>CAVVMW010000013.1:0-80298 GCA_963749495.1 uncultured bacterium
CGGCGCTTCGGGGTGCGACGCCGCCGACGCGCAACAATCTGTCGCACGCGAACAAAGTGCGCGATGCGGTGATGGCCGAGAAGCTCTTCTGGGCAGTGTATGCCTATTTGGGGGACCTATCGCCCAAGTTTGTCTCTGGCAAGTCGGCGAAGCGGTTTGCCCGCCGATTCAAGCGGACGATTCACCTGGTTGACTCGACGACGATTGAATTGATCGCCTCCTGCATGGACTGGGCCAAGCACCGGCGGCGCAAGGCCGCAGCCAAGTGCCATTTGCGCTTAGACCTGCAAAGTTTTCTGCCGCGCTTTGCGATTATCGACACCGCGCGGGAGGCCGACGCGAAACGAGCCCGGGAACTCTGCGCCGGGATTAAGGACGGCGAAATCGTCATATTTGACAAGGCTTACATCGACTTTGAGCATCTCTACGATCTGGAGCTCCGCGGGGTAGTGTGGGTCACGCGGGCCAAGGAGAACCTGCAATACGAGGTGGTCCAAGCCTACCCGGTGAAGGCGGGCGGCAAGGTGGTCTCCGACAAACTGGTCGGGCTGAAGAATCCGACCTCGCAAAAGGCCTACCCCGCGCTCATGCGGCGGATCGTCGCTTGGGTTGAAGTGGATGGCAAAGAGCGACTGATGACCTTCCTGACCAACCAGTTGACCTGGAGTCCCGAGAGCGTGGTGGAGTTGTACCGCTGCCGCTGGCAGATCGAAGTCTTCTTCAAGCAGATCAAAGGGACGCTGCAGTTGGCGGATTTCCTGGGCACCAGCGCCAACGCGGTACGGTGGCAGGTTTGGACGGCACTCTTAGTCTATTTATTGCTGCGTTACTTGGCTTTCCTCTCGGACTGGGCCCACAGCTTTAGCCGGTTGTTTGCCGTCGTACGCACTTGTCTGTGGCGCAAATGGGACTTACTCAAGCTCCTAGCACGCTATGGGACAGCCGGGGGCAGCTTCCGATACCTGGCACGGCCAGAACAAGCATTTTTCCCTGGATTTGTCTAAAGCTGTGGGACAGCCGAGTTTCCCCGGCACGCGCAACCCACACCACCTACCAAAATGACCTGAAATTCTTAAAGTGCTTCCGCCGTGGCCCGTTGAATTCCTTCGGAAAACCGCAGGATTAGGGTGGGGTTTTGTCCCTTATGGGATGCCAGTGAATAAAAGTAGAAGTGCATATAACTGCTTCCAGTCCGATCCGTAGTGTAATAAGTGGGTGAACAGTGCAACGTAGAGACGAATGGAACTGCGAGCCTGGGTGTTCGGGATGGTCAATGTGTATGGCCGTGAGCATCAGCCCAACATAGCCCATAATCAACCATCAGGAGTCAGGACAATCATTCATCAAGGAGGTCACAGCGTCTCTATGGGCCGTTTTGTGCCACTAAGGAGACTGCCATAGACGAGTGCAACCCATATCCAATGTTCATCGTGATTATCGGGTATCCATACAGTAGGGACATTCTCACGCGTATAGACATCGCAACGGAGTCTGGATGGATATAGTAAGTGTAATGTTGGGATATTCCTCACTTCATACGCCTCCCCTCTTCTAGAATGATAGCCTTCGGTGGGATAATACACAGCAGACAGATTAGCTAACAACGAGTCCGTCTCCCGCCCATAGCCTTTCAGGTTATGGGCGTTCTAATTGTATAAACCTCAACCACAGGAAGCTTATGTCGCCTGCCTCCAGCTATCTACTACAAACCCCAATAGTGCCTCGTCTTAAAGGAGCGATACCTCTAAACGTAAATTGCGTTGGTGCTGAAGACCCTGAGGAACTGGTCCAAGATGCCACTGCCTCTGCCGCCAAGATGCTCAAGAATGTGGAGCGAGCAAAGAAGAAAGTAACGGCTGGGAATATTACGTTTTACTGCATCCAGCACCTGAAGTCAGGCAGAAGGTCAACTGGTTCTTCTGTGGCTGACGTTTACGGTTCAGGCACGCAGTTGATGGGCAGGAGCAAGTTGATCAGCCTTGAACAAGTTGCCGCTGGAAGTGAGGAGGCTGGCGAGGAGATCTTCACCTTCAACGATGTGCTGTCGCGTGATGAAGAAGATCCTTCGACCAAAGCTGCAAGGAGCCTCGATTGGAATGAGTTCTGGTCCGGGCTGTCGAAAAGGGAACGGGCCATGATTGAATTCATGATCGAAGGCAACAATCTCCGAAAGGCTGCTCGTGCTCTCAAATGCAGCCGTTCGGCCATCCAGGACAGCAAGAGAGACCTTGCTGCGAAGCTCCTGGACTTCATGGGCACCGACATTCTTATTGAGTTAAGGCGCCTTCCTCGATGGAAAGATGACTTGGAGGCCATTCGTGAAAAGATGGAATGCAAAGAACAAAGGCCGCACCTCTACTCATCAGTAAATGGCATAAGACACACTTGGAGCCATAAAAAAAGATCGGACCAACCTCCGAGCCTGCTTGATCTTAGCTAAGTCCTGTTCGATGCGCTGTCGAAGGGCTTCATTCTTGCGCAAGGGCTTCTTACTGGTGCCGTTCTGCTTTAAATGACTCCAGGCGAATTCGTCAGGATTCAAATCTGGGGCATAGGGCGGTAGAAAATGAAGTTCCAAGCGGCCTTTGGTCGATTGTACATATTGGGCAACCGACTTAGCCTTGTGTGCGGGCAATCCATCTACGACCAACATGACCGGCTTCGTGCGCCCTTTCATAAGGTCTTTGAGCATCACAATGAACAGCACTGCCCCCAGGGTGCCGGCGTAAACCTTGTACCAAAAGGCTCCCTTGGCGTTCACCGCACTGATCGCGTTAATCTGCTGGCGCTGCCCGGAGGTTTTCACCACCGGTGTTTTGCCTTTCAGTCCGTAACTCCGTCCCAGCGGGCTATCGGATCGCACGCCCACTTCATCGAGAAAGAAGATGTCCGCACCCCTCTGTTTAGCCCGTCTCCTCAACTCCGGATACTTCTCCTCCTTCCACTGGCGGATCTCCGCTTCATTGCGCTCGTAAGCTCGGCGCAGTGGCTTCTGGGGCGTTATGTCCAGCGAAGTCAGCAGACGACCTATCGAGGGAAGCGTCAGCGAGACTCTAAACCTATCCTGGATCATCGTGGCGATGATGCTTCGGGTCCATAACCCGAAGTCAAATCCGTATTGGCGTGGGTCTCTGCCAACAATCCAACGCCTAACCTGCCGCTTTTGGCCTTCGGTTAGCTTGGGCGATGGCCCTTTAGCCGTCGTGCTCCGCAAAGCTTCGCGTCCGCGCTTCCTACGTGCGCGCAACCACTTATAGATGGAGGTCCGATAGATTCCGAACGACTTCGCCACGACACTGGGCCTCTCGCCAGCCAAGACTCGGTCCGTGGCGAGCATCCGCATGTGCTCCAAGACCTTGTGGTCCAACGACCGATTATCGATTCTTGCCATGACGGAATGAACATAGCACGGTCCCATCTAGTGTGTCAAGTCCTATTTACTGGTCAATAAACAACGTCCCCACCTTCCCACCTGCGTCTGCTCTATAGTTCTCCTGATTGGCTTCGATTGGGAAAACTATAGAGCGGCAGGTGCAGAGAGTGGGGAGGCCCAGAAAGCAGGTCGTTTAGCTATCAGTTCGGGCTTGGACGATGCGCCGCTATCGGTAATGAATCCCCTGGCTTCTACATGGGCTCCTGTGGCTCTTTATTGAGGGCTATGGGGGCGGTGTAGAGGCTGCTGGAATTAGAGCTTTTGGCTCTTTACTTTAGGTATGAACGGTTGCGTAGATGGACCTCAGCCCGGTCCAAATCGCAACAGACCAGGCTCGAACAGTCTTTCCCAAGCTCCATCGTAACCGGCCATGTTGGATAGAAATGAACGAAAGGCACTGATCGTGAAAAAGTGAATGTGGGAGACGAAGAAAGTGTCCGGCTTCTTCCGGATTCGGCGCCCTAGGTAAAACTCGCACTGGTCCACTCGTTCAGCCTTAGGTGGCGTTTTGTCGTCGTGTCCATAAACTAGCTTCCATAGTGATTTATCTGAGACTACTACGACAGGCAGAACCGCCGAGAAGATAGTTTCGGCGACTGGTCTGAACGCTAGAGCAACCAACTCTAGCACTGAAGAAAGCGCTTGCGCGCAGTTCTCATAGATGTCAGAGTCAGGTCCTGCCACAGCCGCAGGCGACCTAGAGTTTTCAGGTTTGAGCCGCAATAGACTCTTGCCTACAAAGTCCCCTGGCCTATAGAAGCTCTGCTTGCTCCCGGCTGCGTAAGTCATCGAGCGCGGCCCAACCACCGTGTCGGCGCCTCGCTGAACTGTAGCGCCACCACCGACTGACACAATTAGGTCGTGGAACGCCTCTACGTCCTCCCGGAAGGTTCCACAGATGACCAGGGGGTAGGATGGGTTGAGATTCTTACACTCGACCGCGAGCCCCAATATCGTAGCCCCCTTTGTTAGCCAGCATCTGTAATCAAACTGTCTCGGCTTTCCTGTTACAGGGTCAGTGTAGGTGCCGCCATGTTGAACGACAAAACCTGGAATCGCTCTTATCGCAGCTCCGACTCGCATTTCATGTCCAAAGTCGTCCTCTGTGGCCGCTATCTTCAGGATGTCGGAGTCAGAGATTTCCATAAATAGTATTGCTAATCACGTTTTCTTAGCTGTCTGGCGCATTCTACCCGGCACAGGACAGGCGTCAACTTCAAACATGCACATAATCTCCCCCATGACCAGCCGCTCACCGCCACCCCCATCCAGGCGTGAGCCCTCCGGTTCACCCATCAGCCAAGGGGTCGGGTGGCCTGCACTTGCTCCGCGCTGGCCTGTCCTGTGCATTTGAGCGGGCTGGACCACCTCACCATGGCGCTCTGGCCTCACGCCTCTTTCTGGGGCCTCCTGGCGTTGAGAAAGGGCAAAATCCCTGAACAGGCCGGTATCCTCAAGTTTCTCGAAGTCCGCCGCTCATCTGCTGCATTGACCTGGCCAGCAGAATCGAATAATCTGCGCACATGGCCACGAAGTCCGGGTTTTACTAAATCATAGAGTATGAACTTGCCCCCGTCAGCCGGTAGTTCCAGGCGCGCGTCCTTGGCCAGGCCCACCGAGCGGAACAGGGTCCGGTTCTTGTCATAACTGGCGCTCAGGTCGCCGGTGATGACCACGGTGCCGTCGTCGGGATTGGCCGGGCCCGTGGCTCGCCGCCGGTTTTCTTTCGCAACCCGTCGAACACAAACACCCACGGCAGGCCATTCTTGAACAGGATCTCCTTGAACTCGCGCTGGCCGATGAAATGCTGGCAGGCAGCCACCGCGGCGCCGGGAGACCATGCTTGGGCCACGGCGTACTCTTTGCCGCCGACCCGGTGCTTTTGGGAAGTAAAAACGTTTCCGGCATAAATGCCTGCGGTCCGATCCTGGCCCATGGCGCGCATGGAAGCGATTACCGCGGCCACCCGGTCGTCCGAGTTGGCCACCCAGCTTTCCGTGTCCCAAACGCGCACCCGCCCATACTCACCCTCGCGGTTCATCCATTTAGGCTCGAGCACCGGGTCGGCCGAGAGCGGTTGGTAATGGATGCTCACGAAATCCAGCCAAGGCAGGAAGGTGTCTGTGCCGTCGCAAAAGAGCTTGTCCCGCGTATTGGCAGAGGAGCACGCCCCGCCGATGAGGACTCTTACGCCCGCCTCCTTGCGCGCTTCGAGCACGGCTTCGGCCATCACCTTGTAGAGCTCGCGAAAGCGCGCGATGTCCGCGCCCCAACCGCTGATGGACACGCCTTCCCAGGGTTCGTTCCATAGTTCAACCGCATTGACCGGCCCTTTGGGCCAGCCATACTTCGAGATCACGTCCTTGAGATAGCGCTTGAACTCCGGATCGAACGCGGGCAGCCAGGCGAGGTCTTCCTTCACCCCTTCGATGCACGTGTTGTCCGGTTTCAGCCACGGACGCCCCCGCCCAAGAGGCTGCTGCTCACCGGGTGTGTTGCCGCAGCCGACGGTGAGCATCAGCGTCACGTCGTTTTCCATCGCCCAGTCAACGTGCGCATCGGCAATCGTGTTGTAGCCGCCTTCGGTCCGGGCGCCTTTGACGCCCAGGCGCTTGAAGACATTGAAGACCTGCGGCGACATCTCATGCGGCCAGCCCAGGTCCATTGCATAGGTCGGGAGCCGCTCCCGGCCCGGCTCCGGCGCCGGCACGCGCACGCAGGTGCAGCCAAAAGCGCGCCCGTGCTCCCCCAGGTCGAGAATCACCGCGTAGCCGCCGAATGCATCCCCGATTCTTGGACTGACTTCGAAGCTCCCTCCCTCAGCCGGCAGATCCACCTCGACCGAGCTGGAACTGCCCTCGGCGATCTTGAACACGATGGGCTTCCACCAATCGCCAGGCTTGCCCTTGGTGCCGTAGCGGATGACGTTTGCCTTGATGGCCCCCTTGAAAGGTTGACCCGGCTTGACGAAGAAGGTGAAGCTCACATCGTCTCCCGGCCAAAGAACGTTGGCCCCCCGGCTGCAGCCGATCTGCTGTGCGGACCAGCCTTTAGCCGAGAGGTTGAACGTCTTGCCGAAGTCCGTCATCGCGTTGCCGGTGGTCATTTGGGCCCAACCGGAAGACCCCTGTCAGTGGTGAAACGGAATGGATGCAATCCTGGCGGTTGAGAACGGGATCTTCTTCCCCTGGATTTTCTTCGAGCAATTCGCTGAAAACTCTTCTTCCTTCTTCTCAGTCGTGGTTCTTCTTCGGCTTGGACCCTCGCTCCATCCGCGCTTGCGGCAGCCCCGGAAAATCGCAAAACTCCTCGGAGAATGGCATCAAAGCGAAAGTGCCGGGCCTGTGGAAAGCCCTTCAGCCCCGATTACCGAAACCAAGCGGACCAGGCTTTCTGCCCCCGGCCCGAGTGCCGGCGTCTGCGCCGAGCGGACGCGCAGCGCAAACGGCGTGAGCGCGCTCGCCAGGCCGACAGCCTTACAAGACGGCTGAAGCCCTCTGAAGCCCGCTGGCTGCGAAGGAACCCCATGATAATCGGGCTGGTCTCGGTGCTGATCGGTTCGACGGACTGGCAGGAGATCGAAGCCTTTTGTGCGTCGGCCAGTTTGAGGGGAAGGAAGATCCTTGATGGGACGCTGGCAGAAGAGGACGGAAACACCCTGAAAAATCAGGGTTCCGACACGGGAACGCCATCGTAAAATCGGCTGGGCTCCGAAACAGATCCCATTCCTAACCGTCGGTTTTGCATCCCGTTCGCGCCAACGGTGACAACCCCGGCAGCGAGAGAATTACGGTTGCCAGCCACAAGGTATTCCGTGCATGGGCAGCCCGCGTTTTCATATTTGCATTCATTAAATGAACGTCAGCCGAGCGAATCTCGGCCAAGAGTCGCCGAAGTCAGAGAATATTCAAGCAAAAGTTTTCATTTGTGAAGTGACGAAGTGAAAACTGAGGCTCGACTGCGCTAGCCTGACATCAGCCCTTGCCGATGAATCAGTGGTCGGGATGAAATCTCGCCTCGAGGGTGACTGCGTCTCCTTTGGCCAAGGCAAGCCGGCAGCCTTGCTTGCGCACCCCCTGGGCGATCACCGGCAGGCTTTTGCCGTTGGCCGTCAACAACTCCACCGCCATCCCCGGCGGCAGGACCACGTCGAGGGTCTGGTCGATCTGCGAGGCCAGCACGGCGGTCAGCGTCCCGGCTTTCATGTCCCAACGGAGCACGTCCACGCGGAGCTGCCCCCGGGCGCGCGTGCCGCGGATGGAGCCTCGGGGCAACGCGTCGGGAATGGCCGGCAACATCATCAGCCGGCCGGGCTTGGATTGGACGGCCAGGCGGTTGACAATCTCGGGAATCGAGCCGTTGCCGTCGTCGCAGAGGATTTGGGGGCCGTCGTTGTGGGCCGTGATCATGCTCGCGTACATGGAACGATCGGTGGCCATCAGTTGAAGCCGGCCAAAGGCCTCGTTTCCCATCCCCAGCGTGGCGGCCGCGAGGCCCATGTGCATGCGGCCATGAGTGGCCGTCTCCTTGGCTTCCCGCAGCCGGTTATTCAGAGCCACTCGCGCCGCTTGGAAGAGCTTCGGATCGGCTTCCTCGCTGAACTCCTGGCTCTCGAAAGCGCCGTAAAGATGCATCAGGTGCCGGTGGTTGTTGTTCTCGCCTTTGTTCGGAATCGCCCATTCCTTGAGTTGGCCTTCGTCGTTGATCAGGTACGGCGGCAACTTGGCCAGCATCGCTTTCCAACGCCCCACGCCCTCCGGCTGGATCCCCAGCGTCTCGCAGGCGGCGATCAGGTTGGTGAGCAGTTCGCGGGTAATCGAGAGGTCCTGGGTGGCATTGTCAGCCAGGCCGTTCTCCGCCGAAAAGGAAGGGCTGAAGCGGGACTGGCCGTTGGCATCTTCGGTCCCTTTGAGGAAATCCTCCCAGAACAGGGCGCATTGTCTCATGTAGGGCACGGCGCGGTCGCGCAGGAAATCCCGGTCGCCGGTATATTGGTAATAATCGTAAAACCAGTGGGCCAGCCAGGAAGCGCCCGGTGTCCAGAACTGCCCCGGCCAGCCGCTGCCCCAGTGCAGGTGCAGTCCGAGGTTGGAGGCTCGGCTGCCGGAAAGGATGCCGCGGCAGCCGTAGAGCGTCTTTGCGTTGGCTTGAAAATCAGGAACGAATGCTTCCAGCAACTTGAAATAGCCACCCATGCATTCGGCCATGTTCCCGCTGAAGGCCGACTCGATGTCGAGCTGTATATTGGTGTCCAGCGTGTAATCGCCCGACCAGGCCGGCGCCCAGGTCCCAGTCCAGATCCCGAAGAGATTCGGCGGCGTGTCGGGTCCCGCCGCGCAAATAAACTCGTAACGACCCGCATCGTACATCCGTTCCAGCAACGCCGCCGGCAGGCGGTTCTCCTTTTTCGCCAGCGCCAGCAGCGGTTCGGTAGCCAGCCCGCGTTCAGCCGGTGTGCCTCCCAAATCCACAGTGACCCGGTTGAAGATCTCCCCATGGGCCTTCGCGTGAGGCAGAAAGAGCGCATCGTACTCTGCCGGAAGGCCGGCCAGGCTCTCCTTCAGGCGCTTCATCCATTGAGATCGGTATTCCTTGCCCGCCCGTTGCGATGTCGTCGCCGTCTCCTTGGCGAACTCCGGATTGTCCGGGGAATACGCCCAGGCTTCGCTGCCCGTTAGCGGTGTCTTCCACGGCTCGACGCGCAGGACCAGCAACGCGGAATTCGCGCCGGTCAGGGTGATGGACTCGCCATCGGAGGTCATCGTTCCGCCCTGCGCCGTGACGCGCATCGCCCCGTCGTAGCCGCCCTTGCCCTTCACATAGACACTGTGGCAGGTAACCATGCCCTCGCGATGGACGAGGGTGGATTCGATGAGTTTGTTCGCGGGTTTCTCCACGCGAAGCCGGCAAGTGAGTTTGCCCGCTGGCGCCGCCAACCTGACGACGATGACGTTGTCCACGCGCGACACGAACATGCGGCGCGAAAACGCGCCCTCGGTGGTGCGCCATTGTACCCGCACCTCGCTGGTGGAGAAATCTTCGACCCTCGCGTAATCGGTGATGTCGCCGCCGGCGGGTTGGTCGATCTTGACGAAAAGCCCCGGATGGAATGGGTCGGTCCAGATGATCTTGCCGCCCCAGCCTTGTTCCCTGGCCTTCGCCTCGAAGAACTTCTGGGCCTCGGCATAGCCTTTCTCGGCAATGATCCGGCGCATCTCCGGCAGGCATTTGCCCGTGTCCGGCAGCACCTCTCGCGAGCCGAGCGGCAGCCACAATTTGCAGTGATTGACGATGAGCGTCTCGTGTTCCGGATCACCGGCCAAAAGCGCTCCCATGATCCCGTTGCCCGCGGCCAGCGAATCCTCCCACCGTTTGGCCGGATAAATACTGACCGTGCCATGCCTGGGCATCAGGGCGGCGGTGTCGGCCACAGGCGCCAGAGAGGCGCCCTGGGCCAAAATGGCGATTCCCAATCCTGCCACTGCAATGATTTGTTTCATAGTTGTCTGCGAAAGGGGTTGCTCGCCAAAACCATCACCGAGCGAGTTTCGGAGGCAGAATCGGCACCTCGCAGAAAGTAAGCGCCGCGATGCCGTTTTCTCCGCGGAGCAGATGGGTTTGGCTCCACGACGCGCTGTCCAGGTAGGTCAGCTTTTGCGCCGTTGAAGGCGCAGTAAGTTTGAGCGTAACCACTGGCCCGGACACCGCGCCCGAAGCGACTTTACCCTTCTCGCCATCGAGGTAGAACTGGCCGGCGAGCGTGTTGTCCCAGTTCACGGGTTGGTTGAACTCCATCACGATCTCATCCTTCTTGTCGCTCGCATAGTAGGTGCGCTCGAGATCGGGCGGCGTGATGGAGGAGGTGAAGACCTTCCCGTAGTTGTCCCGCTCGACGAGCGGGCAGATGAGACGGGCGATCTCGGCGTAGCCGGCGGCGGGATAGTGGCAGTCGCCGGGAGGCTCGATGCCGAGCGTGGACATGACGCTCAGGCGGGAAAAATAGGACGGCAAACTTCTTTGGACCTCTCGGAGCATGTTGTCTGATCCCTTCACCCCCATAGCGCAGGCCTTGGGCCAAATCTGGAAAAGGTAGTAGTGCTGGAGGTTTGGAAAGTCCTGTTTCCACGCGGCCGCCAAATCAATGAAGTATTGCCGGTAGGTCTCCCAGCCATAGCCGCCGGTGGGACCATCGGCGGCCTGGTCATTCTCGCCCTGGTGCCAGAGGACGGCGCGGATGCCGTGGGTGAGCTTCGCCTCGCTCACCCGCCAAAGGAGTCGTCCGTATATGGTCGTGAGGTCCTGGGGGTTGCCGGGATTGCGCTGATGCTGATCGATGCGGGTTCCGCCGACGGCGCCATTGAGGATGCAGATGGGCATCTGCTGGTCTTCCACCAACCGACGGGCCAGTTCCATGCCCCAATAACCAATCTGCAGCTTCTCGCCATCGCGGCTGCGGTGCATGGCGCCGCCCCACACCCCAACGCCTTCCGGGTTGCCCGACATGCTGCCGTAACTGCGAACCCATTCGCTGCGGAAGGCCGGCTCGCCCTCGCCCCAATCCGTCGCCACGGCGTTGGATTGCCCGTTGATCAAATACGCATCGCCGCAGACCACGTTGGTCACGGTGTGCAGCAAGGTCTCATGTCCGCCGTTCTCGAAACCGAATTCCACGGTATAGTGGATGAGCCCCGGCTGGAGCTTCACGGAGAAGGCGTAGGCTTTGTCCGTTGCCAGCTTGCGGCTTTCGTTCGCGCAAAGGCGCCCGTCCGCATAGACCTTGAGAAAGACCGAATTCGCCGCTTCATTCAGCGTTCCGTTGTAGAAGAGCGTGCCCTCGTTCTTGTCGTCGCGGGCATAGAATTGATTGTCCTGCGCCTTCTCATCTTTCGCCGGAAGCCGGGCCACCCACGCGTCGCGCTCGGGTTCGGTGACCACAATCGTGATTCCCTGCGTCGTCGGCTGGCCGCCGTTATGCACCGCCGCGGTCACGGTCATCTTGCCGCTGTTTTGCGCTCGCTTGAGAATGAGTTTCCCCGGCAGGACCTCCTTGATCACCGCGATGTCCGAAACACTCCAGGAATAGCTCAGATTTCCCGCGCCCTGCGCCTGCATCTCGCTCGAGTTGGCCATCTGCGCCACGACCTCGATCGTCGCACGGCCGTCCCAAGTGGCTGGCGCGTTCAACGTGAAGACAGGCTCCGGAATGTCCTCACGGATTGTGATTGGAATCTCCCGCGTCTTCACCCCATCCGGGTAGATCGCCTTGAACTGCAATGTGGCCGACTTGTCCCCGGTCACCCGGCCTGCGTCGAACGTGAATTGGAAGCGGTCAACGGCGAGGATCGTCTCCCGGCCATCGCTTTTGAGAATCCAGTAAACCTTTTGCGCGCCGCCGGCCTGGGCAGAAAACGCCGCGCTTTTCCCCTCCAACACCGTAACTTGCCCGGGCGAAGCCGAAAACTCACTCCCGGCCTGCACCACTGGTCCTGCCAGCGTTTGCAGCGGCTTCTGGTTCTCATATTGCAGCTTTACCCAATCGGCAGAGCGGGCCACTTTGGAGATCCGCACCTCGTCAATGTCGCCGACAAAATCGTAGTTGTCATACCACCCGCCGATCCACATCCGCGCCGGGCTCTTGATAACCAGAGGCGCGGCGGGATTCGTTGAGACACCGTCGAGGAGGCCGTTCACGTAAATCCGGGAATCTCCTTTCTGATAGGTGTGCACCACCTGTATCCACTGGGACATAGGCAGCCTGCTGTTGCCCCTGACGTTGGCGCCGGAAAAGTAGCAGTCCATATTGATATGGGGCGGGCTGCGAAACTGCATCACCACTTTGCCCTGCGCCTGCTCATTACCCCAGGCCAGGACTTGGGCGTTGGGCGTCTGCGCCCGGAACCAGGCCTCCGAGGTGTGCGAACCCGCTCCGGAAGGATAAATTGTAATCTTGTCCCCGCAAAATATGCCCTGGTGGCTGGCAAAGTGCCGCGCCTGGCCGACGATCCCGGCGGTGGCCGTCGTTCCCACATCTCTAGACTCGACCGTGCCGGCCTCATCTTTCACGGGGTTGCTCATGTGCCAGACGCTGAGATACCCGTTGGACTCGTTGAATACAGCCGGTCCGCTGGATTCACTGGCCGCGTCGGCCTTGCCCCAATGCAGCCGAACCTCCTGCCGCGCATTTCCTTGGATGGTCGGCAAGTGCACCCAGATGCCGGCCGTGCCCTTGGTCGCATCCCACTCTTCGATCTGATAGGCCAGCGGAGTGCCTTCGGTGGTGGAGAAGCGAACATCCTCCCCGTTGGCTTTCGCCTGGCTGAAATCGAAGAAGTCCTTGTGCAGCCGCACCAGCAACGGAAACCCAGTCTCCGAGGACGCCGTTGGCAGGTTCGCACCCTCCGGCGTGGTCAAGATCCAAATGGACCCCGAGTGCTGCCAACCCGGATAAGGAGCGGAACCCTCCGGCAGTTTGTCCTCGGCGGCGCCGTGACGGGCCAACGGGGCCAAGAGCAGGGCAGCGAGCGTGAACCGAAGCGAGAATCGCACGGCAGGATTGCGGCTCACAGCGGGCGAATCCACACGTTGCGGAAGCGGACCGGGCTGCCGTTTCACACGATTTCTTCCCGGGCGGCATCCCAGCGCACCAGGCGCTGTTCCCGGTGCGAAACCAGGGACATGATGGCGGTGGCACTTTCGATGAAGGCCTCGTCGGTCGAGCATTTCGGGGTGCCGCGCCTTTGGATGCAGTTCACCCAGTCCACCATGTGATTGGGCTGGCCGGGTGTTTTGCCTCGTTCGTAGCCCTTGGGCAGGTTCGCGCGTTGGTTGTGACGCTCAGGCAGAATGTCGAAGGTGGTCACGTTGTGCGCGATGTCGTCGAATCGCAGCGTGCCGTCCCGGCCGCAGATTTCCACGGGCTGTGCCACGCTGGTGTTCATGCTCCCGGTGAAGATGACCGTCCGGCCCAGTTTCTCGAACTGGTAGGTGGCGGCCCAGGTGTCCGGGACTTCGCGATCGTCCCGGAGTTGCGAGAGCAAACCGCCGCAAGAGCAGTTGTCCGGGATGCCGTGACCGAGGAGATACTGCACGAAATCCATTTCGTGCGACAGCAGGTCGCCGGCATAGCCGGTGCCGTAGGCCCAATAGCAGCGCCAGTGCCAGAAGTGGCGCTCGTTCCACGGAATCCTGGGGGCCGGCCCCAGCCAAAGGTCCCAATTCACCTCCTTGACGACCTGTGCCGGGTCGGGCCGGTCCCATTGCTCGTAATAGCCGTACCAGCGCCAATTGGGAGGCGCCGGGTCGGACGCTTTAAACCGGCCCGTGCGCACCAAGGTGACGGGACCGAGGATGTCCTGGGCGATGAGTTCCCTGGCCTGCAAGGCGCAGGTGGCCTGGCGCGCGTGGTGGCCTAACTGGAACACCACCCGGCTCTTCTTGAGGGCGTCGCGCATCAGCTTGGCCTCGGCCAGGGTCCGGGAGAATCCCTTCTCACAGTAGATGTCTTTGCCCGCTTTCACGGCGTCGAGCACCATCTGGCAGTGCCAGTGGTCCGGAGTGGCGATGACCACGGCATCAACATCCGGGTCGGCCAGCAGTTCCCGGTAATCCACGTAGGCCTTCACTTGCGGATTGAGGCTGCGCTGGATGCCTTTCTGCCGATGTGGCCCATAGACATCGCAGACGGCCACCACCTTGACGTTGGGGGCATGCACGACCGCATCGATGAGGTCGCCACCACGGGTCCCCAGACCGATGCAACCGACGCCAATCGTTTTGGCGGGGGATGCCGCAGAGAGAACCGCGGGCGCCAATGCGGAGGCGGCCGCCAGCGTCGTGGCCATCTGGCCGCCGGTGCGCAGAAACTGACGCCGATTCAGGATCACATTTTCATTCATGGATGCCGAGCCTTTTTGTCGTTGAACTCAATCGGTTTAATATCGCGATAATGAGGGATTTGCCGATTTACACAACTCATTCCTGGTCGCCGACGCCTTTGTCGCCCGCGAGACGGACCAGCCGCGCGAACGGAAGTACGAGTTGCGGGTCAGATCGAGCGCTTCAACCTGAAGGCCATCCGAGAGGGCCGCAAGACCTACGACTCGACTCCATCCCACCCCCGCGGAGATTGAGTCCGGCTATTGAATCTCCTGACGGGGCTCATAGAATTATCAATTTGCAGCCCTGTTGGTTCTGGCTGACTTTTGGCCCGTGAAACCAACCCGACTGTGCATTGGATGGAACCGGCGGGCCGTGGTCGCCGGAGGGGCGCTTCTGGCCGGCCTGGCCCTGCATGCTCAAGAATCCTCCCGGCCGCCCGCGGCGGCGATCAACGTGACGAACCTCCTCGAGGAGTTGACCGCTCGGGTCGTCACCAATCGTCCCGCCCAACCGGCTCCGTTGAATCCGCCGGCATTGGCCAGGCCCTTTCGTTCTCCGTCTCGGGGGAGCGTGGTGCCGGCCGACCTAAACGGCCCCGCGCTTCGTCATTCGGTGGCGAGGCTATGGGCCATCAACGGACGGCTGGATCGGGCGCTGGACCTCACAGCAAAGGAGCCGGATGCATTCCAGGCGCACGTGAGCCGGATGACACTGGCGCGCGGGTTATTCGGGGCGGGCCAGGATGCGGAGGCGCTTCGCCTGGTCGAGGCCGAGCCCGCCGGGCAGGTGGAGGCTGGGTTGGTCGACTTGCGCAGCCAGACGATGTCGTCAGGAGCTGCGGCCAGGTTGAAGGCGGGCGACAGGGCGCGGGCCCAGGCGTATCTGGCCAGAGCGATGCAGCTCGCGGACACGAACTTCGTGTTCATGCCCGCCGGAATGCTGTGCGGCTATGCGAACGTCCAGATCGAGTTGCGGCAGACCAACGACGCGCTGGCGACCTTGGACCGGGCGGTAAAGCTCATGCGAGACCATCTGGACCAGGCGGCAGGCAACAATCCCTGGGTTCAGCTCCGCAACGTCGCCGAGACACAGGCGCAACTCGGGCAGGTCGAAAAGTCACTGGCCACGGCGGCGCTCATCCAGGACCTTGAACGGCGTGTGGAAGCTCGGCAATTGGTGGCGCGCGCGCAGGTTGCCGCCGGGGACTTGCGCGGAGCGGCGCAGACGGTCCTGGCTGCGGTGCGAGCAGACGCAGCTTATCTGGCTGGGGCACCGTACCTGGCGACGCAGGCAGGCATGGTCGCCGGGGCATTGAGTTAGGCCGGCCAATCGAGCGCCGCCAGCGACCTGGAGGAACAGACTCTCGGCGCCTTGCGAGCCCGGGGCGAAGGCCAGGAGCAGGCGGCCATGCTTGAACAGGCCTCAAAGCTGCTCCACATCGCTGTCATTATGGGCGCAGTGGTGGCGCCAGGGCAACCTCTGGATTACCAAGCCGTGGACACGAAGCGCCTGGCGGAAGCGGAGCAACTGGCTGCCAGGCTGAACATCAAAGAAACCGAACTTCCGCTCCGCAGTCTGTGCGAGGCGTTGCGCATCCGTCAAAACATGGAGGCTGGCGAAGTTCCGTCATCGGACACGGTGGATGTCTCGACGCCGGATGCCCAGGGCCGCGCGCAACAAATCGGGCTTATCCTCGCGATGGGCGGGCAGGTGACGGCAGCGGCGCGGATCGCCGACCGGCTGCCGTCTTCCTTGGCCCAGCAAGTCTATGGGGCGGCCATCTCTGCGGCGATCACCGCGACTCGCTTCGAGATCGCTCGCGACTTGCTGGCGCGTTTTCCCCAGCCGGAACCCAATGCGAGCCGATGGCGCGATGAGACTTGGCAGGCACGGCTCGGGCTCGAACTGGCCCGCCGCCAGATTGCCGCGGGGCAGACAAACGAAGGAGTCGCCACGCTGCACGAGACCTTACGGCGGTTGCCTCAGGGACCGGCGCCTCAATCGGCCAATGTGCAGTTGGTGATCGCCGATGTCGCCCGCCTGGAAGCCGAGATGGGTTTGGGGGCGGAGGCGTTGTCCACCGTGGTTGCCGCAAGCCAACGGGCAGCGGCCCTGAGCCTGTTCGCCCCGGATGTCGGCCGGCGGTTGGCCCGCAGCCTTGGGGGGACCGCCGCCGTGGGCGCCGCACGTGGGGCCGCCGATGACACGATCCAATACTTCGTCTTGGTGGGCATCGCCCAGGAATTGTCGCGGCCGGGACTGACCGACCCTGCTTGGCGGGACTGACTCCGGCCTGAGACACGCAAAAGCCTGCTCGTTCCGCACAACCAGTTCATTGCGGAACTTCGTCTTGGTCGCGGAGGATCATGTGGATAGTCTTGTTCAAACATGAGAATCAAGAGCAGGGTAACGAATGGCCTGTTGGCCGCGCTGGCGGCCTTGACCCACATTTCTGCGGCGCAGGCCGGTGACTACTACGTTGCCACGAATGGGAACGACGCAAATCCAGGCACGCTGGCCAGGCCTTTTGCCACGTTGTCAAAGGCGCAGCAGGCCGCGCGAAACGCGGTAGGGCGCGAAGCGGTGACGATCTTCATCCGGGAGGGAACTTATTACCTGCCGGAAACCTTGATCTTCACCGCCGAGGATTCCGGCACGAAGGCCGCGCCGGTCATGTACCAGGCGTACGGGAAGGAGCAGGCGGTGATCAGCGGTGGTGTCCGGCTGGAACGCCTTAAATGGGAGATCTACAAGGATGGCATCATGCAGGCGAAGGTGCCCGCGGGCTTTGCCACGGACCAGCTTTTCGTCAACGGCGAACGCCAACCCCTGGCACGGTATCCGAACTTTGATCCCAGGGAGCGCCACTTCAACGGCTGGGCGAAAGATGCATTCAGTCCACAGCGGGCGGCGCGATGGCAAAACCCTGCCGGCGGATTCATCCATGCCCTGCATGCCGCCGAGTGGGGCGGCATGCATTATGTCATCACCGGCAAAGATGCGGACAATAAGGTCACTTACGAAGGCGGCTGGCAGAACAACCGCCCGATGGGCATGCACGACATCCGTTTCGTGGAGAACATTTTCGAGGAACTGGATGCTCCGGGCGAGTGGTTCCTGGATGCGAAGAATAGCCTCCTCTACTTCTATCCGCCGCCGGGCACTGACCTAACCACGGCGCTTATCGAAGCGGTCCGCCTGCGGCACTTGGTCGAGTTCCGCGGCACGGAGCAGGCCCCAGTGCGGTTCGTCAGCCTCAAAGGGCTCACCTTCTGCCACGCCGCGCGCACCTTCATGGAGAACAAGGAACCGCTGGTGCGCAGTGACTGGACCACGTACCGTGGCGGCGCCCTCTTCTACACCGGCACCGAGGATTGTTCGTTGGAGGATTGCTTTATCGACCAAGTGGGCGGCAACGCCGTGTTCGTGAACAACTACAATCGCAGGGTCACGGTCCGGGGCTGTCACATCGCAAAGGCTGGCGCTAACGGCGTGGCGTTCGTCGGCGATCGCGACTCCGCCCGGGTTCCGCGTGATTGGAACGACCATTCCCAATCGCTCCAGAAACTCGACCGCACACCCGGCCCCAGGACTGCCAACTACCCGGCGGACTGTCTGGTGGACGATTGCCTGATCTACCTCTCGGGCCGTGTTGAAAAGCAGACCGCCCCGGTGCAGATTGAGTTGTCGCGAGGCATTACCGTCCGTCACTGCTCCCTTTATGACGTGCCACGCGCCGGCGTCAATATCGGTGATGGTTGCTGGGGCGGTCATGTGATCGAGTTCTGCGACGTTTTCGACACGGTCAACGAGACCGGCGACCACGGCTCGTTCAACTCCTGGGGCCGTGACCGCTTCTGGGGGTTGGCGGGCCTGGATCTGAACCACGACCAGGCCTGGGAAGCCAACAAAGATGTCGTGCTTCTGGACGCGGTTGAAACGACCATCCTGCGCAACAACCGCTGGCGCTGCGATCATGGCTGGGACATCGACCTCGATGACGGCTCCTCGAATTACGAAATCCGCAACAACCTCTGCCTCAATGGCGGCCTCAAGAACCGCGAGGGCTTCTACCGCGTCGTCGAGAACAACATCATGGTCAACAACGGCTTTCACCCCCATGTCTGGTACAAGCACAGCCAGGACATTGTCCGCCGCAATATCATGTTCACCGATCACTACCTGCCCGCGGGCGGCATGCCGGCCGACGCGTGGGGAAAGGAGATGGACAATAACTTCGTCCACGTCGAGGGGGTGACGGTGCCGGAACCGGCCAAGAAACTCGCCGAACAATCCAAGCGTGACGCCCATTCGATCGCCGCCGACGCCATGTTCGTTGATCCAGCCAACGGCGATTTCCGCGTGCGGGAAGGGTCACCGGCACTGAAACTGGGGTTTGTGAACTTCCCGATGGACCAGTTCGGTGTGCAGAAGCCGGAGTTGAGGGCTATTGCCCGCACCCCGGAAATGCCCAAACTTCGCCGCCCCGACAGGTCCGCCAGGAAGGCAAATTAGGTCAAGCCAGGCAATCTCGAATGCAACTTCATGTCGCGATTGACGCTCCGCGGTTCAACGACCTTGGGCGGAAGCCAACCTATTCTGCCGCTGCTTGTCGTGTGGCGATGGGGACATACCCTGCCTCCAAGCCTCGCGGCGGGCTTACGATCAAGGCCGGGTCAATATCCGCCAATCTTCCAACCGTCGGTGGCGGAAGGTAGTCCCGGTCCTTTTTCCAGTTCCGGTGGAGTTTTTCCACCCGCGCCTGCAGGCTCTCCCGCTCTTTATCCGTTAAATCGGCGTTGAGTAATGCCGGTTGGTCGGCGAATCGATACCAGTAGTACGTTACCACGCTACGGTCCCCCAGGTGCGCCTGGAAAGGTCCTGCCACGGGCCCGGGCTTCTTCCAGCAACTCTTGGCATCTTCGGGAGTGACGTAGGGTTCGGGGCGATCCTCGCGGGGCCGATCAAAGCGAGCCTGGACCAGGCCTGTTTCAGCCGGAACGTCTTCAGGTCGTATCGCAGCCCACTCCGCTTTCTTATTATCATTAGTCACCAGGTGATAGTATTCGGGGAGCCTCACCAGCGAGCCATCCTTGGAATCGTTTGCCGCAACCAGTTGGTAGTTCCACCGGTAGCCGAAGGTACTTGAATCAAGTGCGATGGGAGTCGCAAAAGACTTCCAGGCCAGAGGCACCTTTTTTTCATTGGGGGTAGAGGGCGTATAAATCCTCCAGGTTGCCCCCCCGCGTCCGGGAAAGGTGTGCAGACTGGCCTCTCGGGAATCAATGGCGCCGCTGGCCGGGCCACCGCCTTCAAACCAGGTCTTCACGGCATCCCAGAGCGCCTTCTTGCTGTAGGAGGTGACGCGGTGCACTAACACCGAGTCGCCTCCCAGCCCTCGGGGGAACGAGGTGGGGGCGATTCGGGCGTAGGTCTCCCCTTTCCCGTCGATGGACTGGATACTGGGGACGTACTGGGTTTCCATCTGTAAAGCCCTGTTGGGTTGGGAGGGACGCGTGTCCAGAAGCATTCCAGCCAGGCGAGGGTCGGCAAGCGCCGCGTGGGACCAGAAGTAGGGGGTGAAGAAGGCAACCGGGCCTTTGAAATTTCGCGTGTTCAGAAACAAGGTCCAACAGTTGTCTCCTGTAGGCACGTTTTTCCCAGAGGTGGTGGATTTGGCCGCGGTGAGCGGAAGCGGCAGGTACCCGTAGCCGACCAGTTCACCGCAGGTGCCTTGTTTCAGATTCAGCCCATCGGCGGGCCACAGCAACCAGGGACTCAGTTGTGCCACACCGTACTGGCCTTTCGGGTCATCCCAGTTCCTTCCTTGGCCGGCCCCGGGTCCGTTGGCCCATTCACTGAAATTCGGAGCGACCCCACCCATGATGAACTTCGGCGTTTCGGTGGCAAACCGCGTGTCAGTCCACCAGCCCAGACCGCCCTCGATATCGGAATACATATTGGTGGGGGCGCGCCCGTCATACTGGGCGAACATCCACGTGCCGAACAGGCCTGTTTGAAAACGGTGCCCGGGATATTCCCGCAATAAAGGCCAGGCGGCTACGTACATGGAGAAGCCGGCGTTATACGTCTCTTGCACTTTTTCGTTCGGGACGAGCAGGTATCCGGCCATCTCCCCTTCCTGAAGCTTATCCCAGGCGCCCATCAGGGGTGAAAGGGGCAAGACCAGCCCGAGGGCCAGGCACGAAGCGACCAATGTGAAGAACTTTCTTTTCACCATCATATTGAAATTGCTCCTTGACGCTCCGCGTTTCACAGGCAATTGCTTCTCGATCGAGTTCATTGGCGGTGATTGTCTGGCCATGTCCGCTCGGAGGGCAAGCGCTTTGTGGTGGTTTCCGGCGTTGGCGGCCCTTGTCCGGTGAACTTCATTTAACGAAAAGCCAGTATGGCAACGTGAAGTATTCGGTGACCTCGTCGCGTCCGATTCGTCGGTCGCCGTCGCGGTCAAACTGAAGCATGGCCGTCCAGAAAGGTTCCGGGTCCAACTCTGCGTCTCCGCGGCCGCCCTGCATGGATACCGAGACGAAGAGTAGTCCGTCGCCCGCGACGGGCACGGCGATGGGTTCGCGGGCAAACCCGCTCACATACCATCGCTCCGCGCCCGTGGCCGGATCGTAGCCATAAACCCGTCCACATCGCACAGCGCGACAATGTTGCCGCCCGCGCGGCTGACATCCATAAGGTCAAAGTAACCCTGACCTCCGACACCGATGCCGGCCACGTTGAGGGTTTCGCTCGGTGGTGTTTTGCCGGGACCGCCCAGCACGTGGCGCGGCACTATCGTAAACGCCGTCACGGTCGCTGCGGCGGCAATGAACTTGCGCCTTGTGATTCTCGAACGGCAGCTTTTCGTCCTGGTCTTCATATTACTCAATCCTCAACTTCTTGATGGCATCGGTGTCATACAGCTTGGCGGAGAACTCCGCCAGCAACGCCCGGCCCTCCTCTGTAGACGTAGAGTTGGCCTTTTCCGGTCTCGTAGGAATGGTACACCACCGCGGCCTCGCCTTCCATCCAGCGCGGGTAGGCATACCAGATTGGCTTCCCTTCCTTGTTGGCAATCGCCTTCACGTTTGTGATCGTGCGCTTCTTCGGGTCGAAGTCCGCGATGTAGAGCGTTCGCCCCGGGTCTTTGTACTCGAATCCCGTCTGGAACTCGAAGCAGACCTTCGTCTCGCTGGGGGACACGCTGATGCGGTCCAGCAGGCCCTTCTTCGCCAATTCGCAGTCAATGCGTTCATAGAGGGGCTTTCCGCCGACATGACGTGTCATCAGGTAATAGCCCCAGCCTTGGGTCGGGTGTGCGGACGACACCAGAATCCTGCCGTTCGTGAGGCTCGAGCAGGCCCAGGTGTGGTGGCTGTCATCGCTGATGGCGACCTCCTGGCCAGGTTGGTTGCGCACCTGGCTCCGCATCACGAAGAAGCCGCCTGTTTTGGGGTTCTTCCGGTTCCAGATTGGGGTGTTGAGCCCGTCCCGGGTCCAGGTTGGGTTGAAGTTCGCGACGGTGGCATCGGTCAATTGGTGAAATCCCGTGCCGTCCACGTTGATGATGCAAATGGCGCTCAGCCAGTTGACCGTCACGGGATCGTCTTTGTATCGGCGGAAGAAGACGAGTTTTTGTGGTGGGATGCAGCCCAGGTACTATTACCATGCGCAGGTTCACGTGTTCCGTTCTCCTGAATTGTGCCTCGGCCGTCCCTCATTTCGCCAGCAATTCCTTCATTGCTTTGCCCAGCGCATCGCCGATGAGGAAATAGGTCTCCCCATTCTTGAACTCGTGATAGCCCTCCTGGGTCGGTGAAACTCCGTGTCGGCACCCAAACTCGCTAACGTCATAGACCCACACATCGTTTCGCCTCTCCGCCCAATCCCCGTTCGCATCCACCCAGTGCTTAAGCAGTAGAGCCTTCGCAGGATCTTTCAGCATGGAGATGAGCGTGGCAGGTTTCTCTTTGCCGTCCTTGTCCTTCATAGTCACGAGGCCCTGTCCCTGCATATTCGACTGACCGGCGAGGATGAACACTTTGACTGGGCTGCTCCCGGTTTGCTTCGGTGCCCGGCCAGCGGCGGGCGGCTGGCCCAGGACGGATGACGTGAGAAAAGCCAAGGCAGCGGCGGCGAAAGCGCCTATTTTGATCATTTCAGGTTTCATAAATGCCAGTGTCAGTTTTGTTCTCATTTGTCAGGCTTCGTCTTTTGGATGGCGGGCAGACTCATTTGTCCGGGAAGAACCGGGCCTCGGCCCAGGAGCAGGCCAAATGGGTTAGCAACTGGGTTTTCATTTGCTCGCAGGCGGCCTATTTCAGGTTCATCGCGCGCAACCGCAAGACGAGGCACCGCACGCGGCCGCTTTCCGGGCGGCCAGTCTTTCTTCGATGGCCAGCGATGTCCGGGTAATGGACAGTCCGCCGAGAGCGGTACAGCGCAACTCCCTGGGCATCTGGCTGCCGACCCGTTGCGCCGTCTCAATGACTTCATCGAGCGGAATGACGGGATCGTAGTCGGCCAGGGCCATGTTCGCGCAGGAGAGCGCGTTGCTGGCCGCCAACACGTTCTTGCCGAGGCAGGGCACTTCGACGCGGTTGGCCACCGGGTCGCAGATCAGCCCGAGCATGCTTTGGAACGCCATCGACGCCCCAGCCAGCGCCTGCGACAGGGTTCCGTTTGCCAGCGTCACGAGCGCGGCGGCTGCCATGCTGGCAGCAGAACCGCCTTCCGCCTGACAGCCCCCAATTTCAGCCGCAAATGTCCACTTTGTGGCGATGAAGGCGCCGATGAGGCCGCTGGCCAGCATCGCCTTCGCCATCTCTTCCTCCGCTAAGCCCATTTCCTCGGCGAGGGCGATCACGGCTCCCGGCAGCGCGGCGCACGCGCCGGCAGTAGGCGCGGCCACGATGACGCCCATGGAACTCTTGACCTCCATCAGCGCGGTGACGTACAGCACGATGCGATTGAGCGCGCCACCGTTGAGCAGGCGGCCGCTACGCATCATCGCTTCGAACTCGCCGGATTGATGACCCAGAACGCGGTCATCGTATTTCGTGCCCGCGATGCCCTCTTGAATGGAGCGGCGAAGGATGCCGACAATCTCCACCATCTTGGCGATCACCTCCACTTCGGTCAGATGCCCGCGCGCTTTTTCATATTCCACCGCCAGTTCCCAGAGCGGCGTGTTCCGCCCGGCGTCATAGCGCAACATTTCCTCGCACGTCGTGAAGGGGACGGACATGCCTCTGTGCGAGAGGACCGGAAGCACGGGGCTCAGCCGCCTAACTCGGCGAATCGCGAAGGTGTTTTGCAGCCCACCGATGGCCGTTTCCCCCACAAACCCCGGGGCCTTCACCTCCACCAACTGTCCGTCGGCCGATTCGTGCAGCAGGATTTCCTCCGCCTCTTCGAGCGCGGCCAACCGCTGCGCCAGCTTCTCTCCGCCGCTCTGGACCCACAACAACGTCTCGCAGCAGTCGCCCAAGATGGAAAGCCTAAAGCCATCAATGGCGATGACCTCCATCATGCCGCCCCCCGTGGAGATGGCGATGATCGAATGTTGGTCGCCCCGCGCGCTGCGAAGCGTGAGCCGATAAGTGTTGGGATGCGCGTCGTGAGCGTCCACCGTCTCGATCCGGAGGGTGACGCCCGCATCGCGCAGCGCCCGCGGGGACTCGGGCAGACGCGCATCCGCCGCGTCCCACCCCAGCAGGCCGCCAAACAATCCCATGTCCGACCCCTGGCTCTCGTGCGTGGTGGGTAGCGAACCTTGACGATCGAACTCCACCAGGACCTCCTGGAAGTCGGCGCCCATCAAGTCGCGCGCCAGCCGCCCGATGCGCAAGGCCGCGGCGCAGTGTGAACTCGAAGGCCCGCGCATGACGGGGCCGATGACATCGTTGAAAATGCTGACTATCATAATGGAGACTAAGTTTGATGCGTGGGCCAATGGGTCACCGCTCCGGATGCCGTCTCTTGTTGTCGCTTGCTCGGATCATTCGACCGTCCACTTGAAGGTCTCGCCTTTGGCAATTTTCACGTCCCGGCTCTCGTTCCCAAAACGCAGGCGGCAAGGATTGCCCTCTTGGGACCGGACCACCGCTTCCACGAGCATCCCGTCCCGCCATCGTATGTCCACCTCGAACCCGCCGCGGGCGCGGAGGCCGCTGACCTTTCCTTCGGCCCAGGCCTTGGGCAGCGCCGGCAGGAGGTGAATTTCCCCGGCATGGGATTGCAGCAGCATCTCGGCGATGGCGGCGGTTGCGCCGAAGGCGCCTTCCACCTGCGGAGCCGAGAAGCACATGGAGAAAAGGTTGGGGCAGGTTTGCCGGGCGACGAGGTTGGCCAGGCAGACGTTGGCATGTTCGCCCTCCAGCAGCCGCGCCCAGCACGCGGCTTTCCAAGCCATGCCAAACCCGGTGCCGGCATCGCCGCGCTGGTTCAGCGAAACCTTGGCCGCCGCCGCGAGTTCCGGAGTGCCTCGCGGCGTGATCTGCGCGCTGGGGTACACCCCGTAAAGATGCGAGATGTGCCGGTGCTTGGGCTCAAGGTCGCCCCAGTCCTGAATCCATTCCTGCAAATTGCCCAGCATGCCAACCTGCATGGGAGCGAGCAGGGCTCGGGCACGGCTGACTCTCTTGCCGAACGCCGCGTCCAGGTTCAGCACTTTTCCCGCCTCCACGCAGGCCGCGAACAAGTCACGCAGAATCTGCATATCGATCGTGGAACCGGCGCAGATGGTGGTGCCAGGCAGATCGATGCCGGTGTACGAATCGTGATAGGCGTGGTTGCCGAACCAGGCTGGAAAATTCTCCGGCGAAGTCGAGGGACAGGTCACCAGCCATTTCGTGTCCGGATATTTCACCAACGTGTCGAGGAAGAACTCGGCCGAGCCTTTGAGCAACGGATAGACTCGGCGGAGATATCCTTTGTCTCCCGTGAAAAGATAGTGTTCCCACAGGTGGGTGCAGAGCCACGCCCCGCCGACGGAGAAGGTGCCCCAGGTTGGCCCATCCATCGGCGCGGCGGCCCGCCATTGGTCGGTATTCTGGTGAAACACCCAGCCCCGCGCCCCGTAGTGGATGGCGGCCACACGGCGGCCGGTCTCGGACAACTCCTCCACCATCCGCACCAACGGTTCCACGCACTCCGGCAAAGCGCCCACTTCGGCCGGCCAGTAGTTCATCTCCAGGTTGATGTTGGACGTGAATTTGCCCTCCCAGGCCGGGTTCATGTCTTCGTTCCAGATGCCCTGGAGGTTGGCGGGTTGACAGCCCGGACGGCTACTGCCCAGCAGCAAATAGCGGCCATACTGAAACATCAGGGCCAGGAGCTGCGGATCCTGGTGCGGATCATACGCGCGCAGGCGTTCATCCGTCGGCCGCGTCGAGGCCTGGCTGGCGGGCAAACTCAAACTAACGCGGCGGAACAACTGCTGGTGCGCCTCGATATGCCGGGTTCGCAGCCGGTCATAGGTTCGGCTACCGACCCAGTCTATCGACTCCTTGGCCACCTTCTCCGGATCGCCGCTCAGGTCGTCGTAGCGTTTGAAATTGGTGGCAGCGACGATGAGCAGCAGCGCCGAGTTGGCGCCCTCAACCGACACGGCGTTGGTGCTTGTCGCGAGCGTGCCGCCATCGTTCACGACTCGGACCCGGCCGACATAACGGACGCGGCCCCTGATGTCGCAGGAAGATGCCGTGGTGCCCCGCAGCACCAATTGTCCATCTGGCAAGACCTCGGTGGAGAACGTTTCATCGCCCGGCGGGTTGGTGTTCCGAATGCCTGCGAGCTTCGCGCTGAAGGAAATCGTGCCCGGCTTGTCCGCGGTCAGACGAACCACGATCACCTGGTCCACCGGGCTGGCGAAGACCTCGCGCTGAAAAGTCACCTCGCCCACGCGATAGGAAACGTCGGCGATCGCCGTGTCGAGGTCCAGTCGGCGGCGGTAGTCGGTGGCGTTCGTGTGGCCGGAGAATTCGAGGAACAGGTTCCCCAACGGCTGATATTTCATTTGGTCCGGTTTACCCATCATCGTCTTGGCAAACAGGGCCTCGGCCTCGAAGTACTTCCCCGCAAAGACCAACCGCCGGATCTCCGGCAACGCCTTCGCCCCGCCTGGAAGAGTCGGATCATAGGGTCCGCCCGTCCAGATTGTCTGCTCGTTGAGTTGCAGGCGCTCGCTCCCGATGCCGCCGAACACCATGGCGCCCAGCCGCCCATTGCCCACCGGGAGGGCCTCGGACCATTTCGCCGCCGGCCTGGCATACCACAGGACAGTTGCCGCCTGCTCGGAACTGATGGGCTTGAGCCGCGTCCGCCCGGCGTCTTTGACCGACGTGACCACCTTGCCCGCCACTGGTCCCCAGATTGCCTGCATCAGCTCCAGGATCTCCGGTTCGGCGCTCAACAACTCGGCGCGGTTAAAGGGGAAGAAATCGTTCTCCCCGAAGTAGGTCTCGGTCATCTCGGCGAAGAATTCTTTGTGATCAGTCAACCCGTAGTGCCGGACGCGCTCGCCGTTGAAGAGCAACGCCGCGTCGCCATGGCCGCTCTTTTTGAAGCGCTCGTACGCTGTCAGGATGCGCGGGTCCTCGAACCCGAGCACCTGGTCGTGATAGGCGTGAGCCAGTTCGTGCAGGACGACCCACGGTTGCTCGTTGATGTTGCGCGGAGTCGCCAATTCGGCGGCCACGGGGATGTGGACGCACTGAACCAGGTTGGTCGAATAGCCGTTTTCCTCCAGCCAATCCGCGCTAGGATGATACTGCATCGAGCTCAGCTTCCCGTGGCTGAGATCGAGCACGATGGGGACCGTCTGCAGCCTGGCCAGAGGTCCAGCCGCCACGACGGCCTTGATATCGGCCAGCTTACACTCCAGAAATCGCAGCGCGCCCGCGCCCAGCGCTTCATTGGGCGGGGCCAGCAGGCGATCGTCCACGCGCACCGTCCAGCCTTCCACGCGGCGAATGCTGTGCGAGGCGGGTTTCGCCGGCTGGGCGAGGACCGGATCGCTGAGGACGACCCCTGCGGCGGCGCAAAGGATCAAGGGAGATACTCTGCGTTTCAATTTCAAGCAACTACCCTTTTGTTGAGTGAGCTTGTTCCGAACGTCTGTTCACAGTAACTAGTTTTTCTTGTAAACATCAAATTCATAAATGGACCAGTGATACGTCGTGTTCGTGCCCGTCTGCGTCACCCGGATGTAGCGCGCAGTCTGCGCCGGGAAGGTGATCGTGGTAATGCCCAACTGACCAAAACCCGTGGCTACGGGATTTCCCCAGTCGGCGCCGTCGTTGGATACCGATACGGAATACTTGTCCGGCGAATCCCAAAGCGCCCAGGTCGTATCGAGCACGATTTTGTCAAAGGTCCGCGCTGCCTTCATATCAACCTGGAACCATTGCCCGGGATATTGGGTTCGGGTCATGTCGCGCCACCCGGTCCAATGGTCGCCATCAATGGCGTTGGCTGCGGAGACATCGATCGGGATTTTGTCGCCACTAAATGACTGCCATGGCGTTGGCCCGGTCATCCGGGGTGGCCACCTGCGAAGACATGTAATAGCCGCCCTTCCAATATCGGCTGTCGAACGTGCTCTTGATGCTCTCGAGCTTTGCATCGATGAGCGCGACGTCGGCGTCGTGTCCGGTCAGGAGAGCCATTTTTCTCAGCGTCTCCAGGCAGTCGTAGTAGAAACACGTCTCGATCACCGCCGTGTCCTTGACTTCCTTTCCCCAGTCAAACCAGGTCCCCCGGTTGCCGAATTTGTAGCTCTCGAAAAGGAAGGTCCTGGTCTGGTCATAGACGGCGCGAATGGATTCCCGATCCCCGGTCTGCAAATAGTAGAACCAGAGCCCATACCTGCCGAGGAATTCAAGGTGTTGACCGGGATAGAACCTGGGCTCCAGTTTCCGCAGGACGAGTTCGTTGCACAGTTGATGCGAGTCGGAATCGAAGAGGTAAAAGCACTGGTCCAGTTCCGGAGTTCCATCTCCCCAAAACCCGACCCGCTCGCGGTCCGGGCAATCATAGAAATGGTCCCTCATGCAGATGTAGGCGGTCCTGGCCGCCTTTTTCCAGAGGATGTTATAATCGTTGTCGTTGCACTCAAACGAGCCGGCGAACGTGGTGTCATAACCCGTCTCGCGGTACTTGGCGGCTTTTATGGTGACGCCTGCCGGGATCGTGTAAATGGCCCCTTCACCGCTCACCCAGTTTTTCGCCTCGTAGGCCTGATTGCCGGAGCCTGTCTTGCAGGTCTCGGTTTTGGTCAGGTAGAGCACCAGTGGGTTGCTCGAGTCAAAGCGGATCACTTTGCCTTCCGGAGCGTCGGCTTCGATCCACGGTTGAAAATGGCAGTTGTAGTGGATCGTGCAGACCAGCTTCCAGGGTTCGCTTTCCGCATGGGGCAGATCCTTCGAGAGGGAAACATAATCTCTTAGCCCGTAATCCTTGATCGCCGCCAACCCCTGTGTTGCGAACAGCGCGGCCGTCGCCAGTATGAATGCCAGTTTGTGGTGTCTCATGCCAAGGCTGGGTTGCGTGGAGTTCATGGTGTCCCGCTCCTTCCTTGATGCCGCGCCCATAGGTTTAGCGCTGCGGCTTCTCGATCAGGCTGATGATGCCAACATCAATGTACTGGCCGCCCTGAGTTTGGTGACAGTGGACGGCGAAGACGTTCTTGCCGGGTCGGAGCGCGGCGCAGCCCTCGGGCGTCAGCGGCAGTTCCTCGTAATCGGTGGTGTAGCCACCTGCCTTGCCGGCGAGCACGCCGTTAATGTAAACCTCGACGTCCTCATCGTGGTGCACGAGCAGGTACGGGTTCTCGAGCTTCCCGGTCGGCCCGTCGAACGAGCGACGCAACCAAATGTCGTCGTTCTTCCATTCGGTCCGGACGATCGCGCCGGGTGTGCCCTTGGTGCCGAAGCCGCCCACACCCTCCTTCCAAGCCGAGTCGTCGAAGCCCGGCCGGAACCAATCGCCGGCCGGTTTTTCGATGACATAACGCCAACGGACGCCGTTCTGCTGGGACGTGGGGACGATTTCTTTGACCTCGGGCGGCGGGGGGAATTTGCCGAGATTGGCATTGGCGGCGCGTTCCAGGTCCACCTTGACCACCTCGCGATCGTAGGTGAGCAGGCCGTTGCACTCGGTTTCGACGTCGGTGATCTGGGTGTAGATGACGGCGCCAAGACCGGGGTTGTCCTTCAGCGCCCACGCTTTGGTGAGCAGCTTGACGTAGCTGCGGGTGAGGTCTTCCTGGCTGGACATGCCTTTATAGCCCCACGTTTGCTTGGTCCAAGTGTGACCGTCCACACCCAGGCCAAGCCCGCCGAATTCGCCCAGCACGGCGGCGCGGGTTGCCTCCGGCTTCGGCGAGCCGGGACCGGGATACTTGTGCATGTCAATCACGTCGCCGCATTTCTGATCGGTCCACCCGCTGGCGTTGTTGACGAGCCGGCTCGGGTCCATTTTCTTCACCCAGGCCGTCAGTCGCTCGGTGTCGTACTGGCCCCAGCCTTCGTTGAACACGACCCACATGATGATCGACGGATGCGTCCAGCGGCCCTCGATCAGGTTCTTCAACTCGACCTCGAACTGTTTCTTCGCCTCGGCGTTGCCATTGCCGCCGGCGGCCATGTCCTGCCAGACCAGCAGGCCAAGCCTGTCGCACCAGTAATACCAGCGGTCCGGCTCGACCTTGACGTGTTTACGGGTGCAGTTCATGCCGAGATTCTTCGTGATCTTGACGTCAAACTTCAACGCCTCGTCCGTCGGCGCCGTGTAGATGCCATCGGGCCAAAAGCCCTGGTCCAGCGGACCGACTTGGAAGACAAACTTGCCATTGAGCATGAGGCGGTTGACCCCCGCGTCGTCTTTGGCGATGGCGATCTTACGCATGCCGAAGTAGCTGGTGACAGCATCCTGCCCCATTTTGATGCTCAAGTCATACAGGAACGGGTCGTCCGGCGACCACAAGTGGGGATTGGGGATCGGCAGCGTCAATTCCTCGCCAGGCTTGCCTCTCACGCGCGCAACCTCCTTGCCGGCTTCCAATGCCACGGCGACAACGCTGACGGCTTCTTCGATGGGGCCATGGAAGCGCGCGTTGACTTTCACCCGCACCGTACCTTCATCCAGATCAGGCGTGATTTGGAGCGATTCGATTCCAGCCTCGGGCACCGGCTCCAGCCAAACCGTCTGCCAGATGCCCGAAGATGGGGTGTACATGATGCCGCCCGGTTTGAGCACTTGCTTGCCGTGCGGTTGCTGGCCCGCATCGGTCGGGTCGAACACTTCGACCGTCAGTTCCTGCGGGCCGGATGGCGTGAGCGCGTCAGTGATGTCGAAGCTGAACCCGTCGTAGCCGCCGCGGTGCGTGCCGAGTTCCTTGCCGTTGACAGACACTTTCGCCTCCCAATCCACTGCGCCGAAATGCAGCAGTACGCGCTGACGAGCCCATGCCTTGGGCACCTCGAAAGTACGCCGGTAGGTCAGCCGGTCGCTGTGTTTCATCACGCCCGACAGCGCCGACTCGACCGGGTACGGCACGAGGATCTTCGCGCCGGCGCCGTCGGCGAGCTTGAGGTCCCAGAGGCCGTTCAGGTTCAGCCAGTCTCGGCGGACCATTTGCATCCGTGGATATTCCGGGAGCGCGTTCCCGGGCGAGACATCCTTGGCCCAGCGCGTCTTGAGCGGGCCGTCGCACGCCTGCCAGTCTTGGGCTTGAACGTGGTTGCCGTTGGTCAGGAGGACAATTCCGAGGATGGCGAGCTGTGCTTTCATTTGCGTTTCCCGGCCGACAGTTTGCCGGTAGTTCGCCTGAAGAAAAGGCAAAATCAGAAAGGCTGAACGCCTCCCGCCGGCCGCCTTCTTCCTGCGTCGAGCGGTTACGTTCACAACCGTGGGGCTGTCGAATGAGTAGCATCCAGCCTGAGGCCGAGATTTACCCTGTTTTTACCCTTCTGAGTTCAACCCGCACGTTCCCGCCTGAACCCGCACTTCGATTTTTGCTCAGAAAACCCGCTGTTTTCCTAAGGAAAACGGGGCTTCTTCTGACTTCGGATCAGACTGTTGGGGGTTCGAGTCCCTCCGGACGCGCCATTGATAATCAACGACTTACGAAGTAAGTCCCGATTCGATGTTTCTTCACTGTCCGGTTTCTGTCCGCTTTTTCGGGTTCTGAACTCCCCTTTTGCCTGTCTTGGGTCGGAGTGGAGAGGCAACGCCAGCGCGGCCACTCCTGGAAACGCTCGAAGACGCACGCTACTAGGTCTTGCAGCCCAACGCGTTGGGGGTCAACTGCGACTGCTCGACCCAGAGGCCCGGCCAAAAGCGCGCGCCTGTACCTAATTTCCAACCGCGAAGGGTCGTTGCCGATTCTGATTGGCCTGTGGCGGCGCACAGCCTCGCGCCACCTCGGTATCTGATCCAGAGGGCCTGCGGAACGCGGGTATATTCAGAAGGACTTTGGCATTGCCGCAGTCATTCTCCCTGAGATAACTTGGCATCATATATGCGAGCCTACCGCGCCCATAGGGAACGATTGCGCCCCGGTGATCACCGCGCCGTTGATTCCGATGGAGGCGCAGGCGCGCGTGTAGTCGGCGTAGCGCGGGTTGAGTTCTTCAGGCAGTTCATGCCATTGCCACAAGGAGCGCCCGGCATAACCGCGCTCAATCGTTCCGTTGGGATTGTCCCAGTGGTTCATCAGCCGAAGCTGAAGCGCCGGCCGCTCGCTAATGTCGAGCCGGTCAATCGGCTGGCCGGTTTGCATCAGACGCAGAAAGTGAAACCCACCATACAGCGCACCGATTTCGCTGTTGGAGGCAATCACGGTCACCGGTTGTTTTGCCACGAGAGCAGAGCGGGTGATGAAGCCCTCGTCACCGGCTGCGCTCAAGTCGGCGTTCCATTTCAAATCTCGCACCAGTTTCGAATTCGCCGGCGTGCCGACAATGACCGTGCCGGCCTGTAAGCCGCCTTCTTTTGATGGAACCTTGCTACCCAGCATGGCCGTGGCCGCTAAACACAATTCATCCCGGATAATTCCACACGTGGCTGAAGGGCCGTCCACGCAAATTTGTCGCACCACCCGACGGTATCGTCCTGAAATCTCGCCCGGTTGCGCGTATCGAAGCCAGAGTTTGTAACCGTCTTCGTCCGGCAACTCCAAGTGTGTTGCTGCTGCATCGGTGCCGGCCATGCAATTGCCAACGCAACGACCCGCGACGGCTGCTAGTCCTGCTGCCACAAATTCTCGCCGGGACATTTTCATAACTCAATCAAGGTTGAAACCAATGTCGAGATTCAAGATGTGAGTCTTTGTAGGTCTTAAGTCAGGAATCAGGTGGTCTGAGAAACGGGGTTCTTTCGTCGTTTGGCCAGCTCGTCGGCCATCTTGAGGGTCATTCCTTTGTTGAGCTGGTAGGCCGCAAGCAGGACTGTGCAAATGGCGAAGAGCAGACCGACTACAATCCCGCTGGTGAAACGATAGCCGGCAATCGCGTCGGGGGCGCCGGGGACGTGGGTGTCATAATGAAAAAAGCCTTGCATAATCCAGAGGAATGAAGCCGAGCCTAGCGCGAGCCCCGATTTGAGGGCGAAGCCGATGGTGGCGAACACCATGCCGGTGAAACGGCGGCCCACGGTCCATTCCGAATAGTCCGCTACGTCGGCGAAAATGGCCCAGACCAGCGGAATGGTCGGCGCATAGCAAACGGCGATGAGGATCGTCAGCGCCAGCATGCCGACGACATTGGTTGGGGCAAGTAGATAGAACGCGAGCGTGCCCAGGCTGGCCGATCCAAACCCGACAACTGCGATCGCCTTCTTCCCGAATCGGCGCGATAGCGACGGCGAAAGGAGGATGACCAGGATGGTAGTGGCGGTGCCGACCATGTTGATGATGCTGTTGAACACATCGGCGACGTTGGATTTGTCGCCGTGGACAAGGTAGCCGAGCGTTTCGAGGAGGCCGCCGGAAGTGCCGGTTGCGCCCGTCAGGCCGAGTTTGGCAAGGAAATCGTACATGGCGGCCTTGTCGGCGTAATGATGGTAATAGTTGTAGAGCGCGCCGCCGCGGAAGGAGAGGATGGCGAAGTGGATGAGGGTCATGATCGCCATCACCCGCCAGGGACTGTTCTTGAGCAAGTCGAGGAAATCCCGCTTGGGAGAGGCCTTCTCCTGCTGGACGGCCTGGATTCGCTCGCGTGTTGCCAGGAAGGTGATTAGAAAGAGAACCAGGCAGAGCCCGGCCCAGAGAGTCATTGTCATCCGCCAGCCGTATTGGCGGTCGTGGCCCGCGGCGAACTTCGCCACCAACGGCAGGGTGAACCCGCCCACGACGAATTGAGCGACATTGACCGCGACAAAGCGATAGGAATTGAGTCTTGTGCGCTCATCCAGATCGCCGGTCATGACGCCCCCGAGTGCCGAGTACGGCATGTTGTTCATGGAATAGAGGGTCATGAGCAACCCGTTGGTGATGGCACCGTAGGCGATCATCGCGCCGAGGCTCCAGCCCCGGGGTGTCGTGTAGGCCAGAATCATCACGACCGCCCAGGGCACGGAGGTCCAGAGCACCCACGGCCGGAACTTGCCCCACCGCGTCCGGGTGCGATCGGCGAGAATGCCCATGATGGGATCGAAAAACGCGTCCCAGAGGCGCGGCACCAAAAGGATGGCTGCGGCGGCGCTGGCGGTCAGGCCAAAAACGTCGGTATAGAAGTTCAACTGGAAAAGGATCATCGTCATGAAGACGAAGTTGGCGGCGGCATCGCCCCCGCTGTAGGCGGCCTTTTCAAGAAACGAGAGTTTTTGGTTTGGGTTATCGGACATGAGGTGCCTTTTTTAGTCGATGACCGTGAGGATGACCTTCTGCAAATCGGCGTCACGCGAGGAATTGCCGATCAAAATCTCGAATTCGCCCGGCTCGACAACATAGTTCATGTTCACATCGTAAAAGGCGAGCGATTCGGGCGTGATCTCCAGTGCCACGGTCTGCATTTCATGTGGATTGAGCGAGACCTTTTCGAAGCCCTTTAACTCTTTGACGGGACGGGTCACGGAACTGACCCGGTCCCGAATATACATTTGCACCACCTCGGTTCCCGGACGCGGGCCGGTGTTGGTCACGTCCACGAGCACCTGGGTCGAGGCGCCGCGGCGGATGCGCTTGTTGGCAAGCCGGACGTTTTGGAGGGCAAAGGTCGTGTAACTCAGGCCGAAGCCAAAGGGATAGAGCGGCGAGACCTCGTCCCACAGGTAGCCGCGCCGAGCGGAGGGCTTGTAATTGTAGAAGACCGGCAGGTGACCCGCCGAACGAGGAATGCTGATCGGGAGTTTCCCGCCGGGATTGTGGTCGCCGAACAGCACCTCCGCGACCGCGCGGCCACACTCCTGCCCAAGATACCAGCACTCGAAGATCACGGGAATATTCCGGGCTATAGAGTTGATGGAAAGCGGCCGGCCGTTGAACAGGAATACGATGACCGGCTTGCCCGTTTCGAGCATGGCGCGGACCAAATCCTCCTGGCAACCGGGCAAGTCCAGGTTGGCGCGGTCCCCCAAGTGCTTGAGCGACCAGGCCTCCCGCGAGGTCTGCTCGTTGCCGCCCAGCGCGAGCACGATGACCTCGGCGTTCCTGGCGACCTCCACCGCCTCGGCAATCTGTCGGCGGTCCTCCTCGGGATGGCTGGGCACCACCTCATCCTGTTGCCAGGAGCCGCCCTGGGTAATCTTGCAGCCCTCCGCGTAGAGCACCTGGACGCAGCCACCCACGCGGGCTTTGATGCCGTCGAGCACCGTGACAGTCTGCCGGGGCAGCCCGCTATAGCCGCCCAACAGCATCCGGTTTGCATTGGGGCCGATCACCGCGATGGTGTTGAGCTTCGACGGGTCGAGCGGGGCCAGGTGGTTCTCGTTCTTGAGCAGGGTAATGGTCTCCCGCGCCGCCTGGAGGGCGAGTTGGCGGTGCTCGTCACAGCCGACCACCCGCTCGGCCTCCTCGGGGTCCACGTAGGGATCGTCGAACAAGCCCAGCTTGAATTTCCAGTAAAGCATCGGCGCAACCAGCTCATCCAGTTGTCTTTCCTTGAGCACATCTTTGCGGACCAATTCCACGAGGTGGAGATAACAGTCGGGTTCAGGCAATTCTATGTTGACGCCCGCCTCGACGGCGAGTTGGCAGGCTTCCTTTTTGTCCTTCGCCACGAAGTGCCCGTGGGTGTCAGGGCGGTCGCCCAATTCCCAAATTGCGTAATAATCGGAGACCACAAATCCCTTGAAACCCCATTCCTTGCGCAGCACCTCGCGTAACAGCCAGTTATTGGCGTGCGAGGGCACACCGTCAATCTCGTTGTAGGAGGCCATCACGCTGATGGCGCCGGCCTTTTGGATGGCTTCTTTGAAGGGACGCAAGAACGTCTCCCGCAACACCCGCTCGGAGACATTCGCCGGCGCGCAATTCATTCCCGACTCCGGTTGACCGTGGGCGGCGAAGTGCTTGAGCGTAGCGATGACCCGCTTCTTGTCTCGGAACGAGCCGTCGCCCTGGAACCCCCGCACCGCAGCCATGCCGAGCTGGGTGTTCAGGTAGGGGTCCTCGCCGTAGGTCTCCTCCACCCGCCCCCAGCGTGGGTCGCGCGCCACGTCCACGACCGGTGTGAGCGCCTGGTGAGTCCCGCGCACGCGGGCTTCATTGGCGGTCATGGTGAAAAGGGCCTCTACGAGTCCAGGATTGAACGTGGCGCCCAGGCCGATGGGTTGGGAGAAATTGGTGGCGTCGCGAGCGGCATGGCCGTGCAGGCATTCCTCGTGAAAAATCACCGGAATGCCCAACCGGCTGTGCTCGAGGAAGAACTTCTGGATGGCGTTGGTGAGTTCCGCCATGCCGCGGGCGGTCTGCCCCTTCCAGGGTTCGCTGGGCGGAGCGCCGGCGTCACTCGGCCGACCGACCTGGCCCAGGCCATGGCCCTTTTTGAAGGCAGCTTTGGCTTTTGCCAGGTCGAATTTGCCTTGGGCGTCGAGCAGTGTTTCGCTCTTCTGTTGCCACACGCACACCATCTGGGCGGCCTTTTCCTCAAGGGTCATGCGGCGCAGCAGGTCCTTGATGCGCGCGCTGGCGGAGAGACTGCGATTTTTGTACGGTGGCGTCGCAGTTCTGTTTCTGGAATCGGTTCGGGAGCTCTTGCTCATGAATCGAAGGTTATAAGGTGAGTTGGTGCAAGGCGAGCCGAAATGAGTGGCGTCGGGATCAAGAAAAGGACCACGCGGGTTCTCGTTTCGCCCGAACCGAATTCAATCTGAATCGGGGCATCTCGGAACCACTCTCCGTATCAAGGAGGCCATTCCTTTGTGGCCTGATGCCCCCCGCACATCGTGTGGCCGTTAACGATGATGTTCCGGCAGCACCGGGAATTGCGGTCAACGGAAGATGCGTTGGACGAAGAGGTATAGGTTGTTCTTCCATTCCGTGGGGTCATGGGCATGCCCGTCCACATGCCACACATGGGGAACCCCTTTCTCCTTCAGGTAAGCATGCACCCCCTGGCTGATGCGGATGAGGCGATCCTTATTGCCGCACCCGAGCCAGAGCAGCTTTAATTGCCCCTTTGCCGCGTCCGGATCAGGCACCAGTTGCTCCGGCGGTTTGGTGTTGGGCGCAGAAGAAAACCCGCCCACCCAGGCAAAGGTGTCCAGGTGAGCCAAACCGAAGTTGAGCGACTGGCCGCCGCCCATCGATAACCCGGCGAGCGCGCGATGCTCCCGGTCGGCCTGGACTGAGTAACGTGCCTCCATGGCTGGGATCACATCATCCAGCAGGTCCCGTTCGAAATTGGCGAAGGCCGGGGCCGTATTCATAACGTTGCCCTCGGCCCGGTCGTTCTTCTGCGCGCGGCCATTGGGCATCACCACGATCATCGGCGCGGCTTTTCCGTCGGCAATGAGGTTATCGAGCAGGACATTGGGCGTGGCGAAGCGTTGCCACTCGGTCTCGTCCCCGCCGATGCCGTGAAGCAAATATAGAACCGGGTACTTCTTGTCTTTCGTGTAGCCTGGTGGCGTATAGACCTGCATCTTGCGCTTAGTGCCGACGGTCTTGGAGTCATATTCGATCATCTCCAGGCTGCCATGGGCGATGCCCTCGCGCTTCACATCGAAACCGGCCGGAGGATCCGGAAACGCCGGTTTGTCGTCCGGTCCCAGCACAATCGGACCGCCGAATCCGCCTCGTCCTCGCGGCGCTCGATTGGCGGGTGCGGCGTTTGTGGGGCTCGCGGTCGCCACCGCTCCGGTCACAACCCGCTTGGCCGCGAATTCCTGGGTTCCAAAATCCCCGACTTTCCGGGTGAATTGGATCTCCTTTTCGCTGACTTTGCCGGTGTAATCGATTCGCACCTCGTTGTCCTGGAGCTTGAGCATCTCCGCGAACGTCAGGGTGTCGCCGGCGAGCTTCGCCTCTTTGAAATCCACTTCCCGTGTCCGACCGCCGACTTCGGCGGTTGCTTTGCCCGTCACTTTCCCTTCGTTGACTTGGAAGGTGAAGAGGTATTTCTGCCGGCCAATCTGCGTGTCGAACTCCGCGCGCCATTGGCCGGAAACATCCCCGGCGCGCGCTGCGGTCGCGGGCAGCAATCCGCATAGTGCGATTACCAGAAGGCTCATCAAGGGTTTGGTAGCTTTCATAGGATCTTTCATTGGGGTTAACTGGAGCGTTGATCTATTGGCGTTTCTGCCTGGCAGGCCAAAATTCTTGCAGGTGCGCCGGCTCAGGAACAAGACTTGAGTTTGAGGACCACGATGCTGTTCGGCGGAAGAGCGTAGCTGAACACGCGCTGGAGGCGCACGAGAGTCGTTGTCGTCGGAACCACGTCTCGCGGATGCTCGATCGAGTTTGTCTTTGGATTACGTGTTTTCTTCTGTGCATGAACGTGGTGACTATTTCTGGGCCCGCCTAGTTCACGGCGGTGATCTTGCCGCTCACGCGGAAGTAGTCAAAATCCACGGAGCCGCCCGCGATCTTGGTCGCGTAGTTGAGCAACGCGAAGCGGTAGCCCATGAAATGGGGGAGGGTATAAGTCATTTGCAAGGGCTTTCCGATGGCGGTCCACTTGTTGCCGTCAAGGCTATAGAAGAAGTACGCTTTGTCCGTCCGGTTCTTGAAGTCGCAGTCCAGCTTCAGGAAGACAGTGTTCCCGGCCAGCGGGACGCTTTCCACCTCGACCGGAGAGTTGGACTCGGCGCTGACCATGGCGATCAACTTTGCCTCGCCGGCCATTTTCACCCCCACGAAGCCGTACTTCTTCTGCAACGCAGCGAGCCCGGCGAAATCCCCGTCCTTCATGTGGCTCACGTCAATGGCGATCGTCCCGGAGCACTCCGGGCCGAAGGTGCGCTGGGTGAGAGAGTTTCGGGCGTGGACGAGATCGGCGTCCACTCTGCCGGTGATCAGGCGCAGAAAGCCGGGACGCTGGCTGAGGGACCAATACTTGTTGTCCGGGTTATGGTTCCATTGCCACGCCGGCGGAAGCGCGGGTTGACCGGGGCTTCGGTCGAAATCATCGGAAGCCACGATGTTGCCGAGCCCGCCCGGCCCCGCGGGAATCTTCAAAGTCGTCGGCACCTTGGCGTCAACGCCCATGACCGGCCAGCCGTCCTCCCATTTGACGGGAACCAGGAAGGGAGTGCGGCCAACCGCTCCGTGGTCTTGAAACAGCAGTGCGTGCCAATCCCCTTGGGGTGTGTCGATCAAACCTCCCTGCGCCACTCCCGCATCGCGCAAGGCGACTCGGCCTTCATAGGGACCGGTCAATTTGTCGGACCGGTGTACGAGTTGCGTGCGCATCCCTCCCCTGGGCCAGGTGATGTTGCACAGGTAATACTGGCCGTTGATCTTGCGCATGTGGGATCCTTCTGCGGGCAGACCGACGTTGGATCCCGCCACCCGGCTGGCGTTGGTGATGATCACCTGGTCCACGCCGCCCGGCTTGATCCCTGAAGTGTTGAGCGTGACCTTGGCGGCATTGGCCAGCTCGGGGCTGCTGCGCGGCGTGATCTGCGCGCTGGGGAACAGCCCGTAGAGGTGAGAAATGTGGCGGTGTTGCTGTTCCGGCGCTTTGGCATCCCAGTCCTCCAGCCATTCCTGCAATTGCCCCCTGGCTCCGATTTGATTCGGCGCCAACCGCGCTCGGGCCGTGCCGAGTTGACTTCGGAATTCGGCGTCCGTGCCGAGGATTTCCGAGGCCTCGATGCAATTGGAAAACAGATCGCGCAGGATCTGAGAATCCATGGTTGGACCGGCGCAGATTGCGGTCCGGAAGGGATGCTGGTTTTCCGGCGACAGAGACGGATTAGTGACGAGCCACTTGTGTGTGGGCTCTTCCATTAACGTGTCGAGGAAGAACTGGGCCGCGCCGCGCATCAGCGGATAAACCTGCTTCAGATAAGCCTGGTCGCGGCCGAATTGATAATGATCCCAGAGCGCCAGGCACAACCACGCGCCGCCGCAGGGCCACATTCCCCAGTCCGGCCCGTCGATGGGACCCGTGGCCCGCCACAGATCGGTGTTGTGATGCGCCACCCAGCCGCGGGCGCCGTACATTTCCTTCGCGGTGCGTGCGCCCGTTTCGGCGAGATCGCGCACCATGGCCGCGAGCGGTTCAACGCACTCGCCCAAATTGCACGACTCCGCCGGCCAATAGTTCATCTCAGTGTTGATATTGATCGTGTATTTGCTTCCCCAAGGCGGGTTCATACCTTCGTTCCACAGGCCCTGGAGATTGGCCGGTTGCCCGCCCGGCCGCGAGCTGCCGAGGAGCAGATAGCGCCCGAACTGAAAATAAAGCGCCGCAAACTGGGGATCGTTCCCATTGTGGAAATTCCGGATGCGCTCGTCGGTCGGCAGTTTGCTGGCTTCGCTGCTGCCCAGTTGAAGCGAGACGCGGCGGAAAAGCCGCTGGTGCTCCTGGATATGCGCGCCGAGAAGGGCGCTGAAGGCCTTGCCCTCGGCAGCCGCGATTTGGGCTTTGACCACCGCCTCCGGATCACCGCTCACGTCCTGAAAGTTCCGGTAGCTCGTCGCCGCCGCGATCAGGATGGTCGCCGAATCGGCATGGGCAACGGCAACCGAATTGGACGCTGTGCTCACCGTCCCGCCGTCGGCCAGCACCCGGACCCGCACCTGGAACTTGAGGGCGGCCCGGATTCCTTGCGAACTCCCGTTGACGCCCCGCATGACCAGCGTGTGTCCTGATTCTGTTTCGACCGAGCCCTTTTGGGGCGATTTCAGTTCGGCGGCGAATGAAATCGCGCCCTTCTGGTCGGCCGTGAGGCGGACAACGATGACTTGATCCACCGGACTGGCAAAGACCTGTCGCGAAAACCCCGTACTGTTGGCGTTGTACTCGACGGTGGCCACAGCCGTATCCAGGTTGAGATCGCGCCGGTAATTCTCCACGGAACTCGACTCGGGAAACGTGAGCATCAAGTCACCCGCTGTTTGATACGGCATCTGGCCCAAGGGTTTGGACATCACTCGTGCGCTGATGAGCCTTGCGGCTTCTGAGTATTTGCCTTCGAAAACCAACCGGCGCGCTTCCGGCAAAGCCTCCCGAGCTTGCGGATTGACCGGATCATAGGGTCCTCCCGGCCAAAGCGTCTCCTCATTTAACTGGAGGCGCTCCCGGTTCATGCCGCCAAAAACCATCGCGCCAATTCGTCCGTTGCCAACGGCCAGCGCCTCCACCCACTTTGCCGCCGGCTGGCGGTACCACAGACTGAGGCGCTCGCCGGGCGCGGATGCGTTTCCGGTTAACTGTGGCTCCGCGGCGAACAATGCGACCGGGCAATCAAGGAGAATCACGGCGCATATGAGTTGGCGGAAGCAGATATTCACCTCACGATAATTTGGGCCTTCTTGCCAGGGGTGGACAGAAGAACACCGCAGGCCGATGGTGCGGGCAAAGGCAACAGATTGGGCGAGGATGGAGGAGGAGATTTTCATGCGTGAGTTACTTCTGATAGATATTGCGCACTGCCGCGAGAACATTCCTCAGTCCTATGGACGAGAGCCTTCTGCGTTACCGTGTGCTCCGGCAACGGATGCCTTGCCGGTGGCGAAGGCCATACCGGCGTATTGGTCGTACCAGTTGGCCATCTTGATGATGACCTTGCACTTCGGGTTCACCGCTTTCGCGGGTTTGACGATGAGGTTCTCCGCAACCTCGCGCATGGTCTCGAGGCGGTACTGGGTCCAGGATTTCTTGCCTTTGGCTTTGATGTCGTAGTCGGTTTTACGGTCAAAGAAGTAATAATCGTCGAGCAGGATTTCGTCGAAATGGCGGGCGGCCATTTCGACGGCTTTGCGGGCGAATTGGCGGTTTTCCGGATCGGCGTAGTCAAAGCCCTGGTAGCCATTGGCTTCGCTGATGCTATAGGCCAGGCCGCCGCAAACCTGCACGCCCTGGTCCTGGTAGAACTTCTTGAGTTTTTCCAGGCCGGCTTCATCGACGAGCCTGTGGTTGCGCATGACCTCGAGATAGATTTTGTCGATCTTGAGATTGCGCGTCAGGTTAGACCAGGACCCGGCGGGATCGGGATTGCCGTTCATGAGGCCCTGCACCGTTCCCTGTATCACATAGGTCGAGACGATGAAACTTCTGTAGTGGTTCTGGTCCCGAGCCGGGACGGCCCGTGTTCCGATAGCCAGAAGAACGGCCGGAAGAATGGGGAACGGTCTTGCGTGCTTTTTCATAATGACCTGTCAAACGAAGAGGCTATCGTTTCTTCATTCGTTGAGTCGAGGGTTCTCGGCGTGCGTCAATTTCTTAGTGTTTCGTCGGAAACTCGTGGAGGCTTACGCTAAGGCGCGGCAGGGCAAGCGAATCGGGGACTGCTGTAGATGAGGTTCCCGATGTGTTCGAGGAACTGGCCGGAAACGTATGGCGAAATCGGTGGACCTGTCTTGGAAGCGCGTCATTTTGTCTTCAATTTCAAAACCGTGATGGAATACGGCGGAAATTCGCGCGTAAAGTTGGCGCTCAAGTTGCCCGCCTTTTCCGCACGCGGAACAACCTTTTGCGGCTGTTCGAGGGAATTCGTGTCATTCGGGCTGCTGGCTGTCAAAGACACCGCTTCGCCTTCGGGTTCAATCTTCGGCGCACCGTTGATCTGAATGCCGATTCGCTGCGGCGTTCCGGCTTCATTCACGACCTTGAGATAAATGATCCCGCTCTGGCTGTCGCGGGTGGCATTGAAGAAGACCAACTGGATTTGCCGCGGCGGAGGAGTGGCGCCGCGCTGCGCCCGCGGCTGCCATTCGCGCGCCGGGATGTTCTGCGAATCGGTCGCAAGAATTTCATCGCCGTGCATCGTGCTGAACATCTTTTGGGCATAATATGCGGGCGAGCCGTAGCTGGTCAGAGCGTCATAGCCGATCAAATCGCTGCTCCATTGCATGGAACGGTTAGCTCCGGTGAGCTGACTGACGTTGACGAAAAGCGGAGCGTAGCAGGACATCACGACGATGTCGGAATTGCGCTCCATGCCGGTCATCCACGCAGAGTCGCCGAGCGCCCCGGCCATGTTGGGCGTGGGCGTACCGACGCGCGTGGCCCATTCGCCACAAAAGATCTTCGTTTTGTCCGTGCGCGAATACTTGTCGTAATCGAGCGCATGGGCCTGCATGTCTTCCTGCGAACGGTAATAATGTTCGTCCAACACGTCCGGCACGCGACTGTGGACGCGCTGTGACGCGGGATGTTCGTAACCGACTGTGGAAATGACCTGCAGATTTGGATACTTCGCCTTGATAGCGTCGTAAAATTGCGCGAAACGTCCATCGTAGCTGCCGCTGCGGTCGAAGAAATCTTCATTGCCGATTTCGACATAACGAAGAGGGAACCGCATGGGATGTCCGTCCTTTGCGCGACGCGCACCCCACGTCGTGTTGGCGTCGCCGATGACATACTCGATTTCGTCCAAAGCTTCCTGCACATAGGGATCCAGGTTCGAGCCCGGATCAGCGGGCTGCCCTCGCAACGAATAACCCGCATAAACTCCCAGCACCGGCTCCATGCGCAGGTCTTCGCACCATTCCAGGAATTCCAACAAACCGAAACCGTCGGTGGACCAATAACCCCACGGGCTGCGATGTCCGGGACGTTGCGAAACATCGCCGATGGTTTCCTTCCAGTTGAAGCGTTCGGCGATGGTATTGCCTTCAAGATAGTTGCCGCCGGGGAAGCGCAAGAACTTGGGCTGCATGTCCGCCAGCAATTGCATGATGTCCGCGCGAGTGCCGTTCGGACGATTGTGGTAGGTCGGCGGAAACAGCGAAACATTCTGGAACCAAACCGAGCCTTGCTTTCCGGCTTGCTTCGTTGAAATCACCAGACGATTGTCCTTCGACGCTTCCACAGTTCCCGTGGTCAGCGTCACGTCGTATTCTTCCCATTTGCCGCAAATCGCGGGAACGATGGCTCGCGCGAACACTTTTTCACCGTTGGTGCTTTCGATGGAAACCGTCAGCGAGCTGGGAAAATCTTCCCCGCGCGCATAAAACGAGGCGCGATACGTCGTGTTCGGACGGACCGGGATTCCCCAGAAGCCGCCGTTGGCGATTCCGACGGGCGAAGCCTCCGACGCCTTGCTCGTGTCCAATTTCAAACTGACGTTCAACGCCGCATTGAGAGGCTGGTTCGTGTCGAGCGCGATCGTCGTGTCGCCTGCGGCACTCCAGAAAATGGGATTCTGCGCGTTGGCCTTGAACGTGCGATTGCGAATCAATTCGCCGTAGATTCCACCCTCGTAGGAGAAATTGATTTCTTCGGTCATCAGCCCGTAAAGCATGGGGCTGACGGTGCCGGTCACTTTGCCCGCGTTAATCCTCAAAACGGGGGTCGCGGGCGCGGAGGCTTCCGCACTGGTCCCGGCCGTTGTTTGCGGAATGATTTCAATCGCGTTGATTTGCGGGTTCTCGACCTTGGGAGTGAAGGTAACCTTGATGACGCCGTTGGTGGCTTCGACGTTGACCGTTTCCACGTAGGCGCGCAAAGGCCCGCCTGCCTTGACCCAAACGTCGAAGTCCTTGAACTCGTGCCCCTGGACGTTGAAGGAAAACACGCGCTCACCCGGTCCGTTGATGCCCTCGAATGTTTCCGCGAAATGCAGTTTCACCACGTATTTGCCGTTGGGCACCGGCCACGAAAAGGAGTCCATGCTGTAGCGTTCCGCCCGGTAGATGTCGGGACTCTTCGTGTTGGCAATCTGGATGTCGGGCCTTTCTATGGTCTGGCCGCCCTCGAAGCCCTGGTCGGCCAGCCAGACATTGCCCTCAGCGTCTTTGACGGGCTCGGATTTTCCGGCTTTGATCCGGACCGTCTTGGCGGCGGGCGCGGTTGCGGCGGGCGTGGGCGCCGCCGCAGTGGTCTCGGCCGTTTTCTGGACGGACGCAGGCGGAAGCGGTTGATCTTGGAACAGCAGCGGTGCGAATTCATGCAGGCTCCGCCGCCAGGTCAGCCACTCGTGAGCGGTATTGGGGGATTCGTAGAAGGCGCTGTTGACGCCGGCTTGTTGCAGCGCTGCGAGGTTGGCCTTGCCGGCAGCGCCGTTCTCGCGACTTCCGTAGCTGACGAACACGACTTTGACCTTCTGCTTGAAGGCGGCCATATCGGTAACATTCGTCGGAGAGATGCTGCCGCCGCTGAAGATGCCGATGTGGGAGAACTTGTCGAGGTTGGCCAGGGTGATCGCCCGGGTCTGCATGCCGCCCATGGAGAGGCCGGCCATGGCCCTATGGGGCTGATCGGCAAGGGTGCGGTAGTTGGCATCAATGAAGGGGATTAGGTCGTCGATGAGAACCCGCTCGAAAGCGCTGAAATTGAAACTAAAGCCGCCACGCCCGCCGGGACCTCCGCGTCCGGGACCGCCGGGACCGCCGGCGGGAGCCGGTCCGCGACCGGGGCCGGCAGCGCCGGGGACATAGCTATTGGCCATCACGATGATGAAGGGCTTGGCTTTACCATCGGCAATCAGGTTGTCCATGATTCGGTTGGCATGGCCCTGGTTGCCCCAGCCGGTTTCATCTTCACCCATGCCGTGTTGCAGATAGAGCACCGGGAAGCGTTGGTTGGGATCCTTGTCATAATCAGGTGGGGTGTAAACGAAGCAGTGGCGGTTCGAGTTGCTGGTTTTGGAGAAGTAGAAGACCTCCCGCAGTTGGCCGTGGGGCACGTTCGTGAGAGCGTAGAAGTCCTGATCCTTGGCGGGGACTTCGATGCCACTGCCCCAGCGACCGGCGCCGTAGAAGAACAGGCTGTTCGGATCCGGAACCTGGGCGCCGTCGATAATGATCTGGTAGTAGTGGAAACCTTCGTCCTGGGGCTGCGAGACGGCGACCCAGGCGCCGTCCTCGCCCTTGGACAGGGGGTATTTTACGCCACCCAGATCGAGCGAGACGCTCTGGGCCTGGGGCGCGACGACGCGGGCCCGGACGCGGCCTTCAGAGTTGACCTGAGGATACTGTTTCCCCTGCTGGTTGGATGCCGCGGGCTTCCAGTCGTCCGCCGGCTCGTTGGTTTGGGCCACGCAAAGTTGGCCCAAGACCATGGAAGCAAGCGCGAGCACTGAGAGTTTTGTTTTCATGGAGGGTTGGGGTTCTATGGTCGTTATGGTGGTGTGCTAATTTTGAGGATGGACCCGGTAGAGGCCGGCCCCGTGCGAATTAACGGTCTGGATGAGCTTGTCAGTGACGGGGCCAAGGTCTTTGTGATTCCAAAGGTTGCGGAGCTTGGCCGGTCCGGCCACACCGATGTCCACAAGGGAGACTGAAATGTCCCTGGGTTCGGTCGCTCCCAGGTCCTGGGCCGGCGCGTTTGTTGGAGACGGGGCTGTTCCACCCGGCCCACCGAAGCCGCCTCGACCGCGCCGTCCGCCTCCCACTGGCACTGGGGCCGTATTGAAAAGCGCGATGTACTTGTCCTTCGATCCGGGAACGTCCGCAACCCAGGCGACCGCGTTGTTGGTGTTGAAGAGTTGACGGTTGTTCGTGGAGTTCTGGCTTACCGCGAGCGCTTCGTCGTTGGTGAGGAGCGCGAGCGTGAACTCATCGTTCTTCGGCAGGTTGCCTCCGAGGATCAATGGCGAGCGAGCGATGCACCACAGAGTCATCAGCGTGAACTGCTCGTCCTTTGTGAAGTGCGTCCAGTTGTCCGTCGTCTGCCAGGCTCGAGCGTTGCCCAGCGGCAGCATGTCTGCATCGGGCCAGTGCCCGGGGCCGCGGAAGGGCGACCAACTGTCCAACCGTGCGAACTGGGCGTAGAGCGCGCGCCAGTTGTCCCAAAAATCGCCGCTGATCCGCCAAAGGTTCGCGTGCGTCTGGATGTGTTCGCCTTGGTTCAGGGGCGTGGCGCCCGGCGAAGTCGAGAGGACGATCGGCCGACCCGACCGGTCAATCGCCTTGCGGATGGCTTCGATCTCGTCCTTGTGATACGGCGCGGAGAGATCGTCCACCTTCACGTAATCCAGATCCCACGAGGCCAGCAGCGCGAAAACCGAGTCGTAGTACTCCTGCGCCCCGGGCCTGGTCATGTCCACGCCGTACATGTCGGTGTTCCAAAGGCAGGTGGAACCCTTCTTGGCGATGTCGGCGGCTTTGCAGGGCATTCCGAGGATCGGCGAATTGTCCCGGTCCACGGCCTGACGCGGAATCCCGCGCATCAAGTGCAGGCCGAACCTCAGGCCTTTCGCGTGCAAATAATCCGCGATGGGCTTGCACGAGCGCGTCGCCGCCGCCATCGGGAAACGATTCGTTGCCGGGAGCAATCGTCCGTTGGCATCCATTTCCAGCACGGCCCCGCGGCGATACTGGGTCGTGTGCGCGAGCGGCTCGTACCACTGGATGTCAATCGTGATGATGTCCCACCCGTGCGGTTTGAGCTGCCGCGCCATGTAATCGGCGTTGGCGATCACGTTCGATTCCCAGACGCCCGCGCCGTAGCAGTCCCAGGAGTTCCAGCCCATCGGCGGTGTCTTTGCCCAAGACCAGAAGGTTGGTTCGGCGGCGGTTGCGGTTAGCCATCCCCCCAGCAATCCCGCCAGGGCGAGTATCAAGTTGAGCGCGAAGATTGGTTTCAAGTTTCCTCTAAATGGTGCGATTGGTCAGCGGGAACAATTCGGATGCGGTGAGATCCGAATGACGGGCCTTGTCCAAGACAAACCGGCAGGCCCCAGGGTGTGAAGGGTTGGGCAGGACATAGGCGCCGAATTTCTCCCAAACCGACATTGCACCCTGTTGAACAACGCCTTCGGCCTCGGTTACCTGAATATTGTGGTTCAAGAACCGTCATTTGGGTGCGCTGCTCCTATGACCCAGCAATGAAAGCATTTTCTCTGCATATCGCTTTCCCACATCTCTGCAGCCTGCCGGATTGAAATGCAGATGGTCTGGACGGCTTGTGCAACCCTTCGAAGAAATGACATACGAATTGGGAATTTTTCTGCCCAGGTTTGGAAAATCAACAGCCGCCAAGACCTGAAAGCGATCATCCACTGCCGTCTTGTCTTGCTGTTCAATTCCTGGAAAGCCCTCCATATTTGACTGTCCAAAGCACAGGAAAATGAAGAAGTTCGTATCTTGAGAAAAAACGTTCACATTCAACAAGAGTAGTCCTGCCAGCGCGAACAAGCCGAGTTTTATCTTCATAATAATTAGTGCAATTGCCATAATATTGAACTGTGAGGGCCCGTTCGTGCCCTCTGTGACCGCCGACGCCATCGAGGGGGCGTCGGCCACTTGGAGAACTATGGCGACTTCGGCTGCCGGCCAGTTGCGGCGCGAATGACCGCTTCAAAGGCCGGCTTGGGCTGGTCGTTGGCGTCGAACAGCAACGGGCGGCCTTGCGCGCGCCAAGAAACCCCGTCATTCACACCCCAGAACGTGACCACCTTCACGGATTTGTCGTGCTTTACGAACGCCCGGAAAAGCCCCGCATACGCGTCGGCCAGCCGCCGGTTGGCGTCATCCACCAGGCCGCCCTGGGTGATCGCGGCGTTGTTCGCAACGTCTGCCCCGGTATTGCGCTGGCCGCCCTGCGCGCTGTTGACGTCGAGTTCAGTGATGTGAATGGGCAAGCCGAGCGTCTCCAGTTCCGTCAGCGCCTGGTCTTCGGCCTCAAAGCTCGGCGACGAAACGCTGACGTGGGTTTGTGAGCCAATGGCCATGACCGGAACGTGTTGTTCCTGCAGTGACTTGATCAAAGTGATGAGTTTGCGGCGCTTTGCCGGGTTCTCCAACGAATAATCGTTGTAGCGGAGGATGGCATCCGGATCCGCTTCGTGGGCGTATTCGAAGGCCTTGGCGATGAAGTCCGGCCCGATGGTTTCCAGCCAGAGCGAGTTCCGCAGGATGTTCGTGCCGCCGTCGGCGATGGCTTCGTTCACAACGTCCCAGGCCTGGATCTTGCCCTTGTAGCGTCCGACAACGGTGTGAATGTGATCGCGCATCCGCTGTAGCAACTCCTCGCGGGACGCGCGTGGTCCGCTAAAACCGCCGCGGCCGAAACCGCCGCCAGGACCGCGGCCAAATCGGCCACCGCCGGGCACATTCGTCCCCGCCGCGTTCGTAGTGGCCGCGGGTGACGCAGCGTTCGCCACGCCGGGCGGCAAATTGGTCCCTTGGAAGACCCAGTTAGGAGTCTGACCGTGCCAGACGAGCGTGTGTCCCACGATATACATGTGATTGCTCACGCCGAAGTTCACGAAGGCGTCGGCCGGGCCGAAATTATAACCGTCCGCGCCTGCCCGCGGATGGATGAGTGCCCACTTCAGGTCGTTCTCCGGGGAAATCTGGCTGAACTGCTCCTTGACGAGAGCGATGTCTTTATCGACCCGCTCCAAGGTCAGGTTGACATTGTCGGCCCGGACCGCGGTGCCGGTCGCGATGGTGCGGTTGATGGCCACGCCAACATAGAAATGGTCCTTGTAGGCGTCCTTGAGAGGGGGCGAGTCGGCGGACCGGGCCGCTGCGCCAATGGCAAGCAGCACGGCGGTGAGCGAGCCGATGCGTGAGTTGAGGTTCGAGCTATGAGTCTTCATATGATTGAGGTTCAGGGTTTGGCATTCATGTTACATGTCGGACTCGGGTTTCCCCTCCGTATAGAGCTTGTGGACTTCAGCGTCACTCAGAGCACGACTGAACAGCTCAAACTCATCCAGGGACCCGCTCAGATTTCGGATAAGGGAAGGGGCGGGGTTCGGCCCGCTGCGTGCGTTCCAGTTGCCCAGCTCGGCTGAACCGAGGCGAAAAGGCGGACCCAGTTTCAGCGTATGGTGAGAGACTGGGAAACCGTTGACGTACTGGACCGCCTGCCTGGCCTTGCCATCGAGGACCACGGCTAGATGTAGCCACATTCCGAGTTTGTCAACCGTGAGCACGGGAGAGCTCGCTAGAATCTGGAATTTCCCAGAGGCCGGGCCGATCACCGTTAGGCCCAGAACGCCATCGTTGCGTATCAGCCAGTGAATCGTGCCGGGCTCGAATCCATCGCACATGAAGAGCGAGTTGAATTGCCGATCCAGTCCCTTTACGCACACCCAAGCCGAAAGGGTCAAGGCCTGGAAGTCTCCGGGCACGGCCAAGCGCACGCGGTCGTTGACACTTTGGAATTCCAGAGCCTGCTTCTCCCGCCACCGGCCTTCCGCGCGTTGGCAGCCGACCATGGTCGCATCTGGCACGGGCCTGTTCTTTCCGGCAGCGTTACGCAGCGTCCAATCCGAGTCGCTGAGGCTCTCGAAATCCAAATGCACAACCAATGAGGGGTCCTGATTGAGCCGCGCACTTGTGACCCGCCACTGGTCATAGCGGACAGCCTCTGCGGCCAGAGACCGCGTCTGAAGCTCGAACATCGAGGCGAATGCCTCTGTGCTCGCAGCCATGAGCCGCGGTGGCGCGCTCCCCTGGACCACGGCCGCCCGCCCCTCGCCCAGTGACTGCTTTGCCAGGGTCCCGGTAAAAAACTCCACCGCACCTTTGAAAACGTGAACTTCAGTCTGGCCACGGGTGGCATCAATGCCGAAGGCAGTCCCGCGATCCACAACGTTGATTTGGGCGGTTTTCACGTGGAATCCACGCGCTGGCTGGGGCACCTCAGCCAACAACCGTCCCGCCGGACAAACCGCCTCCGTCGGTGAAATGAGCTGTAGTTCCGTCGGTCCCTCGATTACCACCCGCGCACCGCTATAAAAGACCACTTGCGCCAGGCCGGACTCGAGTCGAAGCCAGCCCGGTTCCAAGGCACCGCCCACCCGCAACGGTCGCGTGTTCCGGCTCCAGCGGGCGTCCAAGGCACGGGTTAACATGGCAACGGCGGTGCTGGTGGCTCCATTCCTCGTCGCGAGCCGTCTGAACCACAAGCCCCAAACGCCCGTCGCGAGCACGGCGAAGCAGGCCGCCAGCGCCAGCGCTCGCCCCAGCCTCCTTTTGGGCCTCGGCGCCTCCGGTTTCGAAGGAGAAATCCTGCACCGGTCACCCAGGCTGAGGTTGGACATGGCAGCACCGGCAGGCGCCTCCGCCGACTCGGAAAAAAGGTCCGGCTCGGACGCCAGCCGAGCATGCAACTCGACCCGCATCAAATACTCGTCCCGGGCGCCAGAATCGCTCCGCAACAACTCATTCAGGGCGCGCATCTCCGCGTCCGCGGCTGAGCCGTGGCACACGGCAGCCACCGCGTCGTCAAACTCGGGAGAGGGGAATGACAGTGTCATGCCGCCTCCGGTTTCGTCTGGCTCTGCACGCAAAGTTGGAGCGAGTGCCGGATGCGTTGCAGCATCTTGTAAGTTGCGGCCGTGGTTCTGCCGGAGCGCTCCGCCAGCTTTTCGATGCCGGCGCGCTCATAGTAATACCCTTCGACAAGAGAGCGCTGCCCTTGCGGCAGCTTGCCGAGGCAACCCTCGAGGTGCTTCAGCCGCAGTTCAAACTCGGTCTGCAACTCCTGCCGCCGCTGCGCCAGCTCCTCTGCCAGTCCGTGCTCGAGCAGGGCCTGCCAGCGCTGACGCCGCTCGATCCACTGACGGGCCTTGTTCAAAGCGAACCGGCATGCCCAGGGTGTGAAGGGCTGGGCAGGATCATAGGCGTAGAACTTCTCCCAAAGCGCCATTGCGGTCTGTTGAACAATGTCTTCGGCGTCCGTGACGTTCGGGACCAAGGCGGCCACGTAACGAAAGATCTCGCGTTCGCTGCGCAGGAATAGCGAAAGAAACCGCTGCTGTGCAGCACCTGAATCATCGAACCGACGCGTTGAATCTGCCGACATTCGTCAATCTTTACCAGTACTTCCGGCAAACCACGAGTTTTGGACATCCAATTGGGTTCGATCGTCAATTATCTCACGCGCAGCGCGCTGGCGGTGGCCGCGCCGACATTGATGAACGAGCTGGGCATCACGGCGCGGGAATATTCCTGGATCGTCGGGACCTTCCAGGGCGCGATCATGTGTCAACCGGTGTGTGGCTACGTGCTCGACGTGCTCGGGCTGAAGCTCGGTTTCGCGATCTTCGCCGTTGCGTGGTCGCTCGTGAGCATGGCCCATGGCCTGGCCCACAACTGGCGGGCCTTCGCGGGCCTTCGCGGTCTGCTCGGATTCGCCGAAGGCTGCGCGAATCCTGCCGGAATGAAAGCGACGGCGGAATGGTTTCCCGCCAAAGAGCGCGGACTCGCCGGTCGGATGTTCAACATCGGCGCGGAATGCGCCTCATCACGGCGCGTCGCTGCGCGTTCACTCTGGGCGCCTGCCTGATGACGGGAATGGCGTTCGTCGGTTTTGTGCAGAATCCCTATACGGCCGTGGCGTTGCTCAGTCTCGGCGGTTTTGCGCACCAAACGCTTTCCGTCACGGTCATCACGATGTCGTCGGATTTGTTCAAGCGAAGTGAAGTCGCGACGGTCACCGGCATGGCAGGCACCTGCGGCAACGCGGGGCTGCTGGTTGCCAATCTCATGATCGGCGGGCTCGTCACGACAATTGGCTACACGCCATTCTTCATCGTGTTCGCCGCGCTCGACCTCGTTGGCGCGGCGCTGCTGTGGGCACTCGTGCGGGAGCGCAACTTTGATCCCGCGCGCTCCGAAGCTGAGGTGAGACACAAATGAAGACAAAGTCCAGATCCGGTGAGGCGGGCAGTCCTCTCCCCACCGCGCGTGCTCAGACCAAGAGTGGCGCGCACGGAGTGACGCGCCCCGCCACCACGCAACAAATACAAAATCCCATCTTGCGCGGCTTCAATCTCGACCCCTCGATAGTGCGCGTCGGCGACGATTATTACATCGCAACCTCAACGTTCGAGTGGTTTCCCGGCGTGCAGATCCATCACTCGCTCGATCTGGTCCACTGGCGACTGCTCACACGCCCGCTCAACCGCGCCAGCCAGCTCAACCTGCTCGGCGATCCCGATTCGTGCGGCGTCTGGGCGCCTTGCCTGACGTACGCGGACGGGTTGTTCTGGCTGGTTTACACCGACGTGAAGCGCTACGGGCGCACCACCGTCGGCGGCGCCAGCGGCGCTTCGTTGCGCGACTTTCACAATTACCTTGTCAATTGATTACGAGCGACTCCACTTCGCCTATCGTGTCGAAGGCGCGGACCACGACTGGCGCTGGCTACCGCAACAATTCGACGCGAGCATTCTCTCCGACGAAGCCACCGCTCCCGGCCAGCCGAATTTCACCGGCGCATTCGTCGGCATGGCCTGTCAGGATTTGGCCGGAACTTTGCGTCCCGCGGACTTTGACTTTTTTGAGTACCGGGAGAGAAGCTATCGCGCGAATCCGTTTTCGGCTTCATGATTCGCGATGCCACCCACGCTCAGGGTGAAGCCCTTCAGCGGTTTATCCTCTCCGTCGAGAAACCGCGCGCAAAAATCGGTGGCTCCGCCGCCGTTGATGACGGCACAGCGCACGACGTTCAGCCCCTTTTTGAGGGTGAGGCGCTTTGAGACGCCGTCATCGATGACCGTCTGGCGGTCGCCGTAAATGCCGATGACTTCCTGGCCGTTCACCCACCAGACCGAGGCCGCGTTGGAACCGATGGCGAGGCGCACGCCGGGCATCTCTTGCGGGCAGTTGACGATGGTGACGGCCCAAAACAGCACGTCGGATGTCGGCCTGCCGAGAGCGTAGGCGAAGTGATAGAGGTTGACGTTGTATCCCTTCGTGTCCACGGCATGCCAGGTGAGTTCCGCGCCGCCGACAGTCACCTTGTCCCCGTCGTGCGGAATGACTGTGAGTTGGTTGGTAAAGTACTCCTTCTTAACCGTCGCCTGAATGGCGCTGTCGGTCAGTTGGCCGCTGACGCGGATCGGCTCGAGGATGAGCCAGCGCTGCATGAAGCCGTCGGCATCGGGGGCCTTTTCGGCCGAGGCAGGACGCGTGAGGGAGGGCGCGGGGCCGCGGGCAGCGTCGCCAGGTGCGGCGGCAGTCGCAAAAAGCGCCGAGCTGGCAAGGAGAGCCAGTGCCGACAGGAGGATGTTGCGGGTTGTAATCATGGGAGGCCCTTTGCTGAATTTTCGATTTCTCAAGGTTAATTTCCGATCTTCGATTTATCAGGGCGTTTTGAAGAGCCAGCGTTGTTTGTCGCTGTCAGGATTGAACTTGGCGAGCGTAGCGGAACTGCTGCCGATGGCCGAAAGAGCCAGCGGCTCCTTCGTCTTCGGGCCGGGCCTGGGCATGATGCGCCAGGTGCCGTCAGTGAGTTGGTCGAGGCGCCAGAGTTGTTCGGGCTCGCCGGTGAAACTGGGCAGGGCGACGAGTTCGCCGTCTTCGGTGGCGGCCAAGGCGCGGTCTGTGCCGGCGATGGTGATTTTGAAGTACGGCGAGCCGGGGTAGCCGCCGGCGTTGGCGACGGGCGTAACCGTCCACTTCTGCTGGGCCTGCACCATGTAGTTGGCCATGCGCACGTCAATGCTGCCGGCAGGCCAGTTCGTCGAGACCTGCGCAACGTCCTGCGGCGGAATCGGGGCGCCGCCGCCTCGGGCGCCAAACCCACCGAAATTGCCGCCTCCACCCGGACCCCCGCCTCCACCCACTGCGCCGGGTCCGCCCCGTCCGCCGCCCGGCCCACCGCGGGCGCCCCTGGCGCGTCCACCGCCGACCGGCACGCCCTCGACGGCAAGCTCAAGCGCGGTGCCGGTGCGGATGGATTCGATTTCATACGTGCCTTCTCTGAAGTTGTCGCCGGCGACGGGCCAGCCGTCTTTCCATAGCAGCGGGCGGATGTCGAGCACGCTGGCGCCGCCCCTGTCGAGGTCGGCCTCATAGTGGCAGGAGAACTTCTGCACGCCGTCGCCGAGATCGAGGAGGCCGAAATGGCCGGGGCCAACGACACGGCCACCGGAGCCGACGAATAGCTTGCCGCCGCCCATGAGCATCTCTGTGCCCTGGCTGTCGAGGAAAGGACCGATCACCGTCCTGGCGCGGCCGACGCGGATGTTGTAGCCCGAGTTTGCGCCGGCGCAGCAGGAACCGTGCGTGGCAAGCAGGTAATACCAGCCGTCGTCGGAGATCAAGACTGCGCCCCCGGTGCCGAAGGTGTAGTACTTGCCATCGCATTGGGTGACGGTTGAGGGATCGTGGATTTGAACCTGGCCGTCGAGCGCAAACGCGCGCGAGACCAGGGGGAGAATGGCGGCTGCCAAAAGAACGGATTTCATAGGACTGCAATCGTGGTTCACAATCATTCTTTCAACCTCTTAACCCGAATCGCCATGTAGGGCTTGCCGGGCAAATCAATGCTGCGCCCGTCTTTGTCCCCGAGGAAATAGTCCGTCCTCCCCGCCAGCGTGAACGTCCCGGGCACGGCCGTCACGGAGATGTTCCATGTGTCGAGGACTTCGGCGGTGAATTTCATGCCCTCGACTGCCCGGCGTTTGCCTTGCGCCCCTTTCGGAATCCTGAATTCCCAACGCGTCGGCGTCTGTTTGCCGAGATAGACGAGGTAGTAATCGGGCACGCGACCGCCATATTCCGGGGACGCCCATTTTTCAATCGGCTCAATGCCTTCGGCGGGCGCGTCATCGAGCACCTGCTTTAGAAACGCGAGGCGCGGCGGGCTTTGGCCTCTGAGCACGCCGCCCTTCGACCACCAAAGAATCTGATCGTTACGCGGCCATTCGCAGCCGCCGAAATGACTCCAGCCGGAAGCGGATAGAGTTGCTCGAAAAACTCGCCGGGTTTCTCTCCTTTCAGGCGTTCGGTTGCCAGCAGGGTGTCGTTGGCGAAGACGTTGAAGTTGCGATCGCGATCCCAGCCGGAGTAGGTGACGGCAAGCTCGGCGGCACTCGCGCCATGCAGGTCGAGGGTGTATTGAAACCGGCGGCCGTGGCGCCAACGGCGGCCCTGAAACTCGCCTGATTCGGTGTCCTCTCCCACAAAGCCGTGTTCCACTTCCGGTTGCCGTTCTCCAACGGCGACTGAATCGAGGGTGGCGGCCTCCCGGGCAAGCTTAAGGCGCTCCGTGGCGGCGCGGCGTTCTCGCTTGGCCAGCAGTCCCTCCTTGGTGGTGAGTTCCCAGTACATTTGGTAGCGGCTGTCGTGCAGCCGAAAGAACGGGACGAGCGGGAGTCCTTGTGGCAATGCCGGCTCCACGACACCAACCAGTCGGAAATGGAGCGGCTCCCGGTCAGGATCAGGTTGGACATACTTCGGCAACTCAGCAGCGGTCGCTAACAAAACGGGCACGCGGTCCAGGGCCACCATAGGCCCATGAGCCACATGGCCCATCCGGTCGCCGTCGGCGCGAAGCCCGACCAGGTCGTTCGTCCCGGCAGGAGAAGCCAGCGCGATAGGGCCGAGCAAAATGGCGACCCAATCTGAACCATCCGGCAGACGTTCAACGGTGGTGCGCATTGGGAGGTCAATTTCAACACGGTCGCCATCGCGCCATTCGCGGTGAAGCTCGGCGTAAGAGGAGGGAGTGGAGACAACGGATACCGGCTCGCCGTTGACGCGCACCACAAAGTCACCGGCAGCGACCCAGGCGGGATGACGGAGGCGAAGGGTGAAAATGGATGGACGCTTGAGTTGCAGCTTCAAACGTGTGCGGGGTTCATCAGGGAAGGTGGTTTCCTGCCGCAGCTTCAGGCCGAGTTCCGGAACAGAAAGCTCGGAAGCGATGAAAAGATTGACATAGAGGCCATCGCTGGTGTGGGCGTAGATGAACTCGCCGTACTTGCGGGGGTTTTCCATGCCGGTGCCGACGCAGCACCAGAAACAATGCTCCGGCTGAGAATAGACGCGGTAATGGGCAGGCCGGATGGGGGTGAAATAAACATAACCGGGCGTGGTCGGGTTGATCGAGGCGAGGATATGATTGTAGAGCGCCCGTTCATAGTAGTCGGCATAAGCCGCCTTGGGCTTGCTGAGGAAAAGCCGTTCCGTGAGGCGGAGCATATTGTAGGTGTTGCAGGTCTCCGGCCCCTCGCGGTGTTCCAGCATGACGTGGAAATTCGTGGGCGCGTTGAAATGCTCGGAAACACTGTTGCCGCCAAAAACAACCGTTCGCCGACTGGTAACGGTCTCCCAGAAAAAGCGCGCGCCGGAATCGGCTTTCTCGTCGCCGGCAAGCGCGGCGATGCGCTCGAGGCCAGTGACTTTTGGAATTTGCGTGTTGGCGTGCAGACCGGTGAGGTGATCCTCGTGGCCCAGGAGCGGACCAAGAAGGGCCTCATGGCAAAACCGGCGCGCAAGCTTCAGATACTTTTGATCGCCGGAGATCGCGTAGAGGTCAGCCAGGACTTCATTCATGCCGCCGTGCTCAATATCGAGCATCTTCTGCATCCGCTGGTCAGAGAGGCCGGCGACCACGCGGTCACACCAATCCCCCAAACGGAGCAAAACCTCGTGGGCCTGCTTATTGCCCGCGACCAGCCAGGCGTCACGCAGTCCGGCAAACGTCTTGTGAAGGTTATACCAGGGCACCCATTTCCTCCTGAGGGCTTCGATCCGGCCGCCGGCCACCTCTTTCCACAACGCGCGGCTGCCAGGGACACCGCCAATATAACCGTCGCCGGACGCCTGCTGGCAACGCTCCAGTTCAGAAACCATGTAATCAAGCCGGCGACGCAACTCGCCCTCCGGCGTATCCGCTCCCGAGGCGCTCATGAAGGCCAGCGCGGAGAGATAATGGCCGGCCGTGTGGCCGTCGAGGCCGCCGCTCTCCCAATTGCCGTAAGCGGGCTTGCGCGATTCCAGCCCGGCTTCCCGGAGGAACGGTGCAAGCAGGCGGTCCGGATCGAGCGCGAGCATATAAGTGCGGTTGGCCGCGACCCCCTGCGCGAACGGACCATCCAACAGGCGGACGGCGGTCAGAGGGAACAATTTCGTCTCCAACGCGGAATGATCCTGTAAGGCCGGCGTGTCGGCGGCAGGGGTTGCCAAGGCCGCCGCCGAGGCGAGTAGCGCCAATATTATCCCCTTCGAGACCGCAGGGGCGGTAAAAATAGAGGTTGCCATAGGAGTGTCATTTCATCGGACTGGCGTGTTGAATCCGCCGACATGCGTCGATCTTTATCAGTACTTCCTGCAAACCGCGAGTTTTGGACATCCCACCACCGCGCAGTTTTCATAACCCCCTCACCTCCACGACAAAAAGCCCGCCCCTCTGATCCATCGGGCCATCATTTACCACCCATTCGGTGCGACAAGAGCGGGGACCGCTCGAACTCCGAAAGCCGACAAAAGGAGAGGCAGGGGTGCTATCCCCTGCCTCTCGCGGCCCAACCACAACTCAGTTCCAAACAACCTCTTCACGGATACTTCGGGCAAACCACCAGTTTTGGACATTCAGCGGCGGGTTATTTTCGCAGTCCCCTCACACCCCCGCGGCAAAAAGCACGCCCACCGCATGGAATGAGGGGCGTAACAAGCCGTCCTTCCGCCTCCGGGATGGGACAGTTGACGTAACCTTCGATCACAGCCTGCCGGACCATCGTAACCGCCTGGCGGTGCAAAGAAGAAACAGCAAATGGATACGGATTGGATGTGCAAAACTCGGGGCTCGCCGGAAGTACAGGTAGCTATGAATGAATCTTCTCGCAGTTTAGGTATGAACCGGCGTCATTTCCTTGCCGCAGCGGGGCTGGCGCTTGCCGCACCCACCATTATTCCTGCCAGCGCGCTCGGGCGGGAGGGAAAAGCGGCCCCCTCCGAGCGCGTCACCATGGGCGTAGTTGGCTGGGGTGTGCAGGGGCCGGGCAGCACGGGAGAGTTCCTCCGGCTCAAGGACTGCCAGGTCGTTGCCGCTTGCGACCTCGACAAGAACCATCTCCAGGCCGCCGTCAACACGATCAATAAGCATTATGAAAACCAGGACTGCAAGGCCTATCACGATTTCCGCGAGATGATGGCCCGCAAGGACATCAATGCCGTGATGCTGGCTGTGCCTGACACCTGGCACGCCTTGATCGCGGTCGAGGCCGCCAACAACAAGAAAGACATCTACGGCGAAAAGCCGCTCGCGCGGACTATTGCCGAACAGCAGGCCATCGTCAGAGCCGTCCAGCAAAACGCCTGCATCTGGCAAACCGGTTCATGGCAGCGTTCGCAGGGTCCCTTCCGGCGCGCCGCCGAAATCGTTCGCAACAACCTGATCGGCAAGGTTACACGCGTCGAAGTTGGCCTGCCCGCCGGCCATACCGACTTTGCCGGCACCGGCAGGCCGCTGGCGGCGAAACTCAAGCCCGCCGCGCGACCCGACTTCCTGGCCAAAGTCGTTCCCGGCACGCCCGGGTGGGATGCGGCTGTGACACAGCCTCCTGCCGAGTTGGACTACGACATGTGGCTTGGCCCTTCGCGGCATGAGCCTTACATCGGCGCCCGGGTCCACATGAACTGGCGCTGGAATTACAATGTCGGCGCCGGTCAGTTGCTCGACTGGATCGGCCACCATTGCGACATCGCCCACTGGGGCCTGGACATGGACCAGACCGGCGGCCCTCTGGAAATCGAGAGCAGCGTTGGCGAATTCCCGCCGGCCAACGCCATCTGGAACACTTGCACCAGGTACCGCATCACCCTCAAGTACCCGGAGGATATTACGATGATCATCGCCGGCGGTCATGGCGATATCCGAAGCGGCACCAAATGGATCGGAACCGAGGGCTGGGTCTGGGTTGACCGAGGCCGCTTTGACGCCTCAAACCTGGATTGGCGAGCCAAACTCCCTGACGACTGCAACGTGCGGCTCTACAAATCCGATAACCACCAGGCCAACTTCATCGCCTGCGTCAAGTCCCGCAAACCGACCATCACCCCTGCCGAAACCGGCCACCACTCCGCCATCCCCGGCCACCTCGGCCTCATCTCGTTGCTCACCGGCCACGATGAAAATGGCCAACGCATCGGCCACAGACTCAAATGGGACCCGGAGAAGGAAGTCATCCTCGACGACCCCGAGGCCAGCAAGCTCCTGAGCCGCCCCTATCGCCCGCCCTGGCAACTGGCGTGATTCGAGGCCCGTCTAAAGCCCATGGCAGAGGCCCCCACCAGGCAGCCACGCATGAGCGTGGACGGCAAGTTCTTTCGGTTTGGCGAAAAGCGATTCTACGTCAAAGGCGTCGCGTATGGTCCGTTCGCCTCCCACGCGAGCCCCGGCGGGCCTGGATTCGCGTCGCCGGAGCAGACCGCCCGCGACTTTGCCCAGATCCGGGAATTGGGGGCTAACCTCGTCCGCGTCTATCAGGTGCCCGCCCGGTGGTTTTTGGACCTGGCCGAGGAACATCAGATCAAGGTCTTGATCGATATCCCGTGGAACCAGCACCTCTGCTTTCTGGATTCGCCCGGGCAGCAGGCGGCGGACACTGCGGGTGCGCAGGCCTGGCTGGAGCAAAACCCCCGGGCTGGCCAATGAACCAACCAAACCTATGGTTCACCGCTCCTGGGTCCGGTCCGCGTAAACCTGCCAGGCTTTGATCTTGTTGTTGGCCACCATGGCCTTCCAAGCGCACCAGAGCTGATTAAGGCCAGTCGGGCCGAGCGTCCTCTCCCCACGCGTCCCACAACCGAACCCGTGGCGCCGCTCCCCATGGGCTTTGCCGACGCCCCCCACAGCAAAGGAAACAGAGTCCTTTTTCTGTCGTGCTCACTTTTGTGCTTACTTTTGCAAAATCATCGTCCGGCCCGGAAAAATGGGGTCGAAAGTGCATTTCGACTCGGTGAACACGGGGTGGAATGAGGTTTCCGGGTGCGCGGAGAGACGCCGTGAAACGCGATGAATACGGCCAAAATCGGCTTATGAGTCCTCCGCTCTACCCCTGAGCTACTCTGGCAACCCCGTGGAAACAGGCGATTCCCGATATTGGACTGGCCAGGTTCGCCTGCAGGCCGACTTCACCGCCGTGCCCAAGCTCATCGAGAACTGCGGCGATCTGGTTTGCACCGACGCCACCAGCGAAGGCTTGAACCTGCGCACGGCCAGCGCCATTATCGATTACGACCAAGCCTCGAAGGCCAGCAAGGTCGAGAAACGTCGCTCCCTACAAGGAAGCGTACGTCACAGCTCCTGGGATCAAACACACACGGGTTCAGGCCAACAGTTACGGTCCGCTGCAGTCCTTCGCAGCCGCGGCCTTCTTTCCCGATAATAGCTTCCACCGCAATGCGTTAGGCCGCATTCCGGCAATTGGAACCAAGGCCAAATGAGTCCTTGGTACTGTACAGACCGCTCAAGTTCCAATCGCGTTTGTGCATACTTGCGACTTTGTGCAACACCGACAGGGGAAGTGATTAAACTGGTATTGGTGAAACAGCACAACCTAGACCGGATGTGGATGGGGGCGACCGCCTCCGCACGGTGGATCGGCGTGGCCGATGACACCATCGCCCGCCGCGGAATTCCCTGGCAGGACGATTTTGTTCCACATCGGGTCCGTTATAAGGTCCTCGACCTCGACCCCGGCACGGAGGGCGACCGCCGCTACTACCTCCCCGACGTGGAGGCGCTTCTGCGCCACCCGGCGCCCCGGGGCGGCGCGGCCAAGATGATTTCAAAGTCCTCCAGCCCATGAAAAGCGTGGAGCTTGAGTAGTGGCCGCCGATGGCCTGAATTAACCCGTACCCATGACGCACAGATCCAAAGACAACTGGCAGATTTCAGCGGTTTCTCGCATTCCTTATGGAGCAGAAGTAGTATCCGGCCCGAGGCCAAAATTTACCCTGTTTTTACCCTCCGCATTTATTCCCGCAGTATCCCGCAGGGAGCCGCACTTCAGTTTTTGCTCAGAAAACCCGCTGTTTTCCTAAGGAAAACGGGGCTTCTTCTGACTTCGGATCAGAAGGTTGCAGGTTCAAGTCCTGCCGGACGCGCCATTGATAATCAACTACTTATGAATTCACCATCAGTTCAGGAATAACCATGCTTGGACACTTCTTGGACGTTTTTTGGGTTCTACAGCCCTTTTTTCGAGGCTCAGCCCATATCCAGAAGCACTATGCTCGACCTCATGCCGGGCACCAGCGACGGGTTGAGCCAGCGCACGGGTATCCGGCTGGACTGGTCCTGACCGACTATCCAGCGAACGTCGGCACGGACCTTTTGGCGCAAAGGACAGCCGAATGCTCTTGTGGTGGGTGCGAACCAAGGTTCGCGTTGCCGCCAGGCCCTGGGGCCGTTCTACGTCGTCAAAATTTGACGGCGGCAGATCAGGGTTTGCCCGTGGTCAACGATTTGACCAGAGAACCGGGGCGTGGGTTCTTGACTCTGTCAAAAGGCTGATTCCGAGCAACCGTTTGCCGACCTGGCAACCTGACGTGCAAAACTGGCCCATTTGACGCGGACGTGCTCGGCAGGAATTGAGCCAACTGGGATTACGGTCGTGGTCCGCAGGCGGCGAACGCGAAGTCAAGAGGGCGCTCCGCAGCACATTGCTCAAGTATCAGCTCCACCGGGAGCAGGAGCTGTGGAGACCGGCGGTGACGATGAATTTCAACGACATGCTCTCCCCAGCGCCTCCACAATCCAGACCATGCCCTCGGTGTCCTGGCCGCAGTATTCCTCCAACTGGCGGCGAACGCGTTGGCGCTCGGCCTCTGGGCGATCGGTGAAATGCCGCAGGCAACAACATCGGAGGTCGGCTTCACTTGGCTTGAGAGAATCGCGGCTCATTCCAAAGACGGGCTGCGTCGGCCAGCGTCTGCCCCTCCACGACTTTGCAGCGCTTCTGCGAGCAGGCGATTTGGACAAATCCCGCTTTCTCCTCGACGCCAGCACCCGCGCCGCAGCACTCGCACGGCTTCAGCGGCTCCCATTCCTTGGCCTCCTCGCGTACGTGGAGCTGCTAGCAGTATGTTGGCCCGACCCGTGCTGCGGGCAAAGTACCGCTCATAGTCGCTTGCGCTATTCATTCAAGAACCTTTCTCGTCTGGGTAATGGATTCAATGAGTCGCGCCTTACGAACTTCCTAAAAGCAGGGATGGCCAACTCCCCTGTGAATCCTGCGAATCCCAGGGACGCATTGTGCGCCGAAACGGCGCTCTGTCAAGCCGCGTTTCGTCTTCGGGGGCAGGCGGGCAGGGCTATTGACAAAGTCCGGCGGCACGTTTTGGCATCGGCACGGGTGGGTATTTTGAACCCGCCAGCCTCCACGAACGGCGCGCTCACTGAGAAAAAGCGCGTTGCTGGGCTGGTTTTCGAGGTCGGTGGGGCCATCACGGCAAAGCCGGAGGATGGCCGCTTTGGCGCAAGCAGCCTGCGGTTCTGGTTGAGGCGTTGCTTCTTAGTCTGCGTCTGTGCTTGAGCCGGTCATGAAGCGGCGGATTAAGCCCCAGGGACGGCGGCAAACCCGGCGCTCAAAATCCCGCTCAGAGAGCTTGCCGCCCCGGTGCGGGCGGTGAGTTTGGCACAGGAATATGGCCAAGGTGCGAAACAGCGAGAGGTTGCGAGCGGTGTTGGTTTCACGCACTGTGCAGCGGTCTTCGTCTTGAGTGCGGTCGCGGCGGTGATGCTGGCCATTTTCGATGCTCCAGTGATCGCGGGCCAACTGCTGCAACTCGTCGATCGAGGCCTCCTCCGGCCAGAGGTTGGTGAAGGGGAACGCCACGTCGTGAGTCTCTTTAACCACCTGGCCCCGCCGCACGAACTGGACGTCGCGCTCGATGCGCAGCAGTTGAGCGGCCCCGGCCAGACCGAGAGTCGGAGGGTCAACCAGGCAAGACCACACGCGCCGGGTTTCAATCCGACCGTGGCCCTTGTCCACCACACTGAGTTGAGGGGGGAAGGGCGCCGGGCAGCAGTTGCTCGGCTTTGGCCCGGGCCAGAGGCTGGTTGCCTTTTAAGAAGAGCAAGTAGTCGGCTCCGTTGTTGAAGGTCAGTTGGCGGCAATTGGCTTTGATGGTATGGGCGGCATCGGCCGTGACTCGCACTCCAGCCAAATCCATCTGGGGCAGATGGGCGGCGACGGCGGCCTCTTCGTTGGTGTCCCGCGGCACGGCGATTTGATCGACCAGGCGTTGGTCGGAGGTCATGAAGTTGACCAGCGTCAGGGCCTTGTCGGCCTTGGGCTTTTGCTGCTCGATGGGAATCTCGCAAGGCTCAGGCGCCGGCAACTCCTGGGCGTTGTCCGCCTTGGGGCGGGCGGGGGCCGGTCGAGCGTTCTTGACGACTTTGCCATCGAAATGCACCGTCTTGAGCGGGGTGGGATCCTCCTGGCGCATCCAGTCCACCAACACCGCCTTGAGCTGATCGGCATTCACCTTTTCTAACAAGCGCCGGAAGGTACGCTCACTGGGTACGTCGAACTGAGCGTGCGCGCCGGGACGGCGGCGGCAGCGCAAATGGCGGCGCTGTCCGTGGTTGAGGCTCTGGGCAAATTCGGCGATGGCGTGCGGCCCTTGGCAGCCCGCCGCCATGGCCAAGGCGACCAGCGTCAGAAGCGTGGCCAACAGATGCCGCACCCCCTTGGGCTTGCGCGGTTCGGTCATGTGCAACCGGAAGCACTCCCAGAGCGAATGCAATCGTCCGGTGGCCACCGGACAAGGGGGCGGCAGGGGGCCGGCCGGATTGAGCAGGGCGGGCGGCAACTCTGGGGCTTGCAGTTGCTCCAAGTTCCGCGGGCTTAAGGGGCGCACCCACAGTTCCTTGGGGTGTTGCGTGTCGGTGTAGAAGTCCTGCCAGTTTCGCTCATAGCCCTGGGTCGGCCCCAGTTGTTGCCAACCCGCCGCTTTGTAGCAAGTGCCCTTGAAACGTTGTGGATCCACGAAGGTCTCCATCCCCAGCACCGGATGACCAAAGTGCTCCTGCCAATCCCGGGCTAGGCGCTCACAGACCAGTTTCAAGACCCGAGAGGCCAAATTCGGCCACCGACCGCTGCTGGGCAGCACCAAAAACCGGGCGTTCTGTGCAATCAAGTGCCGCCGTTCCTTGACTTGGCGCGGGGACCATTTGAGCCAGCGATCCCGTGGCTTGAGGTGCAAGGCGGGCGAACCAAACACCAGGAGCGCCACCCACTGGCCCTGATACTCGGCCACATACCGCAGCACCTGCCCCACTACCGTGGGGTTCTTTAGATAATGCTTGGTTGCCAGCAACTCATCGAAGCGATCTCGATCTGATTCGTCGATCAACCGCAGAGTGATTGCGCTGAGCAGCCTGGGCTCGGAGGCAGCCCCCTTTGAAACAGTCGGCCAAATGAATAGACATGGCCCCAGTCCAGCACAGTCAGAGGACCGACGCCAGCCAATTCTTCCTAAGTCATTGCCCATTAGAGCGCCCCCCGGGTCCTTGCCAGCCGCCCTGCGTTCCGAGGGGCAGTGTGCGAATGCGCCCTTGACAACCGGACCTCCCTGTAGTTGCTTGCACCGATCCGATGAATTGTCCCGCTGGCGGGATTTGCTGGCGGACCTTTGTGGGCAGAAGGGGCCCACAGCAGTTCTTCGGTGTTCGATGCAACAATCAAATTCGTGGAACTATGAACGACCGTCTGAAAACCTTGTCCCGATTCCTGAAACCCGGCGCCGCTCTCACCAGCGCCGCGGGATTATTGCTGTGCCAGACCGCGCTCGGTCAGACCATCCCCAACCCAAGCTTCGAAAGCAACACCTTCGCCAATCCGCCAGGCTACGTGAGCGACAACTCGCCCATCACCGGCTGGACGGCCAGTCCGCCCGAGAGCATCGGCCTCAACCCGGCGGGCGGCACTAACGTGTTTGCCGACAACGGGGCAATCCCCGATGGCACGAACGTCGCGTTCATTGAATCGTCGGACTCGCTGTCGTCGATTCTCGGCACCACGATCTCCGGCCTTACGGCCGGAACCACCTACAAGGTCACCTTTCGCGAGAATGCGAGCAACGGCCAGACCCCCAACCTGAGGATCTCGATCAACAGCACCGAACTGCTGGCCCTGACCACCTATTCGGCCGGTTCGACCAATCCTTACTTTTACATCGCCTTCGAGTTCACCGCTACGGCGGCATCCCACATGCTCAACATCTTGAACGATGCGAGCGTCACCAATACGCTCCTGGTGGACGATTTCCGCATCGCCCCCTCCAGCGGAGCTTGGACTGTGGATGCCTGGAACGACGATTCCACCTCCGGGGTGGATCCGACCTTCTTCTACACGCACGCCTACGCCTTCAACAACAGCGCCAACCCGACGATCAACGGCGTCCCCTTTACCGGCGTGCCCGGCGCCAGCCCTGCGGTGAGCGGCCGCTTTTCCACGACTTACTTCGCCAACGCGACCAGCCGCGCCAGCAATATCACCGGCGACAGCGCGACAATGGGCGACCCGTTCGTCTATGGCGGGACAGTCCCCGCGGGCGCCTTTCAGATTATCGACATCCAGGGCCTGACACCGGGGACCCAATACGTTGCGACCGTCTTTTCGTATGCGTTTGACGACCCCAGCCTCACCATCCGCTGGGTGACCTTTAGCGCGAACGGCGACTACCTGACCGTCAACCAGGACCAGTTCGGCCTCAACAACGGCATTCGGGTCTCCTACCGCTACACAGCCGACACCAACGGGAGCGCCACCATCAAGATCTCCCCGATCAACCCTGCCAACGTCAGCTTCCATGTTTGCGGCTTTTGCAACCGCGAGGCCGTCAGTCGTGACGTCGCCCCCATCATCAATACGCCGCCTCTAGGCACGGTCGTGGCGCCGGGGCTGCCGGTGACTTTTTCGGTCGCCGTCCAAGGCATTCCCGCCCCAACCTACCAGTGGCGCTTCAACGGCACCAACATCAGCGGCGCCCAAGCCAATTCCTATACCGTGGCCCAGGCCACAGCCCAGACCGCCGGCAAGTACGATGTCGTCGTCAAGAATGTGGCGGGCTCGGTCACCAGCGCCCTCGCCTCGCTCACCGTCGGCATGGCCCTGGACAACCCGAGTTTCGAGGCGGACACCTTCCTGAACTGGCCCGGTTACTGCGGCGATAACGCCGGCGGCAACGGCACCCTGGCCGGTCCGAATACGCCGATTACCGGCTGGACGCTTGACGACCTCAATGGCGGCGGCCTCAACCCCATCTCCGACAGCACCTCCCCCTCCCCCTTCGCCGACAACGGCATCACCCCCAACGGCACCAACGTCGCCTTTATTCAGAGACTCCAACACCCTCCGTCAGACCGTCAGCGGCTTCACCGTCGGCTCCCAGTATAGCGTCCACTATTACGAAAATGCTCGCACGGCCGGGACCCCGTGGCTCCAAGTCACCATGGGCGGCGCCACCGTCCTGGCCGCCCACCCCATCCAGCCGGTCGGTAGCGGCCCATACTACGATGTCTATAGCGATGTCTTTATCGCCACTAACACCGCTCTCGAACTGGACTTCGCGAAGACCGACCCGACGGGTGGCGACTCCACCGCGCTGATCGACAGCGTCACTGTCCTCCCGATCCCCCCCGGCACGCCTCCCCGCTTGCTCAATCAGCCCCTCAGCGTCACCAACGCCCTGGTCGGTGACACCGTCACCTTCACTGCCCGGGGTTTGGGCACCATCCCATTGAGCTACCAGTGGATGAAAGACGGGGTCCCTCTCACGGGCCAAACCAACGCCACTCTCACCTTGGCCAACGTGGTCCAGACCAACTCGGGCGCTTATGTGCAGACCGTGTCCAACTCGAGTGGCAGCACCAATAGCCTGGCGGCTCAACTGGCCGTCACGGCTCGGGTTCTGGCCGGCGCTGCCTATGGGACCGGCGTTGCCAATGACGGCACGTTGCTCGCGGCCGGCTCGGCGGACCCGCATTATATGCTCACCGTGAGCCCCGACCCGAACGCCCCGGCTGGCACCAACGCCATCGTTGTGAATTTTGCCTGGCCAATCGCTGCTGGGGTCTGGGTCTTGAACGGGCCCAATTCGGAGTGGATCGCCCCCTCCGCAGCCCAGGGCACTGGCAACGCCAAGGGCAACTACGTCTATGAAACGACCGTCAACCTCACGGGCCAGGATCTGAACCAAGTCCAGATCGTCGGCAGTTGGGCCGCGGACAACTCTGGCACCAATATCAAGGTCAATGGCGCCAGCACCGGCCTGACCTGCCCCAGTTTCACCCCCCTCACTCCCTTCACCCTCGTCAAGGCCAACGGTTTGGTGGCAGGAACCAACACACTCGACTTCCTCGTCAATAACCTCCCGGCAACGCCCAACCCCACGGGTCTGCGCGTCGATCTCAAAGCGCTGGTCCTTCTGCAATCGGTCTCGACGGCCGCGACCCTCAAAGTCAGCCGTAGCGGCGCCAACCTCGTCATCTCCTGGTCCCCAACCTCTCAGGGCCAGAAGCTCCTCTCGGCCCACGACCTCAAAGGCCCTTGGACCGAGATCACCGGCGCGTCCAACCCATACACCGCCAACATCGGCGTCACCAACACCTACTTCCGCGTCTCGCAGTGAGCAGCCAGACGCCACCGCGCGGAACGCGGCACTCTTCTGCCCCGGAGGGGCAGTAGATACTGTCACTCCGTGGTCCGGACCGCCAGTCGGGCCAGGGCCGCCGGGTCCTGGCCCGAATCGAAGGGGCGCAGCCGGAAGCCATAGGTGTGTTGCTGGCAGGGGATGGGGACCTCCTCGTGCGGCCAGGCGCCCCAACTGTCGTCGCCGCCACCTTGTTAATGTCGCCTCGCAGCCGCTTGACCGCGCCGGCCAGCCAATACACTGCCAGGCGCATTCCCTTGACGTAGGCAACGCGCCCGGCCGCCGTTTCACGGAAATCAATCAACGGGAAATCCCGCCGGCGTAGAAATTCATCCAGCGCCAGGGCGCCCACCTTGGCGGGTTTGCAACCGGTCCGCGCGGAATAGCGCCTTACGCCAAGGCCCAGGTCGTTGGGAAGCCTCACGGTCATCACATAGGTTTAGAGACCTTGAATTTCAAAACGTGATGCAGCCAGGTCAAGTTTGTGGCACGGGCATCCTGCCCGTGGGGGCTTGGGCAGGATGCCCGAGCCACGGTCTGAGGCCCAGCCTGGCTTGCTCATTACCTCCAGACTATCGCCCAGCCGACGGCCGCTTGGCCAGTGCAAACAGCAGCTTTTGTAACTCTTGCAGCCGGGTGCCGGATTTCTTCGCATGGAATGCGCCCGGCGTTGTCCAACTCACGGCGTCGCGGTTGTCCCCTGCCCCTGCTTGCTTTCCCGGGGCGCGCGCGGGAAGGCCGGCGCGGACGCAGGCGTTGATCGGCTTTTATGATCATGCTGCCCATCATAGATCGCGAATTGCGCGTGGCGCTGCGGAAGAAGCGGCCGGTGCGCAGCCGGCTGGCGGTTGCCGCGGCGGGCGGCGCCATCGCGCTGTTTTTCGTTTGGCTGGGCGCCAAGCCCGGCACGCGCGGCATGGGCGGCCTGCTGCACCGGGTGTTTTGCCTGTTCGGGCTCTACCTGGCCCTGCGCCCGCCCTTGCGCGCAGCCGGGATGATAGCCGAGGAACGGCGCAACCAGACGCTGGGCCTGCTGTTCCTGACCGGGCTCAGCCCCGCCGAGGTCTTTGCCAGCAAGGTCTTCAGCGGGGCGCTCATAGCGCTGACGGAATTGCTGGCGCTCTTTCCCCTGCTGGCCTCGCCATTCCTGATTGGCGGCGTCTCGTTCGAGCTGTTTCTGGCGACGGTCTGTTGCCTGCCCAGCCTGCTGTTCTTCGCCCTGTCCGTGTCGTTGCTGGCGTCGGTCCTGACCCGGGAAGAAGGCGCGGCGGTCCTGCTGGCGGCGGTGTTGGCGCTGGGGCTGTGCGTGGCCGCACCCGCTCTCTACTCGGCGCAGGTCCATCTTCTCCCCGGCGCAAGGCCCTCTCTGTGGTGGCTGCGCCTGAGCCCCGCCTACGGACCGTACCTGGTCTGGACCGGACTGCAATGGGCGCCGATTGCCGAGTTTTGGCGCAGCCTCGGCCTGACCATGATCTGGACCGGGCTCTGCCTGGGCGCCGCCGCCCTCGCTCTGAGAGGCCTCTCGCGCCGGGGCGAGGATGCCCGCACGGACAATCGCTGGCGGGAGTTGTGGAACCGGCTCGTCCATGGCGGCGCCCCCTGGCGCAGGCGTCTGGCCGCCCGCTGGCTGGAGGCCAATCCCTTTGTCTGGCTGGCGGCGCGGGACCGCCAGCCGGTGGCCCTCGCCTGGGCGGTTGTGGCAGGAACCGTTGTGGCCTGGGGCCTTTCCTTGGCGGTCTGGCGAGGAGTGCGCGGCCAGCTCAATGTCTTTCTCCTCGCCCTGTTCCTCAACGGGACCTTGCGCTGGCTGCTCCATTACACGGCGGCGCGGGGCCTGGGTGAGGCCCGTTGCGATGGCACCTACGAACTGTTGCTGACGACTCCCCTGCAGCCCAGCGACATTGTATGGGGCCAACTCGAGGCCCTGAACTGGCAATTCCGCAACGTGCGGCGGGCCGCGCTGGTCCTGACGGCGGCACTGCTCATCGAGGGCATGGCCCTGGGCCCCGGATTTCCCCCCGCGCTTGGCTTGTTCATCATCGTGTGCTGCTGGCTGCTGGCGTGGGGCTCCGCGTGGAGCCCGCGTGCGCGCTCGACGCTCCTGGTCATGTGGGCGGGGCTCAACTGCGGGCGGGCGGCCGTGGCGGTGTGGCGCGCCACCGGCCTCCAATCGTGGCTCCTGAGCAAGGGCGAAACGCCCGATTACTGGGAAGGGCGCCTGACCACCGAGTTGCGCGAGATCGCGCGGGAACCGTTGCCCGACCCCGATGACGCCCGGTTCAAACGCTGGGACGTGCGCGAACGCTTTCCCTGGGGCTGGCTGGTCCTCCAGCAGCAATTGCACGAACGGCTGGCCAGGAGGCGGTGAGAATGACGAATGACGAATGACGAATGACGAATGACGAAAAGGCGCCAAGTGTGCAGGTGCTGACCCCTTGCCCCTTATTTCGAGGCGGGGGCTTTTCCAGCAGCCTTTCCACTGCTGCTGGATTCCGATTTCGAAGGGGTGGGCGAGGTGCGCTGGGAGCTCGGACGGAGTTCGGCGTTTTGTTGGGCGGCTTTAGGAGTGGTGAGGCGCGCGGTTCGGCTCGGTTGGGAGGTCACTGTGGGGCCGGTCTGGGCTTTGGCCAGGAGCTGGGGAGTGTAGCTCGGCGCCGTGGCGGTGGCGGCTTTGGAAGGCGCCGAGAGACGGAGAGCACCCCTGGAGGCAGCGGCTGAAGGCGCATTGGCTGCGGACGGGGCTCGCGAGGTCGAGGCCACAACTGCAGGGGCAGGACGGCCCTGCGATGTCGTTGGAGCGGCGGAGCGGCCGGGGACAGCGGCGGTCTGCGCGGCACTCGGGCGCGAGGGGGCTCTCTCGACCGCAGGCTTTAGGGCCGGACTTTGCCCGGTTTGCGGGGAGGTTCTCGCGACGGCCGGTTGTGTCACCGTGCGGGCGGGTTGCGTCATAGTCGCGCGCGATCCTGGTGCTGGGGCGGATTGCCTGGCGGCCGCGGCGGAAGCGACGGAGGTGTGCTGGATGACCGGATGGCGTTGGTCCACCTTTTGGGCCACCATGGAGATCGGCTTGGCCGGGGCGGCCAGCTTGGGCCGGAAGACTTCCGTCTCAGCCCGGCCTGAGCCCTGCAACCTTGAGAGTGCGGGCGAGCCTGCGGGCAGGTCGCGGATGACGACCTTCGTAATCGGCTTGTGAGTGGCCGCGGCAATGCGCTCGACCGGCACGCCATGATTCACGACGGTGTTGTTGACGACCGTGTAGCGATTGATAATGGTCGTGTGATTATAGACCCGAGTCACCTCGACGGGCGACAGGCAGCAACGGTTCAGGTCGCGCGCACCAAAGTCCGCCACATTCACGAACGTGAAATGGGCAGGGCGCAGGCCGAAATCGAAGTCCAACGCCACTCTGACGCCATTGAAGCGGAGGCCAAGCCGCACATCGAAATCGGCGTGCAGCGGCAACGGGGCCCAGCCGCAGCGATCGTCGGCCCAGCGCCAGACCACCCAGGCCGGACCCCAGAACGTCATCGGGCGCCCAGACCCAGCCGCACCGCTCGTGCAGGTGCCACCGCCCGTAGTGAAACGCCGCCCAACCCCACGGATAATCCGACTGCCAGTACCAGCCCGCGTCGGTCCAGACCCAGTGGCCGGCGTCGCAGTAAGGCCGCCAGAGCCTGATTGAGGACCACCTCTCGAGGCTGCCAGCACCAGCCCACACCCTCGACCTGGACCCAGGCGCCATACGGCGCCAGGCCGCCGTAGAAGTAGCTCACCGCCTGCGGCGGGTTGCTCACATAGACCGCCGGCGGGGCGGCAGGGGGCGCGGGCGCCACGACAGGCGCCGCGGCCGCCATGACGGGCGCCGGAGCGGGTTGACCCCCCAGGACACGGTCCTGGTCGAGCATCGCGGTGATCACCGCGGAGGAGAACCCCAGCTTCTGCAAATAAAGGACGTTATCAGCGGAGAGATTGAACGGAGCCTGCGCCCCCTGGACGTAGGCCAGGAGCACATCGTCACTCATACCCGAGGCCTGCATGCGGACCACCTCGACCGCGCCTTGCGAGAGGCTGGACGTGCCGGGGCCCGGCCCAACCACCGGCGCAGGCCCCGCCGGGCTTTGCGCGCTGGTCACCTCAAGCGACCCCAAGAGTGATGTGAATCCCGCTGCTGCCAACAGTGCGAGCCATGTTGTTGTTTTCATATTACACGCTATTCGGCCCTATTCGACCATATAGACCCATTTGGTGAAAGAATATTCATCGTGCAACAGCACTCATGAGAACCTGAAACTGTGCGCGGCACAGTTGAGCACGGTCGCGTTGATGTCGCCGGAAGGTCGAGTGCGAGCGCGTGTTTTTCTCGTCCTTCGCGGTTCGCCAATCCCCAAAAACCCTGGCGGCTTTTTTCTTCCCAAATCTCTGGTTTCTGATACAAATCTGCCCACTATAACGATGATTTATGGCTGACCGAGATCCAAGTCCGCCTGGACCGACTCCGCCACGGGAGCCGCCCTGGGCCGTGACTCCAGAGAAACTGTGCGAAGCCGTCCGCCGTCTCGTGGATGCCGCCCACCCGCGCCGCATCATCCTCTTCGGCTCGCGCGCCCGCGGCAACGCCCGCCAAGACAGTGACCTGGACCTGCTCATCATCCTCGCCGAAGTCAAAGACCGCGTGGCCGAGATGGTGCGTCTTAGCCGTGTGCTGCGCGGCCTCATTCTGCCGGCGGAAGTCCTCGTCGTGAGCCAGGCCATGTTCGACGATTGGTCCGAACTGCCCGGCACCGTCTATTACGACGCGCGGCGCGAAGGCCAGACCCTCTATGACGCCGCTTGACCAGGCCCAGATGCTTCTCCGTGTTGCCTGGCCACCGCGTCTTCCCAGTCAGGTCGGCCGAGAACCGGCTCCGCCGCCGCGCAGCTTTCAGCCGGTGAGGCGGCCCTCGGGCCAGACCACCCGCCAGCGCCCCCGTCCTGCGCCGAAACCGGCAAGAAACCGCAACAATGTGCTCCTTGACTCTCTGGTCCTGCTCCGGTATCAACCGGCCATAATGAGTGAGAGCGAAACCCAATTCTCGCTCACCCGCGCAGCGTCAAAACCGCGGGCGGGGCAAAAAAACAAATTCGTATCAGTCGCACCTAGCCTGGATTCCCACGCATGAAGCAGACCTAACTTCCCGCGGCTTCCCGGGGCCATTCCGCGTTGTTTTTCCGGCGGATTCTCGAAACGCGCGTTATTGATACTATAAACTTATACTCCAATTCCACTATGTCAGAACTGAGCTCGGTGCTGTTCTCAGCCTCGCCTGGTTCCTCGATCCGTGCAAATTCGCCCTCTCTCGCAGCCAAAAATGCGCCTTTCCACCCCCACAGGTTGTATTTCCCCTTGACAACCCCACTATATGTGACATAGTGGATCTGTGTTTAATAATAAACACAAAAACTTAACAGACTTGGCCCAGGTGTTCCTCACCCCTGCCAACTCCACCCACCCGCCAATACGAGGCCCTGCGTGCCTTCTTCGTCGACGGCCTCTCCTCCCAAGAGGCTGCCCGCCGCTTCGGCTATTCCCCGGGCAGTCTCCGCGTCCTGGCCTGCCAGTTCCGCCAAAACCCGCACCGCCCCTTCTTCCTGCCTCCGGCCAAAGGGCCTCAGCGCGCCCCCAAATCCGACCCCTGGCGCCTCAAGATTGTCGCCGCCCGCAAACAGAACCTCTCCATCTACGACATCAGCCGGCTCCTGCAGGAGCAGGGCCACCGGCTCAGCCCGGTCTCCATCGCCCATATCCTCAAGGAGGAACACTTTGCCCGCCTGCCACGACGGGCCGATGAAGAACGGCCCTGGCACCCCCATCCCGAGACCGCCCCGGTCGCGGATGCGCGCCTGCTGGATTTGTCGGCCCGGCAGTTTCGCACCCAGTTCGGCGGCCTGTTCTTGTTCGTGCCCTACCTGAGCGCCGTGCCCTGGGAGCGTATCCTGGAGCAGAGCCAGTTCCCCGGCACCCGGCAGATCCCCGCCGCCCATGCCATGCGCTCCCTCTTGGGGCTGAAATTGTACGGCTCGGCTCGTCACAGCCATGTGATGAGCGAGGTGTTCGACCCAGGCTTGGCCTTGTTCGCCGGCCTCAACTGCATCCCCAAGCGCTCGTTCCTCACCGAATGCAGTTGTCGGATCGATCCCCCCTCTTACCCCAAGCTCATGCACCGCTGGTTTGATGGCGCCCGCCAGTTGGGCCTGCCTCGGGGCGAGTCCTTCGATCTGGACTTCCGCTGACGCTGAATTTGCTTTTTTCCTTGACGCGGAGCTATGCGGGGGTCTATAAGAGGGGCGTTTTTGGTGGGACTGCGTGGCTGTGCCACTCAGAGAATTTTCAACGAGGATGTTGACAACCTCCGCCACAGGCGATACGATTCGCTTTGAGACTATGCGAAGGGGACTGAAGTATTCAGATCCGATGGGGTTCACTCTGATCGAACTGCTCGTCGTCATTGCCATCATTGCGATCCTGGCGAGTATGTTGTTGCCGGCGCTGAGCACGAGCAAAGCAAAAGCCAAGCAGACTCAGTGCTCCAACAACCTCAAGCAGGTCGGGCTGGCGATTCACATGTATGCCGGGGACCAACGGGAACACGTTCAGATTGCGTCGCCATTGGACACTAAGTTCTCCTGGGGCGCGCTCCTGTATTCCAACCAAAACGTCAGCGCCCCGTTGGTGTTCCGCTGCCCTGCCTACCCGCCGTACACTGTTTATACCAATTTCTACACCTATTGGTTCTGCACCTACGGGGTTTGGTCAGATCCACCGGATACCGTCACTTCAGGCAACCTCAAGCAGGACATCGTCCTTTCCGCCATTCAACGTGCAGTCGACTATCTTCATCTGGCCGATACCACCAGCCGCGGCCGCCAAGGCTGGGGGGCCGTTCAATTCTACACCTTTCGCACCAACGCCCAAATGGAAGTGCACGCTCGCCATAGCGGCTCCGCGGAGGGGTGGTTCATCGACGGACATGTGGAGGGGGCGAAGCGTGCGCGCCTGGAACAGCTCGGCATCCAGGCCCTCTTCGGACCGGATACTATCCCGGGTTACTATCCTCCTCCATGAGCGCAAAGAGGATCATCGTCCTCGCCTGCGGTCTGGCGGTCGCGGTGATAGGGGCGATTGCGCTGCTGGCCCGGACTTCGGCCCGAAGAGTGCGGGTCTGGCCGAAAGAGAACAGGCGATGGCGGCGCTAGGGGCTTGCATTGCCAGGCTCAGGCCGCATTGCCAGGTGCTGGTACTCTGCAATCCGTTTGCCAAGACCGCCGGGTATCTCGATGCGAAGACCCAGTTTGAGCGGGCGGCCCTTTCCGGCTTGCGCAAGGGCCTGGGCCGGCGCGTCCCCGTCACGGTGGTCTTCCCGGAGATCCGGGCCGAATATTACACCGATCGCCAGTCCCTCTTCCTCCCGCCCGAGTGCCGCACACCGCTCAGTTTTGCGATCCAGCCCGCATCGGTGAACCAACTCGCGGAAGCGCATCCCCAGTGCCAGGTCATTGTGAGTCTGATCGGCTTGCCGTCCGGAGTGGAGCAACTGAAAATCTGGAGCGACAAGGACCCCCGGTGCTTCGCGCTGCTCCTGCCCGACTTGCGCGTGCTCGGCCCCTCGGAGAAGGCCGTGGGAGCTTTTCAGGCTGGCAAACTCCTGGCGGCCGTGGACCGCGATGCCGCGTCCGGCGATCCGCTGATTGTCACGCGCGACAACGTTGAAGCCGTTCTCCAACGCCAACCGCAAGCTTTGGGTTACTGATTCAACACTTTATGCGTTGCCCCATGCGTTCATTGTCACTGTCGCTCCTTATCTGCGCCGCGCTGGCTTCCAGTGCGGCCTTTGGTCAATCGCTTTCCATCATCAAAGGAGGCGAAAACAACTATTGGATCGAGGCCAGCGCGCCCGCGAACAATCCCCAAACCCTCCAAGCCAGTGCGAATCTGCATCTCTGGGCGGACATCCATGACCCGGTGCAGGGGCAGTACTCAAGCCAGCTGGATGGAATGGCGGTTGCGCAGCGTTATTTTCGGCTGGTGCCTTCGGCGCCGCCGGCGCCGCCCATAGTGGTCATGCTGCTCGGGGATTCGGTGACCTCCGACTATACCGGTTGGGGAGGAGGCATGTATGGTTACTTCAAGCCGAATGCGACCGTTGTCAACTACGCCATGGCCGACACCAGCACCAAGGAGTTCCTGCAGTCGGACGAGCTGGACAAGATGCTGTTGGTGAAGCCCAATGACGTCCTCATCGCGTACGGCAGAGTTGATGCCTATGGGGACCCCGATCGATTCACCACCCTGGAAGAATTCCGGACCAATTTGGTGACCATTTGCCAGATAGTGCGCGGCTTCGAGGGAGTCCCCATCCTCGTCACAGTGCTTGCCGCCAGGAATTTTGATGAGAACGGCATGGTGAGTCCTTTGTTCCCGGATCGAACTGCCGTTATCAAGGAGGTGGCTGCCGAGCTCCAGACGCCCCTGATCGACCTGAGCCAACTCTCTGTGGACCTGTTCAACCAACTGGGCCCGAGTGGTACGCAGTTTATGAATTATTCGTCTAGCGATAACGTGCACTTGTCGCCGGCGGGCGCGGTGGTCGTTGCCCGGCTGGTCGTCAACGCTGTTCCGGACGCTCTCGGTCCTTACCTGACCGGAATCTTCGATCCCCCACCCATACCGTAGGCGCAGAATGTGGAAGTACCCAGTGGAACAAAGCAGCAATTCTCATTTTGCCAACCGCAGTGAGCCTTTGTCGCAAACTTTGTCGCGAACTTTGGATGACATATCGGAGTTCCAAGCACGCTGGGCGTTCCCCTCTCCTCCTCGGCAGGAGCGGGGGACCGATTGGGCACGCTTGGTGTACCACAGCGTCATCCAAAGTTGGGTGCAGTGGGGCCGTGCTGGCGTCTGCGCTGTGGCTCGCGCTGCTCTCACCGGTCCTGGCCGCTGGGGCTGGCGGCGACGGAGTCTGGCTCGAGGGAGAGACGATGTCCTCCAATACGTTCCAATTTTCGTTTGCAGCCAACGCCGGCCAAACCTATCCCATCGCGGTTTCGGTTGACCTGGTTCATTGGAGTTTGCTTACGAATGTAGTTGGGCAGGGAGGCCCGCTCTGGTTCGCCGACCAGGAAGCCCCGAGCGTTCCGCAGCGCTTTTACGAGATTACCGTTCCGATAACGCCGGTGACGAACGTGGTTTACATTCAACCAGGCACTTTCACGATGGGCAGCCCTGAGTCCGAAGCGAGCCGCTCCACAAACGAAGGACCGCAGACGGAGGTGACAATTTCGCGGGGGTTCTGGATCGGCAAGTATGAGGTGACCCAAGAGGAGTGCGTGGCGGTGCTCGGAACGAACTTCTCGTTTTTTGAGTGGTCTCCGCGGCTGCCGTGCGAGTGGATGAGCTGGGACATGGCGACTAATTACTGCTATAAGCTGACTGAACGGGAACGTGCTGGCGGACGCTTGCCGGTCGGTTACGCTTACCGCTTGCCAACTGAAGCGGAGTGGGAGTATGCGTGCCGAGCGGGTACGGCTACCCCTTTCGGCATTGGTGATGGCACGAGCCTGAGTTCTTACCAAGCCAATTTCGACGGGACCTTTCCCTACGGCGGAGCGCCCCGAGGCCCCTATTTCGACGGGACGACCATTGTCGGAAGCTACGGTCCGAACGCCTGGGGACTTTATGACATGCACGGGAACGTCTGGGAATGGTGTCAAGACTGGTATGGCCCCTACCCCGGCGGCAAGGTAACCGATCCGAAGGGTCCCGCCAGGGGCTCGGCTCGCGTGCTCCGCGGAGGCGGCTGGACCAGCGCGGGCAAGGCCTGCCGGTCCGCCGAGCGCGACAGCGGCTCGCCAACCTTCCAGAATTACAACAACGGTTTCCGCGTGGTCCTGTCTTCAACTGCCGGGTGAGACGACCGCCGGCACCGCCACCCGCTGCCAACCTTCGACGCCCAGCCCGATATTCTCTTTCGACGAATTCCCAAAGCACGACTTTCTTGCTCTTGAGGAACACCGGACGGGCGTGGAGTCCCCGTCGCACCAGGGTCGCACCGCCGCCGTCGTTGACCAATGCCATCATCGGTTGCTGGAGCTCTTTGGCCAGGTGCGCGATGAAACCCGCGGATTCTGGTTCGTCTTGTTGGTAAATTCGCATGAAGCTGTCGCCGAGCACGAGAATTTCGGCTTCCGCCTCATCTTTGTACGGCTGGCCATTGTCGCGACGGACTACCTGGGCACACGAGACGGTTTCGGGAGCCACCCGGCGTTCGACGGGCGGCACTTGCAGCATCCGCAGGATATCTCCCAACCGCCACACCGGCATGACTCGCTCCGTGTACAAGACCCGGCCGGGCCTGGCCCAGCCCAATTCCAGCAACCGTTGCGCCGCCGCCTTTGTCGCCAGACCCACACCGGCTGGCGACCAGTGGGTATCCTGCGCCAGGTAGAGAGGAACCGGGGGAACCGAACCGCTCTGCTGGCGTGCGTGCTCAAACTCTTTGAACAGGTCGAGCACCTCCACCTTGGCCGTCCGAAGCCTTTCCAGTAACTCTCGGGTCCCAGGCGCCAGCACCCCGTGCCCGGGCCTCACCCGGCGCGTCAGCCGGTCCGGATAGACGCTTTCCTTGTTCGGGACCGGCATGACCAACAGTCGGATGCCCTGCGCGGCGAGTTGATCCCGAAAATCCACAATCGCGGTCACCGGGTCGTTGGTGGCGTTGGACGGCTTGGCGCGCTCAGGGCGGGCCAGCATGTAATTCAGCCCGGGCTTGTAGAAGTACCATCCCTCTGGTCCGATGACCACCTTCTCCCCGCCCTCCTTCAGCCAGGAGAAATGAGCAAACTGAAGTAATGGCCGGCTCAGCCGCGCTGCCCAGTTAGCTGCCTCTAAATCTCGCTCGTAAGCGCGCAAGTTAGCGGCAGTGGGCATCTGGCTGAACAGCTCAAACGCTCGGATTCCGTTGTCTCCGCGCGTTTCGATGAGGGCTTGGACTAGCGGCACGCCGGCGATGATCCCGAGGAACATCAGGATCAAAACCCATTGGGGATCACGAAGACGCTTCATGGCCGGTCAAAATTGGAAATAGAGGAAGGGGTTGAAAGCCTGCGAGAACATCGCGACCAGTGAAAACACAAACAGCGGAACCAACGCCGCGGCCCGTCCCCAGGTCACCGGCGACTGCGCCCAATCGTGGGCCTGTAAAGGCTGGAAGACCAGGCCGCGCAGATGCCGAGAACCAGCAGGTGGTAAGGAGTGTAAATTGTTGCTGCCAGCAATGGGGCGATGGTTCCGATAGAGCCCAGGCCAACATCGCCATGAAATAATCTCTGGCCGCGGTCAGGTTATCGGCACGAAACAAAACCCACGACAGCAGCACCAGCAGAAACGTGAGGCCGATGCGTGCTGGCCGCGGCAGCACCTGGTAAAGGCTGCGTTTTCCACGCCACCTTTCCAAGGCCAGGAGCAGCCCATGGAACGCGCCCCAGACCACAAAGTTCCACTTGGCACCGTGCCATAAGCCCCCCAACACCATCACCACCGCGAGATTGAAATAGGTTCGCCCTTCTCCCTTCCGATTGCCGCCGAGCGCATAGTATAAATAATCCCGCAACACGCTGGATAGGGAGATGTGCCAGCGCCGCCAAAGTTCCGTGATGCTCTCGGAACGGTAGGGCGCGTCGAAGTTCTTCAGGAACTCAAACCCCAGCATGCGTCCGATACCGACGGCCATGTTCCGATAACCGGAGAAATCGAAGTAGATTTGGAACGTGTACGCGATTACTCCCACCCAGGCATCGAGCGCATAGGGGCTGGCCGCGTTGAACACCGCGTCGGCCACTTGCCCGCAAGGGTTGGCCAGCAAAACCTTCTTGGCAAAGCCAACCACGAAAATGGAAACACCCGAAGCAAACCGTGCCACCGTGTGTTGGCGTTCCTGCAATTGTTCGGCGAGGGTCTTGTAGCGGATAATCGGGCTGGCGACCAGGTCCGGAAACAACGCAACAAAGGCCAAAAAGTTTGAGAACGAGT
>CAVVMW010000014.1:0-661316 GCA_963749495.1 uncultured bacterium
CAACTGCGGCAAGACTAACTTCGCGATGATGATTCCACCCCCCTACTTCAAGGATTGGAAGATCCGGACGATCGGGGATGACATCGCCTGGATGAGGCCCGGGACCGATGGCCGCCTCTATGCCATCAACCCGGAGGCGGGCTACTTCGGGGTGGTGCCCGGCACCAACTCCAAATCCAACCCCAACGGGTTGGAGATGATCTCCCGCGACACCATTTACACCAATGTCGCCCTGACCCGGGACCTCGACGTCTGGTGGGAGGGCAAAGATGGTCCCCCGCCCAGCGAGTGCCAGGACTGGAAGGGCAACCGATGGACGCCCGAGTCCACGGAACCGGCGGCGCATCCCAACAGCCGGTTCTGCGTTCCGATGGCCAATAACCCGGTGCTCGCCCCCGAGGCCAATGACCCGCAAGGCGTGCCGATCAGCGCCATCATCTTCGGCGGCCGGCGCTCGACCACGGTGCCCCTGGTGTTCCAGGCCTTCAACTGGGTCCACGGCGTCTATGTGGGCGCCACGATGGGCTCGGAAATGACCGCCGCCGCCGCCGGCGGGGCCGGCCAGGTCCGGCGCGACCCCATGGCGATGCTGCCCTTCTGCGGCTATCACATGGGCGATTATTTCCGGCACTGGATCAACATGCACCGGTCCATCAGGCACCCCCCGCGCATCTTCCATGCCAACTGGTTCCGAAAAAACGGGCGTGGGGACTACCTCTGGCCCGGTTTCGGCGAGAACATGCGCGTGCTCAAGTGGATTGTCGACCGCTGCCACGGGCGCATCGATGCCGAGGAAACCCCGCTGGGCTGGGTGCCCAACCTCAAGAGCTTCGACCTGGCTGGCATCCCCGACTTCACGCTCCAAACGCTCGAATGCGCCCAGGCCGTCAATAACGAAGAGTGGCGCCGCGAGGTTATCATGCAGGAAGAACTCTTCATGAAACTCTATTCGCACCTGCCCAAGGAACTGATCTTCCAGAGGGAGTTACTGGTTGCCCGGCTCTGAGCGTCGAACGAGAATGACGAATGACGAATGACGAATGGACGAACTGGCGGCTCCTCATTCGTCATTCGTCATTCGTCATTCGATTCCTCCCTTGCCGCCCACAGGCGCATGAGCTAGTTTTCGCCAGCTATGGAAGAGAATTCTGCCTCACCGCCATCGTGGTCGCCGGGCTATCCGCCGCCGCCGGTCATCTCCCCGCCGCCCCCGCCGCGGCCCACTGCAGCGCCGCCGCCGGCGCCCCGGCGCGGGCACGGTTGGATGATCGCCGCGCTGGCGTTGCTGGTCCTGTTGGTCTTGAGCGTGCTCTGGAATCTCATGAGCCTCATCGGCAACCTCCCCTTTGATGGCGCCCATTCCGGGCGCACGTACGGACCGAGACTCGACGAGGCGATCCTGACGCGGGACGCCCGCACCAGCGACAAGATCGCCGTGGTGCCCGTCACCGGGATCATCGGCAGCCAATTCAGCGACGAAGGCGGCATGGTTTCGCCGCAAGTGGTCAAAGCGGAGTTGAAGCGGGCGCTGGAGGACGATGACGTCAAGGCAGTCATCCTGAAGGTCAATTCGCCGGGCGGGGAGGTGCTCGCCTCGGACGAGATTTACCGGGCGATCTCCGAGTTTCAAAGGAAGCGAAACAGCAAGCCGGTGATAGCCTCGATGTCCGACGTGGCGGCCTCGGGCGGCTACTACGTCTCGGCGCCGTGCCGCTGGATCGTGGCCAATGAACTGACCATTACCGGGAGCATCGGCGTCATCCTGCACACCTGGAACTACCGGGCGCTGATGGACAAGATCGGGCTGCAGCCGATGGTTTACAAGAGCGGGCGCTACAAGGACATGCTCAGCGGCGAGCGCGAGCCGGACCAAATCACACCCGAGGAACGGAAGATGGTCCAGTCGCTCATCGATGAGACCTTCGGACGATTCAAGACCGTGGTCGGCGAGGGGCGCAAATTCGCCCGCGACCACGGGGGCCGCCCCCTGAGCGAGGACTGGACCCGCTACGCCGATGGCCGGGTGCTCTCCGGCACCGAGGCCTACAACCTGGGTTTCGTCAACCAGTTGGGCACGTTCGAGGACGCCGTCGAACGGGCCAAGCGAATCGCCGGGATTCCCTTCGCCAGCGTGGTCCAGTACCAACAGCGATATGATTTGTCCGACATCTTCCGCCTGTTCGGCAAGGCCAACTCGAAGGTGGTGAAGGTGGACCTGGGCCTGCAGGCCCCCAAGCTGCGCGCCGGCCAGCTCTACTACCTGGCCCCGACCTTCCTCAATTAAGGGGCTTTGAACATTTGCGCGGAAATTGTCGTCCAAATAGCAAGATTGGTACAGCCTGCGAACGGGCAGACATGGGCAAAAGAACCCATTTCCTCCAGCGCTGTCCTCTGATAAGGCTGGAGATTATCAAGCGCACCGACACTGCGATTTGACCTGCTAAAATTCGTTGCCAGCGCGCGCCCAGAAGGTATGTTGTTGACCCGGCATATGGCAGTTGGAACCAAGCGCCAGAATGTAAGCCGGCCCAAGGGCCGGCAGCGGCCGCCGCGCCGGCATCCGGCTCGCGTGAGCGCGAAGGCGAAGCCGGCGGCCAGGCCGGTGCCTGCCCCGCAGGAGGAGTTTCCCAAGGAGGAGGAGTTGGCGCGGGACGAAGAACTGTCCAAAGACGAAGAGGAAGAGCCCAAGGAGGAGGAGTTGGCCAAGGAAGAGGCGGCGCTGAAGGCCGCCGAGGCCGAGGAGCAGCTTGGCTCCGAGGCGGAGGAGGAAGGGGCGCCGTTGCGCAGCCGGGAGCGGTCGGGTTATGACGGGGACACGGCCATCAAACTTTACCTGCGGGAGATCGGGCAGGTGAAGCTGCTGACGCCGCAGGAGGAGATCGAGTTGGCAGCGCGGATCAAGAGGGGGGACAAGCGGGCGCGGGAGCAGATGATCAAGGCCAATCTGCGGCTGGTGGTGAAGATCGCGCGGGATTACGAGGGGATCGGGCTGCCGTTGCTGGACCTGATCAGCGAGGGCAATATCGGCCTCATGAAGGCGGTCGAGCGGTTCGACCCCGCCAAGGGCGGCAAGCTCTCGACCTACGGCTCGTGGTGGATCAAGCAATCGATCAAGCGGGCCCTGGCCAACCAGTCCAAGACCATTCGCCTGCCGGTCCACCTGGTGGACAAGATTTCCAAGATGCGGCGCACAGCGATGCGGCTGCAAGAGGAGTTGGGTCGCGAACCGACCGATGAGGAGCTGGGCGAGGAGTTGGGCATCAGCGCCTCCAGAGTTGCTCAGATGCGCATGGCCGCCATCCGGCCCGCCTCGCTGGACGCCCCCATCGGCAACGAGGACTCGAACAATTTCGCCGAGGTGGTCCAGGACGAGAGCGCGGACACCCCGTATGAGCAGGCTCGAGGAAAAGACCGTCACCCGCATGTTGCAGGAGATGGTCAAGACCCTCGACCCTCGCGAGGCCACCATCCTGCGCGCCCGATTCGGCCTGGACGGCGGGCCCCAAAAGACCCTCGAAGAGGTCGGCCAGAAATTCGGCGTCACCCGCGAGCGCGTGCGCCAGATCCAGAATATCGCCTTGAAAAAACTCAGGAAGATGATTGAGAAGATGGAGACGACCAAGGCCTGAGCGAAGACCACCACGACCATGACACCCTCTTGCCCCACCGTATCGGAGATCCAACGGGCCATCCGGAACGTGCCGGATTTCCCCAAACCCGGCATTCAGTTCAAGGACATCACGCCCGTGCTGGCGGACGCGCGGCTCTTTTCGGGCAGCATCAACCTGCTGACCGAGGGGTTCGAGCCGGGGATGGTGGACGCGGTTGTGGGCATCGACGCGCGCGGATTCATCTTTGCCGCTGCGGCGGCCCTCAAACTCGGGGCGGGCTTCGTGCCGATTCGCAAGAAGGGCAAGCTCCCCTTTGCGACGCTCGAACAGGAATACTCCCTGGAGTACGGCACCGCCACCGTGGCGGTGCACGTGGACGCGCTCAAGCCCGGCAGCCGGGTGCTGGTCGTCGATGACCTGCTCGCCACCGGCGGGACGGCCGCCGCCGCCGCCGCCCTGGTCCAACGCCTGGACGCACGCATCCTGGGGATCTCCTTCCTCATTGAACTCGGCTTCCTCAACGGCCGACTCAGGCTCCAGCAATACCCCGTGCGCTCGATCATCGTCTATTAAGCCGCCTCGCCCGAAATCCGAAATCCGAAATCCGAAACAAATTCAAAACGGGAGTATGTAGATAACGCAATCCCACATTTTCCCGTTTTTGGGATTTAAGACTTCCTTATCGGGTTAAGACTGAATTTCGCGTATTTACATTGCATCCAACTCGGATTATGCTAAAACGTTTACAAAAAATTGTTCGAGCGTTTATGGAAATAAAAGCGGAAAAACCTCAAGAGGTCAAATGGCCCGCTCATTTTGAGTTTATTTCCAGCGGCACTACGGCGTTGGCCTGTGCTTCTGGCGGTGCGCTGTTGGGAACGTCCTTCGCAGGCCCGGTTGGCGGAATAGTCGGCGCTGTCGCGTCTGGCGTAATCGGTTTCTGGTGTAGCGGCTCACATTCCCCACAGCCCCATGACAAATGAGGCGGTATTCCTCTGCGCTGTTGGGCTAAGCGTTGTCACCGTCATCGCATACATAATTTGCAAGTGGAGTAAATCGGAACTGAAGGACGGCATTGTTATTTTCTTCAGTTGTTCAGGTGTTCTTATTGGTATTCAAATCTGCTGTTTAACGCTGAACAGCAAAATTGATTTGGGGCCGCTCAAAGACTACAAACTTTATCTGGTCATTGGCGGGTTCTCAACAATCTGGGTTTGCGTCACAAGGATAATTGAGTGTTTCCAGAAGCCTAAGAGCTAAAGCAGAAAATGAAGCCCTCTCCTGCCAAGGAAAAACCGGCCAAACGAGGCCTGAAGGCTGAGCGGCTGAAATTGGGCGTGATCTGGCGCGAGGCAATCAGGCCGTCTTTTCTCGTGAAGCAACCGGCAAAGGGCTGGCCGAAAGTCGAGGCTTAAAACCATGACCAAAAATCCAAACTATCCGAACAACGTTCAATGTGAATGTGGAGCACCAGCTACCATAGATACTGCATTTGTGCCGCCTAAAGTTGAAAACCGTGAATTGGTGGTTCACTACGTCTGCGCCAAGGGGTGCAAATCTGTTCGCAAGTATGCCGTGAAATAAGTGCGATTTTCCGCTGATTTTAGCTATCAGCAGGTTTAATGCTGTTTCCTGGATTTGCGCTATCTACATACTCCCGATTCAAAATTCAAACGGGAAATGTTCAAAACCCGGTTGCCATAGGCGTTTCGAGCGTGGAAGGGTAATGCCCTAACAGCAGCCGGACGGGCCTGTTTCGGGTAATTCGGCGCTGGGCCTAAAACGGACCAGGCAACCGAGTTTTGAACATCTAAACTTCGAATTTCGAATTTGTTTCAGATTTCGTGCTTCGGATTTCGGATTTCGTGCTTCGGATTTTGTGCCTCGGATTTGCAGCTTTGCCGGGCGCTCGTCCGGACCGCTCGCTTGACAACCTCATAACCTGAGGCCCATTCTGGCCGGGCTTTGAATATGTCCTTGCCCTTCAACCCAGTATTGAACGGCCTCCCGGTCTATCAACCCGGGCGTCCCATCGAGGAAGTTGCGCGCGAACTGGGCCTGCCGGCCGCCGACATCATCAAGCTCGCGTCGAACGAGAATCCGCTCGGCCCGTCGCGCCTGGCCGTGGCGGCAATGCGGCGGGCGCTGGCGCAGGCCAATTTGTACCCGGACGGCAACGCCTTTTATCTCAAGCAGAGACTGGCGGCTAAACTCGATGTCACGCCGTCCAATCTCGTCCTCGGCAACGGCTCCAACGAACTGCTCGAGTTCATCGGCCACGCGCTGTTGGGGCCGGGAGCGGAGGCCGTGGCGTCTGAGTATTGCTTCGCGGTCTATCCCATCGTGACCGCCCTGTTTGGCGCGAGGCTGGTGGTCACGCCGGCGCGCGACTACGGCCATGACCTGGAGGCGATGCTGGCGGCGCTGACCCCCCGCACGCGCGTGGTGTTCGTGGCCAACCCGAACAACCCGACCGGGACCATTGCGCCGCGTGAGGAGCTGGCCCGGTTTGTCAGCGCCGTCCCGGAGGAGATCGCCCTGGTCCTGGACGAGGCCTACATCGAGTTCCTGGACCAACCGCCGGACCTGCTCCCGGAGGTCCGCAGCGGCCGCAGGCCGAACCTGGTCCTGCTGCGCACCTTCTCCAAGATCTACGGCCTGGCCGGCCTGCGGCTTGGCTATGGCATTGGACACCCGGATTTCATGGCCCAACTGGAGAAGATCCGGCAGCCCTTCAATCTCAATGCCATCGCCCAGGCCGGCGCCCTGGCGGCCCTGGACGACACCGCCCATGCCGAGCGGACTCGCCGGACTAACGCGCGCGGGCTCAGGTTCTTCGCCCGCGCCTTCCGCAGACTCGGCCTGGAGTATGTCCCTTCCTCGGCCAATTTCATCCTGGTCCGGGTGGGGCAAGGCGAGCGGGTGTTCGAGGCGATGCAGAAGCTGGGCGTCATTGTCCGGCCCATGGGCGGCTACCAACTGCCGGGGTGGGTGCGCATCTCAATCGGCACGCCCAAGCAGAACCAGCGGTGCCTGGAGGGGCTGGAAAAGGTGCTGGACGCCCACTGACCTTCGGGTCAGACCGGTCGGACCGGTCCGACGCGTCGGCCTTGCGCGCCCCAACGCCCTAATGTGGCCGTGTGGTGTACTTGGGCCACTCGTCGTACTTGTAGAGCGGCTCGATGTAGCCGAAGTCCCGGTCCTTGCCGTTGTTGGCCAACGGCCAGTAGAAAGCGGTGTCAAGCCCGGCGCCGGCGTCGGCCCCGGCCTGAATGGTTGACAACTCCCTCCATTGGTGGTTCTCGACGTGGCCGTCGGCGAAGGCGAGGGTGGTGGCGGGGCCGTGGCTGACCGCCAGGGAATCGACCCAGCCCGCGGTGGCGCCGCCCGCTTGGACATTGATGACCCACGTGCCTTCGTTATAGTTGCGGGAATCGTTCTCCTCCACAAATACCAAGCTCTTGGCGGTCTCGGGAACGTTCGTCATTTTCTTGAGCGGGTGGATCGCGGGCAGTTGCCACATGCCGCCCGCCATCCCGTCCACCTTCGAGTAGCTGTCTTAAGCCCATTTGCTTCCTACCGTGCGGCGGAACCGCAGGTCGCCGGGGCAATGATAAACGCCCGGGGCGGGGGCGTATTTCCAAAGCTGGCCTTGCTTCAGACCGATGATGACGTTGTTGATGGCCTGTTCCCTAGTCATGCCCGCGCTGATGTTGGGCACAACCCAGTAGCCGCCGGCGAACATGTCCTGGGGCGCCCCCAGCGCCGTCGTCGTCGGCTGCATCAGCGAGTTGTTGTCGTCCGCATAGAGCAGGAAGGCCGTGAGGAGCTGCTTCTCATTGCCTCTGCAGTATGCCCCGGTGACCCTTGTCTTGGCCTTCCCAAGGGCCGGAAGCAGCATGGCCGCCAGGATGGCGATGATGGCGATGACGACCAGGAGTTCGATCAGAGTAAAGGCCTTTCGGGAACAGGTGCCCCGTTCGATTGTCTTCATAAGTGGGATTCGGCGGACGTATCGGTTCGGCATCCCAAGCCCCGGGTGAGCGCGCCCTGCGGCATCGGAGCGCGCACATTACTGTCCGCGCTCCGAAAAGATGTGAGCTGCGCGCCCATCAGGCCGTCTGCTTAGCTTCGCGTAGAATGGACCAAGCCCCGCCTTCACTCAAGGTGAATTTTCAGCGCCCTTGCGTCCCTTTTGTGCCTGCATTTCATCCGCCGCGATTCTGTCCGCCCCGCTATTGACTAGAGCGCACAAGCGGACAAGAATGCCCGCGCTCCATTATGAAACGCTATGGAATGGTCATCGGCCTGCGGCCGGAAAAAATCGCGGAATACAAGCAATTACACGCCGCCGTCTGGCCCGACGTGCTCAAGCAGATCAAGGAGTCCCAAATCCGGAACTACTCGATCTTTCTTCGCCGGCTCAAGGACGGCCGGCATTACCTGTTTGCCTACTTCGAGTATGCCGGCAGCGACTTTGCAGCCGACATGGCGAAGATGGCGGCAGACCCGGCCACACAGCGGTGGTGGACGCTCTGCGAGCCGTGCCAAAAGCCCCTCGCCGAGCGCGCCCCGGGGCAGTGGTGGGCGGAGATGGAAGAGGTGTTCCACCTGGATTAACGAACTACTAAAGTGAAACTGACCGACTTGCGGGGCATCCTGCGCTACATTCCCCAATTCCGGGAGAGGATATTCATCATTAGCGTGGACGGGGCGATCGTGGCGAGCGAGAATTTCGCCAATCTGCTGGTGGATGTTGCGGTGCTGCGCTCGCTGAACATCCGCATCGTGCTGGCGCACGGGGCCTCCGAGCAGATCAAGCGGCTGGCGGCGGAGCAAGGGGTAGCGGCGTCCAACCTCGATGGGACCGGGATAACGGACGAGGCCACCCTCCGGCTGGCGCTGACCGCCGCCAACGGGCTGACGCACGAAATCCTGGAGGGGCTGGCGGCCAACGACCTTCGCGCCGCCTGCACCAACGCGGTCCTGGCCTACCCGATGGGCATCCTCCACGGCGTGGACCATCTCTTCACCGGCAAGGTCGAGCGCGTGGACGTCGAGATGCTCCAAAAGCTCCTCGACAACGGCATCATCCCGGTGCTCCCGCCGCTGGGTTTTGACGGCGACGGCAAGACCTATCGGGTGAACTCGGACGCCGTGGCCCTGGCCGCCGCCGTGGCCCTCAGGGCCGCAAAGCTCATGTTCATCACCACGCACGACGGCATCGTCGTGCGCGACCGCGTCATCCGCCAGATGCCGGTCAGCGACCTCGAATCGGTGCTCGCACTCCAAAAACACGACATCCACCCGCACCTGGTCTCCAAGGCCATCCACGCCGTCGCCGCCTGCAACGCCGGCGTGCCCCGCGTCCACGTCATCAACGGTTCCGTCGAGGAGGGCCTCCTGGCCGAGGTCTTTACCAACGAGGGCGTGGGCACCCTCGTCTATGGCAACGAGTTCCAGCAAATCCGCCGCGCCCTCAAAAAGGACATCCGCAACATCCTCAGCCTGACCAAGGGATCGGTCGAGAGCGAGGAGTTGACCCGGCGCACCCGTTCGATGATCGAAAAACAATTGGGCGATTATTACCTCTTCGAGATCGACAAGAACCCCGTGGCGTGCGTGGCGCTGCACTCCTACCCGGAGCATGGCAAAGGGGAGCTGGCCTGCCTCTATGTGAGCGCGCCCCACGAAAACCAGGGCATCGGGCGCAAGCTGGTCCAGTTCGTCGAGAACCGGGCGTGCGAGATGGGGCTGGGCCAACTGATCACCCTTTCCACCCAGGCCTTCACCTACTTCCAATCCAAGGCCGGGTTCGTCGAGGGCTCGCCCGACGACCTGCCCCCCGCCCGGCGCGAGCGCTACGAGCAGAGCGGCCGCAACTCGAAGGTGCTGGTCAAAAAGCTTGGTGCGACCCCGCCCGGCAAGTGACCTTGGAGCGCCCCGACTCCGGATATTCCCACTGCGTCGCTCCGCAACGCGGGCACCGCGTAGCGGTGCGTGATGGTAGCCGTGGACTTCCAGTCCACGGACCCACGGCCCAAGCTCACCCGCGTCGCGTAGCGACGCCTGAAAACACGATTAGATCTGCCAGCGCCAGACCGTCAGGCGTCGCTCCGCAACGCGCGCATATTCCCAGCCCCGAAACCGTGGACCGAGGTCCACGGCTACCTTCACTGCGTCGCTCCGCGACGCGCGCGGTGCTGCTCTCGCTTTCACTGAGACCTTTACCCAGCCCCTCTCAGACCTCAATCCCGTAGGCCTTGATCTTGTTGTAGAGGGTTTGGCGGCCGATGCCCAGGCGCTTGGCGGTCTCCAGCTTGTTGCCGCCGGTCTCTTTGAGCATCTGGATGATCGCGTTGCGCTCGACGCCTTCGAGGAGGGTGAAATTGGTGTCGCCCGTTTCGCCGCCCGCGGAGCGGGTCTCGGAGATGGAGAGGTCGCTGCCATCGATTTCGTTGCCCTCGCAAAGCAGGACGGCGCGCTGGATTTCGTTTTGGAGTTGGCGGACGTTGCCGGGCCAGTCGAAGGCGGTCAATCGCTCGACGGCGGAGGGTTTGAAGCCCAGGAGGGTGCGGTTGGCCTGTGCGGCGAAGCGTTTGAGGAAGGAGTTGGCCAGGGGCATGATGTCCTCCTGGCGTTCGCGCAACGGGGGCAGGTGCATGGAGATGGCGCTGATGCGGTAGAAGAGGTCCTCGCGGAGCTTGCCTTCCTGGATGGCCTCCTGGGGAATGCGATTGGTGGAGGCGATGATGCGGCAGTTGGTCTTGTAGCTGGACTTGCCGCCGACGGGCCGGACCTCCTGGTCCTGGAGGACGCGCAGGAGTTTGCTCTGGGTGTCAACCGGCATCTCGGAGATCTCGTCCAGGAGAAGGGTGCCGCCTTCGGCCTGGCGAAAGAGGCCCTCGCGGTCGGCATGGGCGCCGGTGAAGGCGCCTCGGACCGAGCCGAAGAGTTCGCTCTCGATGAGTTCGCGGGGCAAGGCCGCGCAATTGACCTTGATGATCTGGCCCTTGCTGCGGGGGCTCAGAGCGTGGAGCAGGTCGGCGATGACCTCTTTGCCGGTGCCGCTCTCGCCGGTGATAAGGACGGTGACGTCGCTGGGGGCGATGCGGTCAATCTTGCGGACCACCTCGCGCATGGCGGCGCTCTGGAAGATGGGCGAGGGGGTGCCGCTCATGGTCTCCAGGGCGCGGCGCAGCGTGCTGGCCTCTTCGTTCTGGCGCTTGTGCTCGATAGCGTTCTGGACGTCGGCCAGGAGCTTCTCGCCATCGAACTGGAAGTTCTTGCGAATGAAATTGAAGGCGCCGCGTTTGATGGCCTCGACGGCCCAGGAGACGGCCTCGTTGTCGCTGGGGGCGCCGGTCAGGACGATCACCTGGGTATCGGCCCAGTGTTTTTTGAGTTGCGGGAGCAGTTCCAGGCCGTCGGCATCCGGCAGCTTGACATCCAGCAGCACCAGGTCGGGCTGGCCCTGGGCGAAGGCCCTCTGGAGCGCCGCGCCGCTGTCGGCCGTCGAGACCTGGTAATCCCCTTCCAGCAACGCCGTCAGGACGGTGCGCTGGTCTGGGTCGTCATCAACAATCAGGACTTTGCCCTTCATAAAAGCTTTTGGCGGTTCAACTCACAGGCCCGGATAAACGCGCGGAACAGCGCCCGGTGCTCGGCATAGCGGTCCGCCAGGCGTTCCGGGTGAAATTGCACGCTCAACAGGAATGGCAGGCACTGCGCGGCGCCGGGCTTCAGTTCGAGCCCTTCCACCACCCCGTCATCGCTGGCCGCAGCCACTCTGAGCGGCGCGGCGACCCGCGCGACGGCCTGGTGGTGCGTGCTGTTGACACCCAGGCTCACCACACCCGTTATCCTGGCCAGCAACGAACCCGGTGTCAATCGCACTTTATGGACCACCTCACGAGGGCGATCCATCCGGCGATGGTTCATGGCCCGGCGTAGTTGCGCCGCAATGTCCACCATCAGCGTGCCGCCCAGGGCCACGTTGAGGATCTGCTGGCCCCGGCAAATCGCCATCAGCGGCTTGCGTTGGCGGAAGACCTGGTCGATCAAGAGCATCTCGCGCAAGTCCCGCCGCCCACCGTCCGGGCTGACGGTCACGGCCTTGCGCAGGCGGGCGCTCAATCGCCGGGTGTGCAGGCGCGGGTCCACGTCCTCACCCCCGGTCAGCAGCACCCCGTCGCTCCGCCCGACACAATCGCCCAGGGTTTCAGCGGCCGTGCTCGGCGGCAGGAGCATGGGCAAGCCGCCGGCCGCCTCCACTGCCTCCGGGTAAGCCGTCGAGAGCCCAGCGGACAGATCGCCGAACTCCGACCCCTTCCGGTCCACGGTCGGCGCGATCAAAATCAGCGGCGCTTTGCCCATAGCCCCTAGACTCTAAGGCAACCGCGGGCGATCTGTCAGCGAAAAAAAGCCGTCAGGCCACTTCGGCCTCGGGAAAGCGTTCGCGGATGGAAGTCCTGACACGGTCCTCCTCCTTGGGCGAGAGGCGGCGGCGGCTGATGCGGCGTTGGACGCCATTCAGGAGTTCGAGCCAATCTTCCAAGGGCGGTTCGCCCATGGCCTGCCATTGGTCGAAGCGGCGCTGGCGCACGAAGAAGCGCCATTCCCGTCCGACGTGCCGGGCATAGACCTGGACGCGGAGGCCTTCCCCGGTGACGCGTCTCCAACTGATTTCAGCCTTCGCGGCCATGGGCGTCAGTCTCAATCATCTCCTGCGCGCACTCGGGGCGCGCGGCAAGTCCACGCTCGCCACGGCCATGGCGGCGATGCCCTCCTCACGGCCGATGAACCCCAGGTGTTCGTTGGTGGTGGCCTTGATGCCAACCTGCTCGGGCTTGATGCGCAGGGCGGCGGCGATGTTGGCCTTCATCTGCGGGATATGAGGCAGGAGCCTCGGCTGCTGCGCGATGAGCGTGGCATCCAGGTTGACGATCCTGCCCCGGCGCGACTCCGTCAACCGGGCGGCCTCCTCCAGAAAGAGCCGGCTGGGCGCGCCGCGCCAGCGGGGGTCCGTGTTGGGGAAGAAGTGCCCGATATCGGCCTGCCCGAGCGCGCCCAGGATGGCATCGCACAGAGCGTGCATCAACACGTCGGCATCGGAGTGCCCATCCAATCCCTTGCTGTGGGCGATTTCCACGCCGCCCAGGATGAGCCTGCGGCCCTCGACCAGGGCGTGAACGTCGTAACCGACACCAACATGAACCATGCGGGCACTATAGGGTTGGGCGCAGCGCGCCCGCAATCGAAATCAGGATTAGACGTGGCGCCTGCTTTGCGGTATGTACGGCAGCCATGGATACCGTGAAACGATCCCTGGGGCTGGCGCTGGTTTTGGGGCTGGCGGCCGCCGGCTGCAGCCACTCGCCCGACAAGAACCGACTCGGCCTGATTCCGCCGCCGCCGCCGCCTTTCCTGCACGGCCCGATGGCGCTGCTCCTGACCAATGCCCCCGGGTTTTCCTGTTATGTCGTCATGACCGCCGGTTCACCGCCCAACCCGCACGAGACGCTCTCGGGCCAGCTCCTGGTCCGCGACTCCCGCCTCTTGTTTGCCCCGGACCCCAAAGCCCCAGCCGCCAAGCATTTCGCCCGCGGCGGCTTCGGTTTCATCTGGGACGCGGCGCAGAACCAGGGCTGCCTGTTGAGCGAGGCGCTCCAGGGCTATGCCCCGGTCTCCTCGCGCACCCGGGTCACCAATCTCCTGGTCCGGCCTGCCGGCCCCGCCCTGGAAACGGTCCAGGGCCATCCCTGCAAGAGGGTTGAAATCGAGACGGCCTCCGACGATGGCTCCAGCGCCCAGTTCCGGGTCTGGCGCGCGACCGATCTCAAGGGCCTGCCGGTCCGCATCGTCACCGCCGCGACCAGGCGGCCGCTGACCCTCGTTTGCTCCAGCTTCAGACTCCAGGCCCCCGCAAGCCGGTTGTTCGCGCCGCCCGACGGCTTCGCGCGCCATGAGAGCGCCGAAGCCATGATGGCCGAGATGGCCATGCGCCAGGAGAACCTCAAACGCAAACCGACCGAGGAGACCCCCGATTTCAAAGCCCAAACCTCGCCGGGGGGCGTCAGTCCGAGGTAATACATGAGGGACGAGGGTCGAGGGTCGAGGGCGACAAGCGCAAGAGGTCGCGACGGAGGAATAAGATCGCCGCAAGAAGATCGCTCCGATGTGCGCTTGCCGTCCGCCACTCGACCCTCGACCCTCGACCTTCATGTCGGGTTACTCTTGAACTGAGGTCTAATTCCGCCACCGGTTCCGAATTCACAGCGGCCAACTGGGGAGGATCTCGGCTGCGAACGGAGTCTGGGGCGCGCCGCGCATCAACTTGCGCTCGGCCACGATGCCGATCATGGCCGCGTTGTCGGTGCAAAGGCCCTGTTGCGCCAGACGCAGTCTGAGGCCCTGGCTGGCGCAAGCGGCGGCCAGCGCCTGCCGGAGGGCGCGGTTGCAGGTGACGCCGCCCGAGGCGGTGACGCATCCAAGGCGGAGCCGGCGGGCAGCGCGGATGGTCTTGGCCACCAGGACCTCCACGATGGCCGCCTGGACGCTGGCGGCCAGGTCGCGCAGGCCCTGCGGGTCGTCGCCGGCCCCGGGATGGTCCCGCAAGAAATAGCGCACGGATGTCTTGAGGCCGCTGAAGCTGAAATCGTCATGCGCCTCGTTGAGCATCGGCCTTGGAAACCTGAATGCGGCCGGGTTTCCCTGCTCCGCCAGGCGGTCGATCTCGGCCCGGCCGGATAGGCCAGCCCAAGGAGCTTGCCCACCTTGTCGAAACACTCGCCCGCGGCATCGTCCACAGTCGAGCCCAGCAGCCGGTGCTCGGATTCGCTCTGGACGCACACCAGCATCGTGTGGCCGCCGCTGACGATGAGAGCCAGGTTCGGCTCGAACTGCGAAAAGTCCGCGGCGGGCGGGCAGCCCGCAATCCAGGGCGAATAGAGATGGGCCTCGTGGTGGTGAACGCCGAAGAACGGCCGCCTCAGGGCAAACGCGACGGCTTGAGCGGCCTTGAAGCCCACCAGCAAGGCGCTGGGCAGGCCCGGGCCCTGGGTGGCCGCCACGGCATCGAGCCGGGTGGCGCTCACCCGGGCCTCCGACAGAGCGGTGCGCGCCACCGGCAACAGGTTCCGCAGGTGCTCGCGCGCCGCCAACTCCGGCACCACGCCCCCATATTGGGCGTGCAGCGCGACCTGGGAAGAAACGATGTTGGCCAGGACCCGCCCCTGCTCGACCAGGGCGGCGCTGGTCTCGTCACAGGAAGTCTCGATGGCTAAGAGCATGGCGCCGCAAATTACGAGGAGCCTTCGAGCAGTCCGGGCCGCCGGGCTAATTCCTGCTCTGTGCGACGCGCTGCTCGGTGCCCCGAGGCAGATGGGCGAAGAGGGTGATGCCTTTGAGCAGGTCCACGGCGCGGTCCAGTTGAATGTCGCGAATGGCCAGGGCGCGCAGGCGGTCTTTCTCATCCAGGCTCTCCGGCCCGCTGGGGGTGCGCTGGACCAGGGCGGCCTGGGCCTCTTCGAGGGTCACGGGGACGGTGATGTCGGGCGTAATGCCCACCTCATGGATGACCTTGTGGCTGGGGGTATAGTATTTGGCGGTGGTCAGGCGCAGGGCGGAGCCGTCCTGGAGGGGAAGGATGCTCTGCACGGAGCCCTTGCCGAAGGTCCTTTCGCCAAGGATGACGGCGCGCTTGAGATCCTGGAGGCAGCCGGCGACGATCTCGGAGGCGCTGGCGCTGCCCAGGTTGACCAGGACGACGACGGGCATGCCGCTGAGTTCATCGTGCCCGAGTGCCTCGCGCCTGGAGTCCTGGCTGGGGCTGCGCCCCTCGGTAGTCACCACCAACTGGCGCTTGGGCAGGAATTTGGAGCAGACATCCACCGCCTGGTCGAGCAGGCCGCCCGGGTTCCAACGCAGGTCCAGCACCAGCCCTTGCATGCCCTGGCGCTTGAGCTTGCTCAGGGCCGCTTCGAGATCGTCGCTGGTCTTTTCACCAAACTGGATGAGGCGAACATAGCCGATCTTGTCCTCGCCCAGCTTGAATTCCTTTCGCCCGTTGATGTCGGTGACCATATCGACGTTGATCATGGCGCGGGTCAGCTTGAACTCCTTGGTCTCGTGCGAGGCGGGGCGGAAGACGGTGAGGCGGACGTCGGTGTTGGGTTCGCCGCGCAGGTCCCGGATGGCGTCATCGATGCTCATCTTCTCGGTGCTCTTGCCGTTGATCTTGACGATGCGGTCGCCCGAGAGGATGCCGGCCCTCCAGGCCGGGGTGTTGGTCATGGGGACGACCACGGTGATGAAATTGTCTTTGTAGTTAACGCTGATGCCCAGCCCCCCGAAGGCGCCCTGGGTATCGTTCTGCAGTTCCCGGTATTTCTCGGGGTCCATGAACTCGCTGTGGGGATCCAGGGTGCCGAGCATGCCCTTGAGGGCGCCATAGACCAGTTCCTGGTAGGTGAGTTTTTGGCCATCAACGTAGTCCTTGCGCACCTTCTCCATGACAAACGAGAAGAGCTCGAGGCTGGAGTACACGGTGTCCTTCTCGGCCGCCTTGAGATACAATCTGGCGCCAACCAGGAAGTTGGCGCAAAGCACCAGGGCCAGGACCCCGTAGATCACACGTCGTTTCATATTCATTCGTTACGCCGCACACAATAACGGGCCAGAGGCGAGTTTGCAAGTGAATGGCCCCTGCGGCTCGACGCATTTGGCCGGTGCCACCAAGGCATGAACGGCCAGGCCCAACGCTGGGATGCCTGATCCATCCCGAAGGGATCGGAATCACTCAGCCCAGGGTTGCGCGCAACGCGCTACCCTGGGTCACGCGCGCTCTGATCACCTACCCCGAAAGGGGTTGTATCCTTGCTGAAACCCTTTCAGGGTGTTCCGCGCCGCCGACCTGACCCAGGGTAGCGCGTTCCGCGCAACCCTGGGCTGAGTGATCATAAGCCCTTCGGGCTATTGAACTGTGACCCGCGATTGTCTCTCCCGTGGTGGTACCCGCCAGATGCGCCCGTGGTGTGGGTTTCGCAGCCTTTGTCGCAGCCTTTGTCGAGGGAGAATGGCCAATCCGACAAAGGCTGCGACAAAGGCTGCGACAAAGGTGTCCTTCAGCCGGGCTCAGGGTGCGCTCTGCACGCGGTAGAGGTGGGTCTTGGTCCGCAGGTAAAGGGCATTGCCCGCTGCCGCCGGGGAGGCCATGAAGCCGCCGGCCAGCGAGTTGGCCGCCAGGGGCTCGAAGCTCCGGCCGGGCCTCAGGACGGTTGTCTTGCCTTGTTGATTGAACCAGTAGAGCCGTCCGTCAGCGTAGATGGGCGAAGCGGCATAATTGCCCGGGATGCGCGAGCGCCAGACCTGCGCGCCGGTCGCCGACTCCAGGCACGTGAGCAGGCCCTCGTCGCTCACCATGTAAATGAGGCCGTCCACCAGGATGGGCGAGGCGGTCTTGGGGACCATCGAGCCGAACCGCCAGGCAACGTGGGTATCGGTGACGTCGCCCTGGCCATCGACGCGGATGGCCAGCAACTCGGTCTTGCCGCCGAAGCCCGTAATGATGAAGGCCAGGCCCTGGTCGTAGAGCGGGCAGGGCGCGGCCGACCAGGCGTCATAACGCACCCGCCACACCTCGCGTCCGGTGCGGGGGTCATAACCGTAGGCGGCTTTGGCGCCGACGCTCAAGAGTAGGGGCTTGCCGCCGGCGTTGACGAGCAGCGGCGTGCTGTGCGCCTTGCGCAGGTCGCCGTCCCGGGCCATCTGCCCGGGAACATTTTCGTCGTTCCAAGCCACCGAACGGTCGGTCTTCCACACGGTTTGGCCGGTCTTCTTGTCCAGGGCAACCAGGTACTGGACGTCAACCCCGTCCAGAGTCAGGATCAACAGGTCCTCGAAGAGGACCGGTGAGGAGGCAGGCCCCCGGTAATGGCGGCAGCGCAGGTCCTCACGCTTCCAGAGCACCTTGAAATCGCCCGTGCCCAGGCACGCCGTGCCGTAACTGCCAAAGTGCACATACACCCGCCCCGCCTCGATCACCGGCGATGGCGTCGCGTAACCGTTCACATTGTTGCCCAAGGGCTCAGGCCGCTCACAGTGAAAGAGCCGCTCGTTATAGCGGACCTCTCCGGTCTCGGCGTCCACGCAGATCGCGAAGAAGTCGTGGCCCTCGGGCGTGGCCGTGGTGAGCCAGGCCTGGCCGCCCATGACCACGGGCGTGGACCAGCCGCGATAAGGGATTTCGGTCTTCCATTTGACGTTTTCCGTCTCGCTCCAACTCAGCGGAAAGCCCAGGATGGCGCTGTCGGCCGGGGCCGAGACGTGCCCGTCCCCCCAAGGCCCGCGGAACTGCGGCCATTGGACCGCCGCTGCACGGACCTGGAGGGCGCAGGTTAGCAACAGCAAGGGCAGCGCCCCAAGCCGCCGCAGGTGGCAACGGCGGTTCGTCTCAGCAGTCTCAAATATCATCGGGCGAAGATAGCCGAGTCGGTTGCGCAAGTCACGCGCAGCGCTAAATCGGAACAACCAGCAGTGGCACACTCATGCGGCTTTTGGACCTTCGTCGCGGCCTTTGTCGCGGCCTTTGTCGAATGCGCCATTTCTCGACAAAGGAAGCGACAAAGGCTGCGACAAAGACACTAAAGTCATCCAACGTCCAGTGCGGCAGGCCGCAACGGCGGGAAGAGGCGGCAGGGGAGCAGGCCCCAGCGGGCCAGGCGAAAGCGCAAGGCGGTCCGGAGGCAGCCCAGGCCGTAGAGGATGCTGCGCCGGAGGTTGATCGACGAGGCCTCCGCGAAATACTTGGTGGGGCAACTCACCTCGGCAATGGTGAAGCCGTGCCAAAGGATCTGCGCCAGCATCTGGTTGTCGAAGACGAAATCGTCCGAGTTGCCGGCCAGGTCCAGCCGCTGAAGGATCTCCTTGGAGAAGGCGCGGTAGCCGGTGTGGTACTCGGAGAGCTTGGCCCCCAGCAGGAGGTTCTCGATGAAGGTCAGCCAGCGATTGGAGATGTACCTCCAGAGCGGCATGCCGCCCTCCAGGGCGTAGCCGCCCAGAATGCGGCTGCCCAACACGCACGGGTGGAGCCCGCTGCCGATTATGGCCGCCATCGCCGGAATCAACTTGGGGGTGTACTGATAGTCGGCATGGATCATGATGACGATGTCCGCCCCCGCCTCAATCGCCAAACGGTAGCAAGTCTTCTGGTTGGCCCCGTAGCCCCGGTTCGCCTCGTGTACATGCACCTGTATCCCCTCCAGGCCCTTGGCCACGGACACCGTCTCGTCCCGGCTGCGGTCGTCCACAAGGATAATCGCATCCACACACTGCTCTTCACGCACCTCGCTGTAGGTCTTGCGAAGCGTGCGCGCCGCGTTATAGGCCGGCATCACGACGACGACCTTTTTGTCTCGATACATGCCGGGCCAAGGATAGCGAAACGGGGCGTCCCGGGGCAATCCGGAGGTTTGCGGCCGGAGACCCGTCTGCTCCGAGCTGTCGCGTAGCGACACCTGAAGGTAGTGGACCTCGGTCCTTGTCTTTACCCACATCGTTGGGTGCCCTCATGAAGCGGATCTGATGGGCGTCACGGATTTCCGAAGCACATTTCTCATCCCGGAGGGATGGCAGAAGGTAGCCGGGGGTCGAAGCGTAGCGAGACCCCCGGTGCCGCGACGGCAAGGGATTGCATCCCGGAGGGATGCCAGAAGGCGCCCGCCGCCAACGTGTGCTCTTCTGGCACCCCGCCGGGGTGCAGGGCCACCGACGCCCTCAACCGGGGGTCGCCGCTGGACGGCGACCCCCGACTACCTTCTGCCAACCCTCCGGGTTGGCCGGGCGTTGCCGCCGGCTGGTATCAAGGGCGCCTTTGGCGGCTAAAACCGGCCTGCTCCTCAGGCATTTCTCCCGCCTGCTCAAAAGGGGAACTGATATGACCGCTCAGGAGATGTGGGTAAAGACAAGGACTGAAGTCCACGCTTTGGGGAGTGGGAATGGTCGCGCGTCGCGCAACGACGCCTGAGAGCAGGGTGCGAGCCGGCAGTCCGGAGGCATCAGGCGTCGCTACGCGACGCTGGCCCTTGCCCACGCACCAACCCGTGGACTGGAAGTCCACGGCTACCATCGGGCACCGCTACGCGGTGAGACGGAAGCGCCGTCCAAAGGCAGCCGTCGCCGCTACGCCCGGGGACGGGCGCACTCCAGGGGCAGTGCCGCGAGCGCCCCAGGACCCAAGGCCCGCCATGTGAGAGCTCGGGCTGGAGCGGAGCGTCGTTCCCGCACCGTCCCAGGCTCAGGGACCCTGTCCCGGCACGCGCGTGCAGTGGAACTGGAGCCAATACACATCCGGGCTGCCCGGAACGGATTCGCCCCAAGGCACGTCCTTCCCATGACCAGCCGTCAGCATAGCCGCAGTCTGCCATTTGTGGATTTCGGAGTGCCCATCGGCGAAAGAAAAGCCGCACCCCCCGGCGTGGCCGTTGCCCGGGAAGTCCACGATTTCACGCGCGCCCGGGGCCGGGAAGCCGGTCATCTGGATGACAAGGAAGCCATCGTTAATGCTCCAAGGGTTCTCGTCCGTGAGCACAAACGTTGTAGCCGGTCCCGGCCGGTCGAAGTCTGTCAACTTCCGGAAAACCTTCCAGGCCGCTTCGGTGCTCCAGTTGTGGTAAGTGGGAGGAGCGTCACCCTCCCCGCCCACCCAATTGCTCATGGAATAACTGCGGGGCCGCGGGACGAGCGCGCCATCGGGCGTACGGCCCAGCGTCAGATCCGCCGGGCAGTGCCAGATACCCCGGCTGTTCCCGCAATAGCGCCACAACACGCTCTTTTGTATCGTGTTCGTGTAGTCCCAATTCCCCTCATTTGCGGGGACGTCCGGGTTAATGTCCCAAGGAACGCCAGCCGGGCCGGACCAGACGTAGGGAGCAGTGGTGGGCTGCGCGCCGTACGACCACGGCAGGAACGCATTGTCCTCCCCATACATGTGCCAAGCGACGCCAAGCTGCTTGGAGTTGCTCATGCAGCCGATGTTCTGCGCCTTCTGTTTGGCCCTGGCCAGCGCCGGCAGGAGCATCGCCGCCAGGATGGCGATGATGGCGATCACCACCAGCAGTTCAATCAATGTAAAGCCGCGCCCCTGGGCGGCCCGCGATGCCCGCGCTCTGAATGAAACTAGCTTGCACGTCATAACACATTTCCGGTCAATCTACGCCGAGTCCAACTGGTATGGCTCAAGATTAGTCTGGGGGGCGCCGGGGTGTCAAGCCCCAAAGGGGCAGAATCCTTGTTGCAACCCAGTCTCAATTAAGATATTCTCCGCGCGGTGAAGCAAAAAGCGCCAGCGCCGTTGGTGATTCTCGAAGGCCAGTGTGCCGGGCCGGCAGTTTGTCCCCTGAGCCGGGTAGAGGCCGGGGCCGTGGTCTGCATCAAGCGGCTGGCCACGGCCCCGGAGCTGACCCAGCGGCTGCGCGAGCTGGGTTTCTGCGAGGAGCAGCGGATCAAGCTGGTCGCGCGCCAGTCGAGCTTCATCTGCCAGGTATGCAACGCGCGGCTGGGGATCAGCCAGAAGCTGGCCGACTCGATCCTGGTCGAGGCCGTTGCCGGTCGTGAACCGGCCGCTTAACCTGGAATTTATGGACGCCATTCAACCTCTGACATCAGTGGCCATCGGGGCGACGGCGACCGTGGCCGAGATCAAGCTGCCGCCGGAGAGCCGGCCGCGGCTCATGGAGATGGGCCTGCTGGTCGGCACACAGGTCGAGTTGGTCCGCTTCGCGCCGCTGGGCGACCCGGTCGAGATCAAGGTGCGCGGCTACAACCTGACTTTGCGCAAGCACGAGGCGGAGCAGATCCTGGTGAGGCCGAGTGCCTGAAGGCGACGGCACAGTTGAAGTCAGCCGCAGCACAATGACTCCCGGATCATCGAGCCCGCCGCCAGCCTGCGCTTCCCCGGTCCAGCTTACGGTCGGGGCCTCCGCCACCCCTGCCGCTGCGCCGCCGGCCCAGGCGCCGCCGGCAGCGCCGCCCTCGGGCGGCAGCCAGCCCGAGGGCCTCGGGGCGCGCCGCCCGCAAGCCGGCGCCGCTCCGCACACTTCGCCGCCTCCGGCCAGGAGCGCGGCCCCTTTGGCCCCGGCTTACGTGGTCGTCACCGGCAATCCCAACTGCGGCAAGACCACCTTGTTCAACGCCCTGACCGGCCTGCGCGCCAAGGTTGGCAACTATGCGGGCGTGACGGTCGAGCGCAAGGAGGGCCGGTTGCTGGGCGCGCCGGCGGACCTCAACGCGCGGGTGCTGGATTTGCCGGGGACCTACAGCCTGAGCCCGCAGTCCCTGGACGAGGAGATTTCGCGTGACGTGTTGCTCAACCGCCTGGCGGAACTGCCGGCGCCGGCGCTGATCGTGGTGGTGGTGGACGCCTCGAATCTGCAGCGCAATCTTTACTATGCCAGCCAGGTCATCGAGTTGGGCCACCCGGCGCTCCTGGCCTTGAACATGGTCGATGTGGCCAGGGAGAACGGCCACGAGGCCTCCTGCCAGAAGCTGGCCGGGGCCCTGGGCGTGCCGGTGGTGCCGCTGGTGGCCAGCGAAGCAAAGGGCCTGCCCGAACTGCGCCAGGCCATCATCGCCGCCCTGCGCCATCCCCAGCCACCCGCGATGCGCCGGTTCTGCCAGGTGCCGGCCGCGCTGGAAACGGAGGCGGAGGCTATCGCCGGCCTGCTGGCCAAGACCTTTGTCGGGCGGCGCAGACAGGCCCCGGCTGAGGCGCTGCTCATCCTGAGCAATGAAAAGGCGCTCGGCTCCAGCCTCAAGCACTATCCGGATGGCATCGCCCAGGCGGTCCTGGCGGCGCGCGGGCGCCTGGAGGCCGGGGGTGTCGATTGGCGCAGCGCGGCAATCGAGGCCCGCTATGCCGCCATCTCGGACATCCAGCGCGCCGTCACCATCGAACTGGCGCCGCCCGGCGAGACCCTCAGCGACCGGCTCGACCGCGTGCTCACGCACAAGGTCTGGGGCACGCTCATCTTCGTGGGGATCATGACGCTGATGTTCCAGAGCATTTTCAGCTTCGCCCGAATCCCGATGGACGCCCTCCAGGGGGCGGTGAACTGGCTCGGGGGCGCCACGGGGCGGCTGATACCGCCCGGCGACCTCAACAGCTTGCTGGTGGACGGAGTCATCGCCGGCGTTGGCTCGGTCGTCGTCTTCCTGCCCCAGATCCTGCTCTTGTTCCTATTCATCGGTTTCCTGGAAGACACCGGCTACATGGCGCGGGCCGCCTTCCTGATGGACCGCCTGATGAGCAAAGTGGGGCTGCACGGCAAGAGCTTCATCCCGATGCTCAGTTCCTTCGCCTGCGCGATACCGGGGATCATGGCCACGCGCACCATCGAGAGCCCCAAAGACCGCCTGGTGACGATCCTGGTCGCGCCGCTGATGAGTTGCTCGGCCCGGCTGCCGGTCTATACCCTGCTCATCGCCGCCTGCATCCCCAACACGACCGTCCTGGGGTTCCTTAAGCTGAGCGGTTTGACGATGCTGGGGATGTACCTGCTGGGGATCGTGGTGGCCCTGCTGATGGCCTGGCTCTTCAAGAAGACCCTGCTCAAGGGCGAGCCGCCCCTGCTCATCCTGGAACTGCCGCCCTACAAACGGCCGGTGCTGAAGGTGGTGCTCCGGCACATGTGGGAGCGCTCCAAACTCTTCCTCCGCCGCGCCGGCACCGTCATCCTGGGCATCAATATCCTCCTCTGGGCCCTGGCCACTTACCCGCACAGCAGCCAACTCGAGCGCCAATTCGAGGCCAAACGCGCCGCCCTCCAGGCCCAAAATCCCGGCCCGTCGCGCCAGGACCCCTTGCCCGGGCTCGCGCCCTCCGCCGGAAACCTGAACGAGCAACTTGCCGCGCTCGACAACCAGGAGGCGGGCCTCAAACTGCGTCAAAGCTTCGCCGGCCAACTGGGCCGGCTGATCGAACCGGTGATTGCTCCGCTCGGCTTCGACTGGAAGATCGGCATCGGCATCATTTCCTCGTTCGCCGCCCGCGAGGTCTTTGTGAGCACCGTGTCCACGGTCTATAACCTCGGCAAGACGGAGGTCACGGCCTCGACCATGAACAGCCTGGCCAAGACCCTGCAAAGCGAGAAGCGGCCCGACGGCACGCCGGTCTATACCACCCTCACCGGGCTGACGTTAATGGTCTTTTACGTCTTTGCCCTCCAGTGCGTCAGCACTGTGGCCATCGTGCGCCGTGAAACCAACTCCTGGAAATGGCCCTTCTTCCAATGGCTCTACATGGGGACGCTGGCCTGGGGCCTTGCATTCCTGACCCTTCACGCGGGCCACCTGCTCGGGTGGCAGTGACGGGGAAACGTGAAACGTGAAACGTGAAACGTGAAAGCGTTCACGGAGCGCCCAGCCGAGGCCTCACGTTTCACGCTTCACGTTTCACGTTTCACGTTTCACGCTTCCCGTTCCACGTTTCCTCCCGGCGGATGGGGCTTAGGAATGATTTCGACCACAACCTATTGTGGACACGTCAAGATGGGGGGCAGACAGACGAGATCTAATTCAAGTCGTATGTACTTGGTTATCAGCCACATAGAATACGACACAGAAAATTCACTTGCACGCGGGGGTGGAATGGGCTATAAAGTAGAGCCAGGAAAGCGAGACGGACGTGCAGGCTCGGCAACAACTGTGTTCGGATCGGTCCATTCGGCGACGAGGGTTTACCCTCCTCGAGCTGCTGGCCGTGATCGCCACTATAGCCACGCTCGCCGCGCTGCTCTTGCCTGCGTTGAACACCACTAAGGTCAAGGCGCATCAAGCCAATTGCCTCTCCAATCTCCGTCAACTGGGCATTGCCTGGACGATGTACAAGGACGATAATAACGACCTCCTGGCGGAGTCCTATTGTCTGAACAATCCGTCCGCGTGGGTCCAGGGCGACATGAGCGTTGCCGCCCAGGCAACGAACCTCAGTTTGATCCAATCCGGCAAGCTCTTCGACTACAATAAGGATGTGCATCTCTATCGTTGTCCGACCGATGCAGGCGCCACGACCAGTGGAAGCCGCGTGGCGTCGGTTCGCAGCTATTCGATGAACTCCTTTATGGGCTGCCGCGACCCGCAGTTGGGCCCTATTCCCAATACCCCAACCGCCTCAGCTTACGTCCCATTCTTCACTCGCCACACGCAATTGCCCACGCCGGCGAAGCTCTTCGTGTTCATCGACAAGGACGAGCAAAGCATCCATGACGGCTTTTTCGTCTCGGACCCTGGGGAGCCTGTTTGGTACAATTTCCCCTCCGTCTCCCGCAACCGCCACCTCTACAGTGCTTCGTGGACCTTCGCAGATGGCCACGCCTTGGTCTTTCAGTTCCGCGACCCGCGCACTGCGCAGGTTTCAGTGCAGCAGACCGACCAAAGCGGCAACCCGGATTTGGCCAAGCTTGCCGAGGCCGCGACCGTCCGCAGGTAGGTTTTTGGAATCCTTGTCGGGACCTTCGTCGCAACCTTTGTCTCAACCTTCGTCGCAACCTTTGTCGGGACCTTTGTCGAGATCTGCCCTGCTCGACAAAGGCTGCGACAAAGGCCGCGACAAAGGTCGCGGTCGCGGAGATCACTCAAAACCGTATAAGGCTGCGCTATCCCGGGGCCTCTGTCGCAAGGCGCGTGCATGGCGGCGAGTTGGTCTTCCTGAGGTCCACCTCCCTGCCCTTCCAGCACGCCGCGCCGATGTCGTTCAAGCAGCCAAGCCGGTAGCGGTAGGACCAGCCGTAAAACGGGTTGTTGGTCGGCCAAAAAGAGATCAGGTCCAACCCCGCGGCCCTGGCAAGCTCGATGGCCCGCAGGATGACCGGCCGCCGATCGTTCCAGTTGAAGAGCAGGTATTTCCATTCCAGAATCGGCTGGGAAATCCCCCGGGCATTCCGGTATTCGACCAGGGCCTTCATGTTCGCGTAGGCCCTATCGAAACTGCCGGAGCGTTCGTATTTGCGGAGCATCCGGTCGTTGATGCCGGCGACCGAGAACAGGATGTGGCTGGCGTAGAGGGCGGCCTTGCGCTTGGCGTCGGTGTTCAGGACGATGCCGTTGGTGGAGATGACGATGCGGCAGGCGGGGTTTTTGGCGCGCAGCAGCGGCAACTCCTGGCCGATGTTGGGAGAGAGGAAGGGTTCGCCCAGGCTCAAATAAAAGAGTTGCTGCAGGCCCAGCTCCTTGACCAGGTCCGCCATGCGCGAGAGTTTTTCCAGATCCATCTGGGGGACGGCGCGGACGCGGGCGGCGGAGCCGCGGTCGCAGCCCAGGCAGTTAATGTTGCAGCGCACGGTGTTTTCGAGCAGCATGCCCCGGTAGGGCAGGCGCGGTTCGGGCTCGGCGAACATTGGCGGGCCGGTGTGCACGGTGGACTTGGGCACCCGCAGCAGGTCCCCGCACCGTGTGCAGGCCTTGAGCGGAAGCTTGCCCTGGGCCAGTTCCCGACGAAGCCGTTGCGCGGCGCCGCCGAAGAATACCTCCTGGAATGTGCTCCGGTTCAGATCCCCGATATGGCCCGAGCCGTCGTAGTCCTGGCAGTTGCACGAGACGCTCAGGTCGCAGTTGATGGTCAGGTTGTACTCCGACTCGCCGCCCAGCGAACGGCAATAGAACCGCTGCCCTTTGAGCCGGGCGCACCATTGGAACCGATATTTGAGCAGCAGCCGAAGCAGATCGCTGATCACCCAATTAAACCGCCGGCGCCTGGGTCGGGCAGCGCCTTCCCGTTGGACAGTTTCGCGAAAAGAGAACATCAACAATCATAATCCCATTTCGAGGGCAGAAGGTCAACGCCGGGGCAGGACTTTGCCGCACCACGGGTGTGAGACAGAGTTCTTCTTGGACCTCCGGATCGCAGACCTCAGAGCTGATCCGGGCCTTGGATCCTTCGTTTCCTTCGTTTCCTTCTGTTCTCTTCCTCCGTCCCGCCGGCTGGGCACAGGAACTGAACAGAAGGAAACGAAGGAAACGAAGAGGCGGCCTGACGCGGCGGCGGCGCTCGGGTCCGTGCCAGTTCCTATCTGGACTCCGAGACACTTCTTGTGACGAAAGCCCAGCAAAATCCCTTTTGTGAAGGTTTTTGTCCTACACCCCCGCATCACACGACCCGGGTGACGCCCTTGCCGCGGGTCACTTCGCCGATCAACCACGCCCGGTGGCCCCGGGCGCGAATGAAGTCGAGGATCGAGCCGGCCCGGGCTGCGGCGACGATGAGGGTCAGGCCGATGCCCATGTTGAACACCTGGTAGAGCTCGGCCTCCGGCACGCGGCCACGGGCGCGGATGAGCTCGAAGATCGGCAGCGTCTGCCAACTCCCCTTGCGGATGAGGACGTTGCAGTTGGGGGGCAGCACGCGGGGGATGTTGTCGATGAACCCGCCGCCGGTGATATGGGCCAGGGCCCTCACGGCCGGGGCGGGGGCGCGCCGCCCGCGCGGGGCCGGATTGAACTTGCGGAGGAGCTCCAGGATAAGCGGGCCGTAACTCAGGTGGACCTTGAGCAACTCGTTGCCGAGTCTGTTGCCCAGCTCGGGCACATAACTGGCGGGCTTGAGCCGAAGCTGCTCGAAGAAGATCTTCCGGGCCAGGGAGTAGCCGTTGGTGTGCAGCCCGCTGGACGCCAGGCCCAAAACCGCATCCCCCGGGCGCACGGCCTTGCCGTCGATAATCCGGGACTTTTCGACCACACCGACAATCGTGCCGGACAGGTCGTATTCGCCGGGCTGGTAGAACCCCGGCATCTGGGCGGTCTCGCCGCCGATCAGGGCGCAACGGTTTTGGGCACAGGCCAGCGCAAAGCCCCGGAGGATGGCCCGAAAGACGCGAGGCTCCAGCTTGCCCGTGCCCAGGTAATCCAGGAAAAACAGCGGCTCGGCGCCCAGGACGGCAATGTCGTTGACACAATGGTTGACGAGGTCCTGGCCGACGGTGTCATGACGGTCCATGGCGAAGGCCAGCTTGAGTTTGGTGCCGACGCCATCAACGCTGGAGACCAGGACGGGTTGGCGGTAGCCGCGGGTATCCAGGGCGAAGAGGCCGCCGAATCCGCCGACCGTGCCGAGCACCTCGCGCCGGTGCGTCGAGGCGAGCAACTCCGGCAACGCCCCCTTGACTTTGTTGCCCAAATCGATGTCCACGCCCGCCCGGGCATAAGCTTTCTGTCTCATGTTCTCTCTCGATGACTGCCAAGGCACCACAAAAAGAGGAATTGCCGGCCCCAGGTCAATAACCAAGTGCGGCCCGAAACTTCTTCCCAAATGCGTTTTTCAATTTGCTGTGGCGCGATTTTGCGGCTAGATCACTGACTGTAATGCGTTGGCGTGTGGTTGCATTGGCTTCGCTGGGCGCCAATTTGATATTGGCGGTGGCCTGGTTGACTCTGCCGCCCCGTCCCGCCCCCGAGAGCCGCTCGGCAATCCTCGCGGGGGCCACACAGGTTCAGCCTGGCCCTGGCGAGACTAACATCGTCGTGCGGCGCCAGTTTTTCACTTGGCGCGAGGTGGAGTCCGACGATTATCCCACCTATATCGCCAACCTGCGCGACATTGGCTGCCCGGAACAGACGATTCGGGACATCATTATCGCGGATGTCAATTCGTTGTATTCGCGGCGGCGCGCCACGGAGATTCTCACCCCCGAGCAGCAGTGGTGGCGGACTGAGCCGGACACTAATGTGCTGCAAATCGCCGCGCAGAAGGCGCGGGAACTGGAGCTGGAGCGGCACGATTTGCTCGTGCGCCTCCTGGGAACCAACTGGGAATCCGGCGACCTGGTCAGCCTGCCCCGGCCCTCGCGCCCGGGCCTGAGCCTGGACGGCCTGCAGCTCGGGGGGTTGGCCCCCGAGGTCAAACAGTCCATCCAGGAGGCCGGCCTCCGCTCGATCGAACGGATGCAGGCCTATCTGGAGGCCCAAACCGCCGCCGGCAAGGCCCTGGACCCCGTCGAACTGGCCAAACTCCGCCAGCAAACCCGCGAGGACCTGGCGCGGGTGCTCAACCCGGCCCAACTCGAGGAGTTCTTGCTGCGCTACTCTCAAAACGCCAGCGACCTCCGCACCGAGATCGGCCAATTGGGCTATTTCAACGTCACCTCCAACGAGTTCCGCCTCCTCTTCCGCGCCACGGACAACCTGGACCAGCAAATCCAGACCCTCTCGGGCAACGACCCCAACACAGTGACCCAGCGCAATGCCCTGGAGAGCGCCCGCGAAAACGCCATCAAGCTCGCCCTGGGGCCCAAACGCTACGAAGAATACCGCAACCTGCAGGACCCGCTCTACCGCCAGGCCATGGCCCAGGCCATCCAGGCCGGCACCCCGGAGGCCGCCGCCACCATCTACCAGATCAGCCTCGCCGCCCAGTCCGAGCAGGACAGCATCCGCTCCGCGACCAACCTCACCGCCTCCCAGAAGAACATCGAACTCAAGCAGCTTGAACTGGATCAACTCACCGCCAACACCCTGGCCGCGGGCCAGGATCTGCCCCCCGAGCTCCGGCAACCACCGGCCCCGCCCGGCCTGAACCTCCAACGGACCTATACGGTCCATCCCGGCGACAATGCCGCCGTGGTCTCGATGATCTACGGCGTGCCCGTCAGCCTCCTGCGCCAGGCCAACCCTGCTTTGAATCTCAACCGCCTCAGGCCAGGCGACATGCTCGTCATCCCCCCTGTGCAATTTCCCCCGGGCGCAGCGCCGTAGGGCGGGCCGAGCATCGATTCCAGCGCCAAGCCGTCAGGCGTCGCTACGCGACGCGTGATTCTTCCAACGCTCTAAACCGTGGACCGAGGTCCACGGCTACCTTCACTGCGTCGCTCCGCGACGCGCCCGTTGCGTCCGGCTCACCGCGTAGCGGTGCCCGATGGTAGCCGTGGACTTCCAGTCCACGGAATCCCGGCCCAACATCACCCGCGTCGCGTAGCGACGCCTCAAAACAACTCCAAACCGTGGACCGAGGTTCACGGCTTACCTTCACTGCGTCGCTCCGCGACGCGCGCCTTGCGTCCGGCTCACCGCGTAGCGGTGCCCGATGGTAGCCCTGGACTTCCAGTCCACGGAATCCCGGCCCAACATCACCCGCGTCGCGTAGCGACGCCTCAAAACAACTCCAAACCGTGGACCGAGGTTCACGGCTGCCTTCACTGGGACGACGTGCGCCGTCGATCAAGCGCGGGCGCGGCCCTTGGCGGCCTTCCTGGCGGCGCCGCGCTTCCTGGTTTGAGCGGCGCGCGTTCCGGCCCCTTGCGCTTCCTCGAGGGCGGCCTGGGCCGCGGCCAACCGGGCCACCGGCACGCGGAAGGGCGAGCAACTCACGTAATTGAGGCCGATGCGATGGCAGAACTTCACGCTGTCGGGGTCGCCGCCGTGTTCGCCGCAGATGCCCAGCTTGATATCCGGGCGGGTGCTCCGGCCGCGCTCGACGGCGATCTTCATCAACTGGCCGACGCCCGCCTGGTCAATCGAGGCGAACGGGTTTTTCTTGATGATCTCGGCCTCCTGGTAGGGCGGCAGGATCGGGCCCGCGTCGTCGCGGCTCAGCCCCAGGCAGGTCTGGGTGAGGTCGTTGGTGCCGAAGCTGAAGAACTGGGCGGTCTGGGCGATCTCATCGGCCGTGAGGGCGCCGCGCGGGATTTCGATCATCGTGCCGACCAGGTAGGTGAGCTTGACCTGCTGCTCGGCCATGACTTCCTTGGCCACACGATGGACCAACTCGACCTGGAGGTCGAGCTCGCGTTTGAAGCCGACCAGCGGGATCATGATTTCGGGCTTCACTTTGATGCCCTGTTTCTGGACTTGGGCGGCTGCTTCGAAGATGGCGCGGGACTGCATCTCGGAGATCTCGGGATAGACGATGCCCAGGCGGCAGCCGCGGAAACCGAGCATGGGATTGAACTCGTGGAGTTCCTTGACGCGCTGTTGGATCTTCTCGACCGGCACGCCCATTTTGGCGGCCAGGTCCTGCTGGGCCTTTTGCTCGTGCGGGAGGAACTCGTGGAGCGGCGGGTCCAGGAACCGGATCGTGGCCGGCAGGCCGTTGAGTTCCTTGAACATGCCCACGAAGTCCTCCTTCTGGTAGGGCAGGATCTTGGCCAGGGCCTGCTTGCGGTCGTCCTTGGTGTCGGCCAGGATCATCTCGCGCATGGCGTCGATGCGGTTGCCCTCGAAGAACATGTGTTCGGTGCGGCAGAGGCCGATGCCGGTGGCGCCGAAGGCCACGGCATTGGCGGTCTGGGCGGGGGTGTCCGCGTTGGTGCGGACCTGGAGCCGGGTGACCTTCGAGCACCAATCCATGAGCTTGCTGAACATCTGGTAGGTCTGGCCCTCCTTGGGGTCGAGGGTCTTATCGACCAGCACCTGGACGATTTCAGAAGGGGCGGTTGGGAGTTGGCCGGCATAGACGTTGCCAAGCGTGCCGTTGATGGACATATAGTCGCCTTCCTTATACGTGGTTCCATCCACCGTGATGGTCCTGGCGGTGTAGTCAATCTGCAGGGCGGACGCGCCGCAAACGCAGACCTTGCCCATCTGGCGGGCAACCAGGGCCGCGTGCGAACTGACGCCGCCCTTGGCGGTGAGGATGCCCTCGGCGGCGATCATGCCGCGCAGGTCTTCGGGCGAGGTCTCGTTGCGGACCAGCAGGACTTTCTCGCCGGCGGCGGCGGCGGCGGCGCGCTCGGCATTGAGATAGACCTTGCCGGAACCGGCGCCGGGCCCGGCGGGCAAGCCCTTGGCAATCACCTTGGCCGCCTTCTCGGCCTTGGCCTCGAAGATCGGGGCCAGGAGTTGATCCAGTTGATCGGCCGGGTTGCGCCGGATGGCCGTCTTCCAATCGATGAGCTTCTCCTGCACCATGTCGATGGAGAACTTGAGCGCGGCCATGGCCGTGCGCTTGCCGTTGCGGGTCTGGAGCATGAAGACCTTGCCGTCCTGGATGGTGAACTCGAAGTCCTGCACGTCTTTGAAGTGCACCTCGAGGGTCTTGCGGATGTTCTCCAGTTCGTCGAAGGCCTCGGGCAGGTGGTTCTTGAGCTGGACCACCGGCTCGGGCGTGCGAATGCCCGCCACCACGTCTTCACCCTGGGCGTTGATGAGGAATTCGCCGTAGAACTCCCGGGCGCCGTTGGCGGGGTTGCGCGTGAAGGCCACGCCGGAGCCGGAGCGGTCGCCCGTGTTGCCATAGACCATGGCCTGGACACTGACGGCGGTGCCCCAATCCGAGGGGATGTTGTACTTGCGGCGATAGACGACGGCACGGTCGTTCATCCAGGAGCCGAACACCGCGCTGATGGCGCCCCAGAGTTGCTTCCAGGGGTCCTGAGGGAATTCCTTGCCGGTCCGCTCCTGGATGAGGGCCTTGAAGCGAGTCACCAGTTCCTTGAGGTCCACCACGTTGAGCTTGGGGTCCTCGATGTCCTGGTGATACCGCTCCTGCTTCAGGCCGTCAATGACCACTTCGAAGGGCTCGTGGTCCTCGCTGGCGCGCTTTTGCACCCCCATCACCACGTCGCCGTACATCTGGATGAAGCGCCGGTAACAATCCCAGGCAAACCGCTCGTTCTTGGTCGCCTCGACCAGGGCCAGCACAGTCTTGTCGTTGAGGCCCAGGTTGAGGATGGTGTCCATCATGCCCGGCATCGATTCGCGGGCGCCGGAGCGGACCGAGACCAGCAGCGGCATGGCTGCCGTGTCCCCGAACCGCGTGCCGATGATCTTCTCGATGAAGGCCACGCCGTTCACGACCGCCGGCTCCAGGTCCTTGGGATAGGTCCTCTTGTTGTTGTAGTAGCAAGTGCAGACCTCGGTGGTGATCGTGAATCCCGGCGGCACCGGCAGCCCGATGCGGCTCATCTCGGCCAGGTTCGCCCCCTTGCCCCCCAGCAACGGTTTCATGCCCCCGTTGCCGTCGGCCTTCTTGTTTCCAAACAGATAGACGTGCTTCGTGCTCTTCGCTTTCGTTGCCATATCAATAATATTTCATTAAATCAGGTTTCGCCGGATATCAGGTCCTCAGAAACAGTCCGCCGAATCTATCAAACGCCGCCCCGCTGTCAACGAGCGAGTGAAAGAGACGGCGCCTTCGTCCTGCCAGTCGGGCCGAAAGGAGTTGCGGCCACCGGGCGTTGGAGTTACGCTCTGGCCGTGGTCAACCTTGAAGAGACGATCGGCAAAATGGTGGGGAAAAACCCGCGTCGCACGCCCGCGGAGTTTATGGACCGCATGGCCCGGCAGCTCCAGAGCCTGAATCTGACGCTGCCTTATCCCAAAGGCGTGTATCGCTTCAAGACGTTCGAGGAAGCCGACGCATGGGCGCAGAAACACCGGATCGCGGCGGCGGTCAAGCGCCTCCACGACCACCAACACTGAAGGACTTGGCGCTGCTTTGCGCCGAACTCAACCGCCTGGGCGCCCGCTATGTAGTCGTTGGCGGGCTGGCGATGATCCAGGCTGGTCTTTTCCGCACTACGGAGGACATCGATCTGCTCGTCGAGGCTACCCTGGAAAACGAGGCGCGCGTCCTGCAGGCCCTGCTCATCCTCCCGGACAAGGCCGCTCGGGAACTCAAGCCGGGGGAAGTGGCCCAATACGGCGTGGTGCGCGTGGGCGATGAGGTCCTGGTGGACCTGATGGCCAGCGGCTGCGGTGTGACTTACGATGACGCCATTAAGGACGCCTTGGTCCTCGACGTTGAGGGCGCCCGGATACCGTTTGCCTCCCCGCGCACGCTCTGGCGGATGAAACAGACCGTCCGCGCTAAGGACATCCCGGACCGCCTTTATCTTCGGGAGTTGCTCCAGGCCCAAGGTGTCCAGGTCGAGCCGACCACCCTGCCGGCAGGCGAGAATCTCTGGACGACCTGGTGGCGCCGGATCAAGGCATTTCGAGCCAGGCTCCGGCGGCGCTCGTGAGCACCGGATGCTGCCCCCGCCGCAACGGGCGCAGCTGGCCTGTACCACCACAGGCACAGCAGTTGGAGACGCAACCCAAGGCTGCGCGCATGCGCTGCAACCCGGAGGGTTGCTAGAGGGTAACCGGGGGTCGCGACGCCGTCGCGACCCCCGGTTGACAATCTGAAGGGTCCTGCACCCCGGAACGGGGTGCCAGAAGACCGCGCGGCGTGCGGTGCGCCCGTTTCTGGCATCCCTCCGGGATGCAGGTGCATCCCTGCGCCAGACCGGGGGTCTCGCTTCGCTTCCACCCCCGGCTACCATCTTCCATCCCTCCGGGATGAAACTGCTGGCCCAGAGCCCTGTCAGGAATTCCTATTCGTGGGGTGGTACATTGCAGATGCGCCCCGCCCCAGAGCCGCGTCGCCATTTCGGGCGTGATAAACGACATAGCCTTGAGCTATATTAACCCCGGCACAAAAGCACATGAACGAACCCAAGATTGCCCAACGGGCGCCCTATCCCGTCAGCCTGGAAGCCGGCAAGACCTACCACTGGTGCGCCTGCGGACGAAGCAACCAGCAACCCTTTTGCGACGGTTCGCACAAAGGCACAGGTTTCAATCCGCTGAGTTACACACCTGAATCCTCTGGCCAGGCCTGGCTGTGCGGCTGCAAGCGGACGCGGAGCGCGCCCAACTGCGACGGCAGCCATTCCCGTTTGTCCTGATGGACTTGAGCCGGGAGCAATTGCGGCAACAGGCCGCCGCGCCAGCATGCTGAAAGGCTAAAGTGCAGAAGGCTGAATCTGGCCTTTAGCCTTTAGCCTTTCCCAGACACTCCCTGCACAGTCCCGCGAGCCACCCGGGGTCGGCAGGGCAGACGGAACGGCTTTCGCCCGGATGGCGCCTGGCCGGGTCAGGGCAGGTCTTCTTGAGGGCGGCGACGATCTCGTGCTTCTCGTAACAGCAGTGCTCCCAGCACAGGGCCATCCCCCAGCCGGCGCATTGCGGGCAGAGTTTGTTCTGGCACTTGGCGCACTGCTTGAGCGGCGTGCCCGGGCCCAATGTGTGTCCTGCCGAACACCCCTCCGGCGAGTAGTGGTCGGCGCACAGGCGCAACGCGTAACCTGGGTCGCGCGGCGAGACGGTCTTGCCGCAGGGCGCATCGCCGACAATGGCCTCGCAAACCGGCGCATGGACTTCCGCCACCCTCTGACCGCTGCCGGACACCAGCGCCACAGAGGGATCGCCATAGAGCGTCAGGGCCAGCCCCAGAACCGTGCCGCCGTCGGCCGCGGCCCGAGCGTCCTGGCGCAATGAGACCCGCGCCTGGCGCAGGGCCTCGCCGATGGTGTGGCCGGCGGCCAGCGCGCCGTAGAACGTTCGGGAAGAGACCGATCGTCTTGAGCGCCGGGACCTCGACCAACGTCCCGATGTAATGAGCCACGCCGATACGCTTGGCGGCATCGACGATGCCGAAGACCCGCCCGCCTTCGGGCCAGTCCTGTTCCCAGCCGCGAGTGATGGCCGATTCGCAGCAGAGGGAAAAGACCAGCAGCGGCGGGGCCTGCCCGGCGGCGAAGCCCTCGAGCAATTGCTGCGCCGTGACCGTGCATCGCGTGGAGAGCGCGTAGCCGCTCTGCGCCGGCTCCGCCTCGCAATAAGAGTAGTGGGAATAGACGTTGACGATTTCCCGGGTTTGAAAGGCCTCGAGGGCCTCCTGGACGCTGAACTTCCCGTCGAGATTCAGGGTGTCGAATCGGATCGTCCCCAGCCTGCCCAACTGGGTCCAGCGCGCGAAAAAGTCCATCGCCTGCCCGAGGACCTCCGAGCGTTGCGCGTCATTGAGTCCGGGTGGAGGAACCAGGAGGAACCGCCCGGTGAACGGAAGGCCGGCCCGCCCCTTGAGGCGCTGCAAAGCCGCCGGGTCCGAGGAGAGCAATTCCCTTCCCACCGCGAAGCGAAAGCCCAAAAAGTCGCCGTCCAGCCACATCCAGTCGAACGGAATGCCGTTGAGCCGAGGATCGAAACTGAAGATCAAATGGCTGAGCCTGGCGCCGTTTCGCAACAGGTCGAGGATCTCTGCGGGAACCAGCAGCTCGAGGAGCTGGCAGCCCAGCCGCTGCAAGTCGCCATAAAAACCCGCCGCCGAGCGCAGGTCCACCTCCGGCCCCATGGCCTCTACCGCGCTGCGAACGCGCGCAAACAAAGCGTCGGCAACCTCCAGCGCCTGGGCCAACGCGCAGAGGCGCGGCTGCGCCTTGCGGAAAAAAAGCCGCCCGTCGTTGAGCCGCAGAATCGGAACCAGCCCGATTCGCTCAACGCCCTCGTGCTGCTCGATCGAGTAATGGAGAACCAAAGTGTTCATGCCAGCCCGATGCGGATTGCCTCCGAACCGGGCACCTCGATCTCCAGCAGCCCCGCCGGGCATCGTTGGAACTGGGCCACACCGCGCTCGATGGGAGCGATGGCAACCGGGACTCGCGTGACCCGCCCGCCTTGGCCGCTAATCCGCGATAGCCTGGCAGTCCCGGCGCCGACGCCGCCCGGCGCTGCGACCAGGATGTCAATCCTCTGCTGGCTAACCATCACCAGCGTTATCCGGGTGCCGCACGGGGCCTCGAGCTCCTGGCGGCGCAGCCCGTTCTGTGGGCCGGCGGCCGTCTCCATCGGGTTGCCGGCCTTGAGATTGAGCGGCCGCCCGGCGGCCGCCGAGACGCTCCAGCCGCTGCGCTGCGCGGCGGCGTGGAGGCCGCCGCGCAGACACACCACGATAGCGGCCAGCCCGGCCTCCAACTCTGCCCGGCATTGTTCGAGACCTTCGAAGAGCCTGCGCCTGGCAGATGCCATGGCCTGGCCAACCTGCAAATCGGCCCGGCCCGCCGCCTGGCGTCTGGCGCCCGCCATCGAGGGGCTCGCCCGGGCCGCCACGGCGTCAAAGCACCGCCGCGCCTCCTCCAGGGGTGCCCGGGCCTGCGGATGGTCCGCAATATAGGATGCCAGTGCGGCCTCTTCGCCCGGTTCCAGCAGGCCGGCCGCGCTGGCCCACAGCCACCGCTCCAGCTCAGCCGGTGTTAAATCGGCGCGCCCGAGTCCTTTCATGTCTTCAGCCATAGTCTGCTCCCGTCTTATCTCATTTACCTGAAACCAGGATTATCTATTCACTGTCGGGCTGGGCGAAATCGGCGGCTGCCTCGCCGGGGAACCGGCGCAGCTCACGCCTCAGCTCGGCCAACTCGCGGCCGATGGTCCCCTGCGGCGTCCCAAGGAGTTGGGCCAGTTCTCGCTGCGACCTGACCCATGGCTTGCGGCAATGCTGGTAGGCCCCAATCCGCCAAAGCCATTGCTCGTAGGATTTCTGCGCCTCTGCGCGCCGCTTCCACGCCAGCATGAACTCCACCTGGCAAACCCACAGCTCTTCCTTGTCCGGATCCGATGCCTGGATTTCCTCCTCCAGCTCGCCGATGAGGGATTTCCGCGCGATCAGTTCCAGCTCGACCAGCGCGTCGGGGGTGAGTCCGAACCGGCGCCGCAGCTCCTCGGCCTTGGCGGGCACGCGCGCCGCCGCCAGCCTCAACCTGGCGCCCGCCTCCAGGAACCGTTCCTGGACAGCCATGAGTTGCCCTTGCGCCTCGAGGTATGCCTTGCGCAACGCAGCCCTGCCCCCTGACACCAGCGCCATGAACCCGGCCGGAATGACCTCGGGCTCCACATAGGCCTTGTAGATCAAGTAGAGCAGCAGTTGTTTGCGGCCGCTGACGCCCCGGGCCTCGAGCCACGCGAACAGGTCCTTGAGCCGCCCTCTGGCCCGGGCGAGGCGCTCTCCGGTCTCTTCTGCGGAAAGGGCGGCATGGAACGGCGACACGGCGTTCGCATCCTCCAGCACCTCGGCCAGCGACAGACTCGGGGGCGCTCCCCTGCCCTTGACCGAAATCGTCCCCGGCCAGCGGGACCTTGGGCGGTTCCTCGCGCGCGTGCTGCGCGACGCGGTCCTGCGCCAGCCAGAAGGCCTTGCGCAGCAGATACCGTTCGAAGGTCATCCCCCGCGCCGGCCGGTACGAGCCAGCCAGGCTCCCAAATTCCTCCTCCGAGAACAGCCGGGCCTGCACGTCATCCTTAAGCTGGTCCAACGCCGCATCCCCGGGCCCGGACATCCCGCGCCCCTCCAGGGACACCTCGATGTAAAGCCGTATCGAGCGCGCCGTCTGGCGCCGGAACTCCTCGCGGATGGCCGCGCGCCTGTGCCGGCCCGCGCGGCTGTGGCGGTATTCGGCCACCAACTCACAGTCCAGCACGTAGGACCGCCCCGGCACCGACTCGGCGAGCGCCGCCGCCCGGTCCTCCGCAGCGCCACCGGCCCCGTCCCCCGCACCGCCATCCTCCAACGACAACTCGCCCCGCCCGAGCTGTATCAGGGCCAATTCTGCCACCTCCCCCGGTTCCGCAAAACGCAGGCGCTGCGCCAGGACAGACGGCAGCCGCGCGCGGAGCGCGTCCAAAAGATGGTGCTGAACTCTCCCGCCCGGGTCTCGCGGCTCACGAGCATTGGCCATAGACGCGATTTATTCCCACCCAAGCTAGTGTGGCCGGGCCCAATTGGCGATACAATTGTTCAGCAGCGCAGGCGGACAGCGGGCGCAGCCCGACGGTGCATCCGATTTGCCGCGTAGCGACACCTGAAGGTAGGTGGACCTCGGTCCACGGGTTGGGCTGTTGGTAGGATAGCGCGTCGCGTAGCGACGCCTGAAAGCAGGGTGCGAGCCGGCAGTCCGGAGGCATCAGGCGTCGCTACGCGAACGCCGGCCCTTGCCCACGCACCAACCCGTGGACTGGAAGTCCACGGCTACCATCGGCCACCGCTACGCGGTGACACGCAACCGCCGTCTAAAAGCAGCCGTCGCTGCCGCGCCCGGGGACGGGCGCACTCCGGGAGCGGTGCCGCGAGCGCCCTAGGGACAGAGCATCCCTTAAGTCCCTTCGGATGCCCCCGGCCTGTGAACGCCCGCACGCTTGCCGGCGTGAGGGGATCTGATAGACTGACTCATAATGGAACGGACGCTGCAGGTCTTGAACGACCTCGAGAAACCGGCGTGCTCAGCCGCTATGCCATTGGCGGGGCGATGGGCGCCACGTTCTACGCGGAGCCGGTGCTGACGTTTGACCTCGACGTGTTTGTGGGTCTGCCTCGCACCCCTGGCGGTCTGTTGACTCTAGGGCCTCTTTACGATGCCTTGCGCGCGCGAGGCTACGCCGAAGAAGGCGAGTGCGTGAACATCGAGGGCCTGCCTGTCCAGTTCCTGCCTGCTTACAACGCGCTGGTGGCAGAGGGCCTGAGCGAGGCGAGAGAAACGCTTTACGAGCGGACGCCCGCCCGGGTGCTCCGCGCCGAGCACCTGCTGGCCATCGCGCTTCAGACAGGCCGGGACAAGGACCGGGAGCGTGTCCGCTTGCTTGCGCGCCAGGCTGAACTGGATTCGAATTACCTGGCCGCGGTGCTCAGGCGCCACGGCCTTGAAGAGAAATGGAAATTGTGGAAACCGAAGCCCTAAATTCTGAGGTGGCTCGAGTGCTGGCCGCCAAAGAGGCCCGCCGCCGGAAGCTGGCCGCGCTGCCCTTTCCAGAAAAGGTGCGCGTCGTGGTCCGCCTCCAGCAAATGGCCATCCCGATCCTCCGCGCGCGCGGACGCAACGTCCGCGCCTGGGAACTCGAAGCACCGCCAGCGAGCGCGCCGGGCGCACGACCGGTTTCTTCGACCGGCCATCCTGCCGCCTAAAGGCGGCGTTCCGGTTGGCTGTGGAACGCCGCCTTCAGGCGGCAGCGAAGCATCCTCTCGTGCGCCCGCGCGCTCCAGGTTGGCAAAAGTTGTTGAACGGCGCCCGGGACGTTGTACCATAGAGCGATCTCGGGACGGATTGATTTGTCTTTGGGGAACCGGTCCAGGCCCGTCCTCGGAACTGAACGGCACGACACTGCTCTGAACGCGAACAATGAATGGTCCTATGACAACCAACAGGAGAATCAAAGTGGCCCTGGTCTATAAGCGCGACAGCCAGGCGGACCAGGAATTGGTGGCGTACATCGAAAGCCGGCTCGGGGACAACGGCTGCACCATTTTCACCGACCGTGCCCTGACCGTGGGGATGGATTGGGCCCGCGAGATCGAGAAGGAAATCCGCTCGGCGGACGCCGTCATGCCGCTGCTCTCGGCTGATTCCATATACAGCGAGATGTTGAGCTTCGAGATCGAGACGGCCCACGAGGCGGCCCAACTGCAGCAGGGCCGGCCCCGGCTGCTGCCGGTCCGGGTCAACTACACCGGCCCGCTGCCCGAGCCGCTCTCCAGCATCCTGGACCCCATTCAATATTTCCTGTGGGAGGGTCCGCAGGACAACCTGGGGCTGGCCACCGAACTGGCGGAGGCGCTCAAGCACCTGCCGGAGCCCGAACCGGCCGGCGCCGCCCAGCCGGCTCCAACCCGGGGCGCGCCCGCCGCCCCCGCGACACGCCCGCCAGGCAGCCCCGCCGCCACGCCCATCCGCCCGCCCGCCATCGAGGGCATCGGCGGCGCCGTGCCGCTCCACTCCCAATACTACATCGCGCGCACGGCCGATGCGGACCTGCACGCCTCCATCTCGAAGCAGGACAGCGTCATTCTGCTCAAGGGCTCGCGCCAGATGGGCAAGACCTCGCTCCTGGCCCGCGGCCTCCAGCACGCCCGCGACCAGGGCCTCAAGGCCGTCTCGACCGACCTGCAAAAATTCAATGCCGAGAGTTTCCGCACCTTGGACCGGCTCTACCAGGCCATGGCCGAGTCGATGATCGAACAACTCGAACTGGCTGCATCCCCCGCCCAGTCGTGGGAGCCCAGGCGCGGGCCTAACGCCAACTTCGAGCGGTTCCTTCGCCGGGAAGTCCTCCTCAAGCTCCCAGCCCCCCTGGTCTGGGGCCTGGACGAGGTGGACCGTCTCTTCGTGACCCCCTTCGGCACCGATTTCTTCGGCCTGCTCCGCTCCTGGCACAATGAACGCGCCCTGGACCCGACCGGCCCCTGGTCCAAGCTCACCATCGCCATCGCCTACGCCACCGAGGCGCGCCTGTTCATCACGGACCTCAACCAGTCGCCGTTCAACATCGGCACGCGCCTGGCGCTGGAGGATTTCACGCCCCTGCAAGTGGCCGAGGTCAATCGCCGCTATCGCTCCCCGCTCAAGTCCCAGGACGAGCTGACCCGCTTCTATCGCCTGGTCGGCGGCCACCCCTACCTGGTCCGGCGCGGCCTCCACGAAATCACCACCCGGCGCATCTCCTTCGAGTCCTTCGAAGACCACGCCGCGCGCGACGAGGCCTGTTACGGCGACCACTTGCGCCGGCTGCTGGTGCTGCTGGTCCGCGACTCGGGCCTGGCCGACGTGATGCGCGCGGTCTTGAACAACCAGCCCTGCCCCACCCCCGAGAGCTTCGACCGGCTCCGCAGCGCCGGGCTGGTCGTCGGGCGCAACCCCGAGGACGCCCGCCCGCGCTGCCGCCTCTATGCCAGTTACCTGCGCCGGCACCTGCAGTGAAATGACGAATGACGAATGGACCGAATGCGGAGTGCGGAATGCGGAGTGCGGAGTGTTGCGCTGGGAATGTTGGCTGTGGATTGCGGCGCGGGGAATGACGAATGACGAATGACGAATGACGAATGACGACGGGGGAAACTGCAGACGCGACAAGGTCGGGCACGATGCAGGAGCCAGTTAATGAAATGTCCGGCCCAACGGTGGCTGGCGGGGACTTTTATGTCACCGGCGGGACACTGCGGCCGGACGCGGCCTGCTACGTGGAGCGGGGCGCAGACAAGGAACTGTGTGAGGGCCTGCTGCGCGGGGAGTTCTGCTATGTCCTGACCTCACGCCAGATGGGCAAGTCCTCGCTCATGGTGCGCGCCGTCCGGCGGCTGCGCCAGGAGCAGGCGGCCGTGGCGGTGTTGGACCTGACAGCCATCGGACAGAACCTCACGCTGGAGCAGTGGTATGACGGTCTGCTTTCGCGGTTGGGCCAGCAGTTGGGTCTGGAGGAGGAGTTGCTGGCCTTTTGCGAGGCTCATGGCGAATGGGGGCCGCTCCAGCGCTGGCTGACCGCCATCGAACAGATCGTGCTCCAGCGCCTGCCGGGCAGGGTGGTGATCTTCATCGACGAAATCGACGCCGTGCGCAGTCTGCCTTTTTCGACGGATGAGTTCTTCGCGGCGATCCGGGAGTGCTACAATCGGCGGTCGCGCGAACCGGTCTTCGAGCGTCTGGCCTTCGGCCTGTTGGGCGTGGCGACGCCTAACGACCTGATCCGGGACACGCGGACCACGCCCTTCAACATCGGGCGCCGGATCGAGTTGAACGATTTCACGCCGCGGGAAGCGGCGCCCCTGGCGCGCGGCCTGGGCACCGACGAGGCCTCGGCGCAGGCGCTGCTCGGGCGCGTCCTCTTCTGGACCGGGGGCCATCCTTACTTGACACAGCGCCTGTGCCGCTCGCTGGCCGAGGCGCTGCGCCCCGCGGCGGATGAATCGGCCCCCGGCAAGACCATCCCGCCCGTCCTGCCCCATGTCGCGGTCGTGGATCGGCTGGCCGCCTATCTGTTCCTCTCGCGCCAGGCCCGCGACCGCGATGACAACCTGATCTTTGTGCGCGAGCGCATCCTGCGCAGCGAGGTCAATGTGGCGGGCCTGCTCTATCTCTATCGCAAGGTCCGCCTGCGGCAGCGAGTGGCCGATGACGAGACTAATCCCCTGGCCAGCGTGCTGCGCCTCTCCGGCATCGTGCGAGGCGTTCACGGGCACCTGGTCGTGCGCAACCGCATCTATGGCGAGGTCTTCGATCAGGACTGGATCCAGACCAATATGCCCGAGGCGGAGGTGCGGCGGCAGCGCAAGGCGGGGCGCAAGGGCATGGTCTATGGTTTCGGCATCGCCGTCGCGCTCCTGGCCGGTTATATCGCCTTCGGCCCCATGGTGGGGCGCTACCTGGAGAACCGCGCGGCCCAACGCACCGCGCAGCGCCTCATCGCCACCTACCGCAACATCGGCGCCTATCAGGACACCTTCTCCAGCACGTTCGACCTGGTCCTGGGCGGCACCATCGTGCCAGTTCGGCTCGGGGTCGCTGATTTTCGAGGCCCCCGACCGGTTCGATCTGGCCGTCCAGAGCGAGCTCTGCGCCCCAGGCACCCAGTTGCGGCTGCTGCGCGACGGCCCTCGTTGCCGCGCTTATGTCCCTGCCTCGCAGGAATATGTCGAATATCCCGAGTTCCCCGAGGAACCCTTCCCGCGCGGGCCCTTCCGTGGTTCCCGCCGGCATCCCCCGCCCCCCGTGCCCCCCGGGGCCCCTGGCCCGTCCGCCCCCTTCGACCTGCCGCCGCAGCTCAGTCGCCTGCTCGGCCCATTGCGCGTGCTGCCCCTCTACCGCCTCTTCCTCGGACCGCAAGCCCTGGATCGGTTCAACCACGATGCTCGTGACATCCAGTTCGGCGGTCATGCCGACGTCGAGGGTGAGCCGACCTATATCATCCGCTGGAACCACGACGCCGCCGCGCTGCTGGGCCGGCTTGGCCGGACCGACTCTTCCCTGGAAGGTCAATGGGTCCAGGTCACCGCCTGGGTCAGCAGCGTGAGCCACCTGGTAGTGCGCATAAAACTGGACCTCTCCCCGTGGGCAAGGCAGTTGCTCCGAGGGCCTGACGAATTGCCGGCCACCGGCCTGACCGTCATCGAGACGCACAAGTACATCCGCACGCTGGCCACGCCGCCGCTCTCCAACCGCTCACGATTCGAGCCGCCGCGCAACGCCAAGCCGGTGCTCGACGTACTCGACCTGCACTTGCGGGGTCCCAACCTCGCGGCCCTGGCCTCGCCCGAGCGCCGCTTCTCGGAGCTGATTCCTGCCCGGTTGCCCCAGGCCGGCCCGGACCTGATCGACCTGAGCCAGTACTACAATGCGGCGATGGCGCAGACCTGGCACCCGGGCTCCATCTACACGAACAACACCCTGGACGTCCTGCCGTGCGGCCTGCTCCAGATGGGCAACGTCGCCTTCGACGTGCGCGGCATCGTCCAAATGGCCGGTGGCCGCTTGAAAGACGCCGGCGGCCGTTACCCCGTCGAGATCAACGGGATTACGATCGCCCAACGCTGCCGCCTGCTCCACTTCCTCCACGCCTCCGGGTGGCGCTCCCCGGATGGCACGCTCATCGGCTCCTACGTCGTCCATTACGCCAACGGCTCCAAACAAGTCATCCCCATCGTCTATGGCGAAGATGTCCGTGACTGGGTCTCCGAGAGCGACGATTCGACCAAGGTCAAGCGCGGCGTCCTGGCCTGGAGCGGCCTCAACCGGGCCGGCTTCCATGTGCGCCTCTTCCGCACAACCTGGGTCAACCCCACGCCCGAGATCGAAATCAATACCATCGACTGCATCTCGAGTCTGGCCGATGCCGCCCCCTTCCTCCTGGCCATTACGGCTCAACGGTAGCAGCCCAGCGCCAACGGCGCGGCCTCATACCTGGGGCAACGCTCTGCCCGCGCGCGTCGCGCAGCGACGCAGTGGAGGCAGCCGTGGACCGAGGTCCTTGGCATTACCCACATCCTCGGGTGCCCTCATGAAGCGGATCTGATGGGCCTGACGGATCTCCGAAGCACATTTCTCATCCCGGAGGGATGCCAGAAGGTAGCCGGGGGTCGAAGCGTAGCGAGACCCCCGGTGCCGCGACGGCAAGGGATTGCATCCCGGAGGGATGCCAGAAGGCGCCCGCCGCCAACGTGTGCTCTTCTGGCACCCCGCCGGGGTGCAGGGCCACCGACGCCCTCAACCGGGGGTCGCCGCTGGACGGCGACCCCCGTCCGGAGGAGGGGTCAAACCATAACTTTTCACTTTTTGACCTCCTCCGCCTCGGTCTTGCGGCGCAGATACAGCTTGTTGTTCAGGCTCTTCCAACTGCCCATGTGCAACCGCTCGGCGATTTGGCGGACGGTCAAGGTGGTCTGGCGCCGCAACCGGAGTAAGGGTCAAACCATAACTTTTCACTTTTTGACCTCCTCCGCCTCGGTCTTGCGGCGCAGATACAGCTTGTTGTTCAGGCTCTTCCAACTGCCCATGTGCAACCGCTCGGCGATTTGGCGGACGGTCAAGGTGGTCTCGCGCCGCAACCGCGCCGCCAGGGCCAGCTTTGCCGGGTCGCCCTTCAAGTGCCCCTTCAAGTCATCCTGGCTCCATCGCAAACGCTTCAACTCCTCCGCAACGATGCGCTCCCCTTTGGCTTCGGCGCTCTCACGCCTCAACTTCCCCGAATGCTGATCACTCAGGCGCGCGTCCATCTGCTCCAACAGCTTGGCGCGGAACTCCTCGCTGCCCAGACACCAGCCGCGCTTTAGTGGTTTCCATTGGGCCGCATCGTCCTCCTCGGTGCGGCGGCGCTCCATCTGCCGCTCAAACTGCTCTCGTCCGCAAGCGGTGTCTTTTTGGATCCCGTGTTCGCCCAGCAAGCGGTCCACCCGCATCCAGCCCGGTCGGTGTTCCGCCGCGGCCAAATACCAAGCCAAGCTGCTCCAGGGATACTCCAACAAGCGTTCTTCCCTACCCAACAGCCCTGCCCGGACCGGATTCAGATGCACGTAGTCACAGGCCCTGCGCAGATACCCGTTGCCGCTGCCCTCGACCACAATCGCCTTGTAGCGTCCGCTGAACACGTGACCGGAAAGCTTGTGCCGGCCGTTGAGCCGGATGGTATAGCTGCTCAGCAGCCAGCGCATTCCCGCCACCAGATTGGCGTTGGGCGTTTCGACGACCAGGTGGAAATGGTTGCGCATCAGACAGTAGGCATGCGGAGTAAGGGTCAAACCATAACTTTTCACTTTTTGACCTCCTCCGCCTCGGTCTTGCGGCGCAGATACAGCTTGTTGTTCAGGCTCTTCCAACTGCCCATGTGCAACCGCTCGGCGATTTGGCGGACGGTCAAGGTGGTCTCGCGCCGCAACCGCGCCGCCAGGGCCAGCTTTGCCGGGTCGCCCTTCAAGTGCCCCTTCAAGTCATCCTGGCTCCATCGCAAACGCTTCAACTCCTCCGCAACGATGCGCTCCCCTTTGGCTTCGGCGCTCTCACGCCTCAACTTCCCCGAATGCTGATCACTCAGGCGCGCGTCCATCTGCTCCAACAGCTTGGCGCGGAACTCCTCGCTGCCCAGACACCAGCCGCGCTTTAGTGGTTTCCATTGGGCCGCATCGTCCTCCTCGGTGCGGCGGCGCTCCATCTGCCGCTCAAACTGCTCTCGTCCGCAAGCGGTGTCTTTTTGGATCCCGTGTTCGCCCAGCAAGCGGTCCACCCGCATCCAGCCCGGTCGGTGTTCCGGCGCGGCCAAATACCAAGCCAAGCTGCTCCAGGGATACTCCAACAAGCGTTCTTCCCTACCCAACAGCCCTGCCCGGACCGGATTCAGATGCACGTAGTCACAGGCCCTGCGCAGATACCCGTTGCCGCTGCCCTCGACCACAATCGCCTTGTAGCGTCCGCTGAACACGTGACCGGAAAGCTTGTGCCGGCCGTTGAGCCGGATGGTATAGCTGCTCAGCAGCCAGCGCATTCCCGCCACCAGATTGGCGTTGGGCGTTTCGACGACCAGGTGGAAATGGTTGCGCATCAGACAGTAGGCATGGACCTGGAAACCGGTCTTCTGGCAGCACTCGGCCAGCGTCTTGAGAAAGTCCTGCCGGTCCACGTCATCCAGGTAAATGTCTTCCCGGCGGTCCCCACGGCTCAAGATGTGGTAAATCGCCCCGGGGTATTCGACTCTGATTTGCCGCGGCATCGGCAACACTCTGCCAGTACCCCTGGCCTCCCGTCAAGTGAAAAGTTATGGTTTGACCCCTTCATCCGCCGGTCCCCACGGCTCACGATGTGGTAAATCGTCCCGGGGTATTCGACTCTGATTTGCCGCGGCATCGGCAACACTCTGCCAGTACCCCTGGCATCCCGTCAAGTGAAAAGTTATGGTTTGACCCCTTCATCGATGGAGTTGCTGGCCCCAACGGTGTAGGTGTTCGTCGGGGTTAGTGTGCAAATGGCTGTCTTGTCAAAATCGAGCCCCGCATCCAGCGGATAAACGTCGAACTCGACGCTTGTTTGGCCTACGCCGATGACCAGTGAACCGAGGAGGGGGTCGTAATCCGTCCCGTTGATCGCCGTCCCGCTCATACTGTAGAAGACCGTGAGGTTTGCCGCCTGCACCGGGGACACGAGGACGTGGAAAAATCCCTTGGTCCAGTCGAGTCCGCCTGGGCTCGACGGTTCAATGGCCACCGTGTTATCATTTTGCTCGAGGGCGAGCGAGACCATGGGGAGGGTGGGCGGCGAGTTGGTACACTTGCCAGCGGAGCCCGCATTGAAGATGGCTTGGATCTGCCCAGCGGTGAGGGCCTGGTTATAGACCGAAACTTCGTCGATGCCGCCGTACCACCACCAGCCCTGGCCTGAGCCAGAGGGCCGCGCGCCGAAATAGAGGCCGTAGCCCGGCCCCGTTTGCGGCTGAATGGAGCCGACGTGATTGCTGGCGACCTGGAGGCCGTTGAGGTAGATGAAGGCGTTGCTCGAACTCCTATCATAGGTCAGGGCGGCGTGGGACCAGCGCCCCACGGGGATGAGCGCGGCGGCGCTACTGATCCAGTGGTTGCCGCCGGCGGTATCAAAGAGATTGGCAAAGAGGCAGCCCGGACCCGTGCCAGCGCCCGGCACGGAAATCCAGAAATGCGCGCCGTAAGAGTACGTGGGAGGGCCAGAATTCCACTCGATTATCGGGTGCTGGGAAGCGGTGTCGGCGGGGTTGATCCAGGCCTCGAGGGTCAGGCCGGCCCCGGAGCCTACGTCGAGGGTGGATGAGTAGGGGACGTGGACATAGGAGCCTGCGCCATTGAGGCTGAAGGCAAAGCCGACCTCGCCGGAGGAGGTGTAAGCGGGCGATCCCTGCCAGGCGGCGTTAGTGTTCAAGCCCTGTTGGTCGGCAGTGTTGTTTTCGGCGCGCCACCAGCTCACCAGGTCGGTGAGGGGCGCGACGCACAGCGGGGCGGCGAAACACTTGCCCGTGGTCTGGGCGTTGTAGATGGCCTGAATATCCGCGCCGGAGAGCGCGACGTTGTAGAGAGAGACCTCGTCGATCCCACCACACCAGCGGGCCGCGCCGGAGCCGCAGACGCGGGCGCCAAAATAGAGGTCCACGCCCGTCTTCGGGGTGAAGTTGTGCCCCAGGGGCGCGTTCGTGGCCAGGCTGCCGTTAAAATAGAGGCACCCAGTGCCATTCGTCTTATCGTACGTGAGGGCCACATGAGACCATTGGAACACGGGGACCAGGTTGGCGAGCGTTGCGAAATAGTGACTGTAGCCGCCCGTATCAATGAGATTGGCGAACAGGAACCCGGCTAAAGCGAAAGCCGGCGGCCCCTCGGCCTCCGGCCGATTTGCGGGGGGGGGCAGGTTGCCAGGGCGGTGGCAGGAGATTGACGCTGGACCTTCCTTGCGGGATCGAAACCGACAAATCCGAACGCCCCAACCGACTTATCTCACCTGGGAGAAACATAGACCCACCTGTTACTCTCGGATTAAACCAGACGGGGTACGCGTAGTCAAGAAAACTGAGGTCTGGTTCGTGAAGTATAAGCAGCGCGCATTCAGGTTGTGATCTCTGGCCGTGTGCGGGAGTTTGTCCCGAATCCTCGAAAGGCATCGAATCGAAGGGCTACGGGGTGAGCCGGGCGCAGTGCGCGCGCGGCCTCATACCAAGCGTGGGGCAACGCCCGGCCCACCCGGAGGGTTGGCAGAAGGTAAGCCGGGGGTCGCCGCCCTCCGGCGACCCCCGGTCGAGTGCGTCGAGGGCCCTGCACCCCGGCGGGGTGCCAGAAGAGCACACGTGCGCGGAGGGCGCCTTCTGGCATCCCTCCGGGGTGCAATCCCTTGCCGCCGGGGCTCCGGGGGTCTCGCTACGCTTCGACCCCCGGCTTACCTTCTGGCATCCCCCCGGGATGAGAAACGGGAAGAAATCTGTCGTGCGCCCTTGAACATCCTGGCCGGCTTCGTGTCGAAAGGTTCAGCAGCACTACAAGCCGCAGCCAGCCAGGGCGAGCCAGGATGACACACCCGGTTGCCGCAAAACGGGCCGGCCCTGGCGGAAGAAGCTTCGATCTTTTTTTGGTGTCAACCCGGCGCCGGTTCTATACCATCAGAGCAGAAACAATGTGATGAAGAGCATGGTCATTCCGGGGTCCGACCCCGCCCGCCAGGTTCAGCGGCCCGGCTGGAAAGGGCCTCGGCCCGGCCTGAGAGCGCGTCTGAAAAGGGGTGGCACGGGCGTCTCGCCCGCGAGAGACAGGGGCGGGACGCCCCTGCCACAGAGGCTTTTCAGACACGTTCTGAGAGGCACGGGCCCCGGAGGCCGGGACATTCGCCTTGCCCCCGCGAGGCGCGCAATCAACAAACTCACAGTGCCAACAGCATGGACATGAACTCAACTTCGGCCAACCGCACGATCAACCAGAGCGAAGTCGGTTCGGAGAAAAGCCAATTCGTCGCCGTTGTCCTGCCTTGGGTCGTAGCGCTCGGGGCATTGGTGGTCTATTTGGCGACACTCAACCCATGGCTCTCGTTCAACAACCTGTTGAGTGTGGCCAAGACCTCCGGATGGACCTGGCAACCGGAACTCATCGGTCCGGTCTGCTGGCTGCTGATGTGGCCGCTGCGCAAACTGCCGCCCCAGGCCATCCCCGTGGCCGTCAACCTGTTCTCGACGGTTTGCGCGGTCCTGACCCTGGCCCTGCTCGCCCGCTCCGTCGCCCTGCTGCCGCATGACCGCACGCAGGAACAGCGCGAACGGGAGCGAAGCCCCTTCGGGCTGCTCTCGACCCGCAGCGCTTGGCTTCCCCCGGTGCTCGCGGTGGTGGTCCTGGGCCTGCAACTGACCTTCTGGGAAGATGCCACTGCCGCCTCCGGCCAGATGGCCGACCTGACCACCGCGCCTTTCGCCAATCACTGCGAGATGCTCGACCTGCTGCTCTTTGCCTACGTCATCCGCTGCCTGCTGGAGTTCCGCATCAGCGACCGCCAGTCCTGGCTCTCGCGCGCCGCGTTGGTCTATGGCCTGGCCATGACCGGCAATTGGGCCATGATCGCCCTGCTGCCGCTCTTTGTCATCGCCGTCATGCGCATCAAAGGACTGAACTTTTTCAATGGCCGGTTCCTGGGGCGCATGACCTTGTGGGGCCTGGCGGGCCTGTCGTTCTACTTCCTGCTCCCCGCGGTCCAAAGCGTGCGGGACATCTCCAAGGTGCCCTTTTGGCCGGCCCTGTCGGCGGAGCTGGGCCAGCAAAAGGGCGCCCTTTCGCTGCTCCATGTCTATTTCTCCTATTGGAAGGAGCAGGCCCTGTTGCTGGCGGTGACCTCTCTGGTCCCGGTCTTCCTCATCGGCATTCGCTGGACCTCGCATTTTGGCGACATCAGCCGCGTGGGCATCTGGCTGACGAACCTGACCTTCCAAGTCGTCCAGGGCGTGCTCCTGGGGGCGTGCATCTGGGTTGCGCTCGACCCCAAACTCAGCCCCCGCAACAGCGGCTTCGCCATGCCCTGCTTCACACTGTTCTATCTCGGAGCCCTGGCCGTCGGCTACTTGAGCGGCTATTTCCTCCTGGTGCACGGACGCCGCTCACGCCTCTCGCGCAGGCCCGCCCCGCTGACGCCCCTGAACCGGTGCATCGTGCTCGCGGTGTGGCTCCTGTTGCCGACAGTCACCGCCCTGCTGGTGTGGCGCAACCTGCCTCAAATCCGCATGACCAACGGCCCGATGCTCAAGCAATACGCCAGCCACCTGGCCCAGACCCTCCCGCCCAAGGGCGCCATCCTGCTCAGCGATGACGCCAGGCAACTGGTCCTGCTCCACTCCTACCTCACCCAGAATGCCAAAGACCGCAATTATCTCTTCGTGGACACCCAGTCCCTCCAGGTGCCCGAGTACCACCGCTTCCTGAGCAAGCAATACTCGACCAACTGGCCCGTCGACATGCCCCGCGACGTCCAGCAACTGGTCCGGGACAGGCCGCTCATGGGCGTCATCTACCACCTGTCTGCCAGCAACTCGGTCTATTACCTGCACCCGAGCTTCGGCTATTACTTCGAGGTCTTCGATACCGAACCTCATGGCCTGACCTGCAAACTGACCCGCTGCCACACCAATACCCTGATGGCCCCTCGCCTCTCCGGAGAGGTCCTGGCGGAAAACGGGGCCTTCTGGGCCCGCGCCGACCAGGCCGCGCTCAAACCCCTGGCCAAGGCCATCTCCGCCCAACGCGAGAGCGAAACCTGGCTCGACCGCCTCCTGGATCGGCTTTACCTCAAGAAGCTGCCCAACCGGGACGCCACCATCCTCGCCAGCTTCTACGCCCGCGCCCTGAACAATTGGGCCGTGCAGGCCCAGCGCCAGGGCGAGCTCGCCCAGGCTGCCACCTGGCTTCGGTGTGCCCTGGAGCTCCGGCCGGAAAACCCCGTCTTCCTGGTCAACCTGGACTGCAACAAGAGCCTCCAGGCCAAGTCCCGGCTCACTCCGCCCAGGGCAGAGTCCGTTGAAGGGCTCCTGAACCAATACCGGCGATGGGACAATGTTTTGAACGCGAACGGGCCGTTCGACGAACCGACCTACTGCTACCAGCAGGGCCTGGAGTTCGTCAAAGGCCGGCTCTACCGCCAGGCCGCCCAGAACTTCGCCCGCTCTTCGGCCCTGGCTCCGGATGAGGTCCTGCCCCGTCTCTGGCTGGCGAGAATGGACATCCTGCGCGGCCTGCCCGACGATGCCCTCGACGTGCTCAAGGACATCCACGACCCCGCGCGCAAGATGGACCTGGCCCGGACCAATCTGATCGACCTGGTCCTCGTGGAATCGGCAACCTACCTCACCAAGGGCGAAGTCAAGGAAGCCGAGTCCAGCGTGCAATGGGCGCTCGACAAGGACCCCGGCGACGAAGTGCTCCTGACCACCGCGATGCGCGTCTATCTCAGCTACGGCATCGTCTCCAATGCGGTCGCTTGCATCGAAGCCGCCCTGGCAAAACGTCCCGAGGATGAGAATCTGCTGGTCATGGCGTCGCAAGTCTATTTGAGCGCCCAGCGCTACACCAACGCCCTGGCGAGCATCAACGCCGCCATCAAACGGCACCCCGCCGACGACCTGGCCAAGCAATTCATGCTCGCCACGGCAGCCCAGATTCAGATGAACGCCGGCCTCTACTCCAATGCGATCGTCTGCATCGAGCGCCAACTCAAGCTCAACCCCAACAACCCCCAGGCCCTCGCCTCCGAAGGCTATGCCTGCCTCCAACTCGGGGCCTTCGACCAGGCCGTCAACTTCCTGACCAAGGCCATCAACATGGAGACCAACAACACGCCCGACCTCAAAACTTATGCCCGGCTCAATCGCGCCGTCACTTACCTGCGCAGCAACAACCTCGACCAGGCCAAACGCGATTACGAAACCCTCCAAAAGACCTTCCCCTCCGCCTACCCGGTCTATTTTGGCCTGCAGGAAATCGCCTACCGCCGGAAGGACACCAACGCCGCCATCCACTATATCCAGTTGTATCTGACTAACAGCCCGCCCGAGAACGAAGCCAAATCGGTCCGCGATCGGCTCAAGGAACTGAGGCCCGGGTCCGATTGACCTTTCGGATTTCGGATTTCGGATTTCGGATTTCGGAGCATCGGGTTTCCCATGCGCGTCATCCATGTCATCACGCGGCTGATTGTCGGCGGGGCTCAGGAAAACACGATCGCGTCGGTCTTTGGCCTGGGCGAAAGGCCCGGCGTTGAGGCGCTCCTGGTTTCGGGTCCGACCCGGGGCCCGGAAGGCTCGCTGGAGCCGCTGCTGGCCCGCTGCCCCGGGCTGCTGACTGTCCTGCCGGAGCTGGTCCGCCCGGTGCACCCCTGGAAGGATTGGCTGGCCTTGCGCCGGCTGACTGGGCTCTTCACCTCCCGCCGGCCGGACATCGTCCACACTCACAGCGGCAAGGCGGGCGTTCTGGGCCGCCTGGCGGCCGCCCGCGCCGGCGTGCCCATCATCGTCCATACGATCCACGGCCCTTCCTTCGGCCCGTTTCAAGGCCCGCTCGCCAATACCCTGTTCCGTGCCGCCGAACGCCGCGCCGGAAAGCTCACCACGCATTTCGTCGTCGTCGCCGAGGCCATGAAACGCCAATACCTGGCTGCCGGCATCGGCCGGCCCGCCCAGTACACCACGATCTGCAGTGGGTTCGTGCTGGAGCCGTTCCTGGCGGCGGCCAACGACCTTGAACTGCGCGCGCGGCTTGGGCTGGCGCCCCAGGACATTGTCCTGGGCAAGCTCGCCCGCCTCTTCAAGCTCAAAGGCCATGACGACCTGCTTAACATCGCCCCCGCGCTGGTGAGCGCCTGTCCCAGGCTCAAGTTCCTCTTTGTCGGCGATGGCCAGTGGCGCGCCCGCCTGGCCAAACGGACCCGCCGCCTGGGTTTGGAAAGGCACTTCGTCTTCGCCGGCCTGGTGCCGCCCGAGGCGGTCCCGGGTCTGCTCGGCATCATGGACATGGTGGTACACCTCTCGAGGCGGGAGGGGCTGGCCCGCGCCCTCCCCCAGGCCCTGGCCGCCGCCAAACCGATCATCGCCTACGATTGTGATGGCGCCCGCGAGGTGTGCATTGACAATGAAACCGGTTTCCTTGTGGCTCCAGGCGACCTGGCCGGCTTGAGCCGGCACATCCAGGACCTGGCCCAGGACCCGGACCTGCGCCGCCGCCTCGGCAGCCGCGGGCGCCAACTCGTTCAGCAGCGCTTCACCCTCCGGCAGATGGTGGACGAACTGTATGGCCTCTATCTTCAACTCGAGCAACGCCGGGCCGCCGCAGGCGGAGAAATCACCCCGCGCAAACTCGACTCATGAAATTTCAAATTTCAGAGCCTCGCTTCTCCCAATGATCTTCCCCTTCAATGCCTATCTGGTTGCCGTCCTGAGCGCGTGGCTCACGGCGCTGGCGGCCTTGCCGCTGTGGAGGAGGTGGTGCCTGCGCACCGGCTTGATGGATGATCCGGGCAAGCGCAAGATACATGACAACCCGATCCCGTTGGCTGGCGGGCTGGCCGTCATGACCGGCCTGGTGGTGCCGACCCTTCTGGCCTGGCTGTTGCTAGGGTTGCCGGGCGCGCATGGCCGTCTCTGGGGAGTCCTGCCGCCCTCCTATTCCCCGCCGCTCCCGCGCGCCCCACAGCCGCTGCTGGAGCCCTACGCAGCCTTCCTCCTCCAATACGGTTTCAACCGCCGCGCCCTGGAGTTGCTGGGCATCCTCGCCGGCGCCTTCGGCATTGTCCTGGTCGGCTGGCTGGACGACAAATATGAGCTGAGCCCGCGCGCGAAATTCACCGGACAGTTGCTCGTGGCCGCCCTGGTGGCCGCCACTGGCACCCGCATCACGCTGTTTGTCCCCAGCCTCCTCTTCAGCTACGCCGTCACCATCCTGTGGATTCTCACCCTGGTCAACGCCCTCAACTTCATGGACAACATGAACGGCCTGTGCGCGGGCCTGGGCGCCATCGGCGCCTGGTGCTTTGGCGCGCGGGCCGCCGCCGATGGCCAGTACCTGGTGACGCTCATCGCCCTGCTCGCCTTCGGAGCGCTGCTGGGATTCCTCCCGTACAACTTCCCTCGCGCCCGCGCTTTCCTGGGCGATGCCGGCAGCCACCTGGTTGGCTATCTGTTGGCCGTGCTGGCCATCCTGCCCCACTTCTATACCCCCCATCGTCACCGGCGCTGGGCCGTCCTCATCCCCCTGGCCGTCCTGGCTGTCCCGCTCCTGGACCTGGTCTGGGTCGTCCTCCTGCGCTGGCGCCTGGGCAAACCCGTTTACCAGGGCGACACCAACCACCTCTCCCATCGCCTGGTCCGCTTGGGCCTCAGCCAAACCCAGGCCGTCCTGCTCATCTGGCTGGCCGCTGCCCTCTGCGGATTGGTTTGCCTCTTTTAGGGCCAGGCACATTCGTCATTCGTCATTCGTCATTCGTCATTCGCCACTCCGCATTCCGCACTCCGCACTCCGCACTCCGCACTCGATTCATCCCTCCGCCTTGCTCCTGGCGGCGATGACCTCCGAGAAGATGCCCAGGACCTCGGCCCGGGCCAGGGCGCCCACCAGGCGGTTTTCCTTCAGGGTGTTGACGACCGGGATGTTGCGCTGTTCGCTGGACAACACCACCGGCAGCGCCTCGATCAGCCGCTGGTTAGGCGTCACACAGGCAGGCGGCGGGCGCATGATGTCATAGGCTATCACCCCGCGCAGTTCGTCGCCGGCCCCGAGGTACTCCTTCAAGTCCTGCAACGCCACCAGGCCGACCAACTGGTTGCGGGCATCCACGACCGGCAGGAAGTTATTGGCGCTGGTCAGGAAACGGTCGGCGATCTCGCCCAGCAGCGAGTTTTCCCGCACCGGCGCCACTGGGGCGCGCATGATGTCGGCCACCGTCCGCTCCGTGGCCGCCTCGGAGGTCGTAGCGTCCTGGGGCACCGTCACTCCTTTGCGCCGCAGCGGCTCGGTATAGATGGACTCCGGGTGCAGGCGGCGCGTCACCAGGGTCGAGACCACACACGCCAGCATCAAGGGCGGGACCAGAGAGTAGTCCAGCGAGATCTCGAAGACCATGATCAACGCCAGCAGCGGCGAGCGGGTGGTGGCCGAGAGCATGCTGCCCATGCCCGCCACGATGAACGTGCTGACGGGCAGCTCCTTGGCCACGTGCAACTCCTGCAATCCCAGCCCCGAGATCGCTCCCAACCCCGCGCCCAAAAACAGCGTCGGCGTAAAGACCCCGCCCACCGCCCCCGAACCCACCGTCGCCAGCGTCGCAATCAGCTTGGCCAAGGTCAGTCCAATCAGGAACAGCAAGCCGGTGTACTCGCCTTGAAGGATGCGGTTGGTGATGACGTAACCATTGCCGCAGACCCCGGGGAATTGCAGGGCCAGGAAGCCCACGATCAAACCGCCCAGGGCCAGCCGGATGTAGATCGGCGCCTGCAACCCCTTGAACAGTTCCTCCGCCCGGCTCAGCAGCTTGAGAAACGCCGCCCCCGCCGCCCCGGTCACCACCCCCAGGCACACAAACCACGGCAGTTGCGTCACGCTGGTAAAGTCAAACGGCGGCACCTTGTACCAAGGCTCGATCCCAAAAAAGCTCCGCGAAACCATCGTGGCCACCACGGACGAAAAGACCAGGGGCGCAAAGAGGTTCATCGAGAAGTTCCCCAGAACGATCAGCGCGGCAAACACGGCCCCGGAAATCGGGGCGTTGTAGGCCGCCGCGATGCCCGACGCCGCCCCGCAGCCCACCAGCAGCCGCAGCCGATACGGCGGCCACTTGGCCAATTGGCCCCACTTGGAGGCGAACGTGGCCGATAGTTGAGTGATGCCGCCTTCCCGCCCGATCGAGCCCCCAGAGCCAATCGTGATCAGTGAGGAGAGGAACTTGACAATCCCGTTCCGAAACGGCAGCCGCCCGTCCCCGGCCACCACCACCTCCAGCAGGTTGGTGGAACGCTGCGGGCCCGCCAGGCGCAGCCCCCAATACAATACCAACCCCGCCAAAAGACCCCCGAGCGTCGGCGTCAGCACCCGCTGCCACCCCACCATCATCTCCGCCACTTCCTCCGGCCGGCCCGGCTGGCCCACGAACAACTCCTTGACCCAATCCGTCGCGTAGTAAAACAACAGGTTGACCAGCCCCCCGATCACCCCCACCCCTCCGGCCAGGACCAGGTGAAAGGTCTCCTCGCTGAAACGGAATGTCTCCCGAATCCGCAGCGCCCGCTGCCAGTGGCGCCGGAAAAACCGGTGGCCCCCATCGATGATTGTCGCGCTCTTTACCAACCGCACAAACTGATGCTATGGCCGATCGGGTTCCTGGCAAACGCAAATTCCTCGACAACCTTCCCCCCGACCAGGTGCTCCTGGATGATTCGTTCGAGCACCGCGGGGGTGCAGGAGTGATACCACACCGCCTCCGGATAAACCACCGCGATGGGCCCTTGGGCGCAGACCCGCAGGCAATTGGCCTTGCTCCGATACACCAGCGGCTCCGGCCCCGACAGTTTCAATTCCTGGAGCCGCCGCTTCAAATACTCCCACGATTCCAGCCCTTGGGCCTTGCTGGCGCACTTGGGCTCGGTCTGGTCTGCGCACAGGAATATGTGCCGCCGGTAGTGCTCCAGCCCCAGCACCCCGGCCAAGACCCGCAATTCATTCGACATACAGGCTACGTGGGACGGATGGATTCGATCTCGAGGATGCGCACCTCTTCAACCAACGGATCAAGCCAGTAAACCACCCGAAAACGGCCAAAGTATCTCACAGAGTAATCCCGGCCGGCTGGCGAACGGCGCAGAGCGTCCGGCCCCTGGCTGGGATCAGTCACAAGCGAACGCAGCGCTCGCCTGAGGTGAGCCCTTTCGGCTGGGCCGAGCGTTTCGGAAAAGTCCCAGGCTTGCTCATGTATCACCAGTTGCCAACCAGCGCTCATTTAACCCCGGTTCGGCCGATCGAGACGCCTCTCAAACTCCTCCAGAGACAGCCGTTTCTTTCCGGTGTCCATATCGGCCAGACGCCGATCCAATTCGCTCAGTTCCTCCTGGCTATGGGCGCGCAGCTTCTCCGACAGGCAGACAAACAGGAATTGCTGCTCTTCCACTGTGGCGGCGTCCACCATGCTTTTCAGTTCAGCCGTACTCATGCACAAACCCTAGCAGAGACCCGTGGCGACTGCAACCACACGGCGGAACGGTTTGGACTTGTTTTCCGATTTCCGTCTCAGCCCGTCCCCCTGGCCTCGAGGATGAGCCGCGTCTTGAGTTCGTGCAATCCCAATTCGAGGCCGACTGGGTACTGGTGCGGGTTGAGCAGCCGCTTGATGCCGGGATGGAGCATAGCCAGTTGCTGCTGGAGGCGCTCCCGGATGGCCGGCAGAGCGGGAGGCGAATAGACCAACTGGCCGCGCCGGAACACCGGCACCAGGAGGTCCTCGGAAGGAGTCTCCGGCGCGAATTGCTTCCGGCGCGTCGGGTCCACGGGATCGACAATCGTAAAGCGCTCGGGCAGCGGCGCGCTCAGGTCGTAGATGGCGTCGCCAATGAATTCGCTTTCGGAGCGGAAGCGGCGGACCTGGAGGACGCCGGGATTGGTGACCTTGGCGGCCTGCGAGGAGAGCTTGAGCTTGGGCTGCCACGCCCCGCCGGGTTGGCGCAGGGCCGAGAGCTTATAGACACCGCCCAGGGCCGGATGGTCGTAGGCGGTGACGAGCCTGGTGCCGACGCCCCAGACATTGATTTTGGCCCCCTGTTCCTTGAGGCTGCTGATGACGTGCTCGTCCAGGTCGTTGCTCCCCACGATGAGCGCGCGCGTGAACCCTGCCTCATCGAGCATTTTCCGGGCTTGAATGCTCAAGTAGGCCAGGTCGCCCGAGTCGAGCCGGATGCCGCCCAACGGGTAACCCGCTTGCCGGAGCCGCCGCCCGGTCTCAATGGCCTGCCGAACCCCCTCCAGCGAATCGTAAGTGTCCACCAGGAAGATGCAGTTGTTGGGCAGGGCCTTGGCGTAGGCCCCGAAGGCCTCCCGCTCACTGTCGAACGACATCACCCAACTGTGCGCCTGGGTCCCGGCTACGGGGATGCCGTAGGCCTTGCCGGCAAGGAGATTGGAGGTGCCCGCGCAACCGCCCACATGCGCCGCCCGGCTGGCGGTCAAACCCCCATCCACTCCCTGCGCCCGGCGCAGGCCAAACTCGATGACCGGCTCCCCCCGGGCGGCCAACCCGATGCGCGCTGCCTTGGTGGCGATGAGCGACTGGAAGTTGATGAAATTGAGCAGGGCCGTTTCGACGATTTGCCCTTGCAGGATCGGCCCTTGCACCCGCAGCAACGGCTCCTGCGCAAACACCACCGTCCCTTCCGGCACAGCATCCACGTCGCACTCCAGCCGCACCTGGGCCAGGTAGTCCAAAAACGCCCGCTCGAAAAGCGGCTCGCCGTCCTGGCCGGGGACCGTCGCCAGGTAATCCAGGTCCGACTCCAGGAAGCGGAAGCCGCGCAAGTACTCGATGGCGGACTGCAGGCCGCTGGCAACCGTGAACCCGCCCGCGAATGGCGCCTCCCGAAAGGACAGGTGAAACGCCGCCTCCTTGCCGGCCGTGCCCGACTTCCAGTAGGCGCAGGCCATGGTCAACTCGTAGAGGTCGCTCACCATGCCCAGCCCGGCCTCAAGGCCGCCCAGTACAAGCGAAGGAAACGGCATACAATCAAGTTCTTCGGCCACGTCAAATCTGCAGCCCAGCGCCAACGGCGCGGCCCCATACCAGCCTGGGGCAACGCCCCACGTTCACCGCGTAGCGGTGCCCGATGGTAGCCGTGGACTTCCAGTCCACGGACCCATGGCTCAAGCTCAACCGCGTCGCGTAGCGACGCCTGAAAACCCCGAGGCCGTCAGGCGTCGCTACGCGACGCGGGACCGTTCCCACACCGCAAACCGTGGACCGAGGTCCACGGCTGCCTTCACTGCGTCGCTCCGCGACGCACGCGAGCAGGGCCTTTGGCCCAGGCTGGTACGGACCGCGCCGTTGGCGCTCCAGGCGTTGGTTCGGACTCGGATCATCTCCTGGAGCGTTGCCCTGGGACTACTGCCTACCAGCCACTAACTCCACATCGAGGACGAAATGTCACGGACCAGTTCGAGGTCTTCGCTCGGTTCGGTCAGGAACGTGAGTTGTTCATCGTCATCACGGATCATAATCCCGGCGTCGTGGCCGCTATACTCCTCGAAGCCACTGGAGAACTCACCTTCTTCGCCATCGCTCACAAAGACCACGCTGGCAGCCGTTCCCTTGTATCGGACCCGGTCGCCGGCGTGTACCTCCTCGCCGGTCAGGTAGTGCGGCAGGTTGACATTCATAAGCGTCGTACCTATCTGCATTGCGCTTGCTGCCCTCGGGCCGGGCCAATGCCTGGCCCGAGTGGATGTGAATGCCTCCCTTCTACACCCGCCGCCCGGTTTTGGGAAGCGGTTACTTCTTCTCTTTCTCTTTCTCTTTCTGCTTTTTCTCGGCCTGAATGATCTTGTCAACGTCTTCGGCCTTGATGATCTCGGGCTGAGCGCCTTTCTGCAATTGGTCCCGCGAGGGCACCTTGATGATGTCGCTGGTCAACGGGGCGGCTGGGGCCGGCGGCTTGGGCGCCGCGGGCGGCTCGATGCTGTTCAATTCCATTTCATAAATGACGGTCGAGCCGGGCTCGAGGTTCGGGCCCTGTCGGTCCCCGTTGGCCAGGGCCGACGGCAGGTAGAGTTCCCATTTGGAACCGACCTTCATCATCTGCCAGGCCTCGTTCCACCCCTGGAAACCGCCCCGGCCGACCGGCCGCTTGGCCGGGCCTTGCCCGCCCCGGGCCGAGTTGTCGAACTCCTTGCCCTCGATGGTGAGGCCGCGATAGGTGACGCTGACCATGTCGTTGGTCTTCGGTATGGGGCCGGTCCCTTCCTTGATGACCTTATACTGCATCTCCGCCGTCTTGCCGTCGCGCAGGGTCACCGTGCAGGTCTTGACCCCCTCCTTTTTCTTGTTCTCGGCCAGAAAGGCCTCGCCTTTCTTGTGGTTCAGGTCCGCCAGCCTGAGGCGCTCTTCCTCGCGGCGTGCCTGGCATGAAGTCTGGTAAGACCGCAGGGCTTCCATCATCTGGTTGGTCTCGTTTAACCGTGCCGGATGACCGGCCACCAGGTCCCTGATCCCGCTGGCAACTACATCCAGGTCGAGATCCACGATGTTCGCCTTGATGTACTTGCCCATGCTCATGCCGACGGCGTAGCTCATGAATTCCTTCTGGTCCTTGAACCCCTCCGGCAGCTTGGGCGGCGAAGGTTGGGGGACCATCGTCGTGGGCGCCGGCGGCGCGGCCGGCGGCCTTTTGAAGTTCAGGTTTGTGACGGGACTGGCGGCCGGCTGGACCTGTGCCCCAGCCCGTGGCTGCCCCACCCCCGTCCCCAGTCCCAAAACCAAAATCAGTCCTAATGCTTTCTTCATAGTTCTGTGTAATGTGAACATTCGTTGTTTAAATGTCCGTTGGGTGTACACAAAATCCAGACGAAGTCCAGCCGGAAAAAACTTTTTGCGCCCGGCCCATTTCATGGTTGAATCAGCCGCATGAAACTACTGGTTATCGGCTCGGGCGGACGCGAGCACGCGCTGGTCTGGAAACTGGCCCAGTCGCCCCTGGCCTCCCGCTTGTGCTGCGCGCCGGGCAACGCCGGCATCGCCGCAGAACGCCTGGCCGCCAACGGGCACCCGGTCCAATGCGTGAATATCGGCGCCGAAGACCTAGCGCGGCTTTTGGCCCTGGCCCAGGAATTCAAACCCGACCTCACCGTGGTCGGCCCGGACAACCCGCTCGCGCTGGGTATTGTCGACCTCTTCGCCCGGAACGGGCTGCCCATCTGGGGCCCCAACCAGAGCGCCGCACGCTTTGAGGCCTCGAAGGCCTTTTCCCAGGCCTTCATGGAACGACATGGAATCCCCACTGCCCGCTCCGGCACCTTCCACGAACCCAAAGCCGCCGCCGCCTTTGCCGCCTCCCTGGGCGGCCGTTGCGCTGTCAAAGCCGACGGCCTGGCCCTCGGCAAAGGCGTGCTGCTCTGCGCCTGCCTCGCCGAGGCAGAAAAGGCCATCACCGACATCCTCGTGCGCAAGGCCTTCGGCTCAGCCGGCGGCCAGATCGTCATCCAGGAACTCCTCGAAGGCATCGAAGTCTCTCTCCACGCCCTTTGCGACGGCAAGAGCGCCCTGCTCTTCCCCACCTCCCAGGACCATAAACGCGCCCTCGATGGCGACCAGGGCCCCAACACCGGCGGCATGGGCGCCTCTTCGCCCACCCCTTTCCTCACCCCTGCCGGCCTGGCCGACGCACACCGGGCCATCCTCCAGCCTTGGCTGCGCGGCTGCGCCGCCGAGGCCATCGATTTTCACGGCATCCTCTATCCCGGCCTGATGCTCACTCCCTCCGGCCCCAAGGTGCTCGAGTTCAACGCCCGCTTCGGCGACCCCGAAACCCAGGTTTACGTGACTCGGCTCCAAAACGATCTCCTCACATTGCTCCAGGCCAGCGTGGACGGCACGCTCGCGAGCATCGAACTCAAATGGAACCCTGCGGTGGCGGTCTGCGTCGTCATGGCCTCAGCCGGCTACCCCGGCAGCTATTCCAAGGGCAAGCCCATCACCGGCCTGGAAGAAGCGGCCAGGTTGCCCAATACCAAAGTCTTCCATGCGGGCACCGCCCGTGCCGGCAACCAATTCGTCACCAACGGCGGACGCGTGCTCGGCGTCACCGCCTGGGCCCAAGACCTGCCCGCAGCCCGTGCCGCAGCCTATGCCGCCGTCCAGACCATCCGCTTCGACGGCGCGCACTTCAGGCGCGACATCGCCTCTAAGTCCACAGTCCACAGTCCACAGTCTAGAGTCTAACGTCCAAAGCCCACAGCGTGAGCCAAAGACTCTGGCCGGAGGACTCTAGAATCTGAAATTCCGAATCTGAAATCTGATATGCGAACTCTGAGACTCTGGACTGTGAACTCTGGACTGTGGACTCTGGACTGTGAACTCTGGACTGTGGACTCTGGACTGTGGACTGTGGACTAAACACAAGGGCGGCCCCTCTAGTCTGCCGGCGTCATCGGATCCTCCAGCCTAACTAATTCAGCAGCGGACTGCTGGAGAATCGCTTCAACCGGCAGACGAGAAGGTCCGCCCTTGCAACAAACCCTGCTCAAAACCCCATCCCCGACCAAACTGGCTAGAACCAATCCGTCGGCTTAGAGAACCAGCACGAACGGTGCCAACGCGAATTTGGCCTAAAACCGCAGAGGACCTCCTCCCAAACGCGTGATTTTCACGCATTCTGCGTGAACTTCACGCGACTCACACCATATCCACCGCCAACACGCGGATGATCTGACCGTGGACCTTGGACTTTGAACTCTGGACTGTGGACTGTGGACTGTGGACTGAGATCACACCATGTCCACCGCCAATACGCGGATGACCTCGTCGAGCGTGGTTTGGCCGCTGATGGCGCGGCCGAGGCCGCCCTGCCAGAGCGTGCGCATGCCCTGTTGGATGGCGATTTCCTCCAACGTCAGGGTCGGCGTCTTGCGCAGGACGGCTTCGCGGAAGGGCTCGGTGACGACGAGCAATTCGCTGACGGGCATGCGGCCGGAATAGCCGGTTTGGTTGCACTGGTCGCATCCGGCGCCGCGGCGGAACCGGGCTTCGGCCAGGAGTGCCTCGGGGACCAGCTTGAGCTGGCTTGGGGGCGGTTCGTAGGCCTGGGCGCAGTTTGGGCAGAGCCGGCGCACCAACCGCAGGCCCATCACCCCCAGGATGCTCGAGGCGAGCATGAACGGCTCGATCTCCATGTTGATCAGGCGCGTGAACGCCCCGGCCGCGATCCCCGCATGGATGGTGCTGATGACCAGGTGCCCCGTCAGGCCCGCCTGCACGGCGATGGCCGCCGTCTCCGGGTCGCGGATCTCCCCGACCATGACCACCTGCGGGTCCTGGCGCAGGATGCTGCGCAACGCAATCGCGTAAGTGAAGTCCTGCGCCGGGTTGACCTGCGTCTGGCTGATCCTCGGCAAATTGAACTCAACCGGGTCTTCCACGGTGCTGATGCTCACGGTGGTGCCGTCGCGCTGCGTGATATAGCAAAGCGAGGAATACATGGTGCTGGTCTTGCCCGAACCCGTCGGCCCCGTGAAGAGCAGCAGGCCACTGGACCGCCTGAGCAGGCGCACCAGGCCCTCCAGTGTCGAGTCCTCGAAACCAAGCATGTCCAGCTCAAACCGCCGGTCCCGGGGGTCGAACAGCCGGACGACCACCTTCTCGCCGCGCGTGGTGGGGAAGATCGAGATGCGCATCTGCACGTTCTCCAACTCCGGACCCCCGATCGCTGTGCCGTCCTGCGGCAGGCCCGCCTGGTAGGTCACCAGGTTCGCTATCACCTTGAAGCGCATCGAGATCTTCTCCAGCAGGTCCAAGGGCAGGTGCGCCACCTCGCTCAGCACCCCGTTCACCCTCGCCCGCACCGCGATCGAGTCCTCCCACGGTTCGATGTGCAGGTCGCTGGCCCCCAGCCGAATCCCGTCCTGCACCAGGCAGTTGACCAGCACGCTCACCTCGATCCCTCGGGCCGCCATTTCCGACTGCAGGTAATCAATCGTGTAACTCATACGCCACCTGCTCCGCTCGCGCTGCCCGCAAACTAGCCACCCCCGGCCCCTACGGCAAGGCTAAAGGCCAAAGGCTAAAGGCTAAAGTCAAGAAAAGGCGAATCCCGAGGGGGTCGAGGGACGAGGGACGCGGGGCGCCCGCCCTTTCACGTTTCACGTTTCACGTTTCACGTTCCACGTTTCACGCTTCACGTTTCAGGGTTCACGTTTCAGGATTCAGGGTTCACGCTTCACGTTTCACTGCGCTCCCCCGCCCCTCCTCCGCCTGTCCCGGAGAAATCTGCCACCAAACTGTTGACTCAAGGCCAAGATTCCTATTCAATCCGCTTATGCAAATCGAAAGTCTTAAGGTTTTTTGCGACCTGGCCGAGACCGAGAGTTTCACCAAGGCCGCCCAGATCAACGAAGTCACCCAGTCCGCCGTCAGCCAGACGATCAGCACGCTGGAAAAGCAATTCAAGTCGTTGCTGATCGAACGGAGCAAGAAGAACTTCCGGCTCACGCCCGAAGGACAGGTCTTTTACGACCACAGCAAGCGGATTCTCCAGAGCTTCGACGCGCTCTACAGCAAGCTGCAGGAGCTGGAGGGGATTATCTCGGGCAATATTCGGGTGGCGACCATCTACAGCATCGGCCTGCACGTCCTGCCGCCCTATCTCAAGAAGTTCCTCAGGCAATACCCGACGGTGAACGTGCACGTCGAGTACCGGCGCCCCAACCAGGTTTACGAGGATGTCCTGGGCAACGTGGTGGACATGGGCCTGGTGGCCTATCCTATCCGCGACGCCAAGCTCGAGCTGGTTCCGCTCCGCAAAGAGCCGCTCGTGCTCATCTGCCACCCCCAAAACCCACTGGCCAAACTCAACTCGGTCAAGCTCAAGGCCCTGGCCGGACACAAATTCGTCAGCTTCGAGCAAGACATCCCCACGCGCAAGGCCGTCAACAAGCTCCTTAAGGACCAGGCCGTCGCCGTCGAGCACGTCATGGAATTTGACAATATCGAAACCGTCAAACGCGCGGTCGAGATTGATTCGGGCGTCGCCATCGTCCCCCTGGCCACCATCAGCCAGGAGGTCGCCAAGCAGACCCTGTGCGCCGTCCGCCTCGAAGGCAGCGGCGACTTCTCCCGCCCCCTGGCCGCCATTTACAAGAAGAACCGCGTCCTCTCCCCGGCCATCAAGCAATTCGTCGCCCTCCTCAAAGAGAACCTCTGAAACGCAAGCTGCCCATCCTGCTGGTGGCCTTGGCCGCCCTCTGCGGGGCGCTCTATTATTGGCACGCCCATCGGGCGCGCCTCCTGGTGCTCACGGGCATCGTCACGACCGACGGCGTCATCGTCGGTTCGGAGATCTCCGGACGCGTGCAGGAACTGCCGGTCAAGGAAGGCGACCCCGTCAAGGCCGGCCAACTCCTGGCCCGCATCCAACCCCAGGAATGGAAGGCCGAGATGGCCTTTTACGCCGACACCGAGAAGCAATGGGCCGCCCAGGTCACCCAGGCCGAGGCCGACCTCCGCTACCAGCAAGACCAGACCAGCAACCAGGTCCGCCAGGCCCAGGCCAATTTCCAGGCCGCCAATTCCCAGGTGACCCAGGGCGAGGCCGACCTCCAGAATGCCAGCCTCACCTTCAAGCGCATGGACCAACTCCACCACCAAGGAGTCGAATCCGCCCAAGCCTTTGACCAAGCCCGCACCGCCCTCGACAGCGCCACGGCTCGAGTCCAGGCCCTGCGCGACCAGGCCGTGGCTGCCAACGCCGCCCTCGCCATGGCCCGCGCCAACCTCGAGCAGGTCGCCGCCCGCCGCGCCGCCCTCGAAGCCACAACCCACCAGTTGGCCGCCGCCAGGGCCCAGGAAGACCGGGCCAGGATCCGCCTCGACCACACGGAAATCCGCTCCCCCACCAACGGGCTCATCGATACCCGCGCCGCCCTCCCTGGCGAAGTCGTCGCCGTCGGCCAGGCCATCCTCACCCTCATCAACCCCGACGACCTCTGGGTGCGCGCCGACGTTGAAGAGACCTACATCGAGCGCATCCACCTGGGCGACGAATTGGCCGTGACCCTGCCCTCCGGCGCCCGCCGCCGCGGTGTGGTATTCTATCGGGGCGTGGACGCCGACTTTGCCACGCAACGCGATGTGAGCCGCACCAAACGGGACATCCGCACCTTCGAAGTCCGCCTGCGCTGCGATAACCACGACCGCAGCCTGGCCGTGGGAATGACCGCCTATGTCACCCTGCCCCTGGCCAAGTAAAGACATCGAAGTTGAAACCCTGACCAAGCGCTTTGGCGACTTCTGCGCCGTGGATCGGCTCAGCTTCACGGTCGAGCATGGGGAGGTCTTCGGCCTGCTCGGGCCCAACGGCGCGGGCAAGTCCACCCTCATCCGCATGCTGACCACCCTGGTGCCGCCCACCTCCGGCACCGCCCGCGTCCTGGGCCTGGACATCCTCCACGCCGCCAACCGCGTCCGCAGCGCCATTGGCGTCATCCCCCAGGCCATGACCTCCGACCTGGACCTCAGCGCCCAGGAGAACATGGGCATCTTCGCCAAACTCTACGGCATCCGGCGCGAGGAGCGGCGGCGCTCTATCCAGGCCCTCCTGGAGGCCGTGGACCTCGCCCCCTGGGCCGACAAACCGGTCAAGATGTTCTCCGGCGGGATGCGCCGCCGGCTCGAAATCGCCCGCGGCCTGGTCCACCGCCCCAAGGTCTTTTTCCTGGACGAGCCCACCACCGGCCTCGACCCGGCCTCGCGCGTCGCCGTCTGGGACATGCTCTCGCGCCTCAGGCGCGAGCAGGACCTGACCATCCTGGTCACCACGCATTACATGGATGAGGCCGACAAGCTTTGCGACCGCGTTGCTATCATCGACCATGGCAAATTGGCGGCCCTGGATTCGCCCCTCAAGCTCAAGGCCTCCATCCCGGGCCAGAACACCATCGAGGTCAGCTTCTCCGCCGTGCCCCAGGGGTGGACCCAGACCCTCCAGGCCCTCCCGGACGTGGCCGAGGTCCTCGGCCAAGACCACGTCTTCCGCATCTCCTCCAACAACGGGCCGCGCACCACCATCGAACTGGTCGAGGCCGCCCGCCGCGCCGGCATCGCCGTCACCTCCCTCTCCGTCCAGAGCACGACCCTGGACGACGTCTTCATGCACTACACCGGCCATCAATTGCGCGACACCCTCCAGAGCGCCCCGGCCTACAGCTCCGCCTTCATGTACGACCGGAAATGAACCGCACCCTGGCCATCATCGAGCGCGACCTCCGCCGCCTCTGGCGCAGCCCCACCCTCATCGTCGTCTCCATGATCATGCCCCTGGTCCAACTCCTGGTCCTGGGCTACGCCTTCGGCGGCAAGGTCAAGCACCTCCAGGTCGGCGTCGTCGACCAGGACCGCGGCCTGCCGGCCGTGCGCCTCCGTGCCCTGGCCCAGGCCGTCGCCGCCAACGCCAGCACCTTCCAAACCATCCCCTACACCGACACCGCCGGTGCCCTCGACGACCTCCGCAATGGCAAAATCCAGGCCGTGCTCAACATCCCCCCGCAATTCTCACGCAAACTCCTGGCCGGGGCCAATCCACGCCTGGCGCTCATCGAAGACAACACCGACCAGTTCTCCGCCTCGGCCCTCGAAGCGGCCTTCAACCAGATGCTCGGCCCCTTCAACCAGAGGGGCCTGCCGCCCCGCATGTCCGCCACCGCCACACTGGCCGTCGTCGAGGTCTATCCCTACGTCCCTTACATCCAGTACCTCCTGCCGGGCACCATCGTCCTGGCCATCTTCGTCTCGGCCATGATCGGCGGCGGCATCATCTACATCGATGACAAGGCGCGCGGCCTCCACGAGGGCTACCTCGTCACCCCGATCACCAAGTTCGAACTCATCCTCGGCTTCACCCTCTCGGGCGCCGCCAAGGCCATCCTCGCCGGCCTGGTCCTGGTCACCTTCGGCTCCCTGCTGGCCGGCATTCCCGACCCCTTCAACCCCGCCCGCCTGGCCCGCATGCTCCTGGTCGTCGTCGCCACTGCCCTGGCCCTCATCAGCCTCATGTTCCTGCTGATGGTGCGCGTGAACGACCCGCTCGTCCCTCGAGCCACCTTCGGCGTTCTCAATACCCTCCTGTTCTTCCCCAGCGGCGCCGTCTATCCCATCGCCGCCTTCCCCCCCTGGATGCAGGCCATCACCGTCATCGACCCCTTCACCTACGCCGTCCACGCCTTCAAAGAGCTCATCCTCAAAAACACCGGCCTCGTGGCCATCTCCTCAGACCTCGCCTACCTCGCCCTCTTCATGGTCGTCGCCATGGCCGCCGCCACCCTCCTCTTCCGCCGCACCCTTTAGCCCCAGGTTTCACTCTGCGCCCCGCGCTTGCGCAAAAGGGCGACTTGGCTATTGCCTATCGGCTATCGCTGCCCAGGCGTTTCAATCCGCGCCCCGCCCTTGCGCGCGGGGCGACTCGGCGATTTGCGATTGGCTATTGGCGATCACCCCAGGTTCCACTTCGCGCCCTCATGGCCGCCGTGTCAACCGTGATATGAAGCGAGTCGTCCATGATGCGCAATCATTCCTGGCTGCCTACCACCCTCTGGTGAGCGCCGCGCGTCTGGCGGATTGGGAGAGGAGAAGCGGTGTATCATTTGTTCAATTTCGCTGCGGCTGGTCTCAGCCGCGGTGCGCCGCGCAGACTTTGCACGTGCAAGGCTTGGCGCCCACATAATGGCGGATGCCGACGACTCGACCTCGCGCTTGGTCGAAGCGCCCAAAGATGCGATCGAACAGATCCTCCTCGCCGTTTTCAAAGAAACGGCGAGTTGCGTAGGCGCAGAGGTCTGCCATCTGGACCATGCTGGTCAAACTGCTGTCCACGAATAGCGGCGTCTCGATGATGCGCTCAACGGTGGCCCAGAGGGTTCCCCGGACATGGAACCGCCGCATTAGGGCAGTGATATTCTTGGCGACGGTTTCGTTGTTGTCCTCAATCAAAAGGCCGTAATTGTCCACGGATCTGGCGGAGGTAGTGCCGCCTCGGCTGACTCTTTCGGTCTCGCGCTTGCTGAGGAAGGTGTGGAATCGGGTGACGAGTTGCTCGAACGCTTCCTCAAAAACGTCAGTCCCGGGCGGCATTGCCGCTTTGTCGACAGCCTCAGCAAACAAGCGCGCATCGTTCCACGAGCCGATTTCATCGGCCAGGTCGCGCAGCAACTGGGTTCGTTGCGCGTGCGTGAGGTGGATGTAGTCAGCGGACTTTTTGTAGAGGTTCTTGAGGGCTTTGAGCTGGTCGGCCGTCTTTAGCGCCGCCGCCTTGATCAGCGAGTTCTTTCGCTCGGCATCCATTGCGGCGCGTCGTTCAATGGAGTCCATTTCGTCGAACTTGGCGATGTGTTCCTGTTCGGGAAAGCGGCGAGCGATGTAGCCCGTATGAATTTCCACGTCCTTGAGTCCGTACTGCGCCTTGATGAGATTCGCGCGCCGATCCTTGATGTGCCAAGCAGCCGCTGGTATCGCCAGACCCAGCAGAACGAAATGCGAGGTCTGCGCGCCGGCCTGGGGTGTTCCGGATTCGTCAAGGTAGCAGAAGTACATGGTCGGTTGTGTAAAAGAAAAAACGTCTAGGGCAGGTCCCTAAGGCCCTGCACGAGGCGCATAGCATCTCACCCAGACGTGAGGTAAATATGACCATTTACGGAGCTGAAGTCAATACGCCTTCGCAAATCACGTAATAAATTGTGGCCCAGCGAGTTGCGTTTGTGAACTGGCACTTGACTGCTCACACGTTGCCTTGTCGGTTGCGGAGCGCGCCAGCATTGGCCTCGCAATAGTTTCAATCCGCGCCCCGCGCTTGCGCGCGGGGCGACCTGGCAGCGGCATTTGATGAAGCTTTGAGTGTTCATGTTTCAATCCGCGCCCCGCGCTTGCGCGCGGGGCGACCTCGACTGACGGACCCGACACTGGCGCGCCCGGGGGTTTCAATCCGCGCCCCGCGCTTGCGCGCGGGGCGACTTAGGCGGCGCACGCCGGCAGCGTGGCAGATCATCGTTTCAATCCGCGCCCCGCGCTTGCGCGCGGGGCGACTCGTTCAGAATCCGCCGCTCGCGCTCGCGGACCGTGTTTCAATCCGCGCCCCGCGCTTGCGCGCGGGGCGACCTCGATGGGCAAGGCCTGCGCCGCCTTCACCAAGTTTCAATCCGCGCCCCGCGCTTGCGCGCGGGGCGACCCGGCGTGAGCGCGTTCTGGATGCGCTCCATGAGGTTTCAATCCGCGCCCCGCGCTTGCGCGCGGGGCGACTTTCATTCCGCCACGCCGCAAGCGCGGGCCCCAGCAGTTTCAATCCGCGCCCCGCGCTTGCGCGCGGGGCGACTCCATGCTCCAGTGGCGTTCCGCCTGGCTCTCGGCGTTTCAATCCGCGCCCCGCGCTTGCGCGCGGGGCGACCTTGTAGCCCTCGGGGAGCGCCCAGGGGACCTGGGCGTTTCAATCCGCGCCCCGCGCTTGCGCGCGGGGCGACTAACACTGCACGACCAGCCCCGCATAGATCGCTTTGTTTCAATCCGCGCCCCGCGCTTGCGCGCGGGGCGACCTTGGAGCTCCGGGCAATCCTCGCATTGCCTGAAGTTTCAATCCGCGCCCCGCGCTTGCGCGCGGGGCGACGTTTGCGCGAATGCCCAAAGTCAGCGACAGCGCAGTTTCAATCCGCGCCCCGCGCTTGCGCGCGGGGCGACCGTTGTGTCGAGGGGCCGCGTCCAGGGCCGCGCAGTTTCAATCCGCGCCCCGCGCTTGCGCGCGGGGCGACCTGGATAGCGGTTCTTGCGTCCGTTGCCCCGGACAGTTTCAATCCGCGCCCCGCGCTTGCGCGCGGGGCGACTCCGGCGCTTTCGTGGTGCCGAGCGCCCCTCCATGTTTCAATCCGCGCCCCGCGCTTGCGCGCGGGGCGACTCGAACGAGTTGGCCCTGCCGACCATGCCGCGAAAGGTTTCAATCCGCGCCCCGCGCTTGCGCGCGGGGCGACACCGCCCCTCCGCTTCCCGCGTCTGCTTGTCCTTGTTTCAATCCGCGCCCCGCGCTTGCGCGCGGGGCGACATAGTGAGACCGGTTCAGGCCGAGAGCTGCAGCGCGTTTCAATCCGCGCCCCGCGCTTGCGCGCGGGGCGACTCATGCTCGGCCGCCTGCTTCTCACTCTCTTCGAGTTTCAATCCGCGCCCCGCGCTTGCGCGCGGGGCGACCCAATACCACCGGTGGCTTGCTGGATTATTTCAAGTTTCAATCCGCGCCCCGCGCTTGCGCGCGGGGCGACCCACGGCATTATGTGCCGGACCACGGATCCGTCATGTTTCAATCCGCGCCCCGCGCTTGCGCGCGGGGCGACGCTGGGCGATGGCGCCGGGGGCTACGACGACACCCTGGTTTCAATCCGCGCCCCGCGCTTGCGCGCGGGGCGACTCATTGAACGTGGTCATCCCATTCGCGGGCGGCGTGTTTCAATCCGCGCCCCGCGCTTGCGCGCGGGGCAACCAAACGCCCGCGGCTGGCCCTCGACCCATTTCTATGTTTCAATCCGCGCCCCGCGCTTGCGCGCGGGGCGACTTTTGGAAGATCGGCTGCATCCCCTGCAAATACTGGTTTCAATCCGCGCCCCGCGCTTGCGCGCGGGGCGACGCCAGCAAGCCCGCAACCAGGCCGAGCAAGTCATTGTTTCAATCCGCGCCCCGCGCTTGCGCGCGGGGCGACTCGCAGGCAGCCCTGCGCTACGGCGAGCTCACCTGGTTTCAATCCGCGCCCCGCGCTTGCGCGCGGGGCGACGCGAGAGCGCCGTGCGCGACGCGAAGATCGCGCTGTTTCAATCCGCGCCCCGCGCTTGCGCGCGGGGCGACCGGTTCAGTTTCGCCGGCCCAAGTCCTGAACAGGGTTTCAATCCGCGCCCCGCGCTTGCGCGCGGGGCGACCAATCCGCACCCGCAATCCCCGCCGCCGCGCTGCAGTTTCAATCCGCGCCCCGCGCTTGCGCGCGGGGCGACTTCGTCATTAATCCTCCACTAATCCAGTCTTATGTTTCAATCCGCGCCCCGCGCTTGCGCGCGGGGCGACCGGCGCCGCGTCGCGCATCCGGCCGGGGGAATGGGTTTCAATCCGCGCCCCGCGCTTGCGCGCGGGGCGACCCGTCGCGGAATTGGGAGCCGACGTAGCGGGCGATGTTTCAATCCGCGCCCCGCGCTTGCGCGCGGGGCGACTTTCACTTTTTTCACCAATGCTTCGCACGTTGTTGTTTCAATCCGCGCCCCGCGCTTGCGCGCGGGGCGACAGGTTGGTCGCGACCAAGACAGAGTTGGTGGTGTTGTTTCAATCCGCGCCCCGCGCTTGCGCGCGGGGCGACGGGGTACATGAGCTGATCATCTCCGACCTCGAATGTTTCAATCCGCGCCCCGCGCTTGCGCGCGGGGCGACAGCAGCTGGTGATTGTGCGCGCGCATGGCGTCCAGTTTCAATCCGCGCCCCGCGCTTGCGCGCGGGGCGACCGCACGTCAATCAGCGCGGGCATCTCGCCTTCTGGTTTCAATCCGCGCCCCGCGCTTGCGCGCGGGGCGACTTCGCGCCGTGGGAACGGCCGTGATCGAGTGCATGTTTCAATCCGCGCCCCGCGCTTGCGCGCGGGGCGACCTGGCAAACCGCGCAGTTCTACTGGTCCCTCGACGTTTCAATCCGCGCCCCGCGCTTGCGCGCGGGGCGACCCCTCGTCATGCAGCGCGCCGCCCGCGCCAACCAGTTTCAATCCGCGCCCCGCGCTTGCGCGCGGGGCGACTCCAGATTTTGCTCGAGTGTGGCGCGGATTTGGGGTTTCAATCCGCGCCCCGCGCTTGCGCGCGGGGCGACGCCAACCTCGACACCCTCCGCCGGCACCTCCTCGCGTTTCAATCCGCGCCCCGCGCTTGCGCGCGGGGCGACAGGTGCACCAAGCACGATAGGCTGCGGAAGCGGAGGTTTCAATCCGCGCCCCGCGCTTGCGCGCGGGGCGACTGGGTACTGGACACCGGAGACGAATACTCACCGTGTTTCAATCCGCGCCCCGCGCTTGCGCGCGGGGCGACCCCCGGCCACCAACGCGCCCGCCGCGGCCAAATAAGTTTCAATCCGCGCCCCGCGCTTGCGCGCGGGGCGACCAGAGCCAGTCGCGGACGCGCCAATACCAGATCGGGTTTCAATCCGCGCCCCGCGCTTGCGCGCGGGGCGACTTCGCGACCAACGGCTATGCCCGCGTCTCACTGTGTTTCAATCCGCGCCCCGCGCTTGCGCGCGGGGCGACCTCTCAGCGCACCGATGTCACCGCCCAGCTTGAGGTTTCAATCCGCGCCCCGCGCTTGCGCGCGGGGCGACGCCAGACCGGCTACAAGCTCACCTCGACCCTCACGTTTCAATCCGCGCCCCGCGCTTGCGCGCGGGGCGACCCAGACAACGTTGCTGCCGCTAATGCCGCCTTGGGTGTTTCAATCCGCGCCCCGCGCTTGCGCGCGGGGCGACCTGCCGAGGCTGAGGCCATCCTGCGCGATCTGGAGTTTCAATCCGCGCCCCGCGCTTGCGCGCGGGGCGACTTTTTCCTCGAGACTCAAGCTTGGCCCGGTAGTATTTGTTTCAATCCGCGCCCCGCGCTTGCGCGCGGGGCGACCGGCCTGCATGGGTCCGCGCGTGGAGAGCTCATATTGTTTCAATCCGCGCCCCGCGCTTGCGCGCGGGGCGACTCCGGGCCTCGCCTGCGCTGGGCGGCAGCCCGTGGTTTCAATCCGCGCCCCGCGCTTGCGCGCGGGGCGACTATCCACAGGTATTGCTGCGGCCGCGCGAGCTACGTTTCAATCCGCGCCCCGCGCTTGCGCGCGGGGCGACTAATCATCGTGGAGCATGAGCTGGAGGACGATGACGTTTCAATCCGCGCCCCGCGCTTGCGCGCGGGGCGACCGTGCAGTGTCTCGGCCAGTGGCGCGCTCAAGGTGTTTCAATCCGCGCCCCGCGCTTGCGCGCGGGGCGACTAATCCCCGGCGTCCGCTTCCGGGGCCGCGTTGCGTTTCAATCCGCGCCCCGCGCTTGCGCGCGGGGCGACTCCGGCGCGTCCACGCGGGCGTGGGAGCCAGTCTGTTTCAATCCGCGCCCCGCGCTTGCGCGCGGGGCGACGAGGCGCGAGACACCGCAGACCACCGACGAGCGCAGTTTCAATCCGCGCCCCGCGCTTGCGCGCGGGGCGACGCGATGCCCGCTCACTCGGCGTCCTGGGCAACACAGGTTTCAATCCGCGCCCCGCGCTTGCGCGCGGGGCGACCCACAACAGCCGCAGCGCCCGCCCACCCGTTGCCGTTTCAATCCGCGCCCCGCGCTTGCGCGCGGGGCGACCAGGCCGTCCCAGCCATCGCGTGGCTTGCGCACGAGTTTCAATCCGCGCCCCGCGCTTGCGCGCGGGGCGACCAGGAAGGTCCCAGCCTCCCGGCTGCCGATCGGCGTTTCAATCCGCGCCCCGCGCTTGCGCGCGGGGCGACATCATCATCTCGATGCACTCGCTGCACTTGAGATGTTTCAATCCGCGCCCCGCGCTTGCGCGCGGGGCGACTGCGGCCCTTTCTTGCGTCGGGGCCGCAGGGATGTTGTAGCGCAAACGCGCGAACCTGCCAAGGAGCGGATGCGTTGACGGATGAATGATGTCAAAGAACAGGTGAAAAGCATTGTGGGGAGCGGCGATGCGGAGAGCGCGAAGTCTTCCGGGGCGGGCCGGGGCTGTGGGTTCGCGGAGCATGGTTCACAGGACCAGCGGCTCCGTGAGGTCCAGGGGCTTGCCCGCTCCGTGGTGCTCGGTGCGCAGGACAGCCTTTTCGTCCAGAAAGTAGAAGCGCAAAGAGTCTTCATCGGCCTTGATCTCGCGCAGCAAGCGCTCGCGCAGTTGCACCCATTCCTTCTGGCCCACCTGGCACTCGAAGACGGACTTCTGGACGCGGGTGCCGTAGTCCTGGCAAGCGCGGGCCACCCGCCGCAACCGGCGGTGCCCGGCTTTCTCGACGGTGGCGACATCGTAAGTGACAAGCACAAACATGGGGCCTCCTCATTTGGGAACGAGCGGGACGTAATGCGGCAGGTCGCCGCGGAGGTGGCGGGCCAGCATGCGCGCCTGGATGAAGGGGAGCTGGCCGATCCGCAGGTTCTGCTCCAGCAACGGATGGGAGAGCGTCTCCCGCTTTCGTTCCTGGTAGGCCTGGATGACGAGCTTGCGGGCGGCGTCGGTGAACTCGACCGCGCCGCCCTCACGCTCCTTGAAGTGCTCGGGCCGGCCTGCTGCCGGTTTATGAGCGTCACCGCCAGCCGGTCCGCCAGCCAGGGCCGGAATTCTTCCATGAGGTCCAGGGCGAGCGAGGGGCGATTGGGCCGGTCGGCGTGGAGGAACCCGACGAACGGGTCCAACCCGGCGCTCGTGAGGGCGGCCACGCAATCGTGCCGGACCAGGGCATAAATGAAGGAGAGCAGGCAATTGATGCGGTCGCGCGGAGGCCGGCGGCTGCGGGCGGCGAAGGCAAAATGCTCCCGCTGCTGCTTGAGCAAGAGTGTGAACACTGAAAAGTAGCCTTGCGACGCCATGCCCTCCGCGCCGCGCACCATATCGAGGCCGGTTTGCAGGGCCAGGTATTGAATCTGCCGGGCCATCGCGTCGGCCGCCTGGGCGAGTTCCCCGCGTTCGGCCTGGCTCTCCGTCTCACGGGCCGCCCGCAGGATGCTGTTGCGCGAATTCTGAATCTTGCCGGCCACGATCTGCCGCGCAATCTCCAGGCACCTGGCCGGGTCGTCGGCCGCCCGGAACTGCGTGCGGCGCAGCGTCACGCTTGTGTCGGCAACGCCGGTCAAGCGGGCCTGCAAATAGCCGTTCTCGGTGAGGAAATTCACGGCCACGCCGTGCTCCCAGCACAGGTCCAGCGCCGGGGGACTGACGGTGCTGGGGCCAAAGACACAAATCAATTCGAGGTGATGGATGGGGATGGAAAGTTTGCGCCAATCAATGGCGTTGGCGCGGGTCCGCTGGTGCCGGCTCGAGGTCCGGCGGGAAGGACGGCACTTCCACCTGCAAGGTGAGATGGTCGCGGCCCACGTAGGAGGACGGCGTGATCAGGTAGAGTGTGTTGAGCTGGAGGTCGGCCATAGGGATTAAGTGGTCATGAACACTAGGTTTTGAAGAGGGCCGCCGCCGCCCGGTTGACACTGTCGGGGTTGCCGCAAAGTTCCGGCAGGCAAACCGCGTAGAGGGAACACTCCTTGCAGGCGGGCTTGAAAACCGCCGTCGGCAGTTCCGGGCCGGGCGCGGGCAATGGGGCAGGGACGAGTGTCGAGGGTCGAGGGCTGCGCCACTCCGCACTCCGCACCAAAGTCTGTTGAGCGGAACGAAATCCCGACTGGTCGGGACACTCCGCACTCCATGGCCGCAAGGGCATGCAGGGCGGCGATCCCCTCCATTGTGAGTTGCCGCAGCGCGGGCGTGAACTCGACCTCGCGCCGGCGCTTGCTCTGGGCATGAAAGACCGCCCCCGCCGGAACGGGGACGCCGAACATTTCCTCCAGGCACAGCGCCTGCGCGCAGAGCTGGGCATCGTCGTTGGCCCACTGCCGCCGCGGCCCCACCTTGAACTCGACAGGGCACAGGCTCCCATCCAGATGGCGCTCAACAATGTCGCATTTGCCGTTGAGGCCCAGGCGGTCCGACCACACGGGCAGCGCGCGCAGCAGCGTCACCCCGCGCACCACCTCGTAGCCGGGCAGGTCGCTGTGCTCGTGCGCGATGTCCCCGCGCTCGGTGTGTACATTGGCCTCCCGCCGCCCCTCGACCAGCTTCAGCGCCGCCCGGCGCGGGCAATAGAGATAATCGTTGAGCAGCGAGAGCGGCAGCGGCTCCGGCGCCTCGGCCGGCTGCGCTTTGGGGTTTTCCACCGGGGTCATAAACCAAAATCCGGCAGTTCGGTTTTTTCAACCACAGATGGATACGGACAAACACGGATGCGCAAATGCGCAAAGGGGCTCACCCTATGCGCGCACGCGGCTTGTTGGGTTTCCTCTGTGAATCCGTGTTGATCCGTGTTCATCTGTGGTTGAACTGCGGTTTTCAGGATAAATCGCCGCAAATTGGCGCGCGGTGCGCGAAGAGATCCTCTGGCTCTTTGCCCGTGACCTGCAGCCACAATGCATCGGCGCAGAGGTCCAGTTCGCCAGGCCAACTGAGCGTGCGGCCATGCTCTCCGATGCTGGCCTGACGGAAGAAACCATAATCGGTCCAGGCAGCAAAAACCCCCTTCCCCACCTCGGCCGAGAAGTCAGCCTGGCCGTCCGCGCCGTCATCGAAACGGAGCCGGACTCGGTAATTGTCCAGCACCTCGAAAGCGGTGATTCTTTTCATAAGATTACAGTGGCACGTCAGGGCCGCGCAGCCGCGAGCAGGAGCCGAGCGGGAACCGCCGCCCGCACCGCGCTAAGCATGCCTGCGAAAATGAGTTCCGGCGCGCTTGCTGCGGATGGAGCCAAAGCGCGGGGATGCCGCGCACTCCAGACGCTTCGCGAGCTCAAACGCGCGTCCCTGCTTCGCGAAGCGTTTGGAGTGCGGCGCATTCCGCCGCTCTCAGCGCCCTGGCGCCCAGGCCCGCATCCCGAGCCTGCCTTTCCCTCGCGGCCCGCAGCCGTCGTGTTGAAATGTTGGCCTTGCGCCTCAATCCCGGGATTTGCTCTTGCGCGCACCCTCAAGCACTGGCGGCATTTTCCGCACGCAGTGGAATGTTGTTGCAGAGAGCATGGAATCTGACCTTCTCGAAGCCGGGAAGGGGCTCGCCATCTTTTGGCAACGACTCAAAGCAATAGTCAGTGACGTTGCGGGGAATCACCTTCTCGTCAACGCGCTTTGGCCGCGGAATCATTTGAAACAGCTGGTGGGATGGTGCATTGCCCAAGGAATCTGTGTGTTCAAAGACGAAGAGGGCCTGCGCGTGCATCTCCCCCCGGCTGGCTGAATGGTCGAACTCAAACATGTTCGCCAAGGCCCGATACAGAGCGGCCAGGTCGCCAGCCTTGAAGCCAGTGCCGTTGGTGACGTTAAGCTCCTGGCTGGCTAGGAATGGATTGTAGAAGCCGTGCAGGCAGTAGAGAGCGTAGTTCACCAGCGCCTTGCGGCCCATTTCTGTCTGCTTGCGCTCAAAGTCCTCTGGAGTGGTGATGGCGATCCGGGTGATGGAACAGTCCATTTGAAAAATCGGATCAACCGAACGACTGAACCCGATTTGGATTGGGCCACGGACTTGGCCTGCATTTGCTCCCGTGGACATCACGGCCCCGAACGTGCGGATGTCAAAGAACTTTTCCATCATCCATTTCTTTGCGGTTTCGCGGTCCTGGCGGTTACGCTCGCCCTCGGTCTCCTTGCCATTCTTATCCTTGTTTATGGGTGGCTTTGGCTCGGCTTTCGATATGAGACTGTTCAACGCTTCGGTGTTCTGTATGAAAATTCGGTAGGGCGATTGGTTGTCCGCCCACATTTGGATCGTGTTCCGAATCTTCCGTTTGATGCAAACGTCCGTGACGAGGCCGTGCTGCGTTTCTGGATCAATGCGCGGAAGATTTCCGGCATCGGGGTCACCGTTCGGATTGCAGTCAAGCGCGTCGAAGAAAAAGACGAATTCTTGGCGGCCCATGACTGTCTGGTCTCTGCCCATCTTGTCGAGCGTGTCGAGGTATTTGTGTTTTGGTGTTTCGGGTGTTTTCATGTTCGATTTGAGCGCGTTCAAAGTTTTGTTGGGTTCACTCGGATTCAGCAGCCGGAGCTTCCGAGGCTTCCTGGTCCGGCAGATCGGCAAGCAGAGAAACATCAAAACGGGCGCGGTTCACAAAGTCTTCCAAGGCCGCCAACTCCGTCTTGCTTTCTTCGGCGAGCGTCCCCTCCTTTCGCTGCTTCCTGAGCTTGGCGTAACGGGACACGAGGAAGAAGTATTGACGCTGATGGTGAAACCCGAGGATGAAAACTCCGGCCTCTTTCGGTGTCAGGGTGGGCGGATACGTTTTCAATTTGCTCAGGATCTCGTCAAGCAGTTTCTCAAGTTGCAGGGACTTCGTGGGCAGGTCCCGTTTGAGCTTGTTCAGATGATGGCGGGAATTCCGATAAACCACCGGTAAGACACTACACGGGGCTGAGGATGCGCTTCCCATGTAGCGGTCTGCCACGGTCAATTTGCCGGGCTTTCCGCGCTCGCTGCTGTTTGACCATCGCATGGCGTCGTCGCAAACAGCGAGCAGACGACCGCAATGGTATTCGGGTTCTTGCCGGTCCACGTCGAGACCGACCTCGAATGGTTCTTCGTTGTTTTTCATAAGCCGATTCAGGGCCAGGCGCAGGAGCGCCATTCGGGCGGTTTTGAGTTTGTAGTCGCCGGTTGGATTCTCTTTCTCGAATTCAGTTTGCGGGAGGATGCGGACTCGGTTGACCAGCATTTGCAGCACCGCCGGGGGGACGGGCTTGCGCAAGAAGGCGCTCAAGAACAAGCCAGAAGAAACGACTGGCGGGAACTTCCATTCGTCGCCGGCTTGGCCGGGCTGCCGGACGGTCACTTGGCAAAGGCGGACAAGGGGCAACGGCTTGTAGCTCGGGCCATATTCTGCGAAACGGTCCTTCAAGTCCTCAAACCACGCTTTAAGATTCTGCGCGACCTTCTCGACATTGGTTTCGCTCCAATAACGAATGAGGGTTCGCAGCCTGCTGGAACGTGAAAATCCCAAGATGTAGAATTTGCGCTCCGCGATTTCCTTCGGGATGCCGCGGCGAACGCTCTGCAAAAGCTCCTTGACAGATTGGGGTTCAGCATCGCTGATACTTCCGAAATCGAATCCCGTTGGGTCTTTTGACCAAAACGCGAACATCACCGGGGCAACGCTATCTGCTTCGCCAGGCTTCGGTTTCCCGGCGCGGACGAGGTAATGCGTGGCCGGATTCCTCAGGAGCGCCTCGATCCCTCGGATGGCGGCCTTCATGCAATCAAAACAGAGGGACGCGTTTTCTCCGTCTTCAAAGCCGTATGAATGGAACGCATCTTTCCCATAACAGATCAGGTAGGTCTTTCCGCCGGGCAGCCCCTCGTATTGATCGAACGTGGGAACGGCGGGTTTTGATTGTCCACAGCAGATGCAAGCCGGGGTTTCACCATGCACAGATGCTTTCTGCCGTCCGGCGTTTATCTTTGAAAAGTGGCTGCTCCAATACCGACGCACATTGGGACTGGCTTGGAACGCCGGAAGCAGATTGTCCTCCTTCAAACACACCGCAATGCGCTCCTTCGGTTTCTTTACAACAAATCTCCTTTCGGCAGCGTCCTCCTTGATGACCAGTTTGCCCGAGCCCCGAGGCGGATTCTCATCCCAAATCACTTGGATTTTCCCTGCGCTTAAGTTGTCGAAGAATTTCCTGATGCCTTGGGCACGCGAGTCGTCTGGGAAGGCCTCCGCAAACTCTTTGATTCTGGCCATGTGGGAATCGCGGTTTTTCGCCCCAAGTTCACTTTCGGAAATCCCAAAGTAGTATTCCAGATTGTCAGCCAGGAATTGAGGGTTGCCGCCTGACGAGCGCGAATTGATCACCTCCCTCGGAACGCCATGGAGCGGCTCGAATCTGTCCGGTTTCCTCTTCCCCTTCTCATCTCGCTGCTCAACACCTCGGTAATGCAAATTGATGAAGTGCCCATCACGATCAATCTCCAACAGCCAGTGAATCGCCACATTGTCGGCAAAGGCATCGGCACTGATCCCATCTTCGCCGGGCGGCCTCACGCTTTCGCTGTCGCCGTATTCTCGCAATGCTTGCAGGATCATGATTCCAGCCCTCCTTTCTCCATTGTCCCCTCGTGAAGCCGCCCCGCTTGGCGCAGTGCGTCCTTTCGAGCATCCAGCACCCCCTGTTTGACGATTGCATCAAAGAATTCAGCGTGGATGCGCTGGCCGTCGTTCGTGTAGGTGATATCGTAAAGCATCCGGCCAATCGGCTCGCCCACCTCGCCAACTCCGTAAGTTCTCAGCGGTTCGCCTGGCAGCAGTTCGCCCTCGTCATCGGCGACCTCGGCATCAACCGGGCTGAAGTGGGCGAAAAGCTCGCGGCAGCCGAGCGACGGCCGATGGAAGCATTGCCCCTTGGCGACTCGCCGCGTGAAGGCGGCTTGGTATTTGCGGGTGCTGTCAACCGGACGTAGGCCGCCAAAGCGGCTCCTCAGCTTGGCTTTTTCGCGCTGGAGAACGATTCTGGCAAAGATGTTGTACCCCACGTCTGCCATCGCCAACATGTTTCGCTGAGTGCAGTTCTCCTCTTGGCCGAGGAGCGGGTTGTGTAGGCTCATCTGCCTCTTGATTCCCTTTTCCTCTCGATATCTCCCTTTGATGTCAGAGAGCAAATGCTCCACCGCTTCATGGCCCGTCAGCCATTTGTCCTCGGCGCGTTTCAAATCAACCACCTTCTGCACCTCGTTGCGCCGAATGGAAACGAAACGGAGTGGGCGGAGCACCTCGATGCGCGTAATGGCGTAGCTGAATTCGGGCTTGAACAGGATCGCCTCCAGAATGCCGCGCGCGGCAGATGGTGTCATGACGGGATAGGAAACGCGCTCGACTTTGAATTCGGGCCGCGTGAAACAGGCGAGCGCGCCCCACACTTTGACCGAGACTTCGCCAAGAGGCGGTTTGCAGTATTCTTTGTTCATGCGGTATCCATGGGCCAGTGGCCGTTGAGGTTTAGGCCGTATTCGTGGTGGTATGCGGCAGTGAAAAAGACCCCCGGGACGATCTCCTCGAAAAGCATCCTGTATTCGCGGAACTCGTGTTCGTAGATGTTGACCTGAAAACGCCGCACCATCCGCATAACGCAAGACAACCGGAATGGATCGAACTGCGTGGCGCGCATCAGGCCTTTCAGGCGCTCGACCGCATGGCCGCGCCCGGACCAGCCTACAAACACGGACGTTGCCGGTGCATCAATCACTTGGAATGCCTTGGCGGTATCCTCAAACGCCTGACCCGGACGCAAGTCCCGGTTGATTTTCCGATCTCGAAATTCCGGGTGAGTTGGCCGGTCGAGTGAATCCAATCGAAAGATCCGGTCATAGTAGCGGACAAACGTGCCTTGAGCGTCCAAGTCGTGTTTCCAAAATGTCGTCTGCGTCTCGGACGTCCCCTGTCGGTACCTCGCATCGGGCGGAAGTTTTTTCGCTTCCTCGCGTCCTTGGTCCTCAGGGTTGAAGAGAACAACCCTCCCCTTCCGAGGGCGAATTCCATGCCGGTTGCACCGGCCTGCGGCTTGGGCGATCGAATCCAGCGGACCGACTGCGCGGAAGAGAACGGGAAAGTCAATATCCACGCCGGCTTCGATACACTGCGTTGCCACCAGAGCGAATCCATCAGGAGTCGTGAGGAGTTCGCAAGCCTCTCGCAAAACCTCGCGACGATGGGCGGGGCAGAGGTTGGTGGACAGATGGAGAACACGGACACCGCGCTTCAAAAGCTCAAGGCATAATTCGTGGGCGTGGCGTTTGAGGTTCACCACAATAAGGCTCTGCGGATAGCGTTGGATGGCGTCGGCGACTTGCGGCCAAGTGCTGAGGCCCGGCAGAGTTGAATCCCAATCGTAGTCCACGCGCGGGCTGATGGCGAAGGGCTGCGCCGAATCGCTGATCTTATGAAGCGGTGGGAAGCGTTGCAGCAAGGTTTGAATCGGTTTGTTATTCGGCTGGGCGGCGGCATATTCGCCAAACTGGATTGCGCTCTGAACGGTTGCGGAGAAATCCGGGAGTGTCGCCGACATGAACACGAAGGAAGTCCCAGCGAACTCGCAAAACTGCTGGATCATCGCCAAGAGCGGCAGGAGCAAATGGCGCGGAAAGTTTTGGACTTCGTCAAAGATCACAACGGAATTGGCGATGTTGTGGAGCTTTCGGCTTGTGGCAGGCGAGTCAGTGAAAAGGCTCTCGAAGAACTGAACGGTCGTGGTCACCACAATCGGCGCGGACCAGTTTTCCGCAGCCAAATCCAGCGCCGTCGGATTGTCGTCGCGCGCTGACTTGGGAGACGCCGTTGAGAGACTATGATGCTCCAGGACTGCCACTCGCCCGAACGCCTCCCGAAACTCTTTGGCCACCTGGTCAATGATGCTGAGGTAGGGTTCGACGATGATTACGCGCCGCAAGCCGTGCCTTTCGGCGTGACGCAACGCGAAGTTCACGGACCCGAGCGTCTTTCCGCCGCCTGTGGGGACATTCAGCGTGAACATGCCTTGTGGAAGCTGCGAATCTCTCTCGCAGGCGAATCTGACGGATTCGCGCAGTGAACGGACTTCCGCCGACTGCTGGGCGGTCGATTTGCTACCGACGAAGGTGTCCAGCACTCCGCGCAGTCGCCGAACATCCGGCGCCTGCTCACGGTAGGTGTCGCGAGTGAGCGCCTTGCGTCGCTGCGTGCATTGTTCCGTGTCCAACCGGTCGGCGTCAACAAGGGCTGAGAAAAGCAGGCGAGTCAGGAACTCGCAGGCCAAAGGGTCCCTCGCCTGCGAACGCAAGGACGGGCGCTGCTCTGCAAGGGTTTCCAGACAATCGATCCCGCTCTGGAGGCGGGAGGCCTCGCGTGGATCACTTGTAAGTGCAAGCTGCTCCTGGAAATCAGCTAGTGCCGCTTTCACTAAATCGGCTGAGGGACCAGAGACACGCTCCTGTCTCTGGATCCTGTCATTGTTCGCAGACCTACCATTGGCAAGCCCCGCATGGTGGCCGCCAATTGCAAAGCTGGCGGCCATGAATCCCGCAGAGCCTGCGCTTTGGCAAACGCTGCTCCCGGCGTACGCGTGTGGCGCTTCAGCCTCCAAAGCCCGCAGCAGCAGCTGGAATTTGAGCCGATACTTTCCGAGGTCGTGAAGCAGGCCCGACAGGTAACCCTCATCCCCCAGTCCGATAAACATGGCGAAGTCGCGGGACTCCTCCGCGACGTTCATCAAGTGCGTGTAGAGGGGTTGCCACCCCACTTGGATTTCAGCCAAGTCGCAGAGAGAGTGCTTCGCCCCGGTTCGCTTCCTGAATTCTTCTGCCGTCAAGCACTTGCCAGCAAACCTCCCAAACGTAAATAGGGTTTCACCCTTTGCCGCCTGCAGGGTATGAGCGTAAAACCTGATCGTCATCTCAATTTCATTGATTCCTGCGCCTTCAGCGCCTGTGGTGCTGCGGTTCTCCATCGTGAACATCGCTTTGTGCTGGGTGATCATTTACGTATAGCGGGCCACTCAATGGCGACAATCTTACGTTTACCTTGCAATTTGTCAATAGTAAAAATAGTTAACTTTGAAGGTTTTTGCTTTATTGTCTGACGTTCGCCAACCCTGGCGCGGATTGAAATATTGACTGGCCTGCTATGAGCAGAGAATTCAGCAGAGAGAGCCGACCGGGCCAAAACTCGGTCGGCTCCTGCTTTGGAGTGGTTTGTATCCGTTAGCACGTGAAGTGCGGTGCTCCCGTGGTGCGGTCGATGCAGATGGTTCGGTGGCAAAAAGGCAACGGGAGTGGCGCTCGCCGTAAGGGCGGCGGGATGGGCCCGGGCGGCCGTGGAAACTGCTGTACGTGCAAAGAAGCTCATTGCGATGCCAACCATCCTCACGTGTGTCTGGAGGGGATTATGACCCCGACAGGCCGGGGAAGGCAAGGATATTCTGGGGGGATTGGCCGAGGGACGAGGGGCGAGGGGCGGGGGGAGGGGGCCAGAATGACGAATGACGAATGACGAATGACGAATGACGAAGCGGCGAGGGACAGGGGGCGGGGGGAGGGGGCCAGAATGACGAATGACGAATGACGAATGACGAATGACGAAGCGGCGAGGGACAGGGGGCGGGAGGAGGGGGCGCAGTGAAACTTGAACCCGGAACCCTGAACCGTGAACCCTGAACCGTGAACCCTGAACGGGCAACGTGACAGCATAGCCGATAGGCGATAGCCAATAGCCAAGGCGAGGGGCAACGCGCGGATGCGCGCCCTTTGGGGTGCGGGACAAAACAGTAACCATTAGACCTGTTCATTTCCGCGTGTTCCGCGTGTTCCGCGGTTCATTCTTCTTCGGAGCTTTGCCAGCCTCGCCGGCCATGAAAACCGATCTTATTTACGCTCCAAATCGAGCGCATCGTGGCGGAGCGGGGCCGATACGGCCACGGCAACTGAGGGCAACCGCGGAAAACGGAATACGCGGAAAACAGAGCCGCTCAGCGATCACTCGCCACTCGGCAGGATAGTGCGTTCCGCGCGATCCTGGGCGGAGGGATTCCCATCTTTGGGTCAACCTTGACGAATGACAGCACAGACACGTTCTCGAACAAGATCGCGCCATGCCTCGTCCTCCTCCGGCCTTTCCCAGTCCGGACCCCAGGCCGTTTGGGCCAGGGGCAGCAGATTCTCGCGGCCCTCGTTGCGGGCGGTCTCCCTGGCCTTGAGGAAGACCAGGAAGTCCAACACTTCCTGTTTGACCAGGTCCGGGGCTGACTCGATTTCCTTGATCAGCTCTTGTGTCAACGCGCTCATGGCTCACTTTAATCGATTAGCGGGTATTTCCCAAGCATCGAGTACTCGCGGGCGGGGCAAGGTCAAGGGTATTCTGCGGTGGCTTGATGGATTTGTGGATTGGCCGAGGGACGAGGGGCCAGAATGACGAATGACGAATGACGAATGACGAATGACGAATGACGAATGACGAATGACGAATGACGAATGACGAAGCAGCGAGGGGCGGCGCCGGGATGCGCGCTTTGAGGAGGCTGCACGTTTTGGTTGCCGGGGGGGCGGGGGCGGGTGTATGGTTCGGGCGTAGAAATGCACTTGACCGTCTTGCCCGCTGTTGCCTGCCGCCCGTTCTGGTTGTGCGCCCTGATTTGCTGTCTCGTCCTGCCCGCGCCGCCGGCTGCCAGGGCGGACACCGTGGTGGTTTTCAACGAGATCATGTACCACCCCACCAACGCGGCGCTCGCCTGGGTGGAGTTGCACAACCAGAACGCAGTGGACGTGGACCTGTCGGGCTGGTCGCTGGCGGGGGCGATAGCTTATCAATTCGCCGAAGGGACGGTGATTCCCGGCAAGGGCTACCTGGTGGTGGCTGCGTCGCCGGCCGATTTGCAGGCGGCTGCGGGCTTGACGAACGTGCTCGGGCCTTTCGCGGGCCAATTGCCCAGCGCGGGCGGGGACCTCGAACTGCGCAACAGAAACCAGCGCCTGATGGACAGCATCACTTACGGCGTGGACGGCGACTGGCCGGTCGGCGCGGACGGTTCCGGGGTTTCGCTGGCCAAGCGGGACGAAGACGCCGCGAGCGGCACGCCCGGCAGTTGGACGGTGAGCGCGCTGGCAGGGGGCACGCCGGGCCGTCGCAACTTCGCGGCTTCGCCGTTCGATGTCACCAATACAACGCCGCTGCTCATCAACAGCGCCTGGCGGTTCGATGACTCGGGCAATGACCTCGGTTCGGCCTGGCAGCAGAGCGGCTTCGACAACAGTGCCTGGGTCTCGGGGCAGGGCCTGTTCCGGGCCGGCAGCGTGGCGCCGCCGGTGGGCAGCCCGCAATCACTGCCGACCGTCTTCAACACCGGCGTCGGCCCCAACGGCGCCGTGCTCTCGCCGGGCTCGCCCGACCCGCACTATCTGTTGACCCTCTCGGCGCAGAGCGTGCCGCCGCCGCCCTCCATCCCGGCCACCGTCATCCAGAACCATCCCGCCTGGGCCGCCAATGACGCAGTGTCGAGCTGGATCGGCCCCGTCAACCCAGGCACCGTTAGTGTGGCCGGCGGCGATTACAACTATCGCACCACCTTCAGCCTCGATGGTTTCGACCCCTCGACCGCCTCGCTGACCATGAGCGTGGGCGCCGACAACCGGCTGACCAACGTGCTCTTCAACGGCGTCTCCAAACCAATCACTTACGTGGGATTCGCCACCCTGAGCGCCCCATTCTCGATCACCAGCGGTTTTGTGCCGGGCCTCAACACGCTGGATTTCTTCACCGTGAACGATACCACCAGCCCCAACCCCGCCGGCTTCCGCCTCAACCTGGCCGGCACCGGGCGCAGGCTCTTTCCCGTCAACACGACTTTGTCATCCGGCCGGACGGACTATTACTTCCGGGCGACTTTTGCGCTGGGGGTCGCCCCGCAACTGGCCGCCCTGCAGTTGCGGAGCGTCATCGCGGATGGCGCTGTCTTTTACCTCAATGGGAACGAGGTCCTGCGCTGGAACATGCCGGCCGGTCCCATCACCGCCGGCACGCTCGCCGTCTCGAACGTGCCCGCTCCCGTGTATCTCGGCCCGTTCGCCCTGCCGACGGCGCCGCTGGTCACCGGCACGAATGTCCTGGCGGTCGAGGTCCATCCCGCCGCCGGCGGCGCCAACCATCTGTTGTTTGGCGCCGACCTCTCGCTCAGCGCGACCAACGTGCTGGTCCCCCCGCCGGTCACGCTCGCGTTCAACGAACTGGCCGCAGCCACGAACGCCGGGTTCTGGTTCGAACTCATCAACTACGGTTCCACCAGCCTGGACGTTCGGGGGCTGCGTGGTGGCGCGGCGTGGCGGTGTGGCGGATGCGGACTACGTGTTTCCGCCCCAAGGCGTTGCGCCGGGCGCTCTGGTCGTGGTCAGTCAGGCCGAGCTTGGCTTCAGCCCGGACCCGGGCGACCGCCTCTTCCTCTACAGCCCGGGCAGCGCCAGCGTGCTGGATGGCGTGGTCGCCCAGGCGGAGCCGCGCGGCCGTTTGCCGGACGGCACGGGGCCGTGGTGGTTTCCGACCGCGCCGACGCCCGGCGCGTCGAACTACTTCGATCTGCACCAGGACGTAGTGATCAATGAGATCATGTATCATCCCCCTGTGCTGCCCAGCGGCCAGACGCCGACCGAGTCGTGGGTGGAACTGTTCAACCGGAGCGCGAATGCCGTTGACCTGACCGGCTGGGCGCTCCAGGGCACCATCCAGTTTGGCTTTCCCCCGGGCACCGTGCTCGCGGCGGGCGGATACCTCGTCGTGGCCAAGGACGTGGCGTACGTGCAGACCAATTACCCCGGCATCACGGTCCTGGGGCCGTTCCAGAACAAGCTCCCGCACAAGAGCGCCCTCTTGCTGCTGACCGATGCGGCGGGCAATCCCGCCAACCAGGTCTGCTACTTCGATGGCGGACGCTGGCCCGGCTACGCCGACGGCGGCGGCAGCAGCCTCGAATTGCGCGATCCCTGGGCCGACAACTCGGCAGCGGAGGCCTGGGCCGCCAGCGACCAATCCAAAAGCTGCCCCTGGAGCAACTACAGCTACCGCGCCGTCGCAACCACCGTCCAGGGCCCCGCCCAGTGGAACGAGTTCGTCATCGGCCTCCTGGACGCCGGCGAGTGCCTCCTGGATGACCTCCACGTCGTTGAGTCCCCGGACACCACCCCCGTCGAGATGCTCCAAAATGGCACCTTCGAGACCGGCATGACTGCCTGGCGCGCCCTGGGCGACCATCGCCACACCCGCGTCGAGGTGGACCCTGACAACCCGTCCAACCACGTCCTGCACCTGATCTCCACCGGCCCCACCGACCACATGCACAACCATCTGGAGACCACCTACGCGGGCGGCCGCGTGGTGACAGACGGGCGCACCTACCAAATCTCGTTCCGGGCCAAATGGCTGGCCGGCAACAACCACCTCAACACGCGCCTCTACTTCAATCGCGTGGCCCGGACCACGTCTCTGCCGATGCCCTTGCTCCACGGCACGCCCGGCGCTCCCAATTCCACCTACGCCACCAACATCGGCCCCACCTTCACCGCCTTGGGCCACAGCCCCATCATCCCGCAGCCCAATTCGCCTGTCACCATCAGCGCCAGCGCCGCCGACCCGCAGGGCATCAAGGCCCTGACCTTATGGTGGTCGGCCAATGGCGGGGCCTGGCAAAGCGCCCCCATGCTCGCCCAAGGCCCCTCCGCCACGCTCGGCTATGCGAATTATTCAGGGACCATTCCCGGCGGGAGCGCCGGCGACGCCGTCCAGTTTTATGTGCAGGCCACCGATGGCCTGGGCGCCGTCTCGACTTTTCCCGCCCTCGGTCCTGGCTCCCGCGCGCTCTACAAGGTCGACCAAGCCGAGCCGCTCATGAACCAGTTGCACCGCCTCCGCCTGTGGATGACTGCCGCCGATGCCAACTTTCTCCACGCCCATACCAACGTCATGAGCGACGAATACCTCGGCTGCACCATCGTCTATGACGAGAGCCAGGTGTTTTATGACGCCGGCGTCCATCTCCAGGCCAGCGAGCGCGGGCGCGACGACCCCTCCCGCGTCGGCTTCACCCTCAAGTTCAATCCCGAGCAGCCCTTCCGCGGCACGCAGGGACGCATCGTCCTGGACCGCTCCGGCGGCTACTCGGGGCTGGGCGGCACGCATGACGAAATCCTCCTCTGGCACGCCATGAACCATGCCGGGGGCGGCCTCCTGGGCGTGGAGTGCGACCTGGTCCAGCTCTTTGCCTCCAAGTCCGAACTGGACGGCACCGGGCTGATGCGCAAGGCCGACTTCGATACCGAGTATTTCGACGGCCAGTTCAAGAACGGCGGCAACGGCAACCTCTACAAGCTGGAGCTCTTTTATTACCCGACCACGACCGTGACGGGCGACCCGCAGGCCTGGAAACTGCCCCAGCCTGACAACGTTGAGAACGTGGACATCCAGGATCTGGGGACCAACAAGGAGTACTATCGCTGGGATTTCGTCCAGATGAATAACGCCGACGCGGATGATTACTCCCAGGTCGTGGCGTTGAACCATGCCTTCAGCCTCACTGGCTCCAGCCTGGTCGCCCAGACGACCCAGCTCATGGACCTGGATGAATGGATGCGCGCCCTCGCCTTCAAAGAGTTCACCGGCGACGCGGACACCTACACCCACGGCCTCAACCACAATTTCAAGATCTACTTCCGCCCCGAGGACGGCAAGGCCCTGGGCCTGCTCTGGGACCAGGACTTCGCCTTCGTGCAGGACCTGAGCACCAGTTTCCCTCAAGGCAGCTCACCCAACACCTACAAGATCATCACCCTCCCCGGCAACTACCGCATCTACTACAGCCACCTCCTGGACCTCATGACCACCACCGTCAACAGCGCCCATCTCACTCCCTGGGCCACCCGGTATGCCGGCTTGCTCGGCCAGGATTGGAGCGGCGCGGTCAACTATCTCCAACAGCGGGCTAATTTCATCCGCTCCAAGTTGCCCCTGGCGAACCCCTTCGCCATCACCAGCAACGGCGGCAAGGGTTTCGCCACCACCAGCAGCACCGTCACCCTCACCGGCACCGCCCCGTTGACCGTCCAGGGCATCTCGATCAACGGCCAGGCCTATCCCGTCACCTGGACCAGCCTCACCGCCTGGTCGTTGGCCGTGCCGCTCCCCGCCTACACCAACCTCCTGGTCGCCCAAGGCCTGGATAAATACAACGGTCTCCTGACCAACGCCCCCGCCTCGATCCTCATCACCAACCTCAATCCCATCACCCACAAGACCGTTCTCATCAACGAGTGGATGGCCGAGAGCGCCGCCCCAGGCGGCCTGCCCGACCCCGCCGATGGCAGCGCCCAGGGCTGGCTCGAACTCTACAACCCGAACGACTCGGCCGTGGACCTCTCCGGCTGCTTCCTCTCCGACAGCCCCACCCAGCCCGGCAAATGGCCGTTCCCCGCCGGCGCCCTCATCCAACCGCGCGGCTTCCTCCTGATCTGGGCCGACAACCAGACCAGCCTCAACGGCTCGGACACCAACGGCGACCTCCACGCCAACTTCATCCTCAACCGCCTGGGCCAGACCCTCGGCCTCTATGCCTCGGACCTGACCCCCCTGCACACCGTCACCTTCGGCCCGCAACTCCAGAACGTCAGCCAGGGCCTCTTTCCCGACGGCAACACCAACGCCCTCTTTTTCATGAGCGATTGGACCCCGCGCGCCCCCAACCGGCTCGGCGCCCCCGCCGCACCCCAGGTGTGCGGACTCGTGGTCCAGCCCAACGGCGCCATCGCCTTCCAGGCCGCCGTCATCCCCGGACGCACCTACCGCGTGGACTTCAAAGACGACCTGGCCGCCCCGGCTTGGACCCCGCTCGGCACCAACCTCACCGCCACCGCACCGAGCCTCACTATCCAGGACCCCCTGGCCCCCCCACCCCACCGCTTCTATCGCCTGGTCCTGCTCCAATAGATTAAACATTCCTCATTCGTCATTCGTCATTCGCCATCTGCTGCCTGGGCGCGCCCCGGCGCCCTATTGCACCGGACGTTGGATGACTTTGGTGTCTTTGTCGCAACCTTTGTCGCAACCTTTGTCGGATTGGGTCGGTTTCGACAAAGGTTGCGACAAAGGTCGCGACACAGGTCCCGAAAATCACTCAAGCTCCGGTGCAGTGCCCCGGCGTCCGCCCAGCAGGCCCGCCAGCAACACCGCGACGATCCCGGTCAGAAATATCCCGTCGAACTTTCCCGCCCCGCCGATGGATGCGACGGGCGCGCCCAAGTCCCGGAGCTTGTTCAGGTTCAGCAGGTCGGCCCCGATGAGCGTCCCGAGACTGCCGGCGATATAGGCCAGCGGCGCGGGGTTTCGGGGCGCGAGTATGAGGGCCACGATGGCCGTGATCACGGGCGCGATGAAGATGGGCACTGCAATTCCCACCCCAGCCACGGGGCGGGCCATCCAATGAACCACCAGTGTCACAAAAGCCACCGCCAGGAGGCTCTGATCATAGAGCCGGTGCCTGGCGATGAGGTAGAGCGACAGAATAAATGGAATGACCGCCCCGCCCAGGTTGACGGCCAGGACCGTGCCCGGCGAGTTGATGAGCACGGGCACCACATATCGCATGCCAAAAGCACACACCACCTCGCCGGCGTGCCTGTGCTCCCCGGGCAGTTGCAGGATGGGGATGTTGACGAAGCTGCCCACCAGGCACAGGAACAACAGCGCCAGCACATACCGCCGGCTCACTCCCAGGCTCTCGAAGACGCACTCCAGAATCCCGATCTGGAGCAGCGTCGCCACCAAGGCCAGCACGAACCAGAATGCCAGAAAGAACAGCAGACCGATTGGAATATAGAACATCTTACCACTTCATAACCGGCCCGATCTGCAGTGTCAACCGGCTACGAAAGTTTTCGTTGACAACTACGAATAGTTTCGTATGATAGGCCCCGTCATGGCGATTATGAAGAAATCCAAATTCCCCAAACCGACGGACGCGGAGCTCTCGATCCTGCGCGTGCTCTGGGAAAGCGGCCCCAGCACCGTCCGCCACATCTGGGAGCAGCTCAGCCCGCGGCAGCAGACGGGCTACACGACGATCCTCAAGCTGCTGCAGATCATGCTCGAGAAGGGGCTGGTCCGCCGGGACGAGGCGCAGCGGTCCCATGTCTATTGCGCCAGCCTGCGCGAGGGGCAGGCCCAGCGCCAAGCCGTAGGGCACCTGGCCGAGCGCATCTTCGGCGGGTCCGCCCCGAAGCTGGCCATGCAGGCCCTGGCGGGCGGGAAGGCCACGCGTGAGGAGTTGGCGCAGATCCGGCGGCTGCTCGACAAGATGGAAGGAGGGGCCAAATGAGCTTTGTCACGGGGCTGGTGGACCACCCGCTGGCGCAGCGTGTGGGGTGGGTTTTGTTGCACTCGATCTGGCAGGGTGCCGTGGCGGGGGCGGCCTTTGGGCTGGCGCGGCACGGGTTGCGGCGGCGGTCGGCCCAGGCGCGGTACGCGGCGGGGTGCCTGGCGTTGGCGCTGCTGGCGGCGGGACCGCTGGCGACGGTGGTCCTGTGGCCGGCGCTGGCGCCGCCGGGGCAGAGCGGTCTGGCCGCCCAGGGGGCGGCGGGATTATCGGCGCTGGTTTCAGGCCCGGCCCGCGCCGCCGCCTCGATCGGGGACGGCACTGATTCGCTGTTGCGGCTGGGAGCGGAGTGGTGCTGGCGGCTGTCGCCCTGGGTTGCGGCGGCGTGGGCGCTGGGGGTAGCGGTGTGCGTGGTCAGACTGCTGCGCGGTTGCCTGTGGGCGAGGCGCATTCGGTCGAGGCAGACGGAGACGGTTGGGCCGGCATGGGTTGGGGTCGTGGACGACCTGCGGCTTCGGCTGCGGATCAGCCAGCCGGTGCGGTTGCTCAAATCGGCGCTTGTGGAAGTGCCGACGGTCATCGGGTGGCTCAGGCCGGTCATCCTGCTGCCGGCGGCGGCCTTGAGCGGGCTGGCGCCGGAGCAACTGGAGGCCATCCTGGCGCACGAACTGGCCCACGTCCGCCGGTTCGATTACCTGGTCAACGCCTGCCAGTGCATCATCGAGACCCTGATGTTCTATCATCCGGCCGTGTGGTGGATTTCGAGTTGCGTGCGGGAGGAGCGGGAGAACTGCTGCGATGATTTGGTCGTGCAGGTCTGCTCGAACCGGGTGGCCTACGCCCGCGCCCTGGCGAGCCTGGCCGAATCCAGCACCGGGCTGACGGGATTGGCCTTCGCGGCGAGCGGGGCGCCGCTGCTCACTCGCATCCGCCGTTTGCTCGGCGTCGAGGGCGAAACCTGCGCCTTCACGACCCGTCAACTGACGGGTCTGGGCCTGTTGACCCTCGGCCTGCCGCTTATCCTTGCCGGCGTGTGCCTGCTGCTCAGCACTTCCTCGTTTCGGGCCACGGCGCGCATCCGCATAGACCGGGACGCTGCGGACGGGGCGACGGCGCCCGGAACGAAGGACAACGCCGCTTCTTATGACCCTTACTTTGTTCAAACCGAATTCGAGGTCCTCCAGTCCGAACTGATCCTGGGCAAGGTGGTTGACGACCTGGGCCTGCGGGAGAAATGGGGCAAGAAATACGCCAACGGCGAGAGGCTCAGCCCCCAGGAGGCCGTCGGGTTGCTCAAGGGCCATATCTCCTTACGTCCCGTGCGCAACGCGAGGGTCGTCGAAATCCAGGTCTATAGCGAGAAACCCCAAGAGGCCGCCGATCTCGCCAATGCCATCGCCCTCGCCTACCGCCAATACCGCGTCCAAGCTACGACCCTGCGGGGCAAGGGCGCGGTCGCTGCCCTGATCTTCCAGCTCAAAGAAAAGGAAGCCGAGGTCGCCGCGGCCCGGACCAACCTGGACTTCCTGCGCCGGACACTCAAGATCCCTGATTCGAGCGCGGGCGAACCCACTGTTGGCCCACTGATCACCGCCGAGTCACTCCGCCAGATCAACGTCCGGCGCCTCGAGTACGAGGCCGAACTAGCCCAACAAAACTCCCTCGTCGAGCGCCTCAATGCCTTGACACCTGACGAATTGACCCACGCCCTGCCCACCGTCGTCTCCGGAGAGACCTTGCTGCCCTCACTCCTCGAACAGAAGGGTTTTGCCGACCAAAGACGGCTGGAGCTTGAAAGAGATTTCGGCAACGACCATCCGGACGTCGTCAAGGCACGCGTCTCGCAAGCCGACCTCCAGACCAAGATCCAGGCACGGGTCCAAGGCATCATGAAAGCCCTCGATGTCAAGGCCCAAGCCACGGCACAGGGCCTGAACACTTTCAGCAACCTGGTGGAAGAGGCCAAGTTGGAGGACATTAAGAAGGCCAACGAAAGCCAGTCCTACTTCGACGCCAAACGCAAGCTCGACGAACTCCTGACGTTCCGTGGCATGCTCGAAACCAAGATCGGCCTGGAGAACGTGGACTTGGCACTGCCCAAGACGCTCATGGTGACCCTCATCGACTACGCGGTTCCGGCCCGGCATCCCATCTCGCCCAACCGTGTGCTGGCCCTCACGCTCATCGGCTCGGGACTTCTCCTGGACCTGGCTGGCGCCCTGCTGTTGCGCGCCAGGCCCCGGCCAGGCTTGGCAGATACTTGCGGCCCAACGGGTCGCCAGAACTTAGCCCAGGGCTGAGGCCGCCAGGCCGATGCCCTGGGAACATGCCCCCGGAAGATTAGGCGCGCCCTGAAAGATTTCCCCAAACGAATTCGCGCTTTGCGCCCCTGAACCTCGACGTTGCGTCCCCGTCCCGCGTAGCGTTTTGGACTGCGGCAGTCCTCTGCCGCTTTTGTGTCCCCTCGCTGGCGACGCGAAAGCGGCAGAGGACTGCCGCAGTCCAAAACCTTCGGAGTTGGTGTCGGTTCCTGGGGTGGGCGCCAGAGTGCTCTGGCGCCCCTTCAGGGCGCGCGCTCCGCGTTTGTGGCGAAACCCAGGGCATCGGCCTGGCGGCCTCAGCCCTGGGCTAGGCTCTGCCGGCCCTTTGGGCCGGTGCGCGGACGGCGGCGTCCGTGTCCGAGGCCATCTGGCACAAGGCAGGCAAGGCGGACTCGATAATGTCAAGAGGCGGTTGCAGGATTAACCGCAAAGAACGCAAAGAACGCAAAGAAACGCCTTCATTCCAGGCTCTTTGTGTTCTCTGCGATCCTTGCGGTTAATTTCGCCACTGCCTCTAAGTGGTCACGAACCTAAGGAGTTGCTATGCGTATGGAACTGTGGCGAACCCCAGGGCATCGGCCAACTGCACCGGACCTTGAGCGACCTTCACGACCTTTGTCGCAGCCTTTGTCGAAACCTTTGTCGAAATCGGTCTGAGCTCGACAAAGGTTGCGACAAAGGCTGCGACAAAGACACCAAAGCCATCCGAAGTCAGGTGCAGTAGGGCATCGGCCTGGCGGCCTCAGCCCTGGGCCAGGCTCTGCCGGTCCGCTGGGCCGGGGCGCGGACGGCGGGTTGCCGCACTAATTTCTGCTGGATTTCCCGGGGCGGAAGACTCACGCTCCGGCCGACGCGGACGAGATGAAACTCGAGCGATTTGCAGGCAACCCGATTCTCAGCCCGGAGCCGGCGCATCCGTGGGAAGACCTGGCGGTCTTCAACCCGGCGGCGTGGCACGACCCCGAGCAGGGGCAGGTGCTGCTGCTCTATCGGACTGCCGAATCGGGGCCTGAATACAAGTGCTGGTTCGGGCTGGCCACGAGCCGGGACGGGTTCCATTTCACGCGCGCCGGGGACCAGCCGTGCCTGGGCCCGAGCATCGAGGGTTACGACGGGGCCACGATCCAGGACCCGCGGATTGTCCGGATGGGGCGCTGGTTTTATGTCACTTACGCGTGCCGCCATTTCCCGTTCGGGCAGTTCTGGGTCCCGGAGGTGCGCGCCCGCTACCTCAAACCGGATTGCCCGGAGGAGTTTCCGAGGTACCTGCGGCTCAATGCCACGCTGACGGGTCTGGCCATGACGCGGGACTTCAAGTCGTGGATTCGCGCCGGCTGGCTGACCGACCCGCTGCTGGATGATCGGGACGCGATTCTGTTCCCGGAGAAGGTCGGGGGCAAGTTCGTGCTGCTGCACCGGCCGCTGGAATGGGTGGGCCCGGCCTATGGGACCGACCAGGCCTGCGCCTGGATAACGAGCGCGGACGACCTGCTGGGCTTTGCCGCCGCCCCGAGCCGGCTGCTGATCAAGCGGCGCTACGACTGGGAGGCCTTCAAGCTGGGCATCAATACGCCGCCCATCAAGACCCCGCGCGGCTGGTTCACCCTCTATCATGCCGTCGGCCCGGACAAGTTCTATCGCCTGGGCGCGCTGCTCCTGGATCTGGTGGACCCCGGCATCGTCCGGCACCGGACGCCCGATTGGCTGCTGCAGCCGGAGGCGGACTACGAACTGGACGGATTCTATCGGGGCTGCTGTTTCCCCTGCGGGGCCGTGGTGATCGCCGGCACGCTCTTCGTCTATTACGGCGGCGCCGACAAATACTGCTGCCTGGCCACTTGCCGCTTCCAGGACTTGCTGGACCACCTGCTCTCATGCCCGGCCTGATGCACCCCGTCGATCTGACCATCATCGTCCTTTATCTCCTGCTCATGTCGCTGGTCGGCTGGCGGGTGGCCAAGCGGGCGTCGCGCAGCGCCGAGTCCTATTTTCTGGCGGGCAAGAGCCTGCCGTGGTGGATCATCGGCGTGGCGCACGGGTCCAGCGGGGTGGACATCACCGGGACGATGTGGTTCGTGATGATGTTCTTCATCTACGGTGTCAAAGGGGTTTGGCTGCTCTGGGTGTGGCCGCTCTTCAGCGTGGTCTTCCGGATGATCTACCTGGGCACCTGGGTGAGGCGCTCGAACGTCCTGACCGGGGCGGAATGGATGCGCACCCGGTTTGGCCACAGCCGCGGGGCGGAACTAGCCTACCTGAGCGTGGTGGCCTATGCCCTGGTACACGTGGTCGGGTTTCTTTGCTATGCCTTTCGCGGCATCGCGGAGTTCACCAAGCCCTTTTTCCCGTGGGACTTTTCGTATGAGACCTACGGCACGGCGATGCTATTGGTGACCGGGGTCTATTGCGTGGTGGGCGGGATGTACAGCGTGGTGATGAACGATTTGATCCAGTTTGTCCTCAAGGTCATCGCCGCCGTCGGCATCGCGGCCATCGCCATCATCACCATACGCCCGGAGCAGATCATGGCCGCCGTGCCGGCGGGCTGGGACCGGCTCTTTTTCGGCTGGAAGCTGGACCTGGATTGGTCTCGCCTGATCCCGGCGCTCCAGGAGCGCGTGACCAACCCGGTCAGCCAGGGCGGCAACGGCTATTCGCTCTTCCTGTTTTTCACCGCCATGTTGTTCTTCAAGGGCGTCCTGGTGAGCATGGCCGGACCGACGCCCAACTACGCCATCCAGCACGTCCTGTCCACGCGCAGCCCGCGCGAGGCCGCCCTCGAAAACATGATGATGGCGGTCGTATCGCTGGCCCCGCGCTTCCTGCTCATTGCCGGCATCTCCGTCCTGGGCATTGTCTTTTTCCAGTCCGACCTCGCGCAACTGGTGGCGGCCAAGGGCAAGAACGCCCGGTTCGAGGAACTCCTGCCCAGGATCTTGAACCGCGACTACATCCCGGTCGGCTTCAAGGGAATCCTCATCGCCGCCCTGCTGGCCTCGTTCATGAGCACCTTCGTCTCGACGGTGAACTCGGGCGCGGCTTACGTGGTCAACGACATCTACAAGCGCTACATCAATCCCAGTGCGCCCCCGCGCCGCTACGTCGTGCTGGCCTGGCTCACCTCCAGCGCCGTCATCCTGCTGGGCATCGGCTTCGGCTTCGTCACCCGCAACGTACATTCGGTCACCCGCTGGATCACGGCGGCGCTCATCCCTGCCTTTGTCATTCCAAACGTGCTCAAGTGGCACTGGTGGCGCTTTAACGGCTACGGCTTCTTCGCCGGGATGGCCGCCGGCACAGCCGGCGCGCTGGTCGTCCCCCGCTTCCTGCCGCACCTCCACGAGGTGTTCACCTTCCTGATCATCCTGGGCCTGAGCACCGTGGCCTCGATTCTGGTTTGTCTGCTGACCAAGCCGGAGCCGGACGAGGTCCTCCAAGGCTTCTACCGAACCGTGCGTCCCTGGGGCTGGTGGGAGCCCGTCCTGGCCAAATGCCGCGGCCGCAACCCCGGCTTCCAGCCCAACCGCCTGTTCCGCCGCGACCTCTTCAACCTCCTGGCCGGTCTGGTCTGGCAGACGGCCATGGTGGCGGCCCCAATCTACCTGGTCATCCAGCACTGGCGGCAGTTCGCGCTCTCGACCGCCGTTTTTGCCCTGACGTCCCTTATGCTCAAGTTCACCTGGTACGACCAGTTGGGCGGCCACGACGGCTACCTGCCCGACGCGGCGCAAGAGAGCGCAGGGCGTGTCGACAATGTGGAGCATGCAGCGTAGGGGATCGAGGGGCGAGGAACAGGGGGCGAATGTCGAGGGAACCTGGCTCGGCTATCGTGGGACATCCCTAACGGGATTTCCCGCGGAACAACTTATCCTTGACAACTCCGCCCCGATTTCCTATAAAGGCCGCACGCTAACCTCGCTGGTCTGAGAGGGCGGGGCGAGCGGGTACTGAAGGTATATGGGGCGAGCTATTCCGAAGGTCGGCGCGACAGGTCAGGAAACTGATCAACGAGAGGGGCGTTCTGTCCATCAATTTCCAACTCGCCCGGTTAGGGCCTCCGGCATCGCGGCTCGTCTCAGCCTCCCAATCTTCTAAAACTAAACCAAATGAGACCTAACTTTCCGTTAGCGCTGCTGTCCCTTTCACTCTGCGCCGCCCAGGCGCAGATTACTCCAACCGATCCAGGCTCCCAGCCTGGCGCACCGTCCGCGGGGGGGGGGGTACAATCCCTGATCCCCTGACGTGGCCCGTCACCGCAAGGGACGACTGCTCCACGACGCATGAGGGCACCGTGCAGGTGATGGACGCGGTCACCGGCCTGGTCACATCCCAAACCCACCGTGTCATCGAGATAGCCACAGGTCTGAACTACCTCGACCCCTCCGGCATGTGGACAGAATCGCAGGATTTGATCGAACCTCTTCCCGGCGGCGGCGCCGCCGGCCTCCACGCGCCGTACCGCGCCTACTTCTCCCGGGCCGGACTAAATGATGACGCGGCCCTCACCATTGTCAGCAAGAGCAACCAGGTTTACCAGGCCCGGGTGCTCGGCATCTACTACTTTGACGCCCAAACAGGCCGGAGCAACCTGCTGGCCACGCCATCGGCCGCCGCGGTGGCGGAAATCCTCCCACCCAACCAGATTGTTTACAGGGGGGCTTTCGACTCGGACATTCTCAAAGCCGACCTCCGCTACACTTACACGAAGGCCGCCCTGGAGAGCGACGTCATCATCACGCGCCAGCCGAAGCTGTCTCCCGCAGACTGCGGGTTGAATCCGGACACGACGCGAATCCAGGTGCGCCATCAATGGCTCGGCGCCCCACAGCCAAGAATCCAGCAGGGAATAATCGGGCAGAGCACGGGTCCGGGCCTTGTCGACCAGCCGTTGGATTTCGGCGACCTTTGGTTCCCCGCCGGGCATGCGTTCGCCTGGGACGGTGACATCGGCAGGGGCACAAACGCCGCAACAATTTCACTGCCCGTGGCGGCGGACGCTGCGCAGGCGCCGGTCGGGAAGGAGTGGCAGACCGCGGGCGGCATCGGGACCCTCATCGAGTCCGTTAGCTGGAGTAGTATAGCCCCGAAGCTGGCCCAATTGCCGGCGTTTGCCAAGGTCGCCAGCGGTTCAAACGAAACCATGCTGGCGGCTGCCGGGCGGCCGGAGGCCGCGCCGAAGGTGCATGTCGCGGCAAGGCGCACGATAGAAGTCGCCGCCAGGCCCTATGAAAAGCCTGGAGTGGTCCTGGACTACATAGTCGTCTCTGGCAATGGAAGCTATGACTTCGCCGGGTTCAACGGTACAAACACCTACCTGCTGTCAGGCAACGGTTACTTTTCCGGGACTCTGACGTTTGAGGCCGGCTGTGTGGTAAAGTACGCGCAGGGCTATTGGTTACTGACGTATGGCGGGGTGGTGTGCAATGGCTCGCAGGCCTCACCCTCCGTATTGACTTGCTATGGCGACTTTTTGTACGGGGAACATATTGCCGGTGGTTTTCTCGGCGCAAGTGCCAAGCCCGCCCTATGGCTGTACTATATCGCCGCCCCCCAGACAATCCAGTGGATGATAGTGCGCAATGCCCAGCAGGCTTTTGAAGCGGACGCCAATGGTTGCGGCGCCGTGACACACACGGTGGCAAATTGTTCCGTCTTCCAGGGCCAGATCGGGATTGGGGTGTACAACTGCAACGTATCGGTCCAGAACTCGACCTATTGCTATCTTACCACACCGACCACGACGGGATCGTCGGCCCAGGGTTGCGCAAGCATCACCGGGAGCTTCACCGCGGCCAACGCGCCCTACCTCACGACCTCCCCTTCCAGCCAGTGCCAGTTTGTACTGCCGACGTACAACAGCGTTACGTTCACCGCCGCGGCTGTTCCCTCCTCCTGCACCTACATCTGGACCGACTCTGGCTACAACATCGTTGGAAGGAACCAATCCTTGACGTTGACCCCGGCTCAGCTCGGGACAAGTTACGGGGGACAAAAGCTCTGGGTTTTCGCCCTCGACAGCTATGGCAGATCAACTTATGGCGGCGGGTGGGTCGGCATCGTCAATAGTTCCGCCATGTCCGTGGCCCAGCACTGGACCACTTACACAAATAACAAGACCTGCAATCTGTGGTCCTGCAGGCCGAATACCGACCCTCCTACCGGCCTGGCGTGGGACACCTCCTGCCTACTCTACGGCAAGACCGGCTTCACGGCCATATCCCAGTGCAACGACTGGGACCTGCCGTACCGCGGCACGTGCCCCGTCACCGCACTTACGCCCCGGCACGGCTATATGCGCGGCCATGGAACTTATGGTTCCGACAACCCCTTCGCGGGCTTGAACACCAATTTCAACGGGCAACACGTCTATTTCTGCACGGGTGACGGCAACAACACGCTTGTGACAGCCACCGTAGCGATGGGCTGGACGCGGTGCGAAACCAATAATTGTGACCACACGATTCTGGTTTTCACGGCGGACCTGCCGGCAACCATTCAGCCGATGGAAGTCAGTGCCAATTCGCAGACCTATTGGCCGGCGACCTGCTCCGTCATTTTCGAGACTACCCAATCCGGCCACATGAGCGCGAACAACCCACCTTTTAGTTACGGTGTTGGCGCAGACCATGACGCCTTCCCTCCCTTCAACATATACGAGACTTGGGTAGGAGGTGACTGCGGCTCCCCCATTATTCTGCCAGCAACGGATGACGTGCTTGTGTTCATCATGGGAATAGGCGGGACCTCAGGCCCGAATAGTTACATGCAGACCGACATGAACACGCTGAGCCAATACGTGGGGTGCACTCAATACCAGATGCGGCAGCACTCGGTGCAGTAAGGACCGCGCGGCCCCCTTTGAAATGGAAGCACAATGCGAACGACATAGGAGATGGCTCCGTACTATGAAGACAAAAAGAAAAACCACAGGAATGCCAAGCCCGGCCAGGGGGCTTCCTGGCAGGACTGACCCGTCCGGGACATTCCTTGGGCACGCGGGTGCTGGCGGCCTTTGCGCCGCGCGTGCGGCGACACGCCCAAGCAGACGAGGCATCGTGATCCTGGCAACGGGTGCCCTGCTGGCCTTCGGGCCGGCTTCGGGGGTTCTCGCCCAAGGCTCGATCAATCTCGACAATAGCCAATCCACAGGAAGGCTATCGATAGACGCGCCTGGGAACTACTACGGGGGCGTCTATGGCGTTGAGGTCTGGGAGATGAGCGGCGCTCGCCTCGTTCCGCCCGGGATAAATGGAGTTTATCCGATCCAAGCCTACAACGATATGGTAAGCGCCGGGTTTAAGCGCGTGGCGATTTTCTCGGATCAAAACAACAGCTCGACCCCCGGCATCATTCGGCTTGGGGAGCTTGACATCCCGGACGTGGTCCCGAAGGGGGCCACCGTGGTCATCGCCCTTGCCATGTGGAATGACGCCGAACCGACATGGGAAGACGCGGGTTGGTTTGGAGTGAATCTTCGGTTGGGCGTGCTCGCGTTTGTCAACGCGACGGCGGATTACACGGCGATTCGCGCGCCCGCTCCTCCTGCGCTGAGCGGGTGGACCAGCGATCTCATCATGTCCATTCCTGAGCCGTCCACCGTCGCTCTTGCAGGTGTGGGCGCGGCGGCGTGGCTGATGTTGCGCCGGAGCGCGCGCAGGACGCCTCTCAGCCGGACCAACGGCCGAGGAACCGCCGCAGGGCGGACCGGCAATCCGCCCAATCCATCCCGCCCGACGCCTGGGGAGGGATGAAAGAGGCGTAGCCCGGGGGTCCAAGCGCAGCGAGACCCTCGGTCTAAATCGAAACCGTCAACATTGGCACACTCCTGCGGGTCTCTGGCCTTTGTCGCGGCCCTTGTCGAACGGGGATTGTCTCGACAAAGGAGGCGACAAAGCTTGCGACAAAGGCTGTGACAGGGACGGAGCGGGCCTTTTCCGTGTATTCCGTGTATTCCGTGGTTGTCAAAAAGGCTTTTTGCGAGGATTTGGGGGCCGCGATGTTCCCTTGACAGGCGCAAGTTATCTTGACATAGTGCCTGGGTATGCGCCGCAGAAGAGCCTCGTTGAGCGTACCGCTCAAGAACCCCGACCGAACTGACGCCCACACTGGGCGAACCGATGGTAACGCCCTGGCTCCGAAGGGATTGACGGCTCCAATTGCGTTCAGTAAACTATAGGCGTGAACTATACCGTGATCCTTGAGAAGGAAGCTGTCGGCGGCTACCATGCCTTCTGTCCGGCCCTGAAAGGGTGCCACAGCGAAGGGGAAACGGAGGCTGAAGCGCTGCAAAGCATTCAGGAGGCAATCGAGGTTTATCTCGAAAGCCTCCTTGCTCACCACGAGCCGATCCCTCAGGACAATATCGTTGTTCGCTCCGTCCCAGTGGCGGTATGAGCAAACTGCCGTCACTCACGCCAAGAGAATTGGCGCGCGTTGCTCAGAAGTTAGGCTTTGTGTTCGACCGCCAGAAAGGCAGTCACGCAGTTTACCTGCGCGGCAGCGACAGGCGGCGTGTAGTCATCCCCATGTACCATAGGGATCTGAAGCCAGGCACGCTGCACGGTCTGGTTAAAGATCTGGGAATCTCAGTTGAGCAGTTCATTGAGCTGCTCTGACCCACCGCCCGGACCTCCACGCCCTCCGCTGCAATCCGCCCCAAAAGCACCGGCCGCCAGCCCAACAATTCGCTGCTCGGAGAGCTCCCGGCGCCCACCCAACCCGGGCTACGGGGCGCCGGGGGCGCCGCGTTCTTCCATTGACAGGTGCAAGTTATCTTGACATAGTACCTGTGTATGCGCCGCAGAAGAGCCTCGTTGAGCGTGCCGCTCAAGAACCCCAACCGAACTGACGCCCGCACCGGGCGAGCCGCTGCTAACGCAGGGCGCATCCTCGGCCTGACGTGGGTGCCGGTCCTGGCGTGCCTGCTGGCGCCGGGCGCATCGCTCCTGGGCGCAGTGCCGCCGGGATGGACCGATGCCGATATTAATTCCCCCGGCATGTACGGCGCCGCTTCGTTCACCAACGGCCTTTGGACCCTCTCCGGCGGCGGGGCCGACATCTGCACGTTCGACCAGATGCACTTTGCCTTCAAATCGGAGACCGGTGACAGCCGGTTGCTGGCGCGGGTCGAGAGCGTGCAGAATGTCCCGGGCGCCCAGGCGGGGATCATGTACCGCAATGATTTGAGCGCCTGGGGCCTGGAGGTGTCTGTGCTGGCGACGGCCGGGAGCGGTGTCTCTTTTCAATGGCGCAACACCGTTGGCGTGAGCTGCACTTACCAGGTGGTCGCTGGCGCGGCCAACCTGGGAGTGCCTGTCTGGCTGAGCCTGGTCCGGTCCGGCAACAACTTCAGCGCCTACTGGAGCACCAACAACAGCGATTGGAACCAGGCCGGCTCGACCCAAACAGTGCCCCTGAACCCGACGGCACTGGCGGGCCTGGTCGTCAGCGCCAACAACAATGCCACGCTGGCCACCGCCACGTTCAGCGGCGTGGACCTGCCTTCTCCGGTTTTTGGGGTCTATCGCCAACTCTGGACGGGCCTGAACCTTGCCGCGGGCAACACTCTGGCCGCCCTGACCAACACCACGTTCAACCCGAATTGGCCCGCCAGCCCCGACCCGGATTTCACCGCCTTCTACAGCAAGCTCGAGACCGAGACCAATACCGGCATGACGGCCTACGGACAGCGCCTTCGGGCCTTCGTCGTGCCGCCGCTCACCGGCTCCTACACCTTCTGGATAGCCAGCGCTGACTCCTCCCAATTGCTGCTCAGCCCGGACGAGACAGCGTCGGACGCTGTGCCGGTTGCCTGGGTCAACGGTTCCACAAACCCCCGGGAGTGGACGCGCGAGACGAACCAGCAATCGGCAGCTATCTCCTTGAAGGCGGGCTGTCGCTACTACCTCGAGGCCCTCATGCAGTACGGCACGACGGGCACTGACAACCTGGCCGTTCGCTGGAGCCTGCCCAATGGCGTCTATGAAGAGCCGATCCCCGCCTCCAGCACCAATGGAACGTACCTGGTGCCCTGCTCGGGCCTCGACAGCCCGCCGGGCATCTGCCAGCAGCCCACCAACATCACCGTCCCTGACAGTTACCCGGCGCGCTTTGTCGTCCTGGTGACCAACCAGGCGCCCGTGGCCTACCAATGGCAGGTCAATGGGACCAACTTGAGCGGCCCTGACGCGGCCACCGCCGCCTATTGCCTCACCAATGCGAATGCCCTGACAGACACCAACCAGTCTTACAGTTGCATCGTGTCCAACTCGGCCGGGGTCGTCACCAGCGCGTTGGCACAACTGACGGTGCTGGCGAATACCAATCCCCCCAGCGTCGTGCGGACGCTCTATCTCAACTCGACCAACATCCAGATCCTGTTCTCCGAGCCGCTCGACCCGGCCAGCGCGACCAACCCCGCCAACTACGCGTTCACCAACGGCCTGCCCGTCACCGGCGCGCAATTGGGCGCCGACCTGGAGACGGTCACGCTCATCACTGCCCCGCTGGTCTTCGCGAGCAACTACGTCATCGTCCTCAACTGCATCGTGGACCGGTCCAACGAGCGCAATCCGATCGCTCCCAATACGACGCTGAACCTGGTGGCCGCGCCCTACTTCGTTCAGGGGGTGGGCAACCCGACGCCCCCGGGAACCCTCGCTGGCAACGGCGGCGGATTTGACGTCGGCGGCGGGGGCAGAGACATCGGTGGGACCAGCGACCAGTTCCAGTTTGTCTATGAGACGATCGAGGGCGACTTCGACTTCCAGGTGCGGCTGGGGTCGCTGAGCCCGACCGACACTTTCGCCAAGGCGGGCCTGGTGGCGCGGGAAGACCTCTCGCCGGGCGGCCGCTTTGCCGCAGTCCTGGCCACGCCCGCCATCAACGGCTGCTTCATGCGATTCCGGGCGGCAGCCGGGGGCACGGCCCAATCGAGCGGCAACTTGGCGGTCAATTACCCCCAAACCTGGCTGCGCCTGAAACGGCTGGGCAACCAGTTCACCGCCTTCGCCGGCTTCGACGGCCAGACCTGGCAACAGTTGGGCACAGCGACGATGGCCCTGAGCAATTCCCTTTATTTCGGCATGGCAGTCTGCAGCTACAAGTCCGGGCTGGCGGCGGTCGCGCAGTTCCGCGGTCTGGCGCCGACGACCAACGGGGCAGTGGCCGCGCTGTCCATCCCCCACGAGCCGCTGGGGCCGTGCAGCCGCAGGACACCCTTGGTGATTTCGGAAATCATGTATGAGCCGGCCGTGCGCGCCGACTTGAACAACGTCGAGTTCCTTGAAGTCTATAACACCAATCCCTGGTTCCAGGACCTCAGCGGCTATCAACTAGTGGGCAACGCCATAAGCTACACCTTTCCGCAGGGGACGGTCCTGCCCGGGGGCGCTTTCCTGGTCGTGGCGGCCTCGCCCCAGGCCATCCAGGCCGTCTATGGCATCACCAACGTGGTGGGACCTTATATCGGGTCGCTCAGGAAGGCCGACACCATCCAGTTGCTGGATACCCTGGGCGGGGTGTTGCTGAGCGTGCCTTACTCGAGCGTTTATCCCTGGCCGGTGGGGGCCGATGGCACCGGCCACTCGATTGTGCTGGCCAACCCAACCTACGGTGAGGCCGACCCGCGGGCCTGGGACCTGAGCGACGTGGTGGGCGGCTCGCCCGGGCAAATGGGGGCCTACGTGCCCAGCCCGTTGCGCACGGTCGTGATCAACGAGTTGCTGGTTCACTCCGAAAACCCCGCGCTGCCGTGCTTCGTCGAACTCTACAACCATAGCAACCAGGCCAACGACCTGTCCGGGTGCATCCTCACCGACAACTTTGCCACCAATAAGTTCGTCATCCCCTCCGGCACGCTTATTGGGCCCGGGGGCTATCTGGCTTTCGACCAGTCGCAACTTGGCTTTGTGCCCAACGGGGCGGGCGGCACCATCTTCTTCATCAACCCGGACAGCAGCCGCGTGCTGGATGCCGTTCAATTCGAGGCCCAGGCCGATGGCGTTTCATTGGGGCGCTGGCCCGACGGGGCGGCGGCCTTTTATCCTTTGGCGGCGCGCACGCCGGGGACCAACAACAGCCCGATTTGGATCGGGGACATCGTCATCAACGAGCTGATGTACGACCCGCTCAGCGGCAACGACGACGACCAATACCTCGAGCTCTACAACAAAGGCGCCAACACGGTGAGCCTGGCTGATTGGCAGTTCACTGCGGGCGTCAGTTTCACCTTTCCGGCCGGCGTGAGCCTGGCCCCGGACAGCTACCTTGTGGTGGCGCGGAACCTGACGAATTTGGTCGCCAAGTATTCCAATCTGAACAGCGGCAACACGGTGGGCAATTTCAGCGGCAAGCTCTCCCACCATGGCGAGCGGGTGGCGCTGGCCATGCCGCAACTCCTGAGCGTGGCCGGCCCGGCGGGCCCGCTCACCAATAGGATCTATGTGGTCCAGGACGAGGTCACCTACGGCGTGGGGGGCCGGTGGGGTGACTGGGCGCGTGGCGGTGGCAGCAGCCTGGAACTGAGAAATCCCAATTCGAATCACCGCCTGGCCTACAATTGGGCCAACAGTGACGAGACCGGCAAATCGGTCTGGACCAATCTTGAATACACCGGCGTTTTGGATAACGGGGCCAACTACAGTGGGGGCATCGATCATGTTCAACTGGGCCTGTTGGACGTTGGGGAATGCCTGGTGGACAACATCGAGGTGCATCCCGGCGGCCCCACCGGGACCAATATCATTGCCAACGGCTCGTTCGAAACAGGGTTGACCAATTGGACGCTGGAAGGAGATCACATGCGTTCGGGCCTCAAGACGGCCGCGGGGCTGGGGGGCTATCAGAGTTCCCAATCGTTGCACTTGCGTTCCAGCGATTCGGTTTGGACGCTGGCCGATTACGCGCAGGGCGCCCTGAGCCAGACCAGCCTTGCGGCGGGCCAGACCGCGACGTTGCGGCTCAAGGCGCGCTGGCTGCGGGGTTGGCCCGAGGTCCTGATGCGGCTGCGGGGCAACTGGCTGGAGGTGACCGGCAGGATGCCCGTGCCGGCCAGCCTCGGCACGCCGGGCCTGCCCAACAGCCGGTATGTGGCCAATCCCGGACCTGCCATCTACGAGGTCACGCACTCCCCGGCCCTGCCGGCGGCCAGCCAGCCGCTGGTGGTCAGCGCCCGGTTCCATGATGTCAACGGTTTCCAGCCCACGCTGCTCTACCGCCTCGATACCGCCGTCAACGCGAACCCCTCCTACGTCTCGGTGCCGATGGTCAATGACGGCACCAGGGGCGATGCCATCGCCGGCGATGGTCTCTACAGCGCCACCATCCCCGCCCAGGCCGCCGGCAGGGTCGTCGCCTTCCTGGTGAGCGCGCGGGACACCCTCGGCGCCACGAACTTCTTCCCGGCGGATCTCAAGAATAACGCCGGCGTTCCGCGCGAGTGCGTGGTGGGGTTCGGCGACGCCACGCCAAGCGGCAGCTTCAAGCACCAGCATGTTTTCCTGACCCAGAACTGGGCCAATCGCTGGGCCCAGGGGCCTTCTGGGGTCTCGCACGAAGTTTACGATGGCACCTGGGTCAATGGCGGCGGCCGCATCATCTATGACTGGACCGGCCGCTATGCCGGCAGCCCGTATCACCAATATCAGGGGCTCGCCTGTGACGACCACTGGAGGCATGCACTGGATTGTCCCCGAAGACGACCTGCTCTATGGCGTGGCCTCGCTGAACAAACAGCATGTGCCCGGCAACGGACCGCTGGATGACGACACCCTCCAGCGCGAGCAAACCAGTTACTGGATGGCCCAGCAGATCGGCCTGCCCTTTCAGAACCGCCGCTTCTACATCTACTTCGTCAATGGCAACCGCCACGGGCCGCTCATGGAGGACTCGCAAACCCCCGATGGCGACTACCTCAAGGAGTACTTCCCTGGCGACACCGGCGGCGTCCTCTACAAGAACCATTCCTGGTTCGAGGGCGACGTGGAGCCCTCGGGCACCTACATGAACTTCAACAACATGTCCTGGTGCGTGCTGGGCCGCTTCACCACGACCATCAATGGCGTGCCCAACCAATACAAGCCGGCCCGCTATCGCTGGATGTGGTGGATCCGGCAATGGATCGACTCGGCCAACGATTGCACCGAGTTGTTTCACTTGATTGACGCCGCCAACATCCCCACCTCCAACCCGGCCTACTATGCGCAAATGGAGGCGGCGGTCGATACCGAGGAATGGCTGCGCCTGTCCGCCATCGAGCACGCCACCGGCGACTGGGACTCTTTCTTCACCCAGAACCAGTGGAACATGTACAACTACAAGCCCACGCAGGGCAAGTGGACCGCGCTCAAGTGGGATTGGAACATCACCCTGGGCAGCGGCACCCAGACCTGGCCCTCCGACGGCAGCGACCTCTTCACCTATGGCGGCCCCGACCCGGTCATGGCCACCTTCCACAACTACCCGGCCCACCAACGCGCCTATTTGCGGGCGTTGCAGGACATCGCCAACCTCGCGATGAACACTGCCAAAGTGAATCCCCTTCTGGACGCCAAGTATGCGGTGTTCGTGGCCAACGGCCTGACCACAACCGCCTACAATGGCATGACGGTCAAAAACCCGTCGGTGGCGCTCGAAGGCTGGATCGGGACCATGCACAACTCGATTCTGAACGCCTTGGCCAGTCACGGGGTGAGCAACATCCCCTTTGCCATCACCTCGGTGAGCGTCAACAACAACGTGGCCACCGTCTCGGGCACGGCGCCCCTGGCCGTCAAGAGCCTCCAGTTCAACGGGACCCAATGGCCGTTGACCTGGCCCAGCGTGACGACCTGGACGGCCACAGTGCCGCTGGGCCCCGGCACCAACATTTTGAGCGTCGCCGGGGTTGACCTGCACGGCCAGCCCGTCTCGGGCGCAACCGGCACGGCCGTGGCGGTCTATAAAGGGACGCTGCCACCGGCGGTGGGACGGATTGTCATCAACGAGATTATGAACAACCCGAGCGTGCCGGGCGCCCAATACGTGGAGCTCTACAACAACTCGGGCACGGCCGCCTTCGACATATCGGGCTGGCGGTTGGACGGTCTGGGTTACAGCTTCCCGCCCGGTTCCTTCATTGCGGCAAACGGTTTTGTGGTCTTGGCGGCAGACCGGACGGCCTACGGGACGGCGTATGGGGTAACGACACCACTATTCGACACGTTTGGCGGTGCGCTGCCGGCCTCGGGCGCGACGCTCACGCTGGTCCAGCCTGGAATGGATCCCGCGAGCGATCAGGAGATAGCCAAGGTGCGCTATGAGGGCCAGCCGCCCTGGCCGGCCACTCCGCCCGGCAGTTCGCTCCAGCTCATCGATCCGCAGCAGGACAACTGGCGCGCCGGCAATTGGGGGGTCGGCCAGACCAACGGCAGCGCCCCCCCTCCGCCGTGGCAGTACGTGTCAATCACCGGCACGGCACCCCGGCCGATTCTGCTCATCTGCCTGCACAACGCAGCGGGAGACTGTTATATTGATGACCTCTGCCTGGTCGCCGGGAGCGTCCCCGGGGCCGGGGTTAACCTGCTCACCAATGGCGATTTCGAAGGGCCCTTGACCGGACCCTGGACCGTCTCGGCCAACCTGAGCGCCTCGGCCATTGTCAGCGATACCAGCCACTCCGGCGGCCACAGCTTGCACCTGGTGGGGTCCGGCTACGGCGACACGATTGCGGACGCGATTTGGGAGAACACAGCACCCATCGTGACCAATGGCACCTACACCTTGAGCTATTGGTTCAAGCCCGGCGCCAGCGGCAGCCAGTTGCTCGTCCGCCTTTCCGGGACCTCGCCCAGCAGCGGCATGGTCTATAGTCTGTCGGACCTCCAAACCACGCCCGCCCCGGCCTTGACCACCTGTACGCCCGGAGCCGCCAACTCGGTCCTGGCCAGCCTGCCGGCTTTCCCGCCACTCTGGCTCAACGAACTCCAGGCCGATAATCTGACCGGCATCACCAACCGCGCCGGCCAGCGCTCCCCCTGGCTCGAACTCTACAACCCCACCACCAACGCCGTTCCCCTGGCCGGGCTTTACCTGGCCAACGATTACACGAACCTGACGCAGTGGGCTTTCCCCGCCAACGCCGTTATCGGCCCCGGCGAATTCAAGGTCATCTTCGCCGACGGCCAGACCGATCTCTCCACCACCAATGAACTGCACACCAGCTTCACCCTCCAAAGCGGCGCAGGGTCCCTCGCCTTGAGCCGGCTCTACAACAGCCTGCCGCAGGTCCTCGATTACGTGGATTACACAAACCTCCCGCCCGATTGGGCTTACGGTTCTGTGCCCGACGGCCAGGCCTTCACCCGTGAGCCGCTCTTCCATGCCACCCCAGGCGGCCCCAATAACAGCCAGTCCACCAATGCCGGCCCTGCCCTGGCCGACCCAGGGTACTCGTTGGGTCTATCTCGGCCAGACGCTCAGCTTCACCCTCGTGGCCACCGACCCCGACGTCCCGCCCGAAACCCTCACCTTCAGCCTCGACCCAGGAGCCCCGGCCCATGCCAGCCTCGACCCCGCCTCCGGCCTCTTCACCTGGACGCCCGCGCCGAACCAGGTTCCAAGCACAAACCTCGTCACCGCGCGTGTGACCGACAACGGCACGCCCCCCCTGAGCGCCGCCCGGACATTCTCGATCTTCTCAGTCCCAGTTCCAACGCTGGGCCTGGTCCGCGCCGCCGGCAATCCCATGGCCTTCGCCTGGCCGAGCGTGCCCGGCGCCCTTTACCGGGTGCAATACAAAGAGGACCTTGCCGCCACTGCCTGGACCAACCTCGGCAATGATCTCACCGGCACCGGCGCCCCGCTCTCCGTCACCCCGGACACCACCGCCGCCCACCAACGCTTTTACCGCCTGCTCATCGTCCCGTAGCTCCAGGAAGCCGCCGAGTTTTATTTGGGACCATGAACCGGATAGGGGCGGCGAGGCCGCGAAGCGTTTTGGACTGCGGCAGTCCTCTGCCGCTTTTCCGGACCCCTGGGGAGGGCGAAGCGAAAGCGCCAGAGGACTGGCGCAGTCCAAAACCTTGCGGACTTCGGAGGTTCATCGAAAGGGGGCCGTCCCTCCCTCTGTACGTGGAAACGCAGGACGTTCCAACCCCGAACGCTCTCATCCTCCGGCGCTCTTCCCCGTCATCTCTTCGATAGCCAGCCTTAAAACCAGGGCATGCCCAAGACTCTCGGGCCGGTAAGCAGGCGCCAGGTTGCCATACTGAGCCATGACGCGGTCCAAGCCAAATCGGCGCTGCTCGGGGTCGGTGACAATCTCCAAGCGCCCGCTCCCCATGACGCTCTCATATTTCATCCCCCAATCGCAGGCGCTCCGGCCCGTGACCAATCCGAGCGGCCGGTCGATGACAAAGGCGCATCGCGGATTCTGCCGGAGGAGGTCAAGCTTCCTGCCCTGCGTTGCGCAATGGAAATAGAGGGCCGGCGGCGCTCCGGGCGCGTATCCAAAATTGAGGGCCACCGCATAAGGGCGGCCGTCCGGGCTGGTCAGCGCCAAATGACAGACCTGGCACCTCGAGATGATCCCCTCCATCTCCGCGCGGTCGGTCACTTCACGCTCTTTGCGTCTCATGCGAAGCAGAGCCTAGCACAAGCGTCAAGACCGTTCGGTTTGCTGCAGGCGGTTGGGTAGTGTCCTCATCAGAGTGGCTGGAGCGCCAACGGCCAACGCTCACCGCGTAGCGGTGCCCGATGGTAGCCGTGGACTTCCAGTCCACGGACCCACGGCCCAAGCTAGACCGCGTCGCGTAGCGACGCCTGAAAACCGCAAGGCCGTCAGGCGTCGCTACGCGACGCGGGCCCGTTCCCACGCCGCAAACCGTGGACCGAGGTCCACGGCTACCTTCACTGCGTCGCTCCGCGACGCGCGCGAGAAAGGGAGCGGCCCACGAATGGCACGAACCACACTAATAGTCTCCATTCGTGTGATTCGTGTCATTCGTGGGCCAGTCTCTTTTCCGCGTATTCCGCGTATTCCGCGGTTCCTCAAAAACCCTTAGGCGAGGATTTGGGAGTCCCCTGCCCGCTTGATTCGCTCGAGCATTTCGTCCAGGCGTTTGGGCGAGACGGGAAAGGCGGTCCCCAGTTCCTGGGCGAACAATGAGACTTTGTATTCCTCGATCATCCAGCGGAACTCGTCGAGCAGGCGGCGCGCGGCCTCGGACTGCGCCGGGGCGGCGCGGAGCTGGCCCAGGGCGTGCAGATAGGGCGCAAGCTGCTGGGCGCGCTGGCGGTCCTTGAGGGGATTGAGCGCGGCCCGCTCAGCGCGGGTCAGGAGGGCCTTGAGATAACGGGGGAATTGTTCGAGTTGCTCGAAAGGAACCTGCTGGAGAAAGTCCCGGGGCAACAGGGCCTTCGAGCTCCCCCGCCACGGGATCGGATGGCGGGTGCGGGGCGGGCCCACTGGCGAGGTCGGACGAGTCGGACCGGTCTGACCGGTCTGACGGGTCGGACGGCCCGGGCTTGCGGCGACGGAGGATTTCCTGGCGCAGCCGCAGAATCGGCTCCAGACGCCCGATGAGCAGCGCGGGCAGGCCCGGCAGGCGGGCGCGGACCTGCTCGGCGGCCGCGCGGAAGTTGGACTCGGTCAGGACAGATGGCGCGGCAGGCGGCATTATGTATCGTTGGAGGTTTGCGAACGCGCCGGCCTGGAGGTCCTCGGCGGAACAAAGGTCCCCGAGAAGCGGCTCGAAGCGGGCCAGGGCACGGAGGTCTTTCTGGAGCCAGGCCAAGTCTCGTTGCAGTGCCAATGCGATGAGGCGCTGGAAGCCCCCGGCGCCAGCCCTGCGCGCCGCCTCCTGGCTGTGGAAGAGGCGCACGTTCACGCGGCCTTCCTCGACCTGCAAACCGGGCCAGGCGCAGAGGGGCGCACCGCCGGTTTCCTCCACGGTCAACCGTTCGGGCAAGTCGCCGAAGGTCCAGCCGGTCAGCCCGAACCGTTCCCAGTGCCGGGCCAGGCGGGTCCAGGCCGCAGGCTCGCCCGCAGGCGGCGCCTTGAGCGTCTCCAACTGCCGGCGCAGCTCCAGCAGGTCGCGCCCCGCCAGGACGGGCTGGAGACCGGGGATTTGCACGCGTGGACGCAGGTGCGCCGGCAGCGCCTGGGCGGGCCAGGCCGAGACGGGCACCTCAACGCCATACCGGCGGTGGATGAACCTCGCCAGATCGTGCAGCAGCGAGTGGGGGCCCGGGCGCAGGTCGCGGGCGATCTCGGCGACTCTCGGCGCAAAGGGCATTAGTTGGCGCCGCAGCCCCTTGGGCAGGGCGCGAAGCAACTCGCCAACCTGCGCCTCGCGCAGGCCCGGCACGGCCCATTCGACGGCGGCCGGCGAGACGCTCTGCACCAGGGCCGCGTCCAACTTGAGGGTCACGCCGTCCTGCTCCTCGCCCGGCGAGTAGGCGTAACTGACCGGCACCGGCTGTCCGCCCAGCGGCACCGAATCCGGAAAGGCCTGCGCATCGTAGCTCAACTCCAGGCCGCCGATCAGGTCGGCCTCCGTCGCGCACAGGAACTTCGGGTCTTTGCGCCCGCGCAGCAGCCGGTCCATCTCGTGCCACGAGGAGACGTTCTCGAGTTGTTTGGCATAAAACTCGAACAGCGCCTGGTCCAGGTCCGCCAAATCATGCCGCCGCACGCGGGTCTGCCAGGTCTCGATCTTCTGGCGGACCTTGCGGTTGTGCTCGAGGAAGGGGTAGCGCGGGACGAGGGACGAGGGGCGAGGGTCGAGGCAGCCCCGCGGGCTTGCCCCTCGCCCCTCGTCCCTCGCCCCTCGCCCCTCGCCCCTCGCCCCTTGTTCCTCTGCCTCCTCGACCAGCGCCGCGCGGATGAAGATCTCGGTTGCGGCCTTGGGGTTGATGTTGCCGTAGGCGGCGTTGCGTTTGTGGACCTCCAGGCCATAGAGCGAGATGCGCTCCTCGACCAGGACGCGGCCGGCCTCGGGACTCCAATGCGGCTTGTGGTGCGTCACCGTGCAGAGGTGCGGCGCCAATTCCACAATCCACATCGGGTCGATCCCCGCCACCGTTCGGGCAAAGACCTGGGAAGTCTGGACGACCTCGCCCGCGACGATCCATTCCGGCTGGGAGCCGGGAGGGGAATTCGGCTCCGGTTGGCGCGGACGCGAGTGCCTGCCCTTGGCGGGCCGATTCGGGCCCTTGGCCCGGTCGTAGAGCGCGGAGCCGGGGAAGATGGCGACCTGCCGGTTGCCGGCGGCCTTGTAAAGATTGCGCTCGGTGCGCTGGGCGACGTGTCCGAGCAGGCCCGCCAGGATGCAACGATGGATGGCGTCGTAGGAGGCATTGGCTTCGTCGAGATAAGGGCGCACGGCGCCGAGTTCCTCGAGGGCCTCGTGGAGCTGGGCGTGGAGGTCCTGCCACTCGCGCATGCGGGTGTAAGAGAGGAAGTTGGCCTTGCAAAACTTGCGCCGCTGGCTTTGGGTGCGAAGCGTTTCCCACTGGTCGTGGACGGCATCCCAGAGGTTGAGCAGGGTGAGGAAATCGGAGCGCGGGTCGGCGAAGCGATTGTGCGCGGCGGCGGCGGCGTCCTTGTGTTCGAGCGGCCGCTCGCGGGGGTCCTGGATGCTGAGGCCGGCGGCGATGATGAGCAAGGGGCGGGTGGCGTGCTCGAGCTCGGATTGGAGCAGCATCCGGCCCAGGGTCGGATCGATGGGCAAGTGGGCCAGGTCGCGTCCCAGCGGCGTGAGTTGTCTGGCTGTGTCGAGGGCGCCCAATTCCTGCAGCAAGGCGTAGCCGCCCTGGATGGCGGCGGGGGCGGGTGGATTGATGAACGGGAAGGTCTCGATCTCGCCGAGTTGAAAGGCCTTCATCCGCAGGATGACCTCGGCCAGGTTCGCCCGCTGGATTTCAGGCTGAGTGTAGGCCGGGCGCGCGGCAAAGTCGGCTTCCGAGTAGAGCCGGACGCAGACGCCGTTCTGGACGCGGCCGCTCCTGCCTTTGCGCTGGTCGGCGCTGCTCCGGGAGATGGCTTCGATCGGCAGGCGCCGGGTGCGCGTGCGCGGGTTGTAGCGGCTCACGCGGGCGAGGCCCGAATCGATGACGTACCGGATGCCGGGAATAGTGAGCGAGGTCTCGGCGATGTTTGTGGCCACCACGACCTTTCGCCTTGCGGCGGGGGCAAAGACCCGTTGCTGGTCGCCCGAGCTGAGCCGGCCGAACAGCGGGATGATCTCGGCCTGCTCGCCAAACCGGGTCTTGAGCTGGTCGCTGGTCTCGCGGATGTCGCGTTCACCCGGCATGAAGATCAGCACGTCGCCCTGGCCCGGTCCGGACAGCGCCTGCCCGGCTGCGCGGACGGCGGCATTGATGTAAGTGAGGTTGCCGCTGTCCTCGGAATCGGCGTCGAATGGCGCATACACCGTTTCGACCGGGTAAAGCCTGCCGGAGACCTGGATGACCGGCGCGTGGTCGAAGGCCTGGGAGAATGCCGCCGTATCGAGGGTGGCCGAGGTGATGATGAGCTTGAGGCCGGGCCGCTTGGCCAGCAGGCCCTTGAGGCAGCCCAGGAGGAAATCGATGTTCAGGCTCCGCTCGTGCGCCTCGTCGAGGATGATGGCGTTGTATTCACAGAGCAGCGGGTCGCCCTGGGTCTCCGCCAGCAGGATGCCGTCGGTCATCAGCTTGATGTAAGTCTCCGGGCTTGACCGGTCGTCGAACCGTATCTTGCAGCCGACCTCCCGGCCCCAGGTCACGTCGAGCTCCTCCGCTATCCGGCGCGAGATGGACAGGGCGGCCACCCGCCGCGGCTGGGTGCAGCCGATCTTCGCCTCGATGCCCAGGCCCGCCTCCAGGCACATCTTGGGGAGCTGCGTGGTCTTGCCCGAGCCGGTCTCGCCGGCCACGACCACCACCGGGTGGGCGCGGATGGCCTCGAGGATTTCGTCCTTCCGGCTCGTGATTGGCAACTGGGCCGGGTAACTGAGGGCCGGCACGTCCCGCCGCCGCTGCTCGCGCAACTGGACCGACGCCCGCGCCCGGGCCAGCAGCCGCTCCAAGACCGCCTCGTGCGCCTCCGCGTGCAGCCGGTCCCGCAGCAGCCGCACCAGCCGCGACCCCAGCCGCACCCAGTCCGCGAGCATCGCCTGCGGGAGCAGCCTTCGGATTTCCTCGATGCGAGCGTCGGCCATGCGCGTCAGGTAGCGTCACCTCGTGGAATACGAGGGCCTTCAGGTGTGCTTGGGCCTGAGCAGACCGGATAATGCTGCCTCCAACTCCGGGGCTACGCCAAGTTCGCCTGCCCAACGGCGCAGATAGGCCTCGTCCAGCTTTCCGCGTTGCACTTGGACGACGCCGGCTACATCGCCCAGTTGCCTGTCCGAGGGGGTGATGCGGTTCCAGTGGAGCTTGTGCAGGATGACATCCTCGGCGGTGGCCAGCCAGATCGTCTCTCCGGACCATGAGTCCTGGAGCCGCCGCCTGAACATCTCTTCCTCGAAAGGGACCCGCCGCAGCAGCCAGAAATCCACCTTCAAGGCCGAGGGCACGTGGATGACGTTAAACTGGTGCGGTGGCTGGTAAGCGGAGCGAACCTGGGCCTCATCGATGAAATAGTCGGAGCTGGCGAAAGCGCCCATTATCGCTGTGACTTGGGAAGGAGGCAATTGGATGACAAAATCGAGGTCGTGAGTCGAGCGCGGGATCCCCCAGGCGTTGCTGGCCATGGACCCGGTGAGCATGTAGGCAACGCCGCTCGCATTCAGGCGCCGCACGCAATCCAAAAGCAGTTCCTGCTCCGTCATAGGTTGCGAGCCAAAACCAGACGTTGCCGCAGCAGTTCCTCGACCTGGGCCGGCGAGGCCTCGGGGTGCTGCCGGCGAATCCCTAGCCGGGCCATCTCGCAGGCCAGTTCATGGAGCCGCAGCGCAATCCCCACCCGTTCCTCGCGCGTCATGGCGCGATAGCGGGCGATTTGAGCGTCCAGCGCGGCTTCCGGTGTCATCGCTCCAGCAACGTAGATGGAACCGACCGCGGGCTCAAGCAGACAAATGCCTTGTGTCTGCTTCCCATTGGCCGGGGCCTAGCGTATAATGGCGGCAAAGAAAGCAGAGCTATGACTAAAGTAGCCATACTGCCGGAATCCTCGAGTCAAGACGGCACGGTGTATCGCGCCGTCGCCGGCAAGCGCCAATCGGTCGCCAAGACCGCTGGCGCCGCTTTGGACGCGCTGACGGCGCAGTTGCCCGCGGACGAGAGTGGCACCCTCGTGATCGTCCAAAGTCATAAGCCAGACGAATTCTTCACGGGCCAACAGCAGCGTCGCCTTGGGGAGTTGATGGACCGATGGCGAGCCGCGCGAAACGAAAGTCGCCCGCTGCCTCAGGCTGAACAGCAGGAGTTGGATGCCCTGGTGGAAGCCGAGGCACGGGCCGCCGGCGAACGGGCCGCCGCGATCCTGGCTGACCTGGGCAGATGAACAGGCCCCTCCAGTTAACCGCTCGACGCCAGTGGATGCGCCTGGGACTTTTCCCTGGCCTATAAGACGCCTGACCGGGAGCAATCAGCGCCCGGGCGAGCAACCGCTCCAAGACCGCCTCGTGCGCCTCCAGGTGCAACCGGTCCCGCAGCAGCCGCACCAGCCCTGACCCCAGCCGCACCAGTTCCGGGAAGATCGTCCGGGGAATGCGTTGTTGGAGTCCCTGGATGAGAGCGTCGGCCATGCGGCTCAGGTCGCCTCACTTCTTGGCTGAGTACTCCCCATAAAATTCCGAGATGTAACTCCGGCGATGGGGGAATCTGGATCTTATCATCAGCAATCTAAGGCTCCCCGTTGCCCTCTTGGCCGTCGAGTACCTTCGCAAGCAGACAAATGCTACTCCAACCGTTTCCGGAACATCCAATCGGCCGCCGTCAGCGTGAGCACCGCGATGACGATGAGCGGCCAGAGGCTCTGCCAAAGAACCGCCGGGCCGATGTCCTTGAGAAAGACCCCCTTGACGATGACGATGAAGTGGCGCAAGGGATTGAACCAATCAAGGTACTGGAGCCATGCCGGCATGTTCTCGATCGGCGAGGGAAAGCCGGACAACAGGATGGCCGGCATCATGAAGCTGAAGACGCCCAGGAAGGCCTGCTGCTGGGTGGCGCAAACCGAGGAGATGAACAGCCCGCAGCCGACCAGGGCCAGGATGTAGAACACCATGCTGCCGTAAAGCAGCAGCAGCGACCCCTGGAAAGGAATCCGATAGACAAACACCCCGGCGCAGAGAATGATCGTGGCCTGAAACATCGCCACGAGCAAGGCCGGGACCGCCTTGCCGACCATGATCATGCCAGGGGTCAAAGGCGAGACCAGGAGTTGGTCGAAGGTGCCCTGTTCCTTCTCCCGCGCCACCGAGAGCGAGCTGACCACCATGGTGCCGACGGTCGTGATAATCGCCACCAGGCAGGGGAGGATGTGCCGGACGTAGTCCAGGTTCGGATTGAACCAGTGCCGGACCAGGATTTTGGAGGGGGCGATGCTTGCCTGCGCCGACTGGCGGTCCTCCAGGTAGCCCTGAAGGATCTGCCGGACGTAACCCAGGGCGATCTGGCCGCTGTTGGAGCGGCGTCCGTCCAGGATGGCCTGGAACGCGGCCAGCGGCAGGCCGAGACGTTGCGCGAAAAATCGGCCGGGAACTGCAGCACCAGCAGCGCCTCCTGTCCGTCCAGGGCCCGCCGCATTTCAGCCGGGCTGCGCAAGGCCAGCAGCCGGGTGAAGGCCCGGGCCTTGGCCAGGCGCTGGATCAGCTCGAACGACTCCGCCCCGCCGTCCTGGTTCAACACCGCCAGCGTATTGTTTTTCACCTCGAGTGTGGCGGCGAACGGGAAGATGGCCAATTGCAGCAGCACCGGCATGATCAGCAGCATCCGCCCCTGCCGGTCCTGCAGCAGGGTCTGCAGCTCCTTGATAATCAGCTTTGCGATGCGATGGAACATGGATCAAAGCTCACTTCGAGCCGTTTCCGTGTCTTGAGGGCAGTCAGGCCGATAAACACGGCGGAGGCGGCCGCCAGGAAGAGGCTGCTCTCCAGGAGCACCGCCCAGACATCGCCTGCCTGGAAGAGCGTTTGCATCGCGCTCACGAAGTAGCGGGAGGGGATGAGATAGGTTACCGCGCGGATGGCGGCGGGCATGCTGCGGATTTCGTAGATGAAACCCGAGAGCATGACGGCCGGGAGAAAGGCGGCATTGAGGGCGGCCTGGGCGGCATTGAACTGGTTGCGGGTGACCGTCGAGAGCAGCAAACCCAGGCCGAGGGCGCTGCCCAGAAAGAGCGAGCCCACCAGCCACAACACCGCCACCGAACCGCGAAAGGGCACGCCCAACAGGAAAACCGACACCCCAACGCATATAAGCAACGAGATCATCCCCAGCGCGTAATAGGGCAGGAGCTTGCTGAGCAAGAGCTCTGCCCGCGTCACCGGCGAGGCCAGGAGCGCCTCCATCGTGCCGCGTTCCCATTCGCGCGCCACGACCAGCGAGGTCAGCAGCGCGCCGATTACCGTCATGATGACCGTGATCGAGCCGGGATCAGGTAGTTGCGGCTCTCGGCGGCCGGGTTGAACCAGAAGCGCGGCTCCAGCGCCACCGCCGCATCGGGCTCCTCCCCTGCCCCGCCGGCCCCGGGCGCCCCGCGCTCCGCCGCGCGCTGCGCCAGCCAGCCCTCCCAGGCGCCCCGGACATAGTTCTCCACGAAACTGGCCGTGTTCGGCTCCGCCCCATCCGTTACCACCAGCAGCGGCGCCGTCTGGCCCGGCTCCTTGAGCTTGCGCGCAAAATCCGGCGGCACCACCACAAAGCCCCGCACCCGGCCCTCGACCAGGTCCTTCTCGAATTGCTCCTGCGTGCGGCCCGCCTGCACGCGCAGGTAGGGCGAGCCAAACAGGCTGTCGGCAAAATGCCGCGCCTCCGGGCCGCTGTCCTCCAGGACCAGACCCACCCTCAGGCCCGGCGTGTCGAGGCTGATTCCGTAGCCGTAGATGAAGAGCATCACCACCGGCAGGATGAAGGCGATGATGTTGCTGCTGGGATCACGCAGGATCTGCAGCGTCTCCTTCTTGCAAAGCGCCCGGAGCCGGCGCAGGAATGCACGGAATTTCATATTGAGGCATCATGCGCTTTCACCAGCGCGATGAACGCGTCTTCCATGGAGGGTTCGGGGTCCTGGGGGCTGGCCGTCTGTTGCTTAAGCTGGTCGGGCGTGCCGCAGGCAATGATCTGACCGCGGAACACCAGGGCGATGCGATCGCAGTACTCGGCCTCGTCCATGAAATGCGTGGTGACCATGACGGTGACCCCCTTTTCCACCAGGCCGTTGATGTGCGTCCAGAACTCGCGCCGAGTAACGGGGTCGACACCCGAGGTCGGCTCGTCCAGAAAGAGGATGTCGGGGTCGTGCATCAACGCACAGGCCAGGGCCAGGCGCTGCTTGAAGCCCAGCGGCAGCGTGTCCGGTGTGGTCTCCAGGAAGGGAGCCAGCTTGAAGACCTCGACCATCCCGGCCACGACCTGCTGCTGGCGCGCGCCGCTCAGGCCATAGACGCCGGAAAAGAATGCCAGGTTCTGCGATACGGTCAAACCCGTGTAGAGCGAGAATTTCTGCGCCATGTACCCCAGGCGCTGCCGGGCGCGGCTGGGACTGCGTTTCAGATCGATCCCCATCACGTGCGCGGTGCCGGAGGTCGGCCTCAGCAGCCCGCACATCATCCGGAAAATGGTCGACTTGCCCGCCCCGTTGGGCCCCAGCAAGCCGAAGATCTCGCCTCGCCTCACGGCGAAGCTGATCCGGTCGGCTGCAGTGAAGTTCCCGAACCGGCGGGTCAGCTCGACGGCCTCGACAACCGGCCGCCCATCGCCCAGGATCGGGTGTGCCCGTTGGGCCAGGGCCGAGTCGCCGCCGGGGCCGCCCCCCAGCACATCGATGAAGGCGTCCTCAAAGCGCGGCTCGACCGGGACCAGCCTCGCGGTCTGGCCGGCCTCGAACTGGGGCGGGGCGCTGCCGGGGCGGAGCACCAACCGGACGGTCTGGCCCTGGATGACGCCATCGAGGACCTCGTCGCGGCGCAGGGCCACGGCCAGGAACTGCCGGCGGCTGCCCTGGAAGTCGCGCGCCTGGAGGCAGCGCCCGCGCACCCGGGCCGTCAAATCGCCCGGCTTGCCCGCGAAGAGCAGCCGGCCTTCGTTGAGCAGCCACACCTGGGCGCACAGCTCCGCCTCGTCCAGGTAGGCCGTGCTCCAGACCACCGTTTTGCCTTGCTCGACCAGTTCATGGACCATCCTCCATAATTCGCGCCTCGAAATCGGGTCCACGCCCACACCCGGTTCGTCCAGCAGCAGCAGCCGCGGTTGCCCCAGCAGGGCGCAGGCAAGGCCCAGCTTCTGTTTCATGCCGCCCGAGAGCTTGCCTGCCAGCCGCCCCGCAAACCCCTCAAGCCCGCTGAAGGCCAGCAGCCGCCCGAACGCCGCCTCCCGCTCCGGCCCAAGCACTCCCCGCAGGTCCGCGTGCAGGTCCAGGTTCTCCTGCACCGAAAGGTCTTCGTAGAGCCCGAACTTCTGCGGCATGTAGCCGATGAATTCCCGCAACTCGCCCCCCCTCCGGCTCGGGTCCAGCCCGTTGACTTCGATGCTCCCCGCTGACGGGGCCAGCAGCCCGGCGATCAACCGCATCAATGTCGTCTTGCCCGCGCCGTCGGGCCCCACCAGGCCCGTGACCATGCCCGCGCGCACCGACGCCGTAATCCCCGCCAACGCCGGGCGCGCCGCGCCCTTGAACGTCTTCTCCAGAGCCTTCACATGGGCCAAAATCTCAGGCATTGGACGAACACAAGGGACAACAAAGAACCAAAGCGATGCAGCCGGTCAAAGCGTTTTGGGCGGTTCACCCATCGCGATTCACTCTCACCGTGACCGGCATCCCCTGGCGCAAACCCTCGTCAGGGTCGCTCACCACCACGCGCAGGCGATAGACTAGCGAGGTCCGCAGCTCGGGCGTCTCGACGTTCTTGGGGGTGAACTCGGCTCGGGGTGAGATGTAGCCTATCTGGCCGGAGTAGGGTCTGTCCGGACGGGAATCGGTATAGACCTGGACCTTCATGCCGGGGTGCGTGCGGCCCAGGTCCGGCTCCGGGATGTAGGCGCGCACCCAGACCGGCCGGGTTAGCGAGACCGTGAGGACCGTCGTGCCGGCCTGGACGACGGCGCCGGGCTCCTGGGCGCGCGTGAGGACCACACCGTTGCAGGGGGCCTTCATCTGGGCGTCCTCAAGCCGGAGCTGGGCGCTGGACAGCGCTGCCTCGGCCCGGGAAAGGTCGGCTTTGGCCTGGGCTATCTCCTCGCGGCGAAACCCCGCCTCGAGCAAGGCCAGTTGTTCGCGGGCGGACTTGAGCCGCGCCTCGGCCTCGCGACAACTCGCCTCGGCATCGTCTCGCTCCTGCACAGGGATGTTCTTGTTGGCAAAGAGTTCCTCCTGGCGCTTGAGCAGCCGTCCGGCATTGGCGGCGAAGACCTCTCGCTCGCCGACCAGGGCCCGGGCCTGCGCTATCTCTTCCGGGCGATTGCCTGCCTCCAGCAACTGGAGCCGCGCCCGCAACGACGCCGCCTGCCCCCGCGCCTCCTCGACCTCCCACCGATACGGCTCAGGATCCAACCCCGCCAGCACCTCCCCGGCTTTGGCCACGTCGCCCTCGTCCAGGGCCACCTCCAGAATCTTGCCGGGCACTCGAAAACCGAGGTTGACCTCGCGGATATCGACGTTTCCATACAACGTCAACCCGGCCGGCTCAGCCTTGCTACGGTGCGATTTGAAGAACCAGCCGGCCAGGCCCGCCAGAACAAGCGCCACGACCACCAGGATGATCGGTTTTTTCATGTGTCATTCCGGGATGCAGAGATCCCGGCGCCAGGAGTGTTTAGCAAAGCCTCCTGTGCCACAAGCACGAATGCCCTTAGATCCGTCTGCCCGGGCGACTCATGCTTGACGTGCGCGCGCGGCCTGAGGATGCTGCAGGCCGCTAAACTGAATCCGCGCATGAGAACGAGAATCGAGAAGCTGGTTGGCACCGTGGCGGCAATGGCCCTGGGCCTCTGCCTGGCAGCCGGGCCTGCGGGGGCCGCGGCGGCCACCCGGAAGGCCCCTGGCCGGGCGCGCGTGCCCGTCACCGCCCGCAATCCTTACCTCGGCGCCATCGTGGTGGACGGCGCCGCCGGGCGTGTTTTGTTCGAGAACGGGGCGGACGCCAAAGGCTATCCGGCCAGCGTGCTCAAGCTGATGGACCTGTTGATACTCCTGGAGAAGGTCGAACGTCACGAACTGACCTTGCAGGACCCGGTCACCGCCAGCGCCAAGGCCTCCCACACCGGGGGAACTCGCGTCTGGCTGGCGGAGAAGGAAACCTTCACCCTGGACGAGATGCTCTATGCCCTCATGGTCCGGTCGGCCAACAACGTGGCCGTGGCCCTGGCGGAAAAGGTGGCCGGCTCGACCGACGGCTTTGTCGAGTTGATGAACCGGCGCGCCAAGGAGTTAGGCATGCGCAGTACCCTCTTCCACTCCGTCCACGGATTACCCCCGAGCGCAGGCCAACAACCTGACATCACCACGGCGCGCAACCTCTCCATCCTCTGCCTGGAATTGCTCAAGCATCCCGACACCCTCCGCTACACCTCGACCCGCCGGCGGCCCTTTCGCACCAATGTCCCGAATAAGACGGTGGATATGACGACGCACAACCATCTGTTGGGCCATCTCGAAGGCTGCGACGGCCTCAAAACCGGCTTCATCAGCGCCGCCGGCTATTCCATCGCCGTGACCGCCGCCCGCCACGGCCAGCGCGTCATCACCGTTGTCCTGGACAGCACCGACCGTCGCGTCCGTGATGCCAAGGCCGCCGAACTCACTGCCAAAGGCTTCGCCACCCTGGCTGCAGCCAATGGCGCTGCCGCCCCCACCCCAGCCCGCGCCGGGGTGCGAAATTGAAAAGCGTTTCGGGCTGGGCAACGGTCCATGGAAACGGGCAAGAGGAACTTGACACCAAACGGGGGTGGCGGAGTACCCTCATCATGATGCGAAACCAATTCGCCCTGGCTCTGTGTCTGGCCGGCGGATTGGTGTGTCTGGCCGGCTCGACCCTGCACGCCAATCCGCTCAAGGATCCTAAGCGCATCCTCAGCGGAGGGACGGTTCAACCTGGACCCCTTGTTCCGCTGGTGGACCAACCGGCACGGGGCGCGCCCCCTGACCGCCTGGGTACACATCACCGGTCCCGTGGCTGCAACCAACGGCTGGAACTGGATCATTCAGGCCCGGCTCGATACCCCTCGCGCCCGCGCCAAGGCCCCCGACCATGACGGCGCAACGGCAAATGGAGAGGTTCGGATCACCCTGCAACACCCGCCGGTCTGGGAACTGCAGGAGTTTGCGCGCTTGACCGCCCAACTCCAGGCCCTGAACGACCAGGCCCAAGCCCTCTCCAACCAGGTCAGCGCCGCCGCTGCGCGCATCCGCCAGATCCACTCCAGCCGCCTCCGGTCGCGGCTCCTGGCCCTGGAGGCCAGGGAGTTAACCGCCTCCGAAAACCAGGCCAAGGCGCTACTGGCAGCCGTCAGGCGCCAAATCGCCGATTGCCGGGCAAGACTGGCGGCCTATCCCAGCGGCGCCAAATACACCGTGGATTGCCTGGCCCTGGACACGGGCGGAGAATTGGACGGCCTCCCGATCTATGATTACGGCGTGCCGGCGCACAGAAGCTCGGATTCGAGTGCCGCCGCGCCCAAGCCCGCTGCCGACGCTGCCCACCGTTAGGAACGGCCTGCCCCTTGACACGTCCTCTGGCCCGGGCCAATTTGGCCGCTAATGAACCCGGCATGGGCCAAACCAAGACCACTCCGCATCTTGCAGAGCGCCTCACCCTCTGCTCTGAGTCCCGGCGCTGTCGCCCTCTGCCGCAGCCTGCTCGTGCTCGTTCTGGCGGCCGGGCGGTTGCCCGGCGCAGAGGCCCAACTGCCGCCCAACCCGCAGCCTGTGAAAACGCCCTTCCTGCTCTTGCCTGATCGAGTCTTCGACACCGCAGACGGCACGACCCACGCCGGCTGGGCCGCGCTGGTCGTCAGCAACACCATCGAACGCGGTCGGCCCCGCGGCCCAACTCCAGGGCCAAGCGCCGCCGGAAACCACCCGCATCGAACTGCCGGGCATGACCCTGCTCCCCGGCCTGATGGACCTGCACTCCCACCTCTTTCTCCATCCTTATAATGAGGCCCTGTGGGACGACCAAGTGCTCAAAGAGCCCGTGGCCTATCGCTCCATCCTGGCGGCCATACACGCCCGGGATACCCTCCTGGCGGGCTTCACCCTGCTGCGCGACCTGGGCACCGAAGGGGCAGGCTTTTCCGATCTGTCCATCCAGCGCGCTATCCGCGAAGGCTTGATCCCCGGCCCACGCCTCCAGGTCGCTACCAAGGCCATCGTGGCCACCGCCTCCTATGCCCCCGGACCCCGGGGCTACGCCGAAAATGTCATCCTGCCCAAGGGCGCCCAGGAGGCCAGCGGCATCCCCGAAATCCTCAAGGCGGTGCGCGAGCAGGCCGGCGCTGGCGCGGATTCGGATCAAGGTCTATGCCGATTTCAGCAGAGGTCCCCAAGGCAAAGAAGCGCCCACCTTCAGCCTCGAGGAGTTGCGCGCCCTGGTCGAGGAAGCTCATTCTGCCGGGCGCCCCGTCTCCGCTCACGCCGTGACCGCCGAGGGCATGCGCCGCGCCATCATGGCGGGAGTTGACACAATCGAACACGGCTACGCCGGCACCGACGAGGTCTTTCGCCTCATGGCTGCCAAAGGGGTCGCCTATCTGCCCACCCTCACGGCCGTTGAGGCCTACGCCCAGTACTCCCATGGCTACAAACCCGGCCAAACCCCTTACACCGCCCAAATGCAAGAGGCCCTCCGCTCGTTCAAGTCCGCCCTGGACAACCGGGTCATCATTGGCCTGGGCAGCGACGTGGGCGTCTTCCGCCACGGTGACAACTACCGCGAGCTGGAATGGATGGTGCGCGGCGGCATGACCCCAGCCCAGGCCCTCCTGGCGGCCACGGCCATCAACGCCAAGATCCTCCACAGGGAGGACTCGCTCGGCCACATCCGTCCCCGGATGCTCGCCGACCTTATCGCCGTCGCCGGCGATCCCACGGCCCGAATCGAGGCCGCGCGCGACGTGCGTTTCGTGATGAAGGATGGCGTCGTGTGGAAGCGGCCGTGAAGCAGATCAGTATCACGCTCCGCCCGGGTGGCTCTGCTCGATGGCGAAGAGGAGGTACTTTTCGCCCTCGTGTTGGAAGGGCAAGGTGTGGATCAGGAAATCCTGGGGGCTTGGCGTCAGATTGATGAGGCGCGTGACGCGGCACTGGATGGAGGGCTTCTGGCCGGCCAGGGCCGCCAGGATGGCCTGGGCAGCGCCGCATTCCTCGCAAGAGACCGAGGTGCCGCACCCGGCCTCCATGTCGTGCGCGTGCAGGCAATCGAGCGCCTCGCCGGGGCGCAGTCCGACGATCAACTCCAGGCTCCGGTTCTGCAGCAGGCCCTGCACGGGCCGGCTGGCATAGACAATCTGCCGCTGCACGTTGAGGATGAAAACGCCATGGCCAACCGAGTCGAGCAACTCCCTCGCGATAGGCGATTGCTCCACCGCCGCCTGCTGCCGATGAACCACGTCAATCGGCACCCGCTCCGCCGGCATGAATTCGGTTGCCAGGATCCGCGTGCTCATTGTCTGCCTTCCATTGTTCTTGGTGTCTGCGCCCGCACATCAGGCCCTGTCGCTCATTTGGACACGTCCGCGATGGAAATCAAGCTCGATTTTCGACGCCCCCATCAATGCCATCAATTGGGCGTAAGACAGAATTCTTCGGATCGGACGGTATCTGTGCACCGCGGAGCGGTGACTGACGGTAGCCGTGGACTTCAGTCCACGGGACCCACGGCCAAACACCACCTGCGTCGCGTAGCGACGCCTGCGGCCTGGAGGGCGTGGGCAGGTCGGGCGTCGCTGCGCGACGCGCTGCCATTCCCATGCCCTGAACCGTGGACCGAGGTCCACGGCTACCTTCGGATCATCGCTACGCGATGAGCCGGATCGGACCAGTGCCTGGATTTCTGAAGACAATATCCTTCGACCGCCGTCGCGAATCCTATCGCACGAAGAGTTTTGTCCTGCGCCCCATCAATTCCCTGCTTGCCAACCGACGGCCGGCACCTAAAGTTCGGAGCACAATGAAAAGCCAGAAGTTAGCACCCAGGTTGGTCCTGTTTGCCTCGATGATCTGCTGTTCTCTGCCATGCGCGGCGCTCGATCTGAAGGAGGCGGTAGTGGTCTGCGCGCCGGGGCTGTCAGGTCCAGCCCGGCAGGCAGTGGTGATGCTTGTCGAGGAGGTGGAGAGGCGCACCGGCATCCGCTGGCCGCAGGCGACGAACTGGCCCTCGGCGGGAGTGCCGGCGGTGTGCGTGGGTTTGAAGTCGGAGATGCAATGGTTGGGCGGGGTCGATTGGGAGGGGTTGCAGCGGTCGGCTGGGCCCGAGGGCGCCGAAGGCTATCGGCTGTGCGTCCGCCCAGGGGGAACGCGCGCTGCGGTCTTGGTGCTTGGCAACGACCCGCGAGGCGTGTTGTTCGGCGTGGGCAGGCTGCTGCGCGAATTGAGGATGGAACGCGGGCAGATCGCGGCGGGTGACGGCCTGGACATCGCCACCGTGCCCAAATACCCGCTGCGAGGCCACCAACTCGGCTACCGGCCCAAGTGCAATTCCTACGATGCCTGGGACTTGCCGGTCTGGGAACAATACCTGCGCGACCTGGCGGTCTTCGGCTGCAACGCGATCGAGTTGATACCACCGCGCTCGGATGACGCTGCCGACAGCCCGCACTTTCCCCGGCCGCCCGCCGAGATGATGGCCGGCATGTCCCGGTTGGCAGATGCCTATGGATTGGACGTTTGGGTCTGGTATCCTGCGATGGACAAGGACTATTCGGAGCCACAGACCGTCGAGTCGGCGTTGCGCGAGTGGGGCGCCGTCTTCGAGCGGCTGCCGCGCCTGGATGCGGTCTTCGTCCCCGGCGGCGACCCGGGCCACACGCGGCCCAAGCACCTGATGGCCTTGCTGGAGCAACAGACCCGGAACCTGCACCGCTACCATCCCAAGGCCCGAATGTGGGTCTCGCCGCAGAGCTTCAACCAGGAGTGGCTGGATGAGTTCGTGGACATTCTCCAACGCGAGCAGCCTGCCTGGTTGAGCGGCGTGGTCTTCGGACCCCAGGTCCGCATCAGCCTGCCCAGGCTGCGGCAACTGGTCCCGGCCCAGTACCCCATCCGTCATTACCCGGACATCACCCACTCGCGCCAGTGCCAATATCCTGTGCCGGATTGGGACCTGGCCTACGCGGTGACTGAAGCGCGGGAGTGCATCAATCCGCGGCCGGAAGGCGAGGCTGCCATCTTCCGCAAGACCCAGCCCCAGACCATTGGCTTCCTGACCTACTCGGAGGGGTGCAACGACAACCTCAACAAGGCCGTCTGGAGCGCCCTGGGCTGGGACCCGGAGGCTAATGTGCTGGACATCCTCCGGCAGTTCAGCCGCTATTTCATCGGCCAGCGATACACGGACGATTTCGCGCAGGCGCTCCTGGCCCTGGAGCGAAACTGGCAGGGTCCCCTGCTGGCCAACCGGGGCGTCGAGGACACTTTGGCCCAGCTCCAGGCCCTGGAGAACGCGGCCTCGCCGGCGGACCTGAAAAACTGGCGCTTTCAGCAGGCCCTCTTTCGCGGTTACTATGATGCCTATATTCGGCAGCGGCTGATTTACGAAACGGACCTGGAGGCGCAAGCGATGGCCTGCCTGCGCACCGCCCCGGCCGTCGGGGCCGCCAGGGCCATGTCCGCAGCCCAAACGGCGCTGGACCTGGCTCTGAGCCGCCCGGTGAACGCGGACTGGCGTCTGCGCATCCACCAGTTGGCAGAGGCCCTCTTTCAGAGCATCGGGATGCAGTTGAGCGTCCAGCGATACCAGGCCATCGCCGTGGACCGCGGGGCCAGCCTCGATACATTGGATTTCCCGCTCAACAACCGGCCCTGGCTCGAACATCGGTTCGCCCAAATCCGCAAACTGCCCGCCGAACCGGACCGGCTCAGGGCTCTGGACGAGATCCTTCAATGGACTAACCCTGGCCCGGGCGGATTTTACGACAACCTGGGCAACGCCGCCTCCCAACCCCATCTGCTGCGCGGCGCTTGTTTCGCCCAGGACCCGGGTTGCTACGAGTCCAGCCGCGTCGATTTCGAAGAGGACCTTGTCCTCGACGACCCCCTGGACGATGCGGGTGTGCCGCGCCGCCTCTCGTGGATGGACCATGCGGAGACGCTCTACGATGCGCCGTTGCGCATGGCCTACTCGGGCCTCGACCCGGAGGCCCGCTACAAGGTCCGCGTGCTTTACGGCGGCGACAATCCGCGGCGGAAGATCCGGCTCGTGGCCAACGACTCGATCCAGGTGCACCCCTACCTCACCCGGCCGCGCCCGTTCAAACCGCTTGAATTCCCCCTGCCCCATGCCGCCACGCGCACGGGCAGGCTCACGTTGAGCTGGTCGGCCGAACCCGGCCTGGGCGGCAACGGCCGCGGATGCCAGGTCTCGGAGGTGTGGGTGATGAAGGAATGACCAATGACGAATGACCAATGACGAATGACCAATGACGAATGACGAATGGCGGATAACAACAACCGATGACGAACCGCCGATTCGTCATTCGTCATTCGTCATTCGTCATTCGTCATTCGGTTCGTCATTCTCTTCGTCTTGCCAGCCCTCCTGCTCCATCCTATGCTCGGGCATGGTTCTGGAATTCACCAAGATGAACGGCGCCGGCAACGACTTCATCTTGATCGATGGCCGCGCGCAGACGCTCAAGCTGGGGCGCGAGGCGGTGGTCCGGCTCTGTGATCGGCACCGTGGCATCGGAGCCGACGGGCTGGTGGTGCTGAGGCCCTGCGCCTCGGGCAGGGCGGATTGGGCATGGGAATTCTACAACAGCGACGGCAGCACCGGTGAGATGTGCGGCAACGCAGCACGGTGTTTCGCGCGGTTTGTCCGACGGCAGACCGGCAGCGGGCGCGATGTCACGTTCGAGACGGAGGCGGGCGTCATTGCCGCCACATTCCAGGGCGAGCGGGTGACGGTCAACCTCACCCCGCCGGAGGGGCTGCGCCTGGACCAGCAAGTGCCGCTCTCGGCAGGCGCGCAGATTATTCATTCGCTGAATACAGGCGTCCCCCATGCCGTGCTCTTCGTGCCCGACGCCGACAAGGCCATGGTCGGGCAACTCGGGCCGGAAATCCGCCGTCACCCGCATTTCGGGCCGCGCGGCACCAACGTCAACTTCGTCCAGGTCCTGGCCCCGGCCGCATTCGCGTCCGGACCTTCGAACGCGGGGTCGAAGGCGAGACGCTCGCCTGCGGCACAGGCGTAGCTGCCTCCGCTCTCATCTCCGCCCGCGTTCATCATTTCGGTTCGCCGGTCAAGGTCCGCGTCCAGGGCGGCGACGAACTCGATGTCATTTTCAAAGAGACCGACGGTTGCTTCGCCGATGTTCACCTCGCCGGCCCGGCCGAGTTTGTGTTCGACGGGAAAATCGACAAGCCGGCGGGAGGCACTTAATCCGCGAACGCAGAGACACAAAAAGAGCAGCAATCATTGCTGTCTGTCTTCTCTGTGGGGCAATAGCCAAATTTGCTCGCAGGCTGCGAAGATTTCTCAGAGAAAGAATGAACCGCCGAATACGCGGAATACGCGGAATTCACAAGCGGGCCGGTTCTCTTTCCGCGTATTCCGCGTATTCCGCGGTTATCGCTTCTTCGGCGCCGGCTTCGCCGCGCTGTGTTCCTTGCGTCCCTGTGTTTTGATTACGCAACCGAACCGGTTTAGTGCCCCTCTGCGGCTCGAACATCCGTTCCGCCACGGTTCGGTTCGCCGCGCTGTGTGTTCCGGTTGCGGCTGCTCCTCGCTACGTGTTTCGTGGTCCTCAACAAAGCAGCCAGGCGCCGTCATAGCCATACCGGGTCACGAGGGTCGTCCCGTTGAAAATGTTGGTTTGCGCGATGATGCCTTTGGTTGAATGATTGTGAGTTCCGGGACCTTTCAACGTTGTCAATACTACGTTCCGACCCCTTTTCATGCGGGCCTCCTGGAATCAGAAAGCGGCAACATGCGAAAATGCGGGACTGACTCCGTTTCCTTTCCGGACTCACATTGTAACAAAGTATAGATCTGACCCCGATTTTACCCCGATTTTGTAGATTGTTTCAACGTTGTCAATACTACGTTCCGACCCCTTTTCATGCGGGCCTCCTGGAATCAGAAAGCGGCAACATGCGAAAATGCGGGACTGACTCCGTTTCCTTTCCGGACTCACATTGTAACAAAGTATAGATCTGACCCCGATTTTGTACCGATTTTGTACCTGACCCCGATTTTGTACCGATTTTGTAGACCCGCTTGCGATAGTGAGAGCCGTTCGTCACGGTGTCGTTGGCAAGGAGGCCGCCGTCGGTCAGAAGCAGCCCGTTAGTGTGGTAAGCATACGTCGTGGTGCCGACGGCGTCAACCGTGCGCGCCGACGAGCCGAACGCACGGCCCCGAAGACCTGCCGCCCGCCAAATGTCCAATGCTGAGACGCGGCCCATCGTCTCACTCCGCATTCCGGGACCCCTTCACCTCCACATGCTGCGGAGAGGACAAATTGTGGAAAGAACTTGTTCTGACCCTCGCTACGGCAGTGCGAGCCGCCAGTCGAGACCAATCTCTTTGCAAACGAACCGCAGGCAATCAAGGTTCCAATGCATCACCCGCGAGGGATCCGCGAGCGCTGGCGCAATCTCAAAGCCAACGCGGCGCTCGAACTCGTCAACGGCAACGCGCGCCGCGCGTAGATGAGCGCCGATGCTCGCGCAGAGTTCCAGGGTCGAAACTCCGTTTTCCTGCTCCGGAGCGTCGTCAAATAATAGCCTCGTACGTAATCCGAGCTCTGAGGCAAGCCTGGAAAGCTCGGCGAGAGAGGCCACCATGTTCAACTCCCCTTCCTGCTCCTCCCAGTCATCGTACCTGCGGAAGCGACACTCCAATTGAAGCCGCAACCTCTTGCTGAGATTTTCCGACTGACTCACGTGCCCGCTTGAGCCGGGCACCATAGGGAAGCCCGTCGCGGTCAAGCGTCGCAATACAGGAGTCTGGGTTGTTTTGCCTCTCGTTGGTCATGGAACAAGGAGGGGGTCAAAGGGCACTGGGTGGATTATGACGGGAACCGCCAGGACAGGGCCTCCACCAATTGGGGCAATCGGGCTGGTGATACGGCATGCTGCTCTGACTTTCCGCCCAGCTCGCGCACCCGCTTGAGGCGAGCAGTGTTTGTCACTGCACCCTTGTCCGCCTTCGCGGTGCATGGGCACAGCGGTTGTTCTATTCTGCGGCTGTTCAAGGGACGAAAATCGGATCCAGGAGCACCGGGTCAAGGACCGGAAACTCGACCGGATACGTGGGAAGCCCGGGGACACCTGGGGTCATGAGGATCGGGCTCGCGGTCGGCAGCGTCGTCGGCCCCGTGGTCGGCTTAGGACGAGGGGGCTGCGGCCATGGATTAGTTGGGGATTGCTTCCCGTATGGGGGCCGCTTTTGCCCCGGCCGCGGCTTAAGGCACTTGTCGGGGTAACGGCCACCCTGGTTGTCGTCATAATGCGGCCAGTGTGCCGGGTCCTCAGGGTGAGGGTAATACTTTATTCCTGTCTTAGGGTCCTGCGTGTACGGGCCACGAGCATCGACACCAGTTGGCCAAGTGGGATTCCATCCCGGTGGCTTCTGGGTTGGGTTAGGCAAGAAAGGGTTTGGGTTCGGGAACCCAGGCCCTGGACCGGCCCCAGTCACCGAACCGGGGGGCGCATTGAAATCAGACCAACCCCATGGATCGACAGCATTAGCAGCCCCATTGGCAACGTAACAGTAAAGGTTAATGCCTCCATTCTCCATGGACGGGTCCCTATTTAACCACCTCTGCAAGCTGGGGTCATAAAACCGGCAGAGGTAGTAATACATGCCGCTGTTCACGTGGATCTCCTTGCTGGAGAAGCGATAGACGTTGGCGGGCAGAAGGCCGCCGCTGGACGAAAGCGTGTTGCCGAACGGGTCGTACACGTAGCTGGCCGCCAGGCCCTGGCTGCTGTTCACCAGGTAGGTGATGTTCCCGTTGCCGTCGCAATGGTAGCAGTTGTGCGTGCTCCAGTTGCCCCCGGAGTAGCCCTGCGAGCGGGCCAAGAGCCCGCCAATGCCGCCGGCGCCCTCCAGGCTCTGGCTCAGATCGTTTCCCCGCGTGTAGCTGATCTGCGGCACGTTGTTGGAGTCCCGCTCCTGGATCACGCGCAGGCCGTCGTAAAGGTAATGAACCTCAGCCACCACCGGCCCGATCGCGAGCGGCGCCGCGCCCGGGCCTGACGGTGCCGATCCCCCGGTCCCTTGGTACTCGCGCCGAATCCGCAGCCGCCCCAAACCGTCATATACGAATTGGGTTTCCCACGCGGCGATGGGGTTTTGCACGTCCACCAGCCGGTTTTCGTCATCATAGGCGCAGGTCAGGACATCCCCGAACTGATCCATCGGCCCGTTGGTCAGGTTGCCGTTGGCGTCATAAGTGCATGCGCCGTGGGGCCAATTAGTCAATTCGTTCTTGACGTTAACTTGGAATTGCCCGGCCGAGCCGCCATTGGTCAGCCAGTTGAGGTTCCAGGCGCGGTCATAAACGTAGTCCAGGTTCTCGGTGGACTGGCCGCCGGTCCCCACTGCGCTCTTCAACTGGGCGATGTTGTCGTAGCCGTAGTTCACCGTGCTGCCGTCAATACGAGTCATCGCGGTGCGCCAGCCCGCCTGGTTGTAGCTGTAGCTGGCCCAATCCAGAAGGGTCCCACCGCTGGTGCGGAGGGCCGTCACCGACAACCGGGCCATGCTGTCGTAGGCGTTGGTGATATTTGCCGTGTTGGGCAGTGAGGTCCGGAACGGCAGCGCTGAGGCCGATGCGGCCAAGTAGCCATAGCCGAAGCTGCCCGCCTGCGAGGTGACGTTGGTCAGGCGCCCGCCCCCGTCATAGGCAAACCGGTTGGTCCAGGCCCCGGCCGGCTGCTGCAGGGCCAGGCCCACCCGCTTTCGGTTCGTGTAGCCGTTGGTCACGGTGTCGCTGGCGAACACGCCGCCCTCGGTCCAGGGCAGCCCGCCAGTGGTGTAACTATATGTGTTCGTGCCCGCCGCGTCCACCATTTTCTGGAGCCGGTTCAGGGCGTCGTACTGGAAGCTCACCGATGGGCTGGCGGGGTACTTGATGTACGTGAGGTTGCCCAGAGCATCGTTCGTGTAATACGTGGTGCCCTTGGCGGCGCTCCAGCGGGAGGCCAGGCGGCTGTCGGCGTCGTAAGTGTAGCTGAGGACTTGCGCGCTGGCCTGGTCGAGTTTGTTGGTCACCCGGCCATAAGCGTCATAGTGCCAGACCGTGCTCTGGCCCTTGCCATCGATCAGGTTGGTCAGGCTGCCTGAGGGATCGTACTGGAACTGGATGCCCTCGCTGTTGGCGTTTGTCTCCCAGGTCTTGCGCCCGGCGGCGTCGTAGCCGTACCGGGTCACGAGGGTCGTCCCGTTGAAAATGTTGGTGTACGCGATGAGGCCGTTGGTCGAATAGGTGAAGTTCTCCACCCAGCCGTTTGGATGGCTCAACTCCGTCAAGCGGCCCAGGGCGTCGTAGCTGTTCGTGACGGAGACGCCATTGGCGTCGATGGTCCATGAGGAGCGGTCCTCGGCGTCGTACTCGGTCACCAGCATCGTGTCGTTGACGTTTGTCGTGGCGGAGCGCAGGCCCTGGACGCAGTAAAGAAACCCGAAGGTGGTCCAGCCGTCGCCCGATTGGGCCACCTGGCTCAGGGAGTTGTACACGTTGGTAAGCGTTGTCGCGTCGGGCAGGTAGGTGTGAAGACGATTGCCCTGGAGATCGTAGTCGTAGCTGGTCCACGTCTGGGCGGCGGAACCCCAGGCGTTGGTAACGGCGTGGAGCGATCCGCAGTCACAGTAGTTGTAAAGGGTGATCTGGTTCAACGCGTTGGTCTCAGCCACCTTCTGGCGAATGGAGTTGTAGCCGTAGTGTTTCCAGTTGCCGAGGCGATCCTTCGTCGCCGCCAAGTCCAGGTTGGTATAGGTGTTCGAGATGTAAGTGCCATCGGGATAGGTGACGGAGGTGAGGCGCTGGAGGTTGTCCCAGGTGTTGGTGGTCGCGAGGCCGCGCTCGTCGGTGTGGGAATAGACCAGGCCGCTGGTGTACGTGTAGGAGTTGGTCCGGTTGATCTGGAGGTCGATCGTCGTCGCGAGCAGGCCGGAATCGGAGCCGCTGGTGAGGTAAATGTTGGTCGTGGTCAGGCCGCTGGGCAGGCTAAGGCTGGTGACGCGCCGGTCCGAATTATAGGCATAATGCGTCGCCTGGTCTAAGGCGTCGTAGCTGATGTCCGGCTGGTGGAACGAATTGCTGACGTAATTGCTGACGACCTGCTCGCCCAGGGGGCCGATCTGCTGGAGGAGGTCCAGGTTGTTGGCGGCGTAGCTGTAGGCGTTTGTGCGGAGATCGACAGTGGTGTTGTATTGCTGACTGTAGGTTTCGACCAGTTGGTCCAGCAGGCCGTGGCTGTTCCAGGTATAGTTGCGAAAATAGGTGGTGCCCCCAACCGGCAGGACCCAGGCCACGAACGCGGGCATGGCGCTGGCGCCGGTATCATTGTCGGCTCCCGAGGGCTTGCCGTAATAATCGTACCAGGTGATTTGGCCGACGGTTTGACCGTCATGGAGGGGGCTGGGCGCCCGGTCCAGTGAGAGCGTGTCGGAAGGGTTGCCCGAACCGGAGTCGATGAGCCAATGCTCAAGGCGGCCTATCAGGTAGTCGGAGGTTACGAGGTTTGTGGGGTTGCTGGTCGAGAGCGACTCGTATTGCAACGGATCCCAATGGAAGCTGTTGCGATAGTACTGGTCAACATTGTCAAAGGTGTTGACAAACCAGGGGGAAGTGCTTGGGACGCTGGCGTAGGTGGCCGACATGAAGCTGGTGCAGTCCTGGCGGTAGAGGAAGAGGTGGTGGCCGCCGGTAGGCAGCGAAACCAGCGTCCAGCGATTAACCGGGACCCCGGCTGTGTAAAAGGTGTTCGACTTGACTTCATAGCCACCGTAGGCAAAGACGGTGCTGCCGTATTTGGTGGTCAGGTTCGTAACCCAGCCGGGATTGGCGGCGTCATACGCGAGGCCGCTCGGCAGCCCGGCAACGTCGGTGATGTTGGTGAGGTAACCGTTGCCGTCGTACTGCAGCAGGTGGGTCCTGGAATAGGGGTCGACCACCTTGGTGATGTGGTTGGTAAACGACGCGTTTTCGTAGTAGAGCACGTTGGTCTTGCCGTCCGGGTCCACCACGTTCAGGAGCCGGATCGAGACCGAGTTGGCCGCGTAATTGAAGGTGTTGGTGTGGCCGGCCGCATCCGAGCTGACCGTCCGGAAGAGCAGGCGCTGGCCTGCGCTGTTGGTGAAGGCGTGGCCGAAACTGTCCACCGAACCGTCGGTGTACTCGATTTTGTAGGTGGCGCCGCTGTCGGGCGTCGTCAGCAACGAGCCGTCGCTGTACTGGGCCGTGCCGACCGAATATGTGATCCAGCCCGCGCCGCCGCGGTGCAGCCAGGCCGTGCCTGTCGGGCTGCCGGCGGTCAGGTCCAGCAGGTAGGCGCGGAACGAACAGCACCAGTTGTTGCCGACCCCGAAGATGGCGGGGTCGTTGGTCTGGGCCCCTCGCTGGCGGTAGGAAAGCTGGAAGGAAACGCGGGCTCCGCGCGCCGGTTGGTAGCCTAGCGGCTCGTCCTCCAGCCGGAGGTTGATATACGGTTCGGAGACCCACCAGACCGGCATTCCCTGCGCGCCGCAACTCGTGCAGCGGGGGTTGGAGCCGCTGCCCGGCGCAACGCCCACCAGGCTGCCGCCGCGAGGCACCAACGCAGCGCCGCTGGGCCCCACGGCCGATGGGGAGGTTCCGTCGTCGGCGGCGGGGCAAGTTACCAACGGCCAGTCGTGGTAGTCAGGGGGGCCGTTGTGATGATAAGGGGGCCACTGGCCGCGCCAGCCAGGAGCGCGGCTGCAAGGAGGGGGAGGAAAATTAGTAGTTTCAGAGAAGACGGCTTCACGATATAGTTCTTTCTTTCTGCTGGACGGCGGCCTGCAAAGCCCGCCCTCGCTAACGATTCGCCCGCAGGCCCGGGAGCCTCTGCCGCGCTGCGGCGGCCGCTTCCGCCCTGCGGCGGCTCTTTTTCTACCGCGGGTTTGCGGTGGAGGTTGACGGCGATGAGTTATGAATTCCGGCCATTTGCTATGAATTTCGGCCATGAGTTACGAATAACGGCCATAAGTTAGGCAAATCGGCCATCGCGAGTGCTTCGCGTGGCGCAGGGCCTTCGGGAGTGTATTGGAAAAAAAGTGACGGGACCGGAACAGCCCCTTGGAGCCGGGGCTAGCCTGCCGGCATGAGCCGAGAGGAGCGCGCGGGGGCGAATTTGGAGGGGTTGCGGCCTGCGGCGGCCTGAAACCAAGCGCTGAAGTTGGCGGCGTGCTTGAAACCGAGCTCGGCAGCGACCGCCTTGACGGGCCGGCCAGCGAGCAGCAGGCGCTGCGCTTCCTGGAATCTGGCCGCGTGGAGGGCGCTCCTGGGAGACTGCCCCCGCTCGCTGTGGAAAAGGCGCCGGAATTGCCGCGGCGAAACGCGACAGAGCCGCGCATAGGCGCGCACGCTGTAACGCGCCTTCTTGGCGAGGTCACGCCATTCACCATCGAGACCAGAGGAAGCTTCCATAATAACCCGGCGGCCGTTGCTGTCTGCGCCAGATGCAGCCGCCGCCGCACCCCGCGCAGGGCGAGCGCACCGACCGCCACCCACCCATGTTCCTGAATACAACATAGCACGCGCGTCAAGCGGACCCGGCGGGCCATCGACCAGCCCGTCGTCGACGATGCCAACGCATGGGGCGGGCTTTCAGCCCTTTGGCACTTTTGCGGTCATGACCTGGGCCGTTGGCCCAGGCTGGTATGGGCCGCGCCGTTGGCGCTGGAGGCGTTGGGTCGGATCAGTTCCTCGGCCGTTGGCCTGGGCCAGTATGAACGACGTTTTGGCGTCCCGGTCACGCACCGCCGGCTCCGTCCTGCACTCGCGGAATTCTGTCCTGCGCCCAGGCGGGGTTCGGCCGCGCTTTGCTCATTGTCATGTGGCGAGTGGCGGCATAGTTTTGCCGCGCATGCCCACGAAGCGTTTTCATGTCGGGACGGTTCAGGCCGCGCTCAGGAGCGTTGCCTCGGCGTTCTTGCTGCTCCTGGGGTTGCCGGCGCCGGCTGCCGAGCCGCCCAATGCCGAATACATCTCGGATTCCCTTTCGGGCCGTATCGTTTCCGTGACGCAGCAATGGGGCGAGTTGGGATTGAACACGGCGGTCAAGCAGGCGGACCGCCCGGCCATGAAGCTCCGGATCAAAGACAAGGAATATGAGCACGGCCTAGGCCATCACGCCAATGGCGAGATCGTGCTGGACCTGAGCGGCCAGTTCGAGACCTTCCAGGCCGATCTGGGCGTTCAATGGCTGGGCGGCCAGAATGTGGGCTCAGTCGTGTTTCAAATCTTTGTGGACGACAGGAAGGTTTTTGATTCGGGCATTGTCCGCGAAGGCGACGGACCGCGCCCGGTCTCGATCCCGGTCCTGGACGGGGAGGAGCTGCGGTTGGTGGCCGGGGACGCCGGCGATGGGATTACGTGTGATTGCGCCGATTGGGCCAACGCCCGGCTGGTGCGCAACCCGGCCGCCGCAAGCCGCCCTGCCCTGGCCGGCTTCGACATCGCCCCTTTCGCCCGGGTCGTCAGCTTCGATCCCAACGTCGCAGGCGGGACCAAGTCCAGCCGAGTCGAGGAGATCCCGGCGGCAGACCTCTTTCCGGCCAGGGAACTCGAGCCTGGCCCGGACGGGACCTACCTGGTGCCTGTCAGATCTCAAATCAAAGGTCTCGGGACGCCAGGGGCGAGGGGCGAGGGGCGAGGGGCGGAGATCCGTTCCCCCGACCCTCGACCCTCGACCCTCCAGACCGGCTGCATCGGCCTGGAATGGGCGGAAAACCGGCGCTTGCGCCAATTGGCCTTGGAGTTCGCGGACGGCGCCGCCCCGCCTCGGGTCGAGTCCATCCGGCTAGAGACCTGGACGGGGGAATCGGCCTGGCAGGGCAAATGGCAGCCCTGCGGGGTCGCACCGCAGAACGTGGAGAACCGCTTGGTCTGGACGCTCACTGGTCAAGGGGCCACACAGAAGGTGCGCTGGATATTTGGCGACGTCCGGGAACCGCTCGCGCTCAATGGTCTCTGGGCCTTTTCGCGCTCGCGCTGGAAACCGGTTGAGGTCCGCATCGAACCCACGGAGCCGGGGCGGCCCCGCCGAGCCGGCATCGAGGTCTATAACGGCATGCTGGTCGAGCCGCCCCAGGGGCTCGCCTTACCGTTGCGAGTGGGATGGCTCGAAGCCGCTCCTGCTCAAGGTGCAGTCCAGTGTTGCCCAGCCATACAAAGCGGACCGGACAGTCCTGCGGTTTCAGTTCCCTGAGACCGCTTTCGGGGGGGCGCATCCCGACACAGCCCCCAGCGCCGGGGTCCAGACCGGAGTGCGCCCGTCCCCGGGCGCAGCGGCGTCCGGAGCCGCGGCAGCGGTCAAACACTCCAGCGCGCCTGACCGCTCCGTCGCTGCTGCGCCCGGGGACGGGCGCACTCCGGGGGCAGTATCAGGATGCGCCGCTTTCGGGGTCGCCGTCGAGGACCTGCTTTCCAATGACTGCGTTTATGTGCCTCATGCGGGCCTGTTTGTCACGCGGCTCCCGGCGCCAGTGAGCCTGGGCCAGTACCTAGAACGAATTGCCTCGACCAAGAGTGTCCTGGACGACGTGCGCAGCAGACCGGACCAGGAGTTTCACAAGGCCTGGACGGCGGTCCATCTGCCTTTCGAGGACCTGGAACCGACCATGCTTTCGCTCGCGTATGATAATCGCAAATTCATTGTCCGCCGCAACGGCGCGCTGGGCTTCGAGGAATACGAGCACCCGGACGATGCGCCCCTGCCGCCACCCGGAGGCAACTGGCTGGCCGCCTCGCAGTGGCAGCTTGTGCCGCGGTTCGGCAGCGGCACCAACCAGCAGGTCACCCGCCATCTGTGTGGCGGCTGGCTGCCGATGCCGCAGACCACGATCACCGAAGCAAACCTGGCCTGCTGCCAGACCACTTATGTCGCCCCAGTGGGCAAGGGCACATTGTCCACCGGCGGCGTGCTACCCGGAGAGCGCAATGGGGCACAGCACCTGACCCCTCACCCCGGCCCTCTCCCCATCGGATGGGGAGAGGGAGAGGAGCGGTCACCATCCGATCCGTCATATACCGCGGACCGATCACTAACTCCGCCGAATGATTGGGCGGCGTGCGTGGTCGAGTACGCGATCACCAACGCCGGGACATCACCTGCCGAGGCCCGCCTCTGCCTGAGCCTGGTTCCAGGCCGCGAGCCCAAGCGAACGGCCCGGTTCCAGGAGATACCTGAAGGGCTGTTGGTGACCAGCGGCGAGCGCGTGCTGGCGGTCGTGAACAATTGCCAGGCAGCGCCGTTAAGCTTGAAACAGGAACCGAAGGGTCTGGTCTTGTCCGGCCGCCTGGCCGGCGGAGCCGGCGCGCGCTGCACGGTGTTCATCCCTGCCTGGAAGGTCGGCGCCGCATTTTGCAGAGCGAATTCGAAGGCGCTCTCGACGAACGCGGCCGAGGTGTATTGGCGAGTGTTCCTGGAGCCCGCGATGCAGGTCGAGACCCCGGACGCCCTCTGGAACGACCTGGTCCGGGCCTCGCAGGTCCATTGCGCCATTGCCGCCCGGAACGAGGAGCGCGGCGCCCGGATAGCGCCCTGGATAGCGTCCGCCTCTTACGGGCCGCTGGAGAGCGAGGCCAACTCGATCATTCGGGGGATGGACATGAACGGGCACGCGGATTTCGCCCGGCGCAGCCTCGAGTACTTCCTGCGCAAACGCAACGCGGCCGGGTTCATCACCACGGGCTACACGCTGGTGGGGACCGGGGAATTCCTCTGGACGCTGGGCGAGCACTGCCAGCGGGCGGGCGACGGTGAGTGGTTGCGGAGAATCGCGCCCGAGGTCGTGCCGATCTGCCAATGGGTCATCCGCCAGCGGACCAAGACAAAACAGCTCGATCTCCATGGCCACAAGGTCCCCGAGTACGGCTTGATGCCGCCCGGAGTAACGGCGGATTGGGGGCGATTCGCTTATCGTTTCTTCAATGACGCCCAGTACTGCGCGGGCTTGGAGATGGCCGGGCGGGCGCTGGCCGGCATTGGCGAGCCGGCGGCGGGGGCCATTCTCGAAGAGGCGCGGCAATACCGCGAGGACCTCGTCGGGGCCTTTCACTGGACCCAGTCCCGGGCCCCGGTCGTTCCGCTGGCCAACGGGACCTGGGTTCCGGCCGACCCGGCAATCCTGGGTTGCTTCGGACGCGTCGAGGAGTTCCTGCCCGGCGAAGATGGCGGCCGGACCTGGTGTTACAGCATCGAGGCCGGCGCCCATCACCTGGCAGCCAACGGCATTCTGGACGCGGCGTCACGCGACGTGGCCTGGATGATCGACTACCTGGAGGACGTCCAATTCCTCCGCTCCGGCTGGCCCGACTATCCCGAAGCCGCCAACCGGCGCGACCCCTTCAATCTCGGCGGCTTTGCCAAGCTCCAGCCTTACTACTGCCGCATCGCCGAGGTGTACGCGCTGCGCGACGAGGTCAAACCGTTCATCCGCTCCGCTTTCAACGCCGTTCCCTCGCTGCTCAATCTCGAGAACCTTTCCTTTTGCGAGCACTTCCATAACTATGGCGCCTGGAACAAAACCCACGAGACCGGCTGGTTCCTCTGCCAGGCCGCGACGATGTTCGTGATGGAACGTGGCGACGAATTGTGGCTGGCTCCCTTCGTGCCAAGCCATTGGCTCCAAGACGGGATGACAGTCCGCGTGCGCAATGCGCCGACGCGGTTCGGGAAGGCCGGCTTTGTCCTGCAATACTCGGCCGCCAAGGCAGCCATCGAGGCCCGCCTGCAGTTGCCAGCCCAAACCACGGCCCGCAAGGTCGTGCTCAGGCTGCGCCATCCCCAGGGAAAACCGATGCTATCGGTCACCGTCCAAGGCAAACCGCACACGGACTTCGATCCCCGGAGAGAAACCATTACCCTGGCGCCGGGGAACGGGGAAGTGGTGGTGAGGGCCGCCTATGCGGAATGACGAATGACGAATGACGAATGACGAATGACGAAAATGGGGCCGAGAGGCCTCCGGTTTCCTCATTCGTCATTCGTCATTCGTCATTCGTCATTCCTTCCCGCGCCTGGGTCCGAGGGGAGAGTGAAGTAAAAGGTGGCGCCCTGGCCGGGCTGGCTGGCGGCCCAGACCCGGCCGCCGTGGCCTTGGACGATGTGTTTGACAATCGCGAGGCCCAGCCCGGTGCCGCCCTGCTCGCGCGAACGCGCTTTGTTGACGCGATAGAACCTCTCGAAAAGGCGGTTCAGCGACTCCGGCGGAATGCCCTGTCCGTCATCATGCACGCAGACCTCGACCTGTCCGGCTTCATTGACGCGTCCGCCAACCTTGACCTGGCCGCCGGCGCGGCCGTACTTGATGGCATTGTCCACCAGGTTGCCCAGGACCTGCTCGACCCGGCCGGGATCGGCGGAAACGCCGAGTTCGGGGACGGCGTCGAGCAACTGGATGGCCTTGTCCTCCGCGCGAGACTTGAAATCGCCAAGCACCTTCTGGACCACGGAACGCAGCGAAATGGGCTCGAGGCGGAGCTTGACGCGCCCGGATTCGAGTTCCGAGATGACGAGCAAGTCCTCAATGAGGGAACGCAGGCGCGCGGCGTTGCGCTCGATGGTTTCGAGGAACTTGACGGCAACGTCCGGGTTGTCCTTGGCGCCATCGAGCAGCGTTTCGACGTAGCCCTGGATGAGGGACAGGGGCGTGCGCAGTTCATGGCTCACGTTGGCGACGAAGTCCTTGCGCACGTTCTCCAGTTCCTTGAGGCGGGTCAAGTCGTGGAAGACCAGGATGGCTCCGTGGCGCTGGCCCAGCCCGTTGAAGATGGCGGCGCCGTTGACCTGGAGCCAGCGCTCGGTGGGCCGGGAGAGGTGCAACTCGGCGCCGAGCACCTGCGGCCGAGTGTCCAGCGAGGCGGCCAGGTCGGCCACTTCGTGCAGGCGCAGGGCCTCCAGGAGCGTGCGCGAGCGAACGTCCGTGGCCAGGCCGAACAACTCGGTGAAGGCGCGGTTGGCCAGCAGGATTCGCCCGCGCTCGTCCAGGACCACCAGGCCCTCGACCATGCTGTTGAACAGGGCCTCCTGCTGGGTCTTGAATTCAATGGCGACCCGCTTCTGGTCGTCCTGGACCTTGCGGATTTCCTCACCAGCCGCCCGCCGGCCCCGCAGCCACCTGGCCCGCCACCACAAGTGCAGGGCCGCCATCGCGGCCAGGCAGAGGAGCAAAGTCACGAGCGCCGGTATCATACCACTCCACAGGAATGCTCTACGCAGGCTGCGTCGCGTAGCGACACACTGAAGGTAGCCGTGGACTTCCAGTCCACGGTCTGGAACGTCGGAAGAGGCGCGCGTCGCGTAGCGACGCCTGATGACTTCGCGCTGCCCAATGGAATCCTGTTTTCAGGCGTCGCTGCGCAACGCAAACAATGTCCGACCTTGGATCCGTGGACTGGAAGTCCACGGCTACCTTCGAGCACCGCTACGCGGTGACATGGGCCTGCGCCTGGCTGAATTTCGCAAAATCCGTGTCCATCCGTGTCCATCCGTGGTTCTCCTCCCGCGCAGGCGCCTCAGGCCTCGATGAACCGGTAGCCGACGCCGCGCACCGTGTCGAGGTATTTGGCGGCGGGGCCGAGCTTTTCTCGCAAGCGGCGCATGTGAGTGTCAACGGTGCGGGTATCAATGAGGCTGTTGTATTCCCAAACATCGCGCAAGAGTTGCTCGCGAGATTGGACCCGCCCGCGGCGCTGGGCCAGGATGCTCAGGAGCTTGAATTCGGTGGCCGTCAGGTCGACCTGGACGCCGCGCCAGCTCACCAGGTGGCGCGGGGTATCGATGAGCAGGTTGCCGATCTCGATGGTAGCCGGCTCTTCGGCTGCCGCACGGCCGCGCTGGAGGATCTTCCTGATGCGCAGGACCAGCTCCCGGGGGCTGAACGGCTTGGTGATATAATCGTCGGCCCCCAGTTCGAGGCCCAGGACGCGGTCAATCTCGGCGGCTTTGGCCGTGACCATGACGATCGGCACCGCCGCCGTGGCGGGGTCGCGGCGAATCATCTTGCAGACCTCCAAGCCGTCAACCTCGGGGAGCATCAGGTCCAATACGATCAAGCTCGGCAGCAGCGCGTGCGCCTTCTTGAGGGCCTCGGCCCCGTCCGTCGCAGTCAGGACGTTCGAACCCGGCCTGTCGGAGGTTGAACTCGACCAACTCGACTGCCTCGGGTTCGTCATCGACCACAAGGATTTTCGGTCTCACGCCCGATAGCAATAACATGGCTGCAGGCCGGCGACAATGCCGGGTTTGTGACAGCCGGGTGACGATTGGGCAACGGTTGGCCGCGGATCAAGCCAGGCCCTTCATCTGCCATCCGGCGCGGTACTGGCGGCGGATGAACTGGTTGGCCTCCGCCAGGTCGAACTGGAGCTTGAGAGCGTCCCACTTGAGGGTGGTCTGCGGAAAACGGGAGGCGACGCCGCCCAGCAGGACGGTCTCGGTGAGCGGCCCGGAATAGTTGAAGCTCGCGCTGGTGGGACCATGCCCGAGGCAGGCGCCGACAAACTCGCCCCAATGATTGCCGGGGGAGATGTCCGGGTGCTTGAGGCCGTTGAACTTCTCGTCCGGATAGAGCAGGGGCCAGGCGCCATGGGGCAGGACCAGCGCCCCGCCGGCGCCGATGAAGATCGAGCCGGCGCCGGGCAGCGGGTGGCCCTCGGACAAGGCCAGCACGTCGGGCGAGGGCTTCTGGGCCCCGTCATACCAGGTCAGACCGAGCGTTTTGTCCGCGGTGAACGGGGTGCCCTCGAAGACGTAATGGACGCGGGAGTTCAGGCCCAGTTCCACTGGTTGGGGGCGGGGCCTTCGGAGCGGACGGAGACCGGCTCGCGCAGGTGGAGCGCCTCGAAGACCGGATCGAACAGGTGGCAGGCCATGTCGCCGAAGGTGCCGGTGCCGAAATCGAGGCGTTTGCGCCAGTTTGCCGGATGATAATAGGCCTCGCCGATGAAGGGGCGGGGCGAGCAGACCCCCAGCCAGAGGTCCCAGTTGAAATCAACGGGGACTGGGTCTTGGCGGGTCGGACGCGGGTCGGGATCGCCCCAGGATTTCGGGCACCAGCAATGGACTTCTTTGACCTTGCCGATGGCGCCGGCCTGAACGAGCAGGGCGGCCGAGCGGGTACTGGGCCGTGGCGTGAACCTGGATACCCATCTGGGTGGCCAGCCTCTTGCGCGCGGCATACTCGGTCAGCCTGCGGACTTCGTGGAGGTCGTGGGCGAGCGGCTTTTGCGCATAGACGTGCTTGCCCATCTGCATCGCCGCCAGGGCCATGACCGCGTGTACGTGATCGGGGGTGGACACGTTCACCGAATCGATGCTCTTTTCCTCGACATCCAGCATCTGGCGCCAGTCCTGGTATATCCGGGCATCGGGAAACCGCTTGCGGACCGCGCCCATGGGGAGCATGTCCACGTCGGCCACGGCCACCAACTCGACTTCCTTGAACCGGGTCAACTCGTTGATGTCGAGCCAGGCCATCCCGCCGGCCCCGAAGCTGGCATGGCGCAGCAGCCCGCTGGGCGGACGCGCGATGAGATCGCGCGTGACGAACGGGGCGGCCAGGACGGACGCCCCGAGCCTCTTGAGGAAGCAACGGCGGCTCACCGAGGGCGAAGCTCTCATAAAGCTGGGCGCGCAGCGGCCGCAACACAGTACAGCAACATGCCGCAAAAGAAGCAGAAAGGCCCAGGGCGGTCAATCGGAAACCACGGCACCCAAATGCTTGGAAGAGTTCAACCACGGAATACAGAATACACGGAAAAAGGCCCCCCTTCCGTGTATTCCGGTTTTCCGGAAGGAGGCAAAATCATTTCTGGCAGAATCATAAGAGAACTCTCTTCTTAATGATTCTGCCAACAATGATTTTGCTTCCTTCCGCGCCTTCGTCCCAAAATCACTTGTTCCGTGGTTAAATCTCGATTGGCATGAAACACCAGGCGGTCCCATTTTGCCGGTCCTCCGTGCCGCGCCGAATTCAAGGCCGACTGGATTGGCCTGATCTTTCTGCGCAACCTGGCCCTGCTTTGGCTGGTCAGCGGGGGCTGGCACCTGCTGCTGTACACCCTGAGAGTGCAAGGAACAGAGCGGAAGTACGACCCGCGATGGCAGAGCGTCAATGACTCCTTCCACTACCTGCACCACCGTTACTTCAACTGCAGCTACGGCGAAGCCACGCTCCCGCTGGATCGGCTGTTTGGAACTTTTCGCGAGCGGCTCTTCGAGGAACCGGGGTCCAAGCCGGGTGGTGGTTCGCGAGGCCCCAGCAGTTGAGCGCTTGCTTCGTGACTGCGAGCGCGGCAGATTGATCCCGATGAAACGACCTCCGAACACAAGCGCCTTCGCGGCGTTTCTCTTGGTCCTGCCCAATCTTGTCTTTTGCCAAGGCATCCTGCCACCTGACCCAAACGAACCGGCAGGCGAACGCCCCTATGAGATGGTCTGGGCCAATCGCACCGAACCGGCGGGGCCGGCCGTTCGCTTCGACCAACTCACCGGCTGGAAACTGGAGCTCGAAAACGGCGCGCAGGCCACCCTCCAGGCCACCCGCGCTCAGAACCTGTGGAACCGCCCCGTCGGGCGGTTGCGCTACCGCGGCGATGGCAAAAGCGAAACCAAACCGCGCATACTGCTGGTCCCACCGCAACCGATTCCGCTTTCGGAAGGCGCCGATTCCGTGGATATATGGCTTTATGGCAATCGGTGGGGCTGGGAAAACCCGCCGGGCACCCCGCCCGTTCGCATCGCACTCCACTTGCGCGATGGCGCCGGCAACGCGCACGAGCTTCATGTGGACGATGTGCGCTGGCAGGAATGGTGGCTGATGCACAAAAAGCTCCCGGCATCCCTGCCGACTCCGCTGCGCCTGGAGTGCCTTGAAGTAGCCGGCGGCTGGCAGGCCGAGTGGCGTGAGATTTTTTTCGACTCCATCCGATTTTACCGGGAAGATCTGGCTGCCCTGGGATTCGCGCCCCGCCCCAGGCGCAACCTGCGGCTGCCCGAGGGCCAGTCGTTGGGCGCGAACGCGGGCCCGGGTCAGCTCCCTTTCCCCACTCGAGAAACAACCATCTTGCCGGCCCATTTCGGAGGCAAATACAGCAACGGGATCAGGGATTCCGGGTCAGGCCGGTGCTCCTTCGACTATCGTGGAAAGGATGCTTCGATTACCTATTCCTTTGACCCGGCCCAAGGCCTGGGCAGCCTCGGAGCCTGGGTTAACGGCGAAATGAGCGCGCGGTTGCTCGAGGGTGCATCCCTTAAAGTCCGCGATGCGCCGACGAACTCGAGGCTGACCTCAGTGAAACGCCAGGGCAAAATGGTCATTGCCGAGTACAGCGATGGCACGAAGGTCCAGTTGCAAATCTGGCAAAAGTCACTGGTGGTGGATGTGTCCAACGCCACCGGCCAGGCCACGGAACTGAGTTTCGGACAACTCTCCGGCCTGAGCGAACCACGCTTGATTCCGATCCCTTATCTGACATACGGCGGTGGCGCCCGTCCCTGCGCGCTGCTTTCCCGCGCCGGCACCAACCACGTTTTCACCAGTCTATGGCTCGATTGGTATCGCTCGAATGGCTCCGAGCCTTTTGCCGCCGAGTCCGTCACCGCGCACACCGCTCGCATCAATGGCGGCATCCGCTACCACGCGCGGACCGATGGCACACGTAACCCGGTTTTCGAGCGCCTCTTTATCACCGTGTCCCCCAAATTCGAGGAGACCCTCCCGACCGTGCCTAACCCGGTTCGGCTCCACGCCCAGGAGGCGGTGGACCGCCTGTGGCAGGAATCCTGGGGGCCGGATGATTACGAAAAGCAGATGGTGCGCAGCCGCATGCTGCGCGCGTACGGGTCGAGAAGCTCATCCAGTGCAATCACGAAATCGCCTGGCGCGACGGCGGCGAGAGCTTCACGCTGCGCACCCGCGCGGCGCCCAGGAAGGGCGGCGATGCCGCGCTGCAACGCTACGTGAGCCACCAGCGAGGGCTCGGCTGGCTGGAAGGATTGTACAGCAACTACACCGATTATGCGCCGGTCAACGAGTTCTGGAGCCCGGACGCAGTCCAACGCCAGTCCGACGGCAACTGGCGCAGTGCCTGGCCGCGCTGCTGGGCCGAGAAGCCGCTCAAAGCCGTCGAATTCGACGCCTTGCTCGCCCCGCAGATCAAATCCAAGTTCCACCCCAACAGCGCCTACACGGACGTGCAGACGGCGGTCGCCCCTTGGGGCTACAACGACTACGACGCGCGGGTGCCGGGGGCAGGCACGTTCGCCCAAACGTTCTATGCTTACGGCGAGTTGCTGCGCAATGATTCGCGCGTGTATGAGGGCCCGATCTTTTCCGAAGGCACTTACCACTGGCTTTATGCCGGGTTGGCGGACGGCAACTATGCCCTGGCCTATGATGGCCATCCGCTGGCCAAAGAGCCGCTCATGCCCGTATTCGACCTCTGCCAAATCCATTCCAAAGAGTGCGACATCGGCATGGGCTGGACGGCCAACTTTTGCGATGCCATTGCGGACTGGCGGAAGCCGGAGAACCTGGACGGGGCCATCGATCGGTTCCTCCTTCACACGCTGGCCTACGGACATATCGGCTGGCTGGTGGAGGAAGAGCACGGCATCAGCCGCACCTGCCGCTCCTATTACATGCTGCAGCAGGTGCAGGCGCGATACGGCCTCAAGACGCCCGCGCGGATTGCGTATTGGGACGGCGCCCAACTCGTCGGCGTCTCCGAGGCGCTTATCCGCGACCTCCCGCGCACGCGCCGTCAATTGTTCGTTGAATACCCAGGCGGCTTGCAGCTCTGGTTGAACGATCACCCGGCCGAGACCTGGCGGCTTCCCCCACTGCACGGCGCAGGGCGAAAGCGCCCAGGTGCGGGGCTTGACCTGGAGGGGCGCAGACTCGAACTGCCGCCCGCCGGCTGGGCCGCATTCACCCCGAACCACCAACTCTACAGCTTCTCAGCCCTCAAGGGCACGCACCGCGTCGATTACCTCCGCAGCCCGGACTACACTTACCTCGATGGGCGCGGCCACTGGTTCGATGCCCCGGAGGCTGCCTCCGACGGGGCCTTGGCGATTAAGCCTCTCGGGAAAAACCAGTTGAAGATCACTCACATTTCCGGCGCAGCGCCATTCGTTATTCGACGGCCATACAAGATGCCGGGTGCGTGCGTCGCGAGCGAGACGTATGATGCCGAGGGGAAATCGCTCCCGAGGCCCGACTGGCAGGACATCGGCGCCGAAACGCACCTCAAACCGCAGGACAAAGCCCTCACCTGGATTCTGACCTTCAGCCCGGGACACTGACCGCCGGGCGTGGACAAAGAAAGCAGAGAGGCTCAGCGCGGTCAATCGGAAACCACCGCACCCAAATCCTCACCTTGGAAGAGTTTTTGACCGCGGAATACGCGGAATACGCGGAAAAGAAAGGGCCTTCCGCGTATTCCGCGGTATTGAATCTCGATTGGCATGAAACATGAGGCGGTCCCATTTTGCTGGTCCTCCGTGCCGCGCTGCCAGCCCAGCGCCAACGGCGCGGCCTCAGAGGGTAAGGGAGTGGCCGCAAGGCCACTCCCTTACCCTCTGAACGACGCCCTTGGCGTCTCAAACTGGCCGGCACTGCCTCGTGGGTGCCGCCTCGCGGGGATGCCGCCCTGGAAGGTCGTGCCATAGAGGTTCCCATCGTTGTCTTGCACCAGCCCGGCGTATGTATTGAGCCTCAATGGGCGCCGAACGACACCAGCGTCGTCAACACCCCGGCTGGAGTCACTCGAAAAACCGTTCCCAAGCCACCGGCGCCACCATACGTGGTTGTGCCATAAAAATTGCCATCGCTTCCCCGCACCAGTGAGCCCTGCGGACTATTGCCATTGGCTCCGTTGAACGAAACCAGCGTCGTCAACGCACCGGAGGGGGCCATTCTGAACACCGTGCCTCCGCCGCCCGTTGCACTACCACCCGTGCCACCGCCGGCCGTTGTGCCATAGAAATTGCCGTCGCTGCCCTGCACCAGCCCGCTGACGGTGTAACTTCCGTTGGCGCCGCTGAGGGAGACTGATGTTATCAGGCCGCCGGCTGGGGTCATTTTGAACACCGTGCCAAAGCCATAGCCGCCGGTGAGAGTGAGACTGAGATTTCCACCATACGCCGTTGTCCCGTAGAAATTGCCGTCGTTGCCCTGCACCAGCCCGGCAGACGGGTTGTACCCGTTGGCGCCGGTGGTGAACACGACCAGGGTCGTGAGGACGCCGGCGGAGGTCATTTGGAACACCGTGCCGCAGTTATCCGGGCTGTTGCTGCCAAACCAAGACCCGTCTCCCCCGCCCGTTGTGCCGTAGAAATTGCCATTGGTCCCTTGCACAAGAGCGGCAAACGGAGAGCTGCCATTGCCGCCGTTGAAGGAAACGAGCGTCGTGAGGACGCCGGCGGCGGTCATTTGAAACACCGTGCCGCGGTTTTTCACGCCGCCGAGGATGGTTGTGCCATAGAAATTGCCGTCGCTGCCTTGCACCAGCCCGGCCGCGGGATGGCTGCCATTAGTCCCGTTGAACGAGACCAGCGTCGTTAACACGCCCGCAGGAGTCACCTCGAACACCGTTCCCTTGCCACTCGCGCCGCCGTATGCCGTTGTGCCATAGAAATTGCCATCGTTGCCTTCCGCCAGCGCGGCTGACGGGTATTCAGGCGGTCCTGAAGAGCTACCCGCACTCAAGAATTGGATGACCTCGGGGTAAGCCAGCGAGGGACCATCCAGCAAATGATCGTCTTCTCCTCGCAGAAACTTGTTGAAAAAGGAAAGCAAGCAGGCTCGTACAATTTGGCTGGCTCTGGCCGGAGGTAGGAACAGACCGCTCATCGGTGTGCCCGTAAGGATCGTCAGTGACCTCGAATCTAAAATGAGGTCGTAATCGCCGAAGTCACCGTGATCGGTCGAGGCCAACTTCACCCAATACGCATTGGTCACAAAGTCGGTGAAAAAGTCCAGACGCTCATCCGGCCAACCGGCAACCGACCACCCTGGGTCCGGGTCGGGGCCGAAACCGGACCGAAAAAACAGATAGGGAAAGCCCGGCGGCTGCGTCAGCAAATTGGTTTCCGCCCACACCCAGTCCATGCTGGCGCAGGCTTTGCAGCGAGGGTCGCGAAGGCATAACTGGGCCGCGGCCGCTCCGCCGAGAGAATATCCAAAAACCCCAATCTTGTCCAAATCCAACCGCCCGCCCAGGAGGGGGTCGGCGGCGTTCAAGCTCTGCAGGTCATCCAACACAAACTGCAGGTCCGGCAAACGGCCTCCGATGGCTGCCTCTAGCCCGGCGGCGGTGACCTCATTCAGCGTTTGGCCGTACACCACTGCCCCATTGGGCAGCACGCTGACAGCCGTGTCGATGGTATCCAGTCCCACCGCGACATAGCCCCAACTGGCCAGGTCTTCCGCCTTATCCGTGTTCTCCCGACGATGACCACCGGTTCCTGGGTCATAAAGCACGATGGGACACGCAGGGAGATTGGCCGCGAGCGGCGCATTTGACAGCGAATGTGAGAAAAACGCCGCAACCTGGCTGCTGAAGTTCCCCCCTCCGTAGCTCGTAAGATTGTACAATGGTGTTCCAGAGGCAACTTGCGGTTCCACATATTGAGCCGGAAGGATCCCGGCTTGAGCCACCGCCGGATACCAGAAGGTGACCATGAACTTTGCGTTATTGCGGTACGTGTTGGTCATCACCATCGAGACGGTCCCAACAGGGTATGGCCCGGTGGGCTGAGGCAGAGGTGTGGCCAATTGATTGGTCGCCGTGCGGTAGAAGCGCTGACTGAACTGCAGCGCGTCGGTATCCACGAAACGCAGAGTGTCCAGCGCCGTATTCGTGCGTTGCAACGTTGCCAGCGGCGCCCAATCGATCAGGTTCGTCGAGGTTTCCAGCGGATACAGGTCGTAGTACGGTGCCAAGAGCGCGGTCGTCTCGCCCTTGAAGGTCAAATTCACGGAGCGCTCGGATTCGGCTTGGACGCTGCTGAAGCCGTGCGGCGCGGCAAGAAAGACTTTGAGCTCCGCCGCTTCGCTCGTGACGGATCCAGAGGCATTGGAAACGATGACGGAGTAGTAGCCGGACTGGGCGGGCTGCGCATTGGCCACAGAGAGATACGAGTTCGTGGCGCCGGCTCTTGCCGTCCCATCGAACAGCCATTGGTAAGTAAACGGCGCCATTCCTGTGACACCAACACGAAACAGGACGCTCCCTGATGCATTCACGAACTGATTGGTTGGCGGGCTGGTGATGACAGGTTGGGCCAGGGCCAACCAGGGGGCCAGCCACCCAAGACAGACGCTCACGACGATGCTTCTGAGGTGTTTTATGTTCATAGTGTCCTTTCTGTTTTCAGGTGACGCCCACCTGGGTTTTAGTGCTTGTTTGTTCTTGGTCACTTTAGGCTGCCGCGGAGCGCCTCGTCTCCCGCGCGAGCTTGGTTGAGGAAAGCTGCGCACCTCGGGGGCCTGGCCCGTTGGAGGGCCTCACGAACGATGACGTGTTGCCTATCGTCAGGTTGTTTCATAGGCGAAGGCGTTGGTGCCTTCATTGATATATGCGCATTCTGGCGGAAAAAAGTATGGACGAATTTCTCCGTGGATGCCTTTAAGGGGTCTTTGAAAGCAGCGGTCTGAAGGACGCCAGAGGGTCGGGAGAAGACGCAGGTCATCCCCCTTCCGGGTGATTTCAGAATTCAGAAATTCAATCACCCAACCCGCCCAACCCCTGAATGGGCCGTTCATGCCACCCCAGGTGCCGCCTTCTCTGCTCGCGGCTCGTTGGCCGAAAGAACCCAGTCAGCGGCTCGTGGTAGAAGGCAGCATCAACCCAGCGGCGAAGAAACACAAGACAAGTTTACAGCCGGTCCATCCACTGTGAGGGCTGTTGACAAAGTTGTAGCGCAGGTTTCCAAACCTGCTGTATCGCCGATTTCCAATCGGCGGGGCGGCGGCATGTCGAGCGCCCCAGGTTTGCGGTCGGCCTGCGGGTTTGGAAACCCGCGATACAGCAGGTTTGGGACAGTTAGTGCGAACTGCACATGGTGCAGGTGAACTTTTGGGATGGGCGGTAATCACCCACCCCTTCCATCCCCGGCGCGGAGAGCGGTTCCGGGTGGTCGAAGCCCGGCGCTACCGCGGTCAGGCCACGCTGATTCTGGAGGGGGGAGAAGGTGGCACCTTTTCCATTTTGGAGGACTGGACCGACAAGGCGGTGCCGACGAGCGCGGGGACCGCGCGCCGGCTGTCGGCGCCCGCACTGCTGGAGTTGGTGCAACTGCTGCGGCAGTTGAAGGCGTCCGGCCCGCCGGCCTCTTCGAACCAGAAAGGAGTTGACAGATGCCCTTGACCGATCCATTATCAGAACAGTTATTTAACTGTTCTGATAATCATGCCCGCTTCCATCGCCAGCCTGCGCCGCAAACGCCAGGCCTTGATCCAACGCCTGCCTCCTTTGGCCCGGCGCGTGGTTCGCGGCTCGCTCATCGAGCGATACCTGCCCTGCGGCAAGCCCGGTTGCCACTGCGCCTCCGGCCGCGGTCACGGTCCCAAATACTATTTGTCGGTCAGCTATCCCCACGGCCGTCCCCAACTCCAATACCTCTCTCAGCAGCAGCACGCCCAGGTCCAAGCCCTGATAAAAAACTTTCAGCACGTGCGCCATCTGTTGGAACAGATATGCGACATCAACCGCCAACTCTTACGCCGCCAGGAGAAGGTCTGAGCGATGCAGCCGGCGGCCTTGCGGATCGATCCCCGGCCGGTGGCGCAGGTGGTCGCCACCATGCTCCAGGCGTTCCGTCGGGCTGGCGCACCCTTGCCTCCGCCGCCTTGGGCGGCCAACGCTGCTTATGAACACCGAGTTGGTCCAGGAAACTCATCGCCAAAAACTGGCCTGCATTTACCTGCGCCAGTTGACCCTCAACCAAGTGCGCCAGCACCGGGAGAGCACCGAGCGCCAATACGCGCTCCGGGACAAGGCCCTTCAACTGGGCTGGCCGCCGGAGCGGATACTCACTCTGGACGGCGACCTGGGGATCTCGGGCAGCCAGATGGCCAACCGACCGGATTTCCAACGAGTGGTGTCGCTGGTCTCCTTACAGAAGGTGGGCGCGGTTCTCGCCCTGGAGGCCTCCCGCCTGTCGCGCTCGGATCTGGACTGGCATCGGCTAGTGGACTTGTGTGGGTGGACGGGCACGTTGCTCATCGACGAAGACGGCGCTTACAACCCCGGGGATTTCAACGACCGCTTGCTCTTGGGACTCAAGGGTACGATGTCCCAGGCCGAACTGCACTTCTTGCGCGTCCGCCTCCAGGGCGGCAAGCTCAACAAAGCGCGCAAAGGCCAACTGCGTTTTCCCCTGCCGGTGGGCTTTGTTTATGCCGAGGCCGAGGGCATCGTTTTAGACCCGGACCAGGAGGTGCAGGGCGCCGTGCGCCTGGTCTTCAGCAGCTTTGGGCAAACCGCCAGCGCTTACGGAGTGGTGCAGCATTTTGCCAAGCACCAGTTGCTCTTCCCCAAGCGCAGCTACGGTGGAGTCTGGAACGGGCAGTTGCGGTGGGGCCGCTTGAACCATGGCCGCGTCCTGAGTCTATTGCGCAACCCGGCTTACGCCGGGGCCTATGTATTCGGTCGGCGGCGAACCTGCAAAAACTTCTCGCCCACTGGCCAGATGCACAATACCGTCCGCTCTATGCCTTTGGCCGAGTGGCAAGTGAACCTGCCCAACCAACATCCGGGCTACATCCCCTGGGAGGAATATCTGGCCAACCAGCAGCGGCTGGCGCAGAACCAAACCAACGCTTGCCCTGGCGCCGCCGGTTCGGCGGCGCGCGAAGGGCCGGCGCTGCTGCAAGGTCTGCTGGTCTGTGGTCAGTGCGGGCACCGGCTCTCCCCGCGTTACGTGGGACAGGGCGGTTGCCTGGTTTGGTATGAATGCAACTGGCGGCGGCGAGAACTGGCAGGCAAAGGCTGCTGGTCGGTTCGTGGCGACCTGCTGGATGAAGCCGTCGCCCGGCGGATCTTGTCGGCGCTGGTGCCGGCGCAGGTGGAAATCGCCTTGGCTGCCGTGGCGGAGGTGGAACAGCGCGACCAGGCGTTGGAGCATCAATGGCAGCTCAGAATCCAGCGAGCCGAGTATGAAGGGCAGTTGGCCCAACGGCGCTTCGAGGAAGTCGATCCGGCCAACCGTCTGGTAGCAGCGACGCTCGAACAACGTTGGGAACACGCCTTGCAGCAACTCGAAGGGTTGCGCCAGCAATACCGGCAATATCAGGAAAAGCAAACCCCGCCCTTGTCGGCGGAGCAACAGGCCCAGGTACGATTGCTGGCCGAGGACCTGCCGCGGCTCTGGCAAGCGGCCACCACGACCGCCAAGCAGCGCAAGTGCATTTTGCGGCTGCTGCTCAAGGATATTACACTGGAAAAGCGGCCGGCAACGCACCAGGCGATCTTGCATTTGCGCTGGCAAGGAGAGGCCACCGAGGACCTCGTGGTCGAGCTGCCGCTTAACGCTGCCGACCGCTGGCGCTACACGGAGGCCCTCGTGAGCAAAGTGCGGCAACTCGCCCAGCAACAGACCGACCGCCAGATTGCCCTCACCCTGAACCAGGAAGGCCTCCGAAGCGCCAAAGGCCGAGCTTTTACCGTCAGTATGGTCGCCTGGATTCGGTGCAAGCACCACATTCCGGCCCCAGTGCTGCAACAACCCGGCGAGTTGACGGTGCAGCAACTGAGCCAAAAGTTTGCCGTTAGCCAATACGTGGTTCACTATTGGCTCAAGAACGGACTGGTGACAGCTCGAAGAGCGCGACCCGACGGCCGGATGTGGATCGCGTTGACGGCCCAACAAGAGCAGGCGTTGCGGGCTTGGGTGGCCAACTCCAAGCGGATCGCCAAATCAAAAAGCCGGCAAGCCCTAAACGAAATTGCACCAGGTGTAGTATGAAACCACCGTCGGAAACCTGCGCTACGCTGGCGTCCCTGGCGCACAGGCGCGCCGAGCGACTCTGTCAATGCCCCCCGGCCCCGCAAAAAACCTGAAAAAGAGGGCTTGCAAAGTCCGGCGGATGAGACTAAGCTGCCCCCTCTTTTTCGAGAGCCTGGCTGGCAGGCCGCGTGCAGCGGCCGGCGGCGTCAAACGAAATGATGATGTATGGCAGTTAGAATTCGCATGAAGCGGGTGGGGACAAAGAACACGCCCGTGTTTCGCATTGTGGTGGCGGACGCCCGCAGCCCTCGGGATGGCAGATTCATCGAGGGGCTGGGGACGTATCAGCCGCTGAACAAGGGCAATAATTTCACGTTGAACCTCGAGCGGGCCAATTACTGGCTGAGCAAGGGGGCCCAGCCGAGCGAGACCGTGGCCAGTTTTATCCGCAAGGCCCGGAAGGCCGCGGCCCAAGCCCCGGCCGTGGCCTCGGCGCAACCTTGAGCTGCCTGGTTTTGTCCGTTGTCTTGTCTTATGCAGGCCTTTCTCGAATATGTGGTCCGGGGCCTGGTGGCGCACCCGGAGGCGGTCACGGTCACGCCCGTCGAACGGGAGGGGACGACCGTGTATGAGTTGCGCCTGCACCCGCAGGATGTGGGCAAGGTCATTGGGCGGCAGGGGATGACGATCAACGCGATTCGCTCCCTGTTGCTGGCAGGCAGCGCCCGCAAGGGGTTGCGCTGCACGCTGGAGATCGTCGAGGAGCAGCCGGCAAGCTAGGCCGGGCCGCTCCCAGGCGGGTGGAGCCCGCAGGCCGCCGGGCGCCGCGGCGCTCCATGGGCCGGCGCCGCGGCTGTGACGGACACGAGATGAGAATTGACGTCCTCACCCTGTTTCCCGCGATGTTTGCCGGGCCGCTGGATGAGAGCATTATCAAGCGGGCACGGGAGACAGGGCGGCTGGATTTGCGCATCCACAACTTGCGCGATTATGCGCACGACCGCCACAAGACGGTGGATGACCGGCCGTTCGGCGGCGGGCCGGGCATGCTGCTCAAGCCCGAACCGATCTTTGAAGCCGTGGAGGATTTGGCAGACGCCAAGGCGCGTGTGATATTGTTTTCACCGGCCGGGCGCACTTTCAACCAGGCCATCGCGCGCGAGTTGGCCGGGCAGGAGCGCCTGTTGCTCATCTCGGGCCATTATGAGGGCTTCGACGAACGGGTGCGCCAGGAGTTGGCCGACGATGAGTTGTCCATAGGCGACTACGTGCTGACCAACGGGGGCCTGCCGGTGATGGTGGTCATCGACGCGGTGGCGCGGCTGCTGCCGGGGGTCCTGGGCGACGACGAAAGCGCGCGGGAAGAATCGTTCAGCCACGGCCTGCTGGAGTATCCGCAATACACGCGGCCGGCGGAGTTCCGGGGCATGAAAGTCCCCGAGGTCCTGCTCTCGGGCAACCACGCGCAGATCGCGCGCTGGCGGGACGAACAGTCCCGGTTGCGCACGCAGCAGCGCCGGCCGGACCTGCTTTGAATTTATGAATCAGGCATTACTAGACAAAATCGAGTCCGAACACTACCGCAAAGAGGCCCTGGATTTCGCCGTCGGCGACACCGTGCGGGTCCACACCAAGGTGGTGGAAGGGGACAAGGAGCGCATCCAGATCTTCGCCGGTGTGGTGATCGGGCGGCGCGGCCATGGCCTCAACGAGATGTTCACGGTCCGGCGCATCAGCTATGGCGAAGGTGTCGAACGCATCTTCCCGGTCCATTCGCCCCGCGTCGAAAAGGTCGAGGTCGAGCGCAAAGGCTCGGTGCGCCGCGCCAAGCTGACCTACCTCCGCAAACGCCTCGGCAAAGGCGCCACGCTCGTCAAGGAGTGGGAAGGCAAAGGCAGCGCCGGCGTGGCGCCCGCCACACCGGCCGAAAAGCCGTAACGCGCGCAGCAAATTGTTTTCGAGGCGAGGCCGCGAGCCTCGCCTCTTTGTTGGATCGGGGTGCGTGATCTCCCAATGAGGGCGGGGGTGACACGGCGGGCGGACCCCTCACCCCGACCCTCTCCCCTTCCGAAGGGGAGAGGGAGGATTCTCGGTGGCGGCTTGAGGAAGCGGAGACGCCGGGAATTCCCCGAAACTGCCGACGCTTCTCCCTCTCCCCTTCGGAAGGGGAGAGGGCTGGGGTGAGGGGTCTGCCCGGTACTCCGTCTCCGCCTTCACTGACCAGTTGCACGCGAGGACGCCGCCTGGCCGGTGCTCCTGGATCGAACGAGGCGCCGGTTCACGCTCGGGTCGGGAGGGTGGCCCTCACTTGGCCGGCGGCGTCGGCGGGGCTGGCGGTTCGCTCCTGGCGTGTCCGCAGGTCCTTGACCCTGGCGAGCAACTCGCCGGCGGGAGTGCGTTCGAGCCGAATCGTGCAGGCCGCCTTGAGTTCCTGGGCGCGCTTGAATTGCTTGTCCGATTTGGCGGGAGCCAGGCTGTAGTCCGCCACCAGGCCGGCACAACGCAAGTCGTGGACCAGCTTCAAGGAGGCGTTGCGCAGGGCCTCCTCCTCAATCAGACAATAGACGTCAATGGCCGCTTCGAACTTCGGCAGCCGCCCGCGGGCCTTGAGCAGTTCGAGCAGGACGACGTCGCCCATGCCGAACCCGAGCGCGGGGAGGTGGACCTTGCCGCCGCTGATGAGTTGGATAAGGTTGTCGTAGCGGCCGCCGCCGGCGATGGCGCGAAACTCGCCGCGCGGGTCGAAGGCCTCGAAAACGATGCCCGTATAGTAGGCCAGGCCGCGGATGACGCCATAGTCCACCCGGGCGAACTGCTGCAAGCCGCGCGCCGCCAGGTTATCCAGGATCTGGCCCAGTTGGGCCGTGGGCCTGGCTTGGTCGATGAAGGCCCTGACCTCCTCGAGGGAAAGGCCGAGCGCGGCCAGCTTCGAGCGGCTGGTCTCGGGTTCTTCCCGCTCCAGTTTGTTGATGGCCTGGTAGAAAGAATACTCCGCGCCGGCCTGGCCGTGGTGCTCGAGGAAGAAATCGTGCCAGGCATTCCGGCTGCTCAGCCGCACCACGAAGTCCTCCGCCGTGAGGCCCAGCGCGCGCAAGGCATCGATCAGCAAGGCGATCAGTTCGGCGTCGGCCCCGGGATGGCTCTCGCCGACGATGTCGGCGTTGAACTGGAAATGCTCGCGCAGGCGGCCCTTTTGCTGGCGCTCGTAGCGGAAGAGTTGCGGGAGCGTGAACCACTTGATCGGCTTCTTGTAGCTGCGCTCGTGAGCGGCCAACATCCGGGCCAGCGTGGGCGTCATCTCGGGACGCAACGCGACCTCGCGCTCTCCTTTGTCGCGGAAGTTGTATAATTGGGAGACGATCTCCTCGCCGCTCTTGGTGGTAAACAACTCGAGGGCCTCCAGGGGCGGGCCGTCGTATTCGCGGAACCCGTAAGAGCGGGCGGTGGCGCGCCAGCGCTCGAAAATGAACTGGCGCGCATCTGCGCTCCACAGGCCGGGCTGCGGGAGCGGTTCAGGGTAGAAATCGCGGAAACCGGGCAAACGTTCCATGCGGCGCGCTCCGGCTAACTGGACTGGGCCTTGGGCTTCGGGGAGAGCTTGAGGACCTCGGCGCGCAGTTCCTTGCCAGGCCGGAACCGGACGACCGCCCGCTCCGGGATCGGCACATCGGTGGTCGGCGCATTGGGGTTCCGCCCGATCCTGGCCCGGCGCACCTTGATCTCAAAAACCCCGAAGTTCCTCAATTCCACCTTGTCGCCCCGTGCCAGGGCCTCGGCGATGTAGTTGAGGGTCCTTTGAACGATGCCCATCACATCCAATTGGATGAAACCGGTCTCACTGCTGATCCGCGCCACCAACTCCCGTTTTGTCAGAGTCATAAGTCCTGTGGTACTGGGTGCTGCTTTGCTGTTCGGCTTCCGGTATAACTCGCGTCCTGACAATGGTCAAGGGACGAATTGCTGAATGACGAATGACGAATGACGAATGAAAAACCGACCGTGCTGGCGTGGCGGCACCGCCCGAGGGCCGTTGACAAAGTCGTAGCGCAGGTTTGGGAATCTGCGCTACGAATCGAGTCGCACGCTGCCGACGAGGTTGCGCACGTCGAGGATGCCGCGTTGCTCCATAAAGTCGCGAATGCCGGCAATGACGGCCAGGGCGGTCTGCGGTTCGTAGAAGTTGGCCGTGCCCACAGCCACGGCGGTGGCGCCAGCCATCATGAACTCGATGGCGTCGTCGGCGCTTTGGATGCCGCCCATGCCGATGATGGGGATTTTGACGGCCCTGGCGGCGTCCCAGACCAGCTTGATGGCCAGCGGTTTGATGCACGGCCCCGTCAGACCGCCGGTCACGTTGGCCAGCTTGGGGCGGCCCGTCTGGATGTCAATCGCCATGCCTGGGAAGCTGTTGGTGACGGACAACGCGTCGCTGCCGGCCTCTTCGGCGGCGCGGGCAAAAGGTTGGATGCTGGGCACATTGGGGCTCATCTTGGTGATCAAGGGCAGGGTGGTGGCCTGCCGGCACGCGGCGACAACCTGGCCCAGGAGCTTCGCATCCGTCCCGAACTGCGAGCCGCCCGCCTTGACATTCGGGCAGGAGACGTTGATTTCCAGGGCACCGACCCCTTCGAGCGCGTCGAAGCGCCGCGCCACCTCGCCATATTCCTGAACCGTAGCGCCCCAGATGTTGATGATCGTGGGCACCTTCAACCCCCTGAGAAAAGGCCAATACCTCTTGATGAAACCGTCCACCCCCGGTCCTTGCAGGCCGATGGCGTTGAGCAGGCCGCTGGCGGTCTCGGCCGTGCGCGGCGTCGGATTGCCTGGGACCTGGCCGAGCCGGAGGCCCTTGACGACCACCGCGCCCAGTTGGTTGAGGTCCAGGAGTTGAGCGTACTCCATGCCGTAGCCAAACGTGCCGGAGGCGACGGTCACCGGGTTTTGCATCCTCAATTTGCCGATCTGGACCGAGAGGTTCATGCGCAGCGAGCCCCTCCCTGGATGCGGTTGGGGTTGTCCCAGAGGATGCGACGGGAATCGAAGACCGGTCCCTCGGTGCAGGTCCGCAGGTATTCCCAGCCCGATTCAGTCCTGACCGGGATCACACAGGTCAGGCAGACCCCCACGCCGCAGCACATGTGCTCATCCATCGAAAGTTCCGCCGGGACCTCGAACTGCGCCGCTATGGCCGCTACGGCCTTGAGCATTGGCGTGGGGCCGCAAGCGAAGAGCTTGGCCCCGGCCGAGTCGCGCTTCAGCTCCGCAGCCAGCGGCTGTGTCACCAACCCCTTTTCGCCGCCGCTGCCGTCCTCAGTGGTCACGCGCACCGCCCAGCCCAGGGCGCGGAATTGCTCCTCGCACAGGATGTCCGCGCGGCGCCGCCCGCCCGCGAACACGATTCCCTTTTGCGGCGAGCGCTGCGCCAGCAGGTACAGGGCGGCCATGCCATAGCCGCCCGCCACGAGCAGCGGAGTCTCTTGTGCGGCCTGCGGCACCGTAAACCCCCGGCCCAGCGGCCCGATGACGCTCAATTCCTGGCCTGGCTGCATCTCGGACAGGACGCGGGTCCCGTTCCCAACGACCTTGTAGAGGATCGAGAAGGTCTCGCCCTCCGCCTCGAAGATGCTGAAGGGCCGCCGCAGCAGGGCTTGCCGGAGCGGGAGGATGCGCACGTGAGCAAACTGTCCCGGCTGGACCAGCGAGGCAATCCGGGGCGCGCGCACGGCCAGCCGGAAGTAAAGCTCGGTGTCGCGCTCGTTGGAAACGATCCGGACTGTCTGCTCAACCATCATCGGTTCCAGCATGGTTGCCGCTAGGGGGGCTGTCAATGGCCGGCACGGGCAAGGGACAAAAGCGACACAAGGGACATAAGGGACGCGATGGCATCGCCCGGCCCGTGACAAAACGCTGGACTGGCGCGATGTGCTCCATAGACTGCCGGCATAATTATGGCCAAAGTACCTCCCGCCGCTCCGCCCCTCCGCCACACCGCCATGCTGCAGGCTCCAGGTAAGGCCACTTTAGCCTTTAGCCTTCGGCCTTTAGCCTTTCTTCTTCTGGCGCTGTGCGCGCGGGGGGACGAGGGGATGTGGCTCTACAATCGCCCTCCCCGCAACCTGGTCCGGGAGAAGTACGGGTTCGAGCTGACGGACGCGTGGTTGGAGCATCTCCAGCAGTCTTCGGTGCGGATGGGCGCCTCGGCGGCGTTTGTCTCCCAGGACGGGCTCATTCTCTCGAACCACCACGTCGGCTCCGGCGCTTTGCAACGTCTCAGCTCCAAGGAGCACAATTACCTGCGGGACGGGTTCTATGCCCGGACCCGCGCCGAGGAGAAGATGTGCCCGGGGCTGGAGGTCAGCGTGCTCAAGGAGATCGAGGACGTTACAGCAGGGGTCAACGCGGCCGTGCAGCCGGGGATGTCGGACGAGGCGGCGTTTGGCGCCCGGCGGGCGGCCATTGCGGCCATCGAGAAAGAGTCGCAGGACAAGACTGGTTTGAAAAGTGAGGTGGTCACGCTTTACCAGGGCGCGGAGTACCATCTCTACCGCTACAAGAGGTACACCGACATCCGGCTGGTGTTTGCGCCCGAGGAACAGATCGCCTTCTATGGGGGCGACCCGGACAATTTCGAGTATCCCCGGTTCGACCTGGACATCTGCCTGTTCCGCGCCTACGAGCAGGGGCGGCCCGCCAAGGTCGGGCATTACCTCAAGTGGAGCCGGAGCGGGCCCACAGACCATGAGTTGGTGTTTGTGTCGGGCCATCCGGCACGGACGGACCGTTTCCGGACGGTGTCGGAGCTGGAGTATCAACGGGACCGGGAGTTCCCCAGGAGCCTGGAGCGGCTCAAGCGGCTGGAGGTCTTGCTCGGGGCTTACAGCGAGCGCAGCGCCGAGAACGCCCGCCGCGCCCGCAACGATTTGTTCGGCGTGCGCAACTCGCGCAAGGCGCGCGATGGCGCCCTGGCCGGGTTGCTCGACCCCAAGCTCATGGAGAGCAAGCGGGCGGCCCAGGAGAAGCTGCGCGCTTCGGTCAAGGCGATGGCGGAGCACCCGGATCGGGCTGGAAACGCGGCGAATTTCGTCCCGGCGCAGGTCCTGCAGGTCTGGGACCGGATTGCGCAGGCGCAGAAGGGCATCGGCGACTGCGCCGTCGAGTATGACCTGCTCGAACGAGGCACCGGCTTCAACACCATGTTGTTCCGCTACGCCCGCTCCCTGCTGCGTGCCGGCGCCGAGGGGGCCAAGCCGGACGGCCAGCGCCTCGAGGAATATCGCGAGACAGTCCGCGCCTCTTTCGAGCATGGACTCTTCGCCGAGAACCCGGTCTATGAAGACCTCGAGACTCTCAAGCTGGCCGATTCGCTGACCTGGCTCATCGAGGAGCTCGGCTGCGAGCATCCATTGGTGCAGAGGGTCCTGGCGGGCAAGTCGCCGCAAGAACGCGCCGGCGAGGCGGTGCGCGGCACCAGGCTCGGCTCGGCGGCCACACGCCGCCAATGGTATGAGGGCGGTCCTCAGGCGCTCGAACAGGCCCGCGACCCGATGATCGAACTGGCGCGGCTGGTCGATCCGGAGGCGCGCGCTGTCCGCAAAGAGACAGAGGCGCGGCAGGAAGCCATTCGCCAGGCCCATGCCCTGATCGGCAAGGCCCGCTATGGCCTTGCCGGGCCGGACCAATACCCCGACGCCACCGGGACGCTGCGCCTGTCTTATGGCATCGTGGCCGGTTACCAGGAAGAGGGCCGCGGCATCCCATCCGAAACGACCTTCGCTGGCCTTTACCAGCGCGCGGCCGGCCAGCACTACCGGCCGCCCTTCGATCTGCCGCCACGCTGGCTGGCCAGGCAGAACAAGTTGAACCGGGCCACGCCCTTGAATCTTGTCTGCACCGCCGACATCATCGGCGGCAACTCCGGAAGCCCGGTCGTCAATGCCCGGGGCGAATTTGTCGGGGTCATCTTCGACGGCAACATCCAGTCGCTGGTGACCGACTTCATCTACACCGAAGACCAGGCGCGAGCCGTGTGCGTCCACTCCAGCGCAATCCTCGAGGCCCTGCGCAAGGTGTATGATGCGGGGGCGCTCGCGCAGGAGTTGGCGGGGGGGCGCTGGTGAAGAGCGGAGGGCGGAATGACGAATGACGAATGACGAATGACGGCTATCGAGGACATAGGGGCGAGACGGAGGTCAATCTCCGACGTGGCGAAGCGGCTCCAGAAGCCTCGATTCGACAGGGTCGTGCAGCAGGTGATGAAGCTATTGCGGCCAGGACACTATTGACCTGGGAACGAGCTTGTTCGCCGCAAAGACGCGGCATTAGCGTTGTTCGCGGTCGAATGTGCTCGAAAGCCAGGCTTTGGCTGGGTAATAACGGCTCCGAAGCTCCAAAGTGGGTGCGAAAGATTCGGGTTCTCCAAATGCGTATCTTTCCAGTAATCATTCAACACCCCTGCTGTCCATGGGCGAAGACCAGGGGCCAATGGTGCACCGGACAGTGGCCAGACGCCCGAGTCGGTCATAACCGTAGCTCAAGGCCGGGGTGGAGTCGGAGTAGGCAACGCCGCTCAGTTCGCCGGCGATGTCGTAGGTGTACGTCGTAGTGACGCCGCGGGCCCAGGTGCGGGACTCAAGGCGGCCCGCGGGGGTGTAAGTGTAAAGCGGGCCGGCCAAACCGTTGTTGGAGGTGTGCTGGTGAGCCACCTCCGGACGATGGCACGATACTAGGGACCCCTTTTCAGTCCAAAGTCCACAGTCCTCAGCCCGGCAAGCGCGCGGCTGGGCACAGAATCCATAGCCTGGCAGGCGCGCGGGGCACAAAAAAGCCTCAACCCGCCAAGGGGGTTGAGGCGCGGACATCCTGGATCAAGCGAGCGGCCTTGTCAAGAGCCGCTCATCGGGGCGCTGATTGCTCCAGCAGCGCCTTCAGGGCTTGCTCGGCCTCCTTGTCGCCGTGGGCCGCCGCCTTCTGCAGCCATAGGCGCGCCTGGGCGAGGTCCTGCGCCACGCCCTTGCCGTCGCGATACATTTCGCCCACGCGGCGCTCGGCGAATGCGGAGCCGTCCGCCGTTTGTTCCATGTAAAACCGGAACACGGCGGGCGCTTGGGCTCGGACCCGCTCTTCGCGCTTTTTGCGTGCCTCGGCGATCTGCTCCGCGGTGCGGGCCACGGGGGCCGGCGGCTTGACTATCTCGCCAAAGTCAAATTTCGGGATCGTGCGCCGGCTGCTGGCGACGGTCGGATAGCTATACATCCCGGCGCGCCTGGCAGCGTAGAAATTCGTACGTTCGAGATGCTGGCCGTCGGCCACCGGGAACGGGAAATTGGCGACCCAGAAATCGCGGCCCTCGCCGTTGGTCTCGCCCAGGAGCGTGTAGAAGGCCCCATCCACGCGGATGCCGGAAGAGGAAACGTCCACGACTTTGCCCTCGAACTGATACCAGCCTGGCGCCAGGACGCTCTCCGTAAGGCCATCGACAACGCGCCAAAGGCTTTCACGGAGCGCCGCCCGCATCTTGCGCTGCCTGTCCATCTGCTCCATGGATCGGATCACATCGGGCTCCGGCCTGTCGGACGGATACGAAAAACCGGTCCCAGCCTGGACGATGGAGGGTGCCAGCCCCGACAGGGCCAACATGACGCCTAAAACAATCTTCATGGTCTTCGCATTCTTGACCGGTTGGACGGCATCTGTCCCACCACTGGGGTTACTGATACTGATAAGAAATTCCTTTTTGGGGTGCGCGCATGTACTCAGCGCTGCGCGGGTCAGGGAGAAGTGGTTTTGGGTCTCACTGAGCATGCCGACACCGTGCGAGACGGCGGCCGGGGTGTCAAGCGCCATTTTTTGCCGGGTTTCTGCGCGTCTTGGGCCAGCGCGGAAAAGGGTCAAACTATAACTTTTCACTTTATGTCGGCTTGGGGCTCGATTTTGCCGGCTACGTACACGGCTCCCGGACACTGGACCCGCGGTCGGCGCGTGGCATTGACCATCGTGCCAACCACTCCGCCGGCTGTCACTGTGGAAAGAAAAGGGTCAAACTATAACTTTTCACTTTATGTCGGCTTGGGGCTCGATTTTGCCGGCTACGTACACGGCTCCCGGACACTGGACCCGCGGTCGGCGCGTGGCATTGACCATCGTGCCAACCACTCCGCCGGCTGTCACTGTGGGAAAAGTAAAGGTTTGACCCAGTCCATGTGGGAAAAGTTAAGGTTGACCCCTTCCACGATCAGCCACGCCTGGCCTCGCACCCACACCGTAAAGTCGGCTCTCGTTTCCGTCCAAACAGTGTTCGGCTCCTGAAATACCCTTTCGTCGATCACGCCTTCAACTTCGTATTCCTGCGCTGCGACAAGGCGAGTGCAAGCGGGCGATGCAAGCAGCGCGGCACCGCAAAGGCTGATTTGTGAGAGCGCCAAGCGCATCAGCCCGCAGCCCGTTGGGTTATTCGGCTCACAAAGAGAGCCACTGGGCTTAGGAGCCCAAAAGTGTGGCCGTCCGCGCCGGATTCGCGGCGCGCCTCAGCCGCCGGCAGCCCCGTGATGGAAAGGCCCAGAGGACTGCCCCCTCGCGGGCTGGCCTCGGAAGACTTCGATGGCTTACTTGAGGCGTTCACCTTGTCTATCAATCCCTTCAGAACCGCAGGGTCCAGCTTCAGCGTTCTCCCTTCGGCGGAAATCTCTTCACTGAACGGCGTGGCACGGTACAGGCCTACCACAGCCTCCTCGAACCGCCCGCGCCAATCAATCAACGCGTTCGCCGCGATTGCTTTGTCGTGGGCGATCATTTGCTCCTCGTGCCTGGCAACCATCGCTCGATACGCCGGGTCGTTGGTACTGACAACGAGAAGGGTGAAACCACCAACTTGAGGAACTTCCTGCTTTTGGAACACCTTCATCTGGCTCATCACCAGTGACAATCCCTTAAGATTCGCAATCAAGGCCCGCTTTCTCAAGACCGCCTCCTCCCGCAGGCTCAGCCCACGGGAAATCTCCACCTGCAGGGCTTCTCCCAATGCCGCGTAGGCACGGCATGCGTCGTCCGTTGCAAGCGGATGCCTGAGTGCCTCCTCGGCATTCCTAACGATGCCGTCAGGTGCATCCCATCGAAATCCCCTGTGCAACGCCAACGCCAGGTAAGCCCTGCCGGTCGCCGCGGGAGAATTGGTGTGCTCGTCCAGGAACGCGTTGCATCGCTCTTGAGCCAGTTCCACACTGCCGGCAAACCGTATCGCAAGCAACCCTCGTTCAAGCCTTTCGTCGGACTTGGCAGCGCACAAAGACAAGCATATTCCTATTGCAAGCACCGATAAAGTTGCACGTTCCAAATCCATTGACTTTAGTGTCAGCGGCGGCGGGAACGCGGATGAAAAGCGCCGGTTCCAAAATCTGAGCGGGCGGAGGGTCGAAAAGCAAACAACCGGCAGCTTCTGCTGCCGGTTTTGCGACGGAACTGATAGTGGAGAACCGGATCACGTTTGGATTTGGTCTTTCATGCGAAAGCTGGTGCCTTCGACGACGACCGTCTCGGCGTGATGGAGGAGCCGATCCAGGACGGCGGAGGCCAGCGTGGCGTCATTGTTGAAGATGCTGGCCCACTGTTTGAAGGGTTTGTTGGTAGTCACCACGATGGAACCGCGCTCGTAGCGCTGGCTGATAACCTGGAAGAGCAGGTCGGCGCCATGCTGGTCGATGGGCAGGTAGCCGATCTCATCCAAGATCAACAGCCGGGGACGGAGGTATTTGCGGAGTTCACTTTTGAGGCGGCTGCTTTTCTGGGCGGCGCTGAGTTGGTTGATGACATTGATGGCGTTGGCAAAGAGAACCGAGTGGCCCTCCAGACAGGCCGCGTAGCCGAGGGCGGTGGCCAAGTGGGTCTTGCCCAAGCCAACGTTGCCCAGGAAGATGGCGTTGGCGTTCTGTTCCAGGAACTGCAGGCGAAAGAGGTTCTGCACCTGGAGCCGATTGATTTTCTTAAGCCAATCCCACTGGAACTGTTCGAGGGTCTTGATGACCGGAAAGCGCGCGGCCTTCACGTGCAGGGCCACGGCGCGCTCCCGGCGCTGCTGGTATTGGCCGTCGATGAGCCGGGCCAGGTATTCGGCGTGAGTCCAGGGCTGCCGGGCAGCCTGCTGGGCCAGGTCGTCGTATTGCGCCTTCAGGAAAGGCAGTTTGAGGTAGTCGAGTTGCTGAGCCAGGAGGGAGGGGTTCATGGTTGGGGAGAGGGCGGGTTGGGGTCATAGGGACTCAAGTCGGCCGGGGGCAGGTCCAGTTCCAAGAGGTCCTGCCGGCGGGTCAGGTGCAAGGGCGAGGGCGCCACGGCGTGGCGCTCGCGTTGTTCCAACAGGTTGGCGATGTATTCGCAGCCGTACGCATCGAAGGTCAGGGCGTCCTGGAGGGCGCGGGCCACTTTATCGGGGCCGTAGAGTTGGCTCAACGCGACGATCTTTTGGATGTGATGGGGAGCGTTGAAGCGTTTTTCCCGGAGTTTACGGCCGTAGAGTTCGGCCTGCGGTCCCAGGCTCAGGAACGCTTGCAGGCAGGTTTGGTCGCGGGCGCGGTGACGCTGCGTCAGGAGTTCCTGGATATGGTCGGGGTTGCGGATGTCCTGGCGGCGGTCGTAGCCGCGCAGGTGGGTAGCGATCAGCTTTTCGTGGTGATAGCAGAGCACTTGGTCAGGATAGATTTTGAGGCTCAGTTGCTGGGAGGCATAGAGGTGAGGCACGGTGTAGCGATTGGTCTCAAAAACGACGCGGCAACAACTGTTGGCGCTGGTGGGCCGGACGACTCCGCAGTCATAAGGACGGAGCGGCAGGGCTTTGAGCAGGGGCTTTTCCTGAGCAAACCGTTCCAGGGGTTTGACGTGGGTCTCGCCGTGGATACGCACGTTGGCCACGGTATCCTGCCACTGCCGGGCGGCGGGATTGACGGCCTCGAAGGAGGGGATCTGCAAACCGCTCAGGAAGTTCTTTTTGACGTAGCCCACGCCATTTTCCACGCGCCCTTTTTCGTTCGCCTTTTTGACCTGGCAGGCGACGGGGACGAAGCCATGGTGGGCGGCGAAGTCCAGGTAGCGCGGGTTGAAACGGGCCGCAGCGCCCAGCGGATGTTCGAGCACCCCGACCTTGAGATTATCGATCATGACTTTAGCGGGGATGCCCCCGAAGAACTCGAAGGCATGGCGGTGGCAGGAGAGGAACTGTTCCATGCCTTCGGAGAGGGTAAACTCCACATAGATGAGGCGGCTGAAGCACAGGACCATCACGAAGAAGCTCAAGCGCCGTCTGGTAGAGCCGACGGTGACGGAGCCGAAGCTGCCCCAATCGACCTGCGCGCATTCCCCCGGAGCAAACTCCAGCATCAGGAAGGCGGGTTTGCGCATCGGGCGCACCAGGCGGACAAACTCCTTGAGGATGCTGTAACCGCCAGCGTAGCCCTGGGGTTTGAGTTCCTGGAGGATTTGCTGAGCGCTGTAAGGATGACGTTCCAGCAGGCCAACAATCCGGCCCTTGAACGCGTCGAGCTTACTGGGGCGTTTGCCGCCTCGGCGTTGGTGATAGCTGGTCTGCTCCGCCCACTTGGCGACGGTTTTGGGGTCCAGTTGAAGTTCCACCGCAACCTGGGCGGCAGTGAGATGCTTTTCATCCAAGAGCACTCGAAGCTGGCAGAAGGTGGGGTAATCGATCATGGCCGACCTCCCGCCAAGGCCCGGCGCAGGATGTCGCCCACGCACTGAGCTTGCTCGCTGCGAGGTGCGTCCGGGGCCACCGGCTCGGAGGAGACCTCCGGCAGGGCCAGCACCTGGTAGAGAGGTTTTTGATAGGCGATGAGCCCGGCCCGCTCCAATTGCTGACGCGCTGAGGCCAGTTCCAACGGATCCAGCTTGAGCTGCCGCCCCAGGGCCGCCTCGGAGTAGTAACTCAGGCCTTGGGCGTCGCCGACAGTGACCAGGAACAGGTAGAGAGCCCAGGCCCGGTGGTCGCAGGTTTTCAGATGGTGGTGACGAATCAACCGGTGGTCCACCCAGCTAAAACTGCTGGGGACCTCACGGAGCCGATTGGGTCGGAGGAGACGTTTGATGATCATAATCAGAACATGGTTTTTCGTTGCGTTGCTCTGGAAGCACCCGCCCCAGAATGATGCAACCCTGTTCTATCAGGCGGCGGATCAAAGGCTGGATGTCATCTTGTAACGTACTGCCCGCAAACATCGAGAGCAGTCCGATAAACGCGGGCTCCTGTGCCAGGCAGAAATCTTGTAACGTACGGGGCAGAGGTCTCGGTACGTTACGAGATGTCTGCTCGGGGTTAACCGCTTCTGCCTCAATTGGTTGAGTGCCTTCAGACGCAGGGGTTTTCCGCTTCCAATACCCTGGATGAGCCTTGCGCCAAGCCCGCACCCGGTCGGTGCCTTCGCCCTGCCGAAAGTGCGAAAGATTTTTGGGTTGGCGATACCAGCGCCGCTGGCTGGCGAGCTTGCTGGCCCGGCGGCAATCCGGTTTTTCGCAGTAGCGTTGATGCTTCCGGTTCCGGTAATCCGGGAAGAAAAACGCGTTGCAACACTGGCACTTACGTCGCTTGGACTTTGGGCTCATCGCGCCCCAACAGCAACACAGCCGCCGAGCGGATCAAAACAAAACAATCGGCCCGAAGAAGAACCAAGGCGAAGAAGCAAGAAGAGCTCTCAGGAGAATAGCCGGAAGAAAAGACCAGGGAAGAAGAAGGGAATTTCAAACCAGCGGTTTTCCGGGAATATCACTCCGCCGCTGGCATTTAGTCCTGAATCAAATCTCGACGCCGGATGCATGAGCAAAAACACGAGAAAATGCGGATCGGGAAAGGAATCTATTTGGCTTAAAGTCTCTTCTAACAATACTGCCGAAAGGGGATGTCGCTGATAGGAAATTGCTTTTTTGCCGCCCAGCCGGTCAATGACGCTGCGCGGGTGAGGGAGAATTGGTTTCCGGTGTCACTCATTCTGCGCCCATGGTGCTAGACGGGAACGGGGGTGTCAAGCGGCAGATTTTGCCGGTTTTGGCCGGTTTCGGCGCAGGATGGGGGTGCCGGAGGGTGGCCGCGCCTGAGGGCCGGCTCGGCGGCTGAAACTCGCGGGGCAGGGGTGCCGGCCGTGTGCCGAGCGGGCCGGGAAGATGCCCCCGCCAGGAAAAGGCCCGCCTCCGAACCGGCCTTCCAGAGGACGATTCTCAGTCCGTGAGCACGTTTTCGTAGTCTGGGGTCGGATCCACGTCGTCACAGGGCTCGTAGGTGTAAGGCCCTGGAGTGGCAGGAGGGGCCAGGGCGGCGGGCGGATCGTGCCAGGCGCCGAGGTGGCGAAGGATCTTCTCGACCAGGCGCGGGTCGTCAATCACCGCGATGACGCGCATCGGGTTTTGGGAGACGGGACAGCGGAGGGGATCAGCATGCCAGACGCGGAGGATGAGGCCGCGCCATTTCTTGGAGGGCAGCTTCACCGGCGGTGGCGGTGAAATGCCCGGGCGGTGCGGGGCCAGTTCCGGCGGCAGCCCTCGGTGACGGACGCCGCGCATCTTGTTGCTGTACCAGCCGTAGTAGCGGACCATCTGGGCGCCTTTGTCGGGAATGTGCTGGGTGATGGCGGCCAGAAAGTCGGTGGGCGTAAAGACCTCGAAGTTGCGGTTGATCTTGGCATTGAGCCGGGAGCGGTAGATGACGGTGTCGCCGGGAGATTCCAGGGTCATCTTCTCAACGGAGAAGGGGTTGTGCAGGATGTATTGGGGAAGGTATTCGCCAAAGGTGTGAAGTGTCATGATAACGCCCGGCATGCCATTGGGGCAGTCAAGGGCCGTGCGAAGGTATTCGGTGAGGCTCTCGTGGGCCAGGGCGCAGAGCGGCTTGAGCAATTGGTAAGCCTCTGGGTAAATCTCCTCGAATTCGTCGTAGTGGCGGCGGGCGCACTGCCAGAGCGGCGACTTTTTCGGATTTCTGGCGCGATAAACTTGCATTGAACCGGACGCCAGCGTAATGGCGACCTCTGCCATCGAACGTCACAGGTCCAAAAAGATGAGAGCCGGCACTCGCCCCCAATACCACAGGCCTGACGCCTGCCGGGAAAGCCCTTGCATTGTGCATTTTCGAGTGACAGCACGGGCGGGGCAGCCACAATGGGACCATGCCGCGCCAACTGCGCATTCAGTTTCCGGGTGCCGTGTGCCATCTAATGAGCTGTGGGGATCGGCGCGATGACATTCACAAAGACCCGCCATTGCCGCTTCGCGGGCGGCCAAAATCCACCCCATTCGATAGCCGGCCCAAGCGTAAAAACTCCGCATTGTCCGAACAGTCCGCGCTGTCCCTGGACAGGAGCGGTGGAAGCTGCGCAAAGTGGCGTCCATGAGAAATTCCAGCTTTCAATCCCTCCAACTGGACGGCCGCCGCCCTGAGCGCATCGAAGCCGAGGCCCAGGCCAGGCAGGCCAATGCTCCCACCATGCCGCGAGCCCTTTGGCGGTTCTGCCCGGCGCGAAGCGCTCGTCTTCACTTTAGCCTTTCCTCCCTCCGCAGTCCCGATAGGATCGGGACGGAGGACGGGCAGCCTTTAGCCTTGTAAAATGCTCCTCCGCGAAAGAAAGTTGCCGCATAGTCCTCATAGTCCGCATAGTCCTTGGACGCCCAGGCTCGTCCGAGGCCAGACTTGCCGCATGACGGTCAAGATGCGGGCCAGGACCCCCACAGGCCGGCCACCGCAGGAGGGCCACAGAGTTCATGAACCCCCATGCCCGCGAACCCTCGCGACTCCGGCACATTGCGGCAGATTACCGCAAACCAACGCAAATTCGGGCAAATTCCCAGAAATTCCCAGAAATTCCCACAGATTTTCCCCATGTTCAACCGCGCCTCGGCAGGGTCAGGCCCGCCTGCGCATCGAGTGCAACGTGAGTTCGCACCCGTTGCGAGGCGCCTCGGAAAGTCTATGACGCTGGGCCACTGGCCGGGGCGTTGCTGGGACGCAGGCGAAGCGCGGAATGAGGCGCCCCACTCGGCCTTCCCAACGCGGCGGTGCTCTGCAAGACTTCTCCCATGAGATTCCAAGTCCTCGTTGAAGACCAGCCGCGTCCGGTCGAACTCATATTCGGGAGCGAGAAAGACGTGGCCAGGGTGAGCGGATGGCGCGCCCCGGCGGTGGCCCGCCAAAACCCAGCCGTGCGCGACACATTGGAATTCGCCCGACTCGCCTCCAAACGCTGGCGCCACTATCGCCGCTCCATTTCCACGGCGACCAGCATCGCTGAGTTCAGAGCGGTCATCCGCCGCAACGAACAAGCTGAGGTTTCTTTCCTTCTCCTGGCGCGCGCTCACTGGTTCCCGTGCTCCTCCGCCCTCGGCCTTGCCCAATGCCGCCGCACCTATTGCCATCAGCCTTGATATTCACCCGCCTCGGATCGACAGTATGCCCATGACAAAAGCAGAGATGGTCAAACGGCTAAAAGAGGGTTGCGAGGCCGAGCCCTATTTTCCTGGCGTGCTGGGCAATCCTGTCACGTTCGCGGCGCGCTGGGGGCTGCGGTTGTCGAAAAGCTACGTCGCCCACTTGGCGGCCAGGCGGCGTGCAGACGCCAACGGCAAACCTGCTCGCGCCCGCCAGCGGAAGACTGCCAAAGGCGGACGATCCTCTGCGGCAGTGCATGGGTGTCGCCGAGGGCGGCGCGCATTTTGACAGAGGCGCGGAATGACGAATGACGAATGACGAATGACGAATGGGGATCTCCGACCCGAAGGGCCGGCAGAGCCTAGCCCAGGGCTGAGGCCGCCTGGCCGATGCCCTGGGACCATGCCCCTGGAGGATTTAGGCGCGCCCTGAAAGGGCGCCAGAAGGGCTCTGGCGCCCTTTCAGGGCGCGGAGCCCGGGTTTGTGGCGAAACCCAGGGCATCGGCCTTGCGGCCTCAGCCCTGGGCTAGGTTCTGGCGGCCCGTTGGGCCGCAAATCCCTCTCATTTTGGGATGGCCGAAACCTCGCGGGTCGGCTATACGCATGGGGCATGACAATCCGACTTTCGACCCATGGCGTCTTGCTCGCGGCATTCGTCTCTGCCATTGCGGCCGCTTCGATGGCGGGGCCTGTCCCGCGGGTCCTGCCCGAAGGCAAGCAGCCCGATGACGCGCGGCTGCAGCCGCTCAAGGACCTGGACGGCTACTTTCCGTTCAATCCGCCGGGGTCCAAGGCCGAGTGGGAGAAGCGCGCGGAACGGGTGCGGCGCCAGATCCTGGTCTCGGAAGGGCTGTGGCCCATGCCGACCCGGACCCCGCTCAATGCGGTCGTCCACGGGCGGATCGACCGCGGCGACTTCACGGTCGAGAAGGTCTATTTCGAGAGCGCGCCGGGCTTCTTCGTCACCGGCAACCTGTATCGTCCCAAGCACGTTGCCGGCAAGGTGCCCGGAGTCCTGTTCGCCCACGGGCATTGGACCAATGCGCGGCTCTCGTTTGCGAGCGCCGACGAGTTGCGGCACGAGATCGCCGAGGGAGAGGAGCGGTTCGAGGAGGGGGGCCAAAGCCGCTTCCAATCGATGTGCGTTCAGCTTGCGCGCATGGGCTGCGTGGTCTGGCAGTGGGACATGCTGGGCAACTCGGATTCGCAGCAGCTTTCGCTGGAACTGGTCCACGGTTTCTCCAAACAGCGGCCGGAGATGAACACGACGGAGAATTGGGGCCTGTTCAGCCCGCAGGCCGAGGCGCACCTGCAGAGCGCGATGGGCCTCCAGACGTGGAACTCGATTCGCTCGCTGGACTTCCTGCTGAGCCTGCCGGAGGTGGATGCGGAGCGCGTCGCCGTCACGGGCGCCAGCGGCGGGGGCACTCAAACCATGATCCTCGCCGCCATCGACCCCCGCGTGAAGCTCTCCTTCCCGGCAGTCATGGTCAGCACCGCGATGCAGGGCGGCTGCACTTGCGAAAACGCCTGCCTCCTGCGCGTGGACACCGGCAACGTCGAGTTTGCCGCCCTGGTTGCCCCCAAACCCCAGGGCATGACCTGCGCCGACGACTGGACCAAGGAGATGTCCACAAAGGGCTTTCCCCAACTCAAGCAACTTTACGCCCTGATGGGCGCCCCGGATAATGTGATGCTCAAGCGCGGCGAGCACTTCCCGCACAACTACAACGCCGTCTCTCGTTCCGCCTTTTTCACCTGGCTCAACCGCCACTTCAAACTCGGCCTCGCCGAACCGGTCATCGAGCGCGATTACCAGGTCCTCAAACGCGAGGAACTCACCGTCTGGGATGAGCAGCATCCCGCCCCCAAAGCGGCCGGCCCCGCCTTCGAGCGCCAATTGCTGCGCTGGTTCCATGAGGACGCCCAGAAGCAACTCGCCGCCCAAGAGGCCGCGCCCGAGCGGTTCCGCCGGGCCTGCCTCGGCGGCTGGGACATTGTGCTGGGCTCCCGCTGGCCCGAGGCCCGTCCGGTGGAGTGCCACGTTGTCACTCAAACCGACCGCGGCTCCTGGAGCCAGGCCAGCCTGTTGCTCCGCAACGACACCTGCCACGAGGAACTCCCGGCCATCGTTTGCTCCCCCAAACAGGAAAACGGCCAGGCCCCCGACAACCAGGTCGTGCTCTGGCTCAGCGCCCAAGGCAAATCGGCCCTCTTCGCCCAGGACGGCTCGCTTGACCCGGGCGTGGAGAAACTGGTCAAATCGGGCGCGATGGTCGTGGGTGTGGACCTGCTCTACCAGGGCGAGTTTCTCGCCGACGGCAAGCCTTTGACGCGCACGCCGCAGGTCAAGAACCCGCGCGAAGCGGCCGCATATACGTTCGGCTACAACTACAGCCTGTTCGTTCACCGGGTGCATGACGTGCTCACGGTGATCAGTTTCCTCACCAATCCGCGGACCGCGCACCGGGTGAGCGTCGTTGGCCTGGGCGGCGCCGGGCCGTGGGTGGCGGCGGCGCGCGCGCTGTGCGGCAGCGCCATCGACCTGGCGATCATCGACACCGCCGGCTTCCGGTTTGGCGGCGTGCTGGACATTCACGACCCGAACTTCGTGCCCGGCGGGGCCAAGTACGGCGACCTGCCGGCCCTGCTGGCGCTGGGCGCTCCGGGCCGCACCTGGGTGGCAGGAGAGACGGAGGAGGGATTGGCCCTGGCGCGCGACCAATACCGGGCCGCCAACGCGGAGAAGAACCTAATGCCCATTGCTGCGCAAGGCCAGGACATCCGCGCAGCCGCCATCGAATGTCTGCTGCGCGGAGACGGGAGGTAAACGGTTGACAATTATGAGCGACATTTGATACAAGCGTATCGATCAAGAACCTGCCGGTTGCGTAAACTGGCGCGCGCCGTCAAGAGGCGATACTGACGCGAGCAATGGAAGGCAGCAATGGAGATGAGTGGACCAGTTTCTCAAGGGATCGCAGGCAGCAACTTGGCCGAAAATAAATCGTCCATATCGTGAACGAACCGGGACAACCTAACAAGGAACCGACTACTATTATGAAAGCACAGTGTACCATTAGAACAAGATCGTTACTCGCCGGACTGCTGGTCTGTGCGATAACCGGGTGGCCAGGCCTGAGCCGGTCGCAAACCACCGACATCGCCCTTCAGGGCGTCGGCCTCCTGGGCTTTCAGGGGGCCGTGGACAGCACGCCGGGAACCCTGTATTTCCACGTCGGCAGCGCCGTTGACATCAATGACGGCGATCTGACCACCCATGTGGATAATTGGAGCGGGGGTGTCCGAGGGACCAATGGGGTGAGCTTCGTGGGGATAGTGTGGCCCACCGTGCGCTGGGAGTCCGTCTCGAGCGTCACCGTGACAATGGCGGCGTTTGTTGACGGCGGCTGGTTCGGCCCCAATGGCCAGGGGCCGGGCGCCGGGGGCGCCTTGACCAGCGATTATTTGATCCCCCCGGTCGTTCAAGTCTGCACCAACCTCGTGAACACCAATTACGGCGTCGCCTGGGGCCTCCTTCCGGTCAACATCGGAATCGCCCCGACCAACGGAGTGGAAGCCACGAGCAAGTGGTTCACTACGAATGGAAACGGCATCCCCGTCTGGTCCACCGTTGCCTCCACCTCGGACTACATGAGCGGCCTCACCGGCCAGACCATCGGCGGCGGCGCCAACCCCAACCCGCAGCCATTGACCTTCACGATCACCTTCAACACGCCGGTCACCAACATCACCGGCATCCGCGTCATCGGGCAAAATGGCGGCACTGCCGACACCTATGGCTTCCTCGGCATATTCGAACTCGACGTGGAGGGCAAGCTTATCGACACGACTGGCGACGGCATTGCCGACGCCTGGAGGGTGCGTTACTTCGGCCACCCCACCGCGCAGGCCGGCGACCTCTCGCGCGCCACCGACGATCCGGATAACGACGGACTGAACAATCTGCAGGAGTTCCAGGCGGGGACGGACCCACACAACCCGGACACCGATGGTGACGGCTTGAGCGATGGCGACGAAGTGAATACGTACTTCACCAATCCCGTCAACCCGGACACCGATGGCGATGGCTTGAGCGATGGCGACGAAGTGAACAAGTACAAGACCGATCCCCTCAAATGGGACACCGACGGCGACGACTTGAGCGATGGCCAGGAGGTCCTCGTTTACGGGAGCGATCCCCTGGTGTTGAGCACTGCCGGCAACGGTTACAGCGACGGCGCGATGGTCCAATTTGGCTGCTTTAAGCCTTATGTCACTCCCCTCAACACGAACTGCGTCCCCGACGACCTCGCCATAAGCGGCACTGGAATCCTGGGCGTCGAAGACACCACCGGCGTCGATACCGCCATATTCAATGCCGGCACAGCGAACGCCATCAACGACGGTGATCTCACCACCCACGTTGACAACTTTCCGGGAGGTTTCACCGTCGGCGCTCCATACAGCTTCGTGGGCATCCTGTTTTCCAACACGCTAACTTCAACCTCCGGCGGCTCCGTCTCCGGCCTGGAGTTGACGATGGCCACGTTCGTGGACGGCGGCTGGTTCGGCCGCCCTCAGGTAGGCCCGGGTGGCGGCGGAAGTCTCGGCTGGCAACAGTACGTAGGGTATCCTTACCTCGCCGCGCCGAAGGTCCAAACCACCGCCGATGGCGGCACCACCTGGAGCGACGTCCCCTCCAAGACCGATTACTATGTCTCCTTCAATGCCCACTCGATCGGCGGCGGAACCAATGGCAATCCGGACTTCTGCACCGCCACTTTCTTCCTGCCCACGCCCGTCACCGGCATTAACGGCATCCGCATCCTCGGCACCTCAGGCGGAACCGCCGGCAACGGCGGGTTTATCGGGGTCTCGGAACTCGTGATTCACCCTTTTACCGATTCCGATGGGGATGGCATTCCCGACTGGTGGATGAGAAAGTACTTCGGCCACCCCACCGGCCAGACCAATGACCTCTCGATGGCCAGCGACGACCCCGACCACGACGGGCTCACTAACCTGCAAGAGTACCAAAACGGCACGAACCCGCTCAAGGCCGACACCGATGGCGACGGCCTCAGCGACGGCGACGAGGTCAACAAATACCACACCAACCCGCTCTCCATTGACAGCGACTCCGACGGCTTGAACGATTACCAGGAGGTCATGGTTTACCACACCGACCCCCTGAACCCGGATACCGACGGGGACCTCTTCCCCGATGGCCAGGAGGTCAAACTCGGCAGTGACCCCAACAACGCCGCCAGCGTGCCGGCAGACCTGGCGCTGCGCAGCGATGCCAGCGCGATTCTCGGGACCGAAGACCCCACCACCGGCACGGACACGCTGTATTACCAGGCGGGGGTCCTCGCCAACATCAACGACGGCGATCTGACGACCCACGTGGACGACTGGAACAACACCGGGACCGACCCCTGGAGCTATGTGGGAATCTTGTGGACCAACAGATCGGTGACCAATCCAATTGTCAGCCTGGAACTGGATATGGCGGCGTTCGTTGACGGCGGCTGGTTTGGAGTGAACAACGCCGGTCCCGGCCCGGGCGGCGTGCTCTCCAGTAACCAATACCTGATAGTGCCCTCCGTCCAGGCCAGCAGTGATGCCGGGACGACCTGGACCAACGTCCCGTTCACCTCGGACTACCTGAGCCGCCTGGACGGCGCGACTATCGGCGGAGGCACCAACCCCAACCCGACTCGGTTGACCTCCACGTTCACCTTGACCCCGCCCCTCACCAAGATCAACGGCATCCGCCTGGTCGGTTCGGAGGGCGGCACCGCCAGCGGCGGGTTCCTGGGAGTGTTCGAATTTGAGGTGCTCACGCACGTAGCCCAGCCGGTCAAACTCCTGAATGTGGGCGCCGCCGCCGGCCAATTCCGGTTCGAGTTCGATTCGCAATCGGGCACTGTTTACGTGGTGCAATTCAAGTCTTTGCTGACGGACCCGACTTGGCAAACCCTAACCACCCTGACAGGTGATGGCACACGCAAGCAGGTCACCGACAGCATCGGGAACGCGCAACGGTTCTACCGCGTCAAGAGCCAGTAAGGACGCAGGGCTTGACCAGGCGAGCCGGGGCCTCCGTTCGGCCCCGGCTCCGTCCAGAGCGTGAGGTGCTGATAAGTATGCGGCCTATGACACTCCGGGTGATTGTCTCCTATCAAGTCGCCACCCGGCCGCTCAACGGAGACCTTTCCCGGTTCGCCCGCTTTCACGCCAAGTGGCATCGCGATGCCCTCTTGCCCGCCGAGCCCGAGCGCCGGATCGATTGGCCCATTCTCAAGACTCAAGGCCCGGGCCGCTTCGTGGGCGTCATGCTCCACGTGTGGAACCCGCGCGGCGGCTGGTGGGGCGAAGGCGACGAGAAATTCTTCGTCGACGGCGAGAAGTTTCCCTCGACCTTCGGCACCGGTTCCGAGGACTACTTCGGCTATGCCTGGTGCAATCCCACGCTCTTCCAAAACGCCTACCATAACCAGACCCACAACGACGGCAACAACAAGGGCCACGTCTCTGTCAACCGCTGGCACATCACCGACTCCGTGCCGTTCCAAAAGTCCTTCGAGGGCTGCATCGAAAAATACTACGCCAACCAGCGTCCCACTCTCTACGCCGCGGTGGCCTATCGGTACCAGGCGCCCGGCGGCAAGGACCCCTATCGCGAGCTGCCGTTGAGTGATCGGGCCGGATATTGGACCGCGGTCCAAGCCGTCAAGATTCCGGGTGTGCTCGAGGGCGAGCAACTCAAGGTCCTGGCCAAGACCGGCGGCGATCTCCAGGAGCAGGACATGGGCGGCTTTGACGGCCAGTGGAGCAACGACGCGCACCTGTGGTGGACGGGCGCCAAGCCGGGCGACAGGCTCGAATTGGCGCTGCCGGTCAGCAAAACCGGCCGGTTCCGCCTGAGCCTCCAACTTACCAAAGCCCCGGACTATGCTATCGTCCAACTCTATCTCGACGGCCAAAAAATGGGCGAGGCGATCGACCTTTACCATGCCTCGGTTGTGCCCACCGGCCCGTTGGCCCTCGGCGCGCGCGACCTGGCCGCCGGCCAACACAAGCTGACCCTTGAAATCGTCGGCGCCAACCCCAAAGCCATCAAAAGTTACATGGCCGGCCTGGACTACGTGAAGCTGGACCCGGAGTGAAGCGCACAACGGGGATGTTTAGCGACACACCCGGAACATAACCCTTGCAAATCAAAACGACTGATCTTACCATGAGCGACGTTATGAAGATCCCGTCTGCCGCAAAGGGCAACCACGCGGTGCACACCCTCGCATTTACCCTCATTGAACTGCTGGTGGTCATCGCCATCATCGCGATTCTCGCCGCGATGCTCCTGCCGGCCCTGGCCCGCGCCAAGGCCAAGGCAGACCGCACGGCGTGCCTGAGCAATTTCAAGCAGATCAATCTGCTCATGCAATACTATACCGACGACAACAGCGACACCTTCCCCGCGCACCGGAACTCAGGGCTCAACACGGACAATGCGGCTTTCTCACTGACCAACTGGTGGGGGGCCACAATCGTCGGCTATAAGACCAACCTCGCCAATCTTTTCCATGACCCCGCCATCAAGGGCAAGCGCCTTGATGACGGGACCACCTGGCAATGGGCTTTCGACTGCAACAATGTCGGCTATGGGTACAATGGGTTCTTCCTCGGACATCATCCGTACGGCGCCTATGACATCACCGTGGCCGGCATCAGGTTCACCGGCCCCGAAACTTTCAAGCGGGCCGCGGTGCGCAGGCCCTCGGATAGCCTGGTCGTCGGGGACAAGGAGCCTTACGGCGGTTCCGTGCCGGCCTGGGGGAGCAGCCTCTGGTGGGAGTCATCTTGCATGGACCCCAACGTTGTGAAGTTCAGCTCATTTCCGACCTACGAGGGCATCGAGCCCAAGCGCCACCTCGGCCAGGGCGCCGTCGCCTTCAACGATGGGCATGCCGAAACCCGGAGAAGCGAGAAAATCAACCCGCCCGCCAACCCGGCGGATGGGAGTGCCAAGGCGCTGATCAATTCGCGATACTGGGATCCCCTCCAGCGCGCTGGCTCGCAGTGAGGCTCGAACCCCGTATCCGGTGTGCTGCCACCTCACCGAATCTGAGCAACAAGACCCCTCCTGTGGCGCAATGCGCCGAGTCGGCCCCGGCTTGGGGCGCCCCTTCGCAGGGGCTCTCCACCCGGGCATTCACTCTGATCACACTTCTGGGACCCTGGGCAGCATTCACCGCTCTAATCAGAGCCCGTCCCAAAAGCTCTGATTCCGGACCTTTGTCGGAGCCTTTGTCGGCACCTTTGTCGAGAAATGGCCAATCCGACAAAGGTTTCGACAAAGGCTGCGACAAAGGTCCCCCAGTCGCGGAGTTTTTGCGACAGCGGTGGTACCAGATGCGCCCGCCCCGGCTTCTTTTCCTGCAGGTGCGATTAAAAGCGTCGGGCATGCGCCTCGGCAGTTTTGTCCCGGAGGGACATCTGACAATAGCCCGGCGTTTCAACGCCGGGGAGGCCACAAAAGGGACCCTCGTCCCGAAGGGACGATTGAGAACACTCCTTGCTTTCAGCCGTCCCTTCGGGACGGACCTGCTCCTTGGGTCCGCTCACCCGGCGTTGAAACGCCGGGCTATTGTCGGAAGCCCCGTCGGGGCAAAAAGGCGCCATGGGCTGACCGACACTTCGAATCACACCCCTTTTCCCGAAGCCGAATTGACTTGGGCGGTGTGCGCAGATACGCTGTTGGCGATTAGTGGATTTACGCACATGATCCAAACCATCGAGAAACTGCTGATCCTGCAAGAGCGGGACCGGCAGATCCGGAGCATCGAGGGCGAGTTGGGCCATATCGGGCCGGAGCAACAGATGCTCCAGGCCAGGGCCGCCTCAGCCCAGGCGGACCTGGACAGCGCCCGGGGCCGGTTGCGGCACATTGGGACCTCGCGCGACGGCCTCGAGTTGGAGATCAAAGCCAAGAAGGACCTCATCGCCAAATACAGCCTCCAGCAGTTCCAGACCCGCAAGAACGAGGAGTACCGCGCCCTGACGCACGAAATCGAGACCTGCAAGAAGGCCATCTTCGAGATCGAAGATCAGCAAATCGCCCTCATGGAGCAGGACGAGGCGGTGCAAAAGGAGATAGCCCGGGCCACACACGCCGCGGCACAGACCAGCAAGCTGGTGGCCGAGCAACTCGCCCAATTGAGCGCGCGGCAGCACAGCCTGGCCGGGGAACTGGCCCGACTGAGGGCCAACCGCGAGGACCTGGCCATGGCCGTCGGCGAGGCCGCCCGCGCCCGCTACGAGCGCCTGCTCCGCAGCAAGGGCCAGAACGTCATCGTCGGCGTCGAGCACGGCGTCTGTGGCGGCTGCCACATGCGCCTGCCCCCACAATTGCTGGTCCTCTGCCAGGCCGAAAAAGACATCATCACCTGCAGCAACTGCGGCCGCGTCCTCTATTACACCGCCGACATGGACTTGGCCGCCGCCGATTGACTCCCCTGACCAATACGCTATGACTCTCCCAATCTCCCGGCGCCGGTTTCTGGCCCGCGCAACGGCCGGCTCGCTCCTGCCGGCTCTGTCTCGTCCGTTGAACCTCCTCCACGCTGCCGCCGCCCAGGCCCAGTCCCCCGTGACGGATTTCCACGTGCACCTGGACAACAGCACGATCGAGAAGGTGCTCGAACTGTCCAGCGAACGCGGGGTCAAGTTCGGCATCGTTGAGCACGCCGGCACGCGGGAGAACAAGTACCCGAAGATCCTCAGCAACGATGAGGAGTTGAAGGGCTACCTGGCGATGCTGGAGGGCAAGCCGGTCTTCAAGGGCGTTCAGGCCGAGTGGGTTGATTGGATGGGGTGCTTCTCGCCCGAGGCGCTCGCCCAATTGGACTATGTGCTCACCGACGCCATGACTTTCCCCGGCAAGGACGGGCGGCGAGTCAAGCTGTGGGAGGCGGATGCCGCCCAGCGCGTGGACCTGCAGGACAAGGAGGCCTTTATGGACCGGTTCGTGGACTGGCATGTCGAAGTCATGGCACGCGAGCCCATCGATATCCTGGCCAACACCACCTGGCTGCCCGCCGCCCTGGCCGGCCAGTGGGAAACCTATTGGACGCCGCCGCGCTCGCAAAAGGTGATCGATGCCGCCATCAAGCACGGCGTCGCCCTGGAAATCAGCTCCAGCTACAAGCTGCCCAGGCTGCCGTTCCTCAAGCTCGCCAAAGCCGCCGGCGCCAAATTCTCTTTCGGCTCGAACGGCCGCTACCCGAACATGGGCAAGCTCGAGCACTGCCTCCAGATGGCCAAGGAACTCGACCTCAAGCCCGCCGACATGTTCGCCCCCGCCCCGAATGGCCGCAAAGCCGTTCAACGGCGGCGGGGCCATTGACAAAGCCGCTCGGTGCGCCGGTGCGCCGGGGGCGCCAGCGTAGCGCAGGTTTCCAAACCTGCTGTGGCGCGGGTTTCCAAACCCGCAGCCCGTCCGCAAACCGGGCGCGCTCGAAATGCCGACGCCCTGCCGATTTGGAAATCGGCGATACGGCAGGTTTGGAAACCTGCGCTACGACTTTGTTCACGGCCCTGCCAAAGGCGGTGAGTCAATCCACTTTAGGTTTGCCCGGGGCTTGCTGGCGGCGTATTAGTTAGGTGTGAAAGTTGGTAGCCTGTTTCGAGCGTGCTGCGGCCTGTTCGTAGCGTCCATACTCCTGTTTACCCTGACGGCTTCCGGCCAAACCAAGGCCATCCGCCTCCGCACCGGGGCCATCGTGACCTGGCCCGCGACCAACGCGGGGCCCAGGGCGCAGGCCCTGATGGCGCAACCTCCGGCCAGCGGGCTGTTCCTGGTGCAGTTCGAGGGCCCGGTCGAGCCGGCCTGGCGCGCCCAGCTTGCCTCCAAGGGCGTCCAGTTGCTCAAGTACATCCCCGATGACGCGTTCATCGCCAGGTTCAACGCCGTCTCTGCCGATCAAGTCAGCGCGTTGGGATTCGTGCGCTGGGTCGGGTCCTATCGGCCCGAGTATAAAGTCCATCCCCGCCTGGGCGTGGCGGCGCGCCAGGCGCTGGTGGCCGGCCAGGATGTGGAGGTGAGCGTCCTGGTAGCCGCGGGTGCGGCGGACTCGGAAATCGGCCAGGTCCGCTCGCTCTTTTCGTCAGTCATCCACCAGAGCCGGCTGCGGCAGGGGACATACGTGCGCGGGTGGCTGCCGGCCGGCGCAGTGCAGGCGCTGGCCCGATCCGAGGCCGTGCTCTGGCTGGAGCGGGCGCCCCGGCGCAAGCTCGTTGATGAGGCCGCCTCGAAGCTCGTCGGTGGGGACGATGCCAGGGTGGCCACGCCCACGGTGACCCAGCAGCTTGGCTTCGGCGGGGCAGGGGTGACGGTTTGTGTGGCCGACACGGGGTTGGATAGCGGCGACACCAACACGATGCACCTGGACGTTCGCGGGCGGGTGAGCGGCTTTGTCGTCTATCCCCCATTGACGGACGGGTCGGATGGGTACGGCCACGGCACGCACTGCGCAGGCATCATCGCCGGCAACGCCCTCACGGGCGAGACCGACCCGGACACCGGCGCTTGGTACGGCTTGGGCGTCGCCTCGACCGCCAATCTCCTTGTAGAACGCCTTTTTGATGAGAATGCCGCCGAGGTCAGCCCCCCGCCCAGCGATGCCGACCTCGCCCGCGATGCCGTCCGCAACGGCGCCCAAATCGGCTCCAACAGTTGGGGCAACGACGTTCAGGGCGAATATGATTCGGACGCCGCCCAGTTTGACGAATTGGTGCGTGACGCCGACCCTGCGACGCCCGGGGACCAGCCTTACATCCTGGAGTTCGCCGCCGGCAACGCCGGGCCTGATTCCCAGACCCTCGACAGCCCGGCCACGGGCAAGAACGTCCTGGCCACCGGCGCCTCGGAGAATGTGGCGGGAACCCTGGCCATGACTTACGGCCTCTATGCCGACGGTCCGGACACGATGGCCGACTTTTCGAGCCGGGGCCCCTGCGAGGATGGGCGCATCAAACCCGACGTGGTGGCGCCGGGCACTTGGATAGCCTCGATGGCCTCGTCCGCCGCGCCGGACGAGGCCGCCATTTCCTGGACGGCCATTGACAACCTCTATGTTTATATGGGCGGCACGAGCATGTCCGGACCGCACGCCGCCGGGGCGGCCGCGGTCTTCGTCCAATACTACAAGAGCTTCCACGGCGGGGCAGTGCCTTCCCCGGCCCTGGTCAAGGCGGCGCTCATCAATTCGGCCGATGAGCTGGACCAGGCCAACGGCGGCCCTGGCCCGGTGCCCAACAATGACGAAGGCTGGGGCCGCATCGCCTTGACCAATATCATCGTCACCAATGTCAGCACGGCAGCGCGCTACTATGACTATGTGGACCAATCGGTGCTGCTGACCAATGGCCAGGTCTATTCCCGCCACGCGCTGGTCCAGGGGTCGGGCCAGCCGCTCAAGATCACCCTGGCCTACACCGATGTGCCGGGCTTCCCCGGGGCCATTCCCGCCCTGGTCAACGACCTGGATCTGGAGGTGCTCGGCCCGGACGGGACCCTCTATCGCGGCAACCAGTTCGCCGCCGGCCAATCGGTCCCCAACGCCCCCTCCCCGGACAACCTCAACAACGTCGAGGGCGTGTGCCTGGCCCAGCCCCTGCCGGGCGATTACCTGGTCCGCGTGCGCGCCCGCAATGTCGTCGAGGACGCCCGCCTCGATACCGCGCTCGTCGACCAGGATTTCGCCCTGGTTATCTCCGGCAACATCGTCCGGCCCGGCTCGGGCATGGTCCTGCTGGACCGTTCGAGCTACACCGCCCCCGGCCTGATCGGGTTGCAGGTGCTGGACCCCGCCCGGGCAGCCAGCAACTCCGTGAGCGTGGTGCTCAAGAGCACGACTGAGCCCGCCGGCGAGACCATCACACTGCGCGCCTCCGGCAGCTACGGCTCGTTCACCGGAACCGTCGCCACCGTGGCGGGCCCCCGCCGCAGACGGCAAGCTTGAGATCCATGACGGCGACGCGATCGAAGCCGACTACATTGACAGCTCCGGCACCAAGCGCGCGGCCACGGCAGTGGCGGAGTTAGTCCCGCCGTCGCTCAGCGGTGTGGCGGTTTCGGTTGACCTGGGCATCGTCACTATTACCTGGCAGAGCAGCGACCCGGCCAATTCGGCTGTCTATTACAGCACCAACCACACGTTCAACCTGGCGGCCACCGACAACACCCTGACGACCTCGCACGCCGTCCCGTTGACCGGCCTGGTTGCCGGCAAGACCTATTATTTCTTCGTTGCCTCCGCCGACGCGGCCGGCAACACTGCCACCAACAACAACGCCGGGGCTTGGTTCACCTTCGTAGGCGTGCAGACGCCCGCCGTCCTCCTGGTGGATGACTACGACGCTGCGGGCGAGGCGGACAGCGGCTCTACCGTCATTGACGATGGCGCCTACACTAATGCCCTGGCGGCCAGCGGGTTCAGCTTCAGCTTCTGGGTGGTCGCCCAGCGCGGCTACCCCCAGCTCTCCGACCTGCGCCCGTTCCCCGCTGTCATCTGGCGCACGACCGATGACATCGTGAACTACATGGGGACCAACAACACAATCAACCCCCAGGAACAGGCCATCATCCAGGACTACCTCAACGCGGGCGGCTCCTTCTTCATGGCCTCGATGGGCATCCTCAGCCAGTTGGGCAACGTGCCCTTCCGCCGGGCTGTCCTCCAGGTGGGCGGTTTCAAGCTCAATCCGGACCCGCCTTCCCCTTGCACGGATTGCGACGAGGATTTCGGCGTGCCGTCCGTCCTGGGCGCGCCGGGCGACCCCGTCACCGGCGCCATGAGCATCGTGCTCGATTACGCCAATTACCCGTCGTTCAATCTCGACTTCGGCTTGGGCGACTCCACGGTTTACGGGCCGGATTTCTCGGATACCTTCACCCCCACCACTAATGCCACGCCCATATTCTTCGAAACGGTCTCTGGAAAACCCTGCGGCGTCCGCTACCCCCGCATCGGCCTGGACAGCCCCGGCCGCGTGGTCTTCCTCTCGTTCCCCTTGGACGCCATCCCGGCCGCCGGCGCCGCGCCCGACAATGAAACCGTCCTGCTGCGCAACGCCCTCAATTTCCTGTTGCCCGGCGCCAACGGCGCCGGCTCCATCGCCCTCGAACACAACCTCTATTCCATCCCCGACCAGGTCGTGGTCGAGGTGGGCGACTCCGACCTGGCCGGGACCGGCTCCGCCCAGGTCAGCTTCTCGACCAGTTCATCCACCAACCGGGCCACGGTGACCGTGAGCGAAACGACGCGCCCCGGCTTGTTCCGGGGCTACCTGGTGCTGGTGGCCACCAATTCGCCCGCCGTGACCAACCGGTTGGCCGTGCGCAACGGCGACACGATCACCGCCGCCTATTTCGACGCCTCGAACAACCGAAGCGTTATCGCGACGGCCCAAATCAATACCGTGCCGCCCGTCATTAGCCAGGTCGGCGCCGTCACCCATTATGGGGACGCCCTGGTCAGTTGGACCACCTCCAAGCCGGCCGATTCCCTCGTGCAGTACGGGGCGTCCATCCCGCTCGACCGCACGGCCTACTCGGCAAACTCGGTCACCAACCATGCCGTCTCGGTCACGGGCCTGCTCCCCAACCACCTCTATCACTACCAGGTCGTCAGCCGCGATGACGCGGGCAACACCGCGCTCGATGATAACCAGGGCGCCTTTTACACCTTGACCACCCTCAAGGCGCCGCGCCCGCCCTGGTCGGACGACCTGGAGACCGGCGCCCCCGGTTGGACCGTCCTGCCCGACCCCATGGGCACCGAGGTCAATTGGACACTCGGCACCCCCAACAATGGTCTCCAGACCCAAGCCCATTCCGGCACCAATTGCTGGGGCAGCAATCTCTACGGACAGCCCGTCAGTCTGCTGGCCGCCAGCCTCTTGATTAGCCCCATCATCGATCTCTCCGGGTTTAGCCAGGCAACCCTCACCTTCTGGGATTGTTTCGATTTCAGCGGCGGAACTCGAGGAAGGCCAGGTCATGATCAGCACCAACTCCTCCGCCGACGCCGCTGCGCTCGTGAACCTGCCCGCATTGTTTGACTTCAGCGGCCTCTCGGCCACGGACTGGCAGCAGGAGACCCTCGACCTGACCCCTTACGTCGGACAAAGCATCCAGGTGGTCTGGTATTACATCGGCGTTGCCATCGGCACCACCGTCCAGGGGTGGCTGGTCAATGATGTCGCCATCACCGGCCTGGCCTTCGGACAAGGAGGCACTCTGATGGTGGCGAAGAACCTCGCCCAGGGAACCTACAACATTACCGGCCCGGCCAACTACTCCGGTTCCTATATCCTGACCACCATCACTAACGCCCCCCCCGGCCAGTACACCGTCGATTTCACCGATGTCGCCTTCTATCAAACCCCGCCCCCTCAAACCAACACCCTGGCCAGCGGTGACACCATCACCTTTGCGGGCAATTACTCCTTCATCGATGTAAACCAAAATGGGATTTCTGACGCGTGGGAAAAGTACTACTTTGGCGTGGTGTCCACGAATCGAACGCAGCACACGGACACCGATGGCAACGGGATGTCGGACTACGCCAAGTTCGTGGCCCGCATCAACCCGACCAACCCGGCCTCCAAGTTCATCATCCTCTCGGCCGCGCTGGCTACCAACCAGCTCCTTCGGCTCGAATGGTCCACGATTCCACCCCGGATCTACCAGGTCCAGGCCTCCACGGACCTCAAGACCTGGACCCCGGTCAGTGACTGGCTCCAGGCCTCGGTCAGTCCCATGTCGTACACCGTCACCAACTCCGCCAGTCGCTCCCAGTCCTACCGCATCCAGGTCCAGCCGTGAAGCCGGGGACGAGGGTCGAGGGGCGAGGGGCGAGGGAGTGCAGGGGGATTACCCGCCTGACGCGTCGGACGTGTCCGACCGGTCGGACATGTGCCCGTGCGAAGAGGGGCCGCCTCTCGGCTATTGGCTCTCGGCTCTCGGCTATTGGCTATCGGCCCAAGCATGACCTGTACAGAAGGATCACCCCTCGCCCCTCGCCCCTCGTCCCTCGCCCTCGTCCCTCGCCCCTCGTCCCTCGCCCTCGTCCCTCGCCCTCGTCCCTCGCCCCTCGTCCCTCGCCCTCGTCCCTCGCCCCTCGTCCCTCGCCCCTCGTCCCTCGTCCCTCGTCCCTCGTCCCTCGTCCCCCGCCTAAAGCCGCGCCCGGTTCTGCCGATACATTGTCCAGGGCGGGGCTGCGCTGCCTCCTGCACGAGACTGCCCGGCCAAAACCAGGTGATAGCGCGCAGACATGCCATACGTTAAACTTGAATCGCTGCAGGAAGGGATGATCGTCTTGGACAACGTCCGGAACCTGGACAACATGCTCCTGATTCCAGCCGGGTGCGCCCTGAGCGAGCGGCACATCAACATCCTGAACGCATGGGGCGTTGCGGAAATCCAGGTCCAGGAGTGCGGGGACGCCGAGGACTCGGCAGCCGGCCTTGAGCAATTGCCGGCAGAGGCACTCGAGCAACTCACCCGCGAGTTGCAGGCGCTCTTTTGGGAACCGCCTGAACAGTCGCCGGTGCAGCAGGAAATCTTCAACCTGGTCCTGCGCCGCCGGGTCAAACTGGCCTTGCGGGGCTGCCCTGCAAACGGTGTTTCAACCACCGGCGAACACGGATAGAAAGGCACCTGTGAGAGCCACCACAAAAAGGCGGCCCATGTTGCAGGACAACTTGGGGACGGCGCAGTAACATGACTCCGACGATGTTCGATCTGGTCAATGGGATTCCCAGCCTGGGGTCCTATGCCCGGGTGTTCGCCGAGATCGAGGCGGTCATGAGCCACGCCAACAGCACCCTGGCCGATTTGGGCGAGGTCATCGAGAAGGACCCGGACATGACGGCCCGGCTTTTGAAACTGGCCAACAGCAGCTTTTTCGGCTTTCCCAGCCGCCTGGAGACCGTTGCCGAGGCCGTGAGCGTCATCGGCATCCACCCGGTGCAGGACCTAATCCTGGCCTCGAGCGTTGTGGAATGGTTCGAGGGCATCGGGGCGGACCTGGCGGACATGGAATCGTTTTGGAGACACTCGCTGGCGTGCGGGATCGGGGCGCGGTGCCTGGCGGTTGCCCGGCAAATGCCCAAGGCCGAGAAGTTCTTTGTGTTGGGCCTGTTGCACGACTTGGGGCGGCTGGTCCTTTATTGCCGCGCCCCGGACCAGGCGGTCAAGATCTTCCGGCTCTACGAGGGCCGGAGGATGCTCTTGCGGGAGGCGGAAGTCAAGGTCCTGGGCTTCGATCACGCCCAGATCGGTGAAGAGGTGTTGCGCGCCTGGCGCTACCCGGCCAACCTGGTCAACGCCGTGGCCTATCACCACCATCCCCTGTCCGCCGGCGTTTACCAGTTGGAGAGTTCATTGATCCACCTGGCCGATTACCTGGTTCATGCGATGCAGATGGGCCACTCCGGCGAGCAATTCGTGCCCCCGCTCGACCCCAAGGCCTGGGAGCGCGTTGGCCTGGCCACCAGCATCCTCGAATCGGTCGTGCGCTCCGTTGACGAGCAGATTGAAGTCGTGCAGCAGAGCTTCCTCGATGCGCCCGAGCGGGACGCGCCCGGCCCATCTCCAAAACCGGCGCCGCCCGCTCAAGGACCGGGCAATCCCGCGGGGAAGGCGGCGGTGCCAGGGTGAACTACGACCCCATCTATCCCGATTTCTTCCGCACCGGCGTCAACCGGCTCCAAAAACAGGGGGCCTGGGGCGGCGACTTCCAGGGCCTCTTCGCCGCCCTCGAGCATTTCCGCCGTGACCTGGCCGGCCAGCGCGATGTCAAGACCATCCTCCAGATGACCCAATCCTATGTCCTGGGGCTGGACCTCTTCCACACCGTCGGCTTCTTCCTCGTCAACCCTCAGACCCTCGATTTCGAGATGGCTCATTGCGCCCCGCAGGAGCAATCTGGCGCCATGGACCAACTGGTCCGCCAGGAGATCAGGTCCGGCCGTTTCGCCTGGGCCCTGCGCCAAAACCGGCCTGTCTTTTTCAATCGGCCCGGCCAGGCCGGCGCCGTCCCCACACGCGGGGTCTTTCACACCCTGGGTGTCGCCACACACCGGTTGGGCATGTTCTGCGGCCTCTTGGAACGAGAACGCGTCCCAAGCCAGGAAGTCACCTTCAGCCTCCTCTCCATCCTCCTGGGCGCCAGCTCCGATGCCCTGGGCGTCCTGCGCACCACCGACGAACTCCAGCACAAGATCCTCGCCGCCCACAATCACCTCCAGCAGGCCCTCACCGAAAACAAGGTCCTCGCCCGCATCCCGGCCGAAAGCCCCAACCCGGTCCTGCGCCTCCACAGCACCGGCCGCGTCCTTTACAGCAACCACACCGGCGCCCAGGTCCTCCATGCCCTCGGCTGCAGCGTCGGCAACCTCATCTCCGGCCACTGGCTGGAGCTCCTCGCCAAATCTTTCGAGCACCGCGTCCGCCACGAGTTCGAAGCCCCCTTCGGCGGGCGCATCTATGCCTTCCTCATCGTCCCGGTCCCCGAGGCCGGCTACGCCAATTTCTACGGGACCGACATCACCGCCCGCAAAGTGGCCGAGCACGAGCGCGAATCCCTCATCGCCAAACTCCAGGACGCCCTCGCCAAGGTCAAGACCCTCAGCGGCCTGGTTCCAATCTGCGCCTGGTGCAAAAAAATCCGCGACAACCAGGGCTTCTGGAAACAGGTCGAGGTCTTCGTCCAGAGCCACTCCGATGCCGTTTTCACCCACGCCGTCTGCCCCGAGTGCATGAGCAAAATCACCGCCGGCGCGCATCCCGCACCCGACAAGGCCTATTGAATCAACAGGGCTTTGCTGCTCCCTCTCCCCGTCGGACGGGCAGAGGGCCGGGGTGCGGGGTCCGCGGGGGACTGTCTCCGCCTTCGCTGGGGCCTTACAGTGGATCAGGGCGATTGACAAAGTCGCTCCGCGCGCCTGTGCGGCAGGGGCGCCAGCGTAGCGCAGGTTTCCGACGGTGGTTTCATACTACACCTGGTGCAATTTCGTTTAGGGCTTGCCGGCTTTTTGATTTGGCGATCCGCTTGGAGTTGGCCACCCAAGCCCGCAACGCCTGCTCTTGTTGGGCCGTCAACGCGATCCACATCCGGCCGTCGGGTCGCGCTCTTCGAGCTGTCACCAGTCCGTTCTTGAGCCAATAGTGAACCACGTATTGGCTAACGGCAAACTTTTGGCTCAGTTGCTGCACCGTCAACTCGCCGGGTTGTTGCAGCACTGGGGCCGGAATGTGGTGCTTGCACCGAATCCAGGCGACCATACTGACGGTAAAAGCTCGGCCTTTGGCGCTTCGGAGGCCTTCCTGGTTCAGGGTGAGGGCAATCTGGCGGTCGGTCTGTTGCTGGGCGAGTTGCCGCACTTTGCTCACGAGGGCCTCCGTGTAGCGCCAGCGGTCGGCAGCGTTAAGCGGCAGCTCGACCACGAGGTCCTCGGTGGCCTCTCCTTGCCAGCGCAAATGCAAGATCGCCTGGTGCGTTGCCGACCGCTTTTCCAGTGTAATATCCTTGAGCAGCAGCCGCAAAATGCACTTGCGCTGCTTGGCGGTCGTGGTGGCCGCTTGCCAGAGCCGCGGCAGGTCCTCGGCCAGCAATCGTACTTGGGCCTGTTGCTCCGCCGACAAGGGCGGGGTTTGCTTTTCCTGATATTGCCGGTATTGCTGGCGCAACCCTTCGAGTTGCTGCAAGGCGTGTTCCCAACGTTGTTCGAGCGTCGCTGCTACCAGACGGTTGGCCGGATCAACTTCCTCGAAGCGCCGTTGGGCCAACTGCCCTTCATACTCGGCTCGCTGGATTCTGAGCTGCCATTGATGCTCCAACGCCTGGTCGCGCTGTTCGACCTCCGCCACGGCAGCCAAGGCGATTTCCACCTGCGCCGGCACCAGCGCCGACAAGATCCGCCGGGCAACGGCTTCATCCAGCAGGTCGCCACGAACCGACCAGCAGCCTTTGCCTGCCAGTTCTCGCCGCCGCCAGTTGCATTCATACCAAACCAGGCAACCGCCCTGTCCCACGTAACGCGGGGAGAGCCGGTGCCCGCACTGACCACAGACCAGCAGACCTTGCAGCAGCGCCGGCCCTTCGCGCGCCGCCGAACCGGCGGCGCCAGGGCAAGCGTTGGTTTGGTTCTGCGCCAGCCGCTGCTGGTTGGCCAGATATTCCTCCCAGGGGATGTAGCCCGGATGTTGGTTGGGCAGGTTCACTTGCCACTCGGCCAAAGGCATAGAGCGGACGGTATTGTGCATCTGGCCAGTGGGCGAGAAGTTTTTGCAGGTTCGCCGCCGACCGAATACATAGGCCCCGGCGTAAGCCGGGTTGCGCAATAGACTCAGGACGCGGCCATGGTTCAAGCGGCCCCACCGCAACTGCCCGTTCCAGACTCCACCGTAGCTGCGCTTGGGGAAGAGCAACTGGTGCTTGGCAAAATGCTGCACCACTCCGTAAGCGCTGGCGGTTTGCCCAAAGCTGCTGAAGACCAGGCGCACGGCGCCCTGCACCTCCTGGTCCGGGTCTAAAACGATGCCCTCGGCCTCGGCATAAACAAAGCCCACCGGCAGGGGAAAACGCAGTTGGCCTTTGCGCGCTTTGTTGAGCTTGCCGCCCTGGAGGCGGACGCGCAAGAAGTGCAGTTCGGCCTGGGACATCGTACCCTTGAGTCCCAAGAGCAAGCGGTCGTTGAAATCCCCGGGGTTGTAAGCGCCGTCTTCGTCAATGAGCAACGTGCCCGTCCACCCACACAAGTCCACTAGCCGATGCCAGTCCAGATCCGAGCGCGACAGGCGGGAGGCCTCCAGGGCGAGAACCGCGCCCACCTTCTGTAAGGAGACCAGCGACACCACTCGTTGGAAATCCGGTCGGTTGGCCATCTGGCTGCCCAAGATCCCCAGGTCGCCGTCCAGAGTGAGTATCCGCTCCGGCGGCCAGCCCAGTTGAAGGGCCTTGTCCCGGAGCGCGTATTGGCGCTCGGTGCTCTCCCGGTGCTGGCGCACTTGGTTGAGGGTCAACTGGCGCAGGTAAATGCAGGCCAGTTTTTGGCGATGAGTTTCCTGGACCAACTCGGTGTTCATAAGCAGCGTTGGCCGCCCAAGGCGGCGGAGGCAAGGGTGCGCCAGCCCGACGGAACGCCTGGAGCATGGTGGCGACCACCTGCGCCACCGGCCGGGGATCGATCCGCAAGGCCGCCGGCTGCATCGCTCAGACCTTCTCCTGGCGGCGTAAGAGTTGGCGGTTGATGTCGCATATCTGTTCCAACAGATGGCGCACGTGCTGAAAGTTTTTTATCAGGGCTTGGACCTGGGCGTGCTGCTGCTGAGAGAGGTATTGGAGTTGGGGACGGCCGTGGGGATAGCTGACCGACAAATAGTATTTGGGACCGTGACCGCGGCCGGAGGCGCAGTGGCAACCGGGCTTGCCGCAGGGCAGGTATCGCTCGATGAGCGAGCCGCGAACCACGCGCCGGGCCAAAGGAGGCAGGCGTTGGATCAAGGCCTGGCGTTTGCGGCGCAGGCTGGCGATGGAAGCGGGCATGATTATCAGAACAGTTAAATAACTGTTCTGATAATGGATCGGTCAAGGGCATCTGTCAACTCCTTTCTGGTTCGAAGAGGCCGGCGGGCCGGACGCCTTCAACTGCCGCAGCAGTTGCACCAACTCCAGCAGTGCGGGCGCCGACAGCCGGCGCGCGGTCCCCGCGCTCGTCGGCACCGCCTTGTCGGTCCAGTCCTCCAAAATGGAAAAGGTGCCACCTTCTCCCCCCTCCAGAATCAGCGTGGCCTGACCGCGGTAGCGCCGGGCTTCGACCACCCGGAACCGCTCTCCGCGCCGGGGATGGAAGGGGTGGGTGATTACCGCCCATCCCAAAAGTTCACCTGCACCATGTGCAGTTCGCACTAACTGTCCCAAACCTGCTGTATCGCGGGTTTCCAAACCCGCAGGCCGTCCGCAAACCGGGCCCGTACCGATATGCCGACGCCCTGCCGATTTGGAAATCGGCGATACGGCAGGTTTGGAAACCTGCGCTACGACTTTGTCAACGGCCCGTGCGGGGCTCGTTACTGCGTGAAAGCCGCCGGGAAAGCGGACTCTCGGTTCGTCTGGCGCTCGCCCATCCGCTCCGTTTTCGTCGCTGGAGGCCACATGCGGTCTCTGCGCGAAGCCGGCGCGGGCCCCTCAGGAAGCGCCGGATTACCGGACACTCCAGGGGCTTCACGAGGCGGCAACGCCAGGCCGGAATCGCCAGGCATGCACGGTGCAGGGCAAACCAGGCGTAACATGCCCCTTGCCGGCACGCCCGAGGGCCTGGTCGCCAAACGCCCCTTCAATCCCTGCGGCTGGCCAGGAGATGGCCCACAATACACCCGACGATTGCCGACAGGGCGATCGTCGTCCATGCGTTGTCGCGGACGTAATTGTCGGCGGCACTGCCGACGGTGCGGGCGGTTTCAGTGGCGCGCTTTTGCCAATCCTGGAGTCGGTCGGTCATTGTTCTCGTATTCATGTGCAAAAATAGGTCGCTTGCCGCCCAGGACCAATGGGGCGGCGACCCCATGACGGGGCCGTTGACACAGTTGCAGCGCAGGTTTTCAAACCTGCCGTATCGCCGATTTCCAAATCGGCAGGGTGTCGTCATACCGAGCGCGCCCGCGTTGCGGACGGCCTGGCGGTTTGGAAACCCGCGACACAATCCCGATTGGGAATCGGGACGCTACGCTGGCACCCCTGGCGCACAGCCGCAGCGATCAACTTTGTCAACGGGCGCACCCATGAGGGGGCCGATTGGCCCGCCGAGGGTCAGCTTCCGAATTTTAGTGCATCTTTCCAGATTCCAGCCCATCATTATGCGACTCTTCGCGCATGACCGAATGCCCGGGAGCCCTCATAAAATCTATGCTCAAGCGATTCTTTGTTAACAACTTTAGAAGCCTGCTGAACGTCGAGTTCAGGCCCGCCGGCATCAATCTGCTCGTTGGCCCGAACAATGCAGGCAAGACCAATCTCTGTTCTGCTCTGCGTTTTGTCGGAGGCACGAGCGAAGTGGCGCTCGATGCAGCGATGCTCGGGGCCATAGGAGAGCGGTGGAACATCACTAATTTCCATGTGCCGCAAGCGAAGCAGACGGAATTCGAGGTCGAGTGCGAGCTCTCCTATCAGGGCGATCGGCTGCAATTCGCCTACCGCCTGCGCCTCGAGAGCCTCGGCGCAAGGGCGCGAGGGGAGAGGGCCGAAGCGGAGTCGCTCCGAGTCCTTGAGGAGAGCCTCAAAGCAACGGGTGGCAGGTTTGTGAACACGGTCCTGCTGGAGAATCACGAGGGTCAGGTCCAGATGCTCCACGAAGAGGGCTTTGTAAAGCATCCGAATGAGCCTTATCGGCCTAGTGCCAAGACCGCTACGAATGCGACGATGCTATCGCAGCTCTATGAATTGGAGAATAACCCGCGCGCGATCCTGTTTCGCCGCTACCTCCGCTCGTGGGCCTACTATAATTTCAGCCCTGATGCCCTTCGGTCGCCGGATGTGGCGCGCGAGGATGGTCTTCTCCTCTCGAATGGCGCCAACGTGAGCCGCGTCCTCTACGATTTGCACAATCAAACGCCGCGGCTCGAGCGAAAGATCATTGACGCTCTCCGAAAAGTCGAACCTAAGCTGGACCTTTTCAGTTTCTTGGCCCCCGATCCCGAACACGTGCATCTCTTCGGCGAGGATGAGAAAGGACACCGGTTCAGCACCCGCAGTATGTCCGACGGCACCTTGCGGTTCCTGGCGACGGCTTGTGTAATCCTGTCGGCTGAACAACAATCCGTGCATAACGGCTTCGCCCCATTAATCATCATCGAGGAACCAGAAAACGGCTTGTACGTGGGGCACCTCAAGCCCCTTCTTCAGCGTATCGAGCCCGATGGGAAATTCGGCCAGTTCATCTTTACGTCTCACAGTCCCTACTTCGTGGATCTTTTCGATAAGTACCTCGAAGGTCTGCACGTTCTAAAACCCGGCATCCCCTCCTCAGTCCTCGTTCGTCCGGACGCTGGGAAGCTGAAGCCGCTTCTCGAGGACCTGACCCTTGGGGAGCTTCACTTTCAGGAAATGCTCGCATGAAAATCGCCTTTTGCGTCGAAGGCAGCGCTGACCGCGCCATCCTGCAAGGTTTGCGCAACCGCTGGTGTCCCCAAGCTGACCTCCTTGAGGGACGCTTCCGCGGGCAGCTTCCCCGCAGCCAAATACGTAAGGAATGCAGAATACTCACGGATAAAGGGGTGGACCTGATCATCTTTCTGCGAGATTCCAATCTGGAAAACTGGCGTGATGTGCTCAAAAACGATCAGGAAAAGTGTCCTCCCGAGTTCCGTCACCGGGCACTATTCGGAGTGTGTGATCGGAATGCCGAGTGCTGGCTTGCCACAGATGCAGATCACCTTGCCGCCCGGTTAGGACGCTCTCGGAATGAGCTGAGCACCGAGGATCCTTCGCCGGTCGTTAAATCAGGGTTTGGCCTGGTCGGCTTTGATAAGGAGGAAAAGGAACCAGACCTGGCCGCCTACGTCCGAACTGCCCCTATCAGGAACTGGCTCCGCAATAAATCGTTTGAGCAGTTCTATGAGCAGGTGTGGCAAAAGAGCAAGGAACTTGGCTGCCAAATCGAGAACCTGAGATAGCCCATGAGGCCGGCGGACAAAAAAAGGAGCATCCGGGGGGGCCGGATGCTCCTGGTGCAGGAACGGGGCGGTGTCAGCCCAGCAGGGGATTTTCCGCGGCGGCGATGAGCAGCGCAGGGGGCTGCTCCTCGGGTTCGGGCGCTTCCGGGATCTCGACCAGGGGCTTGAGCCGGACCTTGCGGTGATAGTCGAAGCCGGTGCCGGCGGGGATGATGTGGCCCATGATGACGTTTTCCTTGAAGCCGCGCAGGTAATTGACGCGGGCGCGCGTGGCGGCCTCGGTGAGGACGCGGGTCGTGTCCTGGAAGGAGGCGGCGCTCAGGAAGCTCTCGGTCTCCAAAGAGGCCTTGGTGATGCCGAGCAGGACGGGTTGGGCCTCGGCAGGCTTGCCACCCATCTTCTCGACTCGCTGGTTCTCCTCTTCGAACTCGAGTTTATCGACCTGCTCGCCCCAGAGGAAGTTGGTATCGCCCGGTTCGGTGATGCGGACCTTGCGGAGCATCTGGCGGACGATGATCTCGATGTGCTTGTCGTTGATGGTGACGCCCTGGAGGCGATAGACCTCCTGGACCTCGTTGACCAGGTGCTCCTGGAGTTCCTGGGGGCCGCAGATGTCGAGGACCTCGTGCGGGTCGATCGGGCCTTCGGTCAGTTGCTGGCCCTTCTTGACGTAGTCGCCCTTGAAGACGATGACGTGTCTGCCGATGGGGATGAGGTGCTCCTCCTCGACGCCGGTCTGCTGGTCCTTGATCAGGACGCAGCGCTTGCCGCGCACGCTGGGGCCGAAATCGACGATGCCATCGATCTTCGAGATCTCGGCGGCGTCTTTCGGGCGCCGGGCTTCGAACAGCTCGGCCACGCGCGGCAGGCCGCCGGTGATGTCCTTGGTCTTGGAGGTCTTGCGCGGGGTCTTGGCCATGAGCGTGCCGGCCACGATCTTGTCGCCTTCGGACACGACAATGTGGGCGCCCGAGGGGATGTCGTAGTTGGCCGCCGGTTCGCCGGTCTCGTCGAGGATGACGATCCGGGGGTGGAGGTCTTCCTTGTGCTCGATGACGACCATGGCCTCCTGGCCCGTGGTCTCGTCCATCTCCTGTTTCATGGTGACGCCTTCGATGATGTCGAGGAACCTCACCTTGCCGGCCTTCTCCGAGAGGATCGGCACGTTGTAGGGGTCCCACTGGACGAAGGTGTCGCCCTTCTTGACCTTCTGGCCGTCCTGGACCGAGATGACCGCGCCGATGACGACCTGGTGGTTTTCCAGCTCGCGTCCGTCCTCGGCGAGGATGGAGACCGAACCGTTCTTGTTCAGGACGATGTTATTGCCGTCTTCGAGCTGCACGGGGCGGATCTCGTTGTAGCGGACAGCGCCGTCGAACTTCGCCTTGATCTGGGGCTGTTTGAAAACCTGCGAGGCGGTGCCGCCGATGTGGAAGGTGCGCATGGTGAGCTGGGTGCCAGGCTCGCCAATGGATTGCGCGGCGATGATGCCGACGGCCTCGCCCAGCTTGACCAGGGCCCCTGTGGCGAGGTTGCGCCCGTAACAATAGACGCACACGCCGTGTTTGCTCTCGCAAGTGAGCACGGAGCGGATCTTGACCTTCTCGACCCCGGCGGCCTCGATGAGCCGGGCGCGGACCTCGTCGATTTCCTCGTTGGCGTGGGCCAGGAGTTCCTTGGGGTTCTGCGGGTTGGCCACGTCGTCGCAGGAATGACGGCCGACCAGCCGTTCGCTCAGGCGCACGACCTCATCCTCGCCTTCATAGATGGATTGGACCCAGATGCCGTTGCTGGTGCCGCAATCGTCCTCGCGGATGATGACGTCCTGGGCCACATCGACCAGCTTGCGGGTCATGTAACCGGAGTCGGCGGTTTTGAGGGCGGTATCGGCCAGGCCCTTGCGGGCGCCGTGTGTGGAGATGAAGTACTCGAGCACCGTGAGGCCCTCGCGGAAGTTCGAGAGAATCGGCTTCTCGATGATGTCGCCGGACGGCTTGGCCATGAGGCCGCGGACGCCGGCCAACTGGCGCACCTGCTGGCGATTGCCTCGAGCCCCGGAATCCACCATGAGCGAGACCGGGTTGTACTCGCGCTTGCCGTGGTTGGCCTCCAGCGTGCGGAGCATGACGTTGGCGATCTGGTCGGTGCAGTGCGTCCAGATATCGACGATCTTGTTGTAGCGCTCGCCGGGGGTGATGACGCCCTTGCGGTACTGCTTTTCGACCTCGCGGATCTGCTTCTGGGCGGCGTCGATTTCCTGGTCCTTCTCCTTGGGGATGATCATGTCATCGATGCCGATCGAGACGCCGGCCCGAGTCGCCTCGCGGAACCCCAGTTCCTTGAGTTTGTCGAGCATGATGACGGTCTTCTCGTGGCCGCAGATCTTGTAGCACTTCCAGATCAGGTCGCCCAACTCGGCCTTCTTGACGGCCCTGTTGGGGAAGCCCAGCTCGGGCGGCCAGATCTCGCTGAAGAAGACACGGCCGACGGTGGTGATAATGACCTTCTTGGCGGCGTCGCCGAACTCGGTCTTCCTGCCCAAATCGGGGTTGGCCAGCCGGAGGCGCTCGTGAGTGGTGATGGCGCCGTCGCTAAAGGCGAAGATGACTTCGGTCTTGGAGCCGAAGAGTTTGAGGGTGTTGGGGTCCGCTGGGGCGGGGCTGCGCGGTTCGGCAGTGAGATAGAAACAGCCCAGGGTGATGTCCTGGGTGGGAGTGATGATGGGGCGGCCGCTGGAGGGGCTGAAGATGTTGTTGGGCGCCATCATCAGGAGGCGGGCCTCCATCTGCGCCTCGACCGAGAGCGGCACATGCACGGCCATCTGGTCGCCGTCGAAGTCGGCGTTGTAGGCTGTGCAGACCAGGGGGTGGATGCGGATGGCCTCGCCCTCGATGAGCTGGGGTTCGAAGGCCTGCACCGAGAGGCGGTGGAGGGTCGGGGCGCGATTGAGCAGGACCGGGTGCCCGCGCGTGACCTCCTCCAGGATGTCCCACACCTCGGTCGTCTGCCGCTCGATCATCTTCTTGGCCGAGCGGACGGTATGGACGTAGCCCAGTTCCTTGAGGCGCCGGATGATGAACGGCTCGAAGAGGACCAGGGCCATTTTCTTGGGCAGCCCGCACTGGTGCAGCTTGAGTTCCGGGCCGATGACGATGACCGAGCGGCCGGAGTAGTCCACGCGCTTGCCCAAGAGGTTCTGGCGGAAGCGCCCGCTTTTGCCCTTGAGCATGTCGCTCAAGGACTTGAGGGCGCGGTTGCCGGCGCCGGTGACGGCCCGGCCGTGGCGGCCGTTGTCGAAGAGGGCGTCCACCGCCTCCTGCAACATCCGTTTTTCGTTGCGGATGATGACCTCGGGGGTCTTGAGCTGGAGGAGGTTCTTGAGCCGGTTATTGCGGTTGATGACCCGCCGATAGAGGTCGTTGAGGTCGGAGGTGGCGAAGCGGCCGCCCTCCAGCGGCACCAGGGGGCGCAAATCGGGCGGGATGACGGGCAGCACCGTGAGGATCATCCATTCGGGGCGGCTCTTGGAAGACTGCAGGCCCTGGAGCAGCTTGATGCGCTTGGCGATTTTCTTGCGGATCTGCTTGCTCTTGGTTTCGGTCATCGCGTGCTGCAGGTGCTCGATCTGCTTGGCCAGGTCGACCTTGGCCAGGGCGTCGCGGACCGCCTCGGCGCCCATCTTGGCGGCGAAGGCCTCGGGACCGTAGGTCTCCCGGGCCTCGCGGTAGTCGTGCTCGCTGAGCAATTGGTTGGCCTTGAGCGGCGTCGAGCCGGGGTCCACGACCATGTAGTCTTCGTAGTAGATGACCCGTTCCAGGTTGCGGGCGGTCATGTCCAGGACCAGGCCGATGCGGGAGGGCATGCACTTGAAGAACCAGATGTGGCAGACCGGCACGGCCAGTTCGATATGGCCCATCCGCTCCCGGCGCACGCGCGCCAGCGTCACTTCCACCCCGCAACGGTCGCAGACCACCCCGCGATGCTTGATCCGCTTATACTTGCCGCAGGAGCATTCCCAGTCTTTGACCGGTCCGAAGATGCGTTCGCAGAACAGGCCGCCTTTTTCCGGCTTGAACGTGCGGTAATTGATGGTCTCCGGGTTCTTGACCTCGCCCTTGGACCACGAGCGGATGGCATCGGGCGAGGCCACGGAGATGGCCACGTACTCGACCTGGTTGACCTTGTCCAGGCCCAGCAACTCTCGGGCGCTTTCTTTGGTGCTAATCATAAAGATAGAGTCTCGGTTTTGCGTTCACACCTCAAACGGCGGCCAGAACGTTGGTCGGTTCGTGCGGCTGGTCCACGGGGTTGGAATAGCCCACCTTCACGTCCAGGCCCAGGGACTGCATCTCCTTGACCAGCACGTTGAAGGACTCGGGGATGCCGGCTTCGAGGCTGTTGTCGCCTTTGACGATGCTCTCATAGATGCGGGTTCGGCCCTGGACGTCATCGGATTTGACCGTGAGCAATTCCTGGAGTGTGTAGGCGGCGCCATAGGCCTCCATGGCCCAGACCTCCATTTCTCCGAAACGCTGGCCGCCGTACTGGGCCTTGCCGCCCAGGGGCTGCTGGGTGACCAGCGAGTAGGGACCGACGGCGCGGGCATGGATCTTGTCGGCCACCAGGTGGCCCAGTTTCATCATGTAGATGAAGCCCACCACGATCTCCTGGTCGAAGGGCTCGCCGGTGCGCCCATCGTAGAGCCGGGTCTTGCCATTGTCGGGCAAGCTGGCCTGTTTGAGGTAGGCGCGGATGTCCTTTTCCTTGATGCCGTCGAAGACCGGGGTGGCGAAGCGCAGGCCCAGCAGTTTGGCCGCCCAGCCCAGGTGGGTCTCCAGCACCTGGCCCACGTTCATGCGGGAGGGCACGCCCAACGGGTTCAACACGATGTCCACCGAGGTCCCGTCCGCCAGGAACGGCATGTCCTCTTCGGCAACGATCTTCGCCACCACGCCCTTGTTCCCGTGCCGGCCCGCCATCTTGTCGCCCACCGAGAGCTTGCGCTTGGAGGCGATATAGACCTTGACGGACTTGACGACGCCGCTGTCGACGCCCTCGCCGGACTCGGCGCGCTCGATCTCCTCGTCGTACTGCATCTGGAGGTCGTCGAACTTCTTTTTGAAGCTGCCGATGATCTCGTTGATCTTGTTGCGGATGGGGGAGGGGTCGATTTCGATCCGGTCATAGACCTGGGCCAGCTTGCGCAGGAGGGTCTTGGTGATCTTGCGGTTGGCCGGGATGATGATCTCGCCGGTCTCGCTGTTGACGACGTCCAGGGGGATCTTCTCGCCCAGGAGGATATTGCTCAGCGCCTCGGTGAGCTGTTCGCGCAGTTCGTCGGTCTTGCGCTTGTAATCGTCCTCGACCTCGCGGGCGTGGCGTTTTTCTTCCGAGAGGTTGGCGCGGACTTCCTTCTCGGCGGCGTCCTTTTTGGCGGAGACCTTCACGTCCATCACGATGCCGTAGGTGCCGGAGGGCACCTTGAGTGAGGTGTCCTTAACGTCGGCGGCCTTCTCGCCGAAGATGGCGCGGAGGAGGCGCTCCTCGGGGGCCAGTTCAGTCTCGCTCTTGGGGGTGATTTTGCCCACCAGGATGTCGCCCGGCCTGACTTCCGCCCCGACCCGGATGACCCCGTCGGGCCGAGGTTCTTGAGGGCGTCGTCGCCGAGGTTGGGGATGTCACGGGTGATTTCCTCGGGCCCCAGCTTGGTGTCGCGGGCGCCGACCTCGAACTCGTCGATATGGATGGACGTAAAGACGTCCTCCTTGACGATGCGCTCGCTGACGAGAATGGCGTCTTCGAAGTTGTAGCCGTTCCAGGGCATAAAGGCGACCAGGATGTTGCGGCCCAGTGCCAGTTCGCCGCCCTGGGTGCAGGGGCCGTCGGCGATGACCTGGCCCTTGCGGACCGTCTCGCCTTTCTTGACCAGGATCTTCTGGTTGATGCAGGTGGCCGCATTGGAGCGCATGAACTTGCGGACCTGATAGACACAGACACCCTTTTCGGGGTCGTTTTTGACCTTCTTCTTGCCCTCGGGCAGCTTGCCTTCCGGGGTGATGATGATCTGGCTGCCGGTGACGGAGGCGACTTTGCCCGCCTCCTCGGCGACAATGACCGCGCGGGAATCGCGCGCGACCCGCTCTTCCAGGCCGGTGGCCACCAGGGGCGCCTCGGTGACCAGCAGCGGCACCGCCTGCCGCTGCATGTTCGAGCCCATTAGCGCGCGGTTGGCGTCGTCGTGCTCCAGGAACGGGATGAGGCTGGCGGCCACCGAGACCAGTTGCTTGGGCGAAACGTCCATGTAATCCACGTGGGCAGGCTCGACATCAATGAAATCGCCCTTGCCCCGGCAGACGGCGCGGTCGACGCTGAACCGGCCTTTGTCGTCCACGGGGGAGTTGGCCTGGGCGATAACGTAGGCCTCCTCGCGGTCGGCGGTGAGGTAATCGATTTTGGCGGTCACGCGCCCGTTCTCGACTTTGCGATACGGGGTCTCCAGGAACCCGAAGTCGTTGATGCGGGCGAAGGTGGCCAGGGAAGCGATGAGGCCGATGTTGGGGCCTTCCGGGGTTTCGACTGGGCAAATGCGGCCATAGTGGGAGGGATGCACGTCGCGCACCTCGAAACCGGCGCGGTCGCGGGACAGGCCGCCGGGCCCCAGGGCCGAAAGGCGGCGCTTGTGGGTCAGTTCGGCCAGCGGGTTGATCTGGTCCATGAACTGGGAGAGCTGGCTGCGGCCGAAGAAGTCGCGGATGACCGCTGAGAGGGCCTTGGGGTTGATGAGCTTCTGCGGGGACATGGATTCGACCCCCTGGTCGAAGAGGGTCATGCGCTCCTTGACCAGGCGCTCGGTGCGGGCCAGGCCCACCCGGCACTGGTTGGCCAGCAACTCGCCCACCGTCCGCACCCGGCGGCTGCCCAGGTGGTCGATGTCATCGAGCGAGCCCTCGCCCTTCTTGAGCCGGAGGAGGTACTTGGTGGCGGCGACCAGGTCCGCCTTGGTGAGGATGCGCGAGTCCCCGCCCTTGATGCCGAGCTTCTGGTTGATCTTGTAGCGGCCCACCCGGCCCAGGTCGTAGCGTTTCGGGTCGAAAAACAGCCGCTTGATCAGGGCACGGGCGTTGGCGGCGGTGGGCGGGTCGCCGGGGCGGAGCCGGCGGTAGATGTCCTTGAGGGCCTCTTCCTCGTTCCTGGCGGGATCCTTCTTCATGCACTTGATGATGATCCCGTCGTCGGCCGTCGTATCCACGACCCTGATTTTGTGCATGCCCAGTTCGGCGATTTGCTTGACCACGGCCTTGGAGAGCGGCTCGAAGGCGCGGGCGACCGCCAGGTTCTTTTCCTGGTCGACGATTTCCTCGATGAGGACCTTGTTGGGGAGGTCGTCGCGCTTTTCGGCGTCGCGCACGTTCAGTTCCTCCAGGTCGTAAAAGAGCCTGAGAATCTCCTCGTCGGAGCCGCTCTTCTTCTCGGCATCTTTGTCCTTGTCCTTGTCCTTGTCCTTGTCCTTATCGGTCTTTTCGATGTTGGACAGGGCGCGGAAGAAGGTGGTGGTCAAGAACTTACGGCGGCGTTTCTTGCGGTCCAGATAGACGTAGAGCAGGTCGCTGGTGTCGAACTGGGCCTCGTACCAGGAGCCGCGGTCCGGGATGATGCGGAAGGAGTGGAGGATTCTGCCGTTGGGGTGCTGGGTGGCCTCGAAGGCCAGGCCGGGCGAACGGTGCAACTGGCTGACGATGACGCGCTCGGCGCCGTTGATGACGAAAGTCCCCTGGGGCGTCATCAGGGGCAGTTCTCCCATGAAGACCTTTTCTTCCTTGGTGCCCTTCTTCTTCCTTGAGCAGGAAAGTCACATAGAGGGGCGCCCCGTAGGTCAGGCCCTCCCGGAGGCATTCCAGCCAGTCCACCTTGGGCTCGCCAATCTCGTAGGAATGGAAGTCCAGGACGCACTTCCCATCATAGCTCTCGATGGGGAACACCTCGGTGAAAACGGCCTGCAGCCCGAGGTTCTTCCGCCGGGAAGGCGCCGCCTCCGCCTGGAGGAACTCCTTGTAGGAATTGGTCTGCAATTCGATCAGGTTGGGCGGGGCGATGATCTCTTTGATCTTGCCGAAGTTGATACGTTCAGTGGATCGCGATGGCATTGGAACCTTTACTGCAAGGGCCGGCCCTGCGGCCGGACCCTTGACTCTACAGATAAACGACACAAGGCAAGAACGCCGCGTTCAATGGCGAACTTGCCAAAACTCAAACCACCGTGGGGTGGTCGCGCTGATGAACTGATTCTAATCTAGCTCTTTCCTCTTACTTCATTTCGACCTTGGCGCCCGCGTCTTCAAGTTTCTTTTTCGCCGCGTCCGAGTCGGCCTTGTTGGCCCCTTCCAGGATCGGCTTGGGGGCGCCCTCGACCAAGGCCTTGGCCTCCGCCAGACCCAGTCCGGCCTTGACCTCGCGCACCGCCTTGATGACGGCTATCTTCTTGTCCGGAAGCACCGAGGTGAGGATGACGTCGAACATCGTCTTGGCCTCGGCGGGGGCCGCCGCGGCCCCTGCGGGAGCGGGACCGGCCGCCACCACGGGCGCTGCCGCACTGACTCCCCACTTGGTTTCCAGTTCTTTGACCAGGCCGGCGATTTCCAGGATCGTCGCGCTGCTCAGTTCTTCTACGATCTTTGCTGTATCCAGAGCCATAGTTGCCTTTCATTGCGTCTCGTCGTCGCCCCGGACCCTGGGCGGTTTGAGTTCGCGGCCGCGAACCGGCGATTTACGCTGTTGTTTGTTGTATCCGGCCCCGCCTGGCTGGGCGGGCCCGAAAGTGTCATTGACTTTATTCTCTCAGGATGCGGCGGCTGCCGGTTGAGGGGCCGCCTCCGGGGCGCCCAGTTTGTCCTGGCGGGCTTGGAGCACGCGGGCCATCTGTGTGGCCGGTGTGTTGAGCAGGCGGACCAGGGTAGTGGCCGGGGCGGCCAGCAGGCCCAGCAACTTGGCCCGCAGGGCATCCAGGGACGGCAGGTCGGCCAGGGCCATGATCTCGGGCTGGCCCAGGCGCTGGTTGTCCAGGTAGCCGAACTGGACCTTGAGCCGGTCCAACTCGGTCCCGTAAGTCTTGATGACCTTGGCAGCCGTGGAGATGTCGCGTTTGCCGGTCACCACGGCCAATTGGCCGCCCAGGGCGCCGTCGAAGCCGCTCACCCCGGCCTCCTTGGCGGCGATGCGGAAGATGGAGTTCTTCACCACGTGCACCTCCGCCCCCGCCTTGGTCAGGCGCTTGCGCAGTTCGGTAATCTGGCTCACCTTCAGGCCTTTGTATTCCACCACGATGAAAAAGGGCGAGGCATTGAGGCGCGCCACATATTCCTTGGTCAGGTATTGTTTTTCGGGACGCATGTCTTGGAAAGGGTTGTGATGGTTCAGGCCATGAATTCCTTGAGGTCAAGCCTCACGGGCGGGCTCATCGTGGCCGAAAGGGTGCAACTGCTCACGTAGTTGCCCTTGACGCTGTGCGGCCGGGCCCGCAGGACCGCCTCGATAACGGACCGGGCATTGTCCTGGATCTGGACCGGCGTGAAGGCCGCCTTGCCGACGGGAACATGGACATTGCCCGCCTTGTCGGTCTTGTACTCGACCCGCCCGGCCTTGACCTCTTTGACCGCCCGGCCGGTATCGTCGGTGACCGTGCCGGTCTTGGGGTTGGGCATCAAGCCGCGCGGGCCCAGGACCTTGCCCAGCTTGCGCACCTCGCCCATCGCCTCCGGCGTGGCTACCGCAACGTCGAAATCCGCCCAGCCCTCCTGGCACTTCTTGATCATGTCCTCGAAGCCGACATATTCGGCCCCGGCCGCCTTGGCGGCCTCGGCGGCGGGACCGCTCTTGGCAAAGACCAACACCCGGACCACCTTGCCGCTGCCGTGCGGCAGCGGGACCGTGCCGCGGACCATCTGGTCCGATTGCTTGGGGTCCACGGCCAGGCGGAAGGCCAGATCAACGGTCTCATTGAACTTGGCCTTCGGAAACTTGGCCAGCAGTTCCACGGCGGACTTGAGCGGATAGGTCTTCTTCCCATCCACCATTTCAAGGGCTTTTCTGTAACGTTTGCTTGGCATGTTTTCGGTTGCGGTGCGACCGGGCCCCGGCTTGCCGGGACCCTCCCGCGGTGATGTGTTATTGATTATGGAACAAAAGCGCTATCCGACGACTTCAATACCCATGCTGCGGGCGGTGCCGGCCACGACGCGGAAGGCGGCCTCCTCCGAGGTCGCGTTCAAATCTCTCATCTTGATCTTCACGATTTCCAGGACTTGTTTGCGAGTGACCTTGCCGACCTTTTCCTTGTTGGGTTCCTTGGAGCCGACGGTGATGTTGGCGGCCTTCTTGAGCAGGACCGAGGCCGGGGGAGACTTGGTGATAAAACTGAAGGACTTGTCGGCATAGACGGTGATGACGACCGGGATGATCATGCCCGGCTGGTCCTTGGTCTTGGCATTGAACTCTTTGCAAAACGCCATGATGTTGACGCCGTGCTGGCCGAGGGCAGGGCCGACGGGCGGGGCAGGGTTGGCCTGGCCTGCGGGGATCTGCAGCTTGATTTGTCCGGTGATTTTCTTTGCCATAATTCAGTGTCGGCTATCGTTGTGATTCGTCATTGGTCATTGGTCATTTGCCGCGCCACATTCCAGCCCGGCTCCGGCTCTTGCACTCCGCACTCCGCACTCCGCACTCCGCATTCGATTCACCCCTTCTCCACCTGCCAATACTCCAGTTCGACTGGTGTGTTGCGGCCGAAAATGTTGACCGTGACCTTGAGTTTGCCGCGTTCGGGCTCGACCTCTTCGATGATGCCGCTGAAGTTGAGGAACGGGCCGTTGTTAATCTTGACGGTCTCGCCGACATCGAAGCTGACTTTGGGTTTCTCATGCTCCTCGGAGGCGGAGATCTGGTTCTTGATGGACTCGACCTCCTCGGCCGGGGTGGGGGTGGGTGGTTCGCCCCCCACAAAGCCGATGACACCCGGGGTCTCTTTGATGAAATACCACGGCTTCTCGATGATGCGGTTGTTCTCGTCCAGCAGGGCCATGTCCACGAACACGTAGCCGGGCCAGAGCTTGCGAGTCGAGACGGTCTTTTTCTGGTTGCGCACCTCGACCACTTTCTCCATGGGGACCATCACTTCCTTGATGTAGTCGCCCATCTCTTCGGGTTTGATGCGCTTCTCGATGCCCTCTTTGACCTTCTGCTCCTGTCCGGACAGGGTATGAATGACAAACCACTGGCTTCGCATACGTCAATACGTCGCTGGGTAGGCCGAGGGCGAACGTCAGGCGATCGAGTCCATCCAGCGGACGATTACTGTGAAGATAAAGTCCGACAGGATCGTGAAGGCCCCCAGCAGGATAATCGAGATGCCCACGACCACAGTCGAGCCTTTCAGCTCTTCCCAGGTCGGCCAGGTGCACTTGCGCAATTCCTCGCGCGTCTGCTGGATGTAATCCTTGAAGCGCACCACGTGGCCCTTGCGCCACAGCCACAGGAACACGCCGCCCACGATGACGGCCCAAACGACTATCCAGATTGTTTCTTGCATATAGTTTGTTGGCGGAGAGGGAGGGATTCGAACCCCCGTCGGCGGTTCACGCCGAAGCGGTTTTCAAGACCGCCGCAATAGACCACTCTGCCACCTCTCCGGCATCGACAGTTGGCAGGGCGGGAGGGACTCGAACCCCCAACCGACGGTTTTGGAGACCGCTACTCTACCAATTGAGCTACCGCCCTACGCTCTGTCCTGCCGTCGAGTTACATCTTGCGTTTCTCAGGCGAGGGGGCGGGTGCTGGCCGCTTGCCCCGCCGGCTCCAAAACCGCTTATTCGATGACCTCGGTCACACGACCGGCGCCGATCGTCCGCCCGCCTTCGCGGATTGCGAACCGCTGCAACCTCTCCATTGCCACGGGGGCAATCACCTTGACCTCGACCGACACGTTGTCCCCCGGCATGACCATCTCAACCCCCGCCGGCAGGGTCACCGTGCCCGTAACGTCAGTCGTACGGAAATAGAACTGCGGGCGGTAGTTGGTGAAGAACGGGGTATGGCGGCCGCCCTCCTCTTTGGAGAGCACATACACCTCCGCCTTGAAATGCGTGTGCGGGGTGATCGAGCCGGGCTTGGCCAGGACCATGCCCCGCTCGACCTCGTCCTTCTTGGTGCCGCGCAGCAGCACGCCGACGTTGTCGCCGGCCTTGGCTGAGTCGAGCAGCTTGCGGAACATCTCGATGTCCGTTGCCACCGTCTTGCGGGTATCGCGCAAGCCTACGATCTCCACGTCGTCCATGCGCTTGAGTTCGCCGCGCTCGACACGCCCGGTCACGACCGTGCCGCGGCCTTCAATGTTGAACACGTCCTCGATGCACATCAGAAACGGCTTGTCCACGTCCCGCACCGGCAGCGGGATAAAGTCATCGATCGCCTCCATCAACTGCTGGATCGATTTCTGCGCCTCGGGGTCCCCGGCCAGCGCCTTCTTGGAACTGCCCCGAACCACCGGCGTCTTTTCGCCCGGAAACTCGTACTTGGTCAGCAGGTCGCGCACCTCCATCTCGACCAGCTCGATCAGTTCCGGGTCGTCCACCAGGTCCGTCTTGTTCAGAAACACGACAATCGCCGGCACTCCGACCTGGCGCGCCAGCAGCACGTGTTCCTTGGTCTGCGGCATCGGCCCTTCCGAGGCGTCCACCACCAGGATCGCCCCGTCCATCTGCGCCGCCCCCGTAATCATGTTCTTGATGAAGTCTGCGTGCCCGGGGCAGTCAATGTGGGCGTAGTGCCGCTTGTCGCTCTGGTACTCGACGTGCGACACCGCGATGGTGAGCGTCTTGGTTTCATCACGCACGGTGCCGCCCTTGGTGATCTGGGCATAGGAGACGGGAGTCGCCAGCCCCTTGGCTGCCTGGGTCTGGACGATGGCGGCGGTCAATGTGGACTTGCCATGGTCGATGTGACCGATGGTGCCGACATTGACGTGCGGTTTCGTTCGTTGAAATTGCTCTTTAGCCATTGCTCTCTCCTGGTGTTGTTGTCGCTGTCTTGTGCGTTATTTAATTTGATTTGATCTCATTAAACTGGAGCCCATGATCAGGGTTGAACTGATGACCTCGTCCTTACCAAGGACGCGCTCTGCCAACTGAGCTACATGGGCCCGCGCCCCAAGTGCCTTCGGGGCCAGCCAAATCCGATCTGTCTTTCATGCTGAAACCAATAAACGACAAAGACCCATTGCCCCTCCTTTTTCCTTTTTCGAAGGCTGGGGGCTACGGACTTTCGACTTTTACGGCCCAATGACAGCCGCAAATTACGGGACTGCCGCCAGGATGTCAATGGGGTTTATCATTTTTTTTAGGGCCAAAAAAACCCGGCCCGCCGGACCCTCCTCGCCCCTTCCGCCATGCCACCCTGGGCGGCTCCGGCAGCCCCTGCGCCCTGAGTGCCGTGCGGAAATGCACCTTGGCCACTTTCGGCAGGTTCTGGGCGCCATACCGGGCCACAAACTCCCGCGCTGCCGCATCCACGGCGGCCGACGCCCCCTTGGGCAGTTCCATGCCGAATTCTTTCTGGAGCTTTCCCAGCCTTGTGACAAACTCATGCCGGGCCAGGATGGACGCCGCCGCCACTGCCAGGTCCTCTTCCGCCCGGTGTTTCTGGACCAACTCGATGGCGCGGCCAAGGGGCATTAGCGCCCTGGCCACCGTGTCCTGGCTCGAGGCGAACTGGTCGCTGATGGCCCGGACCGGGGGCGGGACCAAGCGGTGCTTCTGGCCCATGAGGTTTTCGATGGCGCGCGCATGGCCCCAGGCCAGTATGGCGTTGACGCTCTTGAGCTTGGCGTAGAGGCGGTTGTAGGCCTCGTTTCCGATCGGAATGACCGTGCTGGCGCAGCCGGCGGTGTTGCGGATCAACTCGGCCAGCTCGCGGATGCGGTTGTCGCTCGAAATGTTCTTGGAATCGCGGATGCCGGAGTCTTTCCAGGCCCGGACGACCGCCTCGTTCACATAGACGCCGGCGATGCAGAGCGGGCCGAAAAAGTCGCCCTTGCCGCTCTCATCCACCCCGAGGCGTGGCGCCAGCAGGTCCGGGTTCAAGACCGCCTCATAGCCGAGCCGGGCCTCCCGCAGGATCTCCGGTTCCAGGACGAACTCGACAAACTCCTGCGTGCCCTTGCCTTGGACGACCAGTTTGCCGCTCTCGTAAAAGACCACGTTGGTCTTGTCTTTCTCGGCGGCAAACCGGGCGTAGGGCACCTGGCGAAAATGGAACTGACGGGCCTCCAGCAAGGCCCGCAACTCCTCAGCTTGAGCATCCGTCAGCCTGGCGGTGTGTGAAGTCAGAAGTTTCACTGGCGCGCCTTCGTTTTTCGTGGGAGAGCCTTAACCCGCCCCGGCCCGCCAGTCAACCTTGAACCAGCCCAGGCGCGCGACCGGGGCGCTCTTGACACTGCCCCCGGAGTGCGCCCGTCCCCGGGCGCAGCAGCGACGGAGCGGGCAGGCGCGCCGGAGTATTCGACCGCTGCCCTGGCTCCGGACGTTGCTGCGCCCGGGGACGCTGCACCTTACACGCATTTTCATCGCGCAACCTCCGTTGCCTGTCGTTGTAATCGCCAGCCCCACGACAAGTCCATTAACCTGCGCAGGCCGCAACCGATACTCTCAGCGCCCGGTTCCCCGTCACCTTTTCTGGCCAAATAGCCTCCCAGTCTGCCGACTAGTCTGTTGGCTTCGCCCAGGGTCAGACGCGATGCCTCTTCTCGGCTGAAGTTTTTTTTAGCGCCGCTTGCAATACTTGTAGTTCTTGCGGCGAATACAGAACGCTGGCGGGCAGTTGCGGCAAAGCTCGCCCCAGTTTAACACAGGCCAAGACCCGCCAAGCCACGATCAAATCGAAGGCCAGCACCCGCTGAAGATGTTCGGCGGTTTTAAATTCCCGGTGTTCGACTCCGCAGCCGTTCTTAAGCGCGCGATGCCACTCTTCGATGCCCCAGCGACGGCAATACCATTGCACTTTCTCCCAGGCCTGTGGGGCGGTCGTGATCGGCATATCGGTCAACAGCATCCAATCAATGGGCTCGGCGCCCGCTGGGGGGTTGGTCTCGTACCCAAACCGCCCACAGGCTCAACGAGGGCCAACCCTTCTTGCAACCCACGGCGGGGGCCTCAATGGTTACGGAGGACCACCGCACCTGCACGTGCGCTGTGCGCGGGGGCTGGCCCCGATGCCGCGGCAGCTTAAGCTCACGGGTCTCGCCTACCGGCTGGCTTTCCATGAAAGCCCACAGTTTTTTGTGGCAGTCCAGCTTGCGGTCGTGCTGCGCACGGACCAGCGCGTGCAGGTTGTCCGGTCCAATCTGAGTGGCGTCGTACAACTCGTAAAGGTCCCCTTCGCGATCGGTGATCACTACCAGTTGCGTTTGGGGCATGCGCCGCGCGGCCGCGCCTGCCCGCTGAAAAGCTTCTATCCAGCGATAGCTTTCCTTTTCATCAATGGATTTGGCGTTGCGGCCTCGTCCCGAGGGGTCCGAGGGGCCTTGGGGCGGCCGCGCCCAGCACCGGGCATCCAGCACGCCCAAGGGCACGCCATCGGGGCGAAAGGCCAGCAGGGTGTGCAGCCACAGACCACGGCCCTTTTCCTCGCCCAAGGATCCCAAGCCGGTGGTCTGCTCCAAGCCGGTGTAGTTAAGCCCGGTAGTGTCCTGCGGCAGGAGCACCAGCGGCTCGGCCGCCATGCGGGCCTGCGTCGCCTGCTGGTGCGCCTCCAACAGCCGCTCCAGACTGATTTCCTGGCTCTCGTGCTCGATCAACCCATAGGCCGCCTTGGCCGGAGACCAGGAGCTAAAGCTGCCGTAGAAGCTGGCTTGCGGCTGCTGCCAACGGGCTTCCAGGATTTTGACGGCGCGGTGCTGGCGGCGCTGGTCGCCTAAATCCAGTCCCGCCATCTCGTAAGCGCACCAATCCTCCTGCGCCAGACTTTGCTCCAGGTGCTGCGGGCTGAGCGCCGGCGGCACTTCGGTCTGTAGGTGCTGGCGAGCCCCTCTGATCCACTGGGAACACCCAAACGTCCTTCAAGCTCTTAACCGGCCTGTCTGGGCCAGCCGGCCACGCCCCGTGCTGACTCCCACCCGCAACCAATTGGCCGCGCTGAAGCACCGCCCCGTGAACTTGGAGCGATCCACGTAGGTTTCGACTAACTGCGGTCGGCTCCCATAACGCGCCTGCCAATCCTGCGCCAGCCGCGCCAGGGCCAAACTCAACACCTTGGAGGTCAAATTGGTGCAGTGCACCTCCTTGCGAATGAGCAGTCGCGATAAACCGATTACCTCGCGCAAGTGGCCCAAACGAGCCGCTGTGGACCAGCCAATCCACTGGTCGCGCGAGGCTAACGCAAAGGCGGGGGGTCCAAAACCCAGCGCTCCCAGCCAGCCATGGTCGCTGCCGATCAGGTAGCGAAGTTGGGCTCCCACCAGCGGGGCGTCGCCGCAGGGATGCTGCGCGATAATCAAATCGTTCCACAGCCCATGCAGCGGGTCCTCCTGCCCGCTCAACAAATGCAGCCGCAGCCCTTGGATCTGATCGACGCGCCGCGGCACCCCGTGCAAGGGTGGCAGCTCCTGGCCGCTAGCTCGCAACCGATGTCGGGCTTTGCCCCTGGCCTGGCGCAGCACCAGAATTCCGCGCTTCTGCAGTTTGCGCAGCGCCACCTTGGCACTGGACAAGGCCAGCCGCCCGTCCGGCCGATACCACGCCAGCAGCCCACAGGCCTCCCGGGCCAGTGTATTACCCGTAGGCTCGGGTTCCTGCCGGGCCAGTTGGTTGAGGTGTTCCACAACTTCAGGGCGAAATTCGCGCCCGCAGACGACGATTGGCTCTTGCATCCCCATCTTCTGCCGGAATTCGCGAAGGTTGTCTAGCGGAAAAAAATGCGTGTAAGGTGCAGCGGGGACGGGCGCACTCCGGCCCGGCCCCGGCGTTGGAAGACCGGGGGCCCTCTTGTCCCTTCCATCATGCTCTCGCCCCTCGCGACAAAAAGCTCAGCCGAAATCGCGGAATGCCGATAACAGGGCAGAGCAGCCGAATCGGGCGGGCGGGCGTTTGCAGCAGTCCACCAGGCCAATAATCGGTTCGGCAGCGGCTCGAGCAGCAGTATGCAGTGAACGCGCCTAAGCCCAAGCCCAGTTTCACCAGCTTGCGGGTGCGGTTGGTTGGGACGGTGTTCCTGGCCATCGCCCCGGCATGGGTGGCCATTCATCTCATTGCGGAACACACCGGGACGGAGCCGCCGTGGGCCCCGTTTGTCGTGGGATTGCTGGCCTTGGCGGCGGCGTGGCTGGGGGGAGAACACTTCATTCTGCGGCAGGTGCGCACGTTGTTGGTGGCGGCCAAACGGTTGGCGGCCGGGGACCTGAGCAGCCGGGCAGGTCTGGAGCACGAGGTGGGCGAGTTGGGGGAGATGGCCAGGACCTTCGATGGGATGGCGCAGACCCTCCAGGAAAAGGTCAAGGAGCGTGATCGGAGCGAGAAGACGCTGCTCAACCGCTCGTTTCAGCAGGCGGTGGTCAGCGCCCTGGGCCAATTCGCCCTGGTGAGCAACGACTTTTCGGCGCTGCTGACCCAGGCAGTGCTGCTGGTGACGCAAACGCTGGAGGTGGAGTATGGGTGCGTCCTGGAGTTGCTCGCGGATGGCCGGAACCTGCTGCTGCGGACCGGGGTGGGGTGGGAACACGGGGCAGTGGGCAAATTGACAATGTCGGCGGACCGGGCAACGCAGGCGGGGTTCACGCTAGCGGTGGGCGAACCGGTGGTGGTCGAGCACCAGCCTGACGAAAAGCGGTTTGGGACGACGCCCTTTTTCGAGTATCACGGCGTCGTCAGCGGGATAACCGTAGCCATCTCCGGTCATGACCGGGCCTACGGCGTCCTGGGTGTACACACCACCAACCGGCGGACCTTTACGGAGGACGAGGTCCATTTCCTGCTGGCCATCGCCACGGTGGTGGCGATGGCGGTTGCGCGCAGCCAGACGCAGGTCCAACTCCAGAAACTGGCCGCCTTCGTCCAACTCCACCCCAACCCGGCCATGGAATTGGACGCCCTGGGCCGAATCACTTACTCGAACGAGGCGGCCCGCAAGCTGGCCGTCTCGGTCGGGCGCAGCGACCCCGCCGGCCTGCTCCCGGAGGACATCCGGGAATTGGTGCGGGACTGCCTGGCCACAGGCCCCAGCCTGGTGCGGCACGAGACCCGGACTGGGGGCCGGGCGCTGACCTGGTCATTTCACCCGGTCCTCCAGAGCCAGGCGGTGCATTGCTATGTCGAGGACATCACGACGCGGCTGAGCCTGGAGGCCCAGTTGCGGCAGTCGCAGAAGATGGAATCGGTAGGCCAACTGGCCGCCGGCGTGGCCCACGATTTCAACAACATGCTCACCGTCATCCAGGGCCATGCGGGCATGCTCCTCTCCAAGACCTCTCTGCCTTGTGCTCTGCTGGATTCTGCCCAAGCCATCTTCTACGCCGCCGAACGCGCGGCCGGCCTGACCCGCCAACTCCTGGTCTTCAGCCGCAAGAACGTCATGCAGGTCGAGTTGCTCGACTTGCGCGAAGTGGTCGGCAACCTGAGCAGGATGCTCGAGCGCCTCCTGGGCGAGACGATCACCCTCCATTTCCGGCCCCCGGACCAGGTCCCGCTGATCCGGGCGGACAACTGCATGATCGAGCAGGTGGTCATGAACCTGGCCGTCAACGCCCGCGATGCCATGCCCAAGGGGGGCACCCTGAGCATCCGCCTGGAGGCGGTCGAGGTGGACACAACTTATGTCCAGGCCCATCCCGAGGCGCAGGCAGGCCCCGCGGTGTGCCTGCGGATGACCGACACCGGCTGCGGCATGGATGCCGCCACCCTGGCGCGCATCTTCGAGCCGTTCTTCACGACCAAGGAGGTCGGCAAGGGCACCGGCCTGGGCCTGGCAACCGTTTATGGGATTGTCAAACGTCATGGCGGCTGGATCGAGGTGGCCAGCGAAGTCGGCTGGGGAACCACCTTCGCCATCTTTTTGCCTGCCAGCACCGGCCCGGTCGAGGCCCAGGCTCCTGCCAAAGCGCCCGCCTCGGAGGTCACAACCGGCACCGAGACCATCCTGGTAGTGGAGGACGAACCGGTCCTGCGCGACATGGCCCACGTGATCCTCGAAGACTGCGGTTACAAAATCCTCGAGGCCCCCTCCGGCCGCAAGGCCATCGATGTCTGGAACCAGCACTCCGGCGCCATCGACCTGCTCCTGACCGACATGGTCATGCCCGAGGGCATCTCCGGCATGGACCTCGCCCAGCGCCTCCAGGCCAACAATCCCAAACTCAAGATCGTCTTCGCCAGCGGCTATAGCATGGACGACCTCGACACCACCTTCCTGCGCCAGGGCAACGCCGCCTTCCTCCAAAAACCCTACACTCACGCCACTCTCGCCAAAGCCGTCCGCGATTGCTTGGATAAAGGCGCGTACCAAAAAGGCTAAAGGCTAAAGGCTAAAGGCTAAAGTGAAGAGACCTGAGGCCGCGCCAAAACCCCCTTACCTTCGGCGGTTGAGCCTTTTGGACTTTAGCCTTTAGCCTTTAGCCTTTTTCTTCACGCGCTTCCCGCCAGCATCGCCTCCACCTGCATGGTCTTGGGACCGTCCTCGGCGCAGAGCGCATAGCGGACAGGCTGTTTGCCCGACAATTCATAGAGCGAAACGGCGGCGTGCTCGCCCTTGGTGTTCAAGACGTAATAGATGAGATTGAAATTGGGTTTGCCGGGCGAATTGAGCAGCCGTTTCTGGACGGTGTTGGCCACCACCCGTTCGAGCGCGGCCATGGCCGCATCCTTTGGCGAGCGGCCGCGGCGCATCGCCTCGACGATGAGAAACGAGGCCAGCGAGAAGAGGTTGGCCTCGCCGCGCCCGGTTGAGCCGGCCGCTCCAACGTCCCCATCCACGTAGAGCCCGGCCCCGAGGATCGGCGAGTCGCCGACACGTCCGGGAATCTTCCATGCCAGCCCGCTGGTCGTGGTCACACCTGCAACCTCGCCTTTGGCATTCACGCCGTTGCAGTTGATCGTCCCGTAGAAATGGTCGGGGTCAACCAGCCCCTCGGCCACCATCTCGAGCCCGGCGCGGCGTCGGGCCTCCGCCCGCTCCTTGGGCGTCGGATAATGCTCCGGGTCGGTCCGCCGCTTCCACTCCAGCCAGAGCCGCCGCGCTTTCTCCGTGATCAAGTCCGCCTCGATCTTGAAACCCATGTTCCGGGCAAATCGTTGGGCGTCTTTTCCCACCAGCAGGTGGTGGTCGGTCTCTTCCATCACCTTCCTGGCCACCAACGAGGGCGTCCGCACCCCCTCCAGACACGCCACCGCCCCCGCCCGCTTCGACGGCCCGTCCATCACCGAGGCATCGAGTTGCACGACCCCCTCCGCGTTGGGCAGGCCGCCGTAGCCGACGCTGGTGTCCTCCGGGTCCAACTCGACGATGTTCACGCCGGCGATGACCGCATCCAGCACGTCCGCCCCCGAAGTGATCATCTTGCATGCCTTGGCCACGCACGTCAGACCCTCGGCGTCTTTGGAGATGTTCCCGTTGGCGGCGGAGACCACCAGCGGCCTGACGCTGCGCCTGACCAGCACCTGGGGCGCCTGGGCCAGGCTCAAAAACGACGGGCCCGCCAGGACCCCTATCCCGGCTGCCGCTACAAAACCGCGACGGTTTAGCTGTTTGCGCATACTCGTTCGTCTCTGCCGGGCTGCGACCGCAGCCGGCCTTGTGAGTTCGTGTTCGGGCTTACATTGGACTCGAGTGCCCCGGAAGGCAAGGGGCTTCAAAGAGCCTCGGCTGCATCGCCGCTGTTGACGGCTGCTCGGGGTTTTGCAAGTCTGGCCTGGTCTCCGAGCAACGAAAGGCAACGCTGTGGAAATCAAGAAAGCCATCATAACGGCCGCTGGCAGGGCCCAGCGGACATTGCCATTGCAGGCGCTGGTGGATCGCGACGGGCAGACCAAGGCGGCGTTGCGCATCCTGATCGAGGAGGTCCTTTGTGCCGACATCGAGGAGATCTGCGTGGTGGTGTGTCCCGGGGACCAAGGAGCGTATCGGGCGGCGGCGGGCGAGTTGGGCAAGCGGTTGCGGTTTGTGGAGCAAGGCGGCGCCTTGGGCTATGGCCATGCGGTTTCGTGCGCCGGCGAGTTTGCCGCGGGCCAGCCGTTCCTGCTGCTGGTGGGCGACCATCTCTACGTCAGCGGGGGCGAGAAACGCTCGGCCCAGCAGTTAGTCGCGATAGCCGCCGCGGAAAACTGCGCGGTCTCCGCCGTCCAGGCCACTCACGAGAGCAAGCTGCCGTATTACGGCGCGGTCGGCGGGCGCCTGGTGCCGGGCCGCAAGGGCCTTTACGAGGTCTCCGACGTGCTGGAAAAGCCCACGCCGACCGAGGCCGAGCAGCGCCTGATTGTGCCCGGCCTGCGCGCGGGCCATTACCTCTGTTTCTTCGGGATGCACGTGCTCACGCCGGCAGTCATGGAGTTACTCCAGGAAGACACGCGGCGGACGGGCGCCGGCAACGTCTCGCTCACCCCGGCCCTTTCCGAACTGGCGCGGCGCGAGCGCTACCTGGCCTGTGAATTACAGGGCCGCCGCTATGACATCGATGTGAAGTACGGCTTGCTCACGGCCCAGTTGGCCCTGGCCCTGGACGGACAGGACCGGGACGAGGTCCTGGCCGGGCTGGTGGAACTGCTGGCCAGGCGCTGAGGCCCTTGGCTTATGAACCCTTACGTCACACTCCCCCACAACAAGAAGCTCAACCTGCTTCGCAGCCATTGCCCTACCTGCGATTGGCCCGACCTGGACCAGGAACAATGGTGCCTGCACTGCGGCCGCAAATTCTCCGGCCACGCCGCCCGCGTCTGGCGCAGCGAGGATGGCCGGCTCTGGCTGGAGTGCGGCACCCCCAATTGCGACGGCTCACCCATCGATTGGGCGCCCTATCCCTGGTGGGACCCAAAACACCCCGCCACAAAAGAGTTCCTCAAGGCCGCCAAAAAATCCTGGCGCCGGCGACGGGGCAAGAGGGATGCCGCAGCCCACGATGACGACGATGTGCCCTTTTAGCCAGAACCGCGTCAGCGGCCCCGGCAGCCGGCCCGTCGTGTCCGACACGTCCGACACGTCCGACTGACCGAAGGTGCCATGCCTGACCTCATCTCCATCATCACCTCCACCGACCCGGCGCTGCGCGACCTGGCGCTGGATGCCGTCTGCGCCGGGCTGTCGCTCGACGAGTTGCTCGGCCAATGCGCCGCCCTCGAGGCCTTCCGCCGCCAACGGGAGAACCTTTACGAGCGGGTCCGGGCGCTGCTCTTTCTTTACGCCATCCACCGGTTCCATCTCCCGGACCGGCTGACGGGGCCTTGCCGGCCGGAGGGCCGCGCGTCGCGCTCCCGCATTCCGTTTGCCGGTTACGAACATCTGCTCCAGCGGCGCTTTGAAGAGGCGATTGACCGGTTTCTGGCCGTGCAACAGGCGGAGGGCCCGAGCGACGCGGTCTCCAGCGCACTGGCAGCCGCGTATCATCGGCTGGCCTTCCAGACCCTGGCCGACCAGGTGCGGCGCAGCGTGCGCTCGGTGCGCGGCAACCAGTGGATGTTCCGCATGGGGCACCCGGCCGATCAGCCCCTGCGCCTGAGGCCGGAGTTGCTCCAGCGGGACGCGGGCAACGGCACCTACCCGAGCCTGCGCGAGCGCACGCCGGTGCGGATGGACCTGACGCACTGCGGGTGGAGCGACATCTTTTTCCTGGGCATGGATTTCCCCGAGGGCGCCAAGGTGCTCAACGTCTCGATCGACCTTGGGGTACACGGGCGCGATGCGGCGCCGCGCCCGCCCGTGGAGGCCTGCCTGCGCGTGATCGAGGAGCCGTTGTTGCGCCTGGTGAGCGTGGACCTGGAGGCCTGCGCCGACATCTCGAACCTGGCGGAGGTGTTCGACTTTGCCAAGGACTACCTCGGGCTGCTCAAGGCGGCGGTCATCGCCTCGGGCATCGTGCCGCCCGGCATCGAAGGCTCGGGCCAGAGCCTGGCCGAATTGCTGGCGCGCATCGCCGGGCCGGGGCGCGGCCTCGAACTGGTCAGCAGCGTGAACAACATCCCCAAGGGGTCGCGCCTGGCCGTCTCGACGACGCTGCTGGCGGCGCTGGTGAGCGTGTGCATGCGGGCGACCGGCCAGGCCGCCTCGCTCACCGGGCCGCTCCAGGAGCACGAGCGCCGCCTGGTCCTGGCCCGCGCGCTCCTGGGCGAGTGGCTGGGTGGCTCGGGCGGCGGTTGGCAGGACTCCGGCGGGGTCTGGCCGGGCATGAAGCTCATCGAAGGCGTCCTGGCCTGCCCGGGCGACCCCGACTTGGGCATCAGCCGCGGCCGCTTGATGCCGCAACACCGCATCCTGGGCCAGGACGAGGCCTCCGCAGAGACCCGCCACCGGCTCCAGCAGAGCCTGGTCCTGGTCCATGGCGGCATGGCCCAGAACGTGGGGCCCGATCCTCGAGATGGTGACCGAGAAGTACCTGCTCCGTTCGCAGGCTGAATGGCGCGCGCGCCAAGGCATGCTGGGCATCCTCGATGAAATCCTGGCCGCCCTGCGCCGGGGCGACGTGCAGGCCATCGGCGCGGCCACCACGCGCAACTTCAGGCAGCCCATTCAGACCATCATCCCCTGGGCGACAAACTATTTCACAGAAACCCTCATCGAACGCGTCCGGGCCGAATTCGGCGCCGCATTCTGGGGTTTCTGGATGCTGGGCGGGATGTCCGGCGGCGGGATGGGCTTCATCTTCGCCCCCGAGAGCAAGGCCCAGGCCCAGGAACGCCTCCAGGAAATGATGTCCGCCGCCAAACGGGAACTGCAGAGCGCCTTGCCCTTTGCCATGGAGCCCGTCGTGTACGATTTCGCCATCAACGAACGCGGCACGTTCGCCGAGTTGCTGGCGGGGCAGGCGGCGCTGATGCCCCCGGGCTATTACACGCTCATAGTTCCGGGCCTCTTGCGCCAGGAACGACACGCGCTCTCCCCGTTGCGCCGGGCTGAGTTGGACAAATTCGGCGCCGCTTGCCGCACCCGGCCCGAGCTGCGCGGTGTCGTCCAGACGTTCTTCGATGTCATGCTGCCTCGGGGCAAAGCCGAATTGGCCGGCGGCGCGTCCCTGGCTGCGTTGCTCGAGGCCCACGGCTTCGATCGCCTCCAGCACGAACAGATCCGGTCCGACTTGAAAGAGGGCCGGATCGGCCTGGCCCAAAACCGGCTGCCCGCAAGCGATGTCATCGAGGACGTCCCGCCTGAGGACGTGGTGGATGTCTCGGACTGGGTGCAGTGCGGCGTGGCGCACTCCCTCTCCCCATCGGATGCAGAGAGGACGCGGAGACCCGGAGACGCGGAGACCCGGAGACAGAGTCCGGTCTCCCCCTCCCCATCCGATGGGGAGAGGGCTGGGGCGAGGGGTCTGGATGGCCCGCCCCCCGCGCTTCGCGACCTTGGCCTGGCCTCGCTCCGGAACGGCGAGGCCGCCGTCGTGACCCTGTCCGCCGGGGCCGGCAGCCGGTGGACCCAAGGCGCGGGCGTGGTCAAGGCCCTGCACCCGTTCTGCGAACTGGCCGGCGCGCACCGTACCTTCATCGAGACGCACCTGGCCAAGAGCCGCCTCGTCTCACGTCAGGCCGGCGCACCCGTGCCGCACCTCTTCACCACCAGCTACCTAACCCACGCGCCCATCGAGGAATTTCTCCGACGCCAGGGAAATTACGGCTACGAGGGTCCGCTCTTCCTCTCGCCCGGCAGATCCGTGGGGCTGCGCCTGGTCCCCATGGTGCGCGACTTGCGCTTTGCCTGGGAGGAGATGCCGCAGCAGATTCTCGACGAGCAGCAGCAAAAGGTGCGCGAGAGCCTCCGCCACGCCCTCATCAACTGGGCGCGCGGCGCCGGCGAGGCCAGCGATTACACCGACAATGTGCCCCTGCAATGCCTCCATCCAGTCGGCCACTGGTACGAGGTGCCCAACCTGTTGCGTAACGGGGTCCTGGCCCGGCTCCTGGCCCAGCGCCCGCAACTCAAGTACCTGCTCCTGCACAACATCGATACCCTGGGCGCAAACCTTGACCCCGCTTTGCTCGGCCTCCACATCCACAGCGGCGCCTGCCTCACCTTCGAGGTCATCACCCGCCGCCTCGAAGACCGCGGCGGCGGTCTCGCCCGCGTCAACGGCCGCGTCCGGCTCGTCGAGGGCCTGGCCATGCCCCGCGAGGAGGACGAGTTCGCCTTGAGCTATTACAACTCGAACACGTGCTGGATCGACCTGGACCGCCTGCTGCGCGCCTTCGGCCTCACGCGCGCCGCCCTGAGCGACGAGGCGGCGGTCACCGCCGCCATCCGCCACCTGGCCGCCAGGATGCCCGCTTACATCACGCTCAAGGATGTCAAGAAACGCTGGGGCCACGGCCAGGAAGACATCTTCCCGATCACGCAGTTCGAGAAGCTGTGGGTGGACATGACCGGGCTGCCGGAGATCGAGTCCCGCTTCGTCGTGGTGCCGCGCCTGCGCGGCCAGCAACTCAAGGACCAGGCCCAACTCGACGGCTGGCTGCGCGACGGCTCCGCCGCCTCCGTCGAGGCCCTGTGCGAGTGGGAGTAGCCCCCCAGCCTATGCAGAAACCGCGCCTGAGCTTCTGGCAGATCTGGAGCATGAGTTTTGGCTTCCTCGGCATCCAGTTCGGCTGGGGGCTGCAGATGGCGAACATGAGCGCCATCTACAAGTACCTTGGCGCCAAGGAAGAGGAAATCCCCATGCTCTGGCTGGCGGCGCCCCTGACCGGGCTGCTGGTCCAGCCGATCATCGGGTCCATGAGCGACCAGACCTGGTGCTGGCTGGGGCGGCGGCGGCCTTACTTCACCGTCGGCGCGGTCCTCTCAAGCCTCGCGCTGTTCTTCATGCCGGACGCGCCGGCGCTGTGGGCCGCGGCCACGATGCTGTGGATTCTGGATGCCTCGATCAACATCAGCATGGAACCGTTCCGCGCCTTCGTCGCGGACAAGTTGCCGGACGCGCAGCGGACGGCGGGCTTTGTGATGCAGAGCTTCTTCATAGGCATCGGCGCGGCGGTTGCCAATGCGCTGCCTGACATCCTGGGCCATTTCGGCGTCACCGGCAACGCGCCCAATGGCGTCCCTTACACCGTGCAATACGCCTTCAAGCTGGGCGGCCTGGTTTTCTTGTTGGCCGTGCTTTACACCGTGGCCGCGTCGAGGGAATACCCGCCGGACAACCTCGAGGAATTCCGGCGCAAGAAGAGCGAGCGGGCCGGGTTCGGGGTGCAACCGGCCGCGCTGCTGTGGGGAGGGCTTGCCGGCGCGGCGCTCGGGGCGGCGCGCGGCGGCCTGGTCGACCAGCACCTGACCCCATGGCATGTGCTGGCGGGCGGCGCCATCGGGGCGGCGATCGGGGCGGTCCTGAGCGGCCCGCAGGTTGCCTCGGCGATCAAAGAGATGCCCACGACGATGAAGCAGCTTGCAGCGGTGCAGTTTTTCACCTGGCTGGGCCTGTTCTGCATGTGGATGTTCTTTGGCTTGGCCACCGCACAGCAGATCTTCGGCGCCACGGATCCCAAGGCCCCCGGGTTTGACGAGGGCATCGCCCTCGGGGGCCGGGCATTTGCCTGGTATTCGGTTGTCTGCTTTGCCGTGGCCTTGGTGCTGCCGCTCCTGGCGCGGGTGACCAGCCGCAAGTTTGTCCATGGCCTGGCCCTGGCGGCCGGCGGCCTCAGCCTCCTGGCCACCGGTTTCATCCATGACCGCCTCCTGTGGCAGCTCACCATGGGCGGCGTCGGCATCGCCTGGGCTTCCATCCTGGCGATGCCTTACGCGATGCTTTCCGGGGCACTGCCCGCCCAGCGCATGGGCGTGTACATGGGCATCTTCAACTTCTGCATCGTCGTGCCGGAAATCCTGGCCGCCGTTGGACTCAAGCCCATCGTCAAGGGCCTGTTCGAGAATGACCCGGTCAAAGTCGTGATGCTCGGCGGGGTCTCGATGCTGGTGGCGGCGGCGCTGGTTGCGCGAGTCCGAGATGTTGGGGCGAGGAAGGAGCGCCCCGGCCATGAGGAACCGACGCCGGTTCCGGCGGGCGCAGACCCAAGACCTTGAAGTCCGACCCGTCTGACTCGTCCGACTCGCCTGACAAAAGAGCCCGAGAACGCTATTGACCGGAGCGCTGGTAAATCCGCCACTCGAATCCGTTGAGGCGAAAGAGCGGGAACTCGCCCGGCGGGCACGGGGGCATGCCCGTAATCCGCACCGGTTTGAATTCCTGGTTGTGCGCCACCTCCACCCAGCCGACCAGCGGGCGGTTGGAGAAGTTGATGAGCGCGACGAATTGCTCATTGGCCTCCAGGCGCATGAAGCTGACCAGGTCGGTCTCCTGGGAATTGCGCAGCCAGACCACGCGGTCATTGCGGAAGGCCGCGTGCTGCTTGCGCAGGCGGATGAGGTCGCGGTAGATGTCGCGGAACGGAGGACGGTCCTTGGGTTTCCAGAAGATCGGGAGCCTTTCGAACAGCGCCGGGTCGCCGGATTCGGTGGCATCGCCCACCTCCATGCCGTTGTAGAGCAGCGGGACGCCGTCCAGGCTGAACATGAGCGCGGCGGCGGCCAGGGCGCCCCGGGCGCCGAACCGCGCCACGGCGCGGGCCTCATCGTGGTTATCCGAAAAGCGGAGGTGGAGGGAACGCTGGGGGAACTGCCGCCGCGACTCCTCCCAGGAGCGTTTGAATTCCGTGGCCGGCGCGCCGTTGAGCAGCACGTTATTGAGCGCCCCGTGCAACGGCCACGAGTAATCGGCGTCAAAGGCCTTGACCAGCAGGTCGGGCTTGCTCGCCTCGGCCAGCAGCATGATGTCCGGCTTGAGGCCGGCCAACTCCCGCCGCGCCTGGTCCCAAAAGTCCGTGGGCACCATGAACGCCACGTCGCACCTGAAACCGTCCAGGTCGAACGTGGCGGGGTCGAGCCAGTGCTTGAGCATCGCGATCATGTACTGGCGCAGCTCGGCGTTCTGGTAATTCAGGCCGGCCACGTCCGTCCATGCGGGGTCCGGCGGGATGATCTTGCCGCCGGCGTCCTGCTTGTAAAACTCCGGGTGCTGCATCAAGACGCTGTCCCACGCGGTATGGTTGATCACCATGTCCAGGATGACCCGGAGCCCGCGTTTGTGGGCCTCCGAGACCAACCGCTTCAAATCGGCCTCCGTGCCGTAATCGGGGTTGATCGCGTAATAATCCCGCACTGCGTAGGGCTCCCGAGCGTGCCCTTGCGCAGCTTCTGGCCCAGCGGATGGATCGGCATCAGCCACAGAATGTCCACCCCCAGGTCTTTCAGTTCGTCCAGCCGGGCGGTGACCCCGTTGAAGTTGCCCTCCAGCGAGAAATCACGCGGGAAGATCTCATACACGATCCCGTCGCGCAGCCAGGTTGGCGCCGTCCGCGCCGTCTGCCGGTTGGCCTCCTGGCCGCGCAACGGCAGCGTCAGGAACGACAACCCGACAGAAAGCCACCTCAGAAAACCCGAACGAGTTGCCGGTCCCAAAGTCCTGTTCATGCCCTCGATTAGGGGCCAGCGCGGCGCTCTGCGCAACCAAAAATTTTCCTTGAAAAAACTCTTGCGCGTTTGCGGGATTCGAGTATTCTCGCTCCCCTGTTCTTTGCGAGCTGGGTAACGGACCAGGCCCGGGCGGGGGCCTGCGGAGGCGCGAGAAAAAAAAGAGAAAAAAGGTATTGACTGCCGGCTGGGGACCAGTAAACTGCGCGTGTTGCCCGAAGTGGCGGCACCGGCTGAAAAAGTGAAGAAACCTGTTGACAGCCGGCACAACCGGGGTAAATTGGTTGTGGAATAACTAAGGTCTGAGAGGCCGAGGTGAAGAGTGAATCGGCCCTCGGACTTTTTGTCCTCGAATCGGGGACTGAAAACTGCGGGGCGCGGCCGGAGACGGCGCAGGGGAGCGCACGAGATTTTTCGGGTGGAAACACCCGCTGCTCATTGAAAATTGAATTGTGCGATAAGTTAAGAGCCCCTTCAGAGCCATCCAGTTAGTGGGATGGCATTGAAGAGTTTTAAAGAAGTGATGGCCGCCCGGTTCTCACGGACCGGGCAAAGTCACGAATCAACTAACGTTTTTTAACGGAGAGTTTGATTCTGGCTCAGAACGAACGCTGGCGGCGTGGATAAGACATGCAAGTCGAGCGCTGGTTGCGGGGTAGCAATATCCCGCAGTTGGAGCGGCGCAAGGGTGCGCAACACGTGGGTAATCTGCCATGAAGTTTGGGATAACTTGCTGAAAGGCGAGCTAATACCGAATGTGACCGGCGGGAGGCATCTCCTGCCGGTGGAAGTTGGGGACCGCAAGGCCTGACGCTTCATGATGAGCCCGCGGCCTATCAGCTAGTTGGTGAGGTAACGGCCCACCAAGGCTAAGACGGGTAGCTGGTCTGAGAGGACGACCAGCCACACTGGAACTGAGACACGGTCCAGACACCTACGGGTGGCAGCAGTCGAGAATTTTTCACAATGGGCGAAAGCCTGATGGAGCGACGCCGCGTGGGGGATGAATGGCTTCGGCCCGTAAACCCCTGTCATTCGCGATCAACCCTTGCTGTTTAAGAGATGGCAAGCTGATAGTAGCGGAAGAGGAAGGGACGGCTAACTCTGTGCCAGCAGCCGCGGTAATACAGAGGTCCCAAGCGTTGTTCGGATTCACTGGGCGTAAAGGGTGCGTAGGTGGCGGGGTAAGTCGGATGTGAAATCTCGGAGCTCAACTCCGAAATGGCATTGGAAACTGCCCTGCTAGAGGGTCGGAGGGGGGACTGGAATTCTCGGTGTAGCAGTGAAATGCGTAGATATCGAGAGGAACACCAGTGGCGAAGGCGAGTCCCTGGACGACTCCTGACACTGAGGCACGAAAGCTAGGGGAGCAAACAGGATTAGATACCCTGGTAGTCCTAGCCGTAAACGGTGCACGTTTGCTGTAAAAGGAATCGACCCCTTTTGTGGCGGAGCCAACGCGTTAAACGTGCCGCCTGGGAAGTACGGTCGCAAGATTAAAACTCAAAGAAATTGACGGGGGCCTGCACAAGCGGTGGAGTATGTGGCTCAATTCGATGCAACGCGAAGAACCTTACCTGGCCTTGACATGTGCGTAGTAGAAGGGTGAAAGCCCGACGAGGTAGCAATACCAGCGCACACAGGTGCTGCATGGCTGTCGTCAGCTCGTGTCGTGAGATGTTGGGTTAAGTCCCGCAACGAGCGCAACCCTTGTGTCCTGTTGCCACCCCGGCGAGAGCCGGGAGCACTCTGGACAGACTGCCTCGCTCAAACGAGGAGGAAGGTGGGGATGACGTCAAGTCAGTATGGCCCTTACGGCCAGGGCTGCACACGTACTACAATGCCCGGCACAAAGGGAAGCGAGACCGTCAGGTGGAGCAAATCCCCGAAAACCGGGCCCAGTTCAGATTGTCGTCTGCAACTCGACGGCATGAAGTTGGAATCGCTAGTAATGGCGCATCAGCTACGGCGCCGTGAATACGTTCCCAGGCCTTGTACACACCGCCCGTCACATCATGAAAGCCGTTTGTACCCGAAGTCACCGTGCCAACCGCAAGGAGGCAGGCGCCGAAGGTATGAATGGTGATTGGGATGAAGTCGTAACAAGGTAGCCGTAGGGGAACCTGCGGCTGGATCACCTCCTTTCTAAGGAGAAACACGGGTGCGGGGTCAAAACCGCACTCCAGGTCGATCAGCCCCTCGGGGCTGATTCGGGCTCGGCTTATCGCACAATTCAGTTTTCAGCGGGCGGCTGTTCTTTGGCTCTTGGCAAGTGGGCAAGTGGATGAGACTCGGCCCGCGCTCCCAGGTTCTCAGCTTCCCCGGCCCCGGGCCCGCCCGGCGGCCGGGCAACTTGAAAACCTGGTCGCAGTTCTGAATTGAAACCGGGGCTGTAGCTCAGTTGGTAGAGCGGTAGCTTTGCAAGCTATAGGTCGGGAGTTCGAGTCTCCTCAGCTCCACCAGCTTTCCAGTTTCAGATTTGAAATTTGAAATTCGAAATTCGAATTGCGGCCTGCCGCCTGGGCGTGTAGCTCAGTTGGTTAGAGCACGCGCTTGATAAGCGCGGGGTCACTGGTTCAAGTCCAGTCACGCCCACCAGCCCGGGCCGCAAGCCGGGGCCGGGAGCGGCCGCTTGCGGAAGAGACGATTTTCCGGACGGAGTCAGCCGGGGGCGCAACCCTTGGCGGGGACGGTTCGGACCTGTTCTTTGAAAACTGCACATAGGTAGATAACTAGGGCAAATTACAGTTCGCTGAGTTCCCCCTGCCCTTTCCTTGCCGGGAAAGGGCGCGCTCCCTCCAGAGTTGGAGAAAGAGCGGGGTCAACTTTGTGATCAAGCTACTAAGGGCTTATGGTGAATGCCTTGGTGCCAAGAGGCGATGAAGGACGTAGTAAGTTGCGATAAGCCACGGGGAGCCGCAAACAGGCTTTGATCCGTGGATCTCCGAATGGGACAACCCAATCCCGGTAACACGGGATTATCGACCGGATGAATTCATAGTCCGGCGAGGCGACACGGGGTGAAGTGAAACATCTCAGTAACCCCAGGAAAAGAAAACGAAGCGATTCCGTCAGTAGTGGCGAGCGAAAGCGGAACAGCCTAAACCGGGAGGACTTGTCTTCCCGGGGTTGAGGGACCCTGACGTGGGAGGCGGAGAGCGAGCTTAACCATCTGGAAAGATGGGCCAGAGACCGTGAGAGCCGGGTGAGCGAAGTTCAAAGCCCCCTAGGGGTATCCCAAGTAATGCGGTGCACGTGAAACTCTGCATGAATCCGTCCGGACCACCGGATAAGGCTAAATACTCCTTGGCAACCGATAGTGAACTAGTACCGCGAGGGAAAGGTGAAAAGAACCCCTGCTAGGGGAGTGAAATAGTACCTGAAACCATATGCCTACAATGTGTAGGAGCCGGTTCCATTCTGGAGCCAACCCCGCCTGGCCGGTCCGACCGGCGGGACGGGCCGCTTGGGCTTCAGAATGGAGCCGGTGACTGCTTGCCTTTTGCATAATGAGTCTGCGAGTTATTGTCCGTGGCCAGCCTAAGTTGCTCTGCGACGGAGGCGAAGGGAAACCGAGTGCCAACAGCGCGACCAAGTCGCGGGCAATAGACCCGAAGCGGAGGTGATCTACTCTTGAGCAGGTTGAAGCTGGGTAACACCAGGTGGAGGACCGAACTCGTGGATGTTGAAAAATCTTGAGATGACTTGAGAGTAGGAGCGAAAGACTAATCAAACCCCGTGATAGCTGGTTCTCTCCGAAATCGCTTGAGGGCGAGTGTTGTGGAAGTACTCCATGGAGGTAGAGCACTGAATGGCTTAGGGACCCCACCAGGTTACCAAAACCAATCAAACTCCGAATTCCATGGATCTCAGTATCACAGCAATCAGGCAGTGGGCGATAAGGTTCATTGCCGAGAGGGCAACAGCCCAGACCATCAGCTAAGGTGCCTAAATGTGAGTTAAGTGGAAAGGATGTGACGTTGCACAGACAGTGAGGATGTTGGCTTAGAGGCAGCCATCATTTAAACAGTGCGTAATAGCTGACTCATCGAGCGATGTCGCGCCGAAAATGATTGGCGATTAAACTCACATACCGAAGCTAAGGATCCGGTCCCGATTCGTCGGGGCCGGGTGGTAGGAGAGCGTAACCAGCGCGGCGAAGCCGGACGGAAACGGACGGTGGAGCGCTGGTTAGTGAGAATGCAGACACGAGTAGCGATAAACCAGGTGAGAATCCTGGTCGCCGTAAACCCAAGGTTTCCTGGGCCAGGTTCGTCCTCCCAGGGTTAGCCGGGAGCTAACGCGAGGCCGTAAGGCGTAGCGGATGCACAGCAGGTTAAATATTCCTGCGCCGGGTAAGAATTAGCTATGCGATGACGCAACGAAACACATCGATTAGGCAATCGAATGCTGAGCTTAGGGGCAACCCGAAGCGCATCGGTGGGCAAGTTGCCGAGAAAAGTTGCATAGTATGTCTTATTCGCCCGTACCGCAAACCGACACAGGTGGGTGAGTGTAAGCGCACTCAGGCGCGCGAGAGAAACCTCTCTAAGGAACTCGGCACATTAGCCCCGTAACTTCGGGAGAAGGGGTGCCCTTCGCAAGAAGGGTCTCAGTAAATTGCGTTTAGCGACTGTTTAACAAAAACACAGCACTCTGCAAAGTCGTCAAGACGACGTATAGGGTGTGACACGTGACCAATGCTGAAAGATTAAGAGATCTTGTTAGCCGCAAGGCGAAGCTCGGTCTTTAAGTCCCAGTGAATGTCGGCCGTAACTATAACGGTCCTAAGGTAGCGAAATTCCTTGTCGGGTAAGTTCCGACCTGCACGAATCGTGTAACGACTGAACGACTGTCTCGGAGAGGATCTCGGCGAAACTGTAACGGCGGTGAAGATGCCGCCTGCCCGCAGTAGGACGGAAAGACCCTATGCACCTTTACTGTAAGCTCGTATTGTGTTCTGGTTAGGGATGCGTAGCGTAGGTGGGAGACTTCGAAGCGAGGGCCTCGGTTCTCGTGGAGTCGCAATGTGAAACACCACTCTTCGCTAATTAGGATTCTAACCTCACTCTGTTTAGCCAGATGAGGGACAGTGCGTGCGGGTCAGTTTGACTGGGGCGGTTTCCTCCCAAAGAGTAACGGAGGAGCGCGAAGCTTGGCTCAGCATGGTTGGCAACTATGCGTCGAGCGTATGGGTAGAAGCCAGGTTAACTGTGAGACCAACAAGTCGAGCAGGTGCGAAAGCAGGCCCAAATGATCCGACGGTTTAATGTGGAATTGCCGTCGCTCAACGGACAAAAGGTACGCTAGGGATAACAGGCTGATCGAGTCCAAGAGTTCATATCGACGACTCGGTTTGGCACCTCGATGTCGGCTCATCGCATCCTGGGGCTGGAGAAGGTCCCAAGGGTCCGGCTGTTCGCCGGTTAAAGCGGTACGCGAGCTGGGTTCAGAACGTCGTGAGACAGTTCGGTCCTTATCCACTGTGGGCGCAGGAAACTTGAGGGGTTCCAACCTTAGTACGAGAGGACCGGGTTGGACGCACTTCTGGTGTGGCAGTTGTCCCGTCAGGGGCATCGCTGCGTAGCCATGTGCGGAAGAGATAAGCGCTGAAAGCATCTAAGTGCCAAGCTCCTCCCAAGATATTGTTTCCCGGACCGCAAGGTCCCTAAAGACCCCAGGAAGACTACCTGGTTGATAGGTTAGGCGTGTAAGCGGAGTAATCCGTTTAGCGGACTAATACTAATCGGTCGTGCGGCTTGATCGCTTTTCCCTTTCCTGCCCTCGGGCGGGGAGCGAGAGCGATTTTAACTCGCGAACGTAATTCCCTGTTTTCTCCTGTGTGCAGTTTCCAGAGAACAGGCGCCCAGCCGGCGGCGCTCGTCCGCCGCGGCTTGCGGCTCTTTGAATCAATTTTAGCGTGATCGGCGGATCCGTGGTCCGGCACGGCCTCCTTGCAGGCCAATCGCCAGCCATCGGCCGCCTGTCACCGACGCTTTTTTGGTGGCCATAAAGCTGTGGCCCGACCCGTTCCCATTCCGAACACGGCCGTCAAACACAGTCTTGCCGATGGTAGTGGTTGTATAGCTTCCGCGAGAGTAGGTTGCCGCCAGATTCTTCTTCCAAGCCGGGGCGAAAGTCCCGGCTTTTCTTTGGCCTGGGGAGCGATCAAACCCGTCGGTCAGCCCACGGCGCCTTTTTGCCCCGAAGGGGCTTTCGACAATAGCCCGGCGTTTCAACGCCCGGTGAGCGCACCCAAGGAGCAGGTCCGTCCCGAAGGGACGGCTGAAAGCAGGGGGTTTTCTCAGTCGTCCCTACGGGACGAGGGTCCCTTTTGTGGCCTCCCCGGCGTTGAAACGCCGGGCTATTCTCAGGTGTCCCTCCGGGACACAACTCCCGAGGCGCATGCCCGACGCTTTTAATCGCAGCCTTGCCCTTGCGCGCCGTTGAACTTCAACTTAAACTTCAGCCCTGATGAAGACCGTGACGATGTTGGAGTTTCGGAGGAACGCCCAAGGCATTCTCCGCCGGGTGGCCCAGGGGGAGCGGTTCCTCCTCTCGCATCGCAGGCGTCCTGCCGCGCGGTTGGAGGCGGTCGATGCCCCAGGCGCGTCGGATCCGGCGAACGATCCATTTCTGACGATCGGCCGCCGCGCAGTCCCGAGCCCCAAAGGCAGGACCAGTCATGCGGACATAGACCGCTTCCTTTACGGACTGCGTGAGCTTTGCGTTGATGCCTGAGCTGAAGATCCAGGGTCCTTCACGGCCGACCACCACTTCCAGCAGGCCGGCTTCAATCCCCTCCTGCAGAAACGAGAGTGATTTTCCCTTGTCTTCGCCCGCCGATTTGTGTATTTCACACACTATGAGACAAGCTACTGCCACCGCCGTTGCAAGAAACTTCGGCGAGTTCCTCGGCGAGGTGGAGCGCGGCCAAACCGTGCAGGTGCTAAAACATGGACGGCCAGTCGCGCGCATCGTGCCGGACTGCGGCTTTATGGACGGGAAGAAAGCGGCGGCGCTGTTTGCTGACCATGTTCCCGATCCCGAGACCGCGGATGCCATCGAGAAGGAACTCGCCCGTTTGAGACAAGAGGAAGAGGATGCCCTGGCTCATCGATACTGATCAATGGGCTGCCCTTGTGGAAATCCGTTGACAACGGCCTCTTCGGAAGAACGTGGCTGACCGGGGTCTTTGGACGAACCTCATCGTGAGGCGTCGCGGCAGGAATCCTCATCGTTGATGCGGCTTGCGGAGGGAGGGGCTTGTGGCCATGCTCGTGGCATGCCGGTCCCAGGTGGCAATCTCAGGCAGGCCCAAGTTCTCCCATGAAGGACAAACCGTTGTTCCGACTTCCTTCTCCGTTTTCATTCCTGTTGGTCCTGGTCATTGGCGCGGCTGTCTGCCGGGCCGGCGGGATCGACCTGCTCGAACGCTACCCGACCAAGTTGACCGAGGGGGATGGGGAGGGCGGCCACGCCCGGGCCTGGCAATTCACGGGGGCTGATATCTTCAGTGTCTCAATGTCGTCCTGCGCCCAGGTGTGGACTGGGCCGGGCTGCGCGAGCAATGGCGTCCGAAGGTCGAGCAGTGCAAGAGCGCCGAGGAATTCGCCGGCGTCTGCGCCGAGTTGTTGAAACCGTTGCGCAACCTGCACGTCTGGCTGACGGTGTCGGGCAGGAATGTGCCGGTCTTCAACAGGCCCCGCGCCTCCAATTCCAATCCCTCGGCCCATCGCGCCATCCTCGGGGAGTTGAAACGCCAGGGAAACGTCCAGTGGGCGGTCACGTCTGACCACGTCGGTTTCCTGGCGATCTATGGCTGGAGCGACTCGGCCATTCCGGGCCAGTGCGACGAGGCGCTGGAGGAGATGCGCGGGACGCGGGGCCTGGTGCTGGACGTGCGGCTCAACGGGGGCGGCAGCGAAGACCTGGCGCAGGAGGTCGCCGGGCGTTTCCTGTCCAGGCAGTTTTAGAGGCGCGAGTGGCAAGCGCCCCCAGGCGGGCGCATCCCGACACAGCCCCCGCCGCCGGGGGCCGGACCGGAGTGCGCCCGTCCGCGGGCGCAGCGACGTCCGGAGCCAGGGCAGCGGTCAAATACTCCAGTGCGCCTGCCCGCTCCGTCGCTGCTGCGCCCGGGGACGGGCGCACTCCGGGGGCAGTGTCAGGATGCGCCCGCCAGGCTCTCCCGGCACTCGGCACTCGACACGCGACACTGCTGCCCGGATACTCTTGAACCAAGGTCCAAGACAATGAAAGTGACTTAGTAAATGAAAAAGCATCCATCTCTGCTCGGGCGCATGACGCACCTGGCGGCGCGAACACTCCTGGGCGGAGCGTTCGCATTGGCGCCGGCGCACGAGGCCTCGGCTGCGCTCACGCACCGTTACAGTTTCACCAGTGACGCCACGGACTCCGTTGGCGGCGCCAATGGCAGTCTCGAAGGCAACGTGGTCATCAGCAATAACGCCGCGGTCTTTCCCGGCGTCTCGACCGACGACTACATCGACCTGCCGGGCGGCTTAATCGATGGGTACACCTCGGTCACTTTCGAGTTTTGGTGCAACGTGGGGTCCAATGGAGCGGGGGAAGAGATTTATGCCTTTGGCAACCAGGACGCCGGCCTGGGCGCCAACATGCTCATGTTCACGCCCCACTCGGGCGCAAACGATTTCCGCATGAGCTACGCGCAGGCGGACCCTGGATACAGCGACGAGCACGTGGTCGCCGGCCAGCCCATCCTGGACAACCAGGGCCCGCGGTGCGTCGTCTGCGTGTATGACCCGCCGAACAACAGGATGGCACTCTATACCAATGGCCTTCCGGCCGGCGCGTTGTCTCCCGTCACGACCGGCGCGCCGGCCTTCTCCCTGACCAACATCAGCAATGTCTATTCCTGGCTGGGCCGTTCGCTCTATTCGGCCGACGCCCCATACAACGGCACGATTGATGAGTTCCGGATTTACGATGCCCCGCTAAGCGCCCTGCAGGCGCTCGTGGACGACGCGGCAGGCCCGGACCGGGTGGTTGTTGACCCGGGGGCACTCCAGTCGCTGAGCGTGTCTGCGGCCAACCTTGGTTCCGGCGCCAGCGAACAGGCGCGGTTGCTGGCCAACTTTGCCAACATCACCGGCGTGCCCGTCACCTATTATGCCTCCAACTGGGTCAGCAGCGCCCCGGCCATCATTGCGGTGGACAGCTCGGGCAAGCTGAGCGCGGTGAGCGCCAGCATCAGTTCGGCCACGATCAGCGCGATGTTCAACGGCCAGACCGGCACCGCCTCAGTAGCGATCAGCGCGCTGATCACCAACCTGGCCCTCACGCCCCCCTCGGCCCCGGTGGTCAGGGGCAGCGCCCGGCTCTTCACCGTCATCGCCAGTTACAGCGACGGCACCACCCTGGATGTGACCGGGCCATGCAGCTACTCCTCCAGCGCGTCGAACGTGCTCTCGGTGGCCTCGACTCCCACCGGGATGAAAGTGGTTGCCTTCACCAACGGCACGGCGAGCCTGACCGCCAGTTGCAAGGGCAAATCGGACGCCAAGACGATCAGCGTGAGCGCGCCGGCGCTGACCCACCGCTACAGCTTTAACGACCCCCCAACCAATCCCGATCTGACGCCCAACACCAACATCGTCGATTCGGTTGGCAGGGCCAATGCCGTGCTCCTGGGAAACGGGGGCGCGCTCCTCGGAACATACGTGTTCCTGGATGGGGGCAGCGCCGACACCGAGCACGGCTATGTCCAGTTGCCGCCGGACCTCTTCACCAACTATGGCGCCGTTACCTTCGAGACCTGGGTCACCGACGACGGCAGCCTGGATTCGGCGCCAATCTTCGACTTCGGCCTGAACACGACGCGTTATATGTCCCTCTCACTGCCCAGCGCTTACCTGGGCTTCTTGCGCGGGTCCTACACCATCGGCGGCGAGGGCGCGGAACAGGTCGTCCAGATGATCGGACGCCCCCCCGCCAACACCCCGGTTCACATTGTCTGGACCAGCGACGGCGCCGCTCAGATGGGCCGCCTCTATGCCAACGGTCTGCTGGTGGGCACGAATAACAACCTGGCCTTGACGCCTGAAGACATCGGCACAACAACCAACAACTGGCTCGGCCGCTCGCAGTATGCCGACCCGTATTTCGCCGGGACCATTGACGAATTGCGCATCTACAACGGCGCCCTCGACCCGCTCACGATTGCGATCAACTCGGCCGCCGGACCGGATGTCATCCCCAACGCCGGCGCGCTGGCCTCGCTCACCCTGACGCTCACCAATGCTTTGTGCGCCGGCCAGGCGCAGCAAGCGGCCTTGACGGGCAATTTCGCCAATGTGGCCGCCGTTCCGATGACGACTTGCCCGCAAGTGCAGTATTCTTCGAGCAATCCCGATGTCGCCGCCGTCAATGCCCTGGGCGTCGTCGTCGCCATCAGCCCGGGCAACGCCACCATCACCGCCGCCGCCCTGGGCAAGACCGCCGCCGCCGCCATTGTTGTCAACCCGGCGGCGATGACTCACCGCTGGAGTTTCAGCGATGCCCCCGGCAGTGGCACTGTCCACGATTCGGTTGGCGCGGCCGACGGCACGATCTCCGGCAACGTGGTGCAAACCGGCACCCAGGCGGTCTTCGACGGCTCCGCTGGGACCTTTATCCTGCTGCCCAACGACCTGTTCACCAATTACGACTCGACCTCCTTCGAGACCTGGTTCACGGACAACGGCTCGGGCGTCTGGGCGCGCCTGGTGGACATCGGCAATACGAGCGCCCGGTATATGTACCTGGACGCCGTCGGGCCCGACGGCCAGGTCCGGGCTGCCTACAACACCGGCTCCGGCGAAAACAACAACGTCATCACCTATGGCTCACAACCCGCCACGGGCACGGAACACTACATGGTTTTCACCCAGAACGGCGTCACGCACACGGCCAGGCTCTATATTGACGGCCTCAAGGTCGTTGAAAACCAGAACTTCACCGCCAAGCCCAGGGAAGTGGGGCCGACACCCTCATCCTACATCGGCAAGTCGCAGTACAACGACCCCTATTTCAACGGCAGCATCAACGAACTGCGGACCTGGATTGGCGCGCTAACGCCGCAGCAGGTGGCCCTGAACTTTGCCGCCGGGCCCGATGCCATAGGCGTTCCGGCCACCGTCTCGCTGACCATTGTCCAGGGCATTGTCGAGGGCGCCCACTCGGTCATCATCTCCTGGCCGGCCAACTCGAGCACGGCGGGCTACTCGCTCCAGTCCAGCCCGGCGCTGGGCGCGGGCGCAACCTGGGGCGCCGTCCCGGGAACCCCCGTCATCGTCAACAACACCTGCCAACTCACCGTGCAGGTCACCGGCCGGGAGGCCTTCTTCCGCCTGGCCCAGGGCCCTTGACAAGGTCGTAGCGCAGGTTTCCAAACCTGCTGTATCGCCGACTTCCAGTCGGCAGGGCGTCGGCATGTCGAGCGCCCCCGGTTTGCGGACGGCCTGCGGGTTGGAAACCCGCGACACAGCAGGTTTGGAAACCTGCGCTACGCTGGCGCCCCTGGCGACTTTGTGAATGGCCCTGCCGCCCGGCGCAGTAGGCGACGGATTGGATTGACTTGGGACGGCGTCCGGATGAATAATCCGCTCGCAGTGTCAAGACACGCATTGTCCCCGGCCGTCTGCAAGGCGCGCCGGCCGCCGGGACATTCACACTGGAAAGCAGAACTTATGTGCCCGAAAATGACTCGCCGCTCGTTCGTCAAGACGACCCTGATCTCCACCGCCGGCCTGGCACTGGCGGCGGAAGGGACAGCACAGGATCAGACCCCGCCCGCGCCCGCCGCCGGGACGCTGCCCAAGGCCAGGCTCGGCAAACTGCAGGTCAGCCGGATGATCCTCGGCGGCAACCTGCTCACGCACTACACCCACAGCCGCGATTTGCAGTACGTCTATTCGCTGGCCGCTCACTACAACACCGACAAGAAGATCATGGAGACGCTGGCGCTGGCCGAGGCCAACGGGATCAACACCGTCTCGATGCACAACCCGGAGCACCCGATCTCGGTCCTGCGCCGCTACCGCAAGGAGCGCGGCGGCAAGATCCAGTGGATCATTTGCCCCACCGCCCCGGTCCAGGAGGACATGGGCGAATACCGCCGCCACGTCGAGAGCCTGATCAAGGACGGTTGCGAGGCCATTTACCTTTGGGGCGTCCACTCGGATTCCCTGATTACCCAGGGCAAGATAGACCTCATCAACAAGGCCGTGGAGTTGCCCAAGGAATACGGGGTGCCCTCGGGCGTGGGCGGGCATTCGCTGGATGTGGTCAAGACCTGCGAGGCCAAAGGCATCAAGGCGGACTTTTACATCAAGACCTTCCATCACCATAATTATCCGTCGGCGCCCAAGCCGGAGCAGTTGGCCGGCCCTTACAACGAAGTGCCCGGCTACTGGTGCCGCAACCCCAAGGAGACTGCTGAGTTCATGAAGACCGTGCAGAAACCGTGGTTCGCCTTCAAGGTGATGGCGGCCGGGGCCATCCCCCCCAGCAATGCCTTCCGCTATGCCTTCCAAAACGGGGCCGATTGCATCCTCGTCGGCATGTTCGATTACGAGATAGCCGAGGACGTCAAGCTGGGTGTCGAGGCCCTGGACCGGGCCAAGAACCGCGAGCGGCCCTGGACGTGCTAAGAAAAGGCTAAAGGCTCGGAAGAAAGGCTAAAGGCTAAAGGCTAAAGGCTAAAGGGCGGCAGGGGGCACATCGCTTCGTCCCTTTCGTCCCTTGTGTCGCTTTTGTCCCTTTTGTCCCTCAAGCCGAGGCCTCGCCGCACACCACACCACCCTCCAGCCCCTTCCCCCCCGCCTTCGGCACTTTAGCCTTCAGCCTTCAGCCTTTAGCCTTTCTTCACGGTGGCCCGGGTTGCGCCGGTGGTGATGCCGCCGTCCACCAGCAGGGTCTGGCCGGTGATGTAAGCGCTGGCATCGGAGGCCAGGAACACCACGGCCCCATCCAAATCGAGGGGCTGCCCGGGGCGCTTGAGCGGGATGCGGTCGCAGATGTACTGGACCCATTCCTTGTTTTCGTAGAGCACGGCGTTTTGCTGGGTCTTGAACCAGCCGGGGGCCAGGCAGTTGACCGTGATGCCATGGACGCCCCAATCGTCGGCCAGGCTCATGGTCAACTGCTTGACCCCGCCCCGGCTGGCGCAGTAGGGGGCCAGGCCGGCAAAGCCGAAGACGCTGGTGACCGAGCCGATATTGATAATCCGTCCGTAATGGCGGGCGATCATGCCGGGCGCGACGGCCTGGGCCACGAAAAAGCTCCCGCGCAGGTTGGTGTCCAACACCAGGTTCCAATCGTCCCAGGTCACTTCGAGGGCCGGCTTGCGCACGTTGCAGCCGGCGTTGTTCACCAGGATATCGATCTTGCCGTAATGGGCGGCGGCGGCCCGAGCCATCTGCTGGATGCTCTGGTAGTCGCGCACGTCCAGCGGCAGGGGCAGGGCCTTTCGGCCCAGGGCCTGGACCTCGCGCTGGAAAGGCTCGAGCGTCTCGGGGTGGCGGCTGGTGATGACCAGGTCCGCCCCCGCCCGCGCCAACGCCCGGCCGAAGTACTGGCCCAGCCCGCGGCTGGTCCCGGTGACGATGGCCACTTTGCCGGTTAAATCGAAGAGGTTCGTGCTCATGTTGAGGGTCGAGGGTCGAGGGTCGAGGGTCGAGGGTCGAGGGGTTTGAAATCGTGCCTGCGCGCGATGAACCGGACGGGCGCCGACAGGCGCGCAGCGTTTTGGACTGCGGCAGTCCAAAACCTTCGGACTTGGCGCCGGTTCATAATAGGTGTCGAGTGTCGGGTGTCGAGGGGCGGCCGTTTTTGTTTCCCTCGCCCCTCGCCCCTCGCCCCTCGCCTCCTGCGCCGGGCGGCACCAGGACGACTTTGAAAAGGCCCGGTTCATTGCGATAGAGGCGGTCAAACCAGGCCAGCCCTTCCTGGAGCGGCGCCACGGCGCTCAACAGCGGGCCGACGCGGAGCGCGCCGCGGGCGATGGCGTCCAGACAGGCCGGGTATTCGCCGCAGGAGGCGCACGAACCCAGGAGGCTCAACTCGCGCGTGACCGCCGCCTGCAGCGGCAGTTCCACTTTGGGCGAGAGATTGCCCACCAGCGTGACGGAACCGCCTTTGCGCGCGGCGCGCACCGCCAGGTCCACGCTCTGGCTCAAGCCAACGGCCTCGAAGACTGCGTTTGCCCCCAGGCCGCCGGTGCGCGTGAGCACCTCCGCCAGGGCATCGCTCGCCCCGGCCTGGATGGCATCCGTGGCGCCCAACTTGCGCGCCAGGTCGAGCTTCTCCTGGGCCAGGTCCACCGCAACGATCTTTGCGCAGCCGGCCAGCCTGAGCGCCTGGATGACGAACAGCCCGATCATCCCTGCGCCCACCACAACCGCAGTGTCGCCCAGCGCCAGCGGCGCGCGGCCGACCGCGTGAAAGGCGATGGACACCGGCTCGACCATGGCGGCGTGCTCGAAAGAGAGGCCCTCGGGCAGGCGGTAGAGGACTCGCTGCGGCACCGCCACCAACTCGGCAAAGGCGCCGTGCTGGCGGTAGTCTTCGCAGGAAACGCCCAGGACGCGCCGATGGTCGCAGAGATTGATCCGGCCCGCGCGGCAAAAGGCGCATTGGCCGCAATAGACCGTCGAATCGAAGGTCACGCGGTCGCCCGGTTTCCAGTCCGTGACGCCGTTGCCGGTCCGGCAGATCACACCCGCCGCCTCGTGCCCCATGATGATGGGCGGACGCCGCCGGCCGGTGCTGCCGTCCATGCCGTGGACGTCGCTGCCGCAGATGCCGCAAGCCCGGACGGCGACCAGGACCTCGCCGGGTCCGGCCTGCGGCTCTGGCACGTCTTCCAAGACCAATCGATTGTACTCTTTCAGGACCAGCGCTTTCATGGCAATCGCTTCGGCTCTTCCGGCCACATCGCCACACCCTAATGTGGCCGCTCTGAAATGGCGATACCTTTCGTCCATCGATCCCGGAGTGCGCCCGTCCCCGGGCGCAGCAGCGACGGAGCGGGCAGGCGCGCCGGAGTGCCAGACCGCTGCCCTGGCTGCGGACGTCGCTGCGCCCGAGGACGGGCGCACTCCCATCTGCACCACGCTCTTGAATGACGAGGCCTTTTCTGGCTGAATGGCCGTGGTTATGAACCAATGAAAGCGAGAACTGAAATCATGAAAACTACAACAATGTCACGCCGGTATTTTCTCGGCGCTATCGGAACTGCTGCCGCCGGCTTGGGCACAGCAAGACTCCTCGGAGGCCAACTCCCCAAAGACAACATCCGCCTCGGCATGATGCTCCAAGGCGGTTCGGCCGCCGAGTTGCAGGCCAAAGCCAGGGGCATTGCCGCCGCCGGATTCGAGATCGTGCAGGTGACGTTTTTCTTCCAGCCGACTGCGGAGGAACTCCAATCGCTTGCCCGCGCGCTCAAAGACCTGAAGCTCAAAACGGTCGCCTTCGGCACCTACTTCAACCTGTTCCGACCCGACGACACCTCCTTCATGGGAGCGAGCCAAACCGCGATGAAACGGGTCGCCGCGCACGCGGCGCTGTTCGATTGCACGCAGTTCGTCACCTGGAGCGGGAGCTACTCGGCGCAGTTTGCCGGCGTCGAAGCGCGCAACCACACGCCCGAGGCCGTCTCGCGACTGCACCGCGCCATCCGCGAGGTCGTCCTGCCCATCCTCGAACCCATTGGCGGCCGCGTCGCTTTCGAGCCTTACTTCCCGCACGTCCTCGGCACGGTGGAACTGGGGAGCGAAGTGCTGGCGCCCTTTCCCGCCAGCCAGGTCGGGCTGCTGCTCGACCCGCCCAACTTCATCACCCCGGCGCTCTATCCGAAACGCGATGAAGAGATGCGCCGGCTCTTCCGCGAATTGGGCGACCGTATCCACCTCGTCCACCTCAAAGACATGAAGCTGGGCGCCGCCGGCCAGAGCGTCGACTTGCCCGGCCCCGGCGGCGGCGAGATGAACTACCCGCTGCTCATTTCCCAAATCCGCAAGCTCAACCGTCCCCTGCCCTGCATCATCGAGCACATCCAGGCCGAACCAGCCGAGATGGCCAAGACCAAGTCGTGGGTCGAGCAGCAACTGCGACAGAACCCATGAAACGAAGGACGTTCCTACAAGAGACAGCATTGGGCGCAGTGGGTCTGGCCGCCTCGAGCCCGGCGCTCCTGCGAGGCGCCCAAGAAGCGATTGCGCCCGGCACAGAGAGCCGGCCGGGATACAAGTATCGGATCGCTTTCGGCGCCTGGATTAACGACATGCGCGCCACGCCGCTGCCCCTGGAGAACTGGCCCGCGCCTCAATTCGACAACGTGGCCGTCGAGAGCGCCATCCAGGCAATGGACGTGCAGGGACCGGCGGGCTTCAACCTGCTCGATGTGTGGGGGCTGTTTGCCACGTATGGGTGGCCGGCCGACATCGTCAGCGCGGTGGACCCGGAGCGCAGACAGCGGATCGAGCGGTTGATTCAAGCGGTCAAGGTGCGCGGCATGAGAATCGCCCTGGGCCTGGGCACCTATAGCTGGGGCTACGACAAGATCATCGCCGCCGATCCCGAGGTCCGAGGCCGGAACGCGGACGGCACCCCGCACGCCCACGCCATGTGCGACGCCCATCCGCGCGCCTTTGAATATGTCCGCAAGATCCTCGATTTCACCCTGGGCAATTTCGACTTCGGCGCGGTCCACCTGGAGTCGTGCGATTTGGGTTGCTGCATGTGCCCGCAATGCGCCGGCAGGGATGGAGTCGTGGCCTACAATGTCCGCATCAACCAGAAGACCGCTGACTACATCAAGCAAAAGTGGCCGGACAAGACGGTCTATGTCATCACGATCAACTGGGCGCCGGCCGGCAAAAACTTCAGCACGGCGCAGAAGGCCAAGGTCATCGAGTTGAGCCGGCATGTGGACTGCATCTTCGACCAAGGCCACACCGGGTACCACATCGCTCCAGCCGAGCGGCGGGAGTTCATCCAAGGTCTGCACTGCGACTACGGCACCTCCGGCGATCTTTGGCTGTATCCGGACACCCGTTGGGACCGGGAATCGTACTTTCTCCCCTACCCCACGCGCAGCGCGGAGGCGATTCGCCGGCAATTCCAGGACGGCGTGCGAGGCTGCATGTTCTACCAGGGGCCGGTGAGCAACCCGGGCCAGGAGTTGATGATGGCCATTGGGGGCCGGCTGCTGCGAGACCCCAACCGAACGGCCGATGAAGTGCTGGAGGAGGTGCTGATGAAGTACTACCAGCCGAAGAATGCCGAGGCAGTTGCCGGACTGAAACGCGTGGTTCAGACCGCCGAGGAGTCCTACTTCAGCGGGTGGTCCGCCGACCGGTTCCAGAAAGGCTGGGGCACGCCGTTGCCGGGCGAGTTCAAGCTGGATCAACGCCTGTTTGGCACCAGCCCTGGACCGGCCACGTATTTGAAGGAGCCGTGCCTGGGTGCAGCCGGGCGAAAGGAATACCGGAAGGGGCTCAAGTCCATCCTGGCCGAGTTGCCGCGCCTGGAGGGCCACTGCGAGGACGGCGGCCGCCTGGCACGAATCCACCGCAGCGCCATCATTACCCTGAACCTCCTCAACACCGTGTGTTACTGCCTGGGAGAAGCAATCGACTGAGGCTAAGAGCGGGTTGCAGAATCAACCGCAAAGAGCACAAAGAACGCAAAAACTGAGGGAATTGAGGCGTTTCTTTGTGCTCTCTGCGTTCTTTGCGGTTGATTTTGCCACCGGCTCTAAGAAACCTTGAGAACCGCGGAACACGCGGAACACGCGGAAAGGCCAGTCGGATAGCCGCGAAAAGGCGCCTATGCCGCTCCCGGCATAGGCGCCTTTTCGCGGCTGAACTGCTCCTTTAGGCGGTGGAAATAAATAAAGGTGGCAAGAAGCCGCCGGGATTTTGGCGCCCAGCGAGGCGTGAACGAGGCGCATATCCAGTGATCTGCAACGAGTGAACAACGAAGCTGGGCGGCAAAAGAACAAGGCAGGTTGCTACCTTTATTTATTTCCACCGCCTTAGTCCGTAGTCCGCTTAAGGGCTGGCCGCTGCCGTGTGCAGAGGCGCAGGTGCAATTGCCGCCCGTTTCCATGAAATGGGCGGCAGCCCGCTGAACCGGACGTTTTTCACTCGGCGCGGCGCGAATGCACGGTATATTCGGCGGCGTGTCGCACGCATTGGCATTATCACCAGCCGGGCATTTGTTCGTCGAACCCGACGATCAGGCGGAGCCAAAACTCAGCCAGGCATCCACAGCACGGCTCGACGAGGCTTTTGCCGCCTCAACAGCTCGTGGTCTGGAAACGCTGGCGTCGGAGTTCCTGCACGAACCGCTGCCGCCAACATTTGTATTCTGGCGCGGGTTCGCGCAGCGGCTTTTCACCGCGCTGTGCCACAATCCGAAGCTCGATAATGCGCCCAATATAGTAATCTTAAAGCTTGCGGAAACGGAATTGGCCGCGCTGGCGGAATCGGCGCCGCCGATGAAGGGCCTCGAATACTTGAATGGCGCCGCGTTGGCCCGGTTGTGGGATGAGTTGGACGCTCACGTTCACGCTGCCATTGCCCGAACTCCCGGCGGTGCCGTGGCCTATCTCAAAAGCTGCAATCCACTCTGGAACGCGGTCGGACGCGTGACATTCCATCTGGCGGAAAACAAGCGCAATCCGGCTCATCCCTTCGCGTTTCTTGCCACCTACACGAATCGGGTTTCCGAGCAAGGGAAGGTGCAGCATCTGCCGTTGGGACGGGCCTTGGAGGAATACGCCGGGGCCCAAAACCGGCCGGCGCTGGCGGCCTTGCTCTTGCCGGTCCAACGCGCGTCCGAACAGAGCAAAGTCGTCCGGCAACTATTGGATTCTCGCGCCATTTTTCATCCGCAACTTTGGCGGCCGGGACAGGCATTCGCCTTTTTGAAGGAGATTCCACTCTTCGAGCAAAGCGGTTTGGTCGTTCGCATTCCCGATTGGTGGAAGGCGGGCCATCCGCCCCGTCCGCAAGTTACCGTGCGGATCGGCGAAGCCAAGGGGAATCTCGTTGGCAAGGACAGCCTGCTGGATTTCCAGGTGCAACTGTCGCTTGAAGGCGAACCGCTGACGGAATCGGAACTGAAGGCCATTCTGCAATCCACCAGCGGTCTGACGTTGCTCAAGGGCAAATGGGTCGAAGTGGACAAGGACAAACTCCAGCAAGTCCTCGATCACTGGAAGAAAGTTCAATCCACCACCGGGCCGGATGGCTTGCCGTTGCTACAGGGACTGCGGCTCTTGTCGGGTTTTCAACCCGGCCAAGCGGTCGAGGCGGAAGCCGAGGCGGCGCGCGCTGACTGGTCAAGTGTGGTCGCGGGCGAGGGGCTGAAAAAACTCCTCGACGAAATGCAGCGACCAGAAGTTTCCGCCGAGTCCGACCCTGGACAAGATTTGCAGGCGCAGTTGCGTCCGTATCAACGTCAAGGCGCGCATTGGCTCTGGTTCATGAACAAACTCGGTCTTGGCGCGTGTCTGGCCGACGACATGGGCTTGGGCAAAACCATTCAAGTCATCTCACTGCTGTTGACACTCAGGCGCGCACGGGCTGCGTCGGCATCTGCCGGTGTCAGCCCTCCAGGCTTGCTGATTGTGCCCGCTTCGCTCATCGCCAATTGGAAAGCCGAAATCCAGAGGTTTGCGCCGTCACTGTCAGTTTTCTATGCTCATCCGGCCGAGACCGCCAATGAAGAGCTCGCCGTGGTGGCCAAGAATCCGGCCTCGGCATTGGCGGGCCGCGACCTTGTCATTACCAGCTACTCGATGGCGGTTCGTCTGGCCTGGCTCAAGGAAGCACTGTGGAACGTCGTTGTTCTTGACGAAGCTCAGGCCATTAAAAATGCGGGCGCCCGTCAGAGCCGGGCGGTCAAGGAACTGCGTTGCCGCCACCGCATCGCGCTCAGCGGCACGCCCATTGAAAACCGCCTCTCGGACCTCTGGTCGCTCTTCGATTTTCTTTGCCCCGGTCTGCTGGGCGGCGCCAAGGAGTTCGCGGCCTTCGTCAAAAGCCAGTCGCAGGAAGATCAGAACCGATTTGCCCCGCTGCGCCGGCTGGTGCGACCCTACATTTTGCGCCGACTGAAAACTGACAAGCGCATCATCAGCGATTTGCCGGACAAAATCGAGATGACCGCCTTCTGTCCGCTGACTCGCCGCCAAGCCGCGCTCTATCAGCAATCGGTGAATGAATTGGCCGAGCGGCTCGATGCGCCGGAGGTCGAAGGCATCCAGCGCCGGGGCGTGATTCTGGCGTTCCTCACGCGGTTCAAGCAAATCTGCAACCACCCCTCCCAATGGCTCGGCGATGGAACCTACTCTCCGGCGGACAGCGGCAAATTCCATCGCCTGCGCGAATTGTGCGAGGAAATCGCCTCCAAGCAGGAGAAAGTTCTGGTATTTACCCAATACCGCGAGGTCACGGACCCGTTGGCGCGGTATTTGGAATCCGTCTTCGGCCAATCCGGTGTGGTTCTCCACGGCGGAACACCAGTCAAAAAACGCAAGGCATTGGTGGATGCCTTTCAACGCGACGGCGGCCCGCCCTTTTTTGTCCTCTCGCTCAAAGCCGGGGGCATCGGCCTCAATCTCACCGCCGCCTCGCACGTGATTCATTTCGACCGTTGGTGGAATCCAGCCGTCGAAAACCAAGCCACGGATCGCGCCTTCCGCATCGGTCAAAAGCACAACGTCATGGTCCACAAATTCACCTGCCGGGGCACCCTCGAAGAACGCATCCATGACATCATCGCCGGCAAGAGCGCGTTGGCCGAGGACATTTTAGGCGAAGGCGCTGAACGATTGTTGACTGAAATGAACAATTTGGAGTTGCTTCGTTTTGTGGCGCTGGATATAAAAGCCGCCGCCGAAGATTGAAGTTTTGGCGAACGTTTATGACCCTTTTCCAGGAGAGAATATGAGTTGGAGCTTTGAATGGCGGCCCTACGTGCCGGTGGCGGAACGCCGCGCCCGGGCCGCCCGCGAATTGGCAAAGCTGGCCAAAAAGAACGGCCAGGCCGCGTCGCCCGTCTTGTTGGAAGGCCGCAACATCGCCAGTACCTTCTGGGGCAGAGCATGGTGCGACAATTTGGAGGCCTACAGCGATTATGCCAACCGCTTGCCCCGTGGCCGCACCTATGTTCGCAACGGCTCGGTTGTCGATCTCCAAATCAGCCGGGGGAACGTGGTTGCCCGCGTTTCAGGATCGAGCCTTTACAAGATCCAAATCAAAATCAAGCCGTTGGCGGCGAGTCTCTGGAAATCCATCCAAACCGAGTGCGCCGGCAAAATTGATTCCCTCATTGAATTGCTCGAAGGCAAGCTCTCCTCAGCGGTCATGCAAATTGTGACCCGGCCCGAACGGGGACTTTTCCCGACACCCAAAGAAATCGACTTGGATTGTTCATGTCCTGACTGGGCCGATCTGTGCAAGCATGTCGCCGCATCACTTTATGGCGTCGGCGCGCGACTGGATCAACGTCCCGAGCTGCTCTTTCTCCTGCGCGGCGTGGACCCGGCGGACCTTATCAGCAAGGCGTCCGCTGCCGAAACCGTGCGCCAGTCCGCCCGTGCGGAAGGCGCGGCTGCTATGAGCGAAACTGAGATCGCGGATGTCTTCGGCATCGAACTGGCCGCCGCCACGCCTGCCCCAGACCAGACCAACCGATCAGCCCCGGAACCGGCGGCTATTCCGAACCAGCCAGTCGTTGCGGCGCCGGCGCGAGAGCCAGAGCCCAAACCGCAGAAGAGGGCGAGGCAAAATGTGGGCCGCGCTGCCAGAGCGAAGCTTCTGGAAATCGCGCGGGCGAGGTGGGCGAAAGCGAAAGAAAAAGCGGGTCGTGACAGTCCGCCCCGCCGAAAATTGACCGCCGCCGCCAGGGCCAGAATGGCTGCGGCGATGAAAGCCCGATGGGCCGCAGCCAGAACGCACGCACGATCTTCATCACAATAAGGAAATCAGTCAGTCGCAGCTTAGCGGTGGTCCAAACGGCCGTTCGCAGGCTCTCGCGAGGGCGCAACCGGACACCGCCCCCCACCGGCTGCGGCGAGGTGCGAGTCGGGATGCACCCCAGGGCCGAAGGCCCGCCATGTGATAGCCCGGGCTGGAGCGGAGCGGAGGCCCGGGTAAGCCAGCGCCCCTCGAAAAGCCCCGGCCTGCAGGGCCGGGACTTTGTGGCGCCCCATAGCAGGGCGCGGCAGCATTATGGCCGGATGACCTGGGCCTCCGCTCGCAAGCTCGCTCCAGCCCAGGCTGTCACATTTCGGGCTTTCAGCCCATGGACGGGCGCATCCCGGGGGCAGTGTCCGAATGCGCCCCTCTCGCGAATCGTCTTGCCGTCTGCCTTTATTCGGGCATAGTAATTGCCGTTGCCGGCGTATCCCGGCAATTCAGGAATCGCTGTAAGTGCTTGGTAATCAACGGCGGGAAGGGTGGCTGAGTGGTTAAAGGCACCTGACTCGAAATCAGGCGTGGGGGTAACCCCACCGGAGGTTCGAATCCTCTCCCTTCCGCCAAAGCCGAAAGACCGGCAAAACTGACGTTGCAAACCCAAGCGGTTGGGTATATGGTTTCTCCGGGACTGAGAATGCTCGGTCGGCAGGCATCTCCTGAGAATGCTCGGGGGATGCCTGTTTTGGTTTTTAAGGATAGGGGGTTAGTTCTGGCCTTTGCCCTTTTGCCGGCTCGTTCTGTTAAGCCAGTCAATCGGGGTAAAGGCCGGGACTTCAGGAAAGTTCTTGAGGATGCCTTGTCAAAGGTCGCCAGTCAAATACCTGACTATGACGCTCGCATCAATGGCGATTCTTGCGCCCAGTCACCTTCTCTCCCCCAGCCCCGCCGCGCCAGCTTTCGCGATGCCGGCGCGGGCCGCCGCCTTGATTTCCTGAACCCGCCGCGTCTTCTTGCCCTTCCCCAGGGAACCCGCCAGAGCGTCCGCGTCTTCCACCGGTTCGAGGATCAATCGCCTCCCATCGATACCTTTTTGGGACGGGGAATCTGGGGCCGGACGCCAAAGGCGCGGTTCCAGAGGCGGGCATGATGTGCGCAGAGGTTGCGGACCTGGTTGAATGTTGCCAGCCAGGAATCCAGCACAAGGTCGGCAACGCCGTATTGGGCGGCGACAGCCTGCTTGATGGGCGTCTCAACTCCACGGAAGGGGTGCCGGGCAAAAAAGTAAGCTCCGTCGAAGAGACCAGGCAGGCGTTGTTTCTTCTCTTGCGTGATTGTATCTATGCGGATGCAACCGCAATGAGATGGGGCTGCCTCAATGCCGGCCAGTCCCCGCCCGGGATCGCTGAGCGGCTTTGTTTTCCGCGTATTCCGCGTGTTCCGCGGCTGCCCTCAGGTGCCATGGCCGTATCGGCCCCGCTCCGCCACGATGCGCTCAATTTGGATCGTTACTCACATTGGTCTTCATGGCCGGCGAGGTTGGCAAGGCTCCGAAGGAGAATGAACCGCGGAATACGCGGAATACGCGGAAATGAATAGGTCTAATGGTTACTATTTTGTTCCGCACCCCCACGGAAGAGGGTGAACATGGCGCCAAACGTCATCAGCTCGCAAGCCATCCAGAGTGGCAGATCGGTTTCGGAGGTGTATTTGGAGAAGAAATGCTGGACGAGTCCTCGTTCACGCCCCCCCCGGCCGACCTGCTCCTCCATCCGAAGCTCGGTTTTACCGAAGTGGCATCAAATTCAACGCTGTCAAACAAAAACCATGCCCGCAAAAATCCCCCCATTTTACCGGCGCTGTAGCGCCTTGTTGCGGGTCGTGTTGCGGGTCCGACCTCAAAAATCCCCCGGTTCCATGCGCCTTGTAGCACTGTAGCGGGTCCATACCCCCTGCCCCGCAAATAAGCCCTTCGGGCCACTGAGCGGTGCATCCCGCAGACCTTTTACAGCGCGAGCACCACGGCCTTTGTCTCGGTGTAGAGTTCGAGGGCCTGGTGTCCCATCTCGCGGCCCCAGCCGGATTGCTTGTAGCCGCCGAATGGGAGCGCGGCGTCGAATACGTTGTAACAGTTTCCTTATTGGAACAACTGTGGCGCGAACTCGTTGAGGTATTCGCGCCAGTTGATCCATGTGTGCCCGCCGACACTCTCCTTGAACACGACGTCAAACTTGTGCTTCTTGAGCATTTCGACCGTGGCGCGGGAGGTTTCGACCAGGAAATCGTCCTTGCCGGTGGCGAACCAGAAGAGCTTCAGGCCGTCCTTGAGTTTCGGGTCGTCGAGGGCCGTCTGGTTTTGTTCTTCGAAGGTGGGCCCGGAGGGCGCGTTGCCGCCGAAGCCGCGGCCGGTGATGCCGAAAACGCCCGCGCTGAAAACGCCGAGGTAGGCGAACTGGTCCAGGTGCGGCACGCCGATGCTGAGCGTTTGCCCCCCGCCCATGGACAAGCCGGCGATAGCGCGGCTTTGCCGGTCCGTGAGCACCCGGTAATGGCCCTCGACATAGGGCATGATGTCCCCGAGGAAATCCTTGGCAAACTCATCGGCGGCAGGCCGGGGCGAGCCCGGGGCGCGCGAACCCAACGGACCGGTGTGCCCGGCGGGCATGACCACGATCATCGGCTTGGCTTTCCTGGCCGCAATCAAGTTGTCCAGGATGAACCCGGCCCGGCCCACTGAACCCCAGGAATCGTCGGAATCCGACGCGCCGTGCAACAGGTAAAAGACAGGGTATTTGCCCTCGCCGGATTCATACCCAGGGGGCGTATAGACGTGCATGCGGCGGACCTTGGACAGTGCCTTGGAGTGATAGGTGACCGCAGCCACCGCTCCATGCGGAACGTCTTTGGTGTCCATGAACTCTGCGCCCGGAACACACACCAGGCTCCAGACATTGGCATTGGACTCGCTCGTGGCCGGGCTGCGCGGGTCGATCACCGGCACGCCGTCCACGTTGAAGTTGTAGCGGTAAGCGCCGGGCTGGATCGGCCCCAGCGTCACCTCCCAAACATCGTTGGTGCCTTTGGTCATTTCCGCGCCTTGGCCCACGCCGGGGATGTCGCCCCCGCTCAGCCGCACGGTTCCCGCCTTCGGGGCCAGAATTCGGAAGGTGACCTTGCAATCACTCGTCACCTCGGGCGAGACCACTCGCGGACCTTGCGGGCCAAAACCGGGGCCGGGCCTGGCCGCCTGGGCGAAGGCGGCGGAGTTGGAATCGGCGGCCGCAAGCAGCGCGGCCGCAAACAGGGTAAAGGCGGTGATTGGCGTTTTCATAACCTCATTCTGCAAAAGGACCCGGGGAAGTCGATCCTGAATTGGTTTTCATGGCGTCATGGGCTGGGCGCCCGGGTGTGAGATTTCCCGTTCGAGGATGCTGGCGGCCATCTCCGCCGCTTCCCTGGTGAACACCAGGCATTTCTTCTCGCGAAGCTGGTTGTCCTTGAAAAACTGCCGGCCTTCCGGCGTATCGAGCCGGCAGCCCATGAGCCGCTCGCAGTTTGTCGTGCCGAACTTCGACTCGAACCGGCTCAGGAAGCTCCGGACCAGCCGGACATCATCCTCCGTGGATTCGCCGGCGCGGTTGCGCCCGGCCACCAGGTTGATCGCCAGCACGCCGCCGCTCACCGCCCCGCAGATACCGCCCGTCCTCGCGATGCCACCGCACAGACCGGTGGCAATCTTGGGAATCAACTCGGACTTGATGGCTCGGCTCTCGGCGATGGCCTGCAAAACACTCTCCGCGCAGCAGAACCCTTGCTGGAATAGTTCCGCGCTCCGTTGGGCAACCTGGCATGTCGTCATAGGCGTCGTGGCTTGCAGCTTAACCCCCCGGTGCCGGGCCTGCCAAGCACATCCGCGCACGGGAGCGTGTGACACAGAATTCATCTTGGACGTCCGGATCGCAGACCTCAGAGCCGATCCGGGCCTTCCGTCCTTCGTTTCCTTCGTTCCCTTCTGTTCTGTTCCTGCGTCCCGCCGGCTGGGCGCAGGAATAGAACAGAAGGAAACGAAGGAAACAAAGAAGCGGCCTCATGCGGCGGCATCGATCGGGTCCATGCCAGTGCGTAAAGGATTACGGCCATCATCGGCGGTTGGTTGCCGGGACGGTTGGCGCGCCCGCATCGCGGAACTGGCGGACGAGATTCCTCGTGCCACTCTTGCTCCGGGCTTCGAGCACGACTTTGCCTTCCGCGGAGGGCGAAACCTGCGCCAGGAACAGACCGTCGGCCGCGACCGGGATTGGTTCGCCATTGGCCGTGAGCACCGTGCCCGGTTCGGCCCAACCGTGGAGGTCCACGGCACAGCCCTTGGCCACGGGCGAGTGTTCGAGCGGGGTAGTCTGGAGCAGCACGCGCGGGGATTGGTCCAGCGCAAGCGTCTCCTCGATGGCCTGGCGCCTGGCCTGGTAGAGCGCCTCGGGATCACCGGTGTGCTCGCAGTAGCCGGCTACGACTTGGGAGGCGATTTCGACGCCGCGCTGGCGCGGATCGATGAAAGCCGCCACACGCGGTGCCAGGGTTCCAGTGATTTGGGAGATCCGGCTCTCGAGCAGCCAAAGGCACTCGTAGTCCTGGAGGCCATTGCGCATCTGCTCCCAGCGCAACGAATCGAGCAGGCCGTCCTTCTTGGGATACACGTGCCAGCCGTCGCCGCGGTGTTCGCCGGGTTTGTTGATGGGGTCGTCGGTCCAGGCATTGAAGCCCCAGTGCAAATAGCCCCGGAGGTTGTAGCGGTAGTTGAGCCAGTGCATCAGGCGGGTCTCGATCAAGGGCACATCCACCGTTTTGTTGAGCAGCGAGCCGCCCTGGAAGATGCCCACGGTGTAAAACCACAGTTCGTTGCCTTGGCGTTGGGCCTCCTCGAAGGCCTCATGCCAGGTGGCCAGGTGGTCCAGCTTCGGCACCCAGATCTCCAGCGCGCCCAGGCAGTGGGGCGTTTCAATCGCATCGATGCGGCGCAACTCGGGAGCCAGGCGATGGACAATACCCGAGGCGTTATGCCAGGCCATAATGTTATGATCGGAGGGCTCGTCGGCGATGTGGAACACCGTTTTCGCGAGCCAGCCCTTGGCGCGCAAATGCCCGACGAACGCCGGCAGGAATTGCGGCAGGAACTCCTCGCCAGACATTGAAGCGCGCCGGCCATCCGCATCCTTCACCGGAAAATTTTCGAGCGCGATTTCGCTGCCCGACCAACCGTCTTTGCCGAACCGTGCGACGAACCCTGTCTCGAGCAAGTCCATGCACCCGGTGTCCCAGAACACCTGGGCCAGCCTGTCGAAGCGGGAAAAATCAAATTCGAGCTTGCCATCCGCCGCGCGACGGGACTCGATAGAGCCGAGCCCCACGCGGAAGACATTCTGCCGGTGCTCCGCCATGTTCCGGGCATAGACCCCGAGCAGGCGATAGAAGTGCTCGTTGTCGGACGAGTCCAGTTGATGATGCTTCTTGAACCCGGAGGTCGAGAACCATTCAGTGACAAACAGGTGCCGCTCTGCCGGGAGGGTCAGAGGATAGACCTGGAGGGCGAGCGGCAGGGAAACGCTGGCACCGCCTGCGCTCGCGGCAATCGCAGCCCGATACTCGCCCGGCGGCGCCTCCGGCGGGATCCTGAGCGTCAGATAGACGGCCTTGCGCGTCCCCTTCCGCACCGAGCACTTCCGCTCCTCGCTGAGGAAATCCGGAAACCACGCCGGGGCGGGACGCAACAGGCCCGCTCGTTGCCGGTTGGGCGAGTTCTTCTCGATGAAGATGCTCCCGACGAAATTCCAACGAACATTCTCCCCAGGAATGGTGCCTGAACCCTGCGCCTGCTGGAGAGGGCCCACCGAGAGCGTCAAATCCTCGACATCCTCATGCGCCAGGAGCACACATTGAGCCGAAACGGTCTCATTGCGCAGACCAAAGAGGTTGAGCGCGTTGTGCCGGGGCTCGAGGGCACCGTAGCCGTCCTCGAATACGCGGTCCAGGTCGCTCGCGGCCAAGCACTCGAACGCAGGTTCGGCCGCCTGACCCGGCGGCGAGGCTTCCAGCACCAAGCCCAATCCCACCGTGACGGCCAGCCATTTGGCCGGCCCGAGCCACTGATCATGCGTTGCCATCGGCCCGATTATGCACAGCCGCCCCCCTGATGCCAGGCAATTTCTCGCCGGGTTGAGGCCTCGGGCGCAACCGGACACCGCCCCCAAATCCTGGTTGTGCCGCGCGGAGCGCTGTTTAAGCCGACTCAATTTCGTCGCTCAGGCCGAGTTCGCGCAGGGCGGCTTTGGTTTCTTCGAGTTTCTGTTTGGAGAGGCCGCCTTCAGGGGACACTTCCACGGTGAGCTTGAGTTTGAGGCCCCTGTTGGCTGCGAATTTGGACAGGACCTTGGTGTAGAAGTTCATCCACTTCTGGGGCGGAACTTCGCCGGTCCAAGTGATGGTGGTGAAGGCGAGCTGTTCAGGCTTTTTTGGCTCGGGAGCCTCTTTGTCTTCATTCTCCGGTTTCGGGGGCTTGGGCTTCTCGGTTGGCTCATCTGGCTTTGGCTCAGGGGAGCGGGCGGGCGGAGCCGCCTTCGTCTTGAGGTAGGCTTCGGCGGTTTCTTTGGTGACGAGGAACATGTCTTCCGAAAACTCAATGTCACGGTTCATCAATGCCTGGTTGAAGACGAACGGTTTATAGTCCCCCGTTCCGGTCTTGCCGACGTAGGCGAGGAGGCCGTTGCCGACGCCACGCGAAATGGTTTCACGGATGGCGTCGGCACTGAGGAGGCGCGGGAACCTGGGCGAAGCGAAGAAGGCATCGCGGACGGACTGGGTCTGCCATTCCTTCATCCCCGGCCAATTGCGGACGAGGAAGCTCGGGCTGATGCCGGATTCGAGGTCGCCATCCTGGCGGAGCCGGTTGAGAACCAGCGTGACAATGTTCTGGGGCGGCGCTGGAATGGACCAACCCCATGTCCACTTGTTTGATGGCGTTGTCTTTGCCCAGGAGCATCAGGACTTTGTAGGTGCGCCAGACGGCTTCTCTGAAATCGCGGCGGGCCTTTTTCAGGCTTTCGGAAAGGTGGCGGGTTTGCGTCTCGTCGAGCTTGAGGTCCGGGGCCTCTTCATCGATGTCTTCCCACGCGAGGACCTTGCGGGCCTCGTCGCGAAGAACATCGGCGGATTCCGGGACGCAAAAGATCAGGGCGCTCTTGAATGTGCGCGAGGATGAGCCGTACTCGCGGGTGATGGTTTCGACCACTTTGGTGGTGGCCCTCTCGTCTTGGAGCGAGTCGTCGGGCGAGAGGATGACCAGTGTGACGGCCGGCCGGTCGGGGACCTGGTTGGTCTTTTCGGGGAAGAAGACGCGCTCGACGGCGGCGCCGGCGGCGAAGACTTTTTGGATTTCCTCGCGGACCTGTTCGTCAACCGCGGGGGGCTGGATCGTGGCGCGGCGGTCGGCGAAGCGTTTGTTGAGGTTTTCCCGGAGGGTGAAACGGTAGCGGTTGCGCTCGACCGCCAGGTAATAGCAGGCCTCGGCCAGCGACTCGAGGGCGGTCTCGACGTTGCCGATGTCCAGCCCAGGTTCGGCAACCGCGAGCCGGATTTCAGGCTGGGTGGCTTCGCCCTTCGCCTGGCCGCCGTTCGACTCAAAGAAAATGGCCGTCGCAACTTTGCGATGCAGGCGGGCGTTCCTGATGGTGTCCTGGGCCTCGGCATCGAGGCGTACGGCGTGGGATTCTTTCTTGCCGCAGATGTCCGTTGTGACCGCGCCTTCGAGTTTGGTTTCGCCGAGTTGCTCGAAGACGGCTGAGCGGAAGAGCGAGTCGTCGAGCGGGGCGGTGCCCAAACCAATCACGGGGTCCTTCTGACCGCTCTTGAAACCGGCTTGGTAAGCGTTGGCGACCCAGAGGGCCAGCATGCGGAGCACACCGCGGGTCTGCTGGAAGCGGGGGAGCTCCTGCCATTTGCGTTCGAAGACCGAGATGGCGGCCGGATGGAACGGGTAAGTGGCGGCGAAGGCCTCGCGGGCGGTGTCAAGGGGGAACCAGTGGGGCAACTGCTGGCGATTCTCGATCACCCAGTCACCGTACTCGTTGCAGGCTTCCAGGGCGTCCTTAGGGAGCATGACTTTGCCCTCGGTGGTGATGGCGCGTTCGTCCCATTCGAAAAGGCGGCGGCGCACGATTTCGGAGGCCTCGGCCTCGGCGGACATGACGATGGCTTTGCCGAGCCGGTCGAGCATTTTCTTGAACCGCTCGTAATCGGATTGGTCCTCGGCGGTCATCTCCATCTCGGACGCCGGGATGGAAACGGCGAGGACGACGTTATCGAGCCCGCGCGCAACCTCGGAGAGGTTCTGGAGGAAATTGTAAAGTTGGGCGCCAAGCCCACTTTTTCGATTGCGGCTGACGTAATTCATCAGCTCGTCCATGAGGAGGAGGCTGGGGTGGTCCTTGGTGAAGAACTTGCGGATGACCTCCCCGCCGGGGGCGGAATCATGCCCCGCGACCAGTGCGAGCATTTCCTCGGCTGCCTGCCTGTTGTGGGACAGGCCGAGCTGCCAGGCGATTTCCGCCCAGGGGGTCTTGCGGAGGGGGGTGCCATCCTCACCGCCGCGGCCTCTGACCGAATCAAATTCCGCCCCTACCAGGACTGCCACCGCGGCCTTGGGGACCTCCTGGACACCCGCCGCCGTGAGCAGTTGTTGGACCCCGCCACAGCGCGCGCAACCCGGGCCGTTCTTGGCCAAGTGGTACAGGAGTGTGAGCGCGTGGGTTTTGCCGCCGCCGAATTGGGTAGCCAGATTGAAGACCGCGCTGGTCTCGGTCCGCTCGCCCGAGAGGCGGCGGATGACTTGGCTGGCCAGGGTGGAAAGGTTCTTTGTCAGGTACGTGCGCGCGAAGAATCGGTCCGGCTCTTGGTAGTCCGGCGGGGCGGAGCCGTTGCGAACATCGTCCAGGTGGACGGCAAATTCGGCGGCGTCGAGCGGTTTGCCCTCGCGGAGGTCTTCGCGGGGGGTGACGACTTTATACCAGGGTTTTAACATAATGCTAAATTCTGAATGCTAAAATCGATCTTGTTTGGAGGTTCCCGTAAATTGTCAATAAATAAATAAATATGTTGACATGTTATACAGATTGCAATACTGTTTAACCGATGCTTGGCAACAAGCAGCTCCTCCACGCCTTACGGCTGTGGATAAGGTTTCTGGCCCCGTGAACCGGCTAATCACGGGGCAATTCCTTTTTCTTTTGGAATTCGCCATTGGAGCCTTCCTCCGCGGATGAATTTCGCGATTTCGGGTTTGGGGGCTGGGAAAGCGGATGAGAATCGCCACCCTCCATTCATTCTGGGGTGAAGCCAGACGACATAGCCGTATTCCCAATGCACATAGAGCCGGTCGAGGGGATGGTTGCGTCCCGACTCGGGCCGCACATGCCAACATTCGGTTCCGGGAACGGTCCCCGCCAGGATTTCCTTTATCCACCGGACGCGCGCGATCCTCTCCAGGGCGATTTTGTCCTTGGCGTAGGGGTGCTTGGCGCGATCAGATGAGGTTCTGGATGCGTGTTTCTCCCAGCGGTCCACGAAAAAGGAGGCAGTGCCACCGCCGTGGAGATCCATCGTGCCTGAGAATGCCGAGTTCGTATAAAGGAGGGCGAAGAGCCGGCGACCTTCGGCCTCTGCCTCCTGTTCGGACAGGCCTTCCAGTGGAAGCAATAACGTGTGTAGTTCCAAGGTCCGCCTCTTACTCAAGGTTGATGCGAAAGATGTTAAATTTCGTCATGCCCGGGCTGGTGTCCGCCGTGCGGAGGGAGGCACCTCGACGGTCTGCGATGTAGTCGGCAAGCTGAGCTTTCGGGGAGGCGCCCGTGAAGCCGCACCAGGCTCCGGCGACAGCACCCGTCAGGAGGTCGCTTAACTGAGCCAACGGCGACTGGTGGGAATCGATAACCGTCAGATCATCAATCCAGGCGGTGCCGCGAGCCTTGTTCTCGAGAGCGCGCCGGAGGGTTGTGTAACGGTCAGCGCCCTTGTTCTTCTTGAAGTCGAGGAGGACCAGGTAACGGTTCCCATCGAGGATCCATTTCTCCAGCATTTCGAAGTAGAACTTATAGAAGCCAAGTTCGCGGTCGCCACCATGAAAGCGGTTGAAGTCCACTTTGGACTGCTCGACGACGATCACGCGGAAGCGGAGGTCTGGCTGATCGAAGAGGAAGTCCACGAGCCTTTGGTAGTCCGGGAGGCGTTTTTGACTGACCTTGCTCCACTTGACCTCGCCGTTGAGAGCGACGCTTTCACGCAGGGCGCGGAACTTCTTGGTCAGGTCGTCTTTGAGGGGGCGCGGCACCCACAACCCACCGATGGACATATACCGGTTTTGGGGAGATTGGTCGTGGCGGCTTTCGTCGCAATAAATAACGAACTCCATGGTTAGAAACCTAATCCTTTCTTTCGGGCGAGAACGCCGTCAACCCAGCGCTTTTCTTCGGTGCTGGAGGGGTACAGGGCGGAGAGGGCCTGGGCGAGACGCCAGAAACGCTGGTCGTTGCCAGCGCCGTCCTCGACCAGGAAGTGTTTGAGGGCCTCGCCGCGACTAGCGGCGAAGAGGATCATGCTTTGATGGACGCGATCCAGCACGGTTTTGCCAACCCGGTCAACTTTGGTTTCGCCAAAAGTGGATTCGGCGCCGCCGTCCGCCGGCTGGACAGCCTTGAACAGGTCCATCTGCGGTTGGCGCTTCCGACGGACCGGGGCTGCCTTGCCTTCGCCTTTCCCGAAAAGGTGGTTGGCGCGTTCGGCCACGGGCAGCAGTCGGGCGATCTCGCCCGAAACTTCAACGAGGCTTTGCAGGTCCTCAAGGTGGGCGCCAAGCCCCTGCGCGATCTTACGTGCCGCGTCGTATTCGAGGACGAAGCCTCCTTTCGCCTTCCCTCCTCTGGCGTTTTCATCGCCTTCGTCTTCCGGCTCTTCCTCTGGCTCTCCTTGAGTATTCAGCCTTTCGCCCTCAGCCTTTGTGTTGAGCGTCCAGAGCCACATGGCGGTGAGTCGGGCGTCTTCCTCGAAGCCGGTGGCGTCGGCGCCTCCGAAAATCATGGTGAGGGCTTCCTTGGCCACGGCGGCCCAGACCTGCTCCAGGTACTCCTTGAGCGTGACGGCCTCGCCGCTGGCCTTCTCCACGCGCGAATAGCGGGAGAAGATTTCCAGGGCCGGGCCGAGACAGGCGAAGATGGCGTCCGCGCCGACAACGCCCTCCTCGGCCAAGTGCGGCATCCATTCGTGGATGCGGGGAGGCAACCCGGTGAGCACGTCGCGCCAATCACCGACCTCATCGATCCGTACCGAGCCGCCGGGATTCTCGCGAGGTCGGCAGACGAGGTGAACGGAGGACTGTAAGGCTGCCGACCCTATTGCTCGCTGGCGGTTCGGCCTTTCTGTATCAATCGGCCACGAAGCCGAAACCATCCAACCGGCAAGAATCATGGCGTCAAGAATCGCTTCCCAACCAGCGGTGGTTTTGTTCGCGAAGACTACGACTCCGATACCCTCGGGCCGAACGACACGCCGAGAAACCCGGAACGCGGCACCCATGCTTTTCAGGTAGGTCTGGTCGTTTTTTTCGCCGCGCCCATCTTCGAGTGTTTTCCCTATGCTGATAGCCTCCTGTGCTTTTGGCACATGGTCTTCGTTGTAGCTGAGAACTGATGGCGGCGCTGACCTGCGAAGCCACGGGTAGAAGAACTCCGAGAGGTCGCTGTAGCCGAATGCAGCGTAATACGGCGGGTCGGTTATCATCGCTGCCGCGATGTGGTCGGGCAGGCAAGCTTCCTGTGCCGGGGACCGTACGACGGTTCCAGGATGCAGGTGGCTTTCAGCCAAGTTACGGATGACCCGCACAATCCAGTCGATCTGACCGTTCCAGTCTCCTCCGGAGCCACCGGTTGGATTTACTTCAACGAAGTCCAAGATCATTGGCATCTTATTCTGGGAACCGTTTGACGCTGCCACGGCTTCGAGGGACGGCAACCAGCGGCAGAGCGTGGAACAAAGGTCGTTTACTCTTCCAACCGCGAGGGCGAGGCAGGTCAAGACTGCGTTTTGCTCTGGCTCCGCGAGGTCGGTAGCTTCGAGGGCTTCCCGGAGCGACTGGCTTGTCACAAGGCAAGAGAGGGTCGTCAACGCCACCAGCTGACGTGGCGTGTAGAGGTCACGCCAACGACGGATGCCGTACTTCTGGAAGCGGAAGCCCAGTGCTCCGTCAGGCGGGGCGTCTTCATGGGGGATGGAGGGCAGACCGTTCAGGGTTTCGTATTCGAGTTTAGCAACGCGTCCGCTGACGACCTCGAGAGCATGATAATCCTGCTCGTGCGGAGCGCGGTAGTCCTTTCCGTCGCGGTGGGGGTTTGTTGTTACGACGGCGAGTAACCTCGCGGGATCGCTGCCGCCATGTTTCCTGGACAGGGCTTCCCGGACACGCTTTGCCGGAGTTGTGTACCCGCATAAGGGACAGGTTGCGGAGCTCCTCTTGGAAATTGCCGGCATAACCTCGCCGTCCTTCGGGGACTTCGTGACGGTCACTTCGACGGTGTTTGTTCGCGTGTTCTTGGCGAGAGTAAATGCACGTTTGCGACCTTCCTTGGTTGAAAGCCAGGTTTGACCAACGAGCGGTACTTCCGCGCCGCAGCCGGGGCCTTCGCATTGGATGGTGCGCGCCCAGAGGTAGGCGATGGGCGTCGCGCCGTCGGGGTCTTTGGGGTAGAACTCGGCCAATTCCTTCTCCGCCTCGTGCTTGATCCAGTCGCCCCATTTGCGGACCTCATCGGCGAGGCGCTGGCCATATTTGGGGATGTATTCGAGGACGACCTTGTTGAGCAGGACGGCCACGGGATTCAGATCGCTGGCAAACGCGTCTGCGCCGACGCGGAGGGCTTCGAGCGGGATGGAGCCGCCGCCGCAAAATGGGTCCACGACGAGCGGGCGGGTGCCGGGGGCGCCGCCGAGGGCCTCGTGGGCGGCCTGGGTAAGGGCGCGGCTGGTGTCGAGGTATTCCTTAACGGTGGAGTTATCCCAATTGGCGAAGTCGGCGATGAAGTCGAGGAGGGCCGAACGCAAGGCTAAAGGCTGAAGGCTAAAGGCTGAAGTGGAAGTCAGCTTCTGCCAGAGCTTGAAGTTTTCGGGGGAGGAGTGGTCATTGGCGAGCTTGGTGTCGCCGGTCACTTTGCGGGCGAAGTCGAGGAGGAGCTTTGCTGCGGCTTCGCGGAAGGCGGCAGGGCAGTTCGTGTCGGCGGGGTCCGGCCATAGCGCCGCGCAAATGACCGCCCGGCAAGCCGCCAACGGCCGCCGTGCCCACCAGATGTGCAACGTCGAAATATGGCCGTGCCGGATGGACTTCTCGCGCCGGGCGTGGGCCGAGATGCGCTTGATCGGCAGGTCAACTTCGATGAGGCGTTTGGGGTAGGTAGTGGACATTGAATGGTTTGGGATCAGCTCGCCCCTTTCAAAATGTCGGAAGCAGGAATGAAGATCTCCCGGTTTGCGACTGCGCGAGCGTCCGGAACACTGCTCCGATCAAGGCGCGAACGCACGTCGGACTTCTTCCAAAACACGTTAATGACGGCTTCTTTGAGGGCCGAAAGAACATTGTCAGGAAAATGAGCCATAAACGGGCGCTACCCTGTTGGCCACTCACTGATCCGATTCCAGATGCGCTGGAGCCATTTTTCGTATGCCTGCGGATTCGGCATGGACTGTACAACCCAGGCGGCGCTGAGGGACTTGTCGGGCCAGAGATGGAGCCGGTTGGCGACGCCGACTTCCTTGGCGACCTGGTGAACGAGCTTGAAGGATTGCAGGGCGTAATCCTTCCAGGATTCACGCGTGGCGAAGACTTCCGAGCGCAGGCGGATTTTGAGGGCGTCCGCCTGGACCTGGATGCGCTCGACGTTTTCGGCGCGGATGTTGATCGGCTCGTGGAAGATGGTGAGCGGCTTGAGCTCAGCGATGGCTTTGAGCGTCGCCCGCAAGTCCGCTTCGTCAGATTCCGGGTAAGTCGGCGCGATGGCGACATAGACGTTGAGGCCGGCCCGCCTGGCGGCATGGAGCGTGGCGAGGCGCTGGGCGGGCGAGGGCGCTTTCGGCTGTACGCCCGGGAGAGGTCGTCGCGCAGGGTGGGCAGGCTCATGCCGAAGAGGAGCCGGTTGCCGAAGGACTTGAAGAGGTCGAAGTGGCGCCGGGCGAGCGGGCTTCGGGTTAGGATACGAACGCGCAGGGTTGAGCGGTTGCGGATGAGTTCCAAGGAGCGCCGGACGAGGTATTCGGCTGAGGACGCCAGTTCGGCGCGGAGGGTGGCGTCGGAGCTGCGGAAGACTTGGTAGGGGTCGGTAGTGGAGCAGTAGATGACCGCGCGGTTTCCATCGCCGTTCAGCTCGGAGCGCGGTTTGCCCTCTGCCTGGGCGAGGGAGGCGAGGAATTTGCGCTCAATCCAGCGGCGCAGCAGGACGTAGTCGCCCCAGTCGGCATCGGGGTCCTGGACGCCGTATTCCTTGAGCTTGGGGCCGATTTTGATGGTGGCCGCGCTGGGGACGTAGCAGAAGCGGCATGCGTGGCCGCAGCCGATCGCGATGTTGAATGACCAGTTGGAGAGGCTCTTGTGGACGAAGTAGTTCTCCTGAATGACGGCGGGGTGCTCCCAAAACCCCAGCGGGGATTTGGTCGCTTCGCGTTGTTCTGGACTGAGCAATACGGGCATACTCGTCATTTCCGGATGACCTTTACCGGTTCAGGTTTCTTGAGCGAAGAATACTCAATGCCAGAAATATTACCATCGATTCGTCGATCCTTCACGAGCCGGCGGAGGACGGGCATGGCGTGCTTCATCAAGAATCCCTGTTCGAGCACGAAGCCGTAGATGGCCCCGGTGTCCGGCAGGCGGCCAGCGAGCAGCTCTTTCTCGAATTGCTGTTCGAAAAGCTGGGTCTTTTTGGGCTGGTCCATCCCTGCGAAGAGAGCGATCTGGCCTTCGACGATCCCTTCTCGGTCAATGTCATAATCGGCCTCCCCGCGCAGCTTATCGAGGCTCCATGCGGCCTCGAGGAATTTTTGGAGGCCCTTGAGGTTTTGGGAACCGAAGATGAGGCCGTAGATGTTGGAACCGCTGCGGATGGAGAATGGCGCGAGCAGGTACTGCGTCGGCGCAGGGACGAGGCTGCGATAGTAGTCCACGATGGCGCGATGAACCTGGTGGTACGCAGGCGTTTTCCCGGCAAAAATTCTTTCCGCTTCCAAGTATTGGTTTATTTCTGGTTCGTCCTTGAAACGGAGGACGTACGATGCTGACATGAAAACGAGCGTATCCGTGACAGGGAGGGTGCGGATCTGGTGAAAAATGTCCGCCGTGAAGAAACGCACGCCGTTTTGGTCGAGCAGCAGGAGGTTCGCGGAGTCGCGCATCTGGGGCCGGAGCTCTTCGAAGGCCTGGATGAAATCCTGGCTGGAGAAGTGGAGTTTGTACGGACCGGCCATGAAGGCGGCGTCCGTCACGGTTTGTTTGAGGTCGGCGATTTTGTCTGCGTCCGCATCGTTGAAATAGACATCTACCTGATAGCCGACCTGCTTTATCGTGGCGGCAAGGCGTTGGAGCGCTTCAAGGATGAGGATGGGGCTCCCTTTCTGGCCGTCGGAGTCCTGGCCTGGGCCGCAAAAGAGGTCGAAAATGCGGATCTTCTTCTTGGTGACCTTCCCACTGCCAACGAAGACGCCAAGCCAGGCGTCAATGTGCTTCCGGAACAACTCGAGCTTTACGAGGGTGCCTTCGTTGAACGGTTTGCGGTGGAGGTCGCGGGCCATGACGTTTATGGGTTCGGCCCCGTGCGGTAAGGCGCTGGGTCTTCCTTCAACTCAACCGGACGTTTGAGCGAGTCCTGTTTGAGGAGGTACTGCTCGACTTTGATGATGGGCTGCCAGTCCAGGGAGGCTGGATCCTGGAGGGAATTGAGGGACGGTGTGGTGGCGCAGTGGAAGACGACGTAGAGGTAGTAATCGTTCTTGAGGCGCTTGGCGGTGTTGTACTCGTTGGAGGTGAGGGCGATTTCGCCGGTTTCGGCGCGGCCTTTGACTTCAATGAAACGGACATCTATCGCGGTCTTCGGGTCCTCGGGGTGCGGCTTGCGGGAGATGAGGTCGAAACCGCGGTTGTCCTGCTCGACGCTTTCGACAACGCGGCCTTGGGCTTCCTCGTGCCTGATGGCGACCTGGACGGCGGTTCTTTCGATCTCGGGGTCGGCAACCATGGGGGCGATGTGCGGAGAGGAGCGTTCGGGGTGGGGGAGGACCCAGGCGCGGCCGAGGTGCTGGATGTCGCCGATCATGCATTCGCGCTCGCGCTGGAGTTCGGCGCGGCGGTTTTCGAGCCGGCCGTTCAGTTCGTCAAGGCGGTCTTCGGTTTGTTTGATGTTGGCGGCGAGGGGCTGGGAGGCGTCGCCGCGCTGCTGCATATCGAGCAGGTCTGCCAGGCGGAGATTCTGGCGGTGAATCAGCTCATTCAGGCTGATTTCGAGGTGCTTGCTGATGGTCTCCGTCTCGCGGGCGCGCTCCTTGGCGGCCTCGGCGAGCATCGGGTTGAGGGCGTGTTGGATGAGGAACTGCTCGGCGGCGGTGCGGTCCGGAAGGCCAGTGCTGTCCGGGGCGGCGGTCCCTTTAGGCGCCACGGCAAGGTCGAGCAGGATGGTTGGCTGTTTGACGCTGAGGGCGCCATCGCGATCAGTCGCGACGGCGAAAAGGCGGCGGTGGAGCTGGTGATCGCGGCCATCCTTGATGGAAGCGGCGAAGAAGTCGAGGCGGTAGGGCGTATTGGAGTTGAGGTCGTAAAAGACGGTGCCGCGCTGAAGGTCCTGCGCGGCATGCTCCTGGAGGTCCTCGCGTACCGACTCGAAGAGCGGATGGCCGGGGGTGACCCATTCGAGGGTGGGGTCTTTGGGGAGCAGGGCTTTGTCGAAAACGATGTTCTTGTATTCGCGGCCGAGTTTGCCGAACCGGGGTTCTAGCCTTTCGCCGATAGGCCAGAGGGGCCGGGGAATGCGGCCGACTCTGTAAATGTGGGAACCTGCCCCCTCACCCTGGCCCTCTCCCCCTCGGAGGGGGCGAGGGGAACCTTCCGGGCCGAGTTGTCGCAATTGAATGCCAGAGACGGGCGCGGCCTGGGTGAAGAAGCCTTCAATGACCTCCGGCACGAGCCGGCGTTCCTTGGCCTCGGCGGACTTGCCGATGATGGCGGAGAGGTTCAGCTCCTTCTTGGCGAGCAGTTCAAGGGTGCATTTGGTGATGCGCTCGAAGCGGGTAATGTCCACTTCCTCCACAATGCGCTGCTTGATGAGTTCCTCGGTCATCTGGTTGTGGGCGTACATGTCGCGAATCATCTTTTCCAGGAGATTCGCGGGGAACACGTCGCCCAGGACGTTGAACACCTTGCCGGTGCGGTGGGGATCGAGGTCCTCTTCGATGGCCTGGATGCGCTCGAAGAGCTTTTGGAGCACGCGGCCCTCGCGGGTGTTGGTGGAGACAAAATTGAAAATCAGGCAGTCCTTTTCCTGGCCGTAGCGGTGGATGCGGCCCATGCGCTGCTCCAGGCGGACCGGGTTCCAGGGGATGTCGTAGTTGATCATGAACCAGCAGAATTGCAGGTTGATGCCTTCGCCGGCCGCCTCGGTGGCCACGAGGACCTGGGCGCACTCGCGAAAGTCGCGCTCGGCGAAAATGCGCGTGCCCGGCGTGTCACGGTCACCGACCTTCATCCCCCCATGGATCTGGGTGACGGACAGGCCCCACTCCAGCAGCCTGCCCAGCGGATGGCCGTTCTTGCCATCGCCTGCGAGGAAATCCAGGGTGTCCTTGTGCTCGGTGAAGATGAGGAGCTTCATCTTCGGGTCTTTGAAGACGCCGTGCCTGGTGATGAGATCCTTCAGGGCGGCGAGCTTGGATTCGCACTCCGTTTTTTCGAGGGCGCGGGCATGGTCGATGAGTTTGCCAAGCTCGAGGATTTCCTCCCTGAGCGCAGCCGGCTCGTAGGAAACGACGAGATCCTCAAGCTCGGCCATGATGGCCTGGCGCTCATCTTCCGGCAGGTCTTCGAAATCTTCGGGGAGCCGCTTATTGATCTGGGCCTGGCGATAGCCTTCCGGGTCGGCGAGGATTTTTTCGCGTTTGTCCTTCATCCGCTCCAGGCTGCGGCGGACCGCGTAGATGCTGGAGGCGAACCGGCGCTGCAGCATGGCCATGGTGAAGCCCAGCGCCCGGGCGCGAGCGGACTCCTCAGAGGCCGCTTTGATGGACTGGTCCTCCACATAGCGGGTGAGGGCGTCGTAGAAATCCCACTCCTCATCCGAGATTTTGAACTCGGTGGTTTGGACGTTCCGCTTCGTGAACAGGGTTTTGACATTGCCGGTGTCCGGGTCGGGAAAACTGACGAGGGCTTCTTTGACGCGGCGGAGGTAGAAAGGGGCCTCCTGCCGGCGCATAGCTTCCTCGAGGCTCTTGACGTCGCCATAAACGTCACGGTCAAGGAGTTCGAGGAACAGGCAGAAATTATCGGGGTCGCCTTTGTGGGGCGTGGCGGTCATCAGCAAGTAATGGTCAGTCATGCCGGACAGGGCCTCACCGAGCTGGTAGGCGAGGGTTTTTTTGTCGCGGGTGGCGGCGCTCATTTTGTGGGCCTCGTCCACGATGATGAGATCCCAGTGACTGCGGAGAAGGCTTTCCTTGGCGTCCTCGATTCGTGAGACCCAGGAAACCGAGGTGACGACCTGGTTTTTGTCCTGCCAGGGGTTCGAGCCGTAGTTGGCGCGCAGGATGTCGCTGCGAATGACCTCGAAATTCTCGCGGAACTTGTCCTTCATTTCTCGCTGCCATTGGAACGAGAGGCTGGCCGGGGTGATGATGAGAGTGCGTTTGACCAGGCCGCGGATTTTCAGCTCCTTCAGCAGGAGACCGGCCATGATGGTCTTGCCGGCGCCTGGGTCGTCGGCCAGAAGGAAGCGGATGCGGGGCAGGCGGAGGAAGTAGTCGTAAACCGCTTCGAGCTGGTGCGGGAGCGGGTCAACGCGGGCGATCGAGAGCGAAAAGTAGGGGTCGTATTCAAAGGCGAGTTGCAGTCGCATGGCCTCGATGCCAAGGCGGAACATCTGGGGGTCGCCGTCAAACGGCTCGGTGTCAGGGGTGGTTTCCAGCAGCGCCAGGTTCCCGGGGGTCAGGACGAGTTCGAAAACCTTGCTGGTTTGGAGCCCCTTGCCGATAAGCTTCACCCCGGCCCCCATGGGTACGGTGACGATGACCTGCACGGGCTCCGGGAAAAGCGGGCCACGGAGGATCTTGTTCGGTTTTAGCTCATGCAGCTTCACATGACGGCAATCCCTGCGCCAGATGCCTACCGGACGGTTTACACGAGCCTGGAGCTGAAAGCACGGAAAAAACCTCCAAACCGCCAGGGCGCCAAGGCGCGCCAGGCGCGTCAGGTGCGTGAAAGGCCTCAGTAGCCGGGGTCCTTTCGAATACTGGCCTTGCGGTGATGCCCGTGGTCTGAAAAGGCCAGTGCCAGCCACAGGTTGGCATCGGCCAGCTCAATCACCCCAGAAGCTGGCATCGAGTTCCTCTGGTGTCGGATTGATAATGCGCTTGCCGTCCCCACGAATCAGCGGCAGTGCTACCCGCTGCCGGACAGGCGCTGGCTCCTCGGAGGGGTGGCTCGCGGACGGCAAGATCGTTAACAGCCCGCTGGCCTTTTCCGGAAGCTTCTCCGGCTCTCGGGTGACAATCCGCCCGTGCTCAATTTCCACTTCGACTGTCACGTAACTCATCAAGACAGCTTAACTGCTCGAGCGCTCCTGGCCAACCGAATTCTTCTCACAGAACGCTTTCTGAACAGTTGGCCCGAACCTTACGCTTGATTTTCTAAATCGCTTCTCTAACAATGCGGTGCAGCTTGCCCAGGACCCAGTTGCAACAGCGCCTGTTGCGCAGTTCCCTCCTTGGGCGAACCGGAAATCGTGAGCCAGAATGGAACACGGCCACACGGATTCGATGCGGGGCAATTGCCGGCTTCGCTTCCCCCAGGGGGAGGGCTCACGCCTGGAGGCAGGCAAGGAGGCTCTTCCCTGGTCGGGAAACGGCTGGGCCTCTACGAGGTGGAGGAATTGATTGGGGCGGGCGGCATGGGAGAGGTGTACCGGGCCCGGGACCAGCGGCTGCAGCGGGCGGTGGCTTTGAAGGTGCTGCCGCCGGAATCCAGCCTTGACCTCGAGCGACTGGCGCGCCTGGAGCGGGAGGCGCGCATGCTCGCGGCACTCAACCATCCCAACATCGCCGCCATCCATGGGCTGGAAGAGGCCGAGGGGACGCGCTTTCTGGTTTTGGAATTGGTCGAGGGCCGGACGGTGGCGGAGCGGCTGCAGCGAGCGCCGATCCCGCTGGAGGAAACGCTCGATCTGTGCCGGCAGATGGCGGAGGGGCTGGAGGCGGCCCATGAAAAAGGGATCATCCATCGCGACCTCAAACCTGCCAATCTCAAGCTCACACCGGATGGCAAGGTCAAGATCCTCGATTTCGGGCTGGCCAAGGCGCCCCACCCGGCGCCCGCGGCCCTCGACTCCAAGGCTCCAACCCTGACTCAGGACATGACCCGCCCCGGAATGATTTTCGGCACGCCCGCCTACATGAGCCCGGAGCAAGCCATGGGCAAACCGCTCGACAAGCGCACCGACATCTGGGCCTTCGGTTGTGTCCTCTACGAGTGCCTCGCCGGGCACAAGGCCTTTCAGGGCGAGACCATCACCGAGACCCTGGCCGCCATCCTCAAGGGCGAACCGGACTGGCAGGCCTTGCCGGCCACCACGCCCCGGAGGGTAAAGGACCTGCTGGAGCGGTGCCTGCGGAAAGACCCTAAGGACCGTTTGCACGACATCGCCGACGCCCGGATCGAACTGCAGGCCCAGATGGCGCGCCTGCCGGAGGAGACCCTGCGAGCGCCGCCGCGACTCTTGCCTGGCCGGCTCATCGCCGCAAGCCTGACCGCGCTTGGCATCGGGCTCCTGATTGGCGCCGCGGCGATGAAATACCCCAGGCCCGGGACCTCCCGCCTATCCCTGCCTGTCACGCGCTCGGTCGTCAAGCTGGAATCCGGACAGTGGCTTGAGGGCCAGCGCCTGAGTCCTCCCTACGGATTTGATCGTCCGACCCGCACGGCCATGGCCCTCGCCAGCGATGGTCGGTTCATAGTCTATAGCGCGGTCAAGGAGAATCCCGGCGCGCAGGACAAGCCTTGCCTGTACTTGCGGAGGATCGACCAACTGGTAGCCACGCCCATCGCCGGAACCGAAGGCGGGTCCAGCCCCTTCCTTTCGCCCGACGATCGGTGGGTCGGCTTCTGGGCGGACCAAAAGCTGATGAAGGCGCCGGTGGAGGGCGGAGTTGCGACAGTGTTGTGCGATGTGCCCCTTCCCTTCGGCTTCAGTTGGGGGGATGATAACCAGATCCTGTTCGCACCGGGCTGGGGTTCTGGGCTCTCGAGGATTTCCGCCGCAGGCGGCAAACCGGAGGTCTTGACTAGGCCGGATAGCTCAAAGGGCGAATTCGCTCATCGTCTCCCCCATTGCCTCCCCGCCGGAAAAGGGGTCCTGTTTAACATCATGCGACAGCCTTGGGACGTGCATTCAGGGGTTGCGGTCATGGAGGCTGGCGACGCGAAAATGGCGCGTGTTGCTCGAAGATGCCGCCGATGCGTGCTATGTCGCCACGGGCCAGCTTGCTTTCCTTCGTCAGGGAACACTGATGGTGGTCCCTTTTGATCCGAACAGGCTTGAGGTTACGGGACAGCCCGCGCCCGCCGTTGCAAACATCACCCAGGCCCTCAATACTGGGAGCACCAGCTCAGACACGGCTGCCGGCCAATTCAGTATTTCCGCCTCAGGATTGATGGTTTATGCGCCCGGCGGAATCCTTCCGGACATGCAGAACTCACTCGTTTGGGTGGATCGCCAGGGGAAAGAGGAACCGGTCGCCCCTTTTAAGGCTCCCTTTTTCGCTCCACGCCTTTCACCCGATGGTCAGCGGATCGCCTACATTACCGCGGGAATGGAAAGGAATGTCTGGATTTTTGATCTGAATCGCGGAATTCCCACGAGGCTGACTTCCGAGGGTTTCCCCAACTGGGTGATATGGTCCCCGGATGGCCAGCGAGTGGCCTTTGGCTGGCACAAAACAGGCATCCGAAATATCTATTGGCAGCCTGTTGACGGAAGTTCTCCGATGGAGCGGCTCACACAAAGTGAGTACATACAATCCCCCGCATCGTGGTCTCCGGACGGCGAAACGCTGGCTTTCACGGAACACCACCCCGAGACGCGTTACGATATTCACCTGCTGAACGTCCATAACCGGAGCGTCACGCCGTACCTGAACTCTCGATTCGATGAGATGTATCCGGAGTTCTCACCTGATGGACGGTGGATGGCATACGCGTCTGATGAGTCAGGGCGCCTTGAGGTATATGTTCAGCCCTTCCCTCGCGGTGGGGGTAAGCGGCAGGTATCCAGTGAAGGAGGATCAGACCCTGTCTGGGCGCGCAACGGGAAACAGTTGTTTTATCGGGGGGCAGGGGCAGGAACTCACCCGACACATATCTGGTCTGTTGATGTGCAAACCGGGTCCGGTTTTTCGGCCAGCAAGCCGCGCCTAGTGTTTGACAAGTCGGGATACTCTGATAGTGATCCGGGGCACTGCTGGGACATTGCGCCTGACGGAGATCGATTCCTGATGGTGAAGCTCGATGAAAGAAAGCCCCAGCCCTTGACCGAAATGGTCCTGGTCCAAAACTGGTTCGAGGAAGTCCGGCGCCTCGCGCCGGCCAGGAGATGAGGCGGGGGTCAAGGCCCTCATCAATCGCTTTGATCCGGTTGGTCTGAATCTCCGGCCCAAAGGGCCGGCAGAGCCCAGCCCAGGGCTGAGGCCGCCAGGCCGATGCCCTGGGAACATGCCCCTCGAAGATCAGGCGCGCCCTGAAAGAATCCCCCGAACGAATTCGCGCTTTGCGCCCCTGAACCTCGACACTGCGTTCCCGTCCCGCGAAGCGATTTGGACTGCGGCAGTCCTCTGCCGCTTTTGTGCCCCCTCGCTGCCGACGCGAAAGCGGCAGGGGACTGCCGCAGTCCAAGACCTTCGGACTTGGTGTCGGTTCATGGAGAGGGCGCCAGAGCCCTCTGGCGCCCTTTCAGGGCGCGCCTCATTCTGCAGAGGCTTGTTCCCAGGGCATCGGCCTGACGGCCTCAGCCCTGGGCTGGGCTCTGCCGGCCCTTTGGGCCGCGAGGCAGAGCAGGAAAAGCCGGCTCATTCTCCCCCAAGTCAATTCACATTGTTACATTTCCTTTGCACACCTGCCTAACCACGGCAGTATCGGTCGAGAGGCAGTGAAACCTTGGGACACCGAGAGCCATCAGGAATTGCGGCCCCTCTGAGGTTTCTTTTCTCCTTCCCATTTTGGTGTAAGTTGTCTATCAGCAACCAGACCCAATGACAACAGACTCACAGGAGTTCTTCATCAGCGGCGGCACGCTGCGGGCCGATGCGCCCTGCTATGTCGAACGGCAGGCGGATCGCGACCTGGTTCACGGCCTGCTGGCGGGCGAGTTCTGCTATGTGCTCACCTCGCGCCAGATGGGCAAGAGTTCGTTGATGGTGCGCACGGCGCAGAAGCTGCGGGAGCAGGGGCTGCGCGTGGTCGTGCTGGACCTGGCCGCCATCGGCCAGAACGTGACCCCCGAGCAATGGTATGACGGCCTGGCCCTCCGCCTGGGGAACCAGCTCCGGGTGGAAGATGAGCTGGAGGATTTTTGGCAGGAGAATCTCCGGCTGGGGCCCTGCCAACGCTGGTTCGCGGCGCTGCGGGACTGTGTGCTGGCGCGGCTGAACGGCGCCGCGGCGGCGACACCGGGCGCCCCTCCCCAAGCTCCGGCGGCCACCCCCGCTCCCTCTGCGCGGCTCGTCGTCTTCATCGATGAGCTGGATGCTGTGCGGAGCCTTCCGTTTCCCACGGAGGAGTTCTTTGCCGCCATCCGCGAATGCTATCATCGTCGTGCCCAGGACCCGGAGTTGAACCGGCTCACCTTTTGCCTGCTGGGCGTTGCCGCTCCCGTGGAACTGATGAAGGATGCCAAGCAGACGCCGTTCAACATCGGCCGCCGGATCGAGTTGGTGGATTTCTCGAGGACGGAGGCGCAGCCGCTGGCGCTCGGGCTGGGCCTGCTCTGCCCCGCCTGCCAGGGGCTCGACACTCAGGCCCTGCTGGACCGGATCATCCATTGGACCCACGGGCACCCGTACCTGACCCAGCGCCTGTGCCGCGCTGTGGTGGAATCGGCCCAAGCGGGCGACCGTGCCAACGAGGAGTCCTTGATCGACCGGCTCTGCGAAGAGCTGTTTTTGTCGGCCCACAGCGGGGAGAGGGACGACAACCTGGTGTTCGTGCGCGAGCGCTTGCTCCATACCCAGGCGGACCTGGCCTCGTTGCTCGAGCTTTATGAGCGCGTGCTCGCCGGCCAGACGGTTTCGGACGACAGGCTGGATCTATTCGTCAGCCAGCTTCACCTGGCCGGCATCGTGCGGGTGGACGAACAGCGTCTGGCAGTCCGCAATCGGATCTACGAGCGCGTCTTTGACCGGCCCTGGGTTGCGGCCATCAAGCCCATCGCCGAGCTGGAAAAGCCCGGCGGCAAGCGGGTGCGCCTCAAGGGCACGTGCTCGCTGGGGCGGACGGAGAATAACGATGTAGTCCTGGCGGATGTGATGGTTTCCCGGCATCACGCATTGATCCAGAAACAGGGCCAGGAGGAGCTTTGGCTGGTGGACCTCGGCAGCCGCAACGGCACTTACTTGAATGGGTCGCGCCTCACCCGGCCGACGTTGCTCCAGGACCAGGACCAGATCGTTATCGGCTCCTGCCGTCTGTTGTTTCACCAGCCAAACGCACCCCGGCGGCCGGTGAGCGATCGCACAACCCTCGATCGGACCCTCATCCAGACGCGCAGTCAACAGCACGATCATCGGCCTCCCAAGGATTCCCCTTCCAAGTAATGCAGCCTAGTTCAGTCTGATTCGTCATTCGTCATTCGTCATTCGTCATTCTCGAACCCCCGCTCGTCCTGCTGCCAATCCAATCCAACAGCAGAAAAGTACAAACGAAGAATGGGAACACCCCATAGAGCGTGTCACTCACCGAGTGGGAATGCCGGTCAGCGGCCCTGAAGACCGTCAGGCAGAACAACGCCGCAACGACGCTCACCACTGTGCCGGGGACCGAGACGGGGACATAGACCCAGCCGATACGCTTGAACCAATGGGTTTTCATACGATTTCCACAGGACAATGCGTTTTCACTTTGTATTACAAAGTCAAACCCGTCAAGCCCAAAACATCCGCCCACCTCCCCAACGGGGCGCATCGGGCGGGCACCACCACGCGAGAGAGAACCGCGGGGCCGAACTCAGTAGCCCGAAGGGCTTATGATCACTCAGCCCAGGGTTGCGCGGAACGCGCTACCCTGGGTCATGCGCCACCAGTTGACCACCTACCCCGAAAGGGGTTGTATCCCTGCTGCTGAAACCCTTCCAGGGTTTTCAGGTTTGGTGGCTTGGCCCCTCCAGACCCTGGCCGAGTTGGGTTGCGTGTCCCTCCTTCGCGAAGCGTCTGGAGTGCGGCGCATGCCGCCGCTCTTCGAACCCACGCCTTGCGGCGTTCGAACGTCAGAGCGCGGGAATGCCGCGCACTCCAGACGCTTCGCGAGCTGGGCCGGGCGTGCCTGCTCACGGCGCTGCTGCCGCCGGCCGGTTGCGGAAGACGATGATATGCTGGCGCGGAAGGCCGCCGATGGTGGCCACCCAGGCCAGGGGGAGCGCGGACATCTCTTTCTTCACCTGGGCCTCGGTCATCTTGTGCAGGAGCTTGATAGGGACGGCCGGGTCTTCGAGGCGATACTCGACAAAGACGACACGGCCGCCGGGCTTGAGCGCGCGGCAGATGCCGGTCATCATCTCGTAAGGAAAATCGAACTCATGGTAAACGTCCACCATGAGCACTAGGTCCACCGAGGCCTCGGGGAGTTGGGGCTCCGGGTGGTGCCGAGGACGGGAACGACGTTGGTGATGCGCAGGGCGGCCATGCTGGTCTGCAGCAGGTCGAGCATCTCCTGCTGGATGTCCACGGCGAAAACCTTTCCGGCGGGACCGACCTTCCGGGCAAGGCGGCGCGTGAAATAGCCCGTGCCAGCGCCGATGTCCGCCACGGTGTCCCCCGGCTTGAGCTGCAGCCGCTCGATGAGCATTGCCGGCTGCTCCTCGGCCTCGCGCTGGGGCCGTTCCAGCCACTGGGCCCATTGATGGCCCATCACTTGGGTAATCTCGCGGCCCATGTAGAACCTGCCCGTGCCGTCCGGGCTGTGGTCGGCGTGCCATTCGTAGCGCGGGGGGGCGGGCTTGGGCGCGTCCTGGGGCGTGCCGGCTCGAGGCGACAGGCTGGCCATGGCGCAGAGCCAGACCAGGAGGGAACGACTCATCGAGCGAGGGCGGTGGAGGCGGTGAGCCCAAAATGACGAATGACGAATGACGAATGACGAAGCAGCCATAGCGCGGTCCTTTTGGCCAACATCGGGCTGGAGGCGCGCTTTGGCAAGCGGGGGAAGGGGCGAAAGGAACCTAAGGGACTTAAGGGACTACGAGCGCAGGCTGCCTTCGTCATTCGTCATTCGTCATTCGTCATTCGTCATTCGTCATTCTGCACTCGGCGCACTCCGCACTACTTATAGGAGCGCAGCGTGAGGAGGAGCCCCTCCATCAGCGGCCGGAGATCGCCCAGTTGTTGCTTGACCGAGTCCTGGGCGTAAAAGGCCTCCAGGTAGTGCCGGTGCCGGGCCTCGGTAAGTTCCTGGAACGGCAGGCCCTGGCCGGGGATGGGGTTGGTCTGGATGTCCACGAATCTGGCGGGGCTGGCGCTGGAGAAGTCGATGGCCTTGAAATCGAGGGTGCGCTCCAGGGGATTGCTGCGTGTGCGGTAATGGAGCTTGCGAGAGGAGACCTCATAGACGATGCGCCAGACGGTGAAATCACCCTGGCAGACCTGTTCGAGGGTATCGAAGGCGTAATCGAGGTCCTGCCGGGGTTCGCCGGGTTTGAAGGCGGCGGCGCGGGCGGCGGCGTGGGCGAAGCGGGCGATCGAGCTCCGGTCCTGGGCGCGGGCGGGCAGGCTGGCCGGCTGCGGGTGCGCCTTGACGTAGTCCGCCGAGGCCCCGTAGGTCTCGTTGGCCAGCGCCCGGCATTCGAGCGCGGGCCCTCGATGCACGACCATCTTGCCGTCGAGGAACTCGATGGCGGCGCAGTTTCCCTCCGCATCGCACACCAGGTAATGCACCCGCGCCATGTTGCGCACCGAAGCCGGCGGCGGCTCGACGCGCAGCTTCCCATCCGTGGCAATGACCTCGCCCACGCTGCGGCAATTGTCGAGCTGGTACTGAATCCACTGGAACAGGTTGACCGCCGGGCGCGCGTCCGGCGCGGCATAGCCGGTTTCCGGGAGCACCATGTTCTCGACCACCAGGCCCGTCTCGTTCATGCCGCCAAAGGGCAGTTCCCGGCCACACTGATTGAACGTCACACTCCCGTACCTCGAGGTCCATTTCGTCGGCGAGCCTTCCGTCATCAAAAAGGCAGTCTTCTGCACGTCCCGCGGGTTGATGATCGTCAGGCCGTCTTCCCAGAACCAATCCAGGTTCCGCCCGAAATAGATTCGCTCTTTGCCTTTCAGGACAAAGGTCGTGCATGGCATCGCCGTCTGGGCGCACAGCAACAGGCTCAGCACAATCCTCAGGCCCTTGAGTACCGCTTTCATATTTTGATCGGGCTGATGATCGCCGCTTATTTTCTTCTCCGCAAGAAGTGAGTGTGGTAGAAGCGGTGGCGAACCAGGCGCCGGGGCGTGGGCACAATCGCGCGCGGCGCCGGCGTTGACCGAATCATCGTCGTATGGACAAGACCTTCACCTTCACCGTTAACGGGCAAGCCCGGACGGTCACCACGGACCCGGAGCGTCCGCTCCTGCACGTGCTGCGCGAAGACCTTCAACTCACCGGCACCAGGTACGGCTGTGGGGAGGGCCAGTGCCATGCCTGCACCGTCCTCATCAACGGCCAGAGCACGCCCTCCTGCATTACGCCAATCCGCAACGCCGACCAGCAGGCCGTCCTGACCATCGAAGGGCTGGCCCAGGGCGAGCGGCTGCACGCGGTGCAAGAGGCCTTCCTGGCCCAGAGCGCCTTTCAATGCGGCTATTGCACGCCCGGCATGGTGCTCGAGGTGGTCGGGCTGTTGAAGGGCACACCCAAGCCGACGGATGCGCAGATCCGCTCCAGCCTGCAGGGCCACCTGTGCCGCTGTTGCAATTACCCGAGGCTCATCCAGGCGGTTCAACACGCCGCCGCGCTGCAATCGTCTGGAGATCAGGGGGCCAAATGACGAATGACGAATGACGAATGACGAATGACGAATGAATGGAGTGCGGAATGCGGAGTGCGGAGTGCAGATATATAGGAAGGACAGGACAGCCATGAATGATGACGCAACGAACAGCCGGGCAACACAGGCCGAGGAGGCGGAGAACGTGCAGGAGGCGGGTTATGATTTTGGCCTGAACAGGCGCGGCTTTGTCCAGGTGCTGGGTGCGGGGCTGCTGGTAGCGGTGAGCGGGATGCCGGCGCTGGCCCAGCGCCGCGGGGGCCGGGGCGGCGGCCAGGGGCCGAGCACCCTTTCTGCTCGAATCCATTTGGGCAAGGACGGGACGATCACCGTCCTGACCGGCAAGGTGGAGGCGGGCCAGGGGGCGCGGACGGAGCTGAGCCTGGCGGCTGCCGAGGAATTGCGGGTGCCCGTTGGCCGCATCCAACTGCTCATGGCCGACACGGCCCTGGTGCCCGACAACGGGGTCACAGCCGGAAGCGGCTCCACGCCCCGAAGCGTGCCCGCGATACGGCGGGGCGCGGCCGCTGCCCGCCAGGTGCTGGCGGATTGGGCCGCCCGCAAGTGGGGCGTCGAGCCGGCGGCCGTCGAGGTCCGCAACGGCACGGCCCTCCATGGACCGACTCAAGGACGGCTCACCTACGCCGACCTGGCCTCCGACCCCGAGGCGCTCAAGGCCATGGACCAGCCGATCCAGTCCAACGTCGCCTTCACTCCCGTCAAGGAGTGGAAGGTCATGGGCGTCTCCACGCCGCGGACCAACCGGCGTGACCTCGTGACCGGCGCGCACAAATTCCCTTCGGACATCATCCGGCCCGGGATGCTCTACGGCAAGGTCCTGCGCGCGCCCGCCTATGGGGCCAGGCTCACGGCGCTGGACCTCGCCCCAGCCAAGGCGATGAAGGGCGTGGTGGCCGTCCAGGACGACCAGTTTGCGGGCGTGGCCGCGCCAACGACTTTTCAGGCCGACCAGGCCCTGGCGGCCATTGCCGCGACCGCCAAATGGGAACGGGCCCCCCACACTTCGAGCAAGGAACTCTTTTCACACCTGCACGACACCGCCCGCGGCGGCCTGCCCGCCAACCCGTTCGGCGATGAACTGGCCCAGGCCAAACAGGTCCTGCGCCAGACTTACCAGGTCGCCTATGCCCAGCACGCACCCCTGGAGCCGCGCGCCGCTGTCGCCGAGTGGGCGGACGGCAAGTTGACCGTGTGGACCGGGACGCAGAATCCGTTTGGGTGCCGCGGGGAACTGGCCCGCGCGTTTCACCTGCCGGAGGACAAAGTGCGGGTGATCGTCCCGGATTTCGGCAGCGGTTTCGGGGGCAAACACACCGGCGAGGCCGGCGTCGAGGCCGCGCGGCTGGCCCAGGCCGCCGCGCGCCCGGTCTCGCTGCGCTGGACGCGCGCCGAGGAGTTCACCTGGGCTTACTTCCGCCCGGCGGCCCTCATCCTCGCCGAGGCATCGCTCGATGAAAAAGGGGCCCTGACCTCGTGGCATTTCGTCAACGTCAATTCGGGCGGCTCCGCGGTGGATACTCCCTATCGCGCGGGCAAGAATCGCTGCCAATTTGTCACCGCCAACCCCCCGCTGCGGCAGGGGTCCTACCGCGCCCTGGCGGCCACGGCCAACACTTTCGCGCGCGAGTCGTTCATGGACGAACTGGCTGCGGCGGCTGGCGCGGACCCGCTCCAATTCCGCCTGGCCCACCTCGAAAATGCCCGCCTGCGCGCGGTCCTCGAGGCCGCCGCCCAACGCTTCGGCTGGGAGGATGCCCGCAAGAACAAGACGCCCAACGTCGGCGTCGGCCTGGCCTGCGGCACCGAGAAAGGCTCTTATGTGGCCGCCTGCGCCGAGGTCGAAGCCGACCCGGCGCAGAACAAGCTGGTGGTGCGCCGCGTCACCCAGGTCTTCGAATGCGGCCCCGTTCTCAATCCCGACAACCTGATCTCGCAGATCCAGGGCGCCGTCATGATGGGCCTGGGCCCGGCCCTCCGCGAGGAGATGCGCTTCGAGAACGGCGAGGTCCTCAACGCCACCTTCCGCAAATACCTGGTGCCCCGTTTCGATGACACTCCCCAGCTCAACGTCCACCTCCTCAACCGCCCCGACCTCGACCCGGCCGGCGCTGGCGAAACCCCCATCATCGCCGTCGCCCCCGCCCTGGCCAATGCCTTGTTCCACGCGACCGGCCGGCGTCTCAGGACGATGCCGTTGATGCCGAACGGGGTGGCCTGAGCCGGGCCTGAACCAAATCATGAAGACTCTGCTCATCTCAATCGCATTCCTGGTCCTGGCCATCACGAACACGACCGGTGCGGCCGGCAGTTCGGGGGCCTTGACCCTGTCCAACTCCGCTGTGAGTATGCCGAGAACCCACTGGGCGTGGACGTGGCGCATCCGCGCCTGTTCTGGAAACTGGAGGGAACCGGCCGGGCCCAGCGGCAGACGGCCTGGCGGATATTCGCCGCCTCCGCGCCCGAACTGTTGGACAAAGACAAAGCCGACCTGTGGGACAGCGGCAAGGTCAAGTCCGATGAGACGATACACGTGCTGTACGGCGGGCGGCCTTTGAAGTCCTCGCAACAGGTCTTCTGGAAGGTCCGCGTGTGGGACCAGGATGGCAGGGCCTCCAAGTGGAGCCAGCGGGCGGCATGGACGATGGGCATGCTCGCGGACACAGACTGGAAGGCGAAGTGGATCGGCGCGGCAGACGCACTCGAAGGCAGCAAGTCCAACGGCAGCGGCACGCTCCTGCTGCGGCGCGAGTTCCCGGTCAGAGCGGGGCTCAAGCGGGCGGTCATCCACGTGTGCGGCCTGGGCCAATATGAACTCTTCCTCAATGGCGCCAAGGCCGGTGAGGACCTGCTCTCGCCTGGCTGGACGAAGTACGACAAGACGTGCCTCTACGAAACGCGCGAGGTTACGCCCCTGCTCAAGCCGGGCGCCAATGCCATCGGCCTGTTCCTCGGCAACGGCATGTATAACGTCCAGGGCGGACGCTACATTAAGTTCAAGGGCTCGTTTGGCCCGCCCAAGGCCATTGCCCAGTTGGTCCTCGAATACCAAGACGGCGCCGCAGAACTGCTCTGCACCGATGAGGGCTGGCGCACCGCCCCGGGACCGATCACCTTCTCGTGCGTTTATGGCGGCGAGGACTACGATGCCCGCCTGGAGCAGCGCGGCTGGGACCGGGCCGGGTTCGCCGGGGCCGGTTGGGCGCCGGCCAAGGTGGTTCAAGGGCCGGGCGGCCAACTCCGGGGCCTCTCTTGCGCGGCGCCCCCGATTCGCGCCTTCGAGGTCCTCAAGCCGGCGCGCATCACCCCGCTGCGGCCGGGGGTCGAGGTCTATGACCTGGCCCAGAACGCCTCCCTCGTGCCGCGCCTGGCCGTCACGGGGCCGGCCGGGGCTGTCGTCAGAATCATCCCCGCCGAGCTGCTCAAGCCGGATGGCTCCGTGGATCGCGGCTCGTGCGGCGGCGGGGCCTGCTATTGGCAATACACGCTGGCCGGCGATGGCGTGGAGCAGTGGTTCCCCAAGTTCTTCTACCACGGCTGCCGCTATCTCCAGGTCGAGTGCGCGGCGCCGGCGGGCGATGAACTGCCCCGCATCGAGTCGCTCGAGGGGGTGGTCGTCCATTGCGCCTCGCCTCCCGCCGGGGAATTCTCCTGCTCCAACCCCCTCTTCAGCCGTATCCGCACCCTGGTCCGCTGGGCCCAGCGCAGCAACATGATGAGCGTGATGACCGACTGCCCGCACCGCGAGAAACTCGGCTGGCTCGAGGAGGACCACCTCAACGGCCCCTCGTTGCGTTACGAGTTCGACATGGCGCGGCTTTTCACAAAGGTGGCCAACGACATGGCCGATTCCCAGCGCCCCAACGGACTGGTGCCCGACATCGCCCCCGAATACGTCGTGTTCGACGGCGGCTTCGTCGATTCGCCCGAATGGGGCAGTGCGTTTATCCTCGTGCCCTGGCAGCAGTACGAATTTGACGGCGACCTCGACCTGCTCCGCGCGCACTATGACGCCATGAATCGCTATGTCGCCTATCTCGGCAGCCGGGCCTCCAGCAACATCGTCTCGCACGGGCTGGGAGATTGGTACGACCTCGGCCCAAACCCGCCGGGCGTGGCTCAACTGACCCCGCCGGCGCTGACCGCGACCGCATTTTATTATTATGACACCTGGATACTCTCCCAGGCCGCCGCCTTGCTGGGCAAGGCCGAGGACGCCAAACGCCTGGCCGGGTCGGCTGCCGCCATCCGGGCCGCCTTCAACGCGCGCTTCTTCAACGCCGCCAAGGGCCAATACGCCACCGGCTCCCAATGCGCCAACGCCATCCCGCTGGTCATGGGCCTGGTCGAGCCCGCCCACCGCCAATCGGTCCTGGATGGAATCGTCCAAGACGTGCGTGCCCGCGGCAACGCCCTCACGGCGGGCGACGTCGGCTATCGCTACCTCCTGCGCGCCCTGGCCGAGGGGGGACGCTCGGACGTGATCTTCGACGTGAATAACCAATCGGAAAAGCCCGGCTACGGTTACCAACTCCGCCAGGGCGCAACCAGCCTCACCGAGGCCTGGGATGCCGGACGCGCCTCGTCCCAGAACCACTTCATGCTGGGCCAGATCACCGAATGGTTCTACCACGACCTGGCAGGCATCGGAGCGGCCGGCCCCGGTTTCAAGAAGATTGTCATCAAGCCCGCCATGGCGGGCGATGTTTCATGGGTCAAGGCCGCCTTCGACTCCATTCGCGGCCCAATCGTGTCCGAGTGGACCCGGACCGCCGCCGGCTGCGTGCTCAACGTGAGAATTCCGCCCAATACGACCGCAACGGTCTTCGTGCCCGTCGGGCAGGCCGGCGCCGTGACCGAGAGTGGCGTCGCCGCCGAGCGCAGCAAAGGCGTGAGGTTCGTCCGCCAGGAAGCCGGCTGCAAGGTCTTCGAGAGCGCATCCGGCCATTACCAGTTCCACGCGCAGCCGTAGAGGAAAAGGCGTCGAAGAAAAGGCTGAAGGCTGAAGGCTAAAGTGGAAGGGCGTGCGTTTCGGTTTCTTGCGTAGCCTGTTCCAATCCCGAAGGGATTCAATCACTCAGCCCAGGGTTGCGCGGCACGCGCTACCCTGGGTCGCTCCGCCCTTGACCCGATACCCTGCAAGGGTTTCAGCAGCGGGGATGCAACCCTTTCAGCAGGGTAGTTGATCAACGGTGGAGCGACCCTTGACGTGTCCGGCTTCTTGCGGTAGAAAGGCTACGTAATCCATCTTATGAGGCGCCGCGGACAGGGGATTGCCGGACACTCGCCCCAAGGGGCGGGCGGGATGCCGCTGGCGGCGGGAGGATTGGGCCACGGAGGAGCACTTTGCCCATGAAAGGTCTGGGATTTCCATATCGCCGGGTGGGACGGGGGTTTACCTTGATCGAGCTGTTGGTCGTTATTGCGGTCATTGGCATTTTGGCCGCGTTGTTGCTGCCGGTTCTTGCCCGCGCCAAGCGGGCCGCCGAGGACACGACTTGTAGGAACAATTTACGGCAGATGGCCCTGGCCCTGAATGCTTACGTAAACGATTACGGAGCGTATCCGGGCCCAAAACCGGACCTTTCCGACAACGGACTAACGTATTTGGCAGACCGGCTGCAGCCCTACGCGGGGTCTGCATGGGCGTACCAGATCGCTACGAATTGGGCCCAGTATATAGATCCTTCATACCAACGCCAAGTTGCCGGTGGGAGGCGCATTTATATATGCCCGAGCTGGACGCGGATAGGGGGCGGCTATTCCGGCTGTAACGGGGCTTATGCCTACAACGCATTGGGGGGCGCACCTACGCTCTATCCGGTGGGGCTTGCAGGCGAATATTTCACTTTGCGGCGGACCAAGGAGACCCAGGTCGTCGTCCCGAGCGACATGATAGCACTGGGGGACTGCACGTTCCTGCAGACACAGGTCGCCTATCTTTGGAGGCCCCTTTTCTTCGGGTATCCCGTGCTGGAGTACTACCTCTTCGACACGCAGTCCGTCGCGCCCGGCTTCGACTACCTACGGTACATTTATGCTAACGCGCCGCCGCGCCACGGCGCGCGTTGGAACGTTGTGTTCTGTGACGCTCACGTCGAGACGTTGCGCCGGCGGGAACTGCTCTATTTCCCCTCAGAGGATGCAGCGCCCCTAGACCAGGTCTCGCGGCGGTGGAACATCGACCACCAACCCCACACTGAGTTGCTGCCCAAGCCGGTGGGGGGCCGTTGACAAGGTCCGGCGAGCCGCCTCAGCGCAGCAAAGGCGTGCGGTTCCTCCGCCAGGAAGCCGGCTGCAAGGTCTTGGAGATCGCATCCGCCCAGGTACCAGTTCCGCGCGCAGCCGTAGAAGAAAAGGCTGAAGGCTAAAGGCTGAAGGCTAAAGGCTAAATGGGAAAGGGACGCGCCTCTCCCGAGTGCGATTAAAAGCATCGGGCATGCGCCTCAGGGGTTTTGTCCCGGAGGGACATCTGAGAATAGCCCGGCGTTTCAACGCCGGGGAAGCCACAAAAGGGAGCCTCGTCCCGAAGGGACGACTGAGAACACTCCGTGCTTTCAGCCGTCCCTTCGCGACGGACCTGCTCCTTGGGGCCGCTCACCCGGCGTTGAAACGCCGGGCTATTGTCGGAAGCCCCTTCGGGGCAAAAAGGCGCCGTGGGCTGACGGACAGTTTCACTCCCACCCGCCTCTCCCCTTTAGCCTTTAGCCTTTAGCCTTTTCTTTAGCCTTCAGCCTTTCCCTCTCGTATTCCTCCAACGTGATGGGCTCGATGCGGACGTTGTCGAACCAGTAAACCCCGGCGGGATAATAGGCAAAGAGCATTACGCGCATCTCGGTCACTGCCGGGCGCGCCTTGGTGGGGAAGAAGACCTGGGAGCAGGTGCTCCAACTGTCGCCCGCGGATTTGCAGCCGACCAACGCTTCCCAGAGGCGGCGTTTCTGCCGCTGAAGGGCGCCCCAGCCGCGCACCCAGACCTTCGCCCCGCCGCTCTGGCCCTTGAAATCAAAGGTGATGCGGTAGGGCTGGCCGGGCTTGACGGGGATTGGGTCCGAATAGAGCGAAAGGCCGTAAGTTTCAGCAACCGCATTGCCGGCCGGTTTGGGAATGTTCCATTCGTTGGTCAGGCCAGTCCTTTTCCATTGCTCGACCATTGCCTTTTCGCTGACGCGGGTGTCCATGCGAATGGCCATGCCGTGGGCGGGATCGCCGCTCTCGGCCCATTGCACCCCGAGTCCGTCGGGTTTGCCCCACCCTGCCGGCCTGGCTTTGTCGGCCGCAGCGGCTTGCTCGAAGCTGCCGTTGGGCACCAGCGCGGGGGCAGGCTGGGCAAGCAGAGGGGCCGCGGTCAACGCGGCCAGCAGCAAAGCCGCCAGCGCCACCCGGGAGGAAAGTGCAAGAGACACAAAGGACACAAGGGACGGAAGGGACAAAAGCGACGCTTTGCGCCCCGATCTGGAGCCGAACTGCCTTCAGGAATACAGCCGGCTGGGTTCATTTCAATCTCCCTTCCGCCAGGGCCTTGAAGTATTCGCCGACCATTTCCTCGTAGCCTTTGGGGATGCCGTCCTGGACGCCGACGCGGATTTCATCGCGCATCCAGGGCGGGAGTTTGTTTTGCTCGCGCTTGAGGGTGGCCTGGGCCTCGACGGTTTTCCTGGCCTCGCCCAGGGTGTCGACGGCGTGATTGAAGGAGCGGCGCACAGCAAGTCCATCGTTTTTGCGGGCGGATTCTTCGAGCCGGCTCATCGCGTGAATCGAGGTCTCCAGTTCGCCGCTGGGGACATGATAGCGGCGCAATTTCAAGGCCAGGGCCTCGGCCTGCTGGCGGATGCGGGCCTGCTGGTCGGCCAGGCGGGGCAGCTTCTGGCCCGCCGCGGCGGGGGCCGGGCCGCGCAGGCCCTCGTCGGCGAAACCAGCGAGCTTGCCGCCGCCGGTTGCCCCGCCCTGGTCTGGCCTGGCCGCGTCCTTGACACTGCCCTGCTCGAAAGGCCCGGGCGTCAAGCGCGTGGGCGTCTCGCGTCCGCCCTTGCCTTCGGCGGCGTCGGCCACCATTTGTCCGTGGCTGCGCCCGGAGCGGCCTTCCCCGGAGCGGCCGCCAACCTCATTCTGGTTCGGCAACAGGTTGCCCGTCACACCTTTGGCGCTCATGTCCGAAATCGGTCCGTCGGACGCGTCCCACCCGACCCCTTTGTCGGCGGAGTCCATCCACGAGCTGGTCACGTCCTCGATGTCGGGCGTCATGGCCTCCTCTTTGTCGAGCAAGTCGCCCACGATGTCTTCGAGTTCTTTGGGCAGCTCGGCCATGGCGATGTCCGCCGGGGCCAGCGGCTCTTCCATGTTCCACTTGATGTTGTCGGGCGCGTCGGGGAGCCAGCGTTCGAGGTTATGCACCAATTCCTGGGCGTTCTCCAGGCCGCTCTGCTCGTGCGGCACCGCCAGTTCGATCTTCTTGCGCGTCAAGGCGTCGGCCGCCTGTTGTATCTCCTGAAAGACCTGGTTCAACTCCTGCGCCAGCGAGGCATCGGCGAAATCCTGGTGCGGGAGCTTGCTCAAATCGGTGAGTTTCTCCTCGAAGAACTTCGCCCACTTCTGTTCTTCGCGGGCCAGTTCGCCCAGGTTCTCCTGCTGGTCCTGCGTGAGGTCCTCGGGGAGCTTGTCGGCCAGGGTGCGGCTCTTCTCCAGGACCCGTTCTTCTTCGGCGACGAAACTCCTCACCTCGTCGAGCATTTCCTTGTTGCGTTCTTCCTGGGCAACGGCGGGCGGTTGCGGCGCCTCTTTGCCCTCGGCGGCGGGTTTGAGCTTTTCCGAGCGGGCGTCCGCTATGCGGCCCAGCAGGGCGAGCAGGTCCGAGAGCAGGCGGGCCTGCCGGCCTTCCAGTTGGTCCAGGGCAGGCGCCAATTGGGTCTTGGGCTTCCCCTCCAGCTTGCGCAGGTCCTCGAGGACCGGCGGCACTTGCTTGTCCAGGATGGCGGCGAGCGGCACAGCGTAGGTCTTGCCCTCGTTTTTCTGGTTGAAGAGATCGCGGGATTCCCTGCCCCGCTGCTCGGCCTCGCGCTGCTGGGCAGCCAGCGCCAGGGCCTGGTCGAGCAAGGCGCGTTTCTTCCAGACCTCCTCGAGGTAGGTCTTGAGGTTGCCGGTCAGGTGGTTGGCCTTCTCCTGCGCGGCTACGGTTCGCTTGAGCGACTCGAAGGCGGCCGCCAGCGGATCGTCTTCGCGCAGCGCCAGGTCCTGCTCGGACTTGATGCGCAGCACGATGGGCCGGGAGCGAGAGGGCGCCCCGCCGGGTTGGAAGTCTTTGGCGAGGGCTTCGAGGTAATAGGTCGCGCCGGCCTCGAAGATGCGGGGATTGATTTCGAGCGTGAACCCCTCTCGCACCGGTCCGGGATTGCCGGGCGGACCCAGATAAGTCCACCGCTTGAGGACCACGCCCGTCTCCTCTTTGTCGGCCGCGCGCGCCGCCACGGCCACCTCCGCCAGGCCGAAATCGTCGCGCGCCTGCACGTCGAGCCGGAGGCTCTGGCCGAACTGCGCCAGGCGATTGCGGTCCTCGGTGATGAAGTCAACCTCCGGGGGATTGTCCCGGAGCAACTGCACCTCACCGCGCGCCAGCGTTAGGACCTTGCCGTCGGCCGACGAGGCCGTCCGCACCTCGTAGAGGCCGCCCTGGGTGACCGCCGTTTGGGCCGACCACCGCCCTGCATGGGCCTTGAACGGGACCGGTTTGGCGCCGCCGGCCCAATCGGCGGCCTTGATGGGCGGCTCGGCCATGAAGCTGATTTCGAGGGTCGAGCCCGGCAGCGCCGCCACCAGCGCCGGCGGGCCGGGACTGGTTTGGGGCTTCTGCCCGGTGTAGGCGGGCGGGGTGACGCGGAAGAGCGAATCCTTGAGCCGCGGCATGGCCCGGACGTTCACCCGAACGCTGCGCGTATAGCTGTCCCCGGCAAAGACGCGGAAGGCGAACGGGGCCTGGATGTTGGCGAAGGCATGCACGAATTTCCCTGACCGGGTCGCGGCCGGGCCCGTCTCCTCATCGGATTGGCCATGGCCCAGGGCCTGCATCGGCGCGCTCTCGCCGCCGCCCTGCACGGGTTCCACGAAGCCGGTCTTCTCCTGCCACACCATCAGCGGCGGCTCACGCAGCCCCCGCAGGCGGGGCGTCCAGACATCCACGGTCACCGCCAGACCCTCGCCTTCGGACACAGTCACATCCTCCGCCGGGATCAGTTTCAAGGAGATATTGCCGGGCGGAGGCACGTCCCCCAGCGGCAGCAGGTAGCGCGCCCCGGCCGCGCCGAACTGGCGCGGCAGCAGCACGATGAACGCCATCCACAGTGCCAGCACCAACCCCGCCGCGCTGCCCCACCGCCCCAGCGCCGGCCCATCCCAGAGGTCGCCGCTCCGGATGCGCCCGGCCCACCGGGCGGAGGCGGCGATGGTTTCCCGGGCGAAGGGCATCTCCTCGGGCCGGAATTCCCGGCGCTCGAACTGGACCGCGTTGATGAGCAGGTTTTCCCGGATGCCGTAACGCTGCTCCAGCAGCAGGGCCGTCTGCTCCGGCGTCCGGCGCTGCAGGGCCGGTCTGAGCACTTTGCGGAAGAGGTGCAGACCGCTGAACAAGGCACCGCCCAACGAGAGCGGCAAACGCAGCCCGGCCGGCAGACTCAACAGGCTGTCGCCCAAAAACAGCACCAGCCATAACCCCAGGCACACCGCCAGCCACCAGCAGAGCCCGAGGGCCGCCGCCGACCATCTTAGGCGCGCCCCGGCCTGGGCGACAAAGGTGTCGAGCTGGGGGTCACCTGTTTGCATCTGCAGTTGCCTGTTTTCCCGCGCGCCAAAGTATATCAGAGAGTTCCACCGTGGGCACAGGTTCATTTTTGGCGCCGATGCCACGGAACAAATAGCCTTTGCCGGCCAGCATGAGGCGCTGGCTGTCGGGGTCGAGCTTCCAGCGATAGACCTCCAGGCGCCAGGGCTGGCCGCGGGTCTCGGGCAAAGTAGTCGCCCCCTTTCTCGATGCCAGCATGAGCGAATAGACCTCCGACCTCGCCTCATCGTGGAACACCCCCAGGAGTCTGCGGTCGTCGAAGAAATCCTCAGACTCCGGCAGCGCCGCGCGAACCAATGCCGCGCGCTTTTCATCGGTGCCCTTGGGCCAGCCGACAACGATTCGCGGCCCAATCTTGAGCGCCAGGAAGAGCTCCTTGCCGAGCGACGCAGGTATCGTGTAGTCGCCGACGGCGCTAGCGCGCTTTCCCTCGATCCGGACCAGGGCTCCGCGCGTCAGGGCCGCCAACTCGCCCCCGGGGCCCATGCCGGGCAGATCGAACTTGAGACGGACCGTGGCCTCGGTTCTTTTCGCGGGATCTTCAAAAGAGATTCTCGCCGGATAGGCCAGATCCTTAAGGGTCTCGCCTTCTTTGCCGCGTTGCTTGGCCAGGAGAATGACCTTCTGCGCGGCATCGCCACCCTCGCCTTCGACGTAAAGCACGGTGGTGTAAAGATGGCCCGTGAGCGTCTCCCCGCCGGCCAGAACAACCGTGGTGTTCAGGTAACGCACCGGGTAGGGCCGGCCTTCGGTCTGTTTGATGGCTTTGCCCGCCTCCGGAAAACGATAGCTCTGCTCAATACTTTCCCTCTCGGGCGACATCCGGAGTTCCTGCACGATGCCCAGGGGCACCGTCCTGACCTGGTTGCCCAGATGGAGCTTGAGCTCACTGCCCGGCGTCAACGACATCCTGCCACTGAGCGTCCGGCCATCGGAGAACTCGACGCGCCCCGGCCGGGCCTCCTGGGCGGACGACGGCAGGCCGGCAACGAGAAGCGCGAGAGACCAAAAGCCGAGGAAAGCGATGGTCCCGAAGGGACACTTGAGAAGCCCGGCGCAGCGATCAGTAATGCAGGCGACATTCAGACGGGAGTTTAACATTGTCGAGTTAGCCATCCAAACCCAGATGGCGTTTGATGTGGCGGACCAGATGCTCGTCAACCTCTGTGTGGCGTGGAACGGGTTGCTTGCGCCCATTGGCCGGGTTCCAATATATGTCGTGGCGCGATCCCGGTCGGAGCAATTCGCAACCCGCCGCATTCAACTGCCGGACGAACTCCCGACGCTTCATACCACCACTTCTTTGAACTGGTGCTTCTCGGGGACATCTTCCAGAACCATCATCCGGTAGGCGTCTCGGATGTTCTCCTCCAGCTCCTTCAGGGTCCGGCCCTGCGTCATGATCTCCGGGTGTTCGATAAGCTTGCCGAGCCAGAACTTCTTCGACTTCCAATAGACCATCGTCAGTCGTGCATTCATGAATCTCAGATTAACAGTGGTGCGGATTCGCGCAATGATCTTGACCGCGCGTTGATAAACAGTCAAAGCGTACATTGCATGGCAACCAAACCGATATCCTTGAGGGTCGCTCAGGAGGTGAAACTGGACCTGGAGCGAATTGCTCGGCGTTTTGGCACCAGCCCGGGGACGCTGGGCGCCGATTTCGTTACGCAGGGGGTGCGAACGGCAAACCATCCCAGCATCGAATTCCGGCAAACCCCCGCCGGCCGTATGGCCTACGTGCGCGGGGTGCGGTTGCCTGTTTGGCTGGCGGTCGAGACGGTTGACGATTGCAAGGGCGATGCGAACAGGGCGGCCAGGCTGCTGCGGCTGCCGGTGCTGCTCCTCCAGGCGGCATTAGCCTATGCGCAGGCGTTTCCGGCAGAGATCGCCGCCGATCGAGCCGCCTGCCGCTGGCCCCTGGAGGAGTTGGACACTCTTGTACCGAATCATTCGTTCCTCCGGGTGTGAAAGCCAAACTGCTTTTGGATTCACACGTGCCCGCTGACGCTGCCATCGTCTTGCGTCCCCTGTGTTCAGGCCGGCACGTTTAGCATGTCTCCACATGGCAGGACGGCGCCTATTCGCCATGCGTTACTTCCTTGCGTTGGTCCCCATTTTGGTAGTGCTGGTGCTGATGATCTGGCGTCGTTGGGGCGCGCACAGGGCGGGGGCGGCGGGCTGGGTGGCGGGGCTGGTCGTCGGGGCGGTGAGCTTTGGGTTGACTCCCCAGGTCTTTTGGGTGTCCCAGGCCAAGGGTTTATTGCTCTCGGCGTTCGTGCTGGGGGTGCTGTGGCCGGCGCTCTTCTTGTATCATTGGAACGACCAGAATGGGGGCATCACGGCGGTGGCGCGGCTGCTCCAGGCAGCTATTCCCAACCCGGGGATGTGCCGGGTCCTTCTGGCATGGTCGTTGAGCGGTTTGCTCGAGGGCCTGGCCGGGTTCGGATTGCCGATAGCCGTGGTGGCGCCGATGCTGGTCGCGCTGGGCGTGCCACCGCTCAGGGCCGTGGCGGCGGTGGCCGTGGGCCATTCCTGGGCGGTCACGTTCGGAGACATGGGGGTGATTTTCCAGACGCTGGTTGCCGTAGTCAGGCTGGATGCGGCGAGCCTGGTGCCCTGGGCGGCGCTGTTGCTGGGTCTGGCGTGCCTGCTTTGCGGACTGTGCAGTGCCGCCATCCTGGGCCAGTTGCGGCAGTGGCCAACGATCGCCGCTCTGTCAGTCCTGATCGGGACGACCCAGTACGCCCTGGCCGCAGCCGGGATGATTGCCCTGTCGGCCTTCGGCGCGGGGCTGGCCGGGCTGGCAGGGTATTTGGCCTGGGCCAGGGCTTTTGGAGCGAAGTCCGACCCGTCTGACCCGTCTGACCGGTCGGACCAGTCGGACCGACTTGCGCGCCGCCCCGCACTGCTAACCCTCGGCACGTATGGCGCGCTCACCCTCTTGATGGCCGCCATCACGATGGTGGGGCCGGTGCGCGCCTGGACCCAGAGCCTGGCGTGGAGGCCGGTCTTTCCAGAAGTGATCTCGCGCACCCATTTCTCGACCCCGGCCTGCCCGGGCCAGGTGTTTCGTCCGCTGGCCCACCCGGGCGCGTTGATCCTGGTGGTGGCGGGGTTGAGCGTGGCCTGGCGCGGCCTGCGCACCGGGCAAGCGCTGGGCACAGCACGAAAGGCGGCGCGGGCGACCTGGCGCTCCGGCGCGGCGGCCACGGTGGGCATTGTGACGATGGTGGGGCTCTCGATGCTCATGGACCACTGCCAGATGAGTTACCTGTTGGCCAAAGGGCTCAGCAGCTTGTTGGGCGGAGTCTATCCACTGGTCGCGCCTTGCGTGGGCATCCTGGGGGCGTTCGCGACGGGCAGCAACAACAACTCGAACGTGTTGTTCGGCTCGTTGCAAACCAACGTGGCGGCGCTGCTGCGGATCAACCCCTGTCTGTTGGCCGCCGCGCAAACGGCCGGCGGCTCGCTGGGCAGCATGCTGGCCCCGGTCAAGATTATCCTGGGCTGCAGCACCGTGGCGTGCATCGGACAAGAAGGCCGGGTGATGCGCCAGACCGTCCCATGCGGCCTGGCCATCGGGCTGGCCCTGGGCCTGCTCACGCTGCTCCTGTGTCAGTAAAAGGCTAAAGGCCAATAACAAAGGCTAAAGGCTAAAGGCTAAAGGCTAAAGTTCAGACCCTGCGCTCCGCAGCCTCCCCACCTCAGCCTTTAGCCTTTAGCCTTTAGCCTTTAGCCTTTTAGTCCAGCTTGGGGTTGGGCGTCAGGTCGGCGGGTTTGGCGCGGGCGGTGAGTTGGATGCCGCCCAGGATGTGCTTTAGGAACGGGGCTTCGCGGAAGCTCTCGTCGGTGTGGCCCATGGCGGTGTACCACATAATGCCCTGGCCCATCGGTTTGCACCAGGAAATGGGATGGTCCTGGCCCACCGTGCCGCCCTGGTAAGTGGATTCCTGGACCGTGGCCAGGACGCGCGCGCGGCCGCGGGGCGTGCCGTCGTAATTGTACCATTCGTCGGGGCGGACCCAATGGTCGGGCAAGTCGAGGGTCGAGGGGTTGGCGTGCTCCTCGACATCCACCCGAGCGGGAACCACAGCCGAGTGGTTCTTGAACGAGACGCAGCAGAGATCCCCGTACCAGGCCCATTTGTCCTCGCAGGCGGAAGGGCCAAACATAGCGCCATGAATGCCGACAAACCCGCCTCCGCCCAGGACGTAGTCCTTGAAGGCCTTCTGCTGTTCGTCGTTGAGGACATCGCCGGTGGCGCTCAGGAAGACGACCGTCTTGTACCGGGCCAGATTCTCTGGCGTGAAGGCGGCGCTGTCCTCGGTGGCATCGACACCAAAGCCGTTCTGGGCGCCAAGCCGGCGGATGGCGGCGATGCCCAGGGGGATGTTTGCGTGCCGGTAGCCGAGGGTCTTGGAGAAGACCAGGACCCTGAACTGGGCCTTCGTTCCGGGCCGATGCTGATAGAGGCCCAATTCCCGGATGGCGGGCGAGCCGCCATAATAACCGGTGATGCGCAGCTCAATCGCCTGCGCGGTGGTTTCCGGCAGGGACATCACCAGCAGGTTGTCCGTGTATTGGGCATTGTCAACCTTCTTGATGGCGCGGCCATCGGCCAGGACCTCGAAATCCTTGGGGGCGAAGTTGTGCTGCTGGTAGCCCATGATGCTCAAGGCGGCGATCTGCTCAGGCTGCTTGAAGGTGACCACGAACCGGTAGAGTTTGGCGTTGTCCTCCTTGTCCCAGTAGGTGTCGGGGTTGCCGTCAATGCCGGCCTGGTCGCCGCCGGCAGCGCCGTCTTTTTGCAGGCCGTCCGGGCTGGAGGCAATGCCTTGAGGGGCGATGTTGATCATGTCGCCGAGCACGACGCCGGCGTTCTCCGCCAATTGCCGGGCCGCCGGGGACTTGCACGTGTCCAGGATGCGCTGGATGGCGTCGCTGGCGGCCTCAGGCTCGGTCGCTTGCAGTTTCCGGGCCAGGCGAACGACAGCATTGGCCGCCTCGACCTCCACCGCCGGGTCTGCCAGGCAATTCTCCGCCAACACAAGCGCCCTGGCATGGCCGACCTCCATCAGCGCCGCCAGGATGGCGCGCTTGTCGTCCGCCGAGGCGGCCACGCCCAGGGCGCCTTCGAGCAGTTTGGCAGCCTGGGCAGGCGCGCGCTGGGCCTCCAAACCAGCCAGCCGGATCAGGCCGCGCAGGGCCAGGGCGCGTTGCGCCGGGGCGGGCGCCGAACGGGCCAGGCGCTCGAGGTCCGGCTGCACGGCCGCGTCGGGCCATTCGGCCAGGCAGCGGATGGCAGTGTCTGTAACCGCAGGGTCGGCGCCGGCCAGCGCGGCGCGCAGGGCCTCAAGGGATTTTGCGTTGGGAATCCGCGCCGCCAAACGCAACAAGGCGCATTTGGCTTCGGACGATTTCCCAGGGAGCGCGCCCAGAAGGGCCGAGAGTGCGGTCTCGCGATCCGAGGCGCGCTGGAGCAGGCCGGCCACCGCATTTTCGATCCCTTCGCGGTCGGCATCGGTCCCGGCCTGAGCCAAGAGGCCGAGCAGGCGGGGCAGGTCGCCTGGAGCAGCAAGCTGCGCGAGGGCCTTCTGGGCCTCGCGCCGCACCGAGCCATCCGCGTCGGCGGCCAAGTCGAGCAAGGCGGGGACGGCGGACGTGTCATTGCGCGCGGCAAGGGCGCGGGCGGCCTCGCACCGGGCCGGGGCGAGGCCGGGCTGGAGGGCGGCGGCCAGGGCCTGGCTGACGCCCGGGCCGCGCAAGCTTTGCAGGGCCTGCCGAGCGGCGCTCTGCGCGCGGCCCTCCGCGCTGGCCGCCTCCGCGACGAGCATAGGGACATCCGCGGCGCCGCCCAGGCGGCCCAGGGCCTCGATAGCGGCAATGCGGACCTGTTCGTTGCCGCCGCGCGCCGCGCCGCGGACGGTCCCGAGGGCGCAGGCATTCGTCACCATGCCCAGGACGCATGCTTGAGTCTCGGGCGTCCATAAATTGAACTTCGCAAGGACTTCGGAGACGATTGGGTCGGACCCGGACTCGCAGAGCAGCCGGGCAGCGGCGGCGCGCACCAGGGGTTGGCCTGAGAGGAGGGCCTCGATGAACACGGGGCCTGCGGCAGCGCCCTCGGCCAACACGTAACACCGCAGCGTGGCAGACTTGATGACCGGGTCGGCCGATCGGTAGTAAAGGGCGCGGCTGGCATGGGCCGCTTCAGATGCGTCGCCCGAGGCCAGGAGGCTCTCGGCGCAAAGCAGGATGGCATGCTCGCGATAGCGTTCGAGGCCCGCGGGGACCAGGGTCTTCTGCACGGCGGCCAGGGCCTCGGGGCCGCCGATGTGGCCAAGCGCATAAAGCGCAGCCTCGGCCACGAGTGGGTCCGGGTCGCCGGCCAAGGGCGCGATGAGACTGAGGGCCTGGTAGTCGGCGCGCGCGCCCAGCGTCTGGATGACGCCGGCTTTGAGCAGGCCCTGTGTCCTGGGCAAGGCCTTGCGTAGGGCCTCGTCGGGCTTTGGCCCGGGAATGCTGCGCAAGGCATACTGGGCATCGGCAGCCAACCGCGGGTCCACAAGGAGCGCGGCCAGGGCCGGCACTGCCCGCTCGGAGCCGGCCATGCGCAACGTGCGGCAGACCCAGGACTTGGCATCGGTGGTTGCCTCGCGGGATTGAAGGACCTCGATGAGCCTGGCCTCGATTGCCCGGAGTTGGGCCGGGTTGGCGGAAGCGATGTCCGACTGGATAGCCACCAGGGCCGGGCTGGCCTGGCCGAACTTGAGTTGGCGCAACTCAGTGTAGGAATCGGCGGCGGGTGAGAGCGAAGCCTGCGAGAGCAGGAATGCCAGGGGGAGAATCCGGAATCTGGACCACGTCGGACTCGTCAGACGCGTCTGACGCGTCCGACCTGTTTTGGATTTCAGGCATTGGATTTGAGATTTCATAAGTGGAGGAAAGGTGAGGAGCCTGGGATTGAGCGCGGGCGATCTACAGGTGCCAGGGTGCGCGCAGGGCGCGGGTCAGGAGTTGGGCGGCGGCGGAGTCGCCGGGGATGGTCTGGCGGCGGGCGTCCCAACGGATTTTGCGCCCGGTCCAGATGGCGATCATGCTGAGCTGGGTAATCGAGTCGGAGAGCATGGCGACTTCGGCCGGGGCGATGGCGCGGCGGCGGCTGCGCACGCAGTCAATGAAGTTGCCCATGTGATTCTGGCTTTGGTAGAGCCGAATTTCATCGGGACCGATCTGCTGGTCTTTCAGGGAATCGGGTTCGGTGCTCAAGCCGCCGCGGCTGATGTGGACCTTGCCATTCTCGCCAATGAGCGTGGCGCGGTCGCCGCCCGGGGTGAAATGGAAATCGGCCCCGTTGGCGAACTTGCCCCGGATGTTCCAGTCGAACGGAGCGTTGAAGAGGCCCTTGCCGAACTTGCCGGCGCCCTCGAACTCGACCGGCACGGCGCCGGCCGGGTCGTCGCCCATGGCCCAGACCATATCGGTGAGAGGGTGTGCGCCCCAGCCGCCGATGAAGCCATGGGCGTTGTCGCTGCACCAATAGGAGCCCCACTCCGTGCAGCGGTCTTTGGTGTAAGGCCGCCACGGCGCCGGGCCCAGCCACAGCTCGTAGTCCAGCCCCTCGGGAACCGGGACCGGCTCCAGCGAACCGCCCTCGAAACCGTAGCTGGGCGCAGTGACCTCGACGGCTACGACCTTGCCGATGCGGCCGTTGCGGACCAACTCGGCCCCATGCCGCACGTGGCTCATCGAACGCTGCTGCGTCCCATACTGGAAGACACGGCTGTAGCGGCACACCTCCTCCCGGATGGCCGCGTCCTCTTCCATGCTCAGACCCAGTGGTTTCTCGACATAGACGTCCTTGCCGGAGCGCACGGCCAGGAGGGCAGCCGGCACGTGCCAATGGTCGGGCGTGGCGATGACCACCGCCTGGATGTCTTGCCGCGCCAGCATCTCGCGCAAGTCCCGGTATGGGGTGCAGACCTTGCCCCCGTAACGCTGGTTGAGCGCGGCAGCGGCCCCTTCCCGACGCTGTCGAAAGACATCGCAGATGCCGACGACCTTGACGTTGGGCAGACTGGAGACCTCCGCCAGCAGCGCGCTGCCACGGCCGCCCACGCCGATCGAGCCGACCAGCGTCTGGTTCGAGGGCGCCTCGGCGCCAAACACCCCATGCGGGATGAGTTGGGGCGCCGCCAGCAACGCGCCGGCCTTGGCGCCTGCGGCCAGAAACGCGCGTCGCGTCAGACGGGAATTACAGCACTGGTTCAGTGGTGCGATCTTCATGGGCCAGTTCTACACGGTTTAACCCCGCCTCGACAAGGGAGATCCGGACTGCTTGTGCAAAGGGCGTAATGGATCAGTGATGGCGGGAGCGTCACGGGCCAACCCCTCACCCCGGCCCTCTCCCCTTCCGAAGGGGAGAGGGAAACGTCTCGGCAGTCTCTCGGCGTTCCAGGCGCCTCCGCTTCCTAAGGCCGCTACCGAGATTCCTCCCTCTCCCCTCCGAGGGGAGAGGGCCGGGGTGAGGGGTCAGCCGGGGATTCCGTTTCCGCCTTCACTGACCGATTACAAAGGGCTTGGAATCTCCGTTGCAAATCCACTCGCCGCGGCTAGACTGGGGTGATGCTTGTGATCGAGCCCATTACTCATATTCGACGCGATGAACGCGGGGTCGCTTGGATCGCCGAAACCAACACAAAAGTCGTCGAGGTCGCGATGGACCATGCCGCCTATGGCTGGGATGCGGAGGAGATCCACGCGGCCCATCCACACTTGTCGCTGGCCCAAATCCACGCAGCGCTCTCATGCTATTTCGATCACAAGCTGGAGTTCGACGGGCAGATGGAGCGGCAACTCCAGGATTACCACCGTCTGCGGGCTGAAGCCACCGGACAACTGACACGCGCAACTTTGATGGAGCGGCTCGCCGGGAAGTGAGCGTCGCACTATACATGGACGTGCACGTGCCCCGTCCGATTACACGTGGTCTGCGACGGCGGGAAGTGGACGTATTGACGGCACATGCACCCAATCGCAACCGAACGGCAGAGTCCAGCCCTGACTCGCGGGCAGTGGATGGTCCTGACTGCGGCGTTCCTGGGCTGGATGTTCGATGGGGTTGAGCAAGGGGTGTTTCCGCTGGTGGCGCGGCCGGCGCTGCTGGACCTGCTGCGGGTGGAGAGCGACAAGGAGATCGGGCTGTGGATGGGGTGCATCACGGCGCTGTTCCTTGTGGGTGCGGCCGGGGGCGGGCTGGTCTTTGGCTGGCTGGGGGATCGGGTTGGGCGTGTGCGGGCGATGATCTGGAGCGTGCTGGCCTATTCGCTGTTCACCGGTTTCAGTTACTTCGCCCAGGCAGCCTGGCAACTGGGCCTGTGCCGCTTTCTGGCGGCCCTGGGGATGGGCGGGGAGTGGGCGCTGGGGGTGGCGCTGGTGATGGAGTGCTGGCCGGAGAAACACCGCCCGCTGCTGGCCGGGGCCATTGGAGCGGCCTCCAACGTAGGGTTCGGGCTGCTGGGGGTGTTGGGGGCGGCTTTCCCGGTAACGCGGGGCTCATGGCGTTGGGTGATGCTGGCGGGGGCGGCGCCGGCGCTGCTGGCCTTGTTCATTGCGCGATACGTGCCCGAATCGGAGCGGTGGCGCCAGTCGGTCAAGACGGGGCGGTCCAGGCCATTGCGGGAGATATTTTCCAGGGCGCTGTGGCGGCGGACAGCGCTGGCGATAGTGTTTGCCTCGATCGTGCTGGTGGGCACCTGGGGTTCGGTGCAATGGCTGCCCTCCTGGGCGGACCAGTTGACGCAGGGCAAGGTTGCCAGCGCCAAGGGCCTGACCCAGATGCTCGTCGCCATCGGGGCCATCATCGGTTGCTTCATTAGCCCCTGGATCGGCAGCCGGCTGGGGCGGCGCCCGGCCTATTTCATCCTCTGCCTGGCGTCGCTGATCTCCTGCGGCTGCCTCTTCCGCTGCACCAGCCATTACGGCGCGTTCTTCCTGTTTATGTGCCTGCTGGTGGGCGGCTCTACCGCCTCGTTCTTTGGCTGGCTGCCGCTCTACCTGCCGGAGTTGTTCCCCACGCGCGTGCGTGCGACAGGCCAGGGGCTCTGCTACAATTCCGGCCGTGTCCTGGCGGCGGTCGGCGCGGTCGAGACCGGCCGGTTGCTCCGGGCCTTCGACGGCAGCTACGCCAAGGCTGGGGCAGTCATCACACTGGTCTATGCCCTGGGCCTGGTTGTCATCTGGCTCGCGCCGGAGACCAAGGGAAAACCGCTGCCGGATTGATTGCACGGGAATTGAAAATTGAATTATGACCCTCATTCACCATATCGCATCCGCCCGGCTCTATTTCATTCCGGTGCAAACCCGGGTCCCTCTCAAGTTCGGGCATGAGACAACGACCTCGGTGACGTGCGCGCGCGTGGCGTTGCGGGTGGGGGATGGGGCGGGCAACGAGGCTGAGGGCTGGGGCGAAACCCCATTGAGCGTCCAATGGGTCTGGCCCAGTCCCCTGCCCTACGAGGCGCGGCACCAAGCCCTCAAGCACTTCTGCCGGCGGTTGGCGTCGGCCTGGGTCGCCTCGGGTGTCGAGAAGCCCGGCCACCCGCTGGAACTGGGTTATGACTTTCAGGAGCGCGTCTTGCGCAGGGTCCTGGACGAGTTCAACGAGCAGGGTGGCCCCAGGACGCACGAGGGACAAAAGGGACAAAAGGGACGCGAGGGAGCGGGCGTGCGAGCAGCAGGCAGGGCGGAGGAGTGTCTTCAGGGGATTGTCCGCGCCCCGCAGGAGGTGTCGATGCCTTGGCTGGCAGCCCTGGTCTGCAACTCCCCGTTCGACATCGCCCTGCACGACGCCTTTGGCAAGCTCATCGGCCGGCCGGTGTATGAGACTTATGGTCCTGATTGTCTGGGAACCGACCTGGGACGCTTTCTGGAGCCTGCAGCCGGGGCGTCGGTGAGCTTCCGCGGGCTTTACCCCGCCGACTTTTTCTGCCGCCGGCCCGCGACGCGGCTTGTTGCCTGGCACCTGGTGGGCGGGTTGGACGCGCTCGCGCCGGACGAGTTGACCGGCGCCGAGCCCCAGGACGGCGTGCCGGTCACGCTCCAGGAGTGGATTCGGCGGGACGGCCTAAAGTGCCTGAAGGTCAAGCTGTGCGGCAATGACGCGGCGTGGGACTACCGGCGGGTGGTCAGGGTCGGGCAATTGGCCATCGCCGGGGAGGCGGCATGGCTGAGTGCGGACTTCAACTGCACGGTGCAGGAGCCGGCCTACGTGAACGAGATCCTGGATCGGCTGCGCGACGAGCAGCCGCGCATTTACGGCATGATCCTTTACGTGGAGCAGCCCTTTCCGTACCAGCTGGAGGAACACCCGCTCGATGTCCGCAGCGTGTCGGCGCGCAAACCGCTGTTTCTGGACGAAAGCGCCCATGATTGGCGGATGGTGCGGCTGGGCCGGGAGTTAGGCTGGACGGGCGTTGCCCTCAAGACCTGCAAGACCCAGACCGCGGCGGTCCTGAGCGCCTGTTGGGCCAAGGCCCATGGCATGGGCCTGATGGTCCAGGACCTGACCAACCCGATGCTGGCCCAGATCCCGCACGCGCTCCTGGCCGCCCATGCCGGCACCATTATGGGAGTCGAGACCAACGCCATGCAGTTCTACCCCGCCGCCTCGGCGCCCGAGGCGCAAATCCACCCGGGCCTCTACCAACGCCGTCAGGGAATGATCGACCTCTCCACCATCGGCGGCCCCGGCTTCGGCTACCGGCTTGAGGCCATCCAGCGCACGCTGCCGCCGCCGGAGGTGGTGGCCGGAGCGTAGGGCGCCGGAGCGGTGATTGCCTGCGAGGAAAGAAAAAAACAGAAGGAAACGGAGGAAACCAAGAAACACCTTGTCCCAGGCTCACGACATGCCTGGCCGAGTCCGCGCCGGCTCAACTGTCACTTTTCTGGATTGCAGCCGTCGAAGGTTCCCATCTTTCTGCCCCCATTTTTCTGCCTGCCTCTTTTTGGCTTGCAGACCATTGGGGCCATGCCTTGTCATTTGGCCAATTGGCACTTGACCCCGGGATTCCGGGATGAGTCCATTGGCCCATGGCACGCGCCTTGCGCATCGAACGGGCGGGCGGGCGGTATCACGTCACCGCCCGCAGATGGCAGGAAGTGGCGCGCTATGTGCAATTGAATCCCGTACGGGTGGCGCGGCTGAAGCTGGACAAGTCGGGGCGCGCCGCCTCGCACGCCGGGGTTGCTTGCGGCCCGGGCGCCGAACTTGTGGCCGAGCGGCATGGCGACTGGGGCCGCGACGCGGCGCTGTGGCTGGGGCGGCGAACCGCCCGCTTCCCCTTGGCCGAGCTGGGCAAGTCAACTGACGGTTTGGACTACGCCGTAGTGAGCAAAGCCCTCGCCCCCTTTGGCCGGCGCCTCGAAGCCGATCCCCGCCTGCGAGAAGATATAGCCGCAATCCGGGACCGATTGTCCAAATGACAAGTCATGACCCGAATGGGTTTACACCGCGGTTTTCATCACCACGCCACGCGCTTCAAGCCGCGCACCTTGTCGAAATGTCCGTCGAGGGTGGCCAGGACCAGTTGATGCTGCCGGCTGAGGGCTGCAATCCAGATGTCGTTTTCAGGAATGGGGGTCGCCGCCGCGCGCAGTTCTTCGCGGATGTCGGCGTAATGATCAGCGGTGTCGGCATCGATCGACACCAGCGCGCACGTGGTTTTCACCTCCGCGATCCATCGCTCCAGCTTGGCTCGTTCACGGGACCTCCGGATGCCAAAGAGGAACTCGCCGAGCGCTACGACGGGCACGTGCCAGAGCCGGTCCTTGGGCAGAACCCGCAACAGCCCGCGGTCAGCGTCGGCCCAGGCCGACAGCGCGTTGGTGTCCAGCATCACTTCCACTCCTCCGCATCAACCTGGGAGAAGGCTTCCTCGATCGCGGATTGAATGCGCCGGATTTCTCCCTTTCTTAGGCTGGGAGGCGGCACTGGCCAGTCCGTTCGTTGACGCCGCCGGGGCGGGCACAGTTTCTCCTTCAGGGCGTCGGTCACGAACGTCTTGAGGGATAGGCCGCGACTGGCCGCAACCGTCTTGGCCTCGCGGAACAAGCGGTCTGGAATTTCCACTGTCGTTTTCACGGCGCTACTTTGCCGTAAATATGGGCGGCGGTCAATCCACGATTCTACGAAAACCACATGGTGGTTCGGGGGTGCGCGTGTGCTGCGCGGCCTCGCTGGGCCGCTGGAAGACCCGTGGCGGTCCGCCCGGAAGTGAAAAGCTATGGGCTGACCCCTGACATGCCCGTGGCGGTCCGCCCGGAAGTGAAAAGCTATGGGCTGACCCCTGACATGCCCCTGATGACCCCTGACATGCCCCTGACAGTGGCGTAAAAGTTTAGCTCCTACCCCTCGGTTTTCGTCGAATTTCTGACTTTTACTCCTTGACGGCTTGACTTCCATGCCCTATAGTATGCGTATATATACGCATACTCATGAGCAAACAATCCGAAGTTCTCCGGCTCCGCCAGGAACAACTCAAACGCCAAATCAACGACGCCCTCCAACTCCTCCAAGGCTCGCTCCACAAGAACCCCTCCCAGCGCGGCTACCACCTGACCTTCAAGGTGGACCAGAAAACCGTGACCAAATATGTTCGCAAAGAACTGGTGCCTCTGGTCCGGGCCATGACCTGCAATCACCTCAAGGTCCGCAAACTCCTCCAGCGGCTCTCGGAGGCTAACTGGCGCCTGCTCCAACTGCCCCCCTCAGACTGACCATGCCTGAATTCAAGGACCTGCCCGACGACTTTTGTTGCCCCTACCGGGATGGATGCCCTTATCTGGAAGGGCTCTCCACGGGCTGGGTCTTTCATCGCTACCAACAGGTAGCCGGCACCGAATGCCACTACGAATACCAACTCCAGGAACTCCACAAGGAGTTGGACCAGGAGCGGCGGCAGCGCAAGCAACTGGAGCTTGAAAACCAGCAACTCCGGGCGCAACTCCAGGCCCTGCACCGGCGCCAGTTCAAATGCCGCCGAGCACCCCGCAATCGCTCGTCAACCGACTCCAACCCGGAGAAGAAAGCCAAAAAGCGCGGCGCCCCCGTGGGCCATCCGCCCTGGCAGCGAGCCAAGCCCGAGCACATCGACCGCACCGTGCCGGTGCCAGCGCCCAAGATCTGCCCGCACTGCCACGGGAGCCACCTTCAACCCGTCGGGCAAGTCCATGAACATGTTCAGGAAGACATCGTGTTGGAACCCCGCGCCGTAGCAATCCGCTTCGTCCATCAACAAAGCTATTGTTCGACTTGCGACTGCAATGTGCTTCAGCCGGGACCAGGTGAGTTGCTGGGCTCTTACATCGGTCCGGCGGCCAAGGCCACCGCCGTGTACATGCGTTACGAGTTGAACGTGTCGGACCGTAAAATCAGCCGCTTTTTCGCGGAGTTCTTCGGCTTGAGCTTTGTGCCCGCCAGTGCCTACGGCTTTGAGCGTCAGGCGGTGCGCCGGGGCCTGCCCCTCTACGAGGACCTGCGTCAAAAAATCCGCGCGCTGTCGGTGGCCCACGGCGATGAAACCTCCTGGCGTAACGACGGCGACAATTACTTTGTTTGGTATGGCGGCAACGACCAGTTGGCCTTCTTTGTGTTCGCCCCCGACCGCTCCGGCCAGACCGCCCAGAGCATTTTCGGGCGGCGCTTCTCCGGGATTTTAGTCTCCGACGCCTACGCCGCGTACAACGCCGTGCATCCCAAAGACTGGCAATCGTGTCTGTTCCACATCAAAAACAAGGCCAAGGAAGTTGGACAGGAATTGGCCCTGCTCCAAGGCGAAGCCGCCGACCCGGCCGCCCGAGAGTTTTGTGAGCAGATCCAGGACTTTGTTCACACTGCCTGCCAGACGCACCGCCGCTTGGCTCAGGGTTCGTGGCGGGCCACGGTCGCAAAGAGAAAGGAACTGGAACTGCGTCGCACGTTGCGCCAGCTCTGCCGCCAGCCTCTGGACCACGCTAAAGCCGAGAGCTTTCGCCAGCGCCTCCTGGGCAAGGAACAGAAGCACCTGCTCACTTGCTTCCGCCACCCGCTCGTGCCACCGACCAACAGCCAGGCCGAGCGGAGTATGCGCCCGGTCGTGTTCATGCGCCATGTCGTGCACTGCACCCGTTCGGCCAAGGGCCTGGAGAACCACAGTGTCCTGCGCAGTCTCTTTGAAACCGCTCGGCGCCAGCGCCGGAGAGTCAACCAGTTCTTTTACGACCTGTTCACCAAAGACACCGAGCAAGCCCAGGCTGCCCTGTATCGCAACACCGCCAAGGGAAAGTCGCGGCCACACCCGACTTGCGAGAAGAAAAAACCCCCGTGACTGGGGTGGGCGCTAAACTATTACACAGTGGCGGTCCGCCCGGAAGTGAAAAGCTATGGGCTGACCCCTGACATGGTCTTGACCCCTGACATGGTCTGACATCATTTTCCGGATCGTATTCAAACTTTGTGCTGAGCTTTTCCTGCCACACTGAGAGTAGCCGAATCGAAGTTGCGCCCCGACCGGCTCGGATACCGATGCTCCAGAGGACCTGAGAAGGCTGGCTTATTCAAATAGCCGGAGCGGCATCGCGCCGTCCGATTCGCGGGGGCCGGCGAGCGGCGGCAACGGACTCCAAACCCCGGTCCGCGTGGCCGCCGGTGGCGACGCGCAGCGGATTTCGAAGAGCAGCGTGAGGCCCCCCTGCGGCGCGGCCCAGGGAACCTGCATCGTCTTGGGCCCGTGCTCCGGGCAATCTGCCCGCAGCGTCCGCGCTCGAATCGGCGCGGTAAGCCGCATCGTGTCCAGGTGCCCCCCACTTCCTCTGGGGCGCGCCCTGGTCAATGGAATACTCCCGTCTGCACTCCGGGCACTCGGCCGCCAACGCCCAAGCGTAACGCAGGATGCTCCCGGCGGAGCGGAGCGGAGCGGAGCGAAGTCCGGCGCGAAGCGGTTGGATCTCAGCTCCAACCAGAACGCCCCAGCATGAAATGAGGCCCTGCCCAGTGTCTCCATTCTAAAAGCCTTCTGGCGCTCCGGCCCACCCTGGCCACTAACTTCCAGGAATGTCCCAAGAACCTGACCCCTCAGAAGATAAAGCCAAGTCCTCATCGCTTCCTCTCGGCTGTCCCTGTCTTGTCGGGGGTTTGTTTTTCCGGGTCGGCGGTCTTCTTGTCCGCTGGATTGGCGCTGGCGGCGTGACGCAAGCGGTAGCTGCGCCCGGTGATCTGGATGATCTCAGCCTGCTGGAGGAAGCGATCCAAGATGGCCGTGGCGGCGGGGACATCGCCCAGCAATTGACCCCAGTCTTCGATGGGCCGGTTGGACGTGAGCAGAGTGGAGCGGTTCTGGTGCCGACGCACAATCAGTTCCAGGAGCGTCTCGGCGCTCTTGGGCGGAAAATGCTTCATGCCGAAGTCGTCGATGCAGAGCAGGTCGGGCTTGAGATAACGGGTTAAGTTGCGTTGAGCCTCAGCCGGGGACTGGTCAGCCTGGAGTTCGCGGACCAAATCAAAGACCGAGCAATAGAGCACGATGAAGCCGGCGCGCAGGGCGGCGTGGCCCAACCCCTGGGCCAGGAAGCTCTTGCCCACCCCCGGGGGGCCCAGCAGCAGGACATCGCGGTGCTGGCGGATAAACTGGCCAGTGGCCAGGTCGAAGATCTGGCTGCGTTTGATGGAGGGGTTGAAGCTCCAATCGAAGTCCTCCAACGGTTTGAGGTCGTGGAAGCCGGCGGCCTTTTTGCGCCGTTCCAGCCGGCGCTGGGCGCGCACGTTCAGTTCGTCCTGCAAGAGCAGTTCCAGGAACTGCAAGTGGGGCAGTTGATGGGAGGTGGCTTCCTGCACGCGCACGTCCAGGCTAGCGCCCAGGCCGGAGAGCCGGAGCTGGCGGCAGGCTTCTTTGAGGTTATGGGTCATGGTGTTTTGGTTTTGATGAACAGGCCGTATTCGGCCAGGTTGCGGATGAGGGGATGGCTCTGCGCGAAGTCCATGTGAGTCTGGATCTCGCGCTGGCGCTGTTCCAAGAGCGCCTTAACATCCCGCAGTCGCCAGGCCCCGCGAGACAGGGCGCTGGCGCAAGCATCGTTGAGAGTTTTGAACGAGTGGCGATCGATCAGGCCGATGGTGCAGGTGGAGGTGGAGGGGTCAGTCCTAGAAAAATGACAAAACTGCCTTTAACAGCAATGCTTTGCTCGCGAGAAACGATGCTGACACAGCCAATATGTCATTTTTCTAGGACTGACCCCTCCACATATGTCAAGTTGAGGCGTGAGAGGGCCGAAGCGAAAGGGGAGCGCATCGTTGCGGAGGAGTTGAAGCGTTTGCGATGGAGCCCGGATGACTTGAAGGGGCACTTGAAGGGCGACCCGGCAAAGCTGGCCCTGGTGGCGCGGTTGCGGCGCGAGACCACCTTGACCATCCGCCAAATCGCCGAGCGGTTGCACATGGGCAGTTGGAAGAGCCTGAACAACAAGCTGTATCTGCGCCGCAAGACCGAGCCGGAGGAGGTCAAAAAGTGAAAAGTTATGGTTTGACGCTTTTCTCTTTTGGTTTGACGCTTTTCTCTTTTCTCTTTTCTGACCCTTTTCCCTTTTCCCTTTTCCCTGAAGTGTCGTAGCGTGGGGCCGATTGCGCAATCGCTGTGCTCACGTTGGCAACGAGAAGGGCGAACAATAGAAGGTTCTTGACGGTGTTCACTGATAGGAATTCGGTTTTTTGCCGCGGCGCCGGTTATTGACGCCGTGCGGGTGATCATGTTAACGGTTGCGGTCCATGGCGGCGCGTCTTCTATTTCCCCCCTCTGGCCAGGAGAATGCACTTACAATATTTCTGGTCGCATCCTGCGAGAGGCAACTGAGGCGCGTCCTGGATCTCGAAGACCCTGCCTTTCACGGCGCGGTAGGCATCGCATTCATCCTCTTCGCAGTTGCAGCCGAGGACCTGGACGAATTTGATTCCGGCTTCCCGAAAGCTCTGGAGCCGGCGGCGGGACATTTCCCGCACCTCCTCATTTGGGATCGGCTCACTCATCTGGCCGGGCGCTTGAAGATCAATTGGACCATGCCGGTTCTATTGTTCTGGCGCTTCTCCCCGAGGATCGAACCGTATTCAGTTTCGGCCAATGGAACTGCCGCAACCAACTCCCATCCCTCCCGGCCAATCTCGAACAGATCGTAACTGATCGTTCCAGGAAGGAGCTTTATGCCCTCGCGACTTTCGATCTCCTTGGCGCTAAATCCGCCCTTCTCCGCAGCCTTGCGGCACGTGTTCTCCAATTCGACCACTTTGTATTCCCATTTGGCGGCGCTCTGCGGGACCGGCCGGCAGGCGCTGAGGAGGATGCCGAGACAAAAGAGGGGCAGGGGGATTTTCATGATTGCGGCCTTTTCTTTCCGCCCGAGCGCGCGGCATCGAGGGCGGAGGCGAGCGGGGACTTATCAGAACGCCTCGGATGGTTGAGGATGGAGCCGCCCGTGGATGGCTGATAGCGGACGCTGCTTGCTGGCGCCGGGACGCGGATACGGCGATCGCGTCTGGCGGCGGCCCGGTCGATGGGGATGGCAGCGCGCTCCAGTTTATCCAGGGTGGCCTCGAGGAGGAAATCGCTCACGCTCCGGGCTGGATTCCGCTTGAGCCATTCATCGACGGCGGCCCAGAGTTCTGGAGCAATCTGCGCTCCAATCAGCCTCTTCCCTGATGCTCGCATGTTCGGCATATCGGAAGGTTTAACTCCATTAAAAAAAGTTGCAAGTTTTTGTTGACAGATTCCCCTCAACGGCATGGCCATTTCATGAAGGACTCCCGACTTCAGACGATTCCCCCCAGGTTGCCGTCTCCTGGTTGGCACCTCCCCGCTCAAGCCGCCAGGAGTACCCAGGCCCGCAAGAATTCCCGCCCAACAGGCACCGGAAGTATTGGTGGGGTCGGGCTGATCAGTTCTGCCGACGGATCGCGGACAACAGGGCAAAGCCCACCCGCCGTGCTCAGATCCGAAAAAGCGGAGTTGAACCCGTTGGCGGATTCTGATTGGTCGAGTTGTTTAAGGCGGTTTCAAGCTGGGGCTTTTGGCGAAAAGCAAGCGCATGGCGGGACGACCATGGTCTTCGCCCATCGCGGACTGAAAATCCGTCGTCGTCAGGTATTCGGGATGGGGTTGATGAGAGCGCCATTCCATGAACAGGCTGTTGCTGATGCGGCGGAGCAGGCCCGCCACGAACATCGCATAGGGGTGGCGAATGCGGCAGCGATCGTCGTTGTGGGAAACGTCCAGGCGCTGGTGCAGACCGTTTTCAACGCCGGCAAAGCCCGGCGCGGTTCAATTCCAGCCACTTTTGTGCGTCCAGTTCCTCGGGTCCGGCGCTGGTTAGCAGCGTAACGTATTCGTCTTTGTGGCCCTGGATCTGCCGCAGCAATCGGGCGGCCTGCGCGGCAAGAGGGAAGCAAACCTGTTCAGCCGAGACCGGTTGGGTGAGGATGGAGCGGCTCTGCAGGCGGCTCTTGTTGTATTCCAGAGTGCGGAACTGAGTGGCTGTCGGCTCCCAAGGGGGGAAAATCCGCCTTTGGGGCGGGGAGCAGTTTCTCGATGATTTGGTGGACCGTGGGTTGATTATCTTTGGCCGTGAACAGGTAGTGGCCCCCATGTTCGAGCACGATGTCGCGGCCGGTTTCGGTTTGCGTGTGCAAGGCATCCAGCGAGACGAACCGGCCGTTGAGGTCCAGGTCGTTAAAGAGTAGGCGGGCAACCGGGATTTCGTTGGTCTTGGTGTCCACAATCGCGCTGCCCAGATAATACTGGCTGGGCGCACAGATGGCGGTGAGCACGTCTTGGCCACCGCCGTGTTTGGGCTCTTTGCCATCCAGAACGATCAACTCGTGTTTGGGCGGCGGGCCGCGCAGTCGCTCCTGGATCCGCATCAGCATTTGCTCAAGCCGGGTCCCGTCAATCTCCTCGAGCAGACGCCAAAGGGTCGGTTGGCTTGGGGCGGGGTAGCAACCGTGGCGCTTGCGGATGTGCAGGGCGGCTCGCTGCGCCTGGCTCAACTTGCGCGCGAATTTGGCTAAATCCTTTGACCCACGTGGGGCTCCGCACAGCACCGCCAATAGATAAATGGCCAACAGCGACCAAAGCGGATAGGTCCCGATTCGCTTTCGATAATCTGGAACTTGCTGCAGGACATCGATGATCGAGCCAATCTCTTTGGCCGTGTGCCGCGACCTTGGGCTTGCCTTGGTTTCGACCACCGCCAGCGAGGGCCGGAGATGCTCGGCTTGGAGGCTACGCCGGGCGTTGCGGCAGAGCTGGCGTACGAACAGCCGCTTGGGCTTGTCATGGCGGACGTAATAGTCCCGTTGGTGTCGCCCAGAGCCGTCGGTCTTTCCCAGCTCCTCCCAACCATTAGCGGTGTAAACCGTGCCGCAGAACTGGTCCGGATCGACAAAGGTTTCGACCACCACAACCGGATGGCCGTAGCGGGCCTGCCTGCCGGCAGGCAGGCCTGCCAATCGCTGCTTAGACGCCCCAAGACCAGCCGTAAAACCCGGCTGCCCAAGTTGGGACAGCTCTTGTCGGGCAGGAGAAGAAACCGAATGTTGTTGGCCAGCAGGCTTAAACGCCTTTCCCGCTGCGCGTCGGTCCAACCAATCCACCGATCGCGGTGCTTGAGATGCTTGGCCGCAGCTGCGAACACCAGCACCCCAAGCCACTGGCCCTGTGCATCGGTGGCAACGTAGTAGAGTCGCTCCCCCACCGGTTTAGCGCTCCCAAGATAATGGTGCTGATCCAGCAGTTGGTTGCACCGTTCCAACTCGTTCGGCTCGAGTAATCGTACCTTGCAGACTGTCCAGGACCGCCTGGTCCTCGGAACTGGGCTTTCGATAATTCTGGCTCACGCCCCCAATCCTGAAAAATCGAGAGAAGCTTGTCCAGCCGAAAGCCAATACCCATTCTAAATCAACGACTTACCCGCCGCCGTGAATTTGCCATGCCTCAACGGGGTTAAGGACTCTTAAAGACTATGCATCGTCGGAAGATGAAACGGAACATTACGGGAACCGGGAAGCTGCTCGGGGGCTAAGTCCCGAGGGCTGTGGTTCAGGGGATCAACGCGTGGACTTCGCTCAATCCGGAACGGGACATATCCACATTTATCAGGGAGGCAGCGCGCGAAAAGCTCCGGCGAGAAGGCATCCAATTCAGCGAGTCCGCCGAGCTGCGAAGAACCCGCTAAAACCGTTCAGCCTTATGCTCACATCATTCACCGGATTTCGGGGCCAGCTGGCGCGGGCTAAACGGAGAAGCCGGCCCGAGGGGATAGCGGTTCCGACAACCACCGAGCGCGGTTGGCTTTGTGCCACCGGCGCACTAAGAGAATTTCCCATGTTGCCGCTGGCCGAGGGACTTCGCGGTCTGACAGGCGATTTGCAACGCGGAAAGTTGCTTTTGCGGCGTATCGAAATCGTGGCAGGAGGCAGTATCGTTGCCGTCGCGATAAGGGCCGGAACTTCCTCTGGCGCCAATGCCGCCGCACCCAGCGGTCGCACCAGGCCTCTTCCTCAGGCGTCGGCGCCCCATATTGCGGCTCCTGAGGAACGATCGATCCTCTGCGCGAGGGCTGTAGAAGCCAGCTATTGGCTTCAAAAAGGACGCGTTGAAACTGGAGCCACGTCACCTGGGCAGCCTGCCCGCCCGGACCGCGCCGGTCAACACCGCAACCACTAGAGCCTATGCTCACCGCATTCACCGGATTCCGAGGCCAGGCGGCGGCGGCCCACGTGGGGCAACTGGAGTTTGTGATCCTCGCCAAGAACCTAAGTACGCCACTTCATAAATTCGGTCACGTATTTTCTCAGGCGGCTTGAGGCAGCGCGGTGGCTTGTTCGGGAGCTAATTTGAGGAGGAGTTGGTCCAGGTCTCGACGGGTGAATTTCCACTGGAACGGTCGAGCGAGCGTCTCGAAATGGCGCTCAAACTGCCAAAGCGCATGCGCCATCTCGTCCAGGGAGCCGAAGTCGTTTGGCGTCAGGACTTTGCGCTCGATAATGGAAAAGTAGACCTCGATCTGGTTCAGCCAACTGGCGTGAACTGGGCCATGGACCAGTTGGAGGCGCGGATAACGCTGCTGCAAGCGCCTCACGCTGGGAAGGCCCCGGTGGGAGGAGCCGTTGTCCACGATCCAAAAGACCCGGCGAGCTTGGGAGTAAGGCGGTTGGGTCATCACGCGGTCAACCAGCCGATCAAAAGGCGCGATTCCGCTGTGGAGTTCGCAACAGCCAAAGACTTTGGCGTGATGCACATCCAGGGCCGCCAGGTAAGTGCGGGCTCCCCTGCGTGCGTACTCATGCTCCACCTTCATCGGTTGGCCAGGCCGTGGCGGTCGAGTCGGGTGAATACGGTCCCGGGCTTGAATGCTGGTCTTTTCATCGGCCGAGAGCACGAACTCGTCCTCGTGCAAAGGGTGCCCGTCCCATACCCGCTCGTAGAGGTCGAGCAGGCGCCCGGCTTTGAGGGCGAAGGCCGGGTCGCGCGGGAAGATCCAACAGCGGTGAAACCAAGGCCGGATGGCGTCCTGGTGCAACCAACGCCAGAGCGTGGTGTCGCTGATGTGGGCGACCAGCCCGGACTGGCAAACCTCTTCGGTTAGTTCGGCGAGGCTCCAACGCGACAAGGGTAGGCCTCGCTGACGAGGTAGTTCGCAAGCCAGAGCCTTAACCTGCACGACCAGTTCTGGGGGGAAAAACCCGGGGCCGACCCGGGCGGGGGAGTTCCTCCAGCCCGCGCAAGCGCTCATGGAAGAAGCGCTTACGCCAGTCACTGACGACTTCTCGGCGGGTATCCAGGCGAGCAGCAATATCGTCGTTGGCCAGACCCTCAGCCGCCATAAGGATCATTTTAGCCCGGAGGACCTCGAAATACGGTAACGTATATTTCGCCGCTCTTCGTTCCAGTTCGCGCAGTTCACCCGGGGTCAGCGTGATAGAGAATGGGCTTTTTCTAGGCATAGAATAGTACCGTTCAATGCGGCGCTATTCTATGTGAAACCGGGAAAGTCAGCAACAAAATACGTTAGTGTATTTATGAAAACGGGTACTAAGCGAGTTGCAGAGGGCCTATTCCCCTGAAGGCATCGGGGTCAGATCTTGTCATTTGGACAAATAGGGATTCACGAGATTGGCGGCAGAGCCCCGTCCTGGTGACTTTGGACGCCTCGTCGCGGGAGCAGAAAAGCTGCGCATAGTCCGACTGTCCGCGGTGTCCTTGGACGGAAGGGCTCCAAGCGGCGCAAAGTGCCCTCCATGAGAAACTCTCGTGAGAAGCTGTTGCTAACTCCGCCATGGATCTGCTCTTGCCGCCGCCTGTGACCTCCAATCAAAAGCAACAAGCTAACCGTGCAACGCCCCCGAAATCCCTCGCTAGCGGCAGAATTGACTCACTCCAGAAATTCTTCCGCCGTCAACCCGGTTTGCGCGATGATGGCCCGCAGGGTCCCGCGCGGGATGTCGCCGGGATGACAGGCAACCATGGTGACCCTGCCGGTTCGGCGGTTGATCCAGAACTCGTGACTGCCCTTGCCGGGCCGGACATACTCAAACCCGCGACGGCGCAAGCAAGCCACCACGTCCCGGTACTGGAGCGCGGGAAGACGACTCATGCGGGGAGTGTGACCGGCAACGGCAGGGTCAGGGTCTTGGCCTTGCGTTTGACAACACGGCGCAAGGCGGGCGGCAACGGCAGTTTCTCGGAGAGATAAACCTCCATCAGGATGCGCGCATTGGCTTGGGCCAGTTCCATGGTTTCGGTCCGCGTGCGGCCTTGCACCACGAGGCCGGGCAGGTCGGGGCTGGTCGCCAAGAAGCCGCCCTCCGCCAAAGGCTCCATCTTCACACTCAACACGATTTCGGTTTCCATGCTGCGACCTTAATGCAGGCTCTCGGAGTATTCAATCACCTTTCCAGTGGCTCCCGATAGGTCATAAAAAAGGCATTGGGGTCATGGCAGGGGTCAGACCGTAGAAAGGCCTCACGCCTCCACGCCTTGGACCTCGAAAAAAAATGCCTCATAGTCCGCATTGTCCTTAGACAATATCCGTCCCCAGCGCACACACTCCCGGCATGAAACGGCAACTGCGCCAACTCAGGCGTTCGGAAGGAATAAATGTGCCAGGTATGGCGCAGGAATTTCGGCGGCTGGCGAGGCGCGAGCGAGGCGCATATCCGCCAGGATCTGTAAGGAGCGAGCAACAAAGCCAGCGGGCAAAAGCACCAGCCAGAGCTGGCACGTTTATTCCTTCCGAATGCCTCAGGCCCCGCACAGGCCGCCCACCGCAGGGGGCCAACCGCTGGTCCGGCCTCATTTCCACCAATTCACGCGATTCCCGCAATTTCGCGCACTTTCCCACAATTTCCCACAATTTCCCACAATTTCTAAAGCCACCGGGAGAGGAGAAACATCGAGCTCGCGCCTTACCAAACCGCACCAGGGTGCAAAGGACTCGGCAGACCCCTCCCGCTGTCCAAACCCTCCGTGGTTTTGGAAAAGACCAAGGCAGGTTGCCACCTCTATTCATTACCGCCTCCAAAGAAGCTCCGCACACTCCGAAGAAAGACATCGGAGACCTGAATTTGAATGGCCGGCACGCTCGCGCAGGCGACCAGGTCGCCAGGGCTGTAAAGCGCCGTCTCCCGGTAGCGCCCATTCTTGGGTTGGCGATAGACTTCGACGCCCTGATCCTGGCCGAGCACGATCCAATACTCGCGCACCCCGCCTTCGGCATAGAGCGTGGCGTTCTCGCGGTCGAGCGCCGGGCTGGAGAGAGCCACCTCAACCACCAGTTCAGCGGTCGTGGGATGAGCTTCGAAAAAATCTGCCTCCGCGCCCCGGACGACCGCAATGTCCGGCTCGGGCTCCGAGTCCGCGAACGTGATGGGGTCCTCGCGGCGCACTACGAGGCCGGCAGGCAATATCGAAGCGATTCGGTCATAAAGCCGCTTGGCTATAGCGCTGTGCAGGGGGGATTTGGACATTTTCTCAATCAAGAGACCGCGGATCAACTCTGTGCGGCGGCCTTTCCCGTTGAACTCGCCGAGCCGGTGATACTCCTCGACCGAGAGGCGCGAGAGCCGCTGACGAACTTCCGGCATTTCCAGCAGTGCTGACATCGCCACGTACCCTACGCATCAGCCGCCGCCCTGTCCAGGCTAGGCTCAATCGGCGTCCACATTCCCGGCGGCGGAGAAATAGGATTTGATGCCACGTTCCAAGACCGGTAAATTAGTTCCATGAATTCAGAACTTGTACTTGCCCGGATTGAGGCCTTGCCGGAGGAGTCACGTCAATTGCTACTGGCATTGGTGGATCTCTTGGCCGAAAGAGCCGACGCCGCGCCCCGACCAGAGCAAAAGCATGTGTTCAAGTTCGACTGGGAAGGCGCCCTTGCGGATGCTTTTGACGGGACCACGTTTGTCGAGTTGCAGCACCGAGCTAACGAGTGGCGGTGAACTGGCTCGTTGACACCAACATTTTCCTGGAAGTCCTTCTGGGCCAACCCAACAAGGAGCGCTGCAAGCAATTTCTCCAGGAAAACTCGGGCCAATGCGGTCTGTCCGATTTTTCACTCCATTCCCTTGGGGTCATCACCTTCCGAGGCCGGCAGGCGCGGGCTTTAATGGCAGAAAGATGGGGGCAGGAAAATGGAAGTTTCCATCTTTCTGCCCCCATGTTTCTGCCTGTCTCTTTTTGGCTTGCGCCGGGGCGCGGCAGGCACAAGATACTCGCAGATGAGAGGCGCACTTTCGGAGACGGCCGGCGCCGTTCTGGACTGGTATTGGCGGCATGGAGTCCAGAGGAACGGTGAGTATGATTTGAGCGGCGCCTGGCTCGACCAACTCTACCAGGTTCGCGACGCGGCCCTGGCAGTGGAAGAGGCCTCGGCCCTGGGGCGGCCGTGCATGGCTTTGTGGGGGCCTTCCCAAAGCGGCAAGTCCACGCTGCTCTCCCGCTACCTGGATGCCCCGGCACACCCCGATGCCGGCTCGGCCCTCCAATGGTCGGCCGATGACCCGGTCGCCTTTGTCGGCCGCCCGGACAAGGCCGGGTGCGTCCACCTCAATCCCTACAACCAGCAGCGCGACGCCTCCGGCTGCCTCACGCGCTTCAAGCTGTGCCAGGACCTGCCCGATACCCGCCACCCGGTGGAACTGAAGCTCGCCTCGGACGAGCAACTGCTCCATGCCCTGGCCGCCGGCTATCTCATGGAGTGTGACACCACCTCGGCCGAGGCGCGCGAGACCTTTCACGAGGCGAGCACGCTCGACCATCACCTGGCCGAGCTCAAGGCCCGCTCCCACGCCCAGGGCCAGGCCAACCGCCCCGCCCGCGAAGGCCTCCAGACCCTGCTCAATGTCGTGGACGACCTTATCGCCGCCGACTGGCCGCGATACCGAAACCTCCGGCCCGATTGGAGGAGCCTGCGCCCGCGCCTGGCCTCGGACCCGCTCCTGCGCAGGGACGCCGCCGCGCTGGCCGGCTTTGCCGCGTGGCTGTTCTGGGACAACCAGGCAGAACTCACAGCCCTGTGGCAGCGCCTGCTGGCCCAGCGCGCCCGGATTCTGGGCCTGGCCGCCGGGCGCCCGATCCTCTGCTCCTACGAGGCGGCGCGGCTCTTCCTGGACATCGATGCCTATCGCAAGCTCGAGAGCGAGCCGGCTCCGGCGTCTCCAGACTCCTCCCCCGCCGTTCAGGCATCACGGCCCGGCCAGCACGCCCTCGGTTGGCTGCTGGCCGGGCACGCCTTGTGCCTCGGTGCGGGCCTGCCCAACCCGGCGTGGGCCGATACCCAGGAGTTCGGTCTCTGGCAAGGGCTGGTCTGGGAAATGACATTGCCGGTCAACGCCGTCTTGCTGCCCGAACATTCGCCGGCCGCCCGGTTGCTGCGCGCAGCGGACCTGCTGGACTTCCCCGGTGTCGCCCTGACCTATCCGGGCGGCGTCCGCAAACGCCCGGACCAGATGTCGGCGGCGCAATTGCTGACCGATGTCCTGAAGCGCGGCAAGACGGCCAGCATCGTTGTAAGCCGCTCGCGCCGGCTGGGCATCGACGGCTTCTCGATTCTGAACCGCATCCAGGCGCCGCCTGCGCAGCCGACGCAACTGCTGGCGGGCGTGCAGGCCTGGGTGCGGGCCTTGGGCCAGCCCTGGCCGCCGCCGCCCGGCACGCTCCCGATCAACCTCGTCCTTACCTTCGCCGCGCGCCTGGTCAACGGGGTCGTGGACAGCCTTCACCTCCAGCGCCCCTCGGCCGATTTCTCGCCCGTCTTCGGGTTTCTCAACAAACTGGGCGACCTGGCCAATCCACAGTGGGTCCAGTTCTTCACCACAACCTACCCGCGCTTCGACGAGGGCTGCATCCGCGGGAGCAGCGCCCAGCTCGACAAGGCCATGCGCTTGATCGCCTCCAGCGAGGACTTCCGCCGCCATCTGGGCAGTTGCACCGAATCGCTCCTGGCCATGATCCGGGGCGGGACCGCGGACGGCGACGGTGGCAACGACTATTTCCTGGATGCCCTGGCCGGCCAGGCGCAACGCTCGGAGGTGCCGGCCTTGCTCGCCCGCCGAGCCCGGGAATTGCAGCAGCAATTCGCCGCCCTGCTGGGCGAGGCGCTGCCGCCCGAGGCCGCGGGCGAGAGCCGCCGCAGCCTTGAGCTGGAGGCCTGGGCGCGCGCCATCGAGGAGGCCATCGACCGCTTCCGCCGGCAGCACCCGCAATCCGACGGAGCAGCCGAGGTCAGCCGGCGCCTGCGCGCATTGCTCAACGTGGAGCCGGAGTCGCTCGAACCGCTCCCGCTCGCCGGCCAAACCCCCGATTGGCGCCGCTACCTGGAACGTCAGCTCCTGCGCTGGCGCGATTTGGCCAAGGGCCGCGACGGCGATTGGAGCGACCTGGGCCTGCGCGATGCCGCCGCCACGAGCCGGCACCTGGGCTACCTGGCCGAACACACACTCCTGCGCGGCAACCTCCACCGCTGGCTTCGAGAGAACCTCGGCCAGGTCAACGACCCTTTGGAGGCCACTCAGGCCCGCCACTTCCTGGCCGTGCGCCTGGGCGAGGTGATTTGCTTCGGCGTCAATGGCCGGCCCCCGCATCGGGGATTCGAGTTGATTGGGAGCGCGGACATGCTTGCGCGCCCCTCCTCCGAAGGCGCACACGACAACGCCGCCGGCCTCGAAGACAACGTCGCGGCGGGCACAATCCAACCTCGGCTGCGCGCCTATGCCGAGCGCGAGCAGTCCGACCCGGAGGAACGGAATGACCGGCAGTCCCCGCACTACCTGGGCTTCCTGGCGCTGTTTTTGCAGCACCTCAACACCGTCAAGGCCGCGCCCGCCACCGCCCGCCAGCACCAGCCCGGAGACAACGAGCTGGCGCAGCTCGCCGCCGACCTCACCCCGGGAGATGCCTCATGAGGAGAGCCACCCCAGCTTCGGCGAACCGGAGCCAAGGCCGCCAGGTTTTGGAGTGCGGCAGTCCTCTGCCGCTTTTTGGACCCTGGGGACGCGAAAGCGGCAGAGGACTGCCGCACTCCAAAACGCTTCGCGGCCTTCGCTGCTCCCCCCCATTTCGTCATTCGTCATTCGTCATTCGTCATTCGTCATTGGTTCCTTGCCCCTCGCCCCTCCACACACCTGAACGCCGGCACCGCTATGGACTCCCCTGACTCCACCCCCCCGACCGACTGGTCCTCAGGCGATGCCCGGCCCGTGCCCGAGCCGGCGCCCGCCGGCGCCCAAGGCCCGGTCCCGCCGGCCATCATCGACCTGTTTGCGGATACCGGCCACCATTTCGCCTTCGTGCGCTTCTCGGACAGCCAACTGCGGGAAAACCCGGAACTGGAGAAGCTCTGCCGCAACAGCGATTTCCCCTGGTGCGAGGCGCGGGACACCTCCGGGACCCCCCTGCGCTGGTTGCGCTACCAGTTCGCCCAGCGGGAGGCCGAGGGCCTGCCCACCGAAGAGAGCGGCGTGCTCCTGGCCATCGAGACCAACCTCGGCACCGCCCGGCGCGGCTGGGCCCTGCAACCGGAAGAACCAGTAGGCCCGGCCGAGGCCTCGAAATACACACCGGCAGACAAGGTCGCTACACCTTACGTCTTCCCGCACGCAACGCGCCAACCGGCGGGCGGCGTGCAGCGGCTCACCGTCTATCTGCCCGTCATCTCCACCCCGCCGCGCGATTCCTCCGCCCTGGCCCGCTCCGTGAGTCTGGAACTGGAAATCCACTGGCTGGAACCGGTGGGCAAGACAGTCGATGTGGACCTGGTCGTGGATTTTGGAAACACGCGCTCGGTTGCTCTGCTGCTGGCGCGCAGCCAGTCGGCCCGCGGGACCTTGTCCGAAATCACCCAGCCCGTGCGCTTCGGCTATCACAAGGAGGAGCCGCAGCCGGCCCCCAAAGACCACGACGACCCGTTCAGCTTGATCGATTCCTGGCTGGTCCTCCAGGAGACGACCTTCGCCAATCTCGAACCCCTGGACCACAAGCTGCCCGCGCACCTGCCGCAGCCGGTCGAGGACTTGCGCTGGGAGGAATGCTCGACCGGCGTGTGGCCACTCAAGAAGAAGGCCGAGCGCGTCGTCGCCCGCGCGTTGCGCCAGCCGCATCTCTTCGTGGAAATGGCCCCCGCGGTGCTGGGTCCGCCCGCTGCCGACATCCTGGCCAACCTCGAGCCAAGCGCCGGCGGCAATTACTTTCTCAGCTCCCCCAAGCGTTATCTCTGGGACCAGACGCCGGTGGGCGACCTGGGGCACGCCGGCCTGACGTTCTGGACCATGAACGTGCAGCGCTGGCACCCCAACTCGAAAAATGTCCAAGCGGGCAAGGCCCTCGAAAAACTCTCCGGCACGGTCCTGCGTTTTCTGGACCAGAACGGCGCCGATTGGGACCTGGGGGAGGATGCCTCGGGCTGCCCGCCGCCCGAGAGGCTCGACGCGGCCGCGCGCCCGCCTTCCCGGCCGCACGAGCCGGCCTATCCCCGGGCCGACGCCCTCACTTGGGCCGCCCTGGCCGTGCTGGAAGCCGCCTGCCGCCAACTCCAGTCCGCCGCCGGCCGCGCCGGCCAGCCCTTTGTCCGCGCCCGCCTCGCCTCGGTGATGGTCACCTTCCCACCCGGCTGGACCGCCCAGGAACTGGAGGCCTACCGCCGCAAGTGGCAAAAGGCCCTGGACATCTTCACCCTCACCCGCTTCCCCGACCGGCGCCTGGTCACCGCCGGGGGCGACCGCCCCACGCTGAGCATGGAACTGGACGAGGCTGTCGCCTCCCAACTCCCCTTGATCTTCGACGAAATCCGGCGCCTGGGCCAAGGGGGTGAGAACTGGCTGGAGCTGGTCGGACGCGGCCACGGCCCCGGCGCCCGCGCGCGCGTCTTGAATCTGGACATCGGCGGCGGCACCACCGACCTCACCATCGTCGAATACCAGGACCTGCGCGGCGGCGAAGGCGTGGACCTCCAGGCCACCGTCCTCTACCGCGACAGCAGCACCATCGCCGGCGACGGCTTGGTCCGGCGCATTATCGAGTCGGTCCTGCTGCCCGCCCTGGGCCAGGACCTGGCCCAGGAAGAGCGGCAGAGCTTTGCGGCGCTGCTCTCACGCCAAAAAGGCGAAGACCGCGCCCGCTGGAACCGCATCACGCGCCAGGTCTTCGTCCCGATCGTCCACGGCTGGCTCGCCGCCGCGGCGCGCGAAGATGCCTCGACCCAACCCACGCCCACGCCCCGGGCGCTGCGAGTGAACCTGCACTTGATCGAGGAATTCAATGCCCTTTGCCGAAACGCCGGCGTCCCCGGCCCGGTGCTGGACGCAGACACCGCCCTGCTCTACCCCCAGGAACAGTTGGCCCAGTGCATCCGCGAGAACTTCACCGGGCTGTTCTGCTCGTTGGCCAAGGTGGTTGAGGCCTTCGATTGCGACCTGGTCCTGGTGAGCGGCAAGCCGTCCGAGCTGGCGGCCCTGCGCAACCTGCTCCGCGCCCAACTGCCGTTGCTGCCCCAGCGCATCCGCTTCACCAAGGACGCCTTTATCGGCCAATGGTACCCCTGAGTGTCCAGGGCCGCATCCACGACGCCAAGACTGTCACCGTCGCCGGCGCCGCCCTCTACCAGGCGATCAAGCGGGGCTTGATGGGACCCGGCTGGCACATCACACGCAAGGTCTCGCCACACCTGCTCACCCGCAATTATTGGGGCACCATGCCAAAGGGCGCGCAGACCCGCTTCGGCACCCTCCTGCTCGGCCCCAACGAGGACCGCAAAGAATGCCGGCTCCAGATCGGCGACCGCCTGGGCCGGCGCATGTTGCCCGCCGACACGCGTCCCGAGCCGGTCTATATCATCCAATGGCGCGACCGCAACCGCTACCGCAGCGGCGGCGACCCCGTCAACGCCCTCCTGGAACTGACCCTCCAACGCGTTGGCCCCGCCCCCTCGCAGGCCGATGCCGGCGAACAAGTGCCCCAGGCGGAGTCCCTCCGCATCAACGCCGTCAACGGCCTCTGGAACGGCCAGCCCGTCACCCTCAATGACGTCGAACTGGCCCTGTGTACACTCGAAACCGAAAGCCACTGGCTGGATGCGGGGACGTTCCAGGTGGCCTGGCCGGAAGGAGTTGGTGGCCGATGTTGAACGGCAGTTATCAAGCGTCGCTACGCGACGCAGGACATTCCCCTCGCTCCCACCACCGTGGACTCAAAGTCCACGGCTACCATCACAGCGTCGCTACGCGACGCGCTCGCAACAAACTACTGCCCTGCGCAACATGAACCCCTGGGATAAGACTCCAAGGACTGCTCCTCCGGCAACGACACCCGCGGCGCCGCCCGGCCCTGCCGCAGCCCCAGCCCAACCCGGCGGCCCTGGCCCCGAGACCTCGGAACCGCCGCGCATCGAAACCAACCGGCTCAACGCCCAGACCATCGAGCTCGTCGCCCAGGCCAATGAAGCGCGCGCGCGCCAACTCCGGGAACTCGAGGAGATAGCCGCCTGGCTGCAACGCGGCCTTGTGGCGGAAGCGGCGCGCCTCAAGCAACTCGACGAGCAATTGGGCGCCCGCGAGGCGAAGGTCCTGGACTCCGAACGCCTCTTCCAGGAAGGCGCAGAACTGAACCGCCGCGCTGAATCCCTCGCGGCCGAGAACCGCCGCGCCCTCATGGAGGCCCAGGCCCGCAGGGACGAGGCCCAAGAGGCCGAACGCCGCGCCCGGCAAGAGCAACAGACCGGCCAGGAGGCCGCCCTCGAGCAACTCCAGGCCGAAAGCGCCAAGGTCGAGGCCGCCCGCGCCCAGACCCTGGCCGCCCGCCAGGAGACCCAGCGCCTGCGCGAAGACGCCGAAAAGCTCCAAGCCCAGTTCTGGCCCGCGGCCCTTCGCCCCGAGGGCTGGCGCTCCTGGCGTGAGCGGCTCCTCCCCCGGGCCGCCGCTGAACCTCGAGCCGCCCTCCTCCTGGCCCGCCTCCACACCGCCGCCGCTCTCGAACGCGCCGCCCGCACCCCCGCCCTGGAACTGCTCCGCGACATCGGCGAGTCGGTCTATGAAACCTGCCCCGAGGACGCCGAGAAGCTCGCCCAGGCCCTCACCCAGGCTGCCGCCGGCCGCTTCGAGATCAAGACCGTGCGCGTCGGCGACCGCATCGAACCGCAGGTTCATGCAACCCGCCGCCGCCGGCTCGGCCGAAGTCCGCGCCGTCTCCGGTTGGGCCGTCCGCGACGCCGCCGGCAAATGGCAATTCCTGGCCGCGGTCAGTTGAGGCGTTGTCAACTACGGATGAACACGGAGGAACACGGATTCGCAGCGGAGCCCAAACGGCACATTGGCCCGAACCGTCGTGTCGTGCGCCCGGAATCTGCCGGGCGAACCGGGGTGCGATTGAAAGCGTCGAGCATGCGCCTGGGGAGTTTTGTCCCGGAGGGACATCTGACAATAGCCCGGCGTTTCAACGCCGGGCAGGCCGCAAAATGGACCCTCGTCCCGAAGGGACGATTGAGTACACTCCCTGCTTTCAACCGTCCCTTCGGGACGGACCTGCTCCCGGGGTCCCCTCACCCGGCGTTGAAACGCCGGGCCATTGTCGGAAGCCCCTTCGGGGCAAAAAGGCGCTGTGGGCTGACCGAGAGTCTTAATCGCACCCGGACAATCTATCGAGCCTTGCTCCTTCAGGCTCCAGCCTTTCCCCACGATGCCTCTTGAGCCCACCCAAACCGGCCTGCTGGCCCGCGCTGGTGAATACGAACCGTTGCGGGCATTCAGCCAAGGCGGCCGCTACTGGGACCGCGTCCCGCAGCAACTGATTCGCGAGGGCGGGCTGGCGGAGTTCCTGCCCCCGGTCGAGGTGGAGGAGGACGATGCCGGCAAGTATGGGCGGTTCCATCATGATAAGGGGCGCAGAGAGCTGCTCTGCCGCAGCAAACCACTCGGGCGCCGGGCCGTCCCGGCGGCCCAGCTCCAGCGCCTGAGACAGGCCCTGGAGGGCTTCCGGCTCAAAGCCAACACCCAGGGCGCTCAGCCTCAGAACCGCGAGTTGATCGAGCGGTTCAGGCTGCCGGACATCGCCCAGGACGCCGAGCTCTACCGCCTGGCCGGGCCCTGGTGGGATCGCCACCTCCAGATCCTTTGGGGCTGCGAGCGCACCGTGGGTTCCTCCCTGCCCGCTGGCGTTGCGGTTGGAAAACTCCAGGCCGCCCGGTTCTATGGCCTGCGCCGCGCGCTGCTCGCGTTGCTCTTGCTCCTGTTGCTGCTGGCGCCCGCCTGGTGGCTCTGCCAAACCGCGTCACGGTTCCTCGGCCGCTCCCCTGGCCAGGCCAACCAGGCTGAGGCCGACCGCAAAGCGACCGAGGCCGGCAAGGCCCAAGCCGCAGCCGACAAGGCCCAACACGATGCGCACCGCGCCCAGGCCGCCGCCGAGAAAGCCAAAGCCGATGCCGCGGCCGCCAAAAATGCCGCGCTCCAGGCCAAAGCGGCCAGCGACGCCGCCCGCCAGGCTCCCAAGGACACTGCCGTCTCGCTCCCTCTGCCGGGTCTGCCCTCAAACTCGATTCCTTTGCCGGCGCCCGGCGCGTCTGCCCCCGCCGCAACGGACGGCAGGGTCGCTTATGAGATCGTCCTCTCCGCCCAGGGGCAACCGGAGGCCGATGGCACCGTCAATGTCACACTCGAAGTCCGTGCCGACGCCAATCCGCCCCACGCCGTTCCGGTCGAGACCTGGCGCGTCGAAAACCAGAGCCTCTCCTCACAAGACCGACTCCAGGTCAGAATGAAACCCGGCAACCATGCCGTGCGGGCCGTTGTCCGCGACCCTGCCGGCAAACCAAGCGAGATCTCCGCCACCGTCACCGTCGAGCCCGGCCGAGTGATCACCGTGCCAGGCAAGGTCAGCGTGCGACCGAGGTGAGGCATTGAAATCCGAAACCCGAAATCCGAAATCCGAAACAAATTCAAAATTCAAATGAGCAATGTTCAAAAACCCGACGGCGCCATCCGCTTCGGGCGCTTGAAGCTGGAGCTTTAGATTGGGTGGGTGAATTAATGCTTCAGCGCGCTGGCCAGGACCAAAAGGCCGAAAAGGAAGGTGCCGAGGGCCAACAGCGCGATCAGGAAGAGGATGATGCGATGTGCCGGCCGCATAGATTTATCGAAATCACAAGCTGGGAACCTGCTCCGCATTCGTCATTCGTCATTCGTCATTCGTCATTCGTCATTCGTCATTGCGCCCTACCTGTATTTCAGGCTCGCCACCCATCCCCAACCCATGCCCAGCGCCAGGCCCGCCGCATGAGCCGCATTGGCGACCGGACCGAGGATGCCCGAGACACAGGCCACGAACCAGATGATCATCATCGTGACGGTCGTGGGATGCACATACAGCCCTGAACCGGGATCCAGCTTGCCCCGGATCCAGACATAGCCCAGCAGGCCATAAACCACGCCTGACATCCCCCCGAATCCCGGGCCATTCCAATCAGTACTGCGCCAGGTTCGAGCACACGCCCAACACGAGCACCAGGAGCGCCAAGCGCCACGTGCTTTGCCGCCCCTCGATCATGCCGCCCAAATCGCGCAGCCAGAGCATGTTGAAAACAAGGTGCATCAGCCCAAAATGAATGAAGATCGGCGTCAGCAGCCGCCAGATCTGGCCGTGCAGGACCTCGGGCAGTCCCAAGGCCGAGCCTGAGGGGTCCGGACCAGGCGGGAGCAGACTGATGAACAAGCTCTGAAGCCGTTCGCGGTCGTTGCCGAAATTCGAGAGGATGCAGATGACCACACTGACGGCGATCAGCGCGTAAGTCAGGACCCCGAACCCGTAGTCCCTGAGCGGCCGGAACAGGTGGCGCCGGTCGCGCACCCGCTTTTGGTAGGCCGCTTGGCCCTCGGCCAGCTTGGCCCGCATCCCGGCGGCCGCCTTGGCCTGCGACTGGAACTGAGCGCCGGCCGGGTCCTGGCGAAAGGCCGCGATGAGCGTCGAGGCCTGTGCGAGCTTGTCTTCCTCCGCTATCCAGACCGCCCACCCACTGCCCTCCTCGAATTCAACCTGGTTCTCGATGCCCTGCACAAACAGGAAATCCGCGAATGTGCGCGCATACGATTCGCTTCCCAGGTGGCCTATGACTCGCATACCGCACAACCTATCGGCAAAATCGCGGGCGTAAACAGGAAAGAGTGCTACATTCCAAACAGTTATGCACTCGCAACTTGTCTTGTGGACATACATTGGGCTACTGGTTGTTGGCGGTTTGATCGGCTACTTCAAGGCCAAGAGCCCGGTCTCGCTTATCATGTCGGTCGTGTTTGCCGTTGCGCTGGCCCTATGCGCGGCGGGCGTCATTCCTCAGGCGATCGTGGCGGACCTGCTCCTGGGCGCGCTGATCCTGGTATTCGTGATGCGCCTGGCCAAGACCCGGAAGTTCATGCCGGCCGGCTTGATGCTCGTTTTGACTGCCGCGGCCCTTCTCCTGGTAATCGCGCAGACGCCATGAGGGTTTTGCACACAGACGACGTGGCCCAGGGGCTGCCGGGCGCGGCCAATGCGGCCTACGTCGAGGGTCTCTATGAGGACTACCTCCGCGACCCGGCGTCGGTGCCGTCGGACTGGCAGGGGTATTTTGGGGACCTGGCCGTCAACGAACTGCGGTTTCCCAAACCGCGTTTCGGTCCGTCGTTCCGGCCCTCGAGCATCTTCAATCCGCCCGCCTCGGCGCGCGACCGGGGTTCGAGCCGGCTGGCCGACCCCGGAGGTGGCGGCGATGCAGGACCGGGTGTATCTGCTGACGAGGCTCTACCGGGTGCGCGGCCACCGCATCGCCCGCGTGGACCCGCTGGGGATGCCGCAACCGATCCCGCCCGAACTCAAACCGGAGTTCTTCGGTTTCACCGAGGCGGACCTGGACATGCCGGTGTATAGCGAGACCTTTCAGTATGAGGGGCCGCTGCTGACGCTGGGCCAGTTGCTCCAACGGCTGCGCAACACCTACTGCCGTTCGATCGGGGTGCAGTACATGCACATTGACGACCTGAGCGTGCGCCGCTGGCTCCAGCGCCGCATGGAGACGACCGAGAACCGCCTCCAACTCACCCGCTCCGAACAATTGCGCATCCTCACCCGCCTGACCGATGCCGTCACCTTCGAGGAGTTCATCCGCAAGAAGTTCGTCGGCGCAAAGACCTTTTCGCTGGACGGCTCCGAGAGTCTGATCCCGCTGCTGGACCTGGCGATCGAGAAGGCGGGGGCGCACGGCATCCGCGAGATTGTGCTGGGCATGGCGCATCGCGGCCGCCTCAACGTCCTGGCCAACATCATGGGCAAGAGCGCCCGCCAGATCTTCCGCGAATACGCCGACGCGGACTGGAGGACCTCGACGGGCCGCGGCGACGTGAAATATCACCTGGGCCACAGCACCGACTGGCTGACAGCCCGGGGCCAGAAGGTCCATCTCTCGCTTTGTTTCAACCCCAGCCACCTTGAATTCGTCAACCCGGTCGTCCTGGGCCGCATCCGCGCCAAGCAGGACCGGGTCGACGACACCGAGCGTGTGCGCGGCATGGCCCTGCTCATCCATGGCGACGCGGCGTTTGCCGGCGAGGGGGTGGTGCAGGAAACGTTGAACCTGAGCCAGTTGCCCGCTTACAGCGTGGGCGGCACCCTCCACGTGGTGGTCAACAATCAGATCGGGTTCACCACCAAGCCCGGCCAGGCCCGCTCCAGCGTCTATGCGACCGACGTCGCCAAGATGCTCCAAATCCCGATCTTGCACGTCAATGGCGAGGACCCCGAGGCCGTGGCCCAAGTCATCGACCTGGCCATGGATTTCCGCCGCGAGTTCAAAAGCGACGTCGTCATCAGCATGTACGGCTACCGCCGCCTGGGCCACAACGAGGGCGACGAACCCTCCTTTACCCAGCCCGTGCTCTACCGTGCGATTGCCAAGCGCGAGTCCGTGCTCGAGGGCTACCTGGAGCACCTGCTCAAGCTGGGCGGGGTGACCCGCGAGGAGGCCGATGCCCTGGCCGCCCGCCGCCGCGAGTTGCTCGACAAGGAGTTGTCCGAGTCCCAGTCCGGCAAGCCCGGGCCGGCCCCGACCAACCCCGTGGCGTTTGGAGCGGGTTTCAGGGCGGTCCGGAGCCTGCGGGCCAGGAAGTGCCGACGGGTGTTGCGCGCGAGCGGCTTGCCGCATGGCTGGAGGCGCAAACCAGGTTCCCCGAGGGGTTTCATCCCCACCCCAAGATCAAGAAGCTGCTGGAGGGGCGGCAGCAGATGGCGGGCGGCCAATTGCCGCTGGATTGGTCGGCGGCGGAATCGCTGGCGTTTGCCAGCGCAGCGTGCGAGGGCTACCCGGTGCGGCTCACCGGCCAGGACTCCGAACGGGGCACGTTCAGCCAGCGCCACGCGGTGCTGCACGATTCGCAGGACGGCCATGAGTGGGCGCCGCTCCAGCACCTGGCCCCGGACCAGGCCCCCGTGGAGATCTATAACAGTCCCCTCTCGGAGACCGGCGTGCTGGGCTTCGAGTACGGCTACAGCCTGGACCGGCCCGACGGCCTGGTGTTATGGGAGGCGCAGTTCGGCGATTTCTGGAACGTGGCGCAGCCGATCGTGGACCAGTTCATTGCCAGCGCCGAGGAGAAATGGCAGCGGCTCAGCGGGCTGGTCCTGCTCCTGCCCCATGGCTTCGAGGGCCAGGGACCCGAGCACTCCAGCGCCCGCCTGGAACGCTTCCTGATGCTGGGCGTGGACGACAACATCCAGGTGGTCTATCCGAGCACGCCTGCGCAGTATTTTCATTGCCTGCGGCGCCAGGTCCTTCGCCCGTGGCGCAAACCGCTCATCATCATGACCCCCAAGAGCCTCCTGCGCCATCCCAAGGCCGTCTCGACTCTGGACGAGCTGGCCGAGGGCGGGTTCCAGCGAATCCTGCCCGACCCTGCGCCCAACCCGGCCGGTTCCATCCAGCGCATCCTGCTGTGCGCCGGCAAGATTTATTATGAACTGGAGGCCCACCGCCAAGAGGCCGCCCGCGCCGATGTCGCCATCCTCCGCCTGGAGCAGCTCCATCCCTTGCGTTGCGATCTGCTCGAGCAGACGCTCTGCGCCTACCCGAACGGCACGCCAGTCTTTTGGGTGCAGGAGGAGCCTCAAAACATGGGCCCCTGGACTTTCATGCGGATCTCGCTGGGCCAAACCCTCTTCGGGCGCTTTCCCCTGGCAGGCATCACCCGCGCCCCCTCGGCCTCGCCCGCCGCAGGCTCGGCCCGCCGCCACAAACAGGAACAGGCCGACATCCTCGCCCGCGCCTTCGGCGAGAAATGATGGTTCCTCGTTCCCTATTCGTCATTCGTCATTCGTCATTCGTCATTGACCCTAAACAACTATGTCAATCGAACTCAGAATCCCCGCTCTCGGAGAATCCATCACCGAGGTGGAAATTGGCGACTGGCTCAAACGCCAGGGCGAGAGCGTCCGTAAAGACGAGCCTGTGGTCGTGCTCGAGAGCGAGAAGGCGACAGTCGAGTTGCCGGCGCCGGAGAGCGGGAGCCTGTCGCGGCTTCTCAAGCAGAAGGGCGACACGGCGAAAGTGGGGGAAGTCATCGGCTACCTGGATTCGGCGGACAAGGCCGGGCAACCTCAGGCCGCCCCGGGCCCAGGCGAGGTCAAGCCGGCCCCGGCGGGCGGTCCGGCCGCGCCGAAGCCCGCCGGCGCCCAACCGATCGTGATGCCGGCGGCCCAGCGCGCCCTGGCCGAGCGGGGCCTGCGCGCGGACCAGGTCGAGGCCACCGGTCCGGGCGGGCGCCTGCTCAAGGAGGACGTGCTGCGATACGTCGAGCAATCCCGGGGACAACCACCGGCGGCGGCCCCCGAACCGAGCGCGCCCCCGCCGCCTGGGCCGACGCCAATCAGCCAGATGGTCATCCCGCACGCGGCCGCGCCCAGGACCCCGCCTGCGCCTGCGCGCGAGGAAGAAACCGTGCCCATGAGCCGGTTGCGCCGCACCATCGCCGAACGCCTGGTCGAGGCCCAAAACACCGCCGCCCTGCTCACGACCTTCAACGAAATCAACATGTCCACCGTCATCGCCTTGCGCAAGCAATACGGCGATGCCTTCCAGAGCAAATACAACGTGAAGCTGGGTTTCATGTCCTTCTTCGTCAAGGCCTGCGTGGACGCCCTTAAACTGTATCCGGTCCTCAATGCCGAGGTGCGCGCCACCAATATCGTCTATCACAACTTCTACGACATCGGCGTTGCGGTCGGCAGCGGCAAAGGACTGGTCGTGCCGGTCCTGCGCAATGCCGAGCGCTCCAGCTTCGCCGAGCTGGAGCTGGCCATCGCGGATTTCGCCCGCCGGGCGCGCGAAAACAAACTCAAGCTCGACGAACTGCAGGGCGGCACCTTCACCATCAGCAACGGCGGAGTGTACGGCTCGATGCTCTCGACCCCCATCATCAATCCCCCCCAGAGCGGCGTCCTGGGCATGCACGCCATCCAGGAGCGCCCGGTCGCCCGCGAGGGCGGCGTTGTCGTTCGCCCCATGATGTACGTCGCCCTCACCTACGACCACCGCATCGTCGATGGCCGCGAGGCCGTCTCGTTCCTCAGGCACATCAAGGACGTCATCGAGACCCCCACCCGGATGCTGATGGAGATTTGAGACTGGCTTGACCCTGCCACGCGGCAAGGTAAGCTCCGGGGACTGAGATATGCCAAAGAAACAAGCGATCAAGCTTTCGGGCTCACTCCCTTCGCTCTCGCCAATTTGGTTGGCGAGGGCTTCGAGAAAGAAACACGTGATCAAGCCTTCAGGGTCACCCGCCGCCGTCGGGCCCTACAACCACGGGGTGCGCGTGGGCCACCTGCTCTTTTGCGCGGGCCAAATCCCGATCGAGCCGGCCACCGGCAATCTTGTGGCGGGCGACATCAAGGTCCAAACCGAGCGGGCGCTCGAGAACATCAAGGCGATCCTCGAAGATCAGAACCTGAGCTTCGCCAACGTGGTCAAGAGCACGGTCTTCCTCACCGACCTGGCTGATTTCGCCGGGATGAACGAGGTGTATGCGAAGTACTTCACGGCGGAGTTCCCCGCCCGCTCGACAGTCCAGGTGGCCGCGCTCCCCAAGGGCGCCGCGGTCGAGATCGAGGTCATTGCGCACTGTTGAGGCGCAGCCCTTCGTCATTCGTCATTCGTCATTCGCCATTCGTCATTGCCGCCCCCCTCCCCATGCCAGCCGCTGTCTATGTTCTGATCGGTCTTCTGGCAGGCGCCGCGTTTGGTTTTCTCTGGGGCCTGGTGGTGGGCCGGGGCCGGGCGCCGGCCCCGGATGACCGGTTGGCGAACGAGTTACGGGAACAGGCAACCCGGCGCGAGAGCGAGCTGGCCGGGCTGCGCGACCAGATGACAAGCGCGCTCCGCGCCCAGGCCGAGGCGCAGGCGCGGTCCGTGGCAGCGGAGCAGTTGCTGGCCGACCAGAAGCAACTCCAGGAAAAGGCCTTGCGCGAGGCGCGCGAGGCGCGCGACCAGGCCCTGGCCGATCAGCGGGCGGCATTCCGGAGCTTGAGCCTGGAGGCCCTGCGCGAGGTCCAGCCGCAATTCACCGAGCGCATCGTCGAGACCGTTGCCAGGCTCCAGGAAACCGCCAAAGGCGACCTGGCCCAGCGCCAGCAAGCGATAGCCACGATCATTGAGCCCCTCAAGCAGCACCTGGAGACCTACCAGAAACGGCTCCAGCAGGCCGACACCGCCCAGGCGGCCACGCTGGGCGAAGTGAAGAAACAACTGGAGGCCCTCTCCCAATACAGCCAGACGCTGGCCCAGGAAACCCAGCAATTCCGGGTCGTCCTGAGCTCCAGCCAAGCGCGTGGCCGCTGGGGTGAACAGACCCTGCGCCGGGTCATCGATGCCGCCGGCATGAGCCCCCATTGCGACTTCACCGAACAGACCCAGGCCGGCGAGGGCAAGCCCGACCTGGTGGTCCACCTCCCGGGCGAACGCGTCATCATCATCGATGCCAAGGTCCCCGAGCTCGATTTCCTGACTGCCCTGGAATCAGCCGATGTGGCCAAAAGGGCCGAAGGCCTCGCCGCCCACGCCGCAAAACTGCGCGCCACCATCAAATCACTCGCCGACCGCGATTATCCCCGGCAGTTCTCCAACGCCCTCGATTTCGTCGTGCTTTTCCTGCCCGCCGAGTCCCTGTTCAGCGCCGCCCTGGAGGGCGACCGGGACCTCATCCTCTGGGCGGCGCAAAAGCGCATCCTCCTGGCCACGCCCGCCTCGCTCATTGCCTTGCTGCGCTCGGTGGACCTGAGTTGGCAGCAGCATGACCAGACCGTGCATGCCCAGGAGATAGCCCGCGCCGCGCAGGAACTCTACTCCCGCGTGGTCAAGTTCGCCGAGCACCTCGAGAAACTGCGCTCGGGGCTCGAACGCGCCAACAGCGCCTTTAACGACGCCGCGGCCAGCTTCCAGACCCGTTTGCGCCCCGCCGGGGAACGCCTGGCCCAATTGGGCGGCGGCGTCCCGGGCAAGGAGGTGGCGGACCTCCAGCCGCTGGAAACTGCGCTGCGCCTCCCAGAGAAAGGCTGAAGGCTAAAGGCTGAAGTAAAGGCTGAAGGCTGAAGGCTAAAGGCTAAAGGCTAAAGGCTGAAGGCTATCCCGAAGGGATCAGAATCACTCAGCCCAGGGTTGCGCGTTCCGCTCCAGGTGACCGAGGGGCTTTACCTCCCGGCCCGAAGGGCCGCTAGAGCCTAGCCCAGGGCTGAGGCCGTCAGGCCGATGCCCTGGGTAAAGGGCCAGCGAAATCAATCGCGCCCTGAAAGATTTCCCCCAAACGGAATTTGGCGCATTGAACCCCCGAACCTCGACCGGGCGTGCCCGTCCCGCGAAGCGTTTTGGACTGCGGCAGTCCTCTGCCGCTTTTGTTTCCCCTCGGTGCCGACGCGAAAGCGGCAGAGGACTGCCGCAGTCCAAAACCTTCGGGTTTGGGGTCGGTTCCTGGGGAGGGGCGCAAGACTCTGGCGCCCCCTTCAGGGCGCGCGGTCCGCGTCTGGAACGAAACCCAGGGCATCGGCCTGAGGGCCTCAGCCCTGGGCTAGGCTCTGGCGGCCCTTCGGGCCGCGACGAGACGCATGCCCGGCATTTGCCGGCCAAGAGGTCGGTCACCCTGGAACACCTGAATTGACCATGGCCTTTAGCCCTTCAGCCTTTAGCCTTTAGCCTTTCCTTCAAAGCTGTTCGACGCACTTGAGCATCGCCGCCTCCTGGCGCTCGATTGAACTCGACCAGTTTGAACTGGGTCCGGCAGCGGTCCAGGTTGTGGTCGGGGCGATGGATGCGGAAATAGGTATCGCCGCTGAGGAAATCGGTAAGGAAGCGGATGCCGATTTCGAAGGTGATGAGCTTGCCGGAGAAGGGGATGAATGCCTTCTCGGGCTTGGTGAGGAACTGGCCGGCGGCCGAGACGTAACCTTCGGCCAGGCGCCTGAACATGGGCATCTGCATCTTGACCTTCGAGAGGTCGGGCTCGTCTTCGAGGGTTGGGCTGGTGGTGGTGCGGACCATGTCGCCGAAGTCGTAGAGGGCGCAGCCGGGCATCACGGTATCCAGGTCCACGACGCACATGGCCTTGCCGGTCAGGGTATCGAGCATGACGTTGTTGAACTTGGTGTCATTGTGGGTGATGCGTTCGGGGATGCGGCCCTTTTCCATGGCCTCGAGGATGACATCCACCAGCTTTTCGTGCGCGAGGGCAAACTCGATCTCAGGTTTGGCATCCCGGGCGCGGTTGAAGTGGTCCTTGGCCAGGGCCTGCTGGAGGGCCTCGAACCGCTTCCGCGTGTGATGGAAGTCCGGGATCGTCTCCAGGAGCCGGTCTCCGGGCAGGTCCACCAGGTGCAGTTGAAACTCCCCAAAGGCGCGCCCCGCTTCGAAGGCCTGTTGCGGCGTCTGGACCGCCTCGAAAGTCTCCACCCCTTCCACAAACACGAACGTCCGCCAATACTCCCCATTGCCGCCACGGAAATAGGGGTGCCCTTCCCGCGTCGGGATCACGATGAGCGAGCGTCGCGTGATGTCCCGCGCCTCCTGTGCTTCCAGCTTGCGGCGGATGTGCGTGGTGACCCGCGTCAGGTTCTTCATCAGCGCCGGCGGGTCCTTAAACACACTCTTGTTGATCTTCTGGTGGATATAGCGCACGCGCGTGCCGCCCTGGTCGTAGGTGGCGGAGTAGGTCTCGTTGATGTGGCCGATCTTGAAGGTCTCGGCGTGCTGGATCTCGCCGTAGATTTGGAACTGCTTGGAGATGTGCTGCAGCTCTTTTTCCGCGTAAGGCATGGTCGTGAGGTGACTGGTTTAACGGCGGGACCATCATGGCTTGACCGCCCCTGAAAAGCAATGAGGATTTCCAATCCTGGCGCGTCCGGGGCAGGGCCGTTGACAAAGTCGCTCGGTGCGCCTGTGCGCCAGGGGCGCCAGCGTAGCGCAGGTTTCCAAACCTGCTGTATCGCGGGTTTCCAAACCCGCAGGCCGTCCGCAAACCGGGCGCGCTCGATATGCCGACGCCCTGCCGATTGGAAATCGGCGATACAGCAGGTTTGGAAACCTGCGCTACAACTTTGTCAACGGCGCCGTAATCAGGGCTTGAGCGCCAGGTCTTCGGGCTTGACCCCCGGCTTGAACTTGGCGAAGCCAAACCAACTGGGTTGGTATTGGCCGATGTAATCCACGTTGGCCTTGGCGGGGATCTCCTTTTCCAGGCCGGTGGACCAATAGCAGGCATTGACCAGCAGCCGGCGCAACCCCTCGTTCTGGAGGTCCACCGCCGCGCCCATGGTGGTGGTGAGGATTGTCGAGGACTTGCCCGACTGGCCCGTGTATTGGCGCCACCAGACCAGGGGCATCATGGGATCGTTTTTGCGCCCCTCGACCGGCGGGTCGGCCGGTTTCATGCCGGAGAGCACCTGACCGCCGACCAGCACCCTGGCGTCTGCGGGCAGGTGGACGACGGCATAGACATCGGTCGGCGTCCAGATGTCGGACACGCCTCGCAAGATGGGATGGTCTTTGAACGGGTCGCAGAGGACGCCGCGCGTGCTCTCGAAACCGTGGTGGCCGTGGTGGTCCACCCAGGTCTCACCCAGGACCTGCTGGCCGAAACCGCCGGGCCACTCCCGGCTGCGCCAGTCGAACCGGGCGTATGGGCCTTGCGAGTTGGGGCTGTACTGGAATGCGTGCGTGCTGGTGCGCAATCCGATGATCGGCTTGCCGGAGTTGACGTAATCGACGAAGTGCTTCATCTGCTCGTCGGGCAGCTCCCGAAAGCGAAGCGCCATGAAGCACAGATCGGCGCTGTCGAGCGCCTCCATGCCGGGGATATTCGTCAGGATGGTCGGCTCGATGAAGCCGTTGGACGGGTTGATGGCAAACAGCACCGTGCACCGGAAGCCATGCCGCTCCGCCAGGATCTTCGCCATCATCGGCAGCCCCTCTTCGGACCGATACTCCTCGTCGCCCGACAGAAACACAATGTGCTTGCCCTGTCCGGGACCGCTCTTGCCTTCATAAACCACACGGTCCGCCGCCGCCACACGCCCGACGTGAACAAGTTGGAGTAACATCGCCCCGACACACAGATATGCTATGTTCTTCATAAGCGCACGCGCAATTCGCCCCGATTCATAGCGGCTGGCGCGGGCGTCGGAAAGGCCAAAATGACGAATGACGAATGACGAATGACGAATGACGAATGACGAATGAGGGGCCGAGCAGAGGAGGACGCGAAGCGTTTTGGACTGCCGCAGTCCAAAACCTGGCGGGCTTGAGACCGAGTGCCGAGGGGCGCCGCCTCGTCTCCGTTTCGTCATTCGTCATTCGTCATTCGTCATTCGTCATTCCTCCCCTCCCCTCGCCACTCACCACTCGACACTCGCCCCTGAACCCTCGACACTGCCCTGGATGCAGTGCTTCGTCACCGGGGCCTCGGGGTTCGTGGGGGCCAATCTCGTACACGAGTTGGCTGCGCGGGGCCACGGTGTCAAGGCCTTGGTACGGCGCGGGAGCAACTTGCTCGGCCTGGAGGGCGCGGCGTATGAGCCGGTCGAAGGCGACGTAGCCGAGGCCGCCAGGCTCAGGGCCGCGATGAAGGGGTGCGAGTGGTGTTTCCACGCCGCCGCCAGCTATCACCTCTGGCTGCGGGATTACCGGCCCATGTATGCCGCCAACGTCGAGGGCACCCGCAATGTGATCGAGGCCGCCGCGGCGGCCGGTTGTTCCCGCATCGTCTATACCAGCACTGTTGGCTGCATCGGCCTGCCCCGCCCAGGCCCCGGCCAGGTGACGCCCAGCGACGAGACCACGCCTGTCTGCCCGGGGCAGATGAGCAATCACTACAAGCTCTCGAAATGGCAGGCCGAGCAGGTTGCGCTGGAACTGGCCCGCAGGGGCCTGCCGGTTGTCATCGTCAACCCCAGCACGCCGGCCGGTCCCCGCGACGTCAAACCCACTCCAACGGGCCGGATCATCGTCGATTTCCTCAACCGCCAGATGCCCGCCTACCTCGATACGGGCCTCAACTGGGTTCACGTGCGTGACGTCGCCGCCGGGCATCTCCTGGCGGCCGAAAAGGGCCGCATTGGGGAACGTTACATCCTGGGCAATGCCCAGGGCAATTGGTCGCTCAAACAGACCTTCGCGACGCTCGAACAACTCACGGGCGTGCCCGCCCCCAAGTGCCGCATCCCGTACGCCCTCGCCCTGGCGGTCGCTCACATCAACGAGTGGATTTCCGCCCTGACGGGCAAACCGCCCAAAGCGCCTCTGGGGGGCGTCCGCATGGCCCGCTATAAAATGTTCTTCAACCCGGCCAAGGCCATCCGCGAGCTGGGCCTGCCCCAAACGCCGCCCACACACGCCCTGGCCGAGGCCGCCGAGTGGTTTCGCAGGCATGGATATGTGAAACAGTGAGGACCAGGAAGTTCAAACGGCAGTCCACGGGCAGCCCTCTTTGGCTTTCGCAAATGCATTGGGACCATGAACCGGACGGGGGCTGCAAGGCCGCGAAGCGTTTTGGACTGCGGCAGTCCTCTGCCGCTTTTGGGAGTCCTGGGGATACGAAAGCGGCAGAGGACTGCCGCAGTCCAAAACCTTGCGGATTTCGGCGGTTCATGAAAAGATTGGGCCGGCATTGCGCTCTCCGAGCGCCGCTGCTTTTCTCGACCCTCTGGCTCTGTTACTGGGCGCAGCCGGCTGCGGGCGAATCCGCGCTGCCCGCTGCCGGAATCTACGAACGGGCAACCAACTGGTTTGCAGAGGCTGTCTTCCTCAAGCCGAGCGGCGGACGCCAGAGCGAACTCATCTCCCAGCTCGCCCCCCTGCTCCTGCAGGAGGTCACCCCATCACGACCCGGGGCCGATGCGTCGAGCCCCTTGAGCCTAACCAACCGGGCTTCACGTTTCACGTTTCACGTTTCACGTTTGGACACCGATGCCTTCGGCTGCTTGAGCCTGACCAACGGCCTGCTGGCCCTGGACCGGACCCGGCCCACGATTTATGCGACCGCGGACGTGGCGCAAATCCGCGGCAAACCTCACATCCGGGCCACCTATCTCTGGTGCTACTCGGTGGAGCCCGGCGATGGCCTGCCCCAAACCGCGCTGCCGCTGCAAGGAATCCGCATCACGCTCAACTCGGCAGGCCGTCCCGGCGTCTGGGAAGTCCTGGCTGAAGACTCCCCGGCCGAGCTGCTCTTCGTTTCAGAGGGCCTGGAGGCCGCCGCCCAGGCGCAGTTCGGCAAGCCCTTGCCTGGCCGCCGCTATGCGATCGAGCGTGACGCCGCCGATACACCCAGGGCCGTCGTCGCGCGCACCGTCGACGATGCAGCGGATGCCATGGGACCGATCCTCTACCTGCGCGCCGGCACACACGCCGTGAGCACGCTGATTTGCCGCTGCACGGCCTCCCAGGTCCGCCACCTGGCCGCGACCACCACTTACAACCTGGTCGCCGACCGGGCCGCTCCCGCCGATCCCATTCTGGTCATCGCCAAAGCCCGGGCCGGCAGCCAAACCGCCTTTTGGCCCGGCGAGGAGGCCGCGACCAACCGCCTGGAACAGTGTCTGCGGCTGCCGGCGGGGTTTTAGGCCCCCGTGTCTCTTCTGTCCCTTGGAAGAGACAAAAGGGACACAAGGGACACAAGGGACACAAGGGACACGAGCACGGCGCGCCAGAGGCTGACTTGCTGGCGATCGGTCAGTGAAGTCGGAAACGGAGTCCCCTGCGGACCCTTCACCCCAGCCCTCTCCCCTTCTGAAGGGGAGAGGGAGGATTCTCGGCAGCGGCATGAGGAGACGGACACGCCCGGAAGTTCCAGCGACTGCCGACGCTCCTCCCTCTCCCCTCGGAGGGGAGAGGGCCGGGGTGAGGGGTCGGCCCGTGACACTCCCGCCTTCACTGAGGCCTTGCGCCCTCGCGCACTCTCTCCAAAACTCCTTGCCATCCGGGCGCGGCCATGAAAAGGTTCCGCACTCTATGGCACACGTTAAACTGCACATTCCGGGACCGGTTGAGGTCAATGAGAAGACCTTTCGCGCCTTTTGCTCGCCGATGATTGGGCATCGGGGCCAGGGTTTCAAAGACCTCTATGCCAGGATTCAACCCAAGCTCCAACAACTGCTCTACACGCGGCAACTGGTATTCATCAGCACCTCCTCCGCCTGGGGTGTGATGGAAGGGGCTGTGCGCAACCTGGTGAGCAGGAAGGTGCTCAACTGCATGTGCGGGGCCTTCTCGGACAAGTGGTTCGATGTCTCGAAGCGGTGCGGCAAGGCGGCCGAAGCGCTCCAGGTGCCCTGGGGCTCGCCCATCCGCGCGGCTGCTATAGACCAGAAGCTGGCCACCGGCCAGTTCGACGCGCTGACGGTCATTCACAATGAGACCTCCACGGGCGTGATCGAGCCCCATCGAGGAGATTGCGGCGCTCAAGAAGAAATATCCCGATGTGATGTTCATCGTGGACTCGGTCAGTTCGATGAGCGCCGTGCCGCTCAAGTTCGACGAACTGGGCATCAATGTCCTGCTGGCCGGCACGCAAAAGGCCCTTGCGCTGCCGCCGGGCACGGCCCTGTTCGTCTGCTCGCAGGCGGCGCTGGCCAAGGCCGCCGCCTGCAAGGACCGCGGGTATTATTTCGACTTCGTCGAATTCCAGAAGAACGCGGAGCAGAACATGACGCCCAGCACGCCCAGCATCGGCCATGTCTTCGCGCTGGAATCCAAACTGGAGGATATTTTCAATGAGGGCCTCGAGGCCCGCTTTGCCCGCCATCGCCTGACCAACCAGATGACCCGCGATTGGGCGGCCAAACACGGCTTCACGCTCTTCCCCGAGCCCGGCTTCGAATCGCTCACGCTCACCTGCGTCAATAACGGCGCCCGGCCCGCCGGCCGCGTCGCGGACGTGCCCAAGCTCCAGAAACTGGTCAAGGACCAGGGCTTCCTCATCAACGGCGGCTACGGCAAGATCAAAGGCACGACCTTCCGCGTCTCGAACATGGGAGACGAGACCCAGTCCAGCATGGCCCGGCTCTTCGAGGCCATGGACCTGGCCATGAAACAGATCTGAGGCTGCGCCTACTGGCGTGAGCGATAGAATTGCTGGGCCGCCTTGGTAATATCCACGTTGTAGGGGCTGCTCGCGCCCTGCACGTCGGCATAAGTGCCGTTGGCGGTTGCGGCCGACTGCAGGACTCCCGTATAAGTGATCGTCAGCTTGCCGCCGGCCTTGCCGATGGTGATGCTGGGCCTTTGCGCGGGCGCCGGGGCATCGTTGAAGTCCCAATAGGCGACAAGTTGGGTGGCCGGCGCCAGCGCCGTGGGTGCAGTGCCATTGGCCAGTGCCATCACATCATTCGTGCCCAAGGCCGTCGCAAACACGGCAAAATCGTCTATCCAGCCGTGCAGGGTATTGAGGCTGATTGACTGTGCGCCGATGTACATATCGGTGAACTCCGGGGTCAGCGGGTCCGCCCCGCTGCCATCCACGAAGAACTGGCCGTCAATCCAGATGACCTTATAGTCGGCACTCTTGGTGAAGGCGAAGTGGTGCCAACTGTTCCACCAACCGGGGCCGGTATAGCTTGGCAGCGTGGTGGCGCTAACCGTAGCGGTAATTCGCGTGTTGCCGCCGCAGCAACCCATGGTGTCGAAATAGACCCCGTTGCCGGTGTCCCAAGGGGTATGGGCTTGGATGCCTCGGCCGCCGGCGTTCGCATTGGTGGTGTTGGCCCAGAACGCAGAGCAGTTGGCGTTGTCGATCTTCTTGACCCAGATGGAGAAGGTCACCTGATCGTTGGGCGCGAGGGCGTTGAGGAAGCTGCCCGCCTGTGGGACATAGATGTCCCCGCCCGTCAGCGGGAGGGACACGGCATAATCGCCGGTTTTGCCGGAATGGCCGCCGCCATTGGCGGTGTAGGCCGCATCGAGCTGCAGGAAGCCCATATCGCCGTTGACCTTGTCCTTCGAGTAGGTCGAGACCGTGAATTGCCATTGCCGGGTCACCTGGTTGGTGCCGTCAGTGAAAAGCAAGGCGGCTGTGTGGGCGGATTGTGAGGCAAAGAACGGGGCGGGCACGTAAGAGACGGTGGTGACGGCGCCGGCTTTGGTTACGGTAGCGGCCACCGCGGCGCCATCGACCTTGAGGCTGACGCTGCTGGCCAGGACAGGGTTGAGCCCGTCCACAATCGCGGCCTGGACCAGGGTCGGATCACCGGTGGTCGAACCGGCCGCCGGCGAGACGCTCCTGACGTAAGCGGCGGTGATCTTCGGCAGCCATTGGTAGGCCTGGATGGCATTGGTAACGTCATTGATCAGGACCCGCGTGCCATCGGGGTTGATCATGAACCATTCGAGGTTGGCGCCCCCGGTCCCCTGCTCATAGACGGTCCTGAACCCGTAGAGACCCGCCTGCTGGATAATGAAAAGGAAGGCCGTATCGGCTGAGCCGCGCCCCCCGGTCGAACCGTACTCGCCCAGCGTCAAGCCGAGGAAGGCATCCGATGGATTGGTGCCGGTGAAGGTCGCGAAATCGTCGTCGCTATTGCAGACCATCTGATAGAGCCCGGGGGCGGTAAAGTCGAGCGCCGCAAAGAGTTCGCACGCGAAGTGCTCCGTTGGCACGGCGGTCACCGTGTTGCCGGGTATCCCGGGAAACGGACTGTCGGTGTAAGCCGGATCATTGAACGACCCGTCCTGAGCGGTCGTGTTGATGTCGAAGTTCACGAGGCCGGGCCAACTGAAAAACCCGTTGGTGTCCGCCCCGCCCGCGTCATTCAGGTTGGCGACGTTGGGTCCGTAAACCCCCGAGAGGATATCCTCGGCAACCTGGATGCCGTTGCCCGTGGCGGTGTTGTCCACCTGGTAGGTCCGGATCTTGAAACCGGGCCTGGTCGTGTCCACGCTGGCGGGGGCCAAGGCCATGCCAGGGGTCACGATGCTGTAGGCCGGCACCGCGAACGAATTGGTCGCAGAGAAGAGGTCCCCGCTCTTGTCCTTGATGGTCAGGACGGTGACTTGACTGGAGCCGGCCGGGAAGGGGTTGGCCAAGTTGGTATAGGCAATCGTGGCGACGATGCCGCTCTTGGTCACCGAAGTGGGCGTGATGTTGGTTCCGTTCAAGGTCAGCACAACGGTGTTGGTGTCGGAAACGGTCGCGCCCAAATCGGTCACATTGATGGCAAAGCCCACGGGCGAGCCGACCGGAGCGCCGAGGGCAATCGCCGGGGCGTCGTTGAAGTCCCAGTAAGCCAGGAGTTGGGCGGAGGCGCCCAGCGCATCCGGGGCCGTGCCGGCGAAGAGCTGGCCGATTTGGGCTGCGGTCAAGGCCGTGGCGTACACGGCAAAATCGTCGATCAGCCCGTGGAGGTTCGAGTTGTTGGGTGCAATCGCCCCCAAGTACATGTCGGTGAAGTCCGTCGGCAGGGGGTCGGCACCGGTCCCTTCCAGGAAGAGCTGCCCGTCAATGTAAATATCCTTGGTCCCGGCGTTCTTCTCGAACACGAAGTGGTGCCAGGTGGTCCACCAAGTGTCATCGGTATAGGAGCCGAAAGAGGAGATGGGGGCGGAGATGCGAGTGTTGGCGCCGCAGCAGCCGGCCGTGTCGAAATAGATCACGTCGTCACTCCAGGGCACGTGTGCCTGCCAGCCACGGTTGCCGCCGGCGCTGGTGGAATTGGCCCAGAAGGCAGAGCAGGCGGTGGCGACGTCATAGTGCCGGATCCAGATCGAGAAGCTCATCTGGTCGTTGGTGGCCGCGATATTCAGGAAGGCCGCGTTGGTAATCCAGATCAGCGTTTGGCCGCCGCTGGTGCCGAAATCTATGGCGTGGTCGGCTGCCGTGCCGGTGTGGCTTTGACTGGACGGCGAGAAAACCGCGGCGCCTTCCAGGAGGCCGATATACCCGTGGAGTTTGTCTTTGGTCACGTTCTGGCCAAAAACGGGGGTTGCGAGGCTGAGTGCGAGAAACGCGCTGCCAACAATGAGTTTAAGAGGCTTGCTTGCCATAAGATCACAATCTCCAGGCTTGTTTGCTGCGGGAAGACCGCCGCCGAATCGGACGGCCAATCGGGTTTGGCCTTCGCCCCAGTTCGTTTACGTGCTCACTATCCCAAGCAGGGCGGCAACCGAAGCGCCGCACGCTGAATTGGACTGTTAAAGGAGATTTTAATGGCTGGCCCGGCGGAGTCTGTGCCCTGGGCGGCAAATTTTGTGTCTTTTTCGGACTTCGGGATTGACCGGTTCCCCGGGGCCTGATAACGAATAGGGCCATGTCTTGCTCTGCCCTGCGCCGGCGCAACCGGGGGGCCTATTCCAGCCCGTTCTCCGGGGTTGGGATGGAGTTCTTTCCGCTGGGGGTGCTGCCGGATCAGTCCGGGGTGGTCCTGCACGAAGCGGGTTACGTGCCCAAGAATGATTATTGGGCCTTCCCCAACACGCTCAGCCCGTTCTGGCGCCTCTATTTCAACGGACTGCCCGGCCACAAGGTCCTCTTCCCCGGCGCCGAATACCCACTGACGCCCGAACATCTCATGCTCATCCCGGACCATCAGCTCTTCCATTCGGTCGGCCGGGGCCCGGTGCCGCATTGGTGGCTCACGTTCAATGTCGCGCGGCGGCTCGATGCGCGGCAGCCGACCCGATCCTGCTGCGGCCTACGGCCTTCGAGCGCCACTTGCTGCGGCGCCTGGCCCTGAGCTTTAGCGGCGTCGGCGAAGGGGATCGCGAGCGAGTCCTCCACACCAGCCTGGCCTTGCTGCACGACGTGCTGATCCGGCCGGAGATTCACTGGCAGCAGCAGGCGCTCTCCGAGAGTTTGCGCCGGGCCTTGCACCGCATCGAAACCGAATATGCCAAGCCGTTGCGCGTGGCCGACCTCGCGCGCACGGCGGGGCTGTGCGTGCGCGGGTTTGCCAAGGCCTTCAAGGAGTGCCGGGGCATAACTCCGGGCCGATTCCTCAGCCAGGTGCGCGTGCGCGAGGCCGCCAGTCTGCTGGCCAATACCCAAACCAGCATCGAGGAAATAGCCGAGGCAACCGGTTTCCCCAGCCGCCATTACCTGAGCCGCATCTTCAAGCGGCTCCTCGGCGACTCCCCTGCCCATTTTCGACAACGCCAGACGCTGAACCACGAACCGGGGGCGCCCCTCGCCTTTCCACTCTCCGGGTCTCCATGAACGCCCGCCAAGCCCGAAGGTTTTGGACCGCGCTCCCGAGGCTTCGGGGCCGCTTTTTGGACCGTGGGAACGCAAAAGCGCCAGAGGACTGGCGCAGTCCAAAACGCTTCGCGTCCTCGCCCTCACGTCCCCGCTTCGTCATTCGTCATTCGTCATTCCGTCATTCGTCATTCGTCATTCCATTCGCCCCTCGACACTCGTCCCCAGCCTCGGCATACTCCCGAATATGAACTCATCGAAACTCCTGAACGCAGTTCTCCTGGCGGTCCTTTCCATCACGCTGGCGCCGGGCCCGGCCCGGGCCGCCGAGTCGGAGGCTGAGCGCAACCAGCGCATGGCCTGGTTCCGAGAAGCCCGTTTCGGTCTGTTCATTCACTGGGGCGTCTATTCCGTGCCCGCCGGCGAGTGGCAGGGCAACACCGGCTACGCCGAGTGGTTCCTCGAGGAGACCAAGATGAAGGTCTCGCAGTATGAGAAATTCGCCGGGCAGTTCAACCCGGTGAAGTTCAATGCCGCCGAGTGGGTGCGCATGGCCAAGGATGCCGGCATGAAATACATCGTCATCACGTCGAAACACCACGACGGTTTTGGCATGTTCCGCTCGGAGGCAACCGATTGGTGCATCAAGTCAACGCCCTTCCAGCGCGACCCGCTGGAGGAACTGGCCGGGGCCTGCAAAGAGGCCGGCATCAAGCTTTGCTTCTACCATTCCATCATGGACTGGCACCACCCGGATTGGGGCACCCGCCGGGCGTGGAATGACAAGGCCGGCGGCACCCCCGATATGGACCGCTACACCGCCTACATGAAGGGCCAGCTCAAGGAGTTGCTCACCCGCTACGGCCCCATCGGGATCCTGTGGTTCGACGGCGAATGGGAAAGCCCCTGGACCCATGAGCGGGGCGTTGACCTCTACAACTACGTGCGTGGACTCCAGCCGAACATCATCATCAACAACCGCGTGGGCAAGGCCCGTGCCGGCATGTCGGGCATGGACCAGGGCAACGAGCGGATCGGCGACTACGGCACGCCCGAACAGGAAATCCCGGCCACCGGGTCCGGCCCGGCAATGGATTGGGAATCGTGCATGACGATGAACAACCACTGGGGCTACAACGCGCACGACCAGAACTGGAAGTCGGCCACGACCCTCATCCGGAACCTGATCAACTGCGCCAGCAAAGGCGGCAACTACCTCCTCAACATCGGCCCCACCTCCGAGGGTCTCTTCCCGGAGGCCTCCGTCCAGCGCCTGGCCGAGATCGGCAAATGGATGAAGGCCAACAGCGAGGCCATCTATGGCACCCAGGCCAGCCCGTTTGACAAGCTGGTCTGGGGCCGCTGCACGCAAAAACAGCTCGGCGATTCCAGGACCCGCCTCTATCTCCATGTGTTCGATTGGCCCGCCGACGGCAAGCTAGTTCTGCCCGGCCTGGCCAACACGCCGCTCAAGGCCTTTCTCCTGGACGGCGGCCAGGAAGTCCAAACAGCCGCGGCCGACAACCGGGTCACCCTCTCCCTGCCCGCCGTCACCCCGAACCCGCACGCCACGGTCGTCGCCCTGGACATCCAAGGCAAGCCCGAGGTCATCAAGCCCGACCCTTATGCCGATGAAACCCCGGCGCAACACGACGCCCGCATGCAATGGTGGCGCGAGGCGCGCTTCGGCATGTTCGTTCATTGGGGCGTCTATTCGGTCCCGGCCGGCACTTACAATGGCAAACGCATCGGGAGCATCGGCGAGTGGATCATGCACAATGGCCGCATCCCCGTCGCCGAGTACCGGGCCTACGCCCAACAGTTCAACCCGGTCAAATATGACGCCGACGAATGGGTGCGCACCGCCAAGGAGGCCGGCATGAAGTACATCATTATCACCTCCAAACACCACGACGGCTTTGCCATGTTCGACTCCAAGGCCAGCGATTGGAACATCGTGAGGGCCTCGCCTTTCGGCCGCGACCCGCTCAAGGAACTGGCCGAGGCCTGCCGCAGGCACGGGCTCAAGCTCGGCTTCTACTATTCGCAAGCCCAGGACTGGAACAACCCGGGCGGCGCCGCCGCCGGCGGCCACTGGGACAAGGCCCAGGACGGCAATATGACCGACTACATCCGCAACGTGGCGGCGCCGCAGGTGCGCGAAATCCTGAGCAACTACGGCCCCATCGCCGTGCTCTGGTGGGACACGCCGGTGGACATGACCCGCGAGCGCGCAGACCTGCTCCTGCCGCTGCTCCGCCTCCAGCCCGGCATCATTTACAACAACCGCCTGGGCGCCGGCTATCGCGGCGACACCGAGACGCCCGAGCAGTTCGTCCCGCCCACGGGCTACCCGGGCCGTGATTGGGAGACCTGCATGACCATGAACGATACCTGGGGCTACAAGAGCTACGACAGCAATTGGAAGAGCGCCCAAACCCTCATCCGCAACCTCGTGGACATCGCCAGCAAGGGCGGCAACTACCTGCTCAACGTCGGCCCCACTTCCGAGGGGCTCATCCCCGCACCCTCGGTCGAGCGCCTGCAAGAGATTGGCAAATGGATGAAGGCCAACAGCGAAGCTATCTACGCCACCACCGCCAGCCCCTTCAAGCGCCTGCCCTGGGGCCGCTGCACCAAGAAACTCACCCCCGAGGGCGCCACCCTCTATCTGCACGTCTTTGACTGGCCGGCCGACGGCAAGCTCCTGGTGCCCGGACTCAAGAACCCGGTCATCAAGGCCAGCCTCCTGGCCGGCCCCCAACGGGACTCCCTCCACGTCGAGCGCACGGCGGAGGGACCGCTCGTCTCGGTCCCAGCCGCGCGGCCCGATCCGGTCTCATCCACCGTCGTCCTCCAAATCACAGGCCCGCCCGAGGTCGCTCCCGTCAGCCTCTCCCAGGATTTCGACGGCTCGCTCCTCCTGCCTGCCGCAGAGGCCCGCGTTCACGGCCAGCAGGCCAAATTCGAGTCCGGCCCCGACCACGACAACATCGGGTTCTGGCTCGACCCCAAGGACTGGGTGGACTGGGAAATCCAGATCACCAAGACCGGCAAGTTCGAGGTCAGCGTCGAGATCGCGGCGCCCAAGGCCGCCTCCATCGAAATCTCGATGGGCGAGCAGAAGCTCAAAGGCGCCGCCCGCGTCACCGGTGATTATGTCCGCTACCGGGTCGTCAGGCTCGGCACCCTCGAACTCGGCTCGACCGGCAAGGTGACCCTCGCCGTTCACCCGGTCGAAGACGGCTGGCACCCGATCAACCTGAGGTCAGTCCGGCTCAGGCCGGCCAAGTGAGGGGGCGCGCCCGCAGCCTCCGTCACCGCGTAGCGGCCCGCGGAGCTATCAGGCGTCGCTACGCGGCGCTCGATCATTCCCGTGCGCCAAACCGTGGACCAAGGTCCACGGCTACCTTCACTGCGTCGCTCCGCAACGCGCGGGCTGCGTCCGGCCCACCGCGTAGCGGTGCCCGATGGTAGCCGTGGACTTCCAGTCCACGGATCATTGGCCCATGGCGAGCCGCGTCGCGTAGCGACGCCTGAAAACCGCGATGCTGTCAGGCGTCGCTGCGCGACGCTCGAACATCCTGGCGCGCCAAACCGTGGACCGAGGTCCACGGCTAACTTCTCTGCGTCGCTCCGCAACGCGACGAATCCTGCCCGGGCTCATTTCGCCACGTTCTCGGCGTAGATCTTGGCCTCCAGCTCCGTAATCCGGCCGTCTCTGTTCGTGTCGCACCTCTCGACGGCACGGTTAAAGGCGCCGTTCGAGCCGCTCACGACGTGGCGGGTGTGGTGGAACAGAACCGGGATTTCGAATTTGGTGGTGGTCTCGGACCGGTTCTCATAGCCCGGCGCCTTGCTCAGGGCCTCGTAGAAAATCCGGGCCGCAGTCTCGTTTTCGAACTGGACCTTCACCCGCTTGGCCTCCCTCGTCACCGTCTCATCGCACGAAATGCAACCGGCGAACAACAGCCCTCCAGCCGAGGCAGCCGCTAGTTTAAGGATCGTTGTCTTCATAAGGCGGGAGCTTAAGAAGACTCACACGGAAGGCCAGTTCAAAATCCGCTTGAAGCCCGGGCCAGGGCGTGGTTTGTATTGGAAACCTTTGTCGCAACCTTTGTCGCAACCTTTGTCGAATGTGCCATTTCCTCGACAAAGGCTGCGACAAAGGCTGCGACAAAGGTGCCGACAAAGGCGCGGAATTCTTATGAACGACTCGAGTATTCGGAACACACGGCGCGACTTCCTGGGGCGGTGGGCGGCGGTCGCCGCGATTGCGGCGGTTGCCCGGAGCGGGTCCTGCCGGGCGGCGGAGGGCGCCACTGGGGGAAGGCAGTTTGATGTCCGGGAGTTTGGGGCCAAAGGCGATGGCCAGACGCTGGACACGGCCGCTCTGCAGCGGGCCATCGAGGCCTGCGCGGGCCACGGAGGGGGGACAGTGCATTTCCCCGCGGGGCGCTACCTGAGCGGGACCCTCGTCCTCAAGAGTTGGGTGACGCTCGAATTGGACGCCGGGGCAACCTTGCTCGGCAGCACCCGGCTGGAGGATTATCCGCCCACGGTCAGTTCGATCCGCTCGTTCACGGACACCTACACGGAGCGCAGCCTGATTTATGGCGAGCACCTCCAGCGCGTCACGCTGCAAGGCCGGGGCACCATCGACGGCCAGGGCGGTGCATTCAAAGGCCCGTACCACGTCAGGCCCTACCTGGTCCGGATGGCAGGATGCCGGGAGGTCCTGGTGCGCAACCTCACGTTGCGCGACTCGCCGATGTGGGTGCAGCACTACCTGGCCTGCGACGACGTGCGAATCGAGGGCGTCACCGTGGCCAGCAAGTGCAATGCGAACAATGACGGCATTGACATCAACGGCTGCCGGCGCGTGCGCATTGCCCAGTGCGACATCCAGTCCGGCGATGACGCGATCGTGCTCAAGAGCACGCTGGAGCGGGCGTGCGAACAAGTGACGGTGAGCAATTGCACCCTCAACAGCGACTGCAACGCCTTCAAGCTGGGCACCGAGTCCAACGGCGGTTTCCGCAACATCCTGCTGAGCAACTGCGCCATTTATGACACGCGCCTGGCAGGGATTGCCCTCGAAACCTTGGACGGCGGCGTCCTGGACGGCGTGAGCATCTCCAACGTCGCCATGGAGAACGTCCGCTGCCCCATATTCGTGCGGCTGGGAAACCGGGCGCGGCCATTCCAGGCGGGGATGCCCAGGCCGGCGCCGGGCGCGCTGCGCAATGTGAGCTTGTCCGACATCCAGGCGAGCGGGGCAGACCGCATCGGTTGCTGCATCGCCGGCATGCCGGGACGCTCGATCCAGAATCTGATGCTCCGCAATATCCGGATCGCCTTTGCCGGCGGCGGCACAGAAGCCGATGCGCAACGGCAGATCCCCAAGAAGGCGGAGGCCTACCCCGAGTATTCGATGTTCGGCGTCCTGCCCGCCTATGGCTTTTACTGCCGGCACGCGCTCAACGTGAGGTTCCATGACGTTGAGGTGAGCGCCGCGGCGGCCGATGCCAGGCCCTCGTTGATGTGCGACGATGTGGATGGCCTGCGGGTCATGGCATGGAGAGCCCCCGCGGCGGGCGTTGGGCCAGTCCTGCGGTTGGAGGACGTGCGCGATGGCCTGGTCCAAGGCTGCATCGCAGCCTCCGGGACCGCCGCTTATTTACGGGTGGGCGGCGCCAGGTCGGCGGACATCCGGCTCCTGGCCAACGACCTGCGCAAGGCGCGCAAGGACGTGGAGGTTGGCCCCGAGGTCCCACCAGGAACGGTCGAGCACAAAGGCTAAAGGCACTTTGAAAGGCTAAAGGCTAAAGGCTAAAGGCTAAAGTGAAAAAGCCCCAACAGTGCGTGTGCTTCTTGACTTTAGCCTTTAGCCTTTAGCCTTTAGCCTTTAGCTTTGCCGTAGAGCGGTCCGAAGTTGGCGCAGGCGCGGAAATCAGCCGCCTCGAGGTCGGCGGTGCCGAAGGCCGCCCATGTTGCGGGCCGGAAGATCTGGTCTTCGCTGACGTTGTGCATATAGACGGGGATGCGCAGCATGGAGGCGAGGGTGATGAGCTGGGGGCCGATATGGCCGCAACTGATGACCCCGTGGTTTGCGCCCCAGGCATTCATGACCGAATACACGTCGCGGAAGGGACCGCCTCCGTTGACCCTGGGCGCGAACCAATGCGTGGGCCAGGTGGGGTCGGTGCGGTTTTCCAGGACGCTGTGAATCTCCGGCGGGAGGTCGACGAATTGTCCCTCGGCAATCTGGAGGGCGGGGCCCAGTCCCTTGATGAGGTTGAGGCGGAACATGGTGGCGGGCATATCGACGCGTGTGCCGAAGGAGCTGGAGAAGCCGCCGCCGCGGAAATACTCATAGTTGGCCGGGGGCCAGACGGTGGCGCCGAGGCAGTCCAGGGCCTCCTGCGGAGTGATTTCCCAAAACGGCTTCATGGCGGGGGCGCCGTTTTGGGTCTGTCGGCCGCAGCCATCCAGGGCGGCCGCCCCGGAATTGATGAGGTGGAGCAGACCCTGCGCGGCCGCACCGGTGGCTTGGCGCCCGGTCACGCGCCGGATGGACTCCGGGCTCCAGTAAGTCCGCACGTCGGCGAAGACCTGCGCCGTGTCGGTCAAGAGGTGGCCCAGGAGCATGCAAACGCCATTGAGCGAGTCATTTTCGGTGGCGACCAGGTAGGGCTCGCGAATGCCGTTCCAGTCAAAAGAGGTGTTGAGGATGGCCTCCAGGAAGTCGCCGTTGGGGAAATGGTCGGTCCACTGGCGCTGGCCCTGGAAACCGGCCAGGATGGCGTTGTGCCCGAGGGCCTCTTCGCCGAAGCCCAGCTTGGCCAGGCGCGGATTGCCGGCCATCAAGTCGCGCACGATCATCGCCGATTTGACGACAAACTCCCATTCCCAATCCTTGCGCTTGCGGCTGCGGGGCGTGGCGTTGCGGTCCTGCCCTTCAGGGCAATGCTGCCGCACCCAGGCCAGCGCCCGCTCGAATTCCTCCGGGTCAAAAACCTTCTCCTCGATGCGCCGCACCAGTTCGGTCATGTCCACGCACTCCACGCGCATCCCCAGATTGTCCTCGAAAAAGTCCTGGTTTACGATCGAACCCGCTATCCCCATCGAGACGGCGCCCACCGAGAGATAGGACTTGCCGCGCATCGTGGACACGGTCAGGGCCGCTTTGACGAACTGCACGAGCTTCTGGCGCACGTCCGCCGGGATGTTCGGGTCGCCGGCGTCCTGAACGTCGCGCCCGTAAATGGTGAAGGCGGGCAGGCCCTTCTGGCCGTGAGCGGCGCTGACGGCGGCCAAATAGACGGCGCCGGGCCGTTCGGTGCCGTTGAACCCCCAGATCGCTTTGGGCACCAGCGGCTCCATGTCCATCGTCTCCGAACCGTAGCACCAGCACGGCGTCACCGTGAGCGAGACCCCGACGCCCGCCTTGCGGAACTTCTCGGCCGCCATGGCCGCCTCGGCCACACCCCCGATGCACGTGTCCGCCACGACGCACTCGACCGGCAGGCCGTTGGAATGGCGCAGCGTGGATTCAATGAGCCTGGCGACCGCCTGGGCCATGGCCATCGTGGTCTTTTCGAGCGACTCGCGGATCCCTTTGCGCCGTCCATCGATAGCCGGGCGAATGCCGACTTTGGGCATGTCACCAATGAGGCGATTGGAGGGCGGGTTGAGCTTCAGGGCCGCGCGTCAACTTGTTGTTGGCATAAATCAGTTGTGGCTTGCCGCTGGGCGTCCGCGAAGGCAGGAGGGGTGCGTCGCCCGCCCCCAGGGCGCTCAAGACTGGCTACGGACATTAGTGCCTTACCGGGAAGATGGCGACAAGTTTGTTTTGGGGCTCACGGCCAAGGCTGTGAGACAGAATTCTTGTTGGAGCTCCAGATCACAGTTCTCAGAGATGATCTGGCTCTTCGCTTCTTCGTTTCCTTCGTTTCCTTCTGTTCGTTTGCAGCCTCCCACCGGCTGGGCACAGGAACAGAACAGAAGGAAACGAAGGAAACGAAGAGGCGGCCGGAGGGGCGCCATCGTTGTGGTCCGTGCCAGTTCGTATCTGAATTCCTAGAGACCCTCTGTGATGAAAGCCCAGCAAAATCCACTTTGTGAAGATTTCCGTCCTGCACCTCACGGCCAAAGTGCGCCTGGCATCGGGCGTAGTTGGAGCTTCGCGGGGTCCAGGACCACATGTTTGATGCGTTGGCGCTTCCAGGTGTAACTGATCTGGACCAGTCCATCGCTGCCCTGGATGACGGCCGGGTAGGAGAACTCCTGGCCCGGCCCCTGTTCCAGCACCAGGGCGGCCTGCCAGTCGAGGCCGTCGGCGGAGACCGCCACATTGAGCGGGCTGCGCGCCCTGGGCCTGGCCTTGTGGTTGTACACCAGGAGGTGCCTGCCGTCCTTGAGCGTCACGGCGTCTATGCCCGAGTTCGGGTTGGGCAGCGCCGTCAACGTCATCTTGCCCCACGTCACTCCGCCGTCGCTGGAGGCTATCTCGAAGATCCGGTCCTGCCGGGTCCGGCCCAGGGCTTGGAGGCGGCCGTCCCGGAGTCGGAGGATTGTCGGCTGGATGGCGCCGATGGTCTCGCCGTCGTTGACCGGCCCGGAAGACTGCCACGTCGTGCCGAGGTCGGCGGTGCGCTCGAAATGGACACGCCAGCCGTGGTCTTCGGTGCTGGACGGGCACAGGATGTCACCGTTGGCCAATTGCACCGGCTTGTTCTTGATGGGGCCCAAAACGCCCTCGGGAAGCCGGCGCGGCGCCGACCAGGTTTGGCCGCCATCCGGCGATGTCATGAGCATGCCCCACCAGGAGTTCGGATGGGGTCCGACCTTGAAAAACAGCAGCAACGGCCCGTTGCCCGGCTGGAACAGCACCGGGTTCCAGCATGGGTAGCGGCGGTCGGGAGATGCCACGCCATTGGCGACTTCCACAGGCGCGGTCCAATGCTTGGCGCCCCGCCGGCTCAACCATATCCCGACATCCGGGTGCCCCTCCCGCGTGCCCCCGAACCATGCCGCCACCAACCCGCCTTCGGCCGCCTCGGCCAGCGTCGAGGCATGGCACTCCGGAAACGGGGCGCTTTCGTAAATGAATTCTTCGCTCACCAACCCAGGCCGCTCGGCGCCCAAAACAGCCACGGCCATCAGCACCACCCCGTAACACGCCGCAAGATGCGTAAACTCCCGCCCGATCTGGAATGTCATAGGCACGAAATTCCCCAAGGCCCGCCGCCTCGTCAAGCGGTTTCACAAAGCGCCCGAGCGGGTGCGATCAAAAGTGTTGGGCATGCGCCTCGGGAGTTTTGTCCCGGAGGGACATCTGAGAATAGCCCGGCGTTTCAACGCCGGGGGAGGCCGCAAAAGGGACCCTCGTCCCGAAGGGACGACTGACAACACTCCTCGCTTTCAGCCGTCCCTTCGGGACGGGCCTGCTCTTTGGGTCCGCTCACCCGGCGTTGAAACGCCGGGCCATTGTCGGAAGCCCCTTCGGGGCAAAAAGGCGCCGTGGGCTGACCGACAGTTTTGATCGCACCCCGCCCCCAGCCCGGTGCTTGACCTCCGGGGCGCGTCGTGGCCATATAGCTGCCATGTCTGAGCCTGTGACATCTGCGGCGCTCGCGCAGCCGGCCGCCATACCCCGCACGAGCCATTTCCGCTGGGTGATCTGCGCCCTGCTCTTCTGGGTCACGACTGCCAACTACATCGACCGCGGCGTGTTCGGGAACCTGGCGCCGGAGTTGGCCCGGAAGATCCCCGGCTGGAGCCAGGAGGCCTACTGGTACATGCAGGTGGCTTTCAACGCGGCCTACGCGGTCAGCCTGTTGTTGGCCGGGCGGTTGATGGATGTCGTGGGATTGCGGTGGGGTTTTGTGCTGGCGTGCGCCTTTTGGGGACTGGCCTCGATGAGCCACTCGCTGGTCAGCACGGTCACCGGCTTTTTCGTCGTCCGCATCCTGCTGGCCCTTGGGGAGGGCGGCAACTTTCCCGCGGCGATCAAGACGACGGCGGAGTGGTTTCCCAAACGCGAGCGGGCGCTGGCCACCGGGATCTTCAATTGCGGCACGAACGTCGGGGGCCTCCTGGTGCCCTTGCTTTTGCCCTGGGTGGTTTTTGCCTTTACGCAGGTCACCTTCTTTGGCGGCCATTCGCTGGGGTGGCGCGGGGCGTTCCTGGTGACGGCCTGCTTCGATATCACCTGGATTATCGCCTGGTTGCTCATCTATCGGCGGCCCCAGGACCATCCCCGAGTCTCGCCGGCCGAGTTGGCCTGGATTAACAGCGACCCGCCCGAGCCGACCGTGAAGATCCCGTGGCGACGGCTCTTTCCTCACCGGCAGGCCTGGGCGTTTGCGATGGCCAAGTTCATGACGGATGGCTTCTGGTGGTTTTACCTGGTTGGCGCCCCGTACTTCTTTGCCGACCGATTCGGTTTGGACCTCAAGAAACGCGGCGCGCCGATAGCGGTCATTTACGTGATGGCCTCGCTGGGGAGCATTGGCGGCGGCTGGCTGGCGGGCCATTTCATGAAGCTGGGCTGGAGCGTCAACAAGGCCCGCAAGATGACCTTCCTGGTCTGCGCCCTCTGTGTGCTGCCGGTGGTCTTTGCCACGGTCACACACAATCAATGGGTGGCGGTGGCGCTGATTACCCTGGCCGCCTCGGCCCACCAGGCCTGGTCGGCCAATGCCTTCAGCCTGGCCTCCGATATGTTCCCGCGCCGCGTCGTCGGCGCCGTCACCGGCTTTGGCGGTTTTGCCGGCTCGATCGGGGCGATTGCGCTGTTCCTCATCGTTGGCCATCTGCGCGAGGCCGCCATCGCGCGCGGCGAGCAGGGCGATTACTTCCTCATCTTCCTGGCGGCCAGTCTAGCCTACCTTTTCGCCCTCGTTATCGTCCACCTCCTTGCGCCGAAGCTCGAACCGGCGGACGTCGAATGACGAATGACGAATGACGAATGGACCGAATGCGGAGTGCGGAGTGAGGAGTGCGGAGTGCGGAGTGTGCCAGTGGGAATCCTGGGTCTGGATTGCGGTGCGAGGAATGACGAATGACGAATGACGAATGACGAATGACGAATGACCCGCGTGGCACCGCGTAGCGGTGCTTGACGGTAGCCGTGGACTTCCAGTCCACGGATCTCCGGCCCAACATGACCTGCGTCGCGTAGCGACGCCTGAAAACGGCGAAGCCGTCAGGCGTCGCTACGCGACGCGCGACCGTTCCCAGGCCACGAACCGTGGACCTTGGTCCACGCCTACCTTCGCTGCGTCGCTACGCGACTTACCCCAGTTGCCACGGCGGGCGGTAGGGCCGGCTCAGGAGTTGGGCAGCCTCGGGGTCGTCGAGGATGACCTCGTTCTGCGGGTCCCACTTGATCTTGCGTCCGATGCGCTTGCCGTTTTCCTCCTGGCCCAGGAGCATCGAGATGAGGCCAAGGTGGCCGGGGATGGCAGAGTGATGGGCGGTCAGGGCGGGGGTGATGGTGGGTTTGCGGGACTTGACGCAACTGATGAAATTGGCCTGGTGGTTGTCGGAGCGGTAGAGGTGGACGGTGCAGGTGTCGGGCAGCTTTTGGAGCCAATCCGTGTTCGAGCAGTCAAGGCCGCCGCGGTCCACCCAAACCCAGCCGTCGGTGCCGATCCACTTGGCGCCGCTGCGGATGTCTCCATGGCCGCCGGCAATGATCATGGTGATGTCCTTGGGGTACTTGAGAGTGATGCGGTAGCGGGTGCAGGTGTTCCAGATGGCGTCGGGGCGCGGGAATTCGCCATCGCCCTGGATTTCCGAGGGCCCGCCGGTGCTGTCCATGTCCAGGCCCCAATGGGCGATGTCGCAATGGTGGCCGATCCAGTCGAGCAATTGGCCGCCGCCGACGTTGTAGTTCCAGCGCCAGTTCATGTGGACGCGGGCGCCGATGTACGGTTCCATCTTGGAAGGGCCGAGCCAGGTTTGGTAATCGAGTTCGGGCGGGGGCTGGCTGATTGCGGCGTCATATTCGGGCATGCCGGGGACGACCTTGGCAAGGAACTCGGCCTGCGCGCCCGGCCTCAGCTTGGCGGCCATCGGTCCGCCCGTCTCGGCGAAATCGGTATGGCCGTCGGGTAGGCCGACTTCTACGCGGGTGACCTTGCCGATGAGGCCGTTGCGGACGATCTCGGCGGCGCGGCGGAACGGGCCCTGCGAGCGCTGCCAGGAGCCGGTCTGCCAGATCCGCTGGTTCTCTTGAACGGCCTTCACGATGGCCTGCTGCTCGGCGATGGTCCGCGCCAGCGGTTTTTCGCCGTAAATGTCTTTCTTGTTTTTGGCGGCCTCGGTCGCGACCAGGGCGTGCCAGGTGTCCGGCACCGCGAGCATGACCGCGTCAATGTCCGCGCGGGCCATCATCTCGCGGTAATCATGGTAGGCCTTGCAGTCCTTGTTGCCGTATTCCTTGTTGATGCGGTCCACGCCGGCTTGCAGGTGGTTCTTATCCAAATCGCAGGCGGCGACGACCTGGCAGTCTTTGAGTGCCAGGAAGGCATCGGTGTTGTTGGGGCCCTGCATGCCCCAGCCGACTACTCCAAGGGTAACGCGCTCTGAAGGAGCGGCCTTGTCTTCCAGCCCCAGGGCGCTGGCGGGGATGAGGGTCGGCGCGGCAAGGGCCAGACCGGTCGTGGCAAGAAAGCGGCGTCGATTCATACCTGAATTGTTCAAGGACTTTTTCATAGCGGTCCAATGAGGCACAAATTGGCGCCCGATGGCGAGAAGAAAATTGAACAGAAGGAAACAGAGAAAACCGGAAGAGGAACAGAAGGGAACGAAGGAAACGAAGGGAAGAACGGGAATCCGGTGAGCCGATCGCGGGAAGCCCGAAATCCTGAATTCGTACATTGGGGTGCCGGCAGCTTACGGGCTGCGCACAGCGATGGGGTCGCCGACACAGATGGGGCCGGAGCGGAGGACCTCGGCCAGGACGCCCTGGCGATGGCCCGACATGCGCTCGCGCAGGCCCTGGCAGACCGCGTCCATCTTGGCGCAGGGGTCTCGAGGCGCGGCAACCAACAGGACCGCCCCGCCGATCTCGACCTCGCGCCCCACCAGGGCGACCAGGTCTATGCCCTGGGTCTCGATGTTCGAGCGGGCGGCGCCAGGCGCAATGCCGGCCAACCCCAGCGCCGCCGCGTGCTCGGCCAATTGCTCGCGCTCGATCAGGCTCACTTGCCGCCGGCTCGGCTGGCCGGTCTCGCGGCTGAGCCGGCCGAAATAGCGCGTATCGCCGCCCAGCCCCTTTGCCTGGACCGCTTCGACCACTTCCACCGCGAGCAAGGGCGCGCCCGGCTCCGCCGGGTGCAGGTGCAACGAGGCCACACGGCCTGGAGGGAGCTTGTTCGGTTCGGCATTCATTTCAGAAACCAGTATGGTCGCGACGGCCATGCCGGGCAAGGGCGCGCAGATCGAGTGCGGACATCATCCTGAGGATGGAAGGGACATAAGGGACGCGCGTGAAAAGGACGTGTGTCGCCGCGCGCGAAGCGTCTTGGAGTGCGGCAGTCCTCTGCCGCTTTCAGGTTCGCAGGCTCCCAAAAGCGCCAGAGGACTGGCGCAGACCAACACCTGGCGGGCCAGGTGCGTGCCTCGTCCCTCGCCCCTCGCTCAGTAAAAACGGCCGGTCCCGTGTGGGGCCGGCCGTGAGAACGGAGAGCGGTGCCGAGGTCTGGCTGGGCTCAAGCTTGCGTGGGAACCACGGGCGGGTCCTTGAAGATATTGTGCCGGCCGGGCAGGGGCGGCTGCAAGGTGCGGAAGTCGCCGTACTGCATCTTGGAGCAATCGTCGTAGAGGGCCGGGGGGCCGTAAGCGAACTCGGACTTGAGGATGGCGTCCCACTCGATGGCGGCGCCGCTGTAGGCAGCTTCACGGCCCATGATGGCGGTGAGGGTGCTGTCGGTGACCTGCGCGGCTTCGTTGAGCGGCGTGTCGTTCTCGATGGCGTTGATGAGGTCGATGTGCTCCTGGACGTAGGCGTCTCTGCCGTTGTCACGGTTGCGCCAGGTCCAGCCGCCCTTGGCCACGATGCTGCCACCGGGATTGGAGGAGCCGCTGGTGCCCTGGACCGCCTCGCTCACGGAGGACCAGTCGCGCTTGATTTGGCCGCAATAGGCGAACATGCGGACGCCATGAGCATACTCGTATTCGATGGCGAAATTGTCCCAGATCTCGCCGGATTCGGTGGGCAGCCTGCCCAAGATCTGCCGGGCGCCCATGCCCCAGCACCGCACGGGGTGGTCCTTCATGATCCAGTTGCCGACGTCCAGGTTGTGAACGTGCTGTTCGCAGATGTGGTCGCCGCTCAGCCAGATGTAATGATACCAGTTGCTGATTTGCTTTTCGAGGGCGCTATCGCCCCGCGCGCCCCCGTCCCGGACCTTGTGCCAGATCTGGCCGCCGTTGACCCAGTAAACGCGCAGCGTCACGATGTCGCCGATGGCGCCATCATGGATGCGCTTGATGGTCTCGATGTAGCCGGTCTGGTGGCGGCGCTGAGTGCCGGCGGCCACCTTGAGATTCTTCCTTTTGGATTCCTCGGCGGCGGCATACATGATCCGGGCGGTGGGGCCGTCGACGCACACCGGTTTTTCCATGAAGACATTCTTGCCGGCCTCGACGCAGGCCTTGAAACGCGGGGCTCGGAAGCCGGGCGGGGTGGCCAGGATGGCGTAATTGACGTCCAGGGACCTCGAGGGCCTTCTTGTAGGCGTCGAAGCCGCTGAAGCACTTGTCCGGGGCCACGCCGAAGATATCCTGGCCGCGATTGGCCTTGTCCTGCCAGAGGTCGGCCACGGCCACGATTTTGCCATCGACGCCGGTCGCCTTGACCGCCTCGCGGAAGTTGTCGCCGGCGCCGCTGCCGCGTCCGCCCAGGCCGATGATGACCGCGCGGATGGGCTGCTTGGCCTGGGCGTGGAGGATGGAGGGGAAGCTGGCCACGGCCGCAGCCGAGGCGGCTGCGATCGAGGAGCTCTTCAGGAACTGCCGGCGAGAGAGCGCCGAGGAGGGATGATTTGATTGATCTTGCATGGTACTCTGGGTTTTATGTTGGTCTGGTGTCAGTTGCGGTTCTTAAATCGCAGTCATGACCGTCACGACGCGGCGGGCGCACAAAACACCCGGCCCGCACTGGGCCGAGACTAATCTCTTTCGGTGCCGCTTGTCCAATACTTCTGCATCTGTTCGGCGGTGGGGACCTTGAGGGGCCGGATGATGCGGAAGCCGACCCATTGGGCATCGGAGAGATACCAGACGCTCTTGGGCAATTGCGGGTCGGTCATCTTCCAGGCCCGCTCGGAGCCGCGCCGCGCGGCGCTGCGGCAGCGGACCGCCTCGTCATCCCAGGAACCGCCGCGCACCGAGTGCGGGTAGGGCTGGGTGGCCTTGTTCCAGGGGCTCGACCGAAATGCCGGTTGCGGCGCAACGCTTGTAATACTCCGGGTCATATTGGTCGAGCACCCATTCGGTCGCGTTGCCGTACATGTCGTACAGGCCCCAGGGATTGGGTTTCTTCTTGCCCACCTTCTGGTACTTGAAATCGCTGTTCTGCTCGTACCAGGCATAGTCGGGCAGCTTGGAGGCATCGTCGCCCCAGAAATAGGTGGTGGTCGTGCCGGCGCGGCAGGCATATTCCCATTCCGCCTCGGTCGGGAGGCGGTAGAAATGGCCGGTCTTGGCGCTGAGCCACTGGCAGGTACTTGTTGGCAGCGTGGTGGGTCATGCTGATCGCCGGGAAGCCGTCTTTGCCCATGCCGAAGCTCATCTCGACGTACGGTTTGGAGGGATGCGTGACCGCGTCGGCCAGTTTGTCGCCGCTCTCGTCGCTCGCCACGGTGGCGCGCGTGCGGCGCTCCTCGTCCGGGTACATGAACAATTCATACTCGTTCCAGGTCACTTCGCACTGGCCCATCCAGAAGGGCTCGACGCGGACCTTGTGCTGGGGGCCTTCGTCGGGTTTGCGTCCCGGCTCGCTCTCCGGGCTGCCCATGAGGAACTCGCCGCCGGGGATGGGGACCATGGCATAAGTGACGCGCGTGCCGGGGATGGCGTTGGTGTAGGGTTTCATCTGGGCCTGGTCGGCGGCGGGCGCCTTCGAGGAGATGCGCGCGTAAATGTCCGGAATCGTGACATTGTCGTTGTCGGCCAGCGAGGCCAGGCTGCCGAAGGAGGCAGCGGCGTAAGCCGCGCCGGAGGCCCTGAAGACCTGGTAGCGGGTCGAGAACTTGCCCGTCGTGGGCTGCGACAAAACGATCAAACCGGAGGGCAACGCAGCCGCAAAGGTGAACAGTTCGTTGGTGGCGCTGAAGCCCTGGACCTGGGCGGGGGCGCTGGAGCCGTCGAAGCCGAAGACGGCGGCCTTCTCGCCGGCGCCGAAGATGATGAAGAGCCGGGCGCTTTCGGCCAGGGTGATGACCCGCCGAACCGGTTGGCCCAGGTCGAAGCTGTTGCCCTCGCCGAACCGGAACTGCCCGGGCTCGGCTCTTCCACGGGGCGGACCAGCAACCGGGTGTCACCCGGCTTGTAAAAGATGACTTCGCGCAGGGGCGAGCCGCGGAAGTTGCCGGCGGCGTAGTCGCAGCCTGAGGGCAGGCCGGTGACGGTTGCGAGCACGACTTCTTTGCCGGTGCTGAAGCTCTCGGCGCGGAAGGTGTCGCCGCCATTGCTGGTGGCCAGCAGACAGAGCGCCTCGGGTCCGCCGGCCTTCAGGGCAAGGTGATTGACACGCGCCGCCGGGCCGCTCAGGGGATAGTCCGCCAGCTTGGGAAACTCGGCGCTGCCATTGCGCAGCAGCGTGGCCAGGCCCGGGTTCGGGGGAATTGAGCATGCTGGCCACATACACGTCCGCCAACCCCTTGCTGCCCTCGCCGCCGGCGCCCACGGGCGCGACGGCATTAGCCCCCAGACCGGCGTCATACGGCACGGGCACAGGGCTGTGCGGTGTGGCGGGGCTGGCGCCGTCGGCCATCGAGACCTGGTTCTCGTCCGGGGCCGCGAAGATGAAGCCGTCCAGCTTCGCATCCAGGAGCTTGCCGATGCCGAACCCGGCGATGCCTTTGATGCCGGAGGGCCGGCAATCCACCCAGGAGAGCGCTCCTCCGGATTGCTGGTAGCCCAGCCGGAATTTGCCGCTCTCTTTGTCCACTATGACCAGGTCCATCCGCCCGTCACCGTCGAAGTCGCCGCTGCCAAAGAACTCGCGGGGACTTTCATAAATGAAGACCGTCGCAGCATCCTCCGCCCAAACCCGGCCTGGCGCGGCCGCCAAAACGCAGCCCGCCGTCATCGCGCACAACAAGTAGTTTCTCATGATCGCAAAAAATGCGGCGCACAGTTTGTGCGACGTGCCGGCCCGGTGTCAAATACAAGAGGTGCGAGGGCGAGGGTCGAGAGCGGGCGCATCCTGGCACTGCCCCGGAGTGCGCCCGTCCTCGGGCGCAGCAGCGTAGGAGGGGGCAAGCGCGCGGGAGTGTTTTACGGCTGCCCTGGCTGCGGACGTCGCTGCGCCCGAGGACGGGCGCACTCCAGCCTCGCCGCCGGCGGTGGGGGCAGTCGGGATGCCCCCGTGCGGACCGAGGGCCGATTTTTCACTTCTTTCAGGTCCGTGAGGGGAGTATATTGCCGTTGGTTTTGGAAGGGCGGAGGATCGCTCCCGGCGCGAGCCGGGGGAGGAAAGTCCGAACACCAAAGGGCGCGATGCCGCGTAACCTGGGGGCGCCTTCGCAAGAGGGCGGGCCTCGGGATACACGCGGGAGGCAGTGCCGCGAGGCCTGCCGACGGACAGTGCCACAGAAAACAAACCGCCCAGCCCTTCCTGAAGCCGCCGGCAAAGCAGAGCACCAGTGTGTATGGACTGCGGGCTTGGGCTCGCAGTGGTTGGTGCTTGGGAGCGCCGGCTGGCCTCAGGAAGGGTTGGGTAAGGGTGAAAAGGCGGGGTAAGAGCCCACCGCTCCAAGCGCAAGCGCGGAGGCACGGAAAACCCCATCGGGTGCAAGGCCAAATAGGGGACCGCGGGGCGGCCCGCTCCACCCCGCCCCAGTTGGGGGCTGGCGCATTTTTGGCGCGCCAGTCCCCAACTGGGGCGGGTGAGTCCCGGGTATTGGCTGCTGAGACAAATGATTCTCTCCTCTGCCCGTTCTCCGGAAGGGGCAGAGCAGACAGAAATCGGCTTACAGCCCTTCCAAAACTATGGAGGGTTGGGTCGCACGTAGAAACGCGGCCGCACAGGAGCGCGGACGAGGGGGTCCGCGCTCCTGTGCGGAGCCTGTCCCAGAAGCTCCGAATTCTGAGACCTTTGTCGGAACCTTTGTCGGAACCTTTGTCGGATTGGCGCTTTGTTCGACAAAGGTGCCGACAAAGGCTGCGACAAAGGTCCCGAATCAGAGCTTTTGGGAAAGGTTCTATACAGGGGTCCGGCGCTCAAGGTCGCTTTGCCTGCACTGCCGCGGTGGGGCTGAGGTTGCCGTTGCGGTCCACGGCGGAAATGGCGACCACCTCGGGGGCGGCTGCCCGCCAAATCTGGCTGGAGGCAATTGCCGGGAGGATCTCGGTTTGCCACTGGCCGCCGAGGCGCGTTTGGACCAGCCAGTGCGCCACCGGCTCGGCCTTGGCGGGTCCCCAGTGGGCCTCAAGGCGCTGGCCGGTTTGAGCAGCGCTCAGCACCGGCTTTCCCAGGCGGCATCGGCCCAGCCAGGGGGAGGCAGGGACCAGCGCGGGCCGGGCGTAGGGTCCGCGTTCGAGGGCCTCGGCCAGGGCGCTGCGGCCCATCAGGCTCTTCATGTTCCAATGGACGTGGCCGCCGACACCCGGTTGCGCGCGCGCGAGCCGGACCTGGTTGAGGACTTCGTCCGGCTTCCATTGGCGCCCGACGTTGCTCGAGTTCATGCCGGGCGCCAGGAGGCGTTCCTTGGCGTTTTGCTGCGCCCACCACTTGAGCAGGACCGGGAAGCTTTGGGGCGGGGGCTGGATAGCCCAGTAGAGCTGCGGCGCCAGGTAATCCACCCAACCCTTGGCCAGCCATTTGGGCGAGTCGGCATAGAGCCTGGCGTAGGCATCGTAGCCCTCGATTTGCGCGGGGAAACCGGGACGCCAGATGCCGAAGGGGCTGATGCCGAATTTGACCCAGGGTTTCTCGGCCTTGATCGAGCCATAGACCCGCCGGATGAAGGCGTTGATGTTTTCGCGCCGCCAATCTTCGCGGCTCAGCCCGAGATTTGCCCCGTAGCGCCGCCAACTCGGCTCGTCGGGAAAATCGAGGTCCTTGCCCGACGCGTCCCGTTCCGTGTACGGGTAAAAGTAATCGTCGAAATGGACGCCATCGATGTCGTAGCGCCTGACCACGTCCATCACGACGCTCAGCGAATAGTCCTGGACCTCTTTCTCGCCGGGGTCCAGCCAGAGGTACTGGCCGTATTGGCGGACCAGGTGCGGGTGGGTCTGGCTGATGTGCCCTGCGGCAGCCGGGGATTTGGCGGAGATATGGCGCGCGCGAAAGGGGTTGAACCAGGCATGGAGTTCCAGGCCCCGTCTGTGGGCCTCGGCGACGGCGAACGCCAGAGGGTCGTAGTAAGGCTCCGGGGCCTTGCCCATCGTCCCGGTCAGGTACTCGGACCACGGCTCGAGCCTCGAGGCATAGAGCGCATCGCACGCGGAACGGACCTGGAGGATGACGACGTTGAGCTTGAGCCGGGCGGCGCGGTCCAGGATGGCCTCCAGTTCGGCCTTCTGTTGGGCCGCTCCCAGGTCCGGCCTCGAGGGCCAATCAATGTTGGCTACGGTCGCCACCCAGGCCGCCCGGAACTCCCGGAGCGGTTTGGGAGGCACGACCGAGCAAGGCTCGAAAACGGCGGCCTGCAAACCATGCCCCAGGAGCAGGGCGAGCATGGCCAGGCAGAGTGCTCGGGTGTTCATTTGTTTGAGTGCCGATTCCATGGTATGAATCCGGTCATGGGTTGGAAAAGTTTTTCCGAAAAGTACTTGAAGCGCGAGACGCTTTTGCGCTATAGTAATGCCGTTAAGTTAATGTTCGGCGGGAACAGTAGTTCCCGGCGTTTGTAGGCACAATTCAAATCTCGGTTCCTCACCCATTAGTTGTGCCGGGCTGGCGGTCATATCCAGTATGTTGTGGTTTTTTTGCTTTACTTAGGCTAAAGACTTTGGTTTTTATTGGCAAGTCATGTATCTGAAAAATCTAACTGTATTGGGATTCAAATCCTTTGCAGATAAGACCGGCCTGAACTTCCAACCCGGGGTGTCGGCCATCGTTGGCCCCAACGGGTGTGGCAAGTCCAACGTCTCGGACGCAATCCGTTGGGTACTGGGCGAGCAATCGGCCAAGGCGCTGCGTGGCGACGAGATGGCGGACGTGATTTTCGACGGGACTGACGCGCGCAAGCCGATGGGGATGGCGGAGGTTTCGCTCACCGTTAGCGGCGTGGAGGAGGACCATCTGGTGGCCGCCGGGGTGGAGGTTGCCTATAACGAGGTCACCGTAACCCGGCGTGTCTTTCGCGATGGCGCCAGCGAGTATTTCGTCAACAAGACCCCGTGCCGGCTGCAGGGATATCCAGCAGTTGTTCATGGGCACCGGTGTGGGCCGGACCAGCTACAGCATCATGGCCCAGGGCAACATCACGCAGATTCTCTCCAGCAAACCGGAGGATCGGCGGATGATCTTCGAGGAGGCTGCCGGAATCACGAAGTACAAGGCCCAACGCAAAGAGGCGCTGCGCAAACTCGAGTACACCGAGCAGAACCTCCTCCGAGTGGCCGACCTGGTCCGCGAGGTCAAACGCCAGATCGGTTCGCTCCAGCGCCAGGCCGGCAAGGCCCGCCGCTACAAGCAGATCTCCCAGGAGTTACAGCACCTGGACACCCAACTTGCCCGTCACCAGTTCGATGTCCTCCAGGCCGACATCCAGGAACGGCGTCAGACGGCCGAGGGCCTGCGCAACGAGATCGAGGCCGCCTCGGCCAATGTGCTGCGTTGCGAGGACGAGATGGCGCAACTGCGCAGCCGACTCTCCGAACTCGAACACCAGGCCGGCCTCCAGCAGCAGCGCGGCCTCCAGCTCAAGAGCGAGATCGACCGCCATGAGAGCCGCATTCAGTTCGACCAAGAGCGCCTGCGCGAGTGCGGCGCCCAAGACGCCAAGGCGATGGCAGACATGACCCAGGCCCAGGAGCGGCTTCGGGCGGTCCAGGAGGAACTGGCTGCCGTGAGCGGGCACCTGGCCGCCTCCGAGGCGGCCCTCCAGGGCCATCGCCAGGCCCTGGCCTCCAAACAGGAGGCCCTGCGAGGCCTCGAGCACCAACTGGGTCTTTGCCAGGAAACCTCCCGCCAGGCCCAGGCCGCTGCCTTTGCCGCCGCCCAGGACTTGAGCCGGGTGCGCAACGAACTCAATGCCCTCGACCTCCAGAAGCAGGGCAACGTCGTGCGGTTGGAGAAGCTCTCCGCCGAGAAAATACTGCTCGAAGAGGAGCGCGCCCGGCTCCAGGCCCGGCTGCGGGAGTTTGCCGAAAATGTCGAAGCCGAGAAGCGCGACGCCCAATCCCAGTGCCGCACCGTCGAGGAGCGCCAGCAGCGCCTGCGCCAAATCCAGGAGGAACTCGACGCCGCCGCCCGGGACCTCGACCCGCTCCTCCAGCAGCAGGCCCAAAACCGCTCGCGCCTCGATGTCCTGGGCCAACTCCAGGCCGCCCACGAGGGTTTCAGCGCCGGCTCGCGCGCCGCCTTGGAGCAGTCGCAGCACGTCCTGGGCTCGCTGGCCGACCGGATCTGCGTGCCCGACCCGTATGTCAGGGCCATCGAAACCGCCCTGGGCCATCACCTGCAACTGGTGCTGACCGAGCAGCCGGAGGCCGCCCAGCAAATCCTGGCGGACCTGAGCGCCAACCGGAAAGGGCGGGCGAGCATCGCCCCGCTGGCCTTTGCCCGCAACGGGCATCAGGAGGCCGCTCCCAAAGGGGAGGGTGCAGGCGGGACGCCCGCGCCACAGGGCTGTGAACCGCCCGCGCTCTCCGCACCCGCCGACGAGGCCATCGCCCCTCTCAATGGGGCGTATCCCGACACCGCCCCTGGAGTGCGCCCGTCCCCGGGCGCAGCAGCGACGGACCGGGCACGTGCGCCGGAGCACTTGACCGCTGCCCCGGCTGCGGACGTCGCTGCGCCCGAGGACGGGCGCACTCCCATCTCGCCGCAGCCGGCGGGGGCGGTGTCGGAATGCGCCCCGCTCAATGGGGCGCCGATACCCGCCATCCAGGTGGTCCGCAGCGAAGACTCGGTCGGTCCGCTGCTGGAGCGGTTGCTGGGCAGGACGCGAATCGTGCGTGACCTGGAGGCCGCCACTGCGGCGTGGGTCCAGAGCCCGGGCGCCTTCCACTACGTCACCCTGGGCGGCGAAGTGCTCAGCGAGCATGGCGTCTATACCGGTGGTTCCAGCGGCGGCAACGGGGAGGGCAAGGAGGCGGCGTCCATCCTGGGGCGGAGGAACCAGATCGCCGAATTGGAGGGCGCGCTGCGGCAGGTTGGCGAGCAGGCCGCTGAGATCAGCCGCCGCAAGGGCGCCCTGCAGGCCGAGCGGACCGAGTTGCAAGCGGGCCTGCAACAGGCCCAGACCGAGTTGCGCGCCCAGGAGGTCGCCATTGCCACCCACGAAGGCGAGTTCAATGCGTTGCGCAACTCGCACCGGCTGCTGGACCAGAAGATCGAGACGGTCGTCTATGAGGTCGAGAGCCTGGCGGCGCAGGAGCGGGAGGGTTTGGAGAAGCGGGCCGCGCTGGCAGCCCGGGCGGCCGAAGCGCAGGGCCTGGAGCAGGCGGAGCAGGCGCGGGTCGCCGAGGCGAGCGCGCGCCTGGAGAGCTTGCGCCAGCAGCGCGATGGCGCCAATGCGGGCCTGACCGAGAGCCGGGTGGCGCTGGCGACTGAGGAGCAGATGTGCGCCGCCTACGGCCAGCAACGGCAGTCGCTCCAGCAGCGGCTCCAGGAGTTGGTCCAGTTCATCGAGCAGCGCCGCAGCGAGTTGGGGTCGTTCGCCGCGCGCAAGGAACAGGCCGAATCGGAAATCCAGGATTCGCGCGGCCAGATCGAGGTGCTGCAGCACGAGCGGGAGCAGGTCGCTGCGCAGACGGCCCAGTTGCTGGGCCAGAAGCAGACCCAGGAGGCGGCGGTGGGCGCGCGGGATGAAGGGCTGCGCGAGCAGCGGCGCCACTTGGCCGAGGTCCAGGAGCAGCGCTCGGGCCTGGAGGTCGAACTGGCGCAAAAGACCATGTTCCGTCCAGAACCTCCGCGACCGTATCCAGGAGAAATACCAGGTGCGCCTCGACGACGTGCGCAGCGAGTGCATCACCATTACGTTTGCCGACGAAGGCCAGCCCAAGGTCCACGTCATGACGCCCGATGAGATGGCGGCGGCGGGGGTCGCGACCGACTGGACCACGGTGGGCCGGCAGGTTGAGGCCCTGCAGCAGCGGTTGGCTGAAATGGGCCCCGTCAACCTTGTCGCCATCGAGGAATACGAGGAGACCGAGGAGCGCCACCAGTTCCTGAGCCAGCAGCACGACGACCTGGTCCAGGCCAAGGGCCAATTGCTGGAGGTCATCAACCGCATCAACGCCCAGACGCGCCAGATGTTCCAGCAGACCTTCGAGCAGGTCCGCGACAGCTTCCGGGCCCTGTTCACCGAGGTCTTCGGCGGCGGCAAGGCCGACCTGCTGCTCGTGGACGAGAACGACTCGCTCGAGAGCGGCATCGAGATCGTCGCCCGCCCGCCCGGCAAGCAGTTGCAGACCATTTCACTGCTCTCCGGCGGCGAGCAGACCATGACCGCCGTGGCCCTCCTGTTCTCGATCTACCAGGTCAAACCCAGCCCCTTCTGCGTCCTGGACGAATTGGACGCCTCGCTGGACGAATCGAACATCAACCGGTTCACCCGCATCCTGCAGCGGTTCCTGGCCCACTCCCAGTTCATCATCATCACCCACAACAAGCGGACCATCGGCATGGCCGACGTGCTCTACGGCATTACCATGCAGGAACAGGGCGTGAGCAAGATCGTGAGCGTCAAGTTCCACAAGGCCGGCGAGGGCGGGCCGCTGGAGCAGACGCCACGGCCCGGCCAGGCCGGCAACCGCTCCTTAGAGACCGAAGCCGATGGCACGAGGCAGGCTGATAATGACTCGGACGTCGTAATGGCCAAATAGGGCCGCGCCCAAGACCCAGGGGGCTCCAAATCCGAAATACGCAGAATCATTTTTGGTAGAATCATAAGGATAACTCTTACCAAAATGATTCTGTCAGTAATGATTCTGCTTCCTGCGGATTTCGGATTTCAACCCGGGGTTTGTCCTTGTTTCCAGGGTGGCCTGCCGTAAAGTACCGGTATGGCGACAACTGGCGCACCCACCATCAGCCCTCAAGAGGCCGGCTCCGAGTTAGCGGAGCCGCTGCTGGAACCGGGGGATCGGCTCACGCGCAGCGAGTTTGAGCGGCGCTACGAGCGCATGCCGCACGTCAAGAAGGCCGAACTCATCGAAGGAATCGTCTATATGCCCTCACCCGTCCGTGCCAGGAGACATGGCAAGCCTCACACTATCCTCGGCGCATGGCTGGCGATGTATGAGGTCGAAACTCCCGGCGTTGAATGCTTTACTGATTCGACAGTCCGCCTGGATCTCGAAAACGAGCCGCAGCCGGACCTGGTGCTGATAAAGGCGCAGGCCAAGGGCGGGCAGGCGCGCATTTCCGCCGAGGACTACATCGAAGGAGCGCCGGAACTGGCCGTCGAGATCGTCGGCAGTTCGCGGGCTTACGACCTGCACCAAAAGAAAGGCGCGTACCGCCGCAACGGCGTGCGCGAATACCTGGCATGGATCACGGGCGAGAATCGCCTCGTGTGGTGGGAGTTGCGGGAAGAGGAGTACCTGGAGATAGCCTCTGGGGAAGGCGGCCTGCTCAAGAGCGGGGTCTTTCCGGGCCTTTGGCTCGACACCCAGGCCCTCCTGCGCCGGGACCTCAAGGGTGTGCTCGCCGGGCTGCGACGCGGCCTGGAGAGCCCCGAACACCGCGCCTTTGCCGAGAGCTGACTATCCCAACACCCGCAGGAGTTTGACGAACGCATAGGCCAGGCCCCCCGTGACGGGGATAGTGAGGAGCCAGGCCCAGACCATGCGCTCGACAACTGTCCACTTGATGGCGTTGAGGCGGCGGGCGGCCCCCACACCCATGATTGCGGCGGAGATATTGTGGGTGGTCGAGACCGGAATGCCCAGGTGAGTGGCGGCCCAGATGACCAGGGCGGAACTGGTCTCGGCGGCAAAACCGTTGATGGGATGGAGCTTGACCATTTTATGGCCCAGGGTCTTGATGATGCGCCATCCGCCCACGGCCGTGCCTGAGGCCATCACCAGGGCGCACACGACCTTGATCCACGCCGCGATTTCGAGGTCGTTGCCCGGCGCGGGGGCGGGGGCCTGGAGGAACGAGAGCCAGCGCGGCAGGTCTTTGAAGTGGCCCGCCTGGGTGGCGGTGAACAGAGTCAAGGCGATGATGCCCATGGTTTTCTGGGCGTCATTGGTGCCGTGCATGAGGCCCATGCCGCCGGCGCTGAACATCTGGGCGATGCCAAAGAGGCGATTGACTTTGGCCGGCCTGGCCCGGCGCAGGAGCAGATAGAGGCCCGCCATCATCAGGAAGCCCAGCGCCAGGCCCGCTGCGGGGGAGGTGACCATCGGCACGATGACCTTCCACAACAACCCTTTGCCGAGCCACCAATGGCGCGGGTCGGGCTGCGACCAGACAATGACGCGCCAATTGTTCGAAGAAGCGGCCAGGGCTGAACCGCAGAGGCCGCCGATCAGGGCGTGGCTGGAGCTGGACGGCAGGCCGACCCACCACACGAGCAGGTCCCAGAGGATGGCCGCGAGCAATGCGCAAATGATGATGCTCGAGGTCATCGCCACCAGTTTCGCGTCCACCAGGCCCGAGGAGATGGTTTTGGCCACGGCCGTGCCCCAGAGGGCGCCCATCATGTTGGTGCAGGCGGCCAACACCACTGCCTGGCGGGGCGTCAGGACCCGGGTGGATACCACCGTGGCGATCGAGTTGGCGGTGTCGTTGCAGCCATTGATGAACTCGAAGACCAGCGCCACCAAAATGACCAGCAGCACGAGAATCATCGCGACTAAGCCTCAGGAGTTTTTCAGGGCGATATTGGCGATGACGTTGCCCGCGTCGCGGCAACGGTCGATCATCTTCTCGAGCAACTCGTAGAGGTCCTTGAGGGCGATGACCTGGAGCGGCTCGTGTGCGCCGCTGAAGAGGTCTTTGTAGTGCGCCATGATCTGCTTGTCGGCCTCGCCTTCGAGGAATTGGAGCCGGTCGTTGAGGTCCTTGACTTTCTCGAGGTTCATGCCCTTGCGCAGGGACTTGACCAGTTCGAGCACGATGTCCGTGGCCCGCTCCAGCAGGTCGATTTGTTTGGAGAAATCGATCCCCCGCACGAAGTGCGGCGTGAGCATGGCCCGCTCGGTGAACTTCTCGACGGTCTTGGGGATCTTATAGAGGGCATTGGAGAGTTCCTCGATGTCCTCGCGCTCCAGCGCCGTGATGAAGGTGGTATAGACGGCATCGCTGATCTGCTGGGTGATCCGCTTGTCCTTCCGGCGCAGATGCGCCAGTTCGTGCATGCCCACCGGCTTGTCCAGGTTCTTGCTCAGTCCGACCAGGGTCTGGACGCTGCCGCGCGCCTCCTCGGCGCTGGCCTCCAGGAGGCTAAAGAACTTGTCCTCCTGGCCCAGGAGCTTCTGCAATGAAAACATAGTGCGCCGGTTGTACACGCTCCGGACAACGGGGGCACGAAAAAAGAGAAACACACGCGGCGCCCCGTGTGCATCCCGGCACTGGCCCCATTTGGCGGGGCACAGCAGTTTGTAGCGCAGGTTTCCAAACCTGCTGTATCGCCGACTTCCAGTCGGCAGGGCGCCGGAACTCGCGGCGCCTGCGGGTTAGGAAACCCGCGATACAGCAGACTTGGAAGTCTGCGCTACGGGGGCAGTGTCCGGCTGCGGCCCGACTTCCCCCCGGTTGCGCAAATGCGGAGGCGGGCTATGATAGAGGAGATGAATATCCCTGAATTTGATCTGGTGCGGCTGATGCGGACGGTCTTCGACCCGGGCGGGAGAGCGGGTGGGCGTTTTCATCGATCTGCCCAGGCCGCTCGACGTGAAAGGCTGGAAATTCCTCCAGGACACCGGGCTGGTCACGCAACGGATTGCCTACGAGGTGTTCTACCAGGGACTGCTCGAGCACAAGGCGGAGCTGCCTTTTGCCGGGGTGGATTTTTATGCCTACGCACCGACGGGGGGCAGCAATCTGGATCTGCCGCCGACGGTGTTGGACGCCGAGGGCAAGCCGCTGAGGCTGGCGGAGGATGTGTTGCGGCGGCTGCAGATCGTGCTCTACCTGACGAGCTTTTCGGCCACCGCCCCGCTGACAGCGCTGGCCAAGGAGATCGGTTTTCGCGGCGCGACCATGCACGGGTGCAACGAAACCATCCTGCGCACCGGCCTGGCCAAGGATTACGCCCAGGTCTCCGCCAAGGCGGAACGGCTTCGCCAGGCGCTCACCCGGTGCGATGACGTGGTGGTCGAGTTCGAGGTCCTGGGGCAACGGGCCCGGCTCACGCTCGAGCTGGGCCGCCAGGAGGCCCAAAAAAGCCACGGCCTGTGCCCGCGCCCGGGCGAGATAGCCAACCTGCCCGCCGGGGAGATCTATTGGGTGCCGACCGGTGCGCGCGGCCAGTTCCCGCTCCGGCTCAAAGGGGACGGCACGCTGGCGCTGATGGAGGTGGCGGACGGGCGTGTCCGGGATGGCCAACTGCTCAAAGGCAGCCAAACCACGCTCGAACAGGCCCTGGGCCTCTTCCAGAGCGATCCGGCCACGGGAGTGCTGGGCGAACTGGGTTTGGGCACGCAAGTCCTCCCGCCCGCCGGCGCGGACATCCAGGACGAGAAGATCCTCGGCACTCTGCACGTGGCCACCGGGCGCGACGATCACCTGGGCGGGAACCTGGGCCCCAGCGCATTCAAGGACAAGCGCCACGCCACCCACGAGGACATCCTGTTTGCCCCGCACAAGACCCCGGAGATCCGCCTCAACGGCGTCTGGATGCACAAGGAGGGCAAGGAAGTGCTGCTGATCAAGGACTACGAACCGACGGAATTCGTGAAAGCCCTGGCAACGTGACGGACAAACCCAATCCGTACGAGACCTCGCGCTACCTCGAAGAGTACCTGCTCTTTCACTACGGTTCGCCCCGGGAGCTTTGCCCGTTCCAGTTTGTTCCCCGCCAACTGATGCGGTTTCATGAACGGCTTCGCCGGGAGTGCCTTCTGCCCCTGGACCGGGCCGCCCCCGGACCCACGCGCGCCCTGGACATCGGCTGCGGCGTGGGACGCTTTACCTTCGAACTGGGGCGCGTGGCCGACCAGGCCCTGGGGCTGGACAGCTCGCGCCCCTTCGTGGATGCCGCCCGCCGCATGGCCAGAGACAAGGCGGTGACCGTTCAAGTCACTGATTCGGGGCTGCAGTCTCTGGCGCGCCGGTTGGTCCTGCCGCGCGCGTTGCAGCGCAGCCAGGTCCAGTTCGATGTGGGCGATGCCCTCGACTTGGGCGCCCTGCCCGGGGCCGCGTTTCAGATCGTGGCGGCCATCAACCTGCTCTGCAGGCTCGCCTCACCGCGCCGGTTCCTCGAGCAAGTGCCGCGCCTGGTGGCTCCCGGAGGGCAGTTGCTCCTCGCCTCTCCCAATTCCTGGCTCGAGCAATACACGCCCCAGGACCAATGGCTGCCCAACCGCCAGGTCCGGCAGATGCTCGAACCGCATTCCCAACTGCGCCGCCGCCTCGACCTCCCCTTGCTCATCCGCGAGCATCGGCGCAAATACGAGTTGGTGGTCTCCGAGGTGATGGTGTTCAGGCGCCGATGAGCGGCGTGCCCCGTTTCGAAATCCGAAATCCGAAATCCGAGGCAGGCAGAAAAATGGGGGCAGAAAGATAAGTTTTTGTTTTATCTTTCTGCCCCCATCTTTCTGCCTGGAATCCGAAATCCCAGTCAAAATGTCCGCGCTCCCGCGCACCCGCGCTCCCGCACGATGGGCGCATCTTGGCTCGGTCGGCCTTCCGCAAGCCGGGCAAGTCGAGGGGGGCGTCGGGAAGCCCGCAAGGTTTTGGACTGCCGCAGTCCAAAACGCTTCGCGACTTCGGGCGCGCACCCCAATCTGCTCTGGCGGAAAACATTCCGCCCGAGTAGGATTCTAGAGACATGACATTGGGAGCGGGCCAGGCCGAAATGAGGGCCGCAGCATTGACCTCTCTTGCTGCGGCCGTGGTGCTGACCGGGCTGAAGATTGTCATCGGGCTGCTCAGCGGCAGCCTGGGCATCCTCGCCGAGGCGGCGCACTCCGGCATGGATTTTGTCGTCACCCTGGTGACCTACCTTGCGATCCGGTTGTCGGGCAAGCCGCCGGACAGCGACCATCCCTACGGGCATGGGAAGGTGGAGCATCTGTCGGCGCTGTTTGAATCGCTGCTGCTGCTGCTGACTTGCGCCTGGATCATCCGTGAGTCGGCCCGCAGGCTGGCGGGGCAAGGCGTACACGTGGACGCCACCTGGTGGACCTTCGCGGTCATGCTCGTCTCGGTTGCGGTCAACCTCTCCCGCTCCCGGATGCTTTACCGGGTGGCGGTGAAGAACCGCAGCCAGGCGCTGGAGGCCGACGCCCTGCACTTCCGGACGGACCTCTGGAGCTCGGCGGTCGTGCTTTTGGGTTTGGTGGGCGTAAAGATAGCATCCTGGTTCCCGAATCTGGGCTTTCTTGAAAAGACCGACGCCGTGGCGGCGCTCATTGTGGCGGTCATCGTGATCGGGGTCAGCGTCCGGCTCGGGTTGCGCACTATCGAGGGCCTGATGGACACCTCGCCGGCGGGGGCGGCCGAAAAGATCAAGGCCAAGGTCGAGAGCATCGGCGAAGTCAGGGATTGCCATGCCGTGCGGGTCCGGCATTCCGGGCCGCACTATTTTGTGGATCTCCACATCACCTTGGATGGCCGCCAACCGCTCCAGGATGCCCACGCTGTGACCGAGCGCGTCGAGCAGGCCGTGGGCGAAGTCCTGCCGGGCGCGGATGTGACGGTGCATCCCGAGCCTACGGCTGTTTCAGGGGAGCCAGACCCGTCGGACCAATCGGACAGGTCCGGCTGAGGTGAAGGCGCGCAAGCGGTCGAGGGCCATCTCTATCGTAGAGCTTGTCCCAAAAGCTCTGATTCCGGAGCTTCGTCGCAGCCTTTGTCGGCACCTTTGTCGAGAAATGGCCAATCCGACAAAGGTTGCGGCAAAGGCTGCGACAAAGGTCCCCCACTCGCGGGGTTTTGGGACAGGCTCTATCTTAGAGCTTGTCCCAAAAGCTCTGATTCCAGACCTTCGTCGCAGCCTTTGTCGGCACCTTTGTCGAGAAATGGCCAATCCGACAAAGGTTGCGGCAAAGGCTGCGACAAAGGTCCCCCACTCGCGGGGTTTTGGGACAGGCTCTATCTTACTGCCGCCTCTTCGATGACCAGGTCCCCGCCGCGGGCCCCTCCAATGAGCGTCGCCCGCACGCCCACGGGCAGCGTGGCGTTGAGCGGGATGTGCCCGAAGGGCAGGCCCATGACCACGGGGACCCCGAGCGGGCGCAACCGCTCTGCGAACACGTCCTCGATGGTCTGGCGGTATTCCTTGCACTTCCGCGCCTTCGGGTCCTTGCAGCCTCGGTTGACGCCGATGGCAATGCCGGCCACCTGCTGCAAAAGACCCGCGTTGAGCAACTGGGTCAACATGCGGTCGAAGCAATATGGGGCCTCGTTGAGGTCTTCGAAGAAAAAGATCTTGTTCCTGAATGAGGGCAGCCAGGCCGTGCCCACGGTGGCGCAGATGAGGCAGAGGTTGCCGCCGAGCAACGGCCCGGAGGCCTTCCCGGGCCGCAGGACCGAGACCGTTCGCCCCGGGTAGCCCTGGCAAATGCTCCCGGCGGGCGCGGGCTGCATGAGGGTCCTCGTGAAGCTCCGCCACGTGAAGTCCGGGAAGCTGTCCTTGATGAAATCCGAGTTGAGCATCGGGCCGTGAAAGGAGACGAGATTCGATTTCCTCAGCAGCGCCCAATGCAGGGAGGTGATGTCGCTGTATCCGATGAAGATCTTGGGGTGGACGCGGATGGCATTGAAATCGAGGAGAGACAGGAGCCGGGAGGAGCCGTAGCCGCCGCGCATCGAGACGATGGCCTTCACCTTGGGATCGGTGAACAGTCTCATGAGGTCGCCTGCGCGCTCGCGGTCTGTGCCGGCCAGGAAACCCCGGCGCTTGCGCACGTGGGGTGCGAGTTTGACCCGGAAGCCGAGCCGCTCCAGGACCGCGACCGAGCGGTCGATGGCCTTTGGGTCGGGCGGGGCGCTGGCCGGCGCCGCCACCCCGATAGTGTCTCCGTATTCCAGGCGGCCGGGGATAAGTGGCATGGCGGCTTGTAACTGTTCAGGTCGCGCACAGGAGCGCGGACGCCCCGTCCGCGCGTCTATCACCGCCAGAGCCGCGCGGACGAGGCGTCCGCGCTCCTATCCAACGGCACTGTTGACCCCAACCTGATGAGTCATGACGGCTTTAGGTCTGGCTCTGGGGCTCTGCCGGGGCCGGGGGCGGGGGCGGCGGCGCCGGGGCCGGTGGCGGAGCCGGGGGCGGGGTAGCTGAGGGTGTGGGGAGTTCGGCGGCCGGGGCAGGGCTCGCGACCGACGCGGGCGGGGCAACCGGGGCGGGCACGGCGGCCGGGGCGGGCGCGGCAACCGGGGCGGGCACGGCGGCCGGGGCGGGGGCCGCGGCGGGTGCGGGAGCAGGGGCTGGCGCGGGGGCCTTGGCTTTGGAGGCCACTCTTGTTCGTTTGATGTAGCGCTGACGGCGTTGGCGCTTCTCAACCTTGTTGGACTGCTTGCTCATATCTGTCTTTACTTTAGCGTCGTTTTAAGATTGTTTAGCGCACTATGATGATTCGGTGGAATGGATTCAATGTCTATTTGCTGTCGGCATTGGCATTGGCGATGGTCCAAATGTGCGGCTGCCGCAGTCCCGAGGGCAGGCGCGCCAAGGCCCTGAGCACCTTCCGGGTCTTTCTGGAGGCCAACCGCGACACCTCTGGGGCCCAGCCCATCTCCGTGTTCCGGGACAACCCCCAGACGGTCAACATCGAACGGGAGTCGTTTCTGAGCGAAGGCAATGTCTCCGAGGCGCGGATCACGGAGGCCGTAGGCGGTTTTGCGTTGCGCATCCGCCTGGATCGGCGCGGCACCTGGCTGCTGGAACAAGCCACCGTGGCCAACCACGGCAAGCACATGGTCATCTTCAGCCAATTCGCCAGCCCTACCCTGCCTAAACTCAACGAAAGCCGCTGGCTGGCCGCCGTGCTCATTTCCAACCGCATCTCGGATGGAGTGCTGCTCTTCACGGCCGATGCCAGCCGCGAAGAGGCCGCCCAGATCGTCGTCGGCCTCAACAACGCCGCCAGGAAAGCCGGCAACACCCCCGGCAAGCAGCAATGAGGCAACACGGCAATCGGTCAATGACGGCGGAACCGGAGTCCCCGGCGAACCCCTCACCCCCGCCCTCTCCCCTTCGGAAGGGGAGAGGGAGAAGCGTCGGCAGTCTCTGGGAATTCCGGGTGTCTGCGCTTTCTCAAGCCGCTACCCGGAATTCTCCCTCTCCCCTTCGGAAGGGGAGAGGGTCGGGGTGAGGGGTCTGCCCGGCGTGTCGCCCCCGCCTTCACAGAGGCATCACGCAAGACCTTTTTCATGACATCCGAGTCCCAGGTAGAGACGAGAGGGCCCGCTGAGGCCCAAGGGGCGTTGCCGCGCAGGTTCGGCCTGCTCCAGGCCACGGCGCTGAACATGTCCACGATGATCGGGGTTGGCCCGTTCATCACGATCCCGGTGTTGACGGCCTCGATGGGCGGGCCGCAGGCCCTGCTGGGGTGGGTGGCCGGGCTGGTCATTGCCAGCGCCGACGGCCTGGTTTGGAGCGAGCTGGGCGCGGCCATGCCCGGTTCCGGCGGCTCCTATCTTTACCTGCGCGACGCCTTCGGCCGGCAGGGCCTGGGGCGGGCCATGGCGTTCCTGTTCATTTGGCAATTCCTGCTCAGCGGCCCGCTGGAGATCGCCTCGGGATACATCGGCTTCGCACAATACGCCCGCTACCTCTGGCCGGCGATGACTCCAGTGCAGGGACGGCTGCTCATGGCCGGGCTCGGCGTGCTGGTCGTGGCGCTGCTCTACCGCCAAATCACAGCCGTGGGCCGGCTCACCGTCTGGCTGTGGGCCGGCACGCTCCTGACGGTCGGCGTGGTCGTGGTGAGCGGGCCGTTTCATTTCGACCCGAAGCTCGCGTTCGACTTTCCGCCCGGGGCCTTCACCCTCTCGCTGGGCTTCTTCATGGGATTGGGCGGGGCGTCCCGCGTGGCAATGTATGATTATCTCGGCTATTATGACATCTGCTACATCGGCGAGGAGGTCAAGGAACCCGGCCGAGTGATCCCCCGCTCCATCCTGATCAGCCTGGGTGCCGTGGCCCTGATTTATCTGCTGATGAACCTCGCCATCCTCGGGGTCGTCCCCTGGCGCGATTTCGTTCCGCGCGCCGGGGCGACGATGCCGGACCCGCCTCCGCCGGTCGTCTCGTGGTTTATCGAAAGGCTCTATGGCGGCGGCGTGGCGAAGGTCTTTACCATCATGGTGCTCTGGACCGCCCTTGCCAGCCTCTTCGGGCTGGTCCTGGGCTATTCGCGCATTCCTTTTGCCGCGGCGCGGGATGGCAACTTCTTCAGCGTGTTCGGCCGGGTCCACCCGCGCAAGGACTTCCCGCACGTCTCGCTGCTGCTGATTGGCGGGTTGGCAGTGGTCTGTACGCTCCTGCCGCTCATGACCGTCATCGAGGCGCTTCTGGCCATGCGCATCCTCGTCCAGTTCGTGGGCCAGATCGGCGCCCTGGTCTGGCTGCGCCGCCATTCCCCCCAGCTCGAACGCCCCTTCCGGATGTGGCTCTATCCCCTGCCCGCCCTGGTGGCCCTGGCCGGATGGGCCTTCCTGTTCGCGACCAGCGGACCCATCACCATCCTGGGCTCCCTGGCCATCCTGGCCGTTGGACTCGTGTTCTACCTGCTCTGGTCAAGGGGCGCCGCGGCCAGGAGGTAGGGCGCCGGAGCGGCTGGCAAAAAATGTTTGGCGCAACAAGGCGGTGGGTGTAGCGCCTTCTTCCACGAGCGCCGCGAGTCCGGACCTTTGTCGCAACCTTTGTCGCAACCTTTGTCGGGTTGGCCATGCCTCGACAAAGGTTGCGACAAAGGTTGCGACAAAGGTCTCGGATCGGAGCTTCCAGGTGGATTGTGCCAGCCGCTCTAAAGGACACCCAGAGGATTCTGCTTTCATCAGGCGGGCGGGCGATGTATAAGCGGAACCACATGAAACTGTTATCTGCCGGCAAAGATCCGAGCCTATGAAGATCTCCTTCAACCTCAACGGCAAGCCCGTCAGCCTGGACGTGGATGGGCAGCGCCCGTTGCTGTGGGTGCTGCGGAGCGACCTGGGGCTGACGGGGACAAAATTCGGGTGCGGGGAAGGCCACTGCGGCTCCTGCACGGTCCTGCTCGACAAGGTGGCCGTGCGCTCCTGCCTCCTCAAGGCCAAGGACGCCGCCGACAAAGCGCTCGTCACCATCGAGGGCCTGGCCGCCAACGGGAAGCTCCACCCGCTGCAGCGGGCCTTCATCGCGCACGACGCGATGCAATGCGGCTACTGCACCCCGGGGATGCTCCTGACCGCCTGCGCATTGCTGGCCGCCAATCCTACCCCCTCTCGCCCTGAGATCATCCGCGCCCTGGACCAGAACCTCTGCCGTTGCGGCGCCCATACCCGCATCCTCGATGCCGTCCAGAGCGCCGCCGCCCAACTCAAAGGAGCCCAACCGCTATGAACCACCAAGACATCCAGGCACTGGATTTCCAGGACCGGGCGCCTGTCGCGGCCCCGACAGCGCGCAGGCAGGATGCCTGTGCCACACCGGCCCCGACACCGGGCAACCGGCGCGAATTCCTCAAGCAGTTCGGCGCCGGCATCATCATCTTTGTGTCGCTGGGCGATCTCGACCTCGGTTTGGCGGCGCAGGCCGCCCGCCAGCGCGGCGGGCGCGGCGGCGGCTTGCCAGCCGACTTCAACGCCTTCCTCAAGATTGGCGAAGATGGGCGGGTCACATGCTTCACGGGCAAGATCGAGATGGGCCAGGGACCGATCACCTCGCTGCCGCAGATGCTGGCGGAGGAGTTGGAGACGCCCATCGAGACGGTGGATATCGTCATGGGCGACACCGACCGATGCCCCTGGGACATGGGCACGTTTGGCTCGATGACGACCCCCGTTTTCGGCCCGGCCTTGCAGCGGGCAGCCGCCCAGGCAAAGGCCGTCCTGCTCGAACTGGCGGCCGACTCCCTCAAGCTGCCCCAGTCCCAACTGGCGGTCAAAGACGGCGTCATCTTCGATCAGCAGAACAAGGAGCACCGGGTCACCTACGGCCAATTGGCCAAAGGCCGGCGAATCGAGCGGCGCCTGGAGGGCAAGGAGGTGCTCAAGGCCGTCTCCGAATACAAAATCATCGGCAAGCCGATGTTGCGCCGTGACGCCGAAGTCAAGGTCACCGGCCAGGCGCAGTTCGCGGGTGACATGCGGCTGCCCGGCATGCTCTATGCCCGGCTGGTAAGGCCGCCTGCCCATGGCGCCAAACTCCGAAGCGCCGACCTGGATGCCTGCAAACAACTGCCCGGCGTGCAGGTGATCCAGGAGGATGACCTGGTGGCCGTGTTGCACGAATTGCCCGACGTGGCCGAGGCGGCGCTGGAGAAGGTCAAGGCCCAGTTTGATGTGCCCGAAGCCAAGGTGGACGACCAGAACATCTTCGAGCACCTCGAGAAAGTCGCGCCCGGGCCGAGCGTCCTGGCCCACGGCGGCGACCTCGACGAAGGCCGGAAACTGGCCGCCAAGACCTTCCAGCGGACCTACCTGGACAGCTATGTCGCCCATGCAACCATCGAAACCCACACCGCCCTGGCCAGCATAGAGGGCGAGAAGGCGACCGTTTGGGCCTCGACCCAGAACCCGTTCGGCGCCCAGCGGGAGATAGCACAGGCCCTCGGGTTCTCGCCGCAGAATGTCCGGGTCATCGCCCCGTTCGTCGGCGGCGGTTTTGGCGGCAAGACGCAAAATTCCCAGGCCGTCGAGGCTGCCCGCCTCGCCAAGCTCGTCGGCAAACCCGTCCAGGTCTGCCGCACGCGCCAGGAGGAGTTCTTCTACGACACCTTCCGCCCGGCGGCCATTATCAAGCTGGATTCGGGCATCGACAGCGCCGGCAAGATCACTTTCTGGGACTACGAGGTCTTTTACGCCGGCTCCAGGGGCGCCGGCCAGTTCTATGCCGTGCCTCACCACCGCACGACCGCGCGCGGCGCCGGCTGGACCGGCCCGCCCGGCTCGCACCCCTTCGCCACGGGCGCCTGGCGCGCCCCGGGCAACAGCTCCAACACCTTCGCCCGCGAATCGCAGATCGATCTCATGGCCGCCGCAGCGGGCATCGACCCGGTCGAGTTCCGCCTCAACAACCTGGCCGACAAGAGAATGATCCGCGCGCTCAAGGCCGCTGCGGAACGTTTCGGCTGGACTCCCGCCAAGGCCCCCAGCAAACGCGGCTACGGCGTCGCCTGCGGAACCGACGCGGGAGCCTGCGTCGCCGCCATCGCCGAAGTCGCCGTGGATGCCGCAAAAGGGGCTGTCCAGGTCAAACGCGTGGTGTACGGCGTGGACCTGGGCCTGGTAGTCAACCCCGAGGGCGCCAGGCTCCAGATCGAGGGGTCCATCACCATGGGCATGGGATACGCCCTCACCGAGCAGGTCCATTTCAAAGGCGGCCAGGTCCTCGATACCGGGTTCGACACTTACGAGTTGCCTCGCTTTTCCTGGGTCCCCGGGATCGAAATCGTGCTCATTGACGCAAAAGAGACTCCCCCGCAGGGCGGGGGCGAACCGGCCATCATCCTCATGGGCGCCCTCATCGCCAACGCCATCCACGACGCCACCGGCGCCCGCCTGCTGCGCATGCCCATGACCCGCGAACGAGTCAAGCTGGCATTGGCAGGGTGATCCCTCTTCAATCCAATGGACAGGAGTCACCCGAATGACGAATGACGAATGACGAATGACGAATGACGAATGACGAATGACGAATGACGAATGACGAATGACGAATGACGAAACTGCACACCGATCCACCGATTTTGCCATTCGTCATTCGTCATTCGTCATTCGTCATTCGTTATTCACGCTTCCCGCCTCTTGGACTTCCTGGCGGATGCGCTGCTTGAAGTCCTCGATGCCCTCGTCGAAGGCGGCGGCCATGGGCATGACACCGGTCTTGGGGATGCGGCGCTTGAATTTCCTGAGGTTTTCGGCGCCGACCGGCTCGTCCATCTTGTTGGCCACGACGAGGCGGGGTTTTTGCACCAGGCCCGGATCGTAAAGTTCGAGCTCGGCGAGCAGGTTTCTGTAGTCGTCCCAGGGCGCGCGCCCATCGGCGCCGGCCATGTCGAGCAGGAGCACCAGCACCTGGCAGCGTTCGATGTGGCGGAGGAACTTGTGGCCCAGGCCCACGTTGCGATGGGCGCCCTCGATGAGGCCCGGCACGTCGCAGACCGTCAGCCGGTGCAAATCGGGATATTCGACGATCCCGATCTGCGGGTGGAGCGTCGTGAAGGGATAAGGGGCGACCTTGGGGCGGGCGCGGGAGATGGCGGTCAGGAGGGTCGATTTGCCGGCGTTGGGATAGCCCACCAGGCCGACCTGTGCGATGATGCGCAATTCGAGCAGGAACTCCCCTTCCTGCCCCGGTTCGCCCGGCTGGGCGAAGCGCGGGGCCTGGCGGGCAGACGTGGCGAAGTTGCGATTGCCCAGCCCGCCGCGCCCCCCGCGGCACAGCACAAACCGCTGGCCGTCCGCCGTGAGATCGGCCACCAACTCGCCCTGGGCCCGCGGGCCGGGCGCGGAGAGTTCCTGTGCCGGTTCCGAGGCCAAGTCCACCTCGCGGGCGCGTGCGCCGGCAGTGGTGCGGAAGGTGGGGCGGCCCGTCGAGGCCAGCGGCAGCTCCGCTCGGCCTTCAACCGGCCCGGACAGCCCGGCCCCGGCCGTGGCCCCCTCCCCCGGACTCAAGCCCCAAACCAGAGTGCCGCAGGGCACCTTGACCATCAGGTCCGGGCCCGCGTGGCCGTCCATCCCCTTGCCTAGCCCCATCTGGCCGTCCGGCGCCAGCAGACGCGCCTGGTAGTACTGGGCGATCAAATTGTTCAGGTCATGGTCCGCCTCCAGCACCACGTCGCCCCCGCGTCCGCCGTTGCCGCCGCTCGGACCGCCTTTGGGCCGGAACTTCTCCCGCTGAAACGCCACGCAGCCTTTGCCGCCATGGCCCGCCCGCGCGTAAATCTTGATCTCGTCGATGAACATTTGAAAATGAGTACCTGTTCAGGTGTGGGGCAGACCTCCCGGCCTGCCGGTTCACGGAGCCTCCGGCTCCGTGTGCTTGGCCTGCGCAAGACTCGGGGCCAGAGGCCCCTCTAACCGGCAGACCAGAGGTCTGCCCCACAGTTGCGAAAACGAAAACGGCGAGGCCGGGGCCTCGCCGCTCCAGAATTGCCTGTCCGCTCAACTGGTCGCCGGAAAGGGTGCCGCCACGATGTTCACGCGGTGGCTGTCCTTGTCGAACGCCACCTTGCCGTCCACCAGCGCGAAGAGCGTCCAGTCGCGGCCGGTGCCGACATTCTGGCCGGCGATGAATTTGGTGCCGCGCTGCCGGACCAGGATGCTGCCGGCGGTGACGAATTGGCCGCCGAACCGCTTGACGCCCAGGCGCTTGCTGACGCTGTCGCGGCCGTTGCGGACGCTGCCTTGACCTTTCTTATGTGCCATAAACCTGAATCAACCTTCCTTGCTTGCCCGGCCGCGGCCCGAGGCCGGCCTCAGTGCCGGCCTCGGGCCTCGGGCCGAAGCGATTAAACTTTGATTTCTTTTATTTTCACCACCGTCAACTCCTGACGGTGCCCAATCGTCTTATGATAGCCTTTGCGGCGTTTCATCTTGAACGTGACCTTTTTGTCGCCGCGGATGTGCTCGAGCACGTCCGCCACGACCGTGGCGCTGGCCACCGTGGGCGAGCCCACGGCGACGTTGCCGTCGTTGTTGACCAGCAGGACGCGGTCAAAAACCACCGGCTCCCCAGCCTTGACGGCCAGGCGCTCCACCTCCAGGGTGTCACCCGCGGTCACTCGATACTGCTTGCTGCCTGTTTCTAAAATGCAATAGGTCACAATAAAAATCCCGTTCTTCGGGAGTGTGAAAAATACGAAAGAGACAGACAATTGCAACCAAAAAAACGTAAACGTTTACGCCTACTCTCGGTGGTCGAGCGACGCCCAACGGGACGGCGATTCAGACCGCCCTCAAGATGCCATGGCTCAGGCGTGGTGTCAAAGACGCGGGCTCGTTCTGACTGGCCGGGAAAAGGACGACGGGGTCAGCGCGTGGAATGGCCTGAATCGTGCGCCGGGCACTGGTCTCGACCGGCTCCTGAAAATCGTGAAGGCGGGCGACTATCTGCTCATCGAAGATTGCGACCGCCTGTCCAGGCAAGACTGGCTCACGGCCATGAACTTCATCGCCGAAATCGTGGCCAAAGGCGTTATCGTCGTGACGCTCTCCAACGGGAACGAAATTGACGCCGAGAGGTTCCGCACCGACCCCGGCTGCTTCCTGCCCGCCGTCCTGCGGGCGCACCTGGGGCACGATGAAAATGAAAAGAAGTCCAAGCGCATCAAAGAGTCCTGGGCCGCGAGGAAGGCGGGCATGGCCAAGGGCCAGGCCGCGAACTTCCACCTGCCCTGTTGGTTGGGCTGGGACGAGAAGAACGACAAGCCGGTCGTGGTCGAGAACAATGCCAAAATCATCCGGGAGATGTTCCGGCTGGCGCACGCTGGGCTCGGCTGCCAGACCATAAGCCGCAGGCTCCGCCGCGAGGGCTGGAAGTTGATGGCCGACGACCGGCGCCTGGAAATCGGCACGAGTTACGTCTGGCGGACGCTTCGAAACAAACTCGTCATCGGCTGGAGCCCGTACGTGGACCCTCCAGTGCCGGGCGTTTACCCGGCTATCGTGGACGAGCAGACCTTTTACGCCGTTCAGGCGAAGATCGACCGGAACAAGAAACTGACGACCCCGCGCAAGAGCCTGGGCACGAATCTGTTTACGGGCCTGCTGTACTGTTCCAAGTGCGGAGGCCGGCTGAGCCTTTTCAGCCAGTATCGGAACGCCAAAATTTACAGGTGCGTCGTGTGCAGCGACAGCCTGCACAAGAGCTGCATGTGCAATCGCTGGTGCCGCCGCTGGTGGAACCGCACGTCCACGCCCTGCTGGTCGCCGACGACATCCGCCTGGGCGCTCTCGACGACCTGCGCGAGCGCGTTGCCGCCTACCGCGCCTCGGTGTGCGAGCACTTCAAGCCCGAGAACCTGCCTGCCCGCATGTTTCGGGTCACCCGCCCCATTACCACCCGCACCTTCGAACTCAAGTCCGAGATCGACCTCGCCAACGTGCTCGGCTACATGATCAAGGTCGTCAACCTGCCGCAATGTTACCTGGCCGGATGGCCGCAAGCCGAAGCCAACGACCGCTCCGGCGTGCCGTGGCTCAACCAGGGCGTCGATGACATCGTTCGAGGCTTCGAGATGAACGTGGGGTATTCCCTTCTGGTGGGAACGGTTCGTGCCGCGAAGACGAGGCAAGCCCCGGGCCCGCCGTCCGTCGCGCCGCCAGTTCGGCTACATGGGCGCGATGCACAACCGCCACAGGGCCTACGTCGGTGTCCCTTGCGACGACCGCGACACGTTGAGCCAAAGGCAGGTGATTGCTGCCATGCTCACGGACCAGACCGCCCAGAAGCTGATGGGCGCATGGCAGCCGGACTGGCTGGGCCAGTCGATTGAGGAGTTGGCCGGCCACGCGGAGGCTGGGGACAGCCCCGGTGCAAGCCAGGAGGAGCATGACCAGGAGGACGACCAGGCCAATCGGGAGGCCGGGCACCGTGAGCAGGGAGCCTGACGCCTCCATTAAACAGGTCTCCTTGGGCCGCATTTGGCCTGGCGGCCCGGTCAGGCGCAGGACGAGGTGTCCCTGGCCCCCGGGCCCGCCGACCGGGCCGGCGCTCGGGGACGCGCTATGGAAGTGTCGGGCAAGACCCCACCGGTTCATGAACGAACACAATCTGGAGGCGCTCGTCGCGGACTGTATCCTGTCGGAACCGAGGGGCCCGGTCAGCGGACCACTGGGTCGGCACCACGGACGGTTCCGTCTTGCCCTTCTGGACCGGGCTCCAGTGGCAGGGTCACCGGTGTGCCAGCAATGCGCTCTGCGGCACCGGCCCTGTCGGCCCCGCATGTGATTTGCGAATGCCCCGGCACCATGACATCGCTGCCCTTTACGAATGAGAATCCGCGTCCGCAAAGCTCGCACTTTCGTAAACGAATTCAAGTTCGCTGCGCCCCCAAAAAGTCCGTTCTACCCGGTGTAGTTAAAAGTGCGGGCCACTGGAGCAGCCCGGCCTGAGAACGAATATGAACGGTGAAAACTTAATGCTTTGTCCTGCCTCGGTGCCCTCTTGGGCAGCGGGGCTCACCGTTCTCCCGTCTCCTCCAGGCCGGGGCAGGACTCACGTTCGTCCCCGCCATGTTGCGAACAATAGTCGAGGCTGACATCATGAGCACCAACACCTGGATTCAATTCCGCACACAGCTCTTCGAGATGATGGAGGAGCGGCGTGCCAAAGTCGCCCTCTTCCGTTTAGAGCAGGTGTACTTCTTCATCTCTCGGTGCTCGAAATTGTTCACCTCGCCTGGGGCGAAGGATGGGCAGGACGCGTTGAGAGCGATCCAGGATGAAGGCACTTTTTTGCTGGTGGCGGATTCGCTGCCGGCGTTTCTCGCGAGGCTCCGGGCCCTCGGGGGTGAGGAGGAAGCGAACCAGCCAGTCGCCGTACAGCCTGACCCGCAACCCACCGACCGGGGCGCTCGCCAAACCCCACAACCCGACGCCGATGTGAGTCGCAACGCGGCGAGACCTAAACCAGGGCTGAAACGTCCGATTACACACTGCACCGAGCATCAACCGCCACACCACCCCCAGCCGACATCCGATGCCCGACGCAGCTCGGCCGGCCCTTTTGACGCGGACCGAATCAAACAGATCCTGAACGACACCCTGAATATCCAAGGCTGATCAGGACCGTGGATTATTCTCTGTCCCCGCACTGCGCTCGCGGCTCCAGGGGTGTGCGCCCGGCGGGTATGTCGACTATGCCAGCCCGGTGCTGCGGCTCGATCCCCTCGGTCGGGAGGAGCTGCTCGTGCTCCTCCACAACGTGCGCCGCATCCACGCGCTCGGCGACGAATCCAGGTACCGCCTGCCGGACGAGGCAATCGAGCGCTTCCTCGGTCGGGCGCTCTCGCGGTTCGGGCGCACGGCGTTGGCAAATCCCCGGGACGTGCGGAGTCTTTTGGCCCGGCTCGTGGGCGCCATCCATCGCCGCCCTCGATGCTTTGGCCTGTCGGCGACACTTGGCGATCCGTTCGCGGCACGATCCTTCCTGAATCAGGATAACCCCAACGCGGTGCGCGTCATTTCCGATAGGTCCACGGCGCGTGCCATTTCAGTTGAAGTAATCGCATGACCCCAAACCCGCAGAGCAGCACGAGCATTAGCGGGACGGCGCCCGCTTGGCCATAGATTAAGTTCCGAATCCCAGCCATAGAGTTCTGTGGAATGGTTGGGTTAAACCGGGGATTTGTAAACCCTCGTTTGCGGTCGAGGGGCCAGAACCAGTTGGCAGGCGTCCGGGCGACCAACAACTGGCGCACCGGCTTCGCGTACGACGGCACGATGCGCCTCCGGCGGCATGGCCGGCCTTTTTGCCCGCGCGGACAACGGCGCCGGCACCCTTGCCTACTGCCAGGGAAGGTGTCAAACGCTGTTGTGATAATGCAAGAAAATTCTTGACAAGCCAAGCCGCTTGACCCATTGTTGCTCATGAATGGGTGTAACCCTGTTCACGCGCGCGGCGCCGAGACCACCGGCGTGGGTAAAAACCAAATGCAAATCAGTGACTGAACGAGAGGAATCATTATGCCTAAGTTAGATGTGACAGAGCTCAAAAACATGCTGCGCTCCCTCGAGGCGCGCTGGCAGGCCGAAGAGCAGCCCGAGCGCCGTCTTGGCTACACCCCAGGGCTGGAAGAGCACTCCCTGCAAACGCGGGAAATGCTCGCCCATTCCAACCACCAACACTTTATGGCGACGGCGGCGGTCGCAGGCCCCCCGCCCCCGCCGCCTTTCCTGCCGGCGATTGACTGGCGAGCGTTCCCGGGGGGCAGTGGCTGCCCCGCAGGCAACTACGTGACGCCCATTGAGGATCAAGGGAATTGTGGGTCGTGCGTCGCCTTCGGAACCGTCGCCGCCATCGAATCGGCGAAGCGCCTCGGGGCCAAGAATCCAAATCTTCCGGCTGACGAGTCGGAAGCCGACTTGTTTTATTGTCATGGCGGCATCAACCCGGGTCCAACCTGTGAAACCGGTTGGAACGTCGGCGCTGCCTTGAACGTTTGCCAGAAAGTCGGCATCGTCAACGCCACCTGCTTCCCTTATACTGCCGGCGATCAGCCTTGCAAGAAATGTGCCAACTGGCGCCAACGGCTGACCAAGATCACCGGGTCTGTCCAGCTAACCGCAACGGCGGCCATGAAACAATGGCTCGACAACAACGGTCCACTGATTACTTGCTTTAGCGTGTATGCGGATTTTTACAACTATCGTAACGGCGTTTACCACCATGTCGCCAGCGCGCTCGAGGGCGGCCATTGCGTTTGTGTGGTTGGCTATAATAACCCTGGCGGCTACTGGATTTGCAAGAACAGTTGGAGCGCCGCCTGGGGGATGCAAGGGTTTTTCAACATCGCCTACGGGCAGTGCGGCATCAATGCTGCCATGTGGGGCGTCAAACTCTAACGCTACGGCGAAGACCATGGCTGTTTTGAGCTGCCACGAGCAAGATGACGGGAAGGCTATTGAAATTCAAGCAGGTAAGCGAATCGTCATTGATCTTAAAGAGAGTCCCACCACCGGCTATAAATGGACTGATCCTTTGTTCGATAAGCAGTTTCTCGGTCTTGAGGCCAATGAATTCAAATTGGGACCGCAGGCCGCCGTTGGGGGCGGAGGGACGAGGCATCTTGTGTTCGTTGCCAAGCTTCCGGGCAACACTCCCATTACTCTGATAAACAAACGGCCCTGGGAGGGCTCGGGGCCTCCGGTGGGGAAATTCACCATCATGGTCAGAATCGTGAAGTAAGCGCCGATGGTCTGGAAGGTGTCAAACCATAACTTTGCACATTTGGTTGACAACCGAGGCGGGTTTTGGCAGCGCGGCAAGAGCGAAGTGAGAAGTTATGGCGTAACTGTTTAGCACACCTACCCCCTGACGGTGGCGGGCGGGAGGAAGTAGCTTAGTTAGAGCCTGTCCCAAAAGCTCCGATTCCGAACCTTTGTCGCGTCCTTCGTCGCCAACTTTGTCGAAAAATGGCCAATCCGACAAAGGTCGAGACAAGGGTTGCGAGGAGGTTTTCCACTCGCCGGGTTCCTTGGGACAGGCTCCGGTTACTTAGAAGGTGTGGGGCAGACCTGAACGCTTACCCCCCATGCGTCGGCATCTACACAAATCGGAAATGCCTTCGAGGTCAGAAACAACGCATCCGTGTCCTGTCCCTCCGGGACAAGACGCGGGGGCGTGGGCCTCTGCGGCGATAGCGCAGAATCCTCCTCTCATGCAGCAGCGCCTTCACCGCCGTTAGGATGCTTCGGGTCGCGAACCGAAGTTCCCAGCGGGTTTCCTGGCACGACTCGCTCGCGACGCCGTTCACGACCTCCCAATAAGGCACGGCTTCGCGTCGGCGTTCGCGGAGGAAACCCAAGACGGCATCCTGCCACTCCTCCTGGAAGGCATCTTCGGTCCAATGCCGGGGTTCCGGCTTGGCAGTGGAACGTGGGCTTGTAGTCGGTATTGATTTCGTCGGCGGTCGCCAACCCGCCACAGGCGTTATCAGAGTATTCATCGCAATACTTACCAGCGGCGAGCATGAGATGCTCGTTGTCGGATTTGTGGCCAGCGCCGGGTATATGTCGCGACCCTGGCTGCGTTGCAACCGGCGCAGCGGCGGCGTGTCGGCGTCCGAGGGCTGCGCGACGCGGGCCGGCGTTTACGCCAGCAATGTCGCGGTCGTGGAGTTGCCCGAAACAATTCGCATCGAGGAGCCAGAGTACGTGCCGGTCGCGCCTGTTAAACAAGACGCCGCTGTTAAACAAGACGCCGTTACGCCCAGCCAGCCATGGCCCAGGCACGTGCCGATGAAGCGGCGGGAACGCACGAACCGTAAAGCTCACGGACCTTAACAATGTTAATGTCCAGGCATCGAGGCGGCGTAACGGCCTTCGTGGGGTAGTTACGGCGTGAAACTGAAGACGACCACGCTCGACGGCGCCGAATTCGCGAGCCCGGCTTTTAACGGCGGCAAACGTCCGTCAAATCGGCACGGTAAGAGCGCCTTCGTGAGGCTCGACCAGGACCAACGCAACATGTTTTGACACACTCGACCTGCGGAATTTGACAGAGCCTTTGATGTCGCCGGCAAAAGGAATCCGCGTCAAGCTCAGCCACGCCCAGGAGGCAACCTTGGCAGGGAGGAGCGCGTCAAATTGGATTGCGCTTTTTGACAGGCCGTTTGTTGCCCGCCGCAATGCAACGGCCTCCCAACAACTGGGTTAGACGCCGTTCTGTCACATTTGACAGAGGAGGCAGGCCGAGTGTTGACCAGCATTTGCCGGGGGACGCCCCAGTTGACCCAACCAACCCAGCACGTGTTCTTGCCGCAGGCTTTATTTCCCTGTTCCAGCGAGTCCTGCGGGCAAGTCGCCGCGATTGACGATCCACGGGTCAGCCAGCAACTCCTTGACGTTATTATTCCTGGCCAGGCTCCATTTCGCGTCCCAGCTCATGAAAAACACCGCCTTGGGAAAGTCCTTCTTCACGCCTTCGAGGAACCGCCGGTAATCGTAATCGCCCGGTGGATTGCGCGAGCCGTGAGGGCCGTACTCCGTGAAGCCAAATGGCTTCTGGATCTTCGCCACCTCGGCATAGCCCTTGGAGATCGGCGTAATCCGTCCCCACCAAGGCAGGCCACTGGCCGGTCCGGTCGTGGATCTCGTCCATCAGGCGCAGAGTCGTGCTACGGCCAAAACCTGTGAATTGGCCCGAGACCAATCGCCTATCCTGGCGGGCGCTGAGGCCCTGGAAATAGTCGAGAATAGCCCTGGCTTTGGCGTTGGCATTCGGGTTGGCAGGCTCCAGCGCGCTGGCGGCAGCACAGGCAAACAAGAAGCTCAACACCAGGAGCCGGCAGAAAAGCGGTTTCATTGTGCTTTGGATGACGAGTCATGGCCGTATGTTCAATCGCGGCCCGGTGCTCCAGTTCAAACCGCTCCGCCTGGGCTGCCGCGTGTCTCCGCTAAGGCGGCAATGATCCGTTCCCGGCAGGCCCTGACCCACCGTTCATCCTTTTCAATCCCAATGAACTGGAACCCATTGAGTATGGCAGCAACACCGGTGGTTCCGGTGCCGCAAAAGAGGTCCAGAACGCTTCCTCCTGGCGGCGTGATGAGCCTGACCAGGTAGTTCATCAGCGCAGGCCCGACGGGCTTGGTGCTGGGGAGTGACGGAGCACTTTATGGGACCACCGAGTACCATGGGAAGAATGGCGGAGGGACAGCGTTCAAGCTGAAGCCCGACGGCAGCGATTTCAGCATCTTGCACAACTTCCCCGGCACTGAAGGGGATGGGCAGAATCCATCTGCCAGCATGGTGCAAGGGAGTGACGGGGCGTTGTATGGCATGACAAAAACATGCAGCACCAACAGCTTCGCCACAGTGTTCAGGCTTTCCTCTTCTGTCTCCCGACCGATGCCTACACCCCCAACAAAGTGACGAAATGTAGGCCTTGCCAACCAGCCAGCTTCTCTGGAGGGTCACGCTGGTCACATCGAAGACGAGGTGTCCCGGCCCAACCGCTGCTCATGGGCAGCAGCAGGTCACTGCCGGTGCCAGAGGCCACGGTGTTAGGAGCGTGGCATGGCGTCGGGCCGTGGCTCCATCCGAGGTCTTGCGACTGCACTGCCAACTACCATGAGTCCCAACCCGGTCCAGAGGGCGAGAATGACGTACATGGCCGCAAAGAATGGCGCAATAGACTGCACGCTGGCCCGGTCGGCAGACGGGTTCAACACCGCGACCAGAAGCGGGCCAACGCAGACAAGAGCCGCCGTTAGACCCAGCAGCCAGGCTCGTGCGCATCCTCCCGTGCGTCGCCAAAGACCAAATGGCAGCGCGGTGAAGATGAGGTAAGGCCAACCAAATCCTTTGCCGGTTTCTTTCGCCAAAATCCAAAGCTGCCCGATGAACCGGCCCAGTTCATCGGTTGGGCGGTAACGCTCATACTGGCCACGGGTAATCCCGTGGAAAAAGCCCTCCACCGTGCGAGCATAGGCCCAGTTCACCGGCGGGTTCGTCATCGATGAGAGCGGCAGGTAAAAATACCATCCCAGCCCCAGGAAGAACAGGAGTCCGCACAAACCCGCTGATTTCCACTCCGAACCAAAGCGTCGAGTTCTGACAATCACAGCCACAGCCGCAATGCCGACCAGCAAAAATGCGCCCAGGAACCCGGCGCTTCCCAGCATGTCTGAACCGAACCACCGGGACAGGCCAAGCGCACTGAGCGCCCAATCGGTAACCGCCAGCAGGGAGATGACCAAGGACAAATCCCGCCCCAGTCCTCGGTCGCGTAAAAGGACCAGCAACAGAAGGGCCGGTAGCAGGACGAGCAGTTCTTGATTGCTGGTCAGGAGCAGGCCGAAAACAAAAAATGCTCCGCCAAGAAACCGCCTGCGTTCCGGTCTGCCCGTCCAGCGGAGCAATAGACAAAGCACTGTCGCAAAGAGCAAAACGCTCAAAGCCCAAATCTCGGTGACGACCGCCATGCTCCAAACCACTTGGCTCAAACCGAGCGCCATTCCCGCAAGGAAGCCGCAGCCGACCCGAAGCAGTTTTTGCTCTGGCAGTTCCCGGCTTGTAAACGCGGGCGTGGTTTCCAAGAGCATGGCTCCCGCCCGTGACACCATCAGGGCCACCAGGCCGGATGCCAGCGAGGCTGCAACCGCCGACCCCACCGCCACGCGCCACGCAATATTCGAGAACGGGAGCAGCTTGGTGAAAAGCCAGGAATAAAGGGTCCAAACTGGAAAGCCGGGCGGATGCGCCACGCCCGCGTACTTGGCACTGGTGGAAAGCAGGCCGGAATACTCCAGCGTTACCTCCGGGGCGAGCGTCCGCAAATAGACCACCAGGAGCACGACTGATGTAAACCAAAAGCTCAGCCAGTCTGTTCGTTGGAAGAACGGGCCGGTTGCAAATGACGCCTTGCCCGCCTTATCGCCAGGTCGCCCAGCAGGGGTGACCTGTGCCTGCGGTTGGTCTGCGTCATCGGTCATCGCGGTAATGAATATTCCAATGGATGGACACCGCGGAGCGAGGTTTTGTTTATTTGATTCCCTCACAAGGCGTTGCGATAGGGCGTTTCAAGCTGGAACGTCCGGCCAAGGAATCCTTCTATATGTGGGGCAAACCCTGGCTCACTGTCGAATTCAAGCTGGTTTCGACCAAGACGGCCACGATTCATCGGCTGGCAAACCCCAGTTTCTATCGGCAGTTCCGATGCTTTGTGGGCGGCGAAACCGGCATTGACGACGCTCAAGGGTTTTGGCGAGGTGCCTTTAAGCGTTACCGGGACGGGTCCTTTGGCTACATCTTGAGTTGACGGTTTCCACGGGATTCCAAATGGGTTAAGTTCAGAATCGAGCAGCGAATGACTGAGGACGGCCCCTGGCGCAGCATAGCAAACTTCAGAATAAAAAATCCCTCTCATCCTGCCAATCAGCCATGGAGTGCTGAGACCATTCCTGCTGCCAAGATGCTCAACGGCCTGGAATTCGCCCTCGGAGGATTGACCCTGGAAGCTCCGCCCCTTGACGGAAGGGATATTTGGAATCATATCGTGAGTCTGCGGCTGCGCGTCCGAACCAACGCGGTCACGCTGACAAACTGGTCCGCCGCCCGCGTCGAAGGCGAAGACGCTAGCAGCAATTGGGGGTATTTTGAAGACAGCGGCGCGGTTACGAATGATTGGACTCTGTACTGGGGCTGGTCCGGCTTGGACCCCAGGTTCGTGTGGAAGCTCGACATCGATTTTTGGCCCATATCGGATTTCGCTCCTGAGAACCTGCATCGTTTTCAAGTGCCGGTTCCGCTGTCCGGGCCGATTCCGACAAACTCCGCTGGCATCCCTTTGGAGATTAGCTGGGTCAACCAGAACATGCTCTCGGTCCAAATGCTCACGAATCGTCCCGACTTGCGCGTATCGTTCGCCACAGCCAAGGACCGAGAGGGCCGAAACCTGGACAATCCCAGCGGTAATTGGAATCAAGGCGGCTTCTGGCGAGGATTAAAGCTCGAGGGAACCACCGAATTTGTGGAGGCGACTATCGCCATCGTGCCCAATGTGCATGTCACCTACTATGTCCAGCCGAAGTTGGTTCCGCTCTCAGGCCAAAATCAGTCGCCACACGGGCAATCCCCCTGAATCGCCCGGCGCGGTCGCCAAGGAGGTGGGGATGAGGAATCCCTCGGAAGGAAACCGACCGCCACCGGGCATTGGCGGGATACAAATCCTGGCCCCGATCGTCAAGCACCTTGCTCGTCGTGCAGACCTCGTGCCCCCTGCAGCCCGGCACGCCATCACGACGAGGTTGGCCATGGGGTCGGACCCGAGCCACACGCAGTTGCCCGGCACGGCGTCCAGCGACAGGGAGAGGCCCAAGGGCATCTCCGGGCGGCGCGGGCGAGCGTCGAGCGGCCAGCACCAACCGGGTCATTCCGAACCCGTCCTCCCTGCTGGCCTTCGTCGCCTATTTCGTCCTCAATGGCGCAGTGTTCCTGTCCCTGTTCCGCTGCTGCTACCGTCGTGACGCCGGTCGGCACCACGTCAACCGTGGACCGCAACACGTGGTGGTCGGCGACCGCGAGTTACAGCACTATCAGCAACGCCATCGGGTCTCTGGTTTTGACCTCTGTCGTCCACATTGTTGGCGGGGCTAATCCGGGCAATTCATTGCTCGGCACGTTTACCGGCACTGGCTGGCCGACTGGAGGAACACAACAAAAGACTCGCAGTGGCCCGGCAGAGTCTTAGACTCCGCGCATGAACCCGATAAAGCAAATGTTGACGGAAGGCAACGGCACGTGGTCGCTGCTGCGCGTGTGCGTATTGGTAATCATCGCGGAACTGCTCTTCGAGCACGTTTACAGCCTCGTCCAGGAGGGCAAACCCATGCCCTGGAATTACCAGGATGTGCTCGCGCTCGTTGGGGCGCTGGGCGCAAAGGTTGCGCAAAAGCCGATGGAAGCTCGTGGGCCGCAGACGACAACACCCGCTTCTAACCAGCCTGGCGTCGTCGACGCTTCCACGTTCAAGCGGCTTCTCGTCATCATACTCATCATTTCCAGCGCCAGCCTGCTCACTTCAGGACCGTGCCGATTCTTGTAGCCCGCCGGATGAGCCAAGTCGAGGCAGGCCGTGTGGACGACTTGCCGGGCCTTGTACGGAAAGCGGCTATGGTTGCACAAAACCGAAGTGAGATGGAAGGGTGGGAGGCAACGTCATGCAACAACGCACCATCCTGATTCTTGAAGATGATGACGACCGCATCCGGGGCTTCAGGAGTGCCGTGGCCTCACTGGGGCAGGAGGTCGGTGTCAGGCTGTGGCACGATGCTCCGGCGATGGTGGTGGAGTCTCCAGCCTGCTTGGCCAAGGCGTGCCTGATTTCACTCGACCATGATTTGGCGGCAACGCCCGGAGAGGCAGACCCCGGCACCGGTTTGGATGTGGCGGAGTTCCTGAGCCTACACCCGCCCACGTGTCCGGTCATCCTCCACACGAGCAACTTTGACGGGCGGTTGTCGATGCACAACAGGCTCCGGGCTGCCGGATGGACGGTTGCGACGGTGCCGCCGAGAGAACCCGACTGGATTCAAGCCTCGTGGCTGCCCATCGCCAGGAGATTGGCTGAACTCTGAGGCAGACGTGACCTCACCCCGGCGCGGCACTTGTGGACGGGAGACGCTTCCGCCCGGTCATCCTGAACGGCAGGGTCAGGCGATGGGGGCTGTAGCGGAAATCGCCGTCTTGCCCTCCGCCGCCATAAAGCGGACACTCAGCCCGTGGACACGAAACCTGCCCGGACGCCAAGCCCATTGGACGACCTGCTCCGGCGGGCCGAGCATTTTGCAGGTTTTGCCATGCGCCAGTTCGGGCGGGTGCCGCCCGCCGTCATGGCCCAATGCTCCAAGGGCACCCTGTTCTACATGCCGGAGAAGATGGGCGATGAGCGGGCCAAGGACCATTTCGCCAACACCACCGCGCTCATCTGCATCGCCCACGATGTCAGCGAAGTGGTCGTGATTCTGGAGGCGTGGATAAAGGTCGCCGCGCCGGGTGAGACCCTCGACCCCACGGAACGGCCCTCCGAGGCGCTGGACCGCCGGGAGGTCGTGGTTCTGTCCGGCGAGGCGCGGGGGTCCAAACGGCAGAAGTTCCTGCCCATCATCCGCACCGACGCGGGCGGGTTCTTCGGCTTTGGCGAGTCGGACCTTCCCGAGTTCTTGGAAGCCGACCAGGAGTGGTGCCTCACCGGGCAGCAGCCCGTTCACGTGCCCAGCTTTGGTGCTGTATTCGAGGGTGGTGCGGGGCTTGTTGATGCCACCTTGTCAGCCATCCTTCTCACCGGTGTAGTTTTGGGCTGGCGGTCGACGAGGTTCGTTCTATACTCGGCGGCGATGTCGTGGTCTGGCAAGGTTTCCGATGAGGCGATGCGCCCGCCCTGTCAACGTCAGGCCATGAACGCGCGCTCGATTTGCGTCTCCCCGACGGCGGAAGGCCAGCGGTTTGGTGGAGACCGCCGCTCTGAAACATGAAATTCCAGCGCCCTGTCTCACATGCACAAGGGTGGAGCCTGGCGGCAGCCGTATGGCTGTGGGCCGGTGAGTGCTGGGCAGGTGATCCGCCAAGTGCGCAGCAGAACTGGTGGCTGGCCAGGAACCTCCGGGTCGTCACGTACGAGTTCCTGGAGCGGGGCCATCGCCAAAGCGACCTTTCCGTGGATGAAATCCTGGCCTATCTCGACCGCTTCGGGGGCTGCGACCTGGTGCTGCTTAAGGGTTTCCACTACTGGCAGGGCAAGTTCGACGACAGTTCCTGGGGGTATCCGCGATTCCGGGGTTTGGCTGAGACCCTGATCCCGAAACTCCACGAGCGCGGCATCCGGGCCGGCGTGTTCGGCTTTACTGATCGCCGCCGGTCGTACCGGGGTGGAGTTGACCAGACCCTGATCTTGGACGTTTGGAAGGAATACGTCCGCCTGGGCGCGGACATCCTGTTCGTGGACGAGGAGAGCGGCAGTGGTGGCCTGGATGTTCCGGCTTCGTGCCTCAGCCATTGCGACGAACTACGGACGGCCTTCAAGCTGCCCGTAGGTTTGTTCCTCTACGGCTCGGCTTCCCAGGCCGGGCAAGTGCGTGAGTGTGCCTCCCACGTGGATGTGATCGGCGAGATGGGCTACACCCTCTTCCTGGAGGCGCACGGAGACTACGGACTGGAGGACGTTACGCGCAAATGGTCCGCAGCGGTGGCAACTCTGACGAACCCGCCCGTGGCCTATTGGACTGGTGCGATGGTGGTGGAGAAAGGAAGCCAAGCTCCCGGCACCCTCTTCTGGCGGGAACGCTTCGGTCAGCGGACGCTGGCCGGCTACTTTGAGCGCTACCTCGGCCAGGCGCTGGCCTCGGGCGCGGATGGGGTCTTTTTTCACAGCATCTGCCGTCTGTCTGGCTTGCCGCCGAACGCTCAGGAGGAGATCATGGCGCTCGTGAGGCGGCGGTTCCAGGAGATGAACGTCCGTCCCGGTCGTCGGGCGGTCCGGTGACCGTCTTTTGGGAGCCCACCGGAGAGCTTGGCTTCGATTGAAAAGACAATCGTGCGGTCGCTGTCGCGCAAGCTGTGGCGTTTCCGTTGGAGTTCGTACCGGGCCTGCGTTGGCCTGCCCAGACGGCCCGATTGACGGACGTGCCGGGCGGTGCTTGGGGCTGGGAGGAGGCAGCCCGGAAGAGCAGAAAGCAATCTCACATCCGTTATTCTGAATAACCGACTGCTGGTGCGGTCTAATAGACTGATTGTAGTTTTATGAAATCGAGAAATGTGAGTTGGGTGGGATTGGTGGCATTCCTGGCCGTCCCGGTGTTCGCGGCGGATTCCCCGGCCCCGGCGGTGTCCGGGGCCACTCTCGGGCCGGTGGCACAAGTGCAGAGTGTGCCGGCGCCAACCCCACCTGCTCTTTCCCCGAAAGCCGCTGAGGTGGTCAAACTGGCCCGTGCGGGCGTGGGTGATGAAGTCATCCTGGCCTACGTCAAGAACTGCCAGTCTCCGTTCAATCTCTCGGCCAACGCGATTCTGCGTCTCAAGGAAGCTGGAGTCGCCTCGCCGGTCATCGTGGCGATGTTGACGCACGACAGTTCGCTGCGGAATGAGAACCAGCCAGCGCCGTATGCCTCCAGCCAGAACTTTGCGCCCGCCGAACAACCTCCAGGTGGGCCGGGCTTGGTGCCAGCGGACCAGGCACCGCCACCGGCACCCGCGGAGGTGATTACGGCGGCCCCAGGCCCGGATTACTATTGGACACCGGGTTACTGGGGTTGGGATGGCGGTTGGATTTGGATCGGCGGCGGCTGGGGCCTCCGGGGCGGCTATGGATGGGGCGGTTATGGATGGGGTGGCCGTTATGGCGGGGGATGGTATGGCCACGGGGGCTGGGGCGGCTACCACGGCATCGGGGGAGGGTATCGCGGCGGCGGCGGCTGGGGTGGCGGATACCACGGCGGCGGTGGGGGCGGCGGCCACGGTGGCGGAGGCGGCGGACATGGCGGGGGTGGGGGCGGCGGGCATGGCGGGGGCGGCCACGGGCGGTAGCCTCTAGGACGCTAAGGATTAGACGCAGGCCCGAACGCGGGATTTTGGTGGTTGGCAAAGCGTGACCCTCTCGGAAAGCCCGACGCTGCTGGAAACATTCAACCAAAGGGGTGTCGCACTGTGCTTGCCACGGCAGGGCCTTTGATGTGATCGCGCACTGCACTTGACCGTCCTCCTGGTCCTGGGGAAACGCCGCAGGAGTATCAAACCCTGGTAGTGAAAAAAATCATAAAGGGCTCGACTCGGAGGGGAAACAGTCTAGCCTTGCTTCGTGAGTGTTCTTCGAGCTTGGTTTCTCTTGAGCCTCCTGGCGGCTGGGTTGAACGCCGCCGAGGAAAGGCCGTTCATGAGCTTTTTCAATCCCCCAGCCCGGCCCCTGCCGCTGGAGGAGCACCGCAGCTACGACAGCGCCGCGATGCAAACCAAAGTGGGCTACAACATCTACTTGCCTCCCGGCTACGGCGATACGGGCAACACCAATCGTTACCCGGTCATTTACTGGTTGCATGGCCGGGGCTGCTCGGAGAGCAATGACCAGTTTCCGGTCTCGACGGTCGACGCGGGGATTCGCTCGAAGGTCATTCCGTCGCTCATTTTCGTCTATGCCAGTGGCGGCGGGATGAGTTTCTACAGCGATTCCTTCGACGGCCAGTGGATGGCCGAGACGACCCTCATCAAGGAACTCATTCCCCACATCGACACTACCTACCGGACCGTTGCCAACCGCAACGGTCGTGCGATCCAAGGGATGAGCATGGGTGGGTTTGGCGCTTTGAAGCTGGCGCTCAAATACCCGGATCTTTTCAGCAGCGCGGTGGCGTTTGCCGGTGGCTATCGCTCTGTCGAGGGCATCCAGGCCGATGAGATCAGCCGCGAGATTTTCAAGCGGGTATTCGGAGGTGACGCTCAGCGATTCCTGGCCAATCACCCGGCCACAATCGCCCAGGCTAACGCGCAGAAAGTGAGGAATCGGGTGGCGATTAAGATGCTGGTGGGCTTGGAGGACTCGCTCCTGGAGAACAACCGGTCGATGCACGCCACGCTGACCGAACTGAACCTGGCTCACGAGTATTGGGAGATCCCCGGCATAAGGCACGACCTGCCGCGTTTGAGCGCCTGGCTTGGGTCGGATGGGCTCCAATTTGCCGTGCGTCATTTTGCCGCGAGCGGCACGAAAGCTGCGCCAACTCCGGCACGGACTGCGCAAGCCGAGGAATTTGCCTTCGAGAGAGAAACCGTCGTTTACAAGGAAGTCGGCCTACTGGCAATCAAAGCGGATGTGTACCATTATTCCGACAAAAAGGCGCGGCCCGTGGTAGTCTCCCTCCACGGTGGCGCACTGATCATGGGACATCGCGAGAACCTCACCAGCGGGGTGAGCGCCTTCGCGCTCACCAATGGCTATGTGTTAGTGTCCTTCGATTACCGCCTCGCGCCCGAGACCCATCTCCCGGCGATTATCGAGGACATCCAGGATGCCTTCCGATGGTTGCGCAGCCAAGGGCCGACGCGCTTTCACATCGACCCCGACCGCGTTGCAGTAACGGGTGGTTCAGCGGGCGGCTATCTCACTTTGGTCACCGGTTACCGAATCCAACCGCCTCCGCGCGTGCTCCTGGCTTTTTTTGGGTACGGAGATCTGATCGGCGACTGGTATTCGGCCCCCAGCCCGCACCCTCGCCACAATCGGAGGAAGATCACCCCGGAAGAAGCGTGGCGACAGGTCAGCGGCCCGGCAGTGGCCGATGCCCGAGACCGAAAGGGCGACGGCGGGATCTTCTATAATTTCTGCCGGCAGACCGGCCAATGGCCCAAGGCGATCTCCGGTTGGGACCCTCGCAGCGAATCGGAGAGGTTCTTTCCTTTCATGCCGCTGAAAAATGTCACGCCGGTGTATCCCCCCACGGTGCTGATTCACGGCACAGCGGACACGGACGTGCCTTTCCAACAATCTCAGCTCATGGCGCAGGAATTTCAACGGCACGGTGTCGCGTTTCAGTTTCACCCGATTGCCAAGGCCGAGCACGGCCTGACCGGGGGCGACCGCGCAGAGATCGAAGAAGCTGAACGGAAAGCGTTCGAGTTCGTGAAAGTTCGTCTGGAGCGCCCCTAAAAACGCTCCGCCAGGAAATCGAGGCCGAGGCCGCGCAGCCGCGCCATCCCCTATGGCTCAGCCTGCCCATCGGCCTGTCGTGGGTGCTGGATGGGCGTGCCCCAACTCATGATCTCATCGTCGCGCTTTTGCATGGGCTTGAGGTTGTGATACCACCCGCCCTCGGACAAGCCGTCCGGGAAATCGTGAATCAGCATCCCAGGCTGATTGATCTCCAGTTGCTTGGGGATCGTGGCGTCGGGCCGGGCGATGAACGACCCCCAATGGGAATAGGGCTGGGATGAGTTGTTGCAGACGGCCCACATGCGGTTGTCAGCGCAGCGAGTTGGCACTTGGTGGACGTTGAGCGTGTCCAGGCAGTCCTTGCCCTTGGACCTGGCGTTGTGGAACGAGTGGATCATCACCGTCACGCCCAACTCCCGGTAGCCAATGTAAAGCTGCGGCCAGCAGATGTCGTAGCAAATGGCCAGGCCGACCCGGACGCCCCGGATGTCGCGCGTGACGAGGCGGTCGCCCACCGAGTAGTGCTTCTGGTCGCCTCCGGTGCAGAAGCATTTGTCGTAGCGGTCGGCGATCTTCCCTGCCGGGTCGATGAGGTAGAGGCAGTTGGTCGGCTTGGCCGATCCATCCAGAAAATGCGCCGAGCCAAGGACCAGCCACAGGCTCAAGTCCTTGGCCAACTCCCGCAATCCGGTCGTTTCCTTGCGTAACGCGTCCCAGTCGTATTTCTCGACCGATGGGAAGTCGATTCCGGCGTAGCCCGACAGGCAGGCTTCCGACGTGTGCAGAAGGTGTGCGCCCGCCTCTGCGGCCTGGCGCATGAAATCCCCTATGTATTTCGAGTTCTGGGCAGGATTTCCGCTCACGGGAAGTTGGCATGTGGCAAACCTGAGTTTTTCTGCGGGGTTCGGGTCGTGGCTTGGCGGACTCGGCGGGGCTGGCTGCGGGGGCGCTTGGGCCGCGTTCGATACACCGCTGCAAGGAATTTGGGACAGCGCCGCGAGGCCCGCCACGCCGGCCAGAGCCTTGCCCGCCGCCCTCATGGCCTCCCGCCTCGTAACTCGCGCAAGTTTATCGGTTGAAGCTGATCTCATGGATGTCCGAATATCATGTTCTGCGCGGAGATAAAAGCACTCCTTGAGAAAAACCGACCACCGCCGAGTCGCCTGCCTCAGTCGCCGCCTCCCTTGCCATCCTGCGCATCACGGAGAGGATGGGGTCCAGGCCGAACTTGGCCGGGACGCGCTTCTCCACCATGTCCCGCAGCGTGGCGGCAAACTTCTCCGGCTCCGCCCGGTCCACGAAATAGAAGTCGGATTCCGCCGCCTGGGCGGGCACGTCCGGCATCAGCCCCTCGTTGATGCGGTGGGCGGTGGTGATAATCCTGCTATGCGCGGCTTGGCGGAACACTTCGGTCAGGCGCACCACCGGCACCACGCCGCTGTCGATGATGTTCCTGAGCACCATGCCCGGCCCGACCGAGGGCAGTTGGTCCACGTCGCGGACCAGGAGCAGACTGGCGTTTGGCGGCAGGGCGCGGAGCAGGTTGTTCATGAGGAGCACATCCACCATCAATGTCTCGTCCACTACAAGGAGGTCGCATTCCAGCGGGCGGGCCTCGTTCCGCGTGAACCCTCCCGAGGCCGGATTTACTTCCAGGAGCCGGTGGATGGTCTTGGCCTCGACGCCGGTCGTCTCCGACAGGCGCTTGGCGGCGCGGCCTGTGGGTGCGCAGAGCAGGCACCGCCATTCCCGATGGGCCTGCGCAGGTGGACCACGCAGATGTCCATCGAGGTCACCGCGTTGGTCAGCCGCACGACCAGGTGCTTGGACAACTCACGCTCCAGGTTGCCGCAAACCGCGCTGGCCTAAAAGCCTAAAAAACCGAGAAAAGACTTTTCTCGACAATTCCTTCGCTTTCTGATTAGCATTGAAGGTTCCCGTGAAGAGAACAGCAAGCAACCGTTAGGGTTTGCAGGTGCCGTGGCCGTCTTGTGGGCAGCCAGTTATTTATGAAATTAGCGGTGGCGATGGCGGGACCGGCTCCAAGCGAGCATGAGTGGACTGCTCACCACGGCAAACTGCATACCGAAATCCGGCGTTTGTCTCCCATCTTCTTCAAACCCACGCATCCTTTCTTTCTTCCGCAAACGAGGAATCCCAAAGCAACTGGGCGAGCGTTCAGGGCCAAATGGGTGCGCTCCCCGGCCAGAAGCGCCTTTCAACGTGAGCGCGAGCAGCAACCAATTCTTCCTCATCCGCGCAGCCTCAACGAGGAGGCGGCGCGTCGAAGATCAAATTCCGTCAGCTAACGGCTCCGCTAGATCAAGAGCTATGAAAACACAAACCCCCATTCCGAGAACCACTTGTCCGAAGACGATGGCCGGGCGCTTTACAACCGCCTGCGCCACGAGGCTGCTGCCGCTGCTTTTGCTGTTGATGCTGCCAGCGGCGGTGCAAGCCCAATCCTACACGAACACCTACGGCATCTGGGGCTACACGACGACAAACGGAACGATCACCATTACGGGATACACCGGTCCAGGCGGTGATGTGACCATTCCAGACAGGATTCCAGACACGACCAACGGCCTGCCAGTGACCAGCATCGGGGCCAATGCGTTCTCGGACTGCACCAGCCTGGCAAACGTCACGATCCCGAACAGCGTCACCAGCATCGGAGCGCAGGCGTTCTACTACTGCACCAGCCTGACCAGCGTTACGATCCCGAACAGCGTCACCAACATCGGGGGCGGCGCGTTCTTCGTCTGCTCCAGCCTGACCAGCGTGACGATCCCCAACAGCGTCACCAGCATCGGAATTCACACGTTCGCTCAGTGCACCAGCCTGACCAGCGTTAAGATCCCCAACAGCGTCACCAGCATCGAGGGCGGGGCGTTCGCAATTTGCACTAGCCTCACCAGCGTCACGATCCCCAACAGCGTCACTTATATCGGGGACTCGGGTCTAGTTTGGTCGGGGGCGTTCTTTGCTTGCACCAGCCTGACCAGCGTCACTATCGGCAACGGCGTCACCTACATCGGGGCCAATGCGTTTCATGGCTGCACCGGCTTGACCAGCGTCACGATCCCCAACAACGTCACCCACATCGGAGGGCTGGCGTTCTATGGGTGCGACAGCCTGACAGCGATAACAGTGGATGCACCCAACCCCGCTTATTGCAGTGTGGATGGGGTCTTGTTCGACAAGAGCCAGACCACGCTCATCGAATATCCGGGGGGCAAAGCCGGAGCCTACACAATTCCCAACAGCGTCACCAACATCGAGGGCGCTGCGTTCGAATCCTGCGCCAACCTGACCAGCGTCACAATTTGCAGCAGCGTCACCAGCATCGGGGACAATGCCTTCGAGTCGTGCTTCAGCCTGGCAGGAGTCTATTTTCAGGGCAACGTCCCCAGTCTTGGTTTTGAAGTGTTTTTCGACAGCTACGCGACCGTCTATTACCTGCCTGGGACCACGGGTTGGAATCCCACGTTTGGTGGTCTTCCGACCGTGCTGTGGAACCCCCAAGTGCAAACCACCGATGGCGGCTTCGGCGTTCGGACCAATCAATTCGGGTTCAACATCAACTGGGCCAGCGGCATGACGGTCGTGGTGGAAGCCAACACCAACCTCGCAGACCCGACCTGGACGCCGGTAGCCACGAACACCCCCACGAGCGGCTCGGCCTACTTCAACGACCCGCAGTGGACGAATTATCCGGGCCGGTTCTATCGGCTACGATGGCCGTGAGGCGCGGCCAGGCATCAACCAGTTAGATCATGGCGGCGATCGTGGCGATCGCATTGCCCTCCAGCCGGTTGTTGACGAAGACGAACGTCCGGCGCTTCGGCCCTGCCGCTTGGCCGTCCGCGATCAACGCCCTGCCTGCCGCCCGCGCCTCTGGGTTCTCCTCCTTGATGCTGTCGTAGGGTTCAAACGCCTTTACCGCCTGCTCGTATTTCCGCCCCGGCTTGAGCAGGAACCGGGCGGCAACCAGGTCGGGGTTGGTCCGGCTGCGCGGCAGCGCCATCTGTTTATCGCCATTGAATTTCCGGCTCCAGACGCTGTTCTAAGGGAGCATGAGCCTAGCGAGACCAAAACGGGTGCGCGATGTCACCTTCGGCGAAGATGCTTGCACCGCGCGCACCGGCCACGCCCCGCAAAACCTGGCTGCCTTGCGCAATGTGGTCATCGGGCTGTGCGCCCTGGATGCCGCCCGCCAGCGCAAAGCCACCTCCTATCTGCCACGCTTTCGCAGTGCTGCCAGGAACAATCGCCGCTTGGCCATCGACCCGGTCAGTCGTCCTCTCCTCAATAACATCTGAGGGGCGCTCCCCTGAGTCCGACATCGGTTCGGCTGCGATCGGTCTGGCCTTTCTGCATGCCGGACTTTCCTATGGTTTTCCACATTATTGCCAGGCTCTGAGCACATTCTACCCACAACAGCCTGCCAACTCACACTCTGTGAGCCGCTTTGGCGGGTAATTCGTGGCCTGCGTTCACGCCCCCATTCCACCCGGCGAGGGCCGTTCTAAACGCCGAAGCCGTGACGGAAAAGCGGCGGCAGGTTCTTTCGACTGATGCTGCGCGAGGTACGGCCGGAGCACGTTGCGGAGATGCTCCACATGCTTTGGCTCTTCGGTCACGGCGACAAAGAGTTGATGCTTCCCAGGGAGGGCCGATGGCTGATGAAGATGCCCTGCGGTTACGTGCTGGCCGGCGAGGGCCGGGCTGGCGTCAGGATTGAGCCGCCGCCAGGCCAGGGGGGCCCGCGAACAGACAACCCTTATGCCGGCGATCACTTCGAGGATAGGCTCTCCGCCAGGACCCGCGCGGCCCCGGGCGAGCGCAGTTGCAGCTTGACCACAATCTCCTCCGCCTCCTCGAACCGTTTGCTCCGGCCCATGAAGTCGAGCAACCGATTGCTCACCGGAGCAGCGCCCGGCACTGGCCCCGCTGCCTCTCGATGCCGCCATTGCCGATGGGCGTGCCGAGGTGGACGACGCGGACACCCTGGGTGGCGACCGGCGTCGGGCAGCCGGACGGCCAAGTGCTCGGAGTGCTCGCGCTCCATGTCGGCAACCCGCGGTGGCCTGCCGCCCAGGCCCCAACCCCCGGAGGCGTCCAGGATGCCCCCCCGACGCTCTGGCCGGTCTCTTGGTCGCTGCCGCGCCCCAAAAGCGCCTCCCATGGCCTCCGGCAGAGTGCGCTGGCCGCTCTGGCGAGGGCTGCCAGGTCTTCGCGCCAGCGATTTCCTGGAAGCCCACGAACAGCGCCCGGCTGAGCCTGCCTGGCCTTGTAGTCCTCGCCCACTGGTCGCCGGAGAACTGCACCGGGCAGGCAACGAAGTCGCCATCCGGGGCGCACCAGTGTTTGTAGCCGAACGGGTAGTCCCGGACGTAATTCATGCCACAGAAAACGAGACCGTCCTCGCGGTGAACCCTGCTGCCCAAGTTCACGCAGAGGCCCTTCGCCGCCAGGTCGTCGAGGAGGGGTTCCAGTGGATGGAAGTCGTCGTTCCCGAAGAAAATCAGGATGGTGGTTTTCCCGGAACCTCGCATCGCAGCCAGATAATCGGCCAGCACCCGGAAGAACCTGCGCTGGCCAGTGAACCCGCCGTCCTTGGGCGACAGATCACCGGTGACCAGGACAAAGCGGGGCTTGTCCCGCTCGACTACACGCACCAGGTCGCGCCACTTTCCGATGCTCTGAAGGCCGTGGCCTGGTGCCAGGCCAAAACCGGAAAGGAACTTGCGCCCAGCCAGCAGGCCGCGCTCCGGCAGGCGCTGACCAACCTGGCTCAACTCAAAACCGTGTTCTGATGCCGGGTCAGCCAGCGTCTGCCTCAAAGTCCAACCAATCTCCCGGCGATGGAGGCGCTACTACGCGAGTTTGCGGCCAACGTCCAGGCGCCTTATCCCGAGACGCGTTTCGTGACGGGCAACGCTACATCGCAGGGCATCGTCCGGCCCTTCGGTTTTTCGCCAGCTAAGCCGATGCGGGGATTTTGCCAAGGATCGCCTCCATCTCGGACGCAGCGAAGGCCCGGAGCGTTTTAGGCCGAACGTAACCATGCGAGGCCAAAGAAAGCATCGCTGCGGCGGCGGTTTCATCGTCCGGTGCCTCACAAATGATCACCGTGTCATAATCACCTAACGTCCAGAATATGTTCCTGACCGTAACCCCAAGTTTTTTCGCCGCAGCCTTAAAGGAGGCGGCTCGGGCAGGCGACTCGCGGACGTTTTTCACTCCCTGTTCAGTGAAGTGGGTAAGAGTAATATAGCTCGGCATAATGAATCTCATTAACTGGTTTGGTCACACTTTGCCCCAGAGTTCGTTCTAAGCTGAGGCGCTACCCTTCAAATTATGCTTGTCACAAACCAGCGTCAAGAACCATATATGTCCTGATTCGACCACCACCCCGGAAGACACGTCCGCACCCACCGCCCAGCCTTGAGTCATGATCTTGATCCGGTGGGTGATGCGCCCTGGGCCGCAGCCGACATCCCACACGTCGTCCTTTGCGCTGATATTCGTCAATGCCAGCAATCTCTCGGCAGGAGCTTGCTGCACCAGCGCCTTCTGCTGGTATTGCCCGGAAGCCTCGACGGCACTGACCGTTACGAGGCCCTGGCAATGGCCCGAGCGGCCACGTATCAGGCTTTCCTTCCTCTGCACACCGGCACCTGCGCAGGCTTCTGATTTGGCATATTTAACTGTCCATCACCTGCGCCAGGCACCTCTGCCGGGCCGTCACTTTGACCGCTCGCCGCACTGGTCATCAACCTCGAAATTTGTTCCGGGGCCAGTGTCCGTCAGAGCCTGCCGCATTCCGGCGCGATCATAGCACTTTACCAACCGGAATCAACACATTTGACAGGCTGCCTTGCGGGCGCACGTCGTTCAGGACAGCGGAATTTTGACCGGTCGAAGGTCACGCGGATGAGACTCGGTGCCGACCACGCCGGTTCGGCAAAGGGCAGCATGGTGAACGGGCAAGCGTCAGAATCCATATATGGCCCCCGGTCTGCCTATACCGGCTGTCCCTCGGGCGGCAGGACAAGCTCCAGGAGGCCATTCGCAGCATCCGCGCCCGGTCGGGCCTTCAGCTCAACGCCAAGCCCCAAGAAGTTCGCGAGCACATACAAGGGTCGCCTGCCGCCCACTGCAACCTGGATCGCTTGCTCCGCTACGTGCCCACCCGGTTCCTCGCACCCTGGTTCGCCGACCGGCTGCGCGGGGTGCCCGACTCGCGCCGTTCGGCCCTCATCCAAGACCTGGCAGGCCAAAGCCAGGAAACGCCGCTGGCCTGCCCATACTGGTTCGGGCAGGCTGAGATAAAGCTCAACGAAAGCTGGCGCTTGTTCCTCCGCGAAAACGCCGGAATGGAGCGCCTCGTAGGTCCGCCTGGAGCGTGCGCTGGGCGGACGGGCGAGATCTGCAAGGTCTTGGCCGTTGATCTCCTGGAAGCCAACCGGGGACCGACTCGCCGGGCAGCCGCCCTGCCAGATGGCCAGCCTTGGCGCTGTGGTCCAGCCTCGGGCGCGGCATGTCCACTGTGGCCAGGGCGATATGGCCGAAAGACTGGTCCTGCCAGCGCGTAGCGCCGGTCTGTCGGCCCGTCCTCGGCCTTCCGGCCTTTGGGGTCATCCGCCGTGGGGGATGCCGGCGCGGGGCGTCCCGGCCAGAGCGTCGCGCCGCGTACAAACCGCCACCCGGTCGTGACGGTTGCCGGGCCTGCGCCCCAGCCCGGAGGGCCACACGGAGCAGCACCTCCGCTTGGTCGCCAAGGCCAGCGCCGACCTGGAGCCGGGGCCGCCGAAAGGGTGACGGCCACGACCACGGCGGCACCCATGGACGTTGCCCGCGCCGGTTAGTGCCAGCGCGTGTGCCGCGTTTCCGTGGCCCGAGTCAGCGCCCTCGTGCGGCTTGACCATCCAACCCTCGTTCCTGAGCGAACCGGCTGGCCTGAGCGCGGGTGCGCCGCAGGTCATCGGGCTCTCACTAACCCGCCCTTTGAGCGGAGGTGGGTCGAGGCTGCCCTGCGGTTCATTTGTCCTGGCTTGCTGTGTGCTTGGCCCTCTCGGCTTCTTCGGCACCCATCGCCTGGAGCCGAGAGGTGACTTCGTCACGCTCCCTCGCCAGAGCTTCCTCTTTGGAGTTCGACAATTCGCGGTCCCTATCTGAAAGCTTCTTCCCCTCCCCCAGCGGTTGGCGCATCTGGAAGCGTAGCTCGGCCAGGTCCGTGTTTACCCTTTCGTACCGCTTCAACAGGATGTCGAGGTCAATCTCCCTCATCCGTTCCTCGATGCTGGTGGGCTTCGCTGCCGGTTGCTCGGTCACGAACGAGGAGAGCCGAACTCTGAGTTCGTCACGGTTTTTAACAAGGAAGTCCCGTGTGGATTCCTGTGATTTACGGTCTTTATCCGAAAGTTCCTTCCCCTGCGCCTGCGAGAGGCCCATCTGGAAGTTGAGTTCATCCAGGGCCGTTGCCACTTTTTCGTACCGCTTCAACAGGATGTCGAGGTCAATCTCCTGCATCCGTGCCTCGACGCGGGTGGGCTTCGCTGCCGGTGGGTGCGCCGCGAGCGAGGTGAAGAGCATCAGGGTAACCACTGTTCCGAGTACTATTTTGGTTTTCATCGCGTCTATTTCGATTATCCGGCCTGGTTGAGCATTCGAGGTCGAGATTCGCTGCTTACTTGGAGAATGACAAGCGCAAAGGGCTTGCACCTGGGATTTGGATGATTCAAGATTCTAACCGCCGGTAGCGCAAACACAGTTGCCCCATGACAGAGCAGCAGTACTTCGAGGCGCAGCAACAGCTATTCAAGTCGTTGACCCTTGGCGCGGCGAGTGTAACCGTCATTCCACTGCGAACGACGTACACAAACGCAGCCAGGTGTCTGACGGTCGTTCACTTCCTCGACGAGCGGCTGGCGAGCGCAATCTCTCAAGACATCATCGCACCGCTACGTGAAAACGAGGGCCATCACTGCTGGTATCCGCCTCACGACTTGCACCTGACCTTGAAGAACGTCAGGAGTGCAAAACCAAATCGGGTTTACACCGCCGAAGAGATACAGCAGGCCGTTAGCGCCGTGGAGCGCGCCTCGCACGGAATCGAACCTCTGACCTTTGCCATCCATGGCCCGGTCTGCCTTCCGACCAGCGTTATCCTTCGCGCCTATGGCACGCTCAAACATCGTGAGGCCGTCCGCCTGCTCGACCGCGAGCTTGAGTTGGCAGGAATCCCTGACGACAAAGCCTACGCCTCGAACGAAGTGTTCATTGGGAACATTACCCTCTGTCGGTTCACCACCACGCCGACAGCCGCCCTGCGGCAGGCGGTCCTGGCGTACGAGCATCTGTTCCTCGGCATGTACAACGCACGCACCATGCAACTCGTCGAATGCGATGAAGTCTGTAGTTTTGGGTCGAGAGCCATCCATGCTTCACTCGACCTTGGGGCATGAGCAATCGGCTCGTCAGAGTGGTCGCCCTCCCGGCCCCCACGCCGCCTGGCCTGCGGGTCCGCTTCTGGCGGTGTCTGGCAGTCCGCCGACCTCGGCTGGATGTCTCCAATTGTAGACAGACCGCCACCTTGCCGTGATGGTTGCCAGACCGCAGCCCTCGGAGGCGAGGTCCGCTGGCGCGGCACTCCTTCGTGGCCTTCGAGGTTGGAGGCGTGCGAATCCACAGCAACATCAGAGGCGAGGAGCAAAGCCTGGAGAATCTGTTGGCCGACAAGACATTGACCGCTGCCCTGGTCGAAGCTGGCTTTCTGCCGTTCGCCCGACCTGCCACCGGAGAATACGACCGGGTTTGCTTTGACATGCGGGGCAGGAAGCATCCTCTGGACGCGCCAGTGGTGGTGATGGACCACGAGGAGATATTGAGCCACAACCGGATTCCTCGGCCCAGGAAACTGGCGGACGGCATCATGCAGTTATTTGAGGCTGAGAAGCGGAGGGCCGCCCCCGCTCTGTCCTCTGCCTTTGAAGAACCGGACCAGACCCGCCACACCCCGAGCCAACGCCATGAGCCAGCCCGCTGGATACGGCAGAGTCAGAACGCCCCACCACATCGAGTGCCCGCTCTTGCCGCCAATGCCCCCGACGGCGCTCAACGCGAACATCGCGCCCACGCCGACGGCTATCAGGATGAACGCCCAAGCCCAGTACAGGACCGTTCGGTGCGCTTTCCCGCCGAGGACCATGCCCAGGGCGACCAGGCCGCTGCCGGGCAGGATGAGCAGCGAGCCTTCCAGCGGGTCGTGGCCGCTGGTTCCGCCAGCAGCCCCGACTGGTGACCGGCGCCGCCCTGGAGCCGTCGCCGCCGCGACCGGCGTGATGGTCACGCGCATGGCGGCGGTCCACGGAGGTTGACCGCGCCGATGAGCGCCAGCAGGTACGGCACCAGCACCATTTGAGCGGTCCTGGGCCTGCGTTTACGGCTTGCTCCCGCTTACCTTGGACAGACGCCGGGCCTCCGCAACTTGTATTCTTAAAGCCCAGGGCCGGATGCTACGCCCACAACCAGTGGAACGAACATCCACAGAAGCGCCAACCCCACCGAGCTTAATGGCATCGCAAATGACGTTTATATGGGTTGACACGGTGTGCAGACGGGTTGATAGTGAGTATTGAATTACCTCATATATCGGGACGGTCTCAGCTTTTGGGTTGGAAACGAGTCAGCGTGGCAAAGGGTGCCATCAGCACAGGGCAGTTTTACGGCCTCAAACAACCAACGGGTTCGCACAGGTGGGCGTCCGTTCCCGATTCGACTGCCCTCCGCAAAATAATCTGCCGCTTTTCCACCGAAATCTCGCATTGATTAGCAGCGGGTGAATCCGCTCACGCACTGAAAATGAACTCTAGCTGAAATGGCCCCATTATGATTGACCTGAACCCTTCCCGAAATCTGGCGTCGCGTCCGCGTGCCGGTTGTTTCCTTGCATTGACCGAGCCGCTGGCTGGCAGGAAGCCGGTTTTGACCCTGCTCCTACGACTGCTCTGGGCAGCCGCGCTCGTGCTGCCCGCATTTGGGGCCGAGGCCGGGGTGGTCTTAACCACCATTCATTCATTCCAGGTTTTCCCCAATGGGGAGAATCCCGCTGCCCCTCTGGTGCAGGGCAGCGATGGCAATTTGTATGGTACGACTGAAAACGGCGGGACCAACGGCGCTGGCACCGTGTTCAAAATCAGCACCAATGGGGTTCTGACCACGTTGTATTCCTTCACCGGCGGCAATGATGGCGCGAGTCACGGCGGCTGCGACCCCGCAGACTATTGGGAGTGCATCTGGAACTTGCACGGTTCTCTATCCGAACGTATGGTCGGTTGAATAATCGTTAACTACACCAGACGCAAAACTCGGTGCTTAAAAACATACCATGAAACAATCCATCACGCTCATATTCGCGGCCAGCACTTTGTTTCTGGCCGGTTGTTGCACAGCACAGCACACGACGAAGTGGGAATATCAACGAGTAAATGACTTTCCGTCCGTTCAGAAATTAGCCGCCGAAGGCTGGAAGTTGGATGGCTTTCATTCGTTCGACCCCAGTGACACTGGCACGTTCTATATTTTGAAGCGTCGAGCACAATGATTGCGCCCGGCGCAGCGACCGCTGGGCGTTTTCGTTCTTGACACGAGCGCACATGACCAGATTCTCCGTTCCCGGTCGGTTGCGGTTACCGGAGCGCCGCCGTCTCGAAGGCGCCAAGGGCTGGCTCGGCCTCGGTGACCACCTGGCGCAGGCCAGCGCGGGTTGAGGACCTGGAGCGCGAGCCGTTAAGCACCTGGGCGTCCGGCTCGCCGATGTTGTCGCCGAGGTCCCTGAAGGTCGAGAAAGAGGCCGCTGGTGCCCCACAGGCGGTAGGGACGGTGGTCGGCTCGCCCGATGCCGCCCTGGGGCCTCTTTTGGTGCGGTGGAAGTCCATCCGAGAAGCTGCGGCGGCGCTGAGGGCCAGCCAGGACGCGTAAACGCGCCTCCCTGGCGACGGCGACATCGCCCACGGCGAGCAGGGGAGCGCGAGTTGTCGAAGCACCTGGTCGTCCGGCTGGCCGCGAATGTCACGGGCGCATCGGAGCGCACGGCGGAGTTCGCGGCCAGGCACGTCAAGCCCCTCATCCACGGCGCGGCTGCCGGGAGGGAACTTGCTCGACGGGCGGTCCAGATCCCATCATATTCGCCGTATGGCACTGCAAACAATGAGAACAACTGTTCGTTTCCTGCGGGCACCTCGAATTCTGGTCAGCGCGTTGCTGCCACTGCTGGCTTCCGCTCAAACTGGGCCATTGACAGAGCGATTAAGTAAAACGGTTCTCTATGATGATATTGCCGTTGCTCCAGATGGGAGCCGAGTCGCTTGGGTCCAGGGCACCGCTGGAACAAAACCTGCCATTGTACACATTGCTTCTGCCTCGCCGGGTTTAACAGGGTTACCGGTTCGCACTCAAACCCGGAATGACACCATCGACAGTGGTCCAGCTTGGTCCCCGGATTCCCAAACCCTCGCGTTCATTTCCACAGGCGACGAGACTAATTCGACCCGGCTGTGGAGGGTAACTGGCGATGGATCTGTTCCGCCGAAATACACGAGATTAAATGGATACGCTGCGCGTCCACGCTGGTCTCATGACGGCAGGCAGATTGCTTTCCTGTCTATCGAGGGTGCCGGAGGGGGTGGCCCATTGATGGCCGCGCCTGCCGTGACTGGTGTCATCGATACGCAAATTCATAACCAGCGAATCGCAGTCTTCGATCCCTCGTCGGAACAAACTCGCCAGGTTTCGACTGCGGATCTTCACGTCTACGATTTCGACTGGTCTCCCGACGATCACGCCTTCGTAGCGACAGCAGCACCGGGACCTGGTGACAATAATTGGTGGATTGCTCAACTTTATATTATCAATGTGGCGAAGGGTCAGGCTGCATCGATCTATAAACCTTCATTCCAAGTGGCCATTCCGCGCTGGTCGCCCGATGGCAAGTCCATAGCCTTCATTGAGGGTTTGATGAGTGACGAAGGCTTTCACGGGGGCGACCTTTTCACCATTTCAGCGCAGGGACACAACTTGGTAAACCGAACCAAAGGGCAGAACGGCTCAGTGAGTTCACTTTTCTGGGTGGCCTCTGATCGGGTTCTCTTCACAGAGGCGCTGGGAGGCGGCAGTGCGATTGGGGAATTGTTGCTCGGCGACAACTCCTTGCACACCCTCTGGACGGGTGGTGAAGATATTCACGCCTCCGGGAATTTCCCCAACTTCGCTATAGTAGGTGACGGCACATTCACTGCCGTGGCACGCAGCAGCTTGGAACAGCCACCAGAGGTCTGGGTTGGGCCTATCGGCAAATGGCGTCAGTTGACCACTCAGAACCAGGCGCAATCGCCCGCGTGGGGTCAGGCAGAGAGCCTGGAATGGACCAACGGAGGATTCCATGTTCAAGGATGGCTTCTGCCTCCCAAACAGGTGGAGCCCGGCAATCGCTATCCACTGGTCGTCTTGATTCATGGCGGTCCGTCAGGCGTGGCGGAACCCGAATGGCCGGCAAAATTCGCCCTGAACGCGGCCCTTGCGTCTCAAGGTTACTACGTTCTCATGCCTAATCCCCGTGGCAGTTATGGTCAAGGAGAGGACTTTACGCGGGCCAACGTTAAGGATTTCGGTGGCGGCGATCTTGGTGATATTCTGGCTGGCGTCGATGCGGCCATTGCTCGTTATCCGATTGACCCTAAACGCTTAGGGGTAACGGGATGGAGTTATGGTGGTTACATGACCATGTGGACCATCACGCAGACGACTCGCTTCCGTGCAGCCATGGCCGGAGCCGGTATCGCCAATTGGCAAAGTTATTACGGCCAGAACATGATCGACCAGTGGATGATTCCCTTCTTTGGCGCCTCGGTCTATGAAGATCCGGCAGTTTACAAGAAGAGCTCGCCTATCCAGTTCATCCGAAACGTGAAAACCCCAACTTTGGTAGTTGTCGGTGAATACGATGCGGAGTGCCCGGCTCCGCAGTCTTACGAGTTCTGGCACGCTTTAAGAACGCTGAACGTTCCGACGCAGCTCGTCGTCTATGCCGGGGAAGGGCATTTATTTTTGAACCCCACGAATCGGGTAGACATGCAGGACCGCACTGTAGCCTGGTTCAACAAGTATCTGAAGTAAATCAACTGGTTCGTTCAGATGATGAAAAAGGCAGCGCCCAAGATGTCGAAGGAAAACTTGAAGACCATCGAGACGGCGCTCAGGAGTTTCAAGAAGCCGTGACCCTCACCCGGCAGGAAATGGCCCAGCAGGCTGCCGCCCTGGCTGCCCAGGGCGTTTACGTCGGCACGTCGTCCTGGAAGTATCCCGGCTGGTGCGGGACGCTCTACGACCGCAGCCGCTACGAATACCGGGGCAAGTTCTCCGAAACCCGGTTCAAGCGCGACTGCTTGGCGGAATACGCCGAGGTCTTCAAGACCGTCTGCGTCGATGCTGCCTACTACACCTTCCCCAGCCAGCAGTATCTGGCGGGCATGGTCGGCCAGAGCCCGGACGACTTCGTGTTCGGCTTGAAGGTGACCGACGCCATCACCATCAAGAAGTTCCCCAGCCTCGACCGCTTTGGCCAGCAAGCCGGGAAGCCCAACGCGAATTTTCTCAACGCGGAGTTGTTCGTGAAGGCGTTCCTGAAGCCCTGCGAGTGTGTCCGCCACGCCATCGGTCTGCTGATGTTCGAGTTCTCCCGGTTTTGGCCAACCGACTACGAGCATGGCCCGGATTTCATCGCCGACCTGGACAGGTTTCTGGGCGAGTTGCCCAAAGGCTGGCCCTATGGGGTGGAGATGCGAAACCGGAACTGGCTCGTGCCGGAGTACTTCGAGTGCCTCGCCCGCCATCAGGTCAGGCACGTCTTCAACTCCTGGGAGGCCATGCCTTCAGTCGGCGAGCAGATGGCGATGCCGGGCAGCCGGACCAACCCTGACCTCGCCGCCGCCCGGTTCCTGCTCAAGCCGGGGCGCAAGTATGAGCAGGCGGTGAAGGCGTTCGAGCCTTACGACAGCGTCAAGGAAGAAAACCCGGAGGCTCGGGCGGCGGGGAGGGCGCTCGTCGCGGAGGGCAAGGCGGCGGGTCCGAAGCGCAGGACGTTCGTGTTCGTCAACAACCGGCTGGAAGGGAACGCCATCTCCACCATCGCTGTCATGCTTGAGTCTGGGTGACACCAACCCGCGCCCTACGGCCAGCGCAGGCGGTAAAATCGACTGGGATAATTCGTCCGCTGCGGATCGCTGAAATAGGCCGAGCCGCTGGTGAGGGTGTTCGAGGCCAGCGGAGTCCAGACGGGGTTGGCGAGGTTGGTGCTGGCCTTCGGGTCACCAGAAAGGTGCCTCATCGCCCACCGCAGCAGCGCATTCGCCTCTACCCAGACCGCCACCGTGCAGCGGGCCAGCGCCAAGGTCGCGTTCAGCAGGACTGGGCTCGCGCTGGCCGCTCGACGCTCGCCCGCGCCGCCCGGAGATGCCCGGTTGGCTTGTCGCTGGACGTGCCACGCGGCAGCCCAGGCGGAGCGGTTTGAACTGGAGCACCGGGCCGCGATTGAACATACGGCCATGACTCGTCATCCAAAGCACAATGAAACCGCTTTTCTGCCGGCTCCTGGTGTTGAGCTTCTTGTTTGCCTGTGCTGCCGCCAGCGCGCTGGAGCCTGCCAACCCGAATGCCAACGCCAAAGCCAGGGCTATTCTCGACTATTTCCAGGGCCTCAGCGCCCGCCAGGATAGGCGATTGGTCTCGGGCCAATTCACAGGTTTTGGCCGTAGCACGACTCTGCGCCTGATGGACGAGATCCACGACCGGACCGGCCAGTGGCCTGCCTTGGTGGGGACGGATTACGCCGATCTCCAAGGGCTATGCCGAGGTGGCGAAGATCCAGAAGCCATTTGGCTTCACGGAGTACGGCCCTCACGGCTCGCGCAATCCACCGGGCGATTACGATTACCGGCGGTTCCTCGAAGGCGTGAAGAAGGACTTTCCCAAGGCGGTGTTTTTCATGAGCTGGGACGCGAAATGGAGCCTGGCCAGGAATAATAACGTCAAGGAGTTGCTGGCTGACCCGTGGATCGTCAATCGCGGCGACTTGCCCGCAGGACTCGCTGGAACAGGGAAATAAAGCCTGCGGCAAGAACACGTGCTGGGTTGGTTGGGTCAACTGGGGCGTCCCCCGGCAAATGCTGGTCAACACTCGGCCTGCCTCCTCTGTCAAATGTGACAGAACGGCGTCTAACCCAGTTGTTGGGAGGCCGTCGCATTGCGGCGGGCAACAAACGGCCTGTCAAAAAGCGCAATCCAATTTGACGCGCTCCTCCCTGCCAAGGTTGCCTCCTGGGCATGGCTGAGCTTGACGCGGATTCCTTTTGCCGGCGACATCAAAGGCTCTGTCAAATTCCGCAGGTCGAGTGTGTCAAAACATGTTGCGTTGGTCCTGGTCGAGCCTCACGAAGGCGCTCTTACCGTGCCGATTTGACGGACGTTTGCCGCCGTTAAAAGCCGGGCTCGCGAATTCGGCGCCGTCGAGCGTGGTCGTCTTCAGTTTCACGCCGTAACCAACGCGCTCGCCGCCCTGTATATCTGGGTCGTCCATCTCCGGCGACCGATGGGCGGCAACGGCAAGGCCAGGCCGGTCGGCCAGCACCGGGCGCTGCGGCGGCGGGCTTGGTCTATTCGTCTGCGTTTGGCCAACTCGACATCGTTAAAGAGCGGCTGAAAGATGGGGCCGAAATGACGTTGCCTGTTTCGGTGTCATCTATGCAACTTCGTGTGCAAGTCTTCCAGCACGCGTCGGAATTGCCGTGTTTCCGGGGAGGTCATGAGTGAAAGCTCACGCGCCACCAGCAGATCCGTCTGATCGAGGTCGCGCCCAAACGCACTTTTACCGCCGAGTTTCCTGGAGCGCAAGCTCTCGAATTCACGCCCGCCCGCTGTGCCCATCGCCCCAGCACGTTGGGATGGGAAGCTGCTGCGATGAAACCAGAGAATTATGGAGTGACGACAACGTGGCCTAACTACAGTGTCCAGCGACCTCCCCTGCTCGAACGATGCCTGTATCGAATGGGCGGTAAACGGGCGCAGTGAGAGGCGGCCCTCACGTCCCAAAGAATACCACGTCATATTTTTCACCCACCAGGACCAAGCGGCGGTCTGTCTGCCATTGGAGATATTTTGCTGAAGCGGACACCTGTTCCAATCCAAACCGGACACCCGCAAATCGTTTCCGGTAGGATAACCCGAAGTGCAGGATGCCCCCCGCCTCTTCCTCGATGAGTATTTGGCCAAGCTGAAGGCGGAGGGCTATCGTTTCACGGACCTCCGTCCGGTAAAACACTATTATTACCTGCTCTTCGCATCGCGCAGTGAGAAAGGCCGCGAGTTCTGGTTAAAGTCGTGCCGCATCGCCCCCGATAACCAGCGCGAGTTTGTCGCTCTATAGGAATCCCATGGCCCAGCAATCTTCCATCGAATGGACTGGAGCGACCTGGAACCCAGTCACCGGGTGCTCCAAGGTCAGCCCCGGCTGCAAGCACTGCTATGCAGAGCGTATGGCCCGACGCCTACAGGCCATCGGCCACCCCCACTACCGCTACGGTTTTAAGGTCGCACTCCATGAGGACGCACTTGACCTGCCCCTTCGCTGGAAGCGGCCACAGGCCATTTTCGTCAACTCGATGAGCGACCTTTATCACATGGACGTTCCGCTCAGCTTCATCAAAAAGGTCTTCGCCGTCATGCAGCAGGCCAACTGGCACCGCTACCAGATCCTCACCAAGCGGGCCGAGCGCCTAGCCGAGCTTAGTCGTAAGCTTCTCTGGGGGCCGCATGTCTGGCAGGGTGTCACCGTAGAGCACCCGGACCACGCGTACCGCATCGACCTGCTCCGCCGGACAGGAGCACAGGTCAAATTCCTCTCCCTTGAGCCACTCTTGGCTCCGATGCCCAGGCTCAACCTCCGAGGCATCAACTGGGCCATCGTTGGCGGCGAATCCGGCCCCGGTGCTCGCCCTATGCAGGAAGAGTGGGTCTTCGACATCCGCGAGCGGTGTCGCGAAGCCGGTGTTGCCTTTTACTTCAAGCAGTGGGGCGGCGTGTACAAGGAGCGCAATGGTCGGCTGCTACAAGGCCGAACGTGGGATGAAATGCCAGGGATCGCACCCGCCGCGCCGAGCCGTCACCTCGACCTCGTGCCCGTCTGACGCAGATAGCGGAAGAGTCAACCGTACACCCCGTGGGACTCTGCCGCGCTGACGCCAGGACTTCTGTGTTCCACCGGATTATGGCAATCTTCCCGGCGATGTTTCGCGTCATTTTCCATTTGGATATGGATGCGTTCTACGCCTCTGTGGAACAAAGGGACAATCCGGCCCTGCGCGGCCAGCCGGTGATCGTTGGTGCGCCTCCGACCCAGCGAGGGGTGGTGTGCGCCTCCAGCTACGAAGCCCGGAAATTCGGCGTCCGTTCGGCGATGCCCAGCGCCACGGCGGGGCGGCTTTGTCCCAAGGGAATCTTCGTGCGCCCCCGCATGGACCGTTATCGGGAGGAGTCGCGCCAGATCATGCAGATCGTCGCTGAGACGGGGGCGGTCCTGGAGCAGATGTCCATTGACGAAGCCTACCTCGACCTCTCGGCGCTCTGCCAGGCCGAGGACGCGGACGCGTCCCTGCTCCGGGCGGTCCCCCTGGCGCGGGGGTTGAAGCGGCGCATTTACTCGGAGCGGCAGTTGACAGCGACCATCGGGGTCGCCGCCAACAAATTGCTGGCCAAGATCGCCAGCAACCATCAGAAACCCGACGGGCTGACGCTGATTCCCGAGAAGGAGAAGGTGCAGTTCTTGCGTCGCTTGCCCGTGCGCACCCTCTACGGCGTCGGCCAGGTGACCGAAGGCATCCTCAACCGGGCGGGACTGCACACAGTGGGCGACCTCCAGGACTACGCGGGCGACCTCCGTGCCCTGGTCGGTTCTTTTGGCCCAACGCTGAGGCAATTCGCCCTGGGCCAGGACGACCGTCCCCTGGAGTTGGGCGACGAGATCAAGAGCATCAGCGGCGAGGAGACTTTCTTGAAGGACACGGAAGACCGGAGAGTGCTCCGCTCCTGTCTGCGGGAGCAGGCCGCAGACATCGCCGCCCGGCTCAAGCACCGCCGGCTGGGAGCGCATACAGTCCAGGTCAAGGTCCGCTATGGCGACTTTACCACGCTCACGCGCCAGATCACCGTGGAAGACCCGCTGACGGAGGCCAAGGACATCTACCGGCTGGGGTGCTTCCTGTTGGGCCGGGAAAAGCTGGTGTCACGTCCGCTCCGGTTGCTCGGTCTTGGGGTCTCCAGCCTGCGTGAACCCAGTGGCCAGCAATTGGTGCTGCTTTGACGCCTACTTGAATTTGCACAGTTCGGGGGTACACATTCACGATGCGACACAACCTCTTTCCAATCCTTGCCATTATGGCGACTTTGAGTGCAAAAGGCGAAATCATCTCCCAACCGGTCGAATACAAACAAGGCGACACCGTCTTGGAGGGTTTTTCAGTTTACGACAACGCAATCCAGGGCAAGCCGCAGCGCGGGCACCTGGGCCTGGCCGGAGCGGTGGCAGACGGCGATGGCCGCGTCGGCGTCGGTGCCGGGATTGCAGACGGAGCCGAAGCCTGCCTCAGCGCCGACTGAAACTGGCGCAGCATCTCCGCCATATTTCCAAAAGCCGCCCTTTTGGGACAAGCTCTATTTAGTTACGCCGCCTAATTCGGCCGCCTGGCGGGCGCCTGCCAATCGTAGTGCCAGCTCTGATTCCACAAATGCTCCAGGCGCACGAACTCAGAGTGTCCGTCGGCCATCCCCATTTCGATGGCGCCCGGCATGGCCTCTCCCGGGGCGGTGTGGCGCGGCGCGCGGGCGGGGCTGGAGACATGGTGCCGGGCAATCGTGCAGCGGCCGATGTTATACACACCCGGGCCTCCGACGAAGTTCTCGCCATTGTAGAGGTCGCGCGCCGGCGGGTCTGTTTCGAGCGGCCAGGTATCCACCCAATTCTCGTCGAAAAACACCGGAGTCTGCGCGGGTTTCTGGATGCTCCCTTGATTGGAAAAGAAGAACTGGGGCATCGGGTGCCGTGCGCCGCTAAACAAGACGACCTCGGAGTACAGCCATCCGTTAAACCCGTAACTGCCATAAAACATCGTCTTGCCATTGCTGGTCCATCGCACCCAGGCCGCATCGGCGCTTCCCTGCCGGTTTCCCGCTGCCGGCGCGGGAAGGCGCAAAGGAGCCAGAGGACACACCCGCAAATTCTTGTCTTTGGCGTAATCGATGAGCGTTCCCATCCAATTGCCATCCGGGAAAGCCGGGGCGTTGTAGACCGGCTGCTTCTCATGGTCGCTCACGTAGATGGAGGTGGCCATTGTCAATTGCCGGGTATTGTTGAGGCATTGAATTTCCCTGGCTTTGAGCCGGGCGCGCCCGAGCACCGGCAGCAGCAGCGCCGCCAGGATGGCAATGATCGCAATGACCACCAGCAGTTCCATCAAGGTGAACGCCCGCTTGCCGTTGGGCAGGAGTGAAGGCCATCTATGGCGGGCAGGTAGGAACAGTGGTTCCTCTGATGGTGGCCTCATACGCGAATCGTATCACGGCGCCTTCGCGTGTCAATGCCCGGGTAGCCCTTGGCCGGACCAGGGCCGCACGAAGCACGCCTTGGCTTTTTTAGCGATGATTACACAACGACCCGTCCGTATAGTGAACGACGCCGCTCCCGCCTGCAAGCCGTATGCGGCCGTAGCTGGCTCGGGTTTCACCTCGACCAGTTCGGTGATGGGTTCGCCGTGGTCTCGGAGTCCGAGGCGGAGACCCCGGAAACGCTGCTGGCCGTTTGCCTCGTCGCAATGCGGCACCTCATCGACAGGGACGTGGCGACGAAGGCGGGCATATCCAGAGGTGGATTTGGGGACGTTTTCGGTTGCTATCCTCCCGCAATACAAGAGGCGGCCGAGGACCATCGTTACGTGCCGCTGGGGGAAAACGGCGATCACGGCCTGATTTGGCTCGGCCAAAACAAGTGGGGGCTCGAGAACGTGGCCAACCTGGGCCTGCTCCCGCCCAAGGGCGCAATCATAGTAGTTGGCAGTCCCAAGATTGCAGGCTGTACCGGTGGGCCCAGCCGCGTGCTCGCGCTCCTGTGACCCATCCACAGGGAGTTGGGCCCGTCAAAACGCCGGCAGCGCAAGTGTAGAGCAGCCCCTTTTCGTCTCAAAACTGTCTCAAGATTGTCTCAAAACAAGCTTGCCTTTTCCTGCGCCTGGTTCAGGATTCTGACCCAGCACCGGTGTTGCCCTAAGAGTTGTCAGATCTTGAACGCCAGCGAGTTACACAATATGGAGGCCTTCTCTCCGGATGGGTGCGAACCGGGACAAATGCGGCACAAGAAATGCTCGACTTTGCAAGGTTTATGGGCTTTGCAGGCCAGAGGAACCAGTCGTGGTCCACACCTCTTGCTCCCATCCTGGTGCGCTTCCGTTCCGCCTTGATGGTGGAGATCCGCTCGTTTCCATGTATGTGTAAGACTTTCCCCCTCATGCGCAGGCTCCGCCCGCACGGAGTCGCTCAAGTTGATGTAACGCGATTCCTGTGGCAAGGGCCGGGCCTCCCGTCCCGTGTGCTGTTGGGCGCGATTCTTTGGCTGGTTTGCGCGCCCGGCAGCCACATCGCTGCCGCCGCCCTCCCTTCAGGGTGGGTCAACACCGATATCGGCAGCCCGGGCATAGCGGGATCAGGCTCTTATTCCGCCCCGACGTGGACCGTCTCAGGGGGTGGCTCGGACATCTGGAACAGCGCCGACCAGTTCAATTTCCTGTACCAGAATACCACCAACAACGGAATCGTGGCACAGGTGAACACCATCCAGAACACCGATCCCTGGGCCAAAGCGGGCGTGATGATGCGGGACAGCACGAGCGCGGGGGCGATGTTCGCCAACGTGGTGATTACCCCCGCCAACGGGGTGAACTTCCAATGGCGCAACAGCACGGGGGGGCAATGCGGCTATTCCCAGGTCACGGCTCAGTTCGTTCCTATTTGGGTCAAGCTGGTGAATGCGAGCGGCGTCTTCAGCGCCTACTACAGCGGCGACGGGGTATCGTGGACGCTCATTGGCCCACCTCAAACCATCACCATGATCAGCTCGTCGCCCCTGGTCGGGCTGTGCGTCACCGCCCACAACGACTCGAGCTTGAACACCGCGACCTTCGCCAACGTCAGCCTCTCCTACCAGGCCCCGCCGCCCCCACCCACGTTCGGCGTCTATCGGCAACTCTGGAGCAATCTGAGCTCCGCCGTGGGCAACACCCTCGATGCCTTGACCAACACGGCGAACAACCCGAATTGGCCCAATAATCCCGACCCGGCCTTCACCAGGGTTTACACCAATTTCGAGACCGACGTGAACACGGGGATGAACTACTATGGGCAGCGGTTGCGCGCCTTTGTGGTTCCACCGACCAACGGCAATTATGTCTTTTGGATCTCCAGTGACGACACGTCCGAGCTGTTCGTGAGCACAGACGAAACCCCCCTCAATAAAGTCGCCAATTGCTGGGTCACTACTTGGACCGACTCACGCAATTGGACCAAAGAGCCGAACCAGCAAGGGCTCCCCGTGAACCTGCAAGCGGGCCGGCGTTACTACGTGGAAGCGATCATGCAGCAAGGGAACGGCGGGGACAACCTGGCCGTGCGCTGGCAACTGCCCAACGGGACTTTCGAAGAACCTTTGCCTGCCTCCAGCGTGGCCGGCACTCACATGGTCCCCTTCACTGGAGTCGATAGCCAGCCGGGCATTTATCAGCAAACGACTAATGTGACTGTCGTCGAGGGACTCAACGCGCTCTTTTCGGTCCTGTGTACCAATCAGTCCTCGGTCAACTACCGGTGGTCCCTCAACGGGGCCGCTCTGAGCGGCTCCAGCGCCCAACAGCCCGCCTACTGGGTGAGCAACGCGACCCTGGCGGCGAGCGGACAAGTCTATCGCTGCACGCTCTCCAACTCCATCGGCATGCTCACCAGCGCCACGATGACGCTCACGGTCCTCCGCGACACGGTCCCACCCACCGTGCTTCGGGCCCTGAACGTCGGCACTAACGCCGTGCAGGTGGTCTATTCCAAGGCCGTCGAGCCGGCCAGCGCCGCCAATGCCGCCAATTACGTCTTTGCCAATGGCCTGAGCATCTCCGCCGCTTCCCTGGCGGCTGACGCCGTTACCGTGACCCTCGTCACGGCGCCCCTGGTTTATGGGAGCAATTATACCCTGGTGATCAACGGAGTTCGGGACCGGGCCTCCATACCAAACACGATCGCCCCCAACACGACCATCACCTTTATGGCCCTGCCCTATGCCTGCCAGGACATCGGCAGCCCGCCAATCCCCGCAGCAATCACTTTTGTCAGCAACAACATCGCCGTGACCGCGTCCGGCAGTGATATTGGCGGCCTGAGCGACCAGTTCAACCTGAATTACCAGCCGCGCACAGGCGATTTCGACATCGCTCTGTGCCTCGCGGGACTTTCCGGAGCCGATGTCTGGACCAAGGCGGGCTTGATGGCGCGCGAGACGTTGGACCCAGGCAGCCGGTTCGCCGCCAGTTTGGCCACGCCCACCATGGCCGGCTCGTTCTTCGAATGGCGTGACCCCGCCAACAGCCAGGCGAACCTGGCCGGGTCTTTCCCCCCTGATTTTCCAAATGCCTGGCTCCGCCTCCAGCGGTCCGGCAATACCTTCACCGGCTTTGCCAGTTATGATGGACTGGTCTGGATCAAGCTTGGCAGTGCCGTCCTGACGTTCCCTTCGCAGATCTACGTCGGTTTGGCTGTCTGCAGCCACAACCCAAACCAGGCGGCCACCGCTCAGTTCATTGACCTCTCCAATGTCACCAACGCGGTCGCAGGACAGGTGCCCAGTCCGCACGAGCCACTGGGCCCTGCAGCCGGCTGACTCCCATCGTCATTTCGGAGATCATGTACAAGCCCGCCCCGCGCGCCGACACCAACAACCTCGAGTATATCGAGCTCTACAATTCCAATCCCTACTTCGAGGACATCAGCGGTTTCCAGCTCGTCGCTGACGAGTTGGCCTACACCTTCCCGCCCGGGACGATCCTGGGGGGCGGCGGCTTCCTGGTGGCCGCGGCCTCGCCGGGCAGTATGGCCAATGTCTATGGGATTACGAACGTGGTCGGCCCCTACGCCGGCAGCCTTAAGAAGGCAGGCACCATTAACCTGCTGGATGACCAGGGGGCTGTCCTGCTGACCGTCCCCTATTCCAACGACTATCCCTGGCCCGTGGCGGCGCACGGCACCGGGCACTCGATTGTGTTGGCCAACCCCACGTACGGTGAAGCGGATCCCCGTGCCTGGGACATCAGTGACATCGCCGGCGGCTCACCCGGAGGGCCGGAGGCCTATCGCCCCAACCCCTTGCGCAACGTCGTCATCAACGAGTTGCTCGCCCACTCCGAAAACCCCGCCGTGTTGCAATTTGTCGAGCTGTACAACCACAGCGGCCAGACCAACGACTTGTCCGGCTGCATCCTGACGGACGACCCCAGCACCAATAAGTTCGTCATCCCGGCCGGCACTTTGATCGGGCCGGGCGGCTTTGTCTCGTTCAGCCAGCCTCAACTGGGCTTCGCCCTGGACGGGGCGGGCGAGAAACTCTATTTCATCAAGCCGGATGGCAGCCGGGTGCTGGACGCCGTCCAGTTCGAGGCGCAGGCCGACGGCGTCTCCTGGGGCCGTTGGCCGGATGGGGCCGCTGATTTCTATCCCCTGGCCGCCCGCACCCCTGGCACAAACAACAGCGGCATTTGGATCGGCGACATCGTGATCAACGAGTTGATGTACGACCCCATCAGCGGCAACGACGATGATCAATACATCGAACTGTATAACAAAGGAACTAACACGCTGAGTCTCGGCAACTGGCAGTTTACCGCCGGCGTTTCTTTCACGTTTCCTGCCAATATCAGCCTGGGGCCAAGCGGCTACCTCGTGGTGGCCCGGAACCAAACGAACCTGTTTGCGAAATACTCCAACTTGACCCCCGCCAACACCGTGGGCAACTATGGCGGCAAGCTTTCGCACAAAGGCACACGGCTGGCGCTGGCGATGCCCCAGACCCTGACCACCACCGGCGCCGGGGGACCGACGACCAACACGATCTATGTCGTCCAGGATGAGGTCACCTATGGGGTTGGCGGGCGGTGGGGGCAATGGACCAAGGGCGGCGGCAGCAGCCTCGAGTTGATCAACCCGAACACCAACCATCGCCTGGCTTATAACTGGGCCGACAGCGACGAAACCTCGAAGTCGGTTTGGACAAACCTCGAGTTCACCGGCATCCTGGATAATGGATCCACCTACAATGGCAGTTCCATCAGCCTCGTCCAGGTTGGCTTGCTTGACGTTGGCGAATGCCTGGTGGATAACCTCGAAGCGCGGCCGGGAGGCACCGGCGGGGCCAATATCGTCTCCAACGGTGATTTTCAATCCGGCCTGACGGGTTGGACCCCCCAGGGGGATCACCTCCGTTCGAGTCTCGAGACGGCCACGGGCCTGGGCGGCTACCAGAGCAGCCAATCCTTGCACCTGCGTTCCAGCGACAGCATGTGGACCCTGGCCGACTACGTCCAAGGCTCGCTCACCCAGACTACCCTCGCTTCGGGCCAAACGGCTACGTTGCGCTTGAAGGCTCGCTGGCTCCACGGCTGGCCTGAGGTCTTGATGCGGCTCAACGGGAACTTCATCGAGGTCACTGGGGCAATGCCTGTGCCTCCCAACCTGGGCACCCCGGGCCTGCCCAACAGCCGTTATGCAGCCCAGCCGGGGCCGGCCATTTTCGAGGTGAAACACACCCCCAGCCTCCCAGCCGCCAACCTGCCGGTCGTCGTCACCGCCCGCTTTCACGACGTGAACCCGTTCCAGGCGGCCCTGCTCTATCGCCTGGATAGCGGGCCGAACCCGGCCCCGACTTATACCTCGGTGCCCATGACCGACGATGGCACAGGGGGTGATGCCCTGGCAGGGGACGGCGTTTACAGCGCGACCATCCCGCCGCAGCCGTCAGGCACCGTGGTGGCGTTCCTGGTCCAGGCGCGCGATGCCTCGGGAACCACAACGATCTTGCCGGCGGACCTAAAGGACAACGCCGGGATGCCGCGCGAGTGCGTGGTGGCCTTTGGCGATCCGATCCCGACGGGCAGTTTCAGCCATCACCATGTTTTCATTACGCAGAACTGGGCTCAGCGCTGGGCGACATGGGGTGGAGTATCCCATGAAAGCTATGACGGCACCTGGGTGGATGGGGGCGGGCGCATTGTCTATGATTGGAAGGGGCGCTATGCCGGCAGCCCCTACCATCAATACCTGGGAAACCCGGTCAGCACTGTCGGGGGGATGCACTGGTACATGCCCGAGGATGACCAGGTCTTCGGGACCGCCTCGTTCGACAAACAGCATGTGCCGGGCAATGGAGCGTTGGATGACGACACGCTCCAGCGCGAGCAGGCCTCCTTCTGGATGGCCCACAAGATTGGGTTGCCCAGACAAAACCGCCGCTTTTACGTCTATTATGTGAACGGCAACCGGCACGGGCCCTTGATGGAAGACGCCCAGGTGCCCGGCGCCGAGATGATCAAGGAGTACTGGCCCAATGACAACAACGGCTGGCTCTATAAGAACCATGCCTGGTTCGAAGGCGACGTGGCGTTGCAGTCCGACGGCTATATGAATTTCAACATGCCTTCCTGGTGTACGCTGGGCGCCTACACAACCACTATCAACGGCGTTCCCAACCAATACAAATTGGCTCGCTACCGCTGGATGTATGTGGCGAAGCAGTATCCGGCCTCCGCCAACGATTACCGGGAGGTCTTCGCGCTCATCGATGCGGCCAACACCGCCACGACCGACCCGGCGTACTATACTAGAATGGAAGCCCAGGTGGATACCGAGGAGTGGCTGCGCATGTCAGCCATGGAACATGCCACCGGGGACTGGGATTCCTTTTTCACCCAAAACCAGTGGAACATGTACTGTTACCGGCCCACCTTGGGCAAATGGACCGCCTTGAAATGGGACTGGAACATCACTCTGGGCAGCGGCACTGCGACCTGGCCGCCCGATGGCAGCCAACTTTTCAACGTTGGCGCCAACGATCCGGTGATGGGTGCCTTCCAGAACTATGTGCCTTACCGCCGTGCCTACCTGCGGGCCTTGCAGGACATCGCCAATCTCGCGATGAACGGCCCCATCGTGAATCCCGTCCTCGACGCCAAGTACGCGTCGTTCGTAGCCAATGGGCTGACTGAAAACTCCGCCTATGGTCTGCTCGTCCAGAATCCCGCCAAGCCCGGAGGATTGGAAGACTGGATTGCCACCATGCACAACTCCCTCCTCGTGGCCTTGACGAACCAGGGTGTCAGCAGCGTCCGCTTTGCGGTCAACTCCACCGTAATCAGCAACGACATGGCCATCGTCACGGGAACAGCACCCGTGGCCGTCAAGACCATCTGGTTTAACGGCATGGAATATCCCGTGAGGTGGAGCGGTGTTGCCACTTGGGTGGTGGCAGTGCCCTTGCAGCCCGGCGCCAACCAGTTCAGCCTGGTCGGAGTGGACCTCCAGAACCAGCCTGTGCCCGGCGCCACGGGCACCATCTCCCAGGTCTATAGCGCGACCTTGCCGTCGCCGGCAGGACAAGTGGTGATCAACGAAATCATGTACGACCCCCTCGTGCCCGGCGCGGAATACGTCGAGCTCTATAATAATGCTGCCAATATCACTTTTGATCTGTCGGGCTGGGAGTTTAACGGGCTGGGATACACCTTCCCGGCCGGGTCGTTGATTTACCCGGGCAGTTATTTGGTCCTGACCGCCGACCCGTCGGCGTTCGCCGAGGCCTACGGGGGAGACATCGCCGTGTTTGATACGTACCCGGGCGCGCTCCAGAACAACGGAGAAACCCTCTCGCTGATAAAACCCGGGGCCAACGGCGCCGCTGACCTGGTCGTGACACGGGTGCGCTATCAGGCAGTCGCGCCGTGGCCGACGGGGGCCAGTGGCACCGGCAGCTCGCTGCAGTTGATTGATCCCCATCAGGACAACTGGCGCGCAGGCAATTGGGCCGTGGTGGCCGGCGCGGGCACCAACACCGCTCCCCCGCCCCAGTGGACTTACGTCACGGCAACCGGCACCGCCAGCAGTTCCATGATCTACATTTACATGGATTCCCCAGGGGACGTTCGCGTGGATGACTTGATGCTGGTCGCAGGCAGCGTGGCCGGAGCGGGGAACAATTACGTCCAGGACAGCGGTTTTGAATCCGCGCTGAGCGGACCCTGGACGGTGTCTTCCAATCTCTCGGGTTCAGCGCTCGACAGCCTTGTCAAGCATTCTGGCAACAGCAGTCTTCACGTGGTTTCCTCCGCGGCGGGCACTACCCAGGGTTCTTCCATCTGGCAGGCCAACCTGGGCCTGACGCAAAATGCGACCTACACGTTGAGCTACTGGTACCTGCCCAGCACGAACGGCAACCATCTCGTCATTCGTCTCTCCGGCAGTGGCATCTCCAGCACCGTCAGCGTCGCCCCGCCCTCGTCGTCAGGGCCGCTGGCCGTCGCCACGCCCGGGGCCGCCAACTCAGTTGCTGCCAGTCTGACCCCCTTTCAGCCACTGTGGATCAATGAACTGCAGGCGCAGAATCTAACCGGCCCTACCAACAGCGCCGGCCAGCACACGCCCTGGCTCGAGCTCTACAACCCCACGACAAATTCGGTTTCTCTGAGCGGCCTCTACCTGGCCAACAATTACACCAACCTCACCCAATGGGCATTCCCGGCTTCGGCCGTCATCAACCCCGGCGAATTCAAGCTTATCTTTGCCGACGGCCAGGCTAATCTCTCCACGTTAAGCGAGCTGCACACCAGCTTCGCGCTCTCTGCAGTGTCGGGAAGCTTGGCGTTAACCCGCCTGGCCAACGCTCAACTCCAGGTCCTGGACTACGTTGACTACGCCAACCTCCTGCCTGATTACTCCTATGGGTCCTTCCCCGACGGGCAGAGCTTCTACCGCCGGCAGTTCGTGAACGTAACCCCCCGCGGTACCAACGACGCTACGACCATTCCTTCGTTCATCCCTTATAATGCCTCCGGCGCGGTCTATGCGCAGGATTTCAACTCGCTGCCCGCCCCGGGGTCAACATCTGTCAACTCGGGCAATCCAGTCACGATTAACGGGGTGACTTACTCACTTGCGGACCCATTCGATTGCGCGTTCCCGCCCTCGGCCAGCGGTGGGAGCGGAGGGTTGGGCTTGGAGGCGCTCTCTGGCTGGCATGGCTGGGGGGCCTTGACCTCGAAACTCGGGGCCACTGACGGCGACCAGACCACAGGCGGCGTAATCAGTTTCGGCCCGCCCGGGGGCACGAACCGTGCCCTGGGGTTGCTGGCAACCAGTAGCACCGGCGCCACCGCCTTTGGCGCCAGATTGATCAACCTGACTGGCTCCACCCTCAATTACGTGACCATTCAGTTCACCGGCGAACTCTGGCGACAATCGGACAAAGCCAAGACCCTGACATTCTGCTATTTGATTGATCCCTCCGGAACCCAGCCGTTCTCGACTAATTACACCGCCTTTGTGCCGGCCTTGAATGTGAGTTTTCCGGCAATTCCAGAGGACGTGGGCGGTATAGCGGTGGACGGGACGTCCCCTCTCAATCAGACGAACCTGGGGGTCGTCAACCTGCCGATTACCAACTGGCCGCCCGCCGCAGCACTCTGGCTCGTGTGGGAAATGAGCGATTCGTCGGGCAAGGCGCAGGGATTGGCTATCGATAACCTAAGCTTCTCCGCGGGCGCCGGGAATTTGCCTCCGATTCTCGCGCCGATCCCCAACCAGAACGTTTACGCCAACACACTCTTGACATTCACCGCCAGTGCCACTGAACCTGATCCTCCTCCTGAAACCTTAACCTTTAGCCTGGGTTCGGGCGCGCCGGCTGGCGCAAGCATCACCTCCGGCGGGCTGTTCACGTGGACGCCGACGGCGGCGCAGGCCCCTGGGACGTACACACTATCGGTGATTGTGACGGACAGCGGGGTGCCGCCACTGTCAGCGACCACCAATTTCAACGTGGTCGTGTATCGGCCCAACACGGCGCCGGTGATCGCCGCGATTGCCGACAAGACCGTTTATGCCAACACGCCGCTGAGCTTCACCGTCAGCGCAACGGACACCGACCAACCGCCGCAAACCTTGACTTTCAGCCTCGGCGCCAGTGCGCCGGCTGGCGCGAGCATCACCTCTGGTGGACTATTCACCTGGACGCCGACGGCGGCGCAGGCCCCTGGGACGTACACACTATCGGTGATTGTGACGGACAGCGGGGTGCCGCCACTGTCAGCGACCACCAATTTCAACGTGGTCGTGTATCAGCCCAACACGGCGCCGGTGATCGCCGCGATTGCCGACAAGACCGTTTATGCCAACACGCCGCTGAGCTTCACCGTCAGCGCGACGGACACCGACCAACCGCCGCAAACCTTGACTTTCAGCCTCGGCGCCAGTGCGCCGGCTGGCGCGAGCATCACCTCTGGTGGACTATTCACCTGGACGCCGACGGCGGCACAGGCCCCTGGCACGTACACGCTATCGGTGATTGTGACCGACAGCGGGGCGCCGGCAATGTCAGCGACCACCAATTTCAACGTGATCGTGTACCCGCCCAATACGGCGCCGGTGATCAACACAATTGCCGACAAGACCGTTTATGCCAACACGCTGCTGAGCTTCACCGTCAGCGCAACAGACACCGACCAACCTCCCCAGACGTTGACCTTTAACCTGGGTTCGGGTGCGCCCCCAGGTGCGAGCATCACCACCAACGGCTTGTTCACCTGGACGCCGACGGCGGCGGAAGCCCCCGGCACGTACACGCTATCGGTGATTGTGACCGACAGCGGGGTGCCGGCAATGTCAGCGACCACCAATTTCAACGTGATCGTGTACCCGCCCAATACGGCGCCGGTGATCAACGCAATTGCCGACAAGACCGTCTATGCCAATACGCTTCTGAGCTTTACGGTGAGCGCTACAGACACGGACCAACCGACCCAGACGCTGACCTTCAGCCTGGGTTCGGGTGCGCCGGCTGGCGCGAGCCTCACCCCTGGCGGCCTGTTCACCTGGACGCCGACGGCGTCGGAGGCCCCTGGCACGTACACGCTATCGGTGATTGTAACGGACAGCGGGGTGCCGGCAATGGCGGCGACCAACAGTTTCAAGGTGGTCGTGTACCAGCCCAACACGGCGCCGGTGATCGGCTCGATTGCCGAGCAGACCGTTTATGCCAACACGCTGCTGAGCTTCACCGTCAGCGCAACAGACACCGACCAACCTCCCCAGACGTTGACCTTTAACCTGGGTTCGGGTGCGCCCCCAGGCGCGAGCCTCACCCCTGGCGGCCTGTTCACCTGGACGCCGACGGCGGCGGAAGCCCCCGGCACGTACACGCTATCGGTGATTGTAACGGACAGCGGGGTGCCGGCAATGTCAGCGACCACCAATTTCAACGTGATCGTGTACCCGCCCAATACGGCGCCGGTGATCAACGCAATTGCCGACAAGACCGTCTATGCCAATACGCTTCTGAGCTTTACGGTGAGCGCTACAGACACGGACCAACCGCCCCAGACGCTGACCTTCAGCCTCGGTTCGGGTGCGCCGGCTGGCGCGAGCCTCACCCCTGGCGGCCTGTTCACCTGGACGCCGACGGCGTCGGAGGCCCCTGGCACGTACGCGCTATCGGTGATTGTAACGGACAGCGGGGTGCCGGCAATGGCGGCGACCAACAGTTTCAAGGTGGTCGTGTACCAGCCCAACACGGCGCCGGTGATCGGCTCGATTGCCGAGCAGACCGCTTATGCCAACACGCTCCTGAGCTTCACCGTCAGCGCGACGGACACCGACCAACCGCCCCAGACGCTGACCTTCAGCCTCGGTTCGGGTCCGCCGGCTGGCGCGAGCATCACCTCCGGCGGCCTGTTCACCTGGACGCCGACCGACGCTCAGACCCCCAGCACCAACATCATCACTGTGACCGTCACTGACAATGGAGTGCCGCCGCTAAGCGACACGAATACTTTCGACGTAATCGTCACGGGGGCGATGCGGATCACAGCCTTCAACCGCTCCGGTAACTCCTTCACCTTGACTTGGAATTCACAAGCGGGACAGACCTATCGCGTGTCATACAAGAACAGCCTGACTCAGACGCTCTGGCAGCAATTTGGCCAGGATATCGTGGCCGCGGGACCCACCACGTCGGTAACCGACACGATTCAATCAGGGTCGCCAGTGTTCTATCGCGTGGAGTTGGTCAGATGATTGATTGAGCGATTCGAGGCTGCTAGGCGGCAACAATGTCCGCCCTCTCACAACAGGCTCCTAACACCTGGTTGCCGCGCGCCATCGCATGATAAACCGCCCGAGGGTACTGGATGCGAACCGGTCTTGGCACGGTGCTGTCAGCCTACATCCAACCACCGGCTCCTGTCAATCCCAATATTGTCACTTTTCTAGGACTGGTGTGGGTTCCGCGACGGGGCGAACCATGCTATGGGCTGACCCCATTCCGCCATTCCGTGGGTAAAAAGGACCGGGAAATCGAATTTTCGCAGTCGATCCATAACGCCAGACTTATCGGTCGGCATAGGTCGGTTTGGTGTGTGTCGCTGTTTTCAGGAATCCGACTTCTTCTGTTGCGGTGTCATCCAATTTGCAGCACATTAGGCGTGGCGACCAGAGTGGGCCAGACCTTTCCGACGCCGTGATCAACTCCCTGGCCGCCCCTTTTTTCTCGGGTCCTTCGGCCCGGAAGACCGCAGGCTTTTCGCCCCTCCGGCCATCATTTCAAACCGGGCTCGGTCTTGCTCAACGAACCGGCTCAGTTGTTCCGGGGTGGGCAGGCCAACGAGGTAACGGGAGACAAAAAGCTGGTTGTCCATGCCCGCAGTAGCGAATTCGACCTTGGTTTGGTCCTTGTCGCTGCAGAGAATAATCCCGACGGGCGGGTTGTCACCCGGACCCATAATGCGGTCCTTGAAATAATTCACGTAATAGTTCATTTGACCGGCATCACCATGGCGGAAGGCGCGAACCTTCAGGTCCAGCAGGACGTGGCAGCGCAGGAGCCGGTGGTAAAAGACCAGGTTGAGGTAGTCGTGGTCATTGCCTATCGTGATGCGATATTGACGGGCCTCGAAACAAAAACCCGTGCCGAGTTCAAGCAGGAAGGTTTGGAGATCGTCGAGCAGGGCTTTTTCGAGATCGCTTTCGTGGTATTCGGGGCGGTCCGCCAGGCCGGTGAATTCCAGTACATACGGATCACGGATGAGGTCCTCGATCACTTGCTCAGGTTCCTGGCGGTGGGCGCGGGCAACGACGGTCTTCTTATGTCGAGAGAGGCCGGTGCGCTCATACAGGAGCGAACCGATCTGCCGCTGCAATTGGCGCTTGGACCAATCGCCCTTAAGGCATTCGTTTTCGTAGAACGCGCGTTTGAGAGGATCGTCAAGGCGGATGAGTTCGAGGATGTGTGTCCACGAAAAACGCAAAACCGCCTCCGGAGACAGCGGCGTTACCCCCGCGCATTGGCCAACAGGGGATTGGCCAATTCCGTAACCGGTGGTTACGGAATTAGCGGTTTGGTGGGCGCCAAGTGGCGCGGACAATTTAGCAGCCCCCGGGTGCGGGAGATCCCCACGCGAGGGGGGCGGCGAAATCCTCACCGCTGGTGCGGATTCCTGCGCGGCGAATACCGGCAAAAGCGGACCCAATTCCGTAACCAGTGGTGACGGAATTCTGGCGCCAAGTTGCGGGTAGGCCAGATAGAATCGGCGGGTACGTTCCAGCATCGAGATTCCCAACCCTTTAACTCCGCGCTTTCTCAGATCGTTTGCCAGCGTTTTCAGAAGCCCTTCACCATACCTCGCCCGATCCTCTCCCTCCTGTTCGAATTCTACGAGGTAAGCTCCCACGAGCCAGTTGCGAATGACGAGGGCTTGGTTGACCGCGGCGGCCGCACGACCAAGCAACTGCCGGCTGGCCGAATCAATCGCCGTGATTAGCTCTGAGTATTTCATGGTTCCTTGGGCCCAGGGAGCAGATGATCTGCAGCTCGCGTTGGATTTTCTCGAAGATGCGGGGCACTGGGGGTCAGAGAGAATCGAGTGGTTCCATGGGTGACAAGTCAGCCGGAGGACAGCGCCGGCTGGACACACGGCGCCCGACAACTGAAAAAGATGAACCGAGAGCAAATCATAACTTGCCTCTACCCCACGAGCTTGTTACTTGGGCGATAATGCCGCACGAGCCGGGAAAATGCACGAGAAAACTTGTGGTCTCAGGGTGGGCGGGCGCAACGCGGCACTGGCCCCGGAATGCGCCGGTCCCCAGAGGCAAGCGGGCCACGAAGGGGCGGACGGCTTTTCTTTTTGAGCCTCGGCAAGGAGATCACAGTTTTTCGGCCATGACCGTCTTGACCTCGCTGCCGAGGCGGACTTTGACTTGGCTGGGATGGGGGGAGGCGATGCGGTAGGCGGTGACTTTGCCCTCCTTCCATTGGATGTCCACGGTGAAGCCGCCGCGGGCGCGCAGGCCGGTCACTTTGCCCGCGGGCCATGCCTTGGGCAGGGCCGGCAGGAGTTGGATTTCGCCGGTGTGACTTTGCAGGAGCATTTCGCAGACGCCGGCGGTGTAGCCGAAGTTACCGTCTATTTGGAAGGGCGGGTGGGCGTCGAAGAGATTCGCATAAAGGCCGCCGCCTTCGCTGTAGTTGACGCGCGTGTCGCCGACGAGGCGCACGAGATTGCCGATAAGTTTATAGGCGCGGTCGCCATCGTGCAACCGAGCCCAGAGGTTGATTTTCCAGGCGGTGCTCCAGCCGGTGCTGAGGTCGCCGCGCGCGTTGAGCGAAACCCGGGCGGCCTGCGCCAGTGCGGGCGTCGTCGAGGGCGTGATCTGGCGGCCGGGATGCACGGCGACCAGATGGGAGAGGTGGCGATGCGTATCCTTTGGGTCGTCCCGATCCACCATCCATTCCTGCAACTGGCCCCACTTGCCGACCTTGGGGCCGAGAAGTTTATCCCGCTTGGCGGCGAGGTTGTCGCGGAATCCGCGGTCAATGCCCAGCGCGTCGGCGGCCTCGACGGTGTTGTTGAAGACATCCCAGATGAGCTGCTGGTCGTGCGAGACGCCATCTTCGCGCGGGCCGTGTTCGGGCGAGTAACCGTTGGGCGCGACGAGCCTGCCATCGGGCAGCGCCTTGAGGCGGTCGAGCCAGAATTCACAGACCTCCTTCATCATCGGGTAGGCGAGGTTGCGCAGGTACTCTTTGTCCCCGGTGAAGGCGTAATGATCCCAGATATTCTGCATGCACCAGGCGCTGCCGGATTCGACCCATTCCCAGGTCGAGCCGCCGAAAATGCCGTTCTCAGCGCGCATGGTCCAGCCGCGCGTGTGGAAGGCCTCGCGGGTGGCTGCCTTGCGGACCTCACGGATGGAGTTCAACCACATGGCATAGGGCAGGAAGCATTCACCGAGATTGGCCTGGTCGGCCATCCAGTAGTTCATCTGCACATTGACGTCCGTGTGGAAATCGCACCGCCACGGCGGCCGCCGGGAGTTGTTCCACAGGCCCTGCAGGTTGGCGGGCAAGGCCTCGCGCGAGGACGCGATCATCAGGTAGCGGCCATACCGGAAGACCAGGGCCTCCAAGCGCGGGTCGCGCGCGCCCTGGGAGCATTTCAGCAGACGCTGGTCGGTGGGCGCTCCGGCATCGGGCCAAGCGACCGAGGTTCCGAGGTCCAGCGTCACACGATCGAAAAGCCCCTGATGGTCCGCCACGTGCGCCGCGAGCAAGGCCGGGAAAGGCCTCTCGGCCGCCGCCTTCAACTGCGCGGTGATGCGCCCGTGCGGGTGCTCCCCGCGCCAACCCCGGCGGCGCTGGTTGAGGAAATCGGTCCCGGCATCCAGGAGGATCGTCAGGCTGTCCGCGCCCTCGAAGCGAATGACGCCACCCGAGGCCTTGACGGAACCGCCCTGGTTGAGCACGAGCACTTGCGCCTCGTAATCCAAGGCGACGGCATAATTGGGGCCTTGGTCCTCATACTTGTAGCCGGCCAGCGAACCGGTTGAGATCAGGCGGTTTCCTTCGGCAACGACCTTTCCTTGGTGCAAGTCCGTGAGCAGAACCGAACCCGTGTGCGCGCCGGGCTTGTCGGCCGTGAACCGCAACACGATCACGTTGGCGGGGTGGCTGGCGAAACACTCGCGCCGGTAATTCACGCCATCCTTATTGTAAGTGACGGTGTGGACTGCCCGGCCAATGTCCAGTTCGCGCCGATAAGCCGTGCCGGTCGCAATGCCATCCGGGCCAAAATCGATGAACACGTCTCCGAAACCCTGGTATGCACCCGTGTCGCTTTCGTCGCCGATCCAGAGGCCGGATTCATTGAACTGGATTTGCTCGCGCTGGACGCCCCCGAAGATCATGCCCCCAAGCCGGCCGTTGCCGATAGGGAGCGCCTCCGTTTCCCAATGCGTCGCGGGTTTGTCATACCAGAGTTTCAACTCGGTTCCGGCGGCCCGGTCCTGCAAGGCCAGCGCCCAGATAACGGCCGCCGACAGCACTATGTGGTGTTTCATGGGTTCACTTTCGCTTACCGTTGAATCGCGATGCGCGCGAAGCGGGGCTCGACATGGCCATCAACAGGGCCTTCCAGCCGCAGCGTGATCAGCGAGGTCCCATCGCCGTTGTCACTCGAACTGATGGGGCTGAAGTTCGCGGGGTCGCTGCTCCAGGCCCGCAAGTCCACGGAAACCTGCGGGACGTATTGGACGTCCGCGGGCGGGTTTCTTTGGAGGTATTGAAGATAGAGATAACTGTGCCCGGTCTGGGCCGCGAGCCAGGCGCGCGGGAGAGGCGGATGCTCGGCGACGCGCGGGTTCAGATTGAAGGCGTATTCCACCAGGTTTGGGATGCCGTCGTGGTCAGGGTCCGCCCCATCGCCGCTGATGTCCGGATTGGCGAGTTCGGCCGGCGAAAAGAAGCGCGCCTCCCAAATCTCGTAAGGACCGGCGGCGGCCAGCACATAAGGAGTTGCGGCCAGGGCCACCTGGTTGGTGTCCTCGTGAGCAGGAGTGGCGCTATCCTCGGCCCGGATGGCGAAGAGGCAGGCGACACCGTTGGTCAGGCCGGTGATAGTGTATTCATAGGGATAAGTGCCGGGGCCGGAGCCGGCCGCGTAGTTGGCGGGCATGGAGGGTCTCACGTGGGCCAGTTTCACGGCAGAGACGAAATCCATCACCGATTGCGTGGTGTAATAGAGGTTGTAACGGACCGGTCCGGTCTGGTCGCGGGCGACGTCCCACCGCACGGTGACGCTACGGTTGCCCGGGACCACTTGTTGCACGCCTACGCGCGGGGCCGGGGGGAGGCCGGATTGCGCGGCCGTGCTGTCCCACACCGGGGGCTGGGTATCGGCGTTAGTGGCGAGCCAACTGCTGGCGCCGGTGTTGAAGGCGGCGTCCAGCCAGGGGTTGGTGCGGTAGAGAAGCCATCCCTGCTCGCCCATGCTCTCGGCATAGGACTGGGCGATGGTGGCCGGCGGCAGGGGCGGCGTGTGGTCGTAATCGAGGGCGAGCATGACAAAACCGTCGGGCCGTCCCGCCTCGGCGTTGAGCTTGGGCGCATAGTTGTATTTGTTGTCCGGAAAGGAGGGCGAGATGTTGTTCGAGTTGTTGCTGTCGGTGAAGTAGCTTTCGAACATGACCAAATTGACCCAGGGGCGCAATGTATAGGCGTAGGTCTTGAGGTTTGGGTTATAGAAGAACAACCCGCGGTTGCCGAGGATGAGCTTGCCGGGGTAATTGGTGCTGATGCGCTGGACCAGGCCCTGCATTCCCGGGGCAGTCCATTCGTAACTGGTGGCGCCGAAACTGTTCGGCGCCGCGGTGTCCAGGGTGTCGAGGAAGACCCCATCGCAATTGTAGCCGTTGCCCACTTGGGCGGTGAGCAGTTCGGCCAGGCCGGCCTGGCCGTTGCCCGAGCGGGTCATGTTCCGGATCACGGTCCACCAGGCCGGCGCGCCCGCATTGACGAAATATCCCCCGAAGGCGGCGTTCCGGTCGGGCAGGCCGTCGGGGCTGCTTTTTGTGTCCAGGTAATAGGAGGCGTAACCGCTGCCGCCGGGAGAGGGCGAGCCGAGGGCGTTAGTAATGCTCGAAAGGGGCGCCGTGTCCGCGGGCCGGGGATCGATGCGCGGCCCCTGGAGATCCCCGGTGAAGGGCGCGCCGGGCCGGTCGTCTTCCCCAATCGAGAGATAACCCAGGACCAGCACGTCGTCGGCGGTCCCGGGGAGGTTGTCGAGCCCGCGTTGAATGGTGGCTATCTGGGCCGCAGTCAGATTGCTCAGCGGATGGAAGATGACCAGCCGATAGTGAGTGCGAGCGAATTCTACCTGGTCGGCCGTCCAATCGCCGTAATAGATGAGATAGGGGGTAGCCGTATTAAGGGCCGGCCGCGGGTTGCGCCCGGCAAGGGCGCTGCTCCCGAAGAGCAGCAAAATGACCGCTCCGACGCAGTTGACGACAAGGGTTCGATTGGAGATCGCCCATTGGGACCATGAGCCGGACAAGTGTCCGTGCCGCGCGGAGCGTTTTGGACTGCGGCAGTCCTCTGCCGCTTTTGGGACCCCTGGAGACGTGAAAGCGCCAGAGGACTGGCGCAGTCCAAAACCTGGCGGGCTTCGGAAATTCATGGAGAGGGGCTGTCCCTGCATAGTGTATCGGCCTGATTATCGCGCCAGCCGGTAATAGAGCTGCTGGCCCGCGACCGGAGTCACATAAGGGCTGGCGGCAGCCGGCACATTGGTCCACGCACCCGAGCTGGTCAAGGAGCCGCCGGCTTGGAGCGTGCCGGGCGTGTCCCAGACTACCGCTACCTTGCGCCCGGACAGGCCCTGGGCAGAGAGGCGGCCCAGCGGCAGCCGCGGAGGCTCGGTGTTGGTGTAGGAAAGCGTGCCGGTCTGCGGCGCCTGGTTCAGGGGCACGAAGCTGGGGTTCATTCCCTGGAAACTGAAGTTCAGCACATTCGTCCCGAACACGGGCAGGCCGGTATCGGCGAACGTGGCCGAGCGCGCGAGCTGGAACTCGAAGTTCGTCCCGGGCGCGGCGGGCAGGCAGAGCCAACTCAAACCGGCGATGCCGGTGCCGTCATTGAACGTGCCGTTCTTCTCCGCATAGGAGAATCCGCTCTGCACGAGCAATTCCGAACCGACCGAGGAGGGCAGGTACCCCGTGTCGGGATTGTTGTCCGTATCGAAGAACATGTTCACATAAGACGGGAATTGGCCGGCGGCGGGATCGATATCATGCCAGAGCGTGACGCGGAAATAATAGAAATCCGCGTCGTTATAGACATATATGTCCTTGAAATCGGCCGCGCCATCGCTGCCGCTGGGACCGCTATACAACGGGGCCATGCCGGCCCAATCGCTCATGTCGCCGTCCACGACAATGCCGCGCACGAAGGGCACAGTGGTGGCGGATGAGTTGCCAAAGAGGTCCTTGACTCCGGCAATCGTCAGGGTGTTCACCCCGAGGCCGAGCGGCGCACTGGCCGCCAGCGTGACCAGCGCCGGCTCGCTCGGGCCGGGGGTGGCGGAGACGACGGTCAGGCCGCCGCTCAAGTTGTAATTGGCGGGGTTTCCGGCCGAGACGGTGTCAACCGGCTCGGAGAAAACTACGGCGACCTGCGTGGCGGTGGCGATGACGCGAATGACGGCGGGCGGGATCGTGTCCCGGAGCACGGTCAAGAGCGCCGCGCGGCTGTTGGTCGAACTAACTGGATTGCTGATCTGAGCGAAGTAACTGCCGGCATCAGCGGCGAGCACCGCCGGGAGTGCGAGCGTGGCGTTGGTCTGGTTGAGCAGGGCCGTCCCGTCTTTGAACCACTGATACTGGAGCGGGGGCGACCCGCCCGCGGCGGCCGCAAAGGCGGCGGGGCGGCCCTCGACGGCCGCCACGTCGGCAGGCTGCGTGAGGTCCGCAAGCAACACGGGCGCCGTGTTGACCAAGAGCACGGCGGAGCGGGTGGTGTTGGTCGAAAGCGGATTGCTCACCCGCAGGGCATAACCGCCCGCGTCGGTCCCCAGGACGATGGGGATGCTATAGGCGGCATTGGTTGCGCCGGAGATTTCCGTGCCATCCTTCAACCATTGATAAGCCAGGGGGCCCGAGCCGACAAAATCGGCCGTAAAGGTCGTGGGATTGCCCGCGACGACCGTGCGGTCGGCCGGCACGGCGGCGTCCGCCAGGAGCACGGGAAAAGCGACGGCCGCTTCGAGGGACAGGCCCAACACCATATCGGCGCTGGTGCCGGGAGCCTGGTGGGTTTCGACTTCGAGCAGGTTGTCGCCGATGAGCAGCGGCCCGCCCGGCAGGCCAAACACCTGCGCCTGGCCGGGGACCGGGTTGGCGCCGGTGGCAGGGGTGGCAAAACCGAGGGTGCCGCCAGGCAGGCGCACCCGCCGCACTTCCACGCCGTTCAGGTAATAGGCGGCGCCGTCGCTCAGGTAATTGGTCACCACGAACGCGACGTTGGCGGTGAGGAAGTTCCATTGAAAATGCGTGCGAAAGTAATAGGCATTGGGGCCGGAGGCTAGGGCGGTGTGGATTGGCGGATAAACGCCAGGAGTGCCTGTGTAACCAAACAAACCCGTGCCCGAGGTCCAGCCGGCCTGGGTGTCGTCGTACGCCGGGTCGAGCCAGGCTGTTCCCAGGTCGGTCCCGGCCGCGTTGGCCTGCCAGGAAGCCGTGGTCAGGTCGACCAGCGTCAGATTCGTGGTGAGCGCCGAGGGGGCCGGTTCAAACGTATAGGACAGGCCGCCGCTGCTCGGCGCCCATTCGACGGAGACCCAGTTGATCTCGGCTTCGAGGACAAAGGCAATGGCGTCGCTGGTGAACACGGCGGTGCCGTCCGAGGCGTAGGTTGCATGCCGGGAGAGGCGCACTTCGAAGTCGGTGGCCGGCGCGGCGGGCGCCGCCTGCCAATCGAGGCCGTTGACATCCCCTTCGTTGAAACCGCCGTTCTTCTCCTGGTAACCGACGCCACCCTGGACCAGGAGCTCCCATCCCACGCGTCCTCCACCGCCGGCTTGAAACCCGGTTGCAGTCGAGGCATCGGTATTGATGAAGATGTTTTGCATGGCCGTGAACGGGTTGTCCGCGGCATAAATCGAGAACCGGATGTAGAGGTAATCCTCGTCGTTGGCGACGTAGATGTCCTTGTAGGCCACGGCGTTGGTCACGTCCTGGGCCTGGGTGTAGGCCAGGGGCACGCCGGCCCAGTCGCCGAAATCGCCGTCGATGTTGATGTGCTTGAACGTGCCGGCGTGCGCGCCGGCCAAGATGCACCCGGCCGCCAATCCGCAGGCCAGGTTCAGTAGCATTCTGGTTTTCATGGTGCAGTGGGCTCTATTTCCGTCTCGGTGCCAAGACCTTGTCGCCTTTTAGGCAGGAGGTCAAGAGTAATCCCCTCACGGGAATGAGCGGCGTTCACCTGTGGGGTGAGCCCATCCACGCATTTCCGTATCTGTGTTTATCTGTGTCCATCCGTGGTTGAAAGAGCTGATCCGCCGGATTTAGGATCCATTGTCCGGGAAATTCAGGTCACCGTGAAAACGCGGCCGAGGCCTTAGCTGATAGGCTGCGAAGAGAAACCACCGCAGGCCGGCAGCGCGCGACTTCATTGAGAAAACCTGGCTCGTGAGGCTGGTCTAATAGCTGCCTCGGTTTACCCTGGACTGAATTTCAGGACGCATCCAGGCCTAGTGCGAAGTATCTCTGCCACTGATAATTAGGGCGATTCTTTCCCAAGAGCTCGGCTTGCCCATCAGGCCGCAGCCGCCGGTTAACAGAACCGTGAAATAGAACCAGGGGAGCTTCGAGAATGCGCCAACCACCGCCGCAACCACAAAGGCGGCGCCCAGAAAAAAGCGAATCATCGCCTTCGTGCGGCAATGGCTTCGCTTTCGCCGCTCGGGAGGGCGGTGAGCGCGTCTGGTGGTTGCGGGTGGAATCATTCTGACGGCTCCTGCGCCAGACCGAGCGCCCGGCGAACCAAGCTGCGCTCTTCGCTAGGAAGCTGCAGCAGGACGCCCTCATCTCGAGGATGGGTTTTAAGGTAAGCGATGCCCGTGCGAAACAACCGCATAGGGAATTCCATGATATCGTTGCCTGAGATGACGGTCTTCCACCCGGCGAACCATTGGTCGAGCCCCGAGTTGGTGAGAGCACTTTCTCTCAGCCGCGCCAGGTGTTGGACCAGCGCCCCGCCGAGGTAAACCAGGGCATTGTGCTCGCGGTACAGCGCAAACGCTTGCGCCATCCGCGCCGGCCACACGTCCGGCGAGCCGAACTGGCTGAAGATTGCTTGGATGAGTGCCTCGGAGACCTGAGCAACAACAGGCGGGGGTTTCTCTGTGCTAGCGAGGAATTCGATCAAATGTTCCACCGCAGAGTTCCATTCGCCTGCCGCAAAGGCGGCGAACGCCATCCCTCCCTTGGCGGTTGAGAGCACCTCACCAGGAAGCCCGGTCATTCCGATAACTCGCGCGAAGTCCGCCGTCGCTTCCCGGGCTCGACCAATCTGGCCAAGCGTCATGCCCCGAGCGAGGAGCGCCCGGGCAGCTTGCTCGGGTGGCACACCGGACAGCTCGATCACTTGGGTCAAGTCGGCTATCGCGTTTTGGGTTCGGCCGACTCGGCCAAATGCCAGGCCTCGATTGAGTAGTGCCAGTGTGACCTGTTCGGAGCGAGGTTTGGGACGACCTGTGCGCAACTCAATCGTTCGGGTGTAGTCGGCAATTGCCTCCTCAGGTACGGCCGAGTGCGCCAAGAGTGATGCCTCGATTGAGCAGCGCCGTGGCGACCGGTTCAGCCGGAGCATGCCGCAATTGGATCGCCCGGGTGAAGTCGGCGATGGCCTCCTGGGTTCGGCCCAGAAGGCCAAGACTGGTGCCGCGAGCCACGAGCGCTCCGGCAACCTGCCCGACGGCTGCGGCGGGCTGTTCCACAACCTTGCCGAACCATTCAACGGCTGCGGAGAACCGCCGATGGCTCAGGCACGCCGATGCGAATTTCATCCAGTCCCCGGGCTCGTCACTTTCCTCCGCCAGCAAACGCAGTCTTTCCAACATGTCCTCGTCACAGTGGCCAATGTCCACGCCTTCGACCTCGTGGAGCAGCAGGTCGCGGCGCAGATCGGGCTGGCCGGGGCGGGCTTTGTCGAGGGCGGCAGACAGGTATTTGTGGGCAAGGCCGACCGGATTGCAGTGAACCGAGAGCCGCTGCAGCTCATCGCGGTCGAACCAGACGCGCAGAAAATCCACGATCAGTTGAAGCGGCTTATGACTGCGCGTGTTCTTGACCTCCATGCTGAGGCGCATCAGCGGCTCGGCCAGTTCATAGAGCGACTCACGGCCGCGCGGATTGGGCCTCACATAGCCCATTTCGCGGAGCTTCTGAAGCTGGCTGCCGATGCTGCCGGGTTCGGCAAACAAGGCGGCGGCGATTTCTTTGACGGGGAGGGGCCGGCGACGCAAACAGAGGAACTCGACGATTTTGCGCTGCTGCGGCGAGAGCCAGCGGAGCCGCTCCTGGTAGTAAGGCGTGAGTTGCACATCCACCATCCCCTCTAACGGCCCCACCAACTCGTCGAGCGACTCACAAGTGACAAACTCCGACAGGACAATATAGAGCCGGGGGTTGCCGCCCGAGAGATGGTGAATGGCTTGAACGCGGGCCCTGCCGCACGGCGTGCCGAGGAACTCCATCAACGCGCCATCCTCGTTGAGCTGTGCGACGCGCTGCAGCAACTCAACGGCCTCCCCGGCGGTAAAGGGTTGGAGGTGAGTCGTGTCAAAGAAGCCAAAGAAGGGTTGCTCGCGCTCGGAGACGCCCGCAAAGAGCCTCTGGGCCGTCCCTGCGGTGGCGAAGACCGGGTGGTTCTGGACGAAGGCGCGCCAGGCGCGCTGATCGGATTCGTCCAATTGAGCAAAAAGCGTGTCGAGGTTCTCGATCAGCACGAGCACGGTCCGTTGGCCGATGTGCGAGAGGAGACTCTGGCCAAGCAGATCCTGCGCTTCAACGCGGTCGCACCCACCGAGTTGCTCGATGGCTCGAGACGGGAACTCCTCCGGGTAGCGGTCCGCCAGCGCCCGGTAGATTCGCAGCAGCAGGTCGAGGAATGAAGTGCTGGTCTCGTCCTCATTGAGCCAGGCCATGCGCAGACGTTGGCCGAGATCTGCCTGCCTCTGGAGCCGGTGGAAGATCAGAGCGAGCAGGTGGGTTTTCCCGGAGCCCCTGGGGCCGACGAAAAGCAGGTGGTGCTTGTTCTCCGTAATGACGCTTTCGCGCAGGGCCGCCACGGACCGCTCAAGCAGGTCCTGCCGCTGCACATTGATGCGCTCCAAGTCCTCGGGATCGGTGCGATGGGGAGAGAACCGGGAGATGAATTTGCGCTGGGTTTGCATTTTCAAACACTGCGATCGAAGCGCCACCATCGGCGGATGAGAGCGAAGCGGAAGCGGTAGCCGCCGTCCGGGTCCCGATCCAGATAGTGGTCCTGCTGCAATAGCTTCAAGAGGTTGCGGAGGCGCTCCGGTTCGGCCAGCGCCGTTTGGGAGATCAACTCCCGGCGCAAGGCCTCGAACGGGATGGGCGCGTCGGACGCAGCCACCGCGTCCAGAGCGAGGAGGACCAACGGCTCGTCCTTTCCATAATAGAGCGGCAGGCGCGTGCGGTAGTGGGCCAGGTCCCAATCGTTGTCCGGATGCGCAAGCTCTTTTTGCAGGCTCGCTTCGATGAGAGCGGGAGTAACCGGTTGGCGCGGCGGCAGCCTGGAAACGAGCTTATGAATGTAGAAGGCGACGTTCCCCACGGCCTCCGCGGCGGCTCTTGCACAGGCTTCTGGTTCGGCGCAAACCAGGTTCGCTCCCTTGAGCAGGTCGCGAGCCAACTGAGCAGCGTCGGCAGGCGCCAAGGCCCCCGGCGCGACGCGCTCCATGTGGTTCAACGGCGAGTTAAGATAGCCTTTTTCACGCAGCGAGGTCAGCACGTGGTGCAGTCCTACGGACCCGGTCAGTACCAACCGGACCCTGGAGTAGTCCTGACTCAAGGAGCGGAGCACGTCGAGAATCTCCATCGCCATGGCTGGACCCTCGCGCTTCGAGACGTTGTCTAAGAGAAAGGGGACTTCGTCCCAGAGAAAAACAATATGGCCCCTCGCCTCTTCCATTTCCTCGTCGAGGTCCGTGAAAGTACGAGTGAGAATCTCCTTCCATGGTGCGGGAGAACCGCCGGGAAGTTTCAGCACCCCGGCAATCTCAGCCCCTCTCACGGCCCCCAGCAACTGCTCCATCCGTCGCATGGCGCGCTTTTTCCGGCTCAGTACCTCCGCCGAATCCCGATAAGCCCGCGTTGCGAATTCGGCGGCCGTGTGGCATCCACCCAGGTCGCGCTTGACCGTCAGCCACCCCTTTTGCGGATGCGCCTCCATTTTGCGCAGGATCATGGTCTTGCCGACGCGCCGAAGGTCGTTCATGTAGATGCTACGCCCTTCGAGAATCGCCCACATTTCCGCTACAAGAGCATCACGTCCGACAATATTATCTGGGGCAAGTTGGCCACCCGGGTTCGGTTTCATATAGAGCTATCGTTCATTCTCGTCAAATATATGTCTAAATTGATGTATGTCAATAATGAAATATGTCATTTTGGCTTTTACAGCTCCTTTTTGAGACACTTCATTTCCTGAGGCCAAAGGAATGCTGGCGTTTGCAGTTGCCGGCCAGCAGCGCCATTCTGGCGCAGTTGCTTTGACTGCAGCAGTGGCCGGGCCGTGAATTTTTTCATTCGCGCACGCGCCGGGGCAACAGATCCTCTCTGGTTCGTCGGTCGGTCCTCGGCTGCGGTGCTCGCCACGGATTCGCCTGGATCAGTCCAGCAGGCGGTAGCCGCTGGGGGTGGCAAGATACGGTTTCGCGAGCGCGGAACCTATCCCGTGGCCGTGGCCATCCCCGCTGACGATTCCGTTTTCAAAGCAGAACACAAGGGGCAGCGTCCCGCGACCCCGCGTCGGTTCGGTAATCCTCACGTCGAAGCCGCCTTTGGCGTCTATTCGGGCAACATAGGGCTTCTGCCAGTAGGCCTCCTGTGCTCCAGGAACGCTGTCGAAGACTACGATGCTGTGAGCCGGAATGCTGGAATCGAGCCGCCCCGTGAGGTGGATGACTTTTCCACTCCCATCGTTGTCGAGGGCAAGCGAATTGACGTGGCAAGTTGGCATTTGAGGCCGACCCTCGGTCGGCGCGGAAAAAACGGGATGCTTCCAGAGCATTGCCGCCGATGCTTCGGAAAGGTATCCTCGCCTCTCCTTTGTTCCGGTTCGAAGGCGGTAGTTTGCTATCGTGGCTCCCATGAGCGGCATGCCGAGATTGCCCTCGGCCAACGGTCCCATGTGGGGCAACCCCAAGGCATGACCCAATTCATGGATGCACCCTTTGAGCGCAATGTCGGTGAAGAACGGACAGGAACCGTTCCACAACCCCGTCGGGTCGGGCGACATTGGAAGGCGTGAAGAACACCATGTTCACATTGGGCGGCGGGACATCACCGGCGGGAACGGTGGTTGCGGCGGAAACCAGGAGAAAAGCCAGGAGGCCACAAGCCAGCTTGGGCGGACAAGAAACCGCTTTTGGGACGCTTGCCGCGGCATATTGCGCGCCGAGCGGGCAAAGGCAGAATTCGTTTGTTGTCGCGTTCATCTGCGAGCGTGTTGGCCGAGATTGCTGCGCGTGGTGTGGGTGTCAAGCCCGAATGCGCGGAACATCGCATAGCGGGCGCACGACACATTTCTTCCATAGCACCCGCCTGCCGCATAAATGCGGCGTTCCGGTTCGCCTCGGAAGGCCGCATTTGTGCGGCAGCGAAGAATCTGATCCAACCGATCATTGCGGGCATTTGCTTTCTCTGTATCGGACTGCCTCTCGCAGCAGTTCGGTGCCGCTCTGGAGGTTCAGTTTCTCTTTTATCCGCCCGCAGCAGGCCTGGACCGTTTTGATGCTCAGACGAAGCGTCTCTGCTATCCGCCGCGTGCCCCATCCCTGGCCAAGCATGTCGAACACAGCCAGCTCACGGTCGCTGAGTTGCTCGATTGGCGAATGGGTGGCCAGCTTCTTGCCTTCAACAAATTGCGTCATCACGGACTGTGCCATTGCATCGCTGAGGAAGAACCTGCCCTCCAACACGCTGCGAATCGCCTCGATCACCTTCTTGGTCGTCTCGCGTTTCATGATGCAGCCTTTGGCTCCGGCGCGCAGGCTCGTTGGGCGTAGAGCGATTCCTCGTGCATAGAGAGAACCAGCACCACCAGACTGGGCGAGGCGTTCTTCAGCTCCTTGATCAATTCGATGGCGGAGGAATCTTTGAGCGAAATATCCACAATGGCCACGTCGGGTTTCGAGGCCCTGAGCGCCTGAACGGCCTCCGCAGCCGTTGCGGCTTCCCCGCACACAGCCAGGTCGGCTTGCTGGTTGATCAGGTTGGTCAGCCACTCGCGCACCAGGGGGTGATCATCGACGATGAAAACCGTCCGCTTCTGGCTGCTCGAGTCTGATGTCATGCGTAGTGTCCTCCGAACCCGCGCTCGCGGTTATTTCCTGGTGAGTTGGGTGCGGTTCCACCATCCGCCGCCGAGGGCCTGAAACAGGGCCGCCGTATCGGCATAACGATTGGCCTCGGCCTGTGTGCGGTTAATCACGGCTTGGTTGTACGCCTCCTCGGCGTTGAGGAGCACCAGGTAGCAAACGTAGCCGGCTTGGAGCTGGCGCATGGTTAGATCGAGGGAGCGTTTGGCTGTTTGCTCTGCTCTGACAGCGGCCTTCAGCGCATCGGCATCGAATACCAGCGCATGAAGTGTATCCGCTACGTTTTGAAAAGCTCCGATAACCGTGCTCCGATATTGCGCCGCCGCTTGGATCATGGCCTGCTTTGCGGCGCGCTGGAGGTGCAGCAGCGTGAATCCATCGAATAATGTCTGGCTAAAGTCGCCCATGAGATTCCAGAAGGGGCCGCCGGTTTCGAACATTTGGGTGATCTGCGAGGCGGCCCCTCCGTAACCCCCGGAGAGCGTGATCTGCGGCAGCCGATTCGCGATGGCCACGCCGATTTGGGCGTTGGCCGAGCGCATCTGCTCCTCGGCGGCGCGAACGTCAGGGCGTTGCCGGATAATCGTTGAGGGCAGACTCAGCGGCAGGTCTTGCGGCAAGTGGAGCGAGGAAAGTCGGAACGTTTCCTCCACATCGTGGTTCGGCAGATTGCCCACTAATGCCCGGATGAGGTTGCGGGTTTGTTCAAGCTGCTTCTGGAGCGGGGGCAGCGTGGCTTGGACTTGGGCCAAGGCGGCCTCCACGGCGGCCACGTCAAGGTCCGACACAAGGCCCGACTTCCGCTGGCTCCTAAGGATCTCCAGCGACCGCGCGTTGGCGTCTATGATTTTTTCGGTCGCGGCAATCTGGGCCCTCGTCGATGCCTCCTGGATGGCTGCACCCACGACGCTTGATGCCAGGGTGATATAGGCTGCCTCCAATTCGAACCGCTGCATCGCCGATTGGGCCGCCAAAGACTCCATCTGCCTCCGGTTATGGCCGAAAACGTCGAGGGCATAGCCGACCGTTAGTTGAGCGGTGTGAAAGGTGTAAGTAACCGGGGCAACGTAGGGCGGTCCACTCGGATGCGAATAAGTTGAAATGGTGGTGCCGTTGCCCTGAAGTCCTGGAGAATTGCCGCCCAAATTTCCCGCCAGTTGCTGCCGTTCCACAGTATAGTCCGCTCCAACCGTGGGCCAGTAATAGCCCTTCTGGGCAGAGACCAGTTCCTGCGCCTGGCCCAGCGCCGCCTTGGCCGAGGCAATGGTGGGATTGCCGCGAAGGGGTTTGTCCACAAGCCTATCCAATTCCGGACATTGAAAGGCCTTCCACCAATCGAGCGGGATGTCCTGGGCGGAAACAAAGCGTTGGGCACCGCCGCCGACGGGCGCCGAGGAAGCGGTCGGATCCCGCAGGGGCTTGGGCGAAAAGCCGGCGGACGGCGGGGCTTCGGGCTTTTTGAAGTTCGGTCCCACGGCGCAGCCGGCAAGGAGCGCTGCGGCCAGGAGGGAAAGTGTGAATGTGAGTCTCCGGTTCATAATGGTCTTGCTTCACGGCCTGTGCCTCATCCCGGTTCCGCTAATGACCGCGGTGTTTTTGGCGCTCGAGTTTGCCAGTCCACCAATGGCGGCCGAGCCAGCACGTGGATTGCGGCCAGGGTTCAACGATAGCCCGGCGGATGGACCGGCAGCCGCTGAAACCATGGTCGGGCGGCGAGGGTTGTCCGTCTGGTTAATCCGACCGCTCTCCTGGCGAGGGCCTGCCAGCGTGCTCGCAGCCGTTCGCCGGCAGTCCCCATCCTTCGCCAGCGCGCTCTTGGTCTGGGCACTGCCGACTGGCCGTTGGCCGGGATGGCCGGGACGGTTCGGATCGCGCGCCCCTGGGTTGAGGTTCGGAGGACGCGTGGGGGACCCCGGCTTGGCAACGGCCTTGCCGCTTCTGTCGGAGTCCCGGCCACCGCCCTGTTTGCCCTCAGGGTGCTTGCCCTCCGTCCGCTCATCCTTGCCTTGCGCCTCGGTCCGGTGCTTCTGGTCCAAAGTGCGATCACTGCCGGTCTCCAAGCGGGTCGCGGAACTCGCGGGTTTGGATGGCTGATTGGGTGTTTGTGCGGCGAACCCCAGCCCAAGCGCCAACGAGCCACAGCTTATCATCGCGAAAAGGAAACGGGCGGTCTTCATCATGATGGGGTTGGGTTGGAGGGCGCCTGCGGCTCGCCGTTGGTGTCACGGTCCAGGAATATCATTCTCAGCGCCGGCACGGCGACGAGCAGCATAAAGGGCCCGACGAGCATGCCCCCAACGATCACTGTGGCCAGCGGGCGCTGCACCTGGCTTCCAATGCCGGTGGAAATGGCTGCGGGAAGCAGGCCGATGCACGCTGAAAGCGCCGTCATCAGCAGGGGGCGCATGCGCGTCGTGGCAGCTCGGAACATCGCATCCATGGGCGCCAGGCCGCGCAGCCTCTCGTGGTTGTAATAGGTGATCATCAGGATGCCGTCCATGACCGAGACACCGAAGAGCGAGACGAAGCCGATGGCGGCGGAGATGCTGAAAGGCTGCCCGGTAAGAAAGAGCGCGAGCACGCCGCCCACTACGGCGAAGGGGATGCCCGCCAGCGCCAGAAGGGAGTCGCGCAAGTTATTGAACAAGCTGTAGAGCAGCCCGGCAATCAACAGCAGGCTGACCGGCACAATGATCGCCAGGCGTTTCCTGGCCTTTTGAAGGTCTTCGAACTCGCCGGCCCAAATGAGCCGGTATCCAGACGGGAGTTTTACATTCCTGCCGATCCGTTCTTGCGCTTCCGCAACGGTGCTGCCAAGGTCGCGTCCTCTAACGCTGAACTTGACCGGGATGAAGCGCTGCACGCTCTCGTGGTAAATCCAGGCCGCTCCGTCATCCACCGTGATCGCCGCCAACTCGCTCAATGGAATGTAGGCGTTGCCGCCAGTGCTGGTGGCGCAGGCCACCTTGATGTTGCTGATCTTTTCGACGCTGTCCCGGTATTCAGGTGTGTAACGGACGACCAGGTCGAACTGCCGATCGCTTTCCAGCACTGTGGTTGCCGCCGCTCCGCCCAGCGCGGCCTGAATCACGGAGTTAACGTCGCCCGAGTTGAGACCGTAACGCGCGGCTTTCTCCCGATCCACCTTGATATTCAAGTTCGGCTGCCCCAGGACCGGGAAGATCCCCAAATCGGCAACGCCGCGAACCTGGCTCATTTGATCCCGGACCTGCGCAGCCAGCGCCGTCATCGTTTCCAGATTGGGGCCGACGATTTTGATCGAATTGACGGCTTTGACGCCTGAGATGGCCTCCTCGATGTTATCTTGTATACATTGAGAGAAGTTGAAGGTAACCCCCGGCACCTCGTTCTGAAGCTCGGCGTTAATCTGCTCGGTCAGTTTCTCCTTGGTCATGCCCTTGCTCCATTGGTCCAGCGGCTTGAGCACCGCGAACAACTCGACGTTGGAGAAGGGTGATGCATCGCTGCCGTTGTCGGGCCGGCCATGCTGAGAGGTCACAGTAACGACCTCCGGATATTTCAGGAGAATCAAGCGCATCTTTCTCGCCGCGGCCTCGCCGTCCTCCAACCGCAGCGTAATCGGCATCGAGCAGCGAATCCAAAAATTGCCCTCTTCCAGGTGCGGGAGAAACTCGCTGCCGAGCCGGGGTATCAGCAATGCGGCGCCAGCGATAAAAACGATTCCAGCGACCGCCACGGCCGCGCGGTGGGCCAGGGCGAACCGCAGCGCCGGATCGTAAGAGCGGTGCAAGAAGCGGACGAGGATCGTCTCGGCTTCCGTCACGTGTTCGGAAAGCAAGAACGTGGCGAGCACCGGGCTGACCGTGAAGGTGGAAATCAAGGCCCCCGCCAGGGCATAGCCGTAGGTGCGCGCCATGGGGCCGAAGATCGCGCCCTCGACGCCCTGCATGGTGAAGAGCGGCACAAAACCGGCCACGGTAATCAGCGCCGAGAATAGCACCGCCTTATCCACCTGCATCGCGCTGATCAGGATCAGCCGCAACCGATCGGTCCAGCCATGAGCCGGGGCGCTATGCGACGACATGCTTGTTGGGTCCGGCCCAAAAAAGCCCTCCGCCAACCGCCGGAGCAGACTCTGCCTGTCTTCCGGGGATCTCTGGAAATTCCGGAATATGTTCTCGACCAGGATCACTGCCGAATCGACGATGATGCCGAAATCAACGGCGCCGATCGAGAGCAGGTTGGCGCTCTCGCCCTGCAACACCAGCAGGATCAGGGCAAAGAACAGAGCAAACGGGATGTTGAATCCGACGATGAGCGCGCTACGGAGGTTGCCCAGGAAAATCCATTGGATCAGGAACACCAGCAGGCATCCGAAAATCAGATTGTGCAACACGGTGTGCGTGGTGACCTCAATCAATGCGCGACGATCATAGAAGGAAACCACCTTGACTCCGGGCGGCAGGCTGCCGTCGTGGTTGAGCCTGTCGATTTCGGCTTCGACCTTTGGAATCATGTCGTGCGCATGCTGCGTCCGGTTCATTACCACGATGGCCGCCACGGCGTCGTCCTCCCGGTCGTGGCCCCATACCCCGAGCCTCGGCCTGTAGCCCACATCCACCTTCCCGACATCCTTTACCTGCACGGGGACGCCGTTCACCTGGGTCAGGACGACGTTTTCGATGTCACCGACCTTGTAGCCCTTCGTCAAATCATCAGCACCGCCGTCATCCATGAGTCCGACGCCGCGAATATTGATGGATTGCTGGCCAATGCCGATTTCGCGTCCGCCGACGTTGAGGTTGGCGTTGCCCAAGGCGGTCAGAATTTGCGGCACGGTGATCCCGAAGGTTTCCAGTTTGTGCGGATCGACCTCGACGTGGAATTGCTTGGTTGGGCCGCCCCAACTGTTGATGGCCACGATGCCGGGAATGGTTAGCAGCCGGCGCGCGATAATCCAATCCTGGACCGTGCGCAGATTGATGATTCCGAAATGTCTGGGACCGACCACCTGGTAACGGTAGATCTCACCCGTCCCGCTGTTCTGCTGAATGCTCGGCACCAGGTTACCCGGAAGGTTCACATTCTGCCCCAACGCTATGGCCGCTTGACTATAGGCAAAGTTATAGTCCACGCCATACTTGAAGACGACCCGGACAAAGGAAAGCCCATAGAACGAAGTGGAGCGGATGACCTCGATCCCCGGCGTCGTGTAAAGTCCAATTTCAATGGGACGGGTGTAGTAACGCTCGATCTCCTCGGCGGAGAGTCCCGGGGCCTGCGCGGTGATTTCGAGAATGACCGGCGCGGGATTTGGATAGGCCTCGATGTTCAGTTGCTGATAGGCAACATAACCGGCGCCAAGAAACATCAGCACGGCGAACACGATGACGGCGCGCCGGCTCAGACAGAATGAAATGAGCGACTTGAACATAGCAGGATCTTGGTGGATAGAGGAACGAACCTACTCCGACGGCTGGGCGGTCAGCATGTTGCTCAGGAAAACCGCGCCCTCGGTGACCGCCAGTTCTCCGCGCTGCAAGCCCTCGAGAACCTCATACCGCGCGTCTCGTTGCAGCCCAAGCCTGAGGGTTCTTTGGGCGAAGTGACGGCGATCCGTGGTTACCCAGGCCGTCATCGTGCCATCCCCATTCCGAACCGCGCCATTCATCGGTATGGCGAGCGACTCCACCGGGTCCCGAACTCGAATCACGAAATTGGCCAGCATGCCGGGACGCAATTCATGGTTGGGGTCCGCGATCTCAGACCGGGCCGCGAATCGATGAGTGTTTGGATCGACGGTCGCATAGAGCTTCGAAATCTTGCCTTGGAACACGCGCCCCGGATAGGCCATCACCTTGACCTCAACCGCCTGTCCCAGACGATAAAGCGGGCTCTCGCTCTCGCTGACATTGGCCAGCATCCATTTGACCGAGACGTTCAGCGACCGAGAAAGGGGCCGGCGCGGTCCCTGGCTGTACCAGCAGGCCCGGCGGCGCGTTGTAGGCTGTTAGCTCGCCCGCCACCGGACTAGGCACGACCAGAGCGGGGTCAATCTTCCGTGTGGCGACCATCTGATCGATCTCGCCTTCCGTCTTGCCAAAAACGCGGACCGCATCGCGCGCGGCTTTGAGCGCGCCCTCCGCCGTTTGCTGATCCGAGGTCGCCTGTTCCAGTTCGCGCTGGGAAATGCCGTTGTTGTTGGTGGAGTAAAGTTCCTTAGCTCGAGTCAGTTCCTTGGTCGTCAGCTCGAGTGTCGCGGCGGCCCCGATCAGCGTGGACTCGGCCTGGATGAGGTCCGGACTGTCAATCGTATAGAGCGGCTGTCCCTTGCGGACTTCGTCGCCCAGCTCGACGAAGGTCTTGATGAGCTTTCCCTGGTAAGGCGGGAAGACCTGAACCGAGAGAGCGTCAACGAACGTAATGCTCCCGACGGACTCTTTCTCGACGGCGAAAAGGTAGGTTCCCACCGGCTCGATTTTGATCGCGTTAAGCTGACTCGGCGTCAGATCCACGCTGGCTTCGGCTTGGGGCGCGCTGGAAGCCGCAGAGAATCCCTGCGCCGGGGTTGTGTTCGCACGGTGCCCAGAGCCGGCCTTTAAGAGGACCAACGCGAAACCAATGACTGCAACCGCCACGATCACCGCGGTTGCTCTCCCGCCAAGATGGAATACTTTTTTCATCCTAAAGCAAAACGATTCCGGCCTTGTGTTCCGTGTGCCGCTCGCCCACAAGGCGGCCGAACCAGAAACCAACCCCGAAACGGCTTGGCCCTCGCTTAAAACGCGATGCGCGATTCACACGGTTGTATTTGCCAGCCTTCACTATAGCGACGGCCACATGCCTGTCTATTGGTTGGCGATAGAATTCTTGTGTCGGGCGCGGCCTTGGTCCTTTGTGCGAGAGGCCTGACAAAGGTCTCAGTCGGTCAGTCGTCCACAATGGACTCTCGGACATTTCCATTGCGCAGCGAGAAGTGTTCGTTCCAATTCGTCCTCATTTCGACAGAGTCAGGTCCCCTCGCACAGTGCACACGTCGTTCGAGCCGGCCTATGCGCCACGCTCAGCTAGACGGCCACGCGGCAGCTCCGCGCGCAACGCCGGCCGGCATTACCAGCCCAGAGTGTCCGCCCCTATACTAGAGCCTGTCCCAAAAGCTCTGATTCCGAATCTTTGTCGCAGCCTTTGTCGGCACCTTTGTCGAGAAATGGCCAATCCGACAAAGGTCTCGACAAAGGCTGCGACAAAGGCCCCCGCTCGCGGGGTCCTTGGGACAGGCTCTATACTATAGCAATGCTAGCCATTGCCCTAGAACACAGCGGGGCATTACCCCACCCTTCGATGCAACCGCGCGAGAAGGAGGAAACGACACCACGCCCGCGATCCCAGGTTGGGCAGACGACGCGTGGGCTTGCTCATCCTGAAGTGTGTTGACTTATGCTCTGTGATAGGAGTAACCCAAGAGCCATCAACACGGACGAGCAAGCCCTCAGAGCGTGGTTGGAAACGCGGGGAATCACCCTGCCGGAAGGCTGCTCGATGGCGGAGGCATATCGGCTCACAGCGCCATCAGTGGCAAGCAGAGACCAGGTCACACTGGCGGGCGCACCAAGTTCAACGGCACGAGCGTCGCGGTCCGGCGGGCAGGAGTCACGGCATAGGTCACAAATCGATGGCGACGATTTCGTGGTCGAGGATGGAGGGCACAGTGACGCGCAGGTATTGTCCGGCGCGCTCGGCGTGCGGGCGCTTGTCGGCGGCAAGCAGCCAGACCCGCCTGGCTCGGGCCCCGTCCGGCAACCGCAGCCTGACTTTCTGTTCGCCAACCGGGATGAGTTCGCGCACCGGTCCTTTCATCATCATGGGATTGGTCAAGTTGACCAGGTGAACGGTCAGGGAGTCCCTTTGCTGCCACACGGCCACATCGAGCACCCCGGGCCCGGAAACGGTGACGCGCGGTTCCTCGTTGGCGGCCCACTCGACGGCATTGCGCAACAGCTTGAAATGGTCCACGCAAAGCACTTCCCAGAAGGTGCGGTCGATGTCCCAGGGAAAATAGACGATCCGGCTGCGGCCTGACTCGCGCAGATAGACCCCGGGGATGTCGGTTCTCGGCACTCGCGGGTACACCTTCTCCATCGGCAAATCGGGATAGGAGGGGATGAGCGTCAGCGACGGGTTGGGAAACGGCGCCGTGGCCTCAACCTCGAGGCGATGCACGCCGTTGATGATGCGCGCCGCATCCTCCAGACCTGCGAGCAGTGCGTGCCGCTTGCCTGTTCACGGGTCCGCCTCAAGGCGCAAATATGAATTCTGCATCGGCCCTTCATGACGGCCCGTGAACGAGATCCCGAAAAGATCGGCCAGGCCAAACTCCTTTCGCTTGACTCCCCACTCATCATAGAGACTGGTCTCGTAAGTGGCGACGACGCTCCCTCCCTGATGGGCGAAGTCGCGAAGTTGCCGGCATTGCGCATCCGAAAGGGCGGCGATATTCGGCAGGATGAGCGTCTTGAACGGAGCCAAATGGGCGGAGTCCAGCAGACGGTCATGGACCATCTCAAAGGGAATGCGAGCCTCGATGAGGGCCTCGTACCAACCCAGGGTGTGGTCCTCCGCGCCGGCGCTGCAAAACCAGGCGGTCTGCTGAGAATAAACCAGCCCCACACGGGCGAGCGGGCGTTCGTTGCGGAGGTATTTTTCCCACCGGGCGCAACGGCGGTATAGCGCTTCCACCGGCTTGAGCCATCGCTCGTCGTGCAGCACACCGGAGAACTTCGTGAACCAGGGACGCAGGCCATTGGCGACACCGTCGGCAACCCAGAGGCGAATCTCCGCTTCGCTCTGTACGCTGTCCTTCCAGCGATAGGGCTCTTCCAGGCCGACGCTGAAGATGCCGACGATGGGCTTGCGGCCCATGGCGGCGCGGAACTCCTTGCCGTTTTTCCCGTTCGCCCATGGCGGGGCCAGGCCACGGCGCGCCTGGCGATCGGCGATAAGCGTCGGCGCCAGTTCGCCGATGCGCCGCATGTCCAGGGAACTGGTGGCCCCGCCGCCGGTGTTGGGGATGACGCACGAGTCGGGGTTAATCTTCCGCACCTCGCCGTCCCACAGACGCCACAGGTCAAAAAGCCGTTGCTGACGCCAGAGGATGTAGGCGCGGCGCGCCGGCTCCTGCGGGTCGCTCGAACGCGGCAGCTCATGCCCGCTCGCGTCCCGGAAATTGCGGCGGCAATGCTCGCAGAAACAGATTCCGGAGCCGTCCCACCGGTTGATGAAGATGGCGTCAACCCGGTAGCGGGCCATGATCTCTTTCTTCACCTGGGTCATGAAGTCGAAGTTGTAGGGGCCCAAGGCGCAGGTGACCCACATCTCCGGCGAAGCCCAGTGGCGGCGGGCTTTGCCTTCCGCATCGATGGCAATCCAGTCCGGATGCGCCTGGCGCGCTTCATCGTAGGTCGCGTGCGGGTCGGTGCGGGCAATGACCACCATGCCCAGCTTGCGGCAGCCCGTTACCAGTTCGCCAAACACATCGCGGTCCCCCAGCCATTGGCTGCGATGATGGAATGGAACCTGGGTGGGATAATAGGCCACGCAACCGCCGGCGCTGAGGCAGGCGGCATCGGAGCGCGTGCGCTGGAAATAGTCGAGCCAGAAGCGCAGGTCGAACTTGCCGGGGTCGTCCTCGACCAGGGTCAGTTGCGCCCAGCGCATCGGTTTGTCCACCCAACTGGGGGCGGGCGGCGCCACGGCGGGTTTCTCGGCGGCCTGGAGCAGCGGCCACGAGAGTTTGCCGCTGCCGATGGCGACGGCAGCGCCGGCCAGACAGGTTGTCTTTACGAAGCCACGGCGGCTTAGAGGAGTGTGATCGTTCATCGGCTATGGTGCCTCAATTCTGCCTTTCATGATGCACTCGTGTATGATAATCCAGGGGTGCTGGACAGACATTTTCCGGAGAATATTCGATGACGACTACGAGACGAGCATTCAACCGCCGCCGCTTCCTTGGAATACTGGCGGCCACCACGGCATCATCCGCATCACCCTGGCCGCTTGCCTACGGCCTGCAGAATCCACGGCGGCGCAAGACTATCCTGTCGTTCTACTGCGACGATACCAGTCCTTATGCGGCTGGAGCCGAGGCGTTTGGCACTTTCCTCGACTTTTGCGCCGAGCGACAAATTGCCGGGGAATCGAGTTGTATCCTGGGGATGAGCGGCCACAGCATGGCCCGCAACCCGAACGAACAGGAGCGGGCGTTTCTTCATCACGTTGAGCGCGCCTGGCAGTGCGGCATCGGCACGCACATGGAATTGATGACCCACCACGGCTTGTTCGATTTCCAGGAGAACCGTGACCCGGAAGGGGCCGTTCACGAGGGTTTGTGGCTCCACGAACCGGAGGTCACCAAAGAGCAATACGAGCGTTACCTCGCCAACATCCTGGCCGAGGGTGAACGGGCAGGGATTAAATTCACGGGGCTGACGTGGCCAGGCTGCGGCTGCAAGACGTGCGAGCAGCGGTATGCCGAGCTGCGGGCCGGCGGCCATGCCCAACCCAACCCAGCCCTCTGGCAAGCCCTGTTGAGTCTGGCGAAGCAAGGGAAGTTCCGCGGCCGAACCGTCCCCTGCTTTTTCAATTCCAGCGAGACCGAATACGGTCTCCATCGGAAGGCGAGCGATGGGCAGTGGGCCGTGTTCGACTTGATGCCCAACGCCATGGATCACTTCGGGATCTGGGAAAACAACCCGGACCGGGTCAACCCGGACTACTACATTACCGCGGACGGCAAATCCGGGGTCGTTGTCCGCCGTGTCGAAGCCCAATCACCGTATTGCCTTTGGTATTCCCACTGGCAGGGGCTCAATCCGGCCAAGGGCGTCGGCTGGCGGGCCTTCACCATGGTCGTGGAACGAATCCGCAAACACCTGGGCGACCGAGTGGTCTGGATGCGCCCCAGCGACATCACCGACCGCTATCAGCAGAGCGGCGGCTGGGACTTCATCCAGAACCTTTAGCAGGACTCATTGGATCGAGAGGTGTATCATTAGCATCAGCCGGCGCAAGCGGGCGTGAACCACCGAGCCACCGTTTCAAAAGGGCGATGTTGCCACTCTTAGGCGGTCGTTGCGGGGCTCGGTGGCTCCTGTCGGGCTTGCTCCCCGCGCAGGCGCAACATCAAATAGTATCCGGCGGGCGTGGCCACCAGCGAGAGCAACACGGAGATGCACAACGCGCCAATCACGGCAATAGCGAGCGGCTTGAGCATGTCCGCCCCACGGCCAATCCCATAGGCGAGCGGCAACATGCCGAAGGCAGCCGCCAGCGAGGTCATGAGGACCGGACGCAAACGGCGATGGCCGGAGCGGACCAAGGCATCCTCGAGGCTCGCGCCCTCTGCGCGCAAGTGCTCTACGAAGTCGAGCATCAGAATGCCATTCTTGGCGACGATGCCCACTCCAATAATGGCGCCGAGGAACGAGACGACATTCAGGGAAGTGCCGCTGAGCCACAAGGCCAGCACGGTTCCAAACAAGGCCAGGACCGCGCCGAAGACAATCGCCACCGGTTCATAGAACGACCGGAACTCAATCAGCAGCACGGTGAAAACCAGGAAGATCGCCATCGCCAGCACGAGCATGAGATTGCGGAATGAATCGCGTTGCTGCTCGAAGAGGCCGCCAAATTCGATCACCCCGGGCGGAATGGTTTTGTCCTGGCTGAGTTTCTGCTGAATTTCCGCCATCGCGCTGCCGAGATCGCGGCCTTCGAGACGCGCGCTCACGGCCACGTCCTGCCGCAGGTCCTCGCGGCGCAGTTCAAGCTGGCCCGGCTGTTCCACGATGTCGGCGACTTGGGAGAGCTTGACCAGGGTGCCGTCGGCGGCGTGGAGGGGCAGTTCGCGCAGGGTTGCGATACGATCGATGCTGGAGCGGTCAACCAGCACGCGGATGTTGACGACGCGATCTCCCTCCAGCACGGTCGAGGCTTCCTGGCCGAGCATGGCGGCGTTGACCGCCGCCGCCACATCGGCGGCGGTCAGGCCGAACCGTTGTGCATCGGTGTAGCGCACACGCAGGCCGATCGTCGGGCCGGCGTAGATCAGTCCATCTTTGGTATCCACGACGCCTTTAATTTTCTTCAATTGCTCTTCGACTTCGGGCGCTTTCTTTTTCAGGAATTCCATGTCGGTGGAGAACAATTTCACTTCGATCGGCTCGGGGGACCAAGTGAGGTCGCCGATAAGGTCGCTCAAGACACCGGGGAACTCCCATTGAATGCCTGGCAGGGTGGAATTAAACTTGGCGCGCAATTCGCTCGTGACGCCGTCAGTGCGGCGTTTGCGATCAGGCTTTAGTTTTACGAGAAAATCGCCGGTGTTGGGCTCGGCGATGGCCAGGGCGAGGCGCGCGCCGGTGCGGCGAGAGAAGCTTTCCACGTCAGGGGTAGCGATGAGGATTTGTTCGGCGATCAAGAGCTGGCGGTGAGTTTCGGCGAGGCTGGTGCCCGGCGGGGCGATGTAGTCGATGACGAATGCGCCTTCGTCCATCGGCGGGAGGAATTCGCTTTCCAGGTGTTGGTATATTCCAACGCCAAGGAGCAGCACCAGGCCACAAGCGCCGAGCGTCAGCCAGACGTGGCGCAGAGCCGCGCGCAGGGCGATTTCATAGACCCGGATGACCCTCTGCAATAGGAACCCACCTTCGTCGCTCGTGGGGGCGTGGCCATGTTCGAGGCGCCCGCGGTCGCGCGTGAACCATGCGGCGAGCGACGGTGTCAGGGTGATGGCGAGCACGAGCGAGGTCAGCAGGGCCACCACCATGGTGAGGGCCAAGGCGCGGAAGAACACGCCGGAGATGCCCTCAAGGAATGCCAGCGGGATGAAGACGACCACCGGGGTGAGGGTGGAACCGATGAGCGGCACGAGAATCTCGCTGATGCCGGCCTGGATGGCCTCGCGGCGCGGGAGGCCGCCGGCGATTTTGACGTGAATGGCTTCCACCACCACGATGGCATTGTCGATGACCAAACCGATCGACGCGGCAATGCCGCCCAGGGTCATGAGATTGAAGCTCAGCCCGACAACCTGCATGGCCACCAGCGTGATGAGCACGGTCACCGGAATCACGAGAATGGCGGTGAACGTGATGCCCCAGTTCTTCAGGAAGAAATAGAGAATGAATATCGACAGGACCAGGCCAAAACCAATCGCGTCCCAGACACTGCGCACCGACGCCCGGACGAAGAGCGATTGGTCGTAGTAATAGGCCGTCTTCATGTCCGGCGGCAGGTCCTTTTTCAATTCCTGAAGGACCTGCTGGAGGGCCTTGGCGATGTCGAGGGTGCTGCCGTCGGCCTGGCTGCGGATATTGAGCAGCACAGCATTCCTGCCCTCAGCGGTCACTACGTTGAAGACCGGTTCGGGTCCACGCTCAACGCGGGCGAAATCTTTGATGCGAACCGGGTGCATGTTGACCACAGTCACGGTTAGGTTCTCGATGTCCTCGATACTATGAACACGGCCATCTACGACCGCCAAGTAGAGGGTGTGGTTCTCTTCGTGCATGCCGGTCGGGGCGATAAGATTGTTCTTCTCCAGCGCGTCGGTGACTTGCGCCAGGCTCAAGTTGGCCGCCTGCAAGCGCACAGGATCAACAATGACGTGATATTCGGGCGTTCGTCCCCCCACCAGGTCAACGCGCGCAACGCCAGGAATGCGCAAAAAGCGGGGCTTGAGTTCGTAGCGCGCCGTCTCCCACAATTCCATGATGCTGCGCTGCGGACTGATGAGGCTCACGCCGATGATCGGGAAGGCGGAGAACGTCAGCCGCCAAACCGTCGTGCTGGCGGTTGCGGGCAGCGCCGAGCGGATTTGCGAGAGACGGCTGTTCACGTAGAGCTCCGACTGAATCATGTTCACTTGCCAGTTGAAGAAGACATTGATCTCCGCCGAGCCGCGCCCCGTGGTGGACCGCACCGTGACGGCCCCGGGAATGTCCTTCATCGCTTCTTCGATAGGCCTCGTGATGGTGGCCATCATCTCGTCAGCCGGCATCACTCCGTTGTCCACCAGGATGACGACACGCGGGAAATTGGTCTGGGGAAAGACCGAGGACGGTATCTTAAACGCAGCGTAAACGCCCGCGAGACACAACGCTACACTGATGAACGTGATGGCCAGCGAGTGGTGGACGGCAAATCGGCCGATCCATGAATCTTTCTTCTTCAGCATGGTTGAGATGGGTGCCCCACCCGATTGGCTCACTTGGACAACACGCGGACCTTAGTTTCCTTGGGCAGTGCATAAGCACCTTCTGTCACAACGGACATGCCAGGCTGCAAACCGTCCGCTTCGACTTCAATCAATGCGCCGTCATGCAAGCCGGCCTGGACGGCTTTCTGTGTCGCCTTGTCTCCCTGAACGAGGGCAATGACCGTGCTGCCCTCAGCGTCCTTGACGACGCTCTCCACCGGCACAGCCAGACGGTCTTTGTGCTCCTCGCTGACAATGCGGGCCGTCACGAACTGACCAGGGCGCAGACCGGAATGAGCCGGGAGGTTGGCGCGCACGAGCGCCGTACCTGTTTTGGAGTCCACCTCCGAGCTAATGTAAGTCATCGCGCCCATTGCCGGAGGGGCGGATTTGTCCACCAGCACTTCGACGGGTTGCCCCACTTTGAGCGCAGCCAGTTCGCGGCTTGGCACGTTGGCGCTGACCACGAGGCGGTCGAGATCCATGACCTCGGCCAACACGGTCGTCAGGTCCACCGCTTCCCCCGGCTTCACGTTAACGCGCACCACGGTGCCGGCGAGGGGCGCTTGGACGCGCAGCAGCGCTCGTTGGGCGCGTGAGGCCGCCACTTGTTGCTCGGCTTCCTGCAAGGTCTTCTGCGATGTGCCTTCCACCTGGACTAGTTTTCTCTGCCGTTCGAGGGTTTTTTCGGCGAAATCCACGGCTACATCTGCCGCCCGGCTGTCGAGTTGGAACAACGCGGCGCCTTTGTCCACGCGCTGGCCTTCCACGCACTTGACCTCCGTCACCACTCCAGGAACAGAGGCGGCAACGCGAGCGCTGGCTGCCGGGCGCTCGCCCGCCGGTTCCGGCTCGACCGTGCCGTAGGCCGTGATGTAGCCACGCAGTGTGGCACGCGTGATCTTGCCGATATGCACAGGCACTTCCGTGTCGGATTTTTTCTCCGGTTCCTCTGGCTTGGCCGGTTTGAACCAGACGAGCCAGACCAGGCTGGCGACGACGGCCAGGCAGATAACGATGGAGACAGTCTTTTTCATGGCTGAGCGTTCACTTGATTCGATTGCGAAACTCGCGGCGAAGTCTGCCAAATGGCCTCTGGCAAACCCAGAGGACCTTGCAGCGCGTCTTCCAACTGCACCAGCGCCTGTTGCGACTTGACCAGCGCGTCAAGGCGGGCCAGGGCCGAAGCGCTCAGTTGGAGGCGCAGCGCAGCCAGTTCCCCCTTGGAGATCTCTCCCGCATCGAACATCGCGTGCGACCTTTGTTCCTGTTTTTGCAGCCTGGCCAGCAACTCATCGGCGTCCGCCCGCTTCTTCAGGGAGACGCGATACCCTGCCACAGCACGGTCAATATCGGACAGCACACCGGCCTGAAGCGCGTCGAATCGGGCGGCGGATTCCGCCCGTTTGGCCTTTGCTTCGGCGATCGGGCCTTTGTTCTGGTTGAGGACTGGCAGCGTCACTGTGATTCCGAGCGACCATTTGTTGTCCCCCTGGTCATACTGGTAGCCCGGGCCAAGATGGAGGTCGGGGTATTGCCGGGCGATTTCCAATTGCAGCGCGGACTGGCTGGCTGCGTATTCGGCCAGTGCGCTAAGAATATCCGAGCGATTGAGCAGGGCCTGCCGGCGAGCGTCGGCGACAGCCGTTTCTTCCGGCAACCGGTCTAAGCCCTCGAATGAGAACTTTATGCCATCGAGCGCGCCGGCCGGGACGCCAATGGCCTCGGCCAACTGAACGCGAGCCTCTGCGCTCTGCCGCTCCGCGTCTCGCAACGCGAGCCGCGAGCTGTCCAGCGCGATGCCCGCCTGGGCGACTTCAAAAGCCGACACCGCGCCCGCCTCGTGCTGGCCCTCCAGCAGGCGGAGATTCTCGGCTTGGAGGGCCTGCTGCTCCCGCAGCAGAGCCTCCGCCTCCCGGGCTGCATTGAGGTCCACCAGACCTTTGCTTACCCCGGTACGGACCTGCCAGGCGACGGAAGCGATGTTCAGCCGCGCAGCTTCCGAAAGCCGACCCGCGTGAGCGATGCGATAGCGGCGTTTGCCCGCCGTTTCGATCGGGATATCAATGGACCCAAACGGGATCCAGGGAGAAGGCGTTATGGTCGTGGTATCGTAGCCAGGCGTGACGTTCAGGGTGGGATTGGGCCGCTCCCCGGCCGTGATTTTTCCGGCCTGCGCCACCGCCCACTGAGCGCGCGCTACGTCGAGGCTGGGGTGGTAGAAGAAGGCCGCGAGCGTGAGCCTTTCAGAATCCCACGAAACCCCGGGCCATTCGGTCAGTTCTCGGTGGAGGTTCTGTTCCAAGAATGACTTGAGGGCGGGGTTGTCGAGCGACCGGCTTTCCAGCTTCCCCGCGGTTTCCGTTGGTGAGAGGGGCTGGTGCTCGAAGCGGGCGCACCCGGCCAGAAGGCACAGGAGGCTGATGCTGAGGCTGCGTTTCATACGGGGAAACAGTCAAATTGAATTCGCCGCATAAATCAAGGATTACATGATTACGGTGTTGTCATTTAACATGCGGGCGGGGGTGAAACGCGAACAAGGGGGATCCTGCCCACTCAATCAGATTACGTCGAGTTCCCTGGCAGTGAACTTTCCGTATCTCAAGGCCAGTGTCGGCAGCACGAGCAGGTTCAGCACGGTGGAGGTCAGCAGTCCCCCGAGAATCACAATCGCCATCGGCCCTTCGATTTCGCGCCCCGCCTCACCCGCGCCGATGGCCAGGGGGAGCAACCCGAGCGCGGTGACGAGCGCGGTCATGAGGATGGGCAGCAACCGTTCGGAAGCGCCGCGAATGGCGGCCTCGAGCCCCCACGTCAGGCCTTCCTGCTGCACCAGGTGCTCGAAATGCGAGATCATCATGATCGAGTTGCGGGTGGTGATGCCAAAGAGCGTGACGAAGCCGACCAGCGAGCCCAGCGAAAGCGAGCCGCCGGTCGCAAATACCGCCAGCACGCCTCCAATCAGGGCGAAGGGCATGTTGACAAGGACCAGCAGCAGGTTGCGCGGGGTGCGGAACACAATGCTGAGCAGCAAAACAATGCCCACCCCGGCAACGGCCGAGTGCAACAGCAACTCGCGCCTGGCCGAGGCTTGTGCCAGCCCGGAGCCGCCAAAAGTCGGATACACGCCGGGAGGAAACGAAACCTTGGCCGCTATCTGCTTTTTCATTTCCGCCACGAAGGACGCCATATCGCGTCCGGCAACGTTGCAGGTCACCTGTTGCCGGCGTTGCGCGCCATCATGGGCAATCAGGTAACGTCCGGTCGTAGGATAAATCTCGGCCAACTCGCGCAACGGCATCCGCTGCCCCTGGGAGTTGCGCAACAGCAACTCGCCAACTTGCTCCGGCGCCTTCCGGCTCGCTTCATCCAAAATCACGGTCACATCGAATACCCGATTGCCGTCGTAGATTTGCGCAACCTCGGTGCCCTGACACGCGGTTTGAATTGCTTCCAGGACATCCACTGGCAGGAACCCAAACTGAGTCAATCGTTCGGGGCGCAACCGCATGACCATCTGTGGCGAACCGGGCTGCGACTCGACTTGCACATCCGCCGCGCCGCTGATCGTGGCAACCACCTGGCGCACCTCTCCGGCCTTTTGATCGAGCACATCCAGGTCGTCTCCGAAAATATTGACCGCCACCTGCGCAGTGGCGCCCGAAAGGGTCTCCTCGATGCGCTCAGCCAAAAAGGGCAGCACCCGGAAGGTCAAACCAGGAAACCTCTCCAGTGCTTGGCGGATTTCGCCAGCGACCCCTTCGGCCTCCTCACCGCTCAAAGGCTTCAAATCCACGTCCAGCTCGCTGTAATGCGTGCCCCAGGTGTCTTCGCCATTCTCCGCCCGGCCCGCTTGCTGCGAGACGGAACGGATGTGCGGATTTTTCAGCAGTTCCTCCGTGACCTGCCGGCCCAGGCGCAACGATGCCTCCAGCGATGTCCCAGGCAGAGCGGCCATGTGGATAATGAAATGGCCTTCGCGAAACTCGGGCAGGAATTCGCCCCCAAAGAACGGCAGCGTGGCCGCCGCCGCCAGGATCATCACCAGAGCCACGCCGATGACAGTGCGCGGCCGTCCGCTCAAAGTCCCCAGCCAGCGCCGATGGCGTTCTTTCATCCAGCGGACGTGCCGAGGCTTCTTCATGGGGGCTGGTCCGCGAGAGCATCCCCAGGCACAGCGCCGGGGTGAGAGTCAGGGCCACGGCCAGAGAGGCCAAAATCGCGAGAATGAACGCGGTCGCCAGGGGCGTGAACAGCTTTCCCTGAATGCCGGTCATGGTCAGGATTGGAAAAAACACCAGCGCAACGATGAATGTCGCATAGACCACGGCGCTGCGGACTTCCAGCGACGCTTCCAAGACCACTTGAAAAAGCGGACGCGGCTGAGCCCGGGCCAGGTTCTCCCGGATACGCCGCAGAATGTTCTCCACGTTGATAATCGCGTCATCCACCACCACACCGATGGCGATGGCAAAGCCACCCAGCGTGAGGGTGTTCAGCGAAACCCCGCAGCGATCGAGCACAATGACCGCCGCCAGCAACGAGAGCGGAATTGAGCTGAAGGAAATGAACGCGGTCCGCCAGTCCAGCAGAAAAAAGAGCAACACGGCCGCCACCAGGATGCCGCCGATCATCAGCGACTCGCCCACATTCCGAATCGAGGCCTCGATGAAGTTCGCCTGCCGAAACAGCCGCGGATGCACAGTGATTCTCTCGGAAACGAAAGCCGGCGCCATCTCCCCCAGCGCGCCCTCCACCGCCCGCGTCACCTCGATCGTATTCGCGCCATATTGGCTGTACACCTCGAGCACCACGCCGGGCTCGCCCAGGATCAACGCATCACCAAATTTCGGCTCCGGCCCCTCGGCGACCTTTGCCACGTCCTTCAAACGCACGCTCGCGCCGTCATGGTGGGCCAGCACCACTTGGCCGAGTTGTTCCGCCGTGAGGGATTGTCCCTCCGTCCGCAGAATGATTCGCTGGTTGGCGTTGTCCATGAACCCCGCCCCGCGCACGGCGGTGGACTGCCGCGCCGCCGCCAGCACGTCTTCTAAAGCAAGGCCATGCTCCATCAGCAGGTTCGGGTTTGCTTGGACCTGAAGCTGCCGCACCTCGCCGCCGAAGACCTCCACTTTGGCGACCCCCGGCACTGCCAAAAGTCGCGGTCGCACCGTCCAATCCGCGAAGGCGCGCAGTTCCATCGCTGTGCGGTTGGTCGAAGTCAGTCCAAGGTTCAGCACCTTGCTCGTCGAAGAAATCAGCGGCCCCATTTTCGGGGCCTTAACGCGTTGCGGCAGTGAGCCCGCCACTTGGGTCAAACGCTCACTCACCATCTGGCGGACGCGGTAAATATCGGCGCGGTCCCTGAACACGGCCGTGATGGCCGAGAGCCCTTGAATTGATTCGGAACGAATCGCCACCAGGTTGGGCGCGCCGTTGATGCTGTGCTCGATCGGGCGCGTCACCAGCGCTTCCACTTCCTCGGGCGATAATCCCGGCGCTTCGGTTTGGATGACCACTTGCGGCGGCGCGAACTCGGGAAAACGTCCAGTTTGGTGCGCTGTGCCACGTAAAGGCCATAAGCGAGGGCGGCACACGCCAGCACAATGACCACGCCGCGATACCGCAATGAGAATTGAACGATCCGCCGGAGCATCGGGGTTAATCAAACATCTTGATCTGATATTTTTGCTCCTCGGAAAGGAGAACCTGCGCGCCCTGGACGACCACCGGCTGGTTCGCACTTACCCCTCTGCTCACGAACCACCCGTCCTCCAGGCGATGGTCGAGCGCTATTTCCCGGCGTGTGAAAGTGCCCTCCCCGGTTTGCAGATAGATCCAACCGCGGCCGGCGTGCCGCACCACGGCAGAGTCGGGAACGATGCACCCGCTCAACGGCCCACTCTTGAGTTGGAGGTAGCCGCTCGCCGCCCTTCCCGGAGAGAGTCGCTGTGAATTCGTTTTGACGAGAAACAAAAACCCCTGACCTTGCATCTGTGGGTCAACATTTGGCGCCGGCCCCAGCCATTGCGCCGAAATGGAAGGGCTTTCAGCGGATGCCAGGACGATTCGCGCGCCGGCGGGGTTGCTTTCAGCATTTGGCCCGCTGGCAGGTCAATCCGCACCAGCGCGCTCTCCAGCGAAGCCAGCGACCGCACAAAAACCGCGAGGTCCGGCTGCTCCGCAATCGCGGTCCCCCACGCCGACACCAGTCGGAGATGCACGGATTCCACGGCAATGTGATCGCGTTGCGCAGTCGCTTCCACCGCTTGCAGCGCCCGGTCGGAAGCATTCGCCTGCTCATTGAGCCGCTTCACTCGCTCGAATTCCTTCTCTGACGCCGCCGCGGCAGCCTCAGCGGAAGCCAGTTCGGCCACCAGTGCAACGAGCGGCGAGGGATCCATCACACGCGCAAATCCTCTCACCTCCGGGCTTAGCATGGCAGGTCTGAGGGGTTCGGCTTGCAGCGCGATTTTTGCCTGAGCTTCTCGCTCCAACGTCAGGATGATTTCGCCGTTCGCCCCAGACGTGACGCGCGATTTCGCAACGACGGGCCTCTCGCGTTCCGCTTCGGCCTGCCGTTCCGCGCTCATTTTGAGAAAGGCGAAGACTAAAGCGCCCATGGCGCCTATTGCCACAAGCAGAACCAGGGCGGTCTTGAGGCTGTTTTTCATGGTTCGGTCGAGGCCATCCTTCCGCTTTCAGCTCCAGATGTCCAGCCAAAGGGGACCCCAGGAACCCAGCGGGTTTGGATCGAGCAGGCGCAGTTCAGCTTTCAATATGCCTTAGGCGGTGGAAATAAATAGAGGTGGCAAGATGCCGCCGGGATTTTGGCGCCCAGCGAGGCGTGAACGAGGCGCATATCCAGTGATCTGCAACGAGTGAACAACGAAGCTGGGCGGCAAAAGAACAAGGCAGGTTGCTACCTTTATTTATTTCCACCGCCTTAATCGGGAAGCCGGTTCGCGCATCGGTGGGCGGACTGGCAACACCAGCGGCGCCCTGCGCACGGGCGCGCGCACGCCGCGCCCCAGCCAAGCGCAAGCGCGCGCGATCAGGACAACTTCGCCCCGGCAAGCGTCTTGGACCCCCGCTCCGCCGGCAAGCCCGCCACCCGCAAGAGCGCGCCCGCCGCCTCCAAGTCCCTAATGGCCTCCCGCAGCCGCGGTTCATCCGACTTTGTCCGCGCCAGCGTTTGCTCCAGCGCCGCCAGTTGGTCCCGCGCCTGTTGTTCCGCCTGCCGGCTCAATTCCGCGATGCCCGTTGCCACCCGCTCACCCCAGTCCGCCGCCAGCCGCGACAGGTTTTTCTCCACTTCCCACCGTGCCTTACGCGTCAGCACACGCCCAAGCGGCCTGCGAAACACCCTCAACGGCACGACCCAACCAATCGCGCTGAACGCCACGTCGAAAGCATAAGCCACGTCCACCGGCGGTGCGGCTGGCTGCCGCACCTCCAGGGCGAACTCGCGCGGCGTCAGCGGCAAACCAAGCGCGTCCTTCACCTGCGCCGCCAGCCGGTCATCAAACGCGCGCAACGCTCGCTTGAGGTGCTCCCGAACCAGGCTCAACGGCTCGCAAAACATCCCTTGCTGCTCGCACGACACTTCGCCCATCTCGCGCTTCAGGAAAACGCCCAGCCACTCCCTCCAGCCGGCCGAGACCCCGAAAGCGTTCGGGGCAGTGGCCGGCCATCCAGCCGCCCGCCCAATTCGGTCGTCACTTTCGCCTGCAACCTCCGCTGTGTTGGCTGCAACCGCTCCAGCGATTGCTCCAGCGCCTTCGCCGACCACTCCCGTGCCATCACCTGCAGCTCCTCCCGGAACAACCCGAACTGCCGTCGCTCCTCCGCCAGCCGCCCGCGCAACGCCTGCCGCGCGGATTCCGTCTGCGTTGCCGCCGCCAACCCCACGCGCAGATAATCCTGCGCCTGGCTGACGACCGAAGCCAGTTTGTGCCGCAGAATTGCCCCCGCCGCTTCGCCACCGCCCTGGCGCAGCGGCAGCAGCAGCCGTCCCACGAACTCCTCCCGGAGCGCCGCCAGCGCCGGCTTGACCGAGTAGAAGAACACCGACAGGCCGCCATCCCATTTTTCATCCAACTGTCCCCGCACGAACGCCAGTACCTCTCCCCGCTGCGCTTCCGTCAGCAGGTCAGCCTTTGTCAGCAGGAGCACGATCTTCGGTGTCTGCCGGCGCAACTCTTCGTGCAACGCCAGGTCGCGCTCGGACAGCGGCGCATCCGAGCTCACCGCCACTAGCGCGGCGCCTACATTCGGCAGCCATTTCATCGCCGCCTCTGTGTTGTGCCGGAACGCGCTCCCCAAACCTGGCGTGTCCACAAATTGCAGAGGCGCCAGGCCCTCCAGCGCGGGCAACTCCACTTCCACCGACGCCACCTGCTTCCAGTTTTCGTGATTCTGGTTCTCGCCCACGAACAGCCCGATGTCCTTCACCGGAATCACCTCCGCCCGCCCATCCAGGTAGCAGACCTCCGCCCGCTCCACCGGTCCAAAGCGCAGCCGCGTAATGACCGCTGTCAGCGGCACCACCCCGATCGGCAGCACGTCCCGTCCGGCCAGGTGGTTCAGAAACGAACTCTTCCCCGCCTTGAACCGCCCGAACACGGCCACGTCAATTCCGTGGTCCCCCTCCATCAGCCCCTTGCAGGCCGCGATCTGCGGCCGGAGGTTCGCCAGCTTGAACTGCTCCGCCAGACCGGAAACTCGTTCGAGAATACCGCTTGTGGGGGTCATTTCAGATATGCTTGTTGTCGCTCTCGTCCTTGACCGTGTAGCCCGAGTCCTGGCGCTGGAGGTTGACTACGTGCTTCTTGGTATAGGCTTCGAACAATTCATTAGGTGTCATCCCCATCACTTGCGCGAGCGAAATCAGGAAGTGCAGCAAATCCACGATTTCCACGCGGGCATTTTGTTTGTCGAATTTCTGGTAGTTCGCCCACCACTTCCATGGCACGCAGTCAACCAACTCCGCTAGCTCCTGGTCCACTGCCCGGCAGTAGTTCAGCATCCATTGCTGGCGCTGGGCGTCATCCATTTTATCCGTATCGACCCCGATCCGGCGGTTGAGCAATTTCTGGAGGTAAAATATCGCCTCCAATTTGTCAGGGTGCTTTTGGCAGTACGCGCTGAAAAGCTCTTCCGCAGTTTGGTCCAGCGGCAAATGCCCGCCCGTGCGCAACACTTCGGCCAGCGTGTCCACAACGCGCGGCTCAAGCCGCAGGCCACGATACGCCGCAACCGTTTTCTCGACGTTGTAGGCAGCCCGGCGCAGGGTGACCTCGCCGTCGTCCCATATTGCGTATGCCGCGCGCGGGTCGCCGTCTTTGGGCTGGCCGACGCTGCCGGGGTTAACCACGAGCGTCCGGCGGAAGCGCGTCTTCATCGGCAGGTGCGTGTGACCGAGAAACAGGAAGTCCGGGTATTTCACGGTATTCAATTCCGACTCCCAGAGCGTGACCGGGCTGTTTTCCGGCAGGTAAAGATAGAGCGGGTCCGCGGGCACGGCGTGGCAAGCCACACATATAGCGGAATCAAGCTGGAATCGTTGCAAAGGCTGCAGCCCGGCCAGGAATTGTTTCATCTCTGCCGTCAGGACTTGTTGGCTCGCCGCCTGGGTAGCCGCTGCCAGCGCCTGGTAAGCTGCCGAGGAGCGAGAACCCTCGTCCAGTGCAACAGCGCGGTCATGGTTGCCTTGCACCAGCCAATCGGGGGTAAGGCTCTGCATCGCCCAGGCCACGCATTCTGCCGGCTGCGGCCCGTAGTTGACCAGGTCCCCCAGGCACAGAATCTGGTCAATCTGCGGTTCGGCGGCCAAGACAGCTTGCAGGGCGGGCCAGTTGCCGTGAACGTCCGAGATAAGCAATATCTTCATAACTCGCTACCACAATGAATGCGGTCTGTTTCGCAGCGTTGTGCCATTACCTGCTCCATTAAGTCTCCGATGCTCTGCTGCTGTGCGGGCGGGAACTCCACCCGGATTGTTTCGCCGCCGCCTGCCGCGCGGATTTCCAGTTCGAGCTGGGCCAACCGGTCGTTGGCCCGAACCCGGTAACTTTCCAGCCGAGACAGCGGACAGTAAGTTACGACGTCGCCGTACTTGTCGGACCGACCGACACGCAACCACGACCAGGTTTTCTCGTCCGAAATCAGAATCAACTCGCGCTCGGTGAGCACCAGCATGGCCTGTGGCGCCAGCTCACGCTCAAACCATCGCCTTGCTCTGCCCCTAACGGCTGGCCAGGGCCGCGCGGCCAAGACGCGTTGCGACAAGGGCCTGAATTCGTGGACAGCATTCCAGAACCTCAACGGTGTCCCCTGAAGCAGCGCATTTAGGCTTCTGTCCTCTATGGGAATGGTTCCGCGGACTCCACTCATGCCATCCAACACCTGCCGCGCCGCCTCCCTGTAAACCCGTTCCATGACTGCATTGAATTCGATCATCGCCGACTGCGTGACCCCATCGGTCGCGTAATCGAGTTTCAGCCGTCCATAGAGCAGAATCACGGTCAATTCCACGAGCATCGTGTCAACGAAGGCAGCGCGCGCGAGGCGAGGCGGCATTTCTTCCGCGCCGCTCACAAGCACCCATTCGTCATCGAGCACGGCCAGCAGAGTCGCGGGCGAACACTGGCCGAGCGTTTTGGCGGCTGGGCCGAAGATCATCAACTGGAGCCGCTGGCCGCCCTCCAGCGCGGCTGACATGGCGCTGCGCAGCGGTTCGGGGGCTTCTTCCACCGTACCTAAGCCGGCAGGCAAATCTATCCCAAAGGAATTTCTTCATTGGATTTGGCGCTCTCTGCGCGGATGGCGGCTCGCGTCGCCTTTTCGCACTCCGCACTCCGCATTCCGCACCGCGCACTCCACACTTCGTTGAGCCATGTTTCACCTTCCTGCCGCCGGTTCTGCGGCCGGATATGTCGCCAACCGTCTCAGGTCGGCTTCAACGCTCGTCACGTCAGTTTCGGCGACGGCAGTGGCTGCCCGCGCTTCCAACTGGGCACTCAGCAGCCCGGCGCGGGCCGCAAACGCATCTCGAAGTTCCAACAACGATTGTCGAAACCACTGCCGCACTTGCCGGCGGTAGGAATTGAGCAAGTCTGGCAGTGTCTCACCAAGGTGTTGTTCCAATCGCGAGCGGGTGTGGCGGCGCAAGACCGCCGCGCCCAATGACGACAGCAACACGGGTCGTTTCAGAACGAGGTTTTGGGTGAACGCCTCGGTGTCGGCGATCGGCGCGCCCGCAGGCGGGGGCAGTTGCTCGGACGTGTCTATTGCCAACCGCAGTGCCTGGTGAGCCAGTTGCAGTGCCTGGCCCAGTTGCCACCTCATCGAAGACAACTGTCTCACCAATTTCGCCACCCTTTCCGCCAGGACCCGGTGCATGGAAAGCGACATTCCCTTGGCGATGGCCGCGCTTTTTCCCCCGGCGGAGAGCCAGAAGTCCGCGAGGTCTGCCGCCGCAGCCTCGATGAGGTCGTCGGCCAGCGTGGAGAAGCCGTCCACGATGGCGTCACCCTCCCGCTGCGCGGCCTCCAACAGGGCGTCGGCTTTCCGCACGGCGGCCAGGGCCTCCTGGACGCACTGGCCGGACGGCGCTGGGGACACGTGGGAACTGCGTTGGAGGCGGCTTTCGAGAACCGCGATGACCGCTTCGCGCAACGCGCCCACTTTGCGTTTCTGCGCGGCAGCGGCTTGCTCGAGACGCGATTCGACCAGCGGCATCAATTCCTCTTCCAGCCATTCGTCGCAGAGAGCGGCACTTTCGCCGAGCACGCTAACGAAGTGCGCCCGGAGTTTCAGGTTCGCTTGTGCGGAGAGTTGACGCTCGACGTAATCGCCGGTCTGCCGGCGCTCGGCAGCCCCCAGCAGATCCGCTTTGCTCACCAGCACCATCGCCTGTGCACCCGACTGGTAGAGGGCATGGACAATGGTCAAATCCTCGTGGGTGATGGTCGAGCCGGCGTCCACCAGCACGATGCCCAGGTCGCACCGCGGCAAATAGGCAGCCGTCTCTTCGGCGCCAGCCGTAGCGAGCGAACCCAGTCCCGGCGTATCGACGAATGTCACCCCCTCGCGCAATCGCGGCGAGGGCAGTTGCGCGCTAATGCGTACGACATGCTTGGCATTCCCTGGATTCTGCTGTTCCGTTACAAACTCCGCCAGACGAGAAAGTTCGACCACTTGCGGCTTGCCTTCGGCAAACGCGATAATGGCCCGAGCTTCGGCGCCGTAGCTCACCCGGGTGGAAAAGCCGTCACCGGGGTGACGCCCACGGGTAAAACCGTGTTCCCCAGCAGATAGTTCAATAGCGACGACTTGCCCGAGCTGACGCGTCCGAATACCCCGATTTCAAAGACCTGGTTTTCCAACCTCTCCAGCAACATCGCCAAGGCGCTGCGAAATTCGATCAAGCCGTGGGCCGTGACCACGCGCTCCAATTCGCGCAGGAGCCTGGCCTGATCGGTCGTTTTCTCCAGCCGCGCAAGGCGAGCCTGCAGGTCGGCATCCGGACCCTTGTTCCAGTAAGCGATAAGCCGTTCGAGCGTTGCGTTCAACTCGGCGACCACTTCGTTGATCGCCTTGACGTCCTCCTCGCTCAAAACGCCGTAGCCGCGCATGCGCTGCGGCTCCATTTCCGCCACCGCAATCTGAGCAAACGTGAATCGCCCGCCCGCAGCCCACATCGCTCCGCACACGGGAGTGGGCCGGGGCAGTCGGAGGTCGGTCAGGGCACGGTTCATCGCCTGCCGCACCCGCTCGATGTAGTCGTGCAACACCTTGCGCTGCACGGGAGTTGAATCCTGGGTGTATTCCGCGAAAGGGGACGTTCGAGCCGGCGGTTGCCAGAATGTGCTCGGCTTCGGACAGGAGATTGTCGATGTGCCGGAACGTGGTGAGCAGGTGTCGCTCGTGATTCTCGTTCATGTCAGGGGGAAGATCTCGTGGATGCGCCGATCCAGATCGAGACGCCGGAGGGCGTAAGGATTGCTGAGATCGTACTTGCCGGTTGCCAGTTCTTCAAAGAGCTCCCGCAGCACCAGTGGGCTGCCTGCTGATCTCCGGTGCAGCCACTCGACAATGGTGGCCGCCTCAGGGGGAATGAGGGCCGCCTTCAGCGCCGCCTCGACCATTTCCTGCGTCTCCGACAAATGAAACGGGTGCAACTCAACTCGAGCAAACCGCACCAGCATCGGCCAGAAATGGCCGATGTCCCACGAATGCTCCGAACGCGCGCAAATCCAGACCGGCGCCCCTTGAGCGATGCGCTCGAAGAACGAACTCAGTTTGGGTGTGGTCCAGCCGACCCCATCAAAAACAACCGTCCTGCCCGCCGCGCGCAGCGATTCCCGCAGCCGCTGCTTGCGCTGGAGGAGCTTCATCTCCGCGGCATCCAACCCCAGTTGCGGTTCGAGGCTGTCGCAAATCTCTCCCCAATGTGCCGATTTGGGTGAAACCAGCAGCGCGAGGGAATCGCGCAGATGCGCAACCAGTGCCGACTTCCCGACGCCGGCCTGGCCAAGAATGAGCGCATGCTTGTGTTCCGCACACAGTTCGCAAAGCCGCGCCATTTCTTTGCGCCGCGCCGCGAATGGAAGAGATATGAGAATGTGACCCGACGTTTCCGCTGGCCTCTTGCTCAGGACTTGTTTCGGCGTTGCCATAACTCACTACCGTTGCGAACAATATCGTTTCGGTAGGAGTCGTCAGCCCAAGGGCGGTTTGCCCCGAACCCGTTCGGGGGCAGGCAAACTCCATTGCCTTTGACACACTATCACCCGTTAGCGGCGGACAGGAACTACCTCCGGCTCCCGAACAATGCGCCTCCGTATTGCGCCTTCTTGCCCAGCTCCCGCTCGATGGCCAGCAGCCGGTTGTATTTGGCGATGCGTTCGGACCGGCACGCCGACCCTGTCTTGATCTGCCCCGCGCCCGTCCCCACCGCAAGGTCCGCGATAAACGCGTCTTCGGTCTCGCCCGACCGATGCGAAATCACAGCGCCGTAACCGGCCTTCTGCGCCATCGATACTGTCTCCAGTGTCTCGGACACGGTGCCGATCTGATTCAGTTTGATCAGGATTGCGTTGGCGATTCCATCGCGGATGCCCTCCGCGAAGATTTTCGGGTTGGTCACGAAGTTGTCATCGCCCACGAGTTGCATCTTCCTGCCCAGCGCCTTCGTGAGCGCCTTCCACCCCTCGCGGTCCTCTTCGCCCATCCCGTCCTCCAGCGAGACGATGGGATATTTCCTCGCCCACTCGGCCCACAACGCCACCAGCTCCGCAGGCGTCTTGCGCGACCCGTCCGATTTTTTCATCACGTAAGCGCCCTCGTCCCAAAACTCGCTGGCTGCCGGGTCCAGGGCGATGGCAATTTGTTTGCCCGCCTGGTAACCCGCCGTTCCGATAGCCTCCAGAATCACGTCCACCGCTTCCGTGTTGGTCTTTAGGTTCGGCGCGAAGCCACCCTCGTCGCCAACGGCCGTCACCAACCCGCGTTTCTGCAAAAGCTTCTTGAGCGTGTGAAACGTCTCCGTCCCATACCGCAGCGCCTCGGCAAACGTCGGCGCCCCAATCGGGAAGAGCATGAATTCCTGGAAATCCACATTGTTGGTCGCATGCGCCCCGCCGTTCAGGACGTTCATCATCGGCGCAGGCAGCACATAGAGCGCGTTCTCTTCCCCGCCGAAAAGCCTCCGAATGTGCGTGTAGAGGGGCGAAGCCGACTCCGTAGCCGCCGCCCGGCACGCCGCCATCGAAACGCCCAGAATGGCATTCGCTCCCAGCTTCGCTTTGGTCTCCGTCCCGTCCAGCTCGCACATCATTCTGTCAATCTCCTTTTGCTCCTGCGGCGATTTCCCCTGCAGCCTCGGCGCAATCACCGTGTTGACGTTCGCCACCGCTTTCAACACACCCTTGCCGCCATACCGCTTCGGCTCCTGGTCCCGCAACTCCACGGCTTCCCGGATGCCCGTGGAGGCGCCCGATGGGACGCTCGCCGACGCTGTAATGCCGTTCGACAAAACGACCGTTACCGAAACGGTCGGATTGCCCCGCGAGTCGAGAATTTCCAATGCGCTGATGTTTTCTATGGTGTTCATATCGAGTCCTGTTCTGTGGTTATTCAATTTCACCGGGACTGGTTTGGTCCCCGGGAAGTTCATCGGGCTGTTTGACGATGAGCACGCTGCAATGGGCGTGGTCACTAATCCGGTCCGCCGTGTCGCCGAGCAGGCGTCCCCAAAGCTCCGAGTGATCGCTGTGGCCGACGACGATGAGGTCGTAGCCGGCGCTGTTGGCGAAGGTCACCATTACCTTGGCGGCATGGCCGGCGCGGCTCTCGCAGCCGATGGCGATGCCAAAGCGTTGGGCCACCTTCTCGACTTCGTGCTTGCGCTCCTGGAAGTAATCGCGCGCGGCATCGGCTTCGCCTTCCGCTTCCCCGGGCAAGTCCGCATGGCGCGGCAGTGGCTGCCGCACCCAGAGCGCCGTCAATTGCCCGCCGCCCTCACGGGCCAGTGCCGCCGCGCGTTCCAGCGCCGCCCGCCCGCCTTTCGATCCGTCGTAACCGACCAGGATTTTCCGGAACATAATCGCTTCACTTTCCCAGGGGCTGAGGTTGGACTTTCACCCTGCCGTTGAGCTTCCGCTGATAAAGCCGGCCCCAGGCCTGCATCGTCCGCCGGGACGGCTCGAAGAACTTCGGCGCGATGACGGTGGGCACAAACGCGCTCAGAATGACGACCGTGACGAGGATGGAATACTGCTTCTGGTCAATGATCCTGTTTTGCAGCCCGAACAGGGCAGAGATTGTGCCGAAGGTCAGGCCTGTGGACATGAGCAGCGTCGTGTAATTGGCCTCTCGCGGCCGCATGAAGTATTTCCGGCACAACGGCAGCACGCCCACGAGCTTGGTGGCCATCTTGAGCGCCAGGAGCGCCAGGATAACGCCCGAGGCCGCCGCCAGCGCGCGGAGCGACACGAACGAACCGGCGCGGATGAAGTAAAAAGGGGTGAAGACCGCGAAGGCGATGCTGCGCATCCGGTGCACCAGTGTCTTGTCGCGCAGGAACACACCGGCCACAACCAGGCCGAGGAGGTAGGCGGGGAGCACCGCCTCGCTCTTGGCCGTCAAGGCCAGCCCGCCCAGGAAGAAGAGCACGAGGAAAATGAACTTAATCTCCGGCTCGCTCGCCCGGGTGGCCCCCAAGCGCACGACGATGTACTGGGTCCACCTGGGCATAAACCACAGCGTCACGCAGGTAACGATGACGAACACCAGCAGCCAGACGTTGAAATTGGCGAAAATGAGGCCCAGTGCCAGCACTGTGCCAAGGTCGTTGATGAAACACGCCGCCAGAATCATCTTGCCCAGGGCCGTCTCGCCTTGCCGCGTCTCAATCATCACGGCATAGACCACGGCGACGGAAGTCGTCGAGAGGGCTATGCCGGCGATTTGGGCCTGGTGAAGGGGCCAGCCGAGGGCAAACCGCGCGAAGGCCCAGACTCCCGCGAAGGGCAGGAGAAATGCCGCAGTGCCGATGGCCATGCTCGCGCGCAGGTTGGCCCGGAGGGATACCGGGTCAATCTCCGCTCCGGCCAGGAAGGTCAGCACGCCACTGCCGAGCATGGCCAGGAAATTGGTCCAATCGGTGGAGCGCAGCAGTGGTTGGCCGCCGCCCAGGTGGAGGTTGCCCGCAACGACGCCGACGAAGATCTCGGTCAACGCCACCGAGATGCCCAACCGAATCGAGGTGAGGCTGGCTACCAACGCCAACCCCATCCAGAGTGCTGCAATAAACCAGATATTCTCAGACATAACTCCCACCTCGCCACATCCTGTGGCGCTGGTAGGAGTCATCAGCACTGAAACCGTTCAGGCGGTTTTCCCCGAAGCCCTTGAGGGGAAGGCAAACTCCATTGCCACAGTAATTCTGGCCCGCAATGCCCACGCTGGCAACTAAAATCGTGCCGGCCTGGTAATCGGTCAGTGAAGGCGGGAACGGAGTCCCCTGCGAACCCCTCACCCCAGCCCTCTCCCCTCCGAGGGGAGAGGGAGGATTCTCGTCAGCGGCTTGAGCAAGCGGAGGCGCCTGGAGTTCAAAGAGACTGCCGGCGCTTCCCCCTCTCCCCTTCGGAAGGGGAGAGGGCCGGGGTGAGGGGTCTGCCCGTGACACTCCCGCCTTCAGTGAGGCCTTACCTGGCCTGCAAGTCTTGATCGGACAGATCTCGGTGCGCGGCACGACTTCGGCCGGATCCGAAGCTGGCGCCCGGGCACGCCGGAACCGACGGCTAGAGATCGCGATAGACTTCTGAACGATGCTGAACCCTATAGACGCGATTTGGAAGGACATGGCAAGTGACATGGCTTCCATGGCCTGAATTTGCCCGCGAGATCATCCTTGCGTGCTTGCCGCAGCTCGCGCATGAGGCGAGGATTTCTTGCCATTAACCAATCCTCCAGTTCATCCAGAGTGTCCACCGATTCCAGAACCTTGGTCGGAATCTCAATGGGTTCCCGGGGCGTTTTCATATCTTCCGCCAGTCTAACGCGAGCCGGCTGTCAATTCAAGCGCAAGCATGGCCTTTCCGGTGACCTCCCCAAGCCGCCCTATCCTGTGCCCCCGAAGAGAAACGACCACGTGGTCCCCCATCTGGATTCGGTCGATCAAGCCCCGAGTTCGATGCCAGCCACCGTGTTTGGACTCCCACCTCGTTGCCTGACCCACGGTTGCGCGCTCGCCCCTCAGCCGCCATCCCTGCTTCCCCACCCAGCCCACGGCTACGCATTGGTTCACGAACCAGTGCTGCCACATGCCGGGGTAGGAGTCCTCCATACAATGAACTTTCCACAGTCGTTCAATGCTCATGAATCCGAGCGTGTGGATAGCTGAACCGTGGGGTCAAGCGGTTGTGGGGCTTTGTTTGTAGTGGCGCGGTGTTCCGCAGGCAGCTCGTCTTGGCGCCCGTCAGGGATTGACACGCCATTCCGGCAGCCTATCGTGAGGCTGTATGGCAACCAAGACTATCCGGGTGGCGCTGCCGGACGAGTTGAGCGGCTTCGTTCAGCGTGCGGTCAAAGGTGGACGATATCAGGACGCGAGCGAAGTCGTTCGCGAGGCCCTTCGCCGGATGGAAGCGGCCGAGTTGGCGGAAGAACTTAGACAATTCGAACACGCCTTTGCGGGGGGACACGACCGGGCTGAGACCGAGGAAGAAATCCAGCGCGTGGAATCCGCCGTGCGAGACGGTCGCAAGAGGAGATCGCCGTCGTTTACGATACGGCAGTCGTGATCAGCGCGATCGGCTGGCGTGGCCCCGCCCACCGTTGCCTGGCGCTGGTCGCCTGGCGGCGCCGCAGGCTGCTACTCTCGGCTGACATCAACGCCGAATATGGATCGCGCGTCCCCGCTGTGCTCGCCCAAGAGGCGCCGCAGCCAAACGCGCTTGGCGCACTGGCCTGGATCCGGGCCAAAGCTCTCTGGGTGGAACCTGCGCCGCTGGGCAAGCAGCGCTCGCGGGACATCAAAGACGAGCGGTTCATCGCGGCGGCGCTGGCCGGCAGCGCCAAGGCGATTGTCAGCTACGACAAAGACCTGCTGGCCCTCCATAAGCCCTTCGGCCTCCCCGTCATGCGGCCGGCCGCCTTTCTGGTTTGGATGGAACCCCGCCACTAAAGCGAGCCCCGCTGCTCGGGGCGCATTTGGCCGTCGCCCAGGTGGCGGTGGGCGCATTCGCGAGTGCTTGGTGCCCAGGCGGAGCGCCGACTTGCAGTCGGCTTAGACCGGACCAAGAGCAACGAATTCGGAAACGGGGTACGCGCAAAGCCGACTGCAAGTCGGCGCTCCACCAAGCACTCGCGAATGCGCCCAGGTGGCGGTTGCCCGCCAGGACGCCGACGAAGATCTCGGTTAACGCCACCGAGATGCCCAACCGGATCGAGGTGAGGCTGGCCACCAACGCCAACCCCATCCAGAGTGCTGCAACAAACCAAATATTCTCAGACATAACTCCCACCTCGCCACATCCTGTGGCGCTGGTAGGAGTCATCAGCACTGAAACCGTTCAGGCGGTTTTCCCCGAAGCCCTTGAGGGGAAGGCAAACTCCATTGCCGCAGTAATCTTCGCGCCGAATGCCCGCGCTGGCAACTAAAATTGTGCTGGCGTGTGCGCATGGGGCGCATTCGCGAGTGCTTGGTGCTAAGGTTGGCCGCGCGACCATGAATTATCTCGAACATCTCGAACGGCGGCGCGACCTGTGCGGCGGCGAACTGGTCGTCAGGGGCACCCGCGTGACGGTGCGCACGTTGCTCGCCAGCCTGTCCGAAGGCGCGAGGCAGGAGGAAATCCTCGCCGACTTCCCGACGGTCCCGGTGGAAGCGTTGCGCGCGGTCATCGCCTTTGCCGCGGCGTCCGCGGCGGAAGATATGCCCGTATCGCCCTTGCCGGCCGCCGCATGAAAATCAAGTTGGACGAGAATCTGCCGGAAGCGTTTCGCAACGAGAACGTGGAATCATGGCGTCCCCGTAGCCGGCGTCCACCTCCGCCTCCACTGGGTACGCTTCGATGCCGTTGACGGCCGCCGAGGTGGTCTGTCCTCCCCCAGCGAGGTCTCCATTGATGAAGAGTCTCTGGGCGTGGGACGTGCCGTCCAAGCTCACCGTGGCGTGGAGGGTCTCTGCGGCCAGAATTTGCTTGCCACTCAGGCTGCGCGAACCGAGGCTTTGGCATGGACAGAGCCAGAGCCTTTGCCGCAAGACCACAACGACCGCCGGCGAGTGCGGGGGATGTGCAAGAACTCATCCAACAGCACCCCGGCGAGTGGCTGGCGATACACGTCAAGACCGAAACCGGCGGCCGACCAAAGGCAGGCCGGTTAGTCTGCCACTCGAGAGATCGAGACGCGGTGTGGCGGAAGACAAAAAACCGACGCCGATTGTATATCGTCTATGCCGGGCCACCCCTCCAGGATGGTTACGCTGCGGCGTTCTTGACTCTGTGAAGCTTGACCCCCACGCGGGCCTTATCGTGCTGGAGGTCGAGGTCTTCAGGCGCGCCAAGAGTCGCATCGTGCGGATGGCCTTGGATACGGGGGCTACCTACGTGATGGTGCCATTTCATCTCCTGGAGGCGCTGGGCTATGCCCCCCGGAACGCCCGCAGGAAGCTCTCCATCACCACAGCCAGCGGCACTAAGACCGCCCCCCTCGTGAACTTAGACAAGCTCAAAGCCATGGGAAGAACCGTCGCGGCGGTTCCAGCCATTTGCCACGACCTCCCGCGACAAAGCCCGGTGGACGGGCTGCTGGGCCTGTCATTCCTCAAATGGTTTGACGTTGATCTTCACTTTCGAACGCGAACGCTCAGGTTGAGCGGCCCTTCGAGAAAGCTCGGCTCATCACGCGGTCCCGCGACTCTTTCACCGCCGCATCCGGCAGGCCAACGATGACAATATTATCTTGTATTCTCCGTATGCCCGAAGCCGCTGTGTAAGTTACTGCCTTGCAATCCATTACGTCTGGTGAGGTCGTTGGTTTGGCTTTTTCCGGGCCAGAAAAGTCCTCAAATCGGTTGGGTGAAATGCCCCCAACGCCCAGTTCATCAGTTGGATGGAAGGGCCTGTTCCTGCCAAAGTTCGACATGTGGACGGCACCTCGTGGCCTATCGTCCTCAAAACCGTCGTGGCCCTGGGTGGTATCGGCCCCAATGTGCTGCTTATCGGTCCTCCGGGCGCGGGCAAACCGATGCTGGCCAAGCGATTGGCCACGATCCCGCCGCCGCTCGCGCTCGAGGAGGCCCTCGAGACGAGCAAGATTCACAGCCCTCCCAATTCATGCTGGTGGCGGCGATGAACCCGGCTGCCTTCGGCGAGGCCAGTTGCATAAACTGCTGAATGCAAGTTGCTGTAACTGAGGTCTATGCCAAGTACTCCGGCTAGGCAACCTCGGTCGCGAGTCTCGGAAAATGAACCGAGCCATGGTTTGACCCTGTTCCCGGCGGCTGCCGTGTGCGGTGTGAACCTGCACCGTCCGATGGGTGAGGCCGGCGAGGCCCCGCAGCCCTGTTAGTGCCGGACGCCGTTGCGGCAGGGGACATCAACTGCCGCTCCCGCGCCTCACGGCCATCTGAGGCGATAGAAACGGGCGGGATAATTCGTCCACTGCGGGTCCCAGAAATAGGATGAGCCGCTGCTAAGGGTGTTCGTCGCCACCGGATACCAGACGGAATTGGCGAGATTCGTGCTGGCCTCCACCACGACGGTCATGCCGCCGGCCCAGTTAATGGTGAACCCAAAGCGATTGGTCCTGACACCGAAGCTGGCGAAGGTAACTTGCGGCGGGGACCACAGCGCGGTGGGAAGACCGGCAAACGCCGTGCCCCATCCCTTGGTCCCAGGCAGGTAATAGACCGTCGCGTTAGTGTCAGAAAGGAACGCAAGACCACTGACACTGGGGGCGCTACCCTCGAAATAGACGCTGGTGAGGCTGATGCAGCCATCGAACGCCTCGGCTCCGACGTTCGTGACGCTGCTGGGGATCGTGACGGTGGTGAGGCTGAGGCAGTCGTCGAACGCCGCGTACCCGATGCTGGTGACGCTGCTGGGGATCGTGACGCTGGTAAGGCTGGCGCAGTAGTCGAACGCCTGGACCCCGATGCTAGTGACGCTGTTGGGGATCGTGACGCTCGCCAGGCTGATGCAGCCCTGGAACGCCTCGGCCCCGATGTTGGTGACGCTGGTTGGGATTGTGACGGTGGTCAGGGTGAGGCAGTCCTCAAACGCGCCGGCCCCGATGCCCGTGACCGGCACGAAATTGATCCCGCTGGGCACGGTCACCGCACCGCCGGCACCGGTGTATCCCGTGATCGTGATCGTGCCGTTGTAGTTCGTGTAAGTGTAGGGCACGGGTGGGTTCCACAGCACCGAATGAAGACCGCCAAACATCGTGCCCCAGCCAGTGGTCCCTGGCAAGTAATAGACGGTCGCTTTGCTGTCACCGGAGAACACAGACGAACCAACGCTGGGGGCGTTACCCTGAAAATAGACTCCCGTTAGGTTCGTGCAGTCATAGAACGCCGAGTCCCCGATGCTGGTGACGCTGTTGGGAATCGTCACGCCGGTCAGGCTGGTGCAGCCAGAGAACGCCCCCTCTCCGATGGTGGTGACGCTGTTGGGGATTGTGGCGCTGGTCAGGCTGGTGCAGTCATAGAACGCCGAGTCCCCGATGCTGGTGACGCTGTTGGGGATGGTGACGCTGGTCAGGCTGGCGCAGAATGCAAACGCGCTGTATCCGATGTTGGTGATGCTGTTCGGGAGCACCACGTTCGTGATGGAGGACTGAGCGAACGCACCTTCTCCAATGCTGGTGACCGGCAGGCCATTGATCGCGCTCGGAATAATCACCGAACCGCCGGGACTGGTGTATGCTGTGATGGTGACCGCGCCGTTAGTGGTCGCGCAGGCGTAGCCCGGCGGCGCCGGGAACCACAGGACGGCTGGGAGACCGCCAAACGTCCTCCCCCAGCCAGTGGTCCCTGCCAAGTAATAGACGGTCGCATTGCTGTCACCGGAGAACACATACCAACCAACGTTGGGGGCGTTACCCTGAAAATAGACTCCCGTTAGGTTGGTGCAGTCATTGAACGCCGAGTCCCCGATGCTGGTGACGCTGTTGGCGATGGTGACGTTGCCCAGGCTGATGCAGCCCTGGAACGTCTCGGCCCCGATGTTGGTGACGCTGTTGGGGATGGTGACGCTGGTCAGACCGCTGCCAGAGAACGCCGAGTCCCCGATGTTGGTCACGCTGTTGGGAATCGTCACGCCGGTCAGGCTGGTGCAGCCAGAGAACGCCCCGTCCCCGATGCTCGTGACGCTGTTGGGGATGCTGACGCTGGTCAGACCGCTGCCAGAGAACGTCGAGTCCCCGATGCTGGCGAGGCCGTTGCCTATCGTGATGCTGGTGAGGAAACTGCACCCGTCGAATGCGTCCTGCCCGATGCTGGTGACGCTGTTGGGGATGGTGACGCTGGTGAGGGGGCAGTCAGAGAACGCCCAGTCCCCGATGCTGGTGACGCTGTTGGGGATGGTGATGCTGGTGAGGGCGCAGTCATAGAACGCCGAGTCCCCCATGGTGATCACGCTGTTGGGGACAGTGACGCTGGTCAGGCTGTAGCACTGAGCAAACGCGTCGTCCCCAATGCTGGTCACGCTGCTGGGAATCGTGTAACTTCCGCGCAAGCCGCCCGGATATTGAATAAGAGCGGTCTGGCTCTTGTCAAAAAAGACCCCATCCACACCACTAAAGGCGGGGTTGAGTGCATCCACCGTGATCGCCGTCAGTCTGGTGCAGCCATCAAACGCCTGTTTCCCTATGTTCGTGACGCTGCTGGGGATCGTGACGCTACTCAGACCGCAGCCATAGAACGCCGAGTTCCCGATGCTGGTGACGCTGTTCGGAATGGTCACGCCGGTCAGGCTGGTACAACCAGAGAACGCCCCCTCTGCGATGGTGGTGACGTTGTTGCCGATCGTGGCGTTGGCCAGGGCGGCGCAGTCAGAGAACGCCGAGGCCCCGATGCTGGTGACGCTATTAGGGATTGTGACGCTGGTCAGGCTGGTGCAGTCGAAGAATGCCGAGGGCCCGATGTTGGTGACGGTGCCGGGGATCGTGACGCTGGTCAGTCTGGCGCAATAGAAAAACGCCCCCTCTGCGATGCTGGTGACGCTGTTCGGGATCGTGGCGTTAGTCAGGGCGGTGCAGTCAGAGAACGCCGAGCCCCCGATGTTGGTGACGCTGCTGGGGAGAGTGACGCTGGTGAGGCTGTAGCACTCATTGAACGCGTTGTCCCCAATGTTGGCAACGTTGTCGGGGATCGTGACGCTGGTCAGACCGCTGCCAAAGAACGCCCCGTCCTCGATGGTGGTGACGCTATTGGGGATTGTGACGCTGGTCAGGCTGATGCAACGGTCAAACGCATAGCCGCCGATGCTGGTGACGCTGTTGGGGATTGTGACGCTGGTCAGGCTGGTGCAGCCGGAGAACGCTTCGTCGCCGATGTTAGTGACGCTGTTCGGAATCGTGATGCTGGTCAGCCTGATGCAGCCCTCGAACGCATCGGCCCCGATGTTGGTGACGCTACCTGGGATCGTGAGGCTGGTCAGGCTAGTGCAACCGTTAAACGCCCCCTCCTCGATGGTGGTGACTCCGTTGCCGATGGTCGCGTTGGTCAGGCTTGTGCAGGCACCGAACGCATGGTCGCCTATGTTGGTGACGCAGTTGCCGATCGTGGCGTTGGCCAGGCTGGTGCAGCCAAAGAACGCATAGTCCCCAATGTTGGTGACGGTGTTGGGAACTGTGACGCTGGTCAGGCTGGTGCAGCCAGAGAACGCCCCCTCTCCGATGCTGGTGACCGGCAGGAAATTGATCGCGCTGGGGATGGTCACCGCTTCGCCGGGGCCAGTGTATCCCGTGATGGTGATCGTGCCGTTATTCGTCGTGTAGTCGTATTGGGCCTGCACCACGCCGGGTAGCGCCAACAGCAACAGCAGCGGCAGCAATCTCCTGGCGGAGGCGGTTCTGAAACGCCTGGGCATAGCCTTCGGGCAAGCGCTCCCCGGAATGGAGGTTTCTGTTTCCATAGTTCGAGAACAAGTTTGAGAGCCCAGGGATTCGCTTATGATCACGTACTGGTCATTTGACGCGCTTCCTTGCTTGGGCGAACGGGCGTTTCGCGGGGGCATTTTCTTAATATTTCATCTGGAATCCGGTCCGTGCCCGCCTGCCCCTGGGGAATAACTGTGTCAAGACGACGGGGCGAGCCTGCTTGAAGGTCAAGCGGAGGCGCCCGCCAGGCATCAAAGCCACCGTGAGGTCTGGCGTACTACGCGGTCCCTGAAGATGAAGGCGCCTGCCAGGCATCAAGGGAACCGTGGCGTCTGCGTTACGAGGTCCTTGAACGTGAAGGCGGTGCTGTCTTCGTTGTCCGTGCTGTCGTGGTTGTGTTGGCACGGACCGATTATAGGCAAGCCTGGAAGTGCGGTCAACGAGCAAATAGTCCTGGCCCTTTTTTGGCGGTTTTCGCCCTGCGGATGGGCGTTGGGTGTGGAGGCGGGTGACTGCTGCGTCCGGCGGTTGGAAGTTGCGCGGCACCGGCGGCGGTTGTCCGGTGGCGCAGGGGCAAAGAGAGGTGGTCGCGTTTTATTTGGCGGGGTTTGTTTTCCCGGATGACGTGGGGCCGGGGCGCCGGGGAGGTCAACCGCTTCGCCCTGGGGCAGGACCAACTCGCCTTGGCCTGTGTGTGGCAATTCCAAGGTCAGTTCGCGCCGGCCACGGGCTCCGCGAGAGCGCAGCCGCAGCGCGCCGCGCACGGTGAAGGCAGCCAGCTCGAGCTCTTGGAGGTCGGCCAGTTGGGGCCGGACCTCGAAACGCTTGAAACCCGGCTCCAAGGGCGCCAACCCCAGCAGTCCGTGGAGGGCGATATACGCGGGCACCACGTCGCAGTGGCTCCACTGTTCGCCGGAGTCGTGGCTGGCATGCCAGTCCTCCTGGAGGGTGTTGTTCTCTTTGACCGAACTCATCGTGGCCCAACGCTGGCGCAGGTCCGAGACGATGACGTCGGCTCGGCCGCACTTGGCCAGCGCCCATAACCGCCATCCGGCATTGCAGGGATAGGAAAGGCCCATCTCCGCCGGGCACTCTGCCAGCGAGCGCACCGCGGCGGAGGTTTGGCCTGCGGGGCATTGATCGTAAAGGATCGCCGTGGCCAGGGAGCGGTCGCAAGTGCGGGGAGTCTTCTCCTCGGAGAGCCAGGGCAGGTTGTTGACGAACAGACCGCGGTCGGCGCTCCAGAAGGCGCGGACGGCAGCCCTCAGGAGTTCCCGGCCGAACTGGGCGGCAGCTTCGGCTTGGGCGGGCTGTCCGAAGGCGCGACAGAGCGGGGCCAGGGCGTGCTCCATGGCCGCTGCGGCGTAGAGGTTAAACGCGCACTGCTTGTGGCGCTGGCGCTGGTAAGCGACGTGGTCCATCCAGACGGAGGGGATGCCGATATTCTCGACCGGGAGCAGTCCGTCCAGACCCGTGAGCGTTTGAAGAAACCGGGCGAACCGAACCAGGCGCGGGAGGGGCTCCCGCAAGGCATCAAGGTCAGCCGTGTAGCGGTAGTGGTGCCAGCAATCGAAGGTGAACCCGACTCCGTGGTCGAGGATGGGTCCCCAATTGGTCAGGTCGAGCTGCCGTTCGATCAAACGCGCCAGACGATCATAAGCGGGCCAGCAGTCCAGGAAATAACCGTCCTTGGTCAGGCCCTGGCTCCAGGTGGTGAGGTAGCGGGCGACGAGCCGCCGTTCGCCCAGGGCCAGGTGGACGGCGTGCAATTGGTGGCCGCCATCGCCGCTGTACTGCTGGCGCTCGCGCGCCATGCCGTCCACCAGGGTCTCCTGGGCGCAGTTGTTGAGCGTGTTGAGCGAGGCGTCGAACAGGCGTTGGAGGGCCGGTTCATCACTGCGCAGGACAGGGGTGTTGGGCCAGGGGAAAACCCGCCGCCGGATGTGAACGTCACGGATGAGCACGGGGCCCGCGGCGCCGTGGATGTGCAGTTGAAGCCAGCGCGCGCTTTCAAAATCAAAAGTCTCGAAGTGGTTCAGGCCGGCCCGGCAAATGAAGCGAGCCCAGGAATCGAAGTGGGTGTTGAGCAGCGCCGGACCGCCGGGCGCATGCGCCTCGTGGACGAGCAGTTCTATGGTGGTCCCGGCCGGCGCCTGGATGGTAAAGCCCGGCCAGCCGACGACCTGTTCGGCGAACTCGAAAGTGAGGGCCGTGCCTTGGCGGCCGTCCAATTCGAGCTGCCATTGGCCCGGGGCCACCTCGGTTGCAACCTCCGCGCGCCCGGCCTCGAAAGCACCGGGGGTCCGAAACTCGAAGTACTCTTGCGGCGTGACTCGCCAGCTCAGGCGATAGGACTCGGCGAGTTTGGCCGCCGGGACTTCCCATTCACGCAGCATCGGGATGCTCCGTGGACGCAGTTCGGTGTCTGGCGGGCCGTCTCCGGCGTTCAAGAGGTACTCATCGTAGCCGGCTGAAAGAGCGGGCCTGTTGGGTGACCCGGGCAATGGCATGGCGGCCAGCCAGCGGGGGTCCAGGGGGAAGCCGGGCTTATTCCAATCGTAGGGGTAAAGCCGGGCATCGAATTCCTCCTGAAGCGCGCGCAAGTACCACCGCTTGTAGTGTCCTGGGGGCCACGCGCGGCAAAGAAAGGACCGCCACGAGGGATCCGAGACCAGATGCTCGAGATGGCCATCGGCGTGCTCGAGCTCGAGCCAGAACAGGAAACCCGGCTTGCCGATGGGCCAAGTGCCGTCGCCTGCGCCGTAAAAAAGGACCGTGGCCCCAAGGACATTGGGGCCTGGCTGGAGGTAATCGCGAAGGTCCAAAGGGTCGGCCTCCGACCACCGGGGATCACTGGGCGCCGGTCCCCACTGCACACGCCGGCCATTCACCTCGAGTCGATACCGGCTGTCGGCGCAAATCCACCCCGTGGCCCGGCGGGGTCTGGATCCCAAAGTGAATTCGCGGCGGAACAGGATGAACGTGTTGGGCAGCGTCCGTCCCGACGGATACCAAATCCAACGCGCGGGCGATAGGTCAGGCAGGCCATGACCGTGTGCCGGAGCGGGGGCTATCGGGTCGATGGTTTGGCCCCGGCTCTGGACCTCGCCGGAGGCAGGCCTGGCCAACAGCAGGGAACTGCTCGTCAGGGCCGAGGCTTTGAGAAAATCGCGTCGCTTCATTTGGCAGATATAGGCAGACCCGACGGGCGCTGAAAAGCTCGAACCGAAGTCTCTCGCCGCGTGAAGCGTGGCACGAATTCACCCGAAGGCCCCATAAGGCACGGGGCGGCGTCAGAGTGCTTTTTGTTGCTGACGGCCGCTCTCACAAACGCCACGGCGCAAACAACACCCTCCAATACCCACACCGACTGGTTCAGCCAGCCGAAATACGGGGTCTTCATCGCCTCGCTCTGGCTGCACCCAAACTCAACCGGGGCTTGGCCGCGGTCAGGCGACCCGGCTCGCGGCGCTCGGCCCCGGGCCGCTTCGTCAGCGCGTCGCCCAAAGCGGCGCGCGCCTTTTCTGCCTCGGCCTCCAAGCTGCTTCACCCTTTCCGGGTGCAGCGCGGAAACATCGGTGGTCTCACCGATGTCGTTGACGAGATCGTAGAGTTCCTCCCTTTCAATCTTGCGACGCGAGTAAGGCGCCGGCACTCCATCCTTGCCGCGGGGTCTGCCGGCCAGAGCCTGCAAACAGCAGATGGGCCGGGCGGCCTTCCACCGGAAGACCGCCCCGGCCCCATCCCTTCTGCTGGAGCAGGAAAAAGCGATAAATCCACCTCCCCAAAACCCCGCAGCCCCCTCGCCCCCCTCCCGCAAACATCAAGATAAAACCATCCGTATTAAGCGAGACGCGCTACACCGGGGTCTTGTGATCCAGCGACCATGCCGTCCTCGATTGGGTTATTCTCAATCACGCTCCTCATGCTGAAATATAGCCCATGTTACCCTGTCCGTCAGCCATGCTTATGTCCGATTACCTGTGAAGGTCTAATGGTGGATCGCTTTGCCAGCTATAAGTTTTTGGCCGTGGCGCTCCTGTTGGCTTTTTGCTGGGCGCATGTGCGGCGGGATTTTCTGATGTTCCGTCCGGGGGCCGATGCGGCGGGACAGGGCTGGGCCGATCAGTGGATCGAGGGTATTGGGCAATTATATCGGCTCAATGAGGCGCGGCTCGAAAGGGGCCGGGATTTGAAGGCCCCGGCACTTCCCGCCTCGTTTGTGCGGATGGACCTGGAGCGGATGAAGAGGCCCGCATATGCCCAAAGCCAACAGGCCCTGGTCCAGCAGGTGGCGAGCCTGGCTCAGGCCCGGGATGCGCAACTGGCCCAAGCGGGGCTGCCGTCCCCGCGCCGGAAGATTCTGGAAAGTCTGCTTGCAGCCCATAAGGCTGCCAGTCCAGCCGGTGAAAGTCCGGCGATGGTAAATGACGATAAGCCATCCAGTCATAACCGACGTGGGTATTCGGGGTGACCCGGCCCACGCAAGCCCGGTTGTAAAAGCCCTGGCCGAAGCGGGGCAAGCAGCACCTCCAGGCCGCAGCATTAAGCGAACGTTGCAGCTTCGTTACACAGCCCACGTGTTTCGGAATCGTGGGGGCTTGTGGTTGCCGAGCCAATGCAGATATGGCGAAGGCAGCACCAACGACCAAGGAATCGTCGAGCGCAGTCGTTGGAACCACCGGAGTACGGGCGACGGCATGGGGTGGAAGGACTGGCAGAGTAAATTGGGGACCCTCTGCGGCTGGCGGGCTGGTCCCGCAGCCTGGCGGAATAATGCATAAGCCGCTGGGTGGCCAACAGAGGCGCAGATGTGGCCATAGTAAGCGACGAGCCGACCGGACAGCACAACCGGTTGGGGAGCCAAGGGCCACTGGACCCGCGGTCGTGGTCAGAAGTTCTCGGTGCCGCTTGGACGCAAGTCCGACTACGGAACAAACGCCGGGGACGGAGATACCGACAGTGACGGCCTATAAGCGGGCGATGACACGCCCGCGAAGGTGGCCGTGGCGTCAGGCGGGTTTGAAGCCGGTACTGGGGAAACCCGCCGTACGGAATTTTAGAGGGGGCAGAGGAAACGAAGTGGATGGCCTGATGACCGTTTGCCACGATGCCCGAAAGGGCCGACACACTGGAAGTCATTGGCCTAATCATGTTCGCGCCTCTGCCCTACTCGATGGGAACATTGGGCCGGGTTGACGCTGTTTTTGGAGCATCCGGGGATTCCGTTGGACAACAACGGGGCGGAACGGGCCGGGCGGCCCGCGGCGGTGGGGCGCAAGAACTACTCCTGCCGCTGGGCCTGCTTTTCTTCGTACTCCTCCTGCTGCGCCGCCGCCATCTCTTTGGCCCGCTCCTCAATAACCTGCCGAGCTTGCTTCAACGCCGCCACCCGCTTTTCCCGCCGCGCCAACTCGGCCGGAATATCCAGAGTCTCCTCGGCCTCCTTTGCGTCGGCTTGCTCGGCCCGCCCCAGCAACTCCTTCACTTCCAATTCCAACTGCTCGATCATCTCTCCAGCCCGCTGGTAACTCACGGCGGCATGCTTGCTGGCATTGGCCTGAATTTTGGTCCCGTCCACACTCACGGCTCCCACTTTGCTCAAGTGCAACTCCTGCGCCAGTTGCAGCACGCTCACAAAGGCCGCCCGCAACGCAGCCCCATTGACCACCCGGAACTCGCAGATCGAAGAATGATCCGGATGGAGATTGGCGCACAGATACCGCACGGCCACGTCGTTGTAGGTGGCGGCTTCGATCGTCCGGGAGCCAAACCGGCCGGTGGCGTAACAGCAAATCAGCAAAGCCAGCATCATCGTCGGCGGGTATTGCTCACTGCCAGTGCCACGGTCGTTGACGTGGAAGTGGGCGGTCGGGATCTGCTCCACCGCATCCACGATGAAATGAACGATATGGTCCTCGGGCACCCACTCGCGCAGATCGCAAGGCAGAAACATCGGCGTCTGCCGGTCCAAGTTCACAAGACGTGCAGCCATGGTGATCCGATCCCCTCCGGCCCGCATTTGTTCAATTTATTTCAAAATATTTTCGCTCCCCTAAGTCCGACAGGCTGCTAGCAAACACGTTCAGCGAATATTTACCTGGAATTAGGTCTAACTAATTGCGGCAGAAGTTATTAGCGTGAAAGAAGGCCGCTGCTGCGGAGGACTCAAGCGGACCGTAACCGTTGGCCTGAACCCCTGTGCGTTTGATCCGAGGAAGAGTGACGTACGCTCCTTGTGAGGAGCGAGATTTCTCGACCTTGCTGGCCTTCGAGGCTTTGTTCCAATCGATAAGGGCGCTGGCCGTGTGCAGATTCAAGCCTTGCCTGGTGGCGTCGGTACAAACCAGATCGCCGCAGTTCTCGATGAGCTTAGGCACCGCGGTGAAGTCGGCCTACAGGCCAAGCTGGCCAGTCCAACATGGGGAATCGCCTGTTTCCACAGGTTTGCCAGGCTACCTGGCAAGCAGAGCAGAGGACTCATAAGCCGATTTTGGCGGTTTTCAGCGCGTTTCACGGCGTCTCTCCGCGCACGCCAACCCTTCATCCCGCCCCGTGTTTACCGAGTCGAAATGCACTTTCGGCCCGGTTTTACCGGGCCGGGGGATGATTTTGCAAAAGTAAGCACAAAAGTAAGCACGAAAGGAAAAGGACTGCGTTTCCTTTGGTCTGCATCAGCGCTTCCTTTGGTCTGGCCTCAAACCCTGCGGGTAGGGGAGGCCGGCGTGCTTTTTGGGGGTGGGTGCGGAGGCAACGCCTGGCCCAACGAGCCCTAAACCCGCGCGGGCGTGCCTCCATAAGAACTCCGCCTAATCCGTCATCCGCGCCTGCGTGGACCACAGTGCCAGCTACGGCCTGATGCTCAACAAGCACAACCAGACCTTCCTGTTCCACTTCGACGGCGCCGCCGATGACCCGGTGTTTTACGTCGAGTTGCGCTTGATTCCGCGGCTTCCTTCATTTCTTCCTCAGCCGCGCGGCAATGTCCGCCTGGAAGGCGGGGGGTTCGAGTCGGAGCCGGTCGTCAGACGCGACCGCTTGAGCGTCGGTTACGCGCTTCCCTTCGGCAGTGTTCCACCACTGGACCGACCAGGCACCGTCGTCCACCCCGGTGAGGACCACCTTGGCACCCGTCAACGAGGGGGGAACGGCATTCGTCGCGCCGTCCGGCCAGTCGACAGCGCGATCCAGGAGCCAAACCAGCGCCTCGGTGCGCGAGGAAATCCCGAACGGCTTCACCCCGCCCTCAACCGTGTCGAACCGCGCCGGCCGCAGATCCGCCCGGCCGATGCCCGTTCCCTCGAGGAACGCCGCGAGCGCGGACCAGTGAGGATAGAGGTTTGCCGAGTGAATGTTCTCCCACCACCAACTCATCGCGGTGCCGGCGGCGCCCGTGAAGGCCCCGCTCCAGAGGGCCTGGTGCAACGCCCGGAAATGCGGGTCGGTAGCAGGCTTCCACCCGCGCCAATCGGTCCCATACTCGCTGACGAGGAAGGGCTTGCGGTATTTATCGAAGAACCGCTCGGTCTTTGCCGCCATCATCTCCGCGGGGTGCGGTTCGTTGTAAGAATGGTACTGCGAGAAGTCCATCTCCGGCAGGGCGTAGAGATCGGGCCGTTCGCTGCCGCCGGTGAAGCTGGAGGAGATCAGGTGGCGGCAGGGATCGATGCCGCGCAAGAAGCGGCCGAGGTCGCGGTGCCAGGCCACCACGTCCGCGTGCTTCAGGTAGGCGTACTCGTTGTCGATCTCGTTGAAGAACTCCCAGGCCAGGAGATTGGGAAAGGCCGACCAGCGCGCCACGATGTAGCGCAGGCGTTTCTCATAGAGCTTCCGGGCCTCCGCGTTCGTGAAGAACTCGTTCTGGAGCTGGCAGGGCCCGCCGTTGGTGGCGTTATAAGGATGGCGGGGCCAGAAGTTGTTGCCGCCCCAGTAATCGGGTTTGATCTCGAAGATCCCGTGATAATCCAGGCAGAGCATGACGAAGACGCCCCGCCGTTCGGCCTCTGCGAGCACGCGGTCCAGCCGCCAGGCATTGTCCATGCGGTAGTTGAGTTTGTCGCCGCGGTCCCACTCGATACCGAAGGCCTGGTGCCACATCCAGAGGCGGATGTAATTGATCCCCGCCTTCTGGCTGCTCTCCAGCCAATCGTCGTAGTCATAAGTGCCGCGGCGGCCGTGCCAGCACATGCAGAGGCCGTCCAGGAAGAGCGGCGTGCCGTCGTCCAAACGGAACGAACGCATCCCCATCGGGTCGACCCTGGCCAGCCCGTGCCGTTTGCCGGGGACGGCTTCGATGACCGCCTCGCCTCTCGCGGCGATTTTGCCGGCGAGCGTGGCCCTCACCGACAGCGTGTGACGGCCCGGTTCAACTGGCAGCCAGCGGATGCGCCAGCGCTCGGCGCCGCCCTCGAGAACCTCGCGGCCGCCCTCGAGCTTCCGGCTGAATTCACGCTCGAAAAAACCGGGCACACGGACGACTTTGCCGGAAGGGGCGGCAACCTCCGCGTCCAGCGCGACGACCTCGGGGTCGAATGGATTCGCCGCCGCAGGCATCCCCGAAACGGCGATCTCCACCCGCTCGTACACCTCGGGTTTGAAGGCGGGAAACACCAGGTTGAGCGCCGCGGCGGAATCGTCCGTGGCCGCCGCCGCCCCCAACAGGGGAGCGGCCAGAATGAACATGCGCACGAGCTGGCTGATCTTCATGGGGAGAACCGGCGAGATCGGGATGAGTCTTTTCGTCTGCACGCGGAAGGCTAATCGGACCCTGGGAACATTGTAAACTGTCTTCGATGGCACTCACGGCCACCAACATCGTCCCTGGCAGCCTGTTCTACGTCGCGCACAACATGCCGCACGTGCCGTTGGGCGTGAGCGAAAAATTCCGCGGCAAGACGGCTCGCGGACTTTACGGCGATGTGATCGAGGAAATCAACTGGTCAGTGGGCCAGGTTCTTGACGCGCTCAAGCGAAGCGGCCTCGAACAGAGCACGTGGATCATTTTCACGTCGGACAACGGCCCGTGGCTGTGCTATGGCAATCATGCCGGCTCGGCCAAGCCGTTGCGCGAGGGCAAGGGCACGAACTGGGAAGGCGGCACGCGCGAACCGTGCATCATGCGCTGGCCCGGCCACATTCCCGCCGGCGCGGACACGTGGGATATGCTGATGACGATTGACCTGTTTCCAACCATTGAAATGACAGGCATACGAGCCTTCACCACTGCTCGAGGCGCTTGATAACCTCCGGTTCCTGGCCTTCCTCGACGCCGAGGCAGAGAAACACACCCTCGGGTTCCACGGCGGCGATGAAGCCCTCAAGCTCGTCGAGCTGCAAGTCCACTACGATGGATTTGCCGGCGGCCTGGATACGCCGGAGCAGCGGCACCCATTGGAGAATGGGCTGGTCCAGGCCCAGGCCCTGCACCCATTGGATGGCGTGAATGTCGGGCATGGCCAAAAGCAGGTCCAGGTGCCGGGCCACGCCTTTGCCGTCCACGTGATAGATGTTACGCGTCATGCCTGCCACTTCGCGGCGGAGCAGCGGCAGAGAACACCGGGCAAAGTGGCGGGTCGAAATCATGGCCGCGACATCGCAACTGGGGATGTGCAGCTTGCCGAAGGAAGGGATGCCGAGCCAGGTCACCGACGGCAGGCCCCGCGCCTTGAGCAGGCGGTCGAAATGGTCGAAAATGCGGTGAAAATCGCGCACGGAACGCTCCAACAGCGGCTCGAGCTTGCCCGGCGCCGTGGCCAGGTCCAGGCACAGAGCGGGGATTCCGCGCCAAGCCGCCACGCAATCGAGGCTCGGATGAAGATCCGAGTAGCCAACGAGATACTTCCCAGCACAGCGTTCCAGTGCGGCGCGAGTCAGCTCGTCGAGCTTTCGAAAATAGACGCTGGTAAACGGGTCCGGAGCGAGCACAGACAAGTCCTCCAAGTCCGTTACGAGGGGCGCGTACCAGGACGTGACTTCGGCGAACTCGAGCTCCCCGCCATAGAAGGCCGAATAGACATTGGGGCCCAGGTTGGGCCAAAAGACCGGGAACGTTTCGGCGTGGAAGGTCCGGCCCGCGATGGAGCGCTCGAAGGTCTCCACCTGATATTCAACGTCGAACCAACAATCCCGAAGAGTGGCCCAGCGGGCGGGGTCGAGGGCGGCGCCGCCTTCGTACTCGACGTTATGGTGGTAGAAGCGGATGGGCGGGCGATCGAGAACGGCCTGCTTGAACCAGGCTTCGATGCGGGCCAGGCAGCGGGCCGAGTCCGGCTTGGAGTCCAGGTCGAAAGGGTAGTCTGGCGTGGTTGGGTGCATGCGGCCGCCCGTTCTTCAGCGCGGCTTGGCGGCGCCCGCCCTCCATTGCTCTTCGATTTCTTCGAGCGTCTTGTTCCTGGTTTCCGGGACGAAGCGCCAGGTGAAAAGCGCCTGGGTCAGCGCCATGAGGCCGAGGAACGCGAAGGTGGGCGCCTTGCCGATTTGGTTAAAGGCCACCGGGAAGAACAGGACGGCCGCCGCATTTGCCGCCCACTGCGTCAGGACCGGCACAATCATCGCCGTGCCCCGCACCCGGTTGGGAAAAATCTCCGGCACCAGCGTCCAGAAGACCGGCCCGATGCAGGCAGCGAAGAAGGCGATAAAGGCCATGAAGAGGTAGTTGATGCAGTAGGAAACGAGGATGCCGAGAGTAATGGAAAGCTGATAAAACGCGCACAGGCGCCCGCGCAGCACGGCCGGAGAAACCTCGGCCACATACATGGGGGACACGATGGAGGCACCGCCCACCGCCAGCCCGCCCAGAAAGCGCGCGAGGATGAAGAGGCGAAAGGTCGGCGCCAAACCGGTGGCCACGGTGGTCGCGGCAAAGAGGAGCGCTACCCCCAGGAGTATCTTTCTCCGCCCGGCCAAGTCGGTCAGACGACCCGCGATCACGGAGCCCACGATGCACCCAAAGAGCAACGAACTGAAGGCCCAGCCAAGGCTCAGATCATCCAGCTTGAAGTGACGGATGAGGAAAGGCCCCGCGCCGGTGATGATCGAGATGTCGAAACCGAACAACAAACCGCCCAGAGTGGCGGTCACCCCCAGGAAGGCGACGAATCGAAAGTTGATTTGGTTGGACATGTTGGGGTTTGCCGTCGAGGCGGGCCGCTTATCGGTCAATGAACACACCTGTCGTGGGAAGCACAGGCTTGAGGCTCCAGCGGAGCGGCAGGACTAACGCGCTCAAGGCGCGCCCCGCCCGCGGCTCAGCGGCCGGCTGCGAAACAGCCGCCGCCTGCGGGGCGGCAGCAGCTTCCTGTGACGGGTGTGAAGACTGAGAAGGGGTTGAAGAGTGTAAAGGGAGAGAAGGGGAAGGAAGGGACGAGCGGACGTCGTCACCGGGTTCCCAGACGGCGGTTGCCGTCGTTCCTTCGGCCGTCTCGACAAACAGTTGGGCGCAATCCGGGAGATACCACGCACCTTCGTCGGCAGCAAGGAGTGTGACTTCAGGTTTCGCAAGGTGTTCGACCGTGCAAGGGAAACTCCCGTAAGAACCCTCCAGGGTGCCCACAGAGACACCGTCCACCAGCACGCGGAAAGGGCCGGGATGGTTGAAATTGGTGCCGGCGAGACGAAGTCTGGCCTTGGTGACAGCGCCGGCGGGCGCGGAAGCGGCTGTCGGCGCTGTGTTTGACCGCCGCGGGAAACGCGCGTCGCGCACCACCGCAAGACGCGCAGTCTCGCCGTCCTCGAGCGCGGGTTCAGTGCCCGATCCCACCACCAGCATGGTGGCTGCGCTGTGGCGCGGCAGGGTCAAACGGGCCTGGCCAGGCCGGCTCCATATCTCGGCCCGGTAGGGCTTGTCCCCGAGCGGAATGGCATGGGCCCAGGTGAGAGCAGAGGCTTCCGGCAGCGAAATAGTGACCTCGACGGCAGTCACTTCGCGGTCGCCGCGGCTCAGGAATCGGATGCGGGAGGTCACCGGCACGAGGTAGCGCCCCTGAGGATCCGTGAACAAGTTGACGTTGTTGGCGCCGGTGGCGGCGACGCAATGCGGGCGCAAGACCTGGCGCCGTCCGGCAAGAACCTTGAAGAGCGGGGTGAACAACTCCTGCAGGTCTGCCGCGGCTTCCGCGGGCGGCTGTTGCGAGATAGGAAAGCGGTGGGCGATCATCTGTGGGAGCAAGGCGATCTGCAGCCGCTGTTTGAGTTGGGCCTCGAAGGGGGCGAGGTTGCGCGTGTCATAGGGCTTCGTGGCCTGCCGCCAGGCCGCTGCCGGGCGGAAGGGAATAAGGTAGCGCTGGGCCAGGTAGTCGGACTCGTGACACGAACCGTTGACGTCGCGCAGCACCTCGACCTTCCAGAACTGGTTCACGAGCACGCGCCGGCCCGCCGCATGGCTGAGCCGGCACACTTCCCGCACGGCTGCGGCGACCGGTCCGGCCAGGTTCTCCACGGGCCGGTCGCCCACCATGCTCAGGCCGTCGTCGTGGCCGTAGTCCAGGGTGCTGGCCCAGTCGAGGCGATCGATGACAAATCCCTGGCAGTCAGGCAACCGCCGGAGGTGGCGCTCCACTTGCTCTTTGAGTTGCGGCCAAAGCGAGTGGCCCAGCCCCGGGTTCATGGCCATGGCCCCTTCCCAAGTAGGGATGGCGTTGCTCGAGGCGTCCCGGATGAGGGCATCGGCGAAGCGTTCCCGAAGAAGGCGATTGGCCTCGGCAGGTTCGCCGCTCTGGCCGCCACTGCCGCCGTACTCCGTGACGTTGAAGTAAGCGTAGGTTCCGACTTGGTGCCGGAGCATTTCGTCAATGAAGGCGTTGATGCGGCCGTCGTTCATTGTCTCGCGCAAGTTCCACCACTTGGCATAGGTGTAGGGATACCAGTCGGGTTCGTCGGGCAGGTAGTTGCCCAAGTGCGTGAACCAGAAGGAGGACCAGATGTAACGCACATTCTGACGCTCCATTTCCAGAAAGTCCGGATGGGCCTGAATATGGTGGTAATAGAAGGAGCCGTCGTAGCGGTTGGGCGGCAAGGCTGGCTCGAAGTAGGCGGGGAACTGGCTGGCATAAGCGGCCAGCACGCTGCGGTAGTCGGCCTGGTGGGTGGTGAACAGGAGGCGCAAGGGGGAGGGCCGGCCGCCTCCCATGCCGCGGTGGCCCAGCGTGAAGCGCAGGACGCGCGCCTCGACCCATTCCACCTGGAGATGCGGAATGTTCTGGTCCGGCGGCAGGGCCACCGTCAAGGCGCAGTCCTTGCCAACGTCAAACACACTGGCCAGGGGAAGAACGTAGGCGGTCTGGCCCGAGGCAGCCCCCCAGCCATTGAAACCATACGGAACCGGCCTATGTGAGGGCAGCAGCGAGAGATCCACTACGCCGCGATCGCTGGGAGTAAAGAGGCGCAGGGTGGGTGCCAGGACCGGCAGGTCGAGTGTGACTTCGTGGCCGGAGCGCGGTCCCTGGCCGGCAAAATCGAGATCCCACACCAGCCAGGCCCCCTCGCGGGACCAACGCGAGTTCATGGTCAGGCCGAGGGGGTCCAGTCGTGCTAGCACCGCGCCCTCGCGGATGGCGGAGCCATGGGCCGGCGCGGCGGCGGCGCCGGTGGTCTCCTTACGCGCTTGGAGTGTGGCCGACCCCTGGAGCCATTGGCGCTGGCTGTCACCCAGGCGGGTCTCGAGCTGCGCAGGCAGGCCGGTGGCGGGCTCGAATGTCGCGCGCAACTGTCCTGCCCTGCCGCCCTGGCCGACGGGTACCGTGATAAAGGAGCCGGCTTCCGAGGCTCCCGATGGCAGGGCCTCCTCGGTGGCGACGGGGAGCGCCAGGGCGCGGGCAGCCGGCTCCCCCACCACGAGCAGCACGGCGGTCAGCAACCCCCCAGGCAACCGCCCCGCCCAGGGCGAGGGCTGGCTCCGAAGTCGGGCTGTTCCTAATCTAAAGGTCATATTCCAGCAAGGCGGTTGGTTGCCTTCCTGAAGACTGCATGGGACAGCGTTCGGGCTGCTCGTGGCTGAGGGCCATTCGCACGCGGTCTTTTGGTTTGACGGACGATCTCATTCAGGAAACTGTCCCCGCACCATCGCGCAGCTTCTCTTGAGGGGGACATCGAGCTCGAGGGAACCGTCCCGGGAAACGGCTGAGATTGGCACCGGCGTCTCAACACCGGGCTGCAGCGCGCTCCACTTGGCTTTGTCCAGCCCCGGCAGGTTCGCAAGCCGGAGCTGGACCGAGGCGGCTCGGCCACCAAAGGTCACCGGCAGCACGTAGCCGCCAGGTACGCGGAAGAGATTCACTTTGGCTCCCGGCGTCGCACTTTCCACGCAGCGAGCGGTCAACACCCATTTTCTGCCCCGCATGGCGTCGAGCAACGGACCGTAATCCATATAATATCGCTCGGCTCGAGGCTCGGGGTTGATGCAGTGATGGTTGAACGGATAGGGAGCGGTTGGAAAGACGCCGAGGTGCATGTGCCGCTGGAAGAACGAATCAGGGTCGGGCTGATTGAGGGTCTCGTTGTAGGTCCAGGCGAGGACTGGTTTGCGAAGGCCCATCAGCGCGGCGGCGTTGAGCGCACCGGGATTGTCGCCGTGCTCGGTGTAGATGCCGTCGAGCTCGCGGTTGAGTTCCAGGCGCATGGTCATGGTGTTGGCGAAGATGACTTTGTCCGCGCTGTGCATGAGCGGGCCGAGCTCCGCCATGAAGGCGCGCCAGGAGTTGTAGAGCGAGCGAGCCGCCTGTCCGTCCACGAAGCTGACGCCGTCGTCGGCGGCCGGGTTATAGTAGCGCAGCCAATCGAGGCGGTCGATGCAGAGCCCGTCCGTATCCGGCAGCAGTTCGAGGTGGCGCCTGACCTGTTCGAGGAGGAACTTTCGGTAGGCGGGGTCCCCCACATCAGTGACCCAGGCCCGGTAGCAGGTGTTGATGGGCGGCTTGAGATAGGCCTGAGGAAGGCACAGCTTGAGAAAGGCGACGGGATTTGTCCAAAGGAGAGGCTCAGCGGCGTACTCGGCTGGAACGTTGAGGTCTTTCATGTTCTTGCCGAACTCGGTGACGTTGAAATAATTCAGCACATGGAATCCTTGCGCCCGCATGCGCCGGGCGTAATCGTTCATCTGGCGGGCGGAGATGGTGGGCAGCTTGCCCGTCGGTGTCGGCTCATCGCAGGAACGAGTCCAGCGCTCGTCGGCGTCACGCACGGGCGGGAGGAACATGCCCATGTAGGGGAAGTCGTCCGACATCTTCCAGTTGAGGCGAAAGGCCATTTTCTTGAACTTGGCGGCGTCGATGGGGCGTTCGTCACCCGAGTAGGCCCCACAGCCGGTGATCGCGTCGGCTCTGGGGTTGGGCGGGTCGAAGAATGCGGGATAGCGCGCCACCATCCAGCGCAGGCCGCCGCGCCAGTCCGCCTCGTGGCCGACCAGGTCCATGACAAAGCGGGGGGTCTTGCCGCCGCCAAGACGGTGACAGGTGCGCGAGAAGCGGACGTCCCCCGCGCAGGACAAGCCTAAGGTCATGTTCAGCAACACTTCCTCTGGGGACAAAACCAGGCTAAAGCCCGCGTTCCGGTCGGGAGCGGCGATGGTGACCAGAGGGATGGAAACGAAATCTCCGCCGATGGGCGCGCTCTGGGCCGCGTTGCCATAGTGCCAACTCCGGTTGACGAACGGCCTCAGTGCCAGGGGATCGCGCCATGCGTCGCCCCGGCCCTCCGGGTCCGACCAGCCGGTCCAGCACCGAAGATGCTCCGGCGTACCGCAGGCCAAGCGTGTGATGACCGCAGTGGTCCAGGGCTCATCGGGGCTGTTGATCTCGACTTCCCAGCGAATGCTCTCCCGGCCAGGCGTGAACCTCTCAGTGACCGTGCAGGAGTGGTTTTGCGGGCCGGTCAGCTTCCGGGAAACAGCCAGCCCTCCGCCGGGCAACTCCGTGGCCACGGCCTTTCCCGCGATCTGGCAGCCTGCCAGCCGCGTCAACCCGCGAACCCCCATCCGTTCGCCGCCCACTTCCAGGCCCGTGATGTCGCCATCCTCGGCCAGTTGGACTGTGATGGAAGGCGAGGCCACCTTGAACCGGGGGGGCTTGGGAGCTTCCTGCGGCCTGGGCTTCGCCAGCAGGACCGCTTCGGCCCAATCGGCGTGGTCACAATTCCGTCCGTCCCCCGCGTCGGTGACGACGAGCTTGAGCTGCCTGACCCCAGCTAGAGGCACGCTCACGCGCGCCGCGGGAGTCTCAGCCCTCATCACCCCGCTCTGGAATAGCTCCCGTCCGTCGCCGAGAACCTTGAAGACGACGCTGGCCTCCTTATACTGGCGCATCGCCGCGTCCACGCCCACCCATGCCTCGAACCGTTCCCACGGCTCCTCCAGCTCAAAGACGAGTTCGCTGTTGGCGTGCGTCCCCAAACCCTCGGAGAACTTGCGGTCGCCAATCTGGAGCGGCTTGCCCCACACGCTTAGGTCCCTCTGCAGGCTGCCCCAATCCTGCCGGACTGAATCGGGGATTAAGGTGCCCAGCGGAACAGATCTCAGACCCGGGGCCTGCAGTTCAGCGGCCTGGCTGGCAGCGCCCAACAGAACGAGCCACGCCACCAGGTTGGCAAAAGCAGGTTTCATAGCGCCCAATTATCCGCAAAACGGAGCCGTTGGGAAGTGCAATGATCGGCCGGGCCCCTGTGGTTGACCTAGTGCTCCATCCCTTGCTCACGTGCCCAGTTCTTCCATTTCATGATTTGTGCATCATGCTCCTCCATGAACCTAGGATAAGACGGATAGCCTTGGTTAGTTATCCTCCCCAGAGCAAAAATCGCGTCGTATTGAGTCCGTGCATTCGCATCATCAAGCGCTGAGACCAGACTCCGCACGCTGCTTAAGTCGCCCAGGTGCCTCAACAGACGGACTCCGATCCCGCGAACGAGCGCATCATTTGAAGCGGCGAGTTTATTCGCTTGCTCAACCACCACGGCATTTGTGGCGCGCTCTAAAGCCCATCCGACCTCCCCCATCTGATTAGGCTGAAACACGGTCCCCGACAAAAGGTCGTTTACCGTTCGACCTACGGCGTCCTTATCGGCTTGGCGAACCCCCTGAATCCGCGCCTGGAACTGGATTCGCTTGTCAGCGCTCCCTTCCAAACCTTCAAGGATACTCGTGGGCACCGGTTTGACCAAATTGTTCATCCACAAGAATACTTGAAACACGGCATCTGCATCTGGCCCACCCGACAGCATAGCCAGAAGCTGCCTGGCGATGCGGTCGGCCACGGTGTTCGTCAACACGTCCGCCGACGCGTCGTAGGAAGGCAGGGAGATCTTTGAATTGAAACGACTTACAAATTCGAAGTGGCTGCTGTCGTGTCTTTTCAAAAAGAGCACCGCTGTCTCATTCGGAGCGAGGTCGTCGAAATGGTTCGGGACGGATTCTGGCCGGTAGAACAGAACGTTGATCTTGTCCCCCGGTGAAACGTTGTGGCCGTTTGCGTCATCGGCCTTGAGCAACGCCAACACTCCACACTCGGCATTGAACGCGCGGCATTTGATGTCACTCTGGCCGACCCGCCGAACCGCGGCTCCAGCCGCTTCGGGAGCCGAGGCCTTAGCGATGACGAGGAGGTTGGAGGCCCCAGTGACCTGATCGAGGTCGAACGCGGGTACCGGTTCCGCCGCCGCCCGGGCCAACGCCAACATCAGGATCAGGCACTCTGCCACAGCTTCGCGAATCCGACGGCTACTATTCATGGCGCACATATCCTCTGTTTTGTTGCCACGTCAGCGCTATGGCTTGGACGCCGACGACAACGGGACTATCGGACCACAGGCCCGCACCGGTGTCAACCCGGAAACGCGTCAAGGCCTTACATTGTGCATTTTCGATTGACAGCACGGGCGGGGCAGCCACAATGGGACCCTGCCGCGCCAACTGCGCATTCAGTTTCCCGGTGCCGTGTGCCATCTGATGAGTCGTGGGGATCGCCGCGAGGACATTTTCCTGGACGACGCAGACCGCCTGGATTTCCTTAAGACCGTGGCCGAGGCTTGCCAGAAAACGGGCTGGCAGGTCCATGGCTACTGCCTGATGCGCAACCACTGTCATCTGGTCGTGGAGACGCCCAACGCGAACCTGGTGGCGGGGATGGAGTGGCTACAAAGAGAAGGAGATCGCCGGTCGGTTGCATCTGGGCACGGCGCGGAGCGCGAGCGCCCGCTTGCACACCGCGATGCGGCGCCAGACTGCCGCTGCCTCAGCCCAAGGCCACTTGCCAATGTGAGAGAAAACGTGCTTTGTAAAGGCTGACCCCTTTTCGTCAACCGATGCATCGGGGTCCTTCAACCCCGGCTCGACCCCGTCAAGGAACGGCTCTCAAACCAGTCGCGACGGCAAGGGCCCGCTGGCGGGTGTCGAAAGAGACAAACTCTGCTGCGCGTAGCGTCTTCCCCACCGCCACGTGCAGAATGTCGAGACTGGGCGTTCCAGTGGCCGCCGTGTGCCGCTCGCTCAGGTGTGTGGCAATGCGGAGGGCCACTGCCCACTTCACCACCGTCTTCACCAAGCGCCCGCTACGCAGATCCGAATCCAAATTCGCCCAAGCCGCGGCGGCATCAGCAGCGGAGAACAGCCCCCGAAACACACCAAGCTTGAACGCATTCCGCACTTCCAAGGCGTGCAACGCTGTAAAAGGGAGTTGCGCGCCGGTTCGGGAGAGCCAGGTCTTGGCTGGCCCGGTATTCGCGTCGACGATGTAACACGAGACCAGAAAACTGCTGTCCGCATAGTAGTGCATCCCCTTCAGAACGCCGCTTCCTCGCGTTCCACAAGGACCAGATTCGGCAGCACCCGATCACCGAAGATGCGCTTGGCTCGCGCTTCAACGTCCGGCCATTTCACACGCCGAGCCCTTCTTTCGGACTGGGCTGGCATCTCGTCCGCCAGCGCCAGGACCGCCAGGACAAATTTCCGCCGCTCCCGAGGCGGCAGCGCCCCGACTTGCTTGAGAAGTTCAACCGCGCTCATGGGAGTAAATTTAGAAGGGCCGGCCGAGGCTGTCAATCCATTGCGGTGCATGGCAGCGGTTCCTCGCCACGCTGGAGGAGGGCTGCCAGAAGACAGGCTGGCAGGTTCATGGCTACTGCCTGATGCGCAACCACTGTCATCTGGTCCTGCAGACGCCCAACGCGAACCTGGTGGCCGGGATGGCGTGGGTACACAGACACGGAGATCCCCGGTCGGCTGCATCTGGGCACGGCGCGGAGCGCGAGCGCCCGCTTGCACACCGCGATGCGGCGCCAGACTGCCGCTGCCTCAGCCCAAGGCCACTAGCCAATGTGAGAGAAAACGTGCTTTGTAAAGGCTTGACCCCTTTCCCGTTGTCGTAACTGAAACAGATGCACTTGTTGAGCCGGTCCAAAGTGCCAATTGTCCAAATGACAAGACATGACCCCAATGGTTTACCAATGGTTTAAATTATTCTGCCGGCTGTAGTAGCCGATGAAGATCTCGGTGCCCGCCGGATTTGCCGCGATGGACGGTTCCCACAGGTCGGTGAGCGTCATGTCGTTGTCGTTGGTGTTGAGCCGCACAAATACGTCAATAGTCATCTCTGACCCCTTTCTTGTGGCTGTTTTGCTCTTTGGTCCGGCGGCCTGGAAGTGCGCACCCCGCGACCGCTTCATCGGGTGGAGCGCGGCCCAACGGCAAGCCCACCTCGAGCAGGTGGCCAACAACAGCCGATTCCTGATTTTACCCTGGGTAGAGGCGCCGCGGTTGGCCAGCCATGTCCTGAGCCTGGTCTTGCGCCGGCTGCGCCAGGACTGGCAAAGCGCAATGCCTTCGGTATTGCGGTGCTGCCAGCCCTCACCCGGTCGATACACCAGCGGGCCTTCTGTTCACCATCGTGCTTTTCAGGGCCCACCGGGTTATTGACGCTGCGCGGGTGACTCACGCCTCAGCACCCAAGTATCGGGTTCCGGCTCCTGCACTCGCACCTGGATGCTCAGCGCGCACGCTACGCATTTCCCCGTGCCAATCGCGATCGTTTGCTTGGCTCGGCAGCGAGGGCACGTCAACGTGATCTCACCCAAGTCCGCCACGGTGGCGGGCACTGGGACGGTTCGCTGGTTGATCTTCGCGAGGACCAGGAGCGCGAGCGTTCCGCAACCCCCCATGATGGCCATCGCCCCGGCGAGGCGGCCGAGCATTTCCGCCTGCCACGGACTCGTGATGCTCGCGATGTCCACGAATCCACCGGTGGCGATGCCGGCCCCAATCGTCCCCCAAAGGAGCCACCGCTGGGCTGGCTTCAAGGGACACCAGGCCATGGCGTTCGCGTGCGCCACGACCGCTGCCACGCTGACGACGCAGACGAAGAACGCGGATGTCTCATGAATGTCCGAGAGGATCGCGTACGCGGAGATCGCAAATGCGGTTGCTGCCGCCGCCACCCCCAGCCAGCGCCAGTGTCGCCGGTCCGTGCCTGTCCCAATGAGGCAGAGCACCGCCAGCGCAGCGAAGACGGCGAGCGACAGTCCGAGCAGTTGCCAACGCTCCGCTCGGACTTTCCCAAGCCACCCGCCCCAGATTCCCACCATGAGCAATACGAATACCACCGCGCTGGCGAAGAGTCCGACCCGCCCCGAAAGAGAGGCGTCCGCTCGCTTCAAGATTGCCGAAAAACCGATGGCGGGAACCGAGGTGCCGGCCAGGTAGAACATCGTCATCGCTACTTGTTCGTCCGCGCGCCCGAAGAGGTTCCAGGTCAACCCGAGGGTTGCGAGGTATTCGGTCACGATCAGCGAAACCGCCATGACGCCCGGCAGCCAGGTCGCCTCCTGCTCGAACTGCCGGGATACGGCCAGCACGAGGAACGCCCCGACGGCGGTAGCCGCACACGTCCCCACGATCCGCCAGAGCGTGTCGTGTCCCGCAAAAATGACGCCCGCCGCTCCGAAACCCGCCGCCAGCCCCAGCGCCCAGAACACAACTCGCAGCAGGACCTTTCGATAGATCACTGGGTTGTTCTTCATGCTTTCGGAGTCTTCGACCAGCCCCAGTCGAGTCAGGTTGCCGGCGGTTCCCGTGCCAGTTGTGGAGGGTTTTGGTGTCATATTCATGCAGGGCATTTTGCCCCAGGAGTGGCTCCAGGCGGTAATTGATAATTCTGTTGATACTATTGATGTCCTCGATGTACACGCACTAATGGTGAGACCTCAAGCCAGCTTCCGCGCACCGCGCAAAAGGCGCGGCCCGAGGTCTGACCCAGTCGCGCCCGTTCCAGGCCGAAGCAGGGTGATGATCGTCGGTGGGGGCAACCCCGGAATTAGTGATAGGAATTTGGTTTTTGCCGCGCCGACGGTTTTGACGCTGCGCGGGTGAGGGAGAATTGGTTTTTGGTCTCACTCATTACGGTCGGATGCTGCCAGATGAGGACCAGAGGGTCAAGAGGAACGTTTTGTCGGTTTTTGATGGTTTTGGCACAACATGGGGGCCGCTGGCGTGTGCTGGGGCCTGAGGGTCGGCTCAAAAAAACCATTGGCAAAAACCATTGGGGTCATGTCTTGTCATTTGGACAATTGGCACTTGACGCCGGGATTCCGGGATGATTCCAATGGCCCATGGCACGCGCGTTGCGCATCGAACGGGCGGGCGGGCGGTATCACGTCACCGCCCGCGGCAATGAACGCCAGGACATCTTCCGTGATGACGCAGACCATTTCCATTTTTTGGCATTGCTGAGCCAGCTTGGCGAGTGTTTTGGCGTAAGGGTTCCGGTTACGCTGGCTACCGCCCGCCGCTGGCGTGGGTCTGGCGCCAGCCGCTGGCCCGGTTATGGGTTTGAGTCAACTGGCGGTTTGGACTACCCCGTAGTGAGCAAAGCCCTCGCCCGCTTTGGACGGCGCCTCGAAGCCGATCCCCGCCTGCGAGAAGAAATAGCCGCAATCCAGGACCGATTGTCCAAATGACAAGTCATGACCCCAATGGGTTTAGTGCCAATGGGTTTCATCGTGGAGTTCGAACTGGCCAAACCGTCGATTCGATCATGTCGGGATTTCGCGGTGCCGGTGCTTGATGCCTCGAGGCGGGCTGGCACTTTGCGTGCCTGCCGCGCCGCCAGTTTTGGCGCTGCGCGGTTTAGGTCACGCCGCTGCGGGAAGAAGTGGGCAGCGCTGCACCTCTTTGGCGATGCGCTCCTCAGTTTCATCCTGGGCGAGGTCGAGATCATATTGGCCCTGAAGGCCGATCCAGAATTCCGGGGTCGTGCCGACATACCGGGCAAGTCGGAGCGCCAGTTCTGCGCTGACGCCGCGCCGTCCACGGATCAGCAAACGCACAGTGGCCTGAGTCACCCCCAAGCCCTTGGCAACCGCTGAAGCCGAAAGTTTCAATGGTTTCATGAATTCCTCTCGCAGCACCTCGCCCGGGTGGACCGGCGGAAGCTTGTTCTTTCGTGTGCCCATGGCCTTAATGATAGTCAACGATTTCAACTTGGTGTGCGTCGTTTTCCTGCCACCGGAAGCAGATGCGCCACTGGTCATTGATCCGAATGCTCCACTGGCCGCGGCGGCTGCCTTTGAGCGCCTCCAAACGGCTGCCAGGGAATGCGGCCAGGTCCCCAAGCCTTCGGGCATTGTGCAGCATACGCAACTTCCGGAGCGCCACAGCCTGCATGACGTGATCCAACCGCCGCGAGAATCCGCGATGCCAGAGGCGCTCAGTCTCTTTGCAGGCAAAGCTCGCAATCACCGACAAAAACTAAGGTGCCGCCTGCAAGCTGTCAACTCTGCGCCGCGACTCGAACAAAAGCCTCAGGCCCTTACCCTGTTTACTGAAAAAGCCCTTACATTGTGCATTTTCGACTGGCAGCACGGGCGGGGCAGCCACAATGGGACCATGCCGCGCGAACTGCGCATTCAGTTTCCGGGTGCCGTGTACCATCTGATGAGTCGTGGGGGTCGGGTGCCGGACAAAAAAGTAACCTCCGTTGAAGAGACCAAGGCAGGCGTTGTTTCTTCCCTTCCGGGATTGTATCTATGCGGATGCAACCGCAATGAAATGGGGCTGCCCCAAGGCTGGCCAGCCCCCCCGGATCGCTCAGCGGCTTTGTTTTCCGCGTATTCCGTCCACCCTCCGTAGCAGAGCTACTGCGGAGGACGGGCGTATTCCGCGGTTGCCCTCAGGTGCCATGGCCGTATCGGCCCCGCTCCGCCACGATGCGCTCAATTTGGACTTTGGGATAATGGCCAAAGTTGACCAACAGCCCGAGCTTGAACCGGGTCGCCTTGAGGTGGTTTTGCACCTGCGCCCGATGCTCGTCCCGCAGAAGAATGAACCATCGAGTAGAGCAGAGGCGCGAACATGATTAGGCCAATGACTTCCAGTGTATCGGCCCTTTCGGGCATCGTGGCAAACGGTCATCAAGCCATCCACTTCGTTTCCTCTGCCCCCTCTAAAATTCCGTACGGTGGGTTTTCCCCAGTACCGGCTTCAAACCCGCCTGACGCCACGGCCACCTTCGCGGGCGTGCTACCGCCCGCTTATAGGCCGTCACTGTCGGTATCTCCGTCCCCGGCGTTTGTTCCGTAGTCGGACTTGCGTCCAAGCGGCACCGAGAACCTCTGACCACGACCGCGGGTCCAGTGGCCCTTGGCTCCCCAACCGGTTATGCTGTCCGGTCGGCTCGTCGCTTACTATGGCCACATGTGCGCCTCTGTTGGCCACCCAGCGGCTTATGCATTATTCCGCCAGGCTGCGGGGCCAACCCGCCAGCCCCAGAGGGTCCCCAATTTACTCTGCCAGTCCTTTCACCCCATGCCGCCGCCCGTACTCCGGTGACTCCAACGATTGCCTGCGACGATGCCTTCATCGTTGGTTGTGCCTTCGCCGTTTTCGCACCGGTTCGGCAGTCACAAATCCCACGAATCCGGAACCCGTGGGTAGCGTAACGAAGCTGCAGCTTTCGCTTTATGCTACGGCCTGGAGGTGTTGCTCGCCCTGCTCCGGCCAGGACTTTTACGACCGAGCTTTCGCGGGTCGGGTCGCCCCTTCCCGTGTCGGTTATCACTGTATGGTTCATCGTCAGTTACCATCGCCGGACTTCCACCGGCTGGACTGGCAGCCTTATGGGCTGCGAGCGGAATACGCGGAATACGCGGAAATGAACAGGTCTAATGGTTACTAGTTTGTCCCGTACCCGTGGGGATCGGCGCGATGACATTCAGAAAAACCCGCCATTGCCGCTTCGCGGGCGGCCTAAATCCACCCCATCGATAGCCGGCCCAAGCGTAAAACTCCGCATTGTCCGAACAGTCCGCGCTGTCCGTGGACAGGAGCGGTCGAGGCGGCGCATAGTGGCGTCCATGAGAAACGCAACTGTTCAGGTGGCTACACAACAAGTGCCCTGCCGCCTAAAGGCGGCGTTCCGCCCGCTCTGGGAACGCCGCCTTCAGGCGGCAGCGCGCTCGTGTGCAAGGGCGCATCCCCAGGCACCTGAACAGGAGCGCTGGGAACGCCTGCGCCAACTCCTGCCCGAACGCTCCCGCCTCCGCCGCGACGGCCACCGCTTTCAATCCCTCCAACTGGACCGCCGCCGTGCTGACCGCATCGAAGCCGAGGCCCAAGCCAGGCAAGCCCAAGCCGACTTCCGTGCCCGCATCCTCCACGCAGCCGGGCAGCAATCCCTCTCCGAGCTCCTCGCCTCTGGCGACCCGGCCCTCCGAGCCCTGGGCGCTGAATTCTCAAAATGCGTCGCCGCCGAGGAGAGGAAACGTGAAACGTGAAACGTGAACCCTGAACCCTGAACCCTGAACCCCGAACCTTAAACCCAATTAAACTCAATTAAACCTCTTCAAGGCTATGAGCCGTATTGGCGCGCCGCTATTTCAGCAATTCTTTAAGATTTCTTTCACGCGAAGCCGTGAAAGAAATCTTAAAGAATTGCTGCGAAGTGGCTGTCCTGGCTTGACCTGCATCGGGTCCGATGCAGAATCCAGTTGCTGGCCGGATAAGCCGGAAACCGGACCTATGTGGAAAAGAGTGGTAGTGGGCTGCGCGATGTGCCTGCTGGTGGAGGCGCACGTGGGGAATGGCGCGCCAACGGCACACCGATTCTCGTTCGGCGGGCCGGACAACTCCGAGTTTCTGCTCGACGGACGACCGTTTCAAATACGGTCGGGCGAGGTGCACCCGGACCGGATTCCGCCGGAGTACTGGCGTCATCGCCTCCAAATGGCGAAGGCGATGGGGTTGAATACCGTCGCGATTTACGTGTTTTGGAACGCTCACGAATCCGAGGAAGGCCGCTACGATTTCAGCAGCGCCCCGCGCGACATCGGGAGATTTCTCCGCCTTGCGCGCGAGGAGGGTCTCTGGGTCCTCCTGCGCCCTGGTCCGTACTGCTGTGGGGAGTGGGACTTTGGCGGCATCCCGACGTATCTGCTGCGCTACCCCGAGCTGAAACTGCGCACGCTGGCGGACGCGCATTACGTCAAAGCCGTGGAGAACTATCTGAAGGCGCTGGCCAAGGTCGTGCGCCCGCATCTGGTGGAAAACGGCGGCCCCATCCTGATGATCCAGATCGAGAATGAAAACTGGTTTTCGCCAACCTGGACGATTATGGACAGGTGTTCCTGAACGGCTCCTTTGTCGGGACGCTGAACCGCCGGCTGGGCCAGCATGAGATTGAGCTTCCCGCCTGCGGCGGAGAAGCAATCCTTGAAATTCTGGTCGAAGCGATGGGCCATATCAACTTCACCATCGGGATGGATTCGGATCGCAAGGGGATTTATGGTGAGGTAACGCTCGGCGGCGCAGCGCTGAAGGGCTGGCAGATGTTCCCGCTGCCCCTCTCCGAGGATTGGGCGATGAAGACGCCGAAGACCACGCCCATCTCGGGCCGTCCCGGGGGAATCTTCAGAGGGCGTTTCAGGCTCGACCATCCGGCCGACACGTTCCTGGACCTGTCCAAGTGGAACAAGGGCGTGGTGTGGGTCAACGGCCACAACCTGGGCCGGTTCTGGTCCATTGGGCCGCAGCAACGGCTGTATTGCCCGGCACCATGGCTCAAAGCCGGGACCAATGAGATCCTGGTCCTCGATCTACATTTGACTGAACCACAGCCAATCGAGGGGAAGACGGAGCGAAACTGAACCCGGAGCCTAGAGGCGCGACAAGGTCGTCATCAACCAGGATGAGGTCGAGATGAACGAGGAGGCCCACGTGGAGGGACAAGACCGCCTCAGCACCAGGACCTATCATACTCGGCACGGCAAACTGACCGAGCGGCTGCGTTATCTATGGGCCGAGTCCACGCTGGTTCAGGAGGTCTTCACTTTGGAGAACGCAGCCGACCCGCCGGGCGCCCTGGAGGAACTGCTGCGGGCGCGCCGCTGGCGTTTTCGGCCGGAGCGATACGCGCGGGAACAGGCGCGCGTGGGCAAGGACGGCCTCGTCATTGCGGGCGAGTTGTGGAGCCACTCAAGGCGCTGCACCTCCTGGCCGGGGCGGTCCAAGCGACCTACTTGATCGCCGACCAGCAGGAGCGAGTGCGGGAGTTGCTCGCACTGCATGAGAGAGCGCAACTCGACCTGGTGCGCCAGATGGCCGCTGCCGGTGTGCCGGCGATGATGGCTATGGACAACCTGGACACGGCCTTCCACACGCCCGCTTACGTGGAAAAGTTCTCAGCGTCGTTTTATGAGAAGGCCAGCGCCATTGCTCACGCGCACGGCAGCGCGTTCTTCATTCATGCTTGCGGGCGGCAACGGGCCAACCTGCGGTTGATTGATTCCTTAGGCGTGGACGGCCTGGAAGGGGCGGCTTTCCCGCCCTTGGGCGATGTCGAACTGGACGAGGCCTTCCGGATGACCAGTGACCGCTTTTTGATCACCGGCGGCATCAGCGCGTTCCAGACCCGCGAATTACACTCACGCCAGGAGGTATTTAGTTATGTGCGAGGCCTGTTGGAGCGTCTCCAACCATTCGCCCACCGGTTCGTCCTGGCGTCAAGCTGCAACACCGCCATCGACGCCCCGTGGGAAACGCTCAAGCATTTCCGGGATGCCTGGCAGGAATTGGGCGGTTGATGTGTCGAGAACCTCCGCCGGTGGTGGTGAGCCGCAGAACAGGTCTGCCGGCCTGAGAGCCGCTAGGGGAAGGTCCGTCCGCCAGCCTCCGGGCTGGTGCTGTCCCGCGCCCGGAGGACCGATGCCACCGGCCGCGCCAGACACCAGGGGAGGAGCCGGACCCAGGGCGGAGAGCCGCGCCGCTGGAGGAAACCGACCCTGGGTTGGCCGAGGCCTTCCGGCTCATCGCCGACGGCCTGCACCCGACCATCCGGGGCTTCTCGGCCTCGGTTTCTGGTTAGTCCGCCTCCGGACCACAACGAACGGCGCGGCGAATCCCAGCACCTCGAAGCCGCCGGCCAAGTCGGCCGCGTCCCAGACCGGGCCACGACGCGCCTCCAAGCAGGAACGGCCCATCGCTTGAGAATTGATTTGGGTCAGGAGCCTCGGCCTGCCATCTTCCGTCGGATCCGGTTCCAGTCGTTCCATGATTGCATCTCTTGTGCATGCGATTTTTTCGTTTGGCGCGGTTTGGAGAGGCGGCGGTCAACCGTGTGCTCCAGGCAGCCGCCGGGGCTGCGCCCCGGTTCTGGTCCCCAACAACATGTCTGTTTACTGAGACTTTTCCCTGAGAGTCCTTGCGTCCTTAGGAATGGCCTCGGCCCCCTCCTTGGCTATGTGCTGCGTAGCGCTCATGCCCCAGTCCTGCTACGTGGGTCGAGGCCCCGGGGCTCACATCGAATAGAAAGGAAAGCTAATGATCAAGAGATCGGTTATCTCGCCATAATGCACCGGTCGTCGTTCTGCGAGGCCGTGTTACCTGACATGTCCGCGATCGAGGTCCAGCGCCACGCCAAGGGGAGGGATAAGAAGCAGACTGAGGGGATTCTGGCCTTCTGATACGTGATCAGAAGGGCTTTCGCGGAGCCTCTCGAGCCATCAACCGACCCATTCGACTTCCGCCTCGATGGCCAGCCCCGTCGCTTCCTGGACGCGCCGCCGCAACTCCGTGGTCAGCTTGACCACGTCGGCCGCCGAAGCACCGAGCTGAGCCACCACCACTAGCGCCTGCTTCTCGTAAGTGCTCACCTTCCCCAGGGCAAAGCCGCGGACCTTGCAGACCTTGTCCAGAATCCATCCCAGAGGGAGTTTGATCCGGCCGTCCGGTTCGGGATGTCCTGGCAGCCCAGGGTGCTCCTGCTTGAGCTTGTCGAAGGTCTGGCGCGGCACGACAGGGTTCTTGAAAAACGAGCCGGCAGTGCCCCAGAGCCTGCAATCCGGCAGCTTGCCCCGGCGCACCTCGACCACCGCGTTGCGCACCTGACGCAGGGTCGGCGCCGGAATGCCGTGCGCCGCGAAGTGCTCAGTCAGATAGATGTTCGACCCACCGCCCAGCACGAACAGCGGCAGCCCCCGGACCTGCGCCAACCGGAGCGCCTCCACCAGTGCGTCCTCAGACGCGACCCGGCAAAAATAGCGCGCCGGCCCACCGATCCGGAAGGTCGTAAGCGGCGCCAGAGGAACTTGTTCCTCGAATATCATGGGACCGCAGCGTATCAAACCCGCAGCAAGAACCAAAGCACCTGTGGTTTGCGACGCTGCTGGGTAAGCTCAAAGCCCGCGCACGGCCTTGGCCGCCATCTGCTCCCAGAGCTGACCTGACTCGAATGGGGAACCACCTTCGCCGGAGATTCACCGAGGCGTCCAATGCGACCAACCAGGATACGGCCGCGGTGAAAAACGTTTCCATCCAGCGCGGGCTGGTCTGACGCATCGGCGTTAAGTCTCCCGTGGAAATCCAAAGCAGATTTCCCTCAAACGACGGACGCCAGGTGTCCCAGGCATCCGGGATCCACTCCTTTGCGACCGTGCATGCCTCCACTGGCCCCGTGTCATGGGTCCGTATCTTCGACGCATCCACGTCCCATACCGGCCGAATACTGGGCCGCGCGTGCCACGCGACCCTGCGTTCATCAGGTGACACGGCAACCTCCTGAATGACCATTCCACTCTCCAGCAACTTGCCTTTGATCCGCAATTCGTCAGCAGCGTCAGCAGACTTGCCCCGCCTGTAGCTATAACCGCCTCCGATCTCAGCATCTTCAACGAGACGCCGTTCAACAAGGTCAGTACCGGTACTGACCTAGCCGGCCAAGGACCAGGCGCGGCATTTCGCCTTTGTGCACCTGGCGGAAGAACGGCGCGCTATATTCCAGTTCGAACGGAGGAAGCCGGCAAATGTCCGTTATCCGATCCGGATCAAGATCCACGCGCGCCAGGATCATTTCAGCCTCCGTCGGATATAGCGGGGCAGCCTTCGCTCCCAGCATGGGCATCGACATGTGATTCTTGGACACGTCACGCACCACCAAGAGGGTCTTGGGGTCGAGCCAGCAAAAGGGCGGGCCGTCGGCTTCGGGAGCGCCGCCGGCGAGGAACTCCATTGCCTCTACCGATATTCCGGGGGCCTTGATCGTCCCGCCATTGACGGCGACCAGGCGTAGTTGGTACGTGGACGAAAAAGCAGAGCTGTTACTCCGGCAAAAGTACGCCAACCATTTGTGGTCGGGAGAAACTTGGAGCACCCGAGGCCACCTGCCCAATGAACCAACAACCGGCGGGTGCGGCACTGTTGCAATGTCCCGGTATGCCTCTGTTTCTGCGTCATAGACCCGGATCAAGGATGGAATCCAGGACGGCCCCCCTGGTTGCGAGATGAACACGTATAGCCTTCGATCGCTCCACGTGCATGAATCAATGCTCCAGTCCACCTCTTGGGCCGTTCCAGTTTCGAGGTCCACGGTTATCAGCAGGCCCAGCTTGATGGCGTAGAGCTTTCGGTTGCAGACCCCCAACGGGTGCCAGCCAACCGACAGGTTGAATTCCGAATAGACAACCCGCGAATCGAAGCCATCGCGGGTCACCCGGACCAGAACCAGAGAATCGGACTTGGCGCCGCCGTCAGCCCAATCATGCCGAAGGTAAAGGAAGTGCTCGTAAGAATCGGGCAAACGGGCCTGAGCTGCAGCCTGATGCGTGGAATCGGTCTCCATGGGCGCAGCGCCAACCCCGCCGCCCGCTTCGGCCTTCCCCACCGCTTTGGCGAACCGCCCAAGCGAAGCGCTCTGGCTACGAACGCCGGGCAGCAGTAGGAATCCCATGCCCAGGAGGAGGGCGAGGCCGACGGCCGAGAGCCGGTAAGCCCGCGGCAGGCGCGGGTCCAGGATGCGCGCAAAGCGACGGCCCAAGGGATGCAGGCGTTCGCCGAACCCCAGCGCTCCGGTCAGCGGCTCGGGACGGCCAAATTCAACGGCCGCACGCAGGAGCGTGTCGCAGTAGAGATCGCCGGAGGTCACTCTCCGCGCCAATAACAAATCATCGCAGCAGTCCTCCCGCGCCTTGCGCACGGCCTGGTTCAACATCCATAGCAGAGGATTGAACCACCAGATCGCTTGCAGCCAGAGCTGCGCCCAGTTCACCCACAAGTCGCCCCGGCGGACATGGGCCAATTCATGGGCCAGGATGACCTTCAGTTCCTGTTCCGAAAGCCGCGACAGGTTCATCGCCGGCATGAGCACAGTCGGGTGAAGGACTCCGAAGGCAACGGGGGCCGCAAGCCGGTCCGAGACTCTTAGCGCGGGAATTCGCTTGATTCTCAACTCGACGGCCAGGGAGGCTCAGCATGAGGTGCAGTGGCCCCTCCGCCATCGGACGGCTGAGGCGCACCGCGCCGCGGAGGCGGCTCAATTGCCGCGCAACCCAGGCCAGCATTGCCGCAAAGCCCGCAAGGTGCAGGAGCATGAGCCAAGCCGTCCGATGGAGTCTCGGGCCTGGAGGATCACCCGCCCGTACTGGAGTCTTGGCCGTGTGGGCGGCGAACCCGCTCCAGGCCAGTGGCCTCGCCAGGCTCAGACCGGGGCCGGGAGCCGCCTGGGCGGGAGCGCCCAGGGCGAAGTCGGAATCGCGGGCCACGACAGTCGAGGGCTGGGCCGGGTTCAGCGGGGCTGAGGCTGCCATGCGCGGACCCAGGTGGCTGAACGCCCCGAACGGCACGGATAGGAACGGCGGGACGGCGAACTTCAACAAGGCCACCAGCAGCAGCCCGTAACGCCAGGGCGCCGGCCACTTCCGCCCCAGGGCGGCCACGCCGAGGAGGATCGCGGCCGTGAGCGCCGCCTGCCAGGTGGCGTGCAGCGTGTATTCCCACCAGGCCGGCGAACATTGGTTTAAGAAGTGGACGAGACTGTTCATTTTGGGTCCCCCTTTTCCGAGCGGTTCTGACGCCGCAAGTCATCCAACATGGCCTGCAGCTTCTCCACCTCCCGGCCCGTGGGCGGCCGGGTCTCGAAGAGCGAAGCGACCAGCGAAACCGGGTCCCCCTGGAATACCCGGTGCACGAGGTCTCGCAGCAGATGAGTGAAAGTGGATTCCCGGGGCTTGGTGGCATGATAGACAAAGGCCTTCCCCACAGGACCCTTCTGCTTCGCGACCAGCCGCTTTGCCTCCAGCCGCTTGAGCAAGGTGAGCACCGAACCATGGGCCATGGGCCGATAACCGCGAAGGCCCTCGCGGATCTGGCGCGCCGTGGCCCCCGGAAACCGGTAAACGCAAGCCAGCACGTCCCGCTCCGCCGGTGGCAACCGAACGTCTTTCATAAAAAACCGTCTCGCCGATGGGCGGCGAAGTTCACGCCCGCCCCAAAGGCTCGGCCCATTATTTAGACCTTTGTCTATTTTGTCAATAGAAAAATCAAAAGCCGCGTAACGCCCACAATCGGGTCCGGCGGGAACTTGAAGGTGACCAGGGACTCGATTCTTGCACATAAGCTCCAGCGGCCACCTCACTGATGCCACTCCCCGAGGAAGGGGGCGTAGAAGCTGCGCCACTCGCGATTGAACCATGCAGGCGAGGATGGAAAGCCCTCCTGGCCCATAGCGTCCACAGCCACTACATAGTAGCGGCGGGTGGATTTGCCGGCAGTCGGGTCCTGGCAGGTGAGGGCGGTGATGGGTTCGGGGCTCAAACGCGAAACGGGTTCGTTGTCGTAGCGGCCGTCCATGCGATAAACCCGGTAGCCGCGGATGCCTTTTTCGAGGTTGGCGGACCACTTGAGCTGACAGGTTTGACCGGTTTCCCTGCTGAAGAGCCATTGCGGGGAGGAGGGGATGGTGAAGCAAGCGGGTGAAGGGCCGCTCTGGAGACCCGCGGTGCTTACGGCGCGGACGCGGTAGACGAAGACCGCCAGGCGATACGGTTTGCCGGTCATGTCCAATTCCTGGGAGGAGAACCGGCGCGTGTGAGCAGGCTCGTCCCCGGCGGGCTGTGACTTGGTGAGATCGATGGTGGTGTCGGAGAAGCGGGTCTCTTTCAGGGGAGCCGTGGTGAGCCGACTAAAAGGTCCGATGCGCTGGATGGCGCCCACAGACGGCTCAGCCAAGGGCGGAGTGTTTCTCTTGAGGCGCTGAAGTTGGTCTTCGCTCAGCACCTCGACCGCAGCTCGCTCGACGTGGTAACCGACAATAGTGGGATCGTCCGGCGGTTTCCAGTTCAGTTCCACGCGAGTGGGCGAGAGAACGGCAACAACAACGTCTTCGACCAGAGGCGGCTGAGGGTGGGCCTTTGGCGCCGGCCAACTGAACGCAAGGCCCGGCGTTGCCTGGGCGTAACGATAGGTCCAGACCTGTTGCTCGCGCGGCTTGCTGGGGCAGTTTTCCAGAATGGCGAGGTCCAGTTCAGGGGCAAACACGATCTGGCGGGCGCGGCTGCCGGAGGGCTCGGGCTCAGGGGTGGGACTGAGTTTGGTCCACGTGTTGGCGGCGGTGTCATAGGCCCAGGTCTCGAGGCGGTGTTGCGCCTGTTCGTCCTGGCCGGTCGTCAGCTTCACGAGGGCGAGGACAATCCGGTTGAGCGGATCATACGTGAGCACGGCATCGTTTTGACTGGTAGGCGGCATCACGGCGGGCCGGGCGTCGCGCCATTCGTTCTTGCGCAGGTCATAGAGCCAGGTGTGCGGATCGTCGGTGAACTGGGCGCCAAAGAGCACGTGGACCTTGCGCGCGGCGTCATAGGCCATCTGGCCGCCACTGCGGAATTCGGGCTGGACCTTGGGGCGCATCCAGCGCCACTCATTCAGGTAGGGATCGTAAACGAGGGTGCCTTCCTGGCTGCCCTCGCCGCCGAACACCACCACCACTTGCTCGTCCGCGTCCCACGATGCGCAGCGCAACGGGGCCAGGTGGGGAGCAGGCAATGGCCGCAGGTTGCACCAGGTATTCTGGTCCAGGTCGTAGGTCCAGACCGAGGAGTCATTGAGGTAAAGCTCGCGCCGCCATTGCCAGCCGTGGCTGCCGCTGAAGAACGGGAAGCGAAGGTAACGGCCGCGCACCGGATCGAACACGTTTTGCGAGTTGCAGCACACCCCCGGGGGCGAAAGGTTCGGTTCCTTGAGCGTCCACCTCGCGCCGACCAAATCAAAGGTCCAGACCTCGGCTCCCTGTTCGCCGCCACCCCCTTGGTTATGTCCGCCGTAGCGGAGCAGCAGGTGATGCCTGGTGTCCCACACGCAGGCGCCTTCATAGCCCAGGCGCGGCGAGGTCGGGCTCGTGGCCAGCGGCGTGCGTTTGACCCAGGCATTGACGGGCTGATCGAGGTCGGAACCCAACGAGGTGGACGCCGTCAAAATCAGGAGCCAGGCCCAAAATCGTGTGCAAGGCCCTGCGGGCGTCGGCTGAGTTTGGGTCGGATAATGGCTGAACAGCAGCGCCCAATCGTCGCAGGGCACACGTGGATGCGCCGCTCCTTGCAGCCGCTCCTGTTCCTCGAGCAAATGCTCGTGCGTCTCGATCAGCGGCGCCTGGAATACGCGCTCGGAGATCAATTTTCGGACCTCAGTGGACGGAGTCGCCGCCCGCAAGTCGCACGCCAAAGGCTCCACCGCGTTACTCGCGCTCGGGGCGAGCGCAGGCCGAGGCGGAACGGGCGGTGCCCGAGATTTTGACGCGCCTCGAGCAACTGCTGGCGGAAACCGGCCTCAAAGACGAGGAAATCGTCCTCCGCATGACCGGCTGTCCAAACGGTTGCGACCGCCCGCTCCTCGGGGAGATCGGATTGCTCGGCAAGGCGCCCAACAAATACAACCTTTACCTTGGTTGCAGTCGGGCCGGCACGCGGCACAACCGGTTGTTCAAGGAAAGCGTCCGGACCGACGACCTTATGAGTGAGCGCCGCCCCGTATTGCTGGGCTTTGCTCAAGAACACCGGGACCGCGAACCGTTTGAGGATTTCTGTCAACGCGTGATTCTCGTGAAGTGACTTTCTGGCATAGTTCGCGTGCGGAATCACGGCACAGGAAGCTCTTCAATCGTTTTGTTGTTCTCATCTGTCCGCCACGCTTTCCGTAGTCTCCACGGGCTGCATTTGGAGGTTCGCGTGACGGTATAGTGGCAGACAGTTGAATCCCCCGGTTTGCGCGCAGCAAAGCCGAAGGTCTCCGGGTCGGGATGGGTCTCAAGACTGATTGTCCCTTTATCATTTTTAGACCAGCCCGGCGCCCGACCCGATTTCTTCAAACCTCTTAAGAATTCCACGGCGGCGGCAAGTCCTTCATCCAACAGCGGGCCGGCGCTGGTCTTTTTCAGATACATGATTCGTCTGGGGAAATCAAACGTGACCAGGTGCCGCGCTAAAAATCCCAGTCCAAGGATGTTTCCTTCGGTGCCGATATTGAGGTCTGTGTAGGCTTGGCCGTCCCAAACGCATTCCGGGAAATGCGCCCACGATCCTGAGGCGTGCCCCTTGAGCGCGTCTTTTTCAACCGAGCCGTCCTCGCTCCATCCGGTATCAATCAGCAATCGGGTGCTTTTGCCTCCGGCAAGGCCAGGGTGATGCGTAAAGAGCTGGCGATAGAAGGAAAGCCCGAGCGGGAAAGGCTTGCCCAACTGCGCGACGTTCAGTTGCTTGGAATCCAGAAAACGCATTTTGCCGGCTTGAAAGTCCAGTTGAATGACATAGTGCTTCAGGCACTCGATGCCCAGAATCCCCATGATGGGATGGCCGGCCTGCCTGGATAGCGGCTGAAGATCGGCCCTGGCGCACAGCCGGCCTGTCTTCAACCGAGTGCTGCCCAGATAAAGTCTGGGTGTCCAATAAATGCCGGATTTCTGCCTTTCGCCGCCGATCGGAACCGCCCAGGTGCCGAGCGGCAGACGGGGGCCCAGTTTCGGGCACCAGCGATTTGTCGAAAAGCGCGCCGGGCGACCCGGTGTCCACAACAAAGGGCAGCTCTTCGCCGCTCTTGAACCGCAGCGTCACAAACAGCAAGCCGCCACGGCCAGCATCCTGGTTGATGTCCACCTCCGCGGGGCCCTGCCGGTGGCTTGCTCGTTCTGTCGCGCAAGAACATAAAAACAGCAGGCCCAGAACGATAGGGAGCGCATGGGACATCTGCCGAATCGAAGTGCAGCTCCTCAGAGGGGAGGCGGTTCCGGGGACCTTGTCTTCGCTCATCGTCTGTTCTGTTGCTCGGATGATCTAAGCTTCCGCCAGGGCATGAGTGAAGCATAAAAGTCGGCACTTGGATGTCAAGATCGAAACCCGGCAATTGTAATCCGCCGTAACTATTCAGGTCTTACGGGCCTCTGGGAGGGGCTGAGGGGATGAACGGGGTGCCGGCGACGGCCTTTTCCAGCGCGTCAAGGAGGTTGCGGCCCTGCTTGCGGCAGGTGGAGATGTAGCTGCGAATGCGCGCGAAGACCCTGGCCCCGTGCAGGGTGCGGAAACAGCCCGAGACCTTTTGGCGGGTCTTCTCCATGCGCAGGTTGCGCTCGGCGCCGTTGTTGGTGAACGGGACTTCCTCAAAGACGGTAAAGGCCAGCACGCTCCACTCGAAGTCCTCCAGGCGATCCAGCAGGTTGGCAGCCTTGCTTTGCGCCCGGTTGCCCTGCTGGCGGGGATGGCGGCGGCGGCCCGCTTGGACAATGGCGCGATACTGGCGGCGCAGGCGCTTGAATTGCCACTCCTCCAACACGCCGTGCTTTTTGCGACGTTCCAGGCAGCCGAGCAGGAAGGCGCTCATCTGCTGGGCCCAGGCTTCGTGCTGTTCTTGCCACAGGAACTTGAGTTCGCGCAGATGGTGCTCGTTGCACAGGGCGTGCAGGCACTGGTCGTAGGTGAAATAGGGTTTCCAATGGTCGTGGATAAGGAAGCCGGTGCAGCGGGGCAGGATGCCGAAGTAATCCATCGCCTCGGTGCCGCGCTTGGGATGGACGCCGTAGAAAGTGAGGTGGGCGTTACTGACGACGTGAAGCCAGTGCAAACTCTTGGCCACGCGCAGGCCGCTCTCATCGCAATGATTGACCGGGGCTTGGGGCAACTGTTGCCCCAGCGTTTGCTCGAAGGGGGCCAGGTGTTCGTAAGCCCGTTGATTGGCCGAGGCGATGGTCGCCTCGCTCAAGGGCTGGCCGTAGAGGTCTTGGCAGATTTGGGTCAACCGCTGATACGGGATGAAGTGCTGGTCGTTGAGATAGACCATCTGGGCCTTGAAGCGTGGGCCGTATTGGGCCGGGGCGATGACGCCCTCGGGGAACGTGGCGGTGACCCGCCGCCCGGAGACGGGGCAGCGTTTGATCTCGGCCCGGTGTTCGGTCACTTCCAGCGGCTTTTCGGGCAACTCGAAGACCTGGCGCTTCTCGTAGTCCAGGACCGGCTCGGAGCGCAAGTCCCGGCCCTGGCAAGCGCCGCAGGGACAGCGTTGGAGCCGATGCATGCGCACGTGATCCGGCTCGCGCACGGGCTGGAGGGTTCGGCCCGGATGCCCGGGCTGGCCGCCGGGCCGGCGGCCGGTTTTTTGGCGCAGGGACTTGGGGGCCGGTTTGGCCAATCCATCCGAGGCTGGGCGGTTTGCTGCTATTGGTGCTGTTGAGGGCCAGGCGGGCTTGGAGTTCTTTGACTTGACGGCGTAGCGCATCCCGTTGCCGACACACTTGCCGCAGCCTGGCCACCAGGCGCAGCGCCCACTCGACGAGCCGGGCTGGGGCCGTGCGGGCCAAGGCCAAGAGTTGCTGGCGGCTCTTCAGGCGCATAGGTGGCGGCGAAACTGCGGGTCCAGCGGATAGACCCACACCGCCTTGGGGCAGACCTGGGGCCGATTGCTCCGGTCGTTGCGGGTGCGGCCGGTCGTCTGGCCCAACGCGATCCAATTGGCGGCGCGATAACAGGCGCCGGTGAAACGGGAGGTGTCCACGAAGGTCTCCACCAGATGGAGCGGCCGGGCGTATTTGCGCTGCCAGTCCTGGGCCAGACGGCGCAAGACCAGACTCAGCGCGTGGCTGGCCAAGTTGGGCGTGGCGACCCAGGGCAACACGATGAAACGCGTGTTGTTGGTCAGCGCCTGCAAATGCGCGCGCCGCGCGGCGGGGCTCCAGCCGATAAACTGGTCGCGGGGGGCGCACTGCCAGGCCGCCGAGCCAAAGAGCAGGCAACTGAGCGGTCGCCCGCAGCGATCCAGCACCAGGTACTTCAGATTGAGGCCCACCGTGCCGGTGTAGCCCAGATAATGATAGCGATGCAGCAGCCAGTCGAAGAGCGGCCGTTGGTCCGGCCATTGGCTTAATTCCCGCACCTCCAGTGGCTGCAAAGCCTCCAGCGGCCCGGCGAGGCGTTGGGTGCCATGGGCCACCGGGCGCAGTTGCTGGCGGCGCATGCGATTGCAAGGCACGCAGCGGCGCGGCGGCAAGACCAGCAGGCCCCGCGCTTCCAATTTGACCAACAGCGCGCGGGCGGCCATGTCTTGGAGTCGGCCTTTGGGGTCCCGCCAAGCCCACCGTTGACACAGCGCGCGGGACAGCCTGCGGCGACTCCATTGGGGGTGCTGCCCGAGCAACTGGCGGACTTGGTCCAACTGCTCCGCACCGAGCAAACGGCCCTGCACGGTCAAGGTCATGCCCGGATGATGGCACGAGTGGGGCCTGGAGTCCAGGTACCGGATGAGCAAAAAAGTGAGAAAAAAGCGAATCAAAGCTCGTGCGCCAACGAAGGCGGTGCTTAAATTCCCCTGATTAGACCTGAATAGTTACAATCCGCCAGAACAAGGAACGGATCGTTCCACAGGAGGTTGTCAACCAGTGGGCGGAACAGCCCGGCATGCCCGCCCGACACGGCGCCGTTGCGGATGAAATCCAGCACCTCGCGCAGGGCCGTGTTCTGTTCGTAAATCTCGCGCGGCCGGTAACCGCGGGGTTGGCGTTCCAGAACCTGCTCGGCCGTGACCGTGTAATGGCCCGGCGGCAACTCCACTCGAAAGGGATGGGCCGAGAGTGTCGTGTGGAACTCGACGGCGTTCGTGTTGAGCCAGTTTCGCCGTTCGTAACCAATGGCCGAGCCGGCGGGAGCGGCTGACTCCGGGAAGAACCAGCGCCCATCCTGGTCTTGGATATAGACCCGCGAAGCAATGGTTTGCCCGGTGGCCTGGTCCACCACCTCGCCGGTAACGATAGCTTGCCGGGGCATGGGTCCAACGCTGCTCCCGCTAAAGTCCGCTGGGATCGCTCCGATGCGACCCACGGCCCATGCCAGCCACATACAGCCACAAGCCAACAGCCTCGCCGGACTTGCGGGACAGTTCATAACGCGGCTCTACTCCCCGAGGTGTTCGGTGACCCGCAACGGCAGGGCGACCGTCTTTGAAAGTGGATCGGCCAGGTAGCCGTCCCACACCGGGTTCGCATATTCAAGAGTAATCTGGCCGGAGGCCGGCTGATTCGGCGACGAAGTTCGCGCGAGGGCCCATGGGCCTTCCGCGAAAGCATGACCAAAGGCCAGGCGGCGAGGGCGAGAAGGCAAACGCGGAAATCTTTCATGATGAATCTCATGTTTCAGTCCCTTGCTTGACGTTCCCGTGACAGCCTCCGGAACAGGAACCGGTTCCTGATCCGCTATTCCTTCTCCACGATCCAGATGTTCTTGAAGAAGATCGGGTGGCCGTGGGCTTGGAGGTAGATGCCGGCTGGGTCCGGGCTTTCCGCAATCCCGCCGGGCGTCGAACCTTTGATCTCAACATCGTCCAGGATGGTGACGCCGTTGAACTTCACCGTGCAGCGCCCGAGCTTTGTCTTCCGCCCGGCCGCGTCGTAACGGGCGGCTCTAAAATCAATGTCGTAGGTCTGCCACGTCAGCGGCGGGTAGCACATGTTGATGTCCGGCGTGACCTGGGCGTAGAGGACGCCGCAATCGTGCTGGCCCTCCACCACGCCGAAGGAATCCAGAATCTGGATTTCGTAACGCTGCTGCAAATAGACGCCGCTGTTGGGACGCTGCCAAATGGTCCGGGTCTCGGGCATGTACGAGATCATGAACTCGACGTGCAACGTGAAGTCCTGGAACTTCCGCTTGGTGGTCGCGCCGCCGGCCGAGGTAATCCATTTCTGCGGTGTCACAATGACGCCCGGTTGCCATCCGTCGGTATTGGAGCCGTCGAAGAGCACAAGGGCGCCGGCAGGCGCGGGAGCGTCGAGAGTCGGGCTGCGCCGGTGGACGCGCTTCAACTCGAACCTTCGGCCGGTGTCGGTCTGGCCGGTGATGGCTTGGCCGTCGCAAACGGCATGGTACACCTGGTCAATGACGACCTTATCGCCTTCGAGCCGGGCGTCCGCGGGCGTGGTGTTATCCGTGCTGGGGGCTTTCTGGATGATCGTCTTGCCGTCCCAGCCGTCTCCGGGCAGACCGCCGCCAAAGAACATCGTGCGAAACGCGCCATGGCCCAGCGCGCGCACCTGTGCGCCAAGCTTGGCGCCAGCGCCGGCATATTCACCCTGGAACTTGAAGTCCGCGTCGGCGTGCTCCGGGTCGCTATAAACTTCCATCTCCGCAGCCTTGACTGCCGGTCCCGCAGCGGCCAGCACACCGACCGCCAGTAATCCGATCACTCTGTTGAAAGGTTTCATGCGGCGAGGGTATCGCCGATAGTCCTGGAGACCAAGACCGTTTGTCGTCTTGAAAAACTTCAAGGGCCCCGCAGTTCCCGTGAGGCGCGCCGACTTTCGCAACCGAGCTGCATGATGGTGGGCACCCAAACGGCTGGCCAAGCACCCAGACAAGGCAGATCGGTTCGGTTGTCCTGCTAACGAAGGGCGGTGTCGCGTTGCATAATGGCCTGAACGATGGCGTCAGCCAGGGCCTTCATCCCCTTGTCGCCGGGGTGATTGGCAACTCCCTCGAGCGCAGGCAGTCGGGGTCGCTGCCATAGGCCTGTTCGAGCGCTTCCAGGACGTGGTTGTCGCTAAGACAACCCATCCAATCGCCCAGCGGCGTCGCAGCCGCCCTCCCATCTCCCGCGCGAAGCGCGCATTCTCCTGCCCCAAAGGGGCAGCGGAGAATAGCCCAGGGCAAGGCCCGCTGGAGCGACCCTCCGCAGCGAAGCGAAGGAGGGAGCGGAGGCGGGCCGCCACCCTGGGTACGGAGCAACAAACCATCCTCCCCCCTCCCATGGGCCTCCGGCGCGTGCGCCACAAAGCGCACGCGCCGGAGGCCCATGGGAGGGGGGAAGGGGGGAGGGCCGCCAGCCCCGCTTGAGCACAAGAGTGTGCCGGGGATTGTCCATGTCTTAGCCTGACGCGTATGCGCCCCCTCGGGACCGTATGGCGGCTTTCCAAACCCGCAGGCGGTCGGATTTCGAGCGCCTGCCGACTTGGCCGCCGTCGGGCCGGCCGGAGCCGCGCTTTGGCGCGCGGCAAAGGCGGAAGGTCGGCGACACGGCAGGCTTGTCGCCGGAATGGCAACGGCTTGAGGCACGAAGGCCCCCAAAGCCAACTTTCCCACTGCAGTGCAAATGGTGAGAATCCCGCAATTTGAGCGAGATTTCTTCTGCGGTCGCACAACGCCGTTCCGAACCCTCCCTTCTTCGGCGCGGAGCGCCGTTTTTGGCACGGCGGAGCCAGCCTCCCGCAGCTTTCCCGGGCCAAGGAACTTGCCCAGGACTTTGGTCGCGGCCGCGCCGCGCCAAGCAGCTTGTGCCCGCCGTGGCGTGAGAAGATGAAGCCGAACTCTTTGATGGACTCACGAGTGGCCGGGTTGCCCTCGCCGCTCAGGTTGGTGACGAGCCCGATCCACTCCCGATCAATTTCGGCATTGGCGTGCAGGCCAGGGTGGTGCTCTTTCAACCACTCCAGGACCTCCAGTTGCGGGATGCGCGCCCGCTTTTCTCTCATGGGGATACTCACTTTCTGCTGCCGCGACGGCATGGACCGTGCGGTTCGCTTGTGAAGGTGATCGAGCGTGAAGCTGCGCTCTTTCAGGGTGGACGCCAATTAGTCCACCGACGCCCTCGCGGGCGTTTCGCGCTTTGCCACGGATCAATCCCGACCTCCCCCGGTGGGTTTCATGCCGCCGAGGAATTTCGGGAATCCATCTCGGCGCATCTGAGGAAACCCCAGTGAAGCCAGGGTTGCTCCCCAAACCGCGCCGGTGTGGGTTTTGTCCCGGAGGGACATCCTGAGAGTAGCCCGGCGCTTCAGCGCCGGGTCCGCTTCTCAAAGGGGCCTGCGTCCCGAGGGGACGCCTGAAGCTCAGTCCCACAGATGACGCTCGTCGTAATCGATGCGATGCCTCTTGACTGGTACAGCGAGCTGATGTAGGACATGAGCCCCATTCAGCCGTCCCTTCGGGACGGAGGCAACACGAAACTGTCTGTCCCGGCGTTGAAACGCCGGGCTATTGTCGAGTGTCCCTCCGGGACACGGCCCAACGGAGCCCCTTTCTTTCCGGAACCGCGTTGCTGCCGCGGCCCGGCAACAAACGGTCCCGCTCGCCGCATTTTGGGCACGCCATGTCCTCCAGCAGGTCCACCCGCTCCTCGGTCTCCGGGAACTTCTCAAGGAAGGCCTCCGGCGTCATTCCCGGCGCCGCGTCCGGGGCCATGGCCCTGGCCTTGATCTCCTCCCGTTCCCGCTCTGCCCGGTTCACGAGTCTGTGGATTTCCTCGGCTCCAGGTCCATGCTGCCGGCCAGCCCGATCATGACGGTCGGCGTGAAGGCACCAGCCGCCTGCAACTCCGCGATCAGGCCTGGGAACTGGATGCTGTTGTCGGCCCATTTTTTGGGGGTTACTCATAATGTCGTTTCGTTCCTGGCGATGGCCTCGTCAGTGCGCTAATAACGCGCAGACCCGCTGACCGGGTTTCGGCCTTGGAAGGGATGAATCTGCGCTCGTTCAGGGTGCAGGCCAATTACTGCACCGACGCCCTTGGGGGCGTTTCGGGCTTGGCTATTGCCGGGGATCGACGCCCCGGCTCGGTGTTATGGGGCCGGCCGGCGTGGGGCAATAGGCATAGATGCGAATCCGAGCACTAACTGTGGTGCGCCGTCCACCGCAAAGAGGTCGTAAATCCACTTCTCTTTTATCGCAATACGCTAACTGGCGGATTTCCAAGGGCTTATGACGAAGGATTCTTTCGCCTTTCATCGGCGCTGGAACCGCTCAGATGCCCGAAATGACCCAGATGGGGACCTGGGCCGGGGTGGCATCCGGGTGCCCTAGGACGGCCCTGGGGGTCTTGCCGCTACCCCAGCGGTCTCCGGGGTCTTCCGATGCCCCGGCGCCAGCCCCAGGCCCCCTGGTGATGCCGAATTGGGCATATTTGAGCCTTGACATTCCATAGGGATCAGTTCCATGCTGACGCCATGAAAAGACCAAACAGGCTTTCCCTTGCAACCCTTACGTTACTCGGATGCCTGCTTTTCCTGGCGGTAGGCTGCGTGTCTGTTCCAATGACCCCAGAATCTCAGGACATTGAAGCCAAGAAGTTCATCCCGCAACCGGACAAGGCCTCTGTTTATGTCAACCTCGACGCTAAAACTACGGTACCCGTCCGTGTTGTCCTCGACGGGCGGATCGTAGGGGCATTGGCTCCAAAGACGTATGTTTTGCTCAACCTTGATCAGGGCAGACACGTCCTTAATGTCGGTCTGGAGAATATTGACCAAGTGACGTTAAATGCACAAGCGGGAAAGCTATACTTTTACCGACTGCGGATAAAGTCGGGATGGACATCCGGCAGAATCCACTTTGCCTTAATGGATGAAGCTGAAGGCAAGAAGCGTTTGATGAAATCAAAACGTGCGGAGCTTACATACTAAACTCTATCACTTACGCAGCCCTAAACCCCGCTATGAGCGCAAACACTACACATTACTGGCGGATAGCCCCCGGCGAGCAAGGTTTCGCCTGGGTCGAGCAGAGGGACAACGATTGCGTTGCTGTTGGTTGGAATGAAATGGGAGACCTTCATAGATACAAGGGTAGAGAGGATTTCGATAAAGCCTTCAAGAAGCACTTTAGACGCTCGTACAACAAAGGAAACGTAACCAGGGCTTCAAATATACTGTGGCACTTCTACAAAGACGTAAACCCAGGCGATAAGGTTTTAATCAACTCAGGAGAAAGAATATTCGGTATTGGCACTATTAGCGGCAGATACAGATTCAATGACAGACTCTCCTATCACCATACCAAGCCCATTATACTAGATCTACAATTCTGGGAGCCTGTAAACGGCAGGGAGCTTGGTTTTCCCAAGAGGCTCGTCGGCAAGTTCTGCGGTCGTAAGCCAACGGTTTCACGACTGGGGCCAAATGAATGGAGGGAAATCGAACGAAAGCTGCGCAGGCTTAGAAATCCATTCAAGGGCAAGGCTGATTTTGAGGGAATTGCACGGGCGCCAATAACAGAGCAGGAAGTCATAGTCCTATTTAGCAAGATTTCAGCGTTACTGAGGATGAAGATCGAGGCGGTAGGCTCTCGTTTTCCAGACGCTCTCATCAGGACTAAATGCCGGGGCAAATGGATTACTCAGAAATGTGAATTTGAAAAAAATTCCCTAGACTTTCTCTCTCATGGCCACGATGGGAAGGGCTGTGATATGATTATCTGCTGGAAACACGACTGGAAGCGCAAACCCCGCCACATCAGGGTGGTTGAGTTGCGCAGAGAACTACAGAAACTCATCTAGGGACGCACCTCTGACCTATGCAGGACTTCATCGCTACTCTGATTTCGTCCTTCACATGCCTTTGAGAAACCCAAGCTGTAGAATCGAGGCAAAGCCGGCGCTATTTGCTGGTGACGGCTTGCCCATGACGATGTGGTCCAGGACCCTGATGGCGACGATGATGCCGGCCTTGCACAACTGCTGCGTGGTCCTGAGGTCCCCCCTCGACGGGGTCGGGTCGCCGCTGGGATGGTTTTCGACCAGCGCGATGAACTTCGCGTTGCCGACGATGGCGGGCCGAAAGACCTCGCGTGCCTGGGTAACAACCATATCAAGCGTGGCCTTCGCCAGGGAGACGTGGCCGATTGGACGCATCCGCGTGTTGAGCGTGATTTCAACCAGGCATTCAACATCGGGATCGAGCGGGTAATGGCCCTGCAGGTTGGCCAGCCAATACTTGGCGATCTTGTCGGGCGAGTTGCACTCGCTGCAATCGGCCGGCAAAACGCACTGCCGCATGGCCATGAGCTTGAACTCCTTGGGCTTGAACACCAAGTCGGGTTTGACCGGCGGTGGTGCATCAAAGACTTCGAGCATGGCCAGCAACTCACTTGGCGATGAATCGCTCATGCTGGCCCTTCTGCGCGCGCAGGGCGTGCCGGTTGATGCAGTCCGATCCGAAGATCGTTGGGCGAAGGGCTTCTGCCTCCGGGTTGAATGTGCGTTAGTAAAAGTGCCCGCGCCCGGAGCAACGAGCACAGCCGAGACCGTGGCACAGACGGCAGGGGGTTGTTGTGATGGTCATGGAAACACTGCGGACCTTTGGTTGTGACAAGGATTGTGGCCTCGTCCGCCGCAGGAAACGGGTTCAGTGAGATGCAATTATTGGATTGCCACGCCGACCGGATTCGCCATATTGGAGCCAATGCGGAAGCGGGTTTGCCGACATGGAACGGGCGCGCTCAGCGCAGTTTGGGGGTAACTATTCAGGTGTGGGGCAGACCTCTGGTCTGCCGGTTCACGGAGCCTCCGGCTCCGTGTCCCTTGCAGTTGCGAGGCTCGGGGCCAGAGGCCCCTGCAACCGGCAGACCGGAGGTCTGCCCCACGCGTCCCACCTGAACAGTTACGTTTGGGGATTGACCTCGGGGTGCTTGGGGTGGCACAATGGAGGCACTATGAGCAAGTCCAAGCACATGTTCGTTATCGGCAGCGCGGGCTCGGGCAGTTGTTGGGCCGCTGGGAAAAAGTGCCTGTCCGTCCTTGCACTCCTTGTCCTTCTCCGCAGCGTCGCCTTCGCGCCCATTTGGACGGTGCTCGATACTCCGCAGGATAGCCTTGAAATCCGGCGCGCTGTGGCAGACCGCCACGAGTTAAAGTCAGTCTTTACCAAATACCAGGAGCTGATCGAGACACGCCTCCGCGCTCTAAAGTACCGAGGACGTTGGCCGGGTCTTTGGGCCTGAGCTTGGGCCTGTGGGCGGGCGCCCAAGCGACAGGGTCTTGCCGATCTATGTTCCGGCTGGCGTCGGGGTGTCTGGCCTCACGCCCAGCGATAAACCAGACCAGCGGCACATAGATCTTCACGCCATAGGCGACATTGGTTACGCTGAGTTCTACTACGGCTATGATGGCGAGAGCGTTGACGCTGTGGTCCTGTACCACCGTGCAGGCCGCGCTGCCTCTGGGTTCGAGCGCGCCTTCGTTCCACTCCAGTCCACGAACGATTTCGGCGCTCGTCTGGGCTGGGATCTCGCAGAGTTCCGGGACATAAAGCGATGGTTGAATGAGCACTTTCCAAAGACAACAGACCTCGGGGTGGTCGAGATCCCGGTACTACATACAGGCTCGCGTTCACCTACGGGAAGGCGAGGATTGTTTCGTGGGCGGAGGCCCCTCGCCACCAGGCGACTTTTGGGTCTCGGTGGCGCCTGGTCCTTCCGGTAGCCCGGAGGCAAAGAAGTTACTTGCGTGGCGCGTAATCCGCCATCCGGGCCAGGAGGTCGTGTTTTCGGCCTCTGGGAGGTTTTACTCATTCACGCCGAAGTTCAAGTGAGGGAGTGCCCATGGGGGGTGCCCCATGTGGGCCCGGCGATTATGTGGTTGCCACACTGGTGGGCTTGGACATATTCCTCCCATGCGGAAGCGGGTTTACATCGTGGTTGCGGCGCTGCTGATCGCCGGGATCGGGGTGGCGATGTGGGCGTCAACCCACGAAAGGGATCCGGGGCCTGCCTACAGAGGTAAAACTCTGGGCTACTGGCTTCGTTCCATGGTAAACGCCAAGACGGTTATGGAGGCAAACGCCATTCAGGGCAGCGATCTGGACTCAAACTCGATCCCCGTGCTGGTCCGATTCATGGAGAAGCCCGCCGGCCCTCTAGGCCGCTGCTACGGCAGGGCGTGGTGGAAGCTGCCTCGCTGGCTCCAAGAACGCTTGCCGCGCCCCGTCAATGGCACCCGAGTTCGACTCCGGGCCATGTTCTTATTGGGCCAGATGCGGGAGAAACCGAAGCCTGCTGTTCCCGCCCTCCTCCGGATTCTCACAGGAGACAGGGAACTCGATCTGAGGGTTAATGCTCCGTTGGTCTTGGTGAGATTCGTCAAGGAAGATCCAGCGGTTATGGCAGCCATGGTCGAAGCACTCCACGACAAGGAACCTTTGGTCCGCAATAGCGCAGCATGGGTTCTTCGAGAGCTTGTGAATGATCATACGGCGGTGGTGGTCGAAGCACTCAACAACTCGGATGTTTGTGTCCGTAACCACGCTATGGTGGCTCTGCTAAACTCTAAATTGTCCAGACCAGAGGTCGCGGCCGCTGTGCGCAAATGCCTTGCCGATCCGGACGGCGGAATTCGGAGGAGCGCGACCAACCTGTTCACATCTTCTGGCCTGTTTCGCTACATTACGAACGCCCCCGGTCCGTAGCGATGGCTTTCTTGAGCCTCAATTAGGCGCGGCTGGCCTGGGAAGGGTTCGGGGGACAATCCAATTCGCCGGGGTCGGGACCGGCTTTTACCCGCATTCCCGCCCGCCAGTCCTGACGAGCGTCACTCTGCGACTGGACTACTGGCCGTTGGCGACCCGAGCCGCCAGGATGGCCTGGACTTCCTCCTCCGTGATCCCGAGGGACTTGAGCAGTTCGGCCCGGTTGACCGCCTTGGGCGACACCTTGGGCTTGATGAATTCACGGAAGCCGCCCCCTCCATCAAGCGCCCCATGTACCGCAAAGGCTGGGACGACATGCTGAAGGCGTGGCAAGAGACCGGAGCAAGTGTTCCATTCCGTTTCTTTTTCGCCGCACAGTCCGCATGGCCCGCGTGGTCTTTGGACGCGGAAGGCCCAGGTGGGGCAGACTGCGGGCGTGAAAACACGACCGGCTTGTGGAACCGAACGGAAGGGCGCCGAACAGCGGAATGGCGGGGTCGGTGCCGCAAAACCATACATTCTGGAGGCGGCTGGCCGGCGGACGTTCCACAGGCCTCCAAGCCCCCCCACCCTCCACTGGCCACTGCCGACTTAAACCAAATTAAAGCCAGTTAAAGCTTCCCGAATCAAAAAAAAGCACGGTTTCTGCCACGGCCACTGCCGAGCTCCGGCAGCTTCCGGGCGGGGCCGGCTTCTCCCGACCATGAAATGCACTTTTCGGCCAACCTGATAGGCTTCTCTCTCGCATACGTCTGAGTTGATTGCTCGCGCGGTGGAGGATTAAATAGAGGTATGAACCTAAGCACACGCAGGACGTTCTTGAGAACAGCCACGGCGGCAGTTTCGGCCGGCGGCGTGATGGGATGGCGAACCGTCGCCCGAGCAGCGGAAGTGAAACCGCTCATCGCGCGTGACGCGAAAATCATCCACGTGCGCGAACGCGGTAAAAGCGGAGGGACCACTTCCTATCTGGAGCTCAGCACCGAATCGGGGCTGAAAGGTTACGCCGGGCCGATCGAGAAGGAACAGGCCGCGGGCTTTCCTGTAAATTTCCGTGACCTGCTGACCGGGCGCAATCTTGCGGACCCCGAGAGGCTCAACTTCGGCACATTTTGGGCGGCGTGCTATCCAGGGAAATCGCTCGAAAGCTACGCCAACGGGAAAGACCCGCTGACCGGCGCCACCGTATGGGGCGTCACGCGCGCCTCACGCCATACTGAAACGGGCTGGGCAATCACTGCACTCAGTGCGATGGAGTTGGCGCTCTGGGATTTGCGGGGCAAGGCGGCCGGGCAACCGGTCTGGCGGCTGCTCGGGGGCAAGCGTTCACGGTTGGACGCTTATGCCAGCATGCTGGGCTATTCCGTAGTGCCGGCCGAAGCGCGGAAGGCTGCGAGCGCCATGTTTGATCAAGGGTTCCACCGGCAGAAATGGTTCTTCGAGTACGGCCTCGCCGACGGAGCCGCCGGCCTCAAGCAGAACATCGAACCAGCCCATGCACTGCGTGAGGAACTGGGGCCGGAGGCGGTACTCATGTTCGATGGCATCCATTCAGCATTGCCAGACCCGCCCGCTCGTGGCCGAGGCGGGAACCTTGGCGATGCCGGAAGAGCCAGCTTGGGCCCTTCACTGGACGAGGAACGGATGGAAAGAGTCTGACAGCAGGTCAATGCTGCGTGTAGAATGAAGGCCATGGTACCTGGTCTATTGATCCGCGATCGCCGTACGTTCCTGAAGTCAGCCGGCCTGGCTGCAGTATCGTTGGCCGCAGGGCAAGCGTGGGCCTGGGCTGCGGAAGCGAGGGCGAGCACGCGAATCACGCTCGTGAATGGCAAATGGCATATCAACGGCGAAGTTACCTATCATGGGGCGCCGACAGAGGGGCTGCTGATGAACGTGCGCATGGTCAACGCCGTCTTCGAGGATCGCAAACGGCCGGAGTTCGACGCGGAGGCAAACACGACGAGGTTTATCGAGAGGCTGCCCGACTACGCCGCGCACGGCGTCCGCGCCGTGACGCTTTGCCTGCAAGGGGGGATGCCCGGCTACGAGGGCGCGGTCAACTCGGCTTTCGAGCCCGACGGCACTCTACGGTCCGCCTACCTCGCGCGCGTCGAGCGGGCCATCCGCGCCTGCGATCGCCACGGCATGGCCGTCATACTCGGGCTCTATTACCAGCGCCAATCGGCCGTGCTGCGCGATGAGGCGGCAGTACGCGCCGGCGTGGTGAACGCCGGGCGGTGGGTGCGCGAACGCGGCTTTGCCAATGTGCTGCTTGAAATCGCCAATGAGTATCCGCACCGCGGCTTCGTCCACGGTTGCATCCGCGACCCCAAAGGCCAGGCCTCGCTCATCCGTCTCGCGCGCGAGACGGCGCCCGGGCTGCTGGTCTCGGCCAGCGGCTACGGCGACGGCAAAATCCACGCCGAGGTGGCCGGGGCCGCCGACTTCCTGCTCCCGCACTGGAACAGCACCCCGCCCGGCCAAATTCCCGCCCGCCTGGCCGCGCTCAGGCAATACGGCAAGGCCATCGTGGCCAACGAAGACGACAAAACCGGCCCAAACGCCGTCACTGCCTTGCACGCCTGCATGGACCACGGTGCCAGCTACGGCCTGATGCTCAACAAGCACAACCAGACCTTTCCGTTCCACTTCGACGGCGCCGGTGATGACCCGGTGTTTTACGCCGAGTTGCGGAGGCTCACGACGGTCGCAGATGCCCAGGCTGATTATTGGATTGCAGCCATGAAAGAGACCCATGCCCGTTTCACCGGCACCCACGGCACCTTCGCGCAGTTTGGTGATTCCATTTCGGTGACGTTGGCCTTTTGGGCGCCGCTGGCCTGGGAGGCAAAGCACTTGGACCCGCAGGCGGCCCAGGCGTACCAGCGGGTCAAGCAGTACCTGAAACCGGAGTGCTGGAACCAATGGAAGGGACCTCAGTTCGGCAACCAAGGCTCCATGACCATCCGGTGGGCGATCAACAACATGGACACGTGGCTCAAGACGCTCAACCCTGAAGCGGCGGTGATTCTCTTCGGCAGCAACGACGTGGGCCAGATGGACGCCTCCGAGTACGAGGCGAAAACCCGTGAAGTCATCCGGCGCTGCCTGGCCAACGGGACGGTTGTGCTGCTCACCACCATGCCCCCGCGCAGTGGCCAACTTGAGAAGTCCAGGCAGTTCGCCGAGGTGGCGCGGCGCCTGGCTCGCGAGCTGAAAATCCCGCTGGTGGACTACGAGGCGGAGATTCTGAAACGCCGCCCCGAGGACTGGGATGGTTCATTGCCCCAATTCAGGGACAGCCCCGGCGACGAGTATCAAGTGCCCACGCTCATCGCCCGCGACGGGGTGCATCCGTCCAATCCCGCGCCCTGGGTGAGCGACTATTCACCTGAGGGCTTGCAGCACAACGGCTACACGCTGCGAAATTACCTTACGCTGCTGGCCTACGCGGAGGTGATCGCCAAGGTGCTTGGTCCCGGCGTTCCCTGAGGCCCAGTGCGCCTCCGCTGGGTCTGAAGCAATACTCGCAATACTCGCCATCAATTGTCGCATGAACACTAAACACACCTCCCGTATCGGCCGGCACACCGTGGTGCTCGCCCTGTTCTCCTGCCTCGCCGCCGAGCCTCTCTTCGCCCAGCAAAGGCATTACCAGGAAGCTCACGTTTACATCACCGCTCCCGGCGCTCCGCCCTCCACCACGCCCGTCTCCCCAGCCGTCGAAGTCGTCCGCCCCATGCTCCTGTCCAACCGCGGCTTCCAGACCTTCGAGCCTCTCGAACAGCCTGACGAGCATGTCCCTACCATCATCATAGACGAAAAGAAGACCTTCCAAACCATCATCGGCTTCGGGGCCGCGTTCACCGATGCCGCCTCCGCCACTTTCGCTAAACTCCCCATGGACTCCCAGGAGGAGTTCCTCACGGCCTGCTTCGACCCCGCTAAAGGCAACGGCTACACCCTCTGCCGCACCACGATTCACAGTTGCGACTACTCGGGCGAAATGTACACCTACGACGACACGCCCGGCGATAAGGACCTGAAGAACTTCTCCATCGCCCACGACCTCAAAGCCCGCATCCCCTTCATCAAGCGCGCCCAAGCTGCCGCCAAGGGCAACCTCCGCCTCTTCGCCTCGCCCTGGAGTCCGCCGACTTGGATGAAGAGCAACAACGACATGCTCCACGGCGGCAAGCTTAAGGCCGAATACAGCCAAACCTGGGCTGACTATTTCGTGAAATACATCCAGGCCTACGCCAGGGAAGGCGTCCCTATGTGGGGCCTCACCGTCCAGAACGAAGCGCTGGCCACCCAGGTTTGGGAATCCTGCATCTTCACCGCCGACGAGGAGAAGGACTTCGTCAAGAAGTATCTCGGCCCCGCCCTCGAAAGAGCCAATCTGTCCGATGTGAAGCTCATGATCTGGGACCACAACCGCGGTCTCATCTACCAGCGGGTCCAACCCGCCTACGACGACAAGGACGCCTCCAAGTACATCTGGGGCGCGGCCTTCCACTGGTACACCGGCGACCACTGGGATAACGTGCGCATTGTCCACGATGCCTTCCCCGACAAACACCTCCTCTACACCGAAGGCGGCATCGGTGGCAATTGGCCCGCCGCTCTCCGTCTCGCCAGGAACGTCATCTACGACCTTAACAACTGGACCGAAGGCTGGGTGGTCTGGAATCTCATGTGCGACCAGGAAGGCGGCCCGCGCCACGCGGGCGGCACGCCTGGACGCGGTTCCGGCACCATCGTCAACGCCGACATTACCACCGGCAAGCTCTCTTTCAATCCCCCACACTACATCCTCGGCCAATTCTCTCGCTTCATCCGCCCTGGCGCCAAACGGATTGCCTGCACCTCCACCGCTGACGAGTTTATCGCCACGGCGGCGCTCAACCCCGACGGCTCCATTGCCGTCGTCGTCAACAACCTCAAAGACAAAGAGACCTTCTTCCGCGTCTGGCGCAACGGCCAGTCCCTCCGCTACACCGGTCCCCCGAACGCTACCATCACTTTCCTCTTCGAGCCCGCCAAACCTTCATAATTCTTTGAGACCCAAACTATGAATTCAAGAAACCGTGTATTGCTGGCGGTGGGCGTGCTCGTGAGCTGTGGTGTGAGTTCAGTCCGTGCGGCCCCTGACGGGCCTGACTTCGGTCCGCATGTCCTCATCTTCGAGCCGGCGATGACGAACATCCAGGGCCGGATAGACGCGATCTTCAGCCAGCAGGAGCGCAGCCAGTTCGGCAGTAACCGCTACGCCTATTTGTTCAGGCCGGGGAAATACAATCTGGACGTGCAGGTCGGCTTTTACATGCAGGTGCTTGGGTTGGGCAGGTCTCCCGACAATGTGGAGATAAGCGGGGCGGTCCGCTCCAAGGCGCGCTGGATGGCCAACCACAACGCCACCTGCAATTTCTGGCGCTCAGTGGAGAACCTGTCGGTCATCCCTACACTGGACAGCAACGTCAACGTTTGGGCCGTCTCGCAAGCCACTGCCTTGCAACGCGTCCACGTCAAAGGCGCCTTGAATCTCTGGGACGGCGGTTGGTCCAGTGGCGGGTTCATCGCTGACAGCCGGATCAACGGCGAGGTGAACTCGGGCTCGCAGCAGCAGTGGTTGTCCCGAAACGCAGACTGGAGCGGTTGGAAGGGGGCGAACTGGAACATGGTGTTTCTCGGCGTAGCCCATCCGCCGGCCGGGCAGTGGCCAAATCCGCCCTACACCATCATCGAGAAGACGCCCTTGATTCGGGAGAAACCGTATCTGTGTGTGGACGGGAACGGTAATTACCTGGTCATGGTTCCCGACCTGACCACGAACGGCACGATCGGCCCGGCTTGGTCCACCGCGCCTGCGCGGGGAACGTCGGTCCCCATTGAGCGGTTTTACCTGGCCAAGCCGGATACCGACGACTCGGCCAGCCTCAATGCCGCCTTGAGCCAGGGCAAGCATCTCCTGCTGACGCCGGGCATCTATCACCTGCGAAGCGCCATCCGGCCAACGCACTCAGGCACTATCGTCCTCGGTTTGGGTTACCCCACCCTGCAACCGACCAACGGCATTCCCGCCCTGGTGGTGGATGATGTGGACGGGGTCAAGTTGGGTGGGTTACTGATCGAAGCCGGGGCCACAAGCTCACCGACGCTCGTGCAGATCGGCGAAGCCGGCGCGCGAGTGTCTCATGCGGCGGACCCCATCTGCCTCTGGGACCTATGCTGCCGGGCGGGCGGCGCGCAGGCGGGCAAGACGGACTGCCTGCTCACGATCAACAGCCACGACACCGTTGGGGACAATTTCTGGCTCTGGCGCGCGGACCACGGGCGCGGGGTCGGGTGGAATTCCAACGTCAACAAGAACGGGCTCATTGTCAACGGCGACAACGTTACGATCTACGGTTTGTTCGTTGAACACACGCAGGAGTATCAGACGCTTTGGAATGGCAACGGCGGGAGGGTCTATTTCTACCAATCAGAGCTGCCCTACGATCCGCCCAGCCAAGAGGCGTGGAAGCACGGTGAAGCCAACGGTTACGCCTCCTAAAAAGTAGCCGACACGGTGACCACCCACGAGGCCTGGGGCCTCGGCGTTTACTGCGTGTTCTATGCCGCACCCGTGGTCGCCGAAAACGCCTTTGAAACGCCCGTTGCCCTTGGAGTGAAGCTGCACCACCTGGTGACCATCCGGTTGGGGGGCCAACGCAACAGCGGCATGAATCACGTCATCAACGGCCAGGGGGCGGCAGTGATCACAAATCGGAAGGCGATTGTGGACTGAAACCGACTCATGGCAGGGTCAAGGCCGGTCCCAGCGCAGGATTGCGTTTGGTACATTCTTCTCGGTGGAACGCCAGGCGTAAAGGGTCTTGCTCTGTGCATTGTAAGCGATGCCGTTGGGCTTGAAGGGAAGGGGTTCGGCGAACTTCGTCCAGGTCTGCCCTGCATCCTCGGATGATCGATGACGATGGGGTCCGTCGAGTGGTTGCTGTCCTCGAGCAAGGCATCTCCGATCCTCTGGTGCAGACACGCCTCAACGAGGACGGCTCGGTCGTGGACCAGTGACGAACTCATACGCGCCGAGGTCGGGACCGGCGCCCTGGGGCCGCCGGTTGCCATCGAAGTCGGTGTGGACGCCTAGCTCGACGCCCGCGTCAATGGCGGGGCTGTTGGATTGTAACCGTTCACGGGTTTCGACGCATCGCTTGAGCACATGATCTGAGCAGACCGTAGATTTTGCTGGCGTCACAGAGCGACCCTTGTTAGGGTGCGTGGCTGTGGACCAGGATTTAGTGATTAGGCGCCGGGTTATTCGGCAAGCCGACCTGCTGCTCATCCAACAGTTGATTGAGCAGGAGGGATCCCAGGGACGCAGCCATATTTCCAATCGCCTCTGCGAGATTTGGAACTGGCGACAAGCCAGTGGGCGCTTTCGTCAGATTGCCTGTCGCGACCTGCTCCGTCGGCTGGAAGCGCGCGGGCTGATCGAGTTGCCTCCCAAACTCCGTGAGGCTCGACGAGCAGGTTATCGCAATCGAACCTCGACACCCGATCTCCTGGATTGCAGGCCGTTGACGGGCAGGCTGCGAGAGTTCCAAAACCAGATTGGCATTCAGTTAGTCCAGGAATCCAACCAGTTGGCCCTCTACCGTGGACTGGTCGGAACGTATCACTACCTGGGCTATCAACAGGCCACTGGAGCGCAACTCAGATATATTGCTTACTTCCAGGACCGGCCGATTGCCTGCCTGAGCTTTGGTCCGGCCGCCTGGAAGATCGGGGCCCGCGATCAGTTCATTGGTTGGTCGGCGCAAGCCCGGCAGCAAAACCTTCGGTGGGTGGTCAACAATGACCGCTTCGTGATTCTTCCCTGGGTTCAAATCAAGTGCCTGGCTTCGCATCTATTGGGCCGGACCGTGCGCCAGCTTCCGGGCGATTGGTCAAGGGTTTACGGTCATGATCTGGCTCTGGTCGAAACGTTTGTGGAAAAGCGGCGCTTTGCCGGGACAGCCTACGCGGCGGCCAGTTGGATTTGCGTGGGGCAAACCCTGGGACGAGGCCGCAATGATCGGACTCACGACCAGGCCGCCCCCATCAAAACGATCTGGCTGCGCCCGTTGCGAGAGGATTTCCGGTCCTTCCTCTGCCAGGAACAATAGCCATGGGCTGGTTCATCGGAAAAAAACGACTGCGCCAGTTGGAGGAGGAAAATGCCCAACTCCGCCAGGACAAGGCGCGCCTGGAGTCGCGGGTGGCCCAACTCCAAGCCGAAAACGCCCGGCTCATGAATCAACTGGCCGCCGCCCGCAAGCATTCGGGGAACTCCTCCAAACCGCCCTCCAGCGACATCGTCAAACCCAATGGGCAGCGGCGCCAGAAAAAGTCCAAGCAACGCATCGGCGGGCAAAAGGGACATCCCCAACACCAGCGGCCCGCCTTTGCTCCCGATCAAGTCGATCAGCGGATCCCCTTCCGCCTCAAACAATGTCCGGTCGATCCCTCCCACCGGATTAGCCCGGCGGAAGGGCCGGAGCACCAACGCACGATCCAACAGGTCGAGTTGGTGGAAAAACCGTTCCGAGTGGTCGAGTATACGGCTTACAGCATTTGGTGTCAGGACTGCGGCTGCTATCACCAGGCCCCTTTGCCCGGGCCCATCGTCCAGGCCGGACTGTTCGGCCCCCGCTTGACCGCCCTGGTCACTTATCTCAAGGGCCGGCTGCACGGTTCTTACAGTGGGATCCGGGATTTTCTGGGCGAGGTGGTCGGCGTGTCGGTCTCGCGGGGCTATCTGGCCAAACTCTGCCACAAGGCCACTCAGGCCTTCGCCGCACCCTACGGCCAGCTACTGGCCTTGTTACCGCGGCAGAGCCACCTCAACTGCGATGAAACCGGACACAAAGACAACGGACACCGGTTCTGGACCTGGTGCTTCCGCGCGAGCCAGTTTGTCGTCTTCAAAATCGAGGCCTCGCGCGGCGCTGAGGTTCTCGAGCGCCTGCTGGGCCAAGAGTTCCAGGGCATTCTGGGCTGCGACTATTATGCCGCCTACCGCAAATACGCCCGCCAATGCTCGGTCCTGGTCCAGTTCTGTATGGCGCACTTGATCCGGGACGTCAAATTCCTGTGCGAATTCCCCGAGCCCGGCGTCCAACGCTATGGCAAAGGGTTGTTGGCGGGCCTCAAGGCCCTGTTCTGGACGCTGCACCGCAGGGACCAACTGAGTGCCCGCGCCTTCGAGTCGGAGCTGGCCGCCGCCCACGACCAAATCTGGCGCGCCGCCCTGTCGGGTTCGGGCGGCCCCTTTCACCGGTTGATATGGAACATGGCCGAGCGATTTTACCGCCATGGTGAAGCCTACTTTCAATTCATCACCACCCCGGGCATCGAACCCACCAACAATGTGTCGGAACAGGCCATGCGCTTTGTGGTGATGGATCGGCACATGACCCAAGGCACCCGTAGCGCCCGAGGGCGGCAGTTTTGTGAGCGACTCTGGACCGTGCTGGCTACCTGCTCGCTACAGCATCGCTCCCCCTTTGATTGGATTTGTCAGGCCCTGAGCGCTTGGTTCAAAGGACAGCCGGTTCCTTCCCTATTAGCCGATTCCTCCTGACTGACGACTTGAGGTGTGAACGGTTACAAAAAGGATGCCCAAGAATCCGAGGAGGCCGGGTCCGGCGAAGCCGCCCAAGCCACGGGCGAGTTGCCGCCCCAAGCCCCGCAAGGAGACACTCTTGCAGCTCCTAGCCGAGCCGAAGGTGAGCCGAGTGACCACACGGGCGAGCTCCTATCGGCGGAAGATGATTTTGGGCCTAATGACTCTGAGCGGGAGCCCAGGTTTGGAGACTTGCAACCAGTTTTCCAGCCCTACTTCCCGGAATGGCAAACAGTCTATGCGCGGGTAAAGCGGGAGGCCCGGATGGGCACTCACATCTTCAAGGCCGTCCTCACCGGCCGGCGAGGCGGTGGCGGCGGCATCTGGCGCCGGCTGGCGGTGCCGGCAGACACCTCGCTGGACGAATTGGCCTGGGCCATCCTCAATGCGTTTAAGCTGGATAAGGACCATCTGTACGACTTCCGCTACCGCGACCAGCGCGGCAAGAGCCGCGTGTATGCTCACCCCGACACCGACGACGGGCCCTTCACCCCGGAAATCACGGTCGGCGAGTCCGATCTCGGGCTCAAAGATGAGATGCTCTTCACGTTCGATTACGGAGATTACTGGCAGTTCAAAGTGCGTCTGGAGGCCGTTGATGACCAACCCTCCGGATCAACCGACCCGAAAGTCATCGAGTCTGCCGGCACGCCCCCGGAACAGTATCCGTCAGCGGGGTGACGGCATCACGGGGCTCCCTGGTCAGTCAACGGAAGTTGAAGCGGGTCACATCAGCCGAAGAGGGGAGAACAGATGTAAAGCGAAGCGGGCAAAGAAGATGCCGCGGAAGAAGACGGATTTTCAAACTGCCAGCTCCTCGCAGCTGGCTCAATCAGGGGAAGCCCCAAAAACCGACAATTTTAAGGTGCGGTTCGCGACCCCTCCCGGCGCGGTCAAGAATTCAGCCAGAACTGCGCGAGCCTGACGATGGCGTTCAACGCGGCCAGGGGCACGTTGTAGATGAAGAAACCAAAGACGGCAGCGACAATGGAAATAAACAGCGCCAGGCCGGATACGGCGTCGGTGGTGAAGTTCGGGTCCTTGGCCCAGTGGCAAAACGGCAGCGAGATCTGGACGAGAAAGAATACGAAGAACAGGAGGCGCAGCGTTTCCAGGCTGACTGCCTGGGTCAGGGGGCATCCCGGTGCATACCAACCGGCGTACCGCTCGACGAGAAACGTCAAGAGCGTCAGCGCCGACAGAAAAGCGAAAAGCGGCCGGTTCATGCTCGATTCCCAATCATCGGTCCTGCTGCCATTGCCGCTGTTTGGCGGAAAGCGGGCTTGTACTGCGCCGTCTCCTGGATACGATTGAGCACTTCCTCGTAAGCGGCTTCGTCGGTCTGCACGTTTTCAAGCAACCGCAGAATCAAGTAGAGCCGCCATGCGGTCAGGCCCGCCTTTTCAATGCAATGGAGGACCGCATCCCCTTTTGGCGTCACCGTGATCTTATCCCCCTCTTGCTGCGCATGCCCGGTCTGGACGAGCTTGAGGAAGGAGGGGAAGTTCACGTTGAGCTGATAGCCTTCCAACCGGTCAAGCAAAGCCGGCAGCGTAGCGCAAGGAACCTGTGGTTCGATCACGGCCTCGATTTGTGCCTTGGCTGGGAGTCCGTTGATGGGGGTGTGTCCTTCAGGGTAGTAGCTCACGCTGCGGAACAAGAGACGGTCCTGCCGGTAAAGCCGGACAAGCCTACGGGCGGGTTTGGGGGTCACGAGATGCTGCAGCAAGCCTGCGGGACGGGCTAGAAGTTGAAGAGGTCGCTCGCCGTAGGCGACGCCGCCATGGGTGAACGGCCAACTGCAGGTTCCGGAGAAATAGGCCTGTTCCAGTTCCTCCCGGCATTGCCCGAGATCCTGCTCGGTGTCTCGGAGCAAGCGATTCACCGAAAAGCGCGGGTCCGGCCATTGCGCCTTGGTTTCCTGGCAGGTGACGGTGAAGTCCCCCCGGAGGTGCCGGGGATAGCGGTGGTGATAAATTTCCCCACCGAATGGGTCGATTTCCACGGCTACGCAGGCTCCGAATCTGAGTTGTCGTTTCCAGGCGGGTCTTGATATCGCACGCAGGAGGTGCAGGTAGAACAAGCTCTGCCAGCCGGTGTACGCCAGTCCCTCCCCACGCAACGCCGGGGCCAGCCACATTCCCAAGAGCCGTTCTGTCATCCGGCGCGCCGCCACCGACGCGAGGAGCCAGGGATCGATCGCTTCCGGCTGTTCGAGCGCCCGGGCGATGCCGGCTCGGCTGAGGTCGTGTAAAGGAGCGTGCAAGAGCCGGGCGGGGCTATCCTTGAATGTGTGCGCCATGTGGAGCAACAGGTTGGCCTCGTTCAGGCCAGGTGGTGTTGCACAGATGACTTCGCCGCGGAGGGCCCGCACAACCTTTTCCGCCTTGGGGTTCATGACGCGGAACTGCGGCTCAAAATGCTCGTTGAAGCCCGGTTCCGCCAACTCGATGAACAGGGGGTCTATCTCAAGAACAGTGTTGGGCGCGCAGGCCCTGATGGCCTTCGCTATTTCTTTGCGCCCCGTAACGATGGTTGCGGCCGAGTCCACGAAAAGGCTGCCCGATCACGAGTGTTCGCAGGAATCCCGGAGGGCGGGCGTAAGGAGACTGGAACCCGACGACAGGACCAGAATCCGGTGTGTCTGCCGCGTTCGATTCGCCGCTGGCCGCTGTGGCCCCTCGGTCTGTTTCGTTCCCATGCGTACCCCATTTTAGGGCTTTTGGGCTGTGGGTTGCCGCCTTTCTTGACGAGAAGGAAAGGCTTCCGCAAAGAGGCCTCAAGCCCGATCTATGGGTTGCCCCGAACGAGGCAATTCGCCCTTCACTTCAGGCGGCGTACGCAAACCGCGTTCGTCCTTGCCTGCGGGTTTCTTCGGAGTTCGGTTCGTTTTGCGCGGCCAAGGCATCAATGCAGGCGTCCTCGTTGTCGGCGACCCACTTCGCCGCGGTCGTTTCGATCAAGGTGTCGATGCGCCGCCGGAGCCGACGGGCCGCCTTTCGGAACCTCCTGCAGCTCAAACCTGGCTGGCATCGGCGCAAGGCGATCTCAATATCCCCTGGTTCGAAGAACACACTGGACAACGCGAGGTCCTCCCAACCCCAGTCGTGATGAACTCCCCGAGCGCCCCAGGTCCTGGTACGCGCCTATCCCGTGGTCCACATATTCCCCGGAAACCTCCAGCTCGACCTCGAGTTCCAGCCCGGCGATTTCCAGTGTGGCGGATAGTGTGGCCCACGTGCCTTTTGTTTGGCGCCGAGATCTCGAAGGAGCGAAGGCGGCACCCAGGGCAGCAGTGCGAGTGCAGGAAGCCCAGCGCCGGGGCTTGAGACATGGCGAGGGCTTGACGAGTCCGGTGGCGCTCGCTAACCGCATCCAATCACCTCCTGGTCGGGCGGCCCGGGCGTCGGCAAGACCACGTTGCTGCTGAGGATCGCCCAACGACTGCGCGCCGTTCGGGTCGGCGGCTTCTTCACCCGGGAGATTCGAGAAGCTGGCTGGGTGGGATTTCGCGTGGAAACGTTTTCAGGCCTTTCGGGCACGCTGGCCCACGTTTCGCGCCAGCAAGGCGCCTCGGCCGCGCTCCGCGATACGCGAGTAATCTTTGCCGGCACACCGGAAATCGAGTTGACCATACGCAACCAAGGCCGTGATCATTACTTAAGCGCGCTTCGCTCCCAGGTAACTGTGAGACCAAAGGAGGTCACCGCTTACGAGTCGTGGATTAGGGAGACGGAAAAGCAGCCGTGGCTCCGCTGCCCCAAGCTCTCACCCCAGGAACGACTGGCGCTGTTCGAACGCATCTCCAAGCTCCATGAGTTCGCATGGGGTGCGAAAGCTACCGCGAGCGACGGTCTTGTGACAGAGCTTACCGGCCAACCCCAATTCCGAAGTCCCCGCAGATGGGTCCGCGCCGCCGTCCAACTACTTGATTTGCTCCAACAGCAATCAGCCGGCCCAATCCAGGTGCCAGTATCGGCCCCTCTCGGGAGTTCCGAGGAAGGATAGCGCGCTTCCTGCGGTATGAGCCGGTCAAGGAGCTTCGCGGAGGATGCTGAGCGCTCGGGTGTGCGGTAAATACCGTCAAAGCGGGCCGATTTTGAAATCGTCCAGCGAAATCCCGAAGGCCCGCCTGAAGGCCGCGTCTGCCCATGGTTTGGTGAAACCGTGCGTATAGAGCGGGTGCATCCACGTGAAGTCGAGGTTATAAGGTCCTTCTCCGATGATCCACTGGCGGATCAAGTCATACTGTAAGATCCAATAGTAAAAGGTGTTGAAGGTTTGATAGGTGTTCGCCTCGGGAACGCCATCGAGCAGTGTGGGGCGGATCTCGCCATTCGGGTGCGTGACAAATGGCGGCTGATGCTTGCCGAATATGTCAAGGGATTCCTGCAGGTTGATGTTGCCACCCTCGGGCCCCACAAAAAACATGGCGGGCCAGCAGAAGAACTCGGGCCTGCACATCTTTTGCTCCGCGAAACGGAGGTGTTTTGCAAAGCAGACGCGCAGAGGCAGGTTATCCTCGGAGAAGCTGAAAGTGCTTTCCTGGGCAAGGAGTCGGCAAAGCCCTTCCCCTGACCCACCCACCGCATTAGTTCACGGGCAATCCCCACTGGCGTCTCGCAGACAATGGACCTGCACAAGTAATCGGCGACCTCCAGGTAACCGGTGGCATTATAGCACGCCACCGCGTTGCGCAGGACTGGACGCTTGGCGACCTGAGAGCAGAACCAGCAAAACCGTATCCCCGGGTCCACGGATTCGATGAGCGATTCAAGGTGCCGTACATCGAACGGGTAACCATCGCTCGGGTTGATAGCCAGATCGCAGATAAGCAGGAACAGGAGCACATCTGAGGAAGCTGGGGTCGAAGGCCAGCGACCACCGGTGATCTTGAGAAACAGATTGAACGCCTCGACGTAAGCGCCGCTGAGCATGCCTTTGCGCTCAAATTCCTCCCACGACATCGCCCCTTGCGTCGCAAGGTAGAGATACTGCAACTGGCTGAACCGAGCCTGTCCCTCGAAAATATGCACCGCCCCAATCGGGGTCGTTCTGACTTCCGAGCCGAAGCAATACCCCTCTACCCGTCGGTTCCGCAAGTCGGCGGTAGCGGTTTCCCAGGCTTTTGGGTGGGGGAGGCACCCAAAGTCGGCGTCGAAAGTGGCGCCAAGCAGCAAAAGCAGGTTCGCCAGGCCAATTGCGATCGAGTGGCCCTGCGATTCGAAATAAGGGCTGCTCAGCACATCCGAAAGATTCTTCGGGTTTAAGAGAATCCGTCGGTTGAATTCCAGGTCGTACCAGTTGTTCACTATCCGGTTGAGGCAGGCTTCCACGTCGGCGGCATACCCGCCCGGCGGCCCTTCCGTTAGGCGCTTGAGCGGCTTCTGCGGGCCGACCTTCCGGAGTACAAACTTCAGATGCTCGTAGTTAATGTGGGCCTGCATGGGCGGGGAGAGCGAGAGGAGCAACCCCGTCGTGCTGCCGATGTGCTGCCACCAGTGTAAAGTCTCATGCAGGTAGGTCGAAAATGCATCCAGGAGAGCATGATCCTGGGTGCGCAGGATACCGCCCGGATGCCGGTCCAGCAGGTCGTGCATGTCCTGGCGGAGCCCGACGACAAAGTGAAACGGGTGATAACTGCCACGGCTTGTCGCGAAAAGGCCCTCCTCGAGGGCCCAACCCAACCGGCCTGTTTGGTGAAAATCGGTGGATTCCATATTTCGGGGCGGCAGTGTACCTCAAGACGGGCTGGAAACAACACCGCTTGATTCCGCCGCAGTCCTTTGTCGCCCTGCGCCCGGACTGGTCCAAGCGCTGGTCCGGCATGGCGAAGATGAAAAACCGGGATGGTAACGGCGTGGCGCACTATGCCGGCTGGAGTTTGCCGGCCCTCAGATACCTTTACGAAGAGCGCCACATCACCGCCTCCGGGCACGAGACGACGGACACCGATCCCGGAGTCGCCACCCGACTATTCGTTAGAGAAGTATATCCTGGGGCAAGACAACTATCAGCTTGAGGTGCTGGCCAACCTGGAGCAGGTTCCGGAAGCCGATGCGTTACTGGTGGTGACTTTTCCCAGGCCGAAGAGAGGCTCGGGTTTCCCGGTTCGGGGGTTTGCCATCCTGCCGTGAAAAGTTGAGCCGAGCGGCCAGCCAGCCGTCTAATCCTCGAGCGCATGCACTTCGGAGAATGAAGCTGTTCCCTCGAGCCACAATGACAGCGCGTGTTCGAGGACGGTCTTGAAGCCTTCTTCGCGGGCCTTGCGGATGATGTCAAGGATTGGGCAATCGGTTCCCATCAATTCCCGAACGGCCTCGCTTGGGCTGAAAAAGCTGTAAACCGCTGTGCGCCCGATGGTGCCAACCCCGTTGCAGCGGGAGCAGCCGCGCTTGTCGTAAACGACATGGCCGTCGGGACACGGGATCGCCAGTTTTGCGAGCAGCTCGAGCTCCTGCGGCTTGACCTCCCTCTTGACCTTGCACGACGGGCAAAGGACCCCGACCAGCCGCTGGGCAATCACCAGCCGAATGAGCGTTTGCAGTTGGTAACGGTCCACTCCCAGCCGATCCAGGCGGCTTAACGTTTCGATCGCATTGTTGGTGTGGAGAGTGGTGAAGACCAGGTGCCCAGTCTCGGCCGCGGCCACCGCCAGCCTGGCGGTTTCTTCATCGCGGACTTCGCCGACCAGCAGAATGTCCGGGTCCAAGCGAAGACACGAGCGGACGGCGTTGGGAAAGGTGACGCCTTTGTCGGGTTCGATCTGGATTTGGGAGAAGCCGCGGATCCTGTATTCCACGGGGTCTTCGATGGTGATGATCTTCACTTCCGGAGAATTGAGATGCTGCAGGACGGTATAGAGCGTTGTGGTTTTGCCCGAGCCGGTCGGCCCGGTGACGATGATGAGCCCGCTGGTTTTGCTGATGCTGTCCAGCAATTCTCGATAGTAGGCCGGCGGCAGGTTCAGTTGTTCGATCGCGCGGTCGATGCTTTTGAAATCCAGCAGCCGCATCACCACGGATTCCCCATCCACCGTGGGCGAAACCTCCACGCGCAGGTCCAAGCTCTTTCCCTGCGGCAAGGCGAGGCGCACGCGGCTGGATTGGAAGCTGCCCAAGCTATTGGCCAGGAGACGCGCTTCCAGTTTCAGGGCCTTGAGCACTTCCTCGCCTTCGCGCAGGGCCAGCTTCCGCTGCACGAGCAGGTCGCCATGCACCCGAAAACGGATGCGCAGGCAGCCTTCGGTGGGCTCCAGGTGAATGTCACTGGCCCTCATCAAATCGGCGCGGCGCACGATTTCGTGGAAGATCTGCCCCGGCTCAACGCTGTCCCAGGCTGCGTTTGGGAAAAAGATCCGGGCCTCGGGAGCAACCTCTGCGCGCGGCGCCTCGGGCTGGTAGCGGCTGAGGCTCCCCAGCAGTTCATCGTAGTTGCGCTGCGTGATCAGGATGCGTTTGATCCCCAGCTCGAACTCCTGCAGCAGGTCTTGCAGGCGCTTTTCATCCCACGGCTCGCACTCGGTGACAACGAGAATGTCAGGCAGCAGCAGAAGCGGGATTTGCCCGTTGCGGATAAAGAAGGCCTGGTGCCGGCGAAAGAACTCGGCGTGGACGTCAGCCATGGTGATCTGCCGGTAAGGCAAATCGTAGGCGTGAGCCGCAACGGTGTAGAACTGATCCTCTGTCCAGGTTTGAATTGGCCCGAGGGAGCGCGCAGCCGTGTGGCTTTGGAGCCTGTCGATGGCGTCTTTGGGGGCGTTCAGGAAATTCATGCGGCCGCTCTCAATGGGTGGCTGCGCCCCGCAGCTGGCGGTTGAGCTTGCTGTAATCCGCGGGCGCGAGCGGCACCAGGCAAACGCGCAACTCGGGCGGAACTCTCTCCTGGACCTCCTTGAGTTCAGGGAAATCGGGGTCATAGCGCAGCAACCCGAGGTATAGGGTTTGGTGGGACAAACCCAGGGGCAGGATGCCCTCGCTCAGGCAGCGGCTCACAAGCGAAGGCTGGAGCAGCCGAAGTTCGGCCAGTTCCCGCTGGTCCAGAGAATTGACGGGGATGTAATGAAATCGGTCCTGTTGCAGGGCCTGGTTGAGCCAGAGGTCGCGTTCGAACAACTGCGCGTTGCCACCCAATAACTCTCCAATATCCACCTGGTTCTGGCCGGCTCTCATCCGTTCGAACTGGTCAACGGTGACCAACCCGGTGGCCAGAAGGTGTTTTATCCAACCCTGGTCGCTGGGGCGGCGCGTGAACATGCGGCGTTGGCAGGGAGTTATGCGGCGGCGCGCTGAGGCGCGGGCTCGCGCTCTTTCCTGCCCGGGCAGGGGCGGCTGCACAGGCTGGCCCGGTATTTGCGGTGTTGGGCCTGCATTTCAAGAAATTCCGGCGAACCCTCCAACGCGCGGCGGGCCACGTCGTGGAAGCGATTGGGCTGCTCGGCGCAGAGACGGCGCAACTCGTCCGAGGACGGGAGCAAGGCCGACTCGAACAGCTCCGGCTTGTTGCGCTTGAGCCAATGCAGGACTTTCACCGGTTGTGTCCGGTTGGCGATGAACTTGTTCACCTGGCCGACGTATTCGATGTAGTCCGGGTCGAATAACCAGACGGCCTCGTAGGCTTGGCCGGCGTAACGGCCACTCTGAAAAATACCGCGAAGCCGATAGACGTATTTCAGGAAATCGAGCTTCTGCAAGAGGGAGGCCGCGTGGGCTTGGGAAAGGCGCCGGATCGCGTTCGCAGGGACCTGGTAATCCCGCAGCCGGCCCATCTGTTCGTCGGTGGCAGGGCCGTCGCCTTCTGGATGACTGCGGACTCGCTCAAGTTCCGCCTCCGTCAGCCGCTGCACCAGCAGGGCCGTCGCATCCAGCAGAGCCTCCTGTTTCCTGCACCCGAGCCCCATGCGCGTCTGGCCGTACGAAAAGCGCCAAGCCCCCAGATCGTCCCGGTCGAGTCGGGCCCCGCGGTTCTCGCGGATATCGGCCACGCAGACGAAGTTGTTGTCGAGGGGCATCCAAGCAATCGAGGTGGAGGTGTCCGGTTGAATGGTCTGTGCCAGGTGGAAGAAATCCGGCGGCTCCAGAAACCGCCGGATGTCCTGCGCGGTAAATTCAGCCGCGACGTTCCAGTCCACTTCCGGGTGGCAGAGCCGGGCCTTCTCGACCGTGCGCTGGACCTGGCGGATGTTTTCGCCATTGAGCAAGAGACGCTCCGGCAGGCAGAACATTTTCGGCAAGGTGATGACGTCTTGCGACCGGATATCAACCAGGTCGATGACCAGGCAATCGCGCTTGGAGGGGTGGAGGCGCAGGCCGCGGCCAATCTGCTGGGGAAAGGTCACGGGCGAGCGCGTTGGCCTGCCGAGAACCACGCAGGCCGTGTGCGGGGCGTCCAGGCCCTCCGTTAAAGCCTGGCAGTTGGTTAAAACTCGCAGACGCCCCTGCTGATAGTCGGCGATGATCCGCCGGCGTTCTTCCTTCTGTTGCTTGCCGAAAACGGCTTGGGCCGCAATGCCCCGTTTGCGGAATTCGGCCGCGACACGTTCGGCGTGCCGGACATTGGCGACGAACACGATGGCAGGGCGGCTTTCGCCCCGCTGCAGGTAGCTCTGGACGATTACACGATTGCGGGCCTCGGTGTCGATCGCCTCCGCCAACTTGGCCGCATCGTAATCCCCCTCGGGTGTCAACGGCACGCCGTCAATGGACGCGTTGGTGCGCACGGTCAAACCGCGAATCGGGCAAAGATACCCCGCGTCGAGCAACTGCGGCAGATCGATTCTGAAAGCCAATCGGTCGTAGAGAACCGAGAGGTTCTCGCCGTCCATGCGTATCGGCGTGGCGGTGATGCCCAAGAGGTGCCGGGATGGATTCTGCGTGGAGATCTCGTGAAGCAGGTCCGCATAAGTCTGGGCGGTGCTATGGTGGCACTCGTCAATGATCACGAGCGAGATGTCCCTCAAAGGACACCAGCGGGCGAGGCGCTCGACATTCTTGACGGTGGCGATGGAGGCCACCATGACCGAGGCGTCCGCCGGGCAGATGCTCCTGCCCTGCTCGATTCCGGCAACGATCTGGCCGTCAATCAGGGCCAGTTTTTCCACGGTCTGCTCCAGCAGCTCTTCCCGGTGAGCGAGAAAGAGGACGCGTCGGTTCGGGCTCGCCAAGTGCAGCTTCATGATGACAGAAGCGATGATGGTTTTGCCCGCTCCAACCGCCGCCACCAGCAGCAGGCTCAGCACCTTTCGCTCCCATAGGTCGAAACAGCACTTTACCGCTTCTCCCTGGTATGGCCGTAGTTGCACGTTCATCAGCCGCGCCCCCAAGGCAATGGACGCTCGCTCCATTATAGGTGCCGGGAGCGCCGTCTGTGGGGGGCGGCCCTACTTCGGCCGCCTTTCTGTGACCGGAGGGTTACTTGCTGGCGAGGTCGTGCTTTTCGCCCAGCTTGAGCGCCACCGCTTTGGTGGCCAGCTTGGGCGTGCAGCCTTCGGCGAGGAAGGGACTGGGCAGCAGTGCGTTGCCCGGATCCGGGATAAGGAAAAAGACCCCGGCCCCGGCGCTGCTGACGGACCTCAGAAACGCCCGGCGGCAGTTCTCCGCGTTGCGCTCGCGTTGGTAGGGCCAATATCCATTGAAACAGTTCGGGAGCACGACGTAATCCGGGTTCAGATAGGGCGCCTCGAAAGGCGTCGTGCAGACGATTCCTTTGGCTGGCACTGCAGGCCGGTACCACAACCGGTGCTTGTCCCGTTGCAGGAAGTGCGGCCTTTTCAGCCGGCCGGACATCTCCCGGGCGTCGTCGGGATTGCGGAGAACGACCGCCAAGAGGCGCTGACGGATTCCAAGTTGAAGCTGTGTTTCCATGTCGAGAATGACCTCGAACATCTGGGATCGCTTGGGAACCGTGACCTCCACAAGCAGTTGGCTGTTGGGGTCGGCGGCGCCGGTGAACGAGGATTCGTAAACGCGCTTGGAATTGAAGGCGGCCAGTTGTTGGAGGAACAGCCCTCGGGCGTTGCCGACCCCGAACAGTTGCGTGAGCGGGTGGGTCTTGACGCCGTCCTGGCTGACCAAAGTCAGCCAGTGCTCGGGGTCAAGGTCCTGCTGCCGGTCGTAAATGGCGAGGTTGCTGTTGCCGGCAAGGAAACTCTGGTCCGTGCGCTGCTGCAGCACCGATAACCCCAGCAGCTCTTCCCAGCCGAAATCGTGAACGTTGTCCGCCACCAGCAGGCGGATGCCGGCGAGTTCCGGTTGCACCACCTTGGCAAACAGGTTGACCGTCTCAATCGTGAGGCTGCGCGGGGTCGCGAGGTTCTTCCGGCGCAACAACTGGACAAAGGCCTGGTTCCACTGCTCATGGAAGGCGGCGCTGGCGGTGTCGGGGTGGAGTTGGAGGGCGGTCTTGCGCGCAGCTTCGCGATCAACGGAAGCTGCGAGATCGGAAACGATTGGGGGCGCCTGGGAGTAGGAAAGCTCCCGGTGGTAGCGCCTGAGCAGTCTGCTGCCGATTTCGGCGAAAGTCCCGATTAAGTCCTCGTCCCAACTCAGCGCGGTGATTCTCCGGAGATGTTCGAGGACGCGTTGCGTCGCCAAGGCGTTGGCGGTGATGAAAATGGCCTTGTTCGCGCCCGGGCGCTCCTGTTGATTCAAGTATTTCCGGGACAGAAGGGTCGTCTTGCCGGTCTTGGAGACGGCATTGAGCAGATTGCTCCGCGCTGTGCTGGCCAGAACCGCCTTCTGCTGGGGAGTGAACTCGGCCATGATTGCGTCCGCACGAGCCGGCGGTTGGTCGAACCGCAATCACGGCTTCGCGCGGCGTTTTTCCCCTCTGGTCCAGATGACCTTCGGCTCAATGACGCGCCCGGCGGTGTCAATCCGAAACCGGCCGCCGCCGTGGCTGTCCGGGCAATGGTTGCTGCAGGTGTTGGCGTATCCGAATTCCAGGTACTCCTTGCCCTGCTTGCGGAGGAGCACGCCCATGGCGCGAAGAAATGCCTCCGGGATCTGGTCCAGGTCAACGTGATCCTCTCCGAAGATGTAAATCTCGGCGGCGCGGCGGTCGTACTCGACGGAGAGCAGCGAATCGGCGTGGGTGGCGCGCAGCCCGCGGCCGCCGTCGATCGCCTGAGGCTGTTCGCGGCCGAGCAGCGCCTTGATCAAAGCGTCGGCCTCTTCAGGGGCGCATTTGATCGCCTCTTGTGCGGTTATATCGGTGAAATAATCTGGCATGCGTTGAAGTCTGGCCGCGTTCCGCCGGTCATCGTGGGACCTCGACCAACCGCAGGGGCTTTGAATTGAGCAGGTCCCCAGGCTCGAAGCGGTAGCCCCACCTGTTCTCGCCTTCCTGGGTGAGCACGCCCGCAGCCTGCGAATCGAGAGAGGCGGAGTCTCCTGCCATCGGAGCGGTTTGCCTTGCGTTGGCGGAGGCGGCGGAGGCGCCAAATTGCCCGGTGCGGAGGGACAGGGCGTTTTCACGGACGAACGCCGGGAGACGGGGATCGTTTCGCAACGCGAACCGCTCGTAGTCATTGAGTTCACTCCAGTGTTTGGGGCGGTAGGTGTAGTATCCCAGGCTGTCGTGGTAATGCAGCCGGTAGGGCGGCTGCGGCGGCTTGTTGAGGTTGGCCCCCAGGGTGATATCCGTTTTCCACGCCGGATTCCCATCGGCGAAGCGGTCAATGAAGCGGTTATAGACAGACTCCAACGAGTCGCTGGCGGCAAGGGACGGGAATCCGCCGATCACGAGCAGGGTCAGGATGGCAAACGTCTTTCTCACACTCTTCATTATAAAGCCGGCTTCATTCTTTTGGCCCCGTTCCGTTGGGTTTCCTGGGGGCTCGCGGGCGGCAGGGCCGATCCCGCGTGGGTACGGGGCGCGGTTTCAAGCAAGATCCTGCAGCACTTCAATTCGGGCAGTTCAGGCGCGCAGGCTTGGGTCCGGCCTGCAATTCCTGCACCCCCAAACTGAGCTTGATCACGGCTCGTTGGAGCGCCTCCACGCGGCCGAGCGTTTGCGACAGGTTCGTCTCGAGGAGACTGCAGGATTCTGTCAGGGTTCTGGTGCCGGTTTCCTGCCCGTTGGCGCGCAGGTCAAACTCCGTCATCTTGGCGTAGAGGTTGGTCAGGTCCCGGCTTTGTTGGACGGCTGCCGCTTGGAGATTGCTCAACGCCAGGGCCAATTGAGTCTCGGCCTGCACGAGCTTGTTGTACTCTGATATCGGCACGAATAGGGTCCGATCGTTTGCAGCGTTGAAGTCTGGTTTCGAGGCTGCGATGCGCTGCGCGCCAGGCGGGTAAGTCAGAAGACAGGCTCCCAGGCCCAGCGCGACCACGATCCCCACCCCGAGCAGAACTCTTTTACGCTGCTTCAAATTCATTTATCCTGCCGCGCCGTTTGACCTGCGGCCTGGGTTGTTCGCTCTTATGGGGAAGGCTCCTGACGCCCTCCCCGTTTCGTTGGCTGCCGAGATCATGCGGCCAGCGCCAGCGTCTTGAGCACGTCCGGCGTAAACTCGACCACGGCGCTCATGGTGGCGGGACTGACCAGGGACCGGGCAATCAGTTTGCGGACCACCTCCTCGCCGACATCCTTGAACTTCGGGCCCAGTTTTTGCACGAAGGCGACGTACATTTGGTCGGCCGGGGCCAACTCCGCCGGTTCTTCCGCTGGCACGGGCAGTTTGGTTGTCGCGGCGGCAGGAGCGCCGTTGGGGCCCGGCGCAGCGCCAGTGGTTCCCTTCGCGGCCCCGTTGCCGGCACCGTTCTGCGGCTGAGGAACTGCCGTGGAAGCTGACCGCGATCTGCGTCCGTTGCCGTTGAGGGCGTTTGCGATGGCTTTCTCGGCGTGCGGCCAAAGGTCCGGCGGGAGGAACGTTCGGATGAGATCGATCTGTTGGTTGACTGTTTGCCGGACGAGGCTCTCCTGAAGGTTCGGAGCGCAGCGGAGTTGCTCGGCGTATTGCGGCAGCGCGACGAATTTTTTGCTGCCCGGCCGTTCCTCGAACCTGCCCAAAGGCATCGTGCGGTCGGCAGGTGTAAACGTGGCTGTGACGCCGATCGTGCCGGCGTTGGCCAGACTGCACTTGATCAGTCGCCCGTCCACGGGGTCGAAGATGGAGCCCCAGCGCAGAGAGCCATTGGCCTTCGGATCCATCGGGTCGATGGTCTTCTCGCTGGGCAGATTGATGAGCGCATCGCCCCAGGAAGGCCGGTAGGGTTTGCCCCTGCGCGGCGCGCGGCCCAGAGTGACCTGGGCGATGCCGAACGGGCCCAGGGTGTTCTCGAACTTGGCGGCGACCAGAAGCGCCCGGCGCTGTTCGTCGAAGCGGAAGCCCTCCGGGTTGTCCATGGTCCACATGCAAGGCTTGGTATCCGGGTTCTGATACAGGTAAATCTGCACGATGCGGAACAGGTTGGGCTGCCCGAAGAGTTCCTGGTGGATGACTCGCGCGACCTTGTCGCCGCAATGCATCTTGTAAAAACCCACCGCAATGTACCAGGGGTTCTTATAGGGGTTGATGAACCTCACCCAGTTGTCGCCCTCCGCGAAGGCGATGCGGGGAACGTTGTTCTTGATGAGGTCGCTGACGACCTTGGTGGTCTGGTTGGGATTGCTCTGAGTCGCCGCCTCTTCCGCGCTGGTCGCGCCGTACATTTCGGCCAAGTCGTTCGGTCCGGGTGGTGTACCATTCATAAACAAGTGCTTTTTGTCTCTGTTTGGCGGCGTTCTCGTGGTCGCGCCCATCCCTCCATTGTAGGGCTGTGCAACCCTTGTTGAGGCCTAACCTTCCGGAAACGCCCCGAGTTCTGGCAGGAGGGGCGCCTGCTCGAAGGGGAGATCATCAACGACCTCCCTGGAAAACATGTAGGTGACCTGCCACCCCAGCTTGTTCGCCTTTTGAAGCTTGCTCACGCCAAGGTTGAACAGGGGCTGGGATGCCAGGCAGAGCAACATCAGGCAGATGCCAGGGCGGGGGTTATCGGCGCCCCGAGCGGCAAGTCCCGCGCGTTGAATCACAAGGTCAAGCAACGGCTTGCGAGAGCAGTCGATGAGATAATCCATGTCGAGCATGCCAATATCCTCAGGCTGGCCATCAGCCCACAGCACGCGCCGTATTTCGCCCGCCCTCAGCCGGTTCAGGGCGTCCAGCCTGCGTTCCGGACTTTGCCGGCTGTGGACAAGGGTGTATTGCGGCAACTGGCGGTGGAGGATGATGCCAAGGCGCCATGTGTCCGCCAACACCACCGCCTTCGCCGCACCCGGCAGGTTCTCGTCGATTCCCCTCAAAGTTGCGCCCAAGGCCGGGTTTTTCAGGTAGGCCGCGCTCATCATGCCGTGGAAGGACAAGCCGTCGGGGATGGGCCGGGGTGTCACCAGCGGAAACACGAACATCCGCGGGGGGGCATTCCCCTTTTCCCCATCCCCCGGCTGAAGCTCCAGTCCTTCGCCGCATTTTTCGGTGAACAAGGCCGGTCCGAAAACCACGAAATTGAGGTGGTGCGAGTTGTCTGCGCGGACCGGCGTGGCAGTCAAGCCCCAGCAATAGGTCGTTCGGAACTGATTGAGAAAGGGGATTCGACCAGGCTCTGGAAGCCTGTGGACCTCGTCGCACAGCCAGGCGTCGAAATCGCGCAGCCCGTATCCGCAATAAGCCATGTCCCCCTGAACGAAATCCTTCAATGCATCCAGGTGAGTGACTATGACCCGGCCGGTCTGGGAGAGGGGTGCCGCATGGATGCCGGTCTTCTCCCCGGGCAATGCCGCCGCCAGGGCTGCGTGAATCTGCTGGACTGCCGTTTTGTCGTCCGTGGTGACCAAGACTTTGAAATGCCGCGGCAACATCTGGACCAGCCCGCAAATAATGGGGGTGGTGCCGACGCCCGGAGAAACCACCACGATTCCGGAGGCGCGCGTTTGGGCGATCACCTCCAACGCCCGGTACGAGGACGCTGGATAGCCAGCCTGGTTGACCCGGCAAAGGTCCAGCGGCGGGCGCAACCGTTGATCTTTGATTTCGAGCGCCACGTTCAGCCTGTGGGCAGCAGCCGCCACCAGATGCAGGGCATTGGGGTAAGTGCGGCACGTCTTTGTCTGGGCGTCGTAACAAGCATAGGCAACCGGCTCGGGCGTGGTCCTGATGTGGCCATTTTCAAAGGCAACGTCCTGGCGCACGTAAATCAGCGCCCCGGCCAATTCCGGCGGGCACTCCTGGATCGTCAGCGAACTCCGCGTCACCGTCACTGGAATGCCGTTGCTCATCCGGACGCCGGCTCTGCCTCCGCTTTGGGGTCATGGATTGACGGGAGGCTGATGAAGTAGGACCGCACCCGGTGCGGATTGACCGAATAAAAGGGATCGTGCCCCGGGTCTTTTACGTTCTGGAGGAAAGGGGCTGTTTTCGGATCGTCAGCGAACCGGCTCACGTTGCCCCGGACGCGGAACTCGCCCGACTGGTAGTGGTGCGAACAGGTCACATAGAGGTATTTTCTGGCGCGCGAACACGCAACGTAGTAGAGACGGCGCTCTTCCTCAACCTGATTACGTTCCAGGCCAAAACCGGGCGACGGGAAAACCTTCTCGGTGTTGCCGATGACGAAAACGGCGGTCCACTCCAGCCCTTTGGCGGAATGAATGGTGGAGAGCGTCAGCCCGCGGAACACCTCCTTTTGATCCCGGCTGGTCACCAGTTCACTGATAAAGTCCTTCACCAGGCCGATGTAGCTGGTGGAGAGCTCGATGATATAGTTCTGGATGTCCGCGATATGATCTTCCATGCGCTCCGGCAACTGAGCGGCGCTCTTGACCTTGACCATGCGCGGGGACACGTGGAAATAGCGGGCGTAAATGTTGCGGAAGCTGGGCAGCACTGCACTGAGGTAATCTTTGACGGGTCCCTTGGGAACTTGCGCCGCCGCAATCATGTCGCGCCAGAAGTTCATCAGGCTTTCGAACCGCTTCCGGCGGCCCAGAGAGAACACGGGTGGCCGCGCCCAGGTCCAGTTGCCCTGGCCGGCTTGCAGGTCGCGAATGATGACCTGGGTCAGGTGCTCGCCAATGTTGGGAACCGCCGGGAGCAGCACCTCCCAGGCCAGCCAGTCGTGAGGGTTTTCCAGCAGCTCCAGAAACGAGATGAAGAACTGGATGTGCTGCAGGTCAACGAACTTGATGCCGCCTTCCCGGGTATAGGGCGTCCCCATGCGGTGCAACTGATGCTCGAGCTCTACGGCAATGTGCCCGACGCGGGTCAAGATCGCGATTTGCTCCAGCGGCACCTGCTCGTTTTTGGCCAACGCTTCGATTTCGCTGGTGACCCACTCGGCCTCCTGCCGTCCCTTGAGGAAGACGGCGCGCTTGGGTTTCACCTCGCAATGCGGCCCGCGGCTCACCAGCGTTTTGGTCAGGGCGCCTTCGCAGGTGGCGTTGATCGCGTTGATGTAACCCACCACGGGCGGGCTGCTGCGGTAATTCTCGGTGAGCACCACCGTGTCCGCTCCGGGGAAGTCCTGGGCAAAGTTGCGGATGTTATCCACCTGGGACCCCTGGAAAGAGTAGATGGACTGGGTGTCGTCCCCCACGACACTCAGAAAGGACTCCGGGGTGATCAACAACCGTAGGATGGCGACCTGAACATGATTGGTGTCCTGATACTCATCAACGTAGATGTGGGAAAACTGAAACTGGATGATCTGGCGGACGTCCTGGTACTCCTGCAAGGCGCGCATGAAATTGTAGAGGAGGTCGTTGAAGTCAAAAACCCGGTAGTGCGTTTTCAGCCCATCGTAAACTTCGCCGGCGCCCCGGGCGATTTCCGTCAGTTCCGCTTCCAGTTTCCGCACCTCCTCGGACGTGCCGGCCAGAAACCTTGGCTCCAGGTTCAGCTTGGTCTTGCGCTCATACAACTCCAAGAGGTCCGGCCCCTGCAGCCGGTGAGCCCGCAGCAATGCGGCCATTTCCGGGTGGGCGGTTGTGTACTGGCTGCAAGCCTCCTTGCGCAGCCGGTTGGCGTGATGCTCCGGCAGGACTTTGTGGGGCGGCAATATCCCTTTGGTGCACAATTCCTGCTGGGTCAGCCGGTAACACAAGCCGTGAAAAGTGCCGCTGCGGATGTCGGCCTTGAGGGAGAGCTTGCCCCGGATGCGCTGGCTCATGTTGTTGGCCGCCTTGTTCGTGTAGGTGAACATGAGGACCTGGGAAGCCGGCAACTCCCTGCGCTCGATGAAGTGCGCGATTCGCTCCGTCAAGGTTTCGGTCTTGCCGGTGCCGGGCCCCGCCAAGATCAGCAGGCGGCGGCTCGCGCTGGTGACCGCCGCCATCTGGGCAGCATTCAGTTCCATGCTTCGAGTTGTTGTTCGGCAAGGTTTCACCCGGCTCTCATCGGGATCTGTGGTCTTGCGCGTAGAAGTCGATCCATTCCGTCCACCAGGGATTGGTGTTTTTCTGGCGCACACGCTCGAAGAGCTGGCCGGCGTCCGGCGGCTCCAGTTCCACCAGGTACTGCACGGTCCAGGGGGCGCTTTCCAGGAGCTTGTCCACCAGCAGGTCGCGAGGACCGCGGCGCACCCACTTGAGCCAGTTGTAGATCCACACCGGGCTCTCCAGAATGCTCTTGAGCAGGGGTTCGCAGTCGGCCGCTGGATGCTCCAACGCGGTCAGGAAGGCGTACCACGCATTGCCGCCGATGGTCGGCAGATGCTTGAGGATTGTGGCCGTGCGCTCTTCCTGGGGCAGGTGGTGGGTCTGCAGCCAATGGTGGCAATGCGCGGAGCCCGCATCGTGGTTTTTCAAGCTGACAATGACCTGGAGGATGCGGCGAAAGAACTCGTCATTGAACTTGCGCTTCAGCCAGAGGATGGACCAATGAGGGCTGTGGAGAAGCAGCATCTGCTCCATGTCCTTGATGCTGACGATGTCCCCGCTGGACAACTGGAAGGGAGCAGGCGCCCCGGCGCGGCTCCGTTGCTGCTGATTCTCGACCAGCAGATGGTAGATGTACTCCGGATTCGATTGCAGGATGTCGAGAAGCGACTTGTCCTCCTGCGGTCTCTGACGGTAGGCATGGAAAGCGAGGTAGGCGTGCTCGAAGAGGATGGCGGCGCAGTCAACCGGCATTTCAAACTCGTCCCCGACGCGGAAGAGCACGATAGGCATGGCGCTTAGGGCCTGCTTGAAATCCTCCGGCAGGAAATAATTGGGCGCCTCGATCGCCTTGAGGGCGTGCCAGCGCAGCTCCTCCTTCAGCTTCGCGATATACTTCTCCAAACGCTGCACTGCCTGAGGATCGGCGGCCCCGCGGTGGAGGCCGAAGAAGGCCAGCGGAATCTTCAGGATATGGAGGTCGTCGCTCGAGTCGTCAGCGGCCATAACCCTTGCCCGTCGAACCTTTCAACAGCGGCGCGTAGGCGCTGTAGAGTTGGCTGCACTGGTCAAAGCCACGGATGATGACCAGCGCGTGTTCGCCTCGCGCGGAATCCTGCTGGTCATAGGGATAAGTGCCGACCAAGGCTACCGCTTTCCTGGTGCGATTATTGAAGGCGAGCAGCACTTGCGAGCGGATCGGCATGGAAACTCCCCGCACCTCCGTAAACTGATATTCGCGCAGGGGCGATCGCGGGTCCGATAGCTGGGATTTGCCGCAGTCGTCCGGTCCGAGCACCAGCTTGACGGCAGCGATCTGCGAAAGGGCGCTCAGATACTCAACGACCTCCTTTTTCGCGAGCTGGTGCCCGACGAATAGGCAGTTGTCGGGCTTGAGATCGTCGATTTCTTTCAACAACCGGGCGGTGATTTCCGCGCTTCTTTGGCCACCCAAGGCCTCGCTGGCAACAAACTCAACCGGGCTGGGCGAGTTGTGGGCGATGATTTCCCGAAGGTGAGCAGCCAAGTATTGTTGGGTCAGGGCGTAAAGCGCGCTGGCCAGCAAAATTCCCCAAAGCTGAATCCATAGCCAAAAGCGCGGCGGCTTGGGCTTCGCCGGAGCCGCAGCCGGGCTTTCGTTGGCTTTCTTGACCGCCTCTAGCTCAGCTACGGCCTCGTCCACGGCGGCAGTTTGGCTGCGGGCAAGGGCCTCTCTGAGTTTTCGGTAGGAAGGATGATCCTCCCCCACACGCCGGTATTTCGCCAGCAACCCCTCGCCGCCGCGCGTTTCGGCGGGGCCTTGTGGCGTGGGGCGCGGCGCTTCCGCCGACGCGCCTGGGTCTGGTCTGTCCTGTGGCATATCTGCTCATCGCCCATCGAAGGGTTTACCCCATTATATTGCCGAGAACATGCTCGACCGTAGCTTTCTTGCTGCTGTTTTGGGATGGCCTGGATTTGGCGCCGTTGCACAATGGCCCTCGGGTTAGATAGCAATTTCATCGCCGGCAGCGCGCGTTTATCCTGTCTGCATGCCTCCTGACCAAATGAAGGGCGAGCGACTTTCCGCGCTTCGTCCGTTGTTTGAGGAGTTCCTCCGCGGCAAGGAAAAGTTCACCGTGGAGTTTCCATTTCAACCGTCCCGGCGGTGGCAGCAGTTCTTCATCAAGATCAGACAGCCCCACCTTTGCTTCCATTGCCTCCGGGTCACTTACGTCAATCGGCTCCGCCGGGCTGGGGTACCCCGCGAGGCGGCCATGCGCCTGGTGAACCATTCATCCGAGCTGGTCCATCAGAATTCGATCCGGAATTCCCTGGCGAGGATGTTGGCCGTCATGCTGGCAATTTTGGGCCGACGCCATCGAACTCGAACAGACGATAGACTACCTCCGAACTCGATGGTTTTCCGCGCCAAACGAAACTGAAGGGGGGGCTGAACTCAAAAGGGCGCTGGTTGGAACCCTGCAACCAACTGTCCGATAAGGGCTTGCGGAGGATGAAAAACAGCGGATGGCGGCAGGACTCTCAGCCAAAAGTCTCAGGTGATCCCCCCGCGTCACAGGCTGGCACGCGCATCCCGTGAGGCTGACGGGGACTGCAGGGCCGGAGGGCGCAGCACGGGCCACGGGGCATTCCGACCGGATGGGTGGCGATAAGCTGTCCTCAACCAGACGCGCCAGCCCGGACCTCCGCGCGGATGGGGGAGGGCAGACCCGAGCGGCCAGCACGCCACTCTCCGCTGGGAGGTCATCGGCAGGGCGTCCCATCGGGAACTCGTGCAGCACAGTCTCACCCTGCACGAGGCTCAAAGTCCCCGCGCACACGCGAAGGCGACTCCCAAGCCCCACGCACGTCGATACGGAGTCCTTGGGGAACCCTGACGCTCTCGCTTGCCGGGCACTTGGGAGACCCAGCACTCCCATGCGCTCCCTTGTGGCTTCCCGAACTTGGCCCTTCTGGCGAAGAATCAACTCGCCGGCCAGTCGAGACCGCTCGCAGTTGGGTAACCAGGTGCCCACCTCGCCCAGACCGTCAATCGCCTCGTTCCCTTTTTGAGACTGGCCCGCAATCTCCATGGCGCGTCAATTGGTCCAAACATGCGGTTAGGCGCAGGTCTTGCCGGTTGGATTGGCGTTGGGATGGCGGCTCGGAAGCTCGCCAGCATTGCCCCTCAGTAGCCCAGTTGGGCCTTCTTCTGAGCGGCAGTGGCCAGTGGCTCCTTTTTGTGCTCCACGGGTTGCTGGCCTGCCTCTTTCGCCCGTTTGGCCTCCATCGCGTTGAATTCCTGGTCGCATTGATACTCCGCCGGCAAATCCGATTCGGCGTAGATTGCCTGCACCGGACATTGCTCCACGCACGCCGTGCAATCAATGCACTCCTCCGGGTGAATGACCAGTTGATTCTCCAGTTCGTAGAAGCAGGCTACGGGACAGACTTCCACACAGTTGGTGAACTTGCACCCGTTGCATTTGTTGGTAACGACATGTGCCATAATACCTCGACGATGTTGGATTTCCTTGGCGACAGAATCGTCTTCACCTATGACCTCCTCCTCCTCCTCCCCCATGCCCTCCGCCACCTCCCCCGCCGTGGCCTCCGCCACCCCCAATTCCTCCCCCATGGCTCCAGCCGCCGTGAAAGAAGCCCCCAAAGAGGCCGCCACTGTGGCTCTGGCCATGCGAACTGCCTTCGACAGGGACGTAACCGTGCCCCTGCTCAGCAGCCGCACGGCCAGAAAAGCCTTTTTCGCCAGAACCGCGCCGCATGTGGACCCGGCCAAAATCCGAAATTGGCGACTTCGCGGGGTATTGTGGGCCAACCATCCTTGTTCCGTAATAGCCGCCATGAGGGCCGTTTTCGTACACGTTCCACACAGCGGCCCGCTGGCCGGCGGCTAAGACACCAGTGCGCGAGTTGTAAGCGCGCCCATAGCCTGCCGCCAAATCCCTGCCCGCAGGAGTCGAGCGAGGATAAAGGCGGCCACGAGTGCCGCGCCGCGCGTAGAGATTGCCTGCGGTGCTGGCCGAATCACTCCGCCCCCAGGCAGCCAACCGGCCTTCAGGGTCCCAATGCCTCCAAGGACCCCACCACGGGTGCCCGGGATGGCAGTGCCGCCAGCCGAACCGGCCAAAGCCCCAGCCAAATCCGAAATCGAAGCACCAATCGTCCCAGGGCGTCCAGCAAGGGCCCCAGCCCAACCCCCAGGTGCAAGGCCAGCCATACCACTCGTCGCCGATCCAGGGCGGGTAATCGTAACCCGTGCCATAGACCACCACCCCGTTTTCCACTTCCGTGCCCAGATAGCCGGGCGTATAGCCCTCGAACACCTCTTGCGGCGTGGCACCATAGACCTGCACATAGGTCAAGTAGTGCAAGGGAGAGCTAGCCGGAATCGAGTAGATCACCGCAGGCACTGAAGCGGCAACGGCCCAGGGCCCGGTGACCGAGGTGGCGACAAACCACACGCCATTCTGGCAGGCATACCAGGAATGCTCATCCACTTTGAGCATCGGCGTTGCGCTGTTCACCACGTACCAGAGAGGCGTGCCGACTATGGGCTCCAGCCGCGGCAGACCGTCGATCTGGGGGTCTTGCATCTGTACGTTTCGCGGCACTTTGACGCTCTGGGGAATACTGTTGGCGATGAGGGCCTCGGTGGCCTGTGCAGTTCCCGGCACGCTGGCCTTGACGTTCTCCATTGGGCTGTCGTCGGGAATGGCGGCGAAATCCGGGGGCAGGTGGTCCGCGGGCACGAATTGCCATGGCCCATCCAAAGACGGGGCGCGGAACCAACGGCCGGAAATCAACACGTAGGTCCGTTGGTCGCTGAGCAACTTGAAGACATTGGCGGTCGTGTTGGCGGCGTAGAGCAGGTGCGTGCCGGCAATGGGAACGAAACCGGGCTGGCCGTCGAACAGAATCAGTTCGGCGGGCGTTGTGGATACATAGACGTGTGGGGCGCTGGCTGTGGTAAGCGGCGGCGGCTTGTTTGTGGACGAGTCTGTCTGCCCTGTTAACAGGTCCACTGGCGTTGCCGAAGCCGTCGCTTGCCGCTCAGCCGCAGCCGCGCCCCAAGGTGGCTCGCCCGCCACGGTCCAAGGTCCTTCCAGGCGAGGCGCTGTCATGTAGCTGTCCAGGACGTGCAGGTAGAACTGGCCGGCAGCGTCCTCCAACAAGAACAGGTCAGTGTTGATCACCCGTTGCAGGCTTGTGCCTGGAACCGGGCGGCAGGCCGGCGGCCCGTCGATATAGACCAGGATGGCGGGGTTGGTGGAACAAATGATCTTCGGCGGGGTGTTATTCAGCGGCTGGCCCTGGCCTCTGAGTTGCCCCGGAGGCGCGATGAAAACGGCTTCGAGCCGGTCCAGCGGAAGCCCCCGGAGTTCCTTGGGAAAGGTTGCGCGTAACAAGTCGAGCAGGTCCTCAGCCTGCTCGCCCGCGGAAGGGAAATCGCCGTTGAGAACCTGGATGTCTTCCAGCGACATGGTGCGGGTCGTCTTATCCACCAGCGTGGTCGCGTGGAGCGCCACAACCCCGAAGGTCGGCTGCGGCTGGCCGGCGCCTTGAACCCCCACTGTGTCGCGGGCCATGAGTTGGCGCCCATCCCACGAATTGACCCGCGGTTCGTAAATGGTGTTGGTGGCAGAGCCGCTGACAATGACCCGCGGCCAGCCCGGAACGCCCGCTTGAGTCTCCCATCGAACCCGAGGCATTGGCGTAGCCCGGCTCGGGCGTGGCGTAGGAATAGGGAGGACCGATGGCGGATTCCGGGGCCTTCCTTGTCGCGCATGAAGAGAGCACCATCACGAAATCCGCCATCAGAATCGTGTGGATGAAGCGCTTCATCGGCCACCGTTGGGGTGATGGGTTTGAGCCGGGTCCCGGTCTTCCACCGCAAGAGCGGCAGGCTTCCAGTAATCGGCGGGGTTTTGCGCTCTGGATGTCTTCAGCCTCTTGAGGACCTGGCCGGCGTCACGAAATGACTTCCAGCAGGGCTCGCAGACCCCATGAGCCTCGGCCCAGCCCGGATGATAGGCCTGAATCACCTGGATCGTGTGGAGGCGCACACGCGAGTCTTCTGAAGCGACGTGCTCGTGAAGGTGGGTGCGAGGGAGTGTTCGCGAACACAGGGGGCAAGTGCTCTCGAGGCCAGTGGCAAGCGTTGTCGCCTGTCCACTTCATTCGGCGAGAGGACTTCTGAGGTCCAGTGCTCTCAGCCACGGTTCCATTTGGATCCGGTGCTAGCCTGTTCTGTGCCAAGGCCGCATGGCGGAGGTATCGCTGCACTTTCGAGGCTTTTCAACGGCTTCAAACAATGATGCGACTCGAGACTGGAACATCTCGTGCCACCGCTGGAACAAGGCGTGCCACGCGGGAACGGCGCCCTCGTCTCAATCACCCCCTTTACCGATGGCCTCCCCCGCCATGTCCCCCGCCGAAACCGCCACCATGTCCACCCCCGAACCCACCACCGTGAAACCCTCCACCCCCGAACCCGCCGCCGTGGAATCCGCCGCCAAAGGAGCCACCACCGTGGAATCCACCACCAAACGAACCTCCGCCAAAGGAGCGAGGCGCGGCACTCATTGCAGCGCCGCCATGCCAGCCGCCATATCCCCCGAACGAGCGTCCGCCGGGGCTCGCATAATGGGGCGCTGCGTATGCCGGAGCGCGATAGCTCGGGGCCGCCCAACTCCTGGAAGGGGTCGCGTAGCTGCGGGCCGTGTAGTTTTGGCCGGCCCACGCGCCGCGCGTGGCAGGGGCCGCCCGGTACGTGCCGGAACTGCCGGTCCAGGAACGAGCCGCCTGTGCTGTGAGCGCGGAGCTCCGGGCAGCAATACCCGAGCGAGCAGCAGCGGAGAGCGAGCCGTTCCAGTTGCCGGCAGAGTTCCAACGATTCGCAGACAGGGCGGGTTGCGCCACCCCAGCTCTGGTCCCGGCTTCGGCTAGCGAGTTGCGCTGGCCTGCGCCACTCCACCAGCGCGTGGCAGAGCCGGCAGTGCCAGCGGCTGAAGCCGAATGGGCTGGTGAACCGCCTCGTGCCCATTGAGTCACCGAACCGCTCGGCCGCGCCGGCGTCCCAAAGAAACTGTTCCCGCCGTGCCCGTCGCCGTGCCAAAACCCGGGGTCGCGTCCGTGGCCAAAGCCCCCGTCATGACCAAAACGGTTGCCGCGGCCGAAGCGGCCATCATGGTCGAAGAACCGGCCGTAACCGCCAAAACCGTAAAAATCACCGAACGCAAACCCCACCCCGAACGGGAAGAAATCACAGCCGCCCCAGAACCCGCACGGCTGCCACCAGCACCAGGGGTTGGGCGCCGCCCAGCCCGGACCCCAATCGCTATAGTAACCCGGGTCCCAATCCATGATGGCGCTGGAATAGCCCGGAGAATAGTACGGGCTGGAATAGTAGTAGTCCGGTGGCGGAGGCGGAGGCGCCGGTGGGGCGTATCCGAGCGGCGCAATCTGGTCCAGTTGCGCTTGCGGGCCCATCGGCGCTTGGGGAGCACTGGGCACCGCCGGAACCGGCGCCACTTGGGCCGGCGTTGCTTGAGCAACGGCGCCTTGGGTCGGGGCCACTTGAGCGAGCTCCGATGCGGCGCTGGCCTGAGCCTGGTAAGCCTTTTGGGCTGTGGAGTATGCCTCAGTGAAAGCGGGGCGCTTATCCAGCAAGCTGCGGACTTTGGCCAAACCGTCCTTGGTTTTGCCAGAGATTTTCGTCTTGTCGGCCTTCAGGTCGTACCAGGCGACGAGTTCGCCGGCGGTGTGCTGGACGAATTTATTGTCTGGGGCAAACTGGCCGGCAACGTTCATGGCCAGGATGGCCTCGGGCATCCGGGAACGTCGGGCGTCCACATAAGCGACCACACCCCAAGCCAGGCCGTTGGTGACCTGTACCGTGGTCAAGGTCTGGGCCTGGTGATAGGCCATCTCCGGCAGGCCCAGGTCCACCATGCGGGAGACGTAAGCCTCTTGGAGGGCCGGATTATTCCGGTCGCTGGCAGCACCGCTGGCATAAGCGGCGACCGCTGCCGAGGGGTCCGGCGCTTGCTGGATGGCCTCGAGCGCGGCATCCACGGCCGGGTCGGGCGCCGCCCTCGCGCCAGTCAGTGCACAACTCCACGCCAACAAGACCATCAGAATTCTCAGCTGGTTTTTCATACCACAGGCCCTTTCGCAAACTGTGTTTATTACGCGCGGGCGCTGCCAGACCGCGAAGCCGTTCACGATGTCGGTGGCAGGCAGTGTCGCCTATCCACTCTCCTCAGCCAGCGGGCTTTGCAGGTCAGCCACGTTCCGCGGCGTTTCCATCACGTCCAGCTTTAGCCTGTTCCGTGCCAACGCCGGATGGGAGTGGTTTCACTGAATTGTCGAGGCGTTTTGACGGTTTAGAGAAATGATGCAACTAGAAATTGGAATATTCAGTGCCACCAGTGGAACAGGGTGTGCCACCGGGGGCAGCATAGACCTCTTGACCAACCAAACCACTTGGAGTTCTCCATCCGATAGGGTCTTGACCCCGTTGTGACAGGGGCCTCTGAAGCCGGTTTTGTCCTGCCAAAGAGCATCAGAATACCCTCCGGGCGTTTGGTTGCTTTGTCAGCGCCTTCTTCATTCTTCAAAGCGCTTCTCCAGGGGCCGTTTCGCCCAAAGCCGCCGCGTGCCGTGGCGGTCATAGAGGACGTGAACCTGGTTTTCCGTCACCGTGAAAGGAATCCGATATTCGTGTGGCCGGCGGCCATGAGGATTCTCGCCGCCTTCATTCAGCGCAACTCGAAACGGTTTGCCCGTGCTTGCTTTCATGGCATCAAGCCCGCGCTGGACGGCCGCCCTGTTGTTTGTCATCGGGGATAAGGTCAAGGCGGGCCTGCTCGGGCGCTGCCCCGGCGGGAGGTGGAGGACCATTCGCAGCAGTGATCCCCCCTCATCGAGACCTCACCCCCGGGTGGCACGCCCGGCAACCGGCGGAACCTCTTGCGAAGTCAATGAGATCGCCGGACATTTCATCATGACAAGAGCGCGGTGCCTGGAATGAACAACGCCGGTCTGAACACGGAATGGAGCAAACCCGGCCCTACTCGGGACGGTTCCTCGCCGCACGAGGCCTTGTCGGCTCCGCGACGGTATGCGGTCGCGGTGCTTTGTGTCCTGATCGCGTTCGCGGTTCGCTACTGGCTCAGCCCGATCCTGGGCGAGGAACTGCCCTTCATGCTTTTTGTGGCGGCGTCTTTGGTCGCGGCCTGGTATGGCGGGGCGGTGACTGGGGTCGTGGCCCTGTTGCTCGGCCTGTTCCTGGCGAGTTACTTTTTTCCAGGAGTCCGGGTGAATGACCACTTGAGGTGAGGAAGGATATCCCGAGTGGAACATTTCGTTCCACCGGTGGTCATTTGAAATCCAGTGCTTCGTTTCAAACACCCCAAAAACGTGCGAAAAACAGCGATGCCTCCGTTTCCTCCCCCCTCGGCACGCGTCTAGCTAACAGGCCGAGGCATGGACAAGCAAGACAACCATCCGCGCGCGGCAACCATGAAGGCGGCGACCTCGACTCGTCATTCGCGTCGCCAGGTGCCGGTTGCGATAATTCCCGCGCGCGAAGATCGCGATGGCGAGACCGAGGCCAGGCCCATTCGCACCGTGGTCGTAGATGACTCGCCGCTAATGCTCAAGACGCTCAGCCTGCTCCTGGAACAGCAGGGCGGCGTTGAGCTTATCGGCACGTCCACCGACGGGCGTCTCGCGATGCGGCGATTGGCGGAACTGAGTCCCAACCTGGTGCTGATGGACCTGCAGTTGCCCGGAATGAATGGATTGGAGGTCACGCGCTGGCTCAAAGCGCAGGCTCAGGCGCCGGCCGTCATCATTCTTACAGCGGAGGACACTCCGGAGCACCGGGCGGGAGCCCAGATGGTTGGCGCCGACGGCTTTGTCGCCAAGCAGCACCTGTGGGCGGAGCTGCCCGTGGCAATCCGAAAGCTATTTCCGCGCGCAACCGTCTTGATGCCCGGCCCCGCTTTCGCCGCATGAACGCAACGATTGTGAATGGCCAGCATCGTCTGCTGGCCCAAATGGCGACGCTCCCCGCCTGCCAGCGAAACGGTGGAGAGGCTGACTGGTTTCCCCCAGTGGACATTCTCGAGGACTCGGAGGAGTACCTGTTCAGAATTGACCTGCCCGGAACGAGACCGGAGGACGTCCACGTCGTTGTGGAGGAAGATGGGCTCTTCATCTCCGGCGACCGTGCGGAGCTCCCGCCTGGCGACAAGAAGTGGCTGCGGGTCGAGCGCCCACACGGGCATTTTGAGCGCCGTTTCGCCCTGCCCGATGACGCCAGCAGAGCAGAGGTCAGTTCGGCCTTCGAGCAGAGCGTCCTCGAGTTACGGGTCCGCAAGGTCACCTCCGTCATGCCAATTCCGGCCCCAACCGGTGCATGGCCCAGCCCCCTTGTGCCGACTCCGCCCCCAGCGGGCACACCGCCAAGGCTGAGACTTCGTTCCGTGTCATGAACCCTCCCCGCCATCACCAAGAAGAGCGTCGTAGAATTGCGGCGCACCACGAGGCGCTCCTGCTCGTGGCTGAGGACAGTCCGGCGCCAACCGGGGAGATGAGTTTTTTTCCAAATGCCCGCAATGCCCGGAATGCTGGCGTGCAAGACAGTGCACAGATCCGCGTTGTGATTGCGGACGGCAACGAGGTCTATCGGGAACTGCTCAAGATGGTCATCGAGGCCCTTCCAAGGCTCCAGGTCTTGGGCACGGTTGGCACTGGCTGCCACGTCCTGGAGGCAATCACTGCCCAAAGGCCCGATCTCGTCCTGATCGATCTCCAGCTTCCCGGCCTCAACGGTCTCCAGAGCCTGGCGCTCATCCGCGAGTATCACCCCGCAACCCGCGTCATCATAATCGCTGACGACGACTCGGATGACGTGCGGGCGACCTGTCTGGCCCAAGGGGCTCAAGGATTTATCTCCAAGCGCCGGCTCCACACCGACCTGCGTCGCGGGATCGCGGGAGTGTTCTCCGGTTCGCCCACCGACAGTCTGCACGAAGCGGCAGGCTGAACCAGCGCACATGGTCTGGCGCGAGCCACCCATGGCACAAATTGTTCCAACTTGGCCGCGCCCTTATCCGTCGCTCCGCAGAAAAGCTGCGGAAAACCATGCAGACGTGGCTGCTCCTGCCCTGGCACGGAACCGGCTAGAGGAATGGCATGAAAACTCGTCTTGCGGCTGTGTTTTTCGCCGGCGCAGTGCTCTTGTCGGGTTGCGCCACTCACCAACCGTCCGTAGTCCTCGCCCCAGTCGGGCCGTCTCCGCCCCAACCAGCGCCTGGCGGCCCCAAGGGCACGCTCGTCGTGTATTCGGCTTATGACCCGAACTCGGATTTCAATGACACTGAGTATCTGCGCCAATACACGGATTACAGAATCCTCTCGGAAGAGGGCAAGCTGTTGCAGACCGTGCACAACAGCAACGGGTTCGTCGTGGAAGGCCCCGCGGAAGTGGAACTCCCGGCGGGCAAATACCGCATCATCGCTCAGGCTAACGGTTACAAGAAGAACGTGATAGTGCCGGTAGTCGTCCTGGCTGACCGACTTACGACAGTGCATTTGGAAGGCGAAGCTGCGTGGCCGGCCAATGCGGCCCTGCTCCAATCCAATCCCGTGCGGCTGCCCAATGGAGAGATCGTCGGGTGGCCTGCCAGTACGGAAGTCGTCTCGAAACCTTGATGCGAAGGGAAAGGAAGACAACCATGAAGCGAACATGCCCCGCAGTGTGGACTGGCGCCTTGATTTGGCTCGTCGGGTGTGCATCGCCCATGAACGTCGGCGTCCTGGCGCCAATTGGGCCAGCAACGGGGAGCCAGATGAAGATTGCCGACGAGGGTTCTCTCCGAGTCCGTCGCGCTATGAAGCAAGCCCTGGCGACGCCTTGCGTGAATGGGCTTGCCCCGGAGGTCGCCGGCCCAAAGACCGCGCCGGAAACCGCGAACACCGTACCATGGCACGCAAAGCAATTCGTGCAGGCTCGACCCCGGGCTTCCTTCCTCGAGAATGGCCCAGGCCTGGAGCTCGGCAGGCCAAGCCGAACGAAATCGGCCTTGGCAAACTCTCTTTCAGCGGCATCGCTGTTCAGCTCCTGAAGGCAGAGAATCCGCTCCAACTCCTCAACCCGGCCGCGCCCGCCCAATACGGCTCCGGCATGGATAACCTGGATCAGTTCTCGTTCAGCGGCACTGGGCCGTTGCTCAAGATCTTTTCGATCGCCTTTTGATACTTCCTCCCCGGCTCAGGGTTGGTGCTGTGTGGCCTTCTTCCCTTTGACTGGCTGCATGGGTGGGGGTTGATGGGCAGGCTGATTGTGCCAGGCCAGTCCGTAGAGAAGGGCCAACACCAAGATCGTAACAAGTGCAGTTAACATAAAAGGATTTGACTCATGCACTGGCCTCAAAAAAACCACGTTACACCGACCAGTCCCATGATGGTGTTCAAGCCCGAATTGGGAGTGTAAAGGCCGGCGCTGGACACGTGCATGTAGCGGGCTTCTGCCGTTGCGGCCATGTTGTCCCGGAAGAACCAATGCACGCCGGTCCCGGCCTGGAGATTGAACTCAAATGTGCCGCCCAAGTCCGGCGCGCGTTCGCCGGTTGCCGTCACGCCCGCGCCAACGTCGGCAAACGGGATCCAGCGCGTGCCGGTGGCGAAATCATAGCGCAGGTGCGGCGTCAGCCCCACGCCCCACGTCACGCCGGGGGAGAATTCGGCGCCGGTGACGAGTTCCCCGCGCCACTCCCAATTCCCCCGATACCAGTGGCCGGCGCCCATCACCCGACCAAGCATGTGGCCGTAGGAAAGGCTGACCAGAGCCAAATTGTGAGCGACCCGGCTGCCAAACCCCGCAAAACCCGCACTGGCGCCGGCTTCCAGACTCAACGAGTGGGCAGTCGGGCGAAAGCCCTCACCCACGCCATCCTGCCAGATGTCGGCGGCTGAAGGTTCCGATGCGGACAAGAGTTTGGACTGTGAACCAGCCGGTAGTGACTCAGCCGCAGGATCAGCGGCATTCAACGGCATCGTAGCGGCCATCCACAAAAGCCAAAACAGAGGACGAATTGATTTCATAGCTTCGAGCAATTTGCTGGCTCTATTTGGTACTGAGCCGGGAGGTGCGAAAAAGTTACAGAACGGCCAACTGCTATTGAAGGTTTGTGAATGGCTCAACGCGCGCCGATCAAAGCACTCCCGTTCCACGCCACCAGCGCGACGCCCAGCAACAGCACGCACCACGCGAAACTGCGCCGCAACGCAAGCGCGGACAACCTGCCCGCCAGTGCGGCGCCCGCGAACATCCCGGCGACCGTCGCGGCGAGAAACCCGAGGGTGAGCCGCCAATTGAGATTCGTGTAGCGAAGTTGGCCAAGCAGGCCGCCAGCGCAGTTAACAGCGATAACGGCCAGCGAAGTGCCGATCGCCGACTTCATTTCCAAGCCCGCAAACAGCACCAGTGCGGGCAAAATGACAAGCCCGCCGCCTACGCCCAGGAACCCGGTCAGCACGCCAACCAAAAGGCCGACAAGCAAGCACCGCAGCGGCTGGCACTGCTTCGCTCCCGAGGCAGGCTCGGTCCGCAGCAGCATCCGTATTGCCACCGCCAGCATGAGCGCGCCGAAGAGCAACAGGAGAACCGGCGCGGAAACCCAATGAGTAAACTTCGCCCCGATGTGTGCGCCGATCATGCCGCTCATGGCGAAGAACGCCGCCGCCTGGGAGTGAACATCACCCCGGCGGAGGTTGAGAAAGGTTCCCATTGCGCTGGTCCCGCCGACGATGACGAGCGACATGCCGACGGCTTGGTGGGCGGGAATCCCTGCGACATATACCAGCACCGGCAGCGTCACGATGGAACCGCCGCTGCCCACCAGGCCGAGCGAAAGGCCGACCAGTGCCGCAAGCGCCAGAGCCAGGCTCATCGCGCGGGAGCGGCGTTCGGCACCACCAACACCGGCACCGGTGCCTGGCGCAGCACCAATTGAAATGGCAACGGTGTGTTCATAGTCTTGTTTCGCCGACAATCAACAATCGCTCGCACCCTATGAGGTGCCTCATCAGTGCTGAGCCGCGAGAGGCAAAAAGGTTACAGTCCATTCAACGGATCGTTAACAGGCTGTTGAGATATAGGACTGCGGCGGCGCGCCGCTGACCCGGCCAGGGCCAGACTCAGTACAAGCGGTGGCGGAACAGATAGCCAGCCAGGAAGAGATTGATCACGCCGATGATCGCCATGGGCCAGAATTGAGCGACAAGCAGGTAGCAGGGTGTCCCCTCCAGGAACACGCCGCGCAGGATGATCAGGAAGTAGCGCAACGGGTCGATGTAGGTGATCTGTTGCACCCAATGCGGCATGTTGGCAATGGGCGTCGCGAAGCCCGAGAGAATGATGCACGGCACCAGAAACAGAAAGGCGCCGAGCAACCCCTGCTGCTGCGTGACCGCCAGTGACGAAATCATCAATCCCATCCCGACGGTGGAGAGCAGGAAGCAGAGCAGCCCCACATACAGCGTCAGCAAGCCGCCCCGCAACGGCACTTGAAACCAAAGCACCGCGATCAGAATGATCAGCGTGGCCTCGAAGAGGCCGATGATGAATCCCGGCAAGGCCTTGCCAATCAGAATCTCCCCAGGCCGGGCCGGCGTCACCAGCAACTGATCGAACGTGCCCTGCTCGCGTTCGCGGGCGACCGAAAGCGCCGTGACCAGCGTGGTGACCACCAGCGTCAGCAATCCCACGATGCCGGGCACGATGAACCAGCGGCTCAACAGATTCGGATTGAACCACGCCCGCGTTTCCAAACGGGCCACCGCCGTCGCGCCGCCGGCGTGTTGCTGCCAGTCGGTGTTGAACACAACCATCAGGCTGTTGACGTAGCTGAGCAGGATCGCCGCCGTGTTGGAGTTCCGTCCGTCCACCATCACCTGCACGGGCGCGGAGTGTCCGCTGAGCAAATCCCGGCTGAACTGCGGCCCGATGTGCAGCACCAGCAGCACCTTTCGGCCGTCCACCTGCGGAGCAATCTGTTCCTCGTGATCGAGCACGGCCACCTCCCGGAAATTCGGCGCCCCGGCGAAACGCGCCACCAGATCACGCGACGCCTGGCCGGCGTCCTCGTTGTAAACGGCGAACGGAATGCGGTTCAGATCGAAGGTGGCTGCGTAACCGAATACCAGCAACTGCAGGATCGGCGGGATGAAGACCACCATCCGGCTCCGCTTGTCCTTCAACAGGGCCAGGAATTCCTTGATCATCAGTGCTCGGATTCGCCGCAACATCGTGTGTCCTATTCCAAACGCTTCCGCAGTTTGCGCCGGCTGACGCCCAGGAAAATGGCCGCCATCAGCATCAGCGCCAGCGCGTTGGGCAAAATCACCGGCCACACATCGCCCGCGAGAAAAACCGTTTGCAGAATCGCCACAAAATACCTCGCCGCGAGGAGGTGCGTGATCCATTGGACGACCGTCGGCATGCTGCCGATGTCGAAGATGAACCCCGAGAGGATGAAGGCCGGCAGGAAGGTGGCGAGGATGGCCACCTGTCCGGCCACAAACTGGTTTTTCGTCACGGTCGAAATCAGCAGGCCCATGCCCAGCGCCGCCAGCAGGAAGAGCGCCGCCGCTCCAAAGAGCACCCAGAGCGAGCCGCGCAACGGCACGCCGAACAGCCAGACACCCATCGCCACCGACAACGCCATGCCGCCCATGCCCAGGATGAAGTAGGGCGCCAGTTTGCCCACCAGCACTTCGCGCATCGTCACCGGCGTCACCATCAACGCCTCCATCGTGCCGCGTTCCCATTCCCGCGCCATCACCAGCGCCGTCAGCAGCGCGCCGATCAGAGTCATGATGATGGCAATCAACCCGGGCACTAGAAAATTGCGGCTGCGCAATTCGCTGTTGAACCAGACCCGCGTTTGCAGTTGGACCGGCAGGTCGAGCGTTTGTCCTTGCTCCCCGGCCTGGCGCTGGAGCCATTTCTGCCAGACGCCTTGCACGTAACCAAGAACGAGCTGACCCGTGTTGGCGTCCACCCCGTTGACAATCACTTGGACCGGCGCGCCGTCTGGCTGATGCAACAGCCTCGCGAAATTCGCCCGCAGATGCACGATGGCGGACACCTGGCTGCTCATCAGCGCCTGTTCCGCTTCGCGCATGTTTCGCATGAACACCGCTTCGAAGTAGCGCGATTGTTGGAATCCGCCGGTAAAATCGGCCGTGTCGGCGCTGGGTTGTTCCACGACCACCGCAACAAGCACGTGCTCCGCGTCCAGCGAAACCCCGTAACCGAAGACCAGGAGCAGCACGACCGGCAGCAGAAACGCGATGGCGATGCTGCTCGGGTCGCGCAGGACTTGATAAAATTCCTTCCGGATCAACCCTCGCAGCCTCATCACGCCACCGCCTCGGGAAGGCGGATTCAACGGACTCGGTTGCTGGCGTTTTGCGCTCATGAGGTTGCCGGTGCGGGTTGTCCGTGGCCTTCGATGAGCGCGATAAACGCATCCTCCATCGTTGGCTCCGGATGTTGGGCCGAACGGCGGCGTTGCTTGACTTCTTCCGGCGTGCCCAGCGCGAGGATTTCACCCTCGGCCATGATCGCCAGCCGGTCGCAATACTCCGCCTCCTCCATGAAATGGGTGGTGACCATGACGGTGACGCGTTGTTCCGCCAGGGCATTGATGCGGCTCCAGAACTCGCGCCGCGCCAGCGGGTCCACCCCCGAAGTCGGCTCGTCGAGAAACAGGATTTCCGGCTCGTGCATCAGCGCACAGGCCATGGCCAGCCGCTGTTTGTGGCCGAGCGGCAGATCCAGGCTGGTGGTGTCGGCCACCGGCGCGAGCCCGAATTGTTCCAGCGCCCACTCCAGCCGTTCCCGCTGGCGCCGCCCGGCCAGGCCGTAGGCGCTGCTGAAAAAGCGGAGATTCTCGCACACGTTGAGATTGCCGTAGAGCGAGAATTTCTGGGACATGTAACCGATGCGCGCCCGCGCGGCCGCCGCCGCGTACCGCAGGTCCAGCCCCGCCACGCGGAGGCTGCCTTCGCTGGCCGGCAACAAACCGCACAACATGCGGAAGGTCGTGGACTTGCCGGCGCCGTTGGCCCCCAGCAGCCCGAACACTTCGCCGCGTTCCACCTGAAACGTCACGCCCTTGACGGCATAAAAATCGCCGAACCGCCGTTTCACGTCCTTGATCTCGATGACCGGCCCGTGGCCGTTGCTCACGCGCAACGGTTTTGGGGCAGCCTGGTCGGAATGTGGTGTCAGGCCGCTTTCCGCGCGCCGTTGTTTCAGCATCGCGACAAAACTGTCCTCCAAACGCGGCGGCACCGGCTGGACGGAAACCCCGGCAACCTCGGGCAGAAGTTTGGCCGGGTCCGGAGGCGTTTCACCGGCCATCACCAATCGCACCCGCTCCCCCTGAATCAACGCGTCAACCACGGAAGCCGCGCCGGCGAGTTTTCCCTGCACCACACGTTTGCGTTCCCCAGGGGCGCTCAACATGTAAGTCCGACCGCGCGATTGGTCGCGAAACTGCTGCGGCGGGCCGTGCCCCAACACCTCGCCTTCGTGCATCAGAACCACCTCGTGACAACGTTCGGCTTCGTCCAGGTAGGCGGTGCTCAGCAGCACGGTCATGCCTTCCTGTTGCACGAGGCAATAAACGATCTGCCAGAGTTCCCGCCGCGACACGGGGTCCACGCCGACCGTGGGTTCGTCCAACAACAATAATTGCGGCGGCCGAACCAGCGTGCAAGCGAGACCGAGCTTTTGTTTCATGCCGCCGGACAACCGCCCGGCCAGCCGAGCAATGAACCGCGCCAGGCCGGTCATGCGCATCAATTCCTCGTAACGGGCCGCGCGCGCCTCCTGCGGCACGCCCTGCAAATCCGCGTAGAGATCGAGGTTTTCCTGAACCGAGAGGTCTTCGTAGAGACCGAAGCGTTGCGGCATGTAACCGACCCTGGCCTGCACCGCCAACGATTCGTGCGTCGCGTCGAAACCCAGCGCGTTGATCCGGCCCTCGTCGGGTATCAACAATCCCACCGCCAGCCGCATCAGCGTCGTCTTGCCCGCGCCGTCGGGCCCAATCAAGCCGGTCACCTGGCCGCGCTGCACACGGAGACTGACGTTACGGAGCGCCCGAAGGGTGCGCCTGGCCGATGACAAAGTGCTTGCTCACGCCGCGCAATTCCAGCACGGCGTCGTCCGCGCGGTCCCTCTGCTCCATGTTGCCGGGAACTTCCATGAACCTCCGATTTCACTTTCCGCCGGCCGGCGCGGCTTTGGCGGAAGTGCCGGATTGGTCAAGGGCAATGGTCACGACCGCCGGCATGCCGAGGCGCAGTTCGTCCTGTGGGTTGTGCACGAAAATGCGGGCTTGATAAACGAGCCTGGTGCGCACCTCGGCGGTTTCGACGGTTTTCGGCGTGAACTCCGCAGTGGGTGAAATGAACCCGATCCACCCGGCGTAGGATTTGCCGGGAAAACTGTCAGTGGTGACGGTCGCATTCATGCCGAGGTGAATTCTCCCGAGGTCGGTCTCCGCGACATAGGCGCGCACCCACACCGGGTCGTCGAGGGCCAGCGTGAAGACCGGCTTCTGCGGCGAGGCCATGTCGCCCGGCTCCAGGATGCGGTTCTCGACGACGCCGTTGGTGGGCGCGTAGAGCCTGGCGTCGGCAAGGCTTTGCTGCGCCAGAAGCAGTTCCGCTTCATCGGCCTGCAACGTGGCTTTGGCGGCGGCGATGTCCTCCTGGCGCGGACCGAGCACCATCAAATCGCAGGTTTCCTTCGCGGCGGCCAGCCTGGCTCTGGCCACGTCCAGCGCGGCGCGGGCGTCATCCGAGCGCTGTTGCGTCTCCACGGTTTGGGCCACCAGATTGGTCACGCGACCGTAGTTGAGTTTGGCGTTCTCCAGATCGGCCCTGGCGGCCTCCATGTCGGCTTTGGCCTTGCGGATTTCCTGCGGGCGATTGCCGGCCTCAAGCCGGGCGACGACCTGGCGTTGCGCCGCCGCCTTGGCTTCGTAATCGGCGACACTGGCCGCGAACCGCCGCGTGTCCAGCGTGGCCAACAGTTGCCCCGGCCGGACGCGCTCGCCTTCCTGCACCAGCAACGCGGTGATGCGCTCACTGTCGTTGAAGGCGAGTTGCACCTGGCGGATGTCCACGTTGCCGAACAGGACCAAGTGGCTGCTGGACGCCGTCTTGTTCCGGTCGTGCCGGAACCAGAAACCGGCTGCGATTCCGCCAGCAATCAATACTCCTAAGATGAGCCGTGTTCGTTTCATAAGGTGTTCATATCGGCCAAAAACTCCCGGTTTTAGGCGCAGGCACGGTGGAGATGAAACCGAGGAGCGCCAGCCTCGGTATTCGACGTTTTGGCAGCCGCGGGTTTGTGGGGCTCCAATTCTTCACCGTGCCGCACCAGGCGAAAGCTGTTGAAGACGACGAGCAGCGAACCGGAAACATGAAACAGAGCCGCGATAATGGGACTGATGAGCTTCATCGCCGCCAGCGCCATCCCGCCCACGACGAAGGTCAGGCCGAGCAGAAAATTCTGGTTGATGACCTGGCGTGTCGCGCGCGAGAGCTGCACCAGAAACGGCAGCCGGCGCAGGTCATTGTTCATCAGGGCAATGGTCGCGCTGTGAATGGCCACTTCGCTGCCGGCCGCGCCCATCGCGATGCCGAGGTCGCCCGCCGCCAATGCCGGAGCGTCGTTGACTCCGTCACCTATCACGGCCACGCAGTATCCCTTGGCGCGCATCTGCCGGACAAAGTCCACTTTGTTCTGCGGGAGACAATCGCCAACGACATCATCGCAACCGATTTCACGCGCCACCCGAGTCGCAACCGGCTGTCGGTCGCCGCTCACCATCGCGACCCGCCGCGCACCGATGTCTTTCAGGGTGGCCAGGAGCCCTTTGCTTCGGTGCGTGTCTGATCCTGCAAGCCGACCCAGCCAATGCACTGCTCATTGCGCGCGACAAAGATGAGACTCCAGCCTTCGGCCTCTTCCAAATCCACCGCAGAGGAGAACCCGCCCGCGATGCCGTTGTCGCCAAGCCATTGGGCGCGGCCAATCACAACACTGTCTCCGTCGAGATGTGCTTTGACACCGCGTCCGGCTGCTTCTGAAAAGTCAGTCGGCTTCACGAGTGGAACACCCGCTTCTTCGGCAAGCTGCGCCAGCGCCTTGGCCGCGGGGTGATTGCTGAATTGTTCCGCAGACGCCGCGACGCGCAGCAATTCCGCCGGTGTGGTTTGGCCCAGGGGCGCGAGACGACTGACCGCCAGCCGGCCCGTGGTGAGCGTTCCGGTTTTGTCAAAGACGAACGCGTTAATCCTCGCGGCCAGTTCGAGATCGGACACGTTCTTGATGATGACGCCAAGACGCGCGGCGGCGGACAGCGCGGCAACCATCGCCGTGGGCGACGCCAGCACAAAGGCGCACGGACACGAGACGATGAACACGGATACCACCCGGCTGAGATCGTGCGTGAACATCCAAACCAGACCGCCGATGCACAGCACCAAGGGCGTGTAAAAACCCATGTATTGATCCATGATGCGCACGATGGGCAGCTTGGTCTTTTCGGCTGCCAGAATCAGGTCGCGCACGCGGCCCAGCGTGGTGTCCTGCCCGGCGCGCGTGACCCCGATGTCGAGCACGCCAGTAAGGTTAATTGTGCCGGCAAAAACTTCGTCGCCTGGTTTCTTGTCAACCGGCAACGATTCGCCGGTGATGTTGGCCTGATTGAACGAGCCTTGCCCGTTCACAATGACGCCGTCAGCAGCCACGTTGTCGCCCGGCCGCACCCGGATGGTGTCACCTGCCGCCAGGCCGTACACGGGCACTTCCTGTTCCTCGCTGCCAATGACACGCCGCGCCTTCGTGGGAGTAAGCTTGATGAGCGAATGGATGGAAGCCAGCGCGCCTGCCGCCGTGCGCGTTTCGATGATTTGCCCCAGCAACATGAAGAACGAGACAATTCCCGCCTCCTGGTAATGCCCTGACGAGAATAGGGCAATCACAGCCAGCGCCACCAGAATGTTGGTGTTAAGCGAGCCACCGCGCAGGTCTTTCAGCGCAACCCGGACAATCGGAAACCCGAGAATGAATGCGCCGAGCATCGCGCTGTATCCTCCCATATTACTGTCCACGACGGAAAGCCGCTCGACTATGAACGAGTTCAAAATGAAGACCAGACCGATGACCGTTTCCAGAAATTGGACGCGAGCGTGCGAATGTTCCTCCCTGCCAGAACCCGCGCCGTCGGGCGTGTGCTCGGGCAGAAGATCGGCGTGGGAGGTGACTTTCATTGCGCTATAAACCCAGTCTCTGTTGGGGGAGGCAACGTGTGTCCGTCATCCCGGTGAACTGCGCCGAGGCTACGACCGCCCGCAGTCGGGCGTCGACCGCACGGGCGGCTTCGGCCAGAGGCGGGTTCTCCTTCGCCTCGCAGAGGTGTTTGAGGTCCGCGGTGGCCAAAGTGCAGGTGCCATCCCCATTATCCCACAGGCAGACGTGACTGGGCATGAGCAGTCCGATGTCCGGCTCACGGCTCAGGGCCTGATATTCCCACGAGGGCACCCACACGCCCAGGATGGTGTAAGGACGAATCTGCTGGCCCAATTTCTTCGCCAGCTCCGCCTGCAGATCGATTTCGGTGATGACGACGAACTCTTCTTCCGCCAGCACCCGGCGCGTTTCGCGCAGCGCCCGGTCGAAGGGCAGTTTCACATGGGTGGAGATGCTGTATTGTCCCATATCTCACTGCCTTTCATTGTTGTGCTTTCCAGCCTGGAGGGGATACGGCCAGGCGACCAGTCCGCCGTCGAGGAACTTGACGTTGGCAAAGCCCTCGCCGTCCAGAACCCGCTGGGCTTCGTAGCCGCGTTGACTGACTTTGCAGAAGCAGACGATCTCCTGGTCGCGGGGCAGTTCGCCCAAGCGTTTCCTCAACTGACCCAATGGAATCCAGACCACGCGCGGGTCGCGCAGTTGCATCTGGTCACGCTCCGCCGGCGTGCGCACATCCAACAGGACAACCGGCTCGTCGGTGTCGAGCTTGGCTTTCAACGCTTGCGGCGTGATCCCCTTCGCCAAGCCGTCGCGTTTGTTGCGCAACACGTTGGCGGCATGGGCCAGCGGATCCACCGCCGACGAATACGGCGGGGCATAGCCGAGATCGAGGTCCGGCAGGTTGTCAATCGTCGCGCCGAAGGTCAGCGCAGTGGCCAGCACATCGATCCGCTTGACCGCGTCGCCGGGCCCAAGGCCTGCGCGCCCAGCAATCGCCCGTTGGCGGCGTCCGCGACCAACTTCACCAGCAGGGTCGCGGCCGTCGGATAATAGTGAGCGCGGTCGGGTCCCGGCACCAGCGCGGTCAGCACGGAGTAGCCGAGCCGGCGAGCCTGCGTTTCGGTCAGGCCAGTCCGCGCGAGGTTGTAATTGAGAACCTTGAACACCGTCGTGCCGACGATGCCGGGGAAAGTCGAGTGGCCGCCGGTAATGTTATCGCCGATGACGTGTCCGTGTTTGTTGGCTGTCGAGCCGAGCGGGACGAACACCTTTTGTCCCGTGAGCAGATGGGTGCATTCAACGCAGTCGCCGCCGGCATAAATATCAGGGTCGCTGGTTCGGAGTTGGTCGTTGACCGCAATCGCGCCGGTCGCGCCGATGGTCAGGCCGGCGTCCTTGGCGAGTTGGACATTGGGGCGGACACCGATGGCGATCAACACCATCTGTGCCTCGATAACCTGGGCGGTCGTATGCACGCGCTCGACGTTGCCCTCGCCATCACCTTCAAGCCGCGTGACCTTCTGGCCGAGCCGGACATCGAGGCCCCGCCCACGCAGGTATTTTTCGAGGAACGCCGCCACTTCCCAGTCAAGCATGGCCGGCAGCAACTGGTCGAGCATCTCGACAATGGTGACGTGTATCCCGCGCGCGACGAGTGCCTCGGCAGTCTCCAACCCGATTAGCCCGCCGCCGATCAGCACGGCGCGCTTTACCTGTCCGTGTTCGGTTGCTTCGCGAATCGCCAGCGCGTCATCGGGCAGGTTCAACCGGAACACATGGTTGAGATTAGCGCCTTCGAGGCGCGGTTCAAGGGGCATGCCACCCGTAGCCAGAACGAGCTTGTCGTAGGGCAGTTCGGTCTTTTCCCCGGTCGCGACGTTCACCACGTTGACCGTCTTGCGGGTGCGATCAATCCTCTCCGCCAGGGTTTGATTGAGCACGCGGATGTCCTTGACGTTCTGGAAGAAGGTCCCGTCGCGGATCACGCCGACGGGCGTGGACATCAGTTCGTGGAAGTCGCGGACCTGACCCTGAATGTAATAAGGCATGCCGCAACCGGCGTAAGAAAGCAGCCGCCCGCGCTCCACGATGGTTATTTCCGCGTGTGGGTCACGGCGTCGAGCCCGGGCTGCCGCCTTGGCGCCGGTGGCCACGCCGCCGATTATCAATATGCGATTTTGCTTCATGGTTTGTGTGGTGTTTGAAATTCTCACTCATGGCAATCAGCCGCCACAAGCGGGAGAGTCACAGCGCGAATTCCGCCCGCAACAAGTGGCGCCGGTCCGGTCCAGCGAGCACGATGACCCGCTGGAGTGGCCGTAGTCGGCGGCGTGGGAGCCGCCGCCCTTGAAAAGCAGGCCGGCGCTGGCGCCGATCAGCCGTCGCACGGGACGCCCGCATTGCGGGCAGATCTTCAAAGGCTTGGCCGACATGCTTTGGAATTTCTCAAAGCGATGTCCGCAGCTTTCACATTCATATTCATAGGTCGGCATGCTAGATTCCTTTCTGGTGGGGACAGTTATGTTCGTCCATGTAAATGACCGCCGCATAGAATTGTCCGGTCCGCAGCAGCACCAGCGTGCAGGCATTCTGAACCTGAATGCCGGCTGCCTGAAGTTGCTGCGCGAGGACGGGGTTTTCCGCGCCAGGATTGAAAATCACCCGTTGCGGACGGGCGGCCAGAATCGCCGCCGCCAGCGCGGCGGAGCGTTCGGGTTTCACATACACCGTGAGGGTGTGGATCGGGACCGGGATGTCCGCCAACTGTTTGAACACGGGCAGTCCGTCAATTGCCGCTAGTGCGGGGTGAACGGGAAATACCGCGTGGCCTTTTTCGGCCAACAGTTTCACCGCCTGAAAGCTGTATCGCTCCGGCTTGTTGCTTGCGCCCAACACCGCCACGTTCATCGCGATTCCTTTTGGTTAGAGCAGTTTTTCGGCGCCGCTGTAGGCTTCCTCGACCCGCAGGAGCACAGCCGCCACGCCCGGATATTTCGGGTCATGCCAGGAGCGCATGTTTTCGAAGACGGGGCCTGCGGTGTGATAGGTCAGCGGGCCTTTCACCTGAAACGACTTGCGGTCCTTGGTCAGGAACAAGATGGCGCCTTTCGTCCCGCTCTTGATGTTGGCGCGGGTTTTGCAGAAATAGTTGTCCGCCACAATGAAGCCCTCGCCGGGAACATAGCGGATTTCGCCGACATAGATGACGTTGGGCGTTTTGGCCGCATCCACCGTCGCCAGCACCGCCGGTCCCTCCCGGTTGTCCCAGGCATGGGCCACGATTTCCATGCCGTTGGCCGTAGATGGAACCTTTCCTGGTTGGTCGTTTTTCATGGTGAGATTCCTTTCATGTCCGCGTTTGGATGCTGCTCCATGTTGCAGATGGCTGGTGGTGGATGGCGACGAGGACCTCTTGGTGGCAGCCGCAGGAGTGGATCACGCGGAACCCTCGGTGTTGAAGCCGTCTCCGCCAGTGCGCGAACCGGCTTTGCGGGTGCGGATGGCGCCGGCCCTCGGCGGCATGAATCGCGTCCATCAGGCGGAACCCACCGGGCGAAAAGTCGGCCAGCACGAGCTTGCCACCCGGCTTGACCATACGGAGCATTTCGCTGAATACCCGGTCGGGATCGGCGACATGGTGGAGCACGTTCCAAGACACCACCGCGTCGAAGCTCGCCGCCCGCCAAGGGAGGAAGCGCGCGTCCTGGATCACGAAGCGAATGCGGTCGGCCACGCCGGCATAAATCGCCTCGAGTCGGGCTTGACGTTGTTCTTCGGCACTGATGTCCGCGGTGGTGACGTTCGCCACGTGCCGTGCCAGGGGAATGAGGAAGCGCCCTTTGCCCGTGCCGATGTCCAGCACCCGCCCCCGCAGCGGCAGCGCCTTCTCCAACACAAACCGCACACTGGCCTCGGGATCGTAGCCGAAGCGCTGGTGCGTGGCGTTGCGCGCCTCGAGCAGGCCGTGGTTGGCTTCAACCTCAGCCGCAGAAAACGACCCGTTCGCCTGGTGATCTGATATCGTCCGTGTCATGGCCACGCAGGCTACTTGGCCTTCGGCAGCTTTTTGAACGTCATGAACCAGTCGAGCGCGTAGGCGTCCGGATCCGGTTTCTCCATGCGCTCTTTGGCTGTGCCGCAAGAGCCGGGCGGCGGCACGATGACATCGTCGCCGGGTTGCCAATCGGCCGGCGTGGCGCAGCCGTGTTTGTCGCTCGTTTGCAGGGCAATCAGGAGGCGCTTGATCTCCAGGAAATTGCGCCCGTTCGACAGCGGGTAATACAGGACGGCGCGAATTTTCGCCTTGGGATCAATGAGGAAGACCGGGCGCACAGCCTGGGTATCGCTCGCGCGGCAGTTGGTCCTGGGCAGGAGGGTTCTCATAAATTCGTCGTGCTGCTCCTGGCTGATGAAGAGGAGGGCGGTTGCAGTGGGGATGACTTGCTCACCTCAAGCCGGAGAAGAATCGGCCGCACGATGCCCTCGAACGCGTGCGCCGGGCGGACCGACCGGTTTCAGAAATTTCGCTGGATGGATTCATGTTCTGTCCTCGGCGGGCATCATGCCCCCGCCATGATGGCTTCCAAGTCGTGCTTGGCGTCGCCAATGGGCTTGAGGCCAAACTTCTCGACAAGGACTTTCACGATGTCCGGTGAGAGGAAGGCTGGCAACGTGGGCCCCAGCCGGATTCCTTTGACTCCCAGATGAAGCAATGCCAGCAGCACAATCACGGCCTTCTGCTCATACCAGGCAAGGTCAAAGGAAAGAGGCAGGTCGTTGATGTCCTTCAGTCCGAAGGCTTCTTTCAGTTTCAGGGCGATTAGGACCAACGAATAAGAGTCGTTGCATTGGCCGGCGTCCAGCACGCGCGGAATCCCGCCAATCTCACCCAGCGGAAGCTTGTTGTAGCGGAACTTGGCGCAACCGGCGGTTAGGATCACGGTGTCCTTGGGCAGATTCGAGGCGACGTCCGTGTAGTATTGGCGCGTTTTGTGTCGGCCATCACAACCGGCCATGACCACGAACCGTTTGATGGCGCCGGACTTGACGGCTCCGACCACTTCGTCGGCAAGCTGAGTAACCTGATGGTGCGCAAAGCCCCCGACCAACGCGCCGCTCTCAATCGGCTTGGGCGGCGGGCAGGTCTTGGCGAGGGCGATGAGAGGAGAGAAATCCTTCGGCTGGCCATTGACGCGATCGGGGATGTGCTTTATGCCGGGGTAGCCCGTGATGCCGGTGGTGAAGATGCGGTGCTGGTAAGCATCCTTCACCGGGATGAGGCAGTTGGTCGTCATGAGGATCGGGCCGTTGAACATCTCAAACTCACGGTCCTGTTGCCACCAGGCATTGCCATAGTTGCCGGCCAGATGGGAGTGCTTCTTGAAGGCGGGATAGGAGTGGGCGGGCAGCATCTCGCAGTGCGTGTAGATGTCCACACCCGTCCCCTCGGTTTGTTTGAGCAGGTTTTCGAGATCGCGCAGGTCGTGGCCGGAAACGAGGATGCCAGGATTGTTCCGCACGCCCAGATTGACGCGCGTCATCTCCGGATGGCCGTAAGTTCCAGTATTGGCCTTGTCCAACAACGCCATGCCCTTGACCCCGATTTCGCCGGTTTTGAGGAGGAGGGCGGTGAGTTCGTGCGCGCTCAGCGACTGGGCCGTGGCAACCAGGGCGTGCATGAGGAACTGATAAACCTCATCGTCCTCGCAACCCAGAATGGCAGCATGATCGGCATAGGCCGACAAGCCCCGCAGGCCGTTGAGGATCAACTCATTCAGCGCGCGAATGTTCGGATCTGCCGTGGCCAACGGTGAAACGCTTGCGCCCTTGGCTCGGAACTCCTCCACACTGTCAGCGTTCCAGATGGCCGGCGCGGGAAGCGCTTCGGCGAAATCGCGCCCCCAGCGCGAGCGATAGGCGGAGAGGACGGCCGCTTTCAGCCCTTCCCGACGCCGGATGGCTTCACGGATCAGAGCGACGAAGCGCCGGTCATCGAAGTTGGCATTGGTGATGGTGGCAAACAGGCCCTGCGCAATGAACAAGGCGTGTTCCCGGACGATGAGTCCGAGTTTCGCGGCTTGATTGCCGAAATAGGCCAAGCCACGGAGCGCGAACACGAGGGCGTGCTGGAGTGCGGCCGTACATTGATCCTTGCCGCAAACGCCGCGCGTGGTGCAGGCGACATTTTTAGCGGCTTCCTGGCATTGGTTGCAGAACATGCTTGGTGTTTTCATATCGTAGTAGTTATTGAGCCGCCGGGGATAGAAAAGTTACAGTCCATCCGGTTCCAGCAATTTCGCCGCAATGATTCGTGTTCCGCCTTTCTTTTCAACAAGTCAAGCAGGTGGCGTTGCATCGTGGCCTCAAGATTTGCCGGTTGGCGAGGCGGGGACTTCGCCTGAACGCAGGTTTGCGAGAATGGGGCGCACGATTTCCGCAAAGGCTTGCGCGGTGGGGCTGCCGGCAAAACGCTGGACAAAAGGCGTGCCCGCGTTGCCTGAATCCACCACCTGAGGGTCGAGTGGAACCTTTCCCAGGAACGGCACGCCCATTTCCCACGCGAGCGATTGGCCGCCGCCGGACTTGAACAAGTCGGTCGTTTTTCCGCAGTGCGGGCAGACGAAGCCGCTCATGTTCTCCACAACCCCCAGCACTTGCAGGTGGAGTTTCTCGCAGAAAGTAATGGAGCGGCGCACGTCCGCCACCGCCACGTCCTGGGGCGTGGTGACCACGATGGCGCTGGCCGTCTGGCCCACCAATTGCGCGACCGACAGAGGTTCGTCGCCCGTGCCCGGCGGCGAGTCAATCACCAGGACGTCGAGGTTGCCCCAAACGACATCTCGGAGGAACTGTTCAATGACTTTGTACTTGAGCGGTCCGCGCCACACCACGGCATCGCGCGGGCTTTGGAGCAGAAAGCCGATGGACATGACCTTGAGGTTCGGGCTGACCACTACCGGTTCGAAGGCCCCGGGTTCTGCGCTGGGGCCGCAGCTCTCGCCTTCCAGCCCCATGAGTTTCGGAATGCTCGGCCCATGAATGTCCACGTCCAGCAGGCCCACCGCGCAACCGGCTTGCGCCAGGGACATTGCGAGGTTGGCGGCCACAGTGCTCTTGCCGACACCGCCTTTGCCCGACAGGACGAGGATTTTATGGCGAATGGCTTCCAGGCGGTCTTGCAACGCCGGATCGGCTGGGGGTTGTGGTTGCGGCTTCGACCGGCCCGCCTCAGCGGATGACGGCGCAGCCGGCTCGGCGGCGGGCGCGATGGTCTTGCGGTATTGCTCCAAGGCGGCCTGCACCGTGTCCACGGCAAGCACCGGGCAATGTTTGTGGTCTTCGGGCAAGTTGCCGACGGCGATTCCGACCTGTTGCGGCGTCAGGCGGGCGGCTTCATCGAGGGTCTTGCCCTCGGCCAATCTGGCGGCCGTGGCGCCGCTGACGAGCGAAGCCCCGCAGCCGTCGGTGGTGAACGTGGCGCGGAGGATGCGGCCGTCGCCAATCGCCAGCCAGAATTCCATCGTGTCACCGCAGGGGCCGGTGACGCGCGCGTTGGCGTTGGCGCCTTTCAGCGGGCCAAAATTGGCCGGGAGTGATCGGACACCGGGTTGATGAAGTTTGCTGATAAGTTTTTCCATAGTTGAGTTATTGCCGTCGCCGCCGGGCCGTGGTCATGTTCCACAACCGGTCGGGCCTGGCGCTGGGCAGCGGTCACGGCCGGGTCGTAGGGAATCCGTCCTGCAACCGTCGCGCCGAGTTCGGCAGCGCACCGCTCCATCCGCGCCGTCATCGCCGGGTTCAAATCATGTTTGTTCACGCAGACGCAGGCCGGGATGTCAAAGTGCCGGGCCAGCGCCAGCACCCGCTCGAGGTCGTGTTCGCCCGAAGGCGTCGGTTCGGTGACCGCCAGGAGCAGGGAGGCGCCGGTGAGGGTGGCCATCACCTGACAGCCGACGCCCGGCGGACCGTCAATCAAGAGGGACCGGCGGCCAGCCTCGCGCGCCGCCTGGCGCGCCTGTTCGCGCACGAGAGCGGCCAGTTTGCCCGAATTGCCTTGGCCGGGTTGCAGACGGGCGTGGACCAGCGGGCCAAACCGCGTTTCCGAGATAAACCATTCACCGCCGTCGGTTGTGGCTAGTTCGATGGCGTGTTCCGCGCAGTAATGGACGCAGACGCCGCAGCCTTCGCAGGCGAATGCGTCAACGCGGAACGTGCGCGGCACGCGGTCATTGGCCGGCCCGTCAGAGAAAATGGCGTCGAACCGGCACAGTTCCTCGCACTTGCCGCAGGCGGTGCAGTGGCCGGAGTTGATGCGGGCGCGCGGGCCGCCGGTAAAGGTCTCGCGCCGCCGGATGCGCGGATCCAGGACCAGCGGCAGGTTCGAGGCGTCCACGTCGCAATCCGCCAGCGCCGGCGTTTCGGCCAAGGCGGCCAGCGAGGCAGTCACCGAGGTTTTGCCCGTGCCCCCTTTACCGCTGAGGACGACCAACTCGCAGATGGGGAAGTCGTTGCTCATGGTGACAGCAGTTCCTGGGTCGGATGGGCGTTCTCCTCCTGGTAGCGTCGGGCCGGCGAAGGTGCGGCAGAAATGCGGATCGCGCTGTCGCGCGAGTCCGGCGCGGGCGATTTACTGGCAGCGTTGATGGCCCGTTCCAAATCCGACCGGGCTTTGCGCGGCAGCGCATCCGCCTTGACGGCGGCCAGCAGCCGCAGCAGCAATTGGTCGAAAGTCCGTTTCAGTCCCGGCACCACTTCGATGGCGAGTTGTCCTTGGGAATAAGCCTTGGCAATGGCCACTACGTCGGGAATCTCCGCCAGGATCGGCGCCCCCGCCTGGCTGCACAATTCCCGCGTCTCGTTTGCTCCGGGTTGGGCGCGATTGACGACCACGCCGCAGGGCAGTTTCAATGTCTTCGCCACGTCCAGGGCCAGCCGCAAATCGTGCAGTCCGAACGGCGTCGGCTCGGTCACCAGCAGCACGTAGTGGCAATTCCGTGCCGTTTCGATCATAGGGCAGGCCGTGCCGGGCGGGGCGTCCAGAATCGTCCAGTCCGTCGGCGGCGGGGCTTGTTTGACGGCGCGAATGACGGGCGGGCTGGCGGCTTCGCCCACGTTGAGCGTGCCGGACACGAATTGAACCCGCCCGGTGGCGCCGGTCTTCACCACACCCATCAGGTGCGACGCCTCGGTAATGGCGCCAGCGGTGCAAACCAGCGCGCACCCGCCGCAACTGTGACACAGCTCGTCATACACCAGCGTCCGGTCGGCCAGGCACACGATGGCATTGAAGCGGCAAATTTGGGCGCAGTCGCCGCAATGCAGGCACCGCTCCTGGTCCACCCGCGGGACGAGTCGGCCGACCGGGTTTTCGCGGGCTAAGTCCGGCTTCAAAAAAAGGTGGCCGTTGGGCGCTTCGACATCGCAATCCACGTAGGCCACCGTCTGGCCGTGGCGCGCGAGCGTGACGGCCAGGTTGGTGGCAACGGTGGTCTTGCCGGTGCCGCCCTTGCCGCTGGCAACGGCGAGCCTCATGCGGTGTCACCAGGCTTGTCGGTCTGGGGTTTGTTTTCGTTGGGAATGTTTGAAGCTGGTGGATTCGGCTGCATCACCCCACCTCGCCTCCGGCCGCGGCCAAAACCCCGGCCGCGACCCTGGCCACGGCCTGGGCCGCCCTGGCCTCGACCGCCACCCCAGCCGCGGCGCTGACTGCCGCCGCAAGGTCCCATGCCCTTGCCGCTTGCCGGACCCTGTCCCAGCGGTCCGGTTCCATCGCCCATTGGTGTCATAACTTTGTCCTTCCGTTTACGATTGTTTTCCGTGGTGGAATTGAGTTCCCGCGCCTCGGTTGGAGGCGGGGCGGCGACACGGCTCGCCGTCTCGGGAACATTGCGGTGCAAGACCAGGCTCCCGACCGCCTGGCCGATGTGCCGGGCCACCACGGCACACTTGACCTTAAAGAGGAAGAAAATGTTTTTCCCGCAGCCATCCAGCGACTCGAAATTCGCCTGGCCCTTGGCGATAATCAGGTCGGCGCAGGCAAACCGCCGCTGAAACTCCGGGCTGCAGGCGTCGAGCACGATGCCGGCCCCATCGCTGCCGTTGTCCGTCACCATGACCAACCCGTCCAAACCGGCAACTTGGGCGTCTGCCAGCAAGGCATCATTCATGGCCGGCCCGCCCTTGACCACGACGGTGATTTTCTCGCGCGGCAGCAGTTCGAGCAACAGCCGGTCGAAGACCAACTCGCCGGCGTTGTCGGCCAGGAACAAAATGTCGGTGGCGCCTCCCGCTGCGGCCAAGAGCTCTTCTACATTCCCCTTGAGCGGCGCCGCAAACGAGGCTTCCAGCGCAGCCGGGATTTGCTCCGCCGTCAGATCGCCTTTGATGCCAAAGTCAATGACATTGGCGGCGATGGCGAGTTTTACTGCGGCTGCGCTTGGGTTGTCCGCGGCCCGCAGCCGCTCGCGCCAGCCGGGCAACAGCGCCAGCGCGAGCCGGTTGGATTCCTGTTTGATTCCCAAGTAAGGGTCTGGTTGCCCCGTCAACTCGCGGACCAGCCGGTGAATGAACAGGCCAAAACGGGCCGGCGCCTGGGCGAGATCCGCGCGGCTGGCGCGCCGGAGCACCTCGCGCAAAATCCGCTCGTGAACCTGGTGGTCGGCGGTCGCCAGTCGCGCAACGTTCAGGCCCTGCGACACGAAACAAGGGATGCAATCCAGCGCGCTTTTCATCACCAGTGCCCTCGCACGTCCGGCTGGGACAGCGCCCGGAGTTGGCCGGCCAGAAAGGACTGGACGGCCTGCTCCACCGTGCCGCCGTCCACGGCATACACCTGGATGTTGGCGGCCTGGAGAGCGCTCCAGGCCTTGGGACCGACATGGCCGGTGATGACGGCCTGAACGCCCAGGCGCGCCAGGCTCTGGCCGGCCTGGACTCCCGCTCCCTGAACAGCGTTCACTCCCTCGGCGTTGTCCACCGCCATTTGCTGCCCCGTTTCGGTGTCCACGGTCCGGAAAAAGCGCGCCCGGCCGAAGCGAAGATCCACTGGCGAATCCAGGTCCGGTCCTTGGGTGGTAATGGCCAGTTTCATGAGCAACCGGTGTGTTCGTGGTTGTGGCCGCACGTCGGGGTTTGGCCGTCCAGCGCGCCGTTCAAAAACGCCCGTGCCACGTTCTCCGGCGTGTCGCCCATTGCGCCGGCGTGGACCGCGATGCCGTTTTGGGCGAACAAATCCAGCGCGCGCCGGCCCATGCCCCCGGCGATGACCACCTGGACGCCTTGTTCGTGCAGCCAGCGGGGCAACAAGCCAGGCTCGTGTGGCGGCGGGACCGCCAGGGTTTGGGCGAGGAGTTGCTTGGATGCGGGGTCAGCCTCGATCAGGGCAAATTGTTCGCAATGGCCGAAATGCTCGGACAAGCGGCCAGCGGTCAGGGGAATGGCAATTTTCATGATTCTATTATTGTTTGTTATGTTTCATCAAAAAGGATTGGAATGTTCTAGCTATTGGATTTCAGACTCAGGGTTCGCGGACGACTCAATGCTGCAACCTGGAGGTGGCGCGGTGGGCATCACCGGCTTATAGTCAATCCACGCGTTCTGAAAGGCGTGACTTAGGTTAGCGCCTACGCCAGCCAGCCCACATGGGGACTCCATTTTCATCCCTGAGTTTTAGAATCCCATCCCCCTTCTTCACTTCGGCGGCAATCAGAACGGGTTTGCCGTCCAGAGCAAGCCGGGAGCCGGTAATCTCGATTTTGTCCTTGGGTTCGACTTGCGCTTCCTGATTATCGAGATACCAACTTGGTCCCAGATGCACCGAAATGGTTTCTTTTTCGGTTTTCAACAGGAGATACACCACAGAACTCATGCCCTTGACTGGCGTGAGCTTTTCCACGCTCATGACCTCTCCTCTGACCGTTTCAACAGTCTTCAGGTCATACACCCTGCCACACTGGCTGTTCGCAGTCCAGCAACCCGCACCCTGGCAACCGGCGCCGTGAGACCCCCCGCCTTGGCAATCGGCACCCTGGCAACCGGCACCGTGAGACACCGCGCCTTGGCAACCCGCGCCATGCCAGGCAGCGCCATGATGATGGTCTCCGCATTGAGCCTGCGCCTGAACTGCGGCCAGAGCGCCAGCGATTACTAATGCGCCAATCAACTTCGTGATCGTTTTCATCGTTCTTTTTTTCTCTTTATGAGTTCATTGGGAAGCCTCGCCCGGCTGGAAGGAATGATGTTTGTCCGCCTCCAAGCCGGAGATGATTCCGCGCACAACATGGTCAAACGCGCGGGCCGAGGAATTCTCGGAAAAGCGGTTCGCGAAGGGCTTTCCGATGTCGCCGGATTCGACAATTTCCGGATCGAGCGGGATGCTGCCAAGAAACCTCACCTTCATTTCCCGGGCCAGCTTCTTGCCGCCCCCCATCTTGAAGAGCGGCTCGGTCTCGCCGCACCTCGGGCAGACGTAGCCGCTCATGTTCTCCACAATCCCGATCACGGGCAGGCCGACCTGTTGGCAAAAGACAATCGAACGGCGCACGTCGGCCACCGCAACTTGCTGCGGAGTGGTGACGACGACGGCGCCAGCCGGCCGCCCGACCAACTGGGCCACGGCCAGCGGTTCGTCCCCAGTCCCCGGCGGAGAATCCACGATCAAGAAATCCAAGTCGCCCCACTCGACCCCGCCGAGCAGCTCCTGAATCGCTTTGTATTTCATGGGGCCGCGCCAGATAACGGCATCGCGCGCGCCATTGAGAAGGAAACCCAGCGACATGACGCTTACGCCCGAGGGGCCGCAGACAGGGTGGAGGGCTTGGCCATCAAATTCCGGCGCGCTTTCCTCCAAACCGAGCAGCTTGGGAATGCTGGGACCATGAATATCCACGTCCAACAGGCCAACGCGCATGCCGGCGGCAGCCAGAGCGATGCCCAGGTTGGCGGCGATAGTGCTTTTCCCCACGCCGCCTTTCCCCGAAAGTACCAGGAGTTTAAGAGCAATCCGGCCCAGGCGTGTCTGCAAAACGCCGCTTTCTTTCCCCGCAACTTCCGGACCTTTTTTGGAGGCGGGATGGTGTTCTGCTTGCTCCAGGTGCTCAGAGGCTGCGCGCAAGCTGGTTGAGTCGGGGCCTTGTCAGCACTGGGTTTGGGACCGTATTGCTCTATGGCAGCCTGGAGAGTCTTCAGCGCCAGAACCGGGCAATGCTTGTGGTCCATGGGGAGCCCGCCAACCGCATCCTCCACCTCTTGCGCGGTCAACCGGCCAGCCTCATCCAATGTCCTTCCAGCAGCCAGCCGGGCGGCCATGGCCCCGCTGAGGATGGAAGCCTTGCAGCCATCCGTTGTGAAGTTCGCCTGCAAAATCCGTTCATTTTCGACCCAAAGCCAGAATTCCATCGTGTCGCCACAAGGCCCAAGGACGCGCGCATTGGCATTGGCGCCTTTGAGCGGGCCAAAGTTGGCGGGGAGCTCGCGCACCGCAATATTGGGTTTGCCTGGCGTAAGTCCTTTGCGCGTTTTCATGGTAACATCGCTTGGCTCCGAAGGGGTAAGGCGTTTCTTTGAAATCCTCTCCGCAATCTCCCATTCAAGAATGCAGGCGGCGGGACAACCTGGCCCGCCGCCTGCACCGCTGCATCCCGTCTGGCACACCCCACCGTCGTGCGCAGCAGCCGGGCATAATGAATTCCGGACTATTCAACCTCCCAGCCCGATAGGCGGCGACCACCGCCTCGATTTCCCCGCAAACTTGCGCCAGGACCTTAATCCCCGCGCGCTCGACCGCGACCTGGAGCCCTGCGATATGCCGCCGCAAATCAGCAGGTTGATCCCCAACTCGCGCAAGCCACTGACCATGCCATCGGGCTGTCTCTCAAAAAGCACCACCTCCCGGCGCTCCACCTCGGCTGCGTCTTTGAGGCGCACCACGAGCAACCGCGCCGCCACGTCGAACACGGGCGACACACGGCCCTGGCAATTGGGAACCGCAATCAGCACACCCCCCTTGACGCGACTTTCATGCCAACCGTGGATTACCTGTTGAAGGAAGCGAGATTTGCCTTGAAATCAGGGCTGGCGCGCCGATGTCGATCCGCGCCGGTTCCATGAAATGCGTTGCAAATTGCAACGAACGGCTGAGACAACCGTTGCAACCTGCGAGCCTTGCGTTTACGTTCCTCCGGCCTTGACTCGCCGGTTGGCGGAGTTATAGCGCCAGAGTTGCAGCCGGATCGGCCGCTCAAAGCCCCTGGTTCGGGAGTTTCTCAGAACGCGGTTTTTCCGATCTGAGCCGATCCTTGGCCTGCTGGATCATCTCTACCAGGCTCAGCACCTTGGGTGGAGGAGGAGCGGCGCTGGCGCGTTCGACCTGGGCCATGGCCTCCTCAGGGAGATGCGCCTGCAGGAACGCCCGCACGTCGAAACGTTCCCACCAGCAGTCCAGAATCAGACGGCAGGGCTTACCCCCCGTTTCTTGCCGGCAATATCCGAAAGCCACTTCGTGGCCGAGGCGGCGGCAACGCAGCAGGACATCATGGTCGTGTTCGTTCAACATAAGCCCGATCTTATCGTAAGGTGGACTGGAAGACAACCACCCAAGGACATCCAGACATCCACGAACACGATCAACGCGACACCTCTATCAAACGGCCACGCGGCGCCGGCCACGCTTGCTCATGGCCATCTGCAACGCGAGGGTTTTAGTCTGTAACCCCCGGCAGCGCATCAGGAGGCTGCCGTTTGCTTTCCGATTCACCGGCCCACCCGCCGCACCCTAAACAGTTTCTCCTCCGGCATCTTGGCGCATCCCTGGCACAACGCCTCCAGCTTCTCCACCGGTTGGTTCATGATCGACTTCAGGTAGCTCGACTCTGGCCGGAACTCCAGCACCTCGCCCTTTCCACCCTTCCGCCGCACCGCCACGAATGACTCCTCCCACGTCAATACCTCCGTCAGCCGCAGGTCCAACCGCCCCTGGCTGTTCCCTGTCCCCACCGATAATCCATCCACCAGGCACGTAAACGGTGTTTGGGGCGGCACGTAGCAAACCACCTCCAGTTCGTGCTTGCCCCATTCTGATTTCATCTCCCGTAGGGCCGCCTGCCCAATCCGCCAGCCGAGCACATTCCACGGCCCCACATGCCCGTGGTAACGCCGGATTTCCCCGTACCAATCTGCCGGTGCCTTCCCCACGTTCCATGCGTTGGTGCCCGGCTCCGAATGCACCAACTTCCCGTCCGCTGGCTCGTCGTAGGCCACACCCACGGTGGCCAGTCCCGCCAGCACCATCAATCCCGCCGCTACCGCCATTTGTATCGTCATACGATTTTGATGTTGCGTAATACTCGTTGTGCGTATTAACATTCTCTGCATTCGTAATACCGACGGACAGCCACGTCAAGCCTGCTCAAGGCTTCGGGGGCTGTCGCAATTGAGCATGAACTGAACAGCTATGAAACTGAACCTTGGCCTCCTCGCCCTTGCTGCCCTCCTTGTCGCCGGCGCTGCACAGGCCCAAACCTTCCAAAACTTCGAGGCCGTGGACACTAACGGCGTCAGCACCTGGGCCGGCTCTTACCCCGTCACCCTCACCGGTGTCGTGTTGAACGACCCCAGCGAAATGCTCGATTCGACCCCCAACTTCATCCCCTGGAATAACGGCGCAAGCGCATTCCAGCTTGGGGGCCAGTGGCAGATCTTTATCCAATGCGTATGGCCCGGCAACCGAGGCGGCGTCGAGTGCTGGATGGGCCAAAACTACGGCAACCTCCCCTGGGAACCTCACGACGGCAGCGACAGCTACTCGGATGTAGCCTGGTCGGCGGAAGTCGCTCGTGTGAGCCATGATCCGGCCACCGGCTACGCCTTTCGCAAAGGGGATTTGGTCACCGTCACGGCCAACGGCTCTCTTTTTTACGGCGGCATGCAGAACATCAACGAAGAGCACAGCACCGACCCGGCCTACAACTTCACCATCTCGCTGGTTTGCTCGAACTATGGCCTGCCGACGCCGGAGGTCATCTCCCTATCTTCGGTCATTGGCACGAACCTGAGTGCCACCGGCCATTACGACATCTTCGATCCCTCCCGAGCCACTGGCGGGGAGCACTGGCAGGGTATGCGGGTGCGAATCAATGGCCTGACGCTCGTCACGACGAACGGTTGGACCACGAATTCCGATTGGTCCACACGCTACTGCACGGCCACTGATGGTGAAGGCAGGCAGTTCCCCCTCATTCACCCGCTTTACGACCTCGGCCCCGTCCCGACCAACCGCTTTGACGCCACGGGCATCTTCCTTCAGGAATCCGGTTCCGCCACCGACGGCACCTTCGGATACGAACTTTTTGTCCAGGAAATTGACGCATCTGCCCCCATCGACCTGACAATCGCCATGAAGCCCGTCATCACTTGGCCTGGCTCGCTCTCCAATTACCAGTTGCAATCCAGAGACTCACTCACCTCAACAAACTGGACGGCAGTCACCAACTCCCCTGTGCTGGTTAACGGCCAGAACACCGTCATCCTCGACCCAACGGCAGCTCAAAGCTTCTACCGCCTCCAGCGCATCCAGTGAAACAACACAGCCATGCACCCCTTTGCTCCACGTCAGACCTCCGGTCGCCCTATAAGGCCGCAGCGACAGGCCTTCACCTTGATCGAATTGCTGGTGGTGATCGCCATCAGTGCCATTTTGGTGGCGATGCTGCTGCCCGCACTTTCCCGGTCCAAGGAGAGAGCGAAGGTCATCAAAGTCCATGTCGAGCTTGAAGGGGTCGGCCTCGCACTGGAAATGTATTCGGATGATAACGCTTCCAAACTCCCTCCCGTCCGAGTCAATTGCAACACCGACCTGGCCACCCACTGGTGCCAGTTTCCCGTCGAACTCGTGGAGCAGCATTACCTTGGGGCTTGGGACAAACCCGGCATGGCCGCCAACATGGAGGACGTTTTCAACCCGAACCACACCTACAAGTATGCCGCCCCGGGGCCGAGCTGCTCAACGGCTCTCCCGCCCCGAACTACCAGCTTTGGGTTCCCGACGACCTGCCGATTTGCGCCAGCACCAACGGCCAATACTACTCCACCCCTAAAGATTCCCCAGTGCGGTGGGTCATTTGGAGCATGGGGCCGAAGCCCGACAGCCCGCAATCCCAGGACGAGCGTGCGCCGATGGCGAAGCAAAGCTGGTACCGTTGCACGGGTGAAGGCGGTGTGATCGGGCGCTTCCAAACCAGTGCTGGCGTCCAATTCCAGACCCCCTGACCACTATGGCACCATGCACCCTGGAGCACCCTATTGACGACCTCCCTTCCTCTGTTAAGGTCAGCACGATGAGAACAGCCAAAACCGACGGCGTTGTCCGTTTCACAGTGTCCGTCCCGCGAGACTTGGCCAAACACCTCGACCAGATGACCTGCGAGAAGGGCTACGACAACCGCTCCCTGGCTGTGGCCGACATGATTCGCGCCCGCCTCGCTGAGCACCGCCAGAACTATGGCAACCACAACACTTGCCGGCACCATCACCTTGGTTTCTCAACTCTCAGCCATCCAGGGACAACGGTGCTTCTGCGGGCACTCGCTGCACGCATGCGTGCGTGAGACCAAGGGCAGGATGACGAAGGCGTTGAGGGCGAAGACCGCCAACAAGCCTGCCAGTCCCTTTGAATAGGTTCGACTCAGTGCGATCACGCCGCACGCCACAGGGATCAGCCAAAGGGGAACAATAACAGGGATGTGACGTTTGAACTTCGTCGCAAAGCACTCCTGTTCCCCTTTGCGCACGAGTTTCGCCGCCAGGACCCCATAGCCGCAAGGACAGCCCCGGGTGTCGTAATAGCCGCAGTAGCGACAGATGAAGATCATAATCCAAACAGCGCCGGCGAACCCGTAGGCCAGGTAGCAGGCGGCGGCCGCCAGTGCCCCGGCCGAAAAGTCGAATCCCCAGGCGATGCTGGCCGCACCTGTCACCACCATGACGGTGTAAGGAAGGTTGGCGACGAGTGTCTGTGTCCTGGTGTATTCTTGCATGGCGTCTTACTTTCAGGGCTCATCAGGGTTCCACATCGGCCTTTTCGAGAACCATGAGGATCCGGTTGAACGCGTCGGACAAGTCGGCGTAGTTGCGCAAGTCCACCGTGAACCGGGCGTCCCCGTTCTGCCGCGAAGCCGCACTGCCATCCGCATAGAGGATGTCCACGAAATGCTGCTGGTGATGCGTGCGGGGCTTGACGTTGAACGCCGCGAGGTTGGGAGGACACAAAAATTCCGAGTCAATGGCAAGCGCCCGGATGGGTTGGCCGTTGCGGTTCAGGCCCAGGCTGTCCAGTTTCAGATGGGCGGGCACATTCGTGCTGGCTGGACTGTCGAACAACAGCGTGTTGCCCCCGTGGCGATAGTAATAGCTGCCTTGGGCCTGATAATGGCCCACCTTGGCCAACTCGGCGTCTGCATCCACCGGCTGGTCCGTTCCGGGACAGAAGAGAACCTTCACTTGGGCGGCCAATTGCTGATCGAGCAACAGGCCCAAGCCCACCGGGGCGCCTGATTGAAGCGAGAGCAGACTGGTCGGCGCTCCGGTGGAAGGATAAAAACTCGAAGGACTCGTGAATGGCGGAGCCTTTGGACCGTAGGGAATCAGGCCACCGTTCTCGCCTGCGTATCCTTGAATCGCAATGCCCACCTGCCGCAGGTTTGACATACAGACCGCTTTCCGCCCCGCCTGCTTTGCAGCCGCCAGCGCCGGAAGCAACAACGCCGCCAGGGTGGCGATGATGGCAAGCACGACCAGCAGTTCCATCAGGGTGAAACCTCGCGGCGATGATGGCGTGGAGACCATTGAGTCGAAGAGCCTACGGCAACTGCCGCGCTCGATAGAAACGCCGGGCAGAGTTCGTCAGCAGTTCGCTGAAGAAAACGCTGCCGGTGTCATTGGTCAATGTGCCAAGGTTTGTCCAGTTGGCCATCGGCAGCGTGACGTCGGTGCTGGCCAGAATCTCGAATTTGAGTCCAGGCTCGCTTTCCAGCCCGAAACCGAAGTAGCCGTTGGTTGCCGCTGGGCCGACCAGGATGGGCGCGCGGGTTTCAGTCAGGCGGGCGTTGTCCAAGTCCCAAAAACCGCCCTCCATCCCGAAATCCACCGTGGACATGATGGCCACTCCAATATGTTGGCCCGCCCAGGGATCGCTGGCTTTCACGAACGGCACGTTCACCTGAAAGTCAATCAGGTGCGTCTGATTGCTGAAGACGTCGGGGGTGTTGGTAACGCTGGTGGCGGCCACAATCACTTGATTGCTCGCGGCATCACGGTAGTAAAGGCTCAACTCCAGACTGGCGCCATTGGTCATTCCGCCGCCGCCGCCGATCAACCCGACGCGCAGATTATAGGCTTTGCCCACCTCGAACGCCGCATTGAAGGCGTGTTCGGGCGCCGAGTTTGTTCCCCCAATCGAGTCGTAGTCTTGGAAGAGCCCGACCTCGGGAACGGCAAAAACCCAAACTGCCTGGTTGCCGTCCATGTTGTCGATATGGTCCGCACTGCCGGCCGCCGTGTTGGCGAAAACACCGGTCAGTTGGGTCCAGAGAAAGCCGCCGCTCTCGTCTGTACCAGAAAGGCTTGGGCGTCTTCTGCCAGGAGTCAATCTGCGTATCCACGTACACAGTCCCAGGCGATTCAAACGACCCGTTGGGGATGTAGATTGTGCCTGCTCGGAGTGTGCCCGTCCACATGGCCAAGGACGCGGCTGCTGCGGCAAAGGCCCGCAGGGCGCGGCCAGTCAAGGGGAGACGCAGTTTCCCGGAGGCGGCTGTCTTGCCGGCCCGAGCAAGCCGCCAATCATGATGCAGCGCGCTCTGCCGGTGCCGGTTGCCGCTCTGCCTTCGGATTTGAGTATCGTCATAGGTTCGCGATTAAAGTCTATGTGCGCAGTTGTGCATATTTCTTCCCTCCAAAGCAATCCAATTCCACGAACCTGCCGGGAACCTACTTCGGCAACTTGTCGAACCGGAACGTGCAGCAGCCCAGTTCCAGCACGTTCTTGTTGGCAGAAAGCTGGTTGTTGAGGCGCGGGGCCACCGCATAGAGCCTCTGCTGGCCCTCCTTTTCCATTTCCACCAGCCCTGCCTCTTTCAGAATCCGCAAGTGCTTCGACACGTTGTACTGCGACATTTTCAGGCGCTCCGAAATTTGATTTACCCCCAGTTGCTCCCTCAGCAGCAACCCCACGATGCGCATGCGGTTCAACTCACCCAGCGCCTTCAAAGCGGCAATGCAATCAATCCCAGTCATCCCTGTGATGATAGCCGCCAGCTCGCGTCAGGCAAGCCACCCGCAGGCTTCCGGTCCATCTCTGCGAAGCCCATCGACAAACGCAACCCTCCGCGCTCCGCTCCCGCCACACCTTCAACCCGGAAGCCGGTTACCGGGTGAAGATTAGTTTTGCGCCGGCGATGAGGAGGACGACCGCCAGGAGGCGCTTGATAACGGTGTGCGGAAACCGGCGGCTGCCGAAATAGGAACCTGCGGTGCCACCAATGACCACGGCCACCGCCAGCATGAGGGCGAGCGGGGGAAGCCGCCGGGTGCTGGCGAGATTTCCGAGCAGGCCGGAAGCCGAGTTCACGAGGATGAACAGGGCGGAAACGGCCGCCGCCGTCTTGGTGCGAGCCCAGCGCATGAGCAGGAGCAGGGGGGTCAGAAAGATGCCGCCCCCGGTGCCCGTCAGGCCGGAGAGCAGACCGAGGCCGGCGCCGATGGAGATGGCAGCCGGGAGGGAGGGTTCATGGAGCACGTCGTCGGCGCCGGGCCGCAGGAGAAAGCGCGCGGCAGAGAACCAAAGCACGAGGCCCACCGCGGCTTTGAAGACGTGGGTGGGAAGGCTGATATAGCCGCCCAGGAAGGCCGCCGGGATGGAAAGCAGGGCAAAGGGCCAGAAGAGCCGCCACGAGAAATACCCGGCGCGCCAGAATTGCCACGCGCCAATGCTGGCAACCAGAATGTTGAGCAGCAGCGCGGTGGGTTTGATCACCCCAGGAGCCAGGCTGAACAGAGACATGACTGCGATGTAGCCGGACGCGCCCGCGTGCCCGACCGAGGAATAGAGGAGGGCCACCAGCAACACGGCCGCAGCCAGAAGGGGAAGTTGTTCGGGTGTCATGGGTCAATTCCTGCGTTACTGCCAGAGTAGCAGCCGGTAGAACCTCTGCCGATTCGTCACGGTGTCCACAAACACACCCTGGTCATCAAACGGCCTGGCGGGAACCGTGAACAAGTTGGACCAAGCTCCCGCCCAACCTGCCGGCAAACCGTCGAGCCCCTGCACCGCGTAAGACCAGTTTGAGACCGTGTTGAACCGGATGGCCACCTGGTTCGTCCCGAGGCGCTCAATCGAAGTGATCCGCACCAGCGGCTTCGCAACGGCTGTAATCGTTAAGCTCGGCCAGGCGTTAGATGTGGCGAAATGCCTCGAGTTGAAGGTGAAACCCACCGAGGCGCTCGCCGCTGTCAGATACAAGTTCAGGTCGGTCCCGGCCACGATGTTCGACACCAACGCCCCCGCCAGCATCAGCGGAAAGGACACCGGCCCGCTCACTCCGCTGTTAGTGAACCGGCCCACCGACGCATCGGCCGCCGGGTTGAGGACCGAAGCCAGGTCCTGGTAAGCAACGCCGTCCGTCGTGGGCGTATTCGGTGTGCCGGTTCCTTCCGCCCAGGCGTCCGCGCCAATCCACCGAATCTCAAACCCGCCCACACCCCGGTTGAAAATCGCGTTATTCGGCGCGCCAACCTCATTCACGACCAGCGTTGCCGCCGTCACCACCCAACCGTTGCTGCCGAGCTGGCCATTCAACGACGACGCCACGTCCGACATCGGAAACCGCATCAAACTGTCGAACAACCCATTCTGCTGGCCCGACCCGTTCACGGCAGCCGACCCCGAGACCGACAAGGACCCCGCCGCCCCGTAGTTGCTGCCAGGCGCCACCGAGCGCACAAAGGCATCCGCCACCGGTGTCACCGCGACGGTTGCCGCCTGGCCGCAGCAAACGAGCTGCGCGCCGGCCACCACGCCCAGCGCGACCGCTCGCCAGAACCCGCGCCCACTTTTTTGTTGCGTCTTCCGCCGCACTCCGTTGTATTGAACGTTATATATCGCATGAAGACAATCTCGAATGCACCCTGTAAAATGGCGCTGGCCGCTACCGCGCTTCCCCTGCTCCTCGCGCTCCCGGCTCACGCCGCCACTTTCAACCTCTATCCCTCTGCCGACGCCTTTGTCACTACCGGCCCGTCCGGCAATCTCAGCGGCAATAACTACGGTGCCGCAGGGGCCCTTTCCGTGGCCGCTTCGGGCCTGGCCAAGGGCGAGTTCCAGAGCGTCCTGCGATTCGACCTCTCCGCGGCCCGCACCTCCTTCGATAGCCAGTTCGGCGCGGGCCAGTGGAACCTTCAGTCCATCACCCTCTCCCTCACCGCCACGTCACCGAACAACCCCATCTTCAACTCCAGCGCCGCCGGCCAGTTCGGCATCTCCTGGATGCAGAACGACTCCTGGGCCGAGGGCGCCGGCACGCCCGCCACCCCCACCACGACCAGCATTACCTTTTCGAGCCTTCCATCCTTCACCAGCGCAGGAGACGAAAGCCTCGGTACCTTCGGTTTCAACGGAGCCACCAGCGGCGCGGCCACCTACACCCTCAGCCTCACCCCCGGCTTCTTGGCCGATGCCTCGGCCGGCAACCTCGTTAGCCTCCACCTCTCTGCCGCCGACAGCGCCGTTAGCTACCTCTTCGATTCCGTCAATTTCAGCACCGCCTCGGCTCGCCCCCTCCTGTCCGTTGTCGCCGTACCCGAGCCAGGCGCGCTCTCCCTGCTCGCCGCTGGCGCCGTCCTGCTTTTCGGGGCAAGGTGCCGCCGAAAGTATAAGGAATGAACCGCCTCCGTTCAGGCGCAGCTTTTACCCTCGTGGAGCTGCTCGTCGTCATCGCCATTATCGCGATCCTGGCGAGCCTCCTCCTGCCCACCCTGAGCCGCCCCCAGGTCAAAGCCCGCTCCACCCAATGCGTGAGCAACCTCCGCCAGTGGGGGTTGGCTTACCGGCAATACGCCGACGACAACAAAGACTTCCTGCCCCGGCGCGGCCAGGGCGTGCAGCCCCTCACGCAAATCGACCGCCCCGAAGACTGGTTCAACGCTCTCCCCTCTTACTTCAATTCGCAGCCCTACCAGCAGCTCTTCGCCGCTAATCAGAAGCTCAAACCCCGCTCCAATTCGGTCTTTGTCTGCCCGGTTGCCACGGACCCCGGCAGCAACCACTTCCTTCCCTACGGCATGAACATGAACCTCTCGCCGTGGATCCTCCCCCAGGCTACCAAATTTGCCGAGGTGGTTCGTCCCTCACAGGTCGTAGCGATGGCCGACGCCCCCGGGCCCTACGCTTCGACCTTTCCCTCCACCAAACCCTACAGCGTGCTCGCCCGGCACGCGCGCCGGGTGAACATCCTGTTCCTTGCCGGCCAGGTCAATTCCTTCGCCGCTGACTACGTTGGCTGCGGAGTCGGCGACCCCAAGCGCGACGACGTCCGTTGGCTTACCGGCACCGACAGCGACAACACCGCCGGAAACTACTGATTTATGAGACTCAAACTCATGGGCGTTCTTGCCTTGGTCGTGGTTCTCGCCTTTGTCCTCCACAAACGCGTCGCCAGCAAAGCGCAGTCCGACCGCCGCGTCGTGCGCTGCGCGGTCATTGGCGGCATGACCATGACCGGCCTGTGGCCCGAGATCGTCAAGCTGTTCGAAGCCAACACCGGCTACCGCTGCGAACTCGTCGCCACCGGCCCACGCCCCGAGATCGCCGAACCCTTCCGCGCTGGCAAAGTGGACTTGCTTACCATGCATTCAGGCGACATCACCACCGACCTGGTCGCCGACGGCTTCGGCATCAACATGCGCCCCTGGACGCGCAACGAGCTCTCCATCGTCGGCCCAACCAACGACCCCGCCCACGTCCGCGGCATGACCAACGGCGCCGCTGCTCTCCGCAAAATCGCCGAGGCCAAGGCCCGCTTTGTTGACTTCCAGGGTGTCGGCAGCCGCGAACTCGCCCACAACCTCTGGCGCGCCTCCGGCGTCGAACCCAAAGGCGACTGGGTCCTCAAAGACGAAACCGTCTCCAAGTTTGACATCCTCCAGTTTGCCCGCACGAACAACGCCTACGTCATTGTCGGTTACATCCCTGCACGTCTTGGCAGGATGAACCCGGCGGGCATGGAAATTCTGGTGCAAGGCGACCCCGCCATGCGCCGCCCCTTCATTGTCATGGAAGCCAACCCCAGGAAATTCCCCCACGCCAACCACGCCGGCGCGCGGGCGCTCTCCGACTTCCTCCTCTCACCCAAGGTGCAAGCTTTCCTGGCCGAGTTCGGCCAAAAAACCACAGGTCGCGGGCCTCTCTTCCATCCGGTGCAGACCGCTACCGAAGAGAAATAGCGCCCATCCCGTCACGGCTTCAAAAGAGCTTGGAACTCGCGAAAGCCCTCCTGAATGGCGGCATGGCTCTGTGCTTCCATCCGATGATACAACGCCACCACCTTCTGTCCCATCTTGGTTAAGACCGCTCCGCCGCCGCCCTTGCCCCCGCGCTTGGTGACTACCACAGGTGAGCGAAACCGCCCATTAAGAGTCCTCACATGCATCCACACCGTCATATAGGCCATGCCCATTTGGGCTGCCGCCGACCGCAAACTGCCCGTCTCCCCGATCAGTTCAAGCAACTGAACGCGGCCCGGCCCCAAAGCCGCGTCCCGGCCGCACATCACCCGCAACCGGGGAAGCACCGACGCCGGCAAAGCAACGCATTTCTTCTTCCGCATAACGCTCGAACGCATGATGGGGTTGAGCTTCGCTCGAAGGCGAACCTTTTTACAGCACCCTTTAGCCACTTCGCCGCGAGAAAAGGACCACGAAGATCCAGGCTTCCGGGAAGATCGGGTTGGTAGCCAGCCGACGCGCCGGGAAATCCCAGACCTGAATGGTCCCGTTCGCGTTGCCGAGGGCCAGCCAACAACCGTCTCTCGAAAGGTCGATACTCGAATGGTTGGTCTCCAAGATGAAAGGAAAATGGCAGGGTGCTGGAACAGCAGCGTGAACATCCCGCCGGGTATTCTCGTCAAATCTGACCAGGCACCATGAACGAACCAGTCGCCATTCCACAAGTCGGGCCGAGGAGGGCCGAACGATTGACCCGGGAACACCAAAGGTAAACACCAACGCCATCAAAGGAACCAACACAAATGAACTTTCGATCAAGCAATTGGCTCAAGGCCTGCGTGGCCACGTCGCCCTTTTTGCTGGCCGCCTTCATGGAGGCGGCAGACCAGCCCCCCAAGGTCGCCCAGATCAATGCTCCGCCGGAAACCAAGGCGGCCATGATGGAGTTGTGGCGCCGGGGTGAATGCCAGCTCAGCGCCGTTTATCTGCCGGCCGAGAAGCGCTCACCGGTGCCTGCCAATATCGGTGCGACGCCGGTGATCACGCCGCGCCTCTACAACACCAAAGGCGCGATCTTGTGCTATGCCGTCAACGGCCAGAGAATTTGGGCAGCCGACAACCTGGCCCTTTACCAGATTGATGCGGCCAGCGGGAAGGAAATCAGGCGGTTTGCGGCTAGGGAGGGGTTGCCCGGCGAGACGGTCCAGTCCATGGTGGCGACCGGCGACATGGTTTGGCTGGCAACGCGCGGTGGTCTGGCGAGGCTTTCGGTTCAGGCGGGGACAATCGCACCGGTGCCGGAGGTGCACTGTATGCTGGGGCGATTGGCCGCCGGCTCAAACGGCGTCTGGCTCATCGGCGATGGGGGCGCGTACCACTTGTTGCCGGGAGAAGCGAAGTGGAAGCAGCTCCCGCTCTTCCCAGGTCAGCCGGAGCTGGCCGGGATGGCCCGCCGGGGCTTTTGGTCGGCGCTCTGGCGCGATAAGCTGCAGGCGGCGCTGCCCCAGGCAACCGCTACTGCGGATGGCTTTCATGCCCTCTGCTTCGACAACCTGATTCGGTTTGATACGTCTTCGGGAACCTGGACGACCATCGCCCGGCAGGCCTCGCAATTTGTGCCGGGACAAAACGCGGTCTGGTGCCTGACTACGGGGGGCTTGCTGCGATCGCAACCAGGCGAGGCCAAGCCGACGGTCTATGCGCCGGGCCAGGGGCTTGCAGCTGGGCGGCTGGTAGGCCTGGCCGTGACCGGACAGGCGGTCTGGGTCCTCAGCGAGCCGGACTACGATGCCGCCGCGCAGCGATATGTCGGTGGTGGGATCAGCCGGTTCGAGTTGGCCGGCAACACATGGACGGTGACGGAAAAAGTCAACGAGATGGACATCCGCTTCGCCACCGCCATTGCAGCCCAGCGCAACGAGGTCTGGGTCGCCTGCAGTCTCTATGACAAGGTCGAGGAGTTTTCCGCGCATCCAGGCATGGCGCACGTCAAGCGGTGGTTGCCCCACCGCACCGGCATCGGTTTGCTGCACTATCGCGCCGGAGCCTGGACGCTGTTGCGCGGGGAAAACCTGAAGACGGAGAAGCGTTGGGTGCTTGGCCAAGCTGGAGAGGTTGCAGCCGATCTGCTCGGTCCCCAGAGTGTGGAGCGGCTGTGTGCGGCGGGGGAGCGTGTTTGGGGTGAATATCGGATCGCGGGTGAGAAGTACTATGGCGGCTACTATATCTCCGCTGGTTGTCTTGCGGAGACGGCAGCGAGCGGACCCAGGAGCGTGTTTGACGTGCGAAGCGGGGAACTGGGCCTGGCGGGTGAGCAGCCGGAGCTGCTCCTGATTTCCCTCTCGCACGGCGAGATCGTCCGGGGCGAGGGACAACCAGTCATCCTGGGCATGGAAAACCCTGCCGGCCGGGTGTGCGTCATTACGGAAAGCGGCGTGTATTTCTTCGATGAGAATTCTGGCAAGTTCCAACCGGCCATGCGCGAGCCTTTCCGGGCCTACTGGCATGTGACCACGGCGGTGCCCGGAACGGATGGCGCATGGTTTGGTGGCGACGCGGGCACGATCAGCCGCCTGGACCGTGCCACCGGCCGGCTCGATCTGGTGGGCGTGATGAAGGGACGGAAGATCACCGCGATGGCCAGGACAGATGACGGGATCGCGGTGAAGACGGAGAAGACCGAGGCCGTGCTGCCGGCAAGCCTTAGCGACGCCCCCCAGATTCCGGCGGCCGATGTGGTCGCCTGGGATGGCAAGGCTTGGAAGACTGCCACGCTGGGCGTCGAGCCCACCCCGTCCGAGTTCCAGTTCGAGAAGGACAGCAGTTACCTCGCGAAGGCCGGCCATCGCGTGGCGTTCATCAAGGGTGTCTTCCGCCCTACCGTGCTCTGTGAGGATAAAGCCGGCGGGCTGCTCTGGTTCGCAGCCTACAACAGCATCGGGGCGGTCCCTCTGCCATGAATCGTCTTTTCCATCTCCTCACGGTCATCATCACTGGCGCAACCGTGCTGGCGCTGGAAGTGCTGGGCACGCGTGTCATCGGCACCTACTACGGCAGCAGCCTCTACGTCTGGGCCGCCTTGCTCTGCACCACCCTGGTCTGTCTGGCGCTGGGTTACGCCGTGGGCGGGCGCTTGGCAGATCGGCTGCCTAGCCCCAGGACCATGTATGTCATTGTGCTCCTGTCGGGCCTGGCCATCTGGCTGGTGCCGCGGTTGACGGGGGTGCTGGCGCCGCTGGGCGAACGGCTGGGTTTGGCTTGGGGGGCGATGGCCAGCGCCTTCGTGATCTTTTTCCTGCCATTGACGCTGCTGGCGATGATGAGCCCTTACGTCATCCGTCTGCGCGCGCCGAAGGTGGAGGGCGTGGGAGCCACCAGCGGCCTGGTCTATGCCCTGAGCACCGTGGGCAGTGTGGCCGGCGTGCTCCTGGTCGGCTTTGTGATGATCCCAACACTGGGAACGACACGCTCGCTGAGCGCATGTTCGGGCGCGATGATCGCGCTGGGCGCGGTCGGGTTGGCGTTCTCGTGGCGCGCCGGAGGTTGGGCGATCATCCTGCTCGTCCTGCCTCTCGCCTTCCGCCCGGCGCACGTTCCAGTCCCCGGCGAGATCTACCATGCGGAAAGCCCCTACGGCGAGTTGCGGGTCATCAACAACCTCCGCGACCGCCACCGCATGCTCATGGTCAACGGCGTCATGCAGACGGGCCTGCCGTTGGACATGGACCTGTTAGGCCGGGCCGCGGCCCTTAAGACCGACAGCTACTACCTGGAACTGCTGCCCTATTACTTTTCAGACCTCGCCGCTGGGCGCCAGGGCATCCTGATTGGCCTCGCTGGCGGCATGTTCCCTCGCGTCATGGAGATGTACGACGTTGATTTGACCGCGGTCGAGCTCGACGTGAAAGTCGCCGAACTGGCCAAGGCCTACTTTGGCTATCGCGGCGAGATTCGCCTGTCCTCCGGCCGGCGGCTCGACTTGGACGTGTCGCGATTTCCCAACCGCCAGTCGCCGGCCATGCACCAGCATCTTGACCAAGCCACACCTGAGCACCGCGCCGAGCACGAATCGCCAGGCCCCTACCACGGCCGTGCTTTGATCCAGGACGGACGGCAATACCTAGCGAGCCACCCGGTTCGCACCGATTTCATCGTGGTCGATGCCTACAACTCGGACACCATTCCTTTTCATCTCATCACGCGCGAGTTTTTCCGACTGGTCAGGAGCCGATTGGTGGACGACGGCGTTCTGGCCATCAATTACATTGGCCGCCCCGCCGGCGATTTCGTCACCGACTCTCTCTTCCGGACGCTGCGGGATGTCTTCGGCAAGGACATGATCCGCGCCTACCGCACTCTCGACAACGACAAGCCGGTCCAGGTCATCATCGTGTTCGCGTTTATGCGGGAGAAACCGCTCTTGCCGCTGTGGAGAGATTCCTCGAGCGGCCCCGGAACCGACAAGCTCAGCTATGAACTGGCTCGGCGTGAGCTTGTGCCCGACCCCGCGCGCGGGATTGTGATTACGGATGATCTCAACCCGATCGACCTGGCACGGTGCGGCACGGCCTTGGAGTGGCGCGTGCAGACAATGCTGGCGACGCGTTCCTCGCCAACGCCTCAGCAATCAGGGCTGCTGGAACCATGAGTACCGCATAGAGCCTTTGCTGGCCCTCCTTCTCCATTTCCAGCAGCCCCGCCTCTTTCAGAATCCGCAGGTGCTTCGACACGTTGTATTGCGACATCTCCAGGCGCTCCGAGATTTGATTCACCCCCAGTTGCTCCCTCAGCACCAACCCCACGATATGCACGCGGTTCAACTCACCCAACCATGAAGCCTCCGTTCCTCATCAAATTGATGAGCGCCGCTCAAAACGTCCGTCAGCGAGAACGGCTTTGGTGTCCTTGCCATCGAGCCAGCCGACACGGCCTGCTTTGAAGCAGTCAAAAGCGGGCACGTAAGGTTTGATGTCCAGCAAAGGCGTCTCGTCCAGAATATCCACCTCGCCAATCCGAAGCCGGTTTCCATCAACGCCCAACAGCCGCACGCTTGACAGGCCAATTGCATTGGGCCGGCAGGGCGAGCGCGTGGCGAAAACGCCACGCTCCTGCTGTTCCAGGAACGGCTTCACCACCAACTGGGCAGGCGTCGTCCGATCAAACCAATAGACCAGCCAAATCCGCTCGAATCCCTCCAGGTCTCGCAGACCGGGAGCGAACTCCGCAAATACCTCCACCCAACCTTCGGCGCCTTTGGCCATGGCACTTTGAATTGGGGTGCCGACGGCTTTCTGAAACGGAGAATGGATGATCCCGATGGGTTTAAGAATCAAGTCGCTCATTGCGGCCTCAACACGCGTTAGCGTTCAACGTGCCGACCTGAAGCCCTGTTGGCCGGCGTTGCGCCAGCGGGCAGGCTTGCGGCGTTCGCGGTTATTTTCAAAGCCTTCAGCTTCCGAAAGAGCGTGCTGGGATTGATGCCCAATTCCTTTGCGGCCTTCTGCCGGTTGCCGCCGTTCCGGCGCAGCGCGTCCGAAATCAGCAGCCTTTCCATCGATTCGAGCGTGGTGGCCTTTCCCAAACGCAACGCCTCGCCCAGGGCGCCGCCGCGCAGGCCCGGCGGCAGGTGTTTCACCTCGATCACCCCTCCCTGGCACAACACGAAGGCATGCTCGATAATATTCTCCAACTCCCGCACGTTGCCGGGAAAGTCATGCTCCATCAGCCGGGCCAGCACCTCGTCAGAGACTCCCGCGATGTCTTTGCCCTTGAGCCGATTGAACCGCGCGATGAAATGGTCGATGAGCAGGGCAATGTCCTCCCGGCGGTCCCGCAGGCTGGGCAATTCAAGCCGGATGACGTGAATCCGATAAAACAGGTCTTCGCGAAACCGGCCCTGTTCCACCAGCTTGCTCAAGCTCTTGTTGGTGGCGGCGATGACGCGCACGTCGGTCTTTACCGGTTCCACCCCGCCCAGAGGCTCATAAATCCGCTCCTGCAGCACGCGCAATAGCCGCGCTTGCATAGCCGGCGAAATGTCGCCTATCTCATCGAGGAGAATCGTCCCACCCTCCGCCAGCGCAAACCGGCCCGGCTTGTCGCGCCGGGCGTCCGTGAATGCGCCGGCTTTGTAGCCGAAAAGTTCTGATTCCAAAAGATTATCGGGCAGCGCCCCGCAGTTGATGGCCACAAATCGCTTTGCACGCCTCCGAGACAGGTTGTGTACGGCGCGGGCAAAGAGCTCCTTGCCTGTGCCGCTGGCCCCCTCGATGAGCACCGCGCTGTCGCTCTCGGCGATCTGCGGCAGGATCTCGAAAAGCTGCCGCATGGCCCCACCGCGCCCGATGATGTCCGAAAAAGAGTTCTGCTGCTGCAACTCGCGGTGAAGCTCCTCGACCAGGCGCAAGTCGCGAAAGCTCTCCACCCCGCCAATAATCCGGCCGCGCTCATCCTTCAAAGCCGCCGTGGAAATGCTGATGGGAATTTTCTGTCCGCGCGCGTCCACGATGTAAACCACCCGGTTGACCACCCGGCGGCTGGTGGACAGGGTCTGCTTTAGCGCACAGGCGTTCTCACATATACTGGCGCGAAACACGTCGCAGCAGCGGCGGCCCACCGCGTCGGCGCGTTTGATCCCGGTGATCTGCTCGGCCGCGCGGTTGAAAAAGGTCACGCGCCACTCAGCATCCACCGTGAACACGCCATCCGGGACATAATCCAGCAGATTGTCCAACATCCCTCGCAGCTTACGCCGCTGACGACTTTGAGGCCAGCACCAAGAAACTCCCGCACTGAGGACATTTAGGAAAAAATCATGCACGAGCCCGTAGCCCAATCTGAGCATCGCCCCGGAAAGGAGGTCCATAATTGCGCCACCGCCGCCAGGCCCGTACAGTGGCCGACAGCGACCCGTTGGACATCCCACCGGCGAAAGGCTGCGAGGGTTCGTTTCAGCCGTTCCGGACTGGCATCGATCAGGTGCAATCCGCCCAAAAGGGCGTGGATGGGCCGGCCACCTGTGATTTGGCGGATATAGTCCACCGTATTCACAACGCCGGCATGAGCGCACCCCAGGATTACCACCAAGCCCGGAGGCGTATCAAAGAACAGGGCCTGGTCGTCCAATAGCGGGTCGGGCTGATTGCAGCCTTCGTCCAGAAAGAAACGTCCGCCCGTATCCTCGAAGTCAGTGCAGCGCGGGATTTCACCGGTAACGAAGATGCCTTCCACCATCTCGGTGGGTTTCAGGGTCCACACGACAGAGTTCTGGGATTGGCGGATGAATTGCGCGTCGATCTCCGCCATTCCCACCGGCCAACTGTCGTGGTCAGGGTCCTCAGTCTCCTGGGCGAACTTAGGTGTCAAGGCGGCCGGGTGCACGTAAAGTCGCGCCTTGGGGGCCAGGCCTCGAAGCGGTCCCAATCCCCCCGTATGGTCATAATGGCCATGACTCAAGGCGACAGCCTCCACGTTTTCCAGGTCCAGGCCGAGCGTGTGCGCGTTTTTCACAATCAGGTCGCTTCGGCCGGTATCGAACAACAGGCGGTGCCGGCCTGTTTTGATGAAAAAAGCCAGGCCATGCTCCGCCTGCAGGTCGGGCCCGTGCACGCAGTTGTCGACCAACGCAGTCACACAAATAGCGTCACTCATGGGCTCCCAAGGTTAGAGGAACATGGCTGAGTGGGCCTGAGAGCAGGCATCATGCGGATGCAAAAGCAGTAATTGTGCCGAAGCGGCCCGGGAGCCAGGGTTGGTGACTGTTCGCGCCCGCTCACAGGAGCACGCACACCTCGTCCGCGCGTTCTTGGCAACCACCGGCCTGCGGACCGGGTGCCGTGCCCCTCTACGGCATCGCTGTTCAAGTTCGAGGATTGCAAAATGCCACTGTTGGCCTTGCTGAGAATTGCACTTTGCAACGGATTTGGATGGGCTTCTTCCCCTCCTTTTGGCCCGCCCCACTCCGCATGGTCCGTCGCGAGTTGGGGAGATTGCCTGGACCGTGCTCTGGTTTTCTTGCACATCCGAGGTGGGATTCAGTGCCGAAGGGATCAGAACGCCGGTCACTTGCCAGGCTGCCTCTGCCGCTCGTCCCTAAATTCTAGCCGCTGGTCCCTAAGCTCCGGCCAATCGCTCCTTCTGCGGGAGGCCATGGCGTCTCCCGGGGACATGGCTGACTCTGGTCACGATTCGACCGTGACCGCCCTCCATGACGACTCAAATGGGCCGAAAGCCTGGGAAAGAGGGCGAAGCAAAAGAGCGTGTCGCAAGGCGGGCACACAACCTGCTCTCTGCCTTGGCAGCAAGCCCGTGTTCCGACAACGGCTCATTCAACCGCGACGACCTAATCATGCCATCGACAAGACCAGCCGTGCGTGCCGCCTGCGCCAGAGCCCAGCCGAGCGCTGACGTTCGGCCCAGTGCGGGACCCCCAATCATTTACTCCGAGGCGGAGAGGGCCGAGCGCCGGGCCTTAGGTCTGCCGCCTTGCGGACCGGCAGCCTCCGGGCAGCTTCAGACTGAAGCTTGCCTCAACCACTCGCCCATTCGGAAGCGTGCCATCCGTGCGCCGGGCGTTCTGAACGAGGCGTCCGTCTATGGAAGCGCCTTCTCGCGTGGGCTGCGCGTGGACTTGCCCGGCGGCATCACGCACTTGCTCATCAGCGGCACCGCCAGTGTGGGAGAAGAGGGCCAGACCGTCCATCCCGGCGACTTCCGGGCTCAACTGTGGCGGACGTATCGGAACATCACGGAGTTGCTCAAGAGTGAAGGAGCCACCTGGCACGACGTCGTCCGGACGACCTGCTACCTCCGCGACATCGAGCGCGACTACGCGGAGTTTAACAGCATACGCAATGAATTCTTCAGGGCGCTGGGCCTCGACCCTTTCCCCGCCAGCACCGGAGTTCAGGCGCGCATCTGCCGCAGCGATTTGTTGGTGGAAATCGAGGCGATGGCCATTCTCTACAGAGGGGCAGACAAATGAGGAGAGGCCCACCTTTGACTGTCCGAGCTCTGGCTTTGATGAGAGGGTCACTCCTGCTGGCAGGAGTGGTTGCTTTGATGGCAGAGCTCGCCGGTTTCAAGGCTGGCGCCAGGACGATGCTGGATACCCCGATCGTGCTGACGCAAGTGCCGCGGGGCGTGAGGGCCGACGCGAAGGCGTGGGATGCCAAGGGCCTGATACGCGCAGACCGGTTTGAGGGGGCGCGCATTGTGGTGGTGTCGCCCGAAGGCCAGGTCCGTGTTCTCTCGGACGGGTTTGCGTCCGCCTGCGACCCCAATGTGTCTTTCGACGCCCGGCGCGTGGTGTTTTCGGGAAAGAAAGACCAGCAATCCCGCTGGCGGATCTGGGAAATCGGGATCAACGGACAGGACCTGCAACCGATCAGCCCGGAAAACCAGGACGCCCGGAGTCCCATTTACCTGTCCGCGCTCTTCACGCTGGATTCGCCGGAACCGTGGTTCACGATCCTTTACATCGGGCAGGAGAACACCATCAACGAAGCGGGCCGCGCATCAGCCTCCAGTTTGTACCACGTCAAGCTCGACGGAACGGAGTCGCGCCGGCTCACGTTCAATCCCAACCACAACTTCGACCCGGTCCAGATGTGGGACGGACGCGTGATTTACGCAGCAGAGCATTACCCATTGGAGCCAAGCGCCGGGGCTGGGCGGGTGGGTCTATATGCCATTCACATGGTGGGCACCGATGGCGAGCTCTATGGCGGCGAAGGGGGACGGCGGATTCAGCACATGCCCTGCGCCACGGAACAGGGCCTGGTCCTTTTTGTGGAAAGTGACGAGCCGGCCTGGGATGGGGCAGGCCAGCTTTCCTGTTTGGATGAAAGGCGTCCGCACCATAGCTACAAGCGGCTAACGGGGGACGCGTCATTTGTGTATCTCTACCCCGCCGCGTGGCGCACCAACATGGTGCTGGTTTCCCGCCGTCCCGCAAACGGAGAAGGCGCCAGCGGCGTGTTCTGTTTCGACTTGAAGACGGGGCAGTGCGAACTGGTCTTTGATAGTCCTGACTGCCACGATGTGCAGGCTCAAGTTGTGAGGGCCAGGCCTCGGCCGGATGGCCACTCCACCATTGTCGAACCTTCCAAATACTCCACAGGCATCTTTTACGGATTGAACTGCTATGAGGCGGACGAGCGCCTATCGCCCCACTTGGTGAAGGGGATATTCCAGCGTCTGCGGGTGATTGAAGGCGTGCCGCGCCCCGCGGCGGGGCCGGGCACGGATGTGTCCTGCGGTATCGGACCACGAGGCCCGTTTATTCCACGGCGCCTGATCGGGGAGGCGCCGATTGAAGCGGATGGGTCGTTTAATGTCGAGGTGCCGGCGGACACACCGGTGCTGCTCCAGGCCCTCGATGAGCACGGCCTGGCACTTGGCACCTGCGGCTGGCTTTGGGTGAAGCAGCGAGAAGCCCGAGCGTGCATCGGTTGCCACGAAGACCCGGAACTGGCGCCCGAAAACCAATATGTGCTGGCCCTTCGGCGGCCTTCCAATCGGCTGACCCTGCCCCCGGGCGCGCGCCGGAACGTCGCCTTTCGAGAAACGGTCGCTCCCATTCTCAAGGCCCGCTGTGCCGCGGCCGACTGCCATGGCGGCCAGGTCGCGCCGTTGCACTTGGAACTGACGGCGGACCAGCCAACCGCGCAAGACCTGGCCAGGACATACGCCCTCCTCTTGGCGCCAAGAGAAGGCGCGACCAACTGTGCCCCGGTTCCGGCTCCAGGCAGGTACGTCGATGCGGGGCGGGCACGCACGAGCTTCCTCATCTGGCGGCTCTTCGGTCGAGACACGTCCCGGCCGTGGGACGGCGGCTCAACCGGACCCACTGGCGGCGGCCGCAAGGTGGAGCAAATGCCGCCGCCCGGCAGGGCCGAAGCGCTCGCCCCGGAAGAAATCCGCTCCCTGGTCCAATGGGTTGACCTTGGCGCGCAATACGAGGCAGTGAAAACCGAGGGCTCACCGGCCATCGACAGGTCCGCTCAGGCTGCACAATGAACACGATTTTCCCAAGTTTATCGTCGTTGAGTGCTTTCGCGCTCGTTCTCCTGCCGGTGTCATTGCCGGCTGCCACCAACTGCGCGTGGCCGACATTCACGGACGTGACTGAAAAAGCCGGCATCAAGTTCAAGCACAGCATCGGCGATGTTGAGATGAACAACATCGTTCAGGCCACCGGCCCGGGCGGTCTGGTCTTCGACTACAACAACGATGGGCTGATGGACATCTACTTCGTCAACGGCCGCTGGCACCCGGACATCAGCAGCAACCAGGGCAGGAAACTCAAGGGACACCTGAGAAATGCCCTTTACCGAAACAATGGTGACGGCACGTTCACCGACGTCACGGAGCAAGCGGGCGTTGGGGGACCCGATGACGCTTACGGCATGGCAGCTTCCTGCGCCGACTACGACAATGACGGCTACCTGGATCTGTACGTCTGCAATTACGGCAGAAACATCCTCTACCACAACAATGGCGACGGCACGTTCACCGATGTGACCGACAAGGCCGGCTTGGCCAGTCCTGGCTGGTCGGTTGCCGCGCCGTGGTTTGATTACAATGGCGACGGCTGGCTCGACGTGTTCGTCGTCCATTACCTGGACTATGACAAAGGCGCCTTCCAGCGCACAGGCGCCTATTACAAGGCCGATAATTTCCCGGGGCCGCTCTCGTATCCAGGACTTCCGGACCATCTCTATCGCAACAACCGGGACGGCACGTTCACGGATGTGACCAAGGAGGCGGGGCTGTGGGAGCCGACGGGCCGTGGCATGGGCGCCGTCGCGTGCGACCTGAACGGCGACGGGTTCATCGATATCTACGTGAGCAACGATGCCATGCCCAACAACTGCTGGATCAATGACGGCAAGGGGCATTTCCAGGATAAAGCCCTGGAGATGGGCGTGGCCTTTGGCGAAGGCGGCCAGGGAGTCTCATCCATGGGGCCGTTCGCCGCCGACCTGGACCACAGCGGTTTGTTGGCCTTGCTCATACCCGATATGGGCTATAAGTCGTTGTTGGTCCAGAGCCGTCCAGGATTGTTCAAAGACGTGACGGTCCAATCGGGCATTTCGCAAATGAGCGGGCAGTACACCAGTTGGGGCGGGTTGTTGGTGGATTTCGACAACGACGGCTACGCGGACCTCTTCATGGCAAACGGCAATGCCCACCACCTGTTCCCGGAGGACGCGACCATCGCGCGCAACGACGGCAAGGGCAGGTTTATTGACGTAGCCGCTCAATCCGGGGAGTTCTTCCGGCACAAATATGTCGCGCGCGGCGCGGCCTGCGTCGATTTTGACAACGACGGCAACCTCGACATCCTGGTATTCTGCCTGAACGAAGGCCCGCACTTGCTGCGCAACAATGGGGGCGCCCACCCCAATTGGCTCAAGGTCGTGCCCGTGCGCAAGGATACTGGTATGGTGGCCCTCGGCGCCACCGTGACTGTCCGGGCCAACGGAATGCAAATGGTCCACCCCGTGACGGGAGTCAACGGCTATCTCGTCAGCAACGACCCGCGCCCGCACTTTGGCCTCGGCAAAGCGACCAAGGCGGACCGGGTCGAGATCCGCTGGCCGGATGGCAAGAAGCAGGTGCTGGAGAATGTCCCCGCCAATCAGATCCTGACGGTGCGTTACGGCGCGGATGCAACCAAGTGAATCAATGCACAAGCCATCCTCCATCCTGTTTTCCGCGCTCCTCCTCTCGGCCCTGACGGCAATTGGGGCTGGCAATGTCAAGGAGCCCATTTATATCGGGGCGCAGGCCTGCGCTCAGTGCCATGACGGCCCAGCCATGGGGCACCAATTCAGCAAGTGGCGGCTGAGCGCCCATGCCGCGGCCTATGCTTCGCTGGCGCTGCCGGAAGCCAAGACCATCGCTGAGTTCAGCGGCATTCCCGAGCAGCCATACCAAGCCAGGATGTGTTTGGGCTGCCATAGCACCGCCTCCGAAACCGAAGACTGGGAAAGGACCGAAGGGTTCCACCTGGAGGACGGGTTGCAATGCGAGGGGTGCCATGGCCCTGGCAGTGAATACGCCTCGGCGGAAATCATGAAAGATCGGGCCAAGGCCATGGCGAACGGGCTGCGGATGCCCAATAAGGACTCGTGCATGCTGTGTCACCGGACCAAAGGTTCCCACGACATGGCGCTCAAGAGAACGCCGTTTAACCTGGAGATGGCCTGGGAGGCGATTTCCCATGCCACACCAAGAGCCGGGCAGAGCCAACCCAAAACCGTAGCCACGTCCGCAGCGGCGAGCCACAAGTTCGTTGGAGTCCTGGCCTGCGCCAAGTGCCACGGTGACGCACAACACGGATTCCAGTTCAGCAAGTGGCGTATGTCGAAACACGCTCAGGCCTTCGCCGTGCTGGCCTCCCCCCGGGCCGCCGAATTGGCCAGGGACGCCGGTGTCAACGGCGACCCGCAGAACTGCGGGCAATGTTTGAAGTGCCACGCTACAGGTTCGGGAAGCGACCGCGCCTGTTTTCTGAAGGACTTCGACGTTCACGACGGCGTGCAATGCGAGAGCTGCCACGGACCGGGGGGCGATTACTCGCCGGAGGCCGTGATGCTCGATAAAGCCACGGCCCGCGACAAGGGGCTATGGGCAACCGATCGGCAAACCTGCGCGCCGTGTCATGAAAAGGCCCACGGCAAGGCCTTTGATTATGAAGCGGCCCTGAAGAAGATCGCCCATTCGAAAAAGACGGCGGAGGGAGCCGACGCTAGGGCATCCGCCACTTCGAATTATCACAGCCTTTACAAGAACCCGCTGAACCTCGCGCTCACGCCCGACGGCAATGAGCTTTGGGTCGCGTGCGAGGTTTCCGGCACGGTGGTCGTCGTGGACACCGCCGCGGCCAGGAAGGTGGCTGAGATCCCAGTGGGAGGCGAGCCCACCGCGGTCTGCTTCACTCCTGATGGCAAACGGGCGTTTGTATCCAATCGTCTCGACGACAGCGTCTCGGTGGTGGAGGTGGCCGGCCGAAAGGTCGTGGCTACGCTGGAAGTGGGGAACCAGCCGCACGGGGTCCTGGTGGACCGCGACGGGAAGTATCTGTACGTGTTGAACACGTCCATCGATAACATCTCGGTTTTCGACCTGGCGACGCTCAAAGAGATCAAGCGCCTCTCGGCCAGCCGCTCGCCGTGGTCGTTGGCGCAATCGCCCGATGGCCGGTCCATCCTCGTCACCCATGCCCTGTCGCGCTTCGTGCCCGACCGGACTCCGTCCATGTCCGAGGTCACGCTCATTGACGCCCAACGAGTGATTGTCGAAGACCGGCTCGTGGTGCCGGGGGCCAATCTCCTGCAGGGCGTGGCCTGGCATCCCAGCGGCGAGTTTGCGCTGATCACTCTGCTGCGGACCAAGAACCTGGTGCCGATGACCCGCATTAACCGGGGTTGGACCATCACCAATGGCCTCGGCATTATATGGCGGGACGGGACGGTGGACCAGGTGCTGCTGGATCAAAACGATCTTTATTTCCCCGACCCGACGGACGTGTGCATCACCCCTGATGGAAAATATGCCCTGGTAACGAGCAGCAGCTCGGACCGCATCGCGATTGCGGATCTGGACAAGCTGATCGCCATGCTCAAGGCTGCCACCCCCCGCGAACGGGAGCGGGTCATCCCCAACCATCTGGGCAAGTCGGCTGAGTTCATAGTCAAGTTCATCAGGACCGACAACAGCCCGCACGGCATCACCTGCTCCGCCAACGGCTCGACGGCTTATGTGGCCGGGACGCTGGGCGACGTCGTGACGGTCATCGACCTGAAGAAACTGGAAGCCGTGGGCCGGATCGAGTTGGGCGCCGCCAAGGAACTGACCAAACGCCGGCGGGGCGAGAAGCTCTTTAACAGCGCCAACATCACATTTCGCCGGCAATTCTCCTGCCACACGTGCCATCCCGACGGCCACATCGACGGGCTCGCGTACGACATCGAAGATGACGGGATTGGCATGGGCCCTCTCGACAACCGGTCGCTGCGAGGCATCAACGATACGGCGCCCTTCAAGTGGGCCGGCATCAATCCCAGCCTCAAGCGGCAATGCGGCGCGCGGCTGGCCGTCTTCATCACGAGGTTGGCGCCCTTTGATCCCGGGCAACTGGACGACCTGCACACATACCTTTGCACGATCCCCCGTCCCCCAAACCGGTACCGCAAGCTGGGTGCCCCCCTCAATGAGGCTCAACGCCGGGGCAAGGTCATCTTTGAACGGACACACACAAACGATGGGCGCGCCATTCCCGCAAACAACCGTTGCGTGACCTGTCACTGCCCGCCGCTCCTGACCGACGGCAAGGTTCACGACGTCGGCACCAGGTTTGCTTATGACACCGAGGGGAAATTCGACACCCCTCATCTCCAGAACATCTACGATTCGGCCCCCTACCTCCATAACGGCATCGCGCCAACCTTGGAAGAGATTTGGACTCGCTACAACCCCTACGACAAACATGGCGTCACCAACGACATGACCAAGGACCAGCTCAACGACCTGATCGAATATCTCAAGACGCTCTGAAACCCACTTGGAACCACATGAAAAAGACCCGGATTTCATCCCTCCTCTGCTTTCTGGCCCTCGTTCTCCTCGTTGGATCGGCCGAGGCGTATGCCGCTGGCGAGGCTGCCAATATCCCCGTGGCTGCGCCGAGTGTCGCCGATCCCGGCGTGCCCTACGTGTACACGAATTGGGAGCAGCTTACCATTAAAGAGGGCTTGCCCAATGACCATATCTTTGCCGTTCGGGCGGACAAAGATAACGTGTGGATCGGCACTGAAAACGGCCTGGCCCGGTATGACAAGCAGACCAGGAAAATCAAATCCTGGCAGGAAAAGGACGGTTTGCCCTGGAAAGTGATCACCGGCATCGAGGTCAACCCTAAGACCGGCGAGCTGTGGCTGGCCTTGTTTGGCGGCGGCCTGGCGCGCTTCAGTGGCGGACGTTTCGACCACTTTCACCAGCTCAACAGCGGCCTGGTCAACGATGTCGTCTATGCCGTAGCCATGGAGCACGACAACGTCTGGTGCGCCACCACCGCGGGCGCCAGCCGCTTCGATCCCAACCACGACAAGTGGACCATCTTCACCGAGAAGAACTCTCCGATGGAAGAGATCTGGAACTACGGCGTCTGCTACAACGACGGCCTGGTCTATCTGGCCGTCTGGGGCAGTGGCGTCCTGGAATACAACGTTGCCACTGAGCGATGGAAGGACTACACAGACCCGGATGGCGAGATGGAGATTGACCTCTACCGCGATGACGGCCTCGTGCACGTCATTACCACCGGGGCCAGCTACGTGGAGAAGGTCCTTTGGATTTCGACTTATTTTGGGTGTTGCCGCTACGACGGCCGCCATTGGCGCGGCTACTATGACCATGATTGCGGGCTGCCGAGCAACTTCACCAACAATCTCAAAGGCCGGAGCGCCAACGAGGCCTGGTTCTGCACGGACAAAGGGCTGGGGGTGTGCGCCGATTTCGAGACGGACACCTGGCTGGCCTATACTTCCGATGGCAAGCATCACATGGGCAAGGCCGTGATCAAGCGCGGCCACGACCTCGTGGGCACCGTCGATACCGGCTACAACGTCCCTCACAACTTCATCATCTGCATGGATTTCGACGGCAACGATGTCTGGGTGGGCACCTCCAAGGGGGTGGGCCACGGCATCGGCAACGGCTACTTTCCGGGGCTGCGGGCTGCCGGCGCGAGCACGGCGATGAAATAGGCTTACGCCGTGAGCGCACAAAAACCGCATACGATATGAAAACAATGCGAATAGATCTTGGAGCGCGACTGCGGACCGCGTTGGCGCTGGTGTTTTTCTTGGGGTTGACGATATCCCTCATGCGAGCGGCCGAGGAGGCGGGTGGAAAGAAGAAGCCCGAGCGCCCCGAGGACCTCGATATGGCCACCATCCTGGAGCATATCAATGTCGGTCCTTACGAACTGCCCAACCTCCCGCTAAAGACCAACCAGAACTACGCTCATTCGGCGGCCGACATCGAACCTTACGGCGGCGTGAAGCCCTTCAAGGAACATTTTCTGGTGCAAATGGAGTACACCGGCCCCGGCCGGGCCATCCCGGAACCGGAGGAGGTGAAGACCGTGAAGATTGGCTTCCTGGGCCCGATCATGGCGACCGTTTCGGTGGCCACGGGTGGCAAGAGCCACGAGGAAGTTCTCGGGGTCGCCATGTTGCGCGGGGCCAAGTTGGCCATCGAGCAGGCCAACGAAAAAGGCGGATACATCAAACGCAAGATCCCCTTCGAACTGGTGGTCCACAACGACAACGGCCTGTGGGGCGCTTCAGGCAACGAGATCATCAAGATGGCCTACACCGAGAACGTCTGGGCTATTCTCGGCACGATCGACGGCGCCAATACCCACATCGCCATCCGTGTCGCCCTCAAAGCGGAGTTGCCCATGCTGACGCCCGGTGACCTGGATCCGACCTACATCGAGACCAACATTCCCTGGGTCTTCCGCTGCATCGGTGATGACCGCCAGCAGAACTATCTCATTCTGGATTATTTGTTCCGGAAGATGAAGTATCAACGCCCGGCCATCATTCGCTCCAGCAACCGGTACGGGCGCTTCGGCGTGCGCAAAATCCGCGATGGCGCCCGCCGCTTGAACCACCCCGTGGTCATCGAAATGGCTTACCCGGTGGGTTGCGAGAACTTTGATGTGCAACTGGACCGCATTGAGGGGGAAAAACCGGATGTCCTCATTCACTGGGGCGACGCCGAGGATGGGGCTCGGGTATTGAATGCCATCCGCGCGCGCGGCTGGAAGCAGCCCTTTATCGCTTGTGACCGTTGCGTCTCTGACAACTTCGTCAGGCTCGCCGGCCCCAATGCCGAAGGAGTCATCTGCAGCTATCCGTGGAACCCGGATCGCCAGGACCCCAAGCTGGAGGCCTTCCGCGAGGCCTTCCGCAAACGCTGGGGAGCCGACGCAGACACCTATTCCACGCATGCCTATGATGGGATGAACATGCTGATCTGGGCGATCCAGACGGCGGGGTTGAACCGGGCCAGGATTCGGGACGTGCTCGCCTACCGCCCCGACCCATTCCCGGGGGTGACCGGCGACATTCCACTCAGCGCGTCGCTGGACGATGCCGGAGAGGTTTTCCTCACCCGTCGCGAGAATGGCCGCTGGAAATATTACTCCGCAGCGGATTGGGGTATCCCACGCGGCAAAGTCATCGAGCAGATGCGGGGTGAGCGCCAGGAAGCCAGTGCAAAGTGACACCAGAGCTCGGGTTTCAGGTTGGCGCTGCCTTCTGTTTCTGTCCTGCGCATTAGGGGTCGCAGCCACCGCGGCTCAACCCGCGAATCCACCCCCTCCTTTTTTCCGCTTTCGTGAACGCACGCTGGAATACAACGGGCCGGAACGGGACGAAGGTGACCCCCAGGACCTCAAAGAAGTGGTCATTGGCTGGTTCGGACCGTGCGAAACGACAAACTGTCTGGCGGGAGAGGCGTGGTGGGCAGCCGACCTGGCAATCAGGGAAGCCAACGAGGAGGGCGGTTTGCGGGGCCTTCCCTTGCGGCTCGCGCCGCGCTGGGCTGTGGACCCATGGGGCACTGGCGTCTCCCAACTCACCCGAATGATCTACACCGAGCATCCCCTGGTGGTGCTGGGCTCGGTGGACTCGGCCTCGACGCACCTCGCCGAACAGGTCGTGGCCAAGGCGCAACTGCCGCTGATCAGCCCGATCACGACCGACAAATCCGTCACGTTGGCGGGGGTTTCCTGGATGTTCGCCTGCGCGCCAACGGACAACGTCATTGCCCGCGTCCTGGTGGGCGATGTGCTGGCCATGCTGGGAAACGCGCCTAAGAAGATTGTGCTCTTCAACGCCACCGACCACGAGTCGCGCATGACTGCGCGCGAAGTGGTCAAGGAATTCTCCCGCCGGCAGCGTTTGCTGGATTTTCGGTTCGAAGTCTCGCCGGGCGCGCTGGCGATCACCAACCAGATGGCTGCCATCGAGCAGGCACAACCCGGCGCAGTGCTCATTGTCGCCGGCGCTCAGGACGCTGCCCGGATGGTGGTCGCAGTCAGGAACGCAACCCCCGGCTCGATTATTTTCGGGAGCCATTCCATGGGCCGGACCCCTTTTCTACAACTCGCGGGTCGCGCGGCTGAGGCGGTTCGTTTTCCGCTGCTCTTCGTTCCCAACATGGACGATCCCACGACAACGCGTTTGATCCAGCAATTTAAGGCCGATCATCTCAGGGATCCGGACTACACCGCCGCTCTCGCCTACGACGCCACCCGCCTGCTGGTCGAGGCTCTGCGCCGCGGCGGGCTCAACCGCGCGCACATTCGCCAGGCCTTGCTGGAGCTATCTCCTTGGAATGGCGTCACCGGTTTGATTCACTGGGACGGCACGGGACAGAACACGCGCACCAACGTCTGCATGGGCACTATTCGGAGCGGCGTCGTCGTGCCCGTGCCTTGAAGTCATGCAACTGGATTTTCGAATATGAAGCCGATTCCCTGCCTCCTGGCCGTTGCCTTGGGCGCCGCATTGATGTGGCTTCCCACCGGGTGCCGGCCCAAGCCGCAAACCGCCGGTCCCTCGGGCGCCGTCATTGAAGCCATGAATCGCGGCGTCAGCTTGATGGGGCAATATGAGTACGCCGCCGCCGTCAAGGCCTTCGAGGAAGCGGTGAAGGCCGAACCGGCGCTGGCGGACGCGAAGGTCAACCTGGCCATTGCCCGTTTCAACCGCGCCCGTAAAGAAGACCGTGACATCGATGCGGCTGGCGCACTGTTGGACGACGTGCTCAAAGGCGACCCCAACAACATCCGCGCCCGTTATTTCAAAGGCATCGTGCTCCAGCACATTGGCCAAGCCGAGGCGGCTGTGTCCTGCTTCGCAAAAGTCGTGCAGCAGCGGCCGGAGGACGGCGTCGCCTGGTATCTGTTGGGCCTGTGCAAGCAGCGGCTGGGACAGCCATGCGAACCCGAGTTGCTCAAGGCGATCGCATTGAGGCCCTATCTGGGCAGCGCCTATTACAAGCTGTGGCAGGTGTTGGCGGCCCAAGGCCAAACCGAGAAGGGCAAGCCTTACCTCAAGAAGTTCCAGCAACTCCGCGACAGCCCGCTCAATGAAATCATCGAGATGCCGCAATACAATCAAATGGGTGACTTGGCTCTGGTGCGCCCGGTGCCGCCGCGGAACACGCCGCCTATTACCCAGGCCGCTTACACCGTCCAATGGACCGAACGAGTGTTCGAGGTGAACGAACGGCTGCTCTATGGAGTCCGCCCGGCATCGTCCAGCACGATAAGCCCCCTGCAACCCTATGCGTTTGGCGGGGCTGCCGTGGCGGATCTCAACCACGATGGCTTGCCCGATATGATATTGACTTCGCAGGGCGACGACGGGCTAGGAAGGCTCATCCTGCTGCGGGGCCAGCCCGAACGGTGGATTCGTGGATGCCACCGCCGGCTCCGGTTTGGAACAGGTGAAGGGCGCATTGGCTTGTGCGTTGGGCGACTTCGACAACGATGAAAGGGTTGACCTTTTCGTGGTGTGTACGGCGGGCAACCGTCTCTTCCGAGGCAAAGGCGACGGCACGTTTGTCAATGTCACCAGGCAAACTGGCATTGGCGGTCAGGCGGGCGGCGGCCGTTCCGCGCTCTTTCTCGACGCGGACCACGATGGCGACCTGGACATTTTTGTATGTAGTGCGGGTCCCGGCGGCAACCAGCTGTGGAACAACAACGGTGACGGCACATTCACGAACATCGCCGCTTCGGCGGGAGTTGCCTGCCAGGGGAGCGTCTGTGTCATGGCCCTGGCCGGCGATCTGGACGGAGACCGGGATACGGACCTGGTCATCTTGCGCGAAGGCCAGCCCGCAAGAGTCTTTCTCAACGATCTGGGGGGCAAATACCATGAAGCCGATTTAGGGGGCGTCGATATCCGCGGCGACCTGGGCGGGGTGCTCCAGGACTTCAACGGGGACGGGAATCTGGATCTGCTGGTTTTGGGTGGAAATCCGGCCAGGCTTCGGCTGTTCCTCGGCGATGGGCATGGGCATTTCCGGCCCGACACCGCCTTCGCGCAGACCGCCGACGCCGCCGTTTCGTGGGGGCCGCTTCGCGGGTTCCGGGTTGCCGACATCGATTTGGATGGCGACCTCGACATCGTGGTCTTCTCCGCAGATGCACACCTGTTGCTCAACGATGGCGCTGGCCGGTTTGTGTTGGAGCCGCGGTTTTGGAAGACACAGCGTTCCCACGAACTGGCAGGCGCTGAAGTGCTCGATCTCAACGGCGATTTTGTCCCGGACCTGTTGTGCATCGAGCGCGGGGCGAACAGCCAGGTGCTGCTCCTGTCCGGCACGCTGACGCCCCCCTCCACAGCGTTGTTGATCGAGCCGACCGGCGTGAGAAGCCGCGACAAACGCACCCGCAGCCCGGCTACCGGGTATGGTGTTGCTCTGACGATCCGTGCGGGATTGCAGGAGCAATTCCGAGTCTTTTCCGGCCAGGGTGGCGGGTTCGATCAATCGCCGCTGCCGGTCGTCTTTGGTTTGGGGGGCAGACGACAGGCCGACTACCTGCGTTTCCTGTGGCCGGACGGGGTGGCCCAGGTGGAGATCGCGATGACTGCCGGCCAGCACCACAAGATTGCCGAACTGCAACGCAAACTCTCAAGTTGTCCGGTGCTGTTTGCGTGGAATGGGAGCCGGTTTGAATTCGTTACTGATTTCGCCGGTGTGGGCGGCCTCGGGTACTTCGTTGCCCCAGGTGAATACGCGCAGCCGCAGGTTCTGGAACATGTGAAGATCGAACCTGAACAACTGCGCGTGCGCGACGGCGCTTATGAGCTGCGCATCACAGAACCGATGGAAGAGGTTGCTTACATTGACCAACTCGAACTCTTGGCAATCGAGCATCCCGCCGGCTGGCGGGTCTTCCCGGACGAACGCCTGGTCGTTACGGGACCGCCGCCCACGCACGAGTTGCTCGTGGTGGACAAACCGATCTTCCCCAAGCTCGCCTTGGACCCGGAAGGCTGCGATTGCACCGAGCAGCTTGCGCGTGTGGACCGCATTTACGCCTACCAACCCGAATTGGACCGGCGGTTCTTTGGGTTTTGCCGGCCTCACACGCTGGAGCTGGATTTCGGCGGCCAGTTGGCAAATATCGGCGCAAAGGAGCGGCTTTTTCTCTTCATCAACGGTTACCTGGAATATCCCTATTCACAGACGGCTTATGCCGCAAGCCAGGCGGGTGTCGGCTGGGAACCGATCCGCATCGAGCGACAAACCCCCGAGGGCCGCTGGCAGACCGTGGTGGCTGATGCCGGCGCATTGGGTGGCATGGCCCGCACGATGACTGTGGACCTGACCGGCCTGCTGGCTGGCCCCAGTTGCCGGCTGCGGCTCACGTCGAACCTGGAGATTTATTACGATCAGATTTTCCTGGGGCGGGACGCGGGGCGCGACCAAGTACAGATTCATGCCTTGCCATTGGCCGAAGCCGAGTTGCGTCGCCTCGGCTTCGCACGGGAGTTTTCGCCCGATGGACGGTCGCCGCTCCTTTACGACTATGACTTGCGCGATGCCACCGCTCCATTCCACCGCATGCGCGGCGCTTACACCCGCTACGGCCCCGTGCGCGAACTCCTCGAGGCCTTGGACGACCAGTACGTGGTGGTCGGCCCGGGGGACGAAGTCGCGGTGAAATTCGATGCCTCAAGACTGCCGGGACCGGCGGCGGGAATGGCGCGGAGCTTTCTGCTCGTGTCCCACGCCTATTGCAAGGACATGGACCTCTACACTGCCACGCCGGAGACGCTGGAGCCCCTGCCGTTCCGCGGAATGAGCCGCTACCCGTATCCGCCGACGGAGCACTATCCTGACGACGAGCAGCACCGGCGATACCGCCAAGCCTACAACACCCGCGTGATCGAGTAACCGCGACTTTATATGAGGTACGCCGTTGTCGCTTGTCAGACTGATTTTCCGTGTCCCGCCGACCGAAAAGAGATCCACAGCCGGGTGGACCGCATGCTGGAGATGATTGACGGTGCCGTTGTTGGCTACCGGCCCTTCTTTCCGGTTCGTCTGGTGGTCTTCCCGGAATTTGCGCACGCAGCGCCGATTTACCCCACCGTGCGCGAGCTTCGCGAGAAACTCGCCCTGCCGTTGCCAAACGAACACATCGAGCGATACCTGGCCAAGGCTCGCGAGCACCACATTTACATCCAGACAGGCAGCTTCATTGAATTCGATCCCGCCTGGCCGGGCGTGCTGTTCAACGCCACATGCCTGGTTGGTCCGGAGGGCCTGCTCTACAAATATCGCAAGGTGAACCCGTGGATTCCGTGGGAGGTTCACGCCAGCCCGCACGACGTCCCCGGTTATGCCGAGGAGGTGTTCCCTGTTGCCCGCACCGAAATCGGTAATCTCGGCTGTGCTATTTGCTATGACTGGCTATTTCCTGAGGCAATCCGTCAGCTCGCCTTTGGTGGTGCTGAGATCCTCATCCGCGTCTCGGCTTACATGGACCCCTGGGGGGCAACACCACCCATGGATTGGTGGACCGTGGTCAACCGCTGTCGTGCACTCGAAAACATGGCCTATGTTGTGGCGGCCAACCAGGGTGCCAGCCTCCAAAACTACGGCCCGTTTTCCTGGCCTGGCGGCAGCATGGTGGTGGACTATGACGGACGTATCCTGGCCCAAGCGGAGCCGGGCCCCGGGGAGAAGATCGTCGCAGCGGAAATCGATTTGGACGCCTTGCGCGCGGCCCGCGGACAACGGCTTGGCCACAACCCCCTGGCGCACCTGCGCCGGGAAGCGTATGGGACCCAAGCGCCTCAGGGGTATCCCGCCGCCAGTTTCATCTCGGCGAAGGACCCGCACGGCAATCGAACCCTGGAGGAAAATGAAGCCGCCATCCGAACAGCGCTGAAGAACAAAGGCTGAATTCAAAACTCCAGCGGCACGCGCACGACAATGGCGCCCATCACATCGTTGAGCTTGAAGTCGCGCCGGGGACTGCGCGAGTGCTGGTTGTGACATTCCGCGCAGGAAGGCAGCGTAGCCCGGTCCGCATAGACGGCGGTGAAATAGCTTCTTCCACCCAGGAGCTCTTCCGTGTAGTAATTCTCACCGGGATGCCCGGCAACGTATTCGAGCCCGGTTTGTTCCGCCTGCGTTTGGGGACCGTAGTTTTCGTTGATGGGCCACAACGAGCGCAGCGTATAGGAGAACTCCGCGCCACCCTTTTGGATGTCCTGTCCCGCTCTGTGGAGCATCTGGGCAGGCACTGGCAAACCGTGCGCTTCGCGCCAGTTCTCCGTTGCCGGCAGTCGATGTTCCTCCGCATAAAGCCGTTGAACAATCAACTCCGCGTACGCCTTGCGGTCGGCGGCAATGACCGCATGAAGCGAGTCTGCCATTTTGCGCGGGCTGATCGTCGTCAGCTTGTGCGATTTCTCTTCCAAACCGCCCCAAACCAGCAGCGCCCCTAGAATGGCGCTTCCACAAATGACCGCCGTCAAAAGTCTTCCGTTCATGGCTTTGGTTCCCGGATTTTCAGGATTTGGTCGGATGCAATATTGCTTAAAACCTGGACACATCCGCTGGGCCAGCGGATTTCGAGGCGATCAACCTTCTGACGCGGCCCGAGACCGAAATGCGGGCGCGGATCCCCCTGTGACAGAAAGCCGGTGGGGCAAAGGGCTTCTCCGCGCAACGTGAGATCTCCGGCAGTCAACGTGATGAGCGCGCCATAGCCGCTGCGATTGCTGCGCGTGCCCTCAAGCCGCAGCTTCAGCCAGTGGTTTTTCAAGGGACAGCGATTCCTGAGCAGGAATGGCCGGTCTGCAAGCGCGGTCAGCAAGACATCAAGCCGGCCATCGTTATCGTAATCCAATACGGCGTTGCCACGACCGTTGATCCGATGCTGGAAGAAGGCCCCGCCCTTGGCGGACGCATCGGTGAACTTGCAGTTGCCCTGGTTTTCTAGCAGGAGACTAAAATCACCTTCCAGGTTGAAGGCGTCCCCATTGGCGATGAAGAGGTCTTGGTCGCCGTCGTTGTCGAAATCCAGGAAGGCCCCGCCCCAACCGACATGCGTCTGCGTCAGGCGCCCAAGCCCGGAAGCCCACATGCGATCATCGTACGATCCCTGTTCGTTGCGGACATAGAGCGAACCATAACCGAAGCGGGTGACGAACATGTCAGGCAGCCCGTCGCCGTTGACGTCGCCGACAGCGGCGTTCATGGAACCCGGCGCCTCCCCGATGGAGTTGAACGCTACGCCCACTTCCATGGCGACATCGCGGAAATGCCCTTTTCCGTCATTGAGCCAGAGGGTGTTCGGAGTGTCGTCGTTGCAAACATAAAGGTCGACATACCCATCACGGTTGCAGTCGAAGGCGCAGACGGACATCGCACGGTGGCCGGGCGCGTAGAGACCTGCTTCACGGGTTACATCCTTGAACGTCCCGTTGCCAAGGTTGCGGTAGAGGACGTTGGCCTCTCCCTTGTAAGCCAAAGGCCCGGGATAAGCGCCGGGATTTTGCTCCGATTCCTTCTCGGGAACAAAAGTGAGGTAATTTCCCACGTACAAGTCAAGCCAGCCGTCGTTGTCGTAGTCGAGGAACACCGCGGAGATGCCCGTCCCGGTATGGCCCAGGCCAGCTTTCTCGGTGACGTCCTCGAACGTGCCGTCGCCCCGGTTGCGGTAAAGAATATTGTGCCCGATGTTGGCAACGAAGAGATCGGTGTAGCCGTCATTGTCGAAATCACCTGCCGTGGCCGCGCTGGCAAAGCCGCTGCCTTCGAGCCCCGCCTTGCGGGTGACGTCCTCGAAGGTGCCGTCACCGCGGTTTCGATACAGGCGGTTGGGTTGCCGTTTCGTGCCAGGGGATGCCGCGGTGACGCCCTCCAAGGGCCCCCAATTGAGGAAATAGATGTCCATGAAGCCGTCATTGTCGAAATCGAAGACCACGGCTCCCGAGCCGTTCGACAAGAGAATATTGGCGATTCGCTGATGGCAAAACTGGTGCACAAAATCGATACCCGCCTTCTGCGTGACATCTTCGAACCAGTCGTTCGGGTTGGCGGCGATGGGGGGAGTCGGGCGCCGCGATGGACCCTGGGCCGCTGCTGTGGGCGTGGCTGCGCCTGAGGCTTTGGCATTGGGTGGCAGCGCAAACCCGGCAAGGAGCAAGACTGTGCTGGCGGTGAGCATTCGCAAATTGGCGAGGTGGGTGCTTCGCATGAGTGAGCCTGGAGCTTTAGCAGATTTGGCAGCCCGAGTTACGGTTCCTGTACCCGCAGAATCCGGTCCGCCGCAACATTGGTGAGCACCTGCGTCTGGCCACTCGGTTTGGGCCAGCGAATTTCGATGCGGTCCACTTTTGATTCCTGACCCAGCCCAAAATGGAGTCTTGGGTCCTGCTGGAAAACATAGCTGGTCGGACACCGCGCTTCGGCTTGGAACACGCGGTTGCCTGCTCTTACCTTCACCTGCGCGCCAAAACCGTCCCGGTTGCAGCGCGTGCCAACGAGCTTCAACGTCAGCCAATGGTTCGAATATGTGGCCCGGTTGTGCAGGAGCACTGCGCGGCCACCCAAGCTCGTCAGAAGGAGGTCCATCCGCCCATCGTTATCCATATCGAATACGCCGCAGCCGCGCAAATTCGCTTCCCGCTTGAAAAACGGCCCGCCCTTCTCCCCGGCGTCCACAAAAGTCCCGTTTCCCTGGTTCTGGAGCAGCAGGCTGGGCATACCCTTCAGGGAGTGCGGATCGCCATTTGCGATAAATACATCCAGATACCCATCGTTGTCGAAATCAATGAAGTTCCCGCCCCAACCGACGTACTTCGAGGACGCGTTCAGGATTCCCGATGCCGCGATCCGATCCTCAAAAAGGCCTTTGCTGGAGTTGATGTAAAGGGATGCGTTGCCAAATCGCGTTACCAGCATGTCTGGGAGTCCGTCACCGTTGCAGTCGCCAACCGAGGCCCCCATTGATCCGCTAGCCATACCAGACTGATCGAACCCGACGCCGCATTGAATGGCCACGTCTTTGAAATGTCCCTTGCCATCATTGGCCAGCAGCAGGTTGGGCGTGCCGTCATTTGACACGTAAAGGTCCTGGTTGCCGTCCAGATCGTAATCAAAAGCCGTTACCGACATGGCTCGGTGGCCGGGGATGCGTATCCCCGTCCGTTCGCTCACGTCCTCGAACGTGCCGTCGCCGCGATTGCGATAGAGAATATTGAATTCCGGTTCATACGAAAGCGGCCCGGGATAAGGGACTTGCGAACCTGGCGGCAGCTTGACCGCCGGGTCGTACACCAGGTAATTCGCCACGAAAATATCCAGGTATCCGTCGCCGTCGTAATCCAGGAACGTCGCCGAAATGGCGGCATGTTTGGAGGTGAGCCCTGCCTTGGCGGTCACGTCCTTGAACGTGCCGTCGCCTTCGTTGTGGTAAAGAATCAGACTGCCAAAGTTCACAACCAGGAGGTCGGTGTGCCCGTCGTTGTCGTAGTCGGCCGCCGCGGCGGTTGTGCCAAAGCCCGAACCTTCCACGCCCGCGCGCTTGGTCACGTCCTCAAACGTGCCGTCGCCCCGGTTGCGATACAGCCGGTTTGGCCAGCGCGGAGTCCCCGGCGGCGCCTCGGCGAGCACCGGCGCCGGGCCGGAGTTCACCAGATAAATGTCCATGAACCCGTCACCATCGAAGTCGAGGAATGTGCCTCCTGCGCCATCGGATTTCATGATGTTATCGATCTTATTATTCACAAGCTGGTGGACGAAATCCACACCCGACTGCTGGGTGATTTCCTCAAAAACGGCTTGCGTTGGTTTGCCTCCAGTCGCCGAACGATCATGCTCGCTCGGCTGCTCCGGCCCCTTACCGCAGCCGGAGAGCAGAGCTAATCCCACCCCCGCGCTCAAGATACCGCGAATGAGCGGCCAGATCGTGGAGAGCGTTTGCTTCAGGGCACAGGCATTCTCACAGATGCTGGCGCGAAACGCCGCGCAGCAGGGGCGGTCGGCCGCGGCGGCGCGCTTGCCCCTGGTGATCTGCCCGGTGGCACCGTTGAAAAAGGTCACCCGCCAGTCGGCGTCCACAGTGAACATCCCATCCGGGACAGAATCCAGCAGATTGTCCAGCATTCCCGAGAGTCTATGCCGTTCCCCAATTGTGCGCCAGCCACAATGACGTGCTGGCAACCGCATGGTCCGGCCCGCGAGGGAGTCGGATCTCCCCCCCGTGATGAACCGGAGCGTTGCAAATCGCCACACTTGGTCGGACCCGCAGCGGCATTCCGGCCCTGCTCTGGGCAGGATCGTCAAGCCTCAGCCCGCTGGCACAGCGATTGCTTGTCCTCCTGTGAACTGAAAATGCGCACTGGCCAGACCCAACTCAAAACCCTGCAAGCCCAGGCCCATCCTTTCTGCCTGGTTTGCAGTGGATCCAACCCCTATGGTTTGGCACTGGAATTCGAGGTCAACGAGGATGGCAGCGTCACCACGTCATTTCTCGCAAACCCGGCCCTGGAAGGCTATCGGGGACTGCTGCACGGAGGGATGATCGCCTCGCTCTTGGATGGAGCCATGACCAACTGCTTGTTCGCTCACGGTCTGTTGGCGGTCACTGCGGAATTAAAAGTGCGTTATCACGGGCCCGTCCTAATCGGATGCGAGATGGCCGTCCGTGCCTGGATAGAAGAACGGCATGCGCCGCTCTACCTCATGCGGGCTGAGTTGAATCAGAACGGTCGCGTCAAAGCCACCGCCTCCGGCAAATTCGTGGAACAGCATGCCTGAGACTGTTGCCATCGGGTGAACATCAGCGCCGGATGCCAACTCGACACGGCCTTGGCCGGGAGCTGTCCTTCGGGCAGGCCCTCCATCCGACAATTCTGCCCGCGGGCAATCGCACCGGATTGGCACGCGCGAGAGCGGCCTCATTGTGCCAACCCCCTGCGCCTTCGAGATGCACCGTGGTCGTCTGGCGCGGCGCAATGACTGCCGGTACGGTCTGTGAGATCAAAATCTGGGCCGGGTATCCTGCGCGGGGGTCCTGCGGGAAACTGTTGGCATCGTGAGGTTGTTCTGTTGCGAAATGACGGCCAGCCACGTGCGCTGAGGGCCGCGCGCCTTGACGCTCGCACCGAAGCTCACCCCAGCCCGATGATGGAACGCCGCATTATCGTCCTCGACGTTTCGGGCTGCCAGCGCCAGCTCTTCTCGCCAAACGACGATTTTGGCATCACCACGCGGCGCGCTCCGCTTTTCTTCGTGGACATGCACCTGCACACGGGCGAACTCCTGCAAGTGCATGACCTGGCCGCCCGAAGCGGCTGGGGCATGGTGCCAGCGCCCATGTTCCAGGTTCGGCGTGAATCCAGGCCCTCGGCGCAGGCAGCGGTGTGTTTTTGGTTGCCGGTAATCTCGGTCGGTGGCACTATAGCCGTGGCAATGGAGTTTGCCTTCTCGCGCCGCGAGAGAACCGCCTGATCGGTTTCAGTGCTGATAACTCCTACCGCCGCCAGGTTTGTTGGCGGGGTTGGAATTATGTGGAATGCACTGTGGGTTTTTATCAGCGGTGGTTTGGCCAGCCTGGCCCGGTTGGGGGCCGCCGGCGGGGTTGCCAATACTGTTGGCCCAAGCTTTCCCTGGCGCACGCTTATCGTCCATGTCAGCGGCTCGTTCTTCATCGGCCTGTTTGCCAGAGTGACCGGGCCTGAGGGCCGCTGGCTGGCGTCCGCTTCGTTCCGCCCGTTCTTCATGCCAGGGCACGTGCTGGCCCGGGAGATCAACTCGGTGAAAGGACCATGAATATGCATCTTCCCCACGAAGCGATGTTGCCAAGGGTATTTATCGGGGAATCCGACCGGTGGAAACATCAGCCGCTCTACGAGGCCATCGTCATGAGGGCGCGGGAGTTGCACCTGGCCGGGGCGACGGGGCTGCGAGGACCGATGGGTTACGGGAAATCGAGCAGCCTGCATACCGCCAAGATTCTCCGGCTTTCCATGGACCTGCCGCTGGTCATCGAGATCGTGGACATGGAGGAGAAAATCCAGGGTTTTCTGCCGGTGCTGGATGAGATGATGAAGGGCGGGTTGGTCACGCTGGAAAGGGTGCGGGTGATTGATTACCGCGCGGCCCCTGATGTAGAGGCGCCGGAGATTTGAACCGGGTTGTCTATGATCGAAAACATCTGGTTTATCGCGGCGTTCTGGATGGGACTGGCATTGCTGGCGAGCCTCATTTCGATTCGGCTGGGGATTTCGGTCGCGCTGATTGAGATCGCGGTGGGGGTTGTAGTCGGCAACATCCACTTCGGCCAGTATCACGACCTGCTGCGGACCACGGAGTGGACGAGTTTTCTGGCGATGCTCGGGAGCGGGGTGCTGACGTTCCTGGCCGGGGCGGAAATTGACCCGGCTTCGCTGCGGGCGAATTTGCGGGCGAGCATGAGCATTGGGCTGGTGTCTTTCGCGCTGCCGTTTCTCGGGGTATGGCTGTTTGCTCAAAACGTGCTGGGCTGGCCGTTAAGGCAAGCATGGATTGCGGGTATTGCGCTTTCGACAACCTCGGTGGCGGTGGTGTATGCGGTGATGATTGAAGGCGGACTGGGGAGCACGCCAATGGGCAAGACGCTGCTGGCGGCCTGCTTCATTACGGATTTTGGCACGGTGCTGGCGCTCGGGGTGTTGTTCGCAGACTTCAAAATATCGCTGGCCGTGTTTGTGGCAGTGACGGCGGTGATGCTGTGGTTCATGCCGAGGTGGACTCAGTTGATCATCAGCCGGCTGGGCGCGACGCGGGTGAGCGAGCCCGAGGTGAAGTTCATTTTCTTCGTTCTGTTCTTCCTGGGGGGCCTGGCCTCGACCGCGAAGAGCGAGGCGGTGCTGCCGGCATATTTGCTGGGTTTGGTGGTCGCCGGGGTGTTCCTGCGGGACAAAACGTTGGTGCATCGGATGCGGAGCATCGCGTTTACGATTTTCACGCCGTTTTACTTCATCAAGGCCGGGCTCTTCGTGTCGTTGCCGGCGCTGGCGGCGGCGGTGGGGGTGATCCTGGTGCTGCTGGCAATGAAGATGGCGACAAAGTTTGTCGGGGTGTGGCCGCTGTCGCGGGTGTTCTATATGCGGAAGGGCGAGGCGACTTATACGGCGCTGCTGATGTCCACGGGGCTGACGTTCGGGACGATTTCAGCGCTCTTTGGGTTGCAGAACAAGATCATTGATCAGCAGCAGTATTCGGTGCTGGTAACGGTGGTCATTTTGAGCGCGTTCGTGCCGACGCTGATCGCACAGAAGTTTTTCCAACCGACGCTGCGGACGATGACGGCCTGGGGCAGGCTCTACAAGCGCCGGGTCAGTGACGGGACGGAATCCGCACCGCCAGCCGGTGGAACGTGACGAACGCATGATGCCTATGTTCGAAAAAATACTGGTGGGTTACGACGGGTCGAAAGGCGGCACGGCCGCCCTCGAACGCGCCGCCGTGGCGGCGAAGCATTACAGCGCGGCGCTGACGGCGCTATGGGTGCGGGAACCACTGCCGCGGCACTCGGACTTGCCGGGGGAGTTCGAGGGCGAGCAGGAGGCGGCCGATGAGTATTTCAAGGAGCGGCAAAAAGAGGTCGCGGAAGTGGCCGCGCGGCATGGGGTCGGCATTGCCTGCCAGACGCGGCGGGGACACCCGGCCAAGACGATTGTGAGTTTTGCCAGGGAGGGGAACTACGATCTGATCGTGATTGGGCACAGCGACCACTCGGAGTTGTGGGGTCGGCTGCTGGGGGACACGGCGGACCGGGTGAGCAACCACGCGCATTGCAGCGTGCTGATTGTGAAGCATCCGGAAAAACGGGCGCCGTAGAATTTAGACAGAACCTTCGAAGACAGAAAAATGGAAATAACACTATGACAACGATCGAAAAAATCAGTGCATTGGAAATTCTCGACTCGCGCGGCAACCCCACGGTGTCGGTGAGCGTCACGTTGGCCAACGGCATCGCCGCTTGCGCCGGCGTCCCTTCGGGCGCATCAACCGGCGAGAACGAAGCGGTGGAACTGAGAGACGGCGACAAGAAACGCTACGGCGGCAAAGGCGTGCTCAAGGCCGTGGGCAACGTCAACCAGACCATCGCGCCTAAGCTCGCCGGCATGGACCCGTCACGCCAAGCTGAGATTGACTACCGGATGATCGAACTGGACGGCACGCCGAACAAAGGCAAGCTTGGAGCCAACGCCATCCTGGGCGTCTCGATGGCGGTGGCGCGCGCCGCTTCGCTTGACGCGGGCCTGCCCCTCTACGCCTACCTCGGCGGCCCCGGCGCGGTCATTCTGCCGGTGCCGATGATGAATATTCTCAACGGCGGCAAACACGCCGACAACAGCGTCGATTTCCAGGAATACATGGCCATGCCCCTTGGGGCGCCGACGTTCGCCGAGGCCTTGCGCTATGGCGCCGAAACCTTCCACGCCCTCAAAGGCATTCTCCACAAGAAAAGGCTGGCCACCAGCGTCGGCGACGAAGGCGGATTCGCGCCCAACCTCGAAAGCAACGAACAGGCGGCCGAAGTTATCTTGGAAGCGGTAGCCGCCGCCGGATTGAAACCCGGCAAGGATGTGGCTATCGCGCTGGACCCGGCGTCCAGCTCCTTTTTTGAAGGCGGCAAATACCTGCTCGCCAAATCCGGCCAGGGCGAAAAGACCAGCGATGAGATGATCGCGCTCTACGGCGCGTGGATTAAGAAATACCCCATCGTCTCGATTGAGGACGGCCTCGCCGAGAATGACTGGGCCGGATTCGCCAAACAGACTGCAACGATGGGTGCCCAGATTCAGATCGTCGGCGACAACCTCTATGTAACGAATACCAAATTCATTGCTCGGGGCATCCGGGAGAAGGCGAGCAACGCAGTGCTCATCAAGCTTAACCAGATCGGCACCGTCACTGAAACCATCGAGGCCATCCAGATGTGCCAGCGCACTGGCTGGCGCTACGTCATTTCGCACCGGTCTGGCGAGACCGAGGACGCCTTTATGGCCGATTTCGCAGTGGCGATGGGCGGAGGCCAGATCAAGACAGGCTCGGCCTGCCGCTCCGAGCGGATTGCGAAATACAACCGGCTGCTGGCCATCGAGGCCGAGTTGGGGCGGCGCGCTGTCTTCGGCGGCGGGCTTTTGTTTGGGAAGGGCAAGTGATAGCTTTTTTCAGGCAATGGAGTTTGCCTGCCCCCGACGGGGTTCGGGGGAAACCGCCCTTGGGCTGATGACTCTTACCGTAACAGCGTTGTTCAGAACGGTAGCGAGTTATGGCCAGTCCAAAAACAGTCCACGATAGCGGGCCAGCGGAGACGCGGGCTCGGAGTTTATTCGCGCTCCCCTTCGTGGGGCGCGAGCGGGAAATCACGCGGCTGGGCGAACTGCACGCGGAGCGGAAACACGTGCTGATTGTTGGTCAAGCCGGGGTGGGCAAATCGGCGCTCGTGGGGCGCGTGCGCGAGCGACTTTCACTGCTTGTATCGCCGAAGTCCGTCCATTTCGGGGAGATTTGCGGAAGCCTGGAACCGGAGTTTGGATTGGGGGCAGTGGGGTTGGGACTGCTTGAGCGCAAGCGTCAACTGCGGGCCGCGTTGCGGGAGTGTGGGCGGGCGGTGGTTTTCGACGGGGTTGGCTGGACGGGGCCCAAGATTGGCTCGTTTTTCGAGAGCGTTGCCGAACGGGCGCCGGTGTGGATTTGCACACGGTCGGAGCATCCGTGGGACATCGGCCATATCTGGCCGCTGCTGGCCCGGTTTGCGCGCGTTCAAGTGCAGCCGTTTCATGTGGGCGAGACTCGGGCGCTGGTCGAGGCGGCGGTGGGAGGCGGGATGATACCGCCGGAGACACTGCGCATCGTTGAGTGGCTGCAACGCCGTTCGGCAGGCAGTCCGTTGGTGTTGCGGGAATTGTTCGAAGAATTGGCGACCGGCCGTTACGACCTGAGCAATCCGCTCGCCCTGCGACGGCTGGATTTGGACCGTCGGATCCACGAGGTCTTCCCGGCGGCGAGCAGAACTGGTGATTTATGAAACTCCTCATCGTCTCGGACGTTCACGGCAACTGGCCGGCCCTGCAAGCGGTGCCGGCCGCCGAAGGGAATACCGACCAGATCCTGTGCCTGGGCGGCCTCCTCGACTATGGCCCACAGCCCCCGAGTGTGTTGCCTGGGCCGTGCAAAGTCTTACGCAAAGACGAAAGCGACAACAAACGCATCTGAACCATTTTGTTTAACCTGCCAACGTGAACACGACCCTACCCGCCGCCGCCGCCGGCGCGCCCCGGCCAACAGTCCGGTGGCTCAACCGCACTGTGCTCGGCATTGGGCTGGCCTCGCTCTTCAGCGACTGGTCGCATGAAATCGCCACGACGGTCATGCCCGCGTTCCTCGCGACGATGGGCGCGGCCGCCGCGTGGGCTTGATTGAAGGCGACTCGGACGGTTTGTCGAGCTTCGCCAAAATGGCGTCGGGCATCTTGTGGACGGGTTTAGGAACGACGGTGGCTTTTGGTTACAGCGCGGCGCTATCCCTGGCCGGCGCATGGCTGGTTTCTCGAATTCGCACGCGAGCGTGCTGAATTATGGCTCGAACCGATGAAATTCTTAACCGCGTCTCCGGATTGGCCAGTGAGTTGAACCTGGCCAATCTCGGGCCGCAGATCGCGGCCTGCAAGGGGCTGATGGAGGGGGACGCCGGAATTGCTGTGGCTGTGTTCGGGCGGTTCAAGGCGGGGAAGAGTTCGTTTCTGAACCACCTGGCCGGACGGGACGTGCTGCCGATCGGGGTGGTGCCGCTGACAGCGATGATTACGCGGCTGCGCTTTGGACCTGTGGAGCGGGCGGAGGTTTGCTACCTGGATGGGCGGGCGGAGGTGATCCCGGTGAAGGACATCGGGCTTTTCGTGAGCGAGAACCAGAATCACGAGAACCGGAAGCAGGTGGCGTCGGTGGAAGTGGAGTTGCCCGCGCTGGAGGGCCTGGCGCCCCTACAATTTGTGGACACGCCAGGTTTGGGGAGCGCGTTCCGGCACAACACGGAGGCGGCGATGAAATGGCTGCCGAATGTGGGCGCCGCGCTGGTGGCGGTGAGCGCGGATGCGCCGCTTTCCGAGCGCGACCTGGCGTTGCTCGAGGAGTTGCGCCGGCACACGCCGAAGCTCGTGCTCCTGCTGACAAAGGCTGACCTGCTGACGGAAGCGCAACGGGGAGAAGTGCTGGCGTTCGTGCAAGAACAGACGCGCGCGAAGTGGGATGGCGGCCTGCCGGTCTTTTTCTACTCGGTCCACCCCGCGCTGACGGCACTCAAGGGGGAGCTGGTCGAACGGTTGCTGGCGCCGTTGCGCGAGGGCCGCGATGAAGCCACGCGGGCGATTCTGCGATACAAACTGGCGTCGGTCGTCAGCCAAGCGCATGATTATCTGTGCGTGGGGCTGGGGGCGGCGATGCAGACGGAATCCGCGCGGCAAGCCCTGCGCGGCAGGCTGGCCGAGGAGCGACGGCAGTTCGGGTTATTCCGGGAGGAACTGCAGGTGATGGCGCGGGAGTGGTCGGCGAAGGCTCTGGAGCAATCGCTGGAGCGGTTGCAGCCAACCCAGCGGAGGTTGCAGGCGAAAGTGACGACCGAATTGGGCGGGCGGCTGGAGGGCCGGCCACTGCCCCGGACGCTTTCGGGGCTGTCGGCCGGCTGGAGGGAATGGCTGGGCGCTTTCCTGAGGCGCGAGCTGGTCGAAGTGTCGCGCGAGCAGCAAGGGATGTTTTGCGAGCCGTTGAGCCTGGTTCGGGAGCACCTCAAGCGAGCGTTGCGCGCGTTTGATGACCGGCTGGCGGCGCAGGTCAAGGACACGCTTGGTTTGCCGCTGACGCCGCGCGAGTTCGCCCTGGAGGTGCGGCAGCCAGCCGCGCCGCCGGTGGACGTGGCGTATGCCTTCGACGTGGCGTTCAGCGCGATTGGCTGGGTGGCGCCGATGGAGCTGTTTCGCAGGCCGATTGGGCGCGTGCTGACGCGCAAGGCGCGGTGGGAAGTGGAGAAAAACCTCTCGCGGCTGGCGGCGGACTGGGGTGAGCGGGTGGCAACGGGCATCGTGGAATTGAGCCGGCAGGCGGAGCAACAGGCGCGGGACCAACTGGAGGCGCTGGAGCAAGCGCTGGCGCGGACAAAGTCGGATGAATCGCGGCTGCGCGAGGCCATTAGGGAGTTGGCGGAGGCGGGCGCGCTCTTGCGGATGGCGGGCGTGCCGGCGGCAGGGTTTGAGCCGGGGCTTGACATCCATTAGCCAATTAGCTAAGTTGCCAATATTCGACGGTATGACTGAAAGAGACAAAGCGCGATACCACGCCCAAGCCAAGGTCCACAAGGCCCTGGCTCACCCGACGCGCCTCTTTATCGTCGAGGAACTTTCCCGCCGGGAACGGTGCGTCTGTGAGTTGACGGACATGATCGGGGTGGAAATGCCGACGGTGTCCCGGCACCTGTCGGTGCTCAAGGGAGCAGGCATCGTCGAGGACGAAAAGCGGGGGGCCCAAGTGTTTTACCGGCTCAGGACTCCCTGCGTGATGAACTTCTTCCGCTGCGTGTCAGAGGTTCGCGAGGCTGCTGTCAAGCGGGAGGCGGCGTTGCTCGCTTGATCTGTTTTTTCGAAGTGTATTTAGCGAATTTGCTAATTGGCTACGGATTGGAGACATTTGTGAAAAGAGTGCAAATCCTCGGAACGGGTTGTGCCAAGTGCGCCAACCTGGCGGCGGCGACGGAACAGGCGGCGAAGACCCTCGGCCTGGAATATCAAATGGAGAAAGTCACTGACCTCCGGGAGATCATGTCCTTTGGGGTCATGATGACGCCGGCGCTGGTTGTGGACGGCAAGGTGAAAGCCGCCGGTCGCGTGCCCTCCCTGGAGGACCTGAAGAAGATGCTCGCTTAATCATCATGCCAGAATATCTCGAGATCACGGCAGACAAATTCACGTTCCGCGTCGCCACGGATCGGCTTTACACGCCTCAGGGTGTTTGGGTCAAGCCGGACCCGGTCGCCAGGCGCGTTCGCATCGGCCTGGCCGACTACCCTCAGCAACACAATGGCGATGCGGCCTTCGTCAACGTGAAGCCCGTGAGCACCCGATTGGCGGCTGGGGAGCGGCTCGCCGAGGTTGAGACCATCAAAGCCATGGTGGAAGTGCCTTCACCCCTTACTGGGGCTGTCATCGAGGTCAACGCTGCGCTCAACGCCGGCCCGGAGGCCATCAATCAGTCACCTTATGAGGCGGGCTGGCTGGCGGTGATCGAGCCAAGCGCCTGGGACGCCGAACGTTCTAAACTGCTCGGTCCCGCGGCGTATTTCGCAGTCATGCAAGCACAGGTGCAGGAGGATTTGAAGGGTCTATGAATCCTTCCAAAGAAACCGTGGTCGTAGTGCCGTGCAGCGGCATCGGCAAACCGTTTGGGACGGTGAGCCGGGAAGCGGCCTACGAGTTATGCGAGGATCTGCGGCCAGGCAGCACCCGCTTGTTGGCCCTGGCCAGGCTGGTGTCGGGCGACGCTGCCGCTCGCAACCTCGTTGCCAAACACTCGGCAATCACGATTGACGGCTGCAAACAAATGTGCGCCGCCAAAATGGTCAGGGAGAGCGGCGGCACTGTGGCCCGCGAAATCGCTGTGCTGGAGGTGTTTCGCCGGCACAAGGACCTCAAACCCGAAGGCATCGCCGAGTTGAACGAGGCGGGGAGGAAGTTGGCGCGTGTGCTGGCTGAGGAAGTCGCTGAGAGTCTGGACGGCACGGGCCAAACCGTGAGAGGAGCAAGCCATGTCTGATTTAGTGGAACGGAAAGTCGGGATCGTCTCGTGCAGCGGCGAGGAACTGGCGGAGGGCACGGTAGCGCGGTTGGCTACCCTGAAGGTGCTCAACGAATTGCGCCCGCGTGACACGGTGACCATCTGCCTGCCGTTGTTCCTGGCTGGGGGCGCGGGGGATCGGGCCTTCGCCAAGCTGCATCCCACAATTACGGTGGATGGCTGCGACCTGCGGTGCGCAGCGCGCGGCACCGAGAAGTACTCCAACGAGCCGGCCGCCAGCCTGGTGGTCAACGAGGTGGTGGCCGAGTGCGCCTTGGAGCGGCCAGAGGGGCGGCGGCGATTGAATGCCGCAGGGCAAAAGGCGGTGGAGGTCACCGCCGAACGCCTGGCGGCGCTCGTGGATCAAGCCCTGGGCAGGGAAGCTGGGACGCCAGCCGCCGGCGAGGCTGCGGCGCATGAGACCGATGGGGAGCAGCACGAAGCTACCTGCTCGTGCGGGTCGGGAGTCCCCGTTACGAAGCTCTCGATTGATGGCCAGACGGTGGAGTTGGTTGCGCTGCCGCTTATTTTCCGGCAGTTCCGCGAGACGGGGGATGCGCAGGACGAGGGGGCGGCGCGCGAACTGTTTGAAACCGTGAAGATTTACAATGCGGTGCCGCCCAATGCGGAGGGGAGCTATCGCGAGGCGGTTCTGCGCGAGTATGCGGTCTTCTGCGAAAAGGAGAAGAAGCCATGAGCCGCACTGCCACATACAACACGACGGTCCGCTGGGAAGGCGAACACTGGGGCCACCTGGTGATGGGGAACGGTCCGGAGATGAAGTTCTCGGCCCCGCCGGACGCGCATGGTCATGCCGGGGTTTTCACGCCCGAGGATGGTTTCGTGGCGGCAGCCAATACCTGCGTGATGATGATGTTCATCTGGGCAACGGAGCGGTTCAAACTCAAACTGCTCTCTTACGAGTGCTGGACTGAGGGCACCAAGCTGATCGAGTTGGACCGCACGGAGATTTTCACGCGGCTGCATTTCCGGCCCGTGATACGCATTGCGGCGGGGGGCGAGCCGCGAGCAGCGATTGAAGCTCGGACCCGCCGGGCGCTCCAAGCGGCGCAGAAGTACAGTTTGGTGGCGAATTCGGTGAAGTCGGAAATCGTCGTGGAGCCGGAAATCACTATTGAGGAATGAAAGCAACCACGCCGCTATCTCAACCGGCCAGCCACGAGCCCAGCAGCAAGTAACGATGCGCGGCCTATGGACGAGATCATGACTTTTCCCCGAAAGTGTGAGTTCGACAAGGCGCAAAGCTGCCTGGATCGTTTGGGGTTTCCCTACGAGACGGTCTCGCCCGCTCCCGGTTACGGACGAGTGGGAGTGCGGAGTCTGGTGATGAGCCAGGAAGCGCGGGGGAGGATGTTTCAGGAGATCGGGACGGAGGTTGTTTCTTCCGGGTGGGTGGATTATCGGCCCGCAAAAGTGTCAGTGCCGGCCACCCCTCCGCCGTCGTTCGAGGAGGATATCCTGGGCACGTGCGCGATCGTGGTGATGGCTCCTTGTGTGGCTGACACGTCGAAGATTCGTCTAATCGCTCACATTTCAGGGAATCTCAACGCCGTGTTTCCGTATCTGAATGCGGAAATGGCGGGGGCGACGTATTGCCGAGATGCGGAGACTCTGACCTACATGAACGGATACCGCTTGGTTTCGCTTTATGCACAGCGCCTCACCATCGCCAAGGCCGATGAGCTGGTTGATGCCTGGCGAACCCTGGAAAGCATCCGGTGCCTGGTGAACGACACCTGGCGGCGGCGCAGTTCCATCGTCCCGTGCTGGGAGATGCGCCGAAAGCCGCCGGCGCTGGAAATTTACCGGCGGCTTCCGGGGACCAACTGCCGGGCTTGTGGGGAAAGAACGTGCATGGCGTTTGCGTTGCGACTATGGAACGGGGCGGTCAAGCCCACTCTGTGTGTCCCGGTTTTTTCGGGGGAGCACAGGCATCTGAAAGCGCCGCTGCTGGAAATGTGCTCGGGCCTTGGTGTGGCTGGGGGTGTGGGAATGGGAGGGGATGAGTGAACCGATGCGTGAAGCGTGAAGCGTGATGTGGAAAGGCGAACTGAATTATGAAGACGCCCATTAAGATACTTATCGTGACGGCGCTGGCTGTGACCGTGGTTGCAGCGGTGGCCCTCAAGCACGGTAGGAACGAATCCAAAGACGTTGCAACCGCCATCGACCGCAGAACCGGCTTGCCGCGACTGGTGGACCTTGGCGCGGGCAAGTGCATCCCGTGCAAGAAGATGGCGCCGATCCTGGAAGAGCTGAAGAAGGAATACGCCGGGCGGATGGAGGTCGAGTTCATTGACGTGTGGAAGAATCCCGACGCCGGCAAAGCCTACGGGGTGGAGATGATTCCGACGCAGATTTTCTATGACGCCAGCGGTAAGGAACTGGACCGGCATACCGGTTTCTTCGGGAAGGAAGACGTCCTGGCCAAATGGAAGGCGCTGGGTGTGGAACTGGCGGCTGCGGAAGAGAAGTAGCGACAAACCATCAGATTGATCCTGTGTATGAAAACCTCACTCAAAAACATCCTGATAGCGGTTGTTGGTGTCTGGTCGGCGGCGGCGTGGGCGGCAGAGCCAACCAAACTCCCCAAGCTGGTTGATCTGGGGGCGGACAAGTGCATTCCGTGCAAGGCGATGGCCCCTATTCTCAAGGATCTCAAAACGGAATACGCCGGGCGGATGGACGTGGAGTTTATTGACGTGTGGAAGAACCCGGGCGCGGGCAAGGCGTATAAGATCAAGCTGATTCCCACGCAAATCTTCTTCGATGCCTCCGGCAAGGAGCGCTTCCGGCACGAAGGTTTCTTTGGGAAGGAGGACATCCTGGGGAAGTGGAAGGAACTGGGGGTAGATCTTAAGGGCAAAGTGTCCGCCGGCATCGTGCGGGAAACGGCGGTGGCGGCGGACACGCGCCCGCGCGAGTCGGTTTGTTTCATGTGCGATGGGGACGTGAACGCCAAGACACGGACGGTGGTTAAGGGGCAGAGCGAGCAACGGGTCCTGTGCGGGCCGCACTGCTACTTCATTTACTTCTCCAGCGTCGTGGGGGCGGACCCGAAGGCGGAGGCGGCCAAAGTGAGTGTGACGGACTGGGCCAGCGGCAACCTGGTGGCTGCGACCACGGCCAGTTACCTGTATGGCATGGACGCGAAGGGCCGGGCGACCGTGAAAGCGTTTGCCGATAAGGACGCCGCCACGAAGGAGCAGCAGAGCAACGGCGGCAATGTCGTGTCGTGGGATGTGCTGCGCTCCAAGGAACTGGCGACGCGCTGCGCCTTTTGCGACCGGGCGGTGTATCCCGAGGACGCATGCGGCGTGAAATTTGGCACGACGCGCGGCTACGGCTGCTGCACGCATTGCTCGATGGGGGTGGCGGCGCGGTTGAAACAGGACATCGAAGTCGAGGCCAGGGATGGGCTGACGGGCGAACTGATCCGGGTGAAGACGCTGGATGGGCAGATTGCGTTGCTCGAACCAGCGACCGCCATTGCGTGGTTTGGCCAGAACAAGGGGCCGGATGGGAAATGGGTTTCGGCTGGCTGCTTCAAGCAGGCATTTTTTGTGAGCGAAGCCAATTTACAGAAATGGCTGGAGGCGCGGCCGGCAATGACCGGACGGCAAATCAGCATCGCCCAGGCGCTGGCGGACAAGATGAAGCTTTCGCCGGAGCAGATTGCCAAGGCGTGCAAGCTGGGGGAGTGCAAGTGAGGCATGAAACGTGAAACGTGAAGGTGAAAGGTGGGGCGTGACGCGGCGGACACAAATCTTCCTCGTTGGGGCGCTCCTGGTGGGGGCGGCGGCTATGTCTTCAAGGAACTGCGGCACGGCACGCACCCTGCTCGAATCAGGCCTGACGGCATCCGAGATCATGGACCTTGTCCCCGTAAAGCCGCTGGGGGAAATGGAGCCGCAGGTCGGCGAGATGTATCGGACGCATTTGCCCGCCGTTTACCAAAAGATCAAGCCATGAAAACTCCCATCAAATTCGTTATCGTCGCCGCGCTGTGTGCGGCGGTTGCCGGCGCTGTCGTGCTCAAGAAGGGCAAGGTGCCAGAGCCATCCCAAGGAGCCGCTGCGTCGGCCAGCGCAGCGAAAGCTCCACTGCCGCGGCTGGTGGACCTGGGAGCCGGGAAATGCATCCCTTGCAAGATGATGGCTCCCATCCTGGAGGAGCTGAAAAAGGATACGCCGGCAGGATGAATGTCGAGTTCATCGATGTTTGGCAAAACCCTAACGCCGGCAAGCAATACGGCATCGAGACGATCCCGACGCAAATCTTCTACGACGCGCAGGGTAAGGAGTTGTTCCGGCACGTTGGTTTTTTTGCGAAGGACGATATCCTGGCCAAGTGGAAGGAACTGGCGGTGGACCTGAGCAGCAAGTGAAACGAGGGGCGTGATGCATGAAACGTGGAGATTGACATGTGAACAATCCGACTATTAACACAAACACCAACCTGAAAGCAGAATTATGAAACAAAACATACCTCGTCGGAACTTCCTGGCCACTGCGGGCGCCGCAACGCTTGGCGCCGTGATGGCCCGAGGAGCGGAAACCGCCGCTAATAGCAGCGTGGCCGGCAAGCCCCCGGCTCCCTGTTGCGCAGCGGCTCCCAAACTGGTCTTTCCGTGCTCCGGTTCTTCCGATGTCGGAGGCCTGGCGGACCAGGCGGGGCGCAAGATGACCATTGATGGCACGGGCAAGATGTATTGCCTCGCTGCCATTGGGGCGCGGATTCCGAGTTTCGTCGAGTCCACCAAAGCGGCCACGAAGGTGCTGGTGATTGATGGGTGTCCGGAGGAATGCGCGCGAAAGACACTGGAGGGGGCGGGGATAAAGAACTTTGGTCACCTGAAGCTGGCAAAGATGGGGTTTGCGAAAGGAAAGACACAGGTCACGGCGGCTCTTATCCAGCAGGTGAGTGATAAGGGGGCTAGGCTCCTGGCCGATTGATTTGGGCGCATATGCAGGCACACGACTCCAGTCGGGAGGCCGTCCGCGAGAAAGTGCGGGCGGGTTACAGCCAAATCGCGTTGCACGGCAGCGAACGTCGGAAGTCGAGTTGCTGCAACGGGATGAGCGCGGTGGACTCGGAAAAGCTGGCCTGTCAGATCGGGTATTCGGTCGAAGAACTGGCAGGGCTGCCCGATGGGGCAAATATTGGTTTGTCCTGCGGCAATCCGAGCGCGGTGGCCGCCCTGCGGCCGGGCGAGGTGTTGCTCGACCTGGGCAGCGGCGGTGGCTTTGATGCCTTTCTTGCCGGGCCAATGGTGGGTGCGAGCGGGCGTGTTATCGGCGTGGACATGACCCCGGAAATGCTGGCGAAGGCGCGGAAAAACATCGCAACGTATCGGGAACGCACCGGATTGGACAACGTTGAGTTCCGGCTCGGGGAGATCGAACGGTTGCCTGTGGCTGACGGGACCGTGGACGCGGTTATCTCGAACTGCGTGATCAATCTGTCGCCTGATAAAGCTCAGGTGTGGCGTGAGATCGCCCGTGTGCTCAAACCGGGTGGCCGCGTGGCCGTGTCTGACCTGGCGCTGCTCCAGCCGTTGCCGGTGGCGGTCGCGGAAATGGGCGAGGCGCTGGTGGGTTGTGTGGCCGGGGCGGTGCTGGTGTCCGAGACGGAGCGGCTGGTGCGGGACGCAGGCCTGAGCGATATCCGGCTCAACCCGAAGTTAGGCTACGTTGCTAGCTTGGTTGAATGGCAGGACCCCCTCTACCAAAAAATCATGGCGCATCTGCCGGTGGGAAAAAGGCCCGGCGACTACATTACAAGCCTGGAAATCACGGCGCGGAAAAGGGACTGGTCAGCAGAATGTATGGGTAAGTCGAGGCTCAGGTAAGCGGCCAAGGCAATGATACAGGGCCAATTCCATGGCTGGATAGGTGCGGAAGCCGTAAGATCGTCTGGTTACCACTCGAATCTTGTTGTTCAGGCCCTCGACGGCGGCGCTGGAGAGCTCACCTTTGGCCTCGAACCAATTCAAGATCAACGGCTCATGGGCGCGCAGCATCCGGGCCACCTTCTTCATTGGTTCGAGCCGGCTGCGCATGGCTCGAGCGCACCAATAACCCAGATAGGCCACCACATAGATCGGAGAACGGTAGTGCCAAAGGTAGTCGAAGCTCTCCTTGAGGTTCCAGGCCCGTGCCGTCGCCAGCTTGCTGGCCAACAGGGCGTTGAGCTTGGAGCGGGCACGGCCCCGCACCCGGCTGCCCCGGCGCAACAACTGCCAGCGCATGCCCTTGAGCCGCTGAGCCAGGGGCCGGCCGTGCAAGCGCGACTGCTCGCCCCGGCGCACCTCGTCCACCGCCTCGTTGAGGTGCCCCACGATATGAAAGCGGTCCAGCACGTTGAGCGCCTGCGGTATCTTGGCCGCGATCACCTTCAGGTAGGGCTTCCACATGTCGCTGCACACATACTTCAGAGCGCTGACCACCGGGGCTCCCAATTCTGCCAAGCCCCGCCGCAACGTGGCTTGAGTGCGCCGCCGACCCAGCCACAGCAAGCGCCGACAGTGGGGGTCAATCTGGTAAATCACCGTCAGGAAGTTGTCGGCCTTCTGGCCCTTGCCCCAATGGATCTCGTCCACTCCGATGGCCTCCACACCCTCCAGGCGCCGGTGCTCCAAACCCCATTGGACGAACCACTGCACCGAACGGTAGACGGCCTCCCAACTGGTGTGGAAGGCCTGGGCGGTTTCCTTCCAGGACAGCCGCCGGGCCCACCGGGCCAAGAGGCCCATCATCGCCGTCGTCACCGGCCGCTTGCCCTGGCTCCAGGGGATATGCTCGACGACCACCCCGTCCTGCGGACAATTGACCCGCCGCGGGGGGTAGAGGAAATAGGTCTTGACGCCCCACATCGGCGGAAACAGCCAGGACCGCTGGGGCAACTGATCATAGCCGGGGACTGGCTGCAGGCACCGGGAGCACTTGGCGGGAATGCCGCCATGGGGTTGGAGGGTGATTTCGAGCCCGCTGGCCACGGCCTCGGCGGTCCCGGCACAAGCGGATGTCCTGGTAAACGAAGCCCACAAAGTGTTGAATGTCGTTGAGAACCGTCTTAACCTTCAATTGCATAGCTGGTCTGCCGCTCGGTGGCGGGCGTGCTTTTCACATCTCGCAGGCTACCGCAAGCCAGGCAGATCAGCTATCGCTTTGTGGCGCTGGGCAGCCCTCCGAGCCAAGCACACCTTCACCAGCAATTCCTTAGCGGCGCATCATGGCGGAGGGCGGGGCTGTCAAGGTGGAGCGCAGCAGGGCACGAGGGCACGTGGCGAGCAATACCTTGACAGCCCCGCCCGGAGCCATACCCTGGCCGCGCCGGAATTGCTTGAAGTCCTTCTCCGGCCGTTAGGCCGCTCGATTCGTCGCGGAGCGTGCCGCGGGATGTTCCACGACCGCCCAACTCACCAACGTCAACCCTCCGAACTGAACACGTGTCCAGATGTTTCACCCACAAATTGTGCGGGGGACCCGGAAAATGGTTAGCGCGTGAAGCGGCGGACACAAATCGTCGTAGTCAGAGCGCTCCTGGTGGGGGCGGCGCCAATATCTTCAATGAAGCGCGGGGCGCGCTGTGATGCCGGGAGCAAGGGTGGCGGTGCGTGCTGTCCGCTGATGTCCGGTTTGAATCTGTGGTCAACGAACTCCTGGAGGGCGGTTGAATCCACGAACGGGAAGCCAGGGCTGACGGCCAGCGAAACCAGCCCCAATCGCCAGCGATAGTCATGGAGCAGCTCTTTACATATCTTAGCCATGCGGTGGAAGGCGCGCCGCTGCTGGCGGTGGGGGCGTCGGCGGTTTGGGGCATCTTGAGCATCATCCTGAGCCCATGCCACCTGGCGAGCCTTCCGCTGATTGTCGGGTTCATTAGCGGGCAGGGGCGGGTGAGCACGGCGCGGGCGAGCGGGATTGCCGCGCTGTTCGCGGTGGGCATCCTGGTGACCATCGCGGCCATTGGTGCCATGACGGCAGCGGCGGGCCGGATGATGGGCGACCTGGGCCGCTGGGGGAACTATTTCGTGGCGGTCATCTTCTTTGTCGTGGGGCTGCATCTGCTGGGAGTGATTCCGATGCTGTGGTCGGGGCCGGGCCAGGTGAATATGAAGCGCAAGGGACTGCTGGCGGCGTTTCTGCTGGGCCTGATCTTTGGCATCGCGCTTGGCCCGTGCACGTTTGCCTACATGGCGCCGATGCTGGGGGTCACCTTCAAGCTCGCCGAGAGCAACCCGCTCTATGGGGTATCTCTGCTGCTCGCCTACGGCGTGGGGCACTGCTCGGTCATCGTGCTTGCCGGGACGTTCACGGAAGTGGTGCAACGGTTCCTGAACTGGAACGAGCAGTCCAAGGGCGTCACGGTCGTCAAATGTGTCTGCGGCGTGCTGGTGCTCCTTGGAGGCGTCTGGCTGATTTATTCCGCACCTTAAACTGAAACGAGAAAGGACCAATGAATACAAAGAACACTCAAGCTCAGTGCAGTTGCAGTTGCGCACCCAAGTTCATCTTTCCCTGCTCCGGCGCGTCGGACGTGGGCGGTCTGTCCGATCAGGCTGCGCGTCAGATGACCCTGGACGGGACCGGGAAGATGTATTGCCTGGCCGGCATCGGCGGGCGCGTGGACGCCATCTTGGCGAACACGAAAGCGGCGGCCCGAGTGCTGGTGGTTGACGGGTGCGAGCAGGAGTGCGCCCGCAAGACGCTGGAGTTGGCCAGCTTTAAGGACTTCCAACATTTGAAGCTGGCCGAAATGGGTTTCAAGAAGGGCGAAACGCCGGTCACGCCTGCCCGCATCCGCGAGGTGGCGGACAGGGGCGCGGGACTGCTGGCGCGCTGAGGGTGCTGGACAAGAGTCTATGTCGAAGATGAAAGTCCTGTTCCTCTGCACGGGCAATTCCTGCCGGAGCCAGATGGCGGAAGGCTGGGCGCGGGCGCTCAGGGGCGACGTGGTCGAGGCATATTCAGCCGGGATTGAGAAGCACGGGATGAACCCGCACGCGGTCAGGGTGATGGCCGAGGCTGGCGTGGGTGTTCATGCAGCACGTATTTGCGGCGTGGATCGACCCCGAGACGGCGCGGGGCTACACGGCCGGGCTGATTATCCTGGCGGCGGCGCCCTGCACGGCGATGGTCTTCGTGTGGTCGTACCTGACGGACGGGGACCCGGCCTATACGCTGGTCCAGGTGGCGGTAAACGACCTGATTATGCTGGTGGCGTTTGCGCCGATTGTGATGTTTCTGTGCGGGGTGGCGCATGTTGTGGTGCCGGCCAAGGTGCTGATTACTTCGGTGGTGGTGTTCATTGTGATTCCGCTGACGGCGGGGTGGCTGACGCGGACGGCACTGCTAAGATCGCACGGGAAGGAGTGGTTTGAGCAGCGGTTTCTGCCGAAGTTTCATCCGGTGATGATTGGGGCGCTACTGCTAACGCTGGTGCTGATCTTCGCGTTCCAGTCGAAGAACCTGACGAGTCGGTGGGTTGCGGTGGTGCTGATTGCGGTGCCGATTATTCTCCAGGTGTATTTCAACTCGGGGCTGACGTATCTGCTGATGCGGCGGCTGCGGGTGGAGCACAATGTGGCGTCGCCGGGGGCGTTGATCGGGGCGAGCAACTTTTTCGAGCTGGCGGTGGCGGTGGCGATTACGCTGTTTGGGGCGGATTCGCCGGCGGCGTTGGCGACTGTAGTCGGCGTGCTGGTGGAAGTGCCGGTGATGTTGTCAGTGTGCAAGGTGTGCAATCGGACGCGGGGGTGGTATGTGGGGGACTTGGGAGTTGGGGGCTTACGGTCCCGAGGGCCAGCTGCGTTCTGATCGGCCTGCTGGTGGTTTGCGTGGGAAGCGGTTTCATCCTGCGAGGCTACACCGTGCGCCATCTCCCCCTGGCGCAGGTCTCCGGCGTGGATACCCTCACGATCACGACTGATGACCGCGAGGCAGCAAAGGAACTGCCGCCGTCTGTCCTGGCGGAGCCGTCAGTCGCGTCCAAGCTCCAAGCCGTTCAAGGCAGCGCCGGTCACCGTACGGTGAGCGGCGTGGGGGATTTTGTGTCGAGCCTGGTGGTGGGCGCCCTGTGGACGGCGTTTGGAACGAGTGTGGCTTTCGGGTACAGCGCAACGCTTTTCATGGCGGGGGCGTTGCTGGTTTTGCGTGTGAGACCCGTGTGAACCCGCCTGTGGCGTGAGAGCAGATGTGAACACCACTTGGGGAAAGTGACCGACCTGAACAAATTCATGTCCCTCGGCGTGATGATGACGCCGGCACTGGCGACGCCGCTGGTCAGCGCCATCCTGGTCGAATTCGCGCACGAGCGCGGGGCAGGCGTCGTCGTGGTGACGCAGGATCACCGCACGCTGGACGTGTTTGACCTGGTGGCGATGATGGAAGATGGGCGGGTGAAACCTTCGCCTCAAGCACGCGAGACAACAACGAACCCAGACGAAAGTTGACACCATGAAGTTGCGTGAAAGCGGGATGCCGGAGGAGGCGTATTGGGAAACGCTTTTCGATGTGGGGTTGATTCTCGACCGGCTGGGAATTGACGCCCGGCTCCGGGATGTAGTCGAACTGGGCTGCGGCTATGGCACGTTCACCCTGCCGGTGGCCCGCCGAATCGCCGGCGTCGTGCGGACGTTCGACATCGAGCCGGAGATGGTGGCGCGAACGCGGCAGCGGGCGGCCGAGGCGAAGTTGGCCAATATCGTTTGTGAGCGGCGGGATGTCCTGGCCGACGGCTTCGGAGTCGCCGATGAATCCCAAGACGCCTGCTTGCTGTTCAACATCCTCCATTGCCAAGAACCGGAGATTTTGCTGAGCATGGCAGCGCGGGCGGTCCATCCGCTCGGCTGGGTGTTGGTCGTCCATTGGCGCTACGACCCTGCGACGCCACGCGGTCCCGGCCTCCAGATCCGGCCGCGGCCCGACCAGATTCGCGAATGGGCGCGGCAGACCTGCCTGCTCGAAGCGGACAGCCCGGTGCTGGACCTCCCGCCATGGCATTACGGAATCCGATTTCAGAGCGACACCGCTTTGATCAACACCCACTGAACATGTCGCACATGGCAAGCCAGATAACACCCGAAACCTGCGACCGGGAGTTGGTGCATCGCGCTAAAGCAGGCGACTTGGACGCTTTCGAGGTGCTGACCAACCGTTATGAGCGGCGGGTTTACTCCCTCGCCCTGCGGATGCTGCGCCAGGAGCAGGACGCCGAGGACGTTACCCAACAGACCTTCCTCAGCGTGCTGGAAAACCTGGGCGGTTTTCGCGGTGAAGCCAGTTTCTCCACTTGGCTGCTGCGCATCGCCACCCATGCGGCCCTCAAAATCATCCGCAAACGGAAGGGCCTGGACACAATCCCTTTGGAGGAAGCGACGGAAGCCGCGGACGGGCTCGAGACCGTGCCGCATCCGGAATACATTGCCGATTGGCGGCGGTCTCCCGAGGAGTTGGTGCACCGGAATGAAATCCGACGCCTTCTGGATGAGGCGCTGGCCCGTTTGGACGAGAAACATCGTCTCGTGTTCCTCTTGCGCGACGTGGAGGGGCTGTCCGTGAAGGAGACCGCCGATGTCCTGGGCCTGAGCGAGGCCAACATCAAAGTGCGGCTGCTTCGCGCCCGCCTCCAGCTTCGCGAATTGTTGACCCCCACTCTGGGCGACCCCACTCGACGCCTGGTGCGAGCAACCCATCACCCGTTCCACCCTCACTGAGATTGGCAACACAATGCCTGCAACGGATACGAACTTTACGAGACGCTGGGGGTGCTTGAGTTTGGAGCGGCTCCCTTTGCTGCCGGCTACGCGGCCCTCAGCGCCAGGCATCACCTCCTGTCCCTGGAGATGCATGTCGCGCGCGCGCCGGAACGCTGGCGGGCCGGCAAAGTCCGGCCCCCACAAGGTGGTCCGGCCCAGCCCTGCGATGGCACGAATTGTTCCAACCCGACCACCGCGGCGGCGCCTCATCCGGCTGAAAAGCATCGGAAAACAGCCAATTAAGAGCTTTCCCTGCCCTGGCACGGCATTTGCGGGAGGAACATCATGAAATGTCAGCGGACGGCTACGTTTATCGCTGACGCCGCTCTTGCGGCGGCGGTCTGAGCGCGATTGGGGCGGGCTGGTACAGCCTGGGCATTCCCAAGGACAGCATATGGCAGTATGAAACGGCGCTCGAGACCGGCAAAGTTGTAATGATTGCCGACGGCTCAATGAATGACACAACCCATGCCGAAGAAACCCTCAACCGCACCAGGCCGGAGACGCTGGAGCACAATCAGTGAACGCACCCGCGATGAGCCACTGACGGGATTGACGAAAACGGTACAACGCGTCAGCGTTGCCGCCAACCGTGCAAATCCCGACGAGAAACCATGAAAAGACAAACCCGTGTCAGCCACCCGACATACAGCCTTCTGCCGACGGAAGTCGAGGGATTCGACTCCCTGGCCGAGTTGGCCCTGGATATGCGCTGGTCGTGGAATCATTGCGCCGACGAAGTGTGGCGGCTGCTTGATCCTGCACTCTGGGAACTCACGCGGAACCCTTGGGTTGTCCTGCAGACGGTCTCGCGGGACCAACTCGAGCGCGTGCTGGCCGATCCCGCCTTCCGTAAGAACGTTGATGACCTGTTGCGAGCCAAGCATCGCGCGGCGGAGGCGCCCGCGTGGTTCCAGCAGCAGCATCCGCAGGCTCCTTTGAGTCTGCGTCGCGTATTTCAGCATGGAATTCATGTTGAGCGAAGCACTCCCGATTTACTCAGGCGGGCTGGGCAATGTGGCCGGTGATCAGCTCAAGGCCGCCAGCGACCTGGGCGTGCCGGTGGTCGGAGTGGGGCTGCTCTATCAGCAAGGCTATTTTCGCCAGGTGATTGACAAGGACGGAGCGCAACAGGCCCTCTTCCCCTATAACGACCCCGGACAGTTGCCGATCACGCCGTTGCGCCACCCCAACGGCGAGTGGTTGCGGTTGGAGATCGCCTTGCCCGGTTACTCGGTCTGGGTGCGCGCCTGGCAGGTCCAGGTCGGTCGAGTCAAGCTTTACCTGCTGGACAGCAATGACGCGGCAAACTTCCCCGCTCATCGAGGGATTACCAGCGAGTTGTATGGAGGCGGGCCGGAGTTGCGCCTCAAGCAAGAACTGCTTCTCGGGATCGGGGGTTGGCGACTGCTTCGTGCGCTTGGGATCCAGCCGGAAGTCTGTCATCTGAATGAAGGGCATGCGGCCTTTGCCGTGTTGGAACGCGCCCTCAGTTTCATGCATGAGACCGCGCAGCCCTTCGAAGTCGCGCTGGCCGTCACGCGAGCCGGGAATCTGTTCACCACTCACACAGCAGTGGCCGCTGGTTTTGACCGTTTCGCTCCGGCCCTCATCGAGCAATACCTCGGTGGTTATGCCGAAAAGAAACTCGGTATCACGCTCCAGGACCTGCTGGCCCTGGGCCGCCAGAACCCGAAGGACGGGTCGGAGAGCTTCAACATGGCCTACCTGGCAATCCGGGGCAGCGGAGCGGTCAATGGCGTGAGCCGCCTGCACGGGAAAGTCAGCCGGCGCCTCTTCGCGCCTCTCTTTCCGCATTGGCCAGCAGACGAAGTGCCCGTTGGGCACGTGACTAACGGGGTGCACATGCCGAGTTGGGACTCGGCGGCCGCGGACGAGCTCTGGACGGAAGCCTGTGGAAAAGACCGCTGGTTGGGGGGGACGGAAACCCTGGGGAAGGACATTCGCCGAGTCTCCGACGCCAAGCTCTGGCAATTTCGCACGGCCGCCAGCAAGTCGCTCATTGACTACGCTCGCCAGCGCCTGGCCCGGCACTATGCCGCCGCCGGCGCGTCGCCCGAGGCGGTTGAGGAGGCGAGGCATCTCTTCGATCCGAACGCGTTGACGCTGGGCTTTGCGCGCCGCTTCGCCACCTACAAACGACCGGACTTGCTGCTGCACGATCCGGGGCGGCTGCTGCGCTTGTTAACCAATCCCCAGCGCCCGGTGCAACTCTTCATTGCGGGCAAGGCCCATCCCGCGGACGCGGCGGGACAGGCCCTCATCCAGAAATGGATACGGTTCATTCGCCAGCCCGCGGTCCGTCCTCATGCCATCTTTCTCAGTGACTACGATATGCATCTGACCGAGCACCTGGTGCAGGGGGTGGATGTCTGGCTGAACACGCCCCGGCGGCCCTGGGAGGCGTGCGGAACGAGCGGCATGAAGGTGCTCGTCAATGGGGGCATCAACCTCTCGGAATTGGACGGCTGGTGGGCTGAGGCCTACACCCCGGAGGTGGGGTGGGTGTTGGGGGATGGTCAGGAGCATGACGCTGATCCGGCCTGGGATGAGGCCGAAGCCGTCGCCCTTTACGAGCGGCTGGAACGGGAGGTGGTCCCCGAGTTTTATGCCCGTGACGGCCAGGGCATTCCCACAGCCTGGGTGGCACGGATGCGGGAGAGCATGGCGCGGTTGACACCGCACTTTTCCGCCAACCGCACAGTCCGCGAATACACCGAGCAACACTACCTCCCGGCTGCGGCCGCCTACCATTCGCGGATGGCCAATAAAGGGGTAATCGGCGGGCAAATGGTCGAGTGGCAGCACGGTTTGGAACAGAAATGGGCCAATCTGCGTTTTGGCGAAGTGAAGGTGGAGACTAAAGGCGAGCAGCACGTCTTTGAGGTTCAAGTGTATTTTGATGACCTTGACCCGAAGGCCGTGCGAGTCGAGCTTTCTGCCGACGGAGCCAACGGCGATAACCCGGTCCGGCAGGAGATGGAGCGCGTTCGCCAACTGACCGGCTCGCCGGGCGGCTACGTTTACAGCGCGGCTGTGCCTGCGGCCCGTCCACCAGCGGACTATACCGCGCGAGTGATACCGCGTTGCGACGGGCTTGCGATCCCGCTGGAAAACGCAAGAATCCTGTGGCAGCGATGACCCAATCAACGGAAGAAAAGCCGATGAATACAGAAACTCTCTGCCCGGAACTGGAAGTGGAACAACCTCAAATGAATACGCAAGAGCTTATAGACACCGCGAGGACGCTGGTCGCCGGCGACAAGGGCCTGCTGGCGATGGATGAAAGCCATCCAACCTGCAACAGACGATTCGCCAAGCTGGGGATTCCCCAGACCGAGGAGGCCCGACGTGCCTATCGTGAATTGATTGTGACCACACCCGGTCTCGGTGATTGCATTAGTGGCGCGATCCTCTTCGATGAGACGATTCGCCAGCACAAGAAAGATGGAACCCCCTTCGTTAAAGTCATCACCGATGCGGGAATCATTCCCGGCATTAAAGTCGACGCGGGTGCAAAGGACATGGCAGGTCATCCCGGGGAGAAAATAACCGAGGGTCTGGACGGATTGCGCAACCGACTGGCGGCGTACTCTCAAATGGGCGCCCGTTTTGCCAAGTGGCGTGCGGTAATTGCCGTGGGCGATGGCATTCCCACCCGGGGTTGCATCGAGGCCAACGCGCAGGCGTTGGCTCGCTATGCCGCGTTGTGTCAGGAAGCCGGACTGGTCCCCGTCGTCGAGCCGGAGGCGCTCATGGATGGCGAGCATACCCTCGAGCGGTGCTCCGAGGTAACGGAGGAAGTCCTGCGAACGGTTTTCAACCAGCTTTACACACAGCGGGTGATGCTGGAGGGTATGATCCTGAAGCCCAACATGGTGCTCCCGGGATTGACCTGCCCCAGACAGGCAGCGGTGGACGAGGTGGCCAACGTCACGGTGAGGTGTCTCTTGCGAGCAGTCCCCGCTGCCGTTCCGGGGATTGCGTTCTTGTCGGGAGGCCAATCCGCTGAACTGGCCTCGGCCCGTTTGAATGCCATGAATGTCAGATTCAAGTCGCGACTGCCTTGGGCGCTGGCGTTTTCGTTTGCCCGCGCCATCCAGCAACCCGCTTTGGAAATTTGGCGGGGCGAGGAGGCCCACGTGTCGGCGGCGCAGCAAGCTCTGTCTCATCGAGCCAGGTGCAACCGGGCCGCGCGCCGTGGCGAATACAATGCCGCGATGGAAAAGGCATGAGCGTGACAACGAGCATCCCGGAGATATTCTTATTGGAGTTCTGCAAATCAAAAACCGAAAGAGAGAGCGAAACCATGAAAACGAAAAGCATCGGATATCCAGCAGCACTCATCACTGCCATCACCCTCGCCGCCAACGCGGGCCTCGTGCCCAGCGCGTCCGACGTGGTGAAGCTGACCCAGTCCGGCATCTCGGAGGACGTGGCCACGCGTACGTGAAGAACGTTTCGACCCCATTCCATCTGTCGGCCGACAACATCCTCGCCCTTAAGGCGCAGGGAGTCTCATCTCAAGTCATCGCGGCGATGCTGAACCACGACGCGCAGATGCGAGACCGGGCCCAGGCACACACGCCGCCCCCGCCGGCCCAGCCAACCACGCCGCCCCCGCCGGTCCAGTCAACCACGCCGCCCCCGCCGGTCCAGTCAACCACGCCGCCCCCGCCGGTCCAGTCAACCCCGATCTATGATCAGCCCCCGGCGACAACCTACTACCCACAGGAGGCAATCCCGGTAAGC
>CAVVMW010000015.1:0-526776 GCA_963749495.1 uncultured bacterium
ATACCCACCCTCAAGGACCTGCTCCGGGACTTGGACCTGCGCGGCACCTTGGTCAGCGCCGACGCGCTCAATACGCAAACCGCCACCGCCGACCATGTGGTGCAAGAAAAAAAGGCCGACTACCTCCTGGTCGTCAAAGCCAATCAACCCAAGCTCTTTGACAAACTGGCCCGCCTGTCTCACGCGCCGAAAGGCGTTTTTTCCCCCTGAGCACATCACGATTGACCAAGGCCATGGACGGCATGAAACCCGCGAGGTCTGGCCCTTTGAAGTCACACCCCAACAGTGCGGCTTCCCACACGCCCTCCAAGCCGCCGTCATCGTGCGCACTACTCACCATCTCAAAGCCGTTCGCGTTACCGAAGAGGCCGAACTGGTCTTGAGCAGCCGCCCCAATGCGCAGATGGATGCGGCGCAATTGCAGGCCTTTCGCCGTGGCCATTGGAGCATCGAGTCGGTCCACTACGTGCGCGATGTCACTTTCGGCGAAGATGCTTGCACCGTCCGCACCGGCCACGGCCCGCAAAACCTGGGTGCCTTGCGCAACCTGGTCATCGGCCTCTGTGCCCTGGATGCTGCCCGCCAGCACAAAGCCACCTCCTATCTGCCACGCTTTCGCTGTGCCGCCAGGAACAATCGCCGCTTGGCCATCGACCTGGTCGGTCGTCCTCTGCTCAATAACACCTGATGGGGTGCTCCCCTGAGTCTGAGCATCGGTTCGGCTCTGATCGGTCTGGTCTCTCTGCATGCCGGACGTTTCTATGGCTTCCCACATTGCTGCCCGGATCTGAGCAAATCCTTCCTATAACAGCCTGGCAATTCACACTGCGCGAGCCGTTGTGGCGACGAGATCCTCGCCTGCGCTCACGCCCCGATTCCACCCGACAAGGGCCGTTCTAAACGCCGAAGCCGTGGTCGTCCAGGTAACGCTTCAGTTGTGCAACTCCCCCAGGTTTGATCTGAACAACGATGCCGCTATCATAGGCCTCCTGCATTCGCTCCTTCGTCCAGCGCCATACACGCTTCACACCAAGGAACTCGTATGTCAAATTCGGGCGGTCAGGATTTGGATTGTTCAGATTATCAAGCCGATACAGTCAACCGTCTGGGTCCCGGTGGCAGTATTTCGTGGCGGTCTTCTCATCGAGATTATCAGCGTCGTATGGTGCGTAAGGCCGGTTGAAGATGATGTCAGCGCCGCCACCATAGAGCAAGATTGTATCGTGGTTGTTGGGGAAGCCGGTGAATGCCAAGCCCTTCGCCAAGGTCCTGTGCCAGATGATTTCGCTTTGAAAGTTGCTCTCGCCGAATATCTGGTCCACCATCACCTTGACGTAATGAGAGGCGTGCCAATCGCAGTGGTAATAAAAGCTGCCGGTCTTCTTGAGGACACGGGCCAGTTCTACGCACCTTGGCCGCATGAAGTCAATATACGCCTGGGTGCTGGCATGGCGGTCCTCGAAAGACCGTTTCTCCTTGGTCTCGCCCCAGAAGACCTCGTAGTTGCGGTTGGAGTTGAAGGGCGGGTCAATATAGATGAGGTCAATGCAGGCGTCAGGGAGTTTCTTGAGCTGCTCCAGGTTGTCGCCGCAGTAGATGGCCCTGGTGTCTATGGAACTGGACGGCCTGAGACGACCAGATGGGGGCGCTTGAGCTTCCTGCACCTGGTCTTTCGGTTGCCTGGACTTGATGGCCATGTGCGCAAGACTATTCGATTCCGCTGCCCAGGTCAATGCAGCAGTCGAGCGTCCTGACCAAGTGAAACTCAAGGATACCGGGCTCTTGCTGTGATTTTGCCGTGTCTCAGCGCCGGGATTCCCGAGGGAGCGCCGTTGAGCAGTTAGGGGCGCTCAGAAAGAACTCTGGGCCAAAACCTTCATCCCAAGTGATTGCCCGAGAAGACGATATGAACAAAGTGATTCCCAGGCTTGACGGGCTTTAGGCGATATGATAAAAGTCACAACTGTTTCCAGGACAGGCTGATATCGTCAGCCGACGCCGCGCACGCACAACGCCCGGAAGGGAAGGAAGGGTGAAATGACAAGGCCGTTTAACGGTCGGCCGGGTTGGGTGATTGGATTCCTCAAATCACCCGCAGGAGGGATGAACTGCATCTGGTTCCGCACTGCTGGCATTCTTCTGGACCTCGTTTCCCAAGGAGAAGGCTGATGAAATTACCCCCTCGTTTTGTTCCACTGGGAATTGTGGTGCGTGCCATCACGGGGTCAGTTTTGGCGCAGGCGACTGCTTGTTCCTGGCGGAGCCGCAATCACGTCTTGAGCCATGAAAGTGACGAGCCTTTAACCGACGCAGACACCATTGTCCCTACGCATGGGGTGTTGTCTGACGCCGAGAGATTTCGCCACCGAAGAACGGCGGCGGAAGCAGCAAAACAACAAACCAAACCTCAGGTGTTTGTCACCTAAAACAGAAAGGAACGCAGAATATGAACATCAAATCGCTTAACCATTCAACGAGAAGCGGACTGCTAGCGTGGCCGCCCGGCCTGAGCAGTTGCTTGGGCCTTGTGCTTGCCGCAATGGTCTGCACCACGAGCCTCAACGTCCAAGCCCAACTGCCGGAAGCGTCTGGAGGTTACACCATTCAGGTGGTTGAACCGCCTGGGGGCACCACCAATCTCTGGTTGTGCTCCATCAACAACAGCGGCATGGTCGTGATCGGCTATTATACCACAACTTCACTACCGTCCGGATGTGGTGAGAGCGCAATCCTTGAGAAGGGAGTGTGGAAGCCGGTTCAAGCTTGTGTTGGCAAGTCTGCCTATGCCTATACTGGGCCAACCAACCCCAACAACTCTGGACGGATAGCAGTCTGCTACAATGACGCCGCACACGCTGGTGGCTGCATCTGCCATCACGCTATTTACTATAATGGAAAGCTCACCCCGTTTGGGGCAAACGGTTATCCGACCTACGAAGGGTGGAATTGGTGCATCACGGCCATCAACGACTCTGCTGTCGTCTATGGCTACGCATGGGACTCAGCAGAGAGCGATAGCGGAGGGAATCACGCGCATGGCTTGTTGGTGAACGCGTCGCTGTCGTTGTTCGAGGTCTTCGATCCCCCTGGTTCCGGGTGCACGGTCGAGGGGCTTGGGGGGATCAACAATCACGGCACAGTCGTGGGCCAGTATCTCAAATGGACAGGGCCGGGTCCTTGGGACGGGACGTGGCATGGTTTCGTGAGCGACTACGGCAGGACGTCTCTGGATTTGGACGTACCCGACCCTTCAAAGAACACGCTACCTGAAGGCATCAACAACAAGGGAGCGATCTGTGGCGCTTGGAACGAATCGGCCTCCGTGGCAAATTGGTATGCTTCAGGCACCCACGGATTCTTGCTGCTCCAGGGCAAATTCTCCGCCTTCAACATACCCGGCGAGAGTTGGACTCTTCTTGATTGTATCAACGACAAAGGGCAAGTGGCTGGTGTGTACGGTGATCAGAACGGGAAACCGCATGGCTTCATCGCCACGCCCAAGCGTAGTGGCAGTTAAGGTTTGAGCGGGCTGGGGAGTGTGCGGGTTTCAGACACCACACACTCCCTGGGGTTGGGGAGTCTCAGGATAAGATCGTTATGAGGGTTTGTAACTATTCAGGTCTTACGGGCCTCTGGGAGGGGCTGAGGGGATGAACGGGGTGCCGGCGACGGCCTTTTCCAGCGCGTCAAGGATGTTGCGGCCCTGCTTGCGGCAGGTGGAGATGTAGCTGCGAATGCGCGCGAAGACCCTGGCCCCGTGCAGGGTGCGGAAACAGCCCGAGACCTTTTGGCGGGTCTTCTCCATGCGCAGGTCGCGCTCGGCGCCGTTGTTGGTGAACGGGACTTCCTCAAAGACGGTAAAGGCCAGCACGCTCCACTCGAAGTCCTCCAGGCGATCCAGCAGGTTGGCAGCCTTGCTTTGCGCCCGGTTGCCCTGCTGGCGGGGATGGCGGCGGCGGCCCGCTTGGACAATGGCGCGATACTGGCGGCGCAGGCGCTTGAATTGCCACTCCTCCAACACGCCGTGCTTTTTGCGACGTTCCAGGCAGCCGAGCAGGAAGGCGCTCATCTGCTGGGCCCAGGCTTCGTGCTGTTCTTGCCACAGGAACTTGAGTTCGCGCAGATGGTGCTCGTTGCACAGGGCGTGCAGGCACTGGTCGTAGGTGAAATAGGGTTTCCAATGGTCGTGGATAAGGAAGCCGGTGCAGCGGGGCAGGATGCCGAAGTAATCCATCGCCTCGGTGCCGCGCTTGGGATGGACGCCGTAGAAAGTGAGGTGGGCGTTACTGACGACGTGAAGCCAGTGCAAGCTCTTGGCCACGCGCAGGCCGCTCTCATCGCAATGATTGACCGGGGCTTGGGGCAACTGTTGCCCCAGCGTTTGCTCGAAGGGGGCCAGGTGTTCGTAAGCCCGTTGATTGGCCGAGGCGATGGTCGCCTCGCTCAAGGGCTGGCCGTAGAGGTCTTGGCAGATTTGGGTCAACCGCTGATACGGGATGAAGTGCTGGTCGTTGAGATAGACCATCTGGGCCTTGAAGCGTGGGCCGTATTGGGCCGGGGCGATGACGCCCTCGGGGAACGTGGCGGTGACCCGCCGCCCGGAGACGGGGCAGCGTTTGATCTCGGCCCGGTGTTCGGTCACTTCCAGCGGCTTTTCGGGCAACTCGAAGACCTGGCGCTTCTCGTAGTCCAGGACCGGCTCGGAGCGCAAGTCCCGGCCCTGGCAAGCGCCGCAGGGACAGCGTTGGAGCCGATGCATGCGCACGTGATCCGGCTCGCGCACGGGCTGGAGGGTTCGGCCCGGATGCCCGGGCTGGCCGCCGGGCCGGCGGCCGGTTTTTTGGCGCAGGGACTTGGGGGCCGGTTTGGCCAATCCATCCGAGCTGGGCGGTTTGCTGCTATTGGTGCTGTTGAGGGCCAGGCGGGCTTGGAGTTCTTTGACTTGACGGCGTAGCGCATCCCGTTGCCGACACACTTGCCGCAGCCTGGCCGCCAGGCGCAGCGCCCACTCGACGAGCCGGGCTGGGGCCGTGCGGGCCAAGGCCAAGAGTTGCTGGCGGCTCTTCAGGCGCATAGGTGGCGGCGAAACTGCGGGTCCAGCGGATAGACCCACACCGCCTTGGGGCAGACCTGGGGCCGATTGCTCCGGTCGTTGCGGGTGCGGCCGGTGGTCTGGCCCAACGCGATCCAATTGGCGGCGCGATAACAGGCGCCGGTGAAACGGGAGGTGTCCACGAAGGTCTCCACCAGATGGAGCGGCCGGGCGTATTTGCGCTGCCAGTCCTGGGCCAGACGGCGCAAGACCAGACTCAGCGCGTGGCTGGCCAAGTTGGGCGTGGCGACCCAGGGCAACACGATGAAACGCGTGTTGTTGGTCAGCGCCTGCAAATGCGCGCGCCGCGCGGCGGGGCTCCAGCCGATAAACTGGTCGCGGGGGGCGCACTGCCAGGCGGCCGAGCCAAAGAGCAGGCAACTGAGCGGTCGCCCGCAGCGATCCAGCACCAGGTACTTCAGATTGAGGCCCACCGTGCCGGTGTAGCCCAGATAATGATAGCGATGCAGCAGCCAGTCGAAGAGCGGCCGTTGGTCCGGCCATTGGCTTAATTCCCGCACCTCCAGTGGCTGCAAAGCCTCCAGCGGCCCGGCGAGGGGTTGGGTGCCATGGGCCACCGGGCGCAGTTGCTGGCGGCGCATGCGATTGCAAGGCACGCAGCGGCGCGGCGGCAAGACCAGCAGGCCCCGCGCTTCCAATTTGACCAACAGCGCGCGGGCGGCCATGTCTTGGAGTCGGCCTTTGGGGTCCCGCCAAGCCCACCGTTGACACAGCGCGCGGGACAGCCTGCGGCGACTCCATTGGGGGTGCTGCCCGAGCAACTGGCGGACTTGGTCCAACTGCTCCGCACCGAGCAAACGGCCCTGCACGGTCAAGGTCATGCCCGGATGATGGCACGAGTGGGGCCTGGAGTCCAGGTACGGATGAGCAAAAAAGTGAGAAAAAAGCGAATCAAAGCTCGTGCGCCAACGAAGGCGGTGCTTAAATTCCCCTGATTAGACCTGAATAGTTACGAGGGTTTTTGGAGCGAGAGGTGATGGAGCTGGTGCGGGCTGGATTCTCCTTGACTCTGCCGCTCGTGAGGCGTATAATCTTGCTGACACTGGATTTTATGAAAGGGCCTTACCGGAAACTGGAGCCGGTGAACACCTTTGGACTTGGCGGGAGGTTCAACGGCAATCCAGCATTTACCCTAATCGAACTGCTGGTGGTTATCGCCGTCATTGCGATACTGGCTGCGCTGCTGCTTCCTGCTCTGAATCGCGCAAAATCAGCAGCGGATTCCGCCGCTTGCCGCAGCAACTTGCACCAGCTCATGTTGGGCATCAGCATGTACGCGCAGCAAGGGGGCGCCTATCCCGACAACCGCGAGTACGTTCCGCGCGAGGTTCTACCTTTCGTGCCAGACTCGTACCCAAGCAACAACTACACCAACCGAAACGGCGGCGGCGCTTCCTACCTTGGTCCGGGTTCCGGCGTTTATGCCTGTCCGGGCTACAACCGGGTGCGGGGCCAGTTCGCAGGCTGGCTGCCGCCAATCTATCCGCGGAACTATCGCGTCTTCTATGGAAGTTACGGGTACAATGATATGGGGTTGTACCTGGGGGGAGTGAACTGGTCGGCAAGGGCGTATGGTCTTGGCTTCGTATCGGTCGGGGGAATGAACACGATCCCGGCGGTCTATGAAAATGAGGTGGCCGTTCCGAGCGACATGATCGCGATGGCCGACGCGGTTTTCTGGACGGGCGTCGATTTGGACGGGCCGGCGCCCACCTACGGCGTCCCCAGCGGATTGACGGATTTGTGCAACACTTTCACTGACTGGCCGTCGTATTTCGAGGTCGTTTACGGTATAGGTTATGCGCCGCGTGTTCTGGCGTACGCGACGCGCCACGGCGGGCGATGGAACGTGGGGTTTCTGGATGCGCACGTCGAGAACCTGCGGGCCAATGACCTATTCAACCCCTTCAATGCCAACGCGGCCCGGCGATGGAACAGAGACCACCAGCCGCATAACGAAGGCTGGCAGTTTCCCGACAATTGGCAGCCGCCACGTCGGCCATAGAGGGCCGGGATTCCCGGGTAGAGTGAGCAGCAATGCCCTCCACCTCTGGTCGCCATTGCCCACCAAGCAATCAACAGCCACTCACAGGAGCGGCCCATAGCTAAAGTTGAGAGCTAAAGTCCCTGCTGGTCATAACCAAAAAGGGGTCGGTTCTCAGTATGGATTCCGCAGAAAAACCCCCTGTTTTTGGAGATAAGCGGAGGTGCATGAAAAGTGTCGGGAATTCTTACGCGCTAATTTGGTCTGTACGCGATTTGAATGACCGAGGGATACATCAGACATGGTCTTTTTCACTGTCTCTTTTTGATCAGAGGGGTTTTTCAGCAGAATCAGTATGTTGAACTTGGTCTTGACAACACCCCGCCGCCGCCCTACGCTGGCGCACGTGGCCAGAAAACTCAGAGTCCAATATCCCGGCGCGATCTACAACGTCGTGAACCGTGGTGACCAGCGCGAGCCCCTCTTTCGCTCGCACAAGGATCGCGAGATGTTCCTGGAAACGCTGGGGCAGGCGTGCGAGAAGACCGACTGGCAGGTCCATAAATCACACGAATGAAGTCCCGGAAAACTGAAAACTGGAAGCGCGCAGCCAGAACATCGCGTCAGAACTAGTCTGCGATCAAACGCAGATCAGAATTGCCTGAGCGACCCCTTCGCCTTCACGACAGTTCCAATCCCACACGCCGCGCTTCGCGTGCTTGACTTCACTCGGGTCATGGGATTAACACCTTTGGCATGAATGCCGCGTTCTGGTGCCGGCTTGCCCTCGCCGGGGCCTTTTGGCTGGGGCTGGTGCCGGCGGGGGCGGAGACATTCCGCGTCGCCACCTACAACGTTGAGAGTTACCTGGACGTCCCCACGCAGGAGCGCCCCGCCAAGGCTGCGGAGGCCAAGGACAAGGTCTGCGAGAGCATCCTCGCCCTCAGGCCGCAAGTGCTGGCCCTGCAGGAGATAGGGCGCCCCGCCGCGCTCGAGGAGTTGCGCGCCTCGCTCAAGGCCCGGGGCCTCGACTTGCCTTACAAGGAGCACGTAGCCGGTTTCGACACCAACATCCACGTGGCCATCCTGAGCCGGTTTCCGTTCACCGCCCGCCGCTCCCATACCAACGAGGATTTCCTGCTGGGCGGACGCCGCTTCCGCATCAGCCGCGGTTTTGGCGAAGTCAATGTCCGGGTCAACAGCCACTATTCTTTCACCCTCATCACCGCCCACCTCAAGTCCCGGCGCCCGCTGGCCGTGGCCGACGAGGCCGAGTTGCGCCTCCAAGAGGCCAAACGGCTCCGCGAGATCATCGAGGCGCGCTTCGCGGCCAATCCCGGCCTGAACCTGGTCGTGCTGGGCGATTTCAACGACACTTGCGACTCCGCCTCCATTCGCGCCATCATCGGCCGCGGCAAACACAAACTGGTCGATACGCGCCCTGCCGAGCCCAATGGCGACAACGCCCCCAACTCGAACCCGGCCTGGGCGCCGCGCGCTATCACCTGGACGGACTACTACGGCAAGAGCGACACCTATTCCCGGATCGATTTCATTCTGTTGAGCCCCGGCATGGCTCGCGCATGGGTGACGAACCAAACCTACGTGCTGGCCCTCCCCAACTGGGGCATTGCGTCAGACCATCGCCCCATCGTCGCGACCTTCGAGGCGGCGGAGAGGTGAGGGACGGGGGGCGAGGGGCGGAGGAGGGGACAAATCACTTTTGGGACCGGTGCCGGGGTTTGGCCGCCGGGTTGCCCCTCACCCCGGCCCTCTCCCCATCAGATGGGGAGAGGGAGGACCGCCGCCCGCTGACATGCGCTCGCCCCTCGCCCCTCGTCCCTCCTCTCATGCTGGTTGTTCGGCTTCAGAACCTGTAGCTCAGGGCCACTGCGTGGAGGTTGAGGCCGGGATTGCTTGTGCTGATGCCGGCGTTGGACATGTGCTGGAAACGGTAGCCCGCGCGCCAATGCTCCGTGATGTCCCAATACAACCCGATGTGGCTGGTGAACTGGAAGGGCTCGCCGAAGTTTTTCGTTTCGAAATCCGAGCGGGAAAGGAGGGTCGGACTGGACCCGCCCGCCAGGAAGATGGGAAACCCTTCGCGCCGCAGGGCCAGGACCGGACCGAGCGTGCCCACCGCAGCGCTGTCGCGGTTGTTTCCGAGCCAGCCGGCGGAGAGGTCCAGGCGGGTCTCAAGGTTCCACTTTTTCCCGAGGTCCCAATGCCAGGGCAGGTTAACATCCACGAAGGCCTCGGCCTGGTGGAAATCCCGGTTGGAAGAACTGGCGCCGGCGCCGAAACGGGCGCCGGCCGACTCGAAGCTGAAATCTCCGGCTTGTCCGCTGGCGATCATGGCGAGCAGGAGACCGATGGCAGCCGGCTTGCGAAAGGGGCCGCGGCAACGAAGGGTCAGTAAGTAATCCATGTTGTTTGACAGTGGCACAGTCCACGGGATGAGGCAAGCGGTTACCGAGGGTCGAGGGAGGCAGGAAGTCCACAGTCCACAGTCCACAGTCCACAGTCCGCAGGCCGTCCTCGGTCCCCCGTCATTCGTCATTCGTCATTCGTCATTCGTCATTCCCCTCGCCCCTCGACCCTCGCCCCTCGGCTTTACCGCCTCAGGAACTTGGCGACGGCTTCGGTGCGGGTGCGGACCTGGAGTTTTTCGTAGATGCGGCGGACGTAGGTGTGGACGGTTTCGTAGCTGATGCCGAGCTTGTCGGCGATTTCCTTGTAAAGGAAGCCGTGGCTGAGGCAATTGAGGACCTCCTGTTCGCGCTCGGAGAGGTTCTCGGTAGGCTGCGGGGAGGGGCCGGTTTTTTGGAAGGACTGGATGACCTTGCGGGCGATGTGGGTTGTCATGGGGGAGCCGCCGCGATTGACCTCGCGGATGGCCTCGATCAACTCGGCGGACCGGGTGCGTTTGAGCAGGTAACCCGAGGCGCCCGCCGCCAGGGCGTTGAAGATGTTGTCGGTGTCCTCATAGACCGTGAGCATGAGGACCTGGCATTGGGGGGCCGCCGGTTTCAATTGGCGGACACATTCCACGCCGTTCATGCCCGGGAGGTTGATGTCCATCAGGACGACATCAGGGCGATCCTTTGGCAGGCCCTGGAGGGCCGCCTCGGCCGATGCGTAGTGGCTGACACAACGAAACCCCTCCGCGCGGCCAATGACCCGCGCCAGGGTCCCCCGCAGTTGCTCGTTGTCTTCGACGATGGAGACTGTAATTGGCATGATCTGATGTGGGCCGGTTGCGGCGATGGCCTACGCCTCCTCATCCGGGCCTGGGTATTGTTCGGGCGCCTCGCCGGCAGATGCGATGAGCTGGGAGTGCCGCGCTGTTTTGTCAGGGGGATCGATGCGTTCGAGGCGGACCGAGAATCGCCAGCAGTCGCCGTAGTCGTAGAGGAGCTTCATGGTCTCCTTTTCCGGCAGCAGTGTATTGCCCACCTGGATCTCGGTGGTGTGGGGCCCTCAGCACAGAAGGGATGGGTGAACTCGCGGGCCTTGCCGAGTTGATCCCGGTATTTGAAATCGTAGAGATGATCGTGGTCGAAGTCGAACGCGGAAAGGATGGCCTGGGCAAGGTGTTCGAGTGTGTTGTGGGCCGGCACAGCCAACCGCCGCCAGGCCCTGCCGAGGTTGACCTTGAAAATGTAGAGTCCGGGGCGGAAGCCTTGCTGCACCGGCGCATAAGCCCGCTGCAGTTGGGGAAACCAGGGTTGAAAGGCCGGTCTCAAGAAGCCGTACGTGGCCTCGGGAGGCACCAGACCAAAAACTACGCCGCCCTCGGCCCGTTTGGCGCTAACAAACCCCAGGAGGACCTCGCGGGCGGCCCCACCCCATGGGGTGAGCCTGGCCTTTTCCATAATCCAACCTCGGTTTCCAGGCGGCCTCGGACTTTCCAGTGACCTAGCTTGCAGTTCGATGAGACCGAAGCGCGCCATCAGTTGCGCGTTCCAATCGCGTATGTGCTCGCCGAAATCGACCATGTGGATCCACTCATGGTAGGTCCGCCAGGCGGAGGACACCTCCGTTTCCAGGAAGCGCAAGAGTTGGCTGGGTTGGTCGGTCATCCGTGCTCCGCGCTTTGAACTAAGGACGGAGTCCTCGGCGCACAACAGCCACGCTTCCATCAGGGAAAAGTACCTCTCCGTTAAATTGAGGCCGGACCAGGCGGCCATTTCATTTTCACCGACCCGGACGCGCCCCGGTTGGGTCCGCACCAGGCCCATCACGCGAAGGAGAATGTAAGGTCCGGCGATGTTCGGAAAGGTCCGGAGCTGATGCCGTTGCAGGTTGATTTCAACCGGCTGGCTCAGGCGCCTGTTGAGCTCCGGCAGCGCGTGCGACGGCAGATTCCCCTGAGCGCTCGTTGTGCGCAGGCCCGCAGCGCCAATAAAATCCAAGAGGATCTGAATGTCGCCCAGGATCGATCCCGGTTTGTCCAGGGTGATTTGCTGCGCTTCCAGGAACTGGCGAGCCTCTTTTGACACTGCGAATGACGGGTTCATTGTTATCGCCCAATCCGGTTTTCCAGCGGGGCGGAGATGCGGGCCAGGGTGCCGCGCGCCGGGCCGGGGCCAATGGCGAACTGGCCGCCAACGTCCTCCATCCGCTTGCGCATGTTGCGCAGCCCGTTCCTGCCCTTGTTGACGGCCTCAGGGCCGAGTCCACAGCCATCATCTTCGATTTCGAGCACAAAATGGCCCGGCTCAAGGCGCAGGCGCAGCCAGACGGAGGAAGCGCGGGCGTGCTTGACCAGGTTATTGACCGCCTCTTTGGCGACCAGGAAGACGTTGTGCCTGAGTTCCGGGGAGATGGGGGTGGCGGGGAGTTGGGCGGGCACCTCGAGGCGATAGCGCAGGCCCGCCATGGCCAGGTATTCTTCGGCGTATTTGCAGATATAGTTGACCAGGCCGTCGAGGGTGTCGTAGGCGGGGTTGACAGTCCAGACGATTTCATCGAGGGCGCGGGTGGTGTCGCGAGCGGTTTGGGAGATCTGGCGGGCATGCGTGGCGACCTCGCCGGGCAGGCCTCGATCGGTCTCGGCCAAGTCCCCGAGCAGGGCCACCTGGGTGAGGTTGGCGCCGAGTTGGTCGTGGAGGTCGCGAGCGATGCGGGCGCGTTCCTTTTCGAGGGCCTCGTGCTGGCGGAGGGCGGCCAACTGGCGCTGGAGCTTTTGCGTGGAGACGTAATGCACCGAGCCGACAATTATCCCGAGCAAGCAGACACCGGCAGCGGTGAGGAACCACCAGGTCTGCCAGAAGGGCGGCAACACGGTGACGGCCAGGGTGCTGCCCTCTTTGTTCCAGACACCGTCCTCGTTGCAGGCGGTGACGTGGAAATGGTAGCGGCCGGGCGGCAGCTTGCCGTAGTAGGCGTGGCGCTCGTCGCGGGGCGGCGTCCAGTCCGTCTCAAAGCCCTCCATCCAGCAACGGAACCGGGCGCGGTCGGCCGCCGCCAGGTTGAGGCTAGTGTATTGGATGTCGAGGCCCTCTTTGCCGGCCGGGATGATGACCTGGCGCAGCGGGGCGGCGCGGAAATTGTTGGTGGCTTGGCTGTCCCGGATAGAGACCGACTCGATCACGACGGGGAGTTGGTTGGTGTTGGGCCGGAGCTGGGCCGGGTCCACAGAGACCAGGCCGCGAGTCGTGGCAAACCACAGCCTGCCATCGGGGGTTTGGCAGGCGCCAGGTTGCGAACCGAAGGTACACTCACTGGTAGGGAGGCCGTCGGGCTTGCCATAGGTTCGCCAGGCAATCGCGCCCGGCGGCTCGTCGGCAAGATCGTCAATGGTCCCGCTCTTGACGGAGCCATCGGCAAACCTGTTGAGCTGGTCTTTGGGGGCGCGGACCAGACCGCCATAGGAGCCGATCCACAAGTAGCCCTGCGCGTCTTCCGCCAGGTAACCGAGGTTGCTGGTGGGCAGGCCCTCCTTCCTGGTAAAGGCGGTCCATCGGCCATTGCGGAACCTGGCCAGGCCGCCGGAGGTTGCCGCCCACAACACCCCTTCTTTGTCCACGAGCAGCGAGCGGATGTTGTCGCCGGGCAACCCATCCTTCCGGGTGAACCAGGTAAAGCGCCCGTCGCGCAGACAATTGATCCCGCCCCCGGCAGTGCCCACCCAGAGGTTGCCTTGGGCATCGTCTGCGATGGCCTGGACGGCGTTGGTCGAGAGACCGTTGGTGGTCGTATAGACCCTCCAATCGCGGCCGTCCCAGCCGGCCAGACCGCCGGCCGTGCCCACCCACACCATGCCGCGACCGTCCTGGAAGATGGCGGAGATGCGCGGATGGATGGCGGGCACGGAGCCGGGGGCCGTTCTGAACTCGCCCTGGTGGAACTCAAACAACCCAAGGTCCTGCGTGCCCGCCCAGACTCGGCCCTCACGGTCCATGAACACGCTTCGCAAGGAGAATTCCGTCAAGAACTGGAGGCCGTTTGCCGGGCCACCCTGCTGAAAGGAGTTGGTGAACACCTGGACGTTTGTTCCTCCGACCCAATGGTCCACACGCCCCTGGTTGTAACCGATCCAGAGCCCGCCCTTGTGATCGTCGCAGACAGATTGCACGACCAGCCCGCTCGTAAGCGCAGGCGACAAATCGAATAACTGGCGCTTGACCCGGATCAAACCGTCGCCGTTGGTCCCCACCCAGAGACAGCCCTCGCGGTCAACGTAGAGCGCGAGGACTGTGCTGCACTGCACGCCCCGCTCGTTCCCGAGGTCGATGCGAGCCCCACTGCCCCCGGGTATCAAACCAGTAAACCTCGCCCTTGAAGGTGCCCGCAACCAGGTTTCCCTCGAGGTCCTCGCACACGGCCGTGACGGGACTGGTCAACTGGTTCCACGGGTATGCGCGCGCTTCGAAGGTCTGGTCAAGGCTGTTGGTCCTGCACCTGCAAATGGAACCGTTAGCCAGGCGCCAATAGCCGCCCCGTCTGCTGGCCAGAAGGAAGTCCAGCCGGCCCACCGACAACTCGCCCTCGACCGCGAGCGCGCCGCCGGCCGGGCCCGCCGGGGGGGACGCACAGCGGTCTGCCGGCCATCGGTGCCGACCCACAGCAGGCCGGAGTCTTCGGCGATGAGGGCGCGCAGATGGCTGGTCCCGGCTTCCCAACCGAGCAGACTGCCCTGATAGAAGCGGACCAAGTGGCCCGTCGAGGAGTGGCTGCTGGTGTCGGCAACGTGCAGCCACACCGCCCCGCTGGCATCCTCGCAGATGGCCTCGAGCCGGGAACTGCCCGGCTGGACGGGGACCTTGTTGAGGTTGCCATTGGTGCTGACCAGGGCGATGCCCTCGTCCTCGGTGCCAATCCACAGGTTGCCACCGCTGTCCTCGAAAAGGGTCTTGATCTGGTTGCTCTTGAGCCCGGGCGTGTTTTCCTGATCGAACCGGGTGAAGCGCCTCCCGTCGAACCGCGCCAGGCCGCCGAATGTCCCCACCCAAAGGTAACCGTCCCGTGTCTGCGTCATCGCCGCCACACAACTCTGCGGCAGCCCCTGCTCCCAGCCGAAACGCTCGATCAAGAAGCGCTGGCTGGGCGCAGACAGCACTGTGCCGCACATGCCGAGCCACAGCCCGGCGGCGGCAAAAAACCGGCAGTTCTTCGGCATACCCGACGCTCGCAGCCCACAGCTTGCCTGCGCCGAAGCCGGGAAGCAAGCCCGGGCAGGGGTAAGGACGGCAATGACGAATGACGAATGACGAATGACGAATGACGGTTGCAGCTGTCCCGAAGGGACATCCTGAGAATAGCCCAACGTTTCAACGTTGGGATCTGGGCGACGATAGGCCGAGTCCCGAAGGGACGGCTGAAATCCTCCAGCGTTTCAGCCGTCCCTTCGGGACTCGGCTCGGCTGCGCCTTTAACCCAACGTTGAAACGTTGGGCTATTCTCAACTGTCCCTCCGGGACAGGGTGGCCGCCGTGTTTCGGTCTGGCTGCATTCGTCATTCGTCATTCGTCATTCGTCATTGCCGCCCCTGCGCACGGACGTCCAGGGCGATCATCTTGTCGAGGCTGCGGGCGTAGAGGATGCCGTTGGCCAGGACAGGGTTGGCCCAGGTGTCATTGCCCGTGAGGGCCTGGAAACTGCAGAGTTCCTTGAAGGCCTCGGGACTGGCTTGGGCCAGGCCAAGCTTTCCGTGCTGGCCGTAGAGGATCAATTTGCCGTCCGCGCTCTGGACGGCCCCTTTGCCGTAAGCATCGGTGCGCCACCTCACGGCGCCGGTCTTCCAATCGAGGCACTTGAGCTCGCTCTCGTCATAGCCGTAGAGGAACCCGTTCAGGAGCAGGCAACTGTTGACGTGGTTTCTCATGTTCTTGTTGCGCCAAAGCACCTGCGCGGCCGTGGGCGCGGCCTTGAGCAGCGCGCAGCCGGTGTCGTAACCGCTGGAGATGAAGATCTCATCGCCCTGGATGATCGGTGTTGCCGCATTGACACCGTAGCTGGTTTTCCACGGCACCCGCCACAGCTCGCTGCCGTCCTTCATCCTGCGGCAGACCAGGTGGTCGGTGCTGAATTGCAGAAAGCAGCGTTGTCCGGCCAGGCTGAAGGCGATCAATGAGGAATAGCCTGCGCCGTCATTGCCCGCCTGCCACACCAACTCGCCCGTGCGCTTCTCAAAGGCCGCCACCGAGGCATTGTTCTTGCCGCCTGCTTCGGTGAGCACCCAATCCCGCTCGATCAAGGGTGAGCCGACGAAACCCCACGTGGGCGGCTCGCCCCCAAGGTCTTTCTTAAAGTCCTTGGACCATTTGACCTCTCCGGATGCCGCGTCGAGGCAGAAGAAATGGCCGGCCCGGCTCAGGGTATAGACCCGGCCGGCATCCAGCGTGGGCGTGCAGCGCGTGCCGTGGTATCCGTTGGGGTCTTTGGAAGGACAGGCATATTCGTGCCTCCAGATCGACCGGCCTGTCCGGGCGTCGTAACAGAAGACCGTGTCCTTTTCGTTCACGTTGCCCATTGTGTAAAGGCGCCCCTGGTTGACGGAAAACGACGACAAACCGATCCCTACGTTCCCCTCCCAGAGCTTCCTCGGCCCCTCCGCAGGCCAGGCGGTCAGCCAGCCCGATTCCCGGGAAATCCCATCGCGGGTGGGGCCGCGCCATTGCGGCCAGTCATCGCCCGAGGCAGGCCGCGGCAGACCTGCCGCGACGGCCAGGCCCAGGAGTGTGACGGTGAGGTGGGTGAGGGGGCACTTCATGCGGGTTCGGCTCATTTTTTCGGGCCATTATGCAAACCGGCTATGCCTCGCCAAGTTGAAAATGAGAATCGGCAGGACGTTGGTGGTTGTCTGAGCGGAACCTCACGCCAGTTGTAATGGCAGATGAATCCGGCGGTTGGCGAACCACGACCATCCGTCACCGAACGAAAATCACGCCTTGTCGCCGCTGCCCCATTCCGGTAAGAATCATCATTAGACCGTGACGAATCGTGGCACCGGAATTCCAGTTCGGGTTCGAGTGGGACCCGCCGAAAGCTGCGGCGAACGCCCGCAAGCACGGAGTGACTTTCGAGCGAGCTGCCACCGTATTCCAGGATCCGGAGGGACTCTCAGTTTACGACCGCGCGCACAGCGAGGCCGGGCAGGACCGATGGATCACGTTGGGCATGGACGACCATGGGCAACTGCTGGTAGTTTGTCATACGTGGCGGGAGGCGGGTGAAGTCGCGGCACGCTGTCGCATCATCTCCGCCCGCAAAGCAACCAGGACTGAAGCCCGGCAGTACCGGGCGCGCGAACGATGAAGAAAGAATACGACTTCTCGAAAGCCGAGCGCGGGCGTTTTTACCGCACCAACGCGAGACTCAACCTGCCCATCTACCTGGAGCCGCAACTTGCGGCGCGGCTCTCTGCAGCAGCCCGAAAACGCGGCGAGGACCTTGGAGCACTCGTGAATCGGCTCCTGAAACACGAAATCGAACTCGCGGAAGTGCTGCGGTGAGCAGCATTCAAATGTCCTGAGACTCGAGCCACTGGACGAAGAGCGGTATCCCCCGCTCGATCCGGACCTGCGGGTCATAACCGAGGTGCGCGCGCGCCTTCGAGATGTCGGCGCAAGTCAAGGGCACGTCGCCCGGTTGCGGGGGCCGGCGGTCGATGACGGCCTTTTGGCCGAGGGCCTGCTCGAGCAACTGGATCAAACGGTCCAACCGGACGGTTTGGGATTCGCCGAGGTTGAAGATCTGGTAGCCGAACTCGTTGCGCGTGCAGGCGGCGATGCCCTCGAGGATGTCGGTGATATACGTATAGTCGCGCGAGGTCGAGCCGTCGCCGAAGACCGGGATGGGCCGCCGGCGCGGATGAGCCGGGCGAACTTATGGATGGCCAAATCAGGCCGCTGGCGCGGGCCATAGACGGTGAAAAACCGCAGCATCACGACGTCCATGCCATAGACATGATGATAGACATGGCCCAGCGCCTCGCACGCCAGCTTGCTGGCGGCATAAGGGGAAATGGCGCTGAAGATCGGGTCGCTCTCCGAGAACGGCACCTTCGAATTGACGCCATAGACCGACGAGGAAGATGCAAGGGTGACTTTTTTGACCCCGTTCAACCGGGCCGCCTCTAGGAGATTGGCCGTGCCTTCGACATTGACGCGCTGGTAGAGGGCGGGCTGCTCCAGGCTCGGCCTGACCCCCGCCCGCGCGGCCAGGTGAATGACCTGGTCGAACTTCACGCTGCCCAACAACTCGTCGAGCGCCGCGCGGTCGGTCAAATCGCCGAAGACAAACTCGAACGGCTTGGCCAGGGCCTGGAGGTCGCGCAGGTTGCGCTGCTTGAGCTGCGGCTCGTAGAACGGGTTCAAATCGTCAAAGGCCCACACCGCCTCGCCGCGATCCAGCAAGTAGTGGCAGAGGTGCGAGCCGATGAAACCCGCCCCGCCGGTGACCAGAAAGTTCATTGGTCTAACCAGCCCGGCGCGCCCTGGGATGTCAAGCGCATAGCGGATTGCGCCAGAGGTCGATGGGGCGCTGGACGCCCTTGGGTCTGAAGGGCAGGCCCACGCGGGCGCCCAGGCCGGCGGACTGGTAGCCCGCGCAGAGCACCTCCTGCACGAGCCGCCCGTCCTGGCCGGTGGCCTGAGGCTCTTCTTTGGCGCGCACGCACCGGGCGAAATGGCGCATCTCCTGCGGAAAACCGTAGTTCCACAACTCCTCGAAGACGGGCCAGGTCCAGCCCTTGGTAGTCGGGGCCTTCTCGACGGCGTAGCCGTAGCCATACTCGCTGTAGGTTGGCAGGGCATTGCCCATGTGCAGATCGGCGTAGGTGACGCCGCCTTCGCCATAGACCTCGATGCGGTCTTCCATGCCGCCGCGCCGGGCCCAACTGTTCTCAATGACGGCCTTGGCGCCGTTCTCGAAATCGAGGATGCACAGGCAATCGTCCTCGCCCCGCGTCTTGTCCTGGTGCACATAGGTGCCCATGTGGCAGAGGACGCTCTTGATGCCGGGCCGGCCCAGAAACCACCAGCAAAAGGCTATCCCGTGGCAACCCATGTCCATGAAAACCCCGCCCCCGGACTGCTGCACGTCCCAAAACCACGGGGCGTGCGGGCCGAAATGCTTCTCGGCCTGCTTGACCAGATAGACCTTTCCGAAGGCCCCTTCGTCAGCCATCTGCCTGGCCTTGACATATTTGGGCGTGAAATAAAGTTCCTCCGCGTAGAGCAGGAGCACCCCCTGGCGCCGGCAGGTCTCGATCATCAGGTCCGCCTCCTCCAGCGTCGTGCAGAGCGGCTTTTCGCACACGATGTGCTTGCCCGCGTTGGCCGCGTCCACCGCCATGCGGGCGTGCAGGGCATTGGGCGCCGCGATGGTGACCAGCTCGATGTCCGGCTCCGCCAGCATCCGGCGGTAATCCGTGAAGAAGCGCGGCAGGTGGTGCCGCTGCGCAAACCGCTGCGCGTGGCCGGGCGTGGGCGACGCCACGGCCACCACCTCCGCCTCGTCGGGCAGGATGCGGAACGACTCAGCGTGGATGTCCGCCTCGAATTGAGAACCGATAATGCCGACTTTGACTCGTCCTTTGGTGTTCATAGTGGTCGTCCGAAAATGTCAAACGCAGACATGGGAGTATCCAAATTGTGGTGTGTCACGGTCGTTCAGGAGTCTCCGTCTTGTCATAGAGCACGAGAGCTTGGTGGTGAAGCCAGAGAAAAGAGACTGGAAAGCGCGCGGTGATGGCCGGTTGCTGCAGCCGTTCGACGATGGGGCGCTTGCGCGGCCCCCCGGCGAGCAGGAGGATGGTTTTGGAGTGGAGGATATCGCTCATGCCCAGGGTGAGGCCGTAAGACGGCTTGGCGCCGGACACGGCGAGCATCGGGTGCTCCAGCGAGCTGGGTGCCAGCTCCGCGACGTGTGGCCCGGGGCAAAGCGCCTCGCCCGGCTCGTTCATGGCAATGTGGCCGTTGGCGCCGACCCCCAGGACACAGAGGTCAATCGGCCCGTTCCGGGCGAGCCATTGGGCGAGCCGCTCGCATTCGCGCTCCGGCTCGGCGGGGTGGCTCTCGAAACCCTGGTAGCGGTCCGGGCTGATCCGGAGCGGACCCAGGAGGTGAGTTCGCAGGTCGCTCTCGCACGTGGCCGGGTCCGCGAGGCCGAGCCCGCCCCATTCATCCACCTTGATGACCCGCATGTGATCGAAGCGCCCGGGCTGCACGCTGGCCAGTTCGGCCAGCAGCGCGTAGGTCCGCCTGGGGCTGGAGCCGGCGGCAGCGCACAGGAGCAACTCGGGCTTGCGCCGGAGCCTGGACTCGATGATTGCCGCGGCGTGCCGGCTCATGGCCTCGGCATCCTGCACCTCGAGGAAGCGGAGGTTGCCGGGAGGCCCGTTCGAGGGCTGAGCAGTCATCCCGGATGGAAATACAGAAAGGCCCCTGGAAAAGCAAACGGATTGAACACCAGGGCCGTAAGGCCCCATTGGAGGTGGAGCTGTCAGGGGCGCAGACCCCTCACCCTGGCCCTCTCCCCGCCCGCCTGCCCCGAGCCTATCGGGGAAGGGGAGAGGGAGAGTTCTCGGCAGCGGCGTGAGCAAGCGGACGGGCCTGGAATCCCCGGCGACCGCCGGTGCTCCTCCCTCTCCCCTCCGAGGGGAGAGGGTCGGGGTGAGGGGTTCGCGGGAGACTCAGTTTCCGCCTTCACTGACCGATTACCCCTGGCCCGCGCGTTTCTTCCAAACGAATTGCCCGGCGCCGGCCGTCGCTCAATGGTCCATCAGGGCTGGGGAACGAAATTGGCGACGGGCAGAATGGCCTGCTGGAGCTTGCGGAGATCTGCCAGATCGGCCGGGCTCTCGGCCCGCTTCCAGTAACTCTGCTTCTGCTTGAATTGCTTGGGCCATTTCCATTTCCAAGTCTCCGCATGGCCGTCGGCAAATGACAAGACTCCAGCCCGGCCATGCCGGTCCGCCGGCATATTGACCCACCGGTCATCGGGCGCAGGCCAGGTCAGGAAGTGGGCGTCATCAATGCTGTCTTCGTTTTCATCGATGAACACGAAGAGCCGCGCCGGCTGCGGGATGTCGTTGGCCCGCAGCACCGTGTTTTGGACCTCGTTCGTCCGTCCGCCCAGGCAGCCGCTCATCGAGCAACTGCGCGTCCGGAGCATCCCGGTGTTTTGCCCTTGGAGAGTGTGGACCGTTGATTTGTCCGCCGGGCAGTGGTAGATCGCCACCGACCGGTTGTAGTCGTACTTGAAGAGCAATCCCTCCTGGATGGGCACGAAGCTCTCGTCATGGGGCGCGCTGCTGAATCCGATCCACGAATCCGGCGTGCTGCGCCAGGCCCCATTCGTTATCATCGATCGGTTCGGCGGCACCATGCCGTTGTGGTCATCGACATAGAGCTGCCAGCAGGTCTGCAGTTGCTTCAAGTTATTCAGACAACCCATTCCGGTGGCTTTGGCCTTGACTCTGCTCACGACAGGCAAGAGCAGGCTCGCCAGGATCGCGATGATGGCGATGACGACAAGGAGCTCCAGCAGGGTGAACGCCGCCTGGCAACGGACAAAGAATGTCTTCACAGGGGCCCTCACTTTGTTGGGATGGGGTTGGTCGCCAGACCGGCACACGCCCCGCGGCGGAGCTTGCGGTAGAGGCGGATGATGCCCCGCAGGTCGGCCCATACGGTGGAGAGGATCTTGACCCGGCTGTCCTGGTCTTCAGTCCACCGCACGGGCAGGTCATAAATGCGGTAGCCGGATTTCTCAGCGAGCACGAGCAGTTCCGTGTCAAAGAACCAGCCGGTGTCTTCAACCGCTGGAAGGAGCCGGGCTGCAGCCTCTCTGGTAATGGCTTTGAACCCGCATTGGGCATCCGAGAAGCGGGTCCGCAAGGCCGCCTTGACAATCCAATTGTAGCATCGCGACACGACCTCCCGCTGCCAGGACCGGGTGGTGACCGAAGCCGCCTGCAAGCGCGAGCCGGTCGCTACGTCGAAACGGCCTGAGGCAAGGGCATCGATCAAGAGCGGGAGGGCCGCCAGGTCGGTGGATAGATCGATGTCCATGTAGCTGAGTATGTCCGCCGTGCTTTCGAGCCACACCTGCTTCACGGCGCCGCCCCGGCCCTTGCGATCGCTGTGCGCCACTCTGATGTGCGCGCGCTGGCTCAGGTCTCGCGCCGCCGCCAACGTTCCATCCGTCGAGCCATTATCGGCGATCACAACCTCCCACGAAAGCTCCCTGTGGGCCTCCAGGAACCCGCCCAGGGCGCTTACGCTCGAAGACAATTGGGCCTCCTCGTTGTACACCGGCAGTGTGATGTTGACGAGGAGCATGGGGATTCAGGGTGTAAGGGGTCTGCTGGCGCAGCCTGGCCTCTTGCTGGCCGGAGCGGGCGCGCTGCTTCCCGCCTGGCCGTCCCCTCCGGTGTCCTGCCACAAAAAGCGGCAGTGGGGCACGAGCACCTGGTTAAAGACCCGGCGCACCAGCCGTGCCGGCAACCATTGCGCAAGCCAGGTCACGGCCATTGCGGCGGATGCGAGCGGGCTGGGAGCATATCCGTACTGCTTGATGGCATGGCGCCTGGCGCGTAGCGTCTTGGCGATGACCTGGCGCTGGAACCTCAACGAGGCGTTCGTGCCGGAAATGCGAACCCGGGCCAGGTGCTCGGGCAGATTCGCCAGCCTGTAATGCCCCCCCACGCGGAGCCAAAACTCCAGGTCCTGCACCAGGTCGAAAGCCTCATCATAGCACCCGAGCCTGTCGAAGCACTCCTTGCGAATCAGGGCCGCCGAGTGGCAAATCGGGTTCCGGAACCAAAACGCCCGCACACACGCCCGGTGGCTCTGAGGGTACTCCTTTCTGGAGAAGACTCGGCCCTCCGCGTCCATGAGCAGGCAGTTGGCCCCGCACACGCCGATGTCATGGTTCCGCGCCTCCTCCATGAAACTCATCTGCCTCTCGAGCCGTTGCGGCAGCCAGGCGTCGTCGCTGTCCAGCGGCGCGATGTATCGCCCCGACGCCTGCTGCAAGCCCAGGTTGAGGGCCGCGGAGATGCCTAGCCTGGATTTCCACGGAAAACAGTTCGCCTAACACTGGTGCCCGAACAGGGCGGTCTTTGGCCATGCCCCCACACCCCTGGTACGCCTGCCCGCGCTGTAATAGCGGCCTGTTTCGCCCTCTCCTCCCGTGGCTTTCTTTCGAGCACCAGCTTCCAAAGGGTTAATTAAATAGTGCTCTGATATTTATGATTGATGATTTATACTTGCTTATGTTCCGGAAGCTGCTTCGCCGGTGCCGCCTCACAGTATCCCCAACAACCCCTGATTTTACGGCCAATGTGACGATGCACCCCTCCACAACCCGTTGCGGCAGCAATTCGCGCTTGACACCATTCCTTGTATGTGACATTCTATATTCATGGTTTTCAGAAAACCATTTGCACTCACGGAACCGCGCGCCTTCTTCCTCGAACCCGCGGTGCCCAAGCACCGCCAATATGAGGCCCTGCGCGCCTACTTCGTCGAAGGCCGCCCCTCCCATGAGGTCGCCCGCGCCTTCGGCTACTCCCCGGCCTCCTTCCGCGTCCTGTGCTACAGCTTCTGCCACGACCCGCAGCCCGCCTTCTTCCTCACCACCCGCCCCGGCCCCCGGACTCAACCCAAGAAGACGGCCGCCCACTCGCTCATCATCGCCCTGCGCAAGCAGAACCACTCGGTCTATGAAATCAGCGCAACGCTCAAAGCCCAAAAGCTCCTCTTGAGCCCCACCGCCGTACGCGAGGTCCTCAAGGCCGAGGGCTTCGCCCGGCTGCCCCGCCGCCTGGATGAGGAGCGACCCCAGGGCCCCCGTCCCACGGTCGAAGCCGTCGCCGATGTGCGCACCTTCTCCCTGGCCCCCCGGCGCTTCCTCACCCAGTGTGGCGGTCTGTTCCTGTTCCTGCCCGAGTTGGCCCGCCTGCCCATCGAGGCCCTGGCGGATGCGGCCCGCTTGCCGGGTTCCCGCATGATTCCCCCGGCCCATGCCTTGCGCGCCTGCCTCAGCCTCAAGCTCTGGTCGCTGGAACGTAAAAGCCAGGTCATGTCGCTGGTGGCCGATGAGGGCCTGGCCTTGTTCTCCGGCCTCAACGTCAGCCCCAAGAAAAGCTTCTTTAGCGAATACTCCTCCCGCATTACGCCAGCCCACACGCAAAGACTCTTGGCCGCTTGGCACGATCAAGCCCAAGGGCGCAAACTCTGGAGCGGGGCCTCCTTCAACCTGGATTTCCATTCCGTGCCCTACTACGGGGAGGACCCCCAGGTCCAGTCGCATTACGTGTCCATGCGCAGTCGCCGCCAGCCCAGTATTTTGGCCTTTTTGGCCCAGGATGACCAGAGCCAGAGCTTCTGCTACTCCAATGCCGATTTGCGCAAGGGCGAGGAGGCCGAGGAAATCTTCGCCTTCATCGCCTTCTGGCAGAAGGCCCACGGACGGCCGCCCGAACATCTGGTCTTCGATTCCAAGCTCACCACTTATGCCAACCTGGTGCGCCTGGATAAGGAGTTGCACATTCCTTTCATTACCCTGCGCCGCCGCTCCCCCAAGCTGCTCAGAGAGGTCTATTCGCTGCCCCGCTCGGCCTGGCGCCAGGTGGAGTTGGATGTGCCCACCCGCCGCTACCGCACGCCGCGCGTTTTCGAGCAGCCCGTCCAACTGGAAGGCCATGGGTTCCGGCAACTCTTCGTGTTGGACCTGGGGCACGAGCAACCGACGATCCTGCTGACCAACCAACACCAGGTCTCGGCCCCGGCCCTGATCACCCGCTACGCCCACCGGATGCTCATTGAGAATAGTCTCAGTGACGCCGTCCGCTTCTTCCACCTCGACGCCCTCAGTTCGGCCGTCGGGCTCAAGGTGGACTTTGACATGGCCCTGCTGGTGGTTGCCAGCGGCCTCTACCGCCTGCTGGCGCGGCGGATGCGAGGCTACGCCGACGCGCAAGCCCGCCGTATCTTTGCCGACTTGGTGCGCATGCCGGCGCAGGTCGAGGTGAGTGACCAGGAGGTACGAGTTGAGTTCCACCGACGGGCTCATTTGCCCATCGTGTTGGCTTCTGGACTGTGCAACCAATCCGTAGCGGTCCCCTGGTGGGAGGGCCGCCGCCTTCGTCTGACCACCTACACCGGTCGGTGAATCCGCCAGCGACTGCCCAGCCGGGAGGCTACCGCGGAGCCGCCGGTCTGCGCCGGGCTCCGGCCCCGCGGCAGCCCGCGTTAGGTCAATTCTTTTCCGTGGAAATCCAGGCTAGCCTCGAATCGGGCAGCAGCGGCTTCACCCTTGGCTCCCCCCGCGCAAACTGCCGGATGATGTCCCACGAGCCGTCGGATGAGCGGTTGTCCACCGCCAGCAACTCCCAATCGCCCTTGGTTTGGGCCAGCACGCTCTCGATGGCCTCGGCGAGAAAAGGCGCGTGGTCCTGGCTGAGCAGCAGCACGGAAACAGCAGGTGTGGCGCTCATAGCGCGAGGGCGGTGGCTGGAGCGCGAGAGGGGGGCTGCCGGGGCTGGATGGGAAACGCCAGGAGAGTTCGGCTGAGCAAAGAAACCGCAGAGACGCAAAGAACGCAGAGAGGACGAACCAACGCAATCTCTGCGTTCTTTGCGTCTCTGCGGTTAAGCACGCGCCCCGAGTTTCCAGTGATAATCCTCATGCTCTTTGCGAGGGTGTGATATTTCCAGCCACGCGTACGCTGCCCCTGGTCCTGGAGAGCCGTGCAAGGTCCTGAATTACCCAACCGATCGCTGCGGCCATCACAAGGGCAAGGACGGGCCGTGGCACCGGCTCTACCTCAAAGAGGTATGGAAAGTAGGTGAACGCCGAGGCGAACTGAACCATGGCCGCCACCAGCCATCCGCCCGGGGTCCAGAGGGCATATACCAGCGAGAGCACGTCGGCCGGGAAGAAGTATCGCTCGTGCATGCCCGGAAGCAGGAACGGCGGAAACAGCACCGAGAGCAGCGCCAACGAGACCAGCCAGCGAGACTCGCCGCTCCCCGGGGCCGGGCCGCGCCTCGCCCAAAGCACAAAGACCTCCGCCACCAGCAACGTCAGCCCGATCCCTGCAGTCCAAAGGATGTCCGAGCGCCGGACGGGGACCCACTGGTACCAGTTGGTCGCCCCAAGGACCAGATCGGGCATCATGTCCGCAGAGCCCAAGGGCCAGAGGGCCTGCCCGACCGCTCTCCCTGCCACGACCGCCGGAAGGGCGCATCCAATATAAACCGCCGGCGAGATCCACACGCACTTCCACGGCAACCGTCCTGAGAGGCACAGCGCCGCCAGCAGCGGGCACCAGAAAATGGCCTGTGGCTTGAGCGCGCACGAGAAGCCGAAAGCCGCGAGCGCCGCCACCGGGCGCCCCTGGAGCAGGTAAAAGAGCGCAGCCACGAAGCCGGCGGTGTACATCATGTCACACTGCCCCCAGAGCGCCGAGTTCATCACGACCGTTGGCAGGAACAGAAAGGCTGACAGCGCCGCCAGCCGCATCCGGCCTGGCCCGAACTGGAGGCCAGCCAGCCTCCAGAAGTACCAGCCAGCAAGATAGTCGGCCGAGATCGAGAAGAGCTTGATCGCATAGAGCTTCGAGAGCGGCAGGAGCGTGCTCAAGGAGATGAAATAAAGATAGAGAGGGGGATAAGTCGCCGAAGGCTCCCGCAGCGCCAGCCCAAGCCACCGCCCGTGCGCCACGAAAAAATCGTACCAATTGCTCAGGAAGGCCCGGTAATCACCACTCTGGAAACCAAAGAAGCTGAGGCGCAAGACCATGGAGCCCACAATAATTGCGCACAGCCAAACCCCGGCCCCTCGGACGCTTTTCAGATGACCCGGATCGGAGGTGGAGATCTCCTGCCCCCGGCTGACGAACCCGGCAACGGCCGCACTGCGGACCACCGCCTGGACCTCAGGTCACATGTTCAACGGGCGCGGGCGCGGCAGGAACGGTGCCGCCGTCTCGAGCAGGTTCGGCAGGCAGGTGCCGCCAAAGCCAATAAATGCCCCCGATCAGAATGGCGTAATACACCACCACCGAGAGCCAAGGAGGAAGCCCGCAAACCGTTCCCAAGTTCGGCGCAAGCTGGCCCTTTAGCAGAAGCGGAATGTGGAAATCAAAGAGCGGATTTGGGTGGTCGTTGAAGGGCGGACACGCATTCGTGAGTGTTGCCAGTGTGGTGATGACGATCGAGTAGCCGGCCAGGAGGATTCCCACCCGTGGAAAGCGCTGCGCTCCGAGCGCGCACGGCAGGGCCAGAAACGGCAGGATTGGGGCCAGATAGCGAGGCCCAAGCGTCGGCCCTGCCGGCCAATCCCAGGTGCGGCCGGAGAGGACAATGATCTGGACGAGGGGAACCGCGTAGGTCAGCCAGAAGACGGCCGGGTGGCGGCGCGCCAGCCTCGTGTAACCGAAGCCTGCCATCGCCAGAAACGGCGTCCAGAAAAGCAGCCCGCGCGCTGGGCTGAGTAGGAGATTAGAGCCCGTCTCTGGATTCGGCCATTTGATGGCGTACAGGCCCTCCTTCATTGCGGGAAAGGAGGCGTTCAGGGCGTAGGGCAAGATAAATGGATTCCGGAAACAAAGCCAGCTATACCCTGGGACGAGCAACAGTGGCGGCACAACAGCCATGCAGAAGGGAACGGCCCGCCGCCACCGCTGCGCTGCCACCCATGCAACGAGCCCAGCAACGGCGATGCCGACCGTGTATTCGCATGCCAGCGCCCACCCGCAAGCCTGGCCGGCCAGCAGCTCCCAGCGGCTCTCCTGAAGCCATCCCCACGCCCGGTTTTCGCCGCCCGCTTGAATGTGCCCCTGTACCCCGGCCCCGTGCCCTCGCGCCGAGAGATCGGCCCTCCCAAGCGCCCAAAGCGCGATTGCAAGCAGGGCGACGACAAGAGCATGTGAAAACATCATCGTAGCGTAGGGCAAAGGCGCAGCCCCCAAAAAGAGCGCAAACGCGGTCACTAGGGCGCATTTTGACGGGGCGCAGCTCGACAACCAAGCGAAAAGCAGCCCTGCTCCAAGGCCCACGACGATGCCTGCGAGCCCACACAACTGATCCAACTGGAGAAGAGCCAGCCAGCGCGTGAATCCAGATCATTTCCCGTTGCCCTCCAGGCAATGCCACTCACAACAAAAGCTGGCAGGGCGAAAACGACGGTTCCGGGGGCCTTGTCACTGTAAAAATGACCCTCGTACTTTGCAACGTCCGGGGTGTTTGCGTGATAGGCATCTAATATTCAGTGTGCCCCTCGCTATGGCGTGAAGCAAATCTAGTCGCGAGCGAGCGGTTGGGCAGTCGGCTGGGTTTTGGTGAATATAGCCTGTCGCAAAAAAAACCAGGAGGCAGACCGCGCCGCACACACGAAAATGGCTTAGGTGCGCCCTGGGCCTGCGCCGTGGCTGCCGTCGTTCCGTCTCGTGCTCGTTCATCCGGTCCTGTCCGAGCGGAAGAAGAGGGCCAAAGGGCAGCCGCATGCCGTCTGCTTGCTTTGCCGATGCACCCATGCACCAGCTTGGCAAGGGAAGCTTGCCTCGGGGGCGCGTCCAAGGATGCTTTTCCGTCCTCTGGCGTACACGTGGGTGCGGCTAGCGATCCCGTACGTAGTCTGTGCGCGGGCGTGGGCCGTGGAACGAGCGCAGCGGGCAGACGCTTCCGCGCCTCGACGCAGTCAGCTTTCTTGCCGCCGGGGAAGCCTTCCTTGGCCGGCCACGAGGCGTTAGCGGTGTGGTTGCGAATTTTCACGCCTGCACTGAAGACTTGATCCCACGGCGCTGGGCCCTCAAGGCTCCTCCGTGATCCGCCGTGCCCAGACATCTATTTGGCTTCGTCGCAGCCCACGCCTTGAGTTGACGGCTACCAAGACCTCCACGGGCGCCGCGCTTCTTGGTCGAAAGCCGACACCATGCCGATGACCCCGGAGACCCAGATAAAGCCGGCCAGAACCCAACTAATTGCAGTTAGCTCCCGGTGGGGGATGCCTGTCCAATCCCAAACGGTTCCGAGGCACGAGCACGGTTGACCGCTGCCGATCGCCACCAAGCCGGCGTGGTAGAGCAGAAACTCAGCCCCAACGGTCGCGGCCACCAGGGCCTTCCATAATCGATTGGGCGCAACAAGCATGGCTATGCAGCCAGAAAGCTCCGAAGCCAAGGCGAGGAACAGGATGCGGCCAGTCGGCAAGCCCAGCACGGGTTCCGCTAGCCCGCATATTTCATAGTTGATCGCGAAATTTGGCATGAAATCGCCATGGTGGGCCGGATTTACCGGGCCTGGACCACTGGCAGGATGGCGGGTGGGTTACCGACAGGGTGTCGAACGCTCAGCCGACTGCCAAAGCGCGGGGACGAGCGCGCGGCGGCGGGGCGTGCGGGCGCACCAAATATAGTTCGCTTCGGTTCAAAAGCTCCCACTCGACCTGCTCTCCCGGCTCCAGCCCAATGGCGGCGGCCAGGGGGATCGGAAAATACACATAGAGCTTGGGGGTCTGCCCCTTGGAACGGATTGCCTGCACTTTGAGTGAATATTTTACTTGCTTTTTCATATCTAGCCTATAGACTAACTACATGTGCGTTGCCAATCAAGCAATTCTCTTTGATGACTTGGGTCCTCGCCGTGTGCAAGCCGATTTCTCCGGCGGCGCCCTCTCCAGTGATGCCGGCGCGCTGCTGCTGCGCCAGGTTGACACTAACCTCGGGGTGACGGCGGAACTGGCGCAATGTTTTTACGACCTGCGTGACCCCGACTGGGTAGACCATTCGGTGCAGGAACTCCTGCGCCAGCGCATCTTCGGAACGGCCCTGGGCTACGAAGACATTGAGGATCACCAGCGCCTGCGCTTGGACCCGCTGCTGGCTGCCGCCTGCGGCAAGACCGATCCGCTGGGACAAGACAGGGTGCTGCCGCAGCACCGGGGCATCGCGCTGGCGGCGCCCTCCACACTCAACCGGCTGGAATTATCCAATAACAAAGACACGCGCTGCCACAAACTGCCGCACGCCCCAGCCAAGGTGGAAGCCTGCCTGCTGAAAATGGGGGTGCGCTGTCTGCCCAAACGCGCCAAGGAGATCGTGGTGGATTTGGACGCAATGGGCCATCGGTTGCACGGATTTCAGGAGGGGCGGCACTTCAACGCCTACTATGACGACTATTGTTATCTGCCGCTCTATGCCTTTGTCGGGGACTTCCCGCTATGGGCGCAACTGCGCACCGCCGAGCACGAGGCAGCCCACGGAGCGGTGCCCGCGCTGGAGAAGATAGTGGCCGCGATTCGCAAGCGTTGCCCCAAGGCGCGGATTATTGTGCGCGGGGACAGCGGTTTTGGCCGGCAGGAGATTATGGCTTGGTGCGAGAGCCAGCAGGGGATTTACTATTGCCTGGGCTTGGCCAAGAACTCGGTGTTAATTGAGAAGCTGGGGCCGGCCCTGGCTCAAGCCCGAGCCCGTCACTGTCTGACCGGTGCGGCCAGCGTGCGCCAGTTCGCTGAGTTTCAATACCGGACGCTCGACAGTTGGAGTCGGGAGCGCCGGGTGATCGGCAAAGCCGAAGTGATGAACGCAGGGGAAAACCCACGGTTTGTGGTGACCAATCTGCCTGCCGAAGGCTTCAAGAACGATGAGGATGAGGATGAGCAACAGAGCCGCTTCAGTCCGGCCCGGCTTTATGAGGAACTGTACTGCGCCCGGGGCGATATGGAAAACCTGCTCAAGCAGCAAGTGCTGGATTTACACGCCGACCGGATGAGCACGCATTATATGGCCAGCAATCAGTTTCGATTGTGGGAGGCCATGTTTGCTTACCTGTTGATGGAGCGCTTGCGCACGCAGGGCTTGGCGGGAACGGAGTTGGAGCGGGCGACGGCTGGGAGCCTGCGTGTGAAGCTGCTGAAAATCGCGGCCCAGGTGCGCGTGAGCGTGCGCCGGGTCTATGTGCAGATGTGCAGCGCCTATCCCTTGCAAGCGCTGTTTCGGCGGTGCCACCGGCGGCTGATGGCGTTGGCGCCGGCCCCGGGCTAAGTGCAGAAAAATGGGGTCGATGTTTCAAGAGTCACGGGAGGGGTGTTTTCAGCGGCAGCCTTTTTGTTTGACTAAAGACTCCGTTGCGCCCTGATCAGTGCCCAGACGGAAAAAACTGCGCCGCCCAGCCCGATTTGTCTCCAAAAAATCCTCCGAAACGCGAAAAGCCGGGTGGGCTATGAAATATGCGGGCTAGCGCTAGAGCCCGACCGCCGCAAACGATGCTCCCCACCTTAAGGGCACACGTTGTCAGCAGGATCCACCATGACGCCAAAAGAAGCACACTTGGGAGGCGCCCCCCGGATGCGCGACATAACCAGTTGCGGCATCTCATGCTGGGACCGAATTAAGGACACGGATCCTCCCAATCTACGACCCACTCATCCTTATCCCCGGGGGTCTCGCTATTGGTCACCATCTTCCCGCATTTGTTGCACCATCCTTGACAGGAATAGTAGCATTTTCCAGCGTCCGTGTCGTAGTACCACGGCGGCGGCGCCGAAACGGTTGTCCTTCGCGTACCCTCGTCGGAAGTCTGTCCGCTAATGGCGCCGCCATCAATTGGGCAGCGCGAGGTACAGATCTGCAGGAGCCAACCGCACGATTCTGTGGGTCACGTGTCCGCACAGATGGTACCGTAGTAAACCGCGCCGAGCGCCGTGAAGAGGCAACCCGCCGCCACGCCGGTTAGTGCCAGCCAACCTTTGAAGTGCTTGTTCATATTTGTTCTGCTATTCGGATTCCTAGCGTTGTTCCTGCCTTTTTGCTCTCCTTGCCCGAACGAGCAAGAAGGCCAGCGGGGCGAGCAGGATACACCCCGCTACAGCCATATAAATCGCTGCGGCCACCGGCGCGGTACGTCTCGGGTGCCGGCGGTCCATATCTTTGTCAACGGCCAGTAGATTGAACACATTAGTTCCCAGGATGGCGTAGGGGACGCCATTGGAAATCATGTCTCGTTGCACACGAGGCAGGGCATCGGGATCAATGAATTGCCGCGCCTCAAAACTCTCCCCTGGCAGAGGTGAGCTCGCGATTCGCAGCCTATGAATTCGTATTTCGTTTAGAACCCTCTCGGGCTAACCCTCGTGGGCCTCCCCGACGACCCGTATCGTGCTGGGCAAGCCCTGCGGCACCTCTGCACCTCCGTAGGAGTACAGAATTCGCTGTCGCATGAACGCCGGCCCTGGGCGTCCGCGCTTGCCACTCTCCTTCGATAGTGAGAGACGCACGCCACTTGGGCGACCGTCTTGGCCGAAGGAGAGCTCTCCTTCCACCCAGATGCGCTGCGCAGGCATCAAATATGTAATCCGATCCGTCCGCCAGTCAAGGCTTCCGGGCGGCTGCTGCACGCCCAAGTTTAAAATTTCGCCGATCACGTTGGTCTCGGCGATCCTCACCGGCGTCCCTATGTGATTCCTAAGCTCGCGCCTGTCGCCCCTGTCCCGCCACTCGCCATGTACGACAGGACCTGAACTCGACCCGCGGATCGTCCAATAGTAATCTTCGTAGTGGCCAAGGACCAACGTAGATATGCCGGGCGCAACGGGGTTGGTCAGCGCCGACCTGCTGGGCGCCTGCCTCAAAACGCAGGCGCCCGGCTGCCATCGAAGCCACATCCACCGGGTCTCGCCGCCCTTGTCGGGCGCATATTGGTACTCGCATTCCAACTCCTCGATAACTGGCGGGGAGGCCACGAAACTCTTGAAATCAGTTCCCCCCTCGCTCCCGGACGGGCCGCCGATGACGCCAGCCAGGGCCAGTAGGGCCACAGCCAGCCTTGCCTGCGGGGACGCGCGGGCTGGGCCGCGGTGGTGTGCCTGTTGGGCGTAACTGCCCCATCCACGGGCGCGCAAGCTCATGGTTCTTTTTACCACGAAGGCCAAGGCCAAGCGAAGCCCAGACTTAGGGTAGGGCCTTGGGTAGGAGCGAGGGTACGCAGCGGGGACGACGCGGCACGGCGCCGCTCACCAGCCTTAGCGGCAAGGGGATTGGGCCGCCGCCTGAGGGGGATTGGCTTCTACGAGGCGGACAAAGGATGGCTGAGCAGCCACGCTGACCAGCGGAGGGGGTCCGTGGACCCGTTTGGGGCTGTACTGGGCGCCCTTTGGTGGATCATCCATCCCCGCATTGCGGGCATCGGGCGTGCGGTTTAGCATGTTTGTGCCTGGCCGGGCCCCGCACGTCAACAGGGAGACCAGAGCCGCGCGACCATGCACGCGGAGCCGCTTGTAAATAGCCTTCGCATGGGCGTGGGCAGTTTGGACGGAGATCTTCAGACCGAGCGCGGTGTCCTTCTCTGTGCCCCTGCAGAGCCAGAGGGAGACATCTTCCTCGCGCCGCGTCAAATGCTCGCAGCCAGGCTCGTCCTCCGCGGCGCGGAGACGTTCGATCACCTCCCAGCGGGCTTGTTTGCACAGGAAAAGCCCCCCGCGGACGGCCTCCTTCATTGCGCTAAGGAGCTGTTCGTCCGGGGCCTTTTCAAAAACGCACCCTGCGGCTCCCGCCGCAAGGATCGAGAAGACCGAGGTGCCCTCCAGAGCCGGGCTGTGTACCACGATGGGCACGAGGGGCGCGAGGAATTTGAATTTCCTCGCGGAGGCACAGGCGAAGGCCGGCGTGGTCTCATGGAGCAAGGCCACGGCGTGCCTGCGGCGCGCAAGCTCGGACTCAGCCGCTTCCGGGTTTGGGAAGGCACCGGCGAGGCGCAGGCCCTCGACGCTGCCGATGAGCGCCCCGAGCCGCTTGCGATCGGTTCCGCTGCGCGCGATCACGTAAACGGGGAGGGGCGCATCCCCTTGCGGCTGGGGTCTAGCCGGAGGCATGGTCGTGACTGGTGCTGGGGGGCATGGCAGGGGTATTGTCGAGTCCTCTCGGAGCCAGCATCCCTGAGGGCTTGCCCGGCCAAGTGTCCCAGACCTCTTCCTCTGAGGCAAGGTCTTCATAGCTCGCGAGGCTAGCAAGAGCCCGGCCTTTTGTCAATGCGAAACTTCACCGGAATAACGACGCGAATTGAACTCGACACTCGCCCGCTATTGCCTGCCAGAGCCGCAGTAGGAGAAGCGGTGTAGCTTGAGCATCTACCGCAGGAACCTCGAGGACCTCTGCGAGGAACACCGCATCGAGCTGAACCACCACCACGCCCTCTCCGCGACTTGGCGAAGTCACGGACCTCCGGTGTGGGCGGTGCCAGCCTTTGAAAGGGGCGCGTGGTTGTGGCTATAGAGCCGGCTGGAGCCAGACCGGAATTGGTTGCTTGAGCAGCACGGCGCATCCATCCGCAAAAATCGCAACGTGGCGAAAAGGGGTTCGAAGATCATCGTTGTCGAACACCAAAACGCAAGGCAGTTCACGGATGGCCGCCTTGAGATTAGCGAGGGTACGAGGGAAACGCGCAATCAACTTTTCCCTCGGCACATCGTGTCCCCCTTGGGAAACGCGAATCGCAACACGTTCTTCGGAAGCCTTGGCGCCCCCAATCCCAATGAAACAGAGCACCACGGCATAACCCAACTGGACGGTTTGTTTCAGGAAGGCCAGTTTGTCTCCAACAGGATCCGAAAACACGGTTTCGAAGACGAAACTTTCGCGCTGCTCAACCAACTCATGGCGCAGCGCGGCGAGCATGCGCGCAGCTTCGTAGGCGTCAGCCTCCAGTTCTTTGGCGAGCACATCGGCGTTGAGGAAGCGCAGACCACTGGGTTTGAGGTGCGCTTCAAAGAATGTGGTCTTTCCCGCGCCGTTCGGCCCGGCGAGAGCCACGACGATCGGACGACGATCCAAATATCCGGCCCAGGAATTCGCGCCAGTCCCCTCCGCACCACGGCCTCCGGGCTTCACCGTGTTGCCTTCTTCACGGCCTGGAACTGGCGGTTGACGAACCGGCCCAGCGTGCGCTTGCCGTCGGCGTCGATCTTGATCAAGAGTCCGGGTGAGTCGGCTGGTTCGTAATGCGGATAAGGCCGGGTCTTGAGGTGTTCAACGACCCGCCGGCGCCCCGCCGGGGAATCCACTGACTGGAGGCATTCCGAAAGCGGTCTTGAATCGCCCGCCCGGCACAAGGCAAGGGCCTGGTCGCCCCGCAAAAGGGGTTCGATAGCGCGCCCCAGCCGGGCCCAGAATTCAATTTGGCCGGCGATCGATCGGTCAGCGACTTCCGCCGTCAGACGCGCATCCAGCACCAAGGTGTCTGAGACTTTAACCGGTTGACTCATGATGGTAAGGTAGCAAAACGCTACCGGCCTGTCAATAGCTTGTGCCCCGCTTTGAACTGGACACTCGACACTCGGCGCTCGACCCTCGCCCCTCGACTATGTTCGATGACACGATAGTGGCGATTGCGACGCCGCTGGGAGAGGGAGGGCTGGCCGTGGTCCGGCTCTCGGGCCCGGAGGCGCTGGCCATGGCCGATCGGTGTTTCGTGCCTGTGGGCAAGGGGGCGGTCCTGCCCTCGGCCGCGCCGACGCACACAATCCGTTTCGGCCACATCGTGCGCGACGGCCAGGTGGTGGACGAGGTCCTGGTCGCGGTGATGCGCGCGCCCCGGACGTTCACCCGCGAGGACGTGGTCGAGATCACCTGCCACGGCGGCGTTCTCCCTGCCAAGACCGTCCTGGATACCGTGCTGGCCAAGGGCGCGCGCCTGGCCGAGCCGGGGGAGTTCACGCGGCGCGCCTTTCTCAACGGGCGTATCGATTTGGCCCAGGCGGAAGCGGTGGCGGACCTGATCCACTCCCGGACGGAGCTGGCGTTGCGCGCCGCCAACGAACAACTGGCCGGCAAGCTCTCCGGGCGGATCAACCGGCTCAGGGATGAACTGCTCCAGACGCTCGCCCACGTCGAGGCGCACATCGATTTCCCGGAGGAGGACATTGCGCCGGATACCCGCGACCAACTCCTGGAGCGCCTCGGGCGCGGGGTGGCCTTCATGGACCAATTGCTGCGCACCGCCGCCGAAGGCCAGGTCCTGCGCCGCGGCATCCGCGCCGCCATCATCGGCCGGCCCAACGCCGGCAAGTCCAGCCTCCTCAACCAACTCCTGGGCCGCGACCGCGCCATCGTCTCCGCCATCCCCGGCACCACCCGCGACACCATCGAAGAGACCGCCAATATCCGCGGCCTGCCCGTCGTGCTCATCGATACGGCCGGCCTGCGCGAGGCCCGCGACGAAATCGAACTCGAGGGCGTCCGCCGCAGCCGCCAATCCCTCGGCCAGGCCGAGTGCATCCTGCACGTCTTGGACGCCTCCGAACCGCTGACCGAGGCCGACGCTGCTCACCTGGCCGAGTTCGCCGGCAAGCAGCGCATCCTGGTCCGCAACAAGATCAACCTGCCGCCCCGGCTCGACTTGCCGCCCGGCCTGGCCGCGCCGGTCGTCGATGTCTGCTGCCTGACAGCGCAGGGGATCGAGGCGCTCAAAGACGCCATCAAGGAACTGGCCTGGTCCGGCGAAATCCGGGCCGAGATCCTCGAGGTCATGATCAACTCCCGCCATCAGGACGCCCTGAACCGCGCCCGCGCCGCGGCCCTGCGCGCCGCCGACGCCCTGCGCTCCGGCCAAACCCTCGAACTGGCCGCCATGGACCTGCGCATCGCCGTCAATGCCGTCGGAGAGATCGTCGGAAAAACCACTACCGAGGACCTGCTCGACATGATCTTCAGCCAGTTCTGTGTAGGGAAGTAGGCGCCTGGGCCTGCCTTGGGGACAAAAAGGACAAAAGCGACATAAGGGACAAAAGGGACTCGGCACGCCCGAATCCGCTTTTCGTCATTCGTCATTCGTCATTCGTCATTCGTCATTCGTCATTCGTCATTCGTCATTCGTCATTCGTCATTTGTCCTTAAACGCCTGCAGTTCAGCGCAGGAGGCAAAGGCCTGTTTGGGGTTGTCGCCACAGGCGGGTTTGCCGAGGACGCGGATGGCCAGGGCCTTGAGCGGGTTGGGGAGCTTGAGGGTGAAGAGTTCACCGCCTTTGAGGTTGGCGGGGTCGGTGGCGGTGGTGGCGGGATAATCCTGGAGTTCGCCAATCGTTTCCCATTGGGCGTCCTTGTCGGCCTTGGTCTGGACTCGAGGCTTGCCGGCGCTGGCATCGAACCAGCCGCCATTGTGGAAGGTGCCGCCGTGGGCGAAGACGACGCGGGTGAAGGCGGCGGGCTCGTCAAGGGTGGCGGCGAACCAATCCTCATCGGCAGGTTTGCCGTCGAAGGTCACGACCGCGGTGGCGAGGTTGTCGTCGGTGATGGAGCCGAAGCGGTTGCCTTTGCGGGAGCGGGACTCCGTCGCATCGTAGAGCAAGTTGGCCGCGGTGATCAGGCCCACCGGCATCCAGATTTTGTAATGGCTGCCGGTGCAACCGGCGTCGGCGAAGGGGACCATGCGGATGGGGAAACGTGTGCCGGCCGGCAAGGGGCCGGTCGCGCGGCGGGCGAAACCGGCGATGCGAAAGACCTGCGCGGCCGGCCAGGTCTGGAACTGGCCGGAGGCGGATTCCGGAGCGAACTCGAGGCTGGCCAGCCGCTGATCCTCCACGCCGATGACCCTGAAGTTGACATTGGTGACGCCCAGCAGGGCCTCGTCGGCGGCCAGGACCAAGGGGCCGTAGAGCAGGGCAACCTTGCCCTCGTTGATGTGGTTGCCAGCTAAGAGGGCCGGTTGGAGCCTGAACTCGATCTCGATTTGGTCATGCCGGCTCCACTTTCGAGTGATGGCGATGTAGCCTCGCAACTCCGGTGTCTCAGGCAGAATGTTGCCATTGAGGCGGACCAGGGTGCTGGGGCACCAGGCCGGTTTGCGCAATTTCACCATGAACGGTTTTCGGGAGGACGACTCGACGAAGATGCCGACCCGGCCGTCGGTCGGGAAGGTGGACCGGAGAGTGACGCCGACGGGAGTCTTGTCGCGGAGGTTGAGCCGGGCGATGGCCTCATCGTAGAGATTGACGACCACGCCATCCTCGTCGGTGGTGATGGCGAAGGTGGGAATGAGGGCCAGGCCGCGCGGGCCGCTGGAGAGGCAGCACTGGCCGTCGAGGCTGCTGGTGTAGGGCTTTGTGCCCTCCATCTCGACGTAATACCCCCAGGCAGCGCCGTCGGGGCGCTGGGCGCCCATGAGTTGGTTGAGGATGACGTGTTCGAGTTGGTCGGCGAAGCGCGCCTCGCCGGTCAGGCGCAGCAACTGGGCGTTGAACTGGAGCCAGGTCACGGTGACGCAGGTCTCGCCGACGTTGCCGACATTGGGCAGGTCGAAATCGTCATGGAAGAGTTCCCCGTAGCTGGCGGCGCCGGTAAGGTAAAGGCGGTTGTCGACAATGTCCTGCCAGGCATTGAGGCAGGCCTCCAGGAGGCGGTGATCGCCGGTCGTGCGGTAGTATTCGAGCGCGCCGTTGAGACAGGAGAGCATCTCATAGGCCTTGCCGTTGGCGACTTTGTCGACCCGTTTGAGGGTGAGCAGGGTCGAGACGATCTTGGGTCCGTTGGGCTGCTCCCAGGCGCGGAGGATGTAATCGCAGAATTCGAGATAGCTCTGCTCACCGGTCAGGCGATAGAGCAGGACCATCGGTTCGAGCACGCTGGTCGGGGCCATGCCGACGTGGTGGCCGGCGCGGAGGATGTCGCGTTTGCCCGGCGTATCGCCGAAGGTGGCACAAAGGAGATCGCCCATCAGGCGGCAGGCCGGCAGAGGGTCGAGGTTGCCGGTGTAGCGCATGTAAGTGATCAGGCCGATGAGGTTGTATTTGTGGGACCAGAACGTCCCAGTCGGTCCAGCGGTCCTTGTCGAGATAGGTGCCCAGATAGCCGTCTGGGAGTTGGCACTTGACCAGTTCGGCGGCAACGTAATCCAGCTTTTGGCGCAAGGCCGGGTCCTGGGTATTGACCCAGGCCAGGGTCGCGGCATGGAGCCATTTGCCGACGTGCTCGCCGTCGTAGGACTGGCGGCCGGGCCGCTTGCGGTAGCCCTCCAGGAGGCGCGCCGGATCGAGCTTGACCAGGCGGTTGGCTTCGTTGACCTCGATGCGCCGGCCCACCCAGCCGCTCAGACTGGCGCGGTCGGGCGCCTGGGAGTCCTGCCGGTCCGCGACCATCGGAGTGATCCGATCCGCCACGCAAGAATCCGCGGCCTGGACCGAGCCGGCCGTGGCGGCCAGGAGCAACACGGCTCTCACGAGTGCGGTGGGATGATTCGGGAGAAGGAGGAGAAGATGTTGTCGATTCATCGTCGTGCCTTTGTTGGAGTGCAGTCTAACCTCGAAGGGCTCCACGAGGCAAGGGAAAGAAGTGCGGAGTGAGGAATGCGGAGTGCGGAGTGCGCCGGTGGGGGCGCCAGGGAAATGACGAATGACGAATGACGAATGACGAATGACGAGCGGCGGCTCGTCTGTGGGACCGCTGGCGAGTCGAGGCCGTGGCGTCCCTTTCGTCCCTTTTGCCCCTTTTGTCCTTCTCAGAACCCCGGCCCAAGTGGGGTGCTCTGGAGCAGGAGCACCTGGACGCTCTGGGTCGAGCCGTCAGAGGCGAGCGCGACGACGGCTTCGATGTCGCCATGGCCAAGTCCCCGGCGGGTCCGCCAGAGCCAGTGGCCGTTGGTCCAGAGCGCGGCGGGGCCGCTCACGAAGGGCTCGCAATGGTAGAGCAGCATCGCCTGCTGATTGGCCAGGCTGCGGGCCATTTGGGTGGCCTCGGCAGCTTCCATGGGCAGGGCTGGCTGGGCGCCGCCGGCGGGTTGGGACGTAGGGGCCTTTTGGCAGGCGGGCAGAGCCAGCAGCAGAAGCAGCAATGCGGCAGCGCGCCAGAGCTTGGTTTTCATAGTCTGCTCGGGGTTTGAATCGAGGGGAGAAACCGCGGGGGCCGGCGGGCGTTGGTGGCCTGCTCGAAGGCATAAGCCAGGCGAATCAATCCCGGCTCGGCCCAGGCGCGCCCGAAGAAGGAGATGCCGACGGGCAACCCGAAGACCTGGCCCAGGGGAACGGTGATGCTCGGGTAGCCGGCGACAGCGGCAGGGGTTGTGCTGTCGCCCAGGCCATGGTCGCCGGTGACCCAATCGGTGAGGTGGGCCGGGCCGGAGGTGGGGGCGATGACGGCGTCGAGTTGGTGCTTGTCCATGGCGGCATCGATCCCCTCGGTGCGCGCCATGCGGCGGCACGTGGCCAGGGCGTCGAGATAGGCCCGGTCGGTCAACGGTCCCTTGGCCTGGGCCTTGAGAAACTCCTCCTGGCCGAACCAGAGCAGTTCCTGGGCACTGCAGCGCTGGTTGAAGGCGATGACCTCGTCCAGGGAATGGAGCGGCGCGTTGGGGCCGAGGGCGGCCAGGTAGGCGCCCAGGCCGGCCTTGAACTCGTAGCTCAACACCTCGGCCTCAGCCTCGTTGAGTTTGTCCGCCTTGGGAATGGAGACCGGGTCGATCACCTCGGCCCCGGCGCGTCTCATTTGCGCCAGGGCCGACTCCATCAGGGCGTCCACGGCGCGATGGAAACCGAAGAAGGCGCGGGCGATGCCGAGACGGGCGCCGCGCAGGCCCCCGGGGTCCAGACCGGCGCAGAAATCGGCGGGGGCCTTCTCTGAGGCGGGGGCGGTGGCGGGGTCGCGCGGGTCGGGCCGGCGATGACCGAGAGCAGGAGGGCGGCATCCGCGACTGTGCGTGCCATGGGACCGGCGGTATCCTGGCTGTGGGCGATCGGGATGATCCCGGGCTGGCTGACCAGGCCGACGGTGGGTTTGATGCCGACGATGCCATTGTAGGAAGACGGCGAGAGGATGGAACCGTCGGTCTCGGTGCCGATGGCGGCGGCGCAAAGATTGGCGGCGACGGCGACGGCGGAGCCGGAACTGGAGCCGGAGGGATTGCGGTCCAGGGCGTAGGGGTTGCGCGTCTGGCCGCCGCGCCCGCTCCAACCGCTGGTCGAGAGCGAGCCGCGGAAGTTGGCCCACTCGCTGAGGTTGGTCTTTCCGAGGATAAGCGCCCCGGCGGCGCGGAGCCTCTCGACCAGCCAGGCGTCGCGCGCCGGAATCGAGCCCGCCAGGGCGAGCGAGCCGGCGGTGGTGCTCATGCGGTCGTGGGTATCGATGTTGTCCTTTATGAGGATGGGGATGCCGTGGAGCGGGCCGCGCGGGTCTTTGGCTTTGCGTTCACGATCCAGCTCGGCCGCAATGGCCAGGGCGTCGGGGTTCAATTCTATGACGGCGTTCAGGGCGGGGCCGCGGCGGTCGATTTGCTCGATCCGGGCGAGGTACTTTCGGGCCAGCGAGCAGGCCGACTCAGTCCCGGCAGCCATGCGGGCATTGAGTTGGGCGATGGTGATCTCATCCAGCCCGAACGGCTTCACGGGCCGAGCGTGCCGGCCCGGAGCCGCGGGCCGCTTGTCAGGATTGCGGGCCAGTGCGGAGCCCGACGCCGCCGCAGCGCCGCCCAGGGCGGTCAGACGCAGAAAACTTCGCCGGTTCATGATCGGTGCCGTGGCCCGGAGCATAACCCAAACCAGGGCGGGGGAAAAGCGCGAAGTTTGGCGGTGGAAATAAATAAGGGCAGCAACCTGCCTTGTTCTTTTGCCGCCTCGCTTCTTTGTTCACTCGTTATGCCTTGAGGCCCCCTCCTTCGCCGAGGCTGCGGCGGGCAAGCCGCGGGAGGGGCCTTGTGCGCTGCCATCATGCCCCCTCTCCGGGGCTGGAGAGTGCCGCGCTCCACGCCGATGCCGTGCACGGTGGCACGGGCAGGATGCGCCCGGCGCCTCCCGGCGGCGCCACAGGGACGTCGTGCGGAGAGATTTTTTATTCTGGTTTGGTTTCATCCACTTTAATCCGGTTTAATTGGGCTCGGTTGGGCCATCAGCAGCACAGGCTCCTTGCCGGTGTGCGCACAGTCTTCGAACGGGTTTCTCACGGGCGCCATTGTGCGCGGGGCGCGCGGGCCTGTCCAAGTCCAGCGCGGACTGTTCGGAGTGTGCGGAGATTTTCTTTGGAGGCGGCAGTGCCCACCCGTCATGGCACCGCCGGGAAGCGCCCCTTGGCCCCTGCCTGGGCGCGCTTGAGCGTGGAAAATTTGTGGGAATTTCTGGGAATCTCCGGGAAATTGCGGGAAATTGCGGTCGTTTGCCGCAAACCGCGGGACGGAGGTGGCTTATGGTTGGGGTCGGTCGGGGGCGGGCTCTGGTGGTTCCGCTGCGGGGCCGGCATCGGCTTTGAGGCGTTGCCGGAGCCGTCCCCTCCAGAGCCCGTACTCCTCCAATTCTTTACCGTCATGCGGCGAGTCTGCCGTCGGAGGCGCCTGCGTGTCTAACGACTATGCGGATTGTGAGGACTATGCGGCAAATTCCTTTCGCGGAGGCGCATTTTACAAGGCTAAAGGCTAAAGTGAAGACCAGCGCTTCGCGCTGGGCCCAACAGCCAAAGGGCTCGCGGCATGGCAGGAGCGCCGGAGCAAGTGGTCCGGGGCGTCAACCCTGGAGCGAGGGCATTTCTACGGCTTTCCCCACGGTCTGACGCCATTCCCCCAAACCAGCGCCTCCGGAGCGGGCGTCCAGGACTCCGGCACCTGTGCTGATACTCGTGGCTCCAGGGGGCACAGGCCCGCGACGTCCTCGACGCCAGGGCGACACGACGAATGCGCCGCTGGGAGGCGCCCAGGGTCCGGTCTGAAAAACCAACCAATCTATGGGCTGACCCCGCGCAGGCGCATGGGCAGTCTCCACTATCCCCGCGGCGTCACCAGCGCGCTTTGGTGGTTGAACGCCACCAACAATCCGGCCTACCCGGCAGCCACTGCGACCCCCGAGCCGCCCAGCGGCCTGCGCGCGCTGCCCGGCAACCACCAGGTCGTCCTGCTCTGGAATGGCACCGCCCTCGCAACGGGCTATAACGTCAAGCGCGCACCGGTCATGGGCGGGCCTTACACACCCATTACCAACAGCATCACCGGCGCCAGTTGGGTTGATGCCCGCCTCCTCAACGGCGTCACCTATTATTACGTCGTGACTGCCAGCAACCAAATCGGCGAGGGCCTCCCTTCCGCGGAGGTTGCCGCGACCCCTTCCGGCACGGTCCCATCAACGGGCACGAACATTGCCGCGACACTCACCGGCCCGAACATCACCCTCTCGTGGCCCTCGAACTATGCCGGCTGGATTCTCCAAACGAACGTCCTTGACCTTCGGAACAGCCTCGATTGGGGCGACGTGCCCGGTTCGCAGACCAATTACCGGATGAGCTTCCCGGCGAGCGATTCGACACGCCCGGCGGAGTTCTTCCGCCTGCGCCATCCGCAGCCCGGACAATGACGAATGATAATCTCGATGTGCGCTGCTTATACTTCACGAGCTAGCCGTTAATTTTCTTGACTACGCGTAGGGCCTCTGGTCCAATCACAGGCAGGTAACAGGTGGGTACATGTCTCAATCAGGCAATAGGGACAGGCTGTTGAGGCATTGGGATCTGCCGCTTCGATCCCAAACAGAAGGTCCAGTATCAGCCCACGGGCAGTGCCCTGGCGACCCCCCCCCGCAAATCCGTTTGCGGTCCCGCGCCGCCGCGCGCTTTCCCCTCCAGGCCTCGGTTCGTTGGTAACCGGTCCCGAGGGACGAGGGTCGAGGGTCGAGGGCCTGACATCCGTCCTCCGTCCTTCGCCCTCCGTCCTCCGTCATCCGTCATTCGTCATTCGCCATTCGTCATTCGTCATTCGTCACTCTCTGGCTCCCCGCTCGGTCATCATCCCTTTGGCACAACTTATGAAAACCATCATCGCCGTTTTGTTTTGCTTTCTGGCTCTCAATTCCTGGGGGCAGGTGACCGGTGGCAGCCCAACCAACACCGCGCCCCCCGGCGCGACTAACACCAGCCCGGCCACGCCGGGCAGCGGCCAGGGCACGCCCATCTCGACCGCCCCGCAAGAGGTGATCTGGCTCGAGAACGCGACTCCCCCGGGGGCCGCGTTGAGCGCGTCCCCCGACGAGCCTTGGGATTGGACCAATGCCTTTTGGAACGGCAGCGGCTTGGTCTCTCTGGCCCCCGGTTCCCTCGTGCACCTGTCCCCACTGGCCGCGGGCTGGCACCAGCACTACTTCGGGCTGCTCGGCCTCAACCTCGCGGTCAACGCCGGCGGCTCGCTCTTTGCGGACATATACCTGCCCTGGACCAACGCGCCCTCCGCGGTGGCGCTGCGGTGGCTGGTGGGCGTGACGAACGGCACGGCCTCCGGCTCGTGGGTCCATGGCGCCTACTGGTGCGCCTCCAGCTTGGGCGCCAACGGGGCCGGCACGAACGCCGTCTATGGAGGAGCGCTGCCGCCCGCCGGGCAGTGGGCGCGCCTCTCGGTTCCCGCCGACGCGGTGGGCTTGGGCGGCCAGTTCGTGCAGGGCATCTCGTTCGCCATCTGCAACGGCGCTGCCGCCTGGGGCGCGGCGGGAGAGGTCGTGCCCGCCCCCGGCCCCAACGGCCCCGGCGCCGCGGGCGCAGGGAGCATGAGCGGCCCGGGGCCGCTCCAAGCCGGCTCGTGTGCGGGCCCTTTCCCAGCCTTGGCGGGCTGGTGGCAGGGCGAGGACAACGCCAACGATCAACTTGGGTGGTACCCCGGCCTGTGGGCGGGAACCCCAGGTTACGCCAGCGGCAAAGTGAACCAGGCATTCGAGTTGAACAACCCCACGGGTCCGGACCCTGCGGCTCCAATTACGTCTACGTCGCCACTACCAACCTCAATGTCGGCTCGCCCGGCCTCACCGTCGAGTGCTGGATTTATCCCTGGGACATCTCCAACCAACACCCCATCGCCGAATGGAACAACGGCACCTCGTTCGGCGTGAACTTCTGGGTTTCGGGGGCCGTGGGCAATGGGGGCCCGGGTTCGCTCTTTGGCGATGTGAAGGACACTTCCCTCCAGGACCATTGGCTGTCGAGTTACCCCGGCTACGTTTCCATGAACACGTGGCAGCACGTGGCGTTCACATACGACCAGACCATAGGCTACGGTCTGGCCTGCCTATACTACGACGGCGACGTCGTCGCCCAAGCCTTCCTGGGCACCGTCACCCCTTTCACCGACGCCCCTCTCTATTTTGGTGTGCGCCCAGCCGACGCCGGGGCAGGCTACACCTTTGCCGGCCTTATGGACGAGGTGGGCATCTACAACGTGGCGCTCTCACAGGCGGAGATCTGGAGCATTTACAACGCCGGCAGCGCCGGCAAATGCCTCACGCCCGCCTTCACAGGGCTCATCAACGTCAACTTCGGGGGCGGGGCTTCCAGCCAGAAGACAGGCCCCGGGGCCGTCGGCCAAGCGGCCTCCGACTTCTGGAATTATCTCGGCCCCAATGCGGGCAGCTCGATCACCAACCTCTCGAACGCCGATGGCACTCCTTCTCTGGTCGGCGTGACGGCTTCCAACCTCCTGTCCAGCGGGACGATCGGCTCGTCGGACAGCATGTATAACGGCTACATCTCCGGCCCGAATGCTCAGAGCGGCACGCTCACGCTCACCAATTTGCCAGCGGGCAATTACAGCGTGTTCGCCTATTCTTACGACGGGAACTTCTCGCTTGGCGCCGGTTACGGGACCGTCACCACCAGCTACAACAGCCCGCCGGCCAACCCGCCGCCCTGGGTGCCGTGGCTCCATTATGCCTCCTGGACGGGTGTCGCCGTGGGGCCCGGCCAGCCCCTGGTCTTGACCGTGCAGCCAGGGCAGCACGGGGGTTGCCCCGTTATCTGCGGCCTGCAGATCGCCGGACTCGACCCTGACAGCAGCGGGCTGCCCATCTGTTGGGAGACCGAGTACTTCGGCCACACCGGCGTGTCCCCCGGGGCCGACCCGGACAACGACGGCTTGAGCAATCTCCAGGAGTACATCATGGGCGGCAACCCCAACCGCGCGGCCGTCCTTGACACCGGCGGGACCATCCTCGGACTCCAGGTGTTCACGCCGTTGAAGTGACGGAACAGGCTCAGCAACCACCACCCAGCAAAGCAACACCTATGACTACGACCATCTTGAAGTGGATAATGTCCGCGCCAACGACAGTCGCGGGGAGCGTGCTCATGTTCGGGGCCGCCCTCCAGAAGCGGCTTCCTTCGAGGACCCACTGGGCGGCCTGGCTGACGATTGGCTGGGCTGTCCTGCACCCGACGGCTCGCCTCCAGGCCCAGTTGGACGTAACCAATGGGTACGCCCAAATAACCGTAAGGTGGACGGATTGCAACAGCATCGACCAGAGGTTCCAGATATACGAGGATTCCAACGGCACAACGAGTACGGGCCCCCAGCCGGTGTTCAGCGGATGGTTTCCAGACGAGGGGGTTGACGTGGAATACTACATCGCGGGGGCATGGGCAATCGATGGGGCTGGGCACGAAACATATGACATCCTGCATTGCGACCCCGGTAAGACCGGGTGCCAAGTCCAGACAAACTATTTAGGCGGCCTCCCTTACTCCTATACCATCAGCAAGCCGCAGAAAGGCGGTAACATTTCATTGTGGACCAAGGCGATCAGCGGTTCGGTCACCTACGGGGTTTCCGCGGCCATCCAGATCGTGCTGCCTGCGGGGGCCACGGCGCAAACTCCAGGGGCGCTTGCGCCCCAAGGGCGCGGCTGTTGCGGCAGCACCGCCAACCGTGCAACCCCTGCTCTGGCCACGGCGCACTCGTTCGCGAACGGCCTCGACTTCAGGTTCAATCACGGGCCTGCATCTTTCTTCCTCGACGGCGCCCACATCGCCCTTTCTGCCGATGTCCCCTCGACCAGCCTCGCCACGCCCGCGGCGCTGACCGTGCCCTTTGCCCGCACCAACGTGACGGTCATCACCAACGCCGGCGTGCTTGCCCAGACAGTGACGCCCTTGGGCCTCATGAACGTCCAGACAAGCTCTGCCTACGAGTACCAACTCCAATTCTTTTACACAAACAAGGTGGCCGGCCAAACCAACGGCCTTTACGGAACCAACGGCTCCGCCTTTGCCACCTGGGTGGTCTCCAACCCGGACACCACCACGGCCTCAAACCGGCTCTCGATCACCGAGGTCGCGGGCGGCGTGACAAACGGCCAGTATCAGTACACCTACTCCAACACCAGCACCCAGGCCAATCGCTGGGACCTGCTCCAAGCCGACCACCAGACCACCGTCTCGACGTGGCAGACTACAAATGCAAACTCCCTACTCACCAACTACTTCACCCAGGTCACCTCGGGCGCTAGCGTCCTCAGCTTCCTTGGCGTCTCCCTTGTTTACGTCCCCGGCATCACGAACGTCCTGACCAACTCCGTAACCCAGGGGAGTGGAACCGACACGCAAACGACAACCTACACCTATTACACAAACAATAGCCCCGCCGGGAGCCTCAGCTCAAACCAAGTTCAGCGGATCGATTACCCGGACGGCGGCTGGATTTACTACATGTACGACGACAGTGGCCGGGTTACCAACCAGTATTCCACTTACCTCAACTACCCGCCCCCTGCCGCCGGCACACAGCCTAACCCGCCGACGGTCGATCACTGCAAACAGACGGCTTACTCCTTTGCCTCACAGGTTGGCGGCGCGGACGGCGGAACGAACTTTCCCTCCCGGGCCCGGCTCGTCACCGTCAGCCTCCCGGTCATGGTGTACGGCGCCTGGCAACTCCAAGAGGTCTCCCGCATCCTCCGCAGCGCCACCAACTGCTACGCCGAACAACAGGTCTGCCCGCAGCCGGGGGCACACTGGTGCAACCGCGGAAATCTGAGGACGATCCAATTCACCTATCCCAATAGCATCACTGATCTGGCCAGCTCCGGGCGCCCGCAGTCCATTTCGAATCCCGACGGCACGGCCACCGTCTATACCTACCAGCAGACGGCCACCAATTTCACCACCATAACCTGCTCCGGGATGCCCGACTCCTGGGCCCAGCCCTCCAACATCCTCTACGGCACGCAAAACACCACGGTCATCGATTCGCTCGGCCGCACCGTGTCCAGCGAAGCCCAGGACATCGCAGGACAAACGGTGCTCTCCCACGACACCTACTCCTACTTGAGCGGCGACCACCTTGGCCAAAGCTACACGCTGACCGACCTTGCGGGCCGGGCGACCACCTACAGCTACTCCTGCTGCGGCCTTGAGAGCGTGCTCGATCCCGACAGCGTGACGACACGGTACACCTACGACTCGAACAAGAACGAAGTTGCCACCCTCACCATGCGCGGCTCCCAAAACGGTGTCACACTGACCAACGTTCTCGACGGGCTGGGCCGGGTGTTCGCCACACTGCGCATCGGCACAAACGGCAACGCCATCACACTCGCCGAGTACCAGTACCGACTCCCTGGGCCGCGTATCGCAGGAAATGAACGCGCTGGGCGGCGTCACCACCCACGCGTATGCCGTGGTCAACAGCCAGGCCTGCGTCACCAACACCTACCCCGACGGTGGCACGCACATCGAGATCTATTATCGTGATGGGCGCTTGGCCGCGGTCAGCGGCACCGCCGTCTCGCCCGTCCGGTACCAATATGCCATCGAACAGGACACCGACGGCACCTGGCGCCAGTTCACCCTGCAAATCAAGCTCGATAGCCTCGGCGGCACCAACGAGTGGACCAAGACCTACACCGATGGCGCCGGCCGCGCCTACAAGACCGTTTATGCGGCCTACAGCGGCGCCCCTTGCTCCATCTCCTATTACAACGCCAACGGCCAGCTCACCAACACCATCGACCCTGACGGCGTCTCGACCCTTTACGCCTACAACCCCAAGGGTGAGCAGGTCCTCACCGTGCTTGACATGAACACGAACCACGTCATCAACTTCTCGGGCACCGACCGCATCACGTTCACTACCAACAACGTCGCGACCGACCACGGTGCAACGGTGCGGCGCACGCAAGTCTATGCCTGGAACACGAGTGGCAACTCCTCGAACCTGGTCTCCACAACCGAGGCCTCGACCACCGGCCTCATGAACTGGAGCACGACCTGGAACAACGGCCTGCCCGTCACCAGCCAGGCCATAACCACTTACGGGGCAAACGGAAACCGCTGGCTCACCAACGTCGCCCCGGACAACTCGTACACTGTCAGCGCCTACCTCTACGGCTTGCTGGTCTCGGTCACCCGCTATGACTCGGCTGGCGCGCAACTGGGCGCCACCTCCTACGATTACGACCCCCATGGCCGCCAGTACAGCGTGGCCGACACCCGCAACGGCGCCACCACCAACACGTTCAACAACGCCGACCAGCTCGCCACCGTGACCACCCCCGCCCCCGGGCCCGGCCAGGCCCCCCAGATCACCACCACCACCTACTACGACACGTCATTGAGGGCCACAAACATCGTCCAACCCGACGGCACGAGCGTCGCCAACACTTATGACCCCAGGGGGCTGCTCCTCACCAATTCCGGCTCCCGCACCTACCCCGTTGCCTACACCTACGACGCCCAGGGCCGGATGAAAACCATGACCACGTGGCAGAACTACTCGAACCGTGCCGGCGCCTCCACAACCACCTGGAATTACGACAGCTACCGCGGCTGGCTCACCTACAAGAACTACAACGGCGCCGGCTGGACCCCCTTTTATACATACACCCCCGCCGGCCGCCTTCAGACCCGCACCTGGTTCCGCGGTGTCACCACCACTTACGCTTACAACAATGTCGGCGCACTCAGCGCCGTTACCTATTCGGATTCCACTCCTGCCCTCGGCTACTGCTACAATCGCCTCGGCCGCCAAACCGCCGTCACCAACGGCGCCGCCCTCACCCTCCTCTCTTACAACGATGCCGGCCAACTCCTGGCCGAGACCAACAGCGCCGGCCCCCTTGCCGGCCTGGCCGTCGCCTCCGGCTACGACCAACTCCTTCGCCGGACCAGCCTGGCCCTCCAGCAATCCGGCAATCCATTCGTCCAACAATCCTTCGGGTTTGACGCCGCCTCCCGCCTCCTGACCGCCAGCGACGGCGCCAACAACACCGCCACGTACTCTTATCTTGCCAACTCGCCCCTGGTCGGCCAAATTACCTTTGCCAACAACGGGACGACCCGGATGACGACGACCAAACAGTACGATGCCCTGAACCGGCTGACGCAGATTTCGACTGTCAACGGTGGACTGCGGACTGTGGACTTGCACGCCTACGGCTGCAACAGCGCCAGCCAGCGCACGAGCATGACCAACGCCGACAACTGGTACTGGGTCTATGCCTACGATCCCCTTGGGCAGCTTACCAATGCGCACAAGTATTGGGGGGATGGCTCGCTTGTCTCGGGCCAGCAATTCCAGTACCAGTTCGACACCATCGGCAACCGCACCGGCACGGACGCCGGGGGCGACCAGACCGGCGCCAACCTCCGCCACGCGAATTACACGGTCAACGGCTGCGGCCTCAATCAGTACCGCAACCGCGTCGTGCCCGGCTACGTACAGAGCCTGGGCACGGCCAGTCCCAGCGCGAACGTCGCCCTATGGAGCACCAACGGCTCGTATGCCCAGGCCTTTCGCAAGGGCGCCTACTTCCGCGCGGAACTGCCCGTGGCCAACGCCAACGGTCCGCTCTGGCTGGCCCTGACCAACATGGCCCTGCTGCCCGGGGGTTCTTCGGGCACGGACGTCCTCGCCACCGCCACAGGCAACTTCTTCGTCGCCCAAACCCCCGAGTGGTTCCAGTACCGACCTGGATGGCAACCTGCTGAGCGATGGCCGCTGGAGCTACACCTGGGACGCCGAAAACCGGCTGATCAACCTGACCAGCCTGGCCAGCGCCCCGTCCGGCTCACGGCTCAAGCTGGATTTCACCTATGACTACAAAGGCCGGCGAATCCAGAAGGTCGTCTCGACCTGGAACGGCTCACAATACCTCCTCCAGAGCACCCGCCTGTTCCTCTACGACGGCTGGAACCCGGTTGCCCGGCTCATGCCTGCGGGCGAGGCCGCTTCTCTCCTGTCGAATGGCGACTTCGAGGCCCCGGTGGAGTCCGCGGACTCGTACAACTATGACGTGTTTCCCACCGGGTGGTTCGGGAGTGTGGAGTATCTGTTCAACGTGCCGCCCCCGGGGCCATTCCTTGCGTTCGGCGCCCAGTGGCCCGCGGCGTATAGCGGGAACCAATACGCGGATGTGGCGGGGCAGCCGGTTTCCTATCTTGCGCAGAGCTTCACCGTGCCGCAGCCTGGCGACGTGTACAACCTGGTATGGTATGACAACACCTACCAGGCTCCGGGCGATGCCAGCGGGCCCTATTCGGTCGAGGTGCTGGACTCCAACTCCAATCCCGTGAGCGGCAGCACCGGCAACTACAACGCCTGGCGCCCGAGCGGGGCCTGGGCGATGCAGTCGTTGACCTTCTCGCTCTGCCCAGGCACTTACACGCTCAAATTCTATTGCCCCGGTTGGGACGAGAGCGAGCCCCTGCTGGACAATGTCTCTTTGAAGCCGGTTATCCCGGTGGAATACTACCTTTGGGGCCTGGACCTTTCGGGCACGCCGCAGGGCGCCGGCCTGCCGGGCCAAAGCGGAGCGACGGCTGGCGGGGTGGGCGGCCTGCTCGATGTCAACGACGCCGCCAACGGCGCCCACTTCGCCGCTTATGACGGCAACGGAAATATCTCCGGCCTGGTGAGTGCCGCCGGAGGCACGAACTCCGCTCTCTACGAATACGGCCCCTTCGGCGAACTCCTCCGCGCCACCGGCCCCATGGCCAAGGCAAACCCGCTCCGGTTCTCCACCAAATACCAGGATGACGAGACGGACCTACTGTATTACGGGCGTCGCTATTTGAACACATCAACGGGAAGGTGGATCAACCGGGACCCGATTGGGCGGAAGGGCGGGGCAAACCTCTATGGCTTTGTCGGCAACTCGCCGCTGAGCACATTCGATAACCTGGGTCTCGTGGCAATTCCACCTGGTTGGCCCAGCCCATACGGCAGCGGTATGGGCTATTATGTGTGCCCGAAATGCTGGTGCAGGGAGGCTTCATGGGAGTTCGTGCCGGGGGGCAGGGCACCGCAATTCCATATTTACCCCGATCCAATTCCAGGGCACAACAACGCAGATAGGTGGGGAAGCCAGTTGCACGTTCGGTGGACGGTGGTCGGCGATCCTAGCTTCTGCCACTATTACCAAGACGAAACGAACAGCGCCATGATTGCCTACGGGCCGGACGGTCAGGTATTTGCCACCGGTGTGGGGAGCAATGCCGATATTGATATGGGCCCGGACTATTACGATCCGATGGGCTTCAACCCTATTCCCCATGGGACTTACGAGGTGCGGGGCGTGTGGACGATCTCGTTAAGGTGTGTGTCGAGCGACCCTAAAATACGGCCGGTTATCCAGCCCGTCGGGGCATTCATCATCGACGAGGGCTTCACGTACCCATAAACAACGACTTGGGGGGTATGCCGCATAAAACCGACGCCTGGTCACCACTTGCACGAAGCACATTTATGCAGCCTCGCCAGCGCCGCCTCACATTCCGACGGGAGCCGAATGTCACCAGTCTCCTACGTCTGGCGCTCACTGTTCTATCAATCGGGGTGACCATGCTGACCGGCTGCAAGACCAGCACAGAACATCCTGGTTACCCGGAGGACCTACGAGCAGCTGCTAGGGAATTTGCCTCCAAGGACCCATCCAACAGGTTGGTCGAAGCTAGGAGGCTGCTTGAGGCTCTCCCGAAGTGCCCGGTCAGATCCGTGGGTCCCACGTTCATGGGCGAAGCGATCTCCTACGATTACTCGAAGCCTGAGTATGTGCTGTATCGCAGCGATCTGTTGAACCTTCTGGGACCTCCCGATTCGCATGGAATGAATTCATGCTCCTATCGCATTGAGCATAAGACGGGGAGCAAGGTGACCTGGTATTTGTACATCAGCTTCCGCAGCAACTACGTTGTCTTTGCGAACCTTTACTCGGATTCCAGGTAGTTGTTCAGCCTCCAGAGAGTGAGTGCCGCATCTTGGGAGCCACTCCGCCCCTGGTTCCTCCCAGCTAAACATCTGGCACGACACGCCCTGGTGCCCGCGCTCCACACGTACCCCCATAGCCCTCAATCAAGAGAGCTACAGGAGCACAGGTGCAGAGGGGTGGGCGTTGGTGTGTGGCTCAGAGGCTGCGGCGCTCTTCACGGCAGGGTCGAATGGGAGGGGTCAAACCAGTGAAGTGAAGTGAAGGGGTCAAACCATAACTTTTCACTTGACGGGACGCCAGGGGTACTGGCAGAGTGTTGCCGATGCTGCGGCAAATCAGGAAAAGGGGTCGGGTGAAGGGGTCAAACCATAACTTTTCACTTGACGGGACGCCAGGGGTACTGGCAGAGTGTTGCCGATGCCGCGGCAAATCAGAGTCGAATACCCCGGGGCGATTTACCACATCTTGAGCCGTGGGGACCGCCGGGAAGACATTTACCTGGATGACGTGGACCGGCAGGACTTTCTCAAGACGCTGGCCGAGTGCTGCCAGAAGACCGGTTTCCAGGTCCATGCCTACTGTCTGATGCGCAACCATTTCCACCTGGTCGTCGAAACGCCCAACGCCAATCTGTTGGCGGGAATGCGCTGGCTGCTGAGCAGCTATACCATCCGGCTCAACGGCCGGCACAAGCTTTCCGGTCACGTGTTCAGCGGACGCTACAAGGCGATTGTGGTCGAGGGCAGCGGCAACGGGTATCTGCGCACGGCCTGTGACTACGTGCATCTGAATCCGGTCCGGGCAGGGCTGTTGGGTAGGGAAGAACGCTTGTTGGAGTATCCCTGGAGCAGCTTGGCTTGGTATTTGGCCGCGCCGGAACACCGACCGGGCTGGATGCGGGTGGACCGCTTGCTGGGCGAACACGGGATCCAAAAAGACACCGCTTGCGGACGAGAGCAGTTTGAGCGGCAGATGGAGCGCCGCCGCACCGAGGAGGACGATGCGGCCCAATGGAAACCACTAAAGCGCGGCTGGTGTCTGGGCAGCGAGGAGTTCCGCGCCAAGCTGTTGGAGCAGATGGAGGCGCGCCTGAGTGATCAGCATTCGGGGAAGTTGAGGCGTGAGAGCGCCGAAGCCAAAGGGGAGCGCATCGTTGCGGAGGAGTTGAAGCGTTTGCGATGGAGCCAGGATGACTTGAAGGGGCACTTGAAGGGCGACCCGGCAAAGCTGGCCCTGGCGGCGCGGTTGCGGCGCGAGACCACCTTGACCATCCGCCAAATCGCCGAGCGGTTGCACATGGGCAGTTGGAAGAGCCTGAACAACAAGCTGTATCTGCGCCGCAAGACCGAGCCGGAGGAGGTCAAAAAGTGAAAAGTTATTGTTTGACCCCTCCTCCCAAAGGCGTTAGTTAGTTAACAAGCGACACGCACAGGACCTGCCTATGAACAGCAGAACCACCGACCGCCCAAGAGGCCCATTCGTTTGGTTTGGGCTAGCCCTAGCCACGGCCTTAGCTTGCACGGCTGGTTGTAGAACCGTGCGTACGGCAAATCCCGAGCTTGCCGTTGCAGTGGACAGGAGCCATTTTCCAGCGTTATTGGATGTTCTGCTGTCCAACCGGACGGCGCAAGCGGTGCGCATCTGGGAATGGGCTAATTCATGGGGCTGGGACAACCTGTCGGTCCAAATACAGGAGGAACGTAAGCGAGAGCTGTTCTGGGTCGTTCGGAAGGAAACGAGCTTTAGCAGGAACGGCCCCACATTCGACGTCCTCGGGCCGCAGGAGAGCCTCATCAGGAAGATCAACACGGGCGACGGTTGGTGGACAATTCCTCCGGGCATCAACCTGACGAACGACCACTACCGGCTTCGAGTCCGATTGCGGATTGCTCCATCACGGGAGGCCCGAAAGTGTCATGTTTTCGTCGGGGAGGTCTATAGCGATTGGAAGTAGGAAACGAAAAGGGGTTAATGAGAATGTACTATTTCATTGGCGGGCAAATGAAGGGCTCAATCCGTAAAGGGGTCAGCCATTAGGGCACTGATCAAGTAAAAAAACGTTGTACGTCCAGCTTTTTTTCCAAACCGTTTTCGCCGCAACTTTTTAGCCACCGTGCGGGCACCGACTCGATCCTGCGTTTTCGTTGTGTGAATCGGATCTTCGCGGGGGTTACCCGTCGAGGCGATCCGTTCAGTCAGCCATCTGGGTCTAGCGCGTTTGGGGCTGATGCCCTGGGTGAACCAAATTTCGAACCGAAAGGAGCGGACGAGATATCTCCGGCCCTGCTCCCTCCGGCTCGGTTTTATTGGTCCACCATTCTATTACCACACGCGTTGGTTTTGGCAAGCGCGTGCGTTCACCAACTCTGCGCCCATCCCGCCACCGGCGGGACCAGAAAACTTTCAGTGCCGGGCCGCGTTCATTCAATTGAAAAGAGCTGTGGTTCCCAGGAGACATTGCTGCCCCCGGAGTCCAACCCGTTTCTGACTCGCGGCACGGTCGAATCGCCTGCAAAGCGTCTTTAAGCTGCGTTAATATAAATCGTGAGGAGAGCAACCGTCTCCAATCAACCCACGGAAAGGGGTCAAACCATAACTTTTCACATTGACAACGAATTTTGCAGGCAAAACGAAGACCAAAGGACCAAAGTGAGAGGACCCATAAGTGAAAAGTTATGGTTTGACCCGTTTGAGTTTGATAAATCGGGGTCACATCTATACTTTGTTACAATGTGAACCTCACCTCACCCTCCAACAATCCAGCACTCCATTAATCCAGCAATGCTTCGGCTTCGACGCCGCCTCCCGTCTCCTGACGGTCAACGACGGGGCCAACAACACCGCCACGTATTGTTAGCTTGCCAATTCGCCCCTGGTCGGCCAAATTGTCTTTGCGAACAGCGGGACCACGCGGATGACGACGACAAAACAGTACCGACTACCTGAACCGGCTGACCCAAATCTCGACTGCCGACAGAGAAAGCCATAACTTTTGACATTGACAACGAATTTTGCAGGCAAAACGAAGACCAAAGGACCAAAGTGAGAGGACCCATAAGTGAAAAGTTATGGTTTGACCCGTTTGATTAATCCAGCAATGCTTCGGCTTCGACGCCGCCTCCCGTCTCCTGACGGTCAACGACGGGGCCAACAACACCGCCACGTATTGTTAGCTTGCCAATTCGCCCCTGGTCGGCCAAATTGTCTTTGCGAACAGCGGGACCACGCGGATGACGACGACAAAACAGTACCGACTACCTGAACCGGCTGACCCAAATCTCGACTGCCGACAGAGAAAGCCATAACTTTTGACATTGACAACGAATTTTGCAGGCAAAACGAAGACCAAAGGACCAAAGTGAGAGGACCCATAAGTGAAAAGTTATGGTTTGACCCGTTTGAAGGCGAATCAATCCCGGCTCGGCCCAGGCGCGCCCGAAGAAGGAGATGCCGACGGGCAACCCGAAGACCTGGCCCAGGGGAACGGTGATGCTCGGGTAGCCGGCGACAGCGGCAGGGGTTGTGCTGTCGCCCAGGCCATGGTCGCCGGTGACCCAATCGGTGAGGTGGGCCGGGCCGGAGGTGGGGGCGATGACGGCGTCGAGTTGGTGCTTGTCCATGGCGGCATCGATCCCCTCGGTGCGCGCCATGCGGCGGCACGTGGCCAGGGCGTCGAGATAGGCCCGGTCGGTCAACGGTCCCTTGGCCTGGGCCTTGAGAAACTCCTCCTGGCCGAACCAGAGCAGTTCCTGGGCACTGCAGCGCTGGTTGAAGGCGATGACCTCGTCCAAGGAATGGAGCGGCGCGTTGGGGCCGAGGGCGGCCAGGTAGGCGCCCAGGCCGGCCTTGAACTCGTAGCTCAACACCTCGGCCTCAGCCTCGTTGAGTTTGTCCGCCTTGGGAATGGAGACCGGGTCGATCACCTCGGCCCCGGCGCGTCTCATTTGCGCCAGGGCCGACTCCATCAGGGCGTCCACGGCGCGATGGAAACCGAAGAAGGCGCGGGCGATGCCGAGACGGGCGCCGCGCAGGCCCCCGGGGTCCAGACCGGCGCAGAAATCGGCGGGGGCCTTCTCTGAGGCGGGGGCGGTGGCGGGGTCGCGCGGGTCGGGGCCGGCGATGACCGAGAGCAGGAGGGCGGCATCCGCGACTGTGCGTGCCATGGGACCGGCGGTATCCTGGCTGTGGGCGATCGGGATGATCCCGGGCCGGCTGACCAGGCCGACGGTGGGTTTGATGCCGACGATGCCATTGTAGGAAGACGGCGAGAGGATGGAACCGTCGGTCTCGGTGCCGATGGCGGCGGCGCAAAGATTGGCGGCAACGGCGACGGCGGAGCCGGAACTGGAGCCGGAGGGATTGCGGTCCAGGGCGTAGGGGTTGCGCGTCTGGCCGCCGCGCCCGCTCCAACCGCTGGTCGAGAGCGAGCCGCGGAAGTTGGCCCACTCGCTGAGGTTGGTCTTTCCGAGGATAAGCGCCCCGGCGGCGCGGAGCCTCTCGACCAGCCAGGCGTCGCGCGCCGGAATCGAGCCCGCCAGGGCGAGCGAGCCGGCGGTGGTGCTCATGCGGTCGTGGGTATCGATGTTGTCCTTTATGAGGATGGGGATGCCGTGGAGCGGGCCGCGCGGGTCTTTGGCTTTGCGTTCACGATCCAGCTCGGCCGCAATGGCCAGGGCGTCGGGGTTCAATTCTATGACGGCGTTCAGGGCGGGGCCGCGGCGGTCGATTTGCTCGATCCGGGGGAGGTACTTTCGGGCCAGCGAGCAGGCCGACTCAGTCCCGGCAGCCATGCGCGCATTGAGTTGGGCGATAGTGATCTCATCCAGTCCGAACGGTTTCACGGGCCGAGCGTGCCGGCCCGGAGCCGCGGGCCGCTTGTCATGATTGCGGGCCAGCGCACGGCCCGAGGCCGCCGCAACGCCGCCCAGGGCGGTCAGACGCAGAAAACTTCGCCGGTTCATGGTCGGTGCCTTGGCCGGGAGCATAACCCAAACCAGGGCAGGGGAGAAGCGGGAAGTTGGCCGGCGGCGCTGTCGGGGCGTATCCCACCGCTCCCGTAGCGCAGACTTCCAAGTCTGCTGTATCGCGGGTTTCCTAACCCGCAGGCGCCGCGATTTCCGACGCCCTGCCGATTGGAAATCGGCGATACAGCAGAGCCTTTTGCAAAAGTCGGAAAGTTGCAGGATTCTTGAATAATCTGGTCGGCAGATGGATCAAACCACGCATATGCCTGACCTGCCTGACCTGTGGCAACACCTCCAACGCCAACTTTTCCCGGTTTTGACCGAGGAACTCGGGTCCTTGGGGGCCAAGGACCAGCAATTCGTCGAGGTAATTTCGCTGCTGCCTTTGGGACGTTTTCTGCTTCGTTACGAGGGATGTGGGCAGGGGCGACCTCCCCATGAGCGGGTCTGGGTGCTGCACGCCTTTATCGCCAAAGCCGTTTATGGATTTGCCACGACCGAAGCATTGATCGATGCCTTGAACGCTCGCCCCACGCTGCGGCGGCTCTGCGGCTGGGAAAGCTTGGGCCAGTTGCCGGAGCGCTCGACTTTCTCGCGGGCCTTTAGCGTGTTTGCCGCCGACGAATTGCCGCAGCAAATCCACGCGGCGTTGGTGGAGATACACTGTCGGCCCAAGCTGGTGGGGCACATCAGCCGGGACAGCACGGCCATTAGTGTGCCGGAGCGCAAGGCGACCAAGCCGGAGATGGTCGCTCCGCCCCCTGGCAAGGCCGGCCGGCCCAAGAAAGGTGAGGTGCGCCCGCCTCGTACGAAGCTGGAGATCCAGATGGCCCGCTCGCTGGAGCAGAACCTGGCCGACCTGCCGCGGGGATGCGATATAGGGTGTAAGACCGATGCCAAGGGTTACAAGACCTGGTGGCGAGGCTACAAACTGCACCTGGACGTGATTGACGGGGATATTCCCATCGGTGCGGTGCTGACCAGTGCCAGCCTGCATGATAGTCAGGTCGCTATTCCCCTGGCGCAGCAGAGCGCCCAACGGGTTCAGGCGCTCTATGAACTGATGGACTCGGCCTACGACGCGCACTTCATCAAGGACTTTTGTCGGGGCTTGGGACACGTGCCAATTATTGATCCCAAGGAACGGGAGGGCTTCGTGCCGCTGGATCCGGCGGAGCGCCAACGCTATAAGCAGCGCACTGCCAGCGAGCGAGTTAACGGCCGGCTCAAAGAGGAGTTTGGGGCCCGGACGGTGCATGTGCGAGGAGCCGCCAAGGTCATGTGCCATTTGATGTTCGGAGTCTTGGCGGTCGCCACCTTGGGCATCTGGGCTCGCTTGTGTTGACATCCCCACTTTCCATGCCAATGGCCCGCGCTCCACCAGGGGCGTGATGGGAGGCGTATCGCCTGAGAACCCCTGCCTGCCGGCTTGCGGGCCGTTTTCGTTCCAAGCGGGGCGCCAAGCCAGTTCAATGAATAGACACCTGCCTTCCCAACGTCCAACCCTGGATCAACTTTGTCTCCTTCCTCTTTCGTTTTGCAAAAGGCTCAGCAGAGCCTTTTGCAAAAGTCGGAAAGTTGCAGGATTCTTGAATAATCTGGTCGGCAGATGGATCAAACCACGCATATGCCTGACCTGCCTGACCTGTGGCAACACCTCCAACGCCAACTTTTCCCGGTTTTGACCGAGGAACTCGGGTCCTTGGGGGCCAAGGACCAGCAATTCGTCGAGGTAATTTCGCTGCTGCCTTTGGGACGTTTTCTGCTTCGTTACGAGGGATGTGGGCAGGGGCGACCTCCCCATGAGCGGGTCTGGGTGCTGCACGCCTTTATCGCCAAAGCCGTTTATGGATTTGCCACGACCGAAGCATTGATCGATGCCTTGAACGCTCGCCCCACGCTGCGGCGGCTCTGCGGCTGGGAAAGCTTGGGCCAGTTGCCGGAGCGCTCGACTTTCTCGCGGGCCTTTAGCGTGTTTGCCGCCGACAAATTGCCGCAGCAAATCCACGCGGCGTTGGTGGAGATACACTGTCGGCCCAAGCTGGTGGGGCACATCAGCCGGGACAGCACGGCCATTAGTGTGCCGGAGCGCAAGGCGACCAAGCCGGAGATGGTCGCTCCGCCCCCTGGCAAGGCCGGCGGCCGAAGAAAGGTGAGGTGCGCCCGCCTGGTACGAAGCTGGAGATCCAGATGGCCCGCTCGCTGGAGCAGAACCTGGCCGACCTGCCGCGGGGATGCGATATAGGGTGTAAGACCGATGCCAAGGGTTACAAGACCTGGTGGCGAGGCTACAAACTGCACCTGGACGTGATTGACGGGGATATTCCCATCGGTGCGGTGCTGACCAGTGCCAGCCTGCATGATAGTCAGGTCGCTATTCCCCTGGCGCAGCAGAGCGCCCAACGGGTTCAGGCGCTCTATGAACTGATGGACTCGGCCTACGACGCGCACTTCATCAAGGACTTTTGTCGGGGCTTGGGACACGTGCCAATTATTGATCCCAAGGAACGGGAGGGCTTCGTGCCGCTGGATCCGGCGGAGCGCCAACGCTATAAGCAGCGCACTGCCAGCGAGCGAGTTAACGGCCGGCTCAAAGAGGAGTTTGGGGCCCGGACGGTGCATGTGCGAGGAGCCGCCAAGGTCATGTGCCATTTGATGTTCGGAGTCTTGGCGGTCGCCACCTTGGGCATCTGGGCTCGCTTGTGTTGACATCCCCACTTTCCATGCCAATGGCCCGCGCTCCACCAGGGGCGTGATGGGAGGCGTATCGCCTGAGAACCCCTGCCTGCCGGCTTGCGGGCCGTTTTCGTTCCAAGCGGGGCGCCAAGCCAGTTCAATGAATAGACACCTGCCTTCCCAACGTCCAACCCTGGATCAACTTTGTCTCCTTCCTCTTTCGTTTTGCAAAAGGCTCAGCAGGTTTGGAAACCTGCGCTACGACTTTGTCAACGGCCCTCCTCACCTCTGTATCCGAGCAGACCCGCCTTTGGCCAGGGCGCGGACCTGCTCGAGCGTGGCCATGGTGGTGTCGCCGGGAAAAGTGGTGAGCAGGGCGCCGTGGGCCCAGCCGAGCCTGACTGCCTCGTCCCCGGGTTCTCCTGCCAGCAGGCCGTAAAAGAGGCCGGCGGCAAAGCCATCGCCCCCGCCCACGCGGTCCAGGACATCCAGTTCGCAAGTAGGAGCCAGGCATGTGCGGCCGTTAATCCAGGCGACGGCGCTCCAACTGTGGCGGTTGGTGGAATGGACCTCGCGCAGCGTGGTGGCCACGACCTTGATCTGAGGGTGCTTGCGGGTGACATGGTCGATCATGCTCGTGAACGCGCTCGGGTCGAGTTTGGACCTGGCCGCCACAGTTGGGCCTGGAATCCCCAGTCCGAGCTGAAGGTCTTCCTCGTTGCCGACGAGCACGTCGACGTTCCTGACGATCCGGTCCAGGACGGCCACGGCGCGGTCGTGGCCGCCGCAGATGTTCCATAGCTTGGGGCGGTAGTTAAGGTCGAAGGAAACGACCGCGCCGGCCCCTTTGGCGGCCTGCATGGCCTCGACAATGACCTCGGAGGTAGTGGCGGAGAGGGCCGCAAAGATGCCGCCGCTGTGGAACCATCGGATGCCCTGGGCGAAGATGCCGGCCCAGTTGAAATCGCCCGGCTGGAGCCGGGCAGCCGCTTCGTTGCAGCGATTGTAGAACACCACGGGGGCGCGCACCCCGTGGCCCCGGTCGCTATAGACCGTTGCCATGTTCGGCCCCTGCACGCCGTCGTGCTTGAAATGCTTGTAGAAGGGCCTTACGCCCATGGCCCGGACACGCTCGGCTATCAGGTCGCCGATCGGATAGTCCACCATCGCGGTGGCGATGCCGGTGCACAGGCCGAAACAGTCTGCCAGGTTGGCGGCAACGTTGAACTCGCCGCCGCTGACATGGATCTGGCACTGGGTGGCCTTACGAAAGGGGATGACTCCCGGATCCAGACGATGGACGAGGGCGCCCAAGGACAGGAGATCCAGGACGCCGCTTTGCGGGATGTTCAGACCGTGGTTGGGTGTCATGGTTGGAAGGGAGTGGAGTTAATTGGAAGAAAATGCGACTTGGAGATGGTCAGTGTTGGCGATGAAACTCGGCTTGGTCCACCTATTTGGCGCCGGCCGGGGCCGCTTCGCCCGTCCGTCCGATGAGCAAGGCGCAATTCCAGGCCAGGAATTCACGCAGGACCGGCAGGCGCAGCACGAACGGGAATTCCGGGTAATAGCGGGGCGCAGCGCGCAAGAGCCGCAGCCCAGGGATCGTGCGGATCTTGCGCAGCGTTTCTCCGATGTAAGTCGGGAAGAGGTTGACGTAAGGGGTGTGCTTGCGCGGGCGTTTGGCGAGCCGGTCATAAACCAGGTGCCCGCGATGCGGACCCAGATAGTGGAACGGCGAGAACTCGTGCCCGCCCCACACCGAGAGCCAGTTGGTCCAACTCAGGTAGAGCTTGCCCTCCGGCTTGAGCAGCCGGCCGATGTTCTGGAGGAACTGGTCGGGCCGGGCCAGGTGCTCGAAGACGTTCGAGCAGATGACCAGGTCGTAGCTTCCCAATCCCGCCAAGTCATCTTTGTCGATGTTGAAAGCCCGGAACGGGGCGCCGGCCAGCTCGGGCATGAGGAAGTTCTGTTCATCGGCGAAGGTAACCCGGCATCCGCGTTTGGCCAGCGCCGCCCCAAAGATGCCGTGCCCGCAACCCAGGTCCAGCGCGCTCGTCCCCGGCCCCAGCGCCACACCCCACCGCTCCAGCCACTCTACCGCATCCTCAGCCTGGAACCCGTAAAACCCAGGATCGTCCCGATGCCTCAGGGTACTGAAGTATCAAACGGTGTATGATCATAGCGGGCGACCCGCCCGCCCAGAGCCTACGCGAGAGCCCCGGCAATTACAACCTCCCGTGGTGTTCCTCACCGAGCGCATCCGGACACCGCCCCTGGAACGCCGCATTTATGCGGCAGCGGCCTGGAAGCTCGAGGAGCCTGCCGGCTGAAGCCGGCGTTCCGGGGGCAGGGTGTGGATGCGCTCTTCCTCACCTGCCGGTGAGGCGTGCTTTCCCGCCCGGCTTTGGGAGCCCGGACGAGCCGGTGGAAAGCCCGCCTCACCCGGCAGGCTCAGAAGCCCGTCCTCCAGGGACAGGCATTTGCAGTGTGTTATCGGTTCTACGCGTCTTCTGTTCAGGGAAGAGGTCTCACAGGACCGGCCGTCCCGATAAGATCACGTCCCGACAGTCATTTAGCACTCTTTGTGCCAGGGGCATGTCTAAAATCCTAAGTGACTGTAAATGAGCGTCTTGTGAGTTTTCACCCGCTGCCCGGGACAACACGGATCTGGCAACTTATCCAACGGCACATTGCGTTCAAGCCGCCATGATTTATCACAACTACTTACCAATCAATAACTTACATCACCACTTCGCCTTGTCGGTTTTCCTTACGCAAAAACCGATTGACTGCCTTCCTCGCGCAATCGCTGCTCCACGCCGTAAGTGGTGCGACTCCGCCTTGGATTTGGTCAGACAGCCGAACCTGGCAAAGGCGACCGAGTAGGCCAGGAAGCCGGCGATGAGCAGCCACGGATTGCCCTTGGCGGTCAGCAGGATGCCCCAGCCCAGGATGAGCCCGATCATCAGGTAGGCCGCAATGACCAAGACGAATTTCATGGCTGGAACCTAATTCATGTTCCCGTCCGCGCAAGTCCGAGCCTTCCATGAACGGGCGCCAAGTCCGCAGGTTTTGGACTGCGCCAGTCCTCTGGCGCTTTCGCGTTCCCAGGGGCCAAAAAGCGCCAGAGGACTGGCGCAGTCCAAAACGCTTCGCGCGGCAGGGAACACCCATCCGGTTCATGGTCCCAGTGCGCAATGCTCAAAATCGAGGAGGCTCGCCACGCTCCAGGCGCTTGCCTGCCAGGTGGCGGTTCTGGCGTTTGGGGATTGCGGGCTGGCGCGAACGCGGCGCAAGGCGCGGCGTGCCGGCGGGCAGGCAGTCTTTGAGAAACCCGGGTTTGTCGTGGCGGCCGCCGCGCTGGTAATCGCGCCACATTGCCTGGGCGACTGTTCCGGGGTCCAGGCCCAGTTGGCCGGTGAGATACTCGAAGAGCAGCGCCATCAGGCGCGCCAGTGCAATGCCGTCGGTGCGGCCCACGCGCGCGTGCAGCCATTGGGTCCAGCGCATGAAGCCCTCGAACGGGGAAGGCGGCGCCGCCCCCGGGCGGCCCCCGCTCCAGATGAGGGGCGTGGTCTCGAGGAAATTGCCGCTGTTGCCGACCAGGTCCCAATAGCGGGCGAAGCGGCGCAGCTTCTGGAGCGTGAGGAAATCGAGGTGTCGATTTTGCAGAATCTCATAGGGCGGGTGCGGGTTATAGACCATCTCCCACTGGTCGTCGTGGCGCACGATGGGCGTCCCGCGCAGCCGCTTGAGGATGCCGACCTGGATCTCCTGCGGCCCCAGAGCCACCAGGCGATCGAACCCGGAGGCGAAACTCTCGAGGGTCTCGCCCGGCAAACCGGCGATGAGGTCCGCGTGCAGATGTACGCCGGTGTGCCGGCGCAGGAACTGGAAATTCTCCTCCAGCCGCTGATAATTCTGGCGGCGTTTGATCCGGTCGCCGACATCCGGGTTGAAGGTCTGGATGCCCACCTCGAACTGGAGCGCGCCAGGCGGGAACCGCGTGATGACCTGGCGCAGGGCTTGCGGCAGCCGGTCGGGGACCATCTCGAAATGGAAGAACCGCCCCGGCTCGTGGCGTTGGAGGAGGAACTCCAGGAGCCGGCGGGCGGCCGGGACGTTGAGATTGAAGGTGCGGTCCACGAACTTGAACTGGCGAACGCCGCGATCCAGCAGGCGCGCCAAGTGCTCGAGCAGGACCGGCAGTGGCGCCTGCCGCACCGGGATGTCGAGCGAGGAGAGGCAAAACTCGCACGTGAACGGGCAGCCGCGCGAGGCCTCGACATAAATGATCCGGTGCGCCACGTCCCGGGCATCGTAATAATCATAGGGCAGCGCCAGCCGGGACAAATCGGGAGGCTCCGCCGCGATGACCTTGCCCGGCGGATGCTCTCCGGCGAGCAACTGCCCGCAGACCTCGGCGAACTTGAGGTCCGCCTCGCCGGTGATGACGTGGTCCGCCAAGCTCACGATGGCCTGGTCTTCCACCTCGTAGCTCACCTCAGGCCCGCCCAGGACCACGATGAGGTCCGGCCGCACCCGCTTGAGCGCGGCCACCAGCTCGGTGGCGGGCGCCACGTTCCAGATATAGACGCCCAGCCCCACAAGCCGGGGCTCCAGCGCCAGCAATTGCTCGGCAATGTCCACCGGCCGCTGGTTGATGTCGAACTCCGCAATCGCCGCCCTCTCCCGCAACGGCCCGAGGTTGGCCAGCAGGTAGCGCAGCCCCAACGCCGCATGGATGTACTTCGCGTTGAGCGTGCTCAGGACAATGTCAGCCATCAGAGGGAGAGCAGGTATTGCACGAGATCCTCCACCTGGCTCGGGGTCAGGCGGGAGACGGTCCCGTGCTGGTCCTTGGGGTTGCGGGTGATGAGGACATCGCGCAGGGTGGCGGCGGAGCCGTCGTGCAGATAGGGGGCGGTGCGCCACAGTTCGCGGAGGGTGGGGGTGTCGAAGTCGCGGGCGTCCTTGTCGTAGGGATTGGTTGTGCCGACATCATAGGAGCGCAGGTCGGTGAAGAGGGGCGGTTCATGGCAATTGGCGCAGCCAACCTCGGGGCTTTCGAAGAGTTTTTGGCCGCGCTGGGCGGCGTCTAAGGGCCGGCCATTGACCAGGTAAGGGCTTGGGGCGGGCTGGAGAGACTTGAGCCATTCGTCCATGGCCCTGGGGACCTCCTCGGGCTGGACGCTGGCCAGCGAGTTGACGATGCCGTTGCGGACGGCCACACTGGCGTTGGCGCGGACGCCCAGGCTCATCGAAGGCGGGGTCCGGTGTGACCACACCAGGCTCTTGGTGTCCTTTGGGTTGCCGATGCCGTCGTTGACGAGGTCCCAATTGAGGGCGTCCACGCGCGCGTCCTCGTCGTGGCAACTGGCGCAGCTTTGCCACCCCTGGAAGCACAGGGTCGCGTCATTGAAATACATCTCGCCCCGGCGCAGGGTGCTGAGCCGGAGGCCGGGATTCAACGGCACGGCCTTGACGGCAGGCGCGCCGGTGGAAAGGTCCACCACATCGAGGGTGTCCGAGAAGTAGCCCGCAATCACGGCGCTCCGGCCTGCCAGGACCATTGCGCGCGGGCCGATGCCGTGGAGTTGGACGCGGCGGCGCAGGCCGTAGAGGAACGACAGGTCATTGGGCACCTCGGCAGCGCAGCGCGACGGGGCGGCGTCGCCGCTCCTGGGCGCAGCCGGGGGCGTGGCGGGCAACGCCTCGAGCTTGCGCTCGAGCGCGGGGAAATCGATCAGGCTCAGTTCATGAGTGCCGGCGTGGGTGACACAGAGCAGCCGGCCATCCGGCGACCAGGCCACCGCCCAGGGATTGGCCGCGCCATGGTCCACGTCGTCCAGCGGCACCGTGTTGAGCACTTCCATTCTGGCCAGATCCAGGAGCGTGAGCGCGCTGGTGTTGACCCAGCCGCGCGCAAGCTGGGTTAGCGGGAGTTGGAACCGGCCCACGGTTTGGGCCAGGGCGGCGTACTTGCCGTCCGGGCTGACGCGGATCTCGCGCAAGCCGATGCTGCCATTGGGCAGGCGCAACTCCTTGGCCACCTTGCGCTGCGCCACATCAATGACGCTCACCGTCGCCGCGACGTAGCTGACATCGTTGCGCCCCTTGGGCTGGTGATTGGCCACGAGCAGGAACCGGCCATCGCGCGTGAGCGCCGCCGACACCGGCTCGCGCGACACCGCTATCCGCGCCAGCTCTTTGTTCTCCTTGAGGTCGAACACGGAGACTGCGTCGTTGAACCGGTTGCAAACGAAGAGCACCCTGCCGTCGGCGCTCAGCACCGGGCTGAGGGCCGTGTGGCCGGCCGTCAACGTCGAGAGGACCTTGCCCGAGGGCAGTTCGACCTGGACGACGGGGCTTACGGGCGCGGCGCACGTGACGAAGAGCCGCGTCCCTTCGCCCGAGAGCGCCAGCCCCGACGGCGCCGCTGGCATTGCAAGCCGCCGCGCAATCACCCCTTGCGCCCGGTCGAAGACCAGGACCTGGTTGGCTGAGGCGCAGCCGATATACAGGGACCGGCCATCCGGCGATGCCGCCATGGCGCAGGGCGCAAGGTCTCCGGCAGAGGCACCGGAGGAATCGGCGGCCTGAGTGCAGCTCAACTGGCTGCCGAGCACGAACTGCACGGCGAGGAGCAAAGGGGGGCGGAAAACTCGAAATCCGGCCATCAGGCTGGTTTTGAGCATTGCCACTTTGAATCCGAGATTTGAGATTCCAGATCTCGAATTCCCCGCAGCTTGCGAGCGCGATAGCCGGCAGCAGCCGGGACGATTTCCATTCATGATGCTCCGAGCGACAACCACGCCAAATCCGACCACCGCGCATCAATGGTGTCAAGGAAAGTGTGTGGCAAGGCCGGGGCGTGGAATGTGAGCAGCAAAATTATGCGGGCCAGAGCAGGCCGACGTGTCTTCGCGGCCAGGGATTCATCCCGGAGGGATGAAAGAAGGTAGCCGGGGGTCGAAGCATAGCGAGACCCCCGGTCCACTGACGGCCTTGGACCGGCATCCCTCCGGATTGGCGGGTGTCTGGGCGCATCTCATCTTTGTCGAGCCCGGCCGAAGCCAGCGATGGGCGCGCGCGTCCGAACTCGCGAAGCGTTTTGGACTGCGGCAGTCCTCTGCCGCTTTTCGGACCCTGGGGACGCGAAAGCGCCAGAGGACTGGCGCAGTCCAAAACCTTGCGGGCTTCCCGAGGCCGCGCTCCAATTGCCCGGCTTGCCGAGGGCCGACAAAGGGCAGGTGCGCCCCGCGAGAGAGGCGCTGCCAAAAAACTCTCGATCATTGTCCTGGCCGCAGGCAAGGTCGGAGCCGGTCTGGATTGCGGCATGAAAGCGAAGATGCAGATCAGCATAGCAGCGGCGCTGCTGCTCGGGGCCTCCGCCGACGCGGCCGAGCTCTACGTCAGACAACCCGCCTGGGAGCAGACGATGTGCTCGTCGCGAGGGGCCATTGCCGCGGCATCGCTCCCCGCCGGCGAGCAGGCGAAGGCTGCGGCGGAGATTTGGTTTCGGGTCAAGGACGATTTTCCAATCCAATGGGACTGGGCGGAGCAGGACGGGGGCGAGGGCTTTGCGGGTTGGTTTTGCTCGAGTCAAAACACGGTCCTGGAAAGGCAAATGATTAAAAAGGTCCTGGGTGAGTTGGGCGAGCCGGGGCGGGCGCTGGGCCAGGAGCTGGAGGTCCTGATGCAGACCAAAGCGCCGGCCACAGGCCCGCGCTGGCTGGACCTCTATGCGAGGGCCTGCGAGCAGCGGCGCCGGCAGCGGCTCCACACCCTCCAGGCCAGGGCTCCCCGCATCGTCTTCGTCAAACATCGGACCATCCGCCCCTCGTTCTTCGCCTACACGGAAGGACAGTCCGACGCCCAGAACGAGCGCCATTTTCTCCCAGGGGCCGAGCTGTGCCTGCTGGACTTGGATGGGCTCAAGGTGCGCACGCTCCTGGGCGATCCGGGCGGGGCAATCCGCGACCCGGCCGTCTCGTGGGACGGCCGCCGCGTGCTCTTTGCATGGAAGAAATCGCTCGGCGAAGACGACTACCATCTTTACGAACTGGACACGGCCTCCGGCTCCAACGAGGTCCGGCAGATTACCTCGGGCCTGGGCTTTGCCGATTACGAGCCTGCCTACCTGGCCAATGACGACATCATCTTCGCCTCGACACGTTGCGTGCAGACAGTGGATTGCTGGTGGACCGAGGTCAGCAGCCTCTACACCTGCGATTCCCAGGGACGATTCCTGCGCCGCCTGGGTTTCGACCAGGTCCACACGCTCTACCCCCAGCTCCTGGACGATGGGCGGGTGATCTACACGCGCTGGGACTACAACGACCGGGGCCAGGTCTTTCCGCAGGGCCTGTTCCAGATGTACCCCGACGGCACGGGCCAGACCGAGTTTTACGGCAACAATAGCTGGTTTCCCACCACCATCGCCCATGCGCGCGGCATCCCGGGCACGCAGCGTGTCCTGGCCATTCTCTGCGGGCATCACACGGCCCAGGCGGGCAAACTCGCCGTGATCGACCCTGCCCGCGGCCGGCAGGAAAACAGCGGCGTCCAATTGGTCGCGCCGGTTCGCGACACCCCGGCCGAGCGGATCGATGCCTACGGCCAGGAGGGCGAGTTGTGGCAGTATCCCTATCCTTTGGACGCGGAGCAGTGTCTGGCGGCCTACGCGCCTCTGGGCTGGGACCGCCCGCCGCAGCGCCGCGGCGATGCCGCCTTTTGCGTTTACTGGATGGACCTGGCGGGCCGGCGGGAGTTGCTGGTTTCGGACCCGCGCCTGCCCTGCACGCAGCCGGTGCCCCTTGCCGCCCGCCCGCGCGCGCTGGCCTGGGCCAACCGCGTGGATTACACGCGCGCCAACGGCACCTACTATGTGCAGGACATCTACGCCGGGCCCGGCCTGGCCGGCATCCCGCGCGGGACGATCAAGAAACTGCGCGTGGTCGCCCTCGAATACCGCGCGGCCGGCATCGGCAACAACGGCAACGCCGGTCCCGGCGGCGGCGCCCTGGTCTGCACTCCCATCTCGATCGGCAACGGTTCCTGGGATGTCAAGACCGTCCTCGGCCAGGTCACCGTCCATGAAGACGGCTCAGCCCTGTTCACCGTGCCGGCCCGCACACCTGTCTATTTCCAGGCCCTCGACCAACGCGGCTGCGCCCTCCAGACCATGCGCAGTTGGAGCACGCTCCAGCCCGGCGAATACTTCGGCTGCGTCGGCTGCCACGAGCACAAGAACACCGCCCCGCCCACCGAAGGCTACGGCTTCAGCCTCGCCATGAAGGCCGGTCCCCAGGAAATCGAGCCGTTTTACGGCCCGCCGCGCGGTTTCAGTTTCCCGGCGGAGATTCAGCCCATCCTCGACCGCCACTGCACCCGGTGCCATCGCGACCGCGAGCCCGTCCAGGCCCTGGCGGCCGGCATCGCCTCGCGCCCATTGCTCGAACGCGCCCCCTCGGAACGCGCCTCCGCCCCGGCCCCGGCCGCCCCGACCCAGGACGAACTTGCCTTCAGCCTCCTGGGCGAGGTGACCGTGGACCAGACCGCAAAACGCAAGTGGAGCGACTCCTATCTCCTGCTCACCCAATGCACCCGCGACGCGGCGGCCGAGTCCCTGGGGGCCTTCGTGGGGAATTGCCAGGGACGGGTCGTCAACTGGCTCGGCGCCCAGTCCCCGCCCGAGCCGGTGCCGCCCGGTTCTGCCGGCGCGGCCCGGAGCCAGTTGCTCACTCTGCTGGAGAAAGGCCATAAGGGCGTCAAGCTCTCCCGCGAGGAACTCGAGAAGCTCGCCTGCTGGATCGATCTCTATGTGCCCTACTGCGGCAGTTACATCGAGGCCAATGCCTGGACCGAGCCGGAGATGAGGCGCTACGAGCACTTCGCCGAGAAACGCCGCCAGATGGAGGAGATCGAGCAGGACAACCTCCGCGCCCTCCTGGGGCGCAACGCCCCCTCGGCACGCGGCCCGCGCCTGCCCGGGCCGATGCGGATGAATATGAGGTGAGGGGTTGGCCTGAGCCCGAACGCGCGAAAGCGAAAGGGCTTGCACGGCATGGGCGCTCTAGTAATTTGCTACTCATGACAGTCGTCCACATGAGCGAGAAAGGCCAGATCGTCGTCCCCAAGGAGATCAGGGATCGGCGCGGTTACGTGAACGGCAGCGCCTTCGTGGTCCAGGAAACCAAGGACGGCTCGCTCTATCTGCGTCCGGCCAACCCGAGGCCCAAGCTGGACCTCATCGAGCACCTCAAACGACTGAGGGGCCTTGAGATCCCGGAGATCCACGCGCACTGCCCGCCGCGCGTATGATCTGGCTTTTGGATACGAACATCGTCGCCGAGGCAACCAAAGCGGCCTCAGACCCCAACTGCCTGGCCTGGCTGGACGCCAGGCTCGGCCAATGCGCCCTGTCCTCGATCACGATCGCGGAAATGCGTTGGGGTATCGAGCGACTTGCCGACGGAAAGAGGAAAACCGAGTTGCAGCGCCAGTTCGACTTTCTCACCGAAGATTACCGTGGCAGGTTCTACGAGTTTGACGGGGCGGCCGCTTTCGAATGGGGCCGGTACGCCGCTGAACTGGAGGCAATGTACGGTTTGGAGTGGTGGAAGCAGTTCGATTTCCGCGACACGCAGATAGCGGCCATTGCTCGGGAATATGGTTTGACCATCGCAACAAGAAACGTCCGCCATTTCCCCTTCTGCACGATCGAGAATCCTTTCGAATCACAATAGCCGCACCCGCGTGGGACTGGGGAAATGCGGCCCCCCGTATTCGGCGCATATTCGGCCCCTATTCCTTTTGACATCCTCCTCCCCTTGGGCCATTGTCCGGGAGTTTTTGTGGAGTTTACAACACAGAAACACTGAGTTTAATTAGTAGCAGGACGAATGGGTAAGGCATTGATTATTGCGGAGAAACCGTCCGTGGCGGGCGATATCGCCCGCGCCCTGGGAGGTTTCAGGCGAAACGGCGACTTTTTCGAAAGCGACCGGCATGTCCTGTCGTCGGCTGTCGGGCACCTGCTCGAGTTGTGCGTGCCGGAGCAATACGAGGTCAAGCGCGGCAAGTGGACCTTCGCCCATTTGCCGGTCATTCCCCCGCACTTCGACCTGCAGCCCCTGGAGAGGACCGAGTCGCGCCTCAATCTGTTGCTCAAGCTCATCGGGCGCAAGGACGTTGAGCTCCTGATTAACGCGTGCGATGCGGGGCGGGAGGGCGAGTTGATCTTCCGCAACATCGTCCAGCACGCCAAGGCCAACAAGCCGATCCAGCGCCTGTGGCTCCAGTTCGATGACCCAGTCGGCCATCCGCGAGGGCTTTGCCCACCTGCGCGACGATGCCTCGATGCGTCCGCTGGCCGATGCGGCGGTGTGCCGCTCCGAGTCCGATTGGCTGGTGGGCATCAACGGCACGCGCGCCATGACCGCCTTCAACTCGAAGACCGGCGGGTTCCATCTCACCACGGTCGGGCGGGTGCAAACCCCCACACTGGCCATCCTGGTGGAACGGGAGGAGCGCATCAAGAACTTCGTGGCCCGGGATTACTGGGAGGTCCACGGCACTTTCGGCGCCCGGGCAGGCCAATACACCGGCCGATGGTTCGACGAGAAATTCACCCGCAAAGACGGCGACACCGACCTGAAGCCGGAGCGTCTCTGGGACCTCAGGCAGGCGGAGGCCATCCGCGCCAAGTGCCTGGGCAAACCGGGGATCGTCACCGAAGAGAGCAAGCCGACAACGCAGCTTTCGCCGTTGCTCTACGATTTGACCAGCCTCCAGCGCGAGGCCAACAGCCGCTTCGGGTTTTCCGCCAAGACCACCCTGTCGCTGGCGCAGGCCCTGTATGAGAGGCACAAGGTGCTCACGTATCCGCGCACCGATGCGCGCGCCCTCCCAGAGGATTACCTGGGCACGGTCAAGGACACGCTTGGCATGCTGGGCCAGACCCAATACGCCCCGTTCGCAGGCCAGGTCCTGCAGAACGGCTGGGTCAAGCCCAACAAGCGGATCTTCAACAATGCGAAGATCTCCGATCACTTCGCCATCATCCCGACGACCCAGGCGCCGCGCAATCTGGGCGAGGCGGAGGCCAAGCTCTATGACATGGTCGCGCGGCGGTTCCTGGCCATCTTCTTCCCGGCCGCCGAGTTTCTGGAGACCACCCGCATCACGCGCGTCGAGGCCGAGCCCTTCAAGAGCGTCGGCAAGGTCCTGGTCAGCGCCGGCTGGCTGGCGGTCTATGGCCGCGAGGCGCAGACTGACGACACACCGAACCTGACGCCGGTGCAGCGCAACGAGACGGTCAAGACGGCCAAGGTCGAGGTCATGGCCTGCCAGACAAAGCCCCCGCCGCGCTTCACCGAGGCCACGCTGCTCACCGCTATGGAAGGCGCCGGCAAGTTGGTGGATGACGAGGAACTGCGCGAGGCCATGGAAGAAAAGGGCCTGGGCACGCCGGCCACGCGCGCCCAGATCATCGAGGGCCTGATCTACGAGAAATACGTGTTGCGGCAGGGACGCGATCTGGAGCCGACCGCCAAGGCCTTTTCCCTCATGGCCCTGTTGCGCGGCCTGGGCATCCCCGAGCTCTCTTCGCCCGAGTTGACCGGCGACTGGGAGTTCAAGCTCCGCCGCATGGAGCGCGGCCAGATGAGACGCGCCGAGTTCATGAAGGAAATCGGCCAGGTCGCCCGCGCTATCGTCGAAAAAGCCCGGCGCCACGAGAGCGACACCGTGCCGGGCGACTTCGGCACGCTCAAGGCCCCGTGCCCCAAGTGCGGCGGCGAGATTCACGAAAACTACAAGAAGTTCCAGTGCCAGAAATGCGAATTCGGTCTCTGGAAGATCGTCGCCGGGCGCCAGCTCGAAATCCCGGAAGTCGAACAACTCATCGCTCAGGGCCAGGTCGGCCCGCTCCAGGGCTTCCGCAGCAAGCTGGGCCGGCCCTTTGCCGCCGTCATCAGGCTGACCGCCGAATTCAAACCCGAATTCGATTTCGGCCCCGAAAAGGCCCAGGACAACGGGGCCGGCGCCGAGATTGATTTTTCCGGCCAGGAGCCCGTGGGCAAGTGCCCCAAGTGCGGCAAGCGCGTCTTCGAGCTGCCCATGCAATACGTGTGCGAGCGCAGCGTCGGCCCCGCCCGCTCGTGCGGCTTCCGCGCCGGCAAGGTCATCCTCCAGCAACCCCTGGAGCGGCCCCAGGCCCAGAAGCTCCTTCAAACCGGCAAGACCGATCTGCTCGAAAGGTTCATCTCCCGGAAGGGCCGCCCCTTCAAGGCCTTCCTCGTGCTCAAGGACGGCGAGGTCGGCTTCGAGTTCGAACCCCGCGCCGCCCGGTCCAAGGCCGCAGCCTCGAAGGCCGCCACGGGCCAGCCCGGGACTCCGCCGCCCACGCTCGATTTCACCGGCCAGGAGCCGCTCGGCGTTTGTCCCAAGTGCCGCGGGCGGGTCTTCGAGGCCCAGGCGGCCTATCTCTGCGAGAAATCGCAGGCCGCCAAGCGCCCCTGCAAATTCAAAATTAACAAGGTCATCCTCCAGCAAGCCATCAACCGCGCCCAGGCCGCCCGGCTCCTGGCCGAACAACGAACCGACCTGCTCTCAAAGTTCATCTCCAAGACCGGCCGGCCCTTCTCCGCCTACCTCGTCATGGACGACGAGGGCAACGTCACCTTCGATTTCCCCCCGCGTGAAGAAAAAGGCTAAAGGCGAGAAGAAAAGGCTAAAGGCTAAAGGCTAAAGGCTAAAGTGTCGGCGCCCCGTACGGTCTCCCGTAGCGCAACCTCTGCGCATTCCTGACTCTGCGTCGCCCCTCCCTGTTCTCCGCACTTTAGCCTTTAGCCTTTAGCCTTTAGCCTTTTTCTTCGCGCCTTTAGCCTTTAGCCTTTCCGGATGAGTCCGCCGGCTGGGATTTCAGACGAATGGCTCGCCAGGTTCCTGCAGCACCTGGCGACGGACCGCGGGGCCTCCGGCTACACGCAACGCAATTACCGCCAGGCGCTCCTGGAGTTCTGCGCCTGGCACCGCGAGCAGCGCGAGCAACCCCCCGCCTGGCCCGCCCTCCAACGCGACGATTTCCGCGCCTACGTGCGGTTCCTGGGCAGGCGCAATCTCGGCCGCGCCGCCATCCAACTCCGCTTCTCGGCCCTGCGGACATTTTATCGGTTCCTGGTCCGGCACGGGGCCGTGGCCGCCTCGCCCATCAAGAGCCTGGCCCTGCCCAAGCTGGGCCGGCGCCTGCCGCGGTTCCTCACCGCCCAACAGATGAAGGACCTGCTCGAGGCCCCCGCCAAGCTCCTGCCCGCCCCGGGCCAGACCGACTCCACCGCCGACCCCCGAGGCCAAAGGCGTCGGAACGCGCAGTTGCGCTGCCTGCGCAACGCGGCCGCATTCGAGACCATCTACTCGTGCGGCCTGCGCATCGGCGAACTCTGCGCGTTGAGCGCCGAGGACATCGATTGGGCCGAGCATCTCGTCCGGGTCCGCGGCAAGGGCAAAAAAGAGCGCCAGGTCCCGATCGGCGAGCCGGCCCTGCGTGCCATCGGCAATTACTGGCAACTCCTGAGTCCCAGGCCGGCCGGGCGCTCTCCGGTCTTCTTGAGCAAGGCGGGGTCTTCGTTGCCGGTCTCTGCCCGCCAGTTGCAGTATCGCCTCAAGAAATACCTCGCCTTCGCCGGTCTGGATGGGCGCCTCACGCCCCACAAGCTGCGGCACAGCTACGCCACGCACATTCTGGACGCCGGCGCCGATTTGCGCAGCGTCCAGGAGTTGCTGGGCCATGCCCACCTGGCCACCACCCAGGTCTATACCCACCTCACCACCGAGCATCTCAAGCGTGCCTATGATAAGGCGCACCCAAGGGCGTAACCCCTCACCCCGGCCCTCTCCCCTCCGAGGGGAGAGGGAGAAGTGTCGGCAATCTCTGGAATTCCCAGGCGCCCCCGCTTCCTGAAGCCGCTACCGAGAACTCCCCCTCTCCCCTTCAGAAGGGGAGAGGGCCGGGGTGAGGGGTCTGCCCGCCGTGCGCCTTGCCTCCGGGCGTAACCTGGAGGATTTCATATTTGAAATCTGAAATTTGAAATTTCAGCTCACTGCCCCTGCACCGGTTTGCGCGGCAGCTTCGCATCGGCCATGGCCGCCTCGTAAACGAAGGTGGCCATGATCACGGCGGCTTGCTTCAGATCGTCGGGCGGGCAGCGGTCGACGACGTCCTGGTTGGTGTGGTGGGTGCGCGTGCCGTAATCCAGGGGGTCCTGGAGGAACTGAAAACCGGGCAGGCCGATGCCATCGAAGGACAGATGGTCGGTGCCGCCGGTGTTGGAAGAAGTGATGGTTTCGGCGCCGAGGTCGCGGAACGGTTCGAGCCAGGCCCGGAACAACGGCCGGACGGCCTCGTTGTTTTGCATGTAGATGCCGCGGATCTTGCCTGCGCCGTTATCGAGGTTGAAGTAGGCGGAGAGGTTCTCATAATCCTTGAGCCGCACCAGCTTGCGGCCTGAGGAGGAGCCGGTGCTCGACTGCCTGGAACCGGGCGCGCCGCGGGCAACATCGTTGGTCGAGGAGGAATTCCGGAAAAACCTGCTCAGGCCCGCCAGGACCGCGCGAGGGATGTCGGAATCCGCATCTTTGCCCTTGGGCGAGCGGAGGTCCTTTCCGGTGGTGGCGGCCAACTCGTTGGTGCGCGCGGCAGTACCTGTGGTGTTGGTGTAGTAGCCGAAATGGCTGGAGACATAAGCCTTGGAGCCAAACAGGCCCTGCTCCTCGCCGCTCCAGAGCCCCACGCGGATCGTGCGGCGCGGTTGGACCTTGAGCGTGGCAAGGATGCGGGCGGCTTCCATGGCCACCGCCACCCCGACGCCGTTGTCCGTGGCGCCGGTGCCGGCGTGCCAGGAGTCCATGTGCCCGCCCAGCATCACGATTTGGTCCTTGAGATCGCTGCCGGGGATTTCAGCGAGGGTGTTGTAGGCCATCACGTCGTCGCCATGGAACTGGACCTGCAGGTCCACGGCCATCCTGAGCTTCTCGCCTTTCTGAATCATGCGGACCAAGCGGTTGTAGTCCTCGGCGGCCAGGGTGATCTGGGGCGGGATGGAGGGGGCGTTGGTGGCCCAGACGCGCGTCAGGCCGGCCATGGCTTCGGCGAAGCCGCCCGCGGCATTGGTGCGGGAAGCGTCGCGCATAGGAGCCGACGCGGCCTGCACCAGCAGAGTTCCATCGTCGCCCATCATGCTGGGGCTGACGACCAGTGCGGCGCCCTCTTTGGCCGCAAAAGAGAGGGCGCGGAACGGGCTCTGGAATCGCGCCGAGGGCGCCCGGCGCGAGGGGGAGGGCCGGCGCTCGCCCATCATAAACGAGTAGCGGCTGATATTGTCGGTCCCGGCGTTGGCCAACCGCAGGAGGTTCGTCTCATTGATGCGGGTCGCCAAGGGGTCGAAGTGCGGGCCCAGTTCGCGCGGCGAGCCCGCCAGCACGATGGCGCCCTTGAGCTTGCCCTCGAACGGCTGCAGGTCGTTGTTGGTCCCGGCGTCCAGATAGACCACGTCGGCAACCAGTGGCTTTTCCAGGCCGGGCGACCAGGCGGCCGGACAGCCCAGGAGCGGGATGGTCTGCGGCTCGATGACCTGGGCCGAAAACCGCTTGAGCGACCAGCCGCGTCCAAACGGGCCCCAGGCCTCCAGGTGCGCGTTGGTCAGCCCCCAGCACTGCATCTGGCTGCGCGTCCACTCGTTGGCGCGCTTGAGATTGGGCGAGCCCGTCAGCCGCGGACCGATGACATCGCACAGATAGGAGAGCGTCTCCATTACCTGCGAATGCTCCATCCCCTCGACCCGGATGCGGGCGATGGTCTCGTCATGGAGCGCTTTCTTGTCCGAAGACGAGGTCTCGGCGGGCATTGCCGGCCAGGCCAGGAGCGCAGCGGCCATGGCAACCACGACATATCGAACGGCGCGCGAGGACGCGAAGCCTTTTGGACTGCGGCAGTCCTCTGCCGCTTTTTGGAAGCTGGGAATGAGAAAGCGCCAGAGGACTGGCGCAGTCCAAAACCTTGCGGGCTTGGCGGAGTTCATGGGAAGGGGCGTTTTCATTGGGTTTGACTCTAATGCCTGGCACCGCCCTTGCAAGCCGATTTGCAGGGGCTTTCCAGGACCGGGCAGGGCCGTTGACAAAGTTGTAGCGCAGGTTTCCAAACCTGCGCTACGCTGGCGCCCCTGCGCACAGGCGCGCCGACCGAGAATGTCAATGGCCCTGCAGGGCCGGGCGTGAGGCGTTTTTGGGGAAGGGACGAAAGGGACAAAAGGGACAAAAGGGATCAGACACTCGCCCCCTCGCCCCTCGCCCCTCGGCACTCGACCCTCGACACTCCCGGATTGCGGCCTAAAGTACCGTCGTGACACTCGAATGAAAACTCTGGCCGCGTCCATTGCCATCTCGATACCCATGCTCACCGCCGCTGCGCGAACACCGGGCGCGTCCATCGCCCCTGACCTCATCATTTTCAATGGTTCCGTCCACACGATGGACCCGGCCCAGCCGATGGCCGGCGCCGTGGCGATCGGCGGAAACCGCATTGTTGCCGTCGGCGCCACTGCCGAGGTTCGCGCCCTGGCCGGGCCTCGCACCCGCCTGGCAGATGCCGCCGGCAAGCTGGTCTTGCCCGGGTTCAACGACGCCCACGTCCATTTCCTCACCGGCGGGTTTTCGCTCAGCAATGTTGACCTGCGCGACGCCACCTCGCCCGGCGAGATGGCCCGGCGCCTGGCGGATTTCGCCCGAAGACTGCCCAAGGGCCAATGGATCCTCGGCGGCGATTGGGACCATGAGAAGTGGCCGGGCGCGCCTCTGCCCACCAGGGAGATGATCGATGCCGCCACGCCCGGCCACCCGGTCTTGGTGAATCGTCTGGATGGCCACATGGCCCTGGCCAACAGCCTCGCCCTCGAACTGGCCGGCATCACCCCCGAAACCAAGGACCCGCCCGGCGGCCTCATCGTCCGGGACCCAAAGACAGGCCGGCCGACGGGCATACTCAAGGACGCCGCCCAGGGCCTGGTCGAGCGCGTGCTGCCGGAAAGGACCTTCGAAGAGAAGCACGCCGCCGCGCTGGCGGCCACCCGGCACGCCGCCCAACTGGGCGTGACCAGTCTTACCGACATGTCGGCCGGCGAGGACGCTCGCCTGTATCAGTACATGGCCGAGCGCGGCGAACTCAAGACGCGCATTTATGCTATCCGCTCGATCCTCTCATGGGAAGTCCTGGCCAGGGCCGGCGTCCGCGCCGCCTTTGGGAGCGACCTGGTCCGCATCGGCGGCCTCAAAGGTTTCGCCGACGGCAGCCTCGGTTCGACCACGGCCTTGTTCTTCGAGCCCTACACCGATGCCCCCGGCACGCGGGGCCTGCTCGGCGACCAGATGCTGCCCGAAGGGGCCATGCTCCAACGCGCCCTGGCCGCCGACAAGGCCGGCCTGCAGGTCATGATCCATGCCATCGGGGACGAGGCCAATGCCCGCATCCTCGACCTCTACCAGGCCGTGGCGGACAAGAACGGCCCGGGCGACCGCCGCTGCCGCATCGAACACGCCCAGCACCTGCGCCCCGCCGATATCCCCAGGTTCGGCGCTTTGCAGGTCATCGCCTCGGTGCAGCCCTTCCACCTCGCCGACGACGGACGCTGGTGCGAGAAACGCATCGGTCCCGAGCGCCTCAAGGGCACTTATGCCTTTCGCTCGCTCCTGGAGGCCGGCGCCGTCCTGGCCTTCGGCTCCGATTGGACCGTAGCGCCGCTCAATCCATTGGCAGGCATCAAGGCCGCCGTGTCCCGCCAAACCCTGGATGGCAAACACCCCGATGGCTGGCTGCCCGAGCAGAAACTCACCGTCGATGAGGCGGTCCGCGCCTTTACCGTCGGCTCCGCCTTCGCCGAGTTCGCAGAGAAAGTCAAGGGCACGCTCACCCCGGGCAAACTGGCCGACCTGGTCGTGCTCGACCGCGACCTCTACCGGGTCAACCCGGGTGAAATCGACAAGGCGCGCGTGGTGCTGACGATTATGGATGGACGGGTCGTATTCGCAAATGACGAATGACACAGGGGCCTGCCGCCCTCTTGTCTGACCGGTCCGACCAGTCCGACCGGTCTGACTCGAGGAAAATCGCTCGTTTCAAGGCTGCGGCCAGGGCAAGATAGTGCACATGCGCGAATTGAGAACTAACCACATGTTCCCGGGAATGGTTGCGGTTGGGCTTGCGGTGCTGGCGGCAGGTCCGCTGCCGGCCCTGGCGGCGGCCCCCTCGGCCAGCCTGGTTATCCAGGCGGATCGACCGGGCCAAGAGTCAGCCCGACGCTCTACGGCATTTTCTTCGAGGAGATCAACTGCGCGGGTGACGGCGGGCTATATGCCGAGATGGTCCGCAATCGGTCCTTCGAGGATTCGGCTCGGCCGGAGCATTGGTCGCTCGTGACCGATGGAACGGCCAAAGGCGAGATGGCGGTCGAGGCAGGGCAGGGGATGAACCAGAAGAACCCGCGCTCGCTGAGGCTGAGCGTCACCGAGGCCAGCGCCGGCCGTGTTGGCGCGGCCAACGACGGCTATTGGGGGATGTCGCTCCGGGAGGGCGCCGCTTACGAACTCTCCTTGGATGCCCGCGCCGGCGCCGGGTTCAGCGGTCCGCTGGCGGTGTCGCTGGAGAGCGGCGACGGCAAGGTCTATGCCCGGGAGACATTCAGCGGGCTCTCGGCGGAGTGGAAGCCGTTCAGAGCCACGCTGACCTCGACCGCCACGGATGCGAAGGCGCGCCTGGTGGTGAGCGTCTCGGAGCCGGCCACGATTTGGCTGGACATGGTGTCGCTGTTTCCCCAGCAGACGTGGAAGGGCCGGGCCAACGGCCTGCGGCCGGACCTGGCGGGGATGTTGCAGGGGCTGCGCCCGGGCTTCGTCCGTTTTCCGGGCGGCTGCTGGGTGGAAGGCGATACCCTGGACCTGGCCTATCGCTGGAAACAGACCATCGGTCCCGTCTCCGATCGCCGCAACCAATACAACATCTGGCAATACTACTCGACCCATGGCCTGGGCTTCCACGAGTACCTCCAGATGTGCGAGGACCTGCGCGCGGAACCGCTCTTCGTCATCAACTGCGGCATGTCCCACCATGGGAACGTCCCGATGGACCAGCTTGACCCCTGGGTGCAGGATGCCCTCGACGCCATCGAATACGCCAACGGCCCCGCCGCCAGCCAGTGGGGAGCAATGCGCGAAAAAAACGGGCACCCGGCCCCGTTCAACCTGCGGTACATGGAAATCGGCAATGAAAACGGCGGCCCGCCCTATCGCGAGCGCTATGCCGCCTTCTACAAGGCCATCAAGGCCAGGCACCCGGAGATGCGCCTCATCGCCGATGAATGGGGCGGCGTGCCGGCCGGTTGCCCGATCGAGGTCGTGGACGAGCACTACTACAGCAGCCCGGGCTTTTTCATCCAGCAAGCCACGCGCTACGACACTTACGACCGAAACGGCCACAAGGTCTATGTGGGCGAATACGCCGTGACCGCCAACTGCGGCAAAGGCAACCTCCGCGGCGCCCTGGGCGAAGCCGCCTTCATGACCGGCATGGAGCGGAACAGTGATGTCGTCATCATGGCCTCCTACGCCCCGCTCTTTGCCAACGTCAATTACAAACGCTGGAACCCCGACCTCATCAACTTCGACAACTCGCGCGTCTATGGCACGCCCTCCTATTATGTCCAGAAGCTCTTCGCCGAGAACTGCGGCAACGTTGTCCTCCCGGCCCGCCTGGAGGTCGCGTCCATGCCCCAAGAGGCCAACCACGGCGGCATCGGCCTGGGCACCTGGGACACCCAGGCCGAATACAAGGACATCAAAGTCGCCCAGGGGGACAAGGAGCTGTTCTCCTGCGACGGGGCGGACCTGAAGGGTTGGCGCATCTTCGGCGGGGACTGGCGGGCCGAGGAGGGCGCCATCCGGCAGACCGGCGGCGGCAACGACCGCCGCGCCCTGGCCGGCGACCCGGCCTGGCAGGATTACACCCTCACCCTCAAGGCCCGCAAACTCGGCGGTGCCGAAGGCTTCCTGGTCATGTTCCATGTGCAGGACGACGACAATTGGCTCTGGTGGAACGTCGGCGGCTGGGGCAACACGCGCCACGCCATCGAGCAATGCGCCGAGGGCGGCAAGACGACCCTGGGCCGCGACGTGGCCGGGTCCGTCCAGACCGGGCGCTGGTACGACCTGCGCATCGAGTTGAAGGGGCCCGACATCCGCTGTTTCCTGGACGGCAGGCAGGTCCACAGCGCCACCGATTCCCGGCTGCTCCGGCCCCTCCATGTCGTAGCTGGCCGCTCCGAACGCACCGGCGAACTCATCCTCAAAACGGTCAATGTCTCGAGCACGGACTATGACACGGACATCCGGTTCGAGGGCGTCAAGAGTGTGCTGGCGCCGGCCCGGGCCACGGTCCTGACCTCACCCGACCCGGCGGATGAGAACTCCCTGGAGCAGCCCGCGAAGGTTGCGCCCGTCGAGACAATCCTCCAGAATGCCGCCACCAGTTTCCGCCACACCTTCCCGGCCCACTCGGTGACGGTGATGCGGGTCAAGACAGAATAGATGGCTAAGAGTGTGTCCGAAGAATTCGCCGGAATGAAAACTTTGTCGCAGCCTTTGTCGAAACCTTTGTCGGATTCGCCATTTTCGACAAAGGTCGCGACAAAGGCTGGGACAAAGATACGCTATCGGAGTTTTGCGGACAGGCTCTAAGACAAAACATCCCCTTCTCGCATGAGCGCCAAATACACCATCGGTCTGGATTACGGCACCAACTCGGTGCGCACAGTCATCGTCAACGCCGCCAACGGGCGCGAGGTCGCGACCGCCGTCTGGAGTTACCCCGCGGGCACCCAGGGGGTCATCCTCTCGCGCGACCCGAACCTGGCGCGGCAGCACCCGGCCAACTACGTCAAAGGGGCTGAAGTCACCCTGGGCAAGGCCCTGGCGGCGGCCAAACGCGCGGTGCGCGGTTTCAAGCCCAACCAGGTCATCGGCATTGGCGTTGATACGACCGGCAGCACGCCGATACCCGTGGACGAGAAGGGCCAGCCGCTGGCCTTCCAAAAGCGGTTCGCCAAGAACCCAGCCGCGATGGCGTGGCTTTGGAAAGACCACACGGGCGTGGCCGAGGCGGGGGAGATTACGCAGTTGGCGCGCAAGATGCGCCCGCAGTACCTGGCCAAGTGCGGCGGGACTTACTCCAGCGAATGGTTCTTCAGCAAGATCCTGCACTGCCTGCGCGCCGGCCCGGAGGTATTCGACGCCGCCTGGACCTGGGTGGAATGCGCCGATTGGGTGCCCGCAATGCTCACCGGGACCGAGTCGCCCGATCGCCTCACGGTGGGGGTCTGTGCCGCCGGGCACAAGGCCATGTACAGCGACGAATGGGGCGGTTACCCGGACGCCGAGTTCCTGGCGCAATTGGAGCCGAAGCTGGGCCAGTTGCGCTCCCGTCTGCGGCCCAAGGCCAGCACGATCAACCGGGCGGCGGGCGGCCTGACGGTTGAATGGGCCAAACGAACGGGCCTCTCAGCGGGCATCCCGGTGGCGGTCGGGGCCTTCGATGCGCACCTGGGCGGCGTGGGGTCCGGGATCGCCCCGGGCACCCTCGTCAAGATCATCGGCACCAGCACGTGCGATATGATGGTGGCGCCGCTGGACCAGAAGTTGCCGGACATCCCCGGCCTCTGCGGCATCGTCAACGGGAGCATCCTCCCAGGCTATTACGGGTTGGAGGCAGGCCAGTCGGCCGTTGGCGACATCTTCAATTGGTTCGTCAACTATATCCAGCCCCACGGGCCCAAGGCGGGGTCGCACGAGGCCCTCAGTGCCGCCGCCTCAAGGCTCGCCCCGGGCGAATCGGGTCTGCTGGCCTTGGACTGGAACAATGGCAATCGGACCATCCTGGTGGACCAGCGCCTGAGCGGCCTGCTGGTGGGCCAGACGCTCTACACCACGCCCGCCGAGATCTACCGCGCCCTCATCGAGGCCACCGCCTTCGGCGCGCTCACTATTATCAATCGCTTCCAGGAGTACGGCGTCAAGGTCGAGCGGGTCGTCAATTGCGGCGGCATCGCCGAAAAGAACCCGTTGGTGATGCAGATCTACGGTGACGTCACCGGCCGGCCGATAGCTATCTCGCGTTCGGCCCAGACCTGTGCCCTGGGCGCCGCCATCGCGGGCGCTGTCGTCGCCGGCAAAGCGGCCGGCGGCTACGACAACTACGCCGACGCCCAAAAGGCCATGACCGGTCTCAAGTCACGCGTCTTCCAGCCGAACCCCGAGGCCCACCAGGTCTATCAGCGGCTCTACGGGCTCTACCGGAAACTGCACGACGCCTTCGGCACCCAGCAAGCACAGGGCAATCTCTATGATGTGATGAAAGAACTAATCCAGATACGAAATGCCGCGAGGAAGTAAGGGCGGCGAGGCAAAGAGGACAAGCATGATGCACAGGAGCATCCTGAAAGGATGCGGTCTCTCAGCCCAGGGTTGCGCGGAACGCGCTACCCTGGGTAAAGGGCCAGAATTGATCTCAACCCTGAAAGGGTTGCAGCCTGCAGGCGGCCCGGCGAGCTGCAACCCTCCCCATGAACCGACACCAAGTCCGAAGGTTTTGGACTGCGGCAGTCCTCTGCCGCTTTCGCGCCGGCAGCGAGGGGACACAAAAGCGGCAGAGGACTGCCGCAGTCCAAAACGCTTCGCGGGACGGGAACGCAGTGTCGAGGTTCAGGGGCGCAAAGCGCGAATTCGTTCGGGGAATTCTTTCAGGGTTGCGGGTCGCGGCGTGCTCCTACCCAGGGTAGCGCGTTCCGCGCAACCCTGGGCTGAGGGCCGGAATCCCTTTGGGATTCAAGAAGCCCCGCGGTGTCGGTCAGCTCACGGGTTCCCGGCCAAGGAGCGCGCGCGTCGCATAGCGACGCTTGAGAACAGGCCCAAACGCGACCCCTCTCGATATGTCAAGCGTCGCTGCGCAACGTTGCGCAAACGGGGCGTCCGACACCGTGGACTGAAGTCCACGGCTACCTTCAGAGGGTCGCTACGCGACTGCGGAACTCCGACCCGCCTGACGCATGCTTGATGATCTCAAAGAAACCGTCTGCCGGGCCAACCTCAACTTAGTCAACGAGGGCCTGGTCATCCAGACCTTCGGCAATGCCAGCGGGATTGACCGCGCCGCCGGCGTGGTCGTCATCAAGCCCTCCGGCGTGGCTTATGACCGGATGAAACCGGAGCAGATGGTAGTCGTGGCCCTGGATACCGGGCGGGTGGTCGAGGGCCTGCTCAACCCGAGTTCCGATACCCCAACGCACCGGGCGCTGTATCGGGCCTTTCCCGAGGTCGGCGGCATCGTCCACACCCACAGCCTCTTCGCCACGGCCTGGGCGCAGAGCGGGCGCGAACTGCCGGCACTGGGGACGACGCACGCCGATTATTTCTGCGGCCCGGTGCCGATTACGCGGCTGCTCAGGCCCGACGAGATCGAGTCGGATTACGAAACCAACACCGGCCAGGTGATCGTCGAGACCTTCGCCGGGCTCGACCCGCTCTCCTGCCCGGCTGTGCTGGTGGCCAGCCACGGGCCATTCACCTGGGGCAGGACCGCCGACCAGGCCGTCCACAACGCCGTCATCCTCGAGCACCTGGCCCGGCTGGCGGGGGAGACTTTGAGAGTTTTTCCTTCCGTCCAACCGATGCAACGGGTATTGATGGAGAAGCATTTTTACCGCAAACACGGCCCCGGCGCCTACTACGGCCAGGGGCCGGCGGTGGAAAAGAACGAGCGAGAGAAGCGTGGAGAAGCTTGAGGTTCTCAGAGCTTCAAGGGAGACGTGAATTGAAAATTGAAAAATGCAAATTGAAAAATGCAAATTGAACACACCATCCGCCTTCAGAGCTGTTCAGCAATTTTCAATTTTCAATTTTCAATTTTCAATTTTCAATTCTTGATGATTAGTTTTCCCTCGCGCTGGAGATTCCGGTGAACAGGTCTGAGGCTACTCCTGCTAATACTCACAACACACCAGTCAACTCCCCCATCACCCCATGATTCACACCTCCTCCTTTCCTTGGCTCCAAATTCTCTTCCCAGGCCTGGGCCTGGCTTTGCTGGCCGGGTGCGCCTCGGGTCCGCAGGCCGGCACAGCCGGCGTGGACCGGCAGTCCGCCGGCGCGGAGCGGCGCCCGGCCGTCGTGGAGCGGCATCCCTTCGGCCAGACCCGGGACGGCACGCCCGTGGACCTCTACACCCTTCGCAACCACAAGGGCGCCGAGGCGCGGATTGCCAGTTATGGCGGCCTGCTCATCTCGCTGAAGATGCCCGACCGCGACGGTCGCTTGGGCGACGTGGTGCTGGGCTACGACGACCTTGCGGATTACATCAAGGACAGCCCCTATTTTGGGGCGCTGGTCGGGCGCTACGGCAATCGCATCGCCAAGGGCAAATTCATCCTCAACGGCCAGCAATATACCCTGGCCACCAACAACTATCCCAATGCCCTCCACGGCGGCCTCAAGGGCTTCGACAAAGTTCTCTGGGACGCCAAGGTCCAGGCCACGCCCGAGGGGCCCGCTCTCAAACTGGATTATGTCAGCAAGGACGGCGAAGAAGGATACCCCGGCACCCTCACCGTCAGCGCCCTCTATACCCTGACCGAGGACAATGCCCTCCGGCTCGAGTTCACCGCCACGACCGACAAGGACACCGTCCTGAACCTGACCCACCACTCCTACTTCAACCTGGCCGGCCAGGGCGACATCCTCAATCACCAGGTCATGATTGCCGCCAGCCGCTTCACGCCCGTGGACAGCACGCTCATACCCACGGGCCAGCTCCTCCCGGTCCAGGGCACCCCGTTTGATTTCCGCCAGCCCACGGCCATCGGCGCCCGCATCGGCCAGGATAACGAGCAACTCAAATTCGGCGGCGGTTATGACCACAACTGGGTAATCGACAAGCCCCTGGGCCAACTCGGCCTTATGGCCCGCGTCTTCGAGCCCACGACCGGGCGCGTCATGGAAGTCCTCTCGACCGAGCCCGGCCTCCAGTTCTACTCCGGCAATTTCCTCAACGGCTCCAACAAGGGCAAGGGCGGCTGGGTTTACCAGTTCCGCAACGGCTTCACCATGGAACCTCAGCATTACCCGGATTCCCCCAACAAGCCGAATTTCCCCTCCGTGGTCCTCAAACCCGGCCAGACATTCCATAACGTGATCATCTATCGCTTCTCCACCCAGTAACGCCCGGTGGAGGCAGGACTATGGAGGCCAAAAGGACAGAGGCCGGAAGGACAGAGGCCGGAGGACAGAGGCCGGAAGGCGGATGGCAGAGTCATTGTTGGCAGAATCATTGCACGTGTCCCTCGTCCCTCGACCCTCGTTCCGCGACCCTCGTCCCCCCGGCCCCTCGCCCCTCGCCCCTCGACCCTCGACCCTCGACCCTCGACCCTCGTTTACACTCCCGAATGAATAACCTGACTCCCCTTCTGGCGGCGGCGCAGCCCGCCTGCCCGACCCTGACGGGTCTGGACTGGCTGGCCATTGCGCTCTACTTCAGCGTCTTGCTCTGCGTGGCCTGGTGGGTGGTGCGGCGGCGCAAAGACACCGCTGCGGATTACTTCCTGGCGGGGCGCAACCTGAGCTGGTGGATAATCGGGGCGTCGATCTTTGCCTCGAACATCGGTTCGGAGCACATCGTGGGGCTGGCCGGGTCCGGCGCCGCCGATGGCGTGGCGATGGCGCACTACGAGTTGCACGCGTGGTGCCTGTTGGTGCTGGCGTGGGTGTTCGTGCCGTTTTATGCCCGCTCGCTGGTCTTCACGATGCCGGAGTTTCTCGAGCGCCGTTTCTCCACCAAATCGAGATATGTGCTCTCGATTGTCTCGCTGATCACGTTCGTGGTCTCGAAGATCGCGGTCGGCATTTTCGCCGGCGGCGTCGTCTTCTCCGTGCTCTTGCCGGATATTCACCTGGACGTGGCCGGGTATGCGGTTGACAGCTTTTGGCTTGGCTCGATAGCGGTCATCGTGCTCACGGGGCTCTACACTGCCCTCGGAGGCATGAGGGCGGTGGCCTACAACGACGCGGTCCAGGTGCTCGTGCTGATCTGCGGCTCGGCGCTGCTGACGGTCTATGGTTTGATCAAGCTGGGCGGGTGGGGCCACTTGCGCCACCTCTGCGGGTCGGACATGTTCAACCTCTGGAAACCGCTCATCCCGGCGGGCGTCCAGTCCACCTGGTCGCCGGTCCTGGAAACCGCCGCCGACGGCCACGTCGTTAGGCAGGCCTGGTACTTCAACGGGTATTACCCCTGGCTGGGCATGCTCTTCTGTGCGCCCATCATCGGCCTCTGGTACTGGTGTACCGACCAATACATCGTCCAGCGCGCCCTGGGCGCGCCCAACGAACAGACCGCCCGCCGCGGCAGCATCTTTGCCGGGTTCCTCAAGCTCTTTCCCGTGTACCTCTTCATCATCCCGGGCCTGATCTGTTTCGCGTTGGCAAAGAGCTACAGCGTCCCCGGCCTGGCCGGCGGCTATACATTCCTGGAAGAGCACATTCGCCCGGAAGGGCTGCCTTCGTTCACTGAGAAGCTCAAACAACAGAAGGACCCGGTCTCACAATGGGTCTGGAGCCAGCTCTCTGCCGAAACCCGCCGGCTGGTCTCGGACTATACTACCAATTCGCGCCCCGCCAACTTGCAGAGGGCCCTGGCGGCGGACCTGACCAAGTCCGTCGAGGAGGGTTCGATCTATGACACGCAGCGGTTCGCCGGCGTGACCTTGTCCGCTGAAACCAAGCAGGTGCAAGGGTTGCTGGCGGAAGAGCAGGGGCAATTGCCCGCCATCACGGACCCCGGGAAGGCCCAGAAGGCCGGGAGCCAGACGCAGTTCCTCACCCGGCGCCTGAACCGGTTGCTCATCGAGGATGCATATCCCGATGAGATCGAGATCGACCGGTTGGTGGCGCGCGATGGGAAGGGCAACGGCAAAGCCAGCCAGGGCGCCTTTCCGCTGATGGTCAAGCACCTCTTGCCCCCGGGCCTGCGCGGCATCGTGGTCGCCGGCCTGCTCTCGGCGCTGATGGGGTCGCTGGCGGGCGTGTTCAACGCCTGCTCGACCCTTTTCACCGTGGACCTCTACTCGAAATGGAAACCGGCCGCGACCCAGCACCAGATCGTGCGCACCGGCCGCATCGCCACTATCACCATGGTGATTATTGCCCTGCTCTGGATACCGGTCGTGCAAGGCGCCCACAGCCTCTACAACTACCTCCAGGCCGTCCAAGGCTACCTGGCTCCGCCCATCTTCGTGGTCTTTTTCTTCGGCGTCTTCTGGAAACGCCTCAACGCCCAGGGCTGTCTCTGGGCCATGATCGTCGGCTTCGCCCTCGGCCTGTTCCGCATGTTGGTCGATACGCCCGTGACTCTGGGCCTCAAGGGGTTCGAGAATGGCTACGCCCAAGGCTCGTTCCTTTGGGTCGTCAACCACATTTACTTCCAGTACTTCAGCGTGTTCATCACCATCGTCTCGGCCGTGGTGATGGTGGCGGTGAGCTATGCCACCCGGGAGCCGGACTACAACGCCATCAAGAGCCTCACCTTCGGCACCGCCACCGCGGAAGACCGCACCCGCACCCGCGCCAGTTGGGACCTGCGCGAGGTGCTCGCCTCCGGCCTGGTCCTGGCGGTGATCCTTGCGGGATACCTCTACTTCCGGGGTTAAATCGGAACGCCACTGTTCAGGTGGGGACGTGTGGGGCAGACCTCCGGTCTGCCGCTTGCAGGGGCCTCTGGCCCCGAGCCCCGCAGATGCAAGGGACACGGAGCCGGAGGCTCCGTGAACCGGCAGACCAGAGGTCTGCCCCACACCTGAACAGTTACATCGGAACCACCGACGCTGGTGGTTTGATTTAGGGCCGCTTCTTTTTCGTTTTCACTCGTTACGGGTTGACAATCGCCCCTGGAAACGTACCCTTTGCTGCCTGGCCAAAGGGGAAGGGCGGCCATGAAGGCCGTTTCCTCCCAAGGCTCTCGGAGAGGAAGTGAGAGAGTATTGACGGAGATTAAGCTCAAGAAAGGCGAGTCAGTGGAGAAGGCCCTGCGGCGGTTGAAAAAGAAGATCGACCGGGAAGGGACACTGAAGGTTGTGCGCAACCACCGGCATTTTGAGAAGCCGAGCGAGCGCCGCCGGCGCAAGGAAAAGGCGGCGCGATTCTCGGCAATGCTGAGCGCGCGCTACGCGGACATGTAAGGCAAGTCGTTGGATCTGCGGCCGGGCGGGCATTGCCGCCCGGCCGGCCTGCTGCGCAGGCTGGAGCATTGGAGAGATGTCGGAATGCTCCAGGGTGTTGTTTATGTACTCGCTTTCCACCTGTTGGAATTGCCATCGGCACACGGATGGACGCGCCATGCTGCGCGAGATCCGGGAGTTGGGTTTTGAATATGCCGAGTTGAGCCACGGCACGCGCATCAGCCTGCTGCCGGGCATCCTGGAGGCGGTCGAGGCCGGAGAAATTCGGATCTCCAGCCTGCACAACTTTTGTCCCCTGCCCATTGGGGTGACCCATGCCGCCCCCAATATCTACCAGTTCTCCGCCGAGCGCCCGCGCGAACGCGAGATGGCCCTGCGCTATACGCTCAAGACCCTCGACTTTGCCCAGCGCGTCAAGGCCCCCGCCGTCGTTCTGCACTTGGGAAGCATCGAGATGAAAAACTTCACCGACAAGCTCCTGGACATGCTCCAACGCGGTGGACGCGAAAGCCCCAAATACGCCAAGCTCTCCACCGAAGTGGCCGAAGGCTCGAGGCCCTCAAGGAACCTTACGTCGAGCGGACCAAGGACCTGCTGCGCAAGCTCCTGCCCGAGGCGGAGTCGCGCGGCCTCAAGCTGGGCGCCGAGAACCGCCAGGCCCTCGAAGAATTGCCGCTGGAGGCCGATTTCCAGTTCCTCTTCCGCGACCTGCCCAGCCCCAGCCTCGGCTACTGGCACGATACCGGTCACGCCGAGATCAAGCAGCACCTGGGCTTCATTCACCACGCGATGCACCTGGAGTCGCTCCGCGACCGCCTGGTCGGTTTCCACATCCACAACGTCCAGTTCCCCGGCCGCGACCACTATGCCCCGGGCGCCGGCACCGTGGATTTCGCCGCGCTCAAGCCCTTCGTCAGACCCGAGCACATCAAAGTCTTCGAGCTGGGTCCGGCCCTCAAGCCCGAGGAGGTCCTCAGCGGAATCCAGGTGATCAAGAAGGTCTGGGGGGAAGCGTAGGACCTAAAAAGATACTGGACGCCTTGGGCGCCGGCGGGTCTTTCACCGAGTACTACGCGCTGGACTGGAACGACGACGTGGTGCTCATGGGCCACGACGGGCCGGGGCACGTCAAGATCGCCCAGGGCAAGACCAAGGTGCGCCCGCTCAAGGTGTATCACGGCAAAGTGGGACGGGGTCTGTCCATCGAGATGTCGGTCCGGCACGGCCCGGTCACGTTGCTCTCCGTGGTCCAGACTGCCAACGGGCGTTTGGAGTTGCTCGTGGCCGAAGGCGAGTCGGTGCCGGGTCCGATTTTGGAAATCGGCAATACCAATAGCCGTTACAGGTTCAGCCTCGGCGCGCGCGCCTTCGTCAACAACTGGAATCTCCACGGCCCGGCCCACCACTGCGCGGTGGGCGTCGGCCATATCGCCGGCAGAATCGACAAGCTCGGCAAGCTGCTCAACATGCCGGTGGCGCGCGTGTGTTAGGGGGCCTATCACCCGGTCGTCAGGCTGCCCTACGGTGTGTGGCCACCCACCATGCTCCCTCTCCCCATTAGATGGGGAGAGGGCCGGGGTGAGGGGTCGTCCCTGTGTAGTGCATCCCACGGACTGCTCAGTGTACTGGCGTAAGATCAGTAAGGCACGGCTCCCAGGCGCAGCATTTCCTGCTCCGCCTCGCGGCCGTCCGCCGGGCGCGCGTTCACGGCGCGAATGGCCTCCTTCAGCAAAACCACCTTGAAACCCCTGCGCAGTCCGTCCTTCACCGTGCTCAGCACGCAGTAATCCGTGGCCAGGCCCCCCACGTAGATGCGCGCGACCGAATCCCGGCGCAGGCGCTCTTCCAGCGCGCTGCCTTCGAAACCCGAATAGGCCTCTTTGCCCGGCTCGGTCCCCTTGGATATGACAACGGCCGAGGCAGGAAGCTCGAGCGTGGCCGGGAACGCGGCGCCGTGCGTTTCCATCACGCAATGGGCCGGCCAGGGCCCGCCTTGGGCTGCAAAAGAACAATGGTTGGGCGGGTGCCAATCCCGGGTCGCGAAGATCGGCAGCCGCTCCGCTGCAAAACGGGCGATATAACTGTTGAGCACCGGGATGACCTCATCGCCCCCGGAAACCGCAAGCCGCCCTCCGGGCAGAAAATCATTCTGCACGTCCACCACGACCAGGGCATCACCCGCCAATAATTTGGTTGTCATCGCGCGATCCTCCGGGCGGCTCCAGCGCCCCACCCATATTACAATCTGGCCCAAGCCCCGGAAGTCAACAGGAACGTTTGCGAGGGGGCGCAATCGCACACCGCCCCTGTCAGCACTCCTGAACGGCCGGAGCGTGGACTTTAGTCCGCCTTGGAGGCCCAATGTTCAGTAGGCCCGGCAAAGGCGTCGAAGTCCGCGCAAAGCGGGCCAAAGCCCACGCTCCGGGGGCAGTGTCCAAGTGCGCACTTGCGAGGCCAATCGGCTTCTTGCGCGTTGACGAACCACCGATGAGTTGTCAGATTCAGGCCCGTGGACGAGCCAACGACTTTGTTCATCATTACCGCCCGCTTGCGGACCGGTGGGAAGTGTATGAAAATTCGCACCGGGCACCCCGGCTATTGGAATCGGGACCATGAAGCAAACCAGAAAGACCAAACGGCCTGGACAGCGGCTCACGCCTGCCGGCCGCGCGTTACGCCGCGCCGCCCGGGTGGCCCGCAAGATCGCCCGCGCTCACGGCACGCCTGTCTATTACTGGCGCGACGGCAAGGTCGTGGCCGAAAAGCCGTGACCCGGCGCTGAGCCGCTCCCCGCCTCTCGACACTCGGCACTCGACACTCCTGTCTGGATGGTCTATCCAGAATCCCTGTGCAACGACTCTTGCCGCTTCTGCTGACGGTGGCGCTGCTGGGCGCGCCAGCCGCGGGCACGCCCGTCATCTACTGCACCGATCTGTTCCATCCGCACGACGACCCGGACGATCACTTCGACCTGGCCACGCTGGCTGCGCTGCCTGAACTGGAGGTCAAGGCCATCCTCCTGGACCAGGGCGACAAACAATTGAAACGGCCCGGCTCGATCCCCCTCCGGCAGATGATGCGCCTGACCGGGCGCCAGACGCCCTTTGCCATCGGGCTTGCGCAGAGACTGGCCTCCCCGGCGGACGACGGGCGGGCCCAGCCCGCCGAGTTCCAGGGGGCTGTCGAGCTGCTGCTCAAGACACTGAGGGAATCCCCCGAGCCGGTCACGATCATCACGGCCGGCAGCGTGCGGGACCTCTGTGCGGCTTGGAACCGCGAGCCCGCGCTGTTCCAACAGAAGGTCGGACGGCTTTACCTGAACATCGGCAATGCCGACAGCAGCCAGAGCGAGTACAACGTGGACCTCGACCCCCGGGCCTATATCGGGGTGCTGCGCTCGGGGCTGCCGATCTATCTCTGCCTTTGCCTGCCGATGCAGCCCCAGGGTACGAATGCCGCCTTCAGCACCTGGTGGAAGTTCCGCCAGTCCGAGGTGCTCGACTCTGCGCCTGCCGGGCTGCAGCGCTATTTCATCTACGCCCTGCAACGTTGCGCCCCCGAGGAACTGGATCCCCTCAAAGCCCTCGAAGCCGACTTGCGCCCCTGGCGGCGGCTGGTCTGGGAGATGGACCGCAACATGTGGTGCACCGCGTCTCTGCTGCACGCCGCCGGACGGACCGTCTGCAGGGTCAATGGCGCCTGGACCGCCTCCCGGCAGCCGCCATCCGAGGCCCGGGCCGAGCCGGTTTTCACGTTCGTCCCGGCTCGAATCGAGGTCAACCAATCGGGGCGGACCAGCCTGCTGCCGGATGCCGCCGACCCGAACAACAACCTCCGGCTTTTCAAAGTGCTCTCGCCCGAGAACTATCCTCGTGCCATGCGCGAGTGCCTGCGCGAATTGTTCCGAGGCGCTGCCGCCGGGCCGCTGCTGACTCATACGGATGTCTTCTCCTCCGGCAAGGATGGCTACCACACGTATCGCATCCCGGCCGTCGAGGCGGCGCCAGACGGCTCGCTGATTGCCTTCGCCGAGGCCCGGAAATACAGCGCGGAGGACCCGGGCTTCGGCAAGCAGGACATCGACCTGGTCTATAAGCGCAGCACGGACAACGGCGTGAGCTGGTCTCCGATGACGGTCCTGGAAGATCCGGGCGAATTCTGGTCAGCCGCCAACCCGGCGACCGTGGTGGACCGGTCCAATGGCCGGTTGTGGGTCTTCTATTTGAGGTCGCGGCCCCAACGGAGCACCGAGACCGCCCGGCCCGGGACCGATGATGTGCAAACCCTGGCCCGATGGAGCGACGACAACGGCTGCACATGGTCCGAGCCGCTGGATTTGACTGCCACCGGGCGCGACATGCAGGATGGCACCTGGCGGGCGAGCGTGCCCGGCCCGGGCGGCGCCATCCAGGACCGCAACGGGCGCCTCATCGTCCCGATGTGGCGGATGCCCTTCGCCACGTTTGTCATCTATTCCGACGACCATGGGAGCCATTGGCAGCGGGGCCAGCTTGTGCCGGGAGATCAGGGCGGCGACGAATGCCAGGTGGTCGAGTTGGCCGATGGCCGCATTCTCATGGACATCCGCCAGGAACATGGCCCAAACCGCTGGCTGGCCCAGAGCACCGACGGCGGAAAGACCTGGGCCGACGGGCGCCCAGGCCAGGGGGTGACGCCGGTGGCCTGCGCCATCGAGCGATTCACCCTCCTGGGCCCCGGCGATGACCGCAACCGCCTGCTCTGGACCGGACCCAGAGGCCCGGACCGCCGCCGCCTGGTCATCCGCGTCAGTTACGATGAGGGCAGGACCTTCACGCTCGAGCGGTTGGTCTCGCACGATTATGCGGCCTACTCTGACCTGACCATCCTCAAGGACAAGACCGTGGGCATCCTGTGGGAACGCGGCACAGACCGCGGCTACCAGCACATCACGTTTACGCGGCTGAACCGGGAGTGGCTCGAAGAAACCCCCGCAGCGGCTTCGCCGCCGTCATCCAGTCCCCACCTCATCATTTCCCGGGGCCAATCCGCGGGGACTTACCAGGCCTTTCCCGATGTGTGCCGCCTGACAAACGGCGACCTGCTCTGTGTCTTCTATGGCGGCTACGGCCATGTCTCCTTGCCTCGAGACGACTGGCCCAGGGGCGGGCGGATTTGCTGCGTGCAGTCCAGGGACGAAGGCCGCACCTGGAGCGCCCCGCGCCTGCTCTACGACGGCCCATTCGACGACCGCGACCCCCACATCGCGCAGATGCGCGACGGCGCCCTCTGGTGCAGCTTCTTCACCTATCGCCCTCAACCTGACGGAAAGGCGCTCTGCGACACCTGCCTGGTGGGCTCTCGCGACGGCGGGCAAACCTGGGACACTGAGCCGCAGGTGGCCGCCTCCGGTTGGCCCAGTTCCGCCCCGGTGCGCGAACTGCCCGACGGCACGCGCATCCTGGGGGTGTACACCGAGGACGGCCCCACCGCTTACGGCGGCGTGGTCCGCTCGACCGACGCCGGAAAGACCTGGTCCGCGCCCATCCCCATCGGCAAGGACAGCGGCGTGCGCCTGGATGCCGAAACCAACTTCGTCCTGCTCAAGGACGGCACCCTCTACGCCGCCCTGCGCGGGGACCGCGTGAACATGCACTTCGCCACCAGCCCCGACGCCGGCCTGACGTGGTCCCCGGTGAAGGACATCGGCTTCCCGGGGCACTGCCCGCATTTCACCCGCCTGAGCACCGGCGAGATCCTCCTGAGCCATCGCCTGCCTCTCACCGCCTTGCACATCAGCCGCGACGAGGCCCGGACCTGGCAAGGCCCCTTCCAGCTCGACACCACCCCGGGTGCCTACCCCTCGACCGTTGAACTCAAGGACGGCTCCGTCCTGGCCGTCTATTACGAGGAAGGCCCCAACAGCGCCATCCGCGCCCGCCGCTTCCGCCTCAAGGCGGACGGCATCGAGTTCCTTGATTTCCCGGCCCCGGACTCCAGCAGGCAACCTCCGAAGCCCTCAAGTGGATCAAATCAGCCATAGATTGGGCTTGCCTTCTCCCGCCCCGCTCTCCATATTGCCGCACAAAACGAGACTATTTATGGCTGACGTTGCAAATAAATACCCTGAAAACGTCCCCGGCAAGTATTACGTGGACAACCAGTGCATCAATTGCGATCTCTGTCGCGAAACGGCGCCGGACAATTTCAAACGCAACGAGGACGGCGGTTATTCCTACGTTTTCAAGCAACCCGAGTCGCCCGAGGAAGAGGGCCGCTGCAAAGAGGCCAAGGAAGGCTGCCCCGTCGAGGCCATTGGCGACAACGGGGCGTAGTCTGCCGATTCTTTTTTTCAGACCCGCGGGCGAGGTCCGCGGGTCTTTTTTTTGCTTCCGCGCCGGAACAGGCTTGGTTAAGCTCGTGTCAAGTAGTGTAATTGTATCATGCTTTTACGAGACCGGCTGACCACCGCGCCGAAAGCGGCGGCACTGACCGGGCTGTTGTTGGCGGCAATGACCGCCTGCCAGCACACCCCGACTTCGCCGCCGCAGCCGCCGCCCGCCCCGCCACCCAAGGTGGTTTTCAGCCAATCGCATGACCGGGAGGTCCAGGAGATCCTCGAGTTGGCGCGCCACGACCGGTGGGAAGAGGCCCAGACCAAGGCCAAGGCCCTCTTCCAGAGAGACCCCAAGAACACCATCGTCTCGCGCATCCATGCCTGGGTCAACCAGCAGGCCCAATTGCGCCGCGCCCAGGCGCTGGAGGACAAGATCCGCGAAATCGATGCCAAGAACTCCGTCTTCAGTCCCACGCTCAAGAGCCTGCTGACCGGGCAGAAGGACCGCGGCCTGCCCCCGCGCAAGGACGTGCGCGACGCGGTGGACAAGATCGAGAGCACCCCCTACATCCCGGATACCTACGGCAAGACCATTCATGAGCAGGGACCGCTCTTCGACTTCGAGAGCGTCAAGGGCCGCATGTTCAAGGTCCTGGAGAAGGAGGTCAGCATCAACCTGGACAATGTCCCGCTGGAGACCATCCTGGTCCGCCTGAGCCAGGAGGCCGGCGTGAACATCGTGGCCGACAAATCGCTTCCCGCCCTCAAGCAGGTCCTGGGCGTACACCTGGCCAAGGTCAAACTGAGCGAGTTCTTCCGCTACATCGCCCGGAACTACGACTTGCAGTTTCAGACCGGGCCGAGCTGGTGTGGGTGGTGGACGCCAAAGACCCCAAGCACATCATGGAAGAGACCCGCTTTTACCGCTTGCGCAAGGGCTTCATGCTGCCGGCCGAGCTCGGCCCGAGGAAGTGAACCGGACGAGCCAGGTGGGCGCCACCGCGGGCACCACCAACATCATGGAACTGACCAAGCTCAACCGCTTCGTCAATGACGAGGCCCCCGCCGTGCCCTCGCTCGAACGGGCCATCAAAGAGTTGTGCGTTGCCACCAACGGCCTCAAGTATATGATCGATTACGAGCGCAACCTGGTGGTGGCGCGCGGCACGCCCGAGCAACTGGAGATGCTCGAAAAGATCATCCGCGAGTTCGATCAACCCATCCAGCAGGTCCTCATCGAGGCCCGGTTCGTCACCATCTCCAAGCCGGCCTTCATGCAGTTGGGCGTGTTGTGGGAAACGGGCCGCAATCCCAACACGACTCCCCTGGCCCAGGATTTCACCGGCCTGGTGGGCAACAACAACTTTCCCCTCACCATCGCCCCCGGCCAGAGCGCCGCTCCGGCCGTGGGCCTCGGCGTCCAGGAGACCTTCACCAAGGTCCTGGGCGCCGAGGACCTCAGCGCCACCATCAGCGCCCTCGAGCAAAGCGGCGAGAGCCAAACCCTCAGCGCCCCGCGCTTGACCGTCCTCAATAACCGCCCCGCCACAATCAGCGACGGCAAGGTCCAATATTACTACGAGGAATACGCCGTCAAACAAAACGTCGGGCTATACTACACCACCTCCTCCTTTGTCCCCAGCGGCAAACCCACCAAGATCACCGCCGGGGCCGAACTGGCCGTGATGGCCAGTATCAGCGGCGATGGCAAAAGTATCGTCCTGGCCCTCAACCCCCGCGTCAATACCGACGTGCAACTGGTCACCTACGCCACCGTGAGCGACTTTGACCAGACCGGAAAGCTCCAGGACACTTTCGATATCAACCTCCCCCAATTTCGGACCCAGGAAATCCGCACCCGCATGGTCGTCAAGTCCGGCGAAACCGTCGTCATGGGCGGGGTCCTCGAACGCGAGCGCTCGACCTACGTCGAGTCGGTGCCCGTCCTGGGTGACATCCCCGTGCTGGGCAACCTCTTCCGCCGCACCACCGAGGTCAATACCCCCCGCTACCTCCTCATCTTCGTCACCGCCACCATTGTCAAGGACACGGGCCAGTTCCTCGTCTATGACGAATCCGGCGCCTCCACCAACGCGATCTCGACCAACGCGATTCCCACCGGCCTGATGCCAACCAACGCACCCGCCCCTGTGGCCTCTCCGGACAGCGTCACCCCGGCCAACCCGCCTCCGCCCAGTGCCGCCCCTTCCACTCCGGCCGACACCAACGCCGTGCCGCCACCCAAATGAATCGCTGTGTCCAATTTCCTCTCCAGGTTAAGGCTCGGGCAGGTTGACCCGCCCATCCGGAGGGTGCTGGCGCTGGACCCGGGGAGCCGCTGCCTCAAGCTGCTGCTGGCGGAGAGCGATTTCGGCCGGCTGCGCATCCTCAAGGAGGAATTGATCGATCTCCAGGCGGAGGGCCTGGTGTCGGCCGACGAGACCAAGGCCCACCTGCAGACGATCCTCTCCGATTGGGGCCGGCCGCCGCTGGCCCTGGCGCTGCCCCAGCACCTCACGATCTCGCAAACCATCGAGTTGGCTGCCGCCCCGGAAACCGAGGTCCGCAAACTCATCCATGACGAAATCCTCAAACTGAGCGGCGTCAGCGAGTCACGCATTGTCTATGACTTTGTGCGCACCCAGACTGCCGCCAGCGGCCGGCAGCAATTCCGGGTGACGCTCTGCCAGGAGAACGACGTGCGCGAGCGTCTCCTGCGGCAGGGGATCGACCAGGAAGACCTGTGCGAAATCACCAACACGGCCAATGCCCTGGTCAATGCCTACCGGGCCCTCTGCCCGCTCTCTTCGCGCGCCATTCTCATTCACCTGGGCGCACAGACTACCGTCGTGGTCATCCTGCTGGACGGCCAGGCCGCTTTCGCTGCCAGCTTTCAGATGGGCGGCGATTTCTTCACCCGCTCCCTGGCGCGCACACTGGCCTGCTCCGAGGAGACTGCCGAATCGGTCAAACGCCAGCGTAATCTCCTGGGCGGGGCGGATGCCTGCCCCGAATTCCTCCCGGTGGTCGATGGCTGGGTGGCCGAGGTGAAACGGCAATTGAATGACTGGTTCCAACACAACCCGGCGCTGGCCGCCGAGGTGGCCTCTTCGAGCTCATCGCCAGCGGCGGCGGCTTTGACCAACCCGGCTTGCTCGAGTATCTCCAGGCCGAGGCGCGGCTCAAGTTCCGGCCCTGGCCCAGGCCGAGCCAGGCCGAAACCGTCGCCCCGGCCAGGGGCTTCGAGGTGGCATTCGGCGCCGCCCTCCAAGCCCTGGGCCACAGCGTTCAGCCCGTCTCGCTCCTGCCGGAGGATTATCGGGCCAACTGGCAAAAGCGCCTGGTCCGCCAGCGCATCAACTTGGCCAGCCTGGTCATGGTCCTGGTCTGCGCCCTGCTCCTGATCATCGGCACCTGGCAGAAGATCTCGCTCGGCAGCTACAAGAGCGGCCTCCTGGCCAAAGTATCCGCCAGCCGGGAGAGTGTCCGCAGCATCGACGGGCTCACGGGACAATTGCTGGCGCAATACCAGGACCTTCGCCCGCTCCTGGCAGGCCAGCAGTTCACCATCAATGCCCTCAACACCCTGGCCCTGCTGCAGCAGTCCCGCAGCAATCGCAGTCTGTGGTACGTTCTGCTCGCCGACCAGCAATCTTACTTCCTGGGGCCCGCCTTCACCTTGACCAATAAACCCCCCGGCACCAATCTCCCCGCCAAACCCCTTTTCGCCGAGCTTGGTCCCGCTGCAAATCCCTCTCTCGCCAGGCCGGGCCTCATCGCCGAACTGTGCGTCCCGGAAACACCCGACACCGCCCGCGGCATCCTTAGCGAACTGGTCAACGATCTGAAACGGCAGCCCCTCTTCTCGAAGGTGGACCAACTCTCCGAGGACCAGCGACGGGGTCTGGCCAATCCCAAAGTCGTCGTCCCCAACCGGCATTTCGTCCTCGAGCTGGATTTTGCGGCCGCCGACTTCGAGCAACCCCTGCCGGCCAAGCGCCCGCCCGCCGCACCGCCCGGCTCCCGCGCACCCGCCTCCGCCGGCAGGACCGGGCCCCACCGATGATCTTCAAGCTCCAGGAATACAAACGCCGCGCCATCCTCCCCTTTGCCGGGCTGGTCCTGGCAGGCTATTATGTCCTGGTTTTCCTGCCGCTGGCCCATCACACAAGGGGCCTGGATGCCCCGTTGCAGCAGCAGTGGAACGGCCTGGCACTCTCGCTGGGCCTGACCAACACCGATACCCTGGATTTTCAACGCATCACCAACCAACTCAGTCAGACCCGCCAGGCCCTGGCCCGGCTCCAGGAGGCCCGGAAGAAGGCCGCCGCGCGCTTCGACCTGGGCTCCGCCTTGCGCGCCAAAATGAACCCGCCCTTCCAGCTCTATGAGTTCGAGTACGAGCGCGGCAAGCGGAGGGACGAGTTGGCCGGCCTGGCCAAGGCCCGGCAAGTGGCCCTCGACGCCCCCGTGCTGGACGGTTTGCCCGAATACACCCTCGATGTGCGGCAGCCCGCCCTGCTCTGGCCGGCCCTGGCGATGGTCAATGGATTCCTCAACCTGGCCGTTGAGTCCAAGGTCAGCGCCATTCACTGCCTGGAATCGTCCTTGGCCTTCACCAATGCCTGGACTCCATCTTCGGCCTCGCCATCCAGTTCGAGCGGCAGCGCCGCGGCTCGTGTGGCTCCAATTCCCTTTCAAGTCGAGTTGACCGGACCGGTGGCCGGGGTGCTCCGGCTGCTCCAGGGCCTGCCGTTGCGGGAGGAGGAACTGCGCGCCGTCGGCTTCACCAACGCCCCCGCCGGCAAGTTGCCGCTCCTGCTCGACCGGCTCATCATCCGCAAACAATCGCCCGACAAACCCGACGAGGTCCGCGTTGCTTTGCGCCTCGTCGGCTTCGTCTTCCAGGACTGGCGATGAGACCTGCCCTCATCCAGACGTTGCGGAGCCGCTCGTTCGGCAGCCTGGTGCACCTGGGCCTGTGGTTGCTCCTCTACCTGGCCGTGGCTGGCCTCGGCGGCAAGGCCCCGGGCTTGCGGGAAGTCCATTCCACCGACGCCCCGACCCCGAACCTGTTGCCCGCCGCGCGGCTCCAGCGCCTCTTTGCGCCGGATGTCTGGCCGGCATTCCCTGCCCAAACCAACACCCTGAACCCCTTCTTCACCCGCTACTTCATCCCGGTCCAGCAGCCTCCGGCCCCGCCGCCCACCACCCGCGATATCGAGCTGACCTACTTGGGCTTTTTCCAGGTCGCCGACGGCCCCAAATACGCCATGGTCAAGATGGGCGAGGCCTTCCTGGTCGCCCAGATCGGCTCCAATCTCACCGCCAACCTCTTTGCCGCCCGTGCCTCGGCCACCAACCTGACCTTGACCAATCTCACCGCTCAAACCAACCTGCTCCAGCTCAACACTACCAATCAACTCAAAGTGCCCATCCGATGAACGCAAGCCCCGGAGCGGCCCAGAAAGAAGCCGGCAACCTCCTCCTGGCCCAAGGCAAGCTCTCCGAGCAGCAGCTCGAACAGGTCCGCCGACGTCAGCGCCGGCTCAACCTGCCCCAGCACCGCGCCATCGTTGACCTGAACTTCGCCTCGGAGGAAGATACCTGGCGCGCCCTGGCGGCCGCCAACCACCTCGATTTCGTGGACCCCGTTGCCCTCGACCTGGGCCGCGCCACGCTGGACCTTGTCCCCATCAAGTTCATCCTCCACTACCACCTCCTGCCAGTGGGCGCCGAGGCCGATGGCCTGATCCTGGCCTTCACCGAACCGCCACGCCAGATGGAACAGGCCCTGGGCCTGGTCCTGGGCAAACGCTTCCGCGCCGTCCTGGCCACCCCCAGCTCCATCCACGCCGTCATCAAAAAACACTTCGGCCTGGGCGCCGAGACCATCCAGAAATTGCGCGAGGAGCGCGGCGGCGGCGAACTCACCCAGGAAATCGTCTTCAACGTCCAAGGCAAGGAGACCGATTCCGCCCTCGAAGCCACCGTCTCCGCCTTCGTCGACCAGATCCTCAACGAGGCCCTCCGCCTCAAGGCAACCGACATCCACCTGGAGCCCTACGCCAACTCGATCCGCCTGCGCTACCGCATCAACGGCTTCCTCGAAAATGTCCCCCTCCCGGCCGATATGCACCTGCTCCACTCGGCCGTGGTCTCCCGGCTCAAGATCATGGCCGGGCTGAACATCGCCGAGAAACGGCTCCCTCACGATGGCCGCATCGCCATGAAAACCGGCGAGGAGGAGTACGACTTGCGGGTCTCGATCATGCCCACCAAGTACGGCGAAGCCGTCTGCCTCCGCATCCTGGGCCGGCAGAGCCTGTTCCTGGACCTCGGCCAGCTTGGCATGGAACCTAACCAGGAGGCCCTCTTTGCCCAGTTGATCGGCCTGCCCCAGGGCCTGGTCCTGCTCACCGGCCCTACCGGCAGCGGCAAGACCACCACCCTCTACACCGCCCTGGCCCAGGCCAACGACGAAAAACGCAAGATCGTCACCTTCGAGGACCCCATCGAATACCAACTCGAGGGCACTGTCCAAATTCAGGTCCGCGACCAGATCGGCCTCACCTTCGCCACCGGCCTCCGCTCCGTCCTGCGCCATGACCCCAACGTCGTCCTGGTCGGCGAAATCCGCGACTTCGAGACCGCCGAGATCGCCGTGCGCGCCGCCCAGACCGGCCACCTGGTCTTCTCGACCCTCCACACCAACGACAGCATCGGCGCCGTGACCCGCCTGCTCGAAATGCGCATCGAGCCTTATCTCATTGCCGCCTCGCTGGTCTGCAGCCTCTCCCAGAGACTGGCCCGGCGCATCTGCCGCCACTGCGCCGAACCCAACCTCGCCATCCCGGACCACACCCGCCAGGAAATGGCCGCCGCCCTGGCGCTGCCGCCCCAGGAGGTCCGCGCTTGGAAGGGCCGCGGGTGCGTCGAGTGCAACCAACGCGGCTACCGCGGCCGCGTCGCCATCTATGAGTTCTTCCTCCTCGACGAGGCCGTGGCCAACCTCATCCGCCCCGGGCTCCGCACCGCTGAACTGCGGCAGGCGGCACGCCGGCTCGGCTGGCGCTCGCTCCGTGACATGGCCTGGCTCAAAGTCCAGCGCGGCCTCATCCCGATTACCGAACAGGACCGCTGGACCCGGCTGATCGACCCGGCGGCTTTGGCCCAGAAACACTGATCTGTTTTTGGCGGGGACCCAGGGCGGCGGCCTACTGCACCCGACTTTGGACGACTTCCGTATCTTTGTCGCAGCCTTTGTCGAAGCCTTTGTCGAGCTCAGCCCGATTTCGACAAAGGACTCGACAAAGGCTGCGACAAAGGTCGTGAACGTCGCTCAAAGTCCGGTGCAGTAGGGCGGCGTTCGAGACTTGCCTGCGCACCCGACCAGCATAGACTCTGGCCGTGAGTTTGCATTTTGTGGGACAATTCCCCGAGTATCGCCCCCGCCGGCTGCGCCAATCGCCGCTGCTGCGGGAGATGGTGCGGGAGACGCGCCTGCACGCAGGGCAGTTGGTCTGGCCGATGTTCGCGCGCGGCGGCAAGAAACTGCGCCGGCCCATCGCGGCCATGCCGGGGGTCTTCCAACTCTCCCCGGATGAGCTGGTGCGTGAAGCGGCCCAGGCCCACGCGCTGGGCGTCCCGGCGGTGCTGCTCTTCGGCATTCCGGACGCCAAGGACGAGCAGGCCTCCGGTGCTTACGCCGCCAAGGGCATCGTCCAGCAGGCCGTGCGGCTCCTCAAGAAGGAACTGCCACGCCTGCTCGTCATCACCGATGTCTGCCTCTGCGAGTACATGTCCCACGGCCATTGCGGCATCGTGCGCCCCAACCCGGCCGGGGGCGAAATCCTCAACGACCCCAGCCTCAAGCTCCTGGCACGCGCCGCCGCCAGCCACGTCGAGGCCGGCGCCGACATCGTGGCGCCCAGCGACATGATGGACGGCCGCGTGCGGGCCATACGCGCGCAACTGGATCAACTGGGTTTCATCAATACACCTATACTTTCCTATGCCGCCAAGTTCGCCTCGGCCTTCTATGGCCCGTTCCGCGAGGCCGCCGAATCCGCCCCGAAATTCGGCGACCGGCGCAGCTACCAGATGGATGCCGCCAACGCCAACGAGGCCCTGCGCGAGGTGGCCCTCGACATCCAGGAAGGGGCCGACATCGTCATGGTCAAGCCCGCCCTGGCCTACCTGGACATCCTCCACCGCGTCAAAACCGAGTTCGGCTATCCCACCGCCGCCTACGCCGTCAGCGCCGAATACTCCATGGTCAAGGCCGCCGCCGCAAACGGCTGGATCGATGAGCGGGCCGTCACCCTGGAGAGCCTCCTGGCCATGCGCCGCGCCGGCGCCGACATCCTCATCACCTACGCCGCCCCCCAGGCCGCCAAGTGGCTAAGAGAAGGCTGAAGGCTGAAGGCTGAAGGCTAAAGGCTAAAGGACCGAGCCGACGTGCCCTGGCGCACCGCATTCCGACACCGCCCGCAAATTCCTTTGCCCGCGCGGAGCGCGGCACTCTCCGAGCCCCGAAGGGGCGGCAAGATAATAGCCCAGGGCAAGGCCCGCCGGAGCGCAGCGCAGGCGGGCCGCCGCCCTGGGTACTGGACAAAAACAAATCACCCCCCTCCCATGCGCTCTGAGCGCATGGGAGGGGGGAAGGGGGGTGGGGTTCTCTCCACACTCGGCGGGGCAGTGACAGGATGCGCCGCAGGCACGCTCTCTCACTCCTTTAGCCCTTTTTCGCCTTCCTTTCGTCAGCGCGTATTAGACTGGAGGATCATGTACACGATCACCCCGATTAGCACGACGGCGAAGGCAGCGGCGGCGGTCCAGAAGATCCGGTTGGCCTTGTTGGTCTTCTTGGCGAAGCCGCTGCTGGCGGTGTCGAATCCGCCGGCTCCAGTGCCGTGCTCGACCAGTTCGTTGAGGCTCACGCCCCGTTGCATCACCATGGTCTGATCCAGCTTCTTGGACGGCCCCGGCACGGTGTCGGGCTCCAGCCGCATTTCCACCTGGCCCAGGCGCACGATCTGACCCGGTTTGATGGCGGCCTCGCTGACCCGTTCCCCACCGACGTAGGTCCCGTTGGTCGAGTTGAGGTCGCGGACGAGGACCTCGTTCCCCTTGAGCACGACCTCGCAATGATGGCCGGAGACTGAGGGCTCCGCCACCTGGAAGGTGTTGTCCTCGAGGCGGCCGATGGTGGTCTTCTGGGCCTTGAGTTCATGAGTCCGGCCGGTCATGCCCACGCTCAGGAGAACGAGTTTCGCCATAGTAATTACTAGTTAGCGCGATTATCGCCATGGATCTGCCCAAGTCAAACGGAAATGCAGCAGCCGGTTAAAGGCTGAAGGCTAAAGGCTAAAGGCTAAAGGCTAAAGGCTAAAGTACGGACCCTGCGCTCCCCAGCCTCCCCGCCTCAGCCTTTAGCCTTTAGCCTTCAGCCTTTAGCCTTTTATTGTCGCGCCTGGATCATCGCGCGGAATTGGGCGAAGAGCGGTGTGGAGTCGTGCGGCCCGGGAGAGGCCTCCGGGTGATATTGAACACAGAACATCGGCCGGGTCTTGTGGCGCATCCCCTCGACCGTTTGGTCGTTGAGGTTGATGCGGTCCACCAGGACCTCGGAGGGCAGCGACTGCGGATCGACTGCGAACCCGTGGTTCTGCGCGGTGATCTCGACCCGTCCCGATTCCAGGTCCTTGACGGGCTGGTTGGCGCCCCGGTGCCCGAACTTGAGCTTGAAGGTACGGCCCCCGACTGCCTGGCCCACTATCTGGTGCCCGAGGCAAATGCCGAAGATCGGGATGCCAGTCCGCAGCAGGTCGCGCACCGCCTGCACCGCGTAGCCCAGCGCCGCCGGGTCTCCGGGACCGTTCGAGAGAAAAATCCCCGCCGGCTTGTACCGGAGCGCCTCGCCGGCCGGGGTGCCGGCCGGCACCACCTGGACGCTGAACCCGTGCTGCCGCAAACGGCGCAGGATATTGTACTTCATCCCGTAGTCGTAGGCCACGATGGGGACATCCGCAGCCGGCAATGCTACCCTGGCTGCCGGTCCCTGGCCCTGGACGCCCTGCGCCAGGCTGAACTGCCTGCTCCGCTCCCCGGTCTGGTCCCACAAAAAGCCCTCTTTGTGCGTCACCGCCTGCACGTAATCCACTCCGGCCAGCCCGGGCCACTCCCTGGCCTGCCGCACCGCCTCCTCCTCCGAAACGCCCTCCGTGGAAATAAACCCGTTCAGGGCCCCTCGCACCCGCAGCTTCTTGGTCAGCGCCCGCGTGTCGATGCCCTGGATGCCGGGGATGGCGTTCCGCTCCAGGTATTCCCCCAGCGAGCAGTCCGCACGCCAGTTGCTCACCACCGGCGACAATTCACGAATCGCAAACCCCGCCACGTGCGGCCGCCACGATTCCACGTCCTCCCCATTCACCCCGTAGTTGCCAATCAGCGGATAGGTCATCGTCACTATCTGCCCCTTGTACGACGGGTCTGTGAGAATTTCCTGGTAACCCGTCATCGAGGTGTTGAAACAGACCTCGCCGCAGGCCGAGGCGCGCGCGCCAAAACCGCTGCCGTGAAACACCGAACCGTCTTCCAATGCCAAAATTGCGTTCATCCGGATGACGCGGTTGATCCAGTGTGCACGGTGCAATTCAAGTACAATCAGTTGCTCCGCCAAACTCATAAATGATCGGGTCGTCTGACCCGCCTCTAATTTAAGCACTTCGTCCTTCCATGTCGAGGGCGGAATTTCCGTCGTGGAAAACCAATAACGCGCCGCCGTCCGCACCAGCCCCGCCAGGTTCTCCTGCTTCATCATCTCCGCCCTCCATTTTCACCGCTCGACCGAGAAATGCACGGGTTGGAAGCTGTCCCGGTCTTTGATCGTGAGCAACCCATCCGCGTAGGTCCAACCGCAGGGAGCATCCTCGAGTGTTAGGGCATCGAGACCGGGCAGGGGCGCCTTGGCCCGCCCGGTCCCGGCATAAACTCCACGCGGCATTTGTTCCAGCCAGAGTTCCAGAAGGAGGTCTTGAGCCGCTGGACGATACGAACCCGACGGCGCGGAAATCTCGACTGCAATCGTTTGGCCGTCGCGGGTTTGACGGAAACTCCGCTTCACGGAGACTCCGTTGCGATAGTCGAGGGTTGCCCCGTCATCTTCGTAGAGCGTGGCTTCGGACTGGGCTGCCGGAGCAACCAGGACGTTGAGTGGTTTGCCCGGCATTTGGCCGGTGTGCTGCACCAGGGTTTGCCGGAAGATGAACGCGCCGCTGCGCACGAACAGCGGCAGAGATTCCAGCGTTACCGGGAGTTTGATTTTCTTTCCGCCCGCGTAACGGCGGCCCGTGCGGTAGTCATGCCAATCGCCCTTGGGCAGATAGACCGATCGCGTCGTCTCGCCTTCCCTGAGGACCGGGGCCACGAGCAGGTCCGCGCCAAAGAGGAACTGATCCTCGATCGCCGCGGCCTTGTCATCCTCGGGAAACTCGAGGAACATCGGCCGCAGGGCGGCACGCCGGTTTCGCTGGCCTGCTGCACCACGTTGCAGATGTGGGGCAGCAATCGGTAGCGCAGTTCGATGGCACGCCGGTTAACGGGCTCGAATTGGTAGCCGAACGTCCACGGCTCCTTCTCGGGCACGCCCAGCTCGCTGTGCGAGCGCATGAAGGGATAAAAGACGCCGGTTTGCAGCCAGCGCGTGTAAAGCTCGGCCGGGGCCGCCTCCGCGAAACCGCCAATATCGCTGCCGACAAAGGCGAACCCGGAGAGCCCCAGGCCCAGGAGCGTGGGGATCGACTGCCGCAGCGACAACCAATCCGCCGTGTTGTCACCGATCCAGACGGCGGCATAACGCTGGCCGCCCGCAAAGCTCAACCGTGTCAGCACAAACGGCCGCTGGTTGGGACGGAGCCGGGTCAAGCCGTCGAAGGTGGCGCGGCTCATCAACTGCCCATAGACATTGTGCAATTGGCGGGCGGTAGCGGGCTCGCCTTCGTTGTCGAACACGATATCCAGGGGCATGGTTCCGGAAGGCGTGTCAAAAACCGACGGTTCGTCCATGTCGTTCCAGATGCCCGCGATGCCGTCCTCGACAAACCCTTTGTGGAGTGAGCCCCACCAGTCGCGCGTGGCGGGCCGGCTGAAATCCGGGAATACGCTCGGCCCGGGAGTTTCGTCCGCCCGCAACGGCCACACCGGCCCTTCGTAGAGCGACCCATCCGGGTGCTTGAGAAAGTGATTGCCCGCCAGGCCGCTGTCATAAGGGGCATAACCGGGTTCCCGCTTGGGATGTCCATCAGCGGCGCACACGACATGGAATCCCTGGGCCGCGAGATCTGAAATCAACCTTTTTGGATCCGGGAAGCGTCCGCGGTCCCAGGTGAACGGCTTGTAGTTGTCTTGAAAGTCAATATCGAGCCAGATGACATCGGCGGGGATGGCTTTCTCGCGAAAGGCATTGGCCAGCAGGCGCACGCGGGACTCGGGATAGTAACTGTATCGAGACTGGTGGTAACCCAGTGCCCAGCGTGGCGGCATGGGCATGCGGCCCGTGAGGGCGGTGTAGCGCTCGATCACCTGCTTGGGATGGGGTCCGTTGATGAAGTAATAGTCCAATTCGCCGCCTTCCGCGCCGAAGGTCAGCAGGTCCTGCCGCTCACGGCCGATGTCGAAGGTGCTGCGCCAGGTGTTGTCGAGGAACAGGCCGTGCGCCTTGCCTTGACGGAGCACGATGTAGAAGGGCACAGAGACGTAAAGCGGATCGGTGCTGGAATCATAAGAGTAAGTGTCCGTGTTCCACATCACGTAATTGTAGCCCCCCAGCGACCAGCCGCGTTTGTCCAGCCGCCCGTTTTTTTCGCCCAAGCCATAGACGTGCTCGTCGTCCCGCAGACGTTTGGCCACGCGGAACGAAGGGCCTGCCACGGCAATGCCGCGCTCGGGGTCGTCCGCATCGAGGCTCTCCCCTGCCCGGTCGGCAAAGGCGAGGCGAAATGGCTCGTGTTGCGCGGTCACCTTGAGCGAAGCGGTCTCGAGCGTGGAGGCGCCGGCCCCGATGTCAACCTTGGGCACGACCGCGCCGAGGTCGCGCTGGACGACCGCGTAGGAATGATCGCGCCCGAAAGCCCCGGCGGGGGCGAACCGGACCCGGATCACGTCGTCAGCCAGCGGCGTGATGGCCAGCACCCCCTGGTCGCCCTGAAAACGCAGCACCTTGCCGTCCCACGTGGGTGCGGACATTCGCCCCAGCGACGACCAACCGGCTGCCGGCGCGCCGACAGCCGGCGTGTTCCACGCGCCCGACGCAAGAGTGAGCCCCAACCCCACCGCCAGGAGGCTCGGCAGAGGCATACTGCGCCAGACCTTGAGTGATTTTCGCGACCTTTGTCGCTGCCTTTGTCGAAAACCCACGCCATTCGGCACAGGTTCCGACAAAGGCTGCGACAAAGGTTGCGACAAAGACACCAAAGTCATCCAAAGTCCCGTGCAGTGGAGCGCGGACCCCCAGGCGGCCCGTAGCGTCGGATGGCAAGATTCGCCTTGAACGATGCTCACGACATCATGCTCGCGATTTCGCGCGCCCGAGTCAAAGCGTTTAGTCGGCCCCGGGGTCACCGACGGCGAAAGGGGGCTTCGCTTGGCGCGAAGCGTTTTGGACTGGCGCAGTCCAAAACCTTCGGGCTTGGCGCCGGTTCATGGAGAGCCCCCTGTGGCTTCTGCCATTGCATTGGGACCATGAATCGGTTCACTGGCCTCCGCTGTACCCATGAGGAGGCGCGCATCAGGCCGGAAAACGATTCATATCCGCCACCCAACTCGGCCAACGTGCGGCGGAACGAGGTCCGCCACACGCTGGCGCAAGGATGAGTTTCCACCGATGCCGACGGGAGCAATTGGCGCCTCGAACGATAGATCAGTCCTTGTCGCCGACGGGAGTCGCGATGAAGCCGTGCCAGTTGCCGGAAAGGTCAAGGTACGAGCCGACAATCTCACCGCGATCGTTGATGCTGTTGGCGGCGGTGGCTCCGCCGCCGATCGTTCCGGTGGTGCCTGGATAGTCCAGTGTGGTATAAACGCCGTGGGACAAGATGAACCCATGCTGGCTGGTGAAGGCTGTGTCGGCGTAGATGCCCACTACGTCGCCTTTGTTGTTGATGGATACCGGAGTAGTGATAAAAGGCCCAGGTACCTCGACGGGGGCCACAGTGCCATCTTTGTGGACCAGGAAACCGTGCTGGGCCAAGTGAGCGACCTCCCACCAGCCAACCATTGTGCCGAGGTCGTTGATTCCGAGCAGGACGGTCTGTGCGGCACCGGGGTAATTATAGAGGCGGTACTCCCCGTCTTCGAGAATGAATCCTTGGAGGCCAAACGGCCAGGTAATCGCCTCGGGAGTCAGCGTGAAGGTTCCGATGATGGTGTCTTCGTCGTTGACGCTGACAGCCCCAGCGAAAAAGCCAGCGCCAGGCGCAACGGGTGGCAGGAGATGGATCCTCCCGTCGCGGCGCCGAACGAAGAAATCTACGTTTAGGGAGTTAACAGGGGCGTCGCTGTAATCCCCCACGGCGACGCCGTTATCGTTGATGGCATCCACTTCGGTATAGCCCGCCAAGCCCGAAAGGTTGACGTCGATGAACGTGCCGTGGTCGAACAGAAACCCGATGGACAGAGGGGTTACGCCGTCGGCTGCGAACCTGCTATAGTTGCCCACGATCTCGCCGCGGTTGTTGATGCCGTAGTTCGCACTGTAGCCGAGTGACGGGGCGGCGCCAGGGACATCGAAGGTTTGAAACGTATAGGCAGGCGTTCGGTGGTCAGCACCATTCGCCGGCGAAACAGCGGCCAGGGCCAGGAGAGTGCACAGGACCGCGGATCCAACGGACGTGGTTGCCCGCGCGAGTTTGTGGTATGACATGTCTTTCATGCGTTGCTTTTCTTTCTTTTCAGGTGGCTTGCACCTGAGTCTTTGTTTTTGTTTGTTTGTGTGCTCTCGCCGCCGTTCGTCGGTGGCGAAATCCGTCTGCACCAGGCAACACTCCACCCAGCAGGGAGGGTTGCTCCCTTTTTTCAGGTGATTGCGTTTGATGCTCCGAGCTTGGCGGGCGAGGCTCAGTTCAATTCCGCAAGCTCGAAATCAAACCAGCCTGCGCCGGGCAGGCTCGTTCGCGTTACAAAAATCCGCAGCACGCCACATGGACCGCGGAAGATCCGAACTGTTCCTCAAGAGTTTTCATTCCACTTATAGCTTGGTCCTCTGCGCCGCCTCGAGCTCAGCCCAGGACGGCGCGCGCCAGAGGTAGAGCACGTTCCGGGTGCTTAGACAGCCAAGCAAGCAACCGTCGGCGGAGAATCGGGGCACCCCAAACCGAGCCGTTTCGGCCTGCAGCCCGAGCAGCTCCTTTTGGCTGGCCAGGTCCCACAGGGTAAGGGCGCCGGCGCCGTCGCGGCTGGCGGTGGCCAGTGTCCCAGCATCGGGCCAGAGGACCATGCCGTCCACCAGGTGGCGGTGGCCCGTAAGTTGAGGGCCGATTTGCTTGCCGGACTGGACATCCCACAGCCGCAGGATCGAACGGTTTGAGCCCTCGGCCGTGATCAAAAGCGCGCCGTCTTGAGAAAACACGGCATTCCCGTCAAACTCGCCGTCCGGGCATTTCACACCCCAACGCAGCTTGCCCGTTCGATAAATCGATAAGCTGCAGCTCAGCACCACAGATAGCGGCCGATTTCAGGTTCGGATCAACCGCGACATATCCGTTCCCGTATTCCGGCCAGGGTATGAACGCGGTATAGTTTGTGAGGAGCGTACCCTCAGGAATCCGCCAGAGGGTGAGCTGACCGTCTGCGGCACTCATTGGATTTACTGCCGAAGCGAAGAGGCTGCGACCATCCCGGGAGAACGCGAGGCCGGCACAGTAATTGCCAGGAGGAAGATCGAAGAGCTTCCGCGTGGTTTGCGAGTTCCACAAGTGAACGCTTTGATGCCAATTGGTGGCGGTGTGTTCGTCGCCACAGAATGCCAGCAGTGGTTCCGGCGAAAAGGCCAAATTGGCCAGGCCTGTTGGATAAAGGTTTGTAATCACCCATGGGGCTCCCAAATTTGAAATATCCAACACCGCGGTCCCCGCACCCTCATCGATCTCCCCAACCGCGAGCCACTTCCCATCACGGGAGATGGCCAGGTCCTGGACACCGCTCTTGCTCTGCCACAGTTTGAGCAGAGCGTCACTCGTGCATTGCTGCCAGAGATAACGCCACTCCCAGCCGCGCAGGTCGCTTTCTGCTTTCTGCTTTCTGCCTTCTGCTTGCTTCTCCGGCCGATACCTCTCCAGGAGCTTGCGAGCGAGACCGAAATTGTCCTCGGCCAGCGCCCGCTGGGCGAGGTTTATATCTGAAGCGTAGGCTTCCTGGCGGGCGGCCGATTCGCTCCCTTCCGCGCGCTGGCGTTGTTCTTGAGCGACGGTGGATTTTTCGGTCGCCAGGCGCTCGGCCCGTCTCGCACGGAACGCTTCGAAGGTACTCAGGGCACCGCCAAACAACAAGACCACGGCCACCGCTCCCGCCGCTCCCACCACCAGTTTGTTCCGTCGAACTAATTTTTGAAAGCGATATGCTGCGCTCGGGGGGCGGGCAACGACCGGCTCGTTGCTCAAGTGCCGCTGGAGGTCCATCGCCAGACCGTTGGCCGTGTCGTAACGGTGTGCCCGGTCCTTCTCCAGGCACTTCATCACGATCCAGTCCAGATCGCCTCGCACCAGATGAAGGAGCTTCGGCGGCTCGGTTTGCCGCGCCTTGGCTGCCGTCCTCAACTCCGCCTCCACCAAGGTGTTCAACCGTGTCGAGGGCCGTAGCGGCTCCCGCTCCCTGATGGTGCGGCGCATTTCGTCCAAACCAGCCTCCAACAGCTCTTTGGCCTCGAACGGCGTCTTGCCCGTCAACAGCTCGTAGAGCAGCACCCCCAAGCCGTAAATGTCGGTCCGTGTGTTGATATCCACGCTGGTCATCTCGGCTTGTTCCGGGCTCATGTAGGCCGGCGTGCCGATAAGTTGCTGAAACTGAGTATAGACGGTCTTGTCGGTGAGGTCCCCTTGCGTGGCTTTGGCAATGCCAAAATCAATCACCTTGGGCACAGGCACGCCATCATTGACGGTCACCAGGATGTTGGACGGCTTGAGGTCCCGGTGGATGATGCCTTTCTGGTGAGCGTGTTGAACCGCGCGGCAAACCTCGATGAACAACTTGAGCCGTTCCTGGGTTGGCAACTGGTTCTGGTCGCAGAACTCGGTGATCTTGACCCCACGGACCAGTTCCATCACGAAGTAGGGCCGTCCGGTGTCGGTTGCGCCGGCGTCGAGCACCTTGGCGATGTTCGGATGGTCCATCATCGCCAGCGCCTGCCGTTCGGCCTCGAAGCGAGCCACGACCGAACGGGTATCCATCCCGAGCTTGATCACCTTCAGGGCCACCCGCCGGCGGACCGGTTCGGTTTGCTCCGCCACATAGACCATCCCGCAGCCTCCTTCGCCGATTTTTTCCATCAGTTTGTAGCGGCCAATCACAGAGCCCGGCTGCTCTTCGACCCGCGAGTTTGCTTGGGCGGGGGCAAGGTGAGCGGCGGGCGCGAACAGGTTGTTCGCAATTACCGCGTTCCGGCCAAAGAACGAGTCGGCTTGCGGAGCGTTCGCCAGCAAGCCTTCGATCCTCCGGCGCATTTCCGGTTTGCCCTCGCAGGCAAGATCCAGATATTGCCGCAGCTTCTCCGCGTCGGCGAACTGCTGCGCCGCGTTGAAGATGACCTCTTCGCTTGGGTCCAGTTCCTTCATTATCCGTCAGCCACAATGGTCGTTCTACTAAAGAGTACGCCGTTTCGCGCTCAAACCCGACACGCCCGCAAACTTTTTTGCAACTGTTCAGGTGGGCACGCGTGGGGCAGACCTCCGGTCTGCCGGTTCCAGGGGCCTCTGGCCCCGAGCCTTGGACGTGCAAGGGACACGGAGCCGGAGGCTCCGTGAACCGGCAGACCAGAGGTCTGCCCCACACCTGAACAGTCACACTTCTTTATGCCTTGGGTGGTTTCACGTGCTCAAACAGCCAGGCCTTGGCGTAGCGCCAATAACGCTCGACTGTGCGGGGAGAGATGTGAAGCAGTTCCGCGGTCTCCTTTTCATCGAGTCCGACAAAAAATCGCAATTTGACCACCTCCGCCTTCTCTGGCGCGAGCACGGCCAGTTCATCGAGCGCGGAGTTGATCTGGAGAAGCTGTTCATCGTCACCTGGCGCGGCGAATTCTATGGCGTCCAGATCCACACGTTCCAACTCGGCGCCATGGCGGGCGCGGAGTTTTCTGCGGGCGCGCTCGACCAGGATGTGCCGCATCGCCTGGGCAGCAGAGGCAAAGAAATGTCCGCGGCTCTCCCATCGTGGCATCTGTCCGGCACTCAACCTCAGCCAGGCTTCGTGAACCAGCGCGGTGGCTTGCAGCGTCTGGCCCGGCGGTTGTTGCGCCATCTTGACGGCCGCCAGTTTGCGCAGCTCGTCATAAACCAGCGTCAGCAGCTTCTCGGCCGCTTGTTCATCCCCAGCCCCAACCGCGTCGAGGACTTTGGTCACCTGTTCCGCCGACTCGTCCGCGCTCCTATCCGGCGGCACTTTTCATTGCGACCTGAACCGTTACAGCCTTTTGCGGAGGCCGGGGCGCGATCCGCTCAAGCTGTTTGGGGGGCCGTAGCGAGCGCCCGGCGGTCGTGGGGGCCGGGCCGCCGGATGCCGGTGACGGCGGAGACAAGCACCTGCCGGAGAATGACGCCAGCCGCTGGCTGCGATTGCCGCCTGATTTCGACGCGCACCGAGGTGGGTCGCTCCACGTCAATGACCAGACCGCATTGTCCACAAGCCCGGCACACGTACACGGGCCCCCCGTCTCAACGAGAATCTGGTTGTGCGCCACAACGACAATGGCGATGGGTTCGTCGTGCGGCCCGTCCAAATCGACCTGCAAGACATAGCGTCCGGCCTCGGGCAAGGCACAATCCGGGCTGCGGAGCGAGCCTGCGGCGACGGGCAGATCCACAAGTTTGCGCAGCGCGACGCCCTCGTAGGCGGATTCGGCCCAAGGCGGCAGGGCCACCACGTTGGCGACATTATACTCGCTGCCCTTAAGCCGCTGCTGATAGTAGGGGCGGTTGACCCGGCAGTAGAGGTTCGCGTCAAAACACCGGTAGCCCAGGGATTCCAGATAATCGAGGGAGCCGCGATCGGCGTGGGGCCAGTATTCGAGGATGACCATCGGGGCGTGCCGGCGCAAGGTCCGCTCAGCGCCCAGCAGCGCCTCATACTCGACGCCCTCAATATCCAGCTTGATGGCGGTTGGGCAAAGCGCCCGCTGGGCGACATAATCATCGAGGCTGATCGTCTCGACGGTCTCCTGGCTGTCGGAGACCTTGTTGAGCAGGCTCGAGGCCTGGCCCAGAGCCGATCGTCGCAGTAGAGCGAGAGTTTTTCCCCGCTCTTCGACCAGACCGCGCGGTTGAGCACCGTCACGTTTGTGGCGCCGTTGAGAGCCAAATCTCGGGTCAGGACAGGTATGATGCGCGGATTCGCCTCAAAGGCATGGATTTGCCCTGCGGGACCGACCCTCCGGGACATGGCGATGGCGATGGCGCCCACGTTAGCCCCGGCGTCCAGGGCACAATCGCCCGGTTCAAGGAAATCAGCCAGGCACAGTTGCACGGCGACCTCGCACGGAATGCGCGGACCATAGAGTTGGGCCGGGTGCAGTTGCAGCATCCGTTGCGCCGCGGGCTGCAGCTTGGAGTCCGCCGGCGCGCAGGGCTGGGGACTCCGCCCCGCCGATTGGAGGGCGATAACGCGCTTGAGCCGTTGGAGGTTCGTTTGGGCCGGTTCGAGGCCGGGGGCCAGGCGCAGCGCCTGCTCGAGGGCCTGCCCGGCGGCTTCGTAGTGGCCGAGTTGGAATAGAAGGTCGGCCAGGGTTAGGCAGAGGGCGACGGCTTGGGGATGCTTTGAGATGGCCTCCAGCAGCACAGCCGCAGCCGCGGCAATGCCGCCGGTCGAGGAGGCGGTCTGGGCCTGCGCCATGCCTGTGGCCTGCGTCGGCTCGTCCTGGGCCAAGGAAGCGGCGCTGGGTTCGGTGGAGGCGGCGGGCGGGCGGGGCGCATCTTCTTTGGCCCGCAACAAGGCCAGGCCACGGAGCGCGGCAGGATGGTTGGGATCAAGCGTCAGGACGCTCTGAAGGGCGGCCCGGGAACCCGCCCGGTCGCCCAGGCCATCCCGGCAATGGGCCAGGGCCAGGAGGGTCTGGACGTTGTTGGGTTGCAGCACGAGAATTCGTTCATAGAGCTTCACGCTTGCGGTCAGGTTGCCGTGCTGGAGATTGGTATCGGCCAACAACTGAAGGGCAGGCACGCAGTCCGGGGCCAGGCGCATAGCCCGAGTCAATGCGGCTTCGAAAGCAGCAACATCCTTAAGCTGGAAGCACGCGGCGGCCAATTGCACCAACAGGATGGGATCGCGCCCATCGAGGCGGGCCGCCCGTTCAAACTCGCGGCGCGCTGCGGCGAAATCGCCGAGTTGAAAATGGATGCCGCCCAACCTCGCGGCGAGTGGCGCGCTGGCGGGAGCCTGCTCGAGGGCCTGGGTCAACGTGGCGCGGCAGGACGCGAGGTCGCCTCGGACAAATTCTGCGTTTGCCCGATCCAGGACATCCTGGGGCACGGCAACACTGGTGCAATTGACAGGAAATTGCCCTTTGAGGAGCTGTCCCATCATTGACTCTGCGCAAGGGAGGGAGGGTTGGCTTTCGGTCTCACTCATCATGGCCGGATGCTGCCAAGCGGCAGCCGTGATGTCAAACGGGGACTCCTGGCAGTTTGCGTGAGGTTCACGCAAATCGCGCGAAATTCACGCATAGTCCGGGGGAGAGGACTCGTTTTCCTGGGGAAAGAGTGGCTGGCACTGGTTATGCTCAAGTGAGGTACTCCACCCGGGGCGCCGTTGCCTCTTGCGCCAGAGCGATGAGGCCTTGGTCCGTGTTGGCGCGTGCGGGAAGACACGGGCAGCGACGTATGAACTCTGACCTGACTATGAAGGGCAACACTCTCTCAATGAACCGACCCCGAGCCCGCAAGGTTTTGGACTGCGGCAGTCCCCTGCCGCTTTCGCGTCCCCAGGGTCCAAAAAGCGGCAGAAGACTGCCGCAGTCCAAAACGCTTCGCGGCTTCCGCCGCCATGCACCAGCCGGTTCATGGTCCCAATACGGGATCTCACAATCGTGGAGGCTCGTCATGCGGTTGGCTTTGGTTCCCAGCATCGCAGCGTCGCTGGCCGCGCCGCTCCCGACGATGGCTGCCACATTTACGATGACACCCTCATCGGCATCCACGACACGAACTTCGACGGCCAGGACATCGTTGTGGGCAAATGTACGCTCACGGTTGACGGGCCGCACGCCTTCGCGAGCCTTCACATCCTCGCGGGCGGGGCCTTGACCCATTCATTCTCCACCAACGGCCTGCTGAACGATCTTCTGACCGTGACCGGCGAGCGGCATGTCCTGAGTGCAACCAACCCGCCGGTGCTGGCCCAGCCGGATGTGATAGCAGGCACGATCGTGGTCACCGACCTCTCCGGCAGCACGAACTACCACCTGGGGACAGATTACCTGGTGCTCTCCAACGGGAACGCCACGAGGATCGGCCTGGCCGCCGGGTCAAGCATCCCGGACGGCGCCACAATCTCGGTGAGCTACCAAGCCTTCATCGCGTTGGTGCCAACCGGTTTGAACCTCGTGATCACCAATGGTGTCCAGGTCGAGGCCGGGGGCGCCATCAATGCGGATGGCCGGGGTTACGGCGGCGGGCTTGGGACCGGCGCGGGGACCTCCCGGGCCGTCTCGTCACCCTACGTTGTCATCTCTGGCGGGGGCGGCGGCTATGGCGGGTTGGGGGGAGCCAGTTCAGGTCTGGCGGGCGGCGGCATGGGTTACGGGTCGATCACAACCCCGACCAACAATGGCAGTGGCGGCGGCCTGGGGGCGGGACCCGGCGGCCCCGGCGGGGGCACGATCCGCCTGAGCATCGGCGGCCAATTGCAGATGGATGGGCAGATCACGGCCAACGGGGCCGATGGCGCCAACCCTCGCTCCGGCGGCGGCTCGGGAGGAAGCATCTGGGTCAGTGCCGCATCTTACTCCGGCGCCGGTTCCATCCTGGCAAATGGCGGCGCGGGCGAACCTCGGGACGGCGGCGGCGGCGGCGGTGGCCGAATCGCGGCTTATGCCGGCGCCGCGCAGCCCGCCAGCGGTCCGTTTACAGGCACCCTGTCGGCACGAGGCGGCCCCGGCGCATCCTATGGAGGCGCCGGCACCATTTACACCCAGGGGCCGAGCCACCCGACGGGGTTGGTTCAAGTGGACAACGGCGGCCCGAAAGGGACGACCCCCCTCAGCACTGGGTCCGGTGGCTTTGAGCTGACTATAGTCGGCGGGGCGGTTGTGGCCTTGAGTTTTGCGGGCGGTCCACCACTGGGACTGAATAATGTCCTGATTGGCACGAACGGCTGGCTCTCGGGCGTGTCCGCGGGCTTGAATCCCGGCCTGGTGGCGGTGGCCGTCCTGGGCAACATGACTATTGAGGCCGGCGGAGGCATCGTCACCGATGGCCAAGGCTATGGCGCCGGGGCCGGTTCTGGCGTCGGCGGCAGCCACCTTTCCACCACGAATGGCTCGGGCGGTGGCGGTGGGCACGGAGGATTTGGCGGCACCGGCGTCGGTGGCGCCGCCGGCGGCGGGGTTTATGGATCGGTCAGCATCCCTGAGGAGCCAGGCAGCAGCGGTGGCTCCGGGCGTCTGGGGCTGCACGGCGGCGCCGGGGGCGGAGCGGTCGTGCTGACGGTGAACGGGTTGCTGGCGCTGGACGGCACGGTCAGCGCCAACGGCACCGCCGGAACTAACCCTGGCGATGGCGGCGGGGCCGGAGGAAGCGTCTGGCTGACCGTCGGCTCGCTCTCGGGCGCGGGGGTGGTTGCCGCCAACGGCGGGCCGGGACAGTTGCCGTTTGGCGGCGGCGGCGGCGGCGGTCGAGTCGCTGTCTATTATGGAACCAACTCGTTTGCGGGCAGCCTGTCGGCCCACGGTGGCCAGGGAGCGGCTGGCGGCGGGGCTGGGACGATTTACACGAAGGACAAAGCCGCGGTGGCCGCCCGGCTTCTGGTGGATAACGGTGGCTTGCCAGCCCCGACCATCACGCCCTTGTCTCCGGTGCCGGCCCCATTTGACCTGGCCATTGTTGGCGGCGCAAAGGCCGATCCATCCGCTATCAGCACATCCCCGATGAGCAGCCTGGAGATCGGTTCCAATAGCTGGCTCACCGTCACTCACAATCAACTCTTCCAGGCAAATGCACTCACCCTCACGGTATCCAGCAACGCGACCATCCAGGCCGGTGGAGGCATCGTCCTGGACGGTTTGGGCTATCCCGCCGGCCAGGGAACCGGGGCCGGCCATTCGCAGGGCGACAACTTCCTGTACGGCCAAGTAGGCACGGGCGGGGGCTATGGGGGCGTTGGCGGCGCCAGCGCGTATGGCCAGGCCGGGGGCAGTTCCTATGACAGTTATTCGAAACCGCAGCAACCTGGGAGCGGTGGCGGGAACGGCGGGGGCTTCACGCCGAGCAACTCTGGCGGCGTGGGGGGCGGCGCCTTGCAGATGCGGGTGGGAGGCCGCCTTGGGCTGGATGGCATCATCTCGGCCGATGGCGCTTCAGGCACTGCCCAAGGCAGTGGCGGTGGCTCAGGCGGCAGCATCAACCTGACCGTGGGGAGCCTGTCCGGACGCGGCCTGATTTCGGCCAATGGCGGCAGTGGCGATTTGCCGTATGGGGGCGGCGGGGGCGGCGGGCGAATTACCGTGTTTTCGAGCGCAGAAACCTCTGCATTCGCGAATTTCACGGGCAGCATGCGGCTCGAGGCGGTGCCGGAGCATCCTACGGCGGCGCAGGGACCATCTTCCTCCAACCAGGCGGTTCCTTGCCTGGACGGCTGATTATAGAAAACGGCGGTGTGCAAGGCGGCACAACGCCCGTGGTCTTGGCCTCGGTGGGTTCTATTCCGCCCAATTTGACTGTGAGCGGCGGCGCTGTGGTCTCCGTGCCCTACAGTTCATCGATCGTCAGCATTGCCAACCTCCAAATCGCCCCCAATAGCTGGCTGATCTGATCGAATTCAATAACACAGTTTTTTCCGCCGGCGGTAATAACACAACGAGTTGCCCTGACAATAGTCAGCAACGCCACCATTCAAGCGGGTGGGGGCATCTCTTTGGATGGGCAAGGCTCCCCGGCGGGAGGAGGTCCGGGGGCCGGCAATAACGGGAACGGCCCGAGTTATCACCCTGGCGGCGGGGGCTACGGGGGCGCCGGGGGCGCCAGCACATATGGTGTGGGAGGGGGGGGCAAGGCCTACGGTTCGACGGCGGCCCCGGTTGATGCCGGCAGCGGCGGCTGGCCTGGTCCGGAAGAGTCATTTGGTTCTACCTTTGGCGCCGGAGGTGGAGCGCTCCAGATGACGGTGGGCGGGACGCTTGCCGTGGACGGGAAGCTCATCGCCGACGGCAATCCGGCTTTGGGAGGCGGCGGCGGCTCGGGCGGCAGCCTCTGGCTTGCGGCCCATTCGTTAACAGGCACAGGTTTGATCTCCGCCAACGGCGGGGCCGCCAATGTCCTAAGCGGCGGTGGTGGCGGCGGCGGCCGAATCGCTCTTTACTTCAAGACTAACGCGTTCAAAGGCGTCGTCTCAGCCCGCGGCGGGGCGGGCGCCAATTACGGGGGCGCAGGAACCATTTACCTCCAGGCCTCGAACAGTCCGTCATCTCAAGTCATCGTGGACAACGGCGGCGTGCGCGGATCAGGCAGCCTCCTGTCCCTCACCGGTGTTTCTCCGCTCAATGTGACGGTGAACGGTCGCGCGCAGGCCTTCCTGGTCACCTCATCTGCTATCAGCAACCTGTCGATCGGGCCGCTCAGCTCGCTCAGCTACTCCAACCCCGTAGTGCGTGCCCAAATGACCGTCTTGGGCGGCGCGACCATCCAGGTGGGAGGCGCTCTCTCGGTCGATGGCCTTGGCTATCCGGCTGGCCAAGGCCCGGGGGCGGGCAGCAACCTCCTAATCGCCGGGTTCTTGACCGGTGGCGGCGGCAGCCATGGCGGGTATGGTGATTCCAGCGCATCCGGAACAACGGGCGGGCCGGCTTACGGCTCCATCTCCTCCCCCTCGGAGAATGGCAGCGGCGGCGGGTATGGGTACAATCAGGGGACCAACAGCGGCGGCGCGGGCGGAGGCACCCTCCGCCTTACCGTCAGCGGCGCGCTCGCTTTGGACGGCAGTCTCAGCGCCAACGGAGCCGACGCCCTCGGACAAGGCGGCGGCGGCGGGGCCGGCGGCAGTCTCTCGGTGACTGTGGAGAGACTCTCGGGGTCTGGCGTCATCTCCGCCAATGGCGGCGCCGGCGATGTGCCCAACGGCGGGGGCGGCGGCGGCGGGCGCATCGCCCTCTACTGCCCGACCAACTTGTTCACGGGCACGATCGCGGCCCATGGGGGACCAGGGGCAACCTATGGTGGCGCAGGAACGGTGTATCTCGGCAGGCCGGCCTCGACCCCGCCACGGTGCCCAAACTGCTGGTCGAGAACGGTGGCTGGGCAGGAGCCAGCACGCCGCTTGGCAGCCTGCGGAGTGTTGATCTCACCATCGGGGCCGGGGCCATGGCTACCGCGTCCAACAGCTCGATTCACAGCCTGCTCATAAACTCCAGTGGCTGGCTGAGCCAGGCGCCGCTCGGTTATGAGGGCCAGGTTGCTGGGCAGGCACTCCAGTTGACCGTCACTGGTGATGCGGCCATTCAGGCCGGGTCAGGCATCACGTTGGAGGGCACAGGTTGGCGCCGGCCAGGGACCGGGCCGCGGTTCTTACAGCCAGAACAGCGGTGGCATCGGCAGTGGCGGCGGTTACGGCGGCCTCGGTGGGGCCGGCCTGACCAATTCGCCGGGCGGCACCTCTTACGGTTCGCTGTTGCAGCCGGCTGACCTCGGCAGCGGCGGCGGCACTTATCTCCCCGGAAATGGCGTCCCCGGCAGCGTCGGCGGCGGCGCGCTCCAACTCAAGGTGGCCGGGAGCCTGGTGCTCAACGGCAGGGTCTCGGCGGACGGGGGTGGCGCTGTCTATGAAGGCCTCGGCGGCGGCTCCGGCGGCAGCCTGTGGCTCTCGGCCGGGACCCTCTCCGGCAACGGGGTGATCTCCGCTGACGGCGGCCCCGACGACCTCCTCCAAGGCGGCGGCGGAGGCGGAGGACGCATCGCGGTCTATTTCGGCGCGAACAGGTTCACCGGCAGCCTCTCGGCCCACGGGGGTGAGGGCGCCAATGCCGGGGCCGCCGGCACGATTTACACCCGCGCCACCGCTGCGCCGTCGGGTGACCTGGCAGTGGACAATGCCGGCTTGAGCGGAGCGGACACGCCGCTCTCCACCCCTGAGACATTCAACCTCACCGTTTCCGGCGGGGCCGTGGCCTATCCGTTGCCCTCGGCCCCCGCTCTCCTGGTGTCGAATTTGCTCGTGGATTCCGGGGGAGCGTTAACTTGTTTGATTGGCCAATCCAATTTGGACCTGACGGTGCTGGGCAGTGCCATTGTCGGCTCCAACGGTTGGCTCTCAGTCGATGGCAAAGGCTACAGCGGCACCAACGGCGGACCTGGCGCCGGCCTGATGACTGGCAACTACGCCGGCAGCGGTGCCGGCTACGGCGGGGCGGGCGGCGCCAGCCTGCGCGGCACGCCCGGCGGCGCCACTTATGGCTCGGCCCAGCAACCCGTGGACTGGGGCAGCCGGGGCGGAGTCAACCCCAGCTACACCAATTTCTGTCAAGGCGGGGGCGCTATTCGGTTGCGAGTCGGCGGCCCGCTCACCGTCAACGGCAGACTCACCGCCAACGGCAACGCGGCACTGTTCGAGGGCGCGGGGGGCGGCGCCGGCGGCAGCATTTGGGTGACCGCCAGCCAGTTCAACGGCTCCGGCCTCATCGCCGCCAAGGGCGGGTCGGGCGATCCCAATGAAGGCGGCGGGGGCGGGGGCGGACGGATAGCCCTCTATTGCCGCACCAACAGTTTCGCCGGGGTCATCGCCGTGCTCGGTGGACCGGGAGCGTTTCCGGGTGTGAATGGAACGGTGTTCCTGGGTTCCTTCGTCGCGTCTCGGACCGTCCTGGCGCAATCGCCGATGGTTACCCCCGCCGCCCTGGCGCTCAGCGCCCAAGTCCAGGGACCCAACCTCCTTCTGGCCTGGCAGGGCACCGCTGGCGCCACTCATCGGTTGCTCTGGTCCTCCAACCTCGTGGATTGGCTGCCTTGCGGCCCGCCTCTCGTCGGCACCAATGGCCCCATGAGCCTCACTGTGCCTGTCGGCACCGAGCCCGGGAAGTTCTTCCGCTTCAGCACCAGCCAGTGACCCGCCTGACGGGAAGACAAACATATCCTTGGCTTTCAGGCCAAACGCCGGACTCATACCAGCATAAGAAGAATTCTGTCTCACACACTGGATCGGGGCAAGCGGACGGGCAGAGGGAGAATTCTCCGCAGCGGCCCGAGGAACCATAGACGCGCGGAAGTTCAAGAGACTGCCGAAGCCTCTGCCTCTCCCCTTCCAAAAGGGGAGAGGGCCGGGGTGAGGGGTCCGCCGCTTGACGTTGCCGCCTTCACTGAGTCCCTACCCGGTAGAAGCGATAGCGGCTTGCGGCAGCTTGCGGATCGGTGATCCTCACCCGGCCACCGGGGCTGTTGGTCGCCAGCAGCGTGGTCCAACTGCCAGCCGGCAAAGTGGTGGAGGTACTCGACCGTGAAGGTCTGCCCCGGCGGGGAAGCCACGTCGAATGAGAACGTGCCGGCCGACCAGGCCGCGTTGGTGAGAACCAGCGTGCCGGTGGCGCCGCCGCCCGTGGTGGTCACCGTGAAACGAGTGAGCGTCGCGCGGAAAGCCACGGTCGCATCCGTGGCGTTGGTCGAGCCGAGGACATTGTCGAAAGTCAGTGTGGCGGAATAGTTGGAGCCGGCTTGCAGGGTGCCGGCGGGGATTAGGGCGGACGTAGCCGTGGCTGGAAATCCATTGCTAAAAAGCATCTGGCCAGTGTGTGGATTGGAGATTTCGAGGCCAATGGAGGCAGTCGCTGCCGACGCCACAAAGGCGTCCCAATCGAGTGTGAACGGCTGGGTGGCGTCCACCGCCTGGGCGGCGGTGAAATTGGCCGCGTGGGGGACGCTGGGCTGCGTGAGGCTGGCCGGCAGGGTCACGGTCCTGGTTTGATTCGAGACAGCCGCCTGGACGTTGAAGAGGTAATCGCCGCTGGGATAGGCGGCCTGGAAGGAGGCCAGGTTCGTGCCGAACTCGAGCAGGTTGAAGTCCTCCGGCTTCGTCGGAATGCTTTGGAGGTTGGTGACGGCGCCCGTGGGCAGCGTGAGGCTAATGCTCGTGGCGGTGCGGTTGGAGGCGAGGGTGGTGAGGGCTTCGAAGGAGTAGCTGATTTCCGGATCAGGGGTGGGCGCACCGCTCCCGGCCTGGTCAAAGAACCAAAGCGTGCCGACGCCAAAGGTGGTGATCTTGTTGGTCCCCGAACCGCCGCCGCCACCGCTGCTGCCAGTGGTGAACATGCCCGAGCTGGGCTGAAAGAGCGAATTGCCCGCCACGTCCTGGCCCGACACGATCCAAAAAACCATGTCGTTGTTCGGGAATGGCGGTGTGGGCGTGTTCGTCATCCGAGTGCCATCGGTACTCCAGGACGCCGTGGCCGCCGGACTGCTTCCGGAGGTGTCGAAGAACTGGGCCGTGGTGAGGCTCGTGTCCATCGCCGTGCTGAAGGTGAAGACGACCGGCGCGCTCGGCGAAACGCCCGTGGCGGCATTGGCCGGGATGGTGGAGACGATGCTGGGCTGCGCCAGCGCCGCCGACAGCGGCGCCAGTCCCCCAACCAACACCAGGGCCAGGGCCGCGCGCCAGGCACGGTCGCGATGAGCAAGGAATTTCATGTTCATATTGTCAAACGTGAGTGCTTTCCAGTCAACTCGATTTGTTCACATGGCGGCCCACGCATCTCGACAGTGTTAATGCCCACCTCCACGGCAAGACCAGCCGATTGTCGCGTTTCCGAAATTGGCGTGAAACACTCGATCTTCCTCTGCTGCGGGCTGGCCCTGACGCCAGCGCCCTTGAGCCTCTCCGCCGCAACCCTCACCAACGTCCCCGTGCAAGGCGCCATGATCATGGCCATGGCCAGTTGCCACGCGGACAACCGGTTCTTCCGCCTCCGCCGCGTGCAATGAAAACTCAACGCTTGTTCGTCGCCGCAGGACCAACGCCCCGGAGCGCGTCTCCGGGCCTGCGGCGACGGGGCCACGGGCCGGGAAAACTCCCGGCCTTCACGCTCAACGAATTGCTCGTCGTCATCGCCATTATCGCGCTGCTGGCGGCGATGCTCTTGCCGGCGCTCGCAAAGGCCAAGGAGTGGGCGCGCTCGGCCAAGTGCCTGGCCCAGTTGCGCCAGATCGGGCTGGGCGTCCGGCTCTACGCCGATGCCAACGGGGCACAGAATCTCTTACGCATTGACAGGCCCTTCGGTGCGCACTAGTCTAGATCGTGTCATGGGCCACACGCACATCACCGTCTCAGTCTCGAACCTGCAGAGGTCCAATCCGCCCTACACGGCCTCGTTCCTCGTAGATACGGGCGCGATAGTCTGTCTTGCGCCGGGCAACCTGCTGCGGGAAGCCGGAATCGAGCCGGAAGGACGGGAGGCCTACGAACTGGCGAACGGCACGCCGGTCGAATACGACTATGGCTTCGCGCGGCTCAGCTTCATGGGCTCGGATACGGTCACCAAGATCATCTTCGGCCCAGCCGGGGTCGAACCCCTGCTCGGCGTTACGGCGTTGGAGAGCGTGGGCATCGGTGTCAACCCGGTCACGCAAACCCTCAAGCGCTACGCGGCGCTCCCCCTGAAGGCCAACGGGCGCATCACGCGGTGAGGCGCCGAGTCTCCAGATAACTTACTTTGAATGACTTTGGTGCCGCTGGAAGCAAAAATGGGTCCCGAGAGTCCGCGGTAATCTGCCCAGACGAACGTGCCGTCGTGGTTGGCTTGCGCGCGATTCCCGGCGGCGAAGCCCCAGACGCCTCGTCCGCGCGTTTCTGGTTGCGGCGCACGCGCGGACGAGGCGTCCGCGCTCGTATGCGGCGGTGCTTTTCGGGGCGGCCTGAACACTTATGGCTTGGTTTGGCGCCGGAGCGGTCGAGAGCGCCAGAGGAAGAAGATGGCGGGATAGACCAGCAGTTCCATGATGGTGGAGGTGATGACGCCGCCAATCATGGGAGTGGCGATGCGCTTCATCACATCGGCGCCGGTGCCGTGGCTCCACAAGATGGGCGCCAGGCCGCCAATGATGACGCTGGCCGTCATGGCCTTGGGCCGCACCCGTTTGACGGCGCCGTGGTAAATGGCGTCACGCAGGTCCGTGAGGTTTCTCATCAGCCCTTTCTTCTGCCAGTCAGCGTAAGCCAGGTCCAGATAGAGCAACATCACGACACCGGTCTCGGCATCGAGTCCGGCCAGGGCGATGATGCCGACCCACACGGCCACGCTCAGGTTGTAGTGGAGCAGGGCCAGCACGCCGATGGCGCCCACCAGCGAGAAGGGCACGGCCAGCATGACAATGGCGGTTTTGATGGCCGAACGCGTGTTGAGGTAGAGGATCAGGATGATGACCAGCAGCGTGAGCGGCACGACGAGCATCAAACGCTGGCTTGCCCGGAGCATGTATTCGTATTGGCCGCTCCAGAGGATGTTGTAGCCGCTGGGCAGCTTGATCGTGCCGTTGGCGACGGCCTCATTGACGGCGCGCATGGCCATCTGCACGTAGGTGCCGATGTCAATGCCTTTCACATCCACGTAAATCCAGGCATTGGGAACGGCGGCTTCGCTCTTGATGCCCATGGGGGCGTGGACGGTTTCTATTTGGGCCAACTGTCCGAGAGGGACCTGCGCACCGGTAGGGGTGGGGATGATGATTTCACGCAAGGCGCCGAGGCTTTCGCGGAAATCACGGCTGTAACGGAGGTTGACGGCGTAGCGCTCCAGTCCCTCGACGGTAGTGGTCAAGGGCATGCCGCCCAGGGCCACTTCCAGCACGTCCTGCACGTCGCCTACCGTGAGGCCGTAGCGAGCGATGGCATCACGGTCGATGTTGAACTGGATGTAGTTGCCGCCCATTGTGCGCTCGGCCAAGGTGCTCAACGTGCCCGGCACGCCCTTGGCCACCGCCTCGATCTCGATGGCCACCCGCTCCAGTTGCGCGAGGTCCGGCCCCGAGACCTTGATGCCGACGGGCGTTTTGATGCCGGTGGCGAGCATGTCAATGCGCGTCCGGATGGGCATGGTCCAGGCATTGGCCAGGCCGGGGATTTGCACGGCGGCGTTGAGCGCATCTTCCAACTCGTCAGGCGTGCGCCGGCGACGGGCGAGAACCTTGCCGGCGTCGTCCTTGATCTCCACAGTCGGCCATTGCTCCTCGGGCTTGAGCATGATCGTGGTCTCGATCATGTCGAAGGGAGCGGGGTCGGTCGCCGTTTCGGCGCGGCCGACCTTGCCGAAGACCTGCTGCACTTCCGGGAACCGCCGGATGATGCGGTCGGTGGTTTGGAGAATTTCGCGCGCCTTGGTGGGCGAGATGCCGGGGAAGGTGGTCGGCATGTAGAGCAGGTCGCCCTCGTAAAGCGGGGGCATGAACTCCGAACCGATATTCTGAAAGGGGAAGAACCTGCCGACGCTGAAGGCCCACTGCTTGGCCTTGCCATCCGGCAGGAGTTGGGCGGCCAGCTTGTTCCAGGGAAAGAACACCCAGGCGACGAGCGCGGCGGCCAGGAAGACCACCAGCCAGCGCCATTGGATGACAAAATTGATGGCCGGATGGTAAAGCCAGTGGAGCAAGCGGTTAATGGGGTTCTTCTCCTCGGGCGGGATTTTGCCGCGAATGAAGAAGCCCATCAACACCGGCGCCAGCGTAATGGAGAGGATGGCGGCTGCCGCCATGGAGTAGGTCTTGGTGAAGGCCAGCGGCTTGAATAATCGCCCCTCCTGGGCCTGCAGGGTGAACACCGGCAAGAACGACACGGTAATGACCAGCAGCGAGTAGAACAGCGCCGGGCCGACCTCGATCGAGGCGTCGCGAATGATGTCCCAATGCGGTTTGCTGCCCTGGTCGCGCTCCAGATGCTTGTGAGCGTTCTCGATCATGATGATGACGGCATCAACCATGGCCCCGATGGCGATGGCGATGCCGCCCAGGGACATGATGTTGGAGCTGATGCCCTGGCCGAACATGACCAGGAAGGAAATCAGGACCGCCGTGGGCAGAATGACGATCGCCACAAGCGCACTGCGCAGGTGCAGGAGAAAGGCCAGGCACACCAGGGCCACCACAATGCTCTCTTCCAGGAGTTTCTCTTCGAGGGTGTTGACGGCGCGCTGGATGAGAGCGGTGCGGTCATAGACAATCTGGCAGGTGACATCCGCCGGCAGGCCCTTCATGGCCGCATCGAGCCTCTTTTTCACGTCCAGGATCACCTGGCGGGCATTGGCCCCGTAGCGCACCACCACGATCCCGCCGACCGTTTCGCCCTCCCCGTTGAGCTCGGCGATGCCCCGGCGCATGTCCGGTCCGAACTCGACATTGGCCACCTGGCGCAGCAGTATCGGCACTCCCTTGGCGCCCACGCCCAGGGCCACGCTGCGCAGGTCCTCCAGGCCCTCGATGTAGCCGCGCACCCGCAGCATGAACTCCTTCTCCGAAAGTTCGATGGAACGGCCGCCCACCTCGCCGTTGCTCCGCTGGACTGCCCGCGCCACGTCCGAAATCGAGAGATTGAAGGCGCGCAGCTTGGCGGGATCAACCGTCACCTGGTATTGCTTGACGAAGCCGCCCACGGAGGCGACTTCCGAGACCCCTTCGACCGAGGCCAATTGGTAGCGCAAATACCAGTCCTGCATCGAGCGCAGTTCGGCCAGGTCGCGGTTGGTGGAATTGATCGAGTACATGAAGGCCCAGCCGACGCCCGTGGCATCCGGACCGAGCGTGGGGGTGACATTCCTGGGCAACTGCGAGGCCAGACCGCTCAGATACTCCAGCACCCGGCTGCGCGCCCAATACGGGTCGGTCCCATCCTCGAAGATGACATACACGAACGAGAAGCCGTAGAACGAGTAGCCGCGCACGACCTTCGCCTTTGGCACCGAGAGCATCTTGGTCGTGATCGGGTAAGTGACCTGGTCCTGGACGATCTGCGGGGCCTGGCCGGGCCATTCGGTATAAACGATGACCTGCACGTCGGAGAGGTCGGGGATGGCGTCGAGCGGGATATTCTTCACCGCGTAGATGCCGCCCAGCAGCAGTCCGACCGTCCCCAGCACGACGACGAACTTGTTCCGGAGCGAGAAATCAATGATGCCCTTCAGCATAGCGATTAGGCCCTAGACAACGGATCCCCGAGGTCCTTAGAGCCGCCGTCCGCGAACGGGCCGCCGGGCGGTGTGAATACTGCCGTGTGCCCGAGGTTGCCGTTTTCTACGCTCACGAGCCCGACCACGTCCACTGAACTGTTCAGGCGATCGGCGGGCTTCGAGACTCCGGCCCAAAGGGCCGGCAGAGTCCAGCCCAGGGCTGAGGCCGGCAGGCCGATGCCCTGGGAACAAGGCCCGGCGAAGTCGGGCGCGCCCTGAAGGGGCGCCAGAGGTTTCCGGCGCCCCTTCAGGGCACCGGGTCCGCGTTTGCGGTGCGACCCAGGGCATCGGCCTGCCGGCCTCAGCCCTGGGCTAGGTTCTGGCAGCCCTTTGGGCCGCGACGCAACATGGGGATGGTGCCTCATCCTCTCCGCAGTTGATTCAGGGCGCGACATTCCTCTTGTACCTTTGCTCATGTCGGCTCACCTCATCCCGCCCGGACCAGCCTTGCCGGGCGAGGCCCGGGTGCCGCTATTGATCCCGCCCGCCCCCGAAGCCATCGGCGCACTGGCGGGTGCCATACCCTGGACGATCAGGGACAACTCGGCGAGGACCACCTCCCTTTGCATGGCCGTTTCCACCTTGGCCAGTTCGAACCCGAGCAGGGTCCGCTCACTGTCAGTCAGATTAAAGAAATCGATCTGGCCGTCCAGGTAACCTGAGCGGGCGACCTCCAACGACCGGCGCGCCTTGGGCAAGAGTTGTTCATTGAGCAGCGCCAGGTTGCGCGTGGCCTCCCGATACAAGTACGACCTCTGGGCAAAATCGACTGCGAGCGCGATCTCTTCGCCCGAGAGCCGCGCCTCGGCCGAGCGCTTGTTGGCCTGGGCCTCGGCGATTTGTGCCGCGATCTTGTCGCGCCAGATCGGGAGCGAGACGGCGCCCGGATTTCCGGGCAAACGGTAGAGCGTCGGACTGGTCTGAGCATCAGCCATGAAGCCCAGACTGAAATCGGGCAGGCGCGCCTTTCGGGCCAAAAGGATCGAGGCCTCCGCAGCCCGGATCTCGGCGTCCATGGCCTTGAGACGCTGATTCTGGGCCAGAGCGGTTTCGAAGAGTTTGTCCGATGTCAGGTCCAGCGAGGTGGACTCGAAGTGCTGCGGCAGGGGTGGCGCCGGCTCCTGGGCCTTCATCCCCAGGGCGGCTTTGAACTGCGCCATGAGGGCGCTGCGCGAATCCTCCAGGTTGGCGAGCTCGGTCCGCAAGCGGTCCTCCTCGATTTGAGCCCGCAGCACGTCCTGGAGGGTGACCTTGCCGACCTCGTTCCGGGTGCGGGCCAGCGTTTCCAAACCGCTCAGCAATCGCAGGGTTTCGCGGTTGACCCGGATTTTTTCCTCCACGAAATAGAGTTGATAGTAGGCGCGCTTCACCTCGAAGGCGGTCCGGAGGACGGCGGAGCGGAACGTGAAGTATTTGGCCTGGCTTTGGGCCGAGGCGGCCTCGGCGCTGGCCCGCAGTTTGTCAGGCCAGGGAATGTTGCCCATCAGACCGGGCATGAGCGAGGTGACGACGTTCTGAATATCCATTTGAAACGTCAACTGCGGGTCGGGAAACGACCGCGCCTGCGCGATGCGCTCGACCCAGGCCGCCCAGTCGTAGTAGGCCGCTTCCACGCCAGGCACGTTGAGCATGGCGTAGGTGAGAAAGTTGCTCAGACTCGAATTGGGCGTCAGCACCGGAAGCGCGGGTTTGTTGCCCCCGGGCCGATACTCGGCCGCAACGGCTTGCGCCTGCTGGCGGGCGGCTGTCTCCCCTTTGGGGGGAATCCCTTTGCACCCTGCCAGGAGCAGGCCCGCGGCGGCAACACCCGCCACACCGGCGGTGCGGCTCAATCGGAAACCGTTCATAATGCGCTCACCTGCATCTTCCTTTTCCACTACGCCGCAGAGTGCGCCTCCCCTCTGCTGATTTCCAGAAAAATGAAATGAGGCTGCTTTGTCTTGCCACGGGCTCGCGGCTCAGCTTAGGGTTCAGGCATCTGATGAGCTTCGCTATCAGCCCAATCACGCCTGCCGAAATCCCGGAACTGCTGACGCTGATCCGCGAGTTGGCCCGGTTCGAGCGCCTGGAGCACGAGGTCGAGGCCACCGTGGAGTCCCTGCACGATTGCCTCTTCGGTCCACAACTGGTGGCCAGCGCGCTGTTGGCGCGCCAGGACCAGGAACTGGCCGGCTACGCCATTTACTTCTTCACCTTCTCCAGCTTCGTCGGCCGCCGAGGGCTTTGGCTGGACGATGTTCTATGTGCGGCCGGCCTTTCGCTGGCAGGGCCTGGGCCGGGCCTTGCTCAGGCAGGTGGCCGGCATAGCGGCGCGCCGCGGCTGCGGCCGCCTCGAGTGGTCGGCCCTGCGTTGGAACCAGGACGCCTTGCAGTTCTATGCGAAGCTGGGCGCGACACCGCTTGACGAATGGGTCACATTCCGCATGAAGGAACAAGAAATCAGGAAGCTGGCCCAGGACTGAGGTCGGCGAGGATCGCCTCCACCTGCCTCACCAAAGCTGGCGCGTGTGTGACCAGTACATCCCAGATGATCTCGTAATCCACGCCATCGTAACCATGGGCGAGCCAGTTCCTCATGCCGATGATCTGTCGCCACGGGATTGCCGGATAGCGCCGCTGGACCTCATCGGGCACGCGGTTCGCCGCTTCGCCGATCAGTTCCACGATGCGCTCGGCATGGCGGCGGAAGCCCCGATCGCGGTCGAGGTCCGCACGCACGCGCCCGACCGCGACTTCGGTCGCCTCCTGAGCGAAATCCCGCAACTCCCGCAGCGTTGTCAGAACGTCGCCGCCACTCATGGATCGTCATCCCCGCTCATAGATCGCCAAGGCCGTAGCCTGAACCTTCTCCCGAAAGTACTTGCTCAACATTGCGGGCGTATTGAAGTCCAGCTTCCCGGGCAGCAGGGCTGTGAGTTCATCCTGGTAACGGAAGTGGGCCAGCCCTGGATGCCGCCCGGGCGAGTATTCTACCAGCACATCAACGTCACTCCGCTGCGGGTCGAAATCATCCCGCAACACCGAGCCGAACAAGCTCAGTTTGCGAATGCCCCGCTCGCGGCAAAAGGCCGCGATTTTCTCGGAGTCTACTCGGATCGGCAGGTCGGAGATGCTCATAATCCGGGGTCCGGAGAACGAATAATTGCCATAGCTCGATCATAATGCTTTGTGCGGGCGGCGCAAGCCCTCCAAGCCTTCGGAAGATACCCTGCGCCAATTCAATCCCCAAGCCGGCCCTCATCGAGCCCGCCACAGGCAGGTGGTGATCGAGAGGGGCGCGAGCGTCAGGCGCGCGGATCCAGGGCCGAAGTCCAGGCGGACCTCGTTGGCGGCGTCGCGGCTGTTGATGAGTTCGGCTATCAACCCGCCTTCGGGGCCTTTGAAGGCCAGGCACCGCGCGCCTGCGGCCGAGCCCGTCACCGCCAGGCGCACGGCCCCCGGGCGCACGAATTTGCTGAAGTGGGCCAGGTAGTAATAGCAGCCGGTGTAGATGACCTGGTGGGTCTCCCGGTGGATGATGACGACCGGGTGCTGAATGTTGTCCTCGGGGTTGCCATGAATGGGGGAGACCAGCCACGGACCGCCGTTCTGGTCGAGGATGAGGTTCCAGTAAATCCAGGCGGAGGCGCCCGCCTCGATGTCGGAGAAGATCTGCTGCCCCCAAAAATCGCCGTCCTCGAAATCCGTGCGAGGCAGTTTCATCTGCTTGGGGGTGCCAGCCTCGTAGGCATGGCACAGTTCGGTCATCCAAAGCGGCAGCTCCGGGTAGCGCGCGTGCAGGCCGGCGATGGCCTGGAAGTGCGTGTGGTCGTAACCGTGGTAGGGCAACACAGCCAGGCAGCGGCGCGCCTGCGGGTCGTCCAGCACGACCGGGTAGCTCTTCCCGGCCTCGTCCCGGCTGGGCGCCTCGCTGGGCATGAGCCGGGTGCTCAGGCCCGAGCGCGCCAGCAACGGGGCCACATGGCCCGTCAACAGCTCGCGAATCTTGCTGTAAGCAATCTTCGTATAGACCCCCGGCTCGTTGAAGAGGCTCAGGTAATCGATGTGTACCCCATTCCTCTCGTACTCCTGGAGATACCGCAGGTAGTAGAGCGCCAGCGCGTCGAAGTATTTCGGGTCCACGTCCTGGTTGGTCTTGACATCGAAGAGCATCCAGTCCGGCGGATAGTCCATGGGCGCCTGGAGCACGAAACGGCCGTGTTTTTGGGCGCGCTTGATGAACGGGACCAGGCCATTGGGGCCGAGGTCGCGGGCGATGCTGAAGTGCTTCATCTCCACGTCGCCCGGCGTGTCGTCGTAAGTGTACCACGGCCCGGCCGACATGAAGTCCGTGCCGGCCAGGGGCGTCTTCATGGCGGAGAAACCGGCGCCACGGTCAGGATCGAAAAGGGCCTCCAGCACCTTTTCCTGGGCCTCAGCCGGCAGGGTGTTCAGGCAAACCATCCCGGCTTCGAGGATCGACCCGCCAAAACCGGCCATGGTCTGGAGCGTGACCTGGTCGTCGATGCGAAAGGCGTTGGTGTCAGGCCCGGACCGGGCGGCAAATCGGAGCGCCGGCTGGGTGGCGAGCCGCTCGCCTGTTTTGGCCGACACGATGAGCGTCACCTCCTGGCCCGGCGCGACCCCAGCGCACCAACCGGCTGCCAGCGCCAAAACAAGCCAGCGCCCCAGGGCCGGGCGCGCCCGATACAGCCCGCCCTTTCTTGAGTTCGAGGAAGTCAGGAGCGACGTGGATGCGCTGGCAGGATGAGTCTTCATATCATTTTCCGGGTCCCGGCAGTAGAGCAAGGAAAAGCGGTCTTGTCAATGCGGCCTCTGAATTGCAGACCCCCGGGCCTAAACAGGCTCAGTCCCGCATTTTCGCATGTTCCTGCTTTCTGATTCCAGGAGGCCAGCATGCGCGCCGACCCGAACGCTTGTGTTTCACGGTCAATTACGAGGCCCTGAACCGGCTCACAACGGGAAGAATCCTCCGTCGAGCGTCGAGGGTGACCACCGTGGCCCGAATCGGCCGGTTGGTCAAGGAGGCGCAGCCTTCCCAAGCCTGAGATGAGGGTTCGATTCCCTTCACCCGCTCCATTGATTATCAAGGACTTACCGTTTTCCAGGGAAAGATGCGTCCGGGCGGGCGAGCCTTGGCGTCCCTTCAGGCGCCGGCGGTGATAAATCGATGAATTGACCGCTGCAGTTAAGTTTTGGTATATTGCAGGCAATGAGAACGTCCGGAAAGGAAACGCGAGCAGAGGCATCACCGAACAGTTCCACCGCCAGGTGTGGATTTGGCCGCCCTAGCGGACGAAGTTCGGTATGTTGGCAGTCCTGAACACAAGCTGACGGCCTCGTTCGCTGGACACCCCGCTCCAAGATCGGACGCCTCTATTTGCGACTCGTCACTGGCAAACCAGCGAGAGATGGTTCAGTCCTGGCTCCGCGAAGCCTTGCGTTCTGGAAACTGCGGAGGTCCTTGGGAGGGACGCTTCCCTCGCTACGTTTGGAGGAGAGCCGGCCAAGAAGCCCACGAGGCCCGGCTCACAAATCGCTCAACCGGCGAATATAAGGGCTATCCGATAGGAATTGAAGAATGCCCGATCTAGGCAACAATCTCAAGCTTTCGGTCGAATGGGAAGACCCGGGGGCCGCGAGGGGAGAAGAGTTGCGCGCAACCTGGTGTCGTCTTTCGATCCACGTGGGGCAGACGCCTGTAACGCGCGTCCATGATGAGCGAGCCCAAACCGTTCGCGAGGCGGTTTACTGCTCTGCATACCCATTGGCGGAATGGTTCGCCTTCAATTGGTGGCCGTTGCTCAACGAGCCTGAACGGCCACTCTTATCCTCCGTCGGCGAGCGCCATAATTTGCGCAATGCTCGGGAGGGGTTTGCGCTTCCTGATCTGGAGTTGTTTTCGGAGGATTCTCTGATTCGCGCCGTGTGGAAACCGTACAAACCGGCTGCTGCACCGGTGCGATTTCTCGACAAAGGCTTCGCTCTCCTGGACAGCGAAGCGGTGGCGTCGGAAATAGGAGCTTTCGTTGACAAGGTCGTGGCGAGGTTGGAATCAAAAGACGTGTCGCAGGCCTGCCTGAATGACGAATGGAGGGCGATCCGTCAAGCGTCACAAGCAGAACGGGAGTTCTGTGAAACCACAGGCGCACTTGGCCTTGACCCTTATGCCTTGGACGATGGCAAGGCGGAGGAGATTCTTTCCATTGCCGAGAGTCTCCCCGTCGAGATGAAACGAGAATTCTTCCTGGCTGCGGATTCGGCCGCTCTCACCCAACAAGCCCAGTGGATTTTGAAATGTCTTCGGCAGTTGGGGGGATTCGAGATTAAGACGAAACTGGCGGGAAAAAAGGGGCTTTATCATGGACAGGCGGGAGCCTCGACGCCTTGGCAGAAAGGATACGATCTCGCCAGAACCTTCAGAAAGGATTTTGGTCTTGGCAAAACAGATAAACCGCTGAGTATTGAAAAACTGTGCGGCCTGAAGAAGGGCAACCTCCCGGTGATCCGGGTCGGTGATGAGCGTCAATTGGATGCGGTCGCTAAACTTACACCCGAGCTTGGACCGCAGGTGGCGACCTCCAAAAACCGCGAGAGCAGCAAGCATTACTTGTTGGCCCGGGCGGTTTGTGAGTATTTGTGCAGTGGCCTGGAGGAATCCGCACTTCTGACGCGTGTCAGTTCTGACAAACAGAAGCGCAATCGGGCATTCGCGGCGGAGTTGCTTGCGCCTGCAAACGGCGTCCGCAAGCTCTTATCTGGATCTCGAATACTCCGCGATGAAGTCGCCGAAGTTGCAGATCACTTTGGCGTGTCAGAGTGGCTTGTCGAGCATCAAGTGCAGAACCACCGGATTGCCGTCATCGAGGAAACAACACCTTTGTTGGCATCCGAGTGATTTGGCGGCAGGGCGCCTTTCGACACAACCGCTATGCGGCCCTCTTGTTTGCGCTGACAAGCTACGGGGCCCGGGAAAGGGGGCAAACCGAGGGCAAGGGGATCAAACCATAACTTTTCCACGACTGAAGGCGGCGCTTTCACAGAGGAAAAGTTATGGTTGACCCCTTTTCTTGCCATCAGGTCCTGCCCACGTTTCCCCCACCCCCTCTTACCATCCCGTACGGCGAGTTTTCCCCAACGGTTGGAAGCCAGCCTTGTCGCTCGGCGCCCTTCCGCAGCCGTCCCCGGCGGCGTTTGATGCGGAGCCTGCGTTCCTTTCCGTGTCTGGCTCAGAGTCCAGATGTATCGGTCCGCGGCTGTGCCCAGAGGCCCTTGGCTCAGCACGGTTTGCACCTGCGAGCATGTCCAAGGTTGAAGGCTGCACATAGGAATTTGCTTTTTTGCCGCGCCGCCGATTATTGACGCTACGCGGGTGATCTACACCCTCATCCAAAGCTGCCGCCGTTATGGGATCAATCCGCAGGATTACCTCACCGGCGTTCTGCAGCGCCTGCCATCAATGACCAGCAGCCAGGTGCGGCAGTTACTGCCCGCCAACTGGAAGCCCCGCCAGGCCTAGCCGGGCCGCCGACCTTAACAGGGGGGGCCGAACTGGATCTCTTCATTTTAGCAGTCGTCGTGCCCGCGTCTACGCCGCACCCCCCATATCGCTTACTGCAAAAATGGGGAATGGCAAATGCTCGATGCTCAGTGCTCAATGAGTGAGCACCAGGTCGAAACCGTGGCCACGCCAAGGACTGGCGTTGAGCCAAAGGCCCGGCCCCATGGATACTTGCCGCCCCACTCGGGTAGCACGTGGTCAGAACCGGTCGTACAGGATGTCCCACGCAACCGGCGACCCTCGCGGGGTGGCTTGGCCCCCATGGTCCACACGCTCGGGGCCGACACTGTAAAGCAGCCAATTGGTGCCGCGGGGACGATACACGAGCGGGGTGCGGGTGAACGGATCTTGTGGCACCCGCGAGAGGTACTTCGGGACCAACTCATCCGTGCGCCCGGGCGCGCGCCCGCGTTCGAGGACGAAAAGCCGCAAGGCCAATTCACCCGCCAGGAGGCGTTCGTGGGCGACAACTATGTTGTGGCGGCTCTCGAGCGCCTTGAGCATTTGCCGGGTTGACCACCAGGCATTCACCCATTCTATTGGATTGAGGCAGTGCTTGAGTTGCTGGTAGGTGAACGACTTCTCGTTTCGCGCCACCTCCGCCTGGCCGGCGCGGTTGGTATCCACTTTTTCCAATTCGGCCACAACGATGCGGCTGTCCTCGCGGCCAAGCTTCGGCACAACCCTGGCCAACCCCCGGCAACCAATGGTTTCGCAAGCAACGCCCACCAGGCTATCAATGGCAAGCCCGCCCCGGGGCATCTGGTTACCAAGGTGGATGGCATCGAGGTAGCTTCGCGCCGCGGCGCCAGGCTGGTTGTCCATCTCCCGCAGCCGCCCCTCGGCGGCCAGCACGTAAACCAAGTGCTTGATTCCCAACAACGAACCGTTCCGAGGGACGAGTGTGGGCAGGGTGGGAGTAGGCGCGCAACACTGTCGTCCCAAGCCAACACGGAGCAGTCGAAGCGGCTCCGCGTTCGTCGAGACCAGACTGAGCAAGCCCTCGTGGCCGAGAGTCGAGTAGTTGGCGGTGTCGCTGGTCACCAGGGCCGCGGCCTTGAGGAAATCGTCATAGCCGTTCGGATTCGGCAGCGGGGCGGGAGGGGGTGTCCCGACGTTGGACAGGAGGAGCGCGGCCAGCGCGCCCAGCGCGAGGATGACCGCCAACGCGAGCGGCAGCTTGGGGCCTTTTCGCAGTATCACCGGCCGGCAGCGTACCCGAGCCGTGAGGTGGGGTCAAGCCCCGGCCCCAGGGTGGGGAAGCACAGACGGATGTTCCGGTGATTTCAACCGATAAGAAGGCCTTTTTCATGTGCCGTTTTGGGCGTCCCGCTGGACGGGGTCACTGATGGCGCGCAACGCCCTGTTCGCCGCGTGGCGCGCGGCCATGGAAAAGGTCCGCACGCGCTCGATGCTTGGAATCGCCGCTTTCGCGGTGGGTCCCATTTCCTCGATTGCCTCGAGGGCGCGGACCAGCTTGAGATCAACGTCGAGACTGCTTTGACCACTGGGCGCAGCAACGGAATCGAGCACGGCAATGAGGGTTGGCAGGCTCTCACCAAGCGGTATCAGAATGTTGCTGATCGCTGTGAAATCGCAAGAGTAACCTTGCGGACGGAGGTGCCCCACTCATGTCCTCGAGCCGTGCAAAAGGCACGATAGGCTTCAGCCACGGCACTTACGATTCGGGACGCCTCCTCAGGCCTCTTATCGCTCATGGAGATCTCAATGGTATCCTGGCTAAAAACCCGCAGTTTAATTGCTTGCCGAAGCCGATGAATCGCTTCATCAACACCCACCATGCTGCCGTCTGCGTTGGCCTCCAGGTTTAGTTGTTTGACCGCATTGCTGAGAATGAGCTGGGAGCCTATGACTTCGAATTCACAGGGAATGAACCAGGGATCAGAAAAGACACCAGGAGCCGGCTTGTGTTCAATCTCCACTCTCGCTGCGGCTCGGTAACGTTGTGGGCTTAGAAACCACCACATTCCAAAGACGCTGAGAACAAGGCCGAGCGTCAAAGCGCACATTCTTAGGGAAATCGTGGATTTCATGGTGCGGTCGGTCAGGGTCAGTTGCTCCGATAATCCTCCCCCTCCGCCAGCATCCTGTTCACCACAGCGATGTAATCACGGATACGCTCGTCTGGATATTTCACTGATAGGAATTTGCTTTTTCGCCGCGCCGCCGGTTTTGACGCTACGCGGGTGAGACGCGGGGGTGGTTCAAACGCTCTCATGGTTCCAGCCTCAAGGTCCTTTGAATCATCTGGCGGACCTTGTTGGAGCTGCTGGGCGAAGTTGTCAAATGCCTGAGCAACACGCAGCGCTGGTGGGCATTGGTGAGAATGTAATCGCAAACGGCTTGGGTCATGATTGGCGTCCCACCGAGCCTGGGATTGGGAACAGGATATTGTTCGCTAAAGGAAAGGCATAACCCATGGGCGCCGGAGTCCGAGACGAAAGGCTCCTGCCGCCAAGAGGATGGAATCGCCCGGGAGTTCTTCTCGAACTGCGACCGCAGTTCGGCGGCTGCAGCCTCCACACCCTCGAGTCCTTTGGGGAGAGGAGAGCCGTGCCGGCTGACAAATGTCCATCCCGCGGGACGTTGGAATGCAACGTCTTCATCGAGCAAGCACGCACGGAGGAAATTGCCGCTGAATACCCCGCCTCCGGCCACTTGCGACAGGTGACACGCCGGATAACCTAACCATTCGTAATATCGGATCCATCGGCCACCGGGCTCGATGGAAATGCCAGGATGATCGAAGAACACTCTGCCCGCGGCACGAAACGACGCTACAGGAGCTGCTTTGCGGAATCCGAGCCGAGACGGTTCGTGAAACAAGGAGGACGGAAAGCTGTGCGCCAATCCAACGACCGTGTTTGTCGCGCCAAATGACTGTTGCAGTATCTCGCCCAATCGGCGGGCACCTTGCACAGCGGCTGATTCCGCCTCGGCTGAATTAGCGCCAGCCGTTATTACCCTGATCAGGCCATTGGTCTCCTGGCTCGTCCCCTGCAGCGTAATCATGGTGGGGGTTTCGATCATCACGCCCAGCTTGGCCATGCCGGGGCAGGACTTGATCACTCTTCGGCGGAAGTCGGAGCGCAAGACCGCGGCATTGAACGGGCGCATCGTCACAAAGGACTCGCCAAGGTATCCCGGCTGCCTGAACGCTTGAAACAGGAACACAGTCACCAGAATGAGGAACAGACCTCCAGACGCCGAAAAACAGGTTAACCGCTTGCTCATCGATCCAGAGAACAGCTCTCATGCGCCCTCGGCTCGACCCCAAGTCCTTGTTGGGCCGAGGCAGAACCGGGTCTGGAAGTCTCCCAGCCCAGCTCTTGCGATGGAGATAACGACGCCCACCCAGACCGGGGCGGCTTCTTGAGGAAGCGCAATTGGCTGGGCTTTAGGGCCATATCACTGGTTGGACAATCTCTGACCCTGCGCGTTCAACAACGGCGTCTTCGGTTGGAAGGGTCCACCTGGCAGCCATCGAGATCGATTTTTCTCTGTCGGATTTCGTCTCTGGCGGCTTCTATAGAGGTGAAAGGCGTATGGCAGAAGACGACGGCCAGTTGTTGCAGGATTACGCGAGCAGCGGCTCGGAGCGGGCCTTCGGCGAGCTGGTCGCACGGCACATCAATATGGTCTATTCGGTGGCGCTGCGCCTGGTGCGGGGCGACATTCACCTGGCTCAGGACGTCGCGCAGACCGTCTTCATGGATTTGTCGCTCAAGGCAAAGTCGCTCGCCCGCGGCGTTGTGCTGGCGGGCTGGCTTTGCCGGCACACCTTCTTCGTAGCCTCTGCCAAAGTGCGGACCGAGCAGCGGCGCCGGCAGCGCGAACGCCAGGCGGTTCAAATGAACACCATCACTGATAGCAATTTGCTTTTTCGCCGCGCCGCCGGTTTTGACGCTACGCGGGTGAGGGAGAATTGGTTTCTGCCCGCATTCATCACGGGGGGATGATGCAGGAGCGGCACGCGCCCGTCAACCGGCACATTCTGCCGGTTCCTGGGCGGTTTTGGCGGCGGCGGGGTCGGAAGCGGCAGCCCGGGCAGGAACCTGCGCAGAAATGGGCTTGGTTACCCCCCGGCCTGGGCGTCGAGGGGCCGTCGCCGGGCAAAGTTGTTCGGTCCCGAGGGCCTTAAGCCAGCGGCGCTCAATCTGTCAGCACGTTCTCGTAATCCGGGGTTAACTCTCCACCTCTCCTCCACCGCCCCCAAAAAGATCGTTTCCTCCGTCTCTATTCTCCTTTTCCTCCCTTTCGCCCCTCTCCGCGCCCTCTCCCCATCCCCACCCGCACACCGGCCTCGGAAAACGCTCGATTTTGCCGAGCTGAAATTGACTTCCACACTGTCAAACAAATATCCCGCGCCAAAGAAACCCCCCATTTTACCGAGGCTGTTGCGCCTTGCCGAGTGGAGGCGGGCTGTTGCCAGCCCGCCCCCCTCTAAGAACCTGTACGTGAAAGTTTCCCTTCATTCCGGCTCAAGCCCTCATAAGGTCAGCGCAATCGAATTGAACTTTTTGGCCGACCCACGGGCAAACGGGCGAGCAAACCTCGCACATCCGTAAACCCGCTTGGCGATACTGGCGTGCGGTCGTAATGCGCCGTGCTCCTTGGGGAGACGGCACCCAGAGCGCATCAACCGGCGAGCGCCGGTCGTCATTTGCAGTTCTGGTGGGTAACGATTCCTCATGCGTTCTTGCCATTTCAGACCAGACCGACGTGGGCATATCCAGCGCATTACCGCTGGCGTTGGCTTCTTCGGTCATCCCAATGCTGCGCCCCCTGACCCGCCTTGCGGTGAGGTCTGCCCGGTCGCGTAACCGGGCGGGGTTGGCAGCGTTTCCATGTTCTGCAACGTTCACAGGATGATTTAGGTCCGCCCTATACACCGGCAACGCGAGGTTCGCGTCGGGGTACGCAACAGCCCCCGAACCTGGTTGCTTGCCTTTTGGCCCAAGCCTTAACCAGCCTCTTTTGGCTTGACAACAATCACGATGCTTGCGGGCGTTCATTTGGTTTTGACCATGTCATCCGATTCTAGTGCTCCCCCGGATTGAGGCTCCCAGGTTTGCTCCATTGTCCGGAAGGCTTCAGACCCCGAGACGCAGCGCGTCTGGCGCCTGCTTCCGTAGAATACCTCTGGCGAAACACAGGGCTTAATCATGAACTATTCATGTTTTTTGCAGTAAACGTTGCAACTTCACGTCGCGGGTTGCGGGTCATGTTGCGGGTCTCGCATCAAAAATCCCCCGGTTCCATGCGCCTTGTAGCGCTGTAGCTGGTCCATACCCCTGTGCCGCAGACCACCCGGTCAGGAGAACAGCTTCGGCGGAAAATGGGGTCAGCCCAAAAAAGGGATCGGTCAAAACTATTGACATAAGAGCTGGTTTGAGGCGCCGTTCCCACATGCCGCGGAGGCTGCGAGGCCAGTATCCTGACGCCATTTGTCCCCTTTTCCCGTACGGGGGAATGAGTCCCGCAGGGACCGCTGAAAAGACGGTTGATTTCAGCCGTCCCTGCGGGACTCCTGACCACTCGGTGCGGCAGAACCCAACGTGGGAACGTTGGGCTATTCTCAGAACGTCACTCCGGGACAGAACTCGGGCGCATTCGGCCGGTTTCCGAGGAAATCTAACACTGTCGAATTAGTGCCGTGTCCGCTAAGTCCTTTTAAGAACTTGAAACCGCGGAATACGCGGAATACGCGAAACCTGAAGGGGAAAACTCCCGCGTATTCCGCGGTTTATAATTCAAGGGACTTAATGGGCACCACACTAGTATATCGTCCTGGCCGTCGCGTACAAGCACACGGCGGCCTTCACCCCTGCCGCGAAAATCCTATCTCTCGCCCTCGACTCTTCGTTCCCTCCGTTTCCTTCTGTTCCTCTCATTCCGCCGGCCGGACGCCAACCTCGTCTAAATGGCGCAACAGGTCGGCGGGGTCTTGGTAAACCCGGTAAGCGCCCGCCCGTTCCAGCTCGTCCTGGCCATAGCCGCCCGAGAGCAATCCGACGCCCAGCACCCTGGCCCTGCGGGCCGCCAGCAGGTCCCACACGCTGTCTCCCACCACCACCGACGCGCTCAGGTCCGCGCCCAGCTTTTGGGCCGCCGCCAGGAACAGGTCCGGGTCGGGCTTGGCGTACCGCACCTGGTCGCGGGTGATGACGGTGGCTTGGTTCGGGTCAACCCCCAGAACCTTGAGGGCCGGGCCTGCCGTTTCCATTCGCCCGCTGGTGGCGATGGCCCACGGGACTCGCATCCCGGTGAGGTAGGCGAGCAACTCCCGCGCGCCGGGCAGCGGTCGCACGTGCCCCACCACACGGACATAGGCCTCGGCATGCCAGCGCCGCATGTCCGCCGCCTCCGCCTTTGTCAGCTTGGCGCCGGTCTCGCGCGAGAGGGCGTCCACAAACAGCCCGCCGCTCATCCCGATGCGCCGGTGGATGCGCCAGACGGCTAATTCGATGCCGCCCCGTTCCAGCGCCTCGCGCCAGGCCAGGACGTGCTGGTAAACGCTGTCCACCAGGGTCCCATCCAGATCGAAGAGGAGGGCCGGGGCATTTCTCCGGGATTTGCGAGCTTTCATCTGTGCTCTCAGCCCAGTTTGTCCCTGTTTTCGTAGAGCTTCTCGATGGCGTCGGCGATGTCGTCCATATCCTGGCGGGTGCCCAGGAGCATGTTCTGGGTAAACCACACGGCCTCGGAACAGAGGCGGTCGTTCTGGGGCAGAACGTTCTCGCGGCGGTATCGGTCGAGGCGTTCCTTGGAGAAGAGCCTCTGGTAGCCCTTGGAGTTGAGGGCCTCTTCGATGAGGCCGTCCTTGTTTGCCGGCCCGTAGCCGGCGCTGCAGGGGATGCCCTCGGCGCTGAGGGCGTCGAGGAATTTGTGGCGAGGGACCTGGTTGAAGGCCTGTTCATTGTAACGGAAGGGATAGAGGTGATAGACCGCCCGGGTGGCGCCCGGATTGGGCTTGTAAGAGATAATGCCGGGGATCTGCTGGAGCCTGGAGGTCAGGTATTGGGCGTTTTGTCCGCGCAATTGGGTGTCCCGTTCCAGGCGCTTCATCTGCGACATGAGGATGACGGCCTGGAATTCCTGCATGCGGCAGTTGGTGGAGCGGACGGGGTTGGGGCCCTGGGGCTGGAACAAGCCGTGGGCCCGTCCGCAGTTGTGGAAGGCGTGGCAGCGGTTAACCAGCTCCTCGTTGTTGCCAACAACGGCTCCGCCTTCGCCGGCGGGCAGGTGCTTGGAGTTTTGGAAGCTGAAGCAGCCCAGGTCGCCGAGCAGTCCGCATTTCTGCTGCTGGTATTCCGCCAGCCAGGCCTGGCAGGCGTCTTCCACCACCACCAGGTTGTGTTTGCGGGCGATGGACAGGATCGGCTCCATGTTGACCGGCAGACCCAGGATATGGACAGGCAGGATGGCCCGCGTCCGGTCCGTGATCCGCTCCTCGATCTTGGCCGGGTCGATCGTGAACGTCTCCACGTCCGTGTCGGCAAAGACCGGCAGGGCCTTGACCATGCAGATCACGCTGTAGCTGGCGACGAAGGTGTAGGGCGAGACAATCACTTCGTCGCCCGCGTCAACGCCCAGCACGTGCAGGGCGGTGATCAGGGCGGTAGTGCCGCTGGCCGTAGCCAGGCAGTTCTTGGCGCCGAGCAGTTCGGCGTAACGCCTCTCGAATTCCGTCACCCGCGTGCCCTGGCCGCGATACCAATTGCCGCTCCGCAGCACGGCCAGGATGTCCTCCTCTGCGCTCCGGTCCCAAACCGGCCATCCGGGCCAACCCTTGGTCCGCACCTTCTCGCCGCCCAAGCAGGCCGGCTTGCCCGCCTTCTTGCTCAGGAGGTCCGCGCCCGACAAGGGGCTCGATGCCATTGCCGCCGCCACCCCCGTGGAAGCGGTGGCCAGGAATTCGCGTCTGGTTACGTTCGATTTGTTCATAGTAGATCCTCGTGGTTGAGCCCCTCCGGGGCCGAGCAAAAGCTCGAGGCTGGCGGCGACGCTGGACAGGAGGCCGTGAACCGAGAATGCTTTCTCACCCAGGCTCATGCCCGTCAGTCTATGCCTGCGGAGAGCCGTGTCAATGACCGAAGCGCGCGAAGGCAGAACCATTGGTTGCCGGGGAGAGGCAAAATCATTATGGGCAGAATCATGGGCAGAGGATGCGAAATGACGAATGACGAATGACGAATGACGAATGACCCAATCGCGGCGGTGCCTCCTCGTCATTCGTCATTTGTCACTCGTCCCTCAGCCTCGGTTGCGCTTGCTCTCCGGGCGGGGATCATCCAGGGTGAGCCCGCGAGCATGAAACGAATGGCAGCGGAGCGGACGGAGGAGGCAGGGCGATGAGCCGGCAGAGGGAGGCGGGAGCGGGGGACGCTGCGGAACGGGGCGGACTGGCGGCATTGGTGGTGTTGTTCTTCGGGAGCGGTTGCGCAGCGCTCATTTACGAGGTCGTCTGGTTCCAGTTGCTGCAACTGGTCATCGGCTCCTCGGCGGTGTCGCTGGGGGTATTGTTGGGAGTATTCATGGGGGGCATGTGCCTGGGGAGCCTGGCCCTGCCGCGATGGATTTCGCCGGAAAGACACCCGTTGCGGGTTTATGCCCTGCTGGAGGCGGGACTGGGGATTTGCGGCCTGGCCGCCCTGGTCGTGGTGCCGCTGGTGGGATGGCTTTACTCGAGCCTGGCGGGTCCGGGTTTGGCGGGCCTGGCGCTGAGGGGAGCGGTGTGCGGGGCGTGCCTGCTGGCGCCCACGATGATGATGGGCGCCACGCTGCCGGCGATTGCGCGCAGCGTGCCGACCACGCCTGCGGGGGTGTCGTGGCTGGGCTTCTTTTATGGCGGCAACATTGCCGGGGCCGTTTTCGGGTGCTTGCTGGCCGGCTTCAGCCTGCTGCGGACCCACGACATGCACACCGCCACGTACGTGGCGGCTGCTATCAACGGAACCGTGGCGGCGCTCGGTTTCATCCTGGCAATGGCCACGCCGCACCGGGCCGCCGGAACAGAACCGGACCCGGAAGGGCCAGGCTCAGATTCGCGCCAGCCAGTGGGCCGGGCAGAGCGGCTCGGGCCTGGTGAGCCTCACGATCGCGTTGTCGGGCCTCTGCGCGCTCGGGGCGGAGGTGGTGTGGACACGGCTGTTATCGCTGATGCTCGGGCCGACGGTCTATACGTTTTGCATCATCCTGGCGGTATTTCTTGTGGGTTTGGGCATAGGGAGCAGCATCGGGGCGCTGCTGGCGCGGGGCGCGGCCAATGCCCGCGTGGCGCTGGGCGGGTGTCAACTGCTGCTGACCGCCGCGATCGGGTGGGCGGCATTCATGCTGGGGCGCTCGCTGCCGTATTGGCCGATCAACCCGTCGCTGGCCTCAAGCATCTGGTTCAATTTTCAACTGGACCTGGCCCGTTGCGCGTGGGTCATGCTGCCGGCGGCCTGCCTTTGGGGCGCCAGCTTTCCGCTCGCCCTGGCGGCGGCGGCCCCCGGCCGCAGCGATGCGGGGCGCCTGGTGGGCCGGATCTATGCTGCAAACACAGTCGGGGCGATCGTCGGCGCGCTGGCCTGCAGCCTGTTCCTGATCGGCAGCATCGGCACCCAGCAAATCCAGCGGCTGTTGATCGGCTTGTCGGGGCTGGGCGGGATTTTGATGCTCTGGCCGTGGACGTGGAGAGCGGGCCCGCAGAACGGCCAGGGCACCCGGCCGGCCCAGGCCAAGGTGTGGCGGCTTCTGTTTCTGTCGGGCGCGGCGGGAGCGGCCGCGCTTCTGGCCTGGAGCGTGCCGGGAGTGCCGTGGGACCTGGTGGCTTATGGGCGTTACCTGCCGACCAAGAGCGAGGTGGGCAGGCGCCTTTACATGGGCGAGGGCCTCAATGCGTCGGTGGCGGTTTCGGAGTTGGGCAACGGGGTGCGCAATTTCCATATCAGCGGCAAGATCGAGGCCTCGACCGACCCGCGCGACATGCGCCTCCAACGGATGCTGGGCCATATCCCGGCGCTGGTGCATGAGCGTCCCCGCTCGGTCCTGGTCGTCGGCTGCGGGGCCGGGGTCACGGCCGGCTCGTTTGTGGTCCATCCGGAGGTGAAACGGATCGTCATCTGCGAACTGGAGCCGTTGATCCCCAGGGCCGTGGCCCATTACTTCGGCACGGAAAACGAGGACGTGCTCCAGGACCCGCGCACAGAGGTCGTCTTCGATGACGCCCGGCATTACATCCTCACCACCCGCGAGAAGTTTGACATCATCACGTCGGACCCGATCCATCCGTGGGTCAAAGGCGCGGCGACGTTGTACACGCGGGAGTACTTCGAACTGTGCCGGCAGCATTTGAACCCGGGCGGCCTGGTCACGCAGTGGGTGCCTCTCTACGAGAGCAGCCTGGCGGCAGTCAAGAGCGAGATAGCGACCTTCTTCTCCGTCTTCCCCGATGGCACGATCTGGGGCAACGACGACGACGGGGAAGGATACGACCTGGTGCTGCTGGGGCAGGCAGGCCCGGCGAAAATCAACCTGGACCGCGTGCAGGAGCGCCTGGGCCGGGAGGAATACTCGGCAGTGAGAGAATCGCTGCGGGCTGTGGGTTACCGCTCCGGGTTTGCCCTGCTGGCGACTTACGCCGGCCGCGCCAGGGACTTGGCGCCCTGGCTGCGAAAGGCCCAAATCAACCTGGATCGGAACCTGCGCCTCCAATACCTGGCCGGCCTGAGCCTCAATCACGCCCAGCAGAGTTTCATCTATGAAGACCTCGAGGTCTATCGCGCGTTTCCGGACGAATTATTTACCGGGGGTGAAGACCAGAAGCAGGCCCTGCGCCACATGATCGAGCGCACCCATCAGCACCCATAACGCCGCAGAGGGGAAGACTTCGTGGGGGCCTTTGTCGCGGCCTTTGTCGCAGCCTTTGTCGTGGCCTTGGTCTAATCTGCGACAACTCGACAAAGGTTGCGACAAAGGTTGCGACAAAGGTCCGAAAGGGACAAAAGCGACAAAAGGGACGAAAGGGACGCCTGCTCGGGTGTGGGGATGGGTTATTGATAGCCGATAGCCGATAGCCGATAGCCGACCGCTACGGCATGTGGCTCGGGCTGGCCGGGTCCACGGTCCGGACCAAGCGGCGGGCGTGGCGGACGACGTAGCCCCAATCGAAGGCGGGGCCGGGGTCGACCTTGTCGGTCTGGATATGGAAGTGGCCGAGGATGCCCTGGTAGCGCCTAAGCGCCTCATCAGGCAGCTTTTGCCGAATGAGCTTTCCCGCGGCGTCCTTGGGATAATCACACTTGATCTTCGGCAGCACGGTGCAGAGCGTGGCGGTCAGCTTGACCAGCGAGTGGTATTGCTCTGGCGTGAAGTCGTATTGGACCAGGTCTTTGCCTTGGATCGTGCCGCGGACCGGCTGGGGCCGGGCGGGACGGCCGACAAATCCCTTGGTCCGGATCCCGCCGTCGCCGTAGTCCTCCGGCATGGTAATCCGCGTCCGGCCGTTGGACTCCCGGGCGTACCAGGCGCCCAAAGGGTTTCTTTCGGAGGGGGCGTAAGCGCCCACGTTGGCGATCTCGACGCCAACCGAGCGGCTGTTCGAGGAGGTGGCATGCCAAGCCCGCTCCTTGAGATCCAGGGTCTGGTAAATCGTGCCGTCCAAGTCGAGCAGGAAATGAACGCTCAGGTCCCGGTAATCCTGCAGGACCTTGAAACACTGCCGGCTGGTGCCGCAGGCGTCGAAGTGGATGACGAACTGATCCACGACCCGTTGGAGGGTCGGCAGGTCCCAGCCGCCGCCGCGCACGCGCTCGATTTGCTCGGCGCTCAGGCCACCCCCGCGCAGGTTGTAGCGGTTGGGCGACTTCAAGGCCGGGACCTCCTCCTGCGAGGTCTGCCAGCTCGATTGTCCGATCGGGCTGAACCGGCGCTCGACCCGGTAGGCATCGTAGCCGCCAGGGTCCATCCACAGCACCACGCGCGTGCCCGTGTGTACGAACCGCCCGGCCACCACGATTTCATCGCCCTTGCGCGGGGCCAGCGCGCCTGGTCTATAAGTGCTGCAACCGGCCAAGCCGGCGATGGCCGCCGCCAGGCCAACCGCCGGCAAAATCGGTCGCGATCTTCTTCTCAGCGTCACGAGCAATCCCGCGGCATTCACAAGACCATTTGGGCTGCGCCGACAGACCGCGTCAAGCCGCAAGTTCAGGCAGAACCAGGAAACTGGGAGAGGCAAAATCATTATTGGCAGAATCATCAGGAGGAGATGCGGAATGACGAATGACGAATGACGAATGACGAAGTGGCACTACCGCGATTGGGTCATTCGTCATTTGTCATTCGTCATTCGTCATTTGTCATTCGTCATTGTTAGACCATCCCACTTTTTCCTTGCGCTGCGCGCGATCTTTTGCGGCAATCCAGTATGCCGAAACAGTCCTGGATTATTGCCGGCGCGCTGACTGCGATGCTGTTGGTTGCCGCGGTCGGCTATTTGTTCTATTCCAAACAGCAGCAAATCGCCCAGGCGAGCGTCGAATTGGCGAGCGCCCGGACCGGGTTGGCCAAGAGCCAGTTGGAATCGGAGGGCCTGCGCCATCAGGTCAGCGACCACCAGGCGCGCCTGGCGGAGTTGGAGAAGGAGAAGGATTCCGCCCTGCAGAGCCGCCAGAGCCTGGAAGGCGAGATGCGCGCCGCGCTCGAGTCCAAGGACGTGACGATCTCGCAACTGCAAGGCAAGCTGACAGTCAGCATCCTGGACCGCATCCTCTTCGACTCCGGCGAGGCGGACCTCAAGCCGGACGGCGCCGAGGTGCTGCGCAAGGTGGCCGCCATCCTGGCGCAGCATCCCACTCTCAAGGTCCACGTGGTGGGCCACACTGATGACGTGCCGATCCGGCCGGCCGCGCGCAAGCGTTTTCCCAGCAACTGGGAGCTCTCGACCGCCCGCGCCACGGCGGCGGTGCGGTTCCTGACCGAACAGGCCGGCGTGGATCCCCGCCGCCTCGGGGCGGTCGGCTACGGCGAATTCAGACCCGTCGCCGAAAACACAACGCCCGAGGGCCGCGCCCGCAACCGCCGCATCGCCATCACGATCCTCTCCGAAGAAATGGCCGGCGCGGACACGGTCGCCTCCGCGGTGGCTGCTCCCCAAGCTCCGCCCCCGGCCCAGACCCCGCCCGCTATCCCGGCCACGTTTGTCATCCCCACCACCAATGGCACCAGCGCAGCCACCAACGCCGCAGCCACTATCACCAACTATCCTGCTGCAGCCCCCGCCACAACTGCCCCGCCCGAGACCCCGCTCCCGCCTCCCCTGACCCAGACCAACCAGCCGGAGGCCAAGTAAGCCCGCATGAGCGATGCCTATCAGGTAGTCGTGTGCGGGAGCGTCGTGCCGGACCCGCTCCAGACGCTCGAGCCCACGGCGGGCTCGGGCGGTCCGGCACTGAAGAACGAGATGATGCTGCCGGCTGTGCTGGACCCGTGGGCGGCCCACGCGCTGTATGAGGGGGCGCACCTGGTCCGGACGGCGCCCGGCAGCAAGCTCTGGCTGGTGAGCCTGGGGCCCAAGGCCAAGCTCCAGCATGTGCTGATGACCGTTGCGCAGAAAGTGCCGTTCGAGTTCGTCGCCCTGGACGGTTCGGCCAGCGGGTTTACCGACGCTGCGGAGACCGCGGCGGCGCTGGCCCAGGCCATCGAGGGGATTCCCGGACTGGACCGCTCCAGGCTGCTGCTGTTCGGCGGTTGGGAATCCGCCTCGCGCGGCGCGGGCGCCACGCTGCAGATGGTGGGCGAACGGCTCGGGATCGTGGATCAGTTCCAGGGCGTGGACCAGCTCCAGTTAAACCCGGACGGCAGTTTCGAGGTGCTCGAGCGCATCGAGGGGGGGCGGCACCAGGTCTCGCGTTGCGCCGGACCCCCGGCCCTGCTCGGCTGGGCCACCGGCCATCTGCCGGAGCCCCGGAACAACCCCCAGGTGGGCATGCTCAACATGCGCGCCGTCATGCCCAGCCTCCAAAAGGCAAAACCGGTCACACTCTCCGGCCATGGCCTGACCTTCGACTCCGTCTCTCTGCCCAAACAGTTGCGCGAAACTAAAATCGTAAAGGACAAATCACCCGCCGACATCGCGCGCGAGATCGTGGATTGGATACGCGGATAATGAATATGGAGTCGATCCTGTTTCTCGCGCACACCGAAGCGGACGGGTCGCTGGGCACGCCGGCGCTGGAGGCGCTGGCTTCAGCAAGGACCCTCGCCCTGAATCTGGGCGGCGCAACGCTCATCGCCGGGCTGGTCGGCCAGAAGGTCCAACCCGCGGCGGATAGCATCGCCGACGGCGCCATCACCCGGTTCCTGTCCGTGACCGGGCCTGAATTTGCCCAAGCCCGTTACGGGAGTGACGCCGCGGCCATCGAGGCGCTGGGCAAGGCGGCGCAGGCCACGCTGGTGATCGGGCCGGCCACCTCGCGCTGGAACCGCGTGATGGCAGGGGCGGCGTGGCGTTTGGGGGGCCAGGTGGACACGCATGTGACGGGGATCACGGCGGCCGGCAGCGGTGTGCGCCTCAATCGCTGGTATTACCGGCAGCGCCTGGAGGCGGTGTTGCAACGCTCAGAGCGTCCCTGGTTCATTGTAGTGGACCCCGGCAGCCACGCCGCATGGAGCGGCCAGGGCGGCGCGGCGCATGTCCAGAGCATCGCGGCGGACCTGCCCCAGAACTGCACACGCACGAGCGTGCTCGGCGTGCGCGAACCGGCGGGCAACGCCCAGACCATCCGGCCCGAGGCGGACCTGCTCCTGGTCGCCAGCGCCGGCTGGACCAAGAAGCAAGCCGACGGCCAGGCCCACGTGGCGGAGGCCGAAAGGCTCATCCACGACTGCCTCAAGCTCACGCGCGCCTCGCTCGGCAGCAGCAAGTCCCTGGTGGACCTCGGCACCGAGGGCCAGGCCGTGCTCTCTTTCCTCACGCACCTGAACCAGGTCGGCCAGACCGGCTCGACCCCCAGGCACCCCAAGGGCCTGGCCACCTGTTGCCATGGCGAGGAACCCCACACCGTCGGCTGGCGCTTCGTCAACGAGCGCCGCGCCATCAACCTCGACCCCAACTGCGGCTGGGCCCGCGGCAAGGCCAACGTCCTCTACGTGGCCGATGCCTTCGCGGTGATAGCAAAGCTGAACGAGTTGCTGGCGCAGAGTCAGGATTGAACGGGAGATACCAGCGGGAACGGAAGCATGGAAACGGGTTCTCCGTTTCCTCCGTTTCCTTCTGTTCCTTGCCGGATCAATGCGGCCTAAACCCGGGCGACGGGCACTTTGCGCACGCGGACCGCGAAATCATCAATCTCCTCGACCTTCTCGAAACCGACGTTGAGCACGTCCACACAGCCCAGGCCCAGGACGAACCGGGCGGAGGCGTCGCGCTTTTCCGGGTCGTTGCGGAGGCGGCCTTCGCCGATGATTTTCATGCCCACGACGGCCTTGCCTGCCGCATGGAGTTTCTTGAGGACCGGCACGACCTTGTCCGGTTCGTCGTCCATGCTCATCCGGTAAGGATTGATGCGGGCGTGGACCGAGTCCACCCAGGGCTCGGCGGCGGCAGCTTCGAGGGCGGCAACCGAGTGGCAGGAGACGCCGAGCGCGCGGACGCGGCCCTGTTGCTTGAGGCGGGCCAGGATGTCCATCTGCGGGCGCATCTCATCAGGCCAATTCAACAAGGTCATACAGTGGAGCAGGACCAGATCCAGGTAATCGGTCCCGATCTCCTTCAGGAACCGGGCCACCACGACATCGGCATCGGGGCGTTCCGGCTCCGGGATGCCGCCGCGATGGAGCCAGATCTTGCTCACGATGGTCAACTCGGCCCGCGGCACGCCTTTGAGGGCCGGGATCAGGAACGGATGCGTGCCGTAGAGGTCGGCCAAATCGAACATGCGCACCCCGCGCTCGTAAGCGCCTTTGAAGAGGGCCTCCAGCTTTTCCTTGCCCATGCGGGAGTGGTTCGACGAGCGGTTGCCCCCGCGCATGCCGGTCCCCATGCAGAAGCGGGTGACCTTGAGGCCGGTCTTGCCGAGCGGAACGCGCTCGTAAGGGTCGCAGAAGGCGCCGGAGTTGTCCGCGGCCGGCGCCAACCCGCTCCCGGCCAGCAACCCGGTGACGCCCAAGGCCGACTGTTTGATAAATTCACGCCGTTTGAGTCTCATCATAACTGCTCACAGTTGCTTGCTTGCTTCGCCTTGTATATCCGCCAGGCCGAGGGGAGGAGCAAGATTTTTCGTAAGGGGATGCGAGCCTACGCGGGCGGCGTCTCCTCGGCGGCGGCGTCTTGCTGCTGCTCGCTGATAACCGGAGCGATGGCCTGGAGTTTGTCGTCTCCCTCGAGGTTCATCAGCTTGACGCCCTGGGCGTTGCGCCCGGTCTCACGGATGTCTTTGACGGGGATGCGCACCATCTGCCCGCCGGTGGTGATGAGCATCACCTCGTCGGTGTCTCGGACGGTCAAGGCGCCGACGACGGCGCCGGTCCTCTCGTTGGCGTTCATGGTGATAATGCCCTTGCCGGCGCGAGACTGGAGGCGATAGACCTGTTCCTGCGTCCCATCCTCGTTGGTCATGTCGAAGGGGGTGCGCTTGCCGATGCCATTCTCGCCGGCCACCAGTAACATAGCGTCGGCCACGACCACGGCCAGGGCGACGACGGCGTCACTCGGCTCGAGGCGAATGCCGCGCACGCCGGCCGCCTGGCGGCCCACGGACAGGACTTCCCCTTCGGAGAAGCGGATGCTCATGCCCTCGCGGGTGATGAGAACGACCTGGTCGTTGCCGGAGGTGAGCTTCACGGCGATGAGGGTGTCGCCCGGCTCGATGCCGATGGCGATGATGCCGGCTTTGTGGACGTTGGCGAACTTTTCGAGGGCAGTCTTTTTAACGGTGCCGCGCTGCGTGGCGAAGAAGAGGAAGCCCGGCTGCTGCCAAGTGAGGTCTTGTTTGTCGGGCCCGCTCCGGGCAACAATGCGGATCAGGGCGGCGATGGTTTCGCCCGGCTTGAGTTCGAGCAGGTTGGCAATGCTGCGTCCTTTGGCGGCGCGGCCCATGTCCGGAACCTCGTGGACGCGCTCGGCGTAAGCGCGGCCGGTGTTGGTGAAGAACATGAGGTAGTCGTGGGTGCCGGCGCTGAAGAGGTGCTCGATGAAGTCCTTGTCGTCCTCGGTGGCGCCTTCGCTGGTGGCCATGCCGATGACGCCCTTGCCGCCGCGGCGCTGGGCGCGGTAGGAGCTGGCGTTGGTGCGCTTGATGAGCCCGTTGTGGCTCAGGGTGATGATGACCGGTTCGTTGGCGATGAGGTCTTCGACGGCCATCTCGCCTTCATCGGGCGCGAGCTGGGTCAGGCGCGGCGTGGCATATTTCTGCTTAATCGCCTGGAGCTCGGCCTTGATGATGGCCAGGACGCGGGCCTCCTTGGCCAGGATGTCCAAGAGGTCCTCGATGCGGGAGAGCAGGTCGCGGTATTCGGCCTTGACCTTATCGATTTCCAGGCCGGTCAACTGGTAGAGGCGCAGGTCGAGGATGGCATTGACCTGGTCTTCGCTGAGCGAGTAGCGCCCGCTGGTGAGGCGGGCTTCGGCGCGGATGCGCACGCCGTATTGCTCGACCTGGGCGCGGGTGAAGTCGAAGGCCAGCAGCTTGACCTTGGCCTCGTCGCGGGTGGCCGAAGTGCGGATGATGCGGATGAACTCGTCCAGGTTGGCCAGGGCCACCAGGCCGGCCTTCGAGGGTCTCGGCGCGCTCCTCGGCCTTGCGGAGTTGGAATTTCGTCCGGCGGATGACCACCTCGCGGCGGTGCTCGATGTAGCAGGCGATCAGCGGCTTGAGGCCCAGGGTCTTGGGCCGGCCGTGATCGATGGCCAGGGCGTTGACGGCAAAGCCGCTCTCCAGGGTCGTGTGCCGGTAGAGGTTGTTGACGACGACTTTGGGGATGGCATCGCGCTTGATCTCGACGACCACGCGGGTGTTCTCGTCCGATTCGTCCCGCACGGCGGTGATGTCGGTGAGGACCTTCTCGTTGACCAACTCGGCAATCCGCTCGACGAGCAGGGCGCGGTTGACGTTGTAAGGGATTTCCGTGATAATAATTTGCTCGCGCCCGCTTTTGACTTCCTCGAGCAGCACTTTGCCCCGGACCTTAAGGCTGCCGCGGCCCTCCCGGAAGTAGTCGTGGATGCCCTCCAGGCCGCACACCGTGCAGCCGGTGGGGAAATCCGGGCCCTTGACGTGCTTCATCAACTCGCTCAGCGAGATGTCCGGGTTATCCACCTGGGCGCAGATGCCATCGACGATCTCGCCCAGGTTGTGCGGCGGCATGTTGGTGGCCATGCCGACGGCGATGCCGGTGCCGCCGTTGACCAGCAGGTTGGGGAAGGCGGCGGGGAAGACCACGGGCTCGGTCAGGCGCTCGTCGTAATTGGGGACGAAATCGACCGTGTCCTTGTCCATGTCCTCCATGAGGGCGCCGCCCAGGGGGGTGAGGCGCGCCTCGGTATAGCGCATGGCGGCGGGCGGGTCGCCTTCGACCGAGCCGAAGTTGCCCTGCGGGTCCACCAAACGCTCGCGCATCGCCCAGGGCTGGGCCATGTGTACCAGGGTCGGATAAATGACCGCCTCGCCGTGGGGATGGTAATTGCCCGAGGTGTCGCCGCAGATCTTGGCGCACTTCATGTGCTTGCGGGGCGGATACAGCCCCAGCTCGTGCATCGCGTAAAGGATGCGGCGCTGCGAGGGCTTCAGGCCGTCCCGCACGTCGGGCAACGCCCTCGAGATAATCACGGACATCGAGTAATCCAGAAACGAGTTCTTGATCTCGTCGGCGACGTTGATCCTGGCGATCTTCTCGTTGGCGCCAAATGGCGGCGGCGTGCCGCCGGGGGGCGTCTCGCCGGGGGGCGTCTGGTTTGTCGAGTCAAGCTCGGGCATAGGGGGGTCACACATCGAGGTTGCGCACGTTGAGCGCATTGTCCTCGATAAACTGGCGGCGCGGCTCGACTTCCTCGCCCATGAGCCGGGTGAACATCTCCTCGGCCTCGACGGCATCGGTCACATCAATGCGCAGGAGCCTGCGGTGCTCCGGGTTCATCGTGGTCTCGAACAGTTCCTTGGGATTCATCTCGCCCAGGCCCTTGAAGCGCTTGATCTGGAGGCCGCGGCGTCCCACCTCCTTGATGCCCGAGAGGATTTCGGGGATGGAGAACAGCGGTTTGACCTGCTGTTTGTCGCCCTCGCCCTCGATGAGTTCGAAGAGGGGATTGTCCTGGGCGGAGTAATGCTCGACCCGGAGGCCCTTCTGGGCGAGTTTCTGGAGCAATTCCTGGATGGCATGGCTCTCGTAGAGTTCCTCGTGCCGCGCGCGGCGGGTTGAGCCGTTGGAGCCGTTTCGCCGCTCGGCGGAAGGAGCTTCGCCCTCCTCCTCGCCCGAGAGACCCAGGTGCAGGTCGGGATTTTCCTCGTCGAACCGCGCGAGGTCTTCGTTGGTGTGGAAGTAGCGGACGGACTCTTCGTTGCCCTGGCGGATCTTGACCAGGTGCTGCGCCAGTTCGTGGGTTGCCGGGTGGCGCTGCTCCAGGTAAGCGGCGAAATCGCCGCCTTTGCGGCGGAGGCCGTTGGCGAATTTGTCCAGGGCCTCCAGCAGGCCCAGGATCTCGTTGAGTTGGGCCTGGTCGATTTCCCGGTTGTCCCGCAGGTTGCGCAGGCGGACCTCCTCGGTGCCCAGTTGAATGAGGATCTTGTTCAACTGGGCGTCGTCCTCGACGTATTCCACGCGTTTCTTGCGGGAGATCTGGTAAAGGGGCGGCTGGGCGATATAGACATAGCCGCGCCGGACCAACTCGGGCATCTGCCGGTAAAAAAACGTCAGCAGCAGCGTGCGGATGTGCGAGCCGTCCACGTCGGCATCCGTCATGATGATGATCTTGTGGTAGCGGAGCTTTTCGAGGTTGAACGCTCCTTCGCCGTCGCCATCGCCGATGCCGGTCCCTACAGCGGTAATCATGGTGCGGATTTCGTTGTTCTGGAGGACCTTGTCCAGGCGCGCCTTCTCGACGTTGATGAGCTTGCCGCGGATGGGCAGGATGGCCTGGAATTTCCGGTCCCGCCCCTGCTTGGCGGAGCCGCCGGCGGAGTCGCCCTCGACAATGTAGAGCTCGGTGTTGGCCGGGTCGCGGTCCGAGCAATCGGCCAGTTTGCCCGGAAGCCCGCCGCCGGTCAGCGCCCCTTTGCGCACGGTCTCCCGCGCCTTGCGGGCCGCCTCCCGCGCCCGCGCCGCCAGCAGGCCCTTCTCCACAACCTTCTTGGCCACCGACGGCGTCGCGTCAAAGACCGTCATCAGGCCGTCATAGATGACCGAGGAGACGATGCCATCGATCTCAGTGTTGACCAGCTTGACCTTGGTCTGGGACTCGAAGCGCGGGTTGGGCAGCTTCACGCTCAGGACGCACACCAGTCCCTCGCGGACGTCGTCGCCCGAGATGGCGGGGTCCTTCTCCTTGAGCAGTTCGTTCTGCCGGGCGTACTGGTTGATGGCGCGGGTCAGGGCCGAGCGAAACCCGGTCAGGTGCGTCCCGCCGTCCGGGTTGGGGATCGAGTTGGCAAAACAGAGGATCTGGTCGGTGTAGCTGTCGTTGTACTGCAGGACGCAATCGACGAAGACCTCTTCCTTCTGGCGGCTGATGAGGATCGCTTTGGGGTGGAGGACCTGCTTGTTGCGACCCAGTTGCTTGACGAATTCCTCGATGCCCTCCTTGTAGAGAAAGGTCTCGGTCTTCTCGTCCCGTTCGTCGGTCAGAACGATGACCACGCCCGGGTTCAGGAAGGCCAGCTCGCGCAACCGGTTGGCGAGCCGCTCGAACTTGAACTCGGTCGTCAGGGTGAAGATCGTTGGGTCGGGCTTGAACGTGACCAGCGTGCCGGTGCCCTTGGACTTGCCGATGACCTTGAGCTTCTCGGTGGTGATGCCGCGGGCAAATTGCATGGCATAGACCTTGCCGTCGCGGGAGACCTCCACCTTGAACCAATCCGACAAGGCATTGACGCACTTGGCGCCGACGCCGTGCAGACCGCCGGAGTACTTATAGGCCCCCTGGCCGAACTTGCCGCCCGCGTGCAGGTTGGTCAGCACCAACTCGACCGCCGGCATGTTCCATTTCGGGTGCATGTCCACCGGGATGCCCCGCCCGTTGTCCCGGATCGAGACCGAGCCGTCCACGTGAACCGTGACCTCGATCTTGTCGCAAAACCCTGCCAGGTGCTCGTCTATCGAGTTGTCCAGCACCTCGAACACACAATGGTGCAGTCCGCTCTCGTCTGGGTCCCCGATATACATCCCCGGCCGCCTGCGCACCGCCTCCAACCCCTCGAGCTTGTCGATCTTCGACGCATCATATTTCTCCGGCGCGTCGAGGGCAGGTCTGCTGTTCACGGTCGTTCCAAGTGCGTTGTCGTCACCCATAAAAAGCGTTCACCAGGGACACTTCGGCTGGTTCCGGTTTCGGTCGGAAAAGTCTATGAAAATCAAGCGTCAGACACAATCTTTTTTTGCGGTCTTTCCACAAGGGAAAATACCATTAGTTGTGGGCGGTTTCCGGGGCCAAACCCTATATATTGCGCTTTCCCGGGATCTCTATCCAGCTCACCACAATACCCTTCTTCGCCCCAAAATGCAACCTGCCTGACGGCCAGATCAGGCAGAAAAATGGGGGCAGAAAGATGAAGAAAACTCATCTTAGCTCTGGCACAGGCTGAGGGCGGAGGATGAAACTCGCCCACAGATTGGCCCTGCCCGGCAAGCTTGCAAGCTTGCTTGGAGGAACAAACATGCTTGACAGTCCACCCCGTTGGCCTACGGTTGAGCGGTGCCTGAGATTGCGCGGTTTCTTGGGATAAAAATTATCATGTGGTTCAACGACCACGGCGAGCCGCACTTTCACGCGCGCTATGGCCGGTGCGCCGCCAGGTTCCGCATTCGGGACGCGGCGCTGTTGGATGGCAACTTGCCCCCCCGGGTAGCGGCCCACGCGGTACAGTGGACGTTGTTGAATCAAGCGGCGCTGTTCGAGGCCTGGGACCGGATTCGCCGAGGTGAAATGCCGGAAAAGATTAGAGGATTGGATTGATGCAGACGGTAGTCAAAGTCAAAGTGATGCCGAGATTTCGGCTGAAGGTCACGTTCGATGACGGGTTCACAGGCCAGGTGGACTTAAAGGATCATCTGCGCCAATCTGATTGGCCCATTGCCCAACCGCTCAAGCAGCGGGACTTCTTCTGCCGCGCCCATGTCCAGGACGGCTCCATTGTATGGCCCAACGGATACGACATCTGTCCCGATGTGCTGCGGTTCTGGTGCGAGGTGGGACACGCCACGGGCCAGGCCGAAACGGATGCTCACTTCGCCACGGCGACACGAGCAGCAGCAGGGCCAGCCGCCTAAATGCATTCTTGGGCTGGCACACCTGACGAGTCAGTCTTGCGGCAGGCCATGATGGCCTATCAGACGCAGGTTGTGCCTGACGGCCTTGGGCGGCTGCGGACTCGGCGCCGGAGCCCCTAGGCCTGCTCGGGCGAAAAAGCGCCTTGCCTGGGCGCACCTGGCAGGCTTAGGCTGCCGCCCATGAATTCCTGCACGCGTCGTCATTTTCTTCAGGGCGCCGCCGGCGCTGTTGTTTTAAGCCAGTTTCCGGCCGTGTTCCAGGCGGCCGAACCGGAGGGCGTGCTCAAGCTGGGCCTCATCGGCTGCGGTTGGTACGGGATGGTGGATCTCAAAGCCGCGCTCAAGCTGGGGGGCGTCGAGGTCATCGCCTTGTGCGACGTGGACAGCGAGCATCTGGAGTCGAGCGCCGCGGAGGTCGAGAAGCTCCAGGGCCGGCGCCCGCGGACTTTCAAGCTCTATGAGGATCTCCTCAAGACGCCGGGCCTTCAGGCGGCCATTATCGCCACGCCGCCGCACTGGCACGCCCTGCAACTCATCGCCGCCTTGGAACACGGGCTGGATGTCTATTGCGAAAAGCCGCTGAGCTACGACGTGCGCGAGGGGCGGGCGATGGTCAATGCCGTGAAGCGCAGCGGGCGCATCGTCCAGATCGGCTTTCAGCGCCGCCACTCCGCGGCCTTCCAGGCCGTCCGCCAGCACGTCCAGGCCGGCGAGGCCGGACACATCGTCTGCGCCGACGCCAACATCCACTACGCCGCCGACACCAAAGACCCCACACCCCAGCCCCCGCCCGCCTCGCTGGACTGGGACCTCTGGTGCGGCCCGGGACCGAAGCTCCCCTACAGCCCGCAGGTCGGCCATGTCAACTGGCGCCTCGAGAAGGCCGTCGGCCAGGGCCACCTCGTCGATTGGGGCATCCACCTCATCGATGGGGCCCGGGTCATCCTCGACGAGGCCGCCCCGGTGAGCGTCACTGCCGCCGGCGGCCTCTACGGTCTGCGGGGCAAGATCACCACGCCCGACGTGCTCAGCGTGCATTTCGATTTCGCCACTTGCCCGCTGACCTGGCGGCACCGCATCTGGGGCGCCGAGGAATACAGCCCGGAGACCGCCAACGGCATCTTCTTTTACGGCGAGAAGCAGACGGTGTTCGTAACCGACGACCGCTGGGAGGTCATCCCGCGCGGCAAGAGCAAGGAACGGCAGGTCCACAAGGCCGACGCCGATGCGGGGTCGCTGCACATGGCCGAATTCCTCAAGGCCGTGCGCGCGCGCCAGCAGCCGGGCTGCCTGGCCGAGGATGCCTATGCCTCGACCCTCGCAGTCAAGCTCGCCATGATCTCCTACGATACCGGCTCCAAGGTGGTCTGGGATGCCCGCCGCGAGCAGATCCTCTCCAACCCCGCCGCCGCCGCCCTCCTCAAACGCGACTACCGCCCCCCGTGGAAACACCCGTACCAGGGATGATCCCATTGCCAATGACGAATGACGAATGACGAATGACTGATCCCCACCGGTACGCGCTCGACGCCCGATCTCGGGGCCTCGAAGAGCGGATCAAAAACCGCGTTGTTTGCCGATTGCAGCAGGACCACAACGATCAACGCCACCACCGAACCCGTGAGTACCCGGCCCGCAAACCCAAGGGTCACGGGCCGGCGGGTCCTCCAAAACCAGAATGCCCAAGCTCGTGGACAAAGAACGAACCCGCAATGGCGCAGATGAAGAGGGCCCAGAGCACTCGCCAAGATCTGCTACCCTCTCCTGATTGGGAGGCCGACGGGGATGTTCTGGGCCTATTGCCGGGACCAGCGCCCTCAGCCGCCCCATCCTTTGGCTCGGCGCTCACGTCCACTGCATCAGACCCCTGACTCAATTCAACGGGTTCGCTCATCTTCTTTACAGACACGAAGGCACCCGCCGTTGTTTCACAAATTCAACCGGCGAGAGCAATCCTCCCAGGAAAGGGGGGCCAGCCCAAGCCATGGCTGAACCCTTTTCTGATTGAACCCCAGCCTCTCCGCCACAACCGCCGCCCAAAGCCGGGAGAATGCGCCATCACGTTTGAGCAGCGGATTCGACGTTTCCATGATTTCACTATGCGCGAAGAGGGAAGATTTGCCAATTCAATCGCAACGGTCTTCCTGGGCGCCCCGCGTTCTCGGGCGCATCTGGGCTTTGTCGGCCTTCCGCAAGCCGGGCAATTGGAGGGTGGCGCCGGGAAGCCCGCGAGGTTTTGGACTGCGCCAGTCCTCTGGCGCTTTACCGTCCCCAGGTTCCGAAAAGGGGTCCCGATCCATCGGGACCGCAGTCCAAAACGCTTCGCGGCTTCGGACGCGCGCTCCAATCGCCCGGTTCGGCCGGGCTCGACAAAGATGAGATGCCTCCCGCGTTCTCTCTTGCAGTGGCCCGGGTGACGATGTGCTCAGCATAAGGGAGATGAACTGCCAAGCCCATGCGGAGTGACCATCGGAGTTATCGACACCCGACAATCTCCCCCGTGGACCAGCAAATCAACCGGACGAACCCCACCTTCAACCTATGCCCTCGACCATTCAGTTCCCGGAAATCCCAATCGGCCAGCATTTCGAATTCCGTGGGCGCCGTTACCAGAAACTCACCCTCGGCATGGCCAGTGATGAAGACCGGAACGGCACCAGCTTTCATGCTCAAACCGAAGTTCTGCCTGCCCCTTTTGCTCTCCAGGCGTCGTCTCCGGAGGTCGCTCGTTTCCCCCAAGCCCACAAACCACAAACGACGCATTATCTGTCGTGGGGGTCCCAAATCCTCGCCTAACGACCTTCCAATGCGAAGAAGATCAGGAGTATCAAGCTCGTGCCAACCGAGCAAAGATAGAGGACCGCGGAACACGCGGAATACGCGGAAAGCCTTTTTTTTCCGCGTATTCCGCGTATTCCGCGGTTTCATGTGCGCCTGAAAGCGCGCTCGGACAGCAGGGTGAAAGTCCCTGAGCTGGCCGACACTGTATCCAGGTCAGTCGGCTTCTTCTCCCCATCCGCTGCGCTGTCGAAAGCCAGGTAAAAGGCCTCGACAGACGCATTCTCGCTTTCACTCCCGGTCAACCCTTCAGTGGCCTTGGCGAGTTGGACCACGTCGAAGTCCTGTGCATCTCGACCACGATTGGCGCAGACTTTGCGGCTTGACTCAAAGGCCCGCTCCTCGCACCATCCGGCGTCATGAGCAAAACCGCCGGCGTGTTCCAATACTTCTATCACTGCCGTGGAGAGAAGCTGCCCATCCGGGACGTTCTCGACACACAACATCAAGGGCCGAAGACTGAGCCCCATTATGAGAATCTGACCGAGAACTGGTGCACGAGCTGCGCCCGGTCCAGAATCCGCTCGGCAAACAAGCATGCCGTCGAGTTTCTTTTTTCTGATGACGCGGTATTTCAAGCCTGGCTCAAAGATGGACGGCGAGCGTATTGTTGTTGGATTTCTGCACCGAGCAAGGCCGGAGATCTGGGAGCGCCTCAACCATACATTACGACCTGGCGCTCGAAAGTATGATCGAAGAAAGCCGGCCCGCTGCGACTTCTTCGCCGGAGATGGCTTATCCCACTTCGTGACTGCGGAACACGGCTGCCGATTACAGGTCGCCAACTGTCGGTGGACGTGGAAATGTCCTGAGCAGCAGGCCAAGAACATCGTTGCTCGTCTTCGGAAGCACCCAAACATTCTCCCTCAATTGCAAAGGAGAGTGGAGCAGTTGAAGATCCAGGCTGGTTTGGGAGCCAAAGCAGATTCAACGAGAACGGCGAAGCCCTATGAAGACAAATGCAATGCCTGACCAACCACGAGTTGTCCTCTTAAGAGTTGGCGTGGATAGCGGAGAAGGCGGTATTCAGGGACCATTACTTGAAAATGGAGCGTTCGATTTTGTTCCAATACCTGACACGTGGAATCGGCACAACATCGTCCTTTATGGGAACACTCAGGGCCGCCACGGCCGCAATCTGTGCGAGTATTGGCCAGGCAAGCGGAAAGAGTCTTATCGCACCCATCCGATCCATTTCGATCCTGAGTTCAAGACGTTCACCTACGGAGACCCAACTCGCCCCAAGCAATCTCTTCGTTTTCTCCGAAGAGGCGATCTGCTCGTCTTTTACGCAGGGCTCCAACCGTGGTCACCGAAACGCGGATTTTACGGCGATCCACAGCTTTACATCATTGGCTACTTCGTGGTGAAGTATGCGGGACGCATCGGGGACATCTTCGCAATTCACACGCGGAGGAGCGTTGAAGCCGATTTCAGGAACTGCCACCATGTCGCCTTGGATAGCAACTACAGAAAGCGTGAGAGACTGATCTTGGTCAAAGGCGCACGCGAAAGCAGGCTCCTTGGAAAAGCGACTTTGCTGTCGGAGTATTCAAAGGACAGAAATGGGAAACGTATAAAGGTGCTTCGGGGGGTTCTGAAGCACCGTTTTGGAAAGCTGTCAGCAAGAAACTACCTGCAACGGAGCCCTCCCCGATGGGTCCCTGATGCGTTCTGCAGAAAAGCTTACTCGTTCGTGACGGGCCTGAAATGATGTCGTCCGGGCGTCAGCCACACTCGGAGATTGGAATCCCGGCTCAAATGTAAGCGAGAGAATTCCTCGGCACCCAACCTCCCCTCCACCTTCTCCAGCATTTCCTTCCTAAACTCCTCGCCGCCCAAACACCGCCCTGGCCCTGCTTGGCTGCGCCGTCGCCTGGGGCCGTTGTCCCGCCCCCCACAGGGTTTTGGCTAAGGGGCGGACGTGAAGAGGGCGCGATGGATGGGGGTGGGATAGGGGACATCCGGGCCCTTTGCGGCGGCCCACAAGATCCGGTTCAAGGCGTCTTCGGGGGCGAGGTCGTAGGCACGGAAGTTCATGCGGGCGGACTGCTTGGCCCCTGGAGAGCTGGCGGTGTTCTTGGCCATGAGGTCCACACGGGGAGTCAGGGGTGTGAAAGGCATGAGCACAGCGGTCTTGGCGAAGCAGTTGAACATCGGGGTGGCGCCGGCATCGGTACTGAGTGAGGGGCGGCAGGCCGAGGATCAGTTCGATGGTGCGAACCATGCTGGCGGTGGTGTAGAGGGTGCTGTCGACGGCGCCGCGCTTGCAGTAGGGGCTGATGACCAGGCCGGCCGTGCGGTGGGCGTCCACATGGTCGGGCCCATTTTGGGCGTCGTCCTCGATGACGAAGATGGCCATCTCTTTCCAGAAACGGCTATGGGTGGCGGCCTCGACGATGCGGCCCAGGCCGATGTCATTGCTGGCGACGCAGGCATCGGGGGTGAAAGCGCCGGGCCGGGTGCCTTGGGTGTGGTTTTCTCCCAGCGACATGATGGTGAATTGAGGCGGGACACCGCCGGTCTGTTCGGCCTTTCGGAGATCTTCGATCCAGAACCTGACGCGGTCCATGTCACGGCTTCCGCTCCAACGCCCGCGATTGGCGGAGGGCACACGCATGGCGGCTTCTCCATAATTCATGGAGCTCACGCCGTGGCGTTTGCACAGATCCCAAAGGTATCCGGCGGCAGGCGTCTCCATTTCGTAGTTGCCGGGGATTTTGCCGTGACCCGAGTAGGAGAGGATCCAGGAGCGTTGGTTGTAATCGGTGGCGATGGCGGCGTCGCACCAGCTATGGCCGTCCACGCTGACCTCGCCGTTGCAGTAAAGGTTGTCCAGCAGGACGTAATCGCGCGCGATTTGGTGCTGGTTGGGGGTCACGTTCTCGCCGTAGATCGCCAGGTCCGGGTCGCCATTGCCGGCAGGCTGGCCTTTGGCGTCGCGAAAGTCGCCGAAAACCTGGTCGTAAGTGCGGTTTTCCTTGATGATGTAGAGGACGTATTTGATGGGGCAGGGATTGCCGACTTTGTCCGGGATGACGGAATCGCTTTGGATGGGTGCGCGATGGAATTGGCCCGGCGTGTAAGGCGAGTTGAGCCGCACCTGCTCCGTGTAAGCGGCCATCGCGGCCGCCTCGGGACGGTGGATGAAGGAGACGGCCCCGGCGAAGGTGCGGCCGATGTAGTCGAACGGCGGTGGTTTGTGCAGCTTCGTAGCGTTCGGAGTGATGGGCGGAACGTTGGCCCGGGAGGCCAGGCCCTTGCCGTTGGCGACAAACAATGTCTTGTTGTCGGGGCTCACCGCGACCGCAGTAGGATACCAGCCGACTGGGATGAAGCCTTCCACGACCGAGACCGATTCGCCGTTGCGGGCGGTCTCCTCGGAGATGGAGTTCGAGATGTCCACGACCATCACGCAGTTGTTGTCCGCGTTGGCGACGAAGAGGGTGCGTCCATCCGGGGAGACCGCGACGCCATCGGGCGTGCTGCCTTCGGGGGAGTCCGGGTAGAGGGAAGTGGAGATGATCTCGCGGGTGCGCTCGGGCAGACGCCGGCTGGGGCTGGCGCCCGGTTCTGCGGGTTGCAGGCGGCGCGTCTGGATGACATGGACCGTGTTGTCGCCGCCGCAGGCTACGAAGAGCCGGCCATCCGGGGCGAGCGCCATATCCGTGGGCCGCAGCCCGACGGTGATTTCCCCGACTCGACCCCCTTTTTCTGTATCCACTACGCTCACGGTGCGGCTGCCCCAGTCGCTGACGTACAAATGCCGATGGTCCGCGCCGAAGACGCAGGTGTGAGGGTGCAGGCCCACCGGGATGGTCGTTTGCAGCGCCAGGGTGCCCGGGTCGAGCACCCAGATCTCGTGGTTGCCTTCGTTGCAGGCATAGAGTTTTCCCGTGTCAGGATTAACGGCCAGTCCAGCCAGGAAGACCTCCTTCCCGGAGGAGGAGGAGGAGGGCGCCACGGAGCGGTCCAGGCTGGCCTCGCCGTTGGCGTACTTGAAGACATGGAGCTTGCCCGAGTCGCCACCGGAGACAAAAAACTGTTTGCCGTCGGCACTGAATGCCAAGCCGTTCCAGGTCTCCGTGAGCGGAAGGAACTGGGCTTCCTTGCGATTGGCAATATCGATGAGAGTGACACCGTGCCTAGTAAACCCGCCATGCACGCCCACAAGCCGCTTCTTGTCGGGCGAAACGACCAGCTTGAGGGCCAGGTCGCTCACCGGCACCTGCTCCCCTGCGGGGGTGACACCCCAACCATTGAACAGGAGGTTTTGATTCGGCTTGAGGCCTGACTTAAGGCGAACGCCGGGAGCATTGACGTCTTCAGTCGGCTGGCGGACTGGCTGGACATCAGCCGCAATCATCCGCGACGCAGCCGCCAGGGCAATGGAGGCAGGCGCCAAGGCCCGCACGATGACTTTCACTCGGTTCATAGACGAATATTACATGAATTCGCCCGGAATATAAAGCCTAAATGTGGTGACAAACGGGTGACGAAACGCTGGCGCCCGAGAGGTTTACGATCCGCACGGAAACCTCGCCCAGCGAATCGGTCCTTCACTCGGATGACAATGCAACTTTCTTCCATCAACCCGACCCCTGACCAGGTTCTGCAAATCCTCGATCAATGTGGGATTCGGCGCTTGACACGCTTCACTGCGTTGATACAATCCAGCCAATAGGTATCGGACAACGAAGTGCTCTCCACACGCGAGCGGTCAGAGGCCGATTTCTGACAGGGTGAAGACAACGACAATGAGGTCTTGATGAAAGCATTATCGATTGCAGTCGTGATCGCAGGGCTTTCCTGTGGAGCCCTCGGCCAGGGATGGTTCGAGTTGGACAACTCGAGGCTGAACCCTGTTGTCGTCGCCGACGCGCCGGGCGGCCCGTACAATGGGGTCTTTGGCCTGGAAGTCTATGAACTCAACGGTACTAATTCGGACCTCGTGGACGCCCTGAATTGGTCAGGAGACTATGACAGCCTCATCCAGAACGGTTTCCATATCGAGGCGACTTACACCAACCAGACCATGAGCCGCGGTCTTTTGCAGCTCGGCGCATGCCGCCTGCCCGATGTCTCCCCTGCCGGCCGTACCGTTACGGTGGCTCTGGTGCTCTGGGGCAGTAGCGCCAAAAGCTACGGGGCCTTTCTTGCAGATGCAAACTATCCTGGGCTAACCGGCATCATTGCCTTCACGCAACCAACCACGGATTATACTTCGCCTTCGCAACCCAGCCCGCCGCCGATGGCTTGGACCAGGGACGAGGACTGGGTTCTCTACTGTATTTGTACCCGGCCGCCGGTGATTGGCAGGCAGCCGCAAGACGCCGCCTCCGTGCCCGGAGGCACGGCGGCCTTCGCCGTCCTTGTCGCCAGCCCCTTTCCCCCTAGGCTATTAAACTATTATTGGCTCTTCAATGGCAACAAGCTCCCGGCCACGGCCTACACGTCCCTGGTGTCCACCAACCCAACCTTCCCCGACTTGATAACCTACTCGCTCATCCTCACCAACGTCCAGTTGACCAATGCCGGCCAGTACTCCTTTGTTGGCACGAATTTGCTTGGGGATCTGTATGGCAGTGTCGTCAGCTCCAATGCTCTGCTGACTGTCTTGCCGCCACCGAACCTGTCTATCGCGCCCTCGGCCCAAGGCGTTACCCTTTCCTGGCCGATCTGGGCGACCAATTACGCCCTGCAAGAGACTGACAATTTGGGTGTGCCGATGACAACCTGGTCCAACCTGGCCGTCAGCCCGGTGCTCGGCACCAACGACATCTGTGTCACTCTGCAATCGGCCGCCAGCCACAAATTCTACCGGCTGCGAACGCGGTAACGACCTTTAGAACGGACGCTTGGGCCTTGAGAGCATGGATTTGAGCGTTGTTGAGTGGAACCAAGGAGAAGAAGATGCTCGACAAACCGGCCAATTGCCGCAGGCTGGCTTCGAAATTGGCATCCGGCTGGCGAATCACGTTCATGTGGGCCGAGGTTAGAGGAAGGCCGGGCCAAAGTCAAAACCGGGTCATGGCAGCCGCGATTGGAGAAGCGAAAGAGAGTCGCGCAGCCAGGGCTCTGCTCGGGGGTGGTTTGCGGTTGCCCCGAGGGAGCTTCGGAGCCAGAATCCAGGGGTGATCACTCGCTTCAAGCGCATGCTGGTTGACTTCATTATTGGGCTGGTAATTTGCTTCGATTCCGAGGCCGCCAAAGCCGGGGGCGAAATAAATAACGGGCCGAATTTGCCGCACGTTGTTGGGTGAACGCTTTCCGAAAAAAAACCCTTTTGCCTCTGCTTGGCCTCGGTCCTGCTTGGGACTGCCTTGTTGCTGCCGCGGCTTGCGCGCACGTTGTTTTCCGAGGACGATTCCACCCCCTCCGACCGCGGCGTTCAGGAAGTCGCAGCGCGAAAGGCGAAACTCGAAGCCAGGGAGCAGGCGGCTGACAAGAATTACTGGGCCAAAGAGATGCTCGCGCAGAGTTGTGGCCGGACTTTTGAAGACCTTTGGGATTCGCTGAACGCCGCCGGCAACAAACTGAGCCTCATAGCGGCATTTCCCCTGGGGGAGATTGTCACCGCAAGATGGGGTCCCGCGCAACTTCTGCCTCATGGCATTGAACTGCGCCAGGGGATAGGCCATGGCCCTGCCTTTTCCGCTGGTCAATGGCGGCAGTGGGTTGAACAGTTGGAGCGCGAGGGCTGGCAACTTGAGAATATCGAGTTTCGCCATAACCGCTTTGACACCGACAAAAACAGCCGGCCGTGGCGAAGCCATTTCTTTTTCTCGGCCCACCTCTGCAATCCTGGACATTCTCAACGGGCCAGCCTGGATGGTGACCTGGTGGTGGACTGGGCGGCCAAGCGGCCGGGCGAAGAATTCCCTCCCGTGAAGCGAATCGATGCCAGCCATCTCGAGCTGAAAACACGGGTCGGGGAGCCGCCTTTTCAACTGATCTTGCAGGACACGATCGTTCCGCTCGGCAGGGGCGCGTACATCGATCCGCTGATCCTCTACGACCTCGACGGCGACGGCTTGCCGGAGATCATTCTGGCGGCCAGGAACCTGGTCTATCGCCGGCACGGCCCAGATCGTTACCAGGCCGAGCCATTGTGCCGTTACCCGCCCGAGTTCATCACCAGCGCCCTGATTGCCGACTTCGACGGGGACGGAGTCGCGGATTTCCTGTGTGCCAACTCCCGCGGGCTGTTTCTGTTCAAAGGGAGCGCCGGAGGGCATTTTGACGAGCCCGGCCGGCTGGTTTGGCCTGCCAACCCGCCCTTGAAAAACGCGATGGTGCTAACCTGCGGCGACATCGACGGGGACGGCTCACTGGACCTCTTTCTGGGCCAATACAAAGTCCCCACCCTTGGCCAGGTTCTCCGGCCGTATTACTACGATGCGAATGACGGCTGGCCAGCCTATCTGTTGCGTAACGATGGCCATGGGAGTTTCAGCGACGTGACCGAGGCTGCCGGGCTGGGTCCGAAACGGTGGCGCCGCACGTACAGCGCTTCCTTGGCCGACCTGCATGGCGATGGCCACGCGGACCTGGTGGTTGTGAGTGACTTTGCCGGCCTTGATCTCTACCAAAATGACGGTCATGGCCACTTCACCGACGTGACCCGCCAGTGGGTCGCCGAGCCGCACGCTTTCGGGATGGCGCATGCCCTGGCGGATTTCAATGGGGATGGCAGGCTGGACCTGCTCATGATCGGGATGCCCTCGCCCACCGTGGACCGATTGGAACACCTGGATTTGTGGCGGCCCTACTCCGCCGAGGATCGGCTGCGGCGGCCAGCGATGGCGTTCGGGAACCGGCTCTATCTGGCGCGGCCCGGGGGCGGGTTCGAGCAAACGGCCCTAAACGATTCTATCGCCCGCTCCGGCTGGTCCTGGGGGTGCAGCGCATTTGATTTCGACAACGACGGTTTTCCAGATGTCTATATCGCCAATGGCCTCGAGAGCAAGCAGTCGGTCCGAGACTACGAGCCGATGTTCTGGCTGCACGATATTTTTGTCGATGAAACCACCGATGCCACGGCCGCAAGCGGTTACTTCATGGACCAATTCAGCCGCACCCGAGGCCAGGGCTGGTCCTACGGCGGTTATGAAAAGAATCGGCTGTTCCTGAACCAGCGTGGCGAATCGTTTGTCGAGATTGGCCACCTGGCAGGCGTGGCCCTCGAACAGGATTGCCGCAACGTGGTGGCGGACGATCTCGACGGTGACGGCCGGGTGGACCTGGTCGTCACCACCCTGGAGGCATGGCCGGAAGCCAAGCAGACCCTGCGGATCTATAAAAACACATTGAATGACGGCGGCCACTGGATCGGGTTCCGGTTCCGTGAAGAGGGCAAGGGAAAATCACCGGTCGGCGCACGTGTGACGATTCATTACCCGGGTCGCAGCGCGACTGCGCAGATTGTGACGGGAGATTCCCACCGGTCGCAACATTCCAATGCCATCCATTTCGGGCTAGGCGCCGCGGACCGGGTGGATCGAGCGGAAATTGCGTGGGCAAACGGCTCAAGGGTTACCCTGCGGGCGCCCGCCGTGGATGAGTACCATCTGATTCGCGCCCCAGCCGGGAGTCCGGATCTGAAATGATGGAGCCCACTGAGGAGGCCGCGGGAAACGCTACACTGGGAACCCCTCTCCCCCTGCCCTCTTCCCGCTCGTTCCTCGCGGGGCGAGGGAGAAGACGCCGGCGCCTGCGTTTTTGGAAGAGTTCGATTTGTAGTCCATGTTGCGGACTCCTCAGCAGGTTCAGCGCAACATATAGCCAGTGCGGGCGATATACCACTGGACATCGACTCTCCCAGCGGCATCGAAGGGAATCGGGGATATGCCATCGGTGTATCTGACGGTGTACATGGAGGTTCTGCTTCTCCACTTGTGAACTTCAGCATGTCCATCGGCGAAGGAGAATCCACACGCGCCGTTGTGATAAGACGCCGGGGTATCGCCCCACTCGGTGGCGTTAACAGCGCTCAGAATGAAAAACCCGTCGTTGATGGAGTCGGCCTGTTCATCCAATGTGATCCAGGTCATGGCCGGCTGGCGAACGTCGCCTTGTCTGAGATACTGGACATAACCTTGGTTGAACCAGGCCTCGCCGTTGCTGTCGTTGGGTTCACTGTCACCGCTGTAGCCGAACAGGGCATTCATGGAATTACTCCGCAATCGCGCCTTCCAACCCATCGAACGCTGTGCTGGGCTTACGTAAATATCCGCCGGGCACTTGTAAATCCCCAGAGCGCTGGCAGTGTATTTGGCGAGCAAGCCGTTCTTAACCCAAGCCTCGTTCGTGTTGCTCATGTCATCGACTGAACCGCTCGTAGTCCATGTCATTATATTGTTGACCCAGTTGTCGAACGTCTTCTTGCTAATGGCGTCTTCGGTGCCGGGGACAGTGAAATTATTGCACACCCGATCCCTAAAGTCCAACGAATACATGGTCCACGCCGTGATCAACTGCTTATTATTACTTATGCACTGGATGCCTTGGGCTTTTGCCTTGGCCTTGCTCAAGGCAGGCAACAGCATCGCGGCCAGGATCGCAATGATGGCAATGACGACGAGCAACTCGATCAGGGTGAAGGCTCGTGCAGCACGGGAATTCGATAGGGCGTTCATGCTTGATATGGTGGACTTTTTCCGGCAAGGGTCAATGCTTTTTTTTGTTTTTGTGGTCTCCAAACCTGTCGGCCAAACTGGCCCTCAGAGGCATCCCATCCAAGCCCTGCACATGGGACATAATGGCACAGAAAACGCGTTGGCGGCCGGCCGGCCGGTGGGTTCTCCGCTTTCTGCTGTGGATTCCAGGGGCGCCAGTTGCGGTGCAATCGATCGGCCCCCTCAGGGCTGCATTGGCGTGCTGCTTACGCCATCACCCACCTTCGAATTGGCCCGGAAGTTGCCCAGGTCACCAACCAGGAGACCATGGACCTGAATCACGAAGTTCAACGAGAGGCTCAGGGTAGGGGGGGATTGGCAGCTCAATCAGCGTGAACCCTCCCCGCAGCCAGCCGCGCCCAGGCACTCGAGGCCGCTTCCTCCTGTGTGAAATCCTCCGGAGAGCAATCTGTGCCGGGCCCAAATCGAGGCTCGGCGAGGCCAATGCCAAGCTCAACTTCATCGGTTGCCCGTGTGCAGAATGTCGTGCATCCGCTGCCGCATCTGCTCCTGGGCGCTGATTTGCCGAAATCCGGCCCTTGCTTTTTTCCTCGTTTCCGGCTCTACTTTCCTGATGTGGCGCCCGTCTTTTGTTTTTGTCTTTCAGCGTGGTTGGCACCACGCCGGGAGCCGCTTTTCAACTTTCAACCAGATTCAGGATAACCTCACGACTCGCGGCAGGCCTGCGATTTAACGCGACACATAAGCCTCACTAACATCAATGCCCGTAGATCAAACAAAAACCAAGCAATGCCCTATGACAACACAACATGCTAAACCGACATCCGCAATTCGGCTGCGCCTCCTCTTGCTCCCAGTCGGCCTCGCGCTGATATGTTCGGGCAGTGTCGCCGTGGCCCAGGACTTAATCATCAACACCTTCGACTCCGGCATAAGCGGAATCGACTGGCAGAATTTTAGAAACTATGCCTACAACTACAACGAAGTCTGGGATCCCTCGCAGGACGCCGATGGGAACCCAAACAGCGGGTCCATGTATCTTACGGTGAATTGGCCGACGAATTCCGATCCCAACTGGAACAACTCCTGGAACGATGTGCAGATTGCCTTCGGAACGCCGCAGTTCAACTCCTCTGACTATGTGAGCTTTGAGGCTGATATCAAGGTGGACACAATCAACTCTTTTCCTGCGCTCGATGGGAGTTATGGGGCGGTGGAGCTCATCGTCAATAACCCTTGGCAGAATGTGCTGGGCTGGGCGCCCCTGATTGCGACAAATGGCTGGCAGCGCTTGGCTGGCTCTTTTTCCGCGATTCCGGCCGGGACGTACCACGAGGCCATTGTCGGGTTCATTTCCAACGGCACAGCCGCCTGCACCAACACGGTCTCTTATTGGATTGACAATATTATATTTACGGCTGTGCAGACGACCGGCACGAATCGGCCGGCGCTAACCCTCACCAAAGCTCCGCCAGCCGGTCTGACCTGCATTTGCAGCCAGCCTGGCGGCACTTGGCAACGCCAGATGATCGCAACGGTCAACAGTGACTATTCCTGGAATACGGCCACTGCAATTTCAAACACAACCACGTATTCAATGAACATTGCCGCTTTTCCGGGCACAGGTTACCCGTCCTTTAACTCCCAGATGTTTCTGATCCCCCAAGCGGGGATGGCCGGCTCGCCTATTGACGACAGCATCAACTGGGATTCGGCCAACGTAGTGGACTTATCGGTCGGTGAAAACCCGGATCGCACGGCGACGGGCTATTTCACGTACAAAATCAACAATGCGGGCAACTGGAATGCCGCCCTAAGCGTGAGCAACCTGTGCGCATCCGGGCCCCTGGGAAAGTGGAGTCTGACCTTTAACAACAACACCAACGTCACTATAACGGCTCCCGATAACACCACCACAAACTTCACCATCCCTGCCAGTGCCGCGCTTCTTTTCCAGGATCCGCTGTTTGTCTATGTGGGAACACAGCCAAATAACAATGCGAACATTGGGCAGTTATCCACTTTCAGCCGAGTTCAGATCAGCGGCGCAGCGGGGTCGATCAACGACAACTTCGTATCGGCAGGGACGCCGGGGCAACCCTACCTTCTGGATACCAACACCTGGACTCTCAACGCAGCAGATTCCAAGGGCGTTTTCATCACCGCTCCGGACGCAAAATACTGGGTGGCTTGGCCGCTGCCCGACCCGGGCTTCACCAACCTTTTCGTAACCGATAACCTAAGCAATAAACTGGGTGGTTCTCAGTGGCTGGGCCTTCCGACTTCCGCCACCGGTTGGATAAATGTGGGTGATGCTGAGCGTCTGGCCATAGTCAATCAATCCACTTTGAACGCGGCGTTTTCTTATACGCCCACGAATTGTCTCTTTGGACTGTTTCATCCGTAGTTGAGTACCGGCAGGGCGCCGGCTGATCCGGCGCCCTGTTCAACCAGGTCAGCGCTTGGCGGGGGATGCGGACTACGCGGCGGTGAGGCAGGCGATCGACCGGTTCGGCGAGCAACCGGAAAAGGAGGCCGAGTTGCGGCACGAATTCCGGCAGATTGAATCACAACTGTCAAATTATGTCCCTGTCCGCCCGGACGGCCGCCGCAATCGTGGCCCGGCTGGGACGAAGGCCTTCAGGCCAGCGCAGCTTTCCGGGCTTCCACGCGTAATCGGTCAGTGAAGGCGGAAAGGGAGTCCCCGGCGAACCCCTCACCCCGGCCCTCTCCCCTTCCGAAGGGGAGAGGGAGAAGCGGCGGCAGTCGCTGGGAATTCCACGCGTCTCGGCTTCCTCAAGCCGCGACGGAGAATTCTCCCTCTCCCCATCCGATGGGGAGAGGGCCGGGGTGAGGGGTCTGCCCGCTGTCAATCCCGCCTTCACTGAGGCCCTAGCTCCACGCTTCCAACCACACTCGACAACCACCCGGACAACCGCTATGCTCAGGCGCATGCTCGGCTCCACGCCTTCATCGCATCAGGGCAAGGCCGTGCTCTCGGGCCTCCTGATGCTGCTGCTGTTCTCGGGCGCTCCGCCCCTGGGCGCCACTGTTTATTTCGTCCGCCCAAAGGGGGACGACGCAGCGAGAGGCGATTCGACAGACGCCGCATGGCAAACGATCGGGCGAGTGAACCGGGCGCGCTTCCAACCCGGGGACCGTTGCCTGTTCGAGGGGGCTCGGCTTTTACGGGCAACGTGCTGCTTTCGGAGGAGGATGCGGGAACGTCGAACGCCCCAGTGGTCATCGGCTCCTTTGGCAAGGGGCGGGCCACGATCCTGGCAGGGCAGCGGACCGGCATCACCATCGAAAATGCCGGAGGCGTCGCCATCGAGAACCTCAACATCGTGGGTGCCGGGCGCACGAACAACACCGGCTATGGCATCCGCTGCGACAACACGCTAACCAACGGCCAGCGCCTGGGTTACCTGCGCATCGCCAACGTGGAGGCTCAAGGTTTTGGCATTTTCGGGATTCTCGTAGCGGGGATTCACGCCGGATTCGAACACGTGCTGATAACCAACTGCGTGATGCACGACAATCTGCGCGGGGGAATGGAGGTGGCCGGACGCCTGCCCTGGGATTCAACGGTCTATGCCCACGGCGATGTGCTCGTGAGCCATTGCCAGGCCCACGATAACACCGGCGATCCGGCTTACCTCAAGAACCACTCGGGCAGCGGGATGGTCCTGTACGAGGTCGATGGCGGCGTGATGGAACACTGCACGGCCTGGAACAACGGTACGCTGTGCCAGTCCAGCGGCGGGGGTGTGGGCCTTTGGACGTGCGCCTCCCGCCGCGTGGTGATTCAATACTGCGAGAGCTTTGGCAACAAAACGAGCGGCAGGGACGGCGGCGGCTTCGATATCGATGGCGGCAGTGTGGATTGTGTCCTCCAATACAACTACAGCCACGACAATGACGGTCCCGGCCTGATGGTTTACACTTATCCTTATGCTTCCTTCACCGACCGTGGCAGTGTCGTCCGGTTCAACATCTCGGAGAACGATTCGCGCAAGAACCGCTATTACGCCGGCCTTTGGGTGCGGACAGATGGAAGGGAGATGACCGGAGTGCAGATCTACAATAATACCATCGCCGTCGGATCATGGACGGACCAGGCGGCGCACATATACGCGCACGGGGTTGAGGCGCGCGTGCGGAACAACATCTTCATCGCCGCAGGCTCCGCGCTGCCTTTGCGCGTTGAGGAGCCGGAGAAGGGGGTGCGCTTTGAGAACAACCTGTATTGGCGCGAAGGCGGGGCGACTCAAGTTGCCTGGGGCACACAAACCTTCTCGGGCCTGCAAGAGTGGCGCGATCGGACCGGGCAGGAACGCCTGGGCGGAGAGCCTACGGGCCTGTTCGCAAATCCTGCCTTGAGCCTTCACCCGCCAGATGTCACCCCCGAGGAGCGCCGTGGACTCCAAGCCGGGCGAGCATTTCGTCCCCTGCCCGGTTCACCCGCGCTGGCCGGCGGATTGGACTTGCGCAAGATGTTTGGCTTGGACATCGGGCCGCGTGATTTCGTGGGAACGCCTCTGCGCGCCGCTCTCCCCTTAGGGGCCATTGCCGCACCGGCTCTTTGAGTAAAGTAAGTTCGTGCCTAAAAGGTATTGAGCCGGAAGAAGGCGCTGGTGTTTGTCACCGGCAAAGTGACGGTGTGCACATGGTCATCGCCCACCACAACATCTCCTGCCGGCTGCCAGTTCGCCTGCGGGCCAAGTGTCGGCGTGGATTCGATCTGATAGTTGGTCGCCGGCGCGGTGCCGGTATCGGGCAAGTTAGACAGCGCTGCGAATGTCAGGTTCACCCCGTTGACTGCCGGACTAATGCTGGCGATTGTGACGCCCGCCTGGAACCAAAGGCAGAACCGGTCCGAGGGGGCTTGGATCGGCCCGCCACCAGGACCATTGGTCGAGGCGTCCACGAACCGGAAGCCGACCTGGTAAAGCCCAGCCCGGTCCACGCTGTAGATGCGGCCGTGGATGTGGCCGTAGGGATCAGCCGTGACCGAGCCGTCGGTTTCGCTCACCACAATGTGATTGGTTCCGTTGGTCAGGCCGACGGGCACGGTCCACGTCAGGTTGGTGCTGTCCACGCCGTTCTGCTGCGTTTCCCAGAACCCCAGGGTTGCGCGAGGCGGGCCGCTGACGGTTTCCAATATGATCTCGATATGCGAGCCGATGGCCGCGGCTTGAGCTTCCGGCCCTCCGTAGTCGGGGGTCGCGGCCAGGGCCACAAACACCAAATCGCCAGTGTAGTACCACCCCTCGTAGGGAGAGCCGGGGTCACCCGCATCCAAACCGAAGACATAGCCCGAAGTCGAGCCATAGTCACCGGCATTGACGAATATGAGCGGTGAGCCCGGGGTGGTGGAGTCCGCCCCCGCCGCCAGGTGTTCATGGGCGTTGGCGGGGGCGGCCGTGGTCAGGAGTGCGCCCGCCAAGGCAGGAATCATGAGTGTTTGTGTTAGTTTCGTTGTCTTCATTTTCCATCCTTCAATGGGTTCAATTGTTCGATTATTTGGGCTTTGTGGTGCCCAATCTCTAGGGTGCGTTTTGGCCGTCGGGGCGCACAAAGCGCGTCACCGGCGGACCGAGCAGGGTTTTGACCCGCCGCCACGACAGTTTCTCCGTGTGGGCGTCGGCGAAGAGGTAGTTCGCCCCGCCCTGATGCCGCTGGACCGCAACTTCTGCGGCAAAGCCATTGGGCGTGAAGCCGCCGCTGGAAGCGTCGGCGAAGTGGAAATGGTCGGAGCCGATGTCATTCCCGGGTGTCTCGGCCAGGTGCATCGTCTCAGACGGTCCAGGCAGCCGCGTGAGCCGGGAGAAATCCAGGTCAGGCGCCCCAAAAGGATGGGGAGTCAAGAAATCGTTGATGGCGTAACTCGTGATGCGGACAAGGTTCGTGTCGTCGGGGCAGCGATAGACATTCGTGAGGCCATAAGCGGCCAAAGTGCCAATCCACGATGCCGCCTGATGCGATGTCTCAGGCAAACTGTCCTGATTGTCTGCCTCGTAGAGGGCGCACCCGACACCGAGTTGTTTGAGCTTGCAGAGGCAAGCCGTCGCCCGCGCCCGCGCCTTGGCTTTGCTCAGCGCCGGCAGCAGCAGACTCGCCAGGATGGCGATGATGGCGATAACGACCAGCAATTCGATCAGCGTAAAGGCAGACCGCTTTCTCATGGGATTGACCAGTGCAGGCCCACCGAGCAGGCCGGCGCCACGGCCATCAGAAGTCTGGTCAATCGCTGGAACACGGCGAGAACATACGGCTAATCCGCTCCATGTCAAATCGTAATGGGCACAACCAGTGCCAAAACATTGCTCGTCCTAATTCTTTGGCACGACGGCGCGGAAGAAGGTGGACCTGTTAGTCCCCAGAGGCGCCGGGAAGGTGGTGGCGAAGTTGGTCAACAAACCCTGCCAGACAGGTTGCCAGCGGTTGGAAACGCCACCGGACAGGGACGCAGCCGCCTTGATCGTGTTGGTGATGTTCGGAATGCCGTATAAGGTGAGCAGCGGGTTGCCCGGTGTGGGCAGCGTGGCCACGAGGAACGGGTTCTCGCCAACGACAACTACCTGGCCGAACTGGGTGCCCGTGTCCAGCACAGGCGAGCCATCGCGACGCAATGGGGTGATGGCGGTCACGAGCAGGGGCAGGACCACCGAGGTCTGGATGGAACCGGCAGTAAAGCAGAAGTCCGCAACCTGCTGCTGGGTGGCCTGCAGAGTGTGGCCCGGTGTGGCCGCCAGATTCACCAGGAGTTGGGTGGTGGAAAGCGTGTGCAGGCTGCCGGTGAGTGCCGGCAGGAGCACGTTGAGGCTGAAATTGCCCAGGCCTTGCGGAGGCAGATTGAGGGTGAACTGGAGGTTGGTCAGGGCAACGCTGGAGAACAGGCTGATCGGGACGCAACCCGGTTGGCCCGAGCGCACGACCACTGTTCCAGGGCTGGCCGGAGTATAGGGCGCCCGCACTGGTGGTGGCGCTCTGCCAAAGGGCCTGAGCTCCGCCGTTGTCCGAAACGTAGATATCGAAATTCTGGACGCCTGAACCCTGTGGGTCATCGTTGCCGGATCAGGAAACCAGGAAACTGGTGTTCAACGTCACGGCGGGCAAGGGCGCCACGAGGCTGGTCGGAGCCGCGCCATCAATGGTGTTTGTCGTGATGGCTGTGGGAATCGGCGCGTTCATGTCAAAGACGACAATCGCCTGGTTTGTGATGAAGGCGCCCGTGGCCCGACCGGCCAGCGGCTCGATGGTGTAGGCAACCGAGCCCTCGCCCAAATGGCCGGGCGTGTCTGGCGCGAGCACACCCTGGTTGGCGCTCAGCGGCGGCTCGCCGGTATTCAGGTCGATCGCCGTCAGGGTCCAGAAGACGCTGCCGGCTGCCAGGTCGATTCCCGTGCTGATATCGACCACGATATTCGTCCCCTGATCGGGCATGTTGACCCGCGTTTGGAAGAAGCTCAGGTTGTCGGGGACGCTGACCGAATTGGTGCCGAAGGCAATCTGGCCCAGCCGGAAAGTCCGGATGTCAAGGTTGGGGTCGAGAATATCGGTCACCTGGATTTGGCGGGCGTAGGTGCCCGCCGTGGGAAGATTCTCGAAATAGATTGTGTAGGGCATGGGATTGCTGGAGTTGACGAATGCCTGGAGCCCATAACCGCTTGGCCCGATTTTCTCGTTGGGGTCGCACGGATTGAAGCCGGCGCCGACTTGCACCTTGTAAAACCACTCGGTGCCGGTGCTCAGCGTATTAGTGACAGGTGTGCCAAGGGTCAAGGCCTGAATATCCACCAGGATGGGAGAAGCGGAGACCGCCAGGTTGTTGGCCGAATTGCTCTCGTGTACCACAAGGTCCGAGTTGGCCTGCACCACGAAGTAATAGGGACCCGAGAGGGCGGCGGGCAAGGCCAAATTGACCGTCTGCTGATAACATTCGCCCGGCCCAAGGAAACTGGGGTTGGGGAAGGTGGCGTAGTCCTGTGCGAGGTGGGTCAAGTTGGTATCGCTGTAAAGCCAGACATGATCGTCCCAGAGCGGGGCATCGGTGTAGGCATCCCCGATGTTGCACTCGGTCCAACTGAGGGTGATCGTCTGGCCCGCATAGACGCCGTTGGTCGGTGCGTCAATTTCGCTGATGACCAGGTCAGACAATGGAGTGATCTGCACCAGGACGGGTTGGGCGGAGGAGGCGGCATTGTTGGTCTCGGCGGGGCTGCCCGGGGGGCCTCATAGATATCATTGAGGACATCCGCCACGACCGTGATGTAGTAGTCCGCGTTAGTGACCTGTGTGCGGTCTATCGTCACCGAGTGGACCAGTGACACGCTCGCGCCACTGGCCAGGCCGTTGGTATATTTGAATGTCCCAAGCAGGTAGTTGGTGCAGGGCGAGGATGAACCGCACAAATACACGCCGTCGGACCAGGCGTTCGTCGCGGGAGCCGGGCCGGTGTTGGTGAGGGTCCACGCCACGTCAAATCCGCTGCCGGTCCAGGCCGAAGGCGGGGCGGAGACCAAGGACACTTGCAGGTCGGGCGCGGGCAAGGTCCTGAACGAGTGGTCGGCGGAATCGGTTTCGCGCGCGCAGGGATCGATGGAGCGGACGCGGAAATGATAATTGGTTCCGGGAAACAGGTTGTTTAACGCAAGCGAATGGTTCGTCTGTGGGGTGCCCAGATAGATAGGCGCGCTCAATCCGTAAGCCGGGGTGAGGCCATAGTCCAGGTCCGACGATGCCGGCTCATCCGTCATCCAGGTAATCACCGCTTGTCCGGCAGTGGCAGTGGCCGCAATGGACGAGAGCGCGGGCGGTTGGGTGCGGAGGGTGAAGTCCACCGTGGCGGGCGTCGGGTCCACGTTGCCCGCCTGATCCTTGGCCTCGACCTGGAAGACGTGCGGCCCATCGGCCAGGTTGCTCAAGCTTAGGCTGGTCAGGTTGGCAAAGGCCGAGAAGCCGCTGCCATCGATCTGGAATGCGAACAGCAGGTTTGTTGGCGCCGTCACATTGTCAGTCCCCGACCAGGAGAGGAGCACGGGCAGGCTGCAGACCGGTACTGTTTTGAGCAGGCGCACTGATGAGGAAGGTGTCGGGCGGGGTCAGGAAGAGCTGCGGTCGCCGCTGTCGCGAAAGACAGCCTCCGAATGGTCGCCACCGTTCATCACGTGGCAAATCGCTCCCGGATATTGCACGCGCACCTTGCGAGCCATGGGCGACACATAGCCAGGCCAGGTGAGCCTTTCAACGGGATTCGAGCGGGATTCGTCGAGCAGGGCAGGCGCTCGCTCGGCACAGTTCTGGCCCCGACGACCGAGCGCCAAAAAGATGCGGTTATGCGGGACCCTTCCCGGCAGGACCACAGGGCCGTCCGGTTACGTTATGATGCGAATCATCTAGTTTAGCATTGCTGATGCTATCCCAAAAAACAGCCCTTTTGGGACAGGCTCTAGATAACGGATCCCCTTTTCAGGAGGAATATTGTTTATTGTGACTCTTCTGGCCACGTGCGCCAGCGCAGGGCGGCGGCGGGGGCGGGTGTCATGACCAAATTCGCGACACTGAGAACTTCACGATATTTTCCGTCACCGAAGGTCTGCGAGGCTCGATTGAATGTCACGGAGCTCGGCCACGTTTACGCCCCAGGCGGGGGCGGCCTCCTGGTCGATCTCGGCTTCTACGCCTTCTAACTGTTTCCTTGCCAGTTCGCCTTGGGCGGCCAATTTGTGCGCCTCGGTGCTAAGGGCGGCCAAGCGGCAGTGCCGCTTGTCGTTCGCGTCGAACTTGGGCAGGCGGACGTACTCGAGAACGTGCGTCGAAGTCTGCGTTTCGACCCCGTAGCTCTTGACTAGGAGAACTGCAACGCTGGAGCTGAGCGCGGCGCAGACGTAGTGCGCCTCCTCGATGTTGTCAAGTGGCACGAACATCAGTTTGTGGTCAGGAATGACCACTTTCGTCTTGCCCGCGACCTTGCTATTGCTCGCAACCGCGCACGTTAGGAACTGGGCTTGCTCCCGCCAGCAAACCTTATAAGGCGCGAGCGTGTAGTCGCCGATATTGTAAAGAGAATAGAATGGGGCGACGGGTTCGAGGCGCTTGTGTTTGCCGGTGCCCACCTCTTTGCAGAAGTACTTCTTGAAGCCTGACCGCTGGCTCAGTAGCGTCTCGAAGGTGAGGAGATATTTGTAAGTTTCGGGGAATGTGTCTTTGAGCCAGGCCTCCTCGTAGCCTTGGCGTTTTTGTGGGTCCTGAACGTTCAGTAGATAGGCCGAAGTTTGGGTCCGCCACCGGCCCACGCCTCGGCCGCGAAGCAAAGGGTAGAGCAAATCGGGTTCCATGGCCTTCCCGGCCACCTGTTCAATGCCCTCGAGCTTGCCAATGTCGCTGAGGTTACGAACGATGACCTGACCAGAGTTGTTCTCTCCCATGATTTCGAGCCAGTAAACGCCGTTGGCCCACGTGCACGAGCCAGCGTATGCGCGGTACTCCGACCGGCCAACGGCTTTTTGCAGCGCGTCCAGCGCTTTAGGGCGTGCTGTGAGCCAGGGGCTGTGAGGATCGGCGGGGTTGATGGGCCGAGCTCGCCAGTTTTTCACTTCGACTTTCCCAGGGTGAATATCTGTGAGGTCGTCGTCCGAGCCGATGGATTCTCCGGGTTTCTTTCGCCAACAGGAGTACTGCACAGGGTAGATGGTGGGTTTGCCCTTCTCGAACGTGACGACCGCGGTGCGGTTGGTGGCGCCCTCGAATGGTTGGAAATCACTGAGGTCGTCGACCTGAAGAGTTTGGAAATGGGAACCTCGTTCGCCGAATCTGAAGCGGCGGAAGCCGTCGCCCGCGCCTTTGCTCTTGAAGAGCGTCTGCGTGATGATGAAGCCCAGCCGCCCGCCGGGCCTGACGTAGTTGTCGAGGCACGCGTAAGTAAAGAGCATGGCCAGGTCTTTCTTCCCGGCGCCGCGCCTGCCCGCGTCGCCCCCCAGGGAAAACAGGCCGTAATCCTCCCAGAGCCTCCATGTCTTCTCCCGGTAGGAGTCGGAAAGGCTCTGCCAATTCACCCAGGGCGGATTACCGATGACGAAATCAAAGGTGTTCTTGCCGACAAAGATGGGCGCGAACTGATTGATGCCTTCGAACGTTTCCACCTGGCTGTCGCGTGCGCCGAGCTTGAGTTCTCCCTGCTTGGAGAATTCGGCTGGCGTGAGGATGGAGTCGCAGAAATACACAGGGATTTCGATGTGGGAGGCCTTCTTGATGAGGGTGCCGAGGCTTAGCAGGAAGTTGGTGCGCGCGGCGATGACGGCGAGAGGGTTGAGGTCGAAGCCGACCACGTTGGTCAGAAGCTTTTGCGCGAGTTCCTCTGGGCGCACCAGGTACCTGTCAGCGTATTCAAATGCCCTTCGGATACAGAGCGACAGAAAGGTGCCGGAGCCGCACGAGGGATCGAGCACGCGTTTATTGGGGTCGCCGTCGTAACCGATTTGGCGGATAAGGCGTTCGGCGAGCCAGTCGGGGGTGTAGTACTCCCCGAGGTCGTGCCGGACGCGCCGGGGCAGGAGATACTGGTAGAGTTTCTTCAGAAGGTCACGCGTCGCATCTGGATCAATGGTGGCCGTCGCGGGCTCGAACTGCTGGAGCGCAATGGCGAGGTGACGAATGCTCTGCGCGACGTTGCCGTCCCAGGTGTCGAGGTACCAACGGAAAAAGTCGCCCTCCAGGAAGTTGACAATATGGAATTGCTTGAAGAGACCACCGTCCTCAAGGTTTTCGAGCCTTGATTTCAGCAGGTCATCGCTGGCGGCTTCGATGTCCCCGGCAAAGGATTGGAACCACGAGCCTTCCTGCAAGGAGATGAGTTCAGCGGCCAGCATCTTCATCAGCAGGACGTAATACGTGTGGACGGCGAAGAGAAGCGTCTTCAAGCGCGGTCTGTCCGTAATGCCGTAAAGTTTCGCGAGTTCTTTGGCAGCAGTGTCACCGCGGTCAAATTCCTGCCCGTAGATGATCCCGAAGATCATGTCCCACTGTTTGAAGAACATCTGGACGCGCGCGCTGGGCGTCGTAACCAACTTGTGGTAGAGCGCATTAACGGCGCGAGAGGCGACGGGGGCCTCCGGGCCGAAAACCTCGGCCAGCCCGTGTGGTTCAAGCGCACGGCGGTGGAAGAAGCGAAGAGAGTAAAGGAGCCAGTCCATGCTCGGTTCGTCGATCGGCATGGGCCGAACGATCTGAAAGCCGCCGCGTCCGAACCCTCTCGGCCTGAAAAACTCCAGTTGCGTCTCCAGAGACACAGGCTGGAAGTACCGGGCGCGGTTCTCCGAGGCGGAATAGCGCAGATACATGACTTGCTGGCCGTCGATGCCGATTCCTATCATCTTCTTGACGGCTTCAATTGGTTTCGTCGGAGCGAGTTCGCGCGCCTTCCCGCTTAGGTACGAGGAGAGTTGCTCTACAAGCAACCTCCGCCCTGGGGCGGTCGCAATCACTCCGGGGCGTTTGTTACTCTATTATGCCGAAACCGTACACGGCGTCCGCGCTCCCGGAGCCCTGGAGCAAAGTAATGGGCTGCTCGTAAGAGGCGGCAGTCGAGATTCCGAGTTGAGCTAAGTATTGCTTTAGCGCCCCCTCCACGTTCAACCGAACGTCCTCCTCGCTCCTGGCGGTCTTGCCGATCGCGCGAATTTCCTCTGCGAGGCGGCTTGCCATGGCCGGATCGATTTTCCCGAGCAGGTTCATGGCTGCGCAATTTACCAGAGCGGATTCTGAAGAAGCAAGAAAGCCCGCGCGCACTGCGAAAATACGAATGGATCACATACGTGAACTGACGCCGAACGCGGTTTGCGCGGTTCGTCCGTCACCGCGTAGCGGTGCGTGAAGATAGCCGTGGACTTCCAGTCCACGGGTCCATGGCTAAGCTCACACACGTCGCGTAGCGACGACTGACAACAGGATTGGAGCCGCCACCGCCAGGCCGTCAGGCGTCGCTACGCGACGCTCGACCCTTCCGGCGGCACCACACCGTGCACCGAGGCCCACGGCTACCTTCACTGCGTCGCTGCGCGGCCTCCGCGTTGCGCAGACCCGTGACGCCGCTACTGCACCACCACCCGATAGAACCTCTGCGGGCCGAGTGTCGCCGGGTCGATCACAGTCAGTGACTCGCCGCTCGCCAGGGTGTCCGAGCCCAGCGCCTGCCAGAGCGCATCCTCAAGAGAATTCTTGAACTCGACGCGGTAGGTCTTGCCGGGGACGGTGACAAAGGTCATCGCACAACCGGAGCCGGCGCCCGCGGGATTGGGGACCACCGCCGTGACCCGTGGACGCGGGAAGACACGCACGGTGAAACTGGCAACGGCGCTGAGCGGGGGGACGCCGTCATCGGTGACGCGGACCGTGATGAGGCTGGGGCCCGGGGCCTGGGCCGGAGCGGGCTGCCAGGAGAACAAACCGGTGTCCGGGTCGATGGCGGCGCCGGCGGGCGCGCCCGGATCGAGGCTGAAGGTCAGGTGCTGGGGCGGGGCGTCGGTGTCGGTGGCGGTGACGGTGAAGGCGAGGGATTGGCCCTCGATGACGGTGCAATCGGGGATCGCCTGCAGGATGGGGGGCGTGTTGGGCCGGAGCAGGAAATTGGCGGCGCCTGGTGTGGCCCGGCTCAACGTCACGATCTCCGCGGCGCCGTCGGGAAACCGGCCCTGGCTGACATCGGCTGTTTGCGGGCCGAACCCGACCAGATCGACGATCGAGCCGTCTGGGGCGAAGAGGCCGATGGCGTCGCCGGTCCTGGAGAGCTTGAAATTGACGTGGAGGTCCGGGCGGGCGGGGCTGTTCTGGGACGGCTCATTGTCCGCCCAGACCAGCAGGAAGCCCCGGGGCGGGATGCCGTAGCCGGCCGGGACGAGGAACCGCGTCCAGTTGGTGAGGCTCTGGCCCATGTAATACCCGGAGAGGCCGGCACTGGCATCGCCCGCATTGTAGAGTTCGAACCAGGCGTTGAAATGGCCGTCAGCCGGGTCGGGCAGGGTGGATTGGTTTGCCGCCATCCATTCGTTGATGAAGACGTGCAGCGGCGGCGGGGCCACGCTGTTGGTGGCGCCGGGTGTGGCCAAGAGGAACTCCTGGCGCACGAAACTCTGGCCGTCAGGCCAGGAGCCGTAGGAATGATCGGGGGCCAGGTTGGTGTAATCCAGGTAATCGAGCACTTGCGGCTGCTGGTTGGCCCCGAGCCGGCTCAGGGCCAGCGAGCCGGCGCCGCCGGCCAGCGTGAAGCTGGTGTGCAGTTGGTTGGAGGCGCTCAGGCCGGATTGGCCGTCGGCGAAGATGACCATGAACTGCTGCGGGCCCAGCGTGGCGCCGGCGGGAAATGCCCACTGGGTCAGGTTCGAGTAATTGTTGGCCAGGTAGAGGCCGGTGAGCGAGGCGGCGTTGGTGGTGGGATTGAACAGTTCGAGCCAGGGGGCGCGCTGGCCGGCGCTGTTGGTGATGCCGGAGAGGTTTTGCGCCTGCACTTCGTTGATCCAGACCGGCGGGAAAGGCGCCAGCGTGCTGCGCAGGCTGTTAGCGGCGCCGGGCGTGGCGCGCGCCTGGGTGGTGCCCGTGGCGGGCACGGCGGCCCAGTTGCCCACGCGCCAGTTGTCCTGGCGCGCATCGACCAACTGGAGAGAACTGCCGGTCCCGGCGGCTGCCGCAGGCCACGGCGGCCTCACATCGTAGCGCACCTGGGCGGCGACCAGGTCCTCGGCGGGGGTTGGCCCGGGCTTGACCAGGCTGAGCGTGCGGGGCCCGCCCTGGAGTGTCCCGGCGAACTCCCCTGCCACGGCAAGCGTGAGACCGTAGGCGGCGCCAAACGCAGGCCGGTCCTCGGCGACGACCAGGTAGCCGTTTGGGGCGATGGCTGTGCCCGGGGGAAAAGTGAAGTCCACCCCCCACAACTCCCAGCCCGAGAGGTCGAAGGCGGTCGTGCCCGAGAGGTTGTAAAGCTCGACGAACCCGGTCCCGGGGACGGCGGGCTGGCACTGGATTTCATTGAAGAGGAGCTTGTCCTGGGGCAGTTCGACCGCCCCGGTATAATTGACAGACATTGTCGCGCCGGCGCCGCTGAGCGGGTTGCCCGAGGCGTCCAGGCCCTGCACGGCCAACAGGTTGGTGCCGGGCGCCAAGGCCAGGCGCGCCATCCAGTTCGAGACCGAGGTCCAGGTGACGGGGAAGGCCGCGCCGTTGATAGCGATCGAGCGGACCCCGATCGGCGCGGTGCCCGTGAGGGCTATCCAGTTCCGGTTGGTGCTGAAATCCGCGCCGTTGTTGAGCTTGAGTGAGAACGCCGCGGGAACATTGCTGGCAATGAGGCTGAGCAAATACGACTGGCGCTGGCTGATATAACTCTTGATGGCCGAGGGGTTCTCGATCGAGAGGGCGTTGGCGGTGATCGCCCGGTACTTTGCATCGAGGATCGGGAAGAGTTTCGTGCCGCTCAAGGGCCCGGTGGCCAGGTCCTGGAGGATCTGCCAGTAGCGCCGCGCGTAGGCCGGCTCGGCCAGGTCGATGCCATTGCTGCGCCCGATTCCCTGGAACGGGTCGCTGGTCGGTGGCAGGCCCAGGAAGGCGAAATCTATGTCCCAGATCATCATCTTCCACGTGTCGCCGGTCGGCTTGTACGCATACATGTTCTGGCCGCTGCCGTAAGCAAAGCTGTCGTTGTTGCCGACAATGTGCTCGACGGCATAAGTCTTTAACCAGTTGTCCAGGTCGAGGGTCGCCTCGAGCTGGCGGCGATAGCTATCGCCAAGGCCGTTGAAATTGGCCGCATCGACCAGCGCGAAAAGGTTGGTGAAATTGCTGGCCGAACCCTGGATCGCCCGCTTGCCGAAGATCCAGCGGTAATAGGCAAGGTCCTTCGCCCCGTTGGGGCCGAGGACATTTTGCAGCGAGGCCCCGACGGCGTTGAAATTGGCCAGCGCGTCGTCGAACTCGAACCAGAACTCGACTTTGTGCAGGTCGCCGTTTCCTGCGGCGGGCCAGGTACTCGGCGTCCATGGCGCCGTCGGACCGCTGGGTGTCTTCCATCATGTTGCCGCGGCGGGCGCCGTTGACCAGGAGGTTGACGTGGCGGCGATAAGTATAGGGCAGGCCCATCTGCTCGGCTATCCAGTAAGCGGTTTGCTCGCGCTGGCAGCTCGGGTCGTCGCCGCCGTTGCCCGGCCACCGGAAGATAGTGTCCGTCTCCCCCAGGAGGGGGTCGTCGTCGGGAAAGCTCACGGCATAGCTGCAGATGTTGCCCACTGGAGAATCCCAGCCCTTGGCGTGCCAGGGGCTGCCCGAATAGCAGCCGCCGGCGTCGTAGATGACGCGCGAGTTGCCATACACGAAGGTCAGATCGAGCGGTTTGCTGCTCAGGCGCTCGCGGTTGGACCAGCGGTCCACCGTCGACTGGGTCATCCAGAGCCTATAGGTGCCGAAGGCGAGGAGTTGGATGGGGTCGCCGTAGCGGACCAGGCATTCGCGCGCGGGGGCATCGTTGGGGAAGAGCGTCACGGCGCGCGGCGTGAAATTGTCCACGGCCTGGATGTGAAACGCCGCCAGGCTGCCTGCCGGCTGGCCTGGTATCCGGGCGCTGAACAGGCCGGCGCCGTTGCCAACCATCGGCACCAGGCTCACGTTGGTCGAGGGATCAATGCGGTACTTCAAGAAGAGGGCGGCCACGCCGTCCGGGTCGCTGACGCGGGCGACGACGGTGACCTGTTGGCCGGCCAGCGGGAGGATGGGGACGGTCTTGACCTCCGTGATGGCGGGGCCGGCATTGGCGGCCGCGCGGCTGTTAGGCGCCCCGGGCGTGCCGAAGTTGTGCGTGGTCAGAATGTTGCCGGTGGCTTCGAGCCAGTTGCCCTTCAATCGCAGCAGGATCTCCGGCCACCCTGCCAGCCAGCGGACTCTGGCCCGTAGCGTGGCAGTCTGCCCCTGTTGGAGCGGCACGGCCAGGGTCGTGCGAATCCGGTTGGCCCCGGTGTCGCCGTGCTCGGTGGCCCGGACGTGCAGGCAATGGGTGCTCTGGTAGCCCTGGCCAATCTCCCAGCTCGAATCCTCGTGATTGCCCTGGGCAAACCAGCCGTCCAGGCCCAACTCGAAATCGGAGTTGGTGACCAGGTTGGTGCCCCCTTGGGCAAAGACCTCGACCTTGTCCACCAGGCATTCCCCGGCGCCCAGCAGGATGATATTGAGCGAGTCGGCGGCGCCGGTGCCCCCCTGGAGCACCCCAGTCGCTTGAATCGTCACCCACCCGCTCTTGGCGGTCTCGTCGCTGTCGGCCCAATTGGGTGCCAACCGATGGTCGCTCCGGGCATCGACCAGTTCGAGGCTGCTGCCGCCGCCGTGCGCCCATTGGCCCCAGCGCCCGCCCGTGCCGAAGGTGACCTCGTCCACGACAATGTGCGTCAGGTTGGTCCAGAACCCGCCCGCGAAGTTGGTGGACACCACCTCTCCCGGCATGGACAGGGCCAACCGCTCGCCGTGACGGGCGATGACCCCGCCGAAATCCCCGACGGTGTTGGCCGCGACCAGGCTCGGGCAGGTGGCCAGCAACTGCGCCGCATTCTTCGCCACGACCAGGTAGCCGCTGGCAGGGATGACGGTGCCGGCGGCAAACGTGTACTTGATGCCGCCTTCGAGACGCCACCCGCCCAGGCTCACGGGGGACGCCGTCCGATTGTAGACTCCAAATACTGGTCGTTGTCATCGCCGCCAAGCGGGTCGTACATGATCTCGTTGATGACCACGTCCGCAACGCGCGCAGGCCCATTGGCGGCGCCCGGGGTGGGGGCAACCAGCCGGCCGAACCCAGGCGCTCCATCCGGCGCGCGCCCCATCGAAACCCCCCTTTCCTGGGCGCCAAGGCGCACGGCGTCGATGACCCTCGAGTCGGCGGGGTCCTTCAGATAGAGCGTCTGGCCGGCAGGGTCCAGGTCGAAGGCCAGGTCCGCCCCGGTGAACGTGACAAAACCCATGGCGGGGATCATCGTGCCGGCGGGGACGATGAACTTGTTCAGCACCGGGTCATCGGTGAGGATGCAGCCCGAGAGGTCCACCGCACCGGCGCCGTAGTTGTAGAGTTCGATGAAACCCGAATCCGGCACGTCGCTCGAGGCCAGCACCTCGTTGAGTTGGACCGTCCGGCAGGGGTTGAACGAGGCCGACTCGCCCGAGCCGGGCGAGCCTCCCTTGAGGTCGCTGGCCGCCCAGGCGGCGGGGTTGGCCTCGCCCAGGGACGGCCGCGCCAGGCACAGCGAATGGCCCGCGCCGTCCGCAGCCGCCGGCCAGGGCGTGTCGCCCGAGTAAGTGACCGCGAAGACGATGCCTCCCTCCCGGTTGACCAACTGCAATGTCCCGGGCTGGCCGGCCAGCCGGTTGCTGTAGGCGCCCAGCACGTTGGCCACGCCATAGACGGCCTGGAGGTCCGCCGACACCGCCGCGAGCAGGGCATACGAGCGCGCAGCCAGGACCGTGTTCGTCGGGAAGGTATAACTGACCTGGCCGCTCAACTGGAACCCGCTGATGTCCTCGAAATACGGGTTCGAGTTGTAGAATTCGATATACTCGAGGGTCTCGCCGCCCGGCCGGTTGGTCGGGTGGTACATGATCTCGGAGATGACAATGGGCGCGTGGCGGGAGGAGGGCCCGGCGGCTCCGCTGCCGGGCGCACCAGGGAGAAGTCCAGCGGGTTGGGGGCGAGCGTGAAGGCGAAGGTCGAGTTGGGCAGGATGACGTTTGGCGTTGCGGCGCGGTCGCGGACGTTGCTCACCGTGAGCGTGTAGTTGGTCTGGACCGCCATGGGGCTGGTGGTGAGGAGGACCATGCGCGGGTCCGGACCGAAGGCGGCCGAGAGGACCGAGACGCCGCTGCTGATCCGATAGTTGGCGGCGCTGGTGGCGCTGGCGGGCTCGACCGGCTTGGAGAAGATGACGGAGAGGACTTGCGGGTTGCCGGGACTGCCCACCGAAGCCAGGAGGGGCCGGGTGACATCCGGGTTTACCGTGAGCGTGGCGGCGGCGCTGTTGGTGCTGCCCAGGCTGTTGGTGATGGAGCAACTGAACCGGCTGCCGTTGTCGCTCACCGACACGGGCCCAATCGCCCAGGAGGTATTCGTGGCGCCGGTGATGGGGACGCCGTTCCGGCGCCATTGATAGACCGCCTCGTATTTCTGGCCGACCTGGACGGTGAAGCTGGCGCTGCCGCCCTCGATCACGCTCACGCTGGCCGGCTGAACCAGGATGACCGGCGGGCCTAGCCCGTACGGCACCAGGTATGTCCCCGGGATGGGCGGCGCGCCATTGGCCGGCACCGGGTCCCCCGGCTTCTGCCAAGTGACGGCGATGTTATCGCTGCCGCTGCCTTGCTTCTGCAGCGCCTCGATGTAATACTGGTTGCCGGCCGTGAGCGAGATGGGGGCCGACTTCTGGGAGGCATGCGTGTTCCATTGCCGGGCGCCGTCCCAGGACGATTCGGAGGCGATCAGGACCTTGTGCGCCGGGTTGGCGTCCTGGCTCAGGTAAAGGGCGCCGTTGTCGTCTGTGGCAATCCAGAAGACGTAGTTCCCCGTGACCGGCGGCGCCAGCAACGCGCGCATTCGCGTGCCGTAATTGTCGCCGATGTTCGACGGCGCCTCGAAGGCGCTCTCGATCGTCACGAGGTCCGGGTTGTTGGGAAAGCTCGGCGCATTGGTCAGGTCCGAGACCGCGCTGCCCGCAATGTTGAAATAGACCTCGCGCAGCACACCATTGCTCTGGGCTCTGGCCACGACAGCGCAGGACAACCAAACCAGGAGGACCAGCCCGGCGCGCCGAGGGTGCATCCTGACCCTGCCCGCGGAGTGCGCCCGTCCCCGGGCGCAGCAACGACGGAGCGGGCAGGCGCGCCCGAGTGTTCGACCGCTGCCCCGGCTCCGGACGTTGCTGCGCCCGGGGACGGGCGCACTCCGGTGAGGCGCCCGGCGGTGGGGGCAGTCTCAGATGCGCTCGCGCGCCGAGCCGGCCGGAACCAGGAATTGACATGCTCGAACATACTGCGGGACTGCTTCGGACCATAGACCGATGCTTGCATCCCTGTAAAGGCTGAAGGCTGAAGGCTAAAGGTGCTGCGTCCTCGGGCTGAGGCGCATCTGGCCACAACCACCCTGGCATGAACGGCCAAGCGCAACGCTGGCGTGCCTGATCCATCCCGAAGAAGGTCCCAGGTCACATCATCCTAATCCGAATGCTTGCCAAGTCTCGCCATGCCACGGCGGTGAACCGCCCCGCCTCGTCCAAGGGGAACGTGTCAGGCCCTGGATAGAGAACGAACACGCGCTTTAACTGGAGATCCTCGGCCGCGATGCGCATGGACCTGGAGATGGCGGGAACAGCGGCATGTTTGAACTCAAATCCGAAGGCCGCGCCGCCGGAACTCAGCACCAAGTCCATTTCGGCCCCGCTCTGTACGGAATAGTGGAAACAGTCTTCGCCCGCGATGCCGGCCTCATGGATGAGATGTTCCAGGCAGAAGCTTTCCCAGGAAAAGCCCATCCGCCCCGAGGTCTGAACCTGTTCTGCCGTCTCAAGCCCAAGCAACGCGTGGAGAATGCCAGTGTCCCGAAAGTAAAGCTTGGGAGCCTTTCGAACGCGTTTGGCCACGTTGACGAAAAAAGGGGGAATCGTCCTGATGACATAGGCTCCCTCCAGGATGTCAATGTACCGTTGCACGGTCTTGAAATCCACCCCGATGTCACGGCCCACCGCAGAGGCATTGGTCGCTTGGCCGTTCCCGTTCGCAAGCACCAGCAGCAAACGCCTGAGTTGCTGGGGTGACAGCCGGCTTTCGGCCAGCATCGCAAGATCCCGTTGAAGAAAGTCGTTGATAAAATCGCGCCGCAGTTTCATCGAGTCTGCATCGCTCGCCGCCAGAAATGGTTTTGGAAATCCGCCGCGCAGCCAGAGAATCGACTGGTGGTGATGGCCGACTTCGCTGCCGATGAAACCGGTCATCTCAATACGGAAGGTGCGCCCTGCGAGAGTCTCAGCGGCCTGTCGGACCAGCCTTGGAGAAGCGCTGCCCAGCAGCAAGAACCTCGCGGGCATTTCCGGTCTGTCCGCCAGCACGCGCAACAGGGTGAACAATTCGGGCAGTCTTTGAATCTCGTCCAGGATCACGCGCCCACGCAACGGGGACAGCGTCCCCATCGGGTTGTCCTCCAATCGGCCGCGATGAAGGTAGTTCTCCAGGTCGAACCAGTGTGTGTCGGGCCTGTTTTCGTAATAGCGAGCCAGGGTGGTCTTGCCGCATTGACGTGGCCCGAGCAGCAACGTGATGGGCTGTGTCCGAAGGCCTTTCTCGAGGAGGCTTAGAAGTTGGGCGCGTTCATACTGCATATTCGCAAATTAGGAGTTGAAGTCTCGAATTGCAAGTGTATATTTGGGAGCAAAGAAATGCACTTAAGTCGGCCAACTGGTTCGGCGCCAACCAACCTCCCTTTTTGGGATGAATTGGATGACACCCAATTTGAGGAGTACTGCACGGCCTTCCTGAATCTCAACCCTGTTATCCGGTGTGAGCGCGGCGGAAAGGTGGCCGAGGTGAGAATTCTCTCGGCCCTGCGGCAACTGACCGGCCAGCCGCAGGACGGGGCCGATATCCTTGCGAGAGCGGAGAACGGCGAACAATGGCTGTTCCAGTGCAAGCGCGAGAAGAGTTTCGGCGCAGCCGACGTAAAGGAAGCGGTTCGAAAGGCGGAATCCGGCTTCCGGGTGAGGGACCAATACGTGTTGGTGGTCACCTGCGGGCTGAGCACTGCCGCGCAAAAGGAAATTGACGACCGGCCGAAGTGGATGTTCTGGGATGCGGCCCGGCTCACGACCGAAACCTCCAAGCTCAAACCACGAGACGGCAGGGCCCTCGTCCACCGTTTTTTTCGAAAGGACTGGGCAAAGCGTCTATTTCCCTGGGGCGATGAACCACTGCAGACCTGGCAGGAATTCTTTGAATGGGATCTTTCTAACGACCGTGCCTACTTCCACCACCGCGCCGACTATGTGGCGCTCGGAGACACGCTCGAGAGGCTTGAGAGCTTCGCCCGCCGAGGCGCGGGGAGGGCCTTGGTTCTAAGCGCGGCCGGCGGACAGGGCAAGAGCCGGGTGATTTTGGAACTGGCGAGGCGCTTGGAAAGTCCGCCCAAGCCATTGGCTGTGAGATTTCTGAATCCTGGGGTGAGCGGCCTCACGGAGGAGCAGGCTGATTTGCTGGGCAGTGAAGAGCAGGACCTGCTGCTCATCGTGGACGACGCCCATCGTCTCGATGCTGTGCTCGGGGATGTCGCTCGGGCGGCCGCGAAAGCCGGGACCGTCCGGTTGCTCGTAGCGACCCGTCCACACGCTTTGATAGCCGTGACCAGTCTTCTCTTCAAGAATGGTTATGAAGAGCGCCTGGAGGAGCCGCTGCGCATGAGAGGCTGGCGCTCCGAGGATATCCATAAGCTGGCTGAGCACATTCTTGGTCCGGGCCGGCAGCGGCAGGCGGCCCATCTGGCTGCCTTGGCGGACAAGTGCCCGCTGCTCGTGGTCATTGGAGGGGGGCTGATCAACGCGGGCTTCTTGCCCCACGCAATGACCGATCACGATACTTTCCGGCAGCGGGTCTTCAGAGGGTTCAAAGAGGACTTTCTGGGCGGGCAGCCTGAGCCCGCCCGCAAGAGAATGGACCGCCTGATCCGGTTCCTCTCTCTGGTTTCGCCAGCACCAGGAAATGAGCTTCTGTTCACCAAAGCGGCCGAGGTTATCGGCTGCCTGCCATTGGACGCCGCGGAGGATTTGGAGGCGCTCAAAGCGGCACGCCTGGTGCTGGAGAACCGGGAAGGCGCCCGGCTTTATCCGGACCTGTTCGCCGACGCGGTCCTGCTCGACACTTGCTTGGACTCGAGCGGCGAGGCTTCGCGTTTCATTCGGACCGCCCTGGACAAACTGTCATTCACGGATTTTCCGGCGCTCATGCGCAATGTCGCCCAGGCGGATTGGGAGGCCCGCTCGAAAAAGGGGGCCAAGGGTTCGTTGTTCGATCCAATCTGGGGGGAATTCGTGCGCCGGTTCGAACAATCAGATTGGCCCCCGCCTGATGAGAATCTCAGGCGGTTCATGGAATGGTCGTTTGATGAAAACCCGGCTCCGGGGCCGTCCGCCCCCGATCGCGACGATCTCGTCAGCGCCTGGGCCGGCTTTGCGATCTATTTGCCGGAGAAGACACTGGAACTGGCGGAGATGGCGCTGCGGAGTGCCGGCGCCAGCGGCAGCGTTCCGACCCCGGCAGCGAAAGTCGCGCCCGCTACCCGGGCACGACTTTCTGCTGCGCTCACGCCGCTCCTTGTGCCCGTAGCAACCTGGCATCCCGGGTGGGCCGAGCAGGCTCTGGACATGCTTTGGTCGCTCGACGCTGATCCGCCAGTCGCCCACCAGACTTCGGTCGCGAATCCGATCTCGGCCATCGCGGACGCAGGACGCTTTGCGGCCGATAAGCCACTGAGTTCCTCGGAAAGGGTGATCGGCTGGCTGGAAAGGAAACTCCAGAATCCCGAGGCGGTCGAGCGGCTCCGTCGGCAGCCCTGGATCCTGAGCGCAGTGTTGAAACCATTCTTCGCCCGGCTTGTCGAACGCAGTTGGACCGGTGCGGAAACCGTTACGTTCAGCACGTCTCTGGTCGCTGTCGGAGCAACCCGGGCCGTTCGCCGCCGGGCGCTTGCCCTCGGGGAACGGTTCCTTTGCTCCAGCGAGGAATCGCTGGCCAGCGCTGCAGTGCCGGTTCTGCGCGAGGCCATTGGCGGGATTGCAGGCAAATTCCGATTCGAACCGACCGCGGAGCATTACGAACTCTGGAAGGCAGATCGCTTGGAGGCGCTTTCTCTTCTCCGGCGGGCCATAGCCGCGCAGAGCAAGTCGCCGCTACTGCTGTTTCAGATCCGTCGGCTGCTGTTCGACCGCATCCAGTATGACGCCGATGCCGCAGTTGTCGAGAGATGCAGGGAGATCTTAGCCGAAGTGCCCGATAGCTTTGAACTGCAAGTTGCCCGCGCCCTGGCTTCGTGGGCCCATGACGAAATCCATGTGACCCCAGGGCCTGACTCAAGGGCTCAGGCCGAGGATGCCCAGAGGCGGTGGAGTGAGTTCTGTCGGGAAGTCGCACAGGAGGCTTCCAACCGCCACACTGACGCAAAGGCGTTTTGCGCGTTCCTGACAGATTGGTTCAAGGCGTTGTCCAGGAGCGGATTCTCAGCCCAGGCACAGGTGCTGATAGAGCCCGTCGCGGCGCTGTCCAAGACCTGGTCCGCGTCCCTGTTGGATGAGTTCGTCGCTTCCAGCGATCCCACGTTGGACCGCTTCCTTTGGGCGGCCCTCCGGGGGGCGAAAGGCGATGCGGACGAGCATTACCTGAAGGCTCTTGAGGAGCTGGCCGCTCGGGGGCGCCCTGAGCAGGTCTGTTCGCTCATTATCTTTCTGCAAGGCCAGGCATTGCAGAGCGGCGGGCTTAACCAGGCCGAGCGTGACACTCTGCTGGCACTGAGCCGCCGGACGGAGGAGGATGTGGTTTGCGCCATCGCCAATGCGTCAGGGCTCGCATTGAGCAGGGAACCCTCATGGGCTTTGGAGTTGCTCAGCGGGCTGAAGCCGAAGGAGAAGGGAGGCCAGGCAGCGGTAATCGAAGCCCTCGCTCGCCTGGCCGAAGATCACGCCGCCGTCTTGGAGGCAGGGCTCGATTGCCAAGTGCCTCGACAATCTCGGGGCCTACTTGGCCGAGGATATCGACGAGCATCGTGATTTGCAGGTTCTCGCCGGGAAGTTTCCCGAGCAGGTGTACCAGTGCATGCGCCATCTCCTCGACAAGGTCGAAGGCGTGGGTGACGCCCTTGCGGCGGCAGAGCTTTTCAATGGATACATTCCCTTGGGCCGTATCGAAGATAAGACCTACGTGGCGCGGGAGGTTGAGGGACAATGGTCGAAGGCGCTGACCGGGGGCCGGGGCGCCCGGGGGCGCCTGTTTCTGGCACGTTCGCTCATTTGGTCCACACCGGATGCCGCTCGCGGCTTCCTCGCGCGTTTCATCGGGCAGGCCGCCACCCCCGAAGAGTTGAAGCTCGCAGCCAAGCTGGCTGCGCCTCAAGGTTCTGATTTTGTTTTCCGTTTTCCCGATCTCGTGCGCGAACTACTGACGCGCAGCCAGGAGCTCGGGGTCAGCAACGAGGTTCATCGCACGCTGTGGCTCGCTGCCGGCGGCGGTGTCCGTAGTTACACCGAAGGCCGCCTGGATCCGGAGTTTCGCTATATCTCGGAGCGGGCCGAAGATCTCGCAAGGCGCTATGAGGGCGACCCCCTGTTGGCCAGCTTCTATCGCAGCGCAGCCGAATCGGAGATCGAGAGCCAAAAGGCTCTGCAACGGGCGTGGGAGGAAAGAGAGGAAGAACTCTGATTAGCCTCCCTCCTGTTGAACCCCGGGCGTGACGAGCGCCTATTTGGGTTGCTCGACGGGAAGAGGTATGAGCACCGGGATGCGGTCCTTGAAGGCGGGGATGGGCGGGCCATCGCCTTCGGGATTGTCCAGGTAGTAGAAACCGAGCGTGGTGTAGTGATTGGGGAACGGTTTGCGATCTTCGTCCCAACCGCCCCGCCCGTGTTCCAGCGTAAAAAGGAGACTCTGTTTGAAGGGCACGGGATCCTGGATGTGCCAGCGGTAGCAGGTGTTCAAGATGCCTCGCTTCTCCCCGCCTTTGGTGTTGTTGTCGTAATAGGGCACGCCAAAATAGGGGGCCCAAAACGCCTTGCCAAAATCCCAGGCCCCGCAGAAGTAGTCCTCGCTGCCCGTGCCGCTGATGACCGGCTTCTCGGAACCGTCCACGTACCAGTAATCGTTGCCCTCGCCCCACCAGCCATCGCTGTTGGCCATCACGGAGATGAAGGTCCCCACGAAATGGCCGGCGCCCTTGGTCTCGCAAATCGTCAGCGGCTTGCCGACGGGGGCGGGAAAGTAGGTGCGATACTGGGTGTGAAAATAGCGCGCATCCGGTTGGGGATCCGATTCCAACCGATAGTCAATATTGAAGTAAAAATTATTGACCCGCCGCTCACCCTCGTTGGCAACCGCGAGCACGGCATGCTTCTTGAAGGGCATCGGCCAGTAACAGTTCAGGGCATTGCGAGAGCCAATCGCCACGGGCGCGCTCTGGAACTCGACATACTTGCCGTGGCCCAGGGCAAAAAAGTCACCCATCGGGCACTCGACGGCTGGACGGGCCGCGTCGTCCCAGGTCATGCGCAGCACCAGTTCCCGCAGGTGTTCGGGCGAAGGCGAAGCGATCGTGAACCAGATGTGCGTGATGCGGCCGCTGCCGTTGACATCCATCAGCGTGAGGGTCTGGCCGGGATCGATGCGCCGAGAGTCGCCGTTTCGTCCTTTGGGGTCGGTGCTCGAAGCGCGCGAGGCCGAAAAGTCCTTCTTGGACGCAAGATCAGCCGGGACCTGGGCCACGGCCGTGAATGGCAGCAGCGCGATCATTGCCGCGCTTGGAATGAGCCTTCTTAGAGTGTTGGTTTTGGTAGTCATTTCGGCGGGTATCCTAACCGGTTTCGAGGCGGCGTCAACTCTTGGGCCGCCTTGGCCATTGATCTCGCCCAATTGCGTTTTGCCTTGGCTTGACGGGGCAATCTTGCGATGCTGCCAGGACAGTTGACGCGCAAGACGCAGCGGTGAACGGTGACGTTTCAAAACCTTTGGGTCAATTTTGCACCACACGGTGGAGCGTGGTGTTGCTGGCCGGGCAGGAGGGGTCGCCGGAAAGTGCGGCGGCACTGGAAAAGTTGTGCCGCACTTACTGGCAGCCGGTTTGTGGTTTCGCCCGGCGCAAGGGCTGGAGCGAAGAAGATGCCAAGGACCTGACCCAGCAGTTTTTTGCGCTCCTGCTCGAACGCAAGGATTTCAGCGGACTTGATCCGCGGAAGGGGAAATTCCGGACGTTTCTGCTGGCGGCGTTCACGCATTTCATGGCCAACGAACACGACCGCGCCAACGCGCTTAAACGCGGCGGCGGGCAAATCATCATTTCGCTCGATCAATTTCCGACCGGAGAATTGGATGGAGTTTCCCCGGCGCAAGAACTCTCGCCGGCAACACTCTATGACGTGCGCTGGGCGCAGACGATTTTGACGGCCGCCTTGCAGCAATTGAAGGAGGAAATGTTCAGCGCGGATAAACAAGGTCAGTTCGATGTATTAAAGCAATTCTTGACGATCGCTGCCGCTCCGGGGGGATACGCCGTCGCCGCCCAAGCCCTGGGCGTGGAGGTTTCGTCCGTGCCGGTCCTGGTGCACCGGTTGCGTCAGCGATACCGGGAGTTGGTGCGACAGGAAGTGGCGCAAACCGTCACCAGCCCGATCGAACTGGAGGAGGAAATGCGGCATTTGTTTGCCGTGCTCAACCAATAGCGCGAGCCGCCGGGCCATCTTTCCCGTAATCGCCGGCGGCATTTGCTTCTTAAATAGGTGTAGGCCGGGACTATTCGATGATGAGCGCGGAAAAGAGATGTCCGACGTGCGGATCAGAAATCTCCGCCGGCGCCGTTGACGGGCTGTGCTTGAGATGTCTGGGGCGGCTGGGATTTCTTTCGGAAACCGGCGAACCGGGACACGGCGTGCTGTTGCGGTTGGGTGATTACGAGTTGCTCCAGGAGATTGCGCGCGGCGGGATGGGCGTGGTTTATCGCGCGCGCCAATTGAGCTTGAACCGCATCGTCGCATTGAAGGTGGTTTTGCACGGCCCGTTTTCCAGCGCGGATTTCGTGCGGCGGTTTCGCCACGAAGCCCAAGTGGTGGCCGCGCTGCGCCATCCGAACATCGTGGCCATTTACGAGGTCGGCGAGCACCACGGCAACCATTTTCTTTCGTTGGAATTCGTCGAGGGCCGGAGCTTCGCCGAGCTGGCGCGCGAACGGCCCTTGCCGGCAAAACGGGCGGCGGGCTATCTCAAGATCATCGCCGAGGCGGTGGAACACGCGCATCAACGCGGGGTATTGCACCGCGATCTGAAGCCGTCCAACATCTTGCTGGATGTGTTCGATCAGCCGCGCGTGACCGATTTTGGCCTGGCCAAATTGGCGAACAGCGACCTGGGATTGACGGTCGCCGGACAGGTTGCGGGTTCGCCCAATTATATGCCGCCCGAACAGGCGGCGGGCAAATTCTCCGACAACACCGCGCAATCGGATGTCTATTCGCTGGGCGCGATTCTGTATGAACTGCTCACGGGCCGTCCGCCGTTCCAAGGTGAGAGCCTTCAAGCCATCCTCGCCCAGGTGCAGAACGCGCAGCCGGTGCCGCCGCGCCGGCTGAATCCCGGCACGCCGGAGGATGTGCAGACGATCTGCCTTACGTGCCTGCAACGGGAGCCGGCGCGCCGTTATGCCTCGGCTCAGGCACTGGCCGATGACCTCGGACGTTTTCTCGAAGGCAAACCGATTCTTGCCCGCCCGGTCTCGCCCCTGGAACGGGCGTGGTTTTGGTGCCGGCGCCGGCCCTTATTGGCCGCGATGACCGGCGGATTGGTGGCGGTGGTGCTCTTGGGAGTGGCGGGAATCCTCTGGCAGTGGCGGCAGGCGGAATCTCACGCGCAAGGCGAATCCAGGCAACGGCTGATTGCGGAGCAGGACGCGGCGGAAACACGCCTCAATCTTTACGCGGCGGACGTGGCCGCCGCTTCGCAGGCGATACAGAATGGCAATCTGGGCCTGGCGCGGCGCACGTTGGAGGGCTTGCGTCCGAAGCGTGGAGAAACCGATTTGCGCGGTTTCGAGTGGCGCTACATCTGGCATCTTTGCCGCGGCAACCAACTGGCGGCGCTCAAGGGACATGAACGAACCGTGACGTGCACCGCGTTTTCGCCCGACGCAAAGCGCCTCGCCACCGGCAGCCAGGACGGCACGGTCAAGATTTGGAACCCGGCCAACGGCGAAGTGATTACGACGCTAAAAGTGACCAGCAACGCCGTTTGGTCCGTCGCCTTTACGCCGGACGGCAAAGACTTGATGACGGGGTGCCCTGAAACCGTCGAGTTTTGGGACACGGATTCGTGGCGGGTGCGGACCAATTTCCCCGGCGAACTGGCTGTGCTTTCGAAGACCGGGACCTTCCTGGCGACGGCGCAATCAAGTCCGTTTTTCTGGGAACCGGCGGGCGCGGCAAGCTTTTGGAACTGGCGCACGGGACAATTGCTCCGGCGTTTCGAACAGCCCGGACGCGCGCTGGCGTTGTCATCCGATGCCCGCCTGCTGGCCATCGCCGGCACGAACAGCGGCATCAGGGTGTGGGATACGGCCACTGGAAAACAGGCCTGCGAATGGCCGACGAAAAGTCCGGTCTGGGCGCTGAGCTTTTCCCCGGATGGCCGCGAGCTTCTCTCCACCGGTTGGTTGAGCGAGGTTTCGATTTGGAAACTGGAAGGCCCTTGGCCGCCGCAGGTTCTTTCCGGCCACCGGCTTCACGTCTGGTCGGCCGTGTTTTCCCAAGACGGCGCGACCATCGCCTCGACCAGCTCAGACCAAACCGTGCGTCTGTGGGACGCGGCCACGCTCGAACCGAAATCCATTTTGCACGGGCACGGCAGCGAAGTCTGGTGCGCGGCTTTCAGCCCTGATGGCAAGCTGCTGGCCACGGGCGGCAAGGACCAAAACGTCATGCTGTGGCAGGCCACGGCGGCCGGCGCGCAAAATGAGTTGCCCCACGAAATGGATTTTCGCCCCATCTTCTCACCGGACGGAAAGTGGCTGGTCACGGTCAACCCCGACTCCCACAAGTGCGTGTTGTGGCAGGCAGACACCCAGGCGCCGGTTGCCCAAAACCTCGCCGACGGCAGACAGATCGTCGGGTTTTCACGCGACGGGGAATGTGTCGCGACGTTCGACAGCGACAACTTGAGGTTGAAATACTGGCTGCCCGCCGGCGCGGTTCCCGAACGACAAACCGCCCTGGAAGCAGTGACGACGAACAAGACTGCCTTCGTTTACCTGGGCATGTCGCCGGAGCAGGGGTTTTTCTTTGCGATCGCCACGACGGGATGGGTCCACGTTTGGAACACGGACACGGGAGGTTTGTTGCGCAGCTTAAAAGGCCCCGTTCCACGCATTCGCAATGCAGTGCTCTCGCCACATGGCAAACACATCGCCGTGTGTGTCGAGCGGGAAAACGTGGCGCGGCTTTACGACTGCGCCACCGGCGCGGAACGGCCGCTGGCCGGCCATCGCGATTTCGTGAGCGGGCTGGCTTTTTCGCCCGATGGCTTGACCCTCGCCACCGGCAGCATGGACGGAACCATCCGATTGTGGAACGCGGTCGACCGGAGAAACCATGGCGTTGCTGCGCGGTCACATGCAGGAGACGACAGATGTCGCTTTTTCGCCGGATGGCCGGACGCTGGCCTCCTTGGGACAGAATGAATCGCTGAAACTTTGGCACTTGCCGACGTTGCGCGAGGTGGTTTCGGAAAATGAGCCGCACGCGGGCCTCTGGCTGCGCTTTTCGCCGGATGGGCGCAAATTGGCCGTCGAAACCGGCGCCGCCAAACTTCGCCTGCTGGCCGCGCCGACGGAATGAACCGGCACCGCGTTTTTGCGCAACCGGTCAGTGAACGCGGAGACGGAGTCCCCGGAGGCTCCCTCATGCAGGGAAAGAGATTTTGTAATCCCCCGCCTGCGCCGCTTCTTATATAAGTGAGGGCTCCTGCGGCCTCGTGGATAAGGGCGCGCGCACCCTCGCCAACACAAAGCTTATGAGAATCATACTTGCCTTCATGAGGTCCAAACTCCATCGCGGATTCATCGCGCCGGCGATGCTGGCGCTTTCAACCTTCGGTTTTCAACTCTCGACGGCCCAGGCTCAAGGCACGGCGTTCACCTACCAGGGCCAACTCACCGCGAGCGGCGCTCCCGCCAGCGGGACCTACGATTTGAGTTTTGCGGTCTATGACGCCGCCAGTGCCGGCACTCTTGGCGGCACCCTGACCAACGCGGCCACACCCGTCACCGGCGGCCTGTTCATGGTGACGCTGGATTTCGGCGCCGGGATATTCGATGGCACGCCGCGCTGGCTGGAAATCGCGGCCCGCACCAACGGCAGCGGGGCATTCACCGTGCTGGCGCCGCGCCAGCCGCTCACGGCGGCGCCCTACGCCTTGTATGCGCCCAATGCCGGCAACGCCGCAACGGCGTCAACGGCAGCCACCGTGGGTCCCAACAGCGTTGCGCCCGCCCAACTCAACACGGCCGGCTTGCCCGCCAGCGGCCAGGTGCTCGCCTACAACGGGAGCGGCCTGGTCTGGACCAATCCCCCCGCTGGCTCCTCCTCCTCCGGCTGGTCGCTGACTGGCAACAGCGGCACGACACCGGGTCTTGATTTCCTGGGCACCACCGACAATCAACCGCTGGATTTGTGGGCCGGCAACTCGCGCGGGTTGCGGCTCCAATACGCCACCGCCGCCAGCAGCTTTCCCTCCCTGGAGTGGCATGAGTCGGGCGTGAACGTCATCGGCGGTTACGCCGCGAACTATATGCCGGGCAGCGTCGTCGGCGGCACCATCGCCGGCGGCGGCTACAGGTATTGGGGCATTCTTTCCGGGTCCACCGACTACACCAATTCCGTGACCGACAGCTTCGGCACGGTGGGCGGCGGCTACGGCAACACGGCTGGCCCGGGCGCCACGGTCCCGGGCGGCTATAACAACATCGCCACGGGCGACGGCAGTTTTGCCGCCGGACGCAACGCGCAGACGACCAACTCCGGCTCGTTCGTCTGGAGTGACGGGTCGCAAACGGCCACCAGTTCAGGGGTCAATTGTTTCGATGTTTGGGCTGCGGGCGGGGTGTTTTTTCATACCGGCAACAGCCTTTTAGCCGGCCTCAACGTTGACCCAAACAATCTGAACATTGGGAACGTCTATTCCAATGCCTTGACCTTTGGCACAGCCAGCGGTGAGGGCATCGCGTCCAAACGCAACGGCGCCAATGGTTCCTGGGACTTGGAGTTCTACACCGACTTCCAAAATCGGATGACCATTTCCCAAGATGGCAACGTGAACGTCGGCAATCTAACGATCAGCGGCAATTTGAATCTGCCTGCCGCCGCCACCATTTCCTCGGGCGGCAACAGCCTTTTCGCCGGCCTGAGCATTGACCCAAACAATCTAAACGTAGGGAATGTCAAAGCCGATGCCTTGACCTTCGGCGGTGCGTCCAGCGGCGAAGGCATCGCCTCGGACCGCGGCGGCGCCGCTCCTAAATGGGACTTGGAATTCTACACCGACTACACCAATCGGATGACCATTGCCCAGGATGGCAATGTGGGCATCGGCACCACGAGCCCCACCGAAACCCTCGAAATCAACGGCACCAGCCGCATCGATGACAACGACCTGTACTTCCGCGCCGGGAGCAACCGCAATCACGGGATGGGTTATCGCGCGACGGTTTCGGCTACCGGGGTCGATGGTCCGTTCCTCTACGGCTGGAGCGGCGGCGCCCTGGGGACTCCGTCCCCGGAGTCCGTCGCGCTGCGGTGGGATCGCCAAGGCAATGTCGTGGTGCAAAACAACCTGTCGACGGCGACGCTGACGATTCGCGGCGGCGGGGACGTCGCAGAGCCGTTCCTGGTCACCGGCAGCCAGGTCGAGCCGGGCACGGTCATGGTCATTGACGAGGCGAACCCGGGCCAACTCCGCCGCAGCACCCAGGCCTACGACACCCGCGTGGCGGGCATCATCAGCGGGGCGGGCGGGATCAAACCCGGGCTCTCGCTGCAGCAGGATGGCGTGCTGGATCAGGGCCAGAAGGTGGCCCTGAGTGGCCGGGTTTATGTGCTGGCGGACGCGAGCGCGGGCGCGATCAGGCCCGGCGACTTGCTCACGACCGCGGCAACGCCGGGTTGCGCGATGAAGGTGAGCGACCACGCGCGCGCCCAAGGCGCCATCCTGGGCAAAGCAATGACCGGTTTGAAGGAGGGCAAGGGCCTCGTGCTGGTGCTCGTCACCTTGCAGTAACTGGAAAGGAAGCGCTATATGCTTAGCATCGCACAATTAGCCAGCGTCGGGAGACGGCCGCGCCCACATCCCGGTACGGCCCCTATTTGGCGGGGCACAGCAGTTCGCAGCGCAGGTTTCCAAACCTGCTGTGTTGCCGACTTCCAAGCCGGCAAGACGCCGCAAATGGCAGCGCCTGCGGGTTTGGAAACCCGCGATACAGTCCCGATTGGGCATCGGGACGCTGCGGGGCCGGCATCCGGAGGCGCCGGAGGGCCAGTGGCACTGATTCTGTTGCTTTGCCTCGGCTGTCTTTTCCTCGATGGTCTTGCTCCTCGGAGCAGCGCCCAGTGCTCTCCGGACCCCCAGTGGAAACAGATCGGTCCATCTCCCCTTGCAGGAATTTCCGATGACCTCCAGGATGATTCGGGTCTGGTCCGGGATATCGCCATCGATCCGCGCGGCACGAGCGACCAAACCATCTACATCGCTACCGACAACGGCGGCATTTGGAAGACCACGGATGCAGGCGCTACCTGGGCGCCAAAGACTGACTTCATGCCCTCGCTGAACATGGGCGCCGTGGCCCTCGATCCGGGCAACCCGTCCATCGTCTATGCCGGAACCGGCAACTTCCAGACTGCCGGCTTTCAGAACGGCGTTGGCATTTATAAATCCAAGGACGGAGGAGACAACTGGACTGTCGCCCCTGGCAACTACTTTCTCACAAACTTTCCCGCCGGTGATTCCACGTGCATCAATCGCATCGTGCTCCCCGCCCCGGGGGTGCTGCTCGTCGCCACTATTACTCGAGAGCCCGGAAACTACATTTGGGGAGGGGTGTACAAATCGGTTGACGGAGGGGACCATGTCGGAAACAACGTGCCGAATTTCGATAATGGCAATCCGGTTCTAGCTGGGGCAATATGGCAAGTCGCCGTGGACACGGCGGACCCGTCGGTCGTGTACGCCTCCTCCACGGAAGTTGGCATTTACAAGTCCAGCGATCAAGGCACCACTTTCCCGGATAACCTGTTCAGCTCCGGCAACGGCGCCTTCAAGGCCAACGATGGCAGCACTACCACTGTCGGGTACATAGCCTTCGCGCAATCCACTCAGCCGGACAACCAGACGATCTACGCCAATGTGTCATTACGCTCCGGCGGCCCGCCGATGACGAACTCCGACGGGACAGTTCATCCCGGTTCGTCAGCCATGCTAAAATCCAGCAACCGGGGCGCAACCTGGACTTATGTCACTCTGAACGGTGACATAAGACCCAGTTACCAGGACGGGTACGACCTGACGATTGGAGTCGATCCACAGGACAAGAACCGCGTGTACCTCGGGATGCGGGCCTTGTTTATGGCGACGGACGGCGGCGCGGCCGGGTTGGGCAATGCGAATCGTATTGATCTCCACAAGGTCCACGCGGACCAACACGCCTTGGTGTTCAGCCCGCCGAGCCATCGCGCGGGACGCCCTACACGTTTCTACAACGGAACCGACGGCGGCATCGCTACCAACCCGGACGGAGGCGTCAATCATTGGACACTGCTCAACGGCAGCACGAGTTGCACGGGGCCAAACACGGCCCTGGCCACCATCCTCTTTCGGCAGATTGACATCGGGCGTGGCAGCACATTGGCCAATGAATATACCTACGGCGCATCCCAGGACAATGGGCAAAGTTTCCGTCAGCTCAACTGTCCGGGCACACCTTGGCACTACTCGGGTGGGGGAGACGGCAACACGGTGGCGGTAGATCCTCGCGATCCCACCCACGCGATTGGTGATGATGATGGAGGTTTCATGGAAGCAAAGGCTGGCGGGGAGTTCGGGTCCCCTGACAGCGGCCTTCCTGCGGCCGTGGCGCAGCTCTATTTCGATCCGAATGGAGGAACCGCGTACGCTCTTCTCGGCTGGGATTCGAACCACCCCAACCATCAAAATGAAATCTATCGGAGGGGGGCCAACGCAACGAGTTTCTCCCTGATGCACGCCTTCACGCCTGCCACTAGCGCGCTCACGACGATTAACATGGTTGCGCTGGATTCCAACACCATCTGGGTGGGTCTGGACGATGGAAGGGTGTGGCACACCAGCGGCGCCAATCAGGGCACGGCGGCAGCTTGGAAAAGTTCTCTCGCGCCAGGCATGGCAGGCACGTCGGTCAGTGGAATTGCCATCGACCCCGCCAACACCGCTGGCGCCGTGGTTGTTTTCTCCTCGGGGCAAGCGTTCCAGACGACTGACAACGGGACGACCTGGAAGGATATTTCCGCGAACCTGCCCGGCCTGCCAATCCATGCGGTGGTGATCGATCCCAATACGTCTCCCCACTCCATCATCGTCGCCACGGACACGGGGGTGATGCGGACAGCGCACGTGGGTGACACCTGGGAGACACTCGGCTGGGGTCTTCCGACCGTTCAGTGCACCTCGCTGGCCATGGACTTCGAGCGCCACTCCTTCGCTTTTGCGCGTCGGGACTTACGGCCGCAGCGCCTTCGAACTGGCTTACGACCGGAAATACGTGAGTTGGTTGACCGGGCTCATTCAGATTGGCACGCGCGAGTTTCCTTTCGGGGGACTCACGCCGGCCCTGAACGCTCCCGCGACCGGCGACTCGAGATACCTCATTCTCGAGACGGGGACTTATCGCCAATCCCCCATCACCATCACGCAATGCTGCACCCTGACCGCAGCCGGCGGCCCGGCCACCATCCAGTGAGTGTGGAGTTCGATCAGGTCGCGCAGAGGAGCGCGGACGCCTCGTCCGCGCGTCCCCGGCGGCAAGAGACACGCGGACGAGGCGTCCGCGCTCCTATGCCGCGGCGCTTTGCGCAGCGAGCTGAACAGTTGCGTTAAATCAACCCGAAATATTTATGAAGACCTTGAAACCAAACATCCTTCTCACACTGGCTCTGTGGGCCCTTACGACCGCCACCCACGCGCAGAATTATTCCATTGACTGGCATAAGATCGCCGGCGGCGGCGGCACGAGCACCGGCGGCGTCTATTCGGTCGCCGGCACCATCGGCCAGCCGGACGCCGGCGGTGCGATGGCCGGGGGCGGTCACTCTCTGACCGGCGGCTTCTGGAGCATGGTTGCCGCCGTGCCCACCGCCACACCCATCGTCACCTGGACCAATCCTGCGCCTTTCACTTACGGCGCCGCCCTGAGTGCCGTGCAATTGAACGCCACTGCCAGCGTGCCCGGGACCGAGGTGTACAGCCCGCCCGCGGGAACCGTGCTTGCCGCCGGAACCAATGCCCTTTCACTGGTGTTCTGGCCCGCCGATGCCACCGACTACAACAGCCTGACCACCAGCGTCACCCTGGTTGTCCTGCCGGCGCCGCTCACCGTCACGGCCAATGATGCCGCCCGGCCTTATGGCGCTGGCAACCCGCCCTTCACCGGCACGATTACCGCCATCCAAAACGGCGACGCTATCAGCGCGACTTACAGTTGCAGCGCCACCACCGCCGCTGCGCCGGGCACTTACCCAATCCTCCCGACCCTGGTCGGCCCGAAGAGCCTGCTAGCCAATTACCAGGTCACGCTCGTCAACGGCACGTTGACCGTGACCCCGGGCGCCCCGCCGGCCATTGTCAGTGTTACGCCGTCCACCGGGCCAACCAATGGCGGCACCACGGTGACCATTCTCGGCACCGGCTTCGAGAGCGGCGCCACCGTCAACTTTGGCGCCCTGCCCGCAGGCCCAGTGGTGGTCATCAACTCGACGAACCTTACGGCGGTCACGCCACCGTCGGTCCCGGGCGCGGTGCTCGTCGTGGTCACCAACGCCGACGGGCAGAGCACTACCTTGACCAACGGCTTCACCTACGTTGCTCCGTCAGGCGCGCCCCCGGTGTTCCGGGCGGTGACGCACACCGCTGGCACGGTCACTCTCGTCTGGAGCGCGACGGCAGGGCAAACGTATCAAGTGCAGTACAAGACGAATTGGTTTCAACCGGATTGGGCCATTTTGGCCACCGTCACCGCCACCAATTCCACCGCGACCGTGTCCGATGCCCTGACTTCCGCCCAGCGTTTTTATAGGGCTGTGTGGTTGCCATGAACGGCACTCCCATGGCGGAGTCTTCGACCATAGCCCTCAACGAGGGTTGGAAAGAGGCGGCCTCTGATCCAGAGGCTTGTACCACATCCAGTCCCCGGTCGCCTCGTAGGGACAGTAGGGATTCGCGCAAAGCGCCTGCGTGAAATTGTGGACTTTGGCGTGGCCGTCCATAAACAGGATCGGCGAGAAGAACAAACCGGGGGCCAGGCGCGGATCCAGGAAGCGGCTCAGGACGCGGCTGCGGTGCCACTGGTACCAATGCGGCGGAAAAAGCGGAGGCACGTGGTGGCAGACCTGCACCGCGGCGGGCGGTTCGTAAAACAGGATGAACCGCACCGGGTAGGGGACCCAGGCCGCGACCTGGCCCTCGATGCTCCCCGCCACGGGCAGGCGCGTGGAAGGGAGCGGTATTCCGTCGGGCGTGCCCATGTTCATCTCGTAGCTGAACCCGCGCGTCTCCCAGCAGGAGGGCAGCAACGTTTGCTTAGGGTGGAGATGGCAGTCCTGGCTGATCTTCCCTTTGTCCACCGGGCAACGGAACACCTCGGAGGTCCTCAGATAGGGGAAGAGATTCCGGTCGCGCGCCCAGCCGTAATTGGTCACCAGGCACGGGGTCACAGGATCGCGCCCGCCCGAGACATAAGTCATCTTCCCCCCCGCATCATCCCAGAGCATCTTGGTCGATAACCCAATTTGGTGCAGGTTATTGAGGCACTGGACCTCCCGCGCCCGTTCTTTGCCGCGGACCAGCGAGGGAAGCAACATGCTGGCCAGGATCGAGATGATGGCCGTGACCACCAGCAATTCAATCAGCGTAAAGGCCCCGTCGCCCCCTCCATCGGCGCGTGGCGCCGCGCCCACTGGCCCGGAACCCGCCCCCATACTGCCGCCGGCCCGACCCTCCCGGAGGCGCCGACCCTCCGGCGCGCCGCGGCACGGATTGCTCCCACCGCAAGGTTGAGCCTTCCCCTCGCCAGGCGCCAGTGCAAAAACAGGTACCGGGATTGAGGCGCAATTCCAGCATTCTGGAGCTGGCGACACGAAAGCGGCGGGATGCGCCGCACTCCAAACGCTTCGCTAGGAAGGGAGGCGCGGCCGACATCACCAAGCGTCTGGAGTGCGCGGCATTCCCGCGCTCTGGCTCAGCCTCCGGAGAAGAAAACCGGAATTAATTGTTGCACGGACCCTAGGGGGCGGCCCCGGCGGCTTCTGAGGCGTAGCCTCGGCGGCTATCGCCCCAGAGTCCTTGAATTTCAAAACGTGATGCAGACAGGTCACTTTTGTGGCACGGGCATCCTGCCCGGGGGCCCTTGGGCAAGATGCCCAAACCACAGTCTGAGGCCCTGCCTCGCCAGGCAAATCTCCAACTACTATGATAGACGTTCTCATTCGATCTCGCTGCTGTCGTCCGCGCGCTCACTGCGGCCCGTGCGACTTTGCGCCGTCGGTGAACCTCTTACCTCATTTGCCCGGACCTTGTCTGTCAGGAACTGCGCATCATGGACTATCGTGCATGCAGCCTCGAGTTTCGTGGTTTTCCTCCCGCGGGCGATTTGCTATCTTGACCACAACGGCTCTCAATTCAACCCGAACTCTGATCGCCATGCCGGGCAAACCTGACACCGGAGTATGAGAAAGCTATGAGCCACGAAGTTCTGAATCGTATTCGCGCGCGGCTGGCCGAAGCCGGCGTGAGTTACCGGGAAATCGAGCACGCGCCGACCCGCACGTCGGAGGAATCGGCGCGGGCGCGCGGCGAACCGCTGTCGGCGGGCGCGAAGGCGTTGTTGCTGCGGGTGGGGGACACGTTCCGGCTGTTCGTGCTGCCGGCACATCGCAAGCTGGATTCCGCCGCCGTCAAACGATATTTCGGCACGAAGTCGCTCCGTTTTGCGACCTCGGAAGAGCTGCTGGCGTTGACCGGCCTGGGGAAGTGGGAAATCGGGGTCACAGGGAAGTGGGAAATCGGGGTCACATCTATACTTTCTTACAATGAGAGTCCGGCTCACCAAATATTCCCCATGGACATCCGAGGGACGGGTGCCGGGCGGCGCTTTCTTGATTGACCTTGCGCAGCGGAGGCGGTTTCACCCGCGCAGCTTCAAAAACCGGCGGCGCGGCAAAAACCACGTTCCTTGCAGTTCAGTCTCGGGGCGGGTGGTTGGGGTGCGGTGCGTGATAGCGGTCGAGCATGGGGCAGAATCCGGACTCATCCGCAGCGGCAGAACGAGATGCGTCGGGTGCGTCGCGTAGCAACGCGGTGAAGGTAGCCGTGGACCTGGGTCCACGGTTCGGGGCGTCGGAAGAAGCTCGCGTCGCGTAGCGACGCCTGACGGTTTGGCGCTGGCAGATCGGCTTCCGTCTTCAGGCGTCGCTACGCGACGCGGACGAGCTTGGGCCATGGGTCCGTGGACTGGAAGTCCACGGCTACCATCGGCAACCGCTACGCGGTGATGAAAGGCGACGAAGTGGAAATCCGCAAGCGAAAGCACGAAACCCGGAACTGGCAGAAAGATGCTCTGGCAGAAAAATGGTTTGTTCCCATTTTTTGCCATTTCATCTCACCCGCGCAGCGTCAATACCCGGCGGCGCAGCAAAAACCAAATTCCTTTCAGTTCGTATTCGTCGAACGGGTTGCGCACTCGGCCGTCATACCGGTCGCGGCAGGCGCGCACGATGTCGAGCCCCTCCGGCACGCGGCCCAGCCGCATCAGGTGCGAGGTCGCTGCGCCGGCCATGGCCAGGGCCGCCGCCAGCAGGGCGGCAAAATAAATAGGCTTCTCGGTCGGCTTCATGCCCGCCATTCTGCCGCACCACCCCTCCGCGTCAAGGCGAGCCGGATTCCTGGGTTCCGGACGGGCGCAATTCGTGGTTGTGCTCCCGCGCGGGCTCGGACATAACTTCCCCCACGTTGCCGAAGGTCTGTTTGCCATCTGTCAACGGCATCGAAGCGTTAATGACATGAGAACTAACAAGGAACCCATTGCCGCGCCGTGCTCACGGCGGAGCTTCCTCCGCAGCACGGGCCTGCTGGCCGCCGGCGCCGCCCTCGGCGGGCCGGCGGTCGTCCCCGATACCGTTTTTGGCGCAAACGCGCCAGGCAACCGCATCACCATGGCCTTCATCGGCGTGGGCCGGCAGACCTTCGGCTCGAACATCCCGGAGTTCATGGCCGTGCCCGGCGTTCAGGTCGTGGCGGTTTGCGACGTGGACGCGTGGCGGTTGGGCGAGGCGAAAAAGCTCGTCGAAACCTCCTACGCCAAACAAGCGCCGAGCGGGAACTATGCCGGCTGCGCCGCCTACAGGGATTTCCTTATGATGCCTGGCTCGGACCAGCGCCCAAAGCGCCCGACACGCTCAACCGGGTCCACCCGCGTCACGACCTCAAGGGCCGGCCTGGCTGGATGCGGCGGCGGGAGTACTGCGAGGGCCTGATCACCAACTGGGGAACCGGAGTCATCACCCGCCTGGAGGACAACGCCTCGGGCATCGTCCTGGAGCCGCCGCGAGCATTGGCCGAGAGTTTCAGGCTCGTCCTGCTCAAGCCCGATAAAACCCAAGCCACCATCATGGGCAAGGACCAAAAGCCCTCGCGATTCGAGCGCAACGAAGGCTGGCTATCACTGCACTGGGACGGTCCCCTCCGCGACACCGCCCGGGTGGAACAGCCATCCGATTGACATGGCCGGGCTAGTTCTGGCTGCCCGCCGGGCTTGCCCTCGCGCCAAGGGGTTCACGCGGGCTGGCGGCAAATCACACGTGAAGGTCTGTCTCCAATTGGAGACGTTTTGCCGGACCTCCCGCCGGCCCAGGCCCGCGCCCGAGCCTCCATCGAATTGCTGAGGAAGGCGCCGACGACGCCCTGAGCGGCCTAAACGGTCACTTGCCTTGCGGCTTCGTAGAGTGCTAAATATCGCGCATGCAAATGAACAAGCGCGAGTTTCTAGTCGGGACCACTTTTCTCGGGATGGCCAGCTTGGCCGGGGCAACCTCCGCACGGGCAGCCGAAGGGAGTGGGGCGCGAACTGCTTCCGTTTTCAACGTGGCGGACTTCGGCGCAAAAGGCGACGGCAAGACCCCGGATTCGGAAGCCATCCAAAAGGCGCTGGATGCGGCAGGGGCCGTGGGCGGCACGGTCTATTTGCCGGCCGGACGCTATCCCTGCCACGACCTGAAAGTCCACCCGCACACGACCGTGTTGGCTGAGCCCCAGTGGGGATACCGCGGGGACGCAGGCGCCATGCTGCTCCTGGATTCCGATGAGGCGGATTGCCTGCTCAATATCACCGGTGCCTTCGGCGTTCACCTCCACGGCCTTTTCCTGCAGGGACGGCGGGAGGCCAAGAAAGCCATTCACGGCGTCTTCTTGAACAATGCTCAGAAGTATAGTCCGCAGGAGGACGCCATCGTCATCGACGACTGCAAGATCGAGAGGTTCTCAGGACACGGAGTGCATCTCCTGCGCATTTGGCTTTTCATCATCCGGCACAGCATCTTTCAGGGAAACAAAGGGTGTGGGGTCCAGATCACCGGCTGGGACGGCTTTGTGACGGACAACCAGTTTTCCGGCAACGGGAGCCACGGGTTCGCGTGCGAATCGGTCGGGGCGACCGTCATGTTCACGGCCAACCGCGTTGAATGGAACAAAGGCTACGGCCTCTACCTGTTCGCGGGCGATGCGTGGAATGTCACCGGGAACTGTTTCGACCGGAACTGGGGTGCGGGCCTCTGCGCCATGAAAATGCGCACCGCCACCATCACCGGGAACGTCTTCAGGCGCTGCGGCAAAGACAGCCGCCTGCTGCCCGAAGGGGAGCGTTCCTGTCAGGTGCGGTTGGAGGAATGCAGCGGACTGACCTTCGTCTCCAATGTGTGCGCGGCGGGCCGCGACAACGGCGGCAAGGGCGATTACACCCCTCATTTCGGATTCGTCGTCCGCAAACTCAGCCACTCCGTCATTTCCGCCAACACCCTGTTCAGAGGCTATATGAAAGAGATGGCTGCCGACCTTGGCGAACACGGCCCGGAGTACCTGTTCGTCAATAATGTGGGCTGCCCGATGACCGCTTGACCAGTTCCATGATTATTGCAGACAAACAGAGGAGGAAATGATGAGCCGATATGCCAGTCGTCGTGAGTTTCTCAAAGGTTCCGCTTTGGCCGGAGCGGGCTTCTTCGCAGCCGGCAGAAGCGCCTTGGCCCAGACGCGCTCGCCCAACGAAAAACTGAACATCGGCATCATCGGGGTGCACAGCCGCGGGGCAGCCAACATGGCCGCGGTGACAAGCGAAAACATCGTCGCGCTCTGCGACGTGAACGAGACCTTTCTGGCCGAGGCCTCCAAGAAGTATCCGCAGGCCAAGACCTACCTCGACTGGCGCAAGATGCTCGACCAAAAAGACATGGATGCGGTCATCGTCAGCACAACCGAGCACACCCATGCCCTGGCCAGCGTCGGGGCCATGAAACGCGGCAAGCACGTGTATTGCGAGAAGCCGCTGGCCCACAGCGTGTATGAAGCCCGTGTGATGCGAGAGATCTGCAAGCAAGCCAAAGTAGCTACCCAGATGGGCACGCAGATTCACGCCAGCGAGAACTACCGCCGCGTGGTCGAGCTGATTCAATCGGGCGCAATCGGGCCGGTGCGCGAAGCGCACGCCTGGGTCGAGCAGGGCATTGTGGGCCCGCGCAGCCGGCCAGCGGAAGCAGAGCCGGTTCCAAAAGAGCTGAACTGGGACCTCTGGCTGGGCCCGGCGCCGGAGCGGCCGTATCATTCGTGCTACCTCAAAGACCGGTCGATGTCGTGGCAGAATTGGTGGGATTTCGGCAACGGAGCTTTGGGGGATATGGGGAGCCATATCATTGATCTGCCGTTCTGGGCGCTGGAGTTGAAATACCCGGCGACGGTCGAGGCCGAGGGTCCCTTGCCGGTGCGTGCGGAGACGTATCCCGATTGTCTGACGGTGCGATGGGAACACCCGGCCCGTGGCAGCCGACCGCCGGTCAAGCTCACGTGGTATGACGGCAAGCAGTGGCCCAAGTCGCCGGAGGGTGTTGATTTGAAGAAATGGCATTTGGGCGTCATGTTCATCGGCGACGCAGGAATCCTGGTTGCCGACTACGGCAAATGGATCTTGTTGCCCGAGGCCAAGTTCAAGGACTTCAAGCTGCCGGGGCCTTCGATTGCGAAGTCGCTTGGCCACCATGAGGAGTGGCTCCATGCGTGCAAGACTGGCGCGCCGACGCTCTGCAACTTCGATTACTCAGGCACGCTGGTTGAGCACAACTTGCTGGGCACGGTTGCCTTCCGCACCGGCAAGAAGCTGGAGTGGGATGCCGAGACCCTGAAGGCCCGCAATTGCCCCGAGGCCGATCGGTTTATCCGGCCGTCTTACCGGGAAGGCTGGATGCTATAGGTTTCAAAGGGGTCGTAATTGAAGCCGAAGCGCTCGTCGGGGATGGTCTCCATCCGGCAATCAAACGTGTCCAGACCCTGAAGGTTGGTCTCAAACCAGTTCTCGATGGCCACGTTGAGCCCTTTCTCCTTGGCATGGTCGAGTATGGGGCGAAAGAGTCCGGGAATCACTTTCTTGATCGTGTCAATCTTGCTCATCCCTTGAACGGGTGTCCCAAGGTTCATGCAGACCTTCGGCACGCCCGGCAGGACAGCGGCGTCAACCGTCTTGATCATGGCCTGTTGCATCCATCTGTTCAGGCGTTCGTGTTCAGCCCGGTCTTCACATCGGCACCGGACTGGTCCTCGACGGCATTTTGGCCACGGAAGGTGCAGCCCAGGACCGTCGCCGCTTTGAGTCCCTTCTCCAGGATGATTGCCCGCTTGCGTTCATCCATAAACTCGCACCCGTTCACAATCAAGTGTCTGCCTGAAGCCCGGATGCAGGGGTCCCCTTTGCCGCCATGGTCCCACCCGGTGAAATGGCACGAGGTCAAAACCAGCGAACTGCCTCCCTCGTGCCGGACCTGTTCCCGCGTCAACTCGGTGCCCCAAAAGCCACAATTGCTGAATTTGACCGGGCCTCGATTCTCAGGGCCAATCTCGACCGTGGACATGAACTGCCCATTGGCGAACTGCACCCCAGCCTCATTCCACTTGGTGCCCACGTCGATGGCCTGGTACGGGTTGGTCAGGGTCACGTCGAGGATCTGGCACAACTCGCCATCGGCACGGATGGACCAGGGGTAGGGCGCCACGTCGGCCAGGGTTTGCTCGGGGTAATGGATGATAAGATTCCGGACCACGGCATTGGCCTTGAGCGTGACCAGCGGCTCACCCTCTGGTTGACCTCGACCACCGTAGGCCAGGAGCACCGTGCCGATGGGGTGTTCGCTATGGGGCACGCCTCCTGAGGCACCACAGAGGGTCACCCCTGGTGGAACCGTCAGTGGGCCGTTCAAACGGTAGAGTCCCGCCGGAAGGCAGCAGATTGGGCCACCGGCTTGGGCAGCGTCCAAAGCGGCCTGCAGGGCCTTGGCATCATTGGTGTTGCCATCGCCCTTGGCACCATACTGCCGGGCATTGACCTGGTTGGCTGCCGAGACGCTGGACGGGCTGGCGGTCGAGGCTCCGTAGCCCTTTGTGGCCGCCAGGGAGCCCAGAAGGCCAAAGGCGAGCGCAGAGTTCTCAACAAAGGTCCGGCGGGAAAGGCGGGGAGGTTTTGGAGTCATGGTTTTGGTTGTTCTCCGAGAACTTTCACCTTTGTGGCCTCTCGGCGTCAACAACGGAAGCAGCCCTTGTGGAAGAGCGCGCGACATCCGCCGGGGTTAGGCAGCCGCAGCGCCCCAACCTCCATGCTTTCTCGGACCATTGCTGACGTGGTGCCCTGCGCCGGTGTTCGGATTGGGGGTGGCTGACTGGAGGAATAGTGCTTGCCATTCCTGCGAAACAGGTCACAGTCACCGCGACCCTGATAGGTTGTCACTCCCAAGACATGGGAATCGTCAGGTGAACCCGGTTCAGTGATGATTCGAGACCCGATTCACGGGAACAGTATGGGGAGAGCAAAGCTGTCCAGGGCCGTATACATAGAAAACAGATGAGTGCAAAGTTGTTTGTGGGGAACCTTTCGTTCAACACGACTGAAAATGATCTGCAGGCCGCCTTTGCGGCGCACGGCACGGTCGAGGAAGCCAACCTGATGATGGACCGCGACACTGGCCGTCCTCGCGGATTCGCCTTCGTAACCATGAGCACGCCGGAAGAGGCGCAGAAGGCCATCGATGCCCTGAATGGCAAACAGTTGGACGGCCGCGCCTTGACCGTCAATATCGCAAGGCCGAAGGAAGAACGTTCCGGGGGCGGTGGAGGGCGCGGCGGTTACGGTGGCCGTGGAGGTGGCGGTGGTCGAGATCGCTACTGATTCCAGGATCTGAAACGGCTTGGTCCGGCGGAGGAGTCAGTTCCTCCGCCATTTTCATCCTCAGCAACTGCCGCCGGGTGATTTGCGGGATTGCCCGCTGGGGTGGCAAGAATGAGGACGGACACCAAAGCTCCGCGGCTTCAACGGCCTCTTCTTCCCTTCCTCTCCACGAACCCCGACTTGCCTCTGCGGGTGTGGTTTGGCCTTCGCGAACCTGATGGGGTTTCAACTAACCTCCAGCCCATGACTTCACCAGACCCGCAACAGGCGCTTGGCCCCGGGATAGGCCACCAGCGCCACGAGCAAATAGGCCACCAGCCACGGAGCGAGGCCCAGCGCCGGCAGACCGGGAACAATGCCGAACAGACGCGCCGGCTGAAGCAAGAGAGCGGTGCGAATACCTTGCGGGTCATGCGCCAGCAACCGGACTTGGCATTTTCGCTCGCCGAGCAGCAGCGGGTGCACGAAGGTGTGGTGATCGCAGCGAAGGGTGACGGAGTGCAGACCGCGGGTGCCGGTCAGGGTCCAAGTGGCGTGCGCGGTCGCTGTGTTTGTGTCCACCGTCAGGGCGCGAATCCATCCTTGGGGCGCCTGCAATCCTTCCGCGGGCACCAGGTGGGCCAACTGGCCCGCGGCAGAAATCGGGAAGGTCGCGGTGAAGCTGACTGGTTCGCCCGCCTTGGGAGGCAGATACTCCAGCCGCTGCCAGCACCACGTGGCCGCACGCGCGCTGGAAGAGCGGCGTCCAGCCCGAGGCAGCCGTTGTCGAGTGCGTCGGCCAGAGGCAACGGCCCGGCCTGAAACGTGCCGTCCGCTTGTTGCGCGTGGAGAGAAAGGGTTGTGCCGTCGAACGAGATCAGGTCCAGCCGGCCCTAGCCGCCGAAATCGCCCCAGGCGAAGGCCCGCGACTTGGATTGCAGGCGGCGGGCCGAGGTGAGGTCGGCAAACTCGCGGCTCTTGGGGTCGCAGGCCAGCAAGCGGTCTCCCTGGTCGCACGCGACGAAGAGGAGCCACTTGCCGTCGCCGGCCAGGTCGATCGGCCGCACGGCCCTGATGTTGCCGCTGAGCGTGGCGATTTTCCTTTGGTCGGTGCTCCAGGCGACTCCGTCTGCGACCGGCACGTCGGGGTCATCGTCTTGGAGGATGTAATCCACAGCCCGTTGAAGCATGTCGGTGCCGCCGGCCCAGATACCCTGGTTCTTGGGGTCGATCTGGTTGAAGGTCCACTCGCCTTCCTGGCCGCTGTCAAATTCAGCCCATTGGCCGGAGAGGTGCAGCAGGCCGCGGTTCCTGGCCGGCCCCCCACCCTGGCGGTCTTTGTCCTCGCCGAAGTCGCCCACAAAGAACAACCCCGTTTTTGCCGGGGCGGCCAGTTGGCGCAGCGCGTCAGCGTTCTGGGTGTTGATGGCCTTGGACAGGTTCAGGCGGAGTGCCTTCAGTTCCGTCCGGCCCTTGAGCACTTGGCGGATGGTGGCGGAATACTGGTCCTTCGAGGTGCCCGGTTTGAGGTCCACGGACACGATCAAGGCCGACTGTTTCACGAGATGGACTGGCGTGAAACGGGGGTTGATCAGGGCGCTGACCGTGGCGGCGCAGAGCAGCGTGGCCAGGGCGGCCAGAGCGGAAAGGATGCCTCTCGTGGCCATGGGAGAACACGTGGCCACCGGCCCAGGCCCGGGCCTGGTCACGCAATTCGTCGGCTCCATGGCGGCATTGTAAAAGCACCTTCTCCCCGTTGTCCAGCCCGCAGATTTCATCTCCGCGGACGTTCGAACTGTGGCAGCGCGGCGCCGGAGCCCGGACCGAACGGGAAAGGGGGTCAAGCCAAAACTTTTCACTGGTTCGGCGGCAAGCGAGGCGCTTCCGGCAACACGTGCAATAGGGCACGTTCCATCAGAATGTGTAAACCCGTCCTCACCGAGCCCAATTGGAAGCACCGAAACTTTCTCAATCCATTCAGGATGCTCTGTTTTCACCAAGCCGAGAAGCTCGATGAGCAACGCGCCGCCAGACGGAGTGATTGGACACCAAAGATTGGGAAGCGGATCGAACTGGCCGAGCCGGTCAAGAAAGTCCCGCAGGTATGCGGTGACTTCCTCCCGCCCAATGAAATACGTGACCACGGGATGAGATCAAACCGCCAAGTTAGCCGCGGTGAACCCGGGCGCCGACAATAGGGTGCTCTTCGATTACTTGGCCCAGTTTCTCGTAATAACAGTCGCTGCAATCCTCGTGGTCGCCCTCGCGCCGTTTGCCCGTAATTGTTTCCTGGAGCAAGATATCGCAATGATGACACCGCGGCCCCTCCTTTAAGAAGAGCAGATCTGGCCGCTCGATAAGGTCTCTCAATGGAATTGCCATATATTATCCATTATCCTGTTGGTAGTGCTTTTGCTAACTCTTTCAGATATCGAGGTTTCAATGCAAAAAAAACGGCCGATCGCCTGCGACCACACCACTATTCGCACCGTCCAGCAGCCCCGCTGCTCGGCCATCACTAATGCGGCGTGGCGAAACCAATCAAACCAAAATGTTTGTCCAAAACCGCCATTATTGTCTAAGTGCGACGCAAATTACCCCCAGGCGACCTTCTTGTCAAAGAGGATAAGGGGTCGCCCATTAGGGCGGGTGTCAGCCAATGAGACTGTCATATTGGCGATCAGAATAGTACATTCTCCTTAACTGACCCTGCTACGGCCGAACCGTCTGAACGCGCCGGGTAAGCACTTCTCCTCCGGCTGCGCCAGCGTCCTCGTTCGTGTGGGAAAGTTATGGTTTGACCCCACCCACGAACCTGGTTTGACCCCACCCACGAACCAGGCAAGGTGCGCCTGACCGCCCGCGCTGAAGGCCTGAATGAGGCCACGGTCGAAATTGAAGCGAACCAATAGGCAGCTTGCACTACTTGCCGATCTGATCTCGCATGAAGCCGGCCGCTCCTTCCAATCCGACTCCTGGCCGGCGGTTGCACCGGCTGCTGAAGCGGCAAAGCCAAGGGCGCCTCGTTTATGCGCGACGGAAACAACCTGCGCGCAAGTCCGGTGTTGAATTAAGAAGAGACCGACAGACCGCGAACCAAATCATGAAGCAGCTTGCCGCACTATGGATTTTTGCTTGTATCGGAGCTCTGGCTGGATCCGCGCCGGACAACTACTCCGCCTTCAATGAAGCCCGCAAGCTGCAGTGGGAGGGCCATGAAAAAGAGGCGTTTCTCAAGTTCCTGGTGATCCCTGGGGGCGAGTCTGCGGCCGCGGCACTGGCTGGTGGCGCCGCCAGCGAGTACCTGGCCTTGCTGCGAGACAGTCCCGGCGCGCTCGAATCGCCGCGCGCCGTGCTCGTCGAAGCGGACTTGTTGCTGGCCGCCGGCCAGAGGGTCGAAGCCATCAATCGCTATCGGGTTCTGGCCGCCCGGGCCCCAAAGAACAACTGGGGCATCAGCCAGGCTCCCTATTATCCCGTGGAGCCACCTCAGCGCTACGGCGGTGAGCCATATTTATATTTCCTAAACCTCGCGCCCGGGCAGTTGAACCAGCCCTTCAGTTGCGGCCCGGGGAGCCACCGCGACAACTGGCTGTTGCGCCGGCTTCTGGCCCTCGACCTTGCGGACGAGGCGTCCAGGGAATTCGCCCGCATTTGGGAAGTCCATCGGGCCAACACCCAGCCCTACGCCATGGTCACGCCCGCCCACGACGCCAAGGGCCAAATCACCGGTGAGGAGAAGCGGTTGGTTCGTCCGTCGGGCTTCAACAGTTACGGCCTCCAATTCGCGCTGGATTACGCCTTCTTTTTGAAGCACTGCGGCCAAACCAACGAGGCCCTGGCCCTCCTGCTGGAGCCGCTCCGGGTTATGGAGATGGACCGCGACCCGAACAATGCGCAGCCCGAGCCCTTGCCCGCTTCGATGAGCGCGCTGCCGGTGAAAACCCCGCCCGCAGTCTCTCCCCCGTTTGGTTTTGGCCTCGGCGCGGCGGGAGTGTCCCGCAAGGAGTATCTCCGGCTGGTTTATGGCGAGTTCAAAGGCCTTGGCCGGGAGGGCGCCTTGATTGGGGAATTGCACAAGGAGTTGGATGCAGGGGATAACCGCGCCCGCCGCCTGCTGGCCCAGGTTCTCCTGCACGAGGGCCAGATGGAGCCCGCCCTCCTAATGGAGCTGGACTACATCGCTCACGGAGACTTCGACGCCTTGACGAGCGCCTATCGCCGGGGACTGATGTACGAAGAGTACAAGCACAACGCTGAAGCGGCGGTGGAATTCGAAAAAGTGCTGGCCATCAAGCCTTCGCCGATGCGCCTGCCGGACGCCGATGAGCGAATTTTGGAAGAGCCCTATCCGCAGGCAAGCGCCGCCGCTTTCCCTGCGCAGATGCCTGGCCGCGAGGCCACGCCGACGGACACGTTGCGGGTGCAAGAGCGTCTGGTGCGGCTCTATTCGGCCCTGGGCCGTATGGACAGGGCAATGGAAATCGAGTTGGCTCAGTTCGAAAGCGATGAGCGGCGCCTTCACAGTCTGGAGGCGATCGACCAGATGGCCCAACGTTTCAAAGCGGCCAACCAGGAAACGCGGTTCCAGGCATGGGCAAGAGACAAGATCGCCTCCGCCAAAACGACCTTGGCGCGCGCGAATCTGGCCTGGCAGCAACGGGATTACCCCACGGCCCTGACCAATGCGGCTGCTGCTTGTTCCGCCGGGGACTCTGGTTGGGATGCCTGGAGAGAGAGATTCGCCCGGCTGGGCCGAGACCATGAACGCTCGTTCATGCTGGCCATCGTAGAGGCAAATCCCCGCGATGCCGTAGCGCGCCTCGCCCTGCTGGACCTGGAAGACCGCCTCGAGGGCGCCGAAGCCATCGCGGCTCTGGAAGCGCTGCTTGCCTCCGGCGCCGGGGAGGCATTCCCTCGAGGGAAAGGCGCCTGGAACCGCACCCGTTTCAAAAGCTACGTGGATCTCGCCTATTGCTTGATGCGGCTTTATGAAAGAGACGGCCAGTTGGAAAAACTGCGGGCTCTGGGCCTGCGCATTGCCAAGGGCGAGAAACCTTTCGATCGGTATGACGGTTACCTTTACCGTTTTGATGAGAACGGCCTCGAAGAACGCGGCAACGCCTGCCTGGCGCTCGCGGTTCAGTATGCCGAGGACAAATCCTACCAGGATCAGTTGCTCGTCGAGCTAAAGACCTCACGGTGGGCCGGCGCCCGCGCACAGATCGAACGTAGAGCCGGAGTCGGATTCCCACGTCGCCTGGCGCTGGACCCGGACCAAACGTGATAGACGTGAGCCCATCGCCGGCCTGGGCTAACGTCCCGGAGACGACTCAGATCTTCACCTCTTTCCATCAGGCCGCCCCCCGTTTGGCCCGGGACGACCAGTTCGTTTATGCCGGGCATGCCCTGGGGGCTCGCGGTTTATGATCTCAAAGGCAGGCCGGTGGCGCGGTTGGCCCTGGGCTCCCCGGTCCAAGCCATGGTCGTCACCCAGCAACAGGTTTGGCTCGGCACCCCCGCCGGTCTGTTCCGAGCCGGGACCGGAGGAGCTTCCCCGACCCACGCGACGCCGGTTCCACGGTGGTCCGTCGCGCACCACCCTGTCGGCAACGTTACGGCCCTGGCGTTGGACGGCGAGGATCTTTGGATCGGTTTTCCCGGTGAGATCAAGACCCTCAACCGGCAGACGCTGGAACTACGTTCCGTTTCCCTCGAGGATTCGAAAGTGCCGCAGGTGGGCGTCTTCACCCGGATCCTCCCGGACGGCGAATATGTCTGGACCGATGGCGGCTGCGGTTTGCTTCGCTACGACCGGGCATCCGGCACCTGGAGCGCGCCGCTGAATCCGGGCCTGCCCCGCTACCCGCCGCACCTGATCGGTTTCATCGACGGGCAACCCTGGGTGGACGTGTATCTGGACGACGAGCTGCGCAACCGCCCGGCGCGGGTGGATCGGAAGACACTCAGCTTAACCCCGGTTGTGCTGGGCGGCAATCCCTCCCCCAATGCGCGCCTCATCAACGAGGGCTTCGTCTATCTGGGAAAGGATAACGGACGCCCTGTCTTTCGGAGCTCCGGAGGGTGGTTTCTTGTGAATGCAGCCTCCACCCAGATCCGACGCCTGCCCGAGGGCTATATGTCCGGGATACAGCGCCTCACGGACCCAGTCCCGGACGGCCTGCCCCTGCCGGAGTGGGACATGGACCTCGCCGCCGCAGCCTGGCCCGACGGCCTGCGCGCGGGCTACAGCGCGTCGCCGTGGTCGGATGGATGGCCGGGGCGCGCGGTCTGGGCGGTGGTGTTTGACGACGCGCGCCAGCAGGCATGGCTTTGCACCGGGGCCGGACTGGCACTGCTCAGGCGGGGCCAGCGTGGCCTCGAACATTTCGGCTTCACCGAGGGCGTTAATTGCGGCCCGATGCTCGACGGCCTCGAGCTTGGCGGCAAAATCTATTTCGCCACCGGCTGGGACGATGCGCGCGGCGGCTTGACCGTCTATGACCCGCAAACATCCGCATTCAGCACCTTCTTCCGCTACGACGGCATGGATTCAGAGAAGGTGATTGGGCTTGCGGCCAGGGATGGCCAACTGGAGTTGCGCTTCGGCATCGAGTATCTCCGTTACGCCCCCGATGTCATGGGCGACCGGCGTTACCGAGCCTGCCCGCCCGGCCGCTTCGACCCCGCCACCCGCCGCTTCACTTCCGCCGGCCAACCGCAATTCCTCGCCCAACCGGAGGCCCAGGCCCGAGAGCGCAGTGAGAGGCAGGACTTAGGCCCCATGCCCTTCCTCGGCGGCAGGGTGACAAGACGCTATGAGCACGACGGCAGGACGTGGCTCTGTGGCGAACTCGGCCTTGTGGTCTTGCCCAGGCAGGAATCCGCCCGCCCGGTCTTCGGCTCGCTGGAAGTCAAGACCCTCCCGAGCCTCAATCAGTCGCTTCGCGAGGAGGCGGCGCGCGTCAAGATCCGGAATCCCATTCCTCTTGAGACGTTGCGGACCCTGGTCGCCAGCAGCAACCGCTACGTGCGGGCCAATGCCCTGGCCGCGGCGATGATTCCGGTTCTAAAAGGCCAGGACGAATACGCCTCGGTCATCGCCACCTGCGTTCAGGATCCTTACCTCAACGTTCGCGCGACAGCGGTTTGGCTGCTCGACCAACTGCCCGGTAACGCTGAGGTCAGCCTGGCTCCGTTGCGCAAGGCCCTCGACGATGCTGACCCCTACATTCGGACCGTGGCCGCAATTGCGCTCGCAAAACGAGGTCAGCGGCCGCCGTTGGCGTGCTTTGAGGAGGTGCTGACAGGCCGGAACCGGTTCGGCGGCTACCCGTATGGGGCCGATTCCACCATAGGCGTGGAGGCCGACAGACTCCGCGCTTACGAAGCCCTCGCTCCCGGCGCGGACCGTGAGACCTTCGAGTTTCTATTAAGGCATCCCCTCGAACCATCCACCTACCCAGCCTACGCCCAGGTGCTCGCCTCACTCGGCTCGGCCTTGCGGAAACATCCGGACGCGGCTGAACCGCTTCTCCACGCCTACGACTCCGATCCGCAGAGGGCCTGGGACGGCCAGGTGCAATTTGCGCAAGCCGTGTTCAAATCTGCCGGGAGGGACCTGCTGCCTGTCCATCGCCGGGCATTGGCCAGCCAGGACCGGGTGGTCCGCTGGAACGCCGCGCGCGCTTGCGGCAATGTCGCCGACCCCTCCTCGATCCCGCCGCTGCTGGACGCGCTGAACTTGGAGAGCGGCTTGGCCCGCGCCTCCATCGTCTGGGCCCTTGGGGAACTTAGGCCGGCGAGGCCGTCCCCAAGCTCATCGAACTTTACACCGACGCCCGCAACGCCGAACACAACCGCAGTGCCGGGGCTGGCTTTCTCGCCCAGCAATCCATGGCAGCCAACCGTGCCCAATACACGGCATTGCGCAACCTCGAGGCCATCGCCTCTGATTGGGGCGAACTAAGAATGGCCGCGACCGCCCGCCCCGCCGACCCGCGGCACGACGAAGAATTGCTCACCGCGGATCTCGTCCTCGAGGCCATACGCAAGATCGGCCCCCCCGCCCAGGAATTCTATCGAACCCTGGCTGGCGCGAACGAGGCATCAGAGCGCGCCGAGGCCGCCGTGGGTCTGGCCGAAGCAACTGGGGCGGACCGGGACAAGAGCCGCGCCGTCTTGAACAACCTGCGCGCCGACGCAGATCCCGGGGTGCGGGCTCGGGTCTTGGTCAGCCTCCTGATTTTGGGGGACCATGAGGTGGAGGCGAGCTTGCGAGACCGATTGACTGCCGGAAGCGAACCTGAACAGGGCGAAATCCTCCGGGAACTTGCGCGCCTGCCAGGCCGACAACTCCAATTCGCGCGCAAGGAGATCGAAGCCATTGCTGGCAACGACCGCCTGCCGCAATTCCTGCGTGGCCGCGCTGCACCGCTTCTCTCCAAGCTGGAGACGGGCAATTGAACCGGACGGAGTTCCGCTGCTGAAGCCCAAAAAGCGAATTTCATCCTAACCTGACTTCCCCGGCGATTTCTCAAAAACCCCACAAAACAGAGGTTTTCGTAGGTTTACTGGCTACATGTAGCAAGTAGCAAAACGTGGTTTCCCTGGGAAATCCGGGGGTTTTCAACGACGGCGCGGGAAGTCAGGCTAAGGAGCGCGGACGCCCTCGTCCGCGCGTCTGGAACCCCTCGGAAGAAACGCGCGGACGAGGGCGTCCGCGCTCCTGATCCTGCGCTTCTTGAATCCGCCCCGAGCTTGCACCTTGTTCTCAGTCAGCCCGTTGCACACACGCTGCAATCGGACCGGCGGGTCGTTTTGACCGTGCGGAATGACATCGTGCGCAGGTCACAGGCCAGCAGCCTGCCCAGCAAAGGCTGACCGAGACCGGTCAGCAACTTGATGGCCTCCATCGCGCCGAGGCATCCCACCATGCCGGCTACCGCGCCGAAGACCGGGAACTGCCGCCGCCAATCGGCGGGCGGCTCGGGGCACAGGCACGCCAGGCACGGCGATTGGCCGGGAACGATGGTCGTGATTTGCGCATCGAGTTCATACATCGCACATTCGACCATCGGTTTTCCCTGCCGGACTGCTTCGCGGTTCATTAAAAAGCGCTCTTCAAACAGCGGCGCGCAATCCACGACAACGTCGGCTTGCCCGACCAAACGCGCGGCGTTGGTTTCGGAAACATTCCCGTTCACCGGGACCACATCGAGGCGGGGATTGAGCGCGCGCAGCCTGCGGGCGGCGCATTCCACGCGCGGACGGCCCAGCCAGTCGTGGGTCATCAGGATTTGCCGGTTGAGATCGCTCGGTTTCAAATTGCCGGCATGGGCCAGGATGAGTCTGCCGACGCCCGCCGCCGCCAGTTCGAGGGCGACCGCGCCCCCCACGCCGCCGCACCGCGACACGAGCACCGACGCGCCCTTGAGCCGCCGCTGACCTGTTTCGCCAAAGCCGGCGACCGAGAGTTGCCACTCGTAAACCTGGCGCTCGAGGCCGGTCAGGGGCCGGTCTTGGTTGAAATGGGTCGCGCCTGGCTCAGTCACGTGGTCACTCCTGATGTTCCACTTTTCCATCGTGCAGGCGGAACAGTCTGTCGGCCAGTTGCTCGGCCTCGTCGAGATTGTGCGTTACGTGCAGGATGGTGACGCCCGTGCTCTGCTGCACGTTGGACAACAAGGTGTACATCTCTCGCCGGGTCTCGTCGTCCAACGCGTTCAAGGGTTCGTCCAGGCAAAGGATGCCGGGCCGGGCCGCGAGGGCGCGCCCGAGCGCCACCCGCTGCGCTTCCCCGCCGCTCAGGCCGTACGGCTTGCGATCCAGCAGGCGCTCGAGGTCCAGCAGCCGGGACAGCTCCGCCACGCGCTGCTGCACCACGCCCCGGCCGGCCTTCTGAATCACCAAGGCAAAGGCGAGATGCTCGCGGACCGTCATGGTCTGAAACAGCGCGCGATCCTGCGGCACGTAGCCGATGCCGCGCTCGGCGGGCTTGAGCCGAGTGACATCCCGCCCGTTAAGCCGGATCGTGCCGCCGGCCACTCGCTTCAAACCACACAGCGCCTCGAGCAGCGTGGTCTTGCCCGCGCCGGTTCGGCCCATCAACACCGCATACTGCCCCGGCGGGACTTCGAAGCCGATGTCCTCGAGCGCAAACCCGCCTACCCGCACCGTGAGATGGTCCACCGCGATCATAATGACAGCACCCGCTCCAAGGGCGCGCGCAAGCCGAAGCCGCGCGCGATCGCCAACACCACCAGCGCGGCGACAATCATAATGAGCGACACCGCCACTGCCGCCTCGATGTTCCCGATGCTCAACTCCAGGAACACCGTCGTCGGGAGCACCTCGGTGCGCAGGCGCGTCGCGCCCGAGAAGATCAGGATCGGCCCAAACTCGCCCAGCGCGCGCGCCCAGGCGAGCGTCGCCGCCGTCAACACCCCGCGCCGCGCCTCCGGCAAGGCCACGCGCCAGAAGGCCTGGCTGCGATTGCAGCCCAGGGTCAGCGCGACTTGCTCGCAGCGCGGGCTGATTTGGTCGAAGGTCACGAGCATGGTGCGCACCGCGAAGGCGCACGCTACGGCGAATTGGGCCAGGATGACACTGGGAATGGCGTAGGTCACCGGCACCACCCGCTGGACGGCCCGGCCCGGGGGCGTTTGGAACAAGATCAACAAGCTCAATCCGATGACCAGCGGCGGCAGCACAATCGGAATGTCGAGGATGGCGTCCATCAGCCTCCGGCCGGGGAATCGGTGGCGTGAGAGGATATACCCGGTCGGCACGGCCACCCACAGGGACAATAACGTGGTCAGCGTGCAGGACACCAGGCTGAGCTTGATCGAATACCGAATCTCCGGACTGGCCATCGCCCGCAACAAGTGCCGCGGGGTGGTGAAGGAAAGATCCGCCGCGAGCATCGCCAGGATCAGCAAGACATAAACACTGCTCAGGATCGCCAACCCAGCCAGAAAAGGCCAATCGCGGCAGTGGCGGGTCGGCGGGGCGGGTGGCAGGCCGGCGTCGGGACTCATGGAGTCGAACCCGGTTGATAGCGCCAGCCGAAGCCCTCGGCCTCGAACCGTTCCCGCGAGGCGGTAGCCGTGAGCGCGTCCCGCAAGCGGGCCATGAGCTGCTTGTAGGGCGTGCCGCGGCCCACCGCGTAGGGCTGCGTCATGCGCGCCAGCGGATGCTCGATCGGGACCGCGTCCAGATACTCGCGCACACCGGTCCAGTTGCTGCGGCAGGCGATAACGGCGTCGAGCGACCCGGTGCGAATCTGGTTGATTAGAAAATCCCCTGTTGGCGACTCCACTTTCAGGTTTTGGCCCAGCGCATCCGCGAGGTTCATTTGCGCCAGCATCTTCCAGGCGATGCTGCCCATCGCCGATTTCTCGTGATGCGGGAGGCCGACGCGCAATCCCGGCCGGGTTAAATCCTGGGCGGTGTGAATCCCCTTCGGGTTGCCCTTTTGCACGATGATCATCAAGTGATTGTCCACCACGTCCAGCGGGTCAAGGTAAAGGTCCGCCACGCTCTTCATGAACGACGTGTCGCAGGAGAAGTAGGCATCGGGTCGCTGCCCCGCGCGCATCTGTGCCACGAGGATGCCGCAGCCGTTGTACACCGTGGTGATCCGGCAACCCTCTCGCTGCTCGAACTCACTCAACGTTTTCTCGATCCCGGGCCGCAGCATCGCCCCGCTGAACAGGACAATCCTGGGCTCTCCGCCCACTGGTCCCCATCCACCGGCCGATAGGAAAACCTCCGGAACTGCTTCAGCCCTTTGTCGGGCGCGCCCAGATACCGGGCAAACCGCAACGCGGCGGCGGGTTGGGTGGAGGATTTCAGCACGCCGATGGTAATCGTCTCCTCCCCCGGGTCGAAAGACGGGACCGTCACGATCTCCAACTCCGGATACTGCCCCGCCGTGGCATCCCACACAATGCCCACATCCACCGAGCCGAGCTTCACGTCATTGGCGACATCGTTGACGGTCGGCTTGAAAACGGTGACGCGCTTTTCCAACGCCGCCCATTGGCCCGCCGGCTGCAGCAGCGCCCGGACCGTCCGGCCGATGGACGCCGCGTCCGGATTGGCCATGGCCACTCGCACATCCGCGCGCAGCAGATCCTCGAGGGTGCGGATGTGTTTGGGGTTTCCTCGAGCGACCGCGATGACCGGCCGTTGCCGCGCCAGCCCGATGGCCTCCGCCAGCAGGCCGAAGCCCCGCGCCGCCTTGACGTAACTCTCGTCCGCCGCCAGGAACAGATCCCCGGTGCGGGCGACGCGAAGGTTGCTCAAGAGTGTCCCGGACCCGCCATATTGGAGCTGCACCCGCACCCCGAAGGCCAGCTCGTATTCGCGGGCGACCGCTTCGACCGGCGGCTTGACGCCGGCCGCGCAGAAGACGAGCAGGGGTTTCTGTCCGCCCGCCGCGGCGCGCGGTGAGGTCCGCGATTGCCAGAGCAACACGGCCACCAGCCCGGCGGCAACCGCCAACGAACCGACGACCGCCAGCCATTGCCTGCTCATCGCAGCTTGCCTCCGGTCATCCTCACGATGCGCCCGGCATGGCCGCCCGCGCGCGCATCGTGGGTCGCCAGCAACACGGCGCCGCCGTCGTGCGCGAACTCGGCGAGGCAACGCAGCACGACCTGGCCGTTTTGCTCATCGAGGTTGCCGGTCGGTTCGTCCGCCAGCAACAGCTTGGGTTTATTGAACAACGCGCGCGCCAACGCCACGCGCTGCCGTTCGCCGGTGCTGAGCGCCGCCGGAAGGTGGCGAAGCCGGTCGGCCAGCCCAAACCTCGAGGCCAACGCGAGCGCTCGAGCGCGCGCTTCGCCGTTGGCGCCTAGCGCGAGCGTGGGCGCCAGGATGTTGTCCAGCACGTCGAGATACGCGACGAGGTGGAATTGCTGGAAGACGAAACCGACATTCACCGCGCGAAACCACGCCCGTTGCCCCGGTGACAGCGCGTACGGATCACGGCCATCCAGGAGCACCCGCCCGCCGGTCGGTTGGAGCAGCGCGCCCGTCGCCAGCAGGAGGGTCGTCTTACCGCACCCACTTGGACCCTGCACCGCCACGAACTCGCCGCTGCCGACCACCAGCGACACCTCGCTCACGGCGTGGACGATGCCTTCCGGCCCCGGGTAGGACTTGCTCAGGCCCTCGAGCTGCAGCAGGGCGCTCATCCCTCCCTCAACGCCACCGCCGGGTCCTGTTGCGCGGCGGTGATGGCCGGCAGCCAGACTCGCCAGCACCGCCAGCACGGGCGCGGCCACCAACACCAGCAACAACAGGCGCGGCTCGAGGAAGGGCATCCCAATCGCCGGTGCGCCCGGCGCTTCCCGCCACGCCGCCCCGATCGCGCGCCCCGCAACGTAGCCCACACACCCTCCCGCCAACCCGATCGCGCCGGCCTTGCCGAGAACGATAAACAGAAGCTGGTGCGTGCGCAGCCCGAGCGCGCGCAGGATGCCGATTTCGCCGCGGCGATCGCGGACGTTCGCGAGCGCCAGCAGGCCGATCCACACGCTGCTGCCCACCATCACGACGGGGACCAGCACCGCCGCCAGGGCCTCCCGTTCGGCGCGAAGCGCGTTGCGCCCCTCCTTCTCCCGTTGGATGCTCGCCTGGGCTTCCGCCGACGCCCGCTGGCGGGCTTCGGCGCGGGTGAGGGCCTGCGAGGCATACTCGATCACCTGCGTGTCCGGCAGGATGCGGGCGATCTCCGGACGAATCCGGCCCAGACGGTCCAGCGTGTCACACGTGCAATCGAGCGCGAGAATGCCATTGATGAGACCCGGTTTGCCGAGCAGTTCCTGCGCCTCGGGCAGGCTAATCCAAACCGTGATGTCATCCTTGTTGCCGCGCTCGGGGTTCACCTTGCTCACGGCAAACTCGCGCCCCATGAATTTGGCCTTGTCGCCGGCCTTGAGCGCCAGGTTGCGGGCCAATTCGTGGCCCAGAACCATCGCGCCCGGCGCGACCGGCTCGAGCAACGGTTTTTGCTGGTTGCTTTGGACATACACCTCGCCGCGCACGCCCATCAGCAATACCGTGCGCTCGCGCTCCGGCCACTTCACTTTCTGCTGCAACGACGGCAGGACGTGATTGATCGTGGCGACGCGGCTCCTGGCCAAACGCGTCGCATATTCCTCCGGCATGTACTTTGAGCCGAAATCGTCCGCGTACAAGTCGCTCAGATTCTGTTCCTTCGGCAGGATCAGCACATTAAAGCCCATTTTCAACATGAGCTTGCGGTAATCATCTTCCAGCTTGGCCATCTGCTGGCGGGTGGCCGCCTCCTTGGCGGCGATGATTTGGCCGGTGCGCGCGTCATGTTTTTGGAGGATCGCCAACTCAGCGACCAGGCACGCCACCGCCGTGGATGCGGAAATCACACCGAGCAGGAAACTCAACTTGCGGTGGAGCATCTCGCGAAACACGAGGCGATGGAGTTTCATATCATCGGCGCCTCCGGCCGGTTCGACCTTTGAGCACCAGCGTTGTCAGGGCGAGGAAAGCCAGGCCCAGGCCCAGAACGACGACCAGGTTGCGCGCCAGGCGGTCGCGGCCGCGCGGCGCCAGGGTTGAGCCCGCCGCAGCGAGGGGACCGCTGGGTGGCGGGGCCGGCGCCTGGGGATTGGTTGCGGCGGCGGCGAACTGCGACATGCCGACCAGGGGCGGCGGGGGCGCAGGCACGGTTCCCTGGTAGCGCGGCACCGAGTTCCAGTCCGCCGCCAGCAGGAGGTCATAGCCGGGATTCATTTCCTTGACCTCGCATGAACAGGGGCCTGTAAGGAACTCCGCCATGTCACGGATAGCCTCCGGCTGAATCTCCTGGCCAATGGCCGGCGGCACCACGCGGCCACGGCCGAAGATCGGAAACAACATCGGCTCCTGGGCGGTCGTCAGGTTCGTGCTCCAGTTCAAAAGCAGGTTCACGAGCATGCGCTCGGCGGGGTCGGAACGCGCCACCCGCACGGTCGAAAACGCGATCCTCAAGGGCAAGGCCGGGTTGATCGGCGGATCGGCGGGCGCTCGTTCCGGCAGCACCAGCGATTTCTCCAATTTCCGAAGCTCGGCTTCGACCAACCGCGCGACCTCTTCGCTGCGCCGCTTGTCCCCGCTCTCCAGCAGGAGCCAGACGACCGCATCACCGCCCAACAGCTTTTGGGCAATTTCCCGCCGCGCAGGCGATTCGATGAGAGACCCCGTTGCCTCCGCGCCAAATGGCCCGGTCCAGGCCGGCCGTTCGATTCTCGTTTGCCGTGGATACCTCACCACCATCCAGGGTGGCGCCGGGTTCTCCTGGGTCTTCCACAACGCGCGCAGGGGCTCGGATACCTCACGGGCGAGGTCAACCGCGCTCACCGTCAGGTTCGCCAGGCCGCCCGGGCCCCGCTTCTCGACCGTTGCGAGCAGCGCCTGCTGTTCCGCGGTCAGCGGCGCGTTCTGGAACACGACGATCTGGTAGGAATCCGCCGCCCAACGCTCGAGCGCGTAGCGGAAGACCGGGACATCGCAGGCGGGCAACGCCAAGCACCAGAGCACCGGCGCCGCGCACCCTCCCAGTCGGAGCAATCTATAGCCAATTCTGCACATGCTCTCTTCGTCTTCGTCACCATGTCGCACCGTTGGCGGAAACTCAACCAAATTCAATCGCACCCCCGCCCCGAGGCAACGGGCGTGTCGGTCAACAGTCTTGACTCAGAATCCCGGGCATGGGAAGCTTCCTTATGAGTGTAACCGTGACCGCCGAGACCCCCGCAGGGATTCCTGCGGAAAAACTCAAGCAAGCCTTCGCGTGGATGGATGAAGCGAAAGAGATACCCAGGGACGTTGCTCTCGCCAAGGATGCCACTCTCTGGTTAGCCTGCGTTGATCATCTCCGGGAGGAGGAGGAAGAACTGCTCGAAAAAGGGAGTTACGAGGGACATCGTCCAAGATATCGCAAAGCCCTGGCAACCTTGGTCGCCGACGGCGAGCGGATCATTTACAGCCCCAAAGCGGCGGGCATCGAGAAATTCCCGGCGGGTTTCAGTCTCAAGGATTTCGAAGCGGCTGTGGAATCCGTGCGTGTGACCTTTCGCTGCGAGCACGCGCCGGAAAACACGCCAGCGGTAAACAGGCTGATCGAGAATTTGCTCAATGGCCCGCAACGAGCAAATTGAGGAAATCCTCACAGCTTGGTGGGAGTGGGATCACTGTGCGCTTGGTCAGAAGGCCGGCGCTAAACTGAAACCTTGCCTAGACCCAGAGCAAACCGCCTGAGCCCCAATGCCAACCGTCTTGCGAATCAAGGGCTACCGTATCGGCTTCTTCAGCGCGGATCTGAACGAGCCGCCCCACGTGCATGTGACCAAGGAGGACCGGATCGCCAAGTTCTGGCTCCAGCCCGTCCGCTTGGTCAAGAACCGTGGCTTTGCCCGGCACGAGCTCAGCGAGATCGACGCAATCCTTGCGCAGCACGAACAAGAGCTACTCATCAAATGGCATGAATACTTTGGATGAAATCACCGTGACCCGCCTCACCAGCACCAGCGACACGCTCGCCATAGATTTTGACGACGGGCGCACCGTCAGCCTGCCCCTGATGTGGTACCCGCGCCTTTACCGCGCTACCCAGGCGCAGCGCGACCGCTACGAACTGGTCGGCCGCGGTTTCGCCGTGCACTGGCCCGACCTCGACGAGGACCTCAGCGCCAAGAGCTTGGCCCTGGGCAATCCCTCCATAGAGTTCCTCAGGCAACAGCGCGAAGGCGGCCAAGCCGCCGCGTAACCCCCTGCCCGCCTGCATCGCGTGAACATGCCGGAAACCGGTGCGCGGGGACCACGGCTAATGGAGCCGATTGGGGCTCCATCGCTGGGTGGTCTTTTCGCGGCTTTTCTGCGTCTGGGCGCGTCGGCCTTCGGCGGGCCGGCCATGGTCGCCTACATCCGGGAGATGGCTGTAGCCCGAAAAGGCTGGCTTGACGCCCGGACCTTTGACGATGGGGTGGCGCTCTGCCAGGCGGTGCCTGGCGCCACGGCGATGCAGACCGCGGCCTATGTCGGGTTGCGCCTGCGGGGCGTGGCCGGCGCGGCAACCGCTTTTGTGGGATTTGCCCTGCCGGCTTTTGGGTTGATGCTCGTGCTTTCGGCCGTTTACCAGCGGACACACAGCCTGCCGGGGGTGGTTTCAGCTTTCAGCGGGCTGCAGGCCATCGTCGTCGCAATCGTCGCGAACGCCGCCCTGGCGTTTGGCAGCACCACCCTGAAAAGCTGGCGGCACGTGCCGATCACCGCGATGGCAGTGGCCTTGTTTGGTTGGGGGCTCAGCCCTTTCTTGGTGGTCGCTTTATCAGCGCTTCTGGGCTTCTGGCTCTTGCGCACCCCGCCGCCGGCCGCGTCCGCTGCGGCGGTTCCGGTTCCCATGCCGCCCACCACCAAACCCGTGCTCGCCATCCTCGGCGCGGTGGCGGGGCTTCTAGCTGCGTTGTTCCTGCTCGACCGGCAGCTCGCCGAACTGGCGGCGATGATGCTCCGCATCGACCTGTTCGCCTTCGGGGGCGGGTTCGCCTCGGTCCCCCTGCTGTTCAACGAAACCGTGACTGTGCGCCACTGGCTGGATGGGCCGACGCTGCTGGATGGCATCGTTCTGGGACAGATTACGCCCGGGCCCATCGTGATCACGGCGACATTCGTAGGCTTCCTGCTCCGCGGGGCAATCGGGGCGCTCGTAGCCACTCTGGGCGTGTTCCTGCCGTCATTCCTGATCGTGGTTGCCGCGGCGCCACACTTCGACCGCCTGCGCGCTTCACCCGTCTTTGCGAGGCTCATCGGCGGCGCCCTTTGTTCGTTTCCGGGTCTGTTGCTGGTCGTTACGGCCCATTTTGCCCGGGGCGTCAGGTGGGAGCTGGCGACAGCTCTCCTGGCCGGGGCCGCCTTCGCCGCGTTGCGGCTGGGCCTCAATATCCTCTGGGTGGTGGTCATTGGGACCGGACTCTCGCTGCTCTTCTGTCGATGAGCCGGTTCGCCTCATCAAATAAAGGAGCCCATAGCACAGTTGGGGCGTATCTCGCATGTGCCACCACGGGAGAGAGGGCCGCGGGCCATCGCCTCAGTAGCCCGAAGGGCTTGTTATCAATCAGCCCAGGGTTGAACGCGCTACCCTGGGTTCCAGGCCACCAGACGCGCAAAACCCTGAAAGGGTTTCAGCAGCGATTCAACCCCTTCAGGGTAGTGGCCCAAGGGCGGCGTAACCCAGGGTAGCCCCGCCCTTTCTGGGGAAAGGGCGGGGCAACCCTGGGCTGAGTGATTCCGATCCCTTCGGGATGGATCTGGCCTGCCAGCGTTGGCCCTGACCGTTCATGTCGTGGTGGTACAGGCCAGATGCGCCCGCACAGTTCGTTTTCCTGGTCGACAACGCGACCGGGAGCCATATAGGCATCTACTATGCTGCGCACCCTGCAGCCTGAAGTCCTCACGCAGCCGACTGGGCATATCGGACAAAGCGAACCATGCTATGGGTTGGCCCCATTTCCAGGGTGCCTTCCTGCGCTTCTTCACGCGTCCGTGGACGAATGCTTGGGGCGAGCGATGTCCTCCCCGGATGAGCACCGGTCAGGCCAGACCATAACATGGTTCGCGGCGCCCACAGCGGTGCCAGCCTCAATTCCAGGTCAGGTTTGATTCCAGCGGCTTCCTCCCGGCTCGGTCGGCACGGAGCCGGTGTCCCTGCACCGCAACTTTCAGCCGCTGACCCGGCCCTCAGGCGCCACCGCGCTCCCCCGCCCCCGTGCTGCGCCGAAACCGGCAAACCTCGCCCCTTGACACCCTCGTCCCCGTCCGGCAGCATGAGAGCACGGGCATGACTGAAGCATTCAATTTTGACCTGAAGGCAAAGCGCACACGCCTGAGCGATGGAGACCTCATCGCCGCACTTGAGGGAGCGGTACTGACGCTTGGTGAGGGCTATTTCTCCTCTACCGACTACGACGCGCTTTCCGGTAAGCGTCCCTGTTCTGATACCATCATTGACCGATTCGGTTCGTGGAAGAAGGCTCTGGCATTGATCGGGATTAGGGGCGGGAGAGAGAGACGCTATTTACCGGATCGACTTATCCACAATCTCGAGGATGCATGGAAATTACTTGGATACCCGCCCGGAAAGAGACAGATCGCGAAGCTCGGCGAGAAGATCTCGGAAAGACCATACGTTAATCACTGGGGGAGTGTGCATGCCGCATGCGAGGCGTTGGCCGCCTTTCACAACGGCGAGATATCGAAAGAACAACTGCTCGCCGGCAATGCCGAGAAACCGACACGGAAAACAATCCCGCTGAAAGATAGATGGGCCGTGCTGAAACGCGATAACTACCGCTGCACAAAGTGCGGTCTGTACTCCATCCAGCAATCATAATGTCGAACTGGAAGTGGATCACGACACTCCAGTTGCCAAAGGCGGGAGTAACGACCTCGACAATCTTCGAACTCTCTGTCGAGAGTGCAACCAAGGCAAGAAGGATCGATGATGCGCCCAATAATCGGTTGCAGCGGAAGGCGCTGCGCGCTGCGGCTGAACCGGCGCGTTGCTCAGTCAGTAAATAAAAGTAAAAGGGGTCAGCCATAGCATGGTTCGCGGGCCGGTGGAAGACCCCAAGCTATGGCTTGACCCCTCGCCTGACCCCTCGCCCGTTGGGCAACGCGGGTGATGTGCCGATCCGAGCCTCGGGCGGCGGGGGCGGCTCGAACCAGTTCTCCACCCTGAGCCCTACTACATGGTCAAAATGGCGGACGTTCCGAGTGACTAGAATCAAACGCTTCTCTTTTGCCGTTGCCGCGAGCAGTCCATCTCGGTAGCCCACCGGCGTTCCTTTCATCTTCCACTCCGCACGAAGGTCTGCTGCAGCAATCGCCAACGCTTCGTCAAGCGGCAGCACAGTAAGCCGGGGAAACACCTCTGCTTGAGAGCGTTCCCAGAGTTTGTTGCCGGGAGGCCCGATTTTTGCGCCATAGCGGATTTCCTCAAGACAGATGACGGAAGTAAACAAATCGGCGGGTTCCGTTTCGAAGCGCGATTCCACGCAAGGATCGGGCCGCAACCGGATGAGTTCGCTCAGCACGTTTGTGTCCAACAGGTACATGCCTCAATCGAACTCAGGCGCCGGAGGTCCCGGCGACCGATGCCGCTCTTCCTCGATTTCCTCCAAAACCTTGAAGATCGCGTCGTCGTTGGGAATGCCGTCCGGGTTGTAATAGCTGCCGTCCGGAAGCCGTTGAAGCTGTCGTCTAAGTTCCCTTCGCGGGTCGGCCGTGGCCTTGGCCAGTTCGGCACAGATCATCTGCTGTTCCGCCAGCGGCAGACTCTTCACCAACTCCAAAACCCTAAGCGCGATCGTGCTCACGACTCCAAACTTAGCCGAACTGAGGACCTGTGGCAATCCTGGACCAGTAAACGGGTCGGCAGCGAAGAGCCGGGCCAGCGTGGCTTTTCGAGTCTGAGGAAGCTTCGATCACAGGCGTGACTCGATTCCTCTCCATCGCCTCCAACATCGCAGAAGCCTCGGGGTCAGATCTCGGCCCTCGACGTTCACCTCGAAGGCTGGCTCATCGGAAACGTCCGGTTCCCCTTCCCCGCAGCGCCTTGGCCTGTCGAACCGGCGGTTGAGGCTCACCAGGCGTCGATACGGATTCGCTCCGGCGGCACGCCGCGGCGGACGAGGGCGGGTCTCAGGGTGGCGAGCATCGAGGGTGGCCCGGACAAATAGAAGACGCTCGAAGCCGGGGCCTTGAGCAGCGGCCAGACCGAATCCAGCGTGATGCGCCCGTCAAACCACTGTGGGCCGTTGGGGCGGGCCACAGCCGGCCGAACCTGCCCGTCTCCTCCGCTTTCCGTGAACCAGAGCGTCCTGAAGCGGGGCACTCGTGCCAGATGCCCGAGAATGTCCTCCTTGAACAGCAGCAGGTCGGGCGCGCGGGCGCCGTACACGAGGGTTACGTCCCGTGGAATCTCCGGCGCGAGGGCCTCGAGGAATGCCGTGAAGGCGCTGATGCCGGTGCCCCCGGCGATGAGGACCGCGGGGGTGGCGTCGTCGATGACGAACTCACCAAAGGGCAGCTTGACCCAGACCTCAGCGCCCGGTTCGAGGGCCTGTTCCATTCGCGTTGTGTAGCGACCCTTGACGGAGTAGCAGATGCGCAGGCGGCGGCGATTGCGCGGGGAACTGGCGATGGAAAACACTCGGGATTCGGGCCAGAAACTCGAAGGGGTCGTAGGCTCCACGGTCAGGTGCAAGAACTGCCCCGGCTGGAACGCCGGGACTGGCGCGCCGGGCACCAGGTCAACCGTGTAAACGCGGGCGCCATGATCGATGACCGACTCGACCTGGCAACGGATTTTCCGGGGCATGCTCATGCGCCTTTGCCCGCCATGAACTGGTCCACCGTTGCCAGCACGTGGTGGATCATCTCTGCTGTCAGTCCGGGATAGACGCCGATGAAAAAGCGTGAGAATAGACGTACTTGTGGTCGTAGCCGAAGGGCAGCGTCCCAAACTGCTGGCCGAACCGCTTGCCGCACGTGTTGTTCTCCCCGCCGGCGCAATAGCAATCCCGGCCCCAGTCCCGGAGACTGCGGGCAATTCGAGCGAGGTCCTCGTTCGCCGTCGCCACCGCGCCGCCTTCGCCCATGGTAATGTGGTGCGCCGGGTAGAAGCTGAACGTGGCCAAGTCGCCGAACGTCGCCGTGAGCCGGCCTTCGTATCGGGTGCCCAGGGCGTCGCAGTTGTCTTCCACCAGCCACAGGCCGTGGCGATCGCACCACTCGCGCACCTCGCGCACCGCGTAGGGCACGCCCATCGTGTGGGCGATCATGACTGCTTTGGTCCTGGGACTCAGAGCGGCCTCTATCGCTTCCAGGCCTGGCACGTAGCTGCCCAACTCCACATCCACGAAGACCGGGACCGCGCGGTTCTGGAGGATAGGGTTGACCGTGGTGGGAAAACTCGCCGCCACCGTGATGACTTCGTCGCCGGGGCGCACGCGCCGGTCCTTGAGCTTGGGCGAAGCCAGCGCGGACAACGCCACCAGGTTGGCCGACGAGCCGGAGTTGACCAGCAGCACGTTGCCGACACCCAGAAACTCAGCGAGATTTGCCTCGAATTCTTCCGCATACCGCCCGGCCGTCAGCCAGAAATCCAGCGAGGCGACCACCAGGTTGACCAGCTCGCTCTCGTCGAAGAAGCGCCCGGCGTAGCGCACCAGGTCCTCCCCCGGACGAAACGCCTTGGAGACCTCGGCCGTGTGGAATTCGCGGACCAGGCCCAGAATTTGACGGCGAATTGTGTTCCGGTCACTCATTCGAATCATTTAGCACTTGGCACGGCTCTGAAACAACAAGAAACGCCGCATTTTCGAGTTGTCACGGCGCGAATTTGGCGTTCTACTCCTGGCCATGAGAACAAGCTTCTCCTTCCGGATATCGTTCCCCTCCTCCGCACGGCTGCGCGTTAGAGCGCCTCTGAAAAGGCTCCGTGGCAGGGGCGTCCCGCCCCTGTCTATCGCGGGCGAGACGCCCGCGCCACCCCTCTTCAGACACGCTCTTAGTTTATTCGCTGTCGCATCACTCACGTGCTCTCTGCCGTTGATGGCGGAGCCGGCCGGCCAGCCGAGCACTCCCGCCCTGCTCGGGCAAATCGGCGTCACCAAGGGCATCTGCGCGTTGCCAGGCGACCGCGCCTGCGAACTGGCGCTCAGCCTCGCCCGCGCAACCGACCTGATGTTCTACGTGCAACTTCCGGGTGCGGCCGAGGTCGAGAGCGCGCGGCGGCGCGCCTATGATTCGGGGCTTTACGGCACGCGCATTTTTGTCGAGCAAGGGCCCGTGGACCATCTGCTCCTGGCCGGCAACGTCGCTGACGCCGTAATCGCTACCGGCGCCGCCGAGAGCATGCCCGTCGCAGAGGCGCTCCGGGTCGTGCGCCCGCAGGGCAGGGTGGTCCTGGGCGCGCGCCGCGAAACCAAGGCGTTCCCGGCAGGTATTGATGATTGGAGCCACCCGTATCACGGGCCGGATAACAACCCGGTCTCCCACGACAAATTGGCGCGCGGTCCGTACCTGACGCAGTTCCTGGCGGATCCGCGTTACGCCCCGCTGCCGCAGGTGGCGGTGACCGCGGCCGGCAGGGTATTCAAGGCCTTCGGCCACATCGCCTTCAAGGAACGGGAGGAGCCGTGGCTGAACACGCTCGCGGCCTTCAACGGTTACAATGGCACGCTGTTATGGCGCCGCGAAATCGCGCCGGCGCTCATGGTCCATCGCAATGCGCTCATCGCCACGGCCACCAACGTGTACTTCGGCGATGACCAGTCCTGCAAAGTGTTCGATGCCGCCACGGGCGAACTGAAGGAAGAAATAGCGCCGCCGGCGGGCGAAACCGGCGGCACCTTCTGGAAGTGGATGGCCCTGGATGACAACGTCCTCTACGCCATGATCGGCGAACCGGAATCGCGCGACCCCACGATCCGCGCCCGGCGAGTCTCTCACGGCTGGCCGTGGGACCCCCTTTCACCCGGGTTCAACCAGAAAGAGCAACCGTGGGGCTACGGAAAAACGCTGGTGGCGCTCGACCCCGCCAGCAAGCGCATCTTGTGGCGTTATCATGAGGACCAGCCCATGGACGCACGCGCGGTTTGCCTCAAGCATGGACGCCTGTACGCCTTCAGCTTCGGCAATTACCTCACCTGCCTGGACGCCAGGACCGGCGCCCAGATCTATCGACACACCAAAGAGAACGCCCCGCAATTGTTCGACGCCCTCGGCGTCTATCAGGACCGCCAGGACTGGCGCTCGAACTGGCGGACCACGGCCCTGTTGCGGTGCAGCGACCAGGCCCTCTATTTCGCCGGCCCGGCTCTCCAGCGTCTGGTGGCCGTTGCCGCCGACAGCGGCAAGGTCTTGTGGTGTCACCCTTACAGCAATTACCAGCTCATCTTGCAGGGCGACTACCTGTACGGCATCAGCGGACAGATTGACAATGAGGTTAGCCGCAAGTTCGACCCTCTGACCGGCAAGATCCTCGCTGAGCTCAAGACCAATCGCCGCGCCTGCACCCGCCCCACCGCGTCGTGTGATGCCATCTTCTTCCGCGCCGACGAAGGCTCGGTGCGTCTGGACCTGCAGAAAGATCAGTCGCAACTGGTTTCTCCCATGCGCCCCAATTGTCATGATGGCGTCACCGTCGCCAACGGCTTGCTCTACTGGTGGCCGTCGGTGTGCGACTGCGACCTGACTCTCTATGGCATCACCTGCCTTGGGCCGGCCGGAGATTTCGACTTCGACCAAAGCGCGACCGAAACCGCCAGGCTCGAACCCGTGTCTGACGGACCTCCAGCGCCCAGCCTGTCCGTGGACGCCTCGGATTGGCCCGCCTTCCGCGCCAACAACTCGGCGACCGCCACAGCCTCCGTGCCGCTGCGCGCGGATGCCAAACTGCTCTGGGAGTATGTGCCCAAGACCGCCTATACGCCGTCCGCGCCAACCGCTGCGGCGTCCCTGGCGTTTGTGAGCGGCTCGGATGGCGTCATCCGGGCGTTCGACGTGGAAAGCGGCAAGGAAGCCTGGCTCGCCTTCACCGGCGGCGACGTGCGCTTGCCGCCGACCATCGCCCAGGGCCGTGCCCTGGCGGGGTCGGGAGACGGTTGGGTGTACGCGTTGGATGCCGCGACCGGGAAGCGGGTCTGGCGTTTCCGCGCCGCACCCGTCGAGCGGCGCATTCCCATCTACGGAACGCTCCAATCCACCTGGCCCGCCGCCAGCGGCGTGCTTGTGGATGACGGCGTGGCCTATGTCGCCGCCGGGTTAGCCAATTACGACGGCACCCACGTTTACGCCCTGGATGCGGCCACTGGCAGGATTCGCTGGCAGAACAACCGGTCCGGCCACCTCGACGAGGCTTCGCACACGGGCGTGGGCGTCCAAGGCCACATGGTGATCCACGGGGGCAAGTTGTTCCTTGCCGGCGGCAACGCCGTGTCCCCCGCCGAATACGATCTGGCCGGCGGAGAATGCCGCAACTCGCTGCCGGTCCGGCAGACTCCAACAGGCAATGTCCCCGTCGGGTCGGTCGCCCCGCGCGGCTGGGAGCTCTACATCGTGGGCAACGAAATCCGAGTGGCTGGAAAGCCCTACTATTCGCATCCGCAATATCCCGTATTCGATGCCTCGGTGCTCAACAAAACGCTGTTTGCCAGCGTGGCCCATTACGATCTAGCGTGGGCAAACAACGCCAAACTCATGTGCTTTACCAACGTTCCCGGAGACCGCGCCGAATTCCAGAAAGCGCTGTGGGGCCAGACGCAATCCAAAGAAGTGAAGCCGGCTTGGGAATTCGACTGTCCAAAAAGCGCCGCCTTGGCGCTGTGCCCCAACGCCGTCCTCATCGCCACACCGGGGGAACTCGCCGCGCTCAGCCTCGAGGACGGACGGGTGCTTTGGAAACAACCGCTGCCGGCCGCTCCGGTTGCCTGGGGTCTCGCGGTCAATCGCGAGGGCAAAGTCATCGTTACGCTCGAAGGTGGACGCGTGCTCTGCTTTGGGTAGTGAACTGACCCGTAAAACGTGAAGCGTGAAACGTGAAAAAAGAACAAGGCAGGTTGCCACCTTTATTTCTTGACGGCTCCTAACCGGCCATAACCGTGCTCGGCGAACAGCCGCTTCGTTGACTCCGTCCGACAGGCCTTCAGGAAAGCGTCGCGCAAAGCGGGATTTTGGCTTTGCGCCAAACCCACGACGGTCACGCTGATCTCCGGATACTCCTCGGCGGCAGGAACCCGTTCAACCTTGCCCCGGTACATCAATGCGATGTAGTTCCAGACCACCACGGCATCCAGCGGCCCCAGGATCAGGCCCTCGGCGACTTCGGCATGGGTTCGGGCCTGCAGCGCAACCTGTTTCATCACGGCGTCGCGCAGCCCCTTCTTCTCCAGCAATTCGACAAACAGGGCGCCGCAGGTCGAATACTGCGGATCGCCGATGCCGAGCTTGATATTTCGGTTCGTCAGGTCGCTGAGGGATTTCAGCCCCAGCGGATTGCCTGGCCGCGCCAGCAGGACAGGCTCGAGCACTCCTACCTTAGCCGAGCCAGCCCAACGTCCTGCCTCCTTGATCTTCTGCTCGAAGGGATCGTGGCAGATGAAAATGTCCGCCGGCGCGCCGCTCAGGATTCGGGGCAACAGGGTCTCCGATCCACCCAGATCCACCAGCACCTCAGCGCCCTGATCCTCCTTGAAACGCCGGCAGAGGATTTGCGCCGGTGCGGCCATGGAACTGCCGCACAGGACGCGCAGCTCGACCGGTTTGTCCGGTGATTGAGCCTCGCGGGAGCAGCCGCCCGCCAGGAGCACTATGAACGTCAGGAGCCGCAGGGTGCGATGAATCATCCGAGGACCATAGGGGAAATCGCCCGGGGCTTCCAGCAAATCTGAAAGTTGCACGCCCAAAGCCGGGGTCAGCAGTTTTCTACACCCAACACGCGCTGGCTTCACCGTAATTGAAGCATTCCTTCGCTTAGCTCTGTTCCAGGCCATCGGGTTCGCGATCGCTTGCCTTGGGGCAGGGGGCAGGCGCAAAAGCCGTCGGCGGCCCCTCAAGACTCGCCATTTGACATCACGGTTTCCCTAACGCAGCATCAGGCCATGACCAGTCAGATCCATACCAGTTCCGCTCGCCAGCGCAGCGGCCATGAGCCCGCAGGGCGCAAGCAGGAAGCCGTCGATCCGCCGCTCATCCGGTCAGGTGAGCGAAACGGGAGATGACATTGCCGCGGCCAACTGCTAATCTCCCTGAGCCGCATGACGACTACCAACATCGTCTCCACGTTCAAGGCGGCGCTGACGTCCGTGGGCTACGACGAGAGGCGCATCCGCCGGAACTACGACTTCTGCGATTTGATCAATTCCACCGCCCGGGTGCGCCGTATCCCCCTGGCCGCGTTTGCAGGCTACCCGCAAAGCTATCGCAATGCGCGAGTTGGCGTCATCATTGCGGAGGAAGCCGCAGAGGCCGCTGCGAGTGAATACCGGGCGCTTGGCGCGCCCTTGCTGCTCACGGTCCAGAACGGTAGCGTCCAACCCTGGGCAGCGAGCCTGGACGGCGCAACCCCGGTGGGAGAACCCTTCCGCCTGCGGGACACACAGCGCGTCTTCCATGAGAACCGCGGGTCATGGGGGCCAAATGCGCTCGGTCGTGTGCGGACCCCGGCCGAGGTCTCTGCGCGGAGCCAACCTGATCTCTTTGATACCGGCCTGGTGATTGCGCTGAAGCGGCGATTTCAGGTCCGGCTCAAGGAACTGCTCGAACACAGTTTCAAGGAAATCGAAGCCGCCTACAAGGCCGTGCATGGCCATCCCCCGGCGGTGCCGCCGCTGTTTGCCTTCCTATTCCGCTTTGTCACGGCGAAGATCTTCATGGATCGGGCGGACGCCACGGGTTGGGAGGACCTGAACGATCCCCTTGAGATTCTCAAAGCCGCGGAAAAGCAAACCGGGCTGCTCGAGAGACCCGAATCCGACTTCCGCCGTAAATCCATCCTGAGCGCGGCCTGGGGCAGCGTCTGGCGCAACCTGCATTTTCAGAACCTCTCGGTGCCGGATCTAGCCTTCGTGGCCGAGAGCGCTTTCATCACGGACCGCACACGGGACGAATTGGGCATCCACAGCACTCCAGAGGGCCTGGCGGACTACATCGTGAACCATCTGCCGTGGGAGACGGTGCCTCCGGCTGAGCGCGTGGTGTGGGAGCCGTTCTGCGGCCATGGCATCTTCCTGGCGAAAGCCATGGAGCGGCTGGCCCAGGATCTTGACCCCGCCCTTGGCCCAGAACAGCGCCACAACTACTTCCGTCAGCATCTCATCGGCGTCGAGACGGACCCCCTTTCATTGGAGATCTGCCGAGTCGTGCTCACACTCTCGGACTACCCGAATCAGAACAGTTGGGAGCTGCACCACGCCGACGTATCCCTTTGGGACGCATGGCAGGAAACCCTGCGATCGACCGCGGCTGTCCTCGCAAACCCACCATACGAGGCCTTCAGCAGACAATATCGGCGCACCATACGCGCAACAAAGACCAAGCCGCCGGCCGAGCTCTTGCACAGGCTGTTGCTGCAGCCGCCCCGATTGCTCGGCCTGGTTTTGCCGCAGAGTTTCCTGAGCGACCCAATCTACAGGAATGCCAACCGAGAACTGGCCCGGCGATACGATTCAATCCAAATCGTGGAATTGCCGCGCATCTTCCGCTATGCGGACAATGAAACCGTGGCGGTGTTGGCCAGCGGCGTCCGAACCCAAGGCCTTAAGGCGCGCGTCAGCTACGCCGAGGTACAGAAGGAGGGCGTCAACCGGTTCCTGGAGGATTGGCGCGTCAGCCAGCCGCGCAGCGCTGAACTGGCGGTGGCGCCCGCCAAACCTGGGCCGCGGTTCACGCTGCGGCTGCCGCCGACGGATTCGATCCTCGAAAAGGTCGAGCGCGGGTTAATCTTGAGCGAGGTTGCGGAAATCCACCAGGGAATCCACTGGATCGCCCGCACCGATGGAAAGCCTCAGTCAGCCGCGCGCACGGATGTGGCGTCGAACAAGGCGAAGAAGGGCTTTCGTAGGGGTGCTGAGAAGATGAACGGGAACCTGACCCAGTTCCAGTTGCGTACCCTTCGCTACCTGTCGCTGTTGGAGGAAGACCAAGATCCCAGCACACGTGCGAACAAAAGGCCTTGGGATCAGCGCAAGGTGGTCTGCAACGCAGCGCGCTTTCAGCCAGGGTCACCCTGGCGGTTGGCCACGTGGGCTGATACTGAGGGGTTGGCCTTCACCAAGCAGTTCTTCGCGATGTGGCCACGCGAAGGCGTATCCGAGTTCGCCATCGCCGCAATCCTCGCCTCGCCTGTCGCGAATGCGTTCAGCTTCGAGCGTGATCTGGATCGGCACAACCATATCGAGACATTGCGCGAACTTCCGCTTCCCAGTCTCGATCACTTAAAGCCCGAGGGAGAGCTCCACAAGCTCGCTGCAGCATTGCAGGCAATGCTCGCCGTACCAGACTTCACCCAACCGCCCACCACGGAAGCAGTGGTAGAGGCGGCGTTGCGCCTCGACGCGGCTGTCCTATCAGCCTACAACCTCGCCGCGCCGGTTCAGTATAAATTACTGAAGATGTTCAACGGCTGGCCCCGTCCCCTGGCTCCTCCGCATGACCGTACGTTCGACCGCTACTTTCCCGACCACTTCCAGGAGCACATCACCGTTGCCGATCTTCTGGCCATCACCTTCGACTGGGAGCGCACATCGCAACGGAAAACCGAATTAATCGAGAAGAAAATCCGCCACGCGGCCAATCAGGAGGACCTAGCCGAATTGCAGCGCCTCAAGTTTCTTACGGAAGCGCGGGGCGAGTACTTCGCCCCGCTGCCATTGCGGCAAGTTGCCGCTTTGCATAGCAAGATCGAGTCGGACGGCAAGTGGGAGACCGAGCCGTGAGATACGCTTCGCCTTTCCGTTATCCAGCCACCCCACTTGTCCGCAAACACGGCCCCCGAGGCTATTCGAGTTATGCCGACTTCCGACCATGGTTGCGCGACGGATTCGACTTCCGGTGCGTTTATTGCCTGAAGCGCGAGCAGTGGTGCCTCCAGTTGAACGACTTTGAGCTCGACCACCAAGTCGCCCAGAGCGTCGCAAGCAACCTGTGTCGCGATTACATGAACCTGGTTTACGCTTGTCACAACTGCAATCACCGCAAGGGAAACAAGTGGCTCCCATCACCCGACAAAGTGGCCTACGGGGCCTGCATTGAGGTCTTGACCAGTGGCAGGAGAATTGGGGAAATCGTAGCGCACAATGATGACGGCGTGCGCCTTATCGACGAGTTGGCGCTGGACGGAGACAAAATCACCGCGATGCGCCACCAAATCATCTGCTCCATCCGTTCCCACCAGAAGCACGACTGGAAATTGTTCCTCATGTGGATGGGACTTCCTAAAGACCTTGCTGATCTTGCGGCTGTCGAGCCTCAGCCCAAACACAATATCCGACCTGATGGCATCGATCAATCGTGGCTCCGGCGCAGACCTTTGCCCGAGTACTATGAGTGATCCCTGTCGGCTTTTTCCTGTCCGTCCACACGCGAACTGCCGCGCCAGCCGAGCCGCGTAAACCAAAGATCACCGGGCCCGCCAGGAAGCGGGTGATGCGGGCTTGAATATCGTTGTTGAATTCGGCGAGGCAAGCGGGGCTGTAGAGTTGGAGTTTGCTGGCCGTCTCGCGGAGGCCGGAGGCGGCCTCGGCCGCCGCAACAGCCTGGCCGACGTTGACCGGCGGATGGTGCCAGTCCAGCACCGGAGCGACCACCAGCACCGGCCGCGGGGCAATGGCAGCCAGGATTTCGGGGAAATCGACCGGGACTTCCAGCAAATCTGAAAGTTGCACGCCCAAAGCCGGGGTCAGCAGTTTTCATTGGGGGACCGGCAGCGGCATGGCCGGGATCGAGATCGAGTAGGATTATCTGCGCGATGGAATCATCAACGTAGCCGCCGGCCGAGGCGTCGGAGTCAACGGGCTGAACCTGGGCGAATGCAGCATCAACGAGCGGCGCATCCAGTTGCGCCTTTGGAGTCCCTTCAAGTGGAGCCGCCCACCCGTCATTGTCTTCCGCCGGACCGAGCCCTCGCGCCGCTACCGGCTCATTGTGAACGGGCCGTAAGCGGGCTCCTGGCAGGGCGAAGACATGGAGAAGGGAACTTCTGTTCGGAGCACAGCGAGATGAGACATCAACGAAATAGGCACGCGAGCAATTCCCCTCATTCTGAGCAGGGGGCTGCCACTAGCAGCCTTTTGAAGAATCGCTGACGCTCAACAACCTGTTGTGGCGAGTCTGGACTAGTACCCCAATATGTTGCGTCAATACCTCAATGTATCAACAGCCTGCTAGGGCGCAGCGTTGACCGATATCTGAGGCTCTGTGCAGGGGGCTGAGACCAGCGAGCCGACATCGGCGGTCTGGAGCCTAGTTCGAGCGCACGGAGGGTGGGCTCTTGCTGGTTTGGCCTGCCGCGTTGCCGTGCCCATTCCGTTTTCTGCCCTCCCTAATTAAGCGCCCGCCCCATTTCGCCTCCGGCATTCTGCACTCCCAGCCGGGAAAGGCGGTGGCATAAACAGGCAAACTTGCCCGCAAAACTTACCGATTGACATCACGGCAGCCCTTTGGCAGCATGGAGCTTGGACGAGGGAGATCAAAAGGCAGGTCTCCCTCGCCTGCGAGGCCTCAATGAATCGGCGGGGCGCAAAAGGCAAATGCTTGAGCTAAACTATGCGGGCAGCGCGACTGAAGCGCTTTTCGACGCATTTGGAAGTGCGGATTCCGAGTGATCGGCAAGTTGGCCAACAGGAAGCCCCCAGAGCGTGCGACATGACTACGAACACAATGTCGGAGTGGAAACATGAATATCGTATCAGTCATTAACTATAAAGGTGGAGTCGGAAAGACTAGCCTCACAGCCAATCTGGCCGGGGAGTTGGCATTTCGTGGGAAGAAAGTACTTCTTTTGGACTTGGACGCTCAGGCGAGTTTGACCTTTTCGATGATTTCGCCCGACGAATGGTCCAAGGAGTACTCCTCAAGCAAGACGATAAAGAGCTGGTTCGACTCGCTTGACCAGGGTAAACCGATATCTCTGAGCAGCATCGTGCAAGTCCCAACGCGCATAAACGGTCGCCTCGGCCAGGGGGCTGGAAGGGTCAACGCGATCTACTCCCACCTTGGGCTCATCAACGTGGATTTGGAATTGGCCACGAACCTAGGTGGGGCAACGCTCGCCCAGGCAAAAAAGAACTTCACGAGCATTCATAGGCGATTGGCAGATGGGCTGTCTGAATTTTCTGCCGACGCATATGATATTGTGCTAATTGATTGCCCGCCAAATTTCAACATCGTCACGAAAACTGCGATCATAGCCAGCAATTTTTTATTGGTTCCTGCTAGGCCGGACTATCTCTCGACCTTGGGCATCGAGTACTTGATTCGGAGCGTGAGGGCACTGGTCAAAGACTACAACGATTTTGCAGAGCTCGAACAGGGCGAGAAGGTAGAGCCAATAGCACCCAAGCTGCTGGGCGTTGTCTTCACAATGATCCAAGAATACGGAGGGGGGCCAATGGCAGCCCAAAGGGCGTTCATGAGCCAACACCAGACGGCAGGTCTTACGGTATTCGGCGCCTACATAAAACGAAACGATACGTTATTCGCGGATGCTCCCCAATATGGGGTTCCGGTGGTGCTCAACAGATATGCCTCAGGGAGCCATCAGAGTGTTGTCGAGGGGTTGGAGGACGTTGCCACAGAATTCGGCCGACATATGAAGTGGTGGGCGTGAAGAACTTTTTATGAGTATGAGCAAAGGGAGCGAGCTAGCATCCATCCTTCGTCGTCTGGCGGACTATGTTGACAGCCGCTCCGACGAGGACCTCGCCCCATTATTCGCCCGGGCAGCGATTTTCGTGCACCAAGCTGGTTTTCGCAAGAAACCCCCTGGACCTAGAGAAAAAGCAAACTCGCAGGACCTAAGAGAGATTGCTGGGGAGCTCTGGGTGCTGCCGTCGCGGGAAGCTGGGGAAGCCTTGTTGCGAGAGAGGGCCACAAACCGAGGCGCGTTGGAGGCATTGGCTCGGTTCCTGCAACTTCCCGTTCAGCGAGACGACACGACAGAGCGGCTTCGGGCAAAGATCGTCGAGAACACGATAGGGTCTCGACTTCGTTCGGATGCGATCCAGGGGCGGGATACCTAGCGGAAGGCCCGCCAACGAGAAGCGTTTCACAGATTGGTACGTCGTTGATTGCGCAAGGGCAGCCCGCGACGCTCTTGGCATGAAGGCCACGATATATAATCGGGGCCGGTTGGCAATCCCGCCAAGGGCTGGCAAGCGGGTCAACGCCCGGTTGCTGCACCGCAAGGGCACGCATCCGGTTCTGGTTGGAACTCGGCAACCGACTGATCAGGAACTCAAGCCCGCCTTGGCCGAGTTCCCGTGAAATTGCGTTATCCCTCCCGCGTGACGCGGAAAGAAAACACTGTGGAATCGGCCCTGCTTAGCCGCCGCGACTTCTTACGCGCGAGCGCCCGGGTTGCCGCCTTTTCACTGGTGCCCTTGGTTTCCTCCTGCGCCAGCACGGGGCCCGCCAGGAGAACCGCGTGGCGCCCGCGTCTGGCGCTCTCCTCCGTCATGTTTTCCGATCTTCCGCTGCCGGACTTCTGCGGACAAGCCGCGGCGCTCGGATTCAACGGCATCGATCTTTGGGGCCCATTCGGCAAGTGTCGGCACCTGGTGGAGGCGCAGCAGCTTGGGGCGGATGGGTTTCGGCAGCTTCTTGCGCGTCACAAGCTCCAGGTCGGTTGCTACACGACGTATCGCACTGCCGGCCATGCGGAGGGGTTCCCTGCCTACGCCAAGTTCATTGGCCAGTGCGGCGGAGGGGTGGTGGTGCGCGAATCGGAGTACGGCAAGTTCCCCGCGGAGGGACTCGCGGAAGGGATGCGCAAGTTTTTTGCGAACCTCCAGCCCGAGACTGACCTGGCCCACAAGCAGCGTGTTCGGCTGGCGGTAGAGAACCACGGAGACGCCTTGCTCAGCACGCTGGATTCCATGCGCCTCTTCCGGACACTGAACCCCGCGCCCGATGCGGTCGGCATCGCCTTGGCCGGCTACCACTTGCAAGGCGCCGGCATTTCCGTGGAGGAGGCCGTGCGCGTGTGCGGGGACCAGTTGTTGTTATTTTATGCCTGGCAGAAGGGGAACGGTTTCGACCAGTTGCCCGGCCACGGTCCCACGGATTTCACACCCTGGCTGCAGGCCCTGGCCGCGATTGGTTATCACGGCTGGATGACCCCTTTCATGCATGGCGAGGAACCCGGCGAGAAAATGGCCCAGGCGGTCGCGAAGGCTCGCGCTTACCTCGATCACCTGTGAAGGTCTCGCTGTCCCTTGATGGCCATGGCGGCGGCTCGGGTGGGCCAACCACAGATTGCCGTCGAGGCCTTGCTCAAGGACGCGGGCGCCAAGAACCGCTACGAGGAGCGTGGCGTGAACACCGGCGGCCCCTGCCCCTACCTCCCCGGCAACGGCGGTCTGCTTTACGCGGCGGCCATGATGGCCGCAGGCCGGGATGGCGCGCCGGCAAGACCGGCCCCCGGCTTTCCCGACGACGGGAGCTGAGTGGTCAAATCGGAGGGCTTGAGCAAAGCGCCGTGATGCGCCGTAGATGGGTGCATCCACGGTGCGCTTGCCACGGCCGGCAGGGTTCGTGTTGAATCGGCCTATGCGATACCGGCCTCTTGGGAAACTGCCGTCTTACGGATTCAAAGGCATCAGCCCATTGCTGGGCCACGGTCCCGAGAACGAGTCTGCCGCCCAGCGCAAGACCTTTCGCCACTTCCGCGATTACGGCCTGGTGATCTATGAGATTCAAAGTCCACGAATTGAGGCAGATAGCCGCGGCGCTTCCACCCCACGGTTCAAGAAGCGCAGCATCGTTGTCCGCCATGCTCCACCGCAGACAACCGTATTTTTGCCGGTTGGTTGACGAGGTGGGCTTGGATCCGCGTTGCGCGGAAGCCCATTCATTTTGCACGAGGTTCTGTGCCCTTGGGTTCGGCTCTTTGGGCCTGCCCTGTCATCGGCACAAAGCGAACCGGCAGGACCGCCCGCCGTTCGAGCTTGTCGCCGTTCTTGCGTAAGAGCACCAACTCCTGGCTCCAGGTCGGCCCGACCGGAATAATCATCCGGCCACCATCTCTGAGCTGCTCGATTAAGGGTTGGGGCACTTTCTCCGGGGCGCACGTGACTATGACCGCATCAAAGGGCGCAGCCTCGGGCCAGCCTTTGTAGCCGTCACCCGCACGCACCTGCACATTGGTGTAACCCAGGCGCTTGAGGTCGCCGGCCGCCCGCCTGGCCAGGTCGTCAATGATCTCGACCGTATAGACCTGTGCCACCAGTTCGGCCAGGACGGCCGCCTGGTAGCCGGAGCCGGTGCCGATTTCCAGAACGCGATCGGTCGGCTTGGGCTCAAGTTGCTCGGTCATGAAGGCGACGATGTAGGGTTGGGAGATGGTCTGGCCGTTGCCGATGGGCAGTGGGCAATCCTGGTAGGCGAGGGAGCGCAAGGCCTCGGGCACAAACTCATGACGCGGCACTTTGCCCATCGCCATCAGCACCCTGGCGTTCGTGATATTGCGCCCGGGGCCAGAGAGCTGTTCTGCCACCATGTGTTGGCGGGCGAGGGCAAAGGGTTCGTCTGCCGCGGCCGCCAACCGGGGTGAGGCAATGGCGCCCAGGGTCAGAGCCGTGGCCCACAGGACCCGTAGCAAGGTCGTTTTCCTCATAGTTCAGAGCGGTCGGTGCGCGTCCAACCGCCACAACCCGGCCGCGGATGCGTGCCCCACAGCCTCCCGGAACTCGGGGCGGGAGATGCACCGGTTGATCCCTGAAAACTGCGCCTCCGTTGCGGCTTTGTGCGCGGGGTGGTACTGGTCCATAAGGTTCACTTTCCTTGGCATGATAACACCCCACGCAAGCCCTGACACGGCCATGAGCTCAGTTTGCAGAGGAGAAGGCCTAACAGCCGATCGCAGAATTACGGATTAGCCGCAAAGAACGCAGAGATCGCAAAGAATTGCCTTATCCTGTTAGGTCTTTGCGTTCTTTGTGTTCTCTGCGGTTAATCTTGCAACCAGCTCTCAATCTTGATGTAAACCACTCAATGAAGGAGGGCGAATTTTGTGTAACTCGCCCTCCGGGTCATATTCTGGGATAAACAGTTTCCATTCCGGGATTTGGTGCGGATTGCGAATGAGTGCCGAGGCCGGCAGTTCCTTCGGTGCATGCGGAACGGACAGCAGTTTCAGACCTGCTTCGTGCGGCAGGCGGTCGCCCTTCCGCTGGTTTACTTCTTTGGCCGACCAAACCAGGTTTTCCCAGGCGTCCCTGCCGCGACAGGGCTCCCGGCGCAGACCGGGAAGAGAACCAGCAGAATGGCAAATCGGTTAATCACGTTCATGCAGGAATCGTTCTCATGCGGCGATTATGCTAATCCCAATGGGGGAGCGACAGAGTTTTCGCGCTGGCCTTCTGTTGGTCCATCGCGGCGCGTCACGAAGATCAAATGGTGGAAACCCGCGAATTGGGTGCTCTTTTCGAGCTTCATTCCGAGCCTCAGGGCCACTCCCCGGGAGGGCGTTTTGTTCCGCCCCGCCTATACCTCGGTCCCCTCCTGTCTGCCTGCCCGAGCGGCACTGCTCACCGGCACGAGCCCCTGGGGCCATGGCTGCCTGGGATACACCCCGATCCCGGAACGCTATGCCCAGGAGATGCCGCGCCTGTTCACCGATGCCGGTTATCGGACCCACGCGACCGCGCTTGCATCGTTGCGCATTGGATGGCAACATGAATAAAACATCGAATAATGGAATTTACGACACGATTGGCTCGCTGCTGGCGGATCTTAAAGCCGCCGGCGACGTCTCCTGCCGAGGCAAAGGCCCGGGGGCCCGTTGGCGTTACTTGGGGAGTAAGCGTATTAACCCATGAGTGAGGGTAGTAATGAGGGTATTACCTCGGGGCGCAAAGGCCCAAATGCTAACTGCTGAAAAGCGCCAGAGGACTGGCCCAGTCCAAAGCGCTTCGCGCCGCACGGATGCCTGCCCGCTTCATCACTCCAATGCGCGTCGGAGCCGGGGCCCGGAGTTGTCCGGAAGCCGGTCTGCGCCCCGCCCGCTCCGCCGGGCGCATCTGGCTTGTACCACCACAAGAACAGGAGTCGCATAGGAGAACTGAGGCCGCGCGGATGCCCTGCAACCCGGAGGGTTGCCAGACGGTAGCCGGGGGTCGCGGCGTCAGCGCGACCCCCGGTTGAGGGCCAGAGGAGGTCATGCACCCCGGAAGGGGGTGCCAGAGGCCCGCGCATCATAGGGCGGGCGCGCTCTCTGGCATCCCTCCGGGATGCAGGCATCCGCCGTCGTCGCACCGGGGGTCTCGCTGCGCTTCGACCCCCGGCTACCCTCTTTCATCCCTCCGGGATGAATTTGCCGGAAAACACCGATGCCCGCCGTTCGTCGCTCCATGGTGGTACAGGCCAGATGCACCCCGCTCCGGAGCCCCGGCCACAAGGTCCTTCCCCTCCATGCGGGTCGGTGCCAGAATCCTCGTGACACAACTCCGATGAAGCCCCGGAAAACATGCTGCCTCTCCTGTCGCGCGGCAGTGGGCCTGAATCTCGCCCCCCTGCTGGCCAGCGTTCTTGGCCTGGGGCCTTTGGCCGGCCTCTCCCAATCCACGGGCGCGCCACCCCGAGCAATCGAGCGGATCCTGGTTGCCCACGACACTTGTCCCGACGTGACCTGGGGCTGGACTGAAGAACAGACCCGCCAGGGCTTTGCCGACCTGGCCGGGTCCAGTGACGAAGAAACTTGGCGGTTTTCCAGCCGGACCGTAGCCCAAGCCCCGCAAAATCACTGGTGTCTCGCTTGCATAAATCGCAAGGGACTCTTACGCCGCGCCAGGGCATTTGCCGAGCAATTTCCGGCCAAGCCGACTTTTCATTTGGCCGGCTGGGAGGGGTATAAGCCAAGGAGGTCTGCGAACGATTTCCCCTCGATGTCCTGCCTCGGTGTATCGCCATCAGCGCTCGGGAAGATCGGGCTGCCTGGGGACCAGAGTTCGAGGCTTTCGCTGTGGTTGTCGAAATAGTCGGCACGGGTTGTCACCCGGACGGGTGCGGCCATACCGGGGGCCTGGTAGGCATATTCACCGCCTTGTAGCTCGTTGACCACAATGCCAGGTGGTAGGGCATCTGCACGGTGAAGCAGCGAGTCGAGGTCGGCCAGCGTGAGTTTCGCGGCTGGGCGCGACGGTTCTTCAAGGTCGGCTTGCACCATCGCATCGAGGTCGAAGCCGGCCTGCTTGGCGGCCTCGGCGTCGCGCTCCAAGTCGCCGGTGAGAGCGGCGCGAGCGTCAGGGTCGCGATTACGCTTGTCGAGGACGTGGCCAGCGATGACTGCGGGCAGGCGCGCGAGGATGGGCTGGAGCCTGCCAACGACGCTTTCGAATAAATTGATGCGGTGACGGAGTGCGGCGTAAACGTCCGCCTCGACCGTGCCTTCATAGTAAAAGTTGAGGATGCGAATTTTCGGATGCTGCTGGCCGAGACGGTCAATGCGGCCGATGCGTTGCTCGACTTTCATGGGAAGCCACGGCATGTCGTAATTGATGAGGGCAGCGCAGAATTGAAAATTGAGTCCCTCGGCGGCAGCGTCCGTACAGAGGAGGACGTTGGCCTGGCCGGTGCGGAAGCGATGCTTGGCTTCCTCACGGGAGATGGTCCGCCAGGCGCCGTCGTTTTCGCGAACCTCGCCGCCGCGACCCGAAAAGCAGGTGACGCGCAAGCTGGTCTTGGCGGCGAGTTGCTCCCGGAGAAAATCCATGGTGTCGGTGTATTGGGTGAAGACCATCGCCTGGGCGTATCCTGCGGAGCGGAGGTTGTCCAACTCGCGACGCAAGTGGCCTGCCTTCGTGTCCGGTGGGAGCTGGCGGATGTCGGCCAGCAGGCGAGCGATTTCCTTTTGTTCTTCACGCGCGAGCGCGTCGCGCCCCAACTCAGCGACTTCCTCGCGGCCCAGAACTTCGCCTTCGGCGTCGGTCGGCTCAGCCTCGGTTTCGTCGTCGGGTTCTTGCAGGCTCATGGGCTGGCCGGTCTGCATGGCCTTGAGGCGGTCCTCGAGGGTCTGTCGGAGCGCGTAGAAGCTGCTGGCAAGGCGGCGGCGGTAGCTGGTCATAACGAAGCCAACCGCGTTCTTCTCTTTCGGCGAGGCTTGGTCATAGGTCGTGGCGATGTAGTTTTCAACGTCGTCGTAAATGCGGGCCTCGTCGGCGGAGAGCTTTATGAACTGGTCCTCCACCTGGCGGTCGGCGATGGGGGTCTTGAGCTTGCCGGCATTGCGGTAGCGGCGGAGCAGGTCGCGGGTGTGCCGGCATATTAGTTTGGCGATGGGTGAATGGGAGCGGATGAGGCGGAGAGCCACGGCGCGCGCCGGGGCGTCCAGTTGGCGGCGCGGAATGGCGGCGGAGTCGCGGAGCGCGGAAAGAATGCGCTTGGCCTGCAGGCCGGTTGTGGCCCCTGCCCGGCGGGCGTCCTGCTCAGTGGCTGTCCCATAGCCTTGCTCGGTGGCGCGGAACATGCCGGCGAGAAATTCCATATCCTCGTGCGAGGGGGATGGTTGGTCCACCGCTTCACAGAATTTAAGAAAGGCGTCCTGATGCCATTCCGGGGGCAAGCCGAGTGTGGAGAGGAGATCCCACACTTCGACGGGGTAAGCCTGCATGGGCGTGGCTGTCAGGAGCAGGAGCGCCTGCGTCCGGTTTTGGAGACGCTGGAGCAGGTCGAGCAGGCGGTTGGGGCGGAGCTGGGCGGCCTGGCCCGGTGACTTGCGCCGGGCGTGGTGGGCCTCGTCAACGATGAGGATCTCCCATGGTTCGGCTTGCTCTACCAGTCCGGCGGCGCGGTCGGGGCGGCGCATGAGGTGGCTGGACGCAATGACAAATGGCTCCTTGTGCCAGTCGGCGCGGGCGACGGGTTGCGCGAGTGGGCCGTTGTGTTGGGCGGCTTTGAGCCAGAGGAGTTGGTCGCCGTCGTAAATGGGCCAATTCAAGTTGAACTTTTCGCGCAACTCGACTTGCCACTGACGGCAGAGACCCGCCGGGGCGAGGATCAGGACGCGACGGGCCTTATCCGCCAGCCATGCCTGGCGGATGAGCATTCCGGCCTGGATGGTTTTTCCCAAGCCGACTTCGTCGGCGAGGACCAGACGCGGGGGCCAATTGAAGTACAGGCGCTGAAAGGCACGAATCTGGTGCGGCCAGGGTTCGATATTTGCGGTGGCTTCGCCAACGCGCTCGCCGCCGTTGGGCATTTTGGGCGCTTCTTTGATGAAGGCCCAAACGAGCCGGCGCAAATCGAGCAGGGGTTCGGGCGGAGCGGGTGGCGGCTCTGGCTCCGGCGGCGGTCCAATCTCTATCTTGGCTTCCAGCTTCTTGAGGCGGGCGGGTTGGTCGCCTTCGGGCAGGAAGCGGAGCAGGTCTTCGCGCGCCGCGTCCGGCACGTCGAGCGTGATGACGTGCTTTGATTCGTCGGACCAAAGCTTGGCAAAGTTGCTTTCTTCGGCTGCAACGCGGGGGTCGTCGCCAAGCCAGGAGCGGAAGATGTTCAGGCTTTCCCAATTCCGGGTCCAACCGGCCTCGGTCTCGTTCAAGCTGCCATTGAACGCGAGGCGGTCGCCGGTCTTGTCTTCAATGATGCCGGCCTTTTCGTGGAAGATGCCTTCCGCCGGGATGGGGCGGCGGTGCTCGTCGCATGGCACGGCGACTTTGACTTCGAGGATTTGGTTGGCGACCATCCAGGCGAGCAATTCAAGGGCTTCCACCTCGCGCTGGCTGCCGGGCTTCAACGGGTTGGCGAGCAGGTGGGCTTTGAGTTGCTCGCGCAATTCCGCGCCTTTGGCGATGGCTTCGACTTCGGGCTGGTGTAGGGTGCAGCCGACCAGCAGCCGCATTCGGCCGCTGTTGCAAACCAGCCCCTCAATGCCGCGCGCGGCGAGGGTGAGGGCCTTCGCTTGAAAGTAGCCGGTCAGTCGGTCGTAGCGGACCGCGCACTGCAGCGCCGGGACATAGAGTTGCGTGACGAGGTCGCCGTCATCCGGCGTGTATTTCAGTTTCCAGTCCTTGTCGCAGAGCAGGCTCATTTCGCGGCGGCAGGCTGGTTGAGGGCCTGAACACTCAGGAGCTCGTAAACGGGTCGGCCAAAGCCTGAGCGGGTGCGCATTCGAGTCACACGCAACTGGGCCTCGGCGGGCTGGTCAACCAACGCCAACATGGCCTTGGCCGCTTCTTCCGTGACCGAATCTGCGAGCACGCCAGAGATGGGCGGCTGGCCATCCGGATTGAAATCAAACCGCCAGGATTCCAAAAGAACTCCCCGACAAACCCCGCGCAAGCCTATGGTCACCGTCTCCGGTTTGGTCTCCGCAACGCGAGACTTGGCGGCGCGTACCTGCTCTGTGTTCAATTCGCATTGCCGCGTGGCGCTGCGAACATGTACGCTCGCTTCCTGCGTTTCGAGCGCGTTAAGAAAGCGCTCCAGGGGCGTCAGGACGCGCGGATGGAATCTCTCCACCGTATCCGTGAACGCGGCATCGCCGCTGGCCGCAGCCTCGACCAGGGACGTTATTTGGTCCATCGCGTCCGAAAGCTGCGCGGCGGCGATGAAGTCCTCCGCTTGCGGCTGGGCGAGCAGCAGACCGAAGGAACCGCGTGGCAAGGCCGTGAGGCAGAGCCGGGCCTCATCTTCACCGGCGCGGGGACCACGGCTGCCCACGGCGCCGTGACGCAAGGCGGAGTAGTGGTTGGCCACCATGTCTTGATAGGAATCGAGCACTTTGCTGGCGAACTTAGCGTCCAGCCCCAGCGAGCCAATGGCCGGGCCGCCGGCGAAAAGCAGTTCCGCTTCCGGGCGGGCGGGCGGGCGCCTTTCCATTTCGGCCAGTTCGTTTTCCAGACCCCGGAGGCGGCTGGCAAGCAGCGGCTTGGCCAGCGGGTCGTCGGGCATGTCGTGCAAGAGCGTTTTCAAACCGACTATCTCGGCCTGCCGTTGTTCAAGTTCGCGCAAATAACTCATGTTGTCCTCGTTCGAATGGAATTGGCCGCCTGCACGTCCTCGGCGCCCGTATCCAACGGTAACTGTAGCATACCCTTCCAAACGTCATCGCTCCGACGGTGGGAAAAGAGGCCAAACCAGTAGCGCACATCGTCCACCAGGCGTCGGGCATCCGCCAAGCGGTCAGGCGTCGCGGCCAAGGGAACCAAAATGTGGTCCACGTGGAAACGCTGCTTGGTGGCATCCCGGTCGGCAAGCACGGGCAGGAGCGCGGCAACGGGTGGAGGCGGATTCAAGGGCGGCGGGATGGGCAGGAAGAAAGTCACAACGTCAATGTCGTTCGGGGCGCGCCCGCGCGTTTTCTCTGCGTTTTCCGCGAAGCTGCCATCGAGCCATTGGAAACCCGAAGTAATGCCCAACTGCCGCAGGACGTCCCGAAGCTCGAAAAAGCCCACGAGGATTTGCCGCCGCTCATCGGTTGTGCCGAGCTTGGCGCAAAGCTCCATGCTGGTGCACGGATACGGCGACATGTGGGCGCGGTTCGCGGCGTGGTCGCCCACGTGCGGCGGCAGCACACCGTTATGGTCGAAATCCGGTATCGGCATAGGTCACTGCTTCGCGTTTTCCTTCCACAACTCAAGCTGCTCCGGCGCTTCCACGCGGTCGGTGAACGCCAGACGGCGCAATTTTTCCAAGGCGTCGAAATCGTTGCCGGCGCCAGCTACGTCGTCAGGCAGTTCGAAGTTGCTGAATGCGGTGCCGACGGGCAGGACTTCCAGCACGGCTTGCATGGCCGTGGCGAGATTGGAGTCCGTCAGCACCCCGGCGCGCTCCAGCAACTCGCGGCCCGCCTCCACGGTCTTCGTGCGGGCCTGGTGCGCGGCGTGGTGGAGCGCGTCAATCATGCCGCTGGAACCGTCCGCCCCGCCGAGGGCGCTTTTGGCGGCGCGCTGGGCGCTGTCCCACATCGTGAGGTCTGAGCCTTTCTTCTGGCACAGAGTACCGACGATGTCTCTGTCGAGATCCACGCCAACGGCGCGGGCCAGGCGCAGTGCTTCGTCGTAGGGGAAGACGGGCGCTTGGAAGGCGTCCCAAGCAAGGACGAACCAAGATGTGCGCGCGTCAAGCTCGGTGCTGGCTCGTTTGTGGGTAAGTTGCTCAAGCCGCCAACGCTTGACCTCGCGGCGGGCGGCGTCGAGCGCGTCCTCGGGCGAGACCGCGTAGGGGTCCCATTCTTCTTCCCAAAGTTCTTTCTGGGCAGCGCGCCGTGAGGCCGGCCTCGGCTTTGGCGTGCCTCGGGTGAGAGGCCAGAACTCGGAGAATTTTTGCAGGGCCGGACCAAAGCTGGCCAGGTAAAGATCAACGCCGCGAATTCCGCTTTTCTGGAACTCGGCCACGCGGTCGCGGACGGCTTGTGCGACGAGCGGCTCCACGTCTTCCCAGTACCTGGTTTCGCCGCCGCTGGGCGCCGTAACGCGGGGGCGGCAGGCAAGGAAAATGGTGCTGTTCGCGGCGGCTTTGTCCTTGATGTGCATGCTGCTCTCCGCCTCGGTGTTGATTGGCCAGCTTGCTGTGATGGTAAAGCGGGCTTCCATCAGGCCCTTCGTGAGAGCATCCCAAGCGCCTGTGGCCTTGTGGGTGAACATTAGGGTCATGATGCCGTCCGGCTTAAGCACGCGGCGGCATTCGGCGAAGATGGCGGCCATGCGCTCCTGATAATCGCGCCCGGCAAGGGCCTTGGCGCGTTTCTGGTTTCGGAACTTGGCTCGGTTAGCGACAGCCTCGTTCTCCTTGTCGGTCAAGTGACGGCGAAATAACTCAGGTAGGACCTTCCCGGCGGTACGCTTGAGCCAGACGTAAAAGAAATCGGAGAGCTCCGCGTACATGACATTATCGTAGTAGGGCGGATCCATCACTATGCAATCTACGCTTCCGCCGTCCAGATGGTCGAGCGCGTCTGCGGATTTGCAGGTTACGGTGATCGGTGGGGGCGTCCAAGGGAAAAGGCTCTCGGTACCTGAGCCGCATCGTGCCTCGTGTGGCTGGATTAGCTGGACGAGTTCTTTGATGCATTTGGCGGTCTGGTCGATTGCCCAGTCGCGCTCGACGCCGGCAATTAGCACTGACATTTCCGCATGGGAGGAAGAGAATGAAAAATCGTGGCGGTTGAATGTGTTTGCCACGACCTCGCGAATTGCCATCCACACGGACTTACGCGAGTTGTAGTTCAGCATTTTGTCGAGTGTGAGTGCGAGGTAGCAGAAAGCGGCCCTGACTACATCGTCGGGTTCTGCGTCGGCTTTTTCATTGTCAAGTAGCTCACGGAAGATACTTACCGCCTCCAGGTGTCCTAGGAGTTGTCGCGGGGCAAACTGGTCGCGCCAGAGTGGCATCCCATACTGAAGGGGCCGGTCGTCGTTGGCGCCCTGGGGGAAGGATTCGTTTGGTGCAATGTCCATTGCTTCCCACTCTGGCAACTTCTCGGCTAGGCGGGCTGCAACGAAGGCGCTGTTGTCGTCTTCTGGGCGAGGCGAACGGTACTGGCGCTCCCACTTGTCAAGCGTCTTTCCGTTCTTCCTTTTTGTTGGGATGCGGCGTTTGAAGACGACCGTGTAGAGTTGCTGACCCATTTGGCCTGCCTGGGCCTGTCGCTTGATTTCCTCTCCCTCAATGACTCGGCCGCAATCTGGGAAGGGACAGTGTGCATCTCCATCTGCAACCGTGCCCGCGGAGTGGTCAACCGCTTTGTAAACGATTTCGAATTCGCAGAAGCGTTTTGCTGCCTGTTTTTCGCAGTGCGGCAGCAACCGGATGCCTTTGCCATCCGGTGCCAACCGCCAGTTGGGTGAGAGGGGCACAAGCCCCTCGCAATATGGGCAACGAACCGTCCTTGCCCACAGGTAGTTGGTTGGGATGCAGTCTGGCTCCGGCTCTGGCGGGAAGAACGGTGCCAGGCGCTCTTCTCGCATGGCCACAAACTTTTCAGTGATTCTGCGGTACTCTTCGACCAGCTTTGGGCCGAATCTTGCCGGCCATTCTACCGTGGCCTTCTCGATGAGCGCGGCCACCGGATTTAGGTCATTGCTCACTGTACCGAAGCCTAGTCTGACTGCCTCAAATGGTATGCTGGCCCCTCCGGCTGTTGGGTCTAAAACGAGAAGTTGCTGGCCCTGCGAGAGCCTGGCGGTGTTGCGGATCCAGTCGCGGTCATCTGCCGTTGGTGAGTAGCTGAAAGCGCGCTCATAGCTGTATGCTTCGCCTTCGAACCAGACGCCGGTGCGACGCGCCTGGAGTATCTTTCTCTTGCTTTCGACTGGGTCGCCGTGAATCCCAAGGACGTGAGTGAACTTCTCGCGGTCAGCTTCGGCGGGCAGGACCGATGCCAGAATTGCCGCTCGTGAGGCTACAAGTGGGCGTCTTGCCCACCAGACATGAAGATAGTAGGTCGGCGGCAGCGCCGTCATGGATCTGCGTTCACGAATGCTTTCCTCGCCTATTTCCGCGATTGGCAGCCACCGTTCGATCAGGCGGGTGTCATTCGGTTGGGAGTTGTTTGCGTCGGCTACGGGACTTTGGGCCGCAACGGTGGGCGCTGGGGATTGCTGGGTGGCGATCACAGGTTCATCGGTAGGCAGGCACTTGTCTGGGCTTGGGTGAGGTCAACAGGAAGCGGAGCGCCATGAGGACGCGGCGCGGATTCTTGCGGTGCATGGCCATGCCAAGCCAATAGGATGCTTCTTCTTTGCCCATCGCCTCGATCCCTTCGATCACGGCGCGGAGGTTGTCGCGGCTGCGCATGGGAGCCAGGGCGCGAAAGAGAAGGGCGAGGGGGAGCGCGGTTTCTTCGGGCAGCGGCCAGGCGCGCGGCAGTCGGAGTTCTGGGGTCTCGAACTGGGTGCCGGTTTGTTTGAGTCTGCGCGTGACGCGGTGCTCGACCAGTTCCAGGTTACGACCGCGCAGCCCGGCAAGGCGCGCGGGCGCAGTGAGGTGCGGAGTAGCGGGCGAGGGCAGTTGCCAGACTTCCAACTCGGTGTCGGCGGGGCCGAAATAGCGGGCGCGCAGTTCGTAGCGTGGCAGCGCGAGGGCTGGGTCGGCTGGGGCTCGGCGTGAGACAGGGCGCAAGCGTCCATTGTTGGATGGCAAGGGGTCGCGAAGCATTGGTTTTCTTTCGGCTCTGGCTCTCACGGGGTCGCCTCCGCTGTGGCGGTCACGTAAGCCGCGCCGCTGGCGAACTTGGCGAGCCGCTCCGTGAGCTTCTCGGCGGCGTCACCGGCCAGCGGGAGGCCCGGATTAAAGGTGAGGATGAAGGTTGCCTGCACGTCGCGTTCGCGGGCGGCGTTCAACTGCGGGACAAGGAAGTCCTTGACCGGGAGAGCATCGCTGGGCTGCCCCGTAAACTCAAGCTGCATCTCGCCGCCTTCCTGGGTGACGTAACCGCCTTTGAGTTTGGTTTGTTTGGTGCAACTTTTCTCGGCGTTGACGCTGCCTAACATGCGGAAGGCGTCCGTTGCGTCAAAGAGGCGGACGCTCAAAACGTTGACTCTGGCGAATTTGGCGTTGCGGACCTTCTCCCAAAGCTCTCTTAGCGCGCCTTTAAGGACCCCCTCGGCGGTGATTGCGCCGGGCGGAGGAGGTGGCGGCGGTTGGGTGGGCGGCGGTTCGGGTGGCTGCTCCTGGATTTCGCTCGGCTTCTGCGCTGGCGCGGGCGCGGGCCTCGGCCAGATGCCCTTTTCCTTTGCGAACTGCATTGTGAAGACGAACGATTGCTCGTCAATGATAACGCTGGCCATCGGGTCGCCGGGGCCGCAGAGCAGTTCGCCACGCCGGTAGATGTAGTCGCCCTGCTGGATGCCCTGGGTTACAGCACGGATGAGAACGGAGTCGCTGGCGTGAATGGAAAGGGCGGGATCTTTGCGGAATTCATCCCGCAATGCCGCAGTGGAAATCTGGCCTTTTTTTAGGGGGGTGCGGTCGCGGATGTAGCCTGGGGACTCGGCTGGGTCCTCGGAAAGGCGGAGTTTCTGGTTAGCGTTGTCGCGGAGGGTGCGGACGATCTGCTGCTGGCCGCTGCCGGGGCGCTCGGATGCGCTGTCAATGTCAACAGCGGCGTGGGCCAGGTCCACAGGGCTGCTTGGCATGCGCTGGCGCGAGGGGTAGAAGACGTGCCGGTAGCATTGCTGGATGGAAATTGCTGCATCCGCCTCTGACTTCGACTCCAATTCGCGGACCTTACGCTGCTGGTGCTCGGCGAGTTCGGCGATGCGCTCGGCTTTGATGAGTTCCTTGAGTGCGAGCCGGCGGACGATCTTCTTGCGCATTTCATTAATGCGGGTTTCGTCGGCAACGACGAAAACCAGGTGGTTGCGCAGGCCGCGCAAGCCTGCGCCGTCGGCGCCCTTACGCTCGAAAATACTGGCGATGAGGTTGGGCACAGTGTCGGCGGTCGCGCCAACGGCAGTGCCGTCGAAGGACATGACGGCGAGGCGCGGGCGGCCATTCCCTGCGTCATCGTCAACATCCCAGGGGCCGGCGGGGAATGGGACCATTTCAAAGACGGAACTGGATGTGCCGCCGAAAATTGTTTTGATGCGGTCGTTTAAATCGGCGCGGGCCTGGCCGGAATCCACGTTTCCTTCCTCGCGGCGGATGATTTGGGTGAGGTTGGCCTCGGCCAGGAACCGCAGCGGCACGCCGGGGCGGTCGTCGAGGTAGGCGGATTCGTCGCGGAAGCGTTTCCAAGCGGCGTCGATGAAGCTGATGTCGAAGGCGGGGCCGAGGACGGAGAAACGTAGCCGCTCGGGCGAGAGGCCCTTCAATTGGTCATTGAAGGCGAGGCTGTGGAGGAAAACGGTGCGTGCGGTATACGTGGCGTACGGGGCAAGACCGGCGTAGTTTTTCTTGTCGATGTCCACGGCGAGGGGTTTTTTCATGCCGCCAATGATGTCGTGGTTTACCGCTGGAATGAATTCGGTGCGCCCGAGCTTGGTGAAAATCTCCTGGCGGATGGGTTCGAAGCCGAGATCGACATGGTGCAGGTGGATGGCGGTCGCGCCGGCGGGGCGGGTGGCCGAAAGCTGGGCGATGGTGCGAGCGAGCAGGCGGAGCATGCCGCGCACTCGTTGGAAATTGGCGAGGGTGGCAGTCTTGGTGGTGAGCGTCTCAAGGACTTCGGGATGCAGGGGATAACTGGCGCGGAAGGCTTCGCTGGTTTCTGGTCGGTTTGAGTCGGGTGGGAGCACTTCCTTGTTGGCGAGCCAGAGTGAGCGGTATGCCTCAATGGCGGGGGTTGCCTTGCCCTTGTCTATCCTGGCAAAGAGGCGGCGGAGGAGAACTTGAACGGTCTCGTAGTCCTCTGTCGGATTGAGGAGGGTTGCCTTGCGAGCGGAAATGCTCTCCGCCTCGGCCATCTTATCGGCGATAAATTGGTTTTCGGTGCTGTAGGCGTCGCTGGCCTTGCCCTCCTTGCCGATGGCGAGGGTGTAAACCAGGGCGACGCGGGGATTGCTCTCGACGGCCTTGAACAGGGACGTGAGGAAGGCGCTCAATTGCTCCCCGGCAGCGGTGCCGTGAAGGTTGCGTGCCTTCCGCAGATAAACGGAGAGCTCGTCCAGGAGGATGAGGGATGGCTCGCCGCCGAACAATTCGGCGAGGGTCTCGGCGCCAGGGGCCGTGTGGGTCTCGTCGCTCTTGCGGAGCCGGTCATAGCCGGCCTTGCCGGCGAGTGTGTAGGCGAGTTCGCCCCAAGGCGTGTGGGCAAGGATGCCGTCGCCCATGCTGCGCCCGTTTGCAGGGTCGGCGTTCTCGCCGTCAAAGGCGGCGATGCGGATTTTGCCGGTGGGAACGAGCTTCGGGTCGAGAAACTCAGCGACATCGGCAACGCCTTTCATGCCGTTGGCGGCGTGGGTCAGGGCGATAAGGCCGTGGGTCTTGCCGCCGCCATAGCTGGTATCGAGTCGGAAGATTGCGGCGACGGCGGCGCTGTCGCCCGTGAGCCGGCCCATGACATTGCGGAGCAGGTTTTGGAGGCCCTGCGTTGGGAAGGTGTTGGCGAAAAAACGGTCTGGTTTCTGGTAGTCGTCTGATGCGATGCCGCGAATGACTTTGGCCAGATCGGCGGCGAAATCAGCGTCGGCGATCGTTCCGGTGTGGACGTCCCCACGAGGCTCGCAGGTGTCGAAAACGGTTGGCAGGCTCATAGGCTCGCATTGTTCCGAGGACGCATTGTGGAGTTTTTGGCGTTCTGTGGAAGCAAAATGTTTTTCGTCGCTTGGCAGCCGATCGCAGCTTAAGCGGCTCGGCTATTCTGTCCGGTCACAGGTCAATCGAATCTTCGTTGCGCTGGCGGAAGTAATTGCGGAGGGCGTCGCGCAGGCGGATGCTCCGGAGGTCGTTGTGGTCCTCCAGGTGCGAGAGGCCCTGGGAATCGGGCTTGATGTCCGTCCGGGGGCTGAACTCAAAGGCTAAAGGCTAAAGGCTAAAGGCTAAGACAGCGGAGGCTGCTCAGGGCCGGTGCGGGCGTTGAACTCAAAGGCTAAAGGCTAAAGGCTGAAGGCTAAAGGCTAAGACAGCGGATCCCGCTTGGGGGCCGGTGTATTTGGGGTTCGCCTTGGGCACGTGCCAGGAGTCATAAAAAGAGCAGTTCAGCCGCGAAAAGTCGCAAAAGTCGCAGAACATGAAGGGCTTGCGTGCAACGGGTCTGTCAACCGCCCCCCCGCCGCAAGCACCTTCGGGCACCAGCACGAAAAGCGTGCCAGCCCGGAACTCTGCGCTCCTCCCTCAGGCCCCAAAGTCCCCTGGCTCGCCACCCGCACCACGTAGGCCGTCTTCCGCATGTATCCCGAATTCAATGCAGCCTTTTTGCCCTCATCATGCCACACCCGGTGGGACAAATACTGTCCACCCGTCCTCTACTGTGATTGTATCTGTGCGGATGACCCCGCAATGAAAGGCGGCTGCCCCAATGCCGGCCAATCCCCCCGGGATCGCTGAGCGGCTCTGTCTTCCGCGTATTCCGCGTATTCCGCGGTTGCCCTCAGGATTCTGCCTTGGAAATAGGATTGGTTTCCATGGCTGGCGAGGCTGGCAAGGCTCCGAAGAAGAATGAACCGCGGAATACACGGAACACGCGGAAATGAACAGGGCCAAAGCGCTCGGTTCTACCGAGCTGGAATGGACTTCCACCCTGTCAAACAAATATCCCGCGCGCAAGAATCACCCCATTTTACCGAGGTTGTTGGGCCTTGTTGCGGGTCGTGTAGCGGGTCCGGCCTCAAAAATCCCCCGGTTCCATGCGCCTTGTAGCACTGTTGCGGGTCCATACCCCCTGCGCCCATAAGAAGGCGCTTCACTCTCTCTTGGCCTCGTGCCAGAATCGCAGCGATGCACTGATGATGAAGTTCCGAAGCTTATGTCGCATCCGTTGTCGTGCGAGCGTGGGCCGCGCCGCAACCCAATTGCTGGGTGGTTTTATCAGCCTGGCCTCGTTGGCTGGTCTGCCTCGGCCGGCGGGAGAGGCGATGCCACCCCGAGCAATCGAGCGGATCCTGGTTGCCCACGACACTTGTCCCGACGTGACCTGGGGCTGGACTGAAGAACAGACACGCCAGGCCTTTGCCGACCTGGTGCGTTCCCATCTGGACGAGATGCAGCGCACGGACGCTGGCCCGCAGGAAAGCCGGGATCATTTCAATATGGCCACGACACAGGAGGCGCTCGATTTCATGGCCCGCTACCCGGCGCGCAAGGCGGAGTTGATACGGCGCATCCGGGAAGGGCGGATCTGTGTGAGCCCGTTCCTCTGCAATTCCCTATGGGGCTTCCAGAGCGTGGAAGGGGCGCTGCGGACGCTGTATCCCGCCCGCCGGTTGGAGCGCGAGTGGAACATCCGCCTGGATGTGGCCGAGCACATCGAACTGCCCTCGCTGCCTTGGGGCATGGCCTCATTGCTCGCCGGCTGCGGGGTGCGCTGGGTCTCGAACCCGTTCCTGGATTATGACTGCACCTTCAAGGGGCTGAGGAATCCACCCCTCTTCCGCTGGGCAGGTCCGGATGGCAGCGAAGTGCGGGTGCGCCTGGACGCCTGGGCCAGCGAGCGCGCGAACTACGCCCAGGGCGCGCTTTTGCTCCGGGAACCCGCCCGGATCGCGAACGAATGGTTGCCGCATTACCGGCAGCTCGGCGCCGCTTACCCGCTCTCTACCATCCTGGCCAGCGGCACGCATTCGGACGTCTCACCCGAAAGCTGGAAACAGACTGGCGGCTTCTCCGAGGCCCTACAGCGATACAACGCCGCCGCAACCAACCCGGTGCGGTTGGTCAATGGCACCCTGGCCCAGTTCTGTGCCGAGGTGGATTCGGCGGAAGCCGGCGCACCGTTCCTGCCGGTATTGCGCGGCTGTTTTGGCCATTCGTGGGAGCTCTGGCCGGTGAGCCTCGCCCGGACCGTGGCGGAACTGCGGACGCAAGAACGTTCCTATCTCGCCGCGGAGTCGCTCATTGCCCTGGCAGCCCTCGAGCACCCTGAGTTGGCGGCTGCAACCCGCACCAATCGTGAGCAGGCCGAATGGTTCTGGGCGATGCTCTCGGACCATGCCTGGAACGGCGCCAATCCGAAGAACAAACGGCACAATGCGGCCTTGCGCCGACGTTGGGCAGAGGAATTGGGCGGCATCAGCCGCGATCTGATGCAGCAGGCCTGGAAGGACCTTGAGCTCCAAGAGGATGAGCGTTTCATCACCGTGTTCAACCCTTTGAGCTTCACCAACGACGTGCTCGTGGTGTCTGACGCGCCCCCTGAGGCCCAAGGCATTGCGAGCTCCGGCCAGACCATCCCGGCGCAATTCGACGAAGGTGCGAACGGCCGCCAGGTGAGCTTTGTGGCCAAAGGCATCCCTCCGTTCGGATTCCGTGAGTTTGGCTTCACCCCCAAGAAGCCCGCGCCGAAACCTGCTCCTTTCAAAGCCGGCGCCGCAGAGCTTGAGGGCTCGTTCTACAAGCTCGGCGTGGCCGGCGATGGTTCGGGCATCGCCAGCCTGATTCACAAGGGCACAAGCCAGGAATTGGTCAATTCGACTGAACCGCGCCTCCTCGGCCAGGCGGTGTTCTACGACGGCGCCGAGCACAAGCTCGAACGGAGTTCCATCACAGGGGTGGCCTCTGGACTCGTCTTCGCGACTCTGCGGATCACTGGCGATCTGGGGCCTATCCGCGTCACCAACGACATCACCCTTTATGCCGAACTTGACCGGGTCGATCTCGATGTGCGCCTTGAAAAGCCTCCAAGCACCAACGAGCAACGGTTGCTCCACTTCTTCCCGTTCGGGGGCGGGCCCCGGGACTATCATATCGAGACAACCGGCGCAGTCATTCGCCCGGCGCCTCAGCCCGAGGGGGATTTGTTGCCGGGCGCCGACACTCGGCGGTTCGCCGTGCAGGGGTTCCTGGATATCTCGCCCGCCGATGCACGAGCCGGCCTGACCGTCTCATCCATTGAGGCCTTCATGCTGCGGCTGGACCAGGGTGCCCCCGCCTTCGAGCCTCTGGGCAACGATCAGAACTGGAAAGAGGTCACTCAGGACCAGGATGGGGTAAGACAGTTCCGTTTCCGCTACAGCCTGCGCGGGCACGGCCCCGGCTACAACAACGCTGCGGCGATGGCTTGGAGCCGATCCGTTCAAATGCCAGCGGTGCTTGCCAAGGGCCGCCTGCCAGGGCGCCGGCTGAATCGTCCTTTGCTTTATATCGATCCAGAGCGCGCGGTGGTGACCTGCTTCAAGCCCGTGGACGATCCGCAAGGCGCCGGGCTGCTGGTGCGGGTGTGGGAGACCGCCGGCTTCTCGGCTCCTATGCGGCTCGCAATGCCCCAGGCGCGCCGGGCGATGCTCACGGACCTCCTGGAGCGGCCCCAAGGCCCGTTTCAGCCGGTGAAGGGCGGCATGGACCTGTCCCCACGGCCGCACGGCTTCATCGCGATTCAATGGGAGCGCTGATGAAGAGCATCCTTGTTTGGATGCAAACACCGGAGCCGTCATCTGGTCTCAGGACTTGGTCAAGGAGTTTCAAGGCCGCGTCCCGGTTTATGGGTATTGCTGTTCCCCGCTGGTCTATCGCGACCTGCTCATCCTGGAGGCAAACGCTCCCGGAGCATCCTTAATGGCGTTCAACAAGACCAATGGCGAGCCAGTCTGGAAACTCGCCGGAGGCGATGTCACTTGCGGCTCGCCGATTCTCACAAGAGTCGAGGGGCTGGACTGGGTGGTCTTCTCCGGCGGCGGCTCGATTGTCGCCGCCGAGGCCGCGTCGGGGCGGCAACTCTGGCGCCGCGGCACCTGGGGCCACTGCTGGGTCGGCCCGGTGGTCTGGAGCAATCTCGTCTTCATGGCCAATGCCTCGTTGCCGCGGGGTTGCGGCGTTTTCGAGGTGAGGGACTTCAAACCCCAGGTGCTGTGGGAAGACCGGGCCAGGAAATTCCAGACCCTCCACTGCAACGCGGTGATCTGGCAGGGCCACATCTACGGCGTGGACAACACCGGGACCGATTACCAAGGCACCGACTCGAAAAAATCCACGCTCAAGTGCCTCGACTTGCGGACCGGCGAGGTCAAGTGGGCCAGGGAGAAGGTCGGTTGGGGCAATGTGCTGGTTTGTGACGGCAAGCTCCTGCTCCTGCGCGAGACCGGCGAGCTCATCGTGGGCCTCGCCTCGCCGGACGCCTGGCATGAACTGGCGCGGGCCCAGGTCCTGCCGGGCCCCACCTGGTCGCCTCCGGCGATTTCCAACGGACGGTTGTTCTGCCGCAACAGAGCCGGCAGCGTCGTGTGTGTGCAGATTGCCGCGCCCCCAGGCTCGGTTCCGGACGATAGGATCGCGCGCGAGGCGCCACCCGCTCAATCTCCGTCTGCCATAACTGCCCGGAACCCTCCCGCGCGTCAGGTGGCCGCAAAGACCGCTGGCTCGCAGACGGACGCAACAACCTCTGCGTGGAATCCGGACCGGACTAACTCGATAGCCCCTGCTGCTGCCGAGTGGCCCCGTTTTCGAGGTCCAGGCGGGCTCGGGAAATCCGCCGCAACCAACCTTCCCACGACCTGGGACGGGCGCAGTGGCAGAGGCGTACTCTGGAAGTCCGACGTGCCCGTGGCCCGCGCCCGGCTCCATCAGCGGCTCTTCAATCACGGCCTGGTTCGTCCTTCCCGCCGGAAGTTCGACTTCTGCGACCCTCTGCAATGCGGGGAGCGTGATGGCTCTGGTTCAAAGTTGGATGCGCACCGGTTTGAGAAGGTTTTGGACTGCGGCAGTCCAAAACGCTTCGCGGGACGGGAACGCAGTGTCGAGGTTCAGGGGCGTTCGCTTGCAACGCGGCGTGGCGGTTCCAAGCCCGGCGAGTTGGTGTTCACTCCGGTTTTGGCGGCGGCAACCGGGTCTATCGCCAGCAAGGCACGGCCTGCCTGCGAACGCACTAGGCGGTCTGGATCCCTGAGCAATTCTGTCAACAGCGGGACCGCCGTTACAGCATTCGTTCCCAGACCCTCAAGGCCACGAGCAGCCTCAAGTCGAAACCTCGCGTCCGGGTCGCGCGCGGTAGCCGTGAACACGGGAAAAGCCCCTTCGGGTCGGACGCCTGAGAGCGCAACCATAGCCCAATACCGCAGCTCGGCATTGGTGCTGGCTGTGAGTTTCAAAATAGCAGGACCGGCGATCCTCGCTTCCGGGCCGATGTAGCGGAGCGAGAGGAGCGTCGCCCGCCGAGATTCGACCGATGTTTCTTCCTCCAGGATTTTGACTAGGCCCGGCACAGCATTCGTAGCGGAGCCGCGGAGGAACTCGAATCCCCATGCTCCTCGCATGTGCCATTGGGCGGCGGTGATATGCCCGATCCTGACGCCGCACTTTTTTTGGAGGAGGTCAACAAAACGGCCCCACGGGGACTCCTTTGTCCGCAGCATCTTGAGGAGAACCGGGATTGCGTTGGTTCCTGCCGCCCTCACTGCTAATACTGGCGTGATCCGATCTTCGGGACCGGACGGCCAGTCCAAACCCGGCTGCATCCACCCGCTCAGCCGCTTCCCTTGATAAACCGGTTCGCGTGTGCGCGTTCCCTCCCATATCGCCAGCCCAAGGGCGACGAGCAGAACGGCAGCAAGCACGATATAAACCCGCTTCCGCATGGCCCGAATGTGCCGAAACTGTCCGGCCTGGCAACGCCATAATCGCAGAGTGGCGGGTGATCCCGGTTATCTGCGCCAGCAGGCGGAGGACATCGCGGACCGGCTCAAGCACCGCCGCCTGGGAGCGCACACGGTCCAGGTGAAGGTGCGCTACGGCGATTTCACCACGCTCACGCGCCAGATCACCGTGGAAGACCCGCTGACGGAGGCCAAGGAGATCTACCGGCTGGGATGTTTTCCTGCTGGGCCGGGAGAAGCTGGTGTCACGCCCGCTGCGGTTGCTGGGCCTTGGGGTGGCCAGCTTGCGGGAGCCAAGCGGGCGGCAACTGGTTTTGCTGTAGGGCATATTCGACTCGGAGCCGCCGCACCGGCGGTGTCTCCTGGTCCAGGTAGTCCTCGCCTCGGACTTCGGTGAGTCCGGCCGGCACCAACTCGCCCAATTCGCCCCGCACCAAGGGCCAGGGCATCTGCCCAGGTGGCTCGGACGGCTCGCGGCCCCGGCAAATCACCATGCCTTGAAACCGAAAGCCGGAAGACCGGGGCCAAGCCCGAAGGTTTTGGACTGCGCCAGTCCTCTGGCGCTTTCGTGTCCCTGGGGTCCAAAAAGCGGCAGAGGACTGCCGCAGTCCAAAACGCTTCGCGTTGGGCGACGCCCTTCCGGTTGATGGTCCCCATGCCCGATGTCAACATCGTCGAGGCTCTCCACGCTTTCAGCACGGCGATGGCCTCTTGAGCCGAGGGCAGCGGGACCCGGGCCGGGGCAGCCCTGCGGAGGGCCTTTTGGCTGGCGGCCACGCTGGGGTCAGCGGCGAAATAGACGTAATGGCCCTCGTGTTTTTCGCGCTGCAACCCCGGATGTTGATGGAACTGCCAGAGAAAGGAACGATTCGCCGGAAAATCAAAGGGCCGAACTCACCCCAACCGGCCTTCCCGGCGACACATACTGGGCCAGTTCGCCCTGGAGCTCACCCTAACCAATTGGGCCACAGCCAACTGCGTAATCACGCATTCTCCAACCGAATTTCGTGATCATAGGCGCGGCGTGTCCAGCCTGGAGTTATATCCAGTTGATCGCCAACAGCTTATGCAATAGTCCGCCCAAGCCGTGGCCCAATGGTCACTATTTTGCCCGGCACCCTGCACGATTTCAGCAGAAAACCGTTGACACCATTTGGCATTTTTGGGAGACTCTCCCCGGACCACACAGCAGTTAACCAATTCAGGAAGCACTGAGATCTATGAAAAGAAAAAGCCTGTTCATGCTAGGACTCGTCTCTGTGTCCTCGCTTCTCCTCGCGGGTGCACCCAAGGCGGCCGCCGCCACCGTGATAAAGCCCGTTTTGGACTTCGAATTCAACGAAGGCAAGGGCCCCACAACCACCGACACCGTCGCTAAAATAGCTGGCCTCCTGGTGGGCCAAGCGCCTCCAGTGGTAATAACCACCAACTCACCGTCCGGCGCAGCCGGCGATAACGTCATTGGCTTCAACCTCGGACTTTATACGAACAACTCCTGCCTGGTTGTCGATGACAGCAACAGTCCGATCCTGGCCTTCGCCACCAACGCCCCCTTCACGATGGAGGCCTGGGTGAACCGGGAGGTCGGTGATACCAACACCTACGAGGGCATCGGCGGCTACGGTTTCTCTTACAAAATGGGCTTGGGCAATGATGGCGAGTTCGTGTTCACCCTGTTCGGCATTGTCGATCTCTACAGCGGCTACAACCCACCGGCGGGCGAATGGCATCACTTGGCCGCGGCTTGGACGCCGGGCACAGGTGTGGCACTCTACCATGACGGGATACTCATCACGAACCTCGCTGAGACCGGCGTCCCCAGGGCCTATCAGTTCAACACGCTGTCCATTGGCTCGGAACAACCCGGCCTGACGGCCTTCCACGGAATGATTGATCGCTTCCGAATCAGTAAGGGTGCCTTGGCAGCCGCAGACCTGGATAGCGATCCCAAGAATCCCAAAGCCGCCACCACCAACACAGTCGTGGCCTACAGTTTCGACCAACCAGCGTACCCCTTCCCGAGTTCTGCGGCCACAGCCCAACCGGCCATCCCGTATGATCCCACTGGGCCCACATTCGTTGCCGATACACCTTCGGGCATGGCGGGTGATTACTCTATGAGCTTTACCAATGCTGGCACCAATCTCCAGCAGATCGTCGTCCCCGACCCCGCCACCGTGGTGCAACTGGACACGAATAATCCTTCCTTCACGATACAGGCCTGGGTCAAGCTCAGCGGCATGCACACTAACCGCGAGGTGCTCTTCTATGCCAACGGACCGGGTGGGGCCGTCTCCTTCTCGATATTCACCAACCGCACGGTCTTCGTCACCACCCTGGGTGTCAAAGACCAAGAATCCAACGCTGCCATCCCGGATGACGGCAAATGGCACCATATCGCGGTCGTTCATCAAAACTTATCGAATTTCCTCTTCTACGTTGATGGCGCTCTTTCGGATACTCAGGCCTATACAGGGAGCGTCATTTTCACCCGGACTAACCAGGTCTTCTATATCGGCTCTGAAAACACCGGCGGTTTGCAATACCTCGGCATGCTCGACCGGTTGAAAGTCACCAGCGGGATTTTGACACCCAGTCAATTGGACTACCACGCGGTCCCAGGGCCGCAAGTGCTCTTGGCTGGCGGCGTGGACAGTGGCGTCGGCGTTACCTTCGATCGCCCGGTGGATCCGGCCACGGCCACCAACACTGCCAACTACACGGTGACGGGCGCGACAGTAGAGGGTGCCACTCTCTTTGAAGGCAAATACGTGGCCCTGCAACTCGCGGGCATCCCCAGCGCTGGTTTCACCATAACCGTCAAAGGAGTCATAGACCTCGTCGGCAACGTCATCAACGGCACCGTGAGCGCGACTGGGCAACTTGGCGAATTGGCCTCCGCGGACATCGGCACCCCCGGTGTCGATCCGCTGCAGCCGGGCTTTGCCGCGGCTCTCGGCAATGATGGTTACCTGGTCGGCGGCGGCGGCAGCGATATTTACGGCAACACAGACGGGTTCCACTTTCTCTATACACCGTTTAGCGGCGCGTTTGACGTCCGGGTCCGCGTGGAGTGGATGAACCCCATAGGCACCGGTGACGTATGGGCCAAGGCCGGCCTTATGGTGCGTGAGACGCTGGACGCCGGCAGCCCTAATGTGCATGTCCACGCCACCCGGAGCGACGGCGAGAACGGCGTTTATATGACTTGGCGCGATGTGGCCAACAATGCAACCACCAGCAGCGCCGCCTTGGAAACGCCAGAGCCTTATCCGAACACATGGCTCCGCCTGGTGCGCCCCAGCCCGACCGCCAACGTGTTCAACTCGGTACTATAGCACTGACGGCGGGAACTGGGTCTTTGCTGGCTCCCACACCAACCCGGGCACGCTGATCCAGGGCACGGTCTATGTGGGGATGGACGTGACCGAGCATAACAACACCGCCACTGTGCCGCTCGGCTTGGCCGTCTTCCAGCAGTTTTCCCTCGCTCCTTATCCGCCGGTGGTGTCGGCGGCGCGGACCTACGGCCTCGGCTTCAAACTTGGCGCCGATGCTGGCACCACGGCGACGACGAAGATGCAGCCGGGTGATGTCGCCGGCGTTTCCGGCGTGGCGCAGGCGAATTGGAACAATCTCAACGGCGCCGCTGGGACCAACGTGACCAAGTTCGTGGGCGACCTCGCTGACGACACCGCCACCAATACCAGCGTGGTGGTCAACTACACTGCCAACGGCACATGGGCCTCAACCGGCGAAGGCGAAGAGAATAACCAGTTCCCGCCCGGCCCTGACCGCGCGCTGATGGCGGGCTACCTGGACACCGGCGCTGCGACCACCACGAGCGTCACCATCTCCAACCTGCCGCCGCAACTGACCGGCGGTGGTTATGACTTGTACATCTATTTCACGGGCGGCACGGACAATGACCGCTACGGTGGTTATCGGGTCCTGGATGCCGCCACCAAGGCCGTCCTCAAGGACTATGTTGAGCTGGCCTGCAGCAGCAATGCCTCCAGTTTCATCGAGGCCCCTGCCGGCACGAACAAGCCTCCTCTCGCCAAGGGCAATTACTTCGTGTTCAGCGGGTTGACCGCAACCAACATCGCCATTGAGGCCACCACCGCCAACGGGTATGGCGGCGGCGGCACTCCGCGTGCACCGCTCAATGCCGTCCAATTCGTCGCTCCGACGAGCACCGTGCCTCCGCCGGCAGTTCCGGGCGAGCTGGGTCAAACGATCAATGGCTTCCAGGATGACTTCAGCGGTCCCGTGCGTGATCCGAACTGGATCGCCGTAGGGCCCGGTGGCGACCAGTACCAGCAATTGAACGGGGTGCTGCACGTCACCACCCTGTCGGGTGACCCGAACCATCTGATTTACGTGGGCCCTGGCGGCAGCAATACCACGCAAGAAGTCCTCGCGCGCCTTCGCGTGATCAACTTCGGCACCGGTGACCCGTCGCGCGGTGGCATTGCCACCTGCGTGATCACAAACGTACCGGGGCATACTCCTGTTACTGACTGGATGGGGTTGAACCTGAACCTCCGGAACAACTCGGAGGGCACACCGGCCACCTACTTGCACTTCAGGATGCTGGATGATCTCCGCGCTTGGGGGCCGCAAACCAGCTACGGTTGGACCAAGAACACCTGGTACTGGCTGCGCCTGAGGACCGATCCCTCCAAACCCGATGGCACGAACATCGTCTTTGCCAAGACCTGGCTGGCCGATGGCCAGACGCCTGAACAACCCGGTTGGGACATCGCCTGGTCCAGTCCGCCGACCCCGCTGCACGGCGGGTATGCTGGCATCACGGGCACCAGCGCCGGTGGGTTGTCCGAATTCGAGGTTAGCTACGTCCTGATCAAGTGCGCCAGTCTGCCGAAGATCACGGTGAACTTCAGCGTCGCTCCGCTGCCGAACGCTTATGTGCGATCGGTTTCACCGGCGATGGGTGCCACCTCCGTCGATCCCAATGCCGAGGTCCAAGCGGTAATTGTTGATGGCGCGCATCCGATCGATCCGAAGTCGTTCACGATGATGCTCAACAACGCGCCTGTGGCTGTTAACGTGAGCAAGGTGGCGGATGTCGCCACCGTAACTTATGTTCCCGACGGCATTTACGCGCCCAATAACACGATCAACGTGACGCTGGGCTATGTCGAGAACGGCGAAGCGATGAGTGCCCAATGGTCATTCTCGGTGGCCCCGTACACCAAGGACTTGCTCCATGGATACGTCGGCGCGATCAAGGGACCTGCCTTCTTCAGCCCGAATGGTGGCGGCCATACTGGCAAGCCGGGTGATTACGCCATCAACTTCGGTGAAACCGGCTCGGGCACCTCGGTGCACGTCGCCGATGGCAGTTTCCTGAACGTGGCCGCCGCAAGCGACGTCATGAGCATGTCCTTCTGGGTTAAGCGGATCTCGACGAACGATGTTACCACGGGTTCGTCCGCCTTCTGGGCCGTGTCGCCTTCGAGTGGCGGCTCACGCGGTTACCAGGCCCATACCCCGTGGAGCGACAAGAACATCTACTTCGACACTGCGGGTTGCTGCGATGGCAAATTGGAGCGCATTAACTCCAGTATCACGAACTTCGCCGCTTACAACGCTGTCGGCAACGACGGCTTCTGGACGAACTGGCATAACTTCGTGTTCGTGAAGGACACTACCAATAAATTCATCTATATCGATGGCACCCTGTTCCTCAAGGGCACAAACACCGCCGCTCTGCCGCAAGACTTCACCGATCTGTATATGGGAGCGGATTACACCGGCGTGGCTAATAACATGAAAGGCCTCATCGATGACTTCGCCATCTATTCCAGCGCCGTGAGCGCCGAGGATGCCGCCCTGCTCTTCAGCGGGACGCCGCCGACCGCCCTGGCGGGTGACACCCTCCTGGCCTACTGGGACTTCGACGATGCCGCCGTGTCGTCCCTCCGCTCCTACAGCATCGGCCTGCACTTCGGCGCCGATGAACCCAACGGGGCTAATGGCAGCATAGTGGCTTCCAACGCCATCGCCGGTGTGCCGAGCGTGATGCAGGCCAACTGGAACAACCTCAAACTTGCTAGTGGCACGAATGTCGTCAACATCGTCGCCGATAACCTTGACAATACTTCCTCAACCACGTTGGTGAGTGTGAGCTACTCCGCAGCCAACACTTGGGCCTCGATGGGTCGGAGCGAGGCGAATAATGCGTTCCCGCCTGGCCCTGACCAGGAACTCATGCTCGGTTACTTGGACACGGCCTCTGCCGGCACGACTACGGTGACCATCTCCAACCTGCCGCCCATCCTGACCGCCAACGGCTATTCAGTCTATGTTTATGCCTTGGGTGGTGTGGATAGCGGCAGGTCAGGCGGCTATCGTATCCTAGATGCCGGCACCGGGGCGGTTCTCAAGGATTACGTGTTCGCCACGGGAACGAGCAACGCCGTGGGCTACGTTCAAGCCCCGGTCAGCGTCAACCCGGCTGCACCGGGAGTCGGTAACTATATCGTCTTCAGCGGTTTAACCGCGTCGAACATCACAATTCAGGCCACCACTGACCACGGCCTTGGCGGCAGCGGGACCCCGCGTGCGCCGATAAACGCCATCCAGCTCGTGGCGCCGCCAGCCTTCTTCGGTCCACCAGCGGACCTCGCGGTTAGCATCTCCGTGGCCCCGACTGGTCTGATGATCAGGTTCACCGGCACGCTCCAGTCCGCCGATCAGGTAAAAGGGCCGTGGACCGATGTGCCGGGCACCAGCCCGCTCACCATCACACCGAGCGCCGGCATGAAATTCTACCGTTCCAGAAATTAGTTAGCTGGCGCGCGACTTGAGTGCAGAGGCCGGACAGATGTCCGGCCTCTTTTGTTTCTTTAGGCATTAGTTGCCCCACTCGCCGTTCAACAGAGGGCCGATTCCTGCCATCCAGCGGGCCGGTGATCGGATCGGAGAGCCGGGGTCAGCCCCTGAGGGCGGCGCGTGTGCGCTTTGCCAACTCATTGTCGGGTGCATCGGACCCTTTCAAGTGAAAGGCGCTGGCAGCCAGGCAACGCTCACGCTCAGTCCGACGCTCTCGGCGGGCACGCCCTGAAAGACAAACGAACCGCCGGCGCCCAAGTTCACATTCGGCAGCGTGTCCCAGGCGTCCCGGGCGGCCGAGCATGGCGCGCGGCCCTCATTATCGGTGCCACAGTCGGCTTAGCGAACCCGCTCATGGCGGGCGCTCTGCCGCCGGCTCAAAGCACGCCGGATCAAGCGGGCGGTGGGAGAGGTTATTGCAGGCAAACGCGGCGTGGCCAATGCGGCCTGGTGGGGATTTGAGAAAACGGACTCGACAGGGCCTCTTGAGGCAGCGATGCGTTCTGCCCGACCACCCGCATCGCTGGGTGCTGGACCTTCCCCAATCACGCATCCTTGGCGGCTCCTCTAAGTGCCGCGTCAGGATTTCGTGAATGCCAGTGGCCGTATCAGGGACTATCGCATTAACGTGAGCGACCGCCTCGTGACTTCGGAGTGAAGAAGCACGCATCTGTCGCAGGTTGATGCCTCGGATTGGAGGGGGCCGCCAGCGTGCGCCTGCCGGAACCCGCCGGACCCAACATTAGCAGATTGTGGCCGCCGGCGGCGGCAATCTCCATCGCCCGCTTGACATTCTCCCGGGCCGGAATTGATGAGCGCGGTCATGACCCGGTCACGGGATTCTTTGACGGCGGCATCGGGAAGGCCGACAATCACGATAATCGTGTCCCCATATTCGGCATTGACCTCTGCTTCCAGCCGGCGCCGACCGGCATGACTGCAACGAGGAGCGCCAAGGGGCCGACGAGCCGCCGCAGCGGTTCACCTGGGATGGGGATTGGACATCTGTTCCAGCTTGTTAACGGCGGCTTTTTGTTCGGGCGTGTCGAGGTAAGGCAGCAGATCGGAAGGTTTTGGTGGCCATTGTCCGTTGTGGGCTTCAGCGTAGGCCTTGAGGGCCGGGGCAATTATCTGGGCTTCAGGCGGCGGAGGTTCGGCTTCATTGAGGTACTTCTGGACGGTGGCGGCGTCGATGGGGCTCTTGAGATAGGGCATGAGCTGTGATGGATCAGCAGGCAACTGACCGTAGTTATCGCGAGCGAAGTCGCCGATCGCGCCTCCGACGACCGCCCTGACCTTGTTGACCCCGCCCCCGCCGCCCCCGTTCATGGACATGAACTGGTCGGAGTCGTATTCGTCATCCACCATGACGGCTTTTTCTGACGAGGGTCTTTGACGGATCAACTTGTCCGGTTTGGACCAGCTCATAGCGTTGCAGCATGGCATCGGTAACGGGTATGTCAAAGTAAGGTTTGAGTTCCAAAAGACTGGCCGGCAGGAGGCCGTTGTTGGCCGCGGTGTATTTTTGGAGGGCGATGCGCATCAGCGCCAGGAACTTGCCCACAGCTTCATCGCGCAGTTGGCGGAAGGCCATGCGGGCCCCATCATCGGTGGCGAGGGCGGCGTCGGCCCAGGCCTGCGCGCTGAGCAAGTCGAGCTCGGGGATGCTCTTGTCGGGCATCTGTTGGAGCTTCTGCTTGAGCCAGGCAACGCGCGCGGCGGGCAAGTCGCCCTTTTCACCGCGCAAGCGCGCGACCTCGGCGCGGAGTTTCGCCAATTCCGAGGGCCCGTTTGCATTCAGGGCGGCCTGATTGGAGAGGGCAGCCAGGCGGCCCTGCGCCTCGTCGCGCTCGCGCTGCAGTTGCCTCATGTTTTCGGTTAGCGCCGCTTGCTCTTGCAGAGAGGTTTGGAGGCGGTCGCGCAGTGTAGAAAGCTGGCGCGCCTGGTAAACCGCGGTGCCGGCGGCGGCCACGAGCGCGGCAGTGACGAGTGTCTTTTGGAAGGTTGTCATGACAATGGTTTTGGCGGCGGTCATCAGGGTTGGCGCCGACAAAGTGGTTCCGGCCAGAGCGGCTGCGGCGGAGATGCTGCCGGCAAGCCCGGCAGGGGCGGCTTGGGCGGCCCCGATGGTGAGGGCGGCGGTCAGCGCGCCCGCTCCGACAGCGATGCCGCGCTTGGCGAAAAACTGCCGCAGTCGTTCGATAGACCTGGAGACCCGCTTTTGCGCAGCCTCTTCGGTAGTGCCCAGGGCTTGCGCAATTTCGCGCGCGGTTTTGTGTTGGAAGTAGCGCAGGAGGAGCGCGTCACGGTCCGGCTCACTTAGCGTCCCAATTGCGGCATCAAGATGGGGCAGGATCTTTTCCCAGATGCTTTCGGGCTCGCTTGAGAGTATGTCGTTCATGATGGCGCCCTCCTGCTCATAGGCGCGACGCCGCGCGTCGGATCGGACGGCATTGGCCGCGAGGTTTCGCGTCGTGCTATACAACCATCCCGTCAACGCAGGACGGTCCAGGAGCCGGGGCGCGCTCCTGGCCAGCGCCATGAACACGCCCTGCGCCACATCCTGCGCCAATTGCTCTTCCCGCACGATCCGCAAGCCGGCGCAATACACGAGGTCAACGTGCCGTCGCACCAGCTCGGCAAATGCCGCCTCCGACCCGTGCTCCGCGTAATCTCGCAAGAGCTGGCTGTCCGTCGCGTCGCTCATCCTCTAAGTAGTAACCGCTCGTTTCGAAAACGGACAGAAAAAGCGATGCGAGGCGTATCGCCTTGAACGAGGAACGCGCGGACGAGGCGTCCGCGCTCCTATCCGACGGCTTTTCGGGCCGCCCGAACAGTCGGGTCATTTCAACGCGATTCCAGGACGAGCAACCAGTCACCTGAACTTTTCTGTCCCGAATTTGGCCCGGTGGGGATAGTATTTTATGAAGTGAATGATTGGCCGGACATGCAACGCTTGCGGGAGTATGCCGAGCATGGCATCGAGGAAGCCTTCACGGTCCTGGTGCGGCGGCATGTGGCGATGGTGTACCACGCGGCCTTTCGCCAAATCCGGAATGCGGAATTGGCGGAAGAAGTAGTCCAGACCGTGTTCACACTCCTGGCTCGGAAGGCGGGCCGCATTTCCGGGAGGCGTTGTTTGTCGAATCCCGGCACCAGGTATCCCGACCAGGCGGCCAGCATCCCTGCGCCCATCACCTTCATGGCCACGATGCCCATGCCCAGCTCATGGGCTTTGGCCACGCAGGCATCGCGCAGGGTGATCATGCGCGCGGTCCAGATCTGATCGTAACCCCGGGGGATATAGGAGCGTAAGGTGATTTCGCAGCGTGTAGCCGTTGTGGCGCAAGCCTTCAGGGGAATAGTCGCTCACCCAGGGCGCGGGATTGGACGGATGGACTCCGTCGCGGGCAATCAGGGTGGGCACTTGATATTCGTCGCCCGGGCTGTCCTTGAACTGGGGCAGTGAGCCGTCCCAGTCCTCGGGGCGGCGCTGCAGGATTTCCGCCGAGTAGTCCAGCAGCGGGATTTTCAGTTTGCGGGCCAGACCCCGCGCCACTTCGGCAAACCGCCTGGACTTCGCGAGTTGCCCGCTGCGCGGGGGCATGGTGGTGAGCAGCACAATCGTTCCGTTGGCCAGGCAGCGCTGGATGACTTCACGGGTCTTGGCCTCGTATTCGGAGGCGTCCATCTGGCCCACGTCGTTGCTCCCAAAAGGACCAGGCAACATGGATTTCATTTTACAAACAGCATTGACCTGCTGTCAGTTCTATAAAATGCTGACGGCATGAAACTCATCCGGCTGCTCTCGAACCTCCGCCAATATGCGCTTCCGGTGGCAGCAGTTGCCGTTTGCGCGGCCGGGCATGCCGGGCTTGCGGCAACAATGTCCCTGGATGTTTCCACGGCCAGGCTGGTAACGGGTCCCAAAGCCAATGCCGCGCTCGAATTCGCGGATGGCCCTCGCTGGCCGGTATCCGATCGCCCAGCCATGGCCCTGGAAGCCACTGGGGCCATGCAGCCGGCCGAGTCTGCTGAGCTTTCCGGCGACACGCTGGCGGTGCGTTTTGCCGATGGAGCCGAGCCGAGTTCCAGGTGACCCGCGGCCACGGGTTCGCGGTGTTTCGCCTGGCGCGGCTCGAGGCGCGGCAACCGGTCACGCGTTTCCGGTTGTTCCAGCTCGCCGCCCCTCTCCAAGCCCGGTCTTGTGGCACAATAAATGGCGCGGCGCTGGACGGCAATTTTGCCGCTGTCATGGCCGTCAAACCCAATGTCCACGCTTTCAATGAGCAAGCGGGCGGCGAACGCGCGGACCGGGCTGGATGCAGCCATGAGTTTGTCCAGGTCATGAACCTTTGCGTGGAGACCGAAAAAGCCCACGGCCTCGAACCGGCGGCCTTCGGCGTAATCGCCTGCCGCGAGGCGGATTTCCTCGACACCGTAGCGCGCTTCGAAGCGACCGCCGGCCTGCCCAGCCCCAAGCCCGGCGGTGTCTGGAACAAGCAATCACCCTGGGTCAAGCGCTCGTACCTCTTCCTCACCGATTTCCGCGAGTCCCAGTTTGATCAAGCTTTGGCCCTGGCGCGCCGCGGCGGCTTCCACATGATCCTCTTGGGCCAGGAATCCTGGGCCCGCGGCACGGGGCATTACGAGATCGACCGGGACCGGTTCCCTGACGGTTTGGAGGGTTTAAAACGGACCATCGGCCGCTTCAAGGACGCCGGCTTCCGGGTTGGGCTGCATTTTCTGGGGCCATCCATTTACCCGCCCGATCCGTACCTCACGCCCGTACCGGACCCGCGCCTGGTCAAGGGCGCCGCCGCCACGCTCGCAGCCGGCGTAAACGCCACTACCAACTTCCTGCCCCTGACTACGGCGCCGGCCAACTTTCCCGCCGAGGACGGCGGCTACGAGGGTCAAGGGACCGTGCTCCAACTCGGCGAGGAGTTGATCCAGTACAAGTCCCCTTCACGCCAGCCGCCCTTTGGCTTTCTCGAATGCCATCGCGGTTACCTCGGCACGCACCCCGCCCCGCACCCAAAAGGCGAGACCGTTCGCCACCTCGTCCGCGCCTACGGCTACCACATGTTCGATATGGACACCCCACTCCTCGACGAAGTGGCCACGCATTTCGCCCGCGTCGCCAACACCTGCGGCATCGACATGATTTACTTCGACGGCTCCGAACAGTTACAGGGGGAGCACTGGTTCTACAATGCCCGCCTCCACCAGGCCTTCTACGACAAGCTCACCAATAAAGACGTGCTCCTCCAGGCCAGCAGCTTCAGCCATTACTCCTGGCACCTGCTCGCCCGCAGCGCCTCTGCCGATGGCCACGGCGACCTCAAAGGCTATCTCGACCAGCGCTCGGGCTGGTTTAATTCGTTCGCGCGCGACTGGATGCCCCTGGACATCGGCTGGTATTACGGCTATGACCCCACCGCCACTCCCGACATGTTCGAGTATGTCCTGGGCGCCACTCTCGGCTACGACTCCTCCATGTCCTTCCAGGTCTCCTGCAAAGCCGCCGCGGCCCATCCCTTTACCGGCGCCATCCTGGACCTCATCGCCCGCTACGAGCAATTGCGCCTCTCAGGCCAGGTCCCCGAATCCATCAAGGCCCGCCTGCGCATCGATCCCACCCTCACCGCCATCAAGCCCGGTGAAGCCCAGCCCGCCCTGGTGGAACAGCGCCGCGAATACCGCCTCCTCGAAGAAAACGGCAGGCCCTATTTCCAACGCGTCCTCTATCGAGCCCTGGCACGAAATCAACCCCGCCCAGACGAACTCCGCCACTTGGCGAGTCCACGTCAAAGATGCCCCAGCCCGCATCGGCGTCCAACTCCACGCCCCTGCCGGCGCGGAGATCGTTGACCCCTGCATCGAACTCGCCGGCCACCGCCTCGGCTGGCAGGGTAAGTTGGCCCAAGGCCAGTTTCTCTTCTTCTGGCCCGGTGAACCTGTCACTCGCTACAGTCCACAGCAGAATCCCAGCCCAGGCCCCATCGCGCCCTCCATCACCCTGCCGCCCGGCGAGTATTCCGCCACGTTCGGCTCGCGCGAACCGCTCAAGGCTCCCGTGCGCGTGCGGCTCACCCTCCAACCGCCGGAGCGCATGGACCTCTGATTTTCGACTGAACGGCTCCTGGGCAGCTTCAAATGCGTGTGTGATAATCCAGAGTCTGTTGGACAGACATTTTCGTGACGTCAAAATGAAAAGGAACCCTGCCTTCTGCGTTGCCTCCGCACTCAATCCAGACCGAGCAGTCGGCGGACATTGCCTCCAAGGACCAAGGCTTCCTTTTCCGGGGGCAGCTTCAACAGCCGGACCTTCTGCAGCTCAACCCGCGCATCCACCAGCGGGCCGTCTGATCCAAAGAGCAGTTTCTCGGCTGGCAGCTCCTGCGCGGCTTGTTCCAGGTACTGAGTGAATACCACGGACGAAGTGTCCAGATGGAGGTTGGGAAGGCGCTGCGCGGCCCGGATGGCCCGCACATGCTCACGCCACTCGTGAGAGGCAAAACTCCCCAGGTGCGCCAGGATAAATGGAACCTGCGGATTAGCCTGGACGACTTCCAGGGCCTCATTGACGGTTGGCGGATGGAACAGGATGGGCAGCTTCAGTTCCCTCGCCGCGTCAACCATTTCCTGGCTGGGCACCCCGTGCAGTTTCAATCCCCTCAGGCCGAGGTCACGCACCTCGTGGCGCAGCAAGCCGCCAATCCTTCCCGCCTCGGTCTTGGCATCGTGCTTGGCAAAGCCGATGAACTTTGTGGGCCACCGCCGCACATACTCCGCAATCTCCTGATTGGCTTGTTCGTAGGTGACGTTGTTGATGGGGAAAATCACTGTCCGGTGTATGCCCGCCTCCTCCATTCGGCGCAGTGTCCATTGCGGGTCATTATAGGTCGTCCAGGGATCGCCCTCCTCCTTGCCATAATTCAGGCCCCTGCCCGCGTGGCAGTGTGTGTCAATCACCTCGGCACGCCCTGACGCAAGGGGAGCGGCGGCAACTGCGCTGAACGTCCGGGCCACGCCCGCCAGCAACCCAGCCTTCACGAAATCACGCCGGTTCATCGAATCATCCTTTCCTTTGAGGGTTACATGGTCTCGATTTTAGCCTTCTACCTCTCGCACCACCAGCTCGTGACGAAACATCGCAGATTTGCAGAGGGTTTCATAGTGAGGGTAGGGTAGGCCGTTCTCACAAGCCGCTCAAGGCCAAACGGCGCAGTGTGCAGCATTGTCACCTCCGTTCGGACCTTCGTTGCCTGGGGAACACCGGTTGGGTCCAGGCCACCTGCCCGTCGGAGTTGGTGATGCGAGCGCGGACGTAAAGCTCCTGGCCGGTGAATTCGTAAACCGGGTTAAGGCTCTCGTCGAGCTTGAGCAGTTGTCCGCCCTTGCCGATGAACTCGGTGCGGTACAACTCGGGATTGGCGCCCGGCAGCGACCAGCCCAGGTCGTGCGTCCGATCACTGAGACCGATCCGAACGCTTGCGGCCGTGACCTCGTAGGTCTCGAGGATGACCCCCGTCGTGGCGTAGAAGTCCCCGCGATTCATCGCTTCAAGCAGCGCCTGGGTGGACAACTCTCTCGCACGCACCATGATCCACGCCCGGCCCGGATTGGCCAGGGGCGAACCGGCGGTGCGACTGGAGATGAATTCGTAGAAGTGGTGGCAGTCATCGACCGCCGTGGCGTACAGGATGCGTCCGGTGGAAAGGACGGCGTCCCATATCTGTTCGGTGGAGGGCTTGCCGCCGCCGCCCAGGTTGTTCATGCCCGGCTCGGCATTCCACACCTCGAAGAAGCGCGGAGTTGGCACTTTGTCTGAGGCGAGAAGATCCTCGGGCCTGAGCGCATAGGTGAGGTTGGGGTGGGCGGCGATGGGCAAGCCCCCGGCCCGGCGGATGGCCCTGGCTTCGCTGTCGAGCACCGCGGCTACGGTGTCCCCAGTCGGCAGGTCAGCCGGCCCGTTGATGCCGATGCCGATGGTGTCCACGATCTTGTTCCCCGCCTGGATGGGGTCCTTGCTCAACTCGGTGCCAGGGACGACCAGAAACCGGCCCGGCGCGTCGAAGAGCGCCTTGAGCCCCTCCGGGGGCGTGTAGTAGTTGAGGTCGGTCACGGCGACGAAGTTGAAGTTGTGCTCGCGGTACCAACGCACCACGACATCGGGCGCGGTGGTGGGCAGTTGCGGCACACCCCAGTTGGCGTGGGCATGAACGGCTCCTTTATACCAGGCGGCAGGCGCGGGCTGGGCGAGCACTTGCTCGGCGGAGGGTGGTGCCGCAGAAGCGAGGAAGGGAGCCAGGGAAAGTACCGCAAGGCTCGGCGCGATGGTTTTCATGGCTGCCTTGTAGCGCAGGACCGCTCCTCGGTCAAGGGCGCCGGCAGAATGATCGGGCAGCGGAACAAAGCAGAATCATCAGGGAAATACTCCTGTGATGGTTCTGTCAGCAGTGATTCTGGATGAGGTTGCCGCCAGAACGGGCGAAGCTGAGCACCGGGGCGGCGGGCACAAGGGGCGCGCGCGGCAGGCCACGAGGGCGCCTGCAGCGGGGTCGTTAATCCGCACGCGGTTGCCCTTGGCCTCCCACGAGGACCCTCGCAATTCGTTGCTTGACTTTTCCACGCAACTGCCTCACGATGCCGCCCAGAAGCCTGACTTAATCCAATATTGAGTCTGTTGGCGTGCAGGAACGAGAAATGCCCCGCAACGGGCCGCTAGGACAAACAAACCTATGAGAATAGTCAAGACCCTGAAATGGATCGGATGGCTGCTTGGCGCAGCGATCCTAACCTCCTCAGTTCATGCCGATTACGTCTCCACCGTCACAGCTCTGAATCCGGTGGGTTACTATCGGCTCAACGACACGACGCCGGTGCCATCGGACATCGCCACCAATAGCGGCACCGCCGGCGCCCTTGGAAACGGGTTCTACGTAAACGACAGCCCGTCCACTCCCATGCACCCCAGTACGCCCGGGGCGTTGGCGGGGAGCAGTGATCCGGCAGCCGCCTTCAACCCCGGCTATGTGCAGGTGCCATTCGACCCTGCCATTAATCCCACGGGGCCATTCACGGCGGAAGCCTGGCTGCAGCCGAGTGTCGTGCCCGCGGGGTTAACGGCGGTGATGGCTTACGGCCATCTGGAGAATCCGGCCGCCCCCGCGCTGGGCGGCAACCGCTCCGGGTGGTTGCTCTACCAGGACGATGGCTCGAGTTCGGGCGGCAGCGGTTTCAACTTGAGGATGTACAACCATGACGGCATCAACCGCGCGCTGACCTTGACGGGTGGTGACGTGCCCACGGGAGGCACCTGGTACCACGTTGCGGTGTCTTACGACGGGACGAATGCCTTTTTGTATTTCAACGGCGTGCAAGTGGCGTCAGGGCAGGCGCTTGGCTTTGCCCCAAACGTTGACGGCAACTTCTCGGTCGGGACCCGCAACGACGTGGGCTATACTTACGCTGGCGGCTTCATCAATGAGGTCGCCGTTTACACCAACGCGTTGAGCCCGGCCACCATCCTCGCTCATTACCAGAATGGGACCAACACATCCCCCGCAACGGCTTACGACGTGCTGGTGAAGTCCAGCAACCCGCTGCTCTACTACCGCTTCAATGAACCGGCCTTCACGTGGCCCGCAGTCCTGCCCACCACTCCGAACCTGGGCAGTTGGGGTGCGGCCGAGAATGGCAATTATGAAGACGGCATAACGGTGGGCCAACCCGGGGTGCAATACCCTGGGTTTGACGCGGGCAACCTGGCCCCTCGCTTCAACGGTTTGCGAGGCACTGTGGTGATCACCAATCCGCCCTTGAACACCCCCAACGTTACCTTCACCGCGTGGGTGAAGCGGCGCGGCCCCTCCGATTCCAGCCAGGGCACAGGAGGAAATGGTTGGGCAGGGATTGTCTTTCAGCGCGGCTCGGCACAGGCCACCGGCTACGGCTTCGGCGACAACAACGATCTGCGATATACATGGAATAACGATGCGAACTCCTACAACTGGGTGCCCTCGCCGAGAATGATCGTTCCAGACGGGCTCTGGAGTTTCGTGGCCGCGGTCTTCACTCCCACTCAGACCGTTCTCTGCTTGAACGGCGTGTTCGCCACGAACGTCCTGGCTCAGGCGCAACACGATTTCAGCGCTGACCAGCTATTCATTGGGCAAGACCCGCTGGGAAACCGCATCGTGGATGGCTTCATCGACGAGGTGGCTATCTTTGACAAGGCCCTGACCGCCCAGCAACTACTGCAGTTGTATGCGGCCGCATCCATGCCTCCAGTCATTGTTGGCCAACCCCAGCCCCCCGCGGGCACGCTCTACGAGGGCATGTCTGTGGCGTTCAGTGTGGCGGCGGCGGGCGCTCAGCCCTTGTCTTATCAATGGACCAAGAACGGCGGCCCGCTCAGCGGCGCGACCACGTCGGCCTTATCCATGAGTAATCTCCATGCCAGCGACAGTGGAAACTACGCCGTCGTGGTGACGAACTCCTTCGGCAGCATCACCAGTGCGGTCGTCGGGCTCACGGTCCTGGCGGGTCCGCCGATCCTGGTGACGGCGCCGAACTCCGTTTCCCATTACCCCGGCGGCACGGCGCAGTTCACCGCAGCCGCGTTGGGGAGCACGCCCATCACTTACCAGTGGCTGAAGGGCTCGACCCCTATTCCCGGCGCAACCAATCAAACCCTGACGATCCCGCTGCTTCAGGCCTCAGATGTCGGGAGCTACTCCGTCATCGCGGCCAATCCTTACGGCCAGACCAACTCGCCGGCGGCGACCATCACACTGTTACCAGTGGCTCCCAACGCCGTCAGCGCGATCCTCTCATGCAGTCCGGTGGCCTATTGGCGGCTCAATGAAACCAATGGCAGCACGGCGTTCAACTCCGTCGGCGGCTTCGATGGCACGTTTAACCCCGCGAAGACCCAAAACGGCGTAGCCGGGCTCCAACCGCCTTCCTTCACTGGTTTCGAGGCCGGCAACACTGCTTATTCTTTTGATGGCAACACCAGCAATATCAATTGCCCGCCGCTGAACATCACGACGGCAACCGCGACCATCCTCGCGTTCATTCAGCCGCAAGGCCTCCCGCCGGCAACCGACCCGCCCGGCCTGGTCTTCTGCCGGGGCAGCTCTGGCGAGGTCGTGGGGATCAATCTCCGCGTGACCACCGGCAACCTGGGCTATGATTGGAATGACAATTCGAACGACTACAACTGGGACCCGGGCTCACACCCACCACCGGTAAATGGAACTTCGTCGCCCTGGTGGTCGAGACCACCCAGGCAACCATGTACTTGGATTCAGGCTCGGGTATCACGACCGCGACCAACGCGATCGCTCATGGCGCGGAGACCTGGTTCGCACCCATGCACCTGGGTACCGACTCGTTGGGCAACCGAATCTTCCATGGCCTGTTGGATGAAGTGGCCATTTTCGATCATGCGCTGAGTCCGACTGACATCCGAGCGATCCATGACGCGGCCTATAGCAACATTTACACGCCCGAGCCGCCGTCCATCACGATGCAACCGCAGTCGCAAGCGTTGTTCGTGGGCGACCCCTGCACGTTCAATGCCACGGCGTCCGGAAGCCCGCCGCTGACCTTCCAATGGATGAAGAATGGTGCCAGTATTCCGGGGCAAATCCGGGGCACCTTGAGTTTCCCCAGCGTCTCGGTGTCCGATGCGGGCACTTACCAATGGGCTGTCACCCAGGGCAGCACCAGCATCACCAGCGCCCCCGCTGTCCTGAGCGTGGAGGCCATCCCGGCGTATGTGAACCTCACCAATAACATGGTTCTGCATCTGAAGTTCGACGGCGATTATAAAGACTCGTCGGGCCTGGGTAACGATGCCACCGCCGTCGGATCGCCCACTTTCGTGCCCGGCAAACTGGGCAAGGCGGTCTATGTGAACACGGCTAGCGGCCCCGGCACGTTCAACTATGTCGACAAAGCCTGGTCGGCAGACTTCGCCTTCACCGTCGCCGACAGCTTCTCGGTCTCCTTCTGGATCAACTACACCAGTTGGGCCAACGATCTGCCGATGATCGGCAATTCCGCCGGTTCGACCTACCAATTGGGCTGGGTGTTCACCGAAGATTATGGAAAGGCAGAATTCTCACTCGTGAGCACGGCTAACAGCGGCACTTACATATTCGATCCGGCCCCGGGAAGTCCGCTGATCGGCGATGGGGCCTGGCACAATATCGCAGGCGTGGTCAACCGCGGAGCGCAAACCTCTTCCGTCTATGTGGATGGCACTCCGGCCGGGAGCATGTCTATTGTCGGCCTCGACACGTTGGATTACGGCAGGGATATGGTGATCGGCCAGGACCCTACCGGCACATACGGTGTCAACGGCGCTGGCAGCATCGACAACGTCGGCGTCTGGCGGAGGGCCCTCACCCCCATCGAGGCCCGGTCGATCTACTTCGCCGGCCAAAGCGGTCACAGTTTCGACGTGCCCGCGCCGCCCAGCCTGTCGCTGTCGATCAGCATCGTCGGCGGAAACCTGCAGATCCATTGGTCCGCCGGAACGCTGCAGTCCTCCACCAAGGTGGACACCGGTTACACAGCGGTGCCTGGGGCAACCCCGCCAGTTTATACTGTGCCGCTGCCCACCACCGGCTCGATGTTCTATCGCGCCAAGATCCAGTAATCTTCCTCTCGCTGCGCGTTGGAGGCAACTCCAACGCGCAGCGACGGCACCGGCAGGTCGCATGGGGGCACCGCCCCTAAACGCCCTCTGCCCGCGCAAAGCGCGGCACTCTCCTGCCACGGAGAGGCCGCAGATAATAGCTCGGGGCAAGACCCGCCGGAGTGTAGCGGAAGCGGGTCGCCGCACTGGGTAGAGCGGAAAGATCACCATTCCCCCCATAGGCTCCCAGCGTGTGCGCTCGGAGCGAACACGCTGGGAGCCTATGGGATGGGGAAAAGGGGGAGGGTCCCCATCGGCGCCCCAGGGGCAGTGCCGGGATGGGTCCGTACCGGCAAGAGGAGCGCCTCGGGTCGCATCCCCTCGCCCTGCCAGGAGTCCGTCGCAGAAGTTGCTGGCTTGAAGCGCCGGCCGTTTGGCTTTCCACTTCGGGAGCAGATTCCGCAAGTTGGTCCGTTGCTTGACCTTCCTAGCCGCTCCCTCCCTCAGCGCCTCAATGGCCTGGGCCAGTTCGCTTCGGAAGGTCTGCCAATCCTCAGGCGGTCGCCACGTCTCGCGAAGCGGCCGTGCGCTATAAAACCTACCTTGACGAGGCGCTGAAGGCGAAGGTTGCGGAGTTGGAGGTGGCCAACCCGCTGTGCATTGACCTTGACCGTTTGCGTGTGCTGGAAACAGCGGTAGTGATTTCCGGGACCAACAACGATGAGCCGCACGTCAGAGCATTCACGGGCGAGGATTACCACAGGCGGGCAATCCGCCGTTTCAAGCTGCCCTTTGACGCGGAGGAAGCGGAAGGCGACGAATCTTTCAATGGCCCCGTGGGGATAGTGGTTGTCCACAACATGCTCGTCACCGGCTTTGACGCACCGATTGAGCGGGTGCTTTACCTGGACAAGGTCGTCACCGACCACAACCTGCTCCAAACCATCGCCCGCGTGAACCGCATCGGCAACGAGCACAAGGATAAGGGCTTCGTGGTGGATTACGTCGGGCTCGGCCACCACATCAAGCGGGCGCTGGGCGCGGTAGCGAGCTTGCCGTCGGCATGGCTTGCCTTCCGGGAGTCGAGGTCGCCTACATCTGCGACGTGGATAACCGGAACATCCCCAAGGCCATCGAATCGGTCATGACCAAGGGCAAGCAAGCCCGGATTCCCAAAGGGGTGCGGGACTTCGGACGCATCCTCGAGGACAAGGCCGTTAGCCCGTTATTGTCACTATTAGTGTCTCATTGACGCACACTCTACTGCCTCTGAGGGGTCGTAATAGAGTATAACGAACCCAGTGGATGCGGCAAGCAGGTCTATTGCACCCGACCGATCATCGGAGAGGGCGAGGAATCGTCTCGGCCCGTGATACCGCAGCCGGGAGCGAACAGCCCGGCCCCGTTTCCGTCCTTGCCACAGCCCCCTGGTTGTGGCAATACAGTGAGGTTCCACTGTCGGGTGACAGCGTTCAGACATTTTTCAATTGCGGAATCAAGCTCCAGTGCGAGGCAAATCATGAAACCCGAGAGCAACATGAGCGGCGGTCCAGCTCCCGCTGGCCAGGAAGTGTCACGGAGGACCTTTGTAAAGAGCCTGGGTGCAATTGGGGTGGGCAGCGCCTTTCTTTCCCCCGGCGCGACCCGCCCGGCCCAAGCCCAGTATGGTCCGACGAGCGTTCAATGGGCTTTCCCCCAAGCAACTCACCGACATGTACGTCTGCATGCTCAAGATTCGTTTGTGGGAATCCAAAGTCAAAGATTTGCTCCTGTTGGGCGGCTTTCGCGGCGTCGCTCACCTGTATGTCGGGGAGGAAGCTGTTGCGGTGGGCGTGTGCAGCGCCCTGCGCAAAGACGACTACATCGCGAGCAATCATCGTGGGCACGGCCACCTGATTGCCAAGGGGGGCGATCTCCGTCTCATGCTGGCGGAGATCACGCATAAAGCCACAGGCTACTGCAAGGGTTATGGCGGGTCGTTGCACATTACCGACATGAGCCTGGGCATCCTGGGCATGAACGGGATTGTTGGGGCGGCGCATCTCTTCGCTGCCGGGGCGGCCTATGGCATTCGGGTGAAGGGAACAGAGCAGGTGGCAGTCAGCTTTGGCGGGGACGGTTCCATCCAAGGCAACTTCTTTTCCAGCGCGGCCAACAGCGCCGCCGTCTGGAAGCTCCCCTGGATTGGGGTCATCGAAAACAACAACTTCCAAATCTGGGTCCGGGCCTCAGACGTTTATGCCACCGCAGATTTGGCGCAACGGGCGGCGGGCTATGGGATCGAGGGGCGCGTGGTGGATGGCAATAACGTCCTGGCGGTCTATAACATCGCCAAGTACGCCGTGAATAAGGCCCGTGCCGGCGGCGGTCCGACTATTATCGAGTGCAAGACCTATCGCTGGTATGACCACTATGGCGCGGGCGGCGCCCGGGTGGGGGTGGACGGGGCCTTCGGCCTGGGCTACCGCTCCGACCGCGAATTGCGGGACTGGATGGCCAAGGACCCCATCCCGCGGTTCCGCAGGTTCCTGGTCAGCGAGAAGGTGCTCACCGAAGAGCGGGCCGATGAGTTGGTGGCGGAGGTTCGCCAAACGGTCGAGGACGCCTCCAAATTCGCCGAAGCGCAGCCGGTGCCCAAGCCGGAAGACGGTCTGCTGAACGTCTTCGCCAAAGGCGCGGTCCCGCTTCACACCAGTTAAGAGGAAGGGAGGCCACTGCAATGCCAAAGAACATGAACTATGCAATCCTGGAAGCCATCCAGGGTGAAATGCGGCGGGACAAGCTGTTGACGCTCTTTTATGAATACCAAACTCCGGCGGCCGGATGGGAGAACCGCACCATCAACCTGGAATCGGAGTTCGGCCGCTGGCGGGTGCGCTTCTGCGCGATCGACGAGCAGTGGATCGTCGGTGGCGTGCTAGGCATGTCGTTGAGCGGGGTGCCTGCCATCGCCCATATCCCAAGCATGACGACCTTCATCCCCTACGAACTGATGTTCAACCATGCGGGCAAACTCCGGCACATGACTGGCGGCCAGGCCTCCTTCCCGATGGTCCTGTGGGCGGACATGATGGGCCGGCAGCCGTTTCAGGCCGGCCAACACGCCGATGCGGGGCTGGAGTCTTCGTACGCCCGGTTGGCGGGCCTCAAGGTGGTGATTCCCTCGACGCCCTACGATGCCAAGGGCCTAATGATCTCTGCCATCCGCGACATGGACCCGGTCGTCTTCTGTCACTACTCCATGCCCTCGTCCGGCCCGGAGGTCCCAGATGAGCCCTACACGGTTCCAATCGGAGAGGCGGCAATCCGGAAGGAGGGGACCGACCTTACCATGGTTGGCTACGCCCCCCAGACGGCGCAGATAGCCAAGGCAGTCGCGCAACTGGAGCAAGAGGGGGTCAGCGCGGAGTTCATCGATCCCCGGACGCTGGCGCCCTTGGAGGGGGTCATGGAAGCCATACTCAAGTCCGTGAAGAAGACCGGCAAGCTCCTGACTTCCGACGACGGGTCGTACAGCTTCTGCAATTGCGCCGAGATCATTGCGCGCGTGGCCGAGGCTGTGCCCGGAGTCAAGGTCAAGCGGTTGGCGTTCCCGGATGCTCCCCCGCCGGGGGCGCCCGAGATGATCAACTACATGCGGGTGGATGCGGCCAAGATCGTGGCCGCCGCAAGGAAGCTGGTGAGGGGTTAGGGGTTCGACAGCCTCAATATTCGGCGTGGCAGGGTCACCTTGATCCCTGGCAGCGTCCGGCTAATCTCATTTGTTGTTAGACAAAAAACGCCCGTGGCGGCGCTTACGAAGGTGAAATCGCGTGAATGGCGGTTGGCCACATGAAACGCCCGCTTCATCGGACTGGGAGCGGTGGCTGGCCGGGCACGGCCCGGTGCTGCTGCTGTTTGCCCGGCAACAAGCCCGTTGCGAGGCCGACGCCCAGGACCTGGTCCAGGAGGCGGTGGTCGAATGCTGGCGCCGTCGGGCGGTCGATGCGCCTCCGCCTCTGGCCATGGTGTTCGCGACCATCCAGCGCCGGGCCGTGGACTTTGCCCGGAGCGAGGACCGCCGCGCTGGCAGGGAGTTGGGGGCGAACCTCGACGCGCCTCAGTGTTGGTTCGACTCCGGAGTCGAGGAACGGGATCGGGCCCGATTGCTCCAGGAAGCAAGACATCTTAGAGCAGACAATACAGGCGCGTGGTTGATGGTCGCGGCCAGCGCCTTGGCGGTGGGTTTGGCGGCCCAACCGGCCGCCGGGCAAGAGCAACGCACGGTGGCGGTGCAATCCATGGTGGTCGGGGACGATGAGGGCCAACCGGCCAAAGAAACCGCCGCGCAGCAGAAGCGAATCGTTATCGAGACGATCGAACCGGAAAGTGGAAAACAGGGCGCCAAGGAGGTGGCGTGGCTGGGTGTGTCCACGGACGAAACGACCGACGCCCTCGCGTTGCAGTTGGGCCTGAATTCCGGGGAGGGCTTGGTGGTGACTTATGTGGCGGCCGACAGCCCAGCGGCCAAGGCCGGCCTTCAGAAGTACGACGTGCTGGTGGAGTTCGGCGACCAGTTGCTCGTCCACCCGGCGCAGTTGCGCAAACTCGTGCAAATGCACAGGAGGGCGACACGATCAAACTGGGCATCTATCGGGCCGGCAAAAAGCAGCCGGTCTCCGCCACGCTCGGCAAGACCGCGCGTGGTGGGGGATCCACGCTCGAAGATGGCGTGTTCCCCCGGAAGCTTGGAGGAACTGCAACGCCGGCTCGGCGACCTCAAACTCGGCGAGAACATGACAGAACAGATGAAAGCAATCCGTGAGGCGCTGGCCAAGGCAGGCGTGGACAAGGACAAGATCCGGTTCGAGGTCGAACGCAGTGTCGAGGAGGCCCGCAAAGCCGTGCGCGAGGCCTTGCGCCACACCCAGAAGGCCCTGAGGCCCGCGACCAAGGACCTGGAGGACATGGCCGAGGGTGGGGTGGAGGTTAGGAAAGGAGCGACCGTAGTCGTCAAGAAGGATCGCAAATCAGTCAAGACCATGGTCAAGTCCGACAACTCGGGCACCTATGTCATTGTGGCCGCCCCAACGAGACACCTCACCGTTCATGACAGCGACGGCAAGTTGATCTTCGATGGCCCAATCGAGACGCAACCGCAACGAGAGAAGGTCCCCAAGGAGGTATGGGTAAAGGTCAAACCCATGCTGCGCGAGATGGGAACAATCAAAGAGGAGGAAGCGGAAAAAGAGCAGGGGGCCGAGTAGGCGAGCCATGAAAGGAGTGGGGACACCTCGCCCCGAGATGATCGCGGGGATAAGGTGTGCTTGCCCCGTTCCACAGAGCGACGCCCCTGACGATGCGAGAGGGGGTACTAGACTCAGGAGGGCGACGGATTTAATGGCACCTCAATCGCCTTCCCATCATGACCGTCATTTGGTAATAGAGGCCATTGGCGAATGCGAACAACACTGGTAACTATCCCTCACCTCCACCCGGCCCTGGGCGCCATGAGGCGGCGTCAATTCCTCAAAGCCACCGGGGCCATGGCCGTCTGCGCCACCCTGCCGCGACTGCCCGGCGCCACTGCCCGGCGCTTCAAAACCCAACTCTTTCCCAGCGACCTGCCCAGCTCTCAATGGGGGCAGTTCCAAGCTGCCGGATTTACCCAACCCGCCTGCGGAGTCATTTACCGCCTCAAAGACAAAGTGACCAACGGTCTCGCCCTGGGCCTGACTGAGGATGATCTGGCCGCCGTCAAGCTGCTCGCAGAGAAGAAGTAGGCCAGCCAAATCCCAGAGTGACGCTCGTCAGGAATGGCGGGCGGTAATGCGGGAGCAAGCCGGTCACAACCCCGGCGCGTTGGTGCTTATGCCGGCGCTCGCAGCGAGAACGGGGTCCATGCGCCGCAGCACATTGCTGGCACAAGACCGGATTGCGTGATCCGAGTCGCGGAGTAGCTGGACTAAGGTGTTCGTCGGGTTCCCTTCCGCCATCCGGTCGCCCGCCAGCACGAGCATGGCGGTGTAGGAGACCAGACTCGCCCGATCCTGAAGTGCCTCAACCAGCGCCAGCCTGGCACCCTGTTCCTCGATTCCGATGCGCCCCAATGACCCGACGGCGAGCCACCGCACTACAGGGACTTTATCTCCTGTCGCTACCCGACTCAATGCCGGGATTGCCCGCTTGGCCCCGGGACCAATCTCACCCAAAGCCTCCACCGCGTTCAAACGAATGTACACTGGCAAAAACGGCTTGGGCAACCATTTCTGCGCCCACGTGGGCAGCTTCCTCCAAACCGTGCAATAATTGTGGCGGATACGGCCATCGTGTCTGTCCAACGCCTTGATGAGGTAAGGCACCGCGTTTGAGTCCACTCGCGGTAATGTCTGGCCACTGAGATGAGGAGGGAAGGCGCTAACGTTGGCGACAGGTCCAGGATACTGACCGGAGCGTTCAATCCAGTAACCCAGTGGCTTCCCTTGGTAAACTGGCCCCTGCTCGTGTGTGCGCGACGCCTCCCATGTCGCCAGTCCCATGGCGAAGGCGAACAATACGGCCAGCACAATATAAGCCCGTTTCCGCATGGCCCGAATATGCCCAAAGTGGTCAGCACAGCAACCCCATAATCGCGGAGTGGCCGGTGGCGGAGGAAGCCGCGCTGGCAGCCGGCTAGGCTGGAATCCCGCCGCGATCTCCATCTGGCGTTTGATGTCGTCAGGGGCGTCCTTGTAGTTGATTGAGAGCGATTCACGCTGGGCCTGGCTCTGGTTGACGCGGGCGGCGAGTTGAGCGCCGGCCTGCTTGAGCTGGTTCACGTCCATCGTGTTTTGCTTGAGGGCCTGGGCCATTTGTTGGAGGGTGTTCATCACCTGCTGGTTGTCTTCGACCAGGAGCGCGTCATCGTCGCCCGGCTTGAGTTCGAGCTTGAGATGGACCTCTGCATCGGTGAGATCGCGACGGACCACAACAACCCCAAACAACTCATCGACACCTACGGGACTTTTGCGCTGCTATACAACTGGTTTCCGGCGGAGGCGCAGGAGATTCGCCAGTTCACCGAGCGGCCGCGGTCTGAGTTTTTTGCGGTGCGCCACGCCTTTCTGGCCGAGGTGCTGGCCCGCCGCTGGTATCCTTACGAACAGACGGTCGTGATGCTCTTGCAGGCCGTGTTGGCCCGCAAACGCATCACCCGCTTTTTCGTCGGCGACATTTCCGACCTGCCCGAGGGGCGGGAATCCTTCGCCTCGGCGATGCAGCAAGTGGAGCGCACGGAACGCGTTCTCAAGGCGGTCTGGCGGGAACGCAACGCCGCTCAGCCCGGGTGGATTCAGAAGTACTATGCGCTGGCGTTGCGCTCGGAGCCGGTCCGGCGCGGTGCGTTAATCGTGCTGGAGAACATGCTGGGATAACGCCATGAACCGGATGTTGTACCACCAAAACCTGCGGCCGGTTAATTTCGTGTGCCGCGCAACTCAGGCGCAATCGGTCAGTCTGGTGGGGGACTTCAACCAATGGAACCCAACGGCCCATCCCATGAAACAGATGCCGGACCGTTCCTGGCTGCTCAACGTGGAGCTGAAGCACGGCCATCACCGCTATGCTTTCCTGGTGGACGGCGTTTTGTCTCTCGATCCGCATGCGCAAGGGATCACCCGCAACGACAAGGGCGAGAGGGTTTCCCTGGTGCCCGTCAGTTAGCGGAGCTCGCCAGGTCAGGAGTCATCCCTGAGACCTTCTCCCAGGTCACGCGCTCGCGTCTCCACCGCCCGCATCACTGTGGCCCAGGTCCGAACGTAGTTACCGGCATGGTAGTTATTTCGCCACTGCCGCCTCCGGCAGCACATCGAGCCTTGGCCGAGCCTCATCTTTCGACACTCTGCCTCGAAGATGACGTGCTGGTCCGAGCCGTAAGCTCGGCCCCGGAGAAAACGCTCCCCATCTGGTCGCTGATTGGCCAAGCGGTAGCCCAACGAAACCTGCACGACCGGGCCGAGCGCCGCCGGGTCACGGCCAGCCTGCTGAGCAGGATGCGGAGTCTGCTCCGGCAGGGCGTGCTGGTCCGCGATGGCAGCAGGCACGTCCGGCTCAACGCCATGCCGGAGCCCCGGCCCGCCGAGCCGCCCTGTCGGGTCCAAAACCTGCCTCCAGCGGTGAGGGCAACTGTAATCGGGGTGGCCTGGTTCTCGCCCAGCGACCCCAGGAAGATGATGCCGGAGACGCCGGAGGCGAGCAGCGCCTCGGCGCGCCGGCCGGTGGCCTCCAGGTCAAGGGACTGGTCTGCCTGGAGTTGGGTCGTAATCGCGGGGAACACGCCGCCCCAGCAGGGATTCTTCATCTTGCCACGGAACCTACTACAGGGAAGGGCGGCTGTCTTGGCTGGAAATGACAGGACTTCCCGGTCGAGGTGTCATTTTGAGCCAAGTTAAGCTGGCCTTCAATCGCACAAGATGGTAGGGTCAATACGATCCGGGTTAGACAGGCCTTGCGCGCCGGTCTTTTTGGTTTGAAGTATCTCTGAACGCAGGCCGCTGATGCCCGGCAAACCTCGACAAGTCAACTTATGAAGAACACACGGAACCTGAGGGCGCTGGCCGGCGCATTCCTGGTCCTGGCCCTGGGCCTCTCCATCCAGGCGGGCTCGATCACCAACAACTTCGATGTCTCCCACGACTACCTCGCCGACGGCATCCTCGGTGACACAAACTGGGATGGCGTTTATCTCGGCTTCGGGGACGTACCGGGCGGGAACGACGGCGGGGATGGCGCGGGAGCCACCCTGGCGGCCAATGCCAACCTGGGCTTCCCCGGCTTCCTCACCGTCCAGTCCACCGCCACGAGCTGGGCGGGCAATGGCGACGACGGGTTCTTTTTGTACAAGATGGTCGCGGGTGATTTTGATGTTTCGGTGAAGAACAGCCCTCCGTTTGACCCTCAGAATTACACCTTTTCGGGGCTTCTGGTCCGCGCCGCCGATTACCCCTCGGGCGGCCCGTTCAATCCCACCGGGACCAATGCCGCCGAAAACTGGATGAACATCACCCGGTTCCAGGAGTTTGGCATCGGCGATTCGGTCCGCTTTGCGACCAATGGCGCCGACACGGAGATCGACTATCCCGGAGACAACAGCGACACCAACAGCGCGCGCTATCTCAGGATCACTAGGACCGGGGATACTTTCACCTTCTACGACAAGACCAACCAAAGCGATGGCTGGAGCCTCAAGACCAACTTCACGCGCGGCGACCTGAGCGGGGTGCCGATGCAGGTGGGGATTCAGCAGGCGGTGTTCACCGCCAACTCCCCGGCCGTGTACTTCACCGACTTCGAGCTGAGCGGCCCCAACGTTGGCGTGGGCACGCCGCCCGCCCCGCCTTCGGGGCTGACGTTTTCGGCCCCAAACCCCGGCGGCTCGATGACTCTGTCGTGGGCGCCCGGGACGGGCAGCGCCGGCAGCCTGGTCGTGATGCGGGCGAACAAGCCCATCACGGGGCAGCCTGCCTACGGGTTTGCGTATGCGGGCGACACCAACTTCGGGACGGCCCGCTTCCTTGGCTCTGCCGGCAACCACATCGTGTATGTCGGCACGGGGAGCAGCGTGACCGTGAGCGGCCTGGGCGGCAGCAACAACACCTACTCTGCCGCCGTTTTCTCCTTCGCCGGCTGGGCTCCTCGACGGTTTACAACACGGCCAGCCCGGCCACCAACAGCGCCGTCGGTCCAGGTACGCTCGCGGGGGTGAGCTTCACCCTGTCCCCGACCAACATCCCAGCGGGCGGGCTCGCGGCCGCGAAGCTCGTTGCCACTTACAGCAGCGGCGATTCCTACGACGTGAGCGCCGATCCGACCACCGTCTGGACCTCGAGCGACCCCACGGTCATCCTCGCCGGACCGGGGGTGCTGACCGGGGTCATCAACGGCTCAGCCACCATCACCGCCACCTATGCCGGCGTCCGCGGCAGCCAGCTCGTCTCCGTCCATGCCCCCGCCTACACGGACAATTTCGGCTCCAGCTACGACTACGCCGCCAGCGGCGTCGCCGGCTCGACGTGGGATGGAGTGTACCTGCGCTTTGGCGATTTGCCCGGCGGCAATAACGGAGGTGACGGCAACGGGAGCACCACGGTCGCCAACGCAAACATCGCCAGCAACAACGTCCTCACCATCACAGCCAAGGCGACGTCCTGGGCGGGCGCGGGCGACGACGGCTTCTTCCTGTTCAAGGTCGTGCCAGGTGATTTCCAGGTGGCCGTCCACATGAACTCCCTGCAAAAGGTGGGATACCAGTTCGCCGGCCTCATGGCCCGCGCCGCCGGCCCGGATGGCGCGCCCTTCGGCGGTTCGGAGAAACTGGGTGGACTGGGCCGAGTTCGAAGAATTCAACGACTCCACCGAGGCGCGCACTGCCGTTGCCGGCGTTGACACCGAATACCCGACGTTTGACGGCGCCACCTCGGATTTCTGGCTCCTGATGACCCGGGAAAACGGGACCAACTTCAACTTCTACAGGCGGGTCAGCGCGACGGACCCCTGGGAGGCACAGCCGATGGGGACGCTGGTCCATGCGGCGCTGACCAACGGGCTGCCGCTGCAGGTCGGCCTATGTGAAGCGATGTTCACGGGCGCTCTTGGCACCGCGGGTTTCGACAGCTTCATGCTCGACGCCACCAACATCGCGGGCGGCGCGCCGCCCTCCGCAGCCTCCGGCTTGACCCTGGCGCTCAACCCCGACAACGTCTCCATGAACTTGACCTGGGCCCCGGGGACCAACAGCGACGGCAGCCAGGCCACCAGCATGGTGATCCTGCGGGCGGGCGCGCCGGTGTCCGAGCAACCTTACTTCGGCTTCCTCTCCACGGCCGACGCCCGTTTTGGGTTCGGGACCGACCTGGGCAGCGGCAACTACGTGGTCTATCGCGCGGTGGGCACCAACGTGACGGTGACCGGCCTCACGCCGGGGACCGTCTATTATGCCGCCGTTTACTCGTATTCCGGTTCGGGCAGCACCAAGGTGTTCAATCAGCAGACCCTGGCGGTGGGCAGCCTGGCCGCCGGCACCCTGGCGGGCATCACTACGACGCTGCCGGGCAATGGGATTCCCATGGGCGGCATTGGTTTGCCCGTGGTGCACGCCCTTTACAGCGGCGGCGGCGGCGGGGACATCAGCAGCCTGGCCACGCTGGTTTCCAGCGACCCGAACGTGATCGTCGCCAATAACGGCGTGCTGACCGGGCTGACGAATGGCTCAGCCACAATTACCGCCACCTACCAGAACTTCACCAACACCTTCGTCGCGAGGGTGCGGCCGCCCGGATTCACCGACGACTTTGCCGTCAGCCATGATTACCTGGCCGGCGGCGTGGGCGGCACGGCATGGGACGGGGTTTACGAGCACCCGGGCGACATTCCCGGGACCGCGTTCGTGTCGGACCCGCTTGCGGCCGTGAGCGTGGCAGACGCCAATATCTCGAGCAACGGCGTGCTGACCGTGACCAGCGAGAACGTCGGCTGGGAGTTTGGCCAGAACGATGGCTTTTTCCTCTTCAAATATGTTCCGGGGGACTTCCAGGCGGCCGTCCATCTCAACTCCTTTGAACGTCATCGGCTACGACAACCCCGGTCTCATGGCCCGCGCCTACGGGATCGACGCCCGCGGAGATGTGGGGACGGCTTTCGACAGTGGGACCAACGAAGCCTGGGTCTCCTGGACCCGCTTCGACGAGTTCGCCATCGGCACCTACGCCCGCCTGACCCTCCCGGTCAACAACACCACCCGGAGCACGCAGCCGGATCCTGGGGACGCCAACTACTGGCTCCTCATCGCCAGGCAGAATGGGACCAATTTCTCGTTCTACCAGAGGCTCAACGCGACCGACCCATGGACGCCGTGTCCCGAAGGAACGACCTATTCGGTGGCGCCTTTCGCGGGCGTGCCCATGCAGGTCGGCCTCTCGGCGGGAGGATTCGACAGCGGCGCCAGTGTGACCGTGCGGTTTGACGGCTTCATGCTCGACGCAACCTCGGAATCGCTGCTGGTCAGCGCCTCCCTCGACGCCATCGTCCTGCGCTGGCTGCCGGCGGCCGGCGTGTCGCTGCAATCCACGCTGCGCCTCAACCCGCCAAACTGGCAACCCGTCCCCACCCAACCGGTCCTCTTCGGGTTATACAATACCGTCACGTTGCCGATGACCAACGCAACCTCCTTCTTCCGGCTGGTCCATTAGGAGCGCGATGAAAGGGACCTTTCCATGTGGGATCGCCAGGCCGGGGACGGACGCCGCCGGGCACCCCGGCCCCGGCCCCGATCGCGGAAGGCAAGAACTTGAGTATGACAGGCAAAGGTTTTCTATGAGAGCAGGTCCCTTAAATCTGCAAGACGCGTCGGGCTCGCGCCCCCGGCCGGCCTTCACCTTGATCGAATTGCTCGTGGTCATCGCGATCATTGCCATCCTGGCGGCCCTGCTCCTGCCGGCCCTGGCCCAGGCCAAGGAGAGAGCCAAGCGCACGCAGTGCAAGAATAACCAGAGGCAATTCACCCTCGCCCTGCTCATGTACGGCAACGACAATAAAGACCGTTTGCCGGCCCACGACCAGACGCAGATGGGGTCGCAGGGCTACTGGGTATGGGACCTCCCGTGGGACGTGGGCACGACGATGGTCCGCAGCGGCACCGAATACAAGACCTATTATTGCCCGGGAACCGCGCCCAGGTTCACCGAGGCCGACTGGCTGGCTCTTTGGAACTATGCCTCCAACAGCTACCACGTGCTCGGCTACGCGATGACCCTGCCCAACACGGCGGCGCTGGCTGCTTCCAACCAGAACACCAGGATCTACCCCCAACCCATTCAGATCGGCCCATTATCTGTGACGCCGGCCATCAGCGAGCGTGTGCTCATCGCCGATGCGACACTCTCGCTCCCCGGCGAGGACATCCCGAGCCGGCGCTTCACCTACAATTTCACGTCCGTGCCGGGCGGCTATTCCAAGCCCCACACCAGCCCGCACCTCAAGGGCTTGATCCCCGCCGGCGGAAACCAGGGAATGCTCGACGGCCACGTCGAGTGGCGCAAATTCGAATTGTTCAACGTCCGGACCCTGGCCTCGGGGGACCCAACCTTCTGGTGGTAGCCGCGTAAGGTCAAAAAGCCCATCCAAGCCGCTCCCGGTGCAATTTTTTCGCCCTGGTCTTCGACTACCTCCACCGATACGCACGTGATCGTCCGTGCAGACGGAGCAGAGCCGGCCGCTTGGCTAAGCGGTGAGACCTCGCCGGATTGCCCGGCCGCGCTGACGCATCAGTATGGCCTGGGCCGGGTGGCGTACCTGCCCGGGCGATTCGACTCGACTCAATGTTACGAATTGACCCCGGCAATCGAGCGGCTGATGGCGAGTGCCCTGCGCTATGTCGCACCCGCCGGGCTGCCGGTCGAGGTCCAGGCGCCGGGTGTCATAGGGGTGCCCGCTCTTTCGCCAGCCCAGGCGCCTGGCGCTCCACCTCATGAACTACCAACGCGACAGCCGCTTCGGTTCCGACCGTTGCGATCCGATCCCCCAGGTAAGCTTGCGCGCACGGCTGCCAGGCATGGTCAAGGTAAGGCATGAACAGCTATTCCAAGATCCTGGCCTGCGCATTGATCTTTTTTGCTCAATCAGGGTCCGGCGCCGGGGTGGGGATAGAATCCTCAGGAGCGGCTCGCGGCATGTACTTTTCCAAGAAGAGCTACCCACCGGCGCCGCTGCCCCGGTTTGCCGAGCTGCGCGACCGGCTGCCGTCGCCCGTTTTTGGGGAAAGGCCCGAGTGGGTATCCATGTACTGGAAAAGCTGGGAACTGGCATTCAAGAACTTCCATGAGCCGGCTGCGGGCAGCGGCTATGTTTCCCAGTTTATCGATGCCGCGTTCAACCAGAACACCTTTTTGTGGGACACATGTTTCATGGGTTTATGAGCCGCTGGTGCGCTACTACCGCGCGCTCCAAAAGTATCTGCGCCAGGGCAGCGGGCTTTATGTGACCGACTGGGCGAGCATGGACAACTCGCCTCGGAACGCGTTCCTGAAGGGCGGCGGCTGCGCCATTGACACGTCCAGCCAGATGGCGCTCTTTGGGCGGAACCTCGCCACCATTGCCGAGTCCTTGGGCAAGGCGCCCGAGGCCGCCGGATTTGCGCGCGAAGCCGACGATTTGGGCGCGGCGATCAATGCCCTGATGTGGGAGGTGGCTTCGGCGAAACCGCTGGGTGTCGAACGGTTCCGATTCAACGGGCACGTGGTTCCGCTCAAGGCAGAACCCGCAGGCGGCGATAGGCCGTCGCTGAAGTTGTCGGTCTCCTCGGATGGGCCTTTCAAGCTCCTGGTCCGGCATGGTGGGAGGGAGGAAACCTACGCTGTTGCCGAGGGACAAAACGCGTTTTCCTTTCCGCCGCTGAAGCGGACGTAAAACGATGTTTATGTATTGTCCACCATGTTGAAAGAGAATTGATGCCAGATGTGCTGGCCTTCATGAAAGCGTTTGGGAAAGAATGGCGCTGTATGGCTTTAAGAAACGCCAGACTCACTTGCGCGGCACCGCTCCTCACCATCGTGCTGGGGCTGGCAGGTTATCCGTGCCTCTCTCTGGCAGCCCCCGACGCGGAGGAACTCCTTCTCTGCGGGCACAAGGAGGTCTTTGCCCTGGACCTCGAGGGAGGCGGAAAGAAGGTGTGGAGCTGGTGGTCGTCCCGCGTTTTGTTCCTCGGGCCGGAGGGCGAGATCCAACGTCCTGGCGAGCGTCTCTACAAGGCACGATGGAACGTCCCTACACTCCCGCTTCATGGTTCTAAGCCGGGACAAACCACCAGATAGTGCTCCCGGTCAGGGCTGGACTGAAACCGCGCCCAGCAGAGGTGCGTCATGCAAAGGCAGTCGCAGCCTTTCGGTCATGGTTCGGAGACAGCGTCCTGGGGTCTGTCCAGACGCCACAGCCCGGCAGCGGACGCCTGTTCGGTGGCCTGCCGGAACTCGGAGCCAAAGAGCCGCCGGCTGATCGCGCTGAACTGTGGCTCCCTTTCGGCTTTGTGGGCTGGACAGTATTGGTCCATCAGATTCACATAGGTGTCGGGCGAGAGCTCGTTCCCCAGCCAATGGAGAATGGACCGCGTGTCCGCGAGCAGGCCAGGCATGACCAGATGCCTGACGAGCAGGCCACGCAATGCGAGCCCATCCTCGTCCACTTGCAGAACCCCGACTTGCTCGTGCATGGCTTTGATGGCGTGACGCGCGGCTTCGGGATAGTCCCGGGCCCGGAGGTACTTGGCGCAGGATTGCGGGTCCCACAGCTTGAAGTCGGGCATGTAGAGGTCCACCACGCCGTCCATCAACCGGATGCTCTGGACGCTATCGTAGGCGCCCGTGTTATAGACCAGCGGCAGCCGCAACCCCCTGGGAATAGCGATCAGCAGTGCTTCCAGGATCTGCGGCACGACGTGCTCCGGTGTGACAAAATTGATATTGTGGCAACCCGCCTCTTGCAAGCGCAACATCACGGCCGCCAACTGGTCGGCGTTCTGCTCCTGCCCCTCGCCAAGCTGGCTGGTCTCATAATTCTGGCAGAAAACACACCCGAGATTGCAGCCGGCAAAGAAAATCGTTCCCGATCCCCTCCAGCCGCGCAGGCAGCGCTCTTCCCCGAAGTGGGGAAACGCGCTGGCGACCCGCGCGTAGCGGCCGGTCTTGCAGACGCCGGCTTTGTCGTCCCAGCGGCTCACGCGGCAATCTCGCGGGCAGACCCGGCAAGGATGGAGCAATTCCTGGGCGGCCGTGGCTCTCTCGGTGAGCTGCCCGGATTCGTAGGCTTTCAGATAAGCGGGAACAAAGTCACGCCGCGCACGCACGAAGCGGTCGCCGCCACCCAGCGCCCTCGAAGGACGGTGGCGCGCGTGGGTCTGGGTTTGGGAGATTTCACCCATTGCAGGGCCTTTTCTGCCATCATCGTAACACCCAAGGCAAGCCCGATCCTGCACGGGGCGGCGCCTCAGGTTTCGTGGTTTTCCTCCGGCTGGCGATTTGCTATCTTGACCACAACAGCTCTCAATTCAACCCGAACCCTGATCGCCATGCCGGGCAAACCTGACACCGGAGTATGAGAAAGCCGAGTTGCGGTATCGGCAGGCGGCGACTGACCAGGAGCGCGTGGCGGCCTTGCAAGAAATGCTCGCCGCCATTCCCAAACACAAGGGCACCGAGAAGATGCAGGCCGACCTCAAGCGCCGCCTGAGCCAACTGCGGAAGGCCGATCAGCAAGCCCGCCACAGCAAAGGACCCGACCCCTTTCATATTCCCAAGAGCGGCGCCGGACAGGTCGTGATCATTGGGCCGCCCAACACCGGAAAGAGCAGCCTGTTGGCCGTCACCACCCAGGCGAGTCCGAAAGTTGCGGATTACCCTTTTGCTACGGCCGTGCCGTTGCCGGGCATGTGGCATCAGGACGACGTGCAGATCGAGTTGGTGGATACGCCCCCGCTTACCCCTGAGCATGTTCCACCTGGTTTGCTGGGGACGATTCGGGGCGCCGACGTGGTCGGTGTCATGGTGGAGGCGGGTGAGGCGGCGCTCGACCAGGTGGAGATAGTGCTGGAGATTCTCAAAGCGCGAGGGTTGGTGCTGCACTCATTGCCGCGGAACCGCCTGCCTCCGGGGGATGCTGCTCAGCGCCCCGGGCTCATCATCGCGAATAAAGCCGACGCCGCCACCCCGCAGGCCATCGAGACACTGCGGAGCCTTTACGGCCCCTCTGGAAGCGATGCCCGCCTGGAAGTGGTGGCGATCAGCACCCGGTTGCGGCAGGGATTGGCGGAACTCTTCGTCCGGCTCTGGGAACTGCTGGGCGCGATCCGCGTGTACACGAAACAGCCCGGCCTGCCGCCCGACCTCCACAAGCCATTCGTTGTCCCGCTCGGCGCCACGGTTGCGGATCTGGCTCTCCAGATTCATCGCGATTTGCCTGAACGGATGAAATTCGCCCGGCTGTGGGGACACAGCCGATTCGAAGGCCAACAAGTCCACAAAACCGAAATCCTGCGGGACCGGGATGTGGTGGAGATCCACGAGTGAACCGATTCCGGGGTTCGAGTTGTTCGCGGATGAAGGGGTGGGCGCGGAGCACGGACGCGTCGCGTTCAATGCTGGCGGCGGGCCTTGGGATGAGCAAGTCGCAAATCGTGGCAAATTACTTGGGGCCGGCCGACAGCAGATACGGCTTTCCATGGATCATGCGCCAGCGTCCGTGTCCTTTCCTGAAGGACAACCGCTGCACGGTGCACGACCATCGTCCCGCCAGTTGTCGCGACTATCCTTACCTGGACAAGCCGGATTTTACCTCACGCACCCTGCGCATGGTTGATCGTATTTCCGAGTGCCCGGCCGTGCTCGAAGTTTGGGAAGAACTGAAGCAAGCAACTGGTTTTCGGCGCTGGTAACGCTCCACCGTCGCTCCTCACTCTCCAGGAACCCCGTTTCGATTCGCTCTTCTCGGAGATCGAACAGCCAAGGCAAAGCGCGATCGAGCAAACGCGCGGCTCTCAGCGCCGGGGAACCCGGTCCGGCACCAGACCGCGGAGCGGTTTGTCGCGCGGCTGATCCTCTGGGTTGTAGGGCTGGTTCCAGTCGTGCTTCAATTGGCCGGGTTCCTGAAGGACCAGCAACCCTTCGAGGTTGCCCGAGACGCGGCCAATGATGCTGACGCCGATCAACTGTTCCATCGAGCGATTTGAAGGCGTGTCCCTCCCCAAGGGCGTCCCCCCTTCATGGGTAACGGTCGACTCGGTGGAGTTCTGCCCGTACGCGAACGCGCCGGGGGTCGTTGAAGCGGAGCAACTCGACCGTGGCGCGGCCAACCGCTGTACGCCCAATGATGCGAGCGCCATTAAGGAGGAAATGCTTGGTCCATTTGTCGCGCCGTGGATGGAAAAGCGGAACCACCCGCCCCGTCTCGGGGTCCACCGATGAGATATTGGGACCCTTCCGGCGATTGCAGTCGAAACAGGCCAGCGCCAAGTTGTCGGGCGCAGTTGCGCCGCGATGCTGCACGGCAATGATATGGTCGGGCTCGTGAAGCGCTACAAAGACCTCGCCGATGAGACAGTATTCACAGCGATTTCGAGCACACTCGCGCACCAAGCCGCGCAGGATGTCCGGAATTTGGCTCACGAGGCCGCGGACACATGTTGCCAGGCGCGCGCCTTGATGAGGGCGAACAGGTGGTTTGCAGACTCGATCCCGTCCAGTTCCGCCTCCTCCTCGGGTGTGAGCGTGCCGGTGCGATTCTTGTCCAGCAGTTCCCGCACGCGCTGCTGTGATTTCTCCGAGCCATGAAAGGCCACGATCTCCTCAGGCTGAGGACCCTTGCCCAGGAATTCCGTCACCTCCTCCAGAAAAGCAAGGTTCGGCATCTGCTGCAGAAGCCGAGTGATCAGCTTTTCCAGTCCCTCACGGCCCAGTCCCAACCGTCGCGCCTGCTCATCGGAAACCACAATGGTCAATTGCATGAGAATAGTCTATTGCTGGGGCCCCCAGTTGGTCAACCCTCCGAAACGGCGAAGCGCTTGGAACACTGGATCTCGAGGACCGGAACAATCGGGGCCCCAATTAGCCGCTGGTCGTGCGGTTTACAGTGCCTGCCGCGGGCGCCTGTGCGAGCACTGGCAGCTTTTGGGCTGATTGGGTTGATCCCACCTATCACAGCGAGACGGATGCTCAAGTATCTCACAGCAATCATCAGCGCATCACGGAATCTCCATTTCAAGAAAGTCCCAGATTGACCCCTTCTTCGTTCCCGACCTCGGCGCCACCGCCGCGCTGCTTGGCCCGGCCCGGGGCTCCCGGCCGAGTAAACGATCACCTCGGACCCTGGAACCAGGTGACCGTCCCGGAGCCTGGCTTTCTGTTCGACTTGGCCGCCGATCCGCGGGAAAGCCGCGACCTCGGCACCGTTCGCCCGGATAAAGTCACGGAACTTCGCGCGCTCCTGGCCCGGGCCCGCGATTTCGGCCGGACGCCCTGAGGCCCGCCCGAAGGGCTTGAAGGCGCCGAGCAACGTGTGGAAAAGTCGTCGCTCCCCCGCCAAGGTTCAGGGGCACTTTGGTCTTCGCGCAACCCAGTGAAATCTCCATAGCGGCGGTAACAACAGCCAAGGCAGGCCGAGATCGAGCAGCCGCGCGGCTCTCAGCGCCGGGGAACCCGGTCCGGCGCCAGACCGCGGAGCGGTTTGTCGCGCGGCTGATCGCCCGGGTTGTGGGGCTGGTTCCAGTCGTGCTTAAACTGGCCGGGTTCCTGGAGCACCAGCAGCCCTTCGAGATTGCCCGAGACGCGGCCGATGATGCTGAAGCCGTTGAGCCGGTCGAGGCTGGGATTGAGCAGGGAAAAACGGTAGCCGGGAACGTTCACGCTTAGCCCGACGCTCTCGGCGGGCACGCCTTCGAAGACAAACGAGCCGTCAGCGCCCCAGCCCACGTCGGCCGAACTGGCCCAGGCTTCCCACCGCCGGTCATCAAAGGCCCGGAACCAGCAGCCGTTCAGCCATGGCAACGCCTTCGAGCAGTTCTGAATCCGGCAGAGGTAGTCCGCCAATTTGTCCTCGGCGCGTTGGAACCGCGGGTCGCCGGTGGCCCCTGCCGCCTCGTGCAATCCAAGCAACGCAAAGCCCGTCGTGTACAACTGGTCGGTGACCGGGTCCCCGTCCTGCTGGAGCAGCGGGGTCTCCGTGGTGCCATAGTCTTCGTTGCGTTGCGGGGCCTGGGAGAAACCCCCTTCGACTTTGCCCAGGCGCTCGTGGATGGCTCCGGAGGGTTGTTGCCACGCGAGCAAATCCCCCGCGACCGCATCCAGCCAGCGGCGATGCTCGACCGTATTCTCGATCCGGGCCAGCCAGGCCAAGCACAGCACCATGCGAGCCCGCTCGAGCTGATTTTGCCAGCGCCAACCGGCCGGATAGGCCCTCATGGTCAGCGCCACGGCCGTCTTGGTGCGGTCGAGCAACGGTTCATAGCCGGTCTGGTGGTAGGCCCACCGGGATACTCGTCCGCCAGCAGCAGGACAGCCGAACCCGCCGTCGCATTCTGAATGGCCTCGGTCGGCTGGTCATACCGGCGAAAATGATACGCCTGGAGCGCCAGAAAAAGATCGTTTCGCGGCGAGCAGCAAAAAGTCAGCTCTGGCCGCGGACTTTTCTGAGCCCAGGACCAACTGGCTCCACCGAGCGATGCGGCCGTCCAGAGAATCAGCAGCCATCTCATCGGCTCGGAAGATACGGATCGCTCTCGGTGGTTCAATCCACAAGTTCCGAGCCATACTGCTGGGAAGCGGGCGGGCGTCAACCCATTCCGTCCCAGGGGCTTGCTCCCCGCCAGGCTTTTGGGAAGATGCGTGCATGCTTAAACAGACGTTGCCGGTCGTTTTTCTCGTCGGGTTTGTCGCCCTGGCGCGATTGGTTGGGCAGGCTGCGGACTCGGACCCGGGGTTTGCGCCCAAGGATGGCTCAGCCATCCAGTTGACGGAGGATTTCAAGCTGGCTGAACTGCGCGCAATGCCCCATCGCGCGTCCACTCAATGGCGCCTCGTGAGGCGGGACTACCCAACAGTGAACGCCGTGGAATGGCAGGTGCGCCTCCGGTCCCCGGAGCGTGAAGACCCGCCATTGTGGGAGAACCCGTGCTCCGCGGATTTCGTTGTGGCCTTTCCTTTGGACGCGGCAGCGTCGCTGCACTGGAGCAAAGGCAGCCACGACTCGCCTTCTGATTTTCAGCCCTGCGAGGACGCACTGGACAAGGGCAAGACGCTCACGCTGGAGTCCTTTGGCGGGCGCTCCTCGGATGGCACGCTGCCGTACTTCAACCTGGCGTCCCAGGGCGGAGGACTGATCCTGGCACTCGGATGGACCGGGGATTGGAGGACGTTTTTTGAGGCGCTGGGCGCAGGCCGGGTGCGCGTGAGGGCAGGATTGCAGCAGGCACGGTTCAAGTTGCGCCCGGGCGAACAGGTGCGCCTGCCATCCGTGCTGGTGATCAAGGAAAGGGACGGCTTCCATCTGCTGGATCTAGGGAATCCCGAGGCGCGCCGCTGGGCCTTGGAAACGGTTTCCCAGCAAATCCGCGAGGCGGATATTGGAATCTACCGCCAGGACTGCAACTTGTATCCAGCCTTCTTCTGGCGGACGGCTGAGGAGACCAACCGGATCGGCTTGCGCGAGATCCGGCACACCCCACCAGGCGATAGGGGTGAGCACCAGGTAAATGCCGCGGCGCTTGGACTAGTCGATCAAGTAATCGAGCAGGCGCAGGTGATCGTTGTCCAACAGGTTGCCCTGGCGGTCGCTGATTTCCCGGTCAAAGACGTGCAACCGCAGCAGGTCCAGGCGCAACCGCTTGAGGTGCGCCAGGTCTGCGCGGATGGTCCGCTCATGGTCTGCGCCGATGGCCTTGAGATCGGCGTAGTTCCAGTGAAAAGGCGGATAGTAATTGACCCCGAACAGCGCGACCTCTTCCCGGGTGTCCTTCCAGCGGAGCAGTCCCCGGTCGAAAACGACTTCCCGATCGGCCACTTGGCGTGCAGCAAACCCGCACGTGGCGACGGTGGGGACAACCGCGAGCAGCAGGCCAAGGCCGGCTCGGAGCATTGCCTGGCGGCAATGCATCGTTTTGTCGTGGTTCAGAGTGGTATGGTTCAAGGCGCTTTGCTCAAGCCTTCCGACTGGACCACCCAGGTTGCGTCGTCGGGAAAACCGGGAGCCGGTCTTGCCGGGGCGCCGTCCCAACCGGCGGCCATCATGGCAACCGCGTAGAGCAAACCGCCGTTGCCGGGAAGGTAGGGACAGGGACCGCCGGTGTTCACGCCACGCTCGTCGTAGCGGTTCTTGGTAGCCGCATCCTTGAGCAAGGCTTCGACGGCGATCTGCGGTTCACCCACCCGAGCCGCCGCCATGGCCATCCAGGGGAAATCCCAACCCCAGCACTTGGTCCAATCCCATGTCTGCCAGACCTTGAGCACCGTGCGGTGCGCGGTTTCACGGTCCACCCCCTCGAGGGGCGGCAACATCCCGAACACGCCAATCGGATCAGGATGCTCCCACGCGCGCTTGGCGTAGGTGTCGGTCCATTCGACAGAGTGAACGAACACACCATCCGCCGTCGGCAACGGCGCCAGGTGCAGACGGACCTGGTCCCAACGGGGTTCGCGTGCCTGGCCCAACCGCTCTCGCCAGCGCTGGGCCTGGTCGAGTCCCCAGCGCCAATAAGCCAGGTCGAACACTGTGTCCCGCGTAACGCCCTGCTCGCTGGGTGGCATGATGGGCTGGAGATGGAAGCTGCCGGCCTCATCGGCGCTCGGAAAGTCGGCCATGTAATCCGCGGTTGCAAAGACGATGTCTCTCCACTTCTCCAGCGTGGCGCGCGTTGGCCGAAGCCGATACTCCAGTTCGGCGAAGAAGATCGGGTGCGGTTGCTGCCAATGGAGCACAAAACTCCCTTCCCAGGGCGCAGTGCGTCCCTCCGGTCCCACTTGCTTGCCCCATTTGGCACCCCGGTAATTGAACTGCCCGGCCAATTGGCGCGCCACCGGCAGGAATGCTCGATAGCAGCCCAGTGCTCGCTCCGCCATGGGCCAGCGGCCCCACAGCCCATAATGCGCCAGGTGCCACCAGGTCATCTCCATGTGGAACTGGCTGCTCCAGGGGTCCACCCCCATCAGCCCGTCCTCCGCCGACGGCCAACTCCCGGCTGATTGCGCCGCCATCTGGTATTGGGAAAGCACGATTCGCCGCTCCAGCTCCTTCCAGCGCGGGTCCTTGCTCTGCGAAAGATCAATCGCCCCTCCGGTGCTCCAGAACTTCCTCCAATATTCAACCACCGCCTGCTGCGTTTCCGAGACCGTTGGCAAGGAGCTCAGCGGCTGGCCGGAGAAACCGCAGACAAATTCCATTCGCCCTGCCCTCCCGCCGGCGAACCTGAAGCTGTGCTCTCCCAGGCCAACCTCCGGCCCTCGGCTGAAGCTGCAACCGTCGGACCAGCCCACGAACACCTGGTAATGCGCCGCATCAGCCGTGCGGCGGATTTCGGCACGGCGTTCGCCTTCCTTCGCCACCAGTTGGCTGGTGTGCGCGCCAGGGCGATTCCACTCGCCGGCCCAGGGTGACCTGCCGTTGGCGCTGGGATAAGGAAAATCGAGGGCCACTACGAGGATGCCGTCGCGCAGCAACGGCGATTCCGCCCGAACCGCAACGAGATCCAGCGTGGGATGCACGCAGGTCTCCACCGCCACCGACTGGCCATCCACTTCGAATCGGCTCAGGTGCATCCCGGTCCACAAGTCGTAGCGCCGCGAGATATTCCGAAGTTCTCCAGGCGCCAACGCCGCCCCCGAGGAGCGCAGGAAGCGCAGGCGGCCAAGGTTGATGGGGTGAGGGTTGCGGAACATCCAGCCATCGAGTTCTTTGCGCCCGGACGCCTGGCGCATAGGACCGGTAATTCGGCCTTTTTCCACTGTTCCGGTCGCCGGCAGATCGGTGATCGCACAACCGGGGGGCAGCGGAGTCGAATGCCAGGCCCAATGGGCCATGGTGCTCCCGCCAAAGGTCTGCAAGCCGGTCCCGTCGGCATTGAAACACAACTCGCCATTGCCGAGCGGGATCTGCCCGCCCGGGTCGTTCCACTCGATATTGTGGCGTTTCACGAGGGCCTGGCGGTCAATTGCCTCGAGCGAAGCCCCGGTGAAGTAGCGTGCGAGCACGGCAATGTTGCGGTCGTTGCCCTGAAAGGACACGATCGGACGGCGACGATACTCCTCCACCGGCAGCGGCAGCGAGTTCGCCCCGGGCTTGGAGAAACCGTAGATGCCAAGCCGGGCGGCCGCCTCGCCGAGGACAATCCGCCGGGCGTCGTGCGCATCGCCCCAGCCCACCACGCATTGCACGAGGCGGGTATGCGGCCCCTTCATCCTCTCGACCCGCTCGAGCGCCTTCGGGTCCGTGGCTTCGTTCATCAACCAGTCCACTTCCTTGAACAGCTTCGAGTTGGTGACTACCGGCGAACCCACATCGCAGCAACTCAGCCAGATAACCGCGTCCGGTTTGACGCGCCGGGTCGTGTCGCGAATTCGCTCCCAGCAGCGGTCGATGGCCCGGCGCCGGAATTCCAGTTCCTGCGCCTTGCTGATTTTGTCCTTGCCGGGAAAAGCCTTGCCGAACAGTTCGCCGAACATCCTCTGCTCGCAGTCGAGCCAACTCATTTTCACGGCGCCGATGTCCCCTGGATTCCAGACCCAATCAATCATGAAACCATCCATCCCGGTGCGCTTGAGGCCGTCCTCGATGGACCCACACAAGTAGTCCAGATACTCCCTCGTGAGGGGAATGTGCGGGTCGCTGGGGGCGCCATAGCTGAGATTGGTGTGCGTCAGGCCCCAAAGCGTGTTGGCCCCCACGCAATAGTAACCCATCACCTTCATTCCCCGAGCATGGCCCAGTTTGACCATCTCGGTCAGGAAATCATGCTTGAGGCCGGGCTGCGGCGGCACGGGGCCGCCACGGTACCAGGCGTAGCCGTTGCAGGAAACCGCGAAGGTCTGAATCACATTGCAGCCCAGCGCCGCATACCAGGCGACGTGTTCCTCAGGCGAAGCCTCCGCCCACAGTCCTGGCCGTGCAAAACCGTTCGGCCCGCCCTCGCCCCAGTTGAAGTCGATGCAAAAGGCCCTGATGGGATCGGCTGGGGCTGCGGCCGCCTGCACCCGCGAGGCGGACCCCACCAACACAGCCAAGAGGAGTGGGGCGAGGATTCCCCGCAGGCTGCCCCAGCCCGTTCCACAGTGTTTAGGCGTTTTCATAGTCTTCGACAACCTCCATGGCTGTCCGCGCTCAGCGCGCTTCCAGCACGAGCACCCAGTCATTCGCGCCGGCACCGTTATCACGGGAAAGGCGGTTTTATGGTTATCTGACGAAAGGTTTCATGCGGCAATGCTATAGCCGATGGCTCCGGAGACCAAGACCGTTTGTGGGTTCCGATGTCGTCGTGCTGCCGAGGGGCAGCTCTGCGCTGCGGGATTTGCTCATGCTCGGGATTTGAGTTCTGGAGTGGCGGAAGAACAGCCGTGGAAGAGGGGCTATCTCAAGGTCGGATTCAGTTCGCCGACCGGTCGCCCTCGCGGTAGGCCAGCCTCGGCACCGGACGGTTGACGTGGAAGACTGATAGTTCGCGAATCGTGACCGGTGCGGCACTTTCTTGCACGGTGAGGCGGACAGCCTGCACGGAGGTCGAGCGAACAGGAATGATTTGGCGGCTGCCCACCTGGGTGCCCCGCCCGAGAGCCGTCCAATTACCATCGGCACGCCGGCCTTCGACCAGGAATTTCCGGATGCGTTCCCCACGGCGGATGTCCTCGCGCAGAACGATATGATCAATAGTCGTCTCGCCACCCAAATCGAGGGATAGAGTGTTTCCCTCGCCTCTGGTGGTGAAAAGCGGCTTGGCGAAGCGCCCGCGGATTTCGTCGCCAAATTCCTGGAGCCGCTTCATCTGCGCGGCGGGCACTTCACCGTGGATGTCAGGCGTGGCGTTGAGCAGCAGATTCACGCCGCGGCCAACCGACAAATAATAGATTTCGACAAGGTCATCCAGGCTGAGGATGCGGCGGTCGCTGCCTTCACTCCAAAACCAGTTCGGGCGCAAAATGGACACGTCGCATTCCGCCGGACACCAGGCGTTGCCGGCGGGACTGCCCGCGCCTTCCTTGGGCGTCTCGCCCGGTTTCCAATCAATCGTGTTCCAGCACGGGTAAGGCGCGAAGCCGTGCTCCGTGCCCACCCAGCGCGAGCCGCCGGCACGTCGTCCCTGGAAAGCGATGATCCCGGGCGAGAGCTTATCGATCAGGTCGTTGATCGGGACGATATTCCCCCCGTCGAACCACATCTCGAACATCGGGCCGTACCCGGTCAGGATTTCGGTGAGCTGCTGGCGATAAGTCTCGTTGTAGGCGGCCTGCTTCTCCGGGGAGGGCACGCGTCCACCGTCTCCAGCGCCCTGCGTATCGTCACGCGGACACAGATAGACGCCCAGGCGCACGTCTCTGGCCTGGCAAGCCTTGGCCAGTTCGGCGAGCATGTCCCCCCGGCCCTGTTTCCAGGGCGAGGTTCTGAGGGAATAATCGGTCGTCTTGGTCTGCCACGCACAGTAGCCGCCCACGTGCTTGGCCACGAAGATCATGTAACCGGCGTTGGCGGCCTTGACTGCCTCTACCCATTGATCGGCGCTGAATCGGTCAGGATTGATCTGATCGCGCGGTGTGGAACGGTTGTCCCCTTCAGTGCCCTGATAGACATTCGGCGCCCAGTGGAAGAAGAGGCCCACGCCCGCCTTGTGCCAGGCGACCTGCTGTGGCGTGGGAAAGGGAAGCTGGGCGGAGGATTCTCCCGCATTGGCCGCAAAGGCCAAAACGCAGAGGCTGATGGTAAGAAAGAGGGGTGTTTGCATGGGGATTCACATTTTTACATCAGCGGCATCAGCTTCGGACCAACGGCGGCGGCGGGTCGCTCGACGGGTTCAGACACGCGCATGATATGGCTCATCCTCACAGGATTAGCGGAACTCCTGGCGGTTGAACAGCGCGAAACCGAGGGAGCCGGGAGCCGGGGCGCATGTTGCCAGTACCACCACACCATGGGCTGGTTCCGTGGGGCAGACCTCCGGTCTGCCAGTTGACGGGGCCTCCGGCCCCGTGGTTCCGACCTTGCCCGGCGCGGCCCAAGCCAAGGCAAACACGCCTCCAGAGGAGGCGTTAACCCCCGATGCATCGGGCGAGGTCTGCCCAACGGTGGTACTGCCGAAATGCGCCCCGGGAGCCGCTTGTGACACGTTTGCTCAGGCACACGGTTTCCGCTGAACCTGGAGCCTTCCGTTGGTCGGAGGTCGATCTGCAAGATTAACGCAGCGGGTGCCGGAGCTCGGGCTGTGGAGTGCACTCGAGATTCGCGGTTGGCGGCCCTGAGCGGGTCATGTGTGGGCGCAGGCGGTATGGACCCGCTACATCGCTACAAGGCGCATTGAACCGGTGGATACTCGAGATGGGACCCGCAACATGACCCGCAACCCGCAACGTGAAGTTGCAACGTTTACTGCAAAAAACATGAATAGTTCATGATTAAGCCCTGTGTTTCGCCACAGGTATTCTACGGAAGCAGGCGCCAGACGCGCTGCGTCTCGGGGTCTGAAGCCTTCCGGACAATGGAGCAAACCTGGGAGCCTCAATCCGGGGGAGCACTAGAATCGGATGACATGGTCAAAACCAAATGAACGCCCGCAAGCATCGTGATTGTTGTCAAGCCAAAAGAGGCTGGTTAAGGCTTGGGCCAAAAGGCAAGCAACCAGGTTCGGGGGCTGTTGCGTACCCCGACGCGAACCTCGCGTTGCCGGTGTATAGGGCGGACCTAAATCATCCTGTGAACGTTGCAGAACATGGAAACGCTGCCAACCCCGCCCGGTTACGCGACCGGGCAGACCTCACCGCAAGGCGGGTCAGGGGGCGCAGCATTGGGATGACCGAAGAAGCCAACGCCAGCGGTAATGCGCTGGATATGCCCACGTCGGTCTGGTCTGAAATGGCAAGAACGCATGAGGAATCGTTACCCACCAGAACTGCAAATGACGACCGGCGCTCGCCGGTTGATGCGCTCTGCGTGCCGTCTCCCCAAGGAGCACGGCGCATTACGACCGCACGCCAGTATCGCCAAGCGGGTTTACGGATGTGCGAGGTTTGCTCGCCCGTTTGCCCGTGGGTCGGCCAAAAAGTTCAATTCGATTGCGCTGACCTTATGAGGGCTTGAGCCGGAATGAAGGGAAACTTTCACGTACGGTTCTTAGAGGGGGGCGGGCTGGCAACAGCCCGCCTCCACTCGGCAAGGCGCAACAGCCTCGGTAAAATGGGGGGTTTCTTTGGCGCGGGATATTTGTTTGACAATGTGGACGTCAATTCCAGCTCGGTAGAACCGAGCGCTTTCCGGCGGTCGGATAGGGGCGGAGGTGGGCAGGGGGTACTTGAAGGAGGATTTCGCTGAGGTGTTTCTGTGCTACATCCCGGCGTCGGAGGTGGAGGCGCTGAGGCAGAGATCGTAGTCCACAGTCCACAGTCCACAGTCCACAGTCGGCGGTCCACGGCCCACGGTATGAAGTGCCTGGCCAGGCTGGGCCCGGCAGGAGGGCAGTCGCGGGCGGGGCCTCACCGTCGGCAGGCTGATTCCGGGACGTGCCCGCCGGGCGAATTTATCGGGCCGAGGCGCGTGGGTGCGGGACAAAACAGTGACCATTAGACCTGTTCATTTCCGCGTGTTCCGCGTATTCGGCGGTTCATTCTTCTTCGGGGCTTTCCCAGCCTCGCCGGCCATGGAAACCAATCTCATTGATGAGGCAGAATCCTGAGGGCAACCGCGGAATACGCGGAATACGCGGAAGACAGAGCCGCTCAGCGATCCCGAGTGGGGACTCGGCCGGCATTGGGGCAGCCCCATTTCATTGCGGTGGCAATTAGATCTGTAACCGCGAATGAACGCCAATGAACGCGAATAGAGAGCCCGTTTTGATAGACTCGTCCAGCCTGCAACCCCGTTGAGTGCAACCGCGAATGAACGCCAATGAACGCGAATAGAGAGCTGCTTCGGAAGGAAGAGGTTTACAAGGTGGTGGGGAGCGCCATCGAGGTGCTCAATGGCATCGGACACGGCCTGCACGAGAAGCCGTATGAGAACGCGCTGGTGGTGGAATTCGGCCCGGCTGGGATTCCGTATGCGCAGCAGCCGCGGTATCCGGCAGTGTATAAAGCCGTGACAGTGGGTGAATACGTGCCGGATCTCATAGCGTTTGATGGTGTCGTGGTGGACACCAAGGTCATTGATGCGATTACCGATCACGAGCGCGGGCAGATGCTCAACTATTTGCGCATCACCGGCCACAAGGTCGGCGTGATTCTCAATTTCAAGCGCGCCAAACTCGAATGGGAGCGCATCGTCCTGGACCGTGCGCGCTGAGAAACTTAACCGCGAATGAACGCCAATAAACGCGAATGAAAACGAGCTTCCGCCTGCCACGACACCTTCACAATACTCCTGCTGATTCGCGTCCATTCGCGTCCATTGGCGGTTACCCGCCGCCGCCGGGCGTCTCGGTCCGCAAGCGGTCGCCGGCGTGGCAGTAGCCGGCGCCCCGGCGCTGGGCTCTGATATTCCGCATGGGAGATTTGCTTTGACGGCTCCGGGATTTCGGCATAGCTGACTGAAATGCGCATTATGGTTTCACTGGCTGCGTGCTTCCTCTGCCTCACAGGACCGCTCGGACACACTGCCGAACTCGAACTACGCGCCAGGGTCGGCGAAGCCAACGGTGTGAGCCTCATCGAGTACCTGGTCGGGGTCCACTCTGGTCGGGCGTTCGGCGGAGGCCGCGCCGGCCGGCGTGGAACTCCGGCTGCCGGAGGCCAAGGCCGTGCCGGTGCAGTTCCGCACGAGCAATCATCATGACCACGAGATCGAACTCGGACCGGCCAAGGTCGGCGCGCTTACCCTGCGGCTGCGGCTGGTGCAAAAGACGCCGTCCCTGGTGGAACGCGTGCTGGAAGTCGGCGCGGACGCACCGCAACGCTTCGCCATCACCTTCCCGCTCGACGTGACTGTGGAAGGTGAATTCGCCTCGTTTTCCGGCCCGGAAAGGGCTCGAACGCTTTACGACACGGTACGCGGTTCGGCCAGGGTCGAGACCTTCCCGGTGGCGATGGTCCGGACGGCTCGCCAGGTCTTTGGCTTGATCGCGGACTCGCCCGGCCTGTGGGAAAACCGTTGCCAGGTGCTCCTGGACCCGCTCGCCCACCAGTTGGCGGTCCTGACCGGCGATGGGCGCGCTCCCTATCCACTCGTCATTAAGCCCCCGGAAGACGCGCGCGACACCTACCAATACCAGATGGACGGCTGGCAATCCCTGGCGGCCGGCGAAACCCGCCGCTTTACAACCTGGGTTTTCGCCAGCCCGGCGCGCTCCCATTATGACGCGCAGGTGGCCGCTCATCTCGCCGTCGCCAATGGCAAGGGCTGGAACTCCTGTCTCGTCGAGGCCATCCTGCGAAACACCTCGCTCTACCTGCTGCGCCGTAACCTGGCCCTCGATGCCAACAACCAGCCGCGTGACGGGCGCTACATCTTCATCTCCGGCCCCGGTTACGGATGGAAGCAATGGGTCTCGGATGGCTTCTACACCGCGTTGGGGCTGGATGACCCGGAGAAGACCATCGAGTCCAACCGCGCAGTGTTCTGGACCCGCATGGATTACGAAGACAACGCGCAGTATTACCTCATCTGGGCGGTGCTCATGAAACGCGCGGGAGGCACGGTCAACGACACGCTCGCCCGCCAAGCTTACCAGTTCCTTCGCCACAACGAGAAAGGCGGCCTGTTCATTCCGCCCCCCTTGCCGGGTGCGCCCAATGCCAAGGGATGGAAGACGTATCACGACGTGTTGCCTTACGACGATGACGATTCGCCCGCCAGCGATCAGGGCTTCCATTGTGGGGCATTGCTCGCGGCGAAAGAACTGGGACTCGGTGTCACTGACCAGGACATCGAGCAGGCGATTGCGGCGTACCGGTCGCTGTTCAACAGCGAGCGGGGGTTCATGCCCACCAGCCGCAAGCAGCGCAACGTCCTGGGACAGGACACGCTCTACGGGGCAACGCTGACATACGCGGTGTTCGGGAAGAAACTGCTCACCGATGAGCAGGTCCTGACCCACGTTCGCACCTCGGAGAAAGTGAAGACGCCCTACGGTCTGCGCGTCATTTCCCAAGCCGACGGCTCGTTGCTGCCCGGCCACAGCGGCGTGTATTGCTACGGCGGCTCCTGGTTCCTGAATGACGCCGCGAATTACCTGTTGGCGGGCGTCCACGGTCTGCCGGCGGCCGAAGTGGATGCGCTGCTGGTCGAGCGCATCGCGCGGGAAATCGCCTACGCGCCCGCTTTCAATGAATCCATCAGCACCGTCACCGGGAGGCCGCACGGCCACATCCTCTACTCGTGGAACTCCGGCTACTGGTGGCTCCGGCGGGAAATCCGCAAGCGACTTGGCCAAACCGGCCCAGACCCGGTGAACGCCGCCATAGACCGGCGGTTCGCAGTGGCCCTGCAAGACGGCAGGTTGCGGCTGGAACCAGAACATTAGCTGCCACGAAAATTACCAGGTCTTCATTGCCCGGGCGGATGGAACGGGGAAGAGACACATCGACACCGTATGTCATGCGCCTGGCGGACCACCTTGAACGGCGTCTCACCGATTTGAAACGTGGCCAGGCGGCCATGTGGCTGCGGTGGCAGCCCACATCAGGTGAAGCTTGGTGAGCCGACTTCTGGAGAAGGCTCAACGGAGTGGCGAGGGTACTAGAAGCAGATTCACGATTCTGCTGGTTCACCCGAGTCCAAGTATGTGGGCGGACCGATCCAGGAAAACAAAGACAAGGTGGCCAAGGCCAATCCCATCACTTTTATCACCGCGAAGACCCCGCCATTTCTGATCGCGCACGGCGACTCGGACCCGTTGGTCCCGCATCACCAGAGCGAGTTATTGGAAGCGGCGCTCAAGGCAGCCGGTGTGCCGGTCACGTTCTACACCGTCAAAGGAGCGGGACACGGGTTTCACGATCTCACCGCGGACAAAATGATGATGGAGTTCTTTGCGAAGTACTTGAAGGCCCAATGACAAACCGACAGACACCAGCAATCCACGTTGGTCCACAACTCTTCCTCGCTGGCCGGCTCAGGCACCGAGCGACTTGGCCTGGCTCCCGGCGCTGTTACCCACATCAGCGGGCCCTCTTCGATTTCCCCCTTCCAGAAGGCCTGATTGCGCTGCAGGGGTTTCAGCCGCTGCTTTTCTTCGATGTAAATGGTTTCCATTACGGCACGCTCCGATTCCCGCTCTTCTCTTGCGCCACATCCAGCCGCGACACTTCAAAAGGAACTCATCATTCGGGATCTCGGATCAGTTTAAAGGTTTCGATGGACCACGCCCCGACGGGCGCCTGAAAGGCGGTGCGCTGCGAGACACATTCCGCGCGACTGTCCTCCAAGAGGTCCGTGGCGTGGACGGCGTCGATCTTCAGGTGGCTGGCAAGGGTAATCCGGGCGGTGCAGGAGGATCCGGTGGATTCATAACAGCGCAAGAGAAGGTCATCCGAATCCTCCGCCTTCTTCAACACAGAGACGATGACATTCTCCGGCGTCACTTCGAGGAATGAATAGCGTGAAGGGAGCTCGCCGGGATGCTGCGTCCCGGCAATGGCGATCGGCGGGTTATTCCATTCGTGTCCGCGGCGGGGAACCCCCGCCTCGTGCCAGCCTCCCGGATGCGGGTACAAGGCATAACGGATCCGGTGCAGCACCTCGCTCTTCTGTCGCGGCGACCGGATGATCGGGGCTGCGCAGAACACTCAGTCGGATAACGTTCGGCGCAAAGTCATGGCCGTAGCGACTGTCATTAACGAGGCTCACCCCGTAGCCGTTCTCCGAGATGTCCACCCAATTCTGCGCCACGCACTCTTCGCCGTTGCTCGCGCGCGCGATCGCGCCGTAGGGAATCTCGCAGGTCGCCACGGGAGCAGATACGCTCAAGGGAAACGCCACTTTGACCATCCGGTTCTTTCCCTCCCAGTCGATCGTCAGTTCGAAGTCGATCCGTGGCACGGCTTGCGCCAAAGCGACGCGTTGGGTGAACCGCGCGAGGCCGAACTTCTTCTTCACCTCAAGCGCCGTGCGCACCGGCCCGTGTTCAACCCAGGCGATTTGCGGATCCGACACCACGTCCCAGGATCGGCCGTCCCATACATTGTGCTCGGGCTCGCCCTGCCGGCTCCTCAGGAAACCCTCGGAATCGCCGAAGTCCTCCAACACCTGGATGAGGTTGCCTTGGCCCCGGGGGGCAAGGACCTCGCGCCGGTTGGCCTTGTCGAAAATGCTCGCGAGACAGCCGGTGGCGGGATCAACCCGGACCTTGAAGAACCCGTTCTCCAACTCGTACACCGGCATCGTCCGCACAGCGTCTGTTTTCGGGGCCGGCCTTCCGGTGCAGACCCAGTAAGTGCGGTAGCCCAGGGACGGCAGCCCCGCCGCGGTGAAGGCGCAGTGGACCCAGGTCCGCCCGTTTCGCTTCTCCCGGCCCAAGATCTGGACCGCGGTGCGTCTTCCCTGGTCATCCATCACGACCGCGGCGCGGGTCGAGTCGTCGCACTCCAATTCACACTCCGCGACTTCCGTCCGCTCCCAGGCCAGTGGATTAAACACCACCACGGGAACGCCGCGGCCTTTGGTGTGAATGCGTGCCACCATGGCGCCCAGCGTGGCCTTGAGCTCCGCGCTCACCGTGGTCTGCACATCGCGATAGTACTGCAAGGCGTCGTCAATCGCAGGCGGCACATCCGTTCCCGAAATCGTGTCATGAAATTGGTTGAGCATCACTTTCTTCCAGGCGTCGAAGAATAGGGCTCGCGGATAGGGACGCACTCTCAACCACGCCGCGATGGCCGAAAACTTCTCCGCGGTCAGGAGCAGGTTCTCGCTTTGGCGGTTGCCCTTCTTAATCTCCCCCACCGAGGTGTAGGCGCCTCGGATGGTCGGCGCGAGTTCGGTTCGAATTACCGGAAAGTCATGTCGCTCACGAAGCACGGCCTCAACAAACTGGGCGGGTGTGCTAAACCTGAGCGTGGCTGGTTTGTCGTCGGTCTCTTTCTGTGCCATCAACCGTCTCATCCGCTCAACGTCCGCGGCGATAGCCCCGCCGCCATGGTTCCCGACGCCGATCAACGTCAGGTCGTCCTTGACCCCGTAGCGCTGGTTCATCGCGAGCAACCGCTGGTTCACCGCCTCCTGCGGCGGCAAATTCTCCCCGTCATGGATCATCGGTTTGTAGGCAAAGACACGGGACCCGTCGGGTGCTTCCCACCAGAACATCGATTCCCCTTCGCCACGGGGCCGGGTGAACATATACGAATCCATGCCACTCTTCTTGAGGATCTGCGGATAAGTCCAGGGATGCGTCCAGGCGTCCTGAAACCAGGCGGTCCGGACGTCAATCCCGAAGACACGCCGAAAATATCGTTTCCCGTAGAGACACTGCCGCACCAATGACTCGCCGGATGGCACGCTGGCGTCCACCTCGCACCACAAGCCGCTGCCAATCGCCAACCGCCCGTCCGCCCCGCCGGCCTCGGGATTCGGAAGGCGATCCTGCATGGCTTCCCGCCGGTGGGCATAATAACGCAACCGGTAGAAGAGTTTCGGATCCAAAGCCTCCAGCGGCTCAATGGCCGGCACCTGCAGGTAGGTGAACGTGTAATCGGGAAACTTCTCGAAGTTGGCGAAAGCCGTCTCCAGCGTGTGCTCCGCCACGATCTGTACGGTCTCCGGTTCGTAACGCCACCACCAGGCAAGATCAATGTGAGACTGCGGGATCACGTGCAGTGTCAGATCGCCGAGCGGGACCGCCCCGCCAGCCTCAGCGTGCCCGGCAGCCCGGCCTGCCAACTCGCCCGGCACCACCAATCCCACAACGGTTATGCAGACAGCCCAGTTGCGCATAAATTGTTGTAGTAGATGATCCGTGGCGGTGTCAGGCCTTGTTTCTCCGACTGCGCCCAAGCCGGAGGGACCAAACAAGCCGCCGCCGCGCTGCCCAGAAACTCTCGTCGCGTCAATTGCATGCTCTTCCTCTACGGGCCAACCTTTTCATAATGGATCACTATCGCGCTGGGGCGATCGTTCAACACGACAGGCAGACCAATCTCCATCAACTGTTGGCCCGTGATGACGTTGGCCTCCGGTGAGTCCAGGTTCCGAACCCTGTAGCGGGCTTCGGGGTCCAGGCCGTGGAGCCGCAGGTCAGCCGTCTTATAGATGCTCTCGCTCCGCCTGAAGACCTGCACCAGGCCCGTGCCGCGGTCTGGCCGGTCGAACTGCCAGCCCATCCAGGACGTGTTCTCAAGGCTGTACGGTGTCAGCGGATAGTAATCCCCGAGATAGCAGTCGGCCACGCGACGGAACTGCTGGCACAACTGTCGCATCAGTTCGTAGTCGGCGTCTTTGACGCGCACGTCCCAGATGCAGTTCAAGAGGGGGACCATGTTGCTGCGAAAGTCGTAGGCGGCGAAGTTCCCCGTCCCGGTCCCGCTCAAGGGGATCCAGAACGAAATCCCGTAGCTATGACATTGGGTGCCGACTGGATCGAGCCGGAAATCGGTCCGCCACAGCGGCACCGCGCGGCGCATCGTCTCCAGGTCGTTGCGCCGGCCGCCGCTCGCGCAGGAGTTGATCAACAACCCGGGGTGCCTGCGGAGCAACTCATCCCAATAGGCCAGGTAGCCAGTGATGTGGTGAATCTCGGTGATGCCCTGGCGATCCGGGGCATCGTTCTGCCGCCATAAGCCAAGTGGATCCATGTTGAAGTCCTGGCGGTACAGATCGATACCCTGGGCGGTGATCAGATTGCTGACGTGGTCACTTAGCCATTGGCGAGCCTGGGGATTACCCAGGTTCAGCAGGCCGCCGCTCTTGCCGCCCAGGATCCATTCCGGGTGATTGTCGGCAAGCCACGTGCCCGGGTGAACCCGCTCGGGCTCGAACCAGACGATGGTCTTGATGCCCTTGGAATGCGCGTAGTCGCTGATGGCCCGCAGACCCCGGGGGAAGCGATTGGTATCGACTTCCCACGTGCCGGTCTTGCCCCAGTTGCCGTCGCAGAAGTACCACCCGGCGTCCATCCACCAGTAGTCGATTCTCAACCGCTCTTCCAGGTAGCGGGTGATGAATTGCATCTGATTAGCTTCGTTCGCCTCGACCATCTCGCTCGTGAAGTGCGAACTGCAGCCGAAGAGCATCGGCTCGATTGGTTGGCCGCCCGGCTTGGGTACGTTGTGGGCGAGCATCCAGCGGCGGAAGGTGTTCTGCGAGCGGATCCGGTCGCCTTTCCAAAGCTGCAATGCGACCAGCGGCGTGCGGACTTCCTCGCCGGGCAGCAGTTTGAAGTGCGTCTGCTCCTGCCCCGCTCGCACCTGCAACCCATTGGCCTTGTCTCTTGTGAAGCTCGCCGCCCACTGACCGGGCCAGCCTATCACGGCGATAACACCTTCACCCGGCCACTCGATGTTGAAATAGGGCCAGTCGCTGTTCGAGCCGCGGCCACCAGTGGTGGCGATGCGTTTAGTCGTCTCACGGGGCAGAACGGTCCGCAGCGGCTGGTAATCATTGGCGCACACGGGCTCCCGACGTGGTGGTTTAAGACGAACTCGCCCGGCGAGGCGAATCGGGCATAGACCTCGTCCTTCTTCCGCTCGAAACGAGCGTCCAAGGCCTGGATGTCCTCGATGATGGGCGTATCCGTTGCACCGCCGTTCTTGAAGAACAATGTCCATTCGACGGTCGGGAAATCGCGGTACTCAATCGCAGCCCAGCGGAGAACCAACTTGGTCTTGGGATCGGTCCAGGTGATCCTTCGCTCCGTTCGCTGCGCATCGAGCTTTTTGACGTGGCGATCCAGCTTCCATCTTTCGAGCAGTGCGGCTGAGGACTGGCCATCGTAGCTGAACGAGAAGGGCCGATCCGTGGAGATCGCCGGGGCCTCCTGTCCCTCAACGATCGGCAGATCCCCCAGCCACAGGATACGACCGTCGGCCAGCGTGATCTTCGCCTCCGCCCAGTCCGCCTGATCGCAAGTGATGCCGTCGCCGGCGTCACCGACTTCCAGCAGAAATTCCGTCGCGCCCCCGAGGTCGATGTTAACCCGCTCGGCCGGCATTCCCTCCCGCATGATCCTTGATCGGAACGCCTCCTTTCCGGCGACCGTCACCGAGAACACGATGCTGCCGCGCCCCCCGCGCGTCTGCGAGTTGCTGTCCACCCCGACGAAGGACGAGAAGGCTCGGCCCGGAGCGGGCAAACGCACTGCCACCTTGCTGGCGGCATGGCAGAAGACCCCACGCGCGTACTCCGTCTTGCCGATCGCCAGCGGCTGTCCCATCCGAGTGTTCAGGCACAACTCGTCGAAATTGGCCAGCACGGCCAGCCCCCATTGGGGTGGGGCCGCGCGCTTTTCGCCGTCAAACTTAGCGGCCAGCCAGCCGTGGAGCTCCTGCATTTCGGCGGAGCCCTCCGCAACCGGTGGAACCTCTGCCGCCCAACCCAGTCGAGCCAGCATCACCACCGTGATCAGTCGCCTCATCGCTCCCATAGTCGCGCGTACTTGACCGGCAAGCACCAGGAATCCGACAACTGCGCCGAAGCAACTGGACGGGCGGCGAGTCAGTGTGGTCTGACAAATAGGAGTTTGCTGTTCGGCCACGCTGGGAGGGTGCCTGAATTGACGGAGTTGGCCAAGGCCAAACACAATATGCTTGCATGGACCCAAAAAGGCGTGAGGATTGTGCCCAGAGCCAGCACAGCACGAATGACCAAGCCCAGTAAAAAATCTGCAGAAAAGCGCCGAAACCTCAGCGGGTGGGCTCTGGGTTCTTTGCAGGATTTTTATGCCCGAGCTGCGTAAAGACATCGTCACGGAAGGTTGGGTGATTATTGCCACTGACCGCGCGAAGCGGCCGCAGGACTTCAGCAGTCCTCCACCCGAGCCAGAACCCCATGTCTGTCCGTTTTGTCCGGGGAATGAGAACCAAACACCGCCGGAGCTTTGGGCGGCGCGAGGGAGCACCGGAGCGAACCAAAAGGGTTGGAAAGTGCGTGTTATCCCCAACAAATTTCCGGCGTTAAGGATCGAAGGGGAGATGAATCGGGAGGCGGAAGGCATTTACGACCGGATGAATGGGATCGGCGCGCACGAGATCGTCATTGACACCCCCGAACACACCCAGGCGGTGGAAGAGCAAACGGTTCCGGACATCGCCTTGGGATTGACGGCGTGCCGGGAACGGATGCTGGACCTGCAGCGGGACGTGCGCTTCCGGTATATCCTGGTCTTCAAGAATGTCGGGCGCGAGGCCGGAGCCTCGCTTCGCCACTCGCACTACCAACTGATTGCCACTCCGGTGACGCCGTCTCGTGTGAAGGCCAAACTCGCCGGCGCCCGGGATTACTATCAGCGTAAGGAGCGCTCCGTGTTTTACGATATCCTGCGGCAGGAACAGCGCGAGGGCAGCCGCGTCGTGTTCGAGAATGCCGGCTTTTTGGTCTTCTGCCCATTTGCATCGAGATTTCCGTTTGAGTTGTGCCTCTTGCCAAAACGGCAAGCAGCCGACTATTGCAGCATTGAGCCGGAGGAGATATTGCACTTGGCCGAGGCCTTGAAGGTCACGTTGGGCAAGCTCCACCAGGGCCTTAACAACCCGCAGTACAACCTCATCCTCCAGACCGCGCCCTCGCGCGCAGGGCATCGGCGCAGCGGCTACTGGGATACCATCGACCAGGACTTTCGCTGGCATATCGAGATTTTGCCGCGGCTGACGCAAACTGCGGGGTTTGAATGGGGGACAGGGTTCTACATCAACCCAACTCCCCCCGAGGAGGGTGCGGCCTACCTGCGAGAAGTGGGACGGTGAGGCGAGCCGCGACCGGGGGGCCTAATGCGGACTCAATCCTGACGCGTTTGCCGTAGCGTTCTGCCATGCAGTCAAGGAACCCTCTTTGCACCGGCTCCACCCGCAGGGCAAACTTGGGCCGCGCCGAATGCGAGAAGCGGCAGACATCCGCTGGCTCTGCTGCTGGCGAAATCTCCGCAGGTTTCTGCTCGGCATCGCCAGCGTCATCCTCGTAAGATGGCTAAGAATGTCGTGGCGGCAGGCACAGGCAAATCCGATGCTACAGCTCCTCGGGGCGAGGCGACTGGTTCGCCTGGGCGACCAGCTCCCGGGTCTTCGTAAACTGGCCAGCCCGGAAAAGGCGCCCCTTCGTCTGCCCCAGGTGCATATCCTGCTCCGCCGGGGGCAGCCCGTGCAGCCAGGCGCCCAGGGTCAGCGGGACGGCCGCGGCGCCCCCGTTCAGCCGCGCCCGAGCGGCCTTGATGGCGGCTCGGACCTCCTCGCGCATCTTCCCTGCGGCCTCCAGCGCCTGGCGCATCAACCCCGGGTCGCGCCGAGTGAGGTACTCCTGGATCTCGACGTGGAGCTCCCTCGCCTGAGTGACAACGGGAGCCGGATCCCCACGCACCAGCGGACCACGTTGGCCAGCGCCGTGACGTTCAAATCGACGTTGATCTCCGTTTTCAGGACTTGCCGGGTGGCCACGGCATCGGCTACAGTCTGGGCGTGCAGGCGAACCTGGCCAGTCCGGCACCAGGAATCGCCTGTTTACGCGGGCTTGCCAGAGTAGCTCAGGGGTAGAGCAGAGGACTCATAAGCCGATTTTGGCCGTTTTCACCGCGTTTCACGGCGTCTCTCGGCGCACCCCAAACCTTCATCCTGCCCCGTGTCTGCCGAGTCGAAATGCGTTTTTGGCCCGGTTTTACCGGGTCGGAGGATGATTTTGCAAAAGTAAGCACAAAAGGGGTCCCCCGCACAATTTGTGGGTGAAACAGCTGGACACGTGTTCAGTTCGGAGGGTTGACGTTGGTGAGTTGGGCGGTCGTGGAACATCCCGCGGCACGCTCCGCGACGAATCGAGCGGCCTAACGGCCGGAGAAGGACTTCAAGCAATTCCGGCGCGGCCAGGGTATGGCTCCGGGCGGGGCTGTCAAGGTATTGCTCGCCACGTGCCCTCGTGCCCTGCTGCGCTCCACCTTGACAGCCCCGCCCTCCGCCATGATGCGCCGCTAAGGAATTGCTGGTGAAGGTGTGCTTGGCTCGGAGGGCTGCCCAGCGCCACAAAGCGATAGCTGATCTGCCTGGCTTGCGGTAGCCTGCGAGATGTGAAAAGCACGCCCGCCACCGAGCGGCAGACCAGCTATGCAATTGAAGGTTAAGACGGTTCTCAACGACATTCAACACTTTGTGGGCTTCGTTTACCAGGACATCCGCTTGTGCCGGGACCGCCGAGGCCGTGGCCGGCGGCTCGAAATCACCCTCCAACCCCATGGCGGCATTCCCGCCAAGTGCTCCCGGTGCCTGCAGCCAGTCCCCGGCTATGATCAGTTGCCCCAGCGGTCCTGGCTGTTTCCGCCGATGTGGGGCGTCAAGACCTATTTCCTCTACCCCCCGCGGCGGGTCAATTGTCCGCAGGACGGGGTGGTCGTCGAGCATATCCCCTGGAGCCAGGGCAAGCGGCCGGTGACGACGGCGATGATGGGCCTCTTGGCCCGGTGGGCCCGGCGGCTGTCCTGGAAGGAAACCGCCCAGGCCTTCCACACCAGTTGGGAGGCCGTCTACCGTTCGGTGCAGTGGTTCGTCCAATGGGGTTTGGAGCACCGGCGCCTGGAGGGTGTGGAGGCCATCGGAGTGGACGAGATCCATTGGGGCAAGGGCCAGAAGGCCGACAACTTCCTGACGGTGATTTACCAGATTGACCCCCACTGTCGGCGCTTGCTGTGGCTGGGTCGGCGGCGCACTCAAGCCACGTTGCGGCGGGGCTTGGCAGAATTGGGAGCCCCGGTGGTCAGCGCTCTGAAGTATGTGTGCAGCGACATGTGGAAGCCCTACCTGAAGGTGATCGCGGCCAAGATACCGCAGGCGCTCAACGTGCTGGACCGCTTTCATATCGTGGGGCACCTCAACGAGGCGGTGGACGAGGTGCGCCGGGGCGAGCAGTCGCGCTTGCACGGCCGGCCCCTGGCTCAGCGGCTCAAGGGCATGCGCTGGCAGTTGTTGCGCCGGGGCAGCCGGGTGCGGGGCCGTGCCCGCTCCAAGCTCAACGCCCTGTTGGCCAGCAAGCTGGCGACGGCACGGGCCTGGAACCTCAAGGAGAGCTTCGACTACCTTTGGCACTACCGTTCTCCGATCTATGTGGTGGCCTATCTGGGTTATTGGTGCGCTCGAGCCATGCGCAGCCGGCTCGAACCAATGAAGAAGGTGGCCCGGATGCTGCGCGCCCATGAGCCGTTGATCTTGAATTGGTTCGAGGCCAAAGGTGAGCTCTCCAGCGCCGCCGTCGAGGGCCTGAACAACAAGATTCGAGTGGTAACCAGACGATCTTACGGCTTCCGCACCTATCCAGCCATGGAATTGGCCCTGTATCATTGCCTTGGCCGCTTACCTGAGCCTCGACTTACCCATACATTCTGCTGACCAGTCCACAAAAGTAAGCACGAGAGGAAAAGGACCCTCAGTCCGATTGCTGCAATGCTTCGACGGTATCTTCGATGAGCAGAGGCGGGCCTTGGCTCGGCCTCACGCGCACATGGCGCAAGGTGACATTCCTGGCGTATCCGATGCGCAGGCCCGCGCCGGCCTCTATCGAGATGTTCTCGAGCCGCAGTTCGCTCACTGGCATTTCCGGCAGACCCAAGATCATACCGGCGCTTCCCGAGGTACCGATGGCGATGAGGTTGCGCACGGTGAGTCGCCGCCAGATGGGAGTCTTGGCAGTGACGGGCGCTGCGGCGGTATGCTTGCCGGGCTCGGGCGGCTTCGGCAGCCCGGCGCCAAGCGGAAACGGATAATAGCTGTAATCGGCGAGCGGGTGAGGGTGACGCCGCTGAGCCGCACTCGCTGGCAGCGGTCGAAAACGATAAGGTGAGGCCGCGGTGCCGCGTCGTCGTGTTTGATGGGATCTTTGGCTCGCGCTCCTCGGACGCGTTCCCACCAGGCGTTGCCGTTGCCGTCAATGGTGCCTTCCCCCGAGAGGGCGATGTCGTGGCAGTCGCGTGCGGAGATAAGCGAATGCACCTCGTCACCGTCTTGAGGGTAATCGCTAAACTCATCGGAAAACACCAGCCGCGCTCCGCGTTCGAGGCGCAGGTCGAGCTTGGCGCACAGATCGATGGGTCCGGTGAAATACTCGCCGGCCGGCACAACGAGAATGCCTCCGCCGCCCTTTTCGACCGCCGCGATGGCGCGGCGAAAGGCCTCGGAATTCGAGGTCTTGCCGTCCGGGACGGCGCCGAAATCCGCCAGCGAGAATTTCCGGCTGGGAATATGCGGTTGGGCGGGAGCGATGTCCCCACCCGCGGCGTGCGCGAGCAGCACCAGTCCGGCTGCGGCGGACGCCAGGCTGGTCAAACCCGGTATGGGGCTGAAAGGTCTCAATCCAAAAGTCCTCCGCCGGTTTGCTGTGGTCGCTGGCTCATGCATCATTGGCCTGCAAATATGCCTGACGGCCTCTGCTTGTCTTGCACTTTCGGGCCAATCTTTTGGACTTTCCTCTTGACGGTCCACGCGGGAAACCTAATTTTTCCTCTGATACACCCGCACGTAATCAACATACATGTCGGCGACCCCATCATAGCGGGACAAATCAACGGGCCATCCGCCCCCGGTGGCAAGATCGATCAGAAAAAAGAACGGGTTTTGCTTGGAGATCGGATATGTGGCGTGGCGGCCGACCTCGATGTTGTCGCAATAGTAGATCGTATCGGTCTCGGTGATTTTGCACCCATAGATGTGGAACGCCTCAAACCAAGCCGAAGGGATGCCGAACTTGCGCATGCGAATCGGATTGTGCATTCCTTCGAACGCCTTCTTCTCGAGGACCTTGCCGGCCTCGCCTTGGTTCCAGCAATGGGGGCAAATCATATACGTGTCGAACGCGTTAGGCTCGTGAAGTCCTTCCCCGCCGTAAGCTTCGATGATGTCCAACTCGTCACCCGGCGATTTGGCAGTCAGGAGCCAGAAGGCCGGCCACGTGCCAATGGCGTTCGGACCGATGAACCGGCATTCGAAATAGCAGGGAGCCTTGGCCGTGATGCCGCTGCCGTCGTTCTTCAGCGAGGAAATCAAGCCGGAACTCTTCGCCTTCTCACTCGCCCGGATCCGCAGATAGGAATCCACCTGGCTAAAGGGATTGTTGGTTCTGTCAACACTCGTGAATCGAAGGGTGCTGAAGTCCTGCCATCCGTTCGGCGGCTTGTGATCGTAATAGGTGGCTTTGGGATCGGTGTCGGAAATGGAGAGCGGGCCTTTGAAGTCGTCGGCAAAGACCAGCGACATGCCCGTTGCGGCCGGAGGCGGGTCCTTGGGGATTCCTTCGTTCCAGGAAACGCCTCCCTTGTTGTAGAGCTGGAGGTAGCAATAGTCTTTAACGGTTCCGTTCTCGCCACTGATTCTCACCGTCACGGGGCCGTGTGGGTACTGCTCCGCCGGGAAGACGAACGAGCCGTTGCCTTTCGCATCGAGGGCAACAGTGGCAACCGTGGAATCAGACCCGAAGCCGTCGCCTTGCTTCCAGCATTTCACCGTCACGCTGTTGAAGCCCGGTGCCGCGAGAGTGACGAGGGTGTCACCTTGCACGTCAGAACAATATGCCGGCGATTCCACGGCCACCTGCCACCCGAGCGTTTCCTCCACGCTCTTCTGGGAATCGACGCTGAGGGAATCGAAGTACAGGTCCCCCTCGGCGGGCAACACCTTGCCATTTTCCATTGGCTGGCCGATGGTGAGGATGATCGCGCTGATCGGGTGGTCGAGGTTTCCGTTCTTGTCCCCGCCCCACGTCTCATGGGGAGCATCCAGGTCGAAGACGACTTCCTTCCAGCCAGTGAAATCGACGATCCCGCCTTGCCCCGCGCCGGTAGATAGCGACCGGTACTGATGCGTCTCACCACCGGCATCGGTCACCTGCAGGCCATAGGAGCACTTGGAGTTGTCCCCCCTCAGCCAAAAACGCAGTTTATCGACGGGCGCCTGAAGCTTGACCTTGTTGGAGATGCCCAGGTATTGGAAATTCCCCGTGCCGAGGAAGTGGTAGTGCAGCTTCAGACACTGCTTGCCATCGTGGGGCTGATCGGTTGACAACTGGACCGAAGCATTCTCGTCGGGGATATTCACGACCCACACCGTGGGCTGCGAGGAACCCTTCTCAAAATCCTGCACCGTCACGGGCGTGGCGGCCCATGCCGGCGCGCTCCCACAAATCAGCAGGACAGATAATAGTAGGTGCTGTTTCATCGGAGTTTCTCGTTTCCCTCGGTGATCTGCTGGTGATAGATGTCGAAAAGCAACTGCATGTTGGGGCTGCCGACTTCGTCCAGGATCTGAAAGCCCTCGGCTGAGGTGGCCAGGAAATAGCCCTTGTGGTTCACCAGGACGTTCAGCGGCTCCATAACCAGGGCAATAACAGGGCTTCGATACAGGCGGAGAGCCGGGGCCGAGCGGTCGCGCCAGCCGCGACTGCGGCCGAGATCGGTTGCGGTGACAGCCCACCGAGGGCGGCAAGCCCAGCGGCGAAGCCGACGGACTGATTCAGGAATTCACGGCGGTTCAGCGTAGTCTTGTTCATAAACTCGATCGACGAACGTTCACGGAGGCGTATGCTCGCACGGGTCATGGTGAGGATGCGCCGGCCCTTGGTCAAGGTCTTTGGCTAGCGACGCGCATCTCTCTCCGCCAAAGGGCGCAGTTCCTTCTCTGACAGGGCGCGTCCCCACAAACCGAGGTCGGAGAAGGTGGCAGCCAGGAACTCGTTGCCATCGAAGTGCGGGTTGGCGCCCAAGGCGAAGTCCCGCGCAGTTGTGTGCATAAACTCGGGTGCCACGCCCGAACTGGCGGTATGACCGTCCATCCAGAGCGTAAGGGTTGCACCGCGCTTGGTTGCGGCCACGTGATGCCAACGCCCTGCCTCGATCTCAACGCCGGAGGTCCCGAAACTACCTCCCGCTTCGATTCGGGCAAAGAGCTTGCCGTTCTCCACTACTAACCGGAGCGGGTCGTCCAGGCCCGCTGCCCACGCGCTGAAAACCTGGCCGATTCGTCCTTTGGGCAATTCGTCGATCCGCACCCGAACCGCGACCGTGAAATCCTCCTCGGGCCAGGATGGCACGGCGTAAACCAACATCTGGTCGCGGCCATTGACCTGGGTTCCCTCGGAAGTGCGAGCGGTGACTTTCGCAGAACGCAGGGTGCCGAACCTGGGCGAAGTCTCTCCACGCAGAGCATCAAGGATGAGTTCGCCGTTCGGACCGAGCTTGGCCTCCGGCGGCAACACCTGCGCCGGGGCCTCGGCGGCCAACCTGAAGTGGGCCGGCGGAACTTCGGGCGTCGTTTCGCCGCCTGGACTGCGAGTGACCACACGCCACCAAAGGTCCCTCCCGGTTGCAGTCGGGAGCACACTCAGGTCGAGGTCCAGGCGATTGCGCGCCGGGCAGTTGGTCTTCAGCAGGACCTTTGAGAAATCGGCGTGCGTGTCGATCTCCAGGCGGCAAGCCACATTCGAAAGGCCGCGAGGCTCGCGCCACTGAAAGCGGACCGGCCCTGGGCGCACTGATGCACCATCGGGCGGACATTGCGTAAAGGCGGGAGGCGGCAGGGGGGTGACGACAGAAAGCCAGGAACGGTAGCGGGTGCCAGCGGCCCCGGCGTCGGCAAAATCGACCAACCGCAAGACACCCCCGGCATCGACGGGCAAATCAAGGAGCACCCAGCTCTGCGGCTGCCAGGCGAGCGGGCTCGGGACGGGAGAAACCAACCGTGCTTCGCCGAGCCGAGCGAGGTTCACGGCCGGAAGCTTGTCCTCGTCGAATCGGTTGTGGGATTGATCGTAAGCCAACAACAAAGGACCACGGTAGAGTGAGACCTTGCCGGCCGCTTCGTTGGCGCCCGCAACCGCCCGCAAGCCAAAGTCGAACTCGAGCACCACTTCGTCTCCGGTTTTCCACCGGCGGCGAATCCCGAGAAAGGAACCCGCGGCCGGATGGGTCGCAACGTTCTCAAAGTTCGCGTGAACGCGTGTATTCGCCGACCAGGCCGGGATGCGCAGGCGCAAGGTCCAATCTTTGTCCCCGCTCGTGAAGAGGCGCACACGCTGGGAGTTGGTTCGCGGATAGTCCCGGTCGAGTTCCAGTCGAACTGCCCGGCCGGCGAGGGTAAGTGCGCACGCACCTGGCAGGTAACTATTGATGGCGAGGCCATCGGGCGCGGACATCACCGCCCATTCACTGAGCAGGCCGAGGACCCGCGGGCCGTTAACGGAGCAGCAGTTCAACTCGGGTGTGCCGGCGCGGGCCTGAAAGACAATGGTATGGGCGCTGGCTTCGCGGGCGCCGTCCATGGGGGTGTTGTAAGTCCACCAGCGCCCGCTGGGATGCTGTGCGCCCAGGCCCCCGTTGAAGGTCGCCAGTTCGAGTTCATCCGCCCCCAGGGGATCGCCGGTCAACCGCAGGTAATCGGCCGTCAACGTCATCCAGGCCACCGTGCAGCACGTCTCGATCGCCGTGGGGGCGTAAGGATTGCCCGTTGCCTGTTCGCCGGAGCTGAAGGCGCCGGTGTTGCGGCGATCCCAGCGTCGAATGCTACGCCAGTGATGAATGAAGGCGTCGCGGTACTTCGCCTCGCCGGTAATGCGCCAAAGTTCCACGAGCCCCTGTAGATCATGCAGGCTCTCCCAGCGCGGACGAGGCGATTGGAAATATTCCCGCCCGTCCAATCCGGCGCGCAGGTAATCGCCGGCCCGTTCCCAGTCTTTTTCCACCTCGCGTGCCATCAGCAGGTATCGCGGCTCGCCGGTGCGCCGGTGGAGCATGGCCAACCCGGTGAGAATAGACATGTTCATCTCCGGGTCGCCCGCGTCCAACACCCGACGACCGCTGTCGAGGTAGGTCCGGCAAACAAGGTCGGCAGCTTTTCGTGCCGCGTCGAGCGCGGCCGGATCCCCGGTGTGCTGGTGCCAGAGCACCAGGGCTTCAAGCGCGTGGTAATGGCCCCAGAGGTCCCAGTTCTTCAACAACCGCATTTCTTTGGGGAAGGGACCAAGGTAACCGTCTTCGGCCTGGGTGGCAATAAAGGCAGCGACCACGTTGGACACCTGCGTTTGCAGGCGCGAGTCCTCGGTCAGCCGCAATGCCTGGATAGCGGAGATGAGGTACTTGCCGACAAATTCTCCCGCCCAAGGCACAAGCTGGGGCGCCGGTTGGCGGTCCCGCAACCTGAACATCTCGAGCATGCCTGGATTGGCCTGTGGCGCACGCAGCAGCCAGTTGTTCACGTTGGCCTCGACCCGTTCGCCCACCAGCCCGGTGAATTTGAACTGGGCGCCTGACAAGGAGTCGAATGGCAACGAGCCGCGGTCCGGCTGCGGCTGCGCCAGCCCGCTCGCTGCCGCGATCCAGCATACCAGCAACAGGAATCTCATTAGTTGCATGGGATGAGCCTATAGATTCAGTTGGGCACTACGACCACGGTTTGATTCAGCTTCGGGGCGGTGGCCGGCCAGCGCAACAACGCGCCGCCGGCCGTTTCCATTTCGGCGAAGTACTCAAAGTCCTCTATCGCCGCCGGGAGCTTCGCCCGGTACGCCGCGCGGGCGAGGTGCGTCGCCGGCACCGTGCGCCATTCGCCTCGGCCCAGCGGGCGGATTCTAACTACTACCGACTTGAGCGGGTGTTGGTCCAGGGCGGTGATCGGCAACACCAGTTGTTCGCCTTTGGCGGCAGAACCGCGCGCCGTCAGGATAACAACCCGAGCTGGGCCGCGGTACTCCTTCCACGGGTGAGCCGTGGCGGGCAACGGCTCGCCGAGAAGTTGCTCGAGCCGTTGGTCGTGCGCGACCAGGAATTGGGTCCGCAACAGCGACTGTTGTTCGATATTGACCACTGCGCCCATTTCGCTGGAGTTGCCCAAGGTGGCCAGCAAGCACCCGTACATTTCGCCGATAAGTTGGACCATCTGTTCGCGCAATGGCAAGGCCTCTTCGCGGGCCAGCCGGCGCTGTTCCTGTGGATTAGACTGTTTCTCGATTTGCTCGATGACCCGATCCAGTGCGCCCCGCGCGCAGCCCGCCTGCGCCATGCCCCGCGCGCTCCGGAAGGTGTTCAGCCACCAGTCGAACCGCTCGCGGTTGCCGGCCCTGCGAACCTTGGGGCTGAGCGCCGCCATTTCTTCGACGAAACGATATTGCCCGGCGACCTGCTCCCACGGCTGCCGGTTCACCATCATGACCCCTGGCCCCCGATCCCAAGTGCTGGCGCGCGGGAAGTTGCCGTCGAGGCGCGCGAACATCTCCGCGATGGGCCCGGCAACCTCCGCGCCGAATTGGGCTCGCGCCCAGTCCTCATAAAAATCCCTGACGGGCAAAAACCGTGACTCACCTTCCGGCGCCGGGTCGGCGGCGAAGTCCTGGTCCCAGGCGGCTTGGGCGAGCGCCGAGATGTTGGGGCTGAGAATCCGCGTGCGCCAATGCAGCCCCATCAACCCGTTGCAGCCGTAGCTGCGGGCATCCACCGCGTCCTTGCGCATGCGGCCCGCCCATAATTGCGGAGAACTCAACCCCGGATCGTCTTCGAACCAGGGAATCGCCCATTTCTGGCGGCCTCCCAGCCGTCCGAAATTCGGCGAGATCGGCGCGTTGCCGACCGACATGCTGATGGCGCTGAACGCCACCTCTTTGGGCAGCGCCTCATCCAGCGCGGGAAAGTTCTGTGTAATCCAGCCCCAACCGCAGATGCCCAGCCCGAACGGCGCTTTGCTCTCCATCAGCGCCGCGCGAGCGCATTGCAGGTTCGTGATGAAACGCGCCTGGTCGATTTCGCCCTCGTGGCCCCAAATCCAATAGTAATCGATCGGGTACGCGCGCTGGACGCGGAGGAACATGCCCCGGTACAGCTTCTGGAGGGTGGCCGGGGCTTCCGGCTTCAGTCCCAATTCGCGCAACCGCGCCAACACCACTTCCGGCAGGTCGAGCGGCGACTCGGTTCCGAGGCAGGTCGTCATCCCGAGCCGATGCGCCTCCTCGAACACCTCCTTCAACATCGCGCCGGTGCGGTTGATCAAGGCGGCGTTGGCAGCCGGGGTTCTCGGAAAAGGGAAATCGTCCGGTCCGTTCATCTCCGAGCCGTAGTTGTCCGACGGAAAAATCTCGGCCCCGCCAAAACTGTAGCTGGAGGTCTTGGCCGGGCTGTAACACCCGTAGGGCATGACCTTCGCAGTGGAGTACCACGAAGCATAATCGCTGATTTTCACGGTCCCGTCGGCGTTCACATCCTCCGGCAAACCGAGCCAGACGGTTGGCTCGGGGCCGAGGTCTTTGTTGTGAAACGGATAGGTGTGCAGTCCGATGAAATTCATCCGCATCTTCGTGGCCTGGCTCACCACCGATTTCCAGTCGTCAGTCCTCCACCAGTCCGGCCCTTCCGGGAAGTCGTGAAACGGCTGCAGTCCCCGCAACTCAAAGAGCGGCTTGCCGGTCTCCTCTTTCACTACCGGCAGTTCTTTCAGCCGCTCGTCAGGAATTACGTCGCCGTCGATTTGGAACCGCACCCCGAGTTTCTCCACGTAAGCATACGCGCCGTACAAGACCGCCACGTCGCTGCCGCCGGAGATCGTCGCCGTGGCGCCGTCCGACTTGAGCCGGTACTGCTGCGCGTCCAGGGCGGGATCAATCTTGAGCGCGAAGCCCTCCCCCTTTGGCGCAATTGCCCACAACGTGCCTGTGCGCAAATAGACGTACCGGCGAATCTCCCTGGCTGCGAGTTTCACCCGCGCAGGCGCCTCGGGCGGACAGACCACCACCCCGCCGGAAGCAACGCCCGCGAAGGCGAGGAGGAAAACCAGGGCAAGTGTTTTCAAGTCGTGTCTTGTCTGCTGAACCTTGATTGGGGTGGTCATGCCGGCTTTGACGTTATACTTTGGTCACTGCCGCGGTGAAGGCGAGCGGCGCCCAGGACCACATCGCCAGGGCTGCGATGGGAAGGCTCGCGGGGCGGCGCATGATTTGATCGTTCATCAGGGTCACCATTCTAGTCCTCCCTGAGCATCTCTGCATTGAAAAACCGATTCCAGGTTTGCTGGTCGCCAAGCCCTGAGGCTGGTCGGGACGGCAGGAGTGGCCAGTCTGGCTGAGGCACGCGGAGTCTTTCCCAGGCGAAGTTCACCCGAGTGAGCGGTGTTTCTCCCATTGGTCGAGTTCAAGTCCCCGAAGCCGGAGGGGCATAGCCGGAACGACCTGGCCTTCGCGTGTCACTGATCCTCACGCTTACGGAGATCGCATTTGTTGGTCGTAAGAAGGGAGTTATTACCCGGTCGTCAACTTGCCCTACAGGCTGCGGCGGCCAAGCATGCTCCCTCTCCCCATCGGATGGGGAGAGGGCCGGGGTGAGGGGCCGTCCCTCTGTAGTGCATCCCACGGATTGCTCAGTAAACCCTCATCCCCAGATGCCCTCTGGCACCGAATTGGGCGGCGTGAAGGCCAACAGGTTGTCCCCAATTGGAGACACTCCGGGGCAAGCCCATCCCAGTGCAACGAGCCGGAGCCGCCTTCGATTTGGCCAGCACCTACGCAGACCGTCTCCAATTGGAGACAGTCTGGCCCGAACAGTTCCTTTAGTCCACGCGATGGAACCATCTCCACCGAGCGCGGATTTAGGTAACCCCTGGCAGCGAGAACACTCGTTCAGCTCCGGCCGCGTCTATGGCCGGTGCTTGGAGACTTCTTGGGGTTGGGCCGCCTTATTACCGGTGACGACCACCCGGCGATAGCGCGTCAGCGGTGGCTGGCCGTTGTCCGTCACGGTCAGAACGACGTGTGTGGTCTGGCCGGAGGCATTGTCGGGGACACGCATGGTGGCAAGCTCGGTATTGGTCCCCACGATGGTCACGGGCCCGTGATAGGTGCCCGGCTCTGGATAAACAAACCACTTGTAGCTCAGACGGTCCCCGTCGGGGTCGCGCGAACCTCGGGCATCGAGCTTGAGGTCCGCACCGGCATTCGCCCGAAGCCGAAGACACTGGCTGCCTTCCAGGCCGTTCACGACTACCTGGGGAGGATGATTCGCCTCCGCGACGGGCTTGACGCACCAGTCCAGTCGCGCCCGGAAGTCGTTCTGGAGATGGACCGCCCAGCGCTGGAGGGTGTTGTCCCGGTTCGTTGTGCCTTGCCAGGCGTCGGCCTGGTTTGCCCAGTGAACCGAGCGTAACCGGCCTGTCCTCGTTCGCGCCGCACGCGCTCGAGCGCGCGTTTGAGGCAACTGGGTGCCGAGCCATGGTCGGTGCCCCAGTTGGAAAACCAAACCGGGCGTGCGTCCGCCCGGTCCACAGCCTTGATGATGAGGTCCACGCCGGCTTCCGTGTCCTCATAGCCGGGCACGGTAACCTCGAGCAGCCGTTCCGGGCTGGGATAGCGCGGGTCATGCCGCACGAGGTTGGGATAGCACTGTCCGTAAGCCCGGAGCATACGGCGGAGAATGCCCAGGCCCGTGCGCTCGGGGTTCAGGTTTTCGCCGTCTCGCGCCTGGGCGCGATTCGCTATGATACCCTCGACGTCCCACTCGTTGGCACACAGCAGAAAGCGCACGAATGACTGCTCGTCATCCGGATCACCGCCGGCATCCGTTTCGATGATGTAACGGATTCGGCTGTCGGGCCTTGGGGCCCCGCTGTCGGCGGCGAATGTGGCCAGGGACAGGAAGAGGCACTGAGGCCACGCAGAAGACAGGGTTTCTTTTCATCGTGATGTCACGAAAATGTCTGTCCAACAGCTCTGGATTATCATACATGGATACACCATGAAAGGCAGAATTGAGGCATTGATCCTGGCCCTCCTGGCGGCGCATATCCATCGCCTTCTGCAATGAGAATCCCCTTCACTCCGGTCGTTTATGAACATAGACACACCCAGAGCATTCCTGAGGAAAGCAACGGCGGCGGTAACGACCGGGGGCCTGATGGGATGGCGAACCGTCGCCCGGGCATCGGAAGCGAGGCCGCTCATCGTGCGCGACACTCTGTCCAATGCTGGAATATCTGATCAAATCGCGGGTTTCATTTCAGCGTTGCCAGACCCGCCCGCTCGTGGCCGAAGCGGGGGCCTTCGCGATGGCGGAAGAGGCCTGGTTTGGGCCCTTCACTGGACGAGGAAAGGATGGAAAGGATTTGAAGCTTCTCGAGAGCGTTTCAGTTCAGAGTTAGGTCGGCGGCGCAAGGTCCAGGCGCCGGCTTCGGCCTCCAGCCAGGCTGCGCCGACTTCCGGGGTCACCTGTTTGTCCGCGGCGGCAAAGTCCTCTACTGCCTCCGCGGGAGCGCTGGGCGTTGACTACAGCCGCGGGCCGAGGCGTTACGAGGCCTACGGCATTGACTTTGGCCCCCGGGTGACTGAGCCTCTTGGCGAGTGAACATGTCGTGTGGCCATGCCATCGCTCCATGAACCGCCTCGTAGGGCAGCTTGCCAGCCTGCTGGTTCTGGGGACTTTCCATGCCCCAGCACGAGTTCATCGCGATTCATGCTCCCTGTGCGCCTCTGCAGGAACGTCCAGGCTCGCTCCCAACCGCTGCCGCGCAGAGCCACATGCCGTTCCATTCACGGACCCTTATGCAAAACGACCCGACCCAATTCAGCCAACGGAATTCCCGCCGGGAATTCCTGCGACACACCGCGCTGGGCGCCACTGGGGCGGCCCTGACCTCTTCCTCGACGCTGCTGGCGCAACTCGCCGGGGAGCGTCCCGCACGAGCCGCAGGCGTTACGGTGTTGAACCCGCGCGCCCGCGTGCCGGTGGGCCTCATCATTGATGATGCCACCTGTCTGGTGAACCTGAACAAATTCGCCGTCCCGCAGTTCGCCGCGGCCTGGGGCGCGGGCAGCAACTACGAGAAATACCGGTGGCGGGAGTGGCCGAACGAAATCCCCGACGCGTTCGTGCGCAAGTTCGGCGAGTGGTGCGCCGGGCAGGGCGTCAAGGGCAAGTTCAGCATCGTCCCCTATCCTGCTTGCGTGGGCCGGCTTGACCGCACGCTGCCGGGCTGAACGCAGCGCGAGTTGAATGACAGCCTCGAACCGGTGCGCCAGGGGATATGAACGGCGCCGGGCACGAGCAGCAGGTTCTCGATGCCCAGATCGTGCGCGGCCTGGGCCATCAAGCCGGCCAGTTCCAATCCGCGCGCCCGCTTGACCGGATCGTTGCTCGTGAGGGGATAGGAGATGGCTTTTCTTTCATAGCCGGCAACGTAAGCCCCGATCTGCCGGCTTCCAAGCCAGCTTGCGCTGGTTTTTCGGCGTGGTGGCCGGGCCGGCTGGCTCACGCTCCGAAAAAGGGAAAGAGCTGCTTCAGTTCCTCCTGGTCCGGTTTGCGGCCGTACTCACAGATCTCGAGGAAAGGAAATGCCTTCGAGGGCGACGCGACGGCGGCCCGCATTGCGGCTGCGGCACAACACGCCGGTCTGGAGCCGGCATACCAAGCGCTGCGGCCGGACCTCCTCGAGCGCCGGGGCAAATAGCACCAGAGAATAACTCAGCGCCGGGCGCGTTGGCGCCAGCGGGATTGGTCAATGCGTTTGAGTTCGGCGTCGAGACTGGTGCCCTCGTAGAAAGAAAGCCAGCCGCGCAACCGCACCGTTTCGCCGGGCGGGCAATCCGGGAACTTCGGATCAGCATGGACGCAGGGCACTTGGTCGTTGCCCCAGCAACGGTCGCAGGGGTCCCACCCGGTGATAATCCAGCGTTGGCCATCCTCGGAGCGCGCGGCGGCGTAAGGGGGCTGGAAGACCTTGTTTGTCAGCGTCTGGGCGGCAAAACCGGCCGCCGCCTTGAGCATCACGCAATTCTGCACGCGCAAGCCGGTGAGCTTCTCGCGTGTCCCGTTGCGCAGCCAGAGTTCCATGCGCACGGCGCCGGCCGACGGCACGATCCGCGAGCCGAACAGGATGCCGTTGGGCAGCGTGCGCTCGCAGTCCAGGGAGCCGTCTGCGCGGCGGTTCCACTCCAGGGGCGGGAGCTTGATCCCCTGCTGATCCCAAATCGTGGGGATGTGCGTGTGGGCCAGGTAGATCAGACCGAGGTTGGAAAAGATCGCTTCGGGAATATCCGCCACCACGTAACCCCCGTCTGCCCATGGGGCGAACACGCTGCATTTGGTCTCGCGCTGGGGCAGCACGGCGCCGTCCAGAAAACCGATGCGCGGATGGCGTCCGCCCGGATAAGGCAACACCCGCAACGGTTCGCCCGGCCCCGCCGATGCGCGCATGGGCGGGGGCGCCGTTTTCCCGTCAAGGGCAAACTTACGCAAGGCGACCCCCGCTTCCGCCGGCGAGAGGCCCGTCGCCGCGCTGACTTCCTCGAGCGTGAAGCGATGAAAGACGACCATGTTCTCCAGCCAATAACGCAGGTCGGCTTCATCGGTGGGAGGCCGAGGCTCCACCAGCAAGCTCAGGCGTGACTCGTAGGCGGCCAGGGCCCGCTCATACTCGGCGATGGCTGCGGCCGGCAGCACGCCGCGGCTGCGCTTGGTTTCATCGCGCACCCGCTGCACAAGAAACTCAACCTCGTCCCGCTTGGGGCGCAGGGGAGAATCCCGCACGTCGAACCAGCGCGGTGCGGTGTGGGCAAAGCGGACCGGCGGCCGCGCGCGGGGTTCGAAACAACGCAAGGCGACCCAGCTTGTGCCAGCGAGTGTCAGCGGCTGCCGAAAACGCGCTTCCCACGCTCCCTCCGTGTTCTGCCTGGGTTCCAGCGTCAGGTGATCACGGACTTCGCCGTTGACGATGAGTTCGACCTCGCTTACCTGCTCCTCGCTGAGCACCAGGCCGCTGACTTCTTCTCGCTCGATTTCCGTCAGCAACATCGGGCCCGTGGTCACGAAGCTGCGGCCCTCATTCAGCCCCTTGAGCCAACCTTCGTAGCTGAACCCGCCCGGCAGATGCACGTACACCCGGCCATAGCCCAGCGGGACCGGATGCACCCCATTGGCCGTGCCGGCGGTCGGGCGCAGGCGATAGCCGCAATCCAGCAGCGCGTAGTAGTTCTGGAACGTGTAGCCGCCAGTTTGCAGCTCGGCTCGGAACGGATGTGCTGAGAGGGTGGTGTGATACTCGACCGAGTTGGTGTTGAGCCAGTTTCGCCGCTCGTAGCGAATGGCCGAGCCTCCGAGTGCGGCGGACTCCGGGAAAAACCAGCGCCCATCCTCGCCTCGGATGTACACGCGCAACGCAAGGGCTTGCCCGGTGGCATCATCGACCACCTCGCCGGTAACGATCGTTGGCCCGGCCACTGACGCAAGTTCAGCCTCTGCCCCTGCCAACTCCGCCGGCAGACCCGCGGCGCACATTAGCCACACGCATGCACGGGCGACGAGTTTCCACGGATTCGTGGGACAGTTCATGGCGAGAAGGCTACTCCGGTTGGCTTGCCCGCTCAATCGCTTTGGCAGACAAATCGAGGCATAGCGGGCCACGCATGCTGAGGCGCCTCCGCGAGCGCCTGGGCATTCCCGTCCAATCCGGCCCGTCGCATCGCGCCGAAATCCAGAACGGGCTCTCGCCGGTTGAATTGGTCGTGCTCGACGAACCGGGCTTCACCGCACCCTTGCAGGAGAAGCGTAAGGTCACCTATGCCCTGCTCCAACCGGAGGCGTCCGGGCCATGAGGGCGTGTCGAGCGTCGAAGCTACTCGGAGACAGCAAGTCCCTATTGCATTTGGCTTCAAAAGGCGCTACGCCTTGCGCCAACAATGAACCGCAGACAGTTGCTCGGGATGGCGGGGATATTGGTTGCCGGCGTGCTGGCTTGGCCGGTTCCCGCCTCCGCCGAGGAAAAACCCAAGGCCGGATTGAGGATCTATGATGTCACCGCTTATGGCGCGCGCGGCGACGGCGACACTCTGGACACGGCCCCGATTAACCGTGCCATTGGCCAATGCCACGCGGCGGGTGGAGGGATCGTCTATCTGCCGCCGGGCCGGTTTTTGACCGGAACCGTGGTCCTCCAAAGCAATGTCTGCCTCTATCTGGAGGCGGGCGCCACTCTGCTGGGGAGCAACAACCTCGCCGCGGCCAAACCCGCCATGATCACACTCGAAGTGCCCAACGGCGCCGTAAATCTGTAACCCACGTGAAACATTCTCGAACCGCGCCCCTGCTGCGGCACCTCTATTCCGGGGGCTATTTGGGCCGAGCTCATTTTCTGCGCCTGCAGCAACAGGACCGCGACGTTCAAGGCAACCCGTCCCTTGTGCGCGAATTTCAGGAAATGCTGATCGGCGATCCGTTCGCTGACGCACTCAGCCGCACCCGATGACATTTTCAGCTCTCCCAACATGAAAAGACTCCTTCCCCTCTGCTTGATGCTGGCGTTTATAGCCGGCTTGCACGCTGCCGGTGCAAGAGGTCCGGTCAGAGTCTTCATCCTGGCAGGCCAGTCGAACATGGAAGGCCAGGGGGTGGCTGACCTCGGAGGGCCTGAGCAGTTCATCGTGCTCAACGCCGTCCCGACGTTGGATTTCGAACAGATTCGCCGCGAGTTCACCAACTCGCCGGGTGCCAAGGTACAGGTGGGTGTGGCGGCGATTTTCTCCTACCTCGGCCAACCGCGTGCCAGAACCGTAGCTGAGTTGCGCGAGTTCCTTCGCCGTTCCCCGGAAACCGGCCTGCCGATCGTGGTCCAACTCGACGGCGAGAGTTGGTGGGGCGGCCGGCAGGATTTGTGGAACTGGTGGGACGCTGCCAGCCCCGGCTATTCAGCCGGCAATCGTGACAATGTGGAGTGGACCGGATGGTTGCCCGACGACGCCATCAAGATTGCCTGGCGCAACTGGGGAAGACAGTTCCGCGCGCTGCCGCTACCTCTGTATCTACAACTGGAGCGGCATCCGGAGCAGCCGCGAAATCCTCGACGCCATCCGCGACGTCGTGGCCGCGCACAGCCCGTGAAGATGTCCACCATTTGTGAACTTGCTCAGCCGGATCAGTGCCAACCAATCCAGGATTCCCCTGGTGGAACCACCATCGGGGCGGCCGGGAGAGCCTTTCCTTTCAGCGGATCGAAGTGCGGGTGAGCGCGAATGCGCGTCGTGATCGGCGCGTCGGTCGGGTTGTGGATTCCCAAGGTCCACGCGTCCTCGCCGGATCGGGTCAGTTGCACGAACAGGGCACAGGGTTCCCTTTCATCTCTTCTATCGGATCACATTGGGATTATTGTCCCGGCGCAGCACCGATTTCTTTTGCACCACCAGGTCGCCGTCGCGCACCCAGGATTCGCCGCGAATCGCCAGGTGCCGGACCATCTTCTGGCGCCACTCCTTGACCAGGGGTCCGGCGGCGGGCTCGGAGGCCAGGTCGCGGCATTCCCGAGGGTCGCTTCATGCGGATGATTGATGGAGGGCACAGGCGTCGCATCTGGCTTCGTAATTTGGCGTCTTGGCTCGCATCGAATCAACCTCTTTTTCGGCATGGTCCTGTGGGAAATGCCGTTGCCTTGATTCGGCCCGAGAATGTGCCCTTCCGGGGAGCCCGCTTGAGGCTCGGAATGGAACTCGACAAGCGCTGCCAATTCGCGGATTTCAAGCATTTGGTCCTCGATATACACCGTTATGGACCAACAGGCCGGCGTAAAAACTCTGTCGCTCCCGCATTGGGATTAGCATAATCCCCGCATGAGAACGATTCCTGCATGAACGTGATTCACCGATACGCCACTCTGTTGGTTCTCTTCGGGGTCTGCGCCGGGAGCGCTGGCGCCGCAGGGACACCCCAGCCCCTGACCCTTCGTCTGCCCGGGCTCTGGCAAACCAACGGGGTCCTGTTCAAGGGCGCAGAGCCATATCGTGGTGTGGGTGCCAACTACTTCGACCTGTTCCTGCGGGTCCTGCACGAGCCGACAAACAGCACGAGCCTCGACGGCCTGGGGCGGCTTGGCCGGGCGGGCATTCCGTTCGTGCGGTTTGCACTCGCCTTTGACGATGCGGATTGGAAAATCTTCCTCGATCAGCGGGAGGAATTCCTCCATCGTTTGGATTCAGTGGTGCAAGCAGCCGAGCGAGCCAACGTCGGCCTCATTCCATCGTTTTTCTGGAGCTTCATGAGCTTCCCGGACCTCACCAACGAGCCACGCGACCAATGGGGCAATCCCGATAGCAAGACCAGTGCGTTAATGCGGCAGATCGTCGGTGCGATCGTTGAGCGCTACAAGAACTCCAAGGCGCTTTGGGCTTGGGAGTTTGGCAACGAAGCCAACCTCCTGGCCGATTTGCCAAACGCCGCACAATTCCGCAAGCCCGGGGGCACCGAGCGCGACGATCTCACGTCGCAAGTGATGGTGGTGATGCTGCGGGACTTCGCCAGAGAAGTCCGCCGGCACGACGCGCAGCGATTGATCATCGCGGGCCACTCGCACCCTCGGGCTTTCGCCTGGCACAACAGCGCCGAGAAAAGCTGGAAAGCTGACAGCAAGGAGCAAACCCTCGAGATTCTCCGGCGCGATAACCCTGCACCGCTCGACACGATCGCCATCCATATCTATGCCGATCAGCCTGTCTCCAAGGAAACGGCGGTCTGGGCCAAAGACCATGCTGAATATTTGCTGGCCGTTCGCCAGTTGTCGCACGAGATGAAGCGCCCGGTGTTCGTTGGCGAATTCGGCCTGGCTTCCAACGGCCAGGAGGGGAACACGAGGGCCAAATTCGAGCGAGTCCTGGCCGACCTGGAGCAGGCACAGGTCGACTTGGCGGCATTTTGGGTCTTCGACCTCAAGAGCCAAAGCCAAGAGTGGAGCGTGACCTTCGAGAATATCCGTGCCTACATGATTGAATTGACGGCCGAAGCCAACCGGCGGTGGAACCAAAAGGCCTTGCACCGAGAGCAGTGAACTCTTTTCCGGGCTTGGGCTTAGGGAGTAGAATCGCGGGCATGAACAGACATTTCCAGATCCTGGCCGGCGCATTGATCTTCGTTGCTCAGCCAGGGTTCGGTGCCGCGGCGGGGACGGAATCTCCAGGGGCGGCCCGGGGCGCGTACTTTTCCGAGAAGAGCTACCACCCGGCGCCCCTGCCCCGGTTTGCCGAGATCCGCGACCGGCTCCCATCGCCCGTTTTTGAGGAAAGGCCCGAGTGGGTGTCCATGTACTGGAAAAGCTGGGAACTGGCGTTCAAGAACTTCCATGAACCGGCCTCGGGCAGCGGTTATGTTTCCCAGTTCATCGATGCCGCGTTCAATGAGAATATCTTCCTGTGGGACACCTGTTTCATGACTGATCTCACCGAATTGCGGCTCCGTTTCGGCTTTGTGAGCGGGATGGTATTGGCCCATCAGATTGACATAGGTGTCGGGCGAGAGCGCGCTCGCCAGCCAATGGAGGATGGACTGTGTGTCCTGGATCAGGCCCGGCATGACCAGGTGCCGCACCAGCACACCACGCAACGCGAGCCCGTCCTCGTCAACTATCAGAACCCCGACTTGCTCGTGCATGGCTTTGATTGCCCGACGCGCGGCCTCGGGGTAGTCCCGGGCCCGGAGGTACTTGGCGCAGGCTTGCGCGTCCCACAACTTGAAGTCGGGCATGTAGATGTCCACCACCCCGTCCATCAGCCGGATGCTCTCGAGGCTATCGTAGGCCCCCGTGTTATAGACCAGCGGCAATCGCAGACCCTTTGGGATCGCGCTCAGCAGGGCCTCCAGGATCTGCGGCACGACGTGCTCCGGTGTGACGAAATTGATGTTGTGGCAACCGGCCGCTTGCAGACGCAACATCACGGCCGCCAATTGGTCGGCGTCCAATTCCTGTCCGTCCCCAAGCTGGCTGATTTCATAGTTCTGGCAAAAGACGCATCCCAGGTTGCAGCCGGCAAAGAAAATCGTTCCCGATCCCCTCCAGCCGCGCAGGCAGTCCTCCTCGCCCAAGTGGGGAAACGCGCTGGAAACCCGCGCGTAGCGGCCGGTCTTGCAGACGCCGGCTTTGTTTTCCAAGCGGTTCACCTGGCAGTCTCGCGGGCAGACCTTGCATGGATGCAGCAGTTCCTGGGCGGCCTTGGCTCTCTCGGTGAGCAGCCCAAGTTCGTAGGCTTTCAGATATGCTGGGACAAAGTCACGCCGCGCGCGTACGAAGCGGGCGCCACCGCCCAGCGCCCTCGAAAGGCGGTGGCTTGCCTGGGCCTGAGTTTGGGAGGTTTCACCCATTGCAGGGCCTCTTCTGCCATTATCGCAACACCCAGGGCAAGTCCGATCCCGTACGCTCGGCGAGACATTCTCGAATCTGCATGACCAATGGGTATAGAGCCGTGCAGGGCCGGGTTCAAGCTCCGGTTCCCTTGACACGCCCCTGTGCTTCAGCCAGCCTGCGCTTCCGCATGAGCAAGGTCCAAAATCATCTGGAAGGTGTTGAGGCAGATCACCCAAACTGGCGGCCGTTTCTCGTCGCCGCCAGCATTCTCGGGGCCCTTGGGCCTTTCGGGCCAACCGTGTCCGCGGCGGCAACGTGGCATGCCGCCGCAGCAGGCGAGGCCTCAGATGCAAATCCAGGAACGGCGCAGCAACCGGTCCGGAGCGTCGCCAAGGCCGTGTCGCTGGCTAGGCCGGGTGACGTGATCGTGCTCGCTCCTGTATGAAAACCCAGTGGACTTCTGGAACGGCCAGCGCCCGCACCTGTCCAAGACCGAGAAGTACAGACCTGGGCGCCCATCAATTCGGCACCACCGGCGCGGCGCACATCGGCCTGTACAGGGCTGCGTTCCCGTTCGAGGTCCCGCCGTTCAAGCTCCAGTTCAAGGCCAGGCCCAATTTGTCATCGTGAAAGCATGGACTGCGACGGCGATGGCAAGGCCGATGCGCGCTTCGATACCCGTTGTCGGTTTGTCCTTCAATTGCGCAACGGAAAAATCCTGTCGGCCGAGGCGGATCGAAAGACCGCCCTGCGCATCGGAGGCGTGGTATTTCAACTCGACGCCTACGTACCCGCGATCATCTCCGGCGTGAGCGAAGCCGGCCTCTGGCAAACGGATGACCTGGGCGGATCCTGGCACGAGCTTGCTCCGGCGGACCGGGAGCAAATCCACAATCGTCCCCACCAAATTGTATTTGATCCCGCCGACCCGCGCCGGTTCTGGACCAGCGGTTGTTACGATGCCAGCCCCTTCATGACTGCAGATGGCGGCAAGACGTTTCAGCGGCTGGGCAACCTTACCCACATGGACGGCATCGGCATCGTGAAGAGCATCAAGGTGTCCGACGCCGTCCTGCGCTGGGACGTGCACTGACCGCTGGGCACACGAATTCGAAAAGCTCTTACCCCCGGATCCATGATGCGTATAAGATGAAGATTCTAACACGGACCGTATTTCTCCTCATGGTCCTGACCTCCCGCCCGGTCTCTGCTGAAATCATCCCAACCAACCGGATCTGCGATTGGACGCCCGGCGTGAACGTGGGCGTTCCGGGCGGGATTCCCAGTCGCACAGTAATCGGCTCCACGGTCGATGCCTCTGTCTATGGAACAGGATCGGCAGACGCTTCCGCGGCACTCGGCGCCGCGATTGACGCCTGCCCCTCCGGTCGGGTTGTGCTAATCCCTGCCGGGACGTACCGGCTTGACAGCCGCGTTTACCGCGCCCATGCGAGCAACGTAACCATCCGGGGCGCGGGAATGGGCGAAACGATCCTCAAAGTCCGATCGCGCAAGCCGGAGTGGTTCGGAAGCCTGCCGTGGCCGCCTTTTGATCCGGCGAATCCGCCGGGAGCGTTCGAGGATGCGAATGTGTGCAGAATTCCGGCAGGGTACAGGTATGTGCACGGGAAGGATCCGGCGGAGGCGATGAAGAAGCCGGTGACGAATCCAGAGAGACGGACAAACAGATGAGAATGAGAATCATTCCGCGTGTGCGATCGCCCAGCCTGGGGAAACCATCGTGCTGCGCGGCGGGGTGTATCGCGAGGTCCTGGCCCCGGCAAACGATGGCGTGACGGTCCGCGCCATGAAGACCGAGAAGGTGACAATTAGCGGGGCCGACCTCATCGAGGGTTGGAAACGTGAGGCGGATGGAAGTTGGTCGGCGCCCCTGGTCGCCGAGCCGAAGAAGGTCCTGCGCGATGGCCAGCCCTGGAGCCAGTTCAGGTATAACAGGACCGCCAGGCGAATCACGATGCAGACCGGCGGCGATCCTCGCCTGCACGCCTTCGAGAGCATCGTGCGGGAGCAGGGCCTCGTCCTCTCTGGCAGAAAGGACACGAAGATTGAAGGGATCACCGTCGTTGACACGTTGAAGGCGGGTGCCGTGAATCCATGATGAGGAGATGAAGAAGCTGGTCGCCGAGCCGAAGATCATCCTCCTTGGCTATCGGCTGTTGCGTGTCCTGCAGCGCAAGGAGCGGAAGGAAGGGGGATCCCAACCGTGGAACTGGGCCAGGAGCCCGAGGGGCTATTCTTCGGGTCGTGGCTTCGCTTCTGAATACCCGACCGAGGCGGCGGCCAACATGGCGCGATTCCACTGAATGCGACGCTGGTCTTCGATGCGGGATTGTCGTCGATCACATGAGCGCGCCGTGAACGGGTAGCCGGCACTTATCCCGTGCTGGAACTTGGCAAGGCCGGGGAGGATGATTCGGCTTCGGCCTCTTACGGGGTGACGTATTTCGATGGCCGGCAATGGCACATGTTTTACATGGGCACGCCCCATGTCACTCTCGCCCCCGATTTCATCCCGGCGTTTCCTTACCTGACCATGAAGGCCTGCGGCCAGTCCCCAGAAGGCCCGTGGCAGAAACAACCGGCGGTGACGCCATTCCGCACCCGGCCCGGCACCTACTACTCCGCAACCGCCAGCCCCGGCCAGGTGATCCGGCAAGGCGGCGAATACCTGATGTTCTTCAGCGCCTCAACCGACCGCCCCATCAAACGCACCCTCAGCCTGGCCCGGACAAGAGACTTGAACGGCTCATGGACCATCGCTCCCGAGCCAATCGTACCGACGGATGAGCAGGTGGAGAACTCCTCCGTTTTCTACGACGACGAGAGCAAAACCTGGTTCCTGTTCACCAACCACGTGGGAATGGAGGATGGCTTGGAGTACACCGACGCCATCTGGGTTTATTGGAGCCGGGACCTCACCCGCTGGAATCGCGACCACAAGGCCGTGGTGCTAGACCGGACCAACTGCAAATGGTCGAAGCACATCGTTGGCCTCCCTTCGGTCGTCAGAGCCGGCAGACGGTTGGCGATTTTCTACGACGGGAACGGTTCGGCGAAAATGCCGGGCGGTGTGAAGAGCCACATGGATCGCGACGTTGGCCTGGCGTGGCTGGACCTGCCGCTCATCCCACCGGCGGACCGGGCGGACGAGCCGCGGCCTCTCCCGCCATCACCGTGGCCAGCTACTACTTCGGCAACTACCATCCCTCGTTCGATTCGGCGATCGGGTTTGAACTGGGTACGGGCGACACGCCCGGGATGACCCAGGTCCTGGCTCCGCTTGACCGGATCGGCCCGCGGGACTGGCACGAGGTCATCTGCCGCTATGACGGGACCCGGCTCCAGATGTTCGTGGATGGCGTGCTGATGAGCGAGGCCTTCCCGGCAGGCCCGTTGCGGGAAGGCAACACCGAGCCGTGCCTCATCGGGGCCGAATCCATCGGCGGCCGCATCAACTCGGCCTGGAAGGGGCTGATCGATCATGTCGCTCTCTGGAACCGGGCGTTGTCCGATGCCCAAATCGAAAGGCTCAGCGGCGGGGCGGCGCGGATCGCCGCGCTCGAGGCTGCCTACTGGGGAGAGGCCCCGGTATTGCCGCCGGCGGCAGACCTCTACCGGGAAAAGTGCCGCCCCCAGTTCCACTTCACCGCCCGCCAGTGGACGCTGCGCAAGCTGAACCCAGGCGCACGCGAGGAAGGCTGGCTCAACGACCCCAACGGGCTCATCTACCTGGATGGCGAGTACCACCTTTTCGCGCAGCGTTGGAACAAGTGCTGGATCCACGCCGTCAGCACCAACCTGGTCCATTGGACCGAGTTGCGGCCCGCTTTCCGGGAAGACCACCGGTTCGGCGGCGGCGTCCAATCCGGGGGCTCGGTCCTGGACCGGCAGAACAGCTGGGCCTCTCACCGGACCCAAAGACACCGCCGCTGGTGGCCTTCTGGAGTGGCAACGACAACCGCAGCACCTGCATCTCCTACAGCCTGGACAAGGGGCGGACCTGGACCAAGTACGACAAGAACCCGGTCCTGGGGTGACATTGCCGGGCAGTCAGGCCGGCGCATCCAGATCGCCTGGATGCGCGACGGCAAGTACCCCGACATGCCCTTCAACCAGCAGATGACCTTCCCCTGCAACCTGACGCTGCGCACGCTGGGTGGTTCCCTGCACCTGTTCCGCAAGCCGGCGACCGAAATCGAGTTGCTCCATCGTCGGCAGCAGGTGTGGAAGGACCTCTCGCTGGCACCCGGCGAGACGCGGCCCTTGGAGGCGGCCGGTGACCTGCTCCACATCCTGGCCGACGTGGAGGTGCCCCGGGGAACCGCGCTGCATTTCCACATTCGGGGCACGACCGTGACCGTGAGGGACAAGTCAGTGGCCTGTAATTCCAAGCCTGCCCCGGTGGCGAGCGGGGTGAGAACCGTGGAGATTCTCGTGGGCCGGACTTCGATCGAGACGTTCGCCAACGACGGCGAGACGTCCCTATCGGCGTGTTTCCTGCCGACGGACGATCGGCTGGTGGTAGAATGCGCCCAAGGTCCTGCGGCCATCCGCGCGCTGCGAGTGTTCGAGCTCAAGTCCATTTGGAAGCGCACCGGCCAGTGAGGCTTCCATCAACTCATCCAGATATTTGAATTTAAGATATACTCACCCCTAAAAATATAAGTGGACAAGATTAGGGGACTTGTGATAAGTATGAGGCAAGTTCGATGAAAACCTGCATGAACACATTAATCTCGATTCGGCCGATGACGCCGGTCGCGCAAGCGACACGTCATAGCTGGTCCAGCCGAGGCACTATGTTCAGCCTCGGCCTATCCAGGGCGTATCGTGGGCAGAAGCCCGAAGCCAACCCGGATAGATTCAAGGTGAGCAGGTAACCGAACATCATAGGATTTTCAGACCCTGCTTACCGAAATGGAAGCAGGGTTTTTTGTTTACCCGTGCAGCACTGAAAAGAAGCACCACTCGACAACGAAAGGCAGCGCACTGTGAGAAGAATGAAACCGACGTCTTGATGATGTCACCGGGCACACTTAAATGCGGAATTCGGAATGCGGAGTGCGGAATGAAGCCCAGAATGGGGCCGCCGCTGCCGTTCGCGCGCCACTCTGCACTCCGCACTCCGAACTCCGCACTCAGATGGGCCGGATTTTACAATCTAAGGGCTTTCCAGGAGGTGTGCCCCCAAACACCGAAAGAACCACCGTGAAACCGTGGGTTGGTATCGCAAGATAGCAAGAGGTGTTTGTTCTTTGTTCGCCATTTCACTGCGGGGAGAATGAGATTCAGGCGAGGCCCATAACCTCAGCTTCCGTGGGCGCGACTCCCACCCCCGCTACCAGCCTTCGCTCGAAGCCGGTCTGAGAGTGAGGCTGCCGCGCCGTAGCGAAGCGAAGGCGGGCCGTACCTTCGCTTCGACCTGGAACATCCGTGGGAAGGCGACGTGGGCGAGGTTCTCGCCGCAGCGGAGCTTGAATCCACGGAGTTCGACGAAGCGCTGGGGACCATCGGCGGCGGCAATCACTTCGCTGAATTGCAGCAGGTTGAGGTGGTCCTGGACGCCGCAACATTCAGGCGATTGGGCCTGGGCAAACAGCAACTGGTGGTCCTGGTCCACAGCGGTTCGCGCGGTCTGGGCGAATCGGTCCTGCGCGCACACGCGGAAGAGCACCAGGCCCAAGGCTCCGATGCCGAGTCGTTTGCGGCTGCGGCATATCTGCGAGACCATGACCTGGCCCTGCGGTGGGCCAAGGCCAATCGGGCACTCATCGCGCGACGATTCGTCGAGGCGCTGGGAGCTGAGGCCGAGTGCCTCTGGGACGGCTGCCACAACAGCATCACTCGCGTCCCCTCACCCGGCCTTGCGGCCACCCTCTCCCCATCCGATGGGGAGAGGGACGGGGTGAGGGGCAGCCCTGGCGAGACGGTCTGGGTGCATCGCAGGGGTGCCGTGGCAGCCGAAGGTGAGCCGGTGATGATCCCAGGTTCCCGCGGAGCGCTCAGCTACCTGGTGAAGCCAATCGGGGATGGCACGAGCCATGCCTGGTCGTTGGCCCACGGTGCCGGCCGCAAATCGGGCTCGGAGCGAGACCCGCCTGCGCATGCGCGAGCGCTTTGGCCCGTCCTCCGTAGCAGCACTGCGGAGGGTGGACAGCATCTCCGCCTGTGAAGCGGACGGTCCGGGTGCGAATCCCGGCTTCCTGACCAATTTCGATGGGCCGAAGTCCGCAGATTATCCTCCACCAGGAAGGCAACACCGCGGGCGGGTGGGCAACCACCCGCCCGCTCAGTTCAAAATGTCCCGTTGGCCGAGCAGCCAGGCAGCGGTCTGCAAAACCGCGCAGGTGAGTGCGACCCTCACACGGGACTCCAGCCTTCGCTCTTCGAGCTGCGGCTCGGCGGGCGATTTCATTTTCTCGAGCATAGGTGTTGAGAGATACACGCCTGCCTTCCGAGCAGGGGTACACGGCGCGATACCGTGATGCTCGACCATTCCCTTTTCCCCAGTTGAACCTGGTTTGCCGGCAGAGACCTCGCACGGTCGAAGTAATGGCCGGATGCCGGGTTCAGTGCGTTGGGGAGCTTTCCAGAGCGTAGCCTAAAAGTGAGGCGCCTGCTTCGGGCGCAGGACCAAGAGGGAGCGTTACCCTCCGCTCTGACCAGCCTTCGCTCTCCGAGCTTCGGCTCGGCGGGCCACTTCACGCGACGCGAACACCGGTGCCGGCGAGGACCCTCACAGGCCTGGCTGCGGCGGTTCAACTCCGCCTTCGTGTCGCGGCCGGGTTGCAAGCATTGCAGCGATGCAGCGGTCTCTTAAACCGCAGAGCACGGGGCAGCACCGTGGCGACCCACCAGCCTTCGCCACCTGCACTGCGGGTGGCGAGGGCTGCCGCGCCGTAGCACGTCAGTGCGTAGGCGGGCATTTCACCTGCTGGCGGCTTCGGCTTGGAAGGCCATTTCCTGCCGGCGTGGCTCAGCAGCGACAGCAGTCCCGCAGTGCGGGATAAACTGCCGGGCAGTCTGCCCCACGGGGGTGCGAGTCCCCCCGCCGGCCCCATTTCTCAAATGAATGATTTAAAATGGGGGACGAAGAACGGAAGGGCGTCATTCTGCACTCTACATTCCGCACTCTGCATTTAGAAGGCTCCCGCAGCTCAAAATATCAGAGCGGGCGGCTTCGAACCGCCAGGCTGCAGGTGGGATTCCTGCCGGGAGTGCCATTTCCGATAGGGCATGTGGTTCAACCCGAATAGAAGAGGGTCCAGATTCAGAATCTGGCAGCCTTGGGGGTGCAAGTCCCTCCATGCCCACCAGTCTTCGCCCGTTGTGCCGCGGCGGGCGAAGACTGCCGCGCCGTAGCGCGGAGCGCGAAGGCGGGCGATTACCCTCCGAGACCCGGGCTACGACTTGGCAGGCGATTTTCACGGCGCCTCGCCGCAGAGGGAATAGCAGACCCCAGCGACTTAAGATCGCTGAGCCTTCCGGGTGCTAGTCCCGGGGCGCCGACCAACCTTCCTGTCCGAGCTATGGCTCGGCGAGGCGGCGTGTGGTTCACCGGGAATAGCAGACCGGTTCGGCTCAAACCCGAACAGCCTTGGGAGTGCGAGTCTCCCCACGCCGACCAGCCTTCGCGCTACGCGCTACGGCTCGGCAGACCATTTTGCCTCCTTGCGGCAGCCCGCAGGCTCGTTTTGTAAGCAAGCCAGGCCGGGGTAGCACCGGCAGGAGGCCCCAGATCTTTCAGCTCGCGTGGTCCAACAGAAGAGACACGACGTTGAGAGCGTCGGCAGTGCAGGTGCGAATCCTGCCGCGAGCACCATTTCGGCCTGCAAGCATTAAAGTGATGCAACCGACTTTTAATCGGTTGAACAGGGAGCGTTACCCTGGCGGGCCACCACTTTCGTTGCCGGGTCGTCTAACAGCAGGACACCGCCCTTTGAAGGCGGCCATGGTGGTGCGAGTCCATCCCCGGCAGCCATTCTCAGTGCGGAGTGCAGAGTGGGGAGTGCGGAATGGAGACGTGCGCGCGAGTGGTTCTCGGTTCCTCGGGCACTCCGCACTCCGCATTCTGCATTCCGCATTCAGAACGCTCGGTGCTGAAACAGGATCACATCTGGCTTACACCCAGAAATCGGAGAGGCAGCACCTCCCCGAGCGACCAGCCTTCGCCTGCCGGCTACGGCTCGGCGGGCCAATTGCTTGCCGCACGATAGCGCAAAGCGCGACGGCGGGCCTCGTGGTGTAATCAGGAGCGCGCCGGTCTCTGAAACCGAAGGACTCGGAGCAAAACCGGGCGAGGCAGCCATACTTCAAAGGCTGAAGGCTGAAGGCTGAAGGCTAAAGTCCTCAACAAAGAACAAACACCTTGGGCAGATGAAGGGCCACGAGGGAAGGCCGGCCGCAGCGCCCTTCCGGTCCTCGTCCCTCGACCCTCGACCCTTTTTTATGAGCAGTATATTGACGAAAGCGACCGTGCTGGTGCTCAACCGCAACTGGCAGGCCATCAACGTGCGCACGTCCCAGGAGGCGTTCTGCGTGATGGCCACCAACGTGGCCACCGGCCTGGAAATCGAGCGCGCAGATCCACCCCATCCGGAGCCCGACTCATTCTGCACTCCGCAATCCGCACTCCGCACTGGCACGGTCCGCCCGGTGACCTGGGAGGAGTGGATCACCCTGCCCATTCAGGAGCAAGACGAGGCGGTGCACACCGTGCGAGGAGCGATCCGCGTGCCGACCGTGATCGTGGCGGTCAACTTCGCCAAGGTGCCCAAGAAGCGGCCGAAGCTCTGCGCGCGCGCCATCCGCGAGCGGGACGGCAACCGTTGCCAGTACACGGGCCGTGTCCTGCGCCCGGAGGAGGGCAGCCTGGACCATGTCGTGCCCCGCTCGCGCGGCGGCCAGGACGCCTGGGAGAACCTGGTCTGGTCGGCCAAGGAAGTGAACCAGCGCAAAGCCGACCGCCTCCCGCACGAGGTGGGCCTGAGGCTCCTCTCCGTCCCCCGTGCGCCAAGGGAGTTGCCGGTATCCGCGTTCATCCGCAATGGCCACGGTATTGAGGACTGGAAGCTGTTCGTGGAGGACTGAAAAAACGGGTTGGGCCGCCAGCAATGGCGGCCCTACCGCCCAAAGCGAAAAAGGTACTCGCGAAACGATTGAATATCCGCGAGATTTGTTCGTGAATGTTCAGCAAATCAGGCTTCGCCTGAGACCGGAGAACAAGCTATGAGCGAAAACACTCCGCGAGACAAGGGCCTGATGGCGTGGTTAGGTGGTAGGCCAGTATATCTGGACGAAGTCCGCGAGCTGAGCTGACGTTGCAAAGGAGCGCCAACCGCGCGCCTGGACACCTGCTAACGTCCCTGCCCAGAAACTATTCCGTTGCGTGGAATGTCTGCGGGACCTCGAATCAGACCTGAAGGCAGTCGGGCGCGCGAGGGGCAAGGTGAAAATGCGCAGAAAGTTGAAGATCCTCCTCACTCCGCTACATACTTTGGTGGAAGCCGTTCGAGACTTAGCGAATGACTTGGAGAACAACCCGGACACCGTCCGCCAACTCCCCGAAGGCGCGCGTCCACTTGTCCCGCAGCTCCGCATGCAACTGCTGAAAATCGCGGAAATCGGAAAGGGCGGCCTGTTGTCATCGGCGCGGAACAAGATTTCCGCTCATATTGACGTGCGGTTCTCCGCAGAAGAAATGAGAGCCCCTCCTAGGTCAGGTGGAACCCGCGAAGGTGGGCCTGTGGCTGCACACATGCATCGCCGTGCTGGCCGACTTTATCAAGCTGCCGGTCTATTTCTGGTTTTGCGGGCCAGACGGCGAGGGGAATGTTCGAATGTTGTTTAGGGAGCCGTTCGTCGTCACGCTCGGTTTGGACGCGGCGGGAAAGCCAAATCGCTTGCTTGATGTCCACATGATCCCAGAACCGCCGCGTCACGAAGCACTGGCGCTGATGATGCAAGTGGTTGAGAGTTCGCGCTGGATGTTTGGAGCAGCCGACCCTCACATCCTGAGTTGGGTTGAGGATAAGCCCGGCGAGTACTGGGCGAAGTCGCTGAAGCAGCTGCCTCAGTTCAGCGGTGTTGCGGCCAACGAGAATGGGCCTTCCGTTGTGCCCCGCATCTCAACCGACGATGGATCTTTTCTACTGGTTCCTGCAAACGTGCCGTTTTTTATCAAAGAGTCCGTTCAGCGAATCACCAGACGGGAGGATTTGCTGGGCTGAGAGCAGCATGGTGATCCGGGTGTGGTCTTATGAGCTCGAGGATTTTCTTCGCCTCGGCGTCCGGCTGGCTGGGTCCAAGCAGCCGACTGAGTTCTGTGCAGTCATGAAGTCGACCTCGAACCCACGCCTAGCGCTTCGGTTGCTCGGCCTTTGCTTAGCTGGATCTCCCTCCGCCTCCACCGCCCCTGAACGTGAGCTGATTCGTGATTCCCATTTCCAAGCAGGCTTCCACCTGCTCGAGCATAAGCCTAGCAAACGCGTCGTTTCAGTTTGCCTTCTTGCTTTCAGCCCCAATAGGCGGGATAAAGTCGAGCCATGAAGCTGCTCGGTTCGTTCATGTGCTGGCTCGTGCTCGCTTGCATCTCCTTGAGCGCGCCTGCACAAGTCACTCCCCCAACCGCGATGCGGCCGGCCACATTTCCCCTGCGGGTGAGTGAAAACGGGCGGCATCTCGTGGATGCGGCCGGCAGACCCTTTCTGGTGATCGGCGATGCGGCATGGTCCCTGGTCGCACAGTTGAGCGAGGAGAACATCGCCCGCTATTTGGATGATCGCCAGAGGCGGGGATTCAACTCCATCATCGTCAACCTCATCGAACACAAGTTTGCCGCCAAAGCGCCGGCGAAGCTTGACGGCGTCGCGCCGTTCCTCAAGCCGGGCGATTTCACGCAACCCAACCCTGCGTACTTCGACTACGCGTGCCAGGCCGTTGTCGCGGCGAACCAGCGGGGGCTGGCCGGGTGGTTGTGTCCGGCCTATCTCGGCTGGGGCGGCGGAGACGAGGGATTTTTCAAGGAGATCAAAGCGGTCGGACCGGCAGTGTTGCGGAGTTACGGGCGGTTCGTCGGCCAGCGTTTCAAGGATTTGCCGAACATCGTTTGGATGGTCGGCGGCGACTACGCGTTGCCGGAAACTGAACGCTGGGCGGGCACCGAACTGGCCCTGGGCCTGCGCGAGGGCGGCGCAAGACAACTCATCACGGCGCATGGCGGGCAGACCTCGGCGCTCGACACCTTCGGCGACCAACCCTGGCTGGCGGTGGATACGGTGTACCGTTACCAGCCCGATCTTTGGCGGCCGTTGCTGGCGGCTCATGGCCGGAAACCGGCTCGGCCATTTGTGCTCATCGAGACGATCTATGAAGGCGAACACGACTCGAAGCCGGAGCAAATCCGGCGGCAGGCCTGGTGGGCGATGCTGTGCGGCGCCTGCGGCCAGTTCTTCGGCAATAACCCGATGTGGCACTTCGACGGGCCTACGCTCTTCCCGCACACCAACACCTGGGAGCAGGCGCTCGGCAGCACGGGCAGCCGTGACATCGCCCGGCTGGGGAAGTTCCTCACGACACTCCCGTGGCAACAACTCGTCCCCGACACCGAAGGCAAACTCGTCGCCGCCGGCGCAGGCGACGGGACCGCGCGCATCACCGGCGCCCGCGCCTCGGACAAAAGCCTCGCGCTGCTCTACATCCCTGCAGACGGCAAGGGCCCGCGCGAGTTCAAGCTCAACCTCGCCAATTTTGCCGGTCCGGTGACAGCTCGCTGGTTCAATCCTGCCAAGGATGCCTCGCTCCTCCCATACGGCGCAACGTTTCCCAATCGCGGGCAACAAACCCTCCAGACCCCCGGAGACAACGGCGTCGGCGCGAATGACTGGCTGCTCGTGCTGGAATCGCGTTGAATCGACGAGGGCGAGGAACTTCGATACCTGTGAGAACACAAACGCTATCCGTTGTTGCCACCTTGCTGCTTGCCTTTGGGGCGGGCGCGGCTGAAATCCAGATCACGCTGGATCCAGCCTCATCCGGGCGAACCTTCGAAGGCATTGGCGCCCTGAGCGCCGGCGCGTCCTCGCGGCTGCTCATGGAGTATCCTGAAGCCCAGCGCAGCCAGGTGCTGGATTTCCTGTTCAAACCGAAATTTGGCGCCGCATTCCATCACCTCAAGGTCGAGATCGGCGGGGATGTCAATTCCACGGACGGCACCGAACCGAGCCATGCACGAACCCGCGCGGAGTTCGAGCATCCCCAGCCCGAATATTTCGACCGCGGCTACGAATGGTGGCTGCTGCGGGAGGCCAAGCGGCGCAACCCGGCGATCATCACGGATATTCTCCAGTGGGGCGCGCCTGGCTGGATAGGCCGGGGGAAGTCTGACGCCGAGAAGTTCTTCAGCCAGGACAACGCGGATTTCATCGTGTCGTTCATCAAGGGAGCCCGCCAATACCACGGGATCGAGATCAACTATTGCGGCATCTGGAATGAGACGCCCCACAATACCGCGTGGATCAAGCTCCTGCGCCGCACTTTGGATCGCGCCAACCTGTCGCGCGTCCAGATCGTGGCCTCGGACCAGACCGGCAACGATCCCTGGCGTATCGCCCGGGAAATGGGCTCCGACCCGGAACTGAGGAACGCAGTCCAGGTGATTGGCGCGCATTATGTGGGCTTCAAGTCCACGCCGGAGGCGCTGGCCAGGGGCAAACGGGTGTGGTCGAGCGAGGATGGGCCGTGGCGCGGGGACTGGCAGGGCGCGCGGCAACTGGCGCGGGTCTTCAACCGCAACTACGTCCAGGGGCGAATGACCAAGACCGTCATCTGGAGCCTCGTCACCTCCTGCTATGACACCTTGCCGCTGCCCAACTCCGGTCCGATGATGGCGAAGGAGCCTTGGTCCGGCCATTATGAAGTGCAGCCGGCTACTTGGGTCATCGCCCACACGACCCAGTTCGCCCAACCCGGTTGGAAGTATATGGACTCGGGCTGCGTCTCCCTGCCCGGCGGTGGCAGTTGCGTTGCGCTGCGAAGTGCCGCAACTCCGGAGGATTGCAGCATCATTGTGGAGACAATGGGTGCAAAGGAGCCTCAGACGCTCGTTTTCCGCGTGGCGAATGGACTCGCCAAGAAGCCACTGCACGTTTGGCGCAGCAATGAACGTAGCCAGTTCGATCGGGTGGATGATGTCCCACTGAACGGCGACTCATTCACCCTCATAGCGGAACCGGATTCGGTCTATTCGCTCACGACAACCACCGGACAACAAAAGGGCCGTAGCGAGAGCCGCCTTCGTCGGAATTCCCGCTGCCTTACGCCGACGGCTTCGAATCCGGCGCGGTCGGGAAATACGCCCGCTATTTCTCCGATCAGGGAGGTGTGTTCGAAGTGTGCACGCGGCCCGATGGCGCCGGCCACGCCCTGCGCCAGGTGGTCGCCGGGCGGAACATTGACCCCTTTCATGACCCCTTTCATTCTTTCACGCGCCAAGGGCCTGATAGTGACTGCGCCTGACCTCGGTGCAGTTCAAGGCACCGGCTTCACGGTGTAGAAGCGGTGGTTTGCGGTTTTTGCGTCCGGATCCGTCAGTTGGGCAGTGCCGTTGGGCGGTTGGACGGGTGTTTGCAACAGGAACCAGTGCCACAGGTCGTCCGAGTAGAGCGCGCGATAGCGGCGCGTTGGCTCGGCCGCCCACTGCAAGCGCAGCCCGTCGGCTCCAAGCTGGGGGCGCATCAACTTCACGGTATTGGTCGCAAAAGCATCGCTGTCCGGGAAGAGGGTTACCGGGTCCATGAAACTGGCCGTCCAACCAGGCTCGGCCGGCGCGCTCGCGCTGGCCAAAAGGTTCGACCAGGCCGGGTCGGTCAAACGGTTGTCCATAGGCCATTTGAATTCGTAACCGGAGAAGACCGGTCCCGCGGCCAGGAAAGTGCCGCGCTGGGGAAGGGTGACGGCGGCCACGAGAAGTTTCACATAGCCCACGCCTTCCTCGAGGACCTCGCCCGTATTGGGATCCGTGTGCACGTCCGCAACCAAGGTGGTATCCTCAAGGTGCGGGCCGAAGTCGGCCTCGCTTAGAGGGGACAGTATCCCGTAGAAATTGAGGATGAAATCGGTGTCGTCATCGCTCAGGGGCTGGCCTTCCAGTTCCGCCGTGGAAATATCGCGCAAGCGCGCCAAAACCGATGTGAGCTGACCCAGGCGGTTGGTGAGCGCGGCGTCGAGGACATTCAGATTGGCCAACCCGGTGCCCGTGAGGTCGGTCAGTGCCCGCAGCCGCTCAAAGAACTCCGGCACCGGCTCCACGTATCCGGCGGGAGGGGGAGGAGGCGGCGGGCCACAGCCACCCCAACCCGAGTAGCTTTGCTTGGCGTAGAGGATAGTGTCATGGCGCAACTCGGTCCAGGAGGCCAGGGCCGCGCTGAGTTGTTTGTCCTGCCAGGCAGTGGTCCGCATGAAGGCTGGGTAACCGGGGCCGCAAGGAGCCAGCAGCGGGCGCAGCCCGTAGAGCCAGCTCCAATACAGATTGCGCGTCCAATCGGCCTGGCCAAAGGACTGGAACAGGCCCAGCAATTGGTTGACCTGCAGGTCATAGCCCGAGTAATCCGTGTCGCCGGCCGAGTCCAGCAGGCTGAGCCCCCGCGACGAACCCAGCACCACCATGACGTCCAGGCCCCGGGGAAACGCACGAATCGGTCCCGCCCTGCTGTTGACCAGTGTGAACGGATTGCCCGAGCCGGTGTAGCCGCCCACATCCGGCCAGACCAGTTGCTGGAACATGTAGGAGTCCGGAACGAACCTCTGGCCCATCGGGCGCATCCCCTTGGTCATGTCGAGAACTGCATCGAGGCCGGCTGCGGTCGCATTCGGTGGCAGGATGGAGTGGCCGGTTCCGCCGTAGATTTGCGGGCTGGGCATGGCGGCCAGGGCCTTGCGCAGGGCCAGGAAGGTGGCGTCGTCGGTGAGCGACAGGACATTGACCTGCGCGCCGAAGACCTGCATCAGTGCGACTTTGTAATCATACGGGGTCAGATCATCGGCCAACCCGACAAAGAAGGCCGTTACCCCATAGATCCGGTTCCAAGTGGCGGCGCACGGCGGGGTCTGATCCAGGTCCAGCGTCATCAGGAACGCCGACAAGGTTTGGATGCGGGCCTCGGCGACTGAAACCAACGCGTCCGAGGGGAGCTGGCTGCCTTTGAGCAGATAGGCCATCTGGCCATACCACATCATTGCCTGGAAGTAGCGTTCCAGGTCCGCGCTGGCTGTGTAGTGGCCGCGGGGAATGAATTGTGAATAATCCTCCTGGTAATTGAACAGGGGACTTTGCTCAAAGCCGGCATGGGCCTGGATGTTGGTTAACTCCCCGCTAACGATGCCGGCCACGGTGTCGGGCACATCAACTGATTCGCCCAGCAGCTCCAAGGCGACGCTGAAGAAAGCCATATTGCGGCGGGCGGCTTCCTTCAAATCGCCGCTCAGGGTGGCATATTCGCCGATGGCGCTGGCGAGGAGCGAACTCGAGATCACCTTGAGTTGTGGGAGGAATTGGTTGGTCTCGATTCCCATGAGAATCTCGTCGAAATCGACATGATAGAGGTGAAGCAGGGAATCCGAGGTGACGAAGGGGGGAATGCCCGAGTTGATCAGGACGGAATAGGTCGCCGTCATGTTGACCTCCTGGCCATAGGGGATGACCACGAAGCCGTTGCGTGCCAGGGCCTGGCAGGCGCTTTGACTCATCCCTAAGCCCTGTGTGTCGCTCGCCGCGTTGGACACCTGGGTCAGATCGAGCGGCAAGGTCGGGCCCGGCGCATTGGCCGTCACAGAGACTGGTTGATACTGATAGCCAGAAGACAACTCAACGCGGGCCAGGCCGCTGTTGGTGCTCAAGGTCTGGGCGGAGAGGTTCTCGGGCCTGGCGAGGGCTGCTATGAACAAAAGGGCAAGTGCGGCGGAGGCCAGGTGCAACCCGCCCCTGGAGGCGCCGTGGGTCCGGCGGCGAGCCGGAGGAGGACATGGACGCGCTTCTGGTGGGCAAGTCGATGAAGGACGGGTCTGTCTGGTTTTCATAGGTTTGTCTTTTAGTTTCGGTCGTCCGCACGGGCGGCGGCGGCGCGCAGGCTTCGCTCGACCGGGCTGCTCGGACACACGGCGGTTTCGTGAGCCACGGCGCTCAAAGCGCCAGTTTCAGCCCGCGCGCCGCCTTCAAGGAGTAATGGCAACGTTTCCGCACGGTTTGCTTCAAGATTTCCCGGTGAATCGGGGAGGCTCGTGGCTTTGCCGCTTTGCGGGCGCGGCGCCCGCCGCAAGGCTCGGGCATGCCGTTAAATGGAGGTGAAAGCCCGCCGCCATGAGTTCTTGCTGCGCATCCAACATGTACTTCGGGTTTTTCGCGCAACCATTACAGGGATTCCGGGACAAGCCCCGTCGGAAAAAGGAGCCGCCGCGCTGGAGCAGCTTTGCCGCGCCTACTGTTTCGAAAGGGCAGTGAAACCGCAGGGACGCAAAGAACGCAGCGCGGCGAAGCCGCAACCAAAGAACCGATAACCGCGGAATACGCGGAATACGCGGAAAAAGAACCAGCCCGCTTCGGAATTCCGCGTGTTCCGCGTGTTCCGCGGTTCATTGTTTCTGTGAGAGATCTTCGCAGGCTGCGAAGAATCTTACCACGGATTTCACGGATGACACGGATTCTTGTGGATCCGTGCCATCCGTGCAATCCGTGGTCAATTCGACTTTTGGTTGCGCCTTGGCCGCGCGCCCCTTGGGGGCGAATCTCGGCTGGTCCGCGGCCCACTGGAGCATCTGCCGGCAGAGCGCCTCATGTTCGGCCTCCCTTCCAGACCAGACCTCGAGCGCAGCATTTCTCATGGCCTGGAGTGAGGCTTCATCGGCCAGGGCGGCTGAGGGAGGAAGTTGCTTCGCAGTTGCCAGAGCCTCCGCCAGCAAGGGCTCCGCCTCGGCTACCTGGCCTCGGCACCCGAGGACTTCGATCAGCCGGAGCAGGGCACGAACGCCAGCTTCCGATGGGGGCAGCTTCCTCGCTGTCTGGACGGCTTCTCTGGCCTCCGCGGCGGCTTCAGCCATGAAGGCCTCGGCCTCGGCGAGCTTTCCTTGCGCGCGCAGCAGGACAATCACTGCGATGCGCACTCTTCGCACGTGGTGGTTTTCCCGGGTCTTCCACATCGCCAATGCCTCGCGATAAGCGGTTTCGGCTTCGGCAAACCGGCCGGTTTTCTGCAGGAGCTCTCCTAATGTCTCCAGACATAAGGCGGTGAGCGTATGCCGGTGACGGACTGTTCTCCGGCACACAGCCAGGGCCTCACGAATCTTGAGTTCGCCCGCGTCCAACTGGTTCGCGCTCACCAGCGCGCAGCCAAGATTGTACAAAGCGCCCGCGTAATCAACATGCTCACTCCCGAGCAGGTTCTTGCGTGTCGTCACCACGTTTTGCAGCAGCTTGACCGCTTCCTCCGGCTTGCGTCGGTCGCGCAACGCCCCAGCCAGGGCTGTCTGGGCGGAGGCCACCGCGAGCGAGGCAGGTTCGTCAGGAAACACGCGGGACAGGATCGCCAGCGCTTCCCGGGCATAACGTTCCGCCTCCTCCGGTTCGCCCAGGTATCTCACCGTGTCGGCCAAAAGAGTGAGCGATTCAGCCACCTCCAAGTGCTCGCTGCCCTGCAGGCGCCTCCTCATCGTCAGCGAGCGCTGGAAGAGATCGGCCGCTTCGGCAAGTCTTCCCAGATAGAGCTGAACCCCGCCCAAGTGGTGCAGCGAGGCCGCCACCAGCACATGCTCCGGGCCGAGCAAATTGGTGCGGATCATGAGCGCTTCCTCAAGCAGGGAGGCACTTTCGACCGCTTCGCACCTGCACCAGTGCAGTTCGTGGCCCAGAAGGTCCAGCGAGTCGGCGACGTTCGTATTCATGTTCCCCCACAACGCTCGCCGGAGTCTCAACGCCTCCCGGTACATGCCCTCCGCCTGGTCGTACCGGCCCAGCGCTTGATATATTTCGCCCAACGTCATCCTTAACTCGGCCTCCACTTCCGGCTGGCCCTTCAAATCCCTGCCCACGCGCTCCGCCGTCTTGTCCAGGATCTCCCGCAGCATCGTCGTGTCCCGGCCCTGGGCCACCGATGGCCCCACGCCCCGCAGCATGTCCTTGAGGAACTGCGCCACCTGCTGACTCTTGGCGGCCTCCGACTGCGCCGTCTGCTGCGCCGCGTGCGCCTGGCGCCGGGCCGTTCGTTCTTTGGCCAGCGTCCACAGTGAGAAGCCCAGCCCCAGCACCAGCGCCAAGGCTATTAGCGCTCCGGCGGCGAAGGTCGCTTTGTTCCGCTGCACCAGTTTTTGGAGCCGGTAGAGCTTGCTGGGGGGACGCGCGGTCACCGGTTCGTTGCTCAGGTGGCGCAGGATGTCCTCAGCGAGGCTATTGGCCGTTTCATAGCGGCGGGTGCGGTCCTTTTCCAGGCAGCGCATCACGATCCAGTCCAGGTCGCCCCGCACCAGGTGAATGAGCTGCGGCGGCTCCGAGTGCCGGCACCGGGCCACGGTGGTCTGGTCGGCGGCTGCCAGGGTGCTCAGGCGGGTGGAGGGGCGCGCTGGCTCCTGTTCGCGGATGATCCGGCGCATCTCGTCCAGGCCCGCGGCCACAAGTTCCCGCTGGTCAAACGGCGTGTGGCCGGTCAGCAACTCGTAGAGAAGCACCCCCAGCGCATAGATGTCGCTGCGGGTATCAATGTCCATCGTGCTCATCTGCGCCTGCTCCGGGCTCATGTACGCCGGCGTGCCGATGAATTGCTCAAAGGCCGTGAAGAGGGTCTTGTCGGTCAGCCGTGGCCCCGTCGCCTTGGCGATGCCGAAGTCAATCACCTTGGGCACGGGCGCCCCGTCCTGGAGGGTCACCAGGATGTTCGAGGGCTTGATGTCGCGGTGGATGATGCCCTTCTGGTGCGCGTGCTGCAGGGCATGGCAGACCTGGACGAAGAGGTTGAGCCGCACTTCGGCGGAGAGGTGGTTCTGGTCGCAGTACTCGGTGATCTTGATTCCCCGGACCAGTTCCATAACGAAGTAGGGCCGGCCAGTGTCGGTGGCGCCGGCATCGAGCACGCGGGCGATGTTGGGATGGTCCATGAGCGCCAGCGCCTGGCGCTCGGCCTCGAAGCGGGCGATGACGGCCTTGGTGTCCATGCCCAGCTTGATAATCTTGAGGGCCACCCGGCGGCGGATGGGCTGCTCCTGTTCGGCCATGTACACCACCCCGCAGCCGCCTTCGCCAATCTGCTGGAGGAGTTTGTAGGGGCCGATCCGGTCGCCGGTCCTTTCGGTGAGCGGCGCAGGCAAGCCGGCGGCCGCCTCGGGCATGGGAATGGCAGGTTCTTCCAGAAAAGCGCCGGCCTGGTCGTGCGCCCTTAGCAGCTTCTCGACTTGGGCGCGCAACGGGGCGTCGCCGCGGCAGGCGCCGTCCAAGTAGGGGGCCCGCTCCACCGGCGAGTTCCGTGCCGCCGCTTCGGCCAACACTTGTTTGACTCGTTGCCAGTCCGTGTTCATGCGGTCACTCCGATCTGCCACGCTTCATAGACACATGCGACGCGGCCGGGCGGTTTGCTTCAGGAAATCGGCGGCGATGGCTGATTTTGACTGCCTGACTCGCCAGGCTCACGAATTCGTTGGAACAGCCAAGCACGGGCAAAGACCCACGTCCGGTCGGCGGTGCTGCGGGAAATGCCCAGTTGCTCCGCCGCTTGCGCCTGGGTCAGACCGGTGAAGAAACGCAGACTGACCAGTTCGGCAGCTTCGGCGTCCACCTCCGCCAGTTGGGTCAGCGTCTCATCCAGGGCGAGCAAATCCTCATCGGGCATCGGCCCGGCCAGTTCGACCGCATCCAAGTCGACCCGTTCACAGCCGCCGCCGTGCTTGAGCCGTTGCTTACGGCGGGCGTTCTCCACGAGGATCCGCCGCATCGCCTCTGCGGCGGCACCGAAGAAATGGGTGCGCCCCTCCCAGCCCGGATCCGTTGAGCCCGCCAAGCGAAGCCATGCTTCATGCACCAGAGCGGTGGGTTGGAGCGTCTGCCCGGCTCGCTCGTGGGCGAGCTTGCGCGAGGCCAGTCGGCGCAACTCGTCATAGACCAGGGGTAACAACTCCTCTGCTGCGTGGCCTGCGCCTCGGTTCGCCGCTTCCAATCTGTGTGCTGTCTCGCCCATGCCCAAAAGCCAAACGGAGGTAATTCTGACGCACCATGACAGAAACACCGTCTTATGGCAAGCACGGTCAAGGCACTTTCACGCGGTGCGCGAGGGTGTGCTGGGCAGATGGTTCTCATCCAAGATCCCTCTGCGCGCACGGTGCCGCCGGCATAGCGGCCGGTGATCTGGTTGATGACGGATGCCTGCTCGGTGGAGGCGGCACCATCGACCTGCTCGATGGTCTGATAACGGTGAAAGACCGAGCCATCGGCCCTTGCGGCATCACTCGAGAACTTCTCCCAATTTTGGGTACGCTTTTCCGAGTTCCGGCGCTTATAGAGGTGATGCGAACGTCGGACAACCTTGCGAAGCCCTGTTGCGGGACCTGTCTGCCCTGTGCGACGCGTTCGGGTGTCGCGGGCTCAGACTTGGCTCAGGCCCCCCTTTGCTGCGTGTGGCTGGACAGATGCGTCATTCACAACACCTGCGTAAATTCGGGGCTTTGGGCAGTTCTTGCCTGGGACAGGGGGAAATAAGATAACATTAGGAAATCAACGTTCCCAATTCCCGGTGGTTTGTGCACACTATCGGCTCAAATGGATATCCGGTGCGGCAGTCGCCTTACATGAGATGGAATGTAAGAGAGCGGCGCCGCGGGTATGGACACCCTGTCAGCGTCCCCGTGGGCCGGTAAACTCGGGGCAATCGAAGCCATGCGACCAAAGATCCCTGCACCCAAGGAAATGCGCGACGTTCTTCCCGCCTTGGACCAGCCCGGGATGTGTGCGCCCATGCTCTCGGCCAGAGTCGGCGTTGCGATCCTGCAGGAGCTCGACAGGTACCGAGGAGAGAAGGCCAAGCTGTACGGTCATGCCCTCGCGGTCTGCGGGGAGCGGGGGGTGTTCTTCCATGCGCGACCGGAGGGGGCAGTCTGCTTCGTCCCCCTCTCGTGCATCGCCTGGGTTGGGGAGCATGTGCTGGACCTTAAGAATTACGCCCAAAGCGGCTGGGATCTTCGCAACCAGAAGGTGCAGTTCGATCCACCGAGGGACACGCATTGCGTCCCTGACTGTAGCCGGCCATGCACCGACACCGACCGTTGTCTGATTCTCGCCGCCAGGCTTGAAAAGGTCGGAAGGAAAGAGAAGTAGCGCCAACGCAGTCCACCGAGGCCTGGTCCGGCCGGCTCGGCGGTGAGAATGACGGTGGTCCGGGTGCTCAGTCCGACGGCCGAGTCGATGCTGATCAGGGTGAGCCTGCCAGCCCAACCCGGTGGGCTCCGGCAGTGGTCAGTTGCGGCCCTGGCCGTGGGCGTCGAGTTGGATGTCCGGATAGTGCCCGTTTTAGTGCCCGCCCTCTGGCCTGGTGATGTGGGCAAATCTGCCCTGCTGGCCCCGGACATTTACCTGGATGACTTCAGGGCCGTCTGTGCGGAGTACACTCAGAACGGCAACCCGTTGTTTATCCCAGAGGCCAGCCGGGATGAGCAGGCCGGTCTGCGGGCCATGTATGCCCTGGGCCATCACCACGCGCTGGGCTTTGCGCCCTTCGGCATCGATTCCCTTTCCCAGACCAACAGGTTGCGCGACTACTATGCGGTGCTTGGCAGCTTGCTCCCCCTGATCGCACAGCACCAGGGCAAGGACACGCTGAAGGGCTTCCTGCAGTATAAGGATGAGAAGGGCGTCGAGTTTGACCTCGGCGATTTCCGGGCGGAGATCGAATACCGTTCCCAAGAGGGTAATCGTCCGGGGGGAGGCGTGGCCATCGCCGTTGCGCCGAATACCTTTGTAATGACCGGAGCCAACTACAGCATTCGCTTTGCTTCCCGCCCTGACAGGCCTGCCAACAGCGCCTGGCTGGCCATTGATGAACTGGTTGCGCCTGGCCCCGAAAGGTCCTCGTTTTCGGCCAAAAAGACCCGTCCACTTCCTGGCCTGGACCTTGTTTTGGCCCGGCGCCTGAATGGAGACGAGGCCTCGTACCGCGTGAACCTTGGACCCAAACCCCGCATTCTGCTGGGCAGGGTTTATCGATTCTAATGAAGCACACGCTCAAGGACCTATGAAGTCCACCCGCCTTGTCATAGCCGCGGCACAGATGAAATTCCGCGCTGCCATCGTTGACAACGTCTCCTGGATCTCTGAGGCGATTCATTCGTCAACCAAAGCAGGCGCCAACGTCATCCTGTTCCCCGAATGCGCAGTGACAGGATATAATTGCGACTTCGCCGCAGTTTCGCCGTCGGAGGTGGGAGCGGCGCTCCAGAGCATCGCCCGTGCGGCCCGCGCCGCTGGCTGCAATGTGCTGGTGGGCAGCCCGACCTTTGCGGGACCCAGAAGGTTCAATTCCCTGGTCGTGTTCGACCGTCGGGGACGAACGGCCTTCCGCTATTCTAAGATTCACCTTACGGCGCGGGACGCGCGCTTTTTCAGCCCGGGAAATGCGCTCGCCTTTTTCACTCTCGCGGGTGTGCCTTGTACGGCGATCATCTGCCACGAACGGCGCTATCCGGAGTTGGTGCGCCTGCCCGTGATGCTTGGCGCGCAAATCGTGTTTCACCCGAACGCCGGGTTGGACTCGCTGCCCGTTTCCGAGAGCAAGCGCTATGGCCGCGACGGGATAGCGATCCGCGCGTTCGAGAACGAGGTCTATTATGTGTTCGCCAACTCCGTTGGGCGGCAGGGCGCCGGCCTGTGGTCCGCCGGCGACTCGAAAATCGTGGCGCCGGACTCGCAGGTGCTCGCCCTGGCCAATAACCGCGACGAGACTGTCATCCAAGCGGAAGTCGATCTGTCGCGCGCCGGCCGCAAGTACGCCCGCGATGCACTGCAAGAACCGGTCTTCCTGCGGGCCCACTGGAAGGCAATGCTGGTTGCCTGCAGACGCCAACTCCGGCAACCTCACGGCAGATTATGACACCTTCCGTTCAGCGAACCATGTGGCAGATCCTCATCAGAATTGGCCTCCTGACCGCAGCCAGCCGGAGTTCCGCGGGAGCGCCGAGGATCACCACCGACCAGGACACCGTGCGGTTAGTCTCTGAGCATCTCGATGTCAGGGTGTCCCTCCGACAACCGGCGTTCGTGTCGTTGGGAGTGGACAGCCTGGGACTCAACGAGTGGGGCGCAAATTCCCTGCGCCCGCCGGCGCCCGTCTCCCCGCCCTTCCATGTGCGATGCGAAACAAATCCCGCGCTGCGCCTCGAATACAGCCGCTCCGACCAGACCGCCGCCCATCCGGGCGGATGGCGAATCGAGGTTGCAGAGCGGAGCATACGTCTGCTCTCCCGCTGGAGCGAAGCCGAACAGCCGGAGGCCCTGGTGCTGGAATTTGACCCGCACCGGTGTCACGTCACCCTGCTGGGCCTGTTCAACAAAGACGGCTCCATCCGCCTGCCCGCCGTTCTGCACTTCCCCGACCAGGGGTCTTTCCGGGTTACGGCAGATGGAGGTGCGGACCTGGCGCTGGGCTACGACGCGCGCCGGGCGGGTGAAGGCTACATCAAAGTGACCTTTCCGCCGGCAACTCCGGCCCGCCCTCGAATCGAGTACCGATGGGAGGTAGCCGCCATCCATCCAAAGCTGTCGAGTTTGGAGGGAGATCGGCGCCTCAACGGGTTCCGGCGAAACTGGCTGAACGTGTTGCAGGTGAATCCGCGGCTGCGGGTGCTGGCCAACCATGCGGCGAGCGACACGTGCGCTTTCTGCCTTTACGAATATGCCGACATCGCGCGCCATAGCCCGTTGCTGGTGGGGAATCTTGGCGCCCTGGACCTGGTTCGGCAGTCTTTGGACCGTTACCTGGCTGGGTTGGCGGGTTACGGTCTGCCGGGCAATATCGCGTTCGATACAGCCGGCGCCCAACCCACGCGTGATCCGCCTTACCTGGACAGCTATCCGTCGTTGTTGATTGCCGCCGCCGACTATGTCGCCGGCAGCCGCGACCAGGTCTGGCTCCAGAGACAATACCCCCGCCTCAAGGACTGGGGCGACAAGCTGCTGGCCATGGGTGCCGACGGCAACGGCCTCTTCAAATATCCCTACAGTGGCAACTCCGGTTCCTGGTCCGGCAAGGGCGACAAACGCCCGTCCAATTGGTGGGATACAATCGGCTTCGGCCATGAGGACGCCTACGCCAATGCCCTGGCCCACCGCGCCCTCCGGGGCCTCGAGGGACTGTCCGCCAGACTGGGCAGAACCAACGACGTCGCTCGCTGGCGCACGGCGGCCGACAAATTGCGCACCGCCTATTTCAGGGCCTTCTACAACCCGGCCACCGGTGTCCTGGCCGGCTGGCGAAGCGCGGACGGCCAACTCCACGACTATTACTTTCTCTTTGTAAACGGCATCGCCATTCACTACGGGCTGGTGGCCGAAGAAAAGGCAAATGCCATCATGGATCGGCTCCTGGAGAAAATGAAAGCCGTCGGTTATACCCGCTTTGATCTGGGACTGCCCGGCAACTTGATCCCGGTCGCCCGCAAGGACTATGCCCATCTGGAGCGCCGGTGGGGCGGCGGCGAAAAGGAGGACAACTCCGACGGGTTCCAGATCTACGAGAACGGGGGCGCCACCGCCTGCTTCGCCTACTTCACCCTGGCGGCGTTGTATGATCTGGGCCGTCGGGAGCAGGCTGATCGCCTCCTTTTTCCCATGCTCGAGGCCTTTGCGAAAGGCGCCTTTCAGGGCCAGGCGGCCAATGGCCGGAGCAACGACTGGAAGGCCTGGGACGGAACGCCCTGGGGTTACGAAGGCTTCCTGGTGGACAACTATTACGCGCTGCTGGCGGTGCTCACCCGGGAGAGCCTGGACCAGACCGGGGCAGCACCCGCGCGGCACTGAACGAGCGATCCTTCGCCAAGCATCGCGAACTGGTGAGGTCATGGGGCGCATCCTTCCGATCCTTTGCCTGACCACCATCATCCGGGGCTCATGCCCAGTACCGGCGGCGGAATCACCTCGCGAGCCCGGCCTCACTGCGATGTGGTGGACGGAGGACCCGCCGCCCTCCCCGATTTCGCGCAGCCGGCCACCTTCAAACGCCGTCTGCTCGGCGTTAAACAGGCCGGAGGTTCAGGCATTGCCCTGTGCCGCGCATCAACAAGGGTAACAAATCCCAGGTAGAGCAAGTCCCTACCAATCAGACAGTTGCGTGGATTCTTGGCCATGAAGGTGCAGATTCTGAGCCCCCACGCCGGATACAAAACCCGCGCCGCCAGAGCATTGCAAATTCTTGTCGCCATGCGCCAAGGCGAGGGTTTGGGACGGTGACGGTCTCTCGCTCGGGTCTTTGGATTCATTTTTCAGGACACTGCACGTGTTGGTAAGGGAGGGCAAACGCAATTCCCGCATACTAGCGCGTGGCGATCATCAGACCTCCGTATTCGGCCACACAGCTACCTCTCTAAAGTATTGATAGACAAGCACTTGGCCTCTTAATCCCGGCTTGTTAGACCCAAGGCCGGATGAGGCTTTAGTCCCATACAAACCTCCCGATTGTCATCCGGTTTGGGGAATCTGGAGCTTCCGGGGATGCCCTACTCAGAACGCCATACAATGGAGGTGGTGAACGACAGCACAGTCAACGGACTGGATTCTGGCGACGCGGGCGGGATGGAGTATTCGCTCTGGCTTGCGAAGGTGGGCCTGTCCCGGCCCACGGGCTACCGGTATCGCCGCGACGGCAAAGTGGTCACGTTTAACATCGAAGGCCGTGAGTTCATCACGACCGAAGAAATCACCCGTTTCTGGCAGCGAGTCAAGGCGGGCGAATTCGCCAAGAAGCCCCGTGGCGCAAGTGCTCAGGCCGGTCGGGCTTCTTCCCAGCCTTCTGGCTGTGACCGTGCGCAGGACGGCAGTATTCCGTCAGACTCAAAAACACTTTGTCGCGAGGCTTAGCCGCCTGCCTCGAACCGCCACCCCGCTTTGTGCCGCCCTTGCGGCCGCCTGCGAAATGGAATCTCCGTTGATCTCCGTTTTCAGGACTTGCCGGGCGGCCACGGCATCGGCTACAGTCTGGGCGTGCAGGCGAACCTGTCCAGTCCAACATCAGGAATCGCCTGTTTACGCGGGCTTGCCAGAGTAGCTCAGGGGTAGAGCAGAGGACTCATAAGCCTTTGGTCGGGGGTTCAAATCCCTCCTCTGGCACCAGCATCAAAAACCCCATAAAATCAGGGATTTACTCACTGTTTCGACTACCTGAACAGGCCGTTTTTTGAGGCCGAAAAAAGTTGTCTGTGCCACTTCTGTGCCACCTTTCGGCTTCTGAACGGCTTTCGGGCGGTCTGAGGGGCTGCTATGCGCTACGGGATGAGGATGATGCGCGCTGGGCGGAAACCAGCAGGAAAACACCCCAGGACCGCGCAGGGTGTATTAGGGTAGCCCCCTTGCCCCGCCGCGACGCTCCCAGGCCGTGCTGCTGCCCCGTCTGGAGCATTCCTGGCCATTCTGGTGAAGGGTGTGGCGTTCTGGCCAAAGGCGCGGACCTCGAACGCGGGCGCCATTTCGCTTGACCTCCCGTCCGTCCCGCCGTGCCTGGGCCGGGCAGCCCCCCAAGGCAGCGCCTCAACTTCGTCCTTGGGGTTGGCGGGCGGTCCCACCGGCACATCGCTTCCGCGTGGACCCTGTTCCCGGAGGTGCAGGTGTGTGTGAAGATGTGCCGGCTCGGTCACCATGCTCAGCAACGTGCAATGGAGTTGGCCCGACGGCGTTCACCGTACCGCGTTGGCGCTGGTGCCGACTTACTCAAGCTCTTAGCACGCTATGGGACAGCCGGGGGCTGCAACTGAATTCGGGGCCCCTCTCGGCGCTTCGGGGTGCGACGCCGCCGACGCGCAACAATCTGTCGCACGCGAACAAAGTGCGCGATGCGGTGATGGCCGAGAAGCTCTTCTGGGCAGTGTATGCCTATTTGGGGGACCTATCGCCCAAGTTTGTCTCTGGCAAGTCGGCGAAGCGGTTTGCCCGCCGATTCAAGCGGACGATTCACCTGGTCAACTCGACGACGATTGAATTGATCGCCTCCTGCATGGACTGGGCCAAGCACCGGCGGCGCAAGGCCGCAGCCAAGTGCCATTTGCGCTTAGACCTGCAAAGTTTTCTGCCGCGCTTTGCGATTATCAACACCGCGCGGGAGGCATCGCACACATCATTGAGGCCGATGCTATGGGTCACCTGCGCGTAGCAAAGACTGACGATGTGACTCCACTCATCAAAGGTGCGCGTCTTCTCATCGACGCCGGTCTCCCGAGCTAACTTGGGCACCAAGTGCGGCGGAATGTAGTTGCAAAGCTGACGGAGAACGGTGAAGTTTGACGCGGTTGGAACGTTTTGGTATTTCATTCGCCTGCCTTGTGGCAGGTTTCCCGAAACATTCCAACCGTTTTTTTCAGATTTCTATATGACGCGATTTTCCGCATGGAGAGCACGGTGCGCATCCCCGACCCAACCGAGAAGCAAGGCCCACGACCGGCGGATACTCAAGCGGAGGAAAAGATACCTCTCGCTGTCTCTCCGTCTTCTGCGCGCGCGCCCGCCTCGCGCGAGGACGCCCGGACCCTGTGCGATCTGGTCCGGTCCCTTGCCACGGTGCGAGAATGCATCCGCATCGAGCGCGGGAAGCCGGCGCCCGGGGTCCTCCGCCACGCCGAAGTCCCGCTGGAGCCGCGCAAGCGCAAGCCGACTGAGCGTCGCGCGCCTGGGTTTGGAACCTGGAGGAGGACGGCGCCGGTTGCGGCGCCCTGGAACCCGGCTGGCGTGGCCCCCTGACCGGCTTCTTGCCGCTCTGGCACGTTGTCTGAACACCCCGGGGCCCACCGACCGGGGGCTGTCTTCCTGCCGTCACGGAAGCCCAGCCAGGCGAATCGGTCTGCTCCTGTCAAGATTCCGGGTGAGGACGCGATTGCCCTTGCTCAGCCTGTCCGAGCCTGGGACGCCTGCCAAGAGCGCATAGGGGTGATACATGCACTCAACTTCCTCACAATTGAGGTGAAGCGTGAGCGAAATCCGAAAGGCACGGCGCACGACCTGGAGAAAATCCGAGGATCTTATTTCGGCGAAAAGCTCAAGTACCGGTTTGGTGCTACCGTGTTGATGAATGAGGAAACCTTCGCCTTCTCAGTGCAACTGCTGGAAAACGTTGCCGGAGACCTAATGCTCAGCTTCGGCGACGTGAGTGAAGAATATTACCGGCGCCTTTGCCCCGCCACGCGCGCGCTCCACGTCGAACTAGCACGCTTGGTTGACAACATTGTCGCAGCGGAGAAAGCTGGACAGCAAACAAGCGCCCTGAAACTCGACTTGGACCGAGCAGTATTGAGGCTTTACGCCGTCTCGGAGACGCGACAAGCATGGCAGGAGTGGAAACTCTATGAAACCACCCGTGTTCCAGGACCGAGGGACGGCTGCGTTTGAAGACGAAGTGATTTCGTACGAGAGCGAGGCGATGGTGCGGAAGGAGTTGAAGGGCTCGTGGGGGCCGAGGGTGTTATATGCACCGCTGCTCCAGCGTGAGGATGAGCGTTATAGCGATGGCTCCGCGCCGGCCTTCTTTTCCCCACCCACTGAACTCAAAAAAGAATCCGAGCCTCCCGAAAGATGGCGTTTCGGCCTCGGCAAATCCTTCCGCAAGGCAGTCAATGCGATTGACCGAAAGCTTCAGGGACGGATCTTGGAGGCCATCACTGACATCGCCGCTGCGCCTCTTACGAACCGAGGCGATACGGTCAAGCCGTTGAGCGGCGAGATGAATGGGTACTGGCGCTATCGCATTGGGGACTTCCGACTTGTGTACTATCCCGATGAGGCTACGCGCACGATAACGCTTTGTGATTGTGCCTCTCGCCGTAGTGCCTACGACTGACAATACAAAGACGATTCAGCCTATGAAATTCACGATTGAGCGGCGGGTGTTGGTCAAAATGGTGGAGCAAGTGCGTGCGAAGCTTTCCGGGCGGCAACAGGATCAGGACGTGGAACTCATGGCCTGCGCTGCCCGCGTCTTCGTGACCGCGGGCTCCACGGTCGCTGGATATGAGGCGCTCGTGTTTCAGGATGGCAAATGCTCGGTCCCCGGTAGGCATTTCGCTTTGATCCTCAAGTCATTCAGCCCAAAGAAAAACCTGACGATAGAGGTTGACGAGAAGCTCCTCCGTATTGGCTCGTACTCCATGTCCGTGCGGGCTTACTCTCCTGTCGCTCGCCCGCCTGCCGAATTCAAGGTGTTTCCTGTCACCGACCTCGATGTCGTTGGCCCTCAGCAGCAGCCAACCGGGCCGCCATCGCCACGCGTGGAACCTACACCGCCGGGGGCACCAAGACTCCGCCGATAGAGACTCGCGACCACAGCGGTCAGGAAGGCCATACCCCTTTCCATGCGGGCAGCCGTGCGCGGATTGATTGGCGAGGAGACGGAGTCGCTGGCATGGTTTTGACAGGGGCTGGCCGTCGGCGACTTTGTCGTGTTTTTACCACCTGGCGCAAATACAGCCGTCCATTCCGATGAAAGCCGGGACTTTTGCGGGTCAAATTCGCAGTTCGGCACACGGCAAGGCTCTTGCTCTAGTCGCCGCGAGGAGTCCCTGGCTTGGCCGGGGCATTCGCGCAATGAAAACAGGTTATCTGATCGATATGGACGGCGTCATTTGCCGGGAGAACCAACTCATCCCCGGAGCCAGGGATTTTGTGGAAGCCCTAATATCCTGCGGCACGCCGTTCATTTTCCTCACCAATAACTCGGCACCCACACCGGAGGACCTTGCAGTGCGCCTGGGGCACTTGGGTATTCCAGGGCTTTCCCCGCGACACTTTTACACCTCCGCGCTCAACACCGCCGATTTTCTGAGCGAAACCCACCCCTCCTGTACCGTGTTTGTGATCGGCGAAGGGGGCCTGTTGGCCGCGTTGCACGAGCGCAAGATCGCCAGCGATGCCCTGCACCCCAGCTACGTTGTGGTGGGCGAGGGCGATGCCTCTTTGGAGAAGCTGGCCAAGGCGCACAGTTGCATCGAACACGGCGCCCGGTTGCTCGCTACCAACCCTGACAACTGGTGCCCGGTTTCCGCCGACGGCACGCGTCCGGGCGCCGGAGCCACGGCGGCTTTCCTGGAGTCCAGTTCCGGACGCCGCGCTTACTACCTGGGCAAACCCAATGGCTATATGTTCCACCGCGCCTGTCGCAAGCTCTCCGATATGGCGGCCGGTGCCCAACCCGAGCAGATCGTCGTCATTGGCGACACGATGGAAACGGACATCCGTGGAGCCGTCGAAGCAGGCTTGCAGCCCTACCTGGTTTTGAGCGGTTCCACGCGCGTCGAGGATGTCGCCGAGTATGTCTATCAGCCGACGCGCGTGCTTCGAAGCGTGGCCGACTTGATCGAGGAACTGAAATGCGGCAAGCCCTCGAGCCGCCTGGACAGCCCCGTCTATTCGCACGCGCTTTCGGCCGGTGTGCCGCTTGGCAAGCGGCACCAAACGGACGCCGAACACATCAACAAGCCGCGCCCACGCGCGCCGATGGCAGGGCGCTGAGGACTGCGCTAGGGACTGACCTGGACTCGATAGAACTTCTGGGCGCCTGCCGGGAGGACGGTGTAGGGCGATACGGGGTTGCCGCTGACTTGGGTGTAGGGTCCGGCCACGTTGGTGGATTCCAATAGCGAGCCTGTCGGCCAGCTCAAGAGGAGGCTTGTGCCAGAGCGTTGAAGCTGCAGGGTGACCGGCCCGCTGGGAACGGTATTGGGCCCGGCGGTGTAATGGCCGGCAACGTCGGCGGCCGTGAGCGCGCCGCTCCAGACGCGGAATTCATCCAGGGAGCCTTGGAAGTAGGGGTCATTGTCACTGGGAGCGCCCCAGCCAATCGTTGATGTCGTTGGCGAAGCTCAAGGGCACGGTCGTCGTCATGGAAGCCGCCAGGACGCCGTTGGTGAAGACGCGGAAGTCATGGAGGCTGAAGTTATAGACGACGGCCAGATAGGCAGCGGTTCCCTGAGGCAATGGGCTGCCTGTGTCCAGGATTTCATCAGGCCGCCCTTCCGGAGGCCTGATTTCGGCGCGTATTCCGTTGCCGGACTGCGGGGTCAGAAGGAAGTAGGAGGTGCCTCCACCCTGCAACCCCGGCCCCCCGACGCTGCTGCCGAAATCATAAATGCGCTCCCAGGCGGTGTTCAGTGGATCGGTCCAGGTGACCCAGACTTCGAACGAGGCGTTGGCCAGGCTGGAGATCAGGCCACTGGGCAAGCTCACGTAGGCGGCGCTGGAGTCGAACGTGCCGTCGGGATTGGCGGTGCCGCCGGGCAAGGTCAATTGGCCGCCGGAAAGCGTGGCGTTGTCGGCGCCATACAGTGCGCCGTTGGCGCCTCCCACCGAGTCCGCCAGGTTGGTCGCGCCCTGGGCCTCGCTAAAGCTGTAGCGATGGACCAGTTGCGCGGGCGGCGGCGTATCCACCACCGCGACCGTTTGGACCGCCTGCGCGCCCAGGAAGCTGGCCGTAAGACTGGCCGAGCCATGCCCAACCGCCTGCAGCGAGTTATCCGTCAGCACGCGAATGACATTGGTATCGCTCGACTCGAGGGACGCAAGACGGCTGACATCAATATGGGTCTTATTGGCGAAATCGGCCGCGACCGCCGGGACGCTGAAACCGCTGAAATAGAGCGGAGGCACCGTCAAGGCAATGGACCGCAGAGGGCCCGGGACGGAGGTGTCCCATCCTTCGAGGTAGTTGTTGAGCACATCCGAGGCATTGAGCGCCCCGCTGCCGACCCGCACCGCGGCCACATAAGCCGTCAACGGTTGGCCGGTCCCAACCTGGCCCCCGCCACTGTCGGATTGCGCGCCCAGGAGTATCGGGTCCGTTGCAAAGGTGGCCAGCGCGGCTCCGTTCAGCACCGAGGTGTTGTAGAGAACGCCGTCGCAATAGACACTGTTGTTCCGGTTGCCATCGTAGGCATAGACCAGGTAGTGCCAAACGCCGCACTTGGGCACTACCGGCCCCCAGCCCATATCGTCAGCCCAGTGGGCCGCCGCCCCCCAGCCAGTATCGGTGGAGTAGCCAAAGTTCTGGTTGGCGTCCGTAGTGCCGCGATGGCCCCAGGCCACCAGGCTCTCCTCGCCACTCAGGTAGGGATCGAGCACCCAGACCTCGACGGAGCGGGCGCCGTTGCCGGTAATGGCCGCCGGGGCAACTGGTCCCTGGAACGCGTCAACGCCGATGGCCTGATTGAACCCATTGAACTGAACGGCAGTGATGCCCGTCTGGTTCACGTTGGTCACCAGGGTCGGCGCGCCGACAGCGGTGAAGTCCCCCGGGCTGGCGGCGGCTCGATTCTTCCAAATACCCGTGGAAGGGTCGAAATCGGCCGCCTTGAGATCCACATACAGAGTCCCCGCCACCGCGATTCCTTGCAGCGGATTGACCGTGACCGTCACAGGGCCGCTGGTCTGGCCCCGGTAGGTGGCGGTGATACGGGCCGTGCCGGGCCCACCGCGGTGAGCAAGCCGTTTGCATCGATGGAGGCGACACTCAAATCGCTCGAGCCGAAGGTGACGCCGTCCGCGCTCTGCAGAATCACCCCGGGAATCAGGGCGAAGGCGGCAGTCACGGTGCTGGATGCGGTATGGCCGGGCGTCAAGTTGGTGCTGGAGAGCAGGAGTTGAACCGCTTGAAGGGCGCCCGGGTCCGTGCCCGGAGACGCCGTCCCGGAAGCGTAGCTTCCCGCAATCGATCTGGAGTCCAACGCGCCATTATAGATGCGGAACTCGTCCAGGGAACCGTTGAAAAAGGGGTCTTCGAACTGCGATCGTCCCAGCCAGTCATTGAGGTCGTTGATCGAGGCCAGAGGAACCGTTGCGCCTGGAGAGGAGGCAGCCAGGATGCCGTTGGTATAAACACTCATCGTGTGGAGGAGATAATTATAGACGGCGGCCAGATGGGTTTCCTGGCCCACGGGCAAAGGGTTGCCGGTCGAGGTCAACAGGTCGGGCCGCCCTTCGGGGCCCTCACCTCGAAATCGATCCCGCCGCCATTCTGGGGAGTGAGCAGGAGGTATGAGACGCCGCCATTCTGCAAGCCGGCCCCGCCTGCGCTGCTGCCGAAATCGAAGATGCGCTCCCAGGAGGTGTTTTGTGGATCATTCCAGGTGACCCAGGCCTCGAGCGTGACGTTGGTCAAGCTGGAGATCAGGCCACTGGGCAGGCTCACGTAGGCGGCGCTGGGGTTGAACGTGCCATCGGGATTGGCAGTGCCGCCGGGCAAGGTCAACTGCCCGCCGGACAGCGTGGCGTTGTCGGCGCCATACAACGCGCCGTTGGCGCCCCCGACCGAGTCCGCCAGGTTGGTCGCGCCCTGGGCCTCGCTAAAGCTGTAGCGATGGATCAATTGCCCGGCCGGCAGCGTATCCACCACCGCGACCGTCTGGACGGTTTGCACGCCTCCAAAGCTGGCCGTAATGCCGGCTGAGCCATGCCCAACGGCCTGCAGCGAATTGTCCGCCAGCACGCGAATGACATTGGTGTTGCTGGATTGGAGGGCAGCCAACCTCCCGAGGCTCACGTTGGTCTTGGCTGCGAAATTCGCCGTCACGGCGGGCACCGCATAGCCGCCGTAGTAGAGAGCGGGCACGCTCAGGGACAGGGTTTGGAGCGCCCCCGGAGCGGTTACATCAATGCCCAACAGATAATTGGTGAGCACCTGGGCGGCACTCAAGGCCCCGCTCCCCACACGCACTGCGGCGACATAAGCCATCAGCGGCTGGCCGGCCCCAATTTGGCCCCCGCCACTATCGGACTGCGCGCCCAGGAGTATCGGGTCGGTTGCAAAGGTGGCCAGCGCGGCTCCGTTCAACACCGAGGTGTTATAGGGAACGCCGTCGCAATAGACGCTGTTGTTCCGGTTCCCGTCGTAGGTATAGACCAGGTGGTGCCAAATGCCGCACTTGGGCACTACCGGCCCCCAGCCCATGTCGTCAGCCCAATGGGCCGCCGCCCCCCAGCCAGTGTCGGTGGAGTAGCCAAAGTTCTGGTTGGCGTCCGTAGTGCCGCGATGGCCCCAGGCCACCAGGCTTTGCTCGCCACCATTGATCAGGAAGGGATCCAGCACCCAGACCTCGACGGAGCGGGCGCCGTTGCCGGTAATGGCCGCCGGGGCGACGGGCCCCAGAAACGCGTCCGCCAGGCCGCTGCCCGAATCGAACCCATGGAACTGAACGGCGGGGATGCCCGTTTGGTTCACGTTGTTCACCAGGGCCGGCGCGCCCGAGGCGGTGAAGTCGCCGGGGCTGGCGGCCGCCCGGTTCTTCCACACACCCGTGGCAGAGTTGAAATCGGCCGCCTTGAGATCCACATAAAGCGTGCCTGCAACGGCCGGCCCCGATTGGGCGTGGGCGCCGCAGGCCAACGCAACGAATGAGCAGCAAATGAGCAATGTTCTTGAGTTCATAAACGAATCAAAATGGCTTCGCGATTGTACAAGCCGGTTCGCACGGTGATGTCCAAGGTTTGACTCCGAGACTGCGCCCATCCTTGCCATCCGCTCCGAACGGTGTCAACAAAAAAGAGAGGCGGGCCCTATCGCTTCGCTCCGCAGGGCCATTGACAAAGTCGCTCCGCGCGCCTGGGCGCCAGGGGCGCCAGCGTAGCGCAGGTTTCCAAACCTGCCGTATCGCGGGTTTCCAAACCCGCAGGCCGTCCCTAAACCGGGGGCGCTCGACATGCCGACGCCCTGCCGATTGGAAATCGGCGATACAGCAGGTTTGGAAACCTGCGCTACAACTTTGTCAACGGCCCTCTATCGCTCCGGCGGACGATCGCAGAGTTCGCCTTTGTCGAAGGCGTAAAGGGTTGCGTGGTTGCGCCCGACGTGAAAGGAGAGCACCAGCTTGTTGGTCGGATCGAGGTAGGTGAACGGGACGAACTCGGTGGCGGGGGCCTTGACCCAGTCCTTGCACTTGGGCGCCAGGCCGCATTTGTCCGCCAGGTCGAACTTGGTGTCGAACTGGTAATGAGGATTGGCGGCACAATAGTTGCGCGTTTCCTTGAGGAGCAAATGGAGAATCGGCTCAGCCTCCATGTCCTCGGCCATGCCCTTGACCCGGCTGTAGGCGCGCAAAAGGGTCGGGAACAGCATGGATGCCAGGATCGTAATGATAGCGCACACGCAGAGCAGCTCGATCAAACTCACCCCGGCGCGCGCGCGCGTCCCCAACCCGCCCCTGGAGCCTGCCCGTCCCCGGGCGCCGCACGCCCGGAGTGTGCCGGCGCGCTGGACGCCGGGGCGACAGCCCGCAGAGAGTGGACGACAAGCCGCAATGCTCGTTGACTGATCCCGCTGCACACCGATTGGACCGGGCGCCCCGAGAACCGTCACGCGCGCTCGAGCCTGGTGCAGGCCATGGTCTCGCGCGCCACCACCGGGCGCAATCGGACACAGCCCCCGCCGCCAGCGCCGAACGACAGGAGCGCCGGCTTCAGCCGGCTTTGGATGTCCAATGTTGAATAGGGGCACAGCAGGACTCCAGGTGCTCGCAAAGCCGCCTAAAGCCGGCGCTCCGGGGGCAGTGTCCCAATGTGCGCCCCACCACCTGCCCAAGCCGGTTTTCCTGGCGCGGCTGCGCGGAACCTGGCGTATTGACGCGTGATCGGTTTGCGGCCAAACTCCCGGCAACTCATGGTGAGCCATGCTCAAGTCTTTAGAGATTCAAAACTTTCGCGGATTCAGCGAGTTGCGCATCGAGCCGCTCAAAAGGATCAATCTTGTGACGGGCGAGAATGACACCGGCAAGACCGCGCTTTTGGAAGCTATCTATTTGTTGCTCGTTGCACATCCGGTCATGGCAGGCGCACTCGCGTCGGCTTTTCGCAATAGCCAAGGCAACGATCAGGACGATTTCAAGAGCTTCTGGGAATGGCTTTTCCCCGAGGGGAGCACGGGTCTGCGACCATCGATAAAGGCATCAACTGACTCAGCTCCGGTGTCAGCTCAACTCGCTTTCACTTCGCCGGGGGAAGTCAAAATCAAATCCGGGACGTCCGAGTCTATCGTCATGCCCAGTGGATGCGGTGGCGTGCGTCGTGCCGGTGATGATCGCCCGGGAGTTGTCGTCCAATCCACGCGTTCAGGTCACCCGGTGTATGATGCGGAGCTCTATAACCGTGTGTCCCTCACCGCTGGCGGCGAGGAAAAGATACTCGGCCTGATGCGGATCATCGAGCCGCGCCTGCAGAAACTCCGGTATTCAAAGATAACCAGCCAGCCCTTGGTTTACGCCCATCTTGGTTTTCAGCATTTCCTTCCCGCAACCCAGATGGGCCAGGGGTTCAGCCGGCTGCTCACCCTCTTTTGCCAGATGATGGTTTCCGAGGCCAAAGTCCTCCTGATCGACGAAGTTGAAAACGGACTTCACTACTCGGTCCTGCCGCAGATCTGGAAGGGGATTGGCGCGCTGGCAGAAGCCGCGGGCATCCAGGTGTTTGCGACCACTCACAGTTGGGGGTGCATCGTGGCTGCGCACGAGGCCTTTGCCGCCTCGGCAGATTACGATTTTGCGCTCCACCGGTTGCAGCGGGTCAATGGCCGGATCGAGGCGGTCACCTACGATCGCGAAATGCTGGAGACGTCGCTGCACACTGAACTGGAGGTCCGGTGATGGGCCCTGCCAGAGATCCCCATCGGCCGCTTACGAAGGTTAAGCAACTCCTGGTTGAGGGCCGCACACCTGAGCTGTTCTTTGCAGCGCTGGCCGCTCACTTGCGCCTTGAGAGCGTCGAGGTCTGGGACTTCGGTTCCATTTCCCAATTGACTCAGTTTCTCAAGGCGTTCTGCGCACGGCCCGAATACAAGGCGCAGGTGCAGTCCCTGGCCATCATCAGGGACGCAGAGTTTCTGCCGCCCGCCCCGGCAAACCAGCCCGTGCCGTCAGCCGTGGAGCGGGCGTTTCAAAGCATCCGTAGCAGCCTCGCCGCCGCTGGCCAGCCTTCGCCGGACGCTCCCGGGATTTTCGCGCCGACGACGCCAAGGGACGGCGTTTTCGTTCTGCCCAACTGCCGCGATGAAGGCATGCTCGAGACCCTTTGCCTGGAGTCCGTGTTGACTGCGCGTACGTCCCAGTGCATCGAGCAGTACTTCACCTGCATGGAAACAGAGGCGGGTCCTCGACCGCGCAACATGCCCAAGGCGAGGACCTTCGCCTTTTTGGCGACCAAAGACCTCTCCGACGCTCTTGTCGGCCGCGCCGCACAGAACGGAATCTGGCCCTGGGATTGCGAGGCCTTTCAGCCGCTGAGGGCGTTTCTTCAGGCCATGTGACCTCCAGGCGGGCCCAGCGCTCTTGGCGCCGGGCTTCGCCCCTGCGCCCGGGCGCATCTCGCGCTTGTCGAACCCGGCCGAACAGGGCGATTGGAGTGCGCGTCCGAAGTCGCGAAGCGTCTTGGACTGCGGTCCCGATCCATCGGGACCGCTTTTCGGGGCCTGGGGCCGCGAAAGCGCCAGAGGACTGGCGCAGTCCAAAACCTTGCGGCCTACCCGGCGCCACGCTCCAATTGTCCGTCTTGCCGAAGACCGACAAAGGTGAGCTGCGCGCGCCTTCGCCCTTTTTCCCAATTTCTGCCTTGTCTTTGCGCCCGGTTTGTCGTTTATACACACTTCTTATGCCGCTCTGGATTGCCATCATCGTGCTCGGGATCATCGAAGGAATCACCGAGTTCCTGCCCGTATCGTCAACCGGCCACCTGCTCATCGCGGAGTGCTGGCTGCCGCAGCAGACCGATCTGTTCAACATCGTCATCCAAAGCGGGGCGGTGCTGGCGGTCCTGCCGCTCTTCCCGGAGCGGATGCGGCAGTTTGCCTTCGAGTGGCGCAAGAAGCCCACGCAGGACTACGCCCTCAAGATCCTCGCCGCCTTTGTGCTGACCGGCATCGGCGGCTTCATCATGGACAAAGAGGGATTCAAATTGCCCGAGACCTTGCAGCCCGTGGCCCTGGCGCTGCTGGCGGGCGGCATCGCGTTTGTTCTCATCGAGTGGTCGTTGCGCAAGCGCACCCTGGGCAACGAGGTGACCTGGACGATTGCCGTGGCCGTCGGTTTGGGCCAACTCCTGGCGGCCGCCTTTCCCGGCACCTCGCGTTCCGGCGCTTCCATCCTCCTGTGCCTGCTGCTGGGCCTGAATCGGCCCGCCGCCACCGAATACTCGTTCCTCGTCGGCATCCCCACCATGCTCGCGGCGGGCGGTTGGAAGATCTTCAAGGCCCTGCGCCATCCGCTCGCCGGCGCCGCGCCGGAGCATTGGAACATGGTCCTGCTCGGGTTCATCGTCTCGGCGATCGTCTCGTTCATCGCCGTCCGCTGGCTCCTGCGCTATGTCCAGACGCACACGTTTGTCGCCTTCGGCTGGTACCGCATCGGGCTGGCGGCGGCCATCGGGGCGCTGCTCCTGCTCGGCTACGGCAGGCACCCGGAGAAGCAACAAGCCCTCGAGACCTTCCGTCACCGCGTCGCGGTGCCTGATGGCAGCCGTGGACTTTCAGTCCACGGACCCTTGGGCTGCGCTGACCTGTGTCGCGTAGCGACGCCCCAACAGGGGATACGATCTGGCGGTGGGGAACCCTCACGCGTCGCTGCGCGACGCGAGGCCCCTCCCGTGCTCTAAACCGTGGACCGAGGTCCACGGCTACTCTCACTGCGTCGCTCCGCGACGCCCGCAGGAGATGATTACCCGGAGGCGGCCCGGTTTTGAACATTTCTTATTCCAATGTTGAATTTGTTTCGGATTTCGTGTTTCGGATTTCGGATTTCCCATCTTGCGACGCTCCCCGCTCCGACGCTTCCCGCCCCCTCACTCCGCCGCCGGGCGATACCAGAGTGATCGCCAGTACCGGGTCTCGGCCGCATAGAGGTCCAGGGGGCCGCCGGCGGCGAGGTCCTTCGGGTCCAGGATGCCGAAGCGGACCATTTCGCGGACCCAGTCTTTGCGCGGGCGGAAGCCGGGCATATCAAAGCGTTTGATGTGGTCGAGGCGCTCCTTGCCGGCGGCGCACAGGGCCAGGAGGGCCTGGTAGCCCGGGTCGCGGGCATCGGCAAAGACCGTGACCTTCTCTTTGGAATTGGGGTCCCGGCACAAGCCCCAGCCGCCCGCTGGCTGGGCCAGCGGCGCCAGCAGCAGCAGGGACTTGTCCGGACGAGAAAGGTTGAAGACGATATGGCGGCTGGTATTGAGGCGTGGGTCGTTGAGGCTGGGCTGCCAGAAGGAGACGCCGCGTTCGTCGGACAGGCTGGCAGGCAGGAGGCGGGAGGGGGCGCTGTGGCAGGAGGCGCAGCGGCGGGCGAGCACCTGGGCGGCGGCGCGCGTGGCAGGCCAGTCCTCATCGGTCTCGGTCTGATTGTTCTCGGCATAGGCGCCGATCATGCCGGTGCCCAGGGCGGCGTAGGTGCCTGGGTAGGCGGCGCCGGTTTCGATCCAGAGGCTGAGCAGCTTGAGTTGGGCGGCGGTGGCTTTGGCGCCATAGTGCGAGCCGTTGACGAAGCCCAGGAGGCGGCTGGCGGAGGTGCCCAGGGCGCGGGGCCGGTAGTTGCTCCGGGCCAGGTTGCGGCCATCGGAGAAGAGACCGGCGACGGTGAGCATATAGTAGCTGTGGCTGAACATGGGTCCGCGGTCGCCGCTCAGGATGAGCCGCCCCGCGCGGGGCCCGCCCGCGGCGCTCTTTTCGTAGCCATGGCAGCTCACGCAAAGGGCATCCAGGATGGGCTGAATGTCCCTGGGGAAATCCAGGACCTCCGGCACGCCGGGGATGGGCTCGATGCGGCTGGGGGGGCGGCCCGCAGCCAGGGAAGCCGGGGCGGCCAGGGAGGGTTTCGGGGCGCGCGTGCGCTGTTCGTGGCAGCCGACGCAACTGGTGACTTCACCCGGCTGCACGGTGAGAAAGCTCTGCATGCGTTTGACCGAGAGGTCGTTTTGGTCCAGGGCCACGAAGAAGAGGCTCCGCAGGGCCGGCACCTCAAGGTAGGCGGAGCCGTCGGGTTCGACGGGCACGGTGCCGACGATGCGTTCGAGGGTGAAGGTGCCGCCGTAGCTGATCGGGTCCATGCCCCCGGTATAATGGATCGGCATCGGAAGGGTCTCCAGCACGAGCAACCGCTTGATCTCGCCCGGCTTGACCCCTTGCATGTTGCGGCCGTCGCAAACGTCGGTCAGGAGCAGCCGGCCGGTGGTCTGTGCCAGGGCCACGCGGTCGGGAACCACCGGTTCGCGCGGGCGGGCCAGGATGGGGCGCGGCTCATGCATGTGCATGCCGGCCTTGAGGTCCGCCTCGGGCAGGCGAAACACCTCCTGGCAGTGGCCCCGCCCGTCCATCACCACCAGCGTGCCCTCCAGCGCCGCCAGGAAGCAATCCTCGGAAAAGGCCCACGGGTCGCGGTAGGGGCGCTCGTCGCTGATCCGGCGCGCGTGCAACGTGTCATCCGGCCCCGCCTTGGCGTCAACCACGACAACCGGCCCGGCGTGCTCGCGCCAGCCGTGGCCGGGTGAGAAGATGGCGACGACCTTGCCGGTGCCCGGGACCGGTTTGGCATCGATCATGACGGTGCTGGGGTTGAGGTTGCCGAACCAGGTCATCTGGGCGGTGCCGTCGGGGTTCGCAGTCCAGAGGTGGTGGTAATCAACCTGGCTGCGGTCCACGTATTCCCAGCGGGTGTAGAGAATGCGGCCGTCGGGCATGGGCCACGGGGTGTTGTCCTGCTCGTTGTTGCTCGAGATGGGGCGCACGTTCCCTCCATTGGCGTCGCAGCGGTGCATGACGGCCACTTGCGTGAGCCAGCAGTTGACCCAGCGTTTGCAGCGCGTCGAGACAAAGACGATGTCGCCGCCGGGCAGATAGGAGGGCTCGAAATCGTCATAATCTCCATGGGTCAACTGGCGCAGGCCGGAGCCGTCGGTGCGGATCTCGTAAAGGAGGTAGTTTTCCGTGCCGGCTTTGCGGTAGGAGAAGAGGACCTTGGCGCCGTCGTAGCTCACCTGGGGGTCGCGGATGCCCCCGCGCGGATCGTCGAGCAGGGTGGCGAGTTGGCCGCCGGCGAGGTTCCAGCGGTAGAGCTTGGCGCCCTCGCGCCAGGCCTTGCGATTGGGGTCGTGAGCGTAATAGCCGATGTTCGCGTACCAGTGCCCGTCGGTCTCGTTCATTTTCCGCGCGGCGAAGACAAACTCGTCCGCCCCGGCCATCGGCCCTGCCCGGAAGCGGCCCAGGAGTGTTTCGGTGGCCGCGGCGGCGGGCCCGAGGCCCCGCCGGCGGCCAGCGCCAGCCAGCACCCCAGGAACAGCCGGGTGCAGCCCACTTCACTCATGGCGCGCTCGCATTGCGGCCGAGCCTAAATCAGCCGGGCGCTCGGGGGCAAGCTTCATCGAAGCGCAACGCAGAGACCCCGAAGAACGAACCACGGGATACGCGGAATACACGGAAACCGGGAGCTGGCCGGTCTTCCTTCCGTGTGGTCCGGTGTTCCGTTTGTCCTCTGCCTCGAAACTGAATTGACTTTGAGCCGGCCCTGTGGTAAGAGATTGACACGGTTACAGCCAAAAAGAGATTGACACAGTTACAGCCAAAACACGATCAGCCACACCTTGGCGATCTTTTGGACCAGAATCACAAAGAAACAAACCTAATGAAAAACGCATATTATTCGCTCCCGATCGTTGCGGCGTTGACGGCCATCAGCCTGCTGGGCATGGGGGGCGCAGGGTTCGGCGCCACCAGCGGCCCGGACAAGATTCGCCCAACCTTGGCCGTCACCTCTCCCACCGTCAACAGCTCCGGGACCAACGCCGTCATTACCGTGAAGGGCAAGGCCAAAGACAATGTGGCCGTGGCGTGCGTGTTTTATCGGCTCGACAGCGGCGACTGGACCCTGGCCACAACCACCAACCAATGGACCAACTGGACGGCCAACGTAACCCTCATCCCGGGCCTGAACACCCTCCAGGCCTACGCCACGGATACGAGCAACAACCCCTCTCTGACAAACACCGTGAAGTTCACGTACGTGGTGAACGTGCCGCTGGCGGTGCAAGTCAGTGGCCAGGGCACGGTCAATCCAAACTACAACGGGAAAATGCTCCAGATCGGCAAGAGCTACACCATGACCGCCACGCCGAAGCCGGGCTTTGCGTTCACTCTGTGGACCGGCAGCCTGTCCACCAACAAGGCCACCCTTAAATTTACCATGGCGTCCGACCTCACCTTCACGGCTAATTTCGCGGACGTGCAGCGGCCGGTCCTGGCCATCCTCTCTCCCAAGGCCAACGCAAAGGTGAGCACCCAGGGGCTCACCGTGACCGGCAAGGCCAGCGACAACGTCGGCGTGGTCTCGGTGTTCTATCAGCTCAACGACAGCGGATGGAACCAGGCGAACACGACCAACGGCTATACCAATTGGACGGCATCAGTGATCCTCCCCTCGGGCGCCTACACGATTCAGGCCTATGCCGAGGACGACGCCGGAAACAAGTCGCTGACCAACAGGGTGAAGTTCACCTATAGCTCAGGCGGCCCGCCGAGTGTTGGCTTGGCCCCAGACGCCATTTCCGGGTTGACCGCGCAAGTCGCGTCACCCGGCCAAACCGCCTTCACCGCCGCGTTCGGCTCCGGCACGTTCAGCCAGACCATGCTCCCCGGCACCAAGCTGGAAAACAATGCCGTCGGAACCTATACCTACCAGAAACTGGGATCCAGCAACGCGCTGCTCACGATCGTTGACACCGCGCCGCCGTCCAGGGCGAATCATACCAGCACCGTGGGGCTCACGTTCACCGGGAGCAACGCCGCCACCTTCGCCACTACCAACCAGGATGGAACGGTCAACACCGGCACCATCAGCCTTGCCAAGGCGGCCAACACTGCGCCCGCCTCGATCAGCGGCAAGACGTTCCACTCCATTAGTGCTGTGGACGGCACCCATTACACGACCGTCTTTACCGGCACGACCGCAACCACCACGAGCCCGTCGGGGCAATCCTCCTCCGGCACCTATACCTACAAACAGTACAGCCCGGTCGGGGGCCTGTGCACGATAACCCTGACCCAACCGGCAAGTGACGCAGGCGCTGTCAACTACGTCATCGTTACGCTCTCGGCCTCCAACGCAGGCACCTACTTCCAGGACATCATTGCGCCCGGAGGCGCCGAGCAAACTGACTACGGCACCATCGTGCCATAGGGGTTTCTCTGGAGGAACGGAAGGGACTAACGGGACAGAACCCCGCGCTCCCCTCACAGAGACAACAGGTACTCGACGAGGTCGGTCAGGTCCTGTTTGGAGAGGGGCGAGGTCCGGCCATGGCGGTCGCCGGGGTTTCGGGTGGTCAGCACCTCCAGCAATGTCGCGGCCGAGCCGTCGTGGAGGTAGGGCGCGGTGCGCCACAATTCCACCAGGGTCGGCGTGTCGAACTCGAGCGTGCCCTGGTCGGTCGGTCCGGCGGTGCCAACATCATAGGAGTTGAGGTCGGTGAACAGGCCCGGTTTGTGGCAGGAAGCGCAGGCGGCGTCGGGGCGGTTGAAGATGGCGCGCCCGCGCTGTGCGGCGGGGGAAAGCTGGCCTGCATCCAGGAATGGGCTGGGCATCGGTTGCAGGCTCTTGAGCCAGGCATCGATAGGAGCGGCGCGCTCTTCGGTGGGGACGGCGAAGAGGATGTGCTGGATGCCCGCCCGGACGGCCTGCTCGGCCGAGTAGCGGATCCCGGTGCTCATGGCCGGGGGCGTTCTATGGGAGAGCAACAGGCTCTTGGTGTTCTTGGGATTGCCCAGGCCGTCGTTGAGCAGGTCCCAGTTCAGGCCGTCCACGCGCGCATCCTCGGAGTGGCAACTGGCGCAGCTCTGCCAACCTTGAAAGCAGAGGGTGGCGTCGTTGAAGAGCCTCTCGCCCTGGCGCAGGTCGTCCATCGTTTTGGGCAACGGGCGCAGCGCCACCGGGGCTTGCGGGGCCGAAGGCCGCCCGGTCTCCAGGACCTCGAGTGTATCTGAAAAGTAGCCGGCCACATAGACGCGCTCCCCGGCTGCCGCCATGGCCCTGGGGCCATTGCCCCTGAGTTGAACCCGCTCCCGCAGCCCCACCACAAACGCCAGGTCGGATGCCGTCGTGTCCGCGTCCGGCTCGCCCGAGGCCCGCGCCCGCGCCTTGGCCAGTTTCCCGAGCAGGGCGGGGAAATCAATGGCGCTGACCTCGTGGGTGCCGGCGTGGGTGATGAACAACCGCCGACCGTCGCCGCTCCAGGCCACGGCCCATGGATTGGCCGCGCCCCGATCCACTTCATCCAGGAGCACGGTCCCGAGCAGCTTCCTCTCCCGGGCATCGAGCAGCGTCAGCGCGCTGGTGTTCATCCAGCCCCGGTCCAGTTGCGTGGTCGGCACCTGGAAATGGCCCAGGTTGTGCGCCAGCGCGGCGTAGCGCCCGTCCGGTGAAATGCGCAACTCGCGCGCCAGGCTGCTCCCATTGGGCAGAGGCAACTCGCTCACCATCCGGCCCGACTGCAGCTCGACCACACCGACCGTGGCCGAGACCACGGGCGCATTGGCCGCGCCCGAGGGAATGTGATGCGCCACCAGCAGGAATTTCCCATCGCCCGTGGGCGCCGCCGAGACCGGTTCGCGCCCAACGCGGATGCGCCGGGTCTCGCGCCGCGTGGCGGTGTCCCATAGGGCCACCTGGTTGTTGAACTTGAGGCAGACGTAGAGGGTCTTTCGGTCCGCTGAAAGGATGGGGTCCAGGGCCGTGTGCCCGGTGCGCGTTTGAGCGACGACAGCGCCTTGGGCGAGGTCGATCTCGCAGATCAGGCTCTCCGGGCCGGCACAGGTCACATACAAGCGCCCGCCATCCACCGCCAGACCCGAAGGCCGTCCCGGCACACGGTAACTCTGTGTGAGCCTGCCCTGCGCCAGGTCCAAGACCTCGATCCGCCCGGCGCAAGCGCCGGCGATATAAAGCCTCTTGCCATCTTCCGATAGTGCGATTGCCGCCTGCCTGAGCCATCCAGCCTGGTCTCCAACCCCTTCGGCCGCCGGGCGGGCGCCCCAAAGCGCGCCAAGGGTGAGGATAAAATACAGGCGCATGTAATGCCTCGGTGAAAGCGGGAGCGGCCCCGCAGGCCGACCCCTCACCCCGGCCCTCTCCCCACCCGCTGCGACGGCGCGCCAGCGCGGCGAGTCGGATGGGGAGAGGGAGAATTCTCCGGAGCGGCTCGAGCAACCAGAGACGCCTGGAAGTGCAAGGGACTGCCGATGCCCCTCCCTCTCCCCTTCGGAAGGGGAGAGGGCTGGGGTGAGGGGTCCGCCGCGGACTCCGTCGCCGATTTCACTGACCGGGTACAGTCGCATCTGCTACCGTTTCGACTTGCGCCGGGTCCGTCCGTCCGCAGGGGCTGGGATGTCTTCGAGACCCACGACGTGAAGCGGATCCAGGACGATGGCATAACCCCGCCGATCGGCGACCACCACGGTGCGTGGCGTCAACAGGAGGAACTCCGGGTGAGGCACCGGATATTTATTGCCGCTGGACGTTGCGATGGCAAACGGGCGAAATCCATCCTTGAGGCGGGCGCGGATGAGCTCGACGTTCACGCCTGAAGTGTCGCTATATTCAGGACCCCTTGTCAAGTTTGACGTCAAAACCCATCGGCTGAAGGTTCGAGCCGTCGGGCATCGGCCAGGGAGCCGGGCCGAAATTGACGGTGACAACCTGGCCGTTGGCGAAGACGGTTTGTTGAACGGACCGATCGGGCTTGAGGAAGCGGTGATCGAGCATCTCGGCGTAGCCGGCCTGGCGCGCGTAAGGGCAGGTGTTGCGGTAGCTCTGCGCGAAGCGCGCCTTGTCCCGGGTCCAGGAGTTGCGGTCGAACATGAACATCGGGGGCGTGCCGTAGAGGACGTTGAACAAGTCGCGCTTGTCCCAGAGGGCGGGCAGCTTGTTGCTGTAATCGCCCCAGTACCACTGGGCCACGGTGCAGTCGTGATAGACCAGTTCCCACAAGGGGAGCCGGCAGGCCTGGCCGAGTTGGTACTTGGCCACCGCCTCCGGCACATTGGTCCAGAGGACGTTCATCCGCCGGCCGGCATCCGGCACCCGGTAAGGGCCCAGGCTGAGCATCCCCTCGAAATAGTGCAGGAAGGGCACCGAGGCATCATGGCCGGTCTCGCAGCCGGTGACCAGCTTCAGGTCCTCGGACATGTACCGCAGCAACTCCATCTTCCACCGCTTGCTCTCGGTCCGGGTCATCGGGTGGTTGGTGCTGTAGCACTCGTGCCAGGGGGCGGCGGTGGTGGTGTCGATGAACCGGCACTTGTAGGGATGGGTGGCCAGGTCGGCAGGGACGCGCTCGCGCGCGTAGTCCGGGGCGCGGCGGTCGCAAATCACCCCGCAGTAGATCATCGAGCCGTCGCGCGCCTCGACGCCCCACCCCTTGATCCATTGGCCGCTGGGGCCCAGGATGAGGTCGTTGGGCCAGGCGGCGGTGGTCCAATCGGGGTGGACGCCGCGCAATTTGGGGAACTGGGCCGGGTCCATGACGTCCTGGTAGATGTCGTAGCGGCTGGTGAGCACGCCCAGGTCGTTGAGCGCGCGCAGGTTGTCGGGCGGCTGCTGGTTGCTCCAGAGGATGTGCTGGATGCCTGCCGCCTGCATCTCCTTGACAATGCTCACTGCGTTGCGCTCCCAGCACCAGACGTTGACGGCGCCGATGAGCAGGTCCACGTTCGGGTTGAGGCGGCGCTTCTGGTCCAGTGTCTTGAGCAGGCCCGCCTGTTTGGCGTAGGCGCGGTAGCGCTTGGCCATAGCGACGTGGCCCCCGCGGTCCAAGAAGATGTAGCGCAGCCTGCGCGGGTAACCGAAGGCCTGCCTCTGCGGGTCCCACTCGGGCGCGATCACCAGCCGCCCGTCTATCCGGCGCATCTGGATGGCCGCGTCATCGGGCGTCTCGATAATCGCCATCTGCCCGGCCTGGCCGTCGGTAACGCCCCAGAAGGCCATGCAGATGCCGTGGCCGCCATAGGCGATGAGCCGGTGCAGCGGAACGGCCGCATCCTCGACCGGGTAGGAAATCCCCTCGTTCATAGGGACGACCAGGTAATCCCCGGGCGCAGTCTCGAAAGGGCAGGGAAACCGCAGCGGGGAGCCCAATTGGCCTGCAGCGGCCAATTCCAGCGTCACCTCCGGCTGGTCAGCCAGCACCTCGACGCGGCCTGTCATTTCCAGACCGGAGGGCGTATGAACCAGGCGCATTCGAATCTGGTTGCCCTCTACCGCCGCGCCGCTCATGACGATGCCTGGGCCCTGCGGCTTCTGGGTCCAGTCGCGCCCGGTGCGCGAGTCGTGCACCCTCAGGGTCGCAGTCGAGGCCGACAAGGTCACCTTCAACCACGGGTTGGTCACCTCCAGGGCGGCCTCCAAAGGGCCATCGGTCAATGAGGCGCCCTGGGCCGCCGCACAGGCCAGGAGCGGAATGAGAGCGTAAGTGATCTTCACGCCGGCATTCTATAGAACCGGCGGTCCAATGTCGTGCAGAAAGCTCATCCCGGAGGGATGAAAGATGGTAGCCGGGGGTCGAAGCGTAGCGAGACCCCCGGTCCAAGGTTGATACCTCTCTGCATCCCGGAGGGATGCCAGAAGGAAGCTCGGGCGCCCGGCCGCTGGCTTCTGGCACCCCCTGCGGGGTGCAGGATCCTTCCCACCCTTGACCGGGGGTCACCGCTGCGCGGCGACCCCCGGCTACCATCTGGCAACCCTCCGGGTTGCCGTGGGTTGCGACAAAGGTCTGCCCGTGCCAGGGCTGTGGGGCAGGGTCTAAGGCGGCACGAGTTTCTGGAACTCGGGCATTTGGCGCATGCCGTTGAAGCGGGCGTCCTTGCGGCATTGAGCCAAGAGGTCAAGGGCCTTGGGGGTGTGCTTGAGCCGTTCAGCGCTCAGTTGGAGGGCTTTGTTGAGCGGGGCCAGGGCCTCGGCGGGCTTGCCGAGGAATGCCTTGAGGCCGGCCAGGTCGTACCAGGCCTCCGGATTGCCGGGTTCGACCTTGACGAAGCGATCCAGAGTGGCCTCGAGCTTAGGATAGTTCTGCATCTGCATGAAGACGTTGGCGACCAGGAGGAGGGCCTGGCCCTGGGCATAGGGGCTCTGGACGATGCCGTCGAGGATCTGGATGGCGCGGCCGGTTTGCTGCATCTGCATGTAGGTCCCGGCCAGGTCGAAGGCGGCCTGGAGGGCGGCGGGATTGGTGCGGACCTGGTCTTCGGCGGCCGAGAGGTTTTTGCGGGCCTCGTCGAAGCGGGCCTGGTTGGCCTTGATGGTGAGCAGGTCATCCCGGAGCTTGGCGACCTGGCCATTGTAGGGGTCCAGCGTGAGGCAGGTCGAGGCGATGAGGATGGCGTCGTCGGTGCGCAGGAGTTGGAGGAGCAACTGGACGTAGCGGAACACGGCCTCGGGGCTGTAGGGGCAGAAGGCGAAGGCCTGGAGGAAGGTGAACTCGGCCTCGCGGATCAGGGCGTCGCGCTCGGGCGGTGTCTTGGGTTGGTATTCGAGGGGGATGCCCGGACTGAGGCGCCAGGCATAGACGCCGCCGATCGAACTGCGCAGTTTCGAGAAGGCCTTTTGGCCGTCGTTGTCGCGGACGAACTTGAGGTCGCCGGTGAAGCCGTTGTAGTCGTGGCGCAGGTAGGTCTTTGTGACCCAATCGGTGACCTGCTTGACGGTGGTGCCATAATCGATGAAATCGCCGGTCAAGCGCTTGGAGTATTGCTTCCAGAAGAGGTGGTCGCGGTCGAGCGCGTCCTGGGGCATGGAGGGCAGCGGGTTGCGATTGATCTTCATGATGACGCCGTAGGGCGTCAGGTAGGGGTACATCCAGTCCAGCGGGAAGCTTTCCTCGACGAAGAACTCGTTCTTGGGGTTGTGGTCGAAGATGACCTTGGTGAGCAGGCCGTTGATGGACATGACGGCGACCTGGCCGGAGACCTGGACGCGGTTGTCCATGATCTTGACGTCCTCCCCCTGGCGGACTTGTTTGGCTCGTTGGGCAATTGCGCGTCATGAGTCAGCCGCTTTTGGGCGTCGGCCATGTACTCCTGGAAGCACCTCTGCGAATCGTCGGGCGAGGGGCAGTAGATCTCGCGGTCGGGATAGACCCCGCCCAGGCTCTTGGCGATGTATTCGGGGTAAGCGGCCTCCAGCAGGAGCCGGTTGAGGCGGACGCGGGTATGGCTTTGTGGATTCTGGGCGATGAAGTCGGTGAGGTACTCCGAGAGGCGCACCTCTTTGAACCGCTCGGGCGTGTAGAAGGGGCCGACGCTCGACAGGCCGGCAATTCCCTTGGCGAGTGCCTCCTGTTTGCGGTGGAGGCGCGCGGAGGTGCTGCCCTCCAGGATTTCCTGGTCGATGGCCGCTTTCTCGACCTGTTTTTCGGCGATCTGTTGTTTGAGAGCCAGTTCGCGCTCCAGGAGGCGGTTGAAGTCGCGGGCCAGGCCGCGGGCCAGGGCGGCATCATGGCCTTTGCCCGAGAGGAGCTGGCGGGTGGCCGGGCTGAGGTTATCGGAGAGGTACTTCGAGAGCGGGTCCCTGGCTTCGCGCAGCTTGACTCGAAGGGCGGGGAGGTCGGTGATGTCCTTGGCGGTGAACCAGGAGGTGAAGGTGCGCCGGCGTTTCTCGATGTGGTCGCCCAAGGCCGTGAAGACGGTGTCGAGCGGCCTGACGGCCCGGGCCAGGAAATTGGTCTCCCAGTCCCTGTCGCCCAGGGCGTAGCGGACAACGTCCTGGAAGAAGGGGGGAGGGTTTTCCGCGCTGCGGTTGTAATGGGCGCGGATGTAATTGAGGTAGGTGCCGTCGGCCAGGGCGTTTTGGGTAATGATATAAACATCGCGGCGGTCGAACTTCTGGTCTTGGGCGGGCTGGCACTCATGGGGAGTGAAGCTCTCGACAAAGATCATGTAAGTGGGACAGAACCGGCCGGGGTCGGTGCCGCCGAACAGGACGGCGTCCTTGGTCATTTCCGGGTAGATCGGTTTGCCGTCATGGGCTTTGAAGGGCGGGGTGAACATGTCGTGGCCGAACCAATAGCCAAACCAGTGGTTGTGCTGCTCGCTCTCCCAGAGATGGGCCATGAGCGAATAGAGCGGCATGGAGGCAAAGAGGCCCAGGGTGACCAAGAGCGGGCCGCGCCGGCGATAAACCAGCAGCGTGACGACGAAGGCGAAGGCGATGCCCACCAGCAGGAGGCTGGCGAAGACAGGCAGGCCCTCCTGGTTCTTGCCAAAGGCAACCCCGATCCAGTGGGGCAGATCTCCGAAATTGATGTGGCCGGCCAGGCCCCCATAGTGCTTGCCGGTCTCCTCCCACAGACACCAGATGGCCAGACCGAAGGCCAGGCCCCCACCCGCCACGCCCCAGGGGCGAAAGCGCCCGTAATGGGTGGCCAGGTAGGCCGCCGTCAGCGCCAGCCCGTAGCCGATCAGGCAGGCGACGATCGTGTGCGAGGAATTGAAGAACACCCGGATCAACTCGGCCGAGGCGCGGTCATGCGTGGGGTTCATCAGGATCATCATCAGCACGCCCAGGAAGAAGTACATGCCCGAGAGGCTGATGATCCAGGCCCGCTCGCGTTTCTGCATCTTGAGGAAGAACAGGAAGGGCACCAGGGCGATGAACATATAAACCCAGGTGAGTTCGTCGGCGATGCCCTCGACGAGCATGCCCAACTGGCCCAGGAAGACCATCGGGTGGGCAACCAGATTGGTTGGGTTGGGCTGTTCGTATTGACCGCGGGTCAGGGCATGCCAGAAGCCCTCGCGGGTGCGGGGGTAACCCCATTGCATCGGCGGGTTGGTCATGCCCGCCAGCGGCTCGTAGAGGTAAAAGGAGACGCCCACGAACCAAAGCACCGCCATGATGAGGACCGGCAGCCATTCGCTGCCCAGGGCCTTGGTCCGGTAGGTCAGCCAGATGCAGGCCAGGAGCGAGCCGATGCCCACCCCGTTGAAGAGGAAGAGCAACCCCGGTTTGGCGCCGATATTCTGGAAGGGGTGGATCTCGCCTTTGAGTTCGAACACCAGCCAGTAGAGCAGGTAGAGGATGAAGTTGCCCAGGAACACGTCGCGCCCGAGCTTGGGATTGCCCGCGGCCAGGGTGAGTTCGAAACCCAGGGCGGCCACAATCAGGCTCTGGTGCATCGTATAGCAGATGCCGAAGATAAAGGCCGCCCAGTAGGCATAGCGCAACTGGTGCGGGGCATAGATCCAGCGCATCAGAAAGAGCAGCATCAGCAGAAAGATCGGCACGCTGGCGACCGCGATGCGATTGACCGCCACCGATTCCCGCCACATGAAACCGTCGAAACCGACCAGCAGGCCCGCCACGCAGCCCGAGACCATGCAGATCGCGCTCTCCCACTTGCCGGTCATGTTCCGCAACTCCTCGATGCCTTCCATGAGCATGCTGCTGCCGCGCGAGACCAGCAGCGCCATCAGGGCTGCCGCGACCGACCCCGCGAAGGCCTCCGCCAGCCCCACACGCCAGGCCATGTTCCCAAACGGCACCAACTGGGTCCATAGCCAGCTATAAATCGTCCACACCGGGTAGCCCGGCGGATGCGGAATGCCGGCGTAAAAGGACCCCGTCACCAACTCGCCCGAGTCCTCCAGCGTCAACTCCGGCGCCAGGCCCAGGCAATAGACCACCGCCACGACGGCGAACGTCAGGCTCGCCGCCAGCCAGTCCACCTTCCGGAACAACGGCCCCGTCTTCACGGGGGCCGCCGCAGCGGGGCGCGTCCGGGGTGCCCCGGCCACCGGCGCGACTGCCGTGCTCGTTGGCCCTCCGGGCACCGGCCCCGGCCCCTTCGACATCCCTGGCGCAGGCACCGTTGAGGGCTGCCCCTTGGGCGCCCCGGCGCCTGCGCGCTCCCTGTTCTTCACATTTGCCATATCACTGTCTCTGGAAGATCGCAGCTTTCCTAAGCATAGACACCATACTCAATGAGATTTGTGTGTGTATAGAGAAAATAATGGAAACCCGGCTCAGGGTCTGGCAGTTTGAGGCGAATCACAAAAGGCCTCTCATGTACAAAATAATTGGAGCGGACGGTCAGCCATACGGGCCGGTGAGCGCGGACCAACTGCGGCGCTGGATCGCCGAATACCGTGTGAACGCCCAGACGCTCGCCCAGGCCGAAGGCTCCCAGGAATGGAAGCCGCTGGGCAGCTTTGCGGAATTCGCCGAACTCTCGAAGGCGGCGCCACCGCCGGCCCCGGGCGCCACGCCCGGGCCCTCCAGGCCGGGCGCGGAGGAGTTGGCGGAGGAGATCCTGGCCGCCGATTATACCCTGGACATCGGGAGTTGCCTGGCGCGAAGCTGGGGTTTGCTGACCCGCCATTTCTGGCTGATCGTGGGGGCCTCTTTCGTGCTTTGGCTCATCGCGGGCGCCGTCGGCGGGTTGCTGGCCGGCGTCTGCATGGGCGGCCTTTATTTTCTGCTGTTGAAGCTCATACGCGGCGAACGCGCTGAATTTGGCGATGCCTTTGGGGGTTTCAGCCTGGCCTTCCTGCACCTCTTCCTGGCGTGGTTGGTCTCCGTCATCCTGGTCACGATCGGGCTCGCGTTCTGCATCCTGCCCGGCATCTACCTCGTTGTGGCCTGGGTCTTTGCCGTGCCGCTGGTCATTGACAAGCGATTCGAGTTCTGGGAAGCGATGGAACTGAGCCGCAAGGTCGTCACGCGCCACTGGTGGCTGGTTCTTGGGCTGTTGCTGGTGAACTTGCTGGTGCTCCTGCTGGGCGTGGCGGCCTGCGTCGTCGGTGCCTTCATCGCCCACCCAATCGCCTATGGCGCCATCGCTTATGCTTACGAGGACATCTTCGGCCGCCTGCCGCCCAGCGGCGCCCAGGCGTGAGGGGGGGAGCGCGAGAGCGTCGGAGCGTGACAGGACCCTCCGTCATCGCCTCGCTCCGCGACGGTCGGTCTCAATCTCCGGCCCAAAGGGCCGGCAGAGCCTAGCCCAGGGCTGAGGCCGCCAGGCCGATGCCCTGGGAACATGTCTGCGTTCCCGTCCCGCGAAGCGTTTTGGACTGCGGCAGTCCTCTGCCGCTTTTTCGTACCCAGAGATTGGGACGCGAAAGCGGCAGAGGACTGCCGCACTCCAAAACCTGGCGGATTTCGGCGGTTCATGGAGAGGGCGCCAGAGCCCTCTGGCGCCCTTTGTCGCAGCCTTTGTCGCAACCTTTGTCGAGTTGGCCATGCCTCGACAAAGGTTGCGACGAAGTTTGCGACAAAGGTCTGGGATCGGAGCTGCCCGGTTAATTTTGCCAGCCGCTCTCACAGCCCCGGAATCAGGTTCAGTCGTCCCTCCATAAACTCGCGCACGACACCGTTGGCCAGGCGAAGTTTCTGGCGGATGGGCAGTTCCGCGTCGCTCTGCAGGAGGATCATGCAGATGCTCAGCACGTCGCCGGTGCCCGTCGGATTGACCACGCTGGTGGCAAGCTCGGGCGGTTCGACCACCCACTGGCCGTCCTTCCAATAACCGGCGCCCTCTCGCCCCAGGTGAACGACGACGGCCCCGGCCCCCCAATCGGTCAGGCGCCCCAGGGCCGCCCCGAGGTCCGCGCAGTCAGCGAACGCGCACAACTCCCGCCTGTTCCCGTGCGCCAGGTCCACGCACGGGAGCACCTCGCGCAGTTGCCGCTTGCGCCGGGCAATCGCCTCCCTGGAACCGCCGGACCATTCCGGGTCAAAGTTGATGTCCAGCGATGTGCTCAGGCCGCGCCAGGCGCGCCTCGGCCAGCAGACGCCGGTTGCCCCCATCGAGCATCGCCTCTGAGAACCAGACATCCGAGCGCAACAGGTGCCCGCAGCCCTCCAGCGCCCCAAGGTCCAGGTCCTCGAATGCCAGGGTGCGGTTATTGGGCAGGCAACTCAGGAAATGCCGCGCGCCGGAGGCGTAGCCCAGGGCGACCGTGGTGCCGGTGGCGCAACGGGGATCGCGCGCCAGGTGCGGCCTCACGCCGTGCCGTTCCAGCGCCTGCCGCAGCCGCTCGCCCAGGGCGTCGGACCCGGTCTTGCCGACAAACCGCACCTCGGCCCCGAGCGCCGCCGCCGCGCACGCGCTGTTGGCCCCGCCCCCGCCCACCGTCTCCACTATCCCCGAGACCGTCGTCTCGCCATCCCCCAGCAGGCCCGGCGATGCCGGCACTTGCTGCACCTTCACGTCCCGGTTGATGTTCCCCACCACGCACAACCGCGCGCGGGGAAAGGCCGTCTTCATAACTCAAGCTGTTTGTCGAGGATACCCACAGAAGGAAGCGAAGGAAACGAAGAATCGCGGTCCGAGTCCGGTAAAAGTTCCTCCGGCTTGCACCCGGGTGGCCGCTTGACCCTATATCGATTCTGATATAGGCTGTATTCCCGATGAATGGCAGGAGCCTCATGGTTCTCCGGGGCGAGATCAAAACGCGAAAGAAGCGACGACTCGATGCGGCTGGTTGGAAGGAAACGACCGTGCAGGAGTTTCTGAAGCTCTCCGAAGCCGATATGCAATACATTGAGGCGAAACTCGCCCTGAGCCGTCGGCTGCGGCAACTTCGCGAGCAACGCCATTTGACGCAGACCAAGGCGGCTGCCCTGCTCAAGACCAGCCAAAGCCGTCTGGCGCGCATGGAGGCGGGTGCCCCGTCCGTTTCCCTGGATTTGCTGGTGCGCGGTCTGTTCGCCTTGGGCGCCTCCTGGAGGGATCTGGCTGAGGCGGTTTAGCCTCTCTTTTGCCAGGCTCCATCCATGTCACAGGATTCTACAGGGTCACAGGATTCTACGGGGCCGGACTCCGCTTCCGGAGCGATAGGCCGGATTGATGTCTTGGGCCTTGGTTGCGTGGCGGTCGATGATCTGCTCTATGTCCCATCGTTCCCTGCGGCCGATGAAAAGGTGCAGGTCCGGCACAATGTGCGCCGCTGCGGCGGCCTCACGGGGGCGGCGCTGATCGCCGCCGCCCGCCTGGGTGCCCGTTGCGCTTACGCGGGCTGCCTGGGGACCGACGAGGCTTCCCGATACGTCGCGGAACACTTCGCCCGGGAAGGCATCTGCACCGTCCATGCGCCGCGTCTGCCGGAGGCTGCCGTGGTGCGCTCGGTCATCGTGGTCGGGAGCGACACCGGGAGCAGGAACATCTTTTACCAAATCGGGGGCCTGCTCGGGGCGCATGATTCGCTGCCTGCGGAGGAGGTGATCCGCAGCGCCAGGGTCCTGTTCATTGACCAATACCGGATGCGCGGCAATCTCAGGGCGGCGCGGATCGCCCGGCGCCAGGGCGTGGCCGTGGTGGCCGATTTCGAGGATGCGGCCGACGCCGGTTTTGACGAGGTTTCGGGCCTGGTGGATCACCTGGTCCTTTCCGAGGCCTTCGCGCTCCGACTCACGGGCGAAGCCGACGCCGCCCGCGCCGCGCTGGCCCTCTGGCGGCCGGACCGGGCCGCCGTCGTTGTCACCTGCGGCGCCAAGGGTTGCTGGAGCGTCTCGGCCCCGGACAGCGTCCCTCCGATCTGCCACCATCACCCCGCATTCGCCGTCAAAGCGGCGGACACGACCGGCTGCGGCGATGTCTTCCACGGGGCCTATGCGGCGGGCCTGGCCCGGGGGAGCCCTTGGCTCAATGCATCCGCCTGGCCGCCGCCGCCGCCGCCCTGAAAGCCGCCCAAAGTGAAATCCCCCGCTTGGCCGAGGTGGAGCGATTCCTGGCGGGCAGGCCCAATAGGGGTTGACATTTCCACGAGGGCCGCGAGTCCGGACCTTTGTCGCGGCCTTTGTCGCAGCCTTTGTCGAGGCATGGCGCATTCGACAAAGGCTGCGACAAAGGCCGCGGCAAAGGGCCGGGCCTTGGGTTGCTGGCTCAGCCAGGGGGTGTCTGGCCTCACTGAAGATTTGTTCAGGCATCTTCAACAAAACGGGCGGCCTCCCACCAGAAGGCCGCCCGACCTAAACTGACCATCTTTACGACAGGCGGATTTCATCACAAAGGGCGGAGGTTGAACATGGGGTAATCACCCCAAGGCCCCAGGAGGCCGCAAATCGGTTCTGGGACGGGTGTTGAAGTCTGGCCGCCGTGTCGAGTGTCGAGTGAGCGCCGGTCTGCCGCCACTCGCCACTCGTCCCTCGCCACGGGTGCGATTAAAAGTGTCGGGCAGCTCAGGGCGCTCCTTTAATCGCAGCCCCTCGCCACGCGTGGCTTGACAACGCGGACGCGCGGGGAGTAGGTTGGTTCAGTCGGCGGCAGCAGGTCCCTGGTGGTCCAACGGAAGGATGATGAGGCACGACTATGAAACCGCACTTGGCTTTCAAGCTACTCGCCATCGCCACAACGGCCATGGCACCGGCATTGACACTGGCCGCTCCACCGTCGGACGAGCGCGCGGCGCAAGCCACTAACACCACACCCCAATTCCAGGCCCAGGCCTCCGATGCGCTCAAGCCGGCCCCGCCCACAGGCCGGAACGCGGCGCCAGTCCGCACGGCCGCGCCGGCCCCGGCCGGCATCGGCGACATTTTGAAGATGCTCGATGCCGGCGTATCGAAGGAGGTCATTAGGATCTATGTCGAGAACTCGACGGTTGCGTACAATCTCAGCGCTGCGGACATCATCGCCCTCAAGGAGCACGGCGCAACGGATGACATCACGACGGCCTTGCTGAAGCACGGGGCGGAATTGAGAGCGCGCGCTCCGGCGAGGGCTGAAGTGGTTGCCGCGGGACCTGGGGAGGCCTACCGCGGCCCGTTCCAACTCGATCCTGAGGGTTACGAATACTTCCATTACTACTACCTCTACCCGCGCACACTGGCATCGGCTTACCAGCAGTTGGCGCCTTATGCCACCTGGCCTTATGGCTATGGCGGCTACCCGGCGTACGGCCCGGCCTACGGCCCGGGCTTCTCGCTCCGGGATGGGCGCCTGCGCCGGTTCAACCTGCGAGCGCCGCTGGCGCGTTGAGGCAAGTGGTGGTGATATGACATTGGATTGGATGGCGGAGCGGGGCGCGGAGCTGTTTGCCAGGTGTTTTGGACAAAGGCCGCGCTGGCAAGTCGCCGCGCCGGGCCGCGTGAACCTCATCGGCGAGCACACCGACTACAACGATGGGTTTGTGCTGCCGATGGCCATCGAGCGGTACACGGTGATTTCGGCCGTGCAGAGTTCCCGTCGGGAAACGACATTCCACAGCACTGCCACGGGCAGCACCGCCGTTTTCAGCCTGCGCCCGCCCCTCAGACCGGGCGAGCCGAGTTGGTCCAACTACCTGCGCGGCGTCATTGCCGGGTTCCAGCAGCGCGGCCGGCGCGTCCGCGGCTTCAACGCCCTCATCGATTCCACGCTGCCTTATGGGGGCGGCCTGGCCAGCAGCGCCGCCCTGGAGGTCGCCGCCGCCACGCTCATCGAAACCATCGGCAGCGCCCCCCTGGACCCCCTGGACAAGGCCCTGCTGTGCCAGCGGGCCGAACATGAGTTTGCCGGCGTGCCCTGCGGCATTATGGACCAGTTCACCTCCATTCTGGCCCAGGAAAACCATGCCCTGCTGCTCGACTGCCGCTCGCGCCAGGGCCTGCCGGTGCGGATGCTCGACCCGAAAGTCACCGTCCTGATCATCAATACCAACGTGCGCCACAAGCTGGCCGATGGCGAATATGCCCGGCGCCGGGCCCAATGCGAGGCGGCCGCGCGCGCCCTGGGCGTGCCCTCCTTGCGCGAGGCCTCCCTCAAAGGGCTCACCGCCGCCACCGCCCGCCTCGACCCGGTCGTCTTCCGCCGCGCCCGCCATGTCCTCACCGAAAACGAGCGCACTCTCAGGGCCGCTCGCGCCATCCAGGCTTGCGATTGGACCACCGTCGGACAGCTCATGTACGCCAGCCACCTCTCCCTGCGCGACGATTACGAGGTCAGTTCCCCGGAACTCGATGCCGTCGTCGAACTCGCCCGTGCCCTGGGCCCGGACCAGGGGATCGTCGGCTGCCGCATGACCGGCGCCGGCTTCGGCGGCTGCGCCGTCTGCCTCATCCGCGCCGACGCCGCCCTGCACGTCACCCGCAAACTCGGCGAGGCCTTCGAACGCAAATCCGGCCGCCAGCTCACCATCTTCTCCTCCCGCCCCGCCGCCGGCGCCAGGGTGCTGTCCTAAGACGGGTAAGGCACCTTGAAATCGGCAGTGGTCTCACCTGCCGGTCCTCAGATCCACGCACACCAGGCCGCCTTGCGCGCTGCGGGCATAGAGCAGGCCGTTGGCCAGGGCGGGCGGGGTCCAGCAGAGGCCCTGGAGCACTTGCGCGCGCGCCTGGGGTGCGAACCGGGCGGGCGAGGCCAGGGCCAGCACCAACTCGCCCTTCTCGGAGAGGATGAGCAACTGGCCGTCGGCGGCGATGACCGAGCCGAACGCCGGGTCTTTGGAAGTCCATTTGACATTGCCGCTGGGGAGGTGAAGGCAGCGGAAATCGGTGGTGAACTTGGCCTCGCCGTTGAAGGCGTAGAGGTAGTCCCCCAGGACCACGCCGGGGCTGAGGTGATTGTAGAGGGCCTTGGAATCGTAGAGGACCGTGAGCCGGTCGTTGGCGACGGAGAGCCAGGCGCAGCCGCGGCTGAAGCTGGAGATGAAGATGCGGTCCTCCTGAGCGATGGGATCGGTGATGTTGGTGTCCCACTGGGTCTCCCAGGGATGCCGCCAGAGCTGGCGGCCGGTCGCCGGGTCGAGCGCCGCCAGGGCCTTGGCGCCAAAGATCAGGACCGATTCCTTGCCGCCGGAATGGAACAGCGCAGGGCTGGCATAGCCCGTCGTATTGGTCCCGGTGGACCAGGCAATACGACCGGTGGCCCGGTCGAGGGCAATGCCGGCCTTGCCGGCATTGAGAATGACCAAGCCGCGCCAGACTAGTGGCGAGCCTGCAAACCCCCAGCGGTTGGGGACCAATCCATCGGCCCTCAGATCACGCTCCCAGAGGACCGTGCCCTGGGCCGCGTCGAGGCAAAGTACGTTGCCCCACTTGCTGATCGTGAAGACCTGGCCGCCCTGGACTGTCGGGGTCGAGCTCGGACCGCCCGGGTAATATTGCGGGTCGAGCCGGGCGGGGTAGGTGTGTTCCCAGAGCACGTTGCCCGTGAGCGCGTCCAAACACCAGATCGTGTCCTGCTCGTTAGTGTTGCCCATCGTATAGGCGCGGCCCCCGCTGATCGCGACCGAGCAGAGACCGGTTCCGACGGCCGAGCGCCATAGGACTCCCGGGCCGCCCGCCGGCCAGGCGGTCTTGATCTGCTCCGGGGATTGGCCGTTGCGGTCGGGCCCGCGCCACTGCGGCCAATCCGCGCCCGGCGCCCCCGCCGCCGCCAGCAGCAGCGCCAACCCGGGCAGAATCCGCCTGACATTCATGCGCCAATCCTGGGCCAGCGCCCCGCCAGAGGAAAGCCTGAACCAGAAGAACTTTGACCGACCCCGGAGTCGGGCGCTATATATTCTGTCCGTGAGCGATGTCTTCGAGTTGCGGGACCCAGACAATGCGCAGGCCTTCCTGACGCGTTTTAGCGGCGAGGTCCGGCGCAGAGGCGAGGCCTGTTTTCGCGGCGGCCGGGTCCAGGAGGTCGCCTCGGATGAGCCGGGCGTGGCGTATCGGACGGTGGTCCAGGACGGCGTGCCGCGCCAGGTGAGCCTGCGGTACAATGCCGTGGATGGCTGGTGGGGCAGATGCTCCTGCGCGGGGCAGTTCGAATGCGAGCACATCTATGCCGGGATGTGCGCCCTGTTGGCGGAGCATCGGAACCTGGTGGTCCAGGGCCTCAGCGCCAGGGTCCGTTGGGCGGCCTTTCACAGCCCCTCGAGGCCGGCCGCGCCGGTCGCCGAAGATGCCACAGACCTGATGGGCCGCCTGGAAGCGGCCCTGGGCCGGCGGCTGACCCGGCAGGAGCAGAAGTTTGTGAAGCAGGTCCAGTACACTTACCTGGCCTGCCGCCCGAGCCGCCGAATCTCGGGCTGGGATTTCAGCGCGATGGGCTTGCCCCTGCAACAGGGGGTTGATTGGAACTTGCTTGAGATCTGGCCAGCATTTCCTGCGACGCTGCACGAGTTCTGGCTCTATGTCGCCAATGCCGCCCTCGAGCACAGCGTTAGCATCCCCGACTTCATGGAACCGGTCACCGACCTGGGCGCAGTCAAGGCGCGTCTGGCCGCCTGGCGCCGGGGCCGCCAAATCCAGAAATGGAAACGATTCCTGGCCGACTACCTGCCCGCCTTGGCTGCAACGGCTGCCGCCTCCACGGCCGCCGATGAAGTTGACCTGCGCCTGGTCATCGGGCCGGGTGCCGCCCGGCTCCAGTGGCGCCGCTCCGGCGCCGAGTCCTTCGTAGAGCCCAGACAGACCCATCTCAACCGCGCCGCCCGGGCCTACGAACGGGGCGAGTTGCAGCTTGCCCCAGGGGCAGATTTGCTTTGGCAATTCCTGTCCGATGGACCTTTCACCTCCCCGACCACGGAACTCGATTACGAGGGGGGCTACAATGGCTCAGACCCAGGCATCCTGCGGCGCATCCTGCGCTCGGCCCTGCTCGAGAGCCGCGTCGTCAATCGTGAAGGCCGGCCCCTGGCGCGGTCTGCTGAGCCGCTGCGCTGGGAGATGCTCCCGGCCGCCAGCGACGAAGACGACTACCGTTTGCGCCTGGTGGCCCCGGACGGCGCGCCGCTCGAGGGGATCTGCTCCATCATCGAAGGCCACCCAACCCTCTACCTGACTGCTAATGCTGTGTTCAAGGGCCCTCTCTTGGCAGGCGGCCACTTGGACACCAAGGGCGAGAGCCGGATTCCTGCCCCGGTCATCGAGAGCGCCGAGGGCGTGGCCTTCCTCCAAGCCCTGCGCATCGAACTGCCGCCCCGCGTACGCGCGCGCGTCCGCAGCCTGCCCCTCGAAATCGCCATCCATTGCCAGTTGGAGCATCCCGATCAGGCGAGACGGACTGAGGAGTGCGCTCTGCACATCCAGGCCCAGGCCCCGGACGGCCACGCGGAGTACTTCGACGGCGCGCGCTGGGTTGAGTGTACCGCGCCGGGCGCCCTCAAGCGCAACGGCCCCGCCACGGCCATCACGGTGTATGACCGGAGTGCGCTGGAGTCCCTGCCGCCCCTGCTGGAGCCGCTCAATCTCAAGTTCCAGGCCTTCAACTCCCGGCTGGCGTTGCGCGTGACCCGGAAATTCCCGGAGCAGTTCGCCGCCTGGCTCAAGAGCTTGCCCCCCGGCGCCGCCGTGCAGCTCGAGGGTGAACTCGCCTCGTTCGCCTCGACGGAGGTCGCCGGGCGCGTGCGGCTGCACGTGGAGGAGACCGAGATCGACTGGTTCAATCTGCGGGTCGTGCTCGACGTTTCCGACACCACTCTGACGGCCGAGGAAATCAAGCTGCTGCTCAACGCCCGGGGCCGATTTGTGCGGCTGGAGGGCAAAGGCTGGCGCCGGCTCCAGTTCGACTTGAGCCAGGAGGAAGATGAACGGCTGGCCTCCTTGGGCCTAAACCCGCGCGAGCTTTCCGCCGAGCCCCAGCGCCTGCACGCCCTCCAACTGGCAGATGAGGCCGCCAGAAAGTTCCTGCCCGAGCAGCAGGTCGAGCAAATCCAGCGGCGCGCCTCCGAGCTCAAGGCGCGCGTCACTCCGGCCCTGCCGCCCGGCCTCACTGCCCAGTTGCGCCCGTACCAGGTCGAGGGGTTTCACTTCCTGGCCTACCTGACGGCCAACCGTTTCGGCGGCATCCTGGCCGATGATATGGGCTTGGGCAAGACGCTCCAGGCCCTGGCCTGGCTGGTCTGGGCGCGGGACCAGGCGGACCCCGGGCTGCGCCCATCCGGGGGCGCAGCAGCCCAGGAGCGGGCCGACGCCGCTGCGCCCCAGGACGGGCCCGCTCCGGCCTCGCTGCCCAGCCTGGTGGTCTGCCCAAAGAGCGTGATGGACAATTGGCACGCCGAGGCGGCGCGGTTCACGCCCGGCCTGCGTGTCAAGCTCTGGCCTGCCGCCGAGCTGGATTGCCTCAGTGCCCGGCTCGCCGAGGCGGACCTGCACGTGATCAACTACTCCCAACTCCGCCTGCTGGGCGAGACCCTCGCGCCCATCCCGTGGTACGCCCTCATTCTGGACGAGGGCCAATACATCAAGAACCCCGACTCCCAAACCGCCCAGGTCGCCTGCGCCTTGCGCGCCCGCTATCGCCTGGTGCTCTCGGGCACACCCATCGAAAACCGCCTGCTGGACCTCTGGAGCCTCATGGCCTTTGCCATGCCGGGCCTCCTTGGCAATCGCGCCCAGTTCGCCAGACTCTACGACGCCAAGGACGACCCCTTTGCCCGCAGGCGCCTGGCCGCCCGCGTCCGCCCCTTCCTGCTCCGCCGCACCAAAGCCCAGGTGGCCAAGGACCTGCCCGACCGCATCGAGGAAGACCTCTACTGCGAGATCGAAGGCGAGCAGCAGACCCTCTACCGTGCCGAACTCAAACGCGCCCAGCAGTTGCTCCTGGCGGTCAAGACCCAGAGAGAACTGGCCGAACACCAATTCAATCTCCTGGCCTCGCTCCTGCGCTTGCGCCAGATTTGCTGCCACCCCCGCCTCATCAGCCCCGCCTCCTCCGCCACCAGCGCCAAGACCGAGGCCCTGCTCGAACAACTGGAACCTCTCGTGGCCGAAGGCCACAAGGTGCTCGTCTTCTCCCAGTTCGTCACCCTCCTGGACTTGCTCCAGCCCGTCATCGAGGAACGCGGCTGGCCTGTCTTCTACCTCGCCGGCGACACCGAAAACCGCGGCCAGTTGGTCCGCGACTTCCAGGCCGCCCAAGGCCCCGCCATCTTCCTTATCTCGCTCAAGGCCGGCGGTTTCGGCCTCAACCTCACCGCCGCCAGCTACGTCGTCCTGTTCGACCCCTGGTGGAACCCGGCCGTAGAAAACCAGGCCATCGACCGCACCCACCGCATCGGCCAGACCAGCAACGTCATCGCCTACCGGCTGCTCATCAAAGACAGCATCGAGGAGAAAATCCGCCAGCTCCAGAAACGGAAGAAGGCGCTGGCTGAAGAGATCCTGGGCGAGGAACGGTTCGCCCAAGGCCTCACGCTGGACGACCTGCAATTCCTCTTTGCCGGGTAGGCCGGCCAACGCATCTGCGTCTTGTGGTTAGATGAACCACAAAAGAAAAAAACCTTCAGGATTTTCTCCGATGTGCCGATATATCGTCGGGGGCGTCCCAGAAAGACGTTCCCTGATCGGGTGGATTTCTGAACCTGAAACATGCAAAACAAAGACCGGCCACCCGGAGGTGGCTCTTGCCGTTCGCACTTGGGACTGTGGTTTTGCTGAGTGCGAAAGGATCGACGGCTTTGGCATTGCACGCCAGCGGCAACGACGCAACGATTAGGCCTGCTGCGAAGCTCAGGCAATTGGAGTTGGCCAGCACGGCTTTCATGACGGATGCTTATGATATCTCGCTCGCATTAACTACGACCCTGCTGTTCGTGGCACTGGGGTGGTCCGTCTCGCTGCGCAGGCGGGTGAAGGAGCAAACCGAGCGAATTCGTCGCCAAGTGGAACGGGAGGCCCATTTGGAGCTGAAATACACGGAACTTTTTGAGCACGCAAACGACATGGTATTCAGCCTGGATTTGGCTGGGCGGTTCACCGCGCTCAACAAAACCGGCGAGAGAATTCTAGGATGCACACGGGAGAAATGTCTGCAGCGCATGCTCAAGGACTTCGTCGTGGAAACGCACCTGCCAGCCTTCGGCCACTGGATGGCCAAATGCATGGCGGGGGCGGCGCCACCGCCTCTGGAGCTCCAGGTTTGCGGCACGAAGCGGTGCCTGTTTTTTCTGGAATTGAGTGCCCAACCGATTCGTGAGGGAAATGGAATTACGGGAGTCCAAGGCATCGGGCGCGATGCCACTGAGCGAAAGCAGGCCGAGGAGGCCTTGCGCCAATCTGAGGAACGGTTTTCGAGCGCCTTCCGAGTGAGTCCTGTGGCGATTGCCGTCACCAGCCTAAAGGATGGGGCATACATTGATGTGAACGAGAGCTTCGTGCGTCTTTTTGGGTTCCGGCGCGAGGAGCTCATCGGGCACACGCCGGTCGAGCTCAACCTCTGGGCCGATCCTCAGGCCCAGAAGAGGCTCGACGAAATGTTGGCCAAGCGGCAATCCGTCGGCGGCGTCGAGTGCGACTTGCGGGTGAAGTCCGGTGAGCTCAGAAAAACTCTGCTGTTTGTTGAGCCTATTGATCTCAACAGCAGCCCCTGCGCCCTGACGATTGTGCATGACATGACTGAACGGCTGGCACTGGAAGAAAAACTGCGCAAAGCAATGAAATTGGAGGCCGTAGGCCGCCTGGCAGCCGGTGTGGCGCACGACTTCAATAACCTGCTGACCGTTATCCAGGGCAACGCTGACATGGCGCTCTACCAGAATTCCCAGAATGCTGCTGTGGCCAAAGCGTTGGATCGAATCGGAGAAGCTTCGCGCAAAGCGGGTAATCTGACACGCCAGTTGCTGACATTCAGCCGCCAGCAAACTCCGCAGCCCAAACCGCTGGATCTGAACGAGGTGATTAATGGCGCAACCCGGCTGTTCAAGCATCTCCTGTCCGAAGATCTCATCCTTCGCTTCAGGTTCGCACCTCATCTTCCCATCATCAACGCAGATCCCACCATGATCGAACAAGTTATCATGAACCTGGTGGTCAATGCCCGTGATGCGATGCCGAAAGGTGGGGAATTGGATATCGATACCAGTTATGCGGAAATTGATCGAACCTATCTAAAGAATCATTCCGAGGCTTCTCCGGGTCATTACGCCTGCCTCACAGTCAGCGACACCGGCTGCGGCATGGATCCGGCAACCCAGGCCAGCATTTTTGAGCCTTTCTTCACCACCAAGGATCTCGGCAAGGGCACGGGCCTTGGCTTGGCGACCACTTACGGAATCATAAAGCAGCACAAGGGATGGATCGAAGTCAGCAGTGAAGTCGGGAAGGGGTCCAGATTCACGGTCTATATCCCCTCTGAATCACCAGCACAACCTGTGTCGGCAAGTTGCAACCCCTTGCCAGCTTCTGAGTCTCGAAAAACCATCCTGATCGTCGAAGACGAACCTGGCGTGGCCGAGTTGGTTCGAGCTGTGCTGCAGGAAGACGGTTATAAAATCCTGGAAGCCAGCGACGGGTTGGGGGCACTGCAGGTGTGGAATGACAATCGCGGCAGTATCAACCTGCTCCTCACGGACCTCAACATGCCGCACGGAATGTCGGGCGTCAATTTAGCCGATAATCTCCGCGCCCTGGCACCCAACCTCCAATTAATCTATATGAGCGGCGGTGGCGCGGAAAAGCTCATGGCTCAACTTCAATCCGGCAAGGATGGGGTGTTCCTCGCGAAGCCATTCTCCCCGGCGCACCTCCAGCAAACCGTGCGCTGCCGGCTTCAGGGAAAGCCAGTCTTCGCAGCCGCCTAGCTGGTGCGCCACGCATGGCTGGCGCTGATATATGAAATTTCAGCGGAATCAAATGTCGAGATCGAACCCCTTCGATCCTGGGCCGGAGGTTGAGAGGGTGATGGGAGGGGCGAGGGGCGGGGGTCCGGCGCGCGCGACCGCTTCGAGGTAGCATTGGTTCATCCGTTCGCCCTTTGGATTCCAGCCGTAGTTGCGCAGCACGGCCTGGCGGGCGGCCTGGCCATGGGCTGCGAGGGCGGCGGGGTTCTGCGCATACCACCGGATGCCCTGTGCCAGCCCGGCAACCACCTCCGGGCGCGAGGCCAGCGGCACCTTGATGCCGCAGCCCGCGCTGACCGCCAGCCCGGGCCCGCCACAGTCCAGGCACAGGACCGGCAGTGCGTTGAACATGGCCTCGAGGACCGCGCAACCGCCGGTATCGTGCAGGCTCGGAAAGAGAAAGAGGTCGTAATCGGGGTAGAACTCGAGCACCTGCTCGCGTGGCAGCCGCCCCAGGAATTCCACTCGAGTGCCCAGGCCCAGGGTTTGGGCTTTGCGCTTTGCCGCAGGCAGGCAATTGCCCGCGCCCGCCAGGGTGAAAGTGGCATCCACCCCTGCCGCCTTGAGCGCCTCAAGGGCCAGGTCAATGCCTTTGAGCGCGATAATGTTTCCGACAAAGAGCAGGCGCAACGGCCCGGAGCGCGGCGGGTGCGGCCGATAGGGCAGTTCGGCGGCGTTGAGCCCGATGGCCGGGATCAGTTGGCTTTGCAGGCCCAGCCTGGCAAAGGCCCGCTGCATCCGGGCCGTGGAGACCACCAGCAGGGTGCTCGCCCGGGCGCGCCTGCGCAGGGGGTGAAAGGGGGTCGCCTGGAGCATGTTGCTGAGGTTGCGAAGTCCCTCGCGCACGAGCGAGACCGGGTGGCTCCAGGGCAGCAGCCCCAGGGGAATGGATTCGATGCCGCCCACGGGCCCCCAGATGCAGGGCACACCATGCCCCCAAATCGCCGCCGGGTAGCGGAACCCGGCGAACGTGACATGGTGCATCAGGTCGTAGTGGTGGACCTGGTGCAATCGCCTGACGACTTGGCGGGCCGATCTCTGCCACAACACGTAGTAGAGCTGGATGGCCTTGGCGCGCCGCTTCATTTCCAGGAGCAGCGCGTGGCGGTCGTGATAGACGAAGCGCGGCAGCGGTTGCAGGCCCGCCAACCGCTGAAGCCCTGCCTCGATGGCCTCGCGATTATTGGACCGCGTCAATACGGTCACCTCGTGAAACCGCGCCATCTGCAGCGCCCATTGCCAGCCCACTTCCGGTTCAGACCCCTTGAAGGGCTCGCAGGCATAGGCAGAAATCAGTACGTTGAGCCTTTGCGCCATCCAATCGGTGAGATTAGGCAAAAGGCCCGGGCGTGGCAAGTCGCCGCCGGGGGCAGGACCATTCGATTTGTGGGAGAGGCAAAATCATTGGTGTGGCAAAATCATGGGGAGCCCCCTTTGGCTTCTGCCAATGCATTGGGACCATGAACCGGTCACGGGCCCCAAGGCTGCGAAGCGTTTTGGACTGCGGCAGTCCTCTGCCGCTTTCGCGTTCCCAGAACCAGGGACTGAAAAGCGGCAGAGGACTGCCGCAGTCCAAAACCTCGCGGGCCTCCTCACGGGTTCATGGAGAGAAGGGGGTCCGTCGAACCCGGGCGCTTCCGACACTACCCCCGCCACCTACGCCGAAGGGCCGGAGCGCCGGCTTCAGCCGGCTTTGGACGTTCGATGTTCAAAGGGGCCCACAGGGGTGCAGGTGCGCGCAAAGCCGGGTGAAGCCGGCCTTCCGGGGGCCGTGTCGGGATGCGCCCGTCGAACCCGTCGTGGCCCTTTTGCCCTTTGCACATCGCCTGGCCCGGATTATTCTCCGGAAATGCAGCGGGTCCCTCTTTTCGCGATTGCCAGTTATTGCGACCGGCTGCTGCGGACGGCCAAGGTGCAGGACTACGACCGGGCGGCCAACGGTCTGCAGGCCGAGAACCGCGGGGCCGTGACGCGGATCGCGGCGGCGGTGGATGCCAGCCTGGCCACGGTGAGGCTGGCCGTGGCGGCCCAGGCGGACCTGCTGCTGGTACACCATGGGCTTTTTTGGGACCCGGCGTCGCCATGGACCGGGAGGCGTTACCAACTGCTGCGGTGCCTGCTGGACAACGACCTGGCCGTCTATAGCTCTCATCTGCCTCTGGATGCCCATCCGAAGCTGGGCAACAATGCTCAACTGGCCCGCGCCCTGGGGTTGAACCACTTGCGCCCGTTCTTCCTGGACCACGGCCAGTTCATCGGTTTTCAGACCACGGGCCGGATTGGCAGGACGACGCTCGCAGCCCGGTTGCGTCGCGTCACGGGGGCCGAACCGCGGGTCGTCCCGGGCGGACCGAAGGTCTGCCGGCGCATCGGCGTGGTCAGCGGCGGGGCGGGCGATTCAATCAAGAAGGCGGCCCAGGAGGGCGTTGACACCTTCATCACGGGCGAAGGCCCGCACTGGACTTACGCGCTGGCAGAGGACCTGGGCCTCAATGTCCTCTACGGCGGCCATTACGCGACCGAGACCTTCGGCGTCAAAGCCCTGGCCGCCGATCTCTGCCGCCGGTTCAAAATCCCGTGGACCTTCGTGGATTACCCGACGGGGATGTGAGCCGTGAAACGTGAAACGTGAAGCGTGAACCTCTTCTCATGCCTCACGCGTGATCGGCCGCTTTTCACGTCTCACGTTTCACGCCACTAGCAGTCCCCTCCCTCAGTGTCTGAAGTGCCTCGTCCCGGTGAAGGCCATGGCGAGGTTCCGTTGATCGGCGGCGGCAATGACCTCGGCATCGCGCACGGAGCCTCCGGGCTGGATGGCCGCCGTAGCGCCGGCCTCGGCAGCCGCTACAAGCCCGTCGGCAAACGGGAAGAACGCGTCGCTGCACACCACGCTGCCTCGGAGCGATAAACCGGCCTCGCCCGCCTTCCACACCGCCAGCCGGCTGGCATCCACGCGGCTCATCTGGCCGGCGCCGATGCCCAGGGTCCGGTCGGCGGCGACATAGACGATGGCATTGGACTTGACATGCTTGACGATGCGCCAGCCGAAGAACATCGCCTGCAACTCGGCCGGGGTGGGCCGGCGGCGCGTCACGAAGCTCAGGTCCTCCAGCCGGGCCGTTTTGAGGTCGCGCTCCTGCACCAGGAAGGAATCGGCCCCGACGCTGCGCGCCTCCCAGGGCTGGGCGCAGAGAGGGCTCTTGAGGATCTTGAGGAGGCGAAGGTTCTTCTTTACCTGGAGCACGCCCAGGGCTTCCGGGGTGAAGTCAGGGGCAATGATGACTTCGCTGAAGATTTCCGCGATGGCCTGGGCGCAGGGGAGGTCCAGGGGTTGATTGACGGCGATGATGCCGCCAAAAGGCGCCTGCCGGTCCGTGGCGAAGGCCTTGTCCCAGGCCTCGCGCAGGGTATTGCCCTGGCCGACGCCGCAGGGGTTGGTGTGCTTGAGGATGGCCAGGGTTGGCGCGCCGCCGGCGAAGTCGGCGGCCAGGTTGGCGGCGGCGGTCAAATCGAGGATGTTGTTGTAGGAAAGCTCCTTGCCCTGAAGCTGCCGGAAGAAGTCCGCGAAGCGGCCATAGAGCGCGGCGGCCTGGTGCGGGTTCTCCCCGTAGCGCAACGCCTGGGCCAGTGGGGCCTGGACAGAGAGGGTGGCGGGCAGGCCGGCTCGAGGGCCGGTCGAGAAGGTCTTTTCCAGGTGCGCTGCGATGGCCGCGTCATAAGCGGCGGTCCGGGCGAAGACCTTGGCGGCCAGCCGCCGCCTCAAGTCGAGGGTGGTGTGGCCTGCCGCCCGGACCTGCTCGGCCAGGGCCGGGTAATCCGCCGGGTCGACGACCACCGTGACGCTCTCGTGGTTCTTGGCAGCGCTGCGGAGCATGGAGGGGCCGCCGATGTCGATGTTCTCGATGGCCTCGCGCAGGAGCGCGTTGGGGCGGGCGACGGTCTGCTCGAAGGGGTAGAGATTGACCACCACGAGATCGATGGGTTTGATGCCTTGGGCCTGGACGGCGGCCTCGTGGGCCGCGTTGCCGCGCAAGTAAAGCAAACCGCCGTGGACTTTCGGGTGCAGGGTCTTGACCCGGCCATCGAGCATCTCCGGGAACCCGGTGTAGTCGCTCAGGTCCGTCACCGTCAACCCGGCGTCGCGCAGGGCCTTGGCGGTCCCGCCGGTCGAGATCAACTCCACCCCGGCCGCCGCCAGCGCCTGGGCCAGGGGCACCAGCCCGGATTTGTCCCAGACCGAAAGCAATGCCCGTCGAATTGGCTCCATAAAAGAAAGGCCGGGTTGTTCACCCGGCCTGTCCACACATCCTACAATGAGAACTTTAAATTGTCATCAGATGCGGCGCCGCAGACTTACGCCTTCCAGCCACACACGGTCTGGTTACTGCGCTTTTGCACCGTCAACGCCCTGAGAATACTCCCAAGCCATCTCCCCTGCCAGTCACCAGGTACTGGGGACAGGGGGCGCAATCGGACACTGCCCCATCCACACTACCGAACGGCCCGGAGCGCGGGCTTTAGCCCGCTTTGGGCGCCCAATGTGCAATGGGCGCGCCAAGGGATTCCACGTCCGCGCAAAGCGGGCTAAAGCCCGCGCTCCGGGGGCAGTGTCCGATTGCGCCCGGGACAGGGCCTGCTTTTTTCCTTTCCTGCCGGTCGAGCTTCGGGTATAAAAAGGTCGGGCCGAGCGCCAAATCGCAACTCCTCGGGTCGCGGTGAAAAGTGTCGCCGCACAGGAGTGCGGACGCCTCGTCCGCGCGGCCTTCGTGGCAAAAGCACGCGGACGGGGCGTCCGCGCTCCCATGGGCGGCCCGAACAGTTACGCCGAATCAATTATCATGGCCTCCAGAATCACGGGTCGCAGGGGAGTGCATCATGATTGATGCGGACAAGACAATCTTGTTGGTAGAAGACGACCGCAACGATGTCTTTTTCCTGAAGTATGCCTTCGAGGCCGCGGACATCGTCAATCCGGTTTACGTGGTCCAGGATGGCCAGGAGGCGGTCGATTACCTGGCGGGCGCCGGCCAATACGCCGACCGGGTGCGCTATCCCTTCCCCAGCATCCTGCTGCTGGACCTCAAGCTGCCCGTGCGGATGGGGGTGGATGTCTTGCGCTGGATCGGCCAGCAGCCCGGCATGGGGACCCTGCTAGTGATTGTGCTCACCTCCTCCTCCGACACTCGGGACATCGACAAGTGCTATCGCCTCGGGGCGCGTTCGTTTCTGGTCAAACCGCTCTCGCTGGACCAGCGCCTCAATGTGGCCAAGGCCTTCAAGAATTACTGGCTGCAATTCAACGCGTTCCCCACCCTCGGCGGCTGCTCCGGGAAACAGCGCAAAAAATGATTGCACTCGGCCCGGGATTCGCTATTCTAGCGCCGATGACACCCGCCATTCTCAGAGCCGCGCGAATCCTTAACGAACTGTTTCAGCCTTGAGCTGGGACCCGTGAGTCGGCAACGGTCGAGACTGGCGGCCAATCCAGAGCATCGTCAGCATGAGCACAAGACTGTTTGTTGGCAACTTGCCGTTTAGCACCACCAAAGACCAGCTCCAGAGCCTCTTTACCGCCCAGGGCAACGTAATCAACGTCGAGGTGATCATGGACAAGTTCACGGGCCGCTCGCGCGGCTTCGCCTTCGTGACCATGGAAACCAAAGAAGCCGCCGACGCCGCCATCAAGGCCCTGCACCGCAAAGAAGTGGAGGGCCGGATGCTGACCGTCAATGAAGCCCGCCCGCGGGAAGAGCGACCGCGCCCCGCCGCTTCCCGTGGAGGCGACCGCGCCCAGGACGCCCATTGACCTCCTGATGTTAACGGAAGCCGGAACCGCGAGGCCGCTGCCCTGGTGGGCGGTGGTGCTGGTGGGGCGCAGCCCGAAGCGGACCTTGGTGCGCATCGGGGTCCTGGTGGCGGTTACTTTTCTGCTCTTCCGCTACGGGGTGGTGCTGGTTCGCATTCAGGGGCCAAGCATGCTGCCCACCTACCGGCACAACGAGGTCCGCCTGGTCAATCGCCTGGCCTACTGCCTGCACGAACCGCGGCGCGGGGATGTGGTGGCCATCCGGATGATCGCCGGCCCGCACGTGATGCTCTTGAAACGGGTCGTCGGGTTCCCGGGCGAGACGGTCGCCTTCCACGACGGCTGCCTGCTCATCAACGGACAGGTCCTCGACGAGCCCTACGTGCGCTACCCCTACCTGTGGGAGAAGGCCCCGGTCCGTGACGGCCCGGACGAGTTCTACGTGGTTGGGGACAATCGAACGATGCCCATAAATGACCACGACCACGGCCAGACCGAGCGCAATCTCATCGTGGGCAAGCTCGTCCTATGACCAAGTGGCTGGTCCGTCTGGCGTTGCTGGCGGTGATCGCCGCCGCCGGGGTGTGGGTACGGCGCGCCTGGTTTCCCAGTCCGGAAACCGCGATTCGCCTCCGCCTCAACCAAGTGGCCCGTCTCGCCTCGTTCGGACCCAATGAAGGCGACTTGGCCAAGCTGCTCAACTCGCAGAAGCTGGCCGGCTTTTCACTGAGGACGTGCAGATCCGGCTCGAGTTCGGAGGAGCCGCGCACACACTCGAGGGACGCGAGAACATCCGCAACGCGGCGTTCAACGCGAGGTCGCTCTACACCGGCCTCACCGTCGACTTTCCTGATATGGCGATCGAAGTCATGCCCGGCACGCTCACGGCCGAGGCGGCGCTGACCGCCCGGGCGAGGGCCGCCGGCGACCGGGACATCCAGATTTATGAACTCAAGTTCATCCTCAGGAAGATCGGGGGCGACTGGCTCATCCGGCGGATCGAAACGGCCAGGACATTAAAATGAGTCCCATGTGCTCGCCTCTGTTCGTCCGCCGTTGGACTTCGCCTCCAGAGTGTGCCGGCGCGAGGGTCCGGGGCCGAGGCCCGCGGGCCGAGGGAGCACCGCCGGATTGAGGACCACCCATGGCTACGAACAAACACGGGTTCCTCGACTACAAGAAGGCGCGTTTCGTCGCGCGGTTGCCTGCCGATTATCTCTACAGCCCCTCCCACCATTGGCTCGCCTGCCAGGACGGCAAGACCTGGAGGGTGGGGTTGACCCGCTTCGGCACTCGCTTGTTGGGGGAGATGGTCGATCACAGCTTCGGTGTCGCTATCGATGCACCCGTGTCCGTGGGCCAGATCATCGGCTGGTTGGAAGGCTTCAAGGCCATCTCCGATCTCTACTGCCTGGTCGAGGGCCGATTCGCCGGCGGCAACCCGGCACTCCAAACCGAAATCACCCTCGTCAACCAGGACCCCCACGGTGCCGGCTGGCTCTATGCCGTCCAAGGACAGCCCGATGCCAGGTGCGTCGGCGTCGAGGCCTACGCCCAAATCCTGGACAAGACGATCGAAAAGCTAAAGGCTAAAGGCTAAAGGCTAAAGAAAAGGCTAAAGGCTAAAGGCTAAAGAAAAGGCTGAAGGCTAAAGGCTAAAGGCTAAAGTGGAGAGGCCGCGGCTCGATGGGAAAAAGGGACATAAGGGACCAAAGGGGACAAACCAACGCCCTCCTTTAGCCTTCAGCCTTTAGCCTTTAGCCTTCAGCCTTTAGCCTTGCTCGCAGCGTTCTGTGGCCGCCGGCAAAGGGGAGCCGTGCCAGTTGGCCGCGGGTCAGCCAGCGGCCGCCCGAGGCAGGAAAGCAGCCGGGGCGCCGCCGTTCCACCCGAAAGGCCTCCAGGCGGATGCGGTTGCTGGTGATGGTGTGGCTGAGGGCGCAAAGCGGCTCCAGCCGGACGGGCTTGCTGCCCAGAACGTCTTGCGCCGCTTGCCCGAGGTCGGCGTTGCCGGGGCGCAGTTCGACATTGGGAAACTCCCACAGGCGCGCATTGACGACCCCGTCGGGCCTTTGGCGAACGAGGAACCGGCCGCGTTGGCGGACAACGAAGGCGGCGAAGCGGCGCCGCACCGGCCGGGGCCGCCGGGCTTTGTGCGGCAGGCGCTCGACCAGGCCCCGGCGCCGGGCCGCGCAGCAGCGCGCAACGGGGCAGGCGCCGCACCGGGGTTGCCGGGCAGTGCAGAGCAGCGCGCCCAGTTCCATGAGCGCCTGGTTGAATCGCGAGCACGAGCCCGGGGTCCCCATTCTCCAGGCCCGGCGCGTGAGGCCCTCGGCCAGGCGCCAAAGCAGGGCGTTGGTGGCCCCTTGGCGCGGGTCGCCGGCGATGCCGTAGAGGCGGGTCAGGACGCGGATGACATTGCCGTCAAGGACAGGCCTGGGCTGGTCGAAGGCAATGCTGCACACAGCGCCTGCCGTGTAGCGGCCAATCCCCGGCAGGGCGAGCACTTGCTCGAAGCCCTCCGGAAAGCGCCCGCCGTGTCTCTCGACCACGAGCCGGGCCGCCTGCTGGAGGTTGCGCACGCGCGTGTAATAGCCCAGGCCCTCCCATAGCTTGTCGAGCGTCTCGGGTTTGGCCAGGGCCACCGCCCGGATGTCCGGCAACGCGCCCATCCACCGCTCCCAATAAGGCAAGACCTTCTTGACCCGCGTCTGCTGCAGCATGATCTCGGAGACCCAGACTGCGTACGGGTCCCGAGTCCGGCGCCACGGCAGGTCGCGGCCGTTGCTCTGGAACCATGCCAGGAGCGGCCCTATCAGTTTCCCAGGGTTCATTAAACCGACGAATCGTCGGCCATGTGCTCGGCCAGGAGCGCGGCCACCTTGTCCACGACCGCTTCAGAGGGGTAGGAATGAGCCTGGAGCAGGGCCTTGGCCTTGGCCACTTTGTCGGGGCGGACGGCGGGCGTCTGCTGCCAGGCGCGCTCAATGGCCTCCGCGCCCTGGAGCGACACCTTGTCCGCTTGGAGTTCAGGCCGCGCCGTGGCCGCTTGCGCCCGGGCTGGGGGCGGCGCTCCGGGAGTTGCCGCAGGTTCGCCATCAGGACTTACGCGCATCATCTTGGTCTTGATACTATCCCATTTTTCCGCTTTGCCCAGGAACATCGTCAGCTTTCCAGAAAGATTTAGCGCCAACGACTACGGAATGCCATCCGCGAAGATACGGACCTTACACCCCTTTTCAAATGACGAATGACGAATGACGAATGACGAAACTGGCGGATGCGTGTGCAGTTTCGTCATTCGTCATTCGTCATTTAGTCCTCCCGCCCTTCCTCCTTGCTCCCCGCCGCCATCTCGCGTAATAAGTGCAGCGTGAAAGAAGCTGCTGGTAAAGGCAAACCTGCGCCGGTCCGGGACCTGGCGCTCTCGCGCGCCTTGCGCGGGTATCTCTATTTCACGGCCGCCGTGGCCGGGGCGGCGGTCATGATCGTGGAGATCCTGGGGGCGAAGATCCTGGCCCCGTTTCTGGGCCTGTCACATTTCGTCTGGACCGCCCAGATTGCGGTCACGCTGGTGGCCCTGGCGTGCGGGTATTACGTGGGCGGACGGCTGGCCGACCGCTCGCAGCGGTTGGAGTGGCTCTATGGGGCGATCTTCGGGTCTGCCATCTTCCTGGGCTTGACTGTGCTGGTTTCCAGGCCGGTGGCCTATTGGTGCCTGGACAACTTCCATAGCCTGGCTGCCGGCTCCCTGGTCACCTCGGCGTCCCTGTTTTTCATCCCGCTGGCCCTGCTGGCCATGACCGGGCCGTTCCTGGTCCGGGTCATCACCCTGTCCGTGGCCGGCGTCGGTTCAAACGTGGGGCGGCTGACCTCGATCGGCACGCTGGGCAGCTTCGCGGGGACACTCCTGATCGGCTACGTCATGATCCCCTACCTGCCGAACTCCAAAACCATGTGCCTGACCGCCCTGGCCCTGATGCTGGTGTGCGCCGGCTACTTCGCGTTTTTCGCGCGCAAAGCCATCCCTGCGGCGGGGCTCCTGCTCGCCTGCGGGGCGGTCCTGGGCCTGGAGGCGCGCAGCGGCGGGCCGGATCGACCGCCCTCGCTGGTCGAGTTGTTCCACGGCAACTCCAATTTCGGCCAACTCCAGGTGCTCGAACTCCCGAACCACGCCTGCCGCTATTACCTCAACGATTACCTCTTCCAAAACACCTACGACCCCGCCCGCAAACAGAGCCGCTCTTACTTCACCTACATGCTCTCGGGCCTGGCCCGCGCCACCGTCACCAACATCAATGATGTCCTGTGCATCGGCCTGGGCATCGGCATCGTGCCGATGGACTTCGCCCGAGGCGGCGCCCGGGTGGACGTGGTGGAAATCAACCCCGCCGTCGTCCCGGTGGCCGTGAGGTTCTTCGACCTCCAGACCAACCAAATCCACTTGATGATCGACAATGGACGCCACTTCCTCAATCGCTGCCCCAAACGCTACGACGCCATTATCCTCGATGCGTTCCTGGGCGATTCCTCCCCGTCGCACTTGATGAGCCGCCAGGCCTTCGAGCTCGATGCGCCGTCTGCTGCGCCCGGGCGGCGCCCTGGTCATCAACAGCTTCGGCAACCTGGACCCCACCCGCGATTTCTTCTGCGCCTCCCTCAACCGCACCCTCCGCAGCGTCTTCAAGAGCGTCCGCATGTGTACCAGCGGCGATGGCGGGATCTTCTTCGCCGCCACCGACCACCCCACCACCAACTTCGTCCGTCCCCCGGACCTGGAAAACGTTCACCCCTACGTCCTGCACGAGGCCCAGGCCGGCTATGTCAACGTCGTCAACACGCCCCCCAACCACGGCCTGGTGCTGACCGACAACTATAACCCGGCGGAGTTCTTCGACGCCCACAACCGCGAAACTATGCGCCGCCGCCTGGCCCTGGAACTGAAGGGGGAGTAGGGCGGAAGGCGAAGGAAAGAAAGGGAAGAACAGAAGGAAACGAAGGGAACGAAGAATTGCATTTGCCAAAATCCCTCCTCGTGCCTATCTTCCCACCGTGATGCGCAAAGCGGAGACAACGACAATTTAGCGTTCACCCTGGAGAACCAGGATGAGCGCCAACGCCTCGATCAACTGACTCGAGGCGTTTTCATTTTCATCTGGAATTTGAAATCTGACTATGGAATCTCAAAGCAAAAACCAACCGGACAAAAACCAAGCGGAGCGCAAGAGTCCGGATGACCGCAGCCGGATGAGCGACCTGGAACGGCTGCGCCACTCCTGCGCGCACGTGATGGCCACCGCCATCCTCCGCCTCTGGCCCGAGGCCCAATTCGCCTCCGGCCCGGCGGTCGAGAACGGCTTCTACTACGACGTGGACCTCGAGCACCGCATCAGCCCCGAGGACTTCCCCGCCATCGAGGCCGAGATGAAGAAGGAGATCAAGGCCAATCATCTCTTCGAGCGGATCGTCGTCCCCCGCCAGCAGGCCGTGCAGGACGCCCAGCAGGGCCGCTTAGGCGCGCTGTCCGAGCGCTCCGCGCCCAGCAAATACAAGCTGGGCAACCTCAAGGATATCCCCGAGGGCGAACCGATCTCCTACTACCGCAGCGGCGATTTCATCGACCTGTGCGCCGGCCCGCACGTGATGCGCACCGGCAACATCGGCGCCTTCAAGCTCACCACCCTCGCCAGCGCCTACTACAAGGGCGACCAGGCCAACCCCCAGCTCCAGCGCATCTACGGCACCGCCTTCAAGACCAAGTCCGAGCTGGAGGCCCACTTCAAGATGCTCGAGGAGGCCAAACGCCGCGACCACCGCAAGCTCGGGCAGGAGATGGGCCTCTTCACCCTGGACCCGGAATTCACCGGCCCCGGCCTGGTGCTCTGGCTGCCCAAAGGCGCCGCCATCGCCGAGGAACTGGAAAAGCTCGCCAAGGAGACCGAGTTCGCCGCCGGCTACGTGCGCGTGAAGACCCCCCATATCGCCAAGGAGAAGATGTACCTGACCAGCGGCCACATCCCGCTCTACCAGGACTCGATGTTCCCGCCGATGGAGGTCGCGGAGGAGGCCCCCAGGCCCGGGGGCCGGAGGCCCCGCGGCCCAGCCTGCCGCCGCCCCGGCCAAGTACTATCTCAAAGCGATGAACTGCCCGCACCACCACCGCATCTTTGCCGCGGAGCCGCGCAGCTACCGGGACTTGCCCCTGCGCCTGGCCGAATACGGCACCTGTTACCGCTACGAACAGTCCGGCGAACTCCTGGGCCTGATGCGCGTGCGCGCCCTCAGCATGAACGACGCCCACATCTATTGCACCCCGGAGCAGTTCGCCCAGGAGTTCAATGCCGTCAACGAGATGTACCTCAAGTACTTCAAGATCTTCGGCATCGAGAAATACGTCATGCGCTTCGGCACCCATGACCCAGCCAAGCTCGGCCAGAAATTCGTCGACGAACCGGTGTTATGGAAACAGACCGAGGACATGGTCCGCCGCGTGCTCAAGGAGTCCGGCATCCACTTTGTCGAGGTCCCCAACGAGGCGGCCTTTTACGGCCCCAAGATTGACGTGCAGGTCTGGAGCGTGATTGGCCGCGAGTTCACCCTGGCCACCAACCAGGTGGATTTCGCCGTCCCGTCCCGGTTCGGCCTGGCCTATCGCGACCGGGACAACACGGAGAAGGTGCCGTTGTGCATTCACCGCGCCCCGCTCGGCACCCACGAGCGGTTCATCGGCTTTCTCATCGAGCATTACGCCGGCAACTTCCCGCTCTGGCTCGCCCCCGAGCAGGTGCGCGTGCTGACCGTCGGCGAGGAAGAGCCGCTGGCAAATCATGCAAAGGGCATCGTCCAGGAACTCCGCGCCAACATGGTCCGCGCCGAGGGCGATTACGGCAGCGACAAGATCAGCGGCAAGATCCAGCGCGCCGAGCAGGCCAAGGTCCATACCATGCTGATCGTCGGCCCCCGCGACCTCCAAGCCGGCGCCGTGAGCCTCCGGGTACACGGCCAAGGCAGTCTGGGCGCCAAGCCGCGCGCCGAGGCGCTCGCCCAAATCCTGGCGGCGATACGCGAACGCAGGGGATGAACCAGGTGCGTGCCCTTCTGTCGTACGCCCAAAGGACAATAGCGCCTTGCTGGATGTGGACGTACTTGTTGAAAGCCCCTGACGCATAGGGGCCGGCGGAACGACAACGCGATGCGGTGTGCCTGGCTCAGCGTGTCCGCTGGCTAGGCCGGAGCCGCAACAGCTAAGAACTATGAACGCGAGCATTTTCACTCGATTGACTCGCAGGCCCAAGACGGAGCGGCGCTACCTGGTCAATGGCCGGTGGGTCCGGGCAGCGCCCGACCAGGAAGCGGCCAAAGTGCTCGCTTGGTTCAAGTCCGCGCGGAATTGTCCTTCGCCAATCAAGCTCAGCCGGACAGTGGATTAGCCGCTATTGCCAGCACGGATCGAGGCCAATCGCCGCGACCGGCTCCGCGGCACCGCGCCTCGGAACCAAGTCAGCATCATGCCTGGCCTTTGGCAGGAATAATAATCCGGCCGGACAAGAGCGGGTTGCTCGAACGCCGGCGGGAGAATGCCAGTCTTTCCCCGCTTTTTCAGTGGTGCCGATGGAGGGGGTCGAACCCACACAACCTCACGGTTACCAGATTTTGAGTCTAGCGCGTCTGCCAATTCCGCCACATCGGCTCACTGATTTCCAGGCACTTGTGCAGCTTCGTGCCGGTCGCCCGGAACATACAGGAGGAGGACCGGTGAGCGCAAGGCCGGACTGAAACGATCTCATTGACACAAAAGGGCCGCGCGGCTAACCTTTGCCTATGAGTAACACGGCGGAATCCGAGTCTCTGGAATTCCCGTTTGCGGCGGAACTGATCACGAATCGGCGAGGGCGGATCGCCAAAGTAGTCCTCAATCTCCGAGACTATCGAGCCCTAATCGATGCCGTGGAGGACGCTGGGCTCTATCGTGCCATGAAACGCGTGGCTGCGGAAAAACCGCTCAGCCGGCAGGCTGCCTTGACGTTGCTTGACGCCAAGTGAACGCAACCTACCTGCCCGCCTTCATCAAGGACCTGCGCCGGCTTCGCCAACACTCGGAATACAGCCGCATCCGCCGCCTGGCATTCGAGGAGATGCCTGCCTGGAAGAGCCTCGCGGGCCGCAGCCAGATCAAGCGCCTATCGGCTCACGAAAAGGCATATCGCATCCGGACGGGCGATTACCGCATCGGGTTTTACTGGTCCGGAGATGAACTGGTCTTCGCTCGAGTGCTGCACCGGCGGGAGATTTACCGCTTCTTTCCGTGAAGAGTCTTCACCTCCTGCTGCGCGCGTTGCCGACCTGAGCGCATTCTCAACAAGGACGAACGGCTGATTCGGGATTCCAGCCTGGAAATCGCGGACATCCAGTCGAAAAAGCCGCACAACCTGGACGAGCAGATCAAGGCCGTGGCCAAAATAACCGACTTGCTGAAGCAGCTCGACCTGGACGACCTGCGGGTGAAGAATCTGCTGGAGTTGGCAGAAGCAAGGGCCTCGCAGCTTCTTGACCTGGAATTGACGGTCAACAGCATGTCCCCCTGGGAAATGGAACCGGTGGACCTTGAGCCTCTGCCGGAGTTGGCCACGCTTCCGAAAGAGCGCCCCCGCCGAAGCATTTGGGCTGATGATGACGAAGATTTCGGGGTGTGGGCGCGCAGGCTTGCTGCCGTGGTCGCAGGCGCAGTTGCGGGGGTGCTCGTCGCGAAGACATCTGACTTCCTGCTGGGTGAGCAGGACCGCACTCCCGGGCAGGTTTTCGGGGCCATCGTTGGCCTCGCCGTGGTATTCTGTCCAACAAGGCGCTGACAAACCGGGAAAACCAAAAACCCGGACGCAGGGGCTGGGCAGGATTTCAGATCAACTCCTTCCGTTTGGGCGCGCGCCGGAGCACGCCAGGCGCGGCACCCGAGGCCAGGCAGCTCGGACCAGCGTCGGGTGTTCCTGTGGCGCGTGTTTTCAAGTCCGCCTTTGCATTCATCTCACGAATGTCGAATAATGGCGGCATGAGAACAATCAGCAGCGTTCACAAGCTCCTGGCGGTGCTCGGCCTAGCCGCGTCGGTCTCGGCTCACGCAGGGACCACTTCCTTCAGCTACCAGGGTTCGCTTGCCCAAGGCACAAACGCGACCAGCGGGAAGTTCGATTTCCGGTTCACTCTCTACGACGCCCCCCTGGTCGGCTCCGCCGTGACCGACGCGGTGACCAATACTGCAGTTAATGTCGATAACGGCATCTTCACCACGATAATTGACTTCGGTCCCGGCGTCTTCACGGGTGACGACCGCTGGCTCGAAATCGCCGTCCGCACCAACGGTCCAGGGGCCTTCACCACGCTGACGCCACGCCAGGCGGTGACGCCCGTCCCCTCGGCCTTGTTTTCCGTGAACGCCGCCAATTATTCCGGCCCGGTCTCGGCCTCGCAGCTCAGCGGCGCGATACCCTCGTCCCTACTGCCCGCCGGCCTGCTCACCAACAACGCGGCGGGGGTGAGCCTAAGCGGCGCCTTCGCAGGCAATGGGGCAGGACTGACCGGCCTCAACGCCAACAGCGTCACGGGCAATTTCAGCGGCGCATCTTACTTGGCACCCATGTCCACCTCTTACGGGGCAACAGAACTTGCCGGTAGTTATAGTTACGACATTTACTACGGCGGTGGGTTTGTTGATTATCTCACCAATTCCTTTATCGCCACAAATATCGCCTGTTCCGGGGTGGAAATGGTTCAAATGTGGAGGCAATACTTCGGGTTTTTCAGCGTGACAGCCTCGACAGCTTCAACGTTCACACCACCATGCCGATTTGCTCGAACGCGGTGACAATTCCCGCGTGGCAAGGGGTTGGAAGCATTGCAAATATCCATAATTTCGCGATTCCCACTTACCCGTTGCCGGTGAGCAATTACTTGTTTGTCACATTCGAGGTAACCAATACCAACACGTTGAATTTCGCCTTTTGGAGCGGCTCCGTTGGGAACACCAATTTGCCACGGCTACCGTATGCATATCTGGAAGACACAACGGGCAACCTAATTCAGCATGGTCTGAGTTACTGGTGGGGCAACGCGAGCGCCGAGTTGTCGGGTTATGCCCAAGTGCAGATAACCAATTTGGCAACTTACATCGGCTCCTTGGCGGCGAATGTCACAGCGGCAAGCATCACCAACGCTGCGGTCCTTCCATACTCCACGAACACGTCACTCCTGAGCCTTGGTTCCTCGACCGACGCGCAGACCGCGATTGATGCGCTCGCGTATATGATTGCGACATCCTCGGTGCCGCTGCTCGCGAGCAACACAGTGGTAGTTCTGGATGGAGATTCCAAGATGGTGGGGCTTGGTTCAGTTTTAACGAAATTCCCGTGGTGGAACTCCGTTGCGTTTCTTACGAACGTTGCAGTAGGTGGAACGAGCCTAAGCTTTACGACCAATGCTTGGGCCACGAACACGGCGAGTTTTTCATCCAGGCTCCGAAACGGGACCAATGGCCTATATGTCTATTGGGGAATGCACAGCGACATGAGCGGGAATCCCTATAACGTAATTGGGACATTATCCAATTATCTTAATCAGGTGGCAAGTTCCAACTGGAACATCATGCTCCTTACAGTTCAGCCCAGGGCCTCCTACAGCCAGGACACTCCTGCCTCACAGTTATTTCTGCCAATCGTGAACAACTTCATCCGCACTTGGCCAACGCCCTGGAGGGTTGTGGATGCGGAAGTGCTTTTGCCCAACTGTTACAACATGGTATTTTTCTCTGACACCACGCACCTAAACCCTATCGGCTATAGTAACATCGCATGGGGCATTCAGCCAGAATTGTTTGCTCCCAAGAAGCACATGTGGCCCCAGGAGTGGGTTTATGACTACGGGACCAACATCATCGTTGCGGTGCCCGGCGCCACCAATGGTTCAGGTTCGGTCGTCGCTACATTATACCGGTTTGGGGGACTGAAGCTGAATGGGGGCGGGGGTGAGTGAGGCAGGGGGGGCAGGTTTGGAGAATCTGGTCCGTGAAGAAGGCCAAGCCCTGCCGCACTTCAATTTCTACCCGGCCGACTTTGGAAAACACGCGTCACCACCGCACCCAAACCGAATGGGGCAGCTCCTGGGCGGTTCATTCCTCTTGACTTCGTGGCTCGTGAGGCGTGTAATCTTGCTGACACAGGATTTTATGAGAGAGCCTTACGGGGAATCGGACCCGGTGAACAGTTTTGGACCTGGAAGCAGGTTCACCGGTGGTCCAGCGTTCACCCTCATCGAACTTCTCGTCGTCATCGCCATCATCGCCATTCTGGCAGCCATGCTGCTCCCGGCGCTAAGCAAGGCCAAAGCCAAAGCCCAAAGGACTAGCTGCGCCACCAGCATGAAGAACTGGGGCTATGCGATAGCGATGTACGAGGGCGATTTCAAGGACCGCTTTCCCGTGTTTGGTGAGAACTCCCAGGACTACAGCAAGCCGTTTTGGTTTGAACTGCTGGCGCCTTATGTCGCCCGGCAACCCAAAGTCGGCAACGGCCAGTTTAACACAGACCCGCTTTTTCTCCTGGACGCCCTCCGCAAATGCCCGGGCGGGAGCTTTGGGCCGGCGCCTTTCTCCGGCAACACTCCGGCCCCGGGGACCAACTGGAATTGCTACATCGGCTGCCACTTCGGCCGCTTTGGCGATTCGGTTTTCGTGCCCGCGAGGAAGTATAACGGCATCTCGGGACCGTTCTATTACGCCGATCATACGCAGCCGATGCCAGCCTCGAAAATCAGGCGGCCTGCGCAGGCCATGACCCTCACGGACACCATCAGCCACTATCTTTATTCTCCGCTGGAACCGAGTTACGTTTTCACCCTGGACAAAGACGGCGACGGGAAATTGGATTCCATGTCCAACTACGATGTCGCTTACAACTGGGGGCGCCCTACCGTGCATAGCCGGGGGGCAAATGTCACCGCCGCCGACGGCCATGTCGAGCGGGTGACCTTCCGGGTGCTCTGGGCACAGGGCCCGTCTGGGGAGATGCTCAGTGAGTGGTGGTACATGGAGTAACGCTGCGCCTCGTTCTCGGCGTGAAGTTTGAAGACAACCCCTTGCGCTTTCCCGTCCACGGCTGTTGAGTTGGCGGACAATCCGCTCCAAGGTCCACCCGCTCACCCGCCATGCCGCCATGGATCGGAGGGTCGCTTGCTCGGAGGAGTTGTCGACCAACCGCTTGCTGAGGCGCAGTCACGATTCTCTTGCCAGAGATCACCGGGCAGCGCGGACTCGAGGCCACAATGCGGCAGTCGGCGCCATACCTTGCCGATCAATAGGTTACGGGGCACGAAGGCGCCAAAAGCCCAGCTCGGCCGTCGCATTGCCTTGCCTTTTCGCCGGCCACGCGTCCCAAGTGAGCAGGGCGGCTGAGATCCAGCTGCGCGATACATCCCGGTAGAACATTGACTCCCATCACAGGAACAGGAAGTGTAAGCACCTGGCAGGCGGTGCGAGCGAAAGGAAAGGTGGCAGAGCACCCTGGGCCACTGCCGATTCCCGCGCGCCTCAAGAGGCCGGGATGGCCGGCCCTAGCTCGGAGGACTTCAACGATCTTGCATCTGGTGAGGATTCAGGCTGTTGGAGCGATTCCGGTTCCTCCATGCCGTCCCACAGACTCGAACAGGAAGCGCATAAATTGGGGTTGCGCGACAGGGAGTTCCTCCCCGGAGTAATCGTCTCACCACAACAAACGCAAATTGTTGGGCTCATGATTCGAAAAACTAAATCTGGGTCCAAAGGGTTTCAAATAAAATGTGCCACGAGTTGTTCACGGGGAATTCACAGGATATTCACCGAAACGCAGCGCAGCTCCAATGAGGGTTTCGACCATGCCTTAGCGATAGCAAGCGAGCGAACGGGAGAGGCGGGGAGGCAGGTTCGGCATATCTGTCCCGGAAGAACGCCAATCTCTTCTTCCATTGCATTTCTAATTGGTCCGATATGGAAAACATCCTGCGCTGCCCCACCCTCGACGGAAATAGGCGAAGAGGAGGAGTTGGCGTTGACCTTGACAATCTTAGGCTTCGGTGGGGACGCCAAAATATTCACGCTTGACGCATCCGGGACAAATCCTAATCTCTTCGCGTTAGCCTCTGGAGTTTGTGCCAGGAACTTGCGCCTTCTGAGGTGAAGGTGCGGAGCTGCTCAGGTCCGTGGTTTGGCGGTTCAATAAGCGGACCGGTCCGTGAAATCAACAGTTCGACGAGAATATGAACTACACCGAAATGCGAAGGCTCTTGCTTAAGGTGTTCATCGGGTTCCTTTCGCTGACAGCCCTGGTGGCGATATTTTCCGTGTTGAACACTGAGTTTGGGCAGACCCAGCTCAAGGTGTTGCTTACAACTTTTTCGATATCCGCGGGAAGTATCTGCGCTATGTCGTGCGCTGGTTTCATTGAACGAGGAGGAACCAAAGCAGCGGGAATCGCCGGCATCCTGGCTGCCAGTCTTGCCGTGGTACTGGTGATGGTCGGTGTGTGGGGAGAAGTCAAGGAAAGCGATTATTGGAAAGCCACGGTGACCTCCATTGTTGTATCCGCCGCATTCGCCCATGGCTGCCTCCTGCGTTTGCCAAACCTGGGGGCGAGCTATGGGTGGACGCAGACGGTTTCCGCGTTCCTGATAGGGCTTCTTGCGCTTCAGATCATCCTGGCGGTCTTGGGAGAAATCAAAGGTGAGGGCTACTACCGTTTAATGGCCGCGCTCTCGGTTCTCGTCGTCCTCATCACACTTGTCATTCCGATCTGCAGCCGGCTGGATGCCAAGGCCGACCAAGCTCCAGCAGACCGCGGGCAGGCTCCCGAGTGCCTTGACCACTTTCCAGACCGTGTGCTCCTGCGGAGGGTCTCGGGCGCCCTTTATGCAGACCAAGCTGGTCGCTGCTTCAAGCTGACTGAGATCGAACCAGAACCAGGCGCTGCGCTGAGCGGCGGCCCCTCGACACCTGCCAAGCATTCCGGAGTCAAGGGAGGGCCACGGTCGGAGTGCTGATCTTTGAGTGTCGTCCTCATTTTATGGGCACGAAACACATGCTGCTTTGGCTCTGCTGGCGCTGGCTGCAGTAGGTGCCATGTTGTATTTCGGAGGCCTTTCAACTGACGCCGGAAGATTCGCGTGGCAAGTCCGGCAGCCGGTTCCAGTTGGCACCGACACTGGCTCAGCCGCGAGAATCATGCAACGGCACCGGTTCAGGCGTGACTCCAAGCCGCGTGATACCGCTGGATGGACATGGTTTGAGAACTTCAAAACACGGCCAGGCTATCGTCTAATCAGCTCGCTTCGACCAATGTCCATCCCACTGCCCATTCGGACATTTACACACAGTCAAACTTACACATAAGCCATTGTTATACATTTGCCCGTCTTTTGCGCCTAAATGACCCTCTGAGGCGTCGGGGTCTTCTTCCGGTACGTTGAGGTGGCTGACGCTCCCCAAAGAGAGCACGAGCAGCATTCCGGAGCGACCTTCCCTCTGCCACAAACTCGACCATCTTGCGCTCTCGGTCAGGCAAAGCAGCAACGAACTCCTGCCAATCAAGTCTTCTTGCGGCCCTGGTTGATGGATCCTCGGCGTCATTGCTCAAAACGTCGTGAAACAAGAAGATTTCCTCACCAGCTTCGTCACTACCGGCCGCTATTTCTTCGAGACTCGTCAACCTGGTCCTGCCGTTCAACTGCGTGCCTGAACCGTAAACGTCAGCCACAGAGGACCCCGTTGACCTTCTGCCGGACTTCATGTGCTGGATTGTGTAGTAGGCGATGTTTCCTGGGGTGACCCTTTTGTGGGCCTTGTCAACGTTTGTGAGGAGTTTTGCTGCCAGGGCGATTGAATCCTGGACCAGTTCCTCGGCATCCTCTGAACCGATGAAGGAGACGGTTTGAGGGACGGCACTTTTGAGACGGGGGACAATCTCTTCCTGCAATAACCACGCGGATCTTGGACTCATAGTGTCTTTGGGATGGGGGGGTGAAACGAAAAACCCTCAGGACCCCAGAAAAGGGCTGAGGGGGGAGGGGATCAACTCGTGGAGTAGATCCGGTACCCTGAAATCATACCAGCGGGGAGGGGATCAGCGCAGGAGGGGAGGAGCGATGCGCGGCCCCTGAAACCTGCAGCTACGGATTCAAAAACCTTCTTGACACCGCTTTTGCTTTGTGGCGTAATGACAACTGAACATCAGCAGTGGGCCGTCTGGGTTTGCTGATTTCCTGGCGGTGTTGTTGGGTGCCCGGTTGTTTATGAACTTGGGAGCGGGAATTGGGAGATCGCTTTCGGGCGAGCATGAGTGGACTGCTCACCATCCCGGATTGCACACCTGCATCCGACATTTTGGCGGCCTGCTGAGCAAGCTCACCGGGCCTTTCTCTCGTCCAGAAACCAGGCAATCCCAAAGCAACTGGGCAAGCGTTCAGGACCAAATGGGTGCGCTCCTCGCCCAGAAGCGTCTTTTAACATGAGCGCGACCAGCAACCAATTCTCCCTCACCCGCGCAGCGTCAATCAATCGGTGGGGGCGCAAGAACGCAATATCTCATCCGTAATCCTCAAACAATCCAACAACAATAGTTATGAATACTCCTCAACTCGGCGTTAACCATCAACTCCTGAACCAAATCGCTCTGGCCGTCATCGCCGCACTGACACTGTTGTGCACCCAGGCAAAAGCCCAGATTGCCGTGGTTGATTCAGACTACATGACCATGAGCTACCAGGGAGGAATAACCTCCGCCGCCTTCAGCCAGCCAGCAACCGTCTCCCCGGGAGCAGGCGTGCTGGTCGTCGTGCTAGCCAACAACGGTGCTGGCCGAATCAGCGCTGAACCAACACAACTGTTTTGGCAGGGGCAGACCGTCAAGAAGGTCGTATCGATTGATAACGTAAATTCAGTTTACGGCGACGTCACGATCTATTGCCTCTCCAAGCCCATTGCGGGCACGGGTAATATTACCGGCGCCTATGCGGCCATCCCTACTGACAACTGGGTCTCGCTTTTCACCCTTGTCGGCGCTAGCACGGTGACTGCCCCCTTGACCGGAACGGCCAACAACGCCAATAATACAACACTCACGTTTAATGTGCCAAACATTCTGGACGGCTCTTTCGCTGTGGTGTGCGGGATCTGGTCCGAGGCCGGCGGCAGCGGTCTCGACCTCCAGGCGAGCCGTGGCGCCATGAACCCCCAGTACGACAGCACGGATGACAACACCGCCGCGGCCATGGGCACCGTGTCAGGACTCTCCGCCGGCGCGGCCTCCTTCACTTACTCGGTCAGCGCGTCTGGCGGCGCAGCTAAAATGGCCTTCGCCGGCGCCGTCTTCTACCCCGTTTCTTCGGCTCCACTATCGGCGGCGAACTCCGCCATCACCGCCAGTCCGGCCGCCCTGCCGGCCAACGGCGCGAGCACCGCGACGATCACCGTGCAGGCGGTGGACACCAGCGGGGTGGGAATGGAGGGCAGCGCCGGGACGGCAACCTTGCAGACGACGGCGGGCACCTTGAGCAGTGTGACCGACAATCTCGACGGCAGCTACACGGCGATTCTCACCTCCCCCACCATCACCTCCCCCAGCAGCCCTGCGACGGCCTCGATCACCGGCACCGTCAACGGCAGCGTCATTGGCCATCCCGCCAGCGTCGTGTTCACCCCACAATCCTTCAGTCCAGGTTTCCTTAAACTCGAGGTCTATCTCAATGCCCCGGGATCCACGGTCACTGATTTGCTGGCCTTTGCCAATTATCCGTCATTCCCGGACGAGGTTCACTACGTGCCTCTGTTTGAAATTCCTCCCGCCAAATATATCCTCGGCAACTCAGGCGGCATCGCGCTGGGCGAAAGATTGAGCGGTTTCATCGTGCCTGCCGAGACGGCCAACTATGTGTTCTACCTGAGCGCCAACGAGGCTGGACAACTCTGGCTATCCACCAACGCCGACCCGGCGGGCCTCCAATTGATCGCGCAGGGTTACGACGATTATCCCGCGTTAACCTATGATACCAACTGTTCGGCCCCGATCCACCTCGTCGCGGGCCAACGGTATTATGTCCAAGCCGTCGAGAAATCAGACGGTAGTGCATCGAACGGTGCAGGGGGTGAGGGTGAAGAATCGATGGCCGTCACCTGGACCAAGCAAAACGAGCCGCCTCCCGCGTACCAGACCGCTCCGATATCGGGCCAGTTCCTGGCAACGTTCACGGATGCGGACACAACTCCGCCTGCGGCTGTGACCAATTTGGTGATCGACCCCAACACGGTAGGTGTTTCCTGGCTGTGGGCGCAATGGACTTCCCCGAGCGAACCCGGCAACACCAACCCGGTGGCCTATTATGATCTCCGCTATTCCACCCAGACCATTACCTCCAACAATTGGGCAAGCGCCACGCCGGCAGACACGACCTTTTTCTTCGGACAGCCCGCAGGCACCGCGCAGAAGTTCAAGGTCACCGGACTCAATCAGAGCACTACCTATCACTTTGCCATTCGCTCGACAGACGCGGCCGGCAATGTATCGGAGCTTTCCAACGTCGCAGTGGGGACGACCCTGGCGGTCAGCCTCGGCAGTTTTAATGTGTTATGGGATCTCGAATTCAACGTTGCCGGTGCCGATCCGACCGCCGCAGGCGACTGGAGAAACCGGCCAGGCAGCCTTCCCGCCGGAACCACTTGGGCCAACATCGTGACCAACGGCTGGCTGACCTGCCTGGCCTGGAACCCGATTTTGGACACGGTGCCCAAGAATGATTTCAACTATCCGTTTATTGTCGAAGAGCGATGTCAATGTCTCGACGTGGTCGACATGAGTGGGACGGGGCTAAACGGCGCCAACTTCTTCATCAACATGGATTATCGCAGCGATGGCCAGTTCTCCAAGTTCTCCTTCGCGCTGGGATTGACCGCCGATGGCACTCAAGAGTTGAATTTTGTGAATTGGACCCCGGATACGTTTACCGCCCTCCTTCTCACCAACTATACCGGCCTGTCGGCCGACTTCCATGTCATCCGTGTGGCAGTGGATACGGCAAACACGCAGTTCACAGTGTTCATCGATTCCACAAACATGGGGACCCTGACTTATTTCCGGGTACCCACCGCAAGTGACGTCGATGCCTATGCCACAATCCTGGGCTGGGCCGCGACTGCCCAGTTTGACTATATTCGGATTGGGACGCCGCTGGCCCCGCCTCCCCCGCAGTTGAACATCAGCCGCACTGGCAGTAGTGTGGCTATCTCGTGGCCCACCAACGCGACCGGCTTCACGCTGCAAACGACGGCCAGCCTCGCGCCGGCAAGCTGGAGCAACTCGGGAAACCCCGTGGTGCAAGGGGATCAGAACGTGTTCACTACCATGGCTACCAATGCCGCCCGGTTCTATCGCCTGAAGCAATGAGCCGTCCTGCGAGTGTTCGGTAACTGGGGCGCGTGAGATGAGGGTGGCAATCGTCTTGCCACCCTCCTTGATTTGCGGGCAAGCCCAAGCCCAAGCCCTTCGGCACCACCGGCTGGAGCACCAACTCTTCCGGTCTTCCGACCGCGCTGTGGACACCCCAGGTGCAGACAAGCGATGCCAGCTCTGGCGTTAGGACCAATCAATTCGGGTTCAACATTAACCGGGCCAGCGGCTGTGGCGGTCGTGGTCTTCTGCTGTCTCGGAGCGTCTGCAACTTCGAGTGAGGAGAAGACGCCTGCCAAGATAGACCGTCGGGTCATCTATTATGGCCATCTGCGATCCCCTCGGGCCAAGGACTTTGTTGGGTTCTTGGGCCAGCACTTCGTCAAGGTCGGGCAGGGTAATTTAGGCGCATTTCGGGAAGCCGAAACTGCCGACTACGATGTCACCATCCTCGATTACGACGAACTGAAGGCGGTACGCAACAATACCCACCTGCTCAACATTTGCTGCATCGGGCTGGAAGGCTTCTGGTCGGTGGTCAGAGGGTTGACGGAATCGGATCTCGGTGAAAGGTGTAATGAGGAATGGAGCAGGCGGATGGCTAGACTGAGGGGGGCATCACGGATTGCGGAAGGACATCAAACATGGTCGAAGCCCTGTGAGCCTCCTCCCTGGTTGACGGGACCGATGACGACAACACCCGCGCCAAAGACCGAAACTGGAACGAAATGACATTTATGCCAGAGCCAAAAAGCAGGCGAAAGCGAAGGACCGAGCGGCTTCTGAGAGAGGTTCTCAGCGAGCGGTTCACCTTTGAGGAGAGCGGAGCCGACCTGGAGCTGCTGAGGTCCATTCACGAGGGGACCTACGCCAACACCAAACCAGGAGACCCCAGTTTTCACGCCTACGCCGCTGCCGTCAATGTGGCCAACGAATTCGCCGGCCAGGCCCTGGGTTTTCCGGATTTGATCCCGTTCAACAGTCAGCTCGCGGACATTCAAGAGGAATACATGCCGAGCTATCCGCCCATGAGCCCGATCACGTCAGCCTTCTTTGCAGGCTGGGTGGTTTTGGATGCGCGAGATACCTCCACCGGGATGACCCTCGGCGAATTGTTCGTCCGCTATCTCCAGCACGTGGGCAGATTCGATTACGTCCAGAAGGCCATGGCCGCGCTGAACGATTCCTTTTGCTCATTCTACGAGGTGATGGATGTTGGCACCCAGGGATTGACGCTCTGGGACACCGCCGCGAAACAGGAGGTTCGATGTCGGTGCAGCAGTGGGTATCCAGGCCGCACGGGGGAGATTTGGTACGTCCGGGTGCTGCCTCCATTTGTCGAGCGGCTCGGCCGGTCAGTGACAATGAGCACCCCATACGTGTTCAGGGACAGCCCTCGCAGCACATGGGAGGACTTCTTTCAGCGCCACTTGTCTTCGGGATCCGCTGCTGGCCGTCCGTTGCGAGATTATCTGAAGAACGGCAAATCGCTGGGATACTGGTTGGAGTTTCTCTCCCAGGCATTCGCGAACTATACCGGCAACATGATCCTGGTCGAGGGTGTTCCAGACGACCCTGGTTCTCTGCCACATTTTGACGCAGAGCACAAATTGTAATGGCGACGAGCATTTGATCCATGACTCCAATCCCAGAGCGCAACCAGCAAATCCTCCAGATGCGGAAGCAGGGGGTTCCGCGTGGAGAGGTTGCCCGCGCGTTTGGATTATCACCAGAGCGGATTTCGCAGCTTTAACGGAGAGATGAGGCCGACAAGTCGATCGCCGAGAGACGTGCCAAACTGCGTGAGGAAATCCGGGTTGGTGATGACCCGGGGACAATGTGGCGCGTGAAAGACCTGGCTGATGCGATTGGGCTGACTGGGGCGACGAAGAACAGGCTGCTGGATCATTTTGTGGAGGAGGGGAAGAGCCAGATCAGTTTGCGGGAATTGATGGACATGTGCTTGCAAAGGCCAGTGGAGGACAGAGACTTCTCGATGGCGCCATTGTTGAGGGTCTGCGGGATTGGGAAATATGGATTTGGGTGCGTGGTGCATGGGCTGACGAGTATGGACCTGGGGAGCCGGTGCAATGAGGAATGGCGCGAGAGGCTGGTCACGGTGAAAAAGGAGGCGGGAATTACTGGAGCGACACCTGATTCATCTGCCGTTTCGTAGGGTTGCAGCCGTTCTGAGGTCTTTGTGTTGCCCATTTCCAGCGGTCAGAGGCGCGGTTTTCGGTTGCTTCCACCAGTGGTTTCATCAGGTGGCTTTTCCCCAGTGCTGCCATCAACGGAAAGGACACTCAGTTCGTCAGGGACTGCGTCCTTTTGCGGATGGGGATTTTCAAGCGTGGCGAGTGGCATTACCAATCGGCTCACGAACTGCAACAAAAACTCGGTTGCAAACTTCGATTGCAACTCGAACATATCCTCGTCAAACCCGCCACCAGCAACCCGATGTCCCTCAATATCAAGGTACAGGCTTCGCTTTTGGCCTGGATACTTGCGTTGCGCCTTTTGGAGGAGCTGCAAGAGGTTACAGGCTGTTCGGTCAAAGTCCTCGTGAGCAAGAACGTGGTAAATGGCAATTCCATCTCCACCGTGCTTCATTTTCATGATCGTCAGCCTTCCTCGCCAGCGCATTCCTCAAGGCTCCCAAAGCCACAAGCATCGTGGTCGTCTTGCTCCGCGGCAAGACAGCCCGGTTCACGCAGCTCGTAGCCCACTTCTCTCCCCGCTCCTGTTGTAGAAGTCTTAGGAACTCCCTCATCTCTTGGATCATGGGCACTTGTCGAACCTCACCGGGGCGTCGGTTTTTGAGCCCCGTTTCGGGATGACCCCGGAGCATGATGGTGCCACGTTCGAAATCACAGTCAGCGCCCACGACATTTGCCGCTTCGGTTTTCCTGAACCCGCCATAAGCCATGAAGCGAACCAGGTCGGCACAATGCTTGGATTTGCCGCCACCGCCTCCTTCGATTTCGGCGACTAATCTCATCGGTCTTAAGCGAGCGCCAGATGAGCTTGCTTTTGATGCGCAAGCGGGCATAGTAAATCCCTGATGGAACATGCCGGACAATATTTGCGCACTGAGTCGGCTGCCAGGTTTTCTCCTGGTCAACGTCCTCTGCCTGGCCATTTTGGGCTTTCATGCGAGAAGTATAGTACACCAGTATATAATTCGGCGTCAGCCATCCATTTTGCTTCAACGCAAGTCGTTGATAATAAATATTGTGCGCCCGTAGCTCAGTTGGATAGAGCATCTGCCTTCTAAGCAGAGGGTCCTGGGTTCGAGTCCCAGCGGGCGCGCCAGCTTAATACCGGGATTTCTTGCTCATCCCCTCCTTCCATCGGAGGAGCCATTTACCCTGTTTTTACCCTTGTCAAGATCACGCCGGCGCCGCACAATCCCCTTATGGCAACCTTAAAGAAGGTCCCAGGAGAGCGCGGCCTCTACGTCAACCCGGACAGCGGCACCTACTTCGTCCGCATCCAGACGGACGGTCGGGACACGTTTCTCTCCCTCGAGACGACCAGGAAATCCATCGCCATCAACCGGAGGGACGCCAGGCGAGCCGCAAAGGCCGCCGCGAAGCTCGGTCTCGCCTTCGAGGACCCTGACGAGGCGAAGCCCCCGCTGACGGTCGCCGAGGTAATCCGGAAATACCAGGAGGATGGATACCGCGACCGAAAGGGGCGCGTGCGCCCGGATGGGCGGCACCAGGCGGCCGAAGAGGCGCACTGCGAGACACTCCTGGAGTTCTTCGACGACGACCAGCCCGCGTCCGACCTGCGCCAGAAGATGGTCGACGATTACCACGATTGGCGCGTGGAGCGCGTGGCGACGGGCGAGGGGCACCGGACGACCGACGTTGAACTCCAGACGCTCGCGAACGCCTTCGAGCACGCCAAGCGCAAGGAGTTGGTGAACGCCAACCCCCTCACCGGCCGGATGCGCTACCACAGCGCGAGCGGGTCGAGGCACTGCAGGGAGCTGGCGCCGGAGAACACCGACGAGTTGCACCAGATCGCGGGGCACCTCTTCGAGCACCGGCCGTCCGAGGTGCTCGGCTGGCAGGCCCTGTTCGAAGCGATGACCGGGCTACGGACGAGCGAGGCCCTCGCGCTCCGCATGGATGCCCGGTCCGACGAACCCGGCGGCCTGACGGCGGACGGAGGCTCCCTCTGCGTGCGCCGGGTCAAGAAGAGCGGCCGCGACAATCCCTACGTCCAGGTCCACGACGGCCTGCGCCAGCTCCTCGACGTGCATCGCGCCTGGCACAAGGCTCGCTATCCGGAGTCTGCCTGGTACTTCCCCGGCCGCGAGGTGGACTCGGACCGGCCCGTGGACGTGGGCGTGCTGACCAAGGCCCTGGCGCGGCTGCACCGGACGAAGAGGGTCAAGAAGAAGATCACCTCGCACGGCCTGCGGGCCTGGTACGTGCTCGTCCGCCGGAGCAACGGCATTTCCGAGACCCAGATCGCCTGGGAGATAAACCACCTCGGCGGTGTGGGCATGCTGGAGAAGGGTGTACGGCGGCGTCCCCCCGCACTGGGCGGATGGCAAGGGCCCGAAGCTCTCCTGGATGCCGAAGGGCGACCCGGCGTGGAAGAAGATCAAGCGTGGTTGATCGTTTGGCGAAGCTCCGGCCAACCTGGGCTAAAGCATCCGCCTTCGGCAGCCTATAAGGAGGTATGACGAAGGCTTCGCCCGTTGCTAAACCCGGTAAATCGGCTAAACCGTTGCACCCGCGCACCTTGAGGGCGATGTGGCGCAGGCGCTTCGAACTGCAGGCCCATCGCAGGGGCGGCCTGGTGTACGTCCACTCCTTAGACCTCAAGGAATCAGCCGCCGAGGGCGCGCGCCTGCGGGCCGCGGCCGAGCTTGCGCTGACAATCGCAAAGCCGCTGATCACCGAAAAGGGGCGTAGCTGGTACGAGCTCGCGGAGCTCATGGGCGAGTTTTGGGCCCAGAATGCCGGGTGGCCGAGGGTGGACTTGCTTCAAATCTTCCGCATTCCCGCATCGTGGAATGTGGACCCCGTGAACAGGTCGAGGGTGGCGAAGCGGGCGGCTTCGCCCGTATGCGGACCCGGCGCGACTTGGGGGATATTCCGTCGGGGAACAAGACGCACCAGGTGTGTTTGCGCCAACCCGGAACAAAAACCGACTACCGTGGAGATTCATATTGGGAAGTCGGTAGCTTCGGCTGCACTGGTTGCCACGCCACAAACCTCCTGCACCCTGGCAGTAATCACATCCCTGAAGGCGCGCGCCTGGCCTTCGCCCAAGGTAGGCCAGACGGGTCACGCCTCGTCCTCCCATGTTGGATTCCGATCATTTCGAGACAGCCTACAGGCCAACGGCCTTGCCCAAACCGGCGGGGTCCTGGCGTTCGAAGCGAAGACCCGCAAATACGAGCTCCCCGTGCGATGCCCGATGCCGGAGCCCCGATTCCGAAGAACTCCGCCAAACGAACAGGCATGAAAGCGACCGAACCAAACGCCGGCCAGTCACCAGATAAAATGGACCAGCCCTCTTTTCCGCCGCACCGGATCAGGAAGCTGCTGCTTGCCCTTAAAGTCAGCCTCGGTCGGGCTTCAGGAGCCTCTTTGAGCTTCGAGGACTGGGGCCGGTGGATAGGCCGTCCCGCTAACACACTGGCCAGTTGGTGTGGCTCAAGACTGCAGGTCTGCTGAAGTATGAAAACCCTGCCAGCGTCAGTCCTGCCTTCCCGAACTCCCGGACGGACCGTCGTCGGCGCAAGGCCGATTCCACTGATGTTTTGCCGTCCTGGCGTGATTCGGGGAGTTTGATCACGCCCGCAGGATTGCCGCTGACAAGTGGTTTGCCGGCCATAGGTATTTCACGGATGAGGTTGCTGCCAGGATAGTGACAAGGCTTCCCGGAGTCGAGAGGCAGAACGGCTTTTCATTTTGCGTCCGGCGGCCGATGCCAAATGCGCTCGCCGTCCTTATACACTTCCCTTACGCGGTGAAAGGGCACGCGATGGCTCCGGCCCTCTGTATCGATAAGCCGGAAGGCCTAAGGGTCGTTCTCAGGAAAATCCACTTCCTGAAACGGGACGACCATAACCCTGCCCTCCACGCGGTCAAAGTAGCCCAACTCGAAGTTCCCACTTGCGCATCATCACCACTCTTTTCCCAGGAACCATTCATCGGACTCCAAATCGTGCTTCAGCAGATACTCGTGGTCGTCCGTGCCGCGCACTTTGAAATAGTCGGCCCGGGGCCATTCGGGCTGGCTCTCGACCTGATACCAGCGGTCGAGCACTTCTCCCACTTCGACGGGTCGTCCTTCCCAATTGAACCGTCGCGGCATCTCGTCGGCTTTGGCCCCGGCGTAACATTCGACTTGGACCGGGATAAGTCTCATTGCGAAACAACCTCACCAATGGCTCGCAGTGCCCGAATGGTTTCCGCCACCTTGTGGTAATGCGAATAAACCCCAGCCACGTCCCGGCAGCAACCATCTCTCTCCATGAACCCGTGAGGAGACCCGCGAGGTTTTGGACTGCCGCAGTCCTCTGCCGCTTTTCAGTCCCTGGTTCTGGGAACGCGAAAGCGGCAGAGGACTGCCGCAGTCCAAAACGCTTCGCAGCCTCGGGGCCCCTGACCGGTTCATGGTCCCAATGCATTGGCAGAAGCCAAAGGGGGCTCCCCATGAGGATCACTCCGCCGCCCAAGGCAGTCTCGATGGCCGTCAAAACGTTAAAGCCATCCAGCCATAGCTCCTGGCCGCGCAACTGAGCCAGCCCAACATCGACCTTTGCTATCAGCACCGCGTTGATCCCAACACGCCGATCGAAGACACGGTCGGCGCCATGGCGGAGCTGGTTCATGAGGGCAAAGTGAGGTTGCTGGGTCTGTCGGAAGCCGCTCCCTCAACCGTTCGCCGCGCCAGCAAAGTTCATCCTATCGCCGCACTGCAAACCGAATATTCGCTCTAGTCACGGGATCCCGAAGGCGAAATCCTGGGGACGTGCCGGCAATTGGGCATCGGTTTTGTCGCCTACAGCCCGCTGGGACGCGGCTTCCTCACGGGACGGTTCAAGACGCAGGAGGACATTCCCCCGGACGACTGGCGGCGTCATCATCCCCGGTTCGAGGGCGAAAACTTCAAGCGCAATCTGCACCTGGCGGAGACCGTGAGGCAAATCGCAGAGGAAATCGCCTGTACGCCCGCGCAGTTGGCCCTTGCCTGGGTGCTCGCTCAGGGCCAGGATATCGTCCCCATCCCCGGCACGAACCCCCCGCGCTATCTCGAAGAGAATATCGGGGCCTTGAATGTTCATCTGACCGATGAACAGCTTCGCCGCCTCGATGAGGCTTTCCCGGTGGGCGTGCCAGCCGGAGAGCGATACCCCGAGCAGGGGATGCAGACCCTCAATCGATAGCTATTCCGACGTTGCGTTGCACGCGCCGCCATTGGCCGAGGGCCTGACCTGCCTCGACCTGGTGCGGATGACTCTGGACCGCTACCTCGCCGGGGCAAAGGGCTACCGGCCAGATCGGCTACGGCTGCACACCGACCGACGCGGACCTGATCCCGTGGAAAACGCCGTGGACTTCGCTGGACACCCTGCCCTCGTTGCTGATCCCGGCCTGCAATTACGCCAACGGGGCGCGTGACCGGAATTGGGCGCGCGCCAACTACGACAAGCTGCTCGCGTGGGCCCGCGAGATGATGGCCGCCCACAAGGACGGCAACGGCCTCATCGAATACCCTGGCACCGGCAACTTCGGCGATCGGCCGCTGACCGACAAGCGCCCGTCGAACTGGTGGGACACGATCTCTACGAGAACGGCGGCGCGACCGGCTGCTGGAGCTACTACACCGTCAAGGCGCTTTACCGGCTCGGCCGCATCGAAGACGCGCGGCGCATCTTCCACCTGATGTTGGCAGGGTAGGCGCGGCAGGCGGCGTAGGCCAGGTCGATCGCCCGCTCCACGCCGTAACAGAACCCAAATTCCTTCGCCAGCTTGATCGTCAGGTCCCCGGCCGAGAGGATATGCCCGTTGGCGCGAATCCGCTCGACCAGGTCGCTCCGGTAATGCGAGAGCACCTGCGCCTGGACCGCCTCCATAATATCGGGGCGGCGCAGGTTCACCTTCTGTGGCACTGTTGGGGCTTCCGTTAACATGCGCCACAAACTCTAACACAGCCCCCCGGCGCGTCCAGACCCATTTCATTTCATTTCATTTCGTTATTGCGCATCCCCGCCCCTATGGGATATTCAAGCCCCGGCGTCGGAGCGTAGCTCAGCCTGGTAGAGCACTTGGTTTGGGACCAAGACGTTGCAGGTTCAAATCCTGTCGCTCCGACCATCCTTTCCACACCGGAAAACGCGGGCGAAAGTGAAGATTTGGCCGGCTGCGGGCAGGAGAATCCTGGGGAAGCCCCCCAAGGTTTCCCCAAACCAAACGCCAGATTTCCCGGAAACAAGGGGAAGTTTGCTTCGCCGTGGCGCCAGCGCAGGCCCAGAACGTCATCCCGCTGCCCGCCGCAGCCAACGTGTGAACCCCGCTGATTCCGGCAGGCGGGTGCAAGGGGCGGGAAACCCGGCGATTGACGGGTTGACATGGGTAACATAAAGACAATCATCATTCTGCTTGGAGGCGGCAGCAAGCGACGGCAGGCGGCTGACATAATCGCCGCTGTGGAGCGATGGAAGCGGTACAAACAGACGAGAAAGTGAAATGGTAACAACACGAGACTACAGAGAGACGGTCATGGCACGCATAAAGCGCGACCGTGAATTTGCCCGGCTGTTCTACGCTGGCGCGGTTGAAATGCTTTTGGAAGGCGACACCGCGGGCGCGCTCTCCCGACTGCGCGATCTGGTTCATGCCCAAATCACCTTCAAGGACCTGGCGCGGCAGACAGGCTTGGGTGAAAAGTCCCTTCACCGGATGCTCAACCGCAACGGCAACCCCACAGCACGGAACCTGGGAGTGATCGTCAAGAGCATCGCCGAAGACCTGGGCATCAAACCCCGCGTCGAAGTCGCAGCCTGCCATTGAGCGCCACCACCCCACCGGCCGGGGACAGTCTGCGAGCGATTCCCCGAAGACTTCGTGTTCCAACTTTCTTCGCGAGAGTTCGCCGCCTTGAGGTTCCAATTTGGAACCTCAAACCGCCGTGGCGGGCCCCGCTACCGGCCCTATGGGTTCACCCAAGAAGGAATCGCCATGCTCTCCAGCGTTCTGCAGAGCCCCCGCGCTGCCGCAGTGAACGTCGAGATCAGGCGCGCCTTTGGCCGTATGCGCCCGAGTAACTGCTCGGGTCGGATCGTGGGGAGGGTCCGCTATCGGAGGTTCTTTGCCGAGGCGCCGCGCTCGGAATCGAACAGGAGGAAACGGAGAGAACAGAGAGCTTCTTTCCGGTCTCCGTTTCCTCTGTTTGCTCCTGTTGAATATCTTCGGCAGGGTTTCACAGGTTGGCTCCTGGCAAAATCAGCCGGCTGATGCCATCAGTCACTTTCATTTCGTGAAAGTTGATCAGCAGGCCGAGCGGCACATCCAGCAGTTTCATCAGGTTAAACAGGAGGCAACAAAGGCAACAGAGAAAAATCGTGGCTGCCCAGTAGTGGGGCGGGCATCTCAATCCGATGCCACGGACGCGGGCGAAATGCCCAACCCAGCTACCTAAACAGTTGCGCGCCGGATGCTGCTGTGCGTGCACGAACGCCGGCGCACTGCCCGCCATCAAACTCAACTGCGGGCGCCTCGTCCGTTACCATTGGCCGACCGTGGAGGCGGCGCTCCTCCGTCAGCAGCGCCGGGGCGGCGGCCGCGCCACGGCTGGCAGCTTCTTGCGGCGCGAGTGGTTCGGGGTGGTCGAGGCGGCGCCCAGGGAGCTTGCCGGGCGCGGCCGTTACTGGGACAGGGCCGCGACGGAGAAGCGCAGCGACAACGACCCGGACGCCACGGTGGGGCTGCTGCTCTCCAAGGACGCCCAAGGCATCTACTTCATTGAGGACGTGCGCAAGATGTTCGCCAGCCCGAACCAGGTTGACCGAGCGATGCGGTCGTGCGCGAAGCAGGACGGGGCCGGGACCGACGTGGGCTACATGCAGGACCCTGGAAGCGCGGGCGTCAACGAAGCGCAAGCGACGGCGCGGGCATTGGACGGGTTCAACGTCCGGTTCGCCCCGGCCACCGGCGGCAAGGAGACCCGACCCAAACTCCTGTCCGCCCAGGCCGAGGCGGGCAACGTCAAAATTGTCCGGGCACCGTGGAACGACGAGTTCCTGCGGGCGCTGGAGAACTTCCTGGCCGGCAACCATGATGATGAGGTTGACGCGTTCTCCGGCGCGCACGAGACCATCTGCCGATTGTTTGGCGGGAACGGGCAGTGGCGTATCGTGGACCAGGATGAGGACAGCGAGGACCCGGAGCGAGACGACCCGGAGTACGCGCCTTACGATCTCGAATCCATGGCTGGCCGACGGTCTAGCGAGAGAATCGGCTTCTAGGGCTTGACCTAGCCCGCATATTTCATAGTTGATCGCGAAATTTGGCATGAAATCGCCATGGTGGGCCGGATTTACCGGGCCTGGACCACTGGCAGGATGGCGGGTGGGTTACCGACAGGGTGTCGAACGCTCAGCCGACTGCCAAAGCGCGGGGACGAGCGCGCGGCGGCGGGGCGTGCGGGCGCACCAAATATAGTTCGCTTCGGTTCAAAAGCTCCCACTCGACCTGCTCTCCCGGCTCCAGCCCAATGGCGGCGGCCAGGGGGATCGGAAAATACACATAGAGCTTGGGGGTCTGCCCCTTGGAACGGATTGCCTGCACTTTGAGTGAATATTTTACTTGCTTTTTCATATCTAGCCTATAGACTAACTACATGTGCGTTGCCAATCAAGCAATTCTCTTTGATGACTTGGGTCCTCGCCGTGTGCAAGCCGATTTCTCCGGCGGCGCCCTCTCCAGTGATGCCGGCGCGCTGCTGCTGCGCCAGGTCGACACTAACCTCGGGGTGACGGCGGAACTGGCGCAATGTTTTTACGACCTGCGTGACCCCGACTGGGTAGACCATTCGGTGCAGGAACTCCTGCGCCAGCGCATCTTCGGAACGGCCCTGGGCTACGAAGACATTGAGGATCACCAGCGCCTGCGCTTGGACCCGCTGCTGGCTGCCGCCTGCGGCAAGACCGATCCGCTGGGACAAGACAGGGTGCTGCCGCAGCACCGGGGCATCGCGCTGGCGGCGCCCTCCACACTCAACCGGCTGGAATTATCCAATAACAAAGACACGCGCTGCCACAAACTGCCGCACGCCCCAGCCAAGGTGGAAGCCTGCCTGCTGAAAATGGGGGTGCGCTGTCTGCCCAAACGCGCCAAGGAGATCGTGGTGGATTTGGACGCAATGGGCCATCGGTTGCACGGATTTCAGGAGGGGCGGCACTTCAACGCCTACTATGACGACTATTGTTATCTGCCGCTCTATGCCTTTGTCGGGGACTTCCCGCTATGGGCGCAACTGCGCACCGCCGAGCACGAGGCAGCCCACGGAGCGGTGCCCGCGCTGGAGAAGATAGTGGCCGCGATTCGCAAGCGTTGCCCCAAGGCGCGGATTATTGTGCGCGGGGACAGCGGTTTTGGCCGGCAGGAGATTATGGCTTGGTGCGAGAGCCAGCGGGGGATTTACTATTGCCTGGGCTTGGCCAAGAACTCGGTGTTAATTGAGAAGCTGGGGCCGGCCCTGGCTCAAGCCCGGGCCCGTCACTGTCTGACCGGTGCGGCCAGCGTGCGCCAGTTCGCTGAGTTTCAATACCGGACGCTCGACAGTTGGAGTCGGGAGCGCCGGGTGATCGGCAAAGCCGAAGTGATGAACGCAGGGGAAAACCCACGGTTTGTGGTGACCAATCTGCCTGCCGAAGGCTTCAAGAACGATGAGGATGAGGATGAGCAACAGAGCCGCTTCAGTCCGGCCCGGCTTTATGAGGAACTGTACTGCGCCCGGGGCGATATGGAAAACCTGCTCAAGCAGCAAGTGCTGGATTTACACGCCGACCGGATGAGCACGCATTATATGGCCAGCAATCAGTTTCGATTGTGGGAGGCCATGTTTGCTTACCTGTTGATGGAGCGCTTGCGCACGCAGGGCTTGGCGGGAACGGAGTTGGAGCGGGCGACGGCTGGGAGCCTGCGTGTGAAGCTGCTGAAAATCGCGGCCCAGGTGCGCGTGAGCGTGCGCCGGGTCTATGTGCAGATGTGCAGCGCCTATCCCTTGCAAGCGCTGTTTCGGCGGTGCCACCGGCGGCTGATGGCGTTGGCGCCGGCCCCGGGCTAAGTGCAGAAAAATGGGGTCGATGTTTCAAGAGTCACGGGAGGGGTGTTTTCAGCGGCAGCCTTTTTGTTTGACTAAAGACTCCGTTGCGCCCTGATCAGTGCCCAGACGGAAAAAACTGCGCCGCCCAGCCCGATTTGTCTCCAAAAAATCCTCCGAAACGCGAAAAGCCGGGTGGGCTATGAAATATGCGGGTTAGGTAGGGCGGGCAGTCCTCTGCGCGCCGCTCGCCCGGTCACACCGGACGGCGCGCACGGAGTGACGCGCCCTACCCACCCGTAACCTGCGGGGCTTGACCCGCAAGCCCACCTGAATAGTTACCAAAGCCGCTCAGCGATCCTGGCAGGGGATTGGCCGGGATTGGGGCAGCAGCGTTTCATTGCGGTTGCATCGGCATAGATAAAATCACGGAAGGGAAGAGACAACGCCTGCCTTGGTCTCTTCAACGGGGGTTACTTTTTTGTCCGGCACCCCCGCTCCGGCTGAAGTCCGGCACGCCGGGCTGACGGCGGGAAGCGCCCGCGCCGGTATGCCCCCGCCCCTGCCCCCGTTCCGGGGCGCGCGCGCGCGCCGTCTCGCCCTATAAGCCGCCGGGCGCCCGCCCCGGCACCCCCCCCCCTTTGCCACCCCCGCCCTTCAAACCCCATGGCGAGCCGATTGCGCCCCAAGACGAGGCCGAATTGGCCCTTGTGCCGAACCGCCAGGCTCCCCGCCCCGCCATCTCGCCGCCCCCCGTTCATGAAAGCTCGCCACAGGCCAAGCCAGAGGAACGTTTTTCGACACGCTGGCCCGTTTTCCGGGTCTGACCACTGGGCGCAATTTGACGTGGTCCTGTGCGCTGGCTACCCGCCCTGCAACGATTCGACCGGAACGGAGCGGACTGGCGCTGCGGCCCGCCCGGGGGGCGGATCGGCGAGGCCCGTCCGCCGGCCCTGGCCCGCTGCGGCCCGCATCCGCCCCGAGGCCGTCCGAATCCCCGCAGATCGCGCCCCGGGGTCTCCAGGCGGCCCTGTTCGGCTCCTGTGGCCTCCCCTTGCGCCATTGCGACTGTACCAACTTTCAAGCTTCTTATTGACATTCTACGCCAGCGGACACATGGTTAAGCAAGCTGCCAAGCCGCCAGGCCAGCGGAGAGGCAGCCAAACAAAACGACAATGAACAAGTCGCCACAGCGACGGAAGAAGCCGCCCCAAGCCACCAAAAAGCCTTTAATTTATCCCGATGAAACAACGGGGAGCAAACTGGCTGCGGAAATGCGGAAGGAGGCTAACAAGCTGACTTCCGAGCAGAAAAGTCGTTACTTTTGCAAGGCGATGGCGCTGATTTATGCCGGAGACGGGGCAAAAGAGGCCGCTGGCGTTAGACACTAATATCCTCTTCGATTTGGCCGAAGAGGAGCAGGTCACCCAAGCTTTTAGAGAGTTTTTCCAGGCGCGGGGCTTTGTGTTTTACCTTCCGCCGACGGTTTCAGCGGAACTTGCCTTCTTCGCTGAACATGCAGACGAGCGAAAACGCTCGCTTGCGCGCAAGGCCCTTTCTGGGATCCTGAAATGGGGTTTGATACCTTACCCAATGAAGCCAGTGTGGCAGGACATTGCTGTCCGGTTCTCTGAGCGGCTACGGGAAAAAGGGCTGCTGCCTCCCGACGAAAAGCACGACGGAGAGATCCTGGCAGAAACTTCTTTGATGGGCATCCCCGTTCTCGTAACGCGGGACAGCGACCTCCTTGACATTGACCAAACCAGTCTCGTGGTGGCTTTTCACGAGGCGGATCTTGTTCCGGTTCAGGCCGCACACCCCATGCGCCTCCTCCGAGCCCTCAGCCGCTAACCGGCTCCCAGGGACCGGAATTCTCGGAGTGCTTTGCAATTCACCGCTCGCCGCGTTGCCCTGGCGGGCCTGGCACGGGGGGACGGGGCCGGGGAGCCTCCAAAACCATGGCGGATCGGGCGTCCCGCGCGCCTTGGGGCAGCGTGGGGGCCAGCGGCCCGACTCTTGACTGCTTTGAGGGTTGAAGGCCCTTCAAGGGAGGCTTGGCAGGACCCTCGACGTTTCAGGGAGCTTGACCAGTTCCGGGCGGAATGGGATGATCCCATTATGAAGCTGACAGCAGATAGTCGAGGCCGGTTGGCATGCATGGACCTGTTCCCTCCGTTCAGGTCATTTTCAGCAGAGCGGCAGCCGGACGGCAGCATTCGCCTGGTTGAACTGGTCGACAAGCAGGTAACGGTTGTCAGGCCTTTCCGGGTAAACGGAAAGCTGCGCTGGCCTGAAGGCTTTCGTCCCAGCCGGGTCACGATTGCGGCGGCCGTCCGGGCGGACAGGGACAGCCGATGAAACGCTACTGGGACAGTTCGGCCTTGCTGGACGTGCTGGAGGACAGCCGCATCGAGCGGCGTTCCCAGGAGCCAGATGAGTTGCTGACGGACAATTCTTCCGATATAGAAGGGCGGGCGCATCCCGGTTCCCAAGGCTGATCCCAAGCTCCGTTCCATCATGCTTGCTGGGCGCGGGCGGCCATCTCGGCGAAAGATTGCCCGACGCCGGTCGTGATCGCGGACACGATAGCCGGGATGAGGCTTTCGACCGCGTGCAGGGGCTGCGGCGGCTGCCCTATTAGCCCCTGGCCTCTGCCGCCTATTCCGTCGCGCTCCCTTTGGCCCGGCCCGGCTGCCGAATCAGGCCGTCGTTTTTTCAGGCGCTTCCGGGGCGGAGTCGGGGTAGGCGAATTTCAGCAGCAGGGGCGCTCCTCTAACCAGATACACCCCGATCAGGACACCCGCAATCTCGGCAACCAGCCTTAAGGTGTCTGGCGAAGGGCACCTCACAAACGTGCGCACGGTATAAGCGATGCCCAGGACACCAATGATCCGGAGCACTAACCCGAATTGTTCTCTTGGTTTCATTTCTGACCTTTCTGTCCGTTGTTGCAGTCATCACCCGGCCGCCCACAAAGCAAAGGCCCTGGGCAAGCGTGACCGGGTGTGTTTGTGTATGTGGGCCGCAGGATAGCCCGCTGGCCCCGCCTGTCAACGCGATTCCTCGCCCGGGGGTAATTGGTCAGTGAAGGCCTCGACGCACTCGTGGACGGACGGGAAGAAGCTCTCGGGGCCGAGTTCCTCGGCCAGGCCGATGCGTTCGAGCATGGCGCGCAGCGGGCGGTTGGCGTGGGCGATCTTGAGGGCCACGCCCTGCTGGCGCAGTTCGAGGTGAAGGCCGTGGAGGGCCTCGGCGGCGGTCACATCAATATCGGTGATGGCCTGGGCATCCAGGAGGAACCAGCGGACCTTCGCAGGGGCGGCGGCGATGAGTTGGCGGGCGCGCGCGACGAAATGGCCCGCATTGGAGAACATCAGCGGGGCATAGAAACGGTATGCGATTAGGCCGGGAACAGTCTGAGTGCCTTGCGCGCCGCCCAGGTCGTGGAAGCCGTGCCCGGGCACCGCGCTGAGCACGGCGTCAGGAGGACGCGAGATGCGATTGATGAGACCCAGGAGCGAGAGGGCGACGCCCAGCAGGATGCCCGGCACGACCCCAATGGCCAGCACACCCAGGGTGGTCAGGGCCGCCAACAGGCTGCTGCCGGGGAAACAGCGGTAGAGGCGGACCATCACGTCGAATTCGACGAGGTTGATGCCGCCGAAGATGAGCATGGCGGCCAGCGCGACCGCCGGCAGGCGCGCCATCGCGGGCGTGAGGAACCACAGGAAAAGCGCCAGGGCCACTGCGGCCACGAGGCTGGAGAGCTGTGTCTTTGCGCCGGCCATGTCGTTTATGGTCGTGCGGGCCTGGCTGCCCGTGACGGCGAATCCTTGGAAGAGCCCGGCGAACAGGTCCGCCAGCCCCAGGGCAGTCAACTCCTGGTTGGCGTCAACTTCATAGCCGTTTTTCTCGGCGAAGGCGCGAGCCAGGAGGATGCCCTCGGTATAGGTGAGCAGGGCAATGCCCATGGCCGCCGGCAGCAACGTGTGAATCTCATGCCAGTCCGTGAGCGGCACCCTGAATACCGGCAGGCCGCCGGGGAAACGGCCCACTACCGCCACGCCGTGCTGGTCGAGCCGAAAGAGGAACGTCGCCCCCATTGCCAGGACAAACGCCGCCAGGGCCGGCGGCACTTTGGGCGCCAGCCGCCGCAGCAGGAATAGCGCCCCCAGCAGACCCAACCCGAAGCACAGCGTCAGCCGGTCCGTGTGCCCGAGCTTGCCAGGCCAGCTCGGCCAGCCGCGGGAAAAAGTCGCTGTGCTCCAACGGCACCCCGAAGAGCTTGTCGAGCTGGGAGCCGATGAGAATCAACGCCGCCCCGGTCATGTAGCCGACCAGGACCGGTTTGGACAAGAAATCGGCCACCGCGCCGACTTTGAACCGGGCGCCCAGCAACAACAGCAGGCCGCTCAGCAGGGCGACCGTCGAGGCCAGGGCCGCGGCGTGGGCCGGGTCGCCGTTTGCCAGCGGGCCAATCGCGCTCGCCACCAGGAGCGAGATGGCGATGTCCGGCCCGACGATGACGTGCCGGGAGCTGCCAAAGAGCGGATAGACCAACAGAGGCACCAGCGCCGCATAAAGGCCGTGTTGCGGCGCAATACCCATCAGGCCCGCGTAAGCCACCACCGCCGGGATGAGGACCACGCACACGCTCAGGCCGGCCAGCAAGTCCGCCCGCAACCATTCGAGCCGGTACTGGCCCAGGAGCGCCAGGCCCGGCACCCACCGAGCAAGGCCGCCAGGCGGCGGCCCCGGGACTGGAGAGGTGGGAGGCATGCGGGGAGTCAGTAGTCAGGTGGCCTCAGGCCCCGGTGGATACTCATATTGTATTAGCGGGAGCATTTGTGGCAGAATCATCCAGGACACGCAAGCGCCCGGGGCCCCGCCTGAAACCGCAAGCCCCTCTTGGGCGTCTGATCCGTGGAGCATTGAACAATAAACTTGGAAAGAGACAGATCATGAACAAAACAAACCTGATACGCCATGCCCTGCGGCTGTCTGGGGTGACGGTGGCCGGCATGGCCGCCATGGCAGCCCTGGCCCAACCGGCGCCGGAGTCGCCAGGACCACGGGACGTGAGCGAACAACGGGAGAACCTCGAACGTAAAGGAAGTGGCGAGAAGCCAGGCGAAGGCGGCCCTGAAGCGGGCCGGGCGGAATCCAGAGGCCAGCTCGAGAGAATGAGGGCGCACCTTGCGGAATTGCGCCAGCGGGAACAATCGGTGCGAGCGGAGGAGATGCAGGTCCGACGCCAACTCGAGGAGATGGAGAGCAGACCGGGCGCAGGTGCCCGGCCCTCCGGCCCCCGTGGACCCGAAGGTATGACGGGCCTCGGGCCTGAAGGAAACCCGCCGAATCCGCCGATGGGGATGGGGACACCTGGGCCGCAACGGCGGCTGCAGCACCTCCAAGTGGCCATCGACAACCTTCACGCCGCTGGCCTGCACGAAATCGCGGACGCCCTGGCGTACCAGGCCCAGAGCATGCGGCAGCAGTTCGAACGCGGCCCCCGGCCGGGGATGCCGGGATTGGGGATGCCAGGACCGGGGATGCCGGGATTGGGGATGCCAGGACCGGGGATGCCGGGCCAGGGGATGCCAGGATCGGGCACGTCAGGCCAGGGGATGCCGGGACCGGGGATGCCAGGACCGGGGATGCCGGGGCCGGGGATGCCAGGACCGGGGATGCCGGGGCCGGGGATGCCAGGACCGGGGATGCCGGGGCCGGGGATGCCAGGACCGGGGATGCCGGGGCCGGGGATGCCAGGACCGGGGATGCCAGGCCAGGGGATGCCAGGACCGGGGATGCCGGGGCCGGGGATGCCGGGGCCGGGGACGTTGGGGCCGGGGACGTCGGGGCCGGGGATGCCAGGCCAGGGGATGCCGGGGCCGGGGATGCCGGCCCGGGGATGCCAGGATCGGGCATGCCAGGACCGGGGATGCCGGGGCCGGGGATGCCAGGCCAGGGGATGCCAGGGCCGGGGATGTCGGGACCGGGGATGTCAGGCCCGGCGATGCCGGGACCGGGAATGCGAGGGCCGTGGATGCGCGGGCCGGGCGCTCCTCCCATCGCCCGCGAAATGCGCCAACTCCACCAGCAACTCCGGGACCTGCGCCAAGCGGTTGACGATCTGCGCCGCCGGTTGGATAAAATGGGCCGGGAGCGGCGCTGAGCGGGCGATGTTAACGCGTGACTACTTGCGCCTGGCCTTGGATTTGCCGGGGCCCTTTTGCCGGTCGAACGCCCCGCGCACCTTGGCCAGTTCGGCGCGGGTCTGCTCGAGTTGGTCCTGGGCCTGGCGGCGCGCCTGGTTGGCCTCGTCCAGTTGGCGGGTGCGGCGGCGCAGTTCCAGTTGGGAGGTCACGTGCCGGGCCAGGGTGCGCAGCGCCTCCTGCTGCTCGGCCTCCAGTTGGCGGGGCACCCGGTCCATCACGCACAACGTCCCCAGGGCGTAGCCGTCCGGCGTGACCAACGATGCGCCCGCGTAAAAGCGGATGCCGGGCTCGGTCCTCACGAGCGGGTTGGCGGCGAACCGCTCGTCCTTCGTGGCATCGGGCACGATGAAGAGATCGGGCTGGAGGATGGCGTGCGTGCAAAAGGAGATGTCGCGCGCCGTCTCGGTGAGCGTCGTCCCGACCTTGGACTTGAACCACTGCCGGTTCTCGTCCACCAGGCTGATCAGGGCGATCGGCGCCCGGCAAATCCGGGCCGCCAGCGCCGTGAGGTCATCGAAGAGTTCCTCCGGGACGGTGTCCAGCACTTCGTATTGCCAGAGCACCCGCAGACGTTGTTTCTCGCTGGGTGGGATGGGCGCGCGCACACCAAATACTGGGCGCGAATCTTATTCCGGCTCCGCGCCAAAGCAATCCTTTTTCCGCCCGGCTACATCGGATCACGGTTCGCGTCCTGGTAACTGATATAGCTGGCAGGCTCGCGGCCGATGGCCGCAAACCAAAAGGGACAATACGAGGCGGTCCAGATCGCGTCCCCCGCCCGGACCGGGTGCCAATCGGCGCCGAGCCGCAAGACACCCTGGCCGCGCAGGATGAGCAGGCCGTGCTCCGTCACCCGGGCCGCCACGGCGGGCAAGGCCCCGCCGGGTTCAAAGCTCAGGAGGTTCACGGCCATGTCGAACGCGGGGTCCGACGGCAGCAGCGCCTGCAGGCGCACCCAAGGAGCGCCGGCCAGGGCCTGCCCTTTGACCTCGCGCTCATGTGTGACAAAGGCGGCGGGCACCCCGGCCCCCGGCAAGGGCTGGTAGGGCTTCTGAAAAAGCACCATGCGCGAGGCCGGGCCGGCGCCCTTGATCTGAACATCGCGCTCAGCGGGCACATAGGCAAAACTGCCGGGCTCCAGCCGATGCCGGCGGTCCTCGGCCTGGATGCTCGCGTTGCCCTCGAGCATGTAAAGGCTCAACTGGTTTCGGCCCGTATTGCCCTGGCACAGCCCGTCGGCCTGCAGCGTGACCAGGAATTGGCAGAACCGCGCCCCCAGCGTCGGCGAGACCGGGACGTGGCAAAGGGCCTTTTCCCAGCCGGGCAACAGGCTCGGCGCCAGGCTCCCGGGCGGCAGCACCGCATAATCGCGCGTCACAACAACGCGAGTAGAATCAAAAAAGTCCTTCATTAGAGGGTCGAGGGTCGAGGGTTGAGGGTCGAGGGGCGAGATAGCCGATAGGCAATAGCCAATAGCCGAGGGGCGCGGGGCGAGGGGCGAGATAGCCGATAGGCAATAGCCAATAGCCGAGGGGGCGAGGGGCGAGGGGCGAGATAGCCGATAGGCAATAGCCCATAGCCGAGGGGGCGAGGGGCGAGGGGCGAGATAGCCGATAGGCAATAGCCCATAGCCGAGGGGGCGAGGGGCGAGGGGCGAGAGTTCATTCGTCATTCGTCATTCGTCATTCGTCATTCGTCATTCGTCATTCATCCGCCCACTCCAAACCCGCTCGTTTTCACCCTGGCGCCCGCTCGCGTCTCATTCCGCACTCCGCATTCCGCACTCCGCACTCCCTACATCTCCCGCCGCCCTTCCAAAGCTCGGCTCAGGGTCAGCTCATCGGCGAACTCCAGGCCCGTGCCTGCCGGCAGGCCGTGGGCGATGCGGCTGATCTTCAGCCCCGGACGCGCCAGCCGCTTGGCCAGGTAAAAGCCGGTCGCGTCGCCCTCGACGTCCGTGCCCAGCGCAATCACGATCTCCCGGATCGGCTCCAGCCCCAGGCGGGTCTCCAACTGGGCGATGCGCAGGTCCTCCGGCTCGACGCCGTTGAGGGGTGAAATCTTGCCGCCCAGCACGTGGTACTTGCCGCCGAACGTCCCGGACTTCTCGATGCTCAGGATATCGACCGGCCGCTCGACGACACACACCAGCGAGGCATCGCGCCGCGGGTCGTTGCAAACCGGACAAGGAGACTGCTCGGTGAGCGCGCCGCAGACCTCGCACAGCCTGACCCGCTTGCGCGCACTCAAAAGGGCGTCGGCCAACTGCTGAACCGCCCCCGACTCCGCTTGCACCAGGTGCAAGGCGATGCGCTCGGCCGAACGCGGCCCGATGCCGGGCAACCGGCTCAGCGCCCCGATTAACGACGTGATTGGCTCAGGCAATGCGGCCATGGTGTTACGTTCGCAGCATCTTGGGCAGGCAGCGCGTGAAGCGTGAAACGTGAAACGTGAAACGTGAACCCGTTCGCACGCGCTGACCTTTCACGTTTCACGTTTCACGTTTCACGCTCCTCACGTTCCCATCAGCCCCGGCAGACTGAACCCGGCGGTGATCTTGTTCATCTCGGCGCTGGAGATTTCCTTGGCCTGGCCCAGGGCCTGGTTGGCCGCCGTGAGGATCAGGTCCTCGAGCAACTGGGCATCCGCCGGGTTGATCGCCTGCGGGTCGATCTTGATCGAGGCCACCGTGCCGTCGCACTTGGCCACCACCTTGACCGCCCCGCCGCCGCTGGTCGCCTCGACGGTGCGGCTGGCGAGGCTGGCCTGGAGTTGTTCCACCTGTTGCTGCATGCGCGCAGCCTGTTTGACGATTTTGCCGATGCTGGACATAGCTTGCTCTGTTGTCTGTGTTATCTCCCGTTCACTCAGGCGCGGACTTCCACGATTTGGCCTTTGAAGATTTCGAGGGCCTTCTGGATGAGCGGGTCGTTCTTGAAATCGTCCTTGCTGAACGGGATGGGAGCCGGCTTCGGCTTGGTGGGCGTGGCGCCGGGCGCCGCCGTGGGCGGCGCGGTCCCGGCGGGGGGCGGGCCGGCCGGGAGGCTGGGCGCAGGCTCGGGCGCCAAGGCGGGCGTGGGCGCCGCGGCGCTCGCCGGCGCCTGGGCCTTGACGAACTTGAATTGCACGTTGGGATGGCCCAATTCGAGCAGCTTGGTTTGCAGCAGCGTGTGGGTGCGCGCCACGTCCACCAGGCCGATATGGTTCTCGAACTCGGGGTCGAAGCCGATCGTGAACAGGTTCTTGCTGAACGAGACGGGGTGCGCCTCCAGCAGATAGGTGCGGGTGAACGGACTGGCCCGGCCAAGGGCCTCGAGCAGCCTGGCCCAGAGCGCGTGGAGGTCTCCGGCCGCCGCGGGCAGGGCAGGGGCGCTGGTCTCGCGCATTTCACCTGCGCCCGCGGGCGCAGGCCCCGCTGCGGGCCTGGCCAGGTTCGGCTCCGCGCGGGCAGCAGCCGGGGGCGCCGCGCCGGGGGCGAACTGGGCCCGGAAGGGGCTCGGCCCGGGCGCCGAGGCCGGGGCCGGGGCTGGGAGGCTGACGACCTCGCCGCCTGCGGATTGGTTGCGCAGCGCCTGGAGTTGCTTGAGGAGAGTCTCGATGCTCACGGCCGCGCGGGCCTCGATGGCCTTGAGCAAGGCGACTTCGACCAGGATCCGCTTCGAGCTGGTGTCGCGCAGGCGCAGGTCGGCGTCGCCCAGGACCTCAAGGATGCGCGTGAGCCCTTCCGTGTTGGCCAGCTTTGCCTGCTCAGCCAGCACGGCCGCCTCAGCCTCGGCCACCTCGATCAACGTCATGTCTCCGCGCGACACCTGGAAGATGAGCAGGTTGCGGAAGTGGTTCAGCAAATCAGCCAGGAGCCGGGCCAGGTCTTTGCCGCGGCACGCCAGGTCGTTCAATTGCCGGAGCGCGCCTTCGACCTCGCCCGACAGCACCGCCCCGGAGAGGTCCAAGAGCTGTTTGGGGGCCGTCAGGCCGAACATCGAGAGCACGTCCGCCTCCTGGATCTGCTCGCCGCAGAAGCTGATGAGCTGGTCCAGGGCCGATTGCGCGTCACGCATCCCGCCTTCGGCGCCCCGCGCCATGGCATAAAGGGCTGCCGGCTCGACCTGGACCTTCTCCTTGCGGGCAATCTCGTCCAGATGCTTGACGATGAGCGCCGCCGGGATGCGCCGCAGGTCGAACCGCTGGCACCTCGACAGGATCGTCGGCAGGACCTTCTCCGGCTCGGTCGTGGCGAACATGAACTTCACATGGCCCGGGGGCTCTTCCAGGGTCTTGAGCAGGGCATTGAAGGCCTCCTTGGTGAGCATGTGGACTTCGTCGATGATATAGACCCTGAACTTCGAGGCGGCCGGGGCGTAATTGACCGTCTCGCGCAGGCCGCGGATTTCATCGATGCCGCGGTTGCTGGCAGCGTCGATTTCCAGCACGTCCAGCGAGCGGCCTTCGGCAATCTCCACGCATCGCGGGTCGTGCTCGTCGAAATCCACCTTCGGACCGCCGGTGGCATTGAGGCACTTGGCGAAGATCCGGGCGATGGTAGTCTTGCCGGTGCCGCGCGGCCCGCAAAACAAGTAGGCGTGCGCGATCCGATTCTGTTGGATGGCGTGGACCAGCGTCTGCGTGACGTGCTCCTGGCCCACCACCTCGCTGAACCGCTGCGGGCGGTACTTCCGGGCTATGACTTGATAGGACATTTTCGATCGGCCTGGTGCAAAAGTGCCAGGGTGACCACGGCAGACGCGGAGCAGACTGCCGTTGCTGCCTTCCGGCCCTGGCGGGGTTCGTGAGTCCGCATTCCATGGGCCCTGGCACGGCCAATGTGCCGCAGGAGTTAGGCCGCTTCAAGCAGAAATGATCTCGGCCCAGCCGTGGGCGTCGCGGACGGCGATCATGGCGCGGAGGATGTCGTTCCAGGTCTGCTGCCGGAGCATGACGGCGTTGGGGAACATGCAGCCGTCCCAGCACAGGTGGCGCATGGACCTGGCCGGTTGGCCGTCCTGGCCGCGCAGCCAATAGCCGGCATGATGAGTAATGTCGAGCTTGCCGTTGGGGTCGCCGGGCAGGCAATGGTGGCCCGTCTTGTCGTGCGTGCCTGAGCCGTGGACCGTCGCGTCGTTCTGCGCCACGTGAAAATCAATGGTCCATGGCCGCAACGCGGCAGTGAGCGTTGCCATGGCGGCATCGAGCCGGCCCGGGTCCGACCAATCCCAATCGGGGCTGAGGATGGCGTCCTCCGGGGCGTTGTAGCCCAGGATATAGAGCAGCGTATGGGCCATGTCGGCTTGGAAACCGAGCGTCTTGGGCCGGTTGACTCGCTCGAGCAGGGCGGCCATGTGCCGCCAACTGTGCATGCCGCCCCAGCAGATCTCGCCTTCGGCCGCCAGCCGTTCGCCAAAATCCTCCGCCACCAGGCAGGCCTCGGTGAACGTCTGCGCGATTCTCCCCTGGTTGCCCGTGGGGTCCTTGGCCCACTCGGCAACACCGCACGCCGAATCGATCCGCACCACGCCGTAGGGGCGGGCGCCCAATTCCCGCAGCCTCTGGCCGATGCGACAGGCCTTCCGCACCTGGCCCACGAATCGCTTGCGGTCCTCCGCATTGCCCAGGGCGGGACCGCCGCCCGTCGGACCCCACACCGGCGCCACCACCGAGCCGACCACAAACCCCTTGGCCCGCACCTTGTCCGCCAGCCGCTTGACCCCATCGTCATCGCACTCGATGCTCAGATGCGGGTCGAAGAGGAACAAATCGACCCCGTCAAACCGCGTGCCCTCCACCTCGGCCTTGGCCGTCAGATCCAGCATGGTGTCCAGGTCGATGCTTGGTTCAGCCCCAGGGCTGCCCTTGCCGACCAGGCCCGGCCACATGGCGTTGTGCAGCTTTGGATAACTGTTGCATTGCGCGCTCATAAATCAGTTCGTTTGGAAGATGTGCCCAAACCATGCAAGACATTCCCCTGTGGAGCAATCACAATTTAGCCTTTAGCCTTTAGCCTTTTCTGAGCACCACCACCCGGTTGGTGTTCGTGCCCTTGGCCATATTGCTGACGCCCCAGCAGTTGGCGGTCTTGGTGAACTGCTGGTCGTTGATGAGGACCAGGACCGGTTCGAGCCCGGCGGCGGCGGCGCAGGGCAGGACGGCCTGCTCGAGCCGGGTCTTGCCGCGATGGACCTCGCCCACCTCGAAGGCCACGTGGCCGCCGGGGGCCAGGACGCGGCGTAACTCCCCGAACACGTCGGTCATGGCCGCCTGCCAGTCGTGTAGTTTGCTGGGCACCGTCAGGGGCACCGAGGCGGCATCGATGCCCAGGAACCAGCAGCGCAGCCAATTGTCTGTGGCATAACCCACCACATCGAGAAAGGGCGGCGAGGTGACCACCAGCGAGACGGAGCGGTCCGGGATGGCGGGCGTGCGCGCGGCGTGCGCGGTCAACAGGAGCGAGCGGGCGGCGGCGGCGGCCAGGCGGGCGCGCGTGGCGGCATCGCAGTCGCGGAGCAAGTGGCGGCTCTTTTTGAGGATCAAAGCCGGCACCTGGCGCAGCGGCGGGGTTTGTTTGCGCCGGGCGTTGATTCGCTGCTGGGACTGGATTGAGACCGCCTGGTTGGGCGGCAGGGTATAGACCGAGAAGAACCCGGGAGAATGGCCCGTCAAGCGGTTGAGCGCCAGCAGGCAAATCCACTCGTCCACCGCATCCAGCGAATGGGTCCGGCGGCGTCCGAGCAGGTATCTCTTGAGCGCGGCGATGGCGCGCAACGTAGCGGGGTGATAAAAAACCAGCAAAGAGTCCGGGACCTGGGCGGGCGCGGCAAAATCGATTTCACCCAGGCGCCGGGCCACCTGGTCCTGGAAGGGCGGGCGCAACCGCGGCCCCGCCAGCACGGCGCTCAGTGGGTTCAGGTCGCACCCCAAGGGCGTCCGCCCCAACAGCGCCGCTTCCAGCACCGTCGTGCCCCGGCCCATGAACGGGTCATAAACCGCCTGGCCGGGCCGGGTCAGGCGCTCGATAAAGAACCTGGGCAACTGCGGCTTGAAACAAGCCCGATAGGAGATCTCGTGGAGCGAATGGGCCTGGCGCTGCCGGGCTGTCCAGAACTCGTTCACGAATGTCGGGACTTGGCGCGCCTGGCCGCCGGGCCCCGTGTAGGGGGTCGTCAACCGGCGCGTCGCCCGTCCAAACTCGTGAAAGTCCTCCAACTCCTCGATCCAGGAGGGCCGCGGGCCCCGCCTGCGAGTCGAGGCAGGCACGGGCCGGGCTTCCGGGCTTGGGCTCCCGGGATTCCGGGGACGGATGCGGGTTGGGCGCTTCATCAGGCGCCGCCTAGCACAGCAGCTTTGCCCGCCTTGCGCAATGCCAATTCGGGGCGCATTCCGCCTTGCCGGGAGGGCCGTTGACAGAGCCGTAGCGCAGGTTTCCAAACCTGCTGAGCCTTTTGCAAAACGAAAGAGGAAGGAGACAAAGTTGATCCAGGGTTGGACGTTGGGAAGGCAGGTGTCTATTCATTGAACTGGCTTGGCGCCCCGCTTGGAACGAAAACGGCCCGCAAGCCGGCAGGCAGGGGTTCTCAGGCGATACGCCTCCCATCACGCCCCTGGTGGAGCGCGGGCCATTGGCATGGAAAGTGGGGATGTCAACACAAGCGAGCCCAGATGCCCAAGGTGGCGACCGCCAAGACTCCGAACATCAAATGGCACATGACCTTGGCGGCTCCTCGCACATGCACCGTCCGGGCCCCAAACTCCTCTTCGAGCCGGCCGTTAACTCGCTCGCTGGCAGTGCGCTGCTTATAGCGTTGGCGCTCCGCCGGATCCAGCGGCACGAAGCCCTCCCGTTCCTTGGGATCAATAATTGGCACGTGTCCCAAGCCCCGACAAAAGTCCTTGATGAAGTGCGCGTCGTAGGCCGAGTCCATCAGTTCATAGAGCGCCTGAACCCGTTGGGCGCTCTGCTGCGCCAGGGGAATAGCAACCTGACTATCATGCAGGCTGGCACTGGTCAGCACCGCACCGATGGGAATATCCCCGTCAATCACGTCCAGGTGCAGTTTGTAGCCTCGCCACCAGGTCTTGTAACCCTTGGCATCGGTCTTACACCCTATATCGCATCCCCGCGGCAGGTCGGCCAGGTTCTGCTCCAGCGAGCGGGCCATCTGGATCTCCAGCTTGGTACGAGGCGGGCGCACCTCACCTTTCTTGGGCCGGCCGGCCTTGCCAGGGGGCGGAGCAACCATCTCCGGCTTGGTCGCCTTGCGCTCCGGCACACTAATGGCCGTGCTGTCCCGGCTGATGTGCCCCACCAGCTTGGGCCGACAGTGTATCTCCACCAACGCCGCGTGGATTTGCTGCGGCAATTCGTCGGCGGCAAACACGCTAAAGGCCCGCGAGAAAGTCGAGCGCTCCGGCAACTGGCCCAAGCTTTCCCAGCCGCAGAGCCGCCGCAGCGTGGGGCGAGCGTTCAAGGCATCGATCAATGCTTCGGTCGTGGCAAATCCATAAACGGCTTTGGCGATAAAGGCGTGCAGCACCCAGACCCGCTCATGGGGAGGTCGCCCCTGCCCACATCCCTCGTAACGAAGCAGAAAACGTCCCAAAGGCAGCAGCGAAATTACCTCGACAAATTGCTGGTCCTTGGCCCCCAAGGACCCGAGTTCCTCGGTCAAAACCGGGAAAAGTTGGCGTTGGAGGTGTTGCCACAGGTCAGGCAGGTCAGGCATATGCGTGGTTTGATCCATCTGCCGACCAGATTATTCAAGAATCCTGCAACTTTCCGACTTTTGCAAAAGGCTCTGCTGTATCGCCGATTTCCAATCGGCAGGGCGTCGGCATGTCGAGCGCCCCCGGTTTGCGGACGGCCTGCGGGTTTGGAAACCCGCGATACAGCAGGTTTGGAAACCTGCGCTACGCTGACGCCCCTGGCGCACAGGCGCGCCGAGCGACTTTGTCAATGGCCCTGACCTTGCCGGAGCGCGGACATTCCTTTCTGCTGGGAGCGGCGGGTCCTCAAAAGCGCCAGGGATGAAATGCAACGGATAAAAGGGACGTAAGGGACGCCCGGGCTCCGACGCGTCTCCAGCGCTGGCAATCCCCCCTCGGGGCGGCTATAATGTCGGCGTGCATTTGGCGCCTGAACCAGGTGAATCCAAGCGGGCGTTGCGGCGCCAGGTCGGGGCGGTGCTGGGCGCCATGACCCCGTCACAGCGGAGCGCGGCTTCGGCCCAGGCGCAGGCGCTGCTGAGAGCCCGAGTTGAGTGGCGCTCGGCGCGGTCGGTCCTGCTGTATGCACCGCTGCCCCAGGAACTGGACCTCTGGCCGATGGCGGCGGAGGCCTTGGCTGGAGGAAAGCAGGTGTTCCTGCCCCGGTTCTCTCCGGCAACCGGGACCTACTCCCCGTGCCGGGTCGCAGACCTGGCCTTGGACCTCAAGCCCGGGCATTTCGGCATCCGCGAGCCGGCGGAACACTGTGCGCTCTTTTTATTAAACGGGCTGGACTTGATCCTGGTGCCTGGGATAGCATTCGACCTGCATGGCCGCCGCCTTGGCCGGGGCAAAGGGTATTATGACCAAATGCTGGCGGGCCTGCGCGGGGTGACGTGCGGCGTGGCGTTCGATGAGCAGATCGTGGGCAACGTGCCCGTCGCGCCGCATGATGTACTGGTGAATCGCATCTTGACGCCGACGCGCTGGGTTGGGCTGTAACAGCGCGCGGTCCTGGAATGACGTCATTGGCCAATATCGTGCAAGACGGCGCCCTCGCGACCGGAGGGGCGGTGCTTTGCTACCTCCTGCTCTGGTGGAAAGACCGCAGTCTCGGGGAGGCCAGGCAACGAGAGGCCGAGGCCTTCATGGCCAAGGCCCGCAGCGAGGCGGAGGCCTTGGCCGGGGCCGCCCGTCTGGCGGGCAAACAGGAGGCCCTCAAGCTGCGCGAGCAGATCGAACAATCCTTCGCCAGCCTCCGCGCCGAGCGCATGGAACTGGAGCGCCGACTGGGCGAGCGCGAGGTCCTCATCAACTCCCAACTCGAACGTCTGGTCGAGACCGAAAAGGCCGTCAGCGGGCAGAAAGAGGCCCTGCGCGCGGGCGGCGAGGCCCTCGAACGCCAGGAGCGCGAGGTGGCCGAACTGGCCCGCCAGGCCCGCGAGCAACTCCAGAAGCTGGCGGGCTTGAGCCAGGCCGAGGCGCGCGAGGCCTTTCTCAGGAAAACCGAGCAGGAGGCCCTGCGGGATGCCAACACCCTGGCGCGCCATATCCTGGAGGAGGCCAAGGCCAAGGCCGAAGAGAAGGCACGCCGCATCATTAGCGTCGCCATCCAGCGCTACGCCGCCGAGCACACCTTCGAAAACACCACCGCCAGCATCGCCCTCCAGGGCGACGAGATCAAGGGACGCATCATCGGGCGCGAGGGCCGCAACATCCGGGCCTTCGAGGCCGCCACGGGCGTGACCGTGCTCATCGACGACACCCCCGGGGCGGTGCTGCTCTCCGGGTTCGACCCGGTCCGCCGCGAGATCGCCCGCGAGTCCATGCTGCGCCTCATCGCCGACGGCCGCATCCACCCGACCCGCATCGAGGAAATCGTCGCCAAAGTGAGCCAGGAAATGGATGAAACCATCGTCCGGGTTGGCGAGGAGGCGGTGATGAAGGCGGGGCTGCCGCCCATGCACGTCGAGGTCGTCAAGCTGCTGGGCCGCCTCCATTTCCGCCACAGTTACTCGCAGAATATCCTGGCCCATTCCGTCGAGGTCGCCCACCTGGCCGGCCTTATGGCCGCCGAGTTGGGCCTGGACGTCGCCATGGCCAAACGCGCCGGGCTGTTGCACGACATCGGCAAGGCCGTCAACCACGAGGTCGAGGGGCCCCACGCCCTGACCGGCGCCGAACTGCTCAAACGCTACGGCGAGTCCGATGGCGTCGTCAACGGCGTCGCCTCCCACCACAACGACGTGGCCCCCTCGGGTCCGCTCGGCATCCTTGTCAGCGCCGCTGACGCCATCAGCGCCTCCCGCCCGGGCGCCCGTTCGGAGAACATGACCACCTATCTCAAGCGCGTCGATGACCTCGAACGGATTGCCGCCTCGTTGCCGGGCGTCGAAAAGGCCTTCGCCGTCCAGGCCGGGCGCGAACTGCGGGTCTTTGTCCAGCCCGACCAGATCGACGACGAGGCCGCTTTTGCCCTGGCGCGCAGCGTGGCCTCGAGGATCGAAAACGAATTGCAGTACCCCGGGCAAATCAAGGTGACAGTCATCCGCGAGACCCGGTGTGTGGAAGTGGCCAAGTGAGAGGCCCCCGCGCGGTGATCGGTCAGTGCAGGCGGAGACGGAGTGGCGGCCAGACCCCTCACCCCGGCCCTCTCCCCTCCGAGGGGAGAGGGAGAGGCATCGGCGGTCTCGGGAGCTTCCAGGCGGCTGCGCTTCCTCAAAGCGCCACCGAGAACTCTCCCTCTCCCCTTCCGAAGGGGAGAGGGCCGGGGTGAGGGGTCTGCCCCGGTGCGCCTACCTTCCTTCGCGCATCGAGCTGGGCATCCCGTTTTCCCAGCTCTGAGGGGAGTTCCAGGGCCGCTCGGAGCGGTTTTCCGAATCGGTGGTAGCGCATCCGGCCAGGGCCAGGACACTCAGGCAGAGCAGCAGGAAAAAGAGCGCGCGGGGTTGGGCTGAGAGGGCTTTCATTGCTCGGGATAGGCAGGGATGGCCAGGTCGCCCTCCATCACTTCTCCGATTTCCCAACCGGGCATGATGTTGGCGACGCTGCGATTCTTCTCGAGGCTGCGGATGATGACCTTGGCGACGAGTTTGCCGTTCCGGTTGACCAGCATCTCCCCGAATTCCTTGGCGCGCTGGTCTTCGCCGATGTTGAGGACGACGAAATTGTACTTGGGATCGACCACCATCACCTTGCCCGTGAGGTTGGCCGGCAGGGTCACGTGCCGCTCCGGGTGGAGGAAGCGCTCGAGTTGGCTGGTGACCGTGTCGAGCTTCTGGGCCAGGAACTTGTTCTCCGCCTGGGCGCCGGCGAGGGTCTTTTGGGCGCCCTTCAAGTTCTCGTTGAGGGTGTTGACCTCCTTGGGGGTGAGTCCGATGGCTTCGAATTGGGCCAGCTTTTCGCGGGCAGCGTTGCGATCCGCGGTGGTCGTATCCAGGTCCTTCTGGAGCCTCTCGGCCAGCTTGGTCTGCTCGTCGGCCTTCTTGACCGCCTCGTCGCGCTCGGTGCTCGCCTGCTCCAGGTTCGCCTTGGTCTGGGCCAACTCAGTCTGGGTCTTCTTGAGGTCCGCGGCGGTCCTCCGGTAGAGCCCCTCGAATTTCGTGTGCGCCTTGGTCTCGGTATCGAGATTGGTTTGGAGAGTGGTGACCTTCTCCTTCAAACCTCCAGGAATCCAGGCAACGATGCCGATGGCCAGCCCCGCAATGATGGCCACGATTAAGCTGATTCGAATCAACATGGTCTCGAAACGTGTTTCAACACTGTCGGGGATTCAAACTACTCACTGCCGCAACCGGTGTCAACGCTATTAGGGGACAAAAACGAGAGCTTATTTCTTCTTGTCGGCCTTCTTGTCGGTCTGCTTTTCCGGGGCTTTGACGGTCGGAGCCGGTGCAGCGGCGTTGAGTTGGTCCAGGATGGCCTGAGTGATGTCGTTTTCGGCGGTGTGATAGAGGACGATGGGGACGAGGCTGTTGGCGCTGACGCCGGCGACGTCCAGGACCAGGGAGTAGCCAGCGGCCTTGGCCTTGGCCTCCAGCACGGCGCGGATCTCCTCGATAACCTTGTCATGGACGCGTTGCTTTTGGTCCGCGTAGCGGGTTTGGGCTGAGCGCTCATATTCGGTGAGAGCGTCTTCGGATCGCTTGAGCAACTTGAGTTTGTCCTCGGCCAGTTTCTTGCGGCGCTCCCGTTCCTCGCTGGAGAATTTCTGGTCGTTGGCGCTGCCCAGGGCGTCCTGGTATTCGTCCTTGAGCTTCTTCCATTCATTGACCATCGAGGTGTGCTCTTTCTCCAGGTCGGCCGCTTGGCCATCCAGGGCCGCTTTGGCCTCTATCGTCTTGTAATAACCATCAAAGAGCGCCTTCATGTCCACGGTGGCGATGCGGCCCTGGGCCCAGGCCGAGGCGCTCAGAAGCACCGCCAACAACAAACCCGTTGCCACTTTGCTCAAGAGAGTTCTCATGGCCCTAGGAAAACAGAATCCGGCGCCCGCGCCAACTCAAAATTCACAATTCACGCCAGTCTTCGGATTGAACGCAATTCCTGGTTTTCATGTCCATCGCACAGTAATATTGCTGAATCATGAATACGGGATTGAGCGGCCTTAACCAGGCGGTCCAGGAGGCTGGGGCGTTTGTGCGCCCGCTCTTCAATGAATTGGGCAAGGTCATTGTCGGCCAGACCTACCTGGTCGAGCGGTTGGTCATCGGTTTGCTGGCCAACGGCCACGTGCTGCTGGAGGGCGTGCCGGGCCTGGCCAAGACGCTCTCGGTCAAATCGCTGGCCAACTGCCTCAACGTGAAATTCGCCCGGCTGCAATTCACGCCCGACATGCTCCCGGCCGACGTGGTGGGGACGCAAATCTACAACCCGCAGTCCGGGGCATTCACGACGCGCCGCGGCCCGATCTTCGCCAACCTGGTGCTGGCGGACGAAATCAACCGCGCCCCGGCCAAGGTGCAAAGCGCCCTGCTGGAGGCCATGCAGGAGAAACAGGTCACCATCGGCGAGCACACCTTCGTGCTGGAGGAGCCGTTCCTGGTGCTGGCCACTCAGAACCCCATCGAGCAGGAGGGCACCTACCCGCTGCCCGAGGCGCAGGTCGATCGCTTCATGCTCAAGCTCAAGATCGGTTACCCCTCCCGCGCCGAGGAGCGGCAGATCCTGGACCTGATGGCCCGCACCACCGGCACTCCCACCACCGGCCCCGTGGTCGAGCCCAAGCAGATCCTCAACGCCCGCCAGGTCATCAACGACATTTACGTGGACGACAAGGTCAAGGAATACATCGTGGACCTGGTCTGCGCAACGCGCGACCCCGAGGCGTACAAGATCCAGGTCAAGGACTTCATCCAACTGGGCGCCTCGCCCCGCGCCACCATCGCCCTGACCCTGTCGGCCAAGGCCTATGCCTTCCTGCGCGGCCGCGGCTATGTCACCCCCCAGGACGTCAAAAGCATCGGCATGGACGTCCTCCGCCACCGCGTCGCCATCACCTACGAGGCCGAGGCCGAAGAGAAAACCAGCGAGACGATCATCCAAAAGATCTTCGACGAATTACCCGTGCCCTGAGCGCGTCGGCGGGGCGCGTGTTGGAGACCCTCTATGACTTGGAGTACAGGCATTGCGAGCATGGACCGGACGGGCGCCGCCCGGCGCGATGCGTTTTGGACTGCGCCAGTCTTCTGGCGCTTTCGCGTCCCCAGGGTCCGAAAAGCGCCAGAGGACTGGCGCAGTCCAAAACCTTGCGGGTTGCGCGGCGGTTCATGGAGGAGTCAGACAAAGTGAAGTTCCATTCGTCATTCGTCATTCGTCATTGGCCATTCCGCACTCCGCGCTTTGCACTGCGCACTCCCATGATCCCTCGTGAGATCCTCAAGAAGATCCGCCAGATCGAGATCCGCACCAACCGGCTGGTGAGCGAGACCTTGGCCGGCCAATACCATAGCGTCTTCAAGGGGCAGGGCATGAATTTCGACGAGGTCCGGGAGTATCAACCCGGGGACGAGGTCCGGACGATCGATTGGAACGTCACCGCCCGGATGAGCCATCCCTTCGTCAAGAAGTTCGTCGAGGAGCGCGAGTTGACGCTGATGCTGTTGGTGGACGTGAGCGGGTCGGGGCTGTTCGGCTCGCGCGAGCAGTCCAAGCGCGAACTGGCCGCCGAGATAGCCTCGGTGCTGGCCTTCTCCGCCATCCGCAACAACGACAAGGTCGGCCTGCTCCTGTTCAGCGATGGCGTCGAGAAGTTCATTCCTCCGCGCAAGGGGCGCCGGCACGTCCTGCGGGTGATCCGGGAAGTCCTCTTCTTCACGCCCAGACGCCGGGGGACCGACCTGAACGCGGCGCTGGAGTTCCTGATGCGGGTGACGCCGCACCGGGCCATCGCGGTCATCATCTCGGATTTCATCGGGTCGCCGGCGGTCGCCTCCCGCTCGAGCCCCGGCCGACTGCGGCCGCAAATGATGCTCCTGGAGTCGCTGGCCCAGGCCTCGGTGAGCCTGCTGCGGCAGGCCAACCGCCGCCACGACGTGGTGGCGGTGCAGATCGCCGACCGCTACGAGCTGGAGCTGCCCGCCCTGGGCCGGTTGGTGCTCGATGACGCCGAGACCGGGGAGGTCGTCGAGGTGAACACCGGCGACCCGTCCAAGCGAGCCGCCTTCGCACAGCGCCAGGCCCGCGCCCGGGCGGACCTGGTCCGGCTCTTCCGCTCCATGGGCATAGATGCCATCCAGTTGGAGACCGATCGCCCCTACGGCGTCGAGTTGGCCCGGTTCTTCGAGACGCGCGAAAAACGGAGGTTGCGCGGATGAAGAGTCCACAGTCCACAGTCCACAGTCCATCCACCCTCCGTAGCAGAGCTACTGCGGAGGACGGGCAGTCCACAGTCCGGAGATCAGATTTCAGGTCCCGCATTTCAAATTTCAAGGCCCGCAGTCCACAGTCACGGCTGGCGGCGGCTGCGGCGGCGCTGGGACCGGGGACAAATGAGTTGCGGGACATCAAACCGCCGGTCGAAATCCCCAGCGGCTGGGCGTGGGTCTGGTGGGCGTTGGCGGCGCTGGCCATCGCCGCGCTGCTATTCTGGGCCTGGCGCCGCTGGCAACGGCGGCGCGCGCAGGTCCCGCCCGTGCCGGTCATCCCGCCCCATGTCCGGGCCAAACTGAAACTCCTGGAGGCCCTGGCACTCATCGAGCGGCCCCTCGAGTTTTGCACCCTGGTTTCCGACACCATCAGGCTTTATCTGGAAGAACGCTTCGATTTCCACGCGCCCGAGCGCACTACGGAGGAGTTCCTCTACGAACTGCAAGGGACGCGCCTGTTGACCGATGCGCAGAAGCAGAGCCTGGGGCAATTTCTCCAGCGCTGCGACCTGGTCAAGTTCGCCCGCTACGAGCCGGGCCAGCCCGAGTTGCGAGACCTGCACGCCGCCGCACTGCAGTTGGTCGAGGAGACCGAGCCCGTGGTCCAGCAACCCGGCCCCGGCGCAGGCGCAGACCCCATGGCGGGGGCTCCGCCGAAACGCCCTGAGGACCTCGGAAGCTCCATCGAAATACAGAGGCGCGAACAGCCCGGGCCGGTAGAGCCGGAGATCCGCAATGCGAAACAATCCTCATGCCGACCCGCCTGCGCCACGCGAGATGAACGTGCCAGGGACAAAAGCGACCAAAGGGACAAAAGGGACGCAATGGCGTCGAGGCCCCGACAGCCCTGGAAATGCCTTCTTCGTCATTCGTCATTCGTCATTCGTCATTCCGCACTCTGCACTCCGCACTCTGCACTTAGATGACCTTCGCCCACCCATGGTTTCTGCTGCTGCTGCCGGTCCTGCCGGTGCTGGCGTGGCTCAAAGGCAAGCGGGGGCGCCCGCCGGCGTTCGTCTATTCCTCCGTGCAACTGGCGCGCGGGATTCTCAACGTGACCCAGAGCCGCTCCGGAGGTTTTCTGGCCGCCCTGCGGTGGCTCGTCCTGGCGCTGCTCATCATGGCCCTGGCCCAGCCGCGCCTGACCCGGAGCGAGACCCAAGTCAAGGCCAGCGGCGTGGACATCGTGGTCGCCCTGGACATGTCCGCCAGCATGGCCTCCGAGGATTTCGAGGTCGGGCGCAACCGGCTGAGCCGGCTGGCAATGGCAAAAGAGGTTTTGAAGCAGTTCATCGGCAAACGGCCCAGCGACCGCATTGGCCTCGTGGTGTTTGCGACCCAGGCCTACATCGCCTCGCCCCTGACCCTGGACCATGATTTCCTGCTCGAGAACATCGAGCGCCTCGAATTGGGCGCCATCGACGACTCCTCGACCGCCATCGGCTCCGCCCTGAGCACCGCTATCAATCGCCTGCGCGAACTCAAGTCCAAGACCAAGCTTGTCATCCTCATGACCGACGGCCAGAATAACGCCGGCAAGATAGCCCCGCTCACCGCCGCCGAGGCCGCCAAAGCCCTCAAGGTCAAGGCCTATACCATCGGCGTCGGCATGCGCGGCATGGCCCCCATGCCCAAATTCGATCAATTCCACCGCAAACTCGGTTATCGGATGGAGCCGGTGGACATCGATGAAGACACCCTGCAACACATCGCCCACATGACCGGCGGAAAATACTACCGCGCCGACAACTCGCAAAGGTTCCAGGCCATTTACACCGAGATCGACCAGTTGGAAAAGACCGAGGCGGACATCAAGAAGTACGCGCATCACGACGAACTGTTTGCCTGGATGATCGCGCCCGGGTTGGGTCTGCTCTTGCTGGAGACCCTCCTGCGCCACACCCTCTTCCGGAGGCTGCCGTGAGGATTAGTCCACAGTCCAGAGTCCACAGCCCGGACCAGTCCACAGTCCAGAGTCCACAGTCCACAGTCCAAAGTCCCGAAGTCAGATTTCAGATCCGAGGTTGCAAATTCCAGATTCAAGAGAACGCACCCTGCATCGCTCATTCGTCATTCGTCATTCGTCATTCGTCATTCCGCACTCCGCACTCCGCATTCCGCACTCGATTCATTCGTCATTCGTCATTCCGCACTCCGCACTCCGCATTCCGCACTCGATTCATTCGTCATTCCGCACTCCGAACTCCCCACTCCGCACTGAGATGACCTTCGCCCACCCTCAGATCCTCTGGCTGCTGCTGGTGTTTCCGCCGGCGCTGCTTGGCTTTTTCTGGTGGTCTTGGCGCCGGCGCCAGGAGTTGAGGACTCGATTCATTCAGGGGCGCCTGTTGCCGGGGCTGATCGTCGGCTTCTCGGCCACGCGCCAGAAGGTCCGCCTGGGCTGCGTGGTCCTGGCCGTCGTGTGCCTGGTCCTGGCATTGGCCCGGCCGCAATGGGGCTACGACTGGATGGAGGCCAAGGTGCGTGGGTTGGACATCGTGGTGGCCATCGACACCTCCAAGAGCATGCTGGCCGAGGACATTGCGCCCAACCGGCTGGCACGGGCCAAGCTGGCCGCCCTGGACTTGATGCAGCGCGCCCGAACCGACCGCCTCGGCCTGGTCGCCTTCGCCGGCTCGGCCTTCCTCCAATGCCCGCTGACCATCGACGACTCCGCCTTCCGTCAGGGGGTCGAGTTGCTCAGCGTGAACACCATTCCCCAGGGCGGCACCGCCCTGGCCGAGGCGATCGATACCGCCTTGACCGCCTTCAAAGAGCAAGACAATTACAAGGTCCTGGTCCTGTTGAGCGACGGCGAAGACCATGATTCGGGCGCGGTCGAGGCCGCCAGGCGGGCGGCCGCCGCCGGCCTGCGCATCTACACCATCGGCATCGGCACCGCCGCAGGCGAAATCCTCCGCGTCAAGGACCCCAACGGCAACCTCGATTACATCCGCGATGAGCAGGGCAACGCCGTCAAATCGCGCTTGGACGAAAAGCTCTTGCAGGAAATCGCCGGCGCCACCGAAGGCGGCTTCTACCTGCCGCTGCGCGGAGCCAAGGTCATCGACACCCTTTACGACCAATGGCTGGCCAAATTGCCCAAGTCCGAACACCAGGAGAAGTTCGTCCGGCGCTACCACGAACGTTACCACTGGCCGCTGGCCCTGGCGCTTGCCCTGCTGCTGGTCGAAACCCTTCTCCCCGAACGCAAACGGCGCGCCGCAGCACAGGCCGCGGTCCAGCCGGCGGTCGGGGTTGAGGCGGTGAAACGTTAAAGCACATTAAGGCCGTGCAAGAACACGAATCGGAAGAATCCACAGGCAGATTGAAAACTGCAAAGTGCAAAGTGCAAAGTGCAAAGTGCGGCCGGAGGCCTATGACCGGCTGCACCAATTTTCAATTTTCAATTTCTTTTCCGCGTCGTGTGTCTGGTTCTGGCTGCGCCTGCCTGCTCCTCCTGCCGGCCCTGCTCCTGTGGCCCGGCTCAATTCTCGGCTCTCCAGCCGGCGCCCTGCGGGAATACAAGAGCGGGCAGTACGAGCAGGCGCTCAAGGAGTACCAACGTTTGCTCCAGCGCAAGGGGGACGACCCGCGTCTGCGTTACAATGCGGGCGCGGCTGCCTATCGCAACCGCCAATTCGACGAAGCCGCCAAACAGCTTGAGGAGGCCCTCAACGCTTCCGACCCGCGGCTCCTGGAACGGGCTTACTACAACCGCGGCAATACCCTCTACTACCTCGGGGAACAGGCCCCCGACCCCTCCAAACGCACCGAGACCTGGCAGAAATCGCTCCAGGACTTCCAGAACACTCTCAAGCTCAACCCGCAGGACCAGGACGCCAAATTCAACCTCGAGTTCGTGAAGAAGAAGCTCGAAGAACTCAAACAGCAGCAGCAGCAATCCCAGCAGAACAAGTCCGACCAGCAGCAAAACCAGGATCAGCAGCAGCGACAGCAGCAGGACCAAAGCCAGAAGCAAAACAAGGATCAGCAGCAGCAACAACAGGCCCAAGAGCAGAAGCCCGATCAATCCCAGCAACAGCAGGCGCAGCAGCCCAAGCAAGACGACCAGAAGAAACAGCAGGCCGCCCAATCCGACGAACAGAAGAAGGAGCAGCAGGCCAAACAATCCTCCGCCCAGCCCAAGGAATCCGATCAAAAGCCGCCGCAGGAGGCGGCCACTCCCGCCGGCCAGATGACACCGGAGCAGGCCGCGCAGTTGCTCGATTCCCAGAAGGGCGAAGAGATGATGCTCCCTGCCAATCCCAAAGGCAAACCTGCCGACCGCGCCCGGCCGCGCAAGGACTGGTAGCCGCGAATCCTCTGAGTTATAATTGGCAATAGAGTATGACCCGACCCAAGCCGTACCGGCCGCCGCAAGTTCGCCCGCCCCTGCCGCGCTCGTTCAAGGACTTCACCCCGGCCAAGCACTTCAATCCTCGCACCTTCTTCCGCGAGATGGTCTGGAAGGCCCTGCTGACCCGGCGCACCGGCACCCAACGGCGTCCCCTCTTCCCAAGGCTGACGACCGGCCAGGTGGCCATCACCTGGATTGGGCATGCCTCGTTCCTCGTCCAGTTCACCGACCTCAATGTGCTCATCGATCCGAATTTTGCCAACTGGCTGTTCCTGCTCAAGCGGATCAAACGCTCCGGCCTGCGCCTCAAAGACCTGCCCCCCATCGACCTGGTCCTGCTCACCCACGCCCATTTCGACCATTTTCACAAGCCGACCCTCCGCCGCCTGCCCCATCCCAAAATCGCCGTCATGCCCTGGGGCACGGGCGACCTGGCCTACAACCTGGGCTTCGGACGCATCGTCGAGCTGGAGTGGTGGGAAAGTTTCAAGCACCGGGACTGGACGGTGACGCTGACGCCCTGCAAGCACTGGGGGGCGCGCATCCTGCGCGACAACCACCGCGGCTATGGGGGCTTCGTCCTGGAGCACCAGGGCCGCAGCATCTATCACGCCGGCGACAGCGCCTACTTCGATGGGTTCAAGGAGATCGGCAAGAGTTGCGCCCCGGAGATTGCCCTCTTGCCCATCGGCGCCTACCACCCCGAGTCCTTTCGCCGCGTCCACATGGGGCCCGACGAAGCCCTCCGGGTCTTCAAAGACCTCCGCGCCCAATGGCTGGTCCCCATGCATTACGGGGCCTTCCGCCTCTCCTTCGAGGACATGGACGAGCCGCCCCGATGGCTGCGGCAATTGGCCGATGAGCAGGGCCTGACCCGCAAACTGAAGTTCCTCGTCGAGGGCCTGCCGCAGGTGTTTTAGACATTGGTGTGACGGGAGCCGGAGGCCGGGGACCCCAGTCAGACGCGTCGGACGGGTCCGACGGGTCAGACGGGTCGGACTGGACCACCAGGGGTTACTCTGTGTGCTTTGTTCCCTTTGTTTGCTTCTGTTAATTTTTTTAGAGTATCTGCTTGACTCCCCAAGGGGTGGGGCGCTACGCTCGGGCTGACTACTATTAGAAGTAGTCTGGTTTTGTCCATATGCGATGCCCCAAATGCGGCTGTCTGGACAACAGAGTGGTGGACTCGCGCGCGTCGCGCGAAGGGGCGACGATTCGGCGACGGCGGGAGTGCATCTCCTGCGGGTTTCGCTTCACGACCTACGAAGAGATCGAGCGCACGGGCCTGCTGGTGCTCAAGCGGGACGGGCGGCGCGAGGAATTCTCGAAGGAAAAACTGCTCCAGGGGATGAAGAAGGCCTGCCAGAAGCGCCCGATCAGCCAGAAGGTCATCGAGGACCTGATCGAGAAGATTGTCAATGAGGTGACCGACCACTATGAGCGGGAGGTCCCGGCGGAGGAACTGGGCCGGCAGGTCATGGAGGGGCTGCGCCAGATTGACCAGGTGGCTTACGTGCGGTTCGCCAGCGTGTACCGGCGTTTCCAGGAGGCCACGGACTTCGTTCACGAGGTCAGGAAGCTGGAGGGCAAACAATGATCGCCCTTGCCTCGGACTGTCTGCTCTTCGAAATGGCCAACGGGGAGAGCCTGCCGCTCTCGGCATCGATGATTTCTGTGGAGTTGATGGGCCAGGCTGCAGGGTGGTTCGACCCGGAGTTCGTCGGGCACGCCGCCAACGCAGTGTTTCATTATTTCAAGCAGGGCTTGGGCCGCAAGACTGTGACCCTAAGCGAATTTGCGCATGCCCTGGAGAAGGTGCTGCGGGGATTCAAAACCCCGGGGGCCGCCGGCTCCCCTGTCGAGGGCGGTGTAGTGGAATCCGATCTGTGCCGGCTGGCGCATGAATCCGGCGAAGGCCGCGAGCTATTCTTCTTTGCGCTGCTGCGGGAGGAACTGCGGCAGCGCCTCAAGGGCGCGCCCCGCATCGTGCGCTTCAGCGGCCTGCGCCCATGCGTGATGCAGCTTGCCGGCGCGCGCCGCTGGAGCGCCCGATGCCGGAGCCTCAAGGACCAGATCCTGCTCTACCTCCGGGGCTGCCTCAGCGCCGAGGGCTCCCAGGAGGAACTTTCCCTGGTGGTCCAGTAGCCGCTTGACCCTGAGAGCCGCCGCTCAACCTCGGATGAACGGAGAAATCAGCCGGCGTGATGCCGAGGACAAGCCCAATGCCGGGCCCGCTGAGGGTGGGTTCATCCGCGGCCTGGGCTTCCTGGACTCGACGATGCTGGTGGCGGGTTCGATGGTGGGCTGGGGATCTTCATCGTCTCGGCCGATATCGGGCGGCAGGTGGGCTCGGCGGGCTGGCTGCTGGCGGCGTGGGTGGTCACGGGCCTGCTGACCTTGAGCGCGGCGCTGAGCTACGGCGAGTTGGCGGCGATGATGCCGCGGGCGGGCGGTCAATACGTCTATCTGCGCGAGGCCTACGGCCCGCTCCTGGGTTTCCTCTACGGCTGGACGCTCTTCCTGGTCATTCAGACCGGCACCATCGCGGCGGTGGCGGTGGCCTTTTCGCGCTTTCTGGGCGTGGTCGTCCGGCCCGTCTCGCCCACCTCCTGGCTCATCCCGCCAATCAATGTCTCGGCCGGATACGCAGTGAGCCTCTCCCAACAGCAACTGGCCGCCATCCTGATTGTGGTGGTCCTGACGCTCACCAACATGCGCGGACTGCGCCTCGGCAAGTTCATCCAGAACCTGTTCACCTCCGCCAAAATCCTCTCGCTGGCGGCGCTCATTGTGTTGGGCGTGACACTCGGGCGCAACCCGGAGGCCATCCGGGCCAACTTCAGCAACCTTTGGACCCCGCACGGCGTCTGGCCGGTCCAACCGGAGCTCTCGTTCGTGCCCGTGGCAAGCGCGGCGGCGGGGGCGTTCGGCCTGTTCGTCGCCTTTTGCGCGGCGCAGGTCGGCTCGCTCTTCTCCTCGGACGCCTGGAACAACATCACCTTCACCGCCGGCGAGGTGAAGAACCCCAGGCGCAACCTGCCGTTGTCCCTGGCGGCGGGCACCGCCCTGGTGACCGCCCTCTACGTCCTGGCCAACGTCGCCTACCTCTGCGTGTTGCCGTTGGACCAGATCCAGCACGCCCCGGATGACCGCGTGGCCACAGCAGCGGCCCAGGCGGTGTCCAGCGGCGCCGGCCCGCTCATCATGGCGGTGGCTATCATGGTCTCGACCTTCGGGTGCAACAACGGCCTCATCCTGGCCGGCGCGCGCGTCTATTATGCCATGGCGCGCGACGGCTTGTTTTTCCGCGCGACCGGCAGGCTCAACGCCAGGAGCGTGCCCGCCGCCGGCTTGCTGCTCCAGTGCGCCTGGTCGGCCCTGCTCATCCTGCCGCGCACACGGTTGCGCGATGCGCGCACGGGCGCGCCGCTCCTGGACGCCCGCGGCCTCGAGCAATACGGCAATCTCTACAGCAACCTGCTGGATTACGTCATCTTTGCCGTGCTCATTTTTTATGTCCTGACCATCGCCGGCCTCTTCGTCCTGCGCCGCAAACGGCCGGAGGCGGAGCGGCCCTACCGCGCATTGGGCTACCCGGCGGTGCCCGCCCTTTACCTGGCCGCCGCCTCCGTCATCATGGTGGTGCTGCTCCTCTACAAGACCCAGACGACCTGGCCGGGGCTGCTCATCGTCCTGGCCGGCGTGCCGGCTTATTTTATGTGGAAGCGGCGGGGGAGCCGCGGGTGCCGCCCTTGAACCGCACGGACCGTCCGAAAGCCGTTTGGTGTTTACAGCGCCACTGTCGTCTCCTAATGTTACTGCATGAGTACGGCGGAACTGATTTATGAGAGGGCCAGGGCACTCCCAGGCCCCCTGCAGACTGAAGCGTTGCACTTTGTGGACTTCCTTCTCTCACGCCTCGAGGCAAAGCTCGAACATAGGGAGTGGGCGCAGTTCTCGGCCAGCCAGTTGGCGAGACAGTACTCGCCAGCGGACGCGATTTACGACCAGGATTGAGGGGGTATGCGCTATGCGCAAGCTGACATCTTGCTGGTTTCGCTGGCCTTCAGCAGCCAGGTTGGCGTGAAACGCAGGCCGGTGATGGTGGCCTACGATTCCGGGGATGACGACATATTGGTTGCTCCGATAAGCAGTCACGCAGGCAGGACGCCTTTTGATGTGACAGTCGCGCATTGGCAAGGTTCGGGGTTGCGAATTCCTTCGGTCGTACGAGTTGACAAATTGGCCACTGTTGAAAAATCGGCCGTTATTCGCCCGCTTGGGAGAATGGTTCCTGCGGACTGGGCTGACATCAAGGCGGCGTTGCAAAGGCTCTTCGAGACGGTCCTTCCTGGCGGAACCTGATAACCGGGGGCAACCAATCAATGACACTCAACCCGTGAACTTGTTGCGACGAAAGAGTGTGACCGACCTGCAGGCTGAGGCGCTGGCGGATCGGAGCCTCAAACGCGCCCTGGGGCCGTTGAATCTGACCACGCTCGGCATCGGGGCCATCATCGGGACCGGCATCTTCGTCCTGACCGGGACGGCTGCCGCCCTGAATGCCGGCCCGGCGGTGGTTCTCTCCTTCGTGTTTGCCGGCGTGGCCTCGGCGTTTGCCGCTCTCTGTTACTCCGAATTCGCCTCGCTCGTCCCGATGTCCGGCAGCGCCTATACTTACGCCTACGCGACGCTCGGAGAGATTTTTGCCTGGATCATCGGCTGGGACCTGGCCCTCGAATACGCGGTCGGGGCGATCACCGTGTCGGTAGGCTGGTCCGGCTATGTGGTTTCGCTCCTGAGAGACTTCGGGATCTACATTCCGCCACAACTCTCCGCCGCCCGGGGCATCGAGTTGGTGGACCTTCCGGCCGCTCTGGCCGCTTCCTTGAAAGTGAACGTTGGATGGAATGCCATGAGCGCAGGCCTGGCCGATCATATGAAGTTGCTGGGCGCCGATCCGGCCAGCCTGCCGCACGTCACGGCGATTTTCAATCTCCCTGCCGTGTTCATCGTTGCCTTCGTCACCATGATGCTGGTAATCGGGATCCGGGAATCGGCCGGCTTCAACAATGTGATCGTTTTCCTCAAGATTGCGGTCGTGCTCCTGTTTATCGTCGGGGCCATCCACGCGATCAATCCCGCCAACTGGCATCCGTTCGTCCCGGAGAACGCGGGGGTCTGGGGCAAATTCGGCTGGTCGGGCGTCATGCAAGGGGCGAGCCTGGTCTTCTTTGCCTATATCGGATTCAACGCGGTCAGCACGGCCGCCCAGGAGGCGAAAAATCCCCAGCGTGACATGCCCATCGGGATCATCGGCTCGCTGGTAATCTGCACCGTGCTCTACATCCTGGTCTCGGGGATTGCCACGGGCATCGTCCCCTACCTGGACCTCAACGATCCGGCGCCGATTGCACTGGCTGCCGACCGGGCCAATATGGGTTGGATGGCGCGGGTCATCAAAGTCGGCGCCATTGCCGGCCTTTCGTCCGTGATTCTGGTCATGATGCTCGGGCAAACCCGAGTGTTCTGGACGATGTCCAGGGACGGCTTGCTGCCTCAATTCGTGAGCAAAGTCCATCCGCGGTTTCAAACTCCCTGGCTCGTGACCATTGCCACGGGCATCGTGGTCGCGTTCTTCGGCGCGCTCATGCCCGTTCGGGATGCGGGCAACCTCTGCAACATCGGCACCCTCCTGGCCTTTGCCATCGTCTCCATCGGCGTGCTCATCCTCCGGCTGCGCGAGCCGGACCTGCCGCGGAGATTCAAGACGCCGATGGTCTGGCTCGTCGCCCCCATGGGCGCGCTCTCGGCCTTGGGATTGATGGTTTTCCTGCCGCGCCTGACCTGGATTCGGCTCGGCGTTTGGTTTGCCATCGGAATGGTCTTCTATCTCTCCTACGGGATGCGCCGCAGCAAACTGGCCCGGACACCCGCCCCGACAGCGCCCGTGAACGGCAACCCGTAGGCCGCTGGCTGCCCCTCGACCCTCGACCCTCGGCCCGCAGCCCTCGACCGCCGCATCGAGCATGAACAACCCGGCCTGGTGCAGCGTCCATTAAGCGAAGGTTTTGGAATATGAAAACATCGATGCTGGCAGTGCTGGTTTTGGGGGCGGCTGCGTTTTCCCTGCTCACGGGGTGCGTCGAGCGTCCGGTGTATGTCCAGGGTCCGCCGGTGGCCGCTCCGCCGCCCGTCGAGGGGGTGGTGAGCGTAGCGCCGCCGCCACCTCCGGCGGAAGTCTATGGGGCCCCGCCCGGGCCGGAGTATGTATGGGTGCCGGGCTCCTGGACGTGGCGTGGGCGTTGGGTCTGGGCGGGGGGCAGTTGGATGGTCCGTCCGCATCCCAGCGCGATTTATGTGCCGGGCCACTGGCACCGCCGCGGCCATGGTTGGGTCTGGATCGGCGGCTACTGGCGGTAGCGGCCGCGGCAAGGGATGCCGGACAGCAACCCTCCGCGGAGCGGGGCGCATCCCGACTGTACCACCGGAGCGCGGCCTTTAGTCCGCTTAGACCGCCCAAGAACCGCTCCACGCTCGATTTAGCTGAGGTGCTCAAAGTTCAAAGAACCGAAAGGAGGCCCGGCCTACGAAGAGACCCGAACCAGTTGGCGGGGCGGCCGCTGTAAGCGGACTAAAGTCCGCGCTCCGATCCCCTGGCATTCGGTAGCGGCCGCGGCAAGGGATGCCGGACAGCAACCCTCCGCGGGGCAACCCTTCGCGGTGCGGATTTTTTTAAATCCGAGCTTGCATTTCTGCCAGGTTCCCGTAGTTTGTCCGCGCCTGCTTGGAAGCGAGCGTAGCTCAGTCTGGTAGAGCGTCACCTTGCCAAGGTGAATGTCGAGGGTTCGAATCCCTTCGCTCGCTCCATCTTTGTAATCAACGACTTGCAGAATCACACCTCATTCGGCATAACATTCTCGCATAACACGTTCAACGCTGTTCAAGCCTGTTCCTGGGAGTAATTTGGTCGCTTCCCAGCCTTCTGGATGACCGCGTTGCTTCGTCTGCGCCGTCATCAAGCCCCACTCAACTCCCAGAATCTTCTCTTTGTCCTTGGCCCATTTTGTTTTGGGTGCATCTTTTTCGACCACCCCCTAGCGGATGTCCAACCCCCTCCGCGAGAATTGGCGACATGAACAGAAAACCACAATTCATGCCGGCGAACCAGGCCTCAGGAACGGACCGGTCCGGCCAAGCGCCAAAACTTCTTGAACGACCTGCCCCGAAGGCCGAGGATGGCGCACCTTCCGAGATTGCCGCACTTCTTGCTGGACAGCCTGGCAGGGCCTTTGTTATTCCGCACCGCAACAGAGCCAATCGAACCATTATGAAAAAGCATCTGAATGTTCTTAGCGCGGCGATTTTGTCGCTCACACTCTTGGCGGCGAACGCGCAGAACGGCCCGCGCGGCGGCATGGGCGGCGCGCCTCCTGGCCCGCGCTTGGGCGGCGACATGGCGAAACTCTTCGGCGACAATTCCGCCTTCTCCGCCAATCTCGAAATGCACATGGCCGGCGGCGCGGACGCCGGGGAGATCACGATGAGGGGCAAAATCGCCTGCCTCGAAGGCAAATCCCGCTTCGAGATGGATATGACGGAAATGAAGAACAGCAAAATGACGCCGAGAAGCGTCGCGCAAATGAAGCAAATGGGCATGGACAAAGTCGTCACTATCTCCCGTGCTGACAAAAGCCGTTCCTACACGGTTTATCCCGGGCTACAGGCCTATGTGGAAAGCACGAGTCAGGATCCGGATGCCGCCAAGCCTGCGTCTGATTTCAAGATCAACATCACCGAACTGGGCAAGGAAACCGTGAACGGCCACGACTGCGTGAAAAACAAAGTCATCGTAACCGGCAGCCCAGGAAAAACCCATGAGTCCATAGTGTGGAATGCGTCCGATCTCAAGAAATTCCCGGTCAAAATCGTCACGGGCGAGGGCGGCAAGGAGATGACCCTGTTTTTCAAAGACGTGCAGCTTGGCCCACCCGACGCCGCTCAATTTGAGCCCCCGGCGGACTTCAAGAAATACGACAGCATGATGACGATGATGCAGCAGGAAATGATGAAGCGGATGGGCGCCGGCAGAGGGATGCCACCCGGCCAATAGGGAACGTGCGAGGGTCGCTTAGAGTTCGCGCAATTCGTGCGTTTGCTGTTGCAACACTGGCGTTTTTTGTCAACCATGCCGGGCATGAATACTCGAAAATACGGCTTGCCGCTGTCCTCCAGAATCTTCGCCGCCCGCATCGGTGTCTTCCGCGCGTGCCCCAGGCGCTTGTGGGGGGCCGGGCTGATTGCCTGCCTTCTATTGGCCGGGCTTGAGGCCGCCCGCGCCCAGGAACAGTTACCGCGCGAGACCGCGCTCAAAGGCGCTTTCATCGTCAGCCTCAACCTCAAGGAGATGCTCAATACGCCCATCCCGACCGACCCGGATGTGAAGCGGCCTGTGGCGGTGGGCCACGAAGGTCATGGCGGCATGGTCCTGCCGGAGACCAAGCTCAGCGCCGAAACGTTCGCCAAGGCCGGCAAGGACGTGACGCCGGTCGGCCAACTCTGGATGCTCAAGCTGGTCCCGATTAGCGACGGGCAGCCGTTGCAGACGAGCAAGCTGCGCGTCGTTCATGTGAAGAGCGAGGACAGCGAAGCCAACGTCGTCTGCTGCGCGCTGGGCGTTCGCAAGGATGCCGACGGCGGGCTGGAGTTGCTCATCTACGGCAAGGACAAAGAGCCGGTGCTGCGCGTCCCCTTGAAGGCCCTCTCCGCGCAGCAGGAGAACCCCATCGAAATGTCCGCTGAAGCCAGAGACAACAGCGGCCTGGTAACCCTAAAACTGGTGGGCAAGTACCAGGCCAGCTTCACGGTGACGGAGCCGGAGTGACAGCGGCTTGGCCCTCGGGTGCGGGACAAAAAAGTAACTTCCGTTGAAGAGACCAAGGCAGGCGTTGTTTGTTCCCTTCGGTGATTGTATCTATGCGGATGCAACCGCAAGGAACGGGGCTGCCCCAATGCCGGCCAATCCCCCCCGGGATCGCTGAACGGCTTTGTTTTCCGCGTATTCCGCGTGTTCCGCGGTTGCCCTCAGGTGCCATAGCCGCATCGGCCCCGCTCCGCCGCGATGCGCTCGATTTGGAGCTTGGGATAATGGCCAAAGTTGACCAACAGCCCGAGCTTGAACCCGCTCGCCTTGAGGTAGTTTTGGTTTCCATGGCGGGTGAGTCTGGCAAAGCTGCGAAGAAGAATGAACCGCGGAATACGCGGAATACGCGGAAATGAACAGGTCTAATAGTTACTATTTTCTCTCGCACCCCTGGCCCGCGCAGCACCAACCTTCTCGACTCGCGCGCCCGCGGCGGGGCCCATGGGGACAGCGATGTGGACCTGCTCGTTGTCCTCGCCGAAGCCAAAGACCGCGCAGCCGAGACAGTGCGCCCGACCCGCGTGCTGTCAGTTCTTCGCCGCCACGATGGCGAGCCTGGTGTTGGTTATGCTGCCGACGATGATTGCCGTTTGGCTGCCGGTGATTCAGTTCATCCAGATTGCAACAAAGAAGTAGTGCGGTTGCCGCCGAACGTGATCAGAGGACTCCTCGCTCGCCTGGGTCTCAGCGTTTCAATTCGCAAGTCAAAATGTCCGTTCCCTGCATCTTCGTGATGACTTTCTTGACGTGCCTTTCCTCAATCGTTTTCGCCCCATCCTTTGAAACGGCTAGAAATTCACCATCAGGATCCTCGTCATAAATCACGAACATGTGCCACCCGTGGCCGGAGGTCAGCGACACAATCACAAACCGGCCGGCCTTCAGTTCACGGTCAATGGTCTCAAACAGCTTGGCCAGCGGAAACTGCCCATTGCGATCCAAACCGAACTGTTTGTGGAACGTGACCCCTTGGATCGTCTTCCCATCAAAATCTCTGAAATTGCCATCCGCCTTTTCTTTCCATGGCGTTTGCAGTTCGTAATATGAACGTGGCACCCGTCCTAACAACTTCAGGACCATTTCAATCAACATCGGAATGCAGGACATGCCGTAGCGTTGCTCGTGGTCATCAACGATTTGCCGATTGAACTTGGTCAGGCAGGTCTTGGGGACCGCATCCTTTTTGTTCTCCTGCGCGTTAATGCCCGGCAGGAGCGAGCAGAGGAGCAGCACGGCGAACAAGTTGATTGCGGGTTTACGCATGGGCCACGATTAGCAGAACCTGGGAAGAAATGGAAGACCGAATGTTCTTCAGAAATCCTGGGCGGGCATGCCACGTAAGCTCCACTGGGCATCATCACCGCCATTGAAGGGAGCATATTCCGTGCCTGATCTTTGCGTCCGCAGCGCCATTGTGCTCAGTCACGAGTTGGCCGGCTGATGTCCCTTCCGGGACATCTAGATCAGCCTGTTAGCCTAAAACCCGCCCGCATTGGACTCACCTGCGCCCAGGACTCCCACTTCGCGGCCATTGGCCAAGATGGTGAGGAACACCACGGCTGAGCGTCGCGTTCAGGTCGATACCCGCGGCCGTCATCCCCGTGACGATGAGGGCCAGGCCCAGCGTCACCGCACCGCGGAAAGACAAGCCTCTCGGCGGTTTCCAGGCGTCACCCAGGATCATGATGAGGAACCTGGGTTTTTTCGAGCCGGTGTCACGAAGACATTTGATTCACATCGCGAGGGAGGCCCGATCGGACACTGCCCCCGCAGGCTTTGCCGAAGGACCGGAGCGCGGGCTTTAGCCCGCTTCGGGCGCCCAATGTTCAATAGGCCCGCCAGAAGAGTCCAAGTCCGCGCTCCGGAGCAGTGTACCATTGCCCCCTCGCAACGGTGCCGTCTTTATTGTGGCTTGCTCGGGCCAAGCCAAGGACTATTCTCCTGACAATCACATGAAACCATTTTCCGGATTGTGAATGCGCTCTTATTCAGCGGTTTGCTTCTGTCGGCAGCAGCGTGCGCGGCCGGAATCGGCCCGAGTCCTGTGAAGCCGGCTGCGGTGACCATGGCCGACCTGGCCAGGCAAACGCCCCAGGGGGTTTCGGCCCTCGAGGTGAACGACTACGCGCCGGGCCACTACCGCGGCGCGCTGGCCCCCAGTCCGCCGCACGCGGACGTGAACGCCAAGAAGGCAGTGGTCGTGTTCTGGAAGCGCCGTCCCGAGCGGTTCATCTTCAGCCATGAAGCGAGCTACTGTCCAGTGCTGGAGTTGCCCGGCGGCGCCGCCATGTGCAACCAGTTCTTCGAAGGGAACCTGGGCGATGCCGAGTTGTTCAACAGCATGGGGCGCAAGGAACGCAACAGTTTCGTGGACATTATCGAGAGTGGGCCGCGGCGCGTCTGGGTAAGATGGACCTATTTCTGTGTCAACATGAACAACGACGCCAGGCCGCGGCTGCGGGGCACGGAGGATTACTTCGCTTACCCCAACGGGCTCGATTCTGCGCCGCATGAGCTACGAGAGTCTGATGCCGGAGGATATCGCCGGCTACAGCACCCAACCCGTTGAGTTGTTTGGTGTGGCGCCCGCCGGCTCGACGATTAAAGACCTCTTTCCTCGCGATGCGGAGCGAGGCGATTACCAGACCCACACCGTGCTCGATCTATACAGCGGCCTGCGCTACGACATTTTCTGGGATGAGAACGGCGGTGTCCGGCGCGTGGGTGATGATGCCACTCTCGCGGCCATCGCGCGGTCAAGAGGGTGCGTGTTGGCGCTGCCGTTCAAGGAGAAGTTGCTCTTTGCCGTGCTCGGCGAGGCCAGCGGGTTCCCGCCCGGGAGAAACCAGTTGGTTGACCACTGCACGCCTGGAGCCGAGGGCGGTTGTGGTTGGGGCACGGGGCTTTGGGATCATTGGCCGGTAGGCTGGCTGAACTCGCAGACGTCCTACTGGAAGCCTGGCTCGCCGTACCCGTTCAGCTTTGGGTCGGTGGGGCAGTTCTTCGTCCCGGCCGGCAAACGGATCAAATCGTTCGCCAAGGACTACCCGGAGTTCTGCAAGGATATGGAGCTCAACCGTTGGACCGAACGCCGCGTGTTCTGCGTGCTGCTGGGCGCGGCGCGCGATATGGGCGAAGTGCGCCGCATCGGACGCAAGTGGCTCGACAAGGGCGCCTCTTGCGCAAAGCCGGAGAGCATTGCCAATCTGCGATGAAGTTGACTTTGGGTCCGCGTCTGCCAGCATCCAGACCAACTATCAGTATATGAGCGCGCCACAACTATCGCGGAGACGTTTCCTGCAACAGACCACGGTTTCGGCCACGGCCAGCCTGCTAGCCAACACCAGTGGTCTTGCAGGCACCGATCCCGCTTCCCAAACGACGGACAACAAGGCTATAAGAGCCGGCATGAAAGTCGGTCTCTATAGCATCACCTATCTGGGGCTCTGGTATCGGGGAGAAGCGCTGACGCTGGAGGGCGTCATCGAGCGAGCCAGGAAATACGGCTATGACGGGGTTGAGATCGATGGCAAACGGCCGCACGGCAATCCGCTGGACATGCCCGCGCGCCGCTGCCGGGACCTGCGGTTGCGGGCGGAGTCGGCGGGCATCGAACTGTATTCGGTGGCCGCAAACAATGATTTGAGCAGCCCCATGCCCGAGGTCCGCGAATCGCAGATCGTCTATCTGCGGGAGCTGATTCGCATGGCGGGCGAACTGCGGGTCAAGACTGTGCGGGTCTTCCTGGCCTGGCCGGGTGTCACCAAACACCCGCAATTGGGCCGGTATGACCTCGCGCGCGGGTTTTGGAAAACCATCCACGAATCGTTCAGCCCTCAGGAGACCTGGGAGTGGTGCCGCGCCGGCCTGGCCGAGTGCGCCCGCTATGCCGGCGATGCCGGCGTCAGCCTGGCGCTTCAAAACCACGCCCCGGTCATCAAGGACCATCAGGACGTTCTCCGGATGGTCCGGGAGGTCAATTCTCCCTATCTGAAGGTCAGCCTGGACGTGCCGATTATGCCGGACAAAAGCCCCGCGGTGATCCAGGCGGCTGCCCGTGCGGTGGGTCCCTTGCAAGTCCTCTCTCATTTTGGCGGCGAATACAAACGCCGGGCCGATGGTTCCATTAAAGGAGAGGCGTTTTATCCAATCTTCATCCAGGCGATGAAAGCTATCGGTTACGAAGGTTACATCGGTTTCGAGTTGTGCCATCCGTTGCCGGTCGTCAACGGTCAGACTATGGGCATCGAGTTCGTGGATGAGAACGCGCAGCTTGCCGCGGAGTATATGCGGGGGTTGATTCGCGCGAGTTGACGCGCCGCCAGGAGCATGCGCGAAGTGAGCGAGTGCCGATGGAACCGTTGAGCGGGCATTTGCCCGATTAGGCCGCCGACACCGCCAACACCTTCAAGCATCGAAACCTCAACGCACGGCATAGACAAATCCATCAGCGCCAACCAAGAGGATGGACAGGCTCTCGCTCCGGCCGAGCACGGCGAGGCTCGGCGGACCCGTCTGGGCCGGCAACGGGAGACGCCAGAGGACGGAGCCTTCGGCGGGGGTGCGGCCGGCCCCCAGGCAGACGAGTTGTTGGCCGATGACGAACAGGGCTTCGTCCCGCCCGTCGCCGTTGAGATCGGCGCTGGTGGAGCCGATCACACTCCCGGGAGCAGGCATGGGCAGACGCCAGAGCACCCGGCCGGTCGCGGCGTCGTAGCAGCGGATGCCATCGGGGTAGCCCGCGCCCATAGCCTCAAGGCGGCCCTGACCCGTAAAGTTGCCGAACACCGGCCAATCCTGGGCGCTCTGGTCCAGGGCGTCCCACCAAACCAGTGAACCGTCCGTCCGGACCAGGCCGGTCATCGAACGGCCGCCGAAGAAGAGCGGCCGGCCCGTCCCCAGAAAATCACCGGCAATGGGCTGCCCCCAATAGACCGGTTGGGCGGGGACTTCCTTCCACGTTGCGTCCTTGGCAAGCAAGTCAGCGCCGGTATTGCCCTTGAGCAAGTAGAAGATGCTCGGGTGCAGCGAGGCGACATCCTCAAGGCCGTCGCCGTCGTAATCGGCCAGGGCAAAGGGCGTGCCGCCGACGCCGCGCTGGCTGATCTGCCGGTCGCGATGCCACAGCTCGCGGCCGTCCCGGCCGGACAGCAGCGCCGTTTCCTCGCTGTGCATCATCGAGCGCCGGATGGTCACGAGAACATCCTGTCGCCGCGGGTCGGTGAAGTGGCCCGCTTGCCACAGGACAATCCCGCCCGTGTTCCACACCGGCGCGGTGCCGGGAATGTTCGGGAAATCGTGCTGCCACAGCGCGCGCCCGGACAAGTCCAGGGCCTGCAAGCGCGCAAAACCGCCGGGGCTGGCGGCCGCAAGGAGGAGCGCTCTTCGCCCGTCGCCCGCAAGGTCCGCGACGACTGGCCCGAGGGTTTCCGGCCAGCTCGTGCCCTGGCCGCGTCCGGCGATGCGCGCGAGCTTCCCCGGCCGTCCAGCGCGGGCGTATCCCGACACCGCCCCCAACGGCTGCGGCGAGATGGGAGTGCGCCCGTCCTCGGGCGCAGCGATGTCCGCAGCCAGGGCAACTGTGAAGTACTCCGGCGCGCCTGCCCGCTCCGTCGCCGCTGCGCCCGGGGACGGGCGCACTCCGGGGGCAGTGTCGGGATACGCCTGTCCAGCGCCGCGCGGCGGATGAAACGCGACCACCTCTTCACCGTGGCCCTGGACGATGATTGTGGGTTCCTTCGCGTCATCCGGCCAGGCGACAGCGGCGGGCCCTGGAACGCCCCCGATGCGCCTGGTCGCCAGCAGCGTGGCTTTCGCCCCCACAACTTGCAATCGAGTGGCTTCACCGGGCTGATAATCGACTCGAACCAGCAGCCGATCTGAACGGTCCAGCCCGACGGCCTGCAGCCCTTGGCCGGCAACGGACATTACGCGCTGGAAGCCTCGGCCGCCCCACCTCGCCGTCGAGAGGGTGACGAGGCCGGTTCCGCGGTCTTTTGCCTCGCGGATGGCAATGGTCACGCCCTGCGGCCCCCGCCGGCTTATGACGGTAGCGCGCCCCAAGGTCGCCGTGCTTTGCACGTTGGCGGGCAGGGGCGGTTCCCAGGTCTCCCAGGCGGCATCTTCTTTCTGCCAAAGAGTCGTGAAGCGGTTTCCCTCGAGGGAGTGAACTCGAATCGCGCCGAATTTCGGCACACCGGCGCCCGTAGCGCGGACCGTGAGCAGTTGGCTCACGCCCCGGCCCTCCAGGTCCAGCAGCCCCGCAAGATACTCGTCCGGCAGTTCCGCCTTGACGCGCCCGGTCAGCGCCTCGTGTACGGTTACCCGCCACCGCTGGTCGCCGCGTTCGTTGAAGATCGTAGTCAAGACCTCATCTTGGCCGTCTCCATCCACATCTGCCACCGGGTTGGGCCCCACGCGGAGAATCTTCTGCGGGTTGGAGATGTCGGCTTCCACGTTCCGCTGCCAAAGCAGGCCCAGCTTCCCGTTGCGAAAGCCAAGCACGTCAACGTGCTTCGAGAAATCGGCCTGAACCAGGAACTCCGTCCGTCCGTCATGCTCGAAATCGTAGGCGCCAAAGAAGCCATAGCTGCGCGTGTCGGTGAACCGGCAGCGATCCTTGATGGCCCCCGTCCGCGCATCCAGCAGCAGCAACTCATGAAAAGGCAGAATGGCAATCTCCGGTCTGCCGTCCCCATCGAAATCCCCCACCAGCGGCAGCGGCTGGAACAGGAGATCGATTGGCTGCGTCTCCCAAACCTGGACCCACTTGCCTTCACGCCGTGCGAAACAACGGCCAACGCACTTCTGCCATTGGCCGTTGACGGTGGGTTTGGCAAAGCCGCTCTCGAATTCGATCTTCTCGGGGCCCGGCTCCTCGGGCAGCACATCGGCATAGGCCGTGGTCGCGGAGCGGAGTTCGTTCTCGCCCAAATCCGATTTCGGGAGGAAATCCTCCTCCACCAGGCCGGGTGAGACGGAGCCAGGCTCAACCTCCGCCAACGGCAGAACCAACCGGCGCTGCCCTGGAGCGGGCTCCAGCACAATTCGGCCCTCGAGAACGCCCACGAACTGCCGCCAGACGATCCGCGGCGACACTATGCTGCCGCGCGCAGGAGAATGCGCCTGGAGCGAGCCGTCCCGGCGGTAGGCCGGCCATTCCTCGGGCACTGGGAAGGCGCGCGAAGGCGGTGCGGCAGGGCTCGCGAATGTGAGCAGCAAGGACGCTGCCGCTGTGGCCGACAGCCCAAGGAGAGCAGCGCCTGGCCGCCTCCGTGTTCGTTGAATGCCCCCGTCAACGGGGTCTTTGGCCGGTTCCGCAACCGACGCCGCATAATCGCGCATGACTCGCACTATACGCATAACCGCGTCCCGCCGCACCACCGGAAGCTTCCAGGGCGGCACTGCAGGGTTGAAATCGCGAAAGACTCCCGGCAGGTTATGCCATTATGACGCGAACGAGCATCATGCTGCCAGAGGACGTGAAGCGGCGGGCCATGGCCGAGGCGCGGAAATTGAAGATTTCGTTCGCTGATTTCGTCCGCCAGGCTGTGACGGAGAAACTGCCGCGTGAAGGCAAAGGCGTGGACCGCCTCAAGCAGCGCAGACAGGACCCGTTGTTCCGGTTATTGGACCACCGCACGCTGGTGAGAAGCGACGCGGCCACTGACATCGCCGCGCGGCACGATGACTACCTTTACGGCGAACAAGTCAACTCACAACGTGACATCGCCTGATTCGAAAGGACCTCCGCAGCGTCATCATCTGGCCGGCTCACCCGGGCTCTTGGACTCTATCTGCACGCCCTCGATCAGCGCTTGCAGGCGGTCGAGGTCAAAGTACTTGAAGAAATCCAGGCAGAACAACTCGGGGGCCTGGGAAAACTGGACCGGCGTTTCCAGAAGGCAGGACAGGCTCTTGGCTCCGTCGCGGATGGCAATCTCGGAGAACAGGCCGGGCTCGAGGGCGGCGGCGGCGAGGACCGCCACCTGGTGGCGCAAACCGGCGCTTTCCACGCGCACCGGTGCTCCACCGGCTCGGCCGCGCATCCACCGGGTGATCTCGAGCAATTGTCCCACCATGATGCCCAGCGGGCGCTCGCCCAGCCCGTGAATGAGCTGCGCGTATTCGGGCACGGGCACGTCCCGCCAGGCGTCGCCGAAGAAGGCCAGGTCCAGCGCCAGAACCTGGTCGCCCTTGTTGACCCGGGCCGCGACCGGGGCGGCGCTTTCCTTCTTGCCCTTGTCATTCAGGACAAGCGTCACCGTCGCGTTCTCCGGGCAACCCATCAGGCGCGTGAGCACGCCATTTGCCGAAAGACCGTTCCCGAAGTCGAACACATAGCAGATGCTCTCCACGCCCCCGTTCTTGGTGCTGGCCACCGGCCAAGGCGCGGCAAGAGCGGGCGGTTTGTGCCGGATCACCTCTTTGAGCCGAGCCCGCTCTGCCAGAACCCATCGCCCGCGCTCAGACTTGTTCGTGGGGATCGGGGTGCGCGCTATTTCCCGGCCCAGTTTTTGCGCCAGACCCAGGATGGTGAGGTTGTTCGTTGGCAACCCCACGGTGAGGTCGCTGTAGCTTTTGAGTTCTGCATCCAGATTCCCTTCCTCCGCAAACGGGGGCAGATGAAAGTGTGCGGCGAAGAAGCGATAAGCTGCCAGCCGGTTGTCTTTCTGGTAATTGTGGGTTCCCGGATCCAGGTTCTCGTGCCACTGCAGGGCCTCCCCAGCTCCATAAAGTTCGAAGAGCGGGCGCATCGCGTCGAAGACCAGCGGCTTCACCAGCGGCGCCCGGAAACAGCAATCATCCTCGGCATTATAGATCAGCAGCGTCGGGCGGGGCGCGCAAAGGCCCACCAGGTGCGTGTAGTCGGCCTGGACGAAGAAGTCGGTCGGGGCTTGCTCAACGTCGCCCAGATCGCCATAGCGTTTGGCCTCGATCCTCGAGGCGAGCGAGGAGAAGCCGGCCACGGGGGCCGTGGCCTTGATCCGCGTATCGAGAGCGCTCAGCATGATCGTCTGCCACCCGCCGCCCGACAGGCCGGTCATCCCGATCCGCTCGCGGTCCACCAGGGGATGATTGTAGAGGTAGTCGAGCCCCGGCGCATAGCCAGGTAGAACAGGCCCAGTTCGTGCGCGCCAACCAGGTCCAGGTGCGCGCCGTACCAGTGCTGGTTCTCACTTTGTGAGAGTTCGCCAAAGCTGAGCCATTCCAGGTTCAGGGCCAGAATGCCCTGTTTGGCAAACTGGATGCACCGCTTCTGCTTGTACTCGACGGTTTTCCCGGGCGCCCCCACATGCCCATTGACATTCAAAATGGCTGGTGAGCCGCGCTGGGCGCCCTCCGGCTCGTAGAGAAGCGCCGCCGAGCAAAACCCCGGCACGATCTCGTAGCGCAGCTTGCGGATCCGGTATCCCTTGCCGGTCTCGATGACTCCCGTCTCCTCGAACCGCGCCGGGGCCTCGACAATGTCTCGCGGCCAACCATGATAAACCACATCGTTGAGCCAGTGCTCGCGGAGCCGGTTTGCCTCCTGGCTCCACTGGCTGGCCGACGCTGCCGAAGGCGGCTGCGCCACAAGATTCACCAAATAATGGCGCACCTGATACACCGAGACGCTCGGCGAGACGAGTTCCTCGCCCAGGACCCCGGCCAGTTGCTTGGGCTCAATCTGGCCGAGGCAGGCCAACGGGCCCAAGAAGGGCAGAATGGCGGCCAGGAGCGCCGGAATCGGAAGTCGAAGGCGAAAGATATGCATATGCGACATGAAATCGGCCCATGCTGGCCCTACAACGGCGGTTGACTCAAGCATTGTTTTCACATTAAGGTGTTGAAATTGCGCAAACATCGTGGCGGGAATGTCCCGCCCACAACCAGGACAAGAAAACATGAAACGACGCGAATTCCTCAAAACCTCCCTTGCGGCTTCTGCACTCACCGGCCTCAGCCCCCTCGGGGTTCAAACGGGCGCGGCCCAGCCCACGGGCGGCGCGGCTCAGGAGTATTACGAACTGCGGGCCTACCGCTTCAAAGAGGGCGCCAGCCATGAGCTGCTGGACGGTTATCTCGAGAAGGCGGCCATTCCAGCGCTGAACCGGCTGGGCCTCAAACCAATCGGGGTGTTCACGGAGCTTGAGCCCAAGGGGCCTGCATCCGTCTATGTGCTCATTCCTTATCCCTCGCTCGATTCTTTTGCCACCGCCGCCTCGCGCCTGAACGCGGACGGCGAGTACCAGCAGGCCGGCGCGGCCTACCTGCAGGCGCCCAAATCCAATCCTGCGTTCGAGCGGATCAATAGTTGGCTGATGCTCGCCTTCGCCGGCCAGCCCAAGCTCAAATTGGCTTCGTACTCGCTCGAGAGGAGACCGCGGGTCTTCGAATTGCGCAGCTACCAGAGCCATAGTGAACTCAAGGCGCTCAAGAAGGTCGAGATGTTCAACTCGGGCGAAATCGAGGTGATGCACGAGGTCGGCCTGGCTCCTGTCTTCTACGGGCAGGTCCTGTCGGGCAAGGACTTGCCGCACCTGACTTACATGCTCTCCGCCGAGGACCGGGAAGCGCACAAGCAGCATTTCGATGCCTTCGGCAAGCATCCGACCTGGAACAAACTCAAGAACGATCCTCAATACGCCGACACGGTGTCGAAGGTCTCGAATTGGTTCTTGGCGCCAGCCCCCTGCTCGCAGATCTGAGCCGCCTGGACGGTGGAGGCACTCTCTGAGAAACTAGCGAGGCAGGGCCTCAGACCGTGGCTTGGGCATCTTGCCCAAGCCACCACGGGCAGGATGCCCGTGCCACGAACTTGACCTCTCTGCATCATGTTTTGAAATTCAAGGATTCTAGGCGGCCTGCTGGAGCGCGGCGCTCTTGGAGGCGATTACTGCCAGCAGTTCATTCCAGGATTTCACAAACGACTTCGCGCCCTCGTCCTGCAGTTGAGCAGCCAGAGCGTCCAGGTCGACCCCAGCCCGGGCGAACTGCGCCAAGACGGTTTCACAATCCCCGCCGTCCATGGGCATGCTGGGGCCGGCCTCGCCGTGATCGGCAAGAGCTTTCAAAGTGGCCTCGGGCATCGTGTTGACCGTGAACGGCGCCGCGAGGGTTTTGATGTATAGCGTGTCAGACGCCTTCGGGTCCTTGGTTCCGGTGCTGGCCCAGAGCAACCGCTGAGGGACAGCGCCTTCGTTGCACGCGCGCTGCCAGCGTGGCGAACCGAGCAGGCCCAGGCAGGCCTTGTAGGTTCGGCGGGCAATGGCAATGCCAAGCTGATTGTTCAGCGCCGCCGGCACCTTGCCTGCCACCGCAGCGTCCCAGCGGCTGATAAATACTGACGCCACAGAACCGACCTTCGGATTGAGCCCGGCAGCGATACGCCGTTCGACGCCGCGCAGGTGCGCCTCGGCCGCCGCCACGTAATGCTCGCGAGAAAAAAGGAGTGTCACGTTGACAGGCACGCCCGCAAAAATCGCCTCCTCGATCGCGGGCAGACCTTCCCGGGTGCCGGGAATCTTGATGAACAGGTTGGGAACGTTTCGCGCGTGCGAAGAGTTCCTTGGCTTCGTCCAGAGTGCTCGTGGTGTCATGCGCCAGGAGCGGTGAGACTTCCAGCGATACCCAGCCGTCCACGCCATTCGTCCGGTCGTGAACCGGCCGGAACAGGTCGGCGGCTTGGGTAATATCCTCAAGGGCCAGCTCGAAAAAGAGGTTCTCGCTGGATTTCCCCGTCGCCAAGCCATCGAGAATCGCGCCGTCGTAAGCGCGGCTGGTTTTGATGGCATGATCAAAAATGGTCGGATTCGAGGTCAACCCGGTCACCGACAGGTCGTCAATGTACCGCTTGAGCGTGCCGTTGTTCAGCAGGTCGCGGGTGATGTTGTCGAGCCAGAGGCTCTGGCCCAGGTTGTGCAGCAGTTGTGTCGCTTTCATATTCTTGGCAACACGTCGGGGTCGTCATCCACCGTCCAGATCACCGGCTTGGCCATACCAGTCTCTATCCGCTAACAGTCCCAGTAAGTCAACGCGAATCCCTGCAGCAGCACGGCCAGGGGCGCGTCCCGACCACCGCCCCCGGAGCGCCGGGGACAGCGCCAGGATGCGCCCCAGGGCCGAAGGCCCGCCATGTGATAGCCCGGGCTGGAGCGGAGCGGAGGCCCGGGCAAGCCAGCGCCCCTCGAAAAGCCCCGGGCTGTAAGGCCGGGACCTCATGGCGCCCATAGCAGGGCGCGCCAGATTCTGGCCCGATGACCTGGGCCTCCGCTCGCAAGCTCGCTCCAGCCCAGGCTGTCACATTTCGGGCTTTCAGCCCGGGGACGGGCGCACTCCGGGGGCAGCGCCAGGATGCGCCCCACGGCCGGCCAAACACCCGGTCGCGACCGGGCTGCCGGGAGTTGTCACGCATTTGTAACCTGATGGACATGTTCCTGTAACCGGCGTCCTTCAGTTTGGCCGTGACCGTTCCAAACCGGCGGGAGCCAGTTTGACGGGAGACCCAGATTGAACACACATCCGCATTTGGAAGAGACGCTGCAGCGGGACATCGATCTCATCCGCAGCAAGGTCGCCGGGATGGCCGCCCTGAGCGAGCGAGCGATCGAGGCGAGTCTCCAGGCGCTGGCCACGAGAAACCGGCAGTTGGCCTATTCAATCATTCTTGGGGACCGCTTCATCGATGAACTGGAGACGGAGCTGGATCGGCTTTGCCTGGAGTTCCTGGTTCGCCACCAGCCGGCAGCCGGCCACTTGCGGTTTGTCTTTGCGGCCATCCTGATCAACCGGGAACTCGAGCGCATCGGCGATTACGCCGAGAGCATCGCGCGGCAGGTCCTGGTGGTGAGCACCCTGGAGCCTCAGCCGCCCTACGGCAGGTTCCTCGACCTCGGGAGATTCTCCATACGGATGCTCCGGGAGGCGGTGAGGTCCTTTCTGGAGCAGGACGCCGAGTTGGCGTCGCGGACGATGCCCCTCGAGGAGCAGGGCAACTCGATGCGCAACTCGATCAACGCGGAGATCAGGGAACTCATCGAGTCAAGGAGGCTTCCGGCGGCAAGTGCCGGTCACCTTGCGACCATTGCGCGGCGGCTGGAGCGCGTCACCGATCAGGCCAAAAACCTGTGTGAAGAGGTGCTCTACATGTGCACCGGAGAGTTCGTCAAACACAGAGGCGCCGAGGAGTGCCGCATCTTGTTTCTTGATTCCAACAACAATTGTCTGGGCCCGATGGCTGAAGGCCTTGCGAGGGCGATGCGTCTGCCTGGCTTCCTGTTCACCGCCGCCGCAGTTTCCCCCAGGCCGGTGGAGGCGCGAACGGTTCAATTTATGGCCGGAAAGGACATCGATATTTCCGGGCAGACCACCAGGGCCATCCAGGAGGCCTCGCCCTTGGAGCAGTACCAGGTCATTATCGCCCTGGACGCCAAGGCTCGGGACGCGCTTCCGCTCCGGCTCGGCAAGACCATCCTTTTCACCTGGCCAATCCAGGACCCTTCCGAGGTGAATGGCGCACCGGAGACCGTGAGGGCCACCTTTGAGTCAGCCTGCCAGGCCCTGGAAGCTCAACTCCAGGAGTTGGCCGGAGCAATTCTGCAAGAACCGCACTCGGAACTCAAACCATGAAACATCACACCCGAAAATCAGTCATTCTGAACCTGGGGATAGCCTCGCTGTCCATGTCTGTCTGCCTGCTCCTAACCGGCTGCGACAAGGGAAAGGGCGGCGGCACCACAGGAGCCAAAAATGACTCTGGAACCGCCGCGACGAAACCTGTCGAGATCCGCGTTAAAGGGTCGGATACGATGATTCAGGTTGCGACGGCATGGGCGGAGGCCTATCGCAAAGTGAAACCGAACGTCTTCGTCAATGCCAATGGCGGAGGCAGCGGCACCGGTATCGCCGCGTTGGAAAATAACAATACTGACATCTGTAATGCCTCACGCGAAATGAAGCCTGAGGAACGCGAAAAGGTAAAAGCAGCCTCCGGCAAGGAGCCGAAGGAGTTCGCAGTGGGTTACGACGCCCTGGCCGTGTACGCGCATCCTTCCAATCCGATCAAGGAGATCTCCATTGAGGAACTCCGCGAGATCTGGGCCGAGGGCGGGGCGACGACCACTTGGGAGCAAGTGAACCCGGCATTCCGAGGCAAGATTGTGTTGTTCGGCCGTCAAAATAGCTCCGGCACGTATGATTATTTTCGCGAGCACATTTGCGGCAAGACTGCGGACAAAAAGCAGCGCGAGTTCCGCGGCGGGATTAGCGAGATGAATGGTTCGGCGGAGGTGGTCGAGAACGTTGCGCGCACGCCTTCCGGCCTGGGCTACAGCGGGATGGGTTACAAGACACCCGCCGTAAACTGGCTGAAGATTTCCACGAAGAAAGGCGAACCGGGCGTGGAGCCGGGGGTCGAGGCCGCTCGCGCGGGCAAGTACCCGATCTCGCGCAAACTCTATATGTACACCGCCGGCGAACCGCAAGGGGAGATCAAGGCATTCATTGACTGGGTCCTATCGCCGGTCGGCCAGGAGATCGTGGCGAAAGAGGGTTTCGTGCCACTCCAGTAGCGATGGTCATGCGCAGAGCGCCGGCTGAGCGCCCGAAAGCGGCCGCCGAGTTGCCGATCATCACCCGGCTGCCTGGACCTATGCCGAAAGAGGACTCCTCGAACGCGCGTCGCAGATTCAACCTGCTCGATGCGCTCGAGAAACCGACCGAGTGGCTCCTCCGCCTGTGCGGCTGGAGCGGCATCCTGGCGGTGGCGGCCATTTTCCTGTTCATCTTTAAAGAAGCCGCCCCGATGGTGCCGAAGCTGGACTGGGTGCATTTCTTCACCAGTCCACGCTGGATTCCCGCGCCCGGCAGCGGCAACCCTCCCAGTTTCGGCGCGCTGGCGCTGATAGTGGGCACTCTGACCACGACTTCCATCGCACTGGTCATCGCGGTGCCGGTCGGACTGGGGGCCGCCATTTACATCTCTGAGTTTGCCCGGGGCAAAGTCAAGGAGACGCTGAAGGTCCTCATTGAGATGCTCGCAGCCATTCCGTCCATTGTCTGGGGTTTCATCGGGTTGATGGTTCTGGGGCCAATCATCAAAGGCATCTTCACCGCCGAGGCTGGAAGTTGGTGGGGCCACGTGATGGTCGCGCTCCACCTTGCCAGCAGCGAGACTGGCGCCGCCCAGGGCACGAACCTGCTGACTGGCGGCATCGTCCTGGCTTTGATGAGCGTGCCGTTGATTGTGTCGCTCTCGGAGGACGCTCTCCGGGCCGTGCCGGATTCCTTTCGCGAGGCGGCGCTGGCGCTGGGGGCAAATCCATGGGAGATGGTGTGCCGGGTGCTCTTCCCCGCCGCGCGCAACGGGGTGCTGGCGGCCTGCATGCTGGGCATGGGACGGGCCATCGGCGAAACGATGGCCGTGCTGCTTGCCGCCGGCCATAGCAATCGCATCCCGGCCGTGCTCACCGACCCTGTCCGGACCATGACTGCCACCATTGCCGCCGAGATGGGCGAAGCCGCGAACGGGAGTGACCACTACCGGGTTTTGTTTATTTTGGGCATCGTGCTCTTCGTCATCACGTGCAGCATTAATGTGGCCGCCGACCTGATTGTGAAGGGTGTGAGGAACCAGGACCAGGCATGAACACCACTGCAAGACCGGTCGCCGCCCCGGCCAATCCCTTCGCTCCGAGCCGATTCGAGCGCCGCAAGGCCCGCCGGGCCAACCGCAACAAATGGGCCCTGTTCGCGTGTTGCATGCTGTTGGTGATTCCCGTGGTTGCGATCCTGGTGTATATCTTTGTGCGGGCGGCGCCGGTCCTCTCGTTCGACTATGTTCTGGCAGAATCCCTCCAACAAAGGAAAGGAGGGTGGGCTGTGGGCGCCACTGGCGGGCACCTTCGCCCTGGTAGTCGGCTCGCTGACCTTCGTGGCGCCGGTGGGCATCCTGGCCGCCATTTACCTCAATGAGTATGCGCGCGAAGGCTGGCTGAAGCGTCTCATCAGCATCACGGTGACCACGCTCGCTGGCGTGCCGAGCATTGTGCACGGGCTTTTCGGAGTGGGCGCGTTCGTGTTGGGCCTGCTGCCCGCCCTCAATCATTTGCTGGCCGACCCTCGGAACCCGGGCACCAGATGGCAGGCTGGGCTGCTGACCGCCTCCATGACTATCGCCGTCATGACGCTGCCAGTGATTATCACGGCTTCCCGCGAAGCCTTGGGCGCAGTGCCGCATCCCTTCCGAGAGGCGTGCTGGAACCTTGGCGCCACTCGGTGGCAGACCATCCGCACCATCGTCCTGCCCAATTCCTTGGGCGGGATCCTGACGGGCGTCATTCTGGAGATTTGCCGCGCCGCGGGCGAGACGGCTCCCATTCTCTTCACCGGCGCTACCTTCTTCAAATTCGTTGCTGACCAGGGCTGGGGCAAAGTGTTTCCCTACGGCCTCCGTGAGCCGTTCATGGCGATGGCGATGCACCTGCACGTGATCTCCAGCCAGATTTCGCAAATGCCCGAGGGGATGAAGTTCGGGTGCGCAGCGGTGCTCATCGGCCTCATCTTGTTCATCAACAGCTTCGCCATCGCGCTCCGGGTTTGGCTGCGTGGCCGCAAACGCTGGTAGCGGCGCATGAGCGATCCCCACCCTCACATCGAATTTCGTCGCGTTTCCGCCTTTTACGGCTCGAAGCAGGTGCTGCGGGACGTGAGCTTTGGCGTGCAGCGGAACACCGCTTTTGGGATCATTGGCCCCGCCAACTCGGGCAAGACGACCCTGCTCAAGGCCATCAACCGAACCCTCGATTTCGTGGGCGGCGCGCGTGTCAACGGCCAGGTGCTCGTCAACGGCGAGGATGTTGTCGCCATGCGCAACCCGAACGAGCTGCGCCGGCGCATCGGCATGGTATTCCCGCTGCCGGTTGGGCTGCCCTTGACCATTTATGAGAATGTGGCCTATGCCCCCCGTCGCATGGGGATCGCTGACAAAGCGCAACTGGATGAAATCGTCGAACGTTCCCTGCGCCAAGCGGTCCTCTGGGATGAAGTGAAGGACCGCCTGGGCACGCTGGGCACGCGGCTTTCGGGTGGCCAGCAACAGCGGCTCACCCTGGCACGCGCCCTCTCGCTTTCCCCAGAGATCCTCTGCCTGGACGAATTCAGCATCGCCATTGACCCGGTCACCACCATGCGCATTGAGGAGGTGCTTAAAGAGTTGAAGCGGACCATCACCATCGTGCTGGTCACGAACCTGGTCCAGCAAGCCCGTCGCCTGGCCGACCAAACCATGTTTCTTTGGAATGGAGAAATCGTCGAACTCGACCGGACCGACATCATTTTCTCCGACCAGCCGGCCAATCGAAAAACGTACGATTACGTCAATGGCATCTTCGGATGAGCGACCTCGCCGGCCATAGCATTACCACGCGCAGCCTCAACCTCTGGTATGGCAAGTTCCAGGCGCTCATCAATGTTACCCTCGACATTAAGGACGGCCTGATCACGTCCCTGATCGGCCCCTCCGGTTGCGGCAAGACCACGTTGCTGCGCTGCTTCAATCGGTTGAACGAGCGGTACGGTTACGTGACGACTAACGGCGAAATCAAAATCCTTGGCAAGAATATCTATGACCCGGATGTGTCCCTGATCGAGCTGCGCAAGGCCGTCGGCATGGTTTTCCAGCGGCCCAATCCGTTGCCGATTTCAGTTTACGAGAATGTGGTGTTTGGCCTGCGGGTCCATAGTGAACGGCGGGAGTTCAAGCGCTCGCTGCTCGACACTGCGGTCGAGACCGCGCTCACGGAAGTCGGCCTGTGGGGAGATCTCAAGGATCGGCTGGGTGCCAAAGCCACCACCCTCCAGCTCGAACAGCAGCAGAAACTCTGCATCGCCCGGCTCTTGCCCCTCAAGCCCCGAGTCATCCTGATGGACGAACCCTGCTCCGCCCTCGACGTGGAAGGCACCCGGGCCATCGAGGAGCTCGATCTTCGGCCTCAAAGGGCGCTACACGATCTTGATCGTCACGCACAACATGGCCCAGGCCCGCCGCGCCAGCGACGAGTGCATCTTCATGCTGCTCGGGGAGATGATCGAGCACCGCCGCACCGGGGAACTCTTCCTGACTCCAAAGCATCCCAAGACCGCAGAGTATATCGAGGGACGGTATGGCTGAGGTACTGGGCGGCGTTTTCCCGGACCGACACCTTGTCTTTGTCCACGGCCCAGACCAACGGTGCGCAGCCCTCAAGACGAACCAAACTATGGTTTGGGCGAGCCCTGGGGAAAGCGCAATGAGGAAATGGAGGGTTTTCCCGTTGCTGACGCCCAAACCGAATCGCACCAGTCCCGATGATGGCAGTTGCGGTCTGCCCATGCTTAGTGTTGGGAGGCGTGGGCCTCCAGAGTGTGAGTCAGGTACTCCTCGCTCATCTGCTTGTCCCCGTGCTCCGGGTTGGGGATGAGCTTCCGGCTTTGTGGGTCCACGACGAGGTCGAGATATTCCAGCGGAATCTGGCCCAGGAGATTGGGCACATCGTCGTCCATTTCCACCACCTCGAATACGCCGTTGCGGCCCATAAGTTCCAAGCGCACTGGCTCGAAGACCGCGCGGCGACGCACGCCATTCGTGGTCTTGGATTGCACTTCGCTTTCCTTGTGCAGGCCCAGCGCCTTGATGAGGCTGGACTGGACGTAAAGCCGCGTGGCTCCGGTGTCCACCAGCGCCTCGGCTTCGACGGTGCGGGGTTTCGCCCTGGACAGTTTACGACGGGCGGCAACCAAGTCTCCCTGGTTGGTCAGCTTGATTTTGACGACGACTTTACCCACGTGCAAATTGTGCGCGATCCAAGCAGACGGCGCAAGGACAGAATATTACGCAACGGTTGTCACCTGATTGTAACGTGTCCTCCGTTGAAACGCAGCAGAGCGGGGGTACGCTTGCACCATGTGGCTATGAAAACCGTCTTTGAAGGCGAGGACCGCCAGGCCCTTGGACGGCACGGGTTGCCCGGTAACGAGCCTGGCTGGGGATCGGCAATAACGGACCGCAGCAGACGCGGCGAGGCCCGGACGGATCGCGACGCACCCACTGTAATTGAGGTCACCGCGGAGGTCGGGCGCGGCGACTCGATCTTCGTTCGCGGCCAGGGGGGTGGCCTGCGCTGGGACAGGGGCCGCCGGCTGGCGTGCACAGGTCCGGAGCACTGGATTTGGTGGGCCAGCGGACCGCACGAGGACATCGAATTCCAACTCTTGCTCAACGACCAGATCTGGCTCGTGGAAAAAACCTGGTCCTTGGAGCCGGCGAGAGATCCAAGTGTCTCCCGATTTCGAGTGGCCGGAGATTCCCCGCACTGCTTAGCGTGCCGGCCAACGGTCTCCTTCACTTGGCCGATCAGGGATTTGACGCTGAAAGGCTTGATGACGTAGGCATCCGCTCCGGCTTCCAACCCGGCAAGGCGGGAGAGTTGGCTGGTCAGGGCCGTCACAATGATGATGGGGATCGAGGCCGTGGCCGGGTCGCGCCTCAGGATCTCGCAGACGGCGAATCCGTCAAGCTCCGGGAGCATCAGGTCCAGGAGAACAAGGTCCGGCAGCAGCGAGCGGGCCTTCTTGAGGGCCTCGATGCCATCCGTAGCGGTTCCCACGCGAAAGCCGGCCCCCTTGAGGCTGAACCGGAGCAGTTCAACCATATCGGCGTCGTCCTCCACCACCAGAATTCTCTTTTGCACTCTGTTCTGCTTATCACGAGAATAATGAAGCCGGAGGACAAAGAGGTTACGATCCCGTGACATCGCCGCAGGACTCCGAAGCGGCTGCGATTAGAAGCGGCGGGCATGCGCCTCGGGAGTTTTGTCCCGGAGGGACATGTGACAATAGCCCGGCGTTTCAACGCCGGGGAGGCGACAAAAGGGACCCTCGTCCCGAAGGGACGACTGAGAACACTCCGTGCTTTCAGCCGTCCCTTCGGGACGGACCTGCGCCTGGGGTCCGCTCACCCGGCGTTGAAACGCCGGGCTATTGTCGGAAGCCCCTTCGGGGCAAAAAGGCGCCGTGGGCTGACCGACAGTTTTAATCGCACCCCCCCGAAGCCCCGCATGGCGGTTTCATTTCCTTCATCACTCGCTGAATCGCGCTGACGAGTTGCTCGATGTCCGCGGGGAAGAGCCTGCCAATGCAGCCAATCCGGAAGGTGTCCACCCGCGTCAGCTTGCCCGGGTAGATAATGAATCCCCTCTCGCTGAGTCTGCGGTAGAAGCTGGGAAAGTCGAAGTCCGCGGCCGGATAATGGAAGGCCGTGATGACGTGGCTCTGCACGGTGGGATCGAGCAGAGGGCGAAAGCCCAGCCGCCTCATGCCGGCCAGGAGCGCCTCATGGTTCCGGCGGTAACGCTCGCTGCGGGCGGTAATGCCGCCCTCCAGTTCGAGTTCGCGCAGGGCCTGGTCAAAGGCCAGGATGGCATGGGTCGGCGGCGTGAAGCGGAACTGGCCGTTCTTCTCGAAGCCAATCAGTTGGTCCAGCAGGTCGAGGCTGAGGCTGCGGGCAAGACCCTGGCTGCGCAAGAGCAGCTCGCGCCTGGCAAAGACGAAGGAGAACCCGGGCACGCCCTCGATGCACTTGTTGGCCGAGGAGACCAGGAAATCAACGCCGCCGGCGGCGAAGTCGATCGGCATCCCGCCGAAGCTGCTCATGGCGTCCACGAGGAAGACCTTGCCGTGGCGCCGGACCACGCGGCCGATGGGTTCGATGGGATTGAGAACGCCCGTTGTGGTTTCACAATGCACCGCCGCCACGTGGGTGATCGCCGGATCGCCCGCGAGGCATGCCTCGACGGCCTTCGGGTCGAGCGCGGTGTCTTCGGGAGCACGGGCGATAACGTGGCCAATGCGCGCGCGCTCGAGCATCTGCGCCATGCGCTGGCCGTAGGCGCCATTGACCAGGACGGCAACCTTGCCCTCCGGCGGCACGCACGTCTGAAAGACCGCTTCGACGCCAAAGGTGCCGCTGCCCTGGAGCAACACGACCTCCCAGCCGCCCTCACGGTCGAGGCCGGCGAGCCTGAGCAACCGCTCGCGCACGCTGGCGACAATCGCGTTGAACTCGGAGTCCCAGGAACCGGCGTCGCGCAGCATGGCCTGTTTGACGCTCAGGCTCGTGGTCAATGGTCCGGGCGTAAAGAGCAACTTGTCCCGGGCGGGAGGCAGCGTGTTCATGCTGGGAAAGCCTCACTTAGCGGTTGCGAATGCATTGTGGCTAGGAACGGTTAGGGGCCACGAGGGCGCGAAGCGTTTTGGACTGCGGCAGTCCTCTGCCGCTTTCTTGACCCTGGGGACGCGAAAGCGCCAGAGGACTGGCGCAGTCCAAAACCTTCGGATTCGGTGGCCGTTCATGCAAAGGCGGTTAGTCGCGGGCCGACAGGAGGGCAAGCAGTCGTTCGAGCCCGGGGATGAGGTGTGTGTGCGGGTAGGCCGCCAGTTGCGCACGGGTGTGCGTGCCGTTGGTCACACCGATCACCAGGCCGCAGCCTGCAGCGGTGCCCTCGAGGAGATCGGAGGGGGTGTCTCCCACCTTGGCGACGCGGCGGACCTCCGTGACGCCCGTGCGTTTCATCGCCTCGAAAAGTAGATCCGGGTGCGGACATGTCCGCGCCGCACCTCGTCGCTCGCTACCGTAGCGTCGAGCACGCCGGGCAGATCCCAGCCCAGCCGCTGCAAGATCACATCCACAATCTCGCGGCTGAAACCGGTGTCGAGCGCCACCGCTATCCCTTCCTCGTGCAATTGCCGAAACAGGCCGCTCGCGCCGGGCACCTCGCCGACGCCGGCGTCCGTCCGATAGAACTCAATCATCGCGCGCAGGAAATTGTCGTGCAGACGCGTCACCTCAGCGGGTGCGGCGCCGGTCCCGCGCTTCTGCGACCAGAGAGCGGCGATGGCCTCGGGCTTGGGCCTGCCCATCACGGCGTTGACCTCATCGCGAGTGACCTGCACGCCTCCGGCGGCCAGGGCCGTCTGCAGGCAGCGGTTTACGGCGTCGTCGTCGCGGACCGTCGTGCCCGCCATGTCAAAAACAACCAGTGCGATTTCGCTTTTCATGTTCAGTCCGTGTTCGTCCATGTTCATCCGTGGTTGAGGTGCTGTTTCCAGGGTCAGGAATATTGTGAACGCGCAACCGGCGCGCGGCCGGTTCGCTCATAGAGGAAAAGGCAGAGGATGGCCGAGACCGCGGCCAACGCGGCCAGGCAATTGAAGCCGAGGCGATAGCCGCCGAGGTCAAGGATGCGCCCGAACTGCTGGCCGGCTAAAATCGCGGCCAAATAGCCGCTGCCATCCACCATGCCCGCCACGGTGGCCACAAATTCCGGGCCGCGGATCTCGACCGCCATCACTCCGGCCAGCAGGCTGTAGGGTCCATACACCAGGAAGCCGATGCCTCCGACGGCGGCCATGCCGAGCCAGACGCTGCGATCGCCCAGAGAGGGGAGCGCCAGCACCAGCGCCGCCAGGACGGTGAGTATCCAGAAGATCAGCCAGGTCCGCGTCCGGTGGCCGATCCGCCCGAAGACCCAGCCCAAGAGGAGAATGCCCAGCGCCCCCAACGCGTCGAACGGCGTCGAGAGAAACGCCGCTATCCGGCTCGAGGTCTCGGCCCCGCCGGCGGTCTGGAAGAAATCGACCGCCCAGGTGTTGAAGGTCTCGCGGAAGAGTGTCAGCGTGAAACTCAGGGCGCAAAGGATCCAGAAACGGCGGAGGGCGAGCAGTTCGGCGACTTGGCGGAATTGAAAGGCCTCGTGGCTGGGTCTCTCCGTTTGTTCGCGTGACACCACTACGCCGCCTCTCGGGAGGACGACCCAGCACACCAGGAAAATTGCGGCGAGCACAATCGCGGGTCCGCCCATGACCCACCGCCAGTTGTTGCCGCTCCACTCCGCGATGGCCCCCGCCAGGAGCGTCGCGCACAGCCCGCCAAAGACGAAGCCAAGCGACAACACCCCCATCGCCAGAGGCAATGACCGGGCGGAAAACCAGTTCGGCACCTGCTTTACCATCCCGCCCCAGCCGGCCGCGCCCGCCAGGCGATTGAGGCTATAGACCAGCGTCAGCGCCGGCAGCGAACCGACAACACCCCCCGCCGCGCCGAACACCCCCACCCCCAACAGCGCCAGCAGAAAGGCCAGCGCCCCCGATCCGATCAATGACCGGTCCAAAGGCGAACTTCCCCGCCATGTATGCCAGCGTGCTCCAACTGGCAACCTCGCCGATCTGTTCTTTGCTCAGACCGAAGGCCTGGCGGATGAGCGGGTTGGCCACCGAGAAATTCTTCCGGCAGAGGTAAATGCCGATATACCCCAGCACCAGCACACCCAGCAGGAACCACGGCGGCCAGGCCCCGGCAGCGCGCTCGCGCGCCGCGCCCAGTGTTCCGACATCGGGCGTTTGGCTTGCCATCACGAGTCACTCCACTTTCCAGGCAGAGTGTGGCCCGGACCTATGACGATTCGAGGGCGGGCGTGTAGCGAATGCGTTACGAAAACCGCGCCGGGCCGCGTCTCGGGAACTTCGGAGCGTTTATTGAACCGCAGAGACGCAAAGAACGCAGAGGTTGGCTTCGCGTCTCTTCTCCGCGTTCTTTGCGTCTCTGCGGTTTCATTGGCCTTCCGAAAGCCCCCATGGGTTCCCCAAGCAGTCTCAACGTCCCCTCGCCGCGCTCTCACGCTCCACGCTTTGCGCTCCACGCTGTGGTTGCGGCTTCGGCGGATCTTCATGACCCGCCCACTTGGTCCAGCGATTGCTCCAGGATGTCCCAGGCCCGGGCCAATTCCTCCTCCGTAACCGTCAGGGGCGGGGCCAAGGTCAGCACGTTGCCTTTGGACACCTTGAAGTTAAGGCCGCCGCGCAGCGCCGCGTACATGGCGCGTTCGGCCTCGTCGCACCCGGTGCCGCCCGGGCGGCCCACCTCGACACCGAGGAGCAGGCCCAGGCCGCGGACCTCGCGCACCAGTGGATGAGCGGCCAGGCGCCGGCGAAGGTCGGCCACCGTCTCGGCTCCGAGCTTTGCCGCGCGCTCGACCAGACGGCCTTCTTCGATGACCTCGAGAGTCGCCAGGCCGGCAGCGCAGGCCACCGGGTTCTTCTCGTGCGTGAAATGGCCCAGCGAGCGCTCTGCCGCCAGGTTGAGTTGCTCGCGCGCGAGGATTCCTGCGAGCGGGAAGACACCCCCGCCAAGCCCCTTGCCCAGCACCACGATGTCCGGCACCACCCCGAAGTGCTCGAAGGCGAAGAACCGGCCCGTGCGGCCCAGGCCGATCGGAATCTCATCCAGGATGAGCAGCGCCCCATGGCGGTCGCAGGCGGCGCGGATGCGCTTCCAGTAATCCGGCGGCGGGATCACCGGCACGTTGCGCACCGTCTCGGCGATCACTGCCGCCACATCGCCCTCCCGCTCGAGGATATATTCAATGTAATCAGCGCAGGCCAGGTTGCAGGCGCCACCGCACCGGAACGGGCACTGGGACGGGTCCGGCGGCGGGGCGTGTTCGCAGCCGGGCAGCAGCGGCCCGGCGCCCTGGCGAAAGGCCCGTTCGCCGCCGATGGAGATGGCCTCCAGGGACGCGCCGTGAAACGAGTCCCACATCGAGACGGTCTTGAAGCGGCCGGTCGCGGCACGGGCCAGCTTGAGCGCCATTCCGATTGCCTCGGCGCCGCCGGGAGCGAAGAGCACGCGGCGGAGGTCGCCCGGGGCCTGGCCCGCCAGCTTTTCTGCGAACCGGATGGCAGGCTCGTTGGTGTAGCGCCGCGTGCAGAACGGGAGCGCGTCGAGCTGCGTTTTGATCGCCGCGATCACGCGCGGATGCCCGAAGCCCACTTGATGGACATTGTTGCCATGAAAGTCCAGGTAGCATCGGCCTTGCAGGTCCTCGATCCAGGACCCGTGCGCCGCGCGCAGGACGTTGAGGCACGGCGTGGACATGGCCTGGTGGATGAACAAACGGGCATCGTCCTCGAGCATCCGCTGTGTTTGGGGGCCGATGTGGGCCACGCGCCAGTCTCGGCGGTGAGAGGAGAGATTGATGTCGCCTTCAACGCGAAGGTGGGCGTGCTGGCTTTCTGGAGTGGAGGACATGTTGACTCACCAATGGGCTCCGCTCTCGATGCTATTCATGGTTGGCAAGACAATACTCGATTTGCCTGGGAATGCCAAAGTCGCTCTGATCCCGCCGGGCGTCCTCACCGGGTCAGATGTTGAAATTTCAGGATCTCCGCCGCCTTTTGGTCTCCCTGGCTCTGAGCGGCCTGTAGCGACTCACGCAGGGTGAGCGTTCCGCGGGCGACGAGGAGCGTCTGCTCTTTGGTCAGGCCCGGGAGTCCCGCAAGGGCCTGGAGGTCCATGAAGGCCTTCCCATAGTCCCGGGCACGCACCGAGGCAACAACCTGGTTGGCCAGGCCCTGGGGGTCGGCTGGGGCGCGCTTGAAGGCCTTTTCGAACTCCGCTGGCAGTTGGTCCAGGGCCAGAGGCGGCGGCGGCGAGTTGCTGTGACTGCACCCAGGGGAACAGGCCAGCAGGAACAGCAATCCAATCGTCAGGACGATCTCCAGATCAGGTTTCATGCGCGTTGGGCGGCAAGGTTCACTCGGGGGCGGGCCGCTGGGGGATTAGTCCCGTGTAATGGCGGTAGTCGATCCCCACGTTCAGACCGGTGAACCGGAGCCTGGAGACGTGCTGATCCACCCAGACCGTCTGGCAGCCCTTGCTGTGGCGATACCATTCCTGGTCAAAGTGGTAGCCATTGTAGAGCGCCGAGAGGCCTCCATAAGGCGGCTGGCCGATCCATTGGGTCAGAATCTGGGTGTTGCCGGGAAACAGGCCGAGGCTGTCCTCCGCTCCCTCCATCCTCTGTTCGGCCGCATCCTGGCAAAAGATCATCCTCGTGGGACTGGCATACGAGGAGACTTTCTTGACCTGAGGTTCGACCCTGGAATCGGTACGGGACGAGCAGGTACTGGCAGAGCCCGTAAGTGGAATTCTGCCAGAAGCTGGAGGGGTAATAGCGGCCATCGTCGTGCCATTCGTCGGCATGAACGCATTTTGGGCAGTGAAAGAGGTTCGGGTTCCGCCCGAAATAATCGAGGTAGCCCAGCGCCCAATAGGCATAGGGATCGTCGGGAGCCAGGAGGACAGTGGAGTGGGGATTTGCCGTCCACTGGCCGTCGTTGGGGATGTAGCCGCCGCCCAGGTTGAAATAGGTGTCGCTGTTATCGTGGGCGTACATGCTCGCTGCCAGGCCGATCTGCTTGAGGTTGTTCCGGCATTGGGCACCCTTGGCCTTCTCCTTCGCCTGCGTCAGCGCGGGCAGCAGCATGCTGGCAAGAACCGCGATGATCGCGATCACGACCAGCAACTCGATCAAGGTGAAGGCGAGCGGCTTGGAGGCGCCTGGCCGGCCCGCCAGCGCCGGCCGCCCGCCGAACCAGCAACGAAATGCGGGAATCGTCTTTTTCATTTGTCAACCGTGCAGTGAGTCTAAGGCCCAAAGTGATTCATTCAAAGGACAATTGTGCAACGTGTTCGCGACAATTGTGTCTTTGCCATCGTGCTGGCAGGGGAGCAGGGTAAACCGGTCCGAGCAATCGGGTGTTGGTGAGAGTTCTTCTCGGCGAGTCGAATGGGCGGCTCTCCGGCCGGGCACTGAATTCTGAGTCAGGCTCATCGTGAAGTTACAGATGACATAGAATCTGCCTGATCGATTCGCGGACGCCCACATCGTCATCTACGACGAGAATCCGCCGCGCCGTGTTCGCCGGTGTTGTCACTCGGACGGGGAGAGTATTCTGGCCCGTGGATATTATCAGTCGTTTTCTTGCCAACCTGCTGCGGCCTCGCCCGAAGGTGCGGGGTCAATGAACTCGCTCCCTGCTCCTGCTGGTCCGGCCGGCCTGTTTCGGCCCGACGGCCGAAGCGGCAGCAGCCGGACGGCCAGTTGCTCTGACAGCTCGCGCTCCGGGTCCGCAATCCGCGCTGGCCCAAAAACCGAGAGTAAGGCCTCAGTGAAGGCGCGAGCAGCACCGCGGGCAGGCCCCTCACCCCGGCCCTCTCCCCACCCGCTGCGACGGCGCGGCAGCGCGGGGAGTCGGATGGGGAGAGGGGGAATCGTCCGGAGCGGGTCGAGGAATCCGACAGGCCTGGAAGTTCAAGAGACTGCCGGCGCTTCTCCCTCTCCCCTTTGGAAGGGGAGAGGGCTGGGGTGAGGGGTCTGCCGGGCACTCCCTCGCCGCCCTCACTGGCCGGTTACAACTGAGAAAACATTTTTCTCGACAATTCCGTTGCTTTCTGATTAGCATTTGAGATTCAAGCGCAGAGAACAGCAAGCGACCGTTAGGGTTTGCTGCCTTCTTACGGGTTTTGTTCGAGAGCCAGTTGTTGATGAAATCGGCAGTGGCGATGGCGAGATCGGCTTCGGGCGAGCATGTAGTGACGGCTCACCACTCCAGACTGCACACCAAAATTCGGCGTCTGACCCTCCTGTCCGTTAAACTCACCGGCCCTTTCTTTCGTCCAGAACCGAGGAAATCCCGAAGCAACCCGCCAAGCGTTCAGGGCCAAATGAGTGCGCTTCTCGGCCAGAAGGGCCTTTTAACATGAGGCCGACCAGCAACCAATTCTCCCTCACCCGCGCAGCGTCAATCAAAAGGCGGTGCGCCAAAGAGCAACTTCCATCAGATGACAGTTCCAGCAGGCCGAACACTATGAAAACACAAACCCTCATTCCGAGAACCACTTGCCCGAAAACGATGGCCGGGCGTTTAAGAAAGCCCTGCGCCACACGGCTCCTGGCGTTGCTCTTTCTGCTGACGCTGCCTGGCGTGCTGGAAGCTCAATTCACTTACACGACCAATAACGGCGCCATCACCATCACGGGATACACCGGTCCCGGCGGCGCGGTGACCATCCCCGGCACGATCAACGGCTCGCCGGTGACCAGCATCGGGGACAACGCGTTCGCTCACTGCGCCAGCCTGACCAGCGTCACGATCCCCGACAGCGTCATCAACATTGGGTACGGGGCGTTTATGCTCTGCCCCAAACTGAGCGCCATAAACGTGAACACAAACAATCGCGCCTATAGCGGTGTTGCTGGGGTCTTGTTCAACGAGAACCAGACCACGCTCATCCAATATCCAGCAGGCAAGGCCGGTAGCTACACGATTCCCGGCAGCGTCACCAGCATCGGGGACAACGCGTTCTATTACTGCACCAGCCTGGCCAGCGTTACGATTCCGGACAGCGTCACCAGCATCGGGGACAACGCGTTCTGTTGCTGCACCAGCCTGAGAGGTGTCACAATCCCCAACAGCGTCACCAGCATCGGGGACTCCGCGTTGATGGAGTGCTATAGCCTGACCAACCTTACGGTAGGCAGCGGCGTCACCAACATCGGGGTCGCCGCGTTCGACGGCTGCACCAGCCTGAAAGCGATAACGGTCGATCCGCTCAACTCCTCGTATAGCAGTGTGGGTGGGCTCTTGTTCAACAAAAGCCAGACCACGCTTTTTCAGTACCCGGGGGGCAAAACTGGAACCTACACAATCCCGAACAGCGTCACTAGCATCGGAGCTTGTGCCTTCCTTGACTGCACCACCCTGACCGGGGTCACGATAGGCAACAGCGTCGCTAGCATCGGAAACCAGGCGTTCAACTATTGCACTAGCCTGACGGCTGTCATAATTCCTAACAGCGTCACCAGCATCGGGGTCGATGCGTTCCTGCAGTGCTCTAGCCTGACCAAGCTTACGATAGGCAGTGGCGTGACCAGCATCGCGGACGCTGCGTTTCAATCGTGCTCCAATCTGACCAGCGTCTATTTCCAAGGGAACGCCCCCAGCCTTGGTTCGGATGTATTCGGCGGCGACAACAATGTGACCGTCTATTATTTGGCTGGGACGACGGGCTGGGGCACGACGTTTGGCGGGCGTCCGACCGCGCTGTGGAACTTATCGGTCCAGTACACAGTCGCAACAGGTTCCTTTCCCGCATCGGGCGGCTCGGTTTCAGGCGGGGGTTCTTTCGTCAGCGGCTCAAGCGTGACGGTCACGGCCACACCAAGCTTGGGTTACACCTTTGTGAACTGGACGGAGAACGGCGCACAGGTCAGCGCGTCGGCCAGCTACACGTTCTCCGTGACGACAAACCGGGCGTTGACGGCCAACTTCGCCCCGCTTTACACGGTCGCTGCCAGTGCTGCTCCCGCTGCGGACGGCTCGGTTTCAGGCGGGGGCAGTTTCGTCAGCAACTCAAGCGTGACGGTCACGGCCACACCAAGCTTGGGTTACGCCTTTGTGAACTGGACGGAGAACGGCGTCCAGGTCAGCCCCTCGGCCAGCTACACGTTCACCGTGACGACAAACCGGGCGTTGACGGCCAACTTCGCCCCGCTTTACACGGTCACCGCGAGCGCGTCCCCGAGAGCAGGCGGGTCAATATCCGGCGGGGGCACCTGCACCAATGGGGACTTCGTGGTGCTGATCGCGACCGCAAGCCCCGGCTACCATTTCCTGGATTGGACGGAAAACGGAGTGGTCTTGAGCATCTCGAACAGCTTGAGCTTTACCGTGGCGACAAATCGGAGTCTGGTGGGCTACTTTGCGATGAACCCGACTGACACCCTCACCGTGACCGCCGCGCCCACCGCTGGCGGCAGGGTCAGCGGCGGCGGCACTTTCGAGGCGGGCAGTTCGAGGACCGTGACGGCAGCCCCCAATGCCGGGTACATCTTTGCCACCTGGACAGAAAACGGGGGCATAGTGAGCGGTTCGGCCAGATACACCGTCACGTTGCGGGGCGACCGCAACCTGGTGGCCAACTTCATTCCAAATCCGTTCCCTGGCGTCAGTGGCACCTACAGCGGCTTGTTTGCCGATGAAACGAACGGGGTTTCTCAGCACAGTTGCGGCTGCTTCACGATCACGGTTGCGGCTAAAGGAGCTTACACCGCCAGCTTGCAGGTGGGGGGAGGCCGCTATTCGCTCATCGGGCAATTCGATTTCGCCGGCACAGCCAGCCAGAGCATTGCGCGGCCTAACGCGCATGCGCTGACGGTGAACCTGCAACTGGACCTGGCAAGCGGGACAGACCGGGTGACAGGCAGCGTGAGCGATGGCACCTGGACATCGGCGCTGGCAGGGGACAGGGCGATCTACGACGGCAGGACCAAACTGGCGCCGGAGGCGGGGAGTTACACCATGATCCTCGCTGGCGCTTATGGCTCCGCCAATGAACCGGCTGGGGACAGCTACGGCACCTTCACAGTCGGCAAGAACGGCGCGATTTCGTTCACCGGCACGTTGGCGGATGGGACGAAGGTCACGCCCAGCGCACCGGTGTCCAAGTACGGACAATGGCCGTTTTACGCATCGCTCTACGGCGGGCAGGGGGTGTTGTGGAGTTGGCTTGCCTTCACGAACGCCTCGGACCTCGGCGGCCCCGTCGCCTGGGTGAAGCTGCCCCTCAAGACGCAGGTACTATCCTGCGGGCTTCTCCCTGGCTGCCGAGGCGCTCGGGGCGCGGTACTTTCCTCCCGGCAGAGGGACCAATGTGCTGGGCCTGACCACCAGCACGGACTTGACCCTGACACTGGAGGGCGGCGGCTTGGCGCAGGGCATCACCAACCGGATCGCACTTGCGGGCAATAATCGCGTGACCACTTTGAGCGGTCCGCAGGCTCAGCCTGACCTTTACGCAGTCCACGGGCGGATTTCAGGGCAGCGTGGTGAATCACGCCACATCGAAGCCGGTTTCATTCGGCGGCGTGCTGTTGCAGGGCCGGGGGTTCGGTTCCGGCTTCTTCCTGGGCGCCAGCGGAAGCGGGGAAGTGCGGTTGGAGCCGTAGGCCGGACGGGTTGGTCAAGCACGAAGTCTGGCGGAACCGGAGCAGATTGCCGCCACGGTCCTGGACATGGTGTGTTATCCGACCTCGCCCGGTACGATACGGGGCCAGGGCAGCCCGACCGGAGCATCGGCAACCCGGATTGGCTTTGGTTGTGCGAGCGCACGACCCTGCACATGAGCGGCCTCAACCCTCCGCCACAACCATAGCAGCGGTTCGGCTTCCGCGCACCTTTTCTGGCCGAGCGGCGCGCCGCCGGGCATCGAGCGCGCACTGGAGGTGGTCCATACGTCGGGCGGGACGGCTCGTTCGGTGGCGCAACCCGCGAACAGATGGTATTATTTCCTTCATAAGCAACATCACCCAGATTCTTGAGGCGGCTGGACGGGGCGACCGCAGGGCCGCCGACGAACTCCTGCCGTTGGTCTATGGGGAACTCCGCAAGCTGGCCAGGGCCAAGATGGCAAACGAGGCGATGGGCAACACCCTGCAACCCACGGCGCTGGTGCACGAGGCGTGGATGCGGTTGGTGGGCAAGGACAACCCAAAGTTTGCCGGGCGCGCTCACTTCTTTGCGGCCGCCGCCGAGGCCATGCGCCGCATCCTCATCGACCGGGCCCGCCGCAAATGCGCCCAGCGCCACGGCGGAGGCCAGGAACGGGTCGATATTCAACAGTTGGACATCGCTTCGCCAGGCCCTGACGATCAACTTTTGGCGATCAACGACGCTCTTGAGAAACTCGGTGCTCAAGACCCAATCGAAGCGGAATTGGTCAAACTGCGTTACTTCGTCGGCCTCACCACCGAGGAAGCCGCCGGCCTGCTGGACATCTCCCCGCGCACGGCCCGCAACTACTGGGCCCATGCCCGGACCTGGCTCTATCACGAGATCACGGTCCGCCGTCATTAAACTATATTGCTGAAAGCGGTTCGGGCGCGAGATAGGGGCACACAGCGCGGGAATGCCGCGCACTCCAGACGCTTCGCGAGTCCGGCCGCTCGTCCCTGTTTCGCGAAGCGTCTGGAGTGCGGCGCATGCCGCCGCTTTGTGCTTCGAAGCCCTATCGGGTACACAATCTATTGATTTGGGCGCAGAAATGCGGCCCGAACCCTCCCGCGCATTTTCCTTGAAATAATTTGCCGCTTTGCCGGCGAAATCCCGCCTTGTCTCTGGGCGGGCAAATAAGCCCGCCCATCGAAAACTAAAAACAGGCCTTTGGGCCTCAACAAAAAGAGCAGACAACAAGAGGAGCAAATAATGAAAAATCAAGTCATACGCAAAGATCAAAACAGTCCTGCGGGCACGAACAGCAGGATAAGGCAAGCGCTGATAGCCCTGGCACTGCTGGTCACAGCGGTGACCCCGGCTCTGGCCGACGACGACCGGCGCGAGGCACCCGCTTACACGTTCAGGACCTTCGATGTGCCGGGTGAAGCCCGGGTGTCGGAACGTCAATGGAGGCACCACGTTCTTTGGCATTAACAACAAAGGTGACATCGTCGGCGACTATGGAGTCGCCGGCGAATACCTGGCCGACGGCGTGACACATGTCGTGGCTGGATTCCTCTTGGAGAAGGGTCATTTCATCGACCTGGCGGTTCCGGGGTCGCCCTGGACTGAATTGCTTGGAATTAATGATCATGGCGTCGCCGTTGGGGACTATTCAGACGCTGCCGGGAATTGGTGGAATATTGTTCGGCACCGGGATGGGACGATTCAGTTGCTGCCGCCGGTAGTCCCCGGCGCCCAGGGCGGCTGGGAGGGAATCGGCATCAATAACGAAGGCACGATCGTCGGGACGTACAGGTTGAGTGCCCCTCCCGCCGGATCATATGGGATACCAGGCTCGAGCGGGTTCATCCTCGAAGACGGCGTTTATAGCACTTTCGATTACCCCAACTCTATCGGAACGCACCCGACTGGGATCAATGACGATGGCGACATCGTTGGCCTTTGGAAAGACGCTAACAACGTTCTCCACGGGTTCTTATTGAAAGACGGCTCGTTTTCTTCCATTGACGTGCCTGCCGCCATTAAAACGTATGCTGACGGGATCAACAACGCCGGCGAGGTGGTGGGGCGCTACTTCGATTCGAATTCAGTGCAACACGGTTTTGTGCTGTCAAGGGGTGTTTATGTCACTCTCGATTTCCCCGGGGCAAGCGACTCAGCCGCTTTCGGCCTCAACGACCATGGAGAGATTGTTGGCAGTTCCGACGGTGGCACCATCGGCTGGATCGCGACCCCGAAGCGAGACCGATGAACGGAACCAAGACCAAGCTGTGAGCGTACCCAGGCGTGCTCAATCCTGGGCCTGGCTGCGGCAGCTCTTCAGGCCATGGTCGTGTGGAACAAAGCCACAGGGCCATGGCTCTTGGCGCCGTCTGACCGCAAGCGCCGAAAGCTGGTTGCCCCGCGCAGTTGCAGCCTTAGGCATTCAGTGTATTGTGAAAGATTGAACCACGCATGAACACGCCCCCCAATCGCGAAGTGGCCCTCTTTACTGCCGCCCTGGAGCTGCCCGCCAGCGAGCGGGCCGCCTACCTGGAGGAAGCGTGCGCCGATGATCCCGCCCTGCGCCTTCGCATCGAACTCGGCAACGCCCTGAGGCAACGTGGCGACTTGACCAAAGCCGAGAACCTCATCGGAGAGGCGCTGGCGCTGCAAACCAAACTGTTCACCAACGACACTCCGGATGTGGCCAGGCTGCAGTTGGCGCTCGGGTGCGCGCAACTCGGGTTGGGGTCTGCGGAAAGGGCGATTCCGTTGTTCGTCAAGGCCCGGGCCACGCTCGCGGCCCTAGCAGGCCCTGAGGATCCCGAGACGCTCGGGAGCATGAGCCTCCTGGCGGGGGCATATCGGGATGCCGGGAAGCTTGACCTAGCCCTCCCGCTGCTGGAGGAGACGCTCAAACTGAGGAAGGCGGTCCTGGGCCCGAGCATCCCGACACGCTCATGAGCATGAACAACCTGGCGGCCGGGTATTGGGCCGGTGGAAAACTCGATTTGGCGGTGCCGCTCTTCGAAGAGACGCTCAAGCTGGAGAAGGCCAGACTTGGCCCCGAACACCCCGGCACACTTCAGACCCAGGCCAACCTGGGTGTGAATTACAGAGACGCCGGAAAGTTTGACTTGGCGGTACCGCTGTTCGAGGAATTGCTTAGGCTGCAGAAGGCTAAGCTAGGACCCGAGCACCCGGACACTCTTCTATCGCGGTTGAATCTAGAGTCCTTGAATTTCAAAACGTGATGCAGACAAGCCAAGTTTGTGGCACGGGCATCCTGCCCGTGGGGGCTTGGGCAGGATGCCCGAGCCACGGTCTGAGGCCTTGCCTCGCTAGGCGTCAATTACAGAGACGCCGGCCGATTCGACGAAGCCATCCCCCTCCTTGAAGAAGTGGCCGACCAGGTGAAGCACCGCCCGGAGCTCGGGCAGCTTGGGTGGGTTGGGGAAGCCTTGGATCAGACCTACGACCGCGCCGGGTTGTTCGCCCAGGCCGAGGCGCTAGATCGGCAGGGCCTGACCAACGCAACCAGCCACTTCGGCAGCAACGACTTGCGAACGGCAGGCGCGATGGCCCACCTCGGACGCATCCTGCTGCGGCAACACAAGGCGATCGAGGCCGAGAGGCTGCTGCAACAATGCTTGACCATCCGCGAGCTGCAGGACGCCGACGCATGGACCACTTTTAATACGCGCGCGCTGCTGGGCGGCGCGCTGCTGGACCAGAAGAGGTATCCGGAGGCCGCACCGCTGCTGTTGGCCGGCTACGCCGGCATGAAGCAGCGTGAGGACAAGATCCCCTCTTTGGGCAAGCCGCGTCTGAAGGAAGCCCTTCAACAGTTGGTCCAACTCTATGAGGCCACCGGCCCGTCGGATCAGGCGGCGCAATGGAAACAGAAGCTGCGTGAACTGGACTCGGCTGTGGCCGACGCGACTCAGCCTGCGCAGAAATAAGTCGGGACAAACCACACGTTTTAAGATCCCGGCTCCGGACGCCTGCCCGGGCGCATCTGGCCGGTACAACCACGCCATGAACGGCCAGGCCCAAAGCTGGCATGCCTGAGCCATCCCGAAGGGATTGGAATCACTCAGCCCAGGGTTGAACGAAGCCGCTTCGCGGCGGAGAAGACGGGACTCCTGCGGCTTCGCAGTTCGCAGGCTGGAGGGCTTGTTTTGCATTGGCCTTTGGTGGGGACTCCCCCAGACTGATGACGGTTCGCCGTGCATTGACGCACGGCAAACCGTCACCATTAACTTGTAGCTACCGCAGCTATGGATATAAAAAAAGTTCTCCTCACGCAATCCTGAACCGCTTTGCCGATGACCTGGCTCTGCTGCCGCTCCAGCCCCGAAGCCAAGAGATCTACTGGGTCTGTGTACGCCAACTCTCCGATCACTTTGAGCGCTCGCCCAACTTGGTCAGCGCCGAGGAACTGCGCCAGTATTTCATCCATCTCAAGACCGAGCGGCACTTGGCCCGCCAAACCTCCACGCAGGCTTTGTGTGCCATCAAACTCTTCTGGGAGAAAACCCTCCAGCGGCCCTGGCCCGCGGAACTGGAGTTTGTGCGCGCCACGCCCCAATTCAAGCTGCCAGTTATCCTCTCGGCCTCCGAGGTGCGCACGATTATCGCCCAGGTTGGCCCTCTGGACCATCGGGTCGCCCTGACGACCATCTACTCCTGTGGCCTGCGCTTGGGCGAAGCCGTCAACCTGGAAGTCGGCGACATCGATTCCCAACGGATGTTCTTGCACATCCGGGCGGGCAAGGGCAACCGCAACCGTTATGTGCCCTTGCCCCAGCGCACCCTGGAACTGCTGCGCGAACTCTGGCGCAGCCACCGCCATCCACGATGGCTCTTCCCAGCTAAAGGCCACAGCGGTCTGGGCGCTCTTACCGCCACCGAGCCCATGAACCGCACCACGCTGCAACGAGCCTTCCGTCTGGCCCTGCACGCCAGCGGCATCAACAAGGCGGCCCACATTCATACGCTGCGCCACAGCTATGCCACCCACCTGCTGGAGCAAGGCGAAAACCTCCGCCAATTGCAGGTCAACCTCGGCCATCACAGCCCCGTCACCACCGTCATCTACACCCACTTAACCACCCTCTGTCAGACTCAGCACCAGCAGCGCATTAACAAGTTCATGGGCGACCTCTAGGCGGCCTCTCAATGGCCGCAGCCGCTCAGGACAGCGGCAGCTCCTTATCCGTCCACGAAGTGTTGTGCCGATGGGCTCCGGCCTATCTGGAGCAGTTCGGAGCTGCCATGCCCACCCGCCAGTGCCGGGTGCTGCAACGCCTCTTGGCTTGCCGCACCCCGGCCCTGGGCGGGGCGATGTACTGTTGCCCCAAGTGCGACCACCGCCACTTCAGTTATCACTCCTGCAACGACCGGCACTGCCCGCAGTGCGGCGGCCAGGATGCCCAGCAGTGGCTTGATGAGAATAGCGCCCTGTTGCTGCCGGTGAACTATTTCCTGGTCACCTTCACCGTGCCCAACGGCTTGCGCCGCTGGATCCGCTCTCACCCCCAAAAGGGCTATGACCTGCTACTGGCCTCCAGTTCCCAGGCCCTGCAGGATCTGGCTCAAAATCCCAAACGCCTCGGCGCCACCCTCGGTATGCTGGGCGTGCTCCACACCTGGACGCGCACCCTCGAATACCATCCCCACGTCCACTACCTGGTGCCCGGCGGGGGCCTCAGCCCGGACCAGCGCCAGTGGATCTCCAGCCGCCCTCGGTTCCTGTTGCCGGTCAAAGCCCTGAGCGATCGCTGCCGCACGCTTTACCACCAGGCACTCCAAGAGCAGATGCCCGAGGCCCTTGATGACCTCCCGGCCAACCTCTGGCAGCAACGCTGGGTCGTTCACAGCGCTGCTGTCGGCAGGGGCCAAAAGGCGTTGCGCTACCTCAGCCGTTACGTGTTTAAAACCGCCACCGGCAATCGCCAACTCCAATTGCTGGCTGACGGACGCTTGCGCTGGCCCTTCCGCCACAGTGCCACGGGGGCTTGGGGCCACATGGACATGGCCCCCTTCGAGTTCCTCCGCCGCTTCCTCCAGCACGTCCTGCCGCCCAGATTCCATCGGGTCCGCCGCTTTGGCTGGCTCCATCCAGGGGGACGCGCCCAGTTCAACCGCATCCGAGCCCTGCTCAAAATACCGCCCTTACTCTCGGCGGCCGAGCAAGCCGCTTGGCAGCCTCCGACCTCCAGCCCGCCGACTGACCCGGCCTTGGCCGCTCAAGGAGTCTCCGCCCAGCCCACACCCCTGCCTGTCCGGCAGGCAGGCCTGCTTTGTCCGCATTGTGGCACCGGGTTGGTCCTGGTCGGCTCCTGGCGCCCATGGGACAACGTCATCCACTTGCCCGACGGCTCCCCCCTCGGCGTCCGCCGCACCATCAGGCCGCCATGAAAACCACGCCCTGGACCACCTCACTGCTCGTTCCGGCTGGGGGGCCAACTCCCACCCCCGCGCTTTGTTCGCGTGGCACCCGCTTCAGCGTCCCAAGGGGCCGGCGGCCGATCCCGGAACCTCCACGACGCTGCTGCCCAGTCAGCACCGGGACTGGCGCAGCTTGGCACGGCTCTGACCCGTCCCCAAAAGCCTCGACCGCACACCGTAGTCAAAGCCAGATCCGGCACTTTCCGCAGTACCCCCAAGGATGGCCCAACGAACCTTGGGCCGCGGCTTCGTTCAACCCAGGAATGTAGAGAACACGGGGGCGGACCCAACTTCTCCAAAGTCACTTCTGTATTCCCAAGTCCCGCCTTATCTCGCCCCCGCGTTCTCTACATTCCTTTTTCTGTTGCGCGGAACGCGCTACCCTGG
>CAVVMW010000016.1:0-135707 GCA_963749495.1 uncultured bacterium
TGCGCCAGGGGCGCCAGCGTAGCGCAGGTTTCCGACGGTGGTTTCATACTACACCTGGTGCAATTTCGTTTAGGGCTTGCCGGCTTTTTGATTTGGCGATCCGCTTGGAGTTGGCCAGCCCAAGCCCGCAACGCCTGCTCTTGTTGGGCCGTCAACGCGATCCACATCCGGCCGTCGGGTCGCGCTCTTCGAGCTGTCACCAGTCCGTTCTTGAGCCAATAGTGAACCACGTATTGGCTAACGGCAAACTTTTGGCTCAGTTGCTGCACCGTCAACTCGCCGGGTTGTTGCAGCACTGGGGCCGGAATGTGGTGCTTGCACCGAATCCAGGCAACCATACTGACGGTAAAAGCTCGGCCTTTGGCGCTTCGGAGGCCTTCCTGGTTCAGGGTGAGGGCAATCTGGCGGTCGGTCTGTTGCTGGGCGAGTTGCCGCACTTTGCTCACGAGGGCCTCCGTGTAGCGCCAGCGGTCGGCAGCGTTAAGCGGCAGCTCGACCACGAGGTCCTCGGTGGCCTCTCCTTGCCAGCGCAAATGCAAGATCGCCTGGTGCGTTGCCGGCCGCTTTTCCAGTGTAATATCCTTGAGCAGCAGCCGCAAAATGCACTTGCGCTGCTTGGCGGTCGTGGTGGCCGCTTGCCAGAGCCGCGGCAGGTCCTCGGCCAGCAATCGTACCTGGGCCTGTTGCTCCGCCGACAAGGGCGGGGTTTGCTTTTCCTGATATTGCCGGTATTGCTGGCGCAACCCTTCGAGTTGCTGCAAGGCGTGTTCCCAACGTTGTTCGAGCGTCGCTGCTACCAGACGGTTGGCCGGATCAACTTCCTCGAAGCGCCGTTGGGCCAACTGCCCTTCATACTCGGCTCGCTGGATTCTGAGCTGCCATTGATGCTCCAACGCCTGGTCGCGCTGTTCCACCTCCGCCACGGCAGCCAAGGCGATTTCCACCTGCGCCGGCACCAGCGCCGACAAGATCCGCCGGGCAACGGCTTCATCCAGCAGGTCGCCACGAACCGACCAGCAGCCTTTGCCTGCCAGTTCTCGCCGCCGCCAGTTGCATTCATACCAAACCAGGCAACCGCCCTGTCCCACGTAACGCGGGGAGAGCCGGTGCCCGCACTGACCACAGACCAGCAGACCTTGCAGCAGCGCCGGCCCTTCGCGCGCCGCCGAACCGGCGGCGCCAGGGCAAGCGTTGGTTTGGTTCTGCGCCAGCCGCTGCTGGTTGGCCAGATATTCCTCCCAGGGGATGTAGCCCGGATGTTGGTTGGGCAGGTTCACTTGCCACTCGGCCAAAGGCATAGAGCGGACGGTATTGTGCATCTGGCCAGTGGGCGAGAAGTTTTTGCAGGTTCGCCGCCGACCGAATACATAGGCCCCGGCGTAAGCCGGGTTGCGCAATAGACTCAGGACGCGGCCATGGTTCAAGCGGCCCCACCGCAACTGCCCGTTCCAGACTCCACCGTAGCTGCGCTTGGGGAAGAGCAACTGGTGCTTGGCAAAATGCTGCACCACTCCGTAAGCGCTGGCGGTTTGCCCAAAGCTGCTGAAGACCAGGCGCACGGCGCCCTGCACCTCCTGGTCCGGGTCTAAAACGATGCCCTCGGCCTCGGCATAAACAAAGCCCACCGGCAGGGGAAAACGCAGTTGGCCTTTGCGCGCTTTGTTGAGCTTGCCGCCCTGGAGGCGGACGCGCAAGAAGTGCAGTTCGGCCTGGGACATCGTACCCTTGAGTCCCAAGAGCAAGCGGTCGTTGAAATCCCCGGGGTTGTAAGCGCCGTCTTCGTCGATGAGCAACGTGCCCGTCCACCCACACAAGTCCACTAGCCGATGCCAGTCCAGATCCGAGCGCGACAGGCGGGAGGCCTCCAGGGCGAGAACCGCGCCCACCTTCTGTAAGGAGACCAGCGACACCACTCGTTGGAAATCCGGTCGGTTGGCCATCTGGCTGCCCGAGATCCCCAGGTCGCCGTCCAGAGTGAGTATCCGCTCCGGCGGCCAGCCCAGTTGAAGGGCCTTGTCCCGGAGCGCGTATTGGCGCTCGGTGCTCTCCCGGTGCTGGCGCACTTGGTTGAGGGTCAACTGGCGCAGGTAAATGCAGGCCAGTTTTTGGCGATGAGTTTCCTGGACCAACTCGGTGTTCATAAGCAGCGTTGGCCGCCCAAGGCGGCGGAGGCAAGGGTGCGCCAGCCCGACGGAACGCCTGGAGCATGGTGGCGACCACCTGCGCCACCGGCCGGGGATCGATCCGCAAGGCCGCCGGCTGCATCGCTCAGACCTTCTCCTGGCGGCGTAAGAGTTGGCGGTTGATGTCGCATATCTGTTCCAACAGATGGCGCACGTGCTGAAAGTTTTTTATCAGGGCTTGGACCTGGGCGTGCTGCTGCTGAGAGAGGTATTGGAGTTGGGGACGGCCGTGGGGATAGCTGACCGACAAATAGTATTTGGGACCGTGACCGCGGCCGGAGGCGCAGTGGCAACCGGGCTTGCCGCAGGGCAGGTATCGCTCGATGAGCGAGCCGCGAACCACGCGCCGGGCCAAAGGAGGCAGGCGTTGGATCAAGGCCTGGCGTTTGCGGCGCAGGCTGGCGATGGAAGCGGGCATGATTATCAGAACAGTTAAATAACTGTTCTGATAATGGATCGGTCAAGGGCATCTGTCAACTCCTTTCTGGTTCGAAGAGGCCGGCGGGCCGGACGCCTTCAACTGCCGCAGCAGTTGCACCAACTCCAGCAGTGCGGGCGCCGACAGCCGGCGCGCGGTCCCCGCGCTCGTTGGCACCGCCTTGTCGGTCCAGTCCTCCAAAATGGAAAAGGTGCCACCTTCTCCCCCCTCCAGAATCAGCGTGGCCTGACCGCGGTAGCGCCGGGCTTCGACCACCCGGAACCGCTCTCCGCGCCGGGGATGGAAGGGGTGGGTGATTACCGCCCATCCCAAAAGTTCACCTGCACCATGTGCAGTTCGCACTAACTGTCCCAAACCTGCTGTATCGCGGGTTTCCAAACCCGCAGGGCGTCCGCAAACCGGGGGCGCTCGACATGCCGACGCCCTGCCGATTGGAAATCGGCGATACAGCAGGTTTGGAAACCTGCGCTACAACTTTGTCAACGGCCCTCCGATGAACCCGCAACTTTTCGAGTTTGAAATTGACTCCTGCGGTTGAAGGGGGACGAAGCTAGACTGCATGTTCGCCAGCGCTACGCACGGGCTAAGTGGTCCGGTTGCCACAGACCTGCCGCCCGGGCGTATCCCGACAATACCCCCACCGCAGGGGCCGGGCCGGAGTGCGCCCGTCCCCGGGCGCAGCGACGTCCGGAGCCAGGGCAGCAGTCAAACGCTCCAGCGCGCCTGCCGCCTCCGTCGCTGCTGCGCCCGGGGACGGGCGCGCTCCGGGGGCGGTGTCGGGATGCGCCCCTGCCGTCCCCCGATGCCAAAGGAGCTGGCGGAGGCGACGCGGAGGCGAGATTCCTCATGAATTCTCTTTCCCGTCATTTGCCCGCAATCTTCTTTTTCGCCGGGGCGATTTCGTCGCAAGCGCAGTTCGCCATCACTCCATTGAACTCCTTCGGCACCGGCGGCTGGCTGGCGCCCAACGGATACGACGGCAGCGCCCTGCGTTACAGCGCTTTTTCGGGCGCCAACGGAATTCTAGCCTGGATTTCCACGGAAAACAGTTCGCCTAACACTGGTGCCCGAACAGGGCGGTCTTTGGCCATGCCCCCACACCCCTGGTACGCCTGCCCGCGCTGTAATAGCGGCCTGTTTCGCCCTCTCCTCCCGTGGCTTTCTTTCGAGCACCAGCTTCCAGAAGGTTAATTAAATAGTGCTCTGATATTTATTGTTGATGATTTATACTTGCTTATGTTCCGGAAGCTGCTTCGCCGGTGCCGCCTCACAGCATCCCCAACAACCCCTGATTTTACGGCCAATGTGATGATCCATCCCTCCACAACCCGTTGCGGCAGCAATTCGCGCTTGACACCATTCCTTGTATATGACATGCTATATTCATGGTTTTCAGAAAACCATTTGCGCTCACGGACCCGCGCGCCTTCTTCCTCGAACCCGCGGTGCCCAAGCACCGCCAATATGAGGCCCTGCGCGCCTACTTCGTCGAGGGCCGCCCCTCCCATGAGGTCGCCCGCGCCTTCGGCTACTCCCCAGCCTCCTTCCGCGTCCTGTGCTACAGCTTCTGCCACGACCCGCAGCCCGCCTTCTTCCTCACCACCCGCCCCGGCCCCCGGACTCAACCCAAGAAGACGGCCGCCCACTCGCTCATCATCGCCCTGCGCAAGCAGAACCACTCGGTCTATGAAATCAGCGCAACGCTCAAAGCCCAAAAGCTCCTCTTGAGCCCCACCGCCGTACGCGAGGTCCTCAAGGCCGAGGGCTTCGCCCGGCTGCCCCGCCGCCTGGATGAGGAGCGACCCCAGGGCCCCCGTCCCACGGTCGAAGCCGTCGCCGATGTGCGCACCTTCTCCCTGGCCCCCCGGCGCTTCCTCACCCAGTGTGGCGGCCTGTTCCTGTTCCTGCCCGAGTTGGCCCGCCTGCCCATCGAGGCCCTGGCGGATGCGGCCCGCTTGCCGGGTTCCCGCATGATTCCCCCGGCCCATGCCTTGCGCGCCTGCCTCAGCCTCAAGCTCTGGTCGCTGGAACGTAAAAGCCAGGTCATGTCGCTGGTGGCCGATGAGGGCCTGGCCTTGTTCTCCGGCCTCAACGTCAGCCCCAAGAAAAGCTTCTTTAGCGAATACTCCTCCCGCATTACGCCAGCCCACACGCAAAGACTCTTGGCGGCTTGGCACGATCAAGCCCAAGGGCGCAAACTCTGGAGCGGGGCCTCCTTCAACCTGGATTTCCATTCCGTGCCCTACTACGGGGAGGACCCCCAGGTCCAGTCGCATTACGTGTCCATGCGCAGTCGCCGCCAGCCCAGTATTTTGGCCTTTTTGGCCCAGGATGACCAGAGCCAGAGCTTCTGCTACTCCAATGCCGATTTGCGCAAGGGCGAGGAGGCCGAGGAAATCTTCGCCTTCATCGCCTTCTGGCAGAAGGCCCACGGACGGCCGCCCGAACATCTGGTCTTCGATTCCAAGCTCACTACTTATGCCAACCTGGTGCGCCTGGATAAGGAGTTGCACATTCCTTTCATTACCCTGCGCCGCCGCTCCCCCAAGCTGCTCAGAGAGGTCTATTCGCTGCCCCGCTCGGCCTGGCGCCAGGTGGAGTTGGATGTGCCCACCCGCCGCTACCGCACGCCGCGCGTTTTCGAGCAGCCCGTCCAACTGGAAGGCCATGGGTTCCGGCAACTCTTCGTGTTGGACCTGGGGCACGAGCAACCGACGATCCTGCTGACCAACCAACACCAGGTCTCGGCCCCGGCCCTGATCACCCGCTACGCCCACCGGATGCTCATTGAGAATAGTCTCAGTGACGCCGTCCGCTTCTTCCACCTCGACGCCCTCAGTTCGGCCGTCGGGCTCAAGGTGGACTTTGACATGGCCCTGCTGGTGGTTGCCAGCGGCCTCTACCGCCTGCTGGCGCGGCGGATGCGAGGCTACGCCGACGCGCAAGCCCGCCGTATCTTTGCCGACTTGGTGCGCATGCCGGCGCAGGTCGAGGTGAGTGACCAGGAGGTACGAGTTGAGTTCCACCGACGGGCTCATTTGCCCATCGTGTTGGCTTCTGGACTCTGCAACCGATCCGTAGCGGTCCCCTGGTGGGAGGGCCGCCGCCTTCGTCTGACCACCTACACCGGTCGGTGAATCCGCCAGCGACTGCCCAGCCGGGAGGCTACCGCGGAGCCGCCGGTCTGCGCCGGGCTCCGGCCCCGCGGCAGCCCGCGTTAGGTCAATTCTTTTCCGTGGAAATCCAGGCTAGTGGCAAGCCCGGCTTTGGCCTCGCCCGATGAACGGGCGTTGAGCTTTGCGTTGGTCGGAGGCTTCTCCCTTTTGGTAACGGTGAGCACCGCCGACAGCCATGTGAGCATTTACAACCTGGCAGACCCGGCCAACCCGGTGCTGGTGGGGCAGGCCAACGCGACGAGCGGAACGCTGGCGGGGGATGCCCACAACACGGGGGCGGTTGCCTGGGGCAACATCACCGGGAATAAGGCGAATCTCTACGCGATGGCGACGGACATGGGGATCCAGGCATTCGTGGTTACTGTCCCTGGACCGGCGGGCTGCTCTCACTCACCTTGGGCATCTCGAATGCGCCGCAGCGGTTTTATCGCGTGCAGGTGCGATAGAATCTCTGCGGAGCGCCGACGAGGTCCCGTTTCGGCCCGGTATCCACCGCATTCCAGGGGCGGCCGCAGCTTCCGGCTCTTGAGCACGTTCGGCCAGTAAAAGGAGGCGTGATTGCCCCAGGAGGGCACCGATGCCAGGGACCACTAATGCAGCCAATAGCGGGCCGGTCTGGTCAGGAACTCCTCGAGGCCAATCCCCTGTGCGCCCACAAGGAGCTGGCGCTTGGGTTTGAACCGTTTGGCAAAGGCATCCATCCCGGGCAGCAACTCGGGGCGGCGGCCGCTCTTGACCTCGATGGCAACGGCGGCTTTGCCTTGCCGAAGGACGAAGTCCACTTCTTCATTGCGCTCGCGCCAGTAGGTCAGTTCGATGCTGGCGCCGAGGCTGGTGTTGAACAGATGCGCGCCGACACAGGACTCGACCAGGCGTCCCCAATGCTCGCCGTCCTGCCGGGCGTCGGCCATGGCCCGGCCGTCCTGCGCGCTCACCAGGGCGGTGTTGAGGGCCAGCAATTTGGGACTCGATCCGCGCCGGTGAAGGGCTCCGTGAGCGTACTTGGAAAGCCCGGCGACCATGCCTGCTCCTTCCAGTAATTGCAGGTAGTGCGCGAGGGTAACGGTGTTCCCCGCATCCGTAAGCTGGCCGAGCATTTTCTGGTAGGAAAGGACCTGGCCGGAATAGGCGCAGCCGAGGTGGAACAAGCGCCGCAACAAGGCGGGCTTGTCCACGCGGCTCAGCAGAAGAATGTCTCGGGAAATGGTGGTTTCAACCAGGGAGTCCAGGATGTAGCGCCGCCAGCGGTCAGGCTCGTCGATGAGGCCGGCGGAGCCGGGATACGCGCCGTAGAAAATGTACTGGTCGAGGTTCCACCCGAAGGCCTCCCGCATTTCGGCGAACGACCAATGCGGGACAGGGATCACCTCGAAGCGTCCGGCAAGACTTTCGGCCAATCCCCGTTGCACGAGCAAGGGAGCGGAACCGAGCACAACCACCTTGAGCGGCAGGCCGGCATGCGTGTCCGCGTCCCACAACCATTTCACCACCTCCGACCAGCCCGGAACCTTCTGCACCTCGTCCAGCACGAGCAATCCCCCGGCCTTGCCCCCTGCCGCTCGAAGCCGCGCCGCGTCCCATTGCTGTTGGATCCAAGCGCGGTCTCGCAACGTGGGCTCGTCGGCGGAGGCGTAGTGGGAGGGCAAGTCCAGGGTCTGCATGACCTGGCGGGCCAACGTGGTCTTGCCGGCCTGGCGCGGCCCAGCCAACACCTGGAGGAAGCGGCGTTTTTCCCTGAGGCGTTTGAGCAGTTCGTCGTGAAGCACTTGCCGGGTCATACAATTTACTCAATGCTTTGAGTATATTTACTCAACGCCCAAGGAGCAGTCAAGAACGAACGAGCCACGGGACAACGAGACCACGGACTGTGGACGGTGGCCTCTGGACTCTCCCTTTGGCCTTCAGCCTTCAGCCTTTAGCCTTTGCACTGAGGGTTGACGGCAACAGTCTCCCCTTCTACGCTTAGTGCGATGAATTCGCTCACAACTCTCGAGCAGGTCGAGGCCGGCGTGCGCAAGCTCTCACTCCAGGAACAGGAGCGGCTTCGCGAGTGGCTGGAGGACCTGCTCGAAGACCGTCTCGAATTGACCGACTCGTTCAAGGCGGAGATCGAAGCCGGCAAAAAGGATATCGCCGAAGGCCGTGTTCGCATCCGCAGGCCATGACCCCTTCCGGAGGAGCGGCCACACAGATCTGCGCTACAGATATTTCCTTAGTATGGGCTCCAACTCCCGCTTGGTCCTGGCGGGCCAGAGCTTTTTGTCGGTCATGATCGCGCTGCGCAGGGCGTCGTGGCAGGGCCAGTTGGGCTTGGGCGGGAGTTGGGGCAGGACGCGCGCGATGATGGCCTTGGCCATGGCGGCGTTCCGGGCGAGGTTCTCGATGATCATCCGGACGGTGACATGCGCCGCGTCCTCCTTCCAGCAATCATAGTCGGTGATCATCGCCAGCATGGCATAGGCAATCTCCGCCTCGCGGGCGCACTTGGCCTCGCCCAGGCCGGTCATGCCAACGACATCGCAGCCCAGCTTGCGGTGGAGGTTGGATTCGGCCCGCGTGCTGAAGGCGGGGCCCTCCATGTTGACATAGATGCCTCCGTCGTGGGCGCGCGCCTTCAAGGCGCGCGCGGCCCGCAGCAGCATCCGCCGCAACTCCTCGCAGACCGGCTCCGCAAAGGCGATGTGCGCCACGATCCCCCGCCCGAAAAAGGAGTGCGCCGACGACTGCTTCGCGCGGTCCAGGAACTGATCCGGCAGAACGATGTCGCAGGGCCGGTACTTCGCCCGAAGCGACCCGACCGCGCTCACGCTGATGAGCCAGGCCACATCCAGTTTCTTCATCGCCCAGAGATTGGCCCGATGATTGAGCTCGCTGGGCATGACCCGGTGGCCCCGCCCGTGCCGCGGCAGGAAAACCACCTCCCGCCCGGCCAGGGTGCCCGCCAGCAGCTCGTCCGAGGGCGGGCCGAAGGGCGTCCGGATCGTGATCCAGCGCTGGCCGGTGAACCCCTCGATATGGTAGAGGCCGCTGCCGCCGATAATGCCCACGCGATAATTGGAATTGGACATGCACGCACTTATAGCAGCCCACGCGCGCGGCGCGAGCCAAATGTGTGCCCTTTACAGCGCCGCTATTGCGGCCAGCCTGAGGCTCGGTTCGTTCGAGGCGCGGGACTGGGCCAAATCCACCTCGAACTGCGCCACCCAGTCGTTGTGCTCTTCGGGGTCAACGAGCATCTGCTGGACGCGCCAGGTGAGTTTATCCTCGGAGGCAATGACGTAGGTGTGGCGCAGGTTGCGGGCGTTGGGGTCCAGACAGATGCGCGCGTGCTCCGCGTGATAGGCCTGGAGGCGCTGGGCGAGCCGCTCGGCGGTCCAGGGCTGGCCGTCGGCGCCCAGCGGCGAGCTCAGATGGGTGAGGGCCTGCTCGAAGTCCTCGTTCACCAGGCCGCGCAGGAAGGAGAAGATGCGGTTGCGGATGGAGGCGGTGAAGGCCTTGGCGTCGCCGGTGATGTCCGCCGCCGCAGCCTGCGCGCCGGGCGGGCGGACGTCCTGGGTCTGGGCGCGCGGCAGGTAATTGGGGTCGCGCATCTTCTCCCATTCCTCGAGCAGGCTGGAGTCCACCTGGCGAATGAGCGTGCCCAGGTAGAGTTCCATTTCCCGGACCGGCTCGGTCTTGGCGTTGTCCGGCACCGTCTGCGCGAGGACCTTATAGGCGCTGTTCAAGTGCCGGAGCAGGAGCCCTTCGGAGCGCTGCAGCTCGTAATCCCGGATATAATCAGGGAAGGACCGGAAGCTCTCGAACATCTCGCGCGCGATGGACTTGGGCCGGATGTTCTCCTGGCCGACCCACGGATGCCTGTCGGCAAAGGCGTTGAAGGTGGAATAGACGAACTCGCGGTTGGGCTTGGGGTATTCGAGCTTCTCCAGTTCCTCCATCCGCTCTTCGTATGGGATGCCGGCCAGCTTCATCTCGGCTATCTTCGAGCCCTTGAGCTTGTCGAGTTGCTTGCGCAGGATGACCTCCGGGTCCTCGAGGATGGATTCGACCAGGGTGAGCAGGACCAGCGGGTAATCGGGCGCCTGGGGGTCCAGCATCGGGATCGTGTCCAGAAGGTAGAGCGAGAGCGCCTGGTCCATCGAGAAATCGTCCTGCAACTCGACATTGACCCTCAGGTACGCCCCCGCGTCGGTCCGGGGAATGAACTCGATGATCTGGCGCTCCACCAGGGAACGGAACAGTTGCCAGGCGCGTTTGGTGTGGTCCTTCCTGGCCCTTGGCGTCTCGTGGCAGTCGCCAATCAGCCGCTGCATCGCCCGGCAGCCGTCGCCCTTCCGGCTCAGGACGTTGAGCAGCATCCCGTGCGAGACCTGGAACCTCGAGGTCAGCCGCTCGGGCAGCGCGCGCACCAGCCGAAGAAACGTCTGTTTGTCCCAGTTGACGAAATTCCTCTCCGGGGGCTTGCGCTTGACGGACCTCTTGCCGTCCCGCGCGGCCTTCTCCTCCAGCTTGAGGTTCTCGATGACGTGCTCCGGCGCCTGCGCCACCACCCAGCCGCGCTCATCGAACCCCTTGCGCCCGGCCCGGCCGGCGATCTGGTGAAAATCGCGCGCGCTCAGGATGGCGGTCTTCTGCCCGTCGAATTTGCAGAGCCGGGTGAAAAGGACCGTGCGGATGGGCATGTTGATGCCGGCCCCGAGCGTGTCGGTGCCGCACACCACCTTGAGCATCCCCTTTTGCGTCAGTTGCTCGACCAGCACCCGATACTTGGGCAGCAGGCCCGCGTGGTGCAACCCGATGCCGTGTTTGAGCCACCTCCGGATCTCGGGACCGTAAGGGCTGCTGAATTTGAACCCCTCCAGCGCGCTGGCGATGGCGTTCTTCTCCTCGCGCGTGCAGACGTTGATGCTGGTGAAGTCCTGGGCGCTTTGCGCCGCCTCGACCTGGGTGAAATGCACCACATAGACCGGGCCCTTGCCCTCGCCCGCCAACCGCTCCAGCGTCTGGGCCAGCGGCATCTCCGCATACGCATACTCCAGCGGCACCGGCCGCTCCGTGGACTGGACGGTGACGCTCGGCCGGCCGTTGAGCCGCGTGAGTTGCTCCTCGAAAAAGGCCGTCTCGCCCAGCGTCGCCGACATCAACAGGAACCGCGCCTGCGGCAGCGTCAGCAGCGGCACCTGCCAGGCCACGCCCCGCTCCCGGTCGGCGTAGTAATGGAACTCATCGAGGATCACCTCCCGCACGTCCAGCGCCCCGCCTTGGCGCAGGGCGATATTGGCCAGGATCTCCGCCGTGCAGCACAGCACGGGGGCGTCGCGGTTCACCGTGGCGTCGCCCGTGCTCAGCCCCACGTTGTCCGGGCCGAACTCCCGGCACAGGGCCATCCACTTCTCGTTCACCAGGGCCTTGATCGGGCACGTATAGACCGAGCGCCTGCCCTGGGCCAGGGCCTTGAACTGGACCGCCGCCGCCACCAGCGACTTGCCCGAGCCGGTCGGCGTGTTCAGGATCACGTTCTTCTCCTCGAACAATTCCAAGAGGGCCGCCTCCTGCGCCGGGTACAACGTCAACCCCTTGCTCTCGGTGTATTCCAGGAACCGCCCCAGCAGCAGGTCGTTCCCCGGGCGCTCCTCCCGGGGCAGAAGGTCGTATAGTGTCAGAGGCACGATGCCCAGAATGTAGCCGATGGGGGACGGGTGTCGAATGACGAATGTCGAATGACGAATGACGAAGGTGCCGGGCGGGGTTGCCCATTCGTCATTCGTCATTCGTCATTCGTCATTCGTCATTCGCCCCCCCCGGGGGGCGAGGATCATTTGTCTAACTAATTGATACCAAAAGAGATATTGCCACAATTAGAAATTGACACGGTATCCAGTAGTGGATAATGTGGAGACGGTTTTCAGCAGCGGAGCCGCCTCCGGCCTTGCGCTGCTGCGGCCGGCTTTGATTTATTGCAGTTCATGAACGATACAAGTTTGACAGACCAGCCCTCGGCTGGCGCACCCGGGGTCTCGCGCGTCTCGGAGGCGGTGATCCGCATCGCGGGCAATTCCCAGGACGGCATCCAGGCCATCGGCGGTTTTCTGGCGCGCCTGGCGGGCCGCAGCGAGCAGGAGGTCATGACCTTCATGACTATCCCCTCGACGATCTCGGGCGGCCCCTCGATCTTCCAGGTCCGCATCAGTTCGGGCGAGGTGCTCAGCGCGGGCGACGAGGCGGACGTGCTGCTGGCGTTTTACCAGCATTCCTACGAGGACCACTTCCATTCGGTCAAACGGGGGGGGATCGTGCTGTATGACAGCGACCACGTGGAGGCCCGGCCGGAATGGCTGGAGGGCTGCCATCATGTGGGGATCCCGATCTCGACGATGACCATCGAGGCGATTGGGGGCACGGCCAAGGACAAGGGCAAGAATCTGTTTGCCTTGGGGTTGCTGGCGAAGATGTACGATTTGAACGTGCCGCGGGTCGAGGCGCTGATTCGGGAACGGTTTGGGGGCAAAGACGCGGCGGTGCTCAACAGCGCGCTGGCGGCGTTCCAGGCGGGCAACAACTACTCGCTGGAGGGCCTGGTGCGGACCTTCCGGTTTGCCGAGGGCCCGCGGCGGGAGGGCCAGCAGGTGGTGATGAACGGCAACGAGGCCCTCGCCTACGGTCTGCTGGCCGCGGGGGTGCGCTTCGGCGCGGCCTATCCCATCACGCCGTGGTCGGACGTGATGGAGATCCTGCGGCGCGAGATGCCCAAGTACGGCGGGACGTTCGTCCAGTGCGAAGACGAGATCGCGGCCGTCTCGATGGCGATCGGGGCGAGCTTTGCCGGGCGCGTGGCGGCCACCGGTTCGAGCGGCCCGGGCATCTCGCTCAAGATGGAGTCGGTGGGCTGGGCGGTGATGGCCGAGGTGCCGCTGGTGATTATCAACGTGCAGCGCGGGGCCCTTCGACGGGCCTGCCGACCCAGGTCGAGCAATCGGACCTGAACCTGGCGTGCTTTGGCAGCCACGGCGACGCGCCGCGCGTGGTCCTGGCCCCGGCCAACGTCCAGGACTGCTTCTACACGGCCATCGAGGCCGTCAATATCGCGCGGCAGTACAACGTGCCGGTGTTCGTGCTGAGCGACCAGTCAATCGCCACACGCATCGAGGCCTTCCCGGAGCCGGACCTGGAGCGGACTTGCCAGGACATCGGCCCGGATCTTTCGCCGGTGGCGGACTGCAAGCCCTACGACCTCTCGGCGCCCAACAGCGTCACCCCGCGCGTGGTCCCCGGCACGCCGATCCTCAGCGGGCGCTACCCGATTGCCGGGGGCCTGGAGCACGACGAATTGGGCCACCCCACCGGCTCGCCCAGGCTGCACTCGGAGATGAACGCCAAGCGCCGGAAAAAGCTCCAGGCCCTGGCCGCGACCCTGCCGCAGCCCAAGGTCTATGGCCCCCCCGAGGGCAACATGTTGCTCGTCGGCTGGGGCTCGACCCAAGGCCCCATCCGCGAGGCCGTGGACCGCGCCCGCGCCGCCGGCGACAGCGTCTCCGCTCTCCATCTCAAGCACCTCCATCCACTGCCCTCCGGCCTGGACAACATCTTCTCCGGCTTCAACCTCATCCGCGTGGTCGAGATGAATGACCAGGGCCTCTACGGCTACGGCCAACTGGCCGGGGTGTTGCGCGCCCGCCTCTGCGACCCGAAGATTCGCGGCATCAACAAGACCGACGGCCTTACCTGGAAGGTGCGGGAGATCCTGGACCAGGTCAGGGCCGACCTGGCCGCCGGCCTGAACAGGCCTCAACCCTGACCCCTTTTTGAACGCTCCAACGCCCCAACGCTCCAACGATTTATGACCGTGACTACCCCCGAGATCCCTGCGCAAACCAGCCCGGACGTGGTCCCCGCGCCCACACCGCCCGCCGCCCAGCACAAGCCGCTCACCAAAAAGGAAATCGCCGCCGACCATCCGACCTGGTGCCCCGGGTGCGGGGATTTCTCCGTGCTGGCGCTCTATTTCAAGCTGATCGAAAAGCGCAAGCTCTGGCAGGAGAAGATCATCACCGTCTCCGGCATCGGCTGTTCGAGCCGCTTCCCTTATTTCGTCCAGGCTTACGGGGCGCATTATATTCATGGGCGTTCGCTGGCCTTTGCCAGCGGCGTCTCGCTCTCCCGGCCCGACCTCCACGTCTTTGTCTTTGGCGGCGACGGCGACCTCTTCTCGATTGGCGGCAACCATTTCACTCACACCGCCCGCAAGAACATCAAGCTCACCTGCGTGGCGATGGACAACTGGGTCTATGGCCTGACCAAGAAACAGACCTCGCCCACCTCGCCGCTGGGCTTCAAGAGCAAGACCGACGTCTGGGGCGCCATCGATTACCCCATCAATCCCGTCAAGCAGGCCCTCGCCGCCGGCGCCACCTTCGTCGCCCGCACCACCCATTCCAACCCCAACCACGTCCTCCAGATGATGGAAGCCGCCATGGACCATGACGGCTTCAGCTTCATCGAGTGCCTCAGCGAGTGCGTTGAATTCTATGAAGGGGCCTTCGACGCCTCCAACCCCCGCAAGGGCGGCGCCTTCAACCCCGTGCCCGCAGGCCACGATGTCACCGACGAGACCGCCGCTTACAAGCTGGCCGACGCCGCCTTTCCCGGCTATTTTGGCATCTTCCACAAGGTCACCAAGCCGACCAAGAACGCCAAAGAGGCCGCTCTGAGCGCCGCCGCCCGTGAGAAGCTCCAGGGCCTCAAGGACTGGGAAATTCTGCAGAAGACCTTCAAGGGGATGAGGTGAGCGAGTCTGACGGGTCTGACCTGTCGGACGGGTCTGACGCGTCCGACGGGCGGGGGAACCTCCGTTCCCCATTCGTCATTCGTCATTCGTCATTCGCCTTCCGCTCCACCGCGTACAAGTGCGTCATGGTCGCCACGTACAACGTCCCATTGGCGGCGGTGACGGAGGAACTGATCGGTGAACCCAGGTCGAGGGTGCTCAAGAGTTTCTTCTGGCGGCCTGCGGCCAGGACATAAAAGGCGCCCTCGCGCGTGCCCAGATAGACCTTGCCGTCGGCCACGAGGGGCGAGGCCCAGGCCTCGCCCTTGAGTTCGTGCGTCCAACATGCCTGGCCGGTGGCGATGTCGATACAGTGCAGGACGCGCCCGCAATCGGCAATGAAGGCCAGTCCGTCGGCCACGGCGGGCGTGGCCATGACGTGCCGCTGGAGGGGGTAGGACCAGACCAGTCCGTTGGTGGTGATATTGCCGGTCCGGGTGGCATCGATGCACTTGAGCCAGGCCAGGTTCTTGCCCCACCAGATGTCGCCCCCGCCCGCCACATAGAGACGGTTGCGGTCAAAGACCGGCATGCCGAAGAAGTCGCTTGGGCCTTCGCTGCGGTTGCTGTGGAACTTGTGAACGTTGGTCTTGGGGGCGGCGGGGTCGAAATCGAACTGCCAGACCTTGACCAGAGATTGGGGCGCCGGGGCGCCCGCCTGCGGCAAGGCTGGCTGGTGAACGGGCTCGAAGGCATAGACAATGCCGTTGCCGGCGGCAAAGAAGACCAGGGGCCGGCCGTTGACTTCGCCATAGGACGGGGCGGACCAGGTGCAGTGAAAGATGTTCGGGGCGATGCCCTCGCGCTCGCGGGCGACGAGGCAGCCGGTCCGTTTGTCCAGCGCCACCAGGCTCGGGGCGTCCGGGGCGCGGATGCGCCGGTGCGTGTTGTCCACCCCGGTGCCGGTGTTCAGGTAGAGCAGGTCACCCAGGATTAGGATGGAGCTGTGCGCCGCATCGTGCGACCAGATGCCCGCGCCGGCGGTCAAATCAAACAGCCAAAGAATGTCGGCATCCAACGGGCCGGGCGTCAATCTCGTCTGGGCCGCCCCGGGCGTCATGTGCGCCCCTTCATCCAGGAAGGGCCCGTCATTGCCATTGGCCATGCCCTGGGCGTCCAGGCAGAGGACCTCGCCCCGGTTGCTCACCACATAGACCCGCTCGCCCTGGACCGTCGGCGGCGAGCAGATCCCGCTCTGCGGCCAGTCGAAATAAATGTCCTCGACCCGTTTGGGCACGACCAGTTGCCAGAGAAGGCGCCCGGTCTTCTCCTCGAGACACATCAGCACCCCGCGGTCGCCCTGGTGCTTGGGGTCGCGCGGTTCACCGTTGTTGGTGCCGATATAGACCCGCCCGCCGGCGATGATGGGCGTGGCATGAGTCTCGGTGCCCAACCGGACCGACCACCGCACGTTCCGCCCGCTTTGCGGGTCGAAAGAAGAGGGCAGACCGCGCTCGCCGGAGACCATGTTGCGCGACCAGGCCTCGCCCCACTGCGGTTGGTCGGCTGCCCGGATCTCCGGCGCCAAGGCGGCCAGCGCCACTGCGGTCAGCAGCCCCGCCCAAGCCCCGCCGGAGCGCGCGCTCTGAGCCCAAACAAATGCCGGATGGTGCGAAGAAGATGACTTGCGGGCTGCTGCCATGGCCCAACGGTAGCAACGTCCCCTCCCAACGCCAAGAGAAAGTGGGAATGTAGCCGGTGAATGCGCAAACAGAGTCCCCAGCGGACCCCTCACCCCAACCCTTAGAGGGAAAGCAACGTGACGTGACTCCGGCTTCCCAGGTTCATCCCGGAGGGATGAGAGAAGGTAGCCGGGGGTCGAAGCGCAAGCGAGACCCCCGGTTCAGCGGCGGTGCGCGTTTGCATCCCGGAGGGATGCCAGAGGCTCACCCGCACGGACGCTCCTTTCTGGCACCCCATCCGGGGTGCAGGGCCCTCGACGCATTCAACCGGGGGTCGCGGGCGAGGCCGCGACCCCCGGCTACCTTCTGGCAACCCTCCGGGTTGCCTCTCCCGCGGTGGTACCTGGGAGCTGCCCCCGGCCTTACCCTCCCGTGCGCCGCCGGCTTGCGCGGACCCATTCCAAGCCTGTAAATTGGAGCGGGTTGCCCGTCGGTGGCCCGAGCCTGAGAACGCAAAGCTGCTATGAGCGCTGTCGGACGAAACGATCCCTGCCCGTGCGGCAGTGGAAAGAAATACAAGAAGTGCTGTCTGCCACGGGACGAGGCGCTGGCGCTGACGGCCGCCCCCGCCCCCGAGCCCGCAGCCAACGAGCCGGCCGAGGAGCCGTTTACGACGCTGCTGCGGCCGGACCTGGACAAGGCCGTCGATCAATTGTTGCAACGGTTAGAGCGCGGGCAGGGCCGGGGCCTGAGGCCCGAGTTGGAGGCGCTGCTCCGGGAGCACCCCGAATATCATATGACCAACTATGCGATGGGGGTGTACCTGGGCATGGTCGAGCAGCAGCCCGTTGCCGCTATCCCGTTTTTCGAGAAGGCCGTCCGCATCTTTCCGCTCCTGACCGAGGCGCACTACAACCTGGGCGGCAGTTATGTGAAGGCCTGCCGTGTCGCAGATGCGGTTGCCTCGTACCGCAAGGCGATTCGATACTCCAGGAACGACAACGGGATTGACGCTATGGCGCGGCAAAGAATCGCCGAGTTGGAGCAGCTTGTGAAGCGCAACTCCCAGTGCCCAACCATTGATGCCTACGTCGAGAACCAGAAACTATTTGATCGGGCCTTCGAGCACTTGAGAAGGCAACAATACAAAGAGGCGGTTGAGCTTTTCAGCAAGGTCCTGGAGCAGGATCCCGGGCACGTCCAGTCCTGCGGCAACCTGGGCCTGGCTTATGCCGGGCTTGGCAGGAGGGCCTCGGCCCTGGAATGCCTGGACAAGGCCCTTGCCCTGGACCCCTCCTACGCGCCGGCCCGCAACAACCGCCTCATCATCCGCGAAATGAAGGAGGGAGAGCCGCACATTCCCGGAATCTTTGCCGAGACTGAGTTTTACCGCGAGCAATTCGAGGCCGAAGAGGCCCGGAAGGCCCGTCGAGGAGAGAAGACCAGAGCCTTGAACCGGGCGGTGTCTCCCGACGCGGAGCGTAAGGCGCGGAAAGCCGGCTGGTGGGACATGGTCAAAGCCTTGGCCGGGGTGGTGCCGCCCAAAGCGAAGCGCAAGGCCCGGAAAGGCGGCGCGCAAAAATAGATGGTACAACCACGGCGCTTTCCCGGGTAGCCTCCTCTAATCCCGAAGGGATAGAATCACTTAGATGAACTCGTTGATGAGGTTTTCGAGGTATTCCTGGCGGCCGCTGGAGTTGGGGGCGGGGTCGCCTTTCTTGAGCATATAGGCCTCGAGGTCCTTGAAGCCGGCCTTGCCGGCCTCGATTTGGGCGCCGATGCCGCTGTTCCAGGAGTCGTAGCGTTGGCGGACGAATTGGGCCAGGCGGCCGTCTTTGCGGATGGCGGCGGCGGTCTTCAAGCCGCGGGCAAAGGCATCCATGCCGCCGATGTGGGCGTAGAAGAGGTCCACCGGCTCGAAGCTTTCGCGGCGGACCTTGGCGTCGAAGTTGGTGCCGCCAGTCACGAACCCGCCCATCTTGAGGATCGAGAGCATGATCTCGGTCGTGAGATAGACGTTGGTGGGGAACTGGTCGGTGTCCCAGCCCAGGAGCATGTCGCCCGTGTTGGCGTCGATCGAGCCCAGGGCGCCGGCGGCGATGGCCACCTCCAGTTCGTGCTGCATGGTGTGCCCGGCCAGGGTGGCGTGGTTGGTCTCGAGGTTCAGTTTCAAATCGCCCAGCAGGCCGTGTTCGCGCAGGAAGTTCAGGCACGCCGCCGCATCGGAATCGTATTGGTGCTTGGTCGGTTCCTTGGGTTTGGGTTCGATGTAGAACTGGCCCTTGAACCCGATGGCCTTCTTGTGGTCCACGGCCAGGTGCAGGAACCTGCCCAGGTGGTCCAACTCCCGTTTGAGGTCAGTGTTCAGGAGGGTCGTGTAGCCCTCGCGCCCGCCCCAGAAGACATAGCCGGCGCCCCCCAGTTCATGAGTGACCTCGATGGCCTTCTTCACCTGCGCCGCCGCGTAGGCGAAGATGTCGGCGTTGCAACTGGTGGCGGCGCCATGGGCGAACCGCGGATGGGCAAAGAGGCAGGCCGTGCCCCACAGCAACCGCACGCCCGTGCGCTGCTGCTCCGCCTTGAGCACCTTCACGATCGCGTCCAGGTTCCGGTTGGTCTCGCGCAGGTCCTTGCCTTCGGGCGCAACGTCCCGGTCGTGGAACGTATAGAACGGAGCGCCCAGCTTCTCCAGGAACTCGAACGCCACGCGCACTCGCGTCTCCGCCATCTCCAGCGAGTCGCTCCCGTCCTCCCACGGGCGCACCGCTGTGCCCGAGCCGAACATGTCGGACAACTGCCCCCGGATTGTGTGCCAATAGGTCACCGAGAACCGGAGATGGTCCTTCATCGATTTGCCTTCGACCAGTTCCTCCGGGTTGTAATGCTTGAAGGCCAGCGGGTTTTTCGAGTCCGGTCCTTCATACTGTATTCTCGAGATGCCAGGGAAAAACTCTTTGGATTGTCTTTTCATGCGCGCGTCGCAATTCGCCCCGCAGGCTAAGGGCCGACCGCCCGGAGCGCAAGCCGGAACAGAGGGCGCACGGCGGGTCGTGGGTGCAGGACAAAAAGCTCATCCTCCCTGTTGACAAACGGCGGGTGCGGGTGTTTAGCTCCCAACGTTTTGCCGGCGAGATTCACAGTTGAGTTCACTGGAAAGGCCCTCCGCCACTTGGAGGGATTTCGGAAGTTTGACCGGAATATCATCTTGGACGGTATCAAAGCGCAGTTGCCGTTTGAGCCTCTACGGGAGACGCGAAACAGGAAACCGCTACGACCCAACCCCGTCGCGGACTGGGAGTTGCGGATCAGACAACATCGGGTATTCTACGACGTGGATGAGGACGCGGCTCGCGTCCGGATAGTTGCGGTCGGTTATAAAGAACACAATAAGCTGTTCATCGGCGGAGAACAGTTCGAGTTATGAAGACGATTGATTTGGCTGGAAACAAGCTTTCGCTGGATGAGGCGCTGAATTCTGCGCGAGGGGAGTCGCTCTTGCTCAAGTGCGCTAACGGCGAGCAGTTCGTGATCAGCCTCGCCGATGATTTCGCGACGGAAGTGGAATTATTGCGCAGGAATCATGCATTCCTGGACTTCCTGGATTCGTGCAAGGAGGACCAAACCCGCGTGTCCTTGGAGGAAGCAGAGAAGAGGTTGCGGTGAAAACCACCTGGATTTCGGCACAGTAGAGCACTCTCCTCCGTCCTCCGCCCTCCGTCCTCCGCCCTCCGTCCTCCGCCCTCCGTCCTCCGTCCTCTGTCCTCCGTCCTCTGTCCTCCGTCCTCTGTCCTCCGTCCTCCGCCCTCCGTCCTCTGTCCTCCGTCCTCCGCCCTCAGTCGGGGTACCCGTCCGGGTGCTGCTTGTGCCACGCCCAGGCGGAGGCGACGATGTCTTCGAGCTTGGGGAACTGCGGCGCCCAGCCCAGCTCGCGGATGGCCTTTTGCGCGGAGGCCACGAGTTTGGGCGGGTCGCCCGGGCGGCGGGGCCTTTCCAGGGCCGGGATGGGCTGGCCCGTGACCTTTTCGCAGGCCCGGATGACTTCGCGGACGGAGTAGCCGTCGCCGTTGCCCAGGTTGTAGAAGCCTTGTTTGCCCGGGGCCAGGGCCAGGATGTGCGCCTGCGCCAGGTCCACGATGTGGATGTAGTCGCGGATACAGGTGCCGTCCGGGGTCGGATAATCGGTGCCGAAGATTTCGCAGTGGGACCTCTGGCCCAGGGGCACCTTGAGCACATTGGGGATGAGATGGGTCTCGACGCGATGGTGCTCGCCGAACCTGGGGGAGGCTCCGGCGGCGTTGAAGTAGCGGAAGGCCACGAATTCCAATCCGCGCAACTGGCCATACCAGTGCAGCATCCGCTCGAACATCAGTTTGGACTCGCCGTAAGGATTGATCGGACGTTGCGGCAATTCCTCGGTCATCGGCACCCGGTCGGGCGGCCCGTAGGTGGCGCACGTCGAGCTGAACACGAATTTCTTCACCGCGGCATCCAGGGCGGCCTCCAGCAGCTTGTGGCCGTTGGCCACGTTGTTGTGAAAATACTTGCCCGGATTGGCCATGGATTCGCCCACCAGCGCGCTGGCGGCGAAATGGAGGATGGCATCGGGGCGGGCCTCCTTGACGGCGTCCCGCAAGTGGCGCGGTTCCTCGGGCTGGCCGGCAATGAAGCGCGCCCTGGAGTCCACCGCCGAACGATGGCCCTCGCTCAGATCGTCATAGACCGCCACCTGGTGCCCCGCCTCCAGGAGCCCCTCAACGCAGATCGAACCGATGTAACCGGCGCCGCCCGTGACGAAAACATTCATGGAAAACACACTAGTGGGGTGTCCCTGTTTCTGCCAAATCATTTCGCTGCCAGTCTGCCGCCCGAGTGCGATGCAGGGTGTCCGGCGCCCGCTCTGGGGCTGCCCCGGAGGGGCACCTGACAATAGCCCAACGCTTCAGTTGGGTTGTGCGGGTGACCAGATGAGGGGGGCCTTGGTTTCGTCCGGCAGTCCAAAACGTAACGGCCCTCCGCCCCGTCCGGCCACATCTTCGCGCTCTGGGACCGTTTTTGGGGAGTCATGGAAAACGCTGATTCCACTTCTGAGATGCGGTCTGGCGAGACCCCCGGTCGGGATTACAAACTGGCCCAAAAAACCGTAAAAAAGAAGCTTGACGGGCTAGGACTGGAAGTTCAGCCTGACATGGAGTATTAGTAACCGTGGGGGCTAAAGCCCCAAAACGGCATGATTGTTGGTTCAACAATCAAGGAATCTAATGGATAAATGAAGACTCTTGAGCAGACCGTAGCTGACGCAGAAGCGAAGGCTAAGAAAATCATCGAGCAGTCCGCACCGATAAGGGATGACTTTGCCGCTGGACGCCCGAATAGTTCTGAAGAGTCCACTGCGGAAGGAACTCTCCGGGCTTTGGAGATTATCCTCCGTTCATTGCCGGAAAAAGAATAATCTCCCGCCCGCATCTGGGCCAAATTGCTGCGCCACGCTTTGTGGGACGGTCTTTTTGACACTATGTCTCCGAAGGAACCTGTCATGACAATTGAAGAGGCGAAGGTGAAGGAAGACAAAATGCGGCATAAGCGCGTGACGACACTTTGTGGCGCCTACCAAATGATGGCGGACAAGTACAAGGCGGTCGCCGAGGGGACATGGCTCCACGATGGTCTCGTGGCGGCAACGGTTGAGAGCTACATCAGAGACTACAATGCTTTGGTAGGTAGGTACAACATCCATGGTCGAATAGCAAAGCACAAGATAGCTGGTCTTATGGCCGCGGGCATACTCAAATCCCGGCCTGTCCAGCTTGTCAACGACAAGGGAGCAGCCGCTCGCACTTCCAAAGATAATGAAGAATTGGCGTTTCTTCACGGTTTGGCAATCTGTGCAGAAGGACATGGAGAACAGAGAATCAAGGCTCTCCTGACCCTCCCCAATTTTCACGTCTGGCACGAGGATTTGATTTACCTCTTTCATCGACGGCCTGATTCAGCGGAGTGCTTCAGCATGGTTTTTGAAACGCTGAGCCTCACGTATTTCCCAGGCAACCTCGCCACCGGCCCCTAACCGGGATGCCCTTCGGAAGCGCCGACCGCCTACTGGGAGGGTGGCGCAGGGTGGGCCTTCCTTGACGGGGTCCCGCAAGGGGCGCGGTTCCTCGGCAGGCCGGCAATGAAGCGCGCCCTCGAATCCACCGCCGAACGATGGCCCTCGCTCAGATCGTCATAGACCGCCACCTGTTGCCCCGCCTCCAGGAGCCCCTCAACGCAGATCGAACCGATGTAACCGGCGCCGCCGGTGACGAAAACATTCATGGACGACACACTAGTGGGGTGTCCTGGAAATGGCTACACATTTGCGGCAATGGGTTCTCCATCGGGCGCAGCTTTGCCCCGAGGGCGCGTCGCGGAGCAACGCAGTGAAGGTAGCCGTGGACCTCGGTCCACGGGTTGCGGCGTGGGAGCGGTCCAGCGTCGCGTAGCGACGCCTGACGGCCTCGCGGTTTTCAGGCGTCGCTACGCGACGCGGTTCGAACCTGGGCCATGGGTCCGTGGACTGGAAGTCCACGGCTACCATCGGGCACCGCTACGCGGTGAGAATTTCTGCTTGCCAAACCCGGGGCGGCCCGGGCATTTTTTGACATGGCAGCCCATAGAGTTGTTGTCAAGAGTGCAAGAAAACCGCTGCCTTGACCGTTAGGAGGCTGCGCACGCGCCCGCTTCGCTTGCGCGTCCGTCGCCGCCGAAACCGAGCCTTCTCTCGAACACCCTGGTCTTCTCCCCTGTCTTTACGCCCAGGAGTGGCGACGCGGTCCTGGTCGCCGTTGATGTAGTGGACGTGGTCAAAGGCGTCGTCGTTGGGCTGCTGCTCGCGGTCCAGGGCATCCTGGTGCTCTCGGCCTTCGTCACCCACCTCGTCATCAACGGCAAGGTCGTCCTCTTCCGGTTCCAGCCCATGCTCGGCAGTGGCGGCAGGTCGCCCCAGCTGCCGGTGCTGGAGACCGTCGTGGACTACGAGGTTGACGCCGAGTCGACGTGGACCTGGCGGTGGTCTCCGGTCATGGCCCGGTTGTTGTCCTCGTCGCGGGCACCTGCGCCAGCTTGAGAGGCCGTTGTTACCGTGGTCGATGCCGTGCTCCTGGAGGGCGGATGTCAGCGCATGTCCTCCTGCGCCCGAAGGCCCCAAGAAGGCACCGGTGCGCAGCAGCGATGCCCCTGGCGGGTGCTCAGCGTAGAGTGACGCTCGGCTTTTCGATTGACTTCCAAGCTGGGCCGTTATTGAATCGCGCCATGACCCACAAACCTACCCGAAAGGACTTGGCTATGGCTGGCGGCCTGCTATTTGCCCTCTTGTGGCTCGCCTTCGTATGGCCGACACCATGGCGCGAGTATAAGGCGGGAAGTCGCAATCTGCGCGTGAACCGATTCACCGGGAAAACCGCGTATTTGACGACCTCGGGTTGGCGATCAGATTCGGGCAGCCGAGAAGGCTTGGGGATTTCAGACTTGCTTGGTAGTCCGGTTCAGTGGGTTGGAGCCGTCACTGTTGTAGGTGCTGCGGGGTTACTGTTTTGGCTGCTGGTTCACCCCGGAAAGCGCCGAAATGAAAGGGCACCGGAAGAAGGCGACAGTGGCGGGCCGCACAGCCCCACATAGGGCCTTTAGCCTCCCCCCGGCGGGCCTGCCTGTTGGGGGCATATATGTCAAAAATGCGCCTTTGGGCGCACTAGAGTCCTTGAATTTCAAAACGTGATGCAGACAGGTCAAGTTTGTGGCACGGGCATCCTGCCCGTGGGGGCTTGGGCAGGATGCCCGAGCCACGGTCTGAGGCCCAGCCTCGCTAGTGAAAGCTCAAATGTAATGAATTCAGCACGTCCCTACCCCCACGTTATGCCGTGGTACACTCCCGCCCAATGGGCGAAGGTCAGAAGTCTCTCCGACGACCCTGATTCCATGGGGTCGTCGTACGAGGTTTGGCTCAAGGCGCAGGAGGAGTTTGCGAATCTCGCGGAGTCCCCGACTGTCGCTGTGTACAAGGTTTATCTTGATGCTGACAAACTCCTCGCCTACGCCAAGGGGAACAACCGCAAAATCAATGCCGATATACGAGTGCTTTGCGCCATTGATACTTACGGACTCTCTGGAGGTTCTGCGACTTGCATCTCTCCTTTTAGGAGGCGTTGAATCTTGATATTCTTCGGCCCTACCAAGGCGTCACGCCCGCCAAGACGCCCTGGGCGACGCCCGCCGGCGCGGCGGAAATGAGGCTGTTTAAGTTCGTGAGCGTGCTCGGCCCGGAAACGCCGGACAGCGAGGTGCCTGCCTTCGCACCAGCCATCCGCCGCCCTGCTTTTCGCTCCAAGGCTTCCGGTCATGCTGAGGTATTGCCCGCGACCCTATGGTTCTTCGAGAAAGGCAACCCGAATGTCCGTGAGCGCCACCAGGAGCGCGTACTTGTACGGGGCGACGACGAGGGGACTAGTACTCCAGACGCGGGCTTGAGCACATCGTTCTGCCGCCAAGTTGCACGCAGCTTATAGCCCTCACGCCGGGCAGGCCAGAACCCTCTCCGGGGCGATGCCGTTAGCAAACTAGCTACGGCGCCCGCCACTCGCCTGGCTCCCGTTCGCTGGGTCGCCTCGTTAGCTCTCCTGGAGGAGCCCTTTTTCTTTAAGGCGCTTCTCAATTATCTCCCGAGCCTTCATCATCTCCTTATATCTGGTAACAGCAGAGTCCGCCCAGAATTGCTTTCGCGCCAAATCATGGTCGGCCTCCCTTTCATTGTGCTGCCAAAGCACAAGGGTCAAGTTGGCATAGCCGGTAAGTGCTGCAAGCTCCGCCTGCTCCTCAACGTTCTTTTGTGCCAGACGCAGCCTGTCGAGCAGCTTCGTCTGGAACGCACGTGAGAACCAGAGTGTCAGCAATGACCCAACCATTGCGCCCAGAAGCGCCGAGACGGCTCCTTCAAACAAGGCATCGTGTGACATAGTATGTTTCAGGACATTACATCACCCAAATTCAAGATGCAACCCAGTTATTCCGTCACGTAGCTCGCGACCACCTCTCCGCGAGCGTCACCAATTTCCGAGGCCAGCCACGGCAAGGAGATGGCCAAGGTCCCTCCGGGCGGCGTGGTTGGGCCCACCGCAGGTCGGCGTAACGAGGTCCGGCGCGCAGGTGGTACTCATGGCGCGGATACATGCAGGTCTCTCGCAAGCCACCATATCGAAATAATTGCACCAAGGGTAAGCCCCCAACACATCCAACCGACAAACCAAATGGCTTTTCGTGCCGCGAAAACCGAAATGTCCTCTGGAGCGTTCTCTTTGAACACTTCGAGCGCGATGCGGAAGATGCCTTGCCGGATGGGTTCCCAAGCTGCTGCGTGCAATCGGCCTAATGGAACGAAGAAGCCAGTATCCGGTTTGCCCCTGTGCCGAAGCGAAAACCTGTTCAGGAAATGCCCAAACTCTCCCACAATCGGAGGAACTATCGCAAGACACAACAACCTTCCGTCGGGTACGGACCAGGTTCGGCCCAACTCAACTGCGACCCAGAGGCAGGCCGCCCCTGCGAATAAACCGCATACCGCCCCCTGTACAAGCGCCCGCACAGCGGAAAGCCGCCAAAAGCCACGAATGGCGTGAACGAGCAGGGTGACCAACCCCGACACGATGCTGCCGATGAAAAGCCCTATAACAAAGGCTAACTCTGAACCAAGTGCAACAAGCAAGCATTTAACCATGCTGAGCGCAAGAAACGCCCTTTTGCCCTTAAAAGTCAAGTGCCTAACCGCGCCTTTGGGCACTGCTCACGTCCTGGCGGCAGGAGTCTCAAACGCAGCCTGGGGAGTCAATGGCGGTCGAGGCTGCCTCTATCCAAAGTTGACAGGCTGCGCGCAAGACATCGTCTGGATTTGCTTTTTCAGCCATCGCTGCCTTCGCAGCATACGCCGCCGCTCTCGCTGCTGATGAAGTTGCTTCTCCTACTCTTTTCGCTCCCCAAGCCGCCTCCGCAGCAGCCCAGCTTGCTTCCCCGGTCGCCCCGTGCGCTGCCCACTTTGCTTCCCGATTCGCATCCACTTGGCCGAGCTTCATAATGCAATAATCCCGCGCCGCCTGCGCCGCCTCTAATGCTGTCGTCGTGTTAAAGGCGTTGCGGCATTGGATTCGGATATTCTCCGGCAGCCAGCCGATCCCTGCGATGACCCGCTTGACGGTCAGAATAGCGATTTGCTTGACCGTGCATTTGGCGTGTTCTTGGTCCCACTTCCTCCAATCCTTGACGGCAGCCATGAGGGGTAGCATAGCTTCCGTTCTAACTTCTTCGCTTGACCAGCACGCGTCGTTGAGAGGGCTGTAGTTCATGCCGAGATCGTATTGCGATTCTGCGTGCTTCTGTTCTGCCGCCAAGAAAGGAGGCGTGGCCTAATCACATTGAAGTGCTGCGCGGTTATCCTCTCCAGTTCCTCATCGGCCCCGATGTGGTCGCCCGGTTCGAGCCAGGCCGGAGCGGCTCGACGGTGTGGACTGTGCGGCGGCTCAAACGGCTTCACTTTGCTCATGCGGAGGGCTTGGACTTCTCTCTCTGGAGGTCGCGCAGCAACTTTTCAATCATGCGGCGATACCCAGGCGGGTCGCTGGCCCAGCCACAGGCATCAGCGACAAACTTCTTCGTTACATCCGCCTTCCGTTCATGTTCCCAACCTTTGAGAATGAAATCGTCGAGGCGGACGGGAAAGAGGACATCGCAGTCCACTTCCGAATCTCCCGCGAGCTTACGCTTCAGGCGCTCGTCCTCCTGGACCAGGGCACGCTCAATCTCGCGGTTGACGGCTGGGCTTTTCAGCGATGACTCACTGGCGATGAGGACGAGTTTGTCGTAATCCCGAATGGCTCTGTCAATCTCACCCAGGAGACTCCGGCCTGTGCGGGCATCACGGTCCCATTTCCAACAACGAATGCCATTGGCCTGAAAATCATTATAGAGGCGAGTGGCAAATTCCTCGTCCTCCGTCGAATGGCTGATGAAGCACGTATAGAACTCGAACGGTGCCCCGTTCAGCAATGCGGCATATCGGATAAAGCTATCGGGCACGCCAGCGCCTCGCAGAAAGGCATCTGGAATCTTGCCCTTCGAGAGGAGGAACGTGTTGATACCGAGAGAGGAAGGCCCATGGTGAATGACGGACTCCAGTCCTTTGACCTCACTGAGGTCTGTGTTCGTCAGCACGGTATCAGATAAGTCAGCGTCGCTAAAGACCGCCTCGCGGAGGCTCGCTCGGTGGAAGTTGGCCCATTGGAGGATGGTTCCGCTGAGATTGGCCCCGCTGAGATTCGCCCTACTAAGGTCAGCCCTGAAGAGGTCGGCTTCGCTAAAACTGGCCTTGCTGAGGTTGGCCTTGCTGAGGTTGGTCTGGGGTAGGTCCGCCTGGCTGAGGTCTGCCTGGCTGAGGTCTGCCTGGCTGAGGTTGGCTCCGCTGAAGTTGGCCTGAGAGAGATTAGCGCCGCTGAGGTCAGCCTTGAAGAGGTTGGCGAAGATGAGCTTAGCCTGGCTGAGGTTGGCCTGACTGAGGTTGGCCCCGCAGAGTTTGGCCTCGTTGAGGATGGCTCCGCTGAGGTCGGCTCCGCTGAGGTCGGCCTTCCTGGAGTCCTCCCCGTCGAGGTTGGCCTCGCGAAGGTCTGGGTGGATTTGCGGCTGGTCCTGCCTCCATTGATTCCACGCCTCAATGCCCTGCCGCAGAATCTTCAAATGTTCGGGGTTTGCCATATCATCCCTTGCTACCAGCACTCCCAGACAGACTCAACAACAAAGTCATGCCGCTGCCGTTGCCATCGCGGGAACCTCTCGGCCAGAACCGACTACCTCCGGCTGCTTCGAGGCTCGTGGCCCGGCCACGTTCAAAACCCGGATTTGGTGCTCGCGAGTGAGGCGCAGCAGTTCCTGGTTCGGGCGATCCAGGACCGCCCGTGCGGGCAACGTGGAGATTTCTGTCTGAGGACAAGCTCCTGCGCTGCTGCACGTCGGGGCCGGGCCGTGTCCAGATGGTACAGGGCCGGGAGGGCGTGGCAGCAGGCCCACGCGTAAAGCCGCCTGACGGCGGGGTTGTCGTCCAGGGTCAAGACCCAAGGCCGCGCGTTGCGCAGCAGCCTGGAGAGTGCGAGATGCTCGGCCAAGGTCATCTTTAGGGGATACACCCGGTCAGTGAAGGCGGAGACAGCGTCCCCGGCGGACCCAGCCCTCTCCCCTTCCGAAAGGGGAGAGGGAGAGGCGTCGGCAGTCTCTTGAATTTCGAGGGTTGTGCGGCCGTCAGCAATGAGTCCCGAAGGGACGGCTGACAATTCCGCTGCCGTTCAACCGTCCCTCCGGGACGGAGGGGCTTTTATCACGCTGCCACCCAATGCTGAAGCGCTTGTCGTTAACCACATCTCCTGAGCCGTCATATCAATTCCCCTTTTGAGCAGGCGGGGGAAAGGCCTGAGGAGCATGCCGGTTTTAGCCGCCAAAGGCGCCCTTGAAAGCAGCCGGCGGCAACGCCCGGCCAACCCGGACGGTTGGCAGAAGGTAGCCGGGGGTCGCCGTCCAGCGGCGACCCCCGGTTGAGGGCGTCGGTGGCCCTGCACCCCGGCGGGGTGCCAGAAGAGCACACGTTGGCGGCGGGCGCCTTCTGGCATCCCTCCGGGATGCAATCCCTTGCCGTCGCGGCACCGGGGGTCTCGCAGCGCTTCGACCCCCGGCTACCTTCTGACATCCCTCCGGGATGAGAAATGTGCCTTCGGCACAGGGGCCCGTCGGCGCTTGACCGGCACTTTTGATGCTGCCCCTGCCGCGCTTTCTGCTTGCCAAACGCGGGGCGGCCCGGGCATTTTTTGACATGGCAGCAAATAGAGAGTGCGACGACCTCGACGGACGGTTTTACAGGCCGGCGGAGGCCTTTTTCAGGAGCTACAGCCATCTGGGGCTGACCTTTGACGACGTGACGCTGGCCACGCTTTATTCGGAGGTCCTGCCGCAAGACACGCACCTGGCCACGACCCTGGCGGAGGGATTCTCACTGAATATCCCGGTGATCTCGTCGGACATGGACACGGTCACGGAGTCGCGGATGGCGATTGCCATGGCGCTCAACGGCGGGCTGGGGGTCATCCATTACAACATGCCGGAGCGCCAGCAACTCTCGGAGGTCAGCCGGGTCAAGAACCATGTGCACGGCCTGATCCAGGAGCCCATCAAGGCCACGCCCGAGCAATTCATCGGGGACGTGCTGGCCCAGATCGAGAAGAGGCACTTCGCCTTCAGCACCTTCCCCGTCGTGGACAGCCAGGACAAGCTGGTGGGCCTGCTGCCCGGGCACGTGGTCAAGCAGCGTTACGCCGGGCGCAAAGTCGCCGAGGCCCTGACTCCCCGCGGCCAGGTCCACACGCTCAACAAGAAGGAGCTGGCCCCGACCCGATTGCGGACGCGGACCGGTTCTTCACCGATCACCCGGGGATACACAAGCTGCTGGTCGTGGATGACCAGGACCGCCTGGCCGGGCTGTTCACGATGAGCGACGTCGAGCGCATCACCCAGGAGCGCAACGCCCAGTTCAAGCCGGCGCGGGACGCCCGGTTCCGCCTCCTGTGCGGGGCGGCCGTCTCCGCCACGCGCAACGCCTTTGGTGATCTGGATCGCCAGCGCATCCTCGAGCATGCGGGCGCGCTGGTCGAGCGTGGGTTGGACGTGCTGGCGGTCTCGACGGCCCATGGGCACAGCCGGGGCGTGGGCGATGCGGTGCGGATGCTCCGCGAGGCCTTTCCCAAACTGCCCATCATCGCCGGCAACGTCACCAGCGCCGCCGCCGTCCACTACCTCGCCCAGTGCGGGGCCAATGCCATCAAGGTGGGCCAGGGCCCCGGCTCGATCTGCACCACCCGCATCGTCGCCGGCGTCGGCATCCCCCAACTCACCGCCCTCTACGTCGCCGCCCAAGCCGCCCGCCAGGCCCGCGTCGCCCTCATCGCCGACGGCGGCATCACCAAGTCCGGCGACCTCGTCAAGGCCCTCACCCTGGCCGACGCGGTCATGTGCGGCGGCCTGTTTGCCGGCTGCCCCGAGGCCCCCGGCGAGGTCATCGAGATCAGCGGCAAGCTCTACAAACAGTACCGCGGCATGGGCAGCCTGGCCGCCATGAGGGCCGGCTCCGCCGCGCGCTACGGCCACAAGCCCAACCCCGCCCGCAAGCTGGCGCCCGAAGGCGTCGAGGCCCTCAAGGAAGTCTCTGGCTCCGTGGACCGTGTCCTGGCCCAGCTCATCGGCGGCATCCAGTCCGGCATGGGCTACCTGGGCGCCGCCAACCTCGCCCAACTCCGCGACAAGGCCCGCTTCATTCGCGTCAGCCCCGCCGCCCAGCGCGAGGCGGCCCCGCACGATGTCGTCGAGCTCAAGACCGGCAGTTAGCCCACCAGTCCGACCGGTCCGACCGGTCAGACGGGTCCGCCTCCTCAGAACTGGATCGGGTCATTGGTCTGTCCGCACTGTGAGCAGCGCGAACGGTCCACGTCCGGGTCGTCGGTATAGACGTAGCCGCAGCGCCCGCACCGGAAGATGCGGTCTTTGCTGGAGGCCGGCTGGAAGCTGCGGCGGCGCATCTCCGAGTAGATGGCGGCGCCCAGCACGCCGGCCAGCAGAACGACGACATAAGCCAGGATCAAGTTGGCGGTGGACATAGGGTCCAGGTCTATTTGAGGGCAGGCGCGTTGGTGGGCTGCAAGGGCAGCGTGTGCCACTCGAAGACCAGCCAGCCCCAGGTCAGATGGGCCAGGGGGACGGGCAGCGGCGGGGGTTGCTGGGCGCCGGGGCTGGGGGGGCCGAAGCGAAGGGTCCTGGACTGGGCCAGGGCGTAATCGTCGGCCTTTGGCAAGCCGCTGCCATGGAGGAGGGTGGGGGAGAAGGGCCGGCCCTGGGCATCGACGAGCATCTGGACGACGGTGTTGGTCAGCAGTTCGTTGTGCTGCCATGGGGGCAGGTCCAGCGGGGTCAGCAAAGGGCGCCTGGCAAGCTCGCCTTCGATTCGCAGCCGGGATCGATCCAGGGCGAGCGGGAGCGGCGGCGGCTCCAGCAGCGCCCATTCGGTCTGCACGGCTCCAGCCACTTGCAGGGGATCCATGGCGCCGGGCTCGGCTGGCAGGGGCGGCACCACGCCCAGCCGGGCTGCGGCCAACTGCAGATAACGGGGCTCCTCCGACCAATCGGGCGGACGACTCGGGACCGGCAGCGACTGCAGCCAGCCCGGTCCGGAGAATCCGTGCCGATGAGGCAGCACGAACAACGTCGGGTCCCTCAGCGCCAGCGACTCGGTTCGAGCCCGCCTCGACCAGGCGGAGGATGGGCGTGCGCCGTGCCGGGCGGGGAGAAACCGGGCCGCGCTCACCCAACAGGAAAATCAAGCCGACCTGGACAGCGAACACAGCGGCAACGGCGCTCCACCAGCGCCGCCGCCTCCGCCAACCGGCCTCTCCGACCGAAGAAAACCTCATAGTCCGTAGTCCGAGGGCACCTCAGCGCGTGGCGCCGGAGCGGGTCTGGGCAAAGGGCCTGGGGAGCGTCGCCAGCCACATCTCCCGGATGCCGGCGCTGCGGGCCAGCAGCCACACCCGGATGAGCGTTTCGTACCTCACCGCCCGGTCGGCGGCCACGATGAGCGTGAGCGGTTCCCGCGCCGTGCCCGCCGCCTTGCGCAACCGCGCCCGCAGTTCGGCCTCATCCACCATCTGGTTCTCGAAGTAGAGCCGCCCGCTGGCGTCGATGGCCACCTCCACGCTCGGCTTGTCCATGCCCGGCAGGTCGTCGGCCGTCGGCAGATCCAGCGGCACCCGGATGCCCGGCGTATAGACCAGCGAGGAAAGCATCACGAAGAGCAGCAACAAAAAGAGCACCGTTGCGAACGGCGCGGCGTCGAGCCGCCCGCGGAAGATCCTGGCATTGCGCGGGAACTTCACTGCCGTGTCCCTTCGGTGACGATATTGACGATCTCGGTGGCCGCCCGTTCCATGTCCAGAACGATGGAATTGACGCGGCTGACCAGGTAATTGTAGCCCGCATGGGCCGGGATGGCAACAGCCAGCCCGGCCGCCGCGCAGACCAGGGCCTTCCAGACGCCGTCCGAGAGGTCCCCCACGTTGGCGTAGAGGCCGCCCTGCGCATCAGCCAGAAGGTCTGCATGAACCCCAGCACCGTCCCCAGCAGGCCGAGCAACGGGGCCAGTTGGGCAATCGTGGCCAGCAGGTTCAGCTTCTCCTCCAGGCGCGGCACCTCGGCCAGGCCGGCCTCCTCAAGGGCCTCGCGCACCCGCTCCCGCCCGTGCTCCCGGCTCAGGATGGCCGTGCGCACCAGCCGCGCCACCGGCCCGGGCGTCGCCTCGCAGATGGACAGCGCCTCGACCACGTTGTTTCGCTTGAGGACCGTGCGCACCCCGTTGAGAAACTCGGTCGAGTTGATCTGCGCGCGATGAAAGTGCAAGAACCGCTCGACGAACACGACCACCGCCACGGCGCTGATGAGCAGAATCACCCACAGCACCAGCCCGCCGTTGGCTAACATTACCGGCAAACTCGGCATGGCCCCTTTATACGGCCCCGCCCAGGAAGTTCAAAGTGCAAAGTGAGGGGGGGCCGATCGAGGGCGTATCCCGACACCGCCCCCGTCGGCTGCGGCGAGATGGGAGTGCGCCCGTCCTCGGGCGCAGCGACGTCCACAGCCAGGGCAGCGGTCAAATACTCCGGCGCGCGTGCCCGCTCCGTCGCTGCTGCGCCCGGGGACGGGCGCACTCCAGGCGCCGTCTCCGGGATACGCCGGACCGGGTTGCACCGGTCCGACTTCTCGCTTGACAGGTTGTCCCGGCGGGCCATGCTCAGCGGCATGAATCAGGATTCGCTTGCTGCGGGCGCTGCTGCAAATTCAAACCGCCCGGATTCATCCAACACTCTGACCCGGCGCGGGTTTCTGCAAACGATGGGGGTGGGGGCGGCGGCACTGGGGTGTGCCCGGTCCGCCCTCGCGCAGCAAAAGCCGCCGATCCAGGGGTTCGAGAGGGCGCCCGAGGACCCGGATGCCTCCAAAGGCTGGCAACCGGTCTCGGACCGGAAAGTGCGTGTCGGCATTGTCGGGTATGGGGTTTGCAAGTTCGGCGCGGAGTTCGGGTTTCAGAACCATCCGAACGTGCAGGTGGTGGCGGTCAGCGATTCGTTCCCCGACCGCTGCTCGGAACTGGCCCGGGTGTGTCGTTGCGCCAAGACCTATCCCTCGCTGGAGGAACTGGTCAAGGATGACACCATCGAGGCGGTGTTCGTGGCCACCGATGCGCCCAGCCACGCGCGGCACTGCATCGAGGTCCTCAAGCATGGCAAGCACGTGGTCTCGGCCGTGCCCGCGGTTTTCGGCTCGGTTGAAGACGCCCATAAGCTCTTCGAGGCGGTCAAGGCCGGCGGGCGCAAGTACATGATGTTCGAGACCTCGTGTTTTCATGAAGACCTCCACGCCATGCGGCAGATCTACCGGGCCGGCGGGCTGGGCAAGCTGGTCTACTCGGAAGGGGAGTATTTTCACTACATGGAGCAGCCGATCGCCTCGTACAAAGACTGGCGCGTGGGCCTGCCGCCGCAGTGGTATCCGACGCACTCGAACGCCTACTACGTGGGGGTGAGCGGCGGCAGCTTCACCGAGGTCAGTTGCCTGGGCATGCCCAGCCGCGTCGAGCATTTGCAGCCGGCCAACAACCGCTACCGAAACGCCTTCGGAACCGAGATCGCCCTGTTCCGCACCAGCGAGGGCGGCACCTCGCGCATGGGCGTCAGTTGGGACACACCCGGCTACGGCGGCGAGATGGGGCGCATTCGCGGCCAGAAGGGGTCCTTCTACGGCAAATACGAGGGGCTGGAGTCGCGCCTGCCCAACACCCGCCGCCCGCCCTTGCCGCCCGGTGTCGCCGCCGGCGGGCACGGCGGCTCACACGGTTACCTGATGAACGAGTTCATCACGGCCATCCTCGAGGACCGCCGGCCTTTGGTGAATATCGCCTGGGCCTTGAACCTCACCGTCGCCGGCATCCTCGCTCATGAGTCCGCCCTCAAGGAGGGGGAACTGATGAAGATACCGCAGTTTGCTTAGAGGGCACTTTGCGGTCCGATGGGTCCGACCTCCGCTGGGTGGGGTGCGATTAAAAGCGTCGGGCATGCGCGGCGGGAGTCTTGTCCCGGAGGGACATCTGACAATAGCCCGGCGTTTCAACGCCGGGGAGGCCACAAAAGCGGTCCTCGTCCCGAAGGGACGACCGAGAATAATCGTTGCTCTCAGCCGTCCCTCCGGGACGGACCTGCTCTTTCGGTTCGCTGACCCGGCGTTGAAACGCCGGGCTATTCTCGGAAGCCCCTTCGGGGCAGGAAGGCGCCGTGGGCTGACCGATGGTTTTAATCGCACCCCAATGGGGCTGAATACTCGACGGTTGCCGCGAGTCGAAACCTTGTGGCATGGCGGCAATCATGCTACCCTGCCGGGAGCAAGAATCGTATGAAGAACCGGATCTTGTGGAGCTTGGGCCTGAGTCTGGCAATCGTTTTCCTCCCGTTGGCCAGTGGATGTGCGCGCCAGGCATCCCAACCCCCTATCACCCTCGTTAGCCCGGAGGCCGCTCCGGAGGTTGCCGTCCAACCGTCCGGGCCTGCCGAGCCGCCACCGGCGGAACCTGCGCCGGCGCCCGCTTCCTCCGCCCCCGCGCAGCCCGGCTCCGCCGCCAGCGCGGACGACCCGGCGCCACCGGACCTGGCGAACGCCCGGGCGACACCCGTCTCAGACGAAAGCCCGGCGCCGCCCAACGTCCGGACCGTCGGGCCCGTCGCCGACCTTATCAAGCTGGCCAGCTCCGGCGTGGACCAGGGAGTGCTGCTGGCATACGCCACCAACTCGGCGAGCCTGTTCAACTTGAACGCTGAGGAGATCATTTACATGAAGGACCTTGGCATTCCGAGCGCGGTGGTCACGGCGATTCTCCAGCATGACCAGGCGCTGAAAGAGGGCGGGGCCGGTTCCAATCCCAATCCGCCCCCTGCCCTGGCGGTCCAGCAGTTTGCCCCGCAGGCCGTGGCGCCGCCGCCCGCGCCCGCCGTGGTGTCGGCGCCGCCCCCTGCGGTGCCCGCCGGCCCGCCGCCCGAGGCGCAACCCCCGCTGGCGCCGGAGCCTGTGGATGCCACTTTCTACGACGCCCTGGCGCCTTACGGGACCTGGGTCCAGGTGGAGGGCGTGGGCCTGTGCTGGCGGCCCTCGGTGGAGGTGACCGACCCCTCCTGGCAGCCCTATTACGACGAGGGCCACTGGATTTATACCGACTGCGGCTGGTATTGGGCCTCGGGCTATTCATGGGGCTGGGCGCCGTTCCACTATGGCCGCTGGTTCCGCCACAATCGCTGGGGTTGGTGCTGGGCGCCTGACACAGTCTGGGGTCCGTCCTGGGTGTGCTGGCGCTACAACGATGGTTACTGCGGTTGGGCGCCCCTGCCGCCCGGGGCCTGGTTCAGGCCCGGCATCGGCCTGACCTTCTATGGCCGCGGCGTGAGCCTGGGCTTCAACTTCGGCCTGGGATTCGACTCCTTCGCCTTTGTCCCCTGGGGACACTTTCACGAACATCACCTTCGCCCGTGGGGCCTCGGGCGCGATCGCATCGCCCGCATTTATCGCCAGACGACGCCGGTCACGCGTTACCAGGGCGCCGGGCGCTTCCTCTCCAACAGCGGGCTCTCCCCAAGCCACGTCGCCTCGGTCACCCACACCCAGGTGCAGCCCGTGGCCATCCGCGAGGTGAAAGGCCCCGTCACGCCGGGCGTGCGCGCCGATCGCCTCGCCCCCAATGGCAGAACGCTCAACGTCTTCCGCCCGACCCCGCCTGCCACGTCCCGCCTCAGTTCTCCGCACACCGTTGGGCTTGCGACGGCGCAACGGCCAAGCGCCGCCACCACGCCGCAATTCGAGAATCCGTCGCCCTGGCTGGCGCCTCGCACGGCGTCTCCGGCGCCGGCCACGGGCCAGGGACGCCAGATTTACGCGCCATCCCAACAACCCCCGAGGCAGCCCGCGCCCGCGCCACAGTACAACTACAATTCCCGGGCCACTTACCAGGCCCCGGCCGAAGTGCCCCGCTACAGTTCGCCTCACGCTTATTCGGCGCCGGTCCCCAGAGAGGCACCCGCCGCCCCAGCCCCCGCGCGAAGCGCCGCCCCGCCGCCGCCGCCGCCCCCGCCGCCGCCCGCAGCGCCGTCCCGCTCGGACAGGGGCGGACGATAATAATGGGGGCCGGAGCGTCCGGACCGTAGCGCAGGGGCGTCCGGACCGGAAACAGAGTCCCCAGCGCACCCCTCACCCCGGCCCTCTCCCCTTCCGAAGGGGAGAGGGAGAGTTCCCGGTGGCGCTTTGAGGAAACGCAGGCGCCTGGCAAGTTCCGAGGCTGCCGACGCTTCTCCCTCTCCCCTTCGGAAGGGGAGAGGGCCGGGGTGAGGGGTTTGCCCCTGTGACGTTCTCACCTCCACTGATGCCTTACCCCGGCAGGTTTCCCATGCTTGAACCGGGCGGGCGCAGCGGGTAGTGTACGGCATTGTGTTCGAGCTGGTTTCACCTTACGCCCCCGCCGGCGATCAGCCGCAAGCCATCGCCAAGCTCACCGAAGGGGTGTTGTCGGGCGCCCGACACCAGTCGCTGCTCGGGGTCACCGGTTCGGGCAAGACCTTCACCGTGGCCAACGTCATCCGGAACGTCAACAAGCCGACGCTGGTCATCTCGCACAACAAGACGCTGGCGGCCCAGCTCTATGCCGAGTTCAAAGGCTTCTTCCCCAATAACGCCGTCGAGTATTTCGTCAGCTATTTCGACTACTACCAGCCCGAGGCCTATATCCCGCGCACGGACACCTACATCGAGAAGGACTCGAGCATCAACGACGAGATTGAGCGGCTGCGGCTCTCGACAATGAGCGCGCTGTTCGCGAGGCGGGACGTCATCGTGGTGGCCAGCGTCTCGTGCATCTACGGCATCGGCAGCAAGGAGGATTACGAGGCGATGGTGATCCCGATCCGGGCGGGGATGGCCATGGGCCGGGAGCAGTTCCTGCGCCGGCTGGTGGACCTGCAATACAGCCGCAACAACGTCCAATTGACTCGCGGCCAGTTCCGCGTGCGGGGCGACACGATCGAACTGTGCCCGGCCGGGCGCGAGGACGGGTTGCGGGTCGAGTTTTTCGGGGAGGAGATCGAGCGGATAGCGCGGTTCGAGCCGTTGACCGGGCGCAAGCTGGAGCCGCTGGAGGCGGTGACGATCTATCCGGGCAAACAGTTCGTGACGCCCTCCGAGAAGCTGCGTCCGGCCCTGCTGGCCATCCGGCAGGAGCTGGGCGAGCGCATCGCCTGGTTCGAAAAGCAGGGCAAGCTGCTGGAGGCCCAGCGCATCAAGATGCGCACCGAATACGACCTGGAGATGATGGAAGAGATGGGCTTCTGCTCCGGCATCGAGAACTACTCGCGCCACCTGGCCGGCCTGCCCGCAGGCTCGCGCCCCTGCACCCTCCTGGACTTCTTTCCCCAGGACTACCTCCTGGCCATCGACGAATCGCACGCCACCGTGCCGCAGCTCGGCGGGATGTACGAAGGGGACCGTTCCCGCAAGACCGTGCTGGTGGACTACGGGTTCCGGCTCCCCAGCGCGCTGGACAACCGCCCCCTCAATTTCCAGGAATTCCAAGGCCTCCAGAGCCAGACCCTCTACATCAGCGCCACCCCCGGGCCGCGCGAACTGGAGTGGTCGCGCGGCCGGGTCGTCGAGCAGATCGTCCGGCCCACCGGCCTGGTGGACCCCAAGGCCACGGTCAAGCCGCTGGCCGGGCAGATCGACGATCTCATCGATGAGTGCCGGAAACGGGCCGACGCCAAAGAGCGGGTCCTGGTCACCACGCTGACCAAGCGGAGCGCGGAGGAGTTGACCGATTACCTGCGCGAGATCGGCATCAACGTCCAGTACCTCCACAGCGAGATCGATGCGATCGAGCGGGTCGAGATCTTGCGCGCGCTGCGCAAGGGCGACTTCAACGTGCTGGTGGGCATCAACCTGCTCCGCGAGGGGCTGGACCTGCCGGAGGTCTCGCTGGTGGCGATACTCGACGCGGACAAGGAAGGCTACTTGCGCAGCGCCACCAGCCTGATTCAAACGGCGGGGCGCGCCGCCCGGCACCTCCACGGCGAGGTCATCCTCTATGCCGACGTGATGACCCAGAGCATCCAGAAATTCCTGGCCGTGTCCGAGTACCGCCGGAACAAGCAGTTGGCCTATAACCGCGAGCACGGCATCACCCCGCGCAGCGTCAGCCGCGCAGTCGAGCAGAGCCTCTCCTCCTACAAGGCAGCCTCGAAACAAGCCCAAGGCTTCCTGGCCGAGTCGGGGGTGGACCTCGACCTGCACCAGACCATTGGCGAGCTGCAGGAGGAGATGATCGGCGCCGCCAACAACCTCGAATTCGAGAAGGCGGCGCTGCTGCGCGACCAGATCCGCGAGCTCAGGCGCACCCTGGACGGCGCCCCGCCTGCCAGCCCTGCCCGGACCGGGCCGGTCGCCTACCCCAGGCGCAAGAAACGCGGCGCCCGCAAGAGCACCGCCCCGTTCTGAGCCCAGGCAGAATCATGGGACAAGACGCAAAGCAGAATCATGGTTGGCAAAATCATTAAAAAAATTCTTCTTATGATTTTGCCAAAAATGATTTTGTTTCTTCGGGACAAGACGCAAAGCAGAATCACTCCTGGCAAAATCATTCGGAGAAAATTCTTCTTATGATTCTGCCGAAAATGATTCTGTTTTCTACCGGCTGAACAGCTCGGGCAGGCCGCGCCACAGGCCGGGTTGGGTGGGGGTGAAGATGGTTTCGCGGGCCTCCTTCAAATCGAACTGCAGCCAGATCCCAATGCTGTCGGAGCCGCGTCCGTGGGTGCGGATGGCGTCAATGCCGCGGGCGTAGCCGAGCATGACCTTGACCGAGGAACTGCGGTAGAGGAGCCCGCCGCCGACGCCGCTGTTCCAGTGGCCGGGTTGCTCGAGGCCGGGCAGGTAGTTGACCAGGGCGGTGGAGGCGGTGCCGCTGAGGTTCCAATGCTGGTGGCGGTCCAGGGGCAGGAGATAGGTCCCGTTGAGCAGGACGAAGTTCCGGGCGCTGATCTCCTGGAAATAGTAGCCCGGCAGCGAGAGCGGGAATTCGGAGATGAGCGGCAGCAGCCCGCCCAGGCGGTAGCAACTGAAACGGTCGGCCTCGACGCTGGTTCCGGCTGTCAGGTTGAGGTAGATGCTGTGCTTCAAATTTGGCAGGGTGTAGCCCAGGAAGGCCTCGCCCCAGAACAGGTGTGATTGCGGTTCCAACCGCCTGGGCTGGGCGGCATAGCCGTAGTCGCCGCTTTCGCTGCGGAACCGGCCCTCGTACCAGGCGGAGAGTTCCATGGCCAGCGAGGGAAAGAGGGTCGGTTCACGCCCGCCCCAGCGCAGGCCCGACCGCACGGCGAAGGCCGTGTGATCCGGGGGCAGCCGGAAATTGGGGTCGGTGTCGTCGTCGCGCTCATAAATGCTGTAATGGGCCACGCCGCGAAGGATGCCGTTGAGGGGAATGGTCGAGCCCGGATTGAACAGATGGTAGAGGCTCAAGCCCCCCTCGCCGCTGTGGCCGTCAAAGGATTCCTGGGGGTGGAAAATCCCCTGGCGAATCTCCTGGTAGGTGTCGGCAAAACCGCCGCCGGCCAGGTCGATGCCCAGGTCCGTGTGCGCGCCCAGGGCGTCCTTGATGCCCAGTTCCGAATCGAGATAGACCGGCGCAACGGCCAGGCGCAGGGTCAGGTTGGTGTTCAGGAAACCCGGTTGGTTGCGATAGTAGAAGGCATAGCCCTCGAGGGGCGGATGCCCTTCCAGGGCCGCGTTGTAGCCCGCTTGGACCAGGTTGCGCCGGACCGGGTCCAATTGGCCGCGGACGGCCGAAGGACTCAGGAAAACCGCCAGGCAAAACAGCAAACACCATCGCCTTGACACAGTCACGCGCACATTTGGTAGTCCAACCGGGGGGTGATCGCAAGTAGATAGATGCCCCAGGGTCTGCAAATGACGAATGACGAATGACGAATGACGAATGACGAAGGGACGGGGGCGGCGTTCCCGTGGGCAATGCCTGCCGGGTCTGCACTTTCGTCATTCGTCATTCGTCATTCGTCATTTGTGCTGTTGCCTGGGGCAAATTCCGGGCTATCGTCAACGCATGAGCATGGCCAGGAAACTCCTCCATACCCGGTACCGTCTCAACGACCTGGAGCGGACCGTGAAATTCAACTGATCCAACAGGGGTCCAATCAATGAAATCGGAGATGCGACCCCACATTCTCCATGAGCCGTCGCCAGGTCCGAAGGTTTTGGACTGCGGCAGTCCTCTGCCGCTTTCGCGTCCGCAGGGTCCAAAAAGCGCCAGAGGACTGGCGCACTCCAAAACGCTTCGCGCCGGGCAACGCCCTTCCGGTTCATGGTCACCATTCGCGGCCAACCGCACGCAGCCGATATGAGACTGGCAGCGGGCCACTACGAGTACCTGTTTCCCCGCCCGGCGCTGGTGATGGGAATTGTGAACGTGACGCCGGACTCGTTCTCGGACGGCGGGAGATTCCCGGACACCGCGGCGGCCGTGGCCGGGGCCGTGCAACTGGTCGAGCAGGGGGCGGAGATCCTCGACATCGGCGGCGAATCCACGCGTCCCGGGGCGGCGCCGGTGAGCGAGGAAGAGGAGTTGCGCCGCGTGATGCCGGTCATCGGGCAATTGGCCGGGCGCGTCCGGGTGCCGATCTCGATTGACACGATGAAGCCGGGGGTGGCGCGCGCCGCCCTCGGGGCGGGCGCCAGCATCGTCAACGACGTGGCCGCCAACCGCCGGGAGGAGACGATGTGGCGCCTGGTGGCCCAGAGCGGCGCCGGTTACGTCTGCCTGCACATGCAGGGGACGCCGCAGACCATGCAGCTCAACCCGGTGTATGGAGACGTCGTCCGCGAGGTGCGCGAGTTTTTTTGGGAGCGCCTCCGGCGATTGCACGATTGCGGAGTGAAGCCGGAGCAGATTATACTGGATCCCGGGATCGGCTTCGGCAAGACGCTCGAGCACAATCTGCAGTTGCTCGGGGCGCTGCGGGGCCTGAGCGAGATGGGGCGGCCTGTGCTGGTCGGGGTCTCGCGCAAATCGTTTCTGGGGCGTCTGCCGGGAGCGGGGCCGGCGGGGCGGCTGCCGGCGGGCCTGGCGTGTGCGGTCCTTGCGGTCGAGGCGGGCGCGCGCATCATCCGGGCGCACGACGCGTTGGAGACGGTGCAGGCCATCCGCGCGGCTGAGGCGATCCTCGTGAGACGATGACGATGACGATGACGACAAGCGCAGAGTAAGACAAGAGCGATGGTTGTGCACGACCCTTGGCAAATCTTGAGCGACCTTTGGACGATCATCGGCGGGTGGCGGCCGGTGGTGGAAATCCTGATCCTGACGGCCGGCATTTACGGCGCCCTGCGGTTTGTCCGGGGGACTCGCGGGGCGCCCGTGGTGATGGGTTTCCTGGTGGTCCTGCTGGCGCTGGTGCTCACAAGCTTCCTGCTCGGGTTGACGGTCCTGCAGGACATCCTGGGTGCATTCTACGCCTTTTTCATGCTGGGCGTGCTGATCATCTTTCAACCGGAACTGCGGCGCATGCTGGCGGAGTTGGGCAATTTGCCGCTTCTGGCCACCGTCCGCGAGCAGCGCGAGAACATCGAGGTCATCATCCAGACGGTCGAGCGTCTGGCTGACGTGCGCATCGGCGCCCTCATCGCCGTCGAACGGTCCATCCACCTCCAGGAGGCGGTCGAGTCGGGCATCATCGTCGATTGCGTGGCCACGCCCGAGATGCTCGAGACGATTTTCTTTCCCAACAACGCCATCCACGACGGCGGCGTGATCATCCGGGGCGACCGGATAGCCTTTGCGGCATGCATCTTTCCCCTCACGCAACGGCGGGATTTGAACCCCTCGTTGGGCACACGCCATCGGGCGGCCATCGGGCTGAGCGAAGAGACCGACGCCGCCGTGGTGGCGGTCTCGGAAGAGACCGGGGGCATTTCCTATGCCTGCAAGGGGCAGTTGGTTCGCAACGTCACACTCGAGGAATTGCGCGCCTTCCTGACCTCGGTGTTCGTGACTCCCGCCCGCCCGCGCCGGTGGGTCGATTGGCTCCGGTCCTGGAACACGCAGAAGGTCAAACCTGCGCCCGTCCATCCCGCGCCTGCACCCGCGCCCTCTCGCCCCCCCACCGAGGCGGCCACAACCCCCTCCAGCCTGGGCAAATGATCCAATTCCTGCGAAATCTCTTCACCAAGGACTTGGGGCTCAAGCTCTTCTCCCTGGCACTGGCCATTCTGATCTATTGCACGATTTACTCCATCGCCTTCCCAAAAGAGGGCCCCTCGCTGCCCTCACTGGCCATGGCCAGTGACGTACACACCTTCTACAACGTCCCGGTCCTGGTCGTCTCCTCGGCCGCCGACGTGCGCCACTTCAAGGTCTCCCCCGACAAGGTCGCCGTGACTGTCCAGGGCGACCCCAAGGTCCTGGCCCGCCTGGAGAGCAACGAAGTCCGCGCCCTCGTCGACCTCACCGGCATCGAGTCCGCCAGCCATCTGAGCAAGAGCATCGATATCTCCGTCCCCGCAGGCATCACTCGCGTCCGCGTCGTGCCCAGCGAAGTCCAAGTGATGTTCCCGGCCGACCGCTGAGCGGGCGCCGCCAGGGTGTATCCCGACCCCCGCCGCCGGAGTGCGCCCAAAGCAGTCCCTAAAGCCTCGCCTAGACCATTTTTTAAACCACGGAATACACGGAAGGGGGGCCTTTTTCCGTGTGTTCCGTGTATTCCGTGGTTAAAAAAGCTTACCTCATTGACAAGCGGCGTGCAGGCGGGTGAGAATTCGGCATTATGCCCCTGGCGTTGCCCGGATGAACACTGCGAGACTGCTGCTCTTCCTGTTTTGTCTTACACTCGGTTTCGACGCGCCCGCGGCGGGTTCGCGGTCCGGGCAGATCCTCTTTTGCAGCAACCGCTCCGGTGCGTGGCGCCTGTGGCTGGTGCAAGCCGACGGCTCGGGATTGAAGCAGTTGACCGCGCAGGATTCGGACGACCAGGACGTCGATCCCGTGTTCAGCCCGGACGGCAAGTCGGTCCTGTTCACCTCGACGCGCGGCGGCAAGAGCGGGGTCTGGCAATTGTCGCTCGCGGGGGGCAAAGCGGAGCGCGTCTGCGACGGCGACCAGGCCGAGTGGTCGCCGGATGGCAGGAGAATCGCTCTGCGCCGCCAGGAACGCATCGTCACTCGCGACCTGGCCACGGGCGCCGAGAAGGTCCTCAGCCCCGAGGATTGGCCTCACTGTTCGGGCCCGGCGTGGAGCCCCGACGGCAAGGCGCTGGCCTTCGCCGCCCGGTGGGAAGGAGGCAATGGCATCTATATCGTCCCGGCCGAAGGCGGCAAGCCGGCGAAGGTTTATGACCAGCAGGGCGCCTGCGAACCCCATTGGTCGCCGGATGGCACGCGCCTGGTCTATGAAACGGAGACCCATATCTGCACGATAAACGCGGACGGCACGAAGAACCGGGTGATCACCTATTTCGGCGGGGTGCAGCGTTATGCCCGCTATAGCCCCGACGGCAAATCCCTGGTCTTCTGCCAGGGTGTATCCGAGCAAGGTCCCTGGGAGCTCTACCTCATCCCGGCCGCCGGAGGCACGCCCCTCAAACTCACCGAAGGCGGGTCCGATATGTACCCGGATTGGAGATGAGACGGTGAACACCCCCGAGTCATCTTTGTCGGAACCTTTGTCGGAACCTTTGTCGGAACCTTTGTCGGGACCTTTGTCGGAACCTTTGTCGCAGCCTTTGTCGAATGGGGCCGGTTTTCGACAAAGGTTCCGACAAAGGCTGCGACAAAGGTTGGGAAAATCACTTGAGGTCCGGTGCAGTAGAGCAGCGCTCTGCCTGCTCATGCTTTCGACCTCTCTGGCCACCCGTCCGGCCTGTGCGCAGGACGAGGCCCCGGTTGCGCGGCTGTTTGACACGGTTGTCTCCGTGGCGGGGCCGCTGACGGACGATGCGCTGGCCCGCCAAGGCGCCTGGCGGCAGGTGCCGGAGGACAACGTCAGCCAGGCCTTCAACGGCGATGCCGTTTTGCTCAATGACAAACTGGCGGTGCTCTTGAAAAAACAGGGGCGGGGCCCGGAGATCTATTCGAGGATGACTGGCCGGCTGAAGCACCGCGCCACGTTGGGCTGCGCCGGCGCGCTGTCTTCGCCGCTCGACTCACCCGATGGGTTCCGCATCATCCAGAACACGCCCGGCGGCGTGGTCGTGGAAGCAGGCTTCAAGGGCGGCGGACCGGCGTCCCTGCGCCTGCGCCTGACGACAGGTGAATCCATCCTTGAGATCCAGTCCAAAGAAGGGGCCGGCTTTGTCGAGGTGCAATCGCAGACCCGTTATGTGGTCGTCCCGGATTATTTCGGCGATGACCTGGTTATGCGGCCGGGGCCACGGGCGGCCTGTTTCTCCCGGCAGAGAACTTTTGCCTTCACCTCCTGGAGGGCGAGGAGGCAATGCTGATGAGCGTGCGGCAATCCAGCGAGCAGGACGAATGGCTTGCCGTTGGAGGCGGCAGCGCCGAGGTTGGGTCTTGGCGCAGCCTGATTCGTTGCCCGAAGGACAAGAGCGTATGGCTGGCTTTCCTGGAATGCCCTGCCATTTGGCACGCCCGGGGTGCGTTGGCGGGCGATGCCTGGGAACCCCCGTTCCGTGCCAAATGGCGCGGCAGTTTCGTTCGGCAAGACTGCGCGGCCGATTCCTGGGAAATGGGGGCGGGACCTGGCCCGGGGCAAAACGCCGGCCCGCACCAGGGGCCGCTGATCATTTACCCGCTCGACCGGAGCACCGCCACCCCGCTCACGGCCACTTGTCCTACTGATGTCATGCGGAACACCCTGGGCGTAGGGCCCTGCCAATACATTCTCGCCTGCGAGGGTCTGGGCGCCCATGGCGATCCCACCCCCAACAGCGTCATGGGCTGGGTGGAAAAGCAGTTCGAGACCAAGCGCGACCGCAAGGCGGCCGACGACATCAAGGAACGCCTGGAGCAGATGGTCAAACACGTGGCCGACGCCCGCGCGCGAATCGAACGTTACGCCGAGTTTGCCCGCCAGCTCCGCAATTCGCCCGGCGGCAATCAGGCCCCATTCGCAGCCCGCGTTGCGGACATGGAGCGGTTCTCCGCCGCCGGCTTGGCCCCGGACACCTCGCCGCAGCGTGCCCGGCAATTGGCGGACCAAGCCGCCGCCCTTATCGGCCACGAGAATGCCTTGGCCCCATGCCGGGAGCTCGGACAGCAGCTTCGGTCCATCGGCACGGTCCAGGATCGCGCCCTGGCAAAATGCCGCATGGCGGTGCGGCGCGTACGCCAGGAGGCCCGGACTCTCGCCCTGCACGAACCGTCTGCCGCCGCCCCCGCCCTCCAGATGCAACGGCTGACAGAACAATTCCTACAAACCAAATGAAAACCCAGATCCTGCGACTGTTAAGGCCGGCTAACAAAATTAGCGAAGTAACCGCAGAGAACACAAAGATCGCAAAGAAAGCCCTCAATTTCACCGGATCTCTGTGTTCTTTGCGTTCTTTGCGGTTAATTCTGTTAGCCGCTCTAAGTGGCGTTCTTATCTTCGTGCCGAGCGTCCCGTTGGGCGCCTCGGAGCCGCCGAGGAACTTCTTCGCCAATCCCAGCTTCGAACTCGGCCAGGAGGGATGGATACTGGACAAGGCCGGCAAGACCCAGTGCCAGTTCTCGGTGGACGACGCCGATGCCGCCGATGGCCGCTATAGCGTGGCGCTGCGGCTTTCCGCGGTCGAAGGCTGGGGCGTGCAATTCGGCCAGAATTTTGCCGCCGGGGAAAAAGGCAAGACATTCACCTTCGCCGTGCTGGCCCGGAGCGCGCAGGACCCCGTCGAGGTTGGCCTCCAAATCGAGCGCAGCGCCTCGCCCTGGGACCGGGCGGCTGGCGAGCACTTCAAACTGAACAAGGATTGGCAGGAATTGCACTTGACTTTCAAAATCGAAAAAGATTTTCCCCAAGGCTGGTTCGCCTACCTCAGTTGCACCCAGCCCCAGGCCCAAATCCGCGCCGACCTGTTCCGGCTCTACGAAGGCCCCTATGTCCCCTACAAGGAAGTCGTCCGCCAGGAAATGGCCTCCGTGGGCGTCCGCGTTTTCGATACCCCCGCTCCCTCCGCCGTGCCGTTGAGCGGCGAGGCCCTCTCGAGCAGGCCAGCGTGGACCGAGGTTGCTGAAGATGACCTGGCCCACAGCTTCAAAGGGGATGCCGTCTTCATGAACGACCGGCTGGCCGTGGTGCTGCGCCGCGGGGCTCCAGGCGGCGAGGTCTATTCCCTGGCGCCCGAGGGTCCGCTGCTGCGAAGCGTGTTGGTCCCGGTGGGCGCCGCCAAGGCGGTAACGCTCTCCTCATGGACGCTCCTGCAGAACAACGCGGGTGCGTGTGCCGCGGACGTCCTGTTCAGTGCGCCTGGCGGGCAGGCGCTCAAGTTGCGTTACGACCTCAAGGCCGGCGAGCCTATCCTCCTGACCACGGCGCGGGAGGGGGCGACCTCCCTGCGCGTCGAGGCCCCGTGCCGCTTTGTGGTGATGCCGGACTTCTTTGCGGACGACATCGTCGTCGAGGCCTCCGATCTCCCGGTGAGCGAGGCCGAGTTGCCGGGCGACAACCTGCTGCTGCACCTGCTGCCGGACCGCAAGGCCATCCTGATGACCGTAGTCAAGACCAGTGAGGAGGATGTCCGGGTGGCGCTCTCCGGCCAGAACGAGCAGCGGAGGATTGACAGCTCCGAGGTCCGCTACGGAACGGACGGCCGGATCTGGGTGGCCATTGTGGCCCGGCCGGCAATCTGGCACGTGCAGGAGATTGGCCGGGAACAGGCCGGCCAGGTCCTTTCCCTGGAGTGGAAGGCCCCGTTTCCCGCGCTATGGCGCACCGATTGGCGGCGGGACAAGAGCCTGACCGATAGCTGGGAGATGCTCAACGAGAGGGCCGACGGCCAGTTCACCAAGTATGGCCTTTTCGGGGGGCCGGATACGATCCCGGCGAATCGGGAGCGGTGGACGACCGTCCTGGGCACCTTCCAGTACCCGTGTTGGCTGGACCGGGACGGCCGGGCCTGGTTGCAACCGCTCCGGCACCCGGCCCTGCGGTTCCAAGGGCCGGCCCTCATCTACCCGCTCAGCCGCGCCCCCGCCACCGCCCTCGATGCCTTCACGGTCATCGATGTCCTCCGCAACACCCTCGGCGTCGGGCCGTGCGAATACGTCCTCGACGTGGAAGGGCAGAAATCACAATACAAAGGCCGGGCGACCTGCTCGGTGCGGGACACTCTGAACCCGATCTACAAGAGCCACGAACAAAAAGCGCGCCGGGCGGAGATCGAGCGAACGCTCCAGGACCTGATGCTATTCGTCCGCCACATCCGCGGGCGGATCGAAGGCTACGTCGCCTTTGGGCACGAAATCCTCGAGTACCTGGAGCAACAGAAAAGGGCGCACCCGGAGTTGGCCGGGCCGATTGGCGAATTGGAATCGGTTGCGCGGATGACGGACGCCAAATTCGCGGCGCGCAAGGATGCCATCCAAACTCCCGCCGCCGCCGCCAAAATGGTCGAGGAGTTCAAACAGACCGTGCTCGATTACGACGGGGACGATGCCCTGGCCCGGTGCCGGCGCTTCACCGAAGGTTGGGTGGAGATCGGCGGCAACCAGGACGAACTGGCCGGCGAGTGTCGTTGGGCGGTGAAAATGCTCCGGCAAAAGGCCGGTTTGTTGATGGCAACGGATCCTCGCATGGCCGAGATCGGCAAGGAACTCCGGCGCCGCAGCCAGATCGTCCTGCGCGCCCCGGCCATTCATGAAGGGGCAAGACATTAGGCGCTGAATCCCAAATCCGAAACAGGCAGAAACATGGGGGCAGAAAAATGTGTTTCTTTCATATCTTTCTGCCCCCATTTTTCTGCCAGTTCAGGATCTCAAGTCCAAAGCTCGAATAGGCCATGTTCAGTAACGCCTCAATGACCCCTCACCCCGGCCCTCTCCCCTTCGGAAGGGGAGAGGGAGAAGCGTCGGCCGTCTCTCGAACTTCCTTTGCGTCTCCGCTTCCTCAAGCGCTACCGAGAATTCCCCCTCTCCCCTTCCGAAGGGGAGAGGGCCGGGGTGAGGGGTTCGCCGCTGACTCCGTTTCCGCCTTCACGGGCCTTGCGGCCGCTCTGGCGGCGCTGCCACGGTTCACGGTTCACGTTTCACGTTTCACGCCTCCTCTCGCCGGCATCGCCGTGGCTCTGACGGCGTTGCTCAGCGCCGGCTGTAACCGGGCTGGCGCGCCCGCGCCGGCCCAAGACCCCGACGGCGGCCCCCAAGACCGTCACCGGTTCAAACGGCCTTGCCGTGGTCCTCATCCCCGCCGGCGAGTTCATCATGGGCGACAACGACGGCGATGCCGATGAACGGCCCGCCCACAAAGTGCGAGTCAGCGCCTTTTACATGGATACCCGCGAGGTCACCCAAAAGGCCTACGAGGGCCTCATGGAAGCGAATCCCTCCAAATCCAAAGGCCCCGACAAGCCGGTGGAACAGGTGGATTGGTACCACGCCGTTCTGTTCTGCAATATGCGCTCACTCAAAGAGGGCCTCAAGCCGTGCTACGACTCCAAGACCCTGTCGTGTGATTTCACCGCCGGGGGCTACCGGCTCCCGACCGAGGCCGAATGGGAATACGCCTGCCGGGCCGGAACACGGGACAAATACTCTTGTGGCGATGCGCCGGACAAACTCAAGACGTGCGCCTGGTTCAAGGAAAACGCTGCTCAAACCACCCATCCGGCCGGGCAAAAGGCCCCCAATCCGTGGGGCCTTTATGATATGCACGGCAACGTGTCCGAGTGGTGCCAGGACTTCTATGCCGAAGGCTATTACCAGAAAAACGAGGGCCAGGACCCGCGCGGGCCGTCTGCAGGTGACAAGTGTGTTCTGCGCGGCGGCAGTTGGCGAACCGGGCCCGATGGCTGCCGCTCTTCGGCCCGCAACAGCGAAACCCCGCGTTTCGCCGATGCCTGTTTCGGGTCCGACTCCTGCGGCTTCCGTTGCGTGCGAAGCGCCAGGTATGATTAGTTGGACAATGTTAGATTTCCTCGGAAAAATAGCCAGCGTGGTCAGTCCTGTCCCGGAGGGACACTTGACAATAGCCCAACGTTTCAACGTTGGGTTTAGCGGCCATGGGGGAACAAGTCCCGTAGGGACGGCTGAAAAGACGGTTGATTTCAGCCGTCCCTACGGGACTCATGATCATTCGGTGCGGGTGAACCCAACGTTGAAACGTTGGGCTATTCTCAGATGTCCCTCCGGGACAGGACTCGGGCGCGTTCAGCCTGTTTCCGAGGAAATCTAACATTGTCGAATTAATTATGAAAAGCGTTCTCAACCGGCTCGTGCCGAGCGCACTGGGCGTAACATGCCTGCTGTGGGCAGCCCATTTTGCCCGCGCCGCTCTCACGGATTACGCCAAACCGATGATCGGAACGGCCGAGCACGGCCACGTTTTCCCCGGCGCCACCGTCCCGTTTGGGATGGTCCAGGTGTCGCCGGACACGCGTGACGGAAGCGCGGACGATGCCTACCAGGACGGCGCTGTCGGGTATCACTATTCCGACACGTCAATCATGGGCTTCTCCCACAACCACCTGACGGGCACCGGCATCGGCGATCTGGGCAATGTCCTGCTCATGCCGACGGTGGGCGCAGTGAAACTGGTTGCCGGCAAAGAGCCTGGGACAGGCTACCGCGCCCGCTTTTCCCACGACCAGGAAGAGGCCCGGCCCGGCTACTACCGTGTCTTCCTTCCCGATTATAAAATCAACGTGGAGCTGACTGCCACCAGCCGCGTCGGCCTGCACCGCTATACGTTCCCGGAGACCTCGGACGGCCATGTCATTCTCGACCTGTGGCATGGCATCGGCCGGGGCAACCGCTCCCATCCGACCGATTCCGCCATCACCATCGAAAACCCGCGCACGGTCAGTGGCTTCCGCCGGAGCCGCGGCTGGGGTGGCGACAAGATCTATTACTTCGTGCTGGAGTTCTCCCGCCCCTTCGATGGTGCGGGGCTGGCCTCTGACGGGAGCAATGTCAGTGCCAGGCAGGCCCAGGGCAGGAATCTGCAAGGCCATTTTGATTTCAAAACCAAGGCCGGAGAGCAGCTCACCGTTCGCGTTGCCCTTTCCACCGTGAGTGTCGAGGGGGCGCGCAACAATCTCCGGGCCGAAGCCGCCACGGGTGATTTTGACGCCATCGCCGCTGCGGCTCGCGCCCAATGGGAGCAGGCCCTCGGGACCATCCAGGTGCAGGCCGCCGACAAAAGCTTCCTGGAAACTTTCTACTCCGCCTTCTACCACGTCTTTCTGGCCCCGACGCTCCTGAGCGACGTGGATGGCCAGGTCCGCGGTCCGGACACCCGCGTCCACCAGGTCAAGGGCTTCGATTACTACTCCGAGTTGTCGCTCTGGGACACGTTCCGCGCCGAGCATCCCCTGTTGACGCTCGTTCAGCCCAATCGCGTCAACGACATGATCAACACGATGCTCGCCCATTACAGGTTCTTCGGGCAAAAAGCCCTCCCGGTCTGGGTCGAGTCGGGCAAAGAAAACTGGTGCATGATCGGCAACCATTCGATCCCGGTGATCGTCAATGCGTATCTCAAGGGCTTCCGCCAGTGGGATGCTGCCGAGGCGCTGGCGGACATGGTCGCCACGACCGAAGGCAGCCGGGCCCAGATGCCCGAATACCGGGCCCATGGCTACATCGCCAGCGGCAAGAACGCCGAGGCGGTCTCCAAGACCCTCGAATACGCCTACGACGATGCCTGCATCGCCCGGTTCGCCAAGGCCCTGGGGCAACACGACGTCGCCGGCCGCTACGCCAAACGCGCCAATAACTGGCAGAATGTCTTTGACCCCGGCACCGCCTTCATGCGCGGCAAGACCAAAGAGGGCGCCTGGGTCGCGCCTTTCAACCCCAACGCCATTGACGCCGATTCCTACACCGAGGCCAACGCCTGGCAATCTTATTTCGTGCCCCAGGACGTGCCGGGCCTGATCCGGAGCATGGGTGGTGACGAAAAGTTCGCGGCCCGCCTCGACCAGGTTTTCGAGAGCAAGGAGCAAATCGTCAATTTCTCGGAGGATGTCGTCGGCCTCATCGGCATGTACGCCCATGGCAACGAACCGTGCCACCACTATGCCTACCTCTATGCCTACGCCGGGCGACCCTGGAAAACCCAGGCCCGCATCCGCCAGGTGTGCAACACGCTCTACAACAACACGACCGCCGGCATGTGCGGCAACGATGACTGCGGCCAGATGTCAGCCTGGTATGTCTTCAGCGCGCTGGGCCTTTACCCGGCCGATCCCTGTGGCGGCGTATATGTCCTGGGCGGCCCGCTGATGGACCAGGCGACCCTCACGCTCGCTCCCCCACATTACAAAGGCGCCCGGTTCACCATCATCGCCACGGACAATTCCCCCGCGAACCTGTATATCCAGTCAGCGACCCTCAACGGCCAGCCCCTCGCCCGCACCTGGCTCACTCACGACGAGATAGCAGCCGGCGGCAGGCTTGTCCTGCAGATGGGCCCGGCTGCCAACCCAGCCTGGGGCGCTGCCCCCGCCGACCGGCCCAGATAGGCGCTGATTCCGGACCTTTGTCGCAGTCTTTGTCGGCACCTTTGTCGAGAAATGGTCAATTCGACAAAGGTCTCGACAAAGGTCTCGACAAAGGTCCCCCACTCCCGAGGTTGTTCGGACGGGCTCTGGATAATAGCCCGGGGCTGAGCCCGCCAGGCCGCATGACGTTCCATAATCCGTTGGCGATTGTAATGGCCAAGCGATGGTCTGGGCAGGCACAATCGGTCGCGTCGGTTCGGATGGTTGGCTGCCGGTTCGAGTCAAGAGTCGGGGCGACCCCCGAGGGGCGGGTGTCGAGGGAGCCGCTGGGAATGCGTCGCGTAGCAACGCCATGAAGGTAGCCGTGGACTTTCAGTCCACGGTTCGAGCGCCCAAAGCGTGGCGCGTCGCGTAGCGACGCCTGAATGCCTCCTGGTGCCTGAAACCCGGGCTGGGCCGAGCGAAAATCCAATGCGGCTGGCGGCTCGGCCCGGTCTTCAGGCGTCGCTACGCGACGCAATTGATGCTTGGCCTGTGAACCGTGGACTGAAAGTCCACGGCTACCGTCAAGCACCGCTACGCGGTGCCAAACGCCCTCTCCCCTTCGGAAGGGGAGGGGTCCGCCGGGGACTCCGTCTCCGCCTACGCTGACGGGTCGGGTTCCGAGCGCAGAGCGGCCGCCCCTTGACACCGGGCACTCGACACCCGACACTGGCATCCGAATACCGTTGAACCGAGGTTTAGGCGTGGCTGAGAATGCGGTTTACTGTGTCTATCATTTATGAAGTTATCCAAAAATCTAATGGCAGGGGCGGCTATCCTTTGGGTGTCGGTTGCGCTGGGCGCCGATGCGCCACTGGCCCGGCTGGGCGTGCGCAGTTACACGGATTTGACCAACGCGATCAGCCGGCTGGCCAAATGCATCGATCCCAACGAGACGGCGGACCCCGCGCTCGAACTCACCGGGCACCTGGGGATGACCAATCTGGCGGCCTTGGACGCAACGCGTCCGTGGGAACTCGCTCTTTGGCATGGGGGCGGCGATGAACCGCTGCTGGCCCTCAAGGCGCCGGTCAAGGACGTGGCCCAGTTCAAAGAGAGCTTGAGCCCGAGGGCGTGCTGCGGAGCAAAGGCAGCGGTTGGAGCCAGTTGACCAATGGCTTTGGCCTCATCCTGTTCCGCGAGGAGGGTTCCCTCTCGGACGCGGAAAAATCCGCGTTGAACGAGTGGAAGTCCCAGCCCGTCACGCCCCCCGCGGGGCTGGTGGCACTGAGTGTAGGCATGACCGAGCCGCTGCGGGAGCAGGCGCTCGGCCTGGTGTCCATTGGCAAGATGTCCGTGAGCCAGGCATTGGCTTCGCAGGGCTCCCAGATGGGAGCCAGCCTGACCCCGGCCGCCATGGGAGAGGTGGTGGGTCTTTATTTTGACCTCATCGAGACCTTCCTCAAGGGGTTGCAGGATACCACTATCGGCCTGGACCTTTCTTCCGAAGCCCTGATGGTCGAGAATGTCCTCACGGCCAAGCCTGGAACGGATTTGGCGAACTGGGTGCAAAAGCGGCCCACCAGATCACCGCGCAGGACTTGAATTGGGTCGATCCAAACGCCTCGGGTTCGATGGCGGGCTATTTCGGCAAGGACCCCGCGCTTTTGAAGCTGGTCTCAAAAATGATCCGCGTGAGCTTTCAGGTGCAGAACATGGAGACCAATGGCGCGGCGGCCAAGGGCCTGGACAACTTGGTCGCCAGGCTGCTGCCGGCGGTCTTCGCGGGCTCCGTGGAGATGAAAGGCAAGTTCGCCTTCGACGGGGCCTACCGTTTTCCGGGCGCCAACGTCACGGAGACCTACGGCCAAATCAAGCAGTTCCTGACCAACAGCTTCCAAACCTTCGTTGGCAAAGACAAGATGTATTCCGCCGCCAGCCTCGCCGAGAAGCACGACACAATCAATGGCACCCCGGTGGATCGGGTCACATTGACCCTGAATATGGATAGCCCCTGGTTCAAATTCCCCGGCCAAAAAGAGCAGCTTCAGGCCTTCTGGCCCGATGGCAAAATGGAATTCGACTATGCCATCCAGGGGGATCGGTTGCTGGCGGCCACGCCAGTGCGAATGAAAGAGATACTCGAGTCCTCGGGCGGCAAGTCAAATCCCAAACCGGCTTTCAAACTCGGGGAAGGGACTGTCCTGGCCGGATACGTGAACCCGCTGACCTTCATCGGCCAGATGTCCGCCGCCAACCCCGCTATCCCGGAGGCTGTCAAAGACAAATTGGCCAAGCTCGATGCCCAGGGCACCGGCATCCAGTTCGAGGTGCGCGTGGACAAGCAATTGCGCTCCACCACTCGAGTCCCGCTCAAGCTCTTCCGCGAGCTGGGATCGCTCAAGGACGAGTAACGTCACGGGCGCAGGACAGACCCCTCACCCCGGCCCTCTCCCCGTCCGACGGGGAGAGGGAGAGGCGTCGGCAGCCTCGGGAGCCTCCCGGGGTCTGCGCTTCCTCAAACCGCTACCGAGAACTCTCCCTCTCCCCTTCCCAAGGGGAGAGGGCCGGGTTGAGGGGTCTGCCCCGTGACGCTCCCGGCTTCAGAGGCCTCACAAAACCGGCTGGCTTTTTGGCCCGCAACGGGTTTAGCTACCCGCATGACCAGAGCCTTGTTCCTCGTCCTGTGGGCGCTTGCCGCCACAGATTCGTTCATCACCGCCGGGGAATCCCCGAATGCCGCCACCACTCAGCCCTCGGGCCTGCGCGTAGCCACCTTCGATGTGGATGCGACCCCGCCGGTGGGTTCGATGCTGGCCTACGACCCGGTGACCAACCGCTGGAACCTCGGGCTGCGCGCGCGCGGCCTGGTGTTGCTCGGGGCGGACAAGCCGATTGTGCTGTGCGCCGTGGATTGGATTGGCATCGCCAACGAAGGGCACGATGCCTTTCAGGCGGTCCTCGCGCGCGCCGCGGGCACCACGCCCGAGCGCGTGGCCGTGCACACCTTGCACCAGCACGACGCCCCCGACTGCGATTTCTCCGCCGAACGCATGTTGAAGCAAGCCGGACTCGACGCCCGGCAATTCGAGGGCGGCTTCCAGAGGGAGGTGCTCTCGAATCTGGCGGCCATGGTCGAGGCCGCTTTGCCCCGGGCGCAACCGATCACGCACCTGGGCCTGGGTGAGGCGCGCGTGAAAAGGGTCGCCTCCAACCGCAGGATTCTCGGCCCGGACGGCAAGGTCCGCGCCACGCGCTGGACAGCCACGCGCGACGCCGCGCTGCGCGCCGAACCGGAGGGCGTGGTGGACCCGGTCCTCTCGCTGGTGAGCTTCTGGAACGGCCGCCAACCGGTGGCGGTCTTGAGCTATTACGCCACGCATCCGCAGAGCTATTACCGCACGGGCATCGCCAATCCCGACTTTCCCGGCGTGGCCCGGTTCCTGCGCGAGTTGGCGGTGCCGGGCGCGTTGCCCGTTCACTTCAATGGCGCGGGCGGAAACATCGGCGCGGGCAAATACAACGACGGCTCGCCCACCAACCGGCTCGTGCTGGCCGAGCGTCTGGCCGACGGCATGCGCCGTGCCTGGGAGAACACGCGGCGTCAACCCATTGCGGCCGGTGACGTCGGTTGGGCCGTGGCGCGCGTGGCGCTGCCCCCCGCCAGGCACCTTTCGATTGCGGCCCTGGAAGCCCGGCTCCAGGCCAAGGACCCGGAGTTTGTCAGGCGGGGCGATGCCAGCCGGCTGGCCTGGCTGCGCCGCTGTCGGGACGGGCGCCCGATCGAGGTCGCCTGCCTGCGCCTTGGCCGGGCGCGCATCCTGCACTTGCCGGGCGAGGCCTTCGTGGAATTCCAACTGGCCGCCAAGGCCGCCCGCCCGGATTTGTTCGTGGCAGTGGCCGCCTACGGCGATTACGCGCCCTGGTACATCGGCACGGCCGTTGCCTACGAACAGGGCGGCTATGAAACCAGCCCCGCCTCCTCGAACGTCAGCCCCGAGGCCGAAGCGATCCTCGTGGGCGCTATCCGGGAACTCTTGCAGCCGCCGCGGTGAAAGAGGGTCTGAAACTAACTATTCAGGTGCAGGACGGGGTTTGACGTGAATGTTCGCCCGGGGCCAACGTTCGAGCTTTGTCCCGGAGGGACATCCCGAGAATAGCCCGGCGCTTCAGCGCCGGGTACAACGCCCAAAAAACCCGCGTCCCGAAAGGGACGCCCGAGGCTTGGTGGCTGACGTATGACATGCGGCTGGTTCAACCGTCCCTTCGGGACGCAAGCAACACTAAACGGCTTCTCCCGGCGCTCAAGCGCCGGGCTATTATCGAGATGTCCCTTCGGGACAACCATCGATCGCGGGCCCGGTGACATGTCGAAAGGTGTGGACGACACCGAGGCAAATGCGTGAATGCGCATCGGAATAGTGACGTCTGAACCAACTGGGTAACTCCCTTCACGAGCCATTACGGCAGCAGGACGACGCGGTAGAACCGCTGCTGATCCGAGCCGATGGTGTCGGCGGCAGACGTGACGGTGTTGGTTGCCCCAACGGGCCCGCCCAGGTTGAGCCAGCCGGGTTGGACCAGGTTGGTCTTGAACTGCAATTGATAGTTCCGCCCCGCAATCGCAGTCCAGCTCAGGTTGATCCCTCTGCCCCTGGCGCCGTCAGAGGAAGCGAGGCTCAGAGTGGGAGCCGGCCCCGGCGTCCCCACGGTGAAGGTGACCGCGGGGGAGTCGGCCTTCCAACCGGCCCCGTAAAGCACCCGGGCGAAGACCGTCTTGCTGCCGGGCGAGACGTTGGGCCAAGTGATGCCATAAGGGGCCGTGGTGGTGGAACCCAGAAGCGTCGGGCCGCTGTAGAATTGCACGGCCTTGATGATCTTCCCGTTGGAGACCACATCGGCAACGAGTGCGACGTTCGGTGCCGGAACATTCGCCCCCGCGGCGGGCGCGGCCAGCGTGCAGACCGGGGCGACGGTTTGCACGCTCTCAATGGCGTTGGTGATGGCCGTTAGGTCGTAGCCTGCGGTGCTGTAAAGCACCTCCCAGGTCTTGTGGTTGGTGGAGTTGGTCGTGCCGTTGAGCACCACGAAGTTGGGGATGCCGCCATTGTTGAATTGGTTGTAGGCGACCCAGGAGGGGTCGTCGCCGACGAGTTGCAGGCCGTAAGTGGCGATGAAATTGTTGACGGCGGCGGGGTCGGTGTCGTCGATGCTGATGCTGATCACTGTGACCGGCACGCCGTTGAGGTTGCCGCCGCTGTTGTGGTAGTGCCGGACGATGTTGGTTTCGATGTCGGGGGAGGCAAGCTGGCACCAGTCGCACCAGTAGGCCCAGAAGTCCAGCAACACGACGTTGCCCTGGTAGGCCCGAAGGCGCAACGGTTGGCCCGTCGCGTGGTTGGCAATGGTGAAGTCGCGCGCGATGCCGCCCACAGGCGTGACTTGCGCGCGCGCTGAATAAATGCCGGCCATCGAGGCCAGGCCCACCGCGGCCACAATGGCTCGAAGGACAGCGCGGACAGATTCAATGTTGCTTTTCATCAGGGTTGCTCGGTTCTTGGGATTAGAATTCATGCGCGAAGGCGAGTTGCGCCGAGAACCAATCCCGGTTTTGGTAAAGGTGGGCGAAAGTGAGAGCGTTGGGGGCCGGACGCTCATAGCGGGTGAAATACGGGCCAAAGACGAGTTTCACGGAAGACTTCAAGCCCTGCCAGCGAAGGCCCAAACCCAGGTCGACTGTTTCCAATGGGGGCGCGGCGGTGTTCAAGGCCAGGAGCGCGTTTTCGACCTGGCCGGTATCCTTGTAGTAGCGCGCCTGCGCGCTGGCGAACCAGGTCCCTCTCCAGTCACGCTCGAGCACCACACCGCCGGACCAGGAGTCGAAGCGCGGGGCTTCGTGCGTGCCGGCAAGGACTAAGCGGCTGACCCAGTGCTCGCCCAGGGCGGCGTTGAGCGAGGATTGGCCCGCCAGGCGCAACTGGCGGTCGGTCGTGTCGATAAACTGCAGCTCCTGCAAGGCGCGCAGCCGCCTCGAAAGCACGTTCTCCAGCGTCAACCGGCCGCCCAGCGTATCGTAATCCTCGCGAAAGCGAATCAATCGCGGAGGGGGAGAGGCGAGGCTGACGTCGTAGGCCGGGGCGATGAGATCGTGTTGGAAGGCGAGGTCGCCCTGCAGGAAACCCGCTGAGGGCAGGTACTCCCACCTCAGCCCGCCGGAACCGTTGCACCCCCAAGGGTGAGCCGTGTCATAGCCTGGGCGGTTTCCAAAGACCTGGCGGAAGTGTTCGTTCAGCCAAAGCGAATGGTAATCCATGTACCCGTAATACCCGCCGCCGCTGGCCCTCAATTCGAGCCGGTCCTGAGCGCGCAAGCGACCCCGTGCCTGCAATCCGTAGTGGTCCTCCTCGAGACGTCTTTCCTTCTCCAGCGGCTCCTCCGGTTGGTAGCGCAACTCGATGTGCCCGTGCGAAAGGGCCAGGGCCAGTTCCGAGCCGGGCCGCGTCTGGCGGTATTCCGCCGTCTCGTCGGTGAGCATGATGTCCGAGGCAATCAACGCCGCCGTATCCAAACCGGCTTGGCGGACCAATCCGCCGCTGCGTGACAGCACTGGCGGCGGCTGGTCTGAATGCGGTTTGCCCTCAGGCGCGGTCTGCCCGGCCATGCCTGGGACGCCATCGATGACTCGCCGCAGCCCGGCCAATCCCTCGAAACCGGCCTGGCGATAGATCACTCGGGCTTGCCCCGTGCCATCGGCGCCGCCTGTAGCGTCGATGATGACGAGGTAGGGCATTCCGTCGCCTCGGTAACTCCTGAACGCCTCGCCATCCAAATCGTCCAACACCTGCTCCAATCCCGCCCGCCGGATGAAGGCCTCGGTCCTTTCCGGCTGCGCCGCCTCGAGGTTCACCGCAAAGACCTCGACGGGAATCCCATGGGCGTTGCCCTTGCGCTCCCGGTAATACTGCTCGATGCCGCCCCGCACCTCGGCCGAGCAACGGGCGCACGGCGCGCACCAATGGGCGAAGAAGTCCAGCACCACGACCCGGCCCCGCAAGTCCGCCAGCCCAACCTTCTCCCCCGTCCCATGCCGGGGCAGGCTGAAGGGCGGGGCCGGCTCGCCCTTTCGCGCAATTCCGGGCTGCCCGGATGACAGGGACCAAGCCAGCAAACCCGTGGCATAGAGCCCCGCCAGCCGCATGAAACACGCACAGTTCATTTGCAGGAGGCGCAACCACTGGACTGTGCTCCCCCGAAGATGGCAGAACCCGGTTCCACCTGCGGCCTCAACTTGTGCTGATAACCGAACACAAGCGAATCCGAGAACTCCATGTTCGGTTTGGAAACCAGCCGCTGCTGCTGCGGGCCGACCTGGGCGCAACCGGCAAGCAGCAGCGCCGCCGCCAGAGCAACCGCTGACGCCAGCCATGACGCTTCCCTGCGCCGACACCGCCCCCCCGCGTGAGCAGTTGCCTCGACAGCAGACGCCGGTTGGAGAGGATTCAGGCGTGGGCCGTTCGGTTTCGCTCGGGTGGCTGTTTGCACGGGTTTGAGTCTTGCGCGAGGCATCCGCCTGGGGTGGCTACGGCACAGGGAGAACGCGAACTGCCGCCAAACCCAACGTGGCTCGCCAACAGTTGCCAGAGTTCTTCATTTCCCGGTCCTCAGTCCCTGCCCGGTGCCCGGAGGTCACGACCCGTCCAGAGCACAGACCCGTCGCGCGATTGAGGCACGATGTGATCTGCCGAACGCTGCTGATTCTATGGACCGGGTTGCTCATGTCAAGCTAAACCGCCAAACCCGGGCCGCTTCTCCATTGACGGGTCGGGGCGGTTCTGCCAGTGTCCTGCTCCATGAACCAGGCAACGAAAACGGCGGCCGAGAGTGGTTTGGCCGCGGTGATACGGGTCTGAGTCACATCCGGAGACAGCTTATGTCAAATCGTCGAACGTTCCTGCAGCAAGCCATTGGGAGCGCCGCCTGGGTGGCGGCTGCCGGGCTCACCTCGCCCTCGCGCGTCCTGGGCGCCAATGACCGCATCCGCATCGGCCTGATCGGGGCCGGCGACCGGGGGCGGGAAATTTTCCGGGCGGCTTTGCGCTGCCCCGGGGTCGAGGCCGTCGGAGCGGCCGATGTCTATACGCGGCGCCTGGACCAGGCCAAGGCCCTGGCCCCGGCAATCAAGACCTACCGTGATTTCCGGTTGATGCTCGAGGACAAGTCGCTGGACGCCGTCCTCATCGCCACGCCCCAACACCAGCACGCCCTGAGCTTCGTCCCGGCCATCCAGGCGGGCAAAGACGTTTACCAGGAAAAGACCATGGCCTTCACTCCCGCCCACGCCCGGCGGATGCGCCAGGCGGTGGCCGGCTCGGGCCGCGTGGTCCAAGTGGGCATGCAGATGAACAGCGGCCCGGGCATTGGCAAGGTCCAGGAAGCGGCAACGCCCGAGCGCATGGGAACGATCACCGCCGTCCTGGCCCACCACTACCGCAACTCCCCTTACGGTGGCTGGCTCAGGGAGGCCCCCTCGGACTGCGATGCCGAGCACATCAATTGGCCCGCCTTCGAAGGCGAGTCCGCGCACCATCCCTTCGACCCGCAGCGCTACATGAACTGGCGCTTTTATTGGGACTACTCGGGCGGCAACGTCTTCGAGAACATGGTGCACCAAGTCGGCTTCTGGTTCCAAGTGCTGGGCCTGAGCATCCCCGAGACCGTCACCATGGCCGGCGCCAATTACCATTCGCCAAAGATGGAAGTCCCGGACACCATGACCGTCACGATGAATCACCGGGAGAAGGTCCTCTTCACCTGGAATTCCATGTTTTCCAACGCCTACTTTGGCGAAGGCAAGGACTACCTCTTCGGCACCAAGGGCACGCTCACCCACGATGAGTCCGACCAGGTCCTTTACCTGCCCCAAGGCCGGCCTGCGGCGGCGGCGGCCCCGCAGGGCGAGAACCGCTCAGGCTACCGCGATTCCACGGGCCAGCACATGCAGAACTTCTTCGACTGCGTGCGCTCCCGCAAGGACCCCATCTGCCCCTTCGATCTGGGCTTCCGCGCCGCCATCGCCTGCCAGATGGCCATCGCCTCCTACCGCCAGCAGCGCACCGTCCGCTGGGACCCCCAGACCGAAGAGATTCTCTGATTTAACGTTCCTGCTGTCGCGTGGACCTGAAATTGACATTCATAGACCTGTTCGCTGGAGCAGGGGGATTGAGCCTGGGATTCCTGCGCGCCGGTTTCGTCCCGCTTGCCGCACTCGACCACTGGGAGCCGGCGGTGCAGAGCTACCGTGCCAATCTCGGTGACCACGTCCATAGAGTGTCTATCAACGGGGAAATCAACGTTCCTTGCCCCACCGTTGTGGTGGGCGGACCTCCTTGCCAGGGCTTCTCGTCCGCCGGAATGCGCCGGCCAGGCGACGCCCGCAATACCCTCGTCGGGGAATTCAGCCGGTTAGTCGCCCGCCTGAAACCTGAGGCATTCGTCTTTGAAAACGTCGAAGGATTCTTGACCAGTGCCGACGGGCTGTTCGTGTTTGAACTGCTGGAGCCGCTCGTCGAAGCCGGTTACCGGTTGCACCTCCGCAAGGTTAATGCCGCGAACTACGGGGTGCCGCAACACCGCAAGCGCGTCGTCGCCATCGGAGGGCTTGGCTGGGATCCAGCCTTTCCCGAGCCGACCCACGCGGCATTCGGTGCGCCCGGCGCCCACCGCGCAAATGGGCGAACGCTAATCCGGACGCCGACCCTGCGAGATGCCCTCACTTCCCTTCCGCCAGCTTCTGAGGCCCCCGTTCCTGGTGTGCCGGATCACACGTTCCACCGTTTGGCGGGCGACGATCTGAAGCGCGCCCAACTACTCCTTCCAGGGCAGTGGATGCGGGATCTCCCCGAAGAGTTGTGGCACCAGAGCTACAAACGGCGGGCCTTTCGCCGCGTCATGGACGGCACGCCGACGGAGAAGCGCGGGGGCGCGCCCGCAGGCATCCGCCGGCTGCGCGGTGATGAACCTTCGAAGGCAATCACCGGCGGCGCGCTGCGCGATTTCCTGCACCCAGTCGAGGACCGCCCTCTCACGATCCGTGAGTGTGCCACGCTCCAAACGTTCCCGTTGGATTTCCGGTTCTGCGGCAACGAAAGTGAGAAGATTCAACTGATCGGCAATGCTGTGCCACCCCTGCTGGCTGAGGTGATCGCACGCTCGCTCAAGCGAGACCTGGTCAACGCCCAGGCAGAAAAGCTGCAGGGCGCGCTGTTGAGCTTTAGGCCGACCTGTGCGTCCGGAATGAGTCCCGCCCTGGGACGAGTAGCGAGGCAAGTCGAAGAGCGCTTCGGCAGCTTGTCAGGACAGCAATCGCTGGACTTCGCATGGCGCTGACGAAATCACAGGCCTCGATTTGGCAAAAAGCAACGGCCCTTGGGGCCGGCGATCAAGCCGTGGCGCTATCAGATCTCGGCGAGAACGCATGGGCTCATCTCGAAGGGTCTGGCGGGGAGGACCATGAGCGTTTTCCTGCGGGACTACGTCCGCGGTCCCATCCAAGATCTGCTCGCCCACGGAGACGAACCCCTCCTGGAGTTTAGAGCGAGATTCCAACCAGAAGCAATTCAGCTCGCACTCGGGGAGGAGGTCCTGAGCATCCCTCGCGTTGCACCTGCTCCGGCTGATGACGCTGAAGACGCCATGCCGCAGGACGCCGACAATTCGATCCCGGGGGTGTGAAGTCAATTCGTTCAAGAGCGCCGGCGGCGTCCTCGCCCGCCGTGCGCCGAGTCATGCAGGCCAACCGGTCCTTCGACACGGGTTTGGAGGTCCTCCTGCGGAGGGCCCTCTACCGGCGCGGGCTCCGCTACCGCAAGCACAGTAACGTTGATAGAGCGGTGAGGTGCAGGGCAGACGTGGTTTTCCGGCGTGCCCGCGTCTGCGTCTTCGTCAATGGCTGCTTTTGGCATGGCTGTCCCAAACACTTCCGCGCCCCCGAGGCCAACCGCGCCTGGTGGAAGGAGAAGATCTCCGACAACCGGGCCCGAGATCGCCGCAAAACTGGTGCTCTGCGACGTCGTGGCTGGCGGGTGATCCGCGTTTGGGAGCACGATGTGTCCCGCCGTGATTTCCGGCGCGTGCTGGAGCGAATCGAACGGGCGGTCAGGGGGACTTGTGAGAGCCCGTCAGCCGGCGCACCGGGCAACCGTTTTCACCGGCAATCCTTCCCGGCCCGCGAGCACGAAGCGCGCTCGCGCCAGGAACCAGCAGGCTCGATTAGGCCAACGATGCCCACCCACGCCGATCCCGGAGCCGGGAAAAGGGTCGCCTCGCAAATCGCGGTTACCCCCAGATCTGACGGTCCAGGGAACGGTATCTCGCGCGGCGAACACCTCGACTCCACGGACATCTTCCCATCGGGAGGGTGCAACGTTGCCTTTTTGCGATCGGGTTTTGATCGTCTGCCGGGCCAAATACCTGCCCTCCCTCACCCACGATGAGTCCGACCAGGTCCTTTACCTGCCCCAAGGCCGGCCTGCGGCGGCGGCGCCCCCGCAGGGCGAGAACCGCTCAGGCTACCGCGATTCCACGGGCCAGCACATGCAGAACTTCTTCGATTGCGTGCGCTCCCGCAAGGACCCCATCTGCCCCTTCGATCTGGGTTTCCGCGCCGCCATCGCCTGCCAGATGGCCATCGCCTCCTACCGCCAGCAGCGCACCGTCCGCTGGGACCCCCAGACCGAAGAGATCGTCTAACTAGCGAGACGGAGGGAACGGCGCATTCGGGTCAAAGATATTCGTCGGCGCATTACGACGCAGTTCGACGTGGGTATCAAGGAATACAAGGTTCGCGCGGCCGAGTTTGGGTTTCCGGCCCGGCACGCCGCCCTCGACGGTGACATTTGAAAAGACGCTGTGTTCGTTGCCCCCGGAGTGGCGGTAGCAAACATTGCCGCCGTACGGGTCTGTATCCGCATAGGCACACGCGTCGTATCCGTCGGTCTCGCCGAACATTATCGTCCAAACGGGGTGCGGGATGTCCCGCAAGGACATGACCTGATTTCCGCCGGCGTTAATGTAGTTGTTTTGGGCGTAGGTGAGGAACCCCAGATAGCCGCCCTGGGTGCTGGCCGGGCACAAGAAAACCCTGTTGGTTTGGTCAGTCGTGGTGAATTTCCTGCCTAGATATGGCTCAAGGGTCAGATACCAGATGGTGCTGAACGCAAGCCCATGGGCCACGCTGGGAGGCCAGCCGATGGGCAGCGCCTTTTGATCCTCCTCGTAGCACATTGTCGCAAGAATCAACTGGCGCAGGTTGCTATTGCAAGAAGCGGCCTTGGCTCGATCCTTCGCCATCGCCAGGGCGGGGAGCAGCAGCGCCGCCAGGATGGCGATGATGGCGATGACGACCAGCAGTTCGATGAGGGTAAACGCCCCACTTGGACCTGCCCTCCGGAGGGGTTCGTGCTTTGCGGCTTTGTTCTTCAAGGTTCTAAGGCGTATAGGCCAGTTGGAAAAAGCCCTTTGCTTGGCCGCCAGGAATGGGCCAGGTGGCGCTGGTGGAGGCGGCCTGAATTGTCGCGGCCGGGGTCCATTGAGACAAATCCGCTGACATCCGGAGCGTGTAAGTGGTTCCGGGGATGAGGCTGTCCATGTGAAGCATCAGGCCGCCTCCCTCCCGCGCGATGGCCAACACCGGCGGAACGGTGATCCGGATATCATCCACGCCAAAGGTGCCGGAGAGCGCCGTGGAATTGGCCGTGCCCATCCAGCCTTCCACCAGGATCCGCCATTGCACGAGGTTGCCGGTATCCACGATAGCGCTGCTCCAGAACTGGCCGAAGCTGGCCTCCAGCTTGGTCCAGTTCGAGGAGATGACCGGGTCGGCCGGAGTGCTGAAATTGATGGCGTTCCCGGCTTGGTCATAGAAGGAGAGCCAGAAAGTCGTGCCGCCGTCCGCAACGGGGCCGAAGGTGGGATCACCCTTGAGCCAGAGCGAGACCACGGCATTGGTCGGCAGCGAAAACGGCGCCACGAAGCCAGATTTGACACTGCCCCATGGATATTGGCCGGAGGCGAAATCAATGGCGAGCTTCAGGGCGTTGGTGCCTTGGGGGGCCGGCGTTTGAATCGAGGCAGTGGTGACCGTCGCAGCCGGACTGTCCACGTAACTATAAAAACTGAGGAGAGCCGCGTCATTCGCATACACTTCAAAGTCGTCGATCAACGCCCGCATGGGGGACGGCGGCGGCACTTCGATCAACGGCGTGTTGCGGACCTGCAAGTCATCAATATAGACGGTGGCAGCATAGGCAGCCCCCGGCGGGCTGCCCTGGCCGTAAAGGTAGAAGTCGAAACGCACGATGTCGGTCAAGTCAGGAAGCGCGGTGGAATTCCAAGGCTGCTCGATGCTGCTGGCGATCATGTTGAAAAGCTGCCAATTGGTGGTGCTCGTGGGGAAGGATGAGCCCCAGCGGCCGAAGTTGCCGCTCCCGTCAAAGGCATAGACAAAGAGCGTCTGATAAGTGGCGTTCGTGAACTCGGGGTCGCCGGCAACCCTGAGTGTGATGTATTGAGTCGGCGAGATGCTCATCGGAGCCGGGAGCGCCGGTCCGGTGAGCACTTCGGTCTGCCAGTCGGTGGCGGGGAAGGAGACATCCACGCGCAGCGAGTTCGTGTCTGCCGAGCCCGGGGCCACGTAGGGCGAGAGACTCAAAGTGGCGCTCGAGGCGGACCACGCAGCCAGCAAATCGGCATCACTGGCGTATTCTTGGAAGTTTTCGATCATGGTCTGCCCGTTGGCTGCCACGGCAAACAGGCAGCCGCAGAAGAGGCTCAGGCATCCAGAGTTTTTTGCAGTCTTCATAACGACTTAACGTTCACGATTCTGTCAAGGACATTGCGAGTCTAATGAGCATTCGTGTCCTGTCAAGTTTGCACTCTCCGGGCGCAGGGGGGGGGGGGTGCGGGACAAAATAGTGACCATTAGACCTGTTCCTTTCCGCGTATTCCGCCTATTCCGCGGTTCATTCTTCTTCGGAGCTTTGCTAGCCTCGCCGGCCATGAAAACCAACCTCATTTACGAGGCAGAATCCGGCCAGACAGAGCCGCTCAGCGATCCCGGGTGGGGACAGGCCGGCATTGGGGCAGCGCCATGTCATCGCGGTTGCATCCGCATAGATACAATCAGGGAAGGGAAGAAACAACGCCTGCCTTGGTCTCTTCAACGGAGGTTGCTTTTTTGTCCGGCACCCGCGTAGGGGCACAAATCGGGTTTTAGACGGGCGCTCCGGTTTGGCTGGCGGTTTCCCATGCCGGTCCCCGAGCCCGGAAAGGGGTCGCCTCCCACATCGCCGTTACCCCCAGACCTGACAGTCCAGGGAACGGTATTGGATGGCCTCGGAGACGTGGTCTGGCGCGATTGACTCCGAGCCGGCCAGGTCCGCGATCGTGCGGGCCACCTTCAAAATGCGGTCGTAGGCCCGGGCGCTCAGATTCAGGTCTGACATGGCAAACTGGATCAGCCCCTTGGCGGTTTCGTCCAGTTCGCAGAACTGCTTGAGCTCGCGCGTGCCCATCCGGGCATTGCACGTCACCCGGGTCCGCCCCTCAAATCGCTTCTGCTGCACCCGCCGCGCGGCCACGACCCGCTGGCGGATGGCGGCGGAAGACTCGCCCGTGCGCTCCGCGCTGATCTCCCTGAACTTCACCGGCGGCACCTCCACGTGCAGGTCGATCCGGTCCAGGAGAAAGGGGTCAGCAGATCGGAGCTGGAGTTGGACGCATGGCGCGACGCCGGGTGCGGTTTGCTCGACCGCATGCAGCCAATGATTGAGCAGTGACTTGGCCCCCTCGGAAGTGGCGTTCTGCAGCCGCGCGGCTATCCAATTGATGGCCAACGTGGTTCGCTTTTCTGACCCCCGCAACCCGTCAGCCAGCGTTTCGAGAAAATCCTGGCGGTCAACATCATCGACGGAAATGTCCTCGCGTGGATCACCGGGCTCCACGACACGATAGATTGCGCCTGGACACTCCACTCGCAACGTGCGCGGCATGGAGGCAGAGCGCCAGCCTGCCTCGACACTCCACGCACAAAACCACGAAATCCCACACCAAAGCCACGAATCTACGGTTGACCCATTCTGCCGGGGCAGGCAGGCCGCCAGGGTGTTCGGCATGTCTGGCCGCTTCGAAGCCAAAGCGCGGGAATACCGCGCACTCCAAGGGCTTCGCCATCTCGGACGCGCGTCCATTGTTCGCGAAGCGTCTGGAGTGCGGCGCATTCCGCCGCTTTGGCCTTCAAGAAACTACTTTGTCAACAGCCCTGTCGAAGGAAAGTCATCCCACATTCATATCACGTCAATCAGATGGGTTGTCATGTAGATTTCGATTTCACGGAAGCGGACCTTCAACCGCTCCTTGAAGTCGCCGAAGAACTGACGGTGTTCAGCGAGGTCTTCGACGTCGATGACGACCCGCATTAAATCGTCCGAATAGACTTCTTCCTCGTGCCGCCAACGCCCTCGAATGATCTGAGTTTCCCACGAAACCGCGCCGAAGCGGTTTTCCAATTCAATCAGCGTGTCGGAAATCAGCGCGTCAGGCACCGATTGGCCGTCATTGAACCGCAGTGGCAGGAGTGTCTCGTAACGACGTGAGGCGCTCATACGTGGCAGGACCTTCGACGGTGAAATGAAAGCCCTCGGACGCCAAAGAGGCCAACGCAGCGTTGGGCACCATTACTTCTCCCGTTGCCCAACTCTTGCCCGGGAAGCGTCTGGCGATGTAACCGAGCGCCCTCCGTCTGGAGTCTTGATCGGCAAATCGTATGATTACCATGCTTGGAGCATAATGGCCTTTGCGAACTCAAGCAAGCCTGGATTTCGCGTCGAACACCGGAAACACCGCATTGTCGTTACCCCCAGATCTGGCGGTCCAGGGAACGGTATTGGATGGCCTCGGAGACGTGGTCTGGCGCGATCGACTCCGAACCGGCCAGGTCGGCGATCGTGCGGGCCACCTTCAAGATGCGGTCGCAGGCCCGGGCGCTCAGGTTCAGGTCTGACATGGCGAACTGGATCAGCCCCTTTGCGGTCTCGTCCAGTTGGCAGAACTGCTTGAGCTCGCGCGTGCCCATCCGGGCATTGCACGTCACCCGGGCCCGCCCCTCAAATCGCTTCTGCTGCACCCGCCGCGCGGCCACGACCCGCTGGCGGATGGCGGCGGAAGACTCGCCCGTGCGCTCCGCGCTGATCTCCCTGAACTTCACCGGCGGCACCTCCACGTGCAGGTCGATCCGGTCCAGCAGCGGGCCCGAGATGCGGCCCAGGTAGTTCTGTATCTCGCGCGGCGAACACCTCGACTCCGCCGGCATCTTCCCATCGGGAGCGCGCGTTACAGTCCGAGGCAGCGGCGAACCGCGTTTTCGATTTTTTCGAGCACTGCGCCGGAGAGCTTGCCCGCGGGCGGACCGGCAAAGCGGCTGGAGTCAAGGGAGCGCAGTTGGAAGCAGAGAACTGAGTTCGCGTTGCATTTCCGGCCCGAGACCAGCAGGCGCAGGTGCCTGCCACGCACGCCTTCGGGCAGCTTGAGGCGCACACGCAGCGGCCCGATCGGGATGAATTCACGGACCGGCTGCCGCCAGGTGCCCGCGCTGGTCAGATTGACCAGGTGCAGGATGACCCGGCCCGGCTGCGCGTAGAGATGGCAGTCATGGTAGGCCCCAATGTGGTGCCACCAGGGCTGAAGGCCGCCCGCAATGCCTTCCAGCATCCACAACCGCGCCTCAGGTTCCGGTTTGCTGGCGAGCCGGAAGGTGGGCTTGCCCGCCTGATTCTAAGCCACCTCGCGGACGGCGCGTCCAGCCGCAGTAAGGTTCGCCAACCGCATCTCGGAGTACTTGCGCGAGAGGATAACTCCGTGCGCCCCGGCCTTGAGAGCGGCCTGGGTCGCGGCGTAGGTGTCCTCGGGCGAGGCCCGGCGCGAGTTCCTGCCCATGGGGATGTCGATATCGATGCCTGGCAGGATTTGGCATTTGCCCTGGACGCCGCCCAGGGCGCGCTGGGTTTCGCGGGCGACGTAATCCGGCGACAGGCCGGCCTCCGCGAGGTCGTCGAGCTTTGCCTCCTCACCGTAGTTCATTGAGCTCCGTGTTGCGGTAGAACTCGGGATGGGGCCTGGCGTAGTTGCCGCCATGGAAGGTCTTCTCATCCGATTCCTGCGCGCCATGATCGGGGAATGGATGTCCCGGGATCTGCCGCCCGGCCAGGCCGCGGCCATAGGTGAAGGTCGTGAGGAAGACGGTGTTTGCGGCCGCCCGCGCTTGCAGGACATCGAGCACCTGGCCGAGGCCTTCGTCCACAAACGACACGGAACCCACCTGGATGCCAACCGTTTTGCGCGGCGCAGGCGCCTCCGCCGCCCGGAGCGGCGCGATGCCGGACAACTCCCCGGCAGCGGTGACTGCGGCCAGCGCAGCACTGTTCTTGAGGAACTCCCGCCGGGAAAGCTCGGGCGGTCCTTGGAATTGGCGGTGTTGAATGTTCAGGAATCTGCTGAACACCAGTTGCTCTCGCTCTCCGGGTTTCATGGGTGTGAAATATCGCGCGCGTGATTCTCCTTTCACTCCCCAGGCAGCGTCAACTCGATAAGCGCGAACGTGCCTTGCCTTGGCAGTGGACAGGGCCTGTTCCAAAAGCCATGATTCCGGACCTTTGTCGGGACCTTTGTCGAGAAATGGCCAATCCGACAAAGGTTTCGACAAAGCCTGCGACAAAGGCATCCACCCCACTCCGGGGGCAGTGTCCGAGGCGCCCCGCTTTACTTGCTCCCGGAGGTCGCCAAGGCCAGGCGGGCCAGCTTCTCACGCAGGAACGCCACGCAGCCAGACACTTGCGCCTCGCTCAATCCGTGGAGCAGGAGCGGTCCCTTGAACCGGTACGTGTGCAACAAGGAAAGATAGCGATCGTAATCGAGTTTGCCCTGGCCTGCGGCCAGGTGGCCGGCATCACCGTCGTGGTCGAGGTCCTTGGCGTGCGCCATCACGATGTCCTTGCCCACCAGGGCAAAGGCCTCGTCGAGCATTTCCCTCATGCGGGGCAGTTCGCCCGTGTGGAAGATATTCGCCGCGTCCATCGTGACCTTCAGGTGCGGGGAGCCAATCTCGTCCAGCAGACGCCGCGCTTTTCGCATCGAATCCACCACGTTGTTCACCTCGGGCTCAAAGCCCAGGACCACGCCCGCCTGCCGGGCGATGTCGGCCGCCTCGCGCACGCACGCGGCCATGTCCCGCCAGGCCGCCGGCAAATCGTTGTCGGGGTGGCGCCGCCACATATTCCCGCGGTCGCGCGTGCCCGTGCACAGGTGAATCTTTGCCGTGCCCAACTCAGGACAGGCCTCGGCCAGGACCCGGAGCTGCCGCAGTCCGGTTCGGCGGTGTTCCGGGTCGGGGTGGCTCATGTTGAAGGTGCCCTGCACGGAGCCAATCGTGATCCGGCGCGCCGCCGCCTCGCGGCGAATCCGGCCGGCCAGTTCCGAGGAGATTTCCTCGGGCATTGCCGGCAACCCGGCGCAATCCAGGCTCAGTTGGATACAGTCCAGCCCGCAGGCCTTGACCGCGTCCAGCTTCGCCTCGAGCGCGGGCTGGGCGAATGTTCCCAACAGAATGCCGATCTGCACCAGCGGGGCCGCGTTGATGCCAGGCTCGGCCAGCGCGGAGTTCTGGGAAGCGGTGGCCGGGGCTGTGGACTGGCCTGCCGCCAGCAAGCTTGGCCCGCAAGTCGTCCCGACCGTGAGGGCGCCGGCCACCTGCAGGAAATGGCGTCGATTCCTGCGCGCGTCATTTTCAGGGATTGGATGGAACATAAGTTTTGAGTCTGGCGGCAGGTTACAGGAATGGAGCCCAGGCGCAAGCTCACCTTGTAATTCGCACGCTTGGTGTGATAATCAGGGCCATGGTTAAGACACACTCCAGCCATTCCTGCTCCCGCCGTGAATTCCTCGCCATGGCGGGGGCAACCACTGCCGGCATCGGTCTAACCGGGGCAGCCACGAGGGCCTTGGCCCAACCAGCGGCCCCCCGAGCCAAGCCCGGACAGCAACGGGTGTTTGGATTGAAGTTCCCGCCCATGGACAAGGTCCGGATCGGGTTCATCGGCGTGGGCAGCCGCGGCTCCAGCCTGCTGGGCAATCTGTTGGAGATTGAGAGGGTCGAGATCAAAGCCGTCTGTGACATCGTGCCGGACCGGGTGAAGAGCGCCCAGCGGCGCGTCGTGGCCAAGGGACAATCTGAACCGGCCGGTTACGCCAAGGGCGAGACGGCCTTCGAGGAACTGTGCCGGCGCGAGGACCTCGACTTGGTCTATATCACCACTCCCTGGGACTGGCACGTCCGGATGGCGGTCAGCGCCATGAAGCAGGGCAAGCACGCGGCCATCGAAGTGCCGGCCGCGCTCACGCTCGACGAGTGCTGGCAGTTGGTGGACACGGCCGAATTCACCCGCCGGCATTGCCTGATGCTGGAGAATTGCTGTTACGGCGAGATCGAACTGCTGGTTCTGCGCATGGCCCGCCTGGGTGTTTTTGGCGAGTTGACCCACGGCGAGGCGGGTTACCTCCACGAATCCCGTGATTACCTCCTGCAGGATTCGAGCGCCGCCAACTGGCGCCGGCACTTCGTCGCCACCCGCAACGGCAACCTCTACCCAACTCACGGACTCGGTCCCGTCGCCCAGTACATGGGCATCAATGCCGGCGACAGATTCGACTACCTGGTCTCGATGAGTTCGCGCGAGCAGGCCCTGAGCCGCCGATGCGCGTCCCTCCCCGCCGATAATCCGCGCCGGCGGGAGCGCTTCGCCTGCGGCGATATAAACACCTCGCTCATCAAGACCGCCCTGGGCCGGACCATCATGGTTCAGTTTTCGCTCGTGGAATCCCGCCCCTACAGCCGCATCAACCTGATCGCCGGCACCGCCGGCACCTTCTGCGATTATCCGCCCCGCCTTCATCTGGACGGCCAACCGGAGGGCTGGACCACCGATCTCCAGCCCTATCACGAGAAGTACGGCCACCCGCTCTGGAAGAAGCTCAACGCGCAAGCCCAGCAGTCCGGCGGCCACGGCGGCATGGATTACGTGATGAACTGGCGACTGATTCAATGCCTGCGAGAGGGCCTGCCCCTGGACTTGACCGTCTATGATGCCGCCGCCTGGAGCAGCATCGTGCCGCTCAGCATCGCGTCCGTTTCCAAAGCCAGCGCACCGGCGGCCGTTCCCGATTTCACGCGCGGCGCCTGGAGCCATCAACCACCAGGCGCCCTGGCTGCGTGCTGAACCCTGCTACGCGTCCGCCCGCCAGTGGGTCTTGGCAAACTGGAGAAACGCAGCCTCGCTTGGCAGGCACCTTGCCGGGACGGCCAGGTAAAGCCCCTCCCGCGGAAGCTGAGGCAACACGTCGGAAAGTTCCTCGAACCGGTGATCCAGGAAGAGCAGCAGGCGCGAATGCTCCAGAATCTCCCGGAATGCCGGCAGGAGGTCCGCCAGGGGCGGGCCGTTGGCCTCGATGGTCATTTGGAGGCCGGCCAGGCCGGGAATGCGGAGCACGTGGCGGAAATGCTGGAAACCCGTCGAGTGCACATGGAAGACCACGCAAGACCCGAGATGCCGCACCGCCTGCGCCGTGCAGTTCATGAACAGGTCCCGGTAGAGATTGGGATGGCAGAGGCCCAAGGCGTCCTCCTGCAGCGCAATGGTCGGGCCGGGCGCCCAGTAACCGAAGATATGCCCGTAACCTCCATGCTTGGGTTTCACCACGGAGAAGTGCTGGTCGATGGCCCGCATCAGCAATTGATGGATGCGAGCCGCGGCTTGAGCGATCAGTTCCGGGGCGTCATGCAGGTCGCAGAGGAAATTGGTCAAGCCGCGCAGAGCCGCCAGCACGTCGGACGGGCCTCGCAGAATGGTCGGACTGACCCAGCAATCAGGCGGAGCGCCGGCGGCCAGCCGTTCGGTCTGCTGACGCAAGCAAGTGAACCATTCCTCTCAGCGGCAACGGGGCTGCCGCCAGCGCCTCGATCGAATCGAAGATGGGGTCCGGCGCCAGGGAACCGGCGGAGAACCGGACGGGACATCCGCACCACGCTTCCAGCCAGGGAATGGCGCGCCACGGCGCGGCAAAGGGGAGCCAGTCGTCGCAGTTCACCGCCCGTTGCGCAAAGGCGAACTCGTAATCGGTCATGACCGTGTCGGTTCGCACATCCTCCGGTTCCACGTGCTGGCGGGGAAACGGCCGGCGCAGGTATTTTACCGGCAGATAAATGTCCGTGTTGACGACGCCGATCGGGGGCCGGCCCTTCAGGTCGCTTCTTCCAGAAGACGCGCTGGAATCGTTCGATGCTCTCGCTCAGTTGAGCGGCCGTTTTCATGGGTCCAGACAGAACACACACGCAAGGTCTGTCAAAAGGCACAACCCCGGCAAGCCGATAAAGCGAAAAGAGTCGTCAGGGCCTTTGGAAGGGATATACTGCGGTTAGAATGTTCGAAGACCTTTCAGACGAATGGCGCGAGTGGATCGCGCTGACACCGCTGGAACGCTGGCGCGAAAGCCAGAAGCTCTTCGCCGACTACCTGGCGCAAGGAGGCAGCCTTGATCCCGACCCCGATCCTGACAGTCCTTTCTACTTTCCGGAAACATGGTGTCCAGACGCTGCTCATGGGCGGGCAGGCCTGCGTCTTTTACGGCGCGGCGCAAGTTAGCAAGGACATCGACCTGGCGCTGCTCCCCGAACCGGCGAATATCGAACGGCTGCGCGCCGCGCTCAAGGACCTCACCGCCGAGCGCATCGCCGTGCCGCCGTTCGATCCCGCGCTATTCGAACGCGGCCACGCCATCCACTTCCGGTGCCACGCCCCGGGCGTTGAAGGTCTGCGCGTGGACCTGATGTCAAAGCTGCGCTTGCTCCCCGGCTTCGAGGCGCTTTGGGAGCGCCGGACGGCTTTCGTGGATGACCATGGCAACGAGTTCAACCTCCTGAGTGTCCCCGACCTGGTGCGGTCAAAGAAAACCGCGCGAAACAAGGACTGGCCGGTGATTGAATTGCTGGTGAACATTCATATCCACGAGAACCTCGCCGCGCCGCAACCGGATTGGATTCGGTTTTGGCTGAGCGAATGCCGCACCCCCGTGCAACTGGCGGCACTCGCCCGGCGTTTCCCTGACCAATGTCGCGCACTGGCTGCCGCCCGTCCGCTGCTGACGCTCGCGTTGACCGGCGACGAGGCAGCGCTGATTCCGGCCCTGGACGCGGAAATGCGGGCCGAACAGGCCGTAGATCGCGCCTATTGGGAGCCTGTGCGTCGCGAACTCGAGGCCATGCGGCTCGACGAGGCACGAAGGAAACGGGACTCCAGCCAGGGGTAGTTTCCACGAGCGCCGCGAGTCCGTACCTTTGTCGCAACCTTTGTCGCAGCCTTTGCCGGGTTGGCCGGGCCTCGACAAAGGTACCGACAAAGGTTGCGACAAAGGTCTGGGATCGGAGCTTCCAGGTTAATTTTGCCAGCCACTCGAAGGGCGCGCCGCGCTATCCCGGCGCGCGGATCGGCTCACGGGCGTGACCGGGTCAATGCCCAGCCAACAGAGGGCGCCGATGAAGTACCAGCCGGCGATGACCTGGATGACCACGCTCCAGTCGTTGCCTGCCGCCTGCAGGATGTAGGGAATGGTCCAGGGCGCGAGCAATCCCCCGAGGCAACCCCAGGTATTCATCAAGCCGGAGAGCGTCCCGGCAAAGCGGCCTCCCAGGTCCATGCACCCGGCCCAGGAACCGGGCATGGCCATGTCATTGCCGAAGCAGGAGCACCCCATGGCCGCCATCGCCAGCACCGGGTGTTTCAGCCGCGCGGACACCAAGAGCATCAGGCAGGCGAGCGCGCAGCCCGTTGCGCCCAGGCCGCGCCTGGCCGGACCGGCCCGCCGCCCCCTCCCCACCGGGCGCTCCAGGGCCTTATACCTACGAACCCTGTGACAACGTGGACCCGAACCCCGACTACGAAAACGTGCTCACGGACTGAGCATCGTCCTCTGGAAGGCCGGTTCCGAGGCGGGCCTTTTCCTGGCGCTGGCATCTTCCCGGCCAGCTCGGCACACGGCCGGCACCCCTCCGGCGCAACTTTCAGCCGCTGTGCCGGCCCTCAGGCGCGACCACGCTCAAGGACTCCCGTGCTGCGCCGAAACCGGCACAATTTGCCGCTTGACGCCTCCTCCCCGTCTGGCCGCATGGCAATGGAATGAGCGAGACGCAAAACCAATTCTCCCTCACCCGCGCAGCGTCAATAACCGGCTGTGCGGCAAAAAAGCAATTTCCTATCACTCATAGCTGGTCTGCCGCTCGGTGGCGAGCGTGTTTTTCACCACTCGCAGGCTACCAGATTCCAGGCAGATCAGCTATCGCTTTGTGGCGCCGGCGCCCTCTCCGAGCCAAGCACTCCTTCACCAGGAATTGCTTAGCGGCGCCTCATGGCGGAGGGCGGGGCTGTCAAGGTGGAGCGCAGCAGGGCACGAGGGCACGTGGCGAGCAATACCTTGACAGCCCCGCCCGGAGCCATACCCTGGCCGCGCCGGAATTTCTTGAAGCCCTTGCCTCGGGCGCCACGGGAGGTTTCCCGACCACCCCCCTCCCTGTGGTCCGCCGCTCGAGCGGAGCACGTGTACAGCTATTTCACCCAGGAATTCTGCGGAAGACCCACATTTGACAATTCGGATTTTAGATGTCAATTGCCGAGCTCCCACCCCAATGTCTACGAACCTTTTCTTAGAACGGACGTATTCGATAAAAGCGAGCTGGGTAAAGCGCCGAGGCGGGATCCTGGAAGGAAAACACATCGGGATGACGATCGCGATTTGAGGTCCGCAAAGGGACCCAGGCGCCAATGGCGAGGTTCGTGCAGGCCTCCAGCAGGACGGGGAGGTGTGCCGCGGTACCAATTTGGAGGGTGAAATGGCCGGCCTGGACGCCGGGCACGTCGAGCGCCCCACTCCAAACGCCCCCAAGCCTCGAGGGATTAGACGGGACCCAACTGGGCCAACCGGTCGTGCCAGGCAGGTACCAGATGGCCCCTTCCTGGACCCCGAGAGATGCGAACTGGCTCAGCGACATCCTGGGCGGGGCGTTGGCCATGAAGAACACGCAACGGAGGAAGGGGCAGTCCGCAAACGCGTTGTCTCCGAGATTGGTCAGGCTGCCTTCGATCACGACGTTGGTCAGGGGGCACGCTGCAAAGGCCGACGCCCCGATGGTGGTCACGCTGCTGGGCAATGTCACGCTGCTCACCGCCGAGAACTGGAACGCGCTGTCCGGAATGATGACGACGCCTTCGGGAACGGTGTAGCTTCCGCCCAATCCCATCGGCCATTGCAGGAGGGTCGTGAGGCCCTTATCGAAAACCACTCCATTGACGCTGGCGTAAAACGCGTTATGCCCGTCCACGTTAATGGCCGTCATGCCAAGGCAGGCCACGAATACTTGCTCGCCCAGGTTGGTGACGCTGGCGGGGATGGTCACCTGTGTCAAGCCCGCGCCGTCAAAGGCCTGGTCACCAATACTGGTGACGCCGTTGGGAATCGTGAGGTTGGTCACCCATGGCGGAAGCCAAAAACCGCGCGAAAGCGCCCCTCCGACCGCGCCCCCAATGGCGGTCACGGGAAGCCCGTTGATGGTGGGTGGGAAGCTGACCGTGCGGCCGGAGCCGTCCCAATCCGTGACCGTCACGGCCGCGCCAATGGTTGTATAACTGAATATCGCCGGCGGGTTAATGAGGTTGGTGCACAAAAAGAAGGCCGAAATGCCTAAGGCGGTTAGGTTCGGGGGGAGGCTGACGTTCGTCAAGCCGCTGCAATAAGCGAACGCGCCGGCCGAGATGTTGGTGACGGTCCCTGGAATGGTGAGGCTGGTCAAGCCGCAACCCTCGAAGGCTCTTTCTCCGATGCTCCTGAGGCTGTCGGGGATCGTGACGCCCGTCAACCCGGGCACGAGAAAGAAGGCCCTATCCCCGATAGCGGTCACCGAGAGGCCATCAATGGCGCTTGGTATGATAACGTCGCCGCCGGACCCGCTATAGCCGGTGATGGTCGCCGAGCCCGCGTTGGTTGTGTAGCTGAAAGGACCGGACTGCTGCGCGCTCACTGACGCAAAGCCGCAGAAAAGCGCCAAGCCGACCACCGGCCCCACGGATTGCCAAGTTGATGCCATATCGTTCGCTCCAGCTTGGGCCTCCCACCCAGGCAAGTCAAGGAGGAAGTTCTCGGAGCATTGCGCCTGGCAACGGCCGCAGGCGTCAATCCACTTTTTAGTCGGGCCTTCGGCGCTCCGCTCGAAATCACCCCCGGTGGCCTGCCGTTTCGCGCGAGGCACCTCATGGCTGGGATGACGCTTCCGAGCCGGGGAGCGGCCCACACGAAACCCCGACGCACGAAGATAATCCAGCACCCCGGAAAAATCTAGCTTGCGTCCCAGGTACTGAGCTCGCCTGCACCCCGCTGGCTCTGCGCGCTCTCGTGGCCGCTTTTGGTAACGTTGGCTCCTTGACCTGGCGGAAAGCCAATGATAGCGTTGTCCCCATCCAGGGCGTCAAGGGCGGGCGTAGTCGCGCCTTTCATCCAGTCTGGCCGTGCGCCCCACCGAGACCCATGGAGACCGTAATTCCGACGCAAAACAGACCTTACGCAATGAACTCAACAAGCCTAACCTACCACCTGTGCCGCAACTTAGCTCTTGCGGGGGCATTGTCCGCCACCGTTTGCCTGGGCCAGGCACCCAACCCTTCGGCGGCGCAGCACAAACGTCCCCGGCCCGCAGGAACCGCGCCACTCATTCCTCCACCATCGGCCTTCTACATCACCAACTATCAGAGCTGGTACTACTGCGGGAACGTCCCAAATGTTTGGCCTCGGCTCGCAGGCCCACCCCTGCTGGGGAGATTTCGATTACATCATCGACAACGGAGCCGTAGATTTCCACAACGTCGTGCTCGGCCCGGGATGCTTCTTTACCCGCGGGTGTTACGACCGGACGAGCCCCCTGGGCGGGCAGACATTCAAAGGCGATCCCGCCGGTACGACGCTCGTGCTTACAAACCAAACAACGGGGACGTGTGTGTTGTGGAGCGATGAAGACCAGATCACGGTCAACAACCTCGCTATCAACAGCGATCCCAATGCAAACACGACGTACACTGCTACCGGCGTTCTTCTTAAGGGGAACAGCAACACCGTGTCCGGCGTCACGGTCCGTCACGTTACCGGGTGGTACGCTTCAGGAGGGGAGGGCTTCGCGTTCCTTATCGGTCTGTGGGAGAAATCCGCGAACACGGTGAGCGGCTGTACCGTGAGCGGCTCCCGGGGAGATTACAATGGCGTCGACGGCATTGGCTTCATGGGCGGCGGCGTCGTGCAAAACAACACCGTTAACATGACCGCCGGTTGCGGCATGTGCATCAACTCGGCCTGGGCCAATTCGGCAACCTACGTAAGTAACAATTGCACGGGCGGCTGGGTTGGGTTCTACAACGATACCGCGGGCAACACCAACGTGACGCTGGAAAACAATAACTTCGTAGGGATGACGCAAGTGCTCCCTGGTGGCGCGGCGGCGTACGGCCTCTGCATGGGGGTCGCGGGGACTAGCTTCCAAGGCATCACCAACCTCGTCATTTCGGGTAACCTATTCAAACCGTCCGGGGACCCACCGTCCTACGGCATCGCCATCGCGAACGATCGGGCCAGACTAGGTCCTCAGATCCAAAATGTCACCATCACGAACAACACCGTCCAGTTCGATGGAGGCACGTCGGGGGAGTGTGTGGCGCTCCACCTTTGCACGACGAACTGGGACCAATCCTTCCCGCCTTATTACTTTGGCAACTGCTATATTGGCTACAACTACATTCAGACAAACGTCCAACAACATGTCGTGGGCATCGAATTGCACATGCAGCAGTGGACGGTCGACCACAACATGGATTTGTCTGGCGGGTACCTGTGTCCGCCCTGCTGGCCGACGAATGGGACGTTGACAACTTACACCAAGTTTTATTTTGAATACCCCTAAGCCCTGCGGCCTGGGGGGGGCGGCCGGCACCGCGCCGGTCCCTGGACGCCCGCGCCGGCCGCCACATCTGGCCGTGGCAGAACTCCCCGGGAGAAATGAACTGGAGGTGTTGGCGAGGAGTGCTCTTTACTCCGGTCAGGTCTTGGCCGGGCTGTGTGGTGTCTCGCCCCGCCACTTCCGGCGGTTGATGGCCAGCTTGCTTAGGCAATCTCCGCGCGCGTTTGTGGGGCAATTGCGCGTCGTGGACGCTGAGGGCCTTCTGGCACAGGGGTTCAATTTCAAACAGGTGGCGGGGCGCATTGGTTTCAGCCACAGGTCTCATTTCGACAGATTCTTTAAGGCCAAGACGGGTATGACGCCGGGGCAGTATCTGGAGAGCCGCCTGTCCAAGGACAGCGGGCCCTCGTGTCTCCAAGCACCGGGTCCCCCGCACAATTTGTGGGTGAAACATCTGGACACGTGTTCAGTTCGGAGGGTTGACGTTGGTGAGTTGGGCGGTCGTGGAACATCCCGCGGCACGCTCCGCGACGAATCGAGCGGCCTAACGGCCGGAGAAGGACTTCAAGCAATTCCGGCGCGGCCAGGGTATGGCTCCGGGCGGGGCTGTCAAGGTATTGCTCGCCACGTGCCCTCGTGCCCTGCTGCGCTCCACCTTGACAGCCCCGCCCTCCGCCATGATGCGCCGCTAAGGAATTGCTGGTGAAGGTGTGCTTGGCTCGGAGGGCTGCCCAGCGCCACAAAGCGATAGCTGATCTGCCTGGCTTGCGGTAGCCTGCGAGATGTGAAAAGCACGCCCGCCACCGAGCGGCAGACCAGCTATGCAATTGAAGGTTAAGACGGTTCTCAACGACATTCAACACTTTGTGGGCTTCGTTTACCAGGACATCCGCTTGTGCCGGGACCGCCGAGGCCGTGGCCGGCGGCTCGAGATCACCCTCCAACCCCATGGCGGCATTCCCGCCAAGTGCTCCCGGTGCCTGCAGCCAGTCCCCGGCTATGATCAGTTGCCCCAGCGGTCCTGGCTGTTTCCGCCGATGTGGGGCGTCAAGACCTATTTCCTCTACCCCCCGCGGCGGGTCAATTGTCCGCAGGACGGGGTGGTCGTCGAGCATATCCCCTGGAGCCAGGGCAAGCGGCCGGTGACGACGGCGATGATGGGCCTCTTGGCCCGGTGGGCCCGGCGGCTGTCCTGGAAGGAAACCGCCCAGGCCTTCCACACCAGTTGGGAGGCCGTCTACCGTTCGGTGCAGTGGTTCGTCCAATGGGGTTTGGAGCACCGGCGCCTGGAGGGTGTGGAGGCCATCGGAGTGGACGAGATCCATTGGGGCAAGGGCCAGAAGGCCGACAACTTCCTGACGGTGATTTACCAGATTGACCCCCACTGTCGGCGCTTGCTGTGGCTGGGTCGGCGGCGCACTCAAGCCACGTTGCGGCGGGGCTTGGCAGAATTGGGAGCCCCGGTGGTCAGCGCTCTGAAGTATGTGTGCAGCGACATGTGGAAGCCCTACCTGAAGGTGATCGCGGCCAAGATACCGCAGGCGCTCAACGTGCTGGACCGCTTTCATATCGTGGGGCACCTCAACGAGGCGGTGGACGAGGTGCGCCGGGGCGAGCAGTCGCGCTTGCACGGCCGGCCCCTGGCTCAGCGGCTCAAGGGCATGCGCTGGCAGTTGTTGCGCCGGGGCAGCCGGGTGCGGGGCCGTGCCCGCTCCAAGCTCAACGCCCTGTTGGCCAGCAAGCTGGCGACGGCACGGGCCTGGAACCTCAAGGAGAGCTTCGACTACCTTTGGCACTACCGTTCTCCGATCTATGTGGTGGCCTATCTGGGTTATTGGTGCGCTCGAGCCATGCGCAGCCGGCTCGAACCAATGAAGAAGGTGGCCCGGATGCTGCGCGCCCATGAGCCGTTGATCTTGAATTGGTTCGAGGCCAAAGGTGAGCTCTCCAGCGCCGCCGTCGAGGGCCTGAACAACAAGATTCGAGTGGTAACCAGACGATCTTACGGCTTCCGCACCTATCCAGCCATGGAATTGGCCCTGTATCATTGCCTTGGCCGCTTACCCGAGCCTCGACTTACCCATACATTCTGCTGACCAGTCCAAGCACCATTTCAGAGTGCGATGCGGGCGCGGGCATTCCCTTGACCGGCCTTGACGCGGTGGCCGGGTTGGTGCGCGGCATGGTCGAGATGCTCTCCGCCGGAGTGGAGAAGGTCTTCTTCTACTACAGCGGCCACGAGAGCGGCGCGATGCCGTGGTTTTCGGTGATGGCCAACGGCTACTCCGTGCGTCTGGACTACGACGGCCGGCCCAAGCCGAGGATGATGGCTTACAGCGCACTTTAAAGGGGTCGGTCCCGGAATTCTGAATATTCCCTCGACAGCAATGGACTGTCCTGGGACCACCGGCACCTGAATAGTTACGCAAGGACATCAACCTGGCGCTGCTCGGCGAACCGGCGAATATCGAACGCCTGTGGGTCCCGAACTCGAGGCCATGCGGCTCGATGAGGCACGAAGGAAACGGGACTCCAGCCAGGGGTAGTTTCCACGAGCGCCGCGAGTCCGTACCTTTGTCGCAACCTTTGTCGCAGCCTTTGCCGGGTTGGCCGGGCCTCGACAAAGGTACCGACAAAGGCTGCGACAAAGGTCTGGGATCGGAGCTTCCAGGTTAGTTTTGCCAACCGCTCGAAGGGCGCGCCGCGCTATCCCGGCGCGCGGATCGACTCCACGGGCGTGACCGGGTCAATGCCCAGCCAACAGAGGGCGCCGATGAAGTACCAGCCGGCGATGACCTGGATGACCACGCTCCAGTCGTTGCCTGCCGCCTGCAGGATGTAGGGAATGGTCCAGGGCGCGAGCAATCCCCCGAGGCAACCCCAGGTATTCATCAAGCCGGAGAGCGTCCCGGCAAAGCGGCCTCCCAGGTCCATGCACCCGGCCCAGGAACCGGGCATGGCCATGTCATTGCCGAAGCAGGAACACCCCATGGCCGCCATCGCCAGCACCGGGTGTTTCAGCCGCGCGGACACCAAGAGCATCAGGCAGGCGAGCGCGCAGCCCGTTGCACCCAGACCGCGCCTGGCCGGACCGGCCCGCCGCCCCCTCCCCACCGGGCGCTCCAGGGCCTTATACCTACGAACCCTGTGACAACGTGGACCCGAACCCCGACTACGAAAACGTGCTCACGGACTGAGCATCGTCCTCTGGAACGCCGGTTCCGAGGCGGGCCTTTTCCTGGCGCTGGCATCTTCCCGGCCAGCTCGGCACACGGCCGGCACCCCTCCGGCGCAACTTTCAGCCGCTGTGCCGGCCCTCAGGCGCGACCACGCTCAAGGACTCCCGTGCTGCGCCGAAACCGGCACAATTTGCCGCTTGACGCCTCCTCCCCGTCTGGCCGCATGGCAATGGAATGAGCGAGACGCAAAACCAATTCTCCCTCACCCGCGCAGCGTCAATAACCGGCTGTGCGGCAAAAAAGCAATTTCCTATCACTCATAGCTGGTCTGCCGCTCGGTGGCGAGCGTGTTTTTCACCACTCGCAGGCTACCAGATTCCAGGCAGATCAGCTATCGCTTTGTGGCGCCGGCGCCCTCTCCGAGCCAAGCACTCCTTCACCAGGAATTGCTTAGCGGCGCCTCATGGCGGAGGGCGGGGCTGTCAAGGTGGAGCGCAGCAGGGCACGAGGGCACGTGGCGAGCAATACCTTGACAGCCCCGCCCGGAGCCATACCCTGGCCGCGCCGGAATTTCTTGAAGCCCTTGCCTCGGGCGCCACGGGAGGTTTCCCGACCACCCCCCTCCCTGTGGTCCGCCGCTCGAGCGGAGCACGTGTACAGCTATTTCACCCAGGAATTCTGCGGAAGACCCACATTTGACAATTCGGATTTTAGATGTCAATTGCCGAGCTCCCACCCCAATGTCTACGAACCTTTTCTTAGAACGGACGTATTCGATAAAAGCGAGCTGGGTAAAGCGCCGAGGCGGGATCCTGGAAAGAAAACACATCGGGATGACGATCGCGATTTGAGGTCCGCAAAGGGACCCAGGCGCCAATGGCGAGGTTCGTGCGGGCCTCCAGCAGAACGGGGAGGTGTGCCGCGGTACCAATTTGGAGGGTGAAATGGCCGGCCTGGACGCCGGGCACGTCGAGCGCCCCACTCCAAACGCCCCCAAGCCTCGAGGGATTAGACGGGACCCAACTGGGCCAACCGGTCGTGCCAGGCAGGTACCAGATGGCCCCTTCCTGGACCCCGAGAGATGCGAACTGGCTCAGCGACATCCTGGGCGGGGCGTTGGCCATGAAGAACACGCAACGGAGGAAGGGGCAGTCCGCAAACGCGTTGTCTCCGAGATTGGTCAGGCTGCCTTCGATCACGACGTTGGTCAGGGGGCACGCTGCAAAGGCCGACGCCCCGATGGTGGTCACGCTGCTGGGCAATGTCACGCTGCTCACCGCCGAGAACTGGAACGCGCTGTCCGGAATGATGACGACGCCTTCGGGAACGGTGTAGCTTCCGCCCAATCCCATCGGCCATTGCAGGAGGGTCGTGAGGCCCTTATCGAAAACCACTCCATTGACGCTGGCGTAAAACGCGTTATGCCCGTCCACGTTAATGGCCGTCATGCCAAGGCAGGTCACGAATACTTGCTCGCCCAGGTTGGTGACGCTGGCGGGGATGGTCACCTGTGTCAAGCCCGCGCCGTCAAAGGCCTGGTCACCAATACTGGTGACGCCGTTGGGAATCGTGAGGTTGGTCACCCATGGCGGAAGCCAAAAACCGCCCCAAAGCGCCCCTTCGACCGCGCCCCCAATGGCGGTCACGGGAAGCCCGTTGATGGTGGGTGGGAAGCTGACCGTGCGGCCGGAGCCGTCCCAATCCGTGACCGTCACGGCCGCGCCAATGGTTGTATAACTGAATATCGCCGGCGGGTTAATGAGGTTGGTGCACAAAAAGAAGGCCGAAATGCCTAAGGCGGTTAGGTTCGGGGGGAGGCTGACGTTCGTCAAGCCGCTGCAATAAGCGAACGCGCCGGCCGAGATGTTGGTGACGGTCCCTGGAATGGTGAGGCTGGTCAAGCCGCAACCCTCGAAGGCTCTTTCTCCGATGCTCCTGAGGCTGTCGGGGATCGTGACGCCCGTCAACCCGGGCACGAGAAAGAAGGCCCTATCCCCGATAGCGGTCACCGAGAGGCCATCGATGGCGCTTGGTATGATAACGTTGCCGCCGGACCCGCTATAGCTGGTGATGGTTGCCGAGCCCGCGTTGGTTGTGTAGCTGAAAGGACCGGACTGCTGCGCGCTCACTGACGCAAAGCCGCAGAAAAGCGCCAAGCCGACCACCGGCCCCACGGATTGCCAAGTTGATGCCATATCGTTCGCTGCAGCTTGGGCCTCCCACCCAGGCAAGTCAAGGAGGAAGTTCTCGGAGACCTGCGATTCAGACAGTGGGGGAAGGAATATGGTGCATATGGGCGGGGGGAGTTTTTGGCGACACCTTGGCCGGCCGCCGCGGCTTGGATTCAATGAAATCGGGGTCACATCTATACTTTGTTACAGTGTGAGTCCGGGTCACCAAATGCTCCGCATGAGTCCCAGATTTTCGCATGTTCCCGCTTTCTGATTCCAGGAGGCCAGCATGGGCGCCGACCCGAACGCTTGAGTTTCACGGTCCGTTCCGACGCCCTGAACCGGCCCACAAACATGGTGGACGAGGAAAAGTCAGTCCCGGAATTCTGAATATTCCCTCGACAGCAATGGACTGTCCTGGGACCACCGGCACCTGAATAGTTACGCAAGGACATCAACCTGGCGCTGCTCGGCGAACCGGCGAATATCGAAGGCCTGTGGGTCCCGAACTCGAGGCCATGCGGCTCGATGAGGCACGAAGGAAACGGGACTCCAGCCAGGGGTAGTTTCCACGAGCGCCGCGAGTCCGTACCTTTGTCGCAACCTTTGTCGCAGCCTTTGCCGGGTTGGCCGGGCCTCGACAAAGGTACCGACAAAGGTTGCGACAAAGGTCTGGGATCGGAGCTTCCAGGTTAGTTTTGCCAACCGCTCGACGGGCGCGCCGCGCTATCCCGGCGCGCGGATCGACTCCACGGGCGTGACCGGGTCAATGCCCAGCCAACAGAGGGCGCCGATGAAGTACCAGCCGGCGATGACCTGGATGACCACGCTCCAGTCGTTGCCTGCCGCCTGCAGGATGTAGGGAATGGTCCAGGGCGCGAGCAATCCCCCGAGGCAACCCCAGGTATTCATCAAGCCGGAGAGCGTCCCGGCAAAGCGGCCTCCCAGGTCCATGCACCCGGCCCAGGAACCGGGCATGGCCATGTCATTGCCGAAGCAGGAGCATCCCATGGCCGCCATCGCCAGCACCGGGTGTTTCAGCCGCGCGGACACCAAGAGCATCAGGCAGGCGAGCGCGCAGCCCGTTGCGCCCAGGCCGCGCCTGGCCCGCGCCACGCCGCCAAACCGCTTGACCAGCCGCGGGGTCAGCCAGCCGGTGAGCCAGCAACTGAGCCCCGCCAGGAACAGCGGCGGAGCAGCCAGCAAAGCCGCCAGGTAGCGGTCGGCCTCGGCCATCCCGAATTGCTCTTTGATGTAAGTCGGCAGCCAGGTGAGATAGAACCAGAAACCGTAGCTCAGACAGGCGTACTGCAGGCAGAGCAACCAGACTGAGCGGCTGCTCAAAAACCGCCCCCAAGGGACTGGTGCCCGGCCCACAGGACCGGCAGACTCTTCGTGCTCTTGGCCCGCCGGCGCTGGTCCGGTCAAAGGCGCCGCGCCCTGATCCGGCGGACGGTCACGGAACCAGCGGCAGAACAAAACCGCCCACACAAAGCCGATGGCGCCAAAGAGAAAGAAACTCCAGCGCCAGGTAGTGAAGTCCAGCACCGCGACCACCGCCAGTGGCGTAAAGGCGCCGCTCCAACGCGCCGCGACCCACATCAGGCTCTGGACCCGCGTGCGTGCGGCCCCGGCAAACCAGGCGCTGAAGGCCTTGGTGAGATTGGGAAAACAGCCAGCCTCGCCGGCGCCAAACAGGAACCGCGCTCCCAGAAGCGAAACGAACCCGCCCACCCAACCCGTCGCCACCGTAAAGAATGACCACCAACCGACCGCCCAGGTCAATACGCGGCGCGGCCCCACCCGGTCGCCCAGCCACCCCAGCGGGACCTCAAACAGGCCGTAGGCGACGCCGAATGCGGTCATGACCAACCCCATCTGTTTCTTAGTCAATCCAAGGTCACTGGCGATCCATGGCTGGGATTGCGAAATGCAGAACACGGTCCAGGTAGAGTATGGCGGCCAGGCTCACCGCAAAGAGCAGCAGCACACGGCGGGCACGCTGGCGCTTGGACTCAGTGGTCATGAACATATGCTCATGACCACTTAGAGTCCGTGCAAGAATTAATTCCGATTTCCCTGTCGGCGCACACAGCCAAAGCGTCCCGATGGATCGCTGTCCCGGAGGGACACATGAGAATAGCCCAATGCTTTAGCATTGGGTTGGCGTGCCCCAAAAGGGTCCAGTCCCGAAGGGACGGCTGAACGGCCCGACATTTCAGCCGTCCCTTCGGGACTTGACGGCCTCGGCCCCACCACCCAACGCTGAAGCGTTGGGCTATTCTCAGCCATCCCTCCGGGATGAGAAGCAAGTGAGCAAGGCACATCCGGTTACTTATAAACCTGGGTCTAAAGCCAATCGGAGTTTCGAAATGTGTGATCTGGCTTGCGGGCCGGCTTGCCCGGATTGCGCAGGCAGGTTGGTAACTTGGCCGAGGGCGTTGGTGTGAAGGCACAGCAGCGCCAGGCCGAGCGGCGCGAGGGTCGTTATTCTCAATTCTTATGGCCAGACGAACGTGCCCGGCGGTCTGAGCGGCGTGATTGCCATTGCGGCGGGAGACATATTCAGTCTGGCGCTCAGACAGGACGGGACGGTGGCCGGATGGGGGGAATCACCCTCACCGGAGCGATAGGGAGCAAGCGTCGCATTGACTACATCAACCAGTTTGGCCCGACCGACGCCTGGGTGACGCTGGACACCGTCACCTTGACCAACGGGGCGCAGCCTGACTTCGACCTGACTATGTGGCGGCAGCCCGCTCGGCTTTACCGGATCGTTCCGGTGCCGTAGCCGTCCTGGTTCGGACCTGACAGAAGGCAAGGAACGAAACGACCTATTATCTCCGAGGCGGCGCCAAGGTGCGCGGCGCTCCGGTGGCATCCGCTTCCCACGACCATGAAGTTCTCCAATTGGTCGCTTTCAGTCTGTTCACTCTCCCTCTCGGGACCGACCCCTCTCCCTCTGGAGACAGTTTGTTTCGTACTCAAGGGCTTACGTCTCATGCGCCAGCCTGAAAAACTCTCGTGTAATGAACCTTCGGAAGGGGAGAGGCCGCGGTGAGGGCTCGGCCCCCGTGACACCCCCGCCTTCACTGAGAAGGTGTGAAAAAGTGCCAAAACGGGCACCATCTCCAAAAACACCCCTCTGTTTTCCTGGGGATTTTGAAGATTTTTTTCGCGCCTTGGGGCCGGAAATCGATTTTTTCACACCTTCTGAGGCCTTACACCCATGAGCATTTCAGCCTCAACATTGTCCTCCTTCAAGGCATGTTTCGGGTTCATGGCTAACATCTGGCCGCCCGATCCCCGGCCCGTCTTCCGCGAAAAACCCTGGCAGCTTCGGAATGACTGAGTATCGATGCTCCGAAGGGCAATTATTTGTGTCGGCTTTTGGCCCGAGCGGCAGTCTATATGGTGAATGACGATATGAACGTGACCGATCAGGAACTCGAACAATTGCGCCGGGACAATGCGGCTCTGCTGCGGCTGCGAGCGGAAGCCGGACAGTTGCGCGCCGAACTGGCGGAATTGGGGAGATTGCGCGCCGAGAACGAGCGGTTCCGCGCAGCGTTCCCAGGGGTCCTCCTGGTCAAGGATATGGCCAAAGCGAAGGCCGCCCAGGAAACGGAGACTTGCATGAACCATCTGAGGGAGATTTATATTGCCGGCATGGTCCGGGCCCGGGACAATGGGGACCGCTACCCCCAGAATTTCTTGACCACGAGCAACGATCTCCTGGTCCCGTTTATCCTGCACTGTCCCGCCGACAAGGCACACATCAGGCCGCAGTCCTGGGCCGAGGCGGCCGCCGGGAATGTCAGCTACCAGTCGTTTGCGCTCGGCACGGTTCCCGATGAGGGAAAGATTTACGCCTGGTTTCCGATTCACCACCAGGGCATCACCGCTCATGGCCGGGTGGCCGGACCCAGCCCTGACGCCGCAATGCTCGCACTCCCGCAATCCAAAGATCGATAGAGGTGGACATGAAAATCCAGAGGACTTGTCTCAATTGGATTGGTGGAATTCTGTGTCTTGCCGCAGCCGGTGCAGTGGCCATCCAGGCGGACAGGATCGCCGGGCTGCGCGGGGCAAATCAGGGGCTGCGCAACAGTGAGAAGGAGGCCGCGGAGTTGAGCCGACAGAACCAGGAAATGCCGCGGCTGCGCCAGGAGACTGCGGCCATAGCTGAACTCCGTGCCGCGAACCAAGGCCTGCTGGCGCTTCGGAATGAAATCCACCAACTGCGAAGCGGGAAAGAGGAGTTGGCCGAAGCGCGCGCTGATAACCAGCTTTTGCTCGACCAGCAAAGAGCGTCGAGCGGCCAGCAGGGAACCACCCCGCCGCCGGCGGATCTATTCCAAAAGCGGCGCTGGTTGATTCGGGGTTCGGCAGCCCGGAGGCCACGGTCCGGACCTTTTTCTGGGCCCTGTGCCGCGGAAACCTGGCACGCATGGTGAATTGCTACGGATGGTGGGCCCCCGGCGAACAAGAAGGAGGCGAGGTGTCCGCCGAAACATTGAGCCAGGCAAAAGTAATACTCCGCGCGATCGGCCTGGAAGCTCAGGCTGGGTCCACCCAAGACTTGCGCGATTGGCTTGCGGCTCAAACCCGCTGTTTTTCAGGTTACCAAATTGCCGGCCAGAAAGCCGTCTCCCCGAACGAAGTCGAAATCCGGGTGCAAGGTCTCAACGGCGGAGGGGTCCTGGCGGTGTTTTTGCGGCGGGGGCGGGGACCATTTGGTGAGGAGTGGACAATCTTCATGGATTAAGCCTCGTTTCTGAATTTATGGAGCTAAACGCTCGTCCTGTTGCTATGCCAAAGCGGGTCAAAAACGTGCTCGTCTTTTTCCTCATCGCCATTGTTGGCGTAGTTGTCTGGCAAGTGGCGCAACGCCGTGAGCCTGAGCCTGTTTACCGGGGTAAGACGTTGAGCAGTTGGCTAAGGGGTTATGTCACATCACCCAATCTCGCACAAGAGTGCGACGAGGCCGTTCTCCAAGCAGGCACCAACGCTTTTCCCACCCTCCTGCGACGGCTCCGTGCGAAGGATGCGGCTCGATGGCCAAGTTAATAACCTTGTTGCAACGCCAGCACATTATCAAAATCGAATTCACACCTGCGGCGGCTTGGAACGCCGCGGCGGCGTCCGCCTTTTGGTTATTGGGTACGAACGCCCAGACTGCTGTGCCGGCGTTGATACAAATTGCTGACCAGGACATTTCTCCCGAGTCCCAACGCTCTGCGATTTACTCACTGGCCGGCATCGGCCCAGCAGCGAAAGAGGCTGTTCCTTCACTATTACGCTGGACGACCAATGCAGACCCGATGGTGCGAAACACGGCAAGGTTCTCGCTTTTTGTCATTGACCCAGAAGCCGCCGCCAAAGCAGGCATCACAAACACCTGGCCGCGTTTCTCGCGCCGTCAAAGTGACGAACAAATTGACCAGCGGGTGACTAACGCCAAAGCACGCATCACTAACCTCCGTTGAAGAGACCAAGGCAGGCGTTGTTTCTTCCCTTCCCTGATTGTATCTATGCGGATGCAACCGCGATGACATGGGGCTGCCCCAATGCCGGCCAGTCCCAACCCGGGATCGCTGAGCGGCTCTGTCTTCCGCGTATTCCGCCTATTCCGCGGTTGCCCTCAGTTGCCATAGCCATATCGGCCCCGCTCCGCCACGATGCGCTCCAGTTGGAGCTTGGGATAACGGCCAAAGTTGACCAACAGCCCGAGCTTGAACCCGGTCGCCTTGAGGTAGTTTTGCTTTTCATGGCCGGCGAGGCTAGCAAAGCTCCGAAGAAGAATGAACCGCGGAATACGCGGATTATGTGGAGCTCCACATAACGCGGAATACGCGGAAATGAACAAGTCTAATGGTTACTGTTTTGTCCCGCACCCGCCCGGAGCGCCGGACAGAATATTCACTTTCACAAAGGCCCGGCTGGTGCTAAAACGTGCAGGGTGTGAGAATTGACGTGTCCTTCGTTAGACCCAGGTTCAGACGCAGTCGGACATCCACGGGGCGAGTGCCGAGTGCCGAGTGTCGAGTCAACGCGGACCAGCCGCCGCCCGTCACTCGTCACTCGTCATTCATCACTCGTCAACGGCGTCCGGATAGCCTTGAATCGAGGGCCAGGCCTGCCGGCCGGCCCGCCTGTCTTGCCGGGTTTGTGCTCGTGGCCGGCGCGCTCGCCTGCCTCTCCGCCCAGAGCGACCAGGTGATTTATTCGGATTCGTTGCAGAACGGGTGGCAGGAGTGGGGTTGGACGGCGATCAACTACGCAAACACGGCGCCGGTCCATTCAGGGTCCGACTCGATCAGCGTCACGGTTACCAATCCCTGGCAGGCCATCTACATTGCCCACGCTGCCTTCGACTCGAGTCCCTACACCAACCTCACCTTCTGGCTCAACGGCGGCGCCGCCGGGGGCCAGCAGTTGCTGATCCAGGGACACGCCGGCGGCAGTCCCCAGGCCACTTTCGCCTTGCCGCCGTTGGCCGCAAACAGGTGGCAGCCGTTCAACGTCTCGCTCGCCGCCCTGGGCGTCGCCAACCGCCTCGACATGGACGGGTTCTGGATCCAGGACCGCATCGGCGCGGCACAGCCAACGTTTTACCTTGACGACATTACCTTGGTGGCCGGCACGACGCCCCCCGCCACCAACACGCCGCTCGCCATTACCGTGGACGCGCGCCTCAACCGCCGGCCGATCAGCCCCTTGGTTTATGGCGTCGCCTTCGCCACCTCCTCCAACCAGCTCGCCGACCTCAATTGCCCCATTCACCGCTCAGGCGGAAACAACGAGACCCGCTACAACTGGCAAATCAACGCGCACAACCTCGACGCCGATTGGTACTTCGAAAGCTATCCCGATTCGAGCGCGACGCCGGGACAAACCGCCGACACGTTCGTCGCCAACAGCAAGGGCGCCGGGGCCGAGCCGATGATCACCGTGCCGATGATCGGCTGGGCGCCCAAGCTCGGCCCGGGCGCGCCATCCTCTATAGCTACTCGGTAGCCAAGTACGGCCCGCAGACCTCGACCGACCCCTGGCACCCCGACGCCGGCAACGGCAAGAGCAGCACCAACGCCAGCGTCCCGATCACCTGGAACGACCCCAACGACGCCAATTTCCCAACCAACACCGCCTTCGAGGAGACTTACGTCCAGCACCTGCTCCAGCAGTGGGGCTCCTCCACCAACGGCGGCGTCCGTTACTATATCCTCGATAACGAGCACAGCCTCTGGCACTCCACGCACCAGGACGTCCATCCCGTCGGCCCGACCATGGAGGAGATCTGGACCAACATGCTCGCCACCGCCGGCATGATCAAATCCAACGACCCCAATGCCCTGGTCCTGGGCCCCGAAGAATGGGGGTGGAGCGGCTATCTCTACAGCGGCTTCGACCAGCAATGGGCGGGCGCTCACTCCGACTGGAACCCCGCCCGCTTTCCCGACCGCAGCGCCCACGGCGGGTGGGACTACATGCCCTGGCTCCTCAGCCAGTTCCACCAGCACGACACCGCCTCCGCCCAGCGCCTCCTGGACTGCTTCACCCTCCATTGCTATCCCCAGGAGAACAATGTCAGCGGCAGCGATGTCTCCGCCGCCACCGTCCTGCTGCGCAACCAGAGCACACGCGTGTTCTGGGACAGCAACTATGTTGACCCGAGCTGGATCAACAGCGTCATTATGCTCATCCCGCGCATGAAAAACTGGGTCGCGACCAATTACCCGGGCACCAAAACGGGGATTACCGAATACAACTGGGGCGCCGAGACCAACGTCAACGGCGCGACCGCACAGGCCGACATCCTGGGCATCTTTGGCCGGGAGGGCCTTGACCTGGCAACCCGTTGGACCACTCCCGCCACGGGCACACCCTCTTACAACGCCATCAAAATGTACCGAAACTACGATGGCAACAAATCAACGTTCGGCGACACGAGCGTCTCGGCGGCAACGGCCGCCAACCCCGATAACCTCTCGACCTTCGCCGCCCTGCGCGCCGCCGACGGCGCCCTCACGACAATGGTGATAAACAAGCAAGCCGGCGCCGCCCCCACCGTCACCGTCACCGTCACCAATGTTCAGGGCTCTGGCGCCGCCCAGTTTTGGCAACTCACCGCTTCCAACGTCATCACCCGCCTTCCCGACATCCCCTTGGCCGGCAATACATTCACCAGCACGCTCCCGCCCCAGAGCATCAGCCTCTTTGTCCTGCCCGCCTCCACCCCAATAGCGCCAATCCTTCGGCTGGATCCCCTGGGCCCCACCAACACCTTCGACTTCTGGCTGGATGGCCAGGCCGGCCAAAGCTATGTCATTTCCTGGTCCGGCGATTTGCGGACCTGGTTCCCGCTCCAAACCAACACCCTCGCCGGCACCTCGCTCCATTTCATCGTGCCGGCAACCAATGCCCCCGCCCGCTTCTTCCGCGCGCAATGGAAACCGTGAGTTGGAGGTGGCGTGAAGCTTCCGAACTGGTCATCGATCATGCCGACGCAGCCGACAGAATGTCAATTGTTTACATCCGGCTCCCTCGTCTTACTGATGAAGAGTCTCTGGGCGCCGGAAGGACCGTCCAGGGTCTCTGCGGTCAGAATTTGCTTGCCACTCAGGGCGCGCGAACCGAGGCTAAGGCATGGACAGAGCCAGAGCATTTGCCGCCAGACCAAAACGACGGCCGGCGAGTGCAGAGGATGTGCAAGAACTCATCCAACGGCACCCCGGCGAGTGGCTGGCGATAGACGTCAAGACCGAAACCGGCGGCCGACCAAAGGCAGGCCGGTTAGTCTGCCACGCGAGAGATCGAGACGCGGTGTGGCGGAAGACCAAAAGTTGACGCCGATTGTATATCCTCTATGCCGGGCCACCCCTCCAGGAGGGTTACGCTGCGGCGTTTCCACGATCTCCCGCGACAAAGCCCGGTGGACGGGCTGCTGGGCCTGTCATTCCTCAAGTGGTTTGACCTTGATCTTCACTTCCGAACGCGAACGCTCAGGTTGAGCGGCCCTTCGAGAAAGCTCCGCTCATCAAGCGTTCCCGCGACTCCTTCACCGCCGCGTCCGGCAAGCCAACGATGACAATATTATCTTGTATTCTCCGTATGCACGGAGGGCCGATGTAAGTGGCTCTGTTACGATGTCTTACCGTTTTCGGCGCCGCCGTACTGGCCTTGTCTGGCGCAAGAAAGTCCACAACTTGTTTGGATGAAAGGTCTCCCCCACGGCCAGTTTTTCAATTCGTTAGCGGCTTCCGCGGAACCTAAACTTGTCGCTTGCCGTTTTCGATCGCCATGGGGCCGCGGAGGCAATCGAGCGCGCGCACGGGTGTTGCCGCCCGGGAGGCTTGGTGCTAAGGTTGCCCGCGTGAGCATGAATTATCTCGAACATCTCGAACGGCGGCGCAACGTGCGCGGCGGCGAACTGGTCGTCAGGGGCACCCGCGTGACGGTGCGCGCGTTGCTCGCCAGCCTGTCCGAAGGCTCGAGGCAGGAGGAAATCCTCGCCGACTTCCCGACCGTTTCGGCGGAAGCGTTGCGCGCGGTCATCGCTTTTGCTGCGGCGTCCGCGGAGGAAGATATGCCCGTGTCGCCCGTGCCGGCCGCCGCATGAAAATCAAGTTGAACGAGAATCTGCCGGAAGCGTTGCTGACTGACCGTAAATTGCGCGTGCAACGGCCGCGCTGAGCACACCGGCCTCGGTGCGCTCCTGGCAGAATGTCGCTCTTGCTCAAGGCGCTAATCTACCAACGGCCATCGGCCCAGACATGGAAAAGTTATTGCTGACCCCTTACTCGAGCTTAGAGCCGCCCTGCCGTGGCCCGGTGGCCCGCAGAGGGTTCATTTTAGGCTTGATGTGGTGGTTCGGGGTAGTATAATGCAATGACCGTACAGCGGACGGGGGGCTAGATTCCGCTACGGACAAGCTATCAGATAGAATTATGCCAAAGTTTATTACAATCACACCAACTGGTGAACCGGGTCAGAAAGAGCCTGCCTGGGAGCGCTTTCGCGACGGTCGCTATGTTGCCATCGGATGGCTCAACGACACTGATCTCACCGGGAAGTCGCTCCAGGAAATCAGCAAGCTTGTGCATGACTATGAGCCCGAGTACGAGGAACAGGCGGTCATGGAGTTGAGGAGGTTCATTTTTGAGGTTAAGCCAGGGGACTACGTGGGAGTCAATAATGTCTCCGATGGCCTTTTTGGCGTCGGCGTCATCCAATCTGATTACAAGTTCCAGCTCCGAAAGCACGACCCAGGGGATGCCGATCCCGACAACCCCGGAGAATTCTTTTCCCACTATAGGGATGTGAAGTGGATCAAAACCGAATATATGCGCCGGACCTCTCTCGTTTGTGAGGGGGAGCCAAACTGGACACCGTACCGCGCAGTGGGCAAGGTTTTCGAAGAGTTACCCCCTTACATAGCTCGCCTAGTTGGGATTGCGCCCAGCACTGCAGCCTTGGAGACTGGGACCGTGCGCCCTGCGGAGTTTAAGCTCGTTATTGAGGCGATCGAAGTCCTGCGCAAGGAGCGCGAGCACAGGGAGCGGCTCACGAGTCGCTCGTCGAGGATTTTTTCGGCGCACTCGGGTACGCCAAACACAAGGACATCAAGTATCAACAGGGCCGGGTCGATATAAGGGTTGCATCGGGTGGCCGCACGCTCCTGATTGCCGAGGTCAAGGCTGCCTGGGGTCTGAGCTTCGACAATGGCATTGAGGCAATAGAGCAGGCGTACTGGTATGCGCACGAGGAAGGCGTCCGGTACGTCATCGTGACGAATGGTGACACCTACATTGTCTTCGACAGGCTGAAGGGCCTGTCCTGGGAAAGCAACCTGCTTGGCGAGTTTCAACTCACGAAGCTCAACCAGGAGGATCTCGCGCTCATCGACCGGCTACGCCCCGCCCGCCTGAGTTGGACCGACTTTGGCGAAGCACTGCGGCACGTCGCGGAGAGCTTCATGGACAAAGGACCAGCGGGTAGCTCATGTGGCTAACTGTGGCCGGCGGCTCTACCGTGGGGGCCGGCGGTGGCTGGTAGCGTGTCATCCGGATGGGGCATGCACGGTAGGGTCGCGGGTATTCGCCAAAGGTGTGCAGCGTCATGGCAACGCCGGGCGAGCCGTGGGGGCGGCCCAGAGCCGTGCGGACGTATCCGGTGAGGCTCTCGTGGGCCAGGGTCCGGAAGCCATGGGAGGTGCGCCTGCGCTTTGCCGAAGAGGTGGCCAGATACATCCGGGAACGGGTGTGACATTCGAGCCAGCAACTGCGCGAGCGGCAGGACGGGCGCTTGGAAATCCGGCTGGAAACTTCCGGGCGCGGGGAGTTGACGCGGTGGATTCTCTCCTGGATGCCGAGCGCCAAGGCGTTGGCGCCGCCCCAACACAGGGAGCGTGTCAAGCACAGGCCGAGGCAAGGTTTGGCGACTGCGAAGTGGCTAGGCGAAATCAACCCAATTATTGCGATGATCGTGCCGCCATACCCGGCGTTCACTTCCACCTCGACCGGATACGCTTCGATGCTGTTGACGGCCGCCGAACAGACCTTGGCCAACATGCGAAATTATGGCGCAGACGGGAACAAAGGTCACTCCGGTTTTTTCAGAACCAACGCTGGTGACGCCGATGGCCGCGTTTGCCGTGCAACTTCCGACAGACAATGGCCTCGTGCATTTCGAGGCGGCGGAATAGCCCGCAGGGGAAACGGCGCGCGCCCTCGGCTCCCACCGGGCGCTTGCTGTTCTCGCCTCCGCAGTGTAGCCTTTGACCATGAAAACGCGGCCATTCACTTACTGGCAGGATGGAGACGCCTGGCTGGGCTATCTGGATGATTTCCCCGACTACCTCACGCAAGGCGAGTCATTCGAGGATTTGAAGGCGCACCTTGCGAGTCTGTATGAAGACCTCGTGAGCGGCGAGATTCCGTGCGTGAGGCATCGCGGGGAGTTGGAGGTGGCGTGAAGCGGCTCGATCTGCTTAAGAAGATCGAATTGACCGGTTGTGTGTTCATTCGCCACGGAGGCAAACATGATTGGTATCAGAACTCCGTCACAAAGGTTTCGCAACCCGTGCCTCGTCATCGGGAGATCAAGGAGCATTTAGCCAGGCACATATTGAAGATGCTGGGCGATCAGTAACGGGCTCGATCTGGATCTGCTCGCTGGCGGCCAGATTGGGCGGTGTCTTAGAAGCGGCTGCGGAATTAACCGCAAAGATCGCAAAGAAAGGCCTTCATTCCAGGTTCTTTGTGTTCTCTGCGATCTTTGCGGTTAATCTCGTCACTGCCTCCCAATAAATCACTGGATCTTCGTTATGCCCAATCCCAGCAAGGGCAGCAGGTCTCTGCTCTCGGACGGCCCATAGTTGAAGATGACAAAGCCATGGGTATTGTGCCGGCGGCTGAGGTTGATTTGATCGATGACGCGGTCCACGCCAAAGTGCGAGGTGGAGGCGCTCACGCCGATGCCGGGATAGCAGGGCGTCCGGCCGGCCCATTGGACTTGCCTGGCCACCATGTTCTCGAAGCTGCCGTTGAGCGGGGTGTAATCCATCGGGCAGACAAAGTCCAGGTAGCCCTTTTCACACCACAGCTTCCAGTCCTGCCCGATACTGTCGCGGTCGGTCGTCCAGTTGGGGAAAACCGCCGCCGAGAGCTTGACAGCGGGTTTGATAGCGCGGGCCTGCTCGCTCACGGCCCGGACGACGGTTGTGATATTGCCGCGCCGCCAATCGAGCCAGGCCTGGCGAAGCGGGCCATCGGCCAGCACATCCTGGGGCCAATGCTGGACCGCCACTTTACGGGCGCTCTGGAACCGCTCCTTGCAGCCCGCGCAGTAGCAGTGGTCCGCGTCAGGATAGCGGATGTAATCGAAGTGGATGCCATCCACGTCGTAGTTGCGGACGACTTCAACCAGGGACTCGACCTCGAGCTTCTGGTTCTCAGGGTTCGACGGACAGAGCCACGGCTCCTCCTTGCCCTGCGCGTTGGCCTGCAAACGGCCCTCGACCCGCATCCGGTCCACAAACTCTTTCGGGGCCGCCGAGCCCAGGTTCCAGTTCACCTTCCAGACGTGCACCCGGAGGCCGTATTTGCGGCACGCAGCCAGGCATTGGGCGAGTTGGTCGCCCCGGCTCGCCACTTGGGAGGACACCGGCAGGACCTTGCTCTGGTAGAACGCCGCGCCGCCCCAGAGCATGTTGGGCAGGATGGCGGTAAACCCGTTTTGGGCCAACCGGCGGATGGCTTCATCCCACTCCATGCCCGAGACTCCAAATGCGCTGTGGCACCAAAACGCGCGGAATTCCCCCGGCTCAGGCCGCTGTGCCTGACAGAAGGCCTCCTTGACCTTCCGGTCTGCGGCGGCGGCCTGGTCCAGGGCCTGGGCAAACTCGAGCCGGGACGCCAACTCGCGGGCAGACTCGCGCAGCACGCGGGCCGAGCCAAGAGTCGCCATCACGCGCGGGTCCTCCCCGCTCAACCGGGCAATCCGGCTGGAGGCCTCCTCGCAGCTCTTGAAGTTCTCAATCAACCCTATCCGGGCGATGGCGGCCTCGGCCGCCTGGGACCAAATCTCCGGCACGAGTGAACCGGCCATAGCCAGCACCATGCGGCCCTTGTTCGCAGCATCGTCTGGCAGGAGCACGTGTGTCATCACCAGGAAGTTGGACCCGCCAAGCACGGCCGGGTAACCGGTGGGCCGGTTCTTGTCGTCCAGCCACTCGGCCAGCACGCGGGTGGCGCCGGGCACGGGCTCCAGTGCGTTGATATTCCAGGACCGTTGGCCCACCACCGCCGGCGCTCCCGGCACCGCGCCCTCCCCAAAGCGAATCGCAGAAAACCGGCCGGGGGGCTGCGCCCGGACGGGCTTGCCGCCTTCCATCCGCAAAACGGGCCGAAGCCTCTCGGGAACGGTATAGAAGGCCAGCAGTTTGCCGCCGCGGGCCAAGTGCTGGATTAAGTGGTCAGCCGTCGAATCGGGCATGGACGGATTGTGGGGCAGGATGACCAGCTTGGCGGGCTTCAGTCGTTCCGGCGTCGTCTCCAGGTCACTCAGGACCGCGCAGCCAACGCCCAGCGCGCGCAGGGTTTCAGCCACTCTCCCGGCATATTCCTCCGCGTTACGCCGCTCCTCGGGCTGGCTCCGGGCAACCGACTCCGCCCGGAGGATAGCAACCAGGGCATCCGCCCCCAGGGCGCCGGCCTGGCGGATGTCACTCAGGTAAAACTCGGTGTTCACATCCTTGCCCCGCCACGCTGAAATGCGGATCGTCCTGATTTGCCCCCAACCAGCGGGCCTGCCCTCGGTCCCCGTGTCGGTCTTGTCGATAAGGATCGTATTCCATTCCGTCGAGGATTCCGGGAAAAAGGTCGCATGGTACCAACCCTCGCCGCTCTGGAAATAGATGCTGAAGTACGAGACCGGCGAGGCATCGCGGCAGAGAATCTTGAACTGAATGCCCCGGGATGAGGCAAGGTCGAGTTTGACTTTCCGGTCCCAGGACGCCCGCTCGGCGGTCGAATCCTTGAAGCTGCACGGCAGGCGCAGGACCTCGATGCCGCCGACCACAGCCGCCGAGGCAGGCCCGGTGCCGCGCATCGGCTCCCATGCCGCCTGTGCCGCGGCATTATCTGCGTACTGACAGGCGTCAATCGTTGCCGCGGGGCTGGGAGGTCCGGGCTGGGCACCTTCCGCCGAGTTCATGAATTGCCCTCCCTCGGCGGCGTTCAGCCACGCCGCCAGGAGGCTCAAGAGAAACCAGGCTCGAAGAACACTCATGAAGCGAGGCTAAATGGTTTTCCCTCCGAGTCGAGCCTTTTGCTGCGGATTGAGTTCAACCATTTTTTAAGACGGAATAGACGGAATACACGGGAAAGGGCCTTCTTTCCGTGTGTTCCGTGTGTTCCGTGGTTTCTTTACTTTTTCTGGATTGGCACGGAAGCTGAGGAGGCTTGATTCAACTGCCTGGCGTTGCGGGTTCGGGTCCAGGCGTGGTTTTGGGTGCCGGATTGCGGATAACCTGTGAACAGGCGTGGATAAGTCGGCGTTGATTTTGAAACCGGCATCATATCATGATGGGCTATGAATTGGGTTGGCATAGGCGAGGGCGGCGCGGCTGGCGCGGAGCGGCTGGCGTTGAATGTGGTGGAGGTTTACCAGGACCCTGAGTTAGGGCTGAGGGCCAGGCAGACACTCGAACAGATCGTGCGGCGGCTCGAGGCGGATGCCGAGGTGCAGGTAAGTGTTTGGGACTTCGATGTGTTGCGCGAGCGCACACTGCGCCAACGGGCGGCGACGCAAGCGGCAGAGGCAGACATCGTGATCGTGGCCATGCACGGCCAAGGTGAACTTCCCCCGAGCGTCAACTCGTTTTTCGAGTGGTGGTTTGGACTCAAAGGCCCCGAGCCCTGCGCGTTGGTGCTGTCACTCGACGAGGCCGCCGAAGGCAGGCCGGGCGCGGCTCAAATGGTAGAGACGTTGCGCGCTGCAGCCCGGCTTGCGGGTGTGGAGGTGTTTCTGCACCTGGGGGACGCGCGGGCGGAGGTGGAGTCCGCCATCGAAAACATCCAGGGCCGCGCAGAAACCAGGACGAGGGTGTTGGACGAGATTCTGCACCGGGCCGAACGGTTTCCGTTCGGTGCGTGGGGCATCAACGAGTGACGGCCTGGATGAGGCGGTGAGAGCCAGCTTGGGACGCCAACGGCGTCATTCATACCAGCCCAAGGCAACGCCCTGGGTTCATCGGCCAAAGATCATTCTGAGCGCTGAAGGCGCGGCTCATCGTGCTGAGGGATTGTTGTAGCGGCCCGGCGATGTCCGGTTGAGGTGTCCGCAGCCACCGATCCCTATGAGGCAGGCCGTTGGCCTGCCACAGAATTAAACTGCACGGAAACCCAGGGCTTCGCCCTGGGCTGGTATGAGCCAGGCCTTTGGCCTGAAGGCAATTGATACGATGAGTTCCGTTCAATGAGTGAGGCCGACAACGTGGGTAAAGACAAGGACTGGAAGTCCACGGCTGCCGTCAAACACCGCTACGCGGTGGGGAGCCGTTTGGGCCCACTTTTCAAATCACCTTGGTCTGTCCCGGCATGGCGACGGTGTATTTGCCGTCAGGGCCGGGCACTGCGGGGGCGTTGCCGTCCCAGGTGCAGTTTTCAAGGCCAGGGGCCAGTTCGATCTCGGAGGCCATGGCCTCAGTCCAAGTGATCAGTCCTCCTGACTCGCAGGCCATGCGGCCCATGATGGCGGTGAAGCAGGACTTGGCGCAACGCTCGGTCTCGTTGTAGGGCTTGTCGTTGCGGATGGCGTCGAAGAGCAGGTCGTGCTCGTACTGGTAATGGTCCCAGGCCGGGCCTTTGTAACGCCAGACCATGTTCTCGGGAGTCTGCTTGTGGCCCTTGAAGAGCCTCGGGTCGGGCTGGCCCTCGCCCAGGACGCCCGAGCCCGTGGCGCCATGGATGATGTCGCCGAAGAAATCCCAGCAGTTGTTCATGTGCCGTCCCTGGGCGAAGAGGCGTGTGCCATCGGCAAAGCTGTATTCGGCGCCGTAGTGATCGAAGAGTTGGTCCCGGTCCTGGCGCACCTGGCGTCCGCCCATGCCCTGGACCGATACCGGCCAGTCGTTCTTGACCCAGCAGCAGACATCGATGTTGTGGATGAGCCAGTCCACGATGAAGCTGCCGTTGAGCCAGGTGAAGCAACTGTAATTGGCGATCTGGTGGGCTAGTTCGCTCATCCCGGGCTGCTTGGCGGCCAGGCCCACGGGGCCGTGCACCCGGTAGGCCCAACAGGTAATCACTTCCCCGATTTGGCCGTCGTGAATCCGGGCAACGGCCTCTTCGAGCGGCCGGTAGTGCCGGCTCATGAGGCCCCCGGCCACCTTGAGGTTCTTCTCCTTGGCCAGTTCGCCCGTTCTGAGCACGCGCCGGATGCCGGACGCATCCACGGCGAAGGATTTCTCCATGAACACGTTGATTCCTTTTTCCACGGCGTAGGCATAATGAATCGGACGGAAGGCCGGCGGTGTGGCCAGCAACACCACGTCTCCTTTGTCCAGCGAATCAATGGCCTTCTTGTAGCCATCCAGGCCGAGGAACTGCCGTTCCGGGGGCACCTCGACCTGGTTCTCACGGTTCTTGCGGACGCCGCCCAGGCTGCTCTGAAGCCGGTGCTCGAAGACGTTGGCCATCGCCCAGAGCTTGGTGGGGCCTTTAGTGGAGAGCGCCTGGGCGGCGGCGCCGGAGCCCCGGCCACCGCACCCGACCAGGGCGATCTTGATGGTGTTGTTTTCGGCAGCGTAGCCCGGCCGCGCCACGGCGCCGGCCAGGGCGGCGCCGGCCACGACGGCGCTGGAGGTCTTGAGAAACTCACGCCGTGTGGTGCGGCCCGAGGGAGCAGGATTTGAAGTGTTCATGCGTGTTCGATTGGATTCCTTATTGCAGGTTTGCCCCGCCCTGTCAACGACCATCCAGGGCAGAATGATTGAGGCCTGAGTGGAGGCAGGATCATTGTTGGCAAAATCATGCGGAAAAGATTTGCCTCCTGCGCTTGAAAAAGGGCACCCTGTGGCTTAAGGACTCTTGACGAATCCTATGAAAGACGAGAACACCTTTGAACTAGAACGGGCTGCTCAGGGCCGCCGGGTTGGAGAGCAGCCTGTGGAATGCAGATGCAGGGCTGCGCTCCTGCGCCGCCTCGGCGCCGGGGCGGCGGCGCTGTTACTGGGCGCGACGAGCGTCCCGCCCCTCCTGGCCTCCGAGAACGTCCCGCACCGGCCGTTTGCCCTCTGGGCCGACGTGCCGGACCCCGGCCAGTTTGTGGCCGGGCTGGTCTATGAGGAATCCGAGGCCTACCACATTTGGGCCAAACGCGACTTCCGCAACATCACCGTTCATTCCGGGGGCGAGAGCTACGGCATCGATATCAACCAGGGCTATATCCCCCTCCAATACGGCATCACCAAGAGGTGGGCGGCCGACTTCAACATCGGCGCCACAACGGCGGCCTGGCGCAGGTTCGACCCGAATCAGAGCGCCCAATCCACCACCGGGCTCATGGACTGGTCGTTCGGCATCCGCTACCAGATTTTCAATGAAACCAATGCGCAGCCCACGTGGCTGCCCGCCTCATGGGTGCCCACCCTGACGTTCCGCGCCGGGGCCGTTTTGCCCGGCAGCTACAACCAGGACTTCGTCTTCGCTCCCGGCGTCCGCGCCGCCGCCATCGAGCCCAATCTCCTGCTCCGCAAACACGTGGGCTGGCCCGGCCTGGGCGTCTATGCCGACGGCCTCTATCGCTGGAACCGTACGACCGGCAACGACCAGTACATCACCGCCATCGGCCTCTTCCAGCAGTTCAGGCGATGGGAAGTCGATGTCGGCTACCGCCACCTGCAGACCATCTCCGGCGGCGACATCGCTTATGACCCTGCCGACCCGTCCGGCATCACCTACCCGCGCGACGCGCGCGAGCTCAACGATGCCATCGAGGCCGGGTTCAGCTACACCACCTCCAAACACCATATCCGCTATGGCTTCCAATCCCGCACCATCCTCGATGGCAGCAACACCGACCAGAAATTCTGGGTCGGGGGCTCGGTCGATATCCCCTTCGGCGGCAGGCGCGACTGAGGGAACGGGAGGGACGAGGCGCGAGGGCGGCAAGCGCGGGCCGCTCGCCCCCCCCGAAATCCGAACTCCGAAATCCGAACCAGGCAGAAAAATGGGGGCAGAAAGATAAGACAAAAACTTATTTTTCTGCCCCCATTTTTCTGCCAAATCCACACTCCAAATTCTGCCGGGCGGAGGAGTTTTGAACATTTCTCTTTTGAATTTTGAATTTGTTTCGGATTTCGGATTTCGGATTTATGTTTTGAGCCCTCGTCCCGCCTTTACAGATGGTTTTTATTGCGGTCGTGCGGCGCTGCCTTATCATGGGAGGCGATGTTTTCGCGAATTCAATCGGTTCATTTCGTTGGCATCGGCGGCACCGCCATGGCCTCGGTCGCGGCGGCCATGCAGGAAAAAGGGGTCCGGGTGACCGGCTCCGACCAGAATCTCTATCCGCCGATGTCCACGTTCCTGGCGGAGCGGCAGATCGAAGTGATGGCCGGTTACGCCGAGCCAAATCTCGCGCACAAGCCGGACCTGGTTGTCATCGGCAACGCCATCTCGCGCGGGAACCCGGAGGCCGAGTATGTGCTGGACCACAAGCTGCGCTACTGCTCGCTGCCGGAGTTGCTCAAGGAGTTCTTCATTCGAGGAAAACGTTCCCTGGTGGTCACGGGCACCCACGGCAAGACCACGACAACCTCGCTCCTGGCCTGGGTGTTCGAGCACAACGGCCTCCACCCCAGCTACCTGATCGGCGGCCTGCCCAACAACCTGGGCCAGGGCGCCCGCTTCACCGACGGCGATTGGTTCATCATCGAGGGCGACGAATACGACACCGCCTTCTTCGATAAGCGGAGTAAGTTCGTCCACTACCTGCCTGAGGTGGCTGTCATCAACAACATCGAGTTCGACCATGCGGACATCTTCCCCAACCTCGAGGCCATCCGGACCTCGTTCCGGCATTTCACCCGCCTGGTGCCCCGCAACGGCCTGCTCCTGGGCAACGGGGATGATTGGAACCTCGCCCCGCTGCTCGAAGTGACTCATTGCCCGGTCAAGCGCTTCGGCCTGGGCGAGGGCAATGCCGTCCAGGCCTTCAACATCCGTTACGGACCCACCGCGACCGAGTTCGAAATCCCCAGCTTCAAGTTCCACACCAACCTCATCGGCGAGTTCAACGTCCGCAACGCCCTGGCCGTCATCGCCTGCGCCAAACATTGCGGCCTCAAAAACCACCAGATCCAATCCGCCTTTGACACCTTCAAAGGGGTCAAGCGCCGCATGGAGGTGTGCGGCATCGCCGGCGGCGTCACGGTCCTGGACGACTTCGGCCATCACCCGACGGCCATGCGCGAGACCTTGCGCGCCCTGCGCTTGCGCTACCCGCACCAGAAAGTCTGGGCCGTCTTCGAGCCGCGCACCAACACCACGCGCCGCAACGTCTTCCAGGCCGAATTGGCCGGCGCCTTTGACGATGCCGACGCGGTCGTAATCTCGGCGGTGGCGCGCCTGGAACTGCTGGCCCCCGAGGAGCGGCTGGACCCGGAGCGGCTCATTGGGGACTTGAAAACCGTCGGCAAAGACGCCGCCTACCTGCCCGACGTCGATGCCATCATCGCGCACCTGGCCAAATCAGCCCAGGGCGGCGACGTGGTCGTGGTCTTCAGCAACGGCGGCTTCGGCGGCATCCACGGCAAGTTGCTCCAGCGCCTGGCGCATGTGTAGTTCGCCCAACGCCTCATGGCAGCTCGGTCTGACCCGTCAGACGAGTCTGACCGGTCCGACTAGTCCGGCTTCCGAGCACCGTTCTATGACTAATAACACCACGAGAAAAACCTGCGCCCTCCTCATCCTGTGTCTCCTCTGGCTGGGCGCCTCCGCCCCGGCCGCCCCGCCGCGCCCGGTGATCGATGACGATGAATACGTCGGCCAGATCACCGGCGCCAGCGAGAAGCTGCTGCGCGAGCACCGGCTCCAGCCTCAGGACACGTTGCGCCGGCAGGTGACGACCCGCGGCGTTGCCCTCAAGCCGCTGCCGCCCGCCAGGCATCGGCTCGAACCTCCCGATCTGTGCGAGCGCCTGCGCCAGAGCACCCTGGCCGTCGGCAGCTATTACAAATGCCCCGATTGCGGCGAGTGGCACTTCAGCGGCAGCGCCGGCTTCGTGGTCGGCGACGGCATCGTCTGCACCTGCTGCCACGTCGTCCTGGGCCAGGACGAAGGCGTCACCGAGTCCTACCTGGTCGCGGCCGACGCCGACGGGCACGTCTATCCGGTGCGCTCGGTGCTGGCGGCGGACACGTGGTCCGACACTTGTTTTCTCAAGATCGAGGCCTGCCGGCTCAAGCCGCTGCCGCTGCGCACCAATGTCCGCGCCGGCGAGCGCGTCTTTTGCCTGAGCCATCCGGGCGGCTACTACTTCATGTTCACCCAGGGCATGGTCGCCCGCTTGAACCGCCGGCCCAACGAGGTCCTCGATGAGCACGGCCAGACCAACGGCCTCATGAGCCGCCCCATCCTCTTCCTCAATGTCACGGCCGAATTCGCCCCCGGCTCCAGCGGCGCCCCGGTGGTGGACGATGCGGGCAACGTGGTCGGCCAGGTGGCCAGCCTGGCCGATGCCGGCGAGCCCCGCTCCGCCGATACCAACGCCCCCTCCTCGCCCAGCGTGCCGGTCCGTTTCTGCACGGCTGCCGAGGAAATCCTCCGGCTCACCAGCGCGGACTTCAAGGAGGAGGAGCCCGAGCAAACCGCCCCGGCAGCCCGCGCGGGCGCCCTGCCGAAGATTCTCATTGCCCGGAACGGGCGCGCTTTCAGCACCGGGTTCGGCACGCCCTTTGTCCCGATGGGCGTGACCTATTATCGGCCTGGAACCGGCTGGGCGCCTCAAGTCTGGCGCCAGTTCGATGCCGAGGCAACGCGCCGGGATTTCGCCCGGATGAAGGAACTGGGCGTCAACTGCGTGCGGGTCTTTCTCTCTTACGGTTCCTTCTACACCGACCCAGGCGCGCTGCGGCCCGAGGGGCTGGCGAAGTTCGACCAGTTCCTGGCGCTGGCGGAGGAGGCGGGCCTTTACGTGCATCCCACCGGCCCGGACCACTGGGAAGGGATGCCCAATTGGCGCCCCGTATCCATCGAGGACGACCAGACCCTGCAGGCCCTGGAGTCCTTCTGGAAGCTCTTCGCCGCCCGCTACAGGGGGCGCAAGGCCATCTTTGCCTATGACCTCAAGAACGAGCCGGAGGTGGGCTGGGACAAGGGATCGCTCAAGCCCAAGTGGAACAACTGGCTGCGAGAGCACTACCAGACGGCCGGCAAGCTGGCTGCCGCGTGGGGCGCCACCAATCAACTGGACCTGGGCAACCTGCCCGTGCCCGCCCCCAAAGACGCCCTCAAAGACCCTGAGTTGCTCGATTTCCAGCGCTTTCGCGAAGGGCTGGCCGATGAATGGACCCGCCGTCAGGTGGCCGCCATCAAGGCCGCCGACCCGGAGGCCCTGGTCACAGCCGGCCTTATCCAGTGGTCGGTCCCGGCGTTGCTGCCCGACGGCCCGCGCACTTATGCCGCCTTCCGCCCCGAGCGGCAGGCGAAGTTCCTGGACTTCCTCGAAATCCACTTCTACCCCCTGGCGCGCGGCGCTTACGATTACCGGAGCCAGATCGATGAGTTGGCCAACCTCGCCTACCTCGAGTCCGTGGTGCGCGAGGCGGCCCGCCCCGGCAAACCGGTCGTGTTGGCCGAGTTCGGCTGGTATGGCGGCGGCAAACCCCACTTTGACGGCGGCGCGCACCCCGAGGCCACCGAAGAACAGCAGGCCCGCTATTGCCGGCGCCTGGTCGAGACCTCCGCCGGGTTCGTCACCGGCTGGCTCAACTGGGGCTTCTACGATCACCCGCAGGCGGGCGACTGCAGCGAGCTGACCGGCCTCATGACCGTGGACGCCAGGTGCAAGGCCTGGGGCACTGCGTTCCGGGAATTATCGGAGCGCTACCGCGGCAAATCGATGGCGCCCCCCAAGACCGGCCCTCGCCCGGCGCTGGACTGGGACGCCCTGGTGACCAGCACGCAGGCGGGAACCGACTTCCGCCAGAAATACCTCGAAGCCTTTTTGGCGGACAAGTAGGTTCACCCCATGCGAAATGCGGCGGCGGCGGTGCTGGTCTTTGCCGGCGGGTTCATCATGATGGTGCTCGAAATCATTGGGGCGCGCTTCCTGCCGAAGTACTTCGGCAGTTCATTCCATATCTGGGTCAGCCAGATCGGCGTGGTCCTCATTGCGCTGGCGATCGGGTATTACCTGGGCGGGGCTTTGGCAGACCGCTGGCCCCGGCCCCGGGTGCTGGCGCTGGGCCTGTTCCCGGCTGCCCTGTGGATGTTCCTCATCCCAACGTGCGCCGATTGGCTGATCGATAAGATCATTTCGCGGCATCCGCCGGACCAGCCGATCCCGGCGGTCTGGCAGCGGCTGGATCCGGTCCTGGGCAGCATGCTCGTTTTCCTGATGCCCTGTGTCGTGCTGGCCACGTTGTCGCCTTACATGATTCGGGTGGCGACTCGCAGCCTGTCCGAAGTGGGCCGGGCCAGCGGATTCATCATTGCGGCCAGCACCGTCGGGAGCATCGCCGGTGTCTTCGTCTCCGGGTTCGTCCTCATCGATAACATGCGAATATCGAGCATCTTCCGGCTCATGGGCGGCCTGACCGTGCTCCTGGGCCTGCTCTGCCTGGCCCTGGACCGCTGGCTGCGCGCAACCGCGCGGCGGGCCACAGCTCAGTAGCCCCAAGGGCTCATGCATGACGCCGTCGCGCCCGATCGTCCGTGCCATGGTGGTACTGACACGGAGCGCCCGCAGGCCGGGGGCGCATCCCGAGACTGCCCCCACCGCCGGGGGCCGGACCGGAGTGCGCCCGTCCCCGCTGCACCTTACACGCATTTTTTCCCACTAGACAAAGTTCTCGAATTCCGGCAGATGATCGGGATGCAAGAACCAATCTTCGTATGCGGGCGCGAGTTTCGCCCTGAAGTTGTCGAACATCTCAACCAACTGGCCCGGCAGGAACCCGAGCCTACGGGTAATACACTGGCCCGGGAGGCCTGTGGGCTGCTGGCGTGGTATCGGCCGGACGGGCGGCTGGCCCTATCCAGTGCCAAGGTGGCGCTGCGCAAACTGCAGAAGCGCGGAATCCTGGTGCTGCGCCAGGCCAGGAGCAAAGCCCGACATCGGTTGCGGGCTAGCGGCCAGAAGCTGCCGCCCTTGAGCGAGGTGCCGCCACGGGTCGATCAGATCCAGGGGTTGAGCCTGCACTTGTTAAGCGGGCAGGAGGATCCGCTGCACGGAGTCTGGAACGACTTGATTATCGCGCAGCATCCCTGCGGCGACGCCCCCCTAGTGGGAGCCCAACTTCGCTACCTGATCGGCAGCGACCATGGCTGGCTGGGAGCGCTGGGTTTTGGCCCCCCCGCCTTTGCGTTAGCCTCGCGCGACCAGTGGATTGGCTGGTCCACAGCGGCTCGTTTGGGCCACTTGCGCGAGGTAGTCGGTTTATCGCGATTGCTCATTCGCAACGAGGTTCACTGCACCAATTTGGCCTCCAGGGTGTTGAGTTTGGCGCTGGCGCGGCTGGCGCAGGATTGGCAGGCGCGGTATGGGATCCGACCCCAATTAGTCGAAACCTACGTGGATCGCTCCAAGTTCACGGGGCGGTGCTTCAGCGCGGCCAATTGGTTGCGGGTGGGAGCCAGCACGGGCCGTGGCCGGCTGGCTCTAAAACGGCGGTCAAGAGCTTGAAGGACGTCTGGGTGTTCCCACTGGATGGGAGGGCTCGCCAGAAGCTGCAGAGCGAAGTGCCGCCGCCGCTCAGCCCGCAGCAACTGGAGCAAAGTCTGACGCAGAAGGATTGGTGCGCTTACGAGATGGCGGGACTGGATTTAGGCGACCAGCGCCGCCAGCAACGCGCGGTCAAAATCCTGGAAGCCCGTTGGCAGCAGCCGCAAGCCAGCTTCTACGGCAGCTTTAGCTCCTGGCCTCCGGCCAAGGCGGCCTATGGGTTGATCGAGCACCACAGCCGGGAAATCAGTCTGGAGCGGCTGTTGGAGGCGCACCAGCAAGCGACGGAGGCCCGCATGGCGGCCGAGCCGCTGGTGCTCCTGCCGCAGGACACTACCGGACTCAATTACACCGGCTTGGAGCAGACCAGCGGCTTGGGACCCTTGGGCGAGGAAAAGGGCCGTGGTCTGTGGCTGCACTCGCTGCTGGCCTTTCGCCCAGATGGCGTGCCCTTGGGCGTGCTGGATGCGCGGTGCTGGGCGCGGCCGCCAGAAGACCCCTCGGGACGAGGCCGCAACGCCAAATCCATTGACGAAAAGGAAAGCTTTCGCTGGATAGAGGCTTTTCAACGGGCAGGCGCGGCAGCGCGGCGCATGCCCCAAACGCAACTGGTAGTGATCACCGATCGCGAAGGGGACCTCTACGAGTTGCATGACGCCGCTCAGATTGGGCCTGCCAATCTGCACGTGCTGGTCCGTGCGCAGCACGACCGCAAGCTGGACTGCCACGAAAAACTGTGGGCTTTCATGGAAAGCCAGCCGGTAGGCGAGACCCGTCCGCTGAAGCTGCCGCGGCATCGGGGCCAGCCCCCGCGCACGGCGCAGGTGCAGGTGCGGTGGTCCTCCGTAACCATTGAAGCCCCCGCCGTGGGGTGCAAGAAGGGTTGGCCCTCGTTGGCCCTGTGGGCGGTTTGGGTGCATGAGACCAACCCGCCAGGGGGCACCGAGCCCATTGATTGGATGCTGCTGACCGATCTGCCGATCATGAACGCCCAACAGGCCTGGGAGAAAGTGCAATGGTATTGCCGCCGCTGGGGCATCGAAGAGTGGCATCGCGCGCTGAAGAACGGTTGTGGAGTCGAACACCGGGAATTTAAAACCGCCGAACATCTTGAGCGGGTGTTGGCCTTCGATTTGATCGTGGCTTGGCGGGTCTTGGCCTGTGTTAAACTGGGGCGAGCTTTGCCGCAACTGCCCGCCAGCGTGTTGTACTCGCCCGACGAACTACAAGTATTGCAAGCGGCTGTAAAAAAAACTTCAGCCGAGAAGAGGCAGCGCGTCTCACCCTGGGGGAAGCCAACAGGCTGGTCGGCAGACTGGGAGGCTACTTGGGGAGAAAAGGTGATGGAGAACCAGGCGCCGAGAGTATCGGTTCCGGCCTGCGCAGATTAATGGACTTGTCGTGGGGCTGGCGATTACAACAACGGGCAAGGGAGATTGCGCAATGAAAATGCGTGTAAGGTGCAGCGTCCCCGGGCGCAGCGACGTCCGCAGCCCGGGCAGCGCTCAAACACTCCAACGCGCCTGCCCGCTCCGTCGCTGCTGCCCCCGGGGACGGGCGCACTCCGGGGGCGGTGTCGGGATGCATCCGCAGGCCGGAACCAGTTGTCCAAAGGCTTGCGGTACATTGCGGGTGGGTTTACGCTGGGCAACAATGAATGTGTTCCTGAGTTACTCGTCGGGGGAACAGATCGCGGCCGAGATCGCGGAGATGCGCAAGGCGTCGCGGGAGATTCTCGCGTCGCCCCGAAAGCGCCTGGAATTCCTGCAACGTGTCGGCCTGTTGGAATCCACCAGGAAGCGCCAGAGGTCCAGGCGGAAGTCCGCAGCAGCGTCCCGGCTTCACTGATGCTCGCCCATGCTGCCGAGGCCAATTGTCTTGGGCTACCACGGTTGTCGGCGGACCTTGGTCTTGCAAGTGGTGGCCGGACGGAAGAGTCTCACCCCGAGCGCCAACGATTATGACTGGCTTGGACACGGCATCTACTTTTGGGCGGACGACCCCAAACGAGCCAAGGAATGGGCCGAGAGGTTGGGTCTGCCACAGCCAGCGGTGGTTGGCGCGGTGATCGACCTGGGGAATTGTCTTCACTTGGCTAACTGAGACTGTTTGGGATTTCTGCAGGAGGCCTGTCGGCACCTCCAGCAGACCTACGAACGGCAGAAAGCGCCCCTTCCTCGGAACACCGGCCGCTCCTTCCGGAACCGCAAGCTCGATTGCGCCGTTTTCGAGACCGTTCACGACTTTCGCCGCCAGAGGAGCCTCCCGCCGTTCGACACAGTCGCCGCCTACTTCGTTGAAGGCGAAGAATTGTACGCAGGCGCCGCGGTGCGCGCGCTGGATCATGTGCAGATTTGTGTCCGAAACCCGCGGCAAATCCTCGGCTACTTCCTACCGTCCGGGACTTGAGCGGCCCCCGCTCATTGCTCTTTGACCGCCGCCCAGTTTTGATCCGGGTCGTAGGTGGTCATTGCCTTGGCGATTGAGGCGGTGCGGAGCCCGAGGTTCTTCTGGAAGACCTTGCCTTGCTGGTTGACGATGAAAGTCATCACCCCGGTGTTGCCCCATTCCGCGGGCCAGGCGACCAGCGCGAAGCCGCCGATCATGTGGCCGTTGATGATATAGCTGTACTTGCCGCCCGGTGTGTGTTTGCCCTGCCGGGTCAGGATCTTGAAGTAATAGCCGTGGTAGGGCGACTGCTCTTCAGTCAGGATTTTGGTCTTCTGCCGATACCCCTCGATTCGGGCCAGGGCGACGAGCGGGCCCAAGGGGCTGAGTTCATCGCCAGTGCGGGTTGACCAGTAGAGGCCGTCATGCGCGCCGGGGGCGCTGCGAAGGTGCTGGGCGTATTCCAGCACTTGGTCCCCGTTGCGATCCACGCTCGCATACTCGCGCTGGGCCTCGACGTAGGCGCGGCAGACGGCGATGGCGCCCAACTCGTTGGAGCCAATGCGCCGGTTGAGGATCTCCTCCGCGCCGGCTTCGGTGTCGAAGTGCCATTGCCCATCCTGTTTGACCAGCGGGACAGGAAAGGGCCAGCCGTCGGCGCCCAGTTGCAGCACGTCCCTGGACTCGGACTCCGGGACCAGGTTGACCTTCTCCTGGAGGCGGCGCAAGAACAATTCCCGCTCCTCGGCCGCCTCCACAACGTCGGCCGAGACCAGGCCGTGCGCGGCCGGACCAAAGATCGCGTGCAAGGCATTGGTGTCCCTGGCCTCAGCCGCCGCCTTGAGCGCCTCGACGGCGGCCTGAGGGGAGCTGAATTGCTCCTCGCCCGCAGCCGCCAGACGCCCAGGCAGCGCCAACATCAGGGATGCCAGGGCCAATCCGGACACGGGCCAGCCACGGCAGCCAAGGGCGCGAATCAGAATGGGTTGCCGGGAACTGATGTGTCTCCATTGGCGAACAGGGGAAAATTTGCAGAGTTTCATCGTCTGTTGAATTGTTGGGTAAAAGGGCTATTGCGCTGCAGGCTCAGTGTTTTCCCCCGCGGCTCGGGGCCGCCGAGTGGGCCGCCGGGGCTGAACGGGCCGGGGCCGCTGCCGGCCGGGACGAACTGACTTGGCGGCTCTGCTGCCCGCGTGTGCTGAACTGCTGGGTTTGATGAGCACTCTGGATGCCGATGAGGGAGCCGCTGGCCGGGCGCGAGCGGGGCACCTCGACCGGGTGCTGGATGGCCACCGGGGCGGACCTCCGTGGGGCCGGCGCCGGGGCCTGTTGCCGCTCCGGCAGCCTGGGCTGCGCCCCAATTACGGTTACCGGGCTGTGAAATGCGGTTACCGGGGTGCGAACCGGGCCAGCGCCCCACCCGCGATCCAGGCCCCTGCCGGGCAGAGCGGGATGGTAGCGCGGCTCCCAAACCCTTGTCTGCTCCATCTCGATCCGGGGGCGGTCCCCGGGGCGGCGAGACCACCAATCCCCCGGGCGCGGGTGGTCATGGCCCCAGAACGATGACGTGGTGATTGCGCCAGTCAAAGTCGCAACTGAGCCATAGGCCCAGCGGCAGGCCCAGACCGAAGGAGATGAACGGCACGCCCTGCGGCCGTTGGTAATAGACTAAATCAGGCTGATACTCAGGCACATACATCACCTGCGGATTGGCCGGGAGGATTTCGGTCATCCCATTGTCGGTGATGACATTCTCTTGCGGTGTGGATTGCAGGTTGCCCAGGGACACGGCCTGCGCGCGGAGCCGTTGAATGGAATCCATCACGTCCTGTTGCTGGTAGAGGAAGGCCTGCCCAACGGCCGTCGTCCACGCGAGGTTATCGTCCATCCACTTGAGGACGGTCGGGTAGCGGGCCAGCGCCATGACGCTCGCATCCCAGGGCTGCTGGTCGATCAGGTTCGGGTCGCCGCCCCCGTTCACATAGCGATCCGCCAGGACGATCTCCGAGGGCAGCGTCACCGCCGGCAGCAGTTGCGCGATCAACGGGTCGGGGTAGAGCGCGATCGGCCCGAACATCTGGTCCAAGTCCGGCCCGGAGCGCAGTTGCGCTTGCGGCGCCGGAGGCGGGGCCGGTATTTGGGCCTGTGCGAACGCTCCGGTGCCGAGGAGCGCCGCCAACACGGCCTTGGAAATCAATGTTCGTTTCATAACTTCTTGCCCCTCAACGCCACCCTCCTCCAATCCAAACGTAGCCTCGCCCACGCCTGCCCCAATGTCCACCTATCCAGACCGCGCCGGGATGCGGGCGAATGACCCAACCGCCACCTATCCACACCCACGTGCCGTTCCAGGTCCAGTAGCCTGGCGCCCAGACGTAATCGGGCCCTGGCGCTACCGGCACGACCTCGACTTGCTGTGGCGGGGGTGCTTGACCCACGACCGTTCCGGGCGGCTGCGGCGCCACTTGGGGTGAAGGGGCAGGCACCGCCGTTGTGGCTGGTGGCGCAGGGGTGGCGGGTTGCGGGGCCGTTGCCGCCGCGCCTGCAGGCGGATAGGCGGTTTGAGGCGGATAGCTGTGTGCCGCCGGCGGCGCGTAAGCCGGCACTGGCTGGTAGGTCGGCACGTACACCACGCGCCGCTCGACGCAGCCTGCGAGCAAGGCCGATACACCTGCCAGCAGCAGGGCCGCAGACACTCTGTTGCGCCGCTTCTGCTGCGCGCGCACAGGGTGCGGAGTGCCGAGCGCCGATGCCCGTTGGCCGATGGGCCAAGCGCGTGGGCTCGATTTGCACACCACGGCGAGACCGGGTCTGATTTCATCTGTCTCTTGCGTATTCATGAGGTTCATGACTTTCGTGTTTCGCTTGTTCTTTCACTCGCACGCCACTATCCCATCCACCTTCTTCCATCGATCAGACTTCGCCAAATGGCCCGGAATGCCACCGATGGGACGAAACCGGGTCCAGCCGGGATGAAAGGGGCGAAAGCGGGGATATAGACCCCCGGTCGCCAAGCACTTCGGCGGCCGTCGTCACATCCAACGTTACTAGGATTTGACGCTAACTCAGAGGTGCCCCATCGCCAAGTCCTTGTCCCGGAGGGACATTCGACAGTAGCCCAACGTTTCAACGTTGGGTAGGAGCGCCCAGACCTTCACGAGTCCCGAAGGGACGGCTGAGGGGGGGGCGATGTCAGCCGTCCCTCCGGGACTTGTTGGCCTTTGTATGGCTGAACCCAACGTTGAAACGTTGGGCTATTATCATGCGTCCCTCCGGGACGAACATGAAATCCTAGTGACATTGGTCGTCACGTCCGCGCGTGACTTGGGCCGCTCCATCCGCTATTGTCAAGAATGATGAGTGAAACCTCTCTGGGTTCTACATCGTCCCTGGGCGGGAGTATGGAGCCGATGCGGCCAGGCCCGGGCGCGGGTGGGGCGAGCCGCGCGGGAGAGTTGCGGCGTTGGCGTTTCTCCAGCTTTTGGTGGCTGGTGACGGCGTTTTGGCTCTTTATCGCGCTGGCCTCGGCTTTGGAGATGTCGCTGCTCCAGTCGGCCAACATCGGCCGGGCGCTGGTGGTGGCCCTGGTCCGGCTGGTGCCGTGGATCTTTCTGACACCCCTGATCGTCTGGGTCTCCTCGGTCTATACCCTGGAGCGGTCCACCTGGAAGCGCTCTCTCTGGGTCCACCTGGGGGTATGCGCCGCGAGCTTGGGGGTTGTGGGCACTTTCGCCTATTTGAGCCCGCCTGCGCCGCCGCTTTCGCGGCCTGACCCCGCGGAACTGAATCGGCTGGATCGCGAGCCTCGAGAGACCGCATTCGTGGTCCTGCGCCGGATCACCTACCAATTGCCCATCTTCTGGGGCCTGGTCGGGGTGGCGCACGCGCTCCGCTTTTACGAGCACAGCAAGGCCCGCGAACGGCACGAGGTCGAACTGGAATCGCGCCTGGCCCGGGCCCGCCTCCAGGCCCTGCGCATGCAACTCAATCCCCATTTCCTGTTCAACACCCTCAACTCGATTGCCTCGCTGGTCCATGAGCAGCCCCAGGCCGAGGAAATGATCGAGGCCCTGAGCGACCTGTTGCGGGTCACGCTCACGGCCTCCGACCGGGCGGAGGTCACCTTGCGTGAGGAACTCCATTTCCTGGACCGTTACCTGCTCATCGAGCGGATCCGCTTCGGCGACCGCTTGCGCGTCCAAAAACAGGTCGAGCCGGCCGCATTGGATGCGGTGGTGCCGATCCTCATTTTGCAGCCGCTGGTGGAAAACGCCGTCAAGCACGGCATCGAGGCCCGGATTGGTCCCGGAATGATCCGCATCGCTGTCAGGCGCGACGGCGACGCCCTGCGCCTGGAGGTCAGCGACAATGGCCGGGGCCTGGGCGCCGATGGAGATGCCAAACTCAAGGAGGGGGTTGGCTTGACCAACACCCGTTCGCGCCTCAAGGAGCTTTACGGTGGGCGCGCCTCGCTCGACTTGCGCCCCGGCGAAACGGGCGGCCTGTCCGCCCAAATCGAGATACCCTGGTGCAGCGCCCTCCAGGCGGTTTGAAGAAAGGGCGCCAATGCGATTTCAAATCCGCGATTTGCCGGTGGGCCGACGCCACCGCGTCCCTTTGGTCCCTTTGGCCCCTTTGGTCCTTCCTTATGAAAATCCGCGCCCTGATTGTCAATGATGAGGCCCTGGCGCGCGCGCGCGTGCGCAAGCTGCTGGCCGGCGAGCCGGACCTGGACATCCTGGGCGAGTGCAGCAACGGCCCAGAGGCCATCGCCTTCATCCGGGAGCACCGGCCCGACCTGGTCTTTCTGGACGTGCAAATGCCCGAGGTCAGCGGCTTTGATGTGCTGCGGGCGTTGCCGGAGGAGACTTGGCCCGCCGTTATCTTTGTCACTGCTCATGACCAGCACGCCATCGCGGCCTTCGAGGTCCATGCGCTGGATTACCTGCTCAAGCCCTTTACCCAGGCCAGGCTCCTGAGCGCCGTCCAGCGTGCGCGCCGACACCTCCAGGCGCCGGACCTGGCGGCGCTCCACCAGCACCTGGCCCAATGGCTCAACTCCTCCGCCCCCCAACCCGCCTACCTGAGCCGCATCGCCGTCAAAACCGGCAACCAGACCCTCTTCATCAAAGTCGAGGACATCGATTACATCGAATCCGCCGCCAACTACGCCGTCCTCCAAACCCGCGACCAACGCCATGTCTTGCGCGAGACCCTCATCAACCTGGAAGCCACGCTGCCCCCCCGGCTCTTCCTGCGCATCAGCCGCTCGATCATCGTCAACCTGGACCGCATCAAGGGCATCCAATCCGCCTCCCATGGCGATTACCTGGTCCTCCTCCACGACGGGCGCCAACTCCTGATGACCCGCGGCATGCGCCAGGCCCAGGAACGCCTGCAATACCCGACGGCCCGGAGCGGCCAACCCGGGCCAGAGCATTGAGGGCGTCCACCGTTTTGAAGTCGTGCATGCGCACCATGAACCGGACGGGCGTCGCCTGCCGCGAAGCGTTTTGGACTGCGCCAGTCCTCTGCCGCTTTTTGGAGCGTGGGCACGCCAAAGCGCCAGAGGACTGGCGCAGTCCAAAACCTGGCGGGCTTCCCGACGCCGCGCTCCAATTGCTTGGCGTGCCGAGGGCCCACAAAATGAGATGCGCCCCGCGCTGAGGCATTCGCTATTGACACGCTGCGCCATCACTGCCTCAATGTTAATGGCACCATTTGCGCTCCATGAGGTCAAAGCGGAAACTGTTGTGGATATTGGCTGGCCTGCTGTTGGCCGGCGGCGCGACGGCTATTTTCATGCAGCCTCGCCGGTTGCCGCTGCCAGAAGTGATGGAGGACCCCGCCAATTACCCGTTAGTGGAGATACAACACCCGATTGCCGGGGCGGTCCTGCCGCTCAACTTCCCGGCGCCGGTGGTGACCTGGAAGACGAACGCGGCGGGCGGGGAGATTTGGGTGGCCGGTTTCAAGGCGGGCGGGCGGGCCTGGTGGTTCGAGCGGACCGGGCCGTTGTGGCGGCCCAGCGCGGAGGTGTGGCGACAGGTCAAGGCATCCGCCCAAGGAGGGGCGATCGAGGTTGTGGTGGGCGCGTTTGACCGAGCCAGCCGCCGGCTCAAGGCGCGAGGCTCGGTCCGGTTCACCTTGGCGCGGGAGACAGTGGATTACCCGCTGTTCTACCGGGAGGTCAATTTGCCGTTTGCCGAGGCCGTCAAGGACCCGACCCGGATTCGGTGGCGGTTTGGGGCTATCGACCGCGAGGAGATGCCGCCCGTCGTCCTGGAAAAGCTGCCGGTGTGCGGCAACTGCCATTCGTTCGACCGGAAGGGGGAATTTCTGGCGATGGACGTTGATTACGCCAACAACAAGGCCTCGTATGTTATCACCCGGACCGGCCCGGAGATGCGGCTGGCGACCAGCGACATCATCACTTGGGACGATTACCGGCGCGAGGACGGCCAGCAGACATTCGGCCTGCTCTCCCAAATCTCGCCCGATGGCCGTTACGTGCTCAGCACCGTCAAGGATCGCTCCGTTTTCGTCCCCAGGCCCGACCTGGCCTTTTCGCAACTGTTTTTCCCCCTCAAAGGGATTCTCGTGGTTTATGACCGGCAGACCAAGCAGTTTTTGCCCCTGCCGGGGGCCGATGACCCGGCGTTCGTGCAGAGCAACCCGGCGTGGAGTCCGGACGGCCAATGGGTCGTGTTCGCCCGCCACCGCGCCGCCGAATTGGAAAAGTTGCGCAATACCGGCAGCATCCTCCTGACCCCCGAGGAGTGCGAGGAATTCCTCAAGCGCGGCAAGGAGTTCAAATACGACCTATACCGGGTGGCGTTCAATGGGGGCAAAGGGGGCCAGGCCGAGCCGGTGCGGGGCGCCTCGGCCAACGGGCGCAGCAATTACTTCCCCAAGTTCTCGCCCGATGGCCGATGGATTGTCTTTTGCCAGGCCTCCAATTACATGCTCTTGCAGCCCGACAGCCAGCTTTACATCATCCCCGCCGCGGGAGGCGAGGCCCGGCGGTTGGGCTGCAACCTGGCCCGCATGAACTCCTGGCACACCTGGTCGCCCGATGGCCGCTGGCTGGTCTTTTCCTCAAAGGCCCATTCGGATTACACGCAACTCTACCTGGCGCGCATCGATGAGCGCGGCGAGGCCAGCCCGCCGGTCTGGCTCCAACACATGGTCGGCCCGGACCGGGCGGCCAACATCCCCGAATTCGTCGCCCTGGCCCCAAACGCAATCGGCAGAATTCGCGAGCAATTCCTCGACGATCTTTCCTTTGCGCGCGCGGGCAACGAATTCTTCCGCGGCGGCGAGCCCGACCGGGCGATCGAGAGCTACAAGACCGCGTTGTCGCTCAATCCGAACAACGTCGTGGCCCACCAGCGCCTCGGGTTCCTCCTCTACCATGTCAAAGACCTGCCCCAGGAGGGGCTCTCCCATACTCAGACCGCCGTCCGCCTCGACCCCAAAAACGGCTTCGCCCAATTCGACCTCGGCTTCGCCCTCTTCGCCAGCGAAGATCTGACGAACGCCCTCGTTCACCTGGCCGAGGCCGTGCGCCTGCTGCCCAACGGCTACGACCAGAACTATAATGCGGTCGAGATGCATTTCGTCCTGGCCATGACCCAATACCAGCTCGCCCTCTGGGAGCAATGCGACGGCTCGCTCCGGACGGTCTTGCGCCTGGCGCCCGAGCACGCACGCGCCAACTACCTCATGGCCATGGCCCGCGCCCGCCTCGGCGAAACCCGAACCGCCCTGCCCTTCTTCGACCAGGCCATCCACGCCGACGCGCAGTTGGCCCAGTCGCCCGACTTCTACGACGTGCTGAGCGCCAATTACATCCGGCAGGGCGCCTACGCTGAGGGCCTCAAGGCCTCCGAAAGGGGCCGCCAACTCGCAGCCCAGGCCGGCCTGACCCAGCAGGCCGCCGAACTCCAGCAACGCGTGGAATATTGCAAGGGCCTCGCCGCCCCCAAACCCGCCGCGCAGCCGCCCTGAGACATAGCCGGTCAATGAAGGCGGAGACGGAGTGCGGGGCCGACCCCTCACCCCGGCCCTCTCGGTCCACGGTTCGGGGCGTGGGAATCATCCCCTGTCGCGTAGCGACGCAGTGAAGGTAGCCGTGGACCTCGGTCCACGGTTCAGCGCGTGGGAATGGTCACGCGTCGCGTAGCGACGCCTGACAGCATCGTGGTTTTCAGGCGTCGCTACGCGACGCGGTTGAGCTTGGGCCATGGGTCCGTGGACTGGAAGTCCACGGCTACCATCGGGCACCGCTACGCGGTGAGCCGGGGGCAATGACGCTCCCACCTTCACTGAGGCCTCACGCTGAGGCATATCGACATCTCGCAAAACAAGGCGTGAAGATTTAGCAAAATTCTTCTTGCCAGGGGGGGCCGATCATGATATGCCCGCTCCATTGCCTCAATAGAGCGTCGGACGCCGTCACCGGGAAACCGGGCGGCTTCGGGCGGGGCCTTCCCGCCACCGGCGATCCGCGAGGTTCAGAAATAGTCGAAGTCCAAAATCAGCCAGATCACACCACCATGAAGAAACCACCCCTTATTTCCCTCCTGCGGGCCGCTCCGGCCCTGACCGCGGCGTGCGCCCTGTTCTCGGGCGCCGTCGCCCAAGCCCAGCCGTTCATCGACACCACTTCCCCGGATGGCTTGGTTCAGTTCCAGCCAACGAACAAGTTTTCGTTCACCATGGAGTCCACAGTCCCGTCCGGCGTTTCCGCCGCAAACATTATGGTCACGCTCTACACGACGAACCTGTCGTGGGTGCAGGCCGCAGCGCCGCTAGTCATCACGACCACCAACGGCATGGTCGTCAGCGGTACGCCGGCCCTCCGGGTGGTGACTGTGCCGCTGACCGCCACGAATGTCCAATATACCGCGGTCATCCAGGCGACAGACCTCGGCGGCACTCTCTTGCAAACCAACACCTTCGATACCATTACCCCGTCTTATACATGGGAGGCGGAAGATTGGGACTACAATGGCGGGCAATTCATCGATAATCCCCAGACCAATGCCTACGCGGGGCTGTCGGGCACTTTTGGCGTGGACGCTTATAACCCCAATGGCGGAGGCACCTCCTATCGGCCCAACGACACTGGCGATCCGGGCAACGAAGGGAACACCAACGTCAAGCGCGTCCAATACACGGACCCGAACAACGCCCAAACCGACTACGATTTCGGGTGGAGCAATGGTGGGACCCTCGAATGGGCAAATTATACCAGGCACTATCCCGCCGGCAAATGGAACATCTTTGCTCGATGCGCAGGGTGGGCCACGGAAACGGACAGCGCCGACATGTTCCTCGGTGGGACCAACGGGACGCGCCTCGGCCGGTTCGCGGTCCCCTTAACGTGTGGCACAAGCGGCACAGGCGCTTACCAATGTTATGGCTGGGCGCCTTTGATCGATATCGCCGGGAATCTGATCGAATGGGATACAGACGGCAGCAAGCAGACCCTCACTCTCCAGACCATCCAGGGCAGTTGGAACATGAATTTCTTCATGCTCATGCCGGTGAACCCGAACTACAAACCGGTCCCGTTTGTCAGCGCCACCAGCCCGAACAGCACACAGATGTTCCCACTCACCAATCTCTTCACATTCAACGTCAATTCCGTCCCGGGGATTAGCCAGACCGGCATTGTGGTGACTGTGAACGGGATCACGCCGTACGGCCTGACCTATAGCGGCTCGTCGCGCGTTTTGAGCGGCAGCTTCCCGATAGCGACCAATGCAGGCTACTCGGTGACGATTGTGGCGACGGACGCCAACGGATCCAGCACCTACACCACGACATTCGGCACGTTCTCAGCCAAGAACTATACGTGGGAATGCGAGGATTGGGACTACCAAAACGGACAATTCATCGATAACCCTCAAACCAATGCCTATGCGGGGCTGGCGGGCATTGCCGGGGTGGATGCGAACAACAGCCAAGGAGGCGGCACCACCTATCGGTCCAACGACACGGGTGATTTGGGCAACGAAGCCAACGGCGACGCAACGCGCGTGCAATACACGAGCGCAGGCCTCAGCGACTACGACATCGGGTGGACCGCCTCCGGCAACTGGGCCAATTACACCCGGACCTATCCGAAGGGCGTGTTTGGCGTCATGTTCCGCGCGGCTGGCAACTCCGGCGGCACCGACATGGCGAGGCTCTTGGAGGTGACGAGCGGGGTTGGCACGAGCAGCCAAACCACCACTTCACTGGGCCAGTTCAACGTTCCCAATACCGGTGGGTGGCAAACCTATACATGGGCGCCCTTGGTGGATTCAACCGGCAACGCCGTCACCATTACCAACAGCGGCTCGGTCAAGACGTTCCAGCTCTACCAGGATGCCGGCGGATGGAACGGCAACTTCTTGATGCTGATCCCAACCGATACCACCAAGCCCACCTTCAGCCAGATCTACCCGGATGGCTCGGCCATGTTCCAACATACCAATACCTTGAGCTTTGTCGTCAAATCCGCCTCTAACATCAACCCCGGCCTCGTTTCGGTGACCCTGAACGGCGTCGCGGTGCCCAACCTGACCTTCAGCGGTCCGGCCACCAATTTGACCGTGAGCTGCCCTGTGCAGCCTGAAACCGGCTATAGGGCGACCCTCGGCGTAAACACCACCAACAACGACCCGGCCGTCCTGAGCTTCGTCTTTGACACGTCCACTGCCGGCTACTATACGTGGGAAGCGGAGGATTTTGACTACGAGGGCGGGAAATTCTTCGATAACCCTCAGACCAACGCCTATTACGGGCTGCAGGCCATTATTGGTGTGGACGGTTTGAACACGAATAACGGAGCCACCGCCTATCGTCCGGTCGCCGCCAGCGGTCCGGACGGCAACCAGGGCAATGAGGTGGCCAGCGACCTGAAGCGCCCGCAATATGGCGCAGGCGCCAGCGACTACGACGTTGGGTGGACCGGCACCGGCAACTGGGCCAATTACACCCGGACCTATCCGACGGGCGTGTTCAACGTCAGGCTGCGCGCATCCAGCCCCAGTGGCCAGACCAATGCGGCGAGCCTCTTGCGGGTGACGAGCGGGCTTGGCACGAGCAACCAAACCACCACCGCACTGGGCATATTCAACGCTCCCTATACTGGCGGCTGGGAAACCTATGATTGGGCGACCTTGGTGGATACAAACGGCAGCCCGGTCATCGTTACCAACAGCGGCGCGGTCTCGACGTTCCAGCTCTACCAGAATAACGGCGGATGGAACGCCAACTTCTTCGAGCTGGTTCCGCCCATGGTCACCGGGCCGAAGCTGACCGTCGTCAGGACGGCCGGGAACGTGACCATCTCCTGGGCTCCCACCGGAGGCCGATTGGAGGCCAGCCCGGCGTTGGGAGCCAGCGCCAATTGGCAGCCGATCGGCACGGCCAACCCGGCCGTCGTCCCCATCACTGGCGCCGCCCAGTTCTTCCGCGTGATCAGTCCGTAAGAGTCAACATTTTGCGGTCTGAGCACTCGAGCCGCGGGGGAAACCCCGCGGCTCGCTTTTTTTGTGTCGCCCCGGGCGCGTCTTGCCATTGCCGGAGCTTGGCCGGCGTCACCGCGTAGCGGTGCTTGATGGTAGCCGTGGACTTCCAGTCCACGGACCCATGGCCCAAGCTCACCTGCGTCGCGTAGCGACGCTTGAGAACAGGATTCGATTTGGCCAGCGCCAGGCCCTCAGAACGTCGCTACGCAACGCGCGGCCATTCCCACGACCCAAACCGTGGACCGAGGTCCACGGCTACCTTCAGCGCGTCGCTACGCGACGCAGGCGCTGCGCTGGCGACTCCGAGGAGGCGGCAGGGAGGTCGAACAGGGGGTCACGGGATGAAGGCGCCACAGTTATTTGCGGGCGGGACCTTTCCGGAAGAGCCATTTTTTTGCGCCTTTTGCGCCTTTTCGCGGCTGAACTGCTCTTTTTAGGTTCAGCCCATGGGCACTTTTCCGGTCATGACCTGGGCCGTTGGCCCAGTTGGTAGGGGCCGCGCCGTTGGCGCTCCAGGCACTGGAAAAAAGGCGCGGACGAGGGCGTCCGCGCCCCTGATCCTACGTTTCCTGAACCAGCCCTGCCTTCGGAGGGCGCACGACAGATTTCTTCCAGGGCGCCCGCCTGCCGCATAAATGCGGCGTTCCGAGGCGAACCGGAACGCCGCATTTATGCGGCAGCGAAGGATTTTGTCGTGCGCCTGCCCTCGAAAAAATGCGATCTTTTTCGCTTGCCATCGCTTGACATTCGTGGTTGTCTTGGTGGCGTTGCCTTGTGAAGACACGGGTCTTGCCGGAAAGGCCTGGTTTTAGGGGAGGGAAGAGCCTGGTTTTGGTCGAGGGAAGGGCCTAGTGTCATTGGAGCTCCGGGCTTTGTCGGCATGAGCGCGTCGCGTGCGAGGCCACAGAAACGAACCCATGACTAAATTACTCCTACTAGAGAGGCGGAGCCTCAGACCGTGGCTTGGGCATCTTGCCCAAGCCCCCACGGGCAGGATGCCCGTGCCACAAACTTGACTTGTCTGCATCACGTTTCGAAACTCAAGGAATCTAGTCCGCTCCCACAGCAAGACACAAACCCCAACAGTTCAAATGAAACCGAAACTACAGCCAGGACTGATCGATTCAGGACCTGAAAAGAAAATTCCCCGACACCCCACCAGATTCCGCGTGGCCTGCGCCGCCTTCGGCGTGGCGGCGATACTGTGCGCCGGCGTCCAACTCAATGCTGCGCAAACCTTCACCGGCATGGACGTGGGCGCGCCCTCACAACACGGCTCGGTCGTGACCAACACCGATGGCTCCCTGACCGTCACCGGCGGCGGCTACGACATCTGGAACACCAGCGACGACTGCTATTATTACTACACCTGGCAGAGCGGCACCCAGTGGGCAGCGCAGTTGAGGGTGGATGCCGACATCCAAGGCGGCACCGTCGACTGGCCCAAGTGCGAGTTGATGGTCCGCGCGTCCGACCAGTCTTCCGGCCCCCTGGGGCCGGACGCATTCATCGCCATGATGTACACCAAGCCCACGGCACTCGACCCGGGCGGCGCAAATTGGCTCGCGGACCAATACCGCAGCGTGGCCTCCGGCCAGGGCGATTGGTACGTCCCGACCCAGCCGACTTACAAGCCCCCCGTGTGGATGGTCATCCTGCGTATGGGCGATGTCTTCTCCCTTTTCTACAGCCTCGACGACAACGTCAGCTACACGGACTACCTGGACATCGATACCTCGACCAATGCGTTCACGGGCACTGACAACGGCACCAGCTTCGGCACACCGTTCCCGGACCCGGTGGCCGTCGGCGTCGCGGTCACGGCGGGCCAGGACCCTGGCAGCGCGGCTGTGGCCAGGGTTTCCCACCTTGGCGTCGGGAGCATCGTGCCGCCCACCGTCATGGGCGCGTCCGTCCCGCTCCAGAATGTCACCAATTATCAGGGGTCCGAGGTCTCGTTGAGGTTCGCCACGACCAATAACGCCTGGCCCAATGTCACCTACCCGAACTACCTGACCTACCAGTGGTTCAAGAATGGCACGGCGCTCAGCGGCGCCACAGGCGCCATCTATACCAAACTGGTGGATGCCGCCGACAGCACGGCCAAGTACTACTGCACCGCGACGCTCCTGGCTCCCTTCAACACCGTCGTCAAAGGCGCGGCCAGCACGACCAACACCATTGCCATCATCCCTGGGGCTGTCTCCTACACCAACGGCCTCAAGTCGGAGTTGTTCTCGGGCGCCACCCTGACCAATGTTGAGAACGGCGCCACCGGGCCCGCCAACCAAATATACCTGGTGCCCAAGCTTGACGTGCCCGGCCCTACACTCTTCGAATATGTGAATCGCGTCAGCGGCTGGTACATCCCGCCCGCCACCGACAACTACGTCTTCTTCATTGCCGACGACGACGTGTCCGACCTCTGGTTGAGCACCGACAACACCCCGGAGAACAAGCGGATAATTGCCCAGGAGATGGGCTGGAGTTCTCAGGATCACTGGCTCACTGCCCGCGACACCGGGGTGAATAGTGCCGCCCAAAAGCGGTCCGATCAGTGGACCGCCGACGGTTCCGGCTTCCAGCCGCCCTATGCCAATGGCATCGCCCTGACCGGCGGCCAGCTCTACTATATCGAGTTGGACCATCATGAGGACGGCTCCGGCGGCAACCTGTTGGGCGTCACGGCGGTGCCCGCCAGCCAAGTGGCCGGCCTCACCGATGGCACCCCCTCCAACATGGACGGCAAGAGCAACCTGGTCCTCATGACCTGGGCCCCCGCCAAGCTCGTCTGGACCACCGAGCCGGCCAATACCTTCATCGCCCTTACCAAGGCCGGCGCCTTCCAGGCCGTCGCCTCCAGCGACAGTGAAATGGCCTTGCTGTACCAGTGGTATTACAACGGCCAACCCGTTGCCGGCGCCACCACCACCGCCATTGCCACCGGCGCCATCAGCAACGCCAATAACGGCGACACCTATTTCTGCGTTGCCAATACGCCCGTCGGCGGCCTCGTCATCACCAGCGCCGTCGCCTCCGTCACCTTCGTCCAGCCGATCGTGGAAACCGGTTGGTGTACCCTCGAATACTGGGCCAACAATACAGACCGAACCACCGTCGAAAACGGCACTGCCGGCGCCCCGACTTACGTATGGGCCAGTCCAGGCTTCGGGATGGCCTTTAACGACGAAGCCGGCGACAACTACGTAACACGCATCAGCGGCTTCTTCATCGCCCCGGCAACCGACGACTACGTCTTCTGGGTCGGCTCCGATGACGACAGCGACCTGTTCCTGAGCACCGACTCGACCATGGCCAACAAACGGCTGATCGCCCAGGAGGTCGGCTGGAGCCCCGCCCTGGACTGGGGGGTGGACGACGGCACGGGTCCGGCGAGCCAGACCCACTCGGATACGTGGTCTCCCGACAACGGGACGACGACGCCCTACGCCGCGGGCATCCACCTGATTGCCGGCCAGAAGTACTACATGGAGGATGTCCATCACGAGGGCGGCGGCGGCGACTGGTCCGGGGCGACCTACCAGCGGCTCCATACCACGACCGGAATGCCCGACCCGGCCCCCATTAACGGCCAGGACACCAGGCTCAGGGGCGCGGTCATCGCCGGGAACTTCTTGCCCAGCAAGACCGTCACCGTCACCCAGCAGCCGGCCAGCCTCACCCTGGCCCCGACCTACCAGGGCACCTTTACCCTCACGGCCGCCGGCACGACCGACTCCTCGACGGTAGTGGGCACCGAAGGCGACCCGCGTCCGCTCTTCACCGCCCCGGCCTATGTGGTCTATCAGTGGCAGAAGGACGGCAACGATATCCCCGGCGCCACCGGCTCCTCCTTCACCTATTCGGGCCCGATCTCACCGAGCGACAACGGCGCCAAGCTCACCTGCAATGTCCGGGGCTTGGGCTATGCGGATAGCTCGGGCAACCCGATCTGGGCCGCCAGCCAGCCCGCTGTCCTGACCGTCTCGCCCAACGTCCCGTTGGTCTTCGAACCGGGCATCGTCCGCGTCGATCGCTGGTGGAACCATGTCCTCGCCGACATTGTGGGCGGCACCGTGGTGAGCCCTCCGGACTTTAGCGTCACCACGCCCGGCTTCGAGATCAGCACCAACAACGAGAGCGGCGACAACTACGTCGAGCGCGTCAGCGGCTTCTTCATCCCGCCCACGACCGATACGTATATCTTCTGGTGCAATTCGGACGACTATTGCGACCTGTTCGTGAGCACCGACTCCAGCCCGCTCAACAAGCGGCTTGTGGCCCAGGAACTGGCGTGGTCGGCTGCGTTCAATTGGACCGGCGACGACGGCGCTGCGGCCGACGCCTGGCTCAAGCGGTCGGACCAGTTCACCGACTGGACCACGGGCCTCCAATATCCCAATGGCATCCGCCTGGTTGCCGGCCAGAAGTACTACATGGAAGTCATCCATTATGAAGGCGGCGGCGGCGATAACGTCGAGGTCACCTATTCCTCGTTCAGCCAGATGACCGCCCCGAGCCTCGGCGATGACACCCTCCTCTACGGGAGCCAAATCGGCATGCTCACGCCCCAGACCCACGTTTCCTTCACCACGCAGCCGGCGAGTGTGACGACCGAGAACCTCCTGCCCGTCGCCTTCGCGGCCCAGGTGGCCACCGATTCGACGATCGCCTTCAACAACACTTGCGGCGATCCCAGGCCCGCCGTCGGCCAATTCCTGGAATACCAGTGGTACAGGAACAACACCGCCATCGCCGGCGCCACCGAGTCCGACTACATCATCCCGCAGGCCATGCCGGCCGACAACGGCGCGCAGTTCTACTGCGCCGTCCGGGCCGTCGGCATGGTGGACTCCTCGGGCAAACAGGTCTGGAGCAACAGCGCGCTGGCCACCCTCACGGTGCAGAATGTCGGCCCGGCCCTCGCCTACTCGGCCAGCTACCTCAACTCCAACCCCGTCAACTTCACCAATCCCGCGCAGCAGTATGTGTGCGTCACGTTCAACAAGGCCATGGACCCGGCCAAGGCCCTCACGTTGGCCAACTACACCTTGAGCGCGGGCAGCGGTTTGACGCCGGTCTCGGTCATGATCAGCAGCAACGAGATGCGGGCCGTGGCCATTGCCGTCACGGGCACACCCGTCTTCCCGTTCACCGTCACGGTCGCCAACATGGCTGACGCCCTGGGCGACGCCTTCGTGGGCCGACCCACCGCCAGCGTCAACAAGAACGTGCCGCTCACCTGCCAGGACATCGGGGTCGCGGGCGACCCGTCCCTCCCGGGCATGATGTTCGTCACCAGTTCCAATGCCTACACCATCCAGTGCCGAAGGCAGCGACATCTATAACGCCCAGGACGGCTTCAACTTCGCCTGGGAGCAGAAGTCCGGCGACTTCGACGTCGTCGTCCGCCAAAAGGACATCCGGCACACCTCCAACTGGTCCAAGGGCGGCCTGATGGTGCGCGAGGACCTTACCCCCGCCAGCCGCAATTGGAACATCGTCAACGACCCGCTCGCGTCCGACGGCATTGCTGCCCCGGACCTCAGCGGCTACGGCGCCAGCGCGGTCGAGTGCAATTGCCGCAGCACCAATGACGTTGCCACTGACTCGACCTGGCTGACGGATACCAACAGCGCCTCGCCTGACTATCCCGATGCCTGGGTGCGGATCAAGAGGACCGGTAACGGGCTCAATGCCTTCTCCAGCCAGGATGGCGTCAATTGGACCCAACTGGCGTATGACAATCCGACTAACTACGCGACCATGACGGCGCTGCCCAACACGGTCTATGTGGGCATCTGCACGACGGCTCACAACAACGACCCGGCCGGCACGGCGTTCAGCGCGCTGCAATACCTGAACGTGGTGGATTACGACAACTACAACTCCTCCTACGTGCCCACTGTGCCCATCGGCGGCGCGGTCAAGATGGCCATCACGCGGTCCGGCTCCAACCTGACCATCTCCTGGACCCCCGGTGGCGGCACGCTCCAATCCAGCCCGGCCCTCGGCTCCAGCGCCAACTGGCAGCCGGTTGCCGGCGCGACCAACCCGATGACCATCCCGATCAGCTCGGGCGTCGTGTTCTACCGGGTTAAATAATCCTCCGCCCGACCCGGCCAGACCGGGTTGAGGCCTCTCACAGAGCCGCGGGAGCCCCCCTCCCGCGGCTCTTTTGTTGCCGAGGGGCGAGGGGCGACGAATGCCGAGGGGCGAGTGTCGAGGGACGTGCATCGGAAGTCGCGAAGCGCCTGGAGTGCGTGGTTTTCCCGCGCTCTTGCCTTCGGATGACTCCAGGCGTGGGTTCAACAGAGCGGCGGAATGCGCCGCACTCCAGACGCTTGGCGACTTCGGTCGTGCGTCCCTTGCCCCCCATCCCTCGCCCCTCGCCCCTCGCCCCCCGCCCCTCCGACACTCGGCACTCGACACTCGGGCCTGGCTCCTCGACACTCGGAAGATGAACAACGACACAACAACACGCACGCCCCGGCGCGCCTTTCTGGCGAGCACGGGGGCCCTCACCACGATCACTGCCCTGAACCCCGCGTTGGTCTTTGGCGCACAGGCCAATTCTGTGCTGGACCTTGGCCTGATCGGCTGCGGCGGACGCGGCACCTGGATAGCGAAGCTCTTCGCCGACTCGGCCAAGTTCCGCTGGGTGGCTTGCGCCGATTATTTCCAGGACAAGGTGGACGATTTCGGGCAGAAATTTCAGGTCGAGGCCTCGCGCCGCTACTCCGGGCTGTCCGGCTACAAGCGGCTGCTGGAGGGAAAGCTCGACGGGGTGGTCATCGAGACGCCGCCCTATTTCCACCCGCAGCACGCCTCCGAGGCCGTCGAGGCGGGCAAACATGTGTACCTGGCCAAGCCCATCGCCGTGGATGCCCCGGGTTGCCAGGCCATTGCCGAAGCCGGCCGGCGCGCCACGGCCCGGAAGCTGGTGTTTCTGGTGGATTTTCAAACCCGGGCAAACGAGCACTTTCGCAATGCCATCGGCCAGGTCCACCGCGGCGCCATCGGCGAGATCGTCCTGGCGGAGGCCTTTTATCCCTGGTCCAGCGGCGGGCGCGGCGAACCACCGTCCAGACCCGAGGAGCAATTGCGGTCTTGGTACTATGTCTTGCCGCTCTCGGGCGACTTCATCGTCGAGCAGAGCATTCATGCCCTGGACATCGCCGCCTGGATCCTCAACGCAGACCCGATCAGCGCGCGCGGCACCGGCGGGCACAAGGTGCGTCCGCCCAACAGCATCTACGACCATTTCGCACTGCTCTACCGGTTCCCCGGTGATTTGGCGCTCTCGTTCACGTGCATCCAGAGCATCCCCATGATCAAGGACGAGATCCGCGCCCGGGCTTACGGCGCCGATGGGTTCATTGACGTGGATTACTTCGGCACTGTCGTGCTGCGCGGGCGCGAGACTGCCCTGCGGGCCGAGGTGCCGAACCTCTACACGACCGGGGTCCAGGTCAATATCAACGAATTCCATGCGGACATTGTCCGGGGCAATTGCGCGAACCTGACCGTGCCGGCCTCGGTCCGGTCGAACCTGACGGCCATCCTTGGACGAGAGGCGGCCTACCGCAATGAAGAAATCACCCTCGCCGGCCTGCTCAAGGAGGGCAAGAGACTCGAACCCAATTTGACGGGGCTGAAGAGTCGATCGGGGGCGCGCGCGTCGCGGTTTTCAGGCGTCGCTGCGCGACGCGGTCGAGCTTGGGCCATGGGTCCGTGGACTGAAGTCCACGGCTACCATCGGGCACCGCTGCGCGGTGAGCCGGACGCAGCGCGTGCGTCGCGCAGCAACGCAGTGACGGTAGCCGTGGACCTCGGTCCACGGTTGAGGGCGTGGGGAGGGTCGTGCGTCGCGTAGCGACGCCTGACAGCGTCGCTACGCGACGCGGTCGAGCTTGGGCCATGGGTCCGTGGACTGAAGTCCACGGCTACCATCGGGCACCGCTACGCGGTGAGCCGGACGCAGCGCGTGCGTCGCGGAGCAACGCAGCGACGGTAGCCGTGGACCTCGGTCCACGGTTAATGCGTGGGAATGGTTGCGCGTCGCGTAGCGACGCCTGACAGCGCGGGCCGATCGAAGCCTGTTTTCAGGCGTCGCTACGCAACGCGGTCGAGCTTGGGCCATGGGTCCGTGGACTGAAGTCCACGGCTACCATCGGGCACCGCTACGCGGTGAGCCGGACGCAGCGCGTGCGTCGCGCAGCGACGCAGTGACGGTAGCCGTGGACCTCGGTCCACGGTTGAGGGCGTGGGGAGGGTCGTGCGTCGCGTAGCGACGCCTGACAGCGTCGCGTAGCGACGCGGGTGAGCTTGGGCCGTGGGTCCGTGGACTGGAAGTCCACGGCTACCCTCAGGCACCGCTGCGCGGTGACTTCACTTTGGGGGCGAGGCGTCTGCAACGCGTTCGCGGACCAACTCAATCGAGCTGCGCAGGGTATAATACTGGTCGGCAAAGGAGGCGGGCACTCGCATCTTGTTGACTTCGCGCTCGATGTGCTCGAGGCGGGCCAGGAGTTGCGGACGCTGCTCGGCTGGCCAGTTGTGCAGATCCCGTTCCAGCGCCAGCAGGACCCTGTACCACCGGTAAACCTTCAATCTCACCCTCAGCCGCAGCAGGGTCGGCAAGAGGCGCACCGCCGGGACCAGCAACACGATGGCGGGGACAAACGCCACCAGGATGCGGTTGACCAGGCTCGCCAGCCAAAAGGGCAGCGAACGGTAAAGGAAACTCTTGCCTATCTTATAGTAGCGGCTGGCCTCGGTGCTGATCGGGTAGTCGTGCTCCAGGAGCGCGGGAAACTCGCCTTTCCTCCTGAGCAGATTCGGCGTCCCGTGTACCTCGCGGGCGGCGTCGATTAACAGGTCGCACAACACGGGGTGCAGGTGGGGCCGCGCCAGCAGTTCGACCGTGGGCGCAACCAGAGAAACGTCGTGAGCAGGGATGTTCCTGCCAAAATCAATCGAGCCTTGGGGAAGCTCCAGTTTGTTGAGATAGGGGATCTTCCGCGAATAGCCGTCTGCTTGCGTGAAATCCAGCAGCCGGATGCCTGGAGCCAACAAGAGCTGTTTCATCACTTTGGGCGAAGCTGAGTCTCCCATCAGGAAGATGGCGTCCACCGCGCCATCCACCAGCGCCTTGGCCGCTTCCCCCGCCTCGATATCCTGGAACACGGTATCGCCACCCGCCTGGATTTCGTTGAGGTCCAACAGTTCCAAGGCCAGCGAGCGCGTCCCGCTGCCTGCGGGACCGATGGCCAGCTTCTTGCCCTTGAGCTCGCTCAGCAGTGTGATGGGGGCTCCGCGATAAAACACGAACAATGGCTCGTACGAGATGCTCCCGAGCGAGACCAGGCTCAGCCGGGGCGTCGGGTTGCTCACTCCGCCCTGCACAAAGCCGATATCGACTTTGATGGCGGGATCCTCCAGGCGCTGAAGATTCTGAAGCGAGCCCTCCGACGGCAGCACCTTAAGGGTCACGCCATTGCGCGCCAGAATCGCGCGATACTTCATGGCGTTGGTCTCGAAGCTGGTTCCAGGGCCGCCGCTCGTAATCGTGATCCGGTGGGGCGGCGCGGAATGGAAGAACCAGAAGAAAGCGAACACCACGATCCCGCTCAAGAGCAGAACGGTGCTAACGGCCACGGGACGACTCAGCCCGAACATCTCCATGAACGGCGCTGCCACCCTGTTCAGAACGCTCTTGCGGGCTTCTTTCATCTTCAAGACATTTCCTTTATACTCGCAAGGGGGAGCGGGGCGCAATCAGCTTTTGGCTGCGGCCGTAACCGGGGCGCACTTGGCGGGAACCACCCTGCGAGAGAGGAGCGGGGAGCTCAGTTTAGTAGCCCGAAGGGCTTCTGATCACTCAGCCCAGGGTTGAACGAAGCCGCTTCGCGGCGGAGAAGACGGGACTCCTGCGGCTTCGCAGTTCGCAGGCTGGAGGGCTTGTTTTGCATTGGCCTTTGGTGGGGACTCCCCCAGACTGATGACGGTTCGCCGTGCATTGACGCACGGCAAACCGTCACCATTAACTTGTAGCTACCGCAGCTATGGATATAAAAAAAGTTCTCCTCACGCAATCCTGAACCGCTTTGCCGATGACCTGGCTCTGCTGCCGCTCCAGCCCCGAAGCCAAGAGATCTACTGGGTCTGTGTACGCCAACTCTCCGATCACTTTGAGCGCTCGCCCGACTTGGTCAGCGCCGAGGAACTGCGCCAGTATTTCATCCATCTCAAGACCGAGCGGCACTTGGCCCGCCAAACCTCCACGCAGGCTTTGTGTGCCATCAAACTCTTCTGGGAGAAAACCCTCCAGCGGCCCTGGCCCGCGGAACTGGAGTTTGTGCGCGCCACGCCCCAATTCAAGCTGCCAGTTATCCTCTCGGCCTCCGAGGTGCGCACGATTATCGCCCAGGTTGGCCCTCTGGACCATCGGGTCGCCCTGACGACGATCTACTCCTGTGGCCTGCGCTTGGGCGAAGCCGTCAACCTGGAAGTCGGCGACATTGATTCCCAACGGATGTTCTTGCACATCCGGGCGGGCAAGGGCAACCGCGACCGTTATGTGCCCTTGCCCCAGCGCACCCTGGAACTGCTGCGCGAACTCTGGCGCAGCCACCGCCATCCACGATGGCTCTTCCCAGCTAAAGGCCACAGCGGTCTGGGCGCTCTTACCGCCACCGAGCCCATGAACCGCACCACGCTGCAACGAGCCTTCCGTCTGGCCCTGCACGCCAGCGGCATCAAAAAGGCGGCCCACATTCATACGCTGCGCCACAGCTATGCCACCCACCTGCTGGAGCAAGGCGAAAACCTCCGCCAATTGCAGGTCAACCTCGGCCATCACAGCCCCGTCACCACCGTCATCTACACCCACTTAACCACCCTCTGTCAGACTCAGCACCAGCAGCGCATTAACAAGTTCATGGGCGACCTCTAGGCGGCCTCTCAATGGCCGCAGCCGCTCAGGACAGCGGCAGCTCCTTATCCGTCCACGAAGTGTTGTGCCGATGGCTCCGGCCTATCTGGAGCAGTTCGGAGCTGCCATGCCCACCCGCCAGTGCCGGGTGCTGCAACGCCTCTTGGCTTGCCGCACCCCGGCCCTGGGCGGGGCGATGTACTGTTGCCCCAAGTGCGACCACCGCCACTTCAGTTATCACTCCTGCAACGACCGGCACTGCCCGCAGTGCGGCGGCCAGGATGCCCAGCAGTGGCTTGATGAGAATAGCGCCCTGTTGCTGCCGGTGAACTATTTCCTGGTCACCTTCACCGTGCCCAACGGCTTGCGCCGCTGGATCCGCTCTCACCCCCAAAAGGGCTATGACCTGCTACTGGCCTCCAGTTCCCAGGCCCTGCAGGATCTGGCTCAAAATCCCAAACGCCTCGGCGCCACCCTCGGTATGCTGGGGGTGCTCCACACCTGGACGCGCACCCTCGAATACCATCCCCACGTCCACTACCTGGTGCCCGGCGGGGGCCTCAGCCCGGACCAGCGCCAGTGGATCTCCAGCCGCCCTCGGTTCCTGTTGCCGGTCAAAGCCCTGAGCGATCGCTGCCGCACGCTTTACCACCAGGCACTCCAAGAGCAGATGCCCGAGGCCCTTGATGACCTCCCGGCCAACCTCTGGCAGCAACGCTGGGTCGTTCACAGCGCTGCTGTCGGCAGGGGCCAAAAGGCGTTGCGCTACCTCAGCCGTTACGTGTTTAAAACCGCCACCGGCAATCGCCAACTCCAATTGCTGCCTGACGGACGCTTGCGCTGGCCCTTCCGCCACAGTGCCACGGGGGCTTGGGGCCACATGGACATGGCCCCCTTCGAGTTCCTCCGCCGCTTCCTCCAGCACGTCCTGCCGCTCAGATTCCATCGGGTCCGCCGCTTTGGCTGGCTCCATCCAGGGGGACGCGCCCAGTTCAACCGCGTCCGAGCCCTGCTCAAAATACCGCCCTTACTCTCCGCGGCCGAGAAAGCCGCTTGGCAGCCTCCGACCTCCAGCCCGCCGACTGACCCGCCCTTGGCCGCTCAAGGAGTCTGCGCCCAGCCCACACCCCTGCCTGTCCGGCAGGCAGGCCTGCTTTGCCCGCATTGTGGCACCGGGTTGGTCCTGGTCGGCTCCTGGCGCCCATGGGACAACGTCATCCACTTGCCCGACGGCTCCCCCCTCGGCGTCCGCCGCACCATCAGGCCGCCATGAAAACCACGCCCTGGACCACCTCACTGCTCGTTCCGGCTGGGGGGCCAACTCCCACCCCCGCGCTTTGTTCGCGTGGCACCCGCTTCAGCGTCCCAAGGGGCCGGCGGCCGATCCCGGAACCTCCACGACGCTGCTGCCCAGTCAGCACCGGGACTGGCGCAGCTTGGCACGGCTCTGACCCGTCCCCAAAAGCCTCGACCGCACACCGTAGTCAAAGCCAGATCCGGCACTTTCCGCAGTACCCCCAAGGATGGCCCAACGAACCTTGGGCCGCGGCTTCGTTCAACCCAGGAATGTAAAGAACACGGGGGCGGTCCCAACTTCTCCAAAGTCACTTCTGTATTCCCGAGTCCCGGATTATCTCGCCCCCGCGTTCTCTACATTCCTTTTTCTGTTGCGCGGAACGCGCTACCCTGGGACCAGCGGCCGAACCTCCAGGCTACCCTGAAAGGGTTTCATCGGCAGCGCGCGACCGGTTTGGATCCCGCAGGTGTCGCTCGTCGGATGTGGCACACGCGAGCGCGATACAACCCTTTCAGGGTAATCGGTCACGGGCCGCGTGACCCAGGGTAGCGCGTGCCGCGCAACAGAAAAAGGAATGTAGAGAACGCGGGGGCGAGATAATCCG
>CAVVMW010000017.1:0-15102 GCA_963749495.1 uncultured bacterium
CGGCGGATTTCTCGCTCGAAAAACTGCGCGCCGCTATCGCCAACGAAAGGTTTTAGCCCGCTCCGCCGCTGCACCTGATTTAAGACACTCAACCATCTGGCTCTGCCCTTGCTATGTCTGGCTTTTCCCTTCGTTACCCGTATCTGATCGTCGTGGTTTGCCTCATCGTGTGCGTGGTCGGCATCACCAGCCTGGTGCGCATGCCGGTGGACCTGTTCCCGGCGATCAAAATCCCGGTGGTCGTGGTCGCCACGTTCTATTCCGGCATGCCGCCGGAGCAGATCGAGAACGACATCACCGGGCAATTCGAGCGCATGTTTACCCTCGCCTCGGGGATCGACCACATGGGTCCCGCTCACTCACAGGGGTCAGCCTCATCAAGGTCTATTTCCAGCCCGGCTCGAACCCGGATTCGGAACGTCACGAGCATTGCCAATCTGGCCATGGCGAGCCTGCGTTATCTGCCGGCAGGCACTTTGCCGCCGGTGGTGATGAAGTTCGATGCGTCGAGTCTGCCAGTCTGCCTGGTCACCCTGAAAGGGGAGGGCCTGAGCGAATCGCAACTGCGGGATTACGGGCAATTCACGATTCGCAACCAGATGGCCGTCGTCCCCGGGGCGTCGGTGCCACCGGCCTTCGGCGGGCGCTACCGCCAGATCATGGTGTACGTGGACCCGCTCAAACTGGAGGCCCACCAGTTGAGCGTGATGGACGTGGTGCGCACGGTCAACGAGGCCAACCTCATCCTGCCGGCGGGCAACGTGAAGATCGGCCCGTTCGATTACAACGTCTATGCGAACAGCCAAATCAACGCGATGAAGGACATCAACCTGTTGCCGCTCAAGACAGTGGGTTCGGCCTCGGTGCTGGTGGGGGACGTTGGCCGGGCGGAGGACGCGTCCCAAATCCAGGTCAACAAGGTCCGTGTCAACAGCCAGGCCTCGGTCTATCTGCCGGTCCTGAAACAGGGTGGAGATGCCAACACCATCGCGGTGGTCAACGGGGTCAAGTCCGTGGTTTCCCATTTGTTGGAGGTCCCCAAAGAGTTGATCACGGAGGTGGTTTTCGACCAGTCGGTGTTCGTGCGCACGGCCATCGAGAACCTGGTCCATGAAGGGGCCATCGGGCTGGTGCTGACGGGGGCGATGATCCTGGTCTTTCTCGGCAGCATGCGGGCCACCGCCGCCGTTTTTCTCTCGATCCCGCTCTCGGCCCTGGCCGCGTTCATCGCCTTGGCGCTTGGCGACAACACGGTCAACGCCATGATCCTTGGGGGCCTGGCCCTGGCCTTCTCCCGGCTGATTGACAACTCGGTGGTGGTCCTCAAGAACATCTTCCGCCACTTGGAAATGGGCGAGCCCCCGAGGTCGCGGCCGAACGGGGAGGCCAGGAAGTGGCCTTGCCGGTGCTGGCGGCAACGCTGACCACGGTGGTGGTCTTCTTCCCGGTGACGTTTCTGTATGGCGTGAGCCGCTTTTTGTTCACGGCGCTGGCGCTGGCGGTGGTGCTGTCCCTGTTTGCCTCCTACTTCGTCGCGATGTCGGTGGTGCCGTTGTTCTGTGCGAAGCTCATCAAGGCGCACCAGGCACACGCAGGCGGCGAGCAAGCGGCCCCAAAAGGCTTGGGCGGGCGCTTCAATGCCTGGTTCAACCGCAAGTTCCACCAGATGCTCGACCGCTATGAAGGGGCGGTGAACCTCGCCTTGCTGCGCCCAATCGCCACGGTTGTCGGCATCACCGGGTTGTTCGTGCTTAGTTTGGGCCTCTATCCGGCCATCGGCAAGGCCTACTTCCCCCGGACCGATCCGGGCCAGTTCGTCATTAGCCTCAAGGCTCAATCCGGCACCAAACTGGAACTGACCAACAAGCTGGTGGGGTTGGTGGAGGACGTCGTCCGCGAGGCTGTCCCCAAGAAGGACCTCAAGATCATCGTATCGAACATAGGCATCACGCCGGGCTTTTCAGCTATCTTGAACCCGAACTCGGCCCCGCACACGGCTTTCGTGCTGGTGGGGCTCAACGAGGAACGCCGCCTCGACAGTTTCGCCTACATGAACCTGGTCCGTCAGCGACTCCGGCGCGAGGTGCCGCAGGTGACCGCTTACCTGCAGACCGGCGGATTGGTGGACGCCATCCTCAACCAGGGCATGCCCGCCCCGCTCGAATATCCAGGTGAGCAGCCCGGACGTGCGGACGGCCCACGCCATCGCCTCGCGCCTGGCGCGGCAAGTGCGCGCCCTGCCGGGGGTGAGCAACGTGCTGGTGCCGCAGGACGTGGATTATCCGGCGCTGAAAATCAACATCAACCGCGAGCGAGCCAGCGAGCTGGGGCTGAGCGCCCAGGAAGTCGTGGACAGCTTGATCACCGCGCTGACCTCCAATGGCATGATCGCACCGAGCTATTGGATCGATCCCAAGACCGGCAACAATTATCTCCTGACGGTCCAGTACCAGGAAGACTATGTGAAAAGCCTCGCCGATCTTGGCTCGATGCCGCTGCGCGCGCCGCACCTCAAAGAGCCGACGCGCCTGGACTCGGTCGTCCGCATGACCCGCGTTGCCGCGCCGACGGAGGTGGACCATTACCAGATCCGGCCCACGGTGGACGTGTATGTCGCGCCGACGGGGGAAGATCTCAGCCGGGTGTATGCGGGCGTGGACAAGATCGTGAAGCAGACGCCACCGGTGCGGGATACGGAAATCAAGGTGCGCGGTTCGGTGCAAGCCATGCGGGCCTCGTTCCAGAGTTTCGGCTGGGGCCTGTTGCTCTCGACCTTGCTCGTCTATCTGATCCTGGTGGCGCAATTCAAGTCTTGGGTGGACCCGTTCCTGATTCTGCTGGCGGTGCCGACGGGGCTGACCGGGGTGCTGCTGATGCTGGCCGCCACCGGGACGACGCTCAATGTGATGTCCTTGATGGGCATCGTCATGATGGTCGGCATTGTCGTTTCCAATAGCATCTTGATCGTCGAATTCACCAACCGGTTGCGCGCGGAAGGGCGTCCCTTGCGGCAGGCCGTCGTCCTGGCGTGCCGGGTGCGCTTGCGTCCGGTGCTGATGACCTCGCTGGCCACGCTCATCGGTCTGCTGCCGCTGGCGGCCAAGCTCGGGACAGGCAGCGAAAGCTACGCGCCCCTGGCCCGCGCCATCATCGGCGGCTTGGCGGTCTCGGTCGTGTTGACCGTGTTCATCGTGCCCTGCGCTTATTACCTGATTTACCGCCGGCTGGAGACCACCTCGGCCCAAAAAGACACGCCCCCGGAGGCGGGCGGGGCTCCACTCGCTTATGACCAAAGCCATTGACCGAGTCTGCTGGGCGGTGCTGGCCGGGCTAGCGCTGAGCAGCGCCGGGGCGGAGGAGTTGCCGCCGCTGACCCTCGAGGAAGCCCACGAAACGGCGCTGCGCAATCATCCGCTCATCAGCGTGGCCGATTTGAAGACGCTGGCCTCGCAACAGGTGCTCAAGGAGGTGCGCTCCGGGTTCTTCCCGAACCTCTCCGCCAACGCCGTCGCCGTCGGCACCACCGAGAACAACACGCGATTGTCGGCGATTGGCGCTCTGAACAACCCGGCCATCTTCGACCGCGAAGCCCAAGGATTGGTCATCAGCCAACTCATCACCGACTTTGGCCGCACGGCAAATTTGACGGGCAGCGCCAAACTGCGGGCCCAGGCAGCGGCCAACAGCGCCCAGGCGACGCGCGAACAAATCCTGCTGGCGGTTGACGGCGCCTTTTACTCCGCCCAACAAGCCCAGGCGGTGACGCAGGTGGCTCGGCAGACAGTGACCGCCCGGCAGGTGTTTCTCGAGCAAGTCACGGCGCTGGTGAGTAAAGGGGTGAAATCGGACCTGGATCTCAGCTTCGCCAAGGTGAATCTGGAAGATGCCAGGCTGCTGCTCAGCAAGGCGCAGAACGACCTGGACGCCGCCTTTGCGCAACTCTCCAATCTGCTCGGACTGCGGGAAAGCAGGGCCTACCACCTGGTGGAGGAACCGATGCCGCCGGAAGTCGCGACCAACGTGGCCAACTTCGTCGAGCAGGCCCTGAGCTACCGGCCCAACCTGCTCAGCCTGCGCAACCAGCGGGAAGCCGCCTTGAAACAGGCCCGGGCCGAACGGGATGCGCGCTTTCCGACCGTCGCCGCGGTGGGCAGCGCCGGCCTCGCCCCGATTCGCGATTCAGCTTTGCCGGACAACTATGCCGCCGCGGGCGTCATCGTGAGCCTGCCCTCTTCGCCGGCGGCTATTACACCGCCCGGCAAAGGGAAGCCGAGCTCCAGGCGCGGGCGGCGGCGGAGAGTCTGCGCGATCTAGAAAACAACGTGATTCGCAACGTGCGCATTACCTGGCTCAACGCGCAAAACGCCTTCGACCGGTATCGGATCACCGGCCAACTCCTCGAGAACGCCCGGCAGTCATATACCCTTGCGGACGCACGCTACAAAAGCGGGCTATACTCCATCGTTGAATTCAACCAGGCGGAACTCAATCTGGTCTCCGCGCAAATCGCGTGTGCGAATACCCAATACGAATACATGGTTCAGCGGTCCGCGCTGAGCTATCAAACTGGCGCGCTGCGCTAAATCGGCACAATCCCAAAGGAAATCGCTAAGCGAAATGCCAAACGACCCTAAAGTCCCGGGGGAGATCGAAGGAGGAGCCGGAGGCTCCCCTAGCCAACCGCTGAAGCCAAAACCCGACAAACAGATCACGGCCTTGCGTGAACGCGTGGTTCTCTTCAAAGAGCAGGCCCGGCTTTTGCGCAAGCGGTTCGAACTTCGCGAGATATTGCAGATGGAAGCCAGAGCGGAAGCGGAACGCCTTGGACGCGAAGTCAGCGAAGCTGAGCGCCAGGTCGAGCAATGTAAAGGCCAACGCCGAGGCTTGAGCTAACCATGGCGCCGCTCCGGCCGGCGCCGAATCATTGGGCGGCCAGCACATTTCAAGCCTGGCACAATGGAATTCAGCCGTTCCATTCGGGAGCGCTCGGATCATCTGCTTCGCCGTCGTTTCAACCACCAGTGTGGTTTCGCGAAAAATGTTGCCCTTTGGGCAAGGTTTGATGAACGTAGGCCCGCAGCTTGTCGTCAACCGATACAAGACACTGTTCATATGCGGGCGCATCTTAAGAACTGGAAGCCTCAAGGCATCTGAGCCCGTAAGCCTGTGCCCGGGTAACGCACACCATGTCACGCTTTTCCATTCGCCATCCCTATTTGATCGTCGTGGCGTGCCTCATGGTATGCGTGGTTGGTGTGACGAGCCTCGTCCGCATGCCGGTGGACTTGTTTCCGCCCATCAACATCCCGGTCGTCGTGGTGGCGACATTTTTCTCGGGGATGCCGCCCGAACAAGTCGAGAACAATATCACCGGCCGTTTCGAGCGGTTTTTCACCCTGGCCGCGGGCATTGACCACATGGAATCGCGCTCGCTCAGCGGGGTGAGCCTGATCAAGGTGTTTTTCCAGCCCGGGGTGAATCCGGACGCGGCGGTGAGCAAGATTGCGAACCTGGCGATGGCGAACTTGCGGCGGCTGCCGCCCGGCACGCTGCCGCCGGTGGTGCTCAAGTTCGATGCCTCGAGCCTGCCGGTTTGCCTGGTGACCTTGAAAGGCGAGGGGCTCGACGAGACGCAATTGCGCGATCTGGGGCAGTTCGCCGTGCGCAACCAGATGGCCAACGTCCGGGGCGCCTCCGTGCCGCAGCCGTTCGGCGGCCGCTATCGGCAGATTATGGTTTACGTGGATCCCGTCAAGCTCGAGGCCTATGGGCTGAGCGTGATGGATGTCGTGCGAAAGGTCAACGACGCCAACCTGATCCTGCCCGCCGGGGACGTGAAGATCGGCCCCTTCGACTACAACGTCTATGCCAACAGCCAGATCAACGCCATCAAGGACATCAACTGCATTCCACTCAAAAGCGTCGGCCAGGCCACGGTGCTGGTGGGCGACATCGGTGAAGCCAAGGATGCGGCGCAGATTCAGAACTGCATTGTCCGTGTGGACGGCCAGCGTTCGGTTTACCTGCCCGTGCTCAAGCAAGGAGGCGAGGACAACACCATTGCGGTGGTGGACGGGATCAAGCAAGTCGTGGGGGACTTGTTGGATGTGCCCAAACAGTTGGTGGCCGGAGTCGTGTTCGATCAGTCGCTCTTTGTCCGCTCAGCCATTCGCAGCCTGATTCCAGAACTCCTGACATAGCCTCATAGTTTTCGCCATTTCTGGGCATTTTCTGGGCGGACAATACTGGCGGGGGGGGGAACCCAAAACTGTCCGCTTTTTTGACCGCCGGGCTAACATCGGCGCGTATGGCCAATACCCTATGCGACAACCTCTTTCCAGAGGCGCGAAACCCACAAGGCACCCATGTCATCAACGAGCGATGCCTGCTGCTGACGCAGGAAGGTCACCGCCTTGTGCTCGTGTCAGGAATGCCCCTGGCACAGTATGCGGTGGGCAACCGCATGTCCGAAGCCCACGCCATGGTGAGCCTGATCAATGTAGGTTGGGCGGATCAGAACGACGTGGCCAGAGCCTTTGGTTACTCGGTCCGCACGGTGCGGCGCTGTCAACAACGCTTCGAGGGGGGCGGCTTGGCTGCACTGGGACGCCCCCGCGGTTATCCGCAGGGGCGTGCCCGCCTGGCGGCCTCTCGGCGAGGCTGGGTCCAACGGCTCAAGGCCCAAGGCCGCTCGCACTACGAGATCGCGCGGCGGCTTGGGGTCAGTGTGCAAGCCGTCCGCAAAACCGTGCAACGTTTAGGCTGGAAGCCCGCACGGATGGTCGTTCAGACCGAACTGCCTCTTGAGCCGCGGACGACCACCGCTGCGAACCAGCCCCCCGTGGAGACCCCTTCATCAACTCATTCACCCGCATCTGGGGGGAACCCAAAACTGTCCGCTTTTTGTGCATCCGTGGCGCCGAGCCCACTGCCGCGCAGCCTCGACACCGACCCGGCTCATCGCTGGACCAATCGGTTGCTGGCACGCCTGGGATTGCTGGAAGATGCAGCCCCGTTGTTCGGGTGCGCCGCCGCCGTGCCGTGCGTCGGCGTGCTCTTGGCCTTGCCGGCGTTGGTGGCCAGCGGCGTTTTCGACTGTGCTCAGAGGATCTACGGCAGCCTGGGGCCAGCCTTCTATGGATTGCGCACCAGCTTGCTCACACTCTTGCTCATGGCGCTGTGGCGCATCAAGCAACCGGAGGGCCTCAAGGAACACTCCCCTCAAGACTTGGGGCGTGTGCTGGGCTTGGACCGGGCGCCCGAAGTCAAAACGCTGCGGCGGAAACTGGCCTGCCTGGCGGCCACCGGACGCGCCGCGCAGTTTGGCCTGGCTCTGGCCCAGCAACGGGTCGCCTTGCGCGGAGCCGCCTTGGGTTTCCTCTACGTGGATGGCCACGTGCGGGTTTACCACGGCAAGCACCGTCTGCCCAAGGCCCACGTGGCTCAGATGCGCCTCTCGGTGCCGGCCACTTCGGACTATTGGGTCAACGACACGTGCGGCGATCCGCTCTTTGTCGTCACGGCACAGGCTAACGCCGGCTTGGTCAAGATGCTGCCCGGCATCCTGGAGCAGGTGCGCAGCTTGGTGGGCAAACGACGCATCACCGTAGCCTTTGATCGCGGCGGCTACAGTCCCAAGCTCTTCCTCCAAATCCTGGCCGCGGGCTTTGACGTGCTGACGTACCGCAAAGGGCGCTGCCGCCGCGTCCCCCGCAAGCGCTTCCGGCCATGTCGCACCCGTTGTGAGGGACGGACCTTCCTCTACGTCCTGGCCGACCAGGAGGTGCGCTTGCTCAAGGGCAAGCTGCGCATGCGGCAGGTCACCCGCCTGAGGGACAACGGGCACCAAACCCCCGTCCTGACCTCGCGCCGGGATCTGTGCGCTGCCCAAGTCGCCTATCACATGTTTGATCGCTGGCGACAAGAGAATTTCCTGAAATACCTGTGCGACGAATACGCGTTGGACGCGTTAGTCGAATATGCCGCGGTGCCTGATGATCCCACTCGTGAGGTTCCCAACCCGGTCTGGGCGGCCGTGGACGCCCAATTGCGCCAGGCGTATGCCCAACTGGCTCGGCTGCAGGCCGAATATGGCCTGGAGGCGCTGGTCAACCTGGAGCAGCAGCAGCAGACCATGCGCGGCTTCAAGATCGCGCAGGGCAAGCTCGGCCAGCAAATCAACACTGCTTGGCAGCGTGTAGCGCGACTGGAGAAACGCCGTGCCGCCGTGCCCCGGCGAGTGCCGATCCAAAGCATCACCAAAGAGCCCGTGGTGAAACTGGCTCCAGAACGCAAACATCTAACCAATGTGATTAAGATCGTGGCTTACCAAGCCGAGAGCGATTTGCTGAGATTAGTCGCGCCCTACTATCGGAGGGTGGGCGACAAAGGTCGAACTCTGATCCAATCGGCTTTGGCCAGCGCGGCGGATCTCGAAGTCGCCCAAACGGAGTTGCGGGTGAGCTTGGCTGCGCTAAGTTCGCCGCACCGCACGCGGGCGATTGCCGCGCTTTGCGAGGAACTCAACCGGACCAATACCCTCTTTCCAGGTTCGCGCTTGCGCCTGCGCTACACAATTCGGGAAGCGCCGTGAGGCAAAAAGCGGACATTTTGTTTGACGGCTATGTCAGGAGTTCTGGATTCATGAAGGGCTGATCGGCTTGGTCCTGACGGGGCTGCTGATCCTCCTTTTTCTCGGCAGCCTGCGGGCGACGGCGGCGGTGTTTCTTTGCATTCCGCTCTCGGCGCTGGCGGCCTTCATTGGCTTGTCGTTGGGCGGCAGCACTATCAACGTGATGCTGCTGGGCGGGTTGGCCCTGGCTTTTTCCCGGCTCATCAACAACTCGGTCGTCGTGCTGGAGAACATTTTCCGTCATCTCGAAATGGGGGAGCCGCCAGACATCGCCGCGGAGCGAGGGGGAAAAGAAGTGGCCCTGCCGGTGCTGGCGGCGACGCTGGCGACGGCCGTGGTGTTTTTCCCGGTGACTTTCCTCTACGGCGTGAGCCGGTTCCTCTTCACGGCGCTGGCGCTGGGCGTGGTGCTGTCGCTCTTCGCCTCTTACTTCGTGGCGTTGACGGTCGTGCCACTGTTCTGCGCCAAACTGCTCAAAGGGCACGCCCAGGAGTCCGGCGGCGAGCCGGTCGGGGGCATCGAGCGGAAGGGCTGGGGCCGGCGGTTCAACGGCTGGTTCAACCGCAAGTTTCAGCAGATGCTCGACCGCTATGGGGCCGTGTTGGATCGGGCGCTGGTTCGCCCCATCGCTACGGTGGCGGGCATCACCGGTTTGTTCCTCTTGAGCTTGGCCGTCTATCCGCTCATCGGCAAGGCCTACTTCCCACAGACTGATCCAGGTCAGTTCGTGATTAACCTCAAGGCGCCCACCGGCTTGCGTCTGGAATTGACCGAAAAGCTCGTTAGCCGGGTCGAGCAGATCGTGCGGGAGGTCGTTCCGAAAGAGGATATCAAGATCGTCGTGGCCAACATCGGTGTCACCCCGGGCTTCTCCTCCATCTACACGCCCAACTCGGGGCCGCACACCGCGTTTGTCCAGGTCGGCCTTCAACCGCACGCTCACCAGAGCTCCTTCGAGTACATGGGGCTTGTGCGCCAGCGGGTCAAACGAGAACTGCCCGAAGTGACTGCCTATTCCCGCACCGGCGGCCTAGTGGGCGCCATCCTCGACCTAGCCCGCATATTTCATAGTTGATCGCGAAATTTGGCATGAAATCGCCATGGTGGGCCGGATTTACCGGGCCTGGACCACTGGCAGGATGGCGGGTGGGTTACCGACAGGGTGTCGAACGCTCAGCCGACTGCCAAAGCGCGGGGACGAGCGCGCGGCGGCGGGGCGTGCGGGCGCACCAAATATAGTTCGCTTCGGTTCAAAAGCTCCCACTCGACCTGCTCTCCCGGCTCCAGCCCAATGGCGGCGGCCAGGGGGATCGGAAAATACACATAGAGCTTGGGGGTCTGCCCCTTGGAACGGATTGCCTGCACTTTGAGTGAATATTTTACTTGCTTTTTCATATCTAGCCTATAGACTAACTACATGTGCGTTGCCAATCAAGCAATTCTCTTTGATGACTTGGGTCCTCGCCGTGTGCAAGCCGATTTCTCCGGCGGCGCCCTCTCCAGTGATGCCGGCGCGCTGCTGCTGCGCCAGGTCAACACTAACCTCGGGGTGACGGCGGAACTGGCGCAATGTTTTTACGACCTGCGTGACCCCGACTGGGTAAACCATTCGGTGCAGGAACTCCTGCGCCAGCGCATCTTCGGAACGGCCCTGGGCTACGAAGACATTGAGGATCACCAGCGCCTGCGCTTGGACCCGCTGCTGGCTGCCGCCTGCGGCAAGACCGATCCGCTGGGACAAGACAGGGTGCTGCCGCAGCACCGGGGCATCGCGCTGGCGGCGCCCTCCACACTCAACCGGCTGGAATTATCCAATAACAAAGACACGCGCTGCCACAAACTGCCGCACGCCCCAGCCAAGGTGGAAGCCTGCCTGCTGAAAATGGGGGTGCGCTGTCTGCCCAAACGCGCCAAGGAGATCGTGGTGGATTTGGACGCAATGGGCCATCGGTTGCACGGATTTCAGGAGGGGCGGCACTTCAACGCCTACTATGACGACTATTGTTATCTGCCGCTCTATGCCTTTGTCGGGGACTTCCCGCTATGGGCGCAACTGCGCACCGCCGAGCACGAGGCAGCCCACGGAGCGGTGCCCGCGCTGGAGAAGATAGTGGCCGCGATTCGCAAGCGTTGCCCCAAGGCGCGGATTATTGTGCGCGGGGACAGCGGTTTTGGCCGGCAGGAGATTATGGCTTGGTGCGAGAGCCAGCGGGGGATTTACTATTGCCTGGGCTTGGCCAAGAACTCGGTGTTAATTGAGAAGCTGGGGCAGGCCCTGGCTCAAGCCCGGGCCCGTCACTGTCTGACCGGTGCGGCCAGCGTGCGCCAGTTCGCTGAGTTTCAATACCGGACGCTCGACAGTTGGAGTCGGGAGCGCCGGGTGATCGGCAAAGCCGAAGTGATGAACGCAGGGGAAAACCCACGGTTTGTGGTGACCAATCTGCCTGCCGAAGGCTTCAAGAACGATGAGGATGAGGATGAGCAACAGAGCCGCTTCAGTCCGGCCCGGCTTTATGAGGAACTGTACTGCGCCCGGGGCGATATGGAAAACCTGCTCAAGCAGCAAGTGCTGGATTTACACGCCGACCGGATGAGCACGCATTATATGGCCAGCAATCAGTTTCGATTGTGGGAGGCCATGTTTGCTTACCTGTTGATGGAGCGCTTGCGCACGCAGGGCTTGGCGGGAACGGAGTTGGAGCGGGCGACGGCTGGGAGCCTGCGTGTGAAGCTGCTGAAAATCGCGGCCCAGGTGCGCGTGAGCGTGCGCCGGGTCTATGTGCAGATGTGCAGCGCCTATCCCTTGCAAGCGCTGTTTCGGCGGTGCCACCGGCGGCTGATGGCGTTGGCGCCGGCCCCGGGCTAAGTGCAGAAAAATGGGGTCAATGTTTCAAGAGTCACGGGAGGGGTGTTTTCAGCGGCAGCCTTTTTGTTTGACTAAAGACTCCGTTGCGCCCTGATCAGTGCCCAGACGGAAAAAACTGCGCCGCCCAGCCCGATTTGTCTCCAAAAAATCCTCCGAAACGCGAAAAGCCGGGTGGGCTATGAAATATGCGGGCTAGGGATGCCCGCCCCGATGGACATAGCCGTCAGCGGCATGGACCTGAACGCCGCGCACGCAACCGCGAGCCAAATCGCGCAGAACGTCCGCCGCCTCCCTGGCGTGAGTGACGTGCTGGTGCCGCAAGACATGGATTACCCGGCCTTGAAGCTGGACATTGATCGCGTGCGGGCGGATCAATTGGGCTTGAGCGCCAAAGAGGCGGTGAGCAGTATCATCACGGCACTCACTTCAGATGCGATGATCGCCCCCAGCTATTGGGTGGATCCCAAAACCGGCAACGATTACTTTCTCACCGTGCAATACCCCGAGGACTACGTGACGAATCTGCTGGATCTCGGTTCGCTGCCGCTGCGGGCGGCGCACTTGCTCAAGACGACCCGGCTGGATAGCCTCAGCGAGGTCTCGCGCTCCAAGGCGCCGACCGAAGTGGATCATTACCAATTGCGGCGGGTCGTGGATGTTTACGTGGCGCCGAACGGCGAGGACCTCCAGGGAGTCTATGACGGCGTGCAGAAGGTGATTGACCAGACGCCCCTGCCCGAAGGGGTGCGGGTGAAGGTGCGAGGCTCGGTGCAAGCCATGCGCACCTCGTTCAAGAGTTTCGGGCTCGGGCTGATTCTGGCCACGCTGTTGGTCTATCTCATCCTGGCCGCACAGTTCGAGTCGTTCCTGGACCCACTGCTGATCCTGCTGGCGGTGCCGACCGGGTTGACCGGCGTTTTGCTGATGCTCTGCCTCACCGGCACCACCGTGAACGTCATGTCGTTGATGGGGGTGGTAATGATGGTGGGCATCGTGGTGTCCAACAGCATCCTCATCGTCGAATTTACGCGCCGCCTCCGAAGAGAGGGAAAGCCGTTGCGTGAAGCCGTCTCACTGGCGTGCCGGGTGCGCCTGCGTCCGGTCTTGATGACATCGCTGGCGACGCTCATAGGGTTGCTGCCTCTGGCGGCCAAGCTGGGCACCGGCAGCGAGGCCTATGCTCCTTTGGCGCGCGCCATCATCGGAGGTTTGGCGGCCTCGGTGGTGCTGACCGTGTTCATCGTCCCCGCCGCGTATTATGCCATTTATCGTCAACGCCAGCCCAGCCCGCCGGAAGGGGGAGCCCAAGCCGCCAGCGAACCTCATGGAGCGACTTGAGAGGCAAACCTGCACAGTTAACGCTTACCATGGTAGTCCGTGTGAACTAATCCCATCGATCTGGTCATTTAACCTCAGCGATGGCCACCGCCACCGCCGCCGTTGCCGCCACCACTGAAGCCACCTCCATGGGATCCACCTCCGAAGGAACCGCCGCCGCCGTGAAATCCACCGCTGAAACCGCCTGTGTGAGAGCCACCCCCAAATGAGCCTCCGCGGTACTCACCAAAAGACCCGAACGATCCACCGCCGCCAAAACCCCCGGAAAATGAACCGCCACTGTAATAGCGAGGGACCGAGGCCATCGGCACGCTATCGGGCCGGCTTCCCCGGAAAACGGTGCCTGGCGATACCCGCCGAAAGAGCTTCCACTTGGCAGCGCCCAAGCCGTGCCTCGACTCGTTTCTGCGCTGTTTTGGCGCTCGGCCGAGGTCCTGAGACGAGCAGACCCCCCGCGGTTTTCAAAGGCGCTGGCCTGAGCGGACTGGACATTCCGACTGGTGGCGGAGGTCGAACCTGGCTGGCGGGCTCCACTCCACCATGGCGCGCCTGTGCTCGCCGTTGTCAGAGCTGCCCGGCCTTGGGAAGCCTGGTGAGCCGACTGCATCATCGAAAGGTTCGGCCGAGCTGGCGTCCCAAAGAAGGTGTTCCCACGATGAGGATCATGGTGCCAGACTACCGGGTTACCTGCATGGCCCCCAGCTCCCGTGCGGCCCCCATCACCGCCGTGCTCGAAGCGGCCGCCATGACCGAAATCCCTGTCGTGGTGGAAATGGTGAAAATCGTCAAAACCACCAAACAAGCACACCGTCCCGAACGGAACGAAGCCGCATCCACCCCAGAAGCCACAGGGCTGCCACCAGCACCAGGGCGTGGGCGCAAGCCAGCCTGGACCCCAATCATAACAGGTCCTCGGGCGCCCAGTCATAGTCCGGACCCGCATAATTCCGGATAGTAATCGGGCGCAGGCGCAGGCGCTGCGTAGCCCAATGGCGCAACCAGGTCGCTCTCCGACGCGGCTTGAGGCGCCAGCGGAGCCACGGGCGCAGTCGGGACCAGCGGCGCATCCGGGAATCTGGAGCGCGGGCGCATATTGCCCTGGCGCAACCGGGGGTGGTGCGGCTTGGCCAGGCGCAGACTGGGCTGGCTGCTGTTCCGGTTTGGTTTGGGCCTGGTATGCCTTGCAGGCGGTCTCGTAAGCGCCGGTGAAAGCGATTTGTTTGGCCAATAGAGCCGAACTTTGGCCAGGCCGTGCTTGGCATGTTCGGAGAGTGCCGTCTTGTCGGCCTTGAGGTCGTACCAGGGCGACCAACTCACCGGCCGTGTGCGCGACGAACTGGTTCTCGGGAGCAAACTGGCCCGCCAGATTGATGGCGGAGACCGCCTCTGGCATCTGCCCCCGGCGGGCAGCCACGTAGGCGACTACACCCCAGGCTAAGCCGTTGCTGAACTGCAGGGACGTGAGCATTCGGGCCTGATGATACGCCATTTCCTGGAGGCCCAGATCAACCATCCGGGCAACGTAGGCCTCATAGAGCTTAGCGTCGTAGCGGTCGAGGGCGATGCCGTTGGCGTAGGCGCTTACGACGGCTGAGGGATCGGGAGCCTGTTGAATGGCCTGGATGGCAGCGGCGTGTGCGGGAGCGGGCGTTGATGCCGGCCACGCCGCTCCGGCCGTCGCCAGCACACAACAGGGAATCAACCAAAGACTCGGGGCTTTCGGCAAGGTTTTCATGATTCTGGCCCTTTCACAGGAATCGTCGCCAGTGGGGCGAGCAGATGAGGGTGATTATCCGGCGTCATTGTATTCATAATCACTGCACCCGGAACACAGTCTAATTGTCCCGTCTCTCATGTTTAGCTTTGGGTATGCCAAGCGCGAAAAAAAACAGTTTCACTCGTTTTTCAGGGTTTCCTGATCGTTTGAAACAAGAAGGGGCTTCCGCTCGTGGCACATCCGGTTCCACCAATGGTCTAAAGCGAACCACTTGCCGGTTTCTTCCGTCCCTGGCGATCCGCCTGGCGGCCGTGGCTCAGCGCAGGTTCAGATGGCCGAAGAGCCACACTTTGAGCCAGTCAAGGCCGGCGAAATAGACGATCCCTGCGCCCGCTACGCCCAAGAGAAATGCCGCGCTGAGCGCGGGCATGAGGATGCCGCCCAGCACGAGGGCGGTGGTGACACCCAGGCCCAAAACCGAACTGCCCACGAGGAAACGGCTGGGCTGCGACTGCCAAAAGTGCCCTCGTTCTCGCAGGAGATAAACCC
>CAVVMW010000018.1:0-441732 GCA_963749495.1 uncultured bacterium
AAACCATAACTTTTCACTTGACGGGACGCCAGGGGTACTGGCAGAGTGTTGCCGATGCCGCGGCAAATCAGAGTCGAATACCCCGGGGCGATTTACCACATCTTGAGCCGTGGGGACCGCCGGGAAGACATTTACCTGGATGACGTGGACCGGCAGGACTTTCTCAAGACGCTGGCCGAGTGCTGCCAGAAGACCGGTTTCCAGGTCCATGCCTACTGTCTGATGCGCAACCATTTCCACCTGGTCGTCGAAACGCCCAACGCCAATCTGGTGGCGGGAATGCGCTGGCTGCTGAGCAGCTATACCATCCGGCTCAACGGCCGGCACAAGCTTTCCGGTCACGTGTTCAGCGGACGCTACAAGGCGATTGTGGTCGAGGGCAGCGGCAACGGGTATCTGCGCACGGCCTGTGACTACGTGCATCTGAATCCGGTCCGGGCAGGGCTGTTGGGTAGGGAAGAACGCTTGTTGGAGTATCCCTGGAGCAGCTTGGCTTGGTATTTGGCCGCGCCGGAACACCGACCGGGCTGGATGCGGGTGGACCGCTTGCTGGGCGAACACGGGATCCAAAAAGACACCGCTTGCGGACGAGAGCAGTTTGAGCGGCAGATGGAGCGCCGCCGGCACCCAGGAGGACGATGCGGCCCAATGGAAACCACTAAAGCGCGGCTGGTGTCTGGGCAGCGAGGAGTTCCGCGCCAAGCTGTTGGAGCAGATGGAGGCGCGCCTGAGTGATCAGCATTCGGGGAAGTTGAGGCGTGGAGCGGCGAAGCCAAAGGGGAGTGCATCGTTGCGGAGGAGTTGAAGCGTTTGCGATGGAGCCAGGATGACTTGAAGGGGCACTTGAAGGGCGACCCGGCAAAGCTGGCCCTGGCGGCGCGGTTGCGGCGCGAGACCACCTTGACCATCCGCCAAATCGCCGAGCGGATTACATGGGCAGTTGGAAGAGCCTGAACAACAAGCTGTATCTGCGCCGCAAGACCGAGCCGGAGGAAGTCAAAAGGTGAAAAGTTATGGTTTGACCCCTCCTCCGGTTGTGTGGAGAGCCAAGTGGACTACCGGGCCAGCGCTGAGACGCTGGGACGCAAGTTAGCGGAGGCGGGCAGCGATGCGTGGCAACTGCTGGAGTGGCTGGGCCAGCCCGAGCCATCGCGGGCGGCGGCTGGACCCCAGGTGGAGTTGTTGCGGCGGGTTTTTGCCGAACAATTCGACGTGCGCGCTGGTCCGGCGGCATCGGCTTCCAAGGAGATCATCGTCGCGCCGGCCAGTCCTGCGTCGGCCGCTTCCGAGGCTGGGGCGGGGACGACCGCCACGACAACGGTGCCACCGGAAGCCAACTCCGTCCCATCTGCGAGCAGCAGCCCGGTGGCCCCGCCCAGCCAACAGGCAGAGCTTCTGAAGGCAGGAGCGGCCGAACCCGCGCCGGTGGCGGCTCAGACAAGTTGCGCGTTGGAGCCGAACCTCTCCGTAAGCGGCCAGCCCAAGGACGACTCCGCCCAGAGCCAGCCGGCGGCCAGTGGCCCGGAGGTCCAGCCCAAAGACAAAAAACAGTTGGCCTCGGATCGAGTGCAAAACCCGCACGAGCCGGACGCTACCTACGCCGCCAAGGGGCAAGGCGACAAAAAGAAGGAACACGTGGGCTACAAGATACAGGTGGCCGAGACGGTGTGTGAAGCGACGTTGGCGCCAGGCGAACCGACCCGCAATTTCATCGCCGGGATCGTGACCCATGCGGCCTATGAGAGCGACGAGGCTGGCGCGGAAAAGATGGAGGCCGAACAGGCGGCCATGGGTTTGGAGAAGCCTCCGGTGCAGTACGTGGATGGCGCTTACATCTCGGCCGACAAGCTGGTGGAAGCGGCGGCGGCGGGCAGGGAGTTGATTGGCCCGGCGCCGGCACCCGCCAACAACAACGACGGCCGTTTCACCACCCAAGCGTTTCAAGTCCAGGTGGAGCAGCGTCGAGCCACTTGTCCGGCTGGGCAGCCGAGCAGCCAATGCAGCCGGCTGGAGGAGCAGGCCACCGGGAGAGTGGCTTACCGTTTCGAATGGGACACCGCCACGTGTGCCGCTTGTCCTTTGCGCGGCCAATGCATCAAGGCCGAGCACAAGCATCGCACGCTGGTTGTGGGGGAGCATCACACCGCGTTGCAGACCCGCAGACAGGAGCAGCGCACCCAGGAGTTCAAGCAACGGATGAAACACCGCAACGGGATCGAGGGCACGCAAAGCGAGTTGGTGCGAGGTCACGGCCTGAGGCATGCGCGCTATCGCGGTCTGGCCAAAACCAAGCTCCAGAACTACTTCACCGGCGCGGCCTGCAACGTGAAGCGGTGGCTGCGCCGCATCGCCTGGGAAATGGAGCAAGAGGAGGAGGCGGTTGGGCAAAGCCCGGCCGCGAGGGCGAACTAAGACCGGACCGCCAGGTCCTTTTGTTTGGAAAGTCCTGCCCCGGTCGGTTGGGGGTTGTTTTAAGCCGACGCAGTGCTTTGGAGCACGGCCGCCGTTGTATTATGTTCCATGGGAGTTATCACAGCCAAGAGCATCTGGGCCTTTTGAAGCTTGGAAATTGCTGCTGAAAAACCCCGTGCATTTCTCCCGAATCAGTATGGTTCGTTTTGACCCATATTCCCAGTCGGCCGTCTGATGAATCGGATGCTCGCGCCGATCTCCTCGACTCATCACGTGATACATGGCGCCAAGATACTCAACCAGCAGTTTGCGCGGCATGGCGGATTGATACAGTCCTCCAGACGAGCTCGTCAAAGAAGAAAATGAACCATGCTATGGCTGACCCCTTTCCTTCCTGGTTCAGGGGCGAGGTTTCTGGGTAGGGCGCCAGGCCCGTCATCTGGACAACCATACAAAGGACCGCAGGCAAAGTCCATGAACGAACGCCGCGCCTTGAGATCCGAAATCCGTCCCTTGCGTCCCTTTTGTCCCTTTTGTCCCTTCAGCAAGCGACAAAAGGGACAAAAGGGACGAAAGGGACGCGATGGCGTTGGTTTCCCGGCAGCCGCACTACCGCGGCATCGCGGAGGGTCTTTCCCCGGTGTACCAATGGTAGTCCACGCCGTTGGGGCTAAAGCGAATCTTGCTGGCGTTACCGGGGACCCAGAGGGTGTTGCACCCGTTGTTGTGCCGCCACCAGCCCTTGGTGAGGTCCACGCCGGGATAGTAGGACGCCATATCGCGTTTCCACTGGGTCAGGATCCCGGTGTGGCCCGGAAACAGGCCCAGGGAATCGTCTTCCCCCTCCATCAGTTGCTTGGTGGAATCCTGGCAGAAAATCGTGGTTCCCGGGCTCAAATAGCTGCTGGTTTTGAGCGGGCCTTTGCCGTCCGGGCCATATTGGGTGTCGGTTCCGGCCCAGGGGATGAGGAGCAGTTGGCACATCCCGTAAGTTGAGTTTGCCCAGAAATCGTGGGGGTAATTCAAGCCCAGGTCGCGCCATTCATCGACGATCTTGCCGTCCGGACAACCGAAGAGCTTTTGGTTGCTGGCGAAGTACGCGGAATAACCCAGCGCCCAGTAAGCGTCGACATCATCGGGCTGGCGCAGCTTCGTCGAGGTTGGGTCCATCGTCCATTGTCCGCCGTGGACCACGTAGCCGCCTTGCCCGCAGGAATAGGTGTCCCGGTTGTCATCGGCGTACATGCGCGCGGCAACGCCGACCTGTTTGAGGTTGTTGAGACATTGCGCGGCCCTGGCCTTCTCTTTGGCCTGGCTCAGGGCCGGCAGGATCATGCTGGCCAGTATCGCGATGATGGCAATGACGACCAGCAGTTCGATGAGAGTGAAGCCTGCCCGCGGCCTGGAGCAGCGCCGACAGGAGGCCTGCGCCGCCTCGCGCCGGTTTGCCAGCGCCTGGCCAAGGGGCGAGAGTCGAGGGGCGAGGGACCGCAGGCATAGATCCGGTCTGCACACCAGGCTGAGTTTGGGCATAGTCATAAGAGGTTCGCTTCAGCTCCGGTTTCTACTTTTACCTTGCACACAAATCCGCAATCAAATCAGCGAGGTCCATCGTCACTACTGCGCCAGCACGCGGTAAAAGGCCTGGGGTTGAGTGGCCGAATCCTGGGCCGTCTCGATAGCGCCCGTGCCCGCGATGGTTGAGAGGGTCTGCCAACTGGGAGGGCAGAGGGTGTCGGTTTTCTGGACCGTGTATGTGAGTCCCGCGGTGGTGTTGAAGGGCAGGGACAGCTTGCCACCAACGGCAGCGGGTTGCGAAAGTGCAACCTCGCCGGCCAACGCGATCACCAGGTTGGTGGCGCTGTAGCGTGGGACCCAGCCGGCCCTGTCCGCGTGCGGCGCGGTGAGGCCGGAGAAGACGCCGGAGCGCGAGGCGCAGGTGAGCACACAAAAGGTGTCCCTGGGCTGCGGCGTGAACCCGTTGACCATGCGCAACTGGAGTTGGCCGTCCAGGTTGGCCGCCCCGCCGACGGCCAGTTGGCTGTACTGGGCTCCCAACTGCTTGCCGCCGATGCTCACCGCCGTGTTCCCGGCCGTTTGCTGCCAGGCCCCTTGCACGCAGAGAATGCCGGCCTGCACCTCAACGTCGCTGGAGTTGATGAAATCCGCCGCCAGCAGAGTGGCGCCGCCTCCGGCCGATTTGAGGAAACGCCCCGCATTGTTGATGGCCAGGCGCGGCGTGCTGTTGCTGGAACCAAGGGTAACGTCGGTTTGGAGGTCGAATGTGCCGCCCGCAAGATTGTTGATGACCACGCCGTCGCCACCGGCAAGGCTCCCAGGCGCGCGCCAGATGAGAGTGCCCGAGTTATTGAGCAGGCAGCCGGAAAGCGCCTGCCCGCCGTTGACGACCAGTTGCGCGCCGGCATCAATGTCGAGGTTGGCCAGGCTGAGCGTGCCCGCATTCCAACTGACCGAGCTGCCGATCGGCGGGAAGGCCAGCGCGTGCAAGACCCCCGAGCCGGAGATTGAATTGCCCAATTCCACGTTGCCGGGGGCAGGCGCACTCGAGAAAGACTCGCGGCCTCCCACCTGCAGCGTGCCGTTGACAACAACGCCTGCGGCAAACCGGTTGGTGCCCGGCCCGCTGAACCGGCTAACGGCCCCGGCCTGCACGGAGTAGGGGCCGCCGAAGAGCATGAGGGCGGCAGGGTCGAGAGTCTTGAACTCGGCACGCCCGCTGGCACACTGCCAATCGATCGTGTCAGCCAACTGCAACGTGCCGCTGTCGGCGGATAGCGTGCCGCTGTTATCGATGAGCAGACGCCCGGAGGCCGAGCCGCCCGCGGCCACTGCGCCGGCGCTCCGCAACATGGCGCCGCGCTGCACCGCCAGTTTGCTCTGCGGCGGCCCGCCGCCCGTCAACCGTGCCCCGTCACAAAAGGCGGCTTGCGAGCCCGCCTCGAGCACGAGAATGGCCGGGACTGAATTGGTAGCCGGGCTGATCCGCATGAGGGCGCCGGTCTGAACGGTCAGCGCTACGCCGGCAAGGCAGTTGGAACCAGTCACCGCCATGAGGTTGGTAATACTCAGGGTCGAGCCGTTGAAACGGGCGCTGTCGGCCATTTGCACAGTGGCGAGCACGAAATTCCCGTTGCTGATTGCCGCATTGCTGTCTGCAACCAGGCTCTGGATTTGAATCGTGTTGGTCCCATTGGCCGGGCTTTGGATGGTCCCGTTGGAGCCGACTTCCAGTTCAGCCAGGGCCGCGTCGCCCTCGATGACCCAGGTGGGGGCTGCCGCGCCCTCCAGGACCCGCACCAGGCCTTGCCCGGTAAATGTTGCGCCCGCGTTCAGGGTGTTGGTCCCACCCCAGAACCAGAGCACGGTGCCGGAAGCGGTACGGAATTCCCCGCTGCCGGAGCCGCCAAAGAGGTTCAGTTGGCCGCCGCTCACATCCACCAGCCCACTGTTCATCAGGTCCAGGCCCGCCGGGGGATTGGCCGTGCCAAACCGGATTGTGCCGTTGCCGGACTTGAGGAAGGTGCCCGCATTGTCGAAGATGCTGCCCCCGCCCCCGGGCGCCGCGCTCAAGCTCCCGTCTGCCTGCGCCTCGAACGTGCCCGTTGCCAGGTTGCTGATGACAGACCCCTGGTCCAGCGACAGCCCCTGGCCCAGGAGCGTGCAAAGACCGGCGTTCACGAGCGCACAGCCGGAGAGCGCCTCGCCACCGTTGATGACCAGGCTCGCCCCTGTCTGCACGCTCACCGTGGGCAGACTCAGCGTGCCGTGGACCCAGTTCACGAAGCCGCCCTGTCCCGTGCCGCCCACCGCGGTCAGCGAGCCGGCCCCGGACAGTGAATCGAGGATATCCAGGTTGCCGCCCAGAGAGTTTCCTGTGACCGGGTCGGTCGCCCCCCCGGCGCACAGCATGCCATCAATGATGCCGCCCGCAGCCAACCGGTTCGTGCCCGGCCCGCTGAAAACGCTCGAGGCCAAGGCATTCAGATCAAAGGGGCTCTCGAAGAGAATCAGCGAGGCAGGCGAAACGGCGATGAACTGCTCCGACCCGCCGCTGCACTCCCAGTCGATGCCGCCTCCGAACCGCAGCGTGCCGCTCTGGGCCTGAACAATGCCGTTGTTGTCCAGGACCAACTGCCCGCCTTGCCCGCCCTGCACCAACGCGGTGCCGCTGGAACTCAGGACTGAGCCGGATTGAAGCACCAACTGGCTCTGAGACATGCCCCCGCTGGTCAATTGCGTGCCGTCCGCAAGGAAAATGTTTCCCCCGTTATCGACTGTTGTTCCGTCGTCCAACTCAAGTCCCCCCGCGGCTGCGGGCGCGACCGCGCTTATCGTCATCAAGGCAGCCGGCAGAATGTTGAGGGTCACCCCGCTGAACAGGCAGCCCGGGCCATCAACCGTCATGTACGCGGAGAGATACAAAACCGTTCCGTTGAAACTGCTCCCGCTGAGCATCTGGAGGTTCTGAAGGCCAAAATGGCCGTTGTTAATCACCGCGTTGGTGTTGGCGATTATGCCCTGGATGCGGACCAGGCTATCCACCTCGAGTGTCCCGTTAATGATCACAGTGTCTGCCTCCAACGGCAGTCTGAAGGCTGGCGCCAAAGCGCCGGTGCTGTCCGCGGTGAACCAGTTTCCCGCATTGGACCAACTGGTATCTATCACCCCGGAATCGTTCGTCTGCCCAACGAACGTCAGGGTATCCCCAAAGACTACAGTTGAGGCGCCCAAAAGGAGGGCCAACAGACCGGTTAACAGCACACTACGCATTCGCTTTCTCTTGGCCTGTGACGCGAGCACGATCTGTGCCGCGGGACAAGACCTGTCGAGTTCATTCATTCACCGACAAGGACTCTTACCGCGCTGCGCCTGAGTCTTCCGGCCACCCTCCCCTCCGGCCATGCGCTGGCGGCGATCATGGCCGGAGGGAGAGCGGCAACCGGACGGCTTAAGCCGCACGGCCTTCCCACTGGCAGAGAAGGCGATGCCGCCGCGGCTGGGCGTTCTCCCACCAAGGCCTCAGCCATCATGCGGCTCCAGACTACTCCTTTCAAGTAGCACCAACGGGCAATGGGCGTCTCATGGCGGGTTGCTGTTTAGTGCTGTGGGATTGCTGTCTTTTTGATTGACATACGGTGGGGCTTACTTCCCACCCATGGGGGATTGTTCCCAGTGGCCAGCCACGCCGGCCGATGGGAGATTGGAATTGGAGAATCTGACTATGAAAAGGATCTTAGGAGGCCATTCACAATAACATGGACAACGGGCGCGCCGGGATTTTGACCGCTGGCGAGGCGCGAGCGAGGAGCATACCCGAAGCGGTCTGTAACGAGCGAGCAACGACCCGTCCGCCGTAGCTTTAGCGAAGGCGGAAGCCAGCGGTCAAAAGACCAAGCGAACGTGTTCATGTTATTGTGAATGGCCTCCCTAGCTCTATTGGGCCTTGCCAATCACGTCCGCGCTGCCAATTGCCTGGCCAGCCGGATGGCGGCGATCATGCTCGAGGGATTGGCGATGCCCTGGCCGGCAATATCGTAGGCAGTGCCGTGGTCGGGCGAAGTTCGGATGAAGGGCAGGCCCAGCGTCCAGTTCACGCCGGCCTCGAAACTCACCATCTTGAGCGGCGCCAGACCCTGGTCGTGGTACATCGCCACCACCGCCTCGAAGTCGCCCCGGTAGGCCCTGTAGAACAGGGCGTCGGCGCTCAAAGGGCCAACCACCTCCAGTGCGCGTCCTCGCGCGGCCTGCACCGCCGGGGCAATAATGTCCTGCTCCTCGGTCCCGAGCTTGCCGCCTTCACCCGCGTGCGGATTCAGCCCGCAGACCGCTACCCGGGCGCGCCCCAGGCCCAGGGCGCCGCAGGCCCGCGCAGCCAGCTCGATGGCGACCTCGACCTTCGACTGGGTCAGGCGGGCCGCCACGTCCCGGAGCGGCAGGTGCGCGGTTGCCAGGGCCACGCGCAGCCAGCGCCCGCGATCATCCTGGCCCAGCAGCATCATCGCCGTCCGCTCTGCGCCCGCCAGGTCGGTCAGGAATTCGGTCTGGCCGACAAAGGCCAGTCCGGAGCGAATGATGGCCTCCTTGTTCACGGGCGCCGTGACCAGGGCCTGCAGCTCGCCCGCCAGGCAGCGTTGCGCCCCTGCCCGCAACCACGCCACTGCGGCCTGGGCCGCAGCGGGCGCACCGGGAGGCAGGTCGCGGCCCAACGCGCCCGGCTGCGGGTTCCATATCGAGATCCAACCGGGCCCGCCCGGAGCCCCTCATCGACCAGCGGCAGGTCCAAGCCCAGACGGCGATTGAGCGCTCGGGCGTGGTCCACGTCGCCAATGAGCAGGTAATGCGCGCCGCCGGAACTGCCCTCGGCAGCCAGCGCCTTGAGCGCCACCTCCGGGCCGATGCCTGTAACGTCCCCCAGCGAAATGCCGATCGCCCTGCTCATCAGTCATAAAGCCTCACGAAGGTCTTCTTCCTCAGCTTGTCAATCCACTGCTTCTGCAACCGGGCGCGCTCGCGATCCTGCAGGTCCTTCTCGATTTGATCGCGGACCTCGCTCAAGGGCTTGTAATGCGCGGGGCTCGCGCCCTCGACCTTGATCAGGTAGCAGGCCTCGGGTGTCTCGATGACGCTGCTGCAGTCCCCCTGCTTGAGCGAGAAGGCGACATCGTTCAACTCCTTGCGCAACTCCCCCTTCTCCACCCAGCCCTGATCTCCGCCGGCCGGGTGCTGCCGATCCTCCGAGTACATCTTCGCCATCTCCTCAAATTGCGTTCCCTCCTTCAACTTGCCCAGGATCTCCTCGGCCATCTTCCTGGCCTGCGGCGCGTCCGGATCGATGGCCTTGTTCAACGCAATCATCCGCAGCTTGACCCGATCCGCCAGCTTGTAGTCCTCGTGGTGCTCCTGGTAATACACCTGGACCTTGTACGGCGAGACGATGATTTCCGACGAGACGTTCTTCTCCCGCATCGCCCGCTCGATGATCGTCTCCCGGATGTGCTTGCGTTTCTGATCGAGGGTGGTCCCCTTGGCCTCCAGCGTCTTGATGAACGTCGGCCGGTCCCCGTACGAACGCACCTCCGCCTGCACCGCGTCATCAATGTACTTCTCCGAGAGGTTGTAACCGGCCGTCTTGAACTCGTGCAGGATCAACTGCCGCTCCTCCAGGTGGTCCACGTTGTTCCGCACCGCCTCCATCCACTTCTTCTGCAGCACGTCCGGTTGGTCGTGGTAATCGCGCTCCAACTGCGCCGCCACCGGGTCGGTCTCCTCCTCAACGTCCCGCCGCGTGATCACTGTCTCGTCCACAATGGCCTGGATGCCGTTGATCAGTTCCGACGCCGCCGGCGCCTGGATCACCGCCCCGACAAGCGCAGCCGTTGCCGCCATGAGTCTGGAAGACATTTTCATCTGGTCGCGCCCCATTCTAGGCGCCTGCCCCCGCGCGGTCAAGCAGGCCGCAAACCGCGCGCCGCGGCGGGGGTAGGACGCAAATCCTCACAAAATGGATTTTGCCGGGCCTTCATGACAGAGGGTCTCTAGGAATCCAGATACAGACTGGCACGGACCACAACGATGCCGCCGCATCGGGCCTCCTCTTCGTTTCCTTTGTTTCCTTCTGTTCTATTCCTGTGCCCAGCCGGTGGGACGCTGGAAAAGAACAGAAGGAAACGAAGGAAACCAAGGATCGAAGAGCCGGATCATCTCTGGGGGATGGGATCTGGATATATAAGTAACACTAATACTATGGCTGCGAAGCATTTTCTGCCACGGATTACACGCGTGGCACGGATGGGAGAAACCAGTGTAATCCGTGTAATCCGTGTAATCCGTTTTCAATCCGTTTCCTTCCGTTCCTGCTCCGCGGCCCTTTGCTTGTTGGCGTGGTCGAAGGCATTATCTGCGCCGCGTTTAAGCCAGACCATCAGGATGCCGATATTGGCCGGAGAGACGCCGGAGATGCGGGAGGCCTGGCCGAGAGTGGCGGGGCGGATCTTGGTGAATTTCTGCCTGGCCTCACTGCGCAGGCTCGGTACGGCCGAGTAGTCGAAAGCATCCGGGATGCGCTTGTCCTCGAAGCTCTTGAACTTAACGATCTCGTTTTCCTGGCGGCAGATATAGCCCGCGTATTTGATGGTTATCTCGACCTGTTGAATGACCTCGTCTGGCAGTTGGGGATTTCGGCTTGGGAGGTTTTTGTAGGCAACCTGGGGTCGGCGGAGCAGTTGGGCCAACGTCTCTTGCCCGCAGCGGGAGTTTTCCAGCCGCCAGATTTCAGCCTGGATGAGCGTTTGCTTCTCACGCACCGAGCGCGCCTTGCGCTCGGGGAGAAGCCCAACGGCACGCCCGATTTCGGACAGGCGCAAATCAGCATTGTCCTGGCGGAGCACCAACCTGTACTCGGCGCGCGAGGTGAACATCCGGTAGGGCTCGAATGTGCCCTTGGTGACAAGGTCATCGATCAGCACCCCTATGTAGGCCTGGTCGCGGCGCAGGGTAATGGGCTGTAGATTACGGACGCGGCGAGCGGCATTGATGCCGGCCAGGAGTCCCTGTGCCGCGGCCTCTTCATAACCCGAAGTCCCGTTGATCTGACCCGCGAGGTAGAGATTGCGGCAGGCTTTGGTCTCGAGCGAGGCCTGGAGCTGGGTGGGAAATGCGAAATCGTACTCGACGGCGTAGGCAGGCCGAATGATCTCCGCCTTTTCGCACCCGATGATCGTCCTTACCATCTGGACTTGCACCTCGAACGGCAAGGAGGTCGAGAAACCGTTGACATAGATTTCATCGGTAGCTATTCCCTCGGGTTCGAGGAACAACTGCTGCCTCTCCTTCTCGGGGAACTTGACGATCTTGTCTTCGATGGATGGACAGTATCGAGGGCCGACACCCTGGATAATCCCGGAGTAGAGAGGGGATCTGTGGAGGTTCTGCCGGATGATTTGCGCGGTTGCGTCGGTGGTGTAGGTGATGTAGCACGGGAGTTGGCCGCCGAGCGTGGCCAGAATCGAGCCTGGTGGATAGCGAGCTGGTTGGCTCGTTGAAACCCCAATTGCTGCGGAATGTTCCACGTGGAACAAATCATCCTTCCAATGCGTAAAGTACGGAGCGGGCTCGTCGCCCCGCTGGACCTCGGTCCTGGAAAAATCAATGGACCTCTTCAGGAGCCGAGGCGGTGTCCCCGTCTTCAGCCGGCCAAGTTCCAAACCAACTTCGATTAAAGAGGCTGACAACCCGCTCGCGGCCGCCTCACCTGCGCGCCCTCCGGATTGTTGGTTCAGCCCGATGTGCATCAAACCCTTAAGGAAGGTTCCCGTCGTGACCACGACCGTGCGGCCCAGATAGCGCACGTCCAGCATCGTCTCGACGCCGAAGACCCCTCCATCCTTGTGGAGCAGCCTTGCACACTGCCCCTGGCGCAAATCCAGGTTCGGCTCCCGCTCGCAGACCCACTTCATCCGGAACTGGTAGGCCTTCTTGTCGCACTGGGCTCGAGGCGCCCAGACGGCCGGTCCTTTCTTCGTGTTGAGCATCCGAAACTGCAGCCCCGTCATGTCCGTGCCCAAACCCATCTCGCCCCCAAGCGCGTCAATCTCCCGAGCCAAGTGGCCTTTGGCCAAACCCCCAATGGCCGGATTGCACGACATCTGCCCGACAGTGTCGGCGTTCAGCGTCAGCAGCAGCGTCTGGCACCCCATCCGTGCCGCTGCCAGCGCAGCTTCGATGCCGGCATGCCCGGCACCAACCACGATCACCTCATACTCTTTGGGGTAAGTGAACATAGTCGGTATATTGCCTTGAACCGCGACGACCCTGGCGATTTGCGAATACCGCGCTGCGGATTAGCCGCCAGATGCTCGCATATCTTGAAAACGGTCTCGGCTTCATCTTTGGCCCCTATGGCCTGAGCGAGTTGAGAGACTGAGCCGCCATCCGGACAATTCTCGAGTTGCCCAAGGATTTTTCTTTGGAGGTCGATGACCACTTTACCGGCTTCTTTGCCGGCCTGGACACCAGGCTGATGGTAAGCATTAACGTTAATTAACGAAGCATAGAGTCCTACTGCTCGTTCGAAAAGCGCTATGATTACACCAACGTTAAATGGTGATATATCTGCTATAGTTAGCGTTATAGATTGTCGGCCGCTCTCGAAAAGTGCCTGCCGTGTCCCAAGCAGCAAGCCACTCAAGTAGTCACCTGACGTCACCTTTTCCTCGACCATGACTGCCGGGCCGTTTCGATCATGAAGGACCTCGATGAATGTGACGAAGAAGTTGTCGAGGCCGTCTCTCAACTGCTGTATATATGAATGTTGGTCGGTCGAGCCTTTGTTCCCGAGAACCGTAATGCCCTGGTGGACCACCTTTCCATCGAGGTCGAGACGTTTGCCTAGAGACTCCATCACGAGTTGCTGAAGGTACTTGGAAAAGAGCTCAAGTCGGTCTTTATAGGGCAGAATGACCATATTCTTCTTCCCTTTACCGTTACCGGCGTGGAACCACATGGCCGCGAGCTGGGCGGCAGGGTTGGTCCGGGTGTTCTTCGAGCGAGTGACCTCGTCGCATGCCTTGGCCCCGGCCAGCATCGAGTCAATGTCAATCCCTTGCAGCGCTGCGGGCAGTAACCCTACGGCGGACAACTCACTGGTCCTGCCCCCAACCCAATCCCACATCGGAAAACGAGTGAGCCAATTCGCCGCGTGCTTGTCCAGGAGGCTGCCCCGCATGGTGACGGCGACAGCGTGGGCCGCGAAGTCCAGCCCCGCGCGGGAATAGGCCGCTTCGGCCTCGATCATCCCATTGCGCGTCTCCGGGGTTGTCCCGGACTTGGAAATCACCAATGTCAACGTCTGGCCCAGTTCGGGTCTGAGCCGGTCCAGCACCTTGTCCATGCCGTCGGGGTCGGTGTTGTCGAAGAAGAAGAGGCTCATCTTGTCCTTGCCCGGTTGGCCCAGGGCGTTGGCGATGAATTGCGGCCCGAGGGCCGAACCGCCGATGCCGATGAGCAGGACGTTCTTGAAAGGCCCCTTGGAGCCAGCGACAGCGCCCGCGTGGACCTGGGCCGCAAATTGCTTGACCGCATTAAGCGCCTCCTCGATTCCCTTGCGGATTTCGGCCGAAGGCGCCAACGCAGGAGCACGCAACCAGTAGTGGCCGACCATGCGTTTCTCGTCCGGATTCGCTTCCGCCCCCTTTTCAAGTTTGGCCATTGCAGCCAGGGCCTGCCTCAGCCTCGGTTGCATGGATTGAAAATAGTCCTCGGCAAAATCCATCCGGCTCAGGTCCACGGCCAGGCCCAAGGCAGGATATTCCGTCGAGTACTTCTGACAGCGCTGCCACAGTTGCCATTTGGAGCGTTTCATAACCAGGATTAAGTGTAGCCCAGCCCCGTGGCGCCGCAACAAAATCGGCGGCGAGGCAAAATCATTTTTGGCAAAATCATTGGAAGATGCCCCTTTGGCCTGTTTCACGCTTCACGCTTCACGCTTCACGTTTCACGTTTCACGTTTCACGCTTCACGCTTCACGTGCCCTACATTTGTTCGAGCGTCTCGATGCCGAGGACCTCGAGGCCCTGCTTGAGGACCCGCGCGGTCAGTTCGCACAGGACCAGGCGAGTGCGGCGTTGCGCCGGCTCGGCCTTGAGCACCGGGCAGCTCTCATAAAAGGCAGTAAAGGCCCCGGCCAGGTCGAAAAGATAATTGCAAAGGAAATTGGGCCGGAATTCCTCGGCGGCGGCCTCCAGCACGAGCCCAAAATCCAGGAGGCGCTTGGCGAGCGCCAGTTCCTGCGGCGCGCCCAGGGTCAATGCCAACGCCGGGCCCGGGCCGGACGCCGGGCGCTCGCCGCCCTTGCGGAAGATGCTGCGCACGCGCGCGTAGGCATATTGCAGGTAAGGGGCTGTATTGCCGTTCAAGGCCAGGAGCCTGTCCCAACTGAAAACGTAATCGCTCTGCCGGTTGGGCAGCAGGTCGGCGTACTTGACCGCGCCGATGCCGACGATGCGGGCTATGTCGCGCCGCTGGGCCTCGGGCAGCTCGGGGCTTTTTTCGGAAACGACCTTGAACGCGCGTTCCTCGGCCTCGTCGAGGAGGTCCGCCAAACCGATTGTCTCGCCTGAGCGGGTCTTGAATGGCCTGCCGTCCTCGCCGAGGATCGAGCCGAACCAGACATGCGCCAGCCGCGCGCGGGCCTCGGGATGCCAGCGCCGGAAACTGGCGAATAACTGCCGAAAATGGAGCTGCTGGCGCCCGTCGGTGACGTAAATCACCTCGTCGGCGTGCCAGGTCCCGACCCGATGCGCCAGCGTGGCCAGGTCGCTGGTGGCGTAGTTGAATCCGCCGTCGCTCTTCCGGACGATGAACGGGTTGGGCACCCACTCGCCCTCCTTGTGGATGAGAAACGGGTCGTCCTTGGGCGGCAGGGAGCCGTCGGACAGGATGGCCTTGGCGCCCCGGCTCTCGACGGCGATGCCGCGTTGGAGCAGTTCGTCCACCACGCCCTGGAGCTGGGAGTTATAGAAGCTCTCGCCGTGGGTGTAATCGAACTTCACCCCCAGCCGGCCATAGATCGAGTCGAACTGGGTCTGCGAGAGGCGGATCATCTCGCGCCAGATGGCCAGGTTCTCGGAATCGCCGGCCTGGAGCTTGACCAGCTCGGCCCGGGCGCGGTCGCGCGCGGCGGGGTCGAAGCCTGGCTTATCCTTGTCACAATGCGCGCTAATCCCCCGGTAGAGCCGCTCCATTTCACCCAGGGGGTCGGCCTGGAGGCGGGCGGGGTCCAGGGCCGTCTTCCACGCGGCCAGCAGCATGCCGAACTGCGTGCCCCAATCTCCCAGGTGATTGTCCGTGATGACGCGGTGCCCGAGCAATCGGAGCACCCGCGCCAGCGAATCGCCCAGGATCGTCGAGCGGATATGGCCCACGTGCATCCGCTTGGCCACATTGGGCGAGCTGAAGTCCACCACCACCGTCCGGGGCCGGGCCGCCTTTTGGAAGAAGAGGTGCTCGCCGCGGGCCGCCGCCTCCAGCGCCTGCGCCACCGCGGCGGGCTTGAGCCGGAAGTTCAGAAAGCCGGCCCCGGCAACCTGGACCTCCTCGCACCACTGGCCGACATCGAGCCGCGCGGCCACGGCATTGGCCAACTGGCGCGGGTTGGTCTTGAGCGCCTTGGCCAGCGCCATCAGGGCATTGCTCTGGTAATCACCGAACCTCGGGTCAGGGCAGGGCCGGATCAGCACAGAGTCGGTCCCGGCCTCGGGCACGACGGCCTTCACGGCCTCCTGCAGCCGTTTCTCGATCAATTTACTGGGCACCATGGAGCCACCTCATTGTGGGGCGCGATTAAAACCGTCGGTCAGCCGGCGGCGGTTCTTTGCCCCGAAGGGGCTTCCGACAATAGCCCGGCGTTTCAACGCCGGGTGAGCGGACCCAACGAGCAGGTCCGTCCCGAAGGGACGGCTGAAAGCGAGGAGTATTCTCAGTCGTCCCTTCGGGACGAGGGTCCCGGTTGCAACCTCCCCGGCGTCGAGACGCCGGGCTATTCTCAGATGTCCCTCCGGGACAAAACCCCCGAGGCCCATGCCCGACACTTTTAGCCGCGCCCCTCATTGTGGCTGCTCTTTGCCCTGTTCGCGGATGATGCGGAGCATGGTCAGGGCATCGGGGGCCTGTTCGAGGGCCTGGCGGAACTCGGCGTTGTGGAGCAACCTGGCGATCTTGGCCAAGGTATGGAGGTGCTTTTGGAACTGGCCCTGGGGCACCAGGAAGAGCATGACGAGGTTCACGGGCTGATTGTCCAGGGCATCGAAATTGACGCCCTTGCTGGAGCGTCCCAAGGCGCCGACCACCTCGCCAATGAGGTCGGTCGAGGCGTGAGGAATGCCGATGCCGAAACCGATGCCGGTGCTCATCGAGGACTCGCGTTTCTTGACCACGGCCGCGATGGCGTCATGGTGCTCGGGCTTGATCTTGCCCGTAGCCACGAGGTTGTTAATCAGCTCATCGATGGCCTCCCAGCGGTTTGCAGCCTGGAGCTCCGTGATGATCTGCTCTGTGCTCAGAATATCGGCTAGGTCCATAGCGTCGGATTCAGTCCACCCGGCCATTTCGCCTCAAGTCACCCTGCTTATCAAGAGCGAAGTTCGCAGCGTAACTTACGCTGGAATCCCAACGATACAAACGGGCGCCGCTCAGAGCAAGCCCCCCAGCCGGCGGAGGACCTCCCCGGTGCTGCTGAGCCACCAGCCCAGGGCCTTGAGCACGCCCACGCGGGTCGTGAGCACCGGCACCCCCACCAGCAGCACCGCCATGTTCCCCAGGAAGATAATCACGGCGGAAAACAGGTATCCGTGCTGGGCCAGGTCGTTCTGCCGGCTCTTGAGGATGTGCGCGGTCAGCGTCACGTGGAAGGCATAAGCGGCGCCCAGCAGGAGGTGGAACCAGACCACATAGGGGCGCCAGTTCCAGACCAGGTGCCCCGCCACGAACACCACCACCACCAGGATGGCATAGATGGGACAGAAATACGGGGCCAGCGAGATCAGGAAATTGTTCCGCGTGACCACCACGTGCCCGCCCTGGGCCGAGGCCTTGAATTTCCGGACGCTGCCGCCCATCAGCCAGGCCCAAAGCGCATGGGTCAATTCGTGCCCGAAGACGTAAAGCAGCATCGGCTTGGGCAACAGCAAGTATATCACCACCCAGCAGGCCGCGCCGGCCAGCGTGGCCACCCAGATCCTGTCCGCATCCCCGCTGGCCTGCAGCACCCGCCACAGCGCCGCCGCCGCCCCGCCGCACACGGGCAACAACAACAGCGCAATGATGACTTTCACCCATTTGGGCACGCAGCCATTATTTCCCCGCGCCCGCCGGCTGCAACAATAAACAAGCGGACAGGCGGAGACGGAGTGCCGGGCAAACCCCTCACCCCGGCCCTCTCCCCTTCCGAAGGGGAGAGGGAGAAGCGTCGGCAGTCTCTTGAACTTCCAGGCGTCTCTGGTTCCTCGAGCGGCTACGGACAATTCTCCCTCTCCCCATCCGATGGGGAGAGGGCCGGGGTGAGGGGTCTGCCCCCGTGACGCTCCCGCCCTCAATGAGGCCTCACAGGCGGTTTCTGCCGCCACTTTACGCTCCGAGCTCGAGGTGTTAGGCTGCACAGGCCGGATGAAAACCTCACCTTCCATTGGCGAATACCTTATTGAACGGCTCTACGCGCACGGGGTGCGCCACGTCTTCGGCATACCGGGCGATTACGTGCTGGGCTTTTACGACCTGCTCTCAAAGAGCAAACTGCGCATTGTCAACACGTGCGGCGAGGAGGGCGCGGGTTTTGCCGCCGATGCTTATGCGCGCGTGCGCGGGCTGGGCGCCGTGTGCGTCACCTACTGCGTGGGCGGCCTCAAGGTGGCCAACCCCACCGCCGAGGCCTTCGCGGAAAAGTCCCCCGTGGTCGTCATCAGCGGCGCGCCGGGCATGATGGAACGTCGGAAAAACCCGCTGCTCCATCACAAGGTGCGGGAGTTCGACACGCAAAAAAAAGTCTTCGAGCAGCTTACCGTGGCGGCGACGGTCCTGAGCGAGCCGCAGACGGCGTTCCAAGAGATCGACCGCGTCCTGCACGCGGCCTTGCGTTACAAGCGCCCGGTCTATATCGAGCTGCCCCGCGACATGGCGGCGGTGCCGGGCATCCCCCATCACCGGGCGCAGGAGATCCACGAACGGAGCAATCCCCACAGCCTGCGCGCCGCGTTGGCCGAGGCCGCCGAGATGATCGCAGCCGCCCGCCAGCCGGTCATCCTGGCCGACGTCGAGGTGCACCGCTTCGGCCTGCAGGAATTGCTCCTCAAACTGGTCCAGCAGACCCGCATCCCCGTCGCCGCCACCGTCCTGGGCAAATCCGTCATCGGCGAGCAGCACCCGCTCTACCTCGGCGTCTATGAAGGCGCCATGGGACGCGACGACGTTCGCCGCTACGTCGAGGAGAGCGATTGCGTCATCCTCCTGGGGGCATTCATGACGGACATCAACCTGGGCGTCTATACCGCCCGGCTGGACCCGGTCCGCTCGATCTATGCCACCAGCGAGAAACTCTCGATCCGGTATCACACCTACGAGGAGGTCCGGTTCAAGGACTTCCTTCGCGGGCTGCTGCGCCTGCCCCTGCGCCGCGCCGGCCCGGGCAAAATCCCGCACCCCGCCCCCATTCACCCCTTCAAGAGCACCGGCGCAAAGTTGACCGTCAAACGCCTCTTCGAGCGCCTCAATGCCTTCCTGTCCGCCCGGACCGTCGTGGTGGCCAACGTCGGCGATGCCTTGTTTGGCGCGACCGACCTTTTCATCCGCCAACGGACCGAGTTCATCAGCCCGGCGTATTACACCTCGATGGGTTTTGCCGTGCCCGCCTGCGTCGGCGCGCAACTGGCCAATCCCAAGCTGCGCCCCCTGGTGCTGGTGGGCGACGGGGCGTTTCAAATGACCGGCATGGAGCTGGCCACCGTGGCGCGCAACGGGCTGAACCCCGTGGTCGTGGTCCTCAACAACGGCGGCTACGGCACCGAACGCCAGATGCAGGACGGCCCCTACAACGACCTCTGGCCCTGGGACTATAGCCGCATCCCCGAAATCCTCGGCGCCGGCCGCGGCTTCGTGGTCCGGACCGAAACCGACCTCGACGCCGCCCTGACCGAGGCCGAGGACTGGACCGAGAGCTTCTGCCTGCTGGACGTGCACCTGGACCCCCTGGACCGCTCCCCGGCCCTGGAAAGACTGGCGGGCAGACTGGCAAGAAGACTCTAGGCAACCTCAAAACGTTTCAATCGCCGGGAGGGGCGCGGGCCCTTTGACAAAGTCGTAGCGCAGGTTTCCAAACCTGCTGTATCGCCGATTTCCAATCGGCAGGGCGTCGGCATGTAGAGCGCCCCCGATTTGCGGACGGCCTGCGGGTTTGGAAACCTGCGCTACGCTGGCGCCCCCGGCGCACAGGCGCACCGAGCGACTTTGTCAATGGCCCTGCGGGAGGTGCCCCAGGGCCGAAGGCCCTCCATGTGAGAGCCCGGGCTGGAGCGGAGCGGAGGCCCGGGTAAGCCAGCGCCCCTCGAAAAGCCCCGGTCTGTGAGGCCGGGACCTTATGGCGCCCTCTCCATGAACCGCCAGGTTTTGGACTGCGGCAGTCCAAAACGCTTCGCGGGACGGGAACGCAGTGTCGAGGTTCAGGGGCGCAAAGCGCGAATTCGTTCGGGGAATTCTTACAGGGCGCGCGGCCGTTGTGGCCCGGTGACCTGGGCCTCCGCTCGCAAGCTCGCTCCAGCCCAGGCTCTCACATTTCGGGCTTTCAGCCCGGGGACGGGCGCATCCGGGGGGGCGGAGTCGGAATGCGCCCGTCGGGAGACGCCTGGAGGCTCCCGAGACTGCCGACGCTTCTCCCTCTCCCCTTCGGAAGGGGAGAGGGCCGGGGTGAGGGGTCCGCCGGCACGTTGTCTGCGCCTTCCCGACCGTTTACGCCGGGGCCTTACTTTCTTGGCGCCATTCTATCTTTGACCCAGTTGATATCGTTTTTGTCGGCGGGGCTGGTGCAGACCAAGGCGCCCGCGTGCCGGTCCGTGTAGGTCACCGCCAACCAGGTGGGGCTGCGCAGTTTGCCGAGCCAACGTTTGATGACTGAATGGCCATCTGCGAAAGCGAAACCACACGCGCCGTTGTGGTAGTTTGCAGGGAAATCGCACCACCCGTACAAGCCGCCGTAACCGTTCAACACGGGGAAGAAAAAGGCGTCGTTGATGGAGTCCGGGTGTTCGTCCAGGAACACGAACACATCCACGGGTCCGGGGTTCCTGATATTGGACATGGTCCTGAATCCCCGCCACTTGTCGAAGCCGGAGGCATCGGTCGAGGGATCGTCTCCGGAGTAAGTATTCATGCTGACGCTGCGCACCCGCTCCTTCCAGCCCACGGCTCGCTGTGCGGGGCTGACGTAAATGTCGGCGGGGCACTTGTAGAGGTTCTTCGAGTTCGCAAAGTACTTGGCCAGGCAGGCGAGCTTCGGATCCAGGAGCAGTTGGAGGTTCGTGTTCACCGAGCTGGTCGTCCAGTCCAGCCAGCCGGCGCCCACGAAGGCGCCGGGGTCCGTGACCCGGTCGCTATTGTCCGTGGCGTACATGTAATAGGAATAGCCGAGCTGCCGCGTGTTGCTCATGCACTGGACGCCTTGCGCCTTGCTCCTGGCCTTGCCCAGCGCCGGCAAGAGCATCGCCGCGAGGATGGCAATGATGGCAATCACCACCAGCAACTCAATCAGCGTGAATCCATGGCGGGCCACACGATTGGCTCGCGTTCTGGTTTGGGTTTCCTTTGTGTTCATAATCTTGTTTCAGTCGCATTGACGTTCAACGAGCGAAACGGAACGACCGCGGATCCTGTCCGGGAGATTGCATGCCGCATAGAATAATCCGCCGGAGCGAAATCTCAATATCAAAACACCGGTTGCCGCCCTCCCTCGAGGGCCCTTGACAGCGTTGTAGCGCAGGTTTCCAAACCTGCTGTATCGCCGATTTCCAATCGGCAGGGCGCCGGCATGTCGAGCGCCCCCGATTTGCGGACGGCCTGCGGGTTTGGAAACCCGCGATACGGCAGGTTTGGAAACCTGCGCTACGGTGGCGCCCCCGGCGCACAGGCGCACCGAGCGACTTTGTCAATGGCCCTGCGGGAGGTGCCCCAGGGCCGAAGGCCCTCCATGTGAGAGCCCGGGCTGGAGCGAAGCGGAGGCCCGGGTAAGCCAGCGCCCCTCGAAAAGCCCCGGCCTGTGAGGCCGGGACCTTATGGCGCCCTCTCCATGAACCGCCAGGTTTTGGACTGCGGCAGTCCAAAACGCTTCGCGGGACGGGAACGCAGTGTCGAGGTTCAGGGGCGCAAAGCGCGAATTCGTTCGGGGAATTCTTACAGGGCGCGCGGCCGTCGTGGCCCGGTGACCTGGGCCTCCGCTCGCAAGCTCGCTCCAGCCCAGGCTGTCACATCTCGGGCTTTCAGCCCGAAGCGTCCCTCGTCACCCCCGCACGGAACTCTTCAATCACGCATCACGCATCACGTTTCACCTTTCACGCATCCCCTCGCCCCCCGTCACAGGCCAGGCCGGCGGACCGGCGGTTTCCAGCCTTGATGCCACTCCAGTTGCCACAAGTTCTCCAACCGCACCAGGGCCACGTGGCCGTCGTAAAAGGAGACGTTGATGGCGCCGGGCAACCGGGCTCGCGGCGGCCAAGTCGAGGGAACGCTGGCTGGCCTGGAGCCATGACGGGGGATCGTCAGCAGGTTCATGCCCCAGGAAGGGGAGCCGCCAGGCAGGCCCATTTGCAGGTTGGCCGCCGGCAGGTCCGTCTCGCTGGGCCAGCACCAACCAAAGGTGATCCCGTCCGCGAAGACCGGCGTTTGGGACGTGTGTGCAATCTGCTCTTCCTTTTTGAAGAGCCAATCCGATCTCCCATAACCATAAGGCGACCCATACCATCCGTCCCACCACCCCCACCAGCCGCTTACCCAATTGTTGGCTGTGTAACTCCCAACTCGATTTGTGCGGTCCAACGGGTTCGGCCCATACCACCACCACCACCAGTCCCCCAACGTCCGCCAGGCCGAATTGACCGTGCCGGCATAGCACGGGCCGGGACCGGGACCGAAGGGCATCCAGGAATTGGTGATTGACGGCGCTACAGGCGCCTCGGGACAAATCCAGCATTCGTTTGCCTTGCCCCAGCGCTTCACATACCAGCCTGCCAGACCCGAGTTTTCGTAGCCGTACCCATACGCATAAGGATAAGGACCGCCCGGACCCCAAGGGCCGGGCCCGTTCAACTGGCCTGAATCCTCATCCACAGCGGCCTTGAAGCCGAGGGTGATCTGGCGCAGGTTGCCCAGGCATTGCAAACTCCGGGCTTTGGCTTTTGCCCGCGACAACACGGGCAACAGCAAGGCCGCCAAAATGGCGATGACCGCTATAACCACCAGCAGTTCAATCAAGGTAAAACCACCGCGGCCTTGGGCGCTCGGTAACTTCGCTGGGCGGGCAAGGGGCGGCAAACGAAACGGCTGTTTCATTTGGGCCTCCTTTGGGGGTTGTTCCACTCCGGACGGTTCGTCGGTTCGGGCTCATCTGAGACTGCACCGCCCGGTCCATCCGACCGGACGGCCTTTTGCAAAACGACTCTATCACAAACGAACCTTATGACAAGAGGGCATTCTCCACCCAAAAGTACCCGCTGATTGCAAAATCACGGTCTGGCTGATTGGTTAACCTCAAAACCGGGAAAGCAAGGGGACCAAAAAACTGGGCAGGCCTTTCGCCGTGCCCTTCAGTGCTCTCGTCCCACGAAAGCGAGGGCCTGGTTGGGCGCACGACAGAATTCCTCGGGTGCATGATGGAGTCGGCAGTGCGTGCTCTGGACGCCAAAGGCGTCGCTCATACCAGCCCAGGGCCTCGCCCTGGGAACAGCCGCCAATAATCATCCAGAGCGCTGAAAGCGCGATTCATCCTCAGGGCTTTATGAGGCAGGCCGTTCCTGTCGGAGCGGCGAATCAGTGATCCCCCGAGGGCGCACCCCGGGAGGTTGGCTCAAGTTCCGCGGGCGAGATGGCTCCCGAAGTCCAGGCTCCTCGAGAACATGGGACGGAATCAACAGTCGCTCCAGTTGGCGCGGTTCGGCCTTCAGCGCTCCGGAGCCGTAGCTCTTGGCTGTAAACGCGAGGTTCCGCACGGTGTCTGGGTGATTAAGCGCCCGCCACAACCCTTCCACGGCTTCTGGCGATTCATCAAACGGGTACACACAAAGGAAGCCGGTGAGCGGCAAGGCGGCCGCGCGATTGAGCACGAAGCGGCAGGCTCTCCGCCCCAGGTACGCGAAGAGCAGCGGTGGCGGCGCCCGATGTTCCATTCTGTACCACGGGCGACGGGTTCGGATCAAAGACCGCTCAGGAAGCCCCTGCTCCTCTCCGACCGAGAGATAGTGCCTGAGGGGCTCGGGAAGATCCTCCTTCGGCACCGCCCCCAATTTCAGCAGCCAGCTTGCCCGGCCGCTGACTTCAAGGCCATCGAGATGGTCCTGGGTCAAAACGCTGTCTCGGCAATCCCGTGTCCGGCCAATCGCCCGAGCGAAATGACACTCACTCAGCCCAAATTCAGAGATTTGCTTCCGCGTGAGGAAGAAAAACTGGTTCGCTCCTGTGGCGATGCCGCGGACCACCTTCGCGAACGACGATAGCGGCAGGCCGTTCATTTCGGGCCTTGGGGGCCGTGATAACCCGGTGCTGAGGGCTTCGGATAATTGTCTGATGACGGCCGAATGATCTCGGGCCCCATCCGCTCGGAGGGCAGCGAGGATTGCCAGCGGGTCACGTTTTTGAACCCGAAGCCAGAGGACCGACTCGGCCGGGTGCCGCTTTGAGAGCAGAAACACCATTGCATTCGTGTCAACCTGGGGAAACGGCGCCGCTTCCTCCGTGAATGTCATCACGGCTTCGAGGCAAAATCGCTCACAAATCCGCCCCCACACGCGAGCAGAGGAAACCCCTTCACAGACATCGGCGGGCAGCAGGAAGGCGAGCCTGCCCTCGTTGTCCAGAATTTCGAGGGACTTCAATAAGAAGTACAAATGGAGGCCCACTCTCCCATCCAGGGGGAAGCCCAACCACCGCACGGCCAAGGCGCGCAACTCCTGCTTTTCCCTGGCGGTGAGTCTGTGATGTCTGATGTAAGGCGGGTTTGAGATGATTGCCGGGTAGCGGTGGTCCACAGTGGCGCGAATGAAGTCCCCTTCCGTGACCTGTCCAAAATCCGAGTCCACCAACTTGTTTGGATCGCGCTCCGCGAAAACTTGAGTATGGAGTTCGTACCCCGCGAAGGCACCCGCGTAGCCGACTGACCGGGCAGCGGCGAAAAATGTCCCTGGCCCGACCGCGGGGTCAAAAAGCACCGCCGGAGAGTTCACCGTCACCCACGCGGCCATCGTTTCGGCCAGCCATGGGGGAGTCCAAAACTGCCCTTTTTCCCGCATGGCCTCTCTTTTGTGCCACTCGGCCGGCACTCGCTGGTCTTCTCTTAGGGTCTCGAAAGCCCTGCGAATAAGCGGCAAGGAATCCGCCTGCGGCGCGTCCGAACTCCTCATCGCAAACTTCTTCTTCATACCACCGATGCTCCTGACGGAGAGTGTTGCGGCTCGTTCCAGAAAGAATCAAGGGTTATTGGACATTGCCTTGGAATTCGGGCCGGGGCGCCTGCGCCAGGAATGGGGTGTGTTGCTGGAAGATGATACGAGCGAAGATCGCAGCTCTCTGAGATGATCTGGCTCTTTGATCCTTCGTTTCCTTCGTTTCCTTCGTTTCCTTCTGTTCTTTTCCAGCGTCCCACCGGCTGGGCACAGGAACAGAACAGAAGGAAACGAAGGAAACGAAGAGGCGGCCGGATGGGACGGCATCGTTGTGGTCCGTGCCAGTTCGTATCTGGATGCCGCGTGCCGATAGATCGGGGCGCGCGCCTTGACCTCATCGAGGGACGCGTAGCGCACCTTGTTCCATTTCATGAAAAGCTTCCAGGGTCCGCCGCCGAAGCCGTCGTAATCGAAATCGCAGTCGAGCACGGGCGGGTTGCACTCATAAGCCAGGGGCTGTGCTGGGCACACCGGCGCTTTCCGAGCCGTCATCGGCGGGGGCAAGGCTGGCGATGGGCAGGGCCTCGTCGGGCAGGGCGATGCGCAGGTCGAAGGGGGCGCTGCGGAGCGCGTCGAGGACCTCGAAGGCCGGCGCAGTCGAAAAAGCGTTTGTTGGTCACCCGGTATTGGACATAGCGGGCAGTCACGGGGTGCTCGGGAACGCAGCGGAAGGTGCCGGCGGTCATGGTCTCCTCATCAGTCCACATATAGTTGGCCGGGAGGTCTTTCCAATAGAGGTTGAGCTTGAGGAAGCCCTGCGAACGGTAGTCCTTTGCGTCCATTGAGGTGAGGACTTCAACCTGGTCCTGGACCTCGCCCTTGAGGGCATCCCACCAGGGATAGCCGTGGAGATTCATGCCGAAGCTGGCGCAGGTTGAAGGGGCGCCCAGGTCTAGCGTGATAACCGGGTTGACCTTCTCGGGCCAAATCGCCCCGGAGCGATACGAACTGCCGCCGGCGCAAGAGGGACCTCCGGCGCCGCTGGTCAATTTCTTGCCGTCGGGGTCGCCGGCGCCCCAACTGTCGCCCGAGGGCGCCGAGAGGGTATAGGGTTTGCCCAGGGCAATGTTCCTGCCGCAGGTCAGCCACTGCGGGACGAACTTGGTTGCCGAAGCCGCGTCTTGTCCGTCGGAATAACCCTCCCTGGCCTCCTGCAGCGCGCCTTGCAAGTTGAGGCGCATCCAGTTCATGACGGGGTGGTCTTCGCCGCCGACATTGAGGGCGTATTTGAAGGGCAGCCGAGTGACGGTCTGGGTGTGGCTGCGCTCGACGAGCGAGCGGTCTTTCTGCCGCTCCGACCAGTTGAAAGTGACCTGGAGCGGGCTGAAGGCGGTGTCGGCCCCGGTGAGGAAGCCGTTGGGGCCGCTGGCATAGAGGCAGTGGTATTTGGCCACATGCCCGCGCTCGGATTGGCCGCCCGAGGCGGGGCAGGCGCCGTCGCAGCCGATGTCCTCGACGCCGGCGATGGTCGAGCCATCGCACAGGGTGTAAAGGGCGGACATCGAGTTGTCGTACATGTGCCAGCGGCCGTCGTAAAAGACCTCCGGCACGGTGTGCAGGGTGATGTCCCAGAATTTGACCGGCAGGCCCATGTGATGCCAGATGGCGCAGTTGACCCCGGCGATGGTGCTGCACATCGTGTAGCCGTAATCGTTGAACTGGCGGATGGGATCTGTCAGTTCCATCCCGTGCAGGCTCATCGGCGTTGTCTGGCGCCGGGCGATGTGGTTGCAGTAGAACATCGCCCAGCACTTCTCGGACGGGGTCGGCCACTTGGCGGTGACGCTGTGCACCAGGCCCGGCATGTCCGTGTAATCGGGCGAGGCATCGGTGACGACGCGCGGGTTGCAGACCTCGGCCGCGGCCCCGAGGGCCAGGAGCAGCATCGCCGCCGCGGCAGTCATCCAAGCGCACAGGCCCCGTTCGGGCGCCTGCACCAGGTTCACAACCTCACTGCGCTGCGCGGGCGGGGCGCCCGCGCTCCGGGTCTTTCGCATGTCCATATCGCCTCCGGGTATAGAGCCGGAGAGCACGCGGGTTCAAGCACAAGAAAGGGAAAGTTTACCAGGCGGGATACTCAGAGCCGGTCCACGGATCGATCCGGACGCAGCCCGCGAAGCCCGTCTTGTCGGCGCTGACTACCTTGGCTCCCATCGATCGCGCAATGGCGCCGATCAGCGATCAGCCAAATACGTCAGAAGGGGCATGGCGGCACAGGTTTGCGGGCATTCTCAGCCCGCTCGATCCTCACCCCCTGTTTGCCCATCTCCCCGATCACATCGAATAAGTCCAAGCCATTGTTCGAACCGGCCCATTGGCGGCGGTTGCGGCTGCGAGGAACTCCCTGCGAATACGGTGCCACGTGCCATTCGTCCCCCGATTGGGTCACAAGATATTTGCGGCCAGGCTGGGCACCCCGAATGGGGATTCGTCTCTTGTCATCGGCGGTTACGAGCGTCGTCATGTGGGCAATGTCCCACTCAATCGGGGCTCGATCAAGCCCTTTCCTGGCAGCCGAGAAGTCGCTGGGCTCACGGCCCCGGCTTTACGCTGTGGTCGGGGGCAAATGCCTCGACGAATTTCACGATGGCTCGGACGTCGTGGTAGTTGGCCTTCCAACTGTGGGCCTTGGCGGTGACCTTGGGACGGCCGTCGGCGGCGACGGTGTCCAGCCAGATGCCATCGGCGGGGTTGGCCTGGTGGGCGAGGACAAACTGGAGCAGCTTGTCCAGGGCCGCGGCCTGGGCTTGGTCGTCCTTGTGTTTGAGGGCATCGGTCAATGCGGCGAGCATCTCGGCCTGGACCCACCAGACCTTGTCGGTGTCGTTGGCGGGGTGGTCGTCGACGCCGCGGCTGTAAAGCCCCCCCCGGTCGTGGTCGGAGCCGTATTTGAGGGCGTGGTCGAGGTGGGCGTAGAAATGGTCCCAGGAGGGCTGGCGCCCCAGCACATTCTGGGCGCGGAGCATGAGCCAGGCGAATTCGACGTTGTGGCCGTAAGAGAGGCCCTGGCTGGAGGGCTCGGTGGCCGGCGCCCAATCCGGGTGGCGATGGAAGCTGGATTGGCCGGGAGCCTTGGGATAAAACCAGGTCATGTTGATCCGGAGCGCCTCGGCGAGGGACTCGCTGACTGCGGCATCGCGCGTGGCGTCGCAGAGTTCGGCCAGCGCCTCCATGAGGTGGAGGTGGGTGTTGGCGCTCTTGCGCCCGGCCACTTCCACAATCGCCTGGGCCTGACTGTCCAGGATCGGTGTCCAGTCCCTCTGGAAATGCTCGAACCAGCCGCCATTTTGGACATCGTGGGCGCGTTTCTGGATGACCGTGTAGAGCTCCATGGCGTTGGTGAGGGCGGTGCGGTCGCCGCCGGCACGGTCAGTACTCCACAAAGGCATAAATGACGAAGGCCTCGCCGTAGAGCAGCTTGCGCTGGTCCAGCGGCTTGCCGGCCAGGTCGGTAGTCCAGTAGTAGCCGCCATATTCCTTGTCCAGGAAATGGTCGAGCAGGAAGCGGTAGCCCTGCTCCGCCGCCTTGAGGTAGTTGCGCGAGCCGTCGCTCAACCCTTTGATGTGGGCGTGCGAGAACCCCCAAATCATGCGCGCTTGAGTGACGATCTGTTTTTCACGCGCGGGCGGCGCCTTTTTGGCGGCGTCATCCGAGAGGAGGTAACCGCCATTCTGCCGGTCGAGGGCGGTGTCATACCAATAGGGCATGATCTTCTGGGAGAGTTGGCTGCGCAGTTCGAGGGCGTACTGCGCCCGGTCCTTGGCGAGGCACGGGCCTGCCAGACCGCACAGCACTGTTGCGCAAACCAGCCAATGGATGTGCGGGAAAAGCCAGCCGTGCCCGCCGACACATGAGCGCGTGATGTGAATCATGGCCCAGTCATGCCCGAAAGGCCGCCCCGAGGCAAGCCCTCTGGCATCCCTCCGGGAAGATATGGAATGCCTGCTCGTTGGGCACAGCGCCGCCCGGTTTTGGGGGATTGTCATAGTGTCGCCAGTTGTGCTACGCTCCAATTATGGCAACACAGCCGATGTCCATCAGGTTCGATGAAGAGGTGCGCTCGCTTCTTAGGGAGGGCGTGCGCCGCACGCCACTGACCAAGCAGGAACTCGTAAGGCGCACGGTCCGGCTGCACCTGCGGTCCGTCATTGAGCAGGAGGCCTCTACCCCGATTGCGCGTCTGACGAACGTCAAACCGTGGCCCAAGGACGTTCTGACCAGGGCCTGGAAACGCACCGACAAAGACTGGGAGAAGGCCGAGGCCGCCGCCATGGCGGCTCGACGGCCACCGCGCTGGGATGACTGATGAAACCCTGGGAAATGAGCTGACACAGTGCAGGGGGGCCGTGAATTTCGAACGCCGCCGCCCAATTACCCAGCGCGTCATCGCAAGCCTGGGCCTTAGCCCAGCGCCTTGACCTTCCGGACGATCGCGGCGGCATCGATGCCGTATTTGGCGAGCAACTCCTCCGGTTTGCCCGAGCGCGGGAGTTCGAGGACGGCCAGTTTGTGGACCTTGAGGCCTTCGGCGCTCAGTTCGCCGGCCACGGCGTCGCCCAGGCCGCCCTGGGCGTAATGGTCTTCCACAGTCAGGACAAGGTTGTTGGTCTTCTGGGCCGCGGCCTTGATGATGTCTCGCGCGAGGGGTTTGACGCTGTAAGCATCGATGACGGTGATGCCGAGGCCCTCATTCTTGAGGGCCTCGGCGGCCTTGAGGGCCTCGTGCAGGGTCACACCCGCCGCGACCACGGTGAGGCGGTCGCCCGGGGCCTGCCGAAGCACCTTGGCGCCGCCGATCGGGAAGGGTTCGTCGTTGTTGTAGAGGACGGGCGTTTTGGGCCGGGAGGTGCGCAGGAAGCAGACGCCCTTGTGCATCGCCATCTGTTCCATCAGTTTCTCGGCGGCGACGGCGTCGCTCGGGTAAAGGACAACGCTGCCGGCCACCGCCCGCATCATGGCGAGGTCTTCGAGACCCATTTGCGAGGGACCGTCTTCGCCGATGCTCACCCCCACGTGCGAGCCCGCCAGCTTGATATTGGCGCCCGAGATGCCGGCAATGCGGATTTGGTCGAAGGCGCGCGTGAAGAAGGCGGCGAAGGTCGAGGCGAAAGGCACCTTGCCGCGCACGGCAAAGCCGGTGGCCACGCCGACCATGTTCTGCTCGGCGATGAAGCACTCGACGGACCGATGGGGGAACTTCCTGAAGAATTTCTCGGAATAGGTCGAGTTCTTGGTGTCGCCGTCCAGGGCGACCAGACGCGGGTCGGCATCGCCCATGCGGACCAGGCCGTTGCCGAAGGCCTCGCGCGTGGCGACCATGTCGCCCGGTTTGTAATTGAGGGCGGGATAGGAGGCGGGCGGGGAGTTGTTGGGGGCGGGCAGTTGTGTGGGGACGGGGATAGGCTGGCCGATGCCGGACTTGGCGGTGGGTTGGAGCTCAGCGAGGGCGCGCGCAGCCTCCTCCTTGGAGAGGGCCCTGCCGTGCCAGCCCTCTTTGTCCTGGAGGAACGAGACGCCGGCGCCTTTGAGCGTTTTGGCGAGAATGACCAGCGGCTGCGTGCCCAGGCCCACCGCAGCCAGGACCTCGATGATTTCGTCGAGGTCGTGTCCATCGATCTCCTCGGTGCGCCAGCCGAAGGCCTCGAAGCGTTTCCTGTAAGCCGCCAGGTCGTGGCCCAGGGCGGTGGCTTGGCTCTGGCCCAGCCGGTTAACGTCCACGATGCCGACCAGGTTGTTGAGTTGGTGATAGCCGGCCAGCGAGGCGGCCTCCCAGACCGAGCCCTCCGCGCACTCGCCGTCACCCATCAACACATAAGTGCGATAGTCCAGGCGGTCCATCCGGGCGCAAAGGGCCATGCCGACCCCGACGCTCAGCCCCTGGCCCAGCGAGCCTGTCGCTACATCCGCAAAGGCCAGGCGCGGCGTGGGATGGCCCTCGAGGTCCGAGCCGATCTGGCGCAGTTTGAGCAGTTCCTCAGCCGGGAAAAGACCGGTCTCGGCCCAAGCCGCGTAGAGCAGCGGCGCCGCGTGCCCCTTGGACAAGATGAAACGGTCGTTGTTGTAGTGATGCGGATTCCTGGGGTCGTAGCGCATGTGCCCGAAGAAAAGCGCCGCGGCCAGGTCTGCCGCCGAGAGGCAGGAGGTCGGATGTCCGCTGCCGGCCGCCGTGGTCGCGGCAATCGAGTGGATCCGCAACTGGTTGGCGATACCCTTCAGGGTTTCAATATCAATGTCATTCATGAGTGCAAGAAAATGTAGGCGTGAAAACGCAAAAGGAAAGGACAAATCCAGGCTCACCTGAGGGCGTGTCCGGGGATGGTGCAGGTGGGACTGATGCCGACGGGGTTGAGGGTATAAACACCGGAGGCGGGGCAGACCGGCGGGCCGTTGGCCTTGAGGTAAGGCATCAGGCTGTCCATGGTCAGGAGCGCGCCCCTGGGTTTGTTGTTGTCCTGGGCCCATTGCTGCTTGGCGGCCTCGATGCTCCGGAGGTTGGCGATGCAGGCATTCGAGTTGGCCTGCTCGGGAGTGGCGGCGACGACAGCGTAGCGCTTCTGGAGGGCCTCGCGCGCGGCCGCGACCTGGGCGGCGGCCGCTGCCTCGGCCGGGTCCGCCGGCGCCGGATTTTGGCGCATGGCCAGCGCCTGGGCTTGGGCGGTCTCAACCTGCTTGCCGAGTTGGGCCTTGGTGTCGCGCAACTGGCGCACCTCGTTGCGCAGCCGCAGCAATTCCTCCTGGTCCTTGCGCAGCCGTGCCATCTCTTCCTCCATCTGTTTCTGGCGGGTCGCCGCCCCCTCCGAATCCGCGAGCCCTTGCTGGAGTCGCTGGTTTTCTTCGCGCAGCGCAGCCACATCGGCCTCTCTTTTCACATTCGTCGAGTAAAGCCAGCCCGCACCGGCGAGCAAGCCCACTACGCATAACCACGGCAGCACTGCTTTCATATTCATCGCCAAGCCCCTTCCAGAAACGTCCGCAGACCCCCGGCTCGCCGGCAGTCCGCACTCCAGTTGATTTGCCCAGCCGGCAGGAGTATCCGATGCAATCCAGCCCAAAGCAATACTCAAATCCGGCCAAGGGCTGGGACGAACAGGGGCGTTGACAAAGTCGTAGCGCAGGTTTCCAAACCTGCTGTATCGCCGATTTCCAATCGGCAGGGCGTCGGCATGTCGAGCGCCCCCGGTTTGCGGAGGGCCTGCGGGTTTGGAAACCTGCGCTACCCTGGCGCCCAGGTGCGCCGAGTGACTTTGTCAATGGCCCGGCCGCGACGAGGTTTTCCTTTTGGCGGACCCTGGAACCGGCCCTATATTGAGGAGCTGTGAACGGCGCCTCCATGGCCGCCAAAGCTCATGCGCACGATTTACTTTGACTACAACGCCACGACACCGCTGGACCCGGCAGTCCGCCGGGCCATGCTGCCCCTTCTGGACGAAATCTGGGGCAATCCGTCGAGTATCCATCATGTGGGGCGCCGCGCCCGCTCTGTGCTGGACGAAGCGCGGGAGCGGACGGCACACGTCCTGGCCTGCAAACCGAGCGAAATCGTCTTCACTGCCGGCGGCACGGAGAGCGTTAACCTGGCAATTTTCGGGACCGCGCGCCTGCTCCGCCACAGGGGCCGCCATATCGTCACGTCGGCAATCGAACATCATGCAGTGCTCCAGGCCTGCGATTACCTCCAGCGCAAAGAGAGCTTTGAGGTCACCCATCTGCCACTGGACCGCCACGGGCTCGTCTCGCCCGGCTCCCTCCGAGAGGCCCTGCGCGCGGACACCATCCTGGTTTCGATCATGGCCGCGAACAATGAGATTGGCACTGTGGAACCCATTGCTGAACTGGGCACGATCTGCCGCGAGCAAGGCGTCAAGTTCCATACGGACGCAGTTCAATGGCTGGGCAAGGAACCGCTCACCGCCATAGATCAGTTCAACGCCAACCTCGTCTCCATTTGCGCTCATAAGATCCACGGGCCCAAGGGTGCCGGCGCGCTCTTTATCCGGTCACCACTCTCGCCCGATCCGATCCTCTTCGGGGGCAGCCACGAAAATGAGCGCCGTGCCGGCACGCAGAACCTGCCTGCTATTGTCGGCCTCACTGAAGCTCTGGAACGCTTCGTCCGCGAGCCCGTCTTTCCGAAAGCGCAACTCTATGCTCTGACCAAGCGGCTGCGCAAGGCGCTGGAAGGTCTCGAAGGTGTCCATATCCTCGGCCCAGACGAACAACGTCTGGCCAATACGCTTTCGTTCGTCGTGGAGAGCACGGACAGCATTGCCCTGCTGGCAGGATTGGACCTGGAGGGCATCTGCGCCTCCAGTGGCTCAGCTTGCTCCACCGGCTCGCTGAAGCCGTCCCATGTCGTTCGTGCCCTCGGCTTGGACAATTCCCTTGCGAACGCGCTGGTGCGCTTCTCCCTCGGCCGTGAGTCCACCCTGAGCGAGGTGAAACACGTGGAGCAAGTGCTGCCCCGGGTGATCCAGCGCGCACAGCGAGCGTCTCGAATTTCGCCCCAACAACCTGTTGATTCGATGTAAACCGACTGGAACAAATGCGAACAACCCGAAATTGTGCGCGTTTCTTCACCAATGCAGCCGAAAGTATCACCAGCCCTTTTTTCACAAATTGGCCTTGAAATCTTGACACCGCGAGTTGTTTGCCTTATTCACAGCAGTTAATACGGATACGTTTTAGACTAAAACAAAGACTATTAAGCGCCCATGAACCTGACCATCTCAAAGGAGCAAATCATCAATGGTCTGCAAGCCGTGCAGAACGTGGTCAGCACCCGCACCACCCTGCCCATCCTGTCAAATGTCCTGCTGCGCGCGGAGGAGAACCGCCTGGAACTCACCGCTACTGACCTGGATGTGACCATCTCGTGCGCCGTGGAGGCCAAGGTCAAGAAAACAGGGGCGTCAACCGTGCCTGTCAAGAGGCTCTTCGGCATTGCTCGCGAATTGACCAATCTAGACCTGGATATCGAGGTGGATGAGAAGTTCGTTTGCGCCATTCGGTCCGGCCCCTCGTTTTACAAGATCAATGGCCTGAGCGCTGATGAGTTTCCGCCACTCCCTCAGTTCAAGGAAGACAAAAAGGTCGTCCTGCCCCAGGAAACGCTCAAGAGCATGCTCAGGAAGACGTCGTTCGCTATCTCGACGGACGAGTCCCGCTATGTGCTCAACGGCATTTACATCAGCCTGAAGGAGCACAAGATGACCATGGTCGCCACCGATGGGCGGCGCTTAGCCTTGGTGGACGAAGAGGCCGATGTGTCCGAAAAGAGCCAAGGCGAGTTTATCGTTCCTGCCAAGACAGTCAATGAACTCAACCGCCTGCTCCAGGACAAGGGAACGGTAGAAATCCATTATGCGGAGAATCAGGCCTCGTTCACGCTCCTGGATGAAAAGGGCGGCTCCATTCTCATCATCACCAAGCTCGTTGAGGGCAACTACCCCAATTACCGCCAAGTCATCCCGTCTGAGATGAAGGAACGGGTCAGCCTGTTGCGCGAGGAGTTTCTCCATGCCCTGCGGCGCGCTGAACTGATGACCAGCGACAAGTCCAATTCTGTCAAGCTGGCTTTCGAGAAGAACAAGCTCGAAATCACCGCCAACTCACCGGACATTGGTGAGGCCAAGGAAACCCTGACCATCAATTACAAAGGCGCGGAGATGGCCATCGCCTTCAATCCGAAGTACGTGATTGACCCCTTGACCGCACTGACGAACGACGAAGTCTTCCTTGAGTTGATTGATGAGCTGAGTCCCGGTGTTCTCAAGATTAACGGTCCGTTCCTCTACGTAGTCATGCCCATGCGCCTGGGCTAGAGCGTAGAAGATTGCAGCAGGCTCTCGCCCCACGCGAAGCGTTTTGGACTGCGCGAGTCCTCTGGCGCTTTCGCCTCGGCAGGGTCTGAAAAGCGCCAGAGGACTGGCGCAGTGCAAAACCTGTGGGCTTGGCGGCGGTTCGCGGGCAGCGTCCAACGGCACCACACAGTTGCCAGTCAAGGCGGCTCTGCTACTCTACTGGCCATCATGGCTTTCGACTCCTTTGCAGCATTCCTGGGCGCGCTAGAAAAGGCCGGTGAACTGATTCGCATTTCCCAGCCTGTTGCCACGGAACTTGAAATTACCGAAGTCGCGGATCGGGAGATGAAAAAGCCGGGCGGCGGGAGGGCGCTGCTCATCGAGAAGCCGGTGGTCAACGGGCAGATGTCGCCGTTCCCGCTGGCCATCAATACTCTGGGTTCGCGGCAGCGAATGGCGCTGAGCCTTGGGTCGGACTCGGTCGAGTCAGTCGCCGCCGAGCTTGGCTCGCTCATGAAGGCGCAGCTGCCCACGAGCTTTCGGGAGGCCGTCCGCCTGCTCGGCACAGCGCTGGACCTGCGGCACGCAAGGCCCAAGCTCGTCAAAGATGGCCCGTGCAAAGAGGTTATTCACAAATTCGATGTTCCTCCATCCCGGAGCGAACCCTGGCCAACCGCGCCGGACTTGGAGCCAGTGCAACGGCCTGACCCTTCGATAGGGGCGCGTGCTGACTACCCGACGCTTCTCAACCTCCCCATCCTCAAGTGCTGGCCGCTGGATGGCGGGCGGTTCATCACGCTGCCTTGCGTGGTCACGCGCGACCCGGACACCGGCGCCCGCAACGTCGGCATGTACCGAATGCAGGTTTATGACGAACGGACCACGGGGATGCACTGGCAACTCCAGAAGGTCGGCGCCCGCCATGGGCGGCGCTATTATGAGACCGGCGCCCGCATGCCCGTGGCTGTCTTCCTGGGCGGCGACCCCGTCTTCACCTTCTGTGCTACCGCCCCTTTGCCGGACGGGCTTGACGAACTGGTGCTGGCAGGATACCTGCGCAGGAAATCCGTCGAATTGGTGAAATGCGAGACCAACGACCTCGAGGTCCCCGCCGGCGCCGACATCGTTATGGAAGGTTTCGTGGATCCTGGGGAACCGTTGCGCCAGGAGGGCCCGTTTGGCGATCACACGGGTTATTATTCCCTGCCCGAACCCTACCCGGTGTTTCACATCGCCGCCATCACCCACCGCAAGGACGCGGTTTATCCCGCCACGGTCGTCGGGATGCCGCCCATGGAGGACTTTTACATGGGCACGGCCTCAGTCCGGCTGTTCCTGCCGATCTTCAAGCTCAATTTCCCGGAGATCATCAACCTGGCCCTTCCGGCCGAAGGGGTCTTCCACAACCTGGTTTTCGTCAGCATCCGCAAGAGTTACCCCATGCAGGCCTACAAGCTCATGCACGGCCTCTGGGGCATGGGCCAGATGATGTTCAGCAAGTACATCATCGTGGTGGACGAGGACGTTGACGTGCAAAACACCAGCGAGGTCCTCTTCCGCCTGTGCGCCTGCACCGACCCGCAGCGGGACGTGATCTTCACCCGGGGCCCGGCCGATGTCCTCGACCATGCCACGACGGACCTGGCCGTGGGGACCAAGATGGGCATCGATGCGACCCGCAAACTGCCTGGCGAGGGCTTCAAACGCCCCTGGCCGCCGCTGATAAAGATGGACCCTGAAGTGAAGGCAAAGGTGGCGACGTTGTTTGAGGGGCGGCCTCCGCTATCTTGAGATCGCGCATGGGGACCAGGAACTGGAGGGGCGTCCCCCGGGCGCGGAGCGTTTTGGACTGCGCCAGTCCTCTGGCGCTTTTTGGACCTTGGGGACGTGAAAGCGGCAGAGGACTGCCGCAGTCCAAAACCTTCCGGGCTTCGGTTCGCAGCGGATTATCGTCGCTTCAACAATTCCGCCACATCCACGGCGGCATCCGGGAAGGCCAGCGGGCGGGCCTTCTCGCCAGGGGAAAGGACCGTTGTCGAGGCGTAGCCGGTCAAATGGGGTTCGCGGTAAACCTCGAGGGTCTGCTCCTCGAGGTTTACGATCCAGACCTCGGAGATCCCGGCGCGTCCATAGGCGGGCAATTTCCTGCCGCGGTCGTAGGCGAGCGAAGTGGCGGCAACTTCGATGAGCAAGAGGACATCCTCGGGGCCGGGGTGGCGGGTGCTGTAATAATCCGGCGCGGGTCGGAGCAGCATGAGGTCCGGCTGCGGCTCGGAATACTCGTCCAGGTGGACCGGGTCCTGAACGGCCACCAGCCAGCGGCCCCTGGAAGCGTTGGGTGAAAAACTGATTCAGACGCTTTGTACCGCCTCCGTGCGGCGGACCAATGGGTGGCATATCAATAATCTCCCCATCTAACAGTTCAACTCGCGCATCAGGCCGAAGGACGCCCGTCTCGCCCATTCGGTAGTACTCCTCAACGGTGAACCGATGTGTTGTTACAGCCGGCATACGCCACAAAACTATCAAATCATCCCGGCATTTGCAAACCCACCCTGGCGGCCACCTGGGTCAGGTCTTTGTCGCCGCGACCAGAGAGGTTGACAATCAGGAGCCGGTCCTTGGCCAGTTTGGGTGCGCGCTCGATGGCTTCGGCCACGGCGTGGGCGGACTCCAGTGCGGGGATGATGCCCTCCAGCCGCGCCAATTTCATAAACGCAGCCAGGGCCTGGTCGTCTGTGGCGTAGGTGTACTCGACACGCCCGCGGTCGCGCAGCCAGGCATGCTCGGGGCCGACTGCCGCATAATCCAGCCCCGCCGAGACGCTGTGAGTGAGCTGGACCTGGCCGAACTCGTCCTGGAGGATGTAGGAGCGCGTGCCCTGCAGAACGCCGAGCGAGCCCCCTGAAAACGCGCGGCGTGCCGGCCGGCCGCTATCCCCTCGCCGCCTGCCTCCACCCCCACCATCTTCACCGATGCGTCCTCCAGGAAGGGATAAAACAGGCCCATGGCGTTGGAGCCGCCGCCCACGCAGGCGATGAGCCCGTCCGGCAGGCGGCCTTCCTTTTCGAGGACCTGGCGCCGGGCTTCGTCCCCGATGACCCGCTGGAAGTTGCGCACCATGAGGGGATAGGGATGCGCGCCATAGACCGTGCCCAGGATGTAGTGCGTGGTGCGGACGTTGGTCACCCAATCCCGCATCGCCTCGTTGATCGCCTCCTTGAGGGTCTGCTGCCCGGCCTTGACCGGCACCACCTCGGCGCCCAGCAACTGCATCCGCAAGACGTTCGGGGCCTGCCGCTCGCAATCGACCGCCCCCATATAGACCACGCACTGGAGACCGAACATGGCCGCCACCGTGGCCGTGGCCACCCCGTGCTGGCCCGCCCCCGTTTCCGCGATGATCCGCCTCTTGCCCATCCGCCGCGCCAGCAGGATCTGCCCGATGCAGTTGTTGATCTTGTGCGCGCCGGTGTGGAGCAGGTCCTCGCGCTTGAGATAAACCTTGGCCCCGCCCAGCTCCCGCGTGAGCCGCTCCGCAAAGTAGAGCGGCGTCGGCCGCCCGCAAAACTCCTTGAGATAATACTCGAATTCCCGCACAAACGCCGGGTCCTCCCGCGCCCGAAAATACTCCGCCTCCAATTCCTGCAGAGGATGGACCAGCGTCTCCGGCACATACCGCCCGCCGTAGGGACCGAAATGGCCCTGCGCATCCGGTGTCTCTGCCTCTGCCGCGGCTGACAAGCTCATGCGCCGCACCATAGCCCGCGCCGCGGCGCTCGTCGAGGCTCCATCACAATCACGGGGGGGGCGTTGACAAAATCGTAGCGCAGGTTTCCAAACCTGCTGTATCGCCGATTTCCAATCGGCAGGGCGGCGGCATGTCGAGCGCCCCCGGTTTGCGGACGGCCTGCGGGTTTGGAAACCCGCGATACAGCAGGTTTGGAAACCTGCGCTACGCTGGCACCGCTGGCGCACAGGCGCCCCGAGCCACTTTGTCAGTGGCCCTGCCCAATCACCCAAGCCATCCGTGATTTGCCTTGTCTCCAGGGGGAGCTGTCGTAAGCTTCGAACATGGCGACACCTGCCGCACCAACCGTTGCGCCGGCCGGTCCGGCTGCCGAGGCCTCGAAGCCGTTGCTGGAGGCCGGGGATCGGCTCTCACGCGATGAATTCGAGCGCCGCTACGAGCGCATGCCGCATGTCAAGAAAGCCGAGCTCATCGAAGGAACCGTCTATATGCCATCACCTGTGCGCTTCTGCAGCCACGCCCAACCTCACGGCCAGCTCGCCATCTGGCTGGGAGAGTATGCGGCTGAAACCCCCGGTGTGGGGTTCGCCGCTGACTCGACCGTGCGCTTGGATTTGGACAACGAACCGCAGCCCGATCTGGTGCTGTTCAAGCTGCCCGCCAGGGGCGGGCAAGCGCGTGTTTCGGCAGATGACTACCTGGAAGGAGCGCCCGAACTGGCCGTCGAGGTCGTCGCCAGTTCGCGCTCTTACGATCTGCACCAAAAGAAAGGCGCCTACCGCCGAAACGGAGTGCGCGAGTACGTCGCCTGGATTACGGGCGAACACCGCCTGGTCTGGTGGGAATTGAGGGAGGGGGAGTATCAGGAGATTGCCGCAGCGGCCGACGGCCTGCTCAAGAGCGGCGTGTTTCCCGGTCTATGGCTGGACGCAGGGGCCCTGCTGCGCAGCGACATGAAGGCCGTCCTGGCGGCCTTGCGGCGCGGACTGGACAGCCCCGAGCGCCGCGCCTTCCTGGCCGCGTGAGCGCCCGAAAAGGGATCCCGGAATTCTGGACGCACACCTCAGCCGGCACGCCGGCCTGATAGGCTCTTTCCAACGCCTCGGTGAGCCGCTCGGCCCCAAGTGCTGCCGCCCTCTTGACCAGGCGGATAGCCTGCGTCACGCGGACCCCTTCATGACCCCTTCATAGTGAGGACCGACACTTGCCTCTCAGATTCTTAATGACCCGCCAACCAGTCCTTCAGGTCCAGGCGGGAGGTGAAATCCACCGAAGCCTCACCCAACTCTTGAAGTTGACCGAAGGAGAACTGGCGGATGCGCGCTTCCCAGTCGGACTCCAGCGGGCCTAACCGCTTTTGCAATAGGCGCACGATGAGCTGGCATTCCCGTTCGCGCCCCTCCTCACGGCCTTCCTCGCGGCCAATCTTAATGCCCTCCTCTTTCCAACTGGTTGTCAGTTCCATAACGGCTGTCTTTTGCGCTTCGTCGAGCAACATAGCGGCCTGCTGCTGAAAAAGCAACTCCTCTTGTTGGTTGAGCCGCAAATAGGTGTCAATAAACCCCGAGATGAGCCGCATCCACGGCCCATCCAGGCGCAACGTCACCAGCGTGGGTCAATTACGGCGGCAGTGCCATGACCCTGTAGAATCAATGGGTGTAGTTCGTTGCCAAGGGATCGTTGATGTAGGCGGCGGGGTCGGTGCTCACGAGGTACTGGATGGGCTGCCAGTCCACGAGGTTCGTGGAGGCCTGGATGAGCAGGTCGCAGCCGACGGGACCTTGCAAGACCATGGTGAAACCGTTTGTCCCCGAGAGCGCCGTCGCGTCGAGGCCCAGCTTTGGGGTGGCCGAGGCATGAGGTACGTTCCGGAAATCACCTGGCCGGTCCCGCCACTCATGCCAAGCCAGCCCGTCACCGAGTATGGGCCAGGCGGCACAGCGCCCGGCAGATGGAATTCCAGGTTGGTGCCGCCGGAGCCGGGAAGGTCAAACGCCAGGGAAAAATCGCCCGCCTCCGCGCCGGCGGAGTTCGTGAGCACAATTGTCACGGTGCCCGTCTGCGTTGCTCCGGTCCAATTCGTCACAGCCAACTGCATTGGCGCGCCCGCTCCGGGCGTGCCGTTGGGCACAAAGCCGCTCACTCCAACCGGGAACAACCCGCTGAAGGGGGCCGCAAATGCATCCAAAGAGAGGCTGTTCGTTCCGGTCGCGTCCGTGAACACCACGGTTGCCGGCGGCAAATTCGTTTGGGCGCCCGGTGCGACGAAGAGCGTAAAGGAGAAGCTGTCCTTCGCCAGGCCGTTGGTGGCGATTGTGTTGGACCACACAATCGAGGACGCCTGCAGCGCGCCATCTGTGCCAAGGATCGTTATCCCGGGCGGAAGCGGCTGGGTCACCGTCGCAGAGAGGGGAATTGCAAACGGGTTCGCCACCTGGATTTGCGCCTGGTAAGCCTGGTTCGTGACGCTCTGAAACACGTAAGCCTTTATCGGATTCTCGAAGGTGAAGCTTGGTGTCTGGCCCTTTGCCACTGGGCCGGATGTCCTCCATTGCAGTGTCGAGGTCGCTTTGCCCACGTTGAAGAAGTCCGGATCGTTGTGGCCGAGCACATATATCGTGATTGCGCTGCCGCTGTCCGGCAGCGTTCCGTTGACGCCGTCAAAGTAATTCAACCGCAGGGTGGCCGTTTGCCCGGCGGGGATGGTCGCCGTGGCTGTGGTAAGCTGGGGGTAGGGTAGTGACCCGACGTTTACGCCAACGACGCCCACGCCGACCCTCAGGCTCACCGTGTGCTGCGATACGGCATAAGCGGTGAAGGCAGCGGATTGCTTGCCCGTATTTTCTACGGTCACGAGCGAGACCCCGCCTGTAACCCTCTGTCCCGCCACAGCGGGGGTCGTCACCGGGTCCGCCCCAGCCCATGCGCCGTTGATATCGTACTCCGGCCCCGCCAATTGCGAGGCCACGCCCACCAGGCTGCCGGTGACGGGGTTGGGGCTGCGGCCCTCGGCCACCGCCATCAGGCCCGAGGCCGCGTTCGAGTATATCACTCCTGAAAAGTGCACACACGAAATGAGTGCGCTCACCGCGGTCAGGTAAGCCTGTGTGTTCTTGGCCAGGTTGGCCCGGTTCTGTTCCCAGTCCACGCCCGACTCGATTGCGTTGATGGTTTCGCCCGCGACTATGCCCCCAACGCCTCCCGCCATGCTGCCCAATGCGGCGCCAATGACATCTGCCGCCGTGAACAGGGGCGTGAGGAAGTCCGTGCTCGAGAATTCGGAATCGCTCTGCATTGCCGAGAGCAAAGTGTCTTGGCTTATCAAAATGAGCTTGATCGTGCGGTTGGCCTCCGTTCGGAGGCCCAAATCTATGGCGAATTCGGCGGACGCGCTCGCGCTGGCCGGCGGAACGCCGGCCGATAAGCCCTGCTGGGCCTCCGACAACGCCTGCGCGTGGACAGCGTTGCGGCTCCCTATATCTTGCGCTTCGAGGCTCAGGCCGGTGCTGGACCCGGCGATGTCCTCAATGAGCTTCCCGATGCTAAGAGCGTTGTAGTCCTCGATTGAGGAGATTTCCGCGCTGAAAAACGCCTTGTCGAGCGCCGAGGCACTTGGACCAAGCAGCTCCTCCAGTGGAACCAGCGCCAGCAGGCCGCCCAGTCCGGCACTCAGTGCGATGGCGCCTTGCTGCGCGCGCTCGATGCCGGCCTGGTTTTGGAAGTAATCGCCGCACCGGCCTTCGTCCAGCGCGAGGTTCGCAAGGTATGGGCTGAGGTCGCTGCCCGCCTCGGAGGCCAGGCCCGCGATGGCATTGCTGAGACCCTGCCCCGGCGGGACAAAGGCGGGTGTGAATTGGACCGTGGGCGGGCTGTTCAGCCAGATGCAATCGGTCACGTCCTGGGCAGAGATCAGGACGGTGCCAGGTGTTTGGGATGTCATGGTCGCCGTGGCCAGGCCGCTGGCGTCGGTTGGGCTCGCCGGCTGCGTGATTGTGGCGAGCCGGGTGACGGCACCGGATGAGGTCTGCTCCACGGCGCTGATCGTCACGCTCTTTCCTGCAACGGGGGTGCCATTCCCATCCAGCAGGCGGACTGCCACCCTCACAGGGCTTCGGCCGTCTGCCGGGACGGAGCTCGGCGAGGCTGTGACTTCCGAAGAACTGCCGAGCGTGCCCGAGGGAGCGCCCCAGCTCAGGTAGAAATAGCTCACCAGAGGGCTGGTTTCGAGAGCCAGAATTGAATCGCCCGGCCACTCGAAATATTGGTAGCTGACAATCGGGCTGCCGAGGAGGCCGTTGGTCAAGGCGTCAAAATATTGAAAACTGACGAAGGGGGAAAGGACACCGCCATTTGCGCGCGTTTCGCTGCCGGAATCCTCGGCGTATTGGTAACTCACGACTGGCGACATGAGATTGGTAATGGCATCGGCGGCAATCGTGGGGAACGATTGCAGAAGCAAGGCGGCCATTACTCCAAGGGGCTTGGGAAACCTCATGCGAGCCTCTCAGTGAGTTGCTGCTGAGGCGTAAATCAACCCGCCGCCGCGCGGAATATTTATCCGGACAGTGGCGGCGCTGGACGCCAATGTGCCCGAATCATTGTAGCCGGTTGCACTGACCGGCCACCCACTGACTGGCTTGACGCTCACGGTGATGAGAGTGTGCACCGGCAGATTCGCGCAACTCACGGTAATGGGAATGGGATCATTTTGCTGCGCGGACAGAATGGCATCGGGAGTGACGAGTAATCCCGTAGGAGAAGGTGAGACGGGGACGCCGCCAATACTGGTAATGGTCAATTGCGCTGCTTGTCCCGCTGTCGGAAGGATGATTGGCTGAAAACCCTCGGAGAGAATGCCGCTAATCCCACCAGCGAAAGTGTCCTGAAACGCGTCAACCCTCACGCGGCCTGCCCCGCCTGCGGCAGGACCACCGCCGCCAGTTGCCCTTATCATGCCGGCTCCGCCGAGGCTCGATGTGACCAGTCTTATCGCCCCACCACTCCCGCCCCCGCCGCTGTAGTAGAAACCGTCACCGCCGCTGTAGACAGCGGCCGAACCGCCAAGAGCGTTGATCTGTCCGTTCAACCGGATCCCGTTCGACGTGGCGATCAGAATCCCGCCGCCGCCGCCCCCGCCGCCGTAGCCACTGCACCCACCCCCTCCGGAGCCGCCGATCAGAGGGAGTAAAAAGGAGTTTCCATAAACTTGGCCGGCGAGGCCTCCGCCATTGCCATTCCCGCCTTGAGACCCAAACGACCCGCCTCCAGCAACACCCCAGTTTTGACTCGTGCTCAGACCACCACCTCCTGGGCCCTGACCCGACCTAGGAGGACTGCCGCCACCGCCTCCAGCCCAGCCGCCGGGTCCCCCAGAACCACCGTTGGGCCCGCTGGCGTTTTGTCCACATACATCAACTGTCCCGTTGATGACGACGTTACCTTGCACGAGCCAGAAGACCGGCGTGTTATTGGCGTTCGGGATAAACGTCACGGTAACGTTGGTGGGGATATTGACGGACGTGTATTGGTAGATACCATTCGGGTGGTCCGCCATGTTGATAACTCTGTTTGCTGTTGGGCTAAGGGCCAAGTCGCTGCCATCACTGCCAGTGTTAACCTGCGCCAAGCAGGCGATTGGGAGCAACAGGAGGACGAATAGACAGAGGAAATGCCTGCTCACGATCCGACCGGCCAACTGATCAATTTGGTTTTTCATAATCGTTCTTTCTTTCGGCCTATGCGCAGCGGGGGGCGAAATCCTGCGCGGGACGGGCTGGAAGCGGGGATGAAAGTGCTCGCGAGGGCCTGCATGTCACCGTGGTTGCGCGGTGGCTCAGGTCTCCAGCGTGCCAGTTGGAATGGCGCATTCGCACAACGTTTCCTCTTGAGCAGTTCCAATTGGGGCGCAGATGTGCTGGGGTGTCAAGAGCATTTTCGCTTATTTTTCAACATTCAGGCGGTCCGATCCGCCGGGACGTTCGCCCGGAGGCCAGGGGCCCCTATTAAGGTAAAGAGGAAACGGCAAGCCGAGGTTGCAAGGATTCTTCGTGGTCAGCCGGCGCTGCAGGCGCATCTGGACAGCGCCCCCAGCAAAGGCTGCCGACTGCGGGAGCGGAGCCAGCCTTGGCGTTGGCACGCTGGCGGGCCGCCGCCCTGGGTCCAGCACGCATTCTCTATTGCAGGCCAACGGCCTGCGTCATAAAGCCCGGAGAATGAATCGCGCTTTCAGCGCTCCGGATGATTATTGGCGGCTGTTCCCAGGGCGAGGCCCTTGGCTGGTATGAGCGACGCCTTTGGCGTCCAGACCACGCACCGCCGGCTCCCTCAAGCACCTGAAGAAATCCGTCGGGCGCCCGGGCCGCCAAGCCGCCCGTGATTTGCCTTGCCTCCAGGGTGAGTCTGTCGTAAGCTACGAATATGGCGACAGCCGCCGCACCAACCATTGAACCCGCCGCTCCGGCCGCCAAGGCCGCGGAGCCGTTGCTGGAGGCCGGGGATCGGCTCTCACGCGATGAATTCGAGCGCCGCTACGAGCGCATGCCGCATGTCAAGAAAGCCGAGCTCATCGAAGGAACCGTCTATATGCCCTCGCCTGTCCGTGTCCGCAGACACGCCAAACCACACTGCCAACTCGCTGCCTGGGTTGCAGGGTATGCCGCTGAAACTCCCGGCGTCGAGTGCGCCGACAACTCGACCGTGCGCTTGGATCTGGACAACGAACCGCAGCCCGATCTGGTGTTGTTCAAGCTGCCCGCCAGGGGCGGGCAAGCGCGGATCTCGGCAGATGACTACCTCGAAGGAGCGCCCGAACTGGCCGTCGAGATCGTCGGCAGTTCGCGCTCTTACGACCTGTACCAAAAGAAAGGCGCCTACCGCCGAAACGGAGTGCGCGAGTACGTCGCCTGGATTACAGGCGAACAGCGCCTGGTCTGGTGGGAATTGAGGGAGGGAGAGTATCAGGAGATTGCCGCAGCGGCCGGCGGCCTGCTCAAGAGCGGCGTGTTTCCCGGTCTGTGGCTCGACGCCGAGGCCCTGCTGCGCGGCGAAATGAAGACGGTCCTGGCGGCCTTGCGGCGCGGACTGGACAGCCCCGAGCACCGCGCCTTCCTGGCCGGGTGAGCGCGCGCCCCCGCGATTCCAGATTCTCTCCATGAACCACCGCTCTCCGCAAGGTTTCGGAGTGCGGCAGTCCTCTGCCGCTTTTCGATCCTTTGGCTGGCGGCACGAAAGCGGCAGAGGACTGCCGCAGTCCAAAACGCAAGCGCGGCAAGCATGCCAGCCCGGTTCATGGTCCCAATGCACCATTCCGAAATCGTGAAGGCTCCCCATGTTCAAACCAGCGGATCTGTTTGATTTGAGCCGGACCGAGCACGCGGCGATTTTCGACGGGTGCGAGTATGCCTGGGACGCGCTCAAGCAGATAGGCCCCTACCTGCAGGCGCACCTTCGGCCCGGCCTGCACAACCGTTGCGAGGGCGTGGCCTACGTCGGCGAACGAGTGTTTATCGGCGAGGGGACCGTCCTCGAGGACGGGGTGATGATCAAAGGCCCGGCGATCATCGGCCGGAACTGCCAGATTCGGCACAACGCTTACATTCGCGAGCAGGTGATCATCGGCGACCACTGCACCGTCGGCAACTCGTGCGAGTTGAAGAACGCGCTCCTGTTCAACGACGCCATGGCGCCGCACTTCAATTACGTCGGCGACTCCATCCTCGGCTGGAAGGCGCACCTGGGGGCGGGCGCGAAATCTCCAACCTGAAAGTGGTCCCCGGCAATATCACGGTGCAAATCGAGGGCCGGCCATTCGACACGGGCCTGCGCAAATTCGGGGCCCTCCTGGGCGACCAGAGCGAGGTGGGCTGCAACGCCGTGCTCAACCCGGGCAGCATTGTCGGGCGTTGCGCCATCATTTACCCGAACACGAATTGGCGCGGCTTTCTGCCCGCCAACGCGATCGCCAAGAATAAGGCAGTTGTCGAAGTGGTGACACGCACTGAAAGGCTAAAGGCTGAAGGCTAAAGGCTAAAGTAGAAGAGCGTTGGTGGCCGGAAGCGAAGTGAAGGCGGGAAGGCTTTGGACGCCGTTCCTAACAGGTCGGCAAGCACGGTATTCCCCCGGCTCTCTTTAGCCTTTAGCCTTTAGCCTTTAGCCTTTAGCCTTTAGCCTTTAATCTGATGATCAGCGTTATTGACAGCCAGCCTGCCGGCGCTGGCCAGGAGTTGGCCAGACAGGTCGAGGCGATCTTTTCGCCTGGCGGCATTTTGTCGCGCTCGCCCAACTTCGAGTATCGTCCCCAGCAGCAGCAGATGGCGGTCGCGGTGGCGCGGGCGCTGGAGCAGCGGGGACACTTGGCAGTCGAGGCCGGCACGGGCGTGGGCAAGAGCATGGCCTACCTGGTGCCGGCCATCCTGTTTGCCCGGGCCAACAAGAAGCGGGCGGTCATCTCCACGCACACAATCAACCTCCAGGAGCAGCTCTTCGGCAAGGACCTGCCGGTGCTCCAGCGGGCGCTCAGGGAGCTGGACGTGGATTTCAGTTTCACGATGCTCAAGGGCCGGGCCAATTACCTGTGTACGCGCCGCCTGCAACGGGCGATGCAGCAATCGGGCAGTCTCTTCACCTCGCCCGAGGCGGAGGAACTCCAGCGGATCTATGAATGGTCCAAGACCACTGCTGACGGCAGCCTGTCTGACTTCGACGTCGAGCCGGACCCGAAGGTCTGGGCCCAGGTCTGCTCCGAGCGCGGCCTCTGCTCGCCCAAGACCTGCGGCCACCAGTCCGATTTCGCCAAGTCCCACGACGTGTGCTTCTTCCAGCGGGCGCGCCAGCGCATCCTTGCCTCGGATGTCCTGGTGCTCAACCACACGCTGTTCTTCACGCTGCTGGGCAGCCTCGAGGAGAAGCCCCAGGGCGGCGTCCTGTTCCGTAACGACTTCCTGGTCTTTGACGAGGCGCACCAGATGGAGCGCGTGGCCTCCAAGCACATCGGGCTGAGCCTCTCCAGCGGGCAGGTCCGCTACGCCTTGCAGCGGCTGTGGAACCCGCGCACCGAGAAGGGCCTGCTGGCCACCCTGCGCCAGGGGGCGGCGGTCAAACTCGTGGCCGACCTCCTCGCCCAGGCCGACCAGTTCTTCAACAACGTCGAGGCGGCCTGTGAAGAAATCCAGCAATCCTCACGGAAACGGAGCTTTGGCGGGGGCGAACGGGAACTGCGGCGGCGCGACTGGACCGAACTGCGGATTCGCAAGCCCGACCTGGTCCACGACAACGTCACCCTGCCCATCCAGCGCCTGCGCGAGGCGGTCAGCGACTCGATCAAGATGAGCGACGACAAGGAGATGGGGTCGGAACTCATGGAGTGCAACCGGCGCCTGGGCAACCTGCGCGAGGAGGTGGCCATGTTCCTGAGCCAAAGCGCCGAGGGCCATGTCTATTGGGTCGAGCGCAGCGGGCGGGGCCAGAGGCTGCTCGCGCTCAATGCCGCCCCGATCGACGTGGCCGAGGTACTTGCGCCGGCGGCTCTTCGGCAGCCAGACCTCGGTCATCATGACCAGCGCCACGCTGGCGACCAAGGCGGAGCCTGCGCCGGGGCAAACGCCCCGGGCTGCCCCAGGCGCCGGCGGCCCGTCCGCCGGAAAACCGCGGCCGCCGGGCAAGCGGGAGGCCGGGGCGTCCCCCCTGCTCTATTTTGCCCGGCGCATCGGCGCCGAGGCCGCGACCATGCTCCAGGCAGGCACCCCATTCGATTACCAGCGCCAGATGAAACTCTATGTCGCGGGAAAAATGCCCGACCCCCGCGACGAGGGATACCGGGACGCGCTCATCCACTGGATCGGCCATTTCATCCGGCTCACCCACGGCAAGGCCTTCGTCCTGTTCACCAACTTCAAGCTCATGCTCGAGGTGGGCGAACTGATGGAGCCGTTCTTCGACGGCCTGGGCATCGCCTGCTTCGTCCAGGGCACCGGCACGCCCCGCTCGCTCATGCTCGAAAAATTCAAGGACGACATCAATTCCGTCCTCTTCGGCGCCGACAGCTTTTGGCAAGGCGTGGACGTGCCCGGCGAGGCCCTCTCCAACGTCATCATCACGCGCCTGCCCTTTGCCGTGCCCGACCATCCCCTCATCGAGGCCCGCCTCGAGGCCATCGAGGCCCGCGGCGGCGATTCCTTCCGCGAGTTCTCCCTCCCCGAGGCCATCCTCAAATTCCGCCAGGGCGTCGGGCGGCTCATCCGCACCAGGACCGACACCGGCATCGTTGTCGGTACTGGACAATCGTGTGCTGACCAAGCAATACGGCCAGGCCTTCATCAACGCCCTGCCCAAGTGCCCGCTCGAGGTCGTGTAGTCCGCAGACTGTGGACTGTGGACCGTGGACTGTGGACTGTGGACCGTGGACTCCTCACCACAATTCCACGGGCCCCCTGGGCACAGGAACACCCTGCCCCGCGGTGCCGGCCTCGTCATTCCGCACTCCGCATTCCGCACTCCGCACTTCCTCCAGCGGCGGGGGGCGGAACCGCGGTTTGAGTTCGCCGCGCTCATCCAGAAACTGCTGCCGCCATTTCACGTAGTCCGCCAGCACGACCTCGAACTGCGCCCGCGTGGCAACAAGGACCACGTTCCTGTTGAACTGGTTGGCCGGGCCGAAACGCCGCGCGTGCCACGGCGCAGCTTTGCGGAACATGCGGCATCCGTGCGCCTCGCCGAAGACCTCAATCATCAGGTCCAGGTGCCGGCGCATCACCCGCAACCGCTCCTCGAAGGGCGGCTCGGGCAGCACCTCCCCGGTCCGGAGGTAGTGCTGCGTGTGCGCGAAGATCCACGGGTTGTAAAACGCCCCGCGCCCGATGCTCACCCCCGCGCAGCCGGTCTGCTCGACCATCATCCGAGCCGCCTGCGGCGTGGTCACGTCCCCGTTGCCGATGACCGGGATTGTCTTCACCGCCTCGACCACAGCCCGGATGCCCCCGAGGTTGACCGTGCCGCCAAACCCCTGCTGGCGCGTCCGGCCGTGGACGAAGACCGCCGCCGCACCCGCTCCCTCCAGCGCGCGGGCCAACTCCGGGGCCGTGAGGTTCTCCTCGTCCCACCCCAGCCGCATCTTGGCCGTGACCGGTATTTTGACCGCCTCGACCATTCCCCGGACCAGCCCGGCCGTCTTGGCCAGCTCCGTCATCATGGCCGAGCCGCCCCCGACCCGGCACACCTTGCGCACCGGGCAACCCATGTTGACGTCCACCGAGGCGGCCCCCAGAGACTCGAGCAGCGCCGCCGCGTCCCGCATCTCCTCGGGCACGCCGCCGAACAACTGGACCGCCAGGGGCCGGTCCGCGGGCCGGGTCTCGATCAGCTTGAGGGCCTTGGACTTTTTCTCCAGGAGCGAGCGGGCGTTGACCAGGTCCGTCGTGGCCATGCCCACCCCGCCCACCTCCCGCACCACCAGCCGGAACGGCAGGTTGGTGTAACCCGCCAACGGCGAGAGAAACAGGTTGGAGGACAATGTCAGCGAACCGATCCGCATCATGCTTCTGGAGTTTGGTGATGAGCGCCGTGCAACAGCAGAGAAAAATTACCAAATCAAATGAGCATCTGCAAACCGACTTTGCCGGGCAGGGGCCGCGGGGGTGTGAGACAGGATTCTTCTCGGACCTCCAGATCGCAACTCTCAGAGCCGATCTGGGTCTTCGATCCTTCGTTTCCTTCGTTTCCTTCTGTTCTTTTCCTGCATCCCGCCGGCTGGGCACGGGAACAGAACAGAAGGAAACGAAGCAAACGAAGAGGTGGCCTGATGCGGGGGCATCAACCGGGTCCGTGCCAGTTCGTATCTGGATTCCTGGATACTCTTCGTGACCAAAGCCTGGCAAAACCATTTTGTGAAGATTCTTGTCCTGCGCCGGGGCCGCGGAGGGCCTGTCGGCACTGCCCCTGCCGGACGGGGCGCGGTGGGAGCGCGCCCCTCCTTGGGCGCGCTCAGGGGGCAGTGCCGAGAGCCCCCCCAAGGGCCGAAGGCCCGTCATGTCATAGCCCGGGCTGAAGTAGAGCGGAGGCCCGGCCTGCAGGCGCGTGGAACGGCGCCCCGCCTCATGGGCGTCTCCGTCTGCAAATCCGCTCTGCTTGTGCGACCAGATCGGCCAACGAGACGCCCAGAGCATCGGCGATGGCTTTGGCCACGTTGATGCTGGGATTGCGGAGCGACCGCTCGATCAACCCGACGTGGGTGGGGTGAATGTCGGCTTTCTCGGCCAGCTTCTCCTGCGACATGCCCAAGGCCTTGCGGCGCTCTTTGAGCACGGCGGCGAACGCCCGGGACATTTCCATCTTGCGCATGCCGGCGATTCTGCCGCGATGGGCACTCCCGACCACAGACAATAGTCTCGAATAAAATGTTGACATTGGCAAAAGGGTCTGGAAAAATGCGCTGTGAACCGCAAACGGAAGTCAGAATGACCCGGTTAGGCGGCGAGGACTCGCTCGGAACGGTCCCCTGCTGAAGCCGCTTGACGAAGCCGGTCATCTGGCGTCCGATTACGGAAAACGTGGTGATGGACAGAGCGCTCAAACCGAAGAAGACGAGCCGGGTTGCCAGCGGCGTGGCAACCAACGAACTCGTTTTTTCCGCGCACATCGGGACAAATGACGAAGTGTTCCCGGAGGTGGCAAAACTCTATATTCCCGCCGGGTCCTCGGTTGCCGATGTCACCTACGGGCGCGGGGTCTTCTGGAAGGGCCTCGATGTTTCGCAATTCGATTTCCATCCAACGGATTTGAACGAGGGCATTGACTCCCGGGCGTTGCCCTACAAAGTGCGGTCTTTCGACGTGGTGGTCTTTGACCCCCCGTACATGCACACGCCGGGGGGCACGGCGCACAACGGGCACCAGAACTTCGAGCAGTACTACCAGAACAATTCGGCCGCGAGTCCGGGCAAAAAGTACCACGAAGCGGTTTTAGACCTCTATTTCAGGTCCGCCCGCGAGGCCTACCGCGTTTTGAGAGAGGAGGGAATCTACATCGTGAAATGCCAGGATGAAGTTTGCGCGAACCAGCAACGCCTCACGCACGTCGAGATCATCAACGAACTGGCCGAAATCGGGTTCCTGGCGGAAGACCTTTTTGTCGTGGTGCGGCGCAACAAGCCCGGAGTGAGCCGGATTCTGAAGCAACTCCACGCCCCGGAAGAATCATTCTTATTTCCTGGTCTTCAGGAAGTCGTCTAAGACAAGGTATCCGCTTCTAAGAAAAACTCGCCGAAAGGCCGCACGTGCAGCGGAGGAAAAACCTGATTCAGAAATGACAATGAAACCATTCATTCCGCAGAAGTTGCGGCCCTGGATCGAGGCCCGCCGGAGATTTCACTTGAGCCATGCTCAAGTCCAAATGGCCAGGGAGTTGGGGATGAACCCCAAGAAGCTTGGCCACCTCAATAATCACAAGCAGGAACCCTGGAAACTGCCGCTGCCTCAGTTCATCCAGAGATGCTACTTGAAGCGATTCGGCAGACCCCAGCCCGAGGACTCGAGACCCATCGAGGCCAAAATGGCCGAACGCGCTGCTAAAAAGGCGGCCAGCAGGGCCGCTCGCCAGCCGACGGTGGACTGTCCCTTTTAGGCTCACCTCCCCGGCAGCTTTTGGCGCACCTGGCTGAGGAGGGCTTGGAGCTGCTGGCTGCCGGGATCGGCCTGGGCGGCGGCCTGGGCCACGGGGAGGGCATCCTGCCAGCGCTGTTGCCCGGCCAAGAGGCCGATATAGTTGAAGACGGCCTCCGGGTTGTAGGGGCAGATCTCAAGGGCGATGCGATAGGCCTGTTCGGCCTGGGCGCCGTACTGGTGATCGGCCAGCAGGTTCGCCTGGGCCACCGCCATTTTCGAGTATGTCCTGCGCGCTGGGGAATCCGGCGCGGCCTCGGCATCCGAAGAGAGGTCCTGCGCGACGTTGCGCCAGTAATCGACGGCCTGGGCGGCGGTTTGCGCGGTGAGGGCGTCTTGCGGGTCCGAAGCGCGCAGCTCCATCAACGGACCCAGCAGGGAGGCGCCGGCGTAGGTGCTCTTGAGCGGAAACGATTCTTCCAGGGCGAAGGCGAGGTCGGGGTTCTTGTCCATGATCGCCTGCAGCAGCCGCTCGTTGATCGCCATGACCGCGACTTGGCCGGACACCAGAACCCCTCCCGTCGTAAGGTTCCACGAGAATTGAGTTCCTCCCAGCGCCCCGCTTCGACGGCATCGAAAAACTGCTCGACCTGGCCCGGCACGGAGATCCTCAATCGCTGCGCCATGGCGCGCGTGATCTTGCGCCGGCTCTGCGCGAACTGGCTGACTTTGCCGGCCACGATTTCCTCCGCCGTCAGGCCGGCCGGCGGCGTCGAAGACTGCCGCAGTGGGCGCCCGCCTCCGGTTGCGGAGGCGCCGCCTGCCCCGCTTGGGGCCGGTGCGTTCACGGACAGGGCGCTCTTCCCTGGAAGCTGCGCGCGGCGAGGCAGGAGGACCGCCAGGAAAATGACCAAGAGGCCGCCCAAACCTATCAGCCGCCACCAGCCGGGGCGGCGGCCGCAATCTCCTGCCAACTCGCGTGCAGGCTCTGGACCGGGCTTTTGCACAAATGAACAGGTTGCTGCTTTACTCTATGGACACCGGAGCCCGCACGATTTGTGTGGCGGTCCTCGCTCTTTTCATAGACCTAAATCGAACCACCCAACATTGGCAGAACCCTTATCGCAGCCTTTGTCGGGTCCTTTGTCGAGAATTGGGGCCTTCGACAAAGGTCCCGACAAAGGCTGCGACGAAGGTCCAAAAACAGATCACCCGCCCCCGGCCTGAACCACGTCGTCCGCTGCCGCGGAGCGAGGCGTGTGCTGGCGCCACTGTCGTGGTGGCATGTCCTGCAGCCGGCGGAAGATGCGATTGAAGTGCTGCACGCTGCCGAAGCCGGACTCAAAAGCGATTTCGGAGCAGGTGTGATCGGTGCGCTTGAGCAAATCGCGGGCGCGGGAGATGCGCCGGCGCAGGATGAACTCGACCACACTGGTTCCGATTTCCCGCTTGAAGAGCCGCATCAAGCTGCGGGTGGAGACGCCGGCAGCGCGCGCGATGATGGACACCGTGAGCCGTTCCGCCAGGTGCACCTCGATGAACGTGACGGCGCGTCCGAGCTGCGCTTGCACTCGGCCGGGCTCGGCCCGCAACCGGTGCTCGTCCGCGTGCGCCAGCCTGTTGGCAATGAGTTCCAGCAAGTCGAGCAGGTCCTGTTGCCGTTGCGGTGTCAGCACTCGGTTTTGCTGGAAGAGCTTGCGCAGCGGCGCGGAGTCGATGGCCGCGTCAACCAGGTCCCGGCGTGCGCTGCGCCACTCGGTCTGGGTGGGAGCGCGATCATGGACCTGCCCGCACTGGAGCAGCGCGATGGTCTCACCGTCGCGGACAACCGGGACAATGAACTCAGTCAAACCGGCGTGGCAGCGGTAGCGCAAGACCTGCGCGCCGCGGCGGGCCTCCAGGAACCGGTCCTGGTCGCACATGGCGCAGAGCGCGCGCCCAGCGGCGCATTGCTCCAAAGCGAAGCAGAAAGGCTGCGAGCGCTTCTCCGGTTCGAACATGACCGCGTGCCGCCCGTCCGGGGAAACCAGCGCTAGGTTGACGCCAAAGAGACGCCAGGCGAGATCGGACAGATTGCGCAAGCCGGGCATGGCCGCGAGCTGGTCAAAGGCGCTCATGTGAACGCAGAAACAATGGCACAGGCAAAGCCGCTTGCAAGAACCAAGCCTTTCTTTCGGTCGCCGGAACTGCGGGGCGCATCTCGACGTTACCACCACCAAGGTAGGAGAAACGGGACACGGTTCGGGCAACCCAGATTCATCCCGGAGGGATGAAAGAAGGTAGCCGGGGGTCGAAGCGTAGCGAGACCCCCGGTCCAAGGGTGACACGTCTCTGCATCCCGGAGGGATGCCAGAAGGCAGCCCGGGCGCCCGGACGCTGGCTTCTGGCACCCCGTTCCGGGGTGCAGGATCCTTCCCCCGTTGACCGGGGGTCACCGCTGCGCGGCGACCCCCGGCTACCATCTGGCAACCCTCCGGGTTGCCATGCGGCTTGGCAAGACTGGTCTCCCGATTTCCGCCCCTGCTCTGGAGGTGGTGGCACTGTCGAGATACGCCCGGAATGGCTCCCGGTGTCCAAAAACCGAGCTGTGCCGCTTGGCGGGATCGGTTCATAAAATGGCGCAGTCCGTGTGGCAAAAGCCGCCCATCCGCAGTAATCTGGTCCCGAAAAGAAGCCCAATGCTGCACCATCATTTCAATCCATCGAACCTCGACAGGGAGATACCATGAACGCGCGCTACAAATTGAATGAACTGAGCCTCGTGCTGATGTCGCTGATTTTTCCAACGACCGCTTGCCTCGCCGCCTCGGAGACAATCTTCCCCGACGCGGTCAGTCCGGCGGCCGAATACTATGACGCGCCGAGCTGGGAGTTAGGCACGATCTTCCGCCCCACCGCGCCGGGCCAGATTACGCAGGCGCGCGTGTTTTCCCTGGCCGACGAGTCGGGCAATCACGTCGTGTCCATCTGGCTCAATTCCCCGGAGACACTGCTCTTCAGGACGAATTGGAATTTTGGGGGCGATGGGGCGTGGATCACCCTGCCGATCCCCAATCTGCGGGTCCAGGCAAACGGCGACTATACCATTTCGATCACAACCACGGCTGCCGGCATGTATCCGGCAAACAGCGACTATTTTGACACGCCGGGCGACGACGGGCAGCACTTGTCGTGGCCGCAAGGGGCAGGGGTATTTGACGCCACCGCGGGGAACCGGCCTGCCAGCAGTTACCATGGCACTGCCTACCTGCGCGACATCGTTTTCGAGGCGGACGCTGTCTTTCCGGTCATGGGCGTCCAGGGCAATGGACTGGCCATCCCCTCGGGCGAGGTGAGTCCCAGCAGTGGGGACGGCACCCAGTTTGGCGCAGTGAAACTTGGGGGCAGCCCCCAGTCGAAGACGTTCACGGTCCTTAATTCCGGCACAGCGAACCTGGTTTTCTCGGCTGTTCCGCCGGTTGCCATCATGGGCCCGCAGAGCGGGGATTTTGCCGTGGTTAGCCAGCCGGTGTCTCCGGTGGCGCCGGGGGGAAGCACAACCTTCACCATTCAATTTGCCCCTTCCGCGGCCGGGTTCCGCGATGCGACGGTCATCCTCACGAATAACGCGGCGGTGCCTTATCAGTTTGCCATCGAAGGTCTCGGCATCGGAGGTGGTGGCTATACCGTGCTGGGGAATCAGACCGCTACGACCGTCCAGACGCTCCCCTCCGGGCAAATCACCGGGAGCCGGTTCGAGGCCCTGCGGAACATGCGTCTCACACAGATCAGCGTCCAGGTTGCCCAATTGACCGCCGCCGGCGGCAGTGCGGTGCTCAAGGCCGCGATTTACTCGGACAACGGCGGCGCTCCGGACCAGTTCTTGAGTGGCACCTCGGAACTGGCGAACCCGACCAACGGATGGTACTCGCTGCCGCTGACAGCGCCTGTCAATGTTGCGGTTTTCAGCAACTATTGGCTGGTCGTCTGGGCAAACGCGGACCAAATCGCGCTCTACGCCAACTCGGCAGGCCAGCAACAATGGAGCCCATACCCTTATGACGTTGCTTGGCCCAACCCGCTTGACCTTTCAGGCGGCTCGGGCAGCGGCAACCTGTGCCTCTACGCCACGGGAACGCCCACGGACGACACCGGGCCGGAAATGGAAGTGCAGGGCAGCGGGGTGTGGATTCCATCCGGAGGCACCAATGTCACGTCCGCCAACGGCACCGACTTCGGCGGCTCCAGCCTTTACGGCGCGGCGCGTTCGCAGACCTTCACGATCCTGAACATCGGCCAGACCAGCCTTGCTCTTACCGGCGCCCCCAGCGTGACGGTGGTTGGCCCGCAGTCGGGTGACTTCGTTGTCACCGCCCAACCCGCTGCCTCGGTGCCCGCGGGTGGCAGCACCACCTTGACCCTGAAATTCACCCCCTCGGCAGCCGGCCCCCGGCAGGCCACAGTCCTCATCGCCCATGCCGACAGCCCAACTAACGCGTATTCATTCGCCATTCAGGGCGAGGGCCTGGACCTTTCCGGAGCGGGCGTGATAGGCGATGACGGCGTCGGGACCGATTCACGACCCATCGGCAACGTGATCACTGGAAATCGTTTTATGGCGCCAGCCGACCTGCGGATTACCGCGCTGCGCGCCAAGATCATAAAGTCGTCAGCCAATTTCGCCTGCGCGGTGTATTCGGACAACAACGGCGTTGCGGACCACTTGCTGGCGGCCAGCGCGGTGGTTGCCGCGGCCACAAACGGCTGGAATGCCTATCCCTTGACCTCGCCATTGGACCTGGCGGCCGGCAACTTCTACTGGCTGATGATAGCGTCCGATTCAACGGCGGCAGCGGTTCAAATCGATTATGTGGGCACTGGCTTCATCGGGGCTTATGCCGTCACGGACCTGAGCGGGCCGTGGCCTGATCCAATCCTGCTGACGCCGATTCAGTATGAACCCCGCACTTACTGCATCTATGCGGAAGGCACCCCGATCACGCCGGCCCCGGGGCGGCAATGGATTTGAGAGGCGGCGGGCAACTCATTGTTTTCGGAGACACCTTGCCTTCCACCCTCGACGGCACCGATTTCGGCAACGCGCCCATCAAGACAGGCGCTTTGGATCACACCTTCACGATCCAGAATTCCGGCGCCGCCCCGCTCCTGCTCACCGCCGCGCCGCCCGTGGTGATCACCGGGCCCCAGGCGGCTGATTTCCATGTGACTTCGCCACCGGCCTCCCCCGTGGCTCCGGGAGGCAGCACGACGTTCACCGTCCGTTTCGCGCCTTCCGCCATAGGCTTGCGCGCCGCCACGGTCAGCATCGCCAACAATGACATCGATCCCGATAAGAATCCTTACCAGTTTGCAGTCCAGGGCGCCGGTTTCATCGTCGGTCGTGAGTCCATCTTCCCGGACAGCCAGGTCGGGGCCGACGTTAACAATGACGGGACGCAGTACAATCTGGGCGTCATCTTTTCCTCCGCGGTCAACGGCGCAATCACCGAGCTGCGCGTCTTTTCTGTCGCCGGCGACACCGGCGCCCACACCGCGTGGATCTGGAACACCAGCGACGGGACGGCGCTCGCCGGACCCTACACCTGGGACTTCGGCGGCGTCACAGGCTGGATTTACCTCGACATTCCGCCCGTGACCATCCAGGCCGGCAACCAATACACCGTCAACATTACGACGGGCCAGGGCCCCATGCACGACTACGCGAACATCGCCGGCATCCTGACGGACGCCAGTGGCAACGGCATAGACCTGTCCTACCCGGCGAGCGCGGGCGTGTTCATAAACCCGGCCAACGGACCTCCCCTCAACCAGATGCCGAACCAGACCTGGAATGGCAGCAGCTACCTCCGTGACATTGTGTTCGTCTCGGCAGGGAGCGCGGCCGTTTTCCCAGACATTGCCGTTGAAGGGAATGCCAACCCGATTCCCGACGGGTACAGTTCGCCCGACGCGACCAACAACACCTATTTGGGCGCCGCCTCGGCCGGCGGCGGGACCGCGGATCTCTCTTTCGTCATCACTAACGCCGGCACCGCGCCCTTGAATCTGACCGGCACGCCGGCAGTGGCCATCACTGGCCCGCAGGCGGGCGATTTCAAAGTGGTGGCCCAACCCTCCACGCCCATCCCTCCGGGCGGAAGCTCGCGTCTGACGATTCGCTTTGCGCCCTCCGCAACGGGCGTCCGGAAGGCCATCGTGTCGATCCAAAACGATGACAAGAACCCCTTCTATTTCTCGATCTCCGGCACTGGCAACACCCCGGTGCGAATCACGGCCATCACCCCCGACTTGAAGGCCGGCAACGTCACGTTGCAGTGGCAGGGCCCGGGCCAGCAATTCCAGGTGCAACGGGCCAACGCGGTCACCGGGCCGTTCACCCCGATTGGGGCGCCGCAATCCGGCACGACTTACACCGACCTCGGCATCCTGAAAACGAATGCCAGTGCATTTTACAGGATTAGCTATTAGTGTGAGCGGCATGAAGTCATCAGCAGGCTTGTGTCTGGCTCTCCAGGAACCGGCGCCAAGTCCGAAGGTTTTGGACTGCGCCAGTCCTCTGGCGCTTTTTAGACCTTGGGAACGCGAAAGCGCCCCCGATGCATCCAGTGCGCTCAGTCTTGTCCCGGAGGGACACTTGACAATAGCCCAACGTTTCAACGTTGGGTTTAGCCGGCACGGGGGAATAAGTCCCGTAGGGACGGCTGAAAGGACGGTGGATTTCATCCGTCCCTACGGGACTCATGATCATTCGGTGCGGGTGAACCCAACGTTGAAACGTTGGGCTATTCTCAGATGTCCCTCCGGGACAGGACTTGGGCGCGTCCAGCCGGTTTCCGCGGAAATCTACCATTGTCGAACTATGAACCGGCGTGTAACCCCGTGGCCCCGCGGCTTCACGCTCATCGAGCTGCTCGTCGTCATCGCGATCATTGCCATTCTGGCGAGCATGCTCCTGCCGGCGTTGGCGCGGGCGAAGCAGAGAGCCCAGAGAATCAGGTGCGCGTCGAACCTCAAACAAGAAGGGGTCGCCTGCGCGATGTATCTGGCCGACAACGGCGAGCGATTTCCCACCAACGACAAGGGCATCGATTGGACGTACTACTCCTGGGGCGGCAAAGAGGGCGAAATCCCGGTTGATGGAACAGTCGTGGGAAGTCAGATTCGGATGCTCAACCCTTACATTATCAAAACGGGAGCGGTAGCGACCAATGAAGGGGGGGCCGCCCTCGTATTCTCCTGCCCCAGCGACACCGGCGCCAAGCATGGCGCCTGGCCCAAGGATCTTCTCCCAACGATCTTTGACACGGACGGCAGCAGCCATTTTTACAATTGCAGCGCCAACGACAACGATGGTGACAAAGGGTTGTTTCGCAAGAAGACCTCCGATGTCCGGAACCCCAGCCGGATGATCCTCGCCAACGATTTCGCCTTCAATTGTTACTTCCAGTATGTGACGTGGGGGAGGAAGGTGTTCCAGTACATGTACCTGGCACGACAAGACCAGCCTCGGCTACGGCAACGTTCTCTTTGTCGATTCGCACGTGGCGTATTACCGGGCCACCCCCGATAAGCCCGACTTTCAGCACGGCAAGGACTGGACGTTTATCGTTAGTGATTATTGATCCGGAATTGTCTAAGTATTCAACACCTGGTTATGGCATCCCTGGCCGTCGTTCAACGGCGGCGTGGGCAGGCGTTTGTCTGGCGCTCCATCTCGGCGGTGGCGCCCTGTTCGCCGCCCGGCTGCAGCTCGATCTCACGGGCGCCTGGGATTTCTATCCGGATGTGGGCGGCGCAGCCCTGGCCAGCGCGGTCGTGAAGCCGGGCAGGATTATAGTGCCCGGCGCGTGGCAGGCGCAAGGGTACGGGCAGCCGGGCGGCACGATTCCGGCTTCCCTCCTCAACGCCAATACTTCGCCGGCCGATCACCTGCGCCACAATCTGACTGCCCGGTGCCTGTACGTTCGGTCGGTCGAGGTGCCGGTGTCATGGAAGGGGCGGCGGGTTTTCCTGGCCGTGCGCCGGGTCTATACCTGTGCGGACGTCAGCGTGAACGGGAAGCGCATCGGGGAATGGGAAGGCTTCTGCAGTCCGTTCGAGTTCGATGTCACCGATGCCATCCTCTTTGGGGCCCGGAACCAATTCGTCATCGGGGTGGACAACCGAAGCGTTTTGGACTGCGGCAGTCCTCTGCCGCTTTCGTATTCTCAGAACCAGGGACTGAAAAGCGGCAGAGGACTGCCGCAGTCCAAAACCTGCGGGCTTGGGGTCGGTTCATGGAGAGCCGATCAATGATAATCAATATCCACACTCATTTCTTCCGGCCCGAAACGGACTTTGGTCCCCAGTTGCTGGCCGACCTCAAGCGCTGCGGCGTGGAGACCGCGTCCTGGGGCAACGTCGGCCAGAGGCATCTGGAAACGACCGGGGCCGCCGACGCGGCAATCGTGTTTGGCCTCCAGGCCGCCGCCACGGGCTGGAATGTGCCCAACGACGCGGTCGCCGGGCACGTGCAATTGGCGCCGGAGAGGCTGGTGTTCTTCGCCTCGATCGACCCCGGGCGAGCGGGCTTCCAGGACGAACTGGGGCGCTGCCACCAGGACCTGCATTGCCAAGGCGTGAAGCTGGCGCCGATTTACCAGGGCGTACACCCCCTGGATCCGCGGTATCGCGAGATTTATGCCTACTGCGAGAAGCACCGCCTGCCCATCCTCATCCACATGGCGACCACATTTTCTAGCGGCACGCCCTTGGAGTATGCCCGGCCGGCGCATATCGACCAGGTGGCGTTGGATTTCCCGGAACTCAAAATCGTGCTGGCCCACCTGGGGCATCCCTGGGAGGGTGAAACCATTGCCGTCATCCGGCGCAACGCCAACGTGTGGGCCGACCTGTCCGCCCTTTATTACCGGCCCTGGCAATTCTATAACTCGATGCGGTTGCTGACCGAATACCACGCCGAATCCAAAGTGCTTTTCGGCTCCGACTTTCCTTTCACCACCACGGAAGATTCGCTGAAGGGCATCCGCGCGTTGAACTGTGTCGTGGGCCAGAGCGGGTTGCCGCGCGTGCCCGAGGAGATCATCGAGGGAATCATCCGCCGCGACGCGCTGCGCCTGCTGGGGCTCAGGCATCCTTTGGAGGACCGGCGGTCATGAGGCTCCCAGCCACCATGCGGGCGCTCCAGCTCCAGGCCATTGACCGGCTCGTCGAAGTCCAGGTGCCCGTGCCCCGGCCCAAACCGGGCGAGGTGCTCGTCCGCACCGTGGCGACGACGATTTGCACCTCGGACCTCAACGACATTGCGCACAACCCGTTTGGCATCGCCCTGCCGCGGGTGATGGGCCACGAAGGCGCGGGCGTGGTCGCCGCGCTGGGCCGGGGCGCCAACGGCGTCCGCATCGGCGACCGCGTGGCGGCCCACCCGGTGATTCCGTGCGGCGCGTGCGACAACTGTCGGCGCGGCCTGGGACATCTGTGTTCGAACATGGGCCACCTGGGCCTGGACCGCGACGGCACGTTTGCCGAGTACCTCTGCATCCCGTCGGACCGGGTTCGCCGGGTGCCGAGCGGTGTGCGCATGAATGCCGCGTCGTTGCTGGAGCCGGTGGCGGTCTGCCTCGAAGCGCTGGAACGGGGCCGCATTCAACGAGGCGACTCGGTCCTGGTGGTCGGGGATGGTCCGTTCGGGATCATCATCGCGCGCCTGGCGGCCGGCTGCGGGCCGCGGAAAATCATTTTGGTGGGACGCCATGATTTCCGTCTCAGCCAGGTGCCCGAAGCCGTAAGCGTTCACGAAAGACGCGCCACCGATGCGCGCCAGGCGGTCCTGGCCGCCAATGACGGGGTGGGTCTGGACGTGGCGATCATGGCGGCCGGAACCCAATCCGCCCTGGACCTTTGCGCGGCCAGTCTGCGCGCTCGGGGCCGGCTGGTGGTGTTCAGCTCGATCCAGGGCCGGGCCAGCTTCGACCTGTTCCGCTTGCACACGCAGGAATTGGAGATTCTGGGCGCGTGCAACGACCGGGACCTGATCGACCCGGCCCTGAAACGGTTGAGCGATCCGCAACTGCGAGTGGCTTCGCTGGTGACGCAACGGCTGCCGTTCGCCCAATGGCCGCGCGCCTTGCACCTGGCCCGGCACGGCAAAGATCAGGCCCTGAAGGTCGCGCTCATGTTTGGAGAGGACTCGTGAAAATCACCGACCTTCAAGGCATCGTCCTGGAATCGCCTTACCAGAACCAGCCGCCGGCAGGAAGCGAAGAGGCCCACGGCGTCAAGCATTGCCTGCTCCTCAAGGTCAGCACCGACGAAGGCATCACGGGATGGTCGGACGTGGAGACAGCGCCGCACGTTGGGGCCGCCGTAGTCGCCGCTCCATCGAGCGGCGCGGGGGTGTTCGAGGGGCTCAAGTCGCTGGTGATGGGCGAAGATCCGTTCGACGTGGAACGGCTCTGGGACAAGGTGTATCGCGGCACCATCTACTACGGGCGGCGCGGCGCGGCCGTGCAGGTGCTCTCCGGGTTCGATATCGCCTGTCACGACATTATCGGCAAGGCCATCGGGCGTCCCCTGCACAAGCTCCTGGGCGGCGCCTTCCGCCAGCGCGTGCGCGCTTACGCCTCCACCCTCTTCCGCCAGACGCCCGACGACATGAAGCGCGCCTGCGAGTTCTACTTGCGGCGCGGTTTCACCGCCATCAAGTTCGGCTGGGGTCCCTTCGGCCAGGACCGTCGGCGCGATATCGCCCTGGTCGCGGCGGCGCGCGAGGCGATTGGGCCCGGCGTTGAGCTGCTGGTGGACCCGGGCTGGATGGTCAACCGCAGCGCCTGCGAGGCCATTGAACTGATCCGCGCCTTGGAGCCATACCGCATCTTCTGGCTCGAGGATTTCCTGCACCCTGAATGTTATGAGGGCTACGCCCGTGTCAAAGAGGCGGGCCTCAAGACGCGGCTGGCCGCCGGCGAGCAGGAAGCCACCGCATGGGGCTTCCACGACCTCATCACGCGCGCCAAGGTGGACGTGGTGCAGCCGGACCTGAGCCGGTGCGGCGGCTTGAGCCAGGCGCGCAAGATCATCTGGGAGGCGCAGCGGGCCGGTGTGGACGTGTGCCCTCACGCGTGGCTCACGGACTTGCTCTCCGCCGCAAGCCTGCACGTCAATGCCTGCCTGGAACGCAGCCTCTTCCTGGAATACAACGTCTGCGACAACCCGATGCTCCGCGAAATCATCCGCAATCCGATTCAAATGGACCCCGACGGCATGGTGCCCGTTCCCCAGGGGCCGGGCCTGGGCATCGAGATCGACGAGACGGCCGTGGAACGCTTTCGCGTGGGATGAATGCGACTTCTTTCACCAACGACTCTCAGCGCTTTGATTGGATTCGACATCACCTCTACGTGGCTGCTGTCTGCGACATTCTGGACAGCCTGGGCCATCGGCAGCAGGCCATGCACCAGCGCCTGCGGCCCCTTGACCCGGCCAACTGCACCATCGTCGGCCGCGCCCGGACCATTCGTTGGATGGAGACTGATTACGTTGTCGAGGATGATCCCTACGGCTTGGAGATCGACGCGATGGACTCGCTCAAACCGGGCGATGTGCCTGTCCACTCCACCGACTACGGCGGGACCAACGCGCCCTGGGGCGAGTTGATGAGCACGGTGGCCAAGCGCAACGGCGCCGTCGGCTGCGTCTGTGACAGCCAGATTCGTGACTGCCGCAAGATTATCGAACTTGGTTTCCCGGTTTTTTACCAAGGCATTCGGCCGCTGGACAGCAAAGGCCGCGGGCGGGTGATGGCCTGTGACGTGCCGGTGAAGTGCGGCGAGGTGCTCGTGCGCCCGGGCGAGCTAATCTTCGCTGATTTTGACGGCGTGGTTGTGGTGCCAAAGGCCGTGGAGGACGAGGTCCTGCGCCTGGCCCAGGAGAAGGTCGGCAAGGAAAATGACTCGCGCCGCGAACTGCTCAAGGGCCGCTCTCTTCGCGACGTGTACAACCAATACCATGTGCTTTGACTTATGAACATACTGGCGGTCGGGGCGCATCCCGATGACATTGAAATCCTGTGCGCGGGCACCCTGGCGCGTTACGCCCAGGCAGGACACGCCGTGACCCTGGCCTCGTTCACGTGCGGTGATATGGGCGACACCCGGGTTCCGCCGCCTGAACTTGCGCGCATCCGCAAAGCGGAGTCGGAGGCCTCGGCCGCGATTCTTGGGGCGCGCTTGCTCTGGCCGGCCATCACCGATGAACTGGTCTTCCCCAACGAGGAGCAGCGCCGCATCATGATCGACCTTCTGCGCCAAGCCGATCCGGACGTCATTCTCACACACAGCCCGAACGACTATCATCCGGACCATCGCTACGTTTCGCAGCTTGTGTTTGATTCCTATTTTCAGAAGGGGCTGCCGCACTTGCCCAACCAGCGCCTGCCGGCCTGCCGGTTCGGCCAGGCACAGGTTTATTACATGGACAACCTCGGCGGCATCGCCTTCGAGCCGGCCGAATACGTGGACATCACGGAGGTGATCGAAACCAAGTGCCGCATGCTGCAATGCCACCAGAGCCAGCTCAAGGGCATGAAGGACCTGGCCCGGACTGACATTGTGGAAATGGTTCGCATCCAGGCGGCCTTTCGGGGTCTGGCTGCGGGCTGCCGCTACGCGGAGGCCTTCCGCCCGCTCCAGGCCTTCCAGCGCGGCCTCACCCGCCGCATCCTGCCGTGAAGATCGACCGCTCAGGCCGTGCGTTGCCCTGCAACCCTTGGCGACCAGGAATGCTCCCTCTCCCCATCAGATGGGGAGAGGGCCGGGGTGAGGGGTCGTCCGTCTGTCGTGCATCCCGCGGCTCGCTCGGTGACGCATGACTGACTTTGCCCTCAGCCCACTCGACCTGGGCATCATCGTCGCCTCGATCCTGTTCTCGGTCGGCGTGGGGTTTTGGGCCTCGCGCCGCGTCGAGAAAACCACGCGTGGTTTTTTCCTGGCCTCCGGCAAGATGCCGTGGTGGCTCATTGGCGCCGCCTTCGTCTCGACCAGCGTCTCCAGTGAGCAAATCGTCGGCACGGTTGGGGCCGCTTACAAGCATGGCATGGGCATAGCCAACTGGGAATGGTGGTGTCTGCCCACCTATGGGCTGGTCATGGTCTTTTTCATTCCCCTCTACCTGAAGAACCGGATTTCCACCGTCCCGGAACTGCTGACGCGCCGGTTCGGCCCTGCCTGCGCCGACATCTACAGTTGCGTCATCCTGTTGGCCTACGTCTTCCTTTTCCTCACGCCGGCGCTCTATGGCGGCAGCGTCACGTTCAGCAGGCTCACCGGCTGGCCGTCGGCGGCCGTGCTGGCGGGGATCGTGTTGCTCGTGGGATTCTACACCATTCTCGGGGGACTCAGCTCGGTCATGTGGACCGATGCCATGCAGTGCGGCATGCTCGTGATTGGCGGCGTGGCGCTCTTCTTTGTCGCCCTGGGCCACATCCCAGGCGGATGGGCGGCCATGGTCCTGGCGGCACCCGAGCGATTTCATCTCTATCATCCTCCAAGCGACCCGCAGGCGCCCTTTCTGGGCCTCATCACCGCGACCTTTGGTGTGTTCCTCTTCTACCAGTCCACCAACCAGGTGATGATCCAGCGCGTGCTCGCGGCGCGCAGCACCTGGGACGGCATGATGGGCATCGTGTTCGCCGGTTTCATTAACCTGCTGCGCCCGCTGGTGACCTGTTTGCTCGGGCTCGTCGTCTTCCATTGGATCGAGAAGATGGGCAAAGCCCCGTCGCTCCTGCCGGACAAACAGGACCAGGTCTTCCCGTTCGCGCTCGAGGTGTTCGCGCCATCGGGCTTGCGCGGCGTCATTCTCGCGGGCTTCATCGCGGCCGTCATGTCCTCGACCAGCGCCCTGGCCAATGCGGTGGGCACCCTCTTCTCGCTGGATGTCTATCGCCGCCTCTTCCGCCCTGCGGCCGGGGACCGCCAGTTGATCCGCGCCGGACGGCTCGCCTCGGGCGCGGCCCTGGTCCTGGCGTCTCTGACCACGCCGTGGGTGCCGCGCCTGGGTGGCATCTTCAAATACTTTCAAACCGGCGTGACCTATATGGCCACGCCCTTTGTTTCGGTGATCGTGCTCGGGATTCTCTGGAAGCGCGCCAACTACGCCGGCGCCCTGGCCGGCCTGCTGGGCGGACTCGTCATCCAGATCGGCCTGGCCCTGGCGTTGGGAGCGATGGACGTGCGGATGAACTGGCTGTTCATCGGCTCCACAGCGCAAGTCCTGACGATGGCGCTGGTAGTGGTGGTCACCCTGCGCACCGCCCCGCCTGCCCCGCGCCAATGGGAGCCATTCCTCTGGCGGCCCTCGGTCCTCGCGCAATACGATGAGGGCCGCCGCCGCCCGTGGTTCCAGCAGGTCAAAGTCTGGTTCGCCCTCTACGCCTTGATTTGGGCTTATATCTACTGGCGGTTCTGGTGAGCCAATAACACACATCGCGATTATGCAAAACAGCTATGATCCGTCTCCTGCCGCGCGGCCCAACGGGCCGCTAGAGCCTAGCCCAGGGCTGAGGCCGTCAGGCCGATGCCCTGGGTGTTGGCCTCAGAAGTGCGCAAGGCGCCCTGAAAGAATTCCCGGAACAAATTCGCGCTTTGGGCCCCTGAACCTCGACACTGCGTTCCCGTCCCGCGAAGCGTTTTGGACTGCCGCAGTCCAAAACCTTCGGCCTTGGCGACGGTTCATGGAGAAGGCGCCAGACGGTTCTGGCGCCCCTTCAGGGCGCGCCGGTTCTCGCGCACGCCAGTCCCAGGGCATCGGCCTGGCGGACCCCTCACCCCAGCCCTCTCCCCGTCAGACGGGGAGAGGGAGCAGCGAAGCCTGGCTCGCCCCGGCTCCCGAGCCTTGGGATTCGCCAAGCGACGTGCGACGGTCCACCCTCTCCCCATCCGATGGGGAGAGGGCCGGGGTGAGGGGAAGAAGGCGTCCGAACCAAGCCAACTTCCAAAAGCCAGGCTGCACCCACAGGCAGGCGCTGTGGAAGAAGCTGTTTGCCTTGTGCATCGCAGGTCTCCTCACAACCCTTCCTCTGAGGGGAGCGGAAGAAACACCCAGCGCCCCGGCACCGGCCGTCATGACCGGGCGCCTCAAGGTGCATCTCTCCTGGGGGCACAGGTCCAAGACCACGCGGCCCTTCCGCATCAGCTTCCTCACCAACGAGGTCGCGGTGAGCGAGTTGCACCCCGTCGGCTTCGAGCCGGGCGACCTGCTCCAAGACGGGGTCTGTCAGACTCGAGCCGGCGCTGGCGACGTGGACGGAGTCGAATTGAGGCTGTCTTTCCCGGAACGCAAGGTGGCGGAAATCAAGAATGTGCAACAGATTTGGGGCTACCTGTTGGCCCACTCCGATGCCGACACCGCTCGCCGGTTGCGGCTCGACCCCGGTTTTCGCCCCGATGCGCGCAAGCTGACCATCCAGATGGATGCCGAGGGAGCGCAGGGCTTCAGCGTCACGGTGGACCAGTTGCTGGCGAACAAGGCCTTTTGGGTGCCGGAACTGGATGTGTTCCTCTGGGCTGGAGAGGACGCGGTCTCTTTCGATGAGCACCAACGGGAGTTAGAGGCCTGGGGTGGCCGGCGGGTCATCAGCCAACTCCAAAGCGAGCCGGAAGCCACCTACGAGCAATACACCTCGCGCTGGGAAGACATGGGCAGCCCGGCCTACAACAACCCGGCCTCGCCTCCTCCCGGCCACATCGTGTGCGTCACCTGGGACAGCGCGATTCCCAAGTTCGGCATCGACCGCGGGGCGGGCCTCTGGAACGACCTCGGCAACCCGGACCACTTCCGCCTCCGCTTCGACTTCGGCGACCTGGCGCCAGACCTCGCCGCCTCGTGGAAAGGCCAGAAGCTCGAGAACGGGCTGCCGGTGATGACGACGACGATTGAGCGCGACGGGGTGCGTTACCAAGTCGAGCAGTTCGCCTATCCCTTGCACGGGCCCCCGGCGGAACGGCGCGGCGACATCGCGATGGTGCTGCTGGAGAAGGTGCGCCTGACCGAGCTGCGGGGCGAGGACCGAACGGTGTCGCTGGGCCTGACGCATTGCCGCGAGTTGCCGGCGGCGGGCTCGAGCGTGCTCGCTCGCACCAACGGAGCCGTCCTGCTCTGGGAAGCGCCGGACCCCGCCCTCCTGCTGCTCGCCGTCGAGGGCCCGGGCCTCACGCTCCAATCCAACTTCGTCCAGGGGACCAAGTGGCAGACGAACCGAATCGTGCTGGGCGCTGCGCTCCCCGCCCACGGCGCGCGCGAACTCATCGTGAAACTGCCTTCACCGCTGGTGGCCGCGGCGGACCGGCAGACGTTCCTGGCCCTGGACTACGCGGCCGCCCGCGAGACAACGCTCAAGTTCTGGTCGGATTACCTCGGGCGCGGCGCCCGGTTCGTGGTGCCGGAAGACGCGGTCAATCAGTTGTTTCGCGCCAATCTCTGGCATGCCTTGCGCCTGCCGCGCCGCCACGGCGGCCAGGGCGCGAACGTCAGACTCGACCTCCCGTACTCGAACTTCGCCTACGACCAGGCCGGCACGCCCTGGCCGGTGAACCAGTCCATCTATGTGGACTACATGCTCTACGATCTGCGGGGCTATCACGCCGAGTCGGCCGAGGAACTGGCGGCCATCTATCGCAACAACCAGGAGCCGAACGGGCACGTCGGCGGCGTCGCCAATTGGGGCGTTTATACGCCCAGCATGATTTACGCGGTGGCCAGGCACTACCAACTCAGCGGCGACCGCGCCTCGCTGGACGCGCTGCTGCCCCAAACCCTCGAGGCGCTGGACTGGTGCCTGGGCGAAATCCAGCGGTCCTCCGGGCCCGGCGCCCCCGCGCGCGGCCTGGTGCTGGCGCCGCTCAACGACTTGTCCCACGACCCCAGGGCCTGGGCGTTCAACCAGGCATATCTGTGTGCCGGACTGGAGGTGCTGGGCCGGGTGCTGGCGGACCTCCGGCATCCGCGCGCCCAGGAGTGCCAGGCGGCCGCGCGGGCGATGCGCGAGTCAGTGCAGCGCGAATTTGGCCACGCCGCGATGCTGGCGCCGCTGATCCAATTGCGCGACCATTCCTGGATGCCCTACGTCCCTTGCGACGCGCTGACGCCCCGGCGCCTCCTGGACATCTGGTATCCCACCGACGTGGATTGCGGCGCCTTGCACCTGGCCCGCCTCAAGGCGCTGGATCCGAACGGCCCGTTGACCACCTGCCTGTTGAACGACCACGAAGACAACCTCTTTCTCAAGCAGTGGGGCATGGCCAATGAGCCGGTCTATAATCCGCACGCCACCGCGTATCTGCTCCGCGATGAGGTGAAGCCGGCCATTCGCGCCTTTTACAGCATGATGGCCTGCGCCTTCAGCCACTCGGCCTTCGAGCCGGTCGAGCACCGTTGGTGTTGGGGCCAATTCTTCGGACCGCCCAGCACCGATGGCGCCTGGTTCGAGCTCTACCGCCAGATGCTCATCCACGAACGCGACGACGACACGCTCCTGCTCTTGCAGGCCACGCCCAGGAAATGGCTGGAGGACGGCAAACAAATCCGCATCGAACGCGCCCCAACCTGCTACGGACGGCTGGACCTGACCGTCGCCAGCCGTGCCGCCGCAGGCGAGATTTCCGCCGCCATCAACCTGGAGCAGCGCCGGCGCCCCGCGGCGCTCCTGCTGCGCCTGCGCCATCCTCAGGGCCAGGCCCCGCAATCCGTCTCGGTCAACGGAAAAAAATGGACTGACTTTGACCCCGCCAAAGAATGGGTCCGAATCCCCAGCCCGAGTGAAGACCATTATGACGTGACGGTTCGATATTGAGACCTCGGAACAGGGCATTGACATGCCAGCCGATCCGGCGAAGTCTAAGCCCGTGAAACGCAGCAGATCGAACCGCCAGCGGAAGAGCAAGGGCACGCTCAGCGTACAAGAGCATCGCCCAATGATGAACAAGCTCTCTGGCACGGAACGCCAGCAACTTATGAAGGCAGGCTACGAGCTGATCTATGGAGTCCAGCGGCAACCCGAACCTGCTGCTCGCCGCCGATAGCAATCTCCCACTGGACGTGGCCGACGGGAACGAGGGGTGCGATTAAAACTGGCGGTCAGCCCACGGCGCCTTTTTGCCCCGGAGGGGCTTCCGACAATAGCCCGGCGTTTCAACGCCGGGTGCGCGGACCCAAGGAGCAGGTCCGTCCCGAAGGGACGGCTGAAAGCAAGGAGCGTTCTCAGTCGTCCCTTCGGGACGAGGGTCGCTTTTGTGGCCTCCCCGGCGTTGAAACGCCGGGCTATTGTCAGATGTCCCTCCGGGACAAAACCCCCGAGGCGCATGCCCGACGCTTTTAATCGCACCCGGAACCGATGCGGCCATTGACGCGATTGATACGACACAATCCCGACTGCCGCGCGCGTTTTGTCATTTCCCCATCCGTGTTCTTCAGATGAAGCTTAGGCTAACGTTGGCCGGCCCAAAGGGCCGGGAGAGCCTAGCCTAGGGCTGAGGCCGCCAGGCCGATGCCCTGGGAACACGTCCATCGAGGATCATGTGCGCCCTGAAAGGGCGCCAGAGCCCTCTGGCGCCCTCCCCAGGAACCGACACCAAGTCCGAAGGTTTTGGACTGCGGCAGTCCTCTGCCGCTTTCGCGCCGGCAGCGAGGGGACACAAAAGCGGCAGAGGACTGCCGCAGTCCAAAACGCTTCGCGGGACGGGAACGCAGTGTTGAGGTTCAGGGGCCCAAAGCGCGAATTCGTTCCGGGAAATCTTTCAGGGCGAGGGGCCCGGGTTTGTGGCGAAACCCAGGGCATCGGCCTGGCGGCCTCAGCCCTGGGCTAGGTTCTGGCGGCCCGTTGGGCCGCGAGGCAGCGGCTAATCCTGGGTGACTCGGAGCCGGTAGAGGCGGCCGTTGGCGCCTAGGGGATCGGTGAAGGTAATCGGCCCATCGGTGCCGGGAATCTGGTCCTGGAGGGTGGTCCAGGCATTGGTTTGGCCGATCTGGTCCAGTGTCTCTACAGCGTAAGTGCGGCCGGCGTGGGCTGTGAACTCGAGGACACAGTTCGCGCCCTGGAGCGAGATGCGGTCAAAGCGCAGGAAATCCCGGGGATCCAGGGGGTCGGTGCCGGCAATCAACTCGAATTCATCGGGCATCCCGTCGTGGTCGGTATCCACCGTGAAGGCGCCCTGGTTGATGGCGCCGGGGGTGGGGCTGGCGGCTTGCCAGTTGGCGGGGTCATCCGCAAAGACCGCGCTGGACAGGCGCTGGAGAGAATTGCCGGTCTGCTGGGCGCCCGCCGGCCACGGCGGCTGGCTCGAATAGTGAACTTCCTCGACGAGCACTTTGGGCACCGACCCGGCCATGAGCGAGGGCGGCGCCACCGGCTTGCCGGGCTGATAGAGCCCCACGCCCGGACCCTCGTTAGCCAGGTCTCCCTGGAAAGGACCAAAGAGGGGAAGACTGGCATCGACGCCAAAGCGCTGCCGGAACCAACTCGACCTGGCCGGATCCTGGATGGGATCGAAGCTCACCACCAGCAGGTAGGACCAGGGGGACATCGAACTCCATCGCGGGAAGACATATTGCGCCGCGCCGTCAAGCTGCCAGGCATTGGTGGGATAGGCCGGGTCGTATAGCGGCACGGACTGGCCGGAAATGTTCCTTAGCTCGACGTACTCGTCGTCGGTATCGGGCGCCAGCCCAAACGGCGGCGGTGAATACATGAGCTCGTTGATAACCACTGGGCCGACCCTGGGGCCGAGTTGGCGCAGCCCAAGGTGTTGCTCCGTTGGGCCACGAAATGCTCGAGGCCGTCACTGGACACGTAACGGCCAAACGTGACCCCTTTGAGTTGCGCCCCAAACGAGAACCCGTGCCGGTAGCCCGTGAGATTCGTGCCGTCGCCCGAGAAGAGATAAACCGCGTCGCCGAGCGAGGCTCAAAGCGAAGCTGTTGGACCCGTTAAGTCCGAACTGGTAGCGGTCGAAGAGCGCGTATCCGCCGGCAGGAATCGTGGTGCCGGGCGGTGTGCAGTACTTGGCCGGGCGCTTGAGGTTGTCGGTGAGAAACCAACCGCCGATTGAGGCGGGAGCGGTCGTGGGGTTGTAGAGCTCGATGGTGTCCACCGCTGGGGCTTGGGGATGCGACAGGGCCTCGTTGACGACCACCGGCGGGATGAGTTGCGGGGCGGGATCGGCCTGGCCGGGGGAGCCGCCGGGCAGGGTGCTGGCCCGCCAACTCGCCGGGTTGCTCCAGGTGTCCAGCGGGGCGTATTCGTTGCGAATGACCAGCGAGAAGCCCGCGCCGTCAGCAGCCGGATACCATGCGCTGTCGAAGGGGAAGTCCAGGATCGGTTCCCGGCGCGGGCCTTCGAGATAGATGCGCCCGCTGCCCTGGCCCAACGAATTGGTGTATTGACCGGCGAGGTTGGTGACCCAGGGATAACGCGAGAGGAAGGCCTGCTGATTTCCGGCCAGCACCAGGTACTGGCCCGGGCCGAGGTTGGTGATGGCGCTGGCGGCGGTGAACGTGAACTCGATGCCGTTGGTGAACCGGAAGCCCGCCAAGGCGAGGGGGTTGCTGCCGACGTTCTTGAGTTCGATGAACTCGAACTGGGTGCTGTCGTTGGCGCCGGAGGTGTCCGGGGCCGGTTGGCACATGATCTCGGTAACGGCCAGCGGCGGGGTGGCGACGATGAAGGTGGCGGCCGCAGGCCCGGACCAGGAACTGCTGATCCGCGGGTTGCCTTGGCCGGTGAGATTATGATGGGCGGCGTTCCAGTTGCGGGCGAAGACGCGCGCATTATTGGTGAGCGTGAGGCTGGCGATGTTGAGGTTGGACAAGGCCGCCGGTGACACGCCGCCTCCGGGCAGCCGCGGGTCGGTGCCGTCCAATGTGTAATAGAGGGTGCTGTTGGCCTCGCGGGTCGAGGCGGTGAGCGTCAAGGTGAAGCCGGAGGTGATGGCGCCGCCGTTGACGCTGAACACGGGGGCGTGCAGGAAGTTGGTATCGATGAAGTTCAGCCGGTTGGCGGTCCAGGTTTTCAACGTGCTGATTTGCTGCTGGTAGCCGGACCCGTAGCCCCAGCGCTGGGCCTCACGCGGCGCGGCTTTGGTGAACTGGCGGCTCAGGCTGTCCATCACCGCGTTGATGTGGTCCGTGGTGAGCACGCGCGAACGCAAGTCCGTCCAACGGTCAATCCACCGCTGCCAGAAGTCCGGGTCGGTGAACAGCCGCGACCACCACCGCACGCCGTCGCCGTTGTTCGAACCATTGAAAAAGTCCGTGCCGCCGCTCCTCCACTGGCGAGGGTCGCCCCCCAGCGTCAGGTGCAGGTCCCACATCGGCCCCATCTCGATTTTCTTCTCGCGGTCCTTGAAAAAGAAGCCGCTCAGCCGAAAGGCGTCCACATTCTGCACGAAGCATTCCAGGAGGTGATGATCGATCCACGAGTCCACATCAATGTAGTCGGCGTAACCGCCGGGCGAATTGGTGTAATTGGCGCCCCAGAGCGCCGCGCCAAACTGGGCGAAGTAGTTGCTGATATAGGTGAGTTGGGGCAGGCGCGCGGCACTGGCCATCTGCAGGTGCGGCGGGTCAACAAAGACGATGGGATTCTGCGAATAGGCATCGTAAAAGGTCGTTTCCTCCGAGCCGTAGCTGTCGATCTTGAGCAGGTAGCCGCCCGTCACGGTTGGGGGCGTCGAGTTCTGAGGGTGGAGCTTGGTAATGTCAACCCGGTTTGTCCCCCGCTTTATCTTTTCCTCGATGGTGTAGAATCCCCAGTAGTCGCCCCCCGCCGGCGCCGTGAACGCGACCGGCCCGCCGTTGGTGTTGAAGAAGCACTCGGCGAACCGGGTGCGGGCCGAGTAGCGGCCCACGTCGCGGCTGAGCTGGTGAATGAGCGCGTTGCGGATGAGGGAGTAGTCGATGAAATCCGGGGGGTACAAGACCCAGTCCGAATCGGCGGGCAGGCCGAGGAATTCCAACTTGTTGTTGGCGTTGTAATCGTCCCAAAACTTGAGCGAGAGCGGCCATTGGGGCAAACCCCCTGTGATGCGGCCTCGGGTGTGGAGGCCCGCGCGGGTCACCAGCGCCGGCGGATTGGTGAGGGAGGCGACGCCATTGACGGGCTCGAAGACCATGAGAATCGCGCTCTGGCGCACAAATCCCGCACCCATCGGCACTCGCCCGCCCCCGAGGTTATGGAACAACATGATCGGCAAATCGGAGGTAAAGCTCGCGGCTGCCGGAGTGAGTTGCACGTAGCTCTCGGCGTGGACCGGACCGGGAAAGAATCCGCCCTGTCTCGGGAAGGCCCGCGCCGCGACCAGCGCGGCGTTGGTGAGCTGGATCGGTCCGGTGTAGAGGGGGGAACTGGCCGTGGGGATATTCGTCCGCGCGATGGAACCGGCAGGCACGTTATTGGTCACCACCAGGAACCGGATGTCGCAATTGGGGTCCGCCGTGGACAATGCCAGGGTGAAGCCGGCGAGGAAGGCGCCGCTGGCCCTCGAGAATTCAATGGCCGACCCGAAGCCCGGACCGCACGTGGCGTTCGGGGCGCCCGGCGTCGGGTTGAGGAAGTATCCGACCAGCGATGGGTCCAGGCGGTCGCGCCCATACGAGACGTCTGCCTGTTGCGGAGGGTAGGATGGGGCAAAGTCCGAAACGACGTTGGTGCCGTCATCGACCAGCGCCAGAAAGTCCCCGCTGGCCGCCAGCTTGAAATTCGTGTGGAGTTGGCCCGCCACGTTCGTGTCCCGCCCCGAGGCAAAGACCACCAGGTAGCCGCCGGCCGGCAGCAGCGTGGGCGGAAACGGCCACTTCGTGAGCTTGTTCGCGTTGTCGGTCAGGAACCAACCGGTCAGGCTCGCATCGGTGGCGCCCGCATTGCAGATCTCGATCCAGTCCGGGCTGTTGCCGAGTTCGTCGTGGACGGCATTCGCCGGCTTGCCGCTGTTGGACGCCATGAACTCGGAGATGAACACGTCGGGTGCGCCGGCCAGGGCCAAGGCGCCGCCGCCCAGGAGAACCGTCAGGGCGCCCACCGCCGCCAGGCACGCCCGGTTGCTTCTGAACTGAGTTCCAAATCCCTGGCGCCATCGAGTGAGCATCATCACGTCCTTCCAATTCTGCCGAAGCAAGCCCCTGGACCCGTTCCAGGAGAGCGTGCTTGACCGGGTTTTTACCAAAAAGCGCCCTCCGTGTGAAGTGTGCGTTTGGGGGCACACCCCGCTAGGGCCCATCCTGACAGTCCCCCCGGAGTGCGCCCGTCCCCGGGCGCAGCGACGTCCGGAGCCAGCGCAGCGGTCAAACGCTCCACCGCGCCTGCTCGCCCCGTCGCTGCTGCGCCCGGGGACGGGCGCACTCCGCTCGCCCTCGGCGGTGGGGGCAATGCCGGGATGCGCCTGCCCCTGCGGAGCGCGCGACAGAATTCTTCGGATGCACGATGGAACCGGCGGTGCGTGCTCTGGACGCCAAAGGCGTCGTTCATACCAGCCCAGGGCAACGCCCTGGGAACAGCCGCCAATAGTCATCTGGATCGCTGAAAGCGCGATTCATCCTCCCGGAGGCTTATGAGGCAGGCCGTTGGTCAAGCTTGCCAACTACGCCTGATTGCGACGATCTGGCACAGGTCTTTCGCATCACGCACCCCTATCACCCGCTCCGTGGCCGGGGGTATAGACTACTGCGCCGCGGACAGGGCTGGGGAGATCGTCGGGTCTGGTTCCATGATGACGCCGGACAGTTGATTTCATTGCCTGAAGCCTGGACCAGCCTGGGACCGGCCGACCCGTTTGTGACCCTCTCGCAGGGGCGCGCTTGCGCACGGGTGGAAGACCTGCTTGGGCTGGCGCAACTGGTGGCGGACTTAAGCCGCAACGATGTAAAGGGGAATATGTGAATGCTGTAAAGAAGAATATGTGTAATGATTTTGGGGTGTGGGCGGTTGATGTGCATTGTTACGCCTATAATAAGGCAAATAATAGGGTTGACACGGAGCCGGAGACGCCACTATACTCACATAAACTAGTTCACATAAGCCCACCCCCATCCTTTATGCCAACGGCTCCATCCCACGACGCCAAGCACCAAGCCCTCCAAACCAGCCATACCCTGCATCCCCACCCCGACAAAGTCCGCCACCCCCTCTTTGTCCCCGGCGGCTTCTTTGATGCCCGCGACCTCCTTCAAGTCAAATATGAGGCCCTGCGCGCCCTCCGCGCCGAAGGCTGGTCCTTGAGCCGCGCCGCCCGAGATTTCGGGCTGTCGCGACCCACGGTTTACCAAACCAAACACCTCTTCGCCCTCCAGGGCCTGGAGGGTCTGGTGCCTCGCAAGCCGGGACCCAAAACCGCTCATAAATTCACCCCCGAGGTTTTGGGCTTTCTCCAAGCCAGGCGCGCCCAGCAACCGGCGATCTCGGCGGAGCAGTGGGCCCGACAGGTCCAGCAACGCTTCCGGCTCACCATCCATCCCCGGAGCATTGAACGCGCCTTGGTTGGCCACCAAGAAAAAAGGGGGCGACACAACCCACCGCCCTCAACACCCCAAAATCCATGACCGACCTCAGCTCGCCACAATGGCCCCAACGCTACGAGGATTTGCGCGCGCACACCCTGGGCTCCCAGGCCACGCTCCACCCCCAAGCCTGGGCATGGGTGGTGTTCGCCCAGCAGGGTATGCGTGGCTGGATGCGCGCCTGGCAGGATCCGCTGCGCCCTGCCGGCCAGCGGGCCCAGCCAGCCCCCACCCTCAATCCCTCGCTCAACACCAGCCCCCAGGCCACGGTGCTTCTAGCCAACAGGACCCTGCGTTGCCTGGGCCTTTCTTTATGAACCCCGAACCCAAAGTCACCCCCGAGCATCTGAAACGAACCGCTTGCCTTTGCATGCGCCAGTCCACCTTGCGGCAGGTGCTCGAGCATGGCGAAAGCGCCCGCCGTCAATGTGCGCTGCGGCAACGCGCCGTGGCGCTGGGCTGGGGTGAAGGCCAAATCATCGTGGTGGACGGCGACACCGCCCATAGCGCTGCTTGCGCCGCCGGCCTGGCAGGACTTCCAGCAACTGGTGGCCGAGGTGGGCTTGGGTCATGCCGGTCTGGTGATGGGCTTGGAGGTTTCGCGTCTGGCCCGTAACTGCAGCGACTGGCACCGGCTCCTGGAGTTGTGCGCGCTGAGCAATACCCTCATCCTGGACGAGGAGGGCCTCTATGACGCCAATCAGTTCAATGACCGCCTGCTGCTGGGCTTGAAAGGCGCCATGAGCGAAGCGGAGTTGCACCTCATCAAAGGCCGGCTCCAAGGGGCGATTCTGAGCAAGGCCCGGCGTGGCGAGTTGAAGTTGCCCTTGCCCTCAGGGCTGGTTTACAGCCCCGATGAGCGGGTCATCTTGGACCCGGACCAGCAGGTGCAGCAGGCGGTCAAACACTTCTTCCAGAGTTTTGGGCGTGCCGGCTCGGCCAGGTCCACAGTGCAACTTTTTCGGCGCCAAGCCCTGCTGTTTCCTCACCGCCACCAGGCCGGCTCGGGCGAGCTGCAGTGGGACCCACTCACGCAGTCCCGAGCGTTGGCGGTGCTCCGCAATCCGGGGTGTGCGGGCGCCTATGCCTTCGGCCGCACGCGGACGCGTCACACGCCCCAGGGCGGGGTCAGTTGCCGGCGCTTGCCGGCCGACCAATGGCGAGTGCTCATTAAAGACGCCCACCCGGCTTACATTACCTGGGAGCAGTACGAGCAAAACGTGCAACGGATCCGCAGCAATGCCCAGGCCTATGGAGCCGACCGCAGGCAAAGTCCCGCCCGAGAAGGTTGCGCGCTGCTCCAAGGACTGGTCCTGTGCGGCCGTTGCGGGGGGCGCATGACCGTGAATTACCACCAGCGCCAGGGCCGGCCGGTGCCCGCTCACCTCTGCCAACGCCAATGCCTTGAGAGCGGAAAAACCCTCTGCCAGTACATACCTGGGCCTGCCATTGACCAGGCGCTCAGCAAGCTGGTTCTGGAAAGCGTGGCGCCGCTTTCCCTGGAGGTCGCTTTGAACGTGCAACAGGAGCTCCAAAACCGCCTGCAGGACGTGGATCGTCTGCGCCAACAACAAGTCCAGCGGGCCAGTTATGAGGCGGAGCAGGCCCAGCTTCGCTACATGCGCGTGGACCCCAACAACCGCCTGGTGGCCAACACTTTGGAGGCGGATTGGAACAACAAACTGCGCGCCTTGACCCAGGCCCAACAGGAATACGAGAAGCACCGCCAGACTGACCAGCACAAGCTGAGCGAAGAGCAACGGGCACAAGTGCTGAACCTGGCCTGCGACTTCCCCAAATTATGGCAGTCACCCACCACCACCGACAAGGACCGCAAACGCATGGCCCGATTGCTCCTGGAGGATGTAACCCTGCTGCGCGGCCAGGATCTGAGCGTGCAAGTCCGTTTCAAGGGCGGCGCCACCCGGTGCTTGAACCTGCCACTGCCCCTCAGGGGTGGCCAAGCGCGCCTCACCGAACCGGGGCTCTTGCACGAGATCGACCAGTTGCTGGATCAGTTTACCGAAGCACAACTGGCGGCGCAGCTTAACCAGAGGGGCTGTTGCTCTTCGCTCAAGCGCCCGTTCTCGGCGAAACTCGTTGGAAGCTTGTGCCGCTGCCACCATTTCAAGACCCGCCACCAACGGTTGCAGGACAGAGGGCTCTTGGATTCGCGCGCCATCGCGGCGTTGATCGGCACCAGGCCCAACCTGGTGGGCTATTGGCGCCAGCAAGGCTTGCTCCAGGGAGTCCTGCTGAATGAAAGGAATGAATATATGTATGAACGGCCGGGTCCGCAAGTAGTCGAACAAATCAAAATGCGCGTTCGTTTGAAACCCACCGAGGCCCAGTCTTAGATCGCCCTAATGAGTGTGCAGTATGAAACCTTCGCTTTGGCCTGCAATAGAGAATGTGCGATGGACCCAGGGCGGCGGCCCGCCTGCGCTGCGCTCCGGCGGGCCTTGCCCTGGGCTGGTATGATTCAGGCCTTCGGCCTGAACGCCAGAGTGCCAACCCCAGGCCCGGCATCAGGGAGAGCACCAAGCGACGTATATATGGGCCCCACATACGTAGGCACCATGAATCCGCGCAAATCACAGGGTTCGAAGGATTTCGTCATGCACCCCCGCGCCCGGCCTCCAGGGGGCTTCCCGACACTGCCCCCGCTCCCCGGAGCGCGCTGAATAAAAAGGCCGTCGGCTCCGACTATAGGGTAACGACAAGCAGAGCGCGGCGAGATGCGCAGATCTCTGAGATCTCACCGCACTTGACCCCGGGCAGGCGCCTGGATAGCATCGGACCGCATAGGTGAGAAAATGAGCGCGACGAATCTTTTCTCTCGCCTTCGGGCAGGGCTCTCCGGCAGCAGATCGCCATCTCCATGCCGGTTCTCAAGCGCACATCGCATCGCCGGCTTCACACTGATCGAACTGCTGGTGGTCATAGCCATCATCTCAATCCTGGCCAGCATGTTGCTTCCGGCGCTGGTCCGCGGCAAAGAACGGGCGCGGGAGGTCCAGTGTCTGAATAACCTGCACCAAATCGGGTTGTTGACCAAGATGCTTTGGGACGATGCGGGCGGGAAGATGACTTATGTCTCGGGCGGGCGCGATCCTGTGACCGCGTGCCTGGCGACCAATTACGGCTGGGCGCGCGACCGGAAGCTCTTCCCCTATCTGAGGACCTCCGAGGTGTTCCGTTGTCCGGTGGACAAAGGGAAGATCAGCCAGGATTGCCATCTCCACCCTGCGCAAACGTTGCTGCCCTCCTGCTGGGAGACGCGCGGGTTCAGCTACGAGATGAACCTGGGCACGCCCGACGGGATACCCCTCCCTTCCACGCGCCTGCCCGTGGCGGGGAGCATCGAGGGCCAGGTCGAGGCCTGGGTCCCCTACCCGGTGCGGTTCATCCTGTTTTACGAACCGCCCGCCGCGGTGCAGGTCTGTCATGCACGGCCCCCGCTCTTCCCGCCGCATTGGTACCAGTGGCACCGCGGCCGCGTCCTGAGCCGCTTCCTGGACCCGCGCCTGGCCCCCGGCCTGTTTTTTTCGCCGATCCTGTTTATGGACGGACACGCCAAAGTCCACAATTTCACGCAGGCGCTGTGCACCGATCCCTACTATCCCTACGAGGCGACCCGGGACTGGATGTGGTACAAGCCTCTCCAGCAAACGGCGAGCGCGGCCAACAGCCAGCCATGAGCGCCACTCTGGAAAACGCGGCAACCATCCGCGAACAGCATCTGCAGACACTGGCGCCGTTCTGCCGCGCCCTGGACCAGGCCCTGAGCGCGCAGGAACTGCCCCCGGACCAGGCACTCGACATCTGGCGCACAAATGTGAGCGGCGTGTGTGTGTGCTGCGGCACCATCATCTCCGGCGACGACCTGTTCGGGCTGTCGCAGACGCTGGAGGGTCCGTATCCCAGCGCCCCGCTCCAGCGGCTGAGCCTCGGCTATTGCCCGCACCCCGGGTGCGAATCCTTTTTCTGCCGGCTGACGTTCCGCAAACACGAGAAGGTCGATTGGCCGGCGTTGCTCGAGCGGGCCGAGGCCCTCATGGGGGAACCCGGAAGACCGGCCGGAAAGCTGCGGGCGGCGGATTACCTCAAAGGCTTCTTGAGCCTGGGCCTGACGCGCCGGATCGGCATCGGCCTGGCGCTGCTCATCGTGTTGCTCCTGGTCCGGCAATGGTACGGCGGCGGGCGCATCCCCTGGGTTCGCGAACCGGAGCGATTCCGCGTGGATCCGGCACCGGAGACCAACGAGCCTGCCGAGCATGGCGCGCACTGAGGGGCCGCAGAACACGCGCAAGACGCAGAATCCCGAACGTGGAAGTTGACGTTTACTCCACCAGCTTCCATCCGCCATTTTCGACCCTGACGATGACCATCGAGTCAACGCCCAGGCCGCAATGGTCCTGGGGGGAGAGGTTGTAGATGCCGCTCACGCCGACGTAATCCCTGGTGCTCTCGATGGCCGCGCGCAAGGCGGCTGGTTCGGTGCCGGCCTTCTCCATCGCCTTGAACACCAATTGCACCGCGTCCCACGCGTAACCCGAGTGCGTGCTCAGGTTCTTGAGTCCGTGGCGGTCGTATTCCTTGATGAAATCCAGCACCACCGGGCGCTGGGGGTCGCTGGGCGAGAGCTGGTCGCCGGCCATGAGCTTGGTGGCGGGCATGGCGGTGCCGTTGGCGGCATCGGCTGCCAGCTTGATGTAATTGGGGTCGGGCTGCCCGTGGCATTGAAAGAGCGGGACGGTCAGGGCCGCTTGCCGGGCGTTCCTGGCGATGATGGCGCCCGCAGGCCCGATCGTCCAGACGACAAGGGCGTCGGGTTTTGCGGCGGCGACCTTGGCGAGCTGGACGGTCATATCGATGTCATTGGGGTCGAACGATTCCTGGGCGACGATTTGGAGGCCGAACCTTGGGGCCAGTTGCTTGAGGTAGGTCTCTCCTTCCTGGCCGAATTTGTCGGAGGCGGTGAGCGCGCCGAGCCTGGCGAGGCCCCGGGCCTTGAGATGGGCAAAGAGCCGTTCGACGGCGGTGCTGGTGCGCTGGGGCGTTTTGAAGACCCACTGGCGCGGGGGAGTGACCGGCGCATCGCCGCCCACGCACGCCACCATGGGGATGCCGCTCTGCTCGATCGTGCTCAGGCACGCCATGGCCGCGCCGGTCGTCGTGGGGCCGATGACCGCGACGACCTTGTCTTTGCCCAGCAACCGCTTGAGCGCCACCACCGCCTGGGACGGCTCACTCTGGGTGTCCGCGATGACCAGCTCGATCGGCCGCCCCCTGAGCCCGCCTTGCCGGTTGAGACGCTCGACCACCATCCGGGCCACGTCCTTGGTGACCGAGCCGATGGCCTGGGCCTTGCCGGAGAGATCGAACAAGCCGCCGATTTTGATGGTGTCCGCGCCCGGCGCGGCGCCGGCCAGTCCCGCCGCCAGCATTGTGTTGAGCGCAAACAGTCTAGCGATTCTCGTCATGGTGTTCTTTAGTTTTAAGGGACGAAAGGGACGTGCTCGCGCCGCGTCACGGCAACCCGACTTGTTTTGGAAACGCCGGGCAGAGGCGCGAGGCCTGGAGGGGCCCGGCGGCGCCGGCGGCGAGGAAGGTCATTGCCCCGGAGGCGGCGCACAGCCACACCTCTTTGGCGCCGGCATCGAAATAGAGCGCCGTCTTCTCCCGGACTTCCGCTCGGGTATTGGACGGTGAGAGCACTTCAGCACAGATCTCCGGCGCTTGCGGGAAGCAGGCGCGGTTGCCCAGTGAGCGCATCCGTTCCGGTGAGGCCCAGGCGACGTCAGCCACCTTCACGCCGTCGGCCGTCGAAATTGGGCACTCGGTCAAGACACGTCCACGGGGCATGAGATTCGCGAGCAGATGTCCTATCCAAGCTTGGAAGCTTCCATGTGCGGGTGGGGGAGGCGGGCTCATGATGATATGGCCGTGGCGATCGGTTTCGATGCGGCCTTGGATCTTCGCCAGTTCGGTATCGGCGACCAACTCGGCCCAGCGGCGCAGGTTCAACCTCGTTTGGGCCTCGTGTGGCGGTAGTTCGATCGTCAGCGTTGCCATGGGAGCAGAATAGGACCCCGGCGCAAATTGTTCAATCCTGGAATCGAGCTGATCCCTCGCCGGGGCGTATCTCACCTTTCTCGGCCTTCGGCAAGCCTGACTATTGGAGCGGGCGTCGGGAAGCCCGCCAGGTTTTGGACTGCGCCAGTCCTCTGGCGCTTTGGCGTCCCCAGGGGTCCGAAAAGCGGCAGAGGACTGCCGCAGTCCAAAACGCTTCGCGACTTCGGACGCCCGCTCCAACCGCCCGGTTCGGCCGGGCTCGGCAAAGGTGAGATGCGCCCCCCTCACCGGCCGGATTACGGCTCACACACCCAAGTAGGCCTTCCTGACTTCGTCCGAGCGGGCCACATCGGAGGCGGGGCCTTCCATGACCACGCGCCCGGTTCTCATCACGTAGGCGCGGTCGGCGGCTTCCAGGGCGCGGCTCACGTGTTGTTCGGCGAGGATGAGGGCAAGGCCCGCCTGCTTGAGGTCCTTGATTTTCCGAAAGACCTCGTCCACCAGGAGCGGGGCCAGGCCGGTCGAGGGCTCGTCCAGGAGCAGGACCTCCGGCTCGCCCACAAGCGCCCGCGCCAGGGCCAGCATCTGCTGCTGGCCGCCGCTGAGGCTGCCGGCGCTTTGGGCCAGCTTCGGAACCAGGGCGGGAAAGCCGGCGCACACCGCCTCGATGCGCCGGACCAGGCCCCGTCCGCGCAACCGCCGGGCGTAGCCCCCCATCCTCAGGTTCTCCAGCACGCTCATGCCGGGGAAAAGCCCGCGCCCCTCCGGGACCAGCGTCAACCCCGCGGCCGCTATCCGGTTGGCGGACCGGCCGGCCATTTCCCTGCCTTTGAGCAGGACACGTCCCTCGGCGGGCGTGAGCAGGCCGGCGATGGTCTTGAGCAAGGTGCTCTTGCCCGAACCGTTGCCGCCAACCAGCGCAATGACCTCACCCGGGCAGGCCCGCAACGATACCCCATCGATGACCCGCAACGAACCGTAGCCGGAGATGAGGTGGACGACCTTAAGGAGGCTATTCACGATAACATGGACACTATCGCGCCGGGATTTTGACCGCTGGCGAGGCGCGAGCGAGGAGCATACCCGAAGCGGTCTGTAACGAGCGAGCAACGACCCGTCCGCCGTAGCTTTAGCGAAGGCGGAAGCCAGCGGTCAAAAGACCAAGCGAGAGTGTTCATGTTATTGTGAATGGCCTCCTAAGCATCCGGCGCCTCCTGCCCCAGGTAGGCGGTGCGGACCGCCGGCTCGGCGCGCACCTGCGCGGGTGTGCCGTCGGCTATCACCCGGCCCTGGTCGAGCACGATCACCCGCTCCGCCAGGTCCATGACCAGCCCCATGTCGTGCTCCACGAGCAGGACCGTCAGCCCGCGGCCGTGAATCCGTTTGATGAGCGCGCCCAACCGGGACGTCTCGGCCGCGTTGAGGCCCGCCGCCGGCTCATCCAGCAGCAGCAGCCTGGGCCCAGGCGCCAGCGCCCGCGCCACCTCGACCAGGCGCTGCTGGCCGAAGGGTATCTCCCCCGCCGGCCGGTCCCCCAGGTGCGCCACACCAACGTCGTCCAGCAGGTAATACGCCCGCTTCATCCGCAGCCGCTCGGCCTCCACGCAACCGGGCAGCCGCAGCACCCCGCGCCAGAAGCTCAACCCGCCCATGCCCGTCAGGACGTTTTCCAGCACCGACATCTCATGGAAAAGGCGCACGTTTTGGAACGTCCGCCCGATGCCCAGGGCGCAGGCCCAAGCCGCGTCGCGCACCGGCCGGTCGCGGAAGAGAATCCGGCCCGAGCTGGGCGGCAGCGCGCCGGCTATCAGGTTGAAGAGAGTTGTTTTGCCCGCCCCGTTCGGCCCGATGACCGCCGCCAGCGAACCTTGCGCCACCTCCAGCGAGACCCGGTCCACCGCCCTGTGCCCGCCAAAATGCCGGCTGGCCTCCCGGACCCGGAGCAGCGGAGTGTCTGTGTTCTGGGCGTCCATCGTTTTCATCCGTGGTTGAAGTTGGCGTGGGCGTGTCTGAGCCAGTCTCGCGCCGCCGGCACCAGCCCTTTGGGGCAGAAGATGAGCATCGCCACCAGGAGGCTGCCGTAGGCCAGTTGCTCGTAACGGCTGACGTCCGTGCTGCCGAGCCGGGCGCCGGCGGCGGTGATGACTTCGTGGAGGCTGGTCATCACCACGGCGCCGATCAAGCCGCCCCAAATCCCGCCCATCCCGCCGACAACGCCCATGGTGACCAGCATGATCGAGAGCATGAGGCTGAACTCGTCGGGCCCCAAGTAGGAGGGCGAATAGACCAGGGCGTAGAGCACGCCCGCCAGCGCCGCCAGCACGCCGGAGGCAACGAACATCTTGAGCTTCACGCCGAACACCGGCACCCCCAGCGCTGCCGCGGCCTCTTCGTCGCCGTGAATGGCCCGGAGCGCCCGCCCCACCGGCGAGGCCGTCAGGTGTACCGCCGCCAGCATCACCAGCCACGCCACCAGCCAGATGAAGTAAAACCGCGCCGGTTCGCTGCCGTTGCCCAGGCCGAAGAAAGTGATCTCGGGCAGGTTCAACAGGCCCTCGGCTCCGTGAGTGAGCCTCGAGCGGTTGATGAACTGGAAGATGATAACGCCCAGGCAGAGCGTGGCCAGGGCCAGGTGATGCCCCTTCAAACGCAGGACCATGAATCCGCCGCCCAGCGCCGCCAAACCGCCGGCCGCAAGGGCCAGCGGCACAGCCAGCGGGACGGGCAGATGAAAGGTGGTCCAGGCCACCGCCGCCGTGTAAGCGCCGACACCGTAAAAGCCGGCCTGCCCGAGCGAGACCTGGCCCGTAAAACCCATCAGGAGTGTCAGGCCGGTGACGGCAATGGCGTAGATGCCGCAGAGTTGCGCCAGAGGCAGGAGGTAAGCGTGCGCCCCTCGCGCCAGCAGCGGCACAACCAGGATGAACAACAGGAGCGCCCCCAAACCGCGATAGAGCTTCAGGCGGGGGACCGGCTCCGGCAATTTGATCCTCCCCGCTTTGACGGGCTCCGCGATTGGGGCAAAGGCATCCCGGCATTGCCCGCTTCCGCCCTCTCCCTCAGCGCTCCGGCCCAGGCCTTCTGCGCCCCGGCCAAAGACCCCCTCGGGCCGAAGGACCAGCACCAGCACCACGATGGCCAGCGCCAGGGTCTCCTTGTACACCGAGGACCCCCACGCGCTCAATTGCTCAAGGACCCCGAGCAGCACTCCGCTGAGCACCCCGCCGACGGGGTTGCCCAGGCCCCCCAAAATCGCCGCCGAAAACCCCTTCAAGCCCAGCATCGTGCCCTGGTCGAACTGCATCGAAAGCATCGGCGTCAATAAGACCCCGCCCACGCCCGCCAGCAGCGCGCCCAGGCCGAAGGCCAGGGCGGACATCCTGCCCGGACTCACCCCGCAGAGCCGGGCGCCCTCCGGGTTTTCCGAGCAGGCCCTCATCGCCCGGCCCGTCCTCGAGAACCGAAAAAACAGGGCCAGCGCCCCCATGCACACCGCCGCCGTGCCGAGCATCACCAGATTCTGCGACTCGACCCGGATGCCTGCCAGCCTCACCTCCCCGCTCAGCAGCGGCGGCAGATGGAACCGGTCCGTGCCCCATACCAGGGCCGCCAGCGCCCGCAGGACGATCAACACACCGACGGTGATGATAATCTGAATGACCGGCTTGGCGCGGCGCGCGGGCCGGATAGCCAGCCCCTCGACCAGCAGGCCCGCCAACCCGGCCCCCAGCACGCCCGCCGCCAGCGCCCCCCACAGCGGCACCGAGCCCCCGCCATAGAGCCACGCCGCCGCCATCCCGCCGATCATCACAAACTCGCCCTGGGCGAAATTGAGCACGCCCGTGGTGCGGTAAATGACGTTGAACCCCAGCGAGATCAGCGCATAGATGCTGCCGACCATGACCCCCTTCACGCACAACATGAGGGCAATGTTTCGCATTTGCCGCCAGTCAGGGTAAAATGAATGGGGGCGGGATGGGAAGCCTCTTGGCAGGATCCTGCCCTCGGAGTGCGCCCGTCCCCGGGCGCAGCAGCGACGGAGCCGGCAGGCGCGCCGGAGTACTCGGCCGCTGCCCTGGCTGCGGACATCGCTGCGCCCGAGGACGGGCGCACTCCCCTCTCGCCGCAACCGGATCTGGTTTGACACCTCCGGGGCGATCTTTAGGCTTGGCTGACTGATTTTCGGAGCACCATGACAACCTTCTGGAACCAGAAAACCGAGACGATGTCGCGCGACGAACTGGCGAGCGGCCAGTTGGCCCGGTTGCGCCAGACCGTCAAACGCGTGTACGAGCGCAACCCGTTCTACCACAGCAAAATGGAGCAGGCGGGGGTAAAACCGGCCGACATCGAGGTCCCCGAGGACCTGCGCTGGCTTCCCTTCATCAGCAAAGAAGATTTCCGGCTCCAGTATCCGCTGGGGATGTCGTGCGTCGAGCGCTCCGAGTTGCGGGAGATCCACCTCAGCTCCGGTTCGAGCGGCTCGCCGGTGGTCATGGCCTATACGAGCGAAGACCTGGACCAGTGGGCCGAGTGCATGGCGCGCTGTTACGCGATGGCGGGCCTGGGACAGGGCGACACGATCCAGATCACACCGTCGTTCGGCCTGTTCAACGGCGGCTTCGGTTTTTACCATGGGGCGCGCAAGGCCGGGCTGTTTGTCATCCCCACCGGGGCCGGCAACACGCCGCGCCAAATCAAGTTGATGAATGATTTCGGGGTCAAGGCGCTCATGGGGGTCGTCTCCTATGGCTTGCGCATCCTGGAGGTCCTCCACCAGCAAAAGGCCGCCATCCCCTCGCTCAAGATCGGCATGTTCGGCGCCGAGACCTTCTCCGACAGCATGCGCGAGCGCATACAAAACGGCCTGGGCATCGAGGCCTTCGACATCTACGGGATGACGGAGACCGGCGGCGTGGGCACCACGGGCATGGACTGCCCCTTCCATTGCGGCATCCACGTGTGGGAAGACCAGTATATCACCGAGGTGGTGGACCCCAAGACCGGCAAGCCGCTCGAGGACGGCCAGAGCGGCGAGGTCGTGTTCACCTCGCTCCAGCGCCAGGCCATTCCCGTCATCCGGTTTCGCACCGGCGACCTGGCGCGGGTGCTCAGCCGGAAACGTTGCGAGTGCGGCCGCACCAGCCTCCGCCTGGACCGCATCACCGGGCGCGTCGATGACATGCTCATCATCAAGGGTGTGAACTTCTTCCCGCGCCAAATCGAGCAGGCGCTCATGGAGATTCCCGGCGTGCTCCCGCACTACCAGATCATCGTCGAGGAACACGACGGCGTCCGCGACCTGCGCATCCACGTCGAGGTCCAACCCGGCGTCACCGGCTTCATGGTCGAGAAACATCTCAAGGAGAAACTGGGCTTCAGCCCCAAGGGCGACGTCTTCCCGCCCGGCACCCTGGCGCGCCAGGAGGGCAAGGCCAAACGCGTCTTTTTCGGCAAGGCCGGCGATTGACCGGGCGCACTCCAGCTCTACCTCCGAGCTGCATCCGCGATTCCACCGTCGGAAAGCGGTCTTGTCGAGAACCTCAAGTCTTGGTAACTTTCTTCTGTGAAAACGTTGACGGTTGAGGAAGCGGTGGCTGGTTTGGGCCGGTGGGTGGAGTTGGCCTTGGCGGGCGAGAGAATCCAGATCCGACAGGGAGAGGGGGTAGTGGAACTGCGGCCGGCGCGGGCCGGCGCGTCCGCTGAAACGGAACAACTGACGCCGCGTGAGGCGCTTCGCCGCTTGCAGGCCGAGGCGCGGCTCAAGCCGGAACAGGCGGAATCCTATCTCCGCGAGGTGCGCGAGGAACGCTTCGCGCTCTGAGGCCCTGGGGCGTCAGTCAACGACGTGAAGGACTGGAGACTTGGTGTCGTCCATGTTATCCAGTTTCCGCTCCAGCGTATTGGCATCCAAAAGCGCCTTATTCATCATCTAGCGAGGCCGGGCCTCAGACCGTGGCTTGGGCATCCTGCCCAAGCCCTCACGGGCAGGATGCCCGTGCCACAAACTTGACCTGTCTGCATCACGTTTTGAAATTCAAGGACTCTAGAGCGGCTTCAACTTCCTTGGACGTATAGACGCCTCCCTCGGAGCGGAACACCGCTGAAGGGTGCGCCGTCTGCGGGCTTTGCTGCAGTGCCTGGAGTATCAACTCCGAAACAGCCTTGCCCAGAGAGGTTTTCTCCTGGGCGGCCTTGGCTTTGGCGGCCCGGAACGCATCAGGCTCGAGTGTCACCGTGGTTCTCACGATGGCATCATGGCATCGGCATATCAGAGCGTCAAGCCCCTCTGGGCCGGATGGTCAAACGAAAGCTTCACCGTCGCGGGGCCTTTGTGCTAGCCCGCATATTTCATAGCCCACCCGGCTTTTCGCGTTTCGGAGGATTTTTTGGAGACAAATCGGGCTGGGCGGCGCAGTTTTTTCCGTCTGGGCACTGATCAGGGCGCAACGGAGTCTTTAGTCAAACAAAAAGGCTGCCGCTGAAAACACCCCTCCCGTGACTCTTGAAACATTGACCCCATTTTTCTGCACTTAGCCCGGGGCCGGCGCCAACGCCATCAGCCGCCGGTGGCACCGCCGAAACAGCGCTTGCAAGGGATAGGCGCTGCACATCTGCACATAGACCCGGCGCACGCTCACGCGCACCTGGGCCGCGATTTTCAGCAGCTTCACACGCAGGCTCCCAGCCGTCGCCCGCTCCAACTCCGTTCCCGCCAAGCCCTGCGTGCGCAAGCGCTCCATCAACAGGTAAGCAAACATGGCCTCCCACAATCGAAACTGATTGCTGGCCATATAATGCGTGCTCATCCGGTCGGCGTGTAAATCCAGCACTTGCTGCTTGAGCAGGTTTTCCATATCGCCCCGGGCGCAGTACAGTTCCTCATAAAGCCGGGCCGGACTGAAGCGGCTCTGTTGCTCATCCTCATCCTCATCGTTCTTGAAGCCTTCGGCAGGCAGATTGGTCACCACAAACCGTGGGTTTTCCCCTGCGTTCATCACTTCGGCTTTGCCGATCACCCGGCGCTCCCGACTCCAACTGTCGAGCGTCCGGTATTGAAACTCAGCGAACTGGCGCACGCTGGCCGCACCGGTCAGACAGTGACGGGCCCGGGCTTGAGCCAGGGCCTGCCCAGCTTCTCAATTAACACCGAGTTCTTGGCCAAGCCCAGGCAATAGTAAATCCCCCGCTGGCTCTCGCACCAAGCCATAATCTCCTGCCGGCCAAAACCGCTGTCCCCGCGCACAATAATCCGCGCCTTGGGGCAACGCTTGCGAATCGCGGCCACTATCTTCTCCAGCGCGGGCACCGCTCCGTGGGCTGCCTCGTGCTCGGCGGTGCGCAGTTGCGCCCATAGCGGGAAGTCCCCGACAAAGGCATAGAGCGGCAGATAACAATAGTCGTCATAGTAGGCGTTGAAGTGCCGCCCCTCCTGAAATCCGTGCAACCGATGGCCCATTGCGTCCAAATCCACCACGATCTCCTTGGCGCGTTTGGGCAGACAGCGCACCCCCATTTTCAGCAGGCAGGCTTCCACCTTGGCTGGGGCGTGCGGCAGTTTGTGGCAGCGCGTGTCTTTGTTATTGGATAATTCCAGCCGGTTGAGTGTGGAGGGCGCCGCCAGCGCGATGCCCCGGTGCTGCGGCAGCACCCTGTCTTGTCCCAGCGGATCGGTCTTGCCGCAGGCGGCAGCCAGCAGCGGGTCCAAGCGCAGGCGCTGGTGATCCTCAATGTCTTCGTAGCCCAGGGCCGTTCCGAAGATGCGCTGGCGCAGGAGTTCCTGCACCGAATGGTTTACCCAGTCGGGGTCACGCAGGTCGTAAAAACATTGCGCCAGTTCCGCCGTCACCCCGAGGTTAGTGTCGACCTGGCGCAGCAGCAGCGCGCCGGCATCACTGGAGAGGGCGCCGCCGGAGAAATCGGCTTGCACACGGCGAGGACCCAAGTCATCAAAGAGAATTGCTTGATTGGCAACGCACATGTAGTTAGTCTATAGGCTAGATATGAAAAAGCAAGTAAAATATTCACTCAAAGTGCAGGCAATCCGTTCCAAGGGGCAGACCCCCAAGCTCTATGTGTATTTTCCGATCCCCCTGGCCGCCGCCATTGGGCTGGAGCCGGGAGAGCAGGTCGAGTGGGAGCTTTTGAACCGAAGCGAACTATATTTGGTGCGCCCGCACGCCCCGCCGCCGCGCGCTCGTCCCCGCGCTTTGGCAGTCGGCTGAGCGTTCGACACCCTGTCGGTAACCCACCCGCCATCCTGCCAGTGGTCCAGGCCCGGTAAATCCGGCCCACCATGGCGATTTCATGCCAAATTTCGCGATCAACTATGAAATATGCGGGCTAGGCTGTCCCCCTTGTCTGGTTATGACAGGAAAAGTTGAACTGCTTTCCGGCAACGAGGCGATAGCGCGCGGGGCCTACGAGGCGGGGGTGACCGTGGCCACGGGCTATCCGGGCACGCCCTCGACGGAGATTCTCGAGGCCGTCTCCGGCTTCAAGCCGGAGGTCTATAGCGAATGGGCGCCCAACGAGAAGGTGGCGCTGGAGGTGGCCGTGGGCGCCTCGTTGAGCGGGGCGCGCTCGATCGTGACGATGAAACACGTCGGGCTCAATGTCGCCGCCGACCCGCTAATGACCTTCGCCTACATCGGGGCGGTGGGGGGCCTGGTGGTCTGCGTGGCGGACGACCCCGGCATGCACTCCTCGCAAAACGAGCAGGACACCCGCCACTATGCCCGCCTGGCGAAGATCCCGCTCCTGGAGCCGTCCGACTCCCAGGAGGCGCTCGATTTCACGGCACTGGGGCTGGACATTTCGGAGCAGTTTCAGACGCCGGTCATTCTGCGCACGACCACGCGGGTGAGCCACTCGCGCAGCATCGTGAGCCTGGGCGAACGGGCGCCGCGGCCCCGGCCGGCCGGCTTCGTCAAGAACCCGCCCCGCTACGTGCCCATTCCCATGTGGGGCCGGGTGATGCGCCGGGCGGTGGAGGAGCGTCTGCCCAAACTGGGCGCCGCGGCGAGCCAATCCCCGGCCAATCGCATCGAGATGCGCGACCCGGCCCTGGGCATCATCACCGGCAGCGTCGCCTACCAGTATGCGCGGGACATCTGGCCGGAGGCCTCGGTCTTGAAATTGGGCTGGGCGTATCCGTTTCCGGACGAGTTGATCCGCCGGTTCGCCGGGCAGGTCAAACGCCTGCTGGTGGTCGAGGAATTGGACGATTTCCTGGAAGAACACATCAAGGCGCTTGGCCTGGCGTGCGATGGCCGCAATATCATCCCCGGCGTGGGCGAACTCTCCCCCACGGTCTTGCGGGCCGCCCGCGCCAGGCACGAGGGCCGGCCCGAGGCCGCCGCCAGCCCGCGCGCCGACACCCGGGACCTGCCCCTGCGCCCGCCCGTGCTCTGCCCCGGTTGCCCGCACCGCGGCATCTTCTATGCCCTGGCGCAATTCGACGTGGTCGTCACCGGCGACATCGGCTGCTACAGCCTGGGCGTGTTCCCGCCGCTCAACCGCATGGACACCATCCTGTGCATGGGGGCGGGGGTCTCGATGACCCAGGGCTTCGAAAAGGCCGGCGAACCCAAGCGCGTCGTCGGCATGGTCGGCGATTCGACCTTCTTTCACTCCGGCATCACCGGGTTGCTCAATATCGCCTGCAACGGCGGCTCCGCCGTCATCATCGTGGTGGACAACCGCACCACGGCCATGACCGGCCACCAGCCCAACCCCGGCTCCGGCCAAACGCTCATGGGGGAGGCTGCCCCCGCGGCCTCCATCGAGGCCATCGCCGCCGCCTGCGGCGTCAGGCGCGTCCTGACCGTCAACCCTTACGAACTGCAGCCCACCATCCAGGCCCTCAAGGAATCGCTGGCCGCCCTCGAGCCGACGGTGATCGTCTCGCGCGCCCCCTGCCCCCTGGAGCAGGGCAAAGCGGCCGGCCCGCCCCAGGCCATCAACCCGGAGCAGTGCCAGCAGTGTTACGAGTGCCTGGGCCTGGGCTGCCCCGGGCTGGAGCGGGACCAGGCCCAGGGCCTGCGCATCAACGACCTGCTCTGCGGCGGCTGCACCCTCTGCCGCCAGGTCTGCGCTTTCGAGGCGATCTCAACCCGCGCGGCCCCTCTATGAACCGGCGCCACGTCCGAAGGTTTTGGACTGCGGCAGTCCTCTGCCGCTTTCACGTCCCCACGCTCCCAAAAGCGGCAGAGGACTGCCGCAGTCCAAAACGCTTCGCGCCGAGCGAAGCCCGTCCGGTTCATGGTCCCAATGCCCGATCTCAGAATAGCGGAGGCTCTCCATGACCGCCACCCACACCGTCAATGTGGTCCTGGCCGGTGTGGGCGGCCAGGGCATCCTGCTGGCCAGCGAGATTGTCGCCCGCTCCGCCATGGCTGCCGGCTATGCCGTCAAGACCAACGAGGTACACGGCATGGCCCAGCGCGGCGGCTCGGTGCTGGCGCAGATTCGCTATGGGCAGGAGGTCCATAGCCCGCTGGTCGAGCGCGGCGCCGCCCAGGTGCTGGGCGCGCTGGAGTGCATCGAATCGCTCCGGCACGCCGATTACCTGGCGCCCGACGGCCTGGCGGTGGTCTCCAGCCAGAGGGTCGTGCCCATCACCGTCTCCAGCGGCCAGGCCAAATACCCCGAGGATGCCGAGGCGCGGATTCGGGCCGCCTTTCCGCGCCTGGTCTATCTGGATGCCCTTGGAATAGCGGCGGCCCTCGGCTCCATCAGATGTTCCAACCTCGTCATCCTGGGTGCCCTGTCCACGGGCCTGACCCTCCCCGCCGTGGCCTGGCACGAGGGCATTGGCCAGTCCGTAAAACCGCAATTTCTCGAACTCAACCTCCGGGCCTTCGCGCGCGGAGCGGCCTTGCGGGCGTGATCACATCATGCAACCGGTCATGGAAGGCGGAACCAGAGTCTCCGGCCGACCCCTCACCCCAGCCCTCTCCCCACCCGCTGCGACGGCGCGGCAGCGCGGCGAGTCGGATGGGGAGAGGGAGAATTCTGCGCAGCCGCTGGAGGAACCAGAGATGCTTGGAAGTTCAAGCGACTGCCGACGCTTCTCCCTCTCCCCTTCAGAAGGGGAGAGGGCCGGGGTGAGGGGTCTGCCCCCGTGACACTCCCGCCTTCACTGCGGCCTTACCACATCAGGTCTGATCGCGCTGGCCCAGCTTGCGGATCCAGATGTTGCGGAACCGAAGCGGGTTGTTGTGGTACTGCAACTCGATGAAGACCTCGGGCGGATGAGGGCTGCCGTACTTCGAGAGCGTCCTCCAGGGCACCTCGCGGGTGATGCCGTCGGTAATTCCGGCCAGTTCGTATCGGTTCTGGACGACGACGCCGTTGTAGAGCACGGTGACAATGGCCTTCTTAGCATAGGTTTAATGGTTCACAGTGATGGTCGTTTTCAAACGGATGCCGGCGGAAGAGCTTCCCGCGCGCAGTTCGACCTTTCCGCTTTCCAGGACGACAGAATGCCGATCCATGTCCCAACAGGCCAGTGATTTCGCCGGCGAAGGGAGTTCGGCGAGCGGAGGCCCCGGTAAGCCGGCGCTCCTCGGAAAGCCACGGCCTGTAAGGCCGGGACCTTATGGCGCCCCTAAAAGGGCGTGCGCGCAAGGCAGAATTCTTCGCTGCCGCATAGCGGAACCGATGCCTTACACCGAGAACCTCGTTGACCCTCTGCCCGCCGCCGGTCTATTCAATGCCCATGCGCGTATGCTCTGCTCGAAGGTTGTGGTGGTGGTTTCCCGGATTCCTCTGCCTGTTGGCAGGCATGATGGCGGCCTGGGCGGAGGAAGGCGGCGCGCTCCGGCCCTGGACAGAATACCGCACGATCATGTGGGTGGGGGACACCGCATACCGGCGGCCGGAGAAGCTGCCGCTGTTCTTCCAGCGCCTGCGCGAGATGGGCATCAACACCGCGATGGTCTATGGCGAAGGGGAGGCCCAGCCGCTGCTGGACAACCGGTTCCCCTATTATGTCGAGAACATGGTCAACCGCGGGCTCTGCCTCAAGTTCAACTCGAACGTCCGCGACTGGGACAAATGCGTCACCGAGTGGGCGCATTCCGGGCGGCCCGAGAGCGGCCTGGTGCGCGATTATTGCCTGGACGACCCCCAGTGGCGGCAGTGGGCCCGGCAGCAGGTTCAGAAACTGGTCCGCAGGCACCTCGAGCATCAACCGCTGGCCTACAACATCCGCGACGAACTCTCGACCACCACCTCCGCCAATCCATTCGACTACGACTTCAATCCCATCGCCCTGGCCAAATTCCGCGAGTGGCTCAAGACCCAATACACCGGCCTGGCCGCCCTCAACGCCCAATGGCAAACGCGCTTTGCGTCGTGGGACGACGTCAAGCCCTTCACGACGGACCAGGTCAAGAACCGCATGGGCAGCGGCGAGGCCCTGCCGCGCGGCACGGCCGATTGGCAGCAGGTGCAGGCGCTCAGGTTCGAGCCGGCCTCAGCCCGCCAATCTCTCACTCGCTGGAACTTCGCGCCCTGGGCCGATTTCCGGACCTATATGGACCTCTCGCTGGCCCGGACGTTGGCTGACCTCCGCCAGGCCGCCCACGATCTGGACCCCCGCACGCCCGTCGGCATCGAAGGCACCCAGATGCCCCATGCCTTCGGCGGCTACGACCTCTGGCGCCTGGCCCAGGCGCTCGATTGGGTCGAGCCCTACGACGTCGCCAATGCCCGCGAAATCTTTGGCTCGTTCATGCCCGGCAAACCGGTGCTCACCACCGTCTTCGAATCGCTCACCAACCCTGCCCGCCGCCGGCTTTGGCACCTGCTGCTGGAGGGCGATCGCGGCTGCATCATCTGGTGGAGCGAGGACTGCCTCGAGTGGAACAACCCAGATTATCCGCTCACCGCCAAGGCCAAGGCCCTGGCCCCGGCCCTCCAGGAAATGACTTCGCCCCTGGCGCGGCTCTTCCTCCGCGCCCGCCCCGAGCGCGACCCCGTCTTTATCCATTACTCCCAGCCGTGCATCCAGGTGGATTGGCTGCTCGAATTGACCGTGGACGGCTCGACCTGGCTGCGGCGGTTCTCCAGCTTCGAGGCCGATCACAACCACCAGGCCGTCATCCGCGACGGCTGGCTCAAGGCCTTCCAGGATTTGGGATACAGCCCCCAGTTCATCTCCTCGGAGCAAATCGAGAACGGCGCCCTCAACCGGCCGGGCGGCGCAGTGCTGGTGCTCCCGGCCTCATGGGCGCTCTCGGACAAGGAGGCCGCGGCGATTCGGGCATTCCTCACCCTCTCCCCATCCGATGGGGAGAGGGTGGCTGGCAGGCCGGGTGAGGGGAAGCCCCTGGAAGGTCCTTCCGCAAACGTTCCCCAGCGCGTTGCCTTCTATGATGGCACACCGGGCCTCTTCGACCAGCACGGCACCCTTCGCCCGAAGAGCCCGCTCGAACCGTTGTTCCCTCTGGCGGCAGCCGATTCGGCGGGCTGCATCGCCCCCAATGGCGGCAGCGGACAAGTCCCGCCCCCCGGCGGCATCGCCCGCTATGCCGCCGAGCGTTTGAAAGCGCAGCCCGCCGCAGCCTGGCCGGATTGGATTGGCGCCCGGCTCAAGGAGATGCCGGGCGCGGTCCAGTTGCCCGCCAACTCGCGGACACGCATCCACCGCTTCAGCGCCGGCCGCGCCCGGCTGCTCGCCTTCGAGCGCAACATCGATTACCACATGAGCGAGGAGTTGAAGCAGGCGGGCGGCAATGAGGCGCTCGAGAAACCCGTCGAGCTGGAGGCCGCCCTGCCCCAAGCCGCCCACGTCTATGACCTCCGCACCCAACAATATCTCGGCCACACCGACCGGATACGTTTCACGCTCGACCCCTGGCAACCGGCCCTCTTTGCCCTTACCCAGGAGAAGCTGCCCGCGGGGTCCATCGTCGAGGCGCTGTCGGAACAGCAGTAGGGCGGCGTTTCAGAAACTGCTTGGCCTTTTTCCGTGTGGCGGGGCGCGGGTTGTGGAGTTGGTTTCGCACGAAGCGGAGGGCCGGGGCCGGGTCCCGGATGAGGTCAAAGAACTCCCCCAGGGCCAGGACGGCATGGCCGATGGCGACGTTCCGGCACTCGGCAGTCTGGTAGCGGGCCCTGGCCACCTTCAACACCTCGCTGGCTATCCGGTCGGCGAGCTGCGGCTTGGCCCGGGCGACACGCGCCGCGCCCCGGATGACGTTGGCGGCGGTGATCATGACCGGGCCGGGGATCGGGGCAAAATACCGGTCGAAAATGGCGGCGAACCTGTCTTGGGCATCCACGCGGGCCAACTGCGAGAGCACGAACGCGCCGTGCCACTGGAAGATCTTGTTCTTGTGGTCCAATAAGCGGGCGAAGATGTCGAATTTCGGATAGAGCAACTCGGGGCGCTCCTCGCTGAGAATGCGCAATGCCTTGGCGCAACCGAATTTGCTGCGGGCCGCCTCGGCACCGAGCCCCGCGATGATGCGGTCCAACAAGGAAGGGTTGCGGATGGTCTTGCGCGCGAGCAGCAGCGGGTTGGCAGCCGCCCGCAGAACCGGCGCAAGCGCAGTGGTCGTGGTCATGGCGCGAGATTACTCGCCGTCGGTTCGGCCGTAAAGAACGCGGTGTCATTCAAGGGCGTCGTGTTGCAGAACCACACCAACCGCTGGGGCTATTTCCTGGGAACGAACCAAACCGGGCAGGTCCTCATCTCCAGCCCGTAGCCAGGTGGCAGAGGGGCCTTGTTCCATGCCTGAAGGGCCGCCAGCCTAGCCCAGGGCTGAGGCCGGAAGGCCGATGCCCTGGGTAGAGGGTCTTCGAAATGAAATGCGCCCTGAAAGAATCCCCCGAACGAATTCGCGCTTTGCGCCCCTGAACCTCAATCTTGCGTTCCCGTCCCGCGTAGCGTTTTGGACTGCCGCAGTCCAAAACCTTCGGACTTGGTGTTGGTTCATGGAGGGGCGCCAGAGTCCTCGGTCCCACACATACCGCTCGTCGTATCGTTGACCGTCCCGCCCAGGCAGGCGCGCAGCAAGCGGTTAGGGATGGGGGACGACTCGCGAATGGCGCAAGCCATCGGGCGAGTCAACCGCGGGGCGGACCTCGGACTGGAGCGGCCCAAGGAGCAGTTGGAACAGGCACACGGAGATGCCGCGCCGACGGAGATATGAGCAAAAATCAGAATTCAGGGACTTCATAACGACCCCTTCAAAAACCCCTTCAAAAATCAGAATTCAGGGACCCCTTCACTTCACTGAGTCATACCAGCCCAGGGCAAGGCCCGCCGGAGCGTAGCGCAGGCGGGCCGCCGCCCTGGGTCCACCGCACATTCTCGATTGCAGGCCAACGGCCTGCTTCATAAGGCTCCTGGAGGTTGAATCGCGCTTTCAGCGCTCCAGATGATTATTGGCCGCCGTTCCCAGGGCTTTGCCCCATAAGCGTTAACTTGTTTCTATAAACTCATCTTCTAGATCCAATATTACGTCTTCTTGAAACTTCCGCTTCCGCGGCGGATCCGCCAAACCAGCCGAGATCTTTTCCCACTGGTCGAGCGTTTCTCGCAGTGAGAGCCAAGGGATTACCGTCTGCAGCACCTGGCGAAACATAAAAACAAACTCTCGCCAAGGGCTACACCGTCTGGATTGCTTGGACGTCGTACCCCCAGGGGGAAAGGGCGCGCGCGTGCGCCAGGACCTTCTCGGTGAGCAGTGCCACGAACAGCTTGCCGTAAAGCCAGGCTCTGGCGCTCTCCGGATCCTGCTTGGGCAGGTGGCCTAGTTGGGCGATCTGCTTGAAACGCTTGAAGACCAATTCAATCTGCCACCGAAACCGATAATACTCCAAGACCAACCACGCCGGAAACTCCACCTCCGGGAAGGTGCTCAGCACCATCACATACTCGGCGTAAACCAGTGTCTCGGGCTGCAAGTGCGAACCCTGCTTGCTGGCCTTGCGCCGGAGTTGCTCCTGCGCCAGGGCGATGGCGGCCTTGCTCTTGCGAATCACGCACACCCGCACCGCGACTGCGGGCTCCTCCTCCCATGGAACCAAGGCCTTCCATTGGGCTATCTGGCCCGTTCGCTGGAGAGGTTTGAGCCTCTTTAGCAGATCGAAAGGATCGCCGGCCGGGGTCTGTAGCGCGATCCCATCCGGGTTCAACCGAACCGTGACGTAGCTGTTCCGTTTGGCGGCATAATGAATGCCGCTGGCGTGGCAGTAGCCCCGGTCCGACAAGGTGTAGTCACCGGCCTCCAGTGGAAATTGCCGCAACGACTCCCCGTTGCCTTCGCCTTCGACCGGGGTGAGTTTGAAGCAGTCGCACCGCAGTGCGGGCCACAGCAGGCTATAATGAATTCGCCACTGACTCCCCCTCGGACCGGGCTCTTTGATGAGCGTGCCGTCCACTAAACGCAATGGGTGGGTGCAGGCAGCGGGCGGTTTTAGGCCACGCTCTTCAAACAGGGCGCGACACAATTCATGGAGCCATTCCGCGCTCTTACGCAGCCGCTTGAACAACGCCACCGCCGAGAGGTTGGCCAATCCACCCTGCTTGGCGCGCGTCGCAGTATCGATCAGGGACAGGCCGCAACCAAAGTGCACCATCAACACTCGCAGGTAATTCTCCTCGCCCTTATCTTGCCGTAGGCCCTTGAGGGCGCGGGTCGTTTTGGCCAAGTGCCTCCAGCCGGGCGGAAAAAAGCTGCAGAGCAATTCCCAATCCTTTTTCTTCACTTTTGATCATTTCGGACTTGAAACTTGGGCGCAGTTGTGGCCGATTAGTTGGTTCGAGGTCTGTTTGGGCCGGAACCTTGCCGGTCAGAGACTGTCAGAGCCCTTACAAGCGGCGTTGAAAAACTGGGCCAGGTGGAGAATAATGTAGGGTGTGTGAGCGTCGATCTTCTGGTTCTGGTGTTTGCAGCAGTTGAACGCTTGATAAGGACCGGGAAAGTGCCGGTCCGCCCCATTGAGATGAACTGTTGTGGCTGAACGACTTACGGAAATTTCTGAACTAAAACAGACTCGGCCAGTCTGATTATTTATGCTGAATAGGAAAGAGAACAAGCCGGCCGACGCGGCAGATCCTGCCAGCCAGCACGCGAGCCGGACAGCAGCCGGAAACCACCGCCCGCATCGCCGCCGCTTTATTATTTCGTCCAAGGCCCCCGGCGTCTGCCCCGAATCGGCTGGGGCATCCGCTTCCACTCCTTCGGGGCGAGCCGATTCCGTTCCTCCGGGGCAGCCGGACCCGGCCCATGCTCCCGAGGCGCCCGCTGCCTTGGCGGCGGGTCTCAACGAGTGCATCAAGACCCTCCTCCACATGGCCCGCGAGCACGGGCACGTCACTTACGACAACATCAACGATGCGTTGCCGGACGGGCTGTCGTCGCCCGATGACCTGGATGAGGTTTACACCCGGCTGCGGAGCCTGGATGTCGAGATCCTCGACCACGGCGAGGCAGAACGGGTCAAGCCCCTGGAGCCGGACGAGGACGAAGACCACCGGTTGGAGGTTTTGGACGACCCGGTTCGAATGTACATGAATCAGATGGGCAAGGTCCCGTTGCTGACCCGCGAGCAGGAGGTCGAGATCTGCAAGCACATCGAAGATGCCGAATCGGAGATGCGGCGGCTGGTCTATAGCCTGGGTTTTGCCGCCAAAGAGCATATAGCCATTGCTGAAAAGCTCCTCTCCGAACCGCCCAAGGAACGCTTTGACCGCGTGGTGGTGGACAAGAAGGTCTCCAGTCGCGAACGCCATCTGAAGGAGCTGCGCAACCTGATCAAGAAGGTCCGGCAACTGGATGATGAGGTTGACCATTACTACAACGCCTGGCAGAGGAGCGCCAACAGCCGGCGCGAAAAGCACTTCATCGAGTTCCGGAAACGCGACCGGAAACTCCAGGAGATGTTCTCCAAATTCTATTACAAACAGCGGGTGCTCGAGGACATGATCGTCGTGGCCGGCAACGTCCACGAGAAATTCCAGTCCAGCCTGCGGCGCCTCCAGGAGTTGGAACCGCACCGCAAGACGCCCGAGCAGCAGGCCTCTATCAACGGGGAGCGCAGCAGGGTCCTGGCGCTGGAGCAGTTCGTGCGCACGCCCCGCGAGGAGTTCTACCGCATCTTCGACCAGTTGCGGCACGCCGCCGAGCGGGCGCACCAGGCCAAGACCCACATGGCCGAGGCCAACCTGCGCCTGGTGGTTTCCGTGGCCAAGAAATACACCAACCGCGGGCAGTCCTTTCTGGACCTCATCCAGGAGGGCAATATCGGGTTGATGAAAGGCGTGGAAAAGTTCGAGTACCGCCGCGGCTACAAGTTCTCCACTTACGCCATCTGGTGGATTCGCCAGGCCATCACCCGCTCCATTGCCGATCAGGCGCGCACCATCCGCATCCCCGTCCACATGATCGAGATCATGAACAAGCTGTGGCGGGCGCAGAAGCAATTGACCCAGGAGCTGGGCCGAGAACCGACCCCCGAGGAGATTGCCGATGAAATGCACCTGCCGGTCACGCGCATCAATTCGCTGCTCAAGATGGCCCAACAGCCCATCTCCCTCCACGCCCCCGTGGGCGACGACGGCGACGTGAGCGTGGGCGATTTCATCGAGGACAAGACCGCCGAGAACCCCTCGGACGTGACCAGCTACAGCCTGCTCAAGGAGAAGCTGGGCGACGTGCTGACCAGCCTGACCGAGCGCGAGCGGAGGATCCTCGAAATGCGCTTCGGGCTGGTGGATGGTTACGAGCGCACGCTTGAGGAAATCGGCAAGATGTACAACGTCACCCGCGAGCGCATCCGCCAGATCGAAGCCAAGGCCCTGCGCAAGCTGCGCCACCCCACCCGCGTCCGCCACCTCCAAGGCTTCCTGGATACCGAGGAAGAGGCCGCCTGAGGCCGGCGCACCCGCCCTCCCCGAGGTGCGTCGCGGAGCGACGCAGTGAAGGCAGCCGTGGACCTCGGTCCACGGTTTGGGGCGTGGGGATGGCGTCGCGTCGCGTAGCAACGCCTGACGGTTCGGGGCTTAGACAGATCGGCGTCCCTCTTCAGGCGTCGCTCCGCAACGCGGGGCGTCCTGGGCACAAGGTCCGTGGACTGAAGTCCACGGCTGCCGTCAGGCACCGCTACGCGGTGACCGAAGGTCCCGGCACGCGCGGGAGCGGCACCCGGGCCCCCACCGGCTTGCAAAAGGCCCAGGGACGGCTATTCTACTGACGGCAGGACGCGCCAGCCAGGCAAACCGACGACCGGACCGGCGCCCTGCCATTTGGCGGGCTGTTGCCAAATAGACCAGTGCTAAACCGACAATTCAGGAATCGTATGATTGCACAGATAGGCAAGCGCATTTTTCTGCTCGTGATGGTGAACATCCTGATCATGGCCACTATCACGGCGATCCTCGCGGTATTGCACGTAGGCCGTTACTTTCCTCGGGGCGGCCTGGCGGGGCTGGCGGTATTGTGCCTGGTCATGGGGTTCGGAGGGGCTTTCGTTTCCCTGGCGCTGTCGCGCGCGATGGCCAAATGGTTCATGGGGGTGCAGGTGGTGCCGCCGAATGCCACGGACCCGGGCTTGCAGGAATTGGTCCAGACCGTTCATGGGCTGGCGCGCGCGGCCGGCCTGCCGCTGCCCGAGGTGGGAATCTATGAATCACCCGAGGTGAACGCCTTTGCCACGGGCCCCACGCAATCCCGCGCCTTGGTGGCCGTCTCGACCGGGCTGCTGGGGCGGATGCGGGAGCGGGAAATCCAGGGTGTCCTGGGCCATGAGATGACCCATATCGCCAATGGCGACATGGTGACCATGACGCTCCTGCAGGGGGTCATCAATGCCTTCGTGATGTTCGTGTCTTACGTGCTGGCCTTTGCCCTGAGCCAGGCCATGCGCTCCAAGGATGACGAGCGCGACGGCGGGGGCTCCTGGCTGTGGCAGTACCTCCTGAGCCAGGTCTTCCAGGTGGTCTTCGGCCTCCTGGGGATGATCGTCATCTGCTGGTTTTCGCGCTGGCGGGAGTTCAGGGCCGATGCAGGCGGCGCCCGGTTGGCCGGGCGCGGCAACATGATCGATGCCCTGCGGGCCTTGCGGCGGCTCCATGACCCCGCGCTCGCCCTCGCCGAAGCCAAGCGCGCCCAGGCCTTTCAGTCCCTCAAGATCTCCGGCCCGCGCGGCGGCTTGCTGGCCCTCTTTGCCACCCATCCTCCGCTGGAAGAACGCATTGCGCGGCTCGAACACGCAACGGTGTAGAGTCCACGGTTCAAGGCGTGGGAATCATCGCGCGTCGCGTAGCGACGCAGTGAAGGTAGCCGTGGACCGCGGTCCACGGTTTGGAGCTTGGGAATGCTCGCGCGTCGCGTAGCGACGCCTGACAGCATCGCGGTTTTCAGGCGTCGCTACGCGACGCGGTCGAGCTTGGGCCATGGGTCCGTGGACTGGAAGTCCACGGCTACCATCGGGCACCGCTACGCGGTGAGCCGGGAGCAGTGCGTGCGTCGCGGAGCAACGCAGTGAAGGTAGCCGTGGACCTCGGTCCACGGTTTGGAGCTTGGGAATGCTCGCGCGTCGCGTAGCGACGCCTGACAGCATCGCGGTTTTCAGGCGTCGCTACGCGACGCGGTCGAGCTTGGGCCATGGGTCCGTGGACTGGAAGTCCACGGCTACCATCGGGCACCGCTACGCGGTGAGCCGGGAGCAGTGAGGGGTCCGCCCCGTCCCGCCTTACTGTGCGGCCGCGGCGTGGCCCGCGGTGGCCAGGCTGGACCGCGACAAGACGGACATGTAATCCACCAGGATATGTTCGGTTTCCTCCAGGGCGGCGTCCACTGCGGGCGGTGTGTCCTGGTCCAGGGGCGAAGCCGAGTCGTCCTGGAGGTCCGGATCCTGCCGGGTCCCGGTCGAGGTATTGGCGCTGCTGACCGGAGCGAGGGCCCTGGTGTGGGGGGAGAGCTTGGCCACGGTGTTGGTCGGCGGCGGCAGGCCCGGTTTGTCCACCAGGTCGAGGGTCAATTCATGAACGATCTCGGGCGGGCTTTTCCGGGCCAGGCGCTCTTTTTCCCGGGCCTTTTCGCGCGCCTCATCCTCCTGTTGCTGCTTGAGCCGCTGCCCTTCGTTGAGCGAGATGGTCTTGTCGTCCTGGAGCTTCTTGTAAATTTGGATGTCCTCGCGGATGTAGCGGTACTCGGGGTCGGCGGCCTGTCGCTCGGCGGAGTGTTTGCGCAGGTCGGCCAGGTAGGGCGCGACCAGGTTCAGCCGATCATAATCGGCGCTGGGGATGGGATCGGGCTCGAGCGGGTTTTCGAGCGCGCTTTCGCCGATCAGCTTGGACTCGCCCAGGACGGAGGGCAGGATGATGTCGGGGATGACGCCGATTTTCTGGGTCGAGGAGCCGCTGGGGCGATAGAATTTCTTGATGGTGATTTTCATCGCGCCCGGGTCGTCGGCGGGGGCGGGGCTGTGAGTCAGGTTGGTGTAATAGGCATTGATGGGAAGCAGGCTTTGGACGGTGCCTTTGCCGTGGGTCGAGGTGTCGCCAACGATCAAGGCGCGTCCATAATCCTGCAATGCGCCGGCGAGGATTTCCGAGGCGGAGGCGCTGAACCGGCTCGTGAGCACGATGAGCGGCCCCTCATAGTCCACGGACGAATCGGAGGAGTTGTCCTGGTCGATCGAGCCGTCGAAGTTCTTGACCTGGACGACGGGTCCTTTGCGGATGAAGAGGCCGGTGAGCTTGATGGCTTCGTCGAGGGAGCCGCCGCCGTTGCGGCGCAGGTCCAGGATGACGCCGTGGACGTTTTCCTTCTGGAGCTTGTTGAGCAATCGGCGGACGTTGACCGAGGTGCTCTTGCCCCCGGCGTGGTCGTGCCGGCCGGTCAGTTCCATGTCGGCGTAGAAGGAAGCGAGGTCGATGACGCCCAAACGCACGTTGCCGCCCTGGCCGTTGGGCAGTTCGATGACCTGGGCCTTGGCTTCCTGGTCGTGGATTGTGATCTCGTCGCGCACCAGGGTGAGGCACCGGCGCGAGGAGCCCTCGGCGCCGGGACGCTCCAACGTGAGCGTCACCTGAGTCCCCTTGGGTCCGCGAATAAGCTGGACCGCCTTGTCCAGGCGCATGTCGATCAGTTCCACCGGGGGTGAATTGCTCTGGGCGACCGCCACGATGCGGTCGCCTTCCTTGATCTGGTTCTTGGTCGCGTTGCTCTTCTGGCCGGCCCTCCGGGCAAAATTTTGTACACGATGCAATAGCCGTCCTCGGAACGCAGCTCGGCGCCGATGCCCTCCAGTTTCAAATTCATTTGGATGGAAAAAGTCACCAACTGCGAGTGGGTCATGTAGTCGGAGTGCGGGTCATAGACGTGAGCCAGGGTCGTCAAATAGATGCCCAGCACGTCCTCGTCGTTGAGTTCGGCGAAGGCGCGCATCCGGCGATGGTAGCGGCGGTGGAGGATCTCGACGATTTCCTCGTGCTCGGTCTTGGGCTTGGCGGCCAGCTTGGCGTCCGTGTCGCCGGGGCTGCTGCCCGGGGCCTCAGCCGGCGGGTTGAGGACCTCTTTGGGAGGAGCCGGTTTGGCGGCAGCATGGGGGCCTTTCTCTTTCTTTTTGGCGCCGGCTTTGACGAGTTTCTCCTGCAAGTACTCGAAGCGGAGCACGTCCCGCCAAAGCTGCTTCGCCTCGTCGAGCGTCTTGGGATAGGGCTGGTCCTTGCGGTTGATGACCACGCGCTCGTTGGTGTCAAAGGTAAACTGCTCGTGGTCCAGCAGGTCGTCCACGCAGGCGACGTGCTGTTCGAGCCGCTCCATGAAGCGGTTGAAGATCTCGTCGGCAGGCGCTGTGTTGGCGTTGGGCCGCAGAGCCAGGAATAGCCGATGGAGATTGGTTCTGTAGTGGTCAAACTCCGCCAAATCGGACTGGACGAAGTGCAAATGCTGCGGGTCATAGGTCTCGAGGTAGCGGCCGAAGAAATTCGTCGACACTTTCGTGTTGAAGGTCTTGTGCAGAAACTGGGAATGCTCCAACAACCAGGCCGTCGTATAGGCGATCTTGCCGTCTTCCGGCCGCGGGCGGACCGGATGAAAGACGTTGGTCCAGGAGTCGGAGTTCTCCGCCCGGGCCGCCTCGGGGGAGCCGCTCGGGGCAGCAGGTTCTGCGGAAAAGAGCGGCCAGGCCAGGTTGCAACTCAACAGCAGCAACAGAATTCTCATCAAGCAACGATTTATCATGACGTTCAATGTGCTAAAGCTTAGCACAGGTTCGACGGTCCGCACCAGCGAATGTTCACTCGCGGGTGCGATTGAACGCGTGGGACATGCCCCTCGGGGTTTTGTCCCGGAGGGACATCTGACAATGGCCCGGCGTTTCAACGCCGGGGAGGCCACGAAAGGGACCCTCCTCCCGAAGGGACGACTGAGAACACTCCGTGCTTTGAGCCGTCCCTTCGGGACGGACCTGCTCCCTGGGTGCGCTCACCCGGCGTTGAAACGCCGGGCTATTGTCGGAAGCCCCTTCGGGGCAAAAGCTCGCCGTGGGCTGGCCGACCCTTTTCATCGCACCCCTCCGCGGGTCTTGACTGTCGCCCGGATGATGCCGCATCTTCTGGTCCGGACAGGTGCGACAGGTGATCTGACGTGCAGCAGCCATTTCAATCTCGAGCCGTGCGTTTGCGGCGGGCGGGGGCCGGCCTGGTCGTCGTGGACATCCAGGAACGGCTCCTGCCCTCGATCTACGAGAAGGAGCGGGTGACCCAAAATGCGGCGCGCCTGGCCAGGGGCGCCGCCGTCCTGGGCATCCCGGTGCTCGCCACCGAGCAATACCGCAAGGGGCTGGGGGCCACGGTTTCGGAGGTGGCGTCCGCCATCGAAGGCTTCGCGCCAATCGAGAAAGTGGCCTTTAGCGCCTGCGGCGCGGAGGGCTTTATGACGGCGCTTGGGGACAAGCAGATGTCGAGCGTCCTGCTCTGCGGCATCGAGAGCCACGTGTGCGTCGCCCAGACCTGCCTGGATCTGCTCGAGGCATGGCCTTTGCGTCTTCGTGGCGGCAGACGCGGTCTCCTCGCGCACGGCCCAAAACTACCGCCTGGGCCTGGACCGGGTCCGGGACGCCGGGGCGGTTATCGTCTCGACGGAAATGGCCCTCTTCGAATGGCTCGGCCAGGCCGGCACCGAAGAATTCCGCCGCATCCTGCCCCTGGTCCGGTGACTCAAAGTACACTACACACCACACGCGGCGCTTGCAATCTGCGGGCAGCCGTTCCATGCTGCTTGAGCAGTATTTGCAGGGCGCACTGCGATTAGCGCCTGACGTAACGTAATGAGCACATCGCCTGAAAACGAATTCGATCTGGAAAAACTCTTCCTGCCGGCGTGGGCGCAACAGCCCTCCTCGGCCAAGTACATCCACTACGAGGGGGAAGAAGAACGCCCGGAGCGCCGAGGGGAACGGCGCGGCCCCCGGCCCCCGCGCCGCGAGGGCATGCCGGGGCCAAGGCGCGACGGGGCCCGCCCGCGTGGAGAGTCGCGTGGCCGCGCGCCCCGGCCCGAGGGCGGCCCCTGGCCGCCGCGCCACGAGGGCAGGCCCCCCGCCCGGCGCCCCGAGGCCCTCGAACACCGCCCGCCGCCGCCGCCCCTGCCCGAGCTCAACCTCTCCCTGCTCCCGGACGAAAAGGGCGTCGAATCCCTCGCCCGCCAGATCAAGATGACCGGACGCGCCTACCCGCTCTTCGACATTGCCCAAATGATCCTGCAGAAGCCGGAGCGCCACGCCATCGTCTTCAGCATCAAACGCAATCCCGAAGGGCAGCCCGTCCAGCCCCTGTTTGTCTGCGCCCTGGACGACACCCTTTGGCTCTCGCAAACCGAGGCGGCGGCGCACGTGCTCCGCAAGCATTTCGCCACGTTCTACAAGGCCGAACGCACCCCCAAAGACCCGCCCAAGGGCACCTATACCTTTGTCGCCCAGTGCGGCCTGAGCGGCGTCATCCTGGGCCCGCCCAATTACCACGACTACCAAAACCAGTTGCGCAAGCTCCACGCCGAGCGGTTCTCCCGAATGCCATTCGAGGCCTTCAAGGCCCGCGTCCGCATCGTCCGCGACGAGGAAGTGGTCAAGAAATGGATCGAAGACCAAAGCTGGCACACCGTCTATGACTGCCTCAACCTGCCGGAACCGCTCCGCCTGGGCACCATGGACGAGGTCGAAAAGCACTTCCGCCAGACCCATCAGGAGAACATCATCAAGCCGGTCGAATCTCACACCCTGAGCGGCGCCGCCGCGCGCCTGCTCCGCAGCCCCGAGCTGCTGCGCCTCATCCGCAGCGTCTGGGAAGACCAGCGCCGGTTCCCCCTCCAGATCGCCACGGTCCTCAGCCAGCAGTTCGCCACTCACGGCTTGCAGTTCTTCAAGGTCAACAAGTCCATTACCCACGTCTGCGTCGCCCGCCCGCACTTTCTGGACCTGGCCGCCGCCCCGGTCTCCGAGGGCATCAGGCGCATTGTCGAGCACATCGACGCCCATCCCCGATGCACGCGACGCGACCTGGTCGAGGGCCTCGCCCCCTCCCCGGCCCCGGCTCCAGCCCCCGTCCCGATTCCGGCCCCGGCTCAGGCACTGCCCGGCCAGGACCAGCCCCCGGCTCAGGCACTGCCCGGCCAGGACCAGCCCCCGGCTCCTCAACCCGAACTCAATCAGCCCACGCCGGAGCAGACGAGCATCATAGCCGATTTGCACTGGCTCATCCATCAGGGGCACGTTATCGAGTTCGCTAATGGCATCCTCGAGACGGCCAAGAAACCCGCTCCCAGGCCGCCCAAGCCCGAACCCAAGCCCGCCGAGCAACCTGCCCCGGCCCAGGCCGAACCGGTCTCCGCCCCCACAGGTCAGGCGCCAGAGGTGGCCGGGGCTGAGCCGGCGCCGCCCCCCAAGGCCGGCCCCGAGACTGCCGCGGCGCCGGAGCTTGCCCTCTTGGAACCGCCTCCTCCGCCCGCGGAGGCGCCGCCCGCCGTCCCCGCAGAGGGCGCGTCGCTTGAGAGTCCCCCTGCCGCCGCCGCCGCGGCGGCCCGCCAGCCGGAGCAGGCGCCCCCGGCAGGCGAGCCGGCAGAACCGCTCCCTGCGCCAGAGGGCCAAACGCAGGTCGAACCGGTCCCGGCCCCTGCTCAGTCTCAGCCGTAGGGACTGGTTATGTCATTCTCCAAACTGGGGCTTTCCAGCGCCATGGTCGAGGGAGTCAAGGCCATGGGCTACGTGGAGCCAACGCCAATTCAGCTTCGGGCAGTGCCGCTCATCTTGAACGGCCAGGACGTCATTGGCAGCGCGCAGACGGGCACAGGCAAGACGGCGGCCTTTGCGTTGCCGATCCTGTCCCGGCTCGGCCGGCATGACGCCCGGGCCAGAGTCCTGGTCCTGGAACCGACGCGGGAGCTGGCGGCGCAGGTCGAGACGGCCATTCGCGGCTTTGCGCGGTTCACCGACCTGCGCACGGTGGTGGTGTTTGGCGGCGTGGGCTACGGGCGCCAAATCGAGGCGCTCCGGAGCGGGGTGGATGTCATCGTGGCCACACCGGGCCGTTTGCTGGACCATCTGCGCCAGGGCCATTGCACGCTGGGCTATGTGAAGTACCTGGTCCTGGACGAAGCGGACCGGATGCTGGACATGGGCTTTTTGCCCGACGTGCGGCGCATCCTGGAGCGGTGTCCCCGCCAGCGGCACACCTCGCTCTTTTCGGCCACCATCCCGCCGGAGATCGAGACCCTCATCCAGTGGGCCATGCGCAACCCCCAAACCGTCGAAATCGGCGCCCGGCGCACCCCCAAAGACACCGTCACCCACGTCCTCTACCCGGTCTCCGATGCCCAGAAAACCGACCTCCTCCTGGAGTTGCTCCGGCGCGTCAATTTCGAATCGGCCATCGTCTTCTGCCGCACCAAGCAGGGGGCCGACCGCGCCGCCCATGTGCTCAAGCGCCACAACCACGCCGTCGCCGTCCTGCACTCCAACCGCACCCAGAGCGAGCGCGAACAGGCCCTCCGCGGCTTCCGCGAAGGCCGCTACGAGGTCCTGGTCGCCACCGACATCGCGTCGCGCGGCCTGGACATCTCCAACGTGAGCCACGTCATCAACTACGACGTGCCCCAGCACCCCGAGGACTACATCCACCGCATCGGGCGCACCGGGCGCATGGAGGCCACCGGCGATGCCTTCACCCTGATGGTCGCCGAGGATATCCGCCACGTGAATGCCATCGAACGCTTCATCAGCCAGAAAATCCCCCGCGTCAAACTCGACCATTTCGATTATCGCTACACCGCCCTTTTCGAGGAGGGCAAGCCGGGCCGGCCCCAGGGCGGCGTCTCCCGCGTCCGGGGCGCCCGCATCCGGGGCGGCTACTTCTACGGCCCCGCCCGGCGCAGACATTGAACGCAAAAAAAAGTTTAAAAAAACGTTGACACGGGCCGCCCTTTCGCTATGATGGACCTCGAAATCGTTTAAGCCGGCTATCTAGCGGTAGCTGGACGGCACCGTACCGAGGACCATATGAAGAATCTTTTAACGAAGAGCGGTTGGTTGGCGGCAGGCGCCCTGAGCTTCACGTTGGGCTTCTCAGCCAACGCGGACATTCTGTTCAACAATACCAGCGTCGATCGGGCGATTCAGTTTAACCCCGGCACGTCCGAAGTTGGAGACCAGATTTACCTGAGCAGCGCCGGGTACATCACCAATTTCGCCATCGAGTACCTGGGGCACCGGTCCCGGCGGCAGTTCCACCTTCGCAGGTTCCACCGTCCAGATGCGCGTGAGGTGGTACCTCAACGACGGCACGGCCGTCAATGGTTATGGCTCTCCGGGCACCCTGGAGTTCGATAGCAATTGGAATACCATTACAGCAACCGCTGGCTCTACTCTCAAGTTCACCACGCCCCCTGATTTCCCGACCGCTGCTCCGGGAGGCACCAACGGACTCTTCATCCCCTCCCGGCAACTGACCGTGACCGTCCAGTTCCAGGGCCTGGGTGCCGGCGACACCGCGGGCCTCGAACTCTTCGGCCCCGTCCCGACCACCGGCGACCAGTTCGCCGATTACTGGTTGAAGACCGTCTCCTCCAGCACGTGGCAGTTGCTCCAGGACACTAATGGCGTCCAGGTCACCTTCGGCGAGGAATGGATGGGCACGCCGGTGCCTGAGCCCTCGACTCTGGCCATCTCCCTCGTGGGCGGTGTGGGCCTGTTCCTGGCGGTTCGCCGGTTCCGCAAGTAAGCGGCAGCCCGCCAAATGCTCTTCCGAGGCGCGAGTTTCACTCGCGCCTCACTTTTTTGTACACGCCCGGGAACAACGCTGAGGTCTAGCGCGCGTCGCGGAGCAACGCAGTGAAGGTAGCCGTGGACCTCGGTCCACGGTTTGCGGCGTGGGAACGGACCCGCGTCGCGTAGCGACGGCTGACGGCCTCGCGGTTTTCAGGCGTCGCTCCGCGACGCGGTCGTGCTTGGGCCATGGGTCCGTGGACTGGAAGTCCACGGCTACCATCGGGCACCGCTACGCGGTGAGCCGGACGCGGTCATGACCTGGGCCGTTGGCCCGGGCATGGGCCGCGCCGTTGGCGCTCCAGGCCATCAATCCATCAATCCATCAATCCATCAATCCCCCCCCGAAGGGTTCTTGCGCCCAGCAACTCACTGGGCGGGCTTTTCGAATTTGGCCGGGCCGAGGGTGAGGGTGCCTTGGAAGAGGGCGGGGGCGTTGGTGACGATGCCGGCGCCCAGCAGGGTGGCCGTGGCGGCGGCGCTGGGCCAGGAGATGGCGGCCAGGGCCTGGGAGTCCAGGGAGAGCAAATCGGAAGTCAGCACCAGGCGCTCGAGGGCGTACTGAGTGCGCGCGGCGGGCGCGGAATTCGGGACGGATGCCAGAACGCTGTTGGTGAACCAACTGCTGATATCCGTATCGCGGTTGGTCCCGTTGAGCATGTCGCGGACCACGAATCGCGAGGCGCCCGTGTTTGAAGGAGTGACCAGGAGGAGTTTTGCTGCCGAGGAGAAGCCGCCATTGGGCGCCGCTTGCGCCAGGGCTTTGAGGATGTCCTTGTTGGCAAGGGCTGCTCGGAAGACGGTCGAGCCGGCGGCATTGGCCGGGCCTTGGATAGTGGCCGTGAGAGTGAGCAGCACGCTCTGGACGGCGTTGGAGAAACCGCCGTTGATGCTCCAGGCTCAGCTTCTGGGTCAACAGGCCCGCAGGGTCGGTGCGCACAAGGCTGGTGCGGTCCTGGACCAGAGCGCTGATGAAATGGCCGCCGGGGCCGAGTCCCGGCGGCAGGCCCAGGGAAAGGTTGGTGGCCCCGCTCACTGGCTGGCCGTCGGCCAGCCACTGCACGCTCAGGTCGTGAGTGGCAGGCTGCAGCAGGTCCAGGCTGAAGTCCGCCCCCTGGCCGGCAGGCACCGTCAGGCTCAGGCCTCCAGGGCTGAAACCGTCCACTGGCCGGACGCTCTGGTAAATCGCGCGCACCAGGGCCTGGCTGCAGACCTCGCAGAAGGGCGAACCGAAACTGCCCATCATGCAATTGAGCTTGGGACGATACCAGCCGTTGGTGTGATAATGGGCGCCCTGGAACAACCCGACTACCTCGGCGTAGTCGGAGCTCAGCGGCGTGGGCAGCGGGGTGCCGGGCGCTATCCAGACACTCCATTTGATATAGCCTGGCCGCGTCTCGCGCGTGGTGTTGGGCTCCTCGGTATCGGGAAAACCGGGCCTGGCGGTGGTGTATTCATCGCCCAGGTTGGCCAGCACGTGGCCCGTCTCGTGGGTGAGAATGATCAGGGCTTCGTCCGGAACCACGCCGGCCGAAGTCGAGGCAAGGGCGGTCTTGTCGAATCCGTCCGAGCCTCCGGGGACGGAGTCGTTTACCAGGAGAATGGGCAGGCGGCAGCGGGGCAGGAGGGCCTTGAGCAGCGCGTCCACCTTGGCCTGGCCGGCCGGCGGCATCGTGATGAGACGGTCGTCGAGGTCGTACGTGCTGCCGAAGTAAGTGTTCCTCTTGATCCCGGAATTGAGGTGAGTCGAGCCGGCTTGAGGCGAGGCAACGAAGATGGCGAAGGCGTTGAAATAGCCGCTGTATTCCCGGTAGGGCGGCCAGGAGAGCAGGGCGGTGACCGAGTTGGTCGCAGCCGCCAGGAACAGGCCCGATTGATTGCTGGTGTAGCCCTCGGAGAGCAGCACCATGTTCAGCCGGTTGGACACCGGGCCGTTGATCAGAATCGTGCTCAACAGGGGCTGGCCATCCGCGCGCAGGCCGCCCGCAGCCAGCACGCCCAATCCCAATGCCGCGATAATGCCGAGCAGCCCGCGCCGGTGACCCCTCACCCCGGCCCTCTCCCCATCTGATGGGGAGAGGGAGATGCTACGGACGCCCTCGGGAACATCGGACGCCGAAACGCTACCCCCTCTCCCCGTCCGACGGGGAGAGGGCTGGGGTGAGGGGCTTTCCGGTGATAGTCTCATCTTGAAAGTCAAATCGGGTCATTCGAAGCTCAGCCGGTAAAAGCGGCTAGCCGGGGGATTGGTGAGACTGAGCACCCACCAGTTGTTGGTGGTCAGGACCGGCGTTGAGGCCAAGGTGGTCCACTGGGCCGGGGGTGCGAGGCTGGGCGTTTCCTTGAGCGTCAGGGGTGCGCTATTGGTCCAGGAGAGCAGGACCAACTGCCGGCCCAGATGCGCGCCGGCCGCGCCATAAGAACGAGGTCATGCTCAGCGCCGGCACTGCCTGCACCGGCACGGCCAGGGAGAATTCGGAGGTATTGCCCTGGGCATCGGTGGCCGTGGCGGTGATGACGCTGACCGCCGGCACCGGGTTGGTGAGAAAGGCCAGGAAACTGCCGTTGCAGTCCGCGCCGGTGGATACCGTCTTTTCGCCCAGATAGACCTGTCCCTCGCCATGATCCTGGCCGATGATCAGGTCGGGCATCGGCTCAGCAAAGAACTGGACACGGCAGAGGCCGTTGGGGCGGGTGTTGAGCGTGCCGCTGACGCCGGTGCCGTTTGGCCCCGCCACCGCGTTGGAGAGCACGGGGTAATTCTGCCCGAGATTGGCGGCCCCGGCCCCGACCCCCGCATCGCAGGGCAGATTAGCCCACACGCCGTATTGGCCGAGGTTGATGCCCAGGGCGCCATTGGCGAAGATCGCGTTGCCCAGGATGGAATCGCAAGCGGCGCCGTCGCGGATGCGGACCCCCGCGAAATCCCCATGGGCGTAAGCGATGCGGTTGCCCGCGTTGGCATCGCCGCCGATCAGGTTGTAATTGGCCCCGGCCTCGCACTCGACGCCGTGAAAGATGTTGCACAGGTTGGCCACCCCGTCGCTCTTGGTGCCAATCCAGTTGCCCTGGATGACATTCCAGCAGGAATTGGTCATGTAGATGCCGTCGCCGTTGGCATAAGAAGCGCCGTTGCCGGAGATTAGATTGCCCGCGCCCGGCGCCGCGCCCCCGATGACATTGGTGGAGGCGCTCTCGATGTAGATGCCGTCGTAGAAGTTGCCCAGCCGGGCCGTGCCGGTGAGGTCGGTGCCGATCTTGTTGCCCTGGATGAGAGTGCCGCTGGAGCCGCTGCCGACGATGGAAATGCCCGTGTAGCTATTGGCTGAAATGAGGTTGCCGGCCCCCGGGGTTGCGCCGCCAATCCTGTTGCCCGGAGCATCGGAGAGGAAGAGCCCGGACGCGCCGTAGGGGGCGGCGAGGCCGTTGGGCAGGGGGGCCGTGCCGCTGGAATCGGTCCCGATGAGATTGCCGGCCACCACGTTGCCCGTGGCGGTGGCGCCGTCCAGTTGGAGGCCGTCCAACCCGTTGCCGGAGATCACGTTGCGCGCCCCGGTGAGGGCCCCGCCGATCGTGTTGCCTGGGGATTGGATGTACACGCCCGCCATGCCATTGGTCAACGAGGTCTGGCCGCCGGCATCGGTGCCGATCCAATTGCCCTGCACCAGGTTGGCCGTGGTTCCGGAGATGAGCGCGACCCCGTGGCCGCGGTTGCCTGAAATCACGTTGCCCGCCCCGGTGAGCGTCCCCCCAACCGCGTTGGAAAGTCCGCCGGAAATGGTGACTCCACTATAGGCATTGCCCAGGGTGCCTGCGCCAGTTCCGTCCACTCCGATGCGGTTGCCCTGCACCAGGTTGCCCACGCCGTTGGTGATGAAGATGCCGTCCTGTTGGTTGCCCAAAATCAGGTTGGCCGCCCCGGGCACAGTCCCCCCGATGAGGTTGGCGTTCGCGTTTTCGATGGTTATGCCTGCGTAGCTGTTGCCCAGGGCCTGCCGTCCCGAGGGCCTGGCGCCAATGCTGTTGCCCTGCACCACGTTGTTGGTCGCGCCGGCACCGTCGACGAGGATTCCTGCATGGCTATTGGCCAGGATCACGTTGCCCGCCCTGGCACCGGTGCCCCCAATGAGGTTCGAGGCCGCCTCGACAATCGAGATGCCGTCCCCGGCGTTGCTCAAGCTCATGCTCCCGGTCACGTCGGTGCCGATGTAATTGCCCTGCACCACATTGCCGTTGGCGCCCGGACCCTGGAGCAGCACGCCGCTGCCGCCGTTGCCGGCGAGGATGTTCGTTGCACCGGGCGTCGCGCCGCCTATGAGGTTGCCCGACGAGTTCAACACCAGCACGCCGTTATTGGCGTTGCCGAGCCGCGTACGGCCGTTGGCAGTCGTGCCGATGAAATTGCCCAGCACTGCGTTGCTCGGGGCGGAGTAGAGATAGACGCCGCAATCGGAGCTGGCAGAGATCACATTGCGGTCCGCGGCATTGGTCCCGCCTATCACATTGCCCTGGGACGAATAGACGTAGATCCCCTCCCCGCCGTTGGCCCGGCTGAGGGTGCCGCTCACATCCAGGCCGATGAAATTGCCCCGGATCCAGTGGTTGCCCAGGCCCTCGATCCGCACCCCGCCCCCGGCAAACCGGTTGATGACCAGCCCGCAGACCACACAGTTGCTCGAGAGCAAATGCAGACCGTTGCCGCCCCCCGCGCTCGCCCCGTCCAGCTCGATCAATGGAGAGCCGGCGAACCCCGGCTGGGTCGTGCCGTCAATCACCACCGGGTCCGTGACTGCTGGCAGGGCCGAATGGGGGAGGATCGTGTGAGTGGCCTTGCCCGGTATTCGGAAGATGATCTTGTCCAGCCCATTGCTCGAGTTGGCATTGAGCATCGCCTCGCGCAATGAACCCACCCCGCTGTTGAGCGTGTTCGAGACCACGAACGTCGCCGCCTCGCTCCTGAGCCCCGCGCCAGCCGCCGCCAACACCAACCCCAGCCACGCCCCAGCCCAGCGGCGCCCGAGGCCAGCCTGGGCCCGGAGACGCGAAATGCCCGGAATAGTCTCTTCCCTCCGGCCGCCTTCGCCACCGCTTGTCATATCCGGCATAAGTGCAGACATCGCCCCCTGTGATGCCCTAAATCCGCGTCAATTGCAATGTGATAATGGGCGGGAACCGAGGGCCGAGGGGCGAGGGTCGAGGGAAGGGACCTCCGCCCCTCGCCCCTCGCCCCTCGGCCCCCGGTGTGCGGTCACTTCTGAACCGAGGTCTGAGTTTGCCAGCCGCTCTTGGCCAGAGGGCCTCCTGCCATGATTTTGCCAAAAATGATTTTGCAGAGAATGATTCTGCAAAAATGATTCTGCCTTCCTCCGGCGCGCTCAGCGCCCCAGGGCCACCTCTTGCTCGGCATCCCGGTCGACTGGCAGCTCGAGCGTCTCATTTCGGGCGGCAAGCCCCTCGAGGTGGAGGAGGACCCTGTTGGGGCGGCTGCCCTTGAGCTGGGCCAGCCTGACGCGGGCACTCCGCCCATCGTCCGAAACGCGGACCTCCAGGCGCAACGGGCCGAACGGGGTCAGGACGCCGTTGAGGCGGGTGATGCTCCCCGGGCGGGCCCATTGCGAGGGGAACCCCTCCAGCAGGTGCAGTTCCCTGCCGCGGTCCAACTCCAGCAGGTGCGCCGTCAGGCGGACGAATTCGGCGCTGGCCCAATTGTGGGGCATGTCGCCCACTTCCTCATTGCCCTTGCCCGAGGGTTTCTGCTCCTCGCGCCAGACCCGGGTGGGGCTGGCGTGCTGGGCGAAGGCGTAGAGCACCTCGGCGGCCTCGCGGCCCTGGCCCTGCCAGAGCAAGGCATGGCCGTAAAAGGAAGCGAAGTAAGTCCAGATGCCGTCCCGCATCCAGCCCGTGTCGAAGACCATCCCCTCGACTTTGGTGGCCCCGAGCATCGCCAACTGGCCCGCGACCAGCGGGTCGTCCTGGGCAAACACCTGGCCCGGGTACACCGCATGGCAAAAGGCCCACTGGCCCCGCGCGGGCACATGCCCATCGAGATTGCCCATCATCGTCGGCAGGTAGGCATGGCCGAACCTGTCCTTGAGCAGGTCCCGCGCGGCCGCTTTGCGGAAGGCGGCGTTGAAATCGTCGAACTCCTCTTGCCATGCGCGGGCATCGGCGTCGTTCCCCAGCCAGCGCGCCGCGGCGATCGCCGCCTTGAGGCCCGCCAGGCACCAGCACGTGTTCGAGTACTCCGGCTTGTCGGTCGTGCCGATGCCGCCATCGACGAAGCCCCCGGGCAGCAAGCGGTAATTGAGGGCTTGCGGGTCCGACGAGGCGCGCGCCCTCAGGTTCTGTATCGCCTTGACCACGCGCTGGAGGGCGGGCCAGCGCGCCCGCAGCCACTCCTTGTCCTGCGTCAACTGGGCATGCCGCACCGCCGCCCACAATACGATCCCGTTCTCTTTCCAGTACCTCCCCAGCAGCTCGAAGCTGCCGTCGGGCTTTTGGTGGCTCAGAAGGTACTCGATCCCGGCCCGGGCATCCTGGCCCCGGCCCAGCAACGCCGCCGTCTCCAGCAGAAACGAGCCGTCCACCACCCACAACCCGCGATAAACGGTCGGCCCGACATGGAACGCCGGCTGGCCCTGCTTGATCTCGCGCGCCTGCCAGATGTTGCGCACGCACGATTCGAGCATGGCCTGGATGTCGGCGTCCGGCACCTGGATAGTGGCGAAGGGCAGGTCCGCCTGCTCCCACCATTGGCGGGCGGCGTCGCGCGCCTGGCGGGCCTGCTCGACGCTCAGCGCCCGCGCAGCTTTGGCGCCGTGCCGGCAGACCGTGAAGGCTGCCTGGCGGACCGCACCCGGCTCCATCTCCACCGCGGGCAGGCGCACCAGGGACTCCCTGGCGCCGTTGGTGCTGCACGACTCGATGCGCTCAGACGCCGCGATGCGCGTTCCTTGCCCCGCCTCGATTTCCTGGTCGTTTTCGTTGAAAACCACCGGCCCCGGGGTCTGGATGCGCAGGAGCGGCTGGCGGGTGGCGTTCTTGGCCGTGTTGTTGTGGAGCGTCACCAGGATGACGGCTTGGCGTTCCGGCAGGCCCCCGCCGGCATTGGTTGCCGTCACGACGAAGGCCTCTTCCAATACCTCGACGCCTTGGGCGTCCTTCCGGGTCTGGACAATCGGCGCCCGCGCCGAGGCGGTCTGCTGCCGCAACCAGCGCGCGCCGCCCGCTATCTCGGGCTGGGTGCAGATGCCGAAATTGCGCGCCCCGCCGCCCCCAAAATCCAGCAGCAGTTGGCCCTCCTTGCCCACCAGCATCTTGTCCGGGTCATCCGGCAGGCAGATGGCCGTCTGCCACCACGCGGGCGCGCAACGAAAATCCGCCCGCATCGGTTCCGCGACCCCTCCGGCGGCTGCCAGCGCCATGAGCAGCGCGGCCGCGGGGCCAAGGCGAAGGTGAGGGCCGCGCACAGGGGGCGAGGGGCGAGGGGCGAGGGTGTTCATAGGCTGGGCTGGTTCTTTTCTGCGCGTCTATAGTCGAAATGCGACCGGGAGGCGAGTCAAAAAGGGCGGAGGGCGAGGCAAGGGCGCGTCCCTGCCCCGGAGTGCGCCCGTCCCCGGGCGCAGCAGCGATGGAGCGGGCAGGCGCGCAGGTGTGTTTGACCGCTGCCCAGGTGCGATTAAAAGCGTGGGGCATGCGCCTCGGGAGTTTTGTCCCGGAGGGACACCTGACAATAGCCCGGCGTTTCAACGCCGGGGAGGCCACAAAAGGGACCCTCGTCCCGAACGGACGAGTGACAACACTCCTGGCTTTCAGCCGTCCCTTCGGGACGGACCTGCTTTTTGGGGCCGCTCACCCGGCGTTGAAACGCCGGGCTATTGTCGGAAGCCCCTTCGGGGCAAAAAGGCGGCCTTGGCTGGCCGACAGTTTTAACAGCACCCCCGCTGCCGTGGCTCCGGACGTCGCTGCGCCCGGGGACGGGCGCACTCCGGTCCGGCCCCCGGCGTTGGGGGCGGTGTCGGGATGCGCCCCCCCTGTGCATTGAAACGCACAGTTTGCAACCCCCGGGGGGAAGCGAAGGGTGCGTAATGAAGCCCTGTGAAACAGCCATTCATTCATCGGACCGCGATCGACCCTCGATCCCCAGGCTTGACAAAACAGCGGGCCAAACGATTGACTCCATCCGCGCAACAGATACAATCCCAGTTGTGAAAACGAACCCAAGATCTCCAGACCAGCCCCTGGCCTTTACGCTGATCGAGCTTCTGGTGGTGATCGCCATCATCGCCATCCTCGCAGCGATGCTGCTGCCCGCCTTGGCGAGCGCCAAGGAAAAAGCGCAGCGTATGCAGTGCGTCAACAACAACAAGGAATTGGGGTTGGCGGTAACCATGTACGCGACCGACAGCAGAGATATTCTCCCTTACCCGAATTGGAACCCGCCCTGGTATGCGGGCTGGCTTTACGCGCCTTATGCGGGAAGCGTCCCTGACCCCACCCACAGCCCCTTCAATACGAACTCAACGTCGGCATACGGCAGCGGACAGATCTGGCAGTACCTCAAGAACATCGGAGTCTACCGGTGCCCCCTGGACAAGACCAACGCGCCGGACTGGAAGGTGCGGGCCAACAAACTGTCCACGTACGTCATGAATGGCGCGGTGTGCGCTTACGGCAATTTCGCTCCCCGAAGTTATAAGCTTTCCGACTTTAAGGCCACCGACTACATGATGTGGGAACCGGACGCGGACTTGATGGGGAACAACTACAATGACGGCAGCAGCTACCCGGACGCGAATGAAGGCTTGGGCCACCGCCATGGCAAGATCGGAGGCATCGTCCTCGCCTTTGGATCGCATGTCCTATTCGTCCAATACGCCAAATGGGCGAAGCTCAGCGCGAGCCCAACCAGAAACGAACTGTGGTGTAGTCCCGGCAACCCCCAAACGGGCCGTTAGTTCCGGCGGGAGGCCGATTCCACGGGCACGGGGCCGGGAGGAAGGAACCTTTTTTGGTGGGTCCCTGACAGTCAAGGCTCGCCACCAGGGCATTGAGAAATGGGATGCACCGCAAACCCGCCATGCCCGCTCAGAAGCCCTTGCGCACCAGCCTTGTTTCTGCCAAGAGATGGCTCGATTGGACAGCCGTCTTCTGCCTGCTCCTCCTCATCGCCTGCACCCTGGCGGGCTGCAAGAAGCCCGTCGCGGGCACTAACGCCCACTCGAGGCTCCTTCAGTCGGCCGCCCCCAGATCAAGTCCGCAAACGTTGTCGCGGAACCCGAGCTGCGGGTCGAGTGCCGACTCGCGCTTTCCGACCCGTCCGACCGGTCCCCACCCCCCCTGGCGTATCGCGACACTGCCCGCGGAGTGCGCCCGTCCCCGGGCGCAGCAGCGACGGAGCGGGCAGGCGCGCCGCAGTACTTGACCGCTGCCCTGGCTGCGGACGTTGCTGCGCCCGAGCACGGGCGCACCCCCATCTCGCCGCAGCCGGTGGGGGCGGTGTCGGGATACGCCCCCCCCTGTGCGCTGAAACGCACAGTTTACAACTCCTGGGGGGAAGCGTAGGATGCGTACGTAAGCCCTGTGAAACAGCCATTCATTTATCGGACCGGGATGGACCGTCAATCCAGGCTTGACAAAACCGCGCGCAAACGATTGACTCCACCCGCGCAACAGATACAATCCCAGCTATGAAAACGAACCCAAGATCTCCAGACGAGCCCCAGGCCTTTACGCTGATTGAGCTTTTGGTGGTGATCGCCATCATCGCCATTCTGGCCGCCATGCTCCTGCCCGCCCTGGCCAACGCCAAGGGCAAGGCCCAGCGCATCACCTGCACCAACAACATGAAACAGATGGGCAGCGTCATCCGCATGTACGCGGACGACAATATGGACGCCCTGGCCTATCCCAACTGGGACGGCGGAGCCGCTGGACACCCGTCCGGCTGGCTCTATACCGTGACCAATGGCTCGGTCCCGGACGTGGGGCCGGGGGGGGTGTACTCCACCAACATGCTCGTCGCTTACGGGACCGGGCTTTGGTTCAAATACATGCCCAACCCACACTCCTATCTCTGCCCGGTCAATATCAAGAGCAAGACCTGGACGACCCCCCGCAACATGGGCACCATCGGCACCACGGTGCGGGAGAACAAGATGTCCAGTTATGTCATGAATGGCGCACCGGACGAGTACGGAAACACGATCAATGGTTTGGAGTACTACGTGCGTCACTTCCACAAGACGAGCGATGCCTGGAACCCGATGTGCTACCTGCTCTGGGAACCGGATGAACATGCCTACGATTCGACAGGTAATCCTGCCTTCGAGTACAACGATGCGGCCAATTACCCCAGTGACGTCGAGGGCATCTCGGTGCTCCACAGCAAAAATGGCGGCAATGCCATCACCATCTGCGGCACTGTGAGCTTCGTCATGGTCAGACAATTCCGGCGCGAGGCCGATTACCCGGGCACGGGGCCGGGGGGAAAGGGCTTTTGGTGGTGGAACCCGGGCACCCCTAACGGGCATTGAGCGGCGAGTTGCTCCGCGGCGATGCAAACCAACGGTTATGTCGCCGCCTATATGGGCTTCTCGCAATTGCGCGCCCAACCGGGCCTCGGGTGGCGGCCCTTAGGCGCCGGCGGGTCTGTCGCGCGCTGTCATCCGTTGTTGGATCATAAGCGATATTGATGAAATCTGTGCCGATTTTCAAGCCGGTTCGGGGCGGGCAAAGCCGGGCTCGCTGTTTCACGGCTTGGGGCCTGGACCCCTGGGCCAGGGCAACGGCGGTCCTCGTCCTTCTGGTGGCGCTTGGGTTCGCCGTTGCCGGCTGCAAGGGATCTGGAGAGGGGGGGGCCGGCTCCAAGGCCTTTGAATCAGCCGCGCCCGAGGCCAAGGCGGCGTGGGATGGCGCGGTGGCCGCCAGCCGGTCGAACGATTATGCAGCCGCTTTCCTGACGCTCAGAGAGTTGCGCGCCCAACCTGGCCTCACGCCGGCACAGACTCAAGCCGTTGAGGCCCAGTCCACGCTGATCAACCAGCGAATGGCGGCGGCGGCGGAGAAGGGCGATTCCAACGCGCTCCAGGCGATCCGGGACATACGGGCAGTATCGCGAAGGGGACGCCCGTGAGCGGGCAGGTCTGCTCGAAACGCTTGAGCTGGTTTGGCCAGACGTGTAACTGGCCGCTCGGACATTCGGACAATCATGTGCATGAACATCGTTTCTATGAAAAAGTGGCTCCACTGGAGCGCCGCCCTTTGCTCGCTCCTGCTCCTGGCCTGCGCTGTGGCGGGCTGCAAGAAGCCCGTTGCGGGCACTAATGCCGATTCGAAGCTCTTTCAGTCGGCCGCCCCCGAAATCAAATCCGCCTGGGACGACGGCGTGGCGGCGATGCAAACCAACGGCTATGTTCCGGCCTATCTGGGTCTCCGGCAATTGCGCGCCCAACCGGGCGTGACCCAGGAGCAGAAAGACGCCATCAACGCCCGGCTCAAGCAGATCAACACCCAGTTGGGCGAGGCCGCCCAAAAGGGCGACACGAGCGCCGCCGAGGCCCTCACCGAGATCCGCAACGCTTCCCGAATGCGCGGGCGGTGACGTGCCGTCCCGCTGACGGGCACCCCAAATTGCAAAGCGCCTGGAGATGCGCGGCACGCCCGCGTTCTGGCTCCATGAGCGCCGCCCCGCCCGGCCGGGGGATTATTGGGTGCGATTAAAACTGTCGGTCAGCCCACGGCGCCTTTTTGCCCCGAAGGGGCTTCCGACAATAGCCCGGCGTTTCAACGCCGGGTCAACGAACCGAAAGAGCAGGTCCGTCCCGAAGGGACGGCTGAAAGCAACGAGTGTTCTCAGTCGTCCCTTCGGGACGAGGGTCCCTTTTGTGGCCTCCCCGGCGTTGAAACGCCGGGCTATTGTCAGATGTCCCTCCGGGACAAAGCTCCAAGGGGCATGCCCACTCTTCTAATCGCACCTGGGATTATTCCAACCATTGACACCCCAACCCCTTGGGCTAGATTGCGGCGCATGATGACGCCGCGTAACGAGACACGACAGGGCCACCCGGCCGCGGGCGCTTCCCGACACTGCCCCCGGAGTGCCCTCGTCGCCGGGCTGAAAGCCCGAAATGTGACAGCCTGGGCTGGAGCGAGCTTGCGAGCGGAGGCCCAGGTCATCGGGCCGGAATCTGGCGCGCCCTGTAGGGGCGCCATAAGGTCCCGGCCCTACAGGCCGGGGCTTTTCGAGGGGCACTGGCTTACCCGGGCCTCCGCTCCGCTCCAGCCCGGGCCATCACATGGCGGGCCTTCGGCCCTGGGGCGCCGGGGGGGATTGGTCCGGGCCAGGCAGGAAATGCCGGACATCTCGATGGCGGCGGTGTATAGTGATCCGGATTGAGTTCATGAGCACGGCAACGGAAACCATCGAGGGCCTGGTCCAGAAGGAGTACAAGTACGGCTTCTACACGGACCTGGAGGCGGACTCGGCGCCGCCGGGCCTGAACGAGGACATCATCCGGCTGATCTCGGCCAAGAAGAACGAGCCGGCGTTCATGCTGGAGTGGCGGCTGAAGGCCTACCGGCATTGGCTCACGATGAAGGAGCCGGCGTGGCCGCACGTGCATTACCCGCCCATCGACTATCAGAAGGCGGTCTATTATTCGGCGCCCAAGCAGCGGGGCCAAGGGCCCAGGAGCCTGGAGGAGGTCGACCCCAAGCTGCTGGAGACCTACGAGAAGTTGGGCATCCCGCTCAAGGAACGGGAGCGGTTGGCCGGCGTGGCGGTGGACGCGGTCTTCGACAGCGTCTCGGTGGGCACGACCTTCAAGGAGAAGCTGGCGGAGCGGGGCATAATCTTCTGCTCGTTCAGCGAGGCGGTGCAGCAGCACCCGGACCTGGTCAGGAAGTACCTGGGCATGGTCGTGCCGTACACGGACAACTTTTTCGCCGCCCTCAATTCCGCGGTGTTCAGCGACGGCTCGTTTTGCTTCATCCCCAAGGGCGTGCGGTGTCCCATGGAGCTCTCGACCTATTTCCGCATCAACGCCGCCAACACCGGCCAGTTCGAGCGGACGCTCATCGTGGCCGAAGACGGGGCCTCGGTGAGCTACCTGGAGGGGTGCACCGCCCCGATGCGCGACGAGCACCAGTTGCACGCCGCGGTGGTGGAGCTGATCGCCCTGGACAACGCCCAGATCAAGTACTCGACCGTCCAGAACTGGTACCCGGGCGACGAACAGGGGCGCGGCGGCATCTACAACTTCGTCACCAAACGCGGCCTCTGCAAAGGCAAGAACTCGAAGATCTCCTGGACCCAGGTCGAGACCGGCTCGGCCATTACCTGGAAATACCCGAGTTGCATCCTCCTGGGCGATAATTCCATCGGCGAGTTCTACTCCGTGGCCGTCACCAACCACTTTCAGCAGGCCGACACCGGCACCAAGATGGTCCACCTGGGCAAGAACACGCGCAGCACCATCGTCTCCAAGGGCATCGCCGCCGGCCACGGCCAGAACAGCTACCGCGGCCTGGTCAAGGTGCAAAAGAGCGCACTCAACGCCCGCAATTTCTCCCAGTGCGATTCGCTCCTGCTGGGCGACAAGTGCGGCGCCCATACATTCCCCTACATCGAGGTCAAGAACACCTCCGGCCGCGTCGAGCACGAGGCCTCGACCTCGAAGATCGGCGAGGACCAGATCTTCTACTGCAACCAGCGCGGCCTCTCGACCCAGGACGCCGTCAACATGATCGTCAACGGTTTCTGCAAGGAGGTCTTCCGCGAACTGCCGATGGAATTCGCCGTCGAGGCCCAGAAACTCCTCGGCGTGAGCCTCGAGGGGAGCGTGGGGTGAGCACTGAAACAACCGATCCTGGAGATTGTTGATCTCAACGCCGGCGTGGAGGGCAAACCGATACTCAAGGGCATCAACCTCACGATGCACCCGGGCGAGGTACACGCCTTGATGGGCCCCAATGGCAGCGGCAAGAGCACGCTGGCGGCCATCCTGGCCGGCCGCGAGGGCTACACGGTCACCTCGGGCCGGGTCCTTTATGACGGGCAGGACCTGCTCGAACTGGACCCGGAGGAACGGGCGCGCGAGGGGATGTTCCTCGCCTTCCAGTACCCGGTCGAAATCCCCGGCGTCAACAGCACCTACTTCCTCAAGGCGGCGCTCAACGAAATCCGCAAGCACAAGGGCCAGCCCGAACTCGACGCGATCGAGTTCCTGGACCTGGTCAAGGAGAAGATGAAACTGCTCGACCTGGACGAGGCCCTGTTGCGGCGGTCGGTCAACGAGGGGTTCTCGGGCGGCGAGAAGAAGCGCAACGAGATCTTCCAGATGGCTGTGCTCGAACCGCGCCTGGCCATCCTGGACGAGACCGATTCGGGCCTGGACATCGATGCCTTGAAGATCGTCTCCAGCGGCGTCAACAAGCTGCGGCGCCCGGACAACGCCCAACTGGTCATTACCCATTACCAGCGCCTGCTCAACTACATCGTCCCGGACTTTGTGCACGTCCTGGCCGAAGGCCGCATCCTCCGCACCGGCGACAAGGAGCTGGCCTTCGAACTGGAGGAAAAAGGCTACGACTGGCTCCTTAAGGAAGAAAAGGCTAAAGGCTAAAGGCTAAAGGCTAAGGTGCAGCGGGGCAGGGCGCACGACAGAGTTCTTCGCGTGCATGATGGGGCCGGAGGTGCGTGCTCTGGACGCCAAAGGCGTCGTTCATACCAGCCCAGGGCAACGCCCTGGGAACAACCGCCAATAATCATCTGGAGCGCTGAAAGCGCGATTCATCCGCCGGGAGCTTCATGACGCAGGCCGTTGGCCTGCAACAGAATAGATGATGGGCGGTGGACCCAGGGCGACGGCCCGCCTGCGTTGCGCTCCGGCGGGCCTTGCCCTGGGCTGGTATGACTCAGGCCTTCGGCCTGAACCCCAGCGCGCAAACTCCGCCTAATGCTTCTTCAAGAGCGCCAGCAGCTTGCCGTCCAGCCTGTGCCCGTGCCGATCCTCGTAGAATCCCGAAGGGAAATATCCCCGGCAGCCCTGGGCGATGTTCAGTTCCTTGAGTTCGGGAGTCACCAGGTTTCCGACCCTGTTTCCGTCAGCAATCACCCGATGGCCCGGGTTGGCGGCGCGAATGGCCTCGGTTGCGCCCTTGGCCACCGCCCGCGAAGCGTTTTGGACTGCCGCAGTCCAAAACCTTGCGGGCTTGGCGACGGTTCATGGAGATCCCCCTTTGGCTTCTGCCAATGCATTGGGACCGTGAACCGGTCAGGGGCCCCGAGGCTGCGAAGCGTTTTGGACTGCGGCAGTCCTCTGCCGCTTTTCCAACCCCAGCGCGCACGAAAGCGGCAGAGGACTGCCGCAGTCCAAAACCTTGCGGGCTTGGCGACGGTTCATGGAGAGCTTGTGCCAGCCGCAGGGCAAAGAGCAAGAATAGAAGTGCTTTCTCCCGAAAACCTGAATGGGCGAAACGGGCGCGATTAGAACTGTCGGCCCGCCGCCGGGGCCTCTTTGCCCCGAAGGGGTTTCCGAGAGTAGCCCGGCGTTTCAACTTTCAACGCCGGGTCAGCGGAGCCAAAAAGCAGGTCCGTTCCGAAGGGACGGTTGAGAGTAAAGAGTGTCCTCAGCGGTCCCCTCACGTGCTTAAACGCAGAGACGCAAAGAACGCAGAGAAGACAAAAAGAGCCATTCTCTGCGTTCTTTGCGTCTCTGCGTTTTCATTGCCTATCCGAACCGATCGGGCGCGCTTATGGAGCCCCAAGGCTGCGACAGGACAAGACCTCCGCGCCGCATGGGCGACACGTCTAATCGAACCGGCCGAAAGTGGACCATTGCGTTTTCCCTTTGGCTGGCTCATTATGTATTGCGCTATGAACAAAGCCCTGACGCTGCGCGACATCCGGCGGGTTTGCGGTCTCGGCCCGTTGCTCACGGCGAGAACGGCAACCTCCTGGCCGCAATCGTGGGCGACGTCATCTACACGGTCCCCATCTTCACGCTTCATTCGCCGGATGCCGGCGCGCTGCGCTCGCTCTTCCGCCCCTTCGGCCTGGCCATGATCAAGACCGTCGAATCAAACGCCCAGCCGGCGCCGGGCTTCGAGGTGGTCAGGAAGATCATCCTGGCCCGGATCGACCAGAAGGCCATTGACCCAGGCGCCCTCGACCTGCTGGTCCGCAAAACCGGCGGCGTCCTGCAGCACGCCTTCGAGGTGCTGCGCAACGCGGCCCTGATGGATTCCGCCGCCGTCCCGCTGAAAGAAAAGGAGATCGTCGAGGCCCTCAAGGCCAAGCGCAACGAGTTCTGGTCCGAAATCGCGCTCCCCATCGAGCCCGTGCCCGGGGTCACGTCGGTCGAGCAGCTCTATGACCGCCTGACCGAATACGCCAAGGGCCAGCTCGCGGGCGCGAGGAACGCCCCGAAGGTTGATGCCATCAACCACATCCTCCTGCGCTCCTGCGCCCTGGTCGAATACAACGGAGACCGCTGGTATGGAGTCCATCCGCTCGTCATCGACAACCTCAAGGAACTCGGACGCATTGGCTGATCTCCGCGACTCCGGCGCCTGGGCCAGGCTCCGCAACGCGGTGTCCGAGCCGGTGCGCGAGTTGATCGCCGTCGAGATCGATACCCAGGCCCGCGCGCGGGAGGTCATCGCCCGGCTCATCGCACTGGGGACGGGTCCGCCTCAGCTCCGCCCCCACGTGGTCATCGAGTTCTGCCCGGTCCGTGACGAGCCCGCGGAGTTGCTCGCCCGCGCGCTGGCTGCCGCCGCCGACTGGCGCTCCGAACAGGGCCTCCTGTTCCTGCTCGACACGGGCGAGCCGCCGCCGGCCGAGGATGGCCCCCGCCCCGTTGCCTTCTGGCGTGGCATGAACCTGCTGCGCGAACAGTGGGACGCCCTGGACTGCCAAACGCTCTTTCTCCTGCTCCCTTCCAACTACCGGCTGCTCTCATCGGCCGCCGACCACCTGAAACGCTGGATGCCGCTCAAGGTCCACCTCCTCGGCGGCGGCAGCCGGTTCGAGTCCGACTCGCCGAGGGCGCCGGTTGACATCGCTGAAGCCGGGGCCGCGCGCGAGAGGCTCGAAACCCTCGAGGCACAGTTGCGCCAGGCGATCCAACGCGGTGAGCCATCCGGGACGTTCGTCCGCCGCTATTACCTGCCGATGTTCGCCGCCGCCGTCGCGCTGGGCGACTACGACCGCGCGCGCCACTTGCGCAAGAAACTCGAGCGGGTGGAAGTCGCGGAGGCCGACCTCGGGGGCTGGTTCAACGTGAGCTTTAACTATGAACTCGGCCAGTACCGGCTGGCAGAGGCACAGGCCGTAGCCGAGCGCCATCTCCGTTGGGCCCAGGAACGCAGCCTGCCGCTGCAGCAATCCATCGCGCTGGTCAACCTTGGTAGCGCTGCTTTGGAGCGACGCGATTTTGCTGCTGCCGAGAGCTGGTATCGCAAGGCGCTCGCAATTGAGGAAAACCAGGGAAACGAGCACGATGCGGCGATCACCTACCATCAGTTGGGCCTGGTTGCCCAGGAGCGGCGCGATTTTGCCGCCGCCGAGGCCTGGTATCGCAAGTCGCTCGCAATCGACGAAAAGCAGGGCAACGAAGACGGCGCGGCGATCAGCTACCACCAGTTGGGCAGGATAGCCCAGGAGCGGCGCGATTTTGCCGCCGCCGAGGCGTGGTATAGCAAGTCGCTCGCAATCAAAGAAAAGCAGGGCGACGAACACGGCGCGACGACGACGTACCACCAATTGGGCAGGATTGCCCAGGAGCGGCGCGATTTTGCCGCCGCCGAGGCGTGGTATCGCAAGTCGCTCGCGATCAAGGAAAAGCAGGGACACGAGCACGGGGCGGCGATGGACTACCACCAGTTGGGTAGGGTTGCCCAGGAGCGGGGCGATTTTGCCGCCGCCGAGCCATGGTATCGCAAGTCGCTCGCGATCGAGGAAAAGCAGGGAAACGAACACGGCGCAGCGATCACCTACCACCAGTTGGGCATACTGGCCCAAGAGCGGCGCGATTTTGCCGCCGCCGAGGCATGGTATCGCAAGTCTCTCGCGATCGAGGAAAAGCAGGGGAACGAACACGGCGCAGCGATCTCGTACCACCAGTTGGGCAGGATTGGACAGGAGCAGCGGGACTTCGGCGGAGCTGGAAGGCTCTTTCTGAAGGCACTTGGGCTCCTCGCCTCGAAGAACGACCCATATCACGCGGAAATGGCCTGGAAGGGATTCGTGCGCGTCCTCGGCTCGGCCCCGCCCGAGGTTCAAGCCGAGCTTCGCGCGCTGGGCCGCGCAGCCGTGGGCGAGGAGAAGATGAGCATGGCCGAGGCCGCCCTGCACGCGCCCTCTTGATTGTGGGTGCGGCATGAGGCGACTTGAGACAGGATGTGTCTATCCCCTCATCGCCAGGACAGGATAGCCTTGGGCCGCACCCGATGAATGCTTTCGCTCTCGAAATATGAAAAGGCTCCTTCTCTCCTTGATGTTCTTGTCGATCACCGGCTTGCACGCCGCCAACGCTGGAAGTCCGGCCAAAGTCTTCATTCTGGCGGGCCAGTCCAACATGGAGGGCCAGGGGGTGGCCGACCTCAAAGGAACGGATTACAACGAGGGCAAGGGCGCGCCCCGCCCTCACTTGGCCGATTACGATTCGGAACTGCGCCGGGCCGACGGTCATGTGGATATCAACGCCATGGTTGGGCGCCTGCAGGAACTCGGGGTCGGCACTTACTACTGGCTGGTGTGGCACGCGGCCACGGATTGGGAGGATTTGAAGCTGTTTCTTCCCGAGGCGCGCCAGGCAGGCATCGAGGTTTGGGTTTACCTGGTGCCGCCCTCGGAAGGCTCCGGCAGCGCGGGACCAGCCTCCGAGCCCTTCCGGCTGGATTTCCTTCGCTGGGCGGAGGAAATCGCCCGGCTTTCGCTCCAGCACACGAACCTGACCGGCTGGGTCATTGACGATTTCTATGCCAACCACGAAACCCTCTTTCATCTCGATGACGGCCGGTGATGCGCAGGAGTTCCGGCAGCGTCACGGCGAACCCGCCTCGCCCGAACGCATCGCGAATTGGCTTCGAATGTCCCTGGAGGCCTGGCGGGAGGGGCGATGCGACGGCGTAGTGACTTACTGCCTGGACAAGCGACCGCAGAGCGCGACCTTTCCTCTCGCGCAGCAACTCTTCCGGGAATTCCGCAACGGCCTTCGGTGACGCAGGAAGCTGCACGAATTCTCGTGGTCTTGGCTTTGGGACTGATTCTGTTCTGGGGCGCAGCCGTGGGGGCGAGTCCCGAACCACCTGACACGGCCAACCTATTCGCGCTCGAGGGGCGGGATTGCATCCTGGAGGAAGCGCACTGCGGAATCGTCAATGGGCGGATCACTGTCGGTATCCCCTTCAAGAGGCTGGGCCGGGTGCAAGGGCTTTGGGCGCCCCCGTATGTCAGTTCGGATTTTCAAATAATCGTCACATTGGGAGGAAAGGAGATTCCGGCAACCCGATTCACCTGGTGGCCATACAAGGTCGTGCAGCACGGTTCGCTCGAGGACATCCAAGCGACATCCACCATCGTGCTCGTTCCCGGCACTCGCGGGGGAGTATTGGCCATCAGGAATGTGCGAGTGCGCGGAACGACCATGGACATCTTCGTCGCCCCACGTCAGTTTCGCGTCAAGACCTTCGCCAACGAGGTTCGGGCCAGCCTTGGAGAATCCATCCTGGTCCAACACAACGGGGCATCGCTCGCCGTCCTTGCCAGGCCGCCCAAAGACCAGGAGGATTAAGGGCATTGATTCGTCCGCGGGGTCGTAAAGGCCTGTTTTCCGGGATGCCTCCGTGCTTCCGCACGAGCAGCCCAATTCCTCGCCTAACGACCTTCCAGTGCGAAGAGGATCAGGAGTATCAAGGACCTCAAATCTCGTGCCAATCGAGCAAAGGTGGAGAACCGCGGAATACGCGGAATACGCGGAAGGCCTTTTGTTTTCGGCGTATTCCGCGTGTTCAGCGGTTTCATAAGGATCCTTTGCCGAGGATTTGGGGCAGGCTTGCCCGTTGCCAAACCTCCCGTGGACGTTATAGTAGCGGCATGATTCTTGAGAAGTTTCCAGAAGTGAAGCGGCTCTCGCCTTCCGAGAAGCTGATTTTCGTCTCGGAGCTGTGGAACGACCTGGAGGCCCATCCGACCGAGGTGCCGGTGCCACGGGAAATCATCGCGGAGTTGGACCGCCGTATGGAGCACTTCCGCCAGCACCCCAACCAGTTCACGACTTGGGAGGCCGTCAAGGAGCGCATTCTTGGCTCGGGCCGATGACCGACCTGATTCTCCTTCTACAAACTCCCGCCGAACCAGCATGATCAACAGGCTATTGCCTGGCTGCGTGAACCTGTTTGTGCGGTGGCTGTCGCCGGCGCGCGGGCCTGGCGGCAGTCCCCTGCCCCGCTGGATGCCCCGGTCAAGAACCAAGCGGTCGCGGCTGTGCTGGAGGCGGCCCGCGGTAGTGCTGAAAAGAGCATACCTCGTGGGTCCTGGTGGAGCGCCGGCCTGCCTGGACGCGCGCTGTCAGCCAGTTCTTACCCTGGGCCACTCTCGTATCCAACGGAGACCCCCTGCTGGGCGAGTTCCTCATCGTCTGGCGTCTTGGGAGCTGTGTGCCCCCCAGGATAGTAATGCTCAATGATTGGGCGGAAACACCGGTCGAGCCGCGCAATATGGTCGGGGCGCTCGCGAGGGGAGGCATTGAGGTCCCGAAGGATGCCAAGAAGCTGCGCCCTTTGCCCGGTATCCAGCCGCCGGAACTTCTTTTTCCAATCAGCCGCGCCATCATCGCGATAGTGCTCGCGGTAAATAATGTATCGGTCTGGCATGGTGAGGAGTTGAATGAAGTGCTCGTAAGTTTCGCCAAATGCGCCACGAATGAAGTCCGGGTTTGGGCTGATGAGGCCGTGCGTTGCATGCAGGACGCATTGAATGCCGCGCAAGTAACGCCACTCCCACCCCTTGCAAACATGGCGCCGACTAACGTCGTCCATCGGAATGAACCGCATCGGGAAGCCCGTTATTCGGATGCCTAATTCGGTGTTCAAATTGGCATTGACCCACATCCTGTCCCAAAGATCGCGCGGGCTGTCATTGAAGTTGAACAGCATGTAGTTTGTGAACTCCACAAATCCTTCCTTGGCCAGGAGGCGGATCGCTTGCTCGTATGCTTTGCGGATGCCAGCGAAATCAAAGGCCAACCGGACCGGCGAGACGCAAAGGCTCGCCAGGAGCTTAGCCAGCTCAGGCTTGTGGCTGATCAAGCGGGCGTCCAGACCCTGGTTGAAATCCACCGTGCGCTCGCGTCCTTTACGTTTCGCGGCCGCCTGAAAACCCAAGTCCCCAATCTCCCGAATGATCCCCTCGATTCCTTTGATGCCGAGAATGTTGTTGTCCATTACCACGAGATGCTGCCTCTGCCCGTGGCGCTTGATAGCTTCGGTAACCTGCTTCCTGAGTGGACTCATTAAACCGAATTGTTTCTCGAGTTCGGTACCGCGCAAAATTGGCAACGGCGGATGCAGCCCTTGGTGACTCGAACGAAGTAGGCGTCGCGCGGGTAGTAATCGTAATGCACCCTCTTGAGTAAGCCATAATCGGGCACGAAGTCGGCTATGGCCGGTGCGCCTGGAGCTAGTTTGCCCGGTCTATCCAGAGGTCCTTCTACCACCGTACAGGCAAACCGTTCCTTGATGTACTTGGGCAGGAGAGTGACTCCGACTCCGCCAACGAAGATGTCCTTTGCATCCTTTACGCAGCGTTCATAGTACTTGACCGTCTCGGCTGTGCGAGGAAGCTCCCACGTGAAAAGCGATGCAACATAGACGCGATCCCAGCGGCGCGCCCTGCTCCACTCATCCTTTCCTCGCACAAAACGGACCCGGTCTCCGCGCCCCTGGTGGTAAGTCGACAGACGCATCAAACCCAGTGGCGGAAACTTGGACCGGTAGCTTGGCTCGACAAGGAGAATGTTCATGACCGGGTCACGCTTTGGGCCCTTTCTCCTTGTTGCCGGAGCGCTGTTTCCCTTCCGGAGTAGCTGATGCGGCGCCGAATTTAGCGACAATGGCCTTGCGCGCACGCTCGAACTGGTCTGCGTCCAGCACCTCACGGAGTAGTTCCAAGATGTCGCTTACGATTTTTCGTTCTCTCCGGCCGAGGCTGGACCTGAGTTTGCTCGCTGCGAACACGTCCCTCTCGCCCAACCTCTCGCGAATGGCGCTTAAGGACGTGAGGACGCTCTCCAACTCATGCCGTTCAGATTCGGATTCGCGTGCTCCTTGTGCCGATTCAACTCGGTCCGTCTCCCGCTCAATCCTCCCGATCAGTTCTTGTCGTTCATCATTCGATGCCAAACCGGCCTTGAGCGCCACCTTTGCCGCGTCGGTTGCTGCTTTGGCCGATGACAAGACCTTGGCAGTGGGCCGGTTGACAGAGTCGGCCGCATCATGGCAGGCTTTGCAGTGCTGCTTGATGAACGGTTCCAGTTCGCTCTGAATTTTCAGCCACTCGGGCGTCAATTCAAACCCATCCCTGCGCGCATTGGGAATAACCTGGTCGTTCAGGATGTGGATTTCTCCCATCGTCCAGTTGTTCAGGCGACCCTCGTTACCCGAAAAGAGTTCTGCCACTCGTTCCGGCCCGCCGATTGCGATATTGTGCCTTCGGAACCGCAACCCGGCCACCCGGTCGTCGTCGAGCATGCCAAGCAGGTCGGTGGCCGCATACCACATCCAGAACGGCGATTCCGCGTTCGCTCCCTCCGGATAGAATCGGACGTCCTTCACATGTATGTCAAAGTTCTTTTGCTTGGTCTTGTAGTGAGTTCTGTAAGGCTTGAACACCTCACGTTCCGCACCCGAAGCTCGAAGCAGGACCTTGACAGTCGGGAGCGTCAGACCTCGTTCGTTGACCCATTGTTGAATCTTGGTCGCGTATAGGAACCGCTGCGCATCGTACTCCACTGGCGCAGCCTGGCCGAGGTACTTCTCCATTTCCTCCAGGCTGACGAACTGCGAGAGGCGGCTGTCAATGCCCTCCATTTTCACTTCGAAGAAGTGATCCTCCTTCTTTGCGTCGCCTAGGTCTTGTGTTGTGTGCTTTTGCAGTACGTCCGTGAGTTCTTCGACCTCCTTCATCGAAGGGCGGATGGATTGCCGTATGCCATCGCAGTCGAACGCAATGGTCGTCATTTCATCCTCATGGGCGAACGTTGTGCGAAACTCGAGGCGCTTGCAGTACGCGATTCCCGCGAGGCGACCAATTCCCCGAAAACCGGCTTCCTGCCCGTAAACCTTGGCCGACATGCCGATGTTCAACAGTCTCCCGCTGGCGTCACCTGAGGGAATTCCGGTTCCATTGTCGCGCACGGCCAACGTTTTCGCGGCGGGATCAAGCGAGACGGTAATGAGGCCGGCGTTTTGTCTCAGCATCTCGAATCGCTCTGCCGACATGATGCCGTCGGAGGCGTTCTGAATATATTCGCGGATCGCATCGAGTGGGTTAGTGTACATTCCGGTCGTGAGCGTCTCCAAAACGAAGGCTCCGACTCTCGGCGTATGCTTCATTGGGCGACATCCTCCTTGAAATAGCATGGGAAAGGGAACCGGACCTTGATCAGGTGCGTTTTGAAGACCGCGTGTTGGAGCAAAAGACTTCCCTGCCCTAAACGAGTTATTGAAGTCTTGTGCGAATCCGGAAAGTAGCGGTAATCCGGGCACTTGGCCATCTCGACCGGGCTGGTACGACCGTAGGCATTTGTGCTGCAGTTGCCAAGGATTCGGTCATGAACCGCACTGCGGAATTGTTCCGCGCCAAACATGATAATGCCGAGAGAACGACCGCGCTCAGTCACTTCCAGAAGGACATTCGTGAGCGAGCGTCCGCCGGTATCTGACTTCGGAGCGTACTTGTTCAGTTCGTCTGCGAAGACAATGACCTTGCCCAAATCTGACGGTTCCACCTGATCATCCTCGCCAAGTTTGATATTGCGGATGGTGCTGACAATGTCCCCGACAACGAGACATTGCAGGTAGTCCGGCAGCGGCTCGATGTCCACAACCAGCACTTCACCTGGACGCAGCTCACGCACAGCGTCCGATACCAATTTCTGTCTCCTCTCAGGGGCCCTAGTGAGAGATCGTTCAACAAAAACGGGATTGCAGGTTCGCGTCTGCAGGAACCGAAGAAACTTCCTCCACGACTGCGGTGGAATGGGACTGCCAGATTGCTGACCCGCCCTAGTTCTTCTTTCGATCTCTGTCCTGAACGCATCCCAACTCGAAGCGTGAATGCCCCTAATTTGGTCACACATTTGCTCAAGCGTGTTAGTCGGGTCGTCCACATCGGCCACCAGCAGGGCCATTTTTTCCTTCATAGTTTCTACATCGTAAAAGTAATTAAATGCCCGATTCTCTGTGTGCTGTCTGGCCAAAATGTCGCCGCGCAGATTAGCTAGGCTGGTATTTGAAAACCGCGCTTCCGCACGCTTCAGTGCGTAAGGATAAAGGTATTTTGCATGGCGAAATGGCGTCGGCTCAAGGCCACAGCGCTTCCACTCGGCAATTTGCTCCGCAGAAAGCGGCCTTTCGGGCGTTTCGTCTATCGCGAGCAGGTCGCTTGCTTTGACATTCAGGAGAATCATCGAAACCTTGTCTCCCATTCGCTGTTGGAGCGCGTTTAAAAGGAACATCGCGTAGGATGTTTTCGTCGCTAAGCCAGAAATTCCCGCGATATTCAAATGAGCGCCTTCAGGGCCAACAAGGTACTTTGCTTCCAGTTCTATCGGCACCTCAAGCCCATAGGACATGCTGATGTATCCTGCCGGAATTGGATTCTTGAATCCCAAAAGCCCAAGAGCCTTACGTACGCCGTCAGCGTCAGCGGTTTCAACCGGCGCGCTGTCTCGGACTGGCATCTCAATGTCTGCCGAATTGTAGAGCACCTCCGCCTCTGCGATTGTTGTACCAAGTCGGCTATTCACTGGCGCCGCGGCCACGTCACCAAAATCGGAGGACACGTAGTTGGCTAAGTGTCCGGCGCTGTCCGTGATGAACAGCAGGTCAAGGACGATGGCGTAGGTGTAGCTATTTCTGATGTGGCGGACGCGAACCACGTCAAAGATGCGGATGTCTTCGTTCTCGGCGAGCCAGAAACGGATCGAGTTGTACGTTGTGGGCTTGTTTTCCGTCGCCGTTACCTTTCCGATGATCTTAGTTTCCATGATTCCGTCTCGTGTCAGAACAGTGCCTCAAAGCGCATGTCGCTCAGAAAACTGGCCTTGATAAAACTTTCGGCCTTAAACACTGGGTAGATGTGCGAAGCCCATCTTGAATCCTGGCCGTATGGCGTAACGTTACGCTCTCGGAGGATATGTGCAGAAATGGTGTTCACACGCTCTGCGTCGAGGCCGTCCTCGGTTTCCCGGTCGTCAATGGCGTAAGATTCGGCCTTGACGATACCCTGCAACGGGTTCGTCATCCTGTTTCGCGGCCGAATCCTCAAGTACCACACGCCGATAAAGCGATCCTCACCCATTATTTTGAAAACGGGGGTTCGCTCCCCCATTTCGAGAGACGCGGTCATCGCGCCCACGTCGCGTTTTCCTCTACCGGTGCCAACCGCAAACGACGGGCGGAACGTCTTTGACAAGCCGATAACATTGCGGAACTGCGTCACGTCGAACCCACGGCCTTTGAGGTTTTTGTACTGGAGAGGGCCGTCTTTCACAAGCAGGGAGCTGCTTTGTAAAAGGTGCCTGTCGGACAGTTTGTGAACGGCGCCCAACTCGAGGTCAGCCATGAAGACCGTGATCTTTGCAATGCCCAGGTCAATGGGGTCGCGATCTTCCTTCACCGTGTAACGCACGGGTTCAAAGATGCATCCGGTGTCAGTGCGAATTCGTTGCGACAGTGACTTCAGGTCCTCTTCGGTGGTCACCGGGTCCGGGAAGGCGAGTACGTTTATGAATGAGCAGAGCTCGCGGACGGGTCTGACTTTACTCTCTGCGGACTGGCGGATCACGACGGCGACACCGACCTGACCAGCGATCAAGGGAAGATAGCGCCCACGCACCAGCAAATCGGCCATCTTGTACGTGCGCCGAGAACCGTCCAGGAAATAGCGAAGAATAGATGGTATCCTGTGATCAATCACAGAAATAGGAATGGTGCGAGAGGGGGGCAGCGGGCTTTCAAAAAGGTCGCTGGCCCGATTTTCCTCACCCTCCAGATACTCACGGTGACGGTCGTAGTCTAGATTTACCCGGTCAGATGGCAGACACTCCGCGCCGGCCGGTTTGATCGTGTCGTTGATGACTTGTACGATAGACTTCATTAGTGGCCCTAAGCGAGCCTCACCGGCCACTGACCCCAGCGAGCGAAGCGGGCGTTCCCGGGGTTTGGCGTGCTGGCACCAGTGTGGAGGGGACACTCGCCGTTGGCGGCGCTGGCGTAGGACGTGAAGATCGCGCCGTTGTCGCCTCCCCACGGCTTCGGCTTCTGCCGGAAATGGGCCCGGAGTTCCGCGGCGATGAGCGGCTGGATTGGACCGGAGAACCAGGCGCGCCGGGCGTCTGAGTGGCGGACAGGACCGGCGCTCCCTTCGCGGCCGGCCATTGGCTGGTCGCGGGTCAGAAGTCTGAAATCAGCGTTCATGGGCGCCATCTGCGGTTGACGTTTGAGGAGGTATAAGTAATTCGCCGCTCTTGTCAAGCGAAATGGAGCCATGTTTGAGAGGGCCTCAGCGAACCGGGCCGCGCACGCCCGATCGCCAGCCGGTTATAGAGTGTTTCGGCGCGGCCTTCGATCAGGCCGAGCTCGTCGCGGGGCTGGATGGGCGCCCCGATGGCCCGGGCGGCCTCGGCGATCGCGGCCTGAAATGGAATGCGGAACTCCGCCCCGCTGGCTGCGCCGTGGGCGGCGGCGAGGGTCTTCTCGGCCAGCCTTTTGCCCGCCTGAGCAAAGATTCTTTCGCTCTCGGGCATAGGTCAAGTGCCGGGCTGGCGTTGTCTGTATGCGCGGCGCGGGCATATGATCTTCACTGGTTGCCTATACGCGGCATGCGTGGCGATCAATTCGCCTTTGCCAAGCCGGTTGAGATTCATTTTCAAATCCTCGTCCAGGAAACGATAGTCCGGCGTGGCGATCTCACTCGGGCCCGTGCGGCCGAGAATCTTCGTCGCGCAGTTCCCCGTGACGCGGGGGTGGACAGCGGACATGAACTGCTGCGCCGAGAACAGCACCACTCCGAGGGAGCGTCCACGTTCGGCGATGTCGAGGACTTGCTGCTTGGGCTCTGCCGCTATCCGGCGAGCGTCAAATATCGCGGCCGGGACTTGCAGACGAGGGTTGGGCAAGGCTGGCGGCTGGCTTACTTTTGCAAGACGCAATACGCCAGCCTGCACGGTTGGGAGCATTTCCTGCGCTGTCATCGCACGGTGGTCGAGCTGCTGTCGTTTTGGCGGACGCTGGGTATTGGCGTGAGAATTTCCGATGACGGCGGCTATTGGCCGCGCCGGTCGGAAAAAGCGCTCCGGCGGCGCCTCGGCGAGATGAACAGCGTCGTGGCGGCCGCGGCCGGAGCTTTGAAAGATAGCGGAGGCGGCGCAGCGGTGGAGTCGCCGATTTTCCAGCATCGGCAATTTGAGAGCCTGGAGGCCGCTGGGGCGCAAAAGCACGGCAGAAAAGTGCTGCGGGCGGCCGAAATTATCGGCAAGCTGGCCTCCAAGAAATGAACGGAAGCCCTACGACTTTTCAACTGCAAGAGGCGCTGCGCCGTAGCCGGTCAGTGAAGGCGGAGACGGAGTGCGGGGCTGGCCCCCTCCACCCCGGCCCTCTCGGTGCATGGTTCGGGGCGTGGGAATCATCCCGTGTCGCGTAGCGACGCAGTGAAGGTAGCCGTGGACCTCGGTCCACGGTTCACGGCGTGGGAATGGTCACGCGTCGCGTAGCGACGCCTGAGAGCGTCGTGGTTTTCAGGCGTCGCTGCGCGACGCGGTCGAGCTTGGGGCAATGGGTCCGTGGACTGGAAGTCCACGGCTACCATCGGGCACCGCTACGCGGTGAGCCGGTGGCAATACACGCTTCCACCTTCACTGAGGCCTTACGCTGCGCGCCGCCGTGGACCTGACGGACCTGCCCAAGGCTGTGAGCCCTACGACGATGAGCAAAGAGCACTCCGACCCAGACGCGCTAGAAAGGGGCGCATAATGGGGGTCCACGATGCACCTAATCTACCTCGAAAAGGGCTTCCGTCCGGAAGCCCTCACTGCAGGATCTACGTCCGCCGCTAAAGGCGGGTTCGAACCTGCAATAAGAATATGGACGCCCAACGTGGCGATTGCAAGCCCGAAAGCCTAGCTGAAATGAACCCCATGCTGCTGCTCTCTATCTCCCGGCTATCCTCTGGTTTTCGAACCAGACCGGGCCGCCCCATTTGCCGGTCACCACGATGTCCAGGTCCCCGTCCCCGTCCAGGTCCGCCACGCAGATGTTGACACCGGAGCCAATGGCTTCGCCGTAGGAAATCACGTGCTTGGTCCAGACCGGCACGGGTTGGCGGGTGAGCTTGTAATAGTAGAGGCCCAGCGGCGCGGTCTCCTCGGGATCGCCGCCGTTGTGCGCCATGAACCGCTTGCCGGTGATGAGTTCGGGCACACCGCACCCGTCCAGGTCGGCCAGCGCCAGGCTATGGGCCTGCGTCCAGGAATTGTCGATCAAGTGTTGTTTGAACGTGATCTGGTTTCCGTGCCGAACCTGCTCGTACCAGAAAATCCCGTAACCATGGGCGGAGGAAGTGATGAGGTCGTTCAGGCCGTCCCCGTTCACATCATAGACCAGTATCTGAGGGGTGTGTTCGGCTTTGCCGTCCAGGCCGCCCAGCGCCAGCGGGTGCTCTACCCATTGGCCGTTGCGCGGGTCCGCAGGCGCCTCGAACCACGCATCCGGGCGGATGAAATCGGGCCGGCCGTCCCCGTTGACATCGCCCACCCCGACGCCCCAGTTCATGAACTTCTGGGAGACGACGTGCCGGGCGAAGCCGCCCTTGCCTTCCGGGCCTTTGACCACTTCGTACCAGGCCGTGTGCGCCACCGTCGGCACCACCGCCTGCGCCTTGCCATCACCGATGACGTCGTACAATTCGGCGGTTTCGAAGTTGCCGTTCTCCTCGATCAGGGCCTCGGGCCATTGGCCGCCGTCCACACCCACGTTGCGGAACCACACCGCGTGTTTGTCGAACCAATCGACGCTCACCAGGTCGGGCCTGTCCGGTCGTTCTATCGCTATCGGCAGGTTGGCAAAGTCCCACCGATAGCCCTTGCCCTGCTCATCCACGCTGCCTTTGAGGGTCCGGATCTTCACGGGCTTCCAATCCGGGGCCAGGTAGAGGTCACTCGCCCGCGACCACGTCCAGCTTGCCGTCGCCGTTGAAGTCCGCCACGCCGCAGGCCTCGCTGCGGAAGTTGCCGATGCGGTGCATGACGAAACGCACCGGACCGGTCCCCGAGCCTCTGGGGCCCTGGACTTGAAAGGCCTGCTTGAGCGTGGCCTTGGCCTGGCCGGCGAGGGCGGAGGCCGGGTCCGCCTGCGTGACCTGGTAGAGAGGGTCGATGATGGCGGGCACGCTGGCCGCCGCCTGGGGACCCTCGAGCAGCGCCCCAGCCACGGCCAGGATGGCAGCCCCGGCTTCCTTGGCAGTGGCGGGGTTGTCCAACGCGGGCACAACCAACGCGAGGGACTCAGCCGACGCGATGCCACCCAAGGCGCTGAGCAGCAGCTTTCTTTGCTCCGGCTCCTCACTGAGGGCCAGGGCTTGCCGGCACATGGCCAGGCGCTGTGGCGGGGGCAACTCTTCGTTGCGGGCCATGCCAAGGTAGCCGCGCAAACACACCAGCCTCTCGGCGCGCTCAGGCAGGGTCCTGGCGAGCTCGAGCAGGTCCGGGGCCGCCTGGGCGTTGTGCCATTGCGCCAGCGTGTGAATGGCCGCGCGCCGCGTGTCGCCGTCGGCATCCGAGACCGCCGCCCGCACCGCCCGCAGGGCCTTGCCGCCGCCGACTCCACCCAGGACACGCAGCAGCAGGCAACGGCAGGCTGGGTTGGCGCCTGTCAATTGCCCAATGAGGTGCTCCGAGCAAACCTCCGGGCTTTTGGCCCGCGCGCACGCTCGTGCCAGCGCCTGCTCGACCGAAGCGAGGTCAAGGGCGCCATCGGCGCCGGACAACAACCCCGCCAGCGCCGGCACTTCCGCGTCGCCGGCCAGGTCGCCCAGGGCACTGAGCGCCGCGCGGCTGAGCGCGGAGTCGCTCGCCCCGGCGATCTTCAAGAGCTTGGGCAGGGCCGCGCGCAGCCGGCGGCGGCCGGCCATCTGCACCCCCGCCAGGCGCCGGCTGGCACTCTGGCTATCGAGCATCGCCAACACCGCTGAGTCCGCCTCGGGACCTGGAACGCTGACCAGGCCCTCCTGGGCCGCCGCTGCCACCGCCCTATCGTCGTCCCCTGCCATTTCGCTCAAAAGCGGCTCGAAGGACGCGTTGCCCGCCATTGCCCGGAGCGCTGCCAGGCGTGGCGCCACTTCCCCGGCGCGCGCCGCCTTGCCCAGGGCCCGTCCAGCCGCCTCATCGCCCCGCACACCCATCGCTTGAATCAGTGGAACCTGCCTGGCCGCCGGCAGTTTGGCCAGTTCGCCCGCCAGTGCCTCGCTCACCTCGGCTCCCGGCAAATCCTGCTGGATCATCCCCAGCACCGCGGCGAACACCGCGCGATCATCGCTCTCCAGTTGCCGGGTCAAGAGCTTCAGACCGTTGGGGTCCCCGGCCAGGATGGCGCCGCGAACGGCCGCTGCCCGGACTGGCGCCGGCGCTTGGGAGGCGCCCACCTGCTGATAGATGGACGCCGCTTCGGCCCGGTCGCCGGCCGCCTGCAGCGTATCGGCGCATTGCACCAGGTCCGCACAGAGCTCCCCCTGGAGGCCGGCGGGGGCGCTGGGCAGGGCGGCTTCGAGTGCCCTGGCGGCCTGAGGTGTGCCAATCCGCCCGAGCGCAGCCGCTGCAGCCAAAGCCAGCGCCGGCTCCGAACCGCGCAGAAACCTGCTCAACGGCTCCACCGCCTGGGCATCACGGCGCGCGCCAATGCTGGTTATGACCCCCGCAAGGTCCCGTCCCTTCAGCCGGTCCAGTGCCTGCCGCAGCGCCGCGTCCACGGCCGGGTCCGGTATGGCCTCCAGCGCGGAGCGCGCCAAATCCGCGAGCTGCTCGTCCCCCAGCAACGCCGCCAGTTTCGGCACCGCCTCGCCAGTGCCGATCTGTGCGAGCCGCTGAGCGGCCACCCACTTCTCCCCCAGAGACGCACTCGAGGTCAAGGTGGCCAGAAGCTCTGCCTGCGAGGGCGGCGTCGGCGCCGCGTCCGCAGCCAGGCCGCGACTCAAAGCGAACCCGCCAAAAACGAGCGCCGCCAGCATTGTCGTAGTCTTCATCGGTCGTCGGTCCAGGAGTATCCACACAGCAGTTCCGCGTGTCGAGTGCGGTTTCGGGCACATCGCGTCACCGCTCCCGGAACGCCGCATTTATGCGGCTGCAGCCTGAGAATTGGCGGGGGCTGCCGGCTAACGCCGGTTCATCCGGAAAGTTCCGGCGTAGAGTGATGAAGGCCGAACAATCTGACGACCAGGACTTGGCATGCCGGGACCCTGCGTCACCGCGTAGCGGTGCGTGCTGGTAGCCGTGGACTTCCAGTCCACGGATTCATGGCCCCCGCGCACGCGTGTCGCGTAGCGACGCCTGAAAGCAGGATTCGATTGGCCAGCGCGAGGCGGTCAGGCGTCGCTGCGCGACGCGCGGCCGTCTCCACGCGCCAAACCGTGGACCGAGGTCCACCGCTAACTTCACTGCGTCGCTCCGCGACGCAGGCGCTCCGCTTTCTGTTCCGCGAAGTGTGCGAGAGGCAGAAGGGGAGGTCACTCGATGATAGTGCCTGCCCTTTGGCAGGCTGGCTGGGGGGGCTTTGCCTGGCGCCGGGCATTTCGCGTGTGGGCCAACGTCAGCCGGCTTCCCGGCTGCGGAATCTCCACCCGCACCGCCCGCCAAAACCGCCGCCGCCCGCCAGCGCGGCCCTGCGGTGGGCGAACATCGCCAGAAACCCCGCAAACTTCGCCCGGTGATACCCTCTGCCAGCTCTCGCAGGATGCGGCCGCAATGAGTTGAGATCGAAAACCAATTCTCCCTCAGCCGCGCAGCCCCAGTACAAGCGGGCGGGCAAAAAAGCAAATTCCTATCAATGTGCGGTTGTCCAGGTTCGGGCGAAATGCAACGAATGACCTCACCGTGCCTTGGCTTTCTGTTTTTTTCTTGTCCGCTTCTTCCTCCGGGCGGCTATATAACCTGCGAAAGAACGATGACAGAGGATCGGCAATTATTGCGCCGGTACGCCGAGGGATCGGAAGAAGCCTTCGGTGAACTCGTGGCGCGGCACGTGAGCTTGGTGTATTCGACGGCGCTCCGCCGGGTGGGGGGCGATGCGCATCTGGCCCAGGACGTCGCGCAAATGGTGTTCACCGAGTTGGCCCGCCAAGCGGGTTTCCTGCCCGGGCAGGTGGTCCTTGCGGGCTGGCTCCACCGTGCCACCTGCTATACGGCTGCACAGGTGCTCCGGACCGAACGCCGGCGCCGGGCTCGCGAAGAGAAAGCCGTGGCTATGAACCTGCCCGACCCCGCCCCACTGGCTGAATGGGAGGACCTCCGTCTCCTTGTGGATGAGGCCCTTGAACAACTCGGGAGCACCGACCGCGATGCGCTGTTGCTCCGGTTCTTCCAGCAACGCAGCCTGGCCGAGGTGGGCCAGGCCTTGGGCGCGAGCGAGGAAGCGGCCCGTAAACGCGTGGATCGCGCGCTCGAAAAGCTCCGCCATTACCTGAGCCGGCGAGGAATCAAGGCCACCGCCGGGGCCCTGGCCGCGGTGCTCTGGGCTAACGCCGTCCAGACAGCCCCGGCCGGCCTGGGTTCACTCCTGGCGGGAACGGCGGTTTCCTCAGCGGCATCCACTAGTTCACTGGCTCTATTACTGCTTCGATTTATGGCTCTCACAAAATTGCAGACCGCCGCGGCTTGTCTCGTCGTTGCCGCCGCACCCGTCGCCCTCCAGTGGCATGCGCTTTCATCCGCACGGGCCGAAGGACCCGCCTTGCGAAACCAAGTGGTTCAAATCCAGGAAGAATCGGCGGCCCAGCGCCGTCTGCTGGACCAAACCGATCGGCGCCATCGATATGCGGAGAAGGCCTTGGCCGACGCTCGCTCTGACATCGCGGGGCATTTGGCGCGCATCAGGGCCGTCGGCAGTCCGGACGATCCGGGCCTCTATCTCTGGTCCGAAGGCTCCGAATACGTGCGGTTGCCCAAGCGACTTGCGAAGTCGCTGACCTTGTCCGGCACTGCCGGCGTTCCCGCAGCCGGATCCACCAATCGAGTGGAGCAGCCGCCGGTTTCCAACGACGGGTCGCTCTCTTCCGCCGTGATCGAATCGCTCCAGGTCACCAGTCAGGAGCAGGCACGCGTGCAACAGGCGTTCCAGGATCTGAAGGAGGCTTACACCGGCTTGGTTCAGGACCATACCTACCTTACCAATACGCCTCCGCCGGAATTGGGCGTCGGAACTCGGGAATCGCGCACCTTGGTGACGCAGGGATTTCCCGAGGCCGGCGAGCCCCTCAAACAACGACTGCGTGAGGATCTTGAGGCTTCCCTGGGCGCGGAGCGCGCCGAGGTGCTTTGGCAGCAGGCTGAACAGGTCTTCCGCGAGCAGTTCAATGATTTTGGCACGCGGAACCGCATCGAAACCGTCGCCCTCGGTCCGGACAAAACCGTCTCCTATTGGAAGGTGTCCCGGCTGCCCGCTGCTGAGGGCGGCCTGGCGGAGACCGGCTCGTGCAGTTGGGAGGATAGGCCGGGACAACAGAGCGCGGTGAACCTCCCTGAGCCGCTTCGGGAGTTTGTGGCTGAATGGCGGCAGCGCGCGGCCAACGGCGAGCACCCATAACCAGGTCTTCATTTATGAATAACTTGTTCGTTGCACTCCTGCTGTTCGCCGCCACGAGCGCCTTTTACCTCTCCCAACACGCCGCGCTTTCGAAGGAGCGCCAATCCAATCAAGCCCTGGCGACCCAACTCGACAACGCCCGCGCCGGCTTGGACGCGTTGACTCAGCAAGTGGCACGGGCCCAGATCCGTTTGACAGAACGCCGGGACGAACTGGCTGCAGCACGGGAGGACCTGGCCCGCGTGGCGAAGGCGGCGCGGGCGATCGAGCCGCCGCTCTCGAACCCGGCTGCGGAAGGGGCCTGGCCCGCTGCCAAACCGTATTTTTATCTCCTCAAGAAGCGCCTTCGCGAAGTGGGGTATGCCCCCCTGCGCCCGGATAAGCACCTGAGCAACGTAGCCAGCACTTTGTTCGGTATGAGCCCGGCCGAGGGAGCGGCGGTGGACAACAGCATTCACAGGCTCCGCGAAGCGGTCCAGCAACTCCAAGCCGCTCACGCGCAGCTTGAGCCGGCTTCACCCGGCCAAAACTCCTCCGCTCACCAGGAGATTACCTACCGGATGCCCCAGTTGGCCAATGAATTCAACGAGTTGGAACTGGAATGTGAGGCCAGCATTGCCGCCGCCCTGGGCGAGAGCCGATCCAGTTCATTCCTCGAAGCAGCGAGGCCGCTTCTGGAACAGACTTACGGCCAATACGGGAACCAGGCCTATTCGCTGACTTTTTACGCCGATCTGGACGACTCCGGCCAAGTCAATCATCACCTCGAGTTTGTCCTGGACAATGGGTCCGGCAAAGCACGTTACGGTTACGGAGTCGATTTCCCGCTGACGCCGGAGTCCCCGCTGTGGGACTACCGCCATCTTTTTGGCCAGGAGCCGTTGATTGCGCCCACACGCGCTCCGGGTCGCACCCCGTGAACTGCCACCCAACCGATCCGAGTTGGCTCGGAGGCGATGCGAGTCTCCCGATCATGATCAAACTCGCCTAGCGGAACTTTCCGTTGGGTTCGGGGTTTGACATTTTGGCCCACCGAACACCCTTGTGCTGCAGGTGGAGCGGGTGGTTGCTTTGAGGAGTTCAGCCATATGAAAACACTCAGGAGGATAAATGAATCGGCGGTCTCGATGGCGGGTTCTGTGAAGCTGAGGGTGGCGGCGGTTCGATCTGCCGTTTTGGCCTTTGGCTTCGGCCTGGCCCTCGGCTCACAGGGGGCCTCGGACACCCTGACCCCGCGATAACCCGCGCAGCCCCAGTACAAGCGGGCGGGCAAAAAGCAAATTCCTATCAATTCATCGGCCAAATCATCCTCATCCGCGCCGCGATCGAACGCGGCCAGAAATAGAACCGCGGAACACGCGGAACACGCGGAAAAAGAAATCCCCTTCCGCGTATTCCGCGTATTCCGCGGTCAAAAAAAAGCCCGGCGCAAGCCGGGCCAGTGTCTTTAGCCTTTAGCCTTCAGCCTTCAGCCTTTCCGCCGCCGCCTCCCCCATCGTCTCGTGCGCGCCGCCGCCAGCCGCACTGAGTGCCGCCAGCGTCTCCGCCGAAAAGTGCTCAGCCGCGCAGCGCCAGTACAAGCGGGCGGGCCCAAAAGCAAATTCCTATGTGCAGCCTTCAACCTTGGACATGCTCACAGGTGAAAGTCCTGCCTCGGCAATGGATGGTTGGGCCGAGTAGTGATCATGGAAAGTATGCCAAAGCAAAGAAGGGAAGGTGAGGCGAACGGCCCGCGAGGGCAAAGACCGCCCAGAGCAAGCCGAACAGGCCCACCTGTCCGCCGTAGCTTTAGCGAAGGCGGAAGCTGGATGGAGTTCGTCAGACCGGCGCATCAGGCCGTAGTAGCGTTTGCAGGCGCGGGGATAATAAACCGTGCTGAGCCAAGGGCCTGTGGGCACAGCCGCGAACCGATACGTCTGGACTCTGAGCCAGACACGGAAAGGAACGCAGGCTTCGCGTCAAACGCAGCCGGGGACGGCTGCGGAAGGGCGCCGAGCGACAAGGCTGGCTTCCAACCGTACCGGGGAAAACTCGCCGTACGGGATGATGAGAGGGGGTGGGGGAAACGTGGGCAGGACCTGATGGCCATTTGCCACGATGCTCGAAAGGGCAGAGACACAGGAAGCCATTGGTCTAAACCGGTCGCGCCTCCACTCCACTCGACCAGTGAGTCCCGGGGAAGCCAGGTTAACCGTAAACTTGTCTTACACTCTTCAACGAAAAACGTGTCATCCCATTGCAAATCAACCACTTATGAACGTTCCTGACCCTCGTCTCCGCCATCTGCGTCGGAAAACCTTACGTTCAGCGGCGTCCCTCACCTGGGTCCGCCAGAAACGGCCGTATCGAACCCAACTCACAACATTCTCTGCCGCAGCAACTTACATAGGCAATGTCTTTCCAAATGCCCGCCTTCGTACGCTTGGCATGGCGCCTGCTCATCCTCAACTGATTTCGATAATCGTATCTTAGCGAAATGCGAAAGCAAGAACCGAAGATCACAAACGCAAATACGATGAAAAACGCCTTTGAAAAATTATCGGTGCTGGCGGTAGTACTGGCGAGCTGCGCACTGTTGTGCCAGCAAGCTCGCGCCGCGCAAATCACAGGCGCCATTGACTTCGGCGGGCTGGCTACCTTGAACAGCGCCAACTTGGCTGCCGCGACTGAGGTGACCGCGTGGCCAATTACATTGGCAATTCCCAGCGGGGACTTTGCCGCCTATGTCAGCTTTTTGGAGGCTGCAACATTCAAGAATTCATGGTCCTTCAACAGTGGTCCGATCTCCGGCTTCTGGAAGGTTGGTGGATTCACGTTCGACCTCACTGCCTCTTCGGTCTATTCGCAGAGCGCGACGTTTCTGGAGGTTACCGGAACCGGCGCAGTCTCTGGGAACGGCTATGACTCGACGGCTGGGACCTTCACTTTTACTACCACGGGCCCATCCGGCAGCGATTACTTCTTCTTCAGCGCCGCAAGTGCCTCAGTTCCTGACGGCGGTCTGACCCTCTCCTTCCTCGGCTTCGCGCTTATGGGGGTGGAAGGCCTGCGCCGCAAGTTGGGCAAGTAAGGCGGCGGTTTCGGCGAAAAGCCAATACACGGTTTTCGAGGGAAACTCGGAAAGGGCAGGACGAAAGTCCTGCCCTGGTTGCCAAAAGCCTTCTATTCTCGCCATTTCGGTGCCGGCATTACGCCGCCCACCAGCGCCAGATTCCGTCATCCCCGTCTCTCTTCCGCTTTCGCGACCGGCGCTCCCACGCCATTCGCTTGCGGGCTCACTCGCGCAGCCCCAGTACAAGCGGGCGGGCAAAAAAGCAAATTCCTATGAGTTCAAGCGCCGCCAGCATTGTCTTCTTCACTTTTTCAACCGATAGAAGCTTGCGCCGCCGCCGATCGGGAGCGTGACGGTCTCCTGGCTACCCACTACCGTATTGGTGGCGCTCACCGCCGACCAACTCGGGTTGGTTAGACTGGCGGTGGCCTGCAACGCGTAGCCGGTCGCGGAGGCGGGCCAGGAGATGACGAGGTTGTTGCCCGAACGGGTGACGCTCAGGCGGGGCGTCGTCGTCGTGGCGGTGGGGGGGTGGGCCAGGTCATTGTAGAAGTAATCGAACCCGCGCCGTGAAAGGGGGCGGGTTGTTGTTTCCGCTGGGGTCGTGGTTGCCGGCGATCACGCCCACCTGGGTGATGCCGGCGGCAAACGGCTGGACGTAAGAGTATTGCACCGTCCAGGCCGCCCCATCGGGCGAGGTGCTGAAGGTCCATCGATCGTTGAATCGGCGGACGCGGAGGAAGACGGTGCCGGAATTGCCCGATTTGGGCAAGGGCACATCGGCAATGGTCGTGCTCGACACCTGGGAGCCGGTGGAGCCAACGAAGGCCTTAACCTTGCCGGACCCGTCGGAGAGCGCGTTGAAGACGAGATAATCGCCGGAATCATCCTCGACAATCAGACCCTCGAATTGGTCTGCGATGCTGGGCACTGTATCGAACTTGGCCGAGACCTGGAAATTCGTGTCGGGCACCGGCTGGATTACGCTCACGGCCAGGTTCAGGCTCTGGGCATCATGGTCGAGGCCGCCGACAACCGCGATCTCCAGATGGCCGTCGCTGGCAACCTGGACGGTGTCGTCCGCGAGGGGGTCCACTGCGGTCCACAACGAGGTGTTGAGCGGCGGATGCGTGAAATCATCCAAGGCCGGCGGCCCGCCCGGGCCGTAAATCAGGACAGCGACCGGCGGCGTGGATTGGGTCAAGCCGTCGCTGTCGGTCGCTGTGGCGCTGATGGCGTATAAGCCGGAGGGAGGATTGTTCCAGGTAAACGTGTAAGGGCTGGTGGCGGCCGTGCCAATCAGGCTCGCACCGGCATAGAACTCGACCTTGCTGACGGAGCCCGTGGGATTGGGGTTGGTGGCCGTGGCGCCGAGAACCACGTTCGTGGGCGCAGTAAAGGCAGCCTGGTCTGCCGGGGCGGTGAGGGCAACGAGCGGCGGCGCGTCCTGGCCGTCTTCGTTAACGATGGGCGAGGCATCGTTGAAGAAGTAATCGAGGGCCGCGACGAACCCGCTGCCGATGTCCGCGGCATAAGGGCCTACCTGGGCGACGGTCCAGGGCTGCTGGATGGGCTGGTAAACCGTTTCCCAAACGGCGCCGTCCGGGGAGATGGAGAAGGTCCACGTATCCCCCTTGCGCTGGAGCTTCAGGTAAGCGATACCGCTGCTGGTGCCGTCGCCGGGCGTCTGCAGGCTGACGATGTGAATGGCCCCGCCGCTGTAATAGCTGGTGCTGTTCCCATTTTGGATTTCCAGCATGTAGGCCATGAGGGTCCCGTTGACCGACTGGATGCAGAAACGCAGGAAGTTGTTCCCGGTGGGGTCATAGACCAGGATGCCTTCCTGCTGGCCTACTGTGGCGGGGATGGACTCCCATCTGGCGCTCACCTCGAAGTCCGAGTTGGGGGCCTGTTGCAAGAGGCGCGGGGCGAGGTTGGCGACCCCGGAATCGTGGCCGTTTTGGCTTTGGGGAATGGCGAAAAGCAGCACCACGTCGGTGGTGCCGTATCCGCTAATGACGTCCTGGACGTCGCCCACGGGGTCAACATAGGTCCAGAGCGACGTGTTGAGACTGGGGTGGTCGAAGTCGTCCGAGACGATCTGGCCTTGGGCGAGGGGCGCGAGCGCCGCGCCCAGGAGGACCAGCGCCAGGGCCTGCGCGATGCGAGAGCTTTTCATGGAAGCGAGTGGGTTTGCGGTTTGGTTTTGATGGAGCGGGTTCACAGGCGCCACGGAGCGCGTATGGCCCGGGCCAGCATCCGGTTCGCCACGGGATCGTCCACGCACTGTTCCGTCTGCGGGTCCCATTTGATGTCCCGCTTGAGCAGCATGGAAATGTTGATGACGTGGTTGGTCGTCATCGTCCGATGGGCCGCCACTTCGCTGGCGATACAGGGGCGCCGCCGCCGAACCGAGTCCAGGAAGTCGCGCAGATGGTTCATCGGCCGCTGGGTCCGCGCCTCGTAATCGTGGACAACTTTGTCGAAATCCTCCAGCAATGCCGGCGAGGACACCTCGGGCTTTTGGTAACCATCTGCAACGGAGACCCAGCCTTCGGAGCCTTCGTAACGAATCCCGCAGGTGCCGCGCCAGCCGCCCGCCGCCAGCACCAGCTTGACCCCATCCGCATACGTGGCCGTGAATCCTTCCGCGTTCTCATTCTTGGGATACTGGTATTGCACCGCCGAAGTGGTCAATGCCCCCAAAGCGGATTGGCACTGGCAGATGGTGTGGCTGCCCCAGCCGGCGACTCCGGTGCCGAAATCGTAATAATCCAGCCAGGCCCCGCAACCGTCCAGGTAGCCTTTGTTGTAGGGCCGCCAGGGAGCCGGCCCAAGCCATAGGTCCCAATCGAGCGTCTCGCGGTCCGGCTCCGGCTGGGCCGGGAGCATCTCGCGGCTCATCTTCCACGGCAGGATATGGGCGCGGACCGTCTGGAGTTTCCCCAGCCGCCCCAGGCGCGCCATTTCGTCGCAAAAAACGAAATTCGCTTCGCTGAGCCGCTGCATGCCTGCCTGGAAAATCCGCCCCTGGCGCCGCGCCGTCTCCACCAGGACCTTGCCCTGCGCGACCGACATCGTGCACGGCTTCTCGCAGAACACGTCCTTGCCCGCTTTCATGGCCAGGAGCGAGGCCGGCGTGTGCCAGCGGTCGCCCGTCGCGATCAGCATCGCGTTGAGTTCCGTTGGCTGCGCCAACAAGTCGCGCAGGTCGCGATACGCCGCGCAATCCTTGTTCCCGTACTTGCCGTCCACCGCTTGCTTGGCCGCGTCCCGCCGCGCCTTCTGCACGTCGCACACCGCCACGAATTGCACCTCGGGAAACTCCAGCAGGCCCGACAGATCGTAACTGCCCCGTCCGCCGATTCCAATGCCCCCCATGACTATCCGTTCGCTCGGCGCCACCGCCCCCTCCCGGCCCAACGCCGAAGCCGGCACGACCTGCGGCATCGCCAGCGCCCCGCACGCCAGCGCTGCCCTTCTGAGGAATTCGCGCCGCCGCACACCTGCCCTGCCGGGGGGCCCGCCGCTCCCGGGCCGCGCGCTGGTGCCGCAACTTCTTGCCGGGGAGGATGGGGCAACTCGATTTGCGTTCATAGTGTACTTCTACCGCTTTCCGTGCGGTTCACAACCAAAATCAGGCGGCAGGGCGCCCTTACGGCTTTGTGACGGCCGTGGTGTCCGTGGGCTTGAGCGGTTTGGGCGGCTCGGGCGAAAGGGCCGGCTCGGGGGGCGGCGGGGGCGGCACGTCGGTGGAGACGACGCGCCTGAGGCCGCCCTGGACGGAGATCTTGCCCTCGGCGTCCACTTTCAGGCGGGGGCGCGAGGTGACGTAATCGTAAGTCTGGCGGGCCAGGAGTTCGCCGTCGGGGTTGTAGGTGAAGTAGCCGAAGGAGTGCGCCCCGTCCTGGTAGAGGATGTGGAGGTTGCTGAACTGGTCGATGACGTGCTCGGGCCGGCTGACGGAGACCAGGCGGCCCACGGGGATGACGCGCTGGGGCCTGGCGCCGGCAACATCGGCGATTCTCAAGTAGAGGCGGAGTTGTCCCTTGATGTAATTGGCCTGCTGGAGGATGTAGCGGCGGATTTCCGGGCTGCCCTCGGGCGCGCCCGGCGGCTTGGGCAGTCCGAACTCCTGCTCCCAAAACGCAATGCCCTGCATGATTTCCATGACCTTCGGCTCGCCGATCACCTCACGGTCCCATTGCTTGATCTGGATGGCGGCGGTGATTTTGTAACGGCCCGCTTTGGTTATTGAAAAGCTTGGCCCGATGTCCATCAGCTTGCTCGCCACTTTCGAGGACGGCAGCTCGAACGGCTCGACCACCGGGAGGTCCGCCACCCGGGGCACCACGAATCCCTCGCGGGACTCGAGCGAGATTTTCAGCCAATCCGCATCTCCGCCCAGGCGCAGGGTCTGACCCGAGCGGTTGATGATCCGCACCGTGATCGGAATGGCCTCCCCCGGCAGGAACTGGTCCTGCGGTTGCGTGACCTCGACGCTCACCTGCGCCGACACTGAAGATGCCGCCGCCGCCAACAGACTTGACCAAAGTCCTAATCTTCTCATTGAACCACTTTATGAAGCCGGCGCCGCACGGCAACAAAAATCGAGGTCAGGGAGGAAGGCCGCAGTGAAGGCGGAAGCGGCACCGCGGGCAGACCCCTCACCCCGGCCCTCTCCCCTTCCGAAGGGGAGAGGGTGAAGCGTCGGCAGTCCCGGGAACTTCCTGGGATCTCCGCTTCCTCAACGCTGCGAAGATTTCTCCCTCTCCCCATCCGATGGGGAGAGGGTTGGGGTGAGGGGTCCGCCCGGGACTCGGCCTCCGCCTCCACCGCTTGCCCCAGGGCAGATGCATTCAATTCGCTGGGGGGCACAAGGACGGGTTGGCAGAAAAATGGTTCTTCTCCATTTTTCTGCCAGCTCATTTTTCTGCCAGTTCAGGCAGGGCTGCCCTCGAATCGAGCCGCCGCTCGACGGCCGCCAGGACCGCGCCCGGTGAGAGCAGCCGGAGGCACTCGAGGGGCCTGGAATGAGCGCAGCGGGATTTCAGGCAGGGGGCGCACGGCAGAGCGGCCTGGAGGACGTGGTCGAGTTGGCCGTAAGGGCCGGTGCGCCGCGGTTCGGTGGGGCCAAACAGCCCGACGACCGGTTTGCCCAGCGCCGCCGCCACATGCATCGGGCCGGTATCGTTGGTCACCATCGCCGCCCCCAGGCGAATCCACTCGACCATCTCCGGCAACGAAAGCTGGCCGGTCAGATCCAGCGAGCGTTCCGGCGCCACACTCGCGATCGTCCCGCCCAGCGGGCGGTCTTCGGGCCCGCCCAGGATGGCGAACCGCAAGTCCTTGCGCCGGACCGCAGCCTGCCGCACCAATTCCGCGAAGCCCTCGACGGGCCAGCGCTTGTTGGACCAGCGCGCCCCCGGCTGCAGGATGAGCCAGGGCCCGGCTCGACCGGCCATTTCCGGCGCAGGCCCTCAGCCACGCCCGGCCGGTCCGGCAGCCACTGGAAATGGCCGGGCGGCGGCACCCCCGCCAGCGGCAGCACGCTCAAATACCAATCCACCGCGTGAGTGTGAAAGGACGGGCGCGGGGCGATAACATCGTAGAACCCGCGCGCGCCTTCGCGGGGCTCGTCCAGGCCGAGGGTCAATTGGCCCTTGGCCAGCCAGGCGAAGATGCCGCTGCGGATGAGGCACTGCAGGTCGATGACCAGGTCGAAGCGCTGTTGCCGGAGCCAGCGCACTGTGCGCCAGAGCCCGGCCCAGTTGGACGGCCTGGCCCAGCGCCGCCGCTCGAAAGGGATTATGCCTGCCAGGTCGGGGTCGCCCTCCAGCAACGGCGCCAGGTGGCTGTCGATCCACCAATACACCTGGCTGCGCGGGCGGTGCCCCTTGATGGCGCGCAACACCGGCAGGGCCTGCACCACGTCCCCGAGGGAGCTGGGCTTGAGGATGAGGATCTTCACCGGCCGAAGGCCAGCCGCTCCGCCAGGCGCGGGGGCAGGCCCGCGTCCAGGATCTTCTTCTGCGCCGCCGGGATGTCATACTCCACCCGCCGCAGCTCGATGGTGCCCTCGTCCGCATCATAAACCACGTAGGCCGCCTTGGGGTTGTTGTCGCGCGGTTGGCCGATGGCGCCGACGTTGATGAAGTACTTCTTGCCCGGCTCGGCCTTGAACTTGGAATAGGTGCCGCCTCGCACCATGCTGTCGCGGATGAAGGCGACCGGGACGTGGGTGTGACCGAAGAAGCAAAGGGCGGTGTTCTGGTAGGTGAAACTGGCGGCGGCGGCCAGCTTGTCAAAGACATACCCCCAGCGTTGGGGGCCGTCGAGGGTGGCGTGAACGAGAGTGAAATTAGTGAGGATGCGCCAGTATTTGAGGTCGCGCAGCCACTGCTTGTCGTCTTCGGACAACTGCTTGCGGGTCCACCGGACGGCCTCCGCTGCCGCCGGGTTGAACCCGTCCAGCGGGCCCTCGCTCGAGCAATACTCGTCGTGATTGCCTTTGACGCACGGGATATTCATGCGCCGAACGATCTCCAGGCACTCCTTGGGGTTGGCGTTGTAGCCCACCACGTCGCCCAGGCAGGCGTAATGCGTGCATCGCTGCTGCTTGATGTCTTCCAGGACAACTCGAAACGCCTCCAGATTGGAGTGGATGTCCGCTATGATAGCAAACTTCATTGATCTACCTTACTATTTCAAACCCGCGAAAGTCGTTCCTGGCTTCGTTCCAACTCGCTTCTTCTTTCTGAATGAAATGCCGCAAGCCCGACTCCAGGATGGCCTGCCGGAAGGCCTCCAACTCGTCCTGGGCGCCTTCGGCGATCAGTTCCACCCGGCCGTCGGGCAGGTTTCGCACCGTCCCAGTCACTTCAAACCCGGTGGCCGCCCGCAGGACCGTGTATCGAAACCCAACACCCTGAACGCTGCCCGAATAAACGACCTTGACTCGCTTGCGGTTCACAACATGCCGCTACACCATGCGCTACATTGCCCCGGCTTCCAAGCGCAAAATTGGTTGCTAGTCCGGCCCCCTGCCCCGGCCGAAGGTCTCGGCCAGGGCCACGGCCTTGAGCATGGCCTTGGCTTTGTTGAGGGTCTCCTGGTACTCGCCCTCGGGAGTGGAATCGCTGACCCAGCCGCCCCCTGCCTGGATGTAGGCCATGCCGTCTTTGAGCAAGGCGGTGCGGATGGTGATGCAGCAATCCAGGTTGCCGTTGAACGAGAAATAGCCGACGCACCCGCCGTAGGGACCGCGCGCGGTCTGCTCCAGTTCGGCGATGATTTGCATGGCGCGGATCTTGGGCGCGCCGCTGAGCGTGCCGGCCGGGAAGGTCGCGCGCATCAGGTCGTAGGGGCTCCGGTCCGCCGCCAGCGTGCCCTGGACCTGCGAGACGATGTGCATCACGTGGCTGTAGCGCTCGACAATCATCAGGTCCTTCACCCGGACGGTGCCGAAATTGCAGACCCGGCCCAGGTCGTTGCGGGCCAGGTCCACCAGCATCACGTGCTCGGCGCGTTCCTTGGGGTCCGCCAGCAACTCGGTTTCCAGGGCCCGGTCCTCCTCCGGCGTCGCCCCGCGGCGGCGCGTGCCGGCAATGGGCCGGATTTCCACCTGCCGCTCCTCGCAACGGACGTGAATCTCCGGCGAGGCGCCCACCAGTGAAAAGCCCTCCAGTCTCGAGCAGGAACATGTAGGGAGAGGGATTGACCGAACGGGCGGCGCGGTAAATATCCAGCGCGCTGGCCTTCGTCGCCGTGGCGAAACGCTGGGAACCGACCACCTGGATGATGTCGCCCGCCGTGATGTACTGCTTGGCCTTGCGCACGTTGGCCAGGAACTGCTGCTCAGGGACGTTGGACTCGAACGGCGCCGGGGGCACATCCAGGGGGAGCGCGGCGGGGTGGTGCTCGGTGGGCTGCTCGAGCAGGGAGATTAGGCGCTCGACTTCTCCGACCGCGTTTTCGTAGGCCTCCTCGGCATTGGCGGCCTCGTCCAACACCGCGTTGACCAGCACCGTCAGGGTCTGGGCCACACGGTCGAAGATGAGCAGTTGATCCGCTATCAGGAAGTACATCACCGGCGTCTGCAAGGGTCCCTGCGGCGGGCGCGGCACCACCGGCTCGACATCATGGATGAACTCGTAGCCGATGAAACCGACGGCGCCGCCGGTGAACCGAGGCAGGTCCGGCACCGGCACCGCCCGATACCGCGCCATCACCCGCTCGACCACCTCCAGCCCGTCCCGCACCGGCTGGGCGCCGCCCGGCCAAGCATCGGTGCCGACGACGAAGCGCTCGAGGACCTTGCCGTTGGCTAGCACCTGGACCTCCCGGCCCGTCTGGCGGATGACCGCGCGCGGATTGCACCCGACAAACGAGTAACGCCCCAGATGCTCGCCCCCCTCGACCGACTCGAACAGGAACGACTCGCCGGGGCCGCGGATCTTCCGGTAAGCCGAGAGCGGCGTCTCAATATCCGCCAGCAGTTGGCAGGTGACCGGGACCAGGTTGCCCTGGGTGGCCAGCCTCTGGAATTGGTCAAAGCTGGGGGGGTTCACGCAGCCAGGTCTGGATGAGTTTTCCGCGTTTGACCGGCGCGGCGTCCGGGCGCGCGGGCGGGTTCGGGTCTGCCCGCCGTTGCTCGCGCAGGTCCTTGCGGCGCAGCCGCCAGGTGCCCAGGAGGGTATAGAAGGCGACCGCCGCGGCGTAAGCGACTATCCCCAGGCCGATGGCCAGAACCTCCGGGTCCCGTTCCCAAGTGAAATAGATCACCGCCGCCCCCACGCCCGCCGTCAGGACGGTCTGTCCGAAGAGGCAGAACAGGTAAAGGGTGATGCGGGTCTCCTGGATGCGCTCGATGTGCCACTCCCGGTAGAGGTGCTCGCCCAGCGAGCGCATGAGCCAGGCCGATTGGAAGTTGCGCGCCGCCACCAGGACGCTGGTCGTGCTGATGACGATCGCCGGCAACGGCCAGAAGGCGAGGCCAAAACAGAGCGCCAGGTTGATGGCGATGCCCCACCGCCACCCCAGTTTCTTGGCTATCGGGTTGCCCTCCAGGAGCATGTTGGGCGTGGCTATCCACGTGCTCAGAAAATCCATGCCTCGTGAAACCAGCAACAACAGGAAGATCACCCCGTAGGTCCGCGTGCCGAATTGGACAGAGTCCTCGCTCATTTCTTGCCGTAAATCCGGCTGGGCTCCGCCAGCCGCGGTTCGGTAATCTTCACCGAGGCCCCGCCCTCCTGCACCGAGCGGAAAAAGCACGATTGGTATCCTTCGTGGCAGGCGGCGCCCACTTGCTCGACCTGGATCAGCAGCGTGTCCCCGTCGCAATCCAAGGCGATGCCCTTCACCGCCTGGGTGTGCCCGCTGGTTTCGCCCTTCATCCAGAATTTCTGGCGCGAACGGCTCCAAAAATGGGTCTTGCCGGTCTCGATCGTCGTCTGGAGCGAGGCGCGATTCATCCAGGCCATCATCAGCACCCGGCCGGTCTTCTGTTCCTGGATAATGGCGGGAATCAGCCCGTGGGCATCGAACTTGAGTTGGTCCAAAAAGCTCATCAATGTCTTGCCAGTTGCCTAAGCTAAGCACTCTCAAGCCCGGTTTGCAACCAAAGCCGGAAAAGAAAGGCAGAAAAACAGGAGACGAGGGGATTGGGCTCTCCGTGTTCCCGCGTCTCCGTGGCCCCCGAGAGAGCGTCTAAATCGAACCACCCAACCTCGGCACAACCTTTGTCGCGGCCTTTGTCGGGTCCTTTGTCGAGAAATGGGGCCTTCGACAAAGGCCGCGACAAATGCCGCGACAGAGGTCCAAAACTGGCATGGGTGTGCCAATGTTGGTTGTTCCGATCTAGTTCGGCCGCTTGGCGGGCGGGACATAATCCTTGTGCCAGTACAACGTCCAGAGGCGTTCGAGCAGGACCGGTTCGGCGTGGCCATCGGCAAAGTGGATGATGACGGAGCCGGGCAGCGGGGATGCGGGCGGCATGTTGCGAGGGGCCCGTGAGGGGTCCATTTTGCCATGGCGGGCGATGGTCAGGCGCTGCATGCCGTCCGAATCAGCACCCGCGTAGAGGTTGCGGGCCGGCGCGTCCTGCGCCAGCGGCCAGGTATCCACCCAGACTGAATCGATGAAGACCGGGGTCATGGCGGGCCGGACAATGGCGCTCTCGGCCCCGAATTCCTTGTCGGCGTCTGAAATGCCACGATAGAACCAGCCGTTGAGAGCATAACTGCCCTGGTAATTGGTCGTGCCATAGATCCACTGCCAGGCCTGGTCGGCCATGCCGAATCCGTTGAGCGCCGTGTTGCGCTGCACCCAGGGGTGTTGCTCCGGGGCGACCGGGCAGACCCGCACCTTGTTCACGAAGGCGTACCCGTTGATGAGTTTTTTCATCCACAAATCGTAGGTCTCCCCCGGCGATTGATAGGGCATGCTCTTGCCGCTGTCGTTGATGTACATGAAATGCGCCAGCCCGATCTGCTTGATATTGTTGACGCACTCGATCCCGCGCGCCTTGGACTTGGTGCGGGAGAGGACCGGCAGCAGCAAGGCCGCCAGGATGGCGATGATGGCGATCACCACCAGCAGCTCGATCAGCGTGAAGCCGGGCCCTCTCGGACGTGAAAACAGGCCCGCGACCCTGCGCCCAAAGCCGAACTTGCCCGCGCGCCTGGCAACCCCACACCTGGCTTTTGCACGTGCGATCATGGCCGGAGAATAGGCCACCGTTCCCGGTTTGTCGAGCCCCGTAAGCGGTCCCAAATCCTCGGCTGAGCAATTCTTATGAAACGGAATACGCGGTTTCTATCTTTGCCCGATTGGCACGAGATTTGAGGTGCCTTAAAGGGGTCAAGTAAAGGCGTCATAAAGTCAGTCAACGAGAATATACTATTCTGATCAAAAGGCTAAAATCACAATCTCATTGACCCCTTTCCGCTGTTGATCTCGAGGTTCATCCACAAATCCTTCTGAGGCGTCAAATAAACCTTGCGATCCGCAGAGGGAGGTGTAAAATATCCTTAATCCAGATAAGCTAACATGACTTCTTCTGAATCATAATTCGTCAAATCACCCTGAAATGGAGGATAACTATGACTACTTCAATTAAAATCTTGAACACGTTCACGAAGAGGGGGGCTGTGGGGGTACTGGCTCTGGCCCTGACTTCGGTAGTGCTCCCCTCGTGGGCCGCCCAGGACGACTGGTGGATGTTTCACCACGACCGACAACACACGGGGCGCAGCCCGTTCGTGGGTCCCAGCGTCGCGAACCTGAAGTGGGTCTTCACAATAGGTACGGACGTATACTCTTCCCCCGCGATCGGGGTGGACCGGACCGTTTATGTCGGGTCGTATGATGGTAATCTGTATGCGATCAACCCCGACGGGACGCAGAAGTGGGCCTTTCCAACAGGTTTCGGTGTAAACTCTTCCCCGGCGATCGGGGCGGACGGGACCGTTTATGTCGGGTCGGGTTATTATGACGGTAAATTATATGCGATCAAGCCCGACGGGACGCAGAAGTGGGCCTCCCCAACAGGTTGGAATCCAGTCTCTTCCCCGGCCATCGGGGTGGACGGGACGGTTTATATCGGGTGTCGGGATGGTAATCTGTATGCGATCAACCCGGACGGGACGCAGCAGTGGGCCTTCCCAACAGGTGATTGGGTATGGTCTTCCCCAGCGATCGGGGCGGACGGGACGGTTTATGTGGGGTCGTGGGATGGCAATCTGTATGCGATCAACCCGGACGGGACGCAGCAGTGGGCCTTCACAACAGGTGATTGGGTAGGCTCTTCCCCGGCGATCGGGGCGGACGGGACGGTTTATGTCGGGTCGTGCGATGGAAATCTGTATGCGATCAACCCGGACGGGACGCAGAAGTGGGCCTTTCCAACACCTAGTCAAGTCTGGTCTTCCCCAGCGATCGGGGCGGACGGGACGGTTTATTTCGGATCCGGTGGGCCTGAGAATAAATTCTATGCGATCAACCCGGACGGGACGCAGAAGTGGGCCTTCCGAACTGATAGTGCGACATTCATTTCCCCGGCGATCGGGGCCGACGGGACCGTTTATGTCGGGTCGTCAATTGGTACACTGTATGCGATTAACCCGGAGGGGACGCAGAAGTGGGCCTTCACAATAGAGGGGGGGGGTTACCTTGAATCCTCCCCGGCGATCGGGGCGGACGGGACCCTTTATGTCGGGTCGTGGGATGGCAAACTGTATGCGATCAACAACCCGGCGCCGCCAAAGGTGACGTGCTCCGTCGGGACCAGCACCCTGTGGCCGCCAGAGCATGACCTGATCAATGTTGGCTTGGCTGCCAGTGCGACGGACAACTGCGATGGCACCGGGCTGCCGGTGGTGGTCCAAGTCTTCAGCAACGAGGACGAACTGGCACCGGCCAGCGGCGACTTCTCGCCGGATGCCAAAGATCTCGGCGTCGGCACGCTGCGACTCCGCTCCGAACGCCGCGGTGACGCTCAGGGGCGCGTTTATTTGATCGTGACCACGGCCACGGACACTTCCGGCAACACTGGATTCTGCTGCACCACGGTGACCGTGACGCATGACCAGAGTGCCGCGTCGATCGCCTCGGTGGCGGCGCAGGCAGCAGCCGCGCAGGCATACTGCGCGAGCCACAACGGCGCTCCGCCGGCAGGCTACTTCGTGATCGGCAACGGCCCAATCGTCGGTCCGAAGCAATAGCCACCACGAAATGGCTAGTGTGAGTTAGAACATTCGGCTCTGTAGCTGAATTCGTGGGTAACCGGGTGCCGAAAGCGGCCCGACCGCCGACAGTGACACGAGGAGTTTTTCGCTTTGGCCCTTAAAGGGGTCATAAAGGGGTCAATGAGAATATACTATTCTGATCAAAAGGCTAGTATCACAATCTCATTGACTGATAAACATTAAGGGCGCTGGCGAAGCCGGGCGCCTCTCGGTATAAGAGCTGTCGTTGGTTAAGGCTAGTCGAACGACAAACACTCAACACCGAAAGGCAACCGACATGAAGAAAGTAATGGCTGGAATCAACGTGCATAGCAACAACGTTGGGATAGGCGTGATGGACACGGACGGCAAGAGGCTGGCGAACCGGAAGGTGCCCTGTGAGCTGAACCAGGTCGTGAGCTGCCTGGCGCAGTTCCGGAAACGGCTGGAACAGGTGGCAGTCGAGTCAACCTACAACTGGTATTGGCTGGTGGACGGGCTGCGCGCGCTGGCCTATCCGGTGGTGCTGGCCAATCCGGCCGGGAGCTACGAAAATCGGTACGAAAATCGGGGTCAGATCTATACGAAAATCGGTATACGAAAATCGGCGAAAATCGTAAAATCGGGGTCAGATCTATACTTTGTTACAATGTGAGTCCGGAAACGACACGGGGTCAGTCCCGCATTTTCGCATGTTGCCGCTTTCTGATTCCAGGAGGCCAGCATGGGCGCCGATCCGAACGCGAGCGAAAACCAGAAAACCAGGGTCAAACCATAGCATGGAGCGGTTTTCATGTTGACGGAGCGGTCGGAGGCGAGCTACCGATGGCCGATGCCGCGGTGAATGGGAATGTGCTATTCAGAGCAAAGGCTAATATGAAAATCTCATTGACCGACCGCTCGACCCCTTTCCGGTCACTTCCGAAGGGGAGAGGGAGAGGCGTCGGCACCCCTTGAACTTCCAGGCGTCTCTGGTTCCTCGAGCCGCTACGGACCATTCTCCCTCTCGCCATCGGATGGCGAGAGGGTTGGGGTGAGAGGTCTGCCCGCGGTGCTGCTCCCGCCTTCACTGAGAAGGTGTGAAAAAGTGCCAAAACGGGCATCGTCCATGAAAGCACCCCTCTGTTGTCCTGGGGATTTTGAAGATTTTTGCGGTCCTTGGCGCCCGAAATCAATTTTTTCACACCTTCTGAGGCCTTACCCGTCGCCTTACTCCCGGCTCACTTCCCAATGGCCTGGCGTCAAGACCCAAGCTCCTGGGCCTGTGCGCGCAGCCTGGCAACCAGGCTGGGCAGGCGCTGCAATGCGCACTCCACTTCGGCGGCCGCAGTATAGGTGCCGAGGCTGAAGCGGATGCTGCTGCGGGCTCGGGCGGCATCGTGGCCCATGGCGGTCAGGACGTGCGAGGGGTCCAGGGCGCCGGAGGCGCAGGCCGAACCGCTGGAGGCGCAGATGCCGGCCTGGTCCAGCAGCAGGAGCAGGCCCTCGGCCTCGATGCCCTCGAAGGCGAGGTTGGTGGTATTGGGCAGGCGCGGTTCGGAGGCGCCGTTGCGGGCCGAGCCGGCAATGCTGGAGAGCACGCCCTGCCTCGAGCCGATCCCGCAAGGCGCGCACGCGTGTGCCCTCCTCGGGCAGATTGGCCAGGGCCAGTTGGGCGGCCCGGCCGAAACCGACGATGCCGGGGACGTTTTCAGTGCCGCCGCGCCGGCCGCGCTCCTGCCCCCCGCCGATGAGGTAGGGGTGGTACTGTGTGCGGCGCTTGACGTAAAGCAACCCGGCGCCTTTGGGCCCGTGCAGCTTGTGGGCGGAGAGCGAGAGGAAATCCAGGCCCGATTCCCGGACATCAATATTGACCTTGCCGGCCGCCTGGACGGCATCGGTGTGCAAGGGCACGCCTTTGGCCCGGCAGAGGGCGGCGATCGGGGCGATGGGAAAGAGGACGCCGGTCTCGTTATTGGCCCACATCACCGAGACGATGGCGGTATCGGGGCGGATCGATTTGTCGAGCATGTCCAGGTCCAGGGCGCCCTGGGAATCCACCGGCAGCACCGTGAGGGCGCAGCCCTGCTTTTCGAGGCATGCGCAGAATTTCAGGACGGCCGAGTGCTCGACTGCGGTTGTGACCACGTGCCGCCGCTCGGGGCGCGCGGCCAGGGCGCTATGGAGGGCGGCGTTGTTGGCTTCGGTGCCGCCGCTGGTGAAGAGGATCTCCTGCGGGTCGGCATGGATCAAGGCGGCCACACGGACCCGGGCCTCGTCCAAGTGGCGGGCGGCTTCACGTCCGAACCCGTAGGGACTGGAGGGGTTGCCCCACTGCTCCTGCAAGCAAGGCAGCATCGCCTCGATTACCTCGGGCGCAACCCGCGTCGTCGCGTTATAGTCGAAATAACAGGACCCCGGTTGGGTCATAGCGCATTCAGAGTACCAGAAATCGGGGGGCGATCAATCTGAAGAATGACGAATGACGAATGACGAATGACGAATGACGAATGGCGAATGACGAATGGCGAATGGCGAATGACGAATGGCGAATGGCGAATGACGAATGGCGAATGGCGAAGGACGAATGGCGAATGGCGAATGACGAATGGCGAAAGACGAATGACGAATGACGAAGCGTTTTGAATTGAAGAACCGGTTCCCCTTGGGCTATCACGGGGGCAGCTATCACTGTGACTGAACACCAAAGCATGAAGACGACACTCCCCCGAATCCTGGCGTTGCTGGGCCTTGCCACCACAATGCAGGCCGCCGAGTTCCAGGTGGCCACCAATGGCAACGACGCCAACCGCGGAACCCGGGCCGCGCCACTGCGCACCATCCAGCGCGCGGCCGACCTGGCGCAGCCGGGCAACGTCATCACCGTGCGCCAAGGCATCTATCGCGAGCGCATCAATCCCCCGCGCGGCGGCGATTCCGATACCCGGCGCATCATCTACCAGGCGGCGCGGGGCGAGCAGGTCGAGATCAAAGGCTCCGAGGTAATCAAGGGCTGGGTGAAGGTTCAGGAGGGTGTCTGGAAAGCAACGCTGCCCAACTCGTTCTTCGGCAGCTTCAATCCCTACAGCAACCTCATCCGCGGCGACTGGTTTGATCGCCGGGGCCGGGATCACCACACCGGCGCAGTTTATCTGAACGGGGAGTGGCTGACCGAGGCGGCCAAGCTCGACGAAGTGCTGATGCCCCCGGGAACTGCGCCGGCATGGCTCTCGCAAGCGGGCCAGGACTATCTGCTGAACGTGGCCTGGTTCCGGCCCGGCGAGGCCCCGGACAAGGCCCGGCAAATCCCGGCGAGCGGCTTTGCCGCCAAGAACGGCACGCAAAATGCCCCCTGCTCGGAAGGCGGCGAGTGCCTAGGCTTCATAGCTGCCGGCAACTGGGTTCGATACGAACGGGTGAACTTCAACCAGCGCACCGAGCAGATGGAGATTCGCGCCGCATCGGCCACAGACGGCGGGGTCATCGAGCTGCGCCTGGACGCCCCGGACGGGGAGGTGCTGGGAACGTGCCTGGTCCCGAACACGGGCGGGTGGCAATCGTGGTCGTCCTTCAAGACCCGGATCAAGCCGGTGAGCGGGGTCAAGACGCTATGCCTGGTGTTCAAGGCGGCCAAAGCCGCTGCGCTGAACCCGCGCTTGTGGTATGCCCAGGTGGACGCATCGAACACCACGATCTGGGCGCAGTTCAAAGGAGTCAACCCCAACGAGCAACTCGTCGAGATCAACGCGCGTCGGACGGTCTTCTACCCGGACAAGCCCGGCCGGAACTACCTCACCGTGCGCGGCTTCACCTTGAGGGACGCCGCCACGCCGTGGGCCCCGCCCACTGCCGAGCAAGTCGGCCTGGTCGGAACCCACTGGAGCAAGGGCTGGATCATCGAAAACAACGTTATCAGCCACTCGACTTGCTCCGGCGTGGCTTTGGGAAAATACGGCGACCAGTGGGACAACACATCCGCCAACACCGCCGAGGGCTACGTCAAGACCATCGAACGCGCCCTCCAGAACGGCTGGAACCCCCAGACCATCGGCCATCACGTCGTCCGCAACAACACGATTTCGCACTGCGAACAGGCCGGCATCGTTGGCAGCTTAGGCGCCGCTTTCAGCACCGTCACCGGCAACACCATTCACGATATCCACGTCCGGCGGCTCTTCTCCGGGGCCGAGATGGCCGGCATCAAGTTCCACGCCGCCATTGACACGACAATTCGGGGCAATCACATCTACCGGACCTGCCTGGGGCTCTGGCTGGATTGGATGGCGCAGGGCACACGCGTCTCGGGCAACCTCTTTCATGACAACGCCGGCCAGGACTTGTTTGTCGAGGTGGACCACGGGCCGTTCCTGGTGGACAACAACGTGTTCCTCTCCGGCACGAGCCTGCTCGACATGTCCGAGGGCGGCGCCTACGTCCACAACCTGATGGCGGGCCGAATCGTCACCGGGCCGGAACCCAATCGCGTGACACCCTTCCATCCGCCCCACTCGACGGCGGTGGCGGGACTGGTCAGCATCAAGGGCGGCGACAATCGTTTCTACAACAACATCTTCGTGGGCAATGGCGCTGCGGAGCCCCCCAGCCGGACAAACTCGGCGCGCCCGACCCCAGTGGCGGCCGGGGTTCGGCTTGTGGGTCTATGACACTCGGCAATTCGGGCTCCAAACCTGCGGGAACCTCTTCTATAACGGGGCGTGGATATACGCCAAGGAAACCAATCCTGTCGGGCAATTTCACAAGGATCCCAACGTGAAGTTGGTCGAGAGGGGCGGCCGGTTCACGCTCCATTTCAAGCTCGGCCCGGAGTTCATTCAAGCTGCCACTCTGACCCTGCCCGTCACCACCGCGCTCCTCGGCAAGGCCAGGGTCTCGGGCGCAGCCTACGAGAACCCCGACGGCTCGCCGCTGAAGATCAACACCGATTACTTCGGCAAGAAGCGGAGCAAGACCCATCCCTCGCCCGGACCGTTCGAGACGACTGCCACGGGTCCGATGACGCTGAGGGTGTGGTAGCCGACAGAGGCAGCCGGCCGGGGCCCATGGGGGGTGCAGTTGTATCTAAATCGGAGCAACCAACATTGGCACACCCATGGGGATTCCGGACCTTCGTCGCAGCCTTTGTCGCAACCTTTGTCGAAGGCCCCAATTGTCAACAAAGGCCACGACAAAGGCTCCGACAAAGACGCCGGAAATCAGCCCGCAACCGGTTTTTTGAGGAGTTCGATGAGCCGCTTCATCGCCGGTGAGAGCACGCGGCTCTTCTTGTAGAGGAGGCCCACGGGCCGGACACAGTTGCCGTTCTCCAGGCCCACGGCCACCAGGGTCCGCGCCTGGATCTCCTGCTCGACGGTGGTCTCCGGCACGATGGCAACGCCCGAATCGATCTCGACCGCCCGTTTGATCGTCTCAACATTGTCGAATTCCATCACCGAATGCACGGAGACGTGGTGCTCGCGGAAGCACCTGTCCAGGGCTTTCTGGGTGGGGATGTCCCGCTCGTAGGCGACGAACTTCTGGCCGTTGAGGGCCTTGATGGGGACGGTCTTGAGCCGGGCCAGGGGATGCTGGGGATGGCAGATGAGGACCAGCGCGTCTTTGCGCAGCGGCACCATTTCGAGTTTGGAGTTGCGCACCGGGTAGGCCACGATCCCCAGGTCCACCACGTTGCCCAGCACGTCCTCGTACACCTGGTTGGCGCGGCGATATTCCACGTGCACGTTCACGTTGGGGAAGTCCTTGAGAAACCGCTGGATGTACGGCGGCAGTTCGTGGAGGCCCACGCTATAGACGGTGGAGAGCCGGATTGTGCCGGAAATGATCTCCTTGAGTTCCTGCAACCGGCCGCGCAGCGCGTCATAGGCCTGCAGAATCTCCTTGCTCGAATCGTACACCAACTGCCCCTCCGGCGTGAGCCGGAAATGCTTCTTGCTCCGCTCGACCAGCAGCGCCTTGAACTGCTTCTCCATCGAGCTGACCGTCTGGCTGACGGCCGATTGGGTCACCTGGTTGATCTGGGCGGCCTTGGTGAAGCTCTGGGTTTCGCTCAAGTCACAAAACACTTTGAGGCTCTCAATTTGCATGAGCTTAGTTAATACCCACGAACATGGCGCCGTCAACAACAAATCTGCGCCCTCATGGCCCCCAGGGCCGCATGTCGTACCAGCGCAACTGGTAGAGGTTGGTATTCAGGCCCAGCGAGGTGGAGAGCACGTCGAGGTCGGCCTGCATCTGGAGGCTGGGAGCGCTGGTGGAGCGGCCGGAGATCATGATCAACTTGTTGTCCGGGCTGGGGATCATATTGGGGGAGCCCGAATCGCCGCCTTTCATGATCGGATAGATAAAGGGCGCGATCTGGGCGGAGCAATGGCCCAGGGCCTCCGTGGCGAAGAACAGGTAAGGCAAGTCCGGGGTATTCGCGTAATAGGTCTCGACGCCGGCCTCGGAGAGGGCGGACATCGGGGTGATCGAGGGGGGAACGTCCTGGGTAAATGCCAGCAGCCCGTAATCGTAGAACACGCCGTTGAGGGTGCCCTGGCGGGTGAGTTGGGCCAACACGGTCATTTGGACGACGGTGTTGTCGGCGGCGCAGAACCAGACGCGGAAACCTGCCAGGTCCGTGCCCAGGCCGGGGCCGGGCAGGCCGTGGCCGCGGACATAGGCATGGCGGGGGGTGATGAGGGTGGCCGGGACCTGGCCCAGGGCGCCCTCGAACTCGTTGCACTGGGAGATGGCCGTGAAGCCGTCCATGCCGTAGAGCAGGCAGTTGGTGTTCCAGACCAGGAGCGGCGGCACGTTGGGCCAGCCGTCCGGAAGGGATCGCTGTGTCCACATATCCATCGTCCGCCCGTTGGTGTTGGCGATGAAGTTGTTCCAGACCGCCAGGCGGAAGGGCGAGGAGGTGGGCCCGGAGAGGTCGGAGAGGCTGCGATAGTAGCGGGGTTGGGTTCCCGGCGGCAGGGTGTCGTCGTATTCGAACCTGCCCCACGAATCGGCCGTGGCCGTGCCGAGGGTTACCCAGTTTGTGCCGTTCGGGTCGTCGGAGGACTGGATGGTGTAAGTCCTCCATGGAATGCCGGTGAAGAGAATGCGGCAGGTCCCGTTGGTCTGGTCGATGAAGGTGGCCGTCTGGGCCGGGCCGGCGCTCAAAAGGGGCTGGAGCATGACGCTGCCCACAGACTGGGCGCCAAAGGAGTCCTGGATCGTGTAGGCGAAGGAATCGGCGCCGCCGAAATTGGCCGGCGGTGTGTAGAAGAGCCAGCCGCCGCTCTGGCTGATCGTCCCGCCCTCGACGCTGGCGCTGGAGACGCCGTCGAAAACGATGGGATTGCCTTCCGGGTCCCAGTCGTTGGTCAGGAGATCGCTGATCGCCACTTTGGCCCCGCTGCTCGGGAGACAGTAAACGAGGAATGGCGGGGCGACGGGCGGGCTGTTGACGACCTGCGGCGGGTCCAGCACAGCCGTGGCCCCCTGGAATACGGTGTCGCCGCTATATGCCACCGTGACGGAGTGCTGGCCTGCGGAAAGCGGGTCTGGAGTGAAGCTGGCATTGCCCCCGGCCAGGGGAACGGCCGGGCCGGCCTGGGCGCCATCGATGCTGAATTGGACCGTGCCGGAAGGGTCGCCCAGGCCCGGGTCATCGGCCAGGACCGTGGCCGTGAAGGTGCTCGCAGTGCCGGGCAGAACCGGGTTGGCCGAGGAGGTGACGTAGAGGACTGCCGCCCCCGGGCCGCCGCCGGGTAGGAGGCTGAAAGCCCGATAAGCCAGCAGCCGGCTCGCCATGGAGATGGCATCATCGAACCCGAAATTTCCCTGATCATCAGCCGTGCCGTAGATCACCCAATGCCAGTTCCCGTTCGTCAGACCCTCCTGAGACTGGATCTTATAGGTTTTCCAGGGGAAGCCGGAGAGGCTGATATGGTTGGTCTGGGTGCCCAACCTGGCGATGCTCAACCGGCACGAGGTGTCACCGTTGACCTGGACGGTAACGGTGCCCGTGGCCTGGAGGCCGTACTGGTCATGCACCGTATAAGTGAAGGAGTCGGGGAGGCCCAAACTCGGCGGGGGCTGGTAGAAGAGCCAACCGTTGCTGGCCAGGACCGTCGCGCCCCCGGCGGTGGGGCTGCTGGCGCCATCGAAGGTGATTGTCTCCCCTTGGGGGTTGCCGGCGGCCAGCAGAGTGTCGATGCGCACCTTGGTTCCCTGGTCGGGCGCGCGGCGCAGGAGGTAATTGGTGGCGACTGGCGGCGAATGGATGATGATCGGGGAACTGAGGGCAACGGAGGCGCCCTGGAAATTGGCATCCCCCAGGTACTGGGCGCCGAAGATATCGGAACCGGGCGGGAGGGTGTCGGTGGTGAAGGAGGTCTGGCCGGCACCCAAGGGGATAGGCGGGCCGTAGGGGGCGCCGTCGAGCAGGAACTGCACCGCCCCGCCCGGCGGCGCACAGCCCGGGGGCAGCGCTGCATAACTGAGCGTGAACGTGAACGCGATCGGCACGTGCGGAAGCGCCAGGGTGGCCGAGGAAACCAGGGATGCGCTCGTTGCGGCCTTGGTGATGGTCAAGGTGCCGTCCGGGGAGGTCAGGGCGTAGTCAGGCAGTTTATTGCCCGGGTCGTAGAGGGTGGCGTGAATGGGATAATCGCCTGCGGGACTGGTGATAACGGCCAACGTTGCGAAGGAGGCGGTGATATTGTCCCCGTTGACCAGGCCGCGAATGGAGCCGGTCAGGAGAGAGTTGGGGGTGCCGTAGGGGCGGCTTTGGTTGTCCGCGGCGACGAGCAGCGGCGCCGGGGCGATGGTGAGCGTGCCGTTATTGGGGGTCACACTGTAGTTGGAGAGCGCGCCGTTCGGGTCAGAGAGCGCGATCGAAATAGGATAGGTTCCCACGGGACTGGCCGGGCCGGCCTGGAGCGAGAAGCTGGCGGTGATGTTTTCGGCGTTCTGCAAGCCGGTCACGGAGCCGGTCAGCACGGGGTTGGACGCGCCATAGGTTCGGGTCTGGCTGTCCGCGCTGACCGCCAGCGGGGCTGGCAAGACGGTCAGTGTGCCGGTGTTGGTGGTCACGCTGTAGTTGCCCAAGGCGTTGTTGGGGTCAGTGATCGTGGGCAGGATGTCGTAGGTCCCTACAGGGCTGTTGGTGTTGGCCAGGGTCCAGTAAACCGCCTGGATGTTGTCTGCGTTCTGCAGGCCGGTCAGGGAACCGGTCAGGGCCGGGTTGGGCGCGCCGTAGGTTCGGCTTTGGCTATCCACGTTGACGAGCAGCGGCGCCGGGCTGATGGTGAGTGTGCCCGGGATGTTGGTCACGCTATAGTTGGCCAGTCTGTTGTCCGGGTCGGACACGATGGCGGAAATGGGATAATCGCCGGGAAGGCTGTCGATCCGGGCCGCCGTGACGAAGGCGACGGTGATGTCATCGTTGTTGACCCGGCCCCGCATGGAGCCGCTCAGGCTCGGATTGGGCGCGCCGTAGGGCCGGCTCTGGGAGTCCGCGCTGACGACCAGCGGCGCGGGCACAACGGTGAGGGTTGCCGGATCGATCTCCACGCTGTAGTCAGCCAGTTTGTTGTTCGGGTCATTGAGCGTTGCGACAATGTCATAAGCGCCGACCGGGCTGTTGGCGTCCGCTGCGGCGGAATAGGTTGCCGTGATATTGTCGCCGGGTTGCACGCCCGTGAGCGTGCCGGTCAGCACCGGGTTGGACGCGCCGTAGCTCCGGCTCTGGCTGTCCGGGGTTACCACCATGACAAACGGGCGGACCTCGAGCGTGCCGTTCGAATAGGTCAGCGTGTAATTGGTTGCGCTGAGCCCGTCCGGCACGATGGGGTAGGTGCCCGCCGGGCTGTTGGTGTCGGCCATGGTCGAAAAAACGAGCGTGCCGCCCAGCACGGAGCTGTCCTCATTGTTGAGCAGGCCTATGAACCTGGCGGTGAAGGGCGGGTTGGTCTGCCCAATGGCGCGGACGGCGTCATTGGCCTGCACCACCAGCGGCGCCGGCGCGACGGTGAGGCGGCCCGGCAAATAGTCAATGGTGTAATTGGGAGCGGCCTGGCCGGAGACCTGTATCGGATAGACTCCCACCGGGCTGTTGGTCTGGGCGGGGGTGCTGCCGCTCAAGGGGCCGGTGATGAGGCCGGCATTTTCGCTGTTGACAAAGCCGCTGTAGGTGGCGGTGAGCGGGGGGTTGGGTTGGCCGTAGAGCCGGGTCTGGTCATCGGCCTGGCCGATCAACTGGACCGGGGTAACGCTCAACACGCCCCGGTTGGTGGTGACATTGTAATTGCCCAGCTTGTTGTCCGGGTCCGAGAGGGCGGCCTGGATGGGATAGCTTCCCACCGGGCTGGCCGAGTCAGTCAGGACCGAGAAGGCCGCCGAGATGTTGTCGCCATTTTGCAGGCCGCTGACCGAGCCGGTCAGGACCGGGTCGGGCGCGCCGTAGGCCCGGCTTTGATTGTCCGCGCTGACCACTAACGGCGCCAGCAGCACGGTCAGCGAGCCTATGGAGGCAGTGACGCTGTATTCGGCGAGTTTGCCGTCCGGGTCCGAGAGGCCGGCGATGATGGGGTAGGTCCCGACCGGGCTGGAGGGGGCGGCCAGGGTCGAGAAGGTGACCGTGATATTGTCCCCGTTTTGCACGCCCGTGAACGTGCCGGTCAGCGGCGGGTTGGACGCGCCGTAGCTCCGGCGCTGGCTGTCCGGGGTTACCACCATGACAAACGGGCGGACCTCGAGCGTGCCGTTCGAATAGGTCAGTGTGTAATTGGTTGCGATGAGCCCGCCCGGCACGATCGCGTAAATGCCCACCGGGCTGTTGGTATCGGCACTGGTGCTGAAGACCAATCCCTGCCCCAAGGTGGCGGGGTCGTCGTTATTGGCCAGGCCGATGAACGTGGCGGTAAAGGGCGGATTAGGCTGGCCGTAAGCCCGGTTGGTGTCGTTGGCGGCGACTAGCAGCGGCGCCGGCCCGATGGTGAGGCGGCCCGGCAGATAGCTGATGGCGTAATTCGGAGCGGCCTGGCCGGAGACTTGTATCGGATAGACTCCCACCGGGCTGTTGGTCTGGGCGGGGGTGCTGCCGCTCAATAGGCCGGTGATGATACGGGCATCATCGCCGTTGACAAAGCCGCTGTAGGTGACCGTGAATGGGGGGTTGGGCTGGCCATAGGGCCGGGACTGGTTATCGGCCTGGCCGATCAACTGGACCGGGGTAACGCTCAACACGCCCCGGTTGGTGGTGACATTGTAATTGCCCAGCTTGTTGTCCGGATCCGCCAGGCCAATGTTGATGGAATAACTCCCGACGGGGCTGGCGGCGCCAGCCAGGGTCCAGAATGACGCCGAGATGTTGTCGGCGTTTTGCAGGCCGCTGACCGAGCCGGTCAGGGCCGGATTGGGGGCGCCGTAGGCGCGGCTTTGGTTGTCCGAGCCAACCGCCAGCGGCGCCGGGGCGATGGTCAGCGTGCCCGGGTAGATGGTCACGTCGTAATTGGGGAGCTGGCCGTTCGGGTCCAACAGGCCGGCCATGATGGGATAGGCGCCGAGCCTGGTTGGTCACATCGGCCAAGGTCGTGCAAAGGGCCGTGATGGTGTCGCCCTGCCGCAGGCCCGCCAGGACGCAGGTCAGCGGCGGGTTGGTGGACCCGTAGGGCCGGGTTTGATTCTGTGCCGTGACCGTGAGCGGTTCGGCCAGGATGCGCAGCGTGCCCAAGTTGGTGGTGACGGTGTAGTTGGCCAGCCTGCCATTGGGGTCAACAATGGCCGGCACGATCGCGTAACTGCCGACGGGGCTGGCGTCATTGGCCGGGGTGGAGAAGCTGGCCGTGAGATTGTCCACAGTTTGCGCGGGGGAGAGCGAACCGGTGAACGGCGGGTTGGGGTTGCCGTAAAAGCGGGCCTGGCTATCGGCGGTGACCGACAGCGCTCGAGGCCAGACATCCAGGCTCACCGCCGCCGTTGCCGAGGAGTAAGCGTTGGTGTTGTTCGGGATGAACGTCACCGACAGGGTCCGCCCCGTGCCGGCATCGAGCAGGGTCCCGGCGGGGGGATTATAGACAAAGCTGCCGGGGGCGCTGGCCGTGGCATTTAACTGGCCGGCACCCAGGGGCGTGCCATAGACCATCGGCGCCGGGTTGGCCCACCCGATCGTGGTAGTCGTTTGGGGCATCCCGGTGATCTGCAGCGACCAACTGTTCAAAGTGCTCAGGCCGCCGGGGTCCAGGTCCGCCAGGAACAAGACCCACGTGCCCGAGGCGGCAAGGCCGTTGAAGTTGGTGAGAAACGTGGTGCGGGGAGACGTGTCCAGGACTGCCGTCGGATCGACGAATCGCCCGTCCGGCTGCCAGGTCCCTGTGAGGGGCGAGCCTGCGGCCGGGGTGGCCACTTTTTCGTAGTTGTGGATGTCGTTGGCCGCCGAGTCGGAAAACGTCACGTCAAAACCGGAGTCAATGTAGCCAAATGGGCTGGTTGCCGTCCGCCCCACCCGGTTGAGCAGGACGGTCAGCCCGCTCTGGTGCTGGAGATAGACATAAAGGTCCCCGTTGAAATTGCCCGTGATCTTCAGGTGTACCTGCAACGACGTGATGTAGGCGATGTCGGACGCGATGGTCCGGGTGTCCCGGACCCCGGATGGGCTGTAATCGGGGATGGCCAGGTTGACGCCCAGAAACGTGCTGGTCTCGGACAGGTCGGCTTGAGCCCCGACTGCCGCGGCGGCCAGCAGCCCCGCGATCAGTCCCTTGCAGCGCTTCATAAAGTCTCCCTCTCGGTTTGTGGTGCGATGGTGATGTTGTGAATCAACGCAGTCATAATTAGGTGCCTTGTGCAAATTAATAACAAATCCAGATTCAGTTGTCAGCGAGCATTCGGCCAGCGGAGCAAAAAAGCAAGAAGAACTTGACTTGCTCGGGCATTCTTGCATTGCCCGGCAGCCGGGATTCACGCAATATTGGCTGGTCTTATGGCATCTGGACGCAAGCAATACCCGTTTGATCTGATCGAATCCAAGTGGCAGCGCCGCTGGGACCAGGAGCAGACCTCTCGCGCATGGAACCCGGGCGAGCGGGTGCCGCCGGGGCATCCCTTTGCGCGGCGCCACGGCCCCGTCCAACCCGAGCGATTGCCCAAATTCTACATCCTGGACATGTTCCCTTACCCGTCGGGCACGGGCCTGCACGTGGGGCATCCCGAGGGCTATACCGCCACCGACATCCTGGCGCGCTACCGCCGGGCGCGCGGCTATAACGTCCTGCACCCGATGGGCTGGGACGCCTTCGGCCTGCCTGCCGAGCAATACGCCATCAAGACCGGCCAGCACCCGCGTCAGACGACCGAGTCCAATGTCGCCAACTTCAAACGGCAGATTAAGGCGCTGGGCTTCAGCTACGATTGGAGCCGGGAGATCGACACCACCGACCCGCGATATCTCAAGTGGACGCAGTGGATCTTCCTACAGCTTTACAACTCATGGTTCAACCCGGAGTCGGGCAAGGCCGAGCCGATGCGGACGCTGCCCTATCCGCCCGAGTTGAGAAAAGGGGCGCCGGGCGCGCCGACGGAACTGGAGGCCAAACGCCGGGCCTGGCGCGACTCCAAGCGGCTCGCCTACGTGACGGAAGCGCCAGTCTGGTGGTGCGAGCAACTGGGCACCGTCCTGGCCAATGAGGAGGTGGTCGAGGGCAAGAGCGAGGTGGGCGGGTTTCCCGTGGTGCGCCGGCCAATGCGCCAATGGATGCTCCGCATCACGGCTTACGCGGACCGGCTCTTGCGGGACCTCGAGACCATCCAGTGGAGCGACTCGCTCAAGGAGATGCAGCGCAACTGGATCGGGCGCTCCGAAGGCGCCGAGGTCGGCTTCACAGTCCAGCGCCAGGCCCAGGAGCAGGGCGGGCTGCGGGTCACGCACGACGTGTTCGTCCTGGACGTGTTCACGACCCGGCCCGACACGCTGTTTGGCGCCACTTACATGGTCCTGGCGCCGGAACACGCGTTCATTGATGTTTGGCTCGAGGCAAGGCATCGTGCCCGAGCGATGGCCACAAGGGACACCCGAGGAATGGAAGGGGGGCCGCGCAGGCAGGGATGCCAGCGCCACGGGCACGCCGCGGGCCGCCCTCGAGCAGTACCGCCAGTTCGCCGCCAAGAAAAGCGACCTCGAACGGACCGAGTTGGCAAAGGAGAAGACCGGGGTGTTCACGGGGGTCTATGCCATCAACCCCGTCAACGGGCAGGAGATTCCGGTCTGGATAGCGGATTATGTCCTGGCCAGCTACGGCACCGGAGCGATTATGGCCGTGCCGGGGCATGACGCGCGCGATCTCGAGTTTGCCCGGAAGTTCCGCCTGCCGATTGTCCAGGTCGTCCAGCCGCCCGAGGGCAAAGACTGGCGCGGCTACGTGGACGACGGCGCAGCAGTGAACTCGGCCAGCGCCGAGGTCTCGCTCGACGGCCTGGCCACGCCTGAGGCCAAGCGGAAGATCACCGCCTGGCTCGAGGCGAAAAACCTCGGGCGAAAGACGGTCAACTACAAACTCCGCGACTGGCTCTTCAGCCGGCAGCGATACTGGGGCGAACCGTTTCCCATCCTCTGGAAGACCGGCCCCGGCGGGCAGCCCTATCACGAGGCCATCCCCGAGTCCGCCCTGCCGGTCGTGCCGCCTCAATTGGAGGATTACAAACCCACGCCCGACGGCCAGCCGCCGCTGGCGCGCGCCCGGGATTGGGTGAACCTGCCCGACGGCTCGCAGCGCGAAACCAATACCATGCCTCAATGGGCCGGCAGTTGCTGGTACTACTTGCGTTACCTGGACGCGGCAAACGATACGCGGTTCGTGGACAAATCCGCGGAACGGTACTGGATGGGCTACTGCAACCAGCGGATTCCGTTGACTCTGGAGGAGCTGAATGCGGCGATTGAGGATTTAATAGAGCTGAGCTACAGAGAGCCGGGCGCAGCACGGCAGAGGGTTGGTTTTGCCCAGGTGAGCGAGGACACAGCGAGGAGAATTCGAGCGGCCACGAATCTCGACTTAAACGGCTATGTTCATGTGCTGGATAACTATGGAGTGCGCCACACGCGCAAGGAGCACGGAGATCCGGGCGCCGAGAGGCGGCGCGGGCAGGAGGCGGTGGAAGACGCGACCTTCTTCCTCATCCCCTGGGTCGTACTGGAGCCTGATTCCATCGAATACGGGGGCAAGTCCTCGACGGGCCTGCACGTGCTGCGGTTCAGGAAGCAGATCAACGGGGTCGTTGTGGTGGTCGAAGAGGTGCGGGCCAGCGCAAATCTGCTTGCGGTGGTGACCGTTTACAAAACGCGGGCGGCGGGCGATGCCGCCATAGGGGCCCCGCCCGGAACGTCTGATGACGACCGCCGTAATAAGATTATACGTGAGCATCTGCCGAAGGTCAAGCTGCCCACGCCCGGGGTTGACCTCTACGTGGGCGGCATTGAACACGCCGTGCTCCACCTGCTTTATGCGCGCTTCTGGCACAAGGTGCTTTACGACTTGGGCCATGTCTCGACCCCGGAGCCTTTTTTCAAGCTGGTCAACCAGGGCCTCATCCTCGGGGAGATGGAGTTCACGCTCTTTTGCTTTGCCGATGGCAGTCCTTGCAGCATCAGCGAATTGCGCGACCTCCAGGAAGAGGCCTCGACCGAGGGCCGGCGGATGGTCGGGTTCCACAAACAGACCAAGGAGAAACTGCTGGGCCGGCGCATCCCGGAAGACAACGTGGTCAAGGCCGGCGACGGCTTTTCGCTCAAGACCGACGCCGGGGTCCGGGTCGATGCCCGCAGCTTCAAGATGTCCAAATCCCGCGGCAATGTCATCAACCCCGACGACATCCTGGCCGAGTATGGCGCCGACGCGTTCCGCCTGTACGAGATGTTCATGGGGCCTCTGGAAATGGTGAAGCCCTGGAGCACGCGCAGCGTCGAGGGGGTCTATCGGTTCCTGGGGAAGGTCTGGCGGTTGTTCATCGACCAGAACAGCCAGACGGCCTTCGAGCAGGGCGTGACGGCGGAGCCGCAGCGGGCGGCGGAGCTTTTCGAGCAGGTCCGCCTCAACCCGGCCATTCGCGATGCCGAGCCGGGCGCCGCCCAGCTCAAGGCCCTCCATGCCTGCACCAGGAAAGTGACCGAGGACCTCGATGGGCTCCGGTTCAACACGGCCATTTCGGCCCTCATGGTCTTCGCCAACGAGGCGACGGCCTGGCAGACCCGGCCGGCCTCGGTGCTCCGGGATTTCCTGGTCCTCCTGCAGCCCTTTGCGCCGCACCTGGCCGAGGAGCTGTGGTCCAGGCTCGGCGCGGCGCTGCCCGCGCCCCTCCCCTCGCTCAGTTACGCGGCCTGGCCTGAGTTCAACCCGGCCTTCCTCATCGAGCAGACACTCGAAATCCCCGTCCAGGTCAACGGCAAGCTCCGCGATGTCATCCGGGTCCCGGCCACTGCCTCTGCCGCCGACCTGGAGGCCGCCGCCCGTGGCTCGGAAAAGGTCAAGCCCTTCCTGGAAGGCAAGACGGTCAGGAAGGTCATCGTCCTGCCCCGCAAGCTGGTGAATATCGTGGCGGCGTGAGGGGACAGGGAACGTGGAGCGTCGGCGCCTGAGTGCGCGGCGCCTGCTAATTCGTGGGCGTCTGGCTGGCCGGGTGTGTCAGTTCCAGCATCCAGGCAATGGCCTCGCGGACCCTGGCGAGCACGCCCGACTCGAAGCGCCCGGCCTTTTCCTTGAGGCGGTGGAGTTCCACCGAGGCAATGCCTTGAACGTTGGCAAGGCCTTGGTCCGCGCCGGGCAGCCACCGGACGCGCGGGAGGAGCACCTCGTAGTTCCCGCCCCGGGCTTGGGTGGTGAGGGGCACGCAGACCGCCAGCGCGCGCGGCGCCTCCGGGTCTTCACGGGAAACGACCATCAGAGGGCGCACCTTCCCCGCAATCCCCAAGTCCACCCAATAGACTTCACCAGGCCTTGGCGTGGTCATAGAAGCTTTCCAGGGTGGCCGCGCGCCGTTCCCACGGCCCCAGGACGGAATCCTCAGGCTCCGTGCGCAAACTGACCGGGACCTTCCCGGTTCGGGCGATCTCACTGACAAAAACGCGGAACATTTCCGAGGTCGAAGTGCCCAAGGTCTTTGTCACTGCGTTAGCCTTGCCGAGCAAACGCTTATCGACTCGGCAGCGAAATAGCACGGTCATGCCACAATTGTGCCCTTTCCAGTCCTGGTGTCAAGCCGCAGGACTCCCGAAATTTCTGTTGACATTCCCGAGGGCCTTGTCTAGCCTCGGCATCATGCAGACAATTCCACGTTCTGCCTTGCCGCGTCCTTGTGGACTTGAGAAATCCGGGAGCCTATGTCATCTACCATGTTAAATTCACGCGATCACTTCCGTCGTGCTTTTCGGATTGACTTGGCATTCACCCTGATTGAACTGCTCGTGGTCATTGCCATCATTGCCATTCTTGCCGCGATGCTCTTGCCCGCCCTTGCCCAGGCGAAGGCCAAAGCAGCCCAGACGAAGTGTGTGAGCAACGAAAGGCAACTTACCTACGGACTGATGATGTACACGATGAACAACACGGATTATTTCCCGGGGACCGCCTCGAGAAACACGTACGGCTACGAAAAAGAGGACTGGATCTATTGGCGTGCCGGCGCGAATTATCCCCCCGTCACCCAGAGCCCGATCGTCACGGGCACCGGCTCGGTCAGCAGCAACCTGTTCCGCTGCTCGATGGACAGGAGTGACAGCGAACGCATCGCTGAAAACACGGACGGGCAGGGAATCTATGCCTACAGCTATACCGTGACGAGCGTCGTGACCGATGTCAACTGCGGTTTTACATCGATCATCGACAACAATATCCATTTCGTTGAACAATTCAAACTCTCCAGCGTCCGCAGGCCCGCGCTGAAGATCATGCTCGCCGAGGAGCAAGCCACCCTCAAAAAGGGTGAAGCCTCGGATCCGACGGGGGACGTCATGAATGACGGCCGTTACTGCCCCAGCGGCCCCGCCACCGGCGGCGACGCCTTTACCGTTCGGCACAACGGAAAAGGCATTGCGGGGTTCGCGGACGGCCACGTGTCACCCGTGTTGCCCAAGTTCGCCAACATGATAACGAACTGTCAAGCCGACCTGTAAACGCTGCTCTGCCTCGCGGCCCAACGGGCCGCCAGAACTTAGCCCAGGGCTGAGGCCGTGAGGCCGATGCCCTGGGTTTCGCCGCAAACCCGGGTCCCGCGCCCTGAAAGAATCCCCCAAACGGAATTTGGCGCATTGAACCCCCGAACCTCGACCGGGCGTCCCGGTCCCGCGTAGCGTTTTGGACTGCGGCAGTCCTCTGCCGCTTTTCTGTCCCCTCGCTGGCGGCGCGAAAGCGGCAGAGGACTGCCGCAGTCCAAAACCTTCGGGCTTGGGGTCAATTCCTGGGGAGCCTTGATGATTTTGGGATCGTGCATTGGGACCATGAACCGGACGGGCGCCGCCCCGCGCGTAGCGTTTTGGACTGCCGCAGTCCAAAACCTTCGGGCTTGGGGTCGGTTCCTGGGGAGCCTTGATGATTTTGGGATCGTGCATTGGGACCATGAACCGGACGCGCGCCGCCCCGCGCGTAGCGTTTTGGACTGCGGCAGTCCTCTGCCGCTTTTGTGTCCCCTCGCTGGCGACGCGAAAGCGGCAGAAGACTGCCGCAGTCCAAAACCTTCGGGCTTGGGGTCGGTTCCTGGGGAGGGCGCGAGAGGGCCTGGCGCCCCTACAGGGCGCGCCTGATCCTCCGGCGGCATGTTCCCAGGGCATCGGCCTGGCGGCCTCAGCCCTGGGCTAAGCTCCGCCGGCCCTTTGGGCCGGAACCTCCTGGGATCCGCGCAAGCTCAATCGGCTCGAGTTGCGGGGGTGGCGGGCTGGGTGACTGGGCGCAACTGGATCTGGCGCAGGGCGGCGCCGGTTTGCCAGGAGGCCAGGCCGAAGGGCTTGGACATCTCAATGTCGCCGGGCCGCAGGGAGATGCGCCTGTCCTTTGTGTTGACGTTGATCAACTGCTGGTTGTCGAGCCAGGCCTCGATCCGGGACTCGGTCACGCGGAGCCGGATGCGGTACCAGCGGCCGGATTCGAAGCTCAGGAACTTGGTGGTCTGGTTCTCGGAGGCGTCCATCCCGTCGAGGCTCGAGATGCCCACCAGCGAACCGCCCCATCCGCCGACGATCAGGCTGCAGAACGAATCGCCTACGGGCACGGTCAGGCCGCAAAAGAAGTCCGAGCCCATGACCCGCGCCGCATCGAGGGCCACCTCGTAATTCATCTTGGGAAAGTCGTTGGTGTAATTGATGCCTGTGAACGGCTCGCCCATCTTGAGCAGGATGAGGCCGTCGCGGCATTGGACCTCGCCGTGGCCGGCGAACTGGGTTTCGCGCCAGCCCGTGAGGTCCTGGCCATTGAAGAGGGGTTGCCAGCCTTCGCCATCGAAAGGTGCGGGCGGTTTGGCCAGGCCGGGCGGGAGGTTGTCCTTGGGTTCGGCGGCGGGGGCGGGAGGCGGCGCGGCGGCCTGGGCCTGCTGCGGCGGGGAAGCCGCGGCGGGCGGTTGGGCCTGCGCAGAGGGGGCGCCGGGTCTGGCGGGCTGCGAACTGCACCCCGCCAGCAGCACCAGGGCGGGCACAAGGGTGTGCAACGAGAAAAAGCTCATCTTCATAGAGGGCATCGGAAAAAAGTTGAAGTTGCTCATAAAGTCCGAAGGCAATAGCCTACCCGGGTATTTTCGAAATGGCGACAAGATATTCCCATGACGAACCCTGAAGGCGGAGACAGAGTCGGCGGCGGACCCCTCACCCCAGCCCTCTCCCCGTCCGACGGGGAGAGGGAGAGGCGCCGGCAGTCTCAGGAGCTTCCGGGCGTCTCCGCTTGCTCAAAGCGCTACCGAGAATCCTCCCTCTCCCCATCCGATGGGGAGAGGGCCGGGGTGAGGGGCTGCCCGCGCTGCCGCTCCCGCCTTCGCTGAGGCCTTCCCATGACGATCCCCAGCTTTCTCCGTGAGCAGGCCGACGGCGTCTTGCTGTCGGTCAAGCTGCAGCCGCGCGCCTCGGCCAACGAAATCGGCGAGGCGATGGGGAGCGAGCTGCGCATCAGGGTCACCGCCCCGCCGGTGGACGCGGCCGCCAACCAGGCCCTGGTGCGGCTGCTGGCGGAGGCCCTGGATTGCCCGCGGCACCGGGTCGAACTGGCGCGCGGCCATGCCTCGCGGCACAAAGTGGTCAAGCTCTATGGATTCAGCGCCCAGGCGGCGGCAGCCCGGCTGCTCTCTAAAGGCTAAAGGCTAAAGGCTGAAGTTGAAAAGCGCTTGGCCCCGCCACGTCTCCCACCTCAGCCTTTAGCCTTTAGCCTTTAGCCTTCAGCCTTCAGCCTTTGGAACGGAGAGGGTCGGGGTAAGGGGCTGGCCGGTTGCGCCGTTATTCGTAGCGGAGGGACTCAATCGGGTCGAGGTTGGCGGCCTTGTAAGCGGGGTAGGTGCCGAAGACAATGCCCACGATCGAGCAAATGACCAGGCCGATGACGATCCAATCAACCGGAACCACCGGCGCGAGTTTCAGGTAGTAGGCGGTCGCGTCGCCGCCCAGGATCCCGAGGAGGACCCCGATGGCGCCGCCCACCTCGCAGATAACGACCGCCTCCATGATGAACTGGGCCATGATGCTCCGCTTCTTGGCCCCGACGGCCCGCCGGATGCCGATCTCGCGGGTGCGCTCGGTCACCGAGACGAGCATGATGTTCATGATGCCGACGCCGGCGGCGAGCAGGGCGATCGAGCTGACGACCATCACCCCGATGCGCACGGCCATGGTGAAGGTGTTGAATTGGGTCATCATCGAGTCGTTGGAGGCGATCTCGAAGTCGTCTTCTTTGCCGGGCGGCACCTTGCGGGCGACCCGGAGAACCCCGCGCACCTGTTCGACGGTTTCATCGAAGCCAGCCGTGTCTCGCGCCTGGATGAGGAGGGTCAAGCTGCGGGACCATCTCCCGAAACGGTTCAGCCCGGTCGTGATAGGGACGATGGCGAAGTTGTCCTGGTCGCCGCCCAGCGAGCCGCCCTTGGCCTCGAGCACCCCGATGACGGCGTAGTTGATGCCATTGACCTTGAGCCGCTCGCCGACCGCCTGGCCATGAGGAAAGACGCTCTTGAACAGGCCGTGCCCCAGCACGCAGACATCGTGGGCGCCGTCCACGTCGCTCTCCAGCAGCAGCCGGCCCTCGCCCAGTATCCAGTTGCGGGCCGCGAAACTGCCGGGCGTCTCGCCGAGGAGTTGCACGTTGGGGGCCGTCTTCTTGTAGCGCGTCTCGACCTGGCCGCCCCAAAACGTCTCCTCGATGCCCACGGATTGCGCCAGCGTCGCCTTCTTCTCCACCTGCAGCGCCTGCTCCAGGGTAATGTCGTTGCGCCGCCAGTACTTCTCGAAACCCTCGGGTCCCCCAAAGTAGATGGCCGGCCATTTCTGGACCATGAACGTCTGGCTGCCCAATTGTCGGATCTCCTGCTCGATGTTGCTCTGCATCGCCCGCATCGCGGTCATGACCACGATGATCGAGAACACGCCCACCAACACCCCCAGCAGCGTGAGCGCCGAGCGCAGCTTGTGCGCCGCCAGCGCGCCCATGGCCATGGCAAAACTATCGCGCAACTCCCCAAGCACTATTGTCGTTCGCCTCGCGCTCATGCTGTGTCACTCATTGCGCAACGCGTCCACCGGGTTCATGCGCGCCGCCCGCCAGGCCGGCAGAAAGCCCGACACCACCCCCGTGAGCAACGAAACCAGCAGCGCCAGGCCGACGAGGCTCGGCGACATCGTGACGGGCAGGAACTTCTGGATGAGGAAGGTCAGCAACCAGGCAATCGTCAGCGCGATCATCCCCCCGATCAGGCAGATGCAGGCCGCCTCGATGAGGAACTGGAGCAAAATGGTGCGCCGCTTGGCGCCGATGGCCTTGCGGATGCCGATCTCGCGCGTGCGCTCCGCCACAGACACGAACATGATGTTCATGATGCCAATCCCGCCCACGAATAGCGCCAACCCGGTGATAAACAGCCCCACGGCCGCGATGGTGCCGCCTAGCTTGTGGAATATCTTCACCAATTGGTCCTGCTGGTTGATGGCAAAGTCGTCCGCCTGGGTGGGCGCCAGCCGCCTGACTGTCCGCATGGCTGCGCGCACCTCCTCCTTGGCGTCGTCCAGTTGCGCCAGGTCCTTGACCTTGACGCAGATGTCGCAACTGGGCGTGCCCCAGAAATCCATCATGAATCGCTTGAGGGGAAGGAAGATTTGGTTGTCCAGGCTGAACATGCCGAGGAACGAACCTTGTTTGTCCAGCACGCCGACCACCTCGAAGGGCTCGCCCTCGATGCGGATGCGGCGGCCCAGCGGCGACTCGCGCTGAAACAGATTGGCCGCGACTTCCGACCCGATGACGCACACCGGCTGGCCGCCCGCCGATTCGGTGGGCGAGAAGAACCGCCCCTGGGCCAGGGTGGTGCTGCTGCTGGTATAAACGAACTGGTCGGTCGTAGCGATGATCCGAACATTGTCCGAGCGCCGCCGTTTGTATTGGACGGCCAGCCCGGCATCCACCTGGGGGGCGACCGCGCGCGCCATGGTCAATTGGCGTTCGAGGGCGACGACCTGGTCAGGGGAGATGCGGTTGCGCTTCATCCCGGTGCGCCACGAATCCTCCGAGTCGTTGAACCAGTTGAAACGGCTCACATAGAGGACATCCGCTCCCAGAAACGAGACGTTCTTGAGAAATGCCCGGTCCAGCCCCTGGATGGCCGAGCCCATCAGGGTCACGGTCACAATGCCGATGACGATGCCCAGGGTGGTGAGGATCGAGCGCATCTTGTTGGCCCTGATGGCCGCCCAGGAAATGCCGACGCCCTCTTTGAGGTCGGTGAACAGGTTCATGAGGTCAGGGCCAGCGCGCCTGGCGCTTGGGGTTCGGGAGGCCCCGGGCGGGCTTGGGCGGGCGCGGAAGCGAAGTCGGGCCCGGAAACTGGCGCAGGCCAAGGGATCGAATCAGGGTGCGCCGGGGCGGAACCGGCCTGGCGCTCGTCGCTGGCGATCAAACCGTCGCGAATCCGTATGATGCGGCGGGCGTGCCGGGCAACGTCTTCCTCGTGGGTGACCAGGATGAGGGTGTTGCCGTTTTCCCAAAGATGGCTGAAGAGCGCCAGGATCTCGTTGCCGGTCTTGGTGTCCAGGTTGCCGGTCGGCTCGTCGGCCAGGAGAATCGAAGGCCCGTTGACCAGTGCCCGCGCCACGGAAACCCGCTGGCGCTGCCCGCCGGAGAGCTCGTTGGGCTTATGATGAATCCGGTCCGCCAAGCCCACGCGCTTGAGGGCCTCCAGGGCAATCTCCCGCCGTTCCTCCGCGCTCACCCCGCAATAGATCAGCGGCAACTCCACGTTCCGCAGCGCGTCCGAACGGGGCAGCAGGTTGAACGTCTGAAAGACGAACCCGATCTCCTTGTTGCGAATCTCGGCCAGTTGATTGTCGTCCATCTGGCTCACCAGGACTCCGTTGAGTTCGTATTGGCCCGAGGTGGGCGTGTCCAGGCAGCCGATCAGGTTCATCAGCGTCAACTTGCCGGAGCCCGACGGGCCCATGATCGCCACATACTCGCCGCGCTCTATCGAGAGCGAGACCTCCCGCAACGCGTGAATGGTCTCCGCTCCCATCTGGTAGCGGCGCGAAATCTTCTCCAGGTGAATCAGTGGCATGGGGCAAGGATCGGGTGGCCGGTGAAACCTCGGATTTCAAATCTCATTGTCTGATCGCCCCACTTACTTGCCCTCCTTGTCCTTGTCCTTATCCTGGTCCGGGCCGACCACTCCTTTGCGGACCTTCTTGCCGTCGTCGAGGTCGCGGACGATCGCCTTGTAGCCGCCGGAGACGATTTCCTGGCCCTCCTGCAGCCCTTGTGTGATCTCCCAGTAGTTATCGTCGCCGATGCCGACCTTGACCGGCACCATCCTGGCATGATCCCCCTCCTTGAGGAAGACCACCTCGATGGGCTTGGCGGCCTCCTTGGATTTCTTGTCGCCGGCGGGGACGTTGGTTCCCTGGGCGGCCACGGCGTTGGTGGCGCCGGCGCTCGGGGTGTTCGTCGGGTCGTCGGCCGCGGCGGAGCCCGCCGGGGGATCGGCATTGGTCGCGGCGGAGGGGGAATTGGTCTTGGAGTGGGCGTCCGTGGCGTGGCCGCGCGCGGCCAGCCGGGTCTGGGCCTTTTTTTCCTTGGGCACTCGCGTGGTCACGGCCGCCATCGGCACGGCCAGGACATTGGTCCGGTAACGCGTCTCGATCTCTGCCGTGACCGACATGCCGGGGCGGAAGGCGTCCTTTTCTTTGATGCGAATTCTGACCTCGAACTTGGTGGCATCCTGGGTATTGCCGCTGCCGGAAGAGCCGGCGGTCTTCGAGGAGTTGGCGATTTGCGTCACGATGCCGTTGAACTTCTTGTCTTTGAAGGCATCAACCTCCAGGTGTACACATTGGCCCGGCGCGATCAGGATCACGTCCGTTTCCCCGAGGTCCACCCGCGCCTCCATCTCGTTCAAATCGGCGATGGTCATGACCTCGGTGCCGGCCATCGTGGCGGTGCCGACGACCCGCTCGCCCAACTCCGAGTTCAACTTGCTCACAGTCCCGGTCAGCGGCGAGACGATGATGGTCTTGGCCAGGGTGTCCTCGGTGCTGTCCAGCGTGCCGCGCGCGCTCTTGACCATGTGCTCGGCGCTGGACAACTGCGCCTTGGCAACGTCGTATCCGTTCTGGGCGGCATCGTAATCCGAGTCGGAAATCAGCTTCTGCTTGAAGAGGTCAGCGCTGCGTTTGTAATCCGCCCGCGCCTTGACGAGGTTGGCCTCGGCGGTCGCCTTGCCGGCGAGCGAGGATTGGTAGGCCCCCTCGGCCTGGTTGCGCGCCGCCTCGTAAAAGTCCTTCTTGATCTTCAGAATCAAGTCCCCTTTCTGCACATGCTGGCCCTCCTTGACCGGCAACTCGACGATCTCGCCGCTGACCTCCGGGCTGATGGCGACCTTGACCACCGGCTGAATCTTGCCGCTGGCCTTGACCGTCTCCACCAGCGTCCGCCGGGTCACTTTCTCGGTCTGCACGGTGATGATCACCTCGCGCTTGCGCAAGGCCGCCCCAAGCCCCAAGCCGGCCAACACCAGCACGATCACAGAGAAAACGACCACTTTCCTGCGTTTCTTCGATTTTGCCATGTTAACTCGATATTATGACACGCCCGGGCCGGTTTTGTTTCATTACAAAAAGCTGCCTGGGATGTAATCCGACCCTCTGGCGGCAGTCAAGCCTGGGGGCACAACCGGACGGCGCCCGGGTGCATCTCGTCAGTAGCACCGCCTTCAGCCAGGAGCAGCGGCTCGGAGCCGAGCCCCAGCGGAGGCTCGGGGCAACCCGGAGGGTTGCCAGATGGTAGCCGGGGGTCGCGGCGTCGCCGCGACCCCCGGTTCGCGGCCAGAAGGGGCCTGCACCCCGGAACGGGGTGCCAGAAGGGTCTTCACAACGAGGAGGTGGCCTTCTGGCATCCCTCCGGGATGCCGACCCACACTGCCGCTGAACCGGGGGTCTCGCTGCGCTTCGACCCCCGGCTACCATCTGTCATCCCTCCGGGATGGATTCCTGGCCGACGGGCACTCTCGCGGACCTCCGGGCTCACATTGTGGTACCGAGCGGGATGCGCCCGGCGCAAAATCCGGCGCAAAAACCTTGGCAGAATCACGGGCAGTTGGCACCATCAGGCCTTGCGAACCGCTCAACCTCAACTCGTTTCAAACTCATGACTCGCGAGCAGGCCCTGGCCATCCTCAAGGAACACACCCAATCCGAATCGCTCCTCAAACACGCCCTGGCGGTCGAGGCGGCCCTGCGTCATTACGCCCGGCGCTTGGGTGGGGAGGTCGAACTGTGGGGTGTGGCCGGGCTGCTTCACGATTTCGATTACGAGCGCTGGCCCGAGCCGCCCGAGCACACCCGGCAGGGGGCCCGCATCCTGCGGGAGCGCGGCGCCGAGGAGGAAATCGTGGGCGCCTTGCTCTCGCACGCGCGCTGGAATTGGGACGACTACCCCCTGGACCGGCCGCTGCGCAAGGCGCTCTTCGCCGTGGACGAACTCTGCGGCTTCATCATGGCCGTGGCTTATGTGCGCCCGGAGCGGTTGACGGGCATGACGGCGTCCAGCGTGCGCAAGAAGCTCAAACAAAAGTCCTTCGCCGCCGCCGTCCGGCGAGAGGACATCGAGCAAGGCGCCCAGTGCCTGGGCCTTTCCCTGGACGAGCACATCACCCAGGTCATCTCCGCCCTCCAAGGCATCGCGACGGATTTGGGGTTTCCATAGACATTTCGGGCGCGCCGGCTACCATGGGGCCGTGTCTAACATCGTGAGACCGCAGTGGGGTAGAATCCTTGAATTTCACAACGTGATGCACACAGGTCAAGTTTGTGGCACGGGCATCCTGCCCGTGAGGGCTTGGGCAGGATGCCCGAGCCACGGTCTGAGGCCCTTCCTCGCTAGAGTTCTGTTCCTGGCCGTGGCCCTGGCCCTGGTGGCGGGGTGCAGCTCGGCCCGGGTTTACACGACCCGCGAGGCCGTCATGCACGATGCCAAAGCGCCGCGGCTCATCGCCTTCGAGCCGGGCGAGCAGCCGGCGATCGTGGTGGATCTGCCCAAGCACTGCCTTTGGGGCCAGAAGGTCGGGAGCGTATGGGTCGAGGAGGCGATTTCCGGCCGCGCGGTTTGGCATCAGAGCCAGTTCATGCGGCAGGGCTCCGAGTACTACTTCCTGCCCCAGGGCCTCGGACGGGGCACCTACCTGGTGGTCCTCCAGGCCGAAGGTGAACCGGTGGCCGGGGCGAATTTCGATATCCGGTAACGGTGGAGCGCGCCTGGCGGGTACCACCACGCCAGAGGAGACCGCGGGACCGCGGCCAGTAGCCCGAAGGGCTTCTGATCACTCAGCCCAGGGTTGAACGAAGCCGCTACGCGGCGGAGAAGACGGAACTGCTGCGGCTCCGCAGTTCGCAGGCTGGAGGGCTGGTTTTGCGTTGGCCTATGGCCGGGACTCCCACAGACTGATGACGGTTCGCCATGCACTGACGCACGGCAAACCGTCAACATTAATCTGTACCGCAGCTATGCATATAAAAAAAGTTCTCCTCACGCAATCCTGAACCGCTTTGCCGATGACCTGATTCTGCTGCCGCTCCAGCCCCGAAGCCAAGAGATCTACTGGGTCTGTGTGCGCCAACTCTCCGATCACTTTGAGCGCTCGCCCAACTTGGTCAGCGCCGAGGAACTCCGCCAGTATTTCATCCATCTCAAGACCCAGCGGCACTTGGCCCGCCAAACCTCCACGCAGGCTTTGTGTGCCATCAAACTCTTCTGGGAGAAAACCCTCCAGCGGCCCTGGCCGGCGGAACTGGAGTTTGTGCGCGCCACACCCCAATTCAAGCTGCCAGTTATCCTCTCGGCCTCCGAGGTGCGCACGATTATCGCCCGGGTTGCCCCTCTGGACCATCGGGTCGCCCTGACGACGATCTACTCCTGTGGCCTGCGCTTGGGCGAAGCCGTCAACCTGGAAGTCGGCGACATCGATTCCCAACGGATGTTCCTCCACATCCGGGCGGGCAAAGGCAACCGCAACCGTTACGTGCCCTTGCCCCAGCGCACCCTGGAACTGCTGCGCGAACTCTGGCGCAGCCACCGCCATCCACGATGGCTCTTCCCAGCTAAAGGCCACAGCGGTCTGGGCGCTGCTACCGCCACAGAGCCCATGGACCGCAGCACGCTGCAACAAGCCTTCCGCCGGGCCCTGCGCGCCAGCGGCATCAGGAAGGCCGCCCACATTCATACGCTGCGCCACAGCTATGCCACCCACCTGCTGGAGCAAGGCGAAAACCTCCGCCAATTGCAGGTCAACCTCGGCCATCACAGCCCCGTCACCACCGTCATCTACACCCACTTAACCACCCTCTGTCAGACTCAGCACCAGCAGCGCATTAACAAATTCATGGGCAACCTCTAGGCGGCCTCTCAATGGCCGCAGCCGCTCAGCGCAGCGGCAGCTCCTTATCCGTCCACGACGTGTTGTGCCGATGGGCTCCGGCCTATCTGGAGCAGTTCGGAGCTGCCATGCCCACCCGCCAGTGCCGGGTGCTGCAACGCCTCTTGGCTTGCCGCACCCCGGCCCTGGGCGGGGCGATGTACTGTTGCCCCAAGTGCGACCACCGCCACTTCAGCTACCACTCCTGCAACGACCGGCACTGTCCGCAGTGCGGCGGCCAGGATGCCCAGCAGTGGCTCGATGAGAATACCGCCCTGTTGCTGCCGGTGAACTATTTCCTGCTCACCTTCACCGTGCCCGAAGGCTTGCGCCGCTGGATTCGCTCTCACCCCCAAAAGGGCTATGACCTGCTCCTGGCCGCCAGTTCCCAGGCCCTGCAGGATCTGGCTCAAAATCCCAAACGCCTCGGCGCCACCCTCGGTATGCTGGGGGTGCTCCACACCTGGACGCGCACCCTCGAATACCATCCCCACGTCCACTACCTGGTCCCCGGCGGCGGCCTCAGCCCAGATCAGCGCCAGTGGATCTCCAGCCGCCCTCGGTTCCTGTTGCCGGTCAAAGCCCTGAGCGATCGCTGCCGCACGCTTTTCCAGGCGGCACTCCAAAAGCAGATGCCCGAGGCCCTTGCCCTCCTGCCGGCCAAAGTCTGGCAGCAACGCTGGGTCGTTCACAGCGCTGCTGTCGGCAGGGGCCAAAACGCGTTGCGCTACCTCAGCCGTTACGTGTTTAAAACCGCCACCGGCAATCGCCAACTCCAATTGCTGCCTGACGGACGCTTGCGCTGGCCCTTCCGCCACAGTGCCACGGGGGCTTGGGGCCACATCGACATGGCCCCCTTCGAGTTCCTCCGCCGCTTCCTCCAGCACGTCCTGCCGCCCAGATTCCATCGGGTCCGCCGCTTTGGCTGGCTCCATCCAGGGGGACGCGCCCAGTTCAACCGCATCCGAGCCCTGCTCAAAATACCGCCCTTACTCTTGGCGGCCGAGCAAGCCGCTTGGCAGCCTCCGACCTCCAGCCCGCCGACTGACCCGGCCTTGGCCGCTCAAGGAGTCTCCGCCCAGCCCACACCCCTGCTTTGTCCGCATTGTGGCACCGGGCTGGTCCTGGTCGGCTCCTGGCGCCCATGGGACAACGTCATCCACTTGCCCGACGGCTCCCCCCTCGGCGTCCGCCGCACCATCAGGCCGCCATGAAAACCACGCCCTGGACCACCTCACTGCTCGTTCCGGCTGGGGGGCCAACTCCCACCCCCGCGCTTTGTTCGCGTGGCACCCGCTTCAGCGTCCCAAGGGGCCGGCGGCCAATCCCGGAACCTCCACGACGCTGCTGCCCAGTCAGCACCGGGACTGGCGCAGCTTGGCACGGCTCTGACCCGTCCCCAAAAGCCTCGACCGCACACCGTAGTCAAAGCCAAATCCGGCACTTTCCGCAGTACCCCCAAGGATGGCCCAACGAACCTTGGGCCGCGGCTTCGTTCAACCCAGGAATGTAGAGAACACGGGGGCGGACCCAACTTCTCCAAAGTCACTTCTGTATTCCCGAGTCCCGCCTTATCTCGCCCCCGCGTTCTCTACATTCCTTTTTCTGTTGCGCGGAACGCGCTACCCTGGGTGTCATGCTGCCAAACCCTGGAAACCCTGAAAGGGTTTCAGCGGCGATGCAACCCTTTCAGGGTAGTTGCTCAGCGGGCGCATGACCCAGGGTTGCCCCGCCATTTCTTGCGAAAGGGCGGGGCAACCCTGGGCTGAGTGATTGCGATCCCTTCGGGATGGATCAGGCACGCCAGCGTTGGGCCTGGCCCTTCATGCTGTGGTGGTAGCGGGCAGGTGCGCCCGAACCCCAATGCGGCGCAACAAATGCATGGCTATTTCGGGGACGCCACACTAAATTGTCGGCACGATGGCCTTGACCCAGGACGAACTGAAGAGTTTGACCGAACTCAGAAGCCGCGCGCCACACGCGCTGCTCGGGATGCACGCGCTGCCCGAGGGCGGGGGGGTGGTGGTGCGGGCGCTGCTGCCCGACGCCGCCAAGGTGGTGGTCGAGCCCCTCCGCCAGCAGAAGATGCCCGTCATCCAGCTCAAGCGCATCCCCAAGACCGACCTGTTCGAGGGCGTGGCACACGAGGCCAAAGACCCCTATGCCTACGAGTTGGTCATCACCGACTGGGCCGGGGAGGTCCGCCGCACGCGCAACCCTTATGCCTTCCTGCCCACACTGGGCGAAGCCGACCTCTATCTCTTCGGCAAGGGCGACGAGCGGCGGATCTACGAGAAGCTCGGCTCCCAGTTGCGGGTGGTGGATGACACCCCCGGGGCCAGCTTCGCCGTCTGGGCGCCCAACGCCCAGCGCATCAGCGTGGTGGGCGATTTCAACCACTGGGACGGCCGCTTTCACATGATGCGCTCGCTGGGCTTGTCCGGCGTGTGGGAGCTCTTCATCCCGGGCGTGAGCCAGGGGGCGCATTACAAGTATGAGGTCCGCGACGCCCGCGGGCGCATCGGCCTCAAGACCGATCCGTATGCCTTCTTTTTCGAGAAGCCGCCCAAGAATGCGGGCATCGTGTGGGACAACCGCCGGTTCGAGTGGACCGACGGCCCGTGGCTCAACCAGCGGCGCCTGCGCGACCCCTTGCGCTCGCCGCTGAGCATCTACGAAATGCACCTGGGCTCCTGGCGCAAGAACTCGGCCGGTGAATCGCCCGGTTACCGTGAGCTGGCCGAGCCGCTCATCCGCTACGTCAAGGAGATGGGCTTCACCCACCTCGAGTTCATGCCGGTGGCCGAGCATGCCTTTTACCCGTCGTGGGGCTACCAGGTGACCGGTTTTTACGCGCCCACCAGCCGCTACGGGACACCCGACGATTTCCAGTTCCTGGTCAATGCCCTGCACGAGGCGGGGATCGGGGTGATTATCGATTGGGTGCCGGCCCATTTCCCGCGCGATGACTGGGCCCTGGCCCGGTTCGACGGCACGGCCCTTTATGAGCACCAGGACCCGCGCCGCGGCGAGCACCAGGACTGGGGCACGCTCATCTTCAACTACGCCCGGCACGAGGTGAGCAATTTCCTCACCGCCAATGCCCTGTTCTGGTGCGACCGCTTTCACATCAATGGGCTGCGGGTCAATGCGGTGGCCTCGATGCTCTACCTGGACTACTCGCGCAAACCGGGGCAATGGCTGCCCAATCAATACGGCGGCCGCGAGAACCTCGAGGCCATCGATTTCCTCCGCCGCTTCAATCACCTCACCCACACCGAGTTCCCGGGGGTGATGACCATCGCCGAAGAATCCACCGCCTGGCCCCTGGTCACCCGCCCCCCCTACCTGGGCGGGCTGGGGTTCTCCTTCAAATGGAACATGGGCTGGATGCACGACACGCTCGGCTACTTCAGCCGCGACCCCATCCACCGGAAATACCACCAGGACGACTTGACCTTCGCCATGCTCTACCATCACCACGAAAACTTCATCCTGCCGCTCTCGCACGATGAAGTGGTGCACGGCAAACGCTCGCTCCTGGGCCGGATGCCGGGCGACAACTGGCAGCGCTTCGCCAACCTCCGCGCCCTCCTGGGCTATCAATGGTGTTTTCCGGGCAAGAACCTCCTGTTCATGGGTTGTGAATTCGGCCAGAGCGACGAATGGGACGCCAACGCCCAGTTGCAGTGGCCGCTCCTGGAAGCCGGGCCCTACCACCGCGGCCTGCGCCGCTTCGTCCAGGAGTTGAACCGGCTTTACCTGGCCGAGCCGGCTTTGTGGGACGGGGACTACGACGCGAACGGTTTTTACTGGATCGACTGCTCGGACCACGCCAGCAGCGTCCTGTCGTTCGTCCGCCAGGACACCCAGCGCCGCAACTCGCTGGCGGTCATCCTGAATCTGACCCCGGTGCCGCGCTACCGCTACCGGATTGGCCTGCCCCGGCCCGGCCGCTGGCGTGAGGTCCTCAACAGCGATGCCGCCATCTTCGGCGGCAGCAATGTCGGCAACCAGGGAGGCGTCACTGCGGATGGCCTCAAGTGCCACAAGCAGCCCTGCTCGGCCGAGTTCACCCTGCCCCCGCTCAGCCTCATGGTCTTCGGGACCGGGCCCCAGGAGCCGCCCCCGGGGCCTCCGCCTGCCGCTTGAACCGGCGCAGACCCCTCACCTCGGCCCTTTCCAGGAACCGACCGAAGCCCGCAGGGTTTTGGACTGCGGCAGTCCTCTGCCGCTTTCGCTTCCCCTTCCCGAGTGATCCGGAAAAGCGGTCCCGATCCATCGGGATTTGGAAACCTGCGCTACGCCGGCGCCTCAGGCGCACAGGGCGCTCCAGGCGACTTTGTGAATGGCCGTGCAAACAGGACACCCCAGCCTGAACTCAGGCTGGACAAATGCCGGGCCTTTCTGGTAGAGGTGACAAAACGTGCGAACAGGCACAGCAACCAGTTTTGGCAAAATTATGTCATCCTTATCACGCCGCCAGTTTGTGAAGAGTTCAGCCTTTGCCGCCGGCGCCCTTGGCCTGGGCCCAGCCCAGTGGGCACAGGGGGCCGACGCCACTGCCGCGGGCAGGTCCATTCCGATTTCGGTCCAGCTCTACTCGGTGCGGACAGACTGCGCCCGCGATTTTGACACGACCTTGTCACAGTTGGCCAAAATGGGCTTTGCCGGGGTGGAATTCGCGGGCTACCACAAGTACAGCGGCAAGGCCAAGGAGTTGCGCGAGAAACTGGACGAACTGAACCTCAAAGTTGCCGCGACCCACATCGGCACCGGCAATTTCCGCGGCGATGCCTTGAAACAGACCATCCAGTTCCACCAGATCATCGGCTGCAAGTTCCTCATTGTCCCCGGCGACCGCGACTTCACCCACCCGGAGAGGAGCAAGGCCCTGGCCGAGACGTTCAACAAGACCGCCGAGATCCTCAAGCCCCTGGGCCTCTACTGCGGCTATCACAACCACACGGGCGAATTCGCCAAGGACGGCGACAAGACCTATTGGGACCTCTTCGCCCAACGCACCAGCCAGGACGTCGTCCTGCAGCAGGATTGCAGTTGGAGCGCGGCCGCCGGCCAGAACCCGGCGGAGCTCATCAAACGCTATCCCGGCCGCACCAAGGTCACCCATTTCAAACCCGCGGTCATCGGCAACGACCCGTCCAGGAAGCCGATCCTCGGGCAAGACTCCGTGGATTGGGCCGCCGTCCTGGCCGCCTGCCGCCAATTCGGCGGCACCGAATGGATCACCGTCGAGCAGGAACTTTACCCCGACGGCAAGTCGCCCATGGAATGCACCGAACTCTCCCTGGCCGGCCTCAAGAAGCTCCTATGAAGCGCAAGATCCTGGTGATCCTTTCCAATCGCTGGAATCGAAGCCAAAAACTCCGTTTCGTGGAATTGGACGCCGACAACAAGGGCAACGTCCTCAAGGAACGTCCCGTGCGCGCCCAGCCGCGCAAGCCGATCTACGACGAGGTCTGGGAAAACGACGAAGGCAAGACTACCTGGGCCGCCTGCAACCGCTTCCGCCGCAGATACCCCCATCCGCTGGAGAAACCCCGCAAATTGAACCTATGACCATGAGCACCCAACCCCAAAACCAGACCTCACGCCGTCACTTTCTCAAAGGCTCGCTCCTGGGCGGGGCGGCCGCGCTCTGCGCGCCCTGGACCCTGCGCCGGGCCCTGGCGGCCGAGCCGCCGGCCCCAGCCGCCCGCCTCGCCAGCCGGGTCGCCCTGGCCGCCGGCGAGGACCGCGCCGACATCGCCTTCAAAGGACTCAAGGCCTTCGAACGAAGCATCGCCGCCGCCATCGGCAACAAACGGGTCATCGTCAAACCCAACAATGTCGCTATCGACAACCAACTGGCCGCCAGCCACGCGCAGAACCTCGAAGGCATCCTCGAGTTCCTCAAGGCCATCGGCAAGCGCAACGTCGCCATCGCCGAATCCGCCGCCAACGGCCCGACCCTCGACGGGTTCGCCAACTTCGGCTACGACAAGGTCGCCCGGAAATACGGCGCCAAGCTCCTTGACCTGGACCAGGAGGGCTTCGAGATCGTCCATTGCTTCGACGAGGCCGATTTCCGTCCCCATGCCTGCCGCATGTCCAAGGTGCTGCTGGACCCGAACCACTTCATTATCTCGGCCGCGAAATTCAAGACGCACAACCGGATCGTGGCGACCCTCTCGCTCAAGAACATCGTCGTGGGCGCAGCGATCAAGGACGCCGGTTTTCGCTGGGGACCCGGCGCCCGGCCCGGGGCGAAGAACGACAAACCGATCACCCACGGCACGGGCTTCCGCGGCATCAACTACAATCTCTACGCCCTGGCGCCCCGCCTGCACCCGCACCTGGCGGTCATCAACGGCTTCGAGGGCATGGAAGGCGAGGGGCCCGTGGGCGGCACGCCCGTCCCCAGCCGCGTCTGCGTGGTCAGCCAGGACTGGCTGGCGGCGGACCGCGTGGCTGTCGAGTTGATGGGCATCGATTTCGCCAAAGTCGGCTATCTCAACTACTGCGCCCAGACCCGCATGGGCGTAGCCGACCTCGACAAGATTGAAATCGTCGGCCCGGCTCTCAAAGACCACATAAAGCCATACAAGCTGGCCAGGAACATCGAAGAGCAGTTGATCTGGATGAAGCCCGCAAAGGGATGAGAACCGAGGGTCGAGGGTCGAGGCCCCTCACCCCAACCCTCTCCCCATCGGATGGGGAGAGGGAGGACCGTCGCCCGTGGTCGACGAGTCGGAGCGCGTGGGAGCTTGCGACGGCCAGCAGTTGCTGCTCCCTCTCCCCATCCGATGGGGAGAGGGCCGGGGTGAGGGGCGGCTCCGGGGGCGAACCCCAGGGGGTGCGCGACAAAAAAGTAACCAAAATTTGAGCAGGCCCGCCTGCTGATTGATTTTTGTTGCTATATTGTATCTAGTTAGATACAATACGCACCATGACCGCTTCGCTTTCTCAGCTCGAAGACCGGCGCGAGCAGATCCTTGAACAGATCAAGGCTATCAACCGGTTGCGCCGCGGCTCCTTAAGCCGCCAATTCTTCAAGAAACCCCGCGCTGGCTCCAAAGCCCCCCAGGGCCCTTACTACGTGCTCCAAGCCTACTTCCATGGGCAGAAGTTCGCCGAGCGCATCCCGGCCGATCAGGCCCCCCAAATCGAACCCCTCGTCGCCAATTACAGACGCTTTAGCGAACTGGCCGAGGAGTTTGTCACCGTCACCGACCAAATCACCCGCCTGAGTCAAGCCGCCCCCGACGCAAAAAAAAACTCCAGACCGAAGTCGGGCAGGAGCGATTCCGGGAAGCCAACGCCTTCATCCGGTTAGTCCAAGGGCAGTGGCAACAGCAGGGAGTGCGCAATCTCGAGGCGGTGGAAATTGGCCTGCGCGAGGCGCTCTTCCGCGATGCCTGTGGGATTCTGGGGGATTTGCTCAACGACCCGGCGCTGCCGGTGCCCGAGGATCAGGGCCGCCCAGGCGAAAGGTGCCACGCCGGCCGGCCCAAGGAGCCGCTGACCCTCTTCGGGCTAGTGGCCCTACGGCGCAACTATTACTATTGGGCGAGCCGGGAGCAAGGCCGTGCCCCGCTGGACCAGGCGCTGGGTCTGTGGGCAGGCTATTCGCCCGGGGTGCTGCGGATCATTTGCCGCGCGGCCGCGCGCCATCCCTTCGACGTGGCGGCGGCCGAGCTCAAAGCCTATTGCGGGCTGCAGGTCGAAGGCCGCCAGATTCAGCGCATCGCTCAGGAAATGGGACCGCGGGTGCGGGCGGTCCAAGAACAATTGCCTCCCTTCAAGCATGACTCGGGCCTGATTCCCGTCATGTATATCGCCGTCGATGGCACCGGGGTTCCCATGCGGCCCGAGGAATTGGAAGGCCGTGCCGGCAAGCAACCCGATGGCTCAGCCAAGACCCGAGAGGTCAAGTTGGCTTGTGTGTTTACCCAAACCACCCTTGATGAGGAGGGATTGCCGTTGCGGGACTTTGAGTCCTCCAGCTACGTGGCAGGCTTTGAAGAGGCACCCGATTTCATGGTGCGGGCACGCCAGGAGGCCCTCCGCCGCCGTCTGCCGGCAGCGCAGGTGTCGGTGCTGCTGGGCGACGGGGCTGCCTGGATTTGGGACCACGGGGCGAAGTGCTTCCCGATGGCCTTCCAAATTCTGGACTTGTATCACGCCCTGGAACATCTCTCCGACCTGACGAAATTGCTCGAACCGGACCCTGCCGCCGCCCAGGCCCTGTGGCGAACTTGGCGCGAGCAGTTCTTGGCCGACAACGTGGAGGAAGTCCTGCGTCAAGCCCGGGAAAGGACGGGCAAACTGGCCGCTCAGACTGCTGAATCAGCAGGCAAGCAGATCGCATACTTCGAGCACAACCAGAGCCGTATGCTCTACGCCACCTACCGCGCTTTGGGATTTTTCTACGGCTCGGGGGTGGTCGAAGCCGGCTGCAAAACGGTTATCGGCGGACGCTGCAAGTGCTCCGGCATGCTTTGGTCAGAAGAGGGAGCTACCCACGTCCTGGATTTGCGCTGCGCTCTGTATGGCAACCAATTCAACCAAGTCTGGGATCGCTTAAACCAAAGCGATTACCTGCGAATTCGCGTCGCCAACCCCCCGGCTCAAGCCGAGGAAGCTGCGTAATGGCACCTAATTGTTACTATTTTGTCCGGCTCCCAACCCCAGGGATTGTCCAAGAACTGGCTTGCACCTGGCCCCTCGACACTCGACACTCGACACTCGCTTATGACCACACGTCGTCAATTCATCCGCGCGGCTGTCCCCGTGGCAGCGGCCCTGGGGTTGGCCCCGGCGGCGGCCGGCCGCGCCTTTGGCCTTGAGGCGAGCGGCTTCCGACCGCCTGTTGCCGTCTTCAGCAAGGTTTACCAGGAATTGAAGCTGGATTTCGAGCAGTCGGCCGAAGTAACGGCCGCGGCGGGGTTGGACGGGGTCGATTGCGCGGTGCGCGAGGGCGGAGAGATCCAGCCGGCGCAGGCCGCCGAGCAGATGCCGCGCTACGCCGAGGCCCTGCGCCGGCACGGGACCGGCATGCTGCTGCTGACCACGGGCATCGTGGGGGTCTCTTCACCCCACGCCAGCGAGGTCCTGCGGACGGGCAAACAACTGGGCATCCGCTACTACCGGCTGGGCTATTGGTTGCACCGCCCCGGCCTGCCGCCTGAAAAGCTGCTGGCGGAGGCCCGCCCCAGCCTCAAGGACCTGGCAGCCATGAACAAGGAGCTGGGCCTCTGCGGCGTGTACCAGAATCACTCTGCCGGCTCAGACCGCTCCCGGCGCAACGCCGGCTGCGACCTGGCCGAACTCTATGAAATGGTCAAGGACCTCGACCCCGACCAAATCGGCGTCGCCTTCGACCTGGCCCACGCCATCCTCGAACACGGCGACGGGTGGCGCGAGCATTTCGAGCGGCTCAAGCCTCATATCCGGGTCCTGTACGTCAAAGACGCGCGGCGAGGCTCCGGGTTTGTGCGGTTCGGCCAGGGTGAGCTGGGCCCTACGGGCTTTTTCCAATCGCTGGCCCGGATGAACTACCGCGCCCCGCTCTCGATGCACATCGAGTTCGATTGGACCCTCGATGGCAAAAAGACCCGCCAGGCCCTCGTCCAGGCCCTCACCGAGAGCCGGACCGTCCTGGGGCAGTGGATGGCTTAGAGGCGGTTGCAGAATTAACCGCAAAGAACGCAAAGATCGCAGAGAAACACCTTGATTGCGGGCTCTTTGTGTTCTCTGCGTTCTTTGCGGTTAATTTCGCCACTGTCTCTCAGTTCCCTTCGATCGCCAGCGCCAGCTTGATGATATAATAGAGGTCCGCCTGGCACCATGGCAGGTCCACGCGGCGGGCCAATTCCTGGGGCGCGGCGCCCTTGAGCCAGGCCAGGGCCTTGAATGAGTTCAGGGCGAAGTCGGGCGGGTCCACGAAGTTCTCTCCGAAGTGTACCTGGCGCTCCTCTCCGGTCAGCGACCAGGTTGGACAGAGGGTGGAGAAGGTCTGCCAGACGCGCCCAACGGCATTCGGGGCCTTGGCGCGCACCAGCGCCGCAACCTCGGGTGTCAGGTCCTGGAACAGGCCGAGCGTGTGCCGGTGCGGGGCGACTGCCAGCCAGAGGCCGTCGCCTTTGCCGATGAAAGGGTCCAGCTCCGATGAGGTGTTGAACGTCGTGAGCGTCCCGCGCTCGGCGGCACGGTTCCACCAGTTCACGAGGGCCTCGGCTGCTTCATCGCCGCGGGCTTTGGCCTCCAGGGCCAAGCCACCGTCTCCGGCCTTTTCGGCGATGCGGCTCAAGGCGAGCAGCGAGGCAAGGTAACGGTTTGCGAAGAGGTCGCCTTTGGCGGCATTCAACTGCCAGCCGGATTCCACAAAGTCCTGGTAGGCGGCCTTGATGTCCGGCCAGCTTTCGAGCACGAGCGGTTCTTGTCCGCAACGTTGGGCAAAGAACCAGGCGGCGTGGAGATTGCCGAAGGGATGCGGCTGGTGGTCGCCGCCGAGGCGGGCGCGATAAGCCGGCGGCACTTTGAACCATTCCCGGGCCTCGCCTTCGTTGAGGGCATACCAGGCCCGGCGCGTGAACGGCGCGTGCCGGCTCCATTCCAAGCGCAAGAGGGCGCGCAACCTGGCCTGGAGTTCGGCGGGCAGGTGCGGCCACGCCCAGGCCAGGGCCTCGAACAGCTCGCCGCTGTGGTCGAACGCAAAGACGCGCCCGGCCAGGCCGGGGTCGGTAAAGAGCGGCAACCAGGTCCGGTCCACGACGGTTTGGACGGTTGCGGCGAGTTGGCGGCGGAGTTCCTCGGCGCCGGGAAGCGGCGGCTGCGGCGCCGAAGTCGAGGGCAGGTTCGTGGCCAGGCCCAGCGGTTTGGGGGGCGCGCCGCCCGCACGTTCTCCCGGCGCCAAGCACAGAATTCGGCTCCCGGTCTGCCAATAGACCCGGTCGCCGGCCACCGCCACGCCGCTGCGGGCCGGGCCGTGCCATTCGTTGCGCGCCCAGGGCGGATTGCGGAACCCGCCGTAGGTGTCCCTCTCGCCCCAAACGGAGAACAGTTCGTTGCGCTGGAGGTCGAACCCGCTCAGTGTGCCCTGGTGAATGAGCCAGGCGGTGCGGCCCGTCACCAGAACAGCCAGGCATCGAGCTTCTGCCAGGCGCTGTCGTCCGCGCCTGCGTTGCGGCAGAGCATCGTGCGGTCGCGCCCGATGCGTTGGCCCATGTTGAGGGCAGGGTTGGTCCGCACGACCACTAGCGCGCGGCCTTTGCCGGGGAGCACGACCGGGTAATAGTCGCGCGCCGTCTGGCCGGACAGCGCCTCGGAGGTCCACAACGGCTCGCCGTCGCTCGCCCGGAAACAGCGCACGCGCAGGTCCTCGCCGGTGACGAAGACCCGGCCCCCCGCCACGGCGGCGGTTTGGCGAATAGGGGCGCCCGCCGCCCGGCGCCACTGCGCCTGGCCATCGCGCGCGGACACCGCCAGGAAATCCCCCGCGCGCGTGCCGATATAAACGGTGCCGCCGGCAATGACGGGCGCGGCCGAGAACCCGCCATAACCTGCGAAGCAGCGCCAGGCAGACCTGCCGCTCTGGGCCTCGACGCCGTACAAATTGCCGTCGCTGCTGGCGGCTATCACGAACCCCTCGGCCACGGCGGGCGACTGCAGGAAGGCCCCGCGCGCCTCGAACCGCCCCAACCCCTGCCCCGTCTCCGCTCGCACCCCGTAGAGGTTGCCGGCGTGCGTCGCCACGAACATTCTCCCGCCGGCGACAATCGGCTCCATGGCCGTGCCCAGCCGCTCCCCCTCGATCTCGATGGCCCACGCCAGCCGGAAGGGCGGCCTCAACTCCTGCTCGACCCATCCCGTGTGCGATGCCTCCCCCCGCACCATCGGCCAGTCAGCCCCGGCTTGGGCCGGGCCGGCCGACCAGAAGGACGCCAGGAATAAAGGCAGAGCCGTGAAACCGAGCTTCATGGAAACCGACACTGAGCGGACCCAAAGGCGAAGTCAACCTCCAGGCGCAGCCCTGCTGCATCGGTCTGGGATGGCCTCGGTATCTTTGTCGCGACCTTTGTCGCAGCCTTTGTCGCAACCTTTGTCGCAACCTTTGTCGCAACCTTTGTCGAATTGGGCCGAGTCTCGACAAAGGTCCCGACAAAGGCTGCGAACGAAGGTCGCGAAGGTCACTCAATGGATGGCTTCAGGACGGATTCGTAATGTGACAGCTCTTCTCGATCAACCCTGGCCTCCGGCGGCTCCCACCTGGTGCCCTGTTCCTCCCGCCACGTAATCCAAATGTTCTGGCTGCGCACCCCAAGTCCACCCCTGCCCCTGCCCGACAATTCAACCGCCAATTGGGGCGCGCGAGTGATGCGCTTCTCCGTCAGGAGCACCGTCCAACCAGCCTGAAGAAAATCGCGCATGACCTCCCTATCGGGGAGCACGTCGAATGAGCCTGCTGAGATAACCGCCAGTGCGACCCCAATATCTTTTCGATGTCCGCAGATTCGAGAGCCCCGGTGCGAATCACCTGAGCCGTGGTGAGAGACCTTTACCATGTCGAGAGCCGGCTGATGACCTGAGCCGTTCCTGACCACCGCGTATCTGTTCAGCGCATTGTTGCAGCCCTCAGAATCCGTGTCAGCAGCGAGCAGCGCATCGAAGGATCTGTCATTGCCCCGCACGTTCAAGCCCAGAACGACCGAAACACGGTTGAGGTCCCTCCGGATCTTCCCCTCAGAAACCACATCCCGAACTGCCTCACTCACGACTTCCGGCCTCGGCCCTATTGGAATCAGTCGGATGCGATCGCCGACCTCGACGAGCGGGCTGCGGTTCTCGTCAGCCCTAAAGTACCGGACGCGGTTGTTCTCAATGAGCTTGTAAACAAACCGATACAACCGCTCGAACTCCGTCACCGCCGAAGCGGGAAAGCGCCGCCTGCGCATGATCTGCTGAATCTGTCTCGGCTCGACGCCGCTGTCGCAAAAGGTCCCAACGGTTCTGCCCTCGGAGGTGAAATACTGCATCACCTCGGCTAACCCGGTATAATGGTCCTCGTGGGGGTGCGAAAGGCACACTAAATCGAGTCTTCGGATCTGGAGTTGCTCCACGAGCCGAAAGAACTGCGCCCGCGCTTCACCCTGCGGCAGGTTGCAGTCGACCAAAACCCACTTTCTTGCCCCGAGATTCAGCAGAATCGTGTCGCCCTGTCCACACTGGAGCACGTGTATTTCGACCCAAGGGGGAACCTCCTCAGATGCGGATGGTGCCTGAAATCCCTCTATCTCGGAATTCTGGGAGATCACTCGTTTCTTCGGGTTCTTTCTGAGCTTCGGAGGCTTGTCCAACCACGACGATCACATGGGCCTCCACGGCATCGCCCTCTTCGGGGAGCTTGCCACGCACGAACTGCTTGCGCTCGTAAACTTGCTTAAGGGGACCATCCGGCGTTTCGTAGGTCACCTCCGCTTGAGCGCCAACGACTTCGCTCACGGTTCCCCGATGAACCTCGCGCAAGCAGATTCGACCCTGGCTTTGAGCGATGAGGGCTGCCTGGAGATCCTTGTTCGCCTTCGCCATGTCGCAGACCACTTCAAGTAGAGACTCATTCTGCGGCCTTAACTGGGCATTTTGGGAGGCCAGTTCGGCGCTCTGCTGACGGGCCAACAGTGTAGCTCGTTGCTCAGAAATCAACTGCGTCTTGAGCCGCTCCAGCTCCAGGAGGTTCCTGTGTTGCTCGTCGGCAATCAGGCCGGTTGGGACAGCCCCATGGATGACTGCACGTGGAGAGGTGCGTGGATATCCGGAGAACGCCGCCGCGGCAACCGTCTCCCAATACCCGGCCGCTAACTCCCAAAGTTTATTCTCCTCGCATTGGGAGGCCATCTCCATGACCTTCTTGAAATGATCAGCGAGACCAGCGGATCCGTGGATGTGAACGGACACGTAAGACTTCTGCCACGCCTTCGCAAGCGTGGAAAGCACTCGATCATGCCCTTGTCCCGACTGGGCAGGAACACCCAGCCCCGCGATCTCGGTCTGCCATCTGTCATCCATTCCCATAATTCATCTTACTTCTCTGGTTGAGTATTAGTCCGACTTTGCCTGGTGAGCAACTCTTTAGCCTGCAGGAGGCGAGCGATCAACAGGTTGATATCGGCTTCATCACATTCGAGCTCGAAAGCCTCTACATCGACCGGTGTGTTCAACCAGGGCGGGGCGAAAAACATGAGCGGCCTTTTGCCGCCAAGGGCGTACCGTACCCTCAGCCTGAGGAAGGGCGTGGTGATCTCCTGTTCCTCCGGTGAACCATAGCGTAGGGTCACCAATTCGAAATCGAGATCGTCCAAGAGAGGCCCCACGACGGTGGAGAGCCGCTTGGCGCGCTTACGGATCGCCTCTGACGTCAGCCTGTCCCATACCGCTTGCACCTTTTTGAGGATATTCGTTTCGAAGCTGCCCTTGGACGCCAGGGTCTTCCCCGGCTGACTTGAACTCGTCACTGAAGACACCTTCCTCCAGGATGCGCGCGGCCCGGGTGACACCCTCGCTTGCCAACACCAGGCGCAAGACCATCTGCACTTCCTCCAAGAGGCCATCGGCACGCTTCGCCTCCACGGTCACGCCACCCAGGCGCTTAGCGAAGGAAACCCGAAACTGATCGGTATCACCAATGAATCGCACGGCATTCGGCCGGGCCAGGAAGATCTGATATTTGCCCTCGCGCTGAAGCGCCTGGAGCGTGTTGACCGTCGCTTCGAAATCAGCAAGCGGCACCCCCGCTTCAATCCCTTCTGCTTTAGTCTCTTGGGTAGCCATGAATAATATCCTTACGCGCACAAACGACCGTGGTCAAGCCCAGTGGGGCGGGACCGCGCGCTTCCACGATAGACCGTTGCTGCCCGAGGGCAGAGGAATCCAAGTGGCGTTCTGAATGCTGTGCCCGTGACTGGGAATGAATCATCGGTCGTGTTGTTTGCTGCAGGGTAGTCCGGCAGCAGCGGCGTTCAAGGACAAAGTTGGAGTGACTCCACTCCTCCGCATGATTTTGCCGGCAATGATTTTGCCTTTTCCGGAGAGTCTCTTCTCGGCCCTGCCGCTTTTCGCTCCGGCCCATCGGCGCGCGCGACAGCAGCCGGGGCGTTCCGGCAACCGGCACGATGCCGCGTCTGCCCTGTCTATATCCATTTGGTATCTCTATGAGAATGCCATGACAAAGCTCCAAATCACCGCCGGTGCCCTGGTGGTCACCGCCCTGGGCGCGGCACTGGTGCTCGAACATCAAGCAAAGACAGAGCTGCGTGACGAAGTTGATGCGCTGCGCCAACGGCTCGCCCAGTCGGAGAAGCTCGGAATCGACACCCAGCGGCTGGGGCGCAAACCGCGCCTGCCCGCGCCGCCAATGCCCGTTAGGGCGCCCTCAGCCGAAGCCGCTCTGGACACCGCGCCGGCCACGAACCTCCTGGCCCAACTGCTCGATGGCGGAGCGCCCAAACTGGGTCTCCAGCAGGTCGAGGCCTATCTCGAGCAGAATCACCGCAACGCCGAGAGCCTCCTCGCCGCGTTCCGAACCACCGGCGACCCAAGGCTCCTGCGCGAGGCGCTCAAGAACCACCCCAACGACCCGCGCGTCCACTTCGCCGCCTACTTCGCGCCGGTCCTTGACCCCGCCCTGGGCGCCGAGTTTCCCCCGGAAGAGCGCCAGCGCCAGCTTGAGGCCCTCCAGAAGGCCGCCCCGGACAATGCCCTTCCAAACTACCTCTCGGCGTTTGACTGCTTCAAAGCGGGCCAGACCGACCAGGCGGTCCGGGAACTCGCCGCCGCCGCCGCCAAGCCGCAACTCCAGGACTACTCGCTTGATTTTGTTCAGGGCGCGGAAGAGGCCTATCGCGCCGCAGGATATTCGGTGGCCCAGGCCAAGGCGGCGGCCGATTTTGAACTCCCCATCCCGCAGTTCGCCCGGCTCAAACGACTGAGCCTGGATATGGCCGACCTCGTCCGCGCCTATCGCCAGGCCGGGGACGAGACCTCCGCCCAAGCGACCTTGCAAATCGGCTTGGACCTGGGCCGGCGCCTGGATGACCCGCGGGCCTTCTCGGTCATCCAAAACCTGGTTGGGACTCAAATCCAAGGCAATCTCCTGGCCACGATGGAACCCGGCAGTCCCTGCGGCGACACCGGTCAAACCGTGCAAAACCAACTCGACGCCCTTGCCCAGCGCACCCAAACCCTCAGAGGGGCCATGCTCATGGATAACGGCCAACTGCAACCGATAAGCAGCCTCGTGCAGGGCCTTTCAGAATCCGACCTGATCAGTTTTCTCGACCGCATGAGGCTCTCCGGCACGTGGGAGGCCACGCAATGGGCGCGGAACAGACAGCAGGCACCGGCTGCAAGCCCGAACCGTTAGCCGGAGGCCGGAGGCCAGAGGACAGAGTCCCCGGCGGACCCCTCACCCCAGCCCTCTCCCCTTCGGAAGGGGAGAGGGAGAAGCGTCGGCAGTCTCTTGAACTTCCGCTCGTCTGCGCTTGCTCAAAGCGCCACCGAGAACTCTCCCTCTCCCCATCCGATGGGGAGAGGGCCGGGGTGAGGGGTCGGCCCGACCTCGGTGCTGCTCACGCTTTCACGGAGGCCTTCCAGAAGCGGCCGCTTCCTCCTTGCTTCTTCGGACGCGGTGGATCAAAGCTCCCTGGACCCTGATTATGAAAGGCGCCCTTTTGAGCATGCTGTTATCGGCCTGGGTTGCTGTTGCGGCTTCGCCTTCACCGGCACCCCCGTATCCTCACAGCACGGTCATCCGCAGCATTGTATGGCATTGGGAGACCTATACCTGTGCGGCGCTCGGAAGTGATCTGTGGCCGGTCGCCTGGGGACCGGACGACCACCTTTACGCGGCCTGGGGCGACGGCGGCGGGTTCGGTGGCTCGGACACCGATGGGCGCGTGGCGCTGGGCTTTGCCCGCATCGAGGGCACGCCCGACCACTGGCGCGGTTTCAACGTCAATGGCGGCAAAAATCCGGAGCACCCAGCCTCCTTCGCTCGGAAGGGCAAGACGACCGGAGTGGCCATCGTCGATGGCGTTTTCTATGCCATCGTGAACCTGGAGGACGGCGCCTGGCCCGATGTCAACCACGTGCTCGCCTGGTCCACCGACAACGGAGCTACCTGGGCCCGGGCCGAGTGGCTTTTTGCCCGGGGCGAGGGGAATTTCCAGCCGGCGAAGTTCCTCACCTTTGGAAGAGATTACGCCGGGCTGCCCGAGCCGCTCGCGGGCTATGTCTATATTTGCGGGCCCAAGCAATCGGCCGGCCGGGGCAGCGGCAATCGGCTCTATCTGGCCCGGGCGCCCAGGAACAGGCTGCGAGAGCGCGCTGCCTACGAGTTCTTTGAGAGGACCGACGCTGCCGGCCAACCGGTGTGGGTTGCCCAGAGCGCCCAGGCGCAGCCCGTCTTTGCCGATCCCAACGGCGTGACGCCCGGTTCGGTGGTCTATGACCCGGGGTTAAAGCGGTTTCTGCTCACCTGTTTCCATGCCGGGCCTGGTCAACTTGGCGTATTCGACGCGCCCAATCCCTGGGGACCCTGGACGACCATTGCGTACTACGAGCACTGGGGCCACATGGGCGCCGAGGGCGAGGGCCTGACCTGCGGGTTTCCACAGAAATGGATGAGCGCCGACGGCCTGACGCTCTGGAGCATTTTCAGCGTGTACGGCGGCGGCGCAAAGCAGGGCATCAACGCCCATGACCGATTCAACCTGATCAAGGCCACCCTCGAGCGGTGATCAAGCGTCAAAGACCGTCAAGCAGCCTTGGCCCAAATCCTCGTCTAAGAGTTTTGAGGAACCGCGGAATCCGTGTAATCCGTGGTCCATTCCACTCTTGGTTGCTACAGGCCCGGCTTGCGCCGCTGTCCGGCGAGGATGGCGGCGCCCAGGGCGCCGGTGAACTGCGGTTGCGGCGGCACCTGCACAGGGCAGCCAAACGCCGTCTCAATCGCCCGCACCATGCCCCCCTGCAAGGCCACGCCGCCGGTGAAGAAGACCGGCGGCTGCACACACCGCCCAGCCAGCGCCAGCACCCGTTGAGCAATCGCATCCTGCACCCCGGCAGCGATGTCCGGCGGCGGCACCCCTTCGGCCAGCAGCCCGATGATCTCCGTCTCGGCGAACACCACGCACATGCTGCTGATGAGCGCCGGCTTGCGGCTTCCCCGGCTCAGCGCCCCCAGCGTGGCCGGGTCCACCCCGAGCCGCGCCGCCACCAACTCCAGGAAACGGCCGCTGCCCGCGGCGCAACGGTCGTTCATGGCAAAGTCGCGCACGCGTCCCCCGTTCTCCAGGGTGATGCACTTGCTGTCCTGTCCGCCGATCTCGACGATGGTTCGGGCCTCCGGCGCCAGGTGATAGACGCCCTGGGCGTGGCAGGTGATCTCGGTGATGGTCGTATGGGCAAACCGTATCGCGTTGCGCCCGTAGCCCGTGGCGACAATGGCCCCCAGCCCGGCACGGTCCACGCCCGCCTCCCGGCATGTCCGATCGAGCACTTCCGCCGCCAGTCTTTCCAACTGCACCCCCTGGTCGGCCAGCCCGCGGCCGACGGCCTCGCCCTTCTCCTTGTCGAAAAGCACCACCTTGGTCGAACGCGACCCCGCGTCAATGCCGGCGGAGATCATACCCTGGAGTCTGACGTTGCACTTAGACCGCGTGGGCCGAGGGGCGAGGGGCGAGGGGCGAGGGGCGAGGGCCGGAGATCCACTCCCTCGACCCTCGCCCCGCCACCCTCGGGTGCCCGGCTCCCGATGGACCGACGTCTAATAACAGCCATAGCCCCACGTTATTGTTGTGGCCGGTTCTTGACAAGCCTTGGGTGGCCTGAGGGCGGGAATGACGAATGACGAATGACGAATGACGAAGGGTCCGGGAGCGCGCCTGTCCCCGGGCGCAGCGACGTCCGGAGCCAGAGCAGCGGTCAAACACTCCAGCGCGCCTGCCCGCTCCGTCGCTGCTGCGCCCGGGGACGGGCGCACCCCGGGGGCAGTGTCCATTCGTCATTCGTCATTCGTCATTCGTCATTCGTCATTTCCGAAGTCCCTCTTCCCCTATTGCGCCCTTTCGCCCGCGGTCATAACCTTCCTGCATGGCAACGCTCCAACCGGCCCGTGCGCCGGCGCCCCTGGTCTCCTATGCCTGGGCGGTGGTGCTCATGCTCTGGCCGGTGGCGACCCTGAACTACCTGGACCGGATGATGGTCGCCACCATGCGCGCCTCGATCCGCGCCGACATCCCCAGCATCGCCAACGACGCCCAGTTCGGGGTGCTGATGGCCTGGTTTATGTGGGTCTATGCCCTGCTCAGCCCGGTGGGCGGTTTCCTGGCCGACCGTTTCAACCGGCGATGGGCTGTCATTTCCAGCTTGTTTGTCTGGTCGGTGATGACCTGGCTCACGGGTCATGCCCGGACGTTCGAGCAGATGGCCTGGGCGCGCGCCTTGATGGGCGTGAGCGAGGCCTGCTACATCCCGGCCGCCCTGGCGCTCATCGCCGACTTCCATCCCGGTGCCACCCGCTCCCGCGCGGTCGGCATCCACACCAGCGGCGTCTATGCAGGCCAGGCCCTGGGCGGGGTGGGCGGCTACATCGCCGACACCACCTCCTGGCGCAACGCCTTCTATTGGTTTGGCCTGGCGGGGGTGCTGTATGCCGTCGTCCTGTTGGTTCTGCTCCGCGACGCGGCCCGGCCTGCGGACGCGCCCGCGGCCAAGGCCTCGCCGCTCAGCGTGCGGGCCACCTTGCAGGGCCTGTTCGGGGCGGCCGGCTTCATCATCTTGATCATCTATTTTACCCTTCCCGCCATGCCGGGGTGGGCGGTGAAAAACTGGCTGCCGACCCACTTGGCGGCAGCGTTCGGCCTCAGGCAGGGCCCCGCCGGGCTTTCGGCGACGGGATATGTCACGCTGGCTTCGTTGTGCGGGGCGCTGCTGGGAGGGGTCCTGGCAGACCGCTGGGTGCGCGCGACCCCGCGGGGGCGCATCTTCACCAGCGCCCTTGGCACGGCCCTCTGCGTGCCGGCCCTGCTCGGCCTCGGCTTCGCCCCCTCGCTTGCCGTTGCGCTTGCGGGCATGGTGCTCTTCGGCCTGGGCTTCGGGATCTTCGACGCCAACAGCATGCCGATCCTCTGCCAACTGGTCCGGCCCGAGTACCGCGCCACAGGCTACGGCGTCATGAACCTGGTCAGCATCAGCGCCGGCGCCTGCGTCACCTGGGGACTGGGCGCCCTGCGCGACCACGGCATCTCACTCGGCGTCGCTTTCACCCTCTCCGCCCTCCTGGCCGCCCTGGGCGCCGCGCTCATCCTGTGCGTGCGGCCCAGCGGAGACAGATAGCAAAACCCGAAATCCGAATGTTCAAAACTCGCCCGTCGCGCCGGAAGGCGACGTGGTTAAGGGAGGAGATGTCCAAGATTGCCAAAGATAGCTATGCCGTGCTATGCTCGTGTTATGAAGACACAGGCGCTCAACGTGAACCTGACAGTAGAACTGCGCCGTTATCTCAAGGACCAAGTGCGCGCCGGCCGATACCAAAACGAGAATGAAGTCGTGCGCGACGCCATCCGCCAGATGCAGCAGCGCGAGATCGAGCAATTCCAACGGCTTTTTGGCGAGTACCCTGGCGCTCCTCAAGGCGAACCGACATCCGAAGACGACGAGGCCATCAAAACCGCCATCCACCGCCACCGCGATGCCAAGCGCGCAGGACAGGCGGCATGATCAATCCGGACCTGGGCAAACCGTTCGGGATCGAGATGATCACACCCGCCGGCCTTCTGGCCAGGCTGCGCCAAAGCTACTGAGCCGCCTCGACGAAAGGGACAAAAGGGACGCGCTCCTACGCATCAGGCCCCAGCGCCCCCACGACCTGCGCCAGGACTTCCGCCAGTCTCCTTGCGGCAGACCGGCTCTGCTTTTGGAGTTCGAGCAGCGCGCCCACCCTGCCGGGGGATTTCGCCAAGGCCAGGGCGAGTTTGAAGGGGTCCAGTCGTTGATCGGGCGTCATGAGACGATTGAAATCCAGGGGCAGGTCCTGGCCCGGGCCGTCCAGGATGACGCGCACAGTCGCGCAAGGGATTTGTTGCTCGCGGCAAATGGCGCAAATGACTTGCGATTCCATTTCGATCGCATCGGCGCCGGTCGCCAGCCAGGCGGCACGCTTTTCGGCCGCACCACCGATCACCTGTTTCGCGCAATGAAAGCGCACCGGCCTGGCCCCCGTGGAGGCCAGGGCCCGCTCCAGCTCCGGCGGCCCCTGGGCAGCATAGACGACCGTGCCTGGCGCCACCTCCGGGTTAAGGCCGCCCGCAAAGCCGCAGCTCAGGACCAGGCCCGGGCGCTCGCCGGCCAGGGCCGTCCGCACCGACCGCTCGGCGTTAAGCCATCCCAGGCCCGTGAGCGCTAGCCGGACGCGGGGCATCTTCGACGCCAGGGCTTCGAAGGCCCTCGCCTCCGTCTTCAGCGCGAAGAGAACGAGGATCGTTTTGGAAATCATTCGTCGTTGGTCGTTCCGCGCGTCGGACCGGTCTGACGAGTCGGACGGGTCAGACCGCCCCCCCTCCGCGTTCGTCATTCGTCATTCGTCATTCGTCATTCCCCTCCGCACTCCGCACTCCGCACTCCGCACTCACTTGATTCCCGACAACCGGCCCCTCCAGATCTGGTAAAGGAGCACCGTGGCCCGCACGTCGCGCAGGCAGTACTCGGCCACCTCGCGGTAATGGCCGGCCGCGATGAGCGAATTGACATCCAGGCCGGTCACGCCGTGGCTCTTGGGCGATTCGATGCCGAAGGCCTTGCAGTAGAAATCCAGGTTGAACTTGCGCGCCGCCCCTTCCCGCCCGCTGACGCCGTAGAACGTGAGCTGCTCGGCCAGGTCGCAATGGGGGTCGGTCTGGAACCGGTAGCCCAGCCAGTCTTTGCGCGAGATCGGCACGTTCAACAGCGCCGAGCGCAGGTAGATGAACGGCACGTCGAAACCCCGCCCGTTGAACGTCACGATCGTCTCGTAGTGTTTGGCCACGTCCCAGAAGGCGGTCAGCAGCTCGATCTCATCCATGCAGGCCACGAACTCGACCGGGCCGGCCTCGTCGGCGTCCTCCTGGTAATCGGCCGCCGTGAAGAGCACCTGTCCTCGCGAGGTGTCGGCGTTGAGCATGGCGATGCAGACCACCTGGGCCGTGAAGGGCCAGAGGTTGAATTGCTGCAGGATCTCCGCGTGGCGCAGGGCCCGGGCGGCTCATCGCCGATCTTCTCGCACTCGCGGAAGAGGTACTCCTGCTGCGCCTCGTCGAACTGGCCGAGCGGCAGCGCGGAGGTCTCGATGTCGAACACCAGCTTGGCCATGGCGCCCTCTTGTTCAACGGCCCGGTTCGACGATCCTTGCCTCGCCCCAAGGCCGCAACAAGGACGTCAATGCCAACCACGTTCGCCAATCCAGTCTCAGCCTTTTCATGCCCTGCAAGGTGTACCCAAAGGCCGGGAATAGTCACTCACAAACTCACCGCCGACGTAGGGTCAGTGAAGGCGGGGGTGACACCCCGGGCAGACCCCTCACCCCGACCCTCTCCCCTTCCGAAGGGGAGAGGGAGAAGTCTCGGCAGTCTCTGAGAATTCCAGGCGTCTCCCTCTTCTCAAGCCGCTGTTGACAATCCTCCCTCTCCCCTTCGGAAGGGGAGAGGGCTGGGGTGAGGGGTTCGCCGGGGACTCCGTTTCCGCCTTCACTGACCGATTGCCCGCCGCCGGCGGATCAGGACTCCGGCCAGCAAGCCCAGGGCGAAGGCAAATCCAGCGCAGGAATAGGGGTACTGGCGCATGACCTTGTCGGTGGCCAGGGCGGCGGCCACGGCTTGGCCCTTGACCTGCGCGCAGGTGTCCTTGAGGCGCTGGAGGCGCGTGCAAATCTCCTCCCTCGACTCCGCGCCCAGGTGAACGCTGCTGGCTTGGGCAAACTCATCGGCTCCCTGCACGACCAGCATCAGGTTGTCCACCAATCCCTCGAGCGAGGTGTCCTCGGAAATCAGGTCCTTGTAATACAGTTCCATGCTTTTCTTTCTGGCAAGAGTGTCAGGCCAATTTGCGGGAAAAGCAACTGCGCAGGCACAATCCACAGCAGCAAGACCCTTGCCCCCGGCCGGGCGGTTTGGCAGGATGGGGATATGCGAGCGGCTCTTCAATGTTCTGACGTTCCTGTGCTCCTGCGCTCCCGCGTCCTGCTGAGCGCGCTGTGGCTCGTGCTGGCCCTGCCGCTCCCTGTGCCGGGCGGCCAGAAACTGCGCCTCGAGCGGGCCGCGGAGTACACCGGCATGGCCGATGCCTCGGGGGCCGTGGCGGTCAACTCGAACCTCTTTGTCGTCGCCGACGATGAACACAACGTGCTGCGCGTCTATCGCGCGGACCGGCCCGGGCCGCCGGTCAGCGAGTTCGATTTCGACGCCTTCCTCGAGGTCGAAGCCAAGTCGCCCGAGGCGGATTTGGAGGCCGGCGCCCGCATCGGGGACCGCGCCTTCTGGATCGGCTCCCACGGGCGGAACCGCGTCGGCAAGCTGCGCCTCAACCGCTGCCGCTTCTTTGCGACCGACATCAAGCTGGCGGACGGGCAGGTCACGCTCGTTGCGGCAGGCAAACCCTGCAAGACCCTGCTCGATGACCTGGAGAGTGACCCGCAGTATGCGCCGTTCCACCTCGAGGAAGCCGCCCTGCACGCGCCCAAGGACTTGGAGGCGCTCAATATCGAGGGCCTTTCCGCGACGCCCGAGGGGCATCTGCTGGTCGGGTTCCGCAACCCCGTGCCCCAAAAAAAGGCGCTGCTGGCCCCCCTCCTCAATCCCAACGAGGTCATCGCCGGCCACCCCGCCAGGTTCGGCGCCCCCATCCTCCTCGACCTGGCCGGATTGGGCATCCGCGACATCGCCCTCTGCAAGGACACCTACCTCATCATTGCCGGGTCCTGGCACGGCGGCGGCCCTTTCCAACTCTACCGCTGGAAAGGCCCCGGCACCGAACCGGAACCCCTCACGGTGAAGCACCTGGAAAGATACCAGCCCGAGGCGATTATCATCTATCCCCAAACCGGCCTGCGCGAGGTCCAGATCCTCAGCGACAACGGCACCCGCCTCATTGACGGCGTGCCGGCCAAGCTGCTGCCGGATCCGCGCCGCCGGGCCTTCCGCAGCTTCTGGGTAGTCGAACAAAAGGCTAAAGGCTGAAGGCTAAAGGCTAAAGGCTAAACGGCGGACGGCAAGAACGTGTGGCCGGCTCCCCATCCAAGGGTGCTCCGCCTGCCTCCTTGAGCCACTGGCTTTGGGTGCAGGCAGCTACCACCACGGGAGAGGGAACCGCGGGTCACGGATCAGCAGCCCGAAGGGCTTATGATCACTCAGCCCAGGGTTGAACGAAGCCGCTACGCGGCGGAGAAGACGGAACTGCTGCGGCTCCGCAGTTCGCAGGCTGGAGGGCTGGTTTTGCGTTGGCCTATGGCCGGGACTCCCACAGACTGATGACGGTTCGCCGTGCATTGACGCACGGCAAACCGTCACCATTAACTTGTAGGTACCGCAGCTATGGATATAAAAAAAGTTCTCCTCACGCAATCCTGAACCGCTTTGCCGATGACCTGATTCTGCTGCCGCTCCAGCCCCGAAGCCAAGAGATCTACTGGGTCTGTGTGCGCCAACTCTCCGATCACTTTGAGCGCTCGCCCAACTTGGTCAGCGCCGAGGAACTCCGCCAGTATTTCATCCATCTCAAGACCCAGCGGCACTTGGCCCGCCAAACCTCCACGCAGGCTTTGTGTGCCATCAAACTCTTCTGGGAGAAAACCCTCCAGCGGCCCTGGCAGGCGGAACTGGAGTTTGTGCGCGCCACACCCCAATTCAAGCTGCCAGTTATCCTCTCGGCCGCCGAGGTGCGCACAATTATCGCCCGGGTTGCCCCTCTGGACCATCGGGTCGCCCTGACAACGATCTACTCCTGTGGCCTGCGCTTGGGCGAAGCCGTCAACCTGGAAGTCGGCGACATCGATTCCCGAACGGATGTTCCTCCACATCCGGGCGGGCAAAGGCAACCGCAACCGTTACGTGCCCTTGCCCCAGCGCACGCTCGAACTGCTGCGCGAGCTCTGGCGCAGCCACCGCCATCCACGATGGCTCTTCCCAGCTAAAGGCCACAGCGGTCTGGGCGCTGCTACCGCCACAGAGCCCATGGACCGCAGCACGCTGCAACAAGCCTTCCGCCGGGCCCTGCGCGCCAGCGGCATCAGGAAGGCCGCCCACATTCATACGCTGCGCCACAGCTATGCCACCCACCTGCTGGAGCAAGGCGAAAACCTCCGCCAATTGCAGGTCAACCTCGGCCATCACAGCCCCGTCACCACCGTCATCTACACCCACTTAACCACCCTCTGTCAGACTCAGCACCAGCAGCGCATTAACAAATTCATGGGCAACCTCTAGGCGGCCTCTAAATGGCCGCAGCCGCTCAGCGCAGCGGCAGCTCCTTATCCGTCCACGACGTGTTGTGCCGATGGGCTCCGGCCTATCTGGAGCAGTTCGGAGCTGCCATGCCCACCCGCCAGCGCCAGGTGCTGCAAAACCTTTTGGTTTGCCGCACCGCGGCCCTGGGCGGGGCGATGTACTATTGCCCCAAGTGCAACCACCGCCACTTCAGCTACCACTCCTGCAACGACCGGCACTGTCCGCAGTGCGGCGGCCAGGATGCCCAGCAGTGGCTCGATGAGAATAGCGCCCTGTTGCTGCCGGTGAACTATTTCCTGCTCACCTTCACCGTGCCCGAAGGCTTGCGCCGCTGGATTCGCTCTCACCCCCAAAAGGGCTATGACCTGCTCCTGGCCGCCAGTTCCCAGGCCCTGCAGGATCTGGCTCAAAATCCCAAACGCCTCGGCGCCACCCTCGGTATGCTGGGGGTGCTCCACACCTGGACGCGCACCCTCGAATACCATCCCCACGTCCACTACCTGGTCCCCGGCGGCGGCCTCAGCCCGGACCAGCGCCAGTGGATCTCCAGCCGCCCTCGGTTCCTGTTGCCGGTCAAAGCCCTGAGCGATCGCTGCCGCACGCTTTACCAGGCGGCACTCCAAAAGCAGATGCCCGAGGCCCTTGCCCTCCTGCCGGCCAAAGTCTGGCAGCAACGCTGGGTCGTTCACAGCGCTGCTGTCGGCAGGGGCCAAAACGCGTTGCGCTACCTCAGCCGTTACGTGTTTAAAACCGCCACCGGCAATCGCCAACTCCAATTGCTGCCTGACGGACGCTTGCGCTGGCCCTTCCGCCACAGTGCCACGGGGGCTTGGGGCCACATGGACATGGCCCCCTTCGAGTTCCTCCGCCGCTTCCTCCAGCACGTCCTGCCGCTCAGATTCCATCGGGTCCGCCGCTTTGGCTGGCTCCATCCCGGGGGCCGCGCCCAGTTCAACCGCGTCCGAGCCCTGCTCAAAATACCGCCCTTACTCTCCGCGGCCGAGAAAGCCGCTTGGCAGCCTCCGACCTCCAGCCCGCCGACTGACCCGCCCTTGGCCGCTCAAGGAGTCTGCGCCCAGCCCACACCCCTGCCTGTCCGGCAGGCAGGCCTGCTTTGTCCGCATTGTGGCACCGGGCTGGTCCTGGTCGGCTCCTGGCGCCCAGGACAAAAGGTCATCTCCTTGCCCGACGGCTCCCCCGTCGGCGTCCGCCGCACCATCAGGCCGCCATGAAAACTACGCCCTGGACCACCTCACTGCTCGTTCCGGCTGGGGGGCCAACTCCCACCCCCGCGCTTTGTTCGCGTGGCACCCGCTTGAGCGTCCCAACTGGCCAGTGGCCAATCCCGGAGCCTCGACAACGCTGCCGCCCCGTCAGCACCGGGACTGGCGCAGGTTGGCACGGCTCTGGCCCGTCCCCAAAAGCCTCGACCGCAGACCGTAGTCAAAGGCAAATCCAGGACTTTCCGCAGTACCCCCAAGGATGGCCCAACGAACCTTGGGCCGCGGCTTCGTTCAACCCAGGAATGTAGAGAACACGGGGGCGGACCCAACTTCTCCAAAGTCACTTCTGTATTCCCGAGTCCCGCCTTATCTCGCCCCCGCGTTCTCTACATTCCTTTTTCTGTTGCGCGGAACGCGCTACCCTGGGTCGCGCGCGCTCTGCTCAACTACCCTGAAAGGGTTGCATCGCTGCTGAAACTTGCAGGGTTTTCAAATTGGTGGCCTCAAACCCAGGGTAGCGCCTTTGGCGCAACCCTGGGCTGAGTGATTTCCATCCCTTCGGGATGGTCGGCAAACCGGTGGTCGCGCCCAGTCGCTTGTGCCGTGGCGGTACGGGCACGATACAGCCACCGGTTTCTGCCTTTAGCCTTTAGCCTTTAGCCTTCAGCCTTTCTTATTTGAGGTCCGGCATGTCCCGCTTGGCGATGGCCAGCGCCGCCCCTTCATAGTTGGGCAAGCGCTTGACGACCGCGTTGCGAAACATCACGACACTGCCGTCGTTGTGCTGCTGAAGGGCCAGATGGCCGGAGACATACGTGTTCTTCTGGTCCACGAAATCGGTCACGATCTTGTCGTTGACCTTGATGATGATGCGATTGCCGATGGCGATGACGTGCTGCGTGTACCACGTGTCGTCGGGGATGAGTTGCTCGAGGACCTTGTGGAAGCCATAGAGGCTGCCGGTCCGCTGCGGGTCCGGGCTGGTGTTTTCGACCTGGGCCTCATAGCCCTTGGGCCAGCCCTTGCCCAGGGCGGCGCGGATGTACATGCCGCTGTTGCCGCTGTGGTTGAGCTTGACCTCGGACTTGAATTCGAGGTTGGTGTAGGTGTAGGGGCTGAACAGGTGGCTGGTCGGGCCCTGGCCGATGACCACCCCGTCCTTGACTTCCCACTTGCCGGGGTCCGGGGCGGTCCAACCGCTCAAGGTCTTCCCGTCGAAGAGTTGGATCCAGCCCTGGCGGTCGGGTTTGTCGGGCATGGGCTGGCCGGGCTCGGTTTGGGCGTCCAGACGGGCGGCGGGGGCCGCCAGCGCCAGCGCCAACAACAGACTCACTTGTATTCTGTTCATTGCTTGTATGTTGGAAACGAGGCTCTATTATATCGAACGCATTTCCTGCAAACCGGAGATTACGCCGGAGGGCGGGAACGTGGCAATGTCAAATCTATGAAGGCATTAGTGAAGCGGAAGGCGGAACCGGGGCTTTGGCTGGAAGACGTGCCGGAGCCCAAGATCAGCCTGAACGACGTGCTGATCCGGATCGAGCGCACGGGCATCTGCGGGACGGACGCGCACATCTACAAATGGGACGCCTGGGCGCAGAAGACGATCCCGGTGCCGATGGTGGTGGGGCACGAGTTCGTGGGGGAGATAGCCGAGGTGGGGTCCAACGTGAAGGACTTTTTCCCGGGCCAGGTGGTGAGCGGGGAGGGTCACGTGGTGTGCGGGCGTTGCCGCAACTGCCTGGCGGGGCGGCGGCACCTGTGCGCGGACACCCAGGGCATCGGCGTGAACCGGCCGGGGGCCTTCGCGGAGTACCTGGCCCTGCCCATGACCAACGTCTGGGTCCACAGCAACGGGATCGACCGGGACGTGGCCTCGATCTTCGATCCCTTCGGCAACGCGGTACACACCGCCCTCTCGTTCCCGGTGCTCGGGGAGGACGTGCTCATCACGGGCGCCGGGCCGATCGGGATCATGGCCGCCGCCGTCGCGCGGCACGCCGGGGCGCGCTACGTGGTCATCACCGATGTCAACGAAGACCGGCTCGAACTGGCGCGGCGGATGGGTGTCACCCTGGCGATCAACCCGCTCAAACGCACCCTCAAGGATGTGCAAAAGGAACTCGGGATGCACGAGGGGTTCGATGTGGGCCTCGAGATGTCCGGCAACGCCTCGGCCTTCCGCGACATGCTGGCCAACATGAGCCATGGCGCCAAGATCGCCATGCTCGGCATCCCGGACAAAGATATGTCCATCGATTGGCACACCGTCGTGTTCTCGATGCTGACCATCAAAGGCATCTACGGGCGCGAGATGTACGAGACGTGGTACAAGATGACCGTCATGCTCCAAAGCGGCCTGAACATCAAACCCATCATCACCCACCGCTTTCACTACACCGAATTCCAAAAGGGATTCGAGGTCATGCTCTCGGGCAAGTCGGGCAAGGTGGTGCTGAATTGGAAATGACGAATGACGAATGACGAATTGGTTTGATCCAGAGGATCCACCTTTCCAGGCGGGTGTCCAAAAGAAATGACTCCTTCGATACAGAAGCACGTTCTGGGGCAGCTCGATGCGATCCGCGCTGCCGGCACCTACAAACGCGAGCGGGTCATCACCACGCCGCAAAACGCCCGCATTGGCGTGACCGGCAGCGCCTCGCCGGTGCTCAACCTGTGCGCCAACAACTACCTGGGCCTGGCGCAACACCCCGCAGTCATCCAGGCCGCCCGCGAGGCCCTGGACCGCTGGGGCTACGGCCTCTCCTCCGTCCGCTTTATCTGCGGCACCCAGGGCCCGCACAAGGAACTGGAGCGCAAGCTCAGCCAATTCCTCGGCACCGACGACACCATCCTTTACAGTTCCTGTTTCGACGCCAATGGCGGGCTGTTCGAGACCCTGCTCGGCCCGGAAGACGCTATCATCTCCGATGAGCTCAACCACGCCAGCATCATCGATGGCATCCGCCTCTGCAAGGCCCAGCGCTACCGCTACCTCAACAACAACATGGCCGACCTCGAAGCCAAACTCAAAGAGGCCCGCAATGCCCGGTTTCGGATGGTCGCCACCGATGGCGTCTTTTCGATGGACGGTTACATCGCCAACCTCCCCGCCATCTGCGGCCTGGCCGAGAGATACGACGCCCTGGTGATGGTGGATGACTCGCACGCCGTCGGGTTCATGGGCCCCACAGGCCGCGGCACGCCCGAGCACCACCAGGTCGCCGGCCGCGTCAATCTGCTCACCGGCACCCTGGGCAAGGCCCTGGGCGGCGCCAGCGGCGGCTATGCCAGCGGCCGCAAGGAACTCATCGAACTGCTCCGCCAGCGTTCGCGGCCCTACCTCTTCTCGAACACGCTCGCGCCACCATCGTGGGGGCGTCCTTGAAAGTCCTGGACCTGCTCATGACCTCGACCGCCCTGCGCGACTCCCTCGAGGCCAACACCCGGTTCTTCCGCGCGGAACTGGCCCGGCTCGGCTTCAATATCCTGCCCGGAACCCACCCGATTGTGCCCATCATGCTCGGCAACGCCGCCCTGGCCACGCGCTTTGCCGACGCCATGCTGGCGCGCGGCGTCTATGTCGTCGGCTTCTCCTACCCGGTCGTGCCCCAGGGCAAGGCGCGCATCCGCACCCAAATCTCCGCCGCCCATTCCCTCGAGGACCTCCAATTGGCCCTCAGCGCCTTTGCCGAGGTCAAACGGGAGCTGGGGCTGTGAATCAACCAAGTTCGCGGCGATCCTCGCCTGCTCGTCCCGGGCGTAGAACAGTGAAACCCAGCGCCGAGGCGGCCTTGGCCTGAGAGTCGTCCAAGGTCATGAGCCTCCTGAGCCGCAGTTCCTCCATGGCGGCCAGATGGAGCCGATCTAGCGAACGGCAATAGGCCGCCTGCGGATGCCGGTGTTGCCGCAGGGCCGTCGAGAAGACCGCTGCCGGCAAATGCCGGAAGTGAAAGGGGTCGAAATTGCGCATCGCCGCGAGCCTCGCCCGGGTACTGACGCCACTGGCTGAGGCGAATCTCCCCGCCGGCTGCCGCCCCCTTCAATTGCACCTCCGTCTCCAATTCCGCCAGCGATGACACCACCACCTCTTCCTCGGCATCCACTGCGCCCCGCACATCCGCACTTTCCGGCTCCTCTCGCAGCAGCTTGAGCAGACAACTGGTATCCAGATAGATCATAGATCATTTGCGGCGGTCAGCGAACGTTCGCTCGGCGCGGCTTGCCGCCAGCGCCGCATCACTGCTCGACACCTTGCCGCCGGAAATCCTTTTCTGCCAGCGCCCATGCTCTTTGGCGTCCCAGCGGGGGCGCTTGCCGGCCTGGGCCGGGATGCGCACCAGCTTGGCTACCGGCTTGGAATCGCGTGTGACGACGATTTCGTCCTCCACAGCCAGAGCCGCCTCTGCCTCGGGCCAGCGCTGGCGCAAGTCTCGAATGGTGATCGTTTTCATGGCTCAAGATTAACATGTTTCACGCGTCGCGCAATGCCCGATTTCGAACGTTGGGACTTGACAAAACAACCTGATGATTAGTAGAAAATTGGTGGAAACCGGCGCGGCATGACCCCGAGTTGGGATAGCGGGTCTTGCCGTTGGCGGAGGCAGAAGGAAAGGCCGTCTATGGAACGGGAAAATGTCTTCCGACAATGCGGCCACAGCGGCGCGGGTTGCCGCACAAGTGGCGCCGCCTGCCCCTGGGCGGCCCGCCCTCCGACGCCATGACCAGCGCACAGGAAACCGGGTCCACCGAGACGAGAATCATCGGGCAGGGAGCGTTCACGCCGACGCATTGGTCGGTGGTCCTGGCCACGCGGGAGGAGGGTGCTCCTGAGGCGCGGGACGCGCTGGAACGGCTGTGCCGCACTTACTGGTTCCCACTCTATGCTTACGTGCGCCGGCGCGGTTACTCGCACGAAGAGGCTGAAGATCTGACCCAGGCAGGTTGTCTGACCCAGTCCCGAGCCGACATACCCTATGGCCAACTGGCAGCAGCCTTGGGCGTGGGCGAGGCGGCCGTGCGCATGGCAGTACACCGGCTGCGGCAGCGCTATCGCGACCTGCTGCGGGCGGAGATAGCGCGCGGCCTTGCCGACCCCGCCGAGATCGAGGAGGAACTCCGTTACCTTCACCGCGTCCTTGCGGGCTAATTCTGTTGCAGAAAGGAACCGCTAATGGACGCTAATGGACGCTAATGAACGCGAACGAACGCGAATGAAACCCAAGTGCGGGAAACCCGACGTTCCTGGCATGTCCAGGGCGAAATATTCGCGTCTATTCGCGTCCATTCGCGGTTGAGTTGACCGTATCTCAACAGGCTGCCAGAAAAAGCACATTAGTCTGTTACAAACCTCCCGCCCCTCCGTAGAAAGGGGTAGCTTATGAGCGCACTATGCCCAGAATGCGGCAAGCCCGTGACCTCCGACGGGCTGGAGGGCCTGTGCCCCGAGTGCATGCTCAAGGTGGGCCTGGGCACCGAGCCCGGCCCAGGCGGCCAGCAGCAAGGGCGGCCTGGCCATGGCGTGGACAAGGCTCTCACGCCGCCGGTCAGCGAGGTGGCCAGGCTCCTGCCGCAGCTCGAGGTCGTCGAATGCCTGGGGCGGGGCGGCATGGGCGTGGTCTATAAGGCGCGCCAACCCAAGCTGGACCGCTGGGTGGCGCTCAAAATCCTGGCCCGCGAGCGAGAGGAGAGCCCCGGCTTTGCCGACCGCTTTGCTGGCGAGGCGCGCGCCCTGGCCCGGCTCAACCATTCCCACATCGTCGCGGTCTATGATTTCGGCCAGATCGACCAGTTTTACTACCTGGTGATGGAGTTTGTGGACGGGCTGAGCCTGCGCCAGTTGCTCCAGGCGCGCAGGCTTACCCCGGCCGAGGCCCTGGCCATCGTCCCGCCCGTCTGCGAGGCCCTCCAATACGCCCACCAGCAGGGCATTGTCCACCGCGACATCAAGCCTGAGAACATTCTGCTCGACAAGCAGGGCCGGGTGAAGGTCGCCGATTTTGGGATCGCCAAGATTGTCGGCGCGGACCAGAAGGGCAAGGGCCTGACCGGCGACTCGCAGGTGCTGGGCACGCCGCATTACATGGCCCCGGAACAAGTCGAGCGCCCCGCCACCGTGGACCACCGGGCCGACATCTATTCGCTGGGCGTCGTGCTCTACGAGATGCTCACCGGCGAGTTGCCCCTGGGCCGCTTCCCGCCCCCCTCCCAGAAACCCCAAGTGGACGCCCGCCTCGACCAGGTCGTGCTGCGGGCGCTGGAAAAGGCCCCCGAGCGCCGCTACCAGCAGGCCAGCGAGGTCCAGACGGACGTCGAGACCATCACCAGATCCCCTCCGTCCCCTCCGCCGCCCTTGGCCCCCGTGCCGCCTTCCGAGACTGCCCCCACCGTCGGGGGCCCGCCCGGAGTGCGCCCGTCCCCGGGCGCAGGGACGTCCGGAGCCAGGGGAGCGGTTGCACACTCCAGCGCGCCTGCCCCCTCCGTCGCTGCTGCGCCCGAGGACGGGCGCACTCCGGGGGCAGTGTCAGGACGCGCCCTCGCCCTGGCGGCCACGGCCATCGTCCTGGCGCTCGGTTCAAGCGCCTTGTTGCTGCGCTCGCATCGCGTCCGGGATAGAGCGCAGCCGGCTTCACCGGCGTCGGTCTCCGCACGGCCCCTGCCCCCGGGCGCCATCGACCTGCTCCAACGCTACCCGACCTCGCTCACCGTCGGGGATTCGGATCCCGATAGGGCTCGCGCCGTCGAGTTTGCCCAGGCCGACCTGTTCAGCGTCTCGCGTTTCCAGTTTCCGGTCGGCGACCAACTGCGCCTGGAGCTTGGGCCTGCGGACTTGGGTGTCGGGCATTGCCCGGACGGGGCGTTGTGGGCGCTGCTCATTGCCAGGAAGGGCGGCACCCTGGTCAGCCCCGCGAGCACAGGCAAAGAGCCGGTGGCGCGCGTCTGGTTGCGCTTTCATCCCAAGGAAATCAACCGCCTGTTCCCGCCCGAGACCGTCTCCGTCGGCGGGAGCACCAACCTGGTCTATGAGATGCGCATCGTGGCCAAGTTAAAAACCAGCGCGAGCTATCATTCTTTCGGCTATTGCCTGATCCCGGACCGCAAAAGCGCAACGGTGGACATCGATACCACAGGCGGTCCGCGACGCTTTTTCGTTGTGGATTTCGAGGCGGGCACGGTTGCGTACGTGCCCAATTTTGAAGCCCTGCGCCTGAGGCCGCCTCCCGCGGTCGCCCCGATGCTGGTGGCGAGTGCCTTCGAAGGGCTCTGCAACAGGGTCGAACAATCGTATCCGATCGCCACGTTGCGCCCGGAGGTGGATTGGGCCGGGCTTTACGCGGGCTATCGCCCCCGAGCGCTGGCCGCAACCTCTACCTACGAATTGGCCGGCATCTGCGCCGAGATGCTAAGCCAACTCCACAATCCGCAGGTCCGGCTCCAGGTCGCCGGGGCCGAGGTCCCGGTCTTTAGCCGGCAGGCCGCGCCCAACGGCAGCCGCTCGGCCTACGGACCGCTCCTGGGCAAGCCTAGCGGCCGCGGCTTGGTCGAGTGGACCGTGACCGGCGACAGCATCGGCTTTCTTGCCGTGCACGGTTGGCTGGACTCGGCTGCAGAGGATTGCAACCTGGCCCTCGAGCGGATGCGCCAGACCCGTGGCCTGGTGCTGGACGTCCGCTGGAACACCGGGGGAAATGAAGGACTGGCCCGCGAGGCCTCGGGTCAATTCCTGAGCGTCCCTTTCCTCTATGCCTTGGGCCGCGTCCGAATTGCTCGGTATCCCTCCTACCTCTCGTCCGAGTTGCAGCGCACTGCCAGTCCCCGTGGGCCCTGGCGCTATGACCGGCCGGTGTTGCTGCTCATCGGCCCGCGGTGCATGGACGCCAGCGAGTCCTTCATCGCGATGATGATGGGGGCCCCCAACGTCACCACCATGGGCGCGGCCACCCGCGGGGCGCCCTATGGCGCTTCGGTGACCATCGAGCTCCCGCTGGAGATGACCGCCATCCTGCCCTCAGAGATCGAATACCTCCCCGGCGGCGCGTGTATCAATGGGCGCGGCATCCAGCCGCAAATCGAGTTTAAACCCGCTCCCGGTGCCTTTGGGGGCGGGCGCGATGACTTGCTCGCCGCCGCGCTGGAGCGGCTGCGAAAGCTCCCCTTGCCGGAAAGCCCTATCGGCGGCCCCGCCCCGCCGGCGGAGCAGGCGGGGCAACCGGCGGCAGAATCGACAAACAAATGAAAACAAAACAGCCTTGTCCTGACCCCAGCGGTGGATGGACCTGCATCCAGCTCACCGCGTAGCGGTGCCCGATGGTAGCCGTGGACTTCCAGTCCACGGACCCATGGGCCAAGCCCGAATGCGTCGCGTAGCAACGCCTGAAACCCGCGACGGCTTCAAGCGTCGCTACGCGACGCGGACCTGTTTCGACGCCGCAAACCGTGGACCGAGGTCCACGGCTACCTTCACTGCGTCGCTCCGCGACGCGCGCGAGCGGGGCCTTGCCCCAGGCTACTATAAGGCATTCACTCTCATCGAACTGCTGGTGGTTATTGCCGTGATCGCCATTCTGGCCGCGCTGCTCTTGCCGGCGCTGAGCCGGGCCAGGGCGGCGGCGGACTCAGCGGGTTGCCGGAGCAACCTGCGCCAATGGGCCCTGGCCCTGCACATGTACGTCCAGGATAATAAGGTCTATCCAGTGTGCGGAGTGATGGCCACGGACGGAACGTGGGTGGAGAGCCCATACGTGCAGTGGTATGACCACCTGGCCAAGTATCTCGGAAGCGATTGGCCGAAGTCGGACGGATATCGCTATGAGCCAAACTCACAAAGCGGCGTTGGCGTGTGCCCAGGATACGCTCGCCTCCCGGGCGGGTTTAATCTCACCTGCGGCAGTTACGGGTACAATCCTCGAGGGACCGACCCTTTCAACCCGGATGGAGGGCAGGGCTTCATTGGGGGTGGTGACATTGACCCAATAGACTGGACGACCCTTACTTCGACCACTTACGTGAAGGGGGACCAAGTGGTGAGTCCGAGCCAGATGACCGCCATAGGGGATGGCCTTCTCGCAGTTTGCGACCCGAGTGGGTTCCCGTTTTTCCCGCTAGGGGAGAAGGTCTTTGGGGCAGGAGACCTGACCCCTCTTGATTTCGCCATGGCTGTCGAATCCGGCAGAAAACCGCCGGGTGGCGGCACCTACACGGCGGAGAGGATGGCCACCAGGCGGCGGCACGGTGGCCGGTTCAATATCGCCTTCTGCGACGCCCATGTCGAGAACCTCAAGCCGGCAGCCCTGTTCGACGTGCGGCAGGACCAGATTTGCAAACGCTGGAACAGGGACAATTTGCCCCACCGCGACGGTCTGCCGTGGTAACCCTTATGAAACGACACAACTTGCTGATTGGATTGGCGGCCATCACCGGGTCTCTGACCCTTTGGGCGGCCGATTCGCTCGACCAGTGGCAATGGCGCAGTCCTTTGCCCTACCACGGTTATGTTCTCAGTCGGGTTATTTATGCCAACGGCTCTTTCCTGGCCGTGGGCGAGGACGGAGTGACCCTCAGTTCGGCCGATGGGACCAACTGGACGTTCAATCGCGTCACTCCGCCGGACAGCTTTTCCGATGTGGTTTATGGCCGCGGCCTTTACGTCGCTGTGGGCTACCGCAGCGCGCCGGACCAAGCCCGCGATCGTCCTGTTATCCTGACGTCAACCGACGGGTTGAGCTGGGCAGCGCAGGACATCCCTGATCCTCTTTTGATCCTGCTCACCACCGTCACTTACGGCGATGGTCTTTTCGTGGCTGTGGGCACGGGAACTGACCCGTTTCTGCAGAGCTACGGCGCTATCCTGACTTCTGCGGACGGCCTCCACTGGAGCAGCCAACACTCGGCCGTTGGCTCGTTGTTGTGGGGCGTGGCCTACGGGAATGGGACCTATGTAGCCGTGGGGGATCAGGGAGAGGTGTTGACCTCCCCGGACGGAGTGTCCTGGAGTTCCTGGGTGAGCATGAACCCCTATGGTATGCTGTTGCCCGATCACTTCCAGGGGATCAGCTATATCAACGGCACCTTCATCGCGCTGACAGAACCTGGGATGCTGATCTCGACCGATGGGAGATCCTGGGAGCACCAACATGGGTTTCCGTCCGTGGGCGAGGCCGCGCTCCATGTTGCCTATGGCAACGGCAGGTTCGTAGCGACCGGCGTGGGGATGATCGGAGTCTCGACCAGCCTGACAAATTGGAGCATGCAAAGCCTGGGGGCTGGGACCATTTTCAGGGGGATCGCCTTTGGCAACGGGATGTTTGTGACCGTGGCGCCCTCAACATTGCTTGGGTCGACCAACGGTGCCCAGTGGACCCGCCTGCTGGGCCCGGAGATCATCAGTTGGTTCACAGCTGTGGTCTATGGCAACGGCCTGTTCCTGGCCATTGGCGAAGACGGGACCACCCTACGCTCCCAGGACGGGGTGCAATGGACCCAGGGCGTTTGCCCAATCACCCCTGGTGATGACCCCTATCCGGGACTGACCTTCGGGCAAGGACTGTTTGTGGCGGTGGGGGACCGGGGAACCATTGCGGCGTCGCCGGACGGCGTGCAGTGGAGCCTGTGCCGTTCCGGCGTATCCGCTCGACTCTACGGGGCAACCTATGCCACCGGGCTATTTGTGGTTGGCGGCGATGGTGGCACCCTGCTCACTTCCGGGGATGGCACTAATTGGACACCGCGCACAACGGGCGTGAACACCACGCTCTGGGACCTGGCTTACGGCAACGGCACCTGTCTGGTTCTCTGCATCGACGGCACCTTGCTGACCTCGACGAACCTCGCCGACTGGAGCAACCTGGGCAATCCGACTTCCCCGACGAACCCCGTACAGAGCGTTGCTTTCGGGAACGCCACGTTCGTCGCGGTGACGCGAAACGCCTTCCTGCACTCGACCAATGGAGTGGACTGGAGCGCGGCCCGCTCGGGAACCGAACAGTTGGTCACGCCTGTGCGCGTTCGTTTCCAAGGTGGGACATTTGTGGCCGTCGGCGCTGGCGGGGGCATCTTGAGTTCGATGGACGGCATAAACTGGGTCAGCCACAGTTCCGGCACGCAGCGGGCGCTCCACGGTTTAGCCTACGGGGCGGGCACGTATGTGGTGGTCGGCGAATACGGGGCTGTCCTGCAAAGCGGCGGAGCGCCGCCGTGGAGCCTGCGCCTGGGGCCGGTGGCCAGCCTGGCAAACGGGGCCTGCGCCGTGACCATCCAGGGAGAGGCGGGGCACAACTGGGAGTTGCAAGGCTCAACGAACTTCGTGAACTGGGTGCCGCTGACAAGCCTTTTCAGCACAAACACGAGCTTCCAATTCATCAATTGCGACGCCACGAATTACAATCACCGCTTCTACCGCGCGCGCGGTTGGTGAGTGTGCATGGCGGCGGATCCGGGTCTTCAATCCTTCGTTTCCTTCGTTTCCTTCTGTTCCTTTCCAGCATCCCGCCGGCTGGGCACAGAAACAGAACAGAAGGAAACCAAGGAAACGAAGATGCGGCCTGATGCGGCGGCATCCATCGGGGCCGTGCCAGTTTGTAGCTGGAGTGCTCACCTCGGCGTGAGGAGCAGGTAATCGAGGAGGTCGGCCATGTCCTGCGGTGAGAGGCCGGCCTCGAGGCCGTCGGGCATGAGCGACCAGGAACGGGTCTCGACAGATGCGAGGTCGGCCAGGAGCCAGGCCGTCGGACCGAGGTTGACCAGGTTGAACGTAACCGTGGTGGCGTTCTCCGAGGTCTTGGTGCCCAGCAGGCTCTCGCCTTCCTTGGTCTCGGCCACGCAAGTCTCATAGCCGGGCGCCAGGTCCCGGCTCGGGTCGAGGATGGCGTCGAGGATGGCCTCCCGTCCCTGGGTCTTGGTGGCCGCCAGGTCGGGGCCGAATGCCCGCCCTTCACCCCCGAGGCGGTGGCAGGCGGCGCAACGCGCCAGGAAAAGGTCATGGCCGTGGCTGGCAACGCCGCCGAGCGTGAGCGCCGGCTCGAATTGCTGGAGCAGGGCCGGGCGCGCGCGCGGGACCGGGCCGAGGCGCCGGAGGGCGCGCTGGCTGATGGCTGGGTCGCGATGGGTGCGCAAGAGGTTGAGGAGGGCCTCGGGGACAGCGCCAGGGTTGATCTGGCCGTGCTCGATGGCGGCGAGCAGGGTCTGGGCGCGGTCGGTGCGGGCCATCAGCGCCATCAGCGCCTCGTTGCGCAACGGCAGGGCCAACGTCCGCCCGGCCCAGAGCAGGGCGGGCGCGACGGCCGGGTCGTTCCACCGCCCCAGCGCGGCGAGCACCGCCGATTCCAGCGCGTAGGGTTCGACCGGGGAGAGCAGCACCCGCAGCCAATCGGTGGACGGCGCATAGTCCTGCGGGTTGACGCCCAGGAGGCGGACCGCCTGGACGCGCAATGGCAACGGGAGGCCCTCGGTGAGGGCCGTGTTCAAGGCGACATCGAAAAAGCGCTGGAGCCGCTTTGCTCTATCCGCCAGCGCCAGCGAGCTGCCGGTGCGGTGCAGGCCCTCCCCAAGGGCAACCAGCAGACCGTATGGGGGCGTCGCAGACGGCGGCGTCTGATTGGCCAAGCTAATGACCTGCGTGACCTCCGTCATCCGGCCGCGCAGACCAATCATGGTGGCCAAGTCCGCCATAAACTGCTGGCCCGGGGCATCCAGAAAACGGCTGTCCCCTGCCAGGTGCGCAAGGAAAAGACCTGCGCCTTCGCCCATCGAGCTGAGCGCCGCCGCGCGCATCCACGGGTTGTCCGGGTCGCGCGCGAGCAGGTCCGCCAGCACCACGCCCCGGCCCGGCACGGCGCAGGCGCCAAGGCTCAAGGCCAGTTGGTAACGCACGCGGATCGAGGGGTCGGCCGCCAGGGCGCGCAGCCGCTGCCAAAGCGGAGCCGACAGACCGCCGGAGGCGGCCACAGGCTCGGCCAGCCGCACCGCGCGTTCGCGCACCCGTTCATCGTCATCCTTGAGGGCGCGGAGCAGGTGCGGTTCCCAGAGTGCTCCCAGCCCGGCCAGCGCCTGCAGGGCCCGCAGCCGCGCCAGTGGAAACCTCGAATAGCTGAGCAAGTTGCTCAGCGCGCCCGTGGCCGAGAGGTCCTGCCGTTCATACAAGAGCCGCGCGGCCGTGTCGGCGTGCCAGGCATTGGCCTGGGCCAGCAGCAGGGCGAGGTCGGGGGTCTTGACCCGGTCCAGCCGCGGCACGGCGGGCCGTTTGAAGCCCTCCGGCACGATGCGATAGATCCGCCCGTGGTCAGGCCCGGAGCGCATGTCCGCCACGTAGAGCGCCCCATCGGGGCCGTTGACCAGGTCCATCGGCCTGAAGGCATCGTCCCTGGAGACCAGGAACTCGTCCCGCCGCTCGTCCGCCGCGCGCTCGGCCACACTCTCCAGCCCCTGGTCGCGCAGGACGAACCGATGGATGATATGGGCCTGCGGGTCGGCCACGAAGACATTGTCAAAGTAATTCGTCCCAAAGGCGGAGCCGCGATAGACCACGCAACCGCCAGAGGCCGTCAGCCAGCCCGCCGCCAGGCCGCCGGTGGGCGGGGACTGGGTCTTTGCCGGCGCGATGGCCCGCTGGCGGGACTTCGGGGCCTCGGCTCCGGGAAAGAGGCGATAGACGGCCGTGGCCGGGGCAGCGGCGTCCACCAACTCCGGCGGCGCGGCAAAGAACGGGTTGCGCGCCAGGTAGCGGGGCTCCCACATCGCCATGCGCAGGGGATGGTTGGTGCTGCAGAGGAATTTCCGGCCCCGGCTGTCGAAGCTCGAACCCGTTTGGGCCGGGCCCGCATCGGGCCCCATCGCCAGCGTGCGCGGGTCGAAGGCAATGTCATTGTTGCCCAGCGGCAGCGACGGCATCTCAGCGGTGCTGAGCACGCTGGCGAGGCCGCCCAGGCCGGCTGTCCCGCAATGAAAGGAGTTGTCCGGGCCCCAGTTGAGGCTGTTGAGCAGCGCCTGGGGGTTGGGCAGATACGGCCTGCCGCCGAACCCGGTGAAGACCACTTTGACGAGGTCGGCGATGCCGTCGCCCCGGCTGTCCCTGAGATAGAGGATCTGCGGGGTAGCCGCCACGAAGACGCCGCCGCCGTAACAGGCCACGGCCGAGGGCCACGCCAGGTCGTCTGCATAGATGGCGCTGGTCTGATAGGCCCCTTCTTCATCCATGTCCTCCAGCAGGCGGACCCGGCCCAGGTGCGGGCTCTGCCCGCGCCGGTCGGGGTAGTCCCGCATCTCCGCCACGAACAACCGCCCCCGCTCATCGAATGCCAGCGCCGCCGGGGCCGCCACCAGCGGCTCCGCCGCAACCAACTCGACGCGGAAGCCCTTCTTGACTTGAAACCCGGAGAGCGCATCGGCCGTTTGCGCCGCCGAAATCCGGGGCAGGGCCTTGGCGGCCTTTTTCGCCTCGGCCCCCCAGGCCGGGCACGCCAATAGGAGGCACAACGCGGTTCCGGCGGATCGGCGCACTGCCCTCCGGAACGCCGGCTTTCAGCCGGCAGCCTCCTGGGATTTCCAGACCGCTGCCGCATAAATGCGGCGTTCCGGGGGCGGTGTCCGGATGCGCCCACGCGGTTCCGGCAGCCCAGTCGCCTCTGGTCATTCGCTTCACACTGGCAATATGTCGGACGGCCCTGCGGGTCGCAATCCCGTTCGAGCCCGGGCCATACAGCGCGGCGCGGGGAGGTGAGACAGAATTCTTATTTTGTGAAGATTTCCGTCCTACACTCGCCGCGCGGCCTTCTCGAGCTTTTGGCTTTGCCCTCCCGTTGGATCCCTGGCACCTTGTGCCTGATGTGAGCAAACCCCGAACCAGAGATTTTATGGCTGCAAAACCCGAACCCGCGAAACCGATTTCCGAAAAGAGCACAAAGCAGGAGATGCTCGAGGCCTATCAGGCCCTGGCCCGGCAACTCGAAGAAAAACGCGCCGCCGAACTCGCCCCGGAACGGCGGACCGAGGAGAAGCGAGCTGAAGAGGCGGTCCGGGTCGCAACCACGGTCGAGCCAGAGGGCATCGACAGCGAAATTGGCCGGCTCAAGTCCGAGGTCGGCAAGTTCCTGGCCGGCATCGCGGACCGGCTGGGCTCCGAATCCGGCAGGTTCCGCAACGTTCAACAGGCGGTCGAGAGCAAAGAGCGCAACCTCAAGGAACTCTATGGCATCGAAAAGGCCGCCGTGAGCCTGGCGGCCCTCATCGAGGCCCAGAATCAGAAGCGGGAGGAGTTCGAGACCGAGATGGCCCGCCGACGGGAAGAGTTGCAGAGCGAAATCACCTTCCTGCGCGCCGAATGGGAGAAGGAGAAGAAGGCACACGAGGCGGAACTCAAGGAGCGCGACGGCTCCGAAAAGAAGGCCCGCGAGCGCGAGCGCGAGGAATTCAACTACGTCTTCAAGCGCGACCAGCAGGCCATCAAAGACAAACTCAACGATGAGATGGCCGCGCTCCAGAAGGAGATCAAGCTCAAGCGAGAGGCGGCCGAAAAAGACTTGGCCGAGCGTGAGAAGGGGATAGGCGAAAAGGAGCGCGAACTCGGCGAGTTGCGGGCCAGGGCCGCGGCTTTCCCCAAGGAGCTCGAAACCGCCCTCAATCAGGCCGTCAAGGAAACGACCGACCGGCTCAAGCTCGAGGCCAAGAACCGGGAGGATCTCCTGCGCAAGGAATTCGAGGGCGAGCGCAACGTGCTGGCCGCCCGGAACGAGTCGTTCGAGCGGACCAACAAGGACCTCCTGAGCGCCAACACCAAGCTCGCCCAGCAACTCGAAGCCGCCTACCAGAAGGTCCAGGTCATCGCCGAGAAGACCGTCGAGGGCAGCTCCCAGTCCCGGTCCCTGGCCGATTTGCAGAAACTGCTCATCGAACAGGGCCGCAAAGGCGGCTCCGACAAGCCGTAGCGGGGGGCAATGGCCGCGCGGGTACGGCCTCAGTGAAGGCGCGGGCAGCACTGCGCTCGGACCCCTCACCCCAGCCCTCTCCCCACCCGCTGCGACGGCGCGGCAGCGCGGCGAGTCGGATGGGGAGAGGGAGAATTCTCCGTTGCGGCTGGAGGAACCCGAGGCCCCCGGAGGTTCGAGAGACTGCCGACGCTTCGCCCTCTCCCCTTCAGAAGGGGAGAGGGTTGGGGTGAGGGGTCCGCCCGGCACTCCGTCTCCGCCATCACCGACTACCCGCGAGGCCCTGCTGTGCTGGACAGCCTGTGTCCTGGGGCAAAGACCCCATAGCGGAGGGGGCGCCGGAGTGGGATTAGGTTTACTTCATGATGTCATTATTCACGCAAATAGACCAGTCCCGCGCCGCTCATCCCCTCCCCTCCGTCCCGCAGCGGCGCTCTCTGCGCACCTTTGTTGCCTGCCTCCTCGGGGCGGTCCTGGTGTCCGCCCTGGCCGGGTGCCAGTCCGCCAGAACGGAGCCCGCCTCGACGGGCGGCCAGGGCGGGGGGATGACGGCCCCCGGCGACGAGTCCTCCGGCCACGGGCAATCCGGGAGCCAGGATTACCAGGCCGTGCTGTCTGACCCGGGACCGTTTTAGAGCCGGTGGCAAAATTAACCGCAAAGAACGCAGAGATCACAAAGAAACGCCTCAATTTCCTCGGCTTTTGCGTTCTTTGTGCGGTTAATAATTCTGCAGCCTGCTCTTAGAACTCGAGCTTCTCGCCTTTTGGCATGAGGCTCATGAGGTATTCGACGAGGTCGTTGAGTTCGCCTTCGGCGATCTTGCCGCGCCAGGGGGGCATGTAGAGGGGGGGCGGGGGTTTGCGCGCGTCCATGGCGACGATTTCCCGCTGGCCGTCGAGGATGCGCTTGCGGAGTTCGTCCTTGGTGTAGCCTTCGGAGACGAATTTGAGGCCGGGGACTTGCTGGGCGGTCTTGGCGTTGGGGTTGGGGATGCCGCCTTGGGCCTCCAGGCCATGGCACCCGGCGCAACCGAACTTCTTGTACACGGCCTGGCCGCGCTCGACCGGGGTCATCATGGCGGGAGTCTTGAGGAAGCCGACGAGGTTGGTATCGGACAATGAAAGCAGGAATTGGGTCAGGGCGCGGATTTCCTGCTCGGCAAGGAAAAGCTGGGGCATGACGGTGCCCGGAGAGACGGCCTGCGGGTTCTTGAAATGGGTGATGAGCCATTGGGTGTCGTGGCGCTTGATATGAGGAAGCTCTGTATGTGTTTCTCTGGCAGCCCTCAAGGGCTGTTACGCGGAAACGAGGGGCGATGAACGTCGTTAAGGTCTGAGGCTTCTATCACGCAGCGCAGCAAGGGCGGCGGCAACCTCGCGCCCCTTGGATTCGATGACCGCGAGCAATTCCTCCGGGGTGCGCATATCTTCGGTGCTCTTACGGTTCGGGTTGACGGCTTTCAGGTCGTAGTTCCGGGCTTCGATTTGCTGGCGCATGACCGTCCAACTGCGTTCGCTGTCGGCGCGGTCGGGGAGCAGGCGGAAGAAGTCCTCAAAGTGCTTCAAGGTGAACGGCGTTTTCTTACCGACCTTGATGTCCGACAGGTCGTAATACCAAATCTTGTCCGTTGGCTTGCCTTTGGTGAAGAAAAGTAGATTGGTTTTCACGCCCGCCCCGGCCGCCGTGAACACGCCGCCCGGCAGGCTCACGATGCACCAAAGGTCGCAATCGTCCAGCAGCTTGCGCTTGGTTTGGACAAAGGCCGTCTCGTTGGTGCGGAACAAAACGCCTTCATCAAGCACGATGCCGCAACGCCCATTCGGTGTGAGACTGTCAATGACGTGTTGCAGAAACAGCACTTGCGTCGCGCCGGTCTTGTATGGGAAGCGCGTCTGGGCGTCCTTGCCTTCCTTGCCGCCAAACGGCGGGTTCATCAGCACCACGTCATAGAGTTGCGGCGCGTCCTGAAACAATCCGCCGTAAGTTTCCGCGCCCGTGAGCGTATTGCCGTGCCAGATGTGCGGCTCGTCAATGTTGTGCAGCACGAGGTTGGCGAGCGCGATGGGGTAAATCGCGTTGTCCTTCTCCCGTCCGTAGAAGGTCCGCCGTTTGAGCGTCTCCAACTGGTCGGGCGACGTGATTTTCTCGTTGTTTGGCCCGGCCATGTGCTCGAACGACTGCGCCAGAAATCCACACGTGGCGCAGCCGGGGTCATAAACCGTCTCGCCAATCTTCGGGTCAACCACCCGGACCATCGCGCGGATGATTTCACGCGGCGTGAAAAACTGTCCGCCGTCATTGCCCTTCTCGCCCATCTTGAGCAGCAGCCCTTCATACACCTGGGAGAGTGTGAACACATGCGTCGGGTCAACTGTTTTGGCGCTGATTTCGTGAACCTTGTCCAGCACGTCCAGAAAGTTCCGCTCCGTGTCAATGCGAGTGTGTTCGACGCCGGAGAAGATTTCGCTGATGACCTTCTGGCGCGGCTTCGCGTTCGGCTGCTCGCGCAACGTCTTCAGGTGTGGAATCAATTCGCCGTTGACGAAGCTGAAAAACGCGCCGAGCGCGCCATCCTGCAATTCCTGCCGCTTCACGCCTCCAGGCGCCGCCCAGTCCCCCCAGCGATACGGCGCAACGAGGGACGGCGCGAACTCCGCGTTTACCGCCTCGGCCTCCTCAGCCTCGCGTGTCTCCCGCTCGTCGAGGATGCGCAGAAACAGAATCCATGTCAGTTCCGGCACATACTGCAACGCCCCCGCGCAATTCGACCGGCGCATGATGTCGCAGATGGCCTTGACCGCGCCGTTGACTGATTGCTGCGTGGCGTGGCGTCTGCCGTTTGATGTTTGTTTTACTTTGTCGGCCATCATGCGGGCTGGGGAATTGTCTCAAACGCGATCCTCACCGGCTGGGCGGCTTTGCCGGGATAATTCAGACGCTCAAAACCGATGACGCGACCCTTCCGGTCCTTCATCAAGACCACTTCCTCGCCCGTCTCTTCGCAGACATATTCCGCCTGCCGACGGCCAAACCACACCGTCAGCGTGCGGCCTGCCGGATCGTAATAAACATTCACTTCGGCCATATTCGTTCGCCTTCTTTGATGGCGTCGGTGGGATACGCCGTGATGAGAAAGCCGGTCCGGCCCGCTTGTTTGCTCACGGCGCAGACCCAACGCCGGTTGCGTCGGCTGCGATAGAAAAGATACACGTTCGCGTCGCTTTTGCTACGCCGAATCTCGTCCGGCGTTTCCAGCGCCGCCCGCACCTCATCCTCGCGTCCAGCCATGGCCGGATGTTTGATCGTAGTGATGATGGTCCAATAATTCCGGGTGACGCGCACGGTAAAACCGAGCGGTGTGGAGGCTTCAAAGAGGATTTCACGACTCTTGCTCATGCCTTTTCAGAGCTTTCCAGAAAATGCCTCCCGCAGCAGCGCGGCGGGCAGTTTGTTAATCGCCTCGAGTTGTTCAGCCAGAGCGTGACGCAGCCGCTCCGCTGACGCCATCTGCGCGGAAAGTCGCGTGGCGATGCGGCGCTGGTCGGCGAGTGGAGGAAGTGGAATTTGCTCGTTTTGAATTTGGGTGCGTGTTATTTTCTTCATTGAACCCCTTGCACCACCTGCGCGTTGCCTCCAGTAGCCATTGAGGTAGAGCGAAGACAGATAGGCCGTTAGGAATCTTGGCTCGATATGCTCGTTGGCCTTAATCCGAATCGTTAGGTCTGACGCAACGGCGCCTTTCGGCTCTCCTGAAAACATTGCGACACGGCCGACCAGTTCTGGAGTGTTGCTGCGTGCAATCAGGATTTCGCCTGCGGTGACAAGACACTCTGCGGCATCCTTGCTCCACATTCGCGCGCGTTTGACACCAGACGGGCGGAAGCCAGATTCGGTAAGGCAAGCCGTGGTGATAGCCAGAATCTCGGCGTCACCGTTCGTGGCGATAGACTTGGCCGGAAGCAATTCACAAACTTCTGTGCATTTCCTTCTTACCCACGATTTGGATTCGCCGTCGTTAAAGACGGCGCGTAGGTAGGCGGCGGGGAGAGCTTCGGCGGCCTGCAACTGCGCCTCGGCACTGCGACGCGCAAGCTCCACCGCCGCCATCTGCTCCTTCAATATCCTCGCAATCCGCTTCTGCTCCGAAAGCGGCGGGAGGGGGATGACCTGCTCACGAACCTGTTTATCACTGACGGCAGGATACAGCGCGCCTTTGACCAATTCAGATAGACTCTCAACAAATTCTTTAGTTTGAAGGAAGGCGAAAAGGAAATCAGAATCCAACTCAAGCTTGGCTCGGAGCACACAGAAGCCGGTGCTGCAAACCTCGTCGTCCAGTTCCGGCGGAACCAACGCGACAGCATTGAGGTTCGGGCGCGTTGTCGAAACGATCACGTCGCCCCGGTGGATAACCTGCCGCGCTCGGCTTGGCGCGTCTTTGCCGAGCAACGTCTTCGCTTCAAGAATGCGTTTGGCCTTGTTGTCAACACTCGTAATATCAACGTAACGGAAAAACTTGTCTGGCCTGCGGCGTGGGTCGCGAACGCCCGTTTTCTCCTCACATACTTCGCCCACCTTGGTCCACCGCCAAGCGTCCGGCAGTCGGCTGCTGGCATACTGGCGGTTCAATTCTGCGGTCGTTGTCATGCTGCGAACATTTTCCCTTTCGTCTCGCGCAAGATGTCAGCGGGGTCGCCGCCTGCGGAGAGGGGATTGTGATTCGATGCCGATGGCCTCGCGCAGTGTTTGCCGGACCTTCCGACAGCAAGCAACCGCTTCCCGCGCTTCGTCACGGGAGGCGGACTCGCCCGGATAGCGGAAGGAGACGGCGTAACGGTTGAGCACGCGCAACGCCGGACGCAGGGGTTCCAGCAGGGGTTCGATCTGAAGAACGGCGTCGAGCAACGCGATGAGGTCGTGCGTTTTGGAGAAAGGCTGGTCCGCCTCCTGGAGCCGGGCTTTCAAATATTTCTCGGCGCACTGTTGCGCGTGGAAGCACACGCCGTCGTAAACGGGGCGCCGCCGCACGCGCGCTTCGCGTTCCATGATCTGGAAGTCGCCTTCGGCCTTTTGCGCCCATTCACGAGTGAGGGGCTTCATAGAGCAGTTTTCCCTTCTCGACGATCTCGCGCAGGAAAAAGTCGTTGAGCGCGAGACGGCGGCGCAACTGTTGCGGGGTCCGCACGATCAAATCCAGCGGGAAGCGACGCGGCACCCGCGTCTCGATTTCCACCGCCGCGCGGGCGCCGCTGCCGCGAAACGGCATCACGACCAGCAGGTCCACATCCGAATCCGCGGTGGGTTTGCCGCAGGCATACGAGCCAAAGAGAATGATCCTCCGCGGGCGAAACTCACGCACGACGCCATCGCAGAATTCCCGGATGCTCTCCATGCTAATCATGCTCTCACCATAACGGAAACGCCGCCGCCTGTCACGCCGCGAACATTCTGCCTTTCGTCTCGCGCAAAATGTCCACGGGCTTGCCGAGAATTTTGAGCGCGGCCAATCCACCGGCGCGAACGATTTCGGGCGTTTCAAAGATTCGCGGGTTTTCCAGGCTGTCCGTGCCTGCGCGGGCGAATTGCGAGGCCATTGCCTTGAGCGTGGCGGCGGTCGGCGCGGGCAGGCCCGCCAGCCAGCGGTCGTGTTTGTAGGCAAACGCCTCGGCCCGCTCGACGCGAGTGCGCGGGGCGAGTCCGTAGCCGAGTTCGGCCAGCACGTCATAGAGGTCGTAATCGTTCATGTCTTCGAGCCGTTGCACCAGGAGCGCGGAGCGTCCGGCATCGGGCAACCGGCCCAGCATTTCGTGGCGTTGCGGCGGTTCAATCCAGCGGGCGCGGAAGTTTTCCAGCGTCGGCGCTTCCTCGACCAGCCGGGCGGCGAGCCGCTCCTTGTATTCCTCGATGGTGACGGGCATGGCCTTGCCGTCCACCTGGGTCACAATGTAGCGCCCCGCGTCCGAGACGCGAACGTCGAAGCCCTCGACTTGAATGGTTGGTTCGGGCGGCGTCGGCGGGTCTGGGCCTTCCCGCCGCGCGGGTGGCTGCCACTGACTCACGAATTCACCGCCAAACAGGCGCGTGGCGTTAGTGAAATCATAGACGCGGAACATCAGTTTGCCGGTCGCCGGATTGAGGCGCGTGCCGCGCCCGACCATCTGGTAGAAGGCAATGGGTGAGCGGACGTATTTGAAGAAGACGATGTTGCAGACGACGGGCACATCCACGCCGGTCGTGAGCAGGTCCACGGTGGTCGCGATGAAATACGAGCGGGATGCGCCGCGCAAGTCCGCCAGGTATTGCGCTCCGCCAACGCTGGCGGTGCACTTGAAAGCGTAAGGGTCGAGGCGAGCGCGTTTCTGTTCGGCACACCAATCGGCGTAGAGATTATTCATTGCGACGGCCACGCGGTCCGCATGGGTGTCGCGTGCGCAGAAGATAATGGTCTTTTGTTCCGGCCCGTCCGTGGCAAGCAGGTGTCCAAAGAGAAACCTTGTCATCGCCTGCACTCGTTCGGGAATAAGCAGCTTGTCGTCAAGGCTGGGTGCGGAGTAGTGCGTGCGAGCGTCGTCGGGCGTGACAGTCGCGCCGGTGTTGGCGTCCGTGAGTTTCTTGCCCTCCAGGTCTTCGCGCAGGACACCCGTGACGCGCTCGCTTTCGGTCTTCTGGTCGAGGAAAAGGTCATGGCGGTGGATTTCGCACGCGGCGAGATAGCCGTCCTCGATTCCCTGCGCCATGTCGTATTCGTAAACCGGCTCGCCAAAATGCTTGATGTTGTCGGCGCTGATTTGCAGGTCGGCAGCGGCCTCCTTGGTTTTTTCGGTGACTTCCAGTTTGCGCGGCGTGGCGGTGAGGCCGATTTGCACGGCGTCGGGGTTGCGGGTGAGGACTTGCGACCACTTGCCCCAGGCGGAACGGTGGCACTCGTCAATGATGATGTGGCTGAAATAGTTTTCGGGGTAATAGGTGGTCAGGAAATTGGCCGTGCCGTCTTCGCTGTCCACGTCGAGGGTTTGGTAGGTGGCGACATGGATGCGGGCGTTGCGGGCGTGATTCGAGCCGTCCGGCTCGCGATAGACTTCGGCGGCCTCCGCGCCGAAGACGTTTTGCAGCGCCCCCAAGCCCTGGCTGCGGAGTTCGTCGCGGTCGCAGACAAACAGCGCGCGTTTCAATTGTCCCGCGTCGGCAATGCGTTTGAGCAGGTGAACAGCGATGAAGGTTTTGCCCGCGCCAGTGGCAAGGCAGCACAGGGCGCGTTTCTCGCCGCGCGCTAATTTTTCCAGCACAGCGCGGATGGTGGCGTCCTGGTAATAACGGCGTGTGGCTTCGCCGCCGGTGTAGCGGGTGAGCAGGGGCTTTGCGGCGGGCGACTCCAGGTTGAGACCCTTGGCCCTCTCATAGCGCGCACGCAACTCGGCGGGGGTGGGAAAGTCCGAGAGCGGCCTGGGCATAGTGGTCTTGCCAGTGAAGGAATCGAACTCAACGAACAGGTGCCCGTTGCTGGAAAAGACAAAAGGCACGTTCAGCCGCTTGCAGGAGGCATACAGCTTGCCCTGTTCAAGGCCGTGATTGGGCGGCAGGCGCTCCGCCTTTGCCTCAATGAGCGCGACGGCGACGGGCTGGGTCTCGGGATTGACTGCGACGCGCAGTGTGTAGTCAACGCGGCCTCGGGCGCGCTTGCGCGGCTTGCCATTGACGATTTCGATTGCGCCAGCCGTTTCCTCGCGGCGTACCATGTTTTCCGTCCACCCGCGAACATGAATGGCGGGGTCAATCAGTTTCGCCCGGGTATCGGCCTCGCTCAGCGGGGCGGCAAGTGGCCAAGGCTCTGAATCTCGCGCGCTCATTCAAGTATTCACGCGGAGCGTAGCAGGTGGACAAGAGGGCAGCAAGCAATTGAGCATTGGTTCGGTAGCGGAGGCGCTCGCCAAAAGCAAGCGGCCTGCCGAGGGTCAGGGCGGCCAAGAGATTTGGCGTCATGGCGAGAGTAGAGAGCATCGGAGGGCTGTGGCCGGGCGGGTGACGGATGGGGAAGTGAGCGGCCCGTGGGCAGGTCTCCTTGGTCAAACCACGGCTGCGGCGGTCAGCGGCCAGCGGATGCGCAACTCGCCCCGTCTCGGCCAGAGGGCGGGCGCGATTCCCACCCGGGATACTCCGCTCGACCCCCGCCTGCGCCGGCCACGGCCAAACCGCCGTGCTCGCCGTCGGTCTTGCCGAATTGGACTTCGGCATCGCCGGCGACCATGAAGTTCTGGGCGGCAGGCCGGCCCTCGGGGATCGGGTGGACCGGTTGCACCTGGGACGCGGCTTCGGCCTTTTGCTGGGCGTCGGTCGCGGTCTTTTGGGTCTCCTGCAACTGCTGTTTGAGGCGCTGGACTTCCTGTTGGTCCTGTTCGTGGACCTTTTGGTTTTGCTCGAGGGTCCGGGCGTCCTGGGCGCGGGCCTTCTCAAGCGCATCGAGCCTCTGGCTCAATTTGGAGATCGCGTCCTTCAAGGCCTTGATTTCTTCATCATCCGGGGTCGCGGCAGGCGCTGGCAGCGCCATCGCCAGGAGGCAACCGGCGGCCATCACTCCAAGGAGTTGGCAAGGGTATCTCATGTGCAAATTGGTGCTTGAGGGTTGCCTACCGTCCGGCCTCTTCCTCCAGGTACTTGAGCATGGCCCGGGCCTCCGTGGCCGGGAGATTGGCCCGCACGCGCATGTGGGTGAGGATCGTCTTCCATTGAGCGGCCGTCCGTTCCGTCGGGTATCGTTGCGGATGGCATCGATTGCAGTGCGCGGCGTAGAGTTCGGCGCCGCTCAGCTTCTTCTTGGCGGCCGCCCGCTTCTTCTCCTTGGGCGGGGCCGTAGTATCGGCCGAAAAGACGCTCGCCGACAGTCCGCAGACCAGGAGGCCCGCTGCGGCAAGGACCATTCCCCTTCGAAGGAAGGGATTGACACGCTTAGGGTTTGTCATAGGCAGTTTGTCGTTAGGTTCAGGACACAAGTTTCTTATTTGAACCTGCCTTTGTCTGGCCGGGCAAGTAGGTGATCACCCCATCCCGGGCGCGCCACTGTTCAGGTGTGGGGCAGACCTCTGGTCTGCCGGTTCACGGAGCCTCCGGCTCCGTGTCGCTTGCCGTTGCGAGGCTCGGGGCCAGAGGCCCCTGCAACCGGCAGACCGGAGGTCTGCCCCACGCGTCCCTGCCGGATCTCCGCGTTTGTCTTTGCCCAGGCACTATGTCAGAGTCCGCGGCGTGCTGGCATATCTGTTGACGATTTTTGCCGGGGCGTTCCTGCTCTTCCAGGTGCAGCCGCTCATCGGCAAGTATATCCTGCCCTGGTTCGGCGGGGGCCCGGGGTCTGGACGACCTGCCTGTTGTTCTTTCAAATGGTCTTGCTGGCCGGTTATGCCTATGCGCATCTGAGCTCGAGGCGGCTCAAGCCGCGCGCGCAGGCCGTGGCCCACCTGGTCCTGCTGGGCGCGGCGCTGGCGCTGCTCCCGATCGTGCCGGGAGATTCCTGGAAGCCGCGCGGCGGGGCCAATCCGGCCCTGCACATCCTGCTCCTGCTGAGCGCGACCTTGGGTTTGCCCTATTTCCTGCTGGCCTCGACCAGCCCCCTGCTGCAGCAATGGTTCACGCGCACTCACCCGGGCAGGTCTCCTTACCGGCTCTACGCGCTCTCCAATGCCGGTTCGCTCCTGGCCCTGGCGAGCTATCCTTTCTATTTCGAGACGCACTTCACCCGCCACGCCCAGGCCCTCCTCTGGGGTTGGGGGCTGCTCGCTTACGCCGTGGGTTGTGCCTTCTGCGCACGCCAACTCTGGGGCCTGGCAGACGCGGAGGTCGGAGGGCTGAACCCTGCTGCACCGGACTTTCGGCGACCTTGGTGTCTTTGTGGCAACCTTTGTCGCAACCTTTGTCGATTTGCGCCGATTCTCGACAAAGGTTCCGACAAAGGTTCCGACAAAGGGCGCGACAAAGGTCGCGAGAGTCCCTCAAAGTCCGGTGCGGCAGGGGTGAGCCCGGAGGCCCTCGTCCCTCGTCCCTCGTCCCTCGTCCCTCTCCTGTGGCTCCTGTTGCCGGCGTGCGCGTCAGTGCTGTTGCTGGCGACGACCAACAAGATGTGCCAGGACGTGGCGGTGATTCCATTTCTGTGGGTGGTGCCGCTGGCGCTCTACCTGTTGAGCTTTATCATTTGCTTCGAGAACCCGCGCTGGTATGCGCGGTTCCCGTTCACGCTGGCGCTGATTGCGGGGCTCGGCGGCATCTGGTGGGCCCTGGCCCACGGCACCGAGTTCTCTGTCGTCAAGCAAGTCGGGGTCTATAGCGGGGCGCTGTTTGCCTGCTGCATGGTCTGCCACGGCGAACTTTACCGGCTCCGCCCGCCCGCCAGCGGCCTCACCGGGTATTACTTGATGATCGCCGCCGGCGGGGCGCTGGGCGGGGTGTTCGTGGCGGTGGCGGCGCCGGTTCTCTTCAACGGTTACTACGAACTGCAGTGCGGGGCCCTGCTGTGCGGTCTGCTGTTCCTCATCGCCTGCGCCAGGGACCGGGCCCCCGCCGAGGTTGCTGTGCCCGCGCGCAAATTCCTCCCCCGCCTCGTCCGCTTCCTGGCCTCGCCATTCGGGCCCGATGCCTGGCCCTGGACGGCCTGCGTCTTGCCGCTGCTGGCCTTTTTCTGGCTGGACAAGGTGATTGCGCATGCCGCGTCCCGTTCATGGGACGTTCCCAAGGGCGCTTCCATTGTCATGCGCGTCTGCCTGTGGGCCGCCCTGGCATTGCTGACCGGCTCGTGGCTTATCCGCAGGAAATTCCGCGCCTTCCGCTATTGGCATTTCCTGGCCTGCCTCTGGTTAGGGGTCGGCTGGGTGGGCCTGGCAGCGGCGCTCTGGACCTGCGGGCGAGGGTCGCGCGCCGACGTGGTCTATACCTCGCGCGACTTTTACGGCGTGCTGACGGTCTTCGAGCATTCGAAGAACAATCCGGACCTCCATCACTTTCTCCTGTTGCACGGGCGGATCACGCATGGGCTGCAGTTTGCCGATCCGGAGCGGGCCGCATGGCCCACGACGTATTACGGCAGGGAAAGCGGCATCGGGCTGGCCATCCAGGCCCTGCCGCCGTTGGGCCGGCGCCTGGGCCTGGTGGGCCTGGGCACCGGCACGCTCACCACCTATGGCCGGGCAGGGGATTGCCTGCGCATCTACGAAATCAATCCGGGCGTCCAGCGCCTGGCCAACTCCTGGTTCAAATATCTCGGACGCTGTCCCGCTGCAGTCGAGATCCTCCCGGGCGACGCCCGCCTCTCGATGGAGCGGGAGCCCCCGCAGCAATACGACCTGCTCGCCCTGGACGCCTTCAGCAGCGACGCCATCCCGGTCCATCTCCTGACCCGCGAGGCCTTCCAGCTCTATGAGCGCCACCTCAAGCCCAACGGCGTCCTGGCCGTGCACATCTCCAACCATTACCTCAACCTCGAACCCGTCGTCGCCAACCTCGCCCGCGCCTTCCACTACAAGGCCGCCCTCATCGACTACGATGAAACCGACCCGACCTGGTGGCTCTATTCGTCAACCTGGATGCTGCTGACCCGAAACGAGCGAATCCTCAAGTGGCCCGGCATCGCCGAACACGCCTACCCGCTCGAAGACAAAAACAAGAAGCCCAAAGTCCCCCTCTGGACCGACAACTTCGCCAGCCTGTTCCAAATACTCAGGTGACGCACGGCAAAGCACCTCAAAGGGCTTGTTTTGATGCACGCCAGGAATTAGAGTCGAGGCATGGATGCGGAACTGACAGTGCCGGTGAACGCCGTTGACTTCATAGAAACGCTTGAAAAGAGGATCCTGCACGAATTGTGGGACTCCGTTTTGGTCTGGTCCGAGAGCGTCAGGGCGCTGGCGCAGTGGGAAGATGAGCATTTGCTCGATAGTCCTTCTGCCGAGATGCTGGAAAAACACCGCAGCATCGTTGAACGGCAAATCGCCTTGGGGAAATTCATTTCGCTGGCGACAGAACATCCGGACTTTCCTGACAAGGAAACGCGCCAGCATGTCGCTGCTACGATGGCGATCCTGAGAGATAAGATTCCAATCTGGCATAGCACCATGAGCGCCCAGGAGGCTGACAGAATTCTGGCGGAGGTGTTCCCTGAGCCCGAGCTTGAACGTCTGTTGCACGCGCTATACGAACGCGACACGTGCGAGCCCCAGCATCAGCCGCAGTGGGAGGCCACTCTTGAGCGGCTCATTGCGGATGCGCTGGCTCGCAGGCCCGGAACGAGTCGCACGCAGTTCCTCGAAGCCGTCCACTTGAGATACCAGGAGTTCAAGCGCACCCGGAGAAAACGACCGTCTGCGATGCCGCCAAGAGCGTAGCAGGGGGGCGTTGACATCGTCCACGCCCCCTGCTCCACGCTCACCCCGCTCTCAGGCCCCTGACGTCCCGGCGCGCCTTATTCCACCGCGATCTTGCGCGGTTTGACGCGCTCGGATTTGGGCAGTGTCAGGGTCAGGACCCCTTGCTCCATCCGGGCGGAGATGCGGGCCGTGTCGATAGCCGGGTCCAGTTCGAATACGCGCCGGCAATCCGCCGTGGCGCATTCGCTGACCAGCGATTGGCCGGGCATCGGCTGGCCGCGGCGATGGCCCAGGATCGTCATCTCGGTCCCCTCCAGCGTGACCTCGATGCCGTCTTTGCTCACTCCGGGCATTTCCGCTTCCAGGACGTAACCCTCCTTGGTCTCGAAGATATTGACTTCCGGCGCCACAAACTCTTGCGGTGCCGCGCGCTCGGTAGTCGGACGCGCATCTCGTTGCGTTTGCACTGTCGCTTTCATAATCGTTGCCTCCGTTGCCGCCGGCGAGCGAACTCGCCGGACAGCTTCAATGGTTGAGTCGAATTAAGTTAAGTTCGTGCCTGGTCTGACTGGGGTCAGCCCACCTTCACGTCGATCTGCTTCGGTTTGGCCTCCTCGGTCTTGGGCAGCGTCACCGCCAGCACCCCGTCCTGGTAATGGGCCTTGACCTTGTCCACTGCCACCGGCGCCGACAGGCTCACGCTCCGCTGGAACCGGCCGAAAAACCGTTCGGAGCGATAGATCTCCGCGTCCTGCTGCTTGCTCTCGCCTCTGCGCTCGCCAGAGATGCTTAGCGTCCCCTCATGGAGCGCCACCTCGATCTCCTCGCGCTTCATGCCGGGCAACTCCGCCTTCACGTAGAAGTTGTCCTTGTCCTCATACAGGTCGAGCGCCGGCGTCCAGCCGCTCAATAGTTGCGAGGTCCGCGTCAACTCCGCCAACGGCGCCTCGAATAGCCGATCGATCTCCTCTCGCAGATTCGACAGCCGCCCAAAGCCGGGCCAGACTGCCAATTCCGGTCGTTGCCATCTTGTCAGATTGTTCATATTTCTTTGTCCTTTCTGTCGAGGTTCGGTTTTTTAGTCCAATGCCTTCCAAGCTTTTGGCGTGCCAAGGACCATGCTTAATTGCAAAGCTATGATTACTAGTAGCTTACGTCATTTGATGAGCTGGACTCCGCCGCTCGTTGAGAGACATAATGTCTCTTTGTGGGAGCCTTGGTTTATTCCCTGTGTGACACAACGTCGCTGGCTGGCACAGCGACAAAAGGGACTAAAAGGACGTAAGGGACAAAAGGGACTGAAAGGACGCGGAGGGCGTGCCTCGGTGCTGTCGGTGCCTACCGGCCACGGCCGCCGCCGCCATGGCCGCCGAAACCGCCGCCACCATGGAAGCCACCACCGAAACCGCCGCCGCCACGGAAGCCACCGCCAAAACCGCCCGGCCGGCCCGCAACACCGCCGCGCCCTGGGAAACCGCCGAAACGCCCGAAACGGCCCCCGGTCCCAAAGCCGCGGTTAAAGAACCCGTGGTTCCGGAAGTGGTTGAAGTAAAAGGGGCTCAGGCCATAATAGCCCAAAGGCCAGCCGAATCCCCAGGGGTAGCCGTAGAGGTTGTTGTACCCCCAATAATCATAAGGGTAACCCAAGGGATACTCATAGCCCGGGCCGTAGGCGTTACTGTAATCCGGATAAGCCGGCGCGGGAACCGCGCTGTACTGATCCGGGATGGCCGGGGCCGGCCCATAAGGAGCGGGACCTGGCGCCGGCTGGCTGATGGCCGGCGTGGTCAAGTCCGAACCATGTTGGAGCATTGCCGCGATAATGTCCGACGAAACGCCGCGGTTTTTCAAGGCGATGATTTGTTCGGCGCTCAGGCGGTAGGGTGCAGGATAGTTGTGGATAAAGGCCTTGATCACGGCCGGGTCCACTTTGGCGTCCACCAGGCGAAGGACCTCCGCCACGGGAGGGGAGAAGCGGATCGCAGGCGCCTGCGTGGACTGGGTGGCGGTCGGGGCAGGCTGCGTGGCTGCGGCCGCCACAGGCTCAAGCGAGGAGTTCGCCACCTTGGTTGCGGCCACGGAAAGGGTCGCGGCGATGATTGTTGATGCCGGGATAAGTCCGCCAACCATGAAGGTCTTGGGCCACTCGTTTCGAATCCACGCTTTCATAACGACAACTGCTCTAACGTTGACCGCTTTGAAGTACCATCATCCTTTTACCATTGTTGTCAAGAGAGCCTGAAGTCCCTGCCAGCCAGCCCAGGAAGGCAAAGGCGGGCCAGGCCAGGGCGGGAATGTAAAGCCCGAACTCGAACAGGCCCTGCAGACTCCAACCCAGCACCCCCAGCCAGACGGCAAAACGCCGCCACTCGAAGGCCGGACCGGAAAATGCCGTTTCCCCTGCCTCGATCTGCCTGGCTGCGGCGACAAGCCATATCGAAAAAGGTGCCATCGCGCCCGACACTGAGACCTTCGCCTCAGGCCCCAGCCCGGCCGAAGGACCTCCAGGCGCCTGTCGTCCGCGGGAATCCGGGCGGAAACGGGCAGTGCTCCAGAGCAGCGTGCCCAGGATAAACGCGCTGTAGGCAACAAATCCCGGGAGGCCCGAATCGCAGGCCTGCTCCAGATAGTCATTGTGAGTCATCTCAGTCCACTCCGCGCCAGGGCGCTTGACGGCCTTGTAAGCAGCGCCAAAGGTGCCGGGGCCGACCCCACCAAGGGGCGGTGTTTGGCGATGCGGACCGCCGCTCGCCAGTAATCCAGCCGCGCCACCGCGCTGGTGGCGCCCTTGGCGAAAAAGGCGGCGTGATGCCAGAAGAACCCCGCCAACCCCGCTGCGAGCATGGCGGCGGCCAGGCCAGCCTTGAATCTCGCGCCCAAGGGCAGCCGAAGGAGGACCACGATCCCGAGGAGCATCATCAACAGCCAGCCCGCCTTGGAACCGGACCAGTAGAGGCAGGCAAACCCTCCCACCCCAATGACCAACGCCACGAACGCCCTGGCCGGGATCGTCAGGCGCCTCAGCCCGCCGGCCACCACCAGGATCGGCGGCATCATCAACAATAGCGCCCCCGCCAGCGCGTTGGGATAAAACAACGTGGAGAAGATTCTGTCGCTGGCCAGGCGCTTGAGATAATCGGGCGGCGGCGGGCCCTTCATCTGTGGATAGAGGTCCGTGTAAAAGTACCTGGCGCATCTGTTCCAAACCGCCGTAGTGCTGCTCCCAGCCGAAGGCGAGCATGAGCACAAAGCCCAAAGAAAGCCCCAGCCAGAACAGGGCCAGGGACCTGGCGTTGCTCAGTGAAAACAGGCCCAGATAGAAACAGGCCACGCAGGCGGCGAAATGCCCCACGACGGCCCACGAATTGCCGGCACTGGCCGCCTGGCTGGCGGCGAAGACCTGCCAGGCCAGCCAGGCCAGGGGCAAGGCAATCAGCCAAAGCGGCGCCTCAGGCCGCCGCCGGCGCGCGCCAGCCAGACCCAGCAAGGCGACCAGGCCCAGGAGCCAGTAGGCCCAGGCTATCGGCCAGGGCGAGGCGAACACAAACTCCCAACCATCGCGCGGGGGACGGACCAACGATTCCATCACCGGCGGATTGCCGAACTTGAGCAGGGCCAGGCCAAGAAAAGCGCCCAGGCACGCCACGAACAGCCGCAACGGCACGGGGTCGGCTCTTGTAACGACGGGCAGTGGTCTGGCCTCGGGCTTCATTGGGGGCGCGGGGCCGCTCCGAGAGCGCCGCGAGCGGGGACCTTTGCCGCAACCTTTGCCGCAATCCCGCTCAGCGGGATCGGCTTGGCCATGCTTCGACAAAGGCGGCGACTAAGGTTGCGACAAAGGTCTGGCATCGGAGCTTCCAGGCTGATTCGGCCAGCCGCCCTTAGGTCCCTTGCGTCCCTTTTGTCGCTTTCCCGAGCGTCCCTTTTGTCGCTTGCTCTCATCCCAGGCGCAGCTTGAGGAGGGCGACCTCGATGGCCAGGGCCTCCTGGACGTTGGTGCCGAGCCTGCGCTGGAGTTGTTCCATCACCTGCAGATTCTCCACCGCCTGCCGGGGCGAAACCCGGCGCGCGACTTGCTCCGTGGCGGGCAACTCGGGAAAACTCAGGAGCGTGCCGCCCGCCGGCGGCCCGGCCCCGCGCGGCTGGCCCTGCGAGCCTGAGTTGAGCGTCAACAGCCACACGTCCCGCAGCCACCACTGAACGACGCCGAGCAACTCCGTCCGCCGCCGCTTGTACTCCGCCTCGATGGCCGCAGCCAGTTGGCTCTCCCATTTGTCGCGCAATTCCTCCTCGGCCTCCTCGTATTGCTCGAGGGGAGAGCGGGCCTTGAGGGCCTGCTCGGTGTCTTGCCGCAGTTGGTTGAGCCGGCCCAGGAGCGCGTCCATGAGACGATAGCTGGCCAGCAGGCTCTTCTGCGGGGCGGCGGCCTTCTGCGCGAATGAGGCCAGCCAGGCCAGATGAGCGGCGTCCAGCGGGCGGCGGCCCTCGCCGGCGAAACTCAGCCGCAGGCAGCGCGAGAGGACCGTCTCCAGGAGTTGCTGCGGCTCGGTCGTCAGGAGGATGAGGATGGACCGGGCCGGCGGCTCCTCCAGCGTCTTGAGAAAGGCATTGGCCGCCTCTTTCTTCAACCGGTCGGCGCCCACCACCACGGCCACTTTGTACTGGGCCTCGGCGGGCTTGAGATGGATGTCCCTCGACAATTCGCGCATCTGGTCGATGCTCACGATGCGCATCCTGGATTCGGGCCGGACCCAGTGGACGTTCAGGGTGGTTGGCGTGGTCGATTTTTCTGCAAGTCAGGCAATTGTCGCAGCAGTCGATGGCGGCGCCGTCGCGCTCGCGGATGGGCTGCTGGCAGTTGAGCGTCTTGGCCAGCGTGCGCGCCAGGGTCTCCAGTTCGTCCAATTGGTGGCCCGTGAACAGATAGGCATGGGCCAATCGCCGCCGTTCCAACGAGCGCTGGAGCAACTGGATGCCTTGCTGGTGTCTCGGAAGGTCCTTAAAGGCCATCTTTATTCATCGAAGAACGGGAACAGCTTCTTGAGTCGGGCCTTGTCCGGCCGCTGCCCGTATTCGCAGACCTCGAAGGCCTCGGCGTACTTGACGGCGGCGCCCTTTTCCTGCCCGTAGAATTCCTGGAGCTTGGCGCGGAACCGCTCGGCCAGGTTGTGCGAGCGCCTTTCGAACCCGGCGCGGACCTCGCGCCGGCGCTCCTGCTGCTTGGCCGGGTCGCTGGGCAGCAACTCGGCCGAGCCGTTGGCGCCGCCCTCGTAGAATTGGGATTCCAGGGCGTCCAGGGCATCGAGTTTCTTCTCGATGACGGGGTCGATGGCGATGGCGATGTCCGGCTGGAACGGGTTGGGCTTCTGGAACGAGTCCGGGTTATAGAGGAAGACAGGATTGTGCTCGAGGCAAGGCACGTCCGGGCAGAAGAACGGCACCGTAACCATGTAAGCGGAGTCCTGGACCAGCACCCCCGTGTAGCGGTGGTCCGGATGATAATCATTGGGGCGCGGGGCGATGACGACGTCGGCCTTCCATTGGCGGATGAGCTTGGTGATGAGCTTGCGGTTTTCCAGCGTCGGCAGCAACTCCCCGTCGTGGATGTCCAGCACCTCGCAGGTCACCCCCAGGATCTGGTCCGCGCGCTGTGCCTCGGCCTTGCGCCGATGCGCCAACGGCCCGCCCGCGTCGCGCCAATGGCCGATGTCCCCGTTGGTGACCGAGACCAGCTTGACGTGATGTCCCTTGGCCGCCCACATGGCCGCCACGCCCCCGACCTGGATCTCGCAGTCGTCGGGGTGCGCGCCAAAACAGATGATCCGCAGCTTGCCGTCGTCCGGCGGCGCCGGCGACCCGGCCGTGACCAGAAGCGCCGTGCCTGTCAGCAGAGGAAGGAGTAATCGTTTCATAAAAATTCGCCAGGTTGATTGTCGGCGCCGACTATAGAACGACCCGAGCCTGGACGTAAAGTCCCTTGTGGCATCCCTTTTCGATCAATTCTGATTCTGGGGCCCTTCCGCATAAATGCGGCGTTCCGGCCGCGTTCGGAACGCCGCATTTATGCGGCAGCGAGGCGCCGAAGCGAGAATGGCCAGGCTTCGAAAGCCAAAATGAGAATTGCTGAAATAGCGGCGCGCCAATACGGCTCATAGCCTTGAAGAGGTTTAATTGACTTTAATTGGCTTTATTACCCGGTCGTCAGGTTGCCCTACAGTGTGTGGCAACCAACCATGCTCCCTCTCCCCATCCGATGGGGAGAGGGCCGGGGTGAGGGGTCGTCCCTGTGTAGTGCATCCCACGGACTGTTCAATAAGGTTTCGGGTTTCAGGGGCTCACGTTTCACGTTTCAGGTTTCCTCTCCTCGGCGGCAACGCATTCTGAGAATTCAGCGCCCAGGGGCTCGGAGGGCCGGGTCGCCAGAGGCGAGGAGCTCGGAGAGGGATTGCTGCCCGGCTGCGTGGAGGATGCGGGCACGGAAGCCGGCTTGGGCTTGCCTGGCTTGGGCCTCGGCTTCGATGCGGTCAGCGCGGCGGCGGTCCAGTTGGAGGGATTGAAAACTGGAATTTCTCATGGACGCCACTATGCGCCGCCTCGACCTCTCCTGTCCACGGACAGAGCGGACTGTTCGGACAATGCGGAGTTTTTGCGGTTGGGCCGGCTATCCATGTGGTGGATTTTGGCCGCCCGCGAAGCGGCAATGCCGGTTCTTTGTGAATGTCATCGCGCCAATCCCCACGGGTACGGGACAAAATAGTAACCATTAGAGCTGTTCATTTCCGCGTATTTCGCTCGCAGCCCATAAGGCTGCCAGTCCAGCCGGTGGAAGTCCGGCGATGGTAACTGACGATGAACCATACAGTGATAACCGACACGGGAAGGGGCGACCCGACCCGCGAAAGCTCGGTCGTAAAAGTCCTGGCCGGAGCAGGGCGAGCAACACCTCCAGGCCGTAGCATAAAGCGAAAGCTGCAGCTTCGTTACGCTACCCACGGGTTCCGGATTCGTGGGATTTGTGACTGCCGAACCGGTGCGAAAACGGCGAAGGCACAACCAACGATGAAGGCATCGTCGCAGGCAATCGTTGGAGTCACCGGAGTACGGGCGGCGGCATGGGGTGAAAGGACTGGCAGAGTAAATTGGGGACCCTCTGGGGCTGGCGGGTTGGTCCCGCAGCCTGGCGGAATAATGCATAAGCCGCTGGGTGGCCAACAGAGGCGCACATGTGGCCATAGTAAGCGACGAGCCGACCGGACAGCACAACCGGTTGGGGAGCCAAGGGCCACTGGACCCGCGGTCGTGGTCAGAGGTTCTCGGTGCCGCTTGGACGCAAGTCCGACTACGGAACAAACGCCGGGGACGGAGATACCGACGGTGACGGCCTATAAGCGGGCGGTAGCACGCCCGCGAAGGTGGCCGTGGCGTCAGGCGGGTTTGAAGCCGGTACTGGGGAAAACCCACCTGTACGGAATTTTAGAGGGGGCAGAGGAAACGAAGTGAATGGCCTGATGACCGTTTGCCACGATGCCCGAAAGGGCCGATACACTGGAAGTCATTGGCCTAATCATGTTCGCGCCTCTGCTCTACTCGATGTATTTCGCTCGCAGCCCATAAGGCTGCCAGTCCAGCCGGTGGAAGTCCGGCGATGGTAACTGACGATGAACCATACAGTGATAACCGACGCGGGAAGGGGCGACCCGACCCGCGAAAGCTCGGTCGTAAAAGTCCTGGCCGGAGCAGGGCGAGCAACACCTCCAGGCCGTAGCATAAAGCGAAAGCTGCAGCTTCGTTACGCTACCCACGGGTTCCGGATTCGTGGGATTTGTGACTGCCGAGCCGGTGCGAAAACGGCGAAGGCACAACCAACGATGAAGGCATCGTCGCAGGCAATCGTTGGAGTCACCGGAGTACGGGCGGCGGCATGGGGTGAAAGGACTGGCAGAGTAAATTGGGGACCCTCTGGGGCTGGCGGGTTGGCCCCGCAGCCTGGCGGAATAATGCATAAGCCGCTGGGTGGCCAACAGAGGCGCACATGTGGCCATAGTAAGCGAGGAGCCGACCGGACAGCACAACCGGTTGGGGAGCCAAGGGCCACTGGACCCGCGGTCGTGGTCAGAAGTTCTCGGTGCCGCTTGGACGCAAGTCCGACTACGGAACAACCGCCGGGGACGGAGATACCGACAGTGACGGCCTATAAGCGGGCGGTAGCACGCCCGCGAAGGTGGCCGTGGCGTCAGGCGGGTTTGAAGCCGGTACTGGGGAAAACCCACCTGTACGGAATTTTAGAGGGGGCAGAGGAAACGAAGTGAATGGCCTGATGACCGTTTGCCACGATGCCCGAAAGGGCCGATACACTCGAAGTCATTGGCCTAATCATGTTCGCGCCTCTGCTCTACTCGATGGTTCATTCTTCTTCGGAGCTTTGCTAGCCTCGCCGGCCATGGCACCTGAGGGCAACCGCGGAATACGCGGAATACGCGGAAAACAAAGCCGCTCAGCGATCCGGGGCGGGCTGGCCGGCATTGGGGCAGCCCCATTTCATTGCGGTTGCCGCCGAGCTGACCTCTCCGTGCGCACCTTCAAGGTCCACCGCGGGCGCGTGATGCAGAAACGCGCAACCAACTCCTCTGGTCCGCCATCTGCTCCTCGACCGCGCGCACCGGCAAAGCCGGGGGGCGCGCGAGGACAAATGACGAATGACGAATGACGAATGACGAATACTGAACTTGCGGGGGCGCCCGGATGGCCCTCCCTCGCCCATAGCGAATAGCCCATAGCCAATAACCAAGGGCCAAGCGTCATTCGTCATTCGTCATTCGTCATTCGTCATTCGTCATTGGTCCTCCGCCACGTTCCCCATTGACTGCGCCCCCCAGCCGCCGCTACCCTCCTCGCATCAACGCTGCCTCATGACCGGTCCGCTTCTCCAATTGACCCGGGTTGCCAAGTCGTTCGGGGCTGTGCGGGCCCTCAGGGAGGTCTCGTTCGATTTGCGGCCGGGCGAGGTGCATGCCTTGTTGGGCGAGAACGGCGCGGGCAAGTCCACGCTCATCAAAATTATCAGCGGCGCTCACGGGCCGGACTCGGGCTTTATCGAAATTGCCGGGCGCCGCATCCGGCGCCTGACGCCGTCCGGCGCGCGCAAGCTCGGCATTGCCTGCATCTACCAACAGCCGGCGCTTTGTCCTAACCTGACGGTCGCCGAGAACATCGCCTTGCGGCTGCGCTCGTTGCGTCCGCTGGCCCGAGTGGACCGCCGGGCGCAGCGCCGGCAGGCCGCCCGATTGCTGGAGCGGCTCGGCGCCGCCCTCTGCCCCGATGCCGAGGCGCGCGCCCTCTCCATGCCCCAGCAACAGTTGGTCGAGATCGCCTGCGCCCTGGGCGCCAATGCGCGCATCCTCGTCCTGGACGAACCCACTGCCTCGCTCACGCAGCCGGAGGCCGAATTGCTCTTCAACATCGTCCGCAACCTCCGCGCGGCAGGCGCCGGCCTGGTCTATATCTCGCACCGCCTGGAGGAGATCTTCGTGCTGGCCGACCGCGTGACCGTGCTGCGCGACGGCCAGAGCGTCGGCACCCTCGAATCGGACCTCGCCCCGGATGCACCGAGGGGGAGTTGATCCGGCTCATGGTCGGCCGGGAGGTGGACCGGATGTATCCGCAAACCGAGGGAGCGCAGGCAGGAGGCCAGCCCCAGGCTGAGGGCGAGGGCGTTGTGCTCTCACTCAGGAACCTCTGCTGTGCCGCTGGTGGCGTGCGGGGGGTGAGTTTCGATGTTGGCGCGGGCGAGATAACGGCCCTGGCTGGGTTGGTCGGGGCAGGGCGCACCGAGTTGGCCCGCGTTCTGTTTGGCCTCACACCCGCGGACGCCGGGCAAATCCTGTTCGAGGGCCGGCCGGCAACCATCGGCTCGCCTCGCCAGGCCATGGCCCTGGGCATCGCTTACCTGCCGGAGGACCGCCGCCGGCACGGCCTGATCCTCGACTTGTCCATCGCGGCCAATATCAGCATGGCCGTCCATCGCCGGCTGTTTCCGCGAGGTTGGCTGCGGCTGGGGGCCGAGCGCGCCCTGGCCCTGGACTTCATGCGCGCCCTGGCCATAAAGGCGCCGGGGCCCGAGGCCGCCGCCGGCTCGCTCAGCGGCGGCAACCAGCAGAAAGTCGCCCTTGCCCGCTGGCTGGCCGCCACGCCCCGCCTGCTCATTTTGGATGAACCCACCCAGGGCGTCAACGTCGCCGCGAAGAGCGAAATCCACAAACTCATCCGCCGCCTGGCGGCGCAGGACTGGCCATTCTGATGATCTCGAGCGACCTGCCCGAGGTCCTGGGCATGGGCCAGCGCATTATTGTCATGCGCGGCGGCACGGTGGCGGCGCGGCTGCCGGGCGGCAGCCCGGCGCACCTCGTGATGGCCGCCGCCTTGGGACAGAGCAGTGAAACGTGAACAGTGAACCCTGAACTCTGAACTCTGAACCTTGAACCATGAAAGACAAAACGTGAAACGTGAAACGTGAAACGTGAAGGGTGAAAGACAGAAGGTGAAAACCGAGGTCGTCTTTGACCGCTCTCTTTAGTTTTCACGTTTCACTCTCCCGCTGCCAACGATATGAGACAGTTCGTGACCCGTAATTCCCGGGAGGTGACGGTTGCCGGGGCGCTGGGGGTGGTGTTGCTGGCCCTGGCGCTGTTTGCGCCGGGGTTTTACCAGGGGCAGCCGCTGCTCTCGCTGCTCACGCGGCAGGCCCCGGCCTTGGTGGTGGCCTGCGGGATGGGCCTGGTCATTGTCAGCCGGCAGATCAATATCTCCGTCGGCTCTCAATTCGCCGTCTGCAGCGTCTGCGCGGGCCTGCTGGCCGCCGCCCGATGGCCGCCCGGCCTGATGGTCCCGGCGGTCATTGGATTGGGCGCGGCGATGGGGGCGTTCAACGGCGGGCTGGTGGCCGGGTTGCGCCTGCCCTCGATCGTGGTGACCCTGGCCACGATGGTCGCCTGGCGCGAGGGGTTGCGCTGGCTGCGTCAGGGCCTGTGGGTGGACTTGCCCGAGGGCCTCCAGTGGTTCGGATTGCGCCAATCGGCAGGACAATGGACCCTGGTTGGCCTGGCGTTGGGTTTATGGGCCGCGCTGGCCTTTGGCAGCAACGGCCTGGCTGCCGGCCGCTTCGTCTATGCGGTCGGCTCGGACGCCGAGGCGGCGCGCCTGGCCGGCATTGCTCCGGGCCTGGTGACCTTCGGCGTCTTCGTGCTCCTGGGCGCCCTGGCCGGGCTGGGGGCCTTGATGAACGTGGTGCAATCACCGCAAGTGGACCCCAACTGCGGCTCGGGCCTGGAACTCAAGACTATCGCGGCGGCAGTGGTGGGCGGCATCGCCGTATCCGGCGGGCGCGGCCGCCTCTGGGGCGTCCTGGCCGGGCTGCTGCTCCTGGCCTGCGTGAGCCCCGCTCTGACCCATCTGCACGTCCAACCGCATTGGGAAAAGGCAATCCAGGGCGCGATCATCCTGGGGGCCGTGGCGGCCGAGGGCCTGGCGCGACGGGGGATGGAACGTCACCCTTCCTCGAGCGCATTGAGGCCGGAAAGCGGCCAATGACGAATGACGAATGACGAATGACGAATGACGAATTTCGTTTTTGGGGCCGGTTCGATTCTATGAGAGAGACAGTTCATCCTGTGCTTGGCCAGGAGACCTTCCTGGTGCTGGTGCTGGCTGGTGAGTGGCTCTGTTTCAACGGGCTGGGCCGGGGGTTCGGCTCGGTGGACAACACCTGCGACATTGTCCGGCACTCGGCCGAAATCGGTCTGCTGGCGCTGGTGATGACGCCGATCATCCTGAGCGGGGGCATCGACCTGTCGGTGGGCTCGCTGCTGGGTCTTTGCGGGATCGTGTTTGGCAAGCTGTGGCGCGATGCGGGCTTGCCCTGGGGGCTGGCCGCAGCCGGGGCGCTGGGCCTGGGGGCGCTGGCCGGCGGGGTCAACGCGGGGCTCATCGCCGGCCTGCGGCTGCCGCCGCTCATCGTGACGCTGGGCACCTGGTCGCTCTTTCGCGGGCTGGCCGAGGCCCTCACGGGCGGCGTGGACACCTTCACCAATTTCCCGCCCTCGTTCCTGTTCCTGGGCCAGGACCGGCTGTTGGGCGTGCCCGGCCCAGGCCTTCATTTTCCTGGCGGTCGCGGCTGCTCTCTGGCTGCTGGTCCATCGCACCGTCGTGGGCCGCTCGTTGCGGGCCATCGGGTTCGCCCCGGAGGGCGCGCTCTATGCCGGCCTGCCGGTGGAGCGGCGCCTGGCCCTGGTGTATGTGCTGGCCGGGGCGGTGGCGGGCCTGGCGGCCATCCTCTATACCGCGCGCGTCGGCCAGGCGCGGGCCGACGCAGGGACCGGCTACGAACTGTTCGCCATCACTGCGGTCGTGCTCGGCGGCACCAGCATCTTCGGGGGCATCGGCTCGGTGCACGGCACCCTGCTCGGCGTTGCTGCCCTGGCGGTCTTGAACAACGGCCTGGTCCACGCCCGGCTGCCGCGCGAGGCCGCCGGCGTGCTCACGGGCGCCCTGCTGCTCGTCACGGTGGCCGCCGCCCGCCTCCCGCCTGGGGCCCTCCCCCGCCTCAGGGCCCGCTTGCCTCTACGACGACCCCCCACCGCGTAGCGGTGTCTGATGGTAGCCGTGGACTTCAGTCCACGGTTGTCGCGTCCGAATCGTCGTGCGCCGCGTAGCGACGCCTGATATCGTTCCCCTCACAAATCAACTTAACCAACCCTCCAAACCTATGGCCAACACGTTGACGTGCCTCCAGAGAATGCCTCGCACCCCGGCGTGCTTTCCGGCGTCGCTACGCGACGCAAGTGATTTCTGGTTGCGGAGCCCGTGGACTGAAGTCCACGGCTACCGTCAGGCACCGCTACGCGGTGACAAGGCCGCTGCCCCCATTTTTCTGCCTTGTCCTTTGTTTCCGCCGGGACCTACGGCTTCAACCGCTTGAGCGTGGCGCGCTTGAGTTCGCGCTCGGCCTCGCGGCGTTTGAGGTCTTCGCGCTTGTCGAACTGGGCTTTGCCCTTGCCGACAGCCAGAGCGAGCTTGACTTTGCCGTTCTTCCAGTAGAAGGCCAGGGGCACCAGGGCGTTGCCTTTGACCTGGGCGTGGGCGGCGAGCTTGCGGATTTCCGATTTGTGGAGCAGGAGCTTGCGCGGGGCCTTGGGCTGATGATTGAAGAGGTTGCCGTGGGAATACTCATCGATGTGAGCGTTGTAGAGGTAGGCCTCGCCGTTCTCGACGCAGGCGAAGGCATCGGCAATCTGGCCCAGGCCGGCCCGGAGCGCCTTGACCTCGGTCCCGTGCAGGACGATCCCCGCCTCGAAGGTCTCCAGGATGTGGTAATCGCGCCGGGCCTTGGAGTTGGTCAAGAGGTCTGCCATGTGCGGACGACGCGACCCTGGCTGGGCGCGACCACACTAGTGTTTCTTGCGCTTCTTGCCGGCCGGGCGGGCCAAGGGCGCCACTTCCGGCATCTCGAAGCCGATCTTCTCTTCGATAATCTCGCGCAACGCGATGTCGGCGGCCCCGAGATTGCCCGTATCGGCCACGAGCGGACGGCTCAAGGCGCCGCCCCCGGAAGTGAGCTGGCGGACGCGGCGTGAAACCAGATTGACCAGAACGTTGGGATTGCCAACCTTCTCGAGTGCCTTCTTTGTAAATTCAGCGTTCAAAGCCTTTTTCCAGGTAATGCGAACCGAGCGGCATAAGGTAGCGTCCCAAGGGGCGAACGCAATCGAAAAGTGCGGCGCAAGAACCGCAAAATCGAGGCTAAGGCGGTGGAGAGGCAAAATCATTCTCGGCAAAATCGGTTCAAGACCCTCTTCCCATGATTCTGCCAATAATGATTTTGCCTGATGGTTCTGCCGTGTCCCGTTTCAGCGGGCGGCGGCGGTCTTCTTGGCCTCGAGCAGTTGCTCGATCTGGGCGTTGTGCGGCAGGCCGGCGGCCAGGGCCTTCTGGTAATGCCATCGCGCCAACTCGACCAGCGGCGGCTGCTGCGCCAGGTAATAGAGGGCGAGGTTTTTGTGGGGCTCGCCGTAGTTGGGCTGGAGCAGGACGGCCTTGCGGAAGGCGGCCTCGGCCGGGCCGCGCTGGCCCTTTTGGGTGAGGGCCAAGCCCAGGAAGTTCTGGATTTCATAATCCTGGGGGTCGCTTTGCGCGGCGTGACTGAGGGCCTCCAGCGCCTGGTCATACTTCTCCTGCACCATTCTCAACTGGCCCAGGATGAGCAGGCTGAAGGCATCGTCCGGGGCCAGTTCCAGGGCCTGCTTGATGTGCTTCTCGGCCTCGTCCTGGCGGTTGAGCGTGAGCTGAATCAGCCCCAGGTTGGACAAGGCGCCGAGGTTCTTCTCGTCCTCGCGCAGGATCTGCAGATAGAGCGCCTCGGCCTTGTCGAATTGCTTGGCGTAGAAGTAGCTCCGGGCCTGGCTAACCAGGGCGGCCAGGCCGGGAGGCAGGTCGTGGACCGATTTGCGCACGGTGTTAGTCCGGGCCAGCTTCGGCTCCGGCGCCGTGAACAGGGCCAATTCTTCGGCCGAGTAAGGGACCTTTTGGGCTTCGAGCACCGCAAGCCGCGCCCGGAGTTTGTTGATCTCGGTCTGCTCCTGAGCCGCGCGGGAGGAGCCCTTGCCCTTGCGGGCGGCCAGGGCCTTGTTGGCGGCCTCGAGTTCCGGGTCAACTCGTCCCGCTGCCACTCGAGTTGCTTGAGGCGTTCGGCGTCCACAGAACGCGTGGGCGCCACCGCCGGAGCGGGCGTGGGCGCCACCGCCGAAGCGGGCGTGGGCGTCACTGCGGGAGCGGGCGGCGTCACTGCCGGAGAGGCCGGCGTCACCGCTGGAGCGGGCGGCGTCACTGCCGGAGGGGCCGGCGTCACCGCTGGAGCGGGCGGCGTCACTGCCGGGGAGGGCGGTGGGATTGTCCCGGTGGTGGCGGCCTTGGCCTGCTCGAGGCTGATGCTGAGCAAATCATTTTCTTTCCGGAGCGCCTTGATTCTCTCCTCTGCCTTGGCCAGTTCGCGAGGGTCGGCCTCGGCGGGTCGAACGGCCAGGGCCTCTTTGAGCTTGGCCTCCAGCAGGGCTTTGTCGGCCTGGAGTTGGTTCTTTTCCGCCGCCAGTTGTTGCGTCTCCTCCTTGAGGGCGTTGACCTGGTTGGTCCATTCGGTGAGCGCCGGGGCCGGGGCGGGCTGTGCGGCGGCGGGGCCCGGGGGCGGCGCCGGATTGGCCTGGCCGGGGGCGGTGCTGGAGGCGGGAATGGCCGTTACGGGCAGCTTGGCGCTAACAGCGGCGAGCCTGGACGCCAGGTAATTGAGACGGTAATCGACGGCGATGACATTCCAGTCCGGGTAGGCCTTGCGGAATTTCTGGAGGGCGGACTGGGCGACCGCGTATTGGGCCAGGGCCTGGCGGACCTGGCCGCTGTCGTTGAGGGTATCGGCCTCCCGGATCTGCTTGTAAATCTCGATGTAACGGTCGTCGGCCTCGCCGGCGCTCACCCCCGCCAGGGAACCGAGCAACAGGGCCAAAACCAGTGCGAAACAGCGTTTCATGCTGCCCATGATACTGGGAGCCGCCGTAGAGGCGCAAACCCAAAACCTTGCGTCCGACGGGTCTGACGAGTCCGACCGGTCCGACGGCGAGCCATCATGGAGGGGTAAGTCCAAACCCTTGCGGGCTCGGGGTCAGTTCATGGAGGGCTCAATCATTTTCCCGGGCAGGTTCCCCTTCCGGGACCAACGCGCCCGGAAGGCCTTCCTGGGCGGCCCGGCCGCCAGGCTGCCGGCCGTTGTTCTGCCGCCAAATCCCAAGGATCGGCGCAGCCATGAACAACCAGGCGATGCAAAACAGCGGCCAGTTAAAGGCGCTCGGCAGCATGTTGCGGAGCGCGTCCACGCCCTGGCCGGCCACGCGCAAAGCATCGGCCATGAAGGTGTAGAGGGCCAGGGCGATGCCCAGGAAACCGAGCGCATTCTGCACACGGGCGGGGCGGCGCCGAGCCGCCCGGGCCTCGTCTCGCCCTGCAAGGGCGCCCCACGCGATCATCAACAGGGCGATCGAAACCGGCGCGAGCACCGGCCCCCACCAGGGCAGTGGGACCAGGAAAAGGATGTCCCAATCCAGCAGCGAGTGCGGCCAGCCGCATATCAGCCGCAGGAACACGTAATAGGCGATGTCCCACACGCCAAACGCCAGCGCGGCGCAGCCCAACCGCCCGCGCCACGTGCGCCCTGCCAGGATGCCCACCATCAGCAGCATGGTGAGCGTGGCCAACTCCCGCACCAGCTCGACCTCGCCTATTGCGCCGAGGACCGGCAACGGGTTCGGCTGATACGGCTCAAGCCGTCCAATCATCGTGCGCAGGTAGAAGACCACGGCGGACTCGACCCAGCCCATCGCAACCGCAAAGACACCGACCGTGAGCAAACAGCGGGCGCCCCGCCCCGGCCAGGCGCCTCTGCCTCGAGCCTGTCCCGAGAACTCCGATTCCGGACCCTTGTCGCCACCTTTGTCGCCACCTTTGTCGGAACCTTTGTCGAAAAACCGGCCAATCCGACAAAGGTCGCGACAAAGGTTGCGACAAAGGTTGGCTCTCGCGGGGCGGTTAAGACAGGCTCGATTCATTTCTAGGAATCGCAGGGTTGCGGGCTAGCTCGACAATGTCAAGCCGGCGCCGGTTGCGATTAAAAGCGTCGGTCATGCGCTCGGGGGTTTTGTCCCGGAGGGACATCTGACAATAGCCCGGCGTTTCAACGCCGGGGAGGCCACAAGAGGGACCCCTCGTCCCGAAGGGACGATTGAGAACACGCCTTGCTTTCAGCCGTCCCTTCGGGACGGACCTGCTCTTTGGGTCCGCTCACCCGGCGTTGAAACGCCGGGCTATTGTCGGAAGCCCCTTCGGGGCAAAACGGCGCCGTGGGCTGATCAACGGTTTTAATCGCACCCACCGGCGCCGGGGCCGGTTGGGCAGCGGCGTATTTGAGGAGCCACTGCTCGACGGCGTCGATCACCGCATCGGGTGTGGAGGTGCCGGCGGTCACGCCGACCGTGTGTGCCTGGGCGAACCACTCGGGGAGGAGGTCCCCGGCGGTCTGGACGTGATGAACGCGGGGGCAATAGCGGCTGCAGGAGCGGACCAGTTCGCTCGTGTTGTTGCTCTGCGCCCCGCCGATGACCACGACGACGTCCGATTGCCGGGCCAGCTCGACGGCCGCATTCTGGCGCAGCTTGGTGGGCTGGCAAACGGTATCGATGAACCGCACCTCGGCGTTGGGAAAACGCTGGCGCAGGAGCTCGACCAGGCGCCGGACGCGCTCGATCGGCTGCGTGGTTTGCGCCGCCACGCCGAACCGCCCCCGCTCCTGCAGTTCGTAAATGTCCCCCTCCGAAAGCACCACGTCGAAGTCCGCCAGGTCCTCGGTCAGGCCGCGCACTTCCGCGTGGTCGCGTTTGCCGACGATGACCGGGTGGAAACCTTCCCGCACCAGGCTGGCCACGGCCCGATGCGCCACCCGCACCAGCGGGCAGGTCGCCTCGCTCACGCGCAACCCGCGCTCCCGCGCCCGGTTCAAGGCCCTCGCCGAGGCCCCGTGCGCACTTACCAGGACCGACTGGGACTGGACGGCGCCGGGGTGAGGGGCGATGCGGATGCCCCGCCGCCCCAGGTCCGCCAGCACGCTCTCGTTGTGGACCAACTCGCCCAGGACCGTTACAGGCCCGGCCTCCGATTGTTCCAACGCCAGGGCGATGGCGTCGCGCACGCCGAAGCACATGCCCAGGTGTCCCGCTCGAATAATTCTCATGGCATCGTTCCGGTTTGGGCCGTTGCCGGCCCTCTCGGGTTCAACGGCGCCCGCGGCGGACCGCCGAACCCACATTTACTTTGTATCACAAAGTATAGGACCTTGTCAAGGGGCGTTTTGTTCATTGTCGCCCCTCATTTCGTCCGGCTCTGCCGGACGATCTCTTCCAGCAGGTTGATGTAATTGGTGAAGGCGCGCTGGCCTGCGCGTGTGAGCGAGCAGGTGGTCAGCGGGCGGTTGTTGTGAAAGGACTTGGTCACCGAGAGGTAGCCGGCCTCCTGGAGCGTGCGGATGTGGGTGGTGAGGTTGCCGTCGGTCATTCCCAGGGCGTCGCGCAGTTCGGTGAAGGAGAGGTCGGGCGTGGCGGCGAGCATGGACATGATTGCCAGCCGTCCCTTCTCGTGGATGACGCGGTCCAGATGGAGGAAGGGTTCCGGGTTCACGTCTCATTCCTGCGTGACTCGGTGGAGTAGAGATAAATGCCGCAGGCGAGGTGGGACAGACCGAAGAACAGTCCCATCACCCCGTGGGCGAAAAGGACCGGGTCCGGCTGGAAGGAAAGGCCCAGCGCCCCGGCCGCGCTGCTGCCCAAGACCAGGGCCCAGCCGAAGATCTTCATGCCTCGGGGCATGAAGAAGCCGGCCGCGTGCAGGGCGCAGCCGTAGAGAGCAACCCAAACCAGCGGCAGCCAGCGCATCCAGAGGGCGGTGCCGGCCGGGCCGGCATCGCGCGCCAGCAGGGCCAGGCCCAGGGCAAAGCCGAAGAAGAGCGGCGGCAGCAGGGCCTGGGCCACCCGGCGCGTGGGCGGGGACCAGAACGGCTCCTGGTCCTTGAGGGCCTGGCGCCGCACCAGCAGGAACGAGCCCGCCACGCCCACCAGGGCCACGGCCATCCAGTAGGCGATGAACTGGCGCGGCCCCTCCAGCCGCGCCGCCAGGCCGCCTACGGCGGCCAGCGTGCCCAGCACGCCGTTGGCCGTCATCACCGGGGCCAGGGCCCGGCGATACACGGCGGAACGTTCCATGAGCGTGCGGATGACCTGCAGATGCTCGGTAGCCCAATCAGATTCCATGGCACTACTTTGTATCGCAAAGCCTTAACCCTGGCAAGTGTTTTTTTTGTGGAACGACGCAGCGGCGGAGCCGCAGCCCGAAGGAACGAATTGACAGCCGATTACAAGGATTTCTTTTATCCGTGCCATTCGTGCTGCAACCCGGAGGGTTGCCAGATGGTAGCCGGGGGTCGCGGCTACGACGCGACCCCCGGTGCGTGGCGGGTAAGGTCCGGCACCCCGGACGGGGTGCCAGAAACAGACGCACCCGGTCTGAGCCACCCTCTGGCATCCCTCCGGGATGCGGACGCACTGCGCCGCGAGACCGGGGGTCTCGCTGCGCTTCGACCCCCGGCTACCCTCTTTCATCCCTCCGGGATGGGCCGGGCTTGACGCGGGGCGGGCCTGCGGGCAGACTCGGGGGCGTGAAATCGGACACCGAGGCATGTTCCGCCAGGCCGCGCACGGCCGCGATGGCGCGCTCCGAGTCCAGCCCGGCGGCAGGGCGTCCGAGGCATCTCCAACGCAGGACCTGCAAACCAAACCCACCGCATTGTTTATGAAACGACGTCATTTTCTCAAAACCGCCGCCTTCACCGGAGCCGCGGGGCTCATCCTGCCCCGTGTGCGCCTGTTCGGCGCCGACGCCCCGAGCAACAAGCTCAACGTCGCGCTCATCGGCACCTGGGGCCGCGGCGAAGCCCATTTCGACGGCCTGGCCACTGAGAACGTCGTCGCCCTGTGCGACGTGAACGAGGAGCACCTGGCCTTCGGGGCCAAGCGCTTCCCGGGCGCAAAGCAACACGTGGATTGGCGGAAATGTCTCGAACAGAAGGACATCGAGGCGGTCGTCTGCTGCACGGCCGATCACACCCATGCCTTTGTGGCCAACTGGGCCATGAACCGGGGCCAGCACATCTATTGCGAGAAACCGCTGGGCAACTGCGTCGAGGAGGTCCGGGTGTTGCGCGCCAATTATCTGAAGAACAAGGACAAGCTGGCCACCCAGTGCGGCACCCAGCGCCATGAATACGAGAACTTCAACCGGGTGAGCGAGTTGGTCCGCGACGGCGCGATCGGGGACCTGATCGAGGTCTGCGCCTGGGGCGACCGCCAGTTCCGAAAGCCCGGCTACCTGCCGGCCCAGGGCCAGCCGCCCGCGACCTTCCACTTCGACCTCTGGCTGGGGCCTTCGCCGGAGCACCCCTGGAATCCGGGCTATTTCTCGGGCTCCTCGGGCATGAACTGCCTCTCCTGGAACATGTACTGGGACTTCGGCAGCGGGCAGGTGGGCGACATGGGCAGCCACACCATGGACCTGGCCTGGAACGCCATCGACGGCGCCCTGCCCACCTCCGCCCAGGCCAAAGGCGACCCCTTCAACCCGGAGGTCACCCCGGTCAAATTGCAGATGGATTTCGACCTTCCCGCCAATGACTGGCGCAAGGCCATCCGCGTCTCGTGGTACCAGGGCGGCGCCATGCCCGAGTCCCCGGTGGAGTACCTCGACCTTCACAAGATCGACCACGGCGCCTTGTTCGAGGGCACCAAGGGCTTCCTGGCCGCCGGGTTCGAGTCGCGCATCCTCTTCCCGTTGCGCGACAAGGCCGACATGACCTACTACAAACCCCGGCGCAAGGAGGAACTCTTCAAGCCGCTGGGCAATTTCCAAAGGCAGTGGATCAACGCCTGCAAAGGCAGCCTCAAGACCTCCTGCAATTTCGACTACAGCGGCACCATGACCGAGATGATGCTGCTGGGCCTGGTCGCCTACAGGGCCGGCAAGAAGATAGCTTACGACGGCGAGGCGGGACGCGTCACCGATGCCGGCGAGTGCAACGACCTGCTGCGCCGCAAGTATCGGCCCGGCTGGACGCTCAACGGATAGCATGTTCGGACAGCGCCTGGCGAGGGTCGGCGGGATCGGAGCGGTCCTGTTTGGGGTGGGGCTGGCGATCGGGGTCTTTGGGCCGCGCTGGTTGGGGATTGGCGCCGGGCCAAAGGTCTATAGCAGCGCCACTCTGCTCCAGCAGGTCAAGACGGTCTCCGAGTTGGTGACCGTGCAGTACGTGATCGAGAAGGTCGTGGTGGTGGAGGACGTGAAATGGATAGCCGGCCTGGGAGAGAACCGGGTGCTGTTGATCGCCCACGGCATTGTCAGGGCCGGGCTCGATTTGGGCCGCCTGCAGCCCGCCGACATCGAGGTCTCCGGCAAGCAGGTGGTCCTCAAGCTGCCGCCGATGCAGATCACCGAGGCCTATCTCGACGAGAAGGAGACGCGGGTGGTCGAGCGCTCGACGGGGTTCCTGCGCTCCTTTGACAAGAACCTGGAACAGACCGCCCGCCAAAACGCGCTCGAGGACATTCGGCGCGCCGCTCAAAAGGGCGGGATACTCGACGACGCCGAGAGCCGCGCCCGGGCGCAATTGACGAACCTCTTCAGGCAGTTGGGCTTCGAGCAGGTCCAATTCCGTAAATGAGTCCACAGTCCACAGTCCACAGTCCACAGTCCGGTTCACCTGCGCCATGCGGCGAGCCATCGGCTATTGGCTATCGCCCATCGGCTATTCCCGAATCCGTCCACAGTCCACGGCCCATAGCGCGATGGCGCAAGCCCGCCGGCAGACTGCACGCGCAGCACCGCCTCTTCGTTTCCTTCGTTTCCTTCTGTTGGTTTCCCTCCCTTCCTTCTGTTTGGCGCAAGCCCGCCGGCAGCCTGCACGGCCATGAGGCCTCTTCGTTCTCTTCGTTTCCTTCTGTTGGTTTCCCTCCTTTCCTTCTGTTTGGCGCAAGCCCGCCGACAGACTGCACGCGCAGCACCGCCTCTTCGTTTCCTTCGTTTCCTTCTGTTGGTTTCCCTCCTTTCCTTCTGTTCTATGCCCTTCTTGTTGAAATCCCGCTTGGCAGCGGGCGCCGGTTTTGGTTTAGTCAGCGCGCCAAATGACACTACTGCGCCAGATCTTGATGCCGATGGTTGCCTTCGGGCTGGTCGCGGCGGGCGCGGTCGTGCGGGCGCAGCCGGTGCAGGAGTGGATTCACGTGGAGCCGCTGGGGACCGAGGCGGGGCGCCATGTCGAATACAACTACGAGACCGGCCAGTGGATCGGCACCAACGGCGTCATCGTCCGCTACCCCTACGGCAACGCGGTGCTGACCGCCGAGGTGGCGGCGGTGGACGAGGAGACGGGCGAGGTGACGGCCGACGGACACGTGCGCATCCTGCGGGACGAGCAGATCTGGGTGAGCGAGCACGTGCAGTATAACTTCTTCACCCGGCTCATCCAGGCCAAGCAGTTCCGCACCGGCAAGCCCCCGGTCTTCGCCTCCGGCCAGGGCCTGCACGCGGACGTCACCAACCGGGTCTATGCCGCCACCAACGCCGTCATCACCACCGATGATTTGAAGCAACCGGGCGTCAAGCTCCATGCCAAGTACATCGAGATCATCCCCGGCCAGCGGGTCAAGGCGCGGGGCGCCACGCTCTACGTGGAGGGCGTGCCGGTCTTCTATTTCCCGTATTACTCGCGCACCCTGGGCGAACGGTCCAACAATTTCAATTTCCTTCCGGGCTACCGGAGCATCTTCGGGCCTTATTTGCTGGCGAGCTACAACTGGTTTTGGGGCGAGGACCTGGACGGGCGCCTGCACCTGGATGCCTACGAACGCCGCGGCGTGGGCCTCGGCCCGGACGCCCACTACCATCTGGGCCGGTGGGGCGACGCCACCTTCCGCTATTATTACCTCCATGACCTCGACCCCGAGGCGGGCACGACCAACGCCGGCATCCAGAACGCCACCATCCCCGAAAACCGCCAGCGGGTCTATGCCTCCTACCTGGCCAATCCCGCCACCAACTTCACCGTCCGCTCCCTGGTTCGTTACCAGGGCGACACGAACATCATCCGCGAGTTTTTCGAAAGCGAGTACCGTCAAAACCCCCAGCCCAACACGTTCGTGGAGGCCAACAAGTTCTGGCGGAACTTCAGCCTCGACGGTTACGTGCAGCCGCGCGTCAACAACTTCCTGGAGACGGTCGAGCGGCTGCCGGACGTGCGGTTGACCGGCTATCGCCAGCAGTTGGGCAGCTCGCCTTTTTATTACGAAAGCGAGAGCTCGCTCGGCTACTACCGGCACCTCTTCGCCGAGAGCAACTCGCTGCCCACCGGCATCGATTATGCCGCCGCACGGGGCGACACCTACCACGAGGTGGTGGCGCCGGAGACCTTCTTCGGCTGGCTCAACGTGACGCCGCGCGTGGGCGGGCGGTTTACCTATTACAGCGACTCGTCCGGCCCCGGGGCGCGCTGGGACGAGGAGACTCGCGGGATCTTCAACACCGGCGCGGAGGTCTCGTTCAAGGCCTCGCGGGCCTGGCCGGCGCTCCACAACGATTTCCTGGATGTCGACGGGCTGCGCCACATCATCGTGCCTTCGGTCAATTACGTGTTCGTCCCCAGGCCCAACGTGACGCCCAACCAGTTGCCCCAGTTCGACTCCATCCTGCCCAGCCTGGAACTGCTGCCGCTGGAGTTCCCGCAATTCAATGCCATCGACCAGGTCGATGCCCGCAACGTGGTGCGCCTGGGCCTGGGCAACAAACTCCAGACCAAACGCGATGGCGCCGTTGTCGACCTCCTCCAATGGCAACTCTATACCGACTGGCGCCTGGAGCAGTCGCTGGACCAGACCAACCTCACTCGCTTCTCGGACATCTATTCGGACCTGGCGTTCAAGCCGCGCTCGTGGCTCACGCTCGAATCCAAGACCCGGTACGATGTGGCCGATGGCGTCTGGCGGATGATGTTCCACACGCTGACACTGGAGCCCAGCAGCACCTGGAGTTGGAGCGTCGGGCACTTCTATTTGCACAGCGACGACATCGGCCAGCCGACCGGCCTTGGCGTGGGCAACAATCTCTTCATGAACACCCTCTACTTCCGGCTCAACGAAGACTGGGGCCTGCGCGCCTCGCATTATTTCGAGGCGCGCACGGGCATCCTCCAGGAGCAGGCCTACACGGTCTATCGCGATATGAGGAGTTGGACCGCCGCCTTGACCTTCCGCGTCCGCGAAAGCCCCGGCGGCCCCCAGGACCTCACCGTGGCCTTCAGCTTCTCGCTCAAGGCCATGCCGCGCTACGGCCTGGGCAGCGACACGCGCCTGCCTTACTCGCTGTGGGGGGGGTAGCGTAAAGGGTCGAGGGTCGAGGGTCGAGGGTCGAGGGAGCCCGGCGGGGTTGCCCCCCCTCCCTCGTCCCTCGCCCCTCGTCCCTCGTCCCTCGCCCCTCGCCCCTCGCCCCTCGACACTCCTTTCTGGACACCGCCAACGGCTGTGGTAATTATCTTTGCCGTTGGCAGCGCAGCGAAGACACCATTATGAGAACTCTTTTGCTCGGCATTGACAGCGGCACCCAATCCACGAAGGTCCTGGTGGTGGACGCGCGGGATGGGAAGGTCCTTTCCTCGGCCGCCCAGGAGTACGATTTGATTCCCAACCTGCCGCCCGGGGCCAAGGAACAGCACCCGCACACCTGGCGCGAGGCCTCGGCCAGCGCCATTCGCCGCGCGTTGCGCCAGGCCAAGGCCGTCGCCTCCGAGGTCAAGGCCATCGGTGTCAGCGGCCAGCAGCACGGCTTTGTGCCCCTGGACGCCAAGGGCGAGGTCATCCGCCCCGCCAAGCTGTGGTGCGACACCTCGACCGCTGCCGAGTGCGGCGAGATCATGGAAAAGCTCGGCGGCTTGAGATGCGCCGTCAAGGCCCTGGGCAATGCCGTCCTGCCCGGGTTCACCGCCTCCAAGATTCTCTGGCTCAAGAAGCACGAGCCGGAGAATTACGCCCGCCTGGCCACCGTGCTTCTGCCGCACGATTACCTGAATTTCTGGCTCACGGGAAAGAAGCTGATGGAGTACGGCGACGCCAGCGGCACGGCGCTGCTGGACGTGCGCAAGCGCCAGTGGTCCGAGGCGGTCCTCGACGCCATCGATCCGGGTCTGCGGGGCAAGCTGCCGCCGCTGATCGCCAGCGATCGACCCGCCGGCGCGCTCCAGCCCAGCACTGCCAAGTTCCTCGACCTCAACCCCGGCATCCTTGTCAGCGCCGGCGGCGGAGACAACATGATGGGCGCCATCGGCACCGGCAACACCCGCCCGGGCGTCATCACTGCCAGCTTCGGCACCAGCGGCACCATCTATGCCTGCGCTCAGAAGCCCGTCGTCGATCCCAAGGGCGAAATCGCCGCCTTCTGCGACTCCACCAACCGCTGGCTGCCCTTGCTCTGCACCATGAACGTGACCGTGGCCACCGAGATGGTCCGCGAGTTCTTCGCCTGGTCTCACGAAAAATACACCGCCGAATCGGCCCGCGTCCCCGCCGGCTCGGAGGGCCTGCTGCTGCTGCCCTACTTCGAGGGCGAGCGCACCCCCAATGTGCCCGAGGGCACGGGCGTCTGGTTCGGCGTCAACAAACGGACCTTCGAGGCGGGCCACTTCGCCCGCGCCGCCATGGAGGGCGTCACGCTGGGGATGAACTATGGGTTGCAGCGCCTAACCCAACTGGGCGTCCAACCCACCCAGATCCGCGCCACCGGCGGGGGCGCCCGCTCCAAAGTCTGGCGCCAGGTCATGGCCGATATCTTCAACGCGGAGGTCGTCACGTTGAAGGTCGGCGAGGGGGCCGCCTACGGCGCGGCCCTGCAGGCCCTCTGGTGCTGGCGCCTCCAGCAAGGCGAGAAGGTCGCCATCAACGAAATCACCGACCAGTTCGTCGAGGTCAATCCCGCCGAGACCACGGTCCCCGACTCCAAGCACGCCAAGGTCTATCACCAGTTGCAGGAGGTGCAGAACCAGATGTCCACCGCCCTGCTCAAGGTCTTCAAGCAGCACCGGCAGTTCTTATTGGGCCAGTCCACATAGATTTGACCCTCCCCCGTTTTGGCATAGATTGAAGGGCTAGTGAGTTTTGCCACTGAATTCGATTCGTTGCCGCTGGCCGCTTTGCTGAAACGCTCGCTGAGCGCCTCGACTGGCGCGGTGCGCCAGAGCCTGGAAAGACCAAAGCCCGGCCTGAGCGATTTTGCCCATTTGATCTCGCCGGCGGGCGCCGAGTCGCTCGAGGCCATGGGGCGGCGCTCACAGCAACTGACCCGCCAGCGGTTCGGCAGGGTCATCCGGCTCTTTGCCCCGCTCTACCTCTCCAACGAGTGCATCAACAACTGCAAGTATTGCGGCTTTTCGCGTGACAACGCGATTATGCGGGTGACGTTGTCGGTCCAGGAGGTGCTGCGCGAGGGGCGGGCGCTGATGCAGCAGGGGTTCCGCAACATATTGCTGGTGGCGGGGGAGCACCCCAAATTCGTGTCCAACACATACTTGCGCGAGTGTGTGGCGGCGCTGCACGCGGAGGTGCCGAGCCTCTCGCTGGAGATCGGGCCGATGGAGACGGAGGATTACCGGCCGCTGGTGGCGGCGGGCGCGGACGGGTTGGTGGTTTACCAGGAGAGCTACGACCGCGCCGTCTATGCGCAGATGCACACTGCGGGCCCGAAACGGAACTTTGACTGGCGCCTGGAGACGCCGGAACGGGCCTACGCGGCGGGCTTTCGGCGGCTGGGCATCAGCCCGCTCTACGGCCTGGCGGACTGGCGCTACGAGGCGATGAGCCTGGCGGCCCATGCGCAGTACCTGCTGCGCCGGTGCTGGAAGGCCTCGGTGACGATCTCGCTCACCCGGCTGCGCCCGTGCGCCGGCGACTTCCAGCCCTTGACCCACCTGTCCGACCGCGACCTGGTCCAACTCACGTGCGCGTTGCGGCTGATGTTCCCCGACGCGGGCCTGGTGCTCTCGACTCGAGAATCGCCCCGGATGCGCAACGGCCTGATCCCGCTGGGCGTCACCTTGATGAGCGCCGGCAGCCATACCGAACCGGGCGGCTACACCGGGGCGGGCCGGGACAACCTCCACCAGACCGTGCGCGGGCGCATCATGCCGGCCGCCGCCGCGTCCAGCCAGTGGGCCCCCTTGCAGCCCGCGGCCAGTGCCACCGAACAGTTCAGCGTCGGCGATACCCGCTCGCCCCGCGAGGTGGCAGACCTGATCCGCGGACTGGGCTATGAGCCGGTGTGGAAAGACTGGGATGCGGCGCTGACTGCGTGAACCCAATGGAACTGTGAACCCAGGCTCCGTCATCGCCAACGGCCGGCCCGTCGAGGCCACCCTGCCCTGCTCGATCGAGGAGTTCCTGCTGGCCCAGAAACTCTTGCCCAGGAGCGTGGTCGTCGAACATAACGGCGAGGCGGTCGCGCCCTCCGAGTTTGCCAAGCGCCAGGTCCGCCCCGGCGACCGCCTCGAGATCGTCCGCATCGTCGCCGGCGGGTGAGGGGCAGAGCCGAAACCGGCAGAAAAATGGTCTGTTCCACTTTTTCTGGGTCTGAGACAGAATTCTTATTGGAGCTCCAGATTGCAGCTCTCAGAGATGACCTGGCTCTTTGATCCTTCGTTTCCTTCGTTTCCTTCTGTTCTTTTCCAGCGTCCCACCGGCTGGGCACAGGAACAGAACAGAAGGAAACGGAGGAAACGAAGAGCCGGCCGGATGGGCGGCATCGTTCTGGTCCATGCCAGTTCGTATCTGGGTTTCTAAAGACGCTCTGTGGTGAAAGCCCAGCAAAATCCATTTTGTGAAGATTTCCGTCCTACACCCTATTTTCCTGTTGCCGGCAGGATTGCCTGGATGAACCCATCGGTCCGGTTTGCACGCTGCGCCGGCATGAGGGATTATTGTCGTGAGCCCGGGTTTGAGCCTATGTCACGAAAATGAGCAAAGTGCGACTATTGGTTGGCACCCGCAAAGGCGCATTCGTCCTGACCTCGGACGGCACGCGCCGGCGGTGGAGCATCAGCGGCCCCTGGTTTGCAGGGTGGGAGATCTATCACGCCAAAGGCTCGCCGGTCGAGCCGAACCGGCTTTATGCCTCGCAGACCAGCGGCTGGTTTGGCCAGAAGATCCAGCGCTCGAACGACGGCGGCCAGACCTGGGAGCCAGCCGGCGACCGGTTCGTCTATGACGGCGTTCCGGGCACGCATCAATATTACGATGGCACGCAGCACCCCTGGGAGTTCAAGCGCATCTGGCACCTGGAACCGTCCTTGACGGAGCCGGATACCGTCTATGCCGGAGCGGAAGACGCCGCCCTGTTCCGGAGCCATGACGGCGCCCGTACTTGGGAGGAACTCCCCGGGCTGCGCAGCGCCAAGGGCCTGCCCCAGAGGAACTGCTACGTCAACGTGCTGCGCGATGCGATGGCCGTTGACTCGCTCGACCCGTGCGGTGTCTATTTCGGCACCACCGGCGGACAGGTCTATGGCTCCGCCGACTCCGGGGACAAGTGGAAACCCATCGTTCGTGACTTTCCGGCCGTGTTGTCCGTGGAAGCCCAGACCCTGCCATGATACGAGTTCTGCTCCCGGTTCATTTGCGGCGGCTGGCGGGAGTGGAGGGCGAAGTGCAACTCCAGGTCGAGCCCCCGGCCACGCTCGCCTCGGTCCTCACTGCAATCGAGGCCCGGTTCCCGGTCCTGCGCGGGACCATCCGCGACCATGACACGCTGCGCCGCCGCCCCTTCGTGAGGTTCTTCGCCTGCGAGCAGGATCTGTCCCTGGACCCGCCGGATACCCCGTTGCCCGGCCCCATCGCAGCCGGCGCCGAGCCCTTCCTGATCGTCGGCGCCATGGCCGGGGGATGACGTGACGGACCCCGCGCGGCGTAGGGAAGCCCGCAAGGTTTTGGACTGCGCCAGTCCTCTGGCGCTTTCGCGTCCCCAGGGTCCGAAAAGCGCCAGAGGACTGGCGCAGTCCAAAACGCTTCGCGAGTTTGGACGCGCGCTCCCATCGCCCGGTTCGGCCTGGCTCGGCAAAGATGCGATATGCCTCTGGACCTTGGCCCCCCTGTCCGGGGTTGCTCTGGCCCGGGGGTCTGGGCTACACTGCCGCCAATCGCAGAGCAACCACGCATCATTTATGAAAGCACCCCGCAGAGATTTCCTGAAAACCACCGCTCTGGCGGCCTCCGCCGTCTCGATCCTGCCCCGGCACGTGCTGGGCGGGCCCGGTCAGAGTCCGCCGAGCCAGAAAGTCAACATCGCCGGGATTGGCGTGGGCGGGATGGGCGGAGCCAATCTGCAGGCCCTCGCCTCGCAAAACATCGTGGCGCTTTGCGACGTTGACCACGATTACGCGGCCCATACCTTCAGGCAATATCCCGATGCCAGGCTCTACACCGATTACCGCCAGATGCTGGACAAGCAGAAGGACATCGAGGCGGTGGTCATTGCCACGCCAGACCACACGCACGCGCTGATTTCCATGGCGGCCATGAAGGCCGGCAAACATGTCTATTGCCAGAAACCGCTGACTCACGACGTGTATGAGGCCCGGATGCTGGCGCAGGCGGCGAAGGACCTGGGCGTGGTGACGCAGATGGGCATCCAGGGCCACTCGACCGATGACCTGAGGACGATTTGCGAATGGATCTGGGACGGAGCCATCGGCGAGGTGCGCAACGTGGAGGCCTGGTGCAGCCTGACCTATTACCCTTGGGGGCACGAGGGCTGGAGTTCAAGCTGGGGCACCCGGCCCAAGGAGACACCGCCGGTGCCGGCGAAATTGGATTGGGACCTCTGGCTTGGCCCCGCCCCCTACCGGCCCTACCATCGCGCGTATCATCCGACCACCTGGCGCTGCTGGTGGGACTTCGGCTGCGGCATGATGGGCGACCGCGGCGCCCACACCCTGGACGTGCCCAATTGGGCCTTGAAGCTGGGAGCACCCGACACGGTCGAGGCCACTTCCTGCGGCATGGATGCGGAGGTCCACCCGCTCTCGGCCATCGTCACGTTCCGTTTTCCCGCGCGCGAGAACCTGCCGCCCCTAAAACTCACCTGGTATGAAGGCACCCGGCCGCCACGTCCCCCTGAGATGGATGCAGACGTGCAATGGCCGGTCGAGGGGGGAACGCTCTTCAAAGGCAGCAAGGGCCTGCTCCTGTGCGGCGTCTATGGGAACGCGCCCAAGCTGCTGCCGCTCAGCCGGCACCTGGACTATAAGCGCCCGCCCAGGACGCTGCCGCGCATAGCCGATCACTGCCACGAACTGGATTGGGTGCGCGCCATCCGCAGCGGCGGCCAGGCCAACGCCAGTTTCGCTTACTCCGGCCCGCTTACCGAGACCTGTCTCCTGGGCAACGTCGCACAACGCGTGGATGGCCCCATCGAGTGGGACGCCGCCAATCTGAAGGTGAAGAATTCCGAGGACGCAACCCGGCTCATCCGCACCCAATACCGGGCGGGCTGGAGCCTGTGAGGCCGCAGTGTCATTTGACCGCGGCCATGCGGATTGACTCCACGGCGAACTCGCCTCCGTCGGCGCCGTCGGCCGGGTCGAGGCGGATGCCGGTGATGGTTTTGCCGGCCCAGAGGGGATGCCGGCCGACTTCGAAGACATACTCGTTGAGGTCGGGGCCGGGCCTGAACGGCAAATGGATGGCTTTGTCCTCGGCCCAGTTCGGGCTGTCCTCGGTGGTCCAGTAGAGGGCGATGGCGGTGCCGGCAGCGGCCTGGGATTTGAGGGTGAGCGTGTCTTGGGGGCCGCCATGGACTCGCAACCGGGGGCGGTGCAGGTAAGCGTTGGAGCCGGTTGCCCGGCCCTTGAGCAGGCCGCCTTCCAGACGGAGGTCTTCGACCTGGTGGACGGGCGTCCAGCCCTCGATGCCGCGGGCGAAATCGAAGTCGATCGAGCTCAAGACGGCGGGAAGCAGGCTGCCGATTCGGTGCCTGGCACCGGGGATTTCCAGCCGATGCGGGCCGGGAGCAGGCACACGGATGGCCAGCAACCCTTGTTCACCCAGGTACTGCCAGCCCTCTGCAGGGGCTTGCGGCAAACTGGAACCGTTGAGCAGGACGCGGCCGGGTTTGTCAAGGCCGGCCACCAGCACGCCGCCGCCTTCTCCCTCCGGGAAGCTGGCTTCAAAACTCAAAAGGCCGTCCTTCCAGTCGGCCTGGCTGAGCCGGGCGCGCGTGGTGATGCACACACGCTGGTCGCCGGTTCCGAGCATGGTGGTGGCCGGCTCGATGTCGCGCCCGAGAATCTTATAGATGTTCTTCGCTATCAGACCCGGTTCAAAGACCCAGGGGCATTTTGACCAGTCCAGCGCGCTGAAGTTGTCGGGCCAAAGGGCCGCGTTCGGACCCTCGGTGTCCTGTTGGTAAAGGGCGCTGATCGTGATTCCCTCGGCAATCCGCCGCCAGGGAAAGGAACGGTCGTAGTCCGCCAGCTTCAACAGGGCGCTGGCGTAGCGCAGCCCATTCCACTGGACGGGTTGCCCGAGCCAGGAGCCGCCATACCAGGAACCGCCGAAGATGGCAATCGAGGCATAACGAAGGATGGGCTTTCCCGGAGGATTCCATACATAGACAAACGGCAGGCCGGTCCAGGCCCAGCGGACGGCCTCATCGAGGTAGTGCCTGTTGCCCGAACAACGATAGGCCTCGACCTCCGCGTCCACGGCATCGGCCGCCGCGAGAATATCGGGCGAGTGGACCGGGCATTCCCAGACCTGGGCGGCGCGCGGGACGGTAAACCGCTCGATAAAGGCCAACGGCTTGGCCGCCGCCCTGAAGACATCGGCGTCGCCGGTGAGTCGCGCCCACCGCAGCACTTCGCAGAGGTTGCGGGCACAGGTGCCGACTTCGACCGCCCGGTCCCGGCCGAGAAGCGAGTAGTCCATGCCCTTGAAGACCCCGCTGGTTTCCACTCGGGTCCTGAACCGCCATGACCCATCGGGCTCCATCGAATCCAGCAGCCCAAGGGCGGTTTGGCCCAGACCCGCAAGGCGCGGAACCGGGTCGGACCAAGTCAAACCCAAGTCGTCCCATTGCGGGCTGAACTGGCCCAACTTCTCGGCCAGCGCCGCCCGCTGGTTGCACCGCTGCCGGAGGTCTTCGTTTTGGGTGAGGCGTGCGATCATGCGGAGGCTGAAAGGCGAAATGGAGGGGCCGTGCTTTGGGACTCAAAAGGTCGCCTGCGCCTTTGGAAGTCCACCATTGGCGCTCGGTGTCGATCCAGAGCGACTCCAGGAAGGCACGGGCGCTGAACTCAAGTTCCTTGAGGTAACTGCCCCGCGGGAGCGGCGCCGGGTCGGGCACGCCAAAGGTCTCGAACCACCGCGGCAGACAGGCGATGGACTGCCGGGCTGGGGTCACACCCGCAATCCAGGCCTCCAGGCGCAGAGGCGTCCCCCTCTTGAACGGGTACGGAGCGGCGGCGGCTTCGAGCGCATTCGAGCTCGTCCATGCGGGCACCGACGGCAGGAACAACCCCATCAGGTGATTGTCCTGCCGCTCGATGAAATTGGGCGAGGCGAAGACTGCCGCCGGCTGGGCATGGTCGCCGTCCCATTTTTGCGAGCAGTCCCAGTAGAGCGCCAGGGCGGCGTTATCCCTGGAAAAGGCCATCAACGGCACAGTGATTTTGTTGGGGTGCGGCACGAAGCGGACATAGTAATCCGGATCGTGCATATCGAGATTGGACGACGAGGCCTCGTCGCCCACCAGCCATTCCAGGCCGCCGAACAGGGCATCGTCTTTGCGGGCGCCAAAGGTCCCCTCGCCCACGTGGAGAGTGGGCCCCTGGAAATGGACGAGCAACCCGTCGTGGTCCGGCACGGCTTCATAAACGAGCTTGACCCGGTCGTCGTTCGAGAGGACGAAGGAAAAACGGCAGTCCCACCGGGTGCCGGCCCCGTCGTCAAGCGAGCGGGTGAATTCGAGGCCGCACCCGCCGGGCCCGAGGTCCGCCGATTTGAATTGGCCGGCATAGATGAGCCGTCGGGACAACTGCGCGCCCCGCTTCACGACCAGGCAGGCTCAAATCGCTCGCTACGGCCATCCGCGTCCATCTGTTGGACTGATTGACATCCACCGCGAACACGCCGTAGCCGAAATCATTGGTCGGGAAGACAAAGCGCAGATGGCCGTTGCCCAGCAGCAGGGCGTCGCCCGCGCGGGTGAGGCTCGGCCGCTTAAAGACAGCCCCGTCCATGGGGATAGGCCTGGCCACGACCACCTTGGCGAGCTTGGACGCCGTCTCGACCCCTTCGAAGACAGCGCGCACGCTGATTTCTGACGCCAGAGCGGCTCTGGGCAGGAGCGTCCATTCCAGGATGGCCGGTTTGTTCCGCCGGACCCCCGGCAACCGGACTGCCGCCTCACCGGTGAGCAGGCCCAAACCTTCCGGCAGCTCGAACTGGACAGTGCCCGCGGGCAGCGGCCGGCCACCCGTGTTGGCCACCTCGCAGGTGACAGCGAAGGGCCTTCCAATCTCCAGCACCGGTCGGGGCACTTTGAGGGAGAGCGACAACTGGGAAGGAAACAAGTCCTGGATCTCGTCCTCGCTCAAGGCACGGTCATAAATTTTGACCTCGGCGATGGCGCCGATGAATTGCTCGCCGATTCGGAATCGAGGCGCGTCGAGCGTCGGGCTCCCGGTCCTGGCCCGGTCGGTTTTTCTGCCGTCCAGCCACAGGTGCAGGCCAGCCTGGTCCCGGACGGCGACAACCTGGTGCCACTTGGAGGGTTCGGGAACGCTGGCCTGGACGCGCGGTTCGGGATTGCCATCGATGAAGGCGAAGAAAGAGAGCCTGCCTCCCTCCGGGGGGTTATCCAGGCGCAGGAGATAGCCACCCGGGAATTCGAGGATGTGCTTGTAAGTGTTGGGTCGCTCATCGGCCGGACAAATCAGGGCCTCAATCGTCATGGCGCCCTGGAGCCTGCTGGTTTGTTGGAAAGGCACCTCGACAAACGAACTCCCGTCGAAGGCCAGCGCCTTTCCTGAAGGCCCCTCGACCCATTTTGCCGCGCCATGAATCACTCCGTCGTAACCGTGCCCTGAAACATCGTGCATGACGCTCCCCGTGCCTTCGCTCAACCTCCACCAGCCCAACGGCCCCGGTGCATTGGACAGGGCTGGCGCCGGCGGCGCCTCGGGCCCTGCCGCGCCAGCCTCGCCCCCGCTCGCCCGGAGGCAGGCCGCTCCCATTACGGCTGCCCAGAAGCAAACGGTGAGGGTTGAGGTTCGGGGCATCTGGCGGTTCATTTCTTGGTTCGGCGCGCGCATTCGTCGAGCATCCTCATCCGTGCCGGCCCCTTCCAGCAAAATCAATGCGCGGCGAATCGGTCAGTGAAGGCGGCGACGGAGTGCCCGGCGAACCCCTCACCCCGGCCCTCTCCCCTTCCGAAGGGGAGAGGGAGAAGTGTCGGCAGTCTCTGGGAATTCCAGGCGTCTCGGATTCCTCAAGCCGCTGCCGAGAATCCTCCCTCGCCCCATCCGATGGGGAGAGGGCCGGGGTGAGGGGCGTTGCGGGCAGAGTTCCACCTTGAAAGCGAGAATCGAACTACTCGCGCTGGCGTTGAAAGCTCTGCTCTAAGTGGGCCACGACCTCGGCTGCGAACAGGAGCTTGCGCTTTCCGGCGAAGCTGACCATGTCCTCAGGAATGATACCCTCCTGGCGCCAGCGGTAGATAGTGTCGCGGTCCACCCCAAAGTGGCTGGCCAACTGCAGGGCCGTCAGCCGGGTGACCGGGCGGCCCGGCTTGACGGTCAGGGAACCGTCGCCGTGGGGCACGACCACCGGCGGACAGAAGACCGTCGAGGTGCGCTGGTCGGGGTTGTCCTTGCGGGTCATTGGGCCAAAAAGGATAGTCGCCGCGCTGGCGGCGGTCCAGGGCGGGCGCTTCCCGCCACCGCCCCCGCCGGCTGCGGCGAGATGGGAGTGCGCCCGTCCTCGGGCGCAGCGACGTCCGCAGCCAGGGCAGCGGTCAAGTAATCCGGCGCGCCTGCCCGCTCCGTCGCTGCTGCGCCCGGGGACGGGCGCACTCCGGGGGCAGTGCCGGGCTGCGCCCGTCCGCGGCCCCGGCGGCGGAATTGGCTTGCGGCTCCGGCTGGTGTCCGGCTAGTCTTCATCCGTTTACCGGCCCAACGGTAAGACACATGGTTAGACCAAGTCAAGAAAGAAATCGAACTTTTTCTAACCTCCGAGCGAGGCTCAAGGAGGCGCGCCTTGCTTTGCGCCTTACCCAGGACCAGCTTGCGGCCAAATGGGGGCTGAAAAGCGGGGGAAACTACATCTGGATGATCGAGGACGGGCGGAAGCCGTTCCCGCCCAAGCACACGGGGAGGTTAGAGCAGTTAGAACGAGAGGCGGCCGCTCTCTCTGATTCTAACCGTCCGGTCCCGCCTGCCCCCGCGCCCCAGCCCGCCCCGCCCGCCGACCCCGGGCCTTGGCGGTTCCGGGCCCTGGCCGCCGAGAAGAAACTGGCGGATTTGAGGTCGGGCCTGCAGGCGCTCCTGGATTTGAGCGGGCCGGGGGCGGAGGCGGGACCGGGCGAGGCGGTTGGTTCTGATAAAGCGCGGATGGCTTCGGCGCTGAGGGCCGCGGTTTCGAGGACTCGGCGGCCTTCCGGTTCAAAGCGCGGGCCCATGCCCGGCAAAAGCGGGCCGCCCTCCGGCAGCGGGCCGCGCCCCAGCGGGCCGTCACCCCTTCGAGTTCAGGATCCAGGATCAAAATAGCTGGTTTCACGCGGAACCGGTTTCGTCGTTCTGATCATATGTCCAGTGGTTGGACAAAGCCTGTCCAACCCTCTTAGTCCCCTGGTCACTTGGTCTTTTAGTCTCCGGGTCGTTTTTTCCGCCGCACAGTCCGCAGAGTCCGCGCTGTCCTTGGACAAGGAGGGAGGGCGGGGCGCAGACTGCGCGCATGAAAACATTCCTGGACTGGCTGAGCGGCAAGAAGACCTACCTGACGTGCCTGGCGGCGGGCGCGCTCCTCTTCGGGTCGTGGCAAGGCTGGTGGAAACTCCCCCCGGAGATCTACGCCGCCCTCGCCGCGCTCGCGACCGCGTTCCTGCGCGCCGGAATTTCGAAACTCCAGGGCCCGCAGACCACGCAGAACACGCCGAATCCGCCAGGCCAATAATCCACAAATCCACAAATCCATCAATCCAATCCTATGTTCCACCGCAAAGACCAAAAGAACCTCCTGCTCATTTCCCCACTGCTCGGCGCCGTGGCGCTCAGCGGCTGCTTCACCGGCTGCTCGACCGCGCCCGCTCCGGCCACTAATCCATCAATCCAACAATCCACCAATCCGGCGCCTGCCTCCGCCCTGAGCGACCCGATCATTGGCACCAACGGCATCGCAACGCTGTTGGGCGATGGGGCACTGAGCCTCGGGACCAGCTACGCCATCAACGCGATCCTGACCCGCAGCCCGCAACACGCCGCGCAGATCAAGGCGGATTTGGCCCTGATCAAGGCCGGCCTGGAATTGCTGCAGACCGACGGCAGCCCGCCGTCGAGCGCCGCGGTGAACGCGGCGCTCGTGCAGGCCAAGGTGCAATCGGCGGAAGTCCAGAGCCTGGTGGTGCAGTTGGTGGCGCTCTACCAGGGCAGCGCCCAGGCCGCCGTGGCGCATGGCCTGGCCGAACTGGCTTACGTGCCGGGATTGCTCAACGCCATCCGGAGCGGGATTGCGGCCGGACTGGGGGAGTAAAGGCTAAAGGCTAAAGGCTAAAGGCCTGCCTGCCGGCAGGCAGGCCAACTCGCTATGATTCTCGATCTGATCACCAACCTTCTTGGCGCCATTAAGGCCGTCTTCGGTTTCACCAAACAGCGGGACGCCGAGAAAAATTCGCCCGCGATGGTCGAGGCCAAGACCGCGCAGAACGAGCAGAACGCCGAGGACAAAACGCGCCGCGCCATCGCGGGCGGCAATATCCAGGAGGAACGACGTGAACTGGCTGAATGAGAAAAGGCTAAAGGCTAAAGGCTAAATGAAAACAAAGATACACCATCATCACCCATTGCGTCCTTTCCGTCCTTTAGCCTTTAGCCTTCAGCCTTTAGCCTTTTCTTTGCTCCTTTCCTGCACCGTCGCTCCCAAGCCCATCGTGAACACGCAGCCCTCTTTCGATGGCAACGAGCCCAACAGCGGCCTCATCTGTCTCGACGCCCAGGGCAACGGCGTCATCACGCCCCACGCGCGCGAGCGCTACAACAGTCTCATGGCCGCGTATGGCGGCAGATTTTCGCCCCCGGTCAAACCGGGCGAGGGCCTGGCGCCCACGGCCACCAACACCTTCCTGCTGGACCGGCAGCACCGCTTCTATTTCGAAACGGCCGCCCGCTGGCAGCGGCAAGACCACGGAGGCGCGCGATGATCGCGGCATTGTTCGATCCGGGCAGCTACCAATCCATCGGCTGGATACTGGTGAGCCTCTTTGCGCTCGTGGCCGGGCTCAACCAGGTGCTGCGGTTCTATGACCGGCTCAAGGACAAGCCGGCGCCGGCGGACCTCAAGAAGGCCGCGGCCGAGAAATTCGTGCGGCGCGAGGATTGCCTCCGCATGCACGGCCAGCTCGAGGCCCAGTTCGCCCTGGTCGGGCAGCAGCGCGCCGATGACGCCAAAGACGCCGTCGGCAGCCGCAAAGGGATCTACGAGCAGATCGCGATGGTGCGCGCCGAGATGGTGCAAATGGAGCGCCGGCTCAACGAGGACAGCGAGACGCGCCAGGAAAAGGTCCATGCCCGGGTGGACGAGGTCCTGCGGGCGGTGAGCCGGGTCGAGGGCAAGCTCGAGGCAAAGGCTGAAGGCTAAAGGCTAAAGGCTAAAGTGAAGACAAAAACACCACCGTCCCTTAAGTCGCTTATGTCCCTTAAGTCCCTTAAGTCCCTTCCCAACACCGAGTACTGAGATGAGCGAACGACAACAACGGATTGTGACCGCGATTCTCCGCTTCCTGGACAAGCTGGACGGGATCCAGGCGGTCGAGCCGCTGATTCACGCGGCGGCCCAGACCTGGCTGCGCAACGCGGGCGAGCCGGCGCCGGCGCTGGCCGAGTTCAACGACGCCCTGCGGCTCTGCAACCAGCGCGGGTGGGTGACCGGCGTGGCCGCCCGGGTCACCAACCAGATGAAGTGGTCGCTGAGCGACGAGGGCCGGGCCGCCCTGGCAGAACTGAAAGGCTAAAGAATGACCCAGCACATACCAGAGTGGCGGAAGCAGGCGAAGGCGGGCGTGAGCCTGGCTGCCGCCAGGGCCCAGGCCGCCCCCGCGTTGTCTTCCACCAGTCCACCAATCCACCAATCCACCAATCCCACGCCGGCTTTGCCGGCGGGCCTGAGCCGGAGCCTGGCCAAGATCCTCCGGCCCCAGGCGGCGTATCGCTGGCTGCTGCCGCAACTGGCGGCCATCACCCCGATGTACATCGAGATGGTCCTGCGCGGCGCCATGGCCGGCAACCATGTCCAGGCCTGGGAACTCTTCGACCTCATGGAGGACACCTCCCCGCGCCTCATGAAAAACCTCAACGAGGTCAAGCGCGCCGTCGTGGCCATGGACTGGAAGCTCTGGCCTTACCAGGAGGAGGACCAACCCCCCAGCGACCGCGCCAAGGAAAAGGCGTCCCTCGTCAGCGCCGCCCTCCGCACCATGCGCCCCTGCGCCACCGCGGACGAAAACGACTTCAGCGGCACAATCTATGACGTGCTCGATGCCTGGGCCAAAGGCCAGGCGGTGCTCGAGGTGGACTGGGAATCCCGACGCGTCGGGACCGCCGCGCTTGGCCGGATCATCGCCCCCCGCGCCACTTACTGGGTACACCCCACCTGCGTGGCCTGGTCCATGACCGGCGAGCTCGGCCTGAGGCTCGAAATCATGCGGCCCCAGACCAGTCAGACCGGTCAGACTGGCCGGACCGGCCGGACCAACTACACCCTGACCCCCGGCGTCTGGCAGTCCACCACCCTCCAACCCCTTCCCAGCGCCGTCGGCCAGTTCCCAGACCACAAGTTCCTCATCTCCATCTGCAAGGCCAAGTCCGGCACCGCCCTGGGCGGCGCCTTGCTCCGGCCCCTGGCCTGGTGGTGGTGCGCCGCTAACTTCTCCGCCGATTGGCTGCTGGACCTTGCGCAGATCTGGCAACTCCCCTTCCGCTGGGCGAACTATGACCCCAGCGCGCCCCAGGCCACCGTGGATGCCATCTGCAACATGCTCCAGGACATGGGCCGCAATGCCTGGGCCGCCTTCCCCGCCGGCACCACCATCGAGGCTCAAAGAGTCCAACCAGCGCGCCGGCAATGGGCCCGCAGACAACATGCTCGACCGCGCCGAAAAGCAGATGGACCTGCTCATCCTCGGCCAGACCCTCACCACCGATGTCTCGCCCTCCGGGGGCAGCCGCGCCTTGGGCGAGGTCCATGCCGGCGTCAAGCGCGAGATGGTTCAAGCCGCCGGAAACTTCGCCGCAGGCATCCTCAACTCCCAACTCATCAGGAGCATCCTGCTCCTCAATTACCGCGAGGACACCGAGCCGCCACGTTTGGCGCCCGTGCCCAAGAAAGCTGAAGATGTTGCTGCCAACGCGACGCGCGACAAGACGCTGCTGGATGCCGGTGTGCGGATGCCAAAGGCCTGGTTCTTCAAGCGCCACGACATACCGCTGCCGCAGGAAGGTGAGGAAACGGTCGGTCAGTCCACGGTCCACAGTCCATCCACCCTCCGTAGCAGGGCTACTGCGCCCGTCCTCCGTAGCAGTGCTACTGCGGAGGGAGGAGAGGACGGGCAGTCCACAGTCCCCCCGTCCGACGCCGCGCAGCAATCGCTGCAGCCGGACCGGGGCGACGGTTCCCAGCCGCCGGACAAGCTGGAGAGCAAAACCACCTTCGTCCACGGGTTGGCCGGCGAAAACGCCAAAGCGCTGAAACGCTGAAATCCACTAATCCAATAATCCACTAATCCATCAATCCAATCTCGTATGAGCGCAAAATGTGAGCACATGAACGAGGACGGCACCTTCAAAGGCGGCTTCGATGGCTGCGTATTGCACATGCGGACCTGCGAAGGCCACTCCGAGGAGAGCGCCAGGAAAATCTGCGGCAAAATCGCCCAGCAGGTCGCAGGCAAGGATCCGTCCCATCAATCCACCAATCCACCAATCCATCAATCCGGCCTCGGCCCTCCTCTCCAGGCGCGGCTGAGCGTCGCGGCGCCGGTGGACGCCGACCGCGACTTCATGGTCCTGCCTGCCGGCGAGCACCAATGCACCTTCTCCCAGGGTGGCCGGCCGGTAGTGCGGCGGGTGAACATCACCCCCGAGAGCGCCGCCGCGCTCCAGGAACAGCTCGATGCCGTCCAGGCCCGGAGCGCACTCAAACCCTTCTTTGACTTCGATCACGATGACCGCGCCGCCAGCGCCTGGCCCACAAGATTCTACTGGCACGCCGGCGACAAGCCCGGCCTGCCTGGCCGGCAGGCAGGCGTCTATGCCAGCGCCCAGCGCAGCGAGCCCGGCCGCGCCGCCATCGCCGGCAAGGCCTACCAGGCCTTCTCCATGGTCTTTCACGTGGACCACGACGAGCCGGCCAAAGTGGTGAGCAACCCGGACGCCGACCTCAACTTCGGCGGCCTGGTGAACGACCCCGCGTTCCACAGCATCGCACCCATCGAGGGCAAATCGCCCAGTCAGACTGGCCCGCCTCGCTCGCGCTCCGGCGCGGCGGGTCCGACCAGTCCGACCAGTCCGACTGATCCCCTCGAGGCCGGCGATTTGCCTGGCCACCCGTTCCGAGGCAATCAGTATGCGTCGGGTGAAGGCGCAGGCGGCGAACACAACAAGGCCAGCGCCAAGGCCGCCCAGGCCAGCGCCGCCGCCAAGGAGAGCGGTGATGCCAAAGCCCACACCAAGGCCGCCAAGGCCCACGCCCACGCCGCCCGCCTCCATGAAAAAGAGGGCAATGACGAGCAGGCGGATTATCACCGCGCCATGGCCCAGTTCCACACCAAGGCCGCCGCCAAAGCCGCCGGCCAGGCCCGCGCCGAGCGCGGCGCCGATGAGCGCGAGGGCGCCCAGGGCGCTCGCGAGCGCAAGCACCTCAAGAAGCTCAAGAGCAAATCAGTCCACCCGCCTGCCGATCGGCGGGCAGGCAGTCCAGAGTCCACAGTCCAGAGCCAGGAACCGCTCGGAGCCAGGGGCTACGTCGAGAGCGACGAACTCGAGGGCTGCACGACCGCGTGCCGCTCCGCCCTCGCCAATTGCGATGACCTGGACGACGAGACCAAAGCCACGCTCGTTGTTGCCATGTTCGCCTGCGGCCTGATGCGTGATAACCCCCGGGATGAAGGCGCCGCCAGTGTGTGCGCCCAGGAGTGCTCCGAGGCCGCCGCCGCCTGCCGCGCCTGCGGCTGCGAGCATTGCCTGGCCTGCGCCGCCGCGTGTGACTCCTGTGCTGAGGAGTGCCGCGAATTAACAGAAGGAAACAAAGGGAACGAAGAAAACCAAGAGGAGATTGCCGGCTCCGCCTCGCGCTTGCCGTCCGCCCCTCGCCCCTCGCCCCTCGCCCCTCGCCCGTCAACCCTTTCCGCCTCCGCTCGTGCGGGTGCGGATGCAGCAAATCAAACATCAACAAGAGAGAATCATATGCAAGAAACGCTGGCCGATTTGCAGGCCAAATACGACAAGCTCAAGGCCGACGTCGCCGGATTGCAGGCCGCAAACAAGGCCGGCAATGCCGACGCCATCGCCGCCAAACAATCGCAGATGGAAGTCCTGGAGGCGCGCATGGCCGCCGCCCGCGCCGAACAGGAGAACGCCGATCTGCGCAACCAAATGAAAGCCAACCGCGAGGCCGCCGCCGAACGCGAGGTGGACGACGCCGTGCGGACCGGCCGCATCGCCGCCAAGGACGCCGAAGGCCGGGCCAGGTGGAAGGGCCTGCTCGTGGCCGACCCGTCCAACCTGGTCGCCCTGCAGGCCATCCAGCCCAACGCCGCCCTGGGGGAGAGTTTCACCCGAGGCGCGACCGCCGCCGCCGGCATGGCCCGCCTGGAGGCCCGCGAAGGCCCCGCGCGCGTCCTCAAGGCCTACGCCGCGCTCGAAGCCAAAAACACCGGTGTCCACGACCTCTCCGTCATCGGCTTCAAACAAAAGGGCGACCACGCCCGCGAGATGGCCGCGCTCTACGCGCGCGACATCATGCCCCGCTGGAACGAATTCCGCGACATGCCCCTCATGGCAGCCGACGTCACCGATACCAACCTCGGCACGCTCAGCGGCACGCTGGTGGCCCAGCGCACCTTGCAACTGTTCAAACTCGCCTTCCCCGTCATCAGCCGTGTCTTCACGGACTTCTCGGACACGCCCGTCCAGTTCAAGCAGACCGAGGCCACGCGCATCGTCATCGTGCCCGCCGTCCAGACTTACAGCACTGCCGCCGACTCGAGCGGCCGGCCCCAGGGCTGGGTTGTGCAGAGCGCCGCCCAGACCAAGGACGTCCTCATCACGCTCGACGAGCACATCGGCATCCCCATCGTTTTCGATGCCAACACCCTCGCCAGCACCATCCGCCGCCTCTTCGATGAGCAGGCCCCGGCCGCCTCCTACGCCCTGGCCAAATACTTCGTCGAGAAGATCTACAAACTCTTCACGCTGGCCAACTACAACGCCTACGCGGCAATCAACGGCGCCTTGGTCCCCGCCGCCTACGCCAGCTACCCGGTCGGCCTCAACGACTTCGCCCGCTCCACGCTGGCCAAGATCGCGGCCATCTTCAACCCGAACCTGGTCCCGATCAGCGACCGCATCGTCCTGCTCCGCAGCGACTATTACGAGCAACTCGCCACCGACCCCAGCCTCGTGACATTCTTCGCCGGCCAGCAGAAGCCCGAGATCGTCACCGAAAACGCGCTCCCCAAACTCGCCGGCTTCGAACCCATCGAGGCCCCGAACCTCGGCGCGCCCAACGTCACCGCCAACCTGGCGGGCATGGCCCTCCACAAGGCCGCTGTCATCGCCAAGAGCCGCCTGAGCAACGACTACACCCAGGCCCTGCCCGGCAGTTCCTACGGCTCGGTCACCACCATCACGGACCCCGACATCGGGATCTCGGTGGTCCTGGTGCAGTACGTCAACCACACCGGCGGCTACGCCGAATGGCGCATCCAGGTCATGCTCGGCGCCGCTGTCGGCGACAACCGCGGCGGGCTGTGCATCGTGTCGTCCTAAAGGTTCACCGGTTCACCGTTCAGGGTTCCCGGTTAACGCCGAACCCTGAACCCTGAACCAAATAATCCATCAATCCACTAATCCACTAATCCAATGAAGAAAGTTCTCGACATCATCAAGCAGGCGCTCGCAGCCCTGGCGGAGGTCAAGTCCGCCGGCCCGCGCGCCGATTCCATCAAGGCGCACCTCGAGTCCTGCGCCTCAAACGCCCAGGCCGAACTGGACGACGCCGCCAAAGCGGGCCGTGCCGCGCCGGAGCCGAAGGCGAAGGCGGGCTACGGCCTGCTCAAGCTCCTGGCCGCCATGGCTGTAGTCTGCGTGTTCTGCGTGTTCTGCGGGCTCACCCGCATCCGCGCCGAGACCTTCAACACGACCAACGTGTTGAGCAACACCAACCAGGTGCAAATGTGGCCGACCAACACGCCCGGCCAAGGCACCGGCACCCCCATCAGCATCCTCAACCAGGACCGCGTCGGCTTCTACTTTGGCGCGTATGTCGCGACCAACGGGAACCAGTACAGTTCCAACGTCATCGTCACCATCCTGCACGGTTGGGGCAGTTCGCCGCCGCAGAGCGCGTTGCGCTACGGCACCAACCTCCTTTCCAACAACACGACCAACCTGGCCTACATGGAGTGGGAGTCGCCGAGCAACTCCACGGCCATGACCCTGACCATTCCGATCCCCGTGATGACGAACTACTTCGCATGGTTCACCAACTTGGAACCGCCTTTTGTTGCAGGCGCCAATTGGCTCGGCATCTACTCGCTGACCCCCATGGGCAGCAACGTGTTCATGACCAACGTCGTCATGGGCCTCAACAAGAAGATCATCCCGATTCGCTACCCGTAGCCGGGTAGCAGCATGAGGGAACGAGCCGGTCGGCGGCCTTTCGGGGTTGTTCACCGCCGGCCGGCGATTCCAGAAAGGCTAAAGGCTAAAGGCTAAAGTGAAGAAAGAGACACGCAATCGCCGTCCCTTATGTCCCTTACGTCCCTTATGTCGCTTATGTCTTTTCTGGCCTTTAGCCTTTAATTCAGCCTTCAGCCTTTAGCCCTATGTGGATCACTCTCACCACCGCCGACATCCTCAGCGAGCTCACCCCCGCCGAGACCGCCGCTCTCCAAACCATCCAGGGCGCCACAGACCAACTGACGCCCATCCTCTCCAAGGCCGTCGCCCAGGCCCGCGGCGCCATCCGCGCCGGCGGCTATCCCCTGGGCGACGACGGGACCATCCCCGACCAACTCGCCTCGGACGTCACCGCCCTGGCCCGCTGGCGCTGGCTCACGAGCTTCCCCCAACTCCAGCGCATGCAGACCAAGGAGCGCAAAGACGCCCACGACGCCGCCCGCGAACTCCTCGAGGGCGTCGCCCGCCAAAAATTCAACATCGAGCCCCCGCCTGCGCCCGATGGTGCGACCCCAGCTCCCAGCCAGCCCGCCTCGGGCAGTTGGAACAGCGAAAACAAACTCGTCATGCGCACCCACCCCATCCCGCCCCCAGCCGTCCAATGGCAGAGCACGGACAACACGCAAGAACCCTACGCCAATCCAAGCGCCCCAACGGATAACACGTGAAGCTTGAAGGGCCGGACAGAAGACAACTCATCACTAACTGCTGAGTGCCGGCCACTGACCTATGCCCGAACCCGATTTTGTTCAACTGCAGACCGACCTGACCCAGGCGCTGCTCAGCGAGCCGCTGCTGGCGGCCATCAACGTGATCCAGTACCGCCGGCTCAGGTTGGAGAGCGAAGTGAAGTTTGACGCGGTGTGGCAAACGCCGCGGGCCGGGCGCAGCGGGTGCGGCGTCCTGGTGGAGATGCCGGTGCTGGAGGTGCTGCACCCGAATGTCTCAGGGCCGCCGGGGAATTTGCTGATTAGCTGCGCCGTGCTGGAGGAGCCGAGCGCGAATATGAACCCGAGCACCGGCACCCAGATGAGCGCGGAGTGGGTCAGCCGGCTGGTCCTGGACAGTTCGCACCACTGGGAAGACGCGGGCGTCGGCGTGATGTCGGCGGAGCGCAGGGCGATTGAGAGCGCGGACGGGTTTGAGGGGCTGGTGGCTTACCGGGTGCGCTGGCGGTTGCAGGAGGCGGCGCCGGCCATCAGCCGGGTGGCGGCGCCCGTGGCCGTCGTGGCCAATGGCCAGGTGACTCTTTCCTGCGCCACGCCCGCCGCGCAGATCTACTATGCGGTGGACGCTTCCTTCCCCGGCTCCGCCAACCCCGCCGCCACGCTCTATGCCTGCCCGTTCCCCGCCCCGCCGCCCGGCGCCGTCCTCCGCTTCGCCGCCTACGCCCCCGCCATGTTCCGCAGCGCCGCCATGACCCAAACCTTCTGACCCATCAATCCACTAATCCACTAATCCATCAATCCAATCTGGTATGAGCACGCTTTACGCCGGTCCCGGCAAAATCTACATGTCCTCCAAGGTCCTCTTTCCCGAGGGCGAAAACGGCGAGATCAAAGCCGAAATCAAACAACAGGCCATCAACGTCCTCAGCGGCTTCCACGGACGCGTCACCGCCCTCCAAGGCGATGCTCAGGCCGCCATTAGTCTCACCCCATTCGACAACTGGTCCGCCCTGGCCCTCCTCTTCCCTTCCTACCTTGGCGTCAGCGTCGGCGCCGCCGCCGGCGCCTTGGTCGTCGGCACCCGCCCACACGGCGCCGGCAACGTCCCGTGCGACATCTGGACCCCCGATGGCCGCCTCTACGCCTTCACCCGCGCCGCCATCACCAAGCACCCCGATCTCCACCTGGCCATCAACAAGGCCCTATTCGGCCCCATCGAGATCACGGCCCTGGTCGGCTCGTCGAAAAAGCTGGGCGATGCCGGCGCCCTCTACACCATCACCGAGACCGGCGCCGCCGACCCCGGCGGCCAGCAAGGCACCGATTACACCCGAGGCGCCTGGACCGGCGTTTGGGGCGCCTCGCCCGGCGGCCCCGCCGGTTTCGGCGCCGATGGCGCCTCCAGCCCCGTCGAGGCCGAGGACGAATGGACCATCACGACTGCGATCAAATACTCCCCCTTGCCCGTCCAGCAACTTGTTCGTGCCTTCAAACTCAACAGAGTCGCTTTCATGGCCAAGGTCCGCCCCTACGGCCCCACCCACACACAGATCAGCACCGCCCTCGCCCTCAACAGCGGCCGGCTTCTCGGCGCCCAGTTCGCCAGCGCCACTCCTGGCAACAACCTCGTCCTCTCCGGCCCCAACTCCAAGACCATCACACTCAAAAACACGGACATCGTGGGCGCCGGCTTCGAGTTCGGCGGCACCAAGCTCGGCACCGGCGAGATCGGCTTCATCTCCACCATGACATTCACCAGCGGCGCCCCCCAGCCGCTCCTGGTCTTTTCGGCCTAACAGGAGCCAACAAAGGAAACGCACAGGAACAGGAGCAAACAAAGGAAACAAAGAGGAGAAGAGAACTATGGACGGCCACCCATCACGTTTCACGTTTCATCCGCCCTCCGTAGCAGGGCTACTGCGGAGGACGGGCGTTTCACGTTTCAGCTTTCTGCTCTTCGTTCTCTTCGTTTCCTTCTGTTCAATTCGGGCTCAGGTCCCCTCCAACGTGAGCACCCAGGCTGTCGGCGTCGTCTTCCTCCTGCGCGATTCATCCGGCCAGCCCCTGGCCACCAAGATCACCGTCGCGCCTGCGGCCGAACTCCTGCTCCAGACCGATCTCACCAACATCTACGCTGGCCTGACCCAGACCCAAACCTCCTCCAACGGCCAGGCCCGCTTCCTCCTTTGGCCTGCCCGCTACTCCGTCACGGTCCAGGGCCTGCCCCGCGCCTTCACCATCGAGGTCCCCGAAAGCACCAATGATGTGCTCGCCGCCCCGCTCGCCATCGGCCTCACCAGCTACACCTACACCAACCCACCCGCCACCATCCTCGTCCAGCAAGGCACTAACTTCGGCCTCGTCAGCACCGACATGCTCTCCCAGGCCGTGTCCGCCATCCGGACCAACGGGACCCTGGCCGCGCCAACACTCGTCGGCGACATCGGCCTTGGTGGCTTCCCCGGCTCCTCGATCTGGCATTTCACCGATGGCGCCCACAACACCCGCGGCTGGGGCGACGTCTATGAGTCCATGGACGACACCTCCGCCGACGCCGCCTATGGCTGGACCTGGAGCGGCCCCGAAACCCACTGGGGCGCCGCGACCTTCAAAAACGGGATCACCAATGGCGGCTCCATCTACGGCCCGGCCACGCAGCCCGCCCCCCTCGTCGTCCATCCCACCGGCACTCAGGCCGGCCAGCAATGGACCGACACCAGCGGCAACGTCACCGCATCAATGAGCGCCTCCGGCGTCCTGAGCGCCAATGGCTCTGGCCTAACCAATGACAACCTGGCCTTTGCCGCTGGCGTGCCTTCCATTGATCTCACCCATGCCCGCTTGTTTTTCATCGGCGATAGCCTCACCGACAATCGGCTCGGCGGCACATATCACGGTTACACCAACTCGTGGGTTAGCTGGCTCACCAACACTCCCCGCTATGTGGGAGTTTGGAACACGAATGCCGGCCACGGCGGCGATGGCGTTGCCCTGGCCACCTCCAATACCATAGCGAATATCCTGCCTCTTTTGCAGCAGACCCATATCGGCACTCAGGACGTGGCTTTCATCTGGATCGGCGCCAATGACACACCCGGCAATTCGCCCTGGGTCTTTTGGCCGATGTACACGAACCTGGTGCTCATGCTCCAAACCAACGGGGCGCAGGTCGTGCAGTTCACCGTCACGCCCCGGACCAATCTTGGGCCAGGCCAGGAAACCAACCGCTTCACCTACAACAAGTGGATTCGCGCCGCCGCCCTCGGCAACTATATCGTGGACCCGGCCGCGATGTTCCCGGATTACACTTCCACCAACGATTACCAGGATGGCACACACCTCACCACTAACGCCTGGAAACTCCTGGCCGCCCAGGTGGACAGGGTTTTGCTCACCGGCACAAACAACCCGCAATGGTTTGCCTGCCTGCCGGCAGGGTGGAACCAGTACGGCACGCAATTCGAACTCCAGGGAACGGACGGCTCGATTCTTGGAATTGCCGATACGACTAACCAAAGCATCCGTTTCGCCACACTGGGCGTCGGAACCACCAACGCAAATGCCGCGAACAAAAACCTGGAGATTGACGGGACCCAAGTTGCGTTCCGGTTGAATCGCTGGGGAGTTGGAACCTATGATTTGGCCATAAGCGGTTCTTGGGCTGGCGCGGATGCGGTGGATTTTGTGGGCGTGCCCTACCAAGGGAGTTCCGGCTGGGGTTGGGAGAGCAGCGACGGCGACTGGAATTACCACAAGCTCGTGTTCGACCAGAACGGCTTTCTCGGGATTGGCACCAATATCCCGCAAAAACTCGTGCACATTGCGGGGAGCTCTCCAGTCCTCCGTATGGAGCGTCCGGGCCTTGGCTCTTATGATTCCACCGTCGCGGGCGGTTCGGCCGGGACTGACGCTGTGGATTTCAGGTCATTGCCCTATCAACCCTCATCCGGCTGGGATTGGGAAAGCCTCGATGCGGCAGGCAATCCTCACAAGCTCGTGTTCGACCAGAACGGCTATCTGGGGATCGGCACCAATATCCCGCAAAAACTCGTGCACATTGCAGGGAGACTCTGCAGTCCTCCGTATGGAGCAGCCGGGGCTTGGCTACTATGATTCCATCGTCGCGGGTGGATCGGCCGGGACTGACGCTGTGGATTTCAGGTCATTGCCCTATCAACCCTCATCCGGCTGGGATTGGGAAAGCCTCGATGCGGCAGACAATCCTCACAAGCTCGTGTTCGACCAGAACGGCTATCTGGGGATTGGCACCAATATCCCGCAAAAAACGGTCCACATCGCCGGAATAGATCCTCAAGTGCGGCTGGAGCGCGCCGCCACTGGGGCATTCGACCAGTTAATCAGCAGCGGTCATTGGACAGGTGATCCCGTGGACTACTATTTTGTCCCGGCCCAGAGCAGCTCCGGCTGGGTTTTCGTGAGCAAGGATGGCACCGGCTATTGGCGTTACTCCGGGTTGGACATGGCCGGCAATTTCACCGCCGCCGGCGTGATTACCGGCGCGAATCTCACGATCAGCAGCCTTCCCAGCCAGGGCCTGCTCGCCACCGATGACGGCGGGCGCATCATCGCCGGCACGCCCGGCGCGGCCAGCGTGGACGTGCAGGTGAATGGCTCCGATGTCCTGGCGGCGGCAACCGCGATTGATTTCGAGCAGGGCGCGGGCGTGACCCTAAGCGGGAGCGCGACCGGCTCCAAGGCCACAGTGACTGCTTCGAGCACCGGCGGCGGCGGCGGCTCCATCAATGTGGACACCAACGGCACGCTGCTCTTGAACGGCGCCACCTCGCTCAACCTGGCAGGCAGTGCGAGCATCTCGGTGACTGGCACACTGAGCGGGGCGACCGCAACCGTCGCGCCCACCCTGAGCGCGACCGCAACGAACTGGGTCCTGACGAGCGGTACGAACGCTGCGGCTGCGGCCACCAACCCCGTCCCCGGCTGGATCACCACCGCCACCCAAAACTCCACCAACCCCGTGCCCGCCTGGGTCCAAAACTCGACCAACCCCGTCCCCGGCTGGATCACCACCGCCACCCAAAACTCGACCAACCCCGTCCCCGGCTGGATCACCACCGCCACCCAAAACTCCACCAACCCCGTGCCCGCCTGGGTCCAAAACTCCACCAACCCCGTCCCCGGCTGGATCACCACCGCCACCCAAAACTCCACCAACCCCGTCCCCGGCTGGATCACCACCGCCGCGCAGAATGCCACCAATGGCCTGACCTCCGCGCTGCTCCAGGCCAAGCTCGGCGGCAGCGTCTATGACGCCTCCGGCGCCGGCACTACCGCCGCCCAGAACGCCACCAACGCCTTGAATGCCGCCGCCTTCACTGGCGCGGCCAGCAGCGTAGCCATCGCAAACGTCAGCGCCCCAGGCGTCATCATGACCAACGGCGGCACAACCGCCGTAACCTATAGCAATAATGTCACGGTTGATGCCGCTCATGCCTTTGTCGGGGCATTTTTCGCGCCGACCAACCTGGCAACGACAACGACCTTGACTGCCGGCCTGGCCTATACGACCAACCTTGCGGGCAACGTGACATTGGCCAACTTCGCCGGGATACCCAACAACCAACTTTGGTCCATCTACCTGCTTTGCACCAACTCGGCCGCAGCCACCTACACAGTCACCTTCCCCGGAGGCTGCGTTGGCCAGGGCCAAGGCACCCCGCCGGTTTATTACGTGACCAACGCCACGAGGGCGGAGTTTCAGATCAACGGCTGGGGCACAATCAGCACAAACATCAACTGGTCTCCACATTGGTGAAAATTAGTCCAGAGTCCAGAGTCCACCCGCCGCGCCGGAGCGCGAGCGAGGCGGGGAGTCCACACTGCGGAAAGCGCAATGTCGGCAGCCATCGCCTGCGGAGACGGTGGACCGTGGACTGCCTGCCCGTCCGGCAGGCGGGTGGACTGTGGACTGTCCTATTGGCCATGGCCTGCCCGGCCTTCGCCCAGTTCGCCCCTCTGCCCGGAAGCATTAACGGCTATATTGCCCCCGCCGCGGGAGTCTCGAGCTTCGCCCCCACCAACGAGCCAGCGGGGAGCGGCGCCAATCTCATCTCGTGGTGGCGAGGAGATTACATCACGACGAACAGCAGCGTGCAGACGCTGCCCGATCTCGGTGGTGTCCACACATACAGCCTGACGAACCAGGCCGCGAAGACGACCTGGCCCGTGCCGCAGACCGGAGGCACGCTCACTTTTGACGGCTCAAGCCAGTATCTCCAGTGCTACAAGTATTACGCCGCCGGCCCCCACGAGCTCGTGCTGGCAATCAAAGTCGAACAGCAATATCCATCGGGGAGCAGCGCGTTTTTGTATGACAGCGCAACCAATTCCAGTGCCCGCAACACTGCCCAGATTTTGACGAATGGGAAGTGGGAACTCGGTACAGGTGCGGACTCCACGGGCGTCGCTCAAACAAATGCATGGCTCGTTTTTGATGCGCTCCACAACACCGGGACAAGCGGGCAGATTTGGACCAATACCGTGGACGCGAGCGGGACCTTGACTCTCACTTCCAGCGCCGAGGACTCGCTCGCCATAGGCTGCCGCTACGGCCAGACCAGCAGCCGGTTCCTGAAATTCGAGTTGGCTGAGGCCGTGACCTACTCCGCCGCACTCTCGACCGCCTCGCGCTCCAACCTCTATTACTACTTCAAACATTGGTCGCCCGTGTCCAGCAATCTAGGTTTGCCATGAAAACAGCACTCATCTCGATGGTTGATGTCAACCTAGCGACTGCATTCCGGACCGTTTCCTCAACGGGGACCTATACGAGCACAGCCACGCTGGCCGGCGACACGTCGCACGCCAGTGGGCTTATTGCCACGTTCAAATGAAGATCGTCGCCACACCCATACCCTCCGGCACCGCGGTGACCCTCGGCGACAACAGCGTCGGTGACTTCATTATCGATCCGCCGCCCCTGCCGGTCGAGCGCCGCCAGGTCCAGGAAGAACCTCTCGTCATGGCCGACCGCGCCTGGGCCACAGGGCGCGGCAACCGCCACACCTCCTGGTCCTGGACCGTCGCCCGCCTTCACGCCGACCAACCCACCGCCGATGCCTTCGTCTGGACCCACGGCCCCAGCGTCCCCATCAACTGCTCCCTCCAGATCACCGATCCCGGCGGCACCTGGAACTTCTCCAGCGCCGTCATCGAGGAAGTCGCGATCATCGAGCAGACCGGCGTCAGCACCAAGACCCGATACACGGTTAGAGGCGCCACGCCAAGTTAAGGCTAAAGGTTAAAGTGAAAAATCACATGCATCGCCTCTTCCACGCCCTCGACGAGGTCGTGCCCGGCCTCGGCGCCCTCGTGCAGGCCGCCTTCTCCCCGATCGGCGCCGCCATCTCCATCGCCGCAATGGCACTCCGCGCATTCCACGAGAAAATCAAGGAGTTCAACCAGGAGATGAGCAAAGCCGAAGAAGAAGCCGCTAAACCCTGCGCCCGCACCATCGAAACCCAGCGCGACTCCGTCATCCGCGCCGACACCGCCCCCGCCCAATTCAAAGACCGCCTCACCCAGGCCGCCGCCGGCCAGCAGACCGAGCCCGACAAAACCAACCAGGCCGCCGCGGCGCTCAAGCTCAACATCACCGAGACCGGCCGGCTGGAGGAGGCGCTCAAGCACCGTGAGATGCAGGGCCTCGACCTCGCCCACGACGCCGGCCTCATGAGCGACGCCGCCTGCTGCCAGGCCATGCTCGAGATCGAGGAAAAACACGCCGAGCGCAAGCGCGCCCTCGATGAGCGCGAAGCCATGTCCGAAATCACGGCCAACCGCCGCGCCATCGAAGAGGTCCAGACCCAGCAGCCCGCCCTGGAGGCAAAGGCCGCTGGCGCCGCCGAATTGGACGTGCGCGAAGCCATGGCCACTGCTCAGGCCGTGCGCAAGGGCCAGACCGTCTCACCCGAGGCCCAGCAGCGCCTGATGGACACTGCCTCCACGATCGAAGGCCGCCGCCTCAGCCCCCGCGAAGCCCCCGCCGGCATCCGGAGAACCACCGACACCTCCGGCGGCTTCGCCGAAGAGGTCACCAAGCTCGCCTCCGCCGTGCAAACCCTGGGCGCCGGCCACCTCAACCTCCGCGGCCAAGTCACCCTCATCCAGCAGCAAGTCCAGCAACTCCAAACCCAGCTCCAAGCCACCCACATCCCCGGCACATAATCGGCTATTGGCTATTTGCTATCGGCTATGCCTTTCCCGTTTCCCGTTTCCCGTTTCATCCCTGACGTTTCATGAGCCTCTGGACCATCGCACACGGCGCCACCGAAAAGTCCCTCCCCGATTGGGGCCTCTGTGCGGACTTCAGCGCCCAATTCGCCAGCAAGACCCGCGATACCCTCTCCCTCCGCACCGCCGAGCCCTTCGATTCCGCATCCCCCCAATGGCCCTGGGGCTCCAAGCTCACCGTCTGGCGCGACCGCACCGCCCTCGGCGTGGGTGGCTCTATCTTTTTCCAGGGCTGCGTCGGCCAGCTCCGCCGCCGCGCCGACGCCGGCCGGGAAGCCATCGGCTACGAACTCTACGGCCCCTGGTGGCTCCTGGAGCGCCTCAAGTTCAAGCAAGCCCGCAGCGTCTTCAACGGCTGGGTCACCCCCAACGACCCCACCAGCGGCGCAACCCTCCGCACCATCTATACCACGGAAGTCTATCTCGGCGAAAAGGCCGACGAAACCTGGCAGACCAGCGGACAGCAGATCCTCGAAGTCCTCAATTGGGTCAATGAGTGCTACAACCCCACCAAACGCGGCGCCACGTCCGGACGCGACAATTCCCAGGACGTGCTTGCAATCGGCACCATTGACCCGGCGCTGAACATCCCCAAATCGCGCCAGAACGACGTCTTCTGCGCCGAAGTCCTCATCGCCCTGCTCCGCTACAGCCCCGACGCCATCTGCTGGTTCGATTACACCACCAGCCCGCCGACTCTCTACATCCGCTCCGCCGCCAACCTCGCCAACGTCTCCATAACCATCACCGCTGACCAGGAAGGCAACATCCAACTCGCCCCGCAATACGACCGCCAACTCGCCGGCGTCTGGATCAAATACAAGAAGACCGACACCTTCAACGGCGTCGCCTGGCCCCAAATCTACGATGACCGCGCCGATGCCCACGGCTCCGGCCTCTACAACGGCGCCACCCGCCTCTCCGGCCCCGGCGGCGACCAGATTACCGAATACACCCCCAACGTCTCCACCCACACGTGCGAACTCGAAGGCTCCCAGCTCTCCCGCGTCAGCGCACCCGTCCAGGTCCTGCCCATGGCCGGCGCCGTCTCATCCGACGGCCCCACCCGCGCCGCCTGGTGGCTCGCCATTGCCTTGCCCCTCAACGAACCCAATATTGACCCCGCCTCAGTCGCCGTGGACATCGCGACCGTCACCGACGAATCCGGCAATCCCGTCAACCTCACCGCCTTACCCAGCATGCTCTGGCGTGGCCAGCTCTCATCCTGGATGGGCGTCAACTGGGTCAACGCCATCATCACCGCCAACGTCAGCTTCACCCGCTACCGCGATGCCGGCAGCCGTGGGATCAAGAACGCCACTATCGAGCAGCAGCAACTCACCGTCCGCCGCACCCTCACCAACGCCGCCTCCCAGACCTACCGCGCCACGAGCCACTTCGACCCCGGCGAATCCGTGCCCACCGGCATCGCGCAGGCCATTTACAGCAGCGTCGCCACCCTCCAATACGCCGGCAGCACCCGCTTCACCTCGAGCCAGCTCAAGTCCGGCCTCGGCCTCGGCAACACCCTGACGCTCCTCGGCCCCAACAACACCTACGCCCCCCTTCTTATCCAGAGCGTCCGCGCCACTCCCCACACCGGCGCCCTCGAAGTCACCTATGGACCCAGCGCCGTCATTGACGCCCCCGGCCTCATCGAACTTGCCCGCATCTCCCGCTGGCGCATCATTTATAACATGCCCAGCGGCCGTTCCAGTGGCCAGGCTGCCGGCTCAGCCAACGTCGCCCTCGGCGCCGCCACTCCCAAAGACGACACCCAATGGGGCCACCCCAGCTTCAAATACCACGCCGCCACCGACAAAAAGACTGTATGAGTCAGTCCAGCAAGCCCACTGGCGCCCCGTGTCGGCTGCGGAGACTCTGGACTCTGGACTCTGGACTCTGGACTAATTTATGGCCAATCAAACCACCATCGTCGAAACCGACGCCGTGAGCGAGCGGCTCGCGATCTACCGCGTGAACGATTCCGGCGTCCCCATTGCCGCCGCCGGCGGCGTCTCAATCACGCTTCCCGACGTGGTCGCCGCGATCCCCGCCGGTGATTCCGTCAGCCTCGGTCTGCTCCACTACGCCGACAGCCAATCCGGCACCACCAAAAAGGTCCTCTGCCTTCTCGGCACCCCCACCGCCGAGCCCAGCCCCGCCTCCGGCGGCAACGGCAGCAACGTCTGGCTCGGCGGCGGGGCCGGCGGCGCCCTCACCATGTTCATCGTGACGGCCCTCAACGGCTCCGACCTCCTGACCTGCCGCACCTGGGATGGCAGCGCTATCGGGTCCACCAACGTCACCGTCGCCAAACAGCACCAGGTCCGCCCCTCCACCACCACCGATTACGTGGACGGCGTCAACCTCTCCTGCACCTACCCATCCGGCTCCGAATCCTTTGCCGGCGGCGGCCAACTCAAAGACAACCACCGCACCGTCAGCGACGGCACCAATTCTCAGGCCCAAGTCGTCTATCCCCGCTACCAAACCCGCCTCGAGAACCCGCCCTTCACCATGCAAGCCGTCATCTTCGCCACCCAACCCATCGGCGGCACCGGCATCTCCGGCGTCACCTGGCTCGAAATCGCCCCCGCCCGCGTCTGGGCCAAATGCTACGTCCAATCATGACCCGCTCTCGCCTTTCGGCTCTCGGCTATTGGCTATTGGTTATCAACTATTGACTTATGGGCAGTTCCCTCATCGTCCCTGGCGCCGTTTTCACCGGCGGTCCCGGCCTCGCCTCCGACGGCAGCCTCGGCCACCTCGAGGAAACGAACCTCCGCCACCTCATCTGCAACCAGGCCCCGCCCACCCTCCGCTACCGCCATGCCTGGGCTTACGGCGGCGGCCCCAGCAGCTATTCCGCCTTGAAGAACGCCTTCCTTGCCCAGGACTTCACCGCCGGCTGGCCCAGCGGGAGCTACTACTGGGTCCCCGGCACTCCAGGCCAATGGTATGACTACGCCACCAGCGCCCCCTACGTCGACCCCGGCTTCACCCTCTACCGCGACCCCGACACCGGCAACGTCACCCGCTACGCCGGCATCCAGAACAGCCCCTGGGGCACCATCGCCCAGACCATGATCTATTATCAAGCCCGACGCCCAGGCCGCCTTTGCCTCCGCCAGGTCCGAATGGGTCACCAACCTCGGCTTCTGTGTCAGCGGCTGGAACACCTGGAGTGGAATGCCCGGCGAAACCGACATCGGGATCGTCCGAGGCCAGGTCGAAGTCCTCGGCGGCGCCCCCGTCTATTACTTCATCGCCAACGCCCAAGTCACGCCGGGCTCCCCCGCTTCCATCGCCTACGCCTTCGTCCAGGACGGCATCCTGGCCCCCGGCGCCTCCATCGAAGCCCCCCTCCCCGCCGCCGCCCCCGGCGGCAGCGTTGTCGAGAACATCAACATCCTCGCCTTCCAACCCTCCTCCTACAGCGACTGGCTCTCCTCCCTGGGCGGTTGACGGCGGCTCCGGCGTCCGGAGCCGTTGACAAAGTCGTAGCGCAGGTTTCCAAACCTGCTGTATCGCCGATTTCCAAATCGGCAGGGCGTCGGCATATCGTACGGGCCCGGTTTGCGGACGGCCTGCGGGTTTGGAAACCCGCGATACAGCAGACTTGGAAGTCTGCGCTACTCTGGCGCCCCTGGCGCACAGGCGCACCGAGCGACTTTGTCAATGGCCCTGTCACGCCCCCAGGACCGCCGCGTAGCGCAGACCGCGGGTGCTGATCCGCAAAGTGTCGAAATGGAACTGGCGCATGATCGCCTCGAAGACCGCCGCACCCGTCAGGATGACGTTGGCGCGGCTTTTCGGGAGGCCGGGGATGAGCTTGCGCTCCTCCAACGGCAGGCTCCAGAGCCGTTGAGTGTGCCAGGCCAGGCGCGGGGCGCTCAAGCGTGTGGCTTCGAGCCGCTGGCGGTCGAAGGTCTCGAGCCCCGCTTCCATGCAGCCCAGGATGCTGGCGGTGCCGCCGGCGCCCACCAGGCACAATGGCTCGGCCTGGGCTTCGCGCTGCAATGCCGGCGCCAGGCGGGGGCGGACTTTCTGGTCGAGGAATTCGTCAAGCCGCCGGCGGCAGGCCGCCAACTCTGCGGGCGTCGGCGGGTTGCTCGGGGGATTGGCCTCGAGCAGGCGCACGGTGCCGAGCGGGAAGCTCTCCTTGAAATGCTGATGCGCCCGGCGTCCGACGATGAACTCCGTGCTGCCGCCGCCAACGTCCAGCAGGAGCAAGGGCATCGCCGCCAGCGCCGGGTCGGTGGCCACACCCTGAAACACCCAGTCTGCCTCCTGGTCGCCGGAGATGATCTCGACCCGGAGCCGCGAGGCGCTTTCGATGGCGGTCTTGAGTTCCAGGGCGTTGGCGGCGTCGCGGGCGGCGCTGGTGGCGATAACGCGAATCGAGGAGGCCCGTTGCTCGAGCGCCTTGGCGGCAAATTCCGCGACGGCCGCCGCCGTCTTGGCAATCGGTCCGGGCTGGAGCTGGCCCGCCCGGTAGAAGCCCTGGCCGAGCCGCGTCTGCTTGCTCCCCTCCCACACCGGCCGCACCTGTGCGCCGGCCACCTCGGCCACCAGCAGCTTGACCGAGTTGGTGCCCACATTGATGACCGCTCTGCGCACGCCGTTCATGGGCCGGGCAGGGTAGGGGAAGCTGCGCCGGGAGCAATGCGGAAGTGACGAGGGACGAATGACGAATGACGAATGACGAATGACGAATGACGAATGACGAGGCGGCGAGAGCCTTCTTCCGTGCCTCGTGTTGTCTTTGTCCCTTTTCGTCATTCGTCATTCGTCATTCGTCATTCGTCATTCCTCATTCCTCACACATAGCTCTTTGCAAAACCGGGGCGAGAGGCTAACTTGCTGCCGGTCGTGCGATCCGGGATCAAAAGAGACTCGTGGGGGACGGCTCAGTTCATCAACCGCGAATTGAGCTGGCTGGAGTTCAACCAGCGGGTGCTGGAGGAGGCGCTGGATGCGAGCAACCCGCTGCTGGAGCGGCTGAAGTTCTTCTGCATCGTCAGCTCGAACCTCGACGAATTCTTCGAGGTGCGCGTGGCGGGGCTCAAGCAGCAGATGGAGAGCGACGTGGTCGAGCGGACGATGGACGGGCTGACCGTGAGCGAGAGCTTTGGGCAGACCGTCAGGCGTGTGCGCCGGATGGTGGAGCAGCATTACGCCTGCTGGCGCGACGAGCTGTTGCCGGCCCTGGCGCAGGCCGGCATTCGCATCCTCCACGTCTCCGAACTGGAGCCCGCGGACCTGGCCTGGGTCGAGTCGTATTACCGCGCCCAGGTCCGGCCGGTGCTCACGCCCTTTGCCATCGACCCGGCCCATCCCTTTCCCCAATTGCTCAACAAGTCGCTCAATCTGATCGTGCGCCTGGAGATGGCCCGGCAAGGCGAGGTGCTCAAGCACATGGCCGTGGTCGAGATCCCGCGCAACCTCTCGCGGGTGGTCAAGCTGCCGCGCGCCGACGGGCGCCAGGACTATGTGGACCTGGCCCGCCTGATCGGGCATTTCCTGGCCGACCTCTTCCCCGGCACGCGCATCATCGGCTACTGGCCGTTCCGGGTCACGCGCAACAGCGAACTCTATATCGACGAGGAGGAGACGGCCAATCTCCTCAAGGCGGTCGAGAACGAGCTGCACAACCGCCGCAAGGGCGACGCCGTGCGCCTGGAGATCGAGCACGATTGCCCGCCGGTCATCCGGCAGGCCCTGCTGGAGACCTTGCGCCTGACCGAGGAGGACCTTTACCCGATTGAGGGCCCGCTCAACCCGGTGCCGCTGATGGCCCTTTACGAGGGCGACCACTCGCCCGAACTGCGCGACCCGCCTTTCGTGGCCCCGGTGGCATCCCCTCTGCGCAGCCGCCCCGACCTCTTTGCGGCGGTCCGCGAGCGGGACATTTTGCTGCACCACCCTTACGAGAATTTCAGCAGCGTGGTCGATTTCCTCGAGCAGGCCGCCTCCGACCCCGAGGTGCTCGCCCTCAAGCAGACCCTCTACCGGACCGGTGGCGACCCGCGCATCATCGGTGCCCTCGAGAGCGCCGTCCGCAACGGCAAACAGGTCACCGCCGTCGTCGAGTTGCGCGCCCGTTTCGATGAGGCCAACAACATCATCTGGGCCCGCCAACTCGAAGAGGCCGGCGTCCACGTCGTCTATGGCCTGGTCGGTTACAAGATCCACGCCAAGGCCACGTTAGTGGTGCGCCGGGAAGGTTACCAGATCCGCCGCTACGTCCATCTTTCCAGCGGCAATTACAACCCCGCCACATCCCGCGTCTATACCGACCTGGGCCTGTTGACGTGCCGCCCGGAGCTGGGCGAGGACGTGACCAACCTCTTCAACCTGCTGACCGGCATCTGCCAGTTCCAGCCGATGCACAAGCTCATCGTCGCCCCCTTCGACCTCCACGAGCGCCTGCTGCAGCTCATCCAACGGGAGACCGACCATGCGCGGCAGGGCCTGCCCGCGCGCATCGTCGCCAAGATCAACTCCCTGGCCGAGCCGACGGTCATCGCCGCCCTCTGCGCGGCCTCGCAGGCCGGCGCGCAGGTCGAGTTGATCGTGCGCGGCATCTGCTGCCTGCGGCCCGGCGCCAAGGGCCTCAGCGAGAACATCACCGTCCGCAGCATCGTCGACCGCTTCCTGGAGCACAGCCGCATCTACTATTTCGAGAACGCCTGCCAGCCGCAGGTCTTCATTGCAAGCGCCGACTGGCTGCCGCGCAATTTCTTCGGCCGCATCGAGCTGGTCTTCCCGATCGAGGACGGCCTCCTGCGGGAGCGCATCATCGGCGAACTGCTGGCCGTGTCCCTGCGCGACAGGGTCAAGGCGCGCTTCCTGGAGCCTGATGGGACCTATCGGCGCGCGGTGCCGGGGCCGGGCCAGGAACCGCGCCGCAGCCAGGCCGAGTTCATGGCCCTGGCCTTGGCGGAAGGCCAGCCCCGCTCCAAGCTGGTGGATGGCCAGCGCCGCTATCCGCGCGTCAAATTGGCTCCATCGCCCTTTGCCGCGCGCAAACGCGAACGCGGGTAATCAGTCAGTGAAGGCGCAGACGGAATGCCGGGCAGACCCCTCACCCCGGCCCTCTCCCCTTCCAAAGGGGAGAGGGAGACGCGTCGGCAGTCTCGGGAGCTTCCGTATTTGAGGTCCATATATACATACGCCGCTTGGTGCTCTCGCTGATGCCCGGCCTGGGTTGGCACGCCCGCGTTCAGGCCGAAGGCCTGGTTCATGCCAGCCCAGGGCAAGGCCCGCCGGAGCGCAGCGCAGGCGGGCCGCCGCCCTGGGTCCACCGCACATTCTCTATTCTATTGCAGGCCAACGGCCTGCCTCATAGCGCTCCTGGAGGATGAATCGCGCTTTCAGCGCTCCAGAGGATTATTGGCGGCTGTTCCCAGGGCGTTGCCCTGGGCTGGTATGAACGACGCCTTTGGCGTCCAGAGCACGGACCGCCGGTTCCATCATGCACCCGAAGAATTCTGTCGTGCGCCCGCCTTTACTGAGGCCTTACGAACGCGGTTGATCTCCCGTCCCCGGCAAGGTAGTTTGAGGCGGCTGCATGGGAACCACTAGGAAAAGATGGCGGATGTGAAGACCGCAGTTCAAAGCGTCTGCACCGGCAACGGCCAGGACATTCGTGTTCGATCTGGCCGGCGCCTGCATTGCGCCCTGCCTGCCAGCAGCCTGGGGCAGCTCAAGAAGTCCCTCAAGAGACGGTGGAAATGCTATCGGAAGCAGTTGAAACGCTGCCAGAAGAAGCTCACCGAGGAGGCCATTCACGATTCGCGGGTCGAGGCCAGGCGCCTGCTCTCGACCCTCGAATTGCTGGGCGGCTTTCTGGCGCCCGGACGGGTGCGGAAGGTCGAGCGCGCCCTCAAGCGGCACCTGGACACCTTTGATGATTTGCGGGACACGCAGGTGCAATTGCCCGTTATCCGGAAGATGCAGGTGACCTTTCCGGCGGCCCGGCCCTTTTGTGCCTTCCTTTGCAAGCGCGAGGAGCGCCTGGCCAAGTGTACGCGCCTGGCCATCGAGAAGGTCAGAACGCGGCGGCTGGACAAGCTGCTCCGGGACTCTCTCCAGGAGGTGGAGACCCGGCGCAAGCGGTGCCCGGCCCAGGAGCGGGCCGCCCGGCTGTTGCGCTGCGTGGACCGCGCCTTCGAGCGGACCGACCAGCTCCGCGCCCGCATCGATCCCAGCGACACGCGGACCATTCATTGCACTCGCGTGGCCTTCAAGAAGTTCCGCTACATGGTCGAAACGCTGATGGACCTTCTGCCGGCGCCCGACCGCAAGCTGTGCACGGCGATGCACGACTACCAGACCCTGATGGGCGACATCCAGGATGCCGAAATGCTCCGGAGCGCCCTCGAGAAATTCCTCCGCAAGCACACCCCCGCCCCCCAGCCGGTCCGGCACCTGCGCGAAGAACTGGCCCTGCGCCGCCAGCGGCTCATCGATACTTACATGAGCGCCATGGGCCGCATGCGCGAATTCTGGCCCCTGGAGGGACCGGCCCGCCCTGCAAAACGCGCAGACCTGGACTCCGCCTCATGAACCTCTACCTCCTGCGTCACGGGCTGGCGGCCGAACCGGGCGCCGGCGGCGCTCACACGGACGCCGAGCGTCCGCTCACCCCCAAGGGCGAGCGCAAGCTCTGGCGCAGCGCCGAGGCGATGCAAGCCTTGGGCCTGTCCTTCGACCTCATCCTGACCAGCCCCTGTGTGCGGGCGCGCCAAACGGCCGAGATAGTCGCCCAGGCCGTGGGCGCCCGCAAACGCATCGAACTGACCGGCGCGCTGGCCCCCGGCGCCGGGACACGGAAGGTCATCGAGCACCTCGCCCGGCTCGAACCGGCCCCGGAGGACGTCCTGCTCGTCGGCCATGAGCCCGGCATGAGCGAGCTGATCTCGCTCCTGGTCGCCGGGGACTCCGGCTTGTCGGTCGTGATGAAGAAAGGCGGCCTTTGCAAGCTCTCGGCCGAGTCGCTCCAGGCCGGCCGTTGCGCGGCCCTGGAATGGCTCCTCACCCCCAAGCAGATGGCGCTCATGGGCTGAGCGGAGTGCCGGAAATTCCCCGCGTGGAGTCCGGCCCCGGCTACCGGCTCGTCAAACTGGCAAGCGGCGCTTATAGCGTCCATTCGCTTGCCCATCACGAGACGTTTCATCCCGTGGTCGGTCCCGTGGCGGAGGCCCAGGCGCTTTATGTGCGCCAGCTTGGCCTGGTGGAGCGGCTGCGCTGCCATACCGGCGAATGGGTGATCTGGGACGTTGGCCTGGGCGCGGCCGCCAACCCGCTCACGGTCCTGCGCGCCGCCCGCGAGGTCCCCGGCGCGGTCCGCCTGGTGAGCTTCGATCACACGCTGGCGCCGCTGGAGTTTGCCCTGGAGCACACGCAATACCTGGCCTACCTCCGGGGGTTCGAGCCGCATCTGCGGCGCCTGCTCCAGCATGGCCAGGCCGCCTTCACCGAGGGCGCCCTGACCGTCAGGTGGGAGGTCCATGTCGCCGATTTCCCCACCTTCCTCACTCAGCCCGCCGCCAAGACCCTCGCCAAGCCGCACACGGTCCTGTTCGATGCCTTTTCCCCGGCCAAGAACCCGGCCATGTGGACCGGGCCCTTGTTCGCAAATCTCTATGCGCTGCTCGACCCGGAGCGCCCGTGCGCCCTGCCGACCTACTCGCGCAGCACGCTGCTGCGCGTGACGCTGCTGCTGGCCGGCTTCTGGGTGGGCAAGGGCCACGCCACCGGCCAAAAGGAGGAAACGACCGTGGCGGCCAACACGCCGGCGCTGCTGGGCGAGTTGCTGGATCGGCGCTGGCTCTCTCGCGCCCGCCGCTCGACCAGCGCCGAGCCGTTGTGGGAACCGAGTTACCGGCAGGCCCGCCTCTCACCGGAGACGTGGGACAAGCTCCAAGCACCCCACAGTTCGCCATGCGCTAACATTGGCACACTCATGCGGGTCCTGGACCTTCGTCGCAGCCTTTGTCGCGGCCTTTGTCGAATGCGCGGTTTCTCGACAAAGGGCGCGACAAAGGTTGCGACAAAGGTCCAAAGGGATACGATTCCAGCACTTATGAATCGCCATTGCGCTTGTGCGGGTGCATTGTTGTTTGCGGCGCTGAGCCTGTTTATGCCGCGTATGTCGAGTGCCCAGACGAACCAAACCGCTGCCGTGCGCTGGCTGAGTGCGGCGCGCGTGGCGCCGCCCTTTGCCGCGCCGGCGTCGCGGGCGGCCTGGGAGGCGCAACGCCGCAAAGTGAGGGCCCAACTCTGGGAGTTGCTGGGCAAGCTGCCGCCGCGCCCCAGCGTCCCCAGGGTGCAGACGCTTTCACGTGAAGACCGGGGGGATTACCGGGTCGAGAAGTTCCAGTTCGACAACGGCGCCGGGGCGGTTGTGCCGGGCTATTTGCTCCTGCCCAGGACGGGGCCTGGCGCGGCTCGGGCACCTGCGATTCTCTATTGCCACTGGCACGGGGGCGAGTATGCCATCGGCAAGGAGGAATTGTTTCAAGCCAGCCACACGCCGGAGCCGCCCGGGCCGGCGCTGGCCCGGCGCGGGTTTGTGGTCCTGGGCATCGATGCCTATTGCTTCGGCGAGCGCAATGGCCAGGGGCCGGGCGGGCCGGGCGAGAAGAACGGCGAGGGCGAGCAGAGCGCCAGCAAATTCAACTTGTGGGTTGGGCGCACCCTTTGGGGCATGATCTTGCGCGACGACCTCATGGCGCTGGATTACCTGGAGTCGCGCCCCGAGGTGGATGGCCATCGGCTCGGGGTGACCGGCATCAGCATGGGCGCCACACGGTCGTGGTGGCTGATGGCCCTGGATGAGCGGCTCAAGACCGGCGTGGCCGTGGCCTGCCTGACCCGCTACCGCAATCTCATCGAGCACGAGGCCCTCCGGGCGCATGGCATCTATTACTTTGTGCCCAACCTCCTCAACCACTTCGACACCGAGGCCGTCGTCGCCTTGCTGGCGCCCCGGCCGCGCTCTTCATGACGGGCGACCAGGACTCCGGCTCCCCGGTGGACGGCATCCACGCCATTGAATCGGCCGTGCGCCCCGTCTATCGCCTGTATGGCCGGGAGCACGAGTTCCAGAGCCTGGTCTATCCCGGCCTGGGACATGTCTATACGCCGCAGATGTGGGAGCAGACGCTGCGGTGGATGGAAGAGAAGCTCAAGGGGCGCGGGCGCGAATGACGAATGACGAATGACGAATGACGAATGACGAAACGAGGCGGCTGACTTCACAGGGGCGTTTTTTGGCAAGGACTCGCTCCACATGATTCTGCCAGCAATGATTCTGCCTGGCAGGATTCGGTTTCCCATGATTCTGCTGCCCGCGCCCCTGCCAGTTCCGTATTCGTCATTCGTCATTCGTCATTCGTCATTCGTCATTCGTCATTCGTCATTGCGTCATTGCGTCCCCGCCCTCTGCCTTGCGCAACCGTCTGCCCCCGCCTAAGCTTGGCCGGTGAAACTCTCTGTCAAGAGCGATTATGCCGCGCGGGCGGTGCTGGGCCTGGCTCGGCATTATGCGGAGGCCAGGGCGCTGCGGGCCGAGGACCTGGCGGCCGAGCAAAGCGTGCCGGCCAATTACCTGGTCCAGATCCTTATCGAACTCAAGGCACAAGGCATCGCCCGAAGCGTGCGCGGCAAGGAGGGCGGCTATCAACTGGCGCGGCCACCGGCGCTGATCACGCTGGGCGACATCCTGCGGGCCGTGCACGGCAGCGTCTTCGACAGCCCCGCCCTCAGCGACCCGGACTGTCCCCCGGAATTGCGCAAGGCCTGGCGCCACCTGCAGCATAGCCTCGAGGCCGCCGCCGACTCGATCAGCTTCGAGCAATTACTGGAAGAGGGCACCGAGGAGGAGAAGATGTATTACATCTGACTCCAACCGCGGCGGTTGGGGTGTTTCTAAATTGGCCAAAGCCGTGGCGGCAACGCTTGGCCCCACGCGCCCCAATGCCGTGTTCGACAGGAGCAAGCCAAATGTGCGCCCGCCGATCCGCAAGGGTGCGGGACAAAATAGTAACCATTAGACCTGTGTATTTCCGCGTATTCCGCGTATTCCGCGGTTCATTCTTCTTCGGAGCTTTGCTAGCCTCACCGGCGACGAAAACCAATCTTATTTACCATCCAAATTGAGCGCATCGCAGCGGAGCGGGGCCGACACGGTTATGGCAACTGAGGGCAACCGCGGAATACGCGGAATACGCGGAAAACAAAGCCGCCCAGCGATCCCGGGGGAGATTGGCCGGCATTGGGGTAGCCCCATGTCGTCGCGGTTGCACCCGCATAGATACAATCACGGAAGGGAAGAAACAACGCCTGCCTTGGTCTCTTCAAGGGAGGTTACTTTTTTGTCCGGCACCCCATTCAGGGGGGCGCAATCGGACACTGCCCCCGGAGCGCGGGCTTTAGCCCGCTTTGCGCGGACGTGGAACCCCTTGGCGCGCCCATTGCACATTGGGCGCCCAAAGCGGGCTAAAGCCCGCGCTCCGGGCTGTTCGGTAGTGCTGATGGGGGGAGTGTCGGCTTGCGCCGCATTCATGGTGGAAGCCCGCTTAGAAATCCACGCCCGCCGGATCTATTTCGAACCCCTTGTCTGATTTCCTTAACTTTCCCACCGCGATGCGCGGATCATGTGAAAAAAACATGAGCCATTGTTCGGCAAACGCCAGCTCCAAAATGCCCCTTTTCTCCTCGAGCGTTGTGATTGGCCACAGGTCATATGCCAGGATATACGGCAATCTCAAATGAGCCGCCGTCGGAAAGAGATCGCCGCAAAAGAAAACGGTCTTCCCGCCGCTTGAGATCCGAGGCAGTTGCTGAGCAGGAGTGTGCCCGTTGAAAACCATGAGTGAGACCTGGGGAAACAGCTCGACGGGGCCATCCACAAAATGAAGCACATTCTCGCCGAACAACGGCAAGAAGTCGGCGCCCATGAAGCTGGCTTTGTCCTTTTCCGTGGGCTTCAGCGCGTGCTGCCAGTGAGCACTTTGGACATAATGCCTCGCCTTCGGGAAGGCCGGCACGACGCGATCCCCATCCCCGGAGGTGCATCCGCCGGCATGATCGAAATGAAGGTGGGTCAGGATAACATCCGTCACATCGTCCGGTGTGATGCCGCATTGCGCAAGGGACTTATCGATTTCGTATCGGCTGGTGTCAACTCCGTAAATCCTCAACTCCTTCGGTGTGAATTTCGTTCCCAATCCAGTGTCAATCAGAACGGCCCTGTCGTCCGCCTTTAGCAACAACGCTCGCGCAGCCAGCTCAATTCGGTTGAGATCATCGGCGGGATGCGATTTGCTCCAGAGGGTCTTCGGAACCGAGCCAAACATGGCTCCGCCATCCAATCTAAACCGGCACGTCTCGATCGCGTGCAGTGCAAACGGTCCTATCCTCATAATCATTGGAACCGGGTCTTCATGGTCGCGCGGCTCAGCGCGGCGTGGCGTCCGGCAAGCCGCCATCGACGGGGATGCAGGCTCCGGTGGTTGGCGTCTGCCGCAGGGCAAAGAACAGCACGGCATTGGCCACGTGCTCCGCGGTCACTCTGGCCCTGAGCAGGTTGCGGTTGCGGTAATACTCTTCCAGGCCCTTCTCATCGAGCCCGCGCGCTTTCATCCGCCCGGGACCCACCTCGGCCCAGAGACCGGACTTGTGGCTGCCGCCGGAAAAGACAGCGTCGGGCGCTACCATGTTGACCCGGACGCCCATGGGCGCAAACTCCAGGCTGGCGATGCGCGCCAGTTGGTGAGCCGCCGCTTTGGTCGCGCTGTAGGCCCCAAAACCTGCGCCGGGAGCAAACACGTTTTTAGTCGAGATCAACACCACGTCACCGCCCAGGTTCTGCCGCGCAAAATGCCGCCCCGCCTCCGCCAGCACCAAGAGTGTCCCCTCTACGTTCACCCGCTCCAGGCGCCGAAAGGCCTCCAGGTCAATCTCGACCAGCGGACAGGCCAGCGCGATGCCGGCGTTGAGCACCAACAAATCCACCCCGCCCCACTTGGCCGTCACCTCCGCGAACCCGCGCGCCACCGACGCCGCGTCGGTGACGTCCATCGCCACTCCCAGGGTGCGCCCCGCGTGCGGCCCCTGAAACTCGGCGACAAATGCCTCGAGCTTCTCGCCGGGAAGATCGGTAATGGCCACGTGGCCGCCGGCCTCCAGCAACCCGCGGCAGATCCCGTAACCAATCGCCCCGGCGGCCCCGGTCACCAATGCGACGCGTCCGGCCAGCCGCGAATCCCGGCCCTGAACGGATGCCGGGGCCAGGACCCGAAACACGGCGACCCCAGGCACACAAATGACTTGGGGTTCGGCGTGGTGCTCCGTCCGGTAACGCCCCAGCGCTGCGGCCAGCAGCAATCGAAGGGCTTCATCCTCTTCGTTGCCGCGCATGGCCTCCAACCGCAGCGGCGCGCCCCGGAACGGTCCGAGTGCCGAAGGCGGCAGCCCGCCAGTGGCGAAGGCCAAGGCCGCTTCATCGCTGAGAGTCTGCAGCAAGACCGTCCGATGCGGGTGGTCATCATTCCCCGCCGGCTCCCCCAGCAATCCCCGCAGGATGGGGGCCATGCGAGCGCTCAGTTCAGGTTTCATCATGATCTGCCTTTAGGCGGTGGAAATCAATAAAGGTGGCAAGATGCCGCCGGGATTTTGGCGCCCAGCGAGGCGTGAACGAGGCGCATATCCGCAGCGATCTGCAACGAGTGAACAACGAAGCTGGGCGGCAAAAGAACAAGGCAGGTTGCGACCTTTATTCATTTCCACCGCCTTAGCGCCGTGCCGCCGCGCGAGCCGCCTGCAACATGAAGGCGGCATTGGCGGCCGGGTTCTTGCCGTCAAAAACCGCGCTGCCGGTCACCACGATGTCCGGTCCCAGGGCCAGCACGTCGGCGAGGTTGTTGCGGGTGATGCCGCCGTCCACTCCCACGAGCGTGCCCTGCCGGGATTTGGCCAGCATCTCTTTCAACTGCGCCAGGCGGGCCGGCGTGGAAGGGATGAACTTTTGGCCGCTCCAGCCCGGGTTGACCCCCAGCAGCATCACCAACTCCAACTCGTCCAGCAGGGGCTGGATGGCCTCCAGAGGCGTGCCCGGGTTCAGGGCCACTCCGCGCAAGAGGCCGCGGGCCGGCTCATTCACGTTGCTCATGCCGCCCAGCGCCTGCAAAGCCCGGTGCGGGTGACGGCAGGATTCGACGTGCAGGGTCACCATATCGGCGCCGGCGGCCACGTAGCTTTCCAGTTTGCTCAGCGGCTCCTGGACCATCAGGTGCACGTCTTTGTAGAGCGTCGTTCGGCAGGCTGCCACTACCGGGGGCCCAAACGTCATCATGGGGCAGAACACGCCGTCCATGACATCAAAGTGCAGCAGCTTCACGCCGGCGGTCTCCAGGAGCTTGAGCTCGGCTCCCAGCGCGAGCCAATCCGCCGTGAGCATCCCCACGCTCAATTGCGGGGCGCTCTCCCGGAGCCGCTCATAGAGCCAGGGCCTGGTCATAACCCTGGACTTTTCTTGCTCTCCTGGCGCTTGAGCGTCTCGTAAAGCTCGAAGGCCGCTTTGGGCTTGAGGTTCTCGTGCACGACCTTGCCGATGGCCTGCATCATGGCCTTGGGGGCGTCGCTCTGGAAAATATTGCGGCCCATGTCAACGCCGGCCGCCCCTTGCTGAATCGCGTTGGAGGCCATCGTGAGCGCTTCCAACTCGGGCAGCTTCTTGCCTCCAGCCATCACAATCGGCACCGGGCAGGAGGCGGTGACCGTCTCGAAGCCTTCCGGGCAGTAATAGGTCTTCACCATGTGCGCCCCCAGTTCGGCGCAGATCCGGCAGGCCAAGCGCAGGTACTGCGCGTCGCGGGTCAGGCTCTTGCCCACCGCCGTTACGGCCATGGTCGGGATGCCCAGCTTGAGCCCCAGGTCGACCAGCCGGGTCATATTGCAGACCGAGCGGGTCTCATGCTCGCCGCCGATGAACACCTGCAGCGTCACCGCCGCCACGTTGAGCCGCGCCGCATCCTCGATGTCCACCGCCAGTTCCTCATCCGAGAGTTCCTTGAGGATGCTGGGTCCGCCGCTGCAGCGCAGGACGATGGGTTTGGTCAGCGCCGGGGGCACGGTGGTTCGCAAGATCCCGCGGGTGAGCATGAGCGCATCCGCCAGAGGCATCAGCGGCACGATCTTCAGGTCAATCCGCTCCAGCCCGGTGGTTGGGCCCTGGAAATAGCCATGGTCGATGGCCAGCATCACCGTGCGCCCGGTGGCGGGATTAAAGATCCGGGCCAGCCGGTTTTTCATGCCCCAATCCAGCGAGCCGGCCCCCTTCAGGAAGAAGCCCGGCGTGCTCATCGGGATTTGCTCGTAATAATTCTTGTCCTTGGTTGGTTTGGCTGCGTCTGGTTCTGGCATAATTACCTCTTGGATGGATGGTTCCTTATCTTTGCGTTGCTCATGATTGGATACGAAGGACAACATTGCTGTGAAGTTATGGGGCTTTGTGAACAAATTGGCAAATCAATACTTCCGCGGCTCGTTATCGGGGGTGTGAGACAGAATTCTTCTTGGGCCTCCTGATCGCAGACCTCAGAGCTGCTCCGGGCCTTCGATCCTTCGTTTCCTTCGTTTCCTTCTGTTCTGTTCCTGCCTCCCGCCGGCTGGCCACAGGAACAGAACAGAAGGAAACGAAGGAAACGAAGAGGCGGCCTGACGCGGCGGCGGCGATCTGGTCCGTGCCAGCTCGTATCTAGATTCCTAGACACTATTTGTGACGAAAGCCCAGCAGAATCCATTGTTGATCAGTCGCCGGCACTTGGCTCGGACATTCGGAAGGGCCGGGGTGTCCCCTCAGCGGAAGCTGCGCGTTGCCCATCCAAAGCCGCCCGGAGAACATCGCTGTCCTGATGGAAGAGGTGCGGCGGCAAAGGACCCTGGTTTGTAATCGCCGTCCTGGCATTTTCGTTTCTAGTGCCCGCCTTTCTGTTTGCCGTCGGCTATCGCCGGCGGAAGGCGGCCGCGTTGGGCGTGCTCGTCGCGCTATCTCTGCTCGGTCATCCCGCCGGCGCAGAGGAGCCAAGGACTGAGGCCCGAACTGTCGCAAACAGCATCCGCCTCGTGTCAGTCTATTTTCCTCACAGCACAAACAAGGCGGCAAACGGCTTGTTGGCTGGCGCCCGGTTGCGGTAGAATGCGGCCATGAATGAGAGAGAACAGTCCTTGCGTGCCAGCGACACCGCGGCCCGCCAGCGCCGGCTCGAGCTGGCCCAGAAGGCCTTTAGGGAGTTCTACGCGCAATGCTTCTGGTCGTACCGCGAAGACGCCGAGATCACCGAGGACAAAATCCCCTTTGTCATCCGCGGCCTTCGCGAACACGGGGGACTGGCCGGCTACCGGACCGCCGCCGAGTTATGCCATTAGGCGCTTTCGAGCAAGAAGTGCTGCGGTTGCTCGCCGTGAATCGGAATCCCAACAGCTACGTGGCCGGGGCAACGGTCCTGAACCAGAACCCGGCTTCCATTGGGGGAAGTGGGCTGCCTTTATCTCGATCGCACCGGCCAGCCCGTCTGCCCGGATCCCGCCGCAACGGAGTTCACGAAACTCACGCGCCACTTCGGCAGCGTCAAAGGCGCCTGGCCGCGCATCGTCGAAAACTGAGACCGAACCGTGTGCGAGTCAACCTTGACGATTGGAGGCCCTCGGCCACCGCGGCCTCGGCGGCGTTTTCGGCCGGGACCAGCACGCCGGTCTTGCCCTCCTGGCGCGCGCGCAACGCGATCGGCAGCACCCCTTTGACCGGACGCACGCCCCCGTCCAGGGCCAGTTCACCCACCATCATGAAGCGGTCGAGTTGGTCGCTTTCGATCTGCTCGCTGGCGGCCAGCATGGCCAGGCCGATGGGCAAGTCGAAGCTCGGCCCTTCCTTCCTCACGTCCGCCAGCGCCAGGTTGATCGTCGTGCGGCCGAAGGTGAATCCGTAGCCCGAGTTGATCAGCGCCGTCAGCACCCGGTCACGCGATTCCTTCACCGCCGCGTCCGGCAAGCCAACGATGACAATATTGTCTTGTATTCTCCAACTCAAGATCTTCCAGTCGCAAGCTGCTCACCTGCTTGAAGTTAGCACGGTTTCCCTGAGCCGTTGGGAATGCGACAAGGTGTTTCCGAGCGCTCCCCGGCAGCCAAGAATCATCGAGTACCTGGGCTACGACCCGTTCAAACCGCCGTCGGAATAGACCCTCAGAAGCTCGAAGGCAACGAACCCCAAGTCGTTGCCTTTTTGTGACGCCGTCTTGCGCGTGCGCGGGCAACGAATCCATCCCGGCGTTGCCCCGCTGTCCACCGGCAATTCGGGGCTCTCGGCACCAAGCTTCCCAGAACCTGAGCCTGCTCATTCGGCGGTTGACAACTCGGTGTTCAGAGTTTCATCGGCCCTCGTCAGGTACTCCGTTTTGACGGCCAGCATGGGCGGTTCTGCCCGGCCAAACCGCTTGACAACTCCCTTCCGAAGGCGCCTATTCAGCGCGGCCATGTAACACGTGCAGTTTTACGGAGAGGAGCGCCAACTAGGCGCCTGCGTGTTTTGTGGGGGCGCGACCGAGACCCGCGACCACGTTCCATCGCGGGTCTTTCTCGACGAGCCTTATCCGGACCACTTGCCCTGCGTGCCTGCCTGCGAGCGTTGCAATGCGGGATTCCCGGCCGCTCTCGGTCTATCACTGATTCCCGGGTGCCGCCCCTTCATGAATTCGCTCTGGCTCCGCCCTCTCGTGAACGAGTTTGTCTTGACACGGCGCCAACGTCGCTGGAACCTCCGCGCGGCGGCCGGATCATGCACATTCGTCCTAAGAGTAGCAGCCGCGACGGGATCGGACGGCCTCAATCCCGCAGCGGTCCTCCAGCGTCAACCCGCTGCGACCCTCCGGCCGCCGGAGCGCCGTCATCGCTGAACAACCGTTCTCAATCGCCAATTCCAAGTTTGCCATGTGGCGTGCTCAAACCCCATTCGGTCGCCAGCCCGCCCGGCTCGCCGCCCCCTCGCGCTCGGGGGAGGCGAAGGTTCGGCCTGCCGGCCCTCCCAGCGCGACGACCGCCCCCGTGTCGGGAACTCAAAGACTCAACGCACCAATACCTCTCGGGGTTGTGCCAGGCTCGGCGCTGCCGTGCGTGTCTGGCCAGGAGGGCCAGCCGTGACGAGCGCACCAGTGGGGCAGCCGTTGGCACACCCGAGGCGCCGTCCTCTGCGCCCATCGGCGTTGCGGTCGTGCGAGGCTCCGCCAGCGTTCGAACCTCTCTAAGGCGGATGCTGGCCAGGCGGCGGGATTTCCAACTCTGCGGCCTTTTCTCATCCGCTGCGGAGGCGGTCAAGCTGGCCGGACTGGGCACGGCTCGGCTCGCCCTCGTTGACGCGGAATTGGCCGACGGTTGCGGAATCGCCTGCGCCCGAGGCCTGGCGGCCAGATGGCCGCGGCTCAAATTGGTTACGATGTCCCGGCGCAAAGACGCCGCCCTCGCGCGGCTTTCGCGCATGGCTGGCGCCAGTTTTCACCTGGTTCAACCATTTGCCTGCAGTCGGCTCCTGGCGGCCCTCCTAATGGCCGTGGAAGCCAAACGGCCGGTCCGCTCCTTGAGCCCTGAGGAGCACCAGTTGGTCGCGGGCATGGCCCAGGGGCTCCGCCACAAGCAAATCGAAGCCCAACTGAGCATGAGCGCGGCGCGCTTGAAGAAGATCCAGCACCGCGCCTTCCAGAAGCTCCGTGTGCGCACTTCTGCCCAAGCGGCCGCAACCTGGGCGGTTCTCCAGGGGGAAAGAGGAGGGGGAGCAAAATGGCCCCTTCCCCGAGTGACGCGCCGCGCGTAATATCCCAGCCATGAAAACAATTGTTGACCACCGCGCGGCAACGAGGCGCCTCTCGCCCCTCCTGGCCGCCGCGGCCGTGGCCCAATGGGAGGCCACGGCGCAAGTGAGCCTCACGCTGACAGGGGTTGAATTCCAAGGCACTGTGATGGACGATTCCGGCAACCTATACCCCAGTCCGCAATGGACCCCCTCCACGAGTTACCCGATTCAGGGCATTGCCGGGTGGGCGGTGGGGGGCCTTGTGGATTGCACGACGAGCGGCTCCGGCACGGTTTGGCTTCAGGGCGCCGGCAGCCAAGGCCTCGTGTTCCCTCCGGCACACTACAATGTACTCAATGGCCAGCCTTGCTCCTTACCGGTGTGCTCGTCGAACCTCCTTCCGGCCATGGCACAGACGATCAATGCGTTCTCCACCACGTGGTCATATAGCAACGATGGGATCAATTATTCGCCCCTCGGCACCACCCGAAACATCATGTACGTGACGCTCAACCCGCCGGCGTGGGATCCTTTCACCGGCTTCGCTCCCTGCTACCGCACCGTCTTGCAAAAGGCCTGCGCCACGACGGCGGCCAGTGCCAACGCTGCGGTGGCCGCGATATGGCAGCAGTTTGCCGGGCCCGCAAATATCACCACCTGGGACGGCAAAACGCTCTATTATTACGCGCCAGGTACGACGTTCACCAATGTGTGCGGCTACACCTTCCAACTGCTGACTCACTTCAACGGCAATTGCTTCGCCTTTCGAAACGTTCTGGAGGACTGCCTGTTAGTGAATGAGATCACGACCTACGTGCGCATTTGGGTCCAGGCCAGCGGTTCACATTATTCCACCGATCTGAGCTTTTTGGTGAAGAATTGGCACAAAACCAACCTTGGAACCAGCGGCAACGCCGATTACCCCTGGCAGATCTTTACCACGCTCACCGGTGATCCCCCGCCCTATTTTGAAATGACCCCCCCTCCTTACGCAAACAACACTTACGGCGACCTGGCGAGCCTGATCGGATTGGCTGGCCAAAACTCAGCTACCCCGTCCGAGAAGGTTTTTGTCAACCATCAGATCCTCGCCTATTATACCATTGCTGGCGGCTCCAGTTGGTACGACCCGTCTTATGGCGTTGGCTACTCCAGCCAATCTCCGGCAGCGAGCGTCGAAAGCAGCGCCGTGTATGGTTTTTCCACAGGATTTTACCCGCCATGCCCGACAAACGGTTATTGGCCGGTTTACGTGCGGGTGCCCACTGCGCACGACGGTTCGGATCTTAATTTGTACCCCGATTAACTCAAACCGCTGACGACATGACGCCGAGACTCTATCTATGGTTGGCCGGAATCGTCGGGGCCTTAACGGCGGCCGAGTTTGCCCTAGCGCGGGCGCAGGATACCGCCGCGACTTGGTCCCAGGCGACACAAATCTCCATTCCTTCGGACAAGGGTGCGCTCCGCGTTCAGAAGCAAAGCACCGTGGTGAGCGGCCAGCCCGTTGACCTGGTTTATTCGGCTGCGGATGATGCCGCCTGGATCGGCCCCAGCGCCGGCTGCTATTATTCATCGGACGGGGTCATCTGGTCGTGCATGGCCCTCCGGCAGCGGGTGATTCTCCGCCATTCCACTGGCTCGGTCATGCCTGACCAACTTGGCGCGTTCGCGGATGCCTGGACGGCGAGCCCGACAAACCAAGATTGGAACACGGCCCGCGTGGCGGGTACCGTCGCCTTTGACTTTGTTGCAATATTTGGGCGCGGGGCGGTGCAGCCGTACGGCCGGGCGGAGCTGGCCGGATATCAACCTCGTCTCGGTAACGCCCGAATCGGGGCGGGTCAGCGTCGCCTGCGAATCTGCTGCCGGCAACAAGCTTGAGTTGGTGTGTTCGCCTCAGATGGAAGTGTTGGGCGGACGGATGAACGGCCAACCGGTGCTCGTGTTACAGGACGGTAAATTAAGTGATTGGAAGTGGGCTAATGGCTTTGATCCGTGGAACGGCCCGAGCGCTACGGGCGTGCTGTCGGTTACCGGCGCGCTGAGCGCCGCCCAATTCAAAAAGCCTCTGTACCTTCGTTACAACTCTGCTGGACGGCGGGCCGACCTGACTGACAGCCAGGCTGCGTTGCTGCCGGCCACTGGGGACCTGTGGATCGGCCCCATATTCGCCAAACTGGGTTTGCTCAACGGCACAATGGTCGGCCTGACCACCGACCGCAACGGGGGCAACTTGTTGATCTATTTGGCCCAGCCGGCGCGCATTCCGATGGTCGAAGGCCAAACGATCCCCGCCTTCCAGGCCGCCTTGAAGGGCTACGAGGCTGATCTGGCGGCCTGCCGGGCGAAGCCTGACAAATCGGTTAAGATCAGCGATTTGTTCACCGGCAAGGATGCCCCGGAGCTTGCGAGCGCGCAAGACATCGAGTTGAGACAGATCCAGTTTGCCGGCAACGATCTCGTGCTGCGTTTCAACGTGGCACCCTACCGGGATCCTAACGCCCCGCCAATGGCTGAATGGCCCCCGCCATTGGGGCCGATCGGTAAGGTCCAATTGACGCTGGCTCCAGATTTGTCTATCAGCGCACCGCAGGTAGGCTGGCATTAAGCCTGATGTTTTCCAGAGGCCCCCGGCCCAACGGGCCCGGGCTTGGGGCTGGCCATCGCGGGCGACCCGACGGCCGCCTTTGGGCTGGTGGCGACGAGGTGACCGCGGGGCCGGTTGGCGCCGCTGAGCCCTGTCGCTTGGATTTGATTGGGTCGCTGCCAACCGAAGCTTACCCCCAAATCTGCCGGTCCAGGGAGCGGTATTGAATGGCCTCCGAGACGTGGTCCGGCGCAATCGATTCCGAGCCGGCCAGGTCGGCGATCGTGCGGGCCACCTTCAGGATGCGGTCGTAGGCCCGCGCGCTCAGGTTCAGGTCGGACATGGCGAACTGGATGAGGCCCTTGGCGGTCTCGTCAAGTTCGCAGAACTGCTTGAGCTCGCGCGTGCCCATCCGGGCATTGCACGCCACCCGGGCCCGCCCCTCAAACCGCTTCTGCTGCACCCGCCGCGCGGCCACAACCCGCTGGCGGATGGCCGCGGAGGACTCCCCCGTGCGCTCGGCGCTGATCTCCCTGAACTTCACCGGCGGCACCTCGACGTGCAGGTCGATCCGGTCCAGGAGCGGACCCGAGATGCGGCCCAGGTAGTTCTGTATCTCGCGCGGCGAACACCTCGATTCAGCCGGCATCTTCCCATCGGGTGTCGGATTCATGGCGGCCACCAGCATGAATTCGCTGGGGAACGTCATCGTGCCGGCCGCCCGCGAGATGGTGACGCGGCCCTCCTCCAGCGGTTGGCGCAGGGTCTCCAGCACGTTGCGCTTGAACTCGGGCAACTCGTCCAGGAAGAGCACGCCGTGGTGGGCCAGAGAGATTTCGCCCGGCGTCGGGTTGATGTTGCCCCCCAGCAGCCCGGCATCGCTGGCCGTGTGATGAGGCGCTCGAAACGGGCGCTGGGTCACCAGCGCCTGGCCCGGCTTGAGCAGGCCCACAATGCTGTGGACCTTGGTCGTCTCCAGCGCCTCCTCCAGCGTCAGCGGCGGCAGAATGGTCGGAAGCCGCTTGGCCAGCATGGACTTGCCGGTGCCCGGATTCCCGAGGAGCAGCAGGTTGTGGCCGCCACTGGCCGCTATCTCCAGCGCCCGCTTGACCGACTCCTGCCCCTTCACGTCGGCAAAATCCATCTCGTCGTCGGGGGCTTGCTCGAAGATGCGGGCCACGTCCACCGTCACGGGGGAGATTTGAAGCTCCCCTTCCAGAAAGCCCACCGCCTCCCGCAGGTTCCGGACCGGGATGACCTGCAGCCCGGAGACCACCGCCGCCTCGGCCGCGTTTTCGGCCGGAACCATCAGCCCGCCCGTGCCCTCCTGGCGCGCGCGCAGGGCAATGGGCAGCACCCCATTGACCGGAGGCACCCCGCCGTCCAGGGCCAGTTCACCGAGACAGCAAAAGAACCAACTTGTCCCCCTCTATACTTCCAGGCGGTCTCCGGAACGCGCGACCAGGAGATAGAGCGCCGGCATGAGGAAAATGCTGATCAAGAGCCGCGAGAACAAGCCGCTGACGATGACCAGCGCAAAAGGCCGCTGCGAATCGGTGCCCACCCCGGCGGCCAGAGCGGCCGGCAACAGTCCCAGGGCGGCCACGAGCGCGGTCATCATGATCGGGCGCAGCCGCAGAATCGCGCCCTCCCGCGCAGCTTGCTCGATGCTCGTGCCGCCGCGACGCAGTTGGTTCACGTAAGAGATATAGACGACGGCCGTCTGAACGGAGACCCCGAACAGGGCGAGAAAACCTATGCCCGAGGAAACCGAAAACGGCGTGCGGGTCATCCACAACGCCAGGATCCCGCCGACGGGCGCCGAGAGCAAAACCCCCAGCACGGTGATGAACGGGAATTTCAGGTTGCTATAGAGCGCAAACAGGATCAGGAAAATCAGGAACAGGGTTAACGGCAGAATGACGTTGAGTTGGCGCCGCGAAGCGGTGTATTCCGTGTATTCGCCGCCCCAATCCGCGCGATAGCCTTCCGGCAACTTCACCTTGGATTCGACCTGCCCCATGGCGTCCTGCACGGCGCCCGCCAGGTCGCGTCCTTCCACCGAGAACTGAACCCCGATGTATCGCGAGTTGTTCTGGCGGTAAATGAAGGACGCGCCGTTCGCCACCTGGATATCGGCGAATTCCCCAAGGGGAATCTGCTGGCCCCCTGGCGTGGACACCAGAATGTTCCGGATTTCCTCCGGGTTGTCCCGGTACTGCTGCTCCAGGCGCACGACCAGGTCGAACTGTTTCTCGCCCTGCACCACCTGGGTCGCCACATCGCCGCCGATGGCAGCCTGGATCAGGCTGTTGATGTCGGCGACGTTCAACCCGTACCGGGCGATCCTGCCCCGGTTGATTTTGATGGTGAGGCTCGGCTGCCCAAGCTCCTGGACGAGCGTCACGTCCCGGATGCCGCGCACCTGCTCCAGCACGCGCTTGATGGCCCTGCCCTTCTGCTCCAGCGTGTCCAGATCGGAACCGAACACCTTGACGGCCAATGCGCTTTTCAATCCCGTTTCCGCTTCGTCCACGGCGTCTTCCGCCGGCTGGGTGTAGTTGAAGATGATTCCGGGAAACACCTGGAGCTTTTTGGTGATGGCGTCAATCAGCTCCTGCTTGGTGCGGCAGGGGCCAGTCCACTGCGAATATGGCTTGAGGCCAACGTAAAACTCCACGTTGAAAAATCCCGTCGGATCGGTGCCGTCGTCGGGCCGGCCGTGCTCCGAGGCCACGACCGTGACCTGCGGAAAAGAGCGCAGAATCTCGCGCACCCGGGGCGCGATCTTCCGCGATTCGTCAAAGGAAATGGTGTAGGGCATAGTGGCGCGGACCCAGAGGGCGCCCTCATCCAGGTGCGGCATGAACTCCGCGCCGATGGCGGGAACGAGCAGCAGTGAACCCAATACCAGAATCGTCGAGGCCAGGGTTGTTCCCCAGGGATGCGCCAGGCAAAAATCGAGTCCTTTGGTGTAAAGGGATTTGATGCCATCGAAGACGACATTGCGCCGCTCGCGCGCGCCCTTCCTCATGGCCCAGGAACAGAGCACCGGCAGCAGGGTCAGCGTGACAATCAAGGAGCCGACCAGCGCAAAAATCATCGTGTCCGCCATCGGCTTGAACAATTTGCCGGAAGGCCCGGACAGGACGTAGATCGGCAGAAAACCCGCCACGATCACTGCGACGGCGTAAAAGATCGGGCGATCAACTTCCGCGGCCGCCGCGGCGATGATTTCCCGGATGTTCAAGGGCTCCCCTCGGCGCGCGGCGACCTGGCGAAAGATGTTTTCCACCATCACCACGGCGCCGTCCACCAGAATCCCGAAATCGACCGCGCCGATGGACAGCAGGTTGGCCGAGACGCCCTGCACGTTCAGACAGAGGAAGGCGAACAGCAACGCCAGCGGGATGGCCGTGGCGACAATCAATCCGGCGCGCAAATCATACAAAAAGAACACGAGAACCACGACGACCAGCAGCATGCCGCGCAACAGGTTGCGCTCGACGGTCTCCGTCGTCAGCGCGATCAAATCGCTGCGGTCGTAAAACGGATGGATCTTGACGTCCTTCGGCAGGACCTTCTCGTTGAGTTCCTTGGTCTTGGCCTCAACCTGTTTGAGGACATTCTGCGTTTGTTCCCCGGTGCGCATCAAAATGACCCCCTCGACGGCGTCGTCCTGATCCTGGTAGCCAAACTGGCCCAGGCGCGGTGCATGGCCAATCACCACCTGCGCCACGTCCTTGACCAGGATCGGGATGCCATTGTGGACGGCCAGCACCACGTCGCCGATGTCCTCCAGCGTCTCCAACCGGCCCAGGCCGCGCACGTAATAGAACTGGCCGCCCTGCGAGTAGAACCCGCCGCCCGCGTTGCCGTTGTTGGCGGCCAGCGCGCTCTCCACCTGCAGCACCGACAATCCGACCGCCGCGATCTTCACCGGATCCAGCAGCACCTGGTATTGCATGGTTTGTCCGCCCAACCCCGAGTCGTCCGCCACGCCGGGAACGGATTTGTATTGGCGTTGGACGATCCAATCATCGATCGTTTTCAGCTCCATCGGCGACCGGTCGGGGCTCTGGAGCACGTATCGATAGATCAAGCCCGAAGGCGAGAACAGCGGCGACACCGACGGCGTCACGCCGCTGGGCAAGCTGATATCGGGAATCCGGTTGAACACCCGCTGGCGGGCGTAGTAGTTATCCGTGCCCTCGCGAAACGTGAGGATGACGTCGCACAACCCATACAGCGAAATCGAACGCAGCGTCGTCATGCGCGGGATGCCGTTCATTTCCACCTCGACGGGCACCGTGATAAGTCGTTCCACTTCCTCGGCCGCGTGTCCAGGCCATTGGGTGATGATCTCGACCATGGGCGGCGACAGATCGGGATAGGCATCCACCGACAGACGGTTCAACGACCAGGTGCCAGCGCCGGTCAGCACCAGCGTCATGAGCATGACCAGAAAGCGCTGCCGCAGCGAGGAGGCCACGATCCGGTGGATGACCGGGGCCGTTCGCGGCTCCGGCTCGGGTGAGAGCAGAGTGTCGCTCATTGATTTTGCAGGAATTGAACGAAGAGCCCGCCTTCCACCACAATCCGGCCGCCGGCGTTGAGGCCGGAGGGGATGTCATACCGATCCCCTTCGCGATAGCCCAGCGTCACGCGCTGCCGCCCAAAGCTGCCGTCGGGCTGCGCGACATAAACGAACGGCAGGTTTTCTTCGTCGCGCAGAATCCCCGAAACCGGCACCAGCAGCCCGGCGCTTTCCTTGCGCGAATGAATCAGCACGCGGACGTACGTCTGTTTCTTCAGAAGGCCGCCCGGATTTTCGACAACCACGCGAACTGCCACGGAGCGTGTGTCCGGATCTACCAGAGCCGAAATGTTGCCCACGGTCCCGGAGAAGTGTTCCGAGGCCGTGCCCGTCAGCACCTCGGCCGGGTCGCCGATGCTGACCGAACCAAGGTCCGGGCCGAAAAGGTGTGCCATCACCCAGACTCGGGAGAGATCGGCGACCGTGAAACACGGCGTGATGCCCGCCTGCAAAAGCTCTCCGGGCGTGATGGGCCGTTCCACCACGGTCCCGGCGATCGGGGAGCGAATCATGCCCGGGACGCGCGAAATCGGCTTTCCTTCTTGGATGGCTTTGATGGTCTCAGGAGCCACTTTGAGCGAAACGAGTTGTTGAAGGGCGGTCTCCCTATCGGCTTCAGCGTTGGCGGCATCAATTCTGGCCTGTTCGGCTTCGCGCAGGCTGATGCCGTGATGCTCGATTAGTTGCTGGTCCATTTCGGCAAGTTGGCGGGTGATTCTGGCTGTCGCGAGTGCCTTGCGATAAGCGCTGATGGCTGAGGCGAAGTCCGGTGAGTCAACCTCCGCCAACGCCTGGCCCGCTTCAACCCGCTCGCCCAGGGACACCAGCAGCCGTGATGCGGGGCCGGACATCGGCGCCAGGATCGTTGTGGCCTGGTCGTTGTCGAAATCAACCGTGCCCGTAGTCTCCACGGTTTTGTGGAACTTGGAAGGCTCAACGGTATAGAGATGAATATTCTGACGCTGAGCTGCTGTCAGCGTTACGTTGCTGGCCGTGATGGAGGACGTTGCGGGGCTGCTGCCGGTTTGGGAGGAACAGCCCGCGAGCAGGCAGGCCCCGAACGCGGCGCAAATAACGTTTTTCATGATCAATTATGTTTCAGTTCCGCGCGGTTCCACCATCCGCCGCCCAGGGCCTGAAATAACGCCGCCGTATCGGCGAAACGATTGGCCTGGGCCTGCACGAGGTTGATCCGGGCTTGCTGATAAGTTTGTTCCGCGTTCAAGAGAGCAAGGTAACCGGCATAGCCGACCCGCTCTTGTTGCCGGCAAAGATCCAGCGTCACCCTCGCGGAATCGGCGGCAGCAGCGGCGGTGTTCAGCGCGGCGGCGTCCTGTTCGAGCGCGTTCAATGTGTCCGCGACATTCTGGCAGGCGGTGAGAACCGTGCTGCGATATTGTTGGGCCGCCTGAACGTAGGCGGCCTTGGCGGCCCGCTCCAGGTGGAGCAGCGCGCCACCCTGAAAAATGGGTTGCGTCAGTGTGGCGCCCACCCCCCAAAACCCGGTGCCGGACGTGAACACCCGGTCGAGCGCCAGTGCCGTGCTGCCGGCGTCGGCCGTGAGGGTTATATTCGGCAGCCGGTTCGCGATGGCGATTCCGATCTGGGCGCTCGCGGCGTGCAGGTTCGCCTCGGCTTGAAGAACATCCGGGCGCTGCTCCACGAGCGTTGACGGCAGGCTCACCGGCACTTGTTCCGGCAATTGCAGGCTGTGAAGCTCGAATGTTTCGCCGTGCTGGCGGCTCGGGAAATCGCCGGCCAGAACCGCCAGAAGGTCGCGTTGCTGGGCCAATTGCTTGAGCAATGGCGGGAGCGTGGCGGTGACCTGCGCCAGTTGCGATTCCTGCGCGGCGACATCGAGCCCGCTGGCAGAACCCTTCTCCAATTGGTATCGCACGATTTCAACCATGTTGGAGCCGATGCCGATGAGCTGGCGTGTCGTCTCAATCTGCGCCCGCAACGACGCCTCCTGGACCGCCGCGACAACGACATTGGCGCTCAGCGTGAGATATGTCGCGATCATTTGAAAACGCACCCCTTGTTCCTGCGCTTTCGAGGACTCGACCGTTCGGCGGGTCAGGCCGAAAACATCGGGCACGTACGAAACGCTGACCTGGGGAGTGAAAAGATCATATTGAAACACATTGGCGTTCGGCGTGGGCGCGATTAAGTCGGACTGCCTCTGGCGGCTCGCCGAGAATGCTCCGGCGATACTTGGATAATACTCGCCCCGGTGAGCCAGCACGTTTTCTCGCGCCACCACCAACGCCGCTTGCGCCGCCTTGAGGTCGGGATTGTTGGTGAGCGAGCGCTCAATCAAATCGTTGAGCGGCTTCGAGTGAAACAAGGCCCACCACTTTCCCGGTATTTCCAGCCCTTCAACAAACCGTTGTGCTTCCCCTCCGGCGATGTTTGGGGTGCTGGAGGTGGTCTTGAGCGGGCGGGCGGCATAACTGTTGACCGGCGGAGCGGCAGGACGCTTGAAGTCCGGTCCCACCGCGCAACCGGCCAGAAGCGACAAAGCCAGGATTCGCGCCCAACCGACAACGTGTGACTTACAAATTGGCCTCATACTGGTCAGAACCCATCATCGAGAAGTTCCCGGCCTGGCGAGCTCCGCTAACTGACGGGCACCAGGGAAACCCTCTCGCCCTTGTCGTTGCGGGTGATCCCTTGCGCATGCGGATCGAGAGACAAAACGCCGTCCACCAGGAAAGCATAGCGGTGATGGCCGTGCTTCAGCTCCACGTTGAGCAGCCAGGAACGGTCCGGCATCTGTTTCATGGGATGGGCCGTTGGGTTCCATTGGTTGAAGTCCCCCACCAGACTCACCGATTGCGCCTGAGTTGCGCGGCACACGAAATTAACCGGCCGCAGGTTTTGGTGGTACAACATCCGGTTCATGGCGTTATCCCAGCATGTTCTCCAGCACGATTAACGCACCGCGCCGAACCGGCTCCGAGCGCAACGCCAGCGCATAGTACTTCTGAATCCACCCGGGCTGAGCGGCGTTGCGTTCCCGCCAGACCGCCTTGAGAACGCGTTCCGTGCGCTCCACTTGCTGCATCGCCGAGGCGAAGGATTCCCGCCCCTCGGGCAGGTCGGAAATGTCGCCGACGAAAAAGCGGGTGATGCGTTTGCGGGCGAACACGGCCTGCAAGAGCATCACGACCGTCTGTTCGTAAGGATACCAGCGGCGGGCCAGCACCTCGGCCAGAAAGGCGTGGCGCACCGCAAAAAACTCAGACCGCGGCCGCTCGGTAAACTGGCGAATCTCCTGCGCCTCCGCCGGAAACCAGTTGTATAGCAGCGCAAAAGTCCCGTAGGTGTCGATGAGTTGTTTGGGGTTGTTGTGGTCCGTCGCGATCTCGCCGATGCAGAGGTCCTGGTCCAGTTCCAAGATGATCTCCGGCAGGTCGTGCAAGCGGCCCAACACCTCTTGACCGACAGCCGTGCCGTAGTTGAAGTCGCCTGGGATGAGCCAATAGACATCTCCGGGCCCGCCCTGTTCGAAGGCCATCCCCAGCCCCGTGTACCACATCTGACACGTATCCACGCACCACGCGTCCAGCACCTCGGAGTAACGGGCGACGGTCCCTTGCTTGAAAGCCAGAAAGGCCTCGTCGTGCGCCATGCGGTAATGCGTCTTGCGATCCATCACCGTGATTGGCCGGGCGTAAGTGCTTTTCTCAGCGTCGAGCCGCGCGACCAGTTGGTACAACGCTTGCAGGTCGGCGTAGTCCCCCGGCTGGCTGAAGGGGTAAATGACCACCGGGTGAATGAGCCCGTGGCGGCTGGAGCCGGATTTCCTGGCCGCCGTGGCCGCTTTCTCCCGTTGAGTGCGCGCCGCAGTTTTCCTCATAGGCTGATGGCGGGGTGAGCGGGGACGGGGCGCTCTGGCCTTGGAGCAGGCTGTCCTCCGGAAATCGCCAGAACGTAACTTAAGGCTTTGGCCGCGTCCCCGCAGGGGTGCATGACTGGACCCTACGCCGGCCCTGCCCGCTCGGCAACAACAAAGCCGCCAGCCACGAGCGCAGCCCTACCGTGAGGGCATGCCGGGGCGGACGCGGCCGGGGGCATTCTTGGGAGCGGAAACGCGCAATTCAGGTTAGTCCAGCTTCCTTTTTTTGTTTCATTCTGGCTTGACTGACCGCCACTGACGAACCTAATCTCCGCGCTATTCGGCATATCCCGCATTGGCGGGGTCGGCATAAAGGGCGGCAGGTCGTTGGCAGCAAAATCAGTTGGCGCAGTGAGCGGAAACAACTCTAATTTCGAGTTTGAATTGCTCGCCCTTGAGCCGAGGGTGATGCTTTCCGCGGCCCTGGCCGGAGGCGTGGCAGGGGCGTGTCATGCCGCACACGCTGGGAATTGGCTCCAGCCTATCGAGGAGGTCCGTGTGGCTGCGGGTCCGGAGATTACCAGTGCCCCGGCGGCGGAGGGCGCCTCGGGCAGAATCAGCATTTTGGAGGGGTTGATGGAAGCGACCGCCGCCACTTCTTCGACCCCAGCCACCCCTTCGCCGGAGGCTCCCGCAAGTTCACCGGGGAGCGCTGACAAGGGCGAAGCAAGCGGCACAACGCAAGCCGCAGCGAGAGTGACACCTCCCCCTTCAGCCGCGCCAATCGCGGCCGGCAATTCAGAGGCTCATCTCCAGCTTCCCGGCACTGCGGCGCCGGGATCGAATGGGCCACAAGCGGCGCAGCTCACTCAAACCCTGCGGGGCGCGAATGGCCCGCCCGAGCCCATGGACCTGGGTGAGGTGTTTAACGTAACATATTCGGGTTCAGCAGCTTCCGTATTCAAGACGGAAGGAGGGGCGGTGAGTTTAGTCCTCGATAGCCCCGGTCAAGGCCAATTACGCATAAGCGGTTCTCTTAATGGAACACCCTTTGGCCCCATTACTCTAAAGGGTGTGCTGAGTGTCATCCTGGACACCAGCCAGCCTGACGGCGGCAGTTCCGGGGATACGATCGTGCTCAAGGATTTGCGCGGCAGTGGAGTCCAGGCACTGAGGATTCGGACCGGCCCTGGGGACAACCAACTGATTCTTGATGGTGTCGAGGCGGGGACTACGGACGGTGCGATGAGAGTTGACTGGGACGCCGGCAGCGGAGCCAACACGCTGTGGGGTCCGCAGGGGGATACCACCTGGACTGTGACCGGCAAGAACAGCGGTTCTGCGGCGGGGGTTGGTTTTCAAGGAGTCGAGTTTCTCAAAGGCGCGGCCAATAATCGGGATACGTTCGTCTTCGCGCCGGGCGGCAGCATCAGTGGATGGATCGATGGAGGTGACGGGGGATTTGACAGTCTGGTCATCCAGGGTGGGGATCTGGGCAGTGTGCAATTCCTCGGGGCGGGGCCCCATTCGGGGACAGTCATTCTCGACGGGAACCCCATCCGCTATTTTGGCCTGGAGCCTATCACGCTCACGGGCTCGGGCAGCCCGGACGTGACGGTCACCGGTTCCGACGCCAACGACCAACTGGTCCTGGAAGCCGACCCGAGCCACGCAGGTTCACTGCGTGTCCGCAGCCTGAATGGAACCATCGAGAGTGTGAGTTTCCCGGACCCGTCCAATTCGTTGACGATTAACCTGGGCAACGGCAATGACACCCTGGCCATCAATGCGCTGGACCCGGGTTTCGGCGGTTCGTTGACCGTAAAGGGCGGCAGCGGGGTGGACGAGATCGATATCAGCCAAAACGTCCAACTGAAGCTCCCTGGGCACAGTTTGAGCCTTAGCGCCCAAACGATACGGGTGAATACCGGGGTTACCATCAACACCACCAAGGCCGGCGGCAATGGGACAATCAGTCTCACCGCGGTTGACACCCAGACCGGGACCAACGGGTCGGCCAACACGCTGATTCAAATCACCGGAGCGACCATCACCGGTGGCGATATTACCATCAGCGCCTCGTCCACCGAGACGCCGAGCGCGACGGGTAGCGCGCTGGAGCTGATCAACGCGCAATCGCATGCCCAGGTTTCCATCAACAACGCCTCGCACGTTACCAGCAGCGGGAAGGTGACTGTCACGGCTGCTTCGACGGTTACGGCCACGGCGACCGCCCAGGTCGGTTCCGGGGGCAGCACCAGCGTGGATGCCGCTGTCGCAAACTCGACTCTCACCAGTTCAGCCATTGCGCACGTGGCCGGGTCGCTGGCGGTGACGGGGACCTTGGGGATTTGGGCCACCAACACCGTCACGGTGACTACGAGCGCCGATGGCTCTCAGGGGGGAAGCGGGGCCATGGGAGGGGTCATTTGCACCGCCAGCGTCACGAGCGTGACCCAGGCCTACATCAATGGCAACGGGCCAATCTCGGCTTCGGCCATCACCGTCTCGGCCACCTCGAACAACAATGTCCCCACCAGCGTCAAATCCACAGCCAACGGGGCCTCCCAGAATAGCGCCGGCGACGACCCCAGCACCAAGACCCAGGGTAATGCCCAAACCAGTGATGGGACTATTGGCGTTGCTGCCGCACTGGCGTTCACCAGCCTGTCTAGCCAGACCCAGGCCTACGTGGCCCCCGGCGGGGCTACCATCACCGCCGGCAGCCTGAAGATCAGCTCCAATTCAACCGACGTTACCTCCGCCTCCGCGGACGGGAGCTCCACCCAAAGCTCCTCTGGCTCCTCCGGCTCCTCTGGCAGCCCAGGGTTTGGCGTAGCCGTGGCCGTCAATCTGGACAACGTCCTGGATGAGGCCTATATCGGCGGAACGGTCACGCTGGCGGTGCCCAGCACGACCGTCGAGGCGATCAAGCCGTCAGCATCAAGCTTTACCGCCTCGGCCATCTCGGGCGCCGGCGCGGGCGGCAGCACCACCTTTGCGGGCGCCTTTGCCTTCATCAAGGCGACCGACCAGACGGATGCCGTGATCAAGTCGGGGGCCAACGTAACCGCCACCGGCGGGGGCGGCCTGACGTTCACCGCCACCAACCTGGTGAGTTCCTCGACCACAGCCAAGCCGGCGCAAGCCGGCCAGGCCGGTTGCGGGATTGGCGCTTCGGTGGCGCTGACCATCAATGACATCACGACGCGGGCGGAGGTGGAAGACACGGCGGTGCTCTCCGGGGCCAAGGACCTATCACTGGCGGCGACGCTCACGCCGACCGTGCTCACGGACGCGGAGGCCGGCGCGGGCGGCACCGGCACGACTGTTGGCGGGGCGGCGGCGCTCACGATAGCGGACAACAAGACCTCCGCCCGTATCGGCACAGCGACCGGCACCATGTCCTTGACGGGGCTCTCTCGCTCAAGGCCAATGAAACCCAGGGAGCGACCACCACGACGGCCGACGGAACGGTGTCCGGCGGCAGCGCCGGCTTCGGGGTGGTGGTGGCTATCGCGATACCCACCGACCGGGTGACAGCGACGGCCGAGCGAGGCATTGTCAGCACGGGCACCGGGGCATCCACTATCGAAGCCATCACGGTGGCGCAAACCCGGACCTCATCCAAATCCAGCGTCAAAGGCGCCAGCGCCAACCAGCCCTCCGGCCAGAACACCTCGCAAGGGCAAACGAACAAGAACAGCTCGTTCCTCCAGAGCAAGGCCTCGTCCGGCACAGACACCGGCGGCAGCGCCCCAGACCAGAGCACCAGTGACGGGTCTATTGGAGTGGCGGCGGCCATCGCCGTGAACATCTCCAGCGCCACGGCCAAAGCGGCCGTGTTGGCCAACCTCAGCACCGGCGGCGCCCTGACGATTCACAGTTCGGCCAACGCAGATGCCATAGCCAAGGCCGATGCCAGCGCCACGCTCATGCCGACCAAGACGGTGACGTTCGATCCCACCGCCTCAGGGGTCGTAGTCACAGACCAAAACGCCACCGACGCCAACACCATCAAAGTCGGGACCAATAATTGGAAAAACGGCGACCCGGTCAAGTACAGCGTCGGCTCCGGCGGGACGGCCATCGGCGGGCTGACCGATGGCAGCACCTATTATGTCATCACGGTAGCCTCGGACCCAACGAAGATACAACTGGCCGCTTCACCGGCAGATGTGAGCGGCAACACGCCCGTTACCCTGTCGAGTGGCGCAGCCGGCACCAGCCACACCCTGGGCGGTCCCGACCATTCCTCGGGCGACGGCGTCGGGGTAGCGGTCGCGGTGAACAAGGCCGACCTGGCCAATCAGGCCTACATCGCCGGCACTGCCACCGTCACGTCTTCCGGCTTGACGGTCACCGCCGACATGACCAAGCGGGGAGCGACCTTTGACCCGTCTTCCAAAGTTGACCTGACTGCCGGCACCATCGATGTCGGAAATCAAGGCTGGGAGACGGGCGACGCCGTCACCTACAGCGCCGGCGGCGGGACGGCCATCGGCGGGTTGACGGATGGCTCAACCTATTTCGTCATCAAGACCGTCAGCAAGACCTTTAACGGGGGCGATTCGGGGGTCGTGGACACGAGCAACGGCACGATTAAAGTGGGCAGCAACGATTGGAAGAACGGAGATGCGGTCGTCTATGACGCCGGCGGGCAAAGTCCGATTGGCGGCCTGACGGATGGCAAGACTTACTACGTTATTGCCAATACAAGTGATCCGACGAAAGTGAAGCTGGCCAAGACTCAGGCGGATGCCACAGCGTCCACTCCAACTCCAATCACGCTGACCGGATTGGGGTCCGGCACTCAGTCGCTCACCCGCCAGGCGGATGGCACCAAGATCAAACTCGCCGCGTCCGCCGCGGACGCCCAGGCCGGCAACGCCATCAGTCTGACCTCAGGCGCGACGGGCACGACTCATTCGCTCACCGAGCAGGTCCACACCTTCTCCGCCAAGGCGATTGCGGGGGCGGGTGCGCCACAGGTCGGCGTCGCGGGCGCCGCAGCCATCAACATCGTTACCGACAAGACCGAGGCGTATTTGGCCTCCGGCGCCAACCTCAATGCCAATGGCGGCGGTCTCACGATGGCGGCCACCGATACGACTTCCGCCTCCGCCACGGGCACCGCCAAGAGCGAGGACGGCTGCAAGGACGGCATCGGGCTTGGTTTCGCCCTCAATATCGTGCCCATCACCACCCGGGCGGAGGTCGAGGACACCGTGGTTCTAAGCGGGATTAAGGATCTCTCACTGAAAGCCACGACGAGCCCCAGCATCACGACGCAGGCCGATGCCGGGGCGGCGGGCAGCAGCTTCAGCCTGGGCGGGGCGGTCGCTCTGAATATTGGGGATACCAGGACAACGGCGCGCCTCGGCACGGCCACCGGCACGACCACCCTGAAGGGCGCGATAACCCTGGAAGCCGATGAGAAGTCGGGGACCATCACCACCACCGCCGACGGGACGGCCTCAGGCAAGAATGTGGGAATTGGGGCGGCCGTCGCCATCAACCTCTCGACGGATACGGCGAGCGCCACGACCGAACGGAGCCTGAGCACCAGCGGCACCGGCGCCTCCAGTGTGGCGGCAAGCTGCATCTGCCGCACCAACACCACCACCAAGGCCAGCGTCAAGGGCGAATCCCAAAAGCAGCCTGCCAACAAGAGCGACTCGCAACAGCAGACGGACAACAACAGCAACTATGCCAAGAGCCAGGCCCCGGCCGGGACGAACACCGAGAACGACAAATCCACCAATCAGCAGACCAGTGACGGGCCGGTGGGCGTGGCCGCGGCTATCAGCGTGAACATTTCCGATGTCATCGCCAACGCCGCTGTCCTGGCCAACCTCACCACGGGGGGCGCTCTGGCCGTCCATTCCTCGGTCAATGCGGATACTCTGTTGAACGCGGACGGCAGCGCCGTCCTGAACCCGCAGAGCAAGAGTTCCAGCCAGGGCGGTTCGGGCGGTTCCAGCGGCGGCGGCTCCGGCAGCGGCAGCTCCAGCAGCAGCTCGGGGGTGGGTATCGGCGTCGCCGTGACGGTCAACGTCGCCGGGGTCACCAACAAGGCCTACATCGGCCCCAACGCCGCCGTCACTTGCGCCGGCCTGAGCGTGACGGCCGATATGGCCCCGCGCAACGAGGTCACCTTCGATCCGGCCAGCGCCGTGAGCACGACGGATAACACGATCAAAGTTGGGGCCAATAAATTCACCACCGGGGATGCGGTGCTTTACAGCAGCGGCGGCGGCACCAGCATCGGCGGTCTGACCGATGGCTCCACCTACTACGTGATCAAGGATGTCGCCAAGACCTTCGACGCCGGCAGCAGCGATGTCGTGGATACCAACGGCGGCAACACCATTAAAGTGGGAACCAACGATTGGAAGACCGGGGATGCGGTCGTCTATGACGATGGCGGGCAACAGCCCATCGGCGGCCTCGTCGACGGACAGACCTACTACGTGATCACGACCAGCGATTCTACCAAAGTGAAGCTGGCCAAGACTCAGGCTGATGCCACAGCCGGCACCGCCATCACCCTGAACGGATTGGGCTCCGGTGACAAGCAGTCGCTCGCCCACAAGGCCGATCCCACCCTGATAAAGCTTGCGGCCTCCGCCGATGATGCCAAGGCCGGCAAGGCCATCACGCTGTCGGCTGGCGCGACCGGAACGACCCATTCCATCTCCGACCAGATCGACACTCTCTCGGCGCAGTCGGTTGCCGGCGCCGGGTCGAACAACGTCGGCATCGCCGGCTCGGTGGCCATCAACATAGTGAGCACGGACACCGAGGCGCGGATTTATTCCGGCTCGGCCGGCGTGGTGGATAACGGTGCTTTGGCGATCAAGGCCTCAACCGTCACCCATAGCACGGCCAGCGCCACCCCGAGCGCCCCGGTCTCGGGCGGCAGTGTTGGCGTCGGCGCCTCGGTCGCGCTGAACATCATCTCGAACACCGTGCTGGCCCAAATCAACAATGGCGTTTCCGTGACTGGGACCCTGGCCGATTTCACCGTGGATGCCAGCGCCGCCCACACCGTCACGACCCAGACCGATGCCGGCAGCGCGGGCAGCGATGCCATATCGGCGTCGGTGGCTCTTTCCATCGTGAGCGACAAGACGATCGCCCTGGCGGACACCGGCACGCAGAGCGCGGCCAGCGGGCTTGGCCGGGTCCAGGCCACCCACATCAGCGCGGTATCCACCATCGCCAAGGCCTCCGCCGCCGGCAAGAGCGTGGCGGTCGGCGCTTCGGTCGCCGTGGCGGTCGTGCACGAGACCGCCTCAGCCACGCTCAACCGCAATCTCCACACCAAGGGCGAGATCGACATCCTTTCGCAATCCTCGACCCAAAGCACCGTTGAAGCCCGCGGCAGCGCTACGGGCAGCAAGAGCAAGGACAACGGCGGGAAAAGCGCCGACTCTACGGCCAATGATTCGGTCAAAAGCAATCCCAATACGCAGCAAACCAGCGACCTGCCCACGTCCAGCGACCAGTCGAGCACCGCCAACAGCCAGTCCGAGTCCGATTCCAGTTCCAGCTCCAGCAGCGTCAATGTGGCCGCGGCCATCAGCGTGAACGTCGTTTTTGACAACAACAGCGCCTCGATAGGCCCCGGCTCAACAGGCCAGCCTCAAGTGGTCCAGTCCGATACCGGCGCCATCCGGGTCAGCGCCACCAACATATCCACGGAGTCGGCCAAGGGCACCGGTCTGGCCTATAGCTTCGATCTCAAGAATTCCTCGGACAACATCGGCGCCGCACTCGGATTGAACTATGTCCAAGTCACCAATACGGCCAGCGTCGGGGCCAACGCAACGCTCCAGGGCCAGGGCGTCACGGTCGAGGCGGTAACGCCTTCGGGCAAGGCCAATGCTTTCACGGCCTGGGGCCTGTCCGCGGCGGGCGGCAAGGGCAACGTCGGCGTGGCCGGCTTCGCCGCCATCAATGTGGTGCACGTGACCACCGGGGCATCGGTCGCCGACGGCGACAACATCAAGTCGTCCGGGGACATGGCCGTCACCGCCCGGAGCGAGATGGGCCTGCAGATCATCGCGGGCGGAGGCGCGATTTCCACCGGCAAAGTCGCCGTCGGGGCGGGGGTGGCCATCAACCTCATCACCAATACGACCACCGCCTCGCTGGGCAATGGCAGCGCGGATGCCACCGGCAACCTGTCGGTGACGGCTACCGGCACAATCAGTCCGCTGGCGGTCAGCATTCCCGTGCTGGGGAGCCTCGGGGTGACCTCGCTCCCCCCCGTGACCTCGCTCGCCGCCGGGGCCGGCGTGACGACTTCCGGCAGCGCCGGTGTCGCCGGCTCGGCCGTCATCAGCATTTTCAACCTGACCACCTCGGCTTACATAGCAGGCGGCGCCCAGATCAACCAGCGGCTGACGCCAGGGGCGACTCAAAGCATTACGATTCAGGCCACGGATACGTTCACGATCGACAGCGGCGCCGGCAGCCTGGGAGTAGGCACGGATGGCGCCGGGGTAGGGGCGGGACTGGATTTGGACGTGCTCAACAAGGACACGCGCGCCTATATTGGCGCCGGGGCGGTTGCCAAAGCGGCGGGCGGCATCACCATCGAGGCGGACTCGACCGAGACGATTCTATCGGTCGCCACGAACGTAGGCGGGGGCAGTTCGGCGGGCATAGCCGGCTCGGCCTCCGTGCAAGTCATCACCACCGGCGCTCGGGCGTATGTTGACGATACGCCCAGCGGCACGGGGGCCTCGCTCAGTGCGGGCGGCGATGTGACGATCACGGCGAGCGACACGTTCAAGGCGACCATGATAGCGGGCTCCATCGGTGTGGCCAGCAGCGCGGGAATTGGGGCGGCCAATACGACCTTGGTCCATTCCGAAACCGTAGAGGCTTATGTGGGGCAGCGCGCCTCGGTGTCATCCCAGGGGACCAATGGGCTATCGGTGGGTGCGAGTTCCTCCGAGGAATTGATCACGATTGCCGTCGCCGGAGGCGCTGCGGGCACGGTCGGCATCGCCGGCTCGGCCGTGGTCAATGACTTGAACGAGACGACCCTGGCCTTCATTGCCAACGGCGCCACCATCACTTGCGCGTCCTCGACGGGCGGGACGCCGGGGATAGCGTTGAACGCGAGCGATGACACCACGATCGTGTCGGTCGCCGGCTCCATCGCGGTGGGAGGCACCGCCGGAGTCGGCGTGGGCGCGGACGTGGGTGTTTTCAACAAGACCACGCAGGCACGCATCGGCTCGAACGTGACGGCGAACACCGCGGGCGACATCGTCATCACGGCCAATTCCACCGAACACGTTACCTCCGGGGCGGCCGGCATTGACGCCAGCGGTTCGGCCAGTGTGGGCGTGAATGCCTCGCTGCACGTGTTCAACGTAAAGACCCGCGCCTTCATCGGGGATGACCCGAGCGATAACACCCCCAGCGCGGGGCCCGGCCATGTTCACGCCCGCGGCAACGTGATCGTTCAGGCCAACGATGAGAGCAAGCTCAACGCCATCGTGGGCGTGATCTCCGTCTCCGGCGAGGCCGCCGTGACCGCCGCCGGCGCGGTGACGGTGATGGACAAGACGACCGAGGCCTTTGTTGGCGCCGGCGCCTGGGTGACCGCCGACGGCCAATCGGCCGGCCATGATGTCCGCACGGGCGCCTATGCGCCTCAGACCGATACCACCACTGCCAGTTACAATCCCAAGACTCAGACGCCGCAAGCCATTGAGACCAGCACGATGTCCGGCGTGCCAACGGATGTTCAGGCGCTGCAGTCCCAGGGTGATATCAGCCTGCCGACGCTGCCCAACTTGGAGGTCGGCAGTCTGGACACCAATCCGAGCAGCACCGACCTGGCCGTCTTCACCAGCGGCCGGCGCTATGGGTCGCCGGTCATGGAGCAGGGCTTCCATGGCCTGGCGGTGACCGCTACCAACAGCGATAACATTGGCTCGCTGACCATCGGGGTCGCAGGCGCGTATGTCGGCGTCGCCGTTTCCGCCGGGGTCAACGTGATCAAGAACATGACGCGCGCGTATGTCGGGGCGAATGGGGCGATTAACCAGGACCAATCCACGGCTGGCCCATCGCAATGTGTTCTGGTGGCAGCCGGGAGCGATTTCCACCATCTGGCGGTCGTGGCGACGCTGGCGGCGGGCGCCGTGGGCGTGAGCCCGGCGGTCAATGTCACGGTGCTGGGCAACACGACCCAGGCCTACTTGGATGCCGGTTCGGTGGTCAACGCGAATGGGGATGTTCAAGTGCAGGCGCACGGCCGTGAGGACTTGGTCCTGATGGGGTTCGGCGTCGCGGCGGGCGTCGTTGGGGTCGGTGGTTCGGTCACCGTCCTCACGATCAATAACACCACCACCGCTTCGATCCTGGGCACGGCGAGCGCCGGCGGCGATGCGCTGGTGCTGGCGACGGACGACACCGGTCTGGGCTCCGTCTGCGGGTCGCTGGGCGCGGGCCTGGTTGGAGTGGGCGGGTCAGTCGGTGTCGCCTCGATTAACAAGAACACGCAGGCGTTCATCGGCGACAACGCGAAGGTGGACGCCTTGGGCGCGGGCGCAGGCTGGAGCGGGATTCTGGATGGGACCAAGACGACCGATGCCAGTGGGAACGAGGCCTTTGGCACTCTGGCTGCCCCCGGCGTGATCGTGCAAGCGCAGTCAACCGAGACCATTTTCCACCTGGCTTTGACTGCGTCCGGCGGGTTCGTAGGGGTTGCCGGGGCGGTGTTGGTCACCCTGGTCAACTCCAATACAGTTGCTTATATCGGCTCGAATGCCCAAATCAACCAGACGAACAGCGATGCTAGCGGCACTCCGAACCAGGGTGTCTTCGTCGGGGCATCGGACCTGGTCAGCGCGACCGTGGCGGCGCGGTTCGGGACCGGGGGGTTTGTCGCTGTGGGCGCGGGCATCACGGTTGGGAGCATCAAGAATGACACGACGGCAACCATTCGCAACGGGACCAACGTCAGGGCCAAAGGGAACGTGGCGGTGAACGCGCTGCAAATCAATGATCTGCACATCTATGCCTTTGGCGGCGCCGGCGGTTTTGTCCCCGTGGAGGCATCCGTGGCTGTCTGGACGGTGGGCAGCCAGGTCGAGAAGACTTACACGGATAACAACAACCACTCCGCCGATGCGGCACAAAACCAAGACAAAAATGGCAAGCCCACCGCGGACGCCGATGCGGATGCCACCCAGGAGGCCAGCGGCTCGACCAGTCTGGTCTCCGGGTTCTTGGGAAGTTACGGCACGGCGACGTTCAGTCCCGCATCGGCGGCGGATCTGACATCGAGCAGCATCGAAGTCGGCAACCAGGGATGGCAGACCGGCGATGCCTTGGTCTATCACCAGGGCGGCAGCAGCAATACCCCCATCGGCGGCCTGAGCGATGGGACGACGTACTACGTGATTAATGTTCCGGGCGATCCGACCAGGGTTCGCCTGGCAGCGAGCGCGGCCGATGCCAAGAACGGCCAGGCCATCACTCTCACGTCAACCGGCACCGGCAACAATCAATCCTTGGACCGCTCCGATTATTCCCGGCCGCCGGCCAGCGCCAACGACGGGGTCGGAGCGGCTGCCTCCCAGGTTGCGGCCCGTCTCAACTCCGATGCTCCAAGTTCGACGAGCCTGACGGGTCAGATCAACAGCGCCCCGACTTCCGTGGGCTCGGAGGCCTCGATTGCCGCGGGAGCGGCCGTGCAGGTGGGCGGCAATATCCAGGTAACGGCCGCGAACTGGGTCGGCCTCACTACGGTCGTGGGCGGGTTCTCGGCCGGGGTCTTTAGCACGACCGCCGGGATAACGGTCCTGGGCGTCGAGGCCAATGCCAACGCCCATGCCGACGGGACCATGCAGGCCGGGGGCGACCTGGCCGTGAATGGGCTTCTGGACGAGGAGTTGCACCTTAGGGCCGTGTCGGGCGCCGGCGGCCTCGTAGGGGTAGGCGGCGCGGTAGTGCAGTTCACCGATTCCAGCGCAGTCCAGGCCAGTCTCGGGGACGGGGCGGCGGTTCCGGCGGCAGGGAATGTGAAAGTGCAGGCGACCGAGACCGTTGGCCCAACTCCAGGCCCCGACCCGTATGACAGCGCGAACCCGATTGTGGAAACATTCGTGGGCAACGTCTCGGTGGGGGCAACGGGCGCGTCCTTCAGCACCACGACCTTCAACGGCAGCGTGACGGCCTATGTGGGCAAGAACGCGCAAGTGGGACAGACGACCGCCGGACCGATCGGCAGCCTGAACGTGGACGCGACGGCCACCATCGACGCCAATGCCACGACCAATGCGGGCACCATCGGCATTGGGCTGGCCATGACGGCCAATTTCGCGTTTGTCACGATTGCGCCGACCGTCAGCGCGCAGATTAGTGACAATGCGGCCGTGGCCGCCACCGGCGCCGTTCTGGTCGAGGCGGACGGCCACTTCGGCGTCCTGGCCAAGGTCAATGGGTACGACTTCGGTGTGTTTGAGATAGGCGCCTCCGTGTCCCAGGCGACCGTCACTGCCGCCGTGTCGGCCCAGCTTGGCGAGGATGCCGTGGTGAGTTCGGCGGCGAGCGGTGTCGGTTTTGGCGCGACCGTCAACAACAATGATCAGCGACAGATTCAGGCCGTGGCCTACTCCTGCAGCGGCGGCATCATCGCCGGGTCTGGCGCCGAGGCCGACGCCACCGCCTCGCCCACGGTGACGAGCGCCGCCGACAGCGGCTCCAGTGTTTCGGCCGCCGGCAGCATCGGTTTCGTCGCTAATGCCACCCTCGATGCCGAGAGCAACGCGGGCGGCGTAGGAGGCGGCGTGGTCGGCATCGGCGCCAGCGTCAGCAACAGCACCATCAATGGCGCCACCAAAGCTGATTTCGGCGGGGATACACTCCAGGCCGGCACAGACATCCTGATCAACGCCTGGCGGGACGGCAAGGCCAACGCAACTTCGTCCGCAGTCACGGGGGGTGTCCTGGCCGTGACGGTCAATGGCGCGACGGGGCAGATAACGGATGAAGTGCGGGCGTATGTGCCGGACGGGGCCACGCTGAGTGCCGGACATGATCTTGCCATCCTGGCGTCCTCGACGGCCGATGCCCACGCGAAGTCCGGAAGCTGCAAGGTGACTGGCAACCTGAGCATTGCCGCATCCATTGGCGCCTCCGAGGCCGACGCCACCATCACTCCGACCGTCGAGGGCGGGCTTGGGGCCGACAACGCCAGCGCGGGCAACCTCATTTCGGTGGAGGCCCTGCACAACGTCACCGAGACCAGTCCCGGCGTGTACGCGCCGGCCACCGACAACAGCGTGACGCCGCCCAGGAACCTGGGCCCTATGCCGAGGCTCATGCCTCCGGCGGCTCCCTTGGCATTGCGATAGGGGGAGCTACGGCTAACGCCACCTCCAAGGCCGATGTGAGCGCTCATGCTGGCGGCGACGGGGCGCACCTGACCGGAACCAGCGGCGGGGTCTCGGTGGAGGCGGCCGCCTCCAATGCCGCAATCACCATCGGGGACGGGCAGAACATTGGCGGCGTGGCGGGCATCGGCGCCGTCGCCACTACCAGCGAAGGCAGCGGCACGACCACGGCCTATATCAACGCCTCCACCGCGAGCGTCACCGGGGGCGGGTTGAAGGTGCTGGCGCTTGGCTTCGATACGGCCAGTGCCGATGCCACGGCTGCGTCCGGCGGCATCCTCGCCGCAGGCGACGCGGCCAACGCCCAAGCTACGACCAAACCCACAATCAATGGCTACATTGACCACGACGCGACGGTGAACGTGGCCGGAGGCGCCGCGGTGGATGCGAACTCCACGACGCAGGCCAACGCCAATGCCAGCGGCTCGAGCCTTTCGCTCGTGGTCGCTCTCGGCGCACTGGGCGGCGGCTCGACCAGCGCCGTGACTGACAGTCCGACGGTGACGGCAACTGTGAATAAGAACGCGTCCGTGACGACCAGCGGCGGCATCGAGGTCCTGGCGCAGCACGATCAACCGCTCGACCTCTCCACTCGCCCGTACACCGACGGCACATTCACAGCGGGCAGCACCAGTGTTTCGACTGCGAACGACACGATCACCCTGCCCGGCCCGCACGGCCTGTCCACCGGCGACCGGGTTACCTACCTGGCGGAAGGCAACATGCCCATCGGCGGGCTCACCGATTCGGCAAGTTACTCGGTGATTAAATACAGCGATACCGCGCTGCGGTTGGGCGTGACGTTCACCGGGGCCAATGCGGACGCCACGACCGGTACGATCACCTTCAACACCCTCCACAACCTGCTCAACGGGCAGGCCGTCACTTTTGGGATTGTGGGGGGCAGCGCGGTGGCCGGCCTGTCCGTCGGCACGACCTATTACGTGCGCGTGCTTGACCCCCATACCATTCAGCTCTTCACCAATGCGGCCCAAGCCAGCGCGGCGCCGGAGACCTTCGATGCCTCGGCCGTGAACAGCTCGACCGGAACGATCACCTTGCCCGGCCATGGGTTCACTGAAAACCAGGCCGTGACTTACTACGCTCCGCCCGCCCAGCCGTTTACGTCCGACAACGTGGACGGCAATGCCAACACCATTACCATCCAGAATGAACCATTCTCGACGGGCGACCATGTCATCTACAGCACGAAGAGCAATGACACGGTGGGAGGATTGTCCAACAACCAGGATTACTATGTGATCAAGGTGGACGACAACACCATCCAGTTGGCGGCCACCGCGGACGACGCGGCCAATGACAACCCGATCAGCATCTCCGTGCCCGCATCCGAAGGCACCCACTTCGTCAACTTGGTTCCGTTGGGCGGCCTGGCCGACCGGCACCCTTACTGCGTCCATGTCGTAGATGCGAACCACATCCAGCTCAAGGGTACTCCAGGGGGGAAGGTGCTCGCCATTGACGCAACCAACGTCATGGGGACGCAAAGCCTCGGCCTGGCGGGCGTTCACCTCGACGGCTCGGGGATCACCAACACCCAATACCTTTACATTGACTTTACCGGCACCGGCTCCGGCACGCAGCAGTTGTCCGGCGCCGGCCAGGCGCTCAGCCTCTTCGGTCAGAACGGCCTCTCAACGGCCAAGGCCAGCGGCAGCGCCGGCGCCCTGCTTTTCGCCGACTCTTCGGTCCAGGCCACCGCCGACACGACCGGCACCACCGTGACCGCCACAGTCGACGATAACGCCACAATGGCTGCCGGCACGGACCTCTCCCTCCTCGCCCAGTCATCTGCCAATGACCTCGCTCTGGCCCTCACTTCCTCTGGCGGCCTGATTTCCTGCGGTAGCGCCACGACGACCCTCACCCTCGACCAGGCTGTCACCACCGTGATCGGCGATTCGGCTTCGCTCAGCGCCGGGCAGGACGCGCACATCGACGCCGAGAGCCATTTCTATGCGGCCAGCGACGCCACGGGCAGCGGCGGGGGTTTTGTCAGCGGCGACAGCGCCGAGACCGATGCCAACCTCACGCACGACACCGAGGTGGATGTGGGCTCGAAAGCCACGGTGGCCGCGGGCGGCAACCTCGATATGCTCGCGACGGTGTATCTGGGAGGCTCGCTGGGTGCCTATAGCGAGGAGGGCGGCTTTGGCGTCGCTCCCAGCGCCAATGCCAACTACAACGTCGGCTCGAGCGACAACCGTCAGACCGTCCAAGTCCTTGTTGGCAGCGGCGCGGTCGTCTCGGCGGAGAAAGTGGCCACGCTCAAGGCCGACCTCTGCACCGATGGCAATATCGGGGTGGCTGCCAAAGCCGATGCCCAGAGCAGCCTGCTTGCCGATGTGGACGGCCATTCCACTCTTACGGTCACCTCGCTCGCCCTGGTCGAGGTTGACTCCGGGGCGTCGGTCACCGGCCATGACCAGCTTCTGGTCTGGGCCGAACATGAGGCCATTGACAACATCATGCAGGGGGAGGCGGACGGGGGCGCTATCGCGTCGCACCACGAATCGGCCGAGTTGGACCCTGATACCCAGTCCAACATCGTCGGGCAGGCGGGCGCCACCTTCGCCTCGAGCGATCTCGTGGTGCAGGCCCGAGTCGAGCCGACGGCCATTACAATGGTGCAAGGGAACAATCCAGATCAGCCCTTCAATTGGACGCCCGTCCGCAGCATTGCTTTTGACTCGAATGTGATTGCCCTGGCGGGCGATCCCTGGCTCACCGTGGATGCCTCCGGCAACGTGACGAGCGCCCACGTCAATTACCAGAGCACCGGCAGCCGGGTGATCGTTAGCTCGCTCAATGACAACAATATTCAGCCCGTCCAGTTCATCACCAACAGCCTTGATCCGCAATACCCCGCCGGTGTGATCACCGGCAGCCAATCCACAATCACCTTCCGCCAGACCTTCAACAAGGTCACCATCATCAACAATTCGCAGAAGGACCTGGAAATCGATGGCATTGACGTCCTCAACCATTCGCCGTTGTCGGTCTCCATCTCGGTGGACGACGATTCGGGTTTCCAGTTTGCCATCGGTTACACCTTTGGCACGAGCTTGGTCCAGATACGCAACCAGGGCGCGGGCACGCCGGCCATTTACTTGCAGGGGCCAATCAACAATCCCATCGGCGAAACCGATATCTCAAATGCAACCGGCGACATCGTCTCTGCCGGCCCCTCGGCCGTCGTGCGGACCAATGTCTTCCATGTGGCGGCTACGGCGGGCAATGTGGGTTCGCTCACCACCCCGATACCGGTGCAACTGGTCCAAAGCCAGGGCCGCGCCATCGGCCTTGCGGGCACGGCCGGCAAGACGCTCTCGCTCGATCTCACTCCCACGGCGCGTGATCCCGCGGTGACATCTTTCAATTTGCCGTTCGATTCTCTCATCGCCGGCGGCGATTTGAATCTTATCTTCGAGGCAAGTGTGACGCAACTCGCGCTGGGCAGCACCCCCGTTTACTTCGCCAGCGTCTCGGAACCGTTGGTCCCCCAGATCACAGCGCCCGTCTTCGCCCATTTCCCGCCCGCGGGCAACGATGCCGAGCCCCACATTAACTTCGACCTCGGGCTGTTCGGCACGGCGGGGCCGACGCCGCAGACCATTAACACCGCCTACACCCTCAGCCTCGTCCAGGCCGGCGGGGACATCAATATCCTGGCCCGCCCGCAGACCACCACGATTACCATCACCGGCAACACCAACATTCTTGCCTCCGGAAAGACCAACGTTCAGACCAATGGCAATATCACCCTGACCGAAACCAACGGGGATATGCGCGCAGGCACCATCACCTCGACCGCCGGCAATGTTACCCTCACCGCCCCGGCCTCGATTGTGGATGCGAAGAACGACGGGACGACGAATGTCAGCGGCGCCAAGCTCACCTTCACGGCCATAAGCGGCGGCATTGGGGCATTCGGCGATCACCTCTCCATTGTCTCGACGTTGCTCAAGGCCACCGCGGTCCAGGACGTCTTCATCACCGAGGTTACGGGCGACTTGAATATTGATACGGTGACGACCTCCAGCGGGGTTACTCTGAACGGGGCGGCGCGGATTCTCGATGCCGATCAATCCAGCACCCTGGATGTGTCGGGCAAATACGCCGTGCTCGTTTCCGGTTCGGGCGTCGGCCAATCCAACCATCCGCTTCAGACCCAGGTCCTCAACCTGGAAGGGAGCGGGGGGACCGGTGGATTTTGGCTGATGAACCAGGGCGCGCTCATCATCGGCAATATCACCAGCCTGGACGGCCTGGCGGCAACCGGGCCGATCATCGTTACGGCCGCCAGTCCCATAACGATTCTGGAGGATGTCATTTCCCAGAATGCCGTGTCTTTGACGGCGTCCGCGTCGGCGCAGCCTGGCAATGACTTGACCGCGCCCAACCCGGTGAAGATCACCGGGCAATCGGTCACGCTAACCGCCGGTGGCAATGTGCGCCTCTCGCCTGGGTGCCTGGTTCAAGCCACTGGCGCCATCCTGGTCCAGGGGGGAGGCACCCTGACCGCCGATTACAGCGTGACCTTCAATGGGGGCACGGTGACCTTTGTCGTGCCTGGTGACGCCTACATCGGACCTAATAGCCTGGTCCACGCCGGCACCGCAATCAGCTTCCAGGAAAACAACTTGATGGTTGACACCGGGACAAAGATCCTCGGCGGGTCCTTACATGTCCAGTCCGGTGCCGACGTCACCCTCGAGCCCGGCACCGTTGTCAGAGCGACCGGCGACATCACCATACAGGACGAGAACCTGACCGTGTCCAAAGCCGTGACGGTTGACGGCGGAACGGTCAACCTGCTCTCCCGCACCAACATTTACGCCGGCCCGGATAGCTTGCTGCGGGCGGCCACGGATCTGGAGATCTGCGGCGCGGTCGGGAACACTCACGCCGGCGTCGGCACCCTCATCACCATTTATGGCCAACTCGCCGCGCCTCTTATCGATGTTAAAGGCGGCAAGAACAACGACACCATTGACCTGAACCTCCAATCGCGCGTTGGCACCCTCAACGTCTATGAATATGGCGGCAATGACTACATCAGCGCCGACGCCGATCTGATTAATGGCGGCGATGGCAACGATGTCATCTTTGGCGGTCCGGGGGCCAATACCATCGTGTGCGGGGCCGGGCAGAATTACATTGACGGGGGCGGCGGCGCCGATGTGATCACCTCGGGCACGGGTGACAGTGTGTTGATCGCCCGCGGCAATGCCGGCGCCACCATCACCGCCGGGGGCGGCAACGACGTCATCTACGGTTCCGGCGGTCCGGACACCATCCAGGGAGGCTCCGGCAACGACCGCATCTACGGCGGGAACGGAAACGACACGATTTACGGCGGCGGCGGCAACGACGTTATCGTGTGCGGTTCCGGCACGGATTACGTCGAGGGCGGCAACGGCAATGACCTGATCGTGGCAGGGCCCGGAAATGACACCATCTACGCTTACGGCAAGAATAGCGCCGGCGATAACCACTCTACCCACTACATCTATGGCGGTGGAAACACGCACATCTACGGGAGCGCCGGCAACGATTACCTTTTCGGCACGGGCAATGATGTGATTGTCCCGGGCGGCCCTGGCAGTTGGGTGCAGAGCGGTGGCAATTACGTGCCGCCGGACACGACTGTGCCGCCGATTCCCCTTGCTCCTGGAAATGCCACCAACAACCGGGCATCCGGCGCTTCCTTGCCCGATACCCCGAACGTTCCGGGATGCTGGACCGAGTTGTCGGGCTCGGGCAGCGCCACGGGGCTCAGCGGGGATTTGGGGGTGGCCACCGACCCGACTATTGTCGCGGGGACCACCGGCCCGTTCGCCGCTTGGGCCGATGCGCGCAGCGGCAATTACGAGATTTACGTTGCCCAATACGCCTCCGGCCAATGGCAGGAGCTGGCCGGCAGTGCGGATTCGGGTGGCGTCACCAACACAGCGAGCCAGTCGCGCCGGCCGAGCATCACCCTGGGCGCGGATGGCGAGCCAATCGTCGCCTGGACCGAGTTCACGGGGACATCGAGCGACATCCGAGTGGCCCGCTACGATCCGACTGCCAACGGCGGCCACGGCGGTTGGGTCGCTTTGGGCAACTCGCTCAGCGGCGGCGGCATCAGCAATACCGGCGCGGCCGATGACGCCGTCGTCCTCAATACGTCGGCCGGGCCGGTGGTCCAGTGGCTGGACAGCTCCAGCGGCGTCACTGAAGTCTATGCCAAACGATTCTCCGCCGGGGCTTGGAGCGCCCTAGGCACCGGCGCCGCCGGCGGCAGTGGGATTTCCGCATCTGCCGCCAATGTGAGCGACCTGGCGGCCTGCACGGACGGCACCAAGGTCGCCGCCGCCTGGTCGCAGGCCGATCCCTCGGGACACCGCCAGGTTTACGTGAAGGAATTCAACGGAACCGCTTGGAACCAGCTCAGTGGTTCTGCCTCCGGCACCGGGGTCAGCGCGAGCACCGGGGCCAGCCAAGCCCCGAGCGTGGCTTACTTGGGCGGGAGTCTTTTCGTGGCTTGGCAGCAGGAAGCCGGTCCCGGGCTGCTGCCCGTGAATATTTGTGCGGCCCAGTACACCAATGGCGCCTGGGCAGCGGCTGGAACCGGCGCGCTGAGCGCCGGCGGCGTTTCTCACAGCTCCGGCATGGCCACGCAACCCAGGCTGGCCGCCAACGACGGCAAACTCTGCCTGGCTTGGGTGGATAATGAACTTCAATCTCACACAGCCACCAGCCTGAATCTTTACACCGAGGTTTGGAACGGCACGAGTTTTGTTGAGGAAGCGCCTGGGGATGCGAGTTACCAGGGGATAGCCGCCGCCAGCGGGCAGTTCCGAACGCTCGCGCTCACTGTCGATCCCAGCGGCCACCCGTTCGTCGCCTGGGATGATGCCGCCGCAGGGAGGCCGTGCGTCTATGTTCGAGGGAACACCTTCAATCTGCACCGCTTGTTTACAGCCGGCGGCTCGACCTCGATTCAATCCATCCTCGATACTCAGGGCCCGGGGCAAGGCGATGTGATTGTCGTCGCACCTGGGACCAACTCCGCTGGCGGGTTGAACATCACGTCCAAGGACGCGGGCGTGCTTATCCTGGGCGCGCCCGATGGTTCGACAGGCATCCAGGGCACCATCTCGGTCACCGGCGCCGCCGGTGTGATTCTACAGCGGTTGACCATCGGGGGCGGCATCAATGCCAGCGGCAGCGACCGATTGGCGGTGCTGGACGACACAATCAAGGGCGCCGGCTTGACGCTCAACGGCGGCGCCAATGTGAGCGTGGCCCAAGATACCTTTACGGGAACGACCGGCATCCAATTTGCCGCTCCGGCCAGCGGTTATGTCGGCGGCAACACCATCCAGGCCTCCGGCACCGGCCTGAACATCTCGGCGGCATTCAACGGGCTCATCTTTGGCAATGACATTTCTCAAGCGGCCACGGGCGTGGCGTATGCTGCCGCCGCGACGCTGAGCGCCAACCGTATCCACAACAGCACGACCGGGGTCAATGTCACCACCGCGGACGAACCCAGCGGACTGGGCTTCGTTGGCGCCGCCCTGGCCAACCAGATTTACAGCAACCAGACCGGGGTGACGCTGGCCCCGGGCGCGCGCATGCGCGGCCAGCATATTTACAGCAACACCACCGGCGTGACTGGATCGGGCATCCTGGGCGGAGATGAGTTGGACACGGCCAATGTGATCGAGGGCAATACGACCGGCGTTAACTTCAACGGTACGATTCAGTTCAATCGCATCGCCGGCAATGGCGTTGGCATCCTCGCCACCAACACACAGATTATCGTCCATAACCTGATCTACCAGAACACCCAGGATGGCATTCTCGTTGACGATGTCGCTGATGTCCGCATCGTCAGCAATACCATCGATTGTCCGCTGGGCGACGGCGTGCACCTGCAAAACGGCTCGGGCAACGTCGAGGTGCGCGACAATATCTTCTGGGCGCAAACCGGCTACGACCTCTACGTAGCCAATGACAGCCAGACCGGGTTCTTCAGCGACTACAACGACCTCTACGCGACCGGAACGGGCCGGGTGGCTTACTGGACCAAGGACTTTGTTGACATCCTCGATTTCCAGGCCGACGTTGCGGCCTTCGACCTCCATTCCATCGGGCGGACGGTCGTTAACCCGCAGTGGGCCGAGCCCAGATTCTATGACCGGGCCGGGGCTGACTACCGCGTCTTTGACATGGTCGCCGGCCAGCGATTCTCCAGCCCGACGGTGGACAGCGCGGACCCGCTGACGGACGAGGGCCTGCCGGCCTCCTACACTAATCTGCTCACTAATCCAGGCTTCGAGGCGGGGGTAACCGGCTGGAACGTGGACGTGGGCGCGGCGACCCGCAGCAGCAACCCGGCGCCATTCTCCGGCGGCAGCTACTTCTTCGCTGGACAGAACCCTCAGGGATTCGCCCAACAAACCGTCAATCTTCAGGCCGCCGGGTTCACCGCGGCCCAACTCGACGGGCAGGGCCTGGTGGCCGTGTTTGGGGGCAGGGTCCGAAGCCTGGACGAGACCCCGCCGGACCAGGGCCAGATCAAACTGGAATTCCTCGACGCCAATAATGCGGTGATCGGGACCGGCGGCCTCAGCGTGGCGCAGAATCTCTCCGACCGCTGGGAGCTGATCGGCGGCCGTTTGCAACTGCCCCAGGGCACCCGCAGCCTGCTCTTCCGCTTTGAGGCCAACCGCATGTCGGGGACCGACAACAACAGCTTTCTTGACGGGGCCTTTGTCTATGTGCGGAACGACACGGTCGCGCCGGACCAGGGCGCCTTGGGGAATACACCCGCCCAGAACACGAACTCGACTCGGACACACCTCGCGTTGCGTTTCCCCGATCTTTACACCGATTGGGAAAAGAACAGCCAGCACCTCATCCTTTGGAACTCGTATAATAACTCGAGCCAATCGAATGTCCGGATCGATCTTTACCAGGATGACCCGGTGCTGGGGCCCAAGCTCTTGACGACCATTGCGGCCTCGGTGCCGGACACCGGGAGTTACCTTTGGATTCCGTCGAACAGCGGCATCAATTATGGGACTTACGGCCTGCGCATTCAGATATCGCTGGTCAATGACAAGTCTGTGGTGGACCGCGGCACGGAAACCTTCACCGTCCCTGAATCCGGCAGCACTTACTATGTCAATGGCGGGACCACCGCCAACACCGAGTACACCACCGCCGTCGGGAGCAATCGCAACACCGGCAAGACCCCCGCGACTCCCAAGCCCAACCCGGTCAACGTCCTCCGCACCTATGACCTGAACAGCGGGGCGGTGCTCGACGTGGACACCGGGGTTTATCCGCTGATCTATCCCCTCGTGATGAGCGCCCGGCCTGGTGTCGGCCTGGGCACGGACTACGGTTTCCTGCTGCGCGGACCGACCGACCTGTCCCGCACCGCCGAGTTCACGACAGCCATTCCGAACAACCCCAACCAGGTTCTGCTGCTGCTCGACAACGCGAACCTGATGCAAATCCGTTTCCTGACCCTGACGGGCGGCCAACATGGCCTCTACGCCACCGACGGCACGACCGGCCTGGTGGCTGAACGACTTACCGTTCGCAACAACGCCCAGGAAGGCATCCTCTTCGACAATGCCAGCAGCTTCACCCTGCTCAAGGACATCACCGTCTATGGTCACAGCGGTTACGATGGGCTGAGCATCAGCGACGGTGCCGGGGGCCTCATCCAGAACCTGGTGAGCTACGACAACCAAAACGGTCTTGACGTGGGCAATGTCCAGGCGCTGTCGGTCAGCGGCGCCAGGATTTATTCCAATTCCGCCGCCGGCGTGGAAGAGACGGGATTCGGCACTGCCACCTTTGATAGCCTCAGCGTTTATGGCAACGCTGTGGGCATGGACCTCCATGGCTCCGCCACCATCACCAATTCCGAGGTGTTCGACAACGTTGGCGAGGGAATCTATGCCTATTTCAATCCTCTGACTTTGCAGAGCTCGAAGGTGCATGGGAACACGGATGGCGTAGTCATAGGCGCAGGCCAGATCACAAGCAGCCAGATTTATGGAAACACGGGAGCCGGCATCCGCGGCGATTACTTTCCCGTCACTATTACCGGCAACACGATTTGCTCCAACCAGTACGGCATCTTTCTCTCCACCCTCGCGGAGGGCACCTCGACTCTCTCGAACAACCTGATTTACGCCGACTCCGACTCCGCAATTCACATCGAGCAGACAGAGTTGGGTGGCTTCGCGATTGTCAATAACACCATTTACGAACCGACAGCCAATGGCGTTTATGCCTCGGCCTCGGGTAACATCGCCTTGCGCAATAACATTATCTGGACTCAGCAAGGCTACGGCATTTACATCTCGAACGACAGCCAGACGGGGTTCAGCAGCGATTTCAATGACCTCTATGCCACCGGCAGCGGCAAGGTCGGTTACTGGCAGGCCGACCGTGCCACGCTGGCGGATTGGCATTATGCCACCATCCAGGACGCCGACAGCATGGGCGCGGACCCCTTGTTCGTGAATCCGGTCGGGGCGGACGCGGTGCTCGGCGCCCCCAACACCCAGGGCCTCACCGCTTCCTACTACCCCAATGCCACCTGGACGGGTCCGGCGACCCTCACTCAAGTCGAGCGGCAGCCTGGCTACCAGGGCTCCGGACAGCCCGATCCATCCTTGCCGGCTGACAACTGGTCCGGGGCGTGGCAGGGATTTATCAGGCTGGAAGCCGCGGGAGATTACACCTTCTACGTCAACTCGCTCGGGCCGCAGCAGTTGATTGTCAATGGCCAGAGCCTCGTCAACGATGCCTCCGATCCGGGCGTCGAGCGCGCCGTCACCTATCATGCCAGCTCCGCCGGCTGGGTCAGCTTCATTTACAAAGCGGCCGATACCAGCGGCCAAATCAACGCCCAGGTCCAATGGGCCACGCCTTACTCTGGACGGGCCGCGCTCCTGCCCGGACAAATCTCAACCGCGTCCACGCATCTCAATGGCGCGGATGATAATTTCCACGAGCAATCCCTTTACGGCAGCTTCAAGCCGGGCGTGGGATTCACCAACGACTCGCAACAAAGTCCTGCCATCAACCGGGGCGACCCGAACGATTCGTTTGCCAACGAACCGGCCCCGAACGGCGGCTATATCAATCTTGGCGCCTACGGCAACACCACTGAAGCCTCGAAGAAGCCCGCCCAGTATATTCTCCTGATGAATCCGAACGGCGGCGAAAACCTTCAGCAACAGACGACCTACACCATCCGCTGGCGGTCGGATGGCTTTACAGGCAACGTCCATATCCAGTTCTCCTCCAGCGGCTATTCCGGGCCTTTTGCCGATATTGCCGCCAGCGCCGCCAATACCGGCTCCTACGCCTGGCCGATTGCGTCGGCGGCTTGCCCCGTCTCCGGCCAGTGCGTGATCCGCATCAGCTCCGTCGCCAACGCCTCGATCGCGGACACAAATAACGCCCCCTTCAGCGTGCTGGCTCCCATCACGAAATACTACGTCAACGACGGCGCCTATGATCCGGCCAAGGATCAGTACACCCTTGCTCCCGGCAACGATGCCAACGACGGCCTGACTCCCGGGACACCCAAGGCCACCATCAACGCCATCCTCTCGACCTATAACCTCACTTACGGCGATACCATCTTCGTGGATAGCGGTGTTTACAATCTCGCCAGCAACATTGTCATCGGCAATGCCCATTCCGGGGTCACGATTCAGGGGCCAACCCGGGCGGGCAGTGTCGCCTTGCTCAACCGCGGGAACCCTGCCTCTGGTTCCTATGCCTTCGAAGTGAACGCCGCCCAGGGCGTGACGCTGTCGAACTTGTCGATCACCGGCGCCTACGACGGCGTGTATGTGGATAATGGCTCGAGCGGCTTCACCCTGCAGAACTCGGCCGCCTATGGGAATGTTGACAGCGGGCTTGTCGTTGCGGATGCCCCGAGCGCCAACGCGACGGCCAAGGACAACGTGTTCTACGGAGACCCCTCGGATACCTCCGGCAATCGGCGCCAGACTTATGGGATTTACGGCATGGGGCAGGGCCTGACGCTCCTGCGCAACCTGGCCTGGTCCGACTCCGACACGGGCGTGTATGTGCTGGCGTCGGCCTACGAGGTTTCGGGCTGCGTGGTGCGCGACTGTCCGCGGGGGTTTTATCTGCAGGGCACCGATGCCGCGGGTAACAGCCAGGCCCACGACAACGTGGCCTATGGGATTGACAACAACGCCTTCGAGGTCCGCGGCTATGGCCAGGTGTATGACAACCAGGCCTATGATTCCGATCAGGGCTTTTCAAACTTCGACTCGGCGGTGATTCACGACAATTCGGCCTGGGCCAACCGCATTGGCTTTAATGCGATCGGCGGGACCATTGCCAACAACCGCGCTTACGGCAATACCGACGGCATCTTTCTCAGCTACTTCTACAGCATAACCGTGACCGGCAACAGGGTTTACAACAACGCCGTGGGCATTTATGCCATCACCAACGGGGCCAACAACGTCATCGCCAACAACCTCGTTTACAACGATACCCAAAAGGGCATCTACCTCGACAATGTGCAGACTGACAACGGCACCATGACGGTCACCAACAACACGGTGATGGAGTCGAGTTGCAATGCGCTCGAGGTCGCGGGCAACAGCCAGAACGTCACCCTGGAGAACAACATCCTCTGGGCAGCGGGCAGCGGGAATTACGCGCTCGTGGTCGGCAACCTGGCCCAGCAGGGCTTTGCCAGCGATTACAATGACTTTTACGCCACCAATGGTGCGAAGCTGGGCTCCTGGCAGAGCGACTTCACGAGCCTGGCGGAGTGGCGTTACGCGCTGGGTCTTGACCAGCACTCGCTTTACGCTAACCCGCAGTTTGTATCTCCGGCGGGGCCGGACGGCATCCTGGGCTACCAAAGCAGCGCGGGGTTGAAGTTCGAGTATTTTGGGAACAACAACTTTTCGGGATCGCCGGTGACGACGTTGTATGATCGGGCGGTCTCGTTTGAAGAGACCGGGGGCGCCTTCCGGGGCCTGAACGGGCCGAATGACAACCAGAGTTTCCGGTGGACCGGCCAGGTGTATCTGGCCTCGGTGGGGGTTTATACTTTCGCCATCGACACCTTGAGCGCGCAGCGGTTGACGATTAACGGGACGGTGGTGGTGGATGATTTCACCAACCCCTCGGGCAAGGAACAGCAGGGGACTTACACGGCGGCGGCGCCGGGTTGGGTGAGCCTGAAGCTCGAGGTGGTGGACTACAGCGGACCTACGGAGGCATATCTGTATTGGGCAACGCCGGGCAACGGGGCGTTGCGGTTGCTGCGGGCGGAAGAAGCGGCAGTCGGAGGTGTGGTCCAGCCAGCCCTGCGCTATGACTCGGCGCCGGCGTCCACGGGTCTGGACGATGATTTCCATCTGTCCTCGACGGCGGGCAGCTATCATGGCGGGCAGTGGTTGAAGGACGCAGTGGATTCGCCGCTGATAGATGCGGGAGACCTGAACTCGCCTTACAGCCTGGAGCCCGGCGCCAATGGCGGCCGCACCAATCTCGGGTTCGAGGGCGACACTGCCGAGGCATCTCATTCGCCGGCCCAGTTCCTGCAGTTGCTCTCGGCCGACGGGTTCGATAAATTCCGCATGGGTTCTCCGACTCTCATCACTTGGCGCAGCGTCGGCATCGACTCATCGGCGCAGATTCAGATCAGCTTGAGCACCGATAACGGTGTGACCTACACTCCGATTGCCCTGACCCCGAACACCGGCGCCTATGCCTGGAACCCAGGCGCGCAAACCCTCACCGGCCGCATCAGGCTCAGCTACACGACAACCGGGGGCGGCAGCATCCAGGATGCTTCAAGCAACAGCTTCGTGGTGGGCGCCGCCGGCCATGTCTATTACGTCAACGACGCCTCGCGCGCGGGTGACCAATACACCACCGCGCCGGGCTCCAATGCGAACACCGGCACGACCCCGGCCGATCCCCTGGCCTCGCTGAGCGCCGTGTTTCACACCTATCCACTCCACTCGGGGGATGTTATTTACGTGGATACCGGCCTCTACTCCGAGCCGGCCAACATCGTGCTCGGCGCGGCGCAAAGCGGTGTGACGATCCTCGGGCCCACGGGTGCGGGCGCGGTCCTCAACCGCGGCAACTCGTCCGCCGCCTCCTATGCCTTCGAGTTGGAGAACGCAGCGACCGTAACGCTGTCGAACCTGTCGATCACGGGCGCCTATGACGGCATCCACGTCGATAGCAGCTCGGCCAACCTCACCGTGGAAAACTCGGCGGTTTATGGGAACGCCGAATACGGCGTGGTGGTTGACGACAACGCCAGCGCCAGCCCGCTGATCAAGGGCAACCTGTTTTATGGAGACTCGGACACGGCGGTGTATGTCCGTGCCCCGGCGTATGAGGTCGCAGGCAACGTGGCGCGGGACTGCGGGCGGGGGTTCTACCTGGACGATGCGGACGCGCCAGTGAACGGCAAGGCCCACGACAACGTGGCCTATGGGATCGACGGCAACGCCTTCGAAGTGCGAGGCTCCGGCCAGGTGTACAACAACCAGGCCTATGATTCAGGGCGCGGTTTTGTGGTTTATGACTCGGCAGTGGCCCATGACAATTCAGCCTGGGCCGACACCACCGGGTTCTACGGGGTGAGCGGGACCATTGCCAACAACCGCGCCTACGGCAACACCAAAGGCATTTGGCTCACCAGCTACATCACGGCGCCGGTCGGGCAGGCGGTGACCGTGACCGGCAACCAGGTTTACAACAACGCCATCGGCATTTATTCCGATGCCGATATCGGCAACGACTACATCACAAACAACCTGGTGTACAACGATACCCAGAAGGGCATCTATCTCTACGATGTGCAGGACGACAACGGCACCATGACGGTGACCAACAACACGGTGATGGAGTTGAGCTGCAACGCGGTCGAAGTTGGCGGCGACAGCCAGAACGTCACCCTGGAGAACAATATCCTCTGGGCTGGGGGCAGCGGGAATTTTGCGCTCGTGGTTGGCAACCTGGCGCAGCAGGGCTTTGCCAGCGACTACAATGACTTTTACTGCACGAGCGGCGCGAAGCTTGGGTCCTGGCAGAACGCCTTCACCACCCTGGCAGACTGGCGTTATGAGCTCGGGTTTGACTGGCACTCGCTCTACGCCAACCCGCAGTTTGTGTCGCCAGCGGGGCCGGACGGCATCCTGGGCTACCAGAGCGGCGCCGGGTTGAAGTTCGAATACTTTGGCAACAACAGCTTTTCTGGCAGGCGGCGGCGACATTATACGACCGCGCCGTGGACTTCGGCCCGAGTTCAGGTACGTTCCGGGATCTGAACGGGCCGGAGAACAATCAGAGTTTCCGCTGGACCGGGCAGGTGTATTTGGCCTCGGCGGGGGTTTATACTTTTGCCATCAACACGCTGAGCGCACAGCGGTTGACCATCAACGGGACTGTGGTGGTGGATGATTTCACCAATCCGTCCAAGACGCAGCAGCAGGGGACCTACGCCGCTACGTCGCCGGGTTGGGTGAGTCTGAAGCTGGAGGTCGTGAGCTACAGCGGGCCATCCGAGGCATATCTGTATTGGGCGACACCCGGCAACCAGACGTTGCGGTTGTTGCGGGCGGAAGAAACGGCGGTCGGAGGGGTGGCACAGCAGGTCCTGCGATATTCCTCGGCGGCGATGTCGCGGGGTTTGGACGATGATTTCCATCTGTCCTCGACGGCGGGGAGTTATCACGGCGGGCAGTGGTTGAGCGACGCTGTGGATTCGCCGCTGATAGATGCGGGAGACCTGAGCTCGCCTTACAATCTGGAACCCGGGGCCAATGGCAATCGCATTAACCTCGGCTTCGAGGGCGACACGCCGCAGGCCTCCAAATCGCACAGCATCCTGGTGCAGTTGCTCTCCTTCACCGGAGACCAAAAGGTCCTTCAAGGACAACCCTCGGTCATCCAATGGCGCACCATCGGGTTCCAGGCCGGGGACCTGCTCACGATACAATTCTCGAGTGACAACGGTGCAACGTTTACGACCCTGGGGACCCCGAGCGCCAATGCCGGCACCTTTGCCTGGACCCCAACCGTAGTTACGCTCTTGGGCCTGATTCGCCTGTCCAGCCCGAATCACGCCGGCGTCTCGGATGTTTCGCACACCACCTTTGTCGTTGGACACGCAACGAATGCCTTCTACGTCAATGACAACTCGCTGGTGGGCAACCAGTACACAACCGCCCTGGGCAACAATGCCAACAGCGGCGCCACGCCGGGCGATCCCATGGCCTCGCTCAATGCGGTCTTGGCCGTCTATAAACCCGGAGCCGGAGACACGGTCTATGTGGACAGCGGCGTTTACAATCTGCCGACCAACGTGGAAATTACCGCCGCGGATTCCGGGGTCGTGATCGTGGGACCCACCTCGGGCGCGAACCTGGGGCCAGGCTATCAGGCGGTGACGCTGAGCGATTCGCCACTGGCCTATTATCAATTTGGCGAGGCCGCTGGCAGCGCAACCGCGGTGGATTCCTCAGGCCATCGTCTTGACGCAACCTACGTGGGAGGCGTTGCCTTGGGGAGCGCCGGCGCTGTCCTCGGCGACAAGAACACGGCCGCCAGCCTCGACGGCTCCACAGGCTATGTTCAACTGCCGGCGGGCTTCAGCAATTGCTCCAATGGAATCACCCTCGAGGCCTGGGTTTACCCAACCGCCCTCAATTCCTCGCCGCATTTGTTCGACCTCGGCAATGGAGCGGCCAGTGACAATATCGTGCTCGAGGAGAACGGCCCGAATGGCGGCCTGCGTCTTCAGGTGTATAACGGATCATCCCCCGGCAACTCCGTGACCAGCTCCGGCGGGGCGCTGGCATTGAACCAGTGGCAGTTCATTGCCGTCACCATCGGGCGCGATGGCTCGGCCGTGATCTACAAGAACGGCCGGCCCATCAGCAGCGGCACGATCGAGGCCCCTGACAGCGTGCTCCGCGCGGACAACTATGTGGGCAAGAGCAACTGGCCGACTGACGCCACGTTTGCCGGCGGCCTCGACGAGGCCGCTGTGTTCCTCACAGCCCTCGCCCCGGAGCAAATCGCCACACAATACTACACCGCCGTATCGCAGGGGGCCATCTTGAGCCGCGGAAACACCGGCACCAACCGCGATGCCATCGAGCTGAACGGCGCCAATAATGTGACCATCAGCAACCTGCAGTTGGCCGGCGCCAACCAGGGGTTCTCGGCATCCAATGCCACCGGCATCACACTGGCCAAGAACGTCGCTTTCAACAACGCCACCTGCGGCTTCTATGTGGACAGCACTGTCCAGAATGCGGTCCTCACCGGCAACATCGCCTACGGCACCACGGGCGACACTAATACGGAGCAGGACACTGACTTCCATCTTCGCGGCGGGAACCTGACCGTGGATGGGAACACTGCCTACCGCATCGGTTCCCAGTTCGGGTCCGGCATCTTCATTGACGACTCGGTGAGCACGGTCACCCTGAGTCACAACCTGGTTTACAACAACAGCGACGGGGTGACGGCCTATGTGTCGCAGGCCGCTATCTTTGGCAACGAGGTCCGCAACAATGAGCGAGGCATGCTCGTCAGCGCTTACGACAACTCGCAGCGCACCCTGATCTATCAGAACAACGTGCATGACAACGGCACCGGCCTGGTCCTGGAGTCCAACACCGAGGCCTATGGCAACACGAGCGCCGCCAACACCGGCGCGGGCATTTACCTCGATGATCATGCTGGAGACAACACCTGGGTCCACGGCAACTACTCGGTGAACAACGGAACAGGGATCGAAGCGGAAACGGGGCGGATTTATCAGAACCGTGTGGCTGGCAACAGCGGCGATGGCCTCCTGCTGGACTCCGGTTCCGTTTATGCCAGTGGCAATATCGTCTATGGCAGCAGCGTCGGCATCGAAGTGGACGGTGAAGGCGCCGGTGGCACCCAGTTGGCCGACAACCTGGTCTATCAAAACGCTCATCAGGCCATTTATGTCCATGACGTGCAACGGACCGACCCCGTGAGCATCATCAATAATACCGTCGATCACGATACGGGCAGCGCCGTCCGCATCGAGAACAATGCCGTGGCGGTGCGCCTCTACAATAACATCATCGTCATTGGCGGCGGCCTGGGCGTCGAACTCATCGGCGATGCCAACGGCTTCGACAGCGACTACAACGACATCTTCCCGGCGCATTCCGGCGCCGCGGTCGGCAAGTACCAAGACCAGAATGCCGCCAATACGCTGGCCGCCTGGCAGGCTGCCTCGGGTGGCGACGCCCACAGCGTTTCGGCCGACCCGCTCTTCATTGCCCCCAGCGGCGCGGATCATCTCTTGGGATGGGCGCAGCCCGACGCCCGAAGCCACTTCGCGGATTACGGCCGGGACGACAACTTCCACCTCGGTGCGCACTCGCCGGCGATTGACTCGGCCAACAGCAACGTGGCGCCGAGCGTTGACGCTGAAGGCAATGCCCCGTTCGACAACATGGGCGCGTTCGAATTCACCGGCTCCAGCTCGGACGTTGTCCCGCCCGTGGTCACTGGCATCACCCCTGTGGGCGCCACCGGCAACAACCTCAGCAACGCCCGGTTCAGTTCGCTGACCATCCATTTCAGCAAACCCTTGGATCCCATCAGCGCACAAAGTCCAGCCTTGTATTCGCTGGTCGAGGCCGGCCCCGACGGCGTTTTGGGCACTGCGGATGATGTGAGCGTGGCCATCGCCGGCATCAGCTATGTGCCCGGCAGCCAGGATGTCACCTTGAGTTTTGGCAGCCAATTGCCGACGGGCCTTTATCGCTTGACCCTGATCAGCGGCCCGACCGGGGCGATTGTTGATCTCTCCGGAAATGCCTTGGATGGTGACGGCAACGGCGTCGCCGGCGGCAATTTCGTCCGCGACTTCCGGCTCGACCTCACCGCCCCGGTCGTTGGCTCGGTCAACCCCGCGGGCTCCGTGAGCGTTGGCCCAACAAAGCTCACCGTCAGTTTCCAGGAAGACCTGCAAATGAACGCGGGCACGGTGGCGAACCCCGCCAACTACGGCCTGATTTCTACCACTCAGGATGCCCTCGGCAACACTCAGGATGTCGATGTCTCTGCCCGAATCACCGGGGTGAGCTACGATCCGGCCAGCATGACTGCAACGCTGACCCTGTCCGGTCCGCTCCCGGCGGGGCGCTACCGGCTCATCGTCCGCTCGACCATCACCGATCAAGCCGGCAATCCCCTCGACAACGGGGTCAATTACTCCACTTCCCTGGGCGTCGGCGCCCCTGCACTTTCGCCCATCAGCGGCCTGTCCGTTTATGCGGGCACGCCCTTGACGTTCACCGCTGCCGCCACGGATCCGAACAGCGCGGCCGCGCTCAACTTCGGTTTGGGCCTGGGCGCGCCCGGCGGCGCTAGGATGACCACCGGCGGCGTGTTCACCTGGACACCCACCGCCGCCCAGGCCGGCTCGGACTATAACATCCGGATCCTGGTGTCCGATCATAACAATCCGGCGCTGACCGATGCCGAAACCGTCGCGATCACGGTGCTTGCCAACCCTGCGCCCGTGGTGCAATCCGTTGTCGTCAACGACGGTTCTGCGCAACGCTCCTGGATCAAGAGCCTGACACTCCAGTTCAGCGACAACGTCTCGGCCAGTCTCAGCCTGGCCAGCCTGAGTTTGGTCAACCTGATGACCAACACGACCATCGCTGCCTCGAGCATGAACCTGAGCTATGCCACGACGAGCAACCAGGCGGTGCTGACCTTCCCGGGCCTGCCGGGCCAGAAACTGCCCGACGGCAATTATCGTCTGACGGTGTTGGCCGCCGGAGTCACCGGCCCTCACGGCACACACTTGGCGGCCGATTACACCTTCGACTGCTTCGTCCTGACCGGTGACGTGAACGGCGACGGCAAGGTGAACGCGGATGACCTGGCGCTGGTGTGGGCCGAGTTGTCGAAGCCGCCGGCCGCCCGGAATCTGGACTATGATCTGAATGGCGACGGGCAGGTGACCGCGGCGGACCTGGCTGTGATCAAATCCCACTACCTGGCCACCCAGCCACTTCCGCCGGCGTTGATTTTGGCCACGACCGTCAATGATGGGCAGATGCAGCGTTCACGTGTTTTCGACATCATCCTGCAATTCAGCGAGGACGTCTCGGCCAGCCTCTCCGTCTCGGACCTGGCGTTGACCAACCTGGATACCCATGCCGCCGTCACCGGTTTCTCCGTGGCCTTCGATGCCAGCACCTGCCAGGCGACGGTGACGTTCCCCGGCCTGTCCAATCAGCAGGTTCCCGACGGCAATTACGAGTTGGTCGTGAAGGGCGCGGGGGTGGCCAATAGCCAGGGCCAACCGATGGCCGGCGACTATCATTTGAGGTTCTTCGCCCTCACCGGCGACGTCAATGGCGACCGTGTGGTGAATAACGCGGACTTGATGCTCATGTGGCAGCAGTTGCAGAAGCCTGCGGCTGACCGGGATCTGAACTTCGATGTGAATGGAGACGGCCAGGTCACCGCGGCGGATCTGGCGGTGGTCAAAGCCCACTACCTGGCCTCGCTGCCAGCGGCGCCCGGTTTGGGGCTGGACTTGACCCCCGGCTCTGTCCAGGCAGGCCTCGGGCCCGCCAGTCAGACGACTTCCCAGGCGAATGGGCTCTGCCTTCGCGGGGGCGGTCTCTGGCGCGCGCCCGGCTTGAAGGCCGCGCCGCTGCCTACGATGGACGTGGCTGGTCCTCAGCCCTGCGGAGGCGGTGCCTGGACGGATGATTCCCTGGCCCCCTCGCCAATGGCTGCAGCCGAAGCCCAAGCCCCTGAGGATATTCTCGGCGGGAAGCTATGGGTGGACTGGATTCAAAAACAAAGGCACGCTCTATGAACGCCCTGAACTCCAAGACCCGCAAATGGCTTTTACTGGCCGTGATCCTGCTCTTGGCCGGGTCCGGACTCTCGCAGGGCCAGTCCGTTGCGGTCACGATGAGCCTGGATACAAACCAATTGGCTGTCGGCCAAACGACAAAGCTTCACGTGCTCGCCCAGGTTATTCCCGGTCTGCAGCCCAGTTCCGCGCAGATCTTCTCGTGGTGTGTTGATGTCCTTAATACCAACGGCGCCGTGGCCAGCGCGAATTACGGCGCCATGCTCAAGACCGCCTCGGACAATGACCCGCAGACCTCCTCCACCGGCACTGCCGACGGCCCCAATCGCCGCGGCATCTATGACACCTTCCTCAACCTGCCCGGCGCCGGAGTCACCAACGCGGTCGAACTCATGTCAATCCCCGTCACCGGCGCAGCGGGCGGCACCACCCGGTTTCTGACCCAGGCCGGGACCGGCGTGCCCATGGATTCGGATTTCCTGGTATTTCCGAATGATGGAGGCGATTTCTATACGGGCGGGGATTACAGCGCGGCAGTTGCGGATCTGACAGTGATCGGTTCGGCGCCGCCGAGCACGCTCAGACTCAAAATCGCCCGCCTCGCCAACAATGGCCGTCCGGGCGGGACACTGCAGTTGACGTTTACCCCCTCCGCCGGCTACACCTACACCGTCGAGTCTCTGGCGGCCTTCGGTAAGACGAACTCCTGGCAGGCCCTGCCAGGCGCACCCCACAATTCCGGCACCGTTATCGTCACCAACACAGGCCGTGCCAGTTTCTACCGCGTCCACGCCACGTCGCCTTGAGCCATGCCAAATCCAGGCCGGCAAAGGAGGGGGGCAGAATGACTCTTCAACTGCAAACCCGCTTTCCTTCGGGGCGCCGGACAAGAGAGTAACCTCGGTTGAAGCGACCAAGGCAGGCGTGGTTTCTTCCCTTCTGTGATTCTATCTATGCGGATGCAACCGCAATGAAATGGGGCTGCCCCAATGCCGGCCAACCCCACCCGGGATCGATGAGCGGCTTTCTTTTCCGCGTATTCCGCGTATTCCGCGGTTGCATTCAGTTCCCATGGCCGTATCGGCCTCGCTCCGCCACGACGCGCTCAATTTGCACCTTCGGATAATGGCCAAAGTTGACCAACAGCCCGAGCTTGAACCTGGTCGCCTTGAGGTAGTTTTAAATCAGATTGGTTTTCATGGTGGCCGAGGCTAGCAAAGCGCCGAAGAAGAATGAACCGCGGAATACGCGGAATACGCGTAAATGAACAGGTCTAATGGTTACTATTTTGTCCCGCGCTCTTTCCTTCGGCCAGAGCTTGCGTTAGATTGACCCTCGATGATCACCTTGCGAACACTCACCGAGCGGCGGGCTGACATTATCCGGTTGGCCGAACGGCACCGCGCCGGCGACGCGCGTGTATTTGGCTCGGTCGTGCGCGGGGAAAATACCGAAGCCAGCGACGTGGACCTGCTCATCACCACGCGGCCCGGGTGTTCGTTGCTCGACTTGGGCGGCTTGCTGGCGGACTTGGAGGACCTGCTGCACTGCCGCGTGGATCTTGTGACCGACGACGGCCTTAAGCCGCGCCTGCGTGAACGCGTCCTCCGCGAAGCCGTTCCGCTATGAGGGCCTTCCGCGAAGACATTCTGGTGCATGATTATTTTCGCATCAACCACGAGATCGTTCTGGGAAACGGTGGTCGAGCACGTGCCCGCGTTGAAGGAGCAGATTGCTCGAATTCTCAGCCAATTCGCCCCCGATTAACCGCCCTTTTCAGCACTGCTCAGCTCCGCAGGCCATTACGGTGGACGAATGCGGTAGAGGCGCGTCGGATAGCGGGTCCACTCCGGGTCGCTGAAGCGAAGCGGCGTGCCAGTAATGGTGGTGCTTTCCAAGGGAACCCATGCGCCGGCGGCGAGGTCCGCGCAGGCTTCGACCACGACGGGGTGCCTGGTGCCCCGGTGATGTCGAAACCGAATTGGCCGTTCCGCAGGCCAAGATACTGGGGCGCCGGGTTCCACGGGAGGGCCGGGCGACCACAGAAAGTCGCGCCCCAGCCCGTGGTGCCAGGCAGTTAATAGACGGTTGGGTTGGGGCCTGCGGCGAAGCCAATGGAGTCGGCGATTGGGGCATTACCCATGAACACCAGGCTGACGAGGCTAGCCTGGATTTCCACGGAAAACAGTTCGCCTAACACTGGTGCCCGAACAGGGCGGTCTTTGGCCATGCCCCCACACCCCTCGTACGCCTGCCCGCGCTGTAATAGCGGCCTGTTTCGCCCTCTCCTCCCGTGGCTTTGTTTCGAGCACCAGCTTCCAGAAGGTTAATTAAATAGTGCTCTGATATTTATTGTTGATGATTTATACTTGTTTATGTCCCGAAAGCTGCTTCGCCGGTGCCGCCTCACAGCATCCCCAACAAGCCCTGATTTTACGACCAATGTGACGATCCATCCCTCCACAACCCGTTGCGGCAACAATTCGCGCTTGACACCATTCCTTGTATATGACATGCTATATTCATGGTTTTCAGAAAACCATTTGCGCTCACGGACCCACGCGCCTTCTTCCTCGAACCCGCGGTGCCCAAGCACCGCCAATATGAGGCCCTGCGCGCCTACTTCGTCGAGGGCCGCCCCTCCCATGAGGTTGCCCGCGCCTTCGGCTACTCCCCAGCCTCCTTCCGCGTCCTGTGCTACAGCTTCTGCCACGACCCGCAGCCCGCCTTCTTCCTCACCACCCGCCCCGGCCCCCGGACTCAACCCAAGAAGACGGCCGCCCACTCGCTCATCATCGCCCTGCGCAAGCAGAACCACTCGGTCTATGAAATCAGCGCAACGCTCAAAGCCCAAAAGCTCCTCTTGAGCCCCACCGCCGTACGCGAGGTCCTCAAGGCCCAGGGGGCTTCGCCCGAAAAGGGGTCGGTTAATGAGATTGATTCTGCTGAAAAACCCCCTTTTCGATCGAAGGTTGCGATGCTCGACATGGCTCATAGGAACGCCCCGCAATCGAACGGAACCGGCCCCGCGCGGCACGATGGCATCGCTGTTAGACATTTTTGGTCGAGTCGGGGTTTTTCCGCTCAAAACAGGGGGTTTTTCCGCAGAATCGAGATTGTCATATTAGCACCTTGATCAGAATAGTACATTCTCATTAACTGACCCCTTTTTGGACCCGGGTCGATCCGGCGAGGCGCTGGGCTGGGCCAATATCGCCGCTTTCCAGCTCCCGCTCCAAGCGGACAAGCCAATTAGCGTCCGCGAGTAGTTCCATGCTTGCCCTTTCTGGTGGTTGCCTGGCGACCGAAATAGGCCCTTAAACCGCGTAGATGGTCTCGATGGGCTGGGACAAGGATCTGCTTCTTGATGACGTCCGAAAAGCTCTCGTTGCCAAACTTATGGCTCTTGAGAATTTCATACGCCTCGCGGTCAATGCTGATGGTCTTGCTCGCCATGCATTATATGTCACATAGGCCGGCGCCGAGCCTCAAGCCAAAAGTGAGAGACAGCGAGAAACACGCGGACGAGGGCGTCGGCGCTCCGGCCTCAGGCGAAATCAAGGCCGGCGAAGGAGAGGCTTTCGTCCAGCCAGGTGTCGGCGGCGAGGACGGATTGGCGCTGCTTGAAGGCGTGGTTTTGGGCGCGGCTCTGAGCCAGGGTGAAGGCGCGATGGGCCAGGCGCTGCCAGCCGGGCAACCGGCTGCGGGCAGCTTGCGAGAGCGCCCCGTGCAGGGCGGCGGGCAGGTAGCGTCGGAGGATTTCATCCTCCAGGCTGACGAAGGCCTGCGCGCTGCCAGGGTCACCCTGCCGGGCGGCGCGTCCGTAGAGCTGGCGGTCCACGCGCCCGGACTCATGCCTTTCGGTGGCCAGGACGTGCAAGCCACCCAGGGCGGCAACGCCCCGGCCCAGCTTGATGTCGGTGCCGCGGCCGGCCATGTTGGTGGCGATGGTGACCCGGCCCGGCTCGCCTGCAACGGCGATGATGCTCGCCTCTTCCTTGTGGCGCAACGCGTTGAGGACCTTGAACTCGAAGCCGGCGCCGGCCAGCAGCCGGGCGAGTTTCTCGCTGGCGGCGACGCTCCGGGTGCCGACCAGGACCGGTTGGCCGGTGGCCCGCCGACGGGTGACCTCCTGGGCGACCGCGTGCCATTTCTCGGCCTCGGTGGTGAATACCCGATCCGGGCATTGCCGGCGCAGGCAAGGGCGGTGGGTGGGGATGCTCACCACCGCCAGTTTGTAGATCTGCCAGAACTCCGGCGCCGCTTCACGGGCCGTGCCGGTCATGCCCGCCAGCCTGACGAAGCAGCGGAAGAACCTCTGGAAACTCAACCGCGCCATCGTTTCGACCGGGTCGGAGATGGCCAAACCCTCCTTGGCCTCGATGGCCTGGTGGAGGCCCTCGCGCCAGGTCCGCTGGGGCATTTGGCGGCCGGTGAATTCATCGACGATGACGACCTTGCCGTTGGCGATGATGTATTGTTTATCGCGGAGGAACAACTCGCGCGCCGTGAGCGCCTGGCGGATAAGTTCGTCGCGCCGGGCGTGGCCACGCCAAAGCCCCGGCAGCCCGCCGCAGAGCGCATCGAGTTTGGCGCGGCCGGCGGCCTGCAATTCAATCTCGCGGTAGCGCGGGTTCACCTGGTAGTCGCTGCCGGCTTGGAGGGAGCCGGCGACCTCGCCGGCCAACCTGACGGCGCCTTCCAGCAAGGAGTTCTTGCGCGGCGCCGAGATGATCAGGGGAGTGACGGCTTCATCGATGAGCACGCTATCGGCTTCATCCACAAGGGCGGTGTGCAGGCCGCGCATCACCAGGCCGCCGCCTGCGGCTGGGGAGCGCGGCTGGAGCAGTTCACGGATGAGGCGGCGCGAGGGGTTGGTGAGCGCGCCGAGACGGAGCCGGTCGCGCAGGAAATCCGCCAGGAGTTCCTTGCTGGTGACATAGGTGACATCCGCCTCGTAGCCTTTCTGCCGGTCCGGCGGGGCCATCGGCGCGGCAACCCAGCCCTCGCGCACGCCGCAAAACCCGTACAAGGGGCGCATCCACGCCGCATCGCGTTCGACCAGGTAGTCGTTGACTGTGACAATATGGCAGGGCCGCCTGGTCCAGCCTGCCAGGACGGCGGCAAGGCCCGCGGTCAGGGTCTTGCCCTCGCCGGTGGCCATCTCGGCCAGGTAACCCCGGTGCAGGGCCAAGGCCCCCATAATCTGGACCAGAAACGGGCGCAGCCCCAGCTTCCGGTCGGCCGCCTCGCGAATTGCGGCCAGGGCCGGCCTCAATTCCCGGTCCACGTTGCGGCCGCCGCGGCGGAACTGGTCGCGCAATTCCATGAGCCGTTGGTGGAGTTGATAATCGTGCAAGGCGAGGTACTCGCCGGCCAGGGCGTCAACTTGCTCGGCTTGCTGGCGCAACTGGGCGAGGACTGCCGCGCGACGCTCGTAGAGGCCCATGAGCCGATGGACGCCCGCATCCAGGCCCTTGTGCAAAGGGGCTGGCGCGCGGAGATCCAGGCGGCGGCAGTCTTGCGTGGGCGTGTTCACAACTGGTAGCGTTTCTGCAGCAGTTGCCGGAGCCGGCGCAGCCAGCCGGACAGCAGCGGTTCGGGCTGCGAGGCGAAGCGGATAACTCCTGAGCGGCCGTGGAGCAGCCGGACCTCCGGCGTCGGCGCCAGGCTGGCGTGGATCTCAAAGAAGGGTTCCCTGGCTTTCTCAGGTTCATTGGGCGCGACGGGGACTTCTCCGCCGGCAGCCCAGCCCAGCGCGGGCGAAGGCAGGGTTTGTTGGCCGCCCGGCACGACCTTCCAGCGGGACACTCGCAGGACCAGCCCGGCCTGGCCCTTCAACCGCACCTCGCCCCCGCGAGGATGCCGGGCGAAGGCCGCGTCGGCGTCCGCCTGGCCGACCGTGGCGACGAATTCAAAACTCTTCGGATTGACCACCAGGCCAAGAGACACACCCCGTTCGAGGCGGCGGCCCAGGGCGTCCTGAATGCGCGGAGCCACCCAGACGCCGGCATGGCGCGCGCGCAAGGTCAGGGCCGCTTCGTCGGTTCGGAGTTTCTGCACCTGGCTGGCAAGCGACACCAGACGGCTTTCCAAAGGCTTGAGGTCTGCGTTCGTCCGGCTGAGGGCCTGACGGAAACGGGCCTCGCATTCCTGGGATTGGGCCAGGGCATCATCGAGCTGCAACTCCAGTTCCCGGCTGCGCAACTGGAGCAACGGCTGGCCGGCAGACACCGGGCTTCCGGGCGCGGCCAGGAGCTTCTCGACTACTCCCGCCACGCCGTTGACCACCTCGGTCCGTTCCTCGGCCTGCACAACGCCGGGCGCCCGAAAATGACTCGGAAAGGGAATCACCGCCAACAGCCACAGCAACGCCCCGGCCATCCCGGCGGTGACGCCGCATGCGCGCCAACGCACGCGCTGCAGCCTCGGGCTGGCCGCCAGGTAATACACGAACCTGCCCACCGGCACGCTCACCCAGGAAACCAGGCAGACGCCGGCCATCACGAGCCCCAAGATGAGGAACCGGTCCGCCACGAGCACCAGGACGCCGCCGAACACGATGACACGGTAAATGCCGCTGGTGATGCCGAACACTACCAGCCAGACGGCCTCGCGGCGTGTCAGCGCGGGGCTTTGCGACTGCTTGACGCCGAAGACATAGCGTTCCCAGAAATGCCGCAACTCCAGGGCGGCCCGCTGGGACAGGTTCGGAATCTCCAGCAGGTCCGAGAGAATGTAATAGCCGTCGAAACGGAGCAACGGGTTGGCGTTGAAAATGACGGTGGAAACCGAGGCGACGAACATCATGTTGTAGGCCAGACTGTGGAGGGTGCCCGGGCCCGTCGCCGCCCACACAAATGCAGCCAGGGCCGCCACAAAGAGCTCGACCACCATGCCGGCGGCGCCCACCGCCGCCCGTTGCCAGCGGCTGCGCAGCCCCCAGCTCGAGGAGACATCCGTATAGGGCACCGGCGTGAAGATCATCAGCATGATGCCCATGACGTGGACTTCGCCGCCAAATTTGCGGCAGAACAAGGCGTGGCCGAACTCGTGAAGGGCCTTGACGATCACCAGCCCGGTGTAGAGCAGCGGCAGGTTTCCCGGGGCCAGCACCCCTTGTCCTTGCACGCGCAGCGTCGGCCAGTTATCCACGACCACTTTCAGTGCCAGCCCGACCACCACCGCCCACAGCCCGACGCCTGCCAGGCTGATAAGCGGGCCCAGCACCGGCAAGGCCCGCGCCAGCAACCGGTCCGGGTCCAGCAAAGGGAACCGCAGGAACATCAGGTTCAGGAGCCTTGCGGTCACCTCGCGCTGGCGCCGTTGCTTGAAGCGCCTGAATAACTGTGCGGCGTCCACTGCCTGCTCGTAGTGCAGCAGGTTGGCATAATACAACTGGGAGAGCAGGTGCAGGGCCGCCTCCTGGCCGGGGGCCTCGTCCGGGAACCGCTGCAGGCATTGCTCCCAGACCTCCTGCACCGTCCGCTCCGGGCGCAACCGGGCGACAAACGCATAGGCGGCAGGGTGCAGGCGGAAGTACTGGTTGGTGAACGGGTTTTGCAGCACGATCCAGTGTTCGCCCCGGTAGATCTGCCGTTGCACCTGGACACCCGGGCGCAGATACAACCGCTGGCCGGCTATCCGATACCACGACTCGCTGAACGTAGCGGGGGCCTCGGCCATAACTCACCACCAGAAGTGGAGCCGCAGGAAATCGACCGTCCGGTGGGTCAGAATCCAGAAGAGGGTGCGTTTGTCGACGTCGATCTTGCACACCCCGCTCATGCCCGGACGCCACCACGGCTGGGGCGGGCCCAGGCGGCAGCGCACCAGGAAGACGTTCGCTTCGTTCCTGGGGAGGGCGGCCTGTTCCAGCGCGGCTATCCGAATGGGGAATTTCTTCTTGGGTTGGCTGACGAAGGCAATCTGGCCGGCGGCCTTGCCCAGAACCTCGTGGATATCGCGTTCGTTCACCTCGGCTTCGGCGTAGAGCGTGTCGATGCGCGCGATTTTGAGCAGCACCTCAGCGGCTTTGACGGGCGCGCCCAGGCGCTCTCGCAAGTCGCCTTCGATGACCACGCCCTCAAAGGGGCTCTTGATCGTCGCGTGCGCGATGCGGTAGCGCACCAGCTCCAGCCGCGCCGTGGCCTGCTCCGCCATGGCCTGGGCAATCCGCATCTCCGCCAGCGCCTTGGCCGCCCGCGCCTTCTCGGCCTCGCGCTGGTAGCGGTCCACATCGGCCAAAGCGAACGATTCTTCCAACGCCAATTCGTCGGTCCTGAGCTTCAACAGCTCGCTCCCAGCCCGGACCGTGTCGCCCGGCCGGACCAGCGCCTGTTCCAGGAAACCATCAAAGGGCGCGGTCAGAGAGGCCTGCGCCTCGCTGCGCAGCACGAACTTGCCCTCGACCCGGTAGGGGACGGGCACCAGGAAGAGCACCCCCAGCAATGCCGTAACGACCAGCGCCAGCAGCTTGGCCCAGGTATGCTCCGGGCCGAGCAGCCTGGCCAGGCCATCCCGCGCATGTGCGGCCCAGCGGGCGCCAAACCACCGGTCCTGTTTGTGGAGTCGCTCTAGGAACGGGGCCGCTAAATCGCAGGCCAGCCGCATCTGCTGCAGTTCGGTCTCAGACAAGCCTGGCCCCCGCCGCTCGCAGGAAATCACCGCTACCGGCTGCTTGTCCACGCGCAACGGCAGCGACCACATGTGTTCAACCTTCTGCTCCCGGCAAAACCGCTCGTGCTCGCGGCTGACCAGCGCGGTCCCTTCCGGTCGTGGCCATACGACCTCGTCATCCTGGTCCAGGGACTCTTCCATGGCCGCCTCGAGGGCTTGGGCGGCGGCCATTTGTCGCTCAAACTTCTCGGTCCGGCTCATGGCGCGCAGGCGCACGTAGCCGCCCTCCAGCCAGCCCAGGCTAACCTGGTCGCACCCGTAACGGCTCGCCAGCCCGTTGCAGAAGGTCATGGCCGCGGCCAGAAACCGCTTTTCCGGGCTGATGCTGGCCGTCAGGTCCAGCACCGTCGCCAGTTTTTCGGCCTCGCCTCGGGCCTGGCGCGCGGCCAGGGCCGTCTGGTAGAGCTGCGGCGCCGGCGCCAACAGGCGCAGCCGGACGGAAGCCTCTCGCGCATTGGCTTCACTGATTTCCGAAATCAGGCCGACCAGGACGCACTCTTCCGCCTGGCCCGGCTGCGCATCCAGGCGCGCGCCGACCACGAAATGGCCCGAAGTGGACCTGGCCTTCTCCTCCAGGGGCCACAGCAGCCAATTCTCGGCCGCCGTCCGCGTGGCGTGCTGCTCCAACTGGGTCAGGAATGTCGTGAGCATCCGGGAGGGCAGTGTTTCCCTCGGCCACGACAGCAACTGTTGCCAGGCCTGCCCCGGTTTGCGCGCGAGCAACACCAGCGTGTCGGCCAGGCTCACTTGCCGGGCGACGGCCAAAAAACGCGGCCAGAAGTCCTTTGGCGGCCCGGCAAACTGACGCAGTTGCGTCAGCTCTCTTAACCCCTGGTCCAGGGCGGCGCCGGCAGTTTGAGGTTCGTTGGGCATAGAGGGGGCGCCACTCCGGCTGCAACCGCCTTGGCCCCGCCGCGGGGCAGGGGCCTGGTTCGGCTTGGGGTGCCTTGTAAATGCCGTTCCATAGGGCAGCTACGGGTATGACATCCTTGCGGCCAGACCAGGCCGGATTTTCGCGTTCGGGTTGTCGAAAACCGCCTTCACCCGCGCCAGGCCGCTGGCGGGGTCCACGACCGGGGAGATGAAGCAAATCGTCCCCGTTACCGGGCTGGCGCCTCCCTCGACCTGGATCCTCACCGGCTGGTCCAGGCGCAGAGCCGAGGCCGCTTTGCCTTCGATGTGCCCAACGAAATAACAGCGGCTGGTGTCCACCAGCCGGACCAGGGGCTGGTATGGGGCGCAGGCCGCGCCTGCGTGCAGCGAGATCTCGCAAATCGTACCCGCGAACGGCGCCACGATCCGGCGCCGCGCCAGTTGCTCCTCCGCAATCGCGTATTCGGCTGCGGCGACGTTGTATTCCATTCGCTTCTTGTCCAGCTCTTCCCTGCTCACAGACTTGGTCCTTTCCACGAGCACTTGGGTCGCATCCAGGTCGGTCTTGGCCCGATCCATCACGGCTTTGCGGCGCGCGGCCTCGAGTTCCTCAAGCTTCTGATCCAACATCATGAGGGCGTCGCCCTTCTTTACCGGCTGCCCCTCTTTGCAGCACTCCAGCGTGATGATCCCCGGCACGGACGCGCTGAGGTTGACGTCAAGGTACGGCTCCGTGATGCCGGTGACGGGCGCGGAGCTTTCGGCAGGGGATGCCGCCACCGCCAGGAAAAGCGCAATTGAAGTCAGTGATGCATGATAGCGATTCATGTGCATGGATCAACCGATTCAGCGTGGCGGCGGCGCGCCCGCGGACGCCGCGGGGCAGCCACCGGCCACAAGAGTGAACATGGGAGCGAGTCTATTGGGGTCCGCCTGAATGGTCAATCCTTTCCTCAATCTCTGAAACAGCGTGGGAGTGTGTCCGCCGCGCCACCTGCCTCCAATGGGGCGCACGACCGATTTCTTCGAGCGCCCATCCTGCCGCCTAAAGGCGGCGTTCCGGTTGGCTGCGGAACGCCGCCTTTAGGCGGCAGCGAAGAATTCTGTCCTGCGCCCCCTCCGAGGCCTTGCCATGTTCGCTTGACTGCCTGTGGCGCGTCGGGTAAAAGGGGGGCGCCCTTTCGTGATTTGGCAAAACAAACGGACTGTTGGCCCTCGACCCGGACTCAGGTTCGTGAGGCGCCTGCCTTTGCTTTGTGCAGTGGTTTGTCTGGCCCGCATCGCTTCTGCTGAGACCCCAATCCCGGCGCCAACCCGCGACCTGGGCTTGAAGGAATTCCTGCGTTTGGTTCTTGAACGGAATGAGAGCCTGCAGACCCGCGCCCTGGAGCTGAAGATCGCCGACAAGCGGTTTCGAGCCGAGCGAGGGGCCTTCGAACCCGACTTGGTCCTCGGCTTCGATCGAGCCGAAAACGACCGCGAAAACAACGCCCAACAGCAGCGCGCGACCGGTGAGCTCATCTTCCAGGAAAAGAACAATGTCTATACCAGCGGCCTGGAGGCCCTGGTCCCCACCGGCGCCCGCGTGCAGTTGGGATACACGCTCAACGATTTGCGCAACAACCTGCAGGAACCGGTCTTGGGCACCATTTACACCAATCGGTTGTGGCCGGAGTACCAGGCATTCGCGGGGATCAGCATTACCCAACCCTTGCTCAAGAACGCGTGGTTCCCCGCGACGCTGGCCAATATTCGTGTGGCCGCGCTGGCGGGCGAGGTGGCCTACCAGGAGTATCGGCGGCAGATGATGCTAGTGATGACGACCGCCGAGGCAGCGTATTGGAACCTCCATCTGGCCCAGGAGCAGGTGCGCTTCTTTGGCGAATCGGTGCATCTGGCCGAGGGCTTGGTGCATGATAGCCAGGCGCGTCTTGAGGCGGGGCCAGGCTCCGAGTTGGAGGTGGCGGAAGCCAGGGCGGGCGCATCACTTCGCAAGACCAAACTCGTGGAAGCCGAGCAGAAGCTCTTTGAAAGCGTGGCCCAGATGCTGACGCTTATCTCCCAGCCCGGCAGCGACAGAGCCCCGCTGCTCCGGGCAACGGATGCGCCCGGCGAGCCGGGTCCTGCTCCGAGCTATATCGAGAGCGCCACCAATGCGCTGCAAATGAATCCCGACTACCTGGGCCAGACCAAGAAGCTGCAGCAGGAGAACATCCGGCTGGCTTACGCCAAAAACCAACGGCTGCCGCAATTGGACTTGAAGGCCAGTTACGGCCTCAACGGCCTGGGCACGGACCCTTGGAGTTCATGGCAGGATGTCGAACATGGGGGGTTTCCCTCATTCTCGGCCGGCGTGGAGCTGCGCGTTCCGCTGGCCGGCGGGATTCGCGCCAAGAACGAGCTGGCGGCGGCCAGACTTCGCAAACAGCAGGCGCTGCTCTCCTTGCACGAAATTGAAAGCCAGGTGCTCAATTCCATTACCGCCTCCCTGTGGAGAATCCGCAGCTACCGCGAGAGCATCCGGGATTACGAACAAATCGTTGCCTTCAGCCGGGACCGGCTGGCTACCGAAATGAAACGCCTGGAGGTCGGCAAGGTGGGCGCCCAGCGCGTGCTGGATGCCGATGCGGCCCTGCTCGAGGCTCAGAATGCCGTGCTCGAAACCAGGGTCCGAGTTGAGCGTGCCCGCCTCGAACTCGAACTGGCTGAAGGCACCGTGCTTCGCGCACGCAACCTCGAGCTTTCGCCAAGCGCAGTCCGAACTCGAACGTTCCAGTTGCTCCGCGACGCCGGCGTGCCGCCGGAGCAATACCGGGAGTTGCTCAACCGCCGGCCACCGGCGTCCGTCGAGCCGGCGAAGTCGCCCGACGCTCGGGTGACATCGTCCTCAGAGACCGGCCGTGAATGACATCGAACGTCCTCTCCATGAACCGAAAAACGCATCCGTTGATTTCCAACCACTTACGCGTTTTGGGTTCATGGTCCCAATGCATGCGCAAAAGCGAAAGGAGGCTCTCCATGAACCGCCGCTCTCCACGAGGTTTTGGAGTGCGGCAGTCCTCTGCCGCTTTTCGATCCTTTGGCTGGCGGCGCCAAAGCGGCAGAGGGCTGCCGCAGTCCAAAACGCAAGCGCGGCAGGCATGCCAACCCGGTTCATGGTCCCCATGCACCATTCCGAAATCGTGGCTCTCCATGAACCTCAGAACCAGGGATGGCCCCCTCACCCCATCCCTCTCCATGAACCTAAAAACGCGCCCGTTGATTTGCAAGGACTTACGCGTTTTGGGTTCATGGTCCCAATGCACGGCCGAAAGGACGAGGGGGCTCTCCATGAACCGGCGCCAAGCCCGAAGGTTTTGGACTGCGGCAGTCCTCTGCCGCTTTTCAGTCCCTGGTTCTGGGAACGCGAAAGCGGCAGAGGACTGCCGCAGTCCAAAACGCTTCGCGGCCTCGGGGCCCTGACCGGTTCATGGTCCCAATGCATTGGCAGAAGCCAAAGGGGGCTCCCCACAAACGCTCTACGGGGTCACGGCCCTGAAGAAAACCGCTCCGTTGGGGGGAGCCGGTTGGGACCAAAGGATGCTGCCGCTGGATGGGGCAACATTCGTCGCCAAAGGCGTCCAGACTGTGGCGGCACCCAGATTGGTGGCTCCCAGGAGACGGTAAACCACGTCCGGGTCACCGCTGCAGGTCAGCAGCAGAGCCGGGCCTTGCGCGGAAATGGACAGAGACGGCTGGCTCACGACTACCAGCGCCGCAGGGGCGCTAGTTAAGGCCAGATAGGCATTGGTAACGACCACGCTGTAGGTGCCGGCGTCAGTGAGGGCCGCGTGGGCAAAATTCAGCGCCTGGTTGGTCGCGCCTTCGAGAGGAGTGCTCCCCAAGCACCATTGGTAGCTGATCGGAAGGATCCCCGCAACCCACACGGTGAAGCTGGCGGGGTTGCCCTTCCCAACGGTAAGGTCCTGGGGCTGGCTCAGGATGCTCAACGCCGCGGAGTTGAAGCTCAACGTGGCGACCCGGCTGGTGACCGACCCCGCATCATTGGCTGCGATGACCTGGTAACTGCCCTGGTCTGCCGGAGCGGCCTCACTAATCGTAACCACCGCGTTGGTGGCCGCGGGGATGGGAACGCCATTGTGCAGCCAAAGGAAACCCAGGGAGGGGCCTGCGGCACTCACGGTGAAGGAAGCGGGTGCATCGGGGGCCACGCTGAACGTCATCGGGCTGGACCAGAATATGGGGCCTCAGGTCAATGCTCACTGTCTCGACTGTGCTGGTGACCGCTCCAAAACTGTTGGTGGCAATGGCAGCGTAGAGACCGCCATCGGCGGCCTGCACGTTGGTGAGGGTGACTGTGGCGCCTGAAAGGCCCGGCACCAGGCCACCGTCCTTTGACCACAAATAATCAATGGGTCCCGGCCCTTCGGCAAACGCCTGCAGGGTGAGGTCCCCCCCCGCCCACACGGTGTTGGTGCCGGATGGCTGCAGCGTAAAAACCGGAATGGTCAGGACCACCTCGAATGCCCCACTGTCGGCGTAGGTGCCTTGAGGGCGGGTGGTGCCGCACTGATCCACCGGGGGATAGTTCGTCTTGACCGCGTCCAGGGCCGGGCTTTGGGGAAGGAGCGCCATCGTGAGGGTGGGGCCTCCGTTCGTGGTCAGCGGCCCCAGACGAGGATCCACATTGACCACGCTGTTGGAGGAAGCGAAAGCCAAGGAAGAATCAGAACTGAAGTTGTAACCCCCATCCTCGATTCCTCCGGAAAAATTGGCCGGGGTATTGCTGGCGACGATGGAGTTGCAGAGGGTGACAGCGCCGTTGAAGTTGGCGATGCCCCCGCCAAGGGTGAGAGTGGAATTGGTATCGGCCGGCACTCCTGGCGCAGCGGTGTTGAAAGCCAGCGTCAGGTTCACCAGCGAGACGGTGTTAGAGGTGAAAGCCAGCGCGCCGCCGAAGCCATTGGTGCGCGCCGCGGCCTCCCCGGGGGAGAACATCGTGCCCGCGCCCCCCGCAGCCTGGTTAAAGGCAAATGTGGAGTTGGTGATCGCCACCGGGGCGGCAGCAGCCTGGATGGCGCCCCCGAACCCCTCCGCGCCGGGCGTGGCATTGTTTGTGCCCGATCCAGGGTAATCTCCCCCTTGAGCCAGGTTGCCGTTGAACGTGGAGGCGTTCACCACCACGGGTCCGACCGCTGCCAACCCGCCACCCAGACCTCTGCCCGCCGAGCGGCTGAAGCCTCCAACCGCGGTATTATATTCCACAGAACAGCCGTCCAGCTCGATGGACCCCGCGTTGTAGAGCCCGCCGCCCAGGCCATTGCCAGGGTCCTGGGTTTGGCCGCACCTGCTCCCCGAGGACGAGTTCCCGCCCAAGGTCACCTGTTCGAGACTGGCTGTGGCATTGCTTTCTACAAACAGCGCACCGCCGTAGCTGTGCCCGCCGCCGGCAATGTCGGCTTGCACCACCGCCCCTGCGGCCGAATTCGTGAGGCCATGAGACGCAAGCATGTGCAAACTCCCGCCGGCAATCGCCAGCGCGCCGCCGGCCGCATCGCCGGCACGGCTATTCGTCACCGAACCGGGCAGCGGCTCCCCCCGAGCGCCTGGTTGCGGAGAAACGTCGAGCTATCAACCAGGCAATCTCCGCCGTCGGAAAAAACCGCTCCGCCGAATCCGCCGGCCCCGCCCATGGAAATCGCCGCCGGAGAAGCCGATCGCCCCCGGCCTCCTGCTGCCGAGCAGTCGGTCAGCAGGCACCCTTCCAGCGTCAGTTGGCCGCCTCGATTACAGATGGCCCCACCCAGGCCGCACCCTCCTTGCGGGCTGGGACTGTTAGTCGTGGCGCCCGGCTTGGCGTCACCGCCGCGAACCACGCAGTTGGTGAACACACAGTTGGTGAGGGCCACGGTGCCCCCTAGATTGAGGATGCCTGCACCCTGTCCATCACCTCCTGGCCCTGGCGGAGAAGCGCTCGCGCCGTTGGTTCCGGCGTGGAAGCCGTCGGCAAAAACGATCCCCTGGGCCGAGAAGCTGATGTTGGTTCGCACCTCGACGAGCCGGGTGACGCCGCCGCCGCTGAGGACCACTGAATGCCCATTGGCGTCCAATGCGGTGTTGTACGGCGGCACTATCGGGTTGGTGAGCAGGATCGTCCCGCTGCTTTCAAACCGCAGCAGGCCGCCTTCAAGGAGTGCGCTGGTCAGCGCGGGAAGGGATACAGAAGCAACAGATTGCGTGACCAGAAACGGCGCGGCCTCGATGTCCAGGTTCCCCGTCTGACGTCCGCTGATGTATTGGCCAAGGATGCGGCTGGTCCCTTGGAGGAGAATGCCGTTGAGGCGGTTGGTATCGCCAAACCAGGGATGGACGAAACTTCCGCTCACGCGGCCGGATTTCAAATCCAGGCCCAGTTTCAGCACTGCATTGCTGTCCATGGCGGTGAGTGTATTGGATGTCGAGAGCTTGACCAGGTTGGTGATGGGCGAATCCAGATCGCTGCCCGACACTTGCGCCTGCCCGTACACCCAGTTCAGGACCCGAACGCCGGCGGCGGGCCGGGCATAGGGGGACGCGACGAACGAGACCAGGTTGGAGAAGCCGCCGGGGTATGCGCCAGACCCCGCATCCACCGACCGAATCCACTGCAGACTGCCCGAGAGGCTCCTGGGTCATTGGCCGAGAACCCGACCCACCCCAGGAGGGCGCCTTTTCCCTTGTCCAGAGTGACATACAGCGGCCAGTGCCCGAGCTGCGTCAAGCTGCAGCGGGCACTGAAAGGCACGCTGTCCCCAAGCACTCCATTGAGGTTAAGGCCTCCGCTTTGGGCCAGGCTCAGAGTGCCGAACCCGCTGCCACCCGCAACCTGCGGGCCGATGACACTGCTGCTGGTGGCCGGCAACGCAAAGGTGTACTGGCCGGCGGGCGGGCCGTTGCTGCCGCCCAGGCTCGAAGCCAGCCTCTCCAGTTGCACGTCGGGACTGGTTGAGCCGCCGGACACGGTCCCCGTGATCAGGCCGGCAGTATTCGTCTCCTGGAGTTGCAAAGTGATGGCAGTGCTGAGCCCGTCCAGGACGCCGCTGATCGAAGCGCTGCCGGAGCTGTCGAACTTGCCGGAGTAATAGTAAGTCGATCCGTGGTAGAGAATGGCGCCACTGAAGCCGCCATCCGTTCTCAACGCCAGGGATAGAAAGCCCACGGCGTCCAAACGGGGCTCATAGGGGGTTTGAAAGAGGCCCTGGTAATCTCCCGCCAATTGCCACATGGGGCTGCGGACGAAGTTGGCAGTCAGGCTGAAGTTGGTCGCCGTCACGGGAACCTGGAAAGACAGATCCGAATTGGAAGAGGCCACTGAACCCGTCCAGCTCTCGAAGACATAGTTCGGCGCCGGGACGGCCGTCGCGGTGTAGTATGCGCCTGCCCGGAGCAACGCCCGATTGGCCAGGCCCTTGACGCTCCCCCCTCCGAGGATCCGCAAGTCGAGCGGGAACTTGGCCTCGTAAAAGAACGTCAGCGCAACACTGGCCGAGCGCGTGCCGACCCAGTTGATGCTCTCCAGAGTCAGGGTGTTGTATCCGGCGGCGGGCGAAACGCTAAACGCCCAGTTGGTGGTGCCGGCGGCGATTTCCCAGGGGCCATCCTGCAAGAGATAAACCACTCGCGCCACGCCGGCATCGCCGCCGGCGGTTCCACGCACCACCACCGCCTGGTTGGTGAAACTGGAATTGGACGGCGGAGATAGAACGTTGACTGTTGGCGGGGCCGAGCCCGGCGGGTTGGTTTCGTTCAGAATGGAGAACGTCCGTATAGTAAAGCTCCTGATACAAGGGCGCCCGGCTCACGGTGTTCGTGTACGCGACCGGGAGGCTATTGAAGACGCTGTAGTTCGTTCCCAGCAAACTCCCAAGGTCAACGATGCCCCCGTTCGTGGAGAGCGTGTTGAAATTCTGCAACACCGCGATACCCTCGTTGGCATTCGTGCTGTCGAGAACCCGCCCGAAAACCGTAAACCCGCCGTTCTGCGTGTCGAGGTTGGTCGAGTTGTCTCCCAGGTTGAAAAACCACTGGCTCGTCGCCGAATTCGGGTCGTTGTCCAGCTTGGCCATGGCCAAAGTCCCCAGCGTGTTGCTCAGGCGCGTGCCCACCAGAAACTCGTTGGTCAGCCGGCCATAGTCCGGGGCCTCCACGTACGACGAAAAGGCATCGGACCCAGCGGGGTTCGTGACCGAGAACCCGCCCCCCTGCAGGACAAAACCCGGCACACAACGGTGCAGCAGACTGTTCGTATAGGCTCCACTCCGCACGTAGAGCAGGAAATTGCGGACCGTCTCCGGTTTCTCCCGGTCGAAAAGCTCCACGTTGATCCGGCCCACCCGATTCGTGCCCTGCAAGAAGTCGAAGACCACAACCGTGTTCGCCGCGTTGGTGTCCGAAGGAGCCCCTGCCCGGAGGCCAACCTCCTGCATCAGCCCCGGAACCAACAACAAACACAGCCAACTCCATCGGCACGCTGCGCGCCAACAGGGGTCGCACCGGAGGATCGTGCGCTTCATTGTCCAGTCATTGTCTGCCCATTCTTCTAGCGAGGCTGGGCCTCAGACCGTGGCTCGGGCATCCTGCCCAAGCCCTCACGGGCAGGATGCCCGTGCCACAAACTTGACCTGTCTGCATCACGTTTTGAAATTCAAGGACTCTAGCCCCTGCACTCCTGCAAAGGCAATCAAAAACAGCTTCGCTGCGCCATTTGGGGCGCATTCCAACACCGCCCCCGGAGCGCCCACTTCAGAGGCTGTGTGAAAAATCAATTTTGGAGCGCTTTTAGACCACCAAAAGTGAAGGGGCACATCGTTCCGACGCGCTATAAGTCAAATGTGAGCGAAGTTTTTTCGGGGCCGGGATTTTTCACACAGCCTCTGAACCCGGCGCTCCGGTCCTTTGGTGTCGGTGGCGGGGCTGGTTTCCGGACGCGCCCCGCCATTCGTGGACCGGTGGACGACCGTCCTGCCAAGGACTCCACCTCCTTCTTGACTCATTACAAAAAGAATCGGAACCGAATCGGGAAAAGGTCTTGACAACAGGGGAATCGTTGCTACTCTTGATGCGAACTTTGACGATGCCCCAACTGGGAGTGCCTGCCCGGCGGGAGGCAAACAACCTAGCTGCACTATGCGGTCCGACCCGGAAGGCCGGCAGTTCCGACTCGAAGAACTCGAGCCGCGGGTGATGCTGTCAGCGAATCTCACGGCCCTTGGGACCGCCGCTGTTGTCGCCCACCACCGTTGTCCGGTAGTCGAGGAGGTGTCGTTCCCATTCACCACCGCGGGGCTTTCCGAGACGCATTTTGCTCACAACGGCGTCCAGGACATGTTCGCCGGCATGGAACGGACACCGCCTGCCGCGCCTCCGGCGCCGGCTCAAAGCCAGACTTGCGCCGCCGCACCGACGCTCGATCAAGCTGCCGTCGGCGCGCGAGTTGAAGAGACTTCCGCGACCACTGTGACGCTCAATACGGCCGCCCCAAGAGCCGATGCGGTTTCAAAGATTTTGCAGGGCGATTCGATCAGTCCTCAGACCACGAGCGCGGGCAACAGCGCATCCAAGGTCTCGGAGTTGACGCGCACGCTCCGCTCCGCCAATGGTCCCCCGAGCGGCGCAACCGCAGCTCAAGTCAGTCCGAATTTCGCGGCAATCGTCGGTTCCTCTCCAAGAGCGTGTGGGGTTGCTGCCGTGGCTTGCGGTGCCCCCACTACTGCCACCGCTACCGCGGCCTCGGCTCGAGGCCGTGGCTCTCCTTCAAATCCTTCTCATGGCACGCCTTTAAGCCAGACACCGGGGCTCCAGGACCTGGGCACTTATATCATTGATGTGCTGGCCAGTCAGAGCGCCAGCTTTACTTCGACCGAGACCCTCACAAACGCATCCCTGGGCGGTTTTCTGCAACTGCAAGGGGTGACGTTGGGTGTGACGGCCACGCTGTCGACGGCCGGAGTCTGGAGCGGGAGTGTCACGATCTCCGTGGCCAGCGCGACGTTGTTCCCGGGGCGCAGCTTCAGCGGAAAGATTGCTTCCAGCACGTCCGATCCCGCGCTCACAGGCACCTACACGATCGGCGGCGGGTTCAATTTGACCATCCCCCAGACTGCGAGCATGGTCTTGCAGCTCGGGGAGGCGCTGACCATTACCGCCAGCGGTGTGAGTTTGAGCTACGATCCCAACGGGGCGGCGACTCAAACCCTGGCGACCTTGCAAACCGCGACTGTGACCTCCTCGCAGTTCTCCGGAATGCCATCGGCCACGTTGAGCAATTTCGCCATTCGTGGGGACGGCTTCAGCTTCGGTGCCTTCACCTTGGCTTCAGCGTCCGGCGCAACGCCGGGCATTGGAAACCTCATTACGACCACGGGCGTGACCTTGACGGTGTCGGACTTCAACGTGTCGTTCGGCGCTGGCGCGAGCGGGCCTTCCTTGAGCGGGACGATTGCCGCCACGGTCTCAGGCTTGAACCTGTTCCCGGATGGAAACCTTGTCCAGTTCCAGGCCACGAATGTCAGCGCGGCCTACAGTTTCGCGGGCTTTGATGGCGTCAGTCCGACGGGGCAGCTCCAGGTGACGGTGACGGGCCTTCGGTTGAGCATGGGCGAGGCGTTTGTGCTGACGGCGAGCGGGGACGTGGTTTTGACTCCCGGCCAGACGGTGATGGCGACCGTCGCGTCCGCCACGTTAAGCTCCCCCCAATTCACCGGGTTGGGCACTCTCCAGGTGAGTAATCTGGCCATCAGCCAGAGCGGTTTGAGCCTCGGCAGCCTGACCTGGAGCAGCGGCGGGCCGGTGTCGATCCCGGACATCGTTAGCGCCGACAACGTGATGCTGACGCTAAGCAATTTCGGTCTGCAATACGGAGCGACGCCTTCCGTCAGCGGGGGCATTTCGGTTTCGGCCACCAACGTGGTCCTCTTCCCGAACGTTCCCTTGTTGGACCTGCACCTGGGCACCTTGGGAGGCTCTTACCAATTCGGCTCTCCGGCCATCCTGAGCCTGCACATCCCCAGCCTGGACATCCCTTTGGGAGACGCTTTGACCATCCATTTGGGCGCGGTGGACATCAATCCGGGCGAGGCGACAATGCTGCACGTGTCCAGCGCCACGGTGACGTCCAACCTGTTCTCCGGCCTGCCGACCTTCACCCTGAGCAACTTCGATCTGACCCGAACCGGGTTCAGCCTCGGCAGCTTCGACATCACCGCGAGCACGCCGGTGACGGTCGGCAGCTTCCTTTCATTTTCCAATCTCGGTCTCCATGTGAGCAATTTCACGGTGGACAGGACCGCCACCCCAGTGGTGAGCGGCTCGGTTAGCTTGACCCTGGGCACGATGACCCTGTTCCCCGGCAGTTCGCTGGTGACATCCAGCTTCACCAACCTGGCGGCCACCTATGACTTCGCCAGCGCCTCCACGCCGGGGCAGTTGACCGTCACCGCCGACAGCATCACGCTGTCGATTGGCGGCCAATTGACGCTGACGGCCAACAACATAAGCATTACCCCCGGCTCCGATACGCTGGCCACCATCCACACGGCCAGCCTCACCTTTGGTCTGCTCGACGGCCTTAAGGTCGAGGTCACTGGCCTCGAAATCCGGCAGACAGGGTTCACCATCGACTCGGCCACTGCCAGCGTTTCGGACATTACACTGGGTGGCCTGCTGGCCTTGCAGGCGCCCACCATAATAACCTTAACCAATATCAATTACTCCTTTGGCGGCACGCTGAGCGGCACGGTGGGTTTTGACACCACCAGCGCAGTGTTGCACGTGGGCTCGGCGCTGGACACTTCGGCCAGTCATTTGAGCGGCAGTTACGACCTGGCCAGCGGAGTGCTGACGGTGACGTTGGACTCATTCGGGTTGGACCTGGCTGGGTTTGCCACGTTGAGCGCCTCTGGAGCAGTGATTACCTACGCCCCGGCCAGCGATAGTCCCGCCAAGGTGCTGGTGGGTGTAACGGGGGTCCAAGTGTTCATGGGCGCCAACGGCGTGGGCGTTTCGGTGAACAGCGGCACGCTGGGATTGGCGATCTTCAAAGCCGCCGACGACACCATCACTTACGCCTTGGATGCCAGCGGGGCCGTCAGCCTGGCAGGCCTGCCCGCCAATACCCTGAGTCTATCCGGGAACGTTGAATTCCGGCAGAACACGGCCGGCCCTGTCTCGGAAGTGGTGGATGTCAATGGCACCGAGGTGCATCTGGTGTTTGCGGGCAATGAGACCTCGGCGTCCGCCGCAGGGTTGAGCCTGTCGGTAGGAGCCTTCATTTCGGTGACCGGCGATTTTGGCTTCACGCAATTCACCGATGGAAGCGCTACCGACATCGCGATTGGCGCGACCAACGTGGACGCGACGATGGCCGCTGGCAGCGTCAGCGTAACCGTCACCGGCGCCAGCCTGGGCCTGTTGGTGAAGCCCGGCGCGGCGGCCGCCGACGCTGCTTACGCCCTGGTGGCCAACGGCGGGACCGACACCCTGAACGGAGTGCCGGGGCTGAGCCTGAGCGCCTCGGCCTTGACGGTTCGGGCGCGGAAGGGATTGGACACGACCACCGTGAGCGGCGCGCCCGCCACGGTCCATACGCCAGGCGGCGATGTGAGCCTGGACTTCACCGGCCTCGGTTCCGGCGCGAGCAACGTGACCGACATCGAAGGAAGCGTCACGTTGAACGTGGCGAATTTTGTTTCGCTGTCCGGTGACTTCGGCTTCCAGCAGTTCACTGACGGGTCGGGCAGCAACCTGGCTATCGGGGCAAAAAACGTCACTGTGGTCTTGGGGACGGCGAGCACCAATGTCACCATCACGGGCGCGAGCCTCGGCTTGCTGGTCAAACCGGATGTGGGCTATGCCCTGGTGGCCGCGAGCGCTACCTGCGCCTTGAACGGCGTTTCCGGCTTGTCCATCAGCACCACCGGCCTGGATGTGCGTGTCCGGAGCGGGCTGGATCCCTCGACCATCACCGAAGCGCCGACCTTCGTCCAGACGCCCAGCGGGCCCGTCACTCTCGACTTTTCCAAACTTGCCTCAGTAACCAGCAACGTGACCGACATCGAAGGGCACCTGACACTGAGCGTGGACGGGTTTGGGTCGCTCGAAGGCGATTTCGGGTTCCAGTCCTTCCAAAACGGGGCGGGCGGCCAGTCCGATATTGCCCTGGGGGCGAAAAACCTGTCAGTGGTGCTGGGAACGGCGACGACCAACCTCACCGTAGCCAACGCCAGCTTTGGGATGATCATCCAGCCCGGGATCAACGGCCAGCCGACAACCTACGCCCTGGAGGCGCAGGGCAGTGCCGATCCCGCGGACACCGCTCTGAACGGCGTTCCGGGTCTCTCGGTCACAGCCTCCAATTTGCTCGTCCGCGTCCGGCAGGGGCTGGATCCCTCGACGACCACCGGCGTGCCCGGCGGCCATTCACACCTCCGGCGGCGACGTGACGCTGGACTTTAGCGGTCTGGGGACCGGGTCCGACAACGTGGCGGACATTGAAGGCACAGTGGAAGTGGATGTCGCTGGTTTCGTATCTTTGTCCGGCAGCTTTGGTTTCCAAAGCTATGCGGTTGGCAGCGACCACTACCTGGCCATCGGCGCGACGGGCCTCACCGCCACGCTGACGGCCGACAGCGTGAGCCTCAACATCGCCAACGCCCAGGTTGGAGTCATCGTCAAGGAAGGTTCGCCCAGCACCTACGTCCTGGAAGCCAGGGGCAGCAGTAATCCCGCAGATACGGCCCTGACAGGCGTGCCGGGGCTGACCCTGAGCGCGACCAATTTGCTGGTCCGCGTGCGGAGCGGGCTGGACGTTTCAGATCTTCCGTCCGGGTTGCCGGCATCGGTCCAGACGCCCGGCGGTGCGGTGACCTTTGACTTTTCGGGCCTCGGAACCGGGACGAGCAACGTTACCGACATTGAAGGGCATCTGACCCTGGCCGTGGCCGGTCTGGCCTCGCTGGAAGGCGACTTCGGGTTCCAGGCATTCGCCGATGGGTCGGCTAGCGACCTGGCTATCGGCGCAAACAACGTCAATGTTGTGCTGGGAACGGCGAGCACCAATGTCACCATCACCGGGGCGAGCCTCGGTTTGCTGGTCAAGTCTGGTGTGGGTTACGCCCTGGTGGCCAACGGCGGGACCGACACCTTGAACGGAGTGCCGGGTTTGTCCATCAGCAGCACGGGCCTGTCTGTGCGCGTCCGCAGCGGGCTGGATCCCTCAACCCTCACCGGCGCGCCCACTTCGGTTCAGACAGCCGGCGGTGGCAGTGTGCCGCTCGACTTCAGCAACCTCGGCTCGAGCAACGTTACAGAAGTCGCCGGCAGCATCTCGATTAACGTGGCGAACCTCGTTTCGCTCATTGGGAAGTTCAGCTTCACCGAGACAACCACCGGCAGTCTGACCAAGATCCTGGTCGGCGCTTCGGGCGTTTCGGCCTTCCTCGGCAGCGTGGATAGCAGCGGCAATCCCACGCTCGGGGTTCAAGTGACTGGGGCAAGTTTCGGATTAGTCATCTATCGCGACTCGACCGCGACGAGCTCGACCTATGCCCTCCAGGCCACGGCTCCCAGCGCCACGGCTCCCAGCATTGCCCTAGTTGGCCTGCCCGACAACATCAGCTTGACTGGCTCAGCCAGCGTGGCGATCAACACCACGGGCGCGGCGGTGAATGAAACCATCCCCAACAGTCCGGGGGTCACCTTCACGGACGGCACCAACGGCACTGCCGATCAGCGAAACATCAAGAGCTTGGGCGGACACCTTTCTCTGGTGGTCGGTCCTCAGTCGAGTCCCTATTTCAGCCTGGCAGGTGATTTCTCCATCAGTGAACTCGTGAGCGGCACCGAGACCAAAGTCCTGATTGGCGCCGCCAACCTCACCGCCAATTCTCCCGTCATGGCCGACGGCGGCACCGACACGTTCAATCTGTCCAACGGCACGCTGGGTTTGGTGCTCTTCCAAAGCGGCGGCACCAATGAGGGCTACGCGTTGACAGCTTCGGCTACCGCAACCGTCGCGGTGGGGAGTGCCCTTTCGGGCAGCGCCACCTTGACCATTCGCCGGAACACCACCACTTCCGCGGTCAACGAGACCATCGCCGTGGGCGCCTCGACCGTCGCGGTGGTCTTCTCCGATTCGGAAGTCGCCACGGTGGCCGATGCCAGCGGCAGTGATGCCTTCCAGGCCATTGTCTTGAGCAATGCCAGCCTGAACCTGGACAACACTTTGGTCATCACGGCGAGCGAGGGATCCAACAGCGTGCCTGTGCCCAACGCCTCCAGCATCAATCTGGCCGGCGTGACGTTGACCCTCCAGATTCCGGCCGACCAGACGACGGGTCAGCCCGCGCAGGTTTTGCTCAACATCGGCGCCGGCTCCGCCGTCTATACCAGCTTCAGCGACACCGTGAGCGCCAGCAACGCCACGAGCGCGGGTTTGCCCGCGCGGGCCGACGGACAGTCCTGGGGGTCGGGCGACAAGGACCTAGTCCTGTCGAACGTCACGTTCTCGATTGGGTCGTTCGTGACCTTCTCCGCGACCTCCATCAACGTGCAGCATTACACTTACACGGACGCATCGTTGGCCACCGTCACCGTTAACAGCTTCAATTTCAGCGGCGCGAAAATCACCTTTCTGGCCAACGCGAACCCGATGGTGACCTTGACCGGCAGCCCGCAATTCCACTACAGCACCGCCGAGGGCTTCAAGCTCGATTCTTTCGGTAGCCCGGGCATTTCGTTCCTCGACCCGTCTTATTCGCTTGGGCCGATCACTGTGAAAGATCCCAGCGTCAGCCTGGATAGCTTCGACTTCAACTTCGCCTCGACTTCATCATCTCCAGGGAACGTTAACGTATCGGCGGTGGTCCACGTGAAGGCAGCGGCAGCCTCCATCGGTTCAGATACCAGTCCGATCAACGCCAGCCTGACGAATCTGGACATCAAGTTCACGGTGAGCGCCGGGTTTGACCTGCTGCATCCCCTCGCGCTGCCCACGATCAGCGCCAACGGGTTCACCGTGCAGGTCAACACGTGCGCGATAAACATCGGCACGACAAGCGATGGGTTCTCTCTGTCCCTCACCGCTGGCACCTCGGCCAACCCATTGGTGATCAACCCCACGGCCGGGGCAGGCCAGGACCTCATCAGCTTCGGGACGCTCACGGCCACGTTGAATATCAGCGCGATCAACTTGAAGTTGACCGGCAGCGCCAGTAATTTCGCCATTGAAGGCGATGGCTCATTCCTGGCCAAGCCGGGATTTGCCATCTCGATCACTCTCGGCGCCAGTGACGCCAGTTCGTTCTCCTGGCCATCCTGGCTCCCGCTCCAGAGCGCCTCGGTGACGCTCTCCTGGCCGGACTTCAACGCCCATCCTGACCGGTTCCTGATCGAGCTTTCCGCCACCATTAATGCGAGTTTGGGTCCGATCAGCCTGAACGGTTCGATCACCAACGCGGTGATTGACCCGCAATTGATCGTGCAGGGCAAGTTCCCCATCATCTCGGTTGACAGCATCGCGGTTGGTGTGTCCGGCGATCTGTTCGGCGGCAGCCTCAGCGGCACGCTCTTGGCCGGCGTGGTTCGATTCGACGCCAACGGCAATGTGGTGGACGGCCTGGGCAACCTCGTTGGTCCAAAGGGCGCGACTACCACCACCCCGGGCACCGGGCCGTTCACCAGCGCCTTTTACGCCGGCATCGCGGGCAGCTTAGACCTTGGCGGTCAGTTCGGCATGGCCATCCGCATCGGGCTGTCGGATTTTGGCCCGCTGCAATTATATGTGGAAGTGGACACGCCGATTCCGCTGGGCGACACCGGTCTGTTCATCGGGGGCTTGCGCGGGGGGATCACCTTTGGCGCCACTTTCCCGACGTTGAATCTCACGGGGTCCCCGAGTGACGCCCTGCAATTGCGGCAGCCGGGATTCCGCACCCCCGACAGCCTCACCGCCGCGCAGTGGGAGGCCCAGTTACGAACGCAGGTGGCCAACCTTTACCATGCCGGCGCGACCCCCGGCAGCGGCTGGAGCAGCCTCACCAGCGCGTCGGTCATCATTCAGGCGGGAGTGACGATCTACGCGGCCAACGCGGACGTGTTCCGGGTGGATGGGGACGTGTTCTTGGACACCAGCGGAAAATTCCTGGTGATTGGCTCAGCCACGTTCGGGGACAGTCTGTCGGTCGGCGTGAAAATGTACACCGACCTGTCGCCGCTCTTCAGAGGGCAGCCCAGCATCAGCATTTTGTTCCTGATGGAGGTGCCCTCGCAGAGCAGCCCCAAGCCGATCACGCCCCCCATTTACAGCCTGTATGGCGAGGTCAGCTTCGCTTACGCCAACCAGGCCTTTCAGATGACGATCGCCGGCGCGGCGGATCTGAACGTGCTGGGCGCATTGCAGGCCCACGCTGAGGGGACGCTGACGCTGACCTTCACCTCGAACAGCTTCACCGTCACCCTTTCCAACGCCTCGTTCAGCATCCCCACGATACAGAAGGACCCGCTCGGAGAGGCTGCCGGTACCCTGACGATCCAGACGCTCAACGGCAGCGTCAATATCTGGGGCGGTTTCCTGCTGGTGCCCGACCTGAAATGCCTGGAGGACGCAGGCATCTACGCGGGCGGCCAGGTCTTTATCAAGCTCAACACGACTGGCGATCTCAAGCAGGTGACGCTCCAAATGACCAACGGGCCGTACACCCTCAGTCTGGAGCCGCAGTCCTTCAGCCTGTTTATTAACGGCTATGCCGATTTCCAGATCAGCGGCCACGAGGTGTTTCGCTTGAGCGGCACGCTGGACATGGCGATCACCACGGACCATTTGAGCATCTTCGTCCAGGCCCAGTTGTTCCTCGGGGGGAGCGTGGACTCACAAGGCAATCTGAGCAACGCCATCCTCACCTTCAACGCCAACGGCCTGATCTACGTCCAATGGGCGGCAGCCAATGGGATTAATGCCGGCTTTGCCGCCAAGATGACGCTCACGCTGGGCGCCAATGGTCCGCCGGGCATCTCCTTCGGCATGAATTGGCTGCTGGTCATCAACACGACCGGCTCCGACCTTACCTACTTCATTCCCGTCCCGCTGCCAACCTCGCCGCCCAGCCCGCCAGTCCCCACCGTCATGGGGCCGGATTACAGCTCGAGCAACCCGTCGGCGCTGACCAGCTACGAGATTACCAGCAACGGGCAGCGCACGCTGTTTATCCCCAATGGACCGCCCGCCAACGGCTTGGCGAGTTATGCCACGTGGACTCCCGTGCTGCCGAACACAGCCTACTTCATCGTCATTGGCCGCGGCAGCGTCACGTTGTCCAACTACTTTGTGCTCACCGGCGCCGTCAACATCACCGCCACCCTCGGCGCCTCCGGCTTCGATTTCAGCCTGCAAGCTAACGCGACCCTCAAGGTGCTGTTGAACGGCAATGCCGTCCTGTCGTTCCAAGCTATCGGCGCCCTCCAGCTCAGCAATGCGGGTGTGGCGGCGGCGCTGTCGATCAGTTACTCAGAGGGGTTCCCCGGCTTCAGCCTGAACGCTGCCTTCCTGCTTGAGTTGAATACGACCGGCGCCCCGGTCACTCTCATCGGCATCACCCTGCCGGTCGGAATCGCTCGCATACGTGCAACCGGCGACCTTAAGGTCCTGGGTGGAGTCGTGGATCTCAACGGCACTTTCGATATTACGGTGACGGCAAGCGCCCTGACTCTGGCCGTCAATGCCAATTTGACCTTCCTTAACGCCACTTTCCACGCCTCGGGGTTTGCCGGTATTTACTACGATTCGAATCCCGGGTTGGCGCTGCGGATCCAGCTCAGTCTTCCGGGTGGCGCCCAGGGCTTCGCGCCGGTGGCCGCCTTGGGCAACAAGTTCGTCATCAGTGGGGCATTCACCCTGGAGCTCAACACCACCAACGTGACCCGGTACGACCAGAATAACAGCGCGATCAGCCCCGGTTTCAGGGTGACGGTTTCGAACCTGGGAGTGTACCTGTTCGGCTTTAACCTGGCGGGCAGTCTTTCGATTGGCATTTCCAGCGCGGGCTTCAGCATCAATATCTCGTATCTGACGCTCAACCTCTTCGGCCTTGCCACGGCAACGCTCAGCGGTTACTACCACCCCAACGGCAGCTTCAGTTTCACCGGAAGCGCGGGCTTCCAGCTCGGCGATCACGTCTTCGGCATCGGCGGCAGCATCAGCGTGACGATTTCCAACAGCGGGTTCAGCGCGTCCGTCAACGGCTGGGTGGCCGCCTTCGGCGTGCAAATCAGCGGCGGCGGTGCGATCGTCATTTCGCGCGGGTCGGTGGACATTTCCGTTTACATCTACGTTGTTCTCATTCCCGCCATCCACATCCACACGCCGGCGGTAAGAGTCTGGGGCATTACGATCTGGCCTGCAATTAATATTGACATCCCGGCGGTGACGGTCGGCGGCACGGCCCACTTCCACCTCGGCAGCACCAGTCCCGCCCCCACCGTGGCACAAGTGATCGCGGCGCCGCCCGCAGCGGCTCCGCCGGTCTTGGCGGGCGTGACCAGCGGCCAACTGGTGCTCTATCTCGGTCAGGACGTCAACAACCGGGTGAACAGTCTGGGCCAAGTCACCGGAGCGCAGCCCGCCGAGAATTACACCCTCACCCGGGTGCCGGGCGATACCGGGACCACCAACGGCGGCGAAACCATCCAGGTGGCCGCCCTCGGGTACACTCAGAACTACCCCAACGTCACCTCGATCCTCGTCCGCAATACCCTGGATGGCAATGACGTTATCCTGATGGACAACGGGATTGCCGTGCCGGTCAACATTACGCTGGGGACCGGGAACAGCAGCATCTCGACGGGGGCGGGGGTGGCCACCGTCAACGTGACCGGCGGCGGCGACAACCAAGTCACCACCGGTGACAACGCGAACGTCACGATCGCTGGCAACGGCAGCAACGAGGTTTCCACCGGCAGCGGCTCGATGATCAGCGTGTCCGGCAGCGGCAGCAATCGCCTCATCACCAACGGCGGCTCGGCCCCGATCACGATCTCTGGCGCCGGCAACAACGGCGTGACGATCAACGGCGCCTATTCCGGCACGTTCACCCTGACCAGCGCCGCCAGCGGGAACAACTCGCTCGACATCACCGGCGGCTCGCCAACGATTTACGTGAACGGCGGCGGCGACAACGAGATCTCTGTCAGCAGCGATTCCTCCCGCACGATTAGCGTTTCCGGCAACGGCGACAATGTCATCAGCAGCGCTGGTTCCGGCTCGACCACGGTCACAATTTCCGGCGACGGCGACAACCGGGTGACCATCGGCGGCGGCGCCTCCATTATCAGTGTAACCGGCAACGGTGCCAACCAGATCGCCACCGGCGGCGGCGCGGCCACGGTTACCCTTCTCGGCTCCGGCGACAACCAGGTCACGACCGCCGGCGGCTTCGCGACGATCAACGACGAGGGCACGGGCGGCAATACGATCCTTGGCGGCTTGGGGGGCGGCGTTTATATTGGCGGCCTGGACCCCTACGGCTCGCCGTTTGCCGCCAAGGGTGATTCCAGCGTCTCGACCTCCTACGGCAACTTCTCCGTCCGGGTCTCCGGCTACTCGTCTTATACCCTCGCCGACTACGGGCTGAGCTACGGTTCGTTCAGCCTCTCGCTTAGCGGCGTAGGTTCAGCGATCCTGAGCGCGGGTTCCAGCGCCACCGCCAATCAGTTCTCGCTCGCCGGTTGGTCCGGTTCGGCCACACTGAACGGGCAGGGAACGAGCAATGCTCTCCTCTATGTGCCGGCCGATTCCATGAGCGGCTTGAACTACGTCCTTACGAACTCCTCGCTGCAAGTCACCGGCGGCCTGACCCAGACCATCGCGCTCTCCAACATCCAGACCGCAAACCTGGTCGGCGCCAACGCCGGCACGAACACTTACGACGTCTCCGGCTGGACGGGCGGCGGCGGGTTGGACGGACCCGCCGGAGCGACGAACACGGTGAAAGCGACAGATGACGTCAACTTCGCCGTGTCTGACACGACCTTGAGCCGCACAGGTTTCACCGACTTGACCCTTCTTGGCATCCAGAACGCCGTCCTGGCTGGGGGCGCAAGTTCCAATACCTTTACCGCCTCGAACTGGAGCGGCAGCGCCACCTTCGATGGTGCCGGCGGCAGCGACACCTACAACTTGACGCTCAGCGGCTCGGGCACCGGCATCTTCGCCGTGGCCGACTCAGGGCCGGCAGCGGGCGACACGCTGAACATCACCTGCGGGCGCACCACCTTCGTCACCTCGGCCCAGGTGAAGGTCGGGACCCAGCACGTCAGTTACAGCGGCATTGCTATTTTGAACGTCAACGGCTCCGTCGGTGGCTTGACCTACAACGTCCAAAGCACCAGTGCCAGCGTGACGACCACTGTTGGGACCACCGGCAGCTCGAATGTGATCAACGTTGGCAGCACGGCGGGGCTGCTCCCGACAACGCCTGGAGTCGTCAACAACATCGCGGGAACCTTGAATCTTGTTGGCGGCGGCCAGGACACTCTGAACGTGGATGACACCGCCAGCAGCACCGCCAAGACTGGGACGTTGACGCCCACCGCGCTCATCGGGCTCGGCATGGGGGCCAGCGGCATCAATTATCAGGGTTTGTCCGCCCTGAACCTTCAACTTGGTTCAGGTGGAAATACGTTCAACATCCATGACATCAACACCGCTACCCACACCACCGTCAATGGCGGCAGTTCGAACAACGACACGGTGAACGCGACGTTCGCGGCCGACTTCAACGGGCGGCTGGACCTCACTGCCTTCGAGCATGGGTCAGTGAGTGTGGTCGGCAACTTCAACGGCGCCATGACTGATACCGGTCCGGGCCACCTGGAATCAGTGCAGCTCGGCCAGTCGCTCGCCGCGTCGGGAACCCTGACCGCCGGAGGCATTGACTCGATGAACGTAGGTCTGGATGTGGTCGGGACCGTCACCGTCTCCGGCGCGCTCACGAATCTCGCCGTGGCTGGCAACCTTTCCGGCTCCGTTACTGAAACCGGCGTAGTCGCCCAACTGACCATCACCGGTAGCTTCACAGCCGCCGGCACGATCACCGTCTCCAATGCCTCACCGGCGCTGGCGGACATCACCACGATGTCCGTTGGTCGGAACCTGGCCGGCACGCTCCTCGTGACGGGCAACGTGACTACGCTGAACGTTGGCAGCGGCGCCACGGACGCCCTCAGCGGCAGTGTCACGGTGAACGCTACGCTCATCACCCTTAGCGTCACGGGCGACGTCTCCGGGAAAGTCACTGAGTCCGGCACGATCAATCTCCTGACAATCGGCGGCTCATTGACAGCGACCGGCGTAATCACCGCCTTCAACACCGCGGATTCGACCCAGGTGCCGTTACCGGACCCGACAACCCTGGGCAATATCAATACGTTCACGGTCGGCCATGACCTGGCCGGGAAGGTGATCCTCTCAGGAGACCTGGGCACGCTGACGGTGGGCGGCAATCTCAGCGGCACGGTCACGGTCCAAGACACGCTGACGACAATGGCTGTGACCGGCGACGTCTCCGGTACGGTGACAGAGTCCGGCACCATCAACTCGCTGACGATCGGCGGCTCATTGACAGCGACCGGCGTAATCACCGCCTTCAACACCGCGGATTCGACCCAGGTGCCGTTACCGGACCCGACGACCCTGGGCAATATCAATACGTTCACGATCGGCCATGACTTAGCCGGAAAGGTGTTTGTCAGCGGAAACTTGGCCACGCTGACGGTGGGCGGCAATCTCAGCGGCACGGTCACGGTCCAAGACACCCTGACGACATTGGCTGTGACTGGCGACGTCTCCGGTACGGTGACAGAGTTCGGCACGATCACCTCGCTGACGATCGGCGGCTCGCTGACGGCAACCGGCGTGATCACCGCGGCCAACACCGCCGATCCGGCGCAGGTACCAGGGCCGACCTCAGGCAACATCAACACCATGACCGTCGGCCATGACCTCTTCGGCGTGCTCACGGTCACGGGCAACGTGACTACTCTGAACGTCGGCAGCGGCGCCACGGACGCCCTCAGCGGCGGGGTCACGGTTAACGGTACCCTCACCACCCTCAGCGTGACGGGCGACGTCTCCGGGAAGGTCACTGAGTCCGGTACACTCAACCTCCTGACGATCGGCGGCTCGTTGACGGCGAACGGCATCATCACCGCTGCCAACACCGCTGACCCGGCTCAAGTGCCGGGGGCGGCCCTGGGCAACATCAATACCTTCAACATCGTCGATGATCTGGCCGGGAAGGTGACCGTCACTGGAAACCTGATCACGCTGACGGTGGGTTCGCTGCCGGTACTCGGCAATCTGAGCGGAACGGTTTCGGTCCATAACACTCTGACGACGGTGAAGGTGACGGCCAACGTCTCCGGGACGGTGACGGAATCCGGCACGATCAACCTCCTGACGATTGGCGGCTCATTGACAGCGAGCGGCGTAATCACCGCCTTCAACACCGCGGATCCGACCCGGGTGCCGTCACCGGACCCGACGACCCTGGGCAATATCAATACGTTCACGATCGGCCATGACTTAGCCGGAAAGGTGTTTGTCAGCGGAAACTTGGCCACGCTGACGGTGGGCGGCAATCTCAGCGGCACGGTCACGGTCCAAGACACCCTGACGACATTGGCTGTGACCGGCGACGTCTCCGGTACGGTGACAGAGTCCGGCACGATCACCTCGCTGACGATCGGCGGCTCGCTCACGCTCGGCGCCACAATCACTGCGTCCAACCTGCCGCACGATCCGTCGCAGTTGCCGCTGGCCGGCGGCAGCACCTTGGCCAACATCACGAAGATGTCCGTCGGCCAAGACCTGGCCGGCACACTCCTGGTCACGGGCAACGTGACTACCCTGAGCGTCGGCAGCGGCCGCACGGACGCCCTCAGCGGCGGGGTCACGGTTAACGGTACCCTCACCACCCTCAGCGTGACGGGCGATGTCTCCGGCTCGGTCTTCGAGACTGGCACGATCAATTCCCTGAGCATTACCGGTTCGCTCACCTCGACGGGCACGATCACCGCGAAGAACACCCAGGATTCGCCGCAGGTACCGGTCAGCGGGCCGGTCACGCTTGCCAACATCAACACCTTCTCGATGGGCCATGACCTGGCCGGCACGGTCACGGTCACGGGCAACCTCGGGACGCTCCCCAATAATCTGGGAGGCATGACGGTCGGCACTACCGCGGCCGACTCCCTCGGCGGCACGGTTGCGGTTGGCAATACCCTGACCAACCTGACCGTCACGGGCGACGTCTCCGGGAGGGTCACTGAGTCCGGCACAATCAACCTCCTGACGATCGGCGGCTCATTGACGGCGAACGGCATCATCACCGCTGCCAACACCGCTGACCCGGCTCAAGTGCCGGGGGCGGCCCTGGGCAACATCAATACCTTCAACATCGTCGATGATCTGGCCGGAAAGGCGACCGTCACTGGAAACCTGATCACGCTGACGGTGGGTTCGCTGCCGGTACTCGGCAATCTGAGCGGAACGGTTTCGGTCCATAACACTCTGACGACGGTGAAGGTGACGGCCGACGTCTCCGGGACGGTGACGGAATCCGGCACGATCAACCTCCTGACGATTGGCGGCTCATTGACAGCGAGCGGCGTAATCACCGCCTTCAACACCGCGGATCCGACCCGGGTGCCGTCACCGGACCCGACGACCCTGGGCAATATCAATACGTTCACGATCGGCCATGACTTAGCCGGAAAGGTGTTTGTCAGCGGAAACTTGGCCACGCTGACGGTGGGCGGCAATCTCAGCGGCACGGTCACGGTCCAAGACACCCTGACGACATTGGCTGTGACCGGCGACGTCTCCGGTACGGTGACAGAGTCCGGCACGATCACCTCGCTGACGATCGGCGGCTCGCTCACGCTCGGCGCCACAATCACTGCGTCCAACCTGCCGCACGATCCGTCGCAGTTGCCGCTGGCCGGCGGCAGCACCTTGGCCAACATCACGAAGATGTCCGTCGGCCAAGACCTGGCCGGCACACTCCTGGTCACGGGCAACGTGACTACCCTGAGCGTCGGCAGCGGCCGCACGGACGCCCTCAGCGGCGGGGTCACGGTTAACGGTACCCTCACCACCCTCAGCGTGGCGGGCGATGTCTCCGGCTCGGTCTTCGAGACTGGCACGATCAATTCCCTGAGCATTACCGGTTCGCTCACCTCGACGGGCACGATCACCGCGAAGAACACCCAGGATTCGCCGCAGGTACCGGTCAGCGGGCCGGTCACGCTTGCCAACATCAACACCTTCTCGATGGGCCATGACCTGGCCGGCACGGTCACGGTCACGGGCAACCTCGGGACGCTCCCCAATAATCTGGGAGGCATGACGGTCGGCACTACCGCGGCCGACTCCCTCGGCGGCACGGTCGCGGTTGGCAATACCCTGACCAACCTGACCGTCACGGGCGACGTCTCCGGGAGGGTCACTGAGTCCGGCACAATCAACCTCCTGACGATCGGCGGCTCATTGACGGCGAACGGCATCATCACCGCTGCCAACACCGCTGACCCGGCTCAAGTGCCGGGGGCGGCCCTGGGCAACATCAATACCTTCAACATCGTCGATGATCTGGCCGGAAAGGCGACCGTCACTGGAAACCTGATCGCGCTGACGGTGGGCGGTAATCTCAGCGGCACGGTTACGGTCCAAAACACCCTGACGAACTTGGCTGTGACGGGCGACGTCTCGGGAACGGTGACCGAGTCCGGCACGATCAACCTCCTGACGATTGGCGGCTCATTGACAGCGACCGGCGTGATCACCGCCTTCAACACCGCGGATTCGACCCAGGTGCCATTACCGGACCCGACGACCCTGGGCAATATCAACACGTTCACGATCGGCCACGACCTGGCCGGGAAGGTGATCCTCTCCGGAGACCTGAGCACGCTGACAGTGGGCGGCAATCTCAGCGGCACGGTTACGGTCCAAGACACGCTGACGACATTGGCTGTGACCGGCGACGTCTCCGGTACGGTGACAGAGTCCGGCACGATCAACTCGCTGACGATCGGCGGCTCATTGACAGCGACCGGCGTGATCACCGCCTTCAACACCGCCGACCCGACCCAGGTGCCGTCACCGGACCCAACAACCCTGGCCAACATCAATAGGTTCACGATCGGCCATGACCTGGCCGGAAAGGTGATCGTCTCCGGCAACCTGGTCACGCTGACGGTGGGCGGCAATCTCAGCGGCACGGTTACGGTCCAAAACACGCTGACGACATTGGCTGTGACCGGCGATGTCTCGGGAACGGTGACCGAGACCGGCACCGTCAGTCTCCTGGCCATCGGCGGCTCGCTCACCCAAACCGGCCTGATCCAGGCGGTGAATAGAATTCCCACTCTTGGCAATATCAACTCGATGAGCGTCGGGCAGAATTTCGCCGGGACGCTGATTGTTTCCGGCACATTAGGCAGCCTGGCCATTGTGAACGGCTCGATGACGCCCACGGCCAGCCTTACGGTCGGCGCTCTTGGCGCGACGACGATTGGGCCTAACTACCTCAGCGTGGGGCAGAACATGGCGGGTCGAATCACCGTGCTGGGCACCCTCCAGAGTTTGCGGGTTGCGGGCGGGACACCGGGTTCCATCATCGCCGGCCACGTCGGAACCATCTCCGTCTATGGCGGTTTTGGCCCGGTCGTGCTCAACGTGACGGAGAATGGAATTCAGCGGCTGGTCGAAGCCACGACGCCGAGCACGCCCTATCCGCTGCCCAATCCCTACTCGGCCGCGCTGGCCCCCGGTCAAACGGGCTACGTCAATTTCCAGTTCTACTACGACTCCGGCAGCCTCCCGAACCCGCAACTCACAGCCCGCGTCACCAACGGTGTCGGCACCGCCCGGGACCAGTACGACTTCAGCCTCCTCACCTACAACGACGGCGCGAAGTTTAACCTGGCACGGCTCGACGCCTCCGGCGTGTCCGGAATCCGCAACGTCGTGGTGGAAGGCGACCTCCTGACGTCGGTGACCGCCCAGGCCTCGAGTTTCTTCAGTGGAGACTCGAACCGGGCCGGAATCCGTCTTCCCAGCGACAACCTGGCCGGCGTCAGCATCCGCGACTTTGCCCCCAACGGATTCATCCAGGCCCGTTCGATTCAGGCGATGGCCTTCGGGTCCTTCTTGGACGGCAACAAGCTCCAGACGGGGGCCAACGCAAATGGGGAGGACGCGGAGGAACTCCTAACCGGCGGCACGCAGATCGTCCAGGCGGCCGACACGCTTCGGGTTGCATTCGCCGACCTTCCCAGCCAGCAGGCGGCCCTTTTCATCGCAACCGATGAGAATGGCCGTCACTTCGATAACGACAGCGTGACCTTCGTGGTTCAGAGCGTCGCCACGGCGAATGCGGCGGGGACGGCCAATATCGTGACGCCGAGCAATGTCCCTCGCGGCGCCGACACGGCGCTGGTCACCGTGATGCCAACCCACGACCACCACGGCAACCTGGAGGGCTCCGTCATCCAAACGATCGCGATCCGCGGCGACGGCGCATCCATCGAGACCCAGCAATGGATTTCACAGTCGATCACCAGTACCGGACCGCTGGGCGATCTCATCCTCCTGTCCAACCAGGGAATCACAGATGTCACGGCCTCCAGCATCTTTGGTTCGATCATTTCCGGCGGGGCGATAATTGGAACGATCCAGACCACCGGCATCCGCACCGATCCAATCACCGGGGCCACGTCTTCGGTGAGCGCTGACTTTGGCAATCTCTACGTGTCGACCTCGAACGAAGGGCCGGGCAACGAAGGGCGGTGGAATGAAGGGCCGTGCTTGACGACCACAGTCGTGGAAACCCAATGCGGAGGCGTCAGCGGTCGAATCATCAGCCGCGGCAGCTTGGTCAGCCAAATCACCTCGGGTGGCGACCTCAGCGGCGTGATCGCGGTTCAAGGCAATCTCGGCCTGAACCGGACGGTCGCGGGCCAGAACATGCGCTTCGGCGGCATCGTCTCCAATGGGCCGGTAAGCGGTTCCGTCGTGATCCTCGGCCAGCAGATCGCGGATGTCACGATTAACGGTGGCCTCAATGGCGGCCACTATGCGGTGGAGGGTGGAATTCTCGGCAATCTCCTGATCAACGGCGGGCTTGATGCTCTGTCCGCGCTCGTTTCCGGCGGCCAAATCGGCGCCTCTGCCCTCGGCACGACCCTGACAGTGAACGGCGACAACAAGGGGATCATTGCCGCCGCCGGGAACATTGTTTTCGGAAAGCACGCGCCGAAGGGCTACGTCTTCAATCAGGTCGGAACCAACCTGCAGAATCCGAATGCGGCAGCACTCCGCGCGATCTTCACCAACAACAACCTCCCCTTGGCCCTTGATGTCAGCGGCCTCGATTTACAGGGGCTCACGTTGATCCTGCTCGACCTGCAAAGCCTCAGGGTGGCCAATGGGACCCTGGCCGGGCCGGTCCCGTAAGATCTCAAATAGGGTTGCAGGAGTTGTTATTCTCTCGTGACCCAGAACCCGCCCCCCTGCAGGACAAAACCCGGCACACAACGGTGCAGCAGACTGTTCGTATAGGCTCCACTCCGCACGTAGAGCAGGAAATTGCGGACCGTCTCCGGTTTCTCCTGGTCGAAAAGCTCCACGTTGATCCGGCCCACCCGATTCGTGCCCTGCAAGAAGTCGAAGACCACAACCGTGTTCGCCGCGTTGGTGTCCGAAGGAGCCCCTGCCCGGAGGCCAACCTCCTGCATCAGCCCCGGAACCAACAACAAACACAGCCAACTCCATCGGCACGCTGCGCGCCAACAGGGGTCGCACCGGAGGATCGTGCGCTTCATTGTCCAGTCGTCGTCTGCCCATTCTTCTAGCCCCTGCACTCCTGCAAAGGCAATCAAAAACAGCTCCCCAACCGTGCCTAAAACTGTGCCTGACTCAGTACTGCCGGAGTGCTTGGCAGCCCAAACGCAGAGCTTTTGTTGAGCACTTTGGAGAAAAATGTTAGTTGGCGGTGGATTTGACCGCAAAAAGTCCTATTCCGGCCTCCGCCTCCAAGTACTGACCGGGTAGTGGACGAGTAGGCCAGAGTAGTGGGCGGGTAGTCCCAAAACGGCACCGTTGTTGCCTCAGACCTCACTTCGTTCACCTCTTGCTGCAATTATCTAGCCACCAACGTATTGCAGGGCTGAAAGAACTCATTTGGGCCGGGAGGCGTCGGTTGGAAACCGACTCTCGCCTCCACCTGGGAAGTCCGCAGAAATGCTCCGAAATGCTCCGAAAGAGGCGATGTCTCGGGAGCAGAGGATTCTCCCTCCCCGGGCAGACTGTGATCGTCCGTTACAGCGCCGACGCCCCATCTTCGGAACCTGATTTACCAATTGGAGGGTTTGGTTGCGCAGCCTGCGAGTGCCGTATGCCGGGCAATTCATCGCAGGGCGCACCCTGCCCCATTAGCTTAACCCTGTGGCGGCTCCGCTCCGCTCGATCGGGTTCCTGGCCTCTGTCCTTCACGATTCCGTAAGAGCGATTTGACTTGCAGGAGGACAGCCTCAAGATTCTTAGACAAAGGGCCCGACCAGCGGCGCTTTATGGCTGAAATCGCGTGAATAGCGGTTCCACAAATGAGATGGCGAAACAAACGGATTGGGAACGTTGGGTCATTGCCTACGCTCCCGGAGTGCTGCTCTTCGCCCGCCAGCGAAGCCGCTGCGAGGCGGATGCGCAGGATCTGGTGTAGGAGGCAGTGGTCGAAACCTGGCAGCGGCAAGCTGATGGCGCGCCGCCGCCGCTCGCCCTGGTGTTCGCCACCATCCGCAGGCGGGTGGCGGATTGGGGGCGCAGCCAGGACCGCCGCGCTGCCCGCAAGGCGGCGGCGCATGCCGAGGATCCCGAATGCTGGTTTGACTCCAGCATCGAAGGCCGCGACCGCACACGGTTGATCCAGGAAGCCATCCAAATCGCGTTTTGGAGGTTAGATCGAGTAGCCCTTGCGCGGCCTCGCTGAGTCCTTGCTCCCGCACGCCAATCGCAGCAGCGGCCCAGCGGGCCGGTGGAGCGTACGGGCAATGCATCGCGGCCTTGACCCAGGAGCGGCCAGGGTATAGAAGGCCCGCATGAAACGGGTCCTCTCTGCCCTGACTCTGTTCTCACTCACTGCCCTGCTCGTGCATGGCGAAGCGCCCGCCGCCGCCGCCACAAGGTTCTTCCCGTCCATGCGGGTCTGTGTGAGCCCGTTCCTCTCCAATTCCTTATGAAACGCCTCAGTGCTATTTTTGATGCCTTTGCCCCGCTGCTGGCTGCGTGCCCGCAGTTGGCAAGAGGAAGCCGTCCAGAGACGCGCACGGCGGTAGCAGCCGCCATGATGCTGTGCGCCCTCTCGATGCTCGGGCTTGCAGCCCCGGCACCCGAGGCCCCATACGAAGTCGGCCAATTCTGGGAATACTCCCACGAAGGCCCCCGTCCTGGCGCCATGGAACCACGCGCCATCGACGGGCGGAGAATTGTACGCGTCATCGAAACCGTCGGCGCCGGCGCTGAGCAGCGATGGGTCATTGAGGAGCGCTTCACCAACGATCCCAAGAGCGTCTACCGCCTCCATGTCCGCGCCGATGGAATGCTTGCCGCGATTGTGATTGAAGACGAGAACGGCAGGTCGATGGCGCTGACTTACGGTAAACCCATGCCGTACCAGCGGGTCAACATGAAGGTGGGCGACTCGGTGCAAATCGAAACGGCCCTGATCATGCAGCCCGGCGGCTACAAATTGCCCTGGACGATCACAATCACCCGCCTCGGCAACGAGACTCTCGACGCACCCGCCGGGCGATTTGCTGACTGCCGGGTCTATCGCAGCGTCACCGATTCCGTCCTCGACATTAAAGTGGCCAAGGTAAACATCAAGGAACACCGGCAGTGGTGGTACAGTGACCGTGCCCACGCGACCGTCAAGGAGGTCTATTCCAAGGACGCCGTCAAGTTCCTCGCGTTCTCGCAGGGTAAGTATAGCTCCACCAGCACCCTGGCGGCCTTTGGCGTCCGAGCCGTCTCCGAGGCAGAGCGGGCCGCGGTGGTCCGCGATCTCAAGACCCTCGCCGTCGCCCCGCCGGTCCGTGTCCAGACACATGGCCACTGGAAATGGATAGCGCCCCTCGCGGCCTGCACGGCCGCGGCTGCCATAGGCCTGCGACTGTTCAGAAAAACCCGTGCTCCGCGGCGGCAAATGTGAGCCTCGCCCAGACACTGGGGAACTCGCCGGTTCCGCACTCAGAGTGTGTGGAACCGGTCGGTGTGGATGGGAAAGCATGTCGGCCGTAAAATCAGACCAGAACAGGCAAAGGGCTCATGACGGGCGCGCGGGCTTTTAGAGCAATGCCACGCGCCGGATTCCAAGAACGTATTTTGAACAGCGTGTCAAACGATACGGCAGGGCATTCGTAACTGGAGCGGCAAGTTCGGCGACATCAGGCGCGAACTTCAATTCGATGACTACGACCGGTGCGCCCAAAGGACAACGAGCCGCCAAACCGCCGTTCTCGCGGACTCCGGAGAAGCGCAGGTCGGAATCCACCGTCAGGCGGAACCGCCCATCTCGACTCACGAAATAGTGACGTCGGTAGCAAGTAAATAAGGAGGGTTCGAGATGCCGCAGAACTGACCGCAGCATCTCGGGGAGGGCCGCCTCATCGACCGCGGTTTTCAAGACCGGCTTAACCGAGTCCCCGTTCAGCGAAAGACCCGGCAAGGCATGGACCCCCTTCCCGCCGACCAGCCCGCGCTTGAACTTGCGTTCGAGCATGGGCCGCTCGATCTGCCCGGCTTGCGGCCCATAGCAACGCACCCGTGTCTTGCTCCGATTGGCCACTCCGTTGATGTGGTCGTGATAATCGCTGCGTCCCGGAGAATCCAGATAGATGTTGTTCACGACCCGGGTTGGATAGATTTCCCGGAAAGCCGATGGATGACGCCGCACCATGGCCAGCGCTTCGGCTACTGTAGACCCGTCAGCTATGAACTTCCGCTCGTAGCGCAAGTTCGGAAGAATTGGTGTCATAGGAAGGTGGTGCGCCCGGTCAGCCGAGCAAACCCCGATCATCGAGGCAACTCACCTTGACGTCCGGGCTCAATTCACGGAGCCGCTGAGTGAACTGCTCCAAGTGCGCCACCTGCTTGAAATCCACCAGGAAGGCGGCTTCCAGCGACTCCGCGGTCTGGTCGAAGCGTTTGAGGCTCGCGCTGGCGCCCAGACCCGTCAACTCCTGGAGAAGGCGCACCACACCCAGCTTAGCGGCAGCCGGACTAGTGACGGTGAGGTAGAGATTTGGCGGTCCCGGGCTCGCGCGGAAGGTGCTGCGTATCATGATTAGCCCGAGAATAATGACTAGGGCCACAATGGTGAGCAGGGTCTGGCCTGCTCCCAGTCCAAGGCCGGCGCTAATGGCCAGGAAGAGGTAGGCCAGCACCTCGTTCATCCAACTGGCATCGGTAACGTTGTTCTGGAGGGTGAGCATGGTAACGTCTCCCAATCGCTGGCCATTGACGAATTTCCTGAGATCGACCTTGAGCGAGCGTTTGAGCGAGCCGCGCGATTCCAGGAAAGTGCCGTTGCCCTTGTAACGCACGCCGACATCCTTCAACAAGCGTCCTCCAAACTCCAAATCCGCGTGCACGTAAACGAATTCGATTCCCAGGGCAGAGGCGAGGCCGTTGCGCTTTCCCTCCGGGCCTTGCAGCATCATGCCCAGGCCGGGGAACCCGCCACCGCCGGCACCGCCCCTCCCGCCGGTTCGCTTGGCCGCGGAGTTGAGCCCGTCCCGGATCTGGCCGGCGTTGAGCTTTCCTGTCCGGTTTGTATCCCAAGCCTTGAACCATTTCTGCGCCAGGGCCGCAAACTCCTCACGCGAGAGCCGGCCGTCATGGTTCTGATCGCCCTGGCTCATGATCGCGGAGGAGAGGGACTTGAGGCCGGCTGCGCTGGCAGCCCGGCTGAAAGCCGCGAACATATTGAACCCGCCCTTAGGTTCCATCGCTTCCCACTGGTCCTTCGTGAATTTCAAATGGACGGTCCAGACGTTTGTGATCTGGAAGAGGCGATCGGAATCGAGCGCCACCATGAATGCAGTGTTCGGCGCATGTTTTTGCAGAACCATCGCCACACAAAACACGGCCAGCACAAACAGCGTTCCGAGGACGGCGGCGGTGCCGCGCCGCCGACCGGGGCAGCGGCGTTGGGGAGGCGAGTGTTTTGTTTGCCAGTCCATTTTCGTGGCGCGGTCGGCTCGGTCACTCCGCCGGCAAGTCAACCTTGAGGACTTTCTTCAGGCGATCACGGAATTCCTGGCATTTCCGTTGGTGGATAGCTCGCTGTTCAGGGGTCAATACTTGGTCAATCCGGCGCCAAGAGTTGACCAGAACGCTCCCCGACTCTTTGATCGCCTGGCCAAAAGAGTCTTTGAAATGGCGCCCCGTATCGTCAAGGATCGCTCGAACTTTCGGCTGCTGTTCCGGGGTCAGTTTCAGCTCCCTTTGCATGAATTTCATCGCCTCAGAGGTCCAATTCTCGAGGTTGAGGCCCCGTTCAAAGGCATGCTTGAAGCGCATGGTTGTCCACACCGCTCCCGTCACACCGCCCGCGGCAAAGACCAGCACCAGGGCCAGGAGCACTTTCCAATGTTTAATAGCGTTCATTGAATGATATTGCTTACGAGGAAGCGCACCGCCGAAGACAAACCAGTTGCAGGTTCAGGCGCATCCGCCTGGCTCAGGAGGACGACGACACCACAAAGAATCACAACCAGGGACACGAAAGCCGAGGACCAGGCGACCCGTTGAAGTTCGAAGAGCAGCGTTGGCTTCCTGGCGGGGGTCCAGGCCGCCACAACTCGGGCGGCAAATCCAAACGGGGCCGCTTCCGGTGGCGGCGGACCCTGGCCAGACAATATCAACAACCGCTTTAAATCCGGGTGCAGCTTCATAGCCGTCCCTCCTTTTTCAATTTTCCGAAGCGCTTGTTCAACTTGTGCCGCGCCCGAAACGCACGCACCCGGATGAGCGCGGCCGACCACCCCGTCATTTCACGGACTTCCTCGATGGAATACTGCTCGATTTCCAGCATGCGAATGACGGCGCGGTCTTTCGGGCTCAGAGTCTCCAGGAGCAGGTCCACCAACTCCCGCGCGCCGAGGAGATGAGCCGGGTGCGTCTCCTGGACCTCCGCCGTTGACACCGCCTCAAGCGCCTCCGCCTGCTCCTCGGATAGATCAGCCATCCGCCACTCCGGGCGAACTCGTTGCGAGCGAATGGCGTTCAGGCAAAGGTTGACCGCGATGCGCGAAACCCAATGCTCCAGAGGGACCTCGCCTTTGTACTGGTCCAACTTCTCAAACATCTTCAAGAATACTTCTTGCGCCAGGTCTTCTTCGGCTGCCCGGCGCGGCAGGTTGTTCCGCACGATACGGATCACCGTCGGATACAGGTATTCCACCAATGAACGGGCGGCATCCTGATCCTGCTTTCGCACGCGCGCCAGACAATCAACAACGTCCAGATTCAATTCTTTCGTAATTATGACACCGGAACGGCTCACGCTATTACAGCATAATGCTGCCAAGTTTCGGCTCCGGACCCAAGCGCAATCGCCCCGGCAGCGTGGGCAAACCTCTGCCTCTGAGGAACCCCTGGAGAGGCATCCCCCCCGGAGATTTGAGAACGTCCGGAGTTGCGGAGCCTAAAGCAGTCCGGCCAGGGTGGCGCTCACCTCCTGCCGAACCGACAGCAACTGGCGCAACTCAGCCTGCGCTTTCTCGAGGTTGGCATGTCTCTGCTTGCGCGCCTCCTTGAATTTCTCCAGCGCGGCTTTTAACTCGGTTTTCGATGCCTTGGCATCGAAGGCCTTCTTTCATTCTCGTCATCTTCCGTGTTAGAATTGGAGCTTTGCGTTCTGGAAATCACGGCAGAGCTGCTCAGCATCGCCACAGATAAAGACACGTCTCGGGAAGGATTATTACAGAAAATTCTCATCTGGCGGCGAATATGTGGGCGGGTGGTTGGCCACCCGCCCGCGTTGTTGCCTTCCTTCTCCTGCATCCAAGAGCTGACGCTGCCAAAGACCCTGCTTGAAGTGCCGCCGTCAGTTTGACCGGAGGATTTACTGCCGGCGACCCCTTCTCCACCTCGCCAATCCAAAGGCAGCAGGGGGCTATTGCTTCTGCGGTTCGGATCACGGCGCGGAGGTTGGATTCAGATTGACCAACGAGACCAGCGAAGATTCTGCCGGCGTCCAACTTTAATAATGGTACGCCGAACACTTTTGCTGTGGCTTTGGTGCTGAGACTTTTGCCGGTTCCAGGGATGCCAATTATCAGTAATCCTTTCGGTGTGGGCAGTCCGTATTCAATGGCACGCTCGCTGAATTGCAGGGCGCCACGTGCCAGCCGTTCGTGCGCTCCTTCCATTGCGCGCTGGTTTACGCCGGGACGGGCAACGATGATCTCGCCTTCGAGTGCCTTTGGAAAGCCTACGACCAACGCGACATGTGGCTGCGCTGGCTCTGGTCACATTACGCTTTCGACCGGCTGCATTCCGATCCGCCTTTCATCGAACTTGCGAGGAAAATCGGCCTGAGCAAATGAGCGCCAACAACGAGCAAAGAACAAAGCAAGCTCTCCTCCGTGCGTAGCGGACCCCTGAGCGTGTTTGTAGATCGCGCGGCCCTGGAAGCGGGCACCAAAACGGGCACCAACTGCGTAGGTTCCAGTAGGCGCTGGTAGTGGCTGATTAGGCTTGAGTAGCCCGGGGAAATGGGTAAGTTTTACCTGCGATTGCGGCAAAAAACGGTCGATTCCGACCTCCGCCTCCAAGTAGTGAAGGAGTAGTAGCTGAGTGGTGGACGAGTACGCGCCGGTAGTTCACCTTGGGCCTGAATTCTGCTCCTGACTTCCCCTTTCCTCGTCTATGCTCAAACCTGCTCATCACCAGGGCCTTGAGGCTTCTTCGTGGAAAGCAGGCGAGGGTTGAAAACCGACCGTTGCCTCTTGTTCCCTCGGCAAGGTGGACTCGACAACAAGTTCTTGCCCAGAACGAGGCGCCGCAGGGGTCTGGAAAGACAGGAGAGCAGAGACCGCCACGCTTGCTGGAGACGCAGAAGCGCGTTGGTGAGGCGGCTCAGGCCATCGAACTCAAGCAGAGCGGAGAGAACAGCATCCTGGGCGCGTTGGCGGACAGCGTGGGCATGTCGCTGACGCATGTCCTGCGTTGGGCGCACTGGTGGAACTCCACGGAATTGATCCCTGATGACGTCAGCAACGAGCAGGTTGTCATCAAGTTGAACGCCGACTACAGCACGCACGGGCTCTCGGCCAACGAAATCGTGGCCGTGGTCCAGGCGTGGCAGAACGGTGCGCTGAGCCGGGATTCCATGTGGGACATCTTCCGGCGCGGCCAGGTGTTGGCGGAAGGGCGGACCAACGAAAAAGAGGTCCGGCTGATCGCGGTTTGTGAACAATTCTCGTTCAGCGTGCGGCAGGGTCGTGCGACATGCCGCAGCGTGGTGCAGGACGAAAGGCTTGGCAGCACGGCGCACTGAGCCGGGATTTCATGCTGGACATCTTCCGCCGTGGCGAAGTGCTGCCGGAAGGGCGCACGAATGAAGAAAAGGTCCGGCTGATTGAGAAGTCAGCGGTCGGAGACCGGGTGCCGGCAGGCTAAGCGTCGCTGGTGGGAGCGGTGGTGGGGGCTGGGCAGGGGGGCAATGTGCTGTCTTCTTGACCTGAATCAAGGGTGGTTCGATTGACACGGCTATATTGTGAATCTATATTCACAATGAAGTGTGCGTGCATCGAAGACCAGAACCGAGATCCGGCAGGACCAGATCGCCGCGGCCGCCCTGGAGTTGATGGCGCGGCACGGGCCCAAGGCGCTCAACCTCGCGGCGCTGGCGCGTAAGGTCGGCGTCGTTCCCTCTGCGATTTACCGGCACTACCCTGGCAAGGACGCGGTTCTGGATGCGGTGTTGGATTTGGTTGCGCGAAGGCTTCAAGAACAACGTCGAAGCTGTGCGGCAGGAGACACCTGATGCGCTGGATCGCCTCCACCGGTTGCTGAACCGGCACGTCCAGTTGATCAGAAACAACGTCGCCATCCCGCGCGTTGTGCTGTCGGAGGAGGTTTTCAGCGGAAACGCGAAACGGCGGCAGCGCGTCCACCAAATCATTCAGGGGTATCTGCGCAAGGTGGCGGAGTTGGTTTGCGAAGGCCAGAGAGAGGGGAGCGTCCGGGCGGGCCTTCCTGCTGACACGGTTTCGGTCATGTTCCTCGGACTGATCCAGCCCGCGGTGATTCTCTGGCTGATCAGCGATGGCGCGTTCGATGTTGCTACTCACGCTGAACGGGCTTGGCAGATTTTTAGCCAAACCATCCAAGCGGAGGGCTCCCTTGGTATGTCCACCTCAACTAAGACCGCGACGCATGGCCAAACGAAAGAGCAAAAACGAAAATGAAAACGAACCTTGTGAAAATAACCACGATTGGCGCGCTGCTGGCAGCCGCAACGCTGCTGCCTCGCACGGCCAAAGCCCACTGCGACACAATGGATGGCCCTGTCGTCCTCGCGGCCAAGACGGCGTTGGAGAAGAATAATGTTGCCCCGGTCCTGAAGTGGGTGAAGAAAGACGCGGAAGCGGAGATCAAAGCCGTCTTTACTAAAACGCTTGCCGTGCGCACCAAAGGGCCGGAAGCACGCGAGCTGGCGGACCAGTTCTTCTTCGAAACGCTGGTCCGAGTTCATCGCGCCGGTGAGGGTGCGCCGTTCACCGGCTTGAAGGCCGCCGGGGTGGAACTGGGGCCGGCCATTGAGGAAGCCGACAAGGCTCTTGAGAGCGGTTCGGTGGAGAAAGTGGTCAAGCTGGTGACTGACGAAGCGGCCGCCGGCATCCGCAAGCGGTTCGCCCAAGCGCGCCAGAAGAAGGAGCACGCCGAGCACAACGTGGAAGCGGGGCGCGAGTTCGTCGCCGCTTACGTGGAATACGTCCATTACGTGGAAGGCTTGCACGAAACGGCACAAGGCGCAGGCGCACACCATGCGGAGGGCCACGAAGCAGCCCCTGTGAAGGACGCCCACCAGGAAACCGCCCCGCAACACAAACACTGAGCGATCAATGGAACCGATATGACACCGACACAAGTCATGGAGGCAGAGCACCGGCTCATCGAAACCGTAGTCAAGGCCTTGGGCGGCGTTGCGGCCGCCATCGAGCAGAGCCAGCGCGCCGATGTCGCCATGTTGCCGACGGCCGTTGAGTTCATGCGCGTTTATGCGGACCAACTCCATCACGGCAAGGAGGAGACGCTGTTCTTCCCCATGCTGGTCAAGCGCGGCGTGCCCCCCCAAGGCTGCCCGATTGGCGGACTGAACCACGAACACGAGAAAGGTCGCGCTCTGGTCCGGGCGCTGGTGGAGCAGGCTTCCGCGTATGCCCAGGGCAAACCCGGCGCGCAGGAAGGCCTGCTCGAAACGCTACGCGCAATTCTCGACCTCTATCAAAACCACATCTGGAAAGAGGACGCGATGGTCTTTCCGATGGCCGACAAAGTCCTGACCGAAGCGGACGAAGCAGAACTTGCCGAAAGATTCGCCGAAGTGGATCGGGCCGTCGGCACTGAAACCATCGGCCGGCTGGAGACATTCGCAAGGAGCCTCGCGACGAGTGCCCAGGCGTCCTCGGCGAGCGCCGCGCGATTAGGCGGCTGCGATTGCGGATGTGGATCATGAAACCGAGTGTCCTTTCACGTCAACGCGGTGTCAGGACGGCCCTTAAGGTCTTGCTGCCGGCACTGCTTGTCGCCGCAATCGGCTATCAAGTGAAGTTCGCGCCGGTCACAGTGGCCGCTCACGAGATCAAGCCCGCCACCATCGTCGCCGAAGTGGTGGCGCTGCTTGGCCCCAGCGGCGCCGGGAAATCCACTCTGCTCACCGCCGTCGGTCTCATCAACCTGCCCACGGCAGGCCGCATCGTGATTGGCGGCGTGCCCGTCCTGGAAGCCGACCGCGCACTGGTGGACTTGTGCGCGTTCCGACGGAAGCATCTCGGTTTCATTTTCCAAAAGGCGAACCTGATTCCTTTCCTCAACGCTCTCGAAAACGTTCAAATCGCGATGGAGATAAACGATGTCGCGCCCTGCGCGGCCCACCAGCGTGCGCTGGAACTGCTCGATTATCTCGGCGTGGCAGACCGGGCGAGCAATTTGCCGGACGCCCTTTCCGGCGGCCAGCAGCAGCGCGTGGCCGTGGCCCGCGCGCTGGCGAACCAGCCCAGCCTCGTTCTGGCCGACGAACCCACCGCCGCGCTCGACAGCCACCGAGGCCGGCAGGTCATGGAGTTGTTCCGCAAAGTGGCGCACGAACAAGGGGCTGGTGTCGTCGTCGTCACGCATGACCACCGCGCGCTGGACATCTTTGACCGCATTTTCGAAATGGAAGATGGCAAGTTGAAGTCCAAACAAACACCTGATTCTTCGATTCCCAAAGAAGGTCTGAATCACAACTGAGGAACATAAATGAATAATGACCCTTGGAGACCACGAAAGGTAGTCATTGTTGGCGCCGGTGCTGTAGGTTCCACTTTTGCCTACGCGCTGGCCCAGAGTGGTTTGGCCGATGTGATCGCCTTGCGCGATGCCAATCATGAACTGGCCATGGGACAGGTCCTCGATTTGGCTCATGGCCAGGCCTTTTTCCCTTCCGTCCAGATTCGTGAAGCCCAAGCAGCGGATTATGCCGATGCCCGCATGATTGTGATTACGGCCGGGGCCAAACAAAGGCCCGGCGAGTCCCGTCTGGATCTGCTGCAACGAAACGTCAAAATCATCCGCGATATTATGGACGAAATCGTGCTCCAGAATTCACCGGCAGTCGTTTTGATTGTCAGCAATCCGGTGGACATCCTGACGTATTTCGCTCACAAGCGGTCCGGCTGGCCGCGTGGACGCATCATCGGGTCCGGCACCGTGCTGGATAGCGCGCGCTTCCGTCACTTGTTGAGCCAGCACTGCGGCGTGGATGTGCACAATGTCCATGCTTACATCCTGGGGGAACACGGCGACAGTGAGTTTGCCGCGTGGTCCATGACGAACATGGCCGGCATGCCCATCGAACAATTTTGTCGCCTGTGTTTGAAATGCGACGATTGGCAGGCAGCCCGCCGCAAAGTCGCGGAGGAGGTAAAGCATTCCGCCTATCATATCATTGATTACAAAGGGGCGACCTCGTTCGCTGTCGGCCTGGCCTTGACGCAAATTGCCGCGGCCATCTTGCGCAACCAACATGGTGTGCTCACCGTTTCATCTGTGCTGGAAGGGGAATACGGCCTCCGGGGTGTGAGTTTGGGGGTTCCCTGCATTCTCTCCCGAACAGGCGTCGAAAAGGTATTGCAGGTTACTTTGCCACCCGACGAGCAGAGCGCTCTAGTGAAGTCCGCCGCCGTTTTGCGGGAAGCTATCGAACAGCTTGAGTTGACCGCCGCATCATAAATCAACGAACATGTGCAAGACACATCATCCAAACCCAAGGCAATGATCCGCTCCTGAGCGGGAGCTCCCCGACGGAACCGATTGAGACACGCGCGGGCATCAGTTCCGGCGGCCAACGAAGCACACCGTCCACAAACCGCTCGTCGAAACAAAACTTGAGAAAGTGAAACCAAATCGTGAATACAAAACCCCGCTCCTACAAAGGCCTCTGGCTGAGCCTCATCGGCGTAATGGCCCTCTCCTTCCTTGTGCTCGGCTACTACGGCACGGAGATTTACCGCCAGGCGCCCCCCGTGCCCAAGCGCGTCGTAACGACCGACGGCATGGTGCTGTTCACCGGCCAGGATATCAAAGACGGCCAGAATGTCTGGCAATCCATCGGCGGCGAAGAGGTAGGCACCGTCTGGGGCCACGGGGCCTATGTGGCGCCGGACTGGTCGGCCGATTGGCTCCATCGTGAATCTGTCTGGCTGCTCGACCACTGGGCGGCACAGTCCGGCGGCAAGACGTATGGGCAGCTCGCTCCCGAAATCCAGGCGGGGTTGAGGCAGCGTTTGAAGACGGAACTGCGCACCAACACCTACCGGGCGCAGACTGGCGATCTCGTGGTTTCTCCCGTCCGCGCTGCGGCGGTCAAGGCGGTGGCAGGGCATTACACTGCGCTTTTTGGGGATGATCCGGAGTTGAAGAAACTTCGTGATGCCTACGCGATTCCAGCCAATACCGTCAAAACCCCCGAGCGCCAGAAATTGCTGAACGCCTTTTTCTTCTGGGCCGCCTGGGCCTGCTCCACGGAACGCCCTGACAGCCAGGCCACCTACACTCAGAACTGGCCGCCTGAATCGCTCATCAACAACCGGCCAACCGGCTCGATCGTGGTTTGGTCCGTGATCAGCTTTGTGATTCTGCTGGCCGGGATCGGCGCGATGGTCTGGTATTTCGCGGCCCAGCGTCACGCCCAAGCGAGTGACGAACAGAACGTGCCGGAGACGGACCCGCTGCTCGGACTCAAGCCCACGGCGTCCATGAAGGCGACCTTGAAATACTTCTGGGTGGTAGCTGCCCTGATGGTGGTGCAAGTGGGCCTCGGTGCCGTGACCGCGCACTACGGCGTGGAAGGTGACGGCTTCTATGGCATCCCCCTCAGCAAATGGTTGCCCTACTCGGTGGCACGCACCTGGCACACCCAGATCGGCATCTTCTGGATTGCCACAGCGTGGCTGGCGACCGGCCTCTTTGTGGCGCCCGCCGTATCCGGTTACGAGCCGCGCGGGCAAAGGCTCGGCGTGAATGTCCTCTTCACTTGCCTGCTGGTCATTGTCGTTGGCTCGCTCGCCGGCGAGTGGCTGGGCGTGCAACAGAAGCTGGGCATGGCCTCCAATTTCTGGTTCGGTCACCAAGGCTACGAATACGTGGACCTTGGCCGATTCTGGCAGATATTCCTGTTCGCCGGATTGTTCATTTGGCTGGCGCTGATGGGCCGAGCTTTGTGGCCGGCATTCAGACAGCCCGGGCCTAACCGCCATTTGCTGGCGCTCTTCCTGGTCGCCTCGACGGCCATCGCTTTGTTCTACGGTGCGGGTTTGATGTGGGGCCGCCAAACGCACCTGGCCATGGCGGAGTATTGGCGCTGGTGGGTGGTGCATTTGTGGGTGGAGGGCTTTTTCGAGGTCTTCGCCACGGTCGTGATCGCCTTCCTCTTCACTCGCATGGGCCTGCTTCAAACGGCCAGCGCGACTGCCGCCGTGATGTTCTCCACCGTGATCTTCCTGGCGGGCGGCATCCTTGGCACGTTCCACCATCTTTACTTCAGCGGAACGCCCACCGCCATTTTGGCGCTGGGCGCAACCTTCAGCGCGATGGAAGTGGTGCCGCTGGTTTTGATTGGTTTTGAGGGCTACGAGAATCTGACCCTCAGCCGTGCGCGTCCGTGGGTCGCGGCCTATAAATGGCCGATATTCTTCTTTGTGGCCGTGGCCTTTTGGAACCTGGTGGGCGCCGGTCTGTTTGGCTTTCTCATCAACCCACCCATCGCCCTTTACTATATGCAGGGCCTGAACACCACGCCCGTCCACGGCCACGCCGCCTTATTCGGCGTCTATGGCATGCTAGGCATCGGCCTGATGCTGTTCTGCATGCGCGGGCTGACCCAGCACCGTGCGTGGAAATCCCGCACACTCTCCTTCAGCTTCTGGGCGATTAATGTCGGTCTGGTGTTGATGATCCTGCTAAGCCTGTTACCAGTGGGTCTGCTTCAGACTTGGGCCAGCGTGGAACACGGCATGTGGTATGCCCGCTCCGCCGAGTTCATGCAGACGCCGACAATGAATACGCTGCGCTGGCTCCGGGTCGTGGGCGATTCCATCTTCGCGCTGGGCGCGGTCGGCTTAGGGTGGTTCGTGCTCGGACTCAAAACCGGTTGGTCGCTTGAAACCCGCCTACCAGCCATGGGAAAATGACGCGCAGGACGGCAATCAACGCCCCGACGTGCAACGTCCTCCTGGCGGCGAAGGCGGCCTTGGCGGTCCCGGCGGGGTGGGTGGTCAACCCGGGCAGGTTTGCCCGAATTACCCAACCGGAGGGCGGGCACCAAAACGGGCACCAACTGAGTAGGTTCTGGTAGGCGTCGGTAGTAGCTGATTAGGCTTGAGTAGTCCGGCAAATTGGGTAAATTTTACCTGCGATTGCGGCAAAAAACGGTCGATTCCCACCCTCGCCTTGAGCGCCAAAGTCAGCGGCCGAGTTCAACCTGGTAGCGGCAGTTTGAATTCTCTTTGCGGGGGCAGTGTTTGAGTATCTTGTCCGCCGTTCGATGCCGGCAACCACGTCACGATCCCAATCGTGGCCACCAACGGAAGCGTGTTCTTCCGCTTGGTTCATCCGTAATGGGCCTGAATTCCCGTCCAGTCTTAATGATGCCTTAAGGTTCCCTGGGACATGATTGCGGCTTGCTCGTGACAGGCTTGTGACGAAATGATGGCTCAAATGTTTTCAGGAACCGCAACCCATCCGTCCGGCGGTGCTCCTGGCGTCAAGCGCCAGGCCCTGGCGACAGCGCTGGGCGCCCTCCTTTTGTTGGCGTTGCTAGGCGCCGCCTTCGCTCTGCAAAGGCTGGTTCCCGGCGCCGCCACCGCGGCGCGCCTTGAGCGTGTCCGGCTCTTCGGCCTGACGAACGTCTGGAAGATTCACCTGACCTTCACGCCCGACCAGTGGCAGGCCCTGGAGCCCAAAGGCGGCGGTGGTCCCTTTGGCGGCCCGGGCGGTCCGGGGCGGCCATTCGGCGGCCCGGGCGGTCCGGGCGGCCCAGGGGGACCGTTTGGCGGCCCAGGGGGACCGGGTGGTCCGGGCGGCTTTGGTCCGGGCGCAGAAATGGCCCCGGTTTTTTTGAGCCAGGGCGACTCCAATCATGATGGGCAACTCTCCCGTGCAGAATTCGAGGCGCTCAGTCAAAAATGGTTTGCCGCCTGGGACACCAACCAGACCGGCAAACTGGACGCTGCCAAAATCCGCGCCGGTCTCGATGCGGCGGTGGCCGCCGCCCGTGGCAATCGGCCGGAGGCTGCGGGGCCGGGCCCGCGAGGGGAATCCCCTCCCGCCCCCAAGGGCAACGGCAACGGCTTTCCTACGGTCCACGCCGACCTGGACTTTGAGGGCATGAGCTTCCAGGACGTGTCGGTGCGTTACAAAGGCAACAACACTTACATGACTTCGCGCGACTCGCTCAAACGCCCGCTCAAGGTGGACTTGAATCGCGGATTCAAGGGGCGCCGGCTTGGCGGCGTGGCCAAGTTCAACCTCCATAACAATGTCAACGATCCCGGCGGCATGAACGAGCCGCTCTCGTATCGCCTTTTTCGCGACGCCGGCGTGCCCGGCGGGCGGACGGCCTACGCACAGGTTTATTTCACGGTGCCCGGCAAATGCACCAACCAATACGTTGGCGTGTATTCCATCGTGGAGGACGTGGACAACGATTTCACGCGGTCGCGGTTCGGCACCAAGCGCGGGGCCTTGTTCAAGCCGGTGACGAGGCAATTGTTCGAAGACATGGGAAACAACTGGTCCGCTTACCAACGAGCCTACGATGCCAAGACGCCCGTGCTCGACCACGAAACCCGGCGCATCATCGAGTTCAGCAAGCTTGTGTCCCATGTCGGCGACACGGAGTTCGCTGCGCGGCTGGAGGAGTTCCTCGACCTGGATGAATTCGCGCGTTTTATGGCCGTGACCGTTTGGCTCAGCAACATGGACAGCCTGCTCTGCACGGGCCAAAACTTCTACGTCTATCTGCACCCCAAAACGCGGCAGTTTCAGTTTCTCCCCTGGGACTTCGACCACTCCTTCGGACTGTTCCCGATGGCCGGCAGCGCGGATGAGCTCGAGACCCTGAGCATCCTGCGGCCCTGGACCGGGCAAAACCTGTTTCTCGAGCGCGTGTTCAAGGTGGAGAAGTTCAAGCGCCTTTACCTGGCCCGGATGAAGGAGTTCAGCGAGACGATTTTCAAGCCGCAACGCATCGAACGGCAGGTGGATGAACTGGCTTCCGTGCTCCGGCCGGTGGTTCGGGAGGAATCCGCTGAAATGCTGGCGCGCTTCGATAAGGTGGTGGCTGGCGAACCAGGCTCGTCGGGCGGCTTCGGCGGACCGCCTCCGGGCAGCGCGCCCACAGCGTCCCCACCGTCTGAGCAACGCGGAGCGCAGAACGGCCCCGGCATGGGCGCTGGTGCCTTCGGACCACCATTCGGAGGCCCGGGCGGCGGCGGGCCGCCCGTGTTCGGCGGTCCAGGTGGCGGTGGGCCGCCCTTTGGGCCGGGGGGCTTCGGGCAGGCTCTGAAACCGATCAGAACCTTCGTCCCCGTCCGCGCCAGGTCCGTGATGGATCAACTCGCAGGCAAGTCCAAGGGCGCCGTCCTTTCTCGCTCCGGCCCCGGCGGACCGCCTGGCGGGCCGGGTGGCCCTGGCGGGCCTCCAGGCATGGGTGGGCCGGGCGGCTTCGGGCCGGGGATGTTCCTGACGCAGGCATTCCTGACCGCCCTCGACGCGGACAAAGACGGCGTGGTCACGCACGCTGAATTCACCCAGGGTTTCCTGAAGTGGTTCGATTCGTGGAACGCGGACCACAGCGGTGCGCTCACCGCAGAGCAACTCCGCGCCGGGATCAACCACGACCTTTCGCCCTTCCGCGGCGGGCCGCCTCCCGGATTCGACTTCGGCCCGCCGGGCGGGTTCGGCCCGCCGGATGACGGCGATTTCTAATTCCTCATCGCGGTTTCATTGATTTATGCAAATCGAACAAACACTCCACGAACTGTTTTGGAATCCCACCGACCTGGCCTCGCTGCCGAGTCTGGTCTTGCGGCTGGTGGTCGCAGCGCTGCTCGGCATCCTGCTCGGCTGGGCCTACGTTCGTTTCGGCCAGGCGCTCTCCAACCGCAAGCTCTTTGCCCGGAATTTCATCGTGCTCACCGTGACCACGACCCTCATCATCAGCATCGTCCGGTCGTCCGTGGCCTTGTCGCTGGGACTCGTGGGCGCGCTCTCGATTGTCAGGTTCCGCGCCGCGATCAAGGAGCCGGAGGAACTCGCTTTCCTCTTTCTCGCCATCAGTGCCGGCCTGGGGCTGGGCGCCGGCGCCGCCCTGGTCACCATCGTCGCCCTGGCTCTGATCCTCGGCTTGATCGCGTTCCGCAGTCTCCTTTTCCGCCAACCCAGCCCGCCCAACCTCTACCTGACCGTCACCAGCCCGGCGTCCGCGAGCCTGGGCGCCAGCCAGATCCTGCAAGCCCTCGCCGCCGCCGGCGCCAGCGCGAGCTTGAAGCGCTTCGATCAGACACCCGACCTCATCGAGGCCGCGTTCGTCGTCGACTTCAAGGACGTCGCCCGGCTGGAGCAGTTCAACCAGCGGCTTCGGGAACTGAGCCCGCAGGTGCGAATCAGTTGCCTCGATGCCCGCGGGCTGGGCGCTTGAACTGGCCAAGGCCATCTCGCATGACCACGTTGCCGCCGAACCCCCGCTACGAGAGGAAGTTTGTCACGGATGCGCTCACCCTGCACGAAGTCCTCGCGCTCGTGCGCCGTCATCCGGCCGCGTTTCGTGAGGTCTATTCTGCGCGCTGGGTGAACAACCTCTACCTGGATTCGCCGGACCTGCGCGACTATCACGACCACGTCGACGGCGTCGCTCACCGGGCCAAGACGCGCATCCGCTGGTATGGCGCCTGGTCCGGCCGCATCGACTCGCCGGCCCTCGAACGCAAGCTCAAGCGTGGCCTCGTGAGCGGGAAGATATCGCACATCCTGCCGCCGCTGGCGATGAACGCAGGCGTTTCGAGATCGGACCTGGAAGCGGCCTTCGAGCGCGCGAACCTGCCGGGGCTGACGCGTTCCGCTCTGTGCCACCTTCTGCCGTCGTTGCCAAACCGCTACCAGCGCCACTACTTCCGGAGCGCCGATGGCCATTTCCGCCTGACGGTGGATTCAGAGCTTCAGTTCGCCGCCGCGCGCCCAACCAGCGGCGCGGGAGTCTCCTTTTGTTCGCCTGTTGCCCTGATAGTGATGGAACTCAAGTTTGGTCTTGCTGAGGCGGACGCTGCGGCAGGGGTGACCAATGCGCTGCCCTTCCGCCTCGCCCGCTGCTCGAAATATGTCCTCGGAATCAACCGCTTCGCCGCGCCTTAGAGCGCAGGACCTCCCTTTAAAAGCAGCCGTGCTCGGCGTGACCCAAACCGGTCACCGGAGGAACTTCGCCACCGCTTCGGCCTGGGAGTGGACTTGCAGTTTCTCGTAGATGCGGCGCAGATAGGTTTGAACGGTCGTGACGCTGAGGTCCAACTCGGCGGCGACTTCCTTGATGCGTTTGCCCCGCGCGATGCGCTCCAGCACCTTGGCCTCCCGCTCGCTCAACGAGTCCTTCGCCGCGGGTGAACCGTCCTTGCCGTGGAAGGACTCGACCACGCGACGCGCGATGACCGCGGACATCGGTGAACCGCCCTGCCCGACGAGTTGAATGCCGTCCAGGATTTCGGCCGGCGTCGCGGCCTTGAGCAGATACCCGGTTGCGCCCGCCCGCAACGCGGCGAACACCCGGTCGCTATCGTCTTCGATCGTCAGCATGAGCACCTGGGTTGCGGGCCGCAGGCGCTTCAGTTCGCGCGTGCACTCGATGCCCGACATGCCGGGCAGGTTCAGGTCCATCAACACCACATCCGGCGCGGCTCTGGAAAGCTCGCGCAACGCTTCCTCGCCCGTCGCATACATCCCCACGCACTCGATACCCGGCGTCAAATCAACGATCGCGCGCAGCCCGCGGCGGAACGGGAGGTTGTCTTCCACCACGGCAAGGCGGATCTCACTGGCGGCATCGGCAGCAGGCATGCGTCATTGCTCCCTGGGTCCGCCGAGCGGCACGGCGGCAGTGATGGTCGTTCCACGGGCGGGCGCGCTGGAGACCACGAACGAGCCGCCCGCGTGACTCATGCGTTCGCGAAGGTTGTGCAACCCGCTGCCGCTGGTTGTCCTGGCCGGGTCGAAGCCGGCGCCGTCGTCGCGCACTATCAACCGCAACTCGCCATTGGCCGCGCTCACGTGCAAGGAGAGGCACCGCGCGCGGGCGTGCTTGGCGGCATTGGCGAGGGACTCCTTGACCAGCACGAGCAAGTCGTGCCGGAGGCGGGCCGGCACCGGTCGAGTGTCGTCCGCGGGCGGCAATTCCAATTTGCACTCCAGTCCGGCGGCAGCGCAGAAGCGCTCGGTCAATTCGCCCAGGAACACACCCAGGCTGCCGACGTTGTCGCAGCGCGGGTTGGTGGTCCAGGAGAGTTCGCGCAAGCCGTGCGCAATCGCGCGCGCTTCTCCGGCCAGTTCGCCCAACTGTTCACCCTCGGCGCGGCCCACGCGACGGGCGGCCTCCAGCTCCAAGGCAAGGCCGGTCACGCTGGCGCCGAGGTCATCGTGGATGTCGCGCGCGATGCGGCGCCGCTCCCGTTCGAGGGCTGCGTTCCTCTCGGCCAGGAAGGCGCGTCGCTGCCAGCGCAGCCGCCACGTCGCGATCGCGCCACTGGCGCCCAGCACAGCCAGCATCCAGCTCAGAGGAAACCATGGCGTCTGGCTGAACTTGGGCGCCAGCGAGAAGGCGAACGCAGCGCCGGTTTCATTCCAACAGCCGTGGTTGTTGCAGGCCTTCACCCGGAAGGTGTACTGGCCGGGGCGCAAGTTCGTGTAAAACGCCACGCGTTCGCTGGAGTCCGCATGCCGCCAACCCTTGTCCCATCCTTCCATTTGGTATCGGAAGCGGATCCGTTCCGGCGCGGCGAAGCTGTTGGCCGTGTAGTGGATTTCCAGCGCGCGCGCGCGGCCGGGCGCAAGGCGCAACTGCGCCCGTGCGCGCGCGGTTTGATTCTCGGCAACTCCGGCCGCGCCGGCGCTCTCCTTGGCTTTTTCAGGCCGCGCCTTTGCGGGCCCGGCCATCCCGTCTCCGAAAATCACTTCGCGGTCCGCGATGACTTGCTCGATCACAACCGGCGGCGGCACCTCATTTTGCTGAATGGCTTTCGGGTCAATGACGACCAGGCCACGGCCGGTGGGAAACCAGATGTGCCCCTCGCGGTCCTTGCAGCCGGACGGTTGGTCCTCGCCCCCGTTGCACTCACTGCTGAGCATGCCGTCCGCCTCGCCAAAGGCGAGGCACTGAACCTCGGCCAAACGTTCGGCGGCCACGTCATTGAGTTGCCGGCGCGAAACACGATAGATGCCGCGCTGGCCGCTGAGCCACAGGCAGCCGAAATCGTCTTCCTGGATGTTGTTGACGATGTTTTCCCCCAAGCCGTGTTCAGTGGTGAAGGTGAAGAAGCGGCGCCTCACCCGCCCTTCGGGCACCCTCTCCCCCTCGGAGGGAGAGAGGGCCGGGGTGAGGGGGGCGGCGGGGTCGGGCGGCTCGAAACGGTTCAGCCCGTTCTGCGACCCCACCCAAAACACGCCGTCGGCGTCTTCGTGGATCCACCAGGCGCGATTGTTGTAGAGTCCGTTGGTCGTGGCGAAGACGGTGATCCGGCCATCGTGCAGGCGCTTCAATCCGCCGCCGTAGGTGCCGAACCATATATCCCCGCGCTGGTCCTGGTGAATCACGCGCACGTCGCCGTCGAAAGGCCCATTGGTCCAGGTGTAAATCGCCGGCGGCTCCTGGCCCGCACAGATTGCGCCGCGCTCGAACCCGATCCAGAGCCGCGCCTGCCGGTCTTCGTAAAGCGTGCGAGGCGCTCCCAGGCCCTTGGCTGCGGCTGGAATGCTGCAGCGTCTCCAACCTCCGCCCTCGAAAGTCATCAGCCCGCCTTCGCTTCCCCAAGACCATAGACGGTCTTGGCGATCGGCACAAATGATGGTAGCATAGACTTGGCCCAGGGCGGGATCAGCCGGCGGCAGGTCCGTTGTAACCTGTCCATCTTTGATGCCGCTGATGATGCCAGCCGCGGACCCTACCCAGACCGTGCCCTCACGGCCCTCGGTGACGGTCCTCGTGTCGTCGCTGGACAGCCCGTTTTGGCGCGAAATGACTCGCAGGCGGCGCAGTTGGAGGCGGAACAGCCCCTCGGTGGTGCCAACCCACAAGTTGCCCTCGTGGTCCTCAAGCAGGTCGGTGACATCGCTCACCGTTGGCCAACTTAACTCTGGAAATGGAACCACCTGCCCCCCTTGCAGCCGGTGCAGTCCCCGCCCCCGCACGGCCAGCCAAAGCTGCCCGTCGCGAGTCCGGCAGGCTCTTTCCGGTAGCTCCCCGTTTGGCTGGGAGCGGCCCACCAGCCTCCAACTGCCGTCAACCACGCGCCACAAGCCCGAGCCGCTGCACACCCACAGGGAGTCAGTCGAGTCGTTCAACATCGAGTAGCACGTAGAAGGTTCCTCTGGCGGGCCAAGCCGAGTCCAGGAACGCAGCGGCAGGTCGAGCCGATACAGCCCGGATCTCGCCAACGCCAGCAGATTGGACGCACCCGCCTCCTGGATCTGAACCAGCCCATCCCCCACCCCGGTTGCCGGGGATTCCCAGGAGGAGAGCCGGCCATCGCGCAGGAGCGCCACTCGCCGAGGCTGGAGCGCGAACCACAGGCCGCCACCCCGCGCCGGGCAGACCACCCCAACCGGTCCTGTGATCCCTTGTTCGACACCGACAGGGCTGACGCGGTGATCCTGGTACCGCAGCAACCCATCGCCCGTGCCGATCCAGAGGCTGCCCGTCTCCTCGGCGTCCTCGGCCATTATGTTGATGGCGTCACTGGTCATCTCAGGGGTCGTGTGTTGGTCGAACACTCGGAAGAGCAGGCCGTCGAACCGGGCCAACCCGTACCGCGTCCCGATCCACAAGTAGCCGTCGCGCGTTTGGACCAGACGCCGGGCAGAGCTCTGCGGCAGCCCGTTCTCGGTGGTCCAGGGCGTGATGCGATAAGACGGCTCCGTGCCTGCGCCCGCCCCAGCCTGGGCCGTCAGTTGGCCGACCAGGCCGAGGACGGCCAGCCACAATAGCAGCGTGCGCTGGAAGGGGCGGCAGAACATGCGGCGACATTCTTATCATGAACCGGCGTTCAGGGGAACACTGATCGCGCGGCTCCAGTCTCTGGGTCATTTCGGAGGGCCTGCGGACAAGCTGACGCGGGCGGATTGCAGGGCCGCAACCGCGGCAGAACTGGAAGTTACCCCCAACAACGCATCGATCAGCGCCAGCCGTTGCGCAATCTGGGCGTCGCCCGTCAAGGGCAGGCTATAGAAATTCTGGTTGCCGCTGGCAATATGGTAGGTCTTTAGGCCCGGCTCAGTATCCGGCCCCGCACCGCCAGCGGAAGGTGGAGCGCCGATCTGGTATTGGTCGCCCGCCAGCCCGGTCGCGATCTTGTCCCAGGCCGAGTCGGAAATCTGGTTTGCCTTGGCTTGTTCGAGCAAAGCGGCGCTGGCATCCGGGTACTGCGCGGCGACTTGCGCCAACATCTGATAAGCGAAATCCACCTTCGAGCCCCCGGCCGCATCCCGGGCCTCGCGAACGAGGAGTGGCACCCCTTGGCCGCCCTGGAGACCGGCCAGGGAGATCGTGGCGTAGGACCTGTAGGGCTCCTGGAGATGTTCGAGCGCCGGGGCTGTGGCGGAATCGCCATAATTCTGCAGGATCTTGAATAGCGCGCCCACGTCCAAGCCGGCAGGCAACTGCCCGCTGGACGCCATGTTCAAAACCTCGCCGACTGCATTGATGGTTTCCTGGCGGTGCTCTCCGGGCGCCTGCTGATCGAGCACCTGCGCCAGTTGCGCGATTTCAGACGGCACCGTGGTGGACTGCAACATCCCGAGCAGGGCGCCGGTGGCTTCAGGACCACCGATTTGGCCTAGCGCGTTCATCAAAGCCGATCGCATGGAGGCTTGTCCGAGCAGTCCGATCCCGCCGATGGCGCTAAAATCCACTTCCTGGTTTTGCTCGATAAACTCGCGGATGGCCGGCACGGCCTCCGCTCCTTGGGCGACTAGCGTCTGGAACGTCTTTTTCCATTGCTCCGCCTGGTCCGGCGCGAGCGCGCCCTGGCTGAGGTCGAGATTGGTGAGCCCGGCAACTAATTGGCGAGTGTAAGGGGACGGTTCGATCCGCGGCTGGGTGGCCGCCGACTGGACTGGGGGAGGCGTGCGGCTAGCGGCCTTCAAGACTGCCTGGGCTTGAGGCATCCTCGCGCGTCCGGCCGCCGTCTGCAGGCTCAATTCCGAGTCATCCGCGGCGGAGTTCGCCGGGGGCGCGGCGCCGGACGGTTCCTCGCTCGCGACCGGCTGGACACCCGCTGCCGGGGCAGGAGTTGGACCGCGGAGTGCTTTGAGACCGAAGCCGACTGCGAGGGCGAGGAAGGCCACGCCCACCAGGGCCGGGAATGTTCTCGAAGAAATCAGACGCTGCATGTTGTCTTAATGTATGGACTCGATGGCACGCTTTGTTCCGCTTGGCGTTGGGATCAGCGCATAGAAACCAGCCTTTACCTGAGCCCGAACGAGAATGGAATGTTAGAGCCGTCGTTTAGGTTAATCCGGTAATAGAACGTTGTGTTCTTCGCCAGGTTCTTCGTGCTCAAATTGAAGATCCATTGCTGCCCCGAAGGATCCCAACGGAATGCCGTGTCGGGCGTAGTGGAGATGACTGCCTCGTTAACACCCGGCGCTCCGCCAGAGGTGGCTACGAGCACGAAGCTGGCAACCAGGCCGGGCGTGCCAACGGAGTTGCAGTTGGCATCGAAGACCTGGAACTTGCAGGGCACCGTGCTGCCCTGCTTGAACGAGCTCGAGCCATCCGCATTGATGGGCTGCAGAATCGTGTGGCCCGGGTTGCCATTGCAGGAGATGCCGGCTGGCTTGTATATGACGTTGACGATCCGCTGCGCGGCGGCGGTGTTCCCAGCGGGATCCTCCGCGTAGTATTTTATTGTGTAGGCGCCGACCGCGGACCCCAGGGTAGCGGGATTTGCACCATTCGCCGTATCGTAATAGACGGGGACGGTACCGGCACACGTGTCTGTAGCAGTCGCCCCTGGCTCCACAAAGCTGGCGCCGTAATATATGGTCATTGGGTTGGGTTGGAGAATCGAGAGAACCGGAGCCGTGGTGTCCACCACCTTGACCGTGCGAGTGGCGGTCTGTGTGTTGCCGCTCGGATCACTGACCGTGTAGGTCACCGTGTAAGTACCCGGCGCGTTCGCGTTGACCAGGTTGCGGGTCTGGATGGAGGCTGTCACGTCCCCGGCGCAGGCGTCGCTGGCCGTGGCCCCGGCATCCGTGTAGCCCGTATGGCACTCCACCGTCACTGGATTGGCTCCCAAAACCGTAATCACTGGCGGTGTCGTGTCCACCACATGCACCGTGCGCGTCGCCATGCTAGTGTTTCCGCTCGGGTCGCTCGCCGTGTAGGTCACCGTGTAGGTACCCGGGGCGTTCGCATTGACCGGGTTGTTGGTCTGGATGGCGGCTGTCACGTCCCCGGCGCAGGCGTCGCTGGCCGTGGCCCCGGCATCCGTGTAGCTGGTGTGGCATTCTACTGTGGCCGGGTTGGCGCCAACAACCGTGATGACGGGCGGTGTCGTATCAACGGCCAGGGCGAAAGCCGTGCCGGTCAATTGGGTGATTAAGGGCGTGCTCGTGTCGTCGAATTTAACCGTAAGGCGTCCTCCCGAAACAGTGCCATCCAGGTTGTCGGTCGTGTCCTTGACGGGAGCGGCGCCCCCACTGCTCAGAACCCGTGCCCAGCCTGTCCCGGTGTAGTACAACAAAGTGAGACTGGCCTCGGCGCTGCCCGTGACGGTGGACGGGTAGTAGAAGTGGGAGGTCAGGGAACTGCTCGCCGTCGCCCCGGAGACCTTGAGGTCCAGGTAGCTGCTCCCCGCGTCGAAGACGGCGCCCGAGCCCGGGTTCGTGGTGTAGGTGGCGGCCGTGACCGAGACAGGCTGACTGCCCGACGAGTTGTCTAACGAGGCGGTCACATCAGCTTGGCCTTGGGTTGCGGGCGCCGTGCTCACGGTCGCCGTCTGCCCCGCAGGCGCAATCTGACTCTGGGCCGCGCCGACGTTGGCGCACACGATGGTGAAGGCTTGAGGATTGGATAGGGTGCCATCAGGATTGAGCACGGTGATGGCGGCGGTATTGATGTTCTGGTTGCCCAATGCGAGGTCGGCGGCCGAGATCGCCGCGCCGATCTGGCTGCCACTGACCCGGGTGGTCGCGCGTGGCTGGCCGTTCCAGAGCACAACAGCGCCGCTCGCGAAGCCGGCGCCGTTGACCGTGAGTGTGAAGCCCGGGCCACCGCCGATCACTGACGCAGGCTGCAAGCTGTCAACCCGGAGAATCACCGTCAAGGTGAAGGTTGTGCTGGCGCTCAAAAGGTCATCGTACGCGATCAGAGTAATGGTAGTGACACCGGTTTGGTTTGGCGCGGGAGTCAGCGTGACGGTGCGCGCGCCGCCGCCACCGCCCAGGATCACGTTGGCCTCCGGCACTACGGCAGTGTTCGCTGAATGGCCGACAACGGCCAGGCTGCCGGGGTCCAGTTGGCTGTCCGACAGAGTGAAGTTCACGGTGATCGGTTGTCCGGCGGTGGTGACCTGATTGGCGACCGGCGCGATGGACGGTGGGATATCAACCACGATGGGTGTGGCCTGGCTGAACGCGCTGCTGTTCCCCAACGCGTCGGTGGCCGTCGCAGTTACGAACTGCAGGCCGCTGGACGGCAACGGCAGGATGAGGCTGAATGGGGCGTTCCCCGCGCCATCGCTCGTGACCGTGAGCGACCCAAGATAGACCTGGCCCTGGCCATAGCCCGACGGATCCCCCTGGGTGTTTCCGTAGAAGTCGATTGTGAAAGCGGCATTGGGCGAACTCAACAAGCCACCCACCATGCTGATCGAGCCGTTGGCTTGCCTCACCCTGGCCCAGACCGGGCAGCTTTGCTGGTTGTTGGCTCCAGCACTCAGACTTATGCCCAAGCCGAGGTTGGAGAAAATGGAATTGCCGCGGACCGTGTTCCCAACGCCGGAGGCGACCCGCACGCCGGTGCTGCCGTTGAATGCAATGACATTGCCAGCGCCGGCGCCGGTTCCCCCGATTACATTCCCGGAGCCGTTAAGCTCAATATCCACCCCCCAATTGGTGTTCGCGATAGGCGCTGTGCCCGAGGCGTCAACACCGATATAGTTGCCTTCAACTATATTGTTGCTTCCCCCGAAGATCTGCACCCCTTGGCGATTACCCGAAATGATATTTCGCGATGCCACGGTCGTTCCGCCGATCACATTGCTTGCGCTGCCACTACTGATCTCTACGCCGGACAATGCATTTCCTAACGCGAGGCTGCCCGTCGCATCGGTGCCGATGAAGTTGCCCTCGATGTGGTTGCTCCCGCCCGCTTGCAGAAAGATGCCGACGTCGCTAAAGCGGTTGACGACCAGACCCCGCACGGTGCTATTGCCCGCGAAGATGTTCAGTCCAACAGCCACACCGGCGTTGCTCCCATTCAGTTCGATCACCGGACGTCGTGCGCCCGGGTCGAAACCGGCCTGCGTGGTCCCGTCAATAACCACTGGCTCGGTGATCACAGGCAGCGCTGAAGTCGGGGCAATGGTATAGACACCCGTAACGGGACTGTAATTGGGATCGCTGGTCGGGATATTGAACACGATAGTCTTGGAGCCGCTGAGCGTATTGGCATACAGAATCGCTTCCCGCAGTGAGGTTTGGCCGTCATTGGCGACAGTGTCCGCGGTCGTGGTCACTACCAATGGCGAAGGCTGCCACAGTTCCGCGCTTGCCAGGTAAGTTCCATTGTAGCCGCCGGCAATCAGCACCGCACCATTCTGCAACAGCGTCGCCGTGTGATAAGCGCGCGCGGTGTTCAGGCTGCTCGCCAGTTTGGTGAATGAGTCGCTCCCCGGGAGGTACAGTTCGGCGCTCGCCGTGTACAAGTTTCCGCCGCCGGTCAACAACACACTCCCATCTGGCAAACGCGTGGCTGTGTGAGCCAGACGCGGTGTATTCAAACTGCCCGTTGAAGAGAAGGTGCCAGTCGCCGGGTCGTACACTTCCGCGAGGCCCCCGACAGAGAAGCCGGAAATCATCCCTCCGGCGACTAATACCCTTCCATCAGCCAGAGCTGTTGCGGTGTGCCAGGCATGTCCCCAGCTCAGGCTGCCGGTCGTCGAAAAAGTGCCCGTGGCGGGGTCATAAATCTCAGCACTCGCCTCGGCGTCCCCGCTGGCCGGGTTTAACCCGCCGGTTACCAGAACCTGGCCATTGGCCAACAAAGTAGCAGCGTGATGGATTCGCGCGGTGCTCAAACTGCCAGTACTTCTGAAGGCGCCCATGGCGGGGTCATACAGTTCCGCGCTCCCCAGGCTTGTGCCGGTAGCGCCCCCGCCACCGACGAGCAACACCTTGCCGTCGAGCAGCAACGTGGCGGTATGGTAATAGCGTACCGAATTCATATTGCCCGTGCCGGTGAACGCACCGGTGGCTGGGTCGTAGAGCTCCGCCGTGCCGCCGAAACCGCCCTCACCGCCAGTGATGAGCACCTGGCCGTTCGGCAAAAGCGTCGCCGTGTGAGCATCGCGCGGATGGGTCAGAGTTCCCGTGCCCGTAAAAACGCCGCTCGATGGATCGTAGAGCTCAGCCTCAGAAAGCGCGGTGCCGTTATAGCCGCCAGCAACCAGGATGGTCCCATTGGGCAATAGGGTGGCTGAGTGCTCGTAGCGGGCCATGGGCATGCTGCCAGTGGCGAGGAACCCGTTGTTGCCAGGCGGGCTGGCTGGGCCCATAACGAGCAACGTCGCCAGTGAACTCATGACCGAACCGGCCAGATTACTGATCAACACGAAGTAGTCGCCTGCGGCGCTCGTCTGCACGGCGTTTAGGGAAAGTGTCGCCGTCGTTGCTCCGGCAATCGGCGAGCCATCGTGCAACCATTGAAAACTCAAGGGTCCCGTCCCTGAAGCAACGACGGTGAGGGTCACGCCGGCTCCGGCAGAAACCGTTTGGGTTTGGGGCTGAGCTGTCACAACAGGTGGGAGGAGTTCCGCGCTCGCGAGGGAGACTTGAAAGGCAATGTCATAATTGTTGGGGCTGCCAGGAGGGCCCCAGGTGGCTCCAAAATCCTGCGACATAAATGCGGCGTCGGCCGCATAGCCATTCGCGAGGTCGCCAGAAATGTAGGCACCCCCGCCACCGGGGCTGGTCCGCAAGGTGAAGGCATACTCGGTGCCCGCGGAAATGGGCAGGTTAAGCAACGTAAAGTCGGCTGATAAGAGCGTAGGCGTGGAGGTGAGAAGGCTGCCGGAAATCGTTGCGGTGCCAAGAACCGTGGATGTAGGAACTCCGGACTGAGTGGTCCGGAAATCGACGAAAATTGTCGTTGGCTGCGATCCCCCCTGCGCAAGCAGAACCGATATTTCGCCTAATTGCCCGCTCGCGGTCGGATTGAATGTCTGCCCTGCTTGGAAGCTCCCGCCGTTTATTCCGAAAACCCCGAGCGGTTGGGCTGGCGCATATTCGGCAACGGTGTTGGGGGGCGGTTGGACCGTTACTGTGCTGGCGGCGCTGTTCTGGGAAATGGGCGGCACGGTGGCGACCACCCGGTACTGCGTGCCATCGTAGGTCAAGTCCAGCAGCGGGGTTTGGTAGGTCGCGCTCGTCGCGCCGGGGATATCGGTCCAGGTTGAGGTGCCCTTGGGCGCGGACTGCCACTGATAAAAGATGGCCCCGCCGTAGAGCGAGGTGCCGGTGGCGGCCACCGAGAACGTCGCTGTGGTTCCGATGATGCTGGTGGCATTCTGCGGTTGGCTGGTGAACGTGATGCTCGTCCCGGTCGGATCGAGGTAGGCGCCCACCACGTTGCCGGTCAGGGTCGGCGCGCTGCCGTTAGCCGGATCCGGGTCGGTATCAAGCTTGTAGGTGGCGGCGGACCAGCAGCCACCGGCCCAACTGGGGAAGTGGTGGATCAGCAACATATAATAGCGATTGCCTCCCTGGAGCGCGATGGTGTTGCCATCCGGCCATTGGGTGCCGGCATTCTGATCGGAGCGGGCCAGTGTCACGCTGTAGTCATGACTCGCCAGCCAACTGCGCGGGTCGCTCCAACCGGTTGTCCCCGCGATCTGGTACTTGTTGGCCGGGCTCTCGTCCGTGCTCAGGTACAGCCAGCCACGGTCGGCAAAGGCGATGAAAAACACATAGTTGCCGGTTGTTGGCGGGATAAAATAGCCGTCGATCTCCTCAAAGTAATTCCTGGCAGGGTCGGCGGTTTGATCCCAGCCGACACCGTTGGCCGGATACTCAACGGTCGTCAGGAGGTCCTGCCGATCCGCCGCGTTCGGGAACCGCGGGTCGTTCAGCAAATTATTGGGGTTGCCGCCTGTGTTGTCATCCACGTTGTTATACTTCCGGTGGATGACCGTGCCGGTCACGAACACCAAGGTCTTGAATTGGACGGTCGTGTTCGCGGCGATGGTGTTGGGCGTGGTGGCCAGGTCCTGCACGCCGTTGATGGTCAGGGTGTAGGTCTTGCCTTGCGCCATGGTGCTGGTGGCCAATTGCACGGTGGCGGCGTCCACGCGCGTCGCCATCGAGACACTCACGCCCTGGTCAATCGCGTAATTCGAGTTTAACAGCGCCGTGTCGGAGACTGGCTTGGAGAACTTCACTATCACGGCGGTGAAGGTCGCGTCGGCGGAGGCCTTGACGACCGTGGGCGGCGTGGTGTCCCGGACGACCGTGAGGGTCGCCGCAGGGGAGGTGATGGTGCTGCTGGGACCGCTGATGGAGAGGGCGTACCTGGCATTGTTGTCGGCGTAGGGAACTTGCGTCAAGGAGAGGGTCTGGCCCGTTTCGCCCGCGAGGGGAGAGCCGTTCTTGAGCCACTGGAGGGCAATCGGTCCCGTGCCATCCCACGCAGCGGTGAAGGTGGTGTTGCTGCCTTCGGGCACCGTGGCGGCCTGGGGAGGGGCCACCACCGTGGGCGCCACTTCGGCCGTGTAAAGCGTCGTAGCGAGGCTCACGTTGGCGATGTCCGTCTCTTCGTTCTCGCCGCCGGTCCTGGAGGAGATGGCGAAGAGCCCGCTAGTCGGGCCCCAACCGGGAAGGTAGAGGCTGGTGCAAACCACCTGGCCCCGGTACGAGATGTTCAGCGTCGAGTTGCGGTTGAGCTGGATGAGCACGTCCTGCAACTGCGAGTTGACCATGTCGGCCTTGGCCATCGGGAAATGGGCTATCTGGGCGCCGAACAGGTACACATCCACCGCCGGCCCGCCGTTGCTGGTGTAAGTGTGAAACGAGACGGCCACGGAGGTGCCACCGGCGCCGACTTCGCCATACCAGGTGGCGGACTGGCTCACGTTCGGGCCGAAACTCAGGGCCAGGCCGTCGGCGGCATTGCCGCTGCCGGGGCCGAACTGGAGTTTGAAACTGGCGTTAAAGCCTTGGATGGCGGCGCCATTGTCGAAATCGTTAGGTGAGAACGTGCCGTTAAGGCTGTTTTGATTCAGGGTCAGGTGCAACCGGTTGGTCGAGATGAACGGCAGCCAGGCGCTTCCGTCACTGAGGGTGCCCTGGCCGTTGAGGACAAACTGCGAGGTGTCTGTCGTGCTGAAGCTGGTAAAGAAGCCGAAATCACTCTGCGTCGCCGGCTGCGGCACGACGACCAGCGAGTACAACCTTCCGCCGGCTGCGCCGATGCTGCCCAAGTTGGCCATGTCACTCCCATCGCTGTTCATGCGGATGAGGTTGCCGTCGCCGAAATTGGCGGCGTAGATGTGACCAGCGGCATCCACTGCGACCCCGACCGGCGAATTGAGCAATCCTCCGCTGGCCACGGTGCTCACGCTGTTTCCGTTATGCACATCAATGCGCTGGATCAAGTCGCCGCCGTCCGAGTTGCCGACCAGGATATTGCCGCTGCTCTCGAGCGCAACGTGGTATGGGCGGGACAGGCCCTGGCCGCTGACCAAAGTGGAGAACGTGCCGTTGAGGTTCATGGCGTCTATGGCGCCGGTACCCCAATCGCTCAGCACCATCCGGTCGTTGAGCCCGTCGTACCGAATGCCAAGGAACGCGGTCCCGGGATAGGTGTAGGTGTTCAAGAGGGTCCCCGTACCGGGGTCGTAAACCCTCACCGAGTCGTCCAAGGCCGTCGCGTAAAGGCGGCCATTATGGTAGGCAAGCCCGTAAAAGCCAAAACCGGAGGCGAATGGGGTCACGGTGCCGGTGGCCAAATCCACCTGCTGAAGCGTGTTGGGCACGTAGCTGGCGACCCAGCCCTTGCCGGCGTCCGGTCCGTCGCCGAGCGCCACGTCGTTGGCGTAGGTGCCCACGGTGGCGATCGGTGAGACCGTCCCGTCGGCGGGTTGATAACGGTAGAGCTCGGTGTCGGTCGCCTTCACAATGACGAGGTCGCCGGGATTGAGCGGGGAACTGGCCAGAACTGTCCCCGCGGGCAGGGTCAACGCGCAGCCCAGCCTGAGCAGGGCCGCGCCCTTTTGGATGGAATTAGTGATGTGCATACGATTTCTCCGATGAATGGTTTCGGTTACGAGCGGGAGCCGGACTGGGGACGCTGCGTTTATCATGCCAGTATCTGTTAACTCTGATTAGTCAGATTCATGCAGCGAGTCTGCGCCAGCGCGGGGGAGTCCGATAGCCCTTTTTTGCAGGACAAATCCCGGCCCGAGGCGGCAACCAGGGTCCATTTTGTCCTTCATTTGGGGGACAAGCCACGCGGGAGCCGCGTCGAACGGAACCGCGGGGCCTCCGTTCCCCGGCAGTCGGACCTCGTCGGTGATCCGCAGCACGCTCGCGGGATTCAGCGGGTCCGTACCGGCCAGGCACTCTGCCAGGTTGTCGGCCCCGTCTCCGTCAGGGTCGCTGTGCGCCGCGCAGCAGGGCAGCGGGGGGCGCATCCGGAGACTGCCCCCGCCGCCAATGCCGAAGGACTGGAGCGCCGGCTTTCAGCCGGCTTTGGATGTCCAATGTTAAATGGGGGCACAGCAGGGGTCCACGTGCGCGCAAAGCCGGCTGAAAGCCGGCGCTCCGGGGGCAGTGTCCAGATGCGCCCGGCAGCGGGGAATCATCCTAATTTATGCTGACGGGGCTGATTGGGCGTCGTATCGTGCCGCCCCTTTTGCCATGCGGAACCATATAGTCTCAGGATTAGTGGAGCGGTATGGGGCGCAGCGCCGATCGGTTTGGGCCGGAGCGATAAGGGCAACGCGAAGGCGACTTTGGGTTGCGGCAGCCTGTTTTTTGGGGGAGAGCGTGATGCTCTGCGGCCAGGGGACGTTCCACTTCGCGCAGACCGGTGGAGGCCAGCCTGTAGTCAGCCTCCAGGAGACTCTGCTGGTGGGCGGGATAACCTCGCCCGAGCTGCTGTTCGATGTTGGTGTTGTCACGGACGAGGTTGTCGTGCCGAACACCCTCCTGGACTCCTTCACGGTGACGATTGGAAACCCCGCGACATCCGGCCTTCAAGCTGTTGATCTGAGGTGTTCGAGCCAGTCAAATACTTAGCGCCGCCAGATCCTTGATCCGCCTGCCGCCGCAACAATTCGTCGTGTGCGCGCAACCCGCCCCCGGGCTTGGCAGTGAATTCGTCGCAACGCCGGCGGCCGCCAGGGCGCCCAGGAGGCCCGCTTCGAGTTTTGTCATTGCCGCCCGCTCGGGTGCGCTTCGGTCGTGGCCCCGTTTCTTCCAGCCGGCGCGAGACCGTCAGTGTGTCACCGCGGGACGCAACTCGATCTTCGCCGGAGGGGGGGCCAACTGGCGGTGCGCTTCCGGGTCCAGCTTTTCCGCCTCCGCCCAAGCCGCCTCAGCGCGCTTCTGGAGGCCTTCAGCCTCGGCCTTTTCGGTGTTCACGACCATCTCCAGGCGCCGCCCTTCAGTGCCTTGTATCCGGGCATCATTTTCCAGGCTGGTCGCGATGTTCGCTTGGTCTTTAACCTGCTGCACGGCCTTCATCAACTCTTCCGCGTTGTGCCGGCATTGCGCGGCCTTCTGCTCCGTGTTGCGCGCCGAGATCCACTTGGCGTCGGCTTCGGCCGACAGAACTTGCGCGTCATGACGCAACTGAAAGGCCTTCTGCCGGTTCGGGCCGGCCTTGAGCAGTTGCAGGGCGCGTGCAACCAGGATGCGCGCCTCGCGCTGGTTGGCCCCGGCTTGCGCCTCGTCGTCAGCGGCTTGCTGGAGCTTGACGGCGGCATTGTCACGCAACTGGTGGGCCCCCGCCTGCTTGAGCTTGGCCAGAGCAAAGAGTCTGTCCGCCTCCGCGTTTTGCCCGAAACACACGCCGCCCCAGCCGAAAACCGCGAGGCCGAGCACCAAAATGGCGGACTGCCAAGAGATTAACTTGTGCTGCCGCCCGAAAAGTGAAAGTTGGCTGCTGATTAGTTTCATAGTGGGGCCATTGTACGGGAGGAAAAACGGGTGTCAATTGACAAATCCACTATCTCCTAATACGCGCGGTAGAAGATGGCGGGAGGATTGGTTTCCAGACCCAAGATGATCTGCATGAGGTTGGGCGTAGGTGATGTAGTTGAGCGTTTCGTGGTGGATGCCTCGGCCGCGAGTGGTCAAGCCGCGCGCGGTTTCCCAGGCGGCGAATCCACCTTCGAGGATGTCCACGGTGATTCCCGGCTTTTGGGCCAGAGCGGCCGCGGCGGCTTGAAGCGACTCGCTGCTCTGGCGGCCCAGTCCGTCGTCGTACACGACCACCCTGCCGAGTGGGGGCAGGCGCTTCTGCGAGCAGAGCGAGGCGGGGATATTGATGGCGCCGGGAAGATGCCCCTGCGCAAAGGAAGTGGGGATTCGCACATCAATGAGGACGACTTTGGCGCCACCGGCCAGTTGCTGCTGCAAGTTGGCCACCGTCGTCGCGCGGGCGTCCAGGGCAAGCGCAAGGCAGATGCCGAGGCCGAGGCACGTGCGGAGGGTCCCGGCGGATCGGGACGCCACTCCGGAGGAAGTGCGGGTTGATAAAACCGATGAGAATTGGGTTTGATGCATATATGCATATTGGGATTGGGGTGCGAACTGGCTGACGGGATGGGCCAAGCCCACCATCACCACGGCCACGTTCGGGATGGGGAAGTTGTCGCCGACCAGGGCGCCGTTCTGGACTTCGGCGACGCGCCAGCGACCGGACTCCGCATCGAGCATGCGCACGGCCAAGGCGTTGGAAAGGCCCAGTTGCCCTAACAACTGATAAGCGGAATAGCCATCCGGGAAGGCGGTGTAGCCGAACACGTTGGCGTCGGCGGCCAGGTTGAGCGGGGAGCTGTTGTTGAGGCCCAGGTCAAGCACTTGCCGGCTGTTGAACTCGACCCACAGGAAGGAGCCGGGCACGAGGCTGAAATTGACGCCGGCCGGCGCCCCGTTGGAGAAGTAGGCAGTCTGGGAGAGGACCTGCGGCACCAGCGCAGAGTATTCCGTGACCGCCTGGACGCCGCTGGCGCCCCAGAGCGAGAGCAGGCCGTAGGCGTTTTGCGCGTAGGTCACCATGCCGGCCGTGACGGCCAGAGCATTGGCGTTTTGGAAGACGGCCTGCAAGGCCGGCAGAGGGGCGCTCACAATCTCGGGTTGGTTGGTGGGCATCTCCTGCCACACCGCCCGACCGTCGGCCAGGGCCGGGAAGGCCTTAAGGGTGGGGGTGTGCGTGACAGGGATTGCGGCCAGACTGGGCAGATGGATCAAGCGTCCGTTGCCGGTCCTGGGGCCGAGGGAATTCTCCAGGCACAGGACCCACTCTCCGTTGAGATAGGGCTCGGTTTCGTCTTCCGGCGTGTTCGTGATTCGGACCTCCCGGTTGCGGAGCAGGTCGAAGCCATAGAGGTCCAATTCCAGGTTCCGCGCGTCTGACCAGACAATCCAGTTGTTATAAACAACCGGGTGAAACTTGCCAAACTCGGGCTGTTGCTGGCCGTGACATCCTGGGCGTAAATCTCGAAGTGGCCGTCGCTTTGGTCCTGCCAGACGGCCCAGCGGCCGCGGGCGGACGGGTTCTGCGGGCCGCGCGTGACATCGGCCAGGACGGCGTTCGTGCCGGCGAGCGCGCCGACCTGCACGAGAGCGAACGTGAAGTTCGTGTTCCCGAGCGGATCCGCAATCGCCATACGCACGGTGTACCAACCCGGCGGCTGGATGACGCCCGCGCTGCTGAGTCCGTTCCAGTTATAGGTCACGGGGCCACCACCGGTGTTGGTGAAGGCCACGCTGAGCACATTGGGCAGGGCGCTCTGGTCGTAGCCGTAGAGCGGGTTGATCGTCCAGGTGACGCTGGTGGGGCTGTTTGTGGGTTGGAAGACGCCGTTGGCCTGTCCCAGCACGTCAACAACCTGCGGCCCGGCGGCGAGGTTGGTCAAGAGTATCGGAGTGGTCACCGCAGTTGGAGCGCGGTAATAGTTTTGGCCGACCGTGCCCAGGGCCCATTTGTAATTCGTGACGCCCCTCCCCCCCACCGTCAACTGGGCTGAGCCCGCCAGCGAGGGCGTGGCCGGAGCGCCGGTGACCGTGGTCGCTGGCGCGGATGGATCCACCACCCAACTCACCATCACGGCGTTGCTCGGATCCAAGCAGGTCCCGTACTGCGACCGGCCCAGGACCGCGACGGTATTGTTTCCCGCAGGCAGGCCCGAGAGGCTTAGGGGTGAAGTGACCGCCCGCTCGGCGCTCCACGCGCCGGAGTTCAGTTGGTAGGTGTAGAAATCGACCAGGGCGCCGCCGATGCTCAGCGAGGCCGAGGTGGCGGCGGTGGGGGAAGCCGGCACATTGGAGACCGTAGCCCAGCCGACCGCTCCCTGGAAGATGTCGAGTTGAGCCTTGAGGGCAAGGGGATTTGGCGAGGCCTGGAAGGTAATCGGGACGGCGCCTGGCCGGATGGAGAGGGCGCCGCCGGGGTTGAAAAGCGGCTGCGCCGAGGCCGAGACCGAGCTGAAACCCAGCGAGCCCGGTCCGGGCAGGATGAGGGTGACGGTATGATTGGTTTCCTGGTTGCCGCTGGTGTCCTTCGCGTAAAAGGAGAGTTGGTGCGGGCCCGGGACGGTCAAATTGAACGGCAGTGCCATGGCAAAGGGGGCGCCGTCCAGACTGTCATAGATGGTGACCGGAGCGGCGTCCTGGCAAAGGAAGTACATCTGGGTCGCCGGCGTGACATAATAGACGCCGTTGGCAAAGCTTGAGGGGCCGGCGAACATCAGGGTTGTGACCGGCGGATTGGTGTTGGGTGGAATGTTGGCATAAGTGACGGTGTAGCTGTAGGCGCCCAGGCCCACGTAATCAAAGATGTTCAGATAGGTGTCCTTGAAGTTCGACCCTGGCTCGTAGTGGATGTTGGTCCAATAATTGTTGGCGTTGAAGCCGGTGATGGGGTTGTTGGGGTCGTTGTCCGTGATTTGCAGCGTCGCCAGGAAGCCGACCCGTTCCAAGGTCAACTGCTGCGAGATAACGATCTTCACCAGGGCGCACAACCCTTGCTGCTGTTCCTGCGCCCGCACGCCGGCGGGCAACAGGCACAGGCAAAGGCCGGCCAGGCCCAGAGCGGCCTTGGACACACAGTTCCAAGCTCTCGAATCCTTTTTCATCGGGCCACCTCCGTCACCTTTGGCGCCGCCACCGGCGCGGCCAACCCGCACCGGTCGTGGACCAGCACGTCGTTGGCATAGAACGCATTGTCCACTGCCAAGCGCATCGAATAGACTTTCAGGCTGCGCCCCAGGGGCTCATTGCCGGTCACCCGCACCCGGCCCCCATGCGAGTCGAAGAGCCAATCGCCGGGCCCGAGCCGCGCGGCCGCCCTCCAGCCTTTGCCATCCACCCAGAGCAGATGCTCGGCCGTGACCGTCAACCCGGCGTGGGGCGTGGCGCTCGGGCCGGCCAGGGTGAGTTGGCAGACCTGGGTGGACATAAGCGAATACACTTCCGTGACCACAGCAAGGTTATCCGAGCGGATCCCGCTCCGAACCAGGTCATGGGCCTTGATTTTCGAGATCGGTTTAAGCTTGCCATCGCTCATCAACACCAGCGTATCGGGCGCCAGGCAACCATCCCCGCTGGCGTCGAAACCCTCCCCGGCGCCCTGCCCCGGGCCATTGGCGGGGCCTCCTCCTCCGGTCGCGCTTTGACCGTACCCAGCCGTGCCGGGCGGGTAGGGCGAGAGGTAATTGCCGATCACGCAGGCGACGAAGCTGGCGGCCGCCAACGGGAGCCCGAACCCCTCCTCGGGCCCCCCTAGCACCCCTGAGATCGGACCGCCAGCCCCCGCCAGCAGGCAAGCCGCATTGACCCACAGATTCACCTCGCTCTCGTCCACTTGGCAACGACCGATGGCTCGCCCGGTTGCGTTGATGTAATCGGCGATAGCCTTGGCTTGCTCGCCCAGCTCAGACAAGTCCCCCCCGGGGGCGCAACTCTTGACCTTGTCCACAAAGCCGGGTGGCCCAGGGGGCTCCCCCTGTTTGGGCACTGGGCGCCCAAGGTGTGTTGGCACCGCTACCCCCGGTGTTCCGCCCCCGGGCGACGGGCCGCTGGAACCCCAATAAGTCGCGGTGAAGGGGATATCGACGGATTGTTGCGGCAAGAGCACCGGCAGGTAGGAAATCAACGGCTGGAGGCTGGCCACGTCGTCCTGGGAGCCGGTAATAGTGCAGTCTGTCATCTGGATCAGCCCGGCATTGTGCACGGTGACCGTGTAGCTGGCTTGGAAACCGGGCGAGACGTTGTTGAACTGCTGGAGCGGCGGCGTCATCACCAGCACCGGGAGCGGAACGAACGTCTCATAAGTTTGCGAAACCTGGATGGTATAGCTGTCCGAGAAGGGCACCGGCACCACGGTGAAGTTGAGGGTGACCAGGCTGCGGTTCAAACGGGCGTGGTTGTAACCGGTCTGCCCCGCGATGACCGTCAAGGTGCCCGCGCTGGCCGAACACCCCGGCGCCGAGGCCTGCCAGTCCCAGGACCCTTCCTCCAGGTTGGTGACCGTAACCAGCCCGTTGGTGTCCGTATAAAACGGTCCCAGGTTAGCCGAAATCAAGTTGTTGCGCAGGCGGATGGCCGCCCCGCTCAGCGCCTCCCCCAGAATGTCATCCACGTAGAACTGCATCCCCCCGGTCAAGTCGGACGTCACCAGGGCATAAACCCCGACCGAGAACGGCGTGGCCATGTTGGTCCCTTGAATAGTGATGGAGTCGGCATAAAGCGCCAGGGGCGTCGCGACCGGCGGGCTGAAGACCACGCCGATGGTATTGGACTGGCCCACGGCCAAATCTGGCAGTTGGATCGAGCCCATTGGTCGAAACCGGGAGGTTGACCGCTATCCAGTTGTTGATCGGGGGCAGCAAAGTCACGCCCTTCAAATCGGTTAGCCCGGTGTTCTGGACCACAATCTGGCCCGTGACCTGATCGCCCCGGTTGAGGCTCGCCGTCCGGCAGGCCAGTTGCAGATTGACCGAGGCGCTGCCCACCTGCGTCACCCCGCCCAGGGTCCCCGCCGCCGGCGTGAGCACCGGCTCATAAGTCAGGAATGGGTTGTAGAGCACGTTGCCCTGCACCTGGGCGGCCACCTCCCCCGCGCTCATTGTCCCCCACCAGTTGCCGGGGGCATTCAACGCCGCGCTGCCTGCCGCGAGGGCATTCGTGCCGTTGTTCTGGATGACCGAGTTGCCAATCGTCAGGGCCGCCGTGTCGGACTGCTTGGCTCCGACGCCGTTGGCGGTCAGCAGCGCGTTGCTGGTCGTGAGCGTCGCGCCATCGAGCAGGGCCAGACCACTCCGGGCATTCAAGCTGGCGGTGAGGGCCTGGACCGCCGGCGCGCAGCCACTGATCGACAAACCCCCGCCGTAAAGAACCTCGACAAAGTTGAGGCTCGACGCCCCCGCGCCACTACCCAGCGATACCCCGCCCCAGTCGCCCGGAGCCGGGGTGCCTCCGGCAGTGTCGTTGGCCGAATCCAGGACAATCGGAGCGAGCGCGGTGCCGTTGGCCGCCAAAGCACCCTGTTGGACCGTCAGACTCGTGCCGGGCGCAAACAACAGCGTCGTGCCGGGCAGGATGGTCAAGGTGGCGTTGCTGACCACCACGATGCTGTGATAAATCGTTGCCACGCTCTGTCCCGGCCCGCCAACGGTCAGGTTCGCCGCAATGTTGCCCGACAGCGGGTCTGACCACTGGACACTCGACACGTTCGGGTTGAACCCATTGGTCACGTTGAAGCCAACCACGGCGAAGTAATAGGACTTGCTGCGGTCAAGGCCATTGACCGGATACGACTGCGCCGAGGCGTCCAGCGTCGCGATGGGCGTCAGGCCGGCAACGGAGCTGAAGCCGGCCTGGGCCGAATAGACGCGGAACCCGGCAAACCCCAGCAAGCTGGCGGTGTTGTAGGAGGGCCACGCCACCAACGCCGAGCCAAGGGTCGTCGGCGTGACTTGAACGATCACAGGGGGCGGGAGGCTCGTCGGCAGGACGAACCGCAAGGGTGTCACACTCGCTATGCTGTTGCCCGCCACGTCCAGGGCCTGCACGGCCGCGTAGTAGGGCGTGTCGAGCGCCAAGCCACCAAACTGGACGCTGCGCGCGCCGGGACCGAGACCCGTAAGGACCGGCACACCGGCCACGTTGCTGAAGTTGGCCGCCTGGAGATACACCCGGAACCCGTTCAGGTCCGGCGGCGCGCAGTAGCCGGTCCAGGACGCGACCGCTGAGGTGCTGTTCGAGGCCGTAATGCTCAGGACCGGATTGGGCGGCGGAGTGGCATCCACCAGGCGGTCGGCTGCGTCCCGGCCTGCACACCCTAATGTTGGTGCATCCCCGAATTGAAACAGAAGGTAACGGAGGGAACTAAGGTTGTGTGGGGTTCAGGTTCTCAGTTTCCTTTGTCCTCTCCCAAGCAAGCAAGGCTCGGGGCTCCACTAACAAGGCGCCACGGCCACAACGACTTGCCCGGGCGCGGAGGCCGCGTCAGAAGGAGGACGCCTCCTCCAAGGAACCCCAATTGAGCGCAACCATCGCAGCCCCATGGCTGAGAAAGCCCCGGGCCTCAACTGGGATTTCCACCGATTCACCGATGGCGGGAGTGCCTGGGGGCACAGGGGCGTCGCTCCAGCGGTCAAGCGTGTATTGCCGCGCAGCGCACTGGATGACGAGCGAAATACAGTACCGCACCTTCCCATCACGTTGCTTCACTTCGCGACGCCTTCGGGCGGCCACGGTGCCGGACAACGTCAAGCCGTCTCTCCTTGGGACGCCCTCGCGGTTGGAAGATTGCTCCTGATTTTTCGTCGGCATAGAATTGCCTCCAATTTGTTGTGACTTTCTTTTTTCGGTTGTGCTTTTCTGCTGCTGGTGGCCGATAGCCACTTCGCAATATCGTTGATCACTTCGGAATCCACGTGGCCCGGCGTTTCGTACTCTGCCGGGGTACACCTGCCTTCTCCGGAAATAAACGCGTGGTTCAAGGTTGGATAGAGCTTGAGGGTGACGAGATCTTTACTCTTCAAAGCGTCCTGCCACATCTGGTAGTCCGCGACGGTCGCCTGGTAGTCTCGCGCTCCTTGGAGGATGAGCATGGGGCATTTTAAGGCCTGTGCTGCGCGAGCCGGGACATAATCTCCCATGTCCAGCCAGTAGCGTGGGGGGGGGCTCCGAGGAGGGAGGTGGCGGAAGAGATGTCGTTTGTGGTCAGGGCCTTGACCTTGGCCATTTCCGATTTGAAGCTGTCAAATTGCTTGCTCGCTTCCGAGGGCGAGTTTACCTGTAGGGAAGCGAGGTACCTCATCTGATCGATCCACCCATCCTCAAGACCGCGATTGCCGGCGGCCAGGATGATCAACCCGGCAATGTCCGGGATCTCCTTCGCAATCCTGGGCGCGAGCATGCCCCCCAGGCTGTGCCCCAGAAGGAAATTTTCAATTTCGCTCTCATCGTGATAGATTGATTTGTCGCAGTCATAATCTCAAAGAGTTTGAGTATCCACGTCGAAGTTCCTCCGCCAGTGACCGCCCCCAGAGACGCAGCGGAGATGCTTGAGGCCAACCCCGCCGGCGCCGCTTCGACGGCGTGCCCCCTGATGGCCGAGGCAATCAAGGCCGAGGAGGCGGCAATGCCCTGGCGGACGAAGTAAGACTGGAGCCTGTCCAAGGCCCGAGTGACGCGCTTTTGGGCCGCGTCCTCGGAACTTCCCAGGGCTTGGCCCACTTCACGCAGGCTTTTTCTTTTGAAGAAACGCAGCGCGACGGCATCCTGATCAGCGGGTTCGAGCGTGGCGATCCCGGCGTCGAGGTGGGGGGCCAGGGCCTCCCAAACCGAGCGTGAATCCGGCTCAA
>CAVVMW010000019.1:0-358969 GCA_963749495.1 uncultured bacterium
CCTGATCAGGCCCATCGAATCGAAACGCGCCCATCCCCATGCCCAAGGCGACTTCGAGCGTGGCACGAAGGGTTTCGGGGTTGAAATCGAGTTCCCGGACGAGTTGCGCCAGGGCCTTCTGCTCGGCATCGGCCTGGATCTCGCCGGAGGGGATCGCGTCCTTCGCCTTGCGCTGCTTCTTGGCGATGTCGGCGTCGAGCATCTTGTCCACCATGTCCACGTCCCGCAGATCCTGGAACCGTCGTTCAAACGCGGCGTCGAACAGGGCGCTGACGGCACCGAGGTCGGTGCGGATGCGCTCGACTTTCCAGAGAACCTTCGATAGGAACTTCAGGTCGGCGTTGTCATCGCTGGTGAAGTGGAAAATGTTTACGTCCCGTGCCTGGCCATGGCGATCCAGACGACCGTTCCGCTGATCTAATCTCGACGGGTTCCAAGGAATATCGAAATGGAGCAGCAGGCGGGCGGTCTCCTGGAGGTTCTGGCCCTCGCTGGCGGCATCGGTCGCCGTCAATACCCGCACCAGATCGGTCGGGTCGTTGAAAGCCTTTTTGATGTCTTCCCGATGACGCTCGGTCAGCTCACCGCCGCCATACAACTCGCGGAACCGCTCGCCGGGTTCGTTCGGGAAATCTTCATGCAGCCGCCGCACGAGGTAATCCAGGGTCGTCTTGTATTCCGTGAAAATGATCAGGCGCTCGTCGTCGCTCCAGACGCTGCCGGTGCGGAGCTTGTCCTGGATGAGGCCGCGCAGCCTGCTGTAACGCGCATCCTCGCCCGGATTGGCGACGAGGCCGCTCGACGAGGGCATCAACCCGAGGCGCTCCAGGCAGCGGTCAATGTCGTCGATGGGGCTGGCCAGGACCTGGCGCTTCTTCTTCAACCACGCGCCAACGACGTGGGCTGCGTGGCGGGCGCGGGCCTCCGCCTCTGCGTCGTCATCGGAGTCCTCACCGACCGACCGCTCGACCGCCCTGACCTCGGATTCGCTGGCTTCCTCCTTCTCCACCAGACCCGCTTTGAACCGGTGCCAGGAGTCCGCGAACGCATACGGGCAAGACAACAGCCGCTTGTTCAGGATCTCGACTGCAAAGTAGCCGGTGCGCTGTTCGGACCGGCTGCCCGCACTGAACGCGCTGCGCACCGCCAAACGGAACTTCTCGAAGGTTACCGACAGGCGCTTTTCGAGGTCGCCAAAGACCAGAGGCAGTGGCTCGATCTTTCGCTCGGAAAACCGAGGCACTCGCCCGGCAGCGGCGTCCGCCTCGTTGATCTTCGACTTCAGACGCCGGATGACGATTTCGCTCACACGATCCTGTTCGCGTTTGCCCAGCTCCTCTTTCTTGGTGAATCGGACGGGATCAAGCTGCTCCAGCAGCCCTGAAAAACAGCGCGTGTAACCGTTGTGCGGCGTGGCGGTGAGGAAGAGCTTGTGCTCGAAATATCGGGCGATTCGGGTGATGGCCTTCGACAGGGCGCTGTCCTCCCCAAGGTTCGACGGCATGACGTTGTGCGCCTCGTCCACGATGAGCAAATCAAACGGCAACGTAGCCGCCCCCTCATGGAGGCTCCGGCAGACGGCCTCGAACTGCTCAAGCACGTCCGGCTGCTTGAGGTAGTGATACGAGGCGACAGCGCGTTGGAACGTGCGCCAAGGATTGGCATCCATGCCCAGCCGCTTTCGCAGGGCGTGGGTCTCCGCCCGATCCACGATCTCGAAGCCCAGGTTGAACTTCGACTTCATCTCCTCCTTCCACTGGTAGCGCAGCCAGGCCGGGCAGAGGATTAAGACACGGCGGATGCGGCGGCGGCGGATCAGCTCACTGAGGATCAACCCGGCCTCGATGCTCTTGCCCAAGCCCACGTCATCCGCCAGGAGCAGGGAAACGCGGGGCATCTTGAGCGCCTTGACCAGGGGCTTGAGCTGGAAATCCTCCACCTGGATGGCACCGAACAGCGGGGAAGCAATCGGCAATCGGATGGACTGGCCGTCATCGGCGGCATGAACGAAGGGGGAGAGGGCCTGCCAGCGTGCGGCACGCTCTACCGCATCGAAGTCGGCCAGCGGCATCGGCGGAGCTGACTCCACGTTCGGTAGGCTGCGAGGTTCGATGACCTCGCTAATCGGCTCCCGTTCCCAAAGGAGCTGGTCCTCCCGGCTGCCGTCTGGGTCGAGATACTCGACGCCGACCAGGCGGGAGACCTCGCCCGAACCGGGTTTGATACTCCTGGACGGACGTGACCAGCGCCCGCCGTTTTCTGACCACGGCGACCATTCCCACACGAGGCGTCTGGACTGGCTGCGCAGCGTTCATAACCCAAAAGCCAACGCCTTCAGCTCTGAACCGCGATCTACGCCAGGATGGCCGACCGGAACCGGGGCCGGAGGACGGCGTGGAGATTAGCAAAAAGTATCCAGGCGCGACAAGAACGCATTACGCCTTTCTTGTCCAGTCATTTACCGGGACAAGCGACCATGATGACGAGCACCACGGCGAATGGCGCAGTTTGTCCGCTTGTGCGCTCTTGCAGAACGCCTTCCTGGTCGCGGAATGGTCGTGGTGAACAAGAGCCACCGACCACCGACATGGCCGGTGCCCTCGGGCCGGTCAAGGGCTTGCTCGTGGAAAATGGGGATGGCCGTTCTTGCCGAACGGTTTGCTCGTCGAGGACTGGCGTGAACGAGCGTGGCCAGGGCTGCCTGTTGTTCAACCGATCCAGCCAGGCAGCGGAGGCGAACCGCCCGCCGCTCCGACACGATAACAGTCCCTCGCGGCCCCCGCCGCTGGCCACGCCGCCGTCCGCAGTTTGGCCTTCTTGCAGAACGGCTCGCCGGTCACAGAATGGTCATAGCCGACAAGGGCTGGGGTATGATCGTGCCACTGTGCGGCTGGCTCCAGACGGTCAATATCTGTGGGCGTCAGTATGTGACCGACAAGGGCCTCGCCGAGTTTATGCGCGGGCGGAGGCCGGCGAGTTTGCCCCAAAGCGCAGAGCACTGAAGCGGGCACGTTGATCCGCTTTGGCACCTGAGAAGCCCTGCCGGTAATTCAGCGGGTGTCGCCTCGGAGCAGGTTGGATCGCGCCAGCGCCTTCAAAACCGTCTTCAACTGCTCCGGCAGCAGCCGCTGGCCCTCTGCTTCCAGGTGCTCGAAATTCGGATACTCCGCGATTGGCGCTTCCACCGTGCCCGCTCCGCCTGGTGCCTGGCCGCCTCCGTCCTTCAACACGCCGAAGATGCCCGCCAGCATGGCGTTTTGTTCGCCGATCTGCTTTGTCAACCGCTCCAGACTGCGCGTTTCCCAAAACTCGCCCTCGTCGCTCACCTTGCTCAGCAAACCCAACCGCTTGGCCTCGTCCAGGAGCGCCACCACGCCCAAGTGGCACCGGAGGAAATTGGGCAGGCCCCCGCAGCGCGGGTCGCTGGCGTAGTGCGTCTTGCAGCACGAGCGCCACGACCAGCCTTCCAGCTTCGTCTGGAGTTTGCCGCACTGCGGGTGAGAGACCTCACCGGGGAACCGGCACAACCCGAAATTGGCCGGTTCGGAGCCGTCGCCCGGTTCGGTCTCAAAGGCGATGACGTGCCGGGGGTGGACATCGATTCGACGGGTGATGCCCTGGCGCTTCTCCGATGACGATGCAGCAAGTGCAACATGGGCCTGCGCCTGGATTAACAACCATCGGTTCGGATCGTCCTCGGCCCGCTGGCTCCAATCGCACTGGTCGCCCCGGAACTCGGCAATCTCGCCAACGTGTTCCAGGAGCAGATCGAGTGCGGCCTGACGGAGTTGCTGGAGCAGCTTGCGGGCGTGTGCTTCGTCGCCTGTGGCCGCGAGTTCATAGTGAATGGTCAGGCCCATATTCTGTCGTTGGCGTTCATGGTGCAACGCGCCGGTCAGTCCGTCACCAACGAAATCTCGGTGTCGGTGTTGCCCCCCGCGACAGGTGCCCAGGTGCAGAAGGGGGCCAGCGTGAGCTAAATCCGGGCTGTTCGGACCCGACGTGCCGCCGTTGAAGCCGCCGCTGTTCACCTTGGCGGCTGCCAGGAACGCATGGCCCCGCCGTCATGCGCGTTCCAGCAAGTAATCAACCAGTTGCCGGGCGGTCACCGATTCTCGTGGCGTGGCCCGGAAGCGGACATGGACTCGGTTGCGCGTGGTGAGCCAGTCCCTGGGCGAGCGGCGCGGAAGGTCAAACAAGTTGGCGCGGTCGCGCTCCGGCCCGAGCACCTTGCGCAGGAGCCGGACGATGCCCTGGGACGTTGCGTTGCCGGTCAGAAAACGCGCTTCGGGGTATAGCGCCGGGAGGTTCGCCGCAAACTCGCGCAGCAGGGCCTCGCCCAGACCGGCGTTCTGATACCGGGAGTTGATCTCCAGGTGCTCGATTTCGATGGTGTATTTGCCGCTCGGACGCCACCAGATGATGCCCACCGGCTCGCCACGCGGTGTCACGACAGCGATGTTGCCGTTATCCAGCTCCGGCTTGAAGAACAGGTTCCTGCCAGGGACGCGCTTCATAGATCCAGGTCCATGCCTTAAATGCAACTCCGTCCTCCTCATTGCGAGAGCACGAAAACGCCTGCGGTGAGGCCGGCCCAGACGCTCGCCTGGCGGTGGAAAGCCGCCGCCCGGCCCCTGCTGGCCCCGATACTGGCCCAGGAGTTGGGGCACGGGGTTTGGCTTGTTGCTGGAGAGCAACCGCGATAGCGTGCGGACATCGTGAACCTGAAACGCAAGAACCTCGGACTCCCGGCGCGTTGTGTCCTGGCCTTCGCCTTTTCACTCTCGGGCCTAGCGCACGCGCTGGGCGGCAGCACGCCGGAGCCACAGAGCCGTCAGGCTGTCCTCAGAATTGAGGAAGGTTACGTTGATGCCGGGAGCGTCCTGATCTACTACAAGTCCTTCGGCAGTGGCCCGCCGTTGCTCATGCTCCACGGCGGGCCGGGGGCATCTCACGACTATTTTCTGCCGCATCTTGTGCCGCTGGCCCGCAGGAACCGGCTGGTGCTCATCGATGAGCGCGGCAGTGGCAAGTCGAGCAAACTGGAGAACGCTGCCGAATACACGGTGGAGAACATGGTCGAGGACGCTGAAGCCGTCCGACAGGCTCTCCGGCTTGGACAGATCAATCTCCTGGGCCATTCCTGCGGCGGTGTGCTGGCCCAAGCCTATGCCCTCAAATATCAGAAGCATCTCAAGCACCTGGTGCTTTGCAGCACGTTCCACAGCACGAGAGAAATGAACGAGGTTTTCAAGGCCATGAAAGCCGGAATGTCCCCGGAGTTGAGGGAACGGATCGACAAGTTGGAAGCGGCTGGCCTCTACGGTTGCGGCAAGGGTTATGAGAAGAACCGCTATCCCTCCGAATACATGGTTGCCGCTTGGGGAGAAGGCTACTTTCCATATCTCTTTCAGAAGCGCCCAGACGCGAATTTTGACCCGAACGCTGCCGGGAACATGGCCTGGGACGTTTACCGTGAGATGTGGGGATCACACGGTGAGTTCGTCATCAACGGCAACCTGGCCTCGGTCGAATACGCTGGCCGGTTGCCCTCGATCAAAGTGCCGACATTGATCACCGTTGGCGATCATGACGAATGTGCCCCATCCCTTTCCCGCGAGATGAAGGCGCTGATACCGGGATCGAAGCTTGTGGTGCTGCCGGAAAGCGGGCACATGACTTTCGTGGATCAACCGCGCCTGTTCCTTGAAGCGGTGCAGGGTTTTCTCTCGGCGGGCGAGTGAGCACCCAGCCACGATCCACGAGAGCACCGGTATGAACGGCAAGTTCTTCGTGTTGCTTCTGTCCTCCCTTCTCTCAGTTGGGGCCGCGCCGGTCGGTTCAGTGCGCGTGATGCTGCCCTCGCAGGCACCGCCTTCGATACAGAACACGGCGCGGATTCTTGAACGCCAGGTCGCGCAGCGATGCAGGGCCAAAGTCACCACCACGGGCGAGTCTGCCTTGACCCTTGAACTTGTCATCGAGCCGGGCGTCGGCGGGGAGAGATTCAGGATTGCCGATGGCCCATCCGGGGCCGTCCGCGTCATTGGCAACGACGAGCGGGGGTTGCTCTACGGCGTGGGCAAACTGCTCAGGGGTTCGCGCTTCGACCAAGGAGGCTTCACGCCCGGCACTTGGCGCGGGCAATCGGTGCCACAGGGACAGTTTCGCGCCATCTACCTGGCCAGTCATTTTCGGAACTTTTACGAAGTCGCACCGTCTGCGGAAGCGCAGGAATACCTTGAAGATCTCGCGCTATGGGGTTTCAACACGGTCATTGTTCACTTTCCCCAGTTCCAGTTTCAGGATTTCAACGACCCCGGCGCACGCAAGCTGCTGAATCAACTGCGGGGCTTGTTCCGGGCCGCGAAGGCGGCGGGAATGGACGTTGGGCTGGTGGAGGCGTCCAATCAGGGCTTCGCTTCCACGCCGAAGGAGTTCCTCGCCCATCCGGTCCCGGACGGGTGGGGCCGTCGAGGCAGTTTGGGCGTCAATCTTTGCCCTGCCAAGCCGCCCGCTCACCAATTGCTGCTGGCGAATTGGTCGGCATTGCTCGATCAGTTCTCCGACACCGGGTTGGATTGGGTGGTGTCCTGGCCCTACGACGAAGGCGGCTGCGGCTGTTCCCAATGCTGGCCGTGGGGCGTCCGGGGGCACGTCGATTTAACCAAGGCCATCTCACAACTGGCGCGGCGGAAGTATCCACGCTGCCGGTTCGTGTTGTCCACCTGGGTTTACGATTCCCCGCCTGTGGGGGAGTGGACCGGCCTGGCCAGGGTGCTGGCCGAGGACCACGGCTGGGTGGACTGTTTAATGGCCGACGCGCATGAAGACTACCCGCGCTACCCGCTGGATAATCCCGTGCCCGGTGGTCTGCCGCTGCTGAATTTCCCTGAGATCAGCATGTGGGGCCGGTCGCCTTGGGGCGGCTTTGGGGCGACACCCCTGCCCGCCCGCTTTCAGCGGCTCTGGAACCAGGTGAAGCAAAAGGTGCGCGGCGGGATGCCCTATTCCGAGGGCATTTACGAGGACATCAACAAGGTCATCTGCGGTCAGTTTTACTGGGACAAGGACCGCGCCGCCCTGGACACGGTGCGCGAATACATCGGCTTCGAGTTCTCGCCCGAAGTGGTGGAGGATGTATTGGCGGCCATCAACCTTCTCGAAGAAACGCACACCAAGCTCAGCGAGAAAAGCCTCAAGGCCCGTGAACTGTTGCAGCAGGCGGAAGTCCGCCTCACTGCTCAAGCCCGGAAATCGTGGCGCTGGCGGATGTTGGTTCTGCGCAGCGTGGTGGACGCGGAGCGGTATGCCAGCGGAGAAGAGGGCAGCAAGGCGAACCCCGTCTTGAAGCGGGCTTTCGAGGAACTAACGGTGATTCAGCACGCCGAACATGCACTTCAGCGCCCGCCACAGTTACCGTGAGGCGGGCGACAAAGACCTGGAGCGTCTCGATGCCCTGGAAAGCCAGTGGCCGGACGCCCCATTATGTTCCGTCCTCGTAGGAAACTCAGGATGGAAGCAGCGGCTCCTGAAACCCAACCTGGTCGCACCTGAAGGTAACGGTCCCGCATCCAGGGCTGGCGGAAAACCAAACTCCAAGTTAAAATGCCCAGAAAACCAATTCCCGCGCCGCGCATGAACCGCATGATTTCCACAGCATCGCGAAGCCTGACAAACCGGCCCGAACCCTTGGTGAGCCGCCTGCACTTGGGCGCTGCCTGCGGGTGGTTCGTTTGCATCGTCTCTTTCCGGCACCCGATCAGAGTCCAAGCGGTTCTGCTGGCAAGCCTGGTCTGCACTGCCGAGGCTCCGGCACGGTCTGAACCCGCCCCTCTCCGATTTGGGATCGTCGGGTTGACCCATGACCATGCGCGGGGTTTCATTCCCGGTGTTACCGCCCGGCAGGACATCCAGCTCGTCGGAATCGCGGAGCCGAACGCCGAATTGGCTCGAACGTATGCCATGAACTACCACCTGAGCACCAACCTTTTCTATGGCAGCCTGGAGGAAATGCTCGAAAAGGCCCGGCCCCAGGCGGTGGGCGTCTTCACCAGCACGTTCGAGCACCGCCGCGTCGTGGAGACGTGCGCCCCACGGGGCATCCACGTCATGATGGAGAAGCCCCTTGCGGTCAATATGGAGCACGCCCAGGCCATTGCAGCCGCCGCCAGGAAGGCCGGGATTCAGGTGGTGGTGAACTACGAAACCACCTGGTATGCAGCCAACCAGGCGGCGTTCGACCTGGTCAACCGCGAGAAGTTGGTCGGCGACCTGCGCAAGGTTGTGGTCCACGACGGCCATCAGGGGCCAAAGGAGATCGGGTGTTCGGCGGCATTCCTGGGATGGCTGACGGACCCGGTGTTGAACGGCGGGGGCGCTCTTACCGATTTTGGCTGCTACGGTGCCGACCTGATTACCTGGTTGATGAACGGGCAGCGGCCTGTCTCGGTGGTCGCGGTGACCCAGCAGATCAAGCCGCAGGTGTATCCCAAGGTGGAGGACGAGGCCACGATCATCCTGACGTATCCCCAGGCCCAGGGCATCATCCAGGCTTCCTGGAACTGGCCGTTCAACCGGAAGGACATGGAGGTTTATGGCAAGAGCGGCTACATCCTGGTGCCGGAAAAGGACCGGCTGCGGGTGCGCACGGGCGGCTCGGAGGAAAAGGAACGGAGCGCGTCTGCCCTTGCCGCACCGAACAACGACCCGGTGTCCTACCTGGGAGCGGTAGTGCGCGGTGAAATACGGCCCTCCGGGCTTTCGTCACTCGAAGTGAACCTCATCGTGACGGAGATTCTGGACGCTGCACGCCTTTCTGCCCAAACCGGCAAGCGAGTAGATTTGCCTGCCGAGATGGGCGGCAAAGCCAAGCAGCGATGAGAGCAGTTAAACCGTCTGGCTCTGGCGCTGGGAGGAGGCAAAGACCTCCGGGAGCGATGACCACCGCTGGCCCCACCTGACCGGCGGCGGTTCATTCGTGACCATGGTTGCGCGGCCTGCCGCCCAACGCCCCGTTGGCACGGGCGGCGCGGACTTTCGCCTCTGACCTTGAGCGGCCTCCCTTCCGGCCCAACAACGTCGCGATAGGCCCCAAGCGGTTGGGTAATCGGGCGAACAGCGCGAGGTCTCTGTTCTGCGCATAGAGGCCGACCGGTTCACCGGTGATACGCCTCTCTACCTCGAAATCCCTCCACCTCACCCACGCCCGCGTCACAGCACCCGATCCGGGAAACAAATCGTCAAACTGATCTCCGGGCTGCATGGCTAACACCTCGAACAACCAGTAACAAACAAAGTCGGGTTTGACGCCGCACAAGCCGCGCTCCATCGTAATGTTCTCCGCCACCCAATCGCGGACGATGAACCGGCCTTTTCTTGACCGGCAGGGCTTGTAGATGATCGGCTCCCAGGCATAGCCTGGATTTGCGGCCTTGAAACTCGCGAAGGGTTTGACCCATGCGGCGACTCGAACGCCGGGTGGACAAACTGCCAGGATTGCCTGGAGGGAGGGCGAGGAGCACGACAGCGCCCAGCCATCATAGTTGTCGCTGAGGCGACGGATCAGTTCCTCATGATCAACCTCGGCGCACCGAGGATCGTGGCTGTAGTGCCGGAGGGCTTGGCCGACATAGGGTGGGTCGCCGAAGCCGCATTTCTTCCGTTCCGTCGCAGCTCCTGTTGGGAGGGCCGATGTGGTGGTTTCTTTCGCGCCAGTGGAGGCGGAACCTTCGTGGTCGATGTTCTGGATGCTCATCGACCACAAGAACCGAGTCGGTTGGGTTTGCGCGGATGCCGAGGCGTGAAGCGACTCAGCTCGCGTTGGGTGGATTTTGTAAACAATTTCTCGCGAGCTGGGGACGCTCACAGTGACCCAGGTCACGCGGGGTTCGGGCGGCGCACCATCCGCCAGGTAGATAACGCGTGGCTCGGTCGTTGGCCACAAGAAGCCTATGACTGCAATTTTTGTTGAACCCGAAATGGTCGCGTCAGCTCGCTACGCGCAGATGATGCCCGCAACTCCGATCCTGCCGACCAATAGCAGGTCCCCGCAGGCCGCACCGGATCGGCGCTCCAGCGAGGAGGGCACGGGGTTTTGGACCGACATCATCATGGAGAACTTGCGGATCGAGAACGGGCCGATGGCCATCACCACCCTGGTCAACACCACCGCAAAATGGGGTGATTACAATCGCCGAGTTGACCGCGAGCAGCGGAAAGTTCAGTTGCTCAAACTCTTGGGACAAATGATTCGGACGGGCGTGCTGGATCGAGTTGCGCGTAACTTCGTGGTTCTTCCGGCCAGTGATGAGAGGCGAGAAGCGTATTTGAAACAAGCCGCTGCGCCTGTTGACCTTCCCGCGCCGCGTGTTTGAGCCTTGCCCTCACCGGTGCGCCGAGAGTGCCAATGAGAGCGCCTTCTCGCTGTTCCCCGACGACCGGCGTGCAAGTCCTTGTCGCATCGGCGTGTCGAGTAGTTTTGCAGCCGCAATGGATGACTGTAGCCTAGGGATTCCCGTCAAGAGGAAACATTCAGCCATTGCGCGTTCGTCCCAATTGAACGACCGGAACAAGATCACTTGCAAACATCCCGTTGCGGTTCTCCGGCGCAAGCCCCGAGGCGGTGCTGAGGCCGGGTGCGATACTGCTTAGGCGCACAGGTCCGCGCCGCAGCCGCCGAACTTGGCGGGCCTCCGGCGAGGCCCTCAATCCTTCGCAAACCGCCAGACTAGAGCATCCGCGCCCACCAACGCGCACTTCTTCCCGCCCACCGACGGATACTTGGCTTCCTGCGCGAGGACGACCACTCGGTCGCCGACTTGGATTGGTTCTGGCTGGCCTGCGTGAGCTGGCCCTGCCTCCCTGACCAGGCCAGAGTGGGCGGCGAGTGTAAGCGCCGGGTTGGCGGATGGCGGGTCCAGTTCCACGAGGAGGTCCAGGCCGTAAAGTTGGATCTTGGCTGCATTCACGGGTAGTCCTGGGTTGAGCGGTTTGCTCGTTGTGCTTTCTTTCGTTTACTTTTTCCACTGCCTGGGCGCACGCCCATGCTCCCGCTATAGAACCGGGGACCAAATCTCCTGCGGCAGGCGGCAGTGGCCGTGGATTGACTGGCCGATACGGGCAATGGGCAGACTCTAATGGGGCTGGCCCTGGCTCCCGTTCAGTCTGATGAGTTCGCAGGTGCTCAGGTAGTCCTTCACCACTTCATCCAATTTGTCCTGCCGGGCCTGTGCGCCGGGCATCCGCTCGTAATGCTCGGCCATGCTCAGGGCGCTCAAGAGCAACGAGTAAATGGACGACTGGACGCTGTAGTGCGGATACTTCGCCTGGTCGAAGTCGGGCGGCAACGACAAAGGCCCTCTCGCCGGTTCGAGTTCCTGGCTGGCGCTCTGGGGTTTGCTGCTTGGTTCATTCATAACTTTGGGCGTGGGGGGCGAGTGCCCGTCACCAGCTCGACCGTGATTCCCCGGAAGCCGATCTGGAATAGGACAAGGTTGGGGCTGACAGCGGATGGTTTTGTTGTTTTCGGCTTCAAATTGCTCCTGGTCGGACGCCGTTGCGGGCGCACCCGACCGACTTGGGGGAGGCATGACTCGTGGCGCTCGGCTGGAATCAGGCTGTAAGAGGTCCTTGAGTTGTCGTGGCGGGCGGAGCACGCCTCGTGGTCCAGTTCGCCTCCCGTGACCGCTGCCGGAGCCACTGAGAGCAGGCGCACTTGCCTCACGGTGAACTCGGCGTCGAGTCTCGACATGGTCGGCCCTTTCCTTACGCGTGACGGCACCATCGCGTGCTCTGGCCTTGTGCCAGGCCGCGACCTGTATGGCATGGCGTTTACGCCAGTCGCGATGACGTTCAGGCTCCGACAGGACGCTGCCTTTGACGAACTTGTGGTTGCCCGCGACGTAACGTCGCCGGAGCATGTAGGTGTGGCTGCCGCGCTCATCCTCCAGAGTGTGGCGGGACATGGTGAACACGCGCTTGCTCCGTTCCGAGTAGCAGCGCAACTGCCCCAGGAACTCCACATAGGTCGGGTCGTCCCGGCGCAACCCTGGATGCCGGTGATACACCGAGGCAACCGCCTCGACGAGATCGACGGTCTTGTTTATGTATTGAATCCATCGGCGCAAGTCCTCGGGCGTGGGAATGACGGCGACCACGACATCGGCGTAGAGGCCGGGGCAGGTCTGCGCGAGAATCGAGTTGACCTCGTCCTGGATGAACTCAGCCATTCGCTGGGAATTGTGTTCGCAGCCGGAACTGCCCACGGCGTGCCAGTGCTGGTGCGAGGCGTAGGGCAGGAACTCGACGCTGTTCTCGACCCGGCCTCGAACGCCGTCGAGCCAGCCGTTTTTGACCAGTTTGCCCAGGACGCGCTGGACCGCTCCGAGGAAGCGGCGTATGCGCTCCTCAACGGTCGAGTCACGCAACTGGTCGGACTCGAACGCGCCCGGATAACGGAACACCCGCGAGCAGCGGGACTCCCGATACACCATGGAATCAGGATTCTCCCAGCGCCAATCGCCAGGATTCAGGGTGCGCCCGACCGCCCTGGCATGGGCCGGGTCGCTGCGCGGCGCGACGTTAATGGCGAACCAGTTGACGCCGCGATGGAAGGCCGACTCGTCATAGGCCGCGTAGAGGGTCTTGAGGCCGTCCGAAACGTTCAGGTAATTGCACAACTCACAATGATCGCCGTCCTGGCAGCGGCGCGAATACTCGAACTTGCCCTTTTTGATTTTGGGGAACAGCCCGCACTCGATGACGGAGTTGATCCAGCCGTAGGGGCCGTCAGATCCCCCGCCTCCGTCCGCAACCCCATCCATGTGGGCCAGTATGGCCAACGACTTGTCGATGGGGATGTGGTTTTCGTGGACCGCGACGTTGAAGTATGCCTTTTCGCCCTTGCGCGTCTCCCAGTGGATTTTGGCGTGGACCTTTTCGACGCGCTCGCGGAGCCAGGCAGGCAGATCATCACGCTTCGCAAACAACGTATCGAGGTCGTCGATCCGAACGTCCGCCAGGTCCACCGGCACCGCAGGTGCCTGCTGGACAGCCTCCAGGTCGGCCTGGGCGTTGATGTCCTCGATCTTGGCATGGACCGCCCAGGCCCCCGCCTTGGCTGCCGCAACGCGGCAATCCGGCGAGCTGGCCATCGCCTCCACCTGCTTCTGGATGCGCCTGCGCTGGCGCTCGGCGTCCTGGCGGGCGAGTCGCTTGAGAGGGGCATCCAACTCCTCCAAATACCGTAGATGCGAAACGCCTGCGGCGGAAAGAGATTGGCGGCTGGCGCTCACGGACAGCGCCCTCCAGGACTGAGCACTGAAGCTGACGCCAGGCCACGCCCCGCTGTCGCTGTGCGACGAGCGGGCGCTGCCGCTACGCCGCTGGCAGCCGCGCTCGTGGTGCTGGCCGCTGGCCACTTGTGTTCTCCACCTTTACGTAGTTGGCGGGTAAGCAGCGGTGGGCATGTGAGTTCCTTAACGATCAGGTTGACGCCCAAAGGACCGGTGAGATGGACATGGCGACCGCGCCGGAAAACGGTTGGAATGGCTGATGGACAGCCCCCTCCGATTTGGAGTGCGTCTCCGGCGCGGTCATTATGTTCTGTCCATTGCATGGCTTCCAACGGCCACGGCAGCATGATGCCGCCATATTTACTGGGCTACAGAACGGGATTGCCTGGGCTGAGATTGAAGAGAAAGAGTCAACAAAAACTATTAGATCACGGCCAGGTCAGGTCACGCCAGTCGCGTCCTTGCGCAGGCTTAAACGTTGGAAGTTGGAGCTGACCTCGCTTTGATAGCGCCGAGCTGGCGGTGCTTTGCGCTGGGGATTATCGTGCGGGCATGGGCGTGGCCAGCCGCCTGCGGCCAATAGCCGCGTGCCGTGGCGGGTCGGTCATCGCAGCCGCCGCCGATTTCCCGGAGACCCGATGAACGGCGGGGCCTCGGCAGAGAGCACGTCCACGAGACGGGTAGCCGTCAGCTCACATTCCTGCCGGGATTGGGCGCGTCCGCCTGGGCGCTGTCCTCCGGCGCGGACATCAGCCGGAAGCAGTTCAGCGCCGCCAGCCGGGCCGTGTTTGTGGCAGCCGCAGTGTGGCCGAGAGGGAGCAGGTAACAGAGAATGTAAACAAAATCTCCGTGGGCCAACCATCCCGATCTCCGCCGACACCTGCTCTGGGTCGCGGTCACCAAGCGCCCTCGCCCGCGCTTAATCGGGGCTGCCGTCGCCCTCCGCAATACGAAACGACATCTCCGGCTTGGAGCAGGTCTCCAGGATCTGGCCGAATTGGCAGCAGGGACAGGCCCTCCGTGAGGAGGTATTGGGAATGGAGCCTGCATTCAGAGCAGGAACGATTTGGAGCCTCGCTTATTCTTGTTTACAAAATCAATCTGCCAAGCTACTTGCTTCGGCATGACCTGGAATGAGCTTACAATTCTGATTTCCGAATCCTGTGGTCAATTTCCTGAACCGCTGCTGCTCGCACTTCCCGTGCCAGAGGACAAGCCCCTGCGGCCAAATACATTTCTACAACAAGAAAAACAAACACGCGAAGCAGTTGACGCAACCGTGCGTAGGTTCTCAAGAGACAGAGTTTGGCCAGAAACAACCCCCATTGAGGGATATTTTCTAGCGCAGAGGTTGCATTTTGTTGGGCCATTTGTGAAGATTTTAGCTCTCTCCAAAAAGGGTGAAAAAGCGTGTATGTTTCCCAACACGCCGCCCGAAATTGCCGATGAAACGCAAATTGAATGGCTTTTGAATGATGCGTGGGCGGCTGTTGGCTTCTTTGAGTGGGAGCGGCGGCTGAATGCAGAATTGGCGCGGGAACTTTCTGAATGATGTAATAGTCCCTGAGCATCCTTATTGACTCGTCCGACAGCGAATGCTTGGTTGCCAGATCAGCCAAGTGTTCCTCAAGGTATTGTTGCCTGTAATTCTCTGTGCTCATTGTCATAAATACATGGAATAAACCGAAAACTGGGGACGGTCTCTCTCCGACTCTTGCACTTGCAGGGTTTACTCATGCCACTATGGGGCCTTTCAAAGCCCGGTTGACTAATAGAGACCTGTGCTCGGCGATGAACTCGGCCCGCATCCTGGCACGTGGCGACCGGAGCCAAGCCCGCGCCGTCAAGGGCCAGGGCGTCTGATTGCGCAACGACCACCAGGGCGTCGAGTCACGCGCCATCGTCCTGACCGGGCGACTGGTTGGCCATCCTGACGAGGGTCCAAACTGGGCCAATCCAGGCCGACTTCAACGCCGAGGCCCGGCAACATCGAAGCGGTGCGCCGACACCGCCATACGCTGCGGCGTGCGCCGGGCAGGGGCCTGCACGCCGCCCCCGACTCATGGGTGTCTGCGGAGGCCCCCATCCGGGACAAAGAGGTTCCGTTCGGCGCTGCGTGCCGCCAACTCGGCCAGCTCCAGGAGGCGGTGCGGTCCGTGCGCTTGGAGAGATTTTGTAAACATTATCAATCCAATGCGCCTTGGAGCATGGCCGCAGTTCGCCACGGCGACCGTGCCGCCGACGCCTACGACCCCGACCGCCAGCTCGGATCAATGATGTGTCGGGCGATTATCCCGAGGCCCACCGCACCAGCGCCCGGTTTCGGCTGAGCTGCTTGGACTTGCCGTTGTAGCCGATGGTCGGCAAAGGTGGACACCTGCAACCGTAGTCAGGGCGTCGAGCGCGGACACCCAGCTCGTCCAGGCGCGTGGCGACCGGACCACGGCTGGCCCTCAAAGGGGAAATCAGCGGGTTCTGGACGTTTTGAGCAGGTGTGGCGCGACGATTACACGGTTGCCGCCACTGGCATCTGGATAATCTCCGCCGCTCCTGGGCGCATGTCGAACCAGGCTTGGGCCTGTGCCGTCGTGATACCTGCCGCCCGCGCCCAGTAATGGCGCTGCAACATGGCCAGGGAGTTACCCATCTGCGCTGTGGTCCTGGGCGCGTCTTTATGCAATGCCACGTGATACGAGGCGAAGGAGTGCCTCGGCACATTCTGTGACCACTCAACCCCGGCCTGTCGCGCCATGTCCGTAGCCACGCGGTCGATGCCCTTGGCGCTGGCACTGTATCTCACCGGCAGGACTGGCCCCCCTGGCTGGCGATAGCGCATGAGCCACTCTCTGAGCGCCGGGCAGATTTCGATGTTCCGAGCCACGCCGGTTTTGGCCTGGCTCGCCGGAAGGTAGAGCGTGCTCGATTCGGACTCCAGAGCGGCACCGATCTGGCTCCACGTGACCTTGGCTGCCTCCTCCTTTCGCAGGCCGCTGAGGCAGAGCAGAGCAGCAAAGGGCTTCAGGCTGTCCTCGACGCCGTTCAGGAGCTTCCGGCCCTGGTCCACCGTGAAGACGAGCACGTCCCCGGCCTTGATGCGATCCCGTTTCAGGACCTTGGCGTCTGCCGGGTTGACGCAGGCCCAGCCCCGCCGCACGGCCTCGCTATACAGCCGGGAGAGCACCTTGAAGAAGTCGTTGCGGCGAGCGGCACCCCAAGGCCGTCCACCGGCAAAGTCCTCGATCTCGACGGTGCCGACTTCGTGGAGGTTCCTGCCCCCAAACTGGCCACTGAACTGGCCCAGGAGGTCCACTTCGCTGGAGTAGCGCCGTCCGCTAACCTTGCCCTTCCGGGTGCCCAGGTAGCTCGCTACCGCTTCCTTGGTGCCCTTTGGCGTAAATGGGCCGGACGGGCGGCTCTGTTTCCAGAAGCGAGCTGCCTCGACAAACTCGGACGGCGGACAGAAGGCGAGCGCGTCCACGAGGATCTGGCAGGCCCGATCCAACTTCAGCTCATGGGGCCGGAGCGCGTCGAGGGCATTCCTCAGTTCCCGTCCAGCCAGAGTAACCCGATCACCCTCACCTGCGGCTTGGGCCTTGGCCAGGCTTCGAGCGGCGTCCTTGGCCTTCTCAGAATCTGCAAAGGTCTTCTGCTTCCGCTGGCCGGTGCTGTGGTCGATAACTGAAAAGTAGATGTATTTGTGCCCGGCTTTGAGCTGACGACACCGGTAAACCGGGACGCACACGCTGCCGGACTTGGCGACAAAAAAAGCTCTTTTGCCCATACGCAGGTAGAACTGGATTCGCAACCTGCGCTGGCCAACGGTGTTAGGAAAGTGCTAGGAAAATCGAATGGAAACCCCTTGACGCCCCAAAAACCCCTTAAAATTGAGGTTTCCTGGGCAACAAAAAGGCGCACCAACGGGGTGCGCCAAAATACACACGGTTCGCCCAGACAATACCACTGCCCCCTCAATTCGCAATCACTTCATCCGTCATCCGTCATTCGTCATTCGTCATTTCCCTTTCCCGCCGCCAACTCCTCCTCAAAATCCACAATCTCCCGGATCTGCACCAGGAACCACCGGTCGATCCGGGTGAGCTGGAAGATTTCCTCGATGCTGAAACCGGCGCGCAGGGCGTGCCGGAGGAAGAAGACCCGTTCGCCGTTGGGGACGCTGAGCTTGCGCCGGATGAGATCGGCCGGGAGGATGTCCCGGTCCCCATAAACCCTTTCGCCAAAGCGCCAGGGGCGGCCATCGCCACCCAGTCCATAGCGGCCGATCTCCAGCGAGCGGAGGGCCTTCTGGAGCGATTCCTTGAAGGTCCGCCCGATAGCCATGGCCTCGCCCACACTCTTCATCTGCGTGTTGAGCGTCGGATCGGCCTGGGGGAATTTCTCGAAGGCAAAGCGGGGCACCTTGGTGACCACGTAGTCGATCGTCGGCTCGAAGCTGGCGGGCGTCTCGCGGGTGATGTCGTTCCTGATCTCATCGAGCCGGTAACCGACCGCCAGCTTGGCCGCGATCTTCGCAATCGGGAACCCGGTCGCCTTGGAGGCCAGGGCCGACGAGCGCGACACGCGCGGGTTCATCTCGATGAGGACCATCCGCCCGCTCTCCGGGTTCACCGCAAACTGGATGTTCGACCCGCCCGTCTCGACCCCAACCGCCCGAATGACCGCGAAGGCGGCGTCGCGCATAATCTGGTATTCCTTGTCCGTGAGCGTCTGGATCGGGGCGACCGTGATCGAGTCCCCGGTGTGGACGCCCATCGGATCGAAGTTCTCGATCGAGCAGATGATCACGCAGTTGTCCGCCCGGTCGCGCATCACCTCCATCTCGAACTCCTTCCAACCCAGCAGCGATTCCTCGATCAGGATCTCGGTCACCGGAGAGAGCTCCAGCCCGCGCTTGGCCATCTCGTCGAACTCCTCCCGGTTGTAGGCGATGCCCCCGCCGGTCCCGCCCAGGGTGAAGGCAGGGCGGATGATGAGCGGGAACCGCCCGATGCGTTCGGACACCCCGCGCGCCTCCTCCAGGGCATGGGCCGTGCCGCTGATCGGCACGTCCAGCCCGATGCTGATCATCAGGTCTTTGAAGACCTGGCGGTCTTCCCCCCGCTCGATCGCCTTGGCGTTGGCGCCGATCATCTCGACGCCGTAGCGGTCGAGCACGCCGCTGCGGAACAGGGCCATGGCCGTGTTGAGGGCGGTCTGCCCGCCCAGGGTGGGCAGCAGCGCCAGTTTGCCCGCCGCCCCGAGCCGCTCCAGCTCCCCGGCCTCGCGCGAGATGATCTTCTCCACGCACTCCGCCGTGATCGGCTCCAGGTAGGTCCGGTCGGCGAACTCCGGGTCGGTCATGATCGTGGCCGGGTTGGAGTTGACCAGGATGACGCGATAGCCCTCTTCCTTGAGCGCCTTGCAGGCCTGGGTGCCCGAGTAATCGAATTCGCAGGCCTGCCCGATGATAATCGGGCCGGCGCCGATGATGAGGACCGAGTGTATGTCAGTGCGCTTGGGCATGCCACGTGCCGGGCATCAAACACTCTCACAGCGCCGATGGAAAGGCAAAAGTCGGATGGGTCGGACGCGTGGGCGCATCCTGACACAGCCCCTGGAGTGCGCCCGTCCCCGGGCGCAGCAGCGACCGAGCGGGCAGGCGCGCCGGAGTGTTTGACCGCTGCCCTGGCTCCGGAAGTCGCTGCGCCCGAGGACGGGCGCACTCCGGTCCGGCCCCGGTCGTGGGGGTAGTGTCAGGATGCGCCTCGGACGCGTCCGACGCGTCGGACAGGTCGGACGGGTCGGGCGCCCGCTGTGCCGGGTGTGTCCTGCACCCGCCCCAGCCTGCCTCCGAAATAGGGATTGAAAAAACAGGTAAGGCGGGTAAGAATTCCATCATGAGTACCGTCACACTCTCGGTCAAGGGCCAATTGGTCATACCCCTCCGCTATCGGAATGCCTTACGCCTCCAACCCGGCGATAAGATTTCATTTTCACAAGAGGGTGAGACGTTGATCCTGCGGCGCAATAGGCCGAGGCGTGCCCGCCTTGTCCGCGGCAGGTTCGGCCGGCCCGTTTTGGTCGCCCCAGAGGGAGCGCCAACCATGACGCCGGACAGAGTCAAGGCCATCCTGGACGAAATCCCGTGAGCCATCTGCTGGACGTAAATCTGTTGTTGGCCTGTGCCTGGTCGGGGCACCCCGATCATGCCCGTGCCAATCGCTGGCTGGATTCGCTTGCCGAATTTGCCACCGCTCCGGTCACCCAGATGGGATTCCTGCGCGTGAGCATGAGTCCGGCCTATGGCGCTTCCTTTGCCGACGCCAGAACCGCGCTCTCTGCCATCCTCAGGTTGCGGGCGCACCGTTTCCTCACTGATGCAACCAGTGCGGACTCGCTGCCGGCCCTTTCGAGCGGCAGCGATGTAACCGATGCCCACCTGGTGCGGCTGGCCTCGGGCTTTGGACTGAAGCTTGCGACCCTGGACTTGAACCTCTGCAAAAAGGCCTGGTCCGCCGGCATCGCCGTAAATCCGTTATGAGACCCTTTGCGACGATCATCCTGGCCGGGGGCAAAGGCACGCGCATGGGCTCGATCAACCGGCACAAGGTCTGTTTCGAAGTGGCCGGCGTGCCGGTCATCATCCGGGCGCTGGAGACCTACAACCTGGGCGGCGCCAGGCTCAACATTGTCGTCGTGGGCATGATGGCCCAAAGCGTCATGGGCACCGTCGGTCTGCGTTTCCCGGGCACCGCCTTTGCCTTCCAGGCCAGACAGTCCGGCACGGGCGACGCGGCCCGGAGAGGCGCGCAGATCCTCGAGCGGATGCGATTCGAGGGCAACGTGCTGGTGGTGGCGGGAGACAAGGTCATCGAGCCGCGCGCGCTCCGCGGTTTGCTGGCCGCCCACCAGCGCTCGGGGGCGGACGTGACCCTGGCCACCGCCAAGCGCCCGAGCCAGTCCAGCGCCGGGACCCTGCTCGAAACCGCCCAAGCCAACATCGTCGGCATCCTCGAGGAACCCGAGCGGCAACGCCTGGCCGCCCTGGCGCAGATCAGCGCCGCCTTCGGCCGCAGCACACTGCTGCCTCGCCCGAGAATCGAACGGATCATCTCCCAGAACTGCAGCGAGCGGACGGCCCGCTCGTTGCTCAACGAACTCTGGGCGAAAGAAGCCGGCACTTCCGGCGGCGCAGGTATCCTGCCTGCGCCTTCACATGAACCGCCGCGAAGCCCGAAGGTTTTGGACTGCGCCAGTCCCCTGGCGCTTTTCACGTCCCCAGGGTCCAAAGAGCGGCAGAGGACTGCCGCAGTCCAAAACGCTTCGCGCCCGGGTACGCCGTTCCGCTTCGAGGTCCCCATGCGCGATCTCAAAATCGTAGAGGCCCGCCTCGAGCGCGCTCAATTCGAGCGGCGATTCTCCCGTGATGAACGGCTTGGACTGGTCCGGGTTGGGGCCGAAACGGTGCGCGCCGAGCAGGTCCTGCAACGATTCGGGCAGACGAACCTCTCGGTTTACCTCTTCCGCGCCCCGGTCCTCTACGAGGCGCTGGAGCGGCTCAAACCTCTCCACGCCGGCCAGGAAGAATACCTGACGGACGTCTTCGAGCTGCTGGCCAAGGGTCCGGCGCCGGCGCGGGTGGTTGGGTGCGAGATCCAGGACGCGCAGGACGTGATGGCCTTCAACAATCCGCAGGAGCTGCTGGCCATCGAAGAGGTGTACCGCCGCAGAGAAGGCCCCGCCCGGCTCGAGACCGCCTCCGAACCGGGCGAGGTCCTCGCCCCGGCCTCCACCTGGGAGGGTCTGCTGGCGGACCCTCCGCCCTCGGCCCGCCGCCAATTCCGCCACTGGTACGGCGAGGAGGTCCCCTGGCAGCCGTTGCGAGCCATCACCGCCGATTTCATCCGCAGGTTCGGCCCCCGGCGCACCGTGGCCATCGTCCGCTCGCCGGGCCGCATCAACCTCATGGGACGCCACATCGACCACCAGGGCGGCACTGTCAACGTCATGGCCGTCAACCGCGAGATTGTCCTGGTGGCCGCGCCCCGCGCCGACGACCTGGTGACCCTCTCCAACACCAACGGGAGCCAGTTCGCCGAGGAGACCTTCCGCATCTCGGACCTGATTGCGCAATTGAACTGGGACGACTGGCAGGGCGTCATTGACGGACCGCGCCTGGAGCGCCTGCTGGAGGCCGCCCGCGGTGACTGGGCCAATTACGTTAAGGCCGCCATCCTCCGGCTCCAGGACCAGTTCCGCGACCGCCGCCTGCGCGGCCTGGACATGCTCGTGAGCGGCGACATCCCCATGGGCGCCGGCCTCAGTTCCTCTTCCGCCCTGGTCGTCGCCGCCGCCGAGGCGGTGCGCGCCTTCAACCGCCTGCCGGTCACCGCCCGGCAGTTGGTCAGCCTCTGCGGCGAGGGCGAGTGGTTCGTCGGCACACGCGGCGGCGCCGCCGACCACGCCGCCATCAAGCTCTCCCGCCGCGGTTGCGTCACCCGCGTCGGCTTCTTCCCCTTTCGCGTCGAGGCCAGCGCCCCGTTCTTCCCGGACCACGACCTGGTGGTCTGCAACTCCGGGATCTACGCCGGCAAATCCAACCAGGCGCGCAATGTCTTCAATGCCAAGGTCACCGCCTACCACGTCGGCCGCGTCTGGTTCAAAATGCTCCGCCCCGACCTGGCCTCCCGCATCGAGCACCTGCGCGACATCAACCGTGAGCGCCTCGGCCTGACCCACGCTGCCTTCGCCCACCTCCTGGGCCAATTGCCCGCGCGCATCAGCCGCCGCAACGTCCAGGCCGCCTTCCCGCAAATGCCCGAGGCCGAGCGCGTCCGCCTCCAGCGCCTCTTCCAGACCCACGACGCGCCTCCCGCCGGTTACCCCGTGCGCGGCGTCGTCCTCTTCGGCCTCTCCGAAATGGCCCGCGCCCGGCGCTGCCTCGACCTGCTCAGAAACAATGACGCCGCCGCCTTGGGCCGGTGCATGGCCACCTCCCACGACGGCGACCGCGTCTGCCGCCAGGCCCACGCCCAGCGGCCCTCGGCCCGGGGCCTGGCCGACGCCCAATTGGCCGCCTGGACCGCCAAACCCGCACCCAAGGCCGACCTGGCCGATTTGTCCGGCCACTACGGCTGCAGCCTGCCCGCCCTGGACCGCATCGTCAACTTCGCCCGCCGTCAACTGGGCGTCGAAGGCGCCCAACTGGCCGGCGCCGGCCTGGGCGGCTGCATCATGGTCCTGGTTCGCAAGCCCCACACCCCCTCCTTGCTCTGCGCCCTGGCCAACCATTCCATCGAAGCCAAAGTCTTCCGCCCCATCGCCGGCGCGTGCCTGCTCCGCATGGCGTGAGGGCGCATCAGAGCACTGCCTCCGGGATGCGCCCGTCCTCGGGCTGAAAGCCCGAAATGTGAAAGCCTGGGCTGGAGCGAGCTTGCGAGCGGAGGCCCAGGTCATCGGGCCAGAATCTGGCGCGCCCTGCTATGGGGTGCCATACGGTCCCGGCCTTGCAGGCCGGGCTCTTCGAGGGGCGCTGGCTTTACCCGGGCCTCCGCTCCGCTGCAGCCCGGGCTATCACATGGCGGGCCTTCGGCCCTAGGGGGTTCCCGGCACTGCCCCTGGAGTGCGCCCGAGCGCCGAAGCAGCATTTCTGGATTGCCGCTCGGGGGTGGTCGACTATACTCGTGCCCTAGCGAAATTGAGTTGCACATGAGGAAGATGAATCCCTTGGGCCGCAGTTCAGGAGCATTGGGGTGCGCGTGTCGGGGCCTGAGACTGGTCCCGGCGGCCGCGGCCCTCGCCTTGGGCGGCATGCCGGTTTGGCTCTATGCCGGCAGTTTTGTCACGGATTTCAACTCGGGCCTGCCGCCGGGCAGCGCGGTGTTCGGGGATTCGGTTGTCTCGGCCAACGACGGCCAAGGGGGCGGCTACACCAACAGCGGGTGTCTGCAACTGACCGGGGGTTCGGCCGGGACGAACGGCGCGTTCATCATCGACAACGACCTGGACGGCGGCACGCCGGTGGTGAGCTTTACCGCCGCCTTCAAGGTCTTGCTGGCCGGAGGCAGCAACGCCAAGGGATTCAGTTTCAACTTTGCCCCCAACCTGCCGATGGGCCCGATCTCCGTCGACGGCGCGGGCAGCGGGTTGACCGTGGAGTTCGACACGCTGCTGGGCTCACCGCTGGACACGGCTCCCGCGGTGGATGTGAAAATCGGCGGTGTGGAACAGGACGGGATCCCTTTCGAGGGGCTGCGGGCAGGCGTCTGGGTCGATGTCGTCATCCAGCTCAACCCCAATAACACGCTCGACGTGGTGTACGACGGCACCTACGTCTATTCGAACCTGGACCTGACCGCCTTGGGTTATGTGCCGGCAACCGGCAGCCTTTTCGGGTTCGGGGCAACCGCGGGGGAGACCGCCGACAATCAGTTCATCGACGACCTGAACATCATCACCTCAGTCAGTCCGGCCCCTTACGTCCAGTCCTACGCGCCTCGAGGACGCCAGGCCCAGACCAACAGCGCCATCGATATCGTCCTCACGGACAACCTCACCCAGGTCAATCCCGCATCCGTGGTCCTCACCCTGGACGGCGCGGTGGCCGCCTCCGCCGTGACCCGGAAAGGCAATGACACGCAAGTCCACTTTGCCCCGCCGGCGCCCTTCACGTATTCCAGCCTTCACTCGGTCATACTGGCCTTTTCCGATAATGCAACCCCCGCTCCGCAGCAATTCACCTGGAGTTACACCTTTGGCGTCGCCGGTGCGCCCTTTGTCCCGGGGTCGTACGTGGCTCTCTTCACGGAGGGCTTCGAGAGCTACGCCCTCGGCGCGCTGGACAAGAACCCCCTGTACCTGGGCCTCCGGAAACGGCCCCAACTATGCCCCGAACGGCTCGGGCAATCCCTGGTTCGGCCGAATGCCCCCCAACGCCCAGGTCATGAACGCGGTCAACGGTGTCCTGCCCCATAGCGGAACCAATATGCTGGGCGGCGGCGCCCCGAGCGAGCAGGACGTGGATTGGCTCAACCTCGCCTACCGGGTGGGCAACGGCCGGGCCTTCAACAGCGATTGCCGGCTCGATTGGTGGTTTTACGACCCGCTCGGCAACGCCTCAAACGCCTCCGATTTCGAGGACTACCTCGCCCTCTGCAGCTATGACACCGCGCCCACCAACACCGATTACCCGGAGTCGGCCGTGCCCGAGGACAACGCCAACCTCAACACAGGGCTCGTCCAGGGACCCAACTACCAGCGGCTTTGCCTGGGCGCTTCAGCGACCCTCCCCGCCGGCGGGGCTTATGACATCTCCAAATACCAGGCCCGCATCGTCGGCAGCCCTGTGGGTTATGCCGACGGGTGGATCGACACTCCCAGGCAACGCACCGCCGGCTGGCACCACGCCTGCATCATCCTCGGCCCGCTCCTGCCCGACGGCACCGTCACCGCCTACTTCTACATCGACGACCTGGCCACCCCGGTTTTCTCGGGCAATTCGGGGACCACCAACGGTTTCAACGTGATCGAAATCAACAGCGCCCAGGCAGATAGCGTCGGCTACTTCGACAATATCAGCTTCTCGGTAGTGGGGTCTGCCCCTCGAGCACGGCCCTGGCCGTAACTCGAGCAGGCAACACGCTGGTCCTCACCTGGCAGGCCGGCTGGATCCTCCAGGCCGCCTCCAGCCCGAATGGGCCCTGGAACGACGTGGCGGGCGCCGCCAGCCCATACACCTTCAACCCCACCTCCCAACACGTGCTGTTCTTCCGCTTGCGCAATGGCTCCACGCCTGCCTCCACGACCCTGGCCGTAACTCGAGCAGGCAACATGCTGGTCCTCACCTGGCAGGCCGGCTGGATCCTCCAGGCCGCCTCCAGCCCGAATGGGCCCTGGAACGACGTGGCGGGCGCCGCCAGCCCATACACCTTCAGCCCCGCCTCCCAGCGCGTGCTGTTCTTCCGCTTGCGCAATGGCTCCACGCCTCCCTCCCCGACCCTGTCCATCGCCCGCTCGGGCCACAAGCTGGTCTTGACCTGGCAGAGCGTCTCGACCCTCCAATCCGCTCCGACTCTCAAGGGGCCTTGGAACGACCTGCCCGGCGCGGCCAGCCCCTTCACCTATGACCCCGCTTCGGGGCCGGCGCAATTCTTCCGGCTGCGGAACTAAAAAACTGAAAAAAGCCTGAAAAAAGCCTTGACTTCGTGCAGGCACTTGCCGCATTATCCCTCCCATCGGGTGCCTGTACGTCTCTTCCTGGGTTCCCCACCCACCTCCTCTCGGCGACGGGCGCCCGTGCTTCGTCTCTGTCGCGGCCTTTCGTCCCTTGTGTCCTTTGTGTCCCTTTTGTCCCTTACGCAGGAGAGACAAGGGACAAAAGAGACAAAAGGGACCAAAGGGACAAAGGCTCGGATGCACGCTCCCGCGCGCCCCATCTTGCCGCAGCCGGTGGGAGTGCGCCCGTCCCCGGGCGCAGCAGCGGCCGAGCGGGCAGGCGCGCCGCAGTACTTGAGCGCTGTCCTGGCTGCGGACGTGGCTGCGCCCGAGGACGGGCGCACTCCAGGCTTTCACGCAGCCGCCGCCTTTAGGGCCTGGTCGATGTCCGCTTTGATGTCCTGGATATCCTCGAGGCCGATGGAAAGGCGCACGTAATCGGGCGTCACGCCGGTGGCGGCTTGCTCCTGGGGGGTCAACTGCTGATGCGTGGTCGAGGCCGGATGGATGACCAGGCTCTTGGCATCGCCGATATTGGCGAGGTGCGAGAGGAGTTTGACCGAATTGATGAACTTGCGGCCCGCCTCCAGGCCGCCTTTGATGCCGAAGCCGACGAGGCCGCCGAAACCGTTCTTGAGGTATCTGGCGGCATTGTTGTGGTTGGGGTCGTCGGGCAGGCCCGGATAAACGACCCATTTGACGAGGGGATGGGACTTGAGCCAGAGGGCGGTTTCGAGGGCGTTGCGGGAGTGTTCGCGCTGGCGCAAGGGGAGCGTTTCGAGCCCTTGGAGGAAGAGGAAGGCATTGAAAGGGCTGAGGGCGGCGCCGAGATGGCGCAGGAGCTGAACGCGCGCTTTGATGATGAAGGCCACGTTGCCCAGGCCGGGGAAATTGCCAAAGGCCTCCCAATACCTCAATCCGTGGTAGCTCGGGTCCGGCTCGGTGAACTCGGGGAACTTGCCGTTGTCCCACTGGAACCTGCCGGCATCGACGATGACGCCGCCGATGGAAGTGCCATGGCCTCCGATGTATTTGGTTGCCGAGTTGACGATGATGTCCACCCCGTAATCCATCGGCCGCACCAGGCCCACCGCCACGGTGTTGTCCACAACCAGCGGCAGCCCGGCGCCGCGCGCCACCTTGGCCAGGGCCTCGAAGTCCGGCACATCCAGCTTGGGGTTGCCGATGGTCTCGGCGTAGAGCGCGCGGGTCCTGGGTGTGATTGCCTTGGCGAAGGCCGCCGGGTCGCGCGAATCCACGAAACGCACCGTGCGCCCCAGCTTGGGCAGCGTGTAGTGAAAGAGCTGGTAGGTCCCGCCGTAGAGATTGTTGGCCGAGACAATCTCATCGCCCACCTGCGTGATGTTGAGCAGGGCGAAACTGGTCGCGGCCTGGCCGGACGCAACGGCCAGGGCGCCCGTGCCGCCCTCGATGGCGGCGATGCGCTGCTCGAACACGTCCGTCGTCGGATTCATGATCCGCGTGTAGATGTTGCCGAATTCCTTGAGGGCAAACAGGTTGGCCGCGTGCTCGGTGCTCTTGAAGACGAACGAGGTCGTCTGGTAGAGCGGCACGGCGCGCGCGCCGGTCGCCGGGTCGGGCGCCTGGCCCGCGTGCAGGCACACGGTCCTCAGGTTCTTGGATTGGATGCTCATAGGTTCCCAATGTCGCTTAGTTTCCATCCAGTTATCAAGTTGGAAAGGCGTTGACCGGTGATGCTTCGTTGAACGCGGGGGCGGCACGGTGGGCAGACCCCTCACCCCGGCCCTCTCCCCTTCCGAAGGGGAGAGGGAGGATTCTGGGTAGCGGCTTGAGAAAGCGGAGACGCCTGGAAGTTCCAGAGACTGCCGGCGCTTCTCCCTCTCCCCTTCAGAAGGGGAGAGGGCTGGGGTGAGGGGTTCGCCGGGGACTCCGCTTCCGCCTTCACTGACCGATTTCCTTGACGGCGCAGGGGGCTTGTTCCCACTATGGACAGGCCAGTGACGGCAAGGGGTGCCGCCAGCGGCCGACGCAGGACTGGATTCAACGAAGTGGAGACGATCATGAACTTGGACGCTGTCTATTCTGAATTGACTTTGAAACCGGCCGGGAAGCTGGCGCTGGTGGTGCTGGACGGACTGGGCGACGTGGCCACGCGCGAGCAGGGGTATATGACGCCGCTGGAGGCGGCAGCCACGCCGAACCTGGATGCGCTCAGCAAGGAGTCCGCCCAGGGCCGGATGTACCCGACCGCCCCGGGCATTACGCCGGGCAGCGGGCCGGGCCACCTGGGCCTCTTCGGGTACGACCCGCTGGAGTACCAGGTGGGCCGCGGGGTGATCGAGGCCCTGGGACTGGGCCTGGAGTTGCGGGCGGGCGACGTGGCAGCCCGCGCCAACTTTTGCACGCTCGATGCCGGCGGCATCGTCACGGACCGCCGGGCCGGACGCATCCCGACAGAGATTTGCGAGAAGCTCTGCGCCAAGCTCGCGAACAAGGTCAAGACCCTCGGCGACACGGAGGTCATCATCAAGGCCGGCAAGGAGCACCGGTTCGTCGTCCTCTTTCGAGGCAAGGGCCTGGAAGGGCCGGTGACCGATGCCGACCCCAACCGCGAGGGATTTCCGATCCCAACCGTCAAGCCGCGCGACCCGAAGAATGCCCGGCAAAAAAAGGTGGCCGCCCTGGTGGCACAGTTCTACAAGGCCGCGCTGCCCGTCCTCGCGCAAGAGAAGCCCGCCAACGGTTTTCTCATGCGCGGCATCGCCCATCAACCCGAAATCCCCCTCTTCGAAGAGCGTTACAAGCTCCGCCCCGCCTGCCTGGCGGTCTATCCCATGTACAAGGGCCTGGCCCAACTCGTCGGCATGAAGAAACTGGAGGGGCCCCAGACCATCCAGGAGCAATTCCAACAATACATCGCCCAACACGACAACTTCGATTTCTTCTTCATCCACTTCAAGTACACCGACAAGTACGGCGAGGACGGCAACTTCGCGGCCAAGAAAAAGGCCGTCGAGGAGTTTGACGCCGCGCTGCCGATTCTGCTGGGCCGCAAGCCGGACGTGCTGGCCATCACGGGCGACCACTCGACGCCCTGTGTCCTCAAAGGCCACTCCTGGCACCCCCAGCCGGTGCTGCTGCACTCCCCTTACAGCGGCTCGGACAAGCTCGAACGATTCACCGAAACCGGCGCCAACCGCGGCTCGCTCGGCCTCTTCGAGGCCAAGTACCTCATCCGCTTCATGCAGGCCAACGCCCGGATGCTCGACAAGTTCGGGGCCTAGCTACAGCATGTGGTTCAATCGGCGCCATCGCCGGGTGGGGCATTTGTTCCAGGGGCGCTTCCAAGCCGTGGTGGTGCAGGACGATGCCGGATGGCAGGAAGTTGCCCGCTACGTTCACCTGAACCCTGTGCGGCTGGCCGGGTTGGGTTTGGACAAGCGGCAGCGCAGTGCAGGGCGTGCGGGAGGGGTTGCTAAGCCCAGAGCCGAGATCGTGGCCGAGAGGCTGCGGCTGTTGCGTGAGTTTCGCTGGAGTTCATACCGGGGCTATGCCGGCTATAGTCCGGCTCTGGGGTGGGTATGCCGGGAGCCGTTGGCGCGCTTGTGCGGGGGCCGCACGCAGGCGCAGCAGCAGGGCGGCCGCACTGGGGTCAGGCCTTCACATTCCACAATTCCGCGCCTCCAAATGTGGAAAGTGAAGGCCTGACCCCATCTCTTTACTGAAAGCCATCTTCGTCTATCCGCTGGTCCGCAACGCCCGCCACCTCCTCTCGGCGCCAAGAGAAGACTCAGCGGAGCGAAGAAGGAAGAAGAGTTGTCATCGAATCGGGCGAAGAAGACCCAAGGGAAGAAGATCCCCTTCCTGGCCGCCAGTTTTGCATCCGTTCCGTTTCAACGGTGGCATCATAACCTCGGCGGCTTACCCGAGCCTCGACTTACCCACAGATTCTGCTGAGGAAGCTGCTTTTCCAAAATCAACCCGTTGATCGTTGTGGTCACCGCAGCAGTCGGCGGATCGGTTCTGGCCGGAAGACCTGCCGCCCCAGAGGTGAGCGGAAACGCCTGCGGGAGGCGCTTGCCAAACGACTGCCTTCCGATCCCCCACCGAGTTGCGGCCCGCCTTTGGGCTGAGAAAACCTCGTTGCCTTTGCGGGGGCCGCTGCTAGGCTCCCGAGCGTGATCACGGACGAGATTAAAGAACTGATGAACGCTGAACCCTTTCGACCGGTTCGGATTGTGCTCGGCAATGAACAGGCTTTTATCCTGGCGCACACCGATTACCTGACGATCAGCTCCGACTGGCAAACGGTAGTTCTTTACGACAAGCAGGGGCGTTAGCAGTAGCATCATGAAAGACGTGCAAGGCAAATCGTTCTTCATCACGGGCGGAACCGGTTTCGTGGGAAAGCACATGGTCGCTTTCCTGACAAAACTCGGAGGGGATCTCACCGTGATTGGCTCAAACTTCGATCTTGCAACAGAAGCCGGCGCCGAGCGAGCGTTCACGACCTTCAATAAGAAGTTCGATTATATTATTCATGGCGCGGCCCTTCAAGGCGCGGGGGAGTGGCCATTGAAACACAAGGCGGAACAATTTAGTCTGAATCTTCGCATCCATGCCAATACTTTCGCGATGTGGAAGCGCTTCCAACCCCAGGCGAAGATGATTGGCATAGGCAGCTCCTGTTCCTATCCTGGAGTCAAGGAAGTGCTGAAAGAAGAGGAATACTGGGATGGGCCGATGCACAGTTCCGTCGATATTTACGGCTTTACCAAGAAGGCGGTGAGCGTCGGCATCGAGGCGTATAAAGCCCAGTACGGCCTGAAGGGAACCACGGCCATATTTGCCACGGTATATGGTCCATACGACCACTTTGACCCGGAGAAATCCCACGTGGTGTCGGCCCTGGTGAAGAAATTCGTGGATGCGAGGCGAGCCAACAGTCCCGCCGTCGAGGTGTGGGGGGACGGCAAACAGACCAGGGAGGTGATCTACGTCGAGGATCAGATTAGAGGACTGCTGGCGGTTCTGAATTACGAGGGTAGTATCATCAACATCGGGACGGGAAAGTTGACCATGGTGAGCGAGCTGGCGGAAACCATTAAGGCCCTATCGCATTACCGGGGCGAGATCGTGTACAACCCCGATAGATTTGTCGGAATCAGGAGAAAAGTATTGGATATATCGCTGGCCAGAGAGAGGTACGGGTGGACCACCGATATCCCCCTTGGCAAATTTGAGCACAATTTGGCCAAGACCATAGCCTATTACGAGACGATTTCCGCAACGCGCTGAGCTCAGGCTCGAGTGATCCAGATTACGCCCGCTACCGCGTTTGGCTGATTCGCGCCCGGCTGGGCGAGAAAGAGGCGGCCACCACGGAGTTGCTGGATTATTTTGACCACATTGCCAACTGCCGCTCCGCCCAAGTCCGTGCCCAGCGCTGGACCATGCCGCCGATGGTCAGCGCCGCGGACCGCCCAGCGGGCCATGACCACCCCGCCGCGGTCATTGACATGGACGCCGACGAGCCAGCCCGCCCACCACGAATTTTTATTGAAATCGGGAGCTTGTGGATTAGAATGGGCGCGACGGAAAACCACTTATTCAATCGAACCGTGCAACAAACCCCGCCGGCAGAGCTGAAGACGTGCCAACTGAAGACGCCCATTTCAATCATCATCGCCTGCCTCAACGAGGAAGACACGATCGTCGAGTGCCTTGAGCGTCTGGTCCAATCCGCTCCGGCCTCGGAGATCCTTGTCGTGCATGGCGGCAAGGACCGCACCTGCGAACGGGCGCGGTCCGTTGCGCAATCGCACCCGAATGTGATTGCGTTCCGGAACGAGAACGACCACGGCAAAGGCAGCGCGATCAAGGCAGGAATTGCGCGCGCATCCCACGAATGGATGTGTCAATTTGACGCGGACCTTCAATTCGACCCGGAAGACCTTCCGCGGCTGATGGCGCCGATGCTTGAAGGACGCGCGGACGTTGTTCTTGGTTCGCGGTTCATGACCGCGGCGGACGTTTCCGATTACCAGTTTTCGTTCTTTCGGGTGATGGGCAACCGGGTCGTCAATGCCTGGACAAGCCTGCTTTGCGGTCAGTTGGTTACCGATGTCACCACGGGCTACAAGGCGTGGACGAAGGCGGCCATTCAGAAGATTGATTTCCAGGACGACGGGTTTGTCTATGAGGTGGAGATTCCGATGCGCGCCACCATGGAAGGCCTCCGCGTTGCCCAGGTGCCGGTCAAATATCACAATCGCCGGGGAGGGATCAGCGGTCATGGCAGCGGTTGGCGAGAGACGCTCAGCATCATCCGAACCGGCTTTCGCATTGTGGCGCACGCCACGGCTATTCGTTTGGGCGGACGGCGCAAGAGAACCACCGGTTAGCTTGAAGCGTCGCGTGGGACCTGGCGCAGGCGGGCGCGGCTTTTGAGGCGTTCAACGTCCGTGGCAAGGGATTAACCTGCAATATGAACTTGCCAGGGTTCCCAAATTCCTGGCAGGCTGGCGGGGTGCCATGGGCGAAGCGTCGCCAAAATCCAAAGCCAAACTGAGCCGGGTTTCCACGGCGGTTACGGTTCGGTCGCGCTGTCCGGTGTGGCTGATGGCCGTATTGCTGGTGCTGCTGACGATTGCCGTTTACTGGCCGGCGACGCGATGTGGCTTCATCAACTTCGATGACGATCTCTACGTGTACCAGAACGCTCATTTGCAGAGCGGTTTGAGCTGGGAGGCGGTGAAATGGGCGTTTCGCAACACGGAACAGGCCGAGTATTGGGCGCCGCTCATGTGGTTGTCACATATTGTGGGCTGGCAGTTGTTTGGCATGAATCCCTGGGGGCATCACCTGATTAATGTGCTCCTTCACGCGGCCAACACGGCGTTGGTATTCCTCGTGTTCAGAAGGATGACCGGCGCCACTTGGCGCACTGCGGCCCTGGCAGCGTTGTTCGGGCTGCATCCCTTGCGGGTGGAGTCGGTGGTCTGGGTAACAGAGCGCAAGGACGTGCTCAGCAGTTTCTTCGGTCTGCTCGCGCTGATGGCTTACGCCCGTTACGCGGAAGGCAGGAGGCGTGAGCCGGGAGGTCGTGGTTCGTGGTCTGGGGTCGCTTGTCCGTGGTCTCTCTCCCATCTCCCCTCTTTTATCTTCTATCTCCTGTCCGTGTTCTTGTTCGCCCTCGGATTGATGAGCAAGCCGATGCTGGTCACATGGCCGTTCGTCCTGCTGCTGCTCGACTACTGGCCGCTGCGCCGCTTGGAACCTTCACCCCGCAACTCTCAACTCTCAACTGCATTGCGCCTGGTGGGGGAAAAAATCCCGTTCTTTGTCCTTGCGGCGGTGTCGAGCGTGGTGACCTTGGTAGTGCAGCGGCACGGAGGCACTATGATGGGGGTTGAAAGCCTGCCCCTGGGCGCGCGCGTCGGGAACGGGCTCGTTTCATACTGCCGCTATCTGGGGAAGCTCTTTTGGCCCACGGGACTGGCGGTATACTATCCGCACCCCGGGCAATGGCCGCTCGGGCAGGTACTGCTGGCGAGCGGGCTGATGTTGGGCATTTCGGCGCTGCTTTTTGTGAGGCTGCGTCGGTATCCCTTTTTGCTGATGGGGTGGCTGTGGTTTGTTGGGACGCTGGTGCCTAATATCGGGTTCGTGCAAGCGGGCGGAGTTGCGATGGCGGTTCGCTTTACTTATATTCCAACAATTGGAGCGTTGATCCTCATCGTCTGGGGGGCAAACGAACTGGCCGGACGCCGGCATTACGGCGCGGTAGCGTTATCGGTGGCGGGTGGTGCGGCCATCGTCCTTTTCGTGGCGTTGACGCGGCAACAGATTGGTTATTGGAGGGACAGTGAAACGCTGTTCCGGCGTGCGCTCGCGGTAACAAGGGACAATTGGCTCGCCCACAACAATCTCGGCAACGCCCTCGACAGCAAGGGCCAAACCGGCGAGGCGATCGCTCAATACCAGGAAGCCGTCCGCTTGAGACCGGGTTACGCCAAAGCCCACAACAACCTCGGCGCCGCCCTCGACCGGCAAGGCCAAACCGACGAGGCCATCCGCCAATACCAGGAAGCCGTCCGCTTGAGACCGGGTTACGCCAAAGCCCGCAACAACCTCCGCGCCGCCCTCGACCGGCAAGGCCAAACCGACGAGGCCATCCGCCAATATCAGGAAGCCGTCCGCTTGAGACCGGATGACGCCGACGCCCATAACCACCTCGGCGTCGCCCTGGCCAGGAAAGGCCAGACCGACGAGGCGATCCGCCAATATCAGGAAGTTCTCTGCCTCAAACCGGATTACGCCCAGGCCCACTACAACCTCGGCACGGCACTCGGGCAGAAAGGCCAGACTGACGAGGCCATCCGCCAATTCCAGGAAGCCCTCCGCCTCAAACCGGATTACCCCCAGGCCCACTGCAACCTCGGCACGGTCCTCAGCCAGAAAGGCCAGATCGACGAGGCCATCCGCCAATTCCAGGAAGCGTTGAGACTCCAGCCTGACTACGCCATCGCCCGCAGGAATTTGGACGCCGCGCTCGCCGCCAAGACCGGTTCTTTGCAGCCGCCCGGAGCCGGCACCAACCGCTGAGTTGACACCACCATCGGGAAGCTGCGGACACCCTGTATGGTGTGGAAATTCGTCGGGCAGGACGAGCGTCGGGACTCCCTCGGCGCGCCTGGCCACAGGCCAAATCGGGCGCAACGAAGGTCACTGAAAAAGAGGGCCGAACAGCCGGTGTCGGGCGTTCTAACGCTGTTCCGTCCACCAGGTTCGGCTCCGGTGTTTCCGGCAGCAGGTGGTAGTGGTTGCGCATCATCACCCAGGCGTGGATGCGCCAGCCCGTCTTTTCGCAGGCCTCGGCCAGAGTGCCCAGCCAGAGCCGCCGGTCGTGGTCGTTCCCGCAGGTGTCAGGGCCCTGGTTGCCGCGGGCCATGACGTGATAAGTCGCGCCGCCATATTCGATGCGAATCTTGCGAGCCCTGCCCGCATGCTCCGCAACATGTGCCAACTGTCAACACCAATTCAGAATTCCGGGACTGAGCCCTTCGACTCGACAAGGCCGCGCTGCCCGTCATCCGGCAGGAGAAGCCCGCCAACGGTTTTCTCATGCGCGGCATCGCCCATCAGCCCAAGATCCCCCTCTTCGAAGACCGTTACAAGCTCCGTCCCGCCTGCCTGGCGGTTTATCCCATGTACAAGGGCCTGGCCCAACTCGTCGGCATGAAGAAACTGGAGGGGCCCCAGACCATCCAGGAGCAATTCCAACAATACATCGCCCAACACGACAACTTCGATTTCTTCTTCATCCACTTCAAGTACACCGACAAGTACGGCGAGGACGGCAACTTCGCGGCCAAGAAGAAGGCCATCGAGGAGTTCGACGCCGCGCTGCCGATTCTGCTGGGCCGCAAGCCGGACGTGCTGGCCATCACGGGCGACCACTCGACGCCCTCTGTCCTCAAAGGCCACTCCTGGCACCCCCAGCCGGTGCTGCTGCACTCCCCTTACAGCGGCTCGGACAAGCTCGAACGATTCACCGAAACCGGCGCCAACCGCAGCTCGCTCGGCCTCTTCGAGGCCAAGTACCTCATCCGCTTCATGCAGGCCAACGCCCGGATGCTCGACAAGTTCGGGGCGTGAGGGCAGAGGCGCGAGGGGCGAGGCGCTTCGCCAGGAGGGGTCGCGCGGCGGAAATCGCGAAGCGTTTTGGACTGCGCCAGTCCTCTGGCGCTTTTTTGATCCCTGGGGGAGCAAAAGCGGCAGAGGACTGCCGCAGTCCAAAACCTTGCGGGCTTCGCGGCGGCCTGCGGATAATCACACCGTCCCACACCCCAGAGCTCCGTGCTCATTTACCCGCGGCGGGATCCATTGGGACGGAGCAGGTGAGCAGGGTGCCGTGGGCGCCGGTGCCTTTGATAGCCAGAGAGCCGCCGATGAGGCTGGCGCGGTAATTCATGATGCGCAGGCCCATGCCGGTGTGGGAGTGGCTTTGGAGGTCGGGGAAGGGTATGCCGTTGTTCTGGACGGCGAGCTGGAGGTGGCCCTGGAGGTTGGCGAGGCTGAGGGCGACGCGTTTGGCCTTGCCGTGCTTGATGGCGTTGGTGACGGCTTCCTGGGCGATTTTGTACAACTGGGCGACGGTGTTGCGGTTGAGCGGGGGGATGGGGCCTTGGGCCTTGAAGCGGCAGGAGATTCCGAAGAGTTGCTGTGTGTGGGCGGCCAGGTCGTCGAGCGCGGCGGGCAGGTCGTTTTCCTTGAGGTCGAGCGTGGTCAGGTCATGGGCGAGGTCGCTGGCATGGTTCATGGTCTGTTGGACCAGGTCATGGATTCGGGCGGCGTCCTGGGCCTCCTCGCTGCGGAGCTTGGCGAGCTTGAGTTCGAGGCCCTTGGTCATGAGGGCGATGCCGGAGAGTCTCTGGCCCAGGTCGTCGTGCAGGTCCAGGCCGATGCGGCGCCGCTCCTTCTCGGTGATTTCGAGCAATTCCTGTTCCAGGCGTTCGCGTTCGCTCATGGCGGTCTGGAGCCTGGCGTTGGCGGTTTTGAGGTCCGCCGTGCGTTGCTGCACGCGCAACTCCAGGTCGTCGTGCGCCTTGCGCAGGGCCTCTTCGGCGTCGCGCCGCAGGACGAACTGGCCGATTTCCGTGCCGATGGCGCTCATCATGTTCAGCAGGACCAGGTCGGCCTTGAGCGGCGGACGGTGAAGAACTCGAGCACGCCGAAGAAGCCGTCGGCATTTTGAACGGGGAAGGCGACGGCGCTTTGGAGGCCGGCGCGGGCGGCGAAGTTGCGGCGTTCGAAGCCCGTGTCGCGGGCCAGGTCGGTAATCCAGATGGCGTGGCGCTCCTCCCAGACGCGCCCGGGCAGGCTGGCGCCCGGGGCAAAGGTGAAGCGGCGGTTTTCTTCGAGGAAGGCGCGGAGCGGCGCGGCGGGGTTGCGCACGGCCAGGCAGCCGGGCGCAAGGAGCTTTCCGAGGGGCTTGAGGACCCACAAGGCGCCCAGGTCGGCCTCGAGCCCTTCCAAGAGCATCTGCACGATTTCGGGCGCGGCTTCGTCGAGGGTTTTGCTCCGGGCCAGAATGCGTGTGATGGCATGCTCGGCGGCGAGCCGGGTTTCGGCCCGTTTGCGTTCGGTTATGTCGGAGATGGCGCTGACCCAGCCGGTGACCTGGCCGGAGGTGTCCTTGAGGGGCGTGGCCTGGAGGAGCACGTCGAGGCGTTCGCCATTGCGGCGGCGGAAGCTCAACTCCAGGGCAGGGGCGGGAGCGGGCTGCTCGCTGGCGACTTTGCCCAGTGCGGCGGTGATGGTCTGGATGTGCTCCGAGGGCCAATAGACAAAGGGCGGGTGCGCGCCGACCAGTTCGGCCTCGCTCCAGCCGACCATGGCGCAGAAGGCGGGATTGACGTAGGTCTGACGGCCGCGGAGATCCACCGCGGCGATGCCGGCCGGGACCGAATTTTCGATGGCCTCGCGGAAGCTGTGTTCGAGCTTGAGCCGTTCCTCGGCCTGGCGTTGCTCGCGCCGCACGGCCGCCTCGCGCAACTCGCGCTGGACCGCCGGGCCGAGCCGCGAGAGGTTGTTCTTCATCACGTAATCGTGCGCGCCCGCCTTCATCGCAGCCACGGCGGTGTCATCGGTGATGTGGCCCGAGACAATGATGAAGGGCGCGTCCAGGCCCTTTTCCCGCACGAGCGCCAGGGCCTCCAGGCCGTCGAAATGCGGCAGCAGGTAATCGGCGATGATCAGGTCCCAGGCCTGGCGTTGGAGGGCGGCGCTCAAGGCAGGCAGTGTCTCAACCCGTTCACAAACCGGCTGGTAACCGGCGCGCTCCAACTCCTGCCTCAGGAGCAGGAAGTCGTTCTCGTAATCCTCGACAATGAGGGTTTTCAATGGCGGGTTCATGAGGCGGGGGTAATCGGGCCGGGGGACCGGCGGCGGGGGTGCTGGCAACACTCCAGTGTGTGGCGGGGAGCCCCATCGGGGCATCGTCCGGATCTGAGAGCGGCAGCGTGAAATAGAAGGTGGCGCCCTTCTCGACGGCGCCGAGGGCCCAGGCGCGCCCGCCATGGCGGCTGAGGATGCGCTGGACGGTGGCCAGGCCGATGCCCGAGCCGGGGAACTCGCTCGTCGAGTGGAGGCGCTGGAACACGCCGAAGAGCCTGCCGGCGCGGGCCATGTCGAACCCGGCCCCGTTGTCGCGGACGAAGAAGGCGGGCTGGGGCCCGGCCACGGTGCCGACCTCGATGCAGGCGCGGGGTTTATAGCGCGTGAATTTCCAGGCGTTGCTCATGAGGTTCTGCAAGGCGATGCGCAACAGGCGCTCGTCGCCCTCGGCGCGGAGATTGGGCGCAATGAGGAATTGGGCGGCGCGGGCCGGCTTCGCGGCGCGCAGTTCGGCGGCGATCGAGCTGGCCATCGCGCTGAGGTTGACGGGCCGCCGGAGTATCTCGCTGCGGCCGACCCGGGAAAGGTTGAGCAGGTCCTCGATCAAGCCGTCCATCTGGCGGCAGGATTCGCAGGCGCGCCGGAGGAGGTCCTGGCAGTTGGCATCGAGCTGGGAGCGGTGGCGTTCGAGCAGGATCTGGCTGAAGCCGAGCATGCTGCGCAGCGGGGCGCGCAAATCATGGGAAACCGAATACGCGAAGGCCTCCAGCTCTTTGTTGGCGGCCTGCAAGAGGGCCGTGCGCTCGCCGACCCGCCGTTCCAGGCGCTGCTCGGAGGCGCGCAGTTGACCTTCCGTGCGCTCCTGTTGCGTCGCGTCCGCCGCCAGGACCAGGGCCATGACCGCGCTCACCCCGATAAAGCCTTGCAGCGTCAGCATCGAGAGCGTCCAATCCCCGCCGGCAAAAGGCCCCAGGCCGCGCGCCGTCCCGATGGCTGCCAGGCTCGACAGGACGATGAGGCTGGTCGTAGTGCCGGCCTGGCCAAAACGAAGCGCCGGCCACAACAGAATCGGCATCAGCAGATAAGAACGCAGACCGTGCCCTGTCTGGGGGACAAACTCGCCCTCAAAGATGGCCAGGCACAGCAGGACCAGCAGCGCCTCCAGCGCCAGGAACTCAATCAGCCGCTTCCGGTCCAGGGCCCGGACAGGCCCCTGGCCCAGCGCCATCAGCCACGGAGCCACCAGCACCACCCCGACTGCCTCGGCCCGCCACCACGCCCACCAGAGATTGGAGGCCTCCTGCCCTTTGGCCAACCCGGCCAGCCAGAAGCTGCCCAGGCGCAGCGTCGGACCGATGATGGCGCTCAGCAGGGCACCCAAGGCTACAAACCAAAAGACCGCCTGGGGCCGCTCCAGGGCAGCCCGCCCCCCGGCAAACCGCCGGACCAGCCATGCGCCGGCCAAGGCCTCGAGGGTGCTGCCAATGGCTGCGCCCGCACAGAGCGCCGCGACAACCAAGGGGGCGCCCGGCCGCGCCGCAGGCCCTGCCAGGCCCGCCACAAACGCGCCCAGCAACACCCCAGGCCAGGCCTGCCAGCCCAGCCACAGCACCGCCGCCAGGCCCAAACCCGCCGGCGGCCAGAAGGGCCAGGCCGCCGCCGTTCCCGAGGGTTGCAGCGCCAAGCCAAACTGGGCGGCCAGCAAGTATGCCACTGCCAGGCCGGCCAGGGTCAATAGTTTGACTTTCATCGCACCTGCGGCTCCGGACCGGGTCCTGCCGCGCTCCCCCCTGCCTTTGGGTCGCAGGCGGGCGGGCGGGCAACCGGCCCCTGGCGCCCGCGCCTCCGTGGACGAACGAACTCGCAATCGCGATTACTTTCGCGCAAGGGACTTTCAGCCACGACATTTTCGCGCGCACCGACTATGGGGCAATTGCCCAAAATGGGCATGGGGTGAATACCCCATGGACAGACCCCGGCGCAATCGCAATCGGAAACGCCATACATACGCGGCTTGAGCTTCCGCCCGCTGCCATCCGGGGAATTGGCACGCTGGCGTTCACAGGCCAAAGGCGATTCATACCAGGGCAGGGCAACGCCCTACTGCGCCGGACTTTGAGTGACTTTCAGGACCTTTGTCGCAGCCTTGGTTGACATCCGGCTGAGCTCGACAAAGGTTGCGACAAAGGCTGCGACAAAGATACCAAATTCAGACCGACCGGATAGTCTGGACAACGCGTCCGTTGGGTGTGAACTCAAGTGCGCGCCAATCACAAGTGTGACATTTGTCTTGCACACCGCTCGACAGTTAGAAAGACCAGGACCATGCAAATGCCAATGAGAATGGGACGTTGTAACTCAACAGGGGCAAGCCGACTCGTGATCGCATTGGCAGGGCTTGCAATCTTAGCTGCCTGCCCTGAGGCATGCGCGCAAGGCAGGACGTACACGAACCGGAGCGCATTCATAGCAGCGTGCCAAGGCCTGGCAGGGGTACGGCAGGAGATTTCATTCGAGCCGTACTTGCACGCGAGCCCCTACGGGCAGGAGGGATGGTACATGCACTCGCTGACGGTCTCCAACGTCACGTTTGCCGGGGACATCCAAGTGCTGGAGCAGAGCACATCCATCGAGGGCGAGGCGGCGGTGTGCAACTTCGACGAGAGCGTGCCCTTGGCGATCCACTTTCAAAACGGCGCCCTCGCCTTTGGCGCGGATTTCTGAGCCTGCTGTATCCTTACAACACATCCAATTTCACCGCCACGATCACCATAGAAGGGGGCGACACGTTCAGCTTCGCATGCGTGCCGGGGCCCGGCTCGACCTTTTTCGGGTTCATCGAGAGCGGCTCGCTCCGAGACATGACCTTCAGTGATGGCGCGGCATTCACGCATTCAGCGACGGGGCCAATGCACGAGGAGCTCATTGGCAACCTGTATATGGTGGCAACCGCGCCAGGGCCGCCGATTCTGACAGCGCCCTCACTCCTGCCGGACGGTTCGATGCACTTTACATTGCAGGGCGATGCCGGGTTTGCCTATTTACTCGAGGCCTCGACCAACCTGGCGGACTGGACACCCCTGGGGACGTTGGTCGCCACGAACGGCACGGCGCCGTTCGTGGACGCCGCCGCCACGAACTACAACCGCCGATTCTACCGCGCCGTGGCGCCGTAGCGCGGCTCTGGATAATTGACCTAAGAACGGGAGTTGATGAACCGCAAAGAGCGCAAAGAACACAAAGATGAGCACTCACAGACAAGACTGGCCTCACCCGTCAAAGGACGCGGGCAGATCATGACCGCATTGTTTCTCTGCGATCTTTGCGTTCTCTGTGGTTGAACTGCTTTTCCCAGGATTAATCGGGCGTACCTGTTCGCCTACGGGCGCCGGTTGGTGGAGCCTGTGACCGCACCAGGACGAGAATCGAGGACGTCACAAACGGCGCCGCGATGCAACGCCCTCGGCGCAGCCGGCCACATTGGGCGGTGACCCAGGGCAGCGCGTTCCGCGCAGCCTTGGGCTGAGTGATTGTCATTCCTTCCGGATGGAGGGAACCCAGTGAAGTCCCGGGAAACTGAAAACTGGAAGCACGCAGGGAAAAAATCGCGTCGGAACGAGGTTGCGATCAAACGCAGATCAGACATGCCCCGTGCTTGTGGTATTGAAGCTGGGCGAGTATCATTCACTGATGAATAAACGGATTTCGATCAAACCGGATGTTTGCAACGGCCGGCCAGTGATTCGCGGCACGCGCATTGCGGTGCAGACGGTCCTGGAATTCCTCGCGGCCGGTGATTCCGTCGAAGACGTGCTCGAGGAATATCCAAGACTCACCCGAGCTGACGTGCAAGCGTGCTTGAATTACGCCTCGCGGCTCATGGGCAATCATTTCTCCGTGGCGCCCCTGGCATGAAGGGGTTTCTCTTTGACGAAAACTCGCCCGCAAGGCTACGGTTTTTGCCGAGGCTTCCGATTGTCCCGGCCTCCAAAATTGGCCACAACCCGTCCGACTCACAGATTTGGGAATTTGCCCGGAAGCATGATTTGGTGATCGTGAGCAAGGATGCGGATTTTTCGGATCGGATCATCACGAATTCGCCGCCGCCGCGAGTGGTGCACCTACGGTTCGGTAATCTCCGCAAAAGCGAATTTCACGCCTTGCTCGTTCGTGTCTGGCCGCAGATCGAAACGCTCTTGAAATCCCACAAGTTGGTGAACGTTTACGCTGAACGCCTTGAAGCAATTGGCTGAAGCGCCCGGGCATTCGTAATGCGCATGCTTGATTGGTCCTGAGGAACAAGTTCGAGTTACGCGATCCAGACCTCGGCCAACATGGCTGACTGGACGCCCCTGGGGACGTTGGTCGCCACGAACGGCACGGCGCCGTTCGTGGACGCCGCCGCCGCGAACTACAGCCGCCGCCTTTACCGCCCCGTCGCGCCGTAGGGCGGCTGTGGACAACTAACTGGACGTAATGGTTCGGGTAGCGGCGCCAGTTGGTGGCGCCTGCGGCGCAACCAGGACAAGAACCGAGGACGGCACAAACTTCGCCGCGATGCAACGCTCTCAGCGTAGCCGGCCACATTGGGCGGTGACCCAGGGTAGCGCGTGCCGCGCAACAGAAAAAGGAATGTAGAGAACGCGGGGGCGAGATAATCCGGGACTCGGGAATACAGAAGTGACTTTGGAGAAGTTGGGACCGCCCCCGTGTTCTTTACATTCCTGGGTTGAACGAAGCCGCGGCCCAAGGTTCGTTGGGCCATCCTTGGGGGTACTGCGGAAAGTGCCGGATCTGGCTTTGACTACGGTGTGCGGTCGAGGCTTTTGGGGACGGGTCAGAGCCGTGCCAAGCTGCGCCAGTCCCGGTGCTGACTGGGCAGCAGCGTCGTGGAGGTTCCGGGATCGGCCGCCGGCCCCTTGGGACGCTGAAGCGGGTGCCACGCGAACAAAGCGCGGGGGTGGGAGTTGGCCCCCCAGCCGGAACGAGCAGTGAGGTGGTCCAGGGCGTGGTTTTCATGGCGGCCTGATGGTGCGGCGGACGCCGAGGGGGGAGCCGTCGGGCAAGTGGATGACGTTGTCCCATGGGCGCCAGGAGCCGACCAGGACCAACCCGGTGCCACAATGCGGACAAAGCAGGGGTGTGGGCTGGGCGGAGACTCCTTGAGCGGCCAAGGCCGGGTCAGTCGGCGGGCTGGAGGTCGGAGGCTGCCAAGCGGCTTGCTCGGCCGCCAAGAGTAAGGGCGGTATTTTGAGCAGGGCTCGGATGCGGTTGAACTGGGCGCGTCCCCCTGGATGGAGCCAGCCAAAGCGGCGGACCCGATGGAATCTGGGCGGCAGGACGTGCTGGAGGAAGCGGCGGAGGAACTCGAAGGGGGCCATGTCGATGTGGCCCCAAGCCCCCGTGGCACTGTGGCGGAAGGGCCAGCGCAAGCGTCCGTCAGCCAGCAATTGGAGTTGGCGATTGCCGGTGGCGGTTTTAAACACGTAACGGCTAAGGTAGCGCAACGCCTTTTGGCCCCTGCCGACAGCAGCGCTGTGAACGACCCAGCGTTGCTGCCAGAGGTTGGCCGGGAGGTCATCAAGGGCCTCGGGCATCTGCTCTTGGAGTGCCTGGTGGTAAAGCGTGCGGCAGCGATCGCTCAGGGCTTTGACCGGCAACAGGAACCGAGGGCGGCTGGAGATCCACTGGCGCTGGTCCGGGCTGAGGCCCCCGCCGGGCACCAGGTAGTGGACGTGGGGATGGTATTCGAGGGTGCGCGTCCAGGTGTGGAGCACGCCCAGCATACCGAGGGTGGCGCCGAGGCGTTTGGGATTTTGAGCCAGATCCTGCAGGGCCTGGGAACTGGCGGCCAGGAGCAGGTCATAGCCCTTTTGGGGGTGAGAGCGGATCCAGCGGCGCAAGCCGTTGGGCACGGTGAAGGTGACCAGGAAATAGTTCACCGGCAGCAACAGGGCGCTATTCTCATCAAGCCACTGCTGGGCATCCTGGCCGCCGCACTGCGGGCAGTGCCGGTCGTTGCAGGAGTGATAACTGAAGTGGCGGTGGTCGCACTTGGGGCAACAGTACATCGCCCCGCCCAGGGCCGGGGTGCGGCAAGCCAAGAGGCGTTGCAGCACCCGGCACTGGCGGGTGGGCATGGCAGCTCCGAACTGCTCCAGATAGGCCGGAGCCCATCGGCACAACACTTCGTGGACGGATAAGGAGCTGCCGCTGTCCTGAGCGGCTGCGGCCATTGAGAGGCCGCCTAGAGGTTGCCCATGAACTTGTTAATGCGCTGCTGGTGCTGAGTCTGACAGAGGGTGGTTAAGTGGGTGTAGATGACGGTGGTGACGGGGCTGTGATGGCCGAGGTTGACCTGCAATTGGCGGAGGTTTTCGCCTTGCTCCAGCAGGTGGGTGGCATAGCTGTGGCGCAGCGTATGAATGTGGGCCGCCTTTTTGATGCCGCTGGCGTGCAGGGCCAGACGGAAGGCTCGTTGCAGCGTGGTGCGGTTCATGGGCTCGGTGGCGGTAAGAGCGCCCAGACCGCTGTGGCCTTTAGCTGGGAAGAGCCATCGTGGATGGCGGTGGCTGCGCCAGAGTTCGCGCAGCAGTTCCAGGGTGCGCTGGGGCAAGGGCACATAACGGTCGCGGTTGCCCTTGCCCGCCCGGATGTGCAAGAACATCCGTTGGGAATCGATGTCGCCGACTTCCAGGTTGACGGCTTCGCCCAAGCGCAGGCCACAGGAGTAGATCGTCGTCAGGGCGACCCGATGGTCCAGAGGGCCAACCTGGGCGATAATCGTGCGCACCTCGGAGGCCGAGAGGATAACTGGCAGCTTGAATTGGGGCGTGGCGCGCACAAACTCCAGTTCCGCGGGCCAGGGCCGCTGGAGGGTTTTCTCCCAGAAGAGTTTGATGGCACACAAAGCCTGCGTGGAGGTTTGGCGGGCCAAGTGCCGCTCGGTCTTGAGATGGATGAAATACTGGCGGAGTTCCTCGGCGCTCACCAAGTCGGGTGAGCGCTCAAAGTAATCGGAGAGTTGGCGCACACAGACCCAGTAGATCTCTTGGCTTCGGGGCTGGAGCGGCAGCAGAGCCAGGTCATCGGCAAAGCGGTTCAGGATTGCGTGAGGAGAACTTTTTTTATATGCATAGCTGCGGTACTACAAGTTAATGGTGACGGTTTGCCGTGCGTCAATGCACGGCGAACCGTCATCAGTCTGTGGGAGTTCCGACCATAGGCCAACGCAAAACCAGCCCTCCAGCCTGCGAACTGCGGAGCCGCAGCACTTCCGTCTTCTCCGCCGCGTAGCGGCTTCGTTCAACCCTGGGCTGGATGATTGTCATCCCTTCGGGATGCACGGGCCGCAGGGCGTCTGCCCTGCGTGCCCTCGCCCCTCCCCCCTCGACACGGGGCTGGGCATAGCCGATAGCCGATCGCCAATAGCCTCGCCCCTCACGGTAGGAGCACCACCCGGTAAAACCGTTGGGCGTTGCCGCTGGCGGTCGAGTCGGTGAAGGTGGCGGTGGAATTGGTGGCGGACACGCCGGCCAGGGGGAGCCAGGAGGGATCGTCGAGATGGGATTTGCACTCGACACGGTAAGTCCGGTTGGGGAGGGCGGTCCAACTGAAAGCGGGCTGGCCGCCGGGTGTGATTTGGAGGCCGGAGAGGCTCGGGGGTGGTGGAGCGACGGCATTGGTGTTGAGGACCTGCACCACGGCAGCCAGATTGGGCAGGAGGTTGCCGTAGAAATCCAGGGCCTGGAAGTTCAGGACATTGGTAGCGCCGGCCAGGGGGACGGTCATTTTCCAGGCGATGGGGCTGACCCAGGCGACCGGCATGGGCTGGCCATTGACGGTGATGGTCTTGGCCTCGACAGGAGCGGTCCCGGACAGGAGCGCGAAGTTGGTCCCGGTCAGGAGGTTGGTGGGACCGCTGACGGTGAAGAGGGCATTGGCGACGCCCTGGTTGGTCAGCGCGCGCAGCAGCGAATTGTGCATCGTGCCGATCCAATTCTTGAGCCCCGCGGCGCCGGGCTCGGCCACATTATAGGGCGGCGAGGCCAGGCCGTTGGCGGCGAAGGCGGCGTACTTTGCGTCCAGGACCGGGTTCACACAAGCGTTGTTCATCGCCACGGCGGCGATTTCCTTGAAGGCGCGCAGGTAGGCCCGGCGGTAGGGCGGATAGCTCTGGAAATAACCCATCGGCCAGTTGCCTTTGGGGACGCACGGCTGGACCTGCTGGTTCCAATTGAACAACATGCTCCCATCGTCCGGTTGGGAAGCGCCGCCGCTGCCCAGGGTGATGTTCCAATCCCACTTGAAGAGGGTCCATTTGCCGAGGGTCGGTTTGTAGCAATACATGTTCCACTCGTTCTCGTTGCCGATGGAATCCATGTCGCCGGTGGCGTGTTCGATGGCGAACATGCGCAGGAGCTGCTCGGTATCGACGAGGTCCTCGAGGTTGGAGACGTAGCCCGGGGTGTTGGTGGCGTTGAAGGCATCGATCATGGCGAAGACGTTGGTGAAGTTGTTCGCCGAATCGGGGTATTGGCGCACCCAGTAGTTCCAGCGGTAGCGGGCGAGTTTGTGCTGGCCGGGCACGCCGTTGAGGGTAGTGGTGAATTTGTTGAGGGTACACCAGGAGTAATTGCCGTCGCTGCTGGTGCCGGTGGGGTCGAATTCGAACCAGGCATTGTTCTTGTAAAGCCACCCGTTGTTGTCGAGGGGGAAATACTCATTGAGGATGTCGCCGCCGGGCACCTGGCTGTCTTCCATGAGCGGTCCGTGGCGGTTGCCGTTGACATACAGGACATAGTAGCGGCGGTAGTTCCAGGGCAGCCCGATCTGCCGGGCCATCCAATAGGAGGCCTGTTCGCGCTGGATCGAGTTGTCATCCAGCGGCCCGTTGCCCGGCACGTGCTGTTTGTTGAACGAGGCGGTGCCCAGGAACTTGTCGTCCTCGGGCATGGTCCAGTGCATGCCGCCGAGGGTCGTGACCGGCGAACCGGAGGTACTGGTGATAGGGGCTGCCGGCGAAGCGTCCGAGGGCATTGTAGATGATGCGCCCGCCGCCATCGACGAAGGTGAAATCGTGGCTTTCGTTGCTCAGCGCCTGCTGGTCGGCCCAGCGAATGAGCCAGTTTTGGGTGAGCCAGAGATGATAGTGGTCGAAGCTGCCCAGCGGGAGCGTGTCGCCGAACCTGACGACGCACTCGCGCGGAAGATTGCTGTTGTCCTTGAGGTCTGCGGGGAAGATGGCGCTCACGCCGGCGGGGTCTTGAGCCGCACGACAAAGGCCACGACGGCCCCGGCGGACTGGCCCGGGATGGTGGCGCTGTAGAGGCCGTCGCCCGCGATGGCATCGCCGTTGGCGCCGCCGTCGTTCATCGGCACCGAGGTGTAGGTGGTTGCGGGGTCGAGCCGGTAGTGGAGCGTGGGCGTGAGGGCCGAGCGGCCATGGAAGCGGGCGGTGACCACGACCGGCTGGCCGGCCGCCGGGACAGGCGGGGAGTGCTGAACCTGGAAGATGGCGGGGCCGGGCGAGGCGGTGAAGCGGCTGTTGCGCAGCCCCGGGCTGCCGAGGTTGGCCGGCACCGGCAGGGCCCCGGTCAATTCGATCCAGTTGCCGTGTACTCGCAGCAAGACCTCGGGCGACCCTTTGAGCCAGCGGCCTTGGAGTCGCAAGGTGGCGGTTTGCCCCCCTTTGAGCGTGGCGGCGCTCAGGAAGCTCTGCACGCCATTGGCGCCTGTCCACATCCCGTCGCTGGAGCGCAGGTGAAGGCTATTGGGGCTTTGGTAACCGCCCAGGCCGCTGCTGGGCTCGAGGCCGGACCGGACATGATCGCCCTGGCACGTCCAGCCGGAGAGCCCGGCCTCGAAATCGCCATTCACGACGTAGTTCGTGCCGGTGGGGCCGCCGGGCCGGACCTCGATGTTGTCGATCAAACACTCCCCAACGTCCAGCAGGCCCACCTGGACCAGGTCCACCGGTTTGCCCTGGTAACCGTAGCCATTGTCGAGCACGCCCGTGAATTCGAGGTTGGTCCAGGCAGACTTCCAGGTCTCGTCGCTGTCGGCCCAATTGGAGGCGAGCCGGTGGTTGGTCTGGGGATGAATGAGTTCGAGGCTGCTGCCCCCGCCGTGGGCCCATTGGCCCCAGCGGCCGCCGATGTCGTAGGTGACCTCATCCTCGACCACCAGGATGGTATTGGTCATCACCAGTCCCGTGCTATTGGTCTGGACCAGGTCCTCCGGCCGGGCCAGCGCCAGGCGCCCGCCTGTGTGCGGCAGTTTTTTCGCGAAGTCGCCGACTGTGTTGGTCGCGTTCAACTGGGAATAATGAGCAAAGAGGTTGGTCCGGTTGCGGGCCAGCACCAGGTAGGAATCGGGGCCGATGGGGGTATTGGGCGGGAAGGTGAGAGCGGACTTGGCGCCCGCCGTGAAGCTCCACCCGGCCAGGTCCACGACGTTGGTCCCCTGGTTGTAGAGTTCGACATACTGGTCGTCGTCATTGCCCGAGATGGGCCGGTACATGATTTCGTTGATGACGATTTCGCCTATGCGAATAGCGCCGTTGGGCGCGCCCGGAGTCGGGGCGGCCAGCGGATAGAAGTCGCTCGACCCGTCCGGCCATCGGCCAAAGGAAATCCCCAGCCCCTGCGGCTCATAAGAGACGGCGTCCAGGACAGCGCCGTCCGGCGCCCTGAACAGGAGCAGGCCGCCGGCCGGGTTTGGGGCAAAGCCCAGTTGGGCGGACACCAAGGCGAGATACCCGCCTGCCGGGATAGCTGAGTTTGCGGGCAGAACGAATTTGGGGGTGCTGGCGTCGTCCGTGAGCACACACCCGGAGAGGTCGACCGCCTTGAGGCTGTGGTTGTAGAGTTCGACGTAGGCGCTCTGGCCGTCGGCGGGATGGGCGAGGAACTCGTTGATGAGGACATTGCGCAGGGGGCTGGGCCGGTAGGCCTCCGGGGCGCCGGGCGAACCTCCCGGCGCATCGCTGAGCGCCCAGGCCCGCCAATCGCCTTCACCGTAACTGGGCCGCGCCAGGACGATCGAGTGCCCCGTGCCGTCGGCCCCGGCCGGCCAGGGCAACGTGTTGCTGTAGGGCACTTCCAGGAGGATGGCGCCCCGCTCGCTGAGCAATTGGACCAGGCCAGATTTCCTGAGCGCGGCGATGTAAGGGCCCACCACATTGGTCAGTCCATAGACCGCTTGCAGATCCGCCGGCGCGGCGGCCACGACCAGGAACCCGCCCCCCGGCAGGACCGTGCCGGCGGGAAACTGGAAGAAGATGTCGCCCGTCAATTGGCAGCCGCTGACATCTTCCCAGCAGGGATTCGAGTTATAGAGTTCGATGTATGCCAGGTCCTTGCCATCGGACCGGGCCGCGGGCGAGTACATGATCTCCGAAATCGCCAGCGGGGTGCGCCGGCTGCACGGCCCCGGCGGTTCATACGGACTGGCCACGGTGCCCAGGAGCGAACTGGCCACCTCGGCCAGGTCCCGGAACTGGGCCAGCGAGGCTGCCCCCGCGTTGTGACTGCTGACCACCAGCCCCAGATAAACCTGGCCGGCCATGGTGATGCTTGCGCTGGCCAGTTGGGTCCAGGTCTGCCCGTCGTAACTGGCGAAACCGGCGAACGCATTGCCGGAGCGTTTGAGGCGCAACCACGTATTGGGGAAGTTGCCGGGCAGCGACCCGCCTGAAGTTGCGGCGCCCTGGGGCGCAGCGCGCCATTCGAAGAAGGAGCCGACCATGGCGGGCGTGGCAATCGTGGCGGCGAACCGGCTGCCCGGGTCCAGGCCCTCGCGGGCCATCAGCCCCGCCTTGGCCCAGACGTCCGACAGGGCCAGGCCCGCCACCCGCACAGCCACGTCGAAGTCGCCCCTGCGCAACTGGTAAGCGAAGCTGCACTGGTCGGCGGCGCTGCCGAGGTCAAAACCGTTGCCCCAGAGGTCCATGCCGCCGGGCACGGGCTGCTGGCCGCCGGCGGGAGACGGAGTGCCGATGGCATAAATGGCGTAAGCGGATGCAACGAATTGGGCCTGGGAATTGGGAGCGATGAGGTTCCCGGCGGCGGATTGGTCCGCCAGGTTGTTCACGGTGACGGTGTAAGCGGCCCCATCGGTCATGGCGCCGACGTCGAGCAGGACGTTGGTTTGCGAGGCATCGAGGGTGGCGCTGGCCAGGAGGAGGGGGCCGTTGGCGCCGGCTGCCAGATAATTGGCCGCGTTGGTTGCGGTGGCGGGGTTGAGGCGCTCGGAGAAGGTCAGCCGCACCTGGCCCAGCCCCAGGGCCTGCGCCCCGAGCAGCACCGGCGGGTTGGTGTCGGCGATGACGGTAAGGGACGCGACGCTGCTGGTGACCGCGTAAGTCACGTTGCTGACTACGTTTTGGACGACGACCGTGAACAGGGCGCCGTTATCGGCGTAAGGGGTCGAGGGGATCGTGTAACTGGCGCCGGCAGCGCCGGGGACGGCTGCGCCGTTCTCGTACCACTGATAAGTGGGGGCGGTGCCCAAGGCGCCCACAGTGAAGGCCGCCGGGCTCAACTCCATTACGGTCTGGCCCTGCGGCTGGGTGGCGATTGAGACCGGGACCTGCACGAACGCCATCGGCGCCACAAGGATCCTGGGCAAACCCGCGGCCTTGATGAGGATGTAATCGACGTTGAATTCGGCCAGGCCGCCGAGGCTGCCGGCCGTGACGCCCGCATAGCCGGTGCGCGTCGAACGGCCCGGTGTATAGTCCCATGCCAGTTGCCAGGCGGACGGCTCGGGGACGGAGCCGTCCCCCAGCCAGGCCCTTCCAAAGACATCGTTCACCCCGCCCTGGGAAGCCGCATTGGGCTCCTGCCGCAGCCGGACCCAGTACCACGTGTTGGGCTGCCAAGCAAAATTCTGGCCCGGTCCCCAGGCGCGCAGGTCATCCAGGAACGCGAGGTGAGCGCCCGTCTGCCCTTCGCTGTTCATGTTGCGAAACAAGTAATTGATCCCCTGGCTGGAAGACGCGTCCACTCCCACACCCACGCCGCCGCGCGTACCGTCGCCGGAGCCAAAACTGGTGATGCGGATGCGCGCCAGCACCTCCTGCACCGTGTCGTCGTAACCAGGCAGCGCGTAAAGCAAATGGTTCGGATCACCCGAGGCCGTGGCGACGTGCAGGATGCCGTTGCTGACCGAAAAGACGCCCGCCCCGCTCACCACCCAGTTCACGTCCAGCGCAGCCGAGGTGAAATCATCCTGGAAGCCGTTCACGGTCGTGCCCGCGTCCGAGGGCAGGAATGGCTGGGCCGGGAGCTGGAAACAGGCAAGCAACAAGGCCAGAACAGCCGGCCACGGGCCGTTGCGGCCCGAATGCCGGAGATACGCCCGCTGCCGGGCGCGCCTCGGTGCCGGGGAGGCTCTAAGAGAATCGTGCTTCAACATCAAACAATGCTCGTGCCCGGGCCGCGCATCCCGCACGGTACTCTTGTAGCGGCTGGGCAAAGCAAAGTAAAGCCAAATCGCTGGAAAGGTCACCGAACAAAAGGAGTTGCAGAATTTAGGCTTTGGCAGAGGATGGCCGCGTGAGTGAACTGACCTGCCAATGGCCAAGTCCCATATCCAGATCGCAGTGCGAAACTCTTCAGCCATCCTCGGTTGGTTCAAGCCCAACCTTGACAATGCTCCAACTTGAGGGTTGAACGAAGCCGCTTCGCGGCGGAGAAGACGGGACTCCTGCGGCTTCGCAGTTCGCAGGCTGGAGGGCTTGTTTTGCATTGGCCTTTGGTGGGGACTCCCCCAGACTGATGACGGTTCGCCGTGCATTGACGCACGGCAAACCGTCACCATTAACTTGTAGCTACCGCAGCTATGGATATAAAAAAAGTTCTCCTCACGCAATCCTGAACCGCTTTGCCGATGACCTGGCTCTGCTGCCGCTCCAGCCCCGAAGCCAAGAGATCTACTGGGTCTGTGTACGCCAACTCTCCGATCACTTTGAGCGCTCGCCCGACTTGGTCAGCGCCGAGGAACTGCGCCAGTATTTCATCCATCTCAAGACCGAGCGGCACTTGGCCCGCCAAACCTCCACGCAGGCTTTGTGTGCCATCAAACTCTTCTGGGAGAAAACCCTCCAGCGGCCCTGGCCCGCGGAACTGGAGTTTGTGCGCGCCACGCCCCAATTCAAGCTGCCAGTTATCCTCTCGGCCTCCGAGGTGCGCACGATTATCGCCCAGGTTGGCCCTCTGGACCATCGGGTCGCCCTGACGACGATCTACTCCTGTGGCCTGCGCTTGGGCGAAGCCGTCAACCTGGAAGTCGGCGACATCGATTCCCAACGGATGTTCTTGCACATCCGGGCGGGCAAGGGCAACCGCGACCGTTATGTGCCCTTGCCCCAGCGCACCCTGGAACTGCTGCGCGAACTCTGGCGCAGCCACCGCCATCCACGATGGCTCTTCCCAGCTAAAGGCCACAGCGGTCTGGGCGCTCTTACCGCCACCGAGCCCATGAACCGCACCACGCTGCAACGAGCCTTCCGTCTGGCCCTGCACGCCAGCGGCATCAAAAAGGCGGCCCACATTCATACGCTGCGCCACAGCTATGCCACCCACCTGCTGGAGCAAGGCGAAAACCTCCGCCAATTGCAGGTCAACCTCGGCCATCACAGCCCCGTCACCACCGTCATCTACACCCACTTAACCACCCTCTGTCAGACTCAGCACCAGCAGCGCATTAACAAGTTCATGGGCGACCTCTAGGCGGCCTCTCAATGGCCGCAGCCGCTCAGGACAGCGGCAGCTCCTTATCCGTCCACGAAGTGTTGTGCCGATGGGCTCCGGCCTATCTGGAGCAGTTCGGAGCTGCCATGCCCACCCGCCAGTGCCGGGTGCTGCAACGCCTCTTGGCTTGCCGCACCCCGGCCCTGGGCGGGGCGATGTACTGTTGCCCCAAGTGCGACCACCGCCACTTCAGTTATCACTCCTGCAACGACCGGCACTGCCCGCAGTGCGGCGGCCAGGATGCCCAGCAGTGGCTTGATGAGAATAGCGCCCTGTTGCTGCCGGTGAACTATTTCCTGGTCACCTTCACCGTGCCCAACGGCTTGCGCCGCTGGATCCGCTCTCACCCCCAAAAGGGCTATGACCTGCTCCTGGCCTCCAGTTCCCAGGCCCTGCAGGATCTGGCTCAAAATCCCAAACGCCTCGGCGCCACCCTCGGTATGCTGGGCGTGCTCCACACCTGGACGCGCACCCTCGAATACCATCCCCACGTCCACTACCTGGTGCCCGGCGGGGGCCTCAGCCCGGACCAGCGCCAGTGGATCTCCAGCCGCCCTCGGTTCCTGTTGCCGGTCAAAGCCCTGAGCGATCGCTGCCGCACGCTTTACCACCAGGCACTCCAAGAGCAGATGCCCGAGGCCCTTGATGACCTCCCGGCCAACCTCTGGCAGCAACGCTGGGTCGTTCACAGCGCTGCTGTCGGCAGGGGCCAAAAGGCGTTGCGCTACCTCAGCCGTTACGTGTTTAAAACCGCCACCGGCAATCGCCAACTCCAATTGCTGCCTGACGGACGCTTGCGCTGGCCCTTCCGCCACAGTGCCACGGGGGCTTGGGGCCACATGGACATGGCCCCCTTCGAGTTCCTCCGCCGCTTCCTCCAGCACGTCCTGCCGCTCAGATTCCATCGGGTCCGCCGCTTTGGCTGGCTCCATCCAGGGGGACGCGCCCAGTTCAACCGCGTCCGAGCCCCTGCTCAAAATACCGCCCTTACTCTCCGCGGCCGAGAAAGCCGCTTGGCAGCCTCCGACCTCCAGCCCGCCGACTGACCCGGCCTTGGCCGCTCAAGGAGTCTGCGCCCAGCCCACACCCCTGCCTGTCCGGCAGGCAGGCCTGCTTTGTCCGCATTGTGGCACCGGGCTGGTCCTGGTCGGCTCCTGGCGCCCAGGACAAAAGGTCATCTACTTGCCCGACGGCTCCCCCGTCGGCGTCCGCCGCACCATCAGGCCGCCATGAAAACTACGCCCTGGACCACCTCACTGCTCGTTCCGGCTGGGGGGCCAACTCCCACCCCCGCGCTTTGTTCGCGTGGCACCCGCTTCAGCGTCCCAAGGGGCCGGCGGCCGATCCCGGAACCTCCACGACGCTGCTGCCCAGTCAGCACCGGGACTGGCGCAGCTTGGCACGGCTCTGACCCGTCCCCAAAAGCCTCGACCGCACACCGTAGTCAAAGCCAGATCCGGCACTTTCCGCAGTACCCCCAAGGATGGCCCAACGAACCTTGGGCCGCGGCTTCGTTCAACCCAGGAATGTAAAGAACACGGGGGCGGTCCCAACTTCTCCAAAGTCACTTCTGTATTCCCGAGTCCCGGATTATCTCGCCCCCGCGTTCTCTACATTCCTTTTTCTGTTGTATTTCTCTGACTATGAAAAATGGAATGCTGACGTACGCTCCGGCGCCGCGAACCCGAAGGGAGAAGCGCGCCCTGGTGAACCGCGTCGTTAGGAAGGTCGCCTCGATGTCTCCGCAGGAGCGTTTCGCCACCATGGTCCGCGCCGGCATTTACACCAGGACTGGCCAGTTGCGCAAGCGCTACGGCGGCCCGGGCTCAGCCGGCTCCGAACCGCGTCAGCCAGGCGAGTGCGCCCACGCAGCCTGGGGTCTTGATCTCCACGGCCCGGCCCCTTTGACAGACAAGCCTCTTGTGGCATGGTTTGTTGTTTGTTTGACTTTACAAGAACCTTATGAAGAAAACAGCGATTGCATTGTGCGTCGGGGCCGTGTGTTCTTTGTCCCTCTTGATTGCCCAGGGCGGCGAGAAAAAGGAAGTGAAGGTGGATTTCTCGAAGCTCCCGCCCGTTGCGGAGAAGAAAGGCGTGACCTACGCCAAGGACATCAAGCCAATATTCGACGAATCGTGCGCGAAGTGCCACGGCGCCGAGAAGCCCAAGGCCAAGCTGCGCCTGGACAGCCTGGAGGGAGCGATCAAGGGAGGCGAGGATGGCAAGGTCATCCGGCCCGGTGACAGCACCCACAGCCTCCTGATCCACTGCGTGGCGCACGCCGGCGACCCGGACATTTACATGCCTCCCCCCAAGAATAAGGCCAACATCCCGCCGTTGTCCAAAGAGCAGATCGGCCTGGTCCGCGCATGGATTGATCAAGGCGCGAAATAGGTGGGGCGCATCTGACCTTTGTCGGCCCTCGGCAAGCCAGGGAATTGGAGCGCGGCGTCGGGAAGCCCGCAAGGTTGTGGACTGCGCCAGTCCTCTGGCGCTTTGGCGTCCCCAGGGTCCGAAACGCGGTCCCGATGGGTCGGGGCCGCAGTCCAAAACGCTTCGCGATTTCGGATGCGCGCTCCCATCGCTCGGTTCCGCCGCCCCGTTCCGGTGTTGACGAGCGGCCTGGGGCGGGCAAGACTCGGCCCCGATCAGCCATGACCACCGCCAATATCATAACGATCCTGAGGATATTGCTCACCCCCTTTTTCGTGGTCGAGGTGCTCTACTACGTGCGGACGCACAACGAGGTCTATCGCGTGGCGGCACTCAGCACGTTTGCCGTGGCGGCCATCTGCAACGGGGTGGACGGTTTCATCGCCCGGCGCTACAACCAGCGCAGCGAGTTGGGGGCGATCCTCGATCCGTTGGCGGACAAACTCCTGCTGGTCTCCGGCATCGTGGTGCTGAGCCTGGACAACGAGCCCTACCTCCACACCATCCCGCTTTGGTTGACCGGCACGATCATCGGCCGCGACATCCTCCTGCTGGTCGGCCTGGTCGTCATCCAGATGACCGTCGGCAAGGTCAAGGTCCGCCCGCGCGTCCCGGGCAAGATCGCCACCGTCCTGCAGATGATCGTCATCATTTGGATACTCTTGAAGTGGAGCGACCACTGGCTGGCCTGGTGGACTTTCGGGGCGGCGGTCTTCACGGGCGTCTCGGGCTTGCTCTATGTTTGGGACGGCGTGCGCCAATTGAGCGCGCACCCCGCCAGCTCGCCCACGACAAGGCAGTAGGGACGAGGGGCGAGGGGGTGACCAATGACGAATGACGAATGACGAATGACGAATGACGAATGACGAACGTCGGCGCGCCCCATTCGTCATTCGTCATTCGTCATTCCTCTTTCCCTCGCCCGTCGTATTTGACAGCACCGCGCCTGTGGAGAACAGTAACCTGCGTAGTGCTCAACCCGTTAACTGTGAACTGATAAGGAATCGGATCTATGGCTATACCTGTGGGCGCCAAGGCGCCGGACTTTACTCTCAAATCCAAACAAGCCACCGGCCTGGTGGACGTGAAGCTCAGCGACAACCTGGGCAGGAAAAACACCGTGCTGCTGTTCTTCCCGGCGGCGTTCACCAGCGTTTGCACCCAGGAGATGTGCGACATCAGCAATGGCCTCAAGGCCTACTCCAGCCTCAACGCCAACGTCATCGGCATCAGCGTGGACACCCCCTTCGCGCAAGAGGCCTGGGCCCGGCAGGAGAAAATCAATCTCACCCTCGCCAGCGACCTCAACAAGGAGGTCACCAGGAAGTACGAGGTCGTTTTTCCCATGCTCGCCGGCATCGGGGACACGGCGGCGCGCGCCGCGTTCGTCATCGACAAGCAGGGCGTGGTGCGCTACAGCGAGCAGACCCCGACCCCCAAGGACCTGCCCAACTTCCAGAAGGTCAAGCAGACACTCCAGGGCCTGTAAGGCATCGGTGAAGGTGTGAGTGTCACGGGGGCGGACCCCTCACCCCGGCCCTCTCCCCTTCGGAAGGGGAGAGGGTTGGGGTGAGGGGCCTCCGGCCCTCGGCCGCCGCGCTATCAATATTCCCGCTTCCGCGTGATGCCGGGATTAGGCATGGGGTATTTGCCGTCCTTGTCCGCCAGCAGCGGGGCCGGGGAATCCATGGTGAATTTGTCCACGCCGGGGGCGAATTCGTGGTCGCTGTTGAGCATGTCGTCGAAGGTAATCTCCTGGCCGGTGTGGGCCGCCATGCGCCCCATGCTCGAGACGAGGCTGGCCTCGACACCCCGCTTGGCCTCGTTGTAGGGCTTGTCGTTGCGGATGGCGTCAACCAGGTCGTTCCACTCGTTGGTATAGGGGTCGCGCTGGTCCGGTGGGACCTGTGAGACCCAGAGCTGGTTGGAGCGCTGCAGGTTCTGGCCCTTGAAGATTCTGGAAGGCAGGTCGCAATCGTTGGAGGCGGAGACAGTCGCGATGCCTTTGCTCCCGTGCGCGTAACTGGAGTAGATGGAGTGGCAGCCGTTCATGCAGCGCCCGTCCATGTACATCTTGGCGCCGTCGGCAAAGGTGTACTCGACCGAATACACATCGAAATTCTGGTCAACGTAGGGCTTGCCATCCGGGTCCAGGCGGTAATGCTTGCCGCCCAGGGCCTGGGCCTTGACCGGCCAGGCATTCTTCATCCAGCAGAGGTGATCAACGTGGTGGATGTAGAAGTCGTTGAAGCACCCGCCGCTGGCCCAGAGGAAACTGTGGAAGTTGCGGATCTGCCAGAGCAATTCGCTGGGCTGGCCCGGCCACTTCGTGACGTAGGCCGAGCCGGCCGGCCCGTGCATCCGGTATCCGCGCAGCAGGATGATGTCGCCCAGTTCCCCCTCCTGGATGCGTTTGGACAACTCCTCGAAGGCCCGGCTGTGCCGCGACATCAGCCCCACCCCGACCTTCAGGTTCTTGGCGCTCGCCTCCTCAGCCAGCTTGAGCATCCGCCGCGAGGCCGCTCCGTCTGCCGTCACCGGCTTCTCCATGAAGACGTTCAGCCCCTTTTGGATGGCGTAGGTGAAATGCACCCAGCGAAACGCCAGCGGCGTCGTGAAGATGGCAATGTCGCCCGGCTTGAGGCAATCCATCGCGTGCTGGTAGGCGTCGAAGCCGATGAATTTGTGGTCCTCGGGGACTTCAACCCGGTCGGCGCAACCGCTGCGTTTGAGGGCCTCATAACTGCCGTTGAGGCGGTCTTGGAAAACATCGGCCATGGCGACCAGCTTGACCCCGCCGCCCTTGACGTTGAGGGCGTTCTCGGCGGCGCCGCCGCCGCGCCCCCCGCAGCCAATCAGCGCCACCTGGAGCGTGTCCCCGGGGGCGGCATTGACGCGGGGCAACGTGACCCCTGCCAAGGCCGAGACAGCCGCAATGCGGCCGGTAGTCTTGATAAACTCACGACGTGTCGAAACAGAATTGGATGATTCGTTCATAGGCAATATATTCCAGACGTTGCCCTGGCCGTGTCAATTCAAGATTTTGGCGGGATGCGCCCGCCTTTAATGGGGTCGAGTAGGGACGCGGGTTGCCCCGCGTCCCCCTCGCAGATCCCGGCGGGCGGTTTTCCCGCACCGGGCTCTTCACGACAACTCGCTCGCGCACGCGCACGGTCGGCAGGCGTCCCCATACAGCTTAATCTGACTGAGCTGTTCGAGGTCCCATTCCGCCGGGCCACGCAGACGCAGAGAGCCCCCTGCCCGTTCCACCACTCGCGGTGGTGGCACCTTGAAGCGCTGGAGCAGCCGGTCGAAGGTGCGCCAAGTGAAACTGCGCCGCTGACTCCGCCGATTCAGCCACTTGTACAGGATGCGGCTGGTTTCGCGGTGGTAGCGGTTCAGGCTCTCAGAGTTGCCTATGATTCCATAGTAATTCCAGTAGCCTTGATATTTCGCTCTCAGCGTTTCCATCAACTCGCCCAGCGGGTTATGCCTCTCGGCTTTAATCCACTCGGTGAACCGTTGCACCGCCCCCCGCAATTTCTTGCGGCTGGTGCGACGCTTGACAGTGGGCTGCCCCCGGTGGCCCCGACCCCAGGAAAACTCAAATCCCAGGAAGTCGAACCGCCCGTTGTGCCGCCCACCCCATGGCCCAAAACGTATTCGCTGCGTCTTGTCCATGGCCAGTTCCAACCCGAACTGGTGCATGCGCTCCTGAAGCGCCTGCTCGAACGCCTCGGCCTCGTGCCGATAATCGAAGCAGCACACAAAGTCGTCCGCATAGCGGAACAACCGGCTCTGCCCCCGATACCGTTTGCGCATCCGCCGCTCAAACCACAGGTCCAGCACGTAATGCAGATACACGTTGGCCAGCACTGGAGAAACGCTCCCCCCTGGGGCGTGCCGCTCTCCGGGTGCTCGACGCGTCCGTCTTCTTCAAGGATGCCTGCTCGCAACCATTTGCGTATCAGGCCCAATAACGCCCCATCATCCACCCTGAGCGCCAGCATCTTCAGCAACCAGTCATGCCGGATGTGCTCGTAGTAGCCTTTGATGTCGGCCTCGACGATGAACTCGAACTGCCCCCGGTGTAGCGCATCGGTCAGCCCCCGCACTGCTTGCAGTGCGTCGCGCTGAGGCCGATAGCCGTAGCTGCAGTCCAGAAAGTCCGCTTCGTAGATGGCCGAGAGGATGGCCGCTGTTGCACTTTGCACCAGCTTTTCCTCCAGCGTCGGAATGCCCAAGGGCCTCAGTTTTCCGTTGCCCTTGGGGATGTACTTTCGGCGCACCAGTCGGGCGTGGTAACTCTTGTTCCTGAGCCGCCTCACCAAGTCGGCCAGATTGCTTTCGAGGTTCTTTTCATACTCCTCGTAGGTCACTCCGTCCACTCCTGGAGCCGCCTCTTTGCGCAAGGCTTTGAAGCTCTCCCGGAGACTGTCCTGGTTGAGCAGCCGGTAGAGTCCGCCAAACCGGTGCTTGGGGTTCTGCGCTGCCTTGTTGGCTATGGCCCGCAGGGAGGTTCGCCAGCCTGATTCCGTCGTTCTTACGGTGCTGGTTTCCTTTGCGGGCTGCGTCGTCGTGCCGGCCCCTTGGTCCGGGCTGGGGCAGCGTGTGCCTGGCCCCGGACTACTATGGACCGGTCCGATTCCCTGCTCTGTACCCATGGGGAGGTCTTCTTGTCGTTGGACCTCCTGTCCCGATTGGCCCCCGCAGTTGGTGCGTCGGGGGGCGGCAGGGCTTCCCAGTTTCCGTACGGCTCTTTGCTCGCGTGCCACGCTCTGCGACCCCGGCAGGTCTCCGGAGACCTCACCTGTAGCGGTCTCCTCCGTGTTGGGTTCCGGTGATGCGACACCGTCTCCACCTGCATGTTGTGGCGTTTCGGGGCTGGATTGCTTTAGCGGGGTGCGACTCCCGCTTGCGGCCTGCGAGCTTCCCTGTGTACGCTTCCAGGCAGTCGTTCGGCCTTCGGCATCCCTTGCGGGCGCTTGGGCCTGTCCTTCTGCCCGGCAACACTCGGGCTTGGGGAGCTGGTTAGGCTTTCCCACCCAGTTCTTTCGTGCTGGGGCACTGTTCATGTTTTCGTGTTGTCGTTCATGTTCAGTTCTGGAGGGATTTGCACCCTCAGAGCCGCCAGACTTTCACTGGCGCACCGCATCTGGCCTGTACCACCACAGGCACAGGAGTTGGAGACCCAACCCAAGGCTGCCCGCATGCGCTGCAACCCGGAGGGTTGCTAGAGGGTAGCCGGGGGTCGCGACGCCGTCGCGACCCCCGGTTGACGGTCAGAAGGGTCCTGCACCCCGGAACGGGGTGCCAGAAGACCGCGCGGTGCGGTGCGCCGGTTTCTGGCATCCCTCCGGGATGCAGGCGCACCCCTGCGCCGAACCGGGGGTCTCGCTTCGCTTCGACCCCCGGCTACCATCTGCCATCCCTCCGGGATGAAACGGGTGGCCCGGAGCCATGTCAGGAATTCCTATCCGTGGGGTGGCACATCTCAAATGCGCCCGCCTTTAATCGCACCCGGCTTCTAGGGTTGCATTTCCTCCCGTGGGGTGTAGATTCGTTCGGTCCCAAACGATCGCAATTGGCAAAAAACCTATGAAGAACCGTCCTGCAACTGGCCCGATGTTCAAGAAAATGCTCCTGCCGCCCGGGCAGGCAAACCCATTCGTGGACCCGCTCGCCGCGTATCCCCCTTACAGCAGCAGCAAGAAATCCACTGCGGCAAGTTGGCGCAGCGCTGAGGCCAACATTACCGAAGTAGTGATCGAAGCCACCCGAGACGAGGAGAAAGCGCTGATCAATACATGGGTGGAGCAATTGATCCGGGTCGAGCTGGGCAACGCGCTGGCCGACGACACGGCGCTGAATATCAACCTGGATACAACTACGACCGAAGCCATCCAGGAGGCCCTCGGGCGCCGGGCAGGCGGCAAGGCCCGCCGCTGAGGGCGCCCGTGCATTCGGTGGCCGGCTCAGACCCGCGTCGAGCCATCCCGTTTCCCTGGCCGGCCGTTCGACCTGCGCGCCCGGCGCCACGCGCATGAGAAAGTACATGTTCAAGTGCAACTTGTCCCTGGGCGACATCGTCGTGCTGACCGCTGCGGTCCGGGACTTGCACGCGCAGTATCCGGGCTTTTTCACCACAGACGTGCGGACGAGCTTTCGCGAGCCTCTGGGACCACAACCCCTTGCTGACGAAGTTGGATGAGTATGATCCGGAGGTCAAGATCCTGGAATGCCAGGACCTGCTGATCGAAAAGAGCGGGGAGAGCGCCTGCCACGCGCTGCACGGTTTTCTGGAGTTCCTCAACCGGCGCTTGGGATTTCGGCTCAAGCCCGCGGCGTTCCGGGGGGACATCTATTTGTCGCGGGCGGAGAGGGCCGCCGCGCCGCCTCTGCGCCGGCTCACCGGGCAGGACGTGCCCTACTGGCTCATCGGGGCCGGGGGCAAACTCGACTACACGATCAAGTGGTGGGATTGGCGCCGCTACCAGGAGGTGGTGGATGAGTTCCGCGGACGCATCCAATTTGTGCAGGTGGGCGAGTTGGCGCACTATCACCCTCGGTTGCGGGGCGTCATTGATTTGCGCGGCCGGACCAGCGTGCGTGAATTGGTCCTCCTGGTCCACCACGCGCAGGGGGTGCTCTGCGGTGTCACCGGGCTCATGCACCTGGCCAGCGCCGTGCCCGTCAGGGACCGGCATTGGCCGTTGCGTCCCTGCGTGGTCATTGCCGGGGGACGGGAGCCGGTTCACTGGGAGGCCTATCCGGGCCATCAATTCATTCACACCATCGGTGCGCTGCCCTGTTGCGCCCGCGACGGCTGCTGGAAATCCCGCACGGTGCCCCTGGGCGACGGCGACCAGAAAGACCAGCCGGAAGAACTCTGCCTGAATGTCCGGGGAGCGCTGCCGCGGTGCATGGACCTCATCACCAGCGGCGAGGTCGTGCGGCGCATCGAAACGTATTTTGAAGAAGGCGCAGCTCGTTTTCTGACAGCGCGCGAATGGCGGGCTGTGGCGCGCTCCGGGGCGCTGGCTGCGGCGCAAGCCGAACCGGACGCTCCCCTGAATATCTGCACGGCCCGCGACAGATCGGACCGCTTCATCGCGTCGCTCCCGGATTATCCCGGAGGCTATCGAGGCCGCGGCATAGTAATCTGCGGGGGCGGCGTGCGGCTCTTTGCCAACGCCTGGGTGTGCCTGCGGCTGCTGCGGCACTTGGGCTGCGCGCTGCCCATTGAACTCTGGCACCTCGGCCAGGCCGAACTGGACGAGCCCATGCGCGCCCTGGTCCGGCCCCTGGGCGTCGAGTGCGTCGATGCCCTGGCACTGGCTCGCAAACACCCGGCCCGCCAACTGCAAGGCTGGGCGCTCAAGTCCTTTGCCCTGCTCCACTCCTCGTTCCAGGAAGTCCTGTTGCTCGACGCGGACAATGTCCCGGTTGCCAACCCGGAGTTCCTCTTTGACACTCCGGAATACCGCCGGGCCGGGGCCGTGCTCTGGCCTGACCAGGACCGGCTGCCAAAGGAGGATCGGGCCTGGCGGATTTTCGATGTGCCCTATCGGGATGAACCGGCGGTGGAGAGCGGCCAGATCCTCGTTAACAAGGCCGTCTGCTGGCGGGCGCTGACCCTGGCCCGGTGGTATAACGAGCACGCGGGCTTCTATTACCAGCACGTGTACGGGGACAAGGAGACGTTTCACTTTGCCTTTCGCAAACTGCGGGCGCCCTACGCGATGCCGGCGCGGGGCCTCAAGATGCTGCGCGGGGCGATGTGCCAGCACGCTTTTGACGGGCGCCGGCTCTTCCAGCACCGGAACATGGACAAATGGACCTTGTTCCCATTGAACCGCCGAATCGCGGGTTTTCGGCACGAGCAGAAGTGCCGGGAGTTCCTGCGGGAGTTGCGTCAAAGATGGGATGCCCGGCTCTCGAGCTTTGCAATTCCTCCCCGTAAGAGCCGTCAGGAGGGGGCGCATCCGGACGCTGCCCCCGGAGTGCGCCCGTCCTCGGGCGCAGCAGCGACGGAGCGGGCAGGGGTGCTGGAGTGTTTGACCGCTGCCCTGGCTGCGGACGTCGCTGCGCCCGAGGACGGGCGCACTTCGCTCCGGCCCCCGGCGGTGGGGGCAGTGTCGGGCTGCGCCCGTCAGGAGGCCGGCATCGCGGCGGTGATGATTTCCTGCGCCGCGCGCCAGCGCCTGCGGGCGCGCACGCTGGCGGACCTGGGGCGGACGGATTGGGGGCCGGCGCCGGTCCAGCTTATCCTCGACAAGCAGCGGTTCCGCCACAAGGTGGAGAACATCGCCCACACCGGCTGGCGGGCGCTCAAGGCCGGGCTGGCCGCCGGGGCCGACTATGTTCTATTCCTGGAAGATGACCTGGCCTTCAACCTGCGCTTGCGCGAGAATCTGAGGGCCTGGAGCCCGCTGCAGGAGCGCCGGATGCCGGTGCTGAGCCTGTTCAATCCGGGGTTGCCGGAACTGGCCTGGGACCTCGCCCATCATGCCATGCTGGCCGATCCAAACCGGGTGTTTGGCAGCCAGGCCCTGCTGATTTCCCGCCACGCTGTCCCGCACCTGCTCGAGCATTGGTTCGATGGGCCGGTTCCGTTGGACCTGAAGATCGGCTGGCTGGCTGCCAGGCTGGGGCAGCCGGTGGCTTACCATTGCCCATCGCTCGTGCAGCACGTCGGCCGCAAGAGCACCTGGGGAGGGGCTTTTTACGGTGCCTCTGATTTCAGGCGCTCCTGGAGGGCGCAACGGCCATGAGCGAGACGACGGTAGTGTCCGGCCCGTGGCAGGCCGGCGTCTGCATCGCGGACCATGACTTGGTCCGCCACGTCGGCGGCGGGGCCTTCGGGGAGGTCTGGCTCGCCCGCTCTCTTGCCACCGGCCGCTTCCGGGCGGTCAAAATCGTCGAGCGAGCCAGGTTTGCCGAGGACCACCCCTACGAGCTTGAGTTCGCCGGGGTCAAACAATTCGAGGGAGTCTCGCGCGAGGACGCGGGGTTTGTGGATATTCTTCATGTCTGCCGGGACGATGCGGCCCGGTATTTTGCTTATATCATGGAGCTGGCGGACCCGCTGGACCCGGGGCCGCAGTTCATTCCGCTGACCTACTGCCCGCGCACCCTGGCGGCGGTGATCGAGCGCCAGGGCAAACTCTCCCCGCCCGAGTGCGTGCGCATCGGCATGGCCTTGACCTCGGCCCTGGCGGCGCTCCATGGCCGGCGGCTTGTCCACCGCGATTTGAAACCCTCCAACATCGTGTTCATCCGGGGCGCCCCGAAACTGGCTGACGTGGGGCTGGTCACTGAATTGAAGGACTTGCCGCCCCACACACTGGCCGGTTCGCCCGACTACATGGACGCCGCGGTGCACGGCTCGGCGTTCGGGGATCTGTATGGCCTGGGAAAACTCCTTTACGTCATGGCCACCGGGTGCAGCCCGCGCCAATGGCCTGCCTGGCCGGACACTGCGCCGGACGCGCCGGAGGCCGAGGTTTTCAGGGAATTGGCGTCGATCTGCCAGCGGGCCTGCCACCCGGATCGCGGGCGCCGCTACGGCAGCGCCCAGGAGATCCACGCCGACTTGCTCGTGCTCCAATCCGGGCGCTCGTTCACACGATTGAAACGGCTCGAGCGGCTCCTGCGCCTGGCGCGGCGCTGGGGCGCGATAGTGGGCATCACCGGGCTGCTGGCCGGCTTGACGTATCTTCAGTGGTACCAGGAACGGGTACACCGGGCCAAGCTCAACGAGCGCACGGTGGGTTCCTACACCGCCTACGGGTCCCGCGCGCTGGAGCAAAACAATTTGCTCGGGTCGCTGCCCTGGTTCGCCGAGGCCCTGCGCCTGGACGCGGATAACCCGCGCAACGCCCAGACGCACCGCCTGCGCCTGGCGGCGGTCCTGAACCAGGCCCCGGCCTTAGTTCAGATGCTCTTCACCACGCAGGAGGTCAGCTTCGCCTGCTTTGCCGGCCAGGAAGACCAACTGCTCGCCCGGGCCCCGGACGGCCGCTGGGGGGTGATGGCGCTCAGCAGTGGCCGGGCACTGTCTCGTCTGTTCGGAACCGGCAAAGGCTCCGAAGACGTTTCCATCTGTTCCGCCAAGGACCTGGCCATGACAGCCGATGACGGTCCGATCGCCGGATTGTGGGACGTTCGCAACGGCCAGTTGCGGGCGTCGCTCACCAATGGCGCTGGACTCTCCCACCCCAGGCTCAGCCGGGACGGACAGTGGGCTGCCGCCGTAAGCGGCCAACACGACGCTGTGATCTGGAACACGCGCTCGAACACGCCTTGCCACGTCTTGCACGGCCCGGGTTTTGCACTCCTGCACCTGGCCTTCAGCCCGGACGCCAGCCAGATCTTCACGAGCGGAGAGACCAACGAGACCCTGCTCTGGGATGTGGCGGCTGAGAAAGTGATTCGGCGCCTGACCAACCACACGGGAGAGATTTTCTGCGCCGCCTTCAGCCCGGATGGCCGCCTGGCAGCGACCACCAGCCTGGATCGCACAGTCCGCATCTGGGACACCGCCACATGGCTGGAACTGCCCCCGCGCCTCAAACACGAGGACGGGGTATTCAGTGTGGAATTCAGCGCCGACGGGCGGCGCCTGGTCACCGCGGGGCTTGATTTCACCGCGCGGGTCTGGGACCTGGACACGCGGGAGCAACTGTGGCTGCTCCCCCACAACTCGAAAGTGGTCTGCGCCGGCTTCAGCCCGCAGGGGCGCTGCGTCGTCACGGCCACCGTTGATGGGACAGTCCGGGTCTGGGACCTCAAGCCCGCCGCAAAGGCGGACCTGCAGCCCTTGGCCGGTCTTTCCGGCGATGGCCGGCGCATCGCGCTGAAGGAGCCCGAAGGGCTAAGCGTGCGCGATACTCACGAAGATCGGTCCGTGGCCAGGATCACGCTCGCCGGGGCCCTGACCAACAAACCGCTGCTCAGCCTGGACGGCACCAAGGTGGTTACCGTGCAGCGCCAGCCCTCGCCGGCGGGCCCCCAGGCTTGTGGCGCGGCGCTGGGACTGCGCCACCGCGCCCGTGCAGGAGGCCGGCTCGGCCACCCTTGGAGCCGAGATGACCGGCTGGGAGTTGAGCCCTGCCGGGGCGCGCCTCTTCGCCTATGGAAGGGCCGGCGCGGGCGTCTGGGACCTTGAAACAGGGCGGCAGATTCTCAGGCTCGATTTCCCGGTCCTCCTGGGAGCTTTTGATCCCGCGGGAGAGCGGATCGCAGTCGCTTCCGCGAACCAGGTCCAGGTCTGGAGCCTTCGCACGAAGCGCCCGCTGCTCCCTTCGCCCTGGCGCCATGACGCGGACGTCAATTCAGTCCAATGGAGCCCCAACGGCCGATATGTCGCAACGGCGTGCCGAGATGACAGTTTTGAACCGCGATGGGCGCGGGTCTGGGAGGCGGACACGGGGCGTCCGATTGGACCGCCACTGCAGCACCGCGACGGCGTTCGTTTTGCCGCGTTTAACCACCAGGGCAGCCAGGTCCTCACCTGCAGCGAGGACTTTACGGCCATACTGTGGGACCCCGCCACCGGCAGACAACTGGCGCCGCCGCTGCGCCACCAGGACCAGGTCCTGCACGGGGCCTTCAGTGAAAACGACCGCTGGATTGCGACGGTCTCCGACGACAACACGATCCGGCTTTGGGACGCCGCCAACGGCGAACCACTGGCGCCGCCACTGCGCCACTCGACCAAACTGACTCGCGTGCAATGGCTCGACCAGGACCGGCGCCTGGCCGCCTGGACCGAAAGCGGGGCCGCCTGGCTCTGGGACCTGCCGCAGGACACGCGTCCAGTGGCCGACCTGGTGCTGACCGCCCAACTCCTGTCCGCCGAACAGATTCACCGCAGCGAGGCCGTCATGCCGCAGACCAAGGAGGCCCTGCGCGGGATCTGGCAGCCGCTGCGCACCCGCTATCCCGAGGAATTCTCGCTGCGGCCTTGAGCCGGCATCCTCTGTTCTCATTGACAAGGGATTTCCACTGCGGTCTATATTCACCGTGCGGAATGAACAAGAAGACCAGGCGGAGCGCCCTCGGCCGGTTGCTCGAGATCATGGCGCGGTTGCGGGGCCCGGGCGGCTGCCCCTGGGACCGGCAGCAAGACCATCGCTCGCTCCGCTGGCACGCCGTCGAGGAGGCCTATGAGTTGATCGATGCCATCGAGGCCGGCGATGACCACGAGCTGGAGGAGGAGCTGGGGGACATGCTCATGCAAGTGGTGTTCCACTGCCAACTGGCCCGGGAACGCGGCGCCTTCGATTTCGAGCGCGTCGCCCGGCACATCGCCGACAAGCTCGTTCGCCGTCACCCGCATGTCTTCGGAGAGGTCAAGGTCAAGGGCGTCAACCAGGTCTGGGCCAATTGGGAGCGGATCAAGCGGGCGGAGAAGCAAGGCACCCGCCACGCGCGGCCCTCGGCCCTGGATGGCATTCCCAAACACCTGCCGGCGCTGCTGCGCGCCGAGAAACTCCTCAAGAAGGCCCGGCGCGCAAAACTGGCGCCCAAGCCGCCCAGGCCCCGCAAGCTGACCCGCGCGGGCCTGGGCCGCCAATTGCTCGGCCTGGCCGCCTTCGCCCAAAGCAAAGGCTGGTCCGCCGAGGACCTCCTGCGCGTGGCAATCCGCAAACAGGAACGAGCCTGGCGCAAGCTGGAGCGCTACTGCCCTGTGACGCGGTAGAACCGGCGCGAGTAGTTGGTCGCCTGCAGATCCACGTAATGGATGAGCCCGCTGGCGTCGGCCACATTCGTGCTGAGCACCGTCCAGTTCTTCAGGTCAGTGGTTCCCTCAACCAGGTAGGTTCCGCCGGAGACGGCCAACGCGGCCAACTTGAAGTTCCCATCGGCTTGCCTCCCGGAGTTTGCCAGGAGGATGTTCACGGCGTTCGTCCCCCCTGCGCCGCCGGCTGGTGTAATCGTCAATGTCCCATTCGAGAAGCTGAGGGCGTAATTGGTGGCGGTCAGACCGCTGGGGATGATCGGGTATTGGCCCAGCGGGCTGTTGGTCTGGGCGGGCGTGGCAAAGGCCAGCGTTCCGCTCAAGACACCCTGGTTTTCGCCATTGACAAAGCCTGTGAGGGTGGCGGCAAAGGGGGGGTTGGTCTGGCCGTAGGGGCGGCTGGAGTTCAGGGCCTGGACCAGCAACGGCGCCGGCGTGACGCTGAGGGTTCCATCCAGGTATCGAATGGTGTAATTGGCCGCGCTCTGGCCTGAAACATGGATCGGGTAGAGGCCGACCGGGCTGTTGGTCTGGGCGGGAGAACTGCCGAACAGCGTGCCGGTGAGCATACTCTCCGTGTCCCCGTTGACAAAGCCCCCGTAAATCACGGTGAAGGGCGGGTTGGTCTGCCCATAGGCCCGGCTCTGATCCATGGCCAGACCCCACAAGGTCGCCGGCCCGATGCTCAAGGTGCCGTTGTTGGTGCTCACGCTGTAGTTGGCCAGCCTCTGGTTCGGGTCCGAGAGAGTCACCGTGATGGGGTAGCTGCCCACCGGGCTGGCGGCAGTCGCTGCGGTGCTGTAGCTGGCGGTGATGTTGTCGCCGCTCTGCACTCCGGCGAGCCTGCCGGTCAAGACGGGGTTGGCGGCTCCGTAAATGCGGCTTTGGTTGTCGGCACTGGCCACCAGGGCACAGGCGCTAACGGTGAGTGTGCCGTTGGAGAAGCTCAGGCTGTAATTGGTGGCGGTCAGACCGGTGGGGATGATCGGGTATTGGCCCAGCGGGCTGTTGGTCTGGGCGGGCGTGGCAAAGGCCAGCGTTCCGCTCAAGACACCCTGGTTTTCGCCATTGACAAAGCCGGTGAGGGTGGCGGCAAAGGGGGGGTTGGTCTGGCCGTAGGCGCGGCTGGAGTTCAGGGCCTGGACCAGCAACGGCGCCGACGTGACGCTGAGGGTTCCATCCAGGTATTGAATGGTGTAATTGGCCGCGCTCTGGCCTGAAACATGGATCGGGTAGAGGCCGACGGGGCTGTTGGTCTGGGCCGCAGATGTGCCCAGCAAGGTTCCGGTGAGAACGCTGACCGTCTCTCCGTTGACAAAGCCGCTGTAGGTCGCGGTAAAGGGCGGGTTGGTCTGGCCATAGGGCCTGCTGGCGCTGTCCGCAGTCACCGTCAGCACGGGCCTGACGTAGTAAAGGACTTCATTAGAGAAGCCGCTTTCCGGTCCCGCGCTTTCGGATGCCGTGGCAGCGAAAAAATAAGTGACCCCGGGGACCAGGCCGGTAATGGTCACATTGGTCACGGCGGCGAGAGGGACGTTGTTGGTATAGGTCTGGCTGGCGGCCCCATAATAGACGTTATAGGCTACGACATGAGGATCGGTACTCGGGTCCCATGCGAGCGTGACGCTGGCAGTTGATCCGTCGGCAGCGGCGGCCCAACCAAGCCCCGCAGCGGCGATGGAGGCGAAAATCAGCTCCCGAGCCATTTCCCCCAACACCTTCAATAGGCGTGCGTTTTCCACAGCGGCGTCCGAGACGCACGAACTCGAAGCTTGCCAGCTTCATGGACGACAGTCAAGGATATACCGACCGATAATAGCGGAAGGAAGTCCCGGTCCCGGGGGTATCGATGAACTGGAACGAGCCGAACGAATCGGCGGTTGCGCTGCCCACGGTCTGCCAGTTGCTGTGCTGGAGGTTGCCGGAGAACTGGATGTGGTAGGTGCGGTAGGGGATGCCGTTGCCATTGATGGCGAAAGAGCCGTTGCCCAGGCTGACGATAGTCAAATTCACTGATAGGCTGGTATTGGCGTTAACGTTCACGTTCACCGTGCCGGTCACCGTCGCGTAGCCGTCGCTAATCGTATAGGTAAACGAGTCTGCATTGGTGGACCCAGGTGCCGGGGTGTAAATAATCCAGTTGCTGTCGACCGAGAGGGTGCCGCCGTTGGCGCTGGTGGCGCTGGCGCTGAGGAAGGTGATGGGGTCGCCGTCGGCATCGGTGGCAATGCCCAGCAACGACGCGATGGGGATTTTCGCGCCTTCGGTTGGGGGTCGCAGGATGGTTTCCGCGCCCGCAACCGGCGGCGTGTTGATCACCTGGCTCGACGACAATTGGTTGGTGGCCCCGAGGAAGTTGCCGTCTCCGGCATACTCCGCCACGACAGTGTGGGTGCCGTGCGCCAGTGTGCTGTTTGTGTACGTCGCGACAGCGCCGGACAAGGTGCTGGAACCGGCGATGCTGCCATCGATGCGGAAGTTCACCGTGCCGGTCGGCGTGCCCCCGCCGGGAGCCACCACGCCCAGACTGTTGGTGAAGATAACCGGCGTGCCAGGCAGGGCCGGGTTGGAGGATGAATTGAGCGCCGCAACCGTCGTGGCCTTCGCCAGAGTGAGTTGACCATTAGCGAAGCTGAAACTGTAATTGGCTGCGGCCAGTGTGCCTGCCGCAGCCGTGATCGGATAGGGGCCGGGAACAGGGCTGGCAGCCGTCGCCGTGGTCGTCAAACTCGGACTGCCCGTCACCCCGCTGGTGGGCAGCGTTTCGCCGTTCTGGAACCCGGAATAACTCGCGGTGAACGCCGGGTTTGCCTGGCCATAAACGCGGGTCGCATTGCTCGCGGTCACGGTCAGCACAGCCTTGTTCACAGTCAGCGTGCCGTTGACAAAGCTGAAGGTGTAGTTGGCAGCGCTCAAACTGCCCGCTGCCGCAGTGATGGCATAAGTGCCCACCCCGCTAGCGGTCGTGGCCGTGGTGGTCAGGCTTGGGCTGCCGCTCAGCACGCTGCTGGTGTCCCCGTTGACAAAACCGCTGGGCGTGTAACTGAAACTCGGGTTGGCCGCCCCGTAGGTCTTGCCGGCGGCGTTGGCCGTGATCGTCAGCGTCGCCGCGTTGACCGTCAGCGTGCCAGGGACAAAGCTGAAGGTGTAGTTGGCGGCGGTCAAACTGCCCGCTGCCGCAGTGATGGCATAAGTGCCCACCCCGCTGGAGGTCGTGGCCGTGGTGGTCAGGCTTGGGCTGCCGCTCAGCACGCTGCTGGTGTCCCCGTTGACAAACCCGCTGGGCGTGTAACTGAAAGTCGGGTTGGCCGCCCCGTAGGTCTTGCTGGCGGCGTTGGCCGTGATCGTCAGTGTCGCCGCGTTGACCGTCAGCGTGCCGTTGACAAAACTGAAGGTGTAGTTGGCGGCGGTCAAACTGCCCGCTGCCGCAGTGATGGCATAAGTGCCCACCCCGCTGGCAGTCGTGGCCGTGGTGGTCAGGCTTGGGCTGCCGCTGAGCACGCTGCTGGTGTCCCCGTTGACAAAGCCGCTGGGCGTGTAACTGAAGCTCGGGTTGGCCGCCCCGTAGGTCTTGCTGGCGGCGTTGGCCGTGATGGTCAGCGTCGCTTTGTTCACAGTGAGCGTGCCGTTGACAAAACTGAAGGTGTAGTTGGCGGCGCTCAAACTGCCCGCTGCCGCAGTGATGGCATAAGTGCCCACCCCGCTAGCGGTCGTGGCCGTGGTGGTCAGGCTTGGGCTGCCGCTCAGCACGCTGCTGGTGTCCCCGTTGACAAAACCGCTGGGCGTGTAACTGAAACTCGGGTTGGCCGCCCCGTAGGTCTTGCCGGCGGCGTTGGCCGTGATCGTCAGTGTCGCCGCGTTGACCGTCAGCGTGCCGTTGACAAAACTGAAGGTGTAGTTGGCGGCGGTCAAACTGCCCGCTGCCGCAGTGATGGCATAAGTGCCCACCCCGCTGGCAGTCGTGGCCGTGGTGGTCAGGCTTGGGCTGCCGCTGAGCACGCTGCTGGTGTCCCCGTTGACAAAACCGCTGGGCGTGTAACTGAAAGTCGGGTTGGCCGCCCCGTAGGTCTTGCTGGCGGCGTTGGCCGTGATCGTCAGTGTCGCCGCGTTGACCGTCAGCGTGCCGTTGACAAAACTGAAGGTGTAGTTGGCGGCGGTCAAACTGCCCGCTGCCGCAGTGATGGCATAAGTGCCCACCCCGCTGGCGGTCGTGGCCGTGGTGGTCAGGCTTGGGCTGCCGCTCAGCACGCTGCTGGTGTCCCCGTTGACAAACCCGCTGGGCGTGTAACCGAAAGTCGGGTTGGCCGCCCCGTAGGTCTTGCTGGCGGCGTTGGCCGTGATCGTCAGCGTCGCTTTGTTCACAGTGAGCGTGCCGTTGACAAAGCTGAAGGTGTAGTTGGCGGCGGTCAAGCTCCCCAGGGCCGCAGTGATGGCATAAGTGCCCACCCCGCTGGCAGTCGTGGCCGTGGTCGTCAGGCTCGGGCTGCCGCTCAGCACGCTGCTGGTGTCCCCGTTGACAAACCCGCTGGGCGTGTAACTGAAAGTCGGGTTGGCCGCCCCGTAGGTCTTGCTGGCGGCGTTGGCCGTGATCGTCAGCGTCGCCGCGTTGACCGTCAGCGTGCCAGGGACAAAGCTGAAGGTGTAGTTGGCGGCGGTCAAGCTCCCCAGGGCCGCAGTGATGGCATAAGTGCCCACACCGCTGGCAGTCGTGGCCGTGGTCGTCAGGCTCGGGCTGCCGCTCAGCACGCTGCTGGTGTCCCCGTTGACAAACCCGCTGGGCGTGTAACTGAAAGTCGGGTTGGCCGCCCCGTAGGTCTTGCTGGCGGCGTTGGCCGTGATGGTCAGCGTCGCTTTGTTCACAGTGAGCGTGCCGTTGACAAAGCTGAAAGTGTAGTTGGCGGCGGTCAAGCTCCCCAGGGCCGCAGTGATGGCATAAGTGCCCACACCGCTGGCAGTCGTGGCCGTGGTCGTCAGGCTCGGGCTGCCGGTCAGCACGCTGCTGGTGTCCCCGTTGACAAAGCCGCTGGGTGTGTAACTAAAGCTCGGGTTGGCCGCCCCGTAGGTCTTGCTGGCGGCGTTGGCCGTGATGGTCAGCGTCGCTTTGTTCACAGTGAGCGTGCCGTTGACAAAGCTGAAAGTGTAGTTGGCGGCGCCCAAACTGCCCGTTGCCGCAGTGATGGCATAAGTGCCCACCCCGCTGGCAGTCGTGGCCGTGGTGGTCAGGCTTGGGCTGCCGGTCAGCACGCTGCTGGTGTCCCCGTTGACAAAGCCGCTGGGCGTGTAACCGAAGCTCGGGTTGGCCGCCCCGTAGGTCTTGCTGGCGGCGTTGGCCGTAATCGTCAGCGTCGCCGCGTTGACCGTCAGCGTGCCAGGGACAAAACTGAAGGTGTAGTTGGCGGCGCTCAAACTGCCCGCTGCCGCAGTGATGGCATAAGTGCCCACACCACTGGAGGTCGTGGCCGTGGTGGTCAGGCTTGGGCTGCCGGTCAGCACGCTGCTGGTGTCCCCGTTGACAAACCCGCTGGGCGTGTAACCGAAGCTCGGGTTGGCCGCCCCGTAGGTCTTGCTGGCGGCGTTGGCCGTGATGGTCAGCGTCGCCGCGTTGACCGTCAGCGTGCCAGGGACAAAACTGAAGGTGTAGTTGGCGGCGCTCAAAGTGCCCGCTGCCGCAGTGATGGCATAAGTGCCCACACCACTGGCGGTCGTGGCCGTGGTGGTCAGGCTCGGGCTGCCGCTGAGCACGCTGCTGGTGTCCCCGTTGACAAACCCGCTGGGCGTGTAACCGAAGCTCGGGTTGGCCGCCCCGTAGGTCTTGCTGGCGGCGTTGGCCGTGATGGTCAGCGTCGCTTTGTTCACAGTGAGCGTGCCGTTGACAAAGCTGAAAGTGTAGTTGGCGGCGCTCAAACTGCCCGTTGCCGCAGTGATGGCATAAGTGCCCACACCACTGGAGGTCGTGGCCGTGGTCGTCAGGCTCGGGCTGCCGCTCAGCACGCTGCTGGTGTCCCCGTTGACAAACCCGCTGGGCGTGTAACCGAAGCTCGGGTTGGCCGTCCCGTAGCTCTTGCTGGCGGCGTTGGCCGTGATCGTCAGCGTCGCCGCGTTGACCGTCAGCGTGCCAGGGATAAAGCTGAAGGTGTAGTTGGCGGCGCTCAAAGTGCCCGCTGCCGCAGTGATGGCATAAGTGCCCACACCACTGGAGGTCGTGGCCGTGGTGGTCAGGCTTGGGCTGCCGGTCAGCACGCTGCTGGTGTCCCCGTTGACAAACCCGCTGGGCGTGTAACCGAAGCTCGGGTTGGCCGCCCCGTAGGTCTTGCTGGCGGCGTTGGCCGTGATCGTCAGCGTCGCCGCGTTGACCGTCAGCGTGCCAGGGATAAAGCTGAAGGTGTAGTTGGCGGCGCTCAAAGTGCCCGCTGCCGCAGTGATGGCATAAGTGCCCACACCACTGGCGGTCGTGGCCGTGGTCGTCAGGCTCGGGCTGCCGGTCAGCACGCTGCTGGTGTCCCCGTTGACAAAACCGCTGGGCGTGTAACTGAAACTCGGGTTGGCCGCCCCGTAGGTCTTGCTGGCGGCGTTGGCCGTGATCGTCAGCGTCGCTTTGTTCACAGTGAGCGTGCCGTTGACAAAACTGAAGGTGTAGTTGGCGGCGCTCAAACTGCCCGCTGCCGCAGTGATGGCATAAGTGCCCACCCCGCTGGCAGTCGTGGCCGTGGTGGTCAGGCTTGGGCTGCCGCTGAGCACGCTGCTGGTGTCCCCGTTGAAAAACCCGCTGGGCGTGTAACCGAAGCTCGGGTTGGCCGCCCCGTAGGTCTTGCCGGCGGCGTTGGCCGTGATCGTCAGCGTCGCCGCGTTGACCGTCAGCGTGCCAGGGACAAAGCTGAAGGTGTAGTTGGCGGCGCTCAAACTGCCCGCTGCCGCAGTGATGGCATAAGTGCCCACCCCGCTGGCGGTCGTGGCCGTGGTGGTCAGGCTTGGGCTGCCGCTCAGCACGCTGCTGGTGTCCCCGTTGACAAAACCGCTGGGCGTGTAACTGAAACTCGGGTTGGCCGCCCCGTAGGTCTTGCTGGCGGCGTTGGCCGTGATCGTCAGCGTCGCCGCGTTGACCGTCAGCGTGCCAGGGACAAAACTGAAGGTGTAGTTGGCGGCGCTCAAAGTGCCCGCTGCCGCAGTGATGGCATAAGTGCCCACCCCGCTGGCAGTCGTGGCCGTGGTGGTCAGGCTCGGGTTGCCGGTCAGCACGCTGCTGGTGTCCCCGTTGACAAAACCGCTGGGTGTATAACTGAAAGTCGGGTTGGCCACCCCGTAGGTCTTGCTGGCGGCGTTGGCCGTAATCGTCACCGTCGCCGCGTTGACCGTCAGCGTGCCAGGGACAAAGCTGAAGGTGTAGTTGGCGGCGCTCAAAGTGCCCGCTGCCGCAGTGATGGCATAAGTGCCCACCCCGCTGGCGGTCGTGGCCGTGGTCGTCAGGCTCGGGCTGCCGCTCAGCACGCTGCTGGTGTCGCCGTTGACAAACCCGCTGGGCGTGTAACTGAAGCTCGGGTTGGCCGCCCCGTAGGTCTTGCTCCCGGAATTGGCTGTGATGGTCAACAGCGCCGGGTTCACGTTGATACTCACACTTGTGGCGGCAGGCAGGAACGAGGTCGTGTCCACCGGGGTGAAGGTGACAGACAGGGTCTGGGCGGCGCCCGCGCTCAGAACAGTGCCGAGAGGCGGCGTGTAGGTGAACGTGCCGCTGACGTTTGTAGAGTTGAAAGTCGCCGTTGCACTCAATTGGGAACTGCTGAGCGCCGTGCCGTAGGTGATGTCTGCCGGCTGGGGCCAAGTCAGCGTCGGGAGGCTGGTGCCGGTGATTTGCAGTCCCCAATCGGTGAGACTGTTCGTGCCGCCCGGTGCGAGGTCGGCCACGAAGAGCGTCCAATCGCCGGCGGCGTTCTGGCCGTTGAAGCTGGCGAGCGAGGTCGTGCGCGGGGAGGTGTCCAGGACGCTGTCCGGGTCCAGGTTGCGGTCGTCAGGCGCCCAGACGCCGCTCAGCCCCGTCCCGGCCGGAAGATTGGTGACCGCCTGGTAGGTGTGGATGTCGGGCGCCCCATCGGCGAGAACCACATTCATGCCGGGGTCGGCATAGCCTGCCGAGTTGGATGCCGTGCGGCCGACCCGGTTGAGGAGCACGCAGAAGTTGGTGACGCCGCCCTGGATATGGCGCAGATAGCCGTAGAGATCCCCGTTGAACTGTCCGCTGATGTGCAGCGTCACGCGCAAGGAGGTGATATTCGTGATGGCGGAAGTGACCGTCTGGATATTGTGCAGCCCCGAGGCGTCGCCATCCGGGATGCTCAGGTTGAGACCGCTGAAAGAGTGGGTCTCCTGAACCTGCGCCTGGACTTGCCCACGGAGCGGCGCCAGCAACAGCATGACAGGCAATAGGGCGGCTGCTCTCATAAAGTCCCTTTGGTTATGGATACACGGAACGATACTGGCGTTGGGGGTTTCCCGCTGTGTCGAGGAACTGAATGACACCGGACCCATCGGCGGTCGCCGTGCCAAGGGTCTGCCAGTCCGTGCTCGGCAGGGTGTCGGTATATTGAATGCTGTAGGTCCGCCCGGGAATGCCGTCCCCGCTGATAGCATACGAACTGTTGCCCAGGTCGGCACTGGCCAGATTCAGCGATGGGCTGCTAACCGCCCGGACGGACACGGTCACCGAGCCGCCCGCCGTCGCGTAGCCGTCGCTGATCGTATAGGCAAACGAGTCTGCATTGGTGGACCCGGAAGCCGACGTGTAGAAGAGCCAGCCGTTGTTGCTGACCACGGTGCCGCCATTGGCGCTGGTGGCGCTCGCGTTGAGGAAGGTGATGGGGTCGCCGTCGGCATCGGTGGCAATGCCCAGCAACGACGCGATGGGGATTTTCGCGCCTTCGGTTGGGGGTCGCAGGATGGTTTCCGCGCCCGCAACCGGCGGCGTGTTGATCACCTGGCTTGACGACAATTGGTTGGTGGCGCCGAGGAAGTTGCCATCTCCGCCATACTCGGCCACGACGGTGTGGGTGCCGTGCGCCAGTGTGCTGTTTGTGTACGTCGCGGCAGTGCCGGACAAGGTGCCGGAGCCGGCGATGCTGCCATCGATGCGGAAGTTCACCGTGCCGGTCGGCGTGCCCCCACCGGGAGCCACCACGCCCAGACTGTTGGTGAAGACAACCGGCGTGCCAGGCAGGGCCGGGTTGGAGGATGAATTGAGCGTCGCAGCCGTCGTGGCCTTCGCCAGAGTGAGTTGACCATTAGCGAAGCTGAAACTGTAATTGGCTGCGGCCAATGTGCCTGCCGCAGCCGTGATCGGATAGGGGCCGGGAACAGGGCTGGTCGCCGTCGCCGTGGCCGTCAAACTCGGACTGCCCGTCACCCCGCTGGTGGGCAGCGTTTCGCCATTCTGGAACCCGGAATAACTGGCGGTGAATGCCGGATTCGCCGCGCCATAGACGCGGGCGGCATTGCCCGCCGTGACCGTCAGCGCGGCGGGGGAAATGGTGAGCGTGCCGTTGGTGGCGCTGACGGTGTAGTTGGCCAGCTTGTTGGCCGGGTCGGCCAGGGCCGGCACGATGCTGTAGGGGCCCACGGGGCTGGCTGGGGTTGCGGCCGTGGAGAAGGTGGCGGTGATGGCGTCCCCGTTCTGGAGGCCGGTGAGCGTGCCGGTCAGGGGCGGGTTTGCGGCGCCATAAGTCCGGCTTTGGGTGGCTGCCGTGACGCTCAACGGGGCTGGGGTGACGGTGAGGGTGCCGTTGTTGGTGCTCACGCTGTAGTTGCCCAGCTTGTTGCCCGGGTCCACGAGGGCGACCGTAATCGCGTAATTGCCCACCGTGCTGGTGGCATTGGCGGTGGTGCTGTAGGTGGCGGTGATGTTGTCGCCGCTCTGCACCCCGCTCAGGGTGCCGGTCAGGACCGGGTTCGCCGCCCCATAGGGCCTGCTGGCGCTCTGCGCAGTCACCGTCAGCCCCGGCCTGACGTAGTAAGGGACTTCATTCGAGAAGTCGCTTTCCAGCCCCAGGTTGTCGGATGCCGTGGCAGCGAAAAAGTAAGTGGCCCCGGCGACCAGGCCGGTGATGCTCGCATTGGTCACGGCGCCGACGGTGACCTTGTTGGTATAGGTTTGGCTGGCCACCCCATAATAGAGGTTATAGGCCACGACATTCGCGTCGGTACTCGGGTCCCATGCGAGCGTGACGCTGGCGGTTGATCCATCGGCAGCGGCGGCCCAACCGAGGGCCGCAACGGCGATGGAGGCGACAATCAGGTCCCGAGCCAATTGCCTCGGCACCTTCAACAGACTTGCCTTTTCCACAAGGTGCCCGAGATGCATAACGCTTGCCACCATTACGGGCCAAAGGCAAGGAGGCGCGGCTCGGCGCGCCGGCCACACTCGAAACCGGGCTGCCGGGAGGCCAATCCCCGCCCGCACGCCTTGTTTTTCGCGCCTCCTGAGGGGCGCGCGCACTTTGTCACCGGCTGGCAGCCCGCTTTGGTTTTAACCCAGGCAGGTCGAGATCGATGGCTGAAAGTGGGCCACAATAAATCAATCGGCGGCCACTTTCTGGACAGCCGCCGCGAGCGCATCGGCGGCGAGGATGACCGGCGGGCGCGGCGGCCCCCGTCCCGGGCGGTGTCCAATCGGTGCCCGCACCTGTCCTAAACCTGAATTGGATAGCCTGTAACTTCGTGGTATAGTTGTGCATTACAACGAAGAAGAGAGGACAGAACAAGGCGGAGAAGCCGCCCAGGCAGACCGCACAGACGGTTCTGCTCGTCAATGATGTGGACGGGAGCCGCATCATCGCGAAGTGGTTCCTCGAGAACTTCGGGTATGCGGTCGAGTCCATGCGGTCTGCAGAAGATGCCCTCGCGCTGTTCGACCCCACACTCCACGTTGCGGTGGTCACCGACAACACCATGCCGTGCATGAGCGGTGTGGAGATGGCCCAAATCATAAAGCTGCGATCTCCACGCACGCCGGTCATCATGTACACCGGCCATCCCCCCGAAGATCGCTCGTGCGTGGATGTCCTCATTCAAAAACCGGCCCACTTGTTCCTGCTCAAAGAGGCACTGGAGAATGTCTTCTCCGTCGTCAAAGGCACTCTGCAGCAGCCTCCCGGGTGACACCGACACGCCCCAACGTCTCCGGTTGTGGAACCTGTTTTGCGATCCTATGTCATCCGCATGACAGAAGGGCAACAAGATGTGGGCAATGTTGGTCGTGTCATACTGTATGCAGCGTACCAGCCAGGACTTTGGGACAAGCTTTAGTCGAGGAGGTTGTCCTGGAGTTGGAACGTAAACGCATCATGTTGGGGGTGGATGGCAGGGTTCATACCATCTGTGGTGGAAAGCAAGTTGGGTTGGCACTCGCGATCCTGTAGGAGGCATCAGCGCGCCACTTATCTACGCCGCCCGACGTAGAACCGACTCAGGAAGCGACGCACATTTGAGGCAAAAATACGCTTTGGGCAGGATGTTCGCCTGGAAGTGTGTTTGTTAGGATGAGTTGTCTGCCTTGGTTTCCGCGCGGTAAAGACCTGAGTGTGCGTCTCGAAAGTGCGAGCCACAGCGGACCGTTTCATTGTCGGAGAGAATACGGCATTGTGGATCTGAGTGCTGTTGTGCAACGGCGCGCACGCGTGTGTGAGGATGCGTGCGTGGATTACTGGCAATGCTGCACAAAGGCGCAACCCCGTGCATCTGTTGGTGAGAGGTCATTGAGCTAAAGGTCGCGAGAGTTGGACCGATAAATGCGTAATGTCGAATGTCCAAAACATGAATAAACCAGTCTGGACAGTGGATAGACGCTGACAAGAGAATGACTTATTGTCTCGGCAGTCTTTAGCGTTTTGGGGTTTAGACCCCATTGGTGTCGGTAAGCGAATGACCTATTGTCACGCCCGTGCCGAGGAACTGGCAACGTGGCAAGAACTTCTGTCGCGCTTGCGGCTCTAAGGGCTGGAATAGCTTGCGAGACTGCGGCAGTGAATTGGTGTGTTATCGATGCCCTGGTCTGAGGGCATGGGTAAACGGCTACGCATTAGAATGAGAATTTTTGGATGGCAGCGCGGTAACCGCGAGGCTCGGTACGGGCATGGCCCATCGAGTCAGTTCAATCCCGTGAGAATACCGGGCGTGGTGTTTGGCCGCCACTTGCCCTGCGCACTCCCTGCGATGTGCCCGGACCGGATGACGGGGCGGCAATCGAGAGGCCGGCGGCAGATGCCGCTGGGCCCGGGAAGCTGAAGGTGCCCGATGCTGGACCAGCACTATCTTTGCCTGCACCTGACTCGCCTTCGCGCCCCGGACCAGTGGGCCAGCGATGAGCGCGGTTTGTTCTTCATTTTCCCCAAGGCGGGCGCAGGGGTGTGCGCCTGTGGCGGGGCGACGCGCGCTGTGCGGCCCGGAGATGTCGTGGTGCTGGGCGCGGCGGCGGTGGGGCGGCTCTGCGCCGCGGAGAAGGGTGAGTTCGAGTTTGGTTGGTTCTCGGCCAAACTGGAGCACCTCTACCCGTTGTTCGCCGCGAGCGAGATCTGCCTGGTGCCTCCGGTCACGGACGGGTTTAGAAGCGGCAAACTGTATCCGGCATCCAGTCCTCTGGCGGTCGAGTGCCACAAGCTGCTGGCCGATGCGCCCCCGGAGCCCAACCTGGTGCATCGCTGCCAAGTGATCAAGATCGCCGCGGCTGTGCTGTCGGTTGAGTTCAACACCGCGCGCGTTTCCCGGGCCGGCTTCGTTCGAGCGGAAGAACAGATGACGGCGACGCTGGAAAGGCTCTCGGCCGATGAGGTCCTTAAGCTGCCCGTGACCGAGCTGGCCGGCAGGTTCAATTGCAGCCAGCGCCAGCTCAATCGGCTCTTCCATAGCCGCTTCGGCGTCTCGGTGGCCGCGTTGCGCATGGAGTTGCGCCTGTTGAGGGCCATGGCTTTGCTCCGGGACCCGACGGCCAAGGTCATTAACGTGGCCGAACAGTGTGGCTTCAATCACTTGGGCCTGTTCAACATATGTTTCAAGCGCCGGTTCGGCGCCAGCCCGGGCAGGTGGCGCAGGACCATTTCCGAAGCGGTCCCTCCGCCGGCCAGTCTCAATGCCGGCCAGCCGGCCTGCCGGATGCTCGAGATCGGCTTGTGCCCGTGGAAGAACGAGCCCGCCGAGTTCAAGCCAGCCAAGACCCGCATGGAGCCTCTGAGCAAGGCGCCGCGCTTTTTCAGCCAGTGTGCGCGGATAAGCCCGGTCGTTATGAACGGGCACCGCCGCAGGAACATGGTCCAGTGCGCCGCCGAGCCGGGTCCGGAACTCATGGTTGCCGCCCTGGCTGTGGAAGCCAACGCTGAGGGACTGCAGTGATGTGTTGCAGATTTTGACAACTGGTTGGATATGGCGTATAAGGACAAGACGCCAACCATGAGGGACTGCGGTGATGCGTTGCGGGCTCAACCCGGGCCTCCAAAGGCCGGTCGTGATTTCCCAGTGTGCCTTGGCCGCTGTTGTTTTTTGGGTTGGGTATTGGTTCTGCTGGCATCAGAACCACAAAATGCGGATTTAGCAGCGCCGACATAAGCCACGCCTGAAGCCGTGGAGCGTGGCAGGCATGTCGGCCGCGATAGCCTGCCGTGGACTCCGGTGATGCGTGATGAGAGAGTCCGAGTTGGCAAAGGGATGGAAAATGTGCAAGTGCGGAGCCATGTACCGATTTGGGCCTGGATCTTGCTTTCCAGGTGAGGGCTCTGGCGGCGTGGGGACCATGCAGCAACAATCAAAACCGCGGTTCGGCTATGTATATTGATAATCCGACATGGTATTGTGCGCGGACCAAGCCCAAGCACGAGCACATTGCTGCCAAGAGCCTGGCCAGGCAGCGTGGCTTAGAGGTGTTCCATCCGCGGCTGAGAATGGAGCGGGCAACACGGCGGGGAGTGGTGCGGGTCATTGAGCCGCTCTTTCCCTGCTATGTGTTCGTGCGCTGCCCGAGTTCGGAGAACCTGGAAGAGGTGCGCTACGCGACGGGCATCAGCAGCCTGGTGCAATTTGGACAGAGGGCCGCCACAGTCCCGGAGGAGGTTATCGCGGAGTTGAAGCTGTGCTTCGAGGCGGGAGAACCGATGCCAGTCGAGGATCGCCTGGAGGCCGGCACCGAGGTGATCGTGGGGGTGGGTCCGTTTCAGGGGTTTCGGGCGACCGTCGTGCGGTCGATGCCGGCGAGGCAGCGCGTCCAGGTCCTGCTGGACTTCCTGGGGCGAACGACCTTGACGGAGGTGGACCGGGGATCGCTGATTGTGGAAGACCGAAGCCTGGCGCGCCTGCTGCCGTTGCTGGCAATTTAAGTCGAGCGCGCGCCGGCAGGGCGGCAATACAAGGCATGGCTTCGAACGCGTCTGTGAGCAGGGAGTATCCTGAACGGGAAGGTGTGCGGGGTCATTGTGGTGTGAGGGCCCTAGGTTGCATTCCGAGCTGGAAGCGGGTGCTGGACGTGTCGTGCATCGTGGCAGCGACGCCCTTATTGCTTCCATTGGGTATGCTGATTGGGCTGATGATCAAGGCGGTTTCGCGCGGGCCGGCCCTTTTCAAGCAAGTCCGCGTCGGCTACCAGGGCCGGCATTTCACCTGTTTCAAGTTCCGCACCATGAAAGTGGGCGCGGATAGCCGCCTCCACCGGACGCACCTCGAGCGGTTGATGGACTCGGACAAGCCGATGGAGAAACTGGACAAAGGGGGCGACCCGCGCCTCATCCCGTGCGGGGCGGCGCTCCGGTCGCTCGGTCTGGACGAACTGCCGCAGTTGCTCAATGTGTTGCGCGGGGAGATGAGCCTGGTGGGGCCGCGGCCCTGCATGGCCTATGAGTGCCGGAAGTACAAGCCCAGGCACTGGCAGCGGTTCGAGGCGCTGCCGGGGCTGACCGGGTTCTGGCAGGTCAACGGCAAGAATCGAACCAGCTTCGAGGAGATGATCGATTTGGACCTCTACTATGTGCGGCACCAGTCCCTGCTGCTGGACCTGAGCATCCTCGCGCGAACGCTCCCGGCTATCCTTTCCCAAGTGTTGGACCACCGCCGCCGACGGGAACCGCGGGGACGCACACCGATGATCCGGCGGCCGAGCGTGAGCCGGCCTGTCGACGGGCAGTCTTGAAAAAGGAACGATGCACGGAGTTTTGGAAACGCGGCAGTCTGTAAACCGACGGAGATAATTATGGCAAAATCGATTCGAATCGGGGTTGTGGGTTGCGGGTACTGGGGACCGAACCTGGTGCGCAATTTCAGGACGCTCCCTGACTGCAACCTCAAGGTGATGTGCGACATCAACGAAGAACGGCTCAAGCATCTGACGTCCCTGTATCCCGACGTCGAGGCCCTGACCGATTTCCAGCGCGTGGTCAACCGGCCTGACCTGGACGCCATCGTCATCGCCACGGCCGTCAGGTTCCACTACTCGATGGCCAAGGCAAGCCTTCTGGCCGGCAAGCACACCATGATTGAAAAGCCGATGGCCGCTTCGTCGGGGCAATGCGAGGAGCTGATCGAGATTGCCAGGAAGAAGGGCTTGGTGCTCATGGTAGGCCACACCTTCCTGTTTTCACCGGCGGTGAGGCGAATCAAGGAGATCGTCGACTGGGGCGACATCGGGGACATCCGCTACCTGGCCGCGCGGCGTCTGAATTTGGGGCTATATCAGAAGGACATCAACGTGGCCTGGGATTTAGCCCCGCACGATCTGTCCATCATCCTGTATGTGATGAACGAGATGCCGGAGGCGGTCAATTGCCGCGGCAGCGCGCTGGTCAGCCCGGGCGTGGAGGACGTGACGCTGATGCACCTCTCCTTCTCGAGGAACCGTTCGGCCTTCGTGCACAGCAGCTGGCTCGACCCCAAGAAGACCCGGGAGATGACGATTGTGGGCAGCAAGCGGATGATCGTGTATAACGATGTCGAGCCGCTGGAGAAGATCCACATCTTCGACGCGCGCGTTGAGACACCGCCTCATTACGACACGTTCGCCGAGTTTCAATACGCCTATCATTACGGCGATATGTACGCCCCGCACATCAAGCAGGAGGAACCGCTTCGGCTGGAATGCCAGCACTTCATCGAGTGCATCCGGACCGGCTCCACACCGCTCACCAGCGGGGCGCGCGGACTGGAGGTCGTCAGGATTCTCGAAGCCAGTTCGGCCTCGTTGAAACAGGGCGGCAACCCGGTTCATCTGGCCAATGATGCCCTCTTCCCGGGCATGGGGCCCAATGGGGGCAACGGGGACGGAATCAGGCGGGGCAGGGCCAGGGCAAGCGGGAACAACGGCCACGGCCACGGCAACGGCAAAGGCAAAGGCAACGGCAAAGGCAAAGGCAAGACAGGCATGTCACAGCGGCGGCATGCCAACATGGTCAATTCCTGATCCCGGCCGGACATGTCTAACTCCACTCCACCTTGCCAGCAAATCGCCCCGGATGTGAAACTGGGCCGCGGGGTCCGCATCTACGGATTCACCAACCTTTACGGGTGCGAACTCGGAGACGACGTGAGGGTGGGGGCTTTCGTCGAGATTCAAAAGGGAGCGAAGGTGGGCAACCGCTGCAAGATCTCCAGCCACTCGTTTATCTGCGAAGGCGTGGTGCTGGAGGACGAGGTGTTTGTCGGCCACAATGTCACGTTTATCAACGACCGCTACCCGCGCGCGACCAACGGCGAGGGCAAGCTCCAGACCGAGTCGGATTGGAAATGCGTGCCTACGCTGGTCAAGCGCGGGGCCTCGATCGGCTCGGGAGCGACGTTGCTTTGCGGCATCACCATCGGCGAACGCGCTGTGGTGGGGGCGGGGAGCGTGGTCACCAAGGACGTTCCCTCCGGCGCCGTGGTGGCCGGCAATCCCGCGCGCTTCCTCAAGAAGAAAACTTGATTTGAACTTCATGAAAGTGCCATTCCTGGACCTTAAAGCCCATCACCGCCCGCTCCGCGAGCAACTGGACAGCGCCATTGCGGAGGTCATTGACAGCGCCGCCTTCGCCGGCGGGCCGTTTGTCGCCGCCTTCGAGCGGGATTTCGCAGCGTATTGCGGGGCGCCGCGCGCCGCCGGCGTCGGCAGCGGCACGGATGCGCTATGGCTGGCGTTGCTGGCCCTGGGCGTGGGCGCGGGGGACGAGGTCATCACGGTCCCCAGCACCTTCATGGCAACGGCCGAGGCGATCAGTTACTGCGGGGCGCGCCCGGTGTTTGTCGATATTGACGAGAAGACCTATACGCTTGATCCGGGACTGCTCGAGCAGGCCATTACCGCGAAGACCAAGGCCATCATCCCGGTGCACCTCTTCGGGCAGGTGGCCGATATGGATGCTATCCTCGCGATTGCCGGCCAACATGGCATCCCGGTGGTCGAGGACGCCTGCCAGGCGCACGGGGCGCTCTACAAGGGCCGCAGGGCCGGCTCTCTGGGCGCGGCCGGGTGTTTCAGCTTCTATCCGGGCAAGAACCTGGGCGCCTTTGGTGAAGCCGGGGCGGTTGTGACCAGCGACCCGAAGCTGGACGCCAAGGTCCGCGTGCTGCGCGACCACGGGCAGGCCAGCAAATACTTCCATTCGCTCGTCGGCTGGAACGCGCGGATGGATGGCATCCAGGGCGCCGTCCTGCGGGTCAAGCTCAAGCAACTGGATTCCGTCAACGCCCGGCGCGGGGCGCATGCGCGGCTCTATGATGAGTTGCTGGGCGGGTCCAAAGAGATCGTCACCCCCTTCGTCGCCCCGGACAGCCAGCACGTCTATCACATCTACGCCGTGAGGGTGAAGCAGCGCGACCAGGTCCTTCAGGAACTGGCCGAGCAGGGCATCGCCTGCGCCATCCATTACCCGATCCCGGTCCACCTCCAGGAGGCCTATCGCTGCCTGGGCTACGGCAAGGGCTCGTTCCCGGTGGCCGAACGATGCGCCGAGGAGTTCCTGTCCCTCCCGATGTACCCGGAGTTGACCGGCGAACAGATCCGCGCGGTGGCCAAACGGCTCCAGTCCACAGTCCACAGTCCACAGTCCACAGTCCAGAGTCCTTCTTTGATCGCGCATTGACTTCTGTTTGGTTGGTGGGAAGATCAGGCTGTGAACGACATTGTGTTCAGGGTTGACGCTTGCCGGGAGACCGGCGCGTTCCTTGCCCGTTGGGACGATCCCAAGGGCGGGGGTATTACCACCCAGGGTGACACACTAGCTGAATTGCACAATATGATTGCGGACGCCGTGACCGGTTACTTCGAGGCTGGCAAGCATCCCAGGCAGGTTCGGCTTCACTTCAGCGAGGATCCTATTTTGGCTCTGGCGTGAAACTGCCTCGGGATGTCTCCGGAGCCCTTGTCAATTCTTGCCTCCCGGAAATCCGGTCCTTTGTTTCCTTCGTTTCCTTCTGTAAAAAAGAAGCGAGTATGTCGCCCAGGGTCCAAGCTCCCGTCCTGCCGCCCCAAGCTCCTTCCTGTGTGCCATCCCAGCCGCCGGGCCCGTTCAACCCGCTCGAGCACCCGGGCTGGGATTCCCTGGTGGCCGCGCACCCGGGAAGCTCGTTCTTTCACGGGGCCGCCTGGGCGCGCGTGCTGCACGAGACCTACGGACACCAGCCCGTCTATTTCTGCCGCTTCGCCAACGGCCGATTGGAGGAACTCCTGCCGGTCATGGAGGTCTTCAGCCCGTGCATCGGGCGGCGCGGCGTCTCGCTGCCTTTCACCGACTGTTGCTCTGCCCTCAAGACCGGCGGCCGCAGCATCGGGATGCTCTACGAAGTGGCGATGGATTATGGCCGGGGACGAAGGTGGCGCTATCTGGAATGCCGGGGCAACGATTCGGACTGGACCGGCACCTCGCCCTCGCTCGGTTTTTACGGGCATGAGATCGCCCTGCGCCCCGGCCCGGAGGCCCTCTTCAAAAACTGCGAATCGGCGGTGCGGCGCGGCATCAAGAAGGCGGAGGCGGCGGGCTTGAGCGCGGAATTCGCGAACAGCCCCGAGTCCATGCGCGCCTTCTATGCGCTGCACTGCCGGACCCGCCGCCGGCACGGCGTGCCCCCGCAGCCGTTCCGGTTCTTCGAGAACATCCAGCGGCACGCGCTGGCCCAGGGCTTGGGCGGGGTCGAGGTCGTGCGGTTCGAGGGCCGGGCAGTGGCGGCGGCGGTTTTCTTCCACAGCGGCTCGCGCGTCCACTACAAGTTCGGCGCCTCCGACCTCGATTTTCAACCCGTGCGGCCCAACAACCTCCTGATGTGGGAGGCCATCAAGCGGTATGCGGCGGCGGGGTTCGAGACCCTGCACCTGGGCCGGACCAGCCTCGCCAACGAGGGCCTGCGGCGTTTCAAGCTCGGCTTCGGGGCCGTCGAGGAGCGCATCGAATACAGCAAATACGATTTCCGCAAACGCCGCTTTGTCGAAGACACAGACCGCGCCGAAGGCCCGCTGAATAACCTCTTCCGCTGGCTCCCCCTCCCGCTCCTCCGCTTCGCCGGCCAGGCCCTCTACCCGCACCTCTCTTGAGAGCGGAGTGCGGAGTGCGGAGTGCGGAGTGAGCACCCCCGCCACGCAGCCTGTAACCCCGAAACATGCCATATCCGTGGAGGGGAAAAGCCCCTCTGTTCCTTAGCCTTTCGTCATTCGTCATTCGTCATTCGTCATTTGTAGCTCCGCACTCCGCATTCCGCACTCCGCACTCAAACGTTCCGCCTTTAGCCTTTCTATGTCCCCTCCCCCCGCCCCTCCCGCCCCTCCCGCAGGCATAAGCCTGGGAGACATCCTGTACATCCTCTTCCGGCATAAGTGGAAGATCATGCTCGGCTGTGTCTTGGCGGTTATCGCAGCCGTTTGTGTTCCTCACGTCTGGCCCGCCCTGTATCAGTCCCAAGCCCGGCTCTATATCCGCTACGTGCTGGACACCATGAGTCCCAGCCAGGTCGGCGACAATGACTCCCGCATCCGGTCGCCGGACGCGCGCGGAAACAGCATTCTTCAGACGGAGTTGGAGATTCTCACCAGCCGGGACCTGGCGCAGCAGGTTGCCGATGTGGTCGGGCCAGAGAATCCTGGGCAAGGCCGCGGCCACGAACCCCCCGGCGAACAACCGCCTCGCAGCCGCCGCCCTCATCCAGAACAGGCTCATGGCCGAGGTGCCCAAGGACAGCAGCGTTGTCCGGTTAACTTTTCAGCACTCGGATCCGGGGGTAGTGCAGCCCGTTCTCAAGCAGTTGATCGATTCTTATTTCAAAAAGCATGCCCAAATCCATGCCGTCGGCGCATTCGACGAGTTCCTGACGCAGGAGACCGACCAACGCCGTTCGCAAGTTGCCCAGATCGCGGCCGATTTGCGGAAAGCCAAGGCCAAAGTGGGCGTCATCTCCCTCGAAGACAGGAAGCGCTTTTTTAGCGAGGAAATCGGTTGCCTTGAACGGGCGGCATCTGATGCCGAAGTCCAGTTGGCCGAGCAGCGTACCGCGGTCGGTGAACTGGCCAAATCTCTGCGCGTGCCCTCCATGGTTCTGACCAACCAGCAGGTGGCCACGAATTACGCCGACGCTGTGCCCCCCGAAAAAGTGAGTGAATATCGGCATGTCTGCTTGCTGCTGGACGCGCTGGAGCGGAGCCGGCAGGAATTGCTGTTGACTTATACCCCGTCCGTCTCATACGTGCGCGAGGTTGGGGCGCGGCTCGAGACCAACGAACAACTCAAACGCACACTCGAAAAGGCCAACCCCGGTCTTCTGGCGGTGCGCGTCACTCAGCCCAATGCCGTTGCGGGCGGCCTGGCCGCCGACCCGAGTGGGGCCTTGAACGCCGAAATGGGCCGGGTCAGCGCCTTGGAATCCAGGATCAAGACGCTCAATGCGCAACTGGATGACATTCGCAAGAAAGCCGCGGCCCTCAACGAGGAGGAAGGGCCGATTACGGATTTGCAGCGCCGGCTCTCAATCGAAGAGACCAATTACTCGAGGTTCTCGCAGAGCCTGGAACAGTCGCGTCTGGACGAGAGGCTCGGCGTCGGAAAAGTCTCCAACATCAGCACCATCCAGGAGCCGACCCCGCCAACAACGGCGCCTTCCAGACTGATGAAGATCATGGCCGTGGTGCTCTTGGGCGGCATCGCGGCTGCATTCGGCCTGGCCTTCGCCCTCGAGCTCTACCTGGACCCGTCCGTCAAGCGCCCGATCGAGATCGAAAACCGGCTTCATTTGCCGTTGTTCCTTTCCATCCCGCGCCTGCACCTCAACGGTGCGGTCAGCCGGCACGCCCTGGGGACCGCTCGCGCTCCCCTGTTGGCTGAAGGGATCGGGGCAGGAGATGCAGGCCGGGAGCCGGAGGCTGCGAGTCACGACCCCGCGCTGGACGCTCCACCCTCGATGCTCGACGCTCCTCGCTCCACGCCTCCCTGGGACGCTCGCCACGAGCTCCGGCTCTTCCACGATGCCCTGCGCGACCGTCTGATCACGTATTTCGACCTGAAGAACCTTACCCACAAGCCCAAGCTGGTGGCGCTGACAAGCTGCGGGGAGGGTGCCGGGGTGACAACGATTGCGGCCGGCTTGGCGGCTTCGCTTTCCGAGACCGGCGAGGGCAAAGTGTTGCTGGTCGATATGAATGACCGGGGTTCGGCGCACCCCTTTTACCGGGGCAACCCGGCGTGCGGGCTGGAGGACGTTCTCGAGCCGGACAAGCGCGACACGGCCCTGGTGCAGGAAAGACTATACGTGGTCACGGAAAACCAGAACGGCGACAAGCTCCCGCGCTCCCTGCCCAAGCACTTCCAGCACCTGGCGCCCAAGCTCAAGGCCAGCGACTACGACTACATCATCTTCGACATGCCGCCGATCAGCCAGGTCAGTGTCACTTCGAAGCTGGCCCGGTTTATGGACATCGCGCTGGTTGTGGTCGAAGCCGAGGAGACCGACCGCGAGGCCGTCAAACGGGCCAGCTCCTTCCTGGCCCAGTCCGGCGCCAATGTCGGCGTTGTCCTGAACAAGACGCGCAGTTACGGCCTTAAGCGCCTCCACCAGGAGCTCTGACTTTCCCTGTCCCGACTCCTGTAGTCCCGTGGTCCCCTAATCCCTCTTCGATGCTGCGCAACCGCCTTTATTACGGTCTCAAGCCCCTGCTCCCCTGGTCGGTTTCGAATGGGCGTCCGCCGCTGGCTCGCGCAGAGAAAGCGCGAGCGGGTCAGAGACATCTGGCCCATTCTCCCTGGTTCCGAGCGCCCGCCCGAGGGCTGGCCCGGCTGGCCCGAGGGCAAGCAATTCGCCCTGGTCCTCACCCACGATGTCGAAGGCCAGGCCGGCCTGGACAAGTGCCGCCAACTCATGGAACTCGAGATGAAACTCGGCTTCCGCTCCTGCTTCAATTTCATCCCGGAAGGCGGACAATACACCGCCTCCAAAGAATTGCGCGAGGAATTGGCCGCCAACGGCTTCGAGGTCGGCGTCCACGACCTCTGCCACGACGGCAAGCTCTTCCTGACCCGACGCGAGTTCAGGCGCAACGCCCCCAAGATCAACCAGTATCTCAAGGACTGGAAAGCCATCGGCTTCCGCGCCGGCTTCATGCTTCACAATCTCGAGTGGATTCACGACCTCAACGTCCAATACGACACCTCGACCTTCGACACCGACCCGTTCGAGCCGCAGCCGCAGGGTCAAAGAACGATCTTCCCCTTCTGGGTCTCACGAAGTGCGGAGTGCGGAGTGCGGGGTGCGGAATGCGACGCCTTCGGCTCTCCACCCTTTGCGTGTCCGCCCCCGCCTCCGCACTGCGCGCTCCGCGGTCCCGCGGCTCTGGATTCCTCACTCCGCATTCCCCATTCCTCACTCCGCACTTCAGAGCCTCCGTCCTCCGTCTTCCCGACTGTGGACCGTGGACTGCCCGTCCTCCGCAGTAGCTCTGCTACGGAGGGTGGATGGACCGTGGACTGTCCGCCCGGCTACGTGGAATTGCCCTACACCCTCCCCCAGGACTCAACGCTTTTCCTGACGCTTGGCGAGCGGCACCCGGATATTCGGTTCCAAAAGCTTGACTGGGTCGCCAAGCACGGCGGCATGGCCCTGGTGAACGTGCACCCGGACTACCTCCGGTTTGAGCATGAAGCCAATTCCGCGGTGACCTACCCGGTCGAGCTGTATGCGCGTTTCCTGGGTTACGCTCGCCAGAGGTACGGTGGTTCGTTCTGGCAGGTCAACCCCGCCGAACTTGCGAGGTGGTATAGGGGGACTCTCGATATAGAGAGGCCCAGGCCGAAGCCCGTCACTCACGGCGGGCGTTTCGGCGAAACCTGGCAGGAGCAAGACTGCCCCCCCTCGGATCGAGGTGTGCTGGCGGGAAAGCGCGCCGCTGTCGTGCTCTACTCCGACTACGCAACGGACCCACGGCCCAGGCGTGAGACGGAGGCGATGGCCCGTGCGGGAATGGAAGTCGATGTTTTTTGCCTGTGCAGGGACGCGAGCCAGCCGTTGCGTGAGCGCATTGATGGAGTCAACATCTTTCGCGTGCCGATGAAGCATCGCCGCGAGGGCAAGCTGACGTATTGCGTGCAATACGCGCGCTTTCTGCTCAGATCCCTGGAATTCGTCTCCCGGCGCACACTCATGCGGCGCTACCAGCTCGTGCACGTGCACAACATGCCGGATGTGCTGGTCTTCAGCGCGCTCCTGGCGCGCTCTCTCGGCGCCAAGGTCCTCCTCGACTTGCACGATCCGATGCCCGAGCTCATGCAGAGCATATTTTCTCTGCCTGAGAGCCACCGCCAGGTCCGGCTTCTAAAAATGCTGGAGAAGGTTAGCATCGCCTTCGCCCATCGGGTCGTCACACCCAATTCCGCCTTCAAAGAGCGGTTCGCTTCCCGCAGCTGCGCGGCCGAGAAGATCGAAATCGTGATGAACTCACCACAGCGGGACATCTTCCATGCGGACGAGTTCCCGCCGCCGCAAGCGCCGTCGGCCGAGCGGGAATTTGTTTTGATGTACCATGGCCTGCTCGTCGAGCGCCATGGACTCGATTTGGCCGTCCGGGCCATCGCCAAATTGCGCGACCGCCTCCCGAGATTGAAACTGCTCCTTTATGGCGACCCCACCCCCTACATGGCGGAGGTGCTGCGATTGGGGCAAACCCTGAATTTGGAAAACGCGATCGAGTTCCATGGATTCAAGCCACAGGCTGAGATCGCCGAAGCAATCAAAGGCATCAACCTGGGCATCATTCCCAACCGCCTGAATGAGTTCACTGCGATTAACTTGCCGACGCGGATTTTCGAATACCTGGCCATGAAGAGGCCGGTGATCGTTCCGCGGACAAAAGGGATTCGGGACTATTTTGCGGAAGACTCCCTTATCTTCTTCGAACCGGGAGACGTTGACGACCTAGCCCGAAAGATTGAATGGGCTTGTCTGCACCCGGCTGAGGTCCGAACCACCCTTGAGAAGGGTCTTGCTGTTTACCGGAAGTGCCAGTGGGAACTGGAGGAGGCGAAGCTGCTCGGCATCCTCGCCGGCCTGCTGGCGCCGACGCACGACAGGCGCCACGGTGTCCCGGTGATCGCCCGCCTCAGGCGCATCTGCATGGTGACCTACTCCTATTACCAAACTGACAACCGCGTGATGCGCTACTCGGAAGAACTCGCCCGCCGAGGCGACACGGTTAACGTCCTCGCCATCAAGAACGACCCGAGCCAGGCGCACACGGAGATGATAGGTCAAGTGAGGGTTAGCCGGATTCAGTGCCGGCAGCGCAAGGACGAGAGCACCAGGGCCGCCTACCTGCTGCCCACCCTGAGGTTCCTGATCGCCGCCTCGGCGCGCCTGGCCTGGCGGCAGATCCGGCGGCCCTATGACCTGGTCCACGTGCACAACGTCCCGGACTTCCTGGTCTTCGCCGCCTGGCTCCCGAAGCTCGCCGGCGCCAAGGTCATCCTGGACATCCACGACATTTTGCCGGAGTTGTACGCGAGCAAGTTCAAATCTGTCACGGGCAGTGTGTGGACGAACACGCTGAAACTGGTGGAACGCATGTCCGCCCGGTTCGCCGACCACGTCATCATTTCCAACGACCTGTGGCGGGACAAATACACCGCCCGGACGGGGGTGGGCGGGCGCTGCAGTGTTTTCATCAACAACGTGGACGCTGCCGTCTTCTGGCCGCGCGCCCGCACACGCGATGACGGCAAGCTCATCGTCCTTTTCCCGGGCGGCCTGCAGTGGCACCAGGGCCTGGACATCGGCATCCGCGCCTTTAAGCGAGTCGCTGCCGAACTGCCCAATGCCGAGTTTCACATTTACGGCGATGGCATTATGAAAGGGCAACTCATGGCCTTGACCCGGGAGCTTGGGCTGGAGCCGAAGGTCCGCTTCTTCAAGCCGCTGCCCGTGCACCAGATCGCGGAAATCATGGCCAACGCGGACCTCGGGGTTGTCCCCAAGCGCGCCGATTCGTTCGGCAACGAGGCCTACAGCACCAAGATCATGGAATTCATGGCCGTGGGCGTTCCAGTCGTCGTGTCGAACACGAAAATCGATCGGTTTTACTTCGACAACTCAGTCGTCCGGTTTTTCGAGTCCGGCAATGACAATGCCTTGGCGGAAGCGATGATTGAGCTGCTGCGGGACGAGGATTTGCGGTGGCGAATTGCCGCAAGAGGCCTGGATTATGCCGCCCGGAACAGTTGGACCAACCACAAACACCGCTACCTCGCCCTCGTCGATTCCCTTATCGAAGGCAGGCCGCCCGTTCCGCCTGACAACGCCCCGCCCGCCCAGGCCTGCTCCGCCACGAACCCAGCGACACCGAGTTGAACACCCCAAACACGCAGCTCAAGACCCCGCGAGCCGAAGAGCCCGAACTCGTGTCCAAGGAGCAGGGCGCCGCCTCCAGGAACGTTGACCGCTTGCCGATTTAACCGCAGAGAACGCAAAGAACGCAGAGAACACCGCGGAAGACGCAGAACACACGGAAAATCTCCGACCTCCGGCTCCATCCCTCGACACTCGATACTCGACTGTGGACTGTGGACTCTGGACTCTCCCTTCAGCCTTTAGCCTTTGGCCTTTCGACCTTGCGCCTCGACCGCTCCATCACCCTGAAGCTCGTCCAGCCCGTCCGCCGTGCCTTGGGTACCGCCCGGTCCCTCGCCCTTCGCCCCTCGTCCCTCGGCTGCTGGCCCGTTCCTATCCTGATGTATCACAGCATTTCGGACGACCCCGAGCCCGGCGTTTCCCCCTACTACAAACTCAACACCAGCCCGGCCGTCTTCCGCCAGCAGATGCAGTTCCTGGCCGACCACGGCTGCCGAACAATCAGTCTGGACGAACTCGTTGGAGGATTGGCCATTCCGCACTCCGCACTCCGCACTCCGCACTTGACGGTTCTCACCTTCGACGACGGCTTCCGCGACTTTTACACCCAGGCCTTCCCGGTCCTCCAGCAGTACCGCTTCACCGCCACCGTCTTCCTCCCCACCGCCTTTATCGGCGACACGCCGCGTTGCTTCGCTCCAGGGTCCGCGCTTCACGTTTCACGTTTCACGTTTCACGTTTCACGCCCCTCGGCGCCTCGCGAGTGCCTTACCTGGTCCGAGGCCCGCGAACTGCACAAATCAGGCATTTCCTTCGGCTCACACACCGTTCACCATCCGAAGCTGGTCGAGCTCCCTTGGCCCAACGTCAGTTCTGAAATCTCCGATTCAAAATCTGAAATCGAACACCAGCTGGGCGCCCCAGTCACCGCCTTTTCTTACCCCTATGCCTTTCCGCGGGCGGACAAAGCGTTTACGACAGCTTTCGAGGACCTGCTGGCCAAGACTGGCTACACCTCTTGCGCTACGACTGAACTTGGTCGCGTCCACGCTCACGACGACCCTCTTCGCCTAAGACGGCTCCCCGTCAACAGTTTGGACGATGCCTGCCTGCTGGCGGCCAAACTCGACGGCAGTTACGATTGGCTGGCCCGCCCGCAGGCCGCCATCAAAAAGCTCACAAACAGGCTAACCGACTGGAGAAGGGGCCGAAACGTTGAAGTAGACGCCTCTAAGAGCCTGGAGGCCTATGCCCGGCCACAAGAAAATACGTTGAATAAGCTTCATGGCTAACGAATCCTCGGAAGTACTTGTCTCGGTAATAATAGTGAGTTGGAACGCTCGCGACTATCTCTTACAGTGTCTTGAGTCCCTCTCGTCCGAGGCGTGCGCCTATCCAATGGAGATCATCGTCGTAGACAACGCCTCAACCGACGGGTCGTCGGAAACCGTCGAGAGCCGATTCCCCCAGGTGCGTTTGATTCGAACTGGGGACAACCTTGGGTTCGCCAAGGGGAACAACATCGGCATTTCTCGGAGCACGGGCCGGTATTTGTGCCTGGTTAACTCAGATGTGAAGATACTCAAGGACTGCATCACGCGGCTCGTGGACTATTGCGAGAAGCAGGCAGATGTTGGTATGGTCGGTCCTCGGATGATTGGTCGCGACAGCAAACTTCAGCGCTCATGCCGTGGATTTCCAACCCTGTGGAATATGACGTGCCGCGCTTTCGGTTTGGACACGATGTTTCCTCGAGTGCAACTCTTCAGCGGGCACTCACTTCGCCATTGGTCGCACGATTCGCTTCGCCCTGTTGATATTCTCGGCGGCTGGTTTTGGCTGCTCCGCCGCGAGGCAGTCGATCAGGTCGGCTTGCTGGACGAGTCGTTTTTCATGTACGGTGAGGATATGGACTGGTGCAAACGCTTCTGGAGTCATGGTTGGAAGTTGGTCTTCGTTCCTTCGGCTGAAGCCATCCATTATGGAGGAGCGAGTTCCGCGAATGCCCCGGTGCGCTTTTACATCGAACGTCATAGGGCCGACCTGCATTACTGGAGAAAACACAACTGCAGACCCGCTTTCGCCTGCTTCTTCTTAATCTCTTGCCTGCACTTGCTCCTGCGGGCTGGCGGCTACTCGCTTGCCTTTCTGGCGAAAAGAGGAGCCCAACCTGAGTACCGTCCCAAGATCATCAGAAGCCTCGCGTGCCTGCAGTGGATGCTCACCAGGCGAGTTCCGACCATAAAAACCCCCTAATTCTGCCATGCAAAACCGATACGTGCTGCTCACAGCGGCCAAGAACGAGGAGGCCTACATAGGTCAGGCCATCAAGTCTGTCGTGCGCCAAACCGTGCCTCCTCTAGCTTGGTTCATTGTGGACGACGGGTCAACGGATCGAACGGCGCAGATCGTCCGGGACTTTGCACGGGCATATCGCTACATCCGGCTTAAGATTCTCCCTCCGAGGACAGGGCGCGATTTTGGGGCTCAATATCGGGCGATCCAAACCGGCTACGAATCGGCCTGTGACTTGCATTTCGATTTCGTCGGAGTCCACGACGCGGACGTTGCACCCGAGCGCACGGACTACTACGGCTCGGTTCTCAAGCAATTCGAGCTGAATCCTCGGTTAGGCATAGCCGGCGGTTATATTTATGAGCGCTCGCGGGGGATTTGGGCCTGCCGCAGGGGCAACTCTGCGCACTCGGTTGCCGGTGGCATTCAGATGTTTCGTCGCGCTTGCTTTGAGGGAATCAACGGATACACGCCCCTGCGCGTTGGAGGCTCGGATTGGCTGGCCCAGATCCAAGCCCGAATGGCAGGGTGGGAGGTTCAGGCGTATCCGGAACACCGGGTTCTCCACTACCGCCCCACATCGAGCGCCGGCGGGTTGCTGAGAGGGTCCTTCCGCGCGGGCCTCATGGACGCTTCGTTCGGCTCTCTTCCGTTATTCGAGATTCTTAAATGCATCCGCCGAAGTGCGCAAGCCCTCGAAGCAGTTCGCGCCTTTGTAAGGCTCTTGGGGTTTCTATCCTGGACGATCAGGGGGAGGAAACCTCTCATTCCCGCGGACAGCGCTGCGTTCTTGCGCAAGGAGCAGAAAGGCAGGCTGCTGAAGGCCTGGCCATCCCGATCGAGAGGCCGCGTGGATGTTTGCAAACGTTCCCCCGCCTAGGGCTCCGAGCCCGGCCATCGCGATTACGGGGGATCGCTTTGCCCCCGAGGAACTTGCTCACTCAGTCAAACTCCTGCCCCATGACGGCGCGTGGAGTCGCATTAACTCTTCTGGTTGCTTTGCCCGCGGCCGCACGGTCGCGGAGATGGGCCGCAATAGGCTTGCTGGACGCGGAATGCCTGCGCCGTTGGAATCCCAAGTCGCCGCTCTGGGGAACCGCGGCGCTTTAGGCGGTCACCGCGGCCCCCGCCCACGCCGAGGTCGTCTCCGGCGCCTGCATCATGATCCGGCGCGGCTTGTTCGAGGGCATTGGCCGTTTCAGGGAGGATGACCTCATGAACGCGGAAGACGTGGAGCGTGGTTTTCGCGAGACCGGTAAAAAAAGTATGCACACCCAAGCCCGCCTGCGCCAAACCACCGAGCGACCCACGACCCCCCGTCCTTTTCGGTGCTTGTGCCCTGGATACCTAACGTCCTCCCGCCTTTTGCCCGGGGTAGTTGGGGTGGCATTCTGGCCGCTTCTTAACCGCATGAGCTCCGTTCTTCCGAATGCCTTCGTAGCGACGGGCATAAACACTGGACTCGCTGGGCTGGCCGTTTCTGTATCACTTTTAGCCAGGTGCTTCCAAGATTTGGGCATGGCCCGGGTGGCTGCGGCCTGAGGGTCGTCCGCCGAGCTCGAACGGCTGCTTTGCCCGCTTGGGGCCGCCCCTTTCGCGCGCTTGGCCGACCAGTCTTAGGTGACATACTTCCGCCAAATCCAAATCGCGCGGCACATGTTCGTTGCGGCGGGTTCCGCGACTGGTTCCGGGCCGGCCGCGAACAGAACCATGCCAATCTGCAGCGTCGGGCTCCCCACACTCAATGAACTGGCAATGTAAATGCTCTGACGGGGAAACAGAGTCCTTGTGTTGCGGGACGAACACGTGCCACACCTCTCCCAAGGAGATTCCTCGGGGCGCGAGGGCCGTTTTTGCTCGCAGCGTTATTTAAATTGCGAGACCATATGAGCAGGAGTTTGAGAGCATTCTCCCCAGTCGCCTGGTTCATGGCCATTTTCATGGCCACGGCGCTGGGTTTGGCAAAGGATATTTACATCGCTCAGACGACGCAGGGTAGCGGCTCCGGGACGAATGCGGCCTCCGCCTGCGCAGTAGCTTGGTTCAACACGAGCGGAAACTGGGGAGCGGGCACCAACCAAATCAATCCAGGCGACACGGTTCATCTGGTCGGAACCGTGACAAGCAGCTTGACTTTTCAAGGTAGCGGCAAGCCGGGCAACAACATCACCCTCCTTTTTGAGCCTGGAGCAAACATGACGGCACCTTATTTCTCCACAAGCCCAATCCAGTTGGGAAGTCGCAGTTACTTGGTGGTGGACGGTGGCGTAAACGGGCTTATTCAATGCACGGGCAATGGAACAACGAACGCCAACCAAGTGGCTGTGACCGCAGTCACGAGCACGACTACCAGCGGGAACATCACTGTTAAAAATCTGACAATCGCCAACATGTATATCAGGACAACTGGTTCAGCCGACTACACCAACTGCGGCGGAATCAGTTTTTCGGGAACCTCCATCTCTAACATAGTTGTCTGCAACTGTTACATGACCTGGGTTCACAGCGGCGTCTATATTGGCTGGAAAGGCCCAAATAACGGGAATTTTCAGATTTACTCGAACAGTGTCCAGTGGTGCAACTGGGGAATCGCGGTCGGCGATGGCGGTGCAAATTCCGTTCTGAATGGACTGGTTGTTCACGACAACAGAATCAACGGGATGACGCCATTTGATGACCCTAATAACGACAACCACCACGACGGTTTGTATGCTCCATGGGCGGAGAACAGCGGCTCTTACGCCACGAATATCACTGTTTACAACAACATTATTGGCCCTGACTTTGGAATTAACCTGCCTGCTACCGCAGCCATTTTCATGTCAAGTCAAATGGGCGCAGGCATCTGGAATGCCCTCATCTACAATAATGTGCTTTATTCCACATCGGCATACAAAACTCCAGCCTGCGGGTTCATGTATTTGTGGAAGGTCCAGGGCGCCGGAGTATACAACAATACAATGGATGCCGGTGGTTCTTCGGGACCGGGAGTGAGAATCAATGGAGGAACCAATGTCATTGTGATTAACAACATCGTGTCCAACGCTGGTCTCGGCATGGAAGATGACACCGCTGTCGGATCCGGCGGACTCTTGCAGTGCGATTACAATGATTACTACAATAATAACGGCAACATGAATTACGGTGGTAGTTCGTGGATAAGCTATTCCTCATGGAAGGCCCTCGGCTTCGACGCTCATTCGACAACTGGCGACCCCAAGTACGTGAATGCTGCCGGTTACAATTTCAACATTCAAAGCAGTAGCGCAGCTAAGGACGCCGGCACGAGCGAGAGCGCCTACTTCACGACGGACATCCTGGGTGCGACCCGGCCCCAAGGTTCTGCCTGGGACATCGGCGCTTACGAATACTTGCAGGGCGGGGCCCCCAGCATTGCGGTTATTCCGGGCAGCCTGAGCTACGGTTCGATGATTGCTGGCACGAGCTCCAACCAGACTTTTATCGTACAGAATACCGGCACCGGCATACTCTCCGGGAGCGCGAGCGTGGCGACGCCTTTCAGCATCATTTCAGGCGCTTCCTACAGTCTGGGCGCAGCTCAAAGCCAGACGGTCACGGTCCAGTACAGCCCTACGATTGCGGGGACCAATACGCAGACGGTGACGTTTAGCGGCGCGGCCGGAGCGACCGCAACGGTGAGCGGGTCGGCCTTGCCGTCGCCGCCCACGAACCTTAGGCTGATCTCTCAGTGACCTTGCCGAACCTTGGCTCCCGGCGGACTGGATCCTGTCTGGGTTAAGTGGGCGGAACCAAAATTGGGGCGGAACAACCCAAGACGCGGTGCGTTGATCCGCGCCATCCACGCCACACCGAGTGCGCCATTCAAGAACCACACACGCAAGGCCTGACATCATGCTGGGCAAAGGCAGTACCTTCACGGCTTCCTCGAGCACGTAGGTTTATGAACGTCGCCGGGCTTTCCCTCACGCTTCTCTTCGGTTCAATAATCTTGCTTTGCCCCCGGCGATGGGCGCTCCTGGCAATGATGGCCGGCGTGCTCTATCTTACTCAAGCGCAAGAGGTTGTCGTTTTTGGCTTCCATCTCTTCGCGATCAGACTGCTCGGGCTGGCGGGGTTCATTCGAGTCATTATTCGCCGGGAGTTCTCGGCTCATCGGCTCAACGATTTGGACCGCCTGTTTTTCCTTTTCTACGGTTACACGGCAATTGTTTTTTTAATACGGTCCGAAGTGGACCAAGCTTACATGATCGGTTCAGCACTGGATGCCCTTGTTTTCTATCTTGCTTTCAGGGGTCTCGTGGGGGACATTGAAGATTTCAAAGCGTTCCTAGCTGACTTTGGCCTTCTTTTGGCGCCGTATGCCGCGTTGGTGTTGTCGGAGGCGATAACCGGCCAGACTCCTTTCAGCCTATTGGGCTCCCAAGAGATCGATTGGGCGAGGGGTGGAAGACCGCGGTGCGTTGGAAGTTTTCGGAATCCTGAGTTGCTGGGCACACTTGGTTCGAGTTTTGTCCCTCTTTATATTGCGCTATGGTTTCACCGGAAGGAGCGGCTTCTCCCGGTAATGGCCATTGTAATGTGCCTGTTTATTATCTGGGCATCGAACTCAGGGGGATCGTGGTGCTGCTTGGGGGTTGGAGTTAGCGGATGGCTTCTTTGGAGCCTTCGTACAAGGATGAAGGTAGTGCGCCGGGCGGCGGGCCTGGGAATTGTGCTGCTCGCCCTTGTGATGAAGGCGCCGATCTGGTACCTGTTGGCCAGGATAAGCTCAGTCACTGGCGGGGACGGTTATCATCGAGCCCGGCTTTTGGATTTATTCTTCCAAAACCTCGACAAGTGGTGGCTAGCCGGCATGCGAGTTGCTGCTACCAATGAATGGTTTGCCTATCTGCTGCCAAGCGGCCAGGCAGATCTGTGCTCGGCGATTGTAGGCTACGGCATTGCAGCCGGCGTGGGTGCGGTCATTTTGTTTTTCGCGCTTTTAACCCAAGCTTTTAAGGCCTTGGGCGCCGGCATGGCTCACACCGGCTCCGATGAAGGACCGCCCGATGGACCGGAATATTTACTGTGGGGGCTTGGCGTGATGCTCTCGGTGCATGTTTTCAATTGGCTGGGCATAACGTATTTTGACCAGACCAAGGTGTACTGGTTCATGCAGTTGGCGAGCATTTCGAGCCTTTCAGGACCCTTTATGCGCGGTCAGCCTGTTGATGCGCACGGACGTGCCCATCTTGAACCGGAGGATGTACGCGTGACCTCGCATGCCGGGATGGCGGAGAGTTTCTAATTATCGTCAGCAGTGCAATAGGAACAGCTATCCGTCCATTGTGCGCCGGCGATTTACCTTGTATATGTTCATTCTCAACTTTCATGGTTTGGGGGAGCCGACCAGGGAGTTGCCCTCGAGCGAGAAGGATTGCTGGCTCGATGCGGGCATTTTTGAAATGATCCTCGACCTGATACTGTGGCGGCAGGACGTGCGCATAACCTTCGATGACACCAACGAATCGGATTTTTCGATCGCGCTCCCGTTGCTTAAGGCGAGGAACCTCAGCGCTCAGTTCTTTGTTGTCGCCGGAAGGATAGGCCAAGAATCCTTTTTGTCGACTGCCCAACTCCTGGCACTCCGGGCGGAGGGGATGGCTATCGGAAACCATGGCATGTGGCATAGCAATTGGCGTGATTTGAGCGACCAGGGCCTTGAGGAAGAACTGGTTCAGGCCAAGGACTCAATTGAACAGATCATCGGGGCTTCCGTTTTGGATGCAGCCTGTCCCTACGGGGCCTACGACCACCGGGTTCTGAAGAGGCTGGTTCAGTTGGGCTACCACGCGGTGTACACCAGTGACGGCGGGCCTGCCTCGCTGACCTCGTGGCTCCGGCCAAGGAATACCGTGCGCCGTTCCCACGACATTGGCCGGATTCTGAGGAGTATTTCTGAGGTCCCCCGCGGCCTGCCGGGACTTTGGCGCCGGCTAAAACTGCTGATCAAACGCTGGCGGTAATGGTGCCGCGCCTGCGCTGGACATGGTCACGAATGTAATCCTGGCCTTCGCCGAATCACTTTCGGCGCCTGAGGTGACCTGGAGCTTGGCTGACCACGGCTTCCATGTGGTGGCGTTGGCGCGCCGGGGACGCCCCTCGGCGCTGCGGCACAGCCGCTTCGCCCGGGTGTTCGAGATCGCACCGCCGGCCTCTGACTTCACGGCGGCGATGGCCAACGTCAGGACGGCTTGCGCTCGCGTACTGCAATCTTCAGGGGCTGTGGGGATAATGCCCCTGGATGACGAAGCCATCTGGTTGTGCGAGAAGGCGGGATTCGAGGACCGAGTCGTGCTGATCGGGCCCGGCGGCGACCAGGCCGAACTCGCCCTGAATAAACAGAAGCAGGTCGAGTTGGCACAAGCGTCGGGCTTCTCTGTGCCACGGACCCGTTGCGTCGAGCGGCCCGAGGAGGTCCGCGCCCAACTCCCCGAGTTCCCGGTCGTGTTCAAGCCGGCCCTGGCCGTTACGGTGGCCGGCGGAGGGTTATCGAGAGGCCGCAGTTGGACTTGTTCTGACAGAGATGAACTCGAATCGGCCATCGAAGGCTGGGGAGGGCGGGGTCCGATGCTGCTCCAGCCGTTCATCCCCGGTGTCGGCGAGGGGCTCTTTGGCCTCGCGACGGCCGGCGGCGTTCTGGGCTGGAGCGGGCACCGGAGGCTGCGCATGATGAATCCCCAGGGCTCCGGGTCCAGTGCCTGCATGGCTTCCCGCCAGATAGATCAGGCGTGCAAATCGGCTGGCGAACGTTTTGTGCGCCTCTCCCGATGGCGCGGCCTCTTCATGATCGAGCTGCTCCGCGACGATAGTGGCAAGCGGTGGTTCATGGAGTTTAATGGACGGTCGTGGGGCAGCATGGCGCTGGCTCGCCGTTTGGGACTTGAGTATCCTGCCTGGGCCGCCACCATGGCGTTCGCCCCGGATTCCGTCCCCGCTGTCCCCCGATTGGACGATACCTCGCTCGTCTGCCGGCACCTGGGCAGGGAAATACTGCATCTCTTGTTTGTCCTGCGCGGTCCCAGGTCGAAGGCCCTCCGGACCTGGCCCTCTCCGTGGAGAACGCTGCTCGAGCTGTGCCGCCTCAGCTCGAACCAGCGGTGGTACAATTGGCGCCGCGACGATCCCAAGGTCTTCTTCGCCGATTCTTATCGCACTATCCGTGACCAATTGGCCAAGCCAGCCCATCGGCCATGATTTCCCTCCGCGCAGCTTGTCACGTCCACTCCGATTGGTCTTATGACGGGAAGTGGCCGCTGGAGCGCATCGCCGCGGCCTTTTCCCGGCGCGGTTATCGCGTCGTGATGCTCACCGAACACGATCGCGGATTCGATGAGGCGCGCCGCCTGCAGCATCGCGAGGCCTGCCGCCGCGCCAGCTCCAAACGAATCTTGTTACTGCCGGGAATCGAATACAGTGACCGCGCCAACTGCGTGCACGTCCTGACTTGGGGAGATGTTCCGTTTGCCGGCGAAAACGCATCGAACCGAAGAAGTGCTGGCTGCCGTTCACGAATCCGGAGGAGTGGCTGTGTTTGCGCATCCGAGCCGCAGCGATGCCTGGAAGCGATTTAACCCTGACTGGAACGCCCGCCTCGTCGGCATCGAGTGCTGGAATCGCAAGACCGATGGCTGGGCACCCAGCCAAGATGCGTGGCGCCTTCTGCGGGTGAGCCGTGCGGTTCCCTTCGCGGGCCAGGACTTCCACGATGCCCGGCAGTTTTTCCCGCTATCAACGGTCCTCCAGGTGGAAGAGCCGATAATTGAGACCACGGTGCTTGCCTGCCTGAGGCTGGTGCGGTGCCGCTCCACAGCTTTCGGCTTTCCAATCGAGCGGTTTGCCGTTGGGTTGGGCGCGGGGGCCCTGCGTTGCGCCGAGTTTGCCCGCCGCCGGGCAGCCTTCCTGTACCGGAATCTCCTGAGCCGAACATGCGCTCACGGGCCGTGAGCGAGCCGCCGATCCCCCGGACCAGGAAATCCGCCGCAAGTCGCACGTTACGCATTACCAGCAACGCCAGCAGCACACCTAAGCCGACTTTTTTGGCTATGCCGTACGTCAGCGTCGTGATGCCCTGTTTTAATCATGATCGCTTTGTAGGCGAGTCTATACAGAGCATCCTGAATCAATCACATTCGCAGCTCCAACTTATTATCGTGGATGACTGCTCTTCCGATGATTCGCGTCAAGTGATCCTCGATTTTGCCAAGCGCGACCCCAGGGTAACGGTGGTTTTCCACGACCGCAACCGGGGCGCGTCGAGATCCCGGAACGATGGAATCCGGATGGCGGAAGGCGATTTTATTGCCTTTTGCGACGCCGACGATCTCTGGCTCCCGAACAAATTGGCCGTACAATTGGACCAGCTTCATCAGCATGCCGGTTATGGCGTAGCCTACTGCGACGCAACCATTGTCGATGAAACGGGCCGGCCGGTTGGTTCGCAGCGTTTCAGCCAGATGTTTCCCCCGCCCGCCAATCCGTCCGGTTCCCTGTTTGCCGATCTCTGCTTACGGAACTTCATAAACACCCAGACCGTGATGATCCGCAAGGATTGCCTTGCGCATGGCGATTTGTTCGACGAGAAGATAAAATGGGTGGAGGATTGGTGGTGCTGGATATCGCTGTCGAGACGGCATCTTTTCTACTATTCAACCCAACCCTTGGCCATGTACCGCGTGCATACCCAGAGCACATGTGTAACTCAGCGCGCCGGGTACGATGCCAACCGCTATAAGGTGCTCAGGCGCGTGATGAAGCGATGCCCCGAGTTGAGCCCCCGCGCGAAGGCCGAGATATGGTACCATATGGGGGTGGGACTGTACCATTTGGGAAAAGGCAGGCTGGCGAGGAGATTCTTTTTGAGGAGCCTAGGGGCGAGCGTGCGTAGTCGTTGCACTCTAAGGCAGTGCGCTCGAGCTGCTTTGCGCTTTCTCTTTGGTGTGCCTGGGAGGCACTATCCATGATCTGTCGCCTGGGCCTCGCGCTGCTTACAGGCCGTGGGAATCGGGCCGAGCGGCATGGGCCCACGCTGCCGCGGATAGCCCCTGTTATGAATGTTGCACAGGAACTGAAAGCTAAAACATGGAGGAGTCCTTATGGTAGTCTTCTCGAATTGGTTTCGTGGCCTTCAGCATAACGTCCTCTCAATGAAAGGCTTCCACTTCCTGGCGACCCGGTTTGGCGGCGCGTCGTTACGAAGGTTGTCGTTCGATGCCAAGTTCCAGACCGGTGCGTGGAACTATGCAGGTGATGAGATGCTCGCGAAAGTGGTTATGCACTACGGTCGCCAGCGCAAACTATTGATCATGGGGTGCGGCGTCGCGGGCATCCTGGCCAATGCTGGCATCGCGGCGTTCAGCTCCATTCTCGGCATCGACATCTCAGGTGAAGCTATCCGGTTGGCAGGGGGCTACGAATCTCCCCGTGCCAGATTTCGACAGGCCGACATGGCTACCTTCCACCCAGATGAAACTTACGACGTGATTCTCTTCCCAGAGTCCATTTATTACGTGCCATTTTGGAGACGCAGGCGTTTGCTGCGGAGCCTTTCGTGCAGCTTGACCCCTGGCGGATGCTTCGTCATAACAATTGCGCATCCGCTCAAATATGCCGGGCTCCTTCGCATGATTCGTCGCAACTTCACGGTTATGGAGGACAGGCACTTTGAAGGATCGACCAGGCACCTAATTGTTTTCGGCCCCGAAACCAAGTGAGGGCCAACGGCCTGATAGCTGTCGGAAGCGCGCCGAGCCCCCACTGTGTCACGCTAAGCCAGCAGGTGCGGCGGGTGCAATCGTTCGCTGTACCTTTCGCATCCGTCTTCTCGGCCTGGGGAGCTGAAAGAAAATGAAGCCGCGATTAGCGGACCAGTTCCTCCCTCCGGACTTTGCACCCGGATGAAACCGGCCAATTCCGAAATCGATCATAGAATGAAATTGCTGCTTGTTAATCCGTATGCCTTCACCCACGGTTGGAGTGGCGATACGCTTCGTACGATAGAGATGTCGCGGGTCCTCTCCAGGCTGGGCTGGCAGGTGAGTCTTTTGTGCTGCAAGCGGCCGAAAGATGCCCGAGTGAAGCCTGTGATTGGCGCGTTTTCAGGCCGCGTCGTGACGGCGCCATTCAATGGACCTTATCCTGCGTTCTTTAACCGCAGAGGCTTTGGGCGTCTTTACAAATGGTGGCGGTTTCTGTTGTGTCCAGGCGAGCAGCAGGATTCTGAGCAGGTGATGGCGGCTCGGGTAGTACGATTCGCAAGGGATTCGGCTATTCCGAAACCGGATCTGATTTGTGGGACTACTATGGGCCAATTGGCGGGGCCCCTCGCGGCCCAACACTTGGGTGCTCATTTCCAGTGCCCCTTCGTCGTCGAATTCCGAGATCCGATTCCCTATCCCGGAAGGCCCCCACTGCCGCCCGATAGGAAGTCCCTGTTGGAGTCGTGCCTCTCGCGCAGCGCGCTCATACTGACGACCACTGAAGGCATTCAGCAAAAGGTCGAGGAGGAATTTCCCGTCGTCCGGGGCAGGGTTCGAACCTTCTACTCATGCTATGCCGATGATGTTCGGCCTCCAGCAAGTGGGGTCTCGAAGCAGGGGAACCTGGTGTTAGTCCATGCGGGGGTGCTGCTCTATGTGTATGGTGGCAAGCGGCGCAACGCGACGACCTTGGTGCAGGCGATTGGGGAAGCCGCAAGATCGGAACCCTCTGCTCAGGGGCGGATCAATTTGCGGTTGATCGGTGCGGGCAGGGGAGGCGAAGAGGCGGTTGCCGTGGCGCGTGAGCTTAAGATCCCTTGGGCGGTCGAACTGCTGCCGCAAATGCCTCCAGAGGCCTGCCTGGCTGAGATGGATCGCGCCGACGTGCTGGTCGCGATAAAGTTCGACGACGCGGATTACGACCTGCAGGTGCCGGGAAAGGTGTTTCAATATCTCGGACGGGGCAAGCCAATCCTTGGCCTTATGCGCGAGACCGAGGCTGCGAGGATTCTACGCCGTTCGGGGCTTGGGATTGTGGTGAGCAGCTCCGACGTTGCAGGAATCTCTGCAGCCGTGATCGACCTTTGGAGGAACCGCGCGTGTCTCCCTGGGAGATTTCAGCCCGATTGGGATTATATCGGGCAGTTTTCTCTCAGCGCGATGGGCAAGCGTCTCGACCGAGAACTGAGAGATGTGCTGGGAGCTCAAAGGGCGATTTCCATGAAGGGAGCCAGCGTACCGCCGCTGAAATGAACAAGTATGAATGAGCCTTTAGTCGGTATTGTCGTTCCTGTGTACAACGGCGCCGAATACCTCCAGGAGTGCCTCGCCGCAATCCTGTCTCAGACGTATTCCAACTGGAGAGCGGTCGTGGTTGACAACTGCAGCCAGGACGAGACCGGGGCGGTCGCCGATGAATTCGCGCGCCGGGACGCTCGGTTCCGAGTCGTGCATTGCGCGGACTTTTTGAGCCAACAGGAGAATTACAATCGGGCCGTTGCGTGTGCTCCCGAAGGCTCGCTCTTCATCAAAATGGTGGAGGCGGACAATTGGATCGCGCCGGATTGTGTCAAACGCATGCTTGAGGTGGCGGATAGCGACGCCGAGATCGGAGTCGTTGGCGCTTATTATTTGAAGGGACTGGCCTTGATGGGCAGCGGGATCCCCTACAGGACTTGTGTTCTCTCAGGCAGAGAAGTGTGCCGTATGCACCTGCTGGAGAGCGTTTATTTTCTGGGCACTCCCACAACCTTGATGTTTCGAAAAGCAGACTCTCCAGGATGCCTCCCCGTGTTTCCAACCAGGTCTGTTATGGGACGATGTGGACTTGTGTTTCCGCATCTTGCGCCGGTGGAAGTTCGGCTTCGTGCACCAGGTTCTGGCATTTTTGCGTGTTGATAACCATGGGGTGATGAGCCAGTATTCGGGCTTTGACTTTAATCCTGCCAGACAGCGGCTCCTGACAGAGCAATATGGGGCCATCTGTTTGACACCGGCGGAGCTGCACCGCGCTCAGGAAGCGACAGAGCGGATCTATTTGCGGCGACTGGGACATGCGTTGGTTACGCGGCGGAACGGGCGGTATTGGGAGTTTCACCGCCAGGTTTTTCGTTTGTTGGGACGCGAACTCCGATCAAGCAGGTTGTTTTGGCCGGCCGCACTTGCATTGCTGGATCTGGTGCTGAACCCCAAGAGCAGTTGTGAGAGAATTGCCGCGCGTTTGAAGGGACCAGAGTTGGCAGCCCCTCCCGGCGACTCCGGAAAAAGCGGGGCGTGAGACTCGCAAGGCGCCGTCAAGCCGGTTGGGGGCGCGAGCCTGGGATCACGCTTCCGCCCAGTGTCTTCGCGATAAGGGAAGGGGAAAATCCCCCCTCCGATGAGGCATCTGAATCGTGGCTAGCGACATTAGAAATCGCACGATCCGCGGGGTGAGCTGGAGCGCGGTGTCACAGGTTGTGACCCAGGGTTTCACGCTCGCGATCTCCATCGTCGTGGCCCGAATCCTCGGGCCGAAGGCGTACGGGTTGATTGGGATGGTTACGGTTTTCACCGGGTTCGCAGCGCTATTCGGCGGATTGGGGCTCGGCGCGGCCATCATCCAGCGAAAGCAACTGGAACCACGGCATCTGAACACGGCCTTCTGGGTCAATGCCGTGTTTGGAAGCGCGATGACCTTGTTGGTGGTGGCCCTGGCCCCCTTGGTGGCGTGGTTTTACAGGGAACCGCGCCTGACAGCACTCACAGCCTTCATCGCACTGCGGTTTTTGCTCGACTCGCTAAACGTGGTGCAGGGCGCCCTGCTGAGCCGTGAGATGCGTTTCCGAGGCCTCGCGGCGGTTCAGATCGGCAGCAGCGTGGCGTCCGGCCTTTTGGGTTTGGGCATGGCGCTAGGCGGCATGGGGGTCTGGAGTCTGGTGGCGCAAACGCTCGGCGGCTCGGTGGCACAACTGCTGCTGCTGTGGAGGCTGGCCGATTGGCGACCTTGCTGGTCCTTCGAATGGCGAGCCTGCAAAGAGTTGTTCGGGTTCAGCGCTTCGGTGCTTGGGTTCGATGTCGTGAACTACTGGGCCAGGACACTGGATCAGTTGCTCATCGGGCGCAGTGCGGGAGCCAGCGCGCTGGGCGTTTACTCGCGGGCCTATACTTTGATGCTCCTGCCATTGACCCAGGTGTCAAGGGTGGTAATAAGTGTGATGTTTCCGGCATTATCTTCCATACAGGACGATAGACCAAGGGTCAAGCGCGCGTATTTGAAGGCCATTGGGATGATTGCGTTCCTCACCTTTCCGATGATGGTTGGCTTGTTTGCGGTGGCAAACCATTTTGTTCTGGCGTTGCTCGGCGCCAAATGGGCGGAAACCATCCCCATTCTTAAACTCTTTTGCTGGGTGGGGCTGATCCAATCGATATTGGCCACTGTCGGGGTGATTTACACCTCTCAGGGCAAGACCGGTTTATACCTGACCATGGGGGTGATTGGTTCAGCGGGCTGCGCAATTGCGTTCCTCATCGGGATTCATTGGGGAATCATGGGTGTGGCGTGGGCGTACTCCATAACCACGGCGCTTTTTGTGTACCCGTTTTTCACAGTTCCCGGCCGGCTGATCGGCCTTTCCCTGGCAGAGGCGATGAAGGGCCTGGGCGCAACGTTCTTGTGTTCCCTGGCCATGGGGTCAATCGTGGCGGGCGCCGGGGTCTTGTTGCCGGCCGAAATGGCCCATTGGCGCTTTCTGGCAGTGCAAATCCCGCTGGGGATCGCATCCTATTTCACGCTGGTCGCCGCGTTGAAGCTCAATGCCTGGGTGGAGGTTCGGCGCGTTTTGTCGGATATGCTGCCGGGTCGTCTCGAGGCGTTGGTGCTGATGCTGCGGCGATGGGGTTTCCGGAAAAGGGGCAATTGGGCTGAATAGGGCGGCATAGTGTCGCAATCTTCTTGGAGAGGGATCATGCTAGAGGTCATTTTTGCCCGAGTTCGACGAGCTGTTTGCGGTGTCCGACGGCCCGGCAACGGCTGCGCCCCGATGAATGCCGCCGACTGCCCGGTGGCAGACCCCATCTCGCGCACGATTTGTTTGAGTTCACCCCCAGGCGCAATAGCCTGTCCGGCAGCCGCTTGCGGCGAATCGAGGCCGCTTTTTTGCCGAAGGTTTGCAGGAAGCTGATTTTGGTTGCAAATTGATTCAGAATGCCATAGAATGAGGCCGCATGTGATTATCGGGGGAATCCCCCCGGCTTTGCCGAGGAGACTCTCAGGGTTCGACATACGTACTCGTTCTATGACGCCTCTGAAGCATAAGACCAGAGCCGAGGGCGCGGTTACCATCACGCGTATCGCGTGCCTCGCCCTGCTCGTCCCGATTGTGGTTAGTGGGGGGGTGGGTCCGGCCTACCCGCTCAAGCTGTCTGCCGGGAATCATTATCTGGTGGACCAGGCCGGAACGCCGTTTTTCATCCAGGGCGAGGCCGCCTGGTCGCTGATTGCGCAACTAGATACGGCGGACGTGGAGACGTATCTGAGTGACCGTTTGGGCGAAGGGTTTCAACACGATCATCGTGAACCTGATTGAGCATTATTATGCCGACAATGCCCCGGCGAATTACTACGGAGTTTATCCGTTCACCAACAAACTGAGCGGCGGCTATTGGGATTTCAGCAGTATCAACCCTGATTATTTTACCAACTCCGACGCGGCGATCAGTCGCGCGGGTTACTATGGTATCCAAGTGATTCTTGCTCCGGCCTATCTTGGCTATGACGGGGGTTCCCAGGGCTGGTATCAGGACATGATAAACAACAGCCTTGTCAATCTTACGAATTGGGGCACTTTTGTTGGGAACAGATACAAGGGATACACGAACATCATCTGGTTGAGCGGCTGCGATTACGAGGCTCCTAACAAGACAGTGGTAGATGCTGTAGCAACGGGCATTCTTCAATCTGACCCGAATCACTTGATGACCGCGCACTGCGTCCGGGGCGACTCGGCCTTCGATTACTACACGGAATCCTGGGACAAGTTCGATTCGACCTACACCGCGAACATCACCTACATAAAAACACTTTCGGATTATCAGCGCAGTCCGGTTTCGCCCACCTTTCTCATAGAGGCATACTATGAAGTCCCTGGCAATTCAAGTTACCCGGCTATTCAAACCCGGCAGGAGGCTTACGGGGCAGTGCTGAGCGGGGCGATGGGCGGTTGTTTCGGGGTGGACAAGATTGATGTCTTTTCATCCGGCTGGCAGGCAAATCTCCAAAGCCCCGGTTCGCTCGCCTACACGAACCTGATAAAGCTGGTTCGGACGCGACCTTGGTACAACTGCGTCCCCGACAGCGGGCATACGGTGGTGACAAGCGGTTACGGCACCTCGGGGCAGACGGACTACATCACGGCGATGCGGGAGAGCACTGGCAAGACTATCATCGCGTATGTTCCACAGGATCAAATGACGTTTACCGTTGCGATGAATCAGATTTCAGGCAGCACTGTGAACGCGTGGTGGTATAATCCGCGGGACGGGACCGCGACCCTCTTCGCTGCTTACGCGACGAGCGGGAGCCAGTCCTTCACTCCACCGGACGCAAGTGATTGGGTGCTCGTGTTGGACGATGCTTCGCAGAACTATGTTCCTCCGGGGGGTGCGGTGGCGGCGGAGTTGGCGGTGACCAGCACCAGTCTGCCAAACGCGGTGGCAGGTGCGGCCTACTCGTTTCAATTGCAGGCAGGTGGAGGGACTCCTCCCTACGGTTGGACCTTGGCCGCCGGCGCGCTGCCATCGGGGCTGGCTCTGGCACCCGACGGACTGGTGAACGGCACCCCGGGGACAGCCGGAACATTTGATTTTACTGTTCAGGTGACGGACGCGAATTCGGCGAGCGCGGCTCAGGCATTGGTGTTGACGGTGGGTGCGGGGCCCACGATCACAGCGCAGCCGCAGAGCGCGGCGGTGGCGGCTGGGCAGGCGGCGCAATTCACGGTGGTGGCGAGCGGGACGGCGCCGTTGAGTTACCAGTGGCAGTTTGGTGGAACGGCGATTGCCGGGGCGACGGCCGGCAGCTACAGCATCGCCAGCGTGCAGGCGGCCAACGCGGGCAGTTATAGCGTGGTGGTGGCGAACAACTACGGGAGCGTGACCAGCAGCGCGGCGGTGCTGACGGTGGGTGCGGGGCCCACGATCACAGCGCAGCCGCAGAGCGCGGCGGTGGCGGCTGGGCAGGCGGCGCAATTCACGGTGGGGGCGAGCGGGACGGCGCCGTTGAGTTACCAGTGGCAGTTTGGTGGAGTGGCGATTGCCGGGGCGACGGCCAGCGGCTACAGCATCGCCAGCGCGCAGGCGGCCAACGCGGGCAGTTACAGCGTGGTGGTGACGAACAACTACGGGAGCGTGACCAGCAGCGCGGCGGTGTTGACGGTGCAGCCAGGCGGGGGCGGCGCGACCGATCTGCTCAGCCAAATGAATCCCAATTTCGTCTGGTTGAGTCAAACGCTGGCAAGTGGCAATGTGACGACATGGATTGATTTGTCAAACAGCCTGGCGTTCACGACGTCGAAACAGAGGAGGGGCAATTATCCCACCAACAACACTGCCGCCAATGCTGGCGTGTATTTCAATGGGAATGGCAGTTGCTTTATGACGAACACGGGCATTGCCTTGAGCGGGAGTGGAAACTGGACCATAGCCTCTACTATAATGACGCCCGGCCTCAGTTTCTATTACGGGAGCCTGGGTTCAGATGTGAACGGGCATAACGGGGCCTTTTGGTCTTGTCACCCGGTGTGCTTGGATTTGTGCTGGGGCAACAGCGACCACGAAAGTCCAGCATCTTCCCTTGCGGCTGGAGTTCGTTACAACATAATGGTTTCGTCGAGCGCCGGGGCAAGGACGGTGTGGACTAACGGTGTTCAACTGATGACCGCCAATGGATTCCCAACTTGGGTCCTTTCCAACATTGGTGACGATAGTGGAGACGCATACAAAGGCTATATCCAGAGATTTGTTGTCTGGACCAATGCCGCGAAGACGCTCACCGACGCCGTGAACTGGAATACGTATTGTAGCACCAGCAATGCGGGGCCCACGATCACGGCGCAGCCGCAGAGCGTGGCGGTGGCGGCTGGGCAGGCGGCGCAATTCACGGTGGGGGCGAGCGGGACGGCTCCGTTGAGTTACCAGTGGCAGTTTGGTGGAACGGCGATTGCCGGGGCGACGGCCAGCGGCTACAGCATCGCCAGCGTGCAGGCGGCCAACGCGGGCAGTTATAGCGTGGTGGTGACGAACAACTACGGGAGCGTGACGAGCAGCGCGGCGGTGTTGACGGTGGGTGCGGGGCCCACGATCACAGCGCAGCCGCAGAGCGCGGCGGTGGCGGCTGGGCAGGCGGCGCAATTCACGGTGGGGGCGAGCGGGACGGCTCCGTTGAGTTACCAGTGGCAGTTTGGTGGAACGGCGATTGCCGGGGCGACGGCCAGCAGCTACAGCATCGCCAGCGCGCAGGCGGCCAACGCGGGCAGTTACAGCGTGGTGGTGACGAACAACTACGGGAGCGTGACCAGCAGCGCGGCGGTGTTGACGATGGGTGCGGGGCCACGATCACAGCGCAGCCGCAGAGCGTGGCGGTGGCGGCAGGGCAGACGGCGCAATTCACGGTGGTGGCGAGCGGGACGGCGCCGTTGAGTTACCAGTGGCAGTTTGGCGGAGCGGCGATTGCCGGGGCGACGGCCAGCAGCTACAGCATCGCCAGCGTGCAGGCGGCCAACGCGGGCAGTTATAGCGTGGTGGTGACGAACAACTACGGGAGCGTGACCAGCAGCGCGGCGGTGCTGACGGTGGGTGCGGGGCCCACGATCACAGCGCAGCCGCAGAGCGCGGCGGTGGCGGCTGGGCAGGCGGCGCAATTCACGGTGGGGGCGAGCGGGACGGCGCCGTTGAGTTACCAGTGGCAGTTTGGTGGAGTGGCGATTGCCGGGGCGACGGCCAGCGGCTACAGCATCGCCAGCGCGCAGGCGGCCAACGCGGGCAGTTACAGCGTGGTGGTGACGAACAACTACGGGAGCGTGACCAGCAGCGCGGCGGTGTTGACGGTGCAGCCAGGCGGGGGCGGTGCGAGCGATCTGCTCAGCCAAATGAATCCCAATTTCGTCTGGTTAAGCAAAACACTGGCAAGTGGCAATGTGACGACATGGACTGATTTGTCAAACAGCCTGGCCTTCAGGACGTCGAAACAGACGAAGGGCAATTATCCGACCAACAACACTGCCGCCAATGCCGGCGTATATTTCAATGGGAATGGCAGTTGCTTTATGACGAACACGGGCATTGCCTTGAGCGGGAGTGGAAACTGGACCATAGCCTCTACTATAATGACGCCCGGCCTCAGTTTCTATTACGGGAGCCTGGGTTCAGATGTGAAGGGGAATAACGGGGTCTTTTGGTCTTGTCAACCGGTGTGCTTGGATTTGTTTTGGGGCAACACCGACCACGAAAGTCCAGCGTCTTCCCTCGCGGCTGGAGTTCGCTACAACATGATGGTTTCGTCGAGCGCCGGGGCAAGTACGGTGTGGACTAACGGCGTTCAACTGATGACCACCAAGGGATTCCCAACTTGGATCCTTTCCAACATTGGTGACAATAGTGGAGACGCATACAAAGGCTATATCCAGAGATTTGTTGTCTGGACCAATGCCGCGAAGACGCTCACCGACGCCGTGAACTGGAATACGTATTGTAGCACCAACAATCCATGAAACGTGTTCTTCCTCTTCTGACGGCGCTGTTCTTCTGTCTCGGCCTGCTTGGATTGGGCTGAACAGGGCGCCATAGTGTCGTAATCTTTTTGGAGAGGGATCATGCGAGACGTTATTGTTGCCCAAATGTCGAGGTCGAGAATTGTTCGAAGGTGTTTGGGCCGGCCCTATATGGCTTTCAGCAAGTGGCTTTGGGCCCGCCTTCCTTCCTCTGTAGCCGCGTCCCGCGTGGCGGTCTGGTACGGCCGGCATCTGCACAAACTGGTTCAATTACGAGGCGACCGACGGATGTCTATTGGCACGTATTTTCTTCGGAATCGGCCTGAGCTGGAATGCATGTGCCGCTTGTCGGATCATAGGGATAAGGGGTCGTCCTTGGCGATCTCCGTTTTGGCCTGCAGCAAAGGCGCTGAGGTATATTCGATTGCGTTTGCGCTCCGCACCGCGCGCCCTGACCTGAAAGTCGGGATACGTGCGTTGGACATCTCGAAGGAGGTTTTAGAATTCGCCGAGGCGGGACACTACTCCCTTAAGGCCCTCGGTGGATTAAGCTGGCCGAACCCCTCGCTGATTGCCGAAAAGGGGGAATTGGCCTGGAACACCTGGAGGGGCCAGAACATTTCCATCTTTGAGAGAATGACTCCGGCAGAGATGGAGGCGATGTTCGACAAGGAAGGAGATGAAGTCAGGGTCAAGCCACGGTTCAGGGAGGGGATTACCTGGCAGGTTGGCGATGCCGCAGATCCAGAACTGGCCAACAGGCTGGAGCCTCAGGATGTCGTGGTGGCGAGCAATTTCCTGTGTCATCTGGGGCCGGAGGATGCGGAAAAATGTCTGCGCAACATTGCCCGGCTGGTCAAACCGGGCGGATACTTGTTTGTCTCGGGTGTAGATTTGCAGGTGCGGACAAAAGTTGCCTCGGAACTCTGCTGGGAGCCGGTCACAGACCTTATAAAGGAGATGCACGAGGGTGATCCTTCGTTGAGAACTGTCTGGCCATGGAACTACTGCGCCCTGGAACCACTGGATTCACGGCGCGCCGATTGGAACATTCGCTATGCTTCAGTGTTTCAAATTGGCGAAATCTCTGACTCAACAAGCGGTGATGCGCAAGGTTGTCCCTATGAAGATTGGCCTTCTTGACGCCATGGGCTATGGCAACCTGGGCGACGCTGCCACCCAGGACGCGGTTATCGCGAGCATCAGAACGCGCCGGCCACAAGCTCGGATTGTTGGTTTTTCACTCGTTCCCGACAACACCGTGAAACGGCATGGCATTGCTTGCTACCCTATCACACGGCACTCTCAGGGGAATGCCTCACAATCGCAGAAAGCCAGCGGGCCCAGAAACGTCAAGTCCGCAGTTAAGTCGGCCTGCAGAAGGGTGCCCGTCTTGCACGCTCTGGCTAAGGCCGCGGCAGACATCGTGCGGGAAGGCATGTTTCTCGCCCGCTCATACAGGGTGTTGCGAAATCTTGACGCTCTAATCATGTCAGGGGGTGGCCAGTTGGATGACTTGTGGGGGGGGGCCTGGGCGCACCCCTACAATCTCTTCAAATTCGCGGTTCTAGCCAAACTCGCAGGCAGAAAACTCTATTTTCTCAATGTCGGAGCCGAACCGTTGGAATATCGGCTTAGCAGGTTCTTCGCAAAGTCCGCTGTCCAGTTAGCTGATTACGTTTCCTTTCGTGACGACTACTCGCAGGCGGTCGTGCAAAATCTGGGGGTGACCAGGGAGACTTGTGTCCGCCCGGACTGCGCTTACGCTCTGGACGTAAGCGAATATCGAAACGGAAGTTCCGTAGGCTCCGCGACGGCGACAGTGGGGATTAATGTGATGGGCTTTTGCGATCCGCGCGTCTGGCCCCGCAAGGAGCAGCCTGTTTACGAGGCATACTTGGAAAAGATGACCAAGTTTTGTCTCTGGCTCGTGGAGCGAGGCCACAGCCTGAGACTATTCAGCACCAGCCTTGGTATTGATAAGCGGGCTATCGCCGATTTGAAGGGACGACTTCTTCAGAGGTGCATCTTGGGCGATTGCAATGGCGGGGCGTTTCAGAGCTCCGGCGAGCCAGTCAAGGAAGTCCTGTGCGGGGTTGTTCAAGAAGTGCTGGCAGAGATCGCAAGGTGTGACTTTGTCCTCACCGCAAAATACCATGGCGTGATTTTTTCCCACCTGTTGCGCAAGCCCGTGATTGCCCTGAGCTATCAGAGGAAGACCGAGGTTGCGATGAAGGCGATTGGCCTGGGAGATTTCTGTGCGAGTATTGAGCACTTTGAAAGCGACTGGCTGATCGGCGCGTTTCGTTCGCTGGTTCGGAGTTGCGAAGCCATAAAGTCCCAAGAAGCCACTGCGACAGCCGCATACGCGGAGACGCTGCGCAGGCAGTTCGACAAACTCTTTTAGACAGCGGATCAGGTGCCGAAGAGTGCGCCTGCGAAGACGTGGACGTAAGCAGGCCATTCGTCAGGACAGCACAAACATTCACGCCGCCGGACGGAATGGACTGGGTCTTCGTCGCACGCGGTTCTTCGCAACATTGTGTGGCGCCGGGTACTTATTCCCAAGATGGAGCGGATCGCTCCTCTTCGCGCTTTTACCCGCCGGTGTATCATTAAGATAAAAATCGTGGCAGGGTTGAAGGTGAAAGTCGTATGAAACTGCAATTACAGAAACCTGAATGGGTGTACTTCAATGGAGCAATTCGTCGTTGGGAGGAGGCGGTGCTGCATGTCTCGACGGAAGGTGTGAATCGGGGATTGAGTGTTTTCGAGGGGATAAGGTGCTACACGCAACACGACGGGGTGGGTTTCGGCCTATTGGCCCTGCCTCGCCATTTTTCGCGGCTGCGGAGATCGGCGAGGTTACTTCATATTCCGTTCTTGACGCCTTATGCGGATTTTGAATGCGTCTGTCACCAGCTCGTTCAGAAGTTGAGGAAGCCCGGGAGCGACATGTGGGTCAGGGCGACATTGTTCGTTGTTGAGGGCCAATGGGGTGAGGGCACCGTTTCGGACCTGGTCTTGACCGCGTACCAACAATCGACAGAACTTCCGCAGCCGATCAAGCTGGGTGTGAGCACCTGGAGACGGTCGAGCAACGTCTCTCTGCCGGCGCGAATCAAGGCCGCGTCGAACTACCAAGTGGGCCGCATGGCTCGAATCGAGGGGAGAAGCAGAGGATATTCTGAGATGATATTGCTTAACCAATGGGGGCGTGTTGCCGAGGCAACGGGGTCCTGCGTGTTGATGGTGCGGAACGGCGTTGTTGTTACTCCACCGGCATCTGAAGGTGCCCTGGAGAGCATCACCTTGGAAATCGCGCGAGACCTTTGCAGCAGTCTGCGAATACCCTTCGAATGTCAACCTATTGACCGAACAGAGCTGTATGTGGCTGAAGAGATTGCCTTGGTGGGGACGTTGTCGGAAATCACGATGGTCGAATCGGTAGACGGTTTTGAACTGTCCGGAGAGACAGGGATTCTCGCTCGGGTTATTTCCCGCTTCAGAGACGCTGCCCGGGGCCGTGAAAGGCATGCAGCGGTGGATCTTTCCTTGGTGAACGACTAGTTCGAAGAACACTGCGCATAGCGACCCATTCAACAAATGGGCGCGCAGGAACCGAAGCGGGGCCGGGCATTAATGTCGGCCTGAAACTGGGAGGGGCAATGAGAGCGCAGTTTGAGCACGTTCGGGAGCAGGGATTGGAGGACCATTTCGAGGTGAGGGGCCGGCCGTGCTGTCTGACGTATGCAACTCTGGACCAAAAGAAGGAATCCTCGCAAGCCTTTCGCACTCTCTTTCTGCAGGAAACCATGAAGCGCGGCGTACTGCTCCCGTCACTGGTGGTCAGCTACTCACATTCAGACTCCGACATCCAGCAGACTGTGGATGGCATCGCCGCGGCGCTGCTCGTCTACCGCCGGGCACTGGAAGAGGGGATTGACCGGCATCTGCAAGGCCGGCCAGTCAAACCGGTCTTCCGCAAGTTCAACTAGCGTTTTCTTCGCTGCCTCAGTGGCAAACAAACGTGGGCTATCGTTCGGTAAGCCGGGTCGGAATTAAGGTCAAGACGTCGGAGATAGTTTTACCTCCTCAGCCTGGCTACGACACCGCAGGGGCAGGCAGGCGAGCGGCGGCGACCGGCTTGAGGTCATCATTGGGGCCTGCCTGAATGGCGGCCATAACAACCCAAAGCAGCATGGACTTTGACGCCATCGTCGTAGGCTCCGGTCCCAGCGGTGTCGCCACGGCCTCCGCTTTGCTCCGGCGGGGACGAAGGGTGTTGACGCTGGACGCGGGACTGCGTCTGGAGCCTGAGCGCCAGACCGTCGTGGAACAGATGGCGGCAACCGATCCCTCCAGATGGACCCCCTCGCAGCTGGCTACTGTCACGGAGGGGATGGAGCCTTGCGCCAAGGGTATTCCGCTCAAGCGGGTTTTTGGCTCTGATTTCCCGTTCCGTGAAACCTCCCAATTCCCGAATGTCGCCTGCCGCCATAGCGAGATCAAGGTGTCCTTTGCCCTCGGCGGCTTCAGCAACGTTTGGGGAGCTGGCGCCATCCCGTTCTGCGCCGATGATATCAGCGATTGGCCCATCCGGATAGAAGCCCTCGCTCCCTTTTACGGCGAGTGTCTTGAAGAGATGCACTTGGCGGCAACGGTTGACGCTCTCGCGCAGGATTACCCGCTCTATACGCCGCATTGCCGCGCGTTGCGGCCAAGCCGGCAGGCGGTCGCGCTGCTGGCCGATCTGGAAGGGAGCCGCACCTCACTGGAGCGGGAGGGCGTTCGCTTCGGAGTTTCGCGGCTCGCAGTCAAGACTGGAGCACCCGATGATCCACACGGTTGTGTTTACTGCGGACTCTGTCTCTACGGCTGCCCGTACGGCTTTATCTACAACTCCGCCGCTTGCCTCCAGTCGCTCATCGCCCAACCGCGCTTCAGCTATCAACCCGATGTGGTGGTCGAGCGCCTGGAAGAGGCCGGCGCGACTGTTACTCTGCGGGCGCGCGGGCGCCAGTCCGGCGAAGAACTGCGTTTCTCCGCAAGGCAGGCATTTCTGGCCTGCGGCCCCGTTGCGACCACCGCCATCCTTTTGGACTCCCTTTCGGCCTGGGGCCACCCACTGCAGATGAAAGACAGCCAGTACTTCATCTGCCCGGTACTGCGCTTCCGAGGCACCCCAGATGTCGAACACGAGCAATTGCACACGCTGGCCCAGGTCTTTCTCGAGATTCGTGACCCGGCGGTTTCAGCGAAGGGCATCCACCTCAGCGTTTATACCTACAACAGCCTGCTGCTTCTGGCCCTCCAGAAGCGAGCCGGCGTCCTGGGCAAGCTGTTCCCGGCCTTGCCGAAAGCGCTCGCCCGCCGCCTTCTGGTCTTCGGGGGTTACCTCCACTCCAACGAGTCTCCCTCTATCGAGATCTCACTCACCCGCTCCCCAGATCAGGCCAGGCGCGTCGTACTGCGCGGCAACGAGCCCGGCGCCAGCGCGCAAACCTTAAGCCGGTTGATGAAAAAGCTGATCCGCAACAGCCTCCGTTTTAAAGCCCTGCCACTGGCGCTGGCAGCCAACCGTGGACTCCCCGGCCGCGGCTTCCATTTCGGCGGTACGTTTCCCATGTCCGTCAAACCAACGCACTTCCAATCGGACCTTGCCGGACGGCCCTTTGGCTTCTCCAAGGTGCACATTGTTGATAGCACCGGCCTTCCGTCCATCCCGGCGCCTAACCTGACGTTGACGGTGATGGCGAACGCGAGGCGGATCGCGGCCGCTGCGTGTCAGGTGTAAGCTTCTCTTTGGCCATATAGGATCATGGCAATACTCAGGTATCTTCTTTCTGGTGGCAGTGCGGCAGCACTCAACCTCGTGATCCTATACGTTCTCACGGATGTCTTCGGAGTCTGGTATCTGTTTTCTTCAAGCGTAGCGTTCATCGCCTCGCTCGCCGCGAATTATGCTCTCCAAAAATATTGGACATTCCGGAATTGTGCACGGGCTGACACCCAAAGACAAATTATCGTTTACGTCGTTTTGTGTCTGGCAAATGTACTACTAAATGGCGGTGCCATGCGTTTCCTCGTGGAGAAAATGAAAGTATGGTATGTACTCGCGCAGGCTCTGACGATAGGAGGTACTGGCTTGCGTGAATTATACAATATACAAGAGATTCATTTTCTCAACGGTGACACGCGTTGGCAGGCTGGGTTTTAGAAACGGCCTTAGGTGCTGCGTCTGTAGAAGCAAAGAGGGTGGCTTGCATAAGTCTGGCGTGCCCAGCGCAGGTGAACCGTGACACGAGGTTGGGTGGCAATGCTCCACCGTTTCCGATTGACGGCAGTTCGAGGACCTCTACCCGCTCCGCCGCCCACTGGCCTCCGTCTCGCTTATGACTGCGCGCAATGACCAACCAACGTGCCTCGTCACTGGTGCGAATGGCTATCTAGGAGGCTGCGTGACGAGGATGCTCCGGCAACAGGGCTGGCGCGTCGTCGGGATGGTGCGCTCGCCTCAGCCAGGGGACTTGGCCATCGCGTTTCAACTCGGCTGCGAGGTTGCCGCGGCGGATTTATCCGGAGCCAGGGGGATGGTTCATTGCGCCTACGATTCCTCACCTTTGGCCTGGGAGCGCACCCATCTTGTTAATGTGCAGGGCACCGAGAAACTCCTTCAGGCTGCGCGTGAGGCTGAAATCAGACACGTGGTCTATATCTCGAGCATCAGCGCCTTTGAAGGCTGCCGGTCCCTCTATGGCAAGGCCAAACTGGAGACTGAGCGTATTGCTTTTGGCGGCGGTGCTGTGGTCCTGCGCCCGGGTTTGATTTACGGTCGCCGTCCCGCCGGCATGTTTGGCCGGTTGGTAGCCCAGGTCGAGACGGCACGGGTGCTGCCACTCATGGGGGGCGGCCCCCAAATCCAGTACCTCGTGCACGATGAGGACCTTTGCCGGCTCATTTGCGCCTGTGTCGCCGGCAGTATCCCTCCGGTTGGGCGTCCCATCACCATCGCTCACGAACAGCCGTGGCCATTCCGCCAGCTCCTGGAAGCGATCGCGTGTGCCAGGGGCAAGTCCCTTCGGTTCATTCCGGTGCCCTGGCGCTTGGCTTGGGCGCTGATGAAGCTGGCCGAAATGGCCCGGCTGAACACCGGTTTTCGCAGTGACAGCCTGCTCAGCCTGATGTATCAGAATCCGCACCCGTCCTTTGAACTCCAGCGGAGCCTGGGCATAGCCTGCCGGCCCTTTCAGTTGGACGCGCTCTGAGCGGGCTGCGTCCCCTATGCCCGTGCTGGGCCAGCCGCGCAAGTTGGCGGCCGCAACCGGCCTGCGAGATCCAAGCATGTTAGTGCACCTCCCAACGTGGGGCCTGGCCGAACGGCTTGTCCACCCATGGACCCGTACGTCGGTCTGTGCGATGCCACCTTGGTCGTCGCAAGGGCAATGGCACCGCAATGGCCTCCGCCAACTAAGTCTATGAACGACCCCGTCTTTATCGTTATTCCGGCCTACAACGAATCCGCTTGTGTCGGCGATGTCGTCAGCCGCCTCAGGGCTAAGTACTCACAGGTCATCGTGGTCGATGATGGCTCGGCCGACCCGACTGGCGCGGCTGCCGAAGCCGCCGGGGCGGTCGTCCTCCGGCATCTGATCAACCGCGGCCAGGGCGCAGCTTTGAAGACCGGCGTTGATTATGCCTTGGCTCAAGGGGCCGAGATCATTGTCACGTTTGACAGTGACGGCCAGCACCAGTTGGACGACGTGGAAGGCTTGGTTGCCCCTGTCCGCGAAGGACGCTGCGACGTAGCGCTGGGCTCTCGGTTTCTGCGCCACGAAAGCGACGTCCCATTCATGCGTAAGCTCATCCTCAAGCTGGGCGTGGTTTTCACGCGTTTAGTTTCACGGATCCGGGTGACCGACACCCATAACGGTCTGCGCGCGCTCTCCCGGCGGGCGGCTGAGCAAGTCCAGATTCGCCAAGACCGCATGGCGCATGCTTCGGAAATCCTGGACGAAATTAGCCGGCTGAAGCTCCGTTACTGCGAGGCCCCAACCCGCATCGTTTACAGCGAGTATTCGCGTGGCAAGGGCCAGCGCTCCTCTGCGGCCTTTCGCATCGTTTGGGATTTTGTGGTTGGAAAGTGTGGGTGGTGATATGCTCCTGATCCAGATTCTGATTGTCTCGTTCGCGCTGTATGCTTTTACGCGCGCCCTGCTCCGTTTCCGCAAGCGCGCGATCAACCTGAGCGAGTTTCTCCTTTGGGGCGGATTTTGGCTGTGCGTCGGGGTGTGCGTGCTCACGCCAGGCATCACCCAGTGGTGCGCCGACCTCCTGGGCGTCGGCCGTGGGGCCGACGCCGTCTTCTATCTCGGAATCGTGGGCCTGAGCTATGCCACCTTCCGCAGCTATCTCAGGACCCGCCGCCTCGAACAAGAGATCACGGAACTGGTCCGAAAATTAGCCCTGCGCCAAGCCGACATCGAGCGGGACCGTACCGACGCCTAGGCACGTTCCTGAAGAATCTCACGTTGTGAGAGGCCTATTTTATCTGTGTCCTGCGCAACTGGCGGGAGCTGCCTCCCCGGGCCTTATTTGCGGCGCATCGGCCGGCTTTGGCATGGCGCTCAGCCGGCTTTCCGGAGTGCGGGTGCTGGCTGGCAAACTGCTCGTAAGTGCGATCCTGAACGGCGCGGCTCTTGCGACGTTCCTGTCCGTGCTGCTCAAGCTTTGGTTCCAGGAGACCCATTACACGCTGTGCATAGCAGCAGGAGGTATTCTCTGTTTGGCCTGGAACCGACACCTAGTAGCGAGCCGGGCTCCGGCGCCGCGGAGAACACACTAACTATGAGCGCGATAAACGAGAGATTTGCCCGTCCAACGGGCCCGACGATGAATTATGATCGTAAGTCCGCACCACGAAATTGGCTTCCGATCGCATTCATCCTCGCAGTGTCAATCACTGTGAGGCTCGCTCACCTACTAGCAGGACCGATGGTGATTGAGCCCGAGGGCGCGTACTATGCGCGCGTCGCGGAGAATCTGGCCGCCGGATCAGGGTGGGTTGGAATGTACGCCCGGGGTTTGCAGCTTATATACCCACCTTTGTACCCCCTGCTCATAGCCGGCGTTCACATTCTCGGTCCACACGTCGAATTAGCCGCACGACTCGTCTCGCTGTTATTCGGCTCACTCCTGGTTGTTCCGGTTCTGTTGATCTCTAGGTTCATGTATGGTCAGCGGGTCTGGTACGTTGCAGCTCTGATCACTGCCATACATCCTGTCCTTGTTGGAATTTCAACAGCCGTGTTCTCGGAATCTACCTACCTGTTCCTGCTCTTTATGGGCATATTCTGCGCGATGGTCTCAGCTCGAGACTTGTCCTGTCGGAGTGCGATCATAGCGGGCGCCCTGGTTGGGTTGGCGTACATGACGCGCCCCGAGGCGCTGCTGACCGTCTGTTTCCTGTTTCTCGTTGTCCTTGTTTGCGGTTGGAATCACAAGCGGAGGGCAGGCCGAGTGGCCGTTTGTCTGGCCGCCGCGTGCATGGTGGCAGGCTCACCGTATATGTGGTTTCTGAAGATGCACACGGGACAGTTCCGCCTGGAGGCTAAAAGCGCCGACAATTTCGCCATCGAGAAGATGCTTTCAGCCGGCATGGCACCAATACAAGCGTATCGCTTGGTAGATGATGATCTGCGGCCCATTGGTGTCACGATGCGATCGGATCTGGATGTCATGCGCGCGACGAAGGTTAGCCTGCCGACGGCGCTTCGGCTTGCTAAGGCGGTTGCTCCGCAGACACTTCGCTATTTTGTGAGTGTGTTGTTTGAGAAGCAGGCACTTGGGGGAGTCGTCTTGATCGGCCTGGTAACGATGGGCCTTCTCCGATCAGCGTGGGATCGCAAGAGAGCAGTGCGCGAAGGGTTTGTCGTCGCGTATCTCGCGTGCTTGGTCCTGCCGCTCTTATCGTGGTGGGCCTCCACCTCTCGGTTCGCGGTAGTCTTTTTGCCGGTTCTGATCGTCTGGGCGTCCAATGGTGTTGAAGAGGTGGGGGCTTGGCTCGGAGAAACTTGGACGGGCATTTCGCGGAACCAGGAGTGCGAGCTGCGAGCTCGGGTTGTAGGGATTGTCGGTTCAGCAGGGGCGTTGCTTTTGCTCTCGTGGCTAACGGTCGCCAGTTTTGAGGATTTGCGCCCCGGTGATCCAGCGCTTAAGAGAGCCGGGCTGGAGTTGAAGAGGAGGTTTCCGACGAAAAAGTTGGTGATCATGGATATGGATCCAATCGTCACATTTTATGCTGGCGGGATCTATCGAGCGTTTCCGTATTGCACGGAGAAGACTGCTCTCCGGTACATATCTGCGAACCAGGTGGACATTATTGTGTGCCGGCAAAATGGGCAGCAGGCCATCCCTTATTATCAGGATTGGGTAACTGCCGGCATTCCCGACGACAGAGCGAGTTTCATTTTGGGCGTGCCGAGCGCGAAGCAGGGTCGAATAGTCTTGTATGGGTGGCATTAGATTGGGAGGATTTGAGTGCGGCAAAGTGGTGGCAATGGTGTGTTTTTGGAGTCGAGACGCGGCAGGCCCGCGGTTGCGGCGGAGGCCTAGTCATGTATATATGAAAGATGGACGGGAGGGGCGGGATTGTTTTGAGAAACTGAAGGGTGAGGCGGGCAGAGACGTTTGCTGGGGTGGTGGCCGAGGGCAGCGCTTCTATGGAGTCAGTCCCGAGCTTTGCACGTTTGGGAGGGCGCTCCGCAACAGTTGTGGCGTATCCGCGCTCGTCGGTCGGCGCGACATTATGGGGCCTGGGGGATTGACATCGGCCCGGCGCTCCTCGTGTGCTGTCGAGCACTGGAAGCGGATGGACCGGTATCTGGGGGGCCTGCCGGTGAAACCGGCCTTCCGCAAGTTTAATTAATTGCAGCGGTGCGCGAGCGGATCAAGGCCATTACTGATAAGAGAGAGGAACAAATGATGAAGGTCGTGTTGTTTTGCGGTGGTCTGGGAACGCGCTTGCGGGAATACGGCGACAATATCCCCAAGCCGCTTGTCCCTATCGGGTATCGCCCGATCGTCTGGCACGTGATGAAATATTACGCGCATTTCGGCCACAACGACTTTATCTTGTGCTTAGGCTATAAGGCCGACAAGATCAAAGACTACTTCCTCCACTACGACGAGTGCATCTCAAACGATTTCGTGCTTTCGGGCGGCGGGAAGACGGTTTCCCTGCTCGGCAGTGATATTCAGGATTGGAGGCTCACGTTTGTTGATACTGGACTTCAAACCAATATTGGCCAGCGGTTGAAAAAGGTGCGGCATCTAGTGGCTGATGAGGAGTTTTTCCTGGCGAACTACAGCGATGGATTGACGGACCTCCCGCTTCCGCGCATGCTGGAAGAGTTTAAGAAGAGCAACAAGATTGCCGCCTTCGTTTGCGCACCGCCGTCACAAACGTTTCACGTCGTCAAGCTAAACGGCGGCAACAATGTGGCCAAGATTGTGCCCGTTCGGGAGTCGGGGATGCTGGTGAACGGGGGATACTTCATTTTTCGGAAGGAGATTTTCGATTATATTCACGAGGGCGAGGATCTGGTTGCTGAGCCGTTCGCGCGACTAATCGATCAAGACCTTGTCATGGGATACACGTACGACCGTTTTTGGTCCATGGACACCTTCAAAGAGCAGCAGGAACTGTCGGACCTTTGGCTGCGAGGGGGCGCGCCGTGGGAACTGTGGAGGGCGAGTTAAAGTACCTGCGAGGTTTCCCACCAAGTCGTTCTGGCGAGCATCGAAGCCGAACGCGCGACGATGAGTTCATCTTAAATGCTTTTTAACATGAGCAACTCAGAGATTTTTCAACTATCAACCAGAATGTTGACATCCTGCTGGAATCGGTTCAAAAATGGGCAGGGCAGTGGGCTTTTACGGCGGGCTGGAAGGTTAATCGCAGGCGGTCCCCATGTTGTGCTGCAATAAACGAATAGATTATCGGCTTTTGATGGTGTTATGAGAATTCTTTTCACAGGGTGCGACGGATATCTTGGCTCATTGCTCGGGCCTGAGCTCCTGCGTAAAGGACACGAGGCCACCGGCGTGGATACGGGGTTCTATCGGGAAGGAACGCTCTATCGGGCCAGCGGAAGCATACCGCGGACGCTGACGAAGGACATTCGCAGGATCAGCATCGAGGATCTCAGCGGCGTCGAGGCGGTGGTCCACATGGCTGAGCTGTCGAACGATCCGGTAGGGCAACTGGCGCCCACAATCACCTACGAAATCAACCATCAGGGCGCGGTACGGCTTGCCGCGCTCGCCAAACAAGCGGGCGTGAGGCGATTTGTTTACACGTCATCCTGCAGCGTATATGGCATCGCGGGCCAGGATTTCGTGGATGAGGAGTCGCCCCTCAACCCGCAGACGGCGTACGCGAGGTGCAAGACGCTGGTGGAGCGCGATGTCAAGGCTCTGGCGGACGAGCGGTTTTGCCCGGTCTTTCTAAGGAACGCGACAGCCTACGGGGCCTCGCCGCGGATGCGATTCGACATAGTTCTGAACAACCTGGCCGGGTTGGCTTGGACGACCAGAGAGGTCAAGTTGACCAGCGACGGCACACCTTGGCGGCCATTGGTGCACGCGCTGGACATCGTGCGAGCGGTTATCGCAGTGATTGAGGCTCCGAGTGAGGCGGTGCACAGCCAGGTGTTTAACGTAGGAGACACGGAGCACAATTACCGGGTGCGCGAGATTGCGGAGATCGTCGAGGAGGTGTTTCACGGTTGCCAAGTAACCTTTGGGCCCCCCAGCCCGGATAATCGGAGCTATCGAGTCTCGTTCGAAAAGATCCGGAAGCATCTGCCTGGATTCAAGTGCGTGTGGGATGCGCGGCGCGGCGCCCAGCAGTTACACGACGTGTTCAAACAGATCAATATGAGCACGGGCATTTTCTGCCACCGTGCCTTCACCCGGCTGAAAGAGCTTGAGTACCTGATTCGAACACAGCAGATCGACGACCATTTCTTTTGGAAGGAGCCGTGAGGATCATCAGCACCCAATTTTCAGGCGTGTTTATCATTGAGCCAGAGAGGCACGAAGACGCGCGTGGGTTTTTCGCGCGGACGTTTTGCGCTCGGGAGTTCGGGGAACGGGGGCTGGCAGCCAACTTCGTGCAGTGCAGCGTGTCACTGAGCCATAAGCGGGGCACCCTGCGGGGGCTTCACTACCAGCGGCAGCCGGCTTGCGAGGTCAAGCTCGTGCGCTGCAGCGCGGGCGCTCTCTGGGATGTGATCGTTGATCTGCGGCAGGGTTCTCCAACTTACCTGCAGCACCTGGGTGTGGAGTTGACCGCGCGGAATCGGCGAGCGATTTATGTCCCGGAGATGTTCGCTCATGGGTCCCAGACCCTGGAAGAGGATACGGAAATCTTCTACCAGATCAGTGAATACTACGCTCCAGAGGCGGCCTTCGGGCTGCGCTACAATGATCCGAAACTGGGCATCCAGTGGCCGCTGCCGGTCGTGGCTGTATCCGAGAGGGATGCGAACTGGCCCTTGCTCGGCTGAATTCGCATGCCCGTCCAGCGTTTTGAGAGAGATATGGGCAAATCCGTCACCGACGTTTTGAAGGAATGGGACGGTGGAAAGGAGGGGGCGAGCGCCTACGAATGCGTGTGCGCGCTCTACCCCTTCTGCCGCAGTATTACCGGCGATGGCCTGCGGCGGAGTCTGGGAACGCTCCAGCGATATGTGCCTCTGGTAATGCACGAGGTTCCCACCGGCACGCAGGTATTTGATTGGTCGGTGCCAAAAGAGTGGAATATCCGGGATGCCTACGTCAAGAACTCCCGAGGGGAGAGGGTGATTGATTTTCGAAAGTGCAATCTGCACGTCGTGAATTACAGTGTCCCGGTGAAGCAGACGATTCGCCTGGAAGAGCTGCGGAAGCACGTCTTCACTTTGCCCGAGTCTCCTGATTTGATCCCATACCGCACTTCCTACTACCAGGAGACCTGGGGGTTCTGCTTAAGCCATTCCCATTGGCAGAGCCTTCGCGACGAAGAGTACGAGGTCTGTATTGACTCGACGCTGGCGCCCGGCCACCTGACCTACGGCGAGTTCAGGTCCCCGGGGGCAACCGACGACGAGGTAGTCATTTCCGCTCATTCGTGCCATCCTTCGCTCTGCAACGATAATTTATCAGCAATGGCCGTAGCCGCCAAATTGGCGCAGCACCTCGCAGGCGTGTCCTCGCGCTACTCCTACCGTTTCCTATGGGTTCCCGCCACCATCGGCACCGTGACTTGGCTGGCTTTGAACGAATCCGTAATCCCGAGGATCAAGCATGGGCTGGTATTGTCGAGCGTGGGCGACCCAGGTCGGTTTACATACAAGCGCAGCCGGCAAGGCAGCGCGGAAATCGATCGCGCCGTGGCACACGTGCTGGAACACTCCGGTGGAGACTTCGAAATGCGGGATTTCACGCCGTACGGCTGCGACGAGCGGCAGTACCTGCTCGCCGGGCTTCAACCTGCCCGTTGGCTGTTTTATGCGGACGCCCAATGAAGAATATCCGGAGAATCACACGTCCGCTGACAATCTGGACTTCGTCGGCCCTGCAGCCCTCGCGGAGTCAGTCCACAGCCTCCTAGGCGTCGTGGAAGTCCTCGAGAAAAACCTTCGTTTCCTCAATCTGAAGCCCAAATGCGAGCCGCAGCTCGGGCGCCGTGGCCTTTACCGGCAGGCGGGAGGCAAGGGAGGCAGGCTGTTCGAAGAAGCTGTAATGTGGGTCCTGAACTTTTCGGACGGTGAACATTCACTCCTGGACATCGCCGAGCGATCAAAGATGGAATTCGCCAAATTGGCCGAGGCCGCCGAGGGGCTCATCGTGAATAATCTGCTCCGACGGATAGAATCGCCCGATGTGTAGTTTCAAAGAACCATTCAAGTGTATTGTCCGATACGAAATGGACTTATGAATCCTGTGCAAAATGGCCAAGCAATAACGGCGGCAACGCGTCAAGAAGGGGGAACGCGCAGTGCACATGCCAACGTCTGCCGCTTCTGCGCAACGCCCTTGAAACACACATTTGTGGATCTAGGCATGTCCCCCCTGTGCGAGAGTTACGTCAGCGCCGCGAAACTGAACCAGGTGGAGGCCTTTTATCCGCTCCACGTTCAGGTATGCGATCGGTGCTTCCTGGTGCAGCTCCAGGAATATGTCAGCCCGGAGGAGATTTTTGGGGAGTATGCTTACTTTTCTTCGTACTCGGATACCTGGCTGCGGCACGCGGCCGAATACGTGGACATGATCGTCCAAAGGTTGAAACTTGGCAGAGAGAGCCTGGCTGTGGAGCTGGCGAGCAACGACGGCTACTTGCTGCGCAACTTCGTGAAGATGGGCATCCCTGTGCTGGGAATCGAGCCCGCCGCCAACGTCGCGAAGGTCGCGATTGAGAAGGGCGTGCCAACGCTGGTCAAGTTTTTTGGCCGCAGCCTGGCGCACGAAATGGTGCGCGACGGCAGGCAGGCCGACCTTGTGACCGGCAACAACGTGATCGCACAGGTTCCGGATCTGAATGATTTCGTTGCCGGCATCGGCGTCGTTTTGAAGCCGCAGGGTGTGGCGACCTTGGAATTCCCACACCTAATCCGGTTGATGGCGGAGAATCAATACGACACTATTTATCATGAGCACTTCTCGTATTTCTCATTCATTACGGCCGAAAAGGTCTTTAGCGCGCATGGCATGACGCTCTTTGACGTTGAGGAACTCCCGACGCATGGCGGGTCTATTCGCATCTATGCGCGCCATGGCGCGGACGAATCGAGACCCGTCACCCAGCGGGTCATCGAATTGAGAGACCGGGAGGTGGCCGCCGGCCTTGATCGGATGGATACGTATTCGACATTCAGCGAAAGCGTGAAGGAGTCGAAGCGCGGCTTGCTCGAGTTTTTGATCGCGGCAAAAAGGGCGGGTAAACGCATCGCGGGCTATGGAGCGCCGGGGAAGGGCAACACGCTACTCAACTATTGCGGCATCCGGACAGATTTCCTCGATTATACTGTGGATCGGAACCCGTACAAGCAGGGCAAATTCCTTCCAGGGACGCACATCCCTATTTGTTCGCCGGAGAAGCTTTTCGAGACGAAACCGGATTACGTTCTTATCCTGCCGTGGAATTTCAAGGAGGAGATTGTGCAGCAGATGGCGCCCATCCGGCAATGGGGCGGGAAATTTGTGGTGCCCATACCAAGAGTGGAGGTTATTGCCTGAGGTCATGAGCACCTCTAGAGGTGAAGGAAACGCCGCAGGCGGAACACTTGGTTTCCTCAGGCGGGCCTCCGGCGGCGGCGCGGCCCCGTCGGCAACAACTCCGGCGGTATCCAGGATGGCTTTATGGTCCGAGTGAATTTTGAGGCAGTGCGCTCGATTCTATGTCTGGGAGCTCATGCCGATGACATCGAAATTGGCTGCGGTGGAACGGTTCTCAGGCTGCTGAAGGACCGACCCGGCTTGAACATCGTCTGGGTCGTTTTCAGCGCCGAGGGACGCCGGAGCAGGGAAGCCAAATCGAGCGCTCGCGTGCTTTTGAAGGGGGCCGGCGAAGCGAAGATCGTAATCAAGCATTTTAGGAACGGTTTCTTTCCTTTCCGAGGGGAGGAGATCAAGGAGTTCTTTGAGAAGTTGAAGGGAACTGTCCAGCCCGATCTGGTCTTTACGCATTATCGAGAAGATCGTCACCAAGACCACCGAGTTCTCTCCGATCTTGCGTGGAACACGTTTCGGGACCACGTTATTCTGGAATACGAAGTTCCGAAGTATGACGGCGACATCGGCAACCCGAACCTGTACGTTGAATTGGATGAAGAGCTGTGCCAGCGCAAAATCGAGCATGCGTGCAGGTTTTTTCAAACCCAAGAGAGCAAACATTGGTTTTCCTCGGACACATTCTTATCCTTGATGCGCCTGCGCGGGGTGGAATGCGCGTCCAGCACGAAGTACGCGGAGGCGTTTTACTGCAGGAAACTGCTACTGTAACGAAGTGAAAACGGCCGATGACGAGCGTGTGAACGAGTTGGGAGAATCCGGCAGCGTGGACTCGGCCTTTTGGCGGGATCGTCCCGTTTTGGTCACCGGCGGCTCCGGACTCTTGGGAGGATGGTTGGTCAGAAGATTGTTGAATGTGGGCGCCCGCCTGGTCTGTTTGCTGCGCGGGCGGCCTCCGCACCCCCAGGTGGTCGCCCCGGGCAGGCTGGAGCGGGCGAGGTTAGTTAGGGGCGACATCCGTGATCAGGCCCTGCTGGAGCGGATTTTGAAGGAGAATCAGATCGATACGGTGTTCCATGCTGCCGCCCAGGCGGTTGTGGGTGTGGCCAATCGAGATCCTGTGCTCACGTTCGAGACTAATGTTCAAGGCACATGGTGCCTGCTGGAGGCCTGTCGTCGGAACGCCGGCGTTCGGCAGATTGTGGTGTCATCTTCCGACAAGGCGTATGGCGAACATGCAGACTTGCCATATCGCGAGGATATGGCCTTGATCGGGTTGCACCCGTACGAGGTCAGCAAAGCTTGCACGGACCTGATCGCCACTAGCTACGGCAGGTCTCTCGCTTTGCCTGTGAGCGTGACTCGCTGTGGCAACTTCTTTGGCGGCGGGGACATGAACTGGAACCGGATCGTCCCGGGGACCGTCCAAGCCATCTGTCAAGGAAAACGGCCGGTCATTCGCTCAGATGGGCAGTTCATCCGAGATTATCTGTACGCCGATGACGGGGCCGCCGCTCACATGCACTTGGCGCGGAGGTTGGCTGAGGACCGGTCACTGGCGGGGGAAGCCTTCAATTTTTCGCACGAAGTGCGGATGACGGTGCTCGAGTTGGTTCGGAAGATTGCGCAGCTTATGGAATGCTCACTCTCGCCTGACATTCGAAACGAAGTCAGCCAGGAGATCCGAACGCAGTACCTAACCTCAGCCAAAGCCCGCGAGCGGCTCGGCTGGAGGCCGCTCCACAGTATGGAAGAAGGGCTGCGGGAGACTGTAAGCTGGTACCGTAGTTACCTGTCGTCCCTTGACTCGCTCGAAGGCGGCGCGAGCGCCGCCCAAACGGGCCGCACGCCTCAGATGAAAAGCAAGAGCAGAACAAAGCCAAAGCTATGAATCTCGGGCAGCAAGTCCCCCGGGCGGGATGGGCGCAGCCAAGGCGGCATTCATCAGCCAGATGCGGGCAGCGTATTACACCGGCCCTTCGATGAGCGCCGCCACATCTGTTGGTCTCCAAGCCGCCATGCGGGCTGTGCTGCAGGCCACAACATCCGGCGGCCAAGCAACTGCGAACCTTTCCTGCCTTGCATCGGGTGATAGCACCCCGTCAACGGAGGCCGCAGCGCAAGCGGATATGAATTTGGGCAACAAGAACCCGAGCACTCCTCTCGCGGTCCCTGACGGGATCAACGCACAAGCAGGTGGCCAAACATTCGCCAGTCCGGGTGGTCCTGATCGCGGCATATTGGGGATGGCATTCATCGATTGGAGCGTTCTGCGCCGGAAGTCCTGATTCCACGAGGTTTCCAATGAAAAAAAACGTAATCTTTGCAATCGCCTTTTTGGCGCTCGCCCCGATTTTGATTCGGGCGGGGTCTGGTCCCGCGTACCCGCTCAAGCTGTCTGCCGGGAATCATTATCTGGTGGACCAGGCCGGAACGCCGTTTTTCATCCAGGGCGAGGCCGCCTGGTCGCTGATTGCGCAACTAGATACGGCGGACGTGGAGACGTATCTGAGTGACCGTTGGGCGAAGGGTTTCAACACGATCATCGTGAACCTGATTGAGCATTATTATGCCGACAATGCCCCGGCGAATTACTACGGAGTTTATCCGTTCACCAACAAACTGAGCGGCGGCTATTGGGATTTCAGCAGTATCAACCCTGATTATTTTACCAACTCCGACGCGGCGATCAGTCGCGCGGGTTACTATGGTATCCAAGTGATTCTTGCTCCGGCCTATCTTGGCTATGGCGGCGGTTCGGAGGGCTGGTATCAGGACATGACACACAACAGCCTCGTGAACCTTACGAATTGGGGCAATTATGTGGGGAATCGGTACAAGAGCTACACCAACATCATCTGGTTGAACGGGTGCGATTATGAGGCGCCGAACAAGACGGTAGTGGATGCGGTGGCCTCCGGGATTTTGCAGCAGGACCCGAGCCATTTGATGACGGCGCATTGCAAACGGGGTGATTCGGCGTTCGACTACTATACAGAGTCGTGGGATAATTTCAATTCCACCTACACGGCGAGTATCGCATACATAAAAACACTCTCTGATTACCAGCGCAGCCCAGTAGCGCCCACCTTTCTGGTCGAGGCATACTATGAAGTCCCTGGAAATCCAAGCTACCCAGCGATCCAAACGCGGTGGGAGGCTTACGGGGCAGTGCTGAGCGGGGCGATGGGCGGTTGTTTCGGGGTGGACAAGATTGATGTCTTTTCATCCGGCTGGCAGGCAAATCTCCAAAGCCCCGGTTCGCTCGCCTACACGAACCTGATAAAGCTGGTTCGGACGCGACCTTGGTACAACTGCGTCCCCGACAGCGGGCATACGGTGGTGACAAGCGGTTACGGCACCTCGGGGCAGACGGACTACATCACGGCGATGCGGGAGAGCACTGGCAAGACTATCATCGCGTATGTTCCACAGGATCAAATGACATTTACCGTTGCGATGAATCAGATTTCAGGCAGCACTGCGAACGCGTGGTGGTATAATCCGCAGACGGGAGCGGCGACGCTTATTGGCAGCTACGGAACGTCGGGCAGCAAAACCTTTACTCCGCCGGACAACTATGATTGGGTGCTGGTGCTGGACGACGCTTCCCAGAATTACGGGGCACCGGGGGCAGCGCCCGGATTGCCGACTAGCTGCAGCCTGACTTCGTCCGTGAATCCGGCGCTGCCGGGCCAGGCCGTCGTTTTCACCTGCACCCTGAGTCCCGTAGCTCCCGAAACCACCACGCCTACCGGCACGATTCAGTTCACGGTTGACGGCGCTAACGCAGGCGGGCCAATAACCCTGAGCGGCGGGACCGCGGCTTACACGAGTGCAAGCCTCGCGCACGGCGCGCATAGCGTCGTGGCCGAATATTCTGGAGACGCTCTCTTTTTCGCCACCAACAACGCGTTGTCACCTGTTCAAGTAATTGACACGCCCCCTGTGGCGGGCCCGGCCACAATGCAGCGCGAGCCGGCGAGCGGGGCAAAAATCTGGATCAGCGCAGTGCTCACCAATTGCACGGACGCCGACGGCGACCCGATTGTTTTGGCGGGCGTCAGCGCCACCAGTGCCAACGGGGGCACCGTTGTGACCAACAACGGGTGGATATTCTATACGCCAGCCTCGGGATTCGTCAACTCAGATTCCTTCACCTACACAATCAGCGACGGCTACGTCTCCGTTACCGGGACAGTCACAGTGAATATCCAGGTGGACAATGGTCCCTCGGCGAACTTAAGCGTCAGCGTCCAGAGTGATGGCTCTTACGCGATCCTCGGGGACGGCATTCCGGGCTACACTTACCACATTCAGTTCGCCGATAACCCGGAAGGCAGCAACTGGCAAGCCCTGGGCACGGTGACGGCCGACTCGTCTGGCATGTTCCAGTTCATTGACAGCGCAGGCACCCCGCAACGCTCCTACCGGTCCGTCTATCCTTAGGCTCGGCTCGCGTCGGAGCAGGTTCTCCATCTTTTCTACCGGGAACTTCGGCACCGCACGGCCCGCATGCGCGCGTCGCAGCTTGGCGCTGAAGGGCGATGGAACAGTGGTTTTCTGGGACGGTTACGGACTCATCAACGGCACCGTGCCAACGCGACTGGCGACCATTGGTTGTGACTGCCACCGGGGAGTGTTATAATGGACGATATTCGACAGGGAGAACCAATTCAACGCGATGCCCGCAGCGTCAATAAACGGGCGGTGGGGCAACTGCTTCTGGAACTAATGGAACCCGGACACAGCAGAGTCGTCGGAGTTCTCGATGGTGCCTTGTCGCCAGGCCTTTGGAGGCTGTTCACCAGCTTAGCCCAACTCTACCCCGTTGAATTCCGTCACTGGCGTCCCGGTGAACAGGATGGACTGGTTGCCCTGATAGTTGTCGAGCCAAGCCCCGGCACGTCCTCGCTCGCCACCCGAGCCGACCTGCCGACCTTGGTCAGCCCGGCACCCGGCAGGGACGCTGCGCGGTGTCACTCCCAGGAAGTGGAATTCAGCAAATCTCCGCAGTTGGACCCGTGTCTGCGGGGGCGGGGCATGGTGGATTCGGAATCGCGATCATCTTGCGTTTTGCAGATGAGGCAAGGCGACGAACTATTGGCTTCCAGGGATGGGCAGCCGATTTGGCTTCGGCGGCGGACGAACAAGGGACAGGTAGACTTCGTAGCTCTGGCGCTGCCGGAGCTGGAGGCCGGGGAGGGCGTGCGCGAGCATTTTCGGTCGGGCCGGTGCATGGGCTTGTTGCCCTTGCTTTGTTTCCTACGCGCATTGACCCAAGAGGTCGATTGGCAGCCGGGGCCGGTCCCCGCGTGCCTGGTTTTCGATGATCCCAGCCTCTATTCCACTTTGTACGGCTTTCTTGACTACCGTGAGTTGGCGGCTCATGCCCAGGCTCATAGCTATTGTGTTTCGGTCGCCATCATTCCCCTGGATTGCTGGCGTTTGGACTCCCGAGCCCTTGCGATCTTTCGTTCCCATTCTCCCCGCCTTTCTCTCGTCCTCCACGGCAACAGTCATATCAAGAATGAACTGGCTCAATCGAGGCCGCCGGAAGATTGCCTCCGATTACTGGCTCAGGCCCTTCGCCGGTACTCCTCTGTGCGCCAGAATGAAGGCCTGGAGGCCTGTCTGGTCATGGAAGCTCCGCACGGCGCGGTTACCACTGAAAACCTGGCCCAGATGGTAGCCCTCGGCTATGCGGCGGTGCTGGGGACTCCGGAACGCTTGTTCCGCTGCAACGCGGGAGCCAACCTCCCTAAGACTCTCGGCATGGACTACGCGGATCTCTTGGGTGGTCTGCCTGTGATCCCTCGCATCAGGATGAGCCCCGGCTGGGGGACGGATGTCCTGTTGGCGGCGTTCCTGCGGCAACCCATCGTTCTGGCTTGCCACCACTGGGATTTGGCCGCTGGGTACGATTTGCCGTGGGCCTTCGCCGATCTCGTCAATGGCCTCACCGGCACCCGCTGGGCCAGCCCAAGCGCTATCGTGAATTCCAGTTTCAAATTGCTCCGCACAGGCGAGTTGCTGCACCTCAAGATGTATTCCCGGCGTGTCTGTGTCTCCGTACCTGACGATGTCCGGATGCTTGCAGTTTATAGACATTGGATCGGACAGGACGAGCCCGGCGAGCCGCTCGCTGTTTCCGCTTGCGGCCAGCTCCGCTTTTCCGCGGCGGCTGCCCCACGTGTGGTTGGTCCCATTTCGGTTACCCCGGGGGAAATGATCGAAATCACCAGCCCGCCTAAGAACCCGGTGGATTATCGCCGGGTTCGGACGCCCCGGCCCCAGTGCTGGCCGGTGGTGCGCAAGGTGTTCATGGAGGTTCGCGACCGCACCGCTCCCGGGCGCCTGCGGGCGAGGAACCTTTTCCAGCGGTCATGGTCAAGGATGGTAAGTGCCAACCTCAAACGTTCATGACGAGTAATCCCTTCCTCCTGGGGGGAGCGTTCCTGGTGACAGGCGGCACGCGCGGCATCGGGCGCGCCATCTCGATCCAGTTTGCGCGTGCCGGGGCGTGTGTCGTAGCCGGTTACCTGCGGAACGAAAACGCTGCTCGGGGGCTTAAGGCCTTGGCAGAGAGTGAACAATTGCGGGTGGAGTTGTGCCGCGCGGATCTGACGACCTCGGAAGGGTGTAACCGTTCACAGGTTACCCCGGCGGAGGGGGAGTTTATTGGGGCGTGAGCGGACAGAGCCGCAGACCAGCAAGCAGAGAGCGGCGAGAATGTGACCGAGCCTTCACGATGAATCGAGGAGTAAGGAAGGAACTTTCAACCCCTTGAAATCGGCGCTGATAGCCTGATAGATCCATTGAAAGGGGGAGCGTTGGTGTAAGGCGCAAGTGGCCATGACTGTCCAAAGTCGCTCACAGATCTGTCGTCCGCGCGCACTGCGCGTGCCTTGGGTAATATGGCGGTCCATCACCACAAAACGCATGGCCTGTTCGACCACGTTGTTGGTGGGCTCGATGTCCGGAGTAGTAATGAACTGGAAGTAGGCTTCGCCGTGGTGATAGAAGCGCTCGGCCAGGTTGTAGATCAACCGGTGATACGGACCGTCTGCGGCGGGAATGGCCGCCTTCCAGATCTGGTCGTGCGCTTGCTGCAGTTGGGCTTCAAAAGCTCGGGCGCCCAGTTGATCCTTACGGTGGAGTGTCCAGAACAGGGCTTGGAGGCCGGTCAGCAGTCCCCGGCCGTAGCGTTGGACCTGGGCATCGGGAAACTCGCAGAGGTATTTGACGTCCCGAATCAAGTGGGCCAGACAGAACTGGACCAGCACGGAACATTGGCGCGCATATTTGCGGTAGGCCGCGTAGTAATCGCATCCCAGAATCCCTTTGAAGTCTTGGCCCAGGACACGCATCAAGACCTCGGTGCCACGGGAGGGCTCGATCGTGAAGAGGACAAAACTGGCGGCCCGAAAACACCAGATCCAGTAACGCTGGCCATTCTCTTTGTGTCCGGTCTCATCGGTGTTGAGGCGAGTTTGTTGGGGCAGCAGTTCGATGAGCTCTCCATAGGGCTGGGCGAAGGCGTGGCTGGCTTTGTGCAGGAGTTTGGCGGCATAGCCGCGAGAGACTTTGACGCCAACCACGTCCTGGAAAAAATCTCGAATCCCGCTGTAGGAAGCATGGATTTTAGCCTTGAGATAGACGGCCAAGCTCGTCAACCGCGGCCCGAACAGGCCCGCCTTGACGATGTGCTGGGGCAAGGCGGCCTGGTGATAGCAGCCGCAGTCCTGGCACCAAATGCTGTAAGCCGTATACTCGACCACCCGGAACGGTTTTTCCACCAACTCGACCTGTTGGATCGTGCGTTGGTGCTCCGGTCCCTCCGCCGGGCTAATCCGGTGGGAGGGATCAACCGGACATTGCTTGAGGCGGAAGGGGATCCGTTGATCAACTTGATCGGGAGCAAAGGCAGGCCGCTGATGTTTGGGATGTCCCTTTTGCCCGCCGATGCGCCGCTTGGACTTTTTCCCGCGCCGCTGCCCCCGGGGTTTGACGATGTCGCTGGAGGGCGGTTTGGAGGAGTTACCCGAATGCTTGCGGGCGGCGGCCAGTTGATTCATTAGCCGGGCGTTTTCGGCTTGGAGTTCGGCCACCCGCGACTCCAGGCGCGCCTTGTCCTGGCGGAGTTGGGCGTTTTCCTCCTCCAACTGGCGCAGTCGTTTTTTTCCGGTGAACCAGCCCATGGCTATGGTTCCTGGCAGAGGAAGGCCCGGAAATCCCCTCGCAACGGGTGCAGCCAAACCGTTTTGATGGGAGCGGCCTGGTCGTGGGTCCGATCATTGCGGCCTCGTCCAAGGGTTTGCCCAACGCAAATCCAATTGGCAGCCGCGTAGGCCGTCCCGGCAAAGCGCTGCTTTTCCACGAACGTTTCGACCAGAGCCAAGTCATGACCGTAAACCCTTGGCCAATCGCCCGGAAGCTGGCGCACGGCCCTGCCCAATAGATACGAAGCCAGGCACTTGATTTGAACCCAGGGAAGAACAACGAAACGGTCGTTGTTGACCACCCACCGAAGGTTTTGCTGCCGCGCTTGCGCCGACCAACCAATGAACTGATCGCGGGCCCCGATCTTCCAGGCGGCCGGACCAAAGCTCAGGCAGGCAATCGGGCGCTCCTGGAAGTAAGCAATATATCGGAGTTGCGCTCCGGTGGCCTGTTGATAGCCCAGGTAGTGATACGTTCCGACCAGTCCACGGTAGAGGGCCAACTGCTGGGACGGCTCGACTAACTGAAGGCCGATCTGGTTTTGGAACTCGCGCAGCCTGCCCGTCAACGGCAGGCAATCCAGTAGCTCGGGGGTCGAGCTTCGGTTGCGATAACCTGCTCGTCGGGCCTCGCAGAGCTTCGGAGGCAACTCGATCAGTCCGTGCGCTTCCAGCCGACGGAGCAGTTCGCGGCAGGCAATCTGACGAAAGCGCCCATTGGCTTGGCGCCAGTTCCACATCTCGCAGAGGCGATTGGAAATATGGCTGCGTCCCTGGGCTCCCTCCTCCTCAATCAACTGTCGGATGAGCAGCAGGTCGGCTTCCCGAATAACCCGGCGCCTAATCACTAAATCCTGGTCCACAGCCACGTACCCTAACAAGGGCCGCTCCGTGACGCCAGCAAAATCTACGGCCTGCTCAGATCATGTGCTCAAGCGGTGCGTCGAAACCCGTGAACGGTTACGGAAGGGTTGCAGCAGATCGAAGGGGCCATCGGGCAGATTACTGCGCCGCTTCGCGGATTCATTCATTGTGCGGCTATCGGCACCCACCGCCCATTTTCCGAACTTACCGCGCGCCATCTGGATTGGACTCTCGCGCTGAATGTGCGGGCCTTCTTCGAATTGGCAAAGAGGCTTATGCCGAGACTTGGCAACGGTTCGAGCCTTGTCACCATCAGTTCCCCCGGCGCGATGCGTGCCGTGCCCGACTATGCTGTGGTCGGCGCCTCGAAGGGTGCGCTGGAATCGCTCGCCCGCCATTTGGCCGCCGAGCTTGCGCCGCAGGGAATTCGAGTCAATGTGATCGCTCCCGGAGCGGTCGCAACCGATGCCTGGAAGGCGATTCCGCAGGGGGCAGCGAGGCTTGCGGAGGCAGCCAGCCGGTCGCCGATGCGGCGGTTGGTCACGCCGGAAGAGGTCGCTTTGGCTGTGCAGTTCTTGTGTTCGTCGGCGGCTGCCGGCATAAATGGCCACACCTTGGTGGTGGATGGCGGGGCCAGCATAGCTGCCTGGTGCTGACTTCGGGAACAACTTTGTCCCGGATGTCGTGTGGAGATGTTAATGGCAGTGAGCGAGTTCCTGTCGCCCCCGCTGGGCACAGGCGAAGTGGAAAGAGCAATCACATATGGAGAATCTATTGATAAAAGTGCAAGAGGCCATCAAGGCCGCGTTTGATGTCGATCCGCAGTCCGTCACCATCAACACCACCCCGAAAGACATTCCCGCGTGGGATTCCATGGGGCATATTGTTTTGGTGAGCAGTTTGGAGCGCGCGTTTGGCCTGAGTTTCGACGTGGACGAAGTAATGGAAATGGAGAACGTGCGCCAGATCGTCAGGATCGTCGAGACCAAGCTGGCGGCGGAGCCAGCGTGAGCGCTCCGGGCTGGCAAGTCGTGGGTAGCCGCCCCGGTGCGGGGACGCCCTCTTGATGAAGAAATCTTCGGAGCTAAACTTCGCAGGCCGGCTGGTTCGCCGGTTCGGGCCCAACTCGTGTCTCATCAACGCGGCGACTGGCGAGACTGTGCCGCTCCAGGCCCTTTGCTCGTCGGTCGCGGGGTTTGCCGCCGGGTTTTTGGCGGCCGGCTTGGAGCCGGGTGACCGCATCCTGATCGGCTGCAGTCTCAGTCCCGCCAGCACCTTGGCCTACGTAGGTGCGATGTACGCCGGTTTGGTGCCGGTGCCGATTGAGGACCGGGTCCTTTCCCTGTCGGGCGGGCCGGTTTGCGAAACGGCCAGGGCGCGAGCGGTTTGGACGGCAAAGGAAACCAAGTGCGAGTGGGTTGAGCAGCTTGGCTTGAGGCAGTTTGTGGGCGGCTTCGAAGCCCTCTCGATTGACTCGGTCCTTCCGCAGCCGTGCGCCGCCGACGATCTGGCGGCTTTGATGCCCACTTCCGGCTCAACGGGAACGCCGCGCCTGGTAATGGTCACGCATGGGAACCTGGCGGCCAACACAGTGGCCATCATCCGCAGCCAGCATCTCGGGCCGGACGAGCGCGCGATGCTGATTTTGCCCGTGAGTTACTGCTTCGGGGCGAGTGTGCTGCAGACGCATTTGTACCAAGGCGGCAGCATCGTGTTTGACTCGCGCTTCATGTTTCCCGACAAAGTGCTCCGGGCGATCAACACTCACCGTTGCACCACGTTCGCCGGCGTGCCCACCGTGTATAACGTTCTGCTGGGCAGGTCCAATCTCCGCTCGATCCCGCTGCCGGGCCTGCGCCGTTTCCTGCAGGCGGGCGGCGCGCTGGCCCCGAAGAGCGTGCAGGCGATGCGCGAGATTGTTCCCACCGCCCAGTTCTACGTCATGTATGGCCAGACCGAAGCGACGGCGCGCATCAGTTGCCTGCCCCCCGAACGGTTGGCTGAAAAATTGGGCAGCGCCGGGTTGCCGCTGGACAACCTGCAGGTGCGAATCGCCGATGATCCGGGTCGGGAGGTTCCGGCGGGCCAAACCGGAGAAATCTGGGTCAGGGGCCCGTCGGTTTGCGCTGGTTATTTCAACGATGGGGAGGAGGCCGGCCGCAAGTTCCAGAATGGCTGGCTCAGGACCGGGGACATGGCGCGGGTCGATGCCGAGGGGTATCTGTGGATTACGGGACGCAAGGCCGACTTCATGAAAATCCGAGGCGTCCGGGTAAGCTTCGCAGAAGTCGAGGCAAGAGTAGCGCAAGTTCCCGGGGTTTACGAGTGTGCGGCGACCTCCAAGGCGCATGGCGAAGCGGGCGAGGCGATTTCGCTCTTTATCGTTCCGACCGGGGGGGCAAGCGATGTGCCCGAGCGGGTGCGCAGTGCGCTGCCGCCTCATTGGACATGCGCCGAGGTCAACCTGGTTGCGGAATTGCCCAAGACCTCGAGCGGCAAAGTTGCCCGGCACCTTTTGGGGGCTGCAGTATGAACTCATCGACCGACCTTGAAGCCAGCATCGAGGCCTTGCTGGCGGTTCCCCCTTACCAGGCGGAGCCGAGGCAGCACGAGTTGGCCTTGATGGGAGTGCTCAGGCAGGCCCTGGCTTACGCCTGCGAGCGCAATCCGCGCTATCGCAATTACGTCGAACGGTGGCCGGCAGACTACCGAACCGCCCAACGCCTGGCCGACCTGCCCTTCCTGCCGGTCAGCGTGTTCAAAGCCGATCCACCCCTGGCCCTGATCGACCCTGGGGACGTTACCCGGACGCTGACCTCCAGCGCCACCACCGGCCAGGTGCCAAGCCGCGTCGTTCTGGACGCGGGGACCTCCAGACGGATGACCAAAGGGGTTACGGCGATCATCCGAGACTTTATCGGCCCGGCGCGCCGGCCCTACCTGGTGATTGATGCGCCCGAAACGCTGTCAGGAGCCGGCCCGTTGGGGCTCGCGGGGCCGCCATCCAGGGCCTCCGCTCCTTTGCCACCGAAATCGTCTGCTGTCTGCGCAACGATCCCTCCGGAAAGCTGGAGCTCGACATGGAAAGACTGAAGGAGTGCGCGGCCAGATGGAAGGGCCTGGAAGTTCTCGTGTACGGCTTTACGTATGTGATTTGGAATTCGTTTGTGAGTGCCTTGGAGTCCAGAGGCGTTACGCTCGACATGCCCAAGGTCCGCGTTCTCCATAGCGGCGGCTGGAAGCGCCTGGAGAGTCAGGCGGTAACCCGCGACGTTTTTTCCCGCGGAGTGGCCTCTGCCTTTGGTTGTTCGTGTGACCGGGTCATCGATTTTTATGGCATGGTCGAAAATGTGGGCGTGGTGTATCCCGATTGCGATTACGGCCACAAGCATGTGCCTGCCTTCGCCGATGTGGTGGTGAGAGACCCCTTGACACTCGACCCGGTGGGAGCCGGCCAGCAGGGCTTAATCCAGGTGTGCAGCGTGTTGCCAACGAGTTTTCCCGGATTCCTGTTGCTCAGCGAGGACCTGGCTCAGATTGCGGGGCCTGACGGGTGCCCCTGCGGCAGACGTGGTGTTTACTTTCGCTTCATTGGCCGCGCGCCCAAGGCGGAGGTCCGTGGCTGCGGCAACCTGGAGGCCAGCCGGGGGCGGTCGAGGGCAGACGCGGCGACTCATGAATGACCCTGTCCAAACTGTGGATTCGCCACAGGAAATCCTCGGGGCTGCAGAGCGGCTCCGGCGGGTCTTCCTGGAAAAGGACCTTTCTCCAGGCGCGGTGTTGAGCGTTTTCGAGCGCTGGTCTGTTGGCCTGGAACCAGGCGGATTGGATGTGCCAGGCGTGCCGTTTCTCCGGTTGTGGCTGCGGCGTGGCACGCTCGAGCCGATCCTCCAGCGCGAACTGGGCCCCGGTTCGCTCAACTGCGGATGGCAGACCGTTGGACAGGCCAGGCTCCGGGCGTTCGCTTTGGGTGTCATCGGCCATTGGCCGGCCGGGAACATTGAGATTCAGCCGCTTCTTTCAATGTCCTGCGCCTTGATCGGCGGCAATGTTTGTCTGGTTCGCGTGCCGCGGGACCTGGTTCCGACCACGCGGGATTTGATGCTGCGCCTCAATGAGGCCGATGAGGCCGGCGTGTTGGTTGAGCGTGTTGCCTTGGTGGCCTTTGATCGCGATCGGCTCGACCTGCACGAGGCCATGGCCAAAGCAGTTGACGGGGCTATGATTTGGGGCGGCGCCGAGGCCGTCTCGCGAGTCCGCGCGTTGCCTTTCCCGCATTGGACGCGTCTGGCCGTTTTCGGCCCGCGCCTTTCGGTCGCGGCTATGGACGCAGCATCCTGGAATGACCCGGCCGCCCGGCCGGCCTGGTGCCAGCGCATCGCCCGCAACGTGTGGCAGTTCGATCAACAGGCCTGCTCCTCGCCACAGGCGCTCTTTCTTGAGCGAGATCCCGCTGGCAGCATCACGGAGTTCGTCGAAGAACTCAGACGGGCTTTCCAGGAGGAGAATCGAGCCCATCCACGCCGGGAGATCCATCCCTCATTGACTTCCGCGATCTGCCTGGCCCGTGCCTCATGGCTTCTTGAGGCCACTGGCCATCGGGCATTCTTCCCGGGGTCGCCCGATTGGACCATCCTCCTAGGGTCGGGAGCTGACATCCCCAAGCCGACGCAGGGACGAACGCTCAGTGTGCTGGTGGTGGACGATTTGCTGGAGGCGATCTCGAAATTCGACGGAACCGTACAAACCTTGGGTTTGGCCGTTGCTGATGCTCAAAAGGAAGAGGCCTTGGCCGAGGCGGCCGGCCGCAACGGAGTGGACAGAATTGTGAAGCTGGGCCGGATGCACGTCTTCGGTTCCCCCTGGGACGGTGCTGACCTGATTCGGGCAATGGTGCGCCTTGTCCGGCATGTGCCTTCACAAAACTGACGATACGAAGCCGCAAAGGCACATAGGATTGTCAAGATGAAACAAGCACAAGCGTTTTTGGAAGCCTTGGACCGGAAGGCGAGGATGGTTGCGCCTCGCGCGCGAGCGACTTTCGAGGCGAACCCGGAGTTATGCTCGTGGCTCTTGAATCCCCTGGCGCGATGGGCCCAAAGCGCCTATGGGGAGAGAGCCTTTGACGATGCCGCCCGTGGTTATGCCAGGTATTGCTTCGGCGTCGCCCAGGCTCAGCAGGTTTATGAGCGGGCAGGGCGATACACCCCCGAGGCCATGCCCGAGATAATGTCCGAGGTTTACGAGGACGAGGGCTACATGGTGCCGTATATGTGGGCGGCGATTCTCATCTATGCGTTTTGGCCCTCCATGGTTCACCATATCGCGCTGTTCCGGGACCAGTTCCTGCGGCGTCTGCCAAAAAACTCGCGGGTGCTTGAGTTGGCCTCCGGGCACGGAGTCCTCAGCCTGTTGGCCGCCGAGGAGCGCCCTGATATTGAGGTGGAAGGCACGGACATCAGCCCGCCGGCGGTTGCTGTGGCAAATCGTCTCCTGAGTGCGTCAGGCCACACGTGCAGGGTCAGTTTCGCAACGAAAGATGCCCTGCAAACTGACGATGCCGCTGCCGCAGGGCGATACCAGGGCGTGATCTCCGCCATGCTTGCGGAGCACTTGCCTGATCCTAAACCCCTCTTTACCGCCATGAGCCGGCTGGTCGCCCCCGACGGCCTGGTGTTCTTCAGTACCGCGCTTGAATCGGCGCAACGCGACCATGTCTATGAATTCAACCACGAGAGCCAGCCGCTGCAGATGGCCGAGGCGGCGGCTTTGCGCGTGTCTTGCCTGGTGTCCGACGCCGCTACCCCACCGGCCGGGACCCGCTTTCTGCCTCGTGCCACCGCGATGATCCTGCGCCGGCGTTAAGGGACTCAGAACGGAGAACTTCCCCGAGGACCGGCACGATAACCGATGTTGCAGACCATGATGACATTCGAAGAGATTCGAGCCATCCTGCACCAGCGATTTCCGCTCCTCATGGTTGACCGGGTACTGGATCTGGAGCCGGGCCAGCGTATCACGGCGCTTAAGAACGTGACGGGGAACGAGATTCAATTCCTCGGCCACTTCCCGGAATTGGCCGTGACCCCTGGCACGTTGATTGTCGAGGCGATGGGGCAGGCTGCCTCGATACTCTTCGCCAAGAGCACACGCGCCGAACAGCTACCCGGCGAGTTTCTCGTCCTGGGCGCCATAACTGACATGCGCTTCCTCGTCCCCGTGGTCCCGGGAGACACCATGGAGATCGTGGTCCAGGCCGTCAAATTCGCCGGCGACCTCGCGCTGGTCGAGGGAAGCGTCACGGTTGCGGGGAGGGTCGTGGCCAAAGGCAAGCTGGGGTTTGCCCGGCGCAAATGGCAAGCTGGCGACCACCCATGAGTCTGCGCTTTTCGCTCCACAACGCGGTCGCATCTGACGAACAGAGCGCACGACAGCCCCGCGAAAATCGCGAAAGAAACCCACTCACGGGCAATTGATGCCTATGTGTACTCCGGCCCAAGCTCCTGCTTATGACCTTGGAATTTGAAGCGGTTCGGAAACATCTAAAACAACGATTTCCATTTATCATGGTGGACCGGGTTTTGGAGTTGGAGCCGGGCCAGCGAATTGTGACTATCAAGAACGTGTCCGGCAACGAGATCCAATTTCTGGGGCACTTCCCCGAGTTTGCGGTCATGCCCGGCACCTGGATCATCGAAGCGATCGGCCAAAGCGCCTCGATCTTGTTCACATTTACTACCGGCCTGGGAATGAAGCCCGCAGAATTCCTGGTCTTTGGCGGCATAACCAACATGCGGTTCCTGGCACCAGTGCTGCCGGGCCATACCATGACGATCGAGGTGAAGGTGGTAAAGCTGGTGGAACATGCGGCCCTGGTTGAAGGATTTGTGAGGGTAAACGATATCCTGGCGGCCCAAGGCAAGCTGAGCTTCGCGCGAAAAGAACTGTGAGGCAGGTTATCATCATCAGTAGTGTCATTTTGCATTAGTCGCCACTTATGACGAGAGACGAGTTTCATTCTGAACTAGGTAATCTGCTCGGACTTGAATCGGACCAAATTCAAGGCCATGAAAAATTGGCGGAACTGATGGGCTGGGATTCCATAGCCGGGCTTTTGTTCCTTGCCATGGCCGATTCGAAGCTGGGAGTCGTGGTGCCCCCGAGCGACTTGGTCGCCTGCAAAACTGTCGAGGACCTCGTGAAACTGTTTCCTGGTAAAATCTCTTAGCCCCGCGGCAGGCCAGAAAGCGTTATTTATGCCCGATCTCAGCATAGCCGGCACGGCGATCAAAGGCATCGCTTCGGCAGTGCCGCTTGACCAGAAACCCATTCAGGAGGTTGTCGAACGGTTTGGTGCGGAGGAAACCAGAAAGATCCTTTTAAACACAGGCGTGCGCCTGCGGCGGGTGGCGCGGCCGGGCGTGTGCGCTTCGGATTTATGTTTCGCGGCGGCCCAAGCGTTGCTCAAGGGCCTGGCTTGGGACCCGGCTACGATCGAGGCGCTGGTGCTCGTCTCCCAGTCGTTCGATTATCCCGCGCCCGCCACGAGCTGCATTTTGCAGCAACGGCTGGGGTTGCCCAAATCATGCGCGGCGTTCGACGTAGCATTGGGCTGTTCGGGATACGTCTATGGGTTATGGATCGGGACGGCATTAATCGCCGGCGGGTGCCGCCGCGTATTGCTGCTGGCTGGGGATGTATCAAGCCGATTCGCTTCCCCATACGACCATACGACAATGCCGCTTTTCGGCGACGCCGGCTCGGCCACCGCGCTGGAGAAAGACAGTTCGGGTTTGATGCATTTTACCTTGGGAACCGATGGCACCGGCCATAGACATCTTATCATGAAATCCGGCGGGGCGTGGTCCCGATTGCCCCGCACGGCTGAAACCATGACCCGCACGAAACAGCCGGACGGGATCATTCGCAGCGATGAAGATCTTTACATGAATGGGATGGAAGTGTTCGCGTTTACTCTGCGCGAAGTGCCACCGATGATTGCCGCCATATTGAAACGTTCGCAGTGGGACAAGAACCAGGTGGATGCTTATTACTTTCACCAGGCGAATCAGTTTATGTTGGATTACCTGGCGAAACGTATCGGGCTCCCGTTGGACAGAGTTCCCATGGTTTTGGAGCACTTTGGCAATACCAGCTCGGCTTCCATCCCCTTAGCCATGACTCACTGCGGGCGCGAAAACCTGACCACGCGAAAGCAAAAAGTGGTATTAGCCGGTTTTGGCGTGGGGTATTCCTGGGCAACGGCAGCCTTGGAACTGGGGCCCATCGTGATGCCAGCCCTGGAGGAGGTTCCTTGATTAGGTCAGATAATACACGGAGGGGTATTCACTGTTGAGGATGAAGAGCATTCTTAGGAGATCGTTTAACAGGTTGCTGCACGCGATCGCTCGCATCTCTCCGGGTGCCATGACGCTCCGTCCATGGCTGCACCGGATGCGCGGCGTGAAAATCGGCAAGAATGTGTGGATCGGCGATGACGTTTACTTGGAAAACGAGTATCCGGAAGGCGTGGAACTCCAAGAAGGAGTAGTGCTCAGCCTCCGCTCCGTTATCATTGCGCATACGCGCGGCAGTGGCCGTATCGTGATTGAGCGTTTTGCATATATTGGGCCTGCCGCCGTGGTGATTTGCGAAGCTGACCGGACCCTGCGGATTGGGGAAGGCTCGGTAATTTGCACAGGAGCCGTGGTAGCCGCCAGCGTGGCTCCACGCATGGTGATTGCCCCTCCTAGATCGATGCCGATGGCTAAAGCCGGCATTCCCTTTGGCTTGGCCCGGTCGGTCAAGGAGTTCATGGCACGTCTGGAGCCCCTCAAGCGCAGGCCGCCAAACGACGCCAACAATTGCGAGCCCAGCCCCGGCGCACCCCCAGCCCTTAACCCGTGACCACGGTGCGTTGAGGAGGGCGGCCCTTGCTTGATCCTTTTGTAAGGGAACATGCTCCCGCCCCGATCCTTTTCCCCAGTCCGGATCGATGCCCAGCAAAGCAATAAGACCAGCCGTCAGCTCAGACGAGTATGCCGGCGCCACCGTTGATGACCAAGGTATGGCCAACAATGCCGGCGGCTGCCTCAGAACAAAGAAACTGGGCAGCGTACGCGACTTCGTCCGCACTCACCAAACGACCCGCCGGTGTCCGCTGAATGGCCGCCGCCAGCCGCGCCTCACTGTCCGGGATGACCGTCCAGGCATCCGTGAGCACCGCCCCGGCCGCGAGAATATTCACGCGGATCCCTGCGGGCGCCAATTCGACCGCCATATGTCGTGCCAGGGATTCCAGCGCGCCTTTGGATGAACCGACTAAAGAATACGTTGGTGAGGCGCGTGTGGCGCCCGCGGAACTCATGGCTATCACACTCGCCCGGTCGGCAAAACTCTCGAGGAGGATTTTGACCAACTCAAAAAACGCGCGGACGTTCAGGGCAAATGTCCAATCCATGTGGCGCGTCGTGAGTTCTCTAAAGGGCCGATGAACCCCTGTGGCGGCACAATGGACCAAACCCGCCAAACGAGTGTTGGAATCCTGGACCGCCCGGCGGACAGCGCTTAGTCCGTTTGGCTGGGTGAGATCCGCCCGACATAACGTAATCGCCAAACCTTCTCCGGAGGCCAGGGCCGACATTTCCTCAGCCGCTTGATTGTTGCGGATGTAATTGGCGACCACTTTCGCCCCAGCGCGCGCAAACCGCAACGAAATCGCCCGCCCAATGCCCCGTGTGCCCCCCGTTACCAGGATGGTTTTGCCGTCTAAAGAAAACAACTCGTTCGGGGCTGCTTTCGAGTGAATCATTTTGTCTGCCGCGACACATTCCATAATGCTATGATCAACCGTGAACCTGTCGGTTCCGTCAGGCCAGTGACAGTAAGCAATAATCAGCAAATCTGCAAGACTCAAAAAGGCGGCGGGTATTCCGCGGTTCCTCCCTCTGTTACGGCTTTTCGACACTCGACACCCAACCCTTAGAACACTATGCGTGCAACTATGTCTGAAACAAAACACTCACTGAGTCCGGCCGGCGAGCCGTTTCCGCTGCCATCACGGGAGGATTCTGCCGGGGAATTGGCCCGCCTGGAGGCCCTGGCCAAGAAGGCGCGGGCGGAGGGCAAAGAGGTGGTGGTGGTGATGGGGCTGGGGTTTGTGGGGGCCGTCATGGCGGCGATTGTGGCGGATTCGCGCGACCAGCAGGGGCGGCGGAACAAGCTCGTCATCGGTTGCCAACGGCCCAGCACGCGCAGTTTCTGGAAGATCCCGCTGCTCAACCGGGGCCAGTCGCCGGTCAAGGCCGAAGACCCGGAGGTGGATGTGCTCATCCGGCGCTGCGTCCTGGAGAACAAGACCCTCACGGCGACCTACAACAGCGATTGCCTGGGCCTGGCCGATTGCGTGGTGGTGGACGTGCAGTGCGATTACATCAAGCGGGACTTGGGCAAGATGCGGACGGGGGAGGCGGACATGGCGGCGCTGGAGGCCACGTTGCGCACGATTGGCGAGAGGATCCGCCCAAGTGCCTGGTGCTCATCGAGACCACCGTGGCGCCGGGCACGACCGAGTTCGTGGCCTGGCCCATTCTCAAGAAGGCCTTTGCCAAGCGCGGCGTGGCTTGCGAGCCGCTCCTGGCCCACAGCTTCGAGCGGGTCATGCCGGGCAAGGAATACGTCTCCAGCATCCGGGATTTCTGGCGCGTCTGCGCCGGGTGCAACCCCGAGGCGCGCGCGCGCGTCGAGAAATTCCTGCGCGAGGTCCTCAACACCCGGGAGTTCCCGCTCACGATTATGGACCGGCCGATCGAGTCGGAGACGACGAAGATCGTCGAGAACTCGTATCGCGCCACGATCCTGGCCTTTCTGAATGAATGGAGCCTGTTTGCCGAGCGCAACGGGGTGGACCTGATCAAGGTCATCCAGGCGATCAAGATGCGGCCCACGCACAACAACATCATCTTCCCCGGTCCGGGCATCGGCGGCTACTGCCTGCCCAAGGACGGCGGGTTGGGCTACTGGGCCTACCGCCACATCCTGGGGTTCGAGGACGGCGACGAGGTGTTCCGCATCACGCCGACGGCGATAGATGTGAACGACACGCGGGGCCTGCACGTGGCGGAGTTGGCCCGCGACGCCCTGCGGAACATGGGCCGTTACATCGCCGGGGCGGAGATACTCATTTGCGGGGTCAGCTACCGGCAGGACGTGGGCGACACCCGCTATAGCGGCAGCGAGATCGTCGTGCGCAAACTCACGGAGATGGGCGCCGAGGTGCGCGTCCACGACCCTTACGTCGAGCACTGGTATGAGCTGGAGAACCAGGACGAATACCCGGTCAAGGGCCTTTCGTGGGAGCGGTTTTTCCGCAACCAATCCGAGCTGATGCAGGTGCGGGTGCAGCCGGACCTGGCGGCGGCGTTGAGCGGGGTGGAGGCCCTCATCCTGGCCGTCCCGCACGCCCCTTACCTCAAGCTCTCACCCGATGAGGTGGTGAACTGGGCTGGCGGCCCGCTGGCGGTCGTGGATTGCTACGGGATTTTGACCGACGAGAAGATCCGGCGCTACTTCGAGTTGGGCTGCGAAGTCAAGGGCCTCGGGCGCGGGCATGTGCAGAGGATCAAGGAGGAAGTCAGAAGTCAGAAGCCAGAGGCCGGAGGACGGAAGCCAGAGGCCAGAGGCCAGTAGTCCGTGGTCGTGTAGTCCTGTGGTCCTGTAGCCCGTGGTCTCTGCCTTTGGCCTTTAGCCTTTAGCCTTTAGCCTTTCTTATGGCTTCCCGCTCCCAGCGGTCCGCGCTGTTGTTCGCTGCGGCGTCGCTGTGGTCGTTCGAGGCGGCGGCGCAGGAGGTTCTGGCGCCGCCGCCGATCGACTACTCCGGCGCGGCCGCAATGCCGCGCTCCGCCATTTCTACCGGCCAACTGGGCCCGCTCACGCCCGCCATGGCCGCCGCCGCCGCCATTGCCGGCGAGCCCCCGCTCTGGTCGTGGGGCCCCATCAACCTGCGCGGGCACCTGCTCTACCGTTTGCTGTATGGCGACGGCTTCCCATCCGCGCCCGGGCAGAATTACAAGACCGTCATCAACGAGGTGGATCCCGGGGTCTTGTTCGAACTGGGCCCCCATTGGACGCTCGATTACACGCCCTCCCTCCGGTTCTACTCGAACCAGCATTTCCAGGACACCACCGACCATGCCGTGCGGCTGAACGGCGCGACCACCTACGAAGACTGGAGCCTGGGGCTCTCGCAAGGTTACGCTACCAGCTCCCAGCCTCTCTACGAGACCGGCGCGCCAACCGAATACGAGAGTTACTCGACCACAGCCAACGCCGCCTATCAGATCAACACCAAGACCTCGCTGGAACTGGGCCTGAGCCAGAGCTTTCAGTTCGTGGGCCAGAACCAGCCGGGGCAGGCCCTGACGGACTCCCGCGTGTGGTCCACCATGGACTGGCTGAACTACCAGTTTTGGCCCAGGTTCGGTGCCGGTGTGGGGGCCAGCTTCGGGTACATCAACATGGGCTTCGGCCCGGACATGACCTTCGAGCAAGCCCAGGGCCGGATCAATTGGCAGGCAACCGACAAAGTGAGCCTTATGCTCAGCGGCGGCCTTGATGACCGGCAATTCCTCAATTCCACGACGCCTGCTTTGCTCAACCCGATCTTCATGGCGTCGGCCCTCTACAAGCCCTTCGAATCCACCACGCTCTCGCTGAATGCGGGCCGGATGGTAAGTCCGTCCCTTCTCCAAGGGTTGGTCGCTGAAAGCACCACGGTCAGCGGCGGCATCAACCAGCGGTTCTTCAGAAAGCTCAACCTGAGTCTCACCACCGGGTACACCGTCGTTTCCTACGAACTGAGCTTCGCCGGCTCGAACTTGAGCCGCGAGGATGACCTCACCTTCGCCAACGTTCGGCTGAGCGCGCCCTTCCGAAAGCGCGGCACGGTGGCCATCTTTTACCAAGCCAGTGAAAATTCCTCCACTCAAGCGCGGTACAAGCTCTTCGAGCACCCAGGTCGGCTTCGAGCTGGGGTACCGGTTTCAGGAAGCACACCTCCCCTCACCCAGCCTGCTGGCCACCCCTCTCTCCATCGGATGGGGAGGGTTGGGGTGAGGGGCCGCCGGGTCGGACCTGTCGGACTAGCCGGACGGGTCGGACGGCATGCACCCGGTTCAAATTCCTGACACCTCTCCATGAGCAACCGCCAACTCCTTGATTCACTGAACAGTCTTCCCCAGGCCGCGGCCCAGTCGCTCCCGGCGCCCGGCATTCGGGTGCCGGCCGACTTTCCCGGGCGGCTGAGAATCTTCGCGGCGCTTGCGGCAGTCCTGGTTGCCGGGTTCGCCGCGCCCCTCTGGTCTCTGGTCCGGTACGCCGCGCACAGCGATCTCTATTCCCATATTCTCCTCATCCCCTTTGTCAGCCTCTACCTGGTCTGGTTGAAGAAACGCGACCTGGCTCTGGATTCGAAGCCCCCGCACGGTCTGGCTGTCATCCCGCTCCTGGCGGGGGCGGGCGCCCTGGCCCTCTATTGGCTGGCCGGGCAAGCCGGCTGGCAGCCGGCCCGGGACGATTATCTGGCGCTCATGATGCTCGCCCTGCTGTCGTTTTTGCTGGCCGGGGCGATGCTGACGTTTGGCGCCGGGACGCTGCGCCGGCTCGCCTTTCCGCTCTCCTTTCTCGTCTTCGCGATTCCATTTCCCACGGTCGTCCTGAGATGGATTGTGGCCTGCCTGCAGCACGGCTCGGCGGATGCGGCGCATGCCTTTCTGTGGCTCGCGGGCATGCCGCTCGTGCGCGACGGGTTGGTGTTCGGCCTGCCGGGGTTTCCCTTGGAAGTCCGCCCGCAATGCTGCGGCATCCATTCCACCCTGGTGCTGTTCATCACGAGCCTGCTGGCGGGGTATCTCTTTCTGCGATCGCCCGTCCGCCGGAGCGTGTTGGCCCTGGCGGTCATCCCGCTGGCCCTGCTCCGGAACGGGTTCCGCATCTTTGTCATCGGCGAACTCATCGTGAACGTGAGCCCGGAGATGATCAACTCTCCCATCCACCGCCACGGCGGCCCGCTCTTTTTTGCCTTGTCCCTCATTCCGTTCTTTGCGCTGTTGCTGCTGCTGCGAAGGTCAGAGAACCGAAAAAAGATATGACCACCTTCGGCCGATACCTGCAGGCATTCCTGATATTCATCCTGGTGGCCGGGGGCGCCGGTTGCACCAAGGGCATCAAAGCCGCCCGCCACCTGGCGCAGGGCAACAAAGACTTCCTGGCGGAGCGATACGACCGCGCGGAGATCGAGTACTTGAACGTGCTCAAGGTGGCCCCGATGACGCCGGCGGCCATCAGCCGGCTGGGCTTGATTTATCATGCCGAGGGCAAGCTGCCGCAGGCTTTGGTGTGCTTGCGGGAGGCCGTCAAGCTGGAACCGGAAAACACCGAGGCCCGGCTCAAGCTGGGGCTCACCTGCATGTCCTTGCGCCAACTGAAGGAGGCGCGCCAGGCGGCGATGGAGGTCCTGCAGAAACAACCCACGAACGAGGAGGCGCTGATATTGCTGGCCGAGTCGGCCGCCACGACGAACGAAGTGCGGGAGACCTGGCAGCGGGTCGAGGCCCTGCCTTCGCCCGCCAAGGACAAGGCCGCGTATCACCTCGCCCGGGGGACCCTCTATGGCCGCCAGCAGGACCTCAACAAGGCCGAGGCCGAGTTCAAGCAGGCCCTGGCCAAAAACCCAAAGTCCAGCGTCGCCTATATGGCCCTGAGCACGCTCTACCTGATGCGCAACGACCTGAAGCAAGCCGAACCCGCCCTCAAGGCCGCAGCCGAACTCGCGCCCCTGCGTTCGACCAGGAGGCTGAGATATGCCGAGTTCAAGCTCCAGCACGGGGCCGACGGCGAAGCCAAGAAAGCCGTGGAAGAACTCACCAGGAAGGTCCCCGATTATATCCCGGCCTGGTTGTTCTTGGCAGAGACTGCGTTCGCCCAATGGAAAACCGAAGACTGCGCAGCCCTCATCAAGCGTGTCCTGGCGCGCGACCCCGTGAATTATGACGCCCTCATGCTCGACGGCAGGGTGTCGCTGGCGCAAGGCCAGGCGACCAACGCCATCATCCAGTTCAAGCGGGTTGCCGCACTCTATTCCGGACCGCATCCCCAAGTGGACCTTCAGCTTGCGCTCGCCCATTTGCTCGACAAGGACTCAACCAAGGCCATAGCCAGCCTGAACCAGGCGATAGCGGCTGCTCCCGATTACTCCGAGGCCATCCTGCTGCTGGCCGAACTCAATATCCGCAAGGGCGACCCCGCCCCGGCCGTTGCCTCCCTGACGCAGTTGATCAAGAAGCAGCCCCAGCTCCCCCAGGCCCATTTGGGCCTCGCCAACGCCTACCTGCTCCAAAGGAACCCGGATGAGGCGGTGGCGGTGCTTCGCCGGATGATGGCCTTGTTTCCGAAGAACCATGATGTCCCCTTCCTAATGGGAATCGTCCTGACCCAGCAAAAGAAGCAGGCCGAGGCCCGCCAGGCCTTCGAAAAGGCGCTCGAAGATGTCCCCGGATTACTTCCCGGCGCTTGAAAAACTGGTGGACCTGGACCTGCTGGATAAGCAATACGCGGCGGCGGCGGACCGCGTCACCCAGGCGATGGGAAAGTACCCCAAGGCCCCCGAGCCCTGGCTGCTGTCGGCCAAGATCCACCTCGAGCAATCCATGGGCTATGTCTCCGAGGAACTGGACAAGAACCCGGGCGCAGTCCGGCCGAAGATCAAGCTCTCCCAGGTCCCCGCCGCCCAGGCGGACGTGAGCCAGGCCGAGGCCGCCCTCAAGAAGGCCATCGAACTCAATCCCGATGTCCGAATCGCCTACCTGATGCTCGCCCAGCTTTATGTGGCGTCCGACAAGCAACAGCAGGCCCTGGACCGGCTGAACGGCTACCTGGCCAAGACCAACGACGTGGTCGCGCTGATGCTCGTCGGGATGATCCACGACGAATCGAAGAACTATCCCGCCGCCCGGGATGCCTACGAGCGGCTGCTCAAGGTCAATCCCAGGTTCAGCCCCGCCCTCAACAACCTGGCCTATTTGTGCTTTGCGCGTTTCGGGCAGCTCGACAAGGCCTACGAATTGGCCGAGCAGGCCCATCAACTCCAGCCCGCAGACCCTTATAGCGCCGACACGCTGGGATGGATCCTTTACCAGAAGGGTGAATACACCCGCTGCTTGGGGTTCTTTCAGGAGAGCGCGGCCAAATTGCCCGCAGACACCGAAATCCAGTTCCACCTCGGCATGGCCCACTACATGATGGGCGAGGAAGAGCCTGCCCGCCTCGCGCTCGAGCTGGCAATTCAACCGGGCAAGGACTTCCCGGAAAAGGCGGAGGCCCCCCGGCGCCTGGCGCTGCTGGCTCTCGATGCGAAGACCGCCAATGCGGCGGTCCTGGCCGACCTGGAACAGTGGCTGCAAAAAACACCCAACGACCCAGTCGCTCTCAGCCGGTTGGGGGCTATCCAGGAACGGGACGGTGCCCTCGACAAGGCCGTTCAGACCTATCAAACCGCCCTCAGACACACTCCGCAGAACATCCAGGTCATGCTCCGCCTCGCCCAGCTTTACGCCAACCGCCTGAAAGACCCGCAGCGGGCCATGGAGCTTATCAAGAGCGCCCATACTCGCGCGCCGGAAGATGCCCGCGTCTCTCATCTGCTGGGCCGGTTGGTCTTCCAGCAGGGCGATTATCAATGGGCCTCGAGCTTGCTCGAGGAAAGCTCCCGCAAACTTCCCAGCGACCCCGAGGTCTCCTACGACCTGGCGTGGTCTCGATACAGCCTCGGACGCGTAGCCGAGGCTGAGGCCGCGATGGCGGCCGCCGCCAAAGCCGGCCCTGCGTTCACCCAGGCCCAGGAGGCCAAACGCTTCCTGGACCTGGGTGTTGCTTCCAGAAACCCAGCCCTGGCGGAACAGGCCGCCGCCCAAGCGCGGCAGATCCTCAGCGCCGAACCAAACTACGTTCCCGCCCTGATGGTCTGCGCCGTGGTTGAGGAGCAGCACCGCAAATACAAGGAGGCGGGCCAGTTATACGGCCGCATTCTGGCTCGCTATCCGCAGTTCGCCCTGGCGTCCAGGAATCTCGCCATGCTCTGCTGTGCGCAACTGGGCGATGACCAGAAGGCTTACACCCTGGCCGTCAAGGCCCGCGAGGCCCTCCCGCAGGATGCGGACCTCGCCAAGACGCTGGGAGTGCTGGCCTACCACCGGGGCGATTACGCCCGCTCGGCGCAACTCCTCAAGGAAACCGCGCTGAAACGAAACAACGACGCCGAGGCCTTTTATTACCTTGGCATGGCCCACCACCGCCTCAAAGAGCCGAAGGACGGCAAGGCAGCGCTCCAGCGGGCGCTGGCCCTGAATGTCCAACCCAAATTCGCCGAGGAAGCCAGGAAGGTGCTCGCGGAGCTGAAGTGACGGCCAAGGGGCGAGGGAAGAGTCCACAGTCCACAGTCCACAGTCTGCGGACCACAGGACTACTGACCACTGGACCACAGGATCCCTAGTCCCGTAGTCCCGTAGTCTCGTAGTCCGTCATTCGTCATTCGTCATTCGCCCCTCGCCCCTCGCACTCACGTTTCCCGTTTCCCGTTTCACGCAGATGGACACCGCCGTCATACTCGCCTTTACCAGCGCCCTTTTCGCAGGCGTGATGGCCCTGGCCGCCGCCTTCTGCGAGCGGCGCTCGATTCCCCGCCGGCTCTTTGCGGCGGGCATGGCCGTTCTGGCGATCGAGAGCCTCTTCTCTGGTCTCACGGCCGATGCGCTCGTGCTGGAGGACGTTGTTCTGTTGGCAGAACTGGCGGCTCTTGACCATGTCCTTCCTGCCCGCGATATGGCTGCTCTTCAGCCTGAGCTACTCGCGAGGCAACGCGCGCGAGTTTCTGGCGAAATGGCGGTGGGTCATTGCGGCTGCGTTCCTCCTGCCGGTTGGTTTGGCCGTCGTCTGCCGGCGGCACCTGATCGTGTCCATCAGCCAGACCCAAACGGGCCAGCAATGGGTTGTGGGCCTGGGCACTCCCGGGGTTGCCTTGAACCTCCTGTTCCTGCTCGGGGTCCTCCTGGTGATAATGAACCTGGAGCGCACATTCCGGACCGCGGTCGGAACGATGCGCTGGCGCATCAAGTTCATGGTCCTGGGCCTGGCGGCCTTGTTCGCCGTGCGGGCCTACACCGCCACCCAGGCCCTTCTGTTCCGCGCCGCCTACCTCCCGCTCCAAACCATCAACTCCGTGGCCCTGCTTGTGGCGTGCCTGCTGATCCTGCGCTCGCTCCTGCGCACCGGGCATTTCGATGTCAGCGTCTATCCCTCTCCTGCCGTCCTCCACAACTCCCTGACCGTGCTGCTGGCCGGCGTTTACCTGGTCGTGGTCGGGGGCTTTGCCAAGGTGGTGACCTTCCTGGGCAGCGGCGCGGGTTTTCAGCTCAAGGCCTTCGTCATCTTCGTCGCGCTGGTGTTGCTGGCGATGCTGCTCCTCTCCGACAATGTCCGGCTCCACTTGAAGCGTTTTGTCAGCCGCAACTTTCAAAGGCCCTTGTACGACTATCGCTCCGTGTGGCGGACCTTCACCGAAGGGACCGCCCGCCGCGTCGAACAAACCGAGTTGTGTCATACGCTCGTCAAGCTGGTTTCCGAGGTGTTCCAGGCCCTCTCCGTGTCCATCTGGCTGGTCGATGAGCGCCGAGAAAACCTGGTATTCGCCGCCTCGACCTCCCTTTCCCAGGCCAAGGCCGCCCAACTGAAGCTGGACCCTGCGGATGCCGCTCAGGTCATCGCCGCCTTGAGCGGCCAGGCCGAGCCTGTCGACCTCGACGCCTCGAAGGAGATTTGGGCCTCCGCCCTCAGGCGCTCTCACCCGGAGGAATTCCACTGCGCCGGGAACCGGGTCTGCGTGCCGCTGGTTGCCGGCGGCGAACTGCTGGGCTTGATGCTGCTGGGGGACCGGGTGGGCGACGCGCCCCTTTCGCTCCAGGATTTTGACCTGCTTCAATCCGTGGGCGACCAGGCGGCCAACAGCCTCTTGAACATTCAATTGTCTCAAAGGCTGGCGCAGGGCAAGCAACTGGAGGCCTTCCAGGCCATGTCGGCGTTCTTCGTTCACGACCTCAAGAACACCGCCTCCACCCTCTCCCTGATGCTCAAGAATCTGCCGGTGCATTACCAGGATCCGATGTTCCGGGAGGATGCCTTGCGCGGCATTTCCAAGACCATCACCCATATCAACGACCTGGTCGGCCGGCTGGGACTCTTGCGCCATGACCTCGCCATCCACCCCGTCGAATCCGACCTGAACGAAATCGTGGCCCAGGCGCTCCAGGGCTGGCCGGAGGCGCCCGGGGTTGAATTGGCTTCCGAGCTTCGCCCCCTGCCCAAAGTCCTTGCTGACCCGGCGCAGATTCAAAAGGTCGTCACCAACCTCGTGCTCAACGCCCGCGACGCTTTGGGCGCGTCGGGCCGGATCTTCGTGGAAACCAGCCGGCGAAATGGCTGGGTGGTTGTCGCCGTGGCCGATAACGGCTGCGGCATGACCCCTGAGTTCATCGAGCGCTCCCTCTTTCGCCCCTTCCAGACCACCAAAAAAAATGGCCTCGGCATCGGCATGTTCCACTGCAAGACCATCGTCGAGGCGCACCGCGGCCGAATCGAAGTCCAAAGCGAACCGGGTAAAGGCACCACCTTCCGCGTGTTGTTGCCGCGGCCATAGCCGCCCCGTGCAGAAGGCGACAAAGAACACAAAGCCAGGAGCTCGCAGACAAAACTTCCCTTCCTTGGTGTCCTTCGTTAGCTTGTGTTCAAGTCAGTTTTTCAAGACAAGCCGCTTTCATGAAACCCAAGCTCCTCATTGTGGATGACGACGAAGCAATTCGCACCCAGCTCAAGTGGGCGCTCAGCCAGGATTATGAGGTGATACTGGCCGAAGACCGGCCGGGCGCCCTGGATGCCTTCCGCGACCAGCGGCCGCCGGTGGTGCTCCTGGACCTGGGCCTGCCGCCTCATCCCCACGGCACCGAGGAGGGCTTTGACGCCTTGTCCGAGATGCTGGCCTACGACAGCCGCGCCAAGATCGTCATCTCGACCGGCCAGGGCGAGAGGCACAACGCCCTCGAAGCCGTCGGCGCGGGCGCCTGTGACTTTTTGTCGAAACCGGTCGCCATCGAAGAGCTGGAGGTCATCCTCAAGCGCACCTTCCACCTCGCGAGCATCGAGAGAGAATATCACGAGCTGCAGCAGCGGTTGGACGCCGAGGGCTTCGAAGGCATGCTCGGCACCAGCGCGCCGATGCACGCCGTCTTCACCTCCATCCGCAAAGTCGCCACCACCGATGCCCCCGTCCTCATCCTCGGCGAGAGCGGCACCGGCAAAGAGATGGCCGCCCTCGCCATCCACCGGCGCGGGCCGCGCAAGGCCGGCCCCTTCGTCGCCATCAATTGCGGTGCCATCCCCGAGAACCTCCTGGAGAGCGAGCTGTTCGGGCATGAAAAAGGCTCCTTCACCGGCGCCCACGCCCAGCGCAAGGGTCGCATCGAGAGCGCCGGCGGCGGCACCCTCTTCCTGGACGAGATCGGCGAGCTTTCCCTTGGCTTGCAGGTCAAGCTGCTCCGTTTCCTCCAGGACAAGAGCCTCGAACGCGTCGGCGGCCGCCAGCAAATCCAGGTGGACACGCGCGTCATTTCCGCCACCAACAGCGACCTCAAAAAGGCCATGCTCGGGGGGCGGTTCCGCGAGGACCTCTACTACCGCCTGGCGGTGGTGATCGTCCAGTTGCCCCCGCTGCGGGAGCGCGAGGGCGACGTCCTCCTGCTGGCCAAGGATTTCCTCCGCCGCTTTGCCGCAGAGACCGGCAAAGAGGGCCTGGTCTTCGACCCTCATGCCCTCCAGGTCCTGGCTCGGCACTCCTGGCCGGGAAACGTCCGGGAGCTCGAGAACCGTGTAAAACGCGCCGTCATCATGGCCGACAGGAAACGGTTGAGCGTTTGCGACCTCGAATTGAACGGCTCTTCGGTCGCGCCGCCGCTCACCAGTCTCAAAGAAGCCCGCGAATCCGTCGAACGCGAAATGGTCCTGCAGGCTCTTCGCAAACATGGAGGCAAGATTACCCCGGCGGCCGCCGAGTTAAAGATCAGCCGGCCAACCTTTTATGAACTGGTGGAGAAGCTGGGCATACACAGAACCGAACAACAGGCCGGCGCGACCGAGCCTGAGTGATACTGCGGTAAGGCTGAAGAAGGGCACACATCGGGTCTTTAACCCGATTCATCCTCGCCCCCCTGACTGCGCTCCCTGGGCCATTGATTAAGCCGACGGAATTGATTACACTCCTGGCCGTTTTGCACAAGCCGCTTGGGATAAGGCACTTACACCAGATCTGACTGACCGAAACGTCATACGGCGTCGGAATCCCTTACACTCACCAACGTCTGAATGGTTGAATATGCCGCCGCCTCGCAAAGACATGCGCACACATAACACACTCCAAATCAACATGTTATGCGCACAAAAAACGGCCCGGCGACCATCACGGAACCCTTTGGCATGGCCAGTGCTTCCCCACGCGTGTTGGATTGACAATCCGCTGGTTAGATTTAAGCGACAACAACAAACGCAACTTCGAAGGACTAAAATGATGAAAAAGCGACTTGGGTTAGTTTTAGCGGCGTGCGTCATGACAGGCACGGCTGCGTTTGCGGCGACACTCACATTCGATGGCGTGCCGAATTATTACGCCGACACACTCCATATCACCACGCCGGATTTCACCGCGTCCCTCCCGTCCGTGGAAATCGGGTTTTACACGTATAATCTTAATGGCGCAGGACCTGTGGTAAAGTCCTTCTGCATAGATTTTTACGACGCGGCTCCTTCAACGCCGCAGCCGTATTCGGCCATTGCTCTCGCGTCCGCCCCGCAGTCCTATGGGCTTCTCAACACGGCCATGGGTGCCGGTGCCGCGACGACCATCGAGAAGTTGTGGGCACTTAATTACAACAATGCCCTCGCTAGCCCCTTGATTGCTGCAGAATTGCAGGTTGCCATTTGGAAGGCCATCGCTCAGAGTACTCTTCTTTCTGACGGCATAACTCACGGCAGTCTGACGGTTGGTTCGGGCGCGGACCCGCTTGAGACCGGGGCGAACACCCTGTTGGCAAACGCCGCGAGTTATTCGGGTCCTCTTCCCGATCTTTTCGCGTGGTCTAACGAGCAGGCGAAGGGCATTTACCAGGACTACATTGGCGTTCCCGACGGCGGGTTGACCGTGGTGCTCCTGGGGATGGCGCTGACCGGCTTGGCCGCAATGAGCCGCAGGTGCCCCAAATGACCGCTCGGCGGCTGGCCGCAGTCATTCTCAGGGCAGGACGCCGAGTCCTGCCCGTTCCTTTTCCGGGGGAAATGGGGCAGTTGGCATGTCGGACGCTTTCGTGCCAGCAGGCATGCTCGGACAACGGCTCAAGACAAAGGAAACAATGTTACTCTCTGAGCGGCACCGCGGTGAACGGGGTCAACTACAACACGCTCTCAGGCAGCGTGCTCATTCCAGCAGGCCAGGCGGCGGCCACCATCACTGTTAGCCACTCGCGGACGGCCTGCCAAAGGGCAACCGGACGGTGGTGGCCACACTCGCGAGCAACCCGGGCTATAACATCATCAATCCCAGTGCGGCCACGATCACGATTGTTGATGCCGATATCCCCGCCATCACGCTCTGCGTTCCCCAGCCGACCGCTTCCAAGGCGGGCACGAGCACGGGCGCATTTGCCTTCACCCGCACGGGGAGCACCAGCACCAACCTGACCGTCTTTTTCGACATCTTCGGAACCGCCATCAATGGCGCCGACTACGCTGCCATCACCAGCAGCCTCGTCATCCCGGCCGGGACCAACAGGGGATGGCTCCTATACTCGCCGGGCCCGGGCTTCACGGGTGCGGACTCGTTCACCTATACGATCAGCGACCGTTATGCGACGGCAACCGGTTTGGTGACCGTAAGTATCCGCGTGGATAACAACCCGTCGCCGAATTTGACGAATGCTGACCTGGGCAACGGCTCGCATGTGATTTGGGGCGACGGCTTTCCCGGCCTCACCTACCGCATCCAGTTCGCCGAGAGCGCCCCGCGCGCCAACTGGCAGACATTGGGCACCGTGACAGCCGATGCGCTCGGCGCTTTTCAATTCATCAACCGGACGGGAAGCCCACAGCGGCTGTATCGCACGGTGTTCCCATGACAAAACGAAGAAAAAAGACTGTGAAAGGCCCGAAGCACACGAAAGGCGATTCGCCTGAACGGCATTTTGGCGAAGCTCTGTCTGGCGCGGCGCATTCATGGGGGCGGCGCGTGAAGGACAGAACCCTCATCGCCCGCACTTTTGCCTTGCGTCACAGAATGTCCAAACCGCGAACTTGAGAAAGCCTATGAAAAGAGCAGTTGTATTCCTTGTAGTGCTGTTGCTGATTCCCTTCAGCCGGCAGGCGCAAGCGCAGATTCAGGAGACCGACAGTTTCGCCGGCCTCAACCTGAGCATCCCGGATGGCAATCCCTCCGGGCTGCACAATGTCCAGACGGTGGCCTCATCCGTCACGAATATCACCTCCTTGCGCTTGAGGCTGCACACCATCGGGGAGTTCAACGGAGATCTGTACGGCTATCTGCGCCATATCCAAGGCGGTGTCACCAACTTCTGCGTGCTGCTCAACCGCGTCGGCCGCACGGCATCCAATCCGTCAGGCTATGGCGATCCCGGCCTGAATGTGGATCTCGCCGATGGGGCGCCCGACATCCACACTTATCAGGCGGTCACCAATCTTCCGGCCGGGATGGGACTGAGCGGCATCTGGTCCCCTGACGACCGCGACGTGGATCCGGACACCGTTTTGGACACCTCCCCGCGCACGACCGCGCTGGCCGACTTCAACGGCATGAACGCCGCCGGCGACTGGACCCTCTTCGTGGCCGACATGCAATCGGGCGGCACGAACATGCTCAGCGATTGGGGCCTGGAAATCACTGGCGTCGGCCGCCCGGCGCTGACCTGGACTCAACCGGCAGACATCACCTACGGCACGGCGCTCAGCAGTTCCCAATTGAGTGCAACGGCGACTTTCAACTCTACAAACGTCAGCGGCACGTTCACCTACACGCCGCCTCTCGGCACTGTTCTGAGCGCGGGCGCCGCCCAGACCCTGTCTGTCACCTTCACCCCGGTGGACACGACCTCGTTCCTGCCTGCCGCCACAAGTGTGAGTATCAACGTGAACCCGGCGCTGTTGACCATCACAGCCAATTCCGGGAGCAAGACCTACGGGGCGGCCAACCCGAGCTTCGGTTACACGCCCAGCGGTTTTGTCAACGGGGACAGCAGCAGCGTGCTGAGCGGCAGCCCGAGCCTGACGACCACGGCCACGACTGCCAGCGGTGTGGGCACTTATGCCATCACTGCGGCGGCGGGCACTTTGAGCGCCGCCAACTACACCTTCAGTTTTGTCCCTGGCACGCTGACGGTCAACGCGGCGACGCTGACGATCACGGCCAACGCCGCCAGCAAGACCTACGGGGCGGCCAACCCGACTTTCAGTTACACGCCCAGCGGTTTTGTCAACGGCGACACCAGCAGCGTGCTGAGCGGCAGCCCGAGCCTGACGACCACGGCCACGACTGCCAGCGGGGTGGGCACTTATGCCATCACTGCGGCAGCGGGCACTTTGAGCGCCGCCAACTACACCTTCAGTTTTGTCAACGGCACGCTCACTGTGAACAAAGCGACGCTGACGATTACGGCCAACGCCGCCAGCAAGACCTACGGGGCGGCCAACCCGAGTTTCGGTTACACGCCCAGCGGTTTTGTCAACGGGGACACCAGCAGCGTGCTCAGCGGCAGCCCGAGCCTGACCACCACGGCCACGACCTCCAGTGGTGTGGGCACTTATGCCATCACTGCGGCAGCGGGCACTTTGAGCGCCGCCAACTACACCTTCAGTTTTGTCAACGGCACGCTCACTGTGAACAAAGCGACGCTGACGATTACGGCCAACGCCGCCAGCAAGACCTACGGGGCGGCCAACCCGAGCTTCGGTTACACGCCCAGCGGTTTTGTCAACGGGGACACCAGCAGCGTGCTGAGCGGCAGCCCGAGCCTGACGACCACGGCCACAACCTCCAGTGGTGTGGGCACTTATGCCATCACTGCGGCAGCGGGCAGTTTGAGCGCCGCCAACTACACCTTCAGTTTTGTCCCTGGCACGCTGACGGTCAACGCGGCAACGCTGACGATCACGGCCAACGCCGCCAGCAAGACCTACGGGGCGGCCAACCCGACTTTCGGTTACACGCCCAGCGGGTTTGTCAACGGGGACACCAGCAGCGTGCTGAGCGGCAGCCCAAGCCTGACGACCACGGCCACGACCGCCAGCGGGGTGGGCACTTATGCCATCACTGCGGCAGCGGGCACTTTGAGCGCCGCCAACTACACCTTCAGTTTTGTCCCTGGCACGCTGACGGTCAACGCGGCAACGCTGACGATCACGGCCAACGCCGCCAGCAAGACCTACGGGGCGGCCAACCCGACTTTCGGTTACACGCCCAGCGGGTTTGTCAACGGGGACACCAGCAGCGTGCTGAGCGGCAGCCCAAGCCTGACGACCACGGCCACAACCTCCAGTGGTGTGGGCACTTATGCCATCACTGCGGCAGCGGGCACTTTGAGCGCCGCCAACTACACGTTCAGCTTTGTCCCCGGCACGCTGACGGTCAACGCGGCGACGCTGACGATCACGGCCAACGCCGCCAGCAAGACCTACGGGGCGGCCAACCCGACTTTCAGTTACACGCCCAGCGGTTTTGTCAACGGGGACACCAGCAGCGTGCTGAGCGGCAGCCCGAGCCTGACCACCACGGCCACGACCTCCAGTGGTGTGGGCACTTATGCCATCACTGTGGCAGCGGGCACTTTGAGCGCCGCCAACTACACCTTCAGTTTTGTCGCTGGCACGCTGACGGTCAACGCGGCGACGCTGACCATCACGGCCAACGCCGCCGGCAAGACCTACGGGGCGGCCAACCCGAGCTTCGGTTACACGCCCAGCGGTTTTGTCAACGGGGACAGCAGCAGCGTGCTGAGCGGCAGCCCGAGCCTGACGACCACGGCCACGACTGCCAGCGGGGTGGGCACTTATGCCATCACTGCGGCAGCGGGCAGTTTGAGCGCCGCCAACTACACCTTCAGCTTTGTCCCTGGCACGCTGACGGTCAACGCGGCGACGCTGACGATCACGGCCAACGCCGCCAGCAAGACCTACGGGGCGGCCAATCCCAGCTTCAGTTACACGCCCAGCGGGTTTGTCAACGGGGACACCAGCAGCGTGCTGACCGGCAGCCCAAGCCTGACCACCACGGCCACGACCGCCAGCGGGGTGGGCACTTATGCCATCACTGCGGCAGCGGGCACTTTGAGCGCCGCCAACTACACCTTCAGCTTTGTCGCTGGCACGCTGACGGTCAACGCGGCGACGCTGACCATCACGGCCAACGCCGCCGGCAAGACCTACGGGGCGGCCAACCCGAGCTTCGGTTACACGCCCAGCGGTTTTGTCAACGGGGACAGCAGCAGCGTGCTGAGCGGCAGCCCGAGCCTGACGACCACGGCCACGACTGCCAGCGGGGTGGGCACTTATGCCATCACTGCGGCAGCGGGCAGTTTGAGCGCCGCCAACTACACCTTCAGCTTTGTCCCTGGCACGCTGACGGTCAACGCGGCGACGCTGACGATCACGGCCAACGCCGCCAGCAAGACCTACGGGGCGGCCAACCCGAGCTTCAGTTACACGCCCAGCGGTTTTGTCAACGGGGACACCAGCAGCGTGCTGACCGGCAGCCCAAGCCTGACGACCACGGCCACGACTGCCAGCGGGGTGGGCACTTATGCCATCACTGCGGCAGCGGGCACTTTGAGCGCCGCCAACTACACCTTCAGTTTTGTCAACGGCACGCTCACTGTGAACAAAGCGACGCTGACGATCACGGCCAACGCCGCCAGCAAGACCTACGGGGCGGCCAACCCGAGCTTTAGTTACACACCCAGCGGCTTTGTCAACGGGGACACCAGCAGCGTGCTGACCGGCAGCCCAAGCCTGACCACCACGGCCACGACCTCCAGTGGTGTGGGCACTTATGCCATCACTGCGGCAGCGGGCACTTTGAGCGCTGCCAACTACACCTTCAGCTTTGTCCCTGGCACGCTGACGGTCAACGCGGCGACGCTGACCATCACGGCCAACGCCGCCAGCAAGACCTACGGGGCGGCCAATCCCAGCTTCAGTTACACGCCCAGCGGTTTTGTCAACGGCGACACCAGCAGCGTGCTGAGCGGCAGCCCGAGCCTGACGACCACGGCCACGACTGCTAGCGGGGTGGGCACTTATGCCATCACTGCGGCAGCGGGCACTTTGAGCGCCGCCAACTACACCTTCAGTTTTGTCAACGGCACGCTGACGGTCAACGCGGCGACGCTGACGATCACGGCCAACGCCGCCAGCAAGACCTACGGGGCGGCCAACCCGAGCTTCGGTTACACGCCCAGCGGGTTTGTCAACGGGGACACCAGCAGCGTGCTGAGCGGCAGCCCAAGCCTGACCACCACGGCCACGACCGCCAGCGGGGTGGGCACTTATGCCATCACTGCGGCAGCGGGCACTTTGAGCGCCGCCAACTACACGTTCAGTTTTGTCCCTGGCACGCTGACGGTCAACGCGGCGACGCTGACGATCACGGCCAACGCCGCCAGCAAGACTTACGGGGCGGCCAACCCGAGCTTCGGTTACACGCCCAGCGGGTTTGTCAACGGGGACACCAGCAGCGTGCTGAGCGGCAGCCCAAGCCTGACGACCACGGCCACGACTGCCAGCGGGGTGGGCACTTATGCCATCACTGCGGCAGCGGGCACTTTGAGCGCCGCCAACTACACGTTCAGTTTTGTCCCTGGCACGCTGACGGTCAACGCGGCGACGCTGACGATCACGGCCAACGCCGCCAGCAAGACTTACGGGGCGGCCAACCCGAGCTTCGGTTACACGCCCAGCGGGTTTGTCAACGGGGACACCAGCAGCGTGCTGAGCGGCAGCCCAAGCCTGACGACCACGGCTACGACTGCCAGCGGGGTGGGCACTTATGCCATCACTGCGGCAGCGGGCACTTTGAGCGCCGCCAACTACACCTTCAGTTTTGTCAACGGCACGCTCACTGTGAACAAAGCGACGCTGACGATCACGGCCAACGCCGCCAGCAAGACCTACGGGGCGGCCAACCCGAGCTTCGGTTACACGCCCAGCGGGTTTTTCAACGGGGACACCAGCAGCGTGCTGAGCGGCAGCCCGAGCCTGACCACCACGGCCACGACTGCCAGCGGGGTGGGCACTTATGCCATCACTGCGGCAGCGGGCACTTTGAGCGCTGCCAACTACACCTTCAGCTTTGTCCCTGGCACGCTGACTGTGAACAAGGCTGTGCTGACCGTGACCGCGAACAATGCGACCCGCGTTTATGGCCAGGCAGACCCGGCGTTCACCGCAAGTTATTCCGGGTTCCAGAATGGCGAAACGCTGCCCACCAGCGGGGTGACGGGCAGTCCGAGTTTGACCACCACGACGACGGCGACCAGCCCTGTTCCCGGCCCCTATCCGATCACGGCTGCGGCAGGCACATTGGCCGCAGCCAATTACAGTTTCAGCTTCGCTAATGGTCAACTCACTCTGGCGAAGGCCACGACGGTTGCGACGCTCAATTCATCCTCCAACCCGGCCCTGCCTGGCACGCCGGTTATCTTCACCAACAGTCTGGGCGTGGTGGCTCCCGGCGGGGGCACGCCGACCGGCACGGTGAACTTCCGCATCAATGGCAGCATCGCCGGCTCCGGCACCTTGTCCGGCGCTGCCGCGACGTACACAAGCAGCACACTGGCGCACGGCACCCACACTGTCGTGGCCGAGTATGGCGGAGACGGCAACTTCCTCGGCGCCACCAACCAATTGTTGTCGAGCCAGGTGATCGACACACCGCCGGTTGCGGGCGCAGATACCGTCCTGCGAGACCCAACCGGAGGCGTGAAAATTTCCATCGCGTCATTGCTGGGCATTGCCACCGATGCCGACGGCGACCCGATCACCTTCGTCAGCGTCAGCGCCACCAGCGCCAACGGCGGCACCCTCTCGTACAGCGGCAACTGGATTGTTTACACCCCGGCGCCTGGGTTCACCAATCCAGACTCGTTTACCTATACGATTGGCGACGGCTACGTGACGGTGACCGGCACGGTGAACGTGAACATCCTCGTTGATACCAGCCTATCGGTGAATTTGACTATCGTCAGCCTGGGCAACGGCTCTTTCGCCATCAATGGCGACGGCATCCCCTACCGCACCTACCACATCCAGTTCTCCGGCGACCTCCAGCACAGCAACTGGCAGACCGTGGGCGCGACAACCGCCAATTCGTTCGGCTCGTTCCAATTCATCGATACCCCCGGGACCGGGAGTTTATTCCGCTATTATCGGTCGGTATATCCTTGACCCGCTCCAAGAACCGTCGCAAACCCAGCAAGGTTTTGGGCTGCACCCACGGCCCGTCGGGGGCGCAGTCCAAAATGATTCTGCCAACACTGATTCTGCCTCCTCCATCCTCTTCGGGGAATCCAATGCGCCTGCCCTGGCGCCGCACCGAGATCTTGTTGCAAATTGCCGCGCCGGCTGGCATCATCGCGCCTGATGTTTCGATTGAATCGCACAAACAGGCAGTCGTGTGAAGACCCACGGCCAGCAGCAACCCATGAATAGGACATCCAAGACAAGCAACGGGCGAATGCGTTGCCCTAGGCCGGGGAGCGGGCATGCTCCAGTCGGACTTTCTGCCATCCTCGCTGCCTTGGCGCTGGCCGGTCTGGCCGGCCTGGCAGGCTGCCAGACGGCGCCCCAGGCCCGGGTTGAAGCTCCGGGGAACTTTGCGGCGCAGCAAGCCCCGCCGTCGCCCGGTCAATGGCTGAGCCAGAACTTCACGCAAACCGCTGCTGCCGCTGCCGCCGGCCAGCAGCCGCTCCCTGCCCCCGCCGGACAGCGCCAGGCAGGGCCCGCGGCGGTGGAACAACCTGCTGCCAAGACGAGCCCGAACCTCCCCGCGCCGCAGGGCACCGATGCGCCACCCGCCGCCGCCGCGCCGGCAACCGCTAGCGCGCCCGCAGCCACCAACACGCCAGCCGCCGCTGGGAGTGCGGCAGTCACCAACCTGCCACCCGCCGCCAGTGCTCTGGCAACGGCCAACACGCCCGCAGCCGCCAGCGCTCCTGCAGCCGCCAGCGCGCCGCCAGGCACCAATGCCCCCGGCACGGCCCAGGCAGAACCGCTCTTGCTTCGTGAAGGCGATGCTGTGCGCATCACTTTTCCCGGCGCGCCAAACTTGAGCGGTCTCCAGTTGATCCGCCGCGATGGCAAGGTTACCCTGCCGCTCATCGGCGAGTTCAAGGCGGCCGGTTTGGCCCCCGCCGACATGGCAAAACAACTGATCGAGCTCTACCGTCCGCAGCTTCAGGTCCCGGAGGTGACGGTCACCATGGAGTCATCCGCCTATGCGCTCTATGTCATCGGCGCCGTGCTCCGGCCGGGCAAAATCATGGTGGATCGGCCGATGTCCCCCCTGGAAGCCGTCATGGAGGCCGGCGGCTTCGACTCGACCCGTGCGAATATGAAGGCGGTCAAAATCATCCGCCACGACCAGGGCCGCACGGAGTACTACACCCTCAACCTGAAACGCGAGCTTCAAGGTAAGTCCTCCTCCGCCTTCATCCTGAAGCCCCTCGACATCATCTACGTCCCCGAACGGTTCACTTGGTTCTAGCCTGGACCCGTCGGAATCATTGACAGATTCTCTGCCCAACCGGTGGCTTTCTATGAGCTTGCGAATGAACGCGCGGTCATTCGGCGTTGACTCACCTTTGCTGCCGGAGAAGTCAACTCCGGCAAAGGCAGCCCTCATTTCCTTCATCGCCTTGCTCTCGCGTTCCTCGCGCGGCAAGCGCAATGCCTCCCGCACGACTTGGCTGGCGTCGCCAAATTCACCCGACTTCACCTGCCTGCTGACGAAACCTTATATGAAATCGACAACCCATAGACCACGCTCGAAACATCGAGGCCCAGGCTCATCACCTGGGCCTTTTTTTTGCCTGCGTGCGGCCAGCGTACAGAAAAAAAAGCTTCGCTCCAGAATCCCCGTAATCGAATGTGAAGAGCATTTCGTCTTTGAGCCCCAGATCGGTCTCGCCGACCAAAATTTCCGGCGTGAAAGGGCCTTCGTCGGTGTAAGGGTGATTATACACCCGGCTCTTGCCGCGCTGGTCGCGGTAGCGGAAGTCGTACAGGTGATCGCCTCAAAATTCCGCCAGTGGTTGCTCAATTGGCCCAGAAACCGCGGGACCACTTCAATGGGAGGCTCTGGGCATTTGACACCCCTTGCCTGGGCGTTTAACCTCGCCCGCATGGGCAAAGTGGTTGTCAAAGTCAAACTGACCAACTACGTGGAAGAGCAGTTGAAAAAGCTCAAGCTGCTCAAAGGCAAACCGCGCTCGGTTGAGACCGAGGTGCTGGTTGACACCGGGGCCACGCGGCTTTATCTGCGGTCGGGCGTGATTCGGGCGCTGGGCTTGCGGAAGGAGGGCGAGGTGGTGTCGCGAACCACCAATGGCTCACGCAAGCGCGCCGTCTATCAAGCCGCGCGTCTTGAGCTCATGGGGCGAAACGGGGCGTTCCAAGTGGTGGAAGTGGACGACGAGGTGCCCAACCTCCTCGGCCAGATTCCGCTCGAATACCTGGATCTTGTCGTGGACCCTAAGGGCCAAAAACTCATTCCCAATCCCGAACACGGTGACAAGCAGATGAGCGAAGAGTATTGAGTTATGGAGCGTGGAACGCCGTCGCATTCGCATCAACCGTGAGTTGGTGTGGCGCCGCGCGCGTATGGGAAATTGCCCCGGCAGGGAAATGCCCGGACTGGTTCCTCCCGCGTGCTTAGCCTTTAGCCTTTAGCCTTTAGCCTTTAGCCTTTAGCCTTTGCCGCACCCGCCGCCTCGTTGAGTTGGGAAAGAGATTTGCCCGCCAAACACTGCCCAACGTCCAGGTGTTCCTCTAACGGCGCCGGCCGATGCCGGTGAATCGAGGGACTGTTGTCGGAATCTGAGGTTGTGCCGTTTGGCGGACAGGGGCATGAAAGGGTTTCAGCAGCAGGGATACAACCCCTCTCCATGAACCCGTGAGGAGGCCCGCGAGGTTTTGGACTGCGGCAGTCCTCTGCCGCTTTTGTGTCCCCTCGCTGCCGGCGCGAAAGCGGCAGAGGACTGCCGCAGTCCAAAACCTTCGGACTTGGTGTCGGTTCATGGAGAGGGCGTCACCCCTCATGTCCCAATCTCTGGGCAACATCGTTGTTCACCTTGTCTTCAGCACCAAAAGCCATCTTCCGCCCCTACAGGGCGGAGGAAACGTCTCTTTCGGCGCTTACCTGGGGCTGCGCGCTGCGCGCTTCACCCCAGGCTTTCACATTGCGGGCCTTCGGCCCTCTCCCCATCCCCGATCCTATCGGGGAAGGGGAGAGGGTTTGGGGTAAGGGGCCTGCCCGCGCTGCCGCTCCCGCCTTCATTGAGGCCTTACGCCGGACTCGCGGCCGCTATTGACCAGGCGGAGCCAGCCCGTTAAAACAGGGATCCGTGATGCGAATTCCACATTTCAAGTTGGTTGTGATTTTCCTCGCCGTCGCGCTGCCGGTCGGAGCGGCCTCCTATTACACGCAACGTCTGGAAGATCCCAAGGCGGCGTATGTGACCAGGCCTGGTTCCGGGGATGCCACCACCCTTTTGCAGGAGGCGATCAATCGCGTCCAGGAGACGACCGGCCAGGGCATTGTGCTCCTCGCCGAAGGCCGCTATCGCGTCACCCACACCCTGTTCATCTGGCCGGGCATCCGCCTGATCGGCTGCGGCGCCACGCGGCCCGTCATCGTTTTGCCTGCCAACACTCCGGGTTTTCAGGACCCCTCGCGCGAGAAGGTCCTGTTCTTCTTCGCCGGAGGCCGGCCTGGCTTCGGGCGCGGCCGCCAGCGCAACCCGGAGGCGGCCAATCCCGATGCGCCCGTTCCCGACGCCAATCCCGGCACGTTCTATTCCGCGCTCGCGAACGTCAATATCGAGATCGAGGACGGCAACGCCGGGGCCGTCGCGGTCCGCGCGCGTTACGCCCAGCACTGCTTTCTCGCGCACATCGATTTTCGGCTCGGGCCCGCGCTGGCGGCGGTTCATGAGGCCGGCAACGCAGCTGAGGACATCCGCTGCTTTGGGGGACGCTACGCCATCTGGACCTCGAAACCCTCGCCCGGCTGGCAGTTCACCATGATTGATTGCCTTTTTGAAGGCCAGCGCGAGGCCGCCATATTCGAACGCGAAGCCGGCCTCACCCTCATCCGTCCCCAGTTCCGGCGTGTGCCCACGGCCGTGGCCATCGAACCCGGCTGTGCCGACGAACTCTGGGTCAAGGACGCCCGCCTCGAAGAGGTCTCCGGCCCGGCGTTCGTTTTCGGCGTCGAGAACAACCCGCGCAACGAGATCAACGTCGAAGGCGCCGCTTGCCGCGCGGTGCCGGTCTTCGCTGCGATGCGCGACAGCGGCAAACGGTTTGTCGCCCCGCGGGGTAGCGGGCTGAACCTGGGTGCCGCCGCTTCATCGGACACCTACGTTGTGGAGAGGTTTACCCACGGGCTGCACTACGCGGACATCGGCGCGGCTCCTCAAATTGTGACCTCATTTGGAGCGCATCCTTGCTCAACGCTGCCCTCGCCCGTCCCGTCCGACCTGCCCGCCCTTCCCGCCTGCGATACCTGGGTGAACTTGCGCGACCTTGGCGCCAAGGGCGACGGCGTCACCGACGACACGGAGGCGCTTCAAAAGGCCATCGCCGGCCACCGGGCGATTTACCTCCCTTCGGGCTTCTACAGCGTGCGGGACACGCTCACCCTGCGTCCCGACACGGTACTGATTGGCCTTCACCCCGGCGCGACGCAGCTCATCCTGCCCGATGGCACGCCCGGTTATCAGGGCATCGGTGGTCCCAAGGCATTGCTCGAGGCGCCCAAAGGGGGCAGCAACATCGTCCTCGGGATCGGCCTCTACACCAGCGGCAACAACCGGCGCGCCGTAGCCGCCCTCTGGAAGGCCGGCCCCAACTCGATGATGAACGATGTCCGGTTCCTCGGCGGCCACGGCACCCCCAAACCCGACGGCTCCCGCGAGAATCCCTACAACCCCAACCACACCGCCGACCCCGACCCCAATCGCCGTTGGGACAGCCAGTTCCCCAGCCTTTGGGTCACCGGCGGCGGCGGCGGCACTTTCCTGGATCTCTGGACCCCGTCCACCTTCGCCCAGGCCGGCATGCTCGTCTCCGACACCGAGACCGAGGGCCGCGTCTATCAGATGTCGAGCGAGCACCATGTCCGCCACGAGGTCCAAATCCGCAACGCCGCCCACTGGCGCTTTTACGCCCTTCAAACCGAGGGAGAGCGCGGCGAGAGCGGTTTCGACCTCCCGCTCGAAATCGAATCGTCTCACGACATCACCCTCGCCAATTTCCACATCTACCGCGTGATCAGTTCCTTTGGGCCTTTCCCCTGGGCCGTCAAGGTGTCCAACTCCCGCAACGTCCGTTTCCGCAATCTCCACTGCTACAGCAACAGCAAAGTGAGCTTCGACGCCGCTGTCTATGACCCGGCGCACAACGCTCAAATCCGCCAGCGCGAGTTCGCCTGGCTCGACCTCTCCGGCCGCCCGCCGCGACCCGGGTCCGCCGCGCGCTCCTCGGTCCTCGCCCGCGGCGCCAAAGTCGAGAAACTCGCCGACGGTTTCTTCAACATCTCCGGCGGCGCTGCCGGTCCCCAGGGCGACTTCTACTTTGTCGATGCCCATTGGAACCGCATCTACCGCTGGGACCACGCCTCGCGCCGGCTCTCGACCGTCAGCGATTTCCCCCTCGAGCCCGTCAACCTGGCCGTTGACCAGGCCGGCAATGTCCTGGTCGTCTCCTACGCCGGCAAAGGCATCGTCTATACCCTGCAGCCGGGCCGCGACATCACCCTCCTCAAACCGGAGGCGGTTGCCGCCAGGACCGGAACGACTTTCTTCCTGCCCGCGAGCGACTGGCGCATCAACCGCCAATCGCTCGCCCACCCCTCGGCCCATTTCATCTCCCCCGATGGCACGATGGTGGTGCCTGCTGGCGCGGACTTTCTCAACGGGGCGATGAGCTGGGGAGTCAAATCCAGCCCGCAGATCCGTTCCTTCGGCCTGGCTCCGGCGTTGCCCGGGCGGGCTTTTTACGTCACTGACGAAGCCGAACTCACCACCTGGGCGGCCGAGGTGGGTGCGGATGGAAGCCTCGGTGATTTCCACCTCTTCGCGGACCAGGGAGGCGAAGGCGTGGCCGTTGACTTGCGCGGCAACGTGTACATCGCCGCCGGCCAGATCTTCGTCTGCACGCCGGCCGGCAGACTCATCGAGACCATCGAAGTGCCCGAGCGGCCCTTGGGATTGGTCTTTGGCGGTCCTGATCGCAAGACGCTTTTCATCCCCGCCCGCACCTCGCTCTATTCCGTACACCTGCGATGACTCCGCCGCGCCGCACCACCCAGGAGGCAGTGCGGGCCAATTTGGGACGCCAACGGCGTCATTCATACCAGCCCAGGGCAACGCCCTGGGTTTATCGGCCAAAGGCCATTCTGAGCGCTGAAGGCGCGACTCATTGTGCTGAGGGATTGTTGTAGCGGCCCGGCGATGTCCGTTTGAGGTGCCCTCAGCCAATTCGGCCTTTTTTTTTGCACAAGCCCTTAGCGCGCCAGGCCGCGCCCCGCTTCAGTGCCGGGCGGCCAGCCGCTGCCGCCAGGAAGCGGCGATCTCCTCGAAGATCTGCGTGAGATTGCGGGTCAGGCTCCAATTCGGGAAGTGCGCCCGCATTTTTCGCAGGTCGCTGTAATAGCAGATATGGTCGCCATCGCGGGCCTGGTCAACGTAGGTATGGACCTGGCGTTTGTTTGTGCAAGCCTCGACGAGTTCAAAGGCCTCAAGGATGGAACAAGAGTTGCCTTTGCCGCCGCCCAGGTTATAAACCTCGCCGCACCGCGGGGCCTGGAAAAACTCGAACATGAAACCGGCCACATCCGCCGAGTGGATGTTGTCCCGCACTTGCTTGCCTTTATAGCCGTATATCTTGTACTGGCGGCCGTCCAGGTTGCACTTGACGAGGTAGCTCAGGAACCCGTGGAGTTCGACCCCGGAATGATTGGGACCGGTGAGGCAACCCCCTCGCAGGCAGCAGGTGGGCATGCCGAAATACCGCCCATACTCCTGCACCATCACGTCGGCGGCAACCTTCGAGGCGCCGAAGAGCGAGTGCTTGGACTGGTCAATGGAAAAGCTCTCCGGGATGCCATTCGCAAACGCCGCGTCCGCGTAGTCCCACCGCTTCGCCAGCTCCCGGAGCGCGATCGTGTTGGGCCGGTCGCCATAAACCTTGTTGGTGGACATGTGGATGAACGGCGCCTCGGGGCAGAAGCGCCGCGCCGCTTCCAGCCAGTTGAGCGTGCCCACCGCGTTCACCTCAAAGTCGTCGAATGGGATGCGCGCCGCCAGGTCGTGCGAGGGCTGGGCCGCCGCATGGATGAGGGCGTCCGGCTTCAGGGCCTTTGCCAACTCGAGCACCCCGGCGCGATCGCGGATGTCCAGTTCGTGGTGTTGAAAATGCGGCAGTTGGTCCCGCAGCCGTTCCTGGTTCCACCGAGTATTGCCATCCGGACCAAAAAAGACCTCCCGCTGGTTATTGTCCACCCCGTGCACGGCAAAGCCGCGCTGATGGAAGAGCACAGCCACTTCCGAACCGATCAAGCCGGACGCCCCCGTTATCAGACAGATTTTGCGCATTCTGAACCTGTTTTCTCCCCCGAGAGTCAGGACGGCACATCATACGGCCTTTCCATTCCGGTGGGAAGCATCGTTTTTTCGGAAAGGGAGGGGCTGGGGCGCATCTCACCTGTGTCGAGCCCCGCCGAACCGGGCGATTGGAGTGCGGGTCCGGAGTCGCGGAGCGTTTTGGACTGCGGCAGTCCTCTGCCGCTTTTCGGACGCTGGGGACGCGAAAGCGCCAGAGGACTGGCGCAGTCCAAAACCTTGCGGGCTTCCCGGTCAAGGAGGCGCTCGGGAGCTCCACCGACGTCCTCGCACCTCCTGCTAAAGCCGCGCCGGTAAACCAGAGGTTGAAGCTCCCCAAGGGAAAGTTTGACCAAGTTCACGATTTGCTGTCAATTTGCTTGCTCGGACATTCAACGCAGGATTTGAAATGCAACCGCCGTCTCTCTTATGAGTGCTGAAGCCCGCCTGGAGCAACTCAGGCTCCAACTGCCGCCCGCGCCCAAGCCGGTCGGTGTCTATAAACCGCTGCTGGTCCTGGGCAATCTTGCCTATGCCTCGGGTCATGGTCCGTTCAAGCCGGACGGCTCGCTTGTCGTCGGCCGGGTGGACCGGGACCTGGATTTGGCCGCCGGCAAAGCGGCGGCGCGACTGACCGGCCTGGCCATTCTGGCCAGCTTGCGCCAGGTCCTGGGCAGCCTCGACCGGGTGGAACAGGTCGTGAAGGTCCTTGGGATGGTCAATTGCACGCCGGAATTTCGCGATCATCCGCAGGTGATCAACGGGTGCAGCGAACTGTTCGCGGAGATCTGGGGACCGGACAAAGGTGTCGGCGCTCGCAGCGCCGTGGGCATGGCCTCGCTGCCGGGCAATATCGCCGTCGAGATTGAGGCCATCTTCTCAATCAAGTAGAGACCTCCGCCCGTCCGTGCTGTAACGATCTGCGCGCCAGCCACCCCCGATACGGTTTGCCAGTTGCCGAGTCAGGATGGAAACTCACGCCACAAACCCGAAATCCTCTCCACGGGCTTGGTTTGAAGGGGCCGACACAGCCTCAATCACGTTCGATGCTCACCTGGATTTGGCCATGAACGCAATGGAATGGAACCGTGATTTGACCCGGCCCATTCAGGCAATCCGGCAACGCGAGCACGGGCTGGGCGACAAACCGGACCGCGGTCGAGGCACCGTCTGTTTTCCTGAAATGCGGCGAGGCGCAGTCGGCCTCTGTGTCGCCACCCAAATCGCGCGGTATGTCAAACCGACAAACCCCCTGCCCGGCTGGGATAGTCCCGCCCAGGCCTGGGCGCAAACCCAAGGCCAGTTGGCTTGGTATCAGGCGATGGAAGAAACCCGACAGATGGTCCGCATCACCGAGCGGGCAGGACTGGAAAAGCACCTTGAGCTTTGGCGGTCCTGGCTGGCTCGCAAGCAAGAACCAGGCGATGCTAATGCGGCGCATCCTGACACTGCCCCCGGAGTGCGCCCGTCCCCGGGCGCAGCAGCGACGGAGCGGGCAAGCGCGCTGGAGTGTTTGACCGCTGCCCTGGCTGCGGACGTTGCTGCGCCCGAGGACGGGCGCACTCCGGTCCGGCCCCCGACAGTGGGGGCAGCGTCGGGATGCGCCCATGCCAACGCGCAGCAGACGGCCGACTCGGTCCTGGATCAACCCGCCATTGGTTATGTCTTGAGCCTGGAAGGCGCGGACTCGCTCCTGAGCGTGCAACACGTGGAGCGGGCCTACGCACAAGGCTTGCGAGCGATCGGGCCCGCCCATTACGGACCAGGCACTTATGCGCAGGGCACCGATGCGTCCGGAGGCCTCGGCACAAAGGGCAGGCAACTGCTCAAAGCGATGCAGCAGCTTGGAATCATACTCGATGTCACCCACCTCTGTGACGAGAGCTTTTGGGAGGCGGTGGACCTGTTCCCCGGTCCGGTCTGGGCCAGCCATTCCAATTGCCGGGCACTGGTGCCCCACCCACGGCAGCTTTCCGACGAGCAAATCAAATGCCTCATCCAGCGCGGTGCGGTTATCGGGATAGCCCTGGATGCCTGGATGCTGGTCCCCGTCTGGGTCCGGGGCCAGACGACGCCCCAGGCAACGGGTCTGACACTGGAGCGGTTCGTGGACCACGTTAACCACATCTGCCAGGTCGCTGGCAGCGCGCTGCACGTGGGGATTGGCTCGGACCTCGACGGCGGCTTTGGGCGAGAGCAAACACCGGTGGATTTGGACACTATCGCCGATCTGGCGCGATTGCCGGGCATGCTCAGGGCACGGGGTTATGGCGATGACGACATTGACCAAATCAGGCGCGGCAATTTCATCCGCCTTCTGAGAGAAGCCTGGCCTGGAAGGCCCCCGTGATGGAGGGAGCGGCCTCGCGGGCAACCCCTCACCCCAACCCTCTCCCCATCCGATGGGGAGAGGGAGAATTCTCCGTAGCGTCTTGAGGAAGCGGAGACCCCAGGAAATTCCAGAGACTGCCGAGGCTTCTCCCTCTCCCCGTCGGACGGGGAGAGGGTCGGGGTGAGGGGTTCCCCGGGGACTCAATCTCCCCCTGCACTGACCGGTTACCCTGGCCTGGAAACGGCGGTTGACGGCAAAGCGCGCCTTGGACTTATTTCTGGCCGTACCTGTTGAGCAACCATCCGATGGCGTTCTCCTCGCCGAAGCTTAGGGCGCGCTCGTTGTAACTGAGCCAGTCCTCGGAGGTCATTTGCTCCATGAAAGAGGATACCTGTTTGACCATGTCCTGGATGGAATCTCTCCGCTGGGTCAGTTGGTCGAGCTGTTCCTGGACCGTGCCGCCGCCGTACCCGCTGGACGGGTCCATCGAATCGAGTGCCATCCGCTCGACGGCGATGCCCACCAATCGAGTCAGCAGTGGGACGCAGGTTCCTGATGGCGCATCCAGTTGTTGGCCCAGGCCGATCGCCATCTGCAACGCGGCCTGCGCCGAGTTCTCATCGCCGGCCTTGCGATAGGAAGCGGCGAGATCAACCATGTTTTGAGCCAGCGTCTTCATTTCGGCCAGTTGTGGGAGCGCCACGCCCCAGGTCGCCGCCATTTTCGCGTCGGCTTCCGAGTAACCGGCCGCTCGATAGGCCTCTTCGTCAGCTTGAATGCGCTCCACCGTGTAATCGGCGAACCCTTGCCGCCCCGATGCGGCGATGAGTTCCTGCACCGCCTGGTCGGTCTGGCCCGACTTGAAGTAATCCAACGCGGAGAGATAGCCGGCCATCGGGTTTTCAGGCGCCGCCTTCTTGAAGGCTTCCAGCCACTCGCGTCGTTCCGTGGGCGAGGCGTCCTTTCTCAATACGGCCTCGAAGGCCACTTCGGGGTCGCCGGGATGTTTCTCCATCGCCTCTTGCAGCAACGCCGGATCTTTGGAAGTGCGGTACGCCGAGAGCAGGCTGGCGGCGCTCCGGTGGTTCTCATCAAGATAACGTTTGATTTGCGCGGCGGTTAACGGCGGCACTTCCCCTCCGTGCACCAGACGGGCGATGAGATTCGTGGGGGACAGTTCTTTCGCCGATTCCGAACCGGTGACGCCGGGCATTGGCGGGGCGGGAAGGCGCAGGGCAGGCACGCCCCTGATTCGTCTCAGGCGATTTGAGAGGCTCTCATTCTCCGAACCGAGTTGCGCCAGCTTTTGACGCAGCAATTCGTTTTGGCCGCGCAATGCCGTTTGCGACCGGTGTTGGGACACCACGATTATCGCCGCTCCGCCAAGCAAGAGGCCGGCAACAGCACGCTGGACGTTGGTCATGCTCATGTTTTGCTGTGCGAGATCGGTCGTCACGAACTCACATCGCAGATTCGACAAAGCCCACACGAAAACGGCACGGATCTCCTTCGCTGATGGCGAATGGCCAACGGTTCAAAGATCCAAAGGGGCAAACAACGCGGCCAGATGCGAGACTACCCGCCCGCGTTCCGGGCTGAAAACCCACGCCGGCGCGTTGACAAACGGTTCACCACGAAGGGCGCTTAGACTTGACGCCTATCGTTTTCGTGATCTCTTCGAAGTGCTCGGAAGGTGGCTCCTCCTGGCCCGCGGCAGGGATTGACACGCCGTTCCGGCGGACTATCGTGAGGCTGTATGGCAACCAAGACTATCCGGGTGGCCCTGCCGGACCAGTTGAGCGGCTTCGTTCAGCGCGCGGTCAAGGGTGGACAATACCAGGACGCGAGTGAAGTCATTCGCGAGGCCCTTCGCCGGATGGAGGCGGCCGAGTTGGCGGAAGAACTCAGACAATTCGAACACGCCTTTGCGGGCGGGCACGACCGGGCCGAGACGGGGGAAGACACACAGCGCGTGGAATCCGCCGTGCGAGACGGCCGCAAGAGGTGATCGCAGTCGTTTACGACACGGGAGTCGTGATCAGCGCCATCGGCTGGCGTGGCCCCGCCCACCGTTGCCTGGCGCTGGTCGCTCGGCGGCGCTGCAGGCTGCTGGTCTCGGCTGACATTGACGCCGAGTACGGATCTCGCGTCCCCGCTGTGCTCACCCAAGAGGCGCCGCAGGCAAATTGGAAGACATGGTAAAGCAACTCGCTCTGGTGTCTGCTCCGCGACCGCAACCCGGGCAGATCGGAGACGGAGGGATTTGTCCAGGCGACAACAAAGCCGGCGGTTCTCAGGGGGCGTTGCGAGCATTGCCAGCCAGCCAGTACGTTCCACGTGCTGGCGTTCGGTCACTCCGCTGGCTTTGGGTTGAAGCCGAACTTGCGCGCCAGGGCGAGCGAGGTGTTCAACGACCTGACTCCGGCCGTGCAGGTGGCGTCCGAGAGCGAGGCGGCGGCGATGCAGACGCCGGTGAGCAGGCAGCGGGGCAGGTCCCAGCCCTCGTGCAGGCCCAGCAGGAGGCCGGCGCAGAAGGCGTCGCCGGCGCTGGCGGTGCCGGCGATATAGGCGGGCGGCAATTTGAGCGAGGGCTGCCAGAAGTCTTCTCCCCTGCGGGTGCGGGCGAAGGCGCCCTCCGGGAAATGGATGACGACCAGTTCGCGCACACCCTGCTGGAGCAAGGCGCCGGCGGCGTGGCGGATGGCGACGGTATCGAGCCCGCCGCCGGGCTGGCGGATCTGGAAGCCGGTGGTCTTGGCGGCCTCGATTTCGTTGAGGGTGCAGTAGTCCACGTAGCGCAGGGCCGGGTTGACGATTCGGGCGAAACGATCGCTGTTCTCACTCACGACGTCCACGCAGGTCTTGACGCCGGCGTGCTGGGCCTGGGCCAGGAGCCGGGCGGCGCGGGTGCCGAACCTGGGGTCGGGCTGGTCCAGGGCGTCCAGCAGGAGCAGGTAACCGAGGTGAAAGATGCGTGGGCGCACCCGCTCGAAATCCAGGTCGGCCCCGCGCCACAGGGCATTGGCGCCGCGGGCATGGAAGAAGGTGCGCCGCCCATGGCCCTGCTCAGTCATGACGTCGGTGTAGGAGGTCGGCGCCTTGGAGGTGGCGCCCAGATAGCGCACGTCAATCTTGTGCTGCCGGCAGGTCTCGAGGATCAGTCCGCCCAGAGGGTCTTTGCCCACCATCCCCGCCCCGTAAAGGGGAAAGGGCGCGCCCGACTTTGCCAGATCGACAAGGACGTTGTAAGGTGCTCCGCCGGTTCCCTGGGACTGGCCCCGAATATTGCTCAACTGCTCGGGTTGCGGATAGACGTTGATCAGCTTGACCTGGTCGATAATCCAGTTGCCCCCGGCCAGCAGGCCGCGATGGCGATTGGCGTTTTTGTTATTCATGGCGGCTCGGCCGCAGCAGGTGCGACTAGTGAAAGGAAAGAGACGGCCTTTAGGCAAGTCAAATCTTGAAGAAATCCTTTTCAAACCGCGGTTTTTGGTTAAAGATTTAAGCGGCCATGCCAGAGGCGCAACAAGGTGAGTCGAGCTTTCGGGGCATTCCGGTCTCGGCCGGGGTGAGCCGGGGCCGCATCCTGGTCCTGGACCGGGGGCGTCCCACCATCCACAAACGGGTCCTGCCCGAGAGCGAGGTGCCGGAGGAAATCAACCGCCTGGAACGCGCCCTGGTGCAAACCCGCCAGCAACTCCTGGAGGTCCAGCGCAAGGTCAGCGCCGGCATGGGCGCCGAGGAGGGAGGCGTCTTCGACGCCCACCTCCTGGTGCTCGAGGACCGCACCCTGCTGGACGAGGTGGTGCGCATGATCACCGAGCAAAAGGTCAACGCCGAGCACGCCTTCCACTCCATAGCCGAGCGCTACGCCGCCACCCTCGGCGCCGTCGAGGACGATTACCTGCGCGAGCGCGCCACCGACATGCGCGACGTCACCTCCCGCGTGCTCGACAACTTGCTGGGCCTCCAAGAGCCGGTGGACCTGCGCCACCTCAAGGAGCCCTGCATCATCATCAGCCACGACCTGAGCCCGTCCAACACCGCCCAGTTGGACAAGCACAACGTCCTGGGCTTCGCCACCGACGTCGGCAGCAAGACCTCGCACACGGCCATCATGGCCCGCTCGCTGCGCATCCCGGCCCTCGTCGGCCTCCGGGACGCCAGCACCCGCCTCCAGACCGGGCAATATGCCCTGCTCGATGGATTCAACGGCGTGCTCATCATCAATCCCACCGACCAGACCCTCTTCGAGTACGGCCAACTCCTCCGCAAGCAGGTCACCCTCCAGGAGAAACTGCGGGACATCCTCCTCAAACCTGCCGTGACCCTGGACGGCCACCGGGTCTTCCTTTCGGCCAACATCGAGCAGGCGGCCGACACCGAGCAGGTCAAGGCCAACGGCGCCGAAGGCGTCGGCCTGTTCCGCACCGAGTACCTCTTCATCAACCGCGAGCACCCGCCCACCGAGGAACAGCAATACCAGGCCTACCGCCAGGCCGCCGCCGCCCTCAAACCCCTGCCCGTGGTCATCCGCACCCTCGACCTGGGCGGTGACAAGTTCCTGGCCCACATGCCCGTGCCCCGCGAGATGAACCCCTTCCTGGGCTGGCGCGCCATCCGCTTCTGCCTGCAACAGGAGGACATCTTCCGCGACCAGCTCCGCGCCATCCTCCGCGCCAGCGCCGAGGGCAACGTCAAGATGATGTACCCCATGATCTCCGGCCTCGACGAACTCAAGCAGGCCAATGACCTGGTCGAGCAATACAAGGCCGAGTTGCGCGACGAAAACATCCCGTTTGACGAACACCTCGAAATCGGCGCCATGATCGAGATCCCCTCCGCCGCCATCGTCGCCGATTCCCTGGCCAAACGCCTCAAGTTCTTCAGCATCGGCACCAACGACCTCATCCAGTACTCGCTGGCCGTGGACCGGATGAACGAGAAGATCGCCCACCTTTACGAGCCGACCCATCCCGCCATCCTCCGCCTCATCAAGGGCACGGTCCAGGCGGCCCACGACCACAAGATCTGGGTGAGCGTGTGCGGGGAGATGGCCAGCGACCCGGTGCTGGTGCCGCTGCTGATGGGCCTGGGCGTCGATGAATTGAGCGCCGCCTGCTCCCTGGTCCCCCCGATCAAATTCATCATCCGCCGCCTCAAGCTCGCCGAGGCCAAAGACCTGGCCCAGTTCGCCCTGGCCAGCGAATCGGCCTCCGAAATCCTGGCCCGCTGCCAGGAACTGGCCCGCCACATCGCCCCGAGCCTCTTCGAGACCAAGTGAAATGAAAGTCATTATCCTGGCCGCAGGCTATGCCACCCGGCTTTACCCGCTCACCCTCACGCAGCCCAAACCGCTGCTGCCGGTCGCCGGCAAGCCGATGATTGAATACGTCCTGGACAACCTCGCCCCCATCGGCGGCCTTGACCGCATCTACATCGTCACCAATGCCCGCTTCGCCGGCCACTTCCAGAGTTGGTCCGACCACTACCGCGCCACCAAAGCCAGGCTCGATTTGACCGTGGTCAACGACGGCTCGACCGACGACGCCAACAAGCTCGGCGCCATCGGCAACGTCCATTTCGTGCTCACCTCCCAGAGCCTGGACGATGACGTCATCATCGTCGCGGGGGACAACCTCTTCAGCCAGCCGCTGGCCGGTTTCGGCCAATATTGCCGGGAAAAACAGGCCCCCGTGCTGGCCGTCTATGACGTGGGGGACCTCGAGCAGATCAAGAAATTCAACGCCATCAACATCAATGCCTCCGGCCGCATCACCTTCTTCAAAGAAAAGTCCGAGAACCCCTCCAGCACGCTGACCGGCATCGCCCTCTATTTCTATCCCCGGTCCGCCTTGCCCCTCATCCACCGTTACATCGCCGAAGGCAATAACCCCAACCAACCCGGCCGCCTCATCCAGTGGCTCTACACGCGCACCCCGGTTTATACCTGGCGCGTCCCGGGGCTTTGGTACGACATCGGCTCCAAGGAGACGCTCGAGGAGGCAAATCGGATCTTCGCAAGGTAGTAAGCCCAACCGTGACTGTTCAGGTGCTGGACCGGGTTTGACGTGGATGTTCACACGGGGTCAACGTCGAGCTTTGTCCCTTCGGGACAACCACCGATCGCAACTCAGGTGACATGTCGAAAGGTGCGGACGACACCGAAGCAAATGCGTGGACGTGCACCTGAACAGTTAAGCCCTGCTACCTCTTGCCCATCTTGGCGCGGGCGGTTTCCAGGACGCGGCGTTCGCGCTCGGTCAGGCTCTGGATGCCCTGGGCGGAGATCTTGTCGAGGATCGGGTCAACCTCCTTGCTGACGAATTCGTCGGGTGGCAGGTCCTCCTGCACGCTCTGCTTCCTCGTGGTCCAGAACGCTGGTTTAACCGAGCGGACATTGACCAGGGGGCGGGAGGAGGGGCCTCGCCGTCGCATCCAACCGGGCCGGCGCCACCAGGTCGAGGGTTCCCAATGGATGGCGTAACGGATGAAGAGGATGCCGGTGAACATGCCCCCCAGGTGCGCTGCGTGGGCGGTGCCATCGGGGGGAGCGAACATGCCGTAAAGGGCCAGCGCCCCGCTCAGGGCCAGGAGCCACTTGGCGCGCATCGGCAGGACGAAGAACAGCAGGAGCACCCGGTCGGGGAAGAGCATCGCAAAGGCGGCAACCAGCCCGAAGGCGGCCGCCGAGGCCCGAACGACCGGCCCGCCGAAAGGAACTGCCCGGCGGCAATCCGGCCAGGACCTCCGCTATGCCCCCGAGAATGCCGCTGGAGAAATAGAGCGCCAGGAAGCTCTTGCGGCCCAGGGCCATCTCCACGTCCCGGCCGAACACATAAACCGCCCAGCCATTGAACAACAGGTGCAGCACCGTTGCGTGCATGAACATGTAAGTCAGCAACTGCCACACGTAGCCGTGCCTCAGGCCCTGCACGCTCAGCGCAAGATACTCGTTCGTCGCAAAACCGGATCGCTCCAAAAGTGACTGCGCGATGAAAGCCGCTACGTTGGCTATCAACAGCGTCACCGTCGCCGAGCGGTGGCTCTGGAACGGCGTCTGGCGCATATAGGTACGGTCCTCTAGCATATCAGCACCTGGTTGAACCTAGTCGCAATGCGGGATTTTTTCAACGGGGTTTTGAGCGCAACGCGAAAAGGGGGCGCTTCGTCAGTACCACCATGCCAGCCATGAGGTCAGTGGAAGTGCCCATCGCCCAGGAATTCATCCCGGAGGGATGACAGATGGTAGCCGGGGGTCGAAGCGCAGCGAGACCCCCGGTTCGGCGGCAGTATGGGTCTGCATCCCGGAGGGATGCCACAACGCCACCTGCTCCATGTGGCAGCCTTCTGGCACCCCGTTTCGGGGTGCAGCCCCCCTTTAGCCGGGGTCGCGGCCTCGCCGCGACCCCCGGTTGACTGCGTCGGGAGCCCTGCACCCCCGGATGGGGTGCCAGAAAGGAGCGTCCGTGCGGGTGAGCCTCTGGCATCCCTCCGGGATGCAAACGCACGTCGCCGCTTCACCGGGGGTCTCGCTGCGCTTCGACCCCCGGCTACCTTCTCTCATCCCTCCGGGATGAACTGCAGCCTCGCGTCGGCCTTCGCATCAGAGCAGATACTTTGGATTGTACTCGACGCCGTGCTTTTCCAACAGGCTCGATCAACTCCTTGGGGAGCAACCTCCGCTGGCACTCCGCAACCCGGAGGGTTGCCCCGAGCCTCCTGGGACTAAATACCGCCGCTCAGCCCGCCACTTCAATGCCCCTGGCCTCGACTCGCAGCCGTTCCTGGTCGGTGGCCACGAGCAGGGTTTTCATGCCGGGGCGGAGGCGGGCGATGGCCTCATGGCCGGCCGCGCTGAGGACCAGCAGGGCGGTCGAGAGGGCGTCGGTCTCGGTTGCTGAGGGCAGGACCACCGCCGCCAGGACCGCCCCCGAGACGGGTTGGCCCGTGCGCGGGTCCAGGACATGGCCGAAGGTCCTGCCTTCCACCTCGAACGACCTTCCCCAGACTGCGGAGACCGACATGGCCTGGTCGCGCAGCGGCACCTTGGCCAACGGAGATGGGGGCGCTGCGGCTGCCACCCGACAGGAGGGCGCCTCTCCTCGGGCCGGGCTGCCCTCCGGCAGCGGCACAGCGCCGTCCGTCGCGCCGAGTGCCCTGCCCCGAGGGGCCTCCACCGACACGGTCCAGTGCTCCGCCTCCGGGGGATGGCCCAGGGCATAGACGGTGCTGGTGCCGCCGTGGAGCAGGGCGCTGGTGACCTCGCCCTCGCGCAGGAGGTCTGCGGCGCGCTCGATGGCGTAGCCTTTGCCGATGGCCCCCAAATCCAGCATGACCCCCTCGCGGGCGAAGCGGACAGTGAGCCGGTTGGGGTCCAACTCGACCAGGCCCACGCCGATGCTGGCACGCGCGGCAGCCAGCGCAGCCGGGTCCGGCCAATGCCCGCTGCCGCCCAGGAACCCCCAGCAACGGACCAGGGGGGCGATGGTGATGTCGAAGGCGCCGCCGGTTTCTCGGTGCAACTGCTGCGCCTGCTGCAGGAGCGCAAAGAGGCTGGGCGTCACCCGCACCGGCCCGCGCGCCGCCCGGGCGTTCAAGTGGGCGATCTCGCTCGTGGCCAGATAGAGGCTGAGCTGGGCCTCCAGCCGCGCTATCTCGGCCAGCGCCTCTTCGCCGGCGGCCCGCAACCTCACCGGGTTGTCCCCGTGCAGCACCATCTCGAAGCGGGTCGCCATCGCGTGCAGGGCAAGGGTGACAGTGGCCATGGAAGTGTCAATTGCCCATCACGCCTGACGGGTCAGACCCGTCGGACGGGTCGGACGGGTCGGACCGGTGGGGGCGCAAAAAGACGGGTCTTGCGGGAGGCTGCGAGACGCGTCTCGAGAAAGGTCCTTCAACCGGCTCAGGAGATCGGGAGGGTGCCGTAGGTGATCGGGGGGATTTCCTTGCCGCTGGCATCGGTGATCTGGCGGGTCTTCTCGTCGAAGAGGCAGGTGATCTTCAGGCGATCGGACATCTCGGCCAGCGAGAGGACTGTCTGCACGCGGATGGCCAGTTCGATGTCGGCATTGGGCGCCTTGTTCGCGCGGATGGAGTCGAACCAGTTTTTCTCATGGACGCGGATGTCCTCGGGTTGCAGGCCGGAGAAGGTCTCGGGGTCGACATCATCGCCGAACTCGCGTTGAGGCACCAGGCTGACCTTGCTGGCGGGGGCATCGATGTCGAGGTTGGCCTTGTGGCCGAACAGGCCCAGGCCGGGCGTGGAGGCATTGGTAGTGCAGCAGGTGACCATAATGACGTAGCCGCTGGGGAACTCGGCCAGCAACTGGGCGTGTTCGGGCACGTCGCGCTCGGGCGTGGCGGTGCTGGTCTTGTCCGGGTGTACCGCCTTGGCGCCGATCGAGCAGACTCGCACGGGGAATTCCGGGTTGCCGGTGGCCAGCATCACCGGGTGCAGCCGGTGCGGCGCCAGGTCGCCCAGCGGCCCGGCGCAATACTGGTAATACTTGCGCCAGCGATGGAAATGCTCCGGGCTGAAAGCCGAGCGATTCTTGACCGCCCCGAGCCACTTCTCCCAGTCCACGTTTTCGGTGGAGCACTCGGTCTCGATGGGGTAGTTCCATTCTCCGCCCACGCTATTGCGGGAATACCAGGCCTGGGCCCAGACCAAAGTGCCGATCTTGCCGGCCTTGACCAACTCGGCGCACTTCTGATAGCCGCCCGCCGAGCACCCCTGCGAGCCGACCTGGAAGATCCTGCCGGTCTGTTTGACCATGTCATAGACCTTGAAGGCCTCGTCCAGGTAGCGGGTCATCGGCTTTTCGCAATAGACGTGCTTGCCCGCCTGCAAGGCATCCAGCGCGCAGGGGGCGTGCATCACGTCGTGCGTGGCAATCATGACCGCATCGATGTCCTTGCGCTCGAGCAATTTGCGGTAATCGGTGTGAACGTCGGCTTCCTTGAGCGGTGTGGTCTTGCTCGGGCTGTCCGGGGAGCCGATGGGCTTGCCGTGGTTGGCATTGGGGTAATTCAGGGCGGTCTCACCGCGCATCCAGGCCCGCCGCCGCGCATAGACGTTGCTCCCGGCGGCCAGGACGATGTTGTTCTCCGTGGCCTTGTCCTGGAGGCCCACGAAATGGTTGCAGCCGATGCCGAAGCCCACGCCGATGAGGCCCACCACGATGCGGTCGTTGGCGCCGATGACGCGCCCGGCCGAAGGGGCCTGGTTTTGGCCATAGACCGGCGTCCGCATCAGGGGCGCCGTTGCGGCGGCGGCCGCCGCAGTGGCCGCCTTCTTGATAAACTCCCGGCGCGGAAGCCCGGACGACGCAGGATTAGTATTCGTTTCCATAAGACATTTCACTTTCGATCGCGCTGTCGCTGCAACAACTGACGAAGACTACCGGAAAGAAATTCGCGGTCAACCCCGAAAACCGGGAGAGCGGCTCGAAACGGAGGATGCCCGCGAACTCCCGTTCAAAGGGGCGTTTGTCCCCGAAGAACTCTTCAGAATTTCCTCCTGGCTCAGGCCCGAGGCCAGGTTGTCCGGGATCAGCGATACCATGACGCGTGTGCCCCGGATGCGGGCCTTTCCGCGACAGATTTGCGGATTTGTGGCAACTCTGTCTCGCCAGTTCACATCCACATTTTGGCCGACGCTGGCCCAGCAGTCAATCGCGCAGGCTGGACCCAAATCCTCGCCTGAGCTAACAAAATTAGCGAATTAACCGCAGAGAACGCAGAGATCGCAAAGAAACGTCTCAATTTCACCGGATCTCTGTGTTCTTTGCGTTCTTTGCGGTTAATTCTGTTAGCCGCTCTCAGCGTCTGAGCGCATGCTTCTCGCACGCTCTTCGTCTTGCTCTTGATTTCCGGGCTATCGGCTTCATATTTGGCGCATGGACAAGGATCAGGTTGCCCATATTTGGAACTTCACATACATCCAAAAAGCCTGAAAAACCAGGCCAAGTAGCTCTGGCGAGCGGAACGGCCAGCCCTGGTTCACCCGCCCGGTCTTCCCCTTGCCCCGGCACAGCTTCCTGCCTCCCAGCCGCCCGAATCCTTACTGAGCCCGTCCACGCTTCAAGGGCGAGCCATTAGACGAGTCACCCCGCGCTGTCTCCATCCTCTCCATCGGCACTGAACCTGGCCCGCTGCATACATCTGGGCCTCTGACCTCGTGCTGCTCAAGAGGACCTCCAGGCAGCAGCAGAGGGCAGCAAAGGGCCTGGAGAGCCAAGGGTGAGGGAAGGGGAGGGCTTCTTGCACGGGACTTCATGGGCTGTTGGAGGTCTGGGTGCTCATTTCTCTTGACTCTGTGGCTCGTGAGGCGTTCAATCGTGCTGACACAGGACTTGATGAAATGGCCTAACCGGAAACTGGAGCCGGTGAACACCTTTGGACTTGGCGGGAGGTTCAACGGCAATCCAGCATTTACCCTAATCGAACTGGTGGTGGTTATCGCCGTCATCGTGATTCTCGCCGCCATGTTGCTGCCCGAATACCCCTGTAGCCCTCCTAAGAGAGCCACAGGAGCTGATGTAGAGGCTGAAGGTGATGTTTAGAGGGGCGACACTCCCTCGGACCAACTGTCATAGCTAAAGGCCATATGGAAATGCCGCCTCTCGACAGAATGAAGATGTCTATGAAAAGAACTAAACCAGTCTATGGAATCCTCACCCTCACCAGCACCCTTAGCCCAGGCAGGCGAAACGTTAAGAGGTAACCATAGAGAGAAACCATAACAACCCTAACCGACATTGATTTATGCAAAATCTCTTCTGGAGGACAAAAAGTGGCAAAGTAATTCTCGCAATCGAAGCTCCATTCAAGAGCGAAGACGAGTTCGAGCAATACATTGAAACCGCAAAGGAGGTGCTCTCTGGCATAACCATCCTGAAGCGACAAGTGCGAGCCGGAGGTGACATCCCGGACATGATTGGAGTTGACCGGGACAACTACGTCGTAGTGATAGAAAACAAGAACGTGACCGTGGATGAAGCAATCCTGCCTCAGATTCTTCGCTATGCCCTATGGGCAGAAACGCATCCAGACGCCATCAAAGCAATGTGGTTCGAGGCTAAGGAAAGGCCTGAAATGGATTGGGACCATCTACAAATACGAGTTGTAGTGTTTGCACCTTCAATCACGCTAACCGTGCCTAGATTAGTGAAGAAGATTGGTTACCCGGTAGATTTAATTGAACTGAAGAAGTTCGTTGTTGCTAAAGAGGAGTTTATTCTCGTCCGAACACTGGAAGAGCCTGAGGCAGTATCTAAACGACCTACGGCAGGACGGGACACCTACGATAGGGCTTACTATGAGGAGCATCGTAACCCGAAGAGCGTGGAGACCTTTTTTACCTTGAAAGACGAGTTTCAACGCATTGTGCAAACTCAGACATGGAACTTGACGACGAAGTTCACCTCGTATGGTGTTGTATTCAAGAATGGATTCTTCAATGCATTTGGAATTCAATGGAGCACCACGAAATCGCTCGAGATTTTCGTGAGGCTCCCCAAGCCAAAGGTTCCGACGGCAAAACGGCTCTGCCCCTATCCCATCTACTACGAGGACGGATGGAGGAGTATATGGCTGGATGTAACGGACAAACTACCGTCTAAAAAGCTCTTGCCGTTGTTACGACTTGGCTACGAGAACATCCTCGGTGAACCTTCGTGAGCCCTTTGGCCCTGCCACCGATATGCCCATGTTTGATGTTGACGCCTGGCCCGTGGAGAGTAGAATCCGGCAAGACCCTGAGAACAACGATGAGCGCGAGCAGAGGCCAACTCGCCTTTAACTGCACAGCGGCGGTGGCTCAGCCTTCTACGTTCGGCAGTGATACAATCGCGAGCATCGACACAATATGAACAATCCAACCCAGCAACGACAGAGTTTACCAAGATGGGGGGTCCTCATCATCGTCGCCAATGTACTCCTGGCGTTATGGAGCTTGGTGATAGCGTTCCCCCTCATCTCGAAGTGTATCGAGACTGAGTTTTCTGTGCCAGATGAGTTCAAGGGGATGGTAACAGGGGCGTTCGTCGGAGCAGTCCTTGCGATAGTGTCAGCGTTTGGACTCACTCAGGCCTACAAAGGAAGGCTGGGGTGGACGCTTGCAGCTGTTATTATGCTTGCTTACTTCGTCCTGTTGTCCCTGCTCGCCTTGTGCGCCCCAGGTTCCGCTAGAGCTTCAGTCAAGACCTTCTTCTATATTGAGTTCCCTGTTCGGTTTCTTTCTTGGGTAGGACTTATTGCTCTCTATGTTAAGCAGAAAAAGGCCAGAATCATGGCGTAACCAGCCGCCAGAGCAAACCACCGTTGCTGCTTTCAGTGCCGCTATCGTGGTCCAGGTCGCACATATCCCCAGGTTTGATATTGACGCCTGGCGTGTTCCATGTAAAATCCCGCAAGACCCTGAGACAACGATGAGCACGACCAGGAAGCAGTTCTCCTTCAACCGGGCAGCGCCAATGAGGGGACGCAGCAGACTTAGGCAGGAGTTGATGGCCGTTTGCCACGCTGCTCGAAAGGGTATTGGCACAGGAGGCCAATCAACAATGCAGAAGGAAGACACTAAACCAGGCCCTGGAAAGGCACGAATGAACACTCGACAGATCGCTACTCTCCAGAATGCGGTTGTCTCAATCCTCCTTATTCTGGTATCAACCCTGTATTTCTTTGTTCCATCATCGGGCAGCGCCAAGGAGGGAGCAGTTCCAAATGACTCTGCGATAGGAGCAGTAGGTGTGCCAGTTGGAAGAGGCACTCTGCCTGAGAGGATAAAGCGGTATGTCAGGCAGCTTGAGTATTCCGATCAAGTGGCCGATGACTTTATCAAGCTGGTGAACGGATGGAAAAATGAGAAGAATACACCTGCCCTTCGCGCATGGCAGCAGGCCCTGGAGGAGGCAAAGCAGAAATGCGCCAAAGGCGAGATAACGCAGGCCAATCTAGCCAGGGCCGAAGAAATCGTGATCCAAGAGCTTGGTCAGAAAATACGCAAAGAATTTGCACACAATGACGAGGCATTTGAGTTGGCCAGTGCGCTCAGCACACAGCAGGCTCAATGCGTAAGTCGTTCGATGATGGTATATATTTTAGGAAACTCCCTCGGCCTGCTGGTGGAGGGGGTAGATGTTGATCTAAAAGAGCTAAAAGGCGCGCTTAGAACACGCATCGCTGACAGAGGAGATGCAATTGAGAATCGTTGGCACGTAGCGACACTTGTGCATTTATCAAACACGACAATAGTAATTGTGGATGCCGCGCTTGGCGTTATTAGCAGACCATTCACATTTGAGGAAGAATATGGGCAGGTTGGAAATTATTGGGAACTCAAAAACAAAATGAATCCTACGCTAGTCCACGGCAGGATTAGGACTCGTAGTTTGCTCTCTTGCCTATATTGGAATCGCGCAGAGGTCCATGTTAACCTAAATCAGTACGCCCAAGCCATCTCTGATTGCACCAAGGCCATTGAACTCGATCCGAAGGACGCACTGGCCTATTATAATCGCGGAATCGCCTATGCTGGGTTACGCCAGCACGCACAGGGCGTCCCTGATTTCACCAAGGCGATTGAACTCGATCCACAATTTGTCGTTGCTTATTATAATCGGGCCGTCTGTTATTGGACACTGAATCGACTTGATGACGCTAAAAGGGAATTTCTGCAGGCTCTCGAATTGAACCAGGACGAAAAGATCAAAGGGCAGATAGGGGCAAATATCAAGCTGCTTGACGATGCGCTCAGCAAGCCCTTGACCCAGGTCATTAAGCTCGCGCCAAGTCAACTCAGTGTGAAGGAGGTGGAGACTTCTAGCAGTCGAACAAATATAGATGTTGTTCGACGAGACCGGCACGCCCTAAGCATCCCTGAGTTGAAGGCGGCAGCAACGGAAGGTAACCGCGAGGCACAGGGTAAGCTAGCCGAATTGTATTACACCGGTAAGGGCGGAGTATCCACAAACGTAGCAGAAGCTTACAGATGGGCGTTTATCGCATCATCGAGTGGCGACAAACAGGCAAAGTATTTGCTCGCCCAGATTGAATTGTATATCTCACCCGACGACAAGACCGCTGGTAAGGCCTTGGTCGAATCATACCTCGCAGAGCAAAAACAGAAAGGCACACGGTGAGTAGGGCATCATGCACCCATCTCCTCATAGCTAAAGTAAACAGCTAAAACCTCTGATTCCCACAGACTGCACACCAACCCCCGCAGCCCTTCATATAAAGCTACAGGAGCCGATGTAGAAGCCAGGGAGTTGATTACAGATGGCGGCGCTCCATCTAAAAAAAGGTTAATAGCTAAACGCCCTAGTTAAACGCCCTGGCTTCTGCCCCCTCCAACACTTGCCACTGTATAGCCTGCCCATCAATCAAGCAGAACTGTACAGTAGCAAGTGTTGGAGGGGGAGTTGATCACAGGGAACGGCGCAAGTCGCGACGGGCCAGTCTTTCTCTGGTTGCACTGATTCTGTCCTTCCAGCGAGGTTTGCGAGCGATTTCGATGAGTATATCCGTTCCCATAAAGGCGGCTATGGTTTGCGCCAGCCGCTCCTCATGATACTTCATCGTCCAGTTGTTCAGGTGGCGTCTGCGTGCAAGGCTGGACAGGGGCTTGCCCTCGATTATGCAGTTGATGATGGACGGGTCACGCTTTGATGAGCCGGCCACATGAAGTAAATGATATTGAAATATGTCCAATTGACAGACCACCCTCGTCTCGCCTGCGCTGAGCGCTTCACGTCCGGTCGGCACATACGGCCGACTCTGGCACTCCCTCTGGGGTGCGCCGGCGCTCCACGGTCTTCCGGTGGTCGTCCGCCCCTGGTCCCGCGAACGACCACCGGCTACCTTCTGCCAGCCCTCCGGGTTGGCCAGGCTGGCCGGAAAGGAGGTGGGGAGGGGGGGGCACCCATTAGCGCCAGGAGCCTTCAGCGATAAACTTCTCGGCGGTGGCGCACGCGGTGGTCAATTTGGACAAGGGGGACTGGTTTGGCGTCGGTGAGCATCTGGGTCGGGCCCTTTAGCCGGGTTCATAAGTAACCGGAGGCTGCTTGCGCACTTGCTTTTCATCCCGGAGGGATGCCTGAGAATAGCCCAACGCTTCAGCGTTGGGTGGTGGGGCCGAGGCGGTCAAGTCCCGAAGGGACGGCCGAAATGTCGGGCTGCTCAGCCGTCCCTTCGGGACTAGAGCGTTTTTGGGCACGCCAACCCAATGCTGAAGCATTGGGCTATTCTCATGTGTCCCTCCGGGACAGCGATCCATGGGGACGCTTTGGCTGCGTCCGCCGACAGGAAAATCGGGATTAATTCCTGCACGGGCACTTAGCGCGACGAGCTTTCAGGGAGCAGCAGGCGATACGTCCTCACCCCTGCTTGCGCCGGGCCAGGTATTCGTCCAGCGGGCGATAGTGGAGCGGCCTGCGGCGGGCGCGCTTCAGCCAAGCCACGTCGTCGGCATCCTCAACCCGCTCCAGCAGCTCTTCGTAGTCCTTGATAGGGATGATGACGGAAACGGGTTTGCCCTTGCGCGTCACGATCTCGGGCTGAGTCGGCTTTCTTTGGGCGGCGCTCATGATGATGATTCTCGGATTCGGACCCGGGCCTCTTCCACGATCCAAAGTCGGTTGGCCAGGCCTTCCCTCTGGAGCAAGGGCACGATCTGCTGCAGCGTTCTCAACACGCGTTCCCTGTCCTGCGTGTGCAAGCGCAAAAGGATGCAACCCGGCGTTCCTCGATAAGTACGCACGTCGGAAAAGTCCAGGTCGAACGTAATAAGCGTCCTCCCTTCCGCGGCACAGATCTCTCTCAACTTCGGGTCGAGCTCTCCCCGGAGGTTCTGTTCGTGGACGGTCAGGGCATCATGGCTGGCTCTCTGCAGCAGCTCAGCCGCTTCGACGGGCAAGTTTTCGTCGATTTTGAACCTCATGCCGCTGCGGTGGACGGGAATGCAATCACGCTCTCTCGCGCCAACTCTGCCGCATAGGCGACGGCGGCGTCAATGTCCTGCTGCGTCAAGGACGGGTAACTCTTGAGAATCTCGTCATGGCTCAGGCCTGAGGCCAGGTTGTCCAAGATCACCGATACCATGATGCGTGTGCCCCGAATGCAAGCCTTTCCGTGGCAGATTTGCGGATTTGTGGTAATTCTGTCTCGCCAGTTCATATCCACATCTTGGCCGACGCTGGCCCGGCAGTCAATCGCGCAAGCTGGACCCAAATCCTCGCCTGAGCTAACAAAATTAGCGAATTAACCGCAGAGAACGCAGAGATCGCAAAGAAACGTCTCAATTTCACCGGATCTCTGTGTTCTTTGCGTTCTTTGCGGTTAATTCTGTTAGCCGCTCTCAGCGTCTGAGCGCATGCTTCTCGCACGCTCTTCGTCTTGGTCTTGATTTCCGGGTTTTGGGCTTCATATTTGGCGCATGGACAAGGATCAGGTTGCCGAGGTGCTGGCCAGCATCGCCACGCTGCTGGAGTTGAAGGGGGAGAACCCGTTCAAGACGCGGGCCTACCTGAACGGCGCGCGCGCGCTGGAGATGCTCAACGAGCCGCTGGAGAAGCTCGTGGCCGAAGAGCGCCTGGGCCAGATCAAGGGCATCGGCGAGGCGCTGCAGAAGAAGATCACCGAACTGGTGACGACCGGCCGGCTGGGTTACTACGAGGAACTCAAGGCCGCCACGCCGCCCGGATTGGTTGCGATGCTCGACATCCCCGGGCTGGGGCCAAAAAGGTCAAGGCGCTGCACGACACGCTGGGCATCCAGAGCGTCGAGGAACTGGAGCGGGCCTGCAAGGAGGGCAAGGTGGCCGCGCTCCCCGGCTTTGGCGACAGGACGCAGTCGAACATCTGCGAGGGGATCGAGCGCCGCTGGGCCTACTCCTCCAAGCACCTGCTCAGCCAGGCCCTGCCGGTGGCGGAAGAGTTGCTCGAGGCCCTGCGCAGTCATCCGGACGTGCTCCGCTGCAGCGCCGCCGGCAGCCTGCGCCGGCAGCGGGAAATCGTCGGCGACATCGACCTGCTGGCCTCGTCGAAGGCGCCCGGCCGGGTGCTGGACTTTTTCGCCGGGCAGCCCGGCGTTGCGCGCGTTATCGCCAAAGGCGACACCAAGGGGAGCGTCCTGCTGGGGGAGGGCATTCAATGCGACCTGCGGGTCGTGAGCGATGCGGAGTTTCCCTCGGCCTTGATGTATTTCACCGGGAGCAAGGCGCACAACATCGTCCTGCGCCAGCGGGCGATTGACCGCGGCCTGCGGCTCAACGAATACGGCCTGTTCCGCTCGAAGGCCGAGACGCGCGACGCGCGCCTGCAGGCGCCCTGCAAGAGCGAGGAGGAGATTCTCGAGCAACTGGGCCTGCACTACATCCCGCCGGAGCTGCGCGAGGACATGGGCGAAGTCGCGGCGGCGGAAAAAGGGCCGCTGCCGCGGCTGGTCGAGTGGACCGACCTCAAGGGCTCGCTGCACAATCACTCGACCTGGAGCGACGGCCACCAGCGCCCCGACGAGATAGCGCGCGCCATGAGCGAACTGGGCCTGGCCTACTGGGCGATTACCGAGCATTCCAGGGCCTCGTTCCAGGCCAACGGCCTGGATGCCCCCCGGCTGCGGGAGCAACTCAAGGAAATCCGCGCGATCAACCAGCGCCTGGCCCAAGAGGGCGACCCGTTCCGCCTGCTCACCGGCGTCGAGGTGGACATCCTCAAGGACGGCACCCTGGACCTGCCGGACGACCTGCTGGCCGAGTTGGACGTGGTCATCGCCAGCATTCATCAGAGCTTCAGCCAGAGCGAGGCGGAGACGACCGGGCGCCTGATCCAGACGGCGCACAATCCTTACGTTCACATGCTGGGCCACGTGAGCGGCCGGCTGCTGCTCGAACGCGAGCCTTACAAGCTCAATCACCATGCGGTCATCGAGGCCTGCGCCCAGACCGGCACCTGGCTCGAACTCAACGCCCATCCCTCCCGGCTCGATATGGATTGGCGCTTCTGGCCTTACGCCAAGTCCAAAGGCGTCAAGTGCGTCATCAATTGCGACGCCCACCGCCTCGAGCACGCCGGCTTCCTCCGCCTGGGCGCCGGCATCGCCCGCAAAGGCTGGCTCGAAAAGAAGGACGTCCTCAACACACTCCCCCTCGACAAGCTGATGGTGGAATTGCGGCGAAAGCGCGCTATCTGAGGGGGGGCAGGAAAGAATTCTTCGCTGCCGCCTGAAGGCGGGCGCATCCTGACAGTGCCCCCGGAGTGCGCCCGTCCCCGGGCGCAGCAGCCGCGGAGCGGGCCAGCACGCTGGAGTGTTTGACCGCTGCCCTGGCTCCGGACGTTGCTGCGCCCGGGGACGGGCGCACTCCGGTCCGGCGCCCCGGCGGTGCGGGCAATGTCGGGATGCGCTCCCTGAAGGCGGCGTTCCGCAGCCAACCGGAACGCCGCCTTCAGGCGGCAGAATGGGCGCCCGAAGAAATCGGTCGTGCGCGCTATTTGAGGTCTTCTTCGAGGACCTTTTTGATGCCGGCGAAGATGTTCTCGGCCAACTGCTGGCGGCCCGGCTGGGTGAGATGGCCCATGTTGATGAACTTCTGGTGAACGCCGTCCAGGCCGGGATGAGTATCGACCAGACAGATTTCGGGGTGTTGCCGTGCCAGGATTTCCAGGAGTCGCGAGTGGGCCTGGTTGGCCTGGATCATCCGCGCGACCAAAGGGAAGCTCGTGCCGTAGAATTCGACGACTTCCGGCGCGCTCTGCTGGTTGACGGCCAGAGAGAAATTGGCCAAGGCCAGGCGGAGGTGGTTGGTCTGGGCGATTTGAATCAACTGGCCATAGGCCCCGGCGTACTTGGATTGAGCCACGTCCGAGAGAAGCGGCCTGCGGGCGGGCCGAGTCAGATCGAGGGTCTGGCGGCGCCGGTAATAGAGGATTCTGAGGCGGTATTCGCAGTCAGCCAGCAATTTGAGGGGCCTTGGTTTATAGATTGGAGGGAAGCGTCCGATGAGGGAGGGCAGGGCTTCATCAAGCATGCGGAAGCCATTGGCCCCGTGGTAGGAGAGGAGCAGGTCGGGCTGGAGGGGCGCGAGGTCCGTCCGCCAGCGGGCAACGTTGTGAGTCAGGTCATAGGCGGGCACGCCGGCGTTGATGACCTGGAGAGGGCGCCGAGGGTGCAGCCGTTGGCGGATCAACTCCTCGAGCAGCTCAGGCCAGGGCCGGTCGTCGCGGCCCAAGGTGCATCCGAAGGTCGTGGACTCGCCCAGGGCGATAATGCGGTAAGCGCCGCCCTTTTCCGCCGGGATGTCCTTGCCGCGGAAGCCGAGGCGGTTGATGACTATCGGGCTTTGAAACAAGCGCCCTTGGCTGCCCGGCCGCAGGCGAAAGGGGACAACCCCGCCGGGGTCTGGCATGATGACCTCTCTGGCCATCTGGTCCCACTGAGTCAAGTAGTAGTTCCACCAGCGCCGGAACGCCGCTGGGTCGCGGCGGGCGGCCTCGAAGGAATAATAGTGCCAGCCCGAACTCGGGCCGGAGGTCTATGCGGTAAGCCGGGCGGATGAACAAATCGGCGATGGGCAGTCCGACGACGATCAGGATCAGGGTGTGGATGGCCTGGGCGCCCAGGGCGTTGAGGCGGAACCACAGCCGGCTGGCGATGAGCAGCGACAGGGCCAGCGCCAAGGCGCAATAGAACGGGCCATCAACGTCCTGTTGATAGGCGCTTGCCAGCCAGAGCAGGCTCCCGCAGAAGGCCCAGCCCATGCCGAGGATCTTGCAGTGGGTCTTGAGCGCGGGACCGCTCCGGCCCACAGCAGCCGCCAGGAGCGCCGCCGCCTCCAGCAGCGCCACGACGGCGTACCAGCCCAAGTAGTCGTCCAGGTGCACAGACTGATGATCGGCGAGCAGGAGGCTGGCCGACGCCCCCAGGCTGCATCCCCAGACCCCGAGGACCAGCCAACGCTGGACCCGGGAGCGCGCCCGTCCCGCAGCCGGCCCGGCCAGCCAGGAGGCGGCACCAGCCCCGGCACCCAACAGTCCCAGGGCAACGATTCCCGGCGCAGGCACATTCCCCCAAACGCTTATCACGACCAGGCAGCACGTGGCGAGCAACTGGACTGGAACCAGAAGGAGGGTCAATAGCCGGTGGCGCATCTTGGCGGTTTGCTCCATTACTGGCTACCGGCTGCAATCGGGTACCGCCCATATTGGCGCACGAGCTTGACGATGGAGTCGTAGGTGTGGCCGGAGACGGCGCTGGTGACGGAGTGGTCGGATTGGAAGATGTAGCCGCCGCCCCGGGCGGCGTCGAGCTTGCGGAGGACCTCGAGGCGGATGGCCTCGGGGTCGCCGGTTTCCCAGACGGTGATGTCGCTGTTGCCGCAGAAGCCGATGCGGTGTCCGTAGAGCTGGCGCAACTGGACGACATCCAGGCCGGCCTTGGCCTCCAGGGGGTTAAGGGCCTCGATGCCCATCTCGATGAAGTCCGGGAAGATGGCCTTGACGTTGCCGCAGCCGTGATAGATGACCGGCAGGCCCGCCGCATGGGCGGACTCGGTCATCCGGGCAACCCATGGCTTGAAATACCGGCGCCAATAGGCAGGCGACATGAAGGTGCTCCTCTTATAGGCCACGTCACCCCAGATGACAAACCCGTCGAGCATCCCGCGGCCCGCCTCCAGTTCGGCCCGGGCCATCCGAAGGTAATAGGCCCCGAGGCGGGTGATGACGGCGCCCATGCGCTCGGGGTGTTCGGCCATCCAGAGCATCGCGTTGGCCTGGCCGACCAGGCGCGTGAGACACTCGCTGGCCTCGATGATGCTGCCATAGACCGGAAAGTCCGGGCTTAGAGATTGCACGGTCATCAGCCAGGGCGGCGAGTTGCGCTCGAAGCCGTCGCCGACCCCGGCGATCTGGTTGTCGCCCGCGGTGTGGAAACGCCGGCGGTCGGCCGGGTCATCGAACTCGCAGCGTTCGAGCTTCTCGAAGGTGTCGATTTCCCAGGCGCGCATCTCCGGCATGGGAAAGTCGAAGTGCTTGTGCAGGACGGCGCCGAAGCCGGTGCGCACCACGACTTCCTGGGCGGTCTCTTTGAGCGTGGCGAAGGGGCGTATCCAGGGATCCATGTTCGGCAGCGTGACGATCCAATCCAGGTCGTAGTAATCGTAGGGATTGGCGTCGGGCGGCAGGTGCAATTCCCGGCGCCAGCGCCGCACGAAACCGCCCCAGAAGAAATCGCTGATGGGCACCCGGTCCGGCTCCTGGTGGTGGAGGGCCTGGTTCAGGCGCTGCAATTTGCGAAGGGTTTTGGCTTTGCGTAGCGGCTGCGGGGTGGATGGGATGACGGTGTCGGGCATGGTGATTTGCCGGTATGACCAGTGCGCTCGTTCGCCTGAGATGAATGGCGCGGGTATCTTGACGACAAACGAGCGCCGATAGCAAGCGCGGAGTGGCCGGCACAAGGGGGGCGGACGAATGACGAATGACGAATGACGAATGACGAATGACGAATGACCGGCACAAGGGGGATCTGGATGGGCGATGAAAACACAGAGACATCGAGTAGAGCAGAGGCGCGAACATGATTAGGCCAATGACTTCCAATGTATCGGCCCTTTCGGGCATCGTGGCAAACGGTCATCAAGCCATCCACTTCGTTTCCTCTGCCCCCTCTAAAATTCCGTACGGTGGGTTTTCCCCAGTACCGGCTTCAAACCCGCCTGACGCCACGGCCACCTTCGCGGGTATGCTACCGCCCGCTTATAGGCCGTCACTGTCGGTATCTCCGTCCCCGGCGTTTGTTCCGTAGTCGGACTTGCGTCCAAGCGGCACCGAGAACCTCTGACCACGACCGCGGGTCCAGTGGCCCTTGGCTCCCCAACCGGTTATGCTGTCCGGTCGGCTCGTCGCTTACTATGGCCACATGTGCGCCTCTGTTGGCCACCCAGCGGCTTATGCATTATTCCGCCAGGCTGCGGGACCAACCCGCCAGCCCCAGAGGGTCCCCAATTTACTCTGCCAGTCCTTTCACCCCATGCCGCCGCCCGTACTCCGGTGACTCCAACGATTGCCTGCGACGATGCCTTCATCGTTGGTTGTGCCTTCGCCGTTTTCGCACCGGTTCGGCAGTCACAAATCCCACGAATCCGGAACCCGTGGGTAGCGTAACGAAGCTGCAGCTTTCGCTTTATGCTACGGCCTGGAGGTGTTGCTCGCCCTGCTCCGGCCAGGACTTTTACGACCGAGCTTTCGCGGGTCGGGTCGCCCCTTCCCGTGTCGGTTATCACTGTATGGTTCATCGTCAGTTACCATCGCCGGACTTCCACCGGCTGGACTGGCAGCCTTATGGGCTGCGAGCGAAGGGCGCAGAGAGAGATGAAAAACCGCTTTACCCCGCAGCGAAAGAGGCTATGCTCATGAGCATGAAGAAGTTCACGGCCATCATTCACCGAGGCGAACCGGATGAGGGTGGCTTTTGGGCAACGTGCCTGGAAGTTCCCGGCGCCAACGGCCAGGGTGGCACAAGGGAGGATTGTCTTCGCAATCTCAAGGAAGCCATTCAACTCCTGTTGGAAACGGAACGCGAAGAAGCCTTCCGGCTGGATCCCAAGGCGGAGACGGCGGAACTCGTGGTTGCATGAAACGCCGGGCCTTGCTGGCCCACCTTCAGGAACATGGTTGCGTGATGATCCGGGAAGGCGCCAGCCATTCGATCTGGGCGAATCCGCAGACCGCGCGCAAAGAGGCGATTCCGCGGCACAATGAAATCAAGAGTCACTTGGCGCGCTCGATCTGCCGCAGCCTTTCGGTGCCGGCTCCAATGGGCGATTGAGGCGACTCTCTTAAGAAGCGAGCCAGAGAAATTTATGGCCTTGCAACGCGCGCGGGATTAGCCTGCTGCCATGCGAAAGCCATTTTCTGATCACGCGAATTCCCCCGGTTCCCCTGCCACCATTGAGTCCGTCCCGGCCACGCCGATTTGCCGGCGGGCGTTCCTGGCGCACTCGGCGGCCATTGCGGCCTTGGCGGTCGTGCCCAGGCACGTCTTGGGCGGGCCGGGCAACGTTTCCCCGAACGAAAAGCTCAACCTGGCCGGCATCGGCATCGGCGGCCAGGGCGCCAGTGACCTGGCCGAGCTGAAGAGCGAGAACATCGTGGCCCTCTGTGATGTGGATTGGGCCTACGCCGCCCACACGTTCAACGAGTATCCGAAGGCCAAAAAGTACCGGGATTTTCGCGTCATGCTCGAGCAGGAGAAGGGCATCGATGGCGTGGTCATCGGCACGCCCGATCACATCCATGCGGTGGCGGCGATGGCGGGCATCCAGCACGGCAAGCATGTGTATTGCGAGAAACCGCTCACGCGCACGGTCTTCGAGGCGCGGGCCCTGGCCAAAGCCGCCCTCGAGGCCAAGGTCGCCACCCAGATGGGCAACCAGGGCATGGCCTTCGAGGGCAACCGCCTGATCAATGAATGGCTGGCCGACGGCGCCATCGGCCCCGTGCGGGAGGTCCATGTCTGGTCCGACCGGCCCACGCACCGCGGCAAGCTCCCATTGTATTGGGCACAGGGCATCGAGCGGCCCAAGGAGACCCCGCCCGTGCCCGAGACGCTCGACTGGAACCTCTGGCTGGGCCCCGCCCCGTGGCGCCCGTTTCACACCGCTTATGTCCCATTCAAATGGCGCGGCTGGTGGGATTTCGGCTCGGGCGGCCTTGGCGACATGGGCATCCACAACCTGGCTCCGGTCTTCTCCGCCCTGAACCTGGGCGCCCTGCTCTCCGTGCATTCCAGTTCGACCGCGGTCTATCCCGAGACCCTGCCCGTGGCCTCGGTCGTGCATTACGAGTTCCCCGCCCGCGGCGACCTGCCCCCCGTCAAGCTGCACTGGTACGATGGCGGCATCCTCCCGGCCCGGCCTGATGAACTGGAAGACGGCCGCGAGCTGGACCCGGAGGACGGCATCATCTTCGTGGGCGACAAGGCCAAGATGCTCGTCAAGGGGTGGGGCGGCGAAAGCCCGCGCCTCATCCCTGAAAAACGCAACCAGGAATACAAACGCCCCCCGAAGACCCTGCCCCGCTCGATCGGCCATCACAAGGAGTTCCTGGCCGCCTGCAAGACCGGCTCGCCTACACGCTCCAACTTCGGCTTCGCAGGCCCGCTCACCGAGGCCGTCCTCCTGGGCACCCTCTCCGTCCGGCTCGGCGGCGAGAAGCTCTATTGGGACGCCGAGAAACTGCGCACCGACAACGACGAGGCCAACGCCCTGCTGCACTACAAGTATCGCGAGGGGTGGACGTTGTGACCTGAAATCCGAAGTCCAAATCGTGTTCCGGGCGCGCAACAAAACCCGCCGTGCGTTGTTACACCCTGTGGCGGTTAGCAGCGGGCAATACGTGAACAAGGATTGTAATCATAATCATAACCCGCCCGCTGCTTGGTTCACGCCGCCATAGCAGAAAGGCGCAGACAACATGAAAACAGCAACATCCCAAAGCGGAGGTTTCACCCTCGTCGAGATCATGATCGTGGTGGCCATCATCGGCCTGTTGGCCTCGATCGCCGTGCCCAACTACATGAAATCGCGGCAGCAGGCCCACCAGAAGGCCTGCATCAGCAACCAGCAGCAGATTGACGGCGCGATTCAGCGCTGGGCCATGGACCTCAACAAGGCCCAGGGCCAACCGGTGACTTACAGCGATATCAGCAGCTACCTCCAGCGCGCGGTCGTGTGCCCCGCGGGCGGCTCGACCTTCCAGGACAGCTACACCATCACGACCGTGGACGCCGCGCCGGTCTGCCAGCGCGTGCCCTCCGGCCCTTATGCCCACGTGCTCCCGCAGACACTCCAGGGCGGCGGATGACGCTAAAGGCTAAAGGCTAAAGGCCGAAGGCCGAAGGCTGAAGTGCGGGGACGGGGTCCTCTGCATCGTAAGGGCGGATGGGCTGCGCCATCCACCTTTGGCCTCTGCACTTTAGCCTTTAGCCTTTAGCCTTTAGCCTTTAGGTGCGCCGCCGCGCTTGACTGTGGACTGTGGACTGTGGACTGTGGACTGTGGAATGCGGCTGCTGGACCGTTATCTATTGCGCGAACTGCTCATCCCGCTCGGCTATTGCCTGAGCGGCTTCCTGATCTTCTGGATAGCGTTCAACCTGGTCGAAAATCTGAACGAATTTCAGAAGAACGGCCTGCGAGGCAAGGACGTGGCGGAGTATTACCTGGTCCAGGCGCCGGAGATCCTGGTGGTCATCCTGCCGGTGGCCTTGCTGCTGGCCCTGCTCTACACGCTGACCAACCACGCGCGGCACAACGAGCTGACGGCCATGCGGGTGGCCGGGATGAGCGTGTGGCGGCTCTCGTTGCCCTACCTGGGGGTCGGCCTGGCCATCAGCCTGGCCGCGCTGGCCCTCAATGAACTGTGCGTGCCGGACAGCACCGATGCCGCCAAACGCATCCTGGCGCGCCGGCTTGGCGGCGGGGCGCCCAAACCCGGCGAGGCCCGCCGCCTGGCCGTCAAAAACGAGCGCGACGGCCGCGACTGGATCATCGGCCTCTACAACACGATTACGGGCGAGATGATCAACCCCGTCGTCAAATGGTCCGAGCCCGACGGCTGTTATCTCCAGATCCATGCCCGGCGCGCCGCCCGCGTCGAAGGCGTCTGGACCTTCTACGACGTGGAGGAATTCCAGACCGACCCGGATTCGGACGAGCCGCCGGTCAAGCTGCTGGCAACCAATGTGCTGGCCATGCCCGCCTTTTCGGAGACCCCGGAGCAGATCAAGAGCGAGATCAAGATCAGCAACAACCTGGCCCTGCCGGGCAGCACCAAGACCAAGAAACCGGACATGTCAATTGCCGAGATCCTCGATTACCTGCGCCTGCACCCCAATCCCTTGCCTGCCAATCGCTGCTGGCTTTACACGAAGCTGCACGGGCGCCTGGCCGCGCCCTGGACCAGCATCGTCGTGGTCCTCATCGCGATTCCGTTCGGCGCCGTTTCGGGCCGGCGCAACGTGTTCATGGGCGTGGCCGGCAGCCTGGTCATCTGCTTCGCCTATTTCGTGCTGCAGCAACTCACCCTGGCCCTGGGCACCGGAGGCTACGTGCAGCCCTGGCTGGCGGGCTGGCTGCCCAACCTCTCGTTCGGGCTCATCGGCCTGGGTCTGACGGCGCGCATCCGCTGAGGGTCGTATGAGTGATGAACTGGCGGAACTGCGGGCGCGGTGCGAGCGGTTGAGCCTGCTCAACCAGGTGGGCAACGTGATACACTCGACGCTGGAGCCGCAGGAGGCGCTGCAGTTGATCCTCAAGGAAGCGGTGCGGCTCATGCGCGCCTCCAGCGGCTCGATGGTCCTGGTCAATCCCACCACCGGCCTGCTGGAGATCCTCGCTTCTCATGGGCTGCCGCCGGAGGCCGCCGAGCTGAAGCTGCCGCTGGGCCAGGGCCTGACCGGTTGGGTCGCGCGCACCGGGCGCCCGGCCCGCGTCGGCAACGTTGCCCAGGACAGCCGCTACGTCCCGTTGCGGCCGGAGGTCCGTTCCGAGCTGGCCGTGCCGCTGGAGGTCAACGGCGAGGTGCGCGGCGTGCTCAACGTGGATTCGGACGCCCCGGCGGCCTTCAGCGCCGAAGACCAGGCCCTGCTGGAGGCCCTGGCCGCCCCGGCCGCCCGCGTCATTCACAACACCTGGCTTTACGAGCAACTCCGCCTCAAGGTCGGTCTCTTCGAGTCGCTCTTCACGGTGAGCCAGACGATCAATTCCACGCTCAACCTCGACAACGCCTTCAAGGTGATCACCCAGGAGGCCTGCGTGCTCATGCGCGGCAAGGTCTGCACGCTGCGGCTGCTGGACGAATCGCGCCAGTGGCTGGACCTGCGCGCCAGTTTTGGCGCCGGCGCCTCCTATTTGAACAAACCGCGCCTGGCCGCCGATGAGAGCCTCCTGGGCATCGTCGTCCGGCGCAGGAAGCCGATCCAGATCGAGAACGTGCAGGTCTCCAGCCGCTACCAGCACGTGGAGGCGGCGCGAGTCGAGGGCCTGGTGGCCCTGCTGAGCGTGCCGCTGCTCTACTCCGGCCAGGCCATCGGCACCTTGAGCGTCTATACCGGCCAGCCCTACAGCTTTTCCAACGAGGAGATTCGCATCCTTTCCGCCCTGGCCGAGCTCTCCGCGATTGCCATCCAGAAGGCGCGGCTTTACGAGCGGGTCGTGGACGTGGAAGAGCGGTTGCGCTCGAACGAGAAGCTGGCGGCGCTGGGACTGCTGGCAGCCGAGGTCGCCCATGAAATCCGCAACCCGCTCACCGTCATGAACATGCTCTACCACTCGCTGGACCTGAAGTTCCCCGAGAGCGACCCCCGCGCCAAAGACGCCCGCATCATCGCCCAGCAGATCGAGCACCTCAACGGCATCGTCGAGCAGATCCTCGATTTTGCCCGCACCACCGAGCCCCGGTTCACGCCGGTGGACCTCAACGAGTTGATCGAAGAACTGGGGCTTCTGGTCCGCCATAAGCTCAAGCACCAGAACGTCCAGCTCGAACGCAAGCTCGACCCCGCCTTGCCGCGCGTCCTGGGCGACGCCCCGCAACTTGAACAGGCCTTTCTCAACCTCATCCTCAACGCCGCCCAGGCCATGCCCGCAGGCGGCACCCTCACCGTCACCTCCCGTTCCCTCTCCGCCCCGCGCCGCGCCCGGCGCCCCACCCACGTGGCCGTCGAGTTCACCGACACCGGCCCGGGCATGGCCCAGGAACAGCGGCGCCGCGCCTTCACCGCCGTCTTGAACACCACCAAGGCCGCCGGCACCGGCCTGGGCCTGGCCATTGTCGGCCGCGTCGTCCAGACCCACCACGGCAAGGTCAAGATCAAGTCCCCGCCCGGGGGAGGGACCACGGTGACGATCCTTCTGCCGGTGTGATAGAGCGCGCCGCGCGCATCTGCCGGGTACCCCCGCGGGAGAGGCAACCCGGAGGGTTGCCAGAAGGAAGCCGGGGGTCGCGGCCTCGCCGCGACCCCCGGTTGACTGCGTCGAGGGCCCTGCACCCCGGATGGGGTGCCAGAAAGGAGCGTCCGTGCGGGTGAGCCTCTGGCATCCCTCCGGGATGCAAACGCACAGCGCCGTTGAACCGGGGGTCTCGCAACGCTTCGACCCCCGGCTACCTTCTCTCATCCCTCCGGGATGAAGCTGGGAAGCCGCAGTCACGTGCCGTCGCTTTCCCCAAGCTGGTGGCGATGTCGAGATGCGCCCGAGCACCCTGGCTGGAAGCTCTTACCCTTGACGCCCTCTGGCTGGAGCGCAAAGATTGCCGGCATGAAGCTGACAACCCAGGCATCCCGCGGCCCCTTACCCCTGGCCCTCTGGCTTCTGTGGGCCTGCGCGGCGGCGCTCGGGGCGGCGGAGGCCTCCGGCCCCGGGACCTTCTACCTCCCGGCGGACCCGAAATACACGATCGTGCAGTCCGCCATGGATTCGGTCCGGTTTACGCTCACAAGGACGCTCGAGCCAGACGCGCGCGGCCACCTGGTCTCGACCTCCAGCTTTGTCGATCCCGAGGGCCGTGTGATGAGCTGGCACGACTTCGGCAATCTCGAGGGTCCGGGCTGGGCCGCCAACGCGCTGGGCGGGGCCTGGGAGATTTACGCCCTGGGCGCATTCCTGGGCAAACGCGAGTGGCAAAGCAATGCGCTGGGGGTGCTGGACCACGTGCTGGAAGGCGGTTTCGTGGACGACCAGAGCGGGTTCATTCGCGGTTACCGCGAGACTGCCTCGGGGGAGTTCTGCCTCAACTACAAGCACAACTCCGATTGGTTCTGCCCGGGCTCGATGGCCAAGATAGCGTTCCAGCTCCTGGGCTTCGCGGACGACCTGGGCCGCGACCCGCGGGCCAAACGGATGCGCGCCATCGCGGTGCGGTGCGCCCAATGGCTCCAGGAGCGCGTCGAACCGGTGCCCAATGGCTGGTTCCCCCGCCGGACCGACCCCGCCGGCAAGACGTACCGCAAATCGCCCGACGGCGGCAACGACCCTTTCTGGCAGACCTCCGCCGACGGCTTGTTCATCGTGCAGTTGCAGACGGCCCTCACGCAGCGGAGACTGGCCGATTACAGGGACTCGGTCGAGGCCAGGGCCAAGGTCTTCATGGGCGCCGGCGGCATCTTCGGCAGCATCAACCATGACACCTATGACGCGCTCGAAAACGTGGCCTGCTCGGTGGCCTTTCGCACCTGGCTCCCGGCCTCGGGTCTGCTCGAGGATGCCGCGCTCCGGCAGTTTGCGTTCGACCGCTGCCTGGGCGCGCTCGACCTGTTCAAGATGCGCGAGGACCGCAACGGCGTCCGCACCCGGGGACTGCTCTACATGGAGAAATCCTGGGACACCGCTTATTTGTGGGAGAACGCCGAGGCCGCCCTCGCCCTCTTCGAGGCTGCGCTGGACACGCGGAAGACCCACCCGGACCGCAGCCGCCAATACGAATTGGACGGCCTGGTCATACTCAGGGCCATCGCCAAACATCACTACGGCCCCCACGGATTTCTGACCGAGGGTGTGGACTGGAACGACCACGTTGGCCAGCAACATCACATTGATGGGGTCAAATATGCCGCCATCCGTTACACCGAGCCTTTCCTCAACAACCAGCACATCGTCGAGCCGACCTCTTCTATCTGAAGCACCTGGCCCGCAAGGAACGACAGGGTAATTCCACCCGTTTCCTGGACTTCGAGGGAAACCAGTTGCTGGACATGGGCCCGCGCCCGGACTGACATTCATCATTCGTCATTCGTCATTTCTCACTCCGCACTCCGCACTCCGCACTCGATGAGCCCTCGGTTGCGGCTTGACGCTATCCCGTCGAGACCCCTAAACTCTGGTGCAATGGACGGAACCCGTTTAGTGGAAAGGCCGCACCTTGAGCCGCTGGAGATCGCTAGTGTGATTTCGGAGCGACAGGGGGCGGGGCTTTTGCCGCCCATTAGAGTCAGTATTACCTCGAAACTTATCTGCTTATGCGAAGAACTATTCTACCAACAGTCGCCCTGCTTGCCGGGGTCCTGGCGGCCCCGGCGAGTGTCACTGTGCAGGGCTGGTGGCACTTGGACAGTATCCAGCCCATCAACGATTCGAGTGGCAACAACCGGACCTTCGGCTCGGCCTACTCGACCGCCCCGGCTACGGGCGGGTCGGTGGCGGCCCAACTCATCAACAACGGGGTGGGCGGGCCGCTGGATGGCACAGGCTGGACGAGCACCGAGTGCATCAGGGTCGGCGTCGGAGTTGGCGCCAAGCGCCAAAGCTCGATGTGGGGCCTCGGTTACAATCCCCCGGCCCAGAATTTCGGAATCGAGGTGTGGGCATTGCCGCAAGACAACGGCATCGCCGGCGGTAGCGGTGGCTGGATCTTTTCGTCCGGTTCGTCGGGCGGCGTCGCCTTGCGCATCAACGCCCCCAGCGGCAGCCCATCGTATATTGACGCCTATGACGTGCAGAGCGGCATGACCATTGGCAACCAGGCGCTGATCGATACCAATCGGTGGACGCACCTGGCCATCGTCAATGCGGGTGGTGTCACCACCTTCTACACCAACGGCATTCCCTGCGGGCCCAGCCAGACCAATGCCACCTCCGCCTCAGCCGGGGATGCCTATATGATGTCTGCGCCGGGCGACAACCAGGCCTATTATGGGTTCCTGGACGAGGCCCGCATGTTCACCTTCGCCGCCGGGGCCTTCTCGACCAACGACCTGCTGCTTCGGACCTCCAGCGGGCCGACGGTCATCACCCAGCCCCAGAGCGCCTCGGTCTGGATCGGCGGCGCGGCGCCCTTTAGCACCGTCACCTCGTTCGATAACTCGCTGCTCTTCCAATGGATGCGCGGGGGCTCGAATATCGCCGGCGCCACCGACGCCACATACATCCTGCCGGTGGTTGCCGCGCCCGACAACGGCAGCACCTTCGATTGCAAAGTGAGCTCAGGCAGCCTCTCGGTAACGAGTGCTCCGGCCACGCTGACGGTGGTGACGCCCAACGCGTCGAACGTCGCGGCCTATCGCAGCGCAGTGACCTCGGAGTCCAGCCTGGTGGCCTATTTCCCAGTGGACAATTGCACCGGCACGGTCCTCACCAACGTGGTGGACGCCAACTACAACGGGATTGTGGAGAATGGCGCCGGCTACGATGGCCGCACCAATATTTCGTTTGGCCAGCGCGCCCTCTCGTTCGACCTGGTCGGGGACGTGCAGGTGCCGAACAAGCCCGACTATAGTTTCCCGAACGGCAATGGCACCCTTGAAGCCATGGTCTATCTGAACCAGGGAACCGTGTCCCCGCCCGCTATCTTCGCGTTGGCGGAGGATGGCGGCACCCCGTATTACGCATTGCTCGCCTCGGCGAACGGGAGTTTCCTGATTTATACGAACGCCAACGCTCTGCTCACCTGGCCCGTCCCCGGCGGGCTCATCGGCCGGTTCATCCATGTTGCCCTCGTGTTCGACAACGGCACTAACGTGACGCCTTTCATCAACGGCCAGCCTTTGGGCACCCAGACCCAAGCCGGGTTCGGAGGCTTCGAAGGGCCGTTCTGGATCGGCGCCGCCGGGTCCATTGCGGACGCCAACAACTGGGCAGGGACCATCAATGAAGTGGCCATCTACGGCACCGCCTTGTCCCAGGGCGACATTCAAGGCCATTATACGAAGTACGTTTACGGCACCAATGTGGCCCCGCCGTCGATCGCCAGCCAGCCCAGTTCAAAGACCATGCTGGCCGGCGGTTCCCCGACGCTTCTGGTGAGCGTGTCCGGGGCGTTGCCCTTTGCTTACCAATGGACCTCGAACGGCGTGCCCATCGCGGGGGCGACCTCGTCCTCTCTCACGCTTTCCCAGACCAAGACCAGCTATAGCGCGACCTATGCCTGCACCATCACCAACGTCTTTGGCGCAACCAACACGCAGCCCATCATCCTGACCTTCCAAGCCCCGCCGGCCGGTTACATCTCCAAGGTCATGAGCGACAACCCGACCGCCCTCTGGCGCCTGGCCGATACGGCAGGGCCGACCGTTGTGGATTCCGCCGGGCTCTATGACGGCGCTTACACATCGAGCGGCGTCACTTACGCCGTCGGCGGCTTCCCCGGGGACACCAATGCCGGCGCCCGCTTCGACGGCTCCTCCGGCCGCGCCATCATCCCCAATTCCTCCGCCTTCAACCCCAACGGCCCCTTCACCATCGAATTCTGGGGCAGCCTCTCCAGCTACGGCTTCTATGTCCCTCTCGGTTCCATGGACCGGCCCGCCCGCACCAGTGGCTATGAGTTCTACATCAATGGCAACAGCGCCGGCTACGAATTCCATACCGCGGCCGGCGGCGGTTACAACATGATTTGCGCGGACGACCACGTCCCTGCAAACGGCGCCTGGGCCCACGTGGTGGGTGTCTATGACACGACCAACATCTATCTCTACGTTAACGGCCAACTCGGCGACATCCAGGAGGACCCGCCGCTGCCGGCAGGCGTCGATAACTGGATCACGGAAGGCGCCCCGCCCTTCAACCCCAACACCTCATCGCCGTTTTACATCGCCTCCCGGAGTGACAACACCCATTACTTCGATGGCACGCTCTGCGACATCGCCTTCTATAATTACGCGCTCACCCCGGAGCAAATCCAGGCCCACTGGAGCTACGGCTGGGTGGCCGCACAGGCAACGCAGTCGCCCTCGGGTACGACGAACACCGAAGGGGCGACCATCGCCCTCACCGCGGCCGTCATCGGGGTGCCCAACAGTTATCAATGGTACAAGGGCACCACCCCCCTGGCCGATTCGGCTAACCCTGACGGCACCGCGCACTACCCGCAGGACGTGACCAACCTCACTTTGGTCATCTCCCAGGCGGTGCCTGGTGACTCAGGCACCTATCACATGGTCGCCTCCAACCCGGTGGGCAACGCCACCACTGCCAATGCCACCGTGCTGGTCCTGGCGGACACCAACCCGCCGGCGGTCTCGTCGGTCGTCGCCCTGGGCACGCCCAATCTCACCGGGCCAACGCCCTACGCCATCAGGGTCAACTTCAACAAGCGCATCGATGCCACAACCGCCGGCGTGGCTGCCAACTACGTCCTGACCCCCTCGGTCACCATCAACAACGTGTACGTTGCCATGGATGTGGCGAGCGCCGCCCTGGGCTGTGATTGGCGCTGCGTGTTCCTGCAAACCAGCGGATTGACCCCCGGCGCCAAATACTCGCTGACCGTCCGCGGGGTCAAGGACCAGGCCCAGACACCCGTCACCATCGTGCCTGCGCCCGTCTCCTTCACCGCCCCGGTCCTCACCCCGGGCGGCCTGGAATGGGATTACTACTACCCGGTCACGCCGCAGGGCGTGCCTTCCCTGACCGGCGCCGCGAATTATCCGTTTGCGCCCAGCACAAACGCGATCCTGACCAGCTTCGACACTCACCAGGTCACCGGCGGCGACCTCAACAACAACCCCGCCTTCGGTTCTTTGGGCGATAACTACGGCGATAGCCTCTCGGGCTGGCTCACCCCCACGGTCTCGGGCCAGTATTACTTCTTCATCGCCAGCGATGACAACTCCCAGTTGTGGCTCAGCACCGATTCCAACCCCGTCAATGCCGTAATGATCGCTAATGAGCCGGGCTGCTGCAACCCGTTCCAGGAACCGGGCGCAGGTGCAACCCAGACCTCGGATCTCATTTCGTTGACCGCAGGCACGTCTTACTTCATCCAGGCCCTCCACACCGAGGGCACTGGCGGCGACTACGTCAAGGTCGCCTGGCGGATCTCGACCGATACGACGCCGGCTGCGAACTTGAACCCGATCCCCGGCCAGTACATCTCCGCTTATGCCCCGGTCCAGGTGCAGCCACCCAGCTTCGCCCCGCCGCTCTTCAGCGGCGGCAAGCTGACCTTGACGTGGTCCGGCACCGGCACCTTGCAATCCTCGCCCGACCTCAAGACCTGGACCGATGTGCCCGGCAACCCGGCCTCGCCGTTTGTTGTGACGCCCAGTCCGAGCGTACCGCAAATGTTTTATCGCCTCGTCCAGTAAGGCCGACCGCCCAAGGCCGGGCACCCTTCAGCCCGGCCCCTTGCCTTGAACATGCGCGGCCGGGAACCAGTTCCTGGCCGCGCTTTGCAACAAAGGACGAGGGAACAGAGAAAGACTGCAAAGCCCGCCTTGGAAACACCGCCGCGCTCTGCTGGCGGTGGTATTGGCGCAATCCGCTCCTCGCGGCGGACCCTTCTCCGCACTCAGGACGCTTGCTCCCGCCGCCCGCGTGCGGCACAATGGAGCCGGATGTCTGCTAGCCTAATGACGGTGTCATCCTTGCGCCTGGAGCGGGCCGAGTCCTCGAGACTGGCCTGGGCCTTCGTGGTGTCGCTGGCCATTCATCTGATTTTGTTTTGCGGGTACCAAGCGGGCCGGAAATGGCACGTGTGGGAGCGCGTTCACTTGCCCGAGTGGATGACGGCCCCAAGGATGCTGACCGAGCTCCTGGTGAGGAAGCCGGCTGCGAAGGAACTCGAGCAACTGGAAAAACAGCGCCGGGAGGACATCCCCCTCACGTTCATCGAGGTCAACCCCGCCCAGGCCAAGCCGGAGGCGCCCAAGGCCCCAACGTACTACTCGGACAAGAACTCGCTGGCGGCCAACCCGGATTCGACGATTCAAAGCACGGTGCCCAAGATCGACGGAAAGCAGACCGACGTGCCCAAGACCGAGGATGTTCCCCGCACGCAGGCCTTTCCCCTGAGGCCGACGCCGCCCCGCGCCACGGTCGTTCAAGCCGACGCCGCCCCGCCCAAGCCCCAGCCGGGCGAGGAGCCCAAATCCAACGCCAAGGAGGAAGCAAAACCCAAGCCCGCTTTGACCCCGGGCGATTTGGCCATGGCGCTGCGGCAGGAGCCGGTCTTCAAGGACCAGGGCCAGGCGGACCGGCCCAAGAAACGGCGCCTGATGAGCGACGTGCCCGCCGAGGAGCGCCTCGCCGCACTGACTTCCGGCGAGAAGATGAAGCAGGACGGCGGCGTCAGCACCCACGACCTGAGGCCCTCGGTCGATGCCCTGGCCACGCCCTTCGGCGACTATGACGCGGCCCTCATCTGGGCCGTGAAGAGGCGGTGGGACGACCTGCTCTACGAACGGCGCTTTGCCGGGGCGCGCACCGGCAAGGTCGTGCTGCGATTCCACTTGAACGTGGACGGCACCGTCACCCAGATGCAGCTTATCGACAACACCGTGGACCTGACGCTGGCCCTGCTTTGCGAGCGGGCGATTCGGGACCCGGCCCCGTTCGCCCGCTGGCCCGAGGAGCTGCGCCGCGAGGTGGGGGTCAATTACCGGGAGATCACCTTCAATTTTTATTATAGATAACAGCAGTTGGCAGAACTTGACCCAGCATGGAACCGCTCATTTACACCTTGCTTTCCCTGACCTCGATCGTCGGCCTCACCTTCATTGTCGAGCGCGGCCTGGCCCTGCGCTGGCGCCGGGTCGTCCCCCCGGAAATCGAGGCCGCCGTCCAGTCCTGCCAGAACCCCGAGGACGTGCCGATGCTGCGGCGCGTCTGCCAGCAGCACGATTCGCCCACGAGCCGGTTGCTCCTGCTGGCGGCCGAGCACCCTGATTGGCCCAAGGCCGATACGATCGACGCCGTCCAGACCCGCGCCCGCCACGAAATCACGCGGCTGGAACGGGGCCTGGTGGTCCTGGAAATCATCGTCGGCATCGCCCCGCTGCTCGGCCTGGTGGGGACGATCCTCGGCATGATGCGCCTCTTCGGCAAGGCCATCGGCCAGCACGGCGTCAACGAGGCCGGCCTCCTGGCCCAGGGCATCGCCATCATCCTCAACAGCACCCTCATGGGCCTGCTCATCGCCATCCCCTCCCTGATCTTCTGGAGTTATTATTCCAAGAAGGTCGAGACCACGGCCGTCGAAATGGAAACCCTGTGCGACGAGTTCATCCGCCGTCAATACCGCGAGGCACCGCCCGCACCGCCGCCCCGGGCCGCCGCACGCGAGCGGGAAGGCAAGCCAGCCAGATGAACTCGAACTAATCACCCCCAAACCCCGCACTCTCCACAACATGCGCTTCCTTGTCAAAAAGCGGCGGCAGCCGCCGGCGGTCATCATCGTCGCCCTAATCGATATCCTGATCGTGCTCCTCATTTTCCTGATGGTAACGACCACCTTCACGCAGCAACCGGCCGTGAAGCTGGCGCTGCCCGAATCGAGCACGGCGCTCAAGAGCGGGGCCGAGGAGTCGCCCCCGCTGGTCGTGGCCATCGATGCCCAGGGCAACTTCTATGTCGGCGCCGAGTCCAAACAGGTCACCGAGGCCCAACTCAGGGCCGAACTGGCGTCCGCCGTGGCGCAGAACCCCGACGTAAAGCTGGCTGTGCGCGCGGATAAGGGCGCTCCCATAGGCCAGTTCGTGACGCTCCGGGACGCTGCCATCGAGTCCAACATCAGGGAAAAGCTCATCAGCATCTTCGTCAAACCAACGGCCAAATAGGAATTGGCCAATGACGAATGACGAATGACGAATGACGAATGAGGGACGCGCGGCCGAAGTCGCGAAGCGTCTGGAGTGCGCGGCGTTCCCGCGCTGTGGCGTTCGACCGCCGCGGGGCGTGGGTTCAAAGAGCGGCGGGATGCGCCGCACTCCAGACGCTTTGCGAGACGGGGACGTGCCTGCGGCTACGTGGCCGGCGCCGGCGGCGGCTGCGGCGGCTGGCCCGGGGCCGGGGGCTGCGGCGGGGGCGCGACGACGACCGGCACAGGGTATCTGAGCTTCATCACGTCATCCACCAGGACCTCCACGAAATAGGCCCCGGCAACCTTGAACTCCACCTGGCCGAAGAGCGTCACGTTGGTCGCGTGCAGGTTCGGGTCCTGCAGGACGAATTTGACCTCGCCCTTGCGCAAGACCGTCATCTGGTCCGGCGCCACCAGCCGCACCGTCTCCACGAACTGCCCCACCCCGGCCGTCCAGCGGTTGAACAGGCTGAGCCTGAACGCGACGACGGGCAATTGGGGGACGCGGATGAAATTGAGCACGCCGATGAGGATGAAGTTGCCCGTCACCTCCTGGCGGATTTCTTCGCACAGCAGCGAGCATTGCAGGTCGGGCAGAATTCGAGTTGGTTGCATAGCGCTAAGTGGTCATCGGGTGCGATTAAAACTGTCGTCAGCCCACGGCGCCTTTTTGCCCCGAAGGGGCTTCCGACAATAGCCCGGCGTTTCAACGCCGGGTGAGCGGACCCAAAGAGCAGGTCCGTCCCCAAGGGACGGCTGAAAGCAAGGAGCGTTTTCAGTCGTCCCTTCGGGACGAGTGTCCCTTTTGTCGCCTCCCCGGCGTTGAAACGCCGGGCTATTGTCAGATGTCCCTCCGGGACAAAACTCGCGAGGCGGATGCCCGACGCTTTTAATCGCACCTGTGGTCATCGGTCCCTTCGGCCGCGCGCACCGTGTTGGTCATCAGCATCGCGATGGTCATGGGTCCGACGCCGCCCGGGTTGGGGGTGAGCTTGCCGGCCAGCAGTTGCACGCCCTCGAAATCCACGTCGCCCACCAGGCGGGAGCCGCCCTTGGCAGACGGGTCGGCCACGCGGTTGACGCCCACGTCCACCACCACGGCGCCGGGTTTGACCATCGGGGCCTTCACAAACCGGGCCACGCCGATGGCCGCGATGAGAATGTCCGCCCGCCGACAGTGGGCCGCCAGGTCTTCGAGTCGAGCCGTGGCAGATCGTCACCGTCGCATTGGCGTGCCTCTGTTTCTGGCAGAGCATGGCCGCCATCGGTTTGCCCACGATGTTGCCCCGCCCCAGAATCACCACTTCCGCCCCCGAGGTCTCGACGCCCGAGCGGGCCAGCAACTCGCGGATGCCCGCCGGCGTACACGGCTGGAACCCGGTCGGGTTGCCCAACATCAACTTGCCAACATTGACCGGGTGAAAGCCATCGACGTTTTTGTGGGGCAGAACTGCCGAATAGACCACGGCCGGGCGGATGTGGCCGGGCAGAGGGGCCTGGACCAGGATGCCGTGCAGGCGGGGCTGGGCGTTCAAGCGCTGGATTAGCGCCAGCAATTCCGCCTCGGTTGCCGTCTCCGGCAAGAGGTGGGTTTCCGAGTAGATCCCCAGCGCCTGGCACGTCCTCTCCTTGCGCTCCACATAGACCTTCGAGGCCGGGTCCTCGCCGACGCGCACAAAGGCCAGCCCTGGCTGGAGGCCGCGCGCCTTGAGGGCCGCGATGCGCCCGCTCAGCTCCTCCTCGACTTGGCGGGCAATCGCGCGTCCATCGATAAGGTTGGCAGCCGGCATGGGGTTACCGCGGCGCCGGGGTGGTGGTGGGAGGCGTCTCGGTGAACGGGGGCGGTTCGCTCTGGACCCGCATGTCCAGGACCGTGAGGACCGGTGTATGGCCCCACCGCTCGTCCAGGCTCTCCGGGCCGGTCGCGATGACGCGCAGGCCCTTGAAGCGGCGCAGATCCAGGTCCTTGTTGGTCGAGTAAAGATAATCAATGGTCTTGCCGTTGTCCGGGCTGACCAGGCTGAAGTGGGACGGGGCCTGGATGCTTGTGATGCCGTGGACCAGGCCCTCGTGTTGGATAATCCGGGGCGGGGGCGGCTCTTCGGCCGGGGCGGGCGCCGCGGTTGGAGGGGCAGTGGCGGCGGTCGTGACGTTGGTGTCGGCCGCGGGCGGCGTCTCGACCGCCGGTGCCGTGGGATTCTCCGTGGCCGGGGGCGAGGTTGGAGGCGGGGCGACGGCCGCGGCGGTCTCGGGCGGGGCGGGCGTGGCCGTGGCGGCCATTGCGGGCGCGGACGGCGCGGCCTGCTCCTGCTTCAGGAACTGGGCGGCGACGAATGCGAAGGCGTTGGTCGGGGGCTCGATCTCCATCCAGTCGCCCTTGGTCGTGATGTCTTTGACAGTCTCGCCGTGTTCGAGGCGTCCGATGACGCTGAAATTCTGGCCGGGGCCGCTGCGCATGTTGAGGCGGGTGGCTTTGACGGTCTTGTTGGAGGGGTTGATGTAGAGGCTGTTGACCCAGACCTGAGTGCCCGGGGGGATGGCAATTTTGGCCCAGGCGGAAGGCTCGTCCGGGGCGGATTCGTTAAAAGTGATCTCCTCGAGCACCATCACCTGCTGGCCTTTGGTGAGATGGCCCAGGACTTCGCTGTGGAGCTTGGGCTGGCCGCGCACGTTGACATGGTCGGCCACAACAGCGGCGGGTCCGGGCACCAGCGGGACTGTCTTGAGCGTGGAGGCCGGAGCAAGGGCGGGGCGGCGCGGGGCGCGTTTGCCGCTTTGCTTGCCGCTCTTTTTGCCGCTCTTCTTCTTTGGCGCGGATTTCTTCTTGCCGGTTTTTGCGGTGGGGGCGTTCGTGGCGGCAGGAGTTGTGGCGCCCATGGCGGGTGGCCCTGCCGCCTCGGCCCCGGATGGAGCGGTGGGAGAGGGCGCCGCGGGGGCCGGCCCTGGCGTGGTGATTGGCCCTGGCGCAGGCGCGTTCGAGGCCTCCTGTGCCAGCAAGCCCGTTGAAACCAACAATGCACAGACCAACCAAAGGTTCATTTTCATAACTCAACCAAGTAGAGAGTTAATCTCAGCTTCTGTCAATGCCCGCCATCTGCCCGAACGCAACTGGCCCAGCTTGACTTTGCCGATCTGGACCCGCTGCAGGCGTTTGACCGTCATCCCTTGCGCTTCGAACAGGCGCCGGACTTCCCGATACTTGCCTTCGGCCAATTCCAGTTCCACGATGCTCTGGCCCGAGCCGGCCGAAATGAGCCGGACTTTCTCTGCCTTGAGCTTCTCGCCCTGGTGCCACAGCCCGTGGGTGAACCGGCCCAGCATCGCCTCTTCCATCCGGCCCTGCACGGTCGCCACGTATTTCTTGCGTACCCCGTAGCGCGGATGGGTCAGGCGCAGGTCGAATTCACCATCATTGGTCAGGAAAAGCAAGCCTTCGCTGGCATAATCCAACCGTCCCACCGAGTAGAGATGGCCCCATTCGCGGGGCAGCAGCTCGTAAATCGTCGGGCGTCCGTGCTCATCTTTGCGCGAGCATACCAGCCCGCGCGGCTTATTCAAGGCCAGGTAGAGCTTGCGTTTGGCCCGCACCGGCTGGCCGTCCACCGTCACGTGGTCCCGGGCCGGGTCCACTTTCACCCCCAGTTGCAGGACCGGCGCGCCGTTGACCGCCACTCGCCCCGCCAGGATGAGCGCCTCTGCCGCCCGCCGCGAAGCCACGCCCGCCTCCGCCAAGTGCTTTTGCAGACGAACCATGGGAACAAAGCCTAAAGGCTGAAGGCTAAAGGCCGGAGGCGCGCCTTCAGCCTTCGGCACTTTAGCCTTTAGCCTTTAGCCTTTAGCCTTTAGCTTTCGGCCTTCGTCTTGCGCAGGCCCGTAATCCGGTCGCCCGGCTTCCATTGCTCGCGCTTCTTGAGCAACTCGATGCGCTCGAAGCGCTTGAGCACATTCCGTTTGCCGCCCAGGGTGGCGGCCGCGCGCAGACTGCGGTGTTGTGACATAAATCAAATCAAGCAATTGAATTTGAAATCAAAATAAAACCCGATCCCGGATTCCGAATTCTGCCGTGCCGGTTTGCCGGCGGCCTGGCCGCTCCCGGTTCGAAGCGGACGCCTTATGTAGCACGTCCGGGGCCGGTTTGCCAATGGAATTTTAGCGGGAGCAATCGGTAACTGAAGGCGGAGACGGAGTGCCGGGTAAACCCCTCACCCCGGCCCTCTCCCCTTCCAAAGGGGAGAGGGAGAGCCATCGGCAGTCTCCGGAGCTTCCGGGCGTCCGCGCTTCCTCAAAGAGCCACCGAGAACCCTCCCTCTCCCCTTCCGAAGGGGAGAGGGCTGGGGTGAGGGGTCTGCCCCCGTGACGCTCCCACCTTCTCTGAGGCCCTTACCGGGCAAAAAAACGGGCTTGTCATTCCCTGGGCGGGTGGTATTTTGGCCCGCCTTTTATGAAAGAAAAGATCCATCCGAAGTACGTGGACGCGGAAATCCGTTGCGCGTGCGGCAACGTGATCAAGACCCGGTCCACCAAGCCGGTGATCATCGTGGGCATCTGCAACGCGTGTCACCCCTTTTATACCGGCCAGCAGAAATTTGTGGATACGGCCGGGCGCGTGGACAAGTTCCGGCAGCGCATGGCCAAGACCGAGGCCGCCCAGGCGGCGGTGGCCGGCAAGAAGAAGCGCCGGTAGGGGCCTGAGGTTTCATCCGCCCGCACGGCCCGCCGGCTGTACGGGCGGATTGCTTTTGGCCCGGCCCAGCCGAGGTGAAAGACATGGACCTGCGTCCGCACATCGAAAAGTTCTCCCTGCGCTGCGCTGAGGTGGAAAAGGCCCTGAGCGATCCCAAGGTCTTTAACAACCCCCAGCGCGCCCAGGAGTTGTCCAGGGAATATTCCCGGCTCAAGGAGCTGGCGGCCGCCGGCCAGGCCTATTTGAAGAACCTCCGGGACCTGGCCGAGAACCGCGCCTTGCTCCAGGCCGAGCCCGCGGATTCCGAACTGGGGCAAATGGCCAGGGAGGAGGTCGCCCGGCTGGAGGCCCAAGACCTGACCCTGACCCAGTCCCTCCAGCAGGGCCTGCTGCCGCCGGACCCGGCCGACTCCCGCAACACGATCATTGAAATCCGCGCCGGCGCCGGGGGGCAGGAGTCCGCGCTCTTTTCCGCGGACCTCTACCGCATGTACACCCGCTATGCCGAGGCGCGCGGCTGGAAGTACCGAGGACCTGGATTCCAGCCCGTCCGACCTGGGCGGCTACAAGGAGGTCGTCTTCCAAATTACCGGGACCGAGGTGTATAAGCGGCTCAAGTACGAGAGCGGCGTTCACCGCGTGCAACGCGTGCCGGCCACCGAGGCCCAGGGACGCATCCACACCAGCACCTGCACCGTGGCGGTCCTGCCCGAGGCGGGGGAAGTGGACGTCCAACTCAAGCCCGACGAGCTGGAGATAACCGTGTGCCGCGCCTCGGGCCCGGGCGGGCAAGGGGTCAACACCACCGATTCGGCAGTCCAGATACTCCACCGGCCGACGGGCCTGATCGTCCGGTGCGCCGACCAGCGCTCGCAGCAGAAGAACAAGGCGCGCGCTCTGACCGTCCTGCGCTCCCGCCTGCTCGAACGCCGGGTGGCCGAAGAAAACGCCAAGTATGCCGCCCAGCGCAAGGCGCAGGTTGGCACCGGCGAACGCAACGAGCGCATCCGCACCTACAACTTCCCGCAAAACCGGGTGACCGACCACCGCGTCGAGCTGACCCTTTACAACCTGCCCGTGGTGATGGAGGGCGAGCTGGACTGTATCATTGACCCGCTCATGGCCCATGACCTGGAGGAGCGGCTCAAGGACATCGTGCGCGAGGCGTGAGGAGATGTCATAGAGGGCCGAATGTGCGACTCGATTCACGCCGTGCCCGGAAAAGAGCCCCCTCTTGTTTCGGTGCTCGTGCCCACGCTCAATCGCGGGCCTTACCTGGAACGGTGCCTGCGCAGCATTCTCGACCAGACCTATCGGCGCCTGGAGTGCCTGGTCATGGACGGCGGCTCCCGGGACGATTCGGTGGCCATTCTCAAGCGCCTGGCCGCCGCCGACCCGCGCCTGCGCTTTATCTCGGAGCCGGACCCGGGGGAGGTCTGGGCCACCAACAAGGGGCTCGATTTGGTCCAGGGCCAAATCGTCGGCATTCAGGCCAGCGATGATTTCTATGTGCCGGATGCGGTCGAAAAGTCGGTCCAATTCCTGCTGGCCCATCCCGAGTACGTGGGGGTGGGAGCGGATGCGATCTACGTGGATGCGTCCGGCAAGCCGTTGGGGCGGGGCGCGATCACCTACCGGGGCGAACTCAGCGCAAGAAGGCTCAAGCGGATTCTGGTCCTGCGCTACTTTGTCTGTCCGGTGATTCACGGGACCTTCTTCGGCTGGCGCGAGCGGCTGCGCCGCTACGGCAAGTTCGACCCCCAATTCTCGTTCTGCCCGGATGTCGAGTTCTATCTGCGCGTGCTCGCCGGCGGCGACCGCATCGGCTGCCTGCCTCGCGTGCACACCTATTACACCGCGCACCCGGACATGGGGGCCGTGAAGCACTACCATCGCGTTCGGGAGCAACTCAACCGGCTCTATGCCCGGCACGGCCTGCGCTGGCACCACCACGTCCTGCGCCTGACGCTGGGCCGCGCCGTCTCTTACTTCGGCAACCCGATGCGAACCCCGCTCCTGCCCGGCCTTGTCCAGGAAGCCCGTCAGTTCTGGACCATGCGGGTGCGGGGTAAACGGTAGGACGGCGTCTGGCACCGCGTAGCGGTGCTTGATGGTAGCCGTGGACTTCAGTCCACAGATCCACGGACCCCTGGTGCTCCGCAACCCGGAGGGTTGCCAGAAGGTAGCCGGGGGTCGCGGCCTCGCCGCGACCCCCGGTTCACGGTCCGAAGGGTCCTGCACCCCGGAACGGGGTGCCAGAAGACCGCGCGGCGTGCGGGTGCGTCTGGCATCCCTCCGGGATGCAAACGCGCTTCGCTGCTTGACCGGGGGTCTCGCTGCGCTTCGACCCCCGGCTACCTTCTCTCATCCCTCCGGGATGAAAATGGGGAAAGGGCCAGTCCTAGAAAAATGCGTGTTTCTTCCGAGCCCCGAACCGTGGACCGAGGTCCACGGCTACCGTCACTGCGTCGCTACGCAACGCCTCCGAGGCCCCGCCGTGGACCGAGGTCCACGGCTACCCTCACTGCGTCGCTACGCGACGCCCCGCCGCGCACACGCTCTGCAGAACCTCCAACTCCTGGGCCGCGAAGACGCGATAGTCGTAACGGCGGACAAATTCCTGGCCTTGGCGGCCGCGGCGCTGGGTCAGGTCTTCATCTCCCAGGAGGCGGAGGATTTGGCCGGCGGCGCCGGCCATGTCGCCCAGGGGCACCATCTCGAAGCAGCCGGGGAAGACCTCGCGAAAGACCGGCAGGTCGTAGGCAACCACCGGCAGCCCGGCGGCCAGGAACTCGGTCACCGACAATCCCCAGCCTTCCTCGTAAGAGAGGCTCAGCCCCACCCGGGCTTTCTTTAAAAACACGTTCTTCTCCGCCTCGCCGATTCCCCCCGTGAAAAGCGCGGACCGGCTCAAACCCAGGTCCTGGAACATCCGCTGGCTCTCCAGACGGTGAGGCCCTTCCCCGATGACGACAACGCGCGCCTTGGGCCGCTGCCGGACGACCTGCTGCCAGACCTTGGGCAGTTCGAGCACGCCTTTGTGGTGGTGCATGCGGCCCAGAAACACCGCGTCGAACTCCTTGGGTTGCGCCGGCCATCGGATGAGCGCCTCCACATCAATGCCATCGCCGATCGGGATCGTTGGCGTCGGTTTGAGGCCGCACAACTCATCGAGTCTGCGCAACTCCTGGGCTATGCCCGGGTTGCCGCAAAAGACAACGTCGGCGTGGCGGTTGATGAGCCTGGCGCTGACGCGCTCGGCGGCCAGGAACATGCGGTCCCAGGCGCTGCGCCGCCCCGGCTGGAACTGGAGGACGTGGTGCACCTTGAGCGCCAGCTTGGCTCGCTGCCGCCGGGCCAGGACCATCGCGGTATAGACCTCGACCACGAACTGGCCGGTGGCATAGACCAGGTCGTAGCGCTCCGGCAGGCGCGTCCAGTGGCAGGTGGCCATGCGCCAGAAATAGCCCGGGAAATAGAGCCAGGTCCTGGCCAGGTAGTTGGTGGCATTGAAGATGCGGTCGCTGGCGATGAGCCGGGACGCGGCCGGGGCCTGGGCGCGCAATGGGGGAAACCCGGCCTTGGCCAGCAGGAAGTCCGCCTGGTGCCCCTGCGCCATCCAGTAGGCGGCCTGCATGGCATAGAGGCGCATCACACCCGAGACGGACTTTGAATCCATCTGGGTGTTCAGCACGATCAGTATCTTCATCCCGCCCCGGCTCACGCGGCGCGGCAGGCGGCGACCTGTTGCGCGACCCAAGGATAAGTGCGCTCGATGCCGGCGCGGAGGTCGAAGCGCGACCGCCAGCCGATCGAGTAAATCCGCTGGTTGCTGAAATTGCGGGACGCCACGCCCACGGGGCCGGCCACCGGCTTGATCACAATCCGCTTGCCGGCCACGGCGGCGACCGTCTCCACCAACTCCGTCACCGTCACGTATTGCGGGCAGCCGATGTTGACCGCGCCCTCCAAATCCGAGTGCATGAGCCGAAAGATGCCGTCCACCATGTCCTCCACGTAAGTGTAAGACCGCACGGCCCTGCCGTCGCCCCACATCTCGACGATTCCCCCCTCCGGCGCCTCCGCCACCTTGCGGCAGATCGCGGCGGGGGCTTTCTCCCTTCCGCCCCGCCAGGTCCCGTCCGGCCCGTAGCAATTCTGGAACCGCGCAATGCGCACCTTCATCCTGTAGCGCCGGCCGTAGGCCATCGCCAATCGCTCCGAATAGAGTTTCTCCCATCCGTACTCGTTGTCCGGGTGGGCCGGAACGGCCTGGGCCTCGCTCATCTCGGGCTCGCCCGGCTTCATGTCCCGATAGACACACACCGAGGAAGAATAGAAATACCGTTCCACGCCCAGCGCCGCCGCGGTGTGGGTCATGTGTACGTTGATCAGCACGCTGTTGTGCATGATCTCGCACTCGGCGGAATGAATGAAGCCCATGCCTCCCATGTCCGCCGCCAGTTGATAGACCTCGTCGGGCTTGCCGCCGGGCAGGGCCAGCGCCTCCTGGCAGTTCTTCTCCTGGCGCAAGTCCAGCACGCGAAAATCGTCCGCCGCGCTGGGCGCGAACTCAGGGCGCTTGAGATCGACGCCCCGCACCCAGTAGCCTTCGCCTTTGAGGCGCCGGACCAAATGGCCCCCGATGAAACCGCCCGCTCCGCACACGACCGCGCTCTTCATGCCGTTCCCATTCTTTGTTGCTCTCGACGAACTCATCGAGTGCGGCTTATTACACAGAAACGATCCCGGTGTCAATCGGAACTCAGGCCGTCATGTAGTGCCCCAGTGAGGGCAGGGGCGGCACCGGAAAGGCGTCGCCCAACGCGAAGCGTTTTGGACTGCCGCAGTCCAAAACCTTCGGGCTTGGGGCCGGTTCATCGAGAGTGGTCTGCCCGCCGTGTCGCCCCCACCTTCACCGAGGCCTTACGCCGTCATCCGCGTCTGCCCCAGGCGATGCCGGGCGAGCATCTCGATATCGGCCTGGACCATGAGTTTGACCAGGTCCGGGAACTTGGTTCTGGGTTCCCAGCCCAGTTCGCGCCGGGCCTTGCCGCAATCGCCCACGAGCACGTCCACTTCGGCGGGCCGATAGTAGTGCGGGTTCGATCTCGACGTATTTTTGCCAGTCCAGGCCGGCATGGCGGAAGGCGGCGTCGAGAAACTCCCGCACCGAATGGGTCTCCCCGGTGGCGATGACGTAATCGTCCGGGCGCTCGGCCTGGAGCATGAGCCACATGGCCTCGACGTACTCTTTGGCGTAGCCCCAGTCGCGCCGGGCATCCAGGTTGCCCAAGAAGAGCTTGTCCTGCAATCCGGCCTTGATGTGCGCCACGGCCCGCGTGATCTTGCGCGTGACAAAGGTCTCGCCGCGCCGGGGCGACTCGTGGTTGAAGAGAATTCCGTTGCTGGCGTGCAGGCCGTAGGCCTCGCGGTAATTGCGGGTGGCCCAGTAGGCGAAGACCTTCGCGCAGGCATAGGGGCTGCGCGGATGAAAGGCGGTGCGCTCCGTCTGGGGAACCTCCAGCGCCTTGCCGAACATCTCGCTGGAGGAGGCCTGATAAAACCGAGGGCGCAGGTTGGTCTCACGGATGGCCTCCAGCAAGCGCACCGTGCCGGTCGCCACGATGTCCGTCGTGTACTCGGGGTTGTCGAAGCTCACCCGGACGTGGCTCTGAGCGGCCAGGTTGTAAATTTCCTCGGGCTGGATCCGGCCGACCAGCAGCGCCAGCGCGCTGGCATCCGCCAGGTCCCCGTAGTGCAGGAACAAATGGGTCCGCGCTGAATGCGGGTCGCTATAGATGGCGTCGATGCGCCCGGTGTTGAACGTGCTGGCGCGCCGGATGAGGCCGTGCACCTCGTAGCCCTTCGATAAGAGCAACTCCGCCAGGTAGGAGCCGTCCTGTCCCGTAATCCCCGTAATCAGTGCTTTTTTCATCATACTGGATCGCGCCAGCATCCTAGAAAGCGCGGTTTGGGCGCATCGATCAAGCCCAAATTCCGAAAAGGGCTTGCAATTCCTCCGCAGAGAACTACGTTCGACTGGACGGTTGGTTAGTTTTCATCTGGTTGCCCGGTTCGACCGGGCGCGAGAGCGCATTGCCCGGGTTGGACAAAGCCCCCGACAACGCCATGAAGCCGGTCCTGTATGCCGAAGACGATGTTGACGATGTTTTCTTCCTGCGCTACGCCTGGGAACTGGCCCAAGTGCCGCACCCGCTCATTGACGTTAGGAACGGCCAGCAGGCTCTGGATTATTTGGACGGCCAGGGGCGCTATGCCGATCGGCAGCAGCACCCGCTCCCTTGCCTGGTCCTGCTGGACTTGAATATGCCCGGCAAAAGCGGCTTTGAAGTGCTCCGCTGGATCCGCCAACATCCCCGCCTTCAATCGCTCAAGGTCGTGGTGGTGTCGGGTTCCAACCAGGAAACCGACATCGAAACCGCGCAACGCCTCGGCGCCACCGATTACCTCGTTAAACCCTCCGACCCGAGCCGCCTGCTGGAAATCATTCAGGAGAAAAAGGGCCTCTGGCTGCCAAACGATCCCAGTGCGGAGTGATCTGAGTGCGGAGTGCGGAGTGCGGAGTGACACGCGCCGGAATCGTCAAGGACTCCGCAACTGCCCACTCCGCACTCCGCACTGAGGTGGGTCCGGAGCGGGAAGCCCAAAGGCCGAAGGCCTGATGATTCCAGAACTTCCGACATGGCCCCGTAGTTTTTCGCCATCTTTGGGCATATTCCACCTGGACGACCGTGATGGTGGGGGGCGAACCCAAACCAGTTCGCTTTTTTTGACCGGCGGTGTGGGTCACGCGCGCATCGCGGCGGTGCGCCGGGCGCCATCCCGAAGGGATGGCAATCACTCAGCCCAGGGTTGCCCCGCCCTTTCGCAAGATGGGCGGGGCTACCCTGGGTCACGCGCCCGTGACGAACTACCCTGAAAGGGTTGCATCGCGCACGCATTCGCTGCATTCTCCTTTGATGTCTCAGTCGCTGGCCAAAATCCTCGTCCACACGGTTTTCTCGACCAAAGAGCGCCGGCCTTTCCTTCGGGATGCAGCGTTGCGCGAGGAGTTGCACCGCTACCTTGGCGGCATTCTCAATCACCTGGATTGCCAACCGGTCATCGTCGGCGGCATCGAAGATCACGTGCATCTGCTGTCTAGCCTCTCACGCACCTGCCAGGTCGCCGAAATGGTCAAGGAACTCAAGCGAGGTTCCTCGCTCTGGATCAAGGAGCGCGCCCGGACGATGAGCGATTTTGCCTGGCAGAACGGGTATGGGATCTTCTCGGTCAGCCTATCGCGAATCGAGGCGGTGCAACGCTATATCGCCGAGCAGGCGCAACGCCATCGCAAACTCTCGTTCCAGGACGAGTTCAGGCAACTGCTCAAGCGCCATCGAATTGCTTACGACGAGCGATACCTGTGGGATTGAAGTGGGGGTTGCGCCCCGGCGCTGCAACCCTTTCAGGGTAGTTCGTCCCGGGCGCCTGACCCAGGGTAGCGCGTGCCGCGCAACCCTGGGCTGAGTGATTGCCATCCCTTCGGGATGGTCGCCCGGCGCATCGTCGGCCAACTGAGTTGCTTCCTTCTCCCGGCGCAAACGGCGACTGATTTGCTGTCGCACCCGGCAAGTGACTTATGCGCGTTCCCTGATTGCTTCCTGGTTTGGGCGGACTAAACTGCTGCTCCATGAAACGAGTTTTCTTTGGCGCACCACGAGTCGTGACCGCAGCGTTGTTCTGCGGCCTTCTGTTGAGTCTGGCCGGTGCCGTTGGCATTGTGACTGCCCAACCGGCGTTCCGGCCGCCGGCGGTGCCGCTGGTAACCAGCGACCCGTATTTGAGCATTTGGTGTGAAGCGGACCACTTGACAGACGCCCCGACGCGCCATTGGACGCGGCGCGAACACTCGCTGGTGAGCCTGGTTCGCGTGGACGGCCGGGCCTGCCGGCTGATGGGCAAAGAGCCCGCGGACGCGCCGGCGCTGCCACAGGTCGGGCTGGAGGTCAAGCCGACCCGCACGCTCTACCATTTCGAGGACGGGCGCGTCCAGGTCACCCTGACCTTCATGACGCCCGCTTTGCCCAACGACCTGGAGGCAATGGCCCTGCCCTTGAGTTTCATCAACTGGACCGTGCGTTCTACGGATGGAAAGGACCATGCCGTCGCGCTCTACTACAGCACCAGTTCGCAGCTTGCGGTCAACAATAGCAGCGAGAAGGTGGAATGGGCGCGGGAGACGGCGGGCGATTTGACGGCCCTGCGAGTGGGGACCCAGGAACAGCCGATCCTCGGCTCGAGCGGTGACGACCATCGGATCAACTGGGGGTATGCCTACAGCGCCGCACTGACCAGCCAGGCCAAGGCGGTCGTCGGTGCGCACCGGGACCTGGTTGAGGCCTTTGTGGTGCGCGGAGAACTCCCGTCCCAGGACGACACCCGCATCCCGCGGGCGGTCAGCGACAATCAGCCCGTGATGGCTTTCGCCTTCGATCTCGGGCAGGTAACCGCCACGCCAGTCACCCGCCAGGTTATCGTGGCCTACGATGAGGTTTACGCGATCAAGTACTTTGGCCAAAAGCTGCGGCCTTACTGGAGGCGGAACGGGGCCACGCCGGCCCAGATGCTCCAGAAGGCGGCAGGCGATTACGAGCAACTCTTGAAACGCTGCACCGAGTTCGATGAGCAACTCGAGGCGGACGCCCGCAAAGCGGGCGGCGAGAAGTACGCTCTCATGTGCGCCCTGGCGTATCGCGAATGCGCCGCCGCGTGCGGCCTGGCGGCCGATGCCAACAAACAGCCGCTCTTTTTCACCAAAGAGAACACCAGCAACGGCGACATCGCCACGGTCGATGTGATTTTCCCCATGGCGCCGCAGTGGATACTGTTGAGTCCAACCCTGGCCAAGGCCTCGATTGTGCCGATCCTCAGCTATGCCTCCTCGTGGCACTGGAAGTTCCCCAACGCGCCCCATGACCTGGGTACCTACCCGATTGCCCGCGGCACCGACGACGGCGGCGAGGGAATGCCGGTCGAGGAGAGCGGCAACATGCTCATCCTGTGCGACGCCATCGCTCAGGAGGAAGGCAACGCAGAGTTCGTCGCGCCCTGGTGGCCCAAGCTGACCCAGTGGGCGCAGTACCTGGAGCGGTATGGCCTGGACCCGGAAAACCAGCTCTGCACGGATGATTTCATGGGCCACCTCGCGCACAATGCCAATCTCTCGGTAAAGGCCATCCTCGGTCTGGCGGCCTACGGCGACCTGTGCCGGATGAGAGGCGACCCCGCCAATGCGGAAAAATACTCGAAGCTGGCCAGAACCGATGCCGCACATTGGGTGAGCGTGGCGGCCGAAGGCGAACACTACCGGCTGGCTTTCGATAAGCCCAATACGTGGAGCCAGAAATATAACCTCGTCTGGGACCGCATCCTGGGCCTGAACGTCTTCCCGCCGGAAGTGGCGCAAAAGGAGGTTGCCCACTACAAGAGCGTGATGCAGCGCTACGGCGTGCCGCTGGATTCGCGCACCCGCCTCACCAAGACCGACTGGTCATTCTGGAGCGCCACCCTGGCGGACAACCAAACCGATTTCGAGGCCCTGATCTCGCCGATTTACGATTACCTGAACCAGACCGCCGCCCGCGACCCGCTGGCCGATTCCTACGAAACGGACAAGGTGCGAAGCGGCGGCATGCACGCCCGCCCGGTGGTGGGCGGCCTCTTCATCAAGATGCTCGCCGACCGCGCGATGTGGATGAAGTGGTCCGGCGCGGATCACACCAAGGCAGCCAACTGGGCGCCGCTGCCGGAACCGCCGCAGATTACGGAAGTCGTCCCGACCTCGCGCCAGGCGCCGGTCACCTGGCATTACACCACCACAAGGCCCGCCCAGGACTGGATCAAAGCGGAGTTCGATGCGTCGGGTTGGAAGGAAGGGCCTGCCGGGTTTGGAACGGAAGGCACGCCGGGGGCGGTGGTCAGGACGACATGGAACACGGGGGACATCTGGTTGCGGCGGCAATTCACCATGCCAGAAGTTCCCACCTCCGATCTCCGGTTCTACGTTTACCACGATGAAGACGTGGAGGTTTACGTCAACGGAGTTTTGGCGGCGTCGGAGAGCGGGTTCACCACCAGCTACGTCCCAGTGGAAATCCGGCCCGCTGCTCAAGCAGTGCTCAAGCCGGGGGCCAAGGTCACGCTGGCCGTTCATTGCCATCAGACCGTGGGCGGTCAGGGCATCGATGTGGGCCTGGCCAATGTCCACGAGGCAGGGCGATAGCAGTGGCTTACGAGCCCCCCACGTCGGGCTTCAGCCAAGGCGTGAGGCTCCAATACCACATCAATGGTTTCAGGCTCAGGACGTGCCCGTCCATGAAAAGGACGGCACTGCGCCCGCTGTGGCGCGGCATCGGCCCGCCCCAGTTGGGGTCGTCGTCGGTGACGCCGCCGGTGTTGGGGGCATCATTGCCCGGGTCGTGGACGATCCAGCAGCCGGGCTTTTCCGGCGTGGTCATAGTCACACACGTGAGCGCGTTGGTCGTATTGATCGGCTTGGTGCCGGCATCGGCTATGTAAACAACGCCGGCAGGCCTGGGGATGCCCCCGCGCACGCCGGGCCACTTCGAGTAGGGCCAGGGGGAATAGTCGCACCCGCCGATGCGGAAGTTCATGCCGTAGTTCGAAATCCCCAAATCAGCAGGGCCTGTGGGGTACTCCTGGATGAACTCTTTGAACTTCGGCGTAAAGACCGGACATAAGAGGAGGTTCGTAGTCCTTTGGTAAGGCAGGAGGAAGTCAAACCAGGCCCTGCGGCCGCCGGCAAGTGTCGAGGAATTGTCGCCCGTCACCTGGAATGTCAGGCAATACCTCCCGCCAAAGTCATCCGCATACATCTGGCAGGCGGTTGACATCTGGCGCAGGTTGTTGACGCACGCGGTCGCCTGCGCCCTTTGCTTGGCCTTGGCGAGCGCGGGCAACAACATCGCCGCCAGGATGGCGATGATCGCGATAACCACCAGCAGTTCGATGAGTGTAAAGGCAGGCCACCGGCGGAACCGATCCCCCGGCGGGCTACACCGTCCAGTTTGGTTCCTACGCATGATGCCCTTCATACTACCCCCCTCACCGGTCAGATGCCAGCCCGATTTGCGGCTCTTCAATCCTTCGTTGCCTTCGTTGCCTTCTGTTCTTTTCCAGCGTCCCACCGGCTGGGAACAGGAACTAAACAGAAGGAAACCAAGGAAACGAAGAGGCGGCCCGATGGGCGGCATCGTTGTGGTCCGTGCCAGTTCCTACCTGGATTCCTGCTCGACTGCTTGGTAGAAGGCATCCAGGGCGGCGAGGGGCGCGTCAGGCGGGACATCGCAGCCGGAGGAGAGGACGAAATTCCGGCGGGCGGAGGTCGCGCGGAGCAGGGCGGCGGCCCGAGCGGCGATCTCCGCCGGCGGCAGTTGGCAGAACACTCCGGCGGGATCCAGGTTGCCGCAGAGCACCACGTCCGGGGCGACTTTGCCCAGGGCGGCCGGGAGATCCATCGGGGCGCCGAAATGGAAGGTCTTGAGGCCGGTTTCAAGGATAGCCGGCAGGTGCAGCAACCTGGCCCCGCAATTGTGCAGGATAAGGGTGAAGTCTCCGTCGGCCAGAGCGGCGGCGATTGATTTGATGTAAGCGGAGGAGAAGGCGGCCAGCCCGCGGGGCGAAAGCAGGCCCGCGGCGGGTTCGGCCATGATCAACCCATCAGCGCCCGCGCCCTTGAACGCGCGGGCATAGGTGATCAGAAATTCCGTGCTCTTCTCGACCAATGTGTGCACCAAGCCCGGTTCGGTGACGGTCAGTTCCATCGCCTCGCTCACTCCCGCCAGGCGGGCGGCCAGGGAAAACGGGCCGATGCACTCGCCCAACACCGTCAGCGTATCCGAGAGCTTGCGCAGGCGGCGGACCGTCTCCAAATAAACCCCGGTGCGCTTGTCGCCGGGCGCCGGCACCGGCAGGCCCTGCGCCTGCTCCAGGCTGGTCACCCGCCGGCCGGTGACCGTCGGCACTTCGGTTTCCGACATTTGAATCGCGCAGCCAAAGGCCTCGGCCTCGGCGCTGAGGTCCATCGCCGACAACAGGAAGGGACTGCCATAGCGCTGGTGCAGGGCGGCCTGGGCTTCCACCTGCGCCTGGGGATTGGTGACGATGTCGCACACGCGCGCGTGCGTCAGCGCCAGGCCCGGATAGGTGGCGATCGGCATCGCCAGCCGCTTCGCAGAGGCCAGGACCAGGCGGTTAAACGCGTGGGCAGGCCGTTCAACTGTCGGCATAGGCACCCTTCAGGCCTGCCGGGTCGCAAAGCTCTTGCGCAGCAGTTCGATGCCCTTGGGGACGGCGGTGTCGGCCGGCTCCTTGCCTTCGTATTCCAGGGAGACGTAGCCGGTATAGGCGGCGTCGTTCAGGATCCCGGCGATGCGGACGTAATCCAGGTCCAGGGTGTACCATTCGCCGCCGCCGTAATAGGCCTTGGCCTGCACATAGACGGTTTTCGGAGCGACCTGCTTGAGCTTGTCGTAGGGGTCTTCCATGAAGTTGCCGGTGTCCATCAGGGCGCCCAGCCAGGGGGAGGGCACCGCCTGAACCAGGCGCAACTGGCCCTCGGGAGTGCGGCTCAGGCCCCAGTGATTCTCCAGGGCCATGACGACGCCGCATTGCTCGGCCTTGGGGATGCACTTCTCGATGCACTCGATGCACCAATTGAAACCGTCGTCCTCGGTGTGGCCGGGCAGGATCGGTTCGATGCCCCGCGCCTTCATCAGGTCGTCAAAGCTCTTGATCGTGTTCCAGCGTCCGGAGTTGAGGCGGATGGAGGGGCAGCCCAACTCGGAAGCGATTTCGAGGCACTTGTGGGTGTGCTCGACCTGCCGCTGCCGGGCGGCCGGATCTTCGAGCACAAAGTTCTGGTGGATGGAGACGCAGACCGGGGCCACACCGTTGCGGAAGGCATGCCGCTTGAGCTTCCGCAGGTAGGCCCGATGGCCGGTGGTCAGCGGCTCGGTCTCCGGCAGGTCCATCTGCCGGTGGAGGATGTCCACCCCGCTGACTCCCAGTTCGGAGGCCTTCTCGATGACCGTTTCGATGGAGACCTTTGGGCCGCGGAAGTGCCAATAGGAATAGGTGCAGACGCCGAGCTTGACGGGCCGGGCGCGCCCGGTTTGCACGGCCGGGGCTTCCTGCGCCCGGGCGCCCACGGCCAGACCCGCCCCCAGGCCCGCCGTGGCGGTGAGAAAAGAACGTCGGTTCATCATAACGTTTGAGAGTTGACGAGACATCCTAAGTCCAGGCGCCGGGGAAATAAAGAGGGATTTGCCAGCATTGGAGTCAGGGGGCGCATCTCACCTTTGTCGAGCCTGGCCGAAAACTGCGATTGGAGTGCCCGTCCGGAGTCGCGAAGCGTTTTGGACTGTGGCAGTCCTCCGCCGCTTTTCGGACCCTGGGGACGCGAAAGCGCCAGAGGACTGGCGCAGTCCAAAACCATGCGGGCTTCCCTGCGCCGCGCTCCAATTGCCCGTCTTGCCGAAGGCCGACAAAGGTGAGATGCGCCCGGGGTTCAGGGCGCCCGGCGCAGGGCCTTGAGGAACCGCCGGACGCCGCTGTCCAGGAAATCCAGTTCGGTGCCGGTCATGAGGAATTGGAAGCCCTGGGCGTGGAAGCGGCGCACCTCCTGGGGCGTGCGGGCGGGCCTGCCCAGGACCTTGCCGTGGCGTTTGGCGGCGGCCGCGATTTTCGCCACCGCGGCATCCAGGCGCCGATCCTGTTGCAGGCCGCGCAGGCCCATCGAGAAGGAGAGATCGCTGGTGCCGATGAAGAGGACGTCAAGTCCGGGCGTTGCCGCGATTTCATCGATGCGCTCCAACCCCTCGACATCCTCGATCATCGCGACGACCAGGGCATTTGCATCGGCAAAATCGTAGTAGTTCTCCGGCTCAGGCCAGCGGAACCGGGCCAGGTCGGCCCCCGAGCCGCGCAGGCCGCGCGGGGGATAGCGGCAGGCGGCGACGGCGCGCCGGGCCAGGTCCGGACTGCTGGTGAAGGGAAAAATCACCCCCAGCACTCCCATGTCCAGCAGGCGTTTGGCCGTCCAGAGCTCGTTCACAGGCGGACGGCCAATCGGCACGGCCGGCAGGCCCCGAGTGGCCAGGACGATGTTGCGGACCGTCTCGAGGGACAGCGGGGAGTGCTCCATCTCCAGCCAGAGGAAATCGAACCCGAGCATGGCCAGGCGCGCGGCGATTTCCACGTTGTTGGTGGAGATGACGACGCCCAGGGCCGGCTCGCCTTTGCGGAGCAACTCTTTGAGCGGGTTGCCGCAGGCGGCGGCGCCGGGGCGGGATCGTGGTTTGTTGGATTTGATGACCTGCATTTGCTGGAGTAATCGTGTTCCCAAGTTATGTAGCACGCGCGCGCCCTTCCTGCTTCCAGTATCGTCTATTGGACAATTTCGAATTCGCGCAACCCTCTCTCAGGGGCGCGGCGGGGCCTCCGGCACGGAATCGGCCGGGACGAGGAACAAGCGGTATTGGGCAGTGAGCCTGGTGCGCGCCGGCACCCAGCGGTAGCCGGGCACGCCGAACAACCTGCCGCGCTGGATCATGGCGCGCCGTGATTCGGGAAACGGAGAGGCGCCGAATTCCATCCCGCGTGTGATGGTGACGCCGTTCCAGGGCGGGGATGTCCTGGAGCGGTTCTCTTCCCAGATCCCCAGCCAGGGGAAGTCGCTTTGCTTCCAAGCGTAGCCGAAGGCAAACCGGTGCGTCGGACTCCAGGCGGCAAACCAGGCCTCCTGCCGCGCCGGGTCCATCAGGTGTGTCGTGAACGCCCCGGATACAGGCCGGTTGGTGAATACCCGCATGTCCTCGACGCCGCCATCCGCGCGCGGCACCATGGGCCAGTCGAATTCGGCCCCGGCCTGCATGTAGCCTTTGCCGCCGGTGAAGTCGGCCTCGACGACCTTCGAGCGCGTGGCGGTCGCGCGGAATTGGGTGCGCCCCGTTTCGAGGAACGGCGGCCCCAGCGTCGCGTGCTCGGTCCAGGCGACAGGGCGGTCCCACGCCGAGAGGTTCTCGACGGTCTCCTGGATGGTGGCCGTGCGCGCGGCGGCGGCCAAACGAATCCGGCGCGTGAACCGCAGCCGCGCCTCGGCGAGCACCACGCTCTGGCTGAGCGTGTCGCCGGCGACCTCCAGGCTGTGCGGCAGAACCGAGGCCTCGCCATGCACGGTCATCCCGGCGGCCGCCTCGGACTCCGTGGGCCCGCCGAAGGTGTCCAGGCAGAGGTTGTGCCCGAGAATGCCCGCCAGGAGCTTGCTCTCCGAATCGCTCCCATACTGGCGATGCCTGGCCGGATCGAACTGCGAAGGCTCCATGCTCGGCCAGGGCGGGCTCCAAAGCGGGTTCAGGCCCGTCGCTTTGTCCAGGACGGCGGCGATGTGCCCGCCTTCGACCGTCACGATGATTTGCAATGTCCCGTTGTCCAGGGCGCAGGCGCGCCGGCCCCGATATTGGATTTCATTCATAGGACAAGTATGTGGCCCGATGCGAACAAGAAGGCAAGGGACAAAAGGGATGCGAGCTATCGGCTATTGGCTATCGGCTATCGGCTATTGGGGACGAACGGGACGCGAGGGCGCGCCGTTAACCTCCGGCTCTTGCTCTCCCACCCCTTGCCAAGACCCGCGACACGGGTTACGTAAATGCATGTTCACCGTAACTGCCAACACCATTCTCCCTTGCACCGTCACCGGTTCCTGGCCCCGCCCGCGCTGGTTCGACGCCAGCATGTGGGGCCGGCCCTGGACACCTGCATGCTCAACGTCCGTTTCCGCGAGAAGTATCAGGATGCCCTGGCCACCGTCATCAGCGACCAGGAACGCGCCGGCCTGGACATTCTCACCCACGGCGACCTGCACTGCGACGACAACCTGGCGGGCCGTTCCTGGCACCATTACCCGCTCCAGCGCTGGGCGGTGTTTAGCGGCGATTACCTGCAGTCCGAGGCCACCCGCTCCCCGTGGCTGCGCTATCCGCCCGGCACACTGCTCAACGAAGGAAGATCTGCATCGGCGCCGTCAGCCACCGCTCACTCCAAGTCGAACGGGCCGATAACGTCGCCGCCACCATCCGCCAGGCCCTCAAGCACATCGCCCCGGAGCAGCTTATCGTCTCGAGCGACTGCGGCTTGGGCCGCCAGGGCTGCAACCGCGAGATCGCCTTCTTCAAGAGCGTCGCCATCGCCCAGGGCACCAATATCGTCCGCCGCGAACTGGGCCTGCCCCAGACTGCCGTGCGCGCCGCCGACCCGGCCCTCCAAACCGACATCGTCCCCAAAGCGGAGGCTCCGCCCGCGAGCGGCCAGCCGACGGTTTCTGTGGCCGTGAAGCGCGGGGGCGGCCGAAATGCACGACGCCCAGCGATGAGCGTCAGCGCGCCACGAAAAGGACGGCAGGCTTGGTTGAAGGACCGGCAAGGGGGTTCGAAAGTCTAAACTCAAGTGTTACGTGGCAAGCCCACCGGGTGCGATAAAAGCGTCGGGCATGCGCCTCGGGAGTTTTGTCCCGGAGGGACATCTGACAATAGCCCGGCGTTTCAACGCCGGGGAGGCCACAAAAGGGACCCTCGTCCCGAAGGGACGACTGAGAACACTCGTTGCTTTCAGCCGTCCCTTCGGGACGGACCTGCTCCTTGGGTCCGCTCACCCGGCGTTGAAACGCCGGGCTATTGTCGGAAGCCCCTTCGGGGCAGAAAGGCGCCGTGGGCTGACCGAGAATTTTAATCGCACCCAGCCCACCGGGTGCCCTCGGCACTCGACCCTCGACCCTCGACCCTCGACACTCCTGTCTGGATATTCTTAAGCCAAGGTCTATAAAGGTGGCCATGCCTTTGAAACGCCATCTTTTTCGGGGGGCCTGCTGGCTGGCCTCATCACTGGCACTGGCACGGGCTGCCGCGGAGTCCACGCCCCCAGGCGCTTGGCCTGGTGTCACCCTGGCCCAGCCTCGAGAAGTCGAGTTGGACGGGGCCGTGGGCGGGGCGTTTCTCGGCGGCGTCCAACGCCTGGCCCTGCCGCCTTACACCAAAGATTGGCTCCTGGCGGATGTCTCCTTCAAAGTCAACCGCATTTTCACCAATTACAGCGGCGATGTCTCCGGACGCTTCCTCGAGTTGGCCTCGTTGACCAGCCCGTCCGGGCGCCCGGCCCCGGCCACGCTGCGGCCTGTGGCTGCCGAGATTTGCCGCTACCAAAAGGCGGACGGCCATTTCGGTCTCGAAATGGACTTCGACAAGCCGATGGGGAGGCTCGCGCCGCCGATCCCGATGCTTTGGGGCAATGGGCGCTTGTTGGTGGGCCTGGTCACGGCCGCCCGCGAACTCAACGACACCAACCTGCTGGCCGCGGCGCGGCGGCTGGGCGATTTCTACGTGTCAACCACCAACGTCTTTTGCTCCCCGGCGCGCGAGGCCGAGCTGAAGGCCACCGGCACGGGGGGCGACGGCTACACGTGCTGTTATTTCCCGGGCATCGAGGGCCTGGCGCTGCTCTATCGCGCCACTCACGAGCCGCGCTACCTCGAACAGGCCGAGCGAATGGCCGAGTGGTTCAGGAAGTTCGACGCCCTGCCCACCGATCATAGCCATGGCAATCTCTGCGCCTGGCGCGGCATCCTCGAACTCTACCAACTCACCGGCCGGCGCGATTACCTCGAACGGGCCCTGGCCAAGTGGAAGGCCGCCGTGGAAAATGGATTCGTCTGGACGCTCGGCGGCATAGGTGAGCACTGGTATGTGTTTCATACCGGCGACGAGGGGTGCAGCGAGTCGGACTGGCTGCGGTTTAACCTCGAACTGTGGCGCGATACCGGCGAGACGCGCTTTCTCGACCTCGCCGAGCGGTTGCTTCGGAACCAGTATGCCGCCAACCAGTGCCCGAATGGCGGCTACGGCTGGCGCCCATTCGACGGCGAGGCCGGCGTCGGGCCGATCGGCACGCGCGGCGCCGTCGAGGAATGGAACTTCTGTTGCAGCTTCCATGGCCCGCTCGGATTGCACTTCCTCAGGGCCTATCTGGCCGCCGGCTCCGAGCGCGGTGTGTTCGTCAATTTCCCGCTCGACTTCCGCGGCACCGTCAAGAGCGGCGGGCACGACTGGCGCGTGGCAGTCCGCACTCTGCCTGCGGCGCGCGCACAGGAGTTCCAGTTCGAGGTCGAGTTGGCCCCGGCAGCCACGGCCCGGGCCGCTCGAACCACGCTCTGGTTGCGTCGCCCGGAATGGGCGCTGGACGTCAAGGTATTGGGCGCCGGCCCTGACTACGCGCCGATCCCGTTCACCGAGGAGAGCGGCTATCTCAAGGTGACGCGCCAGTTCAAGGCGGGCGAAATACTGCGCGCGGTCTTCCAAACGGGGCTGCGTCTCGAAGGGCGGCGCTTCCAACAGGTCCGTGTCGAGCCTGGCCGGTTGACGCGTCTGCAGGACGTGGCGTTGTTGGACGGGCCCGAGGTGCTGTTTGCCGCGCCGGCGTCGGCGTCGGGCCGGATGAGCCTCTTGGCGCAGGTGGACGCCAAAGGGCGGGTGCGTTTCTGGGAGTCTGCCCAGGGCGGGCGGGTCACGGTGGTGTTGCCCAGCCTGGAGGCCACGCCACAGCAGATTGCCGCCGCCCTCGACTCGGCGCGGCCCGTCGCGCTCCGGCCTGAGTCTGCCCTCCACACACAGCGCCGGGCCACCTTCGCGCACGACGTGGTCGTAGTGCCCGCCGAGCAACTCCCGGCGCCGGCCCTGGCCAGGTTCCAGGCGCGCGCGGCCCATGCCCTCGAAACCCAGTCCGGCCCATTTTTTGGCGAGCGCATGGAGAACAACCCGGAGGCCTGGCTCGGCGCCGGCGGCTGGGATTTCGGGACCAACGGACTGCGCGTCACCGGCGGCGACATCGGCCTGCTCGACGGCCAGGGCTATGCCGATTACCGGTTCGAATTCGACCTCGAACTCCCCATGGCCGGCCAGGGCATCACCGGCTGGGTCGTGCGCGCCGCCGACCCCAACAACTGCCTGATGTTCCAGATCCAGAGCGCCGACTCGACCTTCAACGCGCCCGAATTCAAGACCCGCCCCAACACGCTGCGCCCTCACTCCCGCCTCAACGGCCAGTGGACCATCGCCGACCCGTTGCCGCTGCCCAAGGAATTGCGCCGCGGGGAATCGCACCATATCGCCGTCGAGTGCCGCGGCCCGCAGATCACCGTCTTTCTCGACGGCGACAAGGTCTATTCCGGGGACGATGCCGGCTTGCGCAGCGGCGCAGTCGGTTTCCGCGCCGCCGCGCCGCCCGAACAGGGGGTGTTCCGGAATGTGGCGCTGAGGAAGCTGTGACTCAGCGCAGCAGAGGGAAGCTGAGGCTACGGCGAGCCTTCCAACCTGCTCCGATACGTCCCCAGGTCGGCGTCGGTCACGTCCTCTGGCGGGACGAGTTTGTAATGCTTTTCGGAGGAAATAGTAACGCCGTCTTCACCGGACTCGAATTCAAAAAGTGCGATGACTCCTTCGTCCATAAACTGCGCCGCGATGGGCCTGCAGACCAGCAGCGGGAACTTCCTCGCGCAGACGGCGAAGTCCTGCTCGATCTGTACGATGTTAAGCTTGTCTTTGCCGCCCTTGGCTTGGATCGGGAACACATAGTGCGCGCCCTTCTTGTCCAGGCCGACGTACAGCTCATCGGTCTCGACCTGGCCCATTTCAGGAACCGTGGTGCGAAGATGGTTTTGAAGCGAATAGCACGTGACGCCGGTGAATATGTCCACCAGCCTGTTGTATCTCACTTTCGCAAGCAGCGCTTGTTCATCGTTGAAAGCGTACTTCGCCACAATCCCAGGCGTAGCGTCAGGGACCTTCGTGACAGCCAGGCGCTCGTTGGCAAGGATTGAAGTGCTCTTGACGAGAGCAAAAGTGTATCTGCTTCGTCCGGCCGGCCGAATGATCCAGATCTCGTGCTCCCCGGCGAGGGATGTAATTGTTTGAGGCAGCAGAGCCCGATACCTGAAACTGTAAACCAGATCGCCAAGGTTCTTGGGCAGTTTAACCTTCAGTTTCGATGCGACCCGCTCCATCTCCTCTCGCTCGAACGACACTTCACGCATGCCGCTTTGATACTTGGAGAAGAAGATCTTCTCTATAATGACCGAGTACCGGTTGGTTCTCCTGGATGGCTTTGGAGAAGGCTGTTCTCGCATGCTTCCTTGGATTGGCTCTTCTTTCATAATCATAGCGCTGGACGTGGGTTGCTGGGGCCAACCGCTGATCCTGGTGGGGCCGGGCCAGCGGAGGACGACAACTTCCTCGCGAAGCTGCTCTCTAGTGGCAGTTGCCAAGCGGGTCCGGAACAGGTCAATGCCGCCGACTTCGTATCCAACGGACCGCGCGAGGTCAGCCAAGAGCCGGCCCGTTCGTATCATCACGCGCAGATACGATGCCTGGTCCCCCACAACGTACGCCAATTTCGCGCCAGGGCGGAGGACAGAGCGAAGGTCCATAAGGTGACGCAGCATCCCACCAAAGTACAGCTTTGTGACGCGGGCGTACAGCCTCTCAAATCCGGACGTTTTGCCGAGTTCGATCCGGCGCCGCTCGATAGAGTCAGCGATCCGCTGGATCTTCTTCATGATCGGCCACCACGCGGTCGTCAGTATCGCTCTTGTAAACACTCCGGGTGTTCGAGCGGACCAAGCTCTGCTTGAGGCGCCGCAGATCGTCTTTGCTCTTGATGAAGCCAAGCAGCACGGACTCCAGCCGTGTCGTACGAGTATAGTCCTTTTCGTTCGGGTAAGGCGGAGATGTTATTACCGCGTCAATTGACCCGGGGCGGAGCACCAGCGCTAAATCCCGGGCGTCGGCTTGATAAACGACCCCCGGCGTTGCGGCGCTCTGGCGGAGGCGGTCCAGGTCGGCGGCAATGCTCTTGACCCCGCGTAGCCATGGGCCTATAACAGGAGCATCAGGCTTGATCGAGCCGACGCCTATCTCCGGGCCAAAGTGCAAATTGCTGATTTCATTCACTAGACTCCTTGCGAGAGCCAGTCGCTCGTGCGCAATCAGGCGTGGGTCCTGGTTTTCCTCCAGTGTCTCCAACAGGACCAGAGTCTTGTGAAGAGGAAGGGGGCTGATGGAACCGGTCAGCAGCAGCTTCAGAACGTCCGGCGTGAGTGTCCTAAGCTGAGGGAGAGTTCTTTGTCTGGGCTCGAAAAGGGGAAGCCCCCCTTCATCCTCGATTCCTTGGCAGGCGAACTGATCTGAGGCGAGGTTCGCGATGTGCTTGGCGTGGGCAGTGAGGTCCTGGGGGTCGAGGTCCCAGTCGAGTTTGGTGCGGCTGGCGAATGAGGCCATCGGATTGGGTTCAATTCCGCAACTCGGGATCCCGAGCTTTTTGCACTCGACCAGAGTAGTGCCTGTGCCGCAAAAGGGGTCCAGGACGCTGTTTCCCGGCCCCAGGCCGAAGCTGCCGATATAGTTCCTGACCAAATGGGGTGGAAAAGACAGGACGAACCGATACCAGTCGTGGGCCGCGCGATCCTCGATGCGAAGCTTGTTGTCCTCGCGCGGCCCCTGCAGAACGCCGCGCGGATCCTCTTGGACTTCAAAATCGGCCGGGTTTGTCATCGTCGAGCAACCTTAAAAGGAACTGTGATTTTCCGCCAGTCAATTGATTGTCCTGGGCTGGCTTGGGGCGCATCCTGACAATGCCCCCTGAACAATGGCAACGTCACCGGGAGCGCAGGCACCCTTGCCGGTGTTTTCGGCTATTTCGCGCTCGCCTGCAAGGACGCGCGCTTTCCCGCCGTGTCGGGAGCGCACTCCAAAACGCTGGGGTTCCCTCCCCCGCCCAGTCGTGTCCGGCCCTTCGCCACTTTGCGGCGCCAGCCCTATGGGGCGTGGCCGGCGCCGGAGTCTGCTTTGGCTGGTGCTGGTGGATGGGCAGCGAGGGCCGGGACATTCGACGGCGCAGTCGGTTTCCGCGCCGCCGGGCCGCCCGAGGCGGGGGTGTTCCGGAATATGGCGCTGCGCAAATTGTGACTCGGCGCGGCAGCGGGGGGCCGGGAGCACCTGCGATAGGGATGATCTGCGATGTAGTCGGTTGGCCAGAAGGCGCTTCCCATGGGGACAGGGCGATGGTATTCTTCCGGCGTATGTTGACGGAGTACCTGCGATTGGCCATGGCGAAGGCCCATTATGAGCTGCTCGGGGAGGGAGAGGGGTTTTACGGTGAGATCCGCGGTTTTCAAGGGGTGTTGGCCCAAGCGGACACCCTGGAAGCATGCCGCGAGAAGTTGGCCGGCACGCTCGAGGATTGGTTGCTTTTTCGCATCTCGCGCCATCTGCCCATGCCGCCGCTCGGGGGATTGGACCTGACCGTAAGACAGGTCGAGGAGCCGGCCTGATGCATCGCTTTGGCCCGATCAAGCGGCGTGAACTCATCGCCTGACTATGTCGGCATCAGGTTAGAAGACGCGAATCGAAGGCAAAGTCGGCAGGTTGGCCGATGGCGATCTTTGTGAAATCGGGATGGGCCGGATTGAGCACGTAGTTCGCTTCGCCTTGGATGATGACGCTCGGCACCGCCAGGATCGCGGAGCGCAGTGCGCGTGCCCATTCGTCACCGAGTTGCCGGGTGGAGAGCGGGGGAGGTTCCAGCTTCCAGTCGGCTGGCAACGAAGCCAGTGTCAGCCTTTCGACCAAACCCTGGTCGAACTCGATCCGTATGATCCTGTAATTGAACCTCACCTGGGGATTCAGGTGAACCAGCGTCTCCAACGCTGCCAGGGAGCAGGTCGCGCTGGCATAAACGACCGCCACTCCCCGCGAGTTCCAGCGGCCCCCGGTCTTGGCGGCTCCTTCACCGGAGAAGGCCGTGGCAACGTGCTTCTCCTTCACCATGCGCCAGGCTTCCGACATCAGGAATAGACTCCGTATTCAATGCGTCCGAGCAGGTCTTCAACCTCCCGCGCGCCCACTTCGGTTTCAGCGTAATCCAGAGGCACCGCCCCGCCCAAGCCGACCTGGGGCGAAGTCAGCCAGCGCCGGGCGGGTTCCTCGCCTTCCATCACCTCGACCGCCTTGAGCACCAACCGGGCATACCGGACAACCCGGTCGGACTCCTCCGGGCCGAGCCGTCCCTGGGCCTTGCGCCGGTGCAGCGTGGCCTTCGAAATGCCCAGCTTGTGGGCCAGTTTGTCCATCGGCACGTCGAGGCTGCTCTGCAACACGTCCAGTTCCTGCACCGGCAAACCCGCGCGGATGACCTCGATCAACTCGCCTGGCGACAGCGCGGCGATGGCGGTTTTGGCCTTCAGGTTGTGGATCTGGCCGCTCGCTGCCCCGGCAAAGAGAACGGCCTTCTTCGGGGCAACATGGGCCACGACCTGCCTTCGGGACGGTTTCCCTTTTGTCATCGTCGTGCTCATTTGATACAGAGAATAGTCTCATATGAAACGCATGTCAAACCGGCAAATGGCGCAGCTTGGCGGCTTGCCGGCTCTTGGCGAGATGTGTCTCCAACCATCCCTAACGCCCATGCCGACAAACGCGCGCGCTAAATCCGGTGTTCGGCGTTGGCGCGCTGTCGCACTGAGTTCGACAGGGCTGGTCCGAACCAGGTATGTTCCGGGACATTGATATGCGCATCGAAATCGAACAAGAAGATGATGGACGCTGGCTGAGCGAGATCCCGGATCTGCCGGGCGTCATGGTTTACGGCGCGACGCGCGACGCCGCCGTGGCACGGGTAAAGGCGCTCGCGCTGCGGGTGCTCGCCGACCGGTTGGAGCACGGCGAGACGGTCCCCCCTACGGCGCCTGTCCCGCCCCTGCTTCGGCCTTAGCTGGGGCAGACGGATGGGCCGCGAGGGCGGGGACGTTCGAGGGGGCGGCCAGGTGCAGGCGGGCGACGGAGGTTGAGAGGGTGTCCAGGACGCGGCCGGGGACGACGCCCAGAGCGAGGATGCCGCCGATGAGCAGGATGCAAAGGGCGCGGGTTGGCCAGTCCAGGCGGATGGCGGGCAAATCACCCGGGTCGCGGAACCAGGCCTCGCGGACGACACCCAGGTAGTAATAGACGGCGATGGCAGCGTTGACGACGGTGATGATGACGAGGGTGAGATGGCCTTTGTGAAGGGCAGCCGTGAGCAGGCTCAGCTTGCCCATGAACCCGACAAAGGGGGGCATGCCGGCCAGGGCGAACACGCCCACGGCCAGGGTCAGGGCCAGCAACGGCGCGCGCCGGTGCAGGCCGGCCAGTTCCTCGATCGAGACATTGGCCCCGTCGCGCGACACCTTGCAGATCACGACGAAGCAGGCCAGGACCATCAGGAGATAGCCGGTGATGTAATAGAGCGCGGCCGAGTAGCCGAGGTCATCCAGGGCGACGAATCCGATGAGCGCGTAGCCGGCGTGGGCGATGCCCGAGAAGCCCAGGAGACGTTTGAAATCTTTCTGGATGAGGGCGATGAGGTTGCCATAGAACATCGAGCCGGCGGCCAGGATGGTGAGCAGGAGGGCTAGTGTGCGGTTGTCGGGCGTGGCCAGCGATACCAGGCGGACCAGGACGGCCACGCCGCCGAGCTTGGGCAGCGAGGCGATCAGGCCGGCCGTCTCATTGGCCGCGCCCTGATAAACGTCCGGGGTCCAGAAATGGAACGGGAATATGGCCAGCTTGTAATAGAGGCCGCAGAGGGTCATCGCCAGGCCGGCGATGGCCGCCGGGGTGTGGATGACGGGCTCAAGCCTTGGCAGCAGGCTCGGCAGAGAGGTCGTGCCGGTCAGGCCGTAGAGGTAGCTCAGGCCGAAGAACATGATCCCGTTGGCGGCGATGCCGAACATCATGTACTTGATGGCGGATTCCATCTGGCTGCGCCGGCCCGCCCGCTCGCGCCGCATCGGGACCAGCAGGTAGAGCGGAAAGGCCGAAACCTCGAGCGCCACCACCAGCGTGATGATGTCCACGCAACTGACCAGCATCGTCAGCCCGCACACGCTCAGCGTGAGAAACAGGTAATACTCCGGTTTGACCTCCTCGCGCACGTCCTCCAGCCCCCCGCTCAACAGGAGGATGAGCATCAGCCCGCAGGCGAAGACCAGCTTGAGGACCTGGGAAAAGAGGTCCACCGAATAGGCCCCGTCGAAGAGCGTCGCCTTCTGGCTCAAACAGACCGCCGCGGCGGCGATGGCCGCAAACGCGGTGGCCAGGGCGGCGGTCCTGGCCTGGCGCGTGCGAGATTCACCCAGCGCGATGAAAAAGAGCGCCAGGGCCCCCAGCAGCAGGACCAGTTCGGGCAGGAATGCTAAGAACGAGGACATGGGAGGGCAGAGGGTCGGGGGGCGAGGGTCGAGGGACCGGAGGCGGCAGTTTGGTCTGCGTGCGCCGGCGAGGCCCGGGAGTGCGCGCCCGTCCGACCTGTCGGACAGGTCGGACAGGTCCGACGGGTTCGGAGTTCGAATCTTCGGTTTCGCCTGGACCGCTGCGGACCGGGGTCCAGGGTGCTGGCCTTGTTCGAGCAGGTGGGCGACGCTGGCGTGCATGACGCGGGTAAAGGGCTCCGGGTGAAGGCCGATCCAAAAGACGAAGACCAGCAGCGGGGCCAGGGCAAAGACCTCGCGCCAGCAGAGGTCTTTGACGCGCGAATGGTCCGGATTGCGTGTGCCGCCGTAGGCGACCCGCTGCAGCATCCGCAGCATGTAAGCGGCCCCGAGCACGACACCGGGGACAACGCAGATCATCATCGGTTTGGAAACCATAAAGCCGCCGCTCATCACCAGGAACTCGCCGATAAAGCTGTTGGTCCCCGGAAAGGCCAGCGAGGAGAGCGCAAAGACGCCGGCGAAGGCGGCGAAGACGGGCATGGCCTTGCCCAGGCCGCTGGCCTGGGCCAAGTCGCGGGTGTGCAGCCGCTCATAGATGATGCCCACGATTATGAACAGCGCTCCGGTGGTGACGCCATGGTTGATCATGACCAGCATGGCCCCCTCGATCCCCATCTGGTTCAGGGCAAAGATGCCCAGCGTGGCAAAGCCCATGTGGGCGACGCTCGAGTAAGCGACCAGTTTCTTGAGGTCGGTCTGGGCCAGCGCGGTCAGGCCGCCATAGATGATAGCGGCCACCGACAGGCACAGGATATAGGGCGTGAAGTATTGCGTGGCGTCCGGGGTGATCGGCAGCGAGAAGCGCAGGAACCCGTAGGTGCCCATCTTGAGCAGGACGCTGGCCAGCAGGACGCTGCCGGCGGTCGGGGCCTCGACGTGAGCGGCCGGGAGCCAGGTGTGGAACGGGAACATCGGGACCTTGATGGCGAACGAGATGAAGAATGCCAGGAACACCCAGTATTGGAACGGCAGCGAGTAGGGCTGGCCCATCAGGTCCGGGATGTAAAAGGTGTGCCGCTGGGTATAGAGGGCAATAATCGCGACCAGCAGGAAGACCGAGCCTGCCATGGTGTAGATGAAGAACTTGAGCGCGGCGTAGATCTTGCGCGGCCCGCCCCAGATGCCAATGAGCAGGGCCATGGGGATGAGCATCGCTTCCCAAAAGACGAAGAACAGGACGAAATCCAGGGCGCAGAACACGCCGGTCATGGCCGTTTGCATGATGAGCAGGCAGATCATGAACTCCTTGAGGCGGCTCTGGATATAGCGCCACGAGGCGAGCACGCACAGCGGCATGATCAGCGTCGTCAATAAGACCAGCAGGAGGCTGATGCCGTCAATGCCCAAGCTGTAGCGGATGCCCAGGGTGGGAACCCACGCGGCGTTTTCGACGAACTGGAAGGCCGATTTCGAGGAGTCGAAACCACAGTAGAGCGCGAGCGAGAGCAGGGCGATGAGGGTGGTTGAGGCCAGCGCCCACCAGCGCAGGAGGTTCTCACGCCTGAGGAACGCGGCCACCGCCGCAGCCGCCAGCGGGCTGAAGATCAGGATGCTCAGGAGGTGAGAGGTGGAGCCTGGGTCAGTCATGATAAAGGTCCTGGGCGGGTTTTAGACGTTGGTTCAGAAGCAAACGGACGCGAGGGGCGAGGGGCGAGGGGCAAACCCACCGGACCCCCTCGACCCTCGACCCTCGACACTCCTGTCCGGAGGCTCTTGAACCAAGGTCTAAGAACTGCGATCTATTCGTTTTCATCACCGGTACACAAACAAGACAAACGCCACAATAAGGATGGCGGTGACGGCGAAGGCGAAGGCGAGGTTCTGCTGCATCTGGCCGCGCTGGGCCAGGCGCAGGCTGCGCCCCAGGTCGCGGACCGACTCGGCCAGGCCGTCCACGATGCCATCGATGATGTTGTTGTCGAACCGGCCGGCCAGGCGGGCGGTGAGCATGAGCGGGACGAGGCCGGCCAGGCGATAGAGTTCGCCCACCAGGGTGTCGGCCCATTGCAAGGGCTTGCGCGCCAGCCAAAGGAAGGCGCGCCCGCCCTTGCGATAAAACCAATCCATGTCCAGGCTGATGACGGCCTCGGGCTTGAGCTTCTTGATGAGCAGGAAGAAGCCCAGGGCGGTAAAGAGCAGGATCTGGAGGGTCTCGAAGACGTGATAGGGGGCGTAGGGATGGTATTGGGCGGCCAACTCCGGGTGCGGCAGCATCTGATAGAGATAGGGCGTGTAGCAGCCGATGAAGATGCACAGGAACGAGGCGATGGCCATGGCCCACATCATGTTGCCGGGCGGCTCGGCGGCCCGTTCCCAGACCTCGTTCTTGGGCTTGTTTTTGCCGAACCAGATGAAGTAGGGGACCTTCAGGCCGGTATGGAGGAATGTGCCCGACGAGGCGAGCATGAGCAGGAACCCGGCCCAGTATCTGTGCTCCTCGAACCCGGCGGAGACGATCATGGACTTGCTCACAAAACCGCTGAACAAGGGGAAGGCGGAGATGGAGAGGCCGCCGATCAGGGTGAAGACGAAGGTCCAGGGCATTTTTCGCCACAGGCCGCCCAGTTCGGTGAACTTGCTCTGGCCGGTCATGTAGAGGACGGAGCCGCAGCCCATGAACAGGAGGCCCTTGTAAAGGATGTGGGCGAAGGCATGGGCGCAGGCGCCGTTGATGGCCATGTCGGTGCCGATGCCGACGCCGGCGACCATGTAGCCGACCTGGCTGATGATGTGGTAGGCCAGCAGGCGGCGGCAGTCATTCTCGAGCACGGCATAGACCACGCCGTAGAGGGCCATGATGACGCCCAGGTAAATGAGGATGTCCATGCCGGCAAAGCTGCGGCACAGGGCGTACACGGCGGTCTTGGTCGTGAAAGCGCACAGGAAGACCGAGCCGTTGAACGTGGCCTCGCCGTAGGCGTCCGGCAGCCAGGCATGGAGTGGCGGCACCGCCGCATTGAGCAGGAAGCCGCCCAGGATGAGATACATGGCGGGCGTCGGATGGTGAATATCCAACTGGTCGAAGGCCCAACTGCCCTGCGCCTTGCAGTAGAGCACCATGCCCGCCAGCAGCATCAGGCCACCGAACACGTGGACCAGCAAATACCGATAGCCCGCCCGGAGCGATTCGGGCCTGCCCCGGAACCAGACCAGGAACACCGAGGAAAAGGCCATCAGTTCCCAGAACAGGAACAGGGTGATGAAATCTCCGGCGTAAATGGCGCCCAGCGAGCCGGCCACGTAGATCCAGGCGGCGGCATGCTGGGCGTTGTCCTTCACGTGCATTCCATAAAGGGTGCTCAGGATGCACATCAACCCCATGATGTGGCCGAAAACCGAACTGAGCGCATCAACCCGGCCGAAGATCAGGGACCAGTCCAGGAACGTCACAACGCCGAACGTGCCATGGGTGCGTGCCATGAAGACAATTCGCGCAAAGACCAGTATCGGCACCAGCAGCAGGCAGGCCCTCTTGAGGCGCGCCGGCACCAGGAACAGCAGCACGCTGCCCAGCAGCAGAATCAGGCAAGGGTGGAGCCAGAAGGTCATTCAGACTCCTCCTTCTTCTCTCCAGGGGTCTCGTAATAATCCTCCCTGGTCATGATTCCCGCGTGGCCGTACCACTTGGAGAGGATGACGATGAGGGCGCAGCCGATGAAACCGAAGGCGGCCCAGAAGAAGGGAAACCGCTCGACGCCGGTGTGGGCGTGGGTCTTGGGGACAAAGGCGATATCGAGCACGACCACCAGGGCCAGCAGCCCGATGCAGGCGCGGATGACGGTCTTGAGGCGGTTGCGCAGGAACTCGATGAGCTTGGCCAGTTTCATGGAAAGAGCCGTTGAACGAAGTTCATGAAGAAGCCCGGGTAGAGCCCGATGGCGACCGAGATGACGGCCGTGACCACCAGCGGGACGACCAGCGCCGGATGGGCCTCGGCGAATCGGTGTCCGCTGTCGGCCTCCGAGGTTTTGCCGAAGAACCCCTGATAGACGACCGGGGCGAAGTAGGCGGCGTTGAGCAGGGTGCTGACCAGGAGCACGATGATGATGCCGATGGCATGGGCATCCAGGGCCCCGTTCAGGAGATACCATTTGGTGACGAACCCGGCGACCGGCGGGGCGCCGATCATGCTGAGCGAGGCCAGGGCAAAGGCGCCGAAGGTGAACGGCATGACCCGGCCCAGGCCGCTCATCTCGGAGATCTTTTTCTTGCGAGTGGCAACGTAAATCGCCCCGGCGCAGAAGAAGAGGGTAATCTTGGAGAAGGCATGATTGGCGATATGGATGACGCCGCCCTTGATGCCGGCATCGCTCAGCAACGCCACGCCCAGGATGATGTAGGAGAGCTGGCTCACGGTCGAATAGGCCAGCCGGGCCTTGAGGTCGTCTTTGCTCAGGGCAACAATCGAGGCAACCACGATGGTGAACGACACGAAATAGGCGGTGGGCAGCCCCAGATTGCAGGCGCCCATCAGGTCGGTCCCGAAGACATAGAGCATCACGCGGACGGTCGAGAAGACGCCGACCTTGACGACGGCGACGGCATGGAGCAGGGCGCTGACGGGCGTGGGGGCGACCATGGCGCTGGGCAGCCAGTTGTGGAAGGGCATCACGGCGTTCTTGGCAAACCCCAGGATGCAGCAGGCATAAAGGGCGGTGACCACCCAGCGATTGTACGGCGCGGGGAAGATGCCTGTGTGGGTGTTGCCCGCGAAGTCGAGCGTGCCGGTCAGCACATAGATCAGGACCATGGCCGGCAGGACCAGGCCCTTGGCGGTGCCGGTGAGGTAGGTCAGATACTTCTGGCCGCTCTCGTAGCCCTCCTCGTCCTGGTGATGGGCCACCAGGGGATATGTGCAGATGCTCACGATCTCGTAGAACATGTAGAGCGTCAGCAGATTGTCCGAGAAGGCGCACCCGACGGCCCCAAAGAGCGCCAGGGCAAAACAGGTGTTGAAGCGCGTCTGCGCGTGCTCGTGCAGCCCGCGCATGTAACCGGCCGAGTAAAACACCGTCACCACCCATAGGAACGAGGCGGAGACAGCGAAGACCATCGAGAGGGCGTCGGCGCGCAGGGCGAGCCGCAAACCGCTGCCGCCATTAGTGCCGGGCAGCAGTTGGAAAAGCGTGAAGTGCAGCTTCGCCCCGTGGAGGACGTCGGGGATCATCCAGGCAACGGTGCCGAAAAGAGTGGCGGCGGCCAGAAACGAGCAGGTCTCGCGCAGGTTGGGCCGTTTGCCGGCGCCCATGACCAGGCCCGCCCCGAGCAGCGGCGCCAGGATGGCCAGGAGGAGTCGAATGTCGTGCATGGAATTAGGTTGGGCGGGTGTGCGAAACAAGTGTCACAGCGCTCATGGACGCGTGCTTGAGCTCACACACAGGAGACGCTTTTTCCAGTCCATCGGGCGGGCCCCAGTCCCCGGCCCGAAGGGCCGGCAGAGCCCAGCCCAGGGCTGAGGCCGCCAGGCCGATGCCCTGGGGAACGGGCTTTGCGACATCCCGAGCGCCCTGAAAGGGCGCCAGAGCGCTCTGGCGCCCCTTCAGGACGCTCGGCCCCTGCTTGCGGCTTAACCCAGGGCATCGGCCTGACGGCCTCAGCCCTGGGCTAGGTTCTGGCGGCCCGTTGGGCCGCAATGCAAGGCACGAGTGGCGGCTCATTCTTCCTGTAGTCAATTTGCAACGTGACATACCTTCTTGCGTCTGCAGCTACCCATTGAGCTCCGAGAGTTCCCGTGTCTCGACCGAGCGGTAATTGCGATAGACCGCCACGATGATGCTCAGCGCAATGGCCACCTCGGCGGCGGACAGGCCCATGATGAAGAGCACGAAGATCTGGCCCACCGCCCGGTCATGCACAGTAAACCGGTTGAAGGCCATCAGGTTGAGCGAGGCGGCCGAAAAGATCAGCTCGCCCGAAATGAGCATCCCGATCAGCGTGCGGCGCCGGACCAATCCATAGATGCCGACGGCCAGGAGGAAGGCGGCCGTTATCAAGTAAACGTCGAGTTGATCGTAGAGAGGAGGGCTCATAAGCATTCAGGTTTGGGTCTTCACGGCTTGGCCCTCCCGGTTCGGGCGACGGCCAGCGCGCCGATAATGGCGATGAGCAAGGCGAGCGAGATCAACTCGAACGCGAGGCTGTAGGTTGTGAGCAGGGAAATGCCTATGGCCTTGACTGACCCGTCATGGATGGGGGCCTCGGGCACCGGCCAGTTGGCGCGCGCGCCCAGCCGGCACAGGCCCCAGAAGATGGCGCCCGCAACCGCCAGCGCTGCCCCGCCCCAGATCAACACGGCGCCCGGCTTCTCCCAGTTCGCAGGCTCTTCCGGCTCGGCGAGCATGACGGCAAAGACGATGGTAACGCAGACCGCGCCCACGTAGATGAGGATCTCCATCAAGGCCAGGAAGGGGCTGTGCAGAAAGTAATAGAGCCCGGCCAGGCCGACGCAGCAGATCGCCAGGCCGCACACGCTGCGAATGAGCCGGGCGCTCAGGACCGCTATCAACGCCCCAACGCCCAGCGTCACCAGGCACAGGATGAAGATCGCGGTAACGATCAGGTTGGAGGCGGGGAACGAGTTCACGAGCCGAGGCCTCCGCTTTGGAGGGCGTATCCCGACATTGCCCCATCCGCCGGGGGCCGGACCGGAGTGCGCCCGTCCCCGGGCGCAGCGACGTCCGGAGCCGGGGCAGCGGTCAAACACTCCAGCGCGCCTGCCCGCTCCGTCGCTGCTGCGCCCGGGGACGGGCGCACTCCGGGGACAGTGCCAGGATGCGCCCCGGCTTGGGCCGCCCCGATCAACTGGCTTGCCTGCTTTGGTTCGGTTGCCCTCGCGGCCCCGGCCGTCGCTTCCGCCAGTTGCTCCGCCTTCCGTCCTCCGTCCTCCGTCCTCTGGCCTCCGACCTCCGGCACGGGCTTGCCTTGCTGCGCCCAGAAGCGGCAGATCAGGTCGAAATGAAACTCCTCCTTGCTCAGGCCGGCGAGGTTGTAATCGCGGGAGAAGCGGATGGCCCCCTCCCGGCAGACCTCGACGCAGGCCCCGCAGAGGCTGCACTTGGTGAAATCAAGCCGGTAGCTGGTGACGCTCTTGCGCTTGTCGCCTTCGAACTTGGTGCCCTCGACGGCGATGCAGTCGCTGGGGCAGGCCTTCTGGCAGAGCTTGCAGACAAAGCAGAGCGGCTTGCCCGTCTCAGGGTTGCCCACCAACTCGATGTGCCCGCGGTAGCGCGCGGGAATCTTCAGGGTCTGGCGTGGATAGTGGACGGTCACCTTGGCCTTGAAGAACTGGCCGAGGGTGATGCGCATGCCGATGAGCAGGCTCTTGAATCCGGTATAGACTTCGCTGAAAGGGTTCATGACGCGCAAGTCAGTTTTTGGATAAGTGTTTGGGCCGAGACGCCGGGTTTCCCCTCACCCCGGCCCTCTCCCCATCGGATGGGGAGAGGGAGCAGCAACGGCTGGTTGTCGCAAGCGGCAACGCGCTGCGATGCGTCGAGTGGCGGGCGGCGGCCCACCCTCTCCCCATCCGATGGGGAGAGGGCCGGGGTGAGGGGCCGCGGCGACCGGTCGTGAAGAGCTGCGGCAGATTGGCGCAAACCCAGTTCATGACAGGGCCCTCGCAATTTTTATTGCCGCCGCCGACAGGAGCAGGGTGAACAGCGACACCGGGATGAGGATCTTCCACGAGAGGTTGAGCAGGCCGTAGAACTGGGTGCGCGGAAACGTCCAGCGGACCCAGACGACGGAAAAGACCAGGAGATACATTTTGATGAGGAACCACGCCACACCGGGGAGGATGCCCAAGGGGCTCTGCCAGCCGCCCAGGAAGAGGACCGTCGCCAGGCTGCAGCCCAGGACGATGTTGGCGTATTCGGCCATGAAGAAGACGCCGAATCCCATGCCGGCGTATTCGGTGTAAGCGCCGGCCACCAACTCGCTCTCGGCCTCGGCCATATCGAAGGGGGCGCGGTTGGTCTCCGCCAGCGTGCAGATGTAGAAGATGAGGAAAGTCACCGGCATCAGCGGGTTGAGCCCGAGCCGGAAGAGGTTCCAATGCCAGAACGGCCCGGCCTGCTGCCGGACGATCTCGTTGAGGTTCAGGGTGCCGGTGGCCATGGCCATGGTGATGACGACCAGGAGCATCGGGATTTCGTAGGCGACGTTCTGAGAAACGACGCGCGCGGCGGACATGACGGCGTACTTGTTGCGGGAGGACCAGGCGCCGAGCATGAGGGCCATGACGTTGATCGAGCCCAGGGCGAAGATCATCAGCAGACCCACGTTGAGATTGACCGCCGCCAGGCCCTGGCCAAAGGGGATCACGGCCAGGCTCATCAGCGCCGGCGCCATGACCATCAACGGGGCTGCCCGAAACAGCGTCGCATCCACCCCGGCGGGGACGATGAGTTGCTTGGACATCAGCTTGAGGCCGTCGGCCACGGGCTGGAGCAGGCCGGCGGGGCCCACTTCGGTCGGCCCGGGCCGGCGCTGAAAATAACCCGCGCCCTTGCGCTCGACCCAGACCAGGTAGGCCGCATTCAGGGCCACAAAGCCCAGGATCACCACCACGGCGAACACCAACCGGTAAGGTTCGGTGCCGAGCAGGGCGATGGTCTTGGAAAGGAGTGCGTTCATCCTGCGTTGAAAAATCCGAAGTTCAATGGCCGAACGCGTCTGACGCGTCTGACGGGTCCGACGGGTCTGACGGGTTCAGATTTGGAATTTCGGGATTCGTCATGCATTGAAGTTCACCGATCGATGTCGGGTATAACCAGATCGAGGCTGCCCATCAGGGCCAGGGCGTCGGTCAGGAGCATCCCCCGGCTGGCTTCCTCGAAGAGGCTCAGGTTGGACAGGCAGGGCGTGCGCAGCTTGACGCGGTAGGGGATCTCCTTGTTGTCGCTGACGATGCGCACCATGAACCGTCCGCGGGCGGCCTCGACCGCATAGCAGTAATCGCCGGCGGGCAGCTTGAGCACGCGCGGCACCTTCTCGGCCATGACGGGGCCTTGGGGCATTTTGTCCAGGGCCTGCTCGATGATGCGCAGGCTCTGGGCCATCTCTTCCATCCGGACCAGGTAGCGGGCCATCGAATCGCCCTCGGGGAAATGGGGGACCGCGAAGTCCAATTCGGGATAGACCGAGTAGGGCTCGGCCTTGCGGACGTCGTAGGCCAGGCCGGAGCCGCGGAGGACCGGGCCCGTGGCGCCGTATTTGCGGCAGAGTTCCTGGCTGATGGGGCCGATGCCGATGAGGCGCTTGCGCAGGATGATGTTGTCGGTGACCAGGCCGCGGTACATCTTCAGGCGCGGCCGCATTTGGGCGATGAACTGGCGCGTCCCTTTGAGGAAGGTCTCATCCACGTCGTTGCAGAGCCCCCCGAACCGATAGTAACAGTAGGTGAGCCGCGCGCCGGTGATGCCCTCCAGCAGGTCGAGGATCTTCTCGCGATCGTCGAACGCATAGAGCAGCGGCGTGAAGCCGCCCAGGTCCAGCAGAAAGGCCCCCCACCAGACCAGGTGGCTGGAGATGCGGTTGAGTTCCGAGGTGATGACGCGGATGTACTCGGCGCGGGGCGGCGGCTGGAGTTTGGCGGCCCGCTCGACGGCGCCCACGAAGGCATGCGTGTAAGTCATCGCCGAGAGGTAATCAATGCGGCTGGTGTTGGGCAGGTACTGGGCGTAGGTGCGGTTTTCCGCCATCTTTTCCTGCATCCGATGGATGTAGCCGCACACCGGTTCGGCGCGCATGACGTATTCGCCGTCCATGGTCATCTTGACGCGCAAGACCCCGTGGGTGGCCGGGTGCTGCGGCCCCAGGTTGAGCACAAAGGTCTCCTCGGGCGCGCCGCTGGCCGGACCGGAACCGGGACTCGGGGAGATGGCTTCTTTGACAATCACGCGGTGAAGTCCTTCCTAAGCGGGTGATAATCCGCGTCCTCCGGCAGCAGGAACGGCGTCAGGTCCGGGTGCCCCTGGAAGCGCAGGCCGAAGAAATCGTGGGCCTCGCGCTCGTGCCAGTTGGCGCCGGGGAACACGCGGCAGATCGTGGGAACTTCCGGGTTGTCGCGCGGGACGCGGGTGCGGACCACGGCGCGCAAGGGGCGGGTGGGATGGAAGTAATCATAAATGACCTCCATCTGGCCCTGGCCGATCCAATCCACTCCCGTTATCGTGTCCAGGGAAAACCCCTCCCGGTCCAGTTGTTCGGCCGCGGACACAACCTGTTCGGGCGAGATGGTGGCGTCCAGATGGAAGCCCCTGAAGGAGTAGCAGACGGCTTGAAAAGGGATCGACAAGTGCGCCAGGGGGTTGGGCGTGGGTTCCTGGGCCGGGACGGGCGCCCCGGCAGGGATGGCTGCGCCGCCGGGCGCGCGGCCGGCAGGGGCGGCGCCCGGCGCATCGAGCCTGGCCGGGGCCGCCGGGGCGCCGTGGCTCTTAGGGTCTTGGCCTGTCTCGCTCATCTGCAAATCGTCCCTTTCACTCCGGCTTGACCACGGGCCATCGGCGCTTGCCGGTGAGTTTCTCTTCGAGCTTGAGGATCCCCTCGATGAGGGCCTCGGGGCGCGGCGGGCACCCGGGGACATAGACATCCACCGGGAAAAGCTTATCGACGCCTTCGATCACCGCGTATTGGCCGGGAAAGACAAACGGCCCGCCCGAGATGGCGCAATTGCCCATGGCAATCACCCACTTGGGCTCCGGCATCTGGTCGTAGAGGGTCTTGACCGCCCCGGCCATCTTCTTGTTCACAGTGCCGGCGACGATCATGAGGTCGGCCTGGCGGGGCGAGGGGCGGAAGACCTCGGCGCCGAAACGGGACAGGTCGAAGCGCGAGGCCCCCGCCGCCATCATCTCGATGGCGCAGCAGGCCAGCCCGAAGGTCAGCGGCCACAGCGAATTGGCGCGCGCCAAGGCCAGGCACTCGTCCAGGACGGCGAACCGGACCAGCGGCCCGCACTCCTTTAGGGCTTGGGCGTTGGGTTCTTGCGTTTCCATTCGAAAAGGCCTTTCTTCCACGCGTAGGCGATGACCAGCGAGAGGATGCCCACGAAGAGGAACAACTCGACCAGGTCCCGGATCGCGAACTGCGGGTCGTTATACACCAGGGCCGCCGGGACCAGATAGAGCACGTCCACCGCAAACGCCACGAACACCAGGGCATACAGATAATACACCGCGCTGTAGCGGATCCACGCGTCCCCTATCGGGTCTATGCCGCACTCGATCGCCTGCCGGGTCTTGTTGGCCGTCTGGCGCGTCCGGCGCGGCGCCAGGAGGTGGACGACCACGAACGGCCCGAGCGCGAAGGCCAGGCCCGCCAGACAGAAGGCGAACAGGTATATGAGATCGCCATAATGGGTGTCATCCATATTGGCTTAATTTGAGAATAAGCCCGGGTAGGGGTCAACACATAAGGTGCCATTTACTCAACTTTTTTTGTCATGGCCAGGGCATAAGACTACCGAAAGGAGAAAAACCGAGGGTTCCAGACCGGCTAATGCGCTGGCGGGCAATGAGATTCCATTTAGCGTAACTGATGCCGCGGCAGGCCTGGAATCCCGGCGAGAGGGCCTTCGGCCCTCTCCTTTTCCCAGCCTATGACGCAAAGCCCGGCAGGGGCAACGCTCATTCATCCATCAATCCATCAATCTGATCACCTGCGCCTGCTGGGGTGCCAGGCTGACCTCCCAGCGGGGGCCCGCGCCCATTGCGGTCGCCGAGACCAGTTCCCGGGCCTGGAGTGCCGCGGTCAGGCCCAGAGGCCGGGTGTTGACTTGCACCACCCCGGTTTGGCGCTGGGCGGTGTCGTTGAAGAGCGTGAGATAGACTGTCCCGGCGGCATCGGGGCCGAAGCGCTCGATCCAGATGCCGGGGTTCTCGCACGCGGCCTGGGTCACCGGCTGCCAGCCGGCCTGGGCCACGGCCCGGATGAGCGGGAGGTACTTTTTGAAGAGCGGCCGGTCGCGGTTATACCACCTGGGATTCCCCCAATACGGATTGTCGGCGGCGTTGTGGCTGAACATGCCGGGCCACATGCCGTAGAAGAGGCTGCGCTGGAAGTAACGTTCGACCATCTCGGGGCCGAAGACATCGTAATCGGTGTTCATCAGCAGCAGGTACGGTTTTTGGCCGAGCATTGTCCGCCAGAGGCTCATCTGGGAGTCCGGGGCGGGGTGGTACTTGTTTTCAGAGAGCCAGTCGGTCTCGGTGCCCATCACGTCCAGCCACGGGCAGAGGAAGGTGTAACGATAGGGCACGCCGTTGGCGAAGGTGAGCTTGCCCATGCGGTGCACGTCGTCGCAAAACCACTTGGTGAACTCGAAGACCGCGAGCCCTTTTTCGAGCGCCGGTTTGCGCGTGTCCGTGGCGAAACCGAGCGGCACCGTGGTATAGCGGAAATGCTCGCGGCGGAAATTCAGGTCCGCGGTGACATATCCCTCGAGCGAATCGAGATACTCGCCGTCCAGTTGTCCCTTGGCTCCCGGCCCGTAGAGGTTCTGCTTAATGGCCTCGTTCCAATGGACGGTGGCGGCGTTGTGTGCCTCCGGGCCCCGCTCCTGGGTCTCGGGTGCGGAGGCAGGGGCGGAGGAGGCGCCGGGGAGGGCCGGGTTCGGGTTGAGGCTCCAGACCGCGCCGTTGCACCAGGGCGTGTCGCGAAAGAGCAGGCACGGCTGGCCGGTGTCGTCGCACATGGCGGCTGCGCGGCTGGCCAGGGCCATCCGGCGCTCGCCCCCGTTGCCGTTTTGGGCGAGTTGGTCGCGCACCCGGAGCGCCTCGGGCAGCGTCCGGGGCGCGTCCTTGCTCATGCGCATCCACCAGGTCATAGGCTCCGTGTAGCGGAAACTCAGGACGCCGTGGGCGTCGTCCCAGGTGACATTGTTGTTGCCCTCGTGGAATTTGAAGGCGAAGTCCTGCCACCCCTGGACGGTGCTGATGTCCGTAAAGGGCATCCAAAGGCCCTGCTCGAGGGTGCGCACGCGGAAGTAGTCCGGGAAGATCTGCATCAGCTTCTCGAACGCCCCCCGGAAACCCCATTGCGGCTCGAAGCGGAAGAGCACAAAACGGAAATCCGCCGCCCCCGGGAAATGCTCCGTCTCGGGCGCCAGCCCGAAATCGTAGGCGATGTAGAGCTGCGCCAGGCCGGCGTGGCAGCCGACGCGGAATTGGGCCGGGTGCGCCATGTCCAGGGCAATCGCCAGGCCCGCCTGGGCTTGGGTTGTGCAAATGGCGGCCAGCGGGTAAAGCAACTGGGTCCCTGTGGCCCCGCAATGCACCGGCACCGTGTTCGCAAATTCGCCCGCTCCGGCTATCCGCCGCTCGCGGCGTATGTCGTCACCCCAAAGCCAGCCCGTGGCATCAACCGGCAGGGCGAAGACCAGCGTGATGGCCCGGTCGCCCCCGCGCGTATTCTGCACCCGCCCTTCCACCACGATATGGCCCGCCTCGGCGCGGCAGGCGCTTTGGAGCCTCAGCCCCAGGTCGGGGCTTTCCCCGCTGCCCAGGGAGTAGAAGTCCGAGTTGGCGGCCACGTCACGGGCCAGAAAACCCGAAGGCGCACTGCCGGCCAGTTCCCGGCCGCCGACCTGCAGCGAAGCCACGGCCCCGCCGCGCAGTTCCATCTGCAGACCGTCCTGAGTCTTGAACAGAGCCGCCTGGCCCGCCGGCTTGTCCCTCTCCGCTGCGGGCTTCACCGCCACGCCCTGGTAAAGCACTGTCCCCTCCGCCGCCGTGATCTCCTCGACGGCCACATCGTCGAACCACGCCCTGCCCGAATGGTTGCGCAACAGGCAGTGCAGCGTGAGCACCTTCACCGGTCGTTCCGGCAGGATGACCATCTCCCGTTGCTCCCAATCGTGCGTCCCGGCATGGAAGTTGGCCGTCTGGCCCCAAAGCGTCGTGCCGTCCATGTAGAGGATGTCCACGTAAAGCGAGTAGTCATTGTCCGAGCCGCCGCCGACCTGCTGCGCCTTGCTCCAGCCGCGCACCATCAGCGGCGCGACGCTGGCGCGATTGAGCGTGAGGCTCTGGCTGGCGCCGGCCCACCCGCGCCCCTCGGGGTTGTCGCAGCGCAGGGCCTGGGACCCGTTGCGCCCCTCGCCGGCGGCTCCCGAATAGCCCTGGGGTGCCGCCGCCCAATCGCTCAGTTTACCGGCCCTCGACTGCTCGAAATCGCCGTTGCGCAGGAGCGTCGCCCCCTCGCCCCCGGCCGTGATCACCTTCAGGACCGGCTCGGCGCCCTTGGCTGTCCCTGCAACCAACAGTCCGCACCCAACCGCCAGGATGGACCCAATGTTCGTTTTCATCTTCATGATTCTGCCAACAATGATTCTGCCTTCCCTGGACGGGAAGACAAGCCTGGCACTACATTTTGCAGCAGTTTGGTGATACCCTGAACCATGAACCGATTGGATTGAACCCATGAACCAAGACCAGACCATTATGTCGAGCCAACGGTTGCTGGGCTCGCTGCGGTGGCGCTACGCGACCAAGTCCTTTGATGCCAGGCGCAAGATTCCTGCCGAGGTCTGGACGGTCCTGGAGGAGAGCCTGGTGCTGGCGCCGTCCTCGTTCGGCCTGCAGCCCTACCGTTTCCTGGTGGTGGAAGACCGGGCGGCGCGCGAGAGGCTGCTGGCGCATGCCCGGGGCCAGCGGCAGGTAGTCGAGGCCTCGCACTTCGTGGTCTTCGCCGCGCGCACGGCGGTGACCGCCCAGGAGATTGATGCCTTCCTGGAGCACACGGCGAGCGTGCGTGGGATGCCGGTCGAGTCGCTGGCGGGCTACCGCGGGATGATGACCGGGACGCTCTTGAGCGAGGAGTTCAAGCCGCTGGCCCCGCAATGGGCAGTGCGGCAGGCCTATCTGGCCCTGGGCAGCCTGCTCACGTGCGCGGCGCTGCTGGGCGTCGATGCCTGCCCCATGGAAGGCTTTGTGCCCGCCCAGTTCGACAAGCTCCTCGGCCTGGCCGGGCAGGGGCTCACCGCGGCGGTCTGCTGCGCCCTGGGCTACCGCAGCCCGGACGACAAATACGCCGCCGCACCCAAGGTGCGCTTTCCAAGAAACCTGCTGGTTAAGACGATCTAGCCCTTGTCCCAACCGCCTCGCTTTTTGCTGTTGACGCCGCGCAGCGGATGACTAGGCTGCGCCCCATGAGCAAGACGAGCTTTCCAACCTGTGTTCCCGGCGCCGTGTCCGGCGCGTTAGCGAGTACCAATCTCAGAGCGTTTTGCCGCACGCTGGCCGTGGCATTGCTCGCGCTCGGGTGGCCGGCCCAGGCGCCAGGCGCGGCCACCGCGCCGGAGGCCCAGCCCGAGGCCAAAGCGGCCCAACCGGCCCCGGCCGCCCAGGTCAAATTGCTCGAGGCCGGGGCCAAGCCGCGCAAGGCCTTGCGCCTGCACCCCAAGGCCGGCGACAAGCAGTCGCTGGACTTGACCATCAAATGGACGATGGACGTCCCGCTCGGCGAGATGGGCAACCAGGTGATGAAAATGCCGCCGATGAAGATTTCTGCGGACGTAACGGTCAAGAGCGTCGCGCCCGGCGGCGATATTGCCTATGACCTGGTCATAACCGACTCCGGCCTGGGCGAGGAACCGGATGCCATGCCGCAGGCCGTCGAGGCCCTCAAGGCATCCATGACCGGCCTCAAGGGGCGCACCGGCAAGGGTGTCATGTCCGACCGTGGCGTCAGCAAGGCGCTCGATATGGACGTGCCGCCGGATGCGGACCCGCAAATGCGCCAGACAGTCGAGCAGATGACGGAGGCCTTTTGCAGGATGGCGGTCAAGCTGCCCGAGGAGACGGTGGGCCGCGGCGCCAAGTGGGAGTACAAGGACAGGCTCAAGTCGCAAGGCATGACCAGGGACGAGGCCTCGAGCTACGAGGTGGTTTCGATCGAGGGCGAGCGGCTGACCGCCAAGAGCACCTCTGCCGACAGCGCCCCGAAGCAGAAAATCCAGAACCCCGCCATGCAGGGGATGGAGATGGAACTGAACAGCCTGTCCGGCACCAGCCATGGCACCGTCCTCACCGACTTGGGCAGGCTTTTCCCGTCCAAAGCGACCGGGGACGCCCACACCGAGCTCTCGATGGCGATGGACATGGGCGTCCAGAAGAACTCGATGACAATGAAGATCGACGCGACCATCACCCTGGAGTCCAAGTGAGCCGGGCCGGCGGCGTGACCGCTCAGTGAAGGCGGGCACAGTCCCCTGCGGACCCCTCACCCCGGCCCTCTCCCCTTCGGAAGGGGAGAGGGAGAAGCGTCCGCCGTCTCTGGAACTTCCTAGCCCGCATATTTCATAGCCCACCCGGCTTTTCGCGTTTCGGAGGATTTTTTGGAGACAAATCGGGCTGGGCGGCGCAGTTTTTTCCGTCTGGGCACTGATCAGGGCGCAACGGAGTCTTTAGTCAAACAAAAAGGCTGCCGCTGAAAACACCCCTCCCGTGACTCTTGAAACATCGACCCCATTTTTCTGCACTTAGCCCGGGGCCGGCGCCAACGCCATCAGCCGCCGGTGGCACCGCCGAAACAGCGCTTGCAAGGGATAGGCGCTGCACATCTGCACATAGACCCGGCGCACGCTCACGCGCACCTGGGCCGCGATTTTCAGCAGCTTCACACGCAGGCTCCCAGCCGTCGCCCGCTCCAACTCCGTTCCCGCCAAGCCCTGCGTGCGCAAGCGCTCCATCAACAGGTAAGCAAACATGGCCTCCCACAATCGAAACTGATTGCTGGCCATATAATGCGTGCTCATCCGGTCGGCGTGTAAATCCAGCACTTGCTGCTTGAGCAGGTTTTCCATATCGCCCCGGGCGCAGGTACAGTTCCTCATAAAGCCGGGCCGGACTGAAGCGGCTCTGTTGCTCATCCTCATCCTCATCGTTCTTGAAGCCTTCGGCAGGCAGATTGGTCACCACAAACCGTGGGTTTTCCCCTGCGTTCATCACTTCGGCTTTGCCGATCACCCGGCGCTCCCGACTCCAACTGTCGAGCGTCCGGTATTGAAACTCAGCGAACTGGCGCACGCTGGCCGCACCGGTCAGACAGTGACGGGCCCGGGCTTGAGCCAGGGCCTGCCAGCTTCTCAATTAACACCGAGTTCTTGGCCAAGCCCAGGCAATAGTAAATCCCCCGCTGGCTCTCGCACCAAGCCATAATCTCCTGCCGGCCAAAACCGCTGTCCCCGCGCACAATAATCCGCGCCTTGGGGCAACGCTTGCGAATCGCGGCCACTATCTTCTCCAGCGCGGGCACCGCTCCGTGGGCTGCCTCGTGCTCGGCGGTGCGCAGTTGCGCCCATAGCGGGAAGTCCCCGACAAAGGCATAGAGCGGCAGATAACAATAGTCGTCATAGTAGGCGTTGAAGTGCCGCCCCTCCTGAAATCCGTGCAACCGATGGCCCATTGCGTCCAAATCCACCACGATCTCCTTGGCGCGTTTGGGCAGACAGCGCACCCCCATTTTCAGCAGGCAGGCTTCCACCTTGGCTGGGGCGTGCGGCAGTTTGTGGCAGCGCGTGTCTTTGTTATTGGATAATTCCAGCCGGTTGAGTGTGGAGGGCGCCGCCAGCGCGATGCCCCGGTGCTGCGGCAGCACCCTGTCTTGTCCCAGCGGATCGGTCTTGCCGCAGGCGGCAGCCAGCAGCGGGTCCAAGCGCAGGCGCTGGTGATCCTCAATGTCTTCGTAGCCCAGGGCCGTTCCGAAGATGCGCTGGCGCAGGAGTTCCTGCACCGAATGGTTTACCCAGTCGGGGTCACGCAGGTCGTAAAAACATTGCGCCAGTTCCGCCGTCACCCCGAGGTTAGTGTCGACCTGGCGCAGCAGCAGCGCGCCGGCATCACTGGAGAGGGCGCCGCCGGAGAAATCGGCTTGCACACGGCGAGGACCCAAGTCATCAAAGAGAATTGCTTGATTGGCAACGCACATGTAGTTAGTCTATAGGCTAGATATGAAAAAGCAAGTAAAATATTCACTCAAAGTGCAGGCAATCCGTTCCAAGGGGCAGACCCCCAAGCTCTATGTGTATTTTCCGATCCCCCTGGCCGCCGCCATTGGGCTGGAGCCGGGAGAGCAGGTCGAGTGGGAGCTTTTGAACCGAAGCGAACTATATTTGGTGCGCCCGCACGCCCCGCCGCCGCGCGCTCGTCCCCGCGCTTTGGCAGTCGGCTGAGCGTTCGACACCCTGTCGGTAACCCACCCGCCATCCTGCCAGTGGTCCAGGCCCGGTAAATCCGGCCCACCATGGCGATTTCATGCCAAATTTCGCGATCAACTATGAAATATGCGGGCTAGGGTCTCCCTTTCCTCAAGATGCTGCGCACAACTCTCCCTCTCCCCATCCGACTCGCCGCGCTGCCGCGCCGTCGCAGCGGGTGGGGAGAGGGCCGGGGTGAGGGGTCTGCCCGAGGTGCCGCTGCCGCCTTCCCTGATGCCTCCCGGCGGCCGTGATTTGCCTTGTTTGGGCGGGCAGTTGGGGTAAGCTACGAGCATGGCGACACCTGCCGCACCCACGGTTCCGACGGGAGCGCCGGCCACCGAGGTCTCCGAACCCTTGCTGGAGGCCGGGGACAGGCTCTCCCGCGATGAATTCGAGCGCCGCTACGAGCGCCTGCCGCAGCTCAAGAAGGCCGAATTAATCGAAGGAATCGTCTATATGCCCTCGCCGCTCCGCGCCACCAAACACGGTCAGCCCCAGATTTTCCTCTCCACCTGGCTGGGAATTTACGCCGCGGAAACCCCCGGAGTCGGGTGCTTCGCCAACTCGACGGTGCGTCTGGATCTGGACAACGAGCCGCAGCCTGACGTGGTGCTGCTCAAGCTGCCGGCGCTCGGTGGACAAGCGCGCATTTCCGCCGATGACTACATCGAAGACGCGCCCGAGCTGGTGGTGGAAATCGTCGGCTCTTCGCGCGCCTACGACCTGCACCAGAAGAAAGGCGCCTACCGCCGCAACGGCGTGCGCGAGTACCTGGCCTGGATTACGGGCGAGCAGCGCCTGGTCTGGTGGGAGCTTAGGGAAGGCGAGTATCAGGAGATCGCCGCGGCCGCCGATAGGCTGCTCAAGAGCCGCGTTTTTCCCGGTCTCTGGCTCGATGCCGGGGCGCTGCTGGGCGGCGACATGAAAACGGTCTTGGCGGCCTTGCGGCGCGGGCTGGACAGCCCTGAGCACCGCGCGCTCCAGCCCGCCTGAGTAGCCCTCTCTGGGCCTGATCCCAAGGAACGACTCGAAAGCCCGGGCTCCCCATGCCCCACTTTACCGCCGGCCTCGCGTCCCTTTTTGTCCCTTGCAGACGCCCTTCGAGAAGCCCCGGCAATTTTTTGTGCGGTTTTTGCCCCCGGCGCACATATCCTTGGTGACGGCAGATGAGCAACGATACGGAATTATTGCGGCAGTATGTCGAGGGCGGCTCCGAGAGCGCTTTTACCGACCTGGTGCGGGAGCACCTTAACCTGGTCTATTCAGCGGCCCTGCGGGAGACGAGCGGCAACGGGGCGCTGGCGGAGGACCTCTCGCAAGCGGTGTTCCTGGAGTTGGCGCGCAAAGCTCCCCGGCTCCTGGGCCATCCCTGCGTGGCCGGCTGGCTCTACACTACGGTCCGTCATCTGGCGGCCAATTGGCGGCGTGCCGACCGGCACCGCCGGCAGCGCGAAGACGAGGCGCAGAGTATGAATGAGTTGCTTGCGGAGGACTCCCCCAACGAGGTCTGGCAAAGGATTCGGCCGGTGCTCGACGATGCGCTGCACGAATTGAAAGAGGCGGACCGCGCGGTCGTGGTGCTCCGTTTCCTGGAAGACCGGACCTTGGGCGAAGTCGGCGCGCGGCTTGGCCTGAGCGAAAACGCGGCGCGGATGCGAGTGGACCGGGCGCTGGAGAAGCTGCGCGGTCTGCTCGAGCGCCGCGGCATCACCTCGACAGCCTCCGGCCTAGCCGCCGCGTTCGCTATCGGGGCCGTCACTCCGGCCCCGGCTTCCCTGGCGGCCTCCATCGCCGGCGCCGCTCTGGCGAGCGGAACGGTTGCAGTTGCCGGTTCAACCACCCTGACCCTGATCAAACTTATGAGCATAACCAAAATCAAAGCGACTGTAATCGGCGCCCTGGTCCTGGCCGGCCTTGCCGTGCCCGCCTTGCAGCAAGCGCGCCTGGAGCGCGCGCGGTCCGAGAACGCTCGACTGCGCGCGCAGGAAACAGAGTTGCGCGCGCAGGCAACCGAACTGGCCGCCCTGCGCGGCGAGGCCGGGCGCGTGCGCGGCGTCGAGGCCGACAAGGCCGAGCTGGAGGGATTGCGCCAATGGAAGGCCCAGACCCAGCCCGAGCTGCTCCGCTTGCGCGGGATGGCCGGGGTTGCCCGGCGGGCGAACCTGGAGGCGGAGCAATTGCGGGCGCAGCTTGCCCGGCAGGCATCTGAGGGCGGCACCAACTTGTTCTCCGGGGCGATGGCTGACGCGATGAAGCTGGCCATGGAGCAACAGGTCGAGGGCAAATTGTCCCGCCTGAGGGCCAGCCTGCACCTGACCCCGGAACAAATCGAGGCGGCCCGTGACATCCTCAAGCGGCAGGCGCAGGCGATGTCGGCGGGGATGCAGCGGGCCTTCTCGGGTAAGTTCGACAAAGAAGAGATGACCAGGCTGAGCAAGGAATCAGGCAATCCGGACGAGCAAATCAAGGCGTTGCTGACCCCGGAGCAGAAGGCGGCCTACAAGGGCTATCAACAGGAAGAAGCCGCATACAATGCGCGCGCGGCGGCCAACGTGGAAGTGATGGCGATGCACTCCACCCTCGGCTTGACCTCGGAGCAGCAGGACCGGGCCTTTGCCGCCCTGTATGACGTGACCCTCAACCAGCTCACCGGTGACGCAAAACCAACCTCCACCAATATGGCAGAAGCTCTGGAGTGGCAGTTGGACCAGAAAACCAAGGCACTCGAGCCCGTGCTGACGCCAACCCAGATGGAGAGTTATCGCCAACAGCAGGCGCTTCAGATCAAGCTCGCCAAGGATTTGATGAGCAAAATGGGGATGCCCGGCACGGGGAAATAGCCGAGGGACGAGGGTCGAGGGGCCGAAGGCGAGGGGAAGCCTGGGTGGGACGGGCGTGCGTGGGATAACAGGACACCAGCAGGCATCTATGAGCCAGAACACGCAGGACAATCTCGGTGCGTATCGTAAGGCCAGGCAGTTATTCGACGTGGTCCTGCTCGATATGGACGGCCCTGAATCTTTGGCCCTCGACCCTCGACAATCGACGCTTCTCCGTCCCTGGTCCCTCGCCCCTCGCCCCTCGCCCCTCGTCCCATGGTCTGGCCGCCCCTGATAGAACGGGAACTGCGCGTGGCGTTGCGCAAGAAGCAGCCGGCGCGCAGCCGGCTCATGACCGCTTCGGCCCTGGTGGCGGTGTCTTTGGCCTTCCTCTTAATCGGGGTGCTCACCAATGGCAGGGAAGCGGGGCGGCGCCTGCACCAACTCCTCTTTCTGGTCGGGCTCTATTGGGTCGTGCGGACCCCCGGCCGCATCGCCGGGGCCTTTGCCGAGGAACGCCGCTGCCGCACGCTGGGGCTGCTCTTCCTGAGCGGCCTGGGCGCCGCCGAGGTCTTTGCCAGCAAAGTCCTCAGCTCGGCTTTGATCGCCCTGACGGACCTGCTGGCCATGTTCCCGATGCTGGCCCTGCCGTTCCTGGTCGGCGGGACCTCCTACGACCTGTTCCTCGACACGGTCGTTTGCCTGCCCAACCTGATGCTCCTGGCCCTGGCCGTCGGACTCCTGGCGTCGGCTCTGACCGTAGATGAGAGCGCGGCAGTCGTGCTCGCGGCGGCGCTGGGGACGGCGATTTGCGCGCTGCCGGTGGCCGTCTATTATGGGCTGTGGGCCATTTCTGCCGGCCAACCCTCGCTCGGGTGGCTGCGGCTGAGCCCGGGCTGGGCCGCCTGGTCCATCTGGGACGCGATTGGCATCGGCAGACGAGCGGACGTATGGACCAACTTCGGAGTCACGTTGGGTTGGTCGGCGATCTGCCTTGGGGGGGCCGCGATTGTCCTGAAGCGGCTCTGGCGTGGGCAGGAGGAGGGCGCCCCCCGCTCGGTCTGGCGCCAGCGCTGGCAGAGTTGGGTCCATGGAGACAGCGCCTGGCGCAAGCGCCTGGCGGCGGAGTGGCTCGATGCCAAACCCCCTCAAGGGAAACGGCCCTTTCGTGCGGGCAATCCGTTTGTGTGGCTGGCCGCGCGGGACCGCCAGCCGGCCGTATTGGCGTGGCTGGTCGTGGGCGGCATCACCGGCGCCTGGCTGCTCTGCTGGGCCCTATGGCGGGCCCGCTGGCCGAGCGTGCCCAACTTTTTCATCACGGCCACTCTGTTGCTCTCGAGCCTGGCCTGGATCATCCGTCAGACGGCGGCCAAGGCCCTGGCCGATGCCCGGCACGACGGCAGTTATGAGCTGCTGCTCACGACGCCCCTCCAACCGAGCGAGATCGTCTCGGGCGGGCTGGGAGCCCTCGGCTGGCACTTCCGTGCCGTGGGGCGGTGCGTCCTGGGCCTGGACGCGCTCATGCTGTTCGCGGGCCTGGCCCTGCGTCCCTGGCAGCCGGGAGCCCTGTTCGTCTATCTGGCGGTGTGGGCCTGGTTGCTCTGGCTTTCCTGGCGCTTGAGCTGGGATTGGCGTTCCTGCCTCCTGGTGATGTGGGCCGGCCTCAATAGCGGCCGGCCCGCCCTCGCGGTTTGGCGGGCGACCGGCGTGCATTCGCATCGGGTGATCGCCCTCTGCTGGGTCTTCAACGTCTTCTGCTTCTGGGGCTGGAAAACGTTCTCCCATTGGTCGTCTTTCCCTTCAGGCTCGACCAATCAAGTGGTCCTCGCCTCATGTGCGGCATTGCTTCTCCTGCTCTCCCTCCTGGGGGCATACCTCGGTCTGGATAAGTTGCGCGCACCACGGGAGCGCCGCCTCGTCGCGGAATTCCGGGACATCGTCCGCGAGCCGTTGCCGGACCGGGATGACCGCCGATTCAGGAAGTGGAACCATCACGAGCGATTCCCATGGTGGGAGTGGGAGGCGCTTCAACAGAGGACGTTGGGGGAAACTCTATGGCGGAACTACCCCGAGCGATTCCCCTGGTGGCGGGCAGCCAGGCGGAAGCCCGGGATACGGAGCCCCGCGGAAGACGCGAATGAGAGCGAACGACCGCAGGCCTCGCGAGCGCATCCCGACAGTGCCCCCGGAGTGCGCCCGTCCCCGGGCGCAGCAGCGACCGAGCGGGCAGGCGCGCCGGAGTGTTTGACCGCAACCCTGGCTCCGGGCGTCGCTGCGCCCGAGGACGGGCGCACTCCGGGCCGGTTCCCGGCGGTTGGGGCAGTGTCGGGAGGCGCCCAGGCCTCGCCTGAGGCCTCTGATCCCAGCCTGCCCGCCTCCGGACCTGCTGCGGCCGCGGACGCGCCCGCTCCGGCGGCAGCATGGGGAGCCGCCCTGAGTCCGCCCTATCCCTGCGGGCGTGGCCAACCGTGGCCCGCGCAACCGCTGAAACCGGCCGGGAAGCCTCTTGAAACCGAGACGAATTGGATGCTGGCAGCGGTTGGTCTGTTAGGCGCCGGCGCCGTGTTCGCGGTCATGGGCGCGGCTATTGGGGTTGTAGCGGCGGCTGTCTATCATCTTGTCACACATCCGCCATTCGGCAGCCTGACGGAAGAGACCTGCGAGCGGCTTGTCTTGCGCGGGGGTTGTGCCGGGGCGTGCATTGGAGGGGTTCTCGGGCTGATTTTCATAGTGTGTTTTTTCCTTGTCATATTGCCTCGTCAAACTCGCGCCCTGCCACCCTCGCGCCGGCCTGTGCCGCCCGGGAACCGGAACCGCCCGGCCGCGCCGTCCCGAAGGGACACTTGAGAGTAGCCCGGGGTTCAGGCCGCCAGGCCGAGGCCTTACTGCACCGGACTCTGGATGACTCCGGTGTCTTTGTCGCAACCTCTGTCGCATTCTTTGTCGAATTGGGCCGGTTGTCAACAAAGGTAGCGACAAAGGCAACGACAAAGGTCCCGAAAGCCACTCAAAGTGCGGCGCAGCGGGCCGAGGCCCTGGGCGATTCAGATCTTCCAGGGTGAGCGATTCTTGGCCGGCCAATACCGGCGTGCGCCTCGTCGCGGCCCGACGGGCCGCCAGAGCCTAGCCCAGGCTGAGGCCGGCAGGCCGATGCCCTGGGTTTCGTTGCAGAGGCGGAGCCCGCGCCCTGAAGGGGCGCCAGAGTCTTGCGCCCTTTCAGGGCGCGATTGATTTCGCCGGCCATGTACCCAGGGCATCGGCCTTGCGGCCTCAGCCCTGGGCTAGGCTCTGCCGGCGCTTTGGGCCGGGAGTTAAAAACGGTCCCTATTTTGTCCTGCGCCTCCCGGGCGGTTCCCCGAATTTTCTTGTTGACACTACTATGGTCATAGTATTTACTATGAACATAGTATGAAGATGAAACCCGTTCAGCCATCCAAACTCGAGGCGCAGGTCCTCTCGGTGCTCTGGGAGCGCGGGGCCGCCACGGTGCGCGCGGTGCTCGAGGCCATGCCCGACGGCAAGACGCGCGCCTACACGACCATCCTCTCGGTCCTCCAGGTCATGGAACGGAAGGGACTGGTCCGCCACACCGCCCAGGGCAACACGCACGTCTATGAGGCGCGGGTGACGCGGGAGCAGGTGACCGGCCCGCTGCTGCGCAACCTGGTGCGGGACCTGTTTGGCGGCAGCGCGGTGTCGGCGCTGCAGCACCTGCTGGCGCAAAACGAGGTCACGCCGCAGGAGATGGGCGAGATCCGGCGCCTGCTGGCCGAGCACGCGCACGACCGGCCGGCGGCGGCCAAAGCGGCGCCGGCAAGGAGGGGCCGATGAACTTGACCATGAACACATTGCTGCAATCGCTGGCCTCGGACAACTGGGCGCGGGTGGTTCAGGCCCTGTTTCACACGCTCTGGGTCGGGGCGCTGCTGGCGCTGGTTTTGGGCCTGGTCCTGCGGCGGACCACCAATCCATTCGTGCGCTATCGCGCCTGCGTGGCGGCCTTGACCGGTGTCTTGTTTGGCGGGCTGGTGGCCTGGGCTTGGCTGGAGATCGGGCCCGCCCCACTCTCCGAAACGGCCGGTTCCGCAAGTCACGTTTCACGTTTCACGGTTCACGCCCCGCCTTCCGCCGCCCCGCTTTCCCAAACCGCCGATTCCCTAAATCAGGTTTCACGTTTCACGTTTCACGCCTCCCCCTCCGCCGGGCAGCCGGCAGGCTTGCGCGCATTCGGAAATCGTTGCCGCTCCTGGCTGCCGTGGCTGGCGTTGGGGTGGCTGCTCGGGACGGCGTTCATGCTGGCGCGTTCCGTGGCGAGCGTGGTGGGGGCGGAGAGGCTGCGCGCCTCCGCCGCGCCTTTGGAGGATGAGGGGGTGCAGCGGTTGGTCCAGGCGGCGCGCCGCCGCCTGGCCATGACCCGGCAGGTCCGCCTGGCCGTGACGGAGAAGCTCGCCTCGCCCGCGGTCGTGGGGGTGGTCGTGCCCACGCTGATCCTCCCGCTCACGTTGCTCACGACGATTCCAGCCAATCAACTGCAGTTGATCCTGCTGCACGAGCTGGCCCACGTCCGGCGCGGGGATTACCTGGCCAACCTCTTCCAGTTCGTCATCGAATCGGTCCTGTTTTTCAACCCCGCCGTCTGGTGGCTGAGCCGCCAGATGCGGGTCGAGCGGGAGGCCTGCTGCAACGCGTTGGCCGCGGGCCCGGCGCAAGACCGCCTGGAATACGCCCGCGCCCTGGCCTGTGTGGCGGAACAGGCGCTGGGGTCCGCGCCGGCAGCCGCCCCGGCGTTCGCCGACCGCCGCCATCCCTCGGCGCTCCGGGACCGCCTCCAGCGGTTGCTGGTGCCGGGCTATCGCCCCGCGCTGCGCTTGACCTGGAAAGCCCTGCTGGCCTCGCTCTTCCTGGGCGGCGCGCTGCTTCTGCTCTCGGCCCTGGGGACTCGGTGGACCATCAAGGCCGCCGCACAACTCCTCTCGCCCCAGCAACGCATCGAGCGCATCGAGAACGCCATGAAAAAGATGGGCGAACCGCCCGCCGATTTCACGGGAGAGAACGATTTGCACATCCCGGCCACGGTCGTGCTGCGGACCCCGGACGGCTCGGCCCTGCCGCGCGGTGCTCACGGGGCCTTCATCAGCTTGTGGCCCAGGCACTCCGCGGTGATCGGAGTCACACCGGATGAGAATGGCGTCTGCAGAGCCAGCGTGTCCAAGGGCACTTTGTTCTTCTACGCCATTGGCGCGGAAGGATTCGCCCCGGCCTATCTCGGCCCGATTGCCACCCGCGCCAGCAACGAGGTCGAAAACATCGAATTGATTCTCCAACCCGGGTTCCCGGTTTCCATCAAGGCGATAGACGCTGACTCCGGCCAGCCGCTGGCTGATGCCACACTCAATTGCCAGTTCTCATTCCCGGATGCCGGGCAGAATCTGGGTGCCCCGCTTCCGGTCGAGGCTGATGAGCAAGGGATCGCCAGGCTGGTTCACTCCGTTTCGCTGCCGCTGGGCGTCACCGTGATAAAACCCGGATATGAAATGGTCGAAGAGCGCTTCGATCCTCCCAAGTCAAATGCCTTACTGACCGTCTCGGCACGCCGGGCCTTGCCGCTGGCCGGCCGCCTCACGGACGCCACCGGCGGGCCGGTCCCGGAGGCAGGGCTTTATATCCTGCGCGCGGACAATGCCCCGGGCCTTTACGGCAGCTCACCCGATCACCCAGGTCATCCGCTGACAGTAACCGACGCTCAAGGCCGATACCTCTTGAACCAGCTCCCGCGAAGCGGCTGGTTCTGGCTGCTCATCCGGGCTGAGGGCCACCCCGACGCCATCCTCTCCGAGTGCACCCGGGCCAGACCAACCTCGAGACCGCCCTGGGACCCGAACTGCGGGTCGGCGGGCGCGTCACCGGCAACCTGGACGCGCTGCCGCGCAGCAACCAGGGGCCCAGACTCATCTGTGGCAATGAGTACCCGAGCAGGCAACAACTCCCACCGCACCTCCAAGTCCGTGCCGGTCCGCATCGAAGGCGACACCGGCTACTTCGAGTTCGTCAGCCCGGTTGCGGGCCTGGTGACACTCGAGCGCCGGCGACCGGGTCTTCAAGCGCGAGGTCAACGCCCCGGTCAAGGACTGGGTCATCAATTTGTCGCCGGAAACCAACCCGCCCCCGGTCCGGACTGTTACCTTGCGCTTCGAACATCCCTCGAAAGTCCCTCCCCAAGGCACGGTCTCCGTCCTCCTGCCCACTCGAGAGCCGAACATGGCCGCGTCCAAGGAAATGGAGATTCGCGACGGCGAGGTTTCCTTCGAGGTGCCCGTGGGGCGCGCCTTCTCCTTTAGCCGGCCCATACGGTTGGCTATTGGTTCGAGCAGGAAATGAACGTCAAGGTCAACGATGGCGCCGGGCCGCTGGTCATCTCCGTGCCGGTGATCCCGGCCGGCGCCATCTATGCCCAGGCCCGAAAGGCAGACGGCTCGCTCGCCGGCAATGTCTCATTCACGGTCGCGGAGGTGAAGCGGTCGCCCCTGGCCAAACCGGAAGGATTCCCAACCACGCCCAGCTCCGATGGTTGGTCGCCGGACGGGGGACCGCGCAAATATGTGGCCAGCCCGTTGCCTTTGGGCGGCACCTACCTGGTCATCGCCTGGCAAACCAACAGCTTCGCAGTGAGCGAGCCGATCAAGCTCACCGAAGAGGATCCGGACCGGCAGGTGGAACTCCAGTTCACACGGGGCGTCTCCATCACCGGCCAGGTTGTCTCCCAGGCGGGCAGGCCCCTTCCCCATGCGCCCGTGGACTTGTCCTGGAACCATCCGAATCACGGCTTCGGGATGCCGGGGCGCCTGGCCGACCAGGATGGCCGGTTCACTTTCGACAACTGCAACCCGCGCCTCGGGCAATACATGGTCACCGCCCGCAGCCCCGGGTGCCGCTCGTCGAGGCAGCAGGTCAATTTCTCCAAGCTGCCTCTCACGGTCCGGCTCGAACCCGGGGTCAAGCTGAGCGGGCGCATTATCGAGGCCAAGTCGAAACGGCCCATTGTCTCCGCCGAGGTGCGCGCCACGGCCGAGTCGGGCAATTTCCCGGGCGAAACCACCCGGACCGACGAGCAGGGCCGGTTCTCCTTCGATACCTTGAACGATGCGAGATACCGGCTGTATGTGGAGGGCTGCAATCCTGCGGACAGCAGGCTCGACCGTCTCTACAAGGCCGGTGCGGCCCAGCCGGTCCAACTCGACATGACAATCATCCAGGGCGCCACCGTCAAGCTGGGCGAGGAACGGCCCTAAGGGGAGGGCACAGGCGTGGTTGGCATTCTCGCCACCGGGCACGATAAAATCCTCGGGTCCGCGTTGCGGGAGTCTTGTCCCGGAGGGACGTTTGAGAATAGCCCAAGGTTTCAACCTTGGGGTCCAGGCGAAGATGCGCAAAGTCCCGAAGGGACGGCTGAAAACCGCCGGCGTTTCAGCCGTCCCTTCGGGACTCGAGGTGCCGACGGAATCAGCAGGATCTTCGCTCGCAACTCCGCGGTGATCTTCCAACGGTCCTTGGGCCCGCGGCGCTCCGGCATCAACCCTCGCATTCCCCCGCGCTCAAATTCCGCGACGCACCTCTGCACTGAATTGACGTGCCGCTCAAACGCCTCGGCCAACTCTTGCCCCGTGGCCAACCCGCACTGGTGCAACTGGGCAATCGCCAGGCGGGAAATGACAAGACCTGACCCCAGTGGTTTGGTTAGTACCCGGAAATGTTGGAGCATAACGCGGTCGTTCGGGGTCGGCGAGGGTGAGGCCGTTGGAGGGCATGCCCACAGCGACCCCTCCGGCGTCGGGGACCCCCGGTCCTCGATCCCTCCCACACCCTTATTAGAGTTGAAGTCTGCGCCAAATTCGGCCATGCTACTGACGATGGCCAACGCCAAAGAACCTGAAACAACCCTGGGTTATGATTAGCGTAATCATCGGAACACGGGGCGAAATCGCCCTGCCGGACGAAGTGCGCCAGCGCTACGGCATGGAGGCAGAAACGCCATTACGTGTGATTGAAACCCGCAATGGCGTCCTGCTGGTGCCCTTGACCGATGCGCCAATGTCGCCCGAACTCCAAGGGGAGTTGGCCGAGTGGCAATCGCTTGGTTCCAGGTCTTGGGGGATGTTCGAATTTCGCGACGAGGACCGATGATCGTCGGTGACCTTTTCTGGGTCGAGTTCCCAACCGGCGCAGGACGGGCTCAATCTGGCCGGCGTCCAGCGCTGATTGTTCAAACCCCGGCGGTAACCGGGAAGCTTCCCACGGTTTTAGTCGTTCCACTCACGACACAACTGGACGCCCTTCGTTTTCCTGGCACGGTTCTCGTCGAAGCCGATGCCGAGAACCATCTGCGGCATCCTTCGGTGGCGCTGGTGTTTCAGTTGAGCGTCCTGGACAAACGGTTTCTCAGCCAGCGGCTGGGCCGCGTTTCTCCGGGGGTGTTGGAGAAGGTTTGGTCCGCGATGGACGAAATCACTGGCCGTGGCCCGTGAGTGAGCAGCGGAGTTTTCCCAGGCGCAGGTGGGAGCCTTCCCTTCGGGACTCAAGGTGCCGACGGAGCGAGGCAGGCGCGTCCGGAGTCGCGGAGCGTTTTGGACTGCGGCAGTCCTCTGCCGCTTTTCGGACTCTGGGGACGCGAAAGCGCCAGAGGACTGGCGCAGTCCAAAACCTTGCGGGCTTCGCGGCGACCCCTTTAATTCTGCGTGATCTGCGTGGTCTGCGGGCGCATCCCCGCCCTTCCGGCTTGCCATCCTGCTGGGGCGCCTTACGCTGGTTTTCATGAAACTTCGAGCCGTTCCCCTCCTGCTGCCGCTCCTTTTGGCCGCCGTTTGCTGCGGGTTGCCTTGGGCGGCGCCGCCCTCGCGGCCAGCCTGCTGCGGTTCACCCAGTCCGTTCTCCCGCAGGATCTGCTCGATGCTCGGCACACTCACCTCCTGGTGCCAGGTTTGCGCCAGCCTCCGCTGAATCGCTTCCAGTTTGAAAGCTGGTGTCATCCATAGCAGGGGTGCTTTCTTGGGCGCTCCTTACCATGAAAGGGCCGGCAAAAAACCCCACCAGAAATTATTTCCGAACAGCGCCATCGTAAATGCCTGATTCAACGCGAGTTATGAAAACGCCTTTTTCGGTGTGCCGGTTTGCTCAGACCTCTGAAGATGTGGTAAATCGCCCCGGGGTATTCGACCCTGATTTGGCGCGGCATCGGCAACACGCTGCCCGTACCCCCTGGCGTTCCGTCAAGTGAAAAGTTATGGCCCCTTTCCCGCGATAGAATGGTGTTTACCAAAGGCGGCCTGCCTATCAGCCTTGCCGCCAAGGAAGCGGAACTACTGCGGTTGCTCATCAACCATCGGGGCCAGGTGCTGACCCGCGAGCAGATTCTCCATCAAGTGTGGAGCGAACAACCGTTCATCACCGAGCGCACGGTGGACGTCCATATCGCTTGGTTGCGGCAAAAACTGGAGGAGAAACCCCAATCCCCCAGGCATATACTGACAGCGCGTGGGGAGGGGTATCGCTTCCAGCATTGACCAAATTGTCACTGTCCGTCGTCTACGATTCTCTCCGAAGCCATGCGCCAGCCAAACTTCGCCGCTGACAAGCAGCATGATTCTGCTAAATTAACCCCAAGATGAAATCGGGCCTGCCATTGATTTATCCGCCGGAAGTGCCGATCTGGGTTGATCCGGAGCGCCTTAGCGGCGCGCCCTGCTTCAAGGGCACCCGCGTGCCGGTGGACAGCTTGTTCACCAATCTCGAAAGCGGCCTCAGTCTCGACGAGTACCTCGACTGTTTTCCAGAACGTCACCCGCCAGCAGGCGGTGGCCGTGCTCGAATACGCCCACAAACTGACGCTCCAACCCGCAGCGTGAAAATTCTGCTCGACGCATGCACGCCCCGTCCATTGCGCAGGTTCCTACCGGGCCACTCTGTTAGCACGGCACAGGAGATGGGTTGGGGGGCATTGAAGAACGGCGATCTGCTCCGGCAAGCCGAAGGGCAATTCGAGGCGTTCATCTCGACCGATCAGAACCTCAAATACCAGCAGCAGGTCGTTGGAAGGAAGCTCGCGATTCTTGTTTTGCCGACCAACGACTGGCCCACGATCCGTTCTCAAAACCATTGGGGTCATGCCTTGTCATTTGGACAATTGGCACTTGACGCCGGGATTCCGGGATGATTCCATTGGCCCATGGCACGGGCGTTGCGCATCGAACGGACGGGCGGGGGGTATCACATCACCGCCCGCGGCAATGAACGCCAGGACATCTTCCGTGATGACGCAGACCATTTCCATTTTTTCGTATCCCGGTTACGCCGGCTACCGCCCGCCGCTGGCGTGGGTCTGGCGCCAGCCGCTGGCCCGGTTATGTGGCGGCAACAGTCCCCAGGAGTAACGCTTGACGTGGCCCGGACGCAGGCACGCCATGGCATCTCCACAACTTGGCGCAACCTCGTGCAGTTTGGGGTTGGCTGTTGTCCCGGAGGGACTACCCGACAATAGCCCGGCGCTTCAGCGCCGGGGACTGCGGTACAATCGTCGGTCCGTCCCGAAGGGACGGCTGAACCGGCCTCAAGCGTCCCTTCGGGACGCTGACCCCTCCGGGCATCCGACCCGGCGCTGAAGCGCCGGGCTATTGTCATGATGTCCCTCCGGGACAGGATCCCGGCCCAGATTATCGCTCTTAGCGAGGCCAGCGTCGGGCCACTACCTGAACAGTCACCCCCAGGAGCAGTGCGCGGGGATTCGGAACTACACTGAAGGGGCGCTGCTCCAGGGCGGCGTCGAGCCATCTCGGGCGCGCGTGGTGGGCGGCCTGGCGCTGGGGAGCGAGGCTTTCGCGCAGCGACCCAGGGGCGATGCCCGCGGCAACCCGCCTGAGCAGGCATCGCTCCGGAGCGCGCCCGAGGCGTCGGCCTGGCCGAGGATCCTCTCCGGCTTGGAGCCAGCCAAGGGCGAAAGCTGGAGCAGCTTCGCCGAGCGGCATGGCGACTGGGGCCGCGACGCGGCGCTGTGGCTGGGTCGGCGAACCGCCCGTTTCCATTTAGCCGAGCTGGGCAAGTCAACTGGCGGTTTGCACTACGCCGTAGTGGGCAAAGCCCTCGCCCGCTTTGGCCGGCGCCTCGAAGCCGATCCCCGCCTGCGAGAAGAAATAGCCGCAATCTTGGACCGATTGTCCAAATGACAAGACATGGCCCCAATGGGTTTGACGGCGGCGCGCGTTGCGGGAGTGCCAAAGGTGGTCCGACGTGGTGCAGGCGGTTGAACAGGCGCGCGCTGAGCCGTGGCAGGAACTGGCCGGGCGGCACGGTGACCCAGCTTTGGGGATGGCCCTCTATGTCGCCCGACGAAGCACAGGCGTGACGCTGCGGGCCTGGGGGAAGCGGCGGGCGGGTTGGATTACACGGCCTTGAGTATGGCGATCAAGCGCTTCGGGCAGCGGGTGGCCAAGGACAGGGCCCTGCGACTGACGACCGAACGCTTGCTGGCGGGGGCGCAAATGTGAAATGTGAAGATGTGACTTTATCGGGACCATCCGCCCGATTACGGCCACTCCCCGTGCCCACAGGACTCCGGGTGCGGCTGGTGGTCGTAATTCCACAAAGCGGCGCTTTTCGTGAAACTGGCAAGGTACACAATCTTCATCGCGCTGACGTGGCCGTCGCAAAACAGCACATTGAACATAGTTCCATGTTGTGGAGGCCTTTGGATGATATGCTGGAAAGGGTCTTGGGTCGTCCGTGCCGGCAAACAATCATTAAAGTCCATGCATGCGTTGGTTGGGCATCCTGGCTGGAACGTCATGGAAACCTGTCGCCGCGTCAGTTATCGTAATCATCTCGGCCGGTGCCGCGACCAGAGGTTCGGTGACAGGCCACGCCGGCCAGATGCCGTTGAAGCCGATCGGTGAGTCGCCAAATCCCCACGTGAATCGGCCCCCGTGGGCAGCACGCCCAACCCCGTCAGGCCCGTCGTTGTTCGAGGCGCCCATCCGGTTGTACGCATAGCTTCCAACCCAACCGATGGTAGGCGCGCCATTATTAAGAACAAAAGAGGTTCTGCTGTCAGAGATCAGGCCTCGGTAACCCGGGCAATGGTAGGAGGGGTTGGTCCAGCGAAGGGGGCGGTAAGGCGACAGCGCGTCCTCCCATTTGAAGGTATTGTTTTTTAGCGAATCGGTCTGGATGCCTTGACTATAAAAAGGATACTGGCTGTGGTTGTCCTGCAAGTACATGTGCAGCGCCAAATCCATTTGGTGAAGATTGCTCGTGCACTTGATCCGGTAGGCCTCCGCCTTGGCCCTCGAGAGCGCCGGAAGGAGCATCGCGGCGAGGATCCCGATGACCGCGATGACCACCAGCAGTTCGACCAGCGTGAAGCCAACACCTCCTGTGCGGCAGCCTGCTCGGACAAGGCCGCACCTTCCGAGGACATTTGTTCGTTTCATATACAGCCGATCCCTTCGCACCGGGCCTTAAGGCCAAACCCACCCAGCATGCTGGCGCAAGGTTTGACCACCGAGCGCATTGAACGCCTTGGCGCGCCTCTTGTCAAGTGCGCATTTGGACGCACATCGATTTCGCAAGAGGGCCTGGATTTGGCGGTGGGGGCAGGAGTTCGTTTTTTTTTCCAGACCGCCGTCCCGCGTCCTGCTGGCCTGGGTCTCCCCATTGAAGGCAAAGCGTGGCTGTGAGCCCGCCGCCGGTTCTACTCGGCTGGCGGCCCCGGTATCCAGAGCCCTTTGGCTGTATGGATGGTGTTTCTGTTGCTTTGTCTGGCTTAACCGCTGAAGAACGGCATGGGCCACCCGCAGAGCAGCGAGCGGTAAATGCGCTTGCGCAGCTCCTGAAGGGTCACCTTGCCCAACCGAAAGAGTTTGCCATGCACAATGGCGAAGGCGTGAAAGAGCGTGAAGGCGATGATCTTTACTGATAGGAATTTGCTTTTTTGCCGCGTCGGCGGTTATTGACGCTGCGCGGGTGAGCTCCTGCTCGAGAAAGTATCGGAGTAATCATCCGCTCCGCATCCGCCCCCGTGCGACGGGGGCAGACCGGGCGATGAAGCCCGGAAAAACTCGTGAATAAGAATCCAGCAGCAGTTGCCCTGGGCCGGCTGGCGGCGGGGCGGCCCAAACATTTTTCGGCGGCTGTGCTAGCTGTGCTCAAGGACCGGCTGGCCGCGGCGCGCAAGAGGCGCTGGCCCGGGAAGCGCCGGAAGAACTAACCGCAAAGAACGCAAAGAACGCAGAGAGGGAATGCCCTTCTCTGCGTTCTTTGCGTTCTTTGCGGTTATCAACTCCGGTCACTTGCTCCAGGCCCCGGAGCCGATCTCCTTGAGCAATGCCTTCGCATCTTCATCCCCGCCATGGGCCGCCTGGCTGAGCAGTTCCATGGCCTTGCCCAAATCTTTTTCCACGCGTTTGCCCTCCAGGTAGCGCCTGCCCATCTCGCGCAACCCGAACCTGTCCCCTTCTGCTGCCAATGTCCGGTGCAGCGCAAGGCTGGCCGCATCCTGCTGCTCTTTGCGCGCCGCCGCTTGCTCCTCGTGAGTAGGGATGGATGGCGGTGGAATGGGTCTGGAAACCGGTGCAGGCGTGGCCGCGACGCTCGGCAACTCAACCTGGTCAGCCTTGGGCGCGGCAATCCGAGGCGGAGAAAGCCGGCGAAGGCCCGGGCTCAAAAGGCAAAAGGCTCCCAGGAGGATAATCAGGAGGCCGGGCAAACCAACCGCGGCGGAAATCCCGCTCCGGACCTGCCCGGCCAGCGGCATCGGGCTGCCGCATTGCGTGCAGCGAAAGGGCCGGCTTCCATTGATGGCCGCCGCAATTATCCAGACCGGAATCCAGAGGCCGCAGAGAAACAGCGTGACCAGGCCGTGCGCCAGGTGGCTCACCCCCTCCTTTTCAAACAGCCTGGATTCGCCGCACACCGGGCAGAGACCCTGGGCCTGTAATCGCTTGGCCATAGATCACCTTGGGCGGATTCGCCTTTGACTGATAGGAATTTGCTTTTTTGCCGCGTCGGCGGTTATTTGACGCTGCGCGGGTGAGGGAGAATTGGTTTTGCGTCCCGCTCATTCGGTTGCTATGCTGCCAGACGGGGACGAGGGTGTCAAGCGGCAGAGTTTGCCGGTTTGTGCGGAGCACGGGCGCCTTGGGGCGTGCTCCCGCCTAGGGCCGGCTCAGCGGCCGCAAGTTGCGCGGCAGGGATGGCGGCTCGATGCCGGGCGAGCCGGGAGGATTGGGCCGCCAGGTAAAGGCCCGCCTCCGAACCGGCCTTCCAGAGGATGATTCTCAATCCGTGAGCACGTTTTCGTAATCGGGCATCGGGTCCGCGTCGGCACAGGATTCGTAGGTATAGGAAAGGGGTCAGCCTTACATTGTGCATTTTCGGGTGACAGCACGGACGGGGCAGCCACAATGGCACCATGCCGCGCCAACTGCGCATTCAGTTTCCGGGTGCCGTGTACCATCTGATGAGCCGTGGGGATCGGCGCGATGACATTCACGAAAACCCGCCATTGCCGCTTCGCGGGCGGCCAAAATCCACCCCATCGATAGCCGGCCCAAGCGTAAAAACTCCGCATTGTCCGAACAGTCCGCGCTGTCCTTGGACACGAGGGCTGGAGGCGGCGCAAAGTGGCGTCGATGAGAAATTCCAGCTTTCAATCCCTCCAACTGGACCGCCGCCGCGCTGACCGCATCGAAGCCGAGGCCCAAGCCAAGCAAGCCCAAGCCGACTTCCGCGCCCGCATCCTCCACGCAGCCGGGCAGCAATCCCTCTCCGAGCTCCTCGCCTCTGGCGACCCGGCCCTCCGAGCCCTGGGCGCTGAATTCTCAAAATGCGTCGCCGCCGAGGAGAGGAAACGTGAAACGTGAAACGTGAAACGTGAAACGTGAACCCTGAACCCTGAACCCTGAACCCTGAACCTTAAAGCCAATTAAAGTCAATTAAACCGCTTGAAGTGAAAAAAGGAGGCCATGTCGAGTTTCCGAAGATCCTGTTAAACGGCGGAGATGCAGAGAATTTTGTCTCGGTTTATGGCAAGCCGCCGTTTCAAGAATAAGTCTGAAGTCATCCGTGCCCGCCTCCGCCTTCTGGAGGATCACGAGGCCAAGGCGCCGGCCGCGAGCCGAGGGGATCTGGATCGCTTCATAGAGAGTAACTGTTCAGGTGTGGGGCAGACCTCTGGTCTGCCGGTTCACGGAGCCTCTGGCTCCGTGTCCCCTGCACCTGCGAGGCTCGGGGCCAGAGGCCCCTGCAACCGGCAGACCGGAGGTCTGCCCCACGCGTCCCGCCTGAACAGTTTCCATAGAGATTGCCTTGACCGGCCCGCGTCCACTCGTTCCAGCAAAGGCATTACTCCGGCGGCGATCAAGGCGATGACAACGGTGCCGGCAGAACACGCAGAATACGCAGAAACTCGCATGGACCCCTTCAGTTCTGCGTGGTCTGCGGGCGCATCTCCGCCCTTCCGGCTTGCCATCCTGCTGGGGCGCCTTACCCTGGTTTTCATGAAACCTCGAATCGTTCCCCTCCTGCTGCCGCTCCTTTCGGCCGCCGTTTGCTGCGGGTTGCCTCGGGCAGCGGCCCGAGGCGGCGAGGCGGCGCCTGGCAACCTGGCCCTGGGCGCCCGCGCCTCGGCCTTCGAGTCTTACCAGGGGATGACGCCCAACCTGGCCAACGACGGCAACCCGGACACGCGCTGGTTGGGGATTCCGGGCCACAACACCGGCGGATGGTTTGAACTGGATTGGGACAAGCCGGTCCGGGTCGGCGAGGTGGTCGTGTTCCAGCACGACCGCTACGTGAAGGAGATGGACCTGCAGGTCTGGGACGAGCAAGGGCAGGGCTGGGTCACGCTCGAGCACCTGGGCAGCCCGGACCAGCGCCTGCCCCGCGTCGTGGTCTGCCGGTTCAAATCGCGTTCGACCTCGCGCGTGCGCCTGGCCAACATCACTAACGGCCCAAGCTTCACCGAGGTCCAGGTCTTCGAGCAGCCGTTCTCGCGTCCCCCGGCCATCACCATGGCTTCGGATGCGGACGGCCGCTTCATCGGGATGGTTTGCGACGAGTGGGGGAGCGCCCCGGTGGCCGGGGCCGAGGTCTCGCTCGAGGGCGCGGCCAAATCCGGCGCATGGCACGCCGCGGCGCGCAGCGATGAATACGGCCTGTTTTTTGCCCCGATGCCGCTCGGGCTGACGGGCACGGTGAGCGTGACTGCGCGCCTGCCGGGCGCGGAGTCCCAAGCCGACCACACGGTCGCGGCTCAGGCGGACGCCGCCGGCTTCCAATACGGTCTGACCCCGGAGAGCCTGGAGCGGCGAAAGCTCAGCCTCGACGGCCCCTGGCGGTTTGCCCCCGACCCGCCGGCCTTTTGGGAACCTGGCTTCGACGACCGGGCCTGGTCCGGCATCCACGTGCCGGCCCACATCGCCATGGAGGGATTTCAGTCCACCGAGGGCGTGGGCGGCTACCGCACGCACTTTCGGGCGCCTCCCGGCTCGGGAAGATTGAAGCTGCGCTTTGACGGCGTCTATAGCGGCGGCGAGGTCTGGGTCAATGGCCGGCGGCTCGCTTATCATGAAGGCGGGGCGCTGCCCTTCGAGGTGGACATCACGGACGCCGCCACACGCCGCGACAACGTCCTGGCGGTCCGCGTGACCCAGCACACGGTGGTCAGCGACCAGTTGGACAAGATGAGCGAGTATGCCGATTTCCCGCTGGCCGGCATCATGCGGCCGGTCTGGCTGTTTCGCGTCCCGGCCATTCACATCGGCGCGCTGGAACTGACGACACGATTCGATGAGGGCTATCGCGACGCCCGGGTCGATGCGCGCGCGGCCATCGTCAACGAATTGTCGGAGGCCCCGCCGGAGGCAGAGCTGGAGGTGCGGCTGCTCGACCCGGAGCAGCGCCCCGTGCCGGGCGGCGCCCAGACGGTCGTGGTGGAGGCGCGCCCCTGGGAGCGCGCGGCCGCGCAGCTTGGCTTGCCCGTCAGGGCGCCTCGCCATTGGGAGGCCGAACACCCGGCCTGCTACGTCCTCGAGGCGGCGCTCAAGGTCAAAGGCCGCGTGCTCGACAGGGTCGCCCAGCACATTGGCTTTCGCCAGACCGACATCCGGGACGGCCAACTCCTTATCAATGGGCAGCCGGTCAAAATTCGCGGCACCTGCCACCACGATTCGCACCCGCTGCTGGGCCGCGCGGTCACCCCGGCCCTGGCCCGCCAGGACCTCGAACTGATGAAGGAGGCCAACCTCAACTCATTGCGCACGTCCCATTACCCGCCCTTGCCGGCGCTGCTGGACGCCGCCGACGAACTGGGCGTGTATGTCGAAGACGAAGGCTCGTTCTGCTGGGCCGATGTCACGGACGACCTGCGGCTGACCCCGCGCGTCATGCAACTCAACGCCGAACTGCTCGCGCGGGATCGAAATCATCCCAGCGTCTTTATATGGTCGGTCTGCAACGAGAGCGCGTTTGGCTACGGATTGGAGCGCGCCCACCAATGGATGCGCGCCGCCGACCCCAGCCGGCCCAACGCGGGCAGTTGGGCCCGGGGCCTGGTCGAGATCACCGTCGAGCACAATCCCATTACCGTGGCCGGCATCGAGCGGATGGAAAGGGCCTCCAAACCGGTCCTTTGGGACGAGTGCTGGTGCATCTACCAGGGCATTTGGGGCGACGTAGCCGAAATGTGGCTGGACCCGGGCATTCGCGATTATTATGCGGAGCCGCTCCCGGCTATCTATGCGCGGATGATGCAGAGCCGGAACGTCGCCGGCTCCCAGATTTGGGCATGGTCGGACGACATCTTTTGCGTGCCCAACCGCGGCCTCGAATACGGGCGCCAGGCCACGGCGTGCCATTTCATCGAATCCGAGTACCGCTTGCCGGGCCGCGGGTTGGTGGGCGATGCGCCCTGGGGCGTGGTGGACGGCTGGCGGCGCAAGAAACCGGAATTCTGGATTACCAAGAAACTGCACTCGCCGGTGAAACTCAAGGAGGCGCCCGTGCCGCTGCCGGCGCCGGGCGCGCCCATTCGCCTGACGGTCGAGAACCAATACGATTTCACCGACCTGGCCGAACTGAACATCGGTTGGCAGATTGGCCCCGAGCACGGCAGAGCGCGCGCCGCGGTGCCGCCCCATCAAACCGGCGGCGTGGTGTTGGAGCCGGCGCGGGTGCCCGCAGCCGGGGCGGCGCTGCTCATCGAGTTCAGGGATCGTTCCGGGCGCCTGGTCGATGCCTATCGCCTTCCCTTGGGCCAGGCGGTCGCGTCCATGCCGCCACTGCGCACCCCCGGCCCGGGGCCCCTGCAAATCGTCCGCGAGAATTACCTGGCCGGCGAGGGAACGCGCGTGGTGGGCCAGGGATTCGAATTGGCCTTTGACCAGGCCAGCGGCCAATTGCGCCGCGGCGTTGGCTTTGGGCAAGCCCTCCTGCTGGAGATGCCCAGGGTCCACGTGCTGCCCTCGGCAACCCCGCTTTCGCCCCTGCCCGACCCGTTGAGCTGGCGCCTGCGCAAGCTCGATGTCCGCCAGGAAGCCGGCAACGTGCGCGTTCTGCTCCAAGGCGGCTACGAGCATTTTGAGGGCGGCTACGACCTGCTCATCACCCCCGGCGGCGCGCTGACCGTCCAGTCCAACTTCAAGTACGCCGGGCCCAAGCTCCTGGCGCGCGAGATTGGCCTGGCTTTTTCCGTGCCCAGGGACTGCGACCTGCTGCGCTGGCAGCGGCAGGCCGAGTGGAGCGTTTATCCCGAAGACCACATCGGCCGGCCCCTGGGCCAGACCCGCACCTTCATCCCGCATCCCGGCGCCCTGCCGCCCTCCTGGCCCTGGGCGGCCGACAATTCGCCCATGGGCTGCAACGATTTCCGCAGCACCAAACGCCATATCAACTGGGCTGCCATCAGCTACCCCGATGGCCCGGGCGTCTGGGCCGACTCCGACGGCTCGCAGCACCTTCGCGCCATGGTCGCACCGGACCGCATCCTGGTTCACATCAACGATTGGTATGGCGGGACCCATTGCGGCCTCGGCGAATGGACCGGCAACTACGGCGAAGGCAAACCGCTGGAGCCCGGCCAGGTCCTCCAATCCACCGCCAGGCTGCGGCTCGCCCAGCCAGAAATGCGGATGCCGCGGTAAGCAACGTCCGAGGGTCGAGGGTCGAGGGTCGAGGGTCGAGGGAACCCCGAGCGGCCGTCTCGCGGCACGGGAGCGCTTACGAGTGAGGGGCGGCCCACGCGGGAGGTACTGCCTCGGAGGGGCTGCCGATCATAGGCTAACGCCCGCCATGTCACTTTTTCGGCTTATAGCCTTGCGGCAGCCGATCCCATTCCGGAGGCTCCGTGCTCGGAACCTGAGCGAGAAAGTCACCCAAGCCTTTGCCGGTCGCACGGGCAGCCCGCTCCTCCAGGAGCGGCTCCGCAACCAGGCGCGAGAGGCTTTGGGTCAGGGCAATGGTCACGAGCGCGTCCATGGACAAGTTCTTCGAGGCGGCCACTTCACGGGCCTTTGCGTGCAGGTTGTCCGGGAGATTCACGGTCAATGCGCTCATATCAAATGATTCTCAGGAACTCGCCCGGCCTCAACACGCCCACGCCGAATCGTTCAGCATCCCGGAAGTCCCCGCGGTTATGCGTGACAATATACCTTGATGCCGACGCCAATGCCAGTTCCAAAATCAACTCGTCATCTGGATCAGCCAAAAAAGGACGAATCAGGTAGAATATCGCGTGGCGGTTGGCGCGGGCGGCCAAGTCATCCAGAGACCTGTCCACCACCGCCAGCGAGCGCCCTTGGCGATGCTGCTCGCGCTTGAGCACGGCTTCGTACTCCAAAAGCAACCCGGTGGAAATGTTCCACTGCCAACGAGCATCCCCTGCCGAGAACAGCCGCAGCATCTCGAACGAAGCGCCCGCGTTGGACCTCGCGGCAGCGACTAGCACATTAGTATCGATGACGACTTGAATGGGCATTCCGATTGCGCTGCACGATACGGGAGCGACCTTGATTCAACCAGAGTTTTCCGGGGGGATCGGTCCCATAGCGAACAATTCCGTCATGCACCCTGGCACCCGACGCTCGCCCCTCGCCACTTGGCACTCGACACTCGACCCTCGACCCTCGACCCTCGACCCTTGACGATGAGCGCGAAGTACTGGAAACGGTTGTCGCACGAGCAGGCGCTGTGGCGGCAGGGGCTGGATTGGGTCGCGGGCGTTGACGAAGCGGGTTGCGGCCCGCTGGCCGGGCCGGTCGTGGCTGCCGCCGTGGTTTTTCCGTGCGGTTGGCTGGAGCAGGGGCTTTGCGCCAGGCTCCGGGGCCTGAACGACTCGAAGCAGCTTGCCCAAGAGCAGCGCGAGCGCTATTTCGCCGTGCTCACCCGCCATCCCGAGATTCGCTATGCCATCGCCGAAGTGGACGCGGAGATGATCGACCGGATCAACATCCGGCAGGCGGCCTGGCGCGCGATGAACCTGGCCCTGGACCAGTTGGAGCCCAGGCCGCAGCACGTGCTGGTGGATGGCTTGAGGATCAAGTGGCTGGCCTACGCCCAGACCGCGCTCATCCAAGGGGACTGCAAGAGCTATTCAAATCGCCGCCGCCAGCGTGCTGGCCAAGGTGACTCGGGACCGGCTCATGCGCGACTTCGACCGGCTCTATCCCGGCTACGGTTTTGCGGAGCACAAGGGCTACGGCACACCGCAGCACCTGGCCGCCATCAGCCAACTCGGCCCCTGCCCAATCCATCGCCGCACCTTCGCTCCATTCCGCCCCGTGGAAACCGCGCTGGAGCTGTTCCCCGACCCGGAGATTCAAAGCCCCCCGGCGCAGGACCCGATGGGAACGGGCTGATCCGGCCTACAAGGGTGCGACTAAAAGCGTCGGGCATGCGCCTCGGGAGTTTTGTCCCGGAGGGACATCTGAGAATAGCCCGGCGTTTCAACGCCGGGGAGGGCACAGAAGGGAGCCTCGTCCCGAAGGGACGACTGACAACGCTCCTTGGTTTCAGCCGTCCCTTCGGGACGGACCTGCTCCTTGGGTCCGCTCACCCGGCGTTGAAACGCCGGGCTATTATCGGAAGCCCCTTCGGGGCAAAGAGGCGCCCTTGGCTGACCGACAGTTTTAATCGCACCCGGCCTACAGCCACTCCCTGATCTTCTCCTGGTACTTGCTATAGACAAATCCGAGCACGAGCAGAGCGATGCCCAGGGTCATAAAGCTCAGAATGCGGGCCAGGGTCTCGAGCTTCCAGACATCAAGGACCACCACCCGGCCCAGGGCAGCCCCCAGTATGCCCAGGCTCAGCCAGCGGTGCATCCGCTCCCGGAACAGGATGCCGCAGGTGAACAGGGCCAGCGCCAGGGCCGACCAGCTCGCCGTCAGGTAAAATCCGCTCGCCGTCTCCTGGACCCAAAGCGAGAGCAGCCGCCACAGGCTCAGCCCCCCAAGGAGGATCATGGCTGCCTGCCAGGCCGGGTCGAGGCGGTAGCGATCGGGCAGGCGCCTGGCGGTCTGTTGCTGGCCCAGTAGGGCAAGGATGGCCAGCAGATTCGGCCAGTACACCTTGGGCACGTTGATCTCGATGGACGGGAGCCAAAAACACGCCAACGCACCGGCAGTAAATGCCCCGCTGAACAGGAGTGCTTCCTGGTTCTTCCGCCAGCCGCCCCAGAGGAATACCAGCAATCCCAGCAGCGCCAGCACCCACATCCGCTCGGATTCGTTGATATAGGCAAAGACCCACCAGAGCGACATCGCCAGTGCCACCCAGCGGTAGATCCTCGCGAGGGCCAGCAACGAGGCCTTGACCCGCTCCTCTGCCTGGGGCTTGAGCTGGAACCATTTGACGGTGGCGAACGAGAGTGCGCCGAGCGCGGCTGCGGGCGCGAGCGCCAGCGGCCAGGTCGGCTTGGTTTGGGACAGTTGCCAGGCAAACTGCGCGCTGCTCACCACCAGCAGGACCTGCGCGCAGGCCGCCAGGAACCAGGCGCGCGTGAGCACGCCGTATGCAGTGATCCCGAGCGCCAGCACGCTGGTCACCGCCAGCCACGTCGGCGGGTCCAGCCTGGGGCCCAGCCAGGCGCAGAGCGTCCCGATGATGGCCGCGGCGTACAAGGCTTGCCAGGCCAGTGCGGCTTGTGGGGGGGCAGCCAGCACCTTCTGCCTCTGCCACCAATGGCTCAACCCCAGCGTCAGGCCCAGCAGCAACGCGGGGTCCCACCAGGGCGGGGCCTGGCCGCCATTGGCCGCATTGTAGATCCAGGTGCATTGGGCGATGACCAGGTAGCCCTGGGCGAGCAGGGTGACCTCGGGGATGCGCAGCAGATAGAATGAGAGTGTCAGCACCGCCCCTTCCGCGGCAAGGACCAGGGGAAAATGTGCCGTGCAGTTGTCCCAGGTGGCCGCCAACCAGACTGCCAGCGCGAGTGTTGTAAAGTATCCGACGCCGGGGCGCAGGGCCGTCGTGGGCGTTGGCGCAGTGCAACGGTGTGCCAGGAGGGTGTTGGCCATCATCAGCCCGCCCAGTCCTATGCCCAGGTAAAGGCCACGAGCATCGTGTTCGAGCATCCCATCCATGCCCCAGCCCGCCGACAGTCCGGCAGCCAGGTAAGCCCCGGCGAGCAGGACCGCGCTCTGGCGCGCCTGGCCGGCCATTAGCAGCATCACGCTCTCGCTCGCCAGGATAAGCGCCAACTGCAGGCCGCTATATCGCGTAATGAATCCCACCGTCACCAGAAGCAAGCCCTGGGCCAGGTAGAACTCTCGCGCCAGGGCTTCGGATGCCAGGGTGCGCCGCGCCACCTCGGCCAGGACCAGCAGCACCCCGCCATAGACCAGCGCGAACTTCCAGAAACCACCATGGCGCACCAGGAGCATCGTCAACAGGAACAGCGTGAAAAAGGCCCCGTTGTTGAGGGTCAGAAAGCCGGCGCGGTTTTGCCCGGCGAATTTTGCGTCGCGAGACAGGAACACCGCTGTCGTAAAGACTACCCAGTAGCCGATCAGGAACGAGGCCCCCTGCCACAATCCCTCCTCGGGCGCGGCCCAATGCCATTGGCTGCCGTTGGAAAAGCGCCAGAACGCATAAGCCGCGTAGGTTGCGGCCAGGCTCACGTAAGTGAGCGCCGCCCAACGGTTGCGCACCAGGAAAAACACCGCGGCCAGGGCAAGGACCAGGTTCGAGTAGAGCGTGAATGAGCCGACCCGCGTAATGACCGAGCTATAGTAAGCCAGCAACACCGCCAGGAGCGCCAGTACTTCCGATCGCTTGCGGTCGGCGACCCATACCATGAAGCCCGCCCAGGCCAGCAGCAGCGCCCCGTCAACCGTCGGGTCCCGAATGACCTTCAGCGGTTCGAGATGGTGCGCCGCGTAGGTGGTGAAATAGACCGCCGCCAGGCCCCCGGCGAACAGCACTTGGGCATAATTCTTCAGCGACTCCTTGGCCGGCTCGCGCTGCCACCACAGGCCGGCCCCCAGCAGCAGCCCGCTGGCCAGATACAGCAACGCGAGCTTCCCGCCGGGACCGAGATTAATGATGAATTTCTGGTAAGCGTAGTTGCCGAAAAAGACGAGGCCGGTCAAAACCAGGGCGACGCCCAACCGCGCCAGCCAGTAGGTGCCCAGGCGCAACTCGAACGAGCGGGATCCAGCCGCCTCATGCGGGGCCGGGCGGATTGGCTCGGGGGCACACGGGGCTGCTGCCGCCGTGGGGCAGACCTCTGGTCTGCCGATTGAGGCCCCCTCGGGTGGCGCCGGCTTGGGGACGGGGCCGAAGGCCCCGCTCACCGGCAGACCAGAGGTCTGCCCCACAGGCTCGGCCACCGTCTGCGAGCGGACGACCATCGGCGGGCGCGGAATGAGCGGCGGAAGCGGTTGCGGGGCGATGGCCGGGGAGGGTGCCGGGGCTGCCGAAAGCGGCGCGCTGGCAGGTGGCGCCGCTGTTCCGGGCGGCGAACTGGCCGCGACGCGGTCGCCCGGCGCGTTGAGTTGCTCTTCCAGCCGCGCCAGTTGCCGATCCAGGGCCAATAGCTCCAGCTTGAGTCGCGCCTGGCGTTGTTTGATCTGCTCCAACTCGAGTCGCTCAGCGTCGTTCATGGGATGTGCAGCGTTTGTGCAGAAGCGGATTCCGGCGTTCTCCCGAGCGGCCAGACGCAACGGCGGCATGTGCCGCATTCCCGCGCTCTGCGCGTCGCGTTCCGCGCCGGCGCAGGCGCTGCACCTTGGTTCAATTGGCCGCCAGGCAACCGGCCACGTCCACGACTTGGCTCGCGGGCCCGTGCGGCGCAACCTCCTGCCCGCACTTGCGGCCGAAACTCAACGCCATCCACAACATGGCCGAGGCCAGCCCCAGCAGCGCCACCCGGCCCGTCCAACGCCGAATCCGCCAAACCTTTAAAGCTCGATGAGTGGTTTTCATGCCGCCATGTTAGCGCGGTTCTGCTTGGGGGTGTTAATTGATAAACTTGCTTCGAACATCTCTCAAAACAATTGTGGGTCAAGGAGCGGGATAGTAATTCACGCCCGGGTGCGGCCAATGGTCGTTGTTCCAGCGTCGTCGCTGGGTGAGATTGACCGGGACGCCGGAAGGCACGTAATAGCTCGGAGCGCCCCAGCGATTGGTCTTGGCATATTCAACGTGCGCATCGCAAAAGACGACGTTGGCCGAACCAAGGTGGCGCTGGCCCGTGAACGTGAATCCAAAGAGGCATTCCGAGTGGTCGCCGTCGCGGTCGTTATCCACGGAGGGGTCATAGTCCGCTATGGCGATCATGTCGCTCGGGACCAGGATGCTGGACTCCGGCTGGTCCGCGTACACCTTGGCAACATACCCGCCGTCCAATCCAAGGCTGGTGGGCGCGCCAGGTGGGTTGTTCCACCAAGGCCCCACCCCGAAGGCGTTGTAACCATAACTCTTGTTGCACCACATAACATCGGTAAATGGGGAAGACTCAACCTGGCTCCAATTGTTGCTGGGGTTACTGGCAGCGCCCACCTGGCCGGGGCACAAAAAGACCCCCAGGTTGCCGCTCACATAACTCAAGAGCTTGGAATCCCAAAAGCTCGCGCGATAAGCATAATTCGTCGGAGCACCGGATGCAGCATACGCCGGGTATCTCTTGAAGTCGTCCACATACGCGCGCAACGCCACCCCGATCTGGTGCAGGTTGCTCGCGCAACGGACGCGGCGGGCGGAGTTCTTCACCCTGGACAAGGCCGGCAGGAGCAACGCAGCCAGGATGGCGATGATCGCGATGACGACCAGCAGTTCGATCAGTGTAAACGCAGCGCCGGCATAGCGGCGCCCGGCGCCTGCGGACCCCTGGCCTGGTTCCCGCCAGGGCCTTCCCTGCGATAGTCGCCTCATTTGTTCCTCCTGGATGGGCTAACGTCCTGCTTCATGTATTGTCCTTCCCGATTCCTGCGCCCGGGTCCCGGTCGCTGGGCCGACCTCCCGGGGATTGCTGCTGGGAGGCCATATTATCCGGGGCACGGAACCAAGTCAATTGAAAACCGCTGCCTATTGACGGGTCAGTGATGGCGGAGCTTGTTTCTTTTTAACCACGGATGGACCAGATCAACACAGATAAGGCTGGAATCTCTGTTCATCCGTGGTTAAAGGACTTCGAGTCCCGCGCTTATTGCCCACTTACGGCCGGGAAGGGAGCTGGAATGCGCAGGCGGTAGAACCGTTGATGGTTGGTTGCCGCGTCGGTTACGGTCTTTATGGTCCCATCGCCCAGGACGGCAGTCAAAGCCGTCCAGGCCGTGGCGGACAGGGAATCGGTGAACTCGACGACGTAGTGTACCCCCTGGTCCGTAGGCAGCGAAAGCAGGAGCATGCCTTTGGCTGGATCCAGGCTGCAGGATACGACTGGCTTGGTATCCAGAACAGTGACCGAGCCGTTCTGCGTCTCCATCGCCGCCAAGGCCATCGCCACGCTTGCCTCCCGGACCGTCGGGGCGTCAGCGAACGTCAACGAGGAGGCACTCCCAGGCTGGCCAATCACATCGAAATCTATGGCGAAGACGACGCTCCCATCGGCTATGGTCACACCGGTTGCCCCCGGATCATCCCATGAAAAGGTCAGCTTCCCTTGATTGGCAAGCGCAAGTCCGAAGTTTCCCGAGGACAAACCGGGCAACCCGAACTGCTCGATATCCCTGTACCTTAGTATTGTGGGGTCCCACGTGAGAGTGAATTGCGCGGTGGTCAAGTCGTGCGCGGCGCCGGCCGTCACCCTGGCGGTCAAAAGGCCATGCGGCTGCGCCGAATCGGCACTGGCCTGGAGGCGAACCAAATCCAGGCCCTTTGGCTTTGCCGTTGTGTTCGTTGTTCCCTGGTTACCGCCTGCCGCCAACTGCGCCGCGAGAGGTTCCGTCCAGGAACCGTTCACATCCCCCAGCTTAATGGCAACAAAGTCCTGCCCGGATAGGTTGCTGACCAGGTTCGTGTACCACCGGTTCGTCGGTGCGTGCCACGGGCTTGTTGGATCCGCAAAGACATGATCCGCCGGCACAAACCGCCACAAACCCATCGGCAAGTCATTGGTCAAACCCAATACCAACCGGCGAAGCAGGGCGATGTCCACCGTCGTAATCGTTCCCGAGCCGTCGGCGTCCGCCGCCAGCAGCTTGTAAGGCGAATCCAACAAGCGGTTTCCCAGCATGTGTTGCCGAATCAGGATGAGATCCAGCGTAGTCACTCCGCGGGCTGCGGGGGTATCATCGGCCTTGGCCGGGGTGACCTCGAACCCCAGGCTCCCGATGACGCTGGGGAATTTGTAGCTGCCGTCCTTGGCCGTCAGCGTGTTCGTATCGCGGACCCCCTCGAGCGTGACGGTGACGCCCCCCACCGGCTTGGCCGAAGGCCCGCGAGAAGGGTAGTTGGTTGGATAATAGAGAACTCGGCCGCCAATGGACACGGTTGCCGGGGCGATGGATACCAGGCCGGCCAAGGTCTGCACCGGCACCAAGGCCAAATCCCCATTAGCCGCTTGCAGGGGGACTGGCGTGCTGTTGATCGTGAGAGGACTGGCGGCCCCGGGCTTGCCGATCAACGCCAGGCGCAGCGCAAAGACGGTCGTGCCATCCTCCAGCGATTGGCTGCCGCCGCCGGGATCATCCCAGGAAACCGTCAGGGTGCCGCTTTTGGTCAGGTTCGTGCCAAAGCTCTCTCCGGTCAATCCACTCAACCCAAACTGCTCAACCCCGACGTACCTGGCCACTGCGGCATCCCAGTGGAGCGAGAATTGGAAGGAAGCGATCTGCGTGAAATGGGTGACCTGGACTGGGAGCAGGACTTGGGCGGACCGCGCACCGCTGTTGGTTCCGACGGCAAAAGACAGAGGCCCGGCTGGGGGAGTCACCGTCAGCACGGCGACGGCGCTGGCGACCACGCCCACACTGTTCGAGACGACCGCCTGGTAGGTCCCGGCATTGGTGCCCGAGACGGAGCGAATCAAGAGATTGCTCGTGGTCGCGCCGCTGAACGGGCCGCCGTTGGTCACGTTCACGCCCCCGAACTGCCACTGATAGCTGAGCGGCGCGGCGCCCGCAGCGAGGACGATGAAGCCCACGCCGGTTCCCGCCGCAACGGTCAGGCTTTGGGGCTGCAGAGTGATCCGGGGCGCTCCAGACGCCGCGAGCGGCACGCCCTTGGTGATCCGACAGTTGAAGGTGTCCGCCACATAGATGTTGCCGGCGCTGTCCAGCGCCAGGCTGGTTGGATCATTGAATTGCGCGCCGTCACCGACTCCATCCACGCTGCCCGCGACACGCGCCACACCACCGATGGTGGTCACCACGCCCGCAGGCGTGATCTGGCGAATCGTCTCGTTGGAGGTGTCCGCCACAAAAACGTTGCCCAGGCTGTCCACCGCCACACCCTCGGGGTAGAAGAACCGTGCCGCGCTCCCCGCGCCGTCGGCGCTGCCCCACTCCCCTGCCGATCCCGCCAGCGTCGTCACCACGCCTGCTGGTGTCACCTTGCGAATCGTGTCGTTTCCCTCATCCGCCACATAGACGTTGCCCAAGCCGTCCACCGCCATGCCCCAGGGGTATTCGAACCGCGCCGCGCTTCCGGTGCCATCCGCGCTTCCCATAGTCCCGGCCAACCCCGCCAGCGTCGTCACTACCCCCGCAGGGGTGATCCGGCGAATCGTGTCGTTCGACGTATCCGCCACAAAAACGTTGCCCGCGCTGTCCACCGCCACGCCCCTGGGGTCGGCGAACCGCGCCGCGCTTCCGGTGCCATCCGCGCTGCCCATAGTCCCGGCCAACCCCGCCAGCGTCGTCACTACGCCCGCGGGGGTGATCCCGCGAATCGTGTGGTTCGACGTATCCGCCACAAAAATGGTGCCCATGCTGTCCACCGCCACAGCGTAGGGGTAGTCGAACCGCGCCGCGCTCCCCGTGCCATCCGCGCTGCCCGAAGTCCCGGCCAACCCAGCCAGCGTCGTCACCACACCTGCCGGCGTGATCTTGCGAATCGTTTCGTTGTAGTTATCCGCGACATAAATGTTGCCTGTACCTGTCGACTGCGACGCCGAAGGGGTAGTTGAACCGCGCCGCGCTCCCCGTGCCGTCCGCGCTGCCCACTTCCCCCGGCATTCCCGCAAAATTGGTGAAAGCGTACCCTGGTGAACCCGGTTGCAAGACCACCGTGAGGATGGCGCTCTGGCTGGCTGCGCCGCCCACGGCATTTGTGGCTGTCAACCGGAACCGATGCCCGGTCATGGCCACAGTGACATTTGAAATCACCAGCGCCCCGGCGCTCGAACCGCTCAGACCGGCGCCATCCACCAGGTTGGTCCAGGACATTCCGCCGTCTGTGGAAAGCTGCCAGAGCAACACCGGGTTTGGCACGCCGCTGGCGGCGGCGGTGAAGACCGCGTTGGTTCCCGCCGCAACGGTCAGGCTCTGCGGTTGCACCAGGAACTGGGGTGGTTGCAGCGCCGCCGGCACGCCTTTGGTAATCCGAAAGTTGAAATTGTCCGCCACATAGATATTGCCGGCGCCATCAACCTCCAGGCCCCAAGGCTCCCAGAACCCGGCTGCGCTCCCGATGCCGTCGGCGCTCCCCCAGCTTCCTGACAGACCTGCCAGGGTGGTCACGAGGCCCTCCGGCGTGACCCCGCGAATCGTGTTGTTGTTGGAATCCGCCACATAGATGTTGCCCGAATCGTCCACGGCTACACCGTATGGGGAGTTGAAGCGCGCCGCGCTCCCCGTGCCGTCCGCGCTCCCGGGGAGGCCCGCCAGACCAGCCAGCGTAGTCACCACGCCGCCCGGCGTCAGCCTGCGGATTGTGTCGTTGGCGACGTCCGCCACGTAAATGTTGCCGGTGGTGTCCACCGCCACGCCGGAGGGCATCTTGAACCGCGCCACGCCCCCGACGCCGTCCGCGCTCCCAGGGTTGCCCGCCAGACCAGCCAGCGTCGTCACCTGCCCCGCCGGCGTGATTCGGCGGATCGTGTGGTTCAACTGGTCTGCAACGTAGATGTTGCCCATGCTATCCACTGCCACGCCGTACGGCTGGTAAAACCGGGCGCCGCTCCCAATGCCGTCGGTGCTGCCCGAGGCACCTGCCTGTCCCGCCAAGGTCGTCACCACGCCCTCCGGTGTGACCTTGCGGACCGTGCAGTTGGTCAGGTCCGCCACGTACACGTTGCCCGCTAGCCCCAGTTTACGAGTTATTTCAAGGGTGCCTCGGAATTGGTTGTCAACCAGCAGGTTACAACCTGGCCCCTCTATGCCCTAAAACGGCGATTTGGGGGCTCTCAGTTCGAGTATCTCCATCAGCTTTGCCTGGATTTCGTCCCGCTTGGTCAGCACCGGCTGCTCCGTGGCCGGTCGGCCTGCGCGGCGGGCTGGGTAAACATTGATCACCTCCTGAATCCGGCCCAACTTCTCCAGCAGACCGGCCATGGATAAGCGCACGCCCGCCTGCCGTGCGCGGCGCCACACCAGGGTCGGAGCAGTACCCGCAATAGTACAATAGAGTCCATGGACTTGGATCTTGCTCTCGGTCCAGTGGTGCAGTGGCCACCAGGCGCCAATGTGCCGGTCCTTCATTTCGTGGAAAATCTCCTCGATGACAAATTGGCTCCGGTAAGCGCGAATTACCTGGGCGTCGGTCCATTCCTTATGACCGGTGATGAGCAGCGTCTTGCCCAGATACGTATCGGCCAACTGTTGCTGCGCGGCTGGGTCCGCCACGTGAGCCAATTGGAGCACGCCCGCCGCCGTCCGCGAGACGGTGGTCTTGAGCAACTGGCCCAGATGCTGACGGTGAAGAATCTGGTTGCACTTGCGCTGGACCGATTCGACGCTCGGCAGGGTGCCTCCCTTAATGAGCCCTGCGGCACGGTCTTGGAGGTTCTGCCGCACTTGGGCCAACTGGCTCAGCGCGCGGGCCAGGTCGTTTTGCACCGTCGCCCATTGGCTGGCAAAGAGGTGCTCGTTGTAAGTGACCACCACCGTGCGCTCCTTGCCATAGACCACCAGTTGGGTGTGCCAGCTTTTGGTGCCTTCCAGGCCCGGCTCGGTGGCGGCCTGCCAACGGGCGTCCTGGTTGGAAATCCGCATCAGGTTGGGATGCTCGTCCAACTTGACCGAACCGACGTAGGGCAGTCCGAGTTGGTCAATCAAGCCGAAGTTGTCCTTGGAGTTGTTGCCCTTATCGAAGATGAGCGTCGGTTTGACCGTGGCCCAGGTCGAACCGGCCCGCTCCACCAGCCAGCGCTGAAACCTCGCCAGCACTTGCGGGAACTCCTTGGCGTCGTTGCGGTTGCCCTCATAGACCTCGTAAAAGAGCGGCAACTGCCCGTCGGTGGAGCAGAACAGGGCATAGCTGACTTGCCGCAGATTGCACCGGCCCTGCTTGTTCTTGCCGCGTTTGGCGACTTGGCACTTGAGGTTGAAGGTGTTGATGAAGGTGTAGAAGTTGGTGCCGTCATAACAAATCTGCGAGAGCGGGATTTGCTCCCGCTGCAGGACGCCGCCGATGAGTTGCTGCCAGATGGCCTGGGCGGTGAGCGGCTCGATGCGGTCCATGTGATCCCAGAAGCGCTGGGAGGTCAATTGCGCCGCCGACGCCTCGGGCCATAAACGCGCCAGGCAGGTGCGGCCAAGCCAATCCCACATCGCCTGCTTGCTGACCGGGTCGTAGGCACGGTTGATGGCCGCCAGGCGGATGTAGTCGCCGGTGCTCAGTCCCTGGTTGCGCTTGGGGCATAGTTGATCGACCAGTTCGGCGACCCGGGCACGGCGCGTTTCCTGCCAGAGGGCCAGCGGCAGGGCCCAGTCGAGCACCTGGGCGTATTGGGGAGGGGGGCCGGTGCCCGCAACGGCTTGCGCGATATCCTCGGCTTTGCCGAGGTATCTTTGGGAGAGGCGGCGGCATTTGCCGTTTTTCCAACCCCAGAGGGAGAGATAGTAGTAGGTGTGGCCATGAATGTTTTTGGCTTCGAGGCGATGCATAGCGCGCCGGACATGCGACGCGCATATTCAGGGCATAGTTACAGAAGATTGTCAAGCACAATATCTCATTTTATAGGGAAATATTGACGGTATCTGGGCTTGTGTTTTAGGGCATAGTGAGGAGGACGCGCAAACATTTGGGTCAGAAGGCCTTACACAGAATGGGCTATGCTAACTCGTAAACTGGGGCTAGTCCTCAACGGCGGCTGCAAGGCCTCCGATTACGCCGCTCACCTGGTGGAAATCGCCCGGGCCTTCCGGCGCGTGCCGCAGGTGGCAGCCATCGCCATGGTCCGCTCCTCGCACCTGGCTGGGCGGATTGCCGCCATCGTGGATGCCTCCCGCCCCCGACGCGCCCCGCGCACTCTGCTGGTGGGTTTGTGCTGTGCCGCCGAGCTTGCCTTCGTCGCTGCCGTCGCCGCGCAGAAGCCCCAGGCAAATTCTCCCGCTCCCACTCCCCAAGGGAAGCCCTGGTTCGACCCCCGCTTGCGGGCATTCTTTGCGGCCAAAGCCGCGCAAGCGCATCAACTGGCCGAACAGCAACAGGAGCCTCTTGTCCCGGAGGTTTGGCCGTACTTTCAGGCCGGCATGAGGGGCGATTGGAAAAACGCGACGAACCTTTGGTTGGCGATACGCCAAGGCTCGGCACCGGACAACACCAATGCCGATGAGAAGGTCCCTTCCCGTCACACGGCGGTTTGGTCCACCATTCTTGAGACCGACCTTGCATGGGAGCAGTTCGCCAACTGGAAGGAGAAATATGTGCTGGCCTACGGCAACAATATCATCAAATCCATCCCGCCCGGCAGCATTTACTTCGGCGGGACCGACCCGGGCCGTGGGGTCATTACCGCTATGTCCGAGTCCCATGCGGAGGCCAAGCCATTCTTCACCCTCACCCAAAACGCCCTAGCGGATCCCGCTTACGCGAATTATCTGCGGGCGATGTACGGCCAGGTCATCTACACCCCCACTGACGAAGATTCCAAACAATCCTTCCAGGAATACATGGTAGATGCCGGGCGGCGGTTCGCCGAGAATAAGCTCCTGCCGGGCGAGGACGTCAAGATCACCGACAACCGCGTCCAGGTCACTGGCCAGGTCGCCGTGACGGCCATCAATGGCTTGCTGGCCAAAACCATCTTCGACCACAACCCCAACCGCCAGTTCTACCTCGAGGAAAGCTTCCCGCTCGATTGGATGTATCCCTATCTCTCTCCGAATGGGCTGATTATGAAGATCAATCGCCAGCCGCTGCCCAGGCTCTCCGAGGAACTCGTTCGGCAGGACCATGAGTACTGGTCGAGCTATCTCCGGCCGATGCTCGGCGATTGGATCACCTACGACACCCCGGTCGCCGAGGTCGCCGCCTTTGCGGAGAGGGTCTATCGCAAGCATGACCTTCGCGGTTTCAAGGGCGACCCGCAATTCGCCAAGGACGCGTGGGCGCAAAAGTTCTTTTCCAAGCTGCGCGACTCCATCGGCGGCGTCTATGCCTGGCGCTTCACCAACGCCAATGCTCCCGCCGAGAAACAGCGGATGGCCAAAGAGGCCGATTTCGCCTTCCGTCAGGCCTACGCCCTTTGCCCTGTCAGCCCCGAGGTTGTCTTCCGCTACGTCGAGATGCTGCTGCGTTTGACCCGCGCGGACGACGCGCGGCTCCTGGCCGAAACCACGCTGAAACTCGACCCCGCGAACGCCCAGCTACAGGTGCTGGCCAGACAGTTGAAGAACCTCAAACCGAACCGTTGAGCCGCGGGCGCAGCACAAAATAGTAATCAATGGGGCGGCTTCAAGTCTCTGGCAGGGCTGGGGCGTCTTTTCCCGGAGGGACGTTCTGAGAATAGCCCAACGTTTCAACGTTGGGTGAGGGGTTCTTTCGTTGCGTAAGCCCCGAAGGGACGGCTGAATGGAAGACATGTCCTGCGGAAGATGACGTTCCAGGAGGAGTTTATCGGCCTGCTCAAGAAACACCGCATTGAGTACCGACAAACGTTACTTGTGGGATTGAGCCTCAGACGGGTCCGTACCTTTGTCGCAACCGTTGTCGGAACCTTTGTCGGGCTGCCCAGGCCTCGACGAAAGCGGCGACAAAGCTCTGGGATCGGAGCTTGCAGGTTGATTTTGCCAGCCACTCCAATGCCGCCCGCCGGGTTGACGAGCGGGCGTGGTCTCCTGCAGGATGGGAGTGTGGCTGATACGTGCAGGCTCGGGATCGTGAGCGACATTCACTACGCCGGCGCGGCGGAACGGGCGCGGGGGGATGACTACGAGTATCGGGACCTGCGCAACCCGCTGCTGCGGCAACTGCTGCGGCTGCACCGCCGGTTCGTCTGGCTGCGCGATCCGCTGCAGCAGAACCACCTGCTGGAGGCCTTCCTGGACCAGGCCGGGCCGCTGGACTGGGTCGTGGCCAACGGGGATTACTCCTGTGACTCGGCGGCGGTGGGGGTGAGCGACGACGCGGCCTGCCAGAGCGCGCGCGAGTGCCTGGGCCGGTTGCGAGAGCGTTTTGGCTCGCGCCTGCGGGCCAACCTGGGGGACCACGAACTGGGCAGACTGAGCTTCATAGGCAGGCGGGGAGGGATGCGGCTGGCCAGTTGGCGGCGGGCGGTGCGGGAGTTGGAACTGCTGCCTTTCTGGCAAGTGACTTTGGGCCGGTACGTCCTCATGGGATTCGTCTCTTCCCTCGTGGCCCTGCCATTGTTCGAGCGGGACATCCTGCGGGCCGAGTGGCCGGAATGGGAGCGGCTGCAGGCCCAGCACGTGGCGGAGATCGGACGCGCATTCGATGCCCTGGAGGCAGGCCAGCGCGTGCTGCTCTTTTGTCATGACCCCTCCGCCCTGCCCTATTTGTGGCGCCAACCGGCCGTGCGGGCCAGGCTGGAGCGAATCGAGCAGACGATTGTGGGCCATTTGCACTCGCAGTCGGTCCTGCTGCAGAGCCGGTTGTTCGCCGGAATGCCCGCCTTGGGTTTCCTGGGCCCCACCGCCCGGAGACTGACTACAGCCCTGCGCGAGGCCCGGCTCTGGCGGCCCTTTCACGTGCGGCTCTGCCCTGCCCTGGCCGGCCTTCAATTGTTCAAGGACGGCGGCTTTTACACGGTCGAATTAGATTGTCGGGGCAACCGACCGGCCCGGTTCCAGTTCCACCGGCTCGGGAGGTGAGTCCACAGTCCACAGTCCACAGTCCACAGTCCACCCCGCCCTAAAGGCTGAAGGCTAAAGGCTGAAGGCTAAAGACTGAAGTGCGGTCATGCACCTTTGGGCTCTGCCCTTTAGCCTTTAGCCTTAGCCTTCAGCCGTTAGGGGGGGAACGGGGTCCTCTGGGTCGCAAGGACGTGTGGGCTGCGTCATGCAACTTTGGGTTCTGCACTTTAGCCTTTAGCCTTTAGCCTTCAGCCTTCAGGGTGAGGGGGAGCCGGTTAACGGCCAGATTTAGCTTTTCCTGCCCGCGGGCTTTGCGGTAGATTGCGCCCATGGCGGAAATTGTGGATTTTGTAAATCGTGGGGCGAGCTCCGTTAGCCCGGCCATTGTAGAGAAGATGCTGCGGCATCTGCCCCAATGGAAGCTGGAGTTCACTCAGATTTATGAGCCACTGTTCCCGCACCTGGTGGACCAATTGGAGTTTCTGGCCGATGCCGTCGAAGACAGCGCGGACGGCGCCTACAAGGACTTGCCTTACGTGGCGTTCGCCCAGGCGGCTTTTGCGCTCATTTACGCTCACAAGAAGGTGGGCATCATCCCGGACACCGTGCTCAATCTGGGCCGGGCGGACGATTCGAGCGTGGTGCGGGCGGTGTTGATCCAGAATGAGAAGGTCTTTGCGCTATACGCCACCGCCCAGGAACGTCGAGTGGTCCAGGATCACCAGCCAGCCCTGAGTTACGCCCCGGACGACGCCAATACGGCCTGCACCGCATCGATCAGTTCTTTTGCCCGATAGGGCTTGGATAGGAATCGATCCGGTTTGCGGAGCGCGCCGAAGCAGACTTCCTCGGCCTCCGTGCCGCTGACGAGAATCGTTTTGGGCTGGGGTTTTACGCGCCAGCAGGCAGCGATTAACTCCAAGCCGGTCATCTGGAGCATGGCGTAATCGGTGATGATAAGCTCCGGGCGCTGCTCTGCGTCGGTCAACGCCCCCAGGGCGGCCTCTGCGCTGGGAAAGGTCCGGACATCGTAGCCCGCGGCCTTGAGCACCACGGTCGCCATCTCCAGCAGCACCATCTCGTCGTCCACGACGTAAATCAACGCGGCAGCAGGCGCAGGCGCGGGCGCCGACGCGGAGTCGTTCGTCGGGCAGTTCATGCGGTTCTGCCCGAGTAAACACCCGCCCCGCCCTGCTGGCAAGCGGTCTTTGCGCCCAATTTCACGGTTGCACGACTCTACTCCCAGCCGTAATGTCTCCAGGCAACCGAGTCACCCCGGGCCTCTCTCAGATGGGGTAACCGTATGAAAACGAAAAAGCCGCGAACCCGAAAGGCTGCAAATCCGGCGCCCGCGCCGCCCGCGCCCGGTCAAACGACTTTGCCAGCGGCCAAGGACGGAGGGCGGAGGGCGGAGGACGGAGGGCGGAGGGCGGAGGACGGAGGGCGGAGGACGGAGGACGGAGGACGGAGGACGGAGGACGGGCGCAAGGGCCGGAGGTTGAAGGCGGGCGGCGGGCGCGGTCATCATGCACCAGCGGAAAGAGAGTCCCTGGCAAGGCGGAGCCCGGACAGGCTGCCGTTGAGGATTCCACCAATTCTGTTGGAGGGCGACGAACCCGTTCCCGCGGCTGCGTCCGCGCCAGGCACGGGTCCTGGCGAGAAATACGCGCTTGGCCCAACAGCCCCGGCCGAGCCTATGGAGCCGGAGGCCGCTGCATTGCCCGAGGCCTATGGAACGGGCACTTTGCTGCTGCTGGTGTCCGACCCGCACTGGCTCTACGCGCATTGGGACCTGGGCCCCGAGGAGCAACGCCCTTACTACGACCGTGCGGCGAATCGGCGCCTGGTCTTGCGCGGGCGCCAGGACGCCCTGACCGGCCCCGTCCTTGCCGAAATCCACGTACCCCCGGACTCGAGGGATTGGTTCTTTCGGGTGCCCCGCGCCCCAGCCAGGTGTGTTGCCGAGTTGGGCTACTACCTGGAAGGCGGGCAGTGGGTGAGCATCGCCGCCTCCAATGCCGTGGCCACGCCGCCGGAGGCCCCGTCAGAAGACAAGACCGCTCAGTTCGCAGCCGTTGAGCCTGCGTTGCTCATGCCTGCGGCTGCGGCCGGCCTGCCGGCCAAAAGGCCCCCCTCGCTGGCCCGGGGCGAAGCCGAAGCGCGCCGGGACTGGGTCGAAGCGGAGGCGGCGCCCCCCAAGAGCATGTCTGAAGGGCCTCTGCGGCAGGGGCGTCCCGCCCCTGTCTGCCGCGGGCCAGACGCAGGTGCCAGGCCTTTTCAGACACGTCCGCAGGGCCTGGAACCTGCAGAGCGAGGCACCCAGGCCGGTCCCGGGCCGCGGCTGCGCCTGGTGCCGCCCGGCTCGGTCGCAGCTTGGACCGTGGAACAGGAACAAGCGCTGGCCGAGGCGATCCAGCCGGCGGGTCCGCGCGCCGATGGGGCCGATTCGCTGGGGATAGCCGAACTGGTCCGGCACCCGCTGGAGTGGGAAATGGGCCCGAGGGCGCGCAGGAATTGGAATTGGGCCTGCCCGTCATGGCCGAGATCGTGGCGGGCGTGACCCATCCGGGCGGCCCCTCCTCGCTGATTGGCCCCGAGGGCGGAGGCCAGGAGCCGCCCAAGCAGTTCTGGCTCAACGTCAATGCCGAACTGGTCCTTTACGGAGCGACAGAACCGGGCGCGCGGGTGACGATCTGTGGCTGGCCCATCCGGCTGCGGCCGGACGGCAGCTTCAGTTGCCGGTTTGCGTTGCCGGAAGGGCGATACGTGCTTGTGGTGGCCGCGGTTTCGGCCCAGGGGGAGCAGCGGCAGGCGGATTTGGAGTTCAGCCGCCATTCGCAGTGTCACGGTGAGGTGGGCTCTCAGGCGCAAGACCCCACACTCACGCCGCCTGCGGGGGAGGGGCTGGTCTAAATGGGAACAACCAACATGGGCACACTCATGCGGGTTTTGGACCTTTGTCGCAGCCTTTGTCGCGGCCTTTGTCGGATGCGCCGTTTCTCGTCAAAGGAAGCGACAAAGGCTGCGACAAAGGTTGTGCCAATGTTACGGGGTTCGAGTTAGCTGGCGAGGAGAACGATATTGGCGCCCAACCTGACAACGCAAGGCTATCTGTTGCTGGTGCTGCACGGGCACCTGCCCTTTGTGCGGCATCCCGAACGTGAGAGGTTTCTCGAGGAGAACTGGCTGTTCGAGGCGATAACGGAAAGCTACCTGCCACTGCTGGACCTGCTGGGTGGCTGGCAACGGGACGGCCTGGAGGCGCGGCTGACGGTGACGCTGACGCCGACGCTGTGCGCCATGCTGCAGGATGCGCTGTTGCAGGAGCGCTACCTTCGGCACATCGAGGGGCTCATCGAGTTGGCGGAACGGGAGACCCACCGCACGCTCTGGGACGGGGCCTTTCACAAGCTGGCGCTGTTCTATCTGGAGCGTCTGAGCCGGGCGCGCGAGTTTTACTTCGCCTGCCAGTGCGACCTGGTGGGCGCCTTCCGCGCTCTGCAGGACCAGGGGCGGGTGGAAATCGTCACCAGCGCCGCCACGCACGCGGTGCTCCCCTTGTTGGCCCTGCACCCGCCCTCGATCCGGGCGCAGGTCCTGGCCGCGCGCGACCATTACCAAAGTTGTTTTGGGCGCGAGCCCCGCGGCATCTGGTTGCCCGAATGCGCCTACGTCGAGGAACTCGAACCGGCCTTGCTCGAAGCCAACCTCCGGTGGTTCATCCTCGAGAGCCACGGCCTGCTCCACGCGCGGCCCCGGCCGCGGTTCGGCCTGTTTGCGCCGGTGTTCACCCCAAAGGGCCTCGCCGCCTTCGGCCGCGATCCCGATTCGGCCAGGCAAGTCTGGAGCCGGCACGAGGGCTACCCGGGCGACCCGCGCTACCGCGAGTTCTATCGTGACATCGGGTTCGACCTCGACCTGGATTATGTGAGACCGCACCTGCCCGGCACCGGCGCGCGCAGCTTCACGGGCATCAAATACTACCGCATCACGGGCCCCTCCGAGCACAAGCAGCCGTATGACCCCCAGGCCGCAGCCCAGGCCGCTGAGACCCACGCCGCGCATTTCCTGGAGGCGCGCTGGGCGCAGATCCAACGCCCGGCGCAGGTCATGGAACGGCCGCCCCTGGTGCTCTGCCCCTACGACGCCGAACTCTTCGGTCATTGGTGGTACCAGGGGCCGGAATTCCTGGATTCGGTTGTCCGCAGGGCCTGCGGCGGACAATCGGGCCTTTCGCTGATCACGCCGGGCGACTACCTGGGCCGCCACCCGGTCAACCAACTGGCCACGCCCGCCGCCTCGAGCTGGGGCGAGAACGGCTATTGGCGCGTTTGGCTCAACGACAAGACCGCCTGGCTCTACCCGCACCTGCACGTGGCCCAACAGCGCATGACGGAACTGGCCCGGCGTTTCCCAAGCCCCGGCCCGCTGGAGGCGCGCGCCCTCAAGCAGGCGGCCCGCGAACTGCTCCTGGCCCAGGCCAGCGACTGGCCATTCATGCTGCGCGCCGACACCAGCCCCGGCTACGCGCGCAAACGGGCATCCGAGCACCTGCTGCGCTTCAGCGCCCTTTACGACCAGCTTGCCAACGGGGCCGTCAAGGAACCCTGGCTCGCCCAAGTCGAATCGGCCGACAATCTCTTCACGGGGCTCGATTACCGATATTTCGCATAGTAAGGCCTCAGTGAAGGCGGCAGCGGGCCCCGCGGGCAGACCCCTCACCCCGGCCCTCTCCCCACCCGCTGCGACGGCGCGGCAGCGCGGCGAGTCGGATGGGGAGAGGGAGGATTCTCCGCAGCGTCTTGAGGAAGCGGAGAGGCCTGGAAATCCCAGAGACTGCCGACGCTTCTCCCTCTCCCCTTCGGAAGGGGAGAGGGCTGGGGTGAGGGGTTCGCCGAGGACTCCGTTTCCGCCTTCACTGACCGATATTTCGCATAGCATGGCGCCCTTGCCTTGGGGGGATTGGCCTGTTAAGGTGGGAGGCACGATGGCTTTCTCGTTTGTCTTTTTGGGCTCAGGGACATCCCAAGGGGTTCCGGTGCTGGGCAGGGAGTACCCGGCGGAATTCCTCGCAAATCCCAAGAACCACCGGACGCGGCCGTCCATTTATGTGGCAAGCCCGGAGGTGAAGCTGGTGGTGGATACGACCCCGGAATTTCGCATCCAGATGCTCCGGGAGCAGATACGGTGGTTGGACGCGGTGCTGTTCACCCATTCGCACGCCGACCATATCATGGGCCTGGACGATTGCCGGTCGTTCTGCAACATGCGGGACGGGCACACCCTGCCGGTCTATGCCAACCGCCAGACGATGAAAGACCTCGAACGGGTCTTTGCCTATGCCTTCCATGGGGCGCGCGAGGTGAAGGGCTATTTTGTCCCCGAACCGCACCTCATCGAGGGGTCGTTCAAGCTGAGGGATTTGGAGATCGTGCCGTTGCGCCTGCCGCACGGTTCGATGGAGAGTTGTGGTTTTCTGTTCCTGCAGGGCGGGCGCAAGCAGATGGCCTACCTGAGCGACTGCAGCGAGGTGCCCGGACTCGCGGTCGAAGAGGTTCGCGGTGTGCAGGTGGCGGTGCTCGACGCGCTGCGCCCGGCGCCGCACCCCACGCACATGTGTCTGGACGAGGCGCTGGCAGCCGCCCGGCGCATCGGGGCGGGGCGGACCTTTTTCACGCACCTGACGCATGATTACGATCATGACGCGGCCCAGGCGGAGCCTGCCGCCCGGGGTGGAATTGGCTTATGACGGGCTGAAGGTTTCGGTATGATACCTAGAACTGGTTGGAGAATTAACCGCAAAGAACGCAGAGATCACAAAGAAACACATTATTCCTTCCGGTCTCTGTGTTCTTTGCGTTCTTTGCGGTTAATTCTGCCACCGGCTCTGAGTCTGAGCCGGGCGGCGGGCCTGCTGTCAACTGTGGCGCTGCTGGCTTGGGCCGGGGTGGTGCCGGCACAGGCGGGCAGCGACGGCCAGGAGGTAGTGGTGATCTATAACAAGCGGGTGGCGGAGTCCAAGGCCCTGGCCGAATACTACGCGCGGCGGCGCCAGGTGCCGCCCGGGCAGGTCTTCGGGTTCGATATGAGCCCCGCCGAGGAAATCTCGCGAGCCGAGTATCAAAAGGGGCTGGAGCGACCGCTGACCAACGCAATCGGCAGCCGCAAGCTCTGGCAAATCGGGCCGGTCACCTCCCCGTCCATAGCGACGCCCGGGGGCAAGACGGAACGGCGGGTGATTCACTCGAAGATTCGGTACGCGGTGCTTTGCTACGGGGTGCCGCTGCGCATCGCGGAGGACCCCAGCATCAAGGAGGATGGTCCCGAGAGCGGGCCTGCCGAGGCGCGCCGCAATGGGGCGGCAGTGGACAGCGAACTGGCGCTGCTGCCGCTGATCGAGGCCAAGCACCCGCTCAACGGCTGGTATCCCAGCCCGGTTTATACCGCAACGAACGCCTTTGCGCTGCACCCGACCAACGGCGTGCTGATGGTGACGCGGTTGGACGGCCCCACCGCCGCCATCGCGCGCGGGTTGGTGGACAAGGCCATGGAAGCGGAGACCAACGGCCTCTGGGGCCGGGCCTACTTCGACCTGCGCAACACGACGGTGCCCGGCCTGGAGATCGGCGATCGGTGGATTCGCAACGCCTCGGAAATCTGCCGCCGGCTGGGATTCGAAACCGTGGTGGACGAGCATGGCCTGACCTTTCCGGCCGGGTTTCCCATGAGCCAGATAGCGCTCTACCTGGGCTGGTATGACGAGCACGTCAGCGGGCCGTTCGCGCAGCCCAAGGTCGAGTTCATGCCCGGGGCCTTCGCCTATCATTTGCACTCCTACAGCGCCTGCAGCCTGCGCACTACCAACCGTTACTGGGTGGGCCCGCTGCTGGCCAAGGGCGCCACGGCCACCATGGGCTGCGTGGCCGAGCCGTTCCTGGTTGGCACGCCGGACCTGGCGACGTTCGTGGGCCGGCTGGTCTATTCGGGCTTTTCCTTTGGGGAAGCGGCTTACGCCTCGCAGCGGCTGCTCTCGTGGCAGGTCACCGTCGTGGGCAACCCGCTCTATCGGCCCTTCGGGCGGAACCCGGACCAACTCCTCCAGGAGCTGGAGGCGCGCGACAGCCCGTGGCGTGAATGGGCCTACTTGCGGTTGCTCGACCTGAACCTGGCAAACGGAAAGTCACCGCAGGACGGGCTCACCTTCCTCGAGCAACTCGAATTGGCAAAACACAGCGCGGTCCTCACCGAGAAACTGGCTGACCTCTACGCGGCCCTGGGCAAGCCCGCCTCTGCCGTCCACTCTTACGCCCAAGCCCTCGCACTGAACCCTTCGCCCCAGCAACGCATCCGCATCAGGCTGGTCCTGGGCGAGAAGCTGACGGCCTTGAACGATGAGGAGCCGGGGGCCGGCCAGAAGGCCTATGAGAATTACCAGAACCTGCTCCAGGAAGCCCCCGATTACCCCGACCAGCCGGCGGTCTATCAGCACCTGCTGTTCCTGGCCCAGAAGCTCAACAAAAAGGCCGACGCAGAGCGTTACGACGCCCTGCTGCACCCTGCCGCCGGCACCAATGGGGCCGCCGGAGGCGCGGCCGCCAAATAGGAACGATTGTGCAAACTATCCCTCTTGGCGTGAGCCCGCTGAAGAGCAGCCGCCTGGCTTATGGGTGCTGGCGGGTGGCGGGGACATGGAACCCTGGCGAAGTCACGGCCGAAGGCCGGACGGCAGGCGCGCGCGCCATCCGCGCCGCCTACGAGGCGGGCTACACCTTGTTCGACAACGCGGACATCTACTGCGGGGGGGAGGCCGAGCGCATCCTTGGCCAGGCGCTCAAGGAGGTGCCGGGCATGCGGGAGCGCGTCCTGGTCGCGACCAAGGGCGGCATCCGACCCGGGGGCGACCCGCGGCCCGATTCGCCGCCCCGGTATGACTTTTCCGCCGGCCACCTCGTGCGCGCGTGCGAGGCCTCGCTCAAACGCCTGGGCATCGAGACCATCGACCTCTACCTGTTGCACCGGCCCGATTACCTGGCCGACCCGCAGGAGATAGCGCAGGCCTTCTCGCAGCTCAAGGCGGCGGGCAAGGTCCGCTATTTCGGCGTGAGCAATTTCCGTCCGACGCTGGTCACCGCGCTGCAGGCGGCCTGCCCGATGCCGCTGGTGGCCCACCAAGTCGAGATCAGCCTGGCCAGGCTCGACTCCTTTACGGACGGCACGCTGGACCAATGCCTGATCGAGAACCTCACGCCGATGGCCTGGAGCCCGTTGGCCGCCGGCTTGCTGGGCAGCGGCCCCGGGGAGTTGCTCCCCTCGCAGAAGCTTTACCGGCCCGAGCGATTTCTGCCGGCCATAGATGCCCTGGCGCGGGCCAGGGGCGTCAGCCGCACGAGCATTGCCCTGGCCTGGCTCCTGAAGCATCCGAGCACGATCCTGCCGGTGGTCGGCTCGACCCGGCCCGAGCGCATCCGGGAGGCCGCCATGGCCACCGACTTGGACCTCACTCGCGAGGAATGGTACCGCTTGCTGATAGCGGCGCGCGGGGAACCGCTGCCGTGAGACGCCGAGGGACGAGGGGGGGAGGAAGTCCACAGTCCACAGTCCACAGTCCACAGTCGGCAGACCGTCCTCCGTCATTCGTCATTCGTCATTCGTCATTCGTCATTCGTCATTCGTCATTCGTCATTCGTCATTCGTCATTCGTCATTCGTCATTCGTCATTCGTCATTCCTCGTTCCCCTCGCCCCTCTTCACCATGATTCACTATGCCTGAACAAGCCCCTTATCGGTTGTTCGTCGCGCTGACGCTGCCAGAGGCAGTGAAAGCGGAGGTCGAGAGGGCCCAAGGGGAACTGCGCCGCGCCCTGGAGGACGCGAGGGTGAGCTGGACCCGGGTCGAGCAATTTCATCTCACGCTCAGATTCCTGGGCAACGTTGAGGCGGCGCGGGTGGAGGGGTTGGCCCAGGCGGTGCGCGAGGTGTGCTCGGGCTTCGTTCCCCTTCGGTTACGGGCGGAGCAACTCGGGTGCTTTCCGAGCCCGCGCGCTCCCCGGGTGATCTGGGCAGGGGTGACGGACTCCGCGGGGGATTTGCCGCGTCTGCACGGCGCCGTCGAGAGGGCTTGCGCCGGTTTCTCCGCCGAACCACCCGCTGAGCGCTTCAGCGGGCACGTGACCCTGGGGCGGATCAAGTCCATCGGGCGCACTGAGGCCGAGGCCCTGGCCGGCCTGTTGCGGGCAATGGCGGGGAGGTTTTTCGGCCAGTGGACCAGCCAACACATCGAGGTCATGCGCAGTGAACTCTCGCCCCAAGGCGCACACCACACGGTGCTGGCGCAGGTGCCATTGGGTGGCAGCAGTTACTAAATCGGAGCAACCAACCTTGCCACCCCCATGCGGATTCCGGACCTTCGTCGCAGCCTTTATCGCAACCTTTGTCGAAGGCCCCAATTCTCGACAAAGGACCCGACAAAGGCTGCGACAAAGGTCGTGCCAATGTTGCGTGGTTCGATTTAGTCAGCCCGTCCTTCCAGGGCGCTCCCAGGGATCAAGGACAGGATGAAAGAAGTCGGCTCGGTTACGGGTGATGACAGTCAGGCCAAAATGCAGGGCGGTGGCTTCAATTTGGCTGTCCAGCACGGAGAGAGTTCGGCCGTGTTTCTGGGCATCCGCGACCAGCCTTCCCCATTCCACCGCCACGCCCTCGGTAAAGTCGAGGACCTTCCCCGCATAATCGTGGCGGAGGAAATCCAAAGCCCGCTCCAGCCGTCGGCGCCTCTTGCCCTCCGGGAGCCGTTCAATGCCGAGGGTCATTTCACCGATGCTGATCGCGCTTAAGGCGCTCTCGGCCTCGTTGTCCTCCAGCCACTCCACGAGACCCGGAAAGGGCGCAGGCTTAGCCAATTCCGAGACCGTGTTGGTGTCCAGCAGCCATTTCACCAGGCCACCTCCCGGACTCGCTCACGATTACGTTGCAGCTTCAGACCGCGCAACCGACGCAAATGCCATGCGAGTGATCTTTTCGGGAGCCGCGAGCGTCGAAGGAGAATGTCACCGTTGGAGAGGCTCGAAAAGAACGAAGTCGTCGCCGGGGCGGATTTCCTGGCGCTCGCGCACCTGCCGGGGGATAACCACTTGCCCTTTGCTGGAGATCGTCGTCGTCATCATCGGGTAAGATGGGCTTACACGACTTCTCAGTCAAGGCTGCGATGGTCTGGAATCCGGGCGTTCTCAGGGGCGGCACGCCGGGAAGCTTGCTCTTGTTGATGCCAAGCCCGAGTGATAGTCTCTGGGCGATGCATGACCTGGAAGACTTGCTGGCAAGAGCGGCCGGCGTGGCCCGCGAGTTTGGGGCCACGCGGTGGCTGCTGTTGGGTCGGGCGGTGTTACTCTGCGCACTAGTGTGGTTGCCGGATGGAGAGCCCGCGGCTTGGGGGCAGGCGATTTATGCCACGCCTTACGTTTTCTCGACTATCGCCGGCAATGCCGGATATGGGATTGCAGACGGCACGGGCAGCGCGGCACGGTTCAACAGTCCGATGGGGATAGCGGTGGGTGGGGCGGGCGAGCTTTATGTCACGGATGCCGCTAACAGCACCGTGCGGGTGATCACGCCGGGAGTTTCGGGCGGAAAAACCAACTGGACGGTTGCAACGATTGCCGGGTTGGCCGGCAGTCGCGGCAGCGCGGACGGGGCCGGCAGTGCGGCGCGGTTCTCGCTCCCGCACGGCATCGCGGTGGACACCGCCGGCAACCTCTACGTGGCGGACACAGTGAACAACACGATCCGCATGCTCACGCGCAGCCTCTCCGGGGGACAGACGGTTTGGACGGTGAGCACGATAGCGGGTTCGGCGGCGGCACCTGGCACCAACGACGGTGTTGGCGGCGCGGCGCAGTTCAACGGCCCCACTGACGTGGCCGTGGCCCGCGACGGCTCTCTTTATGTGACCGACACGGCCAACCGCGTCATCCGCATGATCACGCCGAGCGTCTCGGCAGGGCAGACCAATTGGGTGGTGAGCACCATCGCCTGCGAAGCCGGCAGCGCCGGTGGCGGGACAGACGGCACCGGCAGTGCGGCTCGGTTTCAAAAGCCGTTCGGCATTACCTTGGATGGCGCGGGCAACCTTTATGCCACCGATTATTCCGGGAGCACCATTCGCATGCTCACGCGCAGTCTTTCCGGCGGGCAGACCGCGTGGACCGTCAGCACGATTGCAGGCTCCTATGGACAACCCGGCGCCAACGACGGCGTTGGCCAGGCCGCACTGTTTGCTATTCCATACGGAATCACCGTCAACGGGCCGGCAACCTCTATGTGGCCGATGGGGCGCACACGATTCGCGAAATCGCCCCGACCGTCTCCGGTGGGCAGACCAACTGGGTCGTGAAGACTATCGCCGGCTCTGCCGGGAACTTCGGCAGCGACGACGGCCCCGGGGACTTGGCGCTCTTCAACTATCCGCACGGCGTTGCGGCCGACCGCTCGGGAGCCGTGTATGTGACCGACACGGCCAACAACATCATCCGGCAGCTTGTCCGGAAGGCCTCTGCCGGGTCCACCGGCTGGGCCGTCTCGACGATCGCAGGGTTGGCAGGCGGCTTCGGCTACGGCGATGGCATCGGGAGTGCGGCGAGTTTCTTTTCACCGGCGGGGATTGTATTGGTTGGGGCGGGCGGCCTTTACGTAGCGGACCTCGGCAACAACACGATTCGCAAAATGAGCCCCGTTTTGTCGGCCGGCCAAACCAACTGGGCAGTCACGACCATTGCCGGCTACCCCATGGTGAGTGGCAGCGACAACGGTCCAGGGGACCAGGCCCTCTTCTCGAACCCATCTGGCATCGCCGCCGACAGCGCGGGCGAACTCTACGTGGCCGATAGCGGCAATTCCACGATACGCCGCCTGGTCCCCAGCGGCTCCGGCGGGCAGACCAATTGGACGGTGAGCACGATAGCCGGGTCGCCAACAGCCTTTGGCACCAACGATGGGCCGGGCAGCACGGCCCTGTTCAACGGCCCAAACGGCATCGCCGCCGACAGCGCCGGCAACCTCTATGTCGCCGATTCGGACAACTCGACTATCCGAAAACTGACTCGCGCAGGCCAGAGTACCTGGGTCGTGACGACCCTGGCGGGAACGGCGGAGGTGTCCGGCGGCAATGACGGCATCGGCGGCGCGGCCCAGTTCAACTATCCCTGCGCCATCGCGTTGGATCAGGCCGGCATCCTGTATGTGGCAGACACCGCCAACAACACGATCCGGCAAATCACCCCGCAAGTTGCCGCGGGCCAGACCAACTGGATCGTGACGACGATCGCCGGCTCCGCCGGTATATCTGACAGCGCCGATGGACCGGGCAGCGCGGCCCGCTTCTCGGGGCCGTCGGGCATTGCCGCGGACCGGGCCGGCAACGTCTATGTGGCGGATACTTCCAACAACACCCTCCGCAAGCTGCAGCCCGGTTCCTCGACTGGGCAGGGGCAATGGACGGTCACCACCCTGGGCGGGTTGGCCGGCGTCTATGGCGCTGCGGACGGCCTCGGCGGCACGGCGCGGTTCGACTCGCCTGCGGGAATCGCGCTGGACACCACGGGCAAGCTCTACGTGGCCGATAACCACAACAACACGATCCGGCTGGGGGTCTCGCCACCCTATATTCTCCTGGGGACGCCGGCGATTGCCAATGGCCGCATCCAGATCCCTTTCTCCCTCTTGTCCGGCGCGGCGGGGGCGTTTTATCTGCTGAACGCGAACGCGCCGGGCGGCACATGGGCCACAAACAGCGCGGCGGTTTTGAGCACTAATGCCCCGGGGACCTCCTATACCTTCTCCGCGCCGCTGCCCAACGCGGCAGCGCAGTTCTATCGCGTGATGCGGCCATACTGAGGAGTCCGCGGGATGCACTAAGGGGCCGGCCCCTCACCCCAGCCCTCTCCCCATCGGATGGGGAGAGGGAGAAGTCTCCGTATTCGCTCGACGAACCGGAGGTGCCTGGAACTTCAAGAGACTGCCGACGCCTCTCCCTCTCCCCTTCGGAAGGGGAGAGGGCTGGGGTGAGGGGTTGACCGGTCGGTTACGACCACGGGACCAATCGTCTTGACTGCCTGTGTGCTGCGGGTAGGATGGCGCCACTAAATTCTATCCCGGTGTGAATATGAAGAAGCAGACTACTTGTTGTTATCGCGGCGGCCTGGGCGTTGGCTGCGCCCGGCCTGCCGGGCGCCGAACCTGCCGGCAGCCCGCCGGAGGGGCTCAAACCTATCGGCCAGCCCAAGGGCATCCATCCGGGCCGGGTCGTCTGGGTACACGACGCGCAGGTGCTGGATTGGAAGGGACCCGGTGACGGGCATTGGTATGAAGGGGGCCACACGCGGCAGGACCGGGCGGACGGGATGATGGCCAGGGCGGTGTGCGAATTGACCGGGGAACCGACGGTGTCGAGGGCCTGGGACAAGCTGTTCCGGCACCTGAACCAGGCGCGGGGCAAGGGCGACGCGGGCTATAAACCAGGGGAGAAGATTCTTATCAAGCCGAACTGGGTCGGGATGATCTGGCGGGAAGGGGCGGTGGACGCGGAAACCTACACGCTGGCGAAGCGGCAGGATTATATGAACACGTCTCCGCAAATGATCCTGGCGCTGCTCAAGCAATTGACCGGCGCCGTGGGAGCCAGGCAGGCCGATATCACCGTGTCCGACACTCTGGCCTACCTCGTGAACGAGTACTACAATGTCCTGCACAAGGAGTTCCCCGAGGTCCGCTATGTGGATTACGGCGGGAAATTCGGCCGCATCAAAGCGGAGGCCTCTTCGGTGCCGCTCTATTGGAGCAGCCGTCCCGAGGGCAACAAGCCGGACTACCTGCCCACGTGCTTCGCCGAGGCGGACTACCTGATCAACTTCGCCACCCTCAAGGCGCACACCGCCGCGGGCGTGACGCTCTGTGGCAAGAACCACTTTGGCTCGATGGTCCGTTGGCCGGCGCAGGAAGGCTATTACGACATGCACCACAACTCCTTCTCCAGGCAGGAAAAGGTCTATCGGGAACAAGTGGACCTGCTGGGCCACGCGCACCTCGGCGGCAAGACGGTGCTATACCTGATCGATGGGCTGTTTTGCGGCAAGCACCCGGTGGATGCCGCGCCCAGGAAGATGAACCTGCCGCCCTTCAACGGTGACTGGCCCAAGAGCCTGTTTGCCTCCCAGGACCCCGTGGCTATCGATTCGGTAGGCTTTGATTTCCTTTATAGCGAGTTTGAGGATTTCCCGCGGCGCCCCGGCGCGGATGATTACCTGCACGAGGCCGCCCTGGCCAACAATCCGCCTTCCTGCACATTCTACGATCCGGACCATCCTCAACCGACCAAGCGGTTGCAGAGCCTGGGCGTACACGAGCATTGGAACAATCCAAAGGATAAGAAGTATTCGCGCAACCTGGGCACGGGCCTGGGGATTGAATTGATAGCAGTGGATCTGGGCACTTGACATTCTTGCAATCCTCTCCAGACTCCGCGGCATGCAATCATTCTTAACTCTAACACCGCGACAACTTAGAAAGGCAGCCAACGTCCAGGAAAGGATTGAAGGGCTCAACAAAAAACTGCAGCAACTCCTGGGCGTTGCGGGCGAAGCTCCGGCAGCACAAGCGCCCGGGGGACGCAGAGGAGGCCGAAGGGCCCGGCGAGCCGGTGTGCTGGCCGAGGCGGCGCCCGCCACAGCGCGCAAGCGGAAATTCAGTGCCGCCGGCAGACGCGCCCTCTCGCGGGCTGCCAAAGCCAGGTGGGCCAGAGCCAAGGCTCTGGGGAGAACGAGGCTCTAAGGGTTCCTCCAAGAATTAATTCCGGTCTTCTTGTCCGCAGGCCGTATCGGGCCGGTACCACCACGGCATGAACAACCGGGCGCAACGCTCGCGGGGCCGAACCATCCCGAAGGGATGGGAATCACTCAGCCCAGGGTTGCCCCGCCCTTTCGCAAGAAAGGGTGGGGCTACCCTGGGTTACGCGCCCTCTGATCAACTACCCTGAAAGGGTTGCATCGCTGCTGAAACCCTTTCAGGGTTTTCAATTTGGCGGCCTGAAACCCAGGGTAGCGCCTTTGGCGCAACCCTGGGCTGAATGATGACAAGCCCTTCGGGCTATTGAGGTGGTGACCTGCGGCGCTCTCTCTCGTGGTAGTACCGGCCAGATGCGCCCTTGCCCGCAGGCTAACCCAGAGCGCGGGAATGCCGCGCACTCCAGACGCTTCGCGACTTCGGACGGGCATCCTATTCTGACACGGCGTTTCGGTTGGGCGGCTCGATGCCCTGGAGGTGGCGGAGGAAGAAGTCCTGCAAACGCCTCTGGCCGTAAGCGCCACCGACGCCATGCCCGCCGTTGGGCACGACCAGCAGATCAAAGTCCTTTCCGGCCCGGATGAGGGCATCCACCAACCGGTAGGTGCTCTCGGGTGGGACGTTGTCGTCCATGCCGCCGACAACCAGCATCAAATGGCCCTGGAGCTTGGCGGCATTTTCGATGTTCGAGCACTCGGCGTATTGGGGGCCGACGGGATAGCCCATCCACTGCTCGTTCCAGGAGGCCTTGTCCATGCGGTTGTCATGACAGCCGCTGTTGGCGACGGCGGCCTTGTAGAACTCCGGGTGGAAGAGCAGGCCCGAGGCGGCGTTTTGGCCGCCGGCGGAGGTCCCGTAGAGCCCGACGCGGCTCAGATCGTAATAGGGGTACTTGGCGGCGGCGGCTTTGTGCCACAGAATACGGTCGGGGAAGCCGGCATCCTTGAGGTTCTTCCAACAGACATCCTGGAAGGCCTTCGAGCGGTCGGCCGTGCCCATGCCGTCGATCTGGACGACGATGAATCCCAAATCGGTGAGGGCGGAAAAGCGGCTGGACCCGGTGAATGATTTGGGAACATAGGAACTCTGGGGCCCGGCATAAATCTCCTCCAGGACGGCGTATTTTTTCTTCGGGTCCAGCTCGCGCGGGCGGCAGATGATCCCATAGATGTCGGTCTTGCCGTCGCGGCCTTTGGCGGCGAAGACCTCGGGGGCCTGCCAGCCTCGGGCCTTGAGTTCGGAGATGTCGGCTTGCTCGAACTGGCAGATGCGCGCGCCGTCCGTTGCGCGCCGCAGTTCGTGGACCGGCGGGGCATCGAGGCGGCTGTAGGTATCGATGAGGTATTTGCGGTCCGGGGAGTGCTGGACGGAGTGATTGCCATTGGCACCGGTGAGCGCCACCAAGCCGGTGCCGTCAAAGCTGATGCGGTAATAGTGGATGAAGTAGGGGCTTTGGTCCGAGTTCCTGCCGCTGGCGCGGAACCAGATTTGGCGGTGGTCCTCATCGATGTGGTCGATGCCGCGGACGACGTAATCGCCCTGGGTGATTTGGTTCTTGATGGCCCCCAGGCGCGTATCAACCAGGTAGAGGTGGCGCCAGCCGTCGCGCTCGGACACGTAGATGAGTTCCTCGGTCTTATCGAGCCAGTTGACGAGCCGGATGTTGACGTTTTCCGTGTGGGCGGTCCAGATGAAGGTGCCGGTCTTTTCGTCGATGAGATTGCGCAGAGCGCCGGTGCGGGAGTCCACCTCGATGAGGCGGAGCCGCTGGTGCCCGCGGTCCTCCTTCAGGTAAGTGAAGCGGCGCCCGTCGCGGTTCCAGCGGAGGCGGGGCTGCTCCCACTCATGCTCGAAGCCATCCACCTCGGGCTTGACCTGCTTGCCGGCGGCCGGGTCCATGAGGCTCAATTCCCAGGTAGTGAACTTGTCTCCCGGCAGGGCATAAGGGCGGCGGTGGAGCACGGCGCGGCCGCCGCCGCGCGGCGCGGTCTCGACCAGATAGACCTCCTTGCGGTCGCCGGGGCTGATGCGCCAGCCCACCAGCGCCTGGGAATCGGGCGCCCACTCCAGTTGTCCGTAGGCCTCCTCCCGCCCGCCATCCTGCGTCAATTGGCGCTCGCTCTTGTCACTCTCCAGGCGGACAAAGACATTCCCGTCCTTGACGAAGGCGGTCCACTTGCCGTCGGGCGAGGTCCTTTGGCGCGTCGGCTGGTCCTGGTCCTGGGCGTCCTCATTAGCAGCGGGGGACGAGGGGCGAGGGTCGAGGGGCGAGGGGCCGGCCGGGGCCGGGGCGCACTCATAGGAATCGAGTTTGCACTGCCAGGTCTTGCCGGCGGCCTCGAAACGGATGCCCTGGCAATCATCGGTGAACTCGATCTCCGTGAACGGGAGCCGGTCGGCCTTGAATGGCTGGCCTGCGGCCTTGGTGAGCGCGGCGGCCAGCCGCTCATGGTCGAAGGCGGGACGCCGCGCGCCCTGTTCGGCTTCGATGACGATGAACTCCCTGGCGCCGTCGCGGAGGTCGTTGCGGTACCAGAACCTCGAATTGTTCTGGAACCAATGCGGAGCGATGCCGGCCTTATAGACGCCGCGTTCCGGAGGACGGCCGCGCCGCTGCTGCGGCGAGGCCAGCAGCCAATCGGCCGCCGGCTGCGCCGGGCAGGCAGAGGCCAGCGCCAGCGCCAACAGGATGAGGGGAGCGGGCAGAGTCCGGTTGAGTTCTGGAGGCCCGTTGGGCCGCGGGCCACAGGAGGAGGGGCGGTTCATGCTCGCTCCATCATGAGGCCCTCGGGCCGCCCCGTGCAATGCCAAAGCCGAAGAATGGGCTCACCGCGTAGCGGTGCCCGATGGTAGCCGTGGACTTCCAGTCCACGGACCCATGGCTCAAGCTGGACCGCGTCGCGTAGCGACGCCTGAAAACCGCTAAGCCGTCAGGCGTCGCTACGCGACGCACGACCATGGCCACGCGCTCAACCGTGGACCGAGGTCCACGGCTACCATCACTGCGTCGCTCCGCGACGCACCCGTTACTCCTTGCGCGCAGGGGCGTTTTCGTGGAGGATGACCGGCCATGAGAGCCGGATTGACGATCCTGGTATTTTGGCTGGCCGGCGCGGCTTGGACGGACGGTGTGGCGGCGCCAGAGCCGGCGCCGCTGGTGGACCTTCGGCCCCGGTTTGACAAACTGGGCCTGGCGCCACGCCGGCAGGGCGGGCGTCCCACCTGCTCGGTCTTCACGATGACCACCGCCCTCGAATACGCCGTGGCCGGACGGCAGGGTCATTGTCCCCGGCTGAGCGTCGAGTTCCTCAACTGGGCCTCGAACAAGGCCTGCGGGGACACTCAGGACGGCGGGTTCTTCTCGGATTTGTGGAAGGGTTTTGCCGCCTATGGGATCTGTGCCGAAGAAGAGATGCCCTACGCGTATGCCCGGCTCTATATGAACGACGCAGCCTGGGTGGACTTCCAAGCGCCCTGACTCTTCATTGCCTGCACTCAAAGCTTGACGCCGGGTCCGAATGTGCTTGCATGTCGGATAATGAAAACGAAGGTCTTTGTGGCTTGGCTCGGGGCGCTGCTGGTTACGGCCGGATGCGTGCAGACGGTGACCGGGGACAAGACCGTGGGCGTGCCGTTTCTCAAGGACAGGTTCGAGCAGAATTACAGGCTGCCGCCGGACGTGATCTTTACGGCGGCCAAGGAAGTGATCCGAGAGGACGGGGTGCTGATCAAGGAAGGCACCAACTACACTGCAACCAACACTGCCGTGAAGGTGGTGGAGGGCAAGGTCAACGAGTGCACTGTCCTGGTGCGGGTGGCCCCGCTGGATGCCCAGGTCACCTCGCTGGCAGTCCAGACGCGGACCAACAGCGGCGGTTCGGATATCAACCTGGCCAACCAGATCATGACGCAAATCGCGGTGAGGTTAGCCTCGGGTACGCGGCGGTAAATCGGCGGGGCGCCCGGGCTCGCGGCAAAGGCCGCGCGGCGGTCCCTGCTTGAGGCCCAAGTGCTGCTCGTAGGAGCCGAGCTTGACGGCTTGGCTCTTCTCAGTGGCCCTGAGTTCGAATCTGAGGAGGGCCATCCGTTTGCGGGCGATCTCGGCTGCCGCCAGGCCCGGGTCGCGATCGACGATGCGCTGGAGGGTTTGCCGGGCGGTCTCATAATCGGCTCCGGAGCGGACCTGGATGTCGGCCAGGAGGTTGAGCCAATGCACGACCAGGCGGGCCGGTTGATTGGGCAGCGAGATCATCTGCTCGAGGCCGTCGGTGGCCAAATCCAGGCGTTTGTAGTGGTCGGCGTGGAGGATCGCCAGTTTCTCGCGCGCCTCCATGTCCAGCGGATGCTGCTGGAGGTGCCGGACATATTCGGCGGCCAACTCGGCAGGCTCGGTTTCTTTGGGTTGGAGACGCGGCGCTCTCTTGGCCAACCCGATGTTGTGTACGCCCTCCGGGACGATGAACTTCTTGCGATGGTACGGGGAGAGCAGCATTTGAGCGGTGCCCAGGTGGGCGATGCGTTGCGAGGCGCTCAGGGCGTATTCGGTGTCCGGCAGCAATTGGACGACCTTCTCCAGGCAACGTTCCGCCCCCTGGCGGTCCTGGCCAATCTTCAAGTACCAATCCGCCATCGAGAAAAGGGCGAAGGTAATGTTTTGCGGGGCATGGCCGGGCTGCTCGCAGAATCGCTGGATGGTCAGTTCGGCAGCGGGCAGGTCCTTGAGGTTCTCCGCCTGGACCTCGGCCAGGAAGAGGTGGCCCTCAACGTCCGTCGGAAACCGGGCCAGTTGTTTCTCAACCTCCGCGATGGCCTCGGCGTGGTTGCCCTGCTTTTGCCGGGCGCGTGCAACCGAGTAAAACGGCTGCGGGTCCGGCGGCGCGCTCCCGCCGTCGTAGAGGGAGGCAATTGGATTGGCCAGCAGGCCGGCCAATCGCGGCGCCAGGCGATGGCCAGGATCAAGCCGCACACCGCGGTCAAAGGAATGCCCACAAAAGCCGCCTCGTAACTCGGACTGGCGATCATGGGCATAATCACCCTCACCAGGAAGCCCAAGACAATCACGGTCACGACCCACTTGACAATCATGCGCGCCGGCTCCTCGGACTTGCGGACCGTCATGACGACGAACCACCCGGCCAGCGACACCACCACTCCGATCCCCAGGATGCCCAGTACCATGTCGGCGGTGTGTTTCATGTCGATGCTTCGACAATATAGACCGCCGCGGAGCAATTTGCTCACGCAGGCCGGGTGCGATTACAACCGTCTTGATCGCACCGATGCCGGCCTTGGGACGAAGCCCGAGGGGGTGTGATGACTATCTGAGCAACAAGGTCTTCCGCTGATTTCCGAATTCGACCGTCACGCTGGCGGGCCCGATGCCCACGACAACAGCCCCGGCCACCTGATCATGCACGTGGACCAGTTTGCCGTTAACGATCGCCGACGGGAAATCGGGAGAAAAGAGTATGCCTTGCAGTTTCAGCTTGGCAAAGGCCTGCTCCGCCAGAGAGGGCTTGGGGGGCGGCTGGGGGCCTGGCGCGGGGGTGACCGAGTTAGTGGGCGCGGCAGGGGCAGTTGACCCAGTGACAGTTGGCCCAGCGGCGGTCTTCTTGGGCTGTTCCAGCGCACTTTCAGGGGGCTTGTTGGTGAGGGCCTCGCGAGTGGCGGCTTGCGCCGCAGCCGCGGCCTGGGCCGTCGCGCTGGCAGGGGTCCGGGTTTGCTCTTTGGCTGCGGACGGCGCCGAGACCTGTTGAGATGGCTTGCTGGCCGGGGCCTTTTCCTTGGCCAGAGACTGTTTCGGGGCAGGGATGGAGGCATTGGGCGCCGTCCTGGCCCTGATGGGCTGCGGTTGGCCGGTCCAGAGGCCGCCCGCCAGCCAGTCCACCAGCAGCAGCAGCAGCGTTGCCGCGGCAGCCGCGTAGAGCCAGGGCCTCGGCCGCAAAGGACCCGCCATTTTGAGCGGCGGCAAGTAAGGTCCCGCCTCCGCCACGGGGGCGGCAGCTTGCGCAGGCAGCACCGAGGCGGCCATGTCAGAGGCATATACCTCCATAGGCTGCTCGGGCGGCAGAAGACCGGGTTCCAGGGCCGGCACGGGCGCGGCAGGTTCTGGCATCAGCCCCGGCTGGAGCGGCTCCGGACCTGGGGCGGACGCGTCTGGCTGGGCCTCGGAGGCGGGCGGCGGGGCCGGCACGGGCTCGGGCGCGGCGGGGGCGGGCGTCGCGGCAACGCTTTCCGGGGCTCCGACTCGCAACTCGGCATCGGTGACATCAGGGTTGCCCAAGGCCTCACGCCAGATTTCCAAACGATCCAGGCAGCCGATCGCTGCCAAGTAGGCCTCGTCAATTTGCGAGACGACCAGACCCTCGGTGTCGGGGGTGATCTCGCAATGGAGGGTGTTGGCGACGTGAACGGCGGTGAGGGGTGAGAACTCGTCGCTGGTGCTGCGGGAGGGGTCGTGGTGCAAGGCCACCGCCTCGAGCAAGTCCGGCGGCATGCCCCAAAGGGCAAAGAGATAGGCGCCAATCTCCCCATGACTGGCCCCGAAGACTTCCTTCTCGATTTCCGAAAGCGGGACGTGCAGTTTACGGGCCAGGGAGTGGACGCCGCTGTACTGCTCGTCGAAATTGGCGGCCAGCACCACTTTGCCCAAATCGTGCAGCAATCCGGCCGTGAAGGCCGACGCCGCCAGGCTGCGGTCCCCCGTAGCCAGCACTGTCAACTGCTTGGCCGTCTGAGCAACGTCGGTGCTGTGGCGCCAGAGTCGCTCCATTGAGAGATATGCGGGCCGGAGCCGGTCATATTGGTTCAGGAGCTTGACTGCCATAACCACGGACTTGACCGCCTCGAAACCGAGGATGCCGACCGCCTCAGAGGGCTCGGTAACGTGGCGCGGCAGGCCGAAGTAGGCGGAATTGAGCACCTGGAGCAGCTTGGTCATCATCGCCATGTCTTTGCCGATGAGCTCACCCACCTCTTCGGTGGTGGCATCCGGCGACTTGAGCAGATTGACAAGCTCAAAGTAAAGCGAGGGAGCGGTTGGAAAGACGCGGATGCGCCCGGCCAATTCGCGAATTTTGCCGCTGGGGATCCAAACGTTGGCCGCCTCCGCCTGTTCCAGGGCACTTTTCAGCGTCAATTTGTCGAGCGGTTTGGCCAGGAACTGGTGCGCCCCCCCCAGCACTTTTTTCATCACTCGATTGTGCTCGTTCTCGGGCGCCAGGATGAAACGGATGGTCTTGGGATACTTCTTGCGGACTTGCTGGAGCAGAGATGCCCCGTCCAGCTCGGGCAAGTCCAGATCGGCGACCACCACGTGGCAAGGTTGCTGCCTCATCTCAGCCAGCGCCGCGGTCCCGGTGGTCACCGCCGTCACCACCCATTGCTTGCCCAAGGCGTCGCGAAATGCCTCACCTGCGGAGGGATCGGCAACCGCCAGCAGAATGCGTTTCTCAACCATTAGATTTCACTTTCCCTAATGTTTTCCACCATCGCTGAACCCACGCCGCACCGGGAGCCTCTGCTGTCCCGTTTCGGCACGGACGGCCGCGCAAATCCATCGCATGGAGGCCGTTTGCCCCATGCCGTCGCGCTCTTGTCGCCAAACGTATATCGGCAGACTAAGCTCCCGACTTAAGAACAAAAGAGACAGAGTCACCCCCGCTCTGCGTCCCCTCGCCCCCCGCCCCTCGCCCCCCGGAGACGGCACGACCCGCCAGGTCCAAGCCTGGCGGGTCGTGTGGGAAAGCGATGGCCTTTATTGCTCCGGCTCGGCCAGGATCTTGGCGCGTGCCGTGTGGTACTGCTCGGGCGAGATTTCGTCCGCCTTGTACTTGACGAGCAATTCGCTTAGCTTGGCCTGTTTGGCTGCTGAAATGGGCAGAGGCGGGGGTTCGAGCAGCGCAGAGCGGACAGGCCCCCTGGCCAGCGTGGCGAGGTGCGCGGACGCGGGGTTGGCTTTGGCCTTGGCCAGGGCGGCGTGCTCCTGGGCTTTTGTGGCCACCATGATCTTGTCAGCCTTTGCGGAGGTTGTGTTTGCCTGCGATGCGGTGGCCGCAACGCCCGGTCTGGGCGCGGGGGCGGCTTCGGGCCTGACCGGCAGAGGCCTGGCCACGGCAGGCTGGCTCTCGACTTTGGCCTGCACGGGCGGTGCGGCGAGCGGGGCGGGCTCAATGGCCACCGGCCTCTGGGCGGCGCTGGGCGGGGCAACCACTACGACGGGTTTGGGCGCGGGGGCGGGCGGCCTTTCCACCGCCGGTTTGGCGGGCGCCGCGGGCGGTGGCTTGGGCGTCGCAGGGAGGGCCGCGGCGGCCTTAATGGCGAGTGCGGTGCCGCCGGGTCCCCCTCCACTGAGCGAGGGGGGCGGCACTTTCGAGAAGGGCGGCGGCGACACGACATCGAGCTTTTCGTGCAGGGCGCGGAGGACCTTGCCCAGGGCCTCGGGCTCGGCCAGCGAGGGAGGCGGCACTTGCGAAAAGGCCGAGTTCACAACCAAGGCAGCGCCCCCGCTTGCGGGCGGCACATGCGAAAAGACGGTGCTGCCGCTTGAGGGCGGCGAGGCGGGCGGCACCTGGGAGTAGCCGGCGCTGGCCTTGGGGGTGGAACTGGTGTCCTGGGCGCGGGAGACCACCACGGCGCACGCGGCAGCCGCCACGCAGATGACCATGAAGGAGCTTGAAATCTGCATGGCTCTCTATTATCTGAGATCGCTCCCCATTGCAAGCCCTGATTGTGCGCAACTTAGCTTTTTGCGTGGTTGTAACACCGGAGGCACGCAGCGGCCAGGAAAAGCCTGGGATGCGCACGTCCTGATTTCTCTTGGAAAGATCTGAGAGCCAAGGCATTATCCGGGCATGACCGCGCCCGACAACACAAATGGAGCGTCTGCGCCACACGGGGCGCCTACAGGCTCGGACTGGGGGAAGGCGCTTCACCGATTGAACAATACTCTGGCGAGCATCCACTCCAGCCTGGACCTCGCGTTGGCCCAGACGGAGGAGGCCCAGGCCCGGCCATTCCTGCTCCTGGCCCGGAGCAGCGCCCGGGAGGCGGCCTCACTGGTGAATGAGCTCAGGTTCGGCGGCAACGAGCAGGCGGCCCAGGAGTGCCTTGGCTCCATGGCTAAAGCCGTGGGCAATGGGGCCACGGAGGCCTCGGTTGTCCCGGGGCCGCGGGCCTCGCTGGAGGGGCTCGGAGCGCATCCTGGTGGTCGAGGACGATGATTCGGTCAGGATGTTGATTCGCGCGGTGTTGACCTATCGCGGTTATGTGGTGGTGGAGGCGTGCGACGGCGAGGAGGGCGTGATCCGGTTCCGGGAGAAGGGACCGTTTGACCTGGTCATCCTCGACCATGCCATGCCCAAACTGGGTGGACAGGGCGCTCTGGATCAGATTCGGGTGATGGCCCCTGCGGTTCCAGCCCTGGCCCTGAGCGGCATGGTCGTGGATTATGGTGCGGGTGCCCGAGACCCGAGCGCGCCTGTGTTCGACGCGCAGTTGAGCAAGCCTTTCGACAATATGGAATTGGTTGCCCTGGTTCGCCAACTGCTGGACCGCCCGGGTTAGACCCTAAAGGAAGAATCAGGCGGAACAGACGCACAAGGCCCACCGGCATAGTCCCGCCAACAATGATTTTGCCTTTCCAGAAATTCCCTTCATGATCTTGCCTTGGACATGAAACGCACTCCGCTCTTTGCCGTTCACCAGAAGCTGGGCGGCAAGCTCATTGAATTCGGCGGTTCGGGAGATGCCGGTGCATTACACCAGCATCACCGACGAACACCTCGCCGTCCGCCAGGCCGCCGGCCTGTTCGACATCTCACACATGGGCGAAGTCTGGCTCCAGGGGCCCCAGGCCGAGACGTTCCTCAACCAGGTCCTCACCAACGACCTGCGCAAGCTCGCCCCGGGCCAGGGGCAATACACCCTCATGTGCAACGAGCGGGGCGGCGCCATCGATGACCTCTATGCCTACCGGCTCGGCGCCGACCGCTACCTGCTCATCGTCAACGCCTCGCGCATTGCCCAGGATGTGGCCTGGCTCGAACGGCAGTTGGCCGGCTCCGCCTGCCGCCACGCGATGCAACTGGACAACGCCTCGGATGCGACCGGCGCCGTGGCCGTGCAGGGCCCGCGCGCGGCGCAGTTCATCGACCAGTGCTTCCCCGGCCCTTTCACCGAGGGCACCCGCGTGGCCCTGCCCACCGATCTCAAGAAGAACCAGGCCGCCCAGACCCGGTTCGCGGGGCAATGGGCCTGGGTCTCGCGCACAGGTTACACCGGTGAAGACGGCTTCGAGGTGGTCGCCCCGGCCGCGACCATCGTGGCGATATGGGAGCGGCTCCTGGATCTGGGCCGGCCGCACGGACTGAAACCGGCGGGCCTGGGCGCGCGCGACACCCTGCGCACCGAGGTTTGCTACCCCCTTTACGGCCACGAACTGGACGAACAGACGACCCCTTTGGAGGCCGGCCTCGGTTTCTTTGTGGCGCTGGACAAGGGCGAGTTCGCGGGCCGGCCTGTGCTGGCCGAACAGAAAGTCAAAGGGGTCCAGCGCAAGCTCGTTGCCTTCAAGATGACCGGCAAGTCGGCCCCGCCCCGGCCCCACTACGCCATCTGGAGCCAGGGCCCCGCCGCAGCAAGGCTCGGCGAAGCCGCCAGCGGCACCCAAAGCCCCTCGCTCGGCATCGGCATCGGCATGGGCTACGTGCCGCCCCAGTTTGCCCGGCCCCAGACACCCCTGGATATCGAAATCCGCGGCCAGCGCGCCCCCGCCCTCGTGGTGCCCAAGCCCATTTACAGAAAGGCTGAGGAATTATGCCTAATGTCCCATCCGACCTGAAGTATGCCAAGTCGCACGAGTGGGTGCGGGTGTCCGGCAACGTCGCGACGCTGGGCATCACCGACCACGCCCAGCATGAATTGACCGATGTCGTCTTTGTCGAACTGCCCGCCCCGGGCGCCAGGTCCAGGCCGGCGAGGCCTGCGCCGTCGTCGAGTCCGTCAAGACCGCCAGCGACATTTACTCGCCGGTCACGGGCGAGATTACCGAGGTGAACCAGGGCGTGGTCGACAACCCGGGCCTGGTCAACTCCGAACCTTACGCCGGGGGCTGGCTCTGCAAAATCAAGCTCGCGAATCCCGCCCAGCTCGATAGCCTCCTGGACGCCGGCCAGTACCTGGCCCAAATCAGCCCCGCCTGATTTGAATATTTGCGCGTTCTCTGAGAGAGTAAGGCTGTGAAACCAAAACGGATTCGACTTTTTATCAAGCCCTACTGCGGGTGGTGCCACAAAGCGATGCGCTGGTTGGACGAGCATGGGGTGGAGTATGAGAAGATCGATGTGATCGCCGACGAGGCCGCCTTCGACCAGATGATCCGGCTTTCGGGCCAGGACCTGGCGCCCGTCCTGGAGGTGGACGGGCAGGTGCTGGCGGACTTTGGTCCGGACCAGCTCGCCGGGTTCTGGAAGACACTGGAGAAGAAGAATGCCCGGCTCGAATCTCACTGAACCCCGGCCCCGGCTGCCGGATTGGCTGCGCATCCGCCTGCCCGCCTCCGACCGTTTTGCCCGGACGCGCTCACTGCTCGACGAACTGAGGCTCCACACCGTCTGTGAGAGCGCCCGCTGCCCCAACCATTGGGAGTGCTGGGAAAAGGGGACGGCCACCTTCATGATCGGCGGCGACCGCTGCACGCGCGCCTGCCGCTTTTGCGCCGTCGCTACGGCCAAACCGTTGCCCCTCGATGCCGACAAACCGGACCGCGTCGCGCAAGCCACGCGCCGCATGCGCCTCAGGCACGTGGTCATTACCGCCGTGGCCCGCGACAACCTGCCGGATGGCGGCGCGGGCCATTTCGCCCGGACCATCCGGGCCGTGCGCGCCCTCAATCCGCAAACCATCATCGAGGTCCTCACGCCCGACTTCAACGACCGCGATGCCGCTATTGACGCCGTCCTGGCCGCCAGCCCGCACATCTTCAATCACAACCTGGAGACCGTCCGCCGCCTGACCCCCTCGGTCCGCTCCCGCGCCACCTACGAGCGCTCCCTGCGGGTCCTGGGCAAAGTCAAGGCCAGGCGCCCCGGTTCCATCTATACCAAGTCCGGCCTCATGCTCGGCCTGGGCGAAACCCAGGCCGAGGTGCTCCAGGCCCTGGCCAATCTCAGAAACGTTGGCTGCAACCTGCTCACCCTCGGCCAGTACCTCCAACCGACCCTCCAGCATCTCCCCGTGCAGCAATTCGTCAGCCCCGCCACCTTCCAGGCCTGCGCCCAATACGCCCGCGCCCTGGGCTTTGTGCACGTCGCCAGCGGCCCCATGGTGCGCAGCTCCTACCACGCGGACGAATTCGACCCCGCCGCCCCGGGGCTTCCCGGGGCTTCGGTTGTGGTTGAGGACCCGCCATGAACGTGGACAAGATGCTGCGGGCGCTGAACGAGGAGCAGGTGGATTACCTGCTCATCGGCGGGATGAATTTTCTCCTGCAGCACCTGCCCGAACTGACTTTTGACGTGGACATTTGGGTCCGGGACCAGGCCGGGAACCTGGACCGGCTCAACCGCGCCCTGGGCCGCCTGGGCGCCGAGTGGGGGCCCACCGAGGCCGCGTGGGCGCCGGTGCCGCAGGACTGGCGGTGGCTGGAGACGCAAGCTGTCTTTTGTCTGACCACCCAGTACGGCGCGCTCGACGTGTTTCGCGACGTCCTGGGCCTGGAGGGACGATACACCGAGTGCAGGACGCGCAGCGTTCCGGCTCAGACGGCCAGCGGGATTCGATTCGATGGCCTGTGCGATGAAGACATGCTCGCGTGCCAGGAGGCGCTGCCGCCGGGCCAGCGCAAGCTCCGGCGCATGGAAATCCTGCGCCGAGCCATGCGGCAGGCCAAAAAACCGCGCCAACGATGAACCTGGATAAGATGAAGCGAGAGGAGGAACGCAAGCGGGATGCCGCCTACGCCCCCGTTGCGCGCTGGGAGCATATCCAGCGGACCATCACCTGGGCCGAAGCCAACCTGCCGCCGCACTTGCGCCGCAACCGGCCGCGACAGCCCAGCCCCCGCACGCGGGTCGGTCCAGCATAAGGTGCCGGGATTGGCAATGCTTCCCCGGTTTCATGGCCCGGGGTGTGCACTCAAACGCACAGTTCTCAGGGAGACCGGGCCGGTGTAAAAGAGAGGGGCAACTCCATGAAACCGCGATTTGAACCGGGTGTCCTGGTTTCCGAGCCGGGCCTGCCGCAGCCGGGGAACCTCGATAGCTCAGGCGCGCAGTGCAGCCTGGCGGCGATGCCCGCAGAATGCACGCGGGAGACGGTGCGTTTCATTCTCCGGGAGATGTCCGACGAGCACTGGGCCGGGTTCAGGGCGTTGCTGGATCGGCACCTGGGCCAACCCCGCAGCTCCGACGATCTCGGGGTGCTCGAGGTCGTTTTCAGGCTCGGCGAGTCGGTCACCAACGTGGAGATAGCCGCCCAGGCCCTGGCTGACAAACACTCGGGCCGGAGGCTGCTCCAGCCGGAGGTGGCCCGGAGAAACGCGCTGGCCAGGGTCCCGGCAGCCGGGGCGCTCAGGATGGATCCGCAGGCGGCCTACCTGGAGGCCAAGGCGGCCCTCGAGCAGGCCCAGCAGACGGCCAGCCGTGCCGGGCACACCCTGGCCTGCCAGTACGTCCAGCCCACCGCCTCCTACAAACACGCGCGGAACACGGTCTTCCGCGTCATCGATGCCATCCTGGAGAGCCCGGAACTGATGGCCGAGGCCGGCCGGATCGAAGGGGAGTTGCTCGGCATCGGGCCGGTGAGCCGGGGCAGGATGCGATGGGCTCTGCACCGGATGCCGATGGGCGACCGGATGAAAGTCATCCGGCTGATCCCGCTCAACACGATCCTCATGTGTTGCGAGCCGGAGCAAGGCGGGGCCGGGCAGGAGGCGAGGGTCCGGGCCACGCGGGACCGGCGTTTGGCTTATGATTGGTTCGTCCGGGGCCGGAGCGACAAGGAATTGGCGGCCGCCTATGGGTTGTCGGCCAACGCGGTGAAGAACGAAGTGGGGGTCATCCTCCGAACGCTCAGCGCCAAGCCGCTGGCGCGCAAACTGGCCCTCGAATACCTGCGGCGCGTCGAGCCGGTCCAGTCCATGGGCATCGATGAGGTCAGGAGCCGCATGAAGCAGTTGAGCCCGGAAGGCCGGTGCCGAATCCTCAACGGCATCCCCAATTGCGCCTGGAAGGCCAGGGGGGCCATCCACCTCCATAAACACCTCTTCCTGGATTATCTCTCCGGCGAGTGGGTCCTGGCCGCGCTGGTTGACTACTACAACCTCGAGAAGGGCAAGCGCATCGCCGGCAAGTTCAGATTCGACGGAAATCTCACCGTCCGGGGGGCCAATGCCGCCATCGCCGGGATGCTCGCAAAAATCGCCGGGGAGCCTGGCCTCACAAGACAACTCAGGCAGTGGACCTCTGCGGAGCCGGGGGCCGAACCGTCCCCCGCCGAGGACGAAATGGAGCCGGATCCGGAAGAACTCATGCCCCTCTGCACCGGACTTTGAGTGACTTTCGCGACCTTTGTCGTTGCCTTTGTCGCAACCTTTGTCGGAAACCGGCCCAATTCGACAAAGATTGCGACAGAGGTTGCGACAAAGGCACCAAAGTCATCCAAAGTCCGGTGCAATAGGGCTCTGCCCGCCGTGTCGCTCCCACCTTTACTCAGGCCCTGCTGGCCTTACTGACGTGACGATTCCGCCATTGACGGGGCACTTTCAACCTGACATGCTCTTGCGCCATGAATAGAGCAGCCCTGACCGCTAATTGTTGTTCCTCTCTGCTGAGCCTGGCCGTGGGCCTGGCGGCGCTTCAAGCCGGGGCAAGGCTCTATGGGTCCGATGCTTCCTTCTACGTCGTGAAGAAGGGCTTCCGTTACACGCAGGCCAGCACGGCCCCGCCGACTTCTCCGGACGCCACGAACGGGTATCGGTTCGAGGCGGACGTTTATCCCGCCGTTTCGGGTTTCATCACTAATGCATGGGTCACGGTATCCGGGTCGAACGTGCCCACGCCGCTTGCCTTGATCAGCTCGGAGACCCACTTCCAGTTCAAGAACTCGAAGAACAGCCTCGGCAAGATGAACAGCGCCTTTCCCGATGGCACGTATAAATCTGCCATAGGTGGCTTACATGACGGCCTGCAAAAGCCGGCGCTGGCGCTGCTGGGAGACGCCTACCCGCTGACGCCTTACGTCACCAATTTTCCCGCGCTCCAGGCCGTCAACGCCAATGGCTACTCCGTGGTTGCGTGGAGGGGCTACGGGTCCGCCCCGACGCCGGATTTCGTCCGGCTGACGGTCTCGGATGCCGCCAAGAACAACCTCTACCAGAGCCCGAACGTGTACCAGCAGGGGGCCTGGGGCGGGCAGACGGCTTACGCGGTGATCGGACCGGGCAACCTGGACCCCAACCAGACGTACACCGCGGCGCTGTTCTTTCAGAAGAACGTCGCAACCAACCTCGCCAGCTACCCCGGGGCGCTCGGCTTGGCCGCTTACTTTTCCGAGACCAAAGTCTCACTGGTAACCTCGGGCGCGGCGGCGCCCGATGTCCAGACAGTGGAGGTGACCAAGAGCGTGCAGTGGATACAGACCAACAGCGGACCGGCGGGGCCCGATCCGGCCGGCACGTACCAGTTCAAGGCCGAAGTCGATGCCTACCTGCCTGGCGCGCTCACCGCCGGCTCGGTTGCCTTCCCAGCCACCTCCAGCGGTCCCACCAACCGGAGCCTGACACTGGATCCGGACCTGCTCACGCTGGCCTGCCTGGATAACGTCTGGACGCCGCAGGCGCTCGATGCGCTCTACGCGCAGGGCAACTACACTATCACATTCAACACACCGCACGATGGCGCCAAGTCCCTCACCCTGTCCCTTCAATCTGTGACCAACGCGCCGCCGCCCCCGCACTTCGCCAATTTCGATGCCATCCGCACCGTCAATGCCAGCCAGCCCTTGAGCGTGTCCTGGGACCCCTGGCCCGGCGGCGGCCCGGGTGGCTTCGTCCAGTTCCGAATCGAAGACCTCAACGGAAACAAGATCTACGCGACACCGAATCTCGGCGCACCGAAGGCCCTCAATGGCGGGGCGACCAACGCGACGATCGTTGGCGGAACCCTCGCCCCGGGGCAGACCTACCGGGCGACCATCACTTTCAACCGCCTCGTCGGGCTCAACACGACCAATTATCCCGGCGTCCTTCACCTGGGTAATTATCGGTCGCGGACCGAACTTGCCATTTCCACGCTGCCGGCGGACCTGGCCGGCTACGGCATTTCCAAGGGTTTGGTTTTCACCCAGACCGGCGCTGGCTCCCCTGCCCCGTTGCCGAGCGGCGGCGGCGTCTTCACCGCGCAGGTCCAGGCCAATGCCGCCGGCTCGGTGCTCGGGGCCGCCATCATCACTCCCTCGGGCCTAACCAATTCCCTGGCGCCCCAGGCCGGCGCAATGGGGTGGTCTTTCACCGGCCTGCTGCCGGCAAAGGCCGACCTGGACTCGAGCTTTCCTTTCGGCATCTACACCGTGCAGGTCAGTTGCGCCCACGACGGCCAGAAGGTCCTGCCCTTGCCGCTGCTGACGGCGTCTTACCCGAGCGCGCCGCACCTCACCGGCTACAGCGCCGCGCAGGCCATTGATTCAACCGCCGATTTCACGCTCGCCTGGGACCCCTGCGCGGGGCTCGGCACCCCCGTCTTCATCCAACTGACGGTTTCGGACACCAGCGGGAACTTGGTCTTCAAGACGCCTGACCTGGGGTCGCCCGGAGCGCTGGACGGCTCAGCCACCTCCGCTCTCATCCCGGCCGGCGCCCTCGACTCAAATCAGTCTTACCAGGCGGCGTTGATGTTCCAAGGCCTGGAGTGGCTCGACACCACCAATTCCCCGGGAGCGACCGGCCTGGCTGCGGTCTCTGCCACCACCCGTTTCACCCTCGGCACAGGGGCCTCCGGCAATGGTCCGACCCTTTCGCTGAGCCTCATAGGCTCCAATCACCTTTTCCAGGTGACCGCCACCGGCGTGGCCCCGCAGCAGGCCTACCGCGTGGACGGGTCCCCCGACTTGCCGCCCCACTGGACCCCGCTCATTACCAATACACCTTCCGGCAGCACGCTCTTCTTCCTGGATCCCAATTCAGCGGGCCGGCCTCGATTCTTCTATCGCATCGTGCCATGGCCTTAGACGGCGTAGGGTCGAGGGTCGAGCGACTCCAATTCGGGCGCGCATCCGTTTTTCTGCGAGGCGCCGGAGGGCCGAAGAACAGGAATCCCTCGACCCTCGCCCCCCTTCCCGCCCCGCCGCCGGGGAATCCCCTGGACCGTGTTGAGGAGTCTCACCGGGAACACAAGGGGTTGCCGCCCCGATGGTTAGGAGTCTCCTCCCGCCCTAGCTTGTGAGGTATGAGAAGAACAAAGCGAGGCGCCGCGAAGACTGCCGCCGCCCTCCTGATTGCCGGTCTGCTGGCCTGTCCCAGCGTCCAAGCCGCCCTGATCTCCGTCACCTCGACGGTCCCCAACCAAACCGCGCGCACGGCTGACCTCAGTTCGTTCATCGGCATGGATGCCAATGGCACCTGGACGCTCTGCGTGCAGGACATGCTCAAGGGCAGCCCGCCCGCCACGGTCCAAAGCTGGGGCCTGGACCTTCGCACCACGCCGATGCCGGAACCCACGACGCTCATCGCCGCAGGCGTCCTCCTGCTCCCCTTCGCCGCCAGCACCATGCGGACCTTGCGCAATTCCCAAATCCGCATGGCCACGGGCACCGCCGTATAGTGGATTGATGGATTGATGGATTAGTGGATTGATGGGTTGGCCCCAGTCCACGCGGTCATGGGCACCGCCAAGCAAGGGATTGGTGGATTGATGGATTGGTGGATTGATGGGTTGGCCCCAGTCCACGCGACCAGAGGCACGCGGTTTCACGTTTCACGTTTCACGTTTCACGCTTCACCTTTCACGTTTCACGCTTCACGCTTTCCTTCAATACGAAGGCCGTCCCGTTCGTCTGTGTTCAGAGAGGCAACGTATGATGAGATTGATTATGAGCGCGCTGGGAGGGGCCGTTCTCGCCGGCGGCTGTGTGGGAGGCAACGGCCCGGAGCCGGTTGTTTATTACGTTCAACTGGTTCGCGCCATGGACAGGGCGGAGCCACCGGCTGGGGACGCCCGGCCCCTGGGCCCCGGGTTGCTGGCCACGTTCAAACCGGTGCTGCGGTGCAAGAGCTATTGGGAGATGTGCCGGCTGGAGACGGCCGTCGAGCCGGGGCGGGTTGTCCGCCTGCCCTTGAACAAACAGCGCGCTGTGGAGATCAACCTCACCGACCCGAGGCACCGGAGGGTTGCAGCCTTGGAGGACGGCAGGGTGGTCGAGCGGACGACCTCGCCGACGGGCCAGTCACGGACGATCATCGGCGGCGCCCGGGACAAAGAGAGCCTCTGGTTCATCGTGGTGCGCCGCGACAAGCCGCCGGGGCAGGTGGACCCGGGAGTGGGGACAGCACCCCATATCCAAAAGCGTCGCGGAGAGTGAAGATGCAGCCTCAACGCTAAGGAGCCATGGGCGGGAGCGCAGGGGGGGGGGTACCCTGGCAAGGGGGGCGGCTGCAACGAGCACGAGCAGCCGCCCCTCGACATTCGAGTCTGATCAAGAGCCTGTCCCAAACACCCTGCGAATGAGGGACCTTTGTCGCGGCCTTTGTCGAAACCTTTGTCGGATTGGCCATTTCTCGACAAAGGTGCCGACAAAGGCTGCGACAAAGGCCCGGAATCAGAGTTTTTGGGGCAGGCTCTAATCTAAAAGCGGTACTGGATGCTGGAAAACAGGAGATGGGCCTCGTAGTTGTTGAAGCCGCCGGAGGCATAGTCCTGGAAATGGGTGAAGGCGTATCGGAGGTTGAGGCGGATATTCTTGCTGATCTTGTGGGTGAGCATGGCCGTGAGGCCGTATTCCTGGACGGCAGCGCCCAGGGGCAAGCCCGCGGTTGAATTATCCACGAAATTGTCCGGTTGATAATAGAAGAAGCCCAGATTCAGATCGGTCTTGTCGTCCAGGACGATGCCGGTGTTGAAGCTGAGGGTCCAGTAATCGTTTTGGGCCTTGAGGACGGCAGCGGTGAAGTCCGAGGTCGGGGTCCGTGTGTCGCTCAGCACATAGTCCAACCCGAGCTGGAGGCTCAACCGGTTCCAGGGCACCCACCCGGCGTTGAGGCCGATGATGTGGCTGGTCATCGTGGCGGACTCGGTCTCGCTCAGCCCTGAGAACAGGGTCCGGACCGGTGTGGACGTAGGACAACTGGTACTCATAGCGGCCCACCAGGGTAACGTTCTGGACGGGCCGCCAAGTGGCGCGCACGTTGCCGTCATAGGTGTCGAAGCTCTGCAGGACCAGGTAGCCCGGGTAGCGATTGAGGCTGTTGGTGGTGTTGGGAGTGCTGTCCACGATGTTGTTGTAGTCGTATTCGTGGCTCTTGTAATAGCCGCCGGCGTCGAGGCTGAGGCGGCGAGTGGGGTACCGGCGGACGCCGGCGAAGTATTTCTGGAAGAGCCGTGACTCATCGGTGGAGAGTTGGATGGGCGGCACGCCGATGCCCGCAACCTGGCTCAGGCCCCCGTTCTCCTTGAGGTTGCCCCTGCCCTCGGTCAACTCGGGTCCGGCGTAGAAGACCCAGTTGGTGACGCCGGTGTAGCGGAAGTCGACCCGTTCGGTCACGTCCAGTTCGTCCTGGTCGCCGCGGGCGCTGAACGGTTCGGTGGGGAAGGCGCCCAGGGTGCCCGTGCCCGCCGCATCGGCGTCCGAGTCCATCTTTTCCACGCGCACCGACGGGACGATGGTGAAGTGGCTGGTGGGCAGGGCCAGGGCGTTGAGGTTGAAAACGTAATCGTGCAGGCGCGAGCCGCCGTGGAGGTCGAAATAGCCCAGGCCGCTCAAGGCATTGGGGGCGAAGGCCAGGTTGAAGTCGTCCCCGTAGATGTTGTTTCCGGAGAAGGTGTTGTCGACATTATCGTAGAGGAAGCCGGCGGAGAGCAGGAGGTCCTTCTTGAGCCAGGATTCGGCGAAGGCATGCACGCTGAACATGTCGTAGTCGGTGCCCTGGCGGTCGGTAATCCGCTGCTGGAACGCCGCGCCGGGCTGTGAGGTGGTGAACAGGCCATCGTTCATGCTGGCCTTTTCGTAACGGATTCCGGCGCCGAAATCGACGATCTTGATCCGATGCGTCACATCCAGCTCGAAGGTGTCGAAGGTCTCGTCCAGGCCATAAGAGCCGGGGAAGATATTGCGCGTGCCCTGCGAAGTATTGACGGGTCCCCAGAGGGTGGAACTCTCGTCGCCTTGACGGTAACGGTGCGTATAGCGGAAGGTGACCTTCGGGGCGTTCTTCAGGTTCAGGCCCGCCTCCAGGAAAACCTGGCCCCGCTCCAGTCCCAGACCCTCGCCCGCTTGCGAGAATTGCAGGTTGTCCGGCCCGAAGAAGCCCCCGGCGCTGTCGGACCAGGTCCGGAAGTTCTCGAAACCCACACGCACATAGCCGGTGTCCTCGCGTTTGAGAGCCAGGTTCAACTGGTAATCGTGATCGTCGAAGATCGAGTGGCCGTCCACGGTCACGGTGGTCTTCTTATCGAGGTTGCCCTCGACATGGAGGTCTTGGATGCCGCCGAAGGCGCCGCGTTTGAGCTGCTCCCGCTGCTCGGCCTGGCCGGCATCGCCCCGGACGATGAAACCGCCGGTGGAGAACTCGACCCAGTTCTTGTAGGCGGCCTCGCCCTCGAACATCTGCTCGGGGGTGAGCGCAGCGGGGGTCTGGCCGGCCTTGGCGGGCGGGGCATTGGTCGCCGTTTCATCGGCCTTGGCGGGGGGCGCGTTGGTGGGGGCCTGGCAGGCTTGGGCCGGAGAGGCCTGGGCAGGGGCCTCGGCGGCGCGCGCCGCGGCCATCCCGCCCCCGAATCCTAATGAGGCGCACAGCGCGCCACAGGCAATCCACCCTCGGTCAGCGCGCCTGCGGGCGAGCCTGGTTGATCCGAATGCGGTAATCATCGAGTATCGGGTTGAGGGTTAGAATCGGAGGGCTTGGTTGATGCGGGAGCCGTGTACGGCCTCGTGGCAGCCGACGCTCCAGCAGGTGCCTTGCCTCAGGCGCAAGGTGTGATCGGAGCCGCCGATGAGGATGACACCGCCCTTGACCTGTTGGAAGTGGCATTTGAGGCACAGGTTGGAATCGCGGACGGTGAGTTGCTTGGCGTTGATGGAGCCGTGAACGGCATGGCAGGTGGCGCAGCCTTCGCGCAACGCCTCGTGCTCGAAGGTGAAGGGTCCGCGCTGCGCGGGATGGCACTCGAAACAGGTCTGGGCCTGCGAAGGCAAGGCGGTGCCGCCGCCGGCGAAGGCCCGGCCTTTATGGGGCGGATGGCACTGGGTGCAACTCATCCTGCCCTCGGGCACCAGATGATGAAAGAGCAGGTTGAATTGCCCGCGCACGTCGGCGTGGCATTGATAGCAAACCGTCTCGACGGCGCGCGGGGGCGGCAACTCGCCCAGCCCGACCCCCGATGCCGCCACTTGCGGACGCCCGGCCGTGAAGCTGTAGGGCGGCTTGGTCTCACCGCCCGATTCGGAGTGGAGGCTGCACGGGCCATGACACGACTCGCAGCCTGCCTCGATGGCGTTCGGGCCCTCGGCGATCAGGCGGGCGTGGTCGGCGGTCTTGAAGCCGCGCGTGATTTCCTCGTGGCACTGCTCGCATTCCTTGGAACCAATGTACTTTGCCCCGGGCACATTGGGCAGCAGGACCACGGTGCGGCTGATGCTGCCGCAGGAGATCACGGCCAGCAGGCCAACGGCCCCGGCGGCCAGCGCCAGTCCTCGTCCCCACCACGGGGAGAGCCTGCCTCGTCTGCACGATGTGGCAATCATCATGAGGTCTTCAGTTATCGGTCGTTTCTTCTGTGTCAAATCAGGGGCGGCAATCCAGCCTGGTGGGAGCTTCACTTGTTGAGCTCAATTTGAATCCATTGAGTGGCTTTGTCCAGCAGACTCGAGGCGAAGTAACTGTTGTGGACACCGTAACTGCCGTCATAGACCACCAGGTAAAGATTGAAACGGGCCTTCCGGATATTGTCGGGGATGAGGGCTTGCTCGGCCGAGGCGGGTCCCGAGCCGCCGGTCGCGAATGTGCCGGGCACGGTGTATTCCCAGGCGAGCGCGCCGTACTTGGACCGGAGGGCCTCCGGGGCCTTGGTGGTGGCCCACAGGTCGAGCGAGGCCTTGATCTGATCGCACCGGTTGGAGACGGCTGCGGTCGTGAATTGGACCAGCATCTGAGGCTCGGTATGGCAGGTTGCACAGACGTCATAGATCTCCACGATGAATTTGTGGCCGGCCAGCGCGGGCTGCCCGTTGGTGGAACTGGCCCTGGACTGCATGTGGCAGCCGGCGCATTGGTTGGTGACCCGGAGGGCGTGCGTGCTCGGTTGATAAAGCGGCGCCGGGGAATCCAGTTCGCCGACCGTGCCGAGCAACATGTTGTACTGGGGCGAGTGGTGCGGCGAGCGGCCGGTGGCGGTCCAGGAGGCGCCGCGATGGTTGTGGCATTGGGCGCAGAGGTTGACCTGGGGATTGACCTGGTTGGTGAACGGGTCGCTGGTGGTGATGAAATAGTCGTTGGTCGAGGCCAGGGGAAAGCGAAGCTGGAAGGGGTTGGCGTTGGTCTGGTGCGGATCATGGCAGGTGGCGCAAACGATGGGAATGTCGGCGTCCCCGGCCGGCAGCGGCAGGCCGGGGAAAAAACTGTGCCGGACGGAGCCCGAATGGCACCGGCCGCAACTGTCGATGACACCGGCCGGGTTCATGTCCTCGACCAGGCCGGAATGGGCGCTGGAACTCCATTCCTCGAAAACCGGCCGCAACGGGCCGCCATTGGTGGCGTTATGACAGCCGCCGCACACCGTGGCGGCCAACTCGACTCGCGGCCGGACTGTCGGGTCCATGTCGTCGGCCGCGTGCCAGGCCGGCCCGTGACAATTCTCGCACTGGACCCCGCCCAGTTGGGGCGTGGCCGCCTCGCTCTTGAAGCCGGTGGGCAACCCGTAACCGACGGTATGGCAGGGCAGGCAGGAGCCGTTGGTCTGCTGGCCGATCCGCTTGAGCGACTCGAAGGCCCGCGCGTGCGGCGTGTCGATCTCGGGGTCGTGCACCGTCTTGTGGCACGCGACGCAGACACTCGACCCGGCATAGACGGGCGAGGGGCCCGTCACGCTGAACTCGATGTTGGTGGCGCGGGTGACCACGGTGGCATGCCGGACCAGGTTGGTGGCCTTGCCCAGCGCCAACAATTTCGAACCCGGGGCGGTCGATCGCTCCCAAAGCCGATAGTAGCCCGGCGGGCCGTCCCACGTGATGCTGTAGCCATTGGTCGTCGGCTCGACGCTCGTGATGACCGGCAGCCCGGGCATGCCGCCCGCGAACGCTTCGCTCAAATGCTGAACATTCTGGCCAACGGCCGAGACCCCAAGGCCCAACACAACGCCCATCGCCAGGAGCCAAGCCCGCGCCCGCTTCCCCGGCCGTGCTGTGGTGCTATTCATAAACTGCATTTCTGCTGCTGCGGACAGTGCCCGACCGCTGCCGGCGCGGACTCGCGCCAGCCAAACCCCAAAGCCTAATGCGATGTATTCTGAACCCTTGACCCAACTTGCGCAATACCAGAATGGCGCGCGCGTCCTCCAGAGGGCCCTAACCGTTTATTGCCTGCCCAATGGCAAAGGAGTTTTTCCTCGCGTCCATCCCCCGGCTCTGGCAGATTGGCCGGCGGAGTCGGCAGCCGCTGCTCCGATTATGATCGGTTCTCAATCAACTCGAGTCGCAATCCTGGCGCTGGCCTGCCTGGCGGCCGGCCTGGCCGGAAGCGCATTTTGGGCGCGCCAGGCCAGGTTGCGCCAGGCAGAACAGGCCGCCTCGGAAACGCAACCCGATGGGGCGCCGCCGCTCTCCGCGGCCACAGTGAGGGTCCTGCAGGGCCTGAAGACGCCCCTGACCGTCCGCTTCTATTGCTCGCTGGACCCGGCCGGCGCGCCGGCATCCATGCCGGCCTTTGCAGGACGGGTCGAGCGCCTGCTCGATCAATTCGAGCGCGAAGCCGGCGGCAAGCTGAAGGTCGAGCGCCACAATTTCGAGTCCGATTCCGCCCTCCGGAAGGCGGCTATCGCCGACGGCATCAAGCCGTTCAGCATGGAGACGGACGAGGCCTGCTTCCTGGGGATTGCAATAGCGGGCAAGCGGCGGACCGAAACGCTGGAGCGCCTGGCGCCGGAGTGGGAGCCGGCGGTGGAGTTCGACTTGGCCCGGGCTATCGAGCGCGCGGCCGCGGCGGACGCCCAGGCCCCGCCTTCGATGGCCCCGCCCCGGCAAGACCCGGCGGTCCTCGATGAGGTCCGGCGGCTCATCCCCAATGTGGAATCAGTGTCCGTGGAGGAGGGAACCCGCTTGCTGCGCCAGGCGGCCCTGGCTGACTCTGCGCGCGCCGCTCAGCAAATCGGAGCCCGCATCCAGGAGGCCCGGCAGAGGCTCGCCCAGGCCCAGAGCAACCATTCGGAAACCGACCGGCAGGCCGCGATGAAGCAACTCCAGCAAGCCCAAGCCGAACAAAACGACACGCTCAGCCAGATCGCCGCGCGCTCCGCCGCACAAGTCCAGGCCCTTACACGCCTCAAGACCGGCGCCCACTGAGCGGCCAAACCCAAGCGCGGGCGCTCCGGCAAATCCGTCCCTTTTGTCGCTTTTGTCGCTTTTGTCCCTTGCTGAAAAGACAAAAGGGGCGGAAAGAGAAACCCCTCCCCGGTCTCCCGGGGAGGGGCTTTCTATTGGAGCCAATCCCTTTGCTCTCAGGGAAGGCGTCTGGCGGCTACTGGCTGGTCACGCGGAAGAACTGCTGCGGGTCGTTCCGGGTGGGGGTCAGGAAGCTCATCGAGGAGCCGGTGCCGGTGATCGGGTTGCCGACGTTCTGCCAGCCGCCGCCCAGCGACGAGATGGCCTGGAGTTGGTAGGTCTTGTTGGTCTGGGTCGTGAAGGCGACTTCAGCGGCGGTGTAGATGGCGATGCCGTTGGTGTTGCCCGCGCTGATCTGGCTGCTGCCATTGGCCCAGACGACCCCGCCGGGCACCGTCATGCCGGCCACTGTGGGATTGAGGCCCAGGGCGTATTTGAGCCAGTTGGGCACCCCGTCCCCGGCCGGACAAGCATTGGGGGCGGCGTTCGCGTTTGTCAGCGAGCCGAAGTATTGGATCACCCAGGCATCGGGCAAGCCGCCGGCGGCAGACACCCCCGTCAGGTCGGCGATCGAGGCCTTGAGCAAGCCGACCGTGTAGGCTAGGTTGTGGATGCCGTGGCTGCCGTCGTTCTGGACGAAGACGTAGTTCCAGGCCGCGCGCAACTGCTGCTTGGTCCAAGTCGAATTGATGCTGAGGCTGCTCTTGGCCACGCCCACCGGCGGGAGCAGCAAGGCCAGCTTGTCCATGAGGTGCTGCACCTCGGTCTGCACGCCGTTCGATGACGCCGTCGCCATCGTAGTCCTGGCGCGGGAAGTCGAAGCTCGAGATCGTGCCATGGCACGTCGTGCAGGCGGCCGTCAGTTGCACCGGGCCATTGGTGCCGCTGGCGGCGGCGCTGATCTCGAAGGTATGGTCGCCGGCGCGCAGGAAGGCCGGGGCGCCCGACGCCACTGTCTGCATGTGGCAGGTCACGCAGGTGTCAGAGACGACGTCCTTGTGCGCGGAACTGGGGATGGTCTGGCCGTAGGTATAGCCGTTGACGCCCTCGATCATATCGGCCTGCGGTCCGTGGTGGGGGCCGTAATGGGAACTGCCGGCGGTGCTGTCGACATACGTGGCGGCGTTGGCGCGGCTCATGTGGCAGTTCATGCACACCCCACCCATGCCGGCGTTGGTCACCGTGGTGCCGTCCATCAAGGTCGCTGTGTTGACGCGCCGGAGTTGGTGCGCGTAAGTCGCATCGTGCGGCTCATGGCACGCCGCGCACGTGATCACTTCATAATCCGCGGTGTTCGTGCTCAGCACTCCGGACATCCTGCCGGCAAACCCAGGCCCCGTGTGGCAACCGCCGCAGTCCGCGCTGTCGGTCGCATCGGGTGGCGAAATCGCCTGCATCGCGTGGTGGGAGATCCTCCATTCCGCGCTCTTGGCGTGGCTAGGCGGCTCGTTATGGCACTGGCCGCAATCGCCCTCGGAATAAGTCACGCAGATGGAGGCGCGCGCCGCATCGGCTCCGCTTGTAGCGGCGGCCAGGACGTGCTGGCTGCCCGGCCCGTGGCAGTTTTCGCACTGAATATCGGCCAGGTTGGCGAGCGCCGGATAATTGCTCACCATGTTCGCCCAGTTGCCGTTGGTTATGACCGTTGGGAGATGCCAATTAAGACGCGCCATCACGTCGCCAAAGCTGCCATTGGCCACGTTGGTGACGCTGTCGTAACCGACCGTGTGACATGGCAAACACCGCGCGTCGTAAAGAGGGCCAATGCCCAAGTTGCCGTCGATGCCCTTGGTGAACACGGTCGCGTGCAGGGTCTTGGACCACGGGGTCACTTTGTTGGGCACGACGCCCCCGTCGTGACACATCTGGCATGTGTAGAGGCCCTTATACGTCCCCGCCGTGATCGTCTGGGTGAGGTTGGTGGTCCCTTCCGAGGCGGTTGTGATCGTGGCCGTGACCGTGTACTGGCCCTCGACATCGGGCCAGAAGGCCTGCCGGCCCGCCACCTGGAGAGCCTTGGCGTCGGCCGGCTTATAGACGGGGACATTCGTCCCCAGCGGGCTGTTGGTCAGCGACGCCATCGAGCCGGCGGGCACGTTGGTCAGCGCCCAGGCGACGCGGACGATGTCCGTCTGTGGGATTGCAATGTTAACGAGGGCGTCCAGATAGACGGGCTCGCCCAGCGCGACGGTGGTGAGGCCGGCGGACTTTTGCAGGTTGGTCAGTTTGTAAGTGCTTTGCTCGGCGGGCACGAGGGGCCGGACTGTTAACTGGCCATTCAAAGGGGTTGCAGCCGTGGCGGTGCCGGCGGCGCCCACGGCCGCCAGGATGGCTGCCCCCCAGCAGGCCAGCGCATTCTTCAGAGGTTCTTTGTTCATATTGTGCAGCGTTGTCTTTTCAAGTGCTCAGCACGACAGGCTGATGCCACTGGTTCGCCGGGAAAATTCCCAGGCTTTGTGCCGGGATAGTTACTAGGAAAATGGGGGGAGCTACTCTCCATTTTTTGTCGAATAATAACCCTTATTTGTCCAGGCCCTCGAGGCTCGCCAGCAGTTTCCCTGATAATGGCCGATTCTCCTTGATTTTTACTGCTTTTTGAATTCGGGACCGGCGGGGCTCCAGGGCATCGTCATAGCATTATTTTGTCACGCCGATGCAAAGAATTGACAATTACATCTAATCTTAATATGATTGTTGGATAGTTCTAATAATCCACCGTATGTCCTTTTACGTCCTTTATGTCCTTTCTGTCCCTTTTGTCCCTTCCGATGCGGCGGAAGGGACAAAAGGGACAGAAGGGACAAAAGAGACAGAAGGGACAAAAGAGACGAAAGGGACTGCGGGGCCCCGGCTCAGAGCGACTGCACCGGACTTTGAGTGACTTTCAGGCCCTTTGTCGCAGCCTTTGTCGAGGCCTTTGTCGAAATCCGGCTGAGCTCGACAAAGGCTCCGACAAAGGCTGCGACAAAGATACCAAAGTCATCCAAAGTCGGGTGCAGTGCGGCTCAGACCTGGTCCGGCTCAGGGTGGGTCCACGGGGCGCGGTAGGGCCGGCGCAGGAGGAGGTTGGCCTGGGCGTCGCCGACGACCTGTCCCTGGGCGGGGTCCCAGACCAGGGTGCGGCCCAGTTGCATGGAAAGATTGGCCAGGATGCAGGAGGCGGTCGAGATGTAGCCCTGCTCGATATCGGCCACGGGCCTGCCGCGCGTGGCGATGGCGGCCAGGAGGTCCTTCATGTGGCCGCGAATGGCCGGCGCCACGTGGCGCTCGAGGTCCTTCTCCGTCCGGTCGATCGGGTATTGCTCGAACTCGTAGGTGACATCCTTGTGGACCGGCGGGCCGTCGGCCGGGATGAAGTCATAGCTGTACACGCTGGCCTTCAAGGTGGCCTTGTCACCGTAGAGCACCGCGCCCCAGGTGTATTTCGGGTCGGGTGGGGCGCCCCAGGTCCGGTGCGTCCAGACGACCTCGAGGTCGCCGAAATCGAAGGTGGCGGTTTGAGTATCGGAGATGTTGGCCTTGCTGTTCTTGGCCACGAGGATGCCGCCGGAGGAGGTGATGCGCCGGGGCCAGCCCAAGTCGAGCATCCAGCGGACCATGTCGAGCATGTGGACGCACATGTCGCCGACGATGCCGTTGCCGTATTCCATGAAGGCGCGCCAGCCGCGCGGGTGGACCAGGCGGTTATAGGGGCGCATCGGGGCCGGGCCGGTCCAGAAGTCATAGTCCAGGTAGTCCGGCGGGGCGGTATCGGGCGGGTTCTCCCCGGCGCGCATGTGGTAATAGCAGCAGATCTCGACGTAAGCGATCTTGCCGAGCTGGCCGCTCTTGATGAACCGGTCGCGCGCCTCGATCAGGTGCGGCGTGCTGCGGCGCTGCATGCCCACCTGGACCACGCGATTGTGCTTTCGCGCCGCTGCGAGAATGGCCTGGCCCTCGGCGACACCGGCGCTGATCGGCTTCTGCAGGTAAAGGTCCGCGCCGGCCTCGATGGCCTCGATGGCAATGAGCGGGTGCCAGTGGTCCGGGGTGGCGATGAGGACCAAATCGAGGTCCTTCTCCTTGAGCATCTGGCGGTAGTCGGTGTAGGTGCGAGGCCGCTTTTTCGAGGCCTGGCGCTCGGCGGCCATGTCGGCCGCGTCGCTCAGCATCCGTTTGTCCACGTCGCACAGCGAGACGATCTCGACCGGGGCAACCTGCGCCAGCCGCCACAGGTCGCACTTGCCATACCAGCCGCAGCCGATGAGGCCGACACGTCTGGCGGGGTCTGCGAAGTCTGCGGCAGAGGCGCCCAGGGCTGAGAGCGCCAGGCCCGCCGCACCGCTCATCTGAAGGAATTCACGGCGATTCATGGCGGCTCTTTTAGGCAGATTCCCCGGGAAAGGCAAGACGGGAGTGGGCCAGACGTGGAGGACTCGCAGGGCCATTGAGAAGGTCGCTCTGCGCGCCTGTGCGCCAGGGACGCCAGCGTAGCGCAGGTTTCCAAACCCGCCGGCCGTTCGCAAACCGGGGGCGCTCGACATGCAGACGCCCTGCCGATTAGAAATCGGCGATACAGCAGGTTTGGAAACCTGCGCTACAACCTTGTCAAAGGCCCTCGGGAGGACCGTGGAGGACCGTCACGGCCTGTTTGCGGGCTTGACCTTTTCCACGAAACAGGCACATTGCCCGGCTCTTTAGTATTTGGCATTTAATAGTATGCAGCACATACGCAATATCGCGATTATCGCCCACGTCGATCACGGCAAGACGACGCTGGTGGACTGCCTGCTCAAGCAGTCGGGGACGTTCCGCGCCAACCAGGCCATCGCCACCGAGGAGCGGATCATGGATTCCATGGACCTGGAGCGCGAGAAAGGGATTACGATCAAGGCCAAGAACGCCGCTTTCAAATACAAGGACTACCACATCAACATCGTGGACACCCCGGGCCATGCCGATTTCGGCGGGGAGGTCGAGCGGATCATGAACATGATCGATGGGGTGCTCCTGGTGGTGGACGCCGCCGAAGGTCCCCAGGCCCAAACCCGTTTCGTCCTGCGCAAGGCCCTGGAGGCCGGCGCCAAACCCATCGTCGTCATCAACAAGATCGACCGCGAACACGCCAATCCCCACCAGGTCCTGGACGAGGTCTGGGACCTCTTTGTGTCGCTCCATGCGACGGACGAGCAGATGGATTTCCCCGTGATCTACGCCAGCGCCAAGGACGGCTACGCCATGGCCGACCTCGGCCACGTCAGCGGCACCATGGAGCCGCTCTTCGATGCCATCATCAAGCACATCCCCCCGCCTCGGGCCCATGCCGGCGAGGGCTTCAAGCTCCTGGTGGCCAACCTGGACTATTCGGATTACCTGGGCCGCATCGCCTTTGGCAAGATCTACAGCGGCAAGGTCAAGAATGGCGACACTTACATCTGCATCCACGGCGACGGCCGCAAGACGGCCGCCAAGATCACCGCCATCTTCCATTTCGAGGGCCTCAAACGCATCGAGATCAAGGAAGCCCATGCGGGCGACGTCATCGGCATCACCGGGTTCGAGGACGTGTTCATTGGCGAGACGATCACCGACGCCGAGGACCGGTTTCCGCTGCCGTTTGTGCCGATCGACCCGCCCACCATCCAGATGCAATTTGCCGTCAATGACGGCCCGCTGGCCGGCGTGGATGGCCAGTTGGTCACCGCCCGCCATATCTGGGAGCGCCTGGTCAAGGAGGTCCGCACCAACGTCGCCTTGCGCATCGAGCAGACCGACGCCCCCAACATCTTCAACGTGAGCGGGCGCGGCGAGATGCAGATCGCCATCCTGGTCGAGCAGATGCGCCGCGAGGGGCACGAAGTCCTGGTCTCCAGGCCCGAGGTGATCTATCGCAAAGACAAGCACGGCAACCTCCTCGAACCAATCGAACGGCTCTTCCTCGAAATCCCCAAGGACACCATGGGCACCGTGCTCGAGAACCTGGCTGGCCGCAAAGCCCAAATCAGCACCATGGACCACCACGCCGACCAGGTCAGCATCGAGGCCCTCATCCCCATGCGCGGCCTCATCGGCTTCGAAACCGACCTCGTCAACCAGACTCGCGGCCTGGGCGTCATGAGCCACCTCTTCCATGAATACGGCCCGGACCGCGGCGAGATCATCGCCCGCAAAAACGGCTCGCTCGTCAGCATGGAGGCCGGCGAGGCCACCGCCTACGCCCTGAACATGATCCAAGAGCGCGGCCGGCTCATGATCCAGCCGGGTGACAAGATCTACAAAGGCATGATCATCGGCGAAAACGCCCGCGAAAACGATATCCCCGTCAATCCCTGCAAGGCCAAGCACCTCACCAACATGCGCTCCGTGGGCGACGGCAAGGGCATCCAGTTGGAGCCGCCCCTCAGACTCTCCCTGGAGCGCGCCCTCGAGTATATCGGCCAGGACGAATACCTGGAGGCCACTCCGAAAAACCTCCGCCTCCGCAAGAAGATACTCGATGAAACCCGGCGCAAACGCGCCGCCCAGAGCCGGGCGAGCAACTAAAGGCTGAAGGCCGAAGGCCGAAGGCGGGCGTTGCTTTGTCCCTTATGTCGCTTATGTCCCTCGAGCCGGGGCCTCCCTGCTGACACCCCCGCCGCTCCACGGCGTTTGCCTCTCCCTCGGCCTTTAGCCTTTAGCCTTCAGCCTTTAGCCTTTAGCTTTTAGCCTTTCCCGCTGCGGATCAGGTGATAGATGTGGTCCTTGAGCTTGGCGCGGCGCATCTTGAGTTCCTCGATCTGCTGATCCGTCGCAAAATCGATTTCCTCCTCAATCCGGTAGATCTCGTCGTCCAACCGGTGGTACTCCTCGAAGAGGTTCCGGAAGTGGTCGTCCGAACCCTTCAGACGTTTGATGGTCTCGCGATGCTCCGGAAACTCTCGCAAGATGGGATGATGGAGGTCCATGGGCGCAATCTGCTGGTTTCCTGGTTATGTGGGATAACCTGGGTGGTTGTGTCGCTTCAAATCCATTCGCCGTTGCGCCCCGCAGGGCGCTGCCCGATCATCCTATTGCAGACCCGGCGGCAGTAAAGTTTTCTTTTTTGTAACAAGCTCTTTTTTGCCTTACTCCGGCTCCGCGCTCCCCTCCAAGATCAGCCCGCGGGTGGATGGGAACCGCTTGTACCACAAGGCGAGGGCGTCCCGCAGGTGCTTGGCATAGCGGAAATGCGCCCCGAGCCCGGTCCGCAACTCCGCCTCGTAGATGAATTTGTCGGCCGTGGTCGTGTGTTCGAAGGGGAACTCGGTTCCCAGGACGGACCAGTAGGCGTGGGTGGGCTGGGCCTGCCGCAGCAGGGCGGCGGCCCTGGCCGAGGCCTGGCGCCCGGCCGCCGCCTGCTGCAGCAGCAGGGCCTGCCGCTGCCCGGAGTTGTCCGCGTCCGCGGGGAGTTGGTCCAAGGCAAAATAGAACCCCTGCGGCACCTGGGGCCAGTAGCGCGTGCCCGTCCGATGCCGATTCAAGTCCCGGATCTCGGCGAACCCGATGGCCGACCAGCCGAACCGGACACTGGTCCGCTGCAAGCTGCTGCCGACCGGCGCGTAACGATTTGGATGATGCGCCAAATCGCGGGCCAGGTCGTCCCCGGAAATGCCCTCGGGCAGCAGGACCGAAAGGAACGGAATCGCCGAGCCGTCGTGGCCGGGCAAAGACGCCTGCTCCCAACTCGAGGTCTGACTGCGGGCTCGCCGGACCTGTTTTTCGAATTCATCGGCAATCGCCCGCTCGGTCGGCTCCATGCGCCGGGCATGCCGGATCAGGCGCGGCGCGCACAGCTCCAGTTCGTCCCGGATCAACTGGCCCAGGGCCAGGCATTCCGGCAGGGCCTGTGAGAGGAGGTGCTGGCAGAGGTTGACCCACCCGCGCGCGGACATGACCATCATGACGTTGGTCGCCGCCGCAACCGGCAGGAAGTAGCGGGCGCGGTCCAACGCATAGTTGCGCCTCATGCGGGCGACCTTTTTGCGCGCCGGCTCCGAGGCGTCATTCAGCAAGGAGCCCGGGATGCCCATAAGCGCGGGGTTTTCCGAGGCCAGGCCCTCCCAGAGGCCCACGGCAGATTGGTAGGCCGCAAAGCAGCGGCCCATCAACTCCTGCCAGCCGGGCGCGTCTTTGGCCGCAATCCCCAGGCGCTCGGGGCTGATCGAGCCCATCGGCCGAGACCTTCAGATAGCGGGTCGAGCACTCCTGGCCCCCGGCCGTCGGGCTGAGCGTCCACAGAGAGCACGCCAGCCAGATCGAGATCCCATCCATGAACATCGCCACCGGCGCCATGTCTGCTATGGATTGATGGCCGTAATCCACCATCCGGAAAATCGAGTCCACCGATTTGTCGAGGTTGGCCGGGTCGATCTTCGACAGGATCGCCTCGAGTCCCCCGCTGCTTCGCGAGTAACGCGCCCCGCTGGCCGCCAGCAACTCGGGCGTCAGCCCCGGCCGCCCCAGCCGGCTCGAGGCCTCGCTGGGGCAGATCGCAACTTGCGTGACTTTCATGGCACCAGAAGATAAAGGCTGAAGGCTAAAGGCTAAAGGCAAAGATAAAGGCTAAAGGCTGAAGGCTGAAGGCTAAAGGCCGAAGGGAGGCCGCGGCTCGAGGGAAAGGAGGGACATAAACGACATAAGGGACCAAAGGGACAACGCAACGCCCGCCTTCCGCCTTTAGCCTTTAGCCTTTAGCCTTTAGCCTTTCTTTTAGCCTTTAGCCTTTAGCCTTTAGCCTTTAGCCTTTCTTCTTGAGCTTCCAGTCCTTGGCCAATTGGTCCAGCAGGACCAGGATGAGGCTCTGGAGGTCGCGCTGTTCCTTGCGGAGGAAGCCGGCAAAGAGCGGCAGCGAGAGCAGCAGGAGCCAGAACCACGGCTGCCAGCGGGCCAAGAATCCGAGCAGGAGCAGTTCCAAACCGCAGAGCAGCCAAAAGACCAGCTTGGCCTTGAGGGCCCAGCGCGGGCGCAGGCGGCAGCGGATGAGTTGCTTGCCGCGCGGGTGCTCTTCGGCGACGGTGGTGAGCTGCAGTTTGCTCCAGCGCGTATCGTAGATCTCGATGTCATAGGGGCTCCAGCCGCTGTCGGCCTTGTTAGGCAATCCCTGGCGGTCCAGGCGCTGGAGGACCTCCGTCACCAGCGCCAGCCGGTCCAGGCGCTCGTCGGCCCAGTATTGGACCTGCTCCAGCGATTGGCCGCTGTCGCGCAGGGCGACCGAATCGAGCGTCTGGCGGGTGGTCAGGGATGCGGGCCGCAAGCTCAGCCGGTGCTGGTAGCGGGCGCAGCCGCGCACGATGGGCTGGAGGAAAAAGAGCAAGGCCACCAGCGGACGCGACCACCAGCGGGTCCTGTTCCGGGGCAAGGCCGCCTGCGCCCCGGCTGCGGCGCAGACGCCCACCGGGACGAGCAGGCTGGTCACCGGCAGCGGCAACAGGTAAGGGACGATGGCCGAGAGCACCCAGAGGGGCAGTTCCAGCAGGGCGTGGTACTCGAGGGTAGTACACCACATCAGCGTGAGCGCCGGCCCGGAGTCGTAAAGGAACTGGAACCCGGCGCTGCCGAACAGCCCGCGATAGATGATCGGCGGCCGAAGCAGGACCCCGAATTTCGAGGCAGTGTAAATGCGTCCGCGCCAGATGCTCCCCCCGACAGCGTTGAAGCACTCAGGGTGTTTGCGCACCAGGAGCGCCTCCGACTCGCCGTAGCCGCGCTGTTGCTTGAGATAATCGCGGACGGTCGAGCGCCGGTAATGCCAAACGAACCCCGCCGGGCTGAAGCCGATCTTGTAGCCCGCCTGCTGCAGGCGCCAACACACGTCCACGTCATCGCCCGCCTTGCGGAAGACCGGGTCGAACCCGCCAATCTCGCTCAGCGCCCACTTGTAGAAGGCCATGTTGCAGCCGGGGATGTGCTCGGCCTGCCGGTCGGTGAGCATCACATGGGCGGGCCCGCCCGGCGAGGCCATCACCGCCGCGGCCACGGCCGAGTCATCCGGCGGCAGCAGGTTGGGGCCGCCGATGCCGGCGAAGGCGCTCTGCAGGAGGTTGCCCACCATGTAATAGAGCCAGTCCCGGTCGGGGCGGCAATCCGCGTCCGTGAAGGCGACAATCTCGCCGGTGGCGGCGGCCAGCCCTGTGTTGCGCGCAACCGACAGCCCGAGGTTGGTTGGGTGGCGGAAGTAGCGCACCTGGGGATGCTGCGCGGCAATCTCCGGCGTGCTGTCGGCCGAGCCGTCGTCCACGAGAATGACCTCGTAATCCGGGTAGTTCAGGCGGTCGAGCGAGCCGAGGCAGACCCTGAGGGTCCGCTCGCCGTTGTAGCTGGCCACCACCACCGAGACCTTGGGATAACGCTCCAGCGGGAAGTACGGCGCGGCCGCGAACATCTTCTGGACCGCCCGGAACGCTGCCTTGGGTTTGCGCTCGCGCGTCGTGAGGCCCATGGCCCAATTCTCGACCGGCTGCCCGTCCCGCCACCAGTCGTCGGTGAAGCTGAAGACCACCGCCCCCGCCAGCCCGCTCCGGAAGGCCTCCTCGATCTGCCACTGGACAAACGCGCCCTGGCCGGCTTCGCCCTCGCGCATCGAGTCCATCCCAAACTCCCCAAGCAAAAGCGGCTTGGCGTCGCTGAGCATCTGCAGCCTGGCCAGGTAGTTGCGGAAGGGTCGTGGCTGGTGCAGATAGACATTGAAGCAGACGAAATCCACCTCCAGCGGGCGCAGGAATTCGGTGGACGGGTAGTTGGTGAAGGTGCAGAGGCACTCCGGGTCCACCCGTTTGGCCTCCCGGACCAATTCGTCGATGAAATCGGCCACGGCCTGGGCACCGCTCCACCGGGCGATATCGGGGGGATTTCGTTGGCGACGCTAAACCCGAACACCGCCGGGTGCCCGGCGCAGGCGGCCACCGCCCGGCGCACCGCCTGGATCGCCTCCGCGCGCGCTGGCGGCGAATCCAGGAAACAAAGGTGCTGGCCCCAAGGGATGTTGATGAAGACCTTGAGCTGGTGTTCCTCGGCCAAATCCAGCAACCACCGGGCCGGCACGTGGTAAACCCGCACCAGGTTGGCGCCCAACTCCCGGATTTGGGCAAAGTCGCGGGCGGTCTGCTCCGGAGAGGCGAACCCGGGTTCGCCGGGGCTGGCGTGCGAAGCAAACGGACCAAACGACACTCCCTTGACGTAAAATCGCTTTTCGCCCAACCGAAAGAACTTGCCGTCCACGCCCACGCGCGGCCGCCTGTTGGCCTCATCTGCCATGGGCTTTAGACGGGCACCCAACCCGTTTTAGTCATCACCGCGCCTGGATAGCAAAGCAGGCCATGCCATGCAAGAAGGAAGGCGGGGCTTTGACAAGGCCGATGGAGTTACTATGCTCAGGGCGTGCGCACTGTCAGCGTATCCTTGGGCAGCCGCAGTTATCAGATCAAGATTGGCACGGGTCTGCTGGCCCGCCTGGGCAAGGAATGCGCGGCCCTGGGCCTGGCCCGCCGCTGCGTGATTGTCTCGGACGCCAACGTGGGCCCGCGTTACGGGGCGGCGTCGCGCCGGGCGTTGCGAGAGGCGGGTTTCCAGTGCGAGTTGATCACGGTGCCCGCCGGCGAGACGGCCAAGAGCCTGCGGACTGTGCGGGCTTGCTACGACCAATTGGCGGCGTTGCGCCTGGAACGGAAGTCGTTCATCGTGGCACTGGGGGGAGGGGTGGTTGGGGACCTGGCGGGGTTTGTGGCGGCAACCTACCTGCGCGGCATCCCCTTTGTGCAGGCGCCGACCACCCTGCTGGCGCAGGTGGACAGCTCGGTCGGAGGCAAGGTTGGGGTCAATTTGAAGGCGGGCAAGAACCTGGTGGGCGCCTTTTACCAGCCGCGGCTGGCGCTCTGCGACCTGGAAACGCTGGACACGCTTGCGGCCCGTGAGTTGCGGGCCGGGCTGGCCGAGGTGATCAAGTACGGCATCATTTACGATGCCGCCTTGTTCGAGCGGCTGGAGCGGGCCCTGCCCGCCCTCCTGTGCCGTGATCCCATCGCCCTGGCGGCCGTCGTGGCCCGCTGCTGCGCCATCAAGGCCGAGGTCGTCCGCCAGGACGAGACCGAGGGTGGCCTGCGCGCCATTCTCAATTTCGGCCATACGATCGGCCATGCCTTGGAGGCCATCTCCCATTACGGCAAGTACCTCCACGGCGAGGCCATCGCCATCGGCCAGGTCGCTGCCGCCCGGCTCTCGGTCTGGCAACTCGGGCTGCTCCAAAGCAACGCCACGCGAATCAAGGCCCTTCTCCAGCGCGCCGGCCTGCCGACCGAGCCCGCTCTGAGCCGCCCCCAGCGCAAGAAACTCCTGGCCGCCATGAAGCTGGACAAGAAGGTCAGCGGCGGCCAGGTCAAATTCGTCCTCGCCCCAAAGCTCGGCCAGGCCCGTTTTGCCCAGGACGTGCCGCCCGCCCTGGTCGAGCAAGCCCTCCAACCCTCAACCTCCCACCCCTGATGTCCACCGTCAGCGAGACCATCGTTCGCGAGTACTTCGAACTCCACAACTTCCTCGTCCGCCAGCGGTGCAAGCACATCGATAAAACCCAGCACGACGAGGACGATGACATCGGTTTCTTTGTGCTCAATCCGCAGCCGCGGGCCCCGGCAGGCCCGTTGCCCTTTGTCCTGGACTCGGCCGACCTGCCGTTCATTCACCGCGCCATTGTGGTGGTCAAGGCCTGGCACACCAAGGTCTTCAGCCAGGCCCAGTTGGCCGCCTCACCCGAAATCCTCCGCTTCGCCGACTCCAAATCCTTCGAGCAGGCCGCCCGCTCCTTCGCCGAAGAGGGCGCCCCCGCCACCCTCAAGATCTTCATCGCCCCGGCCCTGCCACTGCTTTCCACCGCCCGCCAGCAGAGCATCGCCCTGCTCCGCTCCAAGGGCATCAATGCCGTCATCCCTTTCCGCACGCTCCTGGCCGGCCTGATCAACGCCGTCGAGGTCAACCGCGACTACCAGAAATCCGACCTGCTCCAAACCCTGCGCATCCTGAAAAACTACCGCCTCTTCAAAGAGCCGCAGTTGGAGCTCTTCAAAGCCAGGCAGAAGCCCAGGCGCTGAGATAGCGGGAGCGTCACGGGGGCGGACCCCTCACCCCGGCCCTCTCCCCTTCGGAAGGGGAGAGGGGGAGTTTTCGGAGGCGCTTTGAGAAAGCGCAGACGCCCGGAATCTCCCGAGACTGCCGACTTCTCTCCCTCTCCCCTTTGGAAGGGGAGAGGGCCGGGGTGAGGGGTCTGCCTGGCACTCCTTCTCCGCTCCACTCGATTACGCCCGCCCGGTTTCCATTTCCCATCCGGCGCCCGATGCTCTATCTTCACGGGCGATTATGCTGCTGGTCATCGACAATTATGATTCGTTCACCTACAACCTGGTGCAGTACCTGGGCGAGATGCAGGTGGACGTCCAGGTGCGGAGGAATGATCGGATTTCGATCGAGCAGATCGCCGCATTGCGGCCGGAGCGCCTCCTGATCTCGCCGGGGCCGTGTTCGCCCCGCGAATCCGGGCTCTCGAACGAGATCATCCGCAAGTTCGGGGCGCAGATACCCACGCTGGGCGTCTGCCTGGGACACCAGTGCATCGGCCATGTCTTCGGCGCGAACGTGATCGTGAACTACCGGATGATGCACGGCAAGTTGTCGATGATTCGGCACAACGGCAAGGACCTCTTCGAGGCCATGCCCAACCCCTTTGCGGCCATGCGCTATCACTCGCTGGTCATCGAGCGCCAGACGCTCCCGGAGTGCCTCGAACTGACCGCCCAATCGGAGGAGGGCGAAATCATGGGAGTCCGCCACAAGCAGTTTCCCATCTGGGGCGTCCAATTCCACCCGGAGAGCATTCTCACTCAGAGCGGGCGTCAAATCCTGGCCAACTTCCTCAAGCTCAAATAAGCGCCCCTCTCCCGGCGTGGCAGGTCCAGGACCGTGGACAAAGTCGTAGCGCAGGTTTCCAAACCTGCTGTATCGCCGATTTCCAATCGGCAGGGCGTTGGGATGTCGAGCGCCCCCGGTTTGCGGACGGCCTGCGGGTTTGGAAACCCGCGATACAGCAGGTTTGGGACAGTTAGTGCGAACTGCACATGGTGCAGGTGAACTTTTGGGATGGGCGGTAATCACCCACCCCTTCCATCCCCGGCGCGGAGAGCGGTTCCGGGTGGTCGAAGCCCGGCGCTACCGCGGTCAGGCCACGCTGATTCTGGAGGGGGGAGAAGGTGGCACCTTTTCCATTTTGGAGGACTGGACCGACAAGGCGGTGCCGACGAGCGCGGGGACCGCGCGCCGGCTGTCGGCGCCCGCACTGCTGGAGTTGGTGCAACTGCTGCGGCAGTTGAAGGCGTCCGGCCCGCCGGCCTCTTCGAACCAGAAAGGAGTTGACAGATGCCCTTGACCGATCCATTATCAGAACAGTTATTTAACTGTTCTGATAATCATGCCCGCTTCCATCGCCAGCCTGCGCCGCAAACGCCAGGCCTTGATCCAACGCCTGCCTCCTTTGGCCCGGCGCGTGGTTCGCGGCTCGCTCATCGAGCGATACCTGCCCTGCGGCAAGCCCGGTTGCCACTGCGCCTCCGGCCGCGGTCACGGTCCCAAATACTATTTGTCGGTCAGCTATCCCCACGGCCGTCCCCAACTCCAATACCTCTCTCAGCAGCAGCACGCCCAGGTCCAAGCCCTGATAAAAAACTTTCAGCACGTGCGCCATCTGTTGGAACAGATATGCGACATCAACCGCCAACTCTTACGCCGCCAGGAGAAGGTCTGAGCGATGCAGCCGGCGGCCTTGCGGATCGATCCCCGGCCGGTGGCGCAGGTGGTCGCCACCATGCTCCAGGCGTTCCGTCGGGCTGGCGCACCCTTGCCTCCGCCGCCTTGGGCGGCCAACGCTGCTTATGAACACCGAGTTGGTCCAGGAAACTCATCGCCAAAAACTGGCCTGCATTTACCTGCGCCAGTCGACCCTCAACCAAGTGCGCCAGCACCGGGAGAGCACCGAGCGCCAATACGCGCTCCGGGACAAGGCCCTTCAACTGGGCTGGCCGCCGGAGCGGATACTCACTCTGGACGGCGACCTGGGGATCTCGGGCAGCCAGATGGCCAACCGACCGGATTTCCAACGAGTGGTGTCGCTGGTCTCCTTACAGAAGGTGGGCGCGGTTCTCGCCCTGGAGGCCTCCCGCCTGTCGCGCTCGGATCTGGACTGGCATCGGCTAGTGGACTTGTGTGGGTGGACGGGCACGTTGCTCATCGACGAAGACGGCGCTTACAACCCCGGGGATTTCAACGACCGCTTGCTCTTGGGACTCAAGGGTACGATGTCCCAGGCCGAACTGCACTTCTTGCGCGTCCGCCTCCAGGGCGGCAAGCTCAACAAAGCGCGCAAAGGCCAACTGCGTTTTCCCCTGCCGGTGGGCTTTGTTTATGCCGAGGCCGAGGGCATCGTTTTAGACCCGGACCAGGAGGTGCAGGGCGCCGTGCGCCTGGTCTTCAGCAGCTTTGGGCAAACCGCCAGCGCTTACGGAGTGGTGCAGCATTTTGCCAAGCACCAGTTGCTCTTCCCCAAGCGCAGCTACGGTGGAGTCTGGAACGGGCAGTTGCGGTGGGGCCGCTTGAACCATGGCCGCGTCCTGAGTCTATTGCGCAACCCGGCTTACGCCGGGGCCTATGTATTCGGTCGGCGGCGAACCTGCAAAAACTTCTCGCCCACTGGCCAGATGCACAATACCGTCCGCTCTATGCCTTTGGCCGAGTGGCAAGTGAACCTGCCCAACCAACATCCGGGCTACATCCCCTGGGAGGAATATCTGGCCAACCAGCAGCGGCTGGCGCAGAACCAAACCAACGCTTGCCCTGGCGCCGCCGGTTCGGCGGCGCGCGAAGGGCCGGCGCTGCTGCAAGGTCTGCTGGTCTGTGGTCAGTGCGGGCACCGGCTCTCCCCGCGTTACGTGGGACAGGGCGGTTGCCTGGTTTGGTATGAATGCAACTGGCGGCGGCGAGAACTGGCAGGCAAAGGCTGCTGGTCGGTTCGTGGCGACCTGCTGGATGAAGCCGTCGCCCGGCGGATCTTGTCGGCGCTGGTGCCGGCGCAGGTGGAAATCGCCTTGGCTGCCGTGGCGGAGGTGGAACAGCGCGACCAGGCGTTGGAGCATCAATGGCAGCTCAGAATCCAGCGAGCCGAGTATGAAGGGCAGTTGGCCCAACGGCGCTTCGAGGAAGTCGATCCGGCCAACCGTCTGGTAGCAGCGACGCTCGAACAACGTTGGGAACACGCCTTGCAGCAACTCGAAGGGTTGCGCCAGCAATACCGGCAATATCAGGAAAAGCAAACCCCGCCCTTGTCGGCGGAGCAACAGGCCCAGGTACGATTGCTGGCCGAGGACCTGCCGCGGCTCTGGCAAGCGGCCACCACGACCGCCAAGCAGCGCAAGTGCATTTTGCGGCTGCTGCTCAAGGATATTACACTGGAAAAGCGGCCGGCAACGCACCAGGCGATCTTGCATTTGCGCTGGCAAGGAGAGGCCACCGAGGACCTCGTGGTCGAGCTGCCGCTTAACGCTGCCGACCGCTGGCGCTACACGGAGGCCCTCGTGAGCAAAGTGCGGCAACTCGCCCAGCAACAGACCGACCGCCAGATTGCCCTCACCCTGAACCAGGAAGGCCTCCGAAGCGCCAAAGGCCGAGCTTTTACCGTCAGTATGGTCGCCTGGATTCGGTGCAAGCACCACATTCCGGCCCCAGTGCTGCAACAACCCGGCGAGTTGACGGTGCAGCAACTGAGCCAAAAGTTTGCCGTTAGCCAATACGTGGTTCACTATTGGCTCAAGAACGGACTGGTGACAGCTCGAAGAGCGCGACCCGACGGCCGGATGTGGATCGCGTTGACGGCCCAACAAGAGCAGGCGTTGCGGGCTTGGGTGGCCAACTCCAAGCGGATCGCCAAATCAAAAAGCCGGCAAGCCCTAAACGAAATTGCACCAGGTGTAGTATGAAACCACCGTCGGAAACCTGCGCTACGCTGGCGCCCCTGGCGCACAGGCGCGCCGAGC
>CAVVMW010000020.1:0-23936 GCA_963749495.1 uncultured bacterium
CTAGGGATGCCCGCCCCGATGGACATAGCCGTCAGCGGCATGGACCTGAACGCCGCGCACGCGACCGCGAGCCAAATCGCGCAGAAGGTCCGCCGCCTCCCCGGCGTGAGTGACGGCTGGTCCCGCAAGACATGGATTACCCGGCCTTGAAACTGGACATTGATCGCGTGCGGGCGGATCAATGGGGCTTGAGCGCCAAAGAGGCGGTGAGCAGTATCATCGCGGCACTCACTTCAGATGCGATGATTGCCCCCAGCTATTGGGTGGATCCCAAAACCGGCAACGATTACTTCCTCACCGTGCAATACCCCGAGGACTACGTGACGAATCTGCTGGATCTCGGTTCGCTGCCGCTGCGGGCGGCGCACTTGCTCAAGACGACCCGGCTGGATAGCCTCAGCGAGGTCTCGCGCTCCAAGGCGCCGACCGAAGTGGATCATTACCAATTGCGGCGGGTCGTGGATGTTTACGTGGCGCCGAACGGCGAGGACCTCCAGGGAGTCTATGACGGCGTGCAGAAGGTGATTGACCAGACGCCCCTGCCCGAAGGGGTGCGGGTGAAGGTGCGAGGCTCGGTGCAAGCCATGCGCACCTCGTTCAAGAGTTTCGGGCTCGGGCTGATTCTGGCCACGCTGTTGGTCTATCTCATCCTGGCCGCACAGTTCGAGTCGTTCCTGGACCCACTGCTGATCCTGCTGGCGGTGCCGACCGGGTTGACCGGCGTTTTGCTGATGCTCTGCCTCACCGGCACCACCGTGAACGTCATGTCGTTGATGGGGGTGGTAATGATGGTGGGCATCGTGGTGTCCAACAGCATCCTCATCGTCGAATTTACGCGCCGCCTCCGAAGAGAGGGAAAGCCGTTGCGTGAAGCCGTCTCACTGGCGTGCCGGGTGCGCCTGCGTCCGGTCTTGATGACATCGCTGGCGACGCTCATAGGGTTGCTGCCTCTGGCGGCCAAGCTGGGCACCGGCAGCGAGGCCTATGCTCCTTTGGCGCGCGCCATCATCGGAGGTTTGGCGGCCTCGGTGGTGCTGACCGTGTTCATCGTCCCCGCCGCGTATTATGCCATTTATTGTCGACGCCAGCCCAGCCCGCCGGAAGGGGGAGCCCAAGCCGCCAGCGAACCTCATGGAGCGACTTGAGAGGCAAACCTGCACAGTTAACGCTTACCATGGTAGTCCGTGTGAACTAATCCCATCGATCTGGTCATTTAACCTCAGCGATGGCCACCGCCACCGCCGCCGTTGCCGCCACCACTGAAGCCACCTCCATGGGATCCACCTCCGAAGGAACCGCCGCCGCCGTGAAATCCACCGCTGAAACCGCCTGTGTGAGAGCCACCCCCAAATGAGCCTCCGCGGTACTCACCAAAAGACCCGAACGATCCACCGCCGCCAAAACCCCCGGAAAATGAACCGCCACTGTAATAGCGAGGGACCGAGGCCATCGGCACGCTATCGGGCCGGCTTCCCCCGGAAAACGGTGCCTGGCGATACCCGCCGAAAGAGCTTCCACTTGGCAGCGCCCAAGCCGTGCCTCGACTCGTTTCTGCGCTGTTTTGGCGCTCGGCCGAGGTCCTGAGACGAGCAGACCCCCCGCGGTTTTCAAAGGCGCTGGCCTGAGCGGACTGGACATTCCGACTGGTGGCGGAGGTCGAACCTGGCTGGCGGGCTCCACTCCACCATGGCGCGCCTGTGCTCGCCGTTGTCAGAGCTGCCCGGCCTTGGGAAGCCTGGTGAGCCGACTGCATCATCGAAAGGTTCGGCCGAGGCCGGCGTCCCAAAGAAGGTGTTCCCACGATGAGGATCATGGTGCCAGACTACCGGGTTACCTGCATGGCCCCCAGCTCCCGTGCGGCCCCCATCACCGCCGTGCTCGAAGCGGCCGCCATGACCGAAATCCCTGTCGTGGTGGAAATGGTGAAAATCGTCAAAACCACCAAACAAGCACACCGTCCCGAACGGAACGAAGCCGCATCCACCCCAGAAGCCACAGGGCTGCCACCAGCACCAGGGCGTGGGCGCAAGCCAGCCTGGACCCCAATCATAACAGGTACCTCGGGCGCCCAGTCATAGTACGGACCCGCATAATTCCGGATAGTAATCGGGCGCAGGCGCAGGCGCTGCGTAGCCCAATGGCGCGACCAGGTCGCTCTCCGACGCGGCTTGAGGCGCCAGCGGAGCCACGGGCGCAGTCGGGACCAGCGGCGCATCCGGGAATCTGGAGCGCGGGCGCATATTGCCCTGGCGCAACCGGGGGTGGTGCGGCTTGGCCAGGCGCAGACTGGGCTGGCTGCTGTTCCGGTTTGGTTTGGGCCTGGTATGCCTTGCAGGCGGTCTCGTAAGCGCCGGTGAAAGCGATTTGTTTGGCCAATAGAGCCGAACTTTGGCCAGGCCGTGCTTGGCATGTTCGGAGAGTGCCGTCTTGTCGGCCTTGAGGTCGTACCAGGCGACCAACTCACCGGCCGTGTGCGCGACGAACTGGTTCTCGGGAGCAAACTGGCCCGCCAGATTGATGGCGGAGACCGCCTCTGGCATCTGCCCCCGGCGGGCAGCCACGTAGGCGACTACACCCCAGGCTAAGCCGTTGCTGAACTGCAGGGACGTGAGCATTCGGGCCTGATGATACGCCATTTCCTGGAGGCCCAGATCGACCATCCGGGCAACGTAGGCCTCATAGAGCTTAGCGTCGTAGCGGTCGAGGGCGATGCCGTTGGCGTAGGCGCTTACGACGGCTGAGGGATCGGGAGCCTGTTGAATGGCCTGGATGGCAGCGGCGTGTGCCGGGAGCGGGCGTTGATGCCGCCCACGCCGCTCCGGCCGTCGCCAGCACACAACAGGGAATCAACCAAAGACTCGGGGCTTTCGGCAAGGTTTTCATGATTCTGGCCCTTTCACAGGAATCGTTGCCAGTGGGGCGAGCAGATGAGGGTGATTATCCGGCGTCATTGTATTCATAATCACTGCACCCGGAACACAGTCTAATTGTCCCGTCTCTCATGTTTAGCTTTGGGTATGCCAAGCGCGAAAAAAAACAGTTTCACTCGTTTTTCAGGGTTTCCTGATCGTTTGAAACAAGAAGGGGCTTCCGCTCGTGGCACATCCGGTTCCACCAATGGTCTAAAGCGAACCACTTGCCGGTTTCTTCCGTCCCTGGCGATCCGCCTGGCGGCCGTGGCTCAGCGCAGGTTCAGATGGCCGAAAAGCCACACTTTGAGCCAGTCGAGGCCGGCGAAATAGACGATCCCTGCGCCCGCTACGCCCAAGAGAAATGCCGCGCTGAGCGCGGGCATGAGGATGCCGCCCAGCACGAGGGCGGTGGTGACACCCAGGCCCAAAACCGAACTGCCCACGAGGAAACGGCTGGGCTGCGACTGCCAAAAGTGCCCTCGTTCTCGCAGGAGATAAACCCCGGCCTGCGAGCTGAGGATCAACGTGGCAAACATCAGGGTTTGAAGATGCGGCATGTCCAGGTGGAGCGCATGATCGCCGCACAAGAAGACACCGAGTGAGAACACCAGCTTGCACGCGGCGAGGACGGTGGCAGCCAGGAGAATGCCGCGGGTGTTCCAGCGGTTCGGGCGCCGGGAGTATTGCATCCGATCCGTCGAGAGGGACATGGTAAGGAAGTCATTAAGGAAAAGGAACAGCACCATCAGCAGCGGGGTGATCGGCTTATGCCCGGTCAACAGAAAGCCGATGACCAACAGCGCCATGATCTCGATCTTCTTGATCAGCATGTTGAGTGTATAGGTAATGATCCGCTGGAACACGAGGCGGCTCGTCTCGATCGCAGGCAGCATCCCGCCCAGTCCCGGGCGGGTCAACACCATGGCCGCGGCGGCTTTCGCCACGTCCGTGGCGTTGGCCACGGCTATGCCGGCTTCAGCCTGACGCAGCGCCGGAGCATCATTGACGCCGTCCCCGCTCATCCCGACCACCTCGCCACGGCGCTGGAAAGCCCGGACCAGCCGGAACTTGTCTTCCGGAAACACACCGGCAAAAACACCGCAATCGAGCGCGTCTCCGCACAGGTCACCCTGGAGCTTTTCGGGGGAGCAAATGTTGCCTGAGATGCCGACCTGTTCGGCCACACTGCGCGCCGTGAGGGCATTGTCGCCCGTGACCATGACGATGCGGACGCCCGCGTCGCGGATGGCACTCACGATCGACTTCGAATCCTCGCGGACCGCGTCCTCCAGCCCCAGCAGACCGACGAGGCGCATTTGGCCGTCGGTTCCTTCGGCCACCCCCAGGACACGTTGCCCGCGCTCAACGATGATTTCAGCCTGCGGTTGCCAGACAGTGTCGGCGGCGCCGGTCAGTTTCGCGACCACCGCGGGGGCGCCCTTCATGAAGTGACGGGGGCCGTCTTTGTCTCGATACACAGCCTCAGCGCGCTTGCTGGCCGGGTCGAACGGCTTGAAGTCTATTCGTTCCAATTCGCCGTCCTGCCAGCCGCGGTCGGCGGCGGCCTTGATGATCGCGCCATCCACGGGGTCTTGACCGGCGGGGTCGCTGGCCAACGCGGCGGCACGCAAGAGATCCTCTTCGGATGCGCCAGGGGCAGGCCAGAGGGCGTTTACGGCGGCCCGGTTGCGGGTCAGGGTCCCGGTCTTGTCGCTGCACAACACGGTCATGGAGGCGATGTCGTGAAGCGCGCCCAGGCGCGTGATGAGCACGCCGTGTTTGGAAAGTTCCACTGAGCCCAGCGCTGCTGCGAGCGTGAAGGTAGCCGGCAACGCGACGGGAATGGAGGCGAGCAGGATGGTCAACAGCAACGGCAGGATGAACCCGATGGACATTCCAACGTGGTGGGCGTAGCCGATCACGATTACGATCATCGCCGCGTTGAGGACAAAGAGGTTTTTCACTACGCCCACAATCTCATGCTCCTGCCGGTTGGCCGAACCGGCCGTACGGACGAGTTCGGCTGTCTTCCCGAAGAAGGTGCGGGCCCCAGTGGCAGTGACTTCACCGGTGGCCTCGCCCCCGCGCACCATGGACCCCGCGTAGGCCGTCTTGCCACTCTCGATGGAAGCCGCGGCGGATTCGCCGGTGAGGGCCGATTGGTCCACGAGGAGTGACCCTTCCTCCAACTTCACGTCGGCGGGCACAATGCTGCCCTGGCGCAGATGAAGGACATCGCCCGGCACCAATTCTTCTGCCGGCACCGTCGTCCACGCACCGTCGCGGCGAACGCGGGCCAGCACATGCAGTTGTTGACGCAGGAGCGCCAGGGCCTTTTGCGCGCGGCCTTCTTGCAGCAGGCTCAACGTCGCGTTTAACACGAGGAGTCCGCCGATCACGGCCGCTTCTACTTCCTCACGGAGAAAGAGTTGGATGATGATGGTCGCTTCCAGCAACCAAGGGATGGGCGCCCAGAACCGTTTGACGAAGGCCCTCAGCGGGTGGGCTTTTTCCTCCACCACCGCATTGGGGCCGAACTGCTTCAACCGGGCTTGCGCGTCGGCGGTGCTCAGGCCGCGGTGGTTATGATTGGTGATCCGGGGGGCCGTCGTGCTGCTAACGCGACTGGTGGCGATGTCTGGCATTCCATTACGCGGCCACGGGGCACTGTGGCGCCTCATTCAGCCCACTGCCCCTCGGGGACACTGCCGGTTGCCGAATCAGGAAACACTTCGGCAATCTCGCGAGGAAGTTCCTGGTAAAGCCGGCGCTTGGAAATGAACGCGTGAGCCCCTTGGGCCAGACACGTTGCCCTCACGTCATCCGAGTCGTCGTCGGCGATGATGATGACGCGGGTTGCGGGATGATATTCGCGGATGAGCGCCAGGCTTTGGAGCCCGTTGAGGCCGCGCAGTTGGAGGTCCAGGAGGGCGAGTTGGGGCTTTTGCTCGGCCACCATTTCCAGCGCCTGGCAGCCATCGCCGACACTGCCCAGGACTTCCAGACCCGGAAGGGCCTCGATGACCATTTTGAGCCTTTCCCGATAGAGCCTCGCTATCGTCCGCGATCACGATGCTGACCCGCGTGTGGGGTTCTGACGTTACGTTTGGCTGGTCGTGGTTTCTGGGAGAACATTTCATATCTGTGAGCCCGGCAAAGAGGGATCAGGTGTCAAAGTACTGTTCTTGGAAACAGCTTTCGGATCACCGCTTGCAACTGGGTGAACAGGCTCTGCTTTCCGACAAACCCGTCCGTGCCGGCTGCGCTGGCCGCGGCGCGGCATTCCGGGGTATCGTCCGCCGTGACCATGATGACCGCCGGCGCTTGAGAGGACGCTTTGATCCGGCGGGTCGCCTCCAATCCGTTCATTCCCGGCAACCGCAAGTCCATCAAGACCAAATCCGGCTGTAGCTCGACCACCCGGCGTAACGCATGGTACCCGTCCGTGGCGGTGCCGACGAGTTGAACGCCGTTCTGCCGTTCGAGAAACAGGCTAAGGATCTTCAGGATAATCGGCGAATCGTCCACGACCAGGGCGCGAATTGGCCTGCCGTTGACCCCGGCTTCTGCTGGACCGTATTCAGCCGCCGCTCGGCGCGGAAGCGCCTTACTTTCCATCGGACCCTTGCGGCTGGCTTCCCGGCAGTGACTAAGGGAGTTCATGACGCGGAGCTGAGCTTCAACGCCGGGAGCGTGTCGGCTGTGGGCGGGTTCTGCATGAGCGGCCTGACCTTGCGCACGCGCAATTCGAGGACGGTCTCCTTAAAAGCCGAGTCTATCTCCACTCTGCTGGCATCATCCGGCAGCGCGAAACGGCGCTCGAAATACCCGTGCGGGCGCTCGATTCGCAGGCACTTTTTATTTTCCTGCCATGGGTTTGGACGTTCTCCGGAGATGAACAGCCCGTCTCTCTCCACAACCACTCGGAGGTCCTCCGGTCTGACTTCGGGCAGGTCGAGCTTGAACAGGTACTCCTCGGGGTCTTCCAGGATGTCGACCGGTGGAAACCAATCGGCCTCTCCATTGCCCCTTTGAAAGGCAGGAATCACCGCCAGTGGGGCTAGCGGAGGATGGCAGCTTTCGGGCATCGTTGCATTCATTGTCATTGAACCCGAAACACCATTTGACGTCCCGGGCACTGCACGTCCAGCTTTGGGTGTGCCAAAGGCGGAGAAACCACGGTTTCGCTCTTTTCTCAGGGTTTCTTGATCGTTCGAAACGAAGGGGGGCGATCAACTGTGGAACATCCGGTTCCACCCGTGGTCTAAAGCGAACCACTTGACGGTTTCCTCCGTCGGCATCCATCACGGGGCTCGATTCTTTCTCTGTGTCCTCGCGTGAAGGATGCAAGCCGAGCTGGATCAGTTTCTCGCGCATTCTGAGCCGCGTGACACCCAGCCAACGGGCGGCTTTGGCCTGGTTGCCCTGGGCAAGGCGGATGGCTTGCGTGAAGAGTTCCGGCTCAAGGTCGGCAATCATTTTCAGGTAGGCGTTTTGTTCTTCCCCGCGCTGCGCGCGGGCCAGCAGGTCGGCAATGTAGGCCGAGTGGCTCTGGCTGGCGATCGCCGGCGGTCTGTGGGCTTTGGCCAACACCTGTCGCACATGGTCCAGGCTGATGGCAAAGGGTCGCGCGAGCAGCAGCGCCTGACGCACGACATTTTCCAGTTCCCGGACGTTGCCGGGCCAGGGCTGGCTTTGCAGAAACGAAACCGCTTCCGGCTGAATCGAGGGGGTTTTGATGCCGACCTCCCCGGCGTACCGGCTAATGAAGAACCGGACAAGGTCCGGGACGTCTTCGGCCCGTTCGCCCAGGGCCGGCAGGTAAATGGTAACGACGCTGAGGCGGTAGTACAAATCCTCGCGAAACTCCTTTTCCTGGATGGCGGTTTCCAAATCGCGATGAGTCGCCGCCAGCACACGGACATCCACGGAGATAGCGGCATCGCCGCCCAACCGCTGGATGGACCTTTCCTGCAGCACGCGCAGTAACTTCGCCTGCGTATTGGCATTGAGATCGCCGATCTCGTCCAGGAAGATCGTCCCCCCATGGGCCTGTTCGAATCGGCCAATGCGCCGGGCTTGGGCGCCGGTGAATGAACCGCGCTCGTGGCCGAACAGTTCACTCTCCAGGAGCGTCTCCGGAATCGCCGCGCAATTGACGGCGATAAATGGTTTGCCGGAGCGGTCGCTGTGCTGGTAGAGGGCCCGGGCGATCAGCTCTTTCCCAGTGCCGGTCGCCCCCCGGATGAGCACGGTCGCCGGGGTGGCGGCGACTCGGCCGACTTCTTTGTAAATGCCCTGCATGACGCGACTCTTGCCGATGATGGCGAACCGCGCGGAGCGGGCTTCGCCCATCTCAACGGGTTCGGACATGAGCCGGGAATGGCTAACCGCCGCCGCGACAACGTCGAGCAAGTCGTCGGCTTCAAAGGGTTTAACGAGATACTCGTAGGCCCCGATCTTGGTCGCTTCGATGGCGGTGTCGGTCGTGCCGTGGGCCGTCATCATGATGATGGGGAGCTTTGGTTTGGCGGCGCGGAGCTGAGCGGCCAGCTCCAGGCCGCTGAGGCCCGGCAGCTTCAAATCGGTCAGGACCAGGTCAAAGGACCCGGCCGTGGCTTGGGCCAAGCCGTCGTCTCCTCGCTCCGCAAGGTCCACTCCGTAGCCTTCCGCCTGCAGCACCTTCCGCAACGCTGAGGCAGTGCCCGAGTCATCTTCGATCAGCAATATCTTTGGTTGCATACTCTGTGGTTGCGGGCAACACGATTTCGAACGTGGTGCCCCGATTGACTTCGGTCCGGTAGCGCAAAAGCCCGCCGTGTTTTTCGGCGATGCGGGCCGCGATGGCCAAACCCAAGCCGGTTCCCCCCTCTTTGGTAGTAAAGAAAGGGTCAAAAAGCCGCTTCTGCACTTCCGCCGGAATCCCCTTGCCCGAATCGGTCACGGACAAGATGGCGGCCGACCGGTTGTTTCCGGCGAACGCCCCGGTCCCGGTCTTGAGGCCCAGCGTAATAACGCCCTTCTTCCCGATACTGTCGGCGGAGTTCTGGATGAGATTGATCAGCACTTGTTTGAGTTGGTAGGTGTCGGCAAGGATCCAGGCCGGCTGCGAAACCTCGAGCTTCAACTCGATGGTGGCCTGCTCCAGCTCGGAGGTCATGAAGTCCCGCACTTCCTGCAGGATTCGCTCGGCTGGGATGCGCACCAGTTCCGGCTCGGATGGGCGCGCGAACTGCAAGAAATCCTTCACGATTCGGTCCAAGCGGTTGATCTCCTCGCTGATCGTGCGGGCATCTTCATTGTCCGCAAAGCCCGGCGGCAGCGATTTCTTAAGGCTGAAGAGGCGGAATTTAATCGCCGTCAGCGGGTTCCGAATTTCGTGGGCGACACCCGTGCCCAGCGCGCCCAGCGCCGCCAGCTTTTCCTGGCGCGCAATCAGGGCCTGGCTCTCGCTGAGTTGGGCGCGCAGGGGGGCAATCATGCCGCGATAAACCAACAAAGCCGAAGCGGTCGCCAGGACCGCCAGGAGCAACAAGGAGAGCATGAACAGCCGTTGCAGTGAGAGCAGCGCGCGATCAGATGCCTGGACAAAGGCGGCGAAGCCGTCGTGTTCCGCCCGCATAACCTCGTCGCACGTCGTCAGGACCGGCCGATAGGCTTGTTTCACTTGAGCGTAAGCGGCCGCGAAGCCCTCCGGACCCGCCGGCAGCGAGCTGTTGGTTCGAACCAGAGGATCGACGCGAGCCAAAAAATCCCCGTACGCCGCCTCCAGGGTCCGGAAGGCATTCCGCTCCGTTGGGGCGACGAAGTTCGTTTTCTTGGCTTCCAGCCAGGTTTTGAGCTCGTGGGCTTCCCGGCGAAAGGTCTCCAGGTCGGCGGGGTGCGCCGTGAGGTGATAATCGAGCAGCGAGTCGTTGAGTTGGCGCAGGCTCATGCGCAAATTGACGCCGAAATAAAACTTCTCGGCCTTGATCGCCGCGAACCCTTCCTCCAGGTGTCCCTGCGCCCGCCAGATGTTGCGGTCAATCCCGACAATCAGGAAGGAGACCGCCACGACCGCCAAAACAAAACCGGCCAGGCGGACCCGCAAGGACGGGCTCCTCCAACTGGCACGCTGGAGACCACTCGTGGAACCAAATGTTCCATCACCAAAATCTTTCATCGTCATTTGCCCTCAAAAATCGCGGGAAATCATCAACTTCCCGGCTTGGCCGCACTGGCACGGATCAAGCTGAGGGAATTCCCGCAAGAATCGGACCGCGCCTCGTGAGCGGCAGACATGAAATTGAGACGCATGAGACGGCAATTCATTCTAAATCCTTTCCGGCTTTTTGCAACGAAGGGAATACGATGAGCCGGCAAATTCAGCTTGCAGCGTTTCGCGGCACATGCTTCGACGTGGCTATTCAGGGCAGCAGGGCGAGGAACGGCTCGGAGCAGGGTGTGGAACGGCGGGCGTTGGCCGAGGAGCCACCGGCAGAGGGCCGTCGTGGAAGCCGCGGGCCGGGCAAGCCAATCGAAAGGGCGAGATCATTCTCAGCATGAACGACGTGAAGAAACGCGTGCTGGTCGTTGACGATGATGAGTCGGTTCGCAAATCGATAAGAAAAGTGCTCAAGCAGGCTGGTTATGAGGTGATGACGGCAGTTGACGGTGAAGAGGCGACGGCTCGATTCGTCCCCGAACAAATCGACCTGGTGTTGCTGGACCTGAATTTGCCAATCCGGAGCGGCTGGGACGTCTTTGAACGGCTGACGACGCGCTATCCAGTGATCCCCGTGATCATCATCACCGGAATGCCCAACCAGTACCAAACTGCGCTGGCCGCGGGAGTGGGCGCGCTGCTGGAAAAACCGATCGAAGTGCCGGTCCTCCTCGAAACCATCGAGCAATTGCTCAAGGAACCGGCGGAAGCGCGGCTTCGCAGGATGTGCGGCTACCAGCAGAATACAAAATACTCGCGGCCGCCAAATCACGGCGCGGCCGAGCTTGTGCACCCGGCCGCGATCAGGTCCCACCTGATCCCGCCAGTGACGCGCGACGCCATCCCGGGGTCCAGCGTGAGGCAGAAATAAACTATGCCAGCCAGAATCGGATTGCCGGTAAAAGCCCGGGTGTTGGTGTTGGGGGACGACTCAACCCTCGAGCAGGACGTAGTCGCGGCACTCCGCTCCGAGAGCTGCGAAGTCATTTTGCCCGCCGACTGCGCTCAAGCGCTCGACTTCATTCGCACCGGTCATGTCGTTGTTCTCGTGCTGGACTTCGACACCCACTCACGGGAGTTTTCGCGACTCGCGCCGATACTCAGCTTGGCAGAGAGGCGATGCCGGACACTCGTCCTGGCCGACTCCCTCGAACAGTTGACCCTTGCCAGTGAGACCGGAGTGGACGGGGTATTGATGAAACCACTCGACCCTAACCAGGGCCGGACTGTGATTCAGCATCTCGTGGCCGGCGTGCGCACGCAGGCTGCCGACGAAGGAGGGCGCCCCGGCACGGATTGCTTTTCCGAAGCGCAGCCTGATGCATGGCCACGCCGCCGAGCAACTCCGCCGGGTCGCCCCCTGCCCGGTTCTGAGCAGGCCAGAGAAGGACCTGGAGTGTTGAACGGAGGATGAATATGCGGCATGGCTTTGGCAGGCATTTGGCACATATCAACAGCCGTCCGAGGCACAGCGACCGAGCCGTTTGGGTTTACCATCCGGAGCCGGAGCGCTTGGCCGTGGCCATCTCTGCCCAGACAGGCTCTGGTGCCCTGCAGGTTGCTGAGAGGCTTGCAGAATACCTCCAAGCGCGCGCTCCCGCCGCCGAACCCCGGTGGCGAGTGTTTGACCGCAGCCTGATGGCCAAGGTTCTGGAAGACCATCATCTGCCCGCCCGCCTGGCGAAGTTCCTGCCCGAGGACGCCCACAACGCGGTCGATGACGTGCTGGATGAGTTGTTCGGGTTGCACCCGCCGTCCTGGGTCATCGTCCAGCAGTCCATCGAGACCATCCTGAACCTCGTCCGAGCCGGTAACGTCATCCTGGTGGGCTGGGGCGCCAACGCGGTTGCCAGCAAACTGCCCAACGTTTTCCATGTGCGGGTGGTGGCCTCGCTGGAGCGGCGAATCGCCAGCGTCCAGGAGCGGGAGCACCTGGGCCGCAAGGAGGCCCTGGCCTTCATCGGGCGCAGTGACCGGGGCCGTGCGCGGTATGTGAAGCGGTACTTCCACCGGGAGGTTGCGGATGTGTCGCTCTACGGTCTGATCATTAACACGGATCATTTCTCCGATGCCGAAATCGTGCGCTTGATCGGTGATGCGGTCCTGGATCGGCAGCGCTCGCTCCGCGACAGGGTTCAGATTTTTCCCGCAAGAGAAACTATTATCTAATAAAACGTCAGGCCGGATTCATCCATGGCGGGCTGACAACATGGGCCAATCAGGACGAGCGCAAGTATCGCCAGCAGTCGTTGCATAAGCACACGGAGGCATGGCCGCCTACTTTACACGCACAGGGAACAAGCCGGCATTCAGCCAGGTTCTTCGGAACTGCGTTTCACAAGCTTGCAATGGCGCCAAGGGCGGCAGAACATCGGCAATGACGTGGCAAAGGTCCCTCACCTTCGGAGCATTTCCCGAGGGTTGTGGTCAAAGGCCTCCGCTGTGGCAGTCGGTGCATAAAAAGCTCGGATCGTAAAGATCCTCGGGGTGCTGAAACTTCCGCCCTTCGGCGCTGAGTTTCAGAAGGTCGGCACCGTCGCCCTGCGCGAGAATGGTGTGGCAAGCGTTGCAATCGTTGGCCTTGATGGTACGTCTCCCGTCCTCGGATTTGTGCCTGCCGTCATGGCAACGGAAACACCCAGGCCAATTCCTGTGGCCTATGTTGTCCGGATACACGCTCCAATTGGCCTTCATCGCCGGAAAGAAATTGTCGGCGTAAATCTGTTGGACGAACGGAATGGCCTGGTGAATGCGCGGATCATCCGAGTAACGGTTGACCAGAAAAGTCGCGATGCCCTCGCGGGCTTCCACTTCGGTTTTGTACGGCCGAGTGAGGGCGTAACTATTCAGGTCTAATCAGGGGAATTTAAGCACCGCCTTCGTTGGCGCACGAGCTTTGATTCGCTTTTTTCTCACTTTTTTGCTCATCCGTACCTGGACTCCAGGCCCCACTCGTGCCATCATCCGGGCATGACCTTGACCGTGCAGGGCCGTTTGCTCGGTGCGGAGCAGTTGGACCAAGTCCGCCAGTTGCTCGGGCAGCACCCCCAATGGAGTCGCCGCAGGCTGTCCCGCGCGCTGTGTCAACGGTGGGCTTGGCGGGACCCCAAAGGCCGACTCCAAGACATGGCCGCCCGCGCGCTGTTGGTCAAATTGGAAGCGCGGGGCCTGCTGGTCTTGCCGCCGCGCCGCTGCGTGCCTTGCAATCGCATGCGCCGCCAGCAACTGCGCCCGGTGGCCCATGGCACCCAACGCCTCGCCGGGCCGCTGGAGGCTTTGCAGCCACTGGAGGTGCGGGAATTAAGCCAATGGCCGGACCAACGGCCGCTCTTCGACTGGCTGCTGCATCGCTATCATTATCTGGGCTACACCGGCACGGTGGGCCTCAATCTGAAGTACCTGGTGCTGGATCGCTGCGGGCAACCGCTCAGTTGCCTGCTCTTTGGCTCGGCCGCCTGGCAGTGCGCCCCCCGCGACCAGTTTATCGGCTGGAGCCCCGCCGCGCGGCGCGCGCATTTGCAGGCGCTGACCAACAACACGCGTTTCATCGTGTTGCCCTGGGTCGCCACGCCCAACTTGGCCAGCCACGCGCTGAGTCTGGTCTTGCGCCGTCTGGCCCAGGACTGGCAGCGCAAATACGCCCGGCCGCTCCATCTGGTGGAGACCTTCGTGAACACCTCCCGTTTCACCGGCGCCTGTTATCGCGCCGCCAATTGGATCGCGTTGGGCCAGACCACCGGCCGCACCCGCAACGACCGGAGCAATCGGCCCCAGGTCTGCCCCAAGGCGGTGTGGGTCTATCCGCTGGACCCGCAGTTTCGCCGCCACCTATGCGCCTGAAGAGCCGCCAGCAACTCTTGGCCTTGGCCCGCACGGCCCCAGCCCGGCTCGTCGAGTGGGCGCTGCGCCTGGCGGCCAGGCTGCGGCAAGTGTGTCGGCAACGGGATGCGCTACGCCGTCAAGTCAAAGAACTCCAAGCCCGCCTGGCCCTCAACAGCACCAATAGCAGCAAACCGCCCAGCTCGGATGGATTGGCCAAACCGGCCCCCAAGTCCCTGCGCCAAAAAACCGGCCGCCGGCCCGGCGGCCAGCCCGGGCATCCGGGCCGAACCCTCCAGCCCGTGCGCGAGCCGGATCACGTGCGCATGCATCGGCTCCAACGCTGTCCCTGCGGCGCTTGCCAGGGCCGGGACTTGCGCTCCGAGCCGGTCCTGGACTACGAGAAGCGCCAGGTCTTCGAGTTGCCCGAAAAGCCGCTGGAAGTGACCGAACACCGGGCCGAGATCAAACGCTGCCCCGTCTCCGGGCGGCGGGTCACCGCCACGTTCCCCGAGGGCGTCATCGCCCCGGCCCAATACGGCCCACGCTTCAAGGCCCAGATGGTCTATCTCAACGACCAGCACTTCATCCCGTATCAGCGGTTGACCCAAATCTGCCAAGACCTCTACGGCCAGCCCTTGAGCGAGGCGACCATCGCCTCGGCCAATCAACGGGCTTACGAACACCTGGCCCCCTTCGAGCAAACGCTGGGGCAACAGTTGCCCCAAGCCCCGGTCAATCATTGCGATGAGAGCGGCCTGCGCGTGGCCAAGAGCTTGCACTGGCTTCACGTCGTCAGTAACGCCCACCTCACTTTCTACGGCGTCCATCCCAAGCGCGGCACCGAGGCGATGGATTACTTCGGCATCCTGCCCCGCTGCACCGGCTTCCTTATCCACGACCATTGGAAACCCTATTTCACCTACGACCAGTGCCTGCACGCCCTGTGCAACGAGCACCATCTGCGCGAACTCAAGTTCCTGTGGCAAGAACAGCACGAAGCCTGGGCCCAGCAGATGAGCGCCTTCCTGCTCGGCTGCCTGGAACGTCGCAAAAAGCACGGCGTGTTGGAGGAGTGGCAATTCAAGCGCCTGCGCCGCCAGTATCGCGCCATTGTCCAAGCGGGCCGCCGCCGCCATCCCCGCCAGCAGGGCAACCGGGCGCAAAGCAAGGCTGCCAACCTGCTGGATCGCCTGGAGGACTTCGAGTGGAGCGTGCTGGCCTTTACCGTCTTTGAGGAAGTCCCGTTCACCAACAACGGCGCCGAGCGCGACCTGCGCATGGAGAAGACCCGCCAAAAGGTCTCGGGCTGTTTCCGCACCCTGCACGGGGCCAGGGTCTTCGCGCGCATTCGCAGCTACATCTCCACCTGCCGCAAGCAGGGCCGCAACATCCTTGACGCGCTGGAAAAGGCCGTCGCCGGGCACCCCGTTCATCCCCTCAGCCCCTCCCAGAGGCCCGTAAGACCTGAATAGTTACGTGAGGGCGTAAACTGCGTTGCTCTTGATGTAGGGCAACGCGCGATCAATGTGCCGCAGCGCGATGGCCAGATTGACGGCGTTGTCGGGGGGCGCATACCGGTGAGCGGGCCGGTTGTGGCAGTCCATGCAATCCATTTTTCGAATTTCGTATCGGCTGAGGTCGTTGGTGAACGTTGATTCTCGAAAGACCGTGACGACTCCGGCCGGGTTGGTGAGGCGGACCCAGGGGAGCTTCTGACGCGCTTCGTCGGTGGCGATGTATTCGACCCGGTTGCTGATCAACATGTGCCAATGGATGCCGCCAACGGGGCCATGGGTGGGGTCTCCACCGCCGACTTTGAGGAGCAAACGCACCGAAAACGGCGTGTTCGTTTGGTCGCCGAGGAAATAGTTAAAGGTCCGATCGAGGTCACCGACAAATTTCCTGGGCCAATGGCACTGATTGCAGGTTTCCTGGGCTGGGCGAAGGTTCTTGATCGGGGTGGGGATCGGCCGCGGAAACTTGTTGAACAGGGTCGCATAAACCTGATAAATGCCGGAAAGCTTGGAGCGGACGAACCAGGTTGCGCCCGCGCCGATGTGGCACTCCGCGCACTCGACGCGCGCATGCGGCCCATGCTCGTACGTGGTCAATTCCGGTTTCATGACCGTGTGGCAGGCCTGGCCGCAGAATTGAACCGACTCCGTGAACTGATAGGTTTTGTAGCTGCCCACGGCCGAGATCAGCAGGAAGCACAAACTGGCGGCGATGAAAACTCCGAGAATGCGGCGGTCACGGGGGCGGGAAAGATCTATTTGCAGCGCCGGCAGTGGTGCTGCAGCCTTCAACCGATGGCGATGCCACAGCGCTCCCAGGAGGGCGAGAGACAGGCCGGTGACGAGGAATCCAGGCGCTACCATGTAGGTCAGGATGCCGATGTAAGGATTCGCAAGGTGGGTGGCCGAATCCAGGATGAACAAAAGCAGAAACGAGAACAGGCTGCCAACGGCGATGACCAGCCCTGACAAACTGAGCCAGTTGCGCAGTAGGGGAGGGCGCGGGCGAATGGGTTCGGAACCCGGTTCAGTGTCTGGCATGCAGGTATTCGCGCCAAACAAGCAGCGCGACTTCAGGGCCAAAAAAGCGCAAGGGCCGCAAAGTCATGAGAATTATAATCCCGTTCATGGTCGCACGGCTTGCAAACAGGATTTCCTGTCAATGCGATGCCACGGCAACCGGGGAGGGCCGGTGCAGCATTCCCAGGTAATCAGCCAGGATGCGCTCAGACTCGCGGAGGACGGGATCACTTTGCGGAAGGCTTGTCTCGGCATTCTCGGTTTCGTCAGCGGGCAACTCCGACAGTTTGGCCATGGGCGAACTTGCCGTGGTTGGGGGCGCGGGCGAGCCCTGGGTGTCGGAATTCTTGAGCGTGATTTCATAAGTTATCAACTGGCTTTCCTTGCGTGCGGCACGTTCCTGCCTCCGGGATTCTTCGCGCGCCCCGGTTTCTTCTTTTTCATGGCGGCGAGCCGCTTCGTTCAAGGAAACGGTTTTGGTTGCGAGCCTCTTCTTTACTTGCTCAATGTCCTCCCGGAGATAGGCGAAGTCCTTGTCGCCAGCCACGCGCGCGGCGGACCGGGCCCGGAGCTCGTCCAGGAAGGGGCTGACATGGTCCTCACGGACGAAGTCAGATGGCGGAAGGCGGTCCCACGGTAACGGGTCTTTTAGTTCGGCTTCGCCCATGTCGGCAGCCTCACTCAGGGACGGCAGCGCGATGTCGGCCGCGACTCCCCTGAGTTGAGTCGAGGCGCCGCTCGGACGGTAAAACTTCGAAATTGTGACTTTGAGCGCGCCGGGGTCAACGGAGTGTGCGAGATGGTTCTGATCCATTAACCTCCCCAGCGGCACGACCTGTTGCACGGTGCCCTTTCCAAAAGTTGACTTGTCTCCCATGATTAGCGCCCGCCCATAGTCCTTTAACGCGCCGGCAAGAATCTCCGACGCCGACGCACTGAACCGGCTTGTGAGCACTATCAACGGTCCATCGTAAAGCTGTAAAGAATCGGTGTCCGCTTCGACGGGCGTGGGTCTGTCCGGCTCGCGAGTCTGAACGACCGGGCCTTGGCGGATGAACAAACTGGTGAGGGTGATCGCTTCCTCCAAGGAACCGCCGCCGTTGTGCCGCAAGTCCAGGATAAGGCCCTGGATGTGTTCGGCCTCCAGTTTGCGGATGAGCTTCCCCACGTCGGCCGTGGCGCTGCTGGGCGTGGTCCGCGTCGGCCCGACGTCCCCCCCATAGAAGGAGGGAAGCTCGATGAGGCCCAAACGCAGCGTGGCGCCGTTCTCTTGTGGCAAGCCCACGAGGCGCGCCTTGGCCTGCTGGTCCTCCAGTTTAACCTCGTCGCGCACAAGGGTGATCGTCTTGCGCGCGGACTCATCGGCGGTGGCCGCGGGAATGACTGTCAGGCGGACGGGCGTGCCTTTCGGGCCGCGAATCAACGTCACCACATCGGACAGCGGCATGCCCACGATGTCCACGGGCTTCTCATCCGCTTGCCCGACCGCCACAATGCGGTCGCCCGGTTGGAGCAGCCCGCTGCGAGCCGCCGGGCCGCCGGGCACCAGTGCGTAAATAATGCAATAACCATCTTCCGCCCGCACCGTCACACCGACGCCGAACAGGGACAGGCTCATGGCGATGGAGAACTCGTCCATCTGGGCGCGCCCAAGGTAATCCGAGTGGGGGTCATAGGCATGCGCCAAGGCGTCGAGATACACTTCGAGCACTTCCTCAGAGGTGACTTTTTTCGTGGTCTGCCACAGGCGGGTGTAGCGGCGCGTGAGGGTCGTGACGATGTCGGCGGGGTTGTTGCCCGCGAGCTTTTCCTGCAAATATTCAGCCCGGACATTTTGCCGCCAAAGTTGACGGGCGGCCTCGAGGTCCCGCGGGCGCGGCACTTTCTCGCGGTCGGACGAATAGGTGTCGTGCCCTGTAAAATCGAACCTCTCGCTGCGCAGCAGGTTCGTGACATACTCAATGCGCTGGTCCAGCCGTTCCAAATAACGCTGGAAGATGACGCGCGCCGGCGTGATGTCGCCTTCGCGTCGGGTCATATCGGCCAGGCGCGAACGGAAGCCGTCGAACTCCTGCGCATCCGACTCAAGAAACAGCAGGTGGGCCGCGTCGAGTGAATCGAGATAGCGGTCGAGGAATCTTGAGGCCAGTTCGTCATCCAGCTCGTGATGCGAGAATTGGAATTGCTCCAGCAGGCCGGCGGTGATTCGCGTGATGTTGCAGTCGGTCGGGTCGTTCGCGTCCGCCGCGAGCAAGGCCGGTCGCCGTCCCAAGGCGGCGGCCGTGAGGAGGCAGGCCAGAACAAGAGAAACCAGCGCGGCAACAGCTCGGGGCACGAGCAGTTTTGATCTCATAAAACTTTGGATGTTGAACATCGAATCGACGATGTGGATAAACGCCTCGGAGCGGACCCGGGTTGAACTCCTCAGCCACACCATGGCGGTGTCGTCCGCCCGGGGGCGCTTCTTCTTTCATTGAAGCGCCATGGATCTTGGACGGAGTCCTTCATCGGTGTCCGCCGCCATGACCCCCGCCGAATCCGCCGCCGTGACCTCCGCCGAATCCGCCGCCATGGCCTCCGCCGAATCCACCGCGGTAGCCCCCGAATCCCGATCCGCCCCGGTAGCCGCCGATTCCGCCCCGGTAGCCGCCGTAGTATCCGCGCCCGTAGCCGCCATAGTATCCGCGTCCGTAGCCGCCCCACCCATAGCCCCAAGGCCAGCCGAAGCCCAGGCCCACCCCGCCGTATAGCCATGAGCCGCCGATCCAGATTCCGTTGTCTCCCCAGTATCCAGGGCTCCAGTAGTAGTCGGGGCCAGGGCTTACCGGGATTGCCTCCTGTGGGTAGTAGGTCGTCGCCGGGGGCTGATCATAGATCGGGGTTGACTGGACCGGCGGGGGCGGCGTGGTTGACTGGACCGGCGGGGGCGGCGTGGTTGACTGGACCGGCGGGGGCGGCGTGGTTGGCTGGGCCTGCGGGGCCGGCGTAGTCGTGCCTGGGCCCGGTCTCGCATCTGCGCGTCGTGGTTCAGCATCGCCGCGATGATTTGAGATGAGACTCCCTGCGCCTTAAGGGCGAGGATGTCGTCGGCCGACAGATGGAATGGGGTCGAAACGTTCTTCACGTACGCGGTGGCCACGTCCTCCGAGATGCCGGACTGGGTCAGCTTCACCACGTCGGACGCGCTGGGCACGAGGCCCGCGTTGGCGGCGAGGGTGATGGCAGTGATGAGTGCTGCTGGATATCCGATGCTTTTCGTTTTCATGGTTTCGCTCTCTCTTTCGGTTTTTGACTTTCAGAACTCCAATAAGAATATCTCCGGGATGCTCGTTGTCATGCTCATGCCCTTTCCATCGCGGCATTGTATTCGCCACGGCGCGCGGCCCGGTTGCACCTGGCTCGATGAGACAGAGCTTGCTGCGCCGCCGACACCTGGGCCTCCTCGCCTCGCCAAATTTCCAAAGCCGGTTGCTGGATGGCGCGGGCAAACGAAAACGCCAGCGCCCAAGGCAGTCGCGACTTGAATCTGACATTCATGGCATTCAAACGGGCCGAGGCCAGTTCAGCGGATTGGCCTCCCGACAAGAACGCAATCCCCGGAACGGCAGCGGGGACTGCTCGCAAGAGACACCTCACCGTGACGTCGGCCACCTCGTCCACCGCTGCCTGTCTGGGGCAGGTCAATCCCGGGAGCACCATGTTGGGCTTCAGGATCATACCCTCCAGCATCACCCGCTGTGTGTAAAGCTGGTTGAAAACCGTTCGCAGGACTTCCTCCGTTACCTCGGAGCACCGCTCGAGGGTATGCTCGCCATCCATGAGCGCCTCCGGCTCGACGACGGGGACCAGTCCGGCTTCCTGACACAACGCGGCATAGCGAGCCAACGCCTGCGCGTTGGCCTCGATGCAACCCCGGGTGGGAATGCCATCGCCCACGGCAATTACCGCACGCCACTTGGCAAAACGGGCGCCCATTTGAGAGTACGCCGCCAGTCGGTCGCGCAATCCGTCCAGACCCTCGGTTATTTTCTCCCCGGGATGACCTGCCATGTCCTTTGCACCCGCGTCGACTTTAATGCCGGGAATGATTCCCGCATCGGTGATGACTTTAACGAAGGGGGTTCCATCTTTCTTGTGCTGGCGAATCGTCTCATCGAAGAGGATCGCGCCACTAATGCAATCACCGAGACCGGGTGTGGTCACAATCAATTCACGATAGGCACGTCGGGCCTCCTCGGTCTGGGGAATCCCCAGCTTGGCGAATCGTCTGTTGCAGGTTGGATGGCTTTCATCCATCGCCAGCAGGCCCTTGTCGCCGGCGACCAGCGTCCTCGCGGTGTCTATAAGCTCTTGCGTATTCATTTGAGGTTGTTCCACTTCCAGTTCCGGGCAGAGAGTTTCTGTATTCATCGGCTTTTCTTCCGTCGATCGGGTCATCGCTGCCACAGGATTCTTGCGTTTTCCAGCGGGATCGCAAGCCCGTCGCAACGCGGTATCACTCGCGCGTTATAGTCCGCTGGTGGACGGGCCGCAGGCACAGCCGCGCTGTAAACGTAGCCGCCCGGCGAGCCGGTCAGTTGGCGAACGCGCTCCATCTCCTGCCGGACCGGGTTATCGCCGTTGGCTCCGTCGGCAGAAAGCTCGACTCGCACGGCCTTCGGGTCAAGGTCATCAAAATACACTTGAACCTCAAAGACGTGCTGCTCGCCTTTAGTCTCCACCTTCACTTCGCCAAAACGCAGATTGGCCCATTTCTGTTCCAAACCGTGCTGCCACTCGACCATTTGCCCGCCGATTACCCCTTTATTGGCCATCCGCGAATGGTAGGCGGCCGCAGCCGGGAGGTAGTGTTGCTCGGTGTATTCGCGGACTGTGCGGTTGGCGGAAAAGTGCGGTGTCAACCGCGCCATGCTCTCCCGCATCCGCGCGACCCAGGCTGTGGGAATGCCCTGGCCGTCACGGGCATAAAACTCGGGGACCACCTCCCGTTCCAGCCGCTCGTAAAGGGCGACGGCTTCGGCCTCATCCCAGGCCGGATCAGCGTCATGCTCCTGACCATCCCCCAACACCCACCCCACCTCCGGGGTGTAGGCCTCAGCCCACCAGCCGTCCAATTCCGAGAGGTTGATGCCCCCATTGACGAGCACCTTCATGCCGCTCGTTCCGCACGCCTCCCAGGGCCGCCGGGGCGTGTTCAGCCAGACATCCACCCCCTGCACCAGGTGCTCGGTCAGATGCATATCGTAGTCACTGAGAAAGATGGCATGAGGACGGACCGCGGGCTGGCGAATGAACCGTATCCATTTCTGGATGAGGGCCTGTCCCGCCGCGTCCGCGGGATGGGCCTTGCCCGCAATGAAGAGTTGCACCGGGCGCTGGGGATTGGTTAACAAGCGCAGCAGCCGCCCCGGATCGTGCAGCAGCAAGTCCGGTCGTTTGTAGGTGGCGAAGCGGCGCGCAAAGCCCAGCGTCAACGCGTTCGGATCGAAGAGATGCCTCGCCTCCTCAACCGCCTCGGGCAACGCGCCGGCGGCGGCATAGTGCCGGGCCAGGCGCTGGCGAGCGTAGTCAATGAGCGACTTGCTGGCGGCCGTGCGAAATTGCCAGAGCTTGGCGTCGGAGACTCGGCGAATGTCCTTCCCCAGGGTTTCCGTCCCCCCCAACCAGCGGTCTTTTCCACAGGCTTCCGTCCAGAGCTCGTCCGCGGCCGCCGAGTCCCAACTCGGCATGTGCACCCCGTTAGTCACGTGCCCAACGGGCACTTCGTCTGCTGGCCAATGCGGAAAGAGAGGCGCGAAGAGGCGCCGGCTGACTTTCCCGTGCAGGCGGCTCACGCCATTGACCGCTCCGCTGCCCCGGATTGCCAGGTAGGCCATGTTGAAGCTCTCCGACCCGTCCTTCGGGTTCTGGCGGCCCAGGGCCAGCAGGTCCTGGAGCGTGATACCGAGTTTCTTTTCGGCATAACCACCGAGGTATTGCTCGATGAGGGCCGGAGCGAAACGGTCAAAACCAGCGGCCACTGCTGTGTGAGTGGTGAACAGATTCCCGGCTCGCGTGACGGCCAGCGCGACTTCGAAGGGCTGCGCGGTCTCATGCATGAAACTGAGGGCGCGTTCCAACACGGCAAAGGCCGCATGCCCTTCATTCAGATGACAGACTTCCGGCTGGATCCCAAGCGCACGAAGCAGTCGCCAACCCCCGATCCCGAGAAGCAGTTCTTGCTTGAGGCGCAACTCCGGCCCGCCTCCATACAACTCGCTGGTAATCCCTCGATGAGCGGGGAAGTTTGCCGCGTCATTGCTGTCCAGCAGGTAAAGCTTGACTCGACCGACCTGGACCTGCCAGGCGCGCACCCAGACCGAGTAACCGGGCAAGGCGATCTCCAACCGCAACCACTCGCCGTTGGGGTGGCGCAACGGCGTGATCGGCAACTGTCCGGGGTCGTTATAGGGGAAGAGGGCCTGTTGCGCTCCGTCCTTGTCAATCACCTGGCGAAAATAGCCTTGCTGATAGAGCAGCCCCACTCCGACCACCGGCACGCCCAGGTCGCTGGCGGCCTTGAGCTGATCACCGGCCACATTGCCCAGCCCGCCTGAGTAAATCGGGAGTGCTTCGCTCAACATGAATTCCATGCTGAAATACGCAACGCAGCTCAAAGGAGCCTGCGGATGCTGCTGCTGGAACCACGCGGGCGCCTCCGCCGCGCGATGCTTGGCTCGCAACAGGTCATCAACGTTCTTACGGAAGGCGGGATCGGCCAGCACGCGCTCGAGTTGGTCCCGCGAGACCGTCTGCAGGACAACCCAAGGGTTCCGCGTGAGTTCCCAGAGTGCAGGATCAAGCAGCCGCCACACTTCGTCGGCGCAATGATTCCACGACCAGCGCATATCCAGGGCCAACTCGGCCAGGGAGTCGAATCCCTCGACTTCCGTCGGCAGAAGGCTGTATGTCGGGTGGCTGACACGGGTTTGTCTTTTCATGGTTTCTCGTCGGGATTTGCACGGTTGGCGGCGACGCTGACGCGTTGTACCGTTTTCGTCAATCCCGTCAGTGGCTCATCGCGGGTGCGTTCACTGATTGTGCTCCAGCGTCTCCGGCCTGGTGCGGTTGAGGGTTTCTTCGGCATGGGTTGTGTCATTCATTGAGCCGTCGGCAATCATTACAACTTTGCCGGTCTGACGCCGTTTCATACTGCCATATGCTGTCCTTGGGAATCCCAGGCTGTACCAGCCCGCCCCAATCGCGCTCAGACCGCCGCCGCAAGAGCGGCGTCAGCGATAAACGTAGCCGTCCGCTGACATTTCATGATGTTCCTCCCGCAAATGCCGTGCCAGGGCAGGGAAAGCTCTTAATTGGCTGTTTTCCGATGCTTTTCAGCCGGATGAGGCGCCGCCGCGGTGGTCGGGTTGGAACAATTCGTGCCATCGCAGGGCTGGCCGGACCACCTTGTGGGGGCCGGACTTT
>CAVVMW010000021.1:0-968803 GCA_963749495.1 uncultured bacterium
ATGTATTGCTGGGTCGGGGCGGCGTTTGCCGCCGAGTTGGGCACTATGCGCGTGACCGAGCAGATCGATGCCTTGCGCACTCTGGCCACCCACCCGGTGGACTACCTGGTGGTGCCTCGGTTGGTCGCGCTGCACGTGGCCTTGCCCTTGCTCACTTGCGAGGCCATTGTCGTGGGCATCGCCGCCGGTTACATCGTCGGCGTCTATCTGCTGGGCATCAACGCCACCTACCTCTGGGAGAATGCCCGGAAATACACGACCACGGAGGACGTGCTCATCGGCCTGATCAAGGCGGTCATCTTCGGGGGCATCGTGGCGATCATCGGCTGTTACAAAGGCATGTACTGCGGGGAAGGGGCCCAGGGCGTGGGCCGCGCCACGACCGAGGCGGTCGTGTATTCCTCCATTACCATCCTGATAACGAATTTCTTTCTCACTTTGGCGCTGGGCAAAGTATTTCACACGTTATGATCGAGGTGCGCGATCTCAAGAAGAGTTTCGGCGCCAACTGTGTCCTGGATGGGGTCAGTTTCAACATCGAAAAGGGCGAGTCGGTGGTCATTATTGGCCGCAGCGGCGGCGGCAAGAGCGTCCTGCTCAAACACCTCATCGGGTTGCTCAAGCCGGACGCCGGCGCGGTTCTGGTCGAGGGCGAGGACATCGTCCCCATGAGCGAGCGCACCCTGTTGCGCATCCGCCGCAAGTTCGGCATGCTCTTCCAGGCGGCCGCGCTGTTCGACTCCATGACCGTCGCCGAGAACATCGCCTTTGTTTTCCGCCGGCAGCGGTCGCTCTCGGAGGCCGAGATCGCCCGGCGGGTGGCGGCGGTGCTCGACATGGTGGACCTGCCGGGCATCGAATCGAAGAACCCCTCGGAATTGTCCGGCGGGATGCGCAAACGCGTGGGCCTGGCCCGGGCCATTGTTTACGAGCCGGAGATCGTCCTCTATGACGAGCCGACCACCGGGCTGGACCCGATCGCGGCCGACAGCATCGACCGGCTCATCCTGCGCGTGCGGGACCGGCTGGATGTGACCACGGTCGTCGTCACCCACGACATGCGGAGCGCCCGCCGGTTGGGCCAGCGCATCCTGATGCTGCACGAGCAGAAGATCCATGCCGCCGGCACCGCCCAGGAAATCTTCGGGTCGAACGACCCGATCGTGCGCCGGTTCATTGACGGGGTCTCCGAAATCAAGATCGGAGCCTCCGACCTGCCCGGGCTGGAGCCTGCCCGCGCTGGGGCGCCAGGCCTGGCCTTGAACCCGGCTGCGGGACGGTCGCAACCATGAAGTCAGACGCATTGTCTATGACCAGACCACCGTTGGAATGGAAAGTCGGGTTGTTTGTCCTGATCGGTTTGGTGCTCTTGGCGGTGCTGCTCATCGAGTTCAGCAAGGGCGCCAACGTCTTCAAACCGACCAACACCCTCTACGTGCAGGCCCCAACGGTGGGCGGCCTGACGGTCAGCGCCAGCGTCCTCATGTCCGGCGTCAAAGTGGGCAACGTCAAGTCCATCATCCTGGCCCCCGATGGCAAGAGCGTCACCATCACCTTGAGCATTTACAAGGAAGCCAAGATTCACGACGATGCCCGTTTCGTCATCGAGCAGTCCGGATTTCTCGGGGACCAGTATGTGGCCATCCTGCCGACCGCCAACAAAGGGTCCGTGTTCAAAGACGGGGACCACGCCAGCGCCGAGGCGCCGTTCGACCTCCAGGAGGTCGCCCGCGCCGCCGGCGGTTTCGTCCAGCGCGTGGACGAGACGGTCAAGAAGCTCAACGAAATCATTGACCGCCTCCAGAAGTACCTGCTCAACGAGCAGACCATGACCAATTTCTCGATGATCGCCGGCAATCTGCGGGCCTCCTCCGAGCGCGCCCTGGCCACGATGGACCACCTCAATGGCCTGGTCGTCTCCAACACCCCCGCCCTGAGCCAGTCGTCGAGCAACCTGCTCCTGTTCTCCGGGCGCATCAACGAGGTGGCCCTCAACCTGAACGGCGTGGTCCTGAGCAACCGCACCGAAATTGCCGCCACGGTGAAAAACCTCAGAGATTCCAGCGAGACCCTCAAGGGCGTCCTGGGGGATGTCCAGGCGGGCAAGGGCTTGGCCGGCGCCCTGCTCAAGGACCAGCAATTGGCCAACAACGTCTCGGAGGTGGTCTCCAACCTGGGCGTGACGACCAGCAACTTGAACCGGCTGGGGGTCTGGGGCGTGCTATGGCGGCACAAGCCGCCCAAGGCCCCGCCACCCTCGCGCTCGTCCTTGGCCTCGCCTAAAACCCTGAACTTACCTGATTGACTTATGGCTCTCTGGTCCATTCGCGTCCTGTTCCTGCTCCTGTGCACCACCGGCGGCTACGCCGTCAGCCAGGTCCGCCCGGAATTCGTCACCCTTTCCCACAGCGCCTTGCTCGGAATCCTGATCGGGTTCGGCTTTGGCTGGCTCATGATCGCCGTGGACGAAATGCTCAAGGGGTTTTCACTGCGCGCCTTCTCGGCCACGACCTTCGGCCTGCTCCTGGGCACCGTCGTCGCCCTGCTCATCGACCGCTCCGGTCTGTTCGAAAACGTCGAGGAGAAGCCCACCCGCTGGCTCATCCGCCTGAGCCTCTTCCTGAGCTTCGGCTACATCGGTATTGTCCTGGCCATGCGCAGCAACAAAGAGGACTTTTCCCTGATCATCCCTTATGTCCGGTTCGCGCCCCAGAACAAACCCGACAACCTCCTCCTCCTGGACACCAGCGCCATCATCGACGGCCGCATTGCCGACCTCATCGAGGCCAACTTCCTGGAGGGCATCATCGTCGTGCCCCGCTTCGTCCTCAAAGAACTGCAGCAGGTCGCCGATGCCGCCGACCCCGTCAAACGCGCGCGCGGCCGCCGCGGCCTGGAGGTCCTCAACCGCATCCAGCGCAACCCGCGGAACGAGGTTAAAATCCATGAAGGCGATTTCCCCGACGAGAAGGACGTTGATGCCAAGCTGGTTCGCCTGGCTCGCAACCTCGGTGCCAAGCTCTTCACCAATGATTTCAACCTCGGCAAGATCGCTGAACTCCAGTCCGTCAACTACCTCAACATCCACGAGGTCGCCAAGTCCCTCCGGGTGGTCCTGTTGCCGGGGGAGACGCTCTGCCTGCGCCTGGTCCGCGAAGGCAAGGACAAGGGCCAGGGGGTCGGCTACACCGCCGACGGGACCATGGTGGTCGTCAACAACGCGCAGAACCTCGTCGGCCAACAGGCCGAGGTTGTGGTCCAGAGCCTCCTCCAGACCGGCGCAGGCGTCATCGTCTTTGCCGAATTGCGCCAGCTCCTGCCGGGCGCTCAGACCAACCCGAGAAATCACACCGCAGGAGGGGCACCATCATGATGTGAAATTCGAAATTCGAAACTCGAAATCCGAAACAAATCCAAAATTCAAAAAGGAAATGCTCAAAACCAGACTGGCAAACGAGTTTCGAACATTTGAATTTGGAATTTGGAATTTGTTTCGGATTTCGGATTTCGGATTTCGGATTTCGGTCAGTGGGGGCGGTTTCGCTCCATGAAGGGCGCGAAGATTCAACTTCTGGCACGTTTGCGGCGTGTGCTCCCTCCCGGTGAGTTGAGCTTTTCGGAGCCGGTCCTGGAGGCGCACGCGGGCGACAAGTGGTTCGCGGCGCACAAACCCGATGCGGTCGCGCTGCCGCGCCGCACCGCCTCGGTGGCGGCCCTGCTGCGCTTTGCCCACCAGCACAGGATAGCGGTGACCGCCCGCGGCGCCGGCCACGGCTACGTTGGCGGCTGCGTCCCCGTCCAGGGCGGCATCGCGCTCTGCCTGGCGCGCATGAACCGTATCCTGGAAATCAACCCCGCCGATTTCGTTGCGGTGGCGCAGGCGGGGGTGATCACGGCCGCCCTCCAGGACGCCGTCCAGAAACAGGGTTTGTATTACCCGCCCGACCCTGCCAGCCGGGCCGAGGCCTCGATCGGGGGAAACATCGCCACCAACGCCGGAGGGCCGCGCTGCCTCAAGTACGGCGTCACCCGCGACTACGTGTTGGGACTGGAAGCGGTCCTGGCCGACGGCACGGTCCTGCGCCTGGGCGGGCGCACGCACAAGAACAAGACCGGCTTCGATTTGGTCCGTCTCCTGGTCGGCTCCGAGGGCCTGCTGGCGGTGGTGACGGAGGCCACCTTGAAACTGCTGCCGCTGCCCCCGTTCCGCGCGTGTCTGGCCGTGGGCTTCGCGGCCACTCGCGATGCCGTTGGCTCGCTGCACGCCATTTTCAACGCCGGTTTCCTGCCCTCGGCCCTCGAGGTGGCCGACGCCTTCACGCTCCAGGCCGCCTGGCGCCGCACCGGGAGCAGCCGCCTGCAAGGATGCCAGGCCCACCTGATCGTGGAACTGGACGGACAGGAGCGCTCCGTCCGCTCCGAGTTGCGGCAGGTCGAGCGCCTGGTCCGCGGGCATTGCCCCCGCTTCGTCCAGCGCGGCCTGGGCGCCGCCCAGTGCGAGGAGATCTGGCAGGTCCGGCGCGAGTTCTCTTATGCCCTGCGCGATACCGGCCTGACCAAGCTCAATGAGGACATCGTGGTCCCGCGCGGACGATTGGAAGACCTCTTCCGTTTCGCGGCCGCCTTGCAGAAAAGGCACGGCCTGCCCGTCGCCTGTTTCGGCCACGCCGGCGACGGCAACATCCATGTGAACGTGATGGTGGATTCCTGCCAGCCGCAGGCCGGCGCCCGTGCGGAAGCGGCGCTCGATGAACTGTTCCGGCAGGTGCTCGACTGGGGCGGCGCCATCACCGGCGAACACGGCATCGGCCTGGCCAAGAAGACCTGGTGGCCCCTGGCCGTCTCACCGCAGGTCCTCCAGCTCCACCGCACCCTCAAACGCGCCCTGGACCCGCGCGGCATCCTCAATCCCGGGAAGTTCCTCTGAGCCTATGTCGGAATTGTTATGGTATGTGGCCCATGTGCGGCCGCGCCGGGAAAAGAAGCTGGTGGAATTCTGCGGGCGCAAGGGGTTTGCGGCGACGCTCCCTTGCTACGATTCGCCGCACAGGTACCGCGGCAAGACGGTCGTGTTTCGGAAACCGCTCTTTCCGGGCTATGTCTTTCTCGAACTCCTGCCTGCCCAGAAAGAGACAGTCCGCCAGAGCGATCACGTGGCGAACCTGCTGGACGTATTCGACCAGGAGACCTTTCGCAAGCAGTTGGCGGACATCCTGCTGGCCCTGGAAACGGACCTCGGGGTGCGGTTGGCCCCTTCGATTGGCGAGGGCATGCGCGTCCGCATCAAGTCCGGCCCCTTGCAGGGCATTGAAGGATGGGTCGAGCAGCGTTACGGCATGAGCACGGTCCTTCTGCGGTTGGACTTCATCAGCCAGGCGGCCGCCGTCAAGCTCGAGGCCGACCTGCTGGAACTGATCTGACAGCCTTCAGCCTTTTCTTAAATCCCCAGGTTGGAGAGTGTGTTGCTGATCGCATTGACGATTTGCACCAGGCGGGGATGGGACTCCTCGAAACCGGCCACCGAAGACCCCAGCCCTTGGAGCGAGAGTTTGAGCAACTGCGGGTTCTGCTCCGCCCGCGTTGCCTCGTGGGTTGAAACGTCGGCAAAACCGGCAATGCTGGTTGCCTCGTCCCCGTGCGTCCTGGACAAATCGGCCACCTCCGCCTTGAGCGTGGCCAGCAATTGCAGCAACTCGCGGCGACGGTCCTCCTTGATCGCGTCGGAGTTCTGAATCCTCGCTTCGATCTTTCCAATCGTGTCCTCGATCATGGCCTTCTGCGGTTTCTTGCTCAACATACTCAAGGTGCCCGCCGAAAACAATCTCCGCGTGTTCTGGACCTTCCTCAGGCTCCACGCGCCATGAGGGCCGGCTCGACTGCCCGCCAAACGGCCTGCTGGACCTCCTCCACCTTGCCGGTGGCATCGATCAGCTTGACGCGCTGAGGCTCGGCGGCAGCTATGGCCTTGTAACCCCGGGCCACGCGCTCGAAGAAGGACCTGTCGGCCTCCTCGATCCGGTCGCGCAGGAATGGCATCGTGGCCTGGCGGGCCAGCAACCGCCTGGCGCTGACCTGCGGCGGCACCACCAGCAGCAGCGTCAAATCCGGACGCGTCTGCCCCACCGCAAACTCGATGGCCGCCTTGACCACCCCCAGGTCCAGCCCTCGCCCATAGCCCTGGTAGGCGACGGTCGAGTCGTAAAACCGGTCGCACAGGACGATGTCGCCCTCGGCCAGGGCAGGGCGGATCTCTTCCCGGACCAACTGCGCGCGGCTTGCGTTCATCAGCAGCAACTCCGCTTCCGCCGTCATGGCCTGGTTGGCCGCGCTGTGTTTGAGCGTGTGGCGGATTTCCTCACCGACCGGCGTGCCGCCCGGCTCGCGCATGGTGCGCACCATGTGCCCGGCCTGCCTCAGGCGCTGGGCCAGATGCGCCAGTTGCGTCGTCTTGCCGCCGCCTTCCGTGCCTTCGAATGTGATGAACAGGCCCTTCATTGGTCATTGGTCATTCGTCATTCCGCAGCCGGAACGCCCCGCTCACGCCCTCTTGAGCCTCGCCCCCTTTGGCGTATCCTCGATCACCCATCCTTTGGACTTGAGCGCCTCGCGCAGGACATCGGCGCGCTTGAAGTCCCCGGCCCTGCGGGCGGCCTGGCGCTCGTCGAGCAGGGCGCGGACCTCATCCGGGGCTTCGATTTCTGCCGGCGCGCCCACGCCCAGCACCGTGTCCACGCTTTCCCAGGCGGCCAGGGCCGACGCGGCGGCGGCAGCGTCCAGGGTGTTCTGGCTCACCTGCCGGTTGATCTGCCGCACCCACTCGAAGACCACGCCCCACGCGCCCGAGACGTTGAGGTCGTCGTCCAGGGCGGCGGCAAACGGTTCGACCAGGCCCGGCGCGGCGGGGGCCTTCCGGTTGGCGGCGGCCTCGCGCAGTTTGGTCAGACATTGGTCCAGGCGCAGCAACGCCGCGCGGGCGGCTTGGAGCCCATCGAGCGTGAAGTTGAACGTCTCCCGGTAATGCGCCGTGAGCAGCAGGTAACGGACCTCGCGCCCGGTGTATCCCTTGGCCAGGAGATCGCGCAGCGTGAAAAAATTCCCAAGGCGCTTGGCCATCTTACTGCCCTCGACCATGAGGTGGGCGCCGTGGAGCCAGGTACTTCACGAAGGGCTCTCCGGGGGCTTGCGCCCCCGCCCCCTCGCTCTGCGCTATTTCGTCCTCGTGGTGTGGGAAGACCAGGTCCTCGCCCCCGAGGTGGACATCGAAGCTGGGGCCCAGCAAGGCCATGCTCATGGCGCTGCACTCGATGTGCCAGCCGGGCCGGCCCTCGCCCCACGGGCTGGGCCAGAAGACAGTGCCATCCTCCGGCACCCGCGCCTTCCAGAGGGCGAAATCGGCCACCGATTCCTTGGCGTATTCATCGCTGCGCACTCGCTCGCCCACGCGCAACTCGTCCAAATTCAAAGGGATCAACTGGCCGTAGCGGCGGCCCGCGGCGCGGTATTTCTCGATGCTGAAATAGACCGAACCGTCCGGCGCCCGGTAGGCGAGGCCGCGCTCGATGAGCTTCTGGATCAAGGCGAGGATCTGCGGGATGTGCTCGGTGGCCCGCGGCGCCTGGTGGGGCGGCAGACAGTTGAGCGTCCGGAGGTCCTCGAAGAAGGCCGCCTCGAACTTGCCGGTGAACTCCCGCAGCGAAAGGTTCGTCTGGCGCACCCGCTGAATGATCTTGTCGTCCACGTCCGTGATGTTCATGACGTGGCGCACTGACCAGCCCTTGAACTGGAGGTAGCGCCGCACCAGGTCCCCAAAAAGAAACGTCCGCCAATTCCCGACGTGCGCATAGTCATAAACCGTCGGTCCGCAGCAATAGAGGCCGACGCTCCGCCCGGCCGGGTCACGTGGAACGAACTCCTGCACCGAGCGCGACAGCGTATTGAACAATCTCAAGGCCATACACGAGGCGCAAAGGATGCACCGGCCCACTCCCGAAGGAAAGGGGAAACGCGCCGAGCGGATTTGTTTTCTTCCCTGACTTCGTTTTCGGGGTACGGTGTAATGGCCGCCCGTATGTCCGGTCAGAAGACCAACAACGCGTTGCTGGGGCTGAGCCTGCTCCTGGCCATATTCTTGTGGGGCGGGACCAACACCGGCACCAAGTACATCCTGGGGACCTGGCCGCCCTTATGGACGGGCGGCTCGCGCTTCCTGTGCGCGGGGCTCTTGTTGCTGGCGATATTGCGCTGGACGGCCTGGCTGGGCCAGGGCCGCCCGCTGACGCCCGCGCTCCGGCGCGTCCTTTGGTGGCGGGGCGGGCTGAGCCTGGCGGTGTACATCGTGGTGTTCAACTACGCCGTGCGCTACACCGCGGTTTCGCACATCGCGTTGTACCTGGGCGCGGCGCCCGTGTGGGCCTTGCTCTGGGAAGGCCGCCCGGCCCGGACCTGGAACAGTTTGCAGCGATACGGTGCTGCCGCCCTTGCATTGACGGGTGTCTTGGTCCTGTTCTGGCCGGCCTTGAAGGCGGCCACTGGGAGCTGGCGCGGCGAGGTCCTCGGCCTGGCCGCCAGCCTGCTCTGGACCCATTACGGCCGCCAGTGCCGCGTCCTGGGCGCGGACCTGTCCGGTGCCCAGAGCAGCGCGCACACGATGTGGCGGGCCGGCGTGCTGCTCCTGCCCATGGGCCTGGTCGAGATTTTCCGCTCGGGCCTCACCTGGAGGGCGGATTTGGCATGGGTCCATGCCTATTGCATCGTGGCCGGCGGCGTCGTCGCCTTCGCGATATGGAACCAGGCCCTGCGGCACTGGCCCACCAGCCAGGTCATGCTCTTCAACAACTTGATCCCGCTCAGCACCATGAGCTGGGCCCGGCTCTGCCTGGGCGAGACCATCACCCGCACCTTCTGGCTGGCAATGCTCCTCATCGTCGCCGGCGTTCTCCTGGGCCAGGCCAATTGGCAGAAGCTCCTTGCCCCCCGCGCTGTCCCGCCGGAGTGACGGCCGTAAATGAATGACGAATGACGAATGACGAATGACGAATGACAAACGAAGGGACCGGCGCCCGCAGCGCCTCCGGCGGACCAACAACCGCGCCCTTCGTCATTCGTCATTCGTCATTCGTCATTCATTTGGATTTGCGGCGGGTACGGCTAAGCTCTCCTCATGGACATCAAAAACATGGACGAGGTCCCCGCCTTCATCACGAAGGACGGTTCGGAGATTCGTGAACTGCTGGCCTACCGCAACTCCGTGCTGCGCAACCAGAGCCTGGCCGAGGCCCGCCTGCCGCCGGCGGCAGCACGCAGGAACATTTCCATGCCACAAGCGAGGAAATCTATCTCATCACCCACGGCGCCGGCCGCATGCGCCTGGGCGAGGAGGTCCGCAACGTGCGCGCCGGGGATGCCATTGCCATCCCGCCGGGCCGCAAACACAAGCTGTGGAATACCGGCCCCGAACCGCTGCGCTTCCTCTGCTGCTGCGCCCCCCCGTACGAACATGACGATACGACGATAACGGAGGAACCCTGACTGAGTGACGTGGGGAACGTTTTGGCAAGAAAAGCATCGTGACCACCCCCATACGCGAGGCGGTCATGGTTTTCAGAAGTTTTTGGGGTATTGTCAGTCCGTTGTATATTGTAGTACAATGCAGCCATGGCAACACAGCCCGTAGCAATCAGGTTCGACGCCGAGTTGCTTTCCCTGCTCAAAGAGGGCAAGCGCCGGACGCCATTGACGATGCAGGAACTGGTCAGACGCACCCTGCGCTTGCACCTCCGCTCCGTGATTGATGAGGAGGCCAGGACGCCAGCCAAACGCCTGACGAACGTCCAGCCATGGTCCGACCGGGCTCTTGCCGCGGCATACCGCCGCGAAAAGCGTGAAGGATGGGACCAAATCGAGCTTGCTGCAGTTCGTGGGCAGCCGGCCGCTGGAATGGAGGATTGATGCAACCTTGGGAAATCTGGACCTATGATTTTCCGGGCGTCGGCCCGCACCCGGCCGTAATCCTGGGCACAGAAAGGCGGGTTCGGCAAAAGCCTGTCGTGAATGTGCTGATGTGCTCGAGTTCAACGGGCCACCCGGAGCGCCGAGGTCCACGAGGTCATCTTGGATGAGGCTGATGGCCTGGACTGGGAAACGCTCTGCAAGTGCGACTTCCTTTTCGGCGCTGAGAAATCCAAGCTTACCGACCGCCGCGGCATTGTGACAACGGAACGCAGGCACGCTATTGGCCAGCGGATCATCGCCGGCCTCGGGCTGGCCGGCCTTTAGCCCTGCAGCCGTCCGCCCCGGTTATTCGTCATTCGTCATTCGTCATTCGTCATCCCCTCTGCTTCTGCAGCTCGTCAAACCTCCCCGCCGCCTCCTCCCACGGCGCGGCGGGACCCGGCTGGAAGGTCTTGACCTCGCTGGATTTGCGGATGACCTCGCGCATCTGGGCCAGGGACGCCAATTCGCCGCTGGCCCGGACCTGGACCAGGAGGTTGCCCATGGCCGTCGCCTCGATCGGGCCGGCGATGACCGGCCGCTGGCAGGCATCGGCGGTGAATTGGTTGAGGATCTGGCTCTGCGAACCGCCGCCGACGATGTGGATGACCTCGATGCGGTTGCCGGTGAGTTCCTCCAACCAGCCCAGCACTTGGCGGTATTTGAGGGCCAGGCTCTCGTAAGCGCAACGGACCAGTTGGCCCTCGGTCTCGGGGGCCGGCTGGCCGGTTTGGGCGCAGAAATCCCGGATTGCCTGAGGCATGTCGGGCGGGTTGAGGAAACGGGAATCGTCGGGGTTGACCAATGAGCGCAGGGCAGGGGCCTGGCCCGCCAGCCGCGCCAACTCCCCATATTCGTATTTGCTGCCGCGCGCGTCGAAGGCGCGTTTGCACTGCTGGACCAGCCACAAGCCCATGATGTTCTTGAGCAAACGGTAGGTGCCGTCCAGGCCGCCTTCATTGGTCATGTTGATGTCCAGCGCACGGGCGGACAGGGCCGCCTGCTTCACCTCCGCTCCCATCAACGACCAGGTGCCGGAACTCAGGTAGGCCCAGTTGGCCTTGCCGGTGTTGGCGGTGGGCACCCCGGCCACCGCCGAGGCGGTATCATGCGTGGGCGGGGCCACGACCTTCACGCCGCCCAGGCCCGTCTGCTCCGCAACGGCAGCCCGGAGCGCCCCCAGGTCCGTCCCCGGCGGAACGACCTCGGGGAAGATGCGCCTGGGCAACCCGAACTTCTTCAACAAGCCCCCGGCCCAGTTGCGCTTGATCGGGTGCAGGCACTGCGTTGTCGTGCCGTTGGTGAACTCGACGACCCGCGAACCGCACAGCGCCCAATGAACGAAGTCGGGCATCAACAGAAGGCATCGAGCCTCCTCGAGCAACTCGGGCGTGTCGCGTTTGACGGCCAGCAACTGGAAGAGCGTGTTGAACTGCATGAATTGCAATCCGGTCTGCGCGAAGATCTCCGCCCGCGGCACTTTCCGAAACGCCCGTTCCATCATCCCGTTGGTCCGCGCGTCCCGGTAATGCCGGGGCTGGCCCAGCATCTCGTCGTGCTTGCTCAACAGCACGAAATCCACTCCCCAGGTGTCCGCCCCCACCGACACGATGGATTGGCCATGCTTCTTTGCCGCCAGCCCCAGGCCGTTCTGGATCTCGGCCCAAAGCCGCAGCACGTCCCACCGCATCGTGCCGGCCACGTGTACCGGGCCGTTGGGGAACCGATGGATTTCCTCGAGCCCTATCGTCTTGCCGTCCCACAAACCGGCCATCACGCGCCCGCTCTCGGCGCCCAGGTCAATTGCCAGATATACACGTTGTGACATAAGAGAAACCACGGATTACACGGATTACAGGGAAAGAAAAGGCCCAGGAAACCATACGTGCGCTTGGAGGCGCAGCCCGGCACTGCCCCCGGAGTGCGCCCGTCCTCGGGCGCAGCAGCGACGGAGCGGGCAGGCGCGCCGCAGTACTTGACCGCTGCCCTGACTAGGGACGTCGCTGCGCCCGAGGACGGGCGCACTCCCATCTGGCCGCAGCCCGTGGGGGCGGTGTCGGGATACGCCCTGCGCTTGCGCTGCCGCCGGGACGGCGGCGCGGGCCGCGGTCTTGGGCTCGGCGGCCTTGAGTTTGTTTCCGTAGCCGATGATGAGCAACGAAGCCACCAGCACGGCCAGGCTGGCGCTCAGCAGCGCCTTGGTCCGGCTGCTCACGCCTCGCCACTCGCCCAAGCCGATCCCCAACAGCGTGCTGAAGATGATCATGCTGGACATGAACACAGTCCAACCCGCGAAACCGAACTCGCCGATCTTCGAGTCGGCGACTTTGTAGGTGATGAACTGGAGGCACCAGATGAGGCCGGCCAGGCCGGCGAAGATTGCGTTGGCCGCGCGCGGCGCGTCCCGGCGGGTGTAATCGCCCGTGGTCTTGTTCTTGAAATTCAGGTAAAGACACCAGGCGATGTTGACCGTGAAGCCGCCCAGCAGGACGACCACCAGGACCGGGATGCCCTTCCAGGTGGGCGAGGTGCCGGCTTGGACGGCGGCGCTCTCCAGGGCCCCGCCGCTCCCCAGGCCAAAGGCCATGCCCGCGCTCATGACCCCCGAGAAGATCGCGACCAACATGCCCTTCTTGAAGTCAAATTCGGCCACCGCCTTCTTCTTCTCCGCCTCCGGCAGTTCCTTCTCCTTGGACATGCCGGCCATGCCGACCATGATGATGCCCAGCAAGGCTATCGCGACGCCCAGCAAGATCGCCTGGCCGGAGGCGACCCGCAGGAACCCGCCCAGTTCGCCCCTGAAGAGCGGCGGAATCAGCGTCCCCGCCGAGGCGCAAAGCCCGCACCCGACCGCCAGGCCCAGGCCGACGCCCAGGTAACGAATCATCAGGCCCCAGGTCAATCCGCCCACGCCCCACATCGCCCCAAAGACAAAACACAGGGCCAGCATCTTGAGGTCCGCGTTGGAGAGCAAACCGCAGACCTTGGGTGACACAATGAACGCCAGCACCCAGGGCACTATGATCAGGCCGGCCACGGCATAAACCAGCCAGTAGCTTTCCCAGGCCCAATTCTTGACCTTCTTGAACGGGAGATAAAAGACCGCGCCGGCAAAGCCGCCCAGGATGTAGAGCAGGATGGCCGCGATGGGGTTGGGTTCGTTCATAAGCCAGGGGGGTCAATTAAGCGGTCGGTACGGTTGGAGTTCCCGACCTTTGTCGCGACCTTCGTCGCATCCTTTGTCGGATCGGGCGCTTTTCGACAAAGGTCTCGAGGAAGTTTTCATCCCGGCAGGGTTCTGGGACGGGCTGCACTCTATTGGCGTTTGGAGAGCACCTCTTTCTCGTATTGCTTGACCTCGGCCAGCCAGGCCTCGCCCGGCGGCTTGCCGGCCTTCTGGCAGTAGTGCTCCCAGACGGGGCCGAAGGGCAGGGCCTTGGCGTCTTCCATGAGCGCCAGGCGCGAGGTGTAATCGCCCTGGGTCTCGGACTGCTTGAGTTGCTGGATGGGCGCCAGCAGGGCCAGGAGCAGGGCCTTGAGCATGTTGCGCGTGCCGATGGTCCACGCGGCCACCCGGTTGATGCTCGCGTCGAAATAATCCAGGCCGATGTGGATGCGCCGGGTGTAGTCGCCCCAGACAATCTCCTGGGCGATGGCCTGCAGGTCGTCGGTCAGCGTGACCACGTGGTCGCTGTCCCACCTCACGCCCCGGCTCACGTGCAGTCCGATCTCCGGCAGGAAACAGAGCGCCGAGGAGATCTTGTCGGCGATGCCTTCGGTGGGATGGTAGTGTCCGGCGTCGAGGGTGAGCAGGGTCTGGCGGCTCACGGCGTAGCCCATGTAGAACTCGTGCGAACCCGGCGTGTAGCTCTCGGCGCCGATGCCGAAGAGCTTGGGCTCGACCGAATCGACGTTGTATTTCTTATCGATCTTCTTCTTGAAGATAGCGTCGAGGGCCTCGGCCAGGCGCTCGCGGGGGGCGCGGCGGTCGGCGGGCGTGTCTTTCATGCCATCGGGGATCCAGAGGTTGGTCATGCAGGTCGTGCCCAGGGCCTTGCCGATCTCGGCGCCGATCTCACGGCAACGGATGCCGTGCTCGATCCAGAATTTGCGGATGCCCGGGTCCGGGCTGGTGAGGGTGAACCCGCCGACGACCTTGGGGTGGGCGAAATAGGTCTGGTTGAAATCCATGCCGATGTGGATCGACTTGGCCCAGGCTATCCAGTTCCTGAACTGGTCCGCGCTCAGGGCGTCTCGTTCCACCTTCTTGCCGTTCATCTCGGCGTAGCAGGCATGGAGGTTGAACCGGTGCGAGCCGGGGATGAGCGAAAGCGCCTTCTCGAAATCGCCGCGCAACTCCTGCGGGGTCCGCGCCTTGCCCGGGTAATTGCCCGTCACCGCCAGCCCGCCCCCTAACGCTTGCCCGGCATTCTCGAACCCGCCCACGTCGTCTCCCTGCCAGCAATGGATCGAAATCGGAATTGCCGCCAGTTGTTCCAGGGCCCGTTCGGTGTCCACGCCCAGTTCCGCATAGCGTTCCCGGGCCAGTTGGTAGGATTGTTGGATGTTTTTGGTCTTGCTCATAACGCTTTTGCGAAAAATAGCCATGAGGGCGCCAGGGTGTCCAGCCCTGAATCGCCCTTGCACGTCCCTTTTGAGGGCCGTTGACAAAGTTGTAGCGCAGGTTTCCAAACCTGCTGTATCGCCGATTTCCAATCGGCAGGGCGTCGGCAGGTCGAGCGCCTCCGGTTTGTGGACGGCCTGCGGGTTTGGAAACCCGCGATACAGCAGGTTTGGAAACCTGCGCTACGCTGGCGCCCCTGGCGCACAGGCGCGCCGAGCGACTTTGTCAATGGCCCTGCGTCCCTTTTGTCCCTTGGGGCGGCTGGCACAATGCCCTGGAAGCTCCGATCCCAGACCTTTGTCGCAACCTTTGTCGCGACCTTTGTCGAGGCATGGCCAACCCGACAAAGGTTTCGACAAAGGTCCGGACTCGCGACATAAGCGAGCCTCTCGGCAAAAAATGTCCAGAGATGGCCAATTCCGGTGTTGTCTGGAAGTGGTTTTGGTCCGATCTTGTGTGCATGGCAGCTCGGGGGCGTCTTGAGAAGGTCTTGCCTGTTGTTTGCCGGAGCGAAGATGAGGGGACGCGCTCCGAGCGCCGCCTGACTAACAGCGAACCAACATGGAAACCAAACGTGATCGTAAGGCCTGGCTCAGAGGCGGCGCCGCCGTGTGTGAGCCTGCGCCCACCCAATCCCTGGCAGGAGCCCGCCGGCTTGTCCTGCTGGGCGCCCCGGGCGTCGGCAAGGGCACCCAGGCGGAATTGCTCGCCGCCAAGCTTGGCGCCTGCCAACTCTCGACCGGCGACATCTTCCGCGCCGCCAAGTCCCTGGACCCCGCCGAACGCTCGCCCGCCTTGACCGCGGCCATCGGCCACATGCAGCGGGGCCAGTTGGTGCCCGATGACACCGTGGTGGACCTGGTCGCCGAGCGCGTGGCCTGCCTGCGCTGCGAGGGCGGGTTCCTCCTGGATGGTTTTCCCCGCACCGTCGCCCAGGCCGAGGCACTGGCTGAGCTCCTCAAGAGGAACAATCTCAAACTCGACGCCGTCCTGAGCTACGAGCTTCCGATCCAGAAGGTGGTCGCCCGCATCGCCGGCCGCCGCACCTGCCCTTCCTGCAAGGCCGTCTTCCACGTCGAGGCCCGCCCGCCGAAGCTCCCGGGCATTTGCGACCATTGCGGCGCCACTCTCTACCAGCGCGAAGATGACCGGCCCGAAGCCATCCGCGTGCGGATGGAGGCCTACCAAACGAGCACAGCGCCCCTGGCCGCGTATTATCGCAAAAAGGGCCTGCTCGTGCCCGTCCTCGCCGAAGGCGCGCCGGAGGAAATCTTCGAGCGGACGCTTAAGGCGCTTGCCAGAACCGCGGGCGCGGCTTAGGAGATGGTCCATGCAACGCGCGCTCGTGATGACGGTCATCGGCCAGGACCGTCCGGGACTGGTGGATTCGGTGGCCGGGTTGATAGCCGGGCATGGCGGCAACTGGCTCGAAAGCCGGATGTCGCGCCTGGGCGGCCAATTCGCCGGCATCCTGCGGGTTGAAGTCCCCGATCAGCAGGTGGCCCCCTTGACCGCAGCCCTCCGCGCTCTGGAGTCCGAGGGCCTGGCCGTCGTGGTCTATCCCGACCAGCCCCAAGCCGCCCCGCCCCCGGCCCGGTTGCGCCGGCTCGAAATCGTCGGGCAGGACCGCCCCGGCATCGTCCGCCAAATCTCCCATGCCCTGGCCGGCTACGGCGTCAACGTCGAGGAACTCCACACCGAATGCTCCAGCGCCGCCATGTCCGGCGAAACCCTCTTCAAGGCCAGCGCCAAACTCAGCCTGCCCCCCAACTGCGATGTCTCCGAGGTCCGACGCCGCCTGGAGAAAATCGCCGAGGACCTGATCGTGGACATTACTTTCCAGGAGTTGCCCGCGGAGGATGCTTCAGGCACCTGAAGGGCACATTCAGCCTTTTCCCCTACACCTCTTTCTTGGGAAAGAGCGGCGACGGCGAACCGATCTTGTGCCCGGGCTGCAGGCCTGCCCAGCGCGCGGCGGCAAACTGGTCTGGCGCCCCGGCAAGACCGAGCTGAGCATAGATCTTCGACGCCGTTTCCGGCAGGAACGGCCAGAGCAGGACGGCCAGGATGCGGCAGACCTCCGCCAGGTTGTAGAGGACCTCGTCCAGCCGCCGGGCCTTGGCCGGGTCTTTGGCCAGCTTGAACGGCGCGGTGTGGTCCACATATTGGTTGGCCCGCGCGACCAGCGACCAGATGGACAGCAGGGCGCCCTGGAGGCGGTTGCCTTGGAGCAGGGCGCGGAAATCCGCCGCGACCTTTTCGGCCTCCGGCGCCAGTTCGTTGGCGACCGGGGGCACGGCGCCGTCGCGATACCGCTTGAGCATGGAGAGCGAGCGATTGACCAGGTTGCCCAGGCCGTTGGCCAATTCCCCGGAATACCGCGCCTGGAAACCAGCGTCCGTCCAGTTCCCGTCCGGCCCGATGTCCAGTTCCCGCAGGAGGTAAAACCGGCAGGCGTCCACGCCCCATTCATCGATCACTGCCGCCGGGTCCACGACGTTGCCGGTGGACTTGCTCATCCGCTGGCCGTCCTTCTGCCACCAACCATGCACCAGGACCTGCCGCGGCAGGGCCGCCCCCATCGCCTTGAGCATGATCGGCCAATACACCGCGTGGAACTTGACAATGTCCTTGCCGATGAGATGGATGTCCGCAGGCCACAAAACAGACCCGGACTGGGCGCTGGCAGTCGCGGCGGGCGGCTGCGCGCGCAGATACTCCGGCACGCCGGCATCGCCGGCGGCGGCGGGCACGCTGATGTAGTTGCACAGCGCGTCCAACCACACGTAGGTCACGTAATTGGGGTCGAAGGGCAGGGGAATGCCCCAATTGAGCCGCGCCGCCGGGCGGCTGATGCACAGGTCCTCGAGCACGTTGTTCTTCAGAAAACCGAGCACCTCGTTGCGCCGGTGGTCCGGCGCCACGAACGACGGGTTGCGCTCGATGTGCTGGATCAGCCATTGCTGATGGTCCTTGAGCCGGAAGTAGTAGTTCTCCTCCTGCAACCGCACGACCTCGCCCCACGACGGGTCGAACGTCCCGTCCGGCCGGCGGTCTTTGTCCGTTAGAAACGTCTCCTCGCGCGTCGAGTAAAAGCCTTCGTAGATCGCCTTGTAGAGGTGGCCCTCGGCATGGAACCGGGCGAGGATGGCCTGCACGGCCTGCTGGTGCCGCGGTTGGGTGGTCCGGACGAAATCGTCGTTGCTCAGCCCGAGCTTGCCCGCAAGGCCCTGCCACACGCGCGCCATGTCGTCGCAATACCCGCCCGGCGTTTTGCCCTCCGCCAGGGCCGCCTGCTGGACCTTCTGCCCGTGCTCATCCAGCCCGGTCAGGAACCACGTCTGCTGCCCCAGGCTGCGCCGCGCCCGCGCCAGCACGTCCCCCAGGACCATCTCGTAGGCATTCCCAAGGTGCGGCCGCCCATTCACGTAGAAGATCGCCGTTGTAATGTAGAACCGCTTGCTCATGTCCCCCTTACTTTGGCCAACCCAATCCCGCTTGGCAACCAAATCGTTGAAGGGTGCAGGGCACTGCATCCCGGCAGCGCCCCCACCACCAGGGACCGGACCGGAGTGCGCCCGTCCCCGGGCGCAGCAGCGACGGAGAGGGCAGGCGCGCCGGAGTACTTGACCACTGCCCTGACTGCGGACGTCCCTGCGCCCGAGGACGGGCGCACTCCCATCTCGCGCGACCGGTGGGGGCGGTGTCGGGAACCCCCCCTTTCCCTCTCAACGGGCTTGCGGAACAGGGGTCCTTTTGGCAGGGTTTGGATATGGTACACGCATCATTGCTCGAACAACCGGTGGTTGTTCACACGCGGCCGGCCATCAACATGGATGACGAGCAGTTCTTCCAGTTCTGCCAGGTCAATCGCGATCTGCAAATCGAACGTACCCCCGAAGGAGACATCCTCATTATGGCACCCGAAGGCTTAAGCAGCGGACACGGCAGTGCCGAGTTGGTTGCCCTATTCAATCAATGGGCCAAACGCGATGGTACTGGGCAAGTGTTTGGTCCTTCCACCGGGTTCATACTGCCCAACGGCGCCATTCGCGCGCCGGATGTGGCCTGGGTGCGCAACCAGCGGCTCGAGGCCTTGACGGAAGCCCAATGGCACAGATTCGCACCCTTGTGCCCGGACTTCGTGCTGGAGTTGCGCTCGCCTTCTGACACCTTGCGCCGGCTGCAGCAGAAGATGGTCGAGTATCGTGATAATGGCGCACAACTGGGATGGCTCCTCGACCCGGTGAGCAAGCAGGTCCACGTGTACCGGCCCGGAGCCGCCATTGAGGTTTTGGACAACCCGGCGAGCTTGTCTGGAGAACCGCTCTTGCCAGGTTTTGTGTTGGATGTGTCGCAAATCTGGGCGGCGATGGAGCGATTGCGGCCGAATACGAGATGAGTTTTGCTCCTTACCATCACGGCGCGACGCGCTTGGGCAGCCAATCACGGCGCCCCTGCCAAACCGGCGCCTTCCACTCCCGGTGAAAGGGACTGGTCGTGGCCGAGGGCGAACGCATGAAAATGTCAGGGATGTCAGGGTGCTGGTAGAACGCAATGGTGCCACTGAGCGTATTGCTGGCGGCGATTGCTTCACCGACCACCCAACCAACTTCCGGACCCACCTGGCGACCCCCGCCCCCTATGCTGGGGTCCTGCCCCACAAGCAATGTGAAATAGAAGCCCCCGCCACAGTCGTAAACGTCGGTCACTGCCTCCCCCAGTCCCACCGACGAAATACGAGACACCTTCCTGCTCCTGTCGAGATACGTCGCAGTCAGCCGCCCTTCGCGCCGGCTGAGTTCCAGTTGCACTGGGGAGTCGAATGGCCCAGACCACTCCCATGTGCCCGCAAAATCAACCCGGTCCCGGCGGCCAACCCACTCAGACCGGCGGGTCCCATCGCGCTGCGGCACCCATATCGAGCCGGTCATCATGTCGCCTTTAGCCTGGCCTTCGAACCACATCGCAGACACGCCCCCGGACGCTCCACGCAGCCAGGAGTGGAGGCGCAAGTGGCCGCCCCAAAGGTCCGCTTCGATCGGGCTCTGGAGGCAGGTCAAGCCTGCAAGCTGACACGAACCGGTGACTGCGGACAGGCGCTGGTGCAGGTTGAGCGTGAGTTCTCTCGCCTCGTCTCCTGCCTGCACCTTTCCGCGCCAAACCCCCGCCACTGGCGCGGGGACAATCCACTCGAACAACGCGTCGTGGGTGGGTGGTCCGGTCACGCTGCCGAAGTCGGGCACGTCGCTATTGGTGGTGAATGGATTGGCCATCTGGCTGAACATGCCAAAGAAGGGCGTCCGCCCGTTCAATGCCTTGTCCGGCGTCCATTCCCCCATGCCGAACTGGTGGGATACGATACGCGACCCCGGCTTCAGGCTCCCGACGAGCCGGGCGCGCAAATCCAGGTTTGCCTTGTGGCCAAGATAGAGTACGACCACGCTCGCCTGGCTGAAATCGCTCGTGAACAGGTCGCCCTGGATGAATTCGACCCGGCCCTTCACGCCTGCGTTGGCGGCCTTCTCGCGACTCTCGTCAACAAGTTCCGGCTTAACCTCGATTCCAACAGCCTTGCGCACGTGAAAATCGCGGACCGCCGCAATGACAACCCTCCCGTCGCCGGAGCCGAGGTCATAAACCACGTCATCGGTTCCGGCTTCGGCCATCCAGAGCAGGTCCCTGACGGTGTTGTGTCGAGTTGGCACATAGGGAATCGTGGATTCGCCCGCAGGCGCATTTGTGTTCTCCGTGGCACTTTGCGAGGGCAGCATGCCCGCGATGATTGCGCACGCTGCCACACCACCGGCCATGAACTTTCCCACCTTTGGTTTCATATTGTTCAATGACATAAAGAGCGCAAACGCGCGGCGCAAGCCCTTCAGTGTAAAAGATTTGTAAAAGACTCCTGCGCTTCCATGGCCAGCTTCCCGCACCGTGTGAAAGTGGGCACTGGGCGAGGAGGCGATTGACTCGACCGACTGGACCTGGCGGTTCGCGCTCGACCACGCCAACTTCGGAATCTCCGTCGCCAAAAGGATCTCGGCCTCATTGCGGCTCAGGCCGGCCCATAGCGCTTCCATGGCGCGCAGCTTTTCCTCCAGCGTCATTTGCCCAATCTGAAGCACGATGGAAATACCACCAGCATACCTATCTCGGCGAATCCCGCTATCCCGTTCTCCCCTGGGGCGAATGCCGGGGGCGCACGAGAGAATTCTTTGGGGTGCGTGATGGAACCGCCGGTGCGTGCTCTGGACGCCAAAGGCGTCCCTCATATCAGCCCAGGGCCTCGCCCTGGGTACAGCCGCCAATAATCATCTGGAGCGCTGAAAGCGCGATTCATCCTTGGTCCTGGCCTGTAACACGACAGGAGCGATTCCCCTCAATCCCAAACATACATCTCCTCGAACTCCACATGGTATTTTCGCAGGAGGTCCCGATACTCCTCCTGGAACGTCTGCGTGCGATGACGCTGCTCCTGGCGGTCTATGTAGCGGACCAACTCCTGCAACTGGCTCCAGCCTATCTGTGGAGGAGGACTTGGCTCAGGGATTGCGGCATAAGGGAACCTATTTGATTGGATTTGGCTCGACAAACTCCGGGGAGTTTATGAATCAGGCCAAAGGCCTGCGTCATAAAGCTCCCGGAGGATGAATCGCGCTTTCAGCGCTCCAGATGATCATTGGCGGCTGTTCCCAGGGCGTTGCCCTGGGCTGGTATGAATGACGCCTTTGGCGTCCAGCGCACGCACCGCCGGTTCCATCCTGCACCCGAACAATTCTGTCGTGCGGCCGATCCCGCGCGGTTCGATTTGGTCAGCTCGACAGCGCGCCCTCGGCGGGGGCCTGCTGGGAGAAGGTCAGGTGGTCGCCCTCGACGCTGACCAGCAGAGGTTCGCCTTCGTGGAAGGCGCCTTTGAGGATCTCCTCGGCGAGCGGGTCTTCGAGCGAGCGCTCGACGGCCCGGCGCATCGGGCGTGCCCCGTAGAGCGGGTCGTAGCCGTGGCTGACCAGGAAGTCCTTGGCCTTGTCGTCGAGCTTAAGGATGATATTGCGGGCCTTGAGGCGCTGCATGACCTTGCTGATCTCCAGGTCGAGGATTTCGATGAGGTCCGGCTTGGTCAAGGCGCGGAAGACGATGATGTCGTCGAGGCGGTTGAGGAACTCGGGGCGGAAGGTCTTCTTGGCCTCCTCGAGGATGCGCTCGCGCATCTTCTCGTAACTGCTGGCGTCGGTGATGGGCGAGAAGCCCATCGTGGTCTGCCGCTTGACGGTCTCCGAGCCGACGTTGGAAGTCATCAGGATGATCGTGTTTCGGAAGTTGACCACGCGGCCGACGTTGTCGGTCAGTTTGCCTTCTTCGAGGATCTGCAGGAGCAGGTTCCAGACGTCGGGGTGGGCCTTCTCGATTTCGTCGAACAGCACGACCGAGTAGGGCTTGCGCCGGACTTGTTCGGTCAATTGGCCGCCCTCCTCATAGCCGACGTAGCCCGGGGGCGAGCCGATGAGGCGGGAGACGTTGAACTTCTCCATGTACTCGCTCATGTCGAGCTGGATGAGGGCCTTGGAATCGCCGAACAGTTGCTCGGCCAGGGTCTTGGCCAGGAGGGTCTTGCCGACGCCGGTGGGTCCGAGCAGGCCAAAGGTGCCGATAGGGCGGCGGGGGTCCTTGAGGTCGGCGCGAGAGCGGCGGAGGGCCTTGCAGAGGGCGGAGACGGCCTCGCGCTGGCCGATGACGACCTTGCCCATCTCGGTTTCGACGTGGAGCAGGCGCTGCATTTCGCCTTGCTCCATGCGTTGGAGGGGGATGCCGGTCCATTTGGAGACCACGTGGAGGATGTCCTCCTCGTCCACCTTGACCCGTTTCTCCTCGCGGGTGGTCCGCCATTCCTTGAGGACGGCCTCCAGTTTCTCTTTGGCCTGCTTCTCCCTGTCGCGCATGGCGGCGGCGCCCTCGAAGTCCTGGCCCTTGATGGCCTTTTCCTTTTTGGACTTGATCTCCTCGATGTTGACTTCGAGTTCCTTGACTTGGGGCGGGCGGGTCATGGTGCCGATGCGGGCGCGGGAGCCGGCCTCGTCCATGAGGTCAATGGCCTTGTCGGGCAGGTAGCGGTCGGTGATATAGCGGTCGGAGAGCTTCACGGAGGCCTCGATGGCCTTGTCGGTGAACTCGGCCTTGTGATGGTCTTCGTATTTGGGCCGGAGACCCTTGAGGATGAGGATGGCCTCCTCGACGGAAGGGGCCTCGACCTTGACGGCCTGGAAGCGGCGTTCCAGGGCGGCGTCCTTTTCGATATACTTGCGGTATTCGTTGAGGGTGGTGGCGCCGATGCACTGGAGTTCGCCGCGGCTCAAGGCGGGCTTGATGATGTTCGAGGCGTCCATGGTGCCTTCGGCCGAGCCGGCGCCCACAATGGTGTGCAGCTCGTCGATGAAGAGGATGATGTTCTTGGAACGGCGGATTTCATCCATGACGGCCTTGATGCGTTCCTCGAACTGGCCGCGGTACTTGGTGCCGGCGACCATGAGGGCCAGGTCCAGGGTGATGACGCGGCGGTCGCGGAGCAGCTCGGGGACGTTGCCGGCGGCGATCTCCTGGGCCAGGCCCTCGACGATGGCGGTCTTGCCCACGCCGGCCTCGCCGAGCAACACCGGGTTGTTCTTGGTGCGGCGGCAAAGGATCTGGATGACCCGCTCGATCTCGCTCTTGCGGCCGATGACGGGGTCCATTTCGCCTTTGCGGGCGATGTCGGTCAGGTCGCGGCCAAAGGCCTTGAGGGCGGGGGTCTTGATCTCGCCCTTCTTCTCCGCCTGCGGCTTGTCGGTGGGTTCGCCCGGGCCGACTCTTCCGACGCGGCGAAGTTCGGGTCCAACTCCTTGAGGATTTCCTGGCGTGTCTGCTCGATATCCACATCCAGGTTCTTGAGCACGCGCGCGGCCACGCCGTCGCCCTCGCGCAGCAACCCCAGGAGGATGTGCTCGGTGCCCACATAGGTGTGGTTGAGGGCCTTGGCCTCTTTGGCGGCCAGGGCCAGGACCTTCTTGACGCGCGGCGTGTAAGGGATGTTGCCGATCATCTTCTGGTCGGGGCCGGTGCCGACCTGTTTCTCGACCTCCATGCGGACGGTCTCCAGGTCCAGGCCCAGCTTCTGCAGGACGTTGACGGCCACACCCTGGCCCAGCTTGATCAGGCCCAGCAGCAGGTGTTCGGTCCCGACAAAGTTGTGGTTAAAACGGTCGGCCTCTTTCCGCGCCAACGCCAGCACTTGCTGGGCGCGCGGCGTGAAATTGTTCATCGCTTCGTCGCTCATACTCTCTCTCAAAAAAATGCAATCACTTTTCCGGTCTGTCCAACCCGGCCCCGCTCGCCCCGGCCGGCTTGGCGATGGGGCGGCTGACGCCCCGGAGCCGCTCGCGCACCATGTCGGCCCGGTGCAAATCGCGCTCCTCGGCCGAGAGCTTCTCGGAGTGCTGCTTCTGCAAATGCGCCGGCTGGGTCAGGATGAACAATTCGTCCACCAGGGATCGATCCACGCCCGGAAACAGCCCAACGTCCACGCCCAGTCGCATTAAAGATAGCAGATTCATCGTCTCTTTCGAGGAAATACTGTGGGCATTGGCCAAAATCCCGTAAGCGCGTCCGATGTGGTTGAACATCATCTTGGTCTTCTTCTCCAGGAGGCTGGCGCGGGCGTTTTCCTCGTGCTCGATGATCTGGGCCAGGACCTTCTCGAGGCGCTCGACGATGGCGCTCTCGGATTCGCCAAGGGTCATCTGGTTGGAGACCTGGAAGACATTGCCCAGGGCCTCGGTGCCTTCGCCGTAGAGGCCGCGCACGGCCAGGCCCAGCTTGTTGACCGATTGGATGATGGGATTGATCTGCTCGGCCAGGACCAGCCCGGGCAAGTGCAGCATGGCGCTGACGCGGATGCCGGTGCCCAAGTTGGTGGGGCAGGCGGTCAGGTAGCCCAGTTCCGGGCTGAAGGCGTAGTCGAGCCGCTTCTCCAGGGCGGAGTCGGCCTGGTCGATGGCGGTCCAGGCCTGGCGCAATTGGAGGCCGGGGCGCAGGGCCTGCATGCGGAGGTGGTCTTCCTCGTTGATCATGAAGCAGAGGGTCTCTTCCCGGTTGAAGACCAGGCCGCTGCCCGCGCTCTTGGCGGCGTGCTCGCGGCTGATGAGATGACGTTCCACCAGGATCTGCTTGTCCAGGCTGGAGAGGGTGTCCATGGCCTCGGAGAATACATCCTTCATCTCGGGCAGCGCCGCTATGACCGGGCGGAGAAGTTCGAAGACCCGAACGCGCTCCGGCTTCTTGGCCCAGCCCGGGAACGGGGCATCTCGCAGATTTCGGGCCAGCCGGACGCGGCTCGAGGTGACAATGCGGTCGTAAGGTCCCTTGCGGCGGGCCGTCTCGGCGGGTGGGGTCAGGAATGCGTGCAGGTCCATGGTAGTTCTTTCAAACGGCGCCCCCACACCGTCACGTTGGCGCCGGGGTTCCCAGCCGGGCGGTGGTTTGTTTGATTTCGTCGCGCAGCGTGGCGGCCTGCTCGAAGTCTTCGGACTCGATGGCCTTGGCCAGTTTTTTCTGAAGGGCCTTGAGGCGGTCGGTGAGGTCGCGGCTTTGGCGGAGGGATTCGGGGACCTTGCCCACATGGCGGATGCCCTTGTGCATGGTCTTGAGGAGGCCATCGAGTGCCTCGGAAAATGTCTTGTAGCAGTCGGGACACCCCAGGCGCCCGGCTTTCTTGAAGTCGGCCTGAGTGAACCCGCACCGCGGGCACTTGACCTCCGCGCCGCCGCCGGCCTGCTCAATCTCCTGCGAGGCGCCCAGCCCCAGCAACAGGTCGGCCAGGGAGAACCCGGTCGGGTCGTTGACCCCCTTGGTCTTGGCGCAATCTTCGCAAAGGTCCACCTTCTGCATTTTGTTCCCGTCGATCTGGGTCAAATGGACGGTGGCTTCCTTTTCCTTGCAGATGCAGCACAACATAAATTCTCTATTCGTATATCGGCTCGCCGGATACTTTAGTCAAGGCGCGGTATTGCGCCACCAGCCGGCTGGTGACCCGGCCAGGCTTGCCGGTGCCGATCACGCGCCCGTCAATCTTGACTATCGGCACCAGTTCGGCCCCGGTGCCGGTGAGGAAACACTCGTCCGCGTTGAACAGGTCGTGCCGGGTCAGGTTGGGCTCGCCCACACCCAGGCCCGATTCGGCGGCCATGTCCAACACCACCTGGCGCGTGATCCCGTAGAGCGCCCCGGCCGAGAGCGGCGGGGTCAGACAATGCCCGTCTTTGACGATGAACAGGTTGTCGCCGGTACACTCGGCCACGAAACCCTCGGCGTTGAGCATCACGGCCTCCTCGCAACCGGCGTTGTTGGCCTCGATCTTGGCCAGGATATTGTTCAGGTAATTGAGCGACTTTATGGCGGGATTGAGCGCGCTGTGCAGGTTGCGCACGGTGGGGACCGTGATGATCTCCATTCCGCGCTCGTAGAGTTCGGGCGGGTAAAGCTGGATCTTCCCGGCGATGATGATGACGGTGGGAGACTTGCACCGGTTGGGATTTATGCCGAGCGTGCCGATGCCGCGCGTGACCACCAGGCGGATATAGCCGTCCCGCACCTTGTTGCGCCGGCAGGTCTCCAGCACCGCCGCCACGAGCTCGGCCTGGGCCATCGGCATCTCCAGCAGAATCGATTTGGCCGAGCAGAACAACCGGTCGATGTGTTCCCGCAGCTTGAACACCCGGCCGTTGTAGGCGCGAATCCCCTCGAAGATGCCGTCCCCGTAGAGAAGGCCGTGGTCGAACACTGAGATCCTCGCCACCCGTTCGTCGTAGAATTTTCCGCCGATATAGACTTTCATGTCGTCAGTGGACCCACAGTAGGGAAACCAATCGGGCGTGGCAACACAGAAAGGCCGGGGATCGCGGAGAATCCAAGAAACAAGAGCGACCAAAGGGACGGAAGGGACGCAGGGGACACTGAACGACGGCCAGCACGGGGGAGGGCGCCCGTGCTCAGGCCGGTCTGGGCCATTGGCAAAGTCGCTCGGTGCGCCTGTGCGCCAGGGGCGCCAGCGTAGCGCAGACTTCCAAGTCTGCTGTGTCGCGGGTTTCCAAACCCGCAGGCCTTCCGCAAACCGGGGGCGCTCTATATGTCAACGCCCTGCCGATTTGGAAATCGGCGATACGGCAGGTTTGGAAACCTGCGCTACAACTTTGTCAACGGTCCTGTCAGGCCGGTCTCCCGGCTCCGATTGGGGCTGGACAAGTCAACGAGCGCCAGTATATTGCCGGCACTCGCTCGTGCCGACCCTATGGTCTAGCGGTTAGGACACCACCCTTTCACGGTGGTAGCCCGGGTTCGATTCCCGGTAGGGTCGCCACCCTCCGGTCCCCGCGCCGGGCTAATGCCTTCGGGTGCGCTTGTGGCGCCGTTTATGGCGCCAGGCATCAACCACCAGAAAAATGAACACCATCATACCCAGCGCCAGAAGCACCACCGCGCCCGGTCGGCGCTCCCAGAGCAACCTGAGGCTCCTGGCAATTTCGGCCACATCCATGCCAGTGCAATCTACACCAGCCCGCGCCGCACAGGCAAACCAAAGCCCGGACGTAACCGGTCACTGAAGGCGGAGAGAGAGTCCGCAGGGCACCCCTCACCCCGGCCCTCTCCCCTTCCAGGGGAGAGGGAGAAACGTCGGCAGTCGCGGGGACTTCCGGGCGTGTCCGCTTCCTCATGCCGCTACCGAGGATTCCCCCTCTCCCCTTCGGAAGGGGAGAGGGCCGGGGTGAGGGGTCTATCCCCGAGACACTCCCATCATCACTGATGCCTTACGCCCGGACAAAGCCCCTACTGCGCGAGAGGCCGCGCGCGGAGGGGCTCCGGGTCCGGTTCCTGGCTCAACTCTTCCAGTCGAAGGCCCGTTTCTTGAGGGCGTAGATATAGCCGACCAACAGGACGACGAGGAACAAAATCATGGAGCCAAGGATCAGCCCGGGGTTCTCTTTGAGCATGGTCCGGTAAACGACCGCCCAAGGATAGAGAAAGACAACCTGGATGTCGAAGAGGATGAAGAGCATGGCTACGAGGTAGAACTTGACGGAGAGCCGCGCGCAGCCGTCGCCGATGGGCAGCATGCCGCATTCCCAAGGGGTGTCCTTGACGGGGGGGCGGCGGCCTTTCTTGCCGAGAATGACCGAGCCGACGATCATGCCGGCGTTGAACAGCACCGCAAAGATGCCCAGCATCAAGACCGGCACATACTCCACCAGTTGCTCGGACTGTTCCATGCAGCGACTTTAAGACCGGTTCGGTGTTTGGTAAAGGCTAGAATAAAGGCTAAAGGCTAAAGGCTAAAGGCTAAAGTGGCGAAAGGGACGATTGAGAACACCCCTTTGATGTCCGCCCTCCCTTCGCTACTTTAGCCTTTAGCCTTCAGCCTTCAGCCTTTCCCCTCAGCCTTCAGCCTTTGAAAACGCACCTGGCGGTGCAGGTTTCGGCGACGGCGACCTCGATGAGCGCGGGCAGCCGTCGCTTGAGTTTCTTCCAGATCCAGAGGGCGATTTGCTCGCTCGTGGGGTTTTCGAGGCCCGGAATCTCGTTGAGATAGCGGTGGTCAAGCCGGTGCCAGATCGGGTCGAACGCGGTCGTGATTGCGGCGTAGTCCATCACCCAGCCCAGCCTCGGGTCGCACTGGCCCGCCACGGCGATTTCGACTTTGAAGCTGTGGCCGTGCAGGCGGCGGCATTTGTGTGTCTTGGGCAGGTGTGGCAACCGGTGGGCGGCCTCGAATTGAAATGTCTTGCGCAGCTCCATATGAGAACCCGTGTTCATCCGTGTCGATCTGTGGTTGAATTGCAGCCTGCCCGGCCGGCCGATCTCAGCCGCCCAGCTCGAAGTCGGTCCAGGCGAGCAGGTCGGCCAGGGCAGGGCGGCCGTCGTGGCGCCAGGCCAGGGGCGGCTGTTGCATGCGGCCAAGCGGGCAGACGCGGGGCACACCGCGGCGCGCCAGGTCCGTGGCCAGATTCTGGGCCTGGTCCTCCGGCACGGCCAGGCCCACCGTCGAGAGGCTCTCGCGCACCGGCTCGGCGTTGTCGAGGGCCTCGGCCAGATCGCGGACCGGCTTCACGTAGATGAACCGGTGCAGGCACGAGGCCTGGAAGCGGGGGTCGGCCTCATAGACAACCGTCCAGGCGGTCGAGCCCGGGCTGCACCACAGGCGGGTTTCGGGCGAGTGGGCCGCGCGCACTTCATAAAACGCGCGGCGCGAGGCGATGGACGCGGCGACCTCGACGGGCAAATGGCCCCTGGGCTCGGCCTCCTCCAAGCGCGCCAGTTCTTCGGCCAGCATCTCGGCGAACTGCTCGGCGCTGAGCCCGCCGCGTTCCTGGACGTAAATGGCGTGCGGGGAGAGGCATCCCAGTTGGTCCCAGGCCGCCACGTCCGCCGCCGCGCGCGCGGCGGTTCTCCTGGCGTGCAAGCCCGACAAAGAGCCGGAAGCGACATAAGCGAAGCTGACGCGGTGGCCATAACCCAGGAAGCGGGTGCGGTGCGGCAGCCGCCCGCGAATCGCGGACAAGGTTCTCGTGTGAGCCGGTGGCCGTCACGCAATCGGCGTGGTCAAAGAGCACCGCCTCCAGCCCGGCGTTGCCGCCGCGCCACTGGGCGATTTCCAGGCAGGCGCCCAGCTTGGGTTCCTCCTCATAAACCGAATGGGCGAAGAGCCGCGGGAGCAGCGCGGTCCCGTGCGCGCACTTGACGAACTGGGCGGAGCGGACCAGGAGGCCAAAGGTGATGCTCAACAGCGCGGGGTTGGGGAGGTTGCCGGCGGCGAAATGCGCCTGCAACTCGGGTGCAACCGCCATGGCGGCGCGGCCCAAGACCTGTTCCGGCTCGGCCGCGGTCAAGGCGTCGAGGCGATTGGCTCTGCCCAACTCCTGTTCCAGGAGGGCCTGGAAATTGCGCGGGGTGAATTCTCTGAAGAGCGAGTCCAGGCCGGCGGCCAAGGTGGCGCGGGAAAAGCCCAGCGCCGCCGGCCCGCGCTCCAGGGCGAGCTTGCGCAGCGGGTAATCGTGGTCCAACCAGTTGCTGGCCACGCTGCACAAGACGCCGACCAGACTCTGAGTCGAGCGGTGGGCCAGGAACCGGGCGCGGTTGCGCTTGAGGGTCTGGCAGGCCTCTCCGAGCAGCGCCGGGCTGAGCGCGGCCTCGCCGGGCAGGTCCGCCAGGAAATAATTCGGCAGGTTCATGCTCGGGCCGCCATCCACGAACAGCCGCGCGGTTCCGCCAGGGCGGCGCGCCCCAGCAACTCAAAGCCATCCCCGCGCCGGATGGCCAGGTCCTCTGTCTGAATGGCCAGCACGGAATAGATATTGGCCAAATCAAAGACTCGGATCAAACCCGTTTCGCCCTCGGGCACCTCCAGCCCGGTCTCCGGGGAGACGACCTGAGCGCGCGCCCAGCAGGGGAAGCGGAAGATGCGCTCCCGGCTTGGCGGCGGTTCCTGGAGGGCGTCCACGATCTTGAGATCGTGCATTGGGGCCACGAACGGGACGGGCGGCGCCTGCCGCGAAGCGTTTTGGACTGCGGCAGTCCTCTGCCGCTTTTTGGAGCGTGGGAGCCTGAAAGCGGCAGAGGACTGCCGCAGTCCAAAACCTGGCGGGCTGGGGGGCGGCCCCTGGAGAGGGCGGTCGTAGGCCTGTGAGTCTGAGTTCGCTCATGCCGTATTCGCGGATGATGGCGGCGGCAGGAATTGCGAGGCGGCGGGTCATTAGCGCGTGCAGTTGGCTTGCCGGCAGCGTGCGCGAGCGGCCCTTGTATCCCCCGGTCTCCATTGCGCGCGAACCGGGCGGCAGCACGAATTGGCTTCCGTGCCCCCCCAGGCCATCCAGGAGATGCACGAACATGAAGGCGGTGCCCAACGCGAGCAGGGGCTGCCCCGTCCGGACTGACTCGCGCAAGGCCGCGGTGGCCGCCTCGACGTCAAGGGTCCATGCGCCTTCTTCGGTCGTTCTTGCCACGAACGCTCGCTCCGGCGCCCCGGCCCTGCGCCAAACTGTGTCGAACATCCGGACCAGCGACGAGTGCGGGGCCTGGCAGAGAGGCGGAGCCAGGATCGCCCATCGCCACCTGGCGCCGCTGCCGCGGCCCTCCAGGACGTTCTCCTCGAACCATGGCGCCAGCGAGGCCTCATAGAGGGCCAGCGATTGGGCGTGGTGAAAGTGGCGGCTGGGCGCCTGCCCGGTCGTGCCGCTGGAATAAAAGACGGTCGTGCGCTCCTCCGGCCTCAGGCACGAAATCTCCAGTTCCTTGAACGCGCTCGTTGGCACACACGGTATCTGCTTCCAACTCGTGATAGCTTCAGGGCGCGCGCCCCGCGCCCGGCAAAGCCGCCCGTAAGCTCCGTTGCGCTCGGCCTGAATCCGGAACAACTCGAGCGCCAACTCGCCAAATCCCGCCTCCGAGAGGCAGGCGGCGCGCGCCAAGACAGGGCGAAGCCGGCGCTGGAGCGCCGGCAAATCCGGGCAGCGGCTTGTCGAGAGCGGAGCAGAGGTCATGCGGTTTTGTTTTCGCCAGGCTGGTTTTCCGCCACAGCCCGCAAGATTATGTAGCGCCCCAGCCGCCCCGGCGCAAGAAGGAAGCGGCGGGAGGGTGCGATTGAAAGCGTCGGGCATGAGCCTGGGGAGTTGTGTCCCGGAGGGACATCCGACAATAGCCCGGCGTTTCAACGCCGGGGAGGCCGCAAAAGGGACCCTCGTCCCGAAGGGACGACTGAGAACACTCCTTGTTTTCAACCGTCCCTTCGGGACGGACCTGCTCCTTGGGTGCGCTCACCCGGCGTTGAAACGCCGGGCTATTGTCGCAAGCCCCTTCGGGGCAAAAAGGCGCCATGGGCTGACCGACGGGTTTAATCGCAGGCCCGGTGGATGGCGGCCTTGCGGCGCCACGGTGCTGGGTCACCGGCTTGCGTCAGGCACGCATTTCAAAACGAAGGGTTCGGAGAGGCCGTAGCCGACGGTCGAGTATTGGTCACCGGGAGGCGGGCCGGGGTTTGGGCCGCGCTGGAAGCTGCCCGGCCAGGCTGCGCCGAGCGGGGGGTTGCCGTGGTGCGGGCCGAGCGTGTTTTTCAAAGTGCCGATGACGGTGACTTCGATCTCGTTTTGGCCGCGCTGGATCCAGCGGCTGACGTTGCACTCCCAGGGCGGAGCATCGATATAACCGGCGGCATGCCCGCGGATGCTGACCTTGGCGACACTGCCGCGCCAGCCGCGCAGGGCGACCGAATAGCGGCCGGCGGCCCGGTCTATGTTAAACCGCTGGCGATAGGCAACCCCGCCCGCGTAAAAAGGATAGCCTTGGGCGTTCCAATCCATCCCCAGTTTGAGGGCGTGGTCCGGGACGACCAGGAAGCCGTGTCCGGCCGGTTTGAGCGCAAAGTCACCCACCAGGTAGGCCGGTTCCAACTCATGGAACATCGTGAAGGGCGCGGCCTTGATGGTGAGGACGTTTTCGCCGGCGCGCGCCACAGAGGCCAGGTCGAGCTTGCCGAACGATTTGTCGAGCCACCAGGCGCCGGGTTTGGCCGTCACGGGCCGGCCGTTGCAGGCGATGGTGTAGAGGTCCGGGCGCTCGACGATGATGGCCAGGCCGAGGGGCGGCGCGTCCTGGAGTTGGAACCGGTAGCTGGCCTCGAAACCGCTGCCTGGGGGGAAGGTCTTCGAAATCAGGCTCGTCTTTGAACTGGACGGCGCTGTCCCAGGGATCACGTTCCATTCCGTTTTTCTGCCAGGCGAACTGGTTGGCTTGGTAGAAGTAGAGGTTGCTCCGGGTCTCACCGCCGGCGGTGACGTCCACGTAATCCAGCGTGAGGACGTTGTTGGCGAGGCGGCGGATTTCGGGCGCGCCCGCAGCCTCGATGACCGCGGCGATTTGCGCTGTTGGCCGGGCGCGGGGCAGCGGTTTGCGTGAGAGGAAGAGCAACAGGCTGCCGGAGGGGGGCAGGTTGAAGCCGGCCTGGAGGCCGGGAGCGCCCGCTGTGACGGGGTATGGCTGGGCCTCGCCGGTGTAAAGGTTCCAGGCCTGGACGCCCTTGAGGCCGGAGTGGATCGTTCCGGTCGAGGGCGATTCGATGCTCGAGTTCACCAGGAACAGGATCTCGCCGTCCTCGATCCGGCGGCGGTGATGGAAGAGGATGCCGCGGTCGCCGGGTGCGCGGTCGATAGCGAAGCCGGGCGTGCTGAGTTCGTTGGGCAAGGCGGCGGCCTGGATTCTCCGCCAGCGGGCCGACTTTGCCAGTGCGGGGCCTGCCGGTGAGGGGCCGCCATCGAGCCTGTCCGGCGGCTCTCCGCAGCAGAGCACGGCGCCGCCCGCTTGCTCGAACCCGGCCAACAGTTGGGCGGTCTTCGAATCCAGATTCTCGGTCCCGGCCGGCAGGACCACTGTCCGGTAATGGCGCTGGCCGACTTTCAACCCGGCAGCGTCCACCGAGCCATTGCGGGCCAGCACGTCCTCGCAGCCGATGTCGTACTCGACCTGCGCGGCCTCCAGGGCCATGACCAATTTGAAGAAGCCCTGGCCCAGTTCGTCGAGCTTGGCTCCCGCGCCCTGGTACATCCAGGCGGTGGTGGTGGGCTCCAGGACCAGGACCTCGTTGACCTGCTCGCCCTGGGAAAGGGCCGCCGAGAGCCGCGCCAAATACTGGGCCGAGACATGATAGGCCTCCCACCAGGGCTCGTGATACGAGAAGGACTGCGGGTGGTCCCGCTTGCGGGCGCCGCGAATGGTGACGTAGGAAAGATGCTGGTTGAGGGTGTTGACGCCCAGCACCTCCAGCCAGTCGCCAATGCGTTTCATGTCCTCGAAGCGCAGGTCCCAGCCCCCGGCGCCATAGACCTCGCACAAGGTCCGCTCCCGGCCCAGTTGGTTGGCGATGCTGGACAGTTCGCGGACCATCCGGGCATTGCCGAATTGGGCGTGGGTGTTCTCGGCGTATTGGTTCATGAGGCAATCGATGGCCGGGCGTTGGTGCCAGGCATACATGGACATGTTGTCGGGCACCGCCCCGCAGTTGGGCCATTCGTGGTCCCAGTAATGGCCCGTCCAGGCCAGGTGGTTGGTCGCGCAGTAATCGTGGTAGGGCTTGGACCAATGCGCGATGAACTGCTCGTTGAGGACCGCGTAGTAGTTGTGGCGGACCTTCCGCCAGTCGCCCACGGGATGGGCCAGGCTGGGCAGGTGCTCGATAAGGCTGTAGCCCCACCGCTTCTGGAACTCAGCGGCCAGGACCTCGCTCCAGGCAAAACTGCCCGCCGGCCTGATGTTCGGCTCATCGGTGAAGACCCCCGGGATGCGGCGTCCGAACTGGGCTCCGACTTCGCGCCGATAGGCCTCCAGGGTCACCTCAAGGAATTTCTCCGTGACGCCGGGCGAGAGCAGGTTCACGTAGCACCGGTTGCCGTGCCAGGGCGAGTTGCCGGCGCGGACCTCCGTGGCGGCCAGGTAGCGTCCGTCGGGCAGGGCTTCCCCCGCCTTGACCTTGCCGCTCACGTCCTCAGACCGGTCCCCCTCCAACAGATAAACGCCAACCAGGTTGTCGGACCAGGCGGGGGCCTTCTTGGCCTCGCGGAAGACCAGGCCGCGCCCGCGCGATTCCGGCATTTGCTCCGGCACCCAGCCGCCGGCGAATCCCGAGGGGTACGAGTTCTCATCGTAAATCCAAACGTTCATGTCCAACCGCTCCGCCTCGTCCAGCGCCGCTTTCCATAGCCGGAACCAATCTGCCGACAGATACGGCGTCATCAACCCGGGCCGCGGGTGTACCCACACCTGCTTGACCTTCTGGCCCGCCAGGTCCCGCAGCGTCTGGCGCACCTGCTCCTCCGTCAGCAGGTCGTTCCACACCCAGAGCGGCCCAGTGCTGTATTGGCGCGGCGGGTCCCGGAAGAGGGCCTTGACCTTGGTGGAATCAATCGCGCCGCAGTGCCGCGCCGCGCCCAAAGCCCCGGCGACAACCACAACGGTGAGGAGGCGGTTAAACCACCGATTCGCAACGCACAATCCGAACGTAGGGCGAGATTTCATTGCTGTATGACTTGGGGCGATTCTGCCAGAGGAACCTTGTGGTGATCAAGCCGGTTCCGTCACCGCGTAGCGGGCTGGGCGTACGACACAATTCTTCGGGGACACGATGGAACCGGCGGTGCCTGCTCTGGACGCCAACCGCGTCGCTCATACCAGCCCAGGGCATACGCCCTGGGTAGAACCGCCAATAATCATCTGGAGCGCTGAAAGCGCGATTCATCCTTGGTCCGGCCCTGCGCCACAACAGGAGCAATCCGCCTCGATCCCATACATAAGGGAACCTATTCGATTGGATTTGGCCGAACGAACTCCGGGAACTCTATGAGGCAGGCCGTTGGTCTGCAACAGAATGGAGCATGTGCGGTGGACCCAGGGCGGCGGCCCGCCTGCGCTGCGCTCCGGCGGGCCTTGCCCTGGGCTGGTGTGATTCAGGCCTTCGGCCTGAGCGCCAGTGTGCCAACCCCGGGCCTGGCATCAGGGGGAGGACCAAGCGGTGGATATCCAGCCCCGGCATCGCTCCGGTCACGTCCCGGTGCTGCCGGCCTCTTCACCACGGTCCGGGGCCCAGTTCGGCAGGGCGGTAATAGACCGTCCAGGCCTCGTCGGCGGAGCCAATATTGATGAAGGATTTGAGCTTGGCAAAGTTGAAGCGGCGCCACTCGACATGGGCGTCTTCGTAAAGAAAATTGGCGCCAATGGGGACGTTGCCGATGCCGTGGTGGTTTGAGGTGGGGACGGTAATGTTGGCGCCGTTAACCGTGTCGCTGTCGAGCCAAGTGCCGCTCAGGGATTGCATCTTGTCAATGACGATGGGCGCCCGGCGGTAGCCCTCGCCGAGCCGTTTGCGGCTGTGCCAGCCCTCCAAGCCGTTGGAGTTGTAAGTCCACCCGGACTTGACGTTCCGGAACGGCAGATAGACGTAGCCGATCAAGTTGGAATTGACCACGCTCGAACTTTCGAACAACCGGTGCCATTCGTCAGTGGGGCAATAGATGACATCGTTGATCGTGCGCTGGCCGGTGGTGGCGGCGTTGCCGGGACGGTTGCGGTAAAGATAAACCGGGTAGAAAACGTTATTGAAACTATCAGCCATCCAGGACAAATCCTGGGCGCCCGTCCCCGTGTTGTCCGGAAAGGAATTCCCGTTATCGTTGGAATAGAGCGAGATGGCCACACCCCATTGCTTGAGGTTGCTGGCGCACTGGGCGCGGACGGCCTTCTCCTTGGCCTTGCTCAAGGCAGGCAGCAGCATCGCCGCCAGGATGGCGATGATGGCGATGACCACCAACAGTTCGATGAGTGTAAAGCCGGCTGCCTTGGCGAAGGGGCGCCGCACAGAGATGCTCCTCTCCAGGTTCTTCATGATGCGAGGCACCATAACGGATCGCCCGGCCGATGGCAACCGTTATGTGATGCCTCAGTGAAGGCGGAGAGCGGAACCGGAAGGGCATCGCCCGACGCAACGCGTTTTGGACTGCGGCAGTCCTCTGCCGCTTTTTGGACCCTGGCGACACAAAAGCGCCAGAGGACTGGCGCAGTCCAAAACCTCCGGGCTTGGGTTCATGGCGAAGAATGTGCTTGCCCTGTCGCTCCCGCCTCCACTGAGGCCGTACTGCGCCCCGCAAAAAGAGGTTGAATCGGGCTGCGCTTTGGCCTAAAACACGACAAAGCAATGCAGCACATCAGGAAGTTATGAAAAACCTCACACGCCGAGACTTTCTCAAGACGGCCGCCCTTGGCGCCGCCGCCATTAGCATGGACGCCCTGACCTGGAGCCGGGCGGCCGGGGCCAACAGCGATATCCGTGTCGCCCAGATCGGCTTTCACGGCCAGGGGGAGAGCCATATCAGCAGCTTGACCAAGCTCAAAGGGGTGCGCCTGGTGGCCCTGTGCAACGTGGACCGGCACGTGCTCCAGAACAAGGCCCAGAGGCTGGGAGGCGGCATTGCGACCTACACGGACCTGCGCCAGTTGCTCGACAGCAAAGAGGTGGATGCCGTTTCGATAGCGGTGCCCAATCACTGGCATGCCTTGGCTACGGTGTGGGCCTGCCAGGCCGGCAAGGATGTGTATGTCGAGAAGCCTGCCTGCCACAACCTCTTCGAGGGCCGCAAGATGGTCGAGGCGGCCCGCAAATACAAACGCATCGTCCAGTGCGGCACCCAGTGCCGCTCCTCGGCCGGGCTGCGCGAGGCGGTGCAATACGTCCAGCAGGGCCGCCTGGGCAAGGTGGTCCTGGCGCGCGGCTTCTGCTACAAGACGCGCAAGAGTATCGGCCTGGTGGACGGCCCCCAGCCAGTGCCCGATTACATCGATTATGAATTGTGGTGCGGCCCAGCCCCGCACGAACCGCCCCGGCGCAAGACCGGTTTCGGCACCGTCCACTATGACTGGCACTGGTTCTGGAATTACGGCAACGGCGACTACGGCAACCAGGGACCGCACCAGGTGGACATCTGCCGCTGGTTCCTGGGCGAGCAGGCCATCGCCCCGTTCGCCATGGCCGTGGGCGGGCGCCTGGGCTACAAGGATTCGGCCGAGACCCCCAACACGCTGGTCGTCTATCAGGGCTACAAGACGCCCATGATCTTCGAGGTGCGCGGCCTGCCGCAGAACAAAGAGTCCCAGGAAAAGGGCTGGAAGATGGACCAGTTCAAGGGCGTGTCCGTGGGCAACGTCATCGAGTGCGAGCACGGCTACGTGGTCATCCCGAGCTATACCGAAGCGATCATTTACGGCCTGGACGGCAAGGAGATCACACGCTTCAGCGGCAGGAGGAAGAAGGACGCCGCCCAGGAGGGGAGCACGCCCACGGGCCTCTCGGCGGAGTCCGGGGGCCACCACGGCAACTGGGTCTCCGCGATTCGCACCCGCAGGAGCAAGGACCTCCACGCCGAAATCCTCGAAGGCCACCTCTCGGCCGGCCTGGTCCATACGGGCAATATCTCTTACCGGCTCGGGGCCAGGAAGCAACCGGCGGAGATTAAGGAGGCCTTGCAGGCCGACAAGCCTTTGGCGGAGGCCTTCGACCGGATGGCAGGCCATCTCGAGGCCAACGGCGTGGACATCACCCAGGACAACGTCCAATTGGGCCTGCCGCTCAAGTTCGACCCCAAGCGCGAACGGTTCGTGGACAACGCCCAGGCCAGCCAACTCGTCTCGCGGCAATACTGCAAGCCCTTCGTGGTGCCGGAGAAAGTGTAGTGTTGGGGTGAGGGGCGGCCGTACTGCACCGGACTTTGAGTGACTTCGGTATCTTTGTCGCAGCCTTTGTCGGAGCCTTTGTCGAGTTCAGCCGGATTTCGACAAAGGTTTCGACAAAGGCTGCGACAAAGGTCGTGAAAGTCATTCAAAGTCCGGTGCAGTAGGGCTCTGCCGGGGACTCCGTCTCTGCCTTCACCGGTTACGGCAGGGGAGCCGGGGCGGGGGCTTGCCTGAGTTGGACCCAAAAGCGGCTGCCTTTGCCAGGTTCAGACTCCACGCCGACACTGCCGCCCATGCGTTCGGCAGCCCTCTTGGTGATGGCCAGGCCCATGCCGGTGCCGGGATAGGCCTCGATGGGATGGAGCCGCTGGAACAGGCCGAAGAGCTTGCCCAAGTGACGGTGCTCGATGCCGATGCCGTTGTCTTCGACCCAGAGGCGGACAAAGCCCTCGTGCTGCTCCGTCCGCAGGCGGATTCGGGGCTCAGTCCCTGAGCGGACGAACTTGCAGGCGTTAGTCCGGAATGTTGTGTCTTGCAGCGACCAGCCACAGGCTGCGGTACGGTTAAGCCATGGTGGCCGGTCTTTCCATGGGGTGATTGACCCAAAAACGCGCCTGCCGACACTGCGCCCGGGAGTGCGCCCATCCCCGGGCTAGCGCGAAATGTGCGCGGTGCCGCGAGGCCCGCAAGGTTTTGGACTGCGCCAGTCCTCGGGCGCTTTTTGGACCCTGCGGACGCGAAAGCGCCAGAGGACTGGCGCAGTCCAAAACGCTTCGCGAGTTCGGACGCGCGCTCCTATCGCTCGGTTCGGTCGCGCTCGACAAAGATGAGATGCGCCCTGGGGCGCCCGCCGCCAGCGGCGGCTTGCGCCGGAGCGGCGGAAGGTCCAAGCTCAGGCAGAAAGGCCAACCAGAGTGAAGACTCTCATAGCGGACAAGTTTCCGGAAGCCCATCTGGACCGTCTGGCCAGGCTGGGTTGTGAAGTGACCTATAATCCCGGGGTCAAAGCGGAGGAGTTGCCCAGGCTCATAGGGCCGCACAAGATCCTGCTGGTGCGCAGCAAAGAGGTCAGGGCCGAAACGCTCCGGGCCTCCGAGCAACTGGCGCTGGTGCTGCGGGCCGGGGCGGGGGTGAACACGATCGATGTGAAGGCGGCCAGCGCGCGGGGGATCTTTGTCAGCAATTGCCCGGGAAAGAACTCGGTGGCGGTGGCAGAACTGGTGTTCGGGCTGTTGCTGGCCCTGGACCGGCGCATCCCGGACAACGTCGCGGCCCTGCGCGCCGGCAAGTGGAACAAGAAGGAGTTTTCAAAGGCGGACGGCCTGTTGGGCAAGACGCTCGGGGTGGTGGGGGTCGGGCAGATTGGGCGCGAGGTGCTCCACCGCGCGCGGGCGTTCGGGCTGCACACGCTGGCGTGGTCGCGCTCGCTGACCCCGGAGCGGGCGCAGGAGCTCGGCGTGGAGCGGTGCGGGGAGGTGGACGAGGTCTTCCGGCGGGCGGACATCGTGTCCCTGCACCTGGCGCTCAAGCCGGAGACGCGCAAACTGGTCGATGCGCGCCTCCTGGCCCTCATGAAGCCCAGGGCGATCCTCATCAACACTTCTCGGGGCGAAGTGGTGGACCAGGCGGCCTTGGGTGAGGCGCTCCGGGCGGGCAAGCTCCGCGCCGGTTTGGACGTGTTCGACCCGGAGCCGGCCGAGGGGACGGGTGATTTCAAGGAGCCGATCCTGGCGCTGCCCAATCTCTATGGCACACACCACATCGGGGCCTCGACCGAGCAGGCGCAGGAGGCCATCGCGGAGGAGGCCCTGCGCGTCATCCAGGCCTTCGTCAAGACCGGCGTGGTCCTCAACTGCGTGAACCTGGCCTCGCGCACGCCCGCTCGCTGTCAGCTCGTCATCCGTCACTATGACCGCGTCGGGGTGCTCGCGTTCGTCATGGACCAGGTCCGGCGCGCCGGGATCAATATCGAGGAGGTGCAGAACGTCATCTTCGAGGGCGCCGCTGCTGCCAGTTGCCGCATCCAGTTGGGCGCCGAGCCGGGGCCTGAGTTGCTCGATGCTATCCGGACCGGCAGCGCGGACATCCTGGGAGTGGAATTGCTGAGGATTTGAATCAGGCATGAGACGCAAAGTCACTCTGGAGACGCTCCGGCAGTTCATGCGGGAGCTGGCCGAGGCGGCGCGCAGTCCGGGCAAGATCTATCTGACGGGCGGCGCCACCGCCTTGCTGCTGGGCTTTCGCGACCAGACCATTGACATCGATCTCAAGCTGGACCCCGAGCCCGAGGGCGCCTTCGAGGCCATTGCCGTGCTCAAACAACGCCTCCACCTCAACGTGGAGCTGGCCTCGCCGGATGATTTCATACCTTGTCCCGGCGACTGGCGGGAGCGCAGCCGGCACATCGCTTCCTTTGGGCGCGTGCAGTTCTTCCATTACGATTTTTCCCTCCAGGCGCTGGCCAAATTGGAACGGGGCCATGCCCAGGACCTGGAAGATGTGGCCAGCCTGGTGCGCGGCGGCTATGTCAGCCCCGAGGAGCTGAGGCGCCGGTTCGCCCAGATCGAGCCCGGCCTGCTGCGCTACCCCGCCATCGACCCCCAACAGTTCAGGCACAGGGTGGAGGATTTCCTGACCCACTGCTCATGACCACAGGGCCTCGTGAAAACTCGTTGCCCGGCCAGGACCTGGTCCGGCGCGGCATCGCCGACCTCCGGGCGGGTCGGCAGACCGATCTCTCGCTGCTCGTGCTCATTGCCGCCCCGCGGCTCCGTCGCCTGGGTATCCACGTCCCGGAGCGGCCCTTCACTCGGCCATACGAGCACCAGCTCTACGCCCGCCTGGACCGGCGCCTCGGCCCGGCGGCGCACTCCTATTACAACAGCCTCATCCGGCGCGTCGTCAGTTACGCCCGCGCCCTCGAGCGGGAACAAGCCCAAGCGCGGCATTGACTCAGGCGGAGTGCGCCCGTCCTCGGGCGCAGCGACGTGCGCAGCCAGGGCAGCGGTCAAATACTCCGGCGCGCCTGCCCGCTCCGTCGCTGCTGCGCCCGGGGACGGGCGCACTCCGGGGAGCGGGAACAACCCCCAGCGCGGCATTGACTCAGCCGGGCGGAGGATGTAACAACGGGGCCGACGCGCGCGCCGGCGATGGCGCGCAGGCCGATGGCAATCATGAGCACTTCACATTGGACCAGCCGCAGCCGAGTTCAGGCCGCGCTCAACCATCAACAGCCCGACTGTGTCCCGATGGATTTCAGCGGCACGGCGGTGACGGGCATCCATGTCTCGGCGGTGACGCGGTTGCGGCGCCGGTTGCTGGGCGAGCCGGACTACCGGGTGCGGGTGATCGAGCCTTACCAGATGCTGGGCGAACTGGATGACCGGCTGCGCGCCGCGCTGGGCATCGATGTGATTGGGGTAACCCCGCGCAAGTCCATGTTCGGCACCGAGTCCAAGGACTGGAAGCCCTTCACGCTCTTCGACGGCACCGAGTGCTTGGTGCCGGGCCAATTCAACGTCACCCGCGCCGAGGACGGCGGCTGGCTCATCTACCCGGAGGGCGACACCAGCGCGCCGCCCCGGGGCCACATGCCGCAGGGCGGTTATTTCTGCGACACGATCGTTTACCAGGAACCGATCGACGAGGCAAAGCTCGACCCGCAGGACAACCTCGAGGAGTTCGGCCTGCTGAGCGAGGCCGACCTGGCCTACTTCCGCGACAAAAAGCAGTGGGTGCAGGCCCGCCCCGATTACGGCTGCATCCTGACCATCCCCGGCGCAGGTTTCGGCGACATTGCCCAGGTCCCTGCCCCCTGGCTCAAGCGTCCCAAGGGCATCCGCGACATCTCGGAGTGGTATGTCTCGACCAAGACGCGCCGCGATTATGTGTACGCCGTCTTCGAGCGCCAGTGCGCCATTGCCCTCGAAAACACCAAGACCCTCATCGACCTGTTCGGCGGCCTCGTCCAAGCGGCCTGGATTACCGGCACCGATTTCGGCACGCAGCGCGGGCCGTTCATCTCCTGCCAGGCCTACCGCGACCTGTTCAAGCCGTTTCACAAGCAGATGGCCCAGCTCATCCATCGCCGCTCCAACTGGAAGGTCTTCATTCATTCCTGCGGCTCGGTCTTCGCGCTCATCCCCGACTTCATCGAGGCCGGCTTCGACATCCTCAACCCGGTCCAATGCTCCGCCGCCGAGATGGACGCCGCCCGGCTCAAGCGCGAGTTCGGCAAGGACATCGTGTTTTGGGGCGGGGGCGTGGACACGCAGCAGACGATGCCCTTCGGCACGCCGGAGCAGGTTTATCGCCAGGTGCGCGAGCGAATCGGGCTCTTCAATGCAGGCGGCGGTTTTGTTTTCAACTCCGTCCACAATCTCCAGGGCAACACCCCGCTGGAGAACCTCGAGGCACTCTTCCGGGCGGTGCGGGAGGAAAAGCTAAAGGCTAAAGGCTAAAGGCTAAAGTGCGGAAGGGAGGGCGGACCTCAAAGGGGTATTCTCAATCGTCCCTTTCCGCACTCTAGCCTTTAGCCTTTTTGTCAATTGTTGTGAAAATGGCGATCAACTGGTGGGTCTCGTCGAGGAGATCGGCCATCCTGGGTGCGGGGACGCAACCGCTATCAACGAGCAGTTCGAGCCAATACTCGGTTTCATCGATTTCCTTGAGGCAGTGGCCGATCTTGGAAATGAATTCGCTCTTGGATCGGGCGCGCGCTGCCTCGCGATAGTTGGCGCCTACCGAAGTTGCGGAGCGCAGGACCTGTTTACCGAGCACCTGCGCCACCGTATCATTCTTTGGCAGCTTTGAATACATCCGAATGACTCGGAGCGCGAAGGCCTTCGTTCTCGGTTTCAGTTCCTGTGGTTGGTCATTCATAGGCAGGAATGCTAAGGGTAGGAGGCGAGAAAGCCAACTCCGGAGGCTGACAGCTAAAGGCCCGCGTGCCTGTCAGGTGCCGCACCGCGCTCCGCCACTTTAGCCTTTAGCCTTTAGCCTTTTCCCCAGACGCCTTCCGGGCCGAAGAGATGGTCCAGGGCCGTTTCGAGGGTGCCGGTGCGCATGGCGAGGTCCAGGGCGGTGAAGCGGCGGCGCAGGAAGCAGGCCTGCCAATAGGTCCGGCGCAGCCGCGGGCGGGTGATGCCGATCTGCTCCGGTTGGACGGGCGCGCCGGCGGCCTCGAGCATGGCCCTCAGCTCGGCCAGGGGCAGCAGTTGCTCGCGCAGGCGCCGGCTCAGTTGGGGCCAGGCGCCGCGCAGCGTTTCCAGTTGCTGGCGCAGCCCGGCGCGGTCCACGGCCTTGGCACGGGTCTCAACAAGGGCGACCTCCCTGGCCTCGCCCGGTTCGAAGGCTTGAATGACCTGTTTTTCGAGGGCGGGCGGGTCGGGCCATTGGGCGCAGCAACGGTCCACGTCCAGGCGTTCCAGCGGCAGGGCCAGGAGGTATTCATAGAGGGCGGTGACGGCGAGTGTGCCGATGCCGACCTTGAACCCGTGCCAGGGGATCTTGCCCTGGTGGGTATGATGCTCCATGTCCCATTGATGGCTGAACTGGTGTTCGGCGCCCGAGGCAACGCGGCTCGATCGAGCCCAGACCATGGCCAGCCCGCCCAGCATCAGGCCCTCGGTCAGACGCCGAAGCGCCTCCAGGTCGCCGGTGCGCACGCCCGCCGGGTCGGCCAGGACCTCGCGCAGGCGGCCCTGGATGATGTCCCAGGCGCCCTGGTTGATGGGCTCGGTCCCCACGGCATCGGCCAGCATCCAATCGGCCCCGGCAGGGACCTTGGCGATGAGATCGGCGTAGCCCGCCGCATTCAACTCCGCAGGCGCACCAGCGATCACATCCAGGTCGGCCACGACCGCCACCGGGGCAGGGCAGGGGAAGGTCTGCTTCGAGCCGTTGTGAGTGATCGAAGCCCCGTAGGCGGTATAGCCATCCATGGAAGCCGCGGTCCCCACGACCATGTAGCGTCGGCCCAGGCGATGCGACGCCAGCTTGGTCAGGTCGTTAATGGTGCCGGAGCCGACAGCCACCGGGCCGGCCCCTGGATGGGCGCGCAAGACCTCCTCGACCGCGACCACGAACCGATCCTCGGCATAGAGGTGCGGGTCCTTGAAGATGAACGGCGGCTCCACGGCATGCCCTACGCTCGAAAATGCCTCGACCACCGCGCGGCCCGCCGCCGCAAACGTCTGCTCGTCCGCAATCACCAGCGCCGGTTTGTTCCCAAACGCAAGGACGAAGAGAACCGGCGTCTGCCCCAACACGCCGCGGTCCAGCTCCAGCCAAAGGGTCTCCTGGGTCGCCCGGAGGGCGCGGTGCATGTGTGCTCTCAAATCGTCTTGCACGGTATCGCTCATCGCCCTGAAGTTACGAGACAAAGCGCCGCCTTGCAATGGAACAAAGGACACCGGGATGAGGGAAGGCGCATTTCCCGGCGCAAATGGTTCGGCGTCTATCCGGCCAACAAGATCGCATTTGGCGGACTTGCCTGGCGTGGCGGGAACGATTCAGGATATCCGCAGAGTTGTATGCCGATGAGCGCGATTCAGACACCTGACGCTGCCAGCGCATTGGCGCGCTTCGTTGAGCGTGACCCATTACGATTGGGGGGCGTCCCCGTGTTCCGGGGAACGCGAGTGCCGGTCAAGAGCCTGTTTGATCACCTGCGCGCTGGCGATTCCTTGGAGGCCTTTCTTGACGACTTCCCCGGCGTAACGCGCGAGCAGGCCCAGGCTGTGATTGACTTGGCCGGCCACCAACTGCTCGGAGAGGCCCCTGGGCAGTGAGGGTGCTGCTGGATCACTGCATGCCCCGGCGCTTTCGGCGCCTACTCGGGGGCCACGATGTGCGGACAGCATACGAGATGGGGTGGGCCTCGCTGAGCAACGGCGCACTGCTTGCCCAAGCCCGGGGACCTTTTGACGTTTTCGTCACGGTCGATCAGAACGTCCAGTTTCAGCAGAATCTTCTAGCGCTGCCGCTGCCAGTGGTGGTCATCGTTGCGCCAGACAACCGTTTTGAAACCCTGGCACCATACGCCCCGAGCCTTCTCCGCACCTTGGCGGAACCCTTGGCGCGTGAGTTGATTCGCATCGAGTCGCCTGGGCGGGTCGTCCGGCTGCCACCTCGGCCTCCTGGACCCTGAACTTCAACCTGCGCTCTGTTCACTCAATTCCCCCTGCCCGTGACGTGGGGGTTACTGCCCCGGCGCGACGACTTCGAAGGGGATGGCGGGCAGGGTGCCGATGGGGAAACGGCGGCGGTTGGCGGGGGCCTTTTTGCCGGCTGCGGGCTGGGCATTCTCGGCAAAGGCATTGACGATGAGATTGCCGGCCAGGCCGGGTTTGGCCTTGGCTGCGTCGCAGGCCAGGACCAGTTCCGAGTCCTGATCTGCGGAGACCACGTCACGGAGGACAATCCCGTCCGGAGGTTGGCTCAGCTCGAACTGGGCCTTGCCAAAGAAGGCCGCGAGAGCGCGGGAAAGCGGGACACGCACGCTGCCGCCGGCGGGGAGTCGGACCAGGTCGGGTCTTTGGAATGTGGCCCTGGGCCGTGGGCGGCCAATGACCGCGGCCTGGAGTTCCTGGGCCGGGACCAGGTGGTGGTAGGCGAAGGCCTGCATCATATCGTCTGCGGGCACGGCCGGGCGGATGACCCTGCGGCCAGCGATGGTGGCCCGCCCTTGGATGGAGAGGGTGAACGGTTCATCGCTGGGCATTGGCGGGGCGGTGAGCGTGAGGCGGATCTGGTCCTGGCCGGCGGGCACACGGGCGCCACTCAGGGCGAACCCGGCGGGGGCGTCCTTGAGGGCGAGGGTGATTTCGTTGGTAAACCCGTCTTTGCGCAGCGCATAGACTGTGATCGGGATAGTCGCGCCGGCGCGGAGCGTCAGGCTGGAGGGGACGACCCGCAGCGCGAAATCGGGCTGGGGATCGCTCAGGCGCAGGCGATACGTGTAGTCCGGGCCGCCTTTGTGCTGGGCGTCGCCCAGATGGAGGAAGTAGGTCCCGTCGGCCGGCAGAACGGCCGTTAGATACGAATCGGCGTGGTGCGTGCTGAGGCCCGAACCTTTGTCCTCGAAATCGTCATTGAAGGCAAGCTGGCGCCCGGTGGCATCGGTCAGCTTGAGCACTGAATCGAGCGGCGAGTCGAGCCGCCGCGCGCAGACTTCGGCCACGACCTGCTCACCGGCGTGTCCATCGAAGTGGAACAGGTCCCAGTCGCCCGGCGGGTCGATGCGCCCATTGACGATGATGGGGAGGGTGAGCGGTTGGGCGCTCTGCGGGGTGTTGTTGGGCTCGAGTTCCCGGGTCTCGGGCAAGGTGTCTGCCGCGAACGGAACGAGATTGGAAACCCACTCGCCGTTGCGCACCGAGAGCCAGTGAGTCCCCGGCTCGTTGAATGAGACGCTGAGCTTGCCGGCAGGCAAGTTCCATCCGGTGACTTCGATGCTGGTCTGGGCGCCGGCCGGGCCACCGAGCGGGAAGATGCCCGTCACAAAGGGCAACTCGCCGATGGCGATGCGATAGACAAAATCCTCGCGTCCGCGGTAGAGGGCGTCCTTGATGGCGATGGCATACTCGCCGTCCTTGGGGACTTTGTAGAACAGGACCGGGTCGGGGTGGAAGCGATAGTTATCTTCGTAGGCCAACTCCTTGCCGTGGGAATCGTAGAGCGTCAAGGCGGCCTGGAACCACCCGGGCACGGCGTCGGCCAGGTAAGGGATCAACTCCCGCGCGCTGACGGCGATGACCAACTGCTGGCCTGCACGAGCGTGAAAGCGGTAGCGGTCGACTTGGCCCGGCAGGATTTGGCCGTTGATGACCGCCGGGAGGGTCACGGGCATATCGACCGGCGGTGTGTCGGGGCGTCCGTTGTTGCCTCGGGCCGGCCTCGGCAAGGGCGGCTGGGCGGGCTCAGGCCGTTTCTGCCGCAACTCGGGGAGCAGGCCCACGCGGAAGAGCAGGGGATTGGAGAGCCCGGTTGCGGTGCGCAGGCGCAACTCCCGAGTGCCCGGCTCAGCCTCCGCCGCAACGGCAACTTCGAGGCTGACTGTCTCAGCGATCGCGGGATTAGCCGAGCGCCGCTGGAAGGCAGCCAGTTTCTTGAGGATCTCCTGCACCATTTGCCGGTCCTCGGCGGTCCAGGTGACGTTGGTCGAGCCTGGCTTCTCGGCGGCGTCGGGGCGCTTGTTGTCCAAAGCGCGCGCGCGCTTGTCCCGCAGTTCTTTGAGTTTCTCTCGCAGGTCGTTGGCCTGTTTGGGGGTCAGCGGCTTCTCCTGCCGGAGGAGGGTGGCGCGCAGGCTGGCCCGGAGAAATTGGCGTTGGTTGCCCCGTCGAGGAACTGGCCGCCGACGGTCACTTGGAAGGTGGCGCCCTGGCGTCCGCCGGCGGGATAGACATAGCCGATGTGGGGCGGTGCCGGCTGGCCGTGGGCGGCAAGGCACAGAGCGAGGCAACAGAGAGCGGCGCCAAGGCCGCGCAAGACCACAAACGGAGGACCTTTGTCGAAACCTTTGTCGAAACCTTTGTCGAAACCTTTGTCGAAACCTTTGTCGCAGCCTTTGTCGAAACCTTTGTCGGATCGGCCATTTTTCGACAAAGGCTGCGACAAAGGTGCCGACAAAGGTCCGGACTTGGACCCCCGGCGGCCATCTTTCAACCCTCCGCGCTGAGGCGGATGGGCCCTCATGTAATCTCAGCCAATGCCCCGCCGCTGGGCAGGCCCTCGCCGGGAGCGGGGATGGCAGTAACGGCAAGGCCCTGCGGATGGGGCAGCCTGGCTGTGGCGCTGATGCCCAGCAGTTCGTAGATGCTGTGGATCAGATCGCAGGGATAAACCGGGCGGTCTTTGACTTCTTCGCCTCGAGCGTCGGAGGCCCCGACGAGCTGTCCGCCCTTGAAACCGCCGCCGGCGACGACGGCGCTGAAGACCTGGCCATAATGACCGCGGCCGCCGTTCCAGGGCTCCTCCCATTGAATCCGTGGGGTGCGGCCGAACTCGCCGATGACCCAGACGATGGTGCTGTCGAGCAGGCCGCGCTCGGCCAGGTCCTGGAGCAGGGTTGCCAGGCCCTTGTCCAGCTCGGGCAGTTTGCGGCGCATGGCCGGGAAATTCTGTTTGTGGGTGTCCCAGCCGCCGTTGTTGATAGTCACGCAGGGGACGCCACGTTCGACCAATCGGCGAGCAACCAGGCAGGATTGGCCGAAGGTGGTCCGGCCGTACTGGTCGCGGAGGGTGTCTTTTTCCTGGGATAGCTCGAACACCTTGCCGGCATCGCCGAGGATGAGGTCATAGGCCTCGTTCTCGCACTGGGCCAGGGCGTTGAGCCGGGGGTCGCCTTTCATGGCGTGTTCGAGGGTGTTGAGGTTGTGCAGGAGTTGGCGGCGGTTGCGCTGGCGCTCATCGGAGATGCCCGGCGCCGCGACGCCCTCGACCATGAAGCGGCTCTGGGCAGGGTCGCCGCCCGTGGCAAACGGCTTGTAGCGCGTCCCCAGGAAACCGGCCTCGGAAAACCGCCCCTGCGGCTGGGTCAGGACGACATAGGGCGGGATCAGGCCCCGATAGCCGGCGTCATAGCCCTTGAACAGCGAGACCACGGCGCCTACCGAGGGAAAGACGTCGCGCCCGCCGGACATCCGGCCAGTCTGGACGGTATAGGAGGCGGTCTCATGGGCGTTCACACCGTGGGTCATGCTGCGGATGATGGAGAATTTGTCGGCCTGTTTGGCCAGCAACGGCAGCAACTCGCAAATTCGTGTGCCGGCCACGGTGGCAGCAATCGGCTTATTGAGCGGGCCGCAGTAATCGTAGCCGGCCTCGGGTTTTGGATCAAAGGTGTCCAGGTGGGGAGGGCCGCCCCCCAACCAGAGCTGGATGACGGCCTTGGCCTTGGCCGGAGTGGCTGCCAGGACGCGCAGGCCCAGCTTGTCCCACAGCACCGCCCCTGCCACCCCCAAAAACCCAAGCCGCAGGGCCTCCCGCCTCGAGATGTCAGGCAAAACCATCCTTGAACTCAACTCGATGCGCATATCAGGACACTGCTAATTGCAGTTATTCAGACGCTTGCCCAAGAGCGAATGTTACAGCAGGATCATGGAAGAAAGAATCATCAGAAACAGAATCATTTTTGGCAGAACAGAGAGATGCATTGGGCCTGGGATTCATGATGGGTTTGCTTTTCCGAGGTCTTGCTCCTTACCGTGAAAATGTCCGGAATTCAATTCGCGCATGGTTCAGATTCACCCACTGGAGAAACGGGAGCCTGGTGTGCGCCAGGAACCGGCGTTGGTGTTGCGCCGCACGATCATGGAAGAAAGAATCATCAGAAACAGAATCATTTTTGGCAGAACGGAGAGATGCATCGGGCCTGGGATTCATGATGGGTTTGCTTTTCCGAGGTCTTGCTCCTTACCGTGAAAGTGTCCGGAATTCAATTCGCGCATGGTTCAGATTCACCCACTGGAGAAACGGGAGCCTGGTGTGCGCCAGGAACCGGCGTTGGTGTTGCGCCATCTGCTCGATGCTCTTGGTAACTGCTGTGAGCCTGAACGCCGTGTCCCCAATTACCAGCCCAATCTTCTGCCTGCCGAGCAAACGAACCCCGTCCCATAGTTCCACTTCACCGGGCTCTGCATTCGGACCATTGAGCAAATGGTTCATCGCCTCGCGGTAGGGGCTTATCTCGAGGAATGCCCCCCAGTCCTCCAATAGCTCGATGAGCTTCCTCCTGAACGTGCCGCTTGCCACGTCGAGCTCACGCCATTCATCGTCCACAATGCAAAACCTCCTCCTCTGGGCCGCGTCCAGGGTAGTCGATACAAACTCCCATTCGACGCTCGGTGGGCGAAGATTGAGCAGTTTTCCATGCCTCAAACCGGCCATCAGGAGGTAATTGAGCGCCTGTGCGCGGTGGGCTGGGCTGATGGCCTCCGCTGTCTTCACCTCAACCATCATCCCATGCGCGAAGACAAGGTCCATGTAGTAGTCCTTTCGAAAGGACTCATGCGTAAGACGAATCCGGACCTCCTTCTCAATTGGTGCAATGCCTGATTCGGTGCATCGCCCTGCGATAGCCCCCTTGTACAACTCCTCATCCAAGAGCCTGCCAAATTCGTTGTGGACCGCGAAAACGGCCCCCATGACTCGCTTGTCCATTGCATGGAACTCCTCCTGGCCAAAGGCCCGTATTTCCGTGGCAACTTCGATCGGCATGAGTGGCAGAATGATGGAAGATGTCAGCAGAATCCAGCCTTCATGGTTCTGCCAATAATGATTCTGTTTTGTCAGGAACCTCTCATCAATGATTCTGCCCGGGGTCAGTGGCGGTAGAGGAACTCGGGGGTGTTGATCAGGGCCCAGGCCAGGTCAATGGCGCCCTCGCGGCCTGTGGCGCCGCTGGACTGGGCGTATTGGGTCGCGGCGTCCAGTTCCTGGCCGGTCGGCAGGCGCGAGAGGATGAGCAGGTAAAGGCGGTTGACGACCTGGCGGGGGTTCTCGGCGGATTGGAGGAAGGCGCGCAGTTTTGGGCCCTGTTCAAGTTTGCGCTGGAGGTGGCTGGAGTTGAGCAGGTGCAGGCATTGGGCGGCGGTGGCGCGGTTGTTGCGCTCCGATTCCAGGCCGGTGTCGCGCGCCGGGCGGCCGAACAGTTCGAGGAAGGAGCTGGTGATGCTGGCGTCGGCCAAGGCGATCGAGCGCTGGTCCTCGGGAACGAAGGTGAAAGGCTCGGGAATGGGGCTGGAGTAATCTTCAGTGGTGCCCGTAATCTGGTCCAGGGCATCGATGAGGACTTCGGCTTCGAGGCGGCGCAGGGGGTAGCAGGCGAAGTTGGCCTCGGCTTCCGGCTGCCTGGCCTGGGGTATGGAGGAGAGTTGGTAGGTCGTTGAGTTGAGGATGAGCCGGAAGAGGCGCTTGAGGTCGTAATGGGCGGCGATGAGTTCGCGCTCGAGCAGGGCGAGCAATTCCGGGTTGCTGGGGGGATTGTCGGGCCGGAAGTCGTCCGGCTCATGGACGATACCCCGGCCCAGCAGCCAGGACCAGACCCGGTTGGCGATGTTGGCGGTGAACCAGGGATTGGCGGGATGGATGAGCCAGTCTGCAAAGACCTCGCGCGGGTCTCGCCCGGGCGTCAAGGCAGCCGGCAGGCCGTCGGGAAACACGGCAGCCGGGGGCGGATTGGTCGAGGTCTTTTGCGGATCGAAGATGACGATTTCTTCTTTCCACTCGGCGGTGCATTTGTAGCCGACCTGGGAAAAGAAGGCGGCCATGCCGGTCCAGCGCGCGTTGGACCAGGCGGCGGGCCGCACGCCCATGAAGGTGAGCGCCACGGCCTGGGCGATGGCCGGGGGCTCCTTGCTTTGGAGGGCGCGGTAGAAATTGACCTGGGGCGCGCGGAAGTTGCTGCCGCTGGCGGTGAGCAGTTCGCGCGCGAATTGGTCGTAGGGCAGGTTCTGCCGCAGGCCCTCGCGAATCCAGCGGTGATAGGCCTGGACGGCGTTGGGCCAGAGGTTGATGGGGAACTCCGACTTAACCCGGAGCAGGTCGCTCCATTTCATGGCCCAGTAGTCCGCAAATTCATCCCGCGCCAGGAGCCGTTCGATCAGGGCGCTGCGTTTGTTGGGGCTCGAGTCCGCCAGGAAGGTCCGTGCCTCCTGCGGCGTCGGCAGCGTCCCGATCACGTCCAGCCAGGCGCGCCGCGCGAAGACCGCATCCGAGCAGACATGGGCGGGCTTGAGGCCCAGTTGCTCGAGCCGCCGGAAGACCAGTTCATCAACCTGGTTCCGGGGCGTTGGCGGTCCGGGCTGCTCAAACGGGCCCACTGCAGGCGCGGGCGCGGCCCCCTGGGCCGCCGCGTTCAGCAAGGCCAGCGCCCAGATTAAGGCAAATGTCGGAGATGGGTTCATGGAGTCGGACGGGCCGGACACGTGAGACAACCGCGAATGAATGACGCCTTCGGCGTCGTGGCAATGACGCGCGGGCTACTGTTTCCCGGGCAATTCCTGCGGCTCGGCCTGCGGCTCGGCGGCGCCCGGCGGGCCGGCCCTGCGGCCGCGCCAGGCCATGATGAGCATCGCCACCCCGAAGACCAGCAGCACCCCTCCCCACCGCAGGTTGACATTGATGTCGAGCGAGCGTTTGTAGAGCTCGGTGTCCGAGCCGCTCACCAGGCCGAAGATGAAGAGCATCGCGCCGATGAGCGTAAACATGAGGCCGATTGGCCAGCGAATATCCAGACCCATATAGTTGGTTCTTTCTGTAGCTCTAGCGGAAAATGATGTTGAGCACCAGGCACGCGGCCAGAAGGGCCACGCCCAGCGTCGCCGGGCGCAGGTACCAGGCCCGCTCTTCGTCCCTGAGCTTGGGCGTGAGCGAATAGACCAGGCCCTTGAGTTCCTCGTTGCTCTTGGTCCGCCGGGTCACGAGCGAGATGACCACGGTCAGGCCAAAGCAAACGATGAATGCGAAGCTGGCCAGCCAGAAATTCTGGGCCATCTCGCTCGGGAAGGTCTGGAGCAGGCCGACGTAACCGCCCTTGACGCCCGGCGTATTGCCGGCGGCCAGAGTCAGCGAGTGGAAGATGGCCGAGGCGCTGATGCCGCCAAACAGGCCGAGGAAGGCCCCGGTCCCGGTGCAGCGTGCCCAGAACATGCCCAAAAGGAACGTGGCGAAGAGGGGCGCGTTCACGAAGCCGAAAACGAGCTGGATGATGTCCATGGCATTGTTGTACTGCTTGGCGAAATAGGCGCAGGCAATGCTCAGCAAAATTCCCACGACCGTGACCGCCTGGCCCATCCAGAAGTAGTGCTGGTCGCTCTTGTTCCGGCCAATGTAGGCCTGGTACAAATCGTAGGTCCACACGGTGTTGAAGGCGGTGACGTTGCCCGCCATGCCGGACATGAACGAGGCCAGCAGCGCCGTCAAGGCCAGGCCCAGCAGGCCCGTCGGGCAGTATTTCTTGACCAGGGAATAGATGACGCTGTCATAGTCATGATCGGTAATCGTGCTGCTGAAGGCGGCCAGGAACTCCGAGCGCAGGGCATTGTCTTGACCGGTCTGGGTCTTGTCGATCGGCTTGTCGGCGTAGGTCTGGACCACTTCCGCCAGCCTGGCCTGGTCGAAGCCCAGGAGCTTCTTGGGCTTGCCGGTCTTTGCGTTGATCCCATTTTGGGCGGCGCTGACTTGCTCGATGATCTGCGGCAGGGCGGCCCGGACATCGCCCTTGGGCGCGGCCTTGATGGCCATCACGGCCGCCGTTACGGCTTTGGCCTCCAGCGCCGGCGGCGGGATGCGGTAATGTTTGGAGGGGATGGCGGTCAGCGCCACGGCGATCATGCCCGGCAGGATGACCAGGGCCGGGAAGAGCATCTTGGGCACCGCGGCGATCAGGGGCGTCTGGCGGGCGGCGCGCATGTTCCGGGCGGCCATGGCCCGCTGGACCACCAGGAAGTTCGTGCACCAGTAGCCGAACGAAAGCACAAAGCCCAGCCCGAAGACCATCGCAAAAATATCCACGCCCATCGGGTTGGCCGTGGGCCCGCCCAGCAGCGGCTGCCAGGCGCTGGTCCAACCGTTGGGCCCGTAGGAGGTGCCGGCATCCTTGAGGTGCAGCGCCGCCGGGTCCACCGACACCCCGCTCAACACCTTGGTCATCGCGTCCCAGCCCCCGATGTCCTGCAACCCCAGATAGACCACCGGCGCGAAGCCGAGCACGATCATGAAAAATTGCAGCACCTCGGTGTAAATCGCCGAGGTCAGCCCCCCCTTGAGCACATAGACCAGCACCACCGCCGAGCAGATCCAGAGCGCCACGTGGTAGTTCCAGCCCAGGAGCTGGTTCAGGAGCTTGGCCAGCGCGTTCATCGAGATGCCCGAGGCGAAAACCGTCATCACGGCAAAGGCAATCGAGTTGAGCGCCCGCACCCGCTCGTCGAACCGCATCTTCAAATACTCCGGCACCGACCGCGCCCGCGACCCATAGTAAAACGGCATCATGAAGATCGCCAGGAACACCATCGCCGGGATGGCGCCGACCCAGTAGAAATGGCAGGTGGCGATCCCGTACTTGGCGCCGCTGGCCGCCATGCCCACCAACTCGAGCGCCCCCAGATTGGCCGAGATGAACGCCAGCCCCGTCACCCACGCCGGAATGGACCGCCCGGACGTCAGAAAGTCCGAAGAACTCTTCAGATAGCGTCTCAGGGCAAACCCGATGCCGATAACGAAGATTACGTAAATGGCGAGGATAGCGTAATCCAGGAAGCCGAGTTGGGCGTTTTGCATAAGTTCTGGTATGCGAATTGCAAGTGGTTTAGAGATTTTTAAGAAGTATGTCAACGCGACAAAAGGGCAGACTGCGAATGACGAATGACGAATGACGAATGACGAATGCGTCGGCTATCGGCTATTGTCTATCGGCTATCTGGCGCGAATGACGAATGACGAATGACGAATGCGTCGGCTATCGGCTATTGTCTATCGGCTATCTGGCGCGAATGACGAATGACGAATGACGAATGACGAATGACGAACGCAGAGGGCCTTCTTCCCATGATTTTGCCACCCATGATTTTGCCTTCCCTGATTTTGCGCCGGGGGCTAATTTCAGCGGATGCGAACACTCGCTTCACTGCTGCTGGTTTGCCTGGCCGCCGGTTGTGCCAGGATGTCTCCCTCGACCGGCCGGGACGCGGCCGGCGCCGACGCCGCCTTCACACAGTTGGCCGAGGAGTATCTCTCCGGCTACCTCGCCTGGCGTCCGCAGACCGGCACGGCGCTCGGGTTTCACCAGTATGATGGGAAGCTCACCGATTACAGCCCCATCTCGCTCCAGACCGAATTGGCCCGGCTCAAATCGTTCGACTCGAGGCTGGCGGGGCTGAACACCAGCCGGCTGGGCCCGCGCGCCTTTCACGATTACCGCATCCTGCGCGCGGCCATCCAGCGGGAAATCTTCAGCTTCGACCGGATGCGGGTCTTTTGGCAAAACCCGATGACCTACGCCGGCGCCCTGGACGTGAGCGTCTATATCAAGCGCGACTTTGCGCCGCTCCAGGAGCGGGTCGGCTCGATCCTGGGCCTTCTGGACCAGGCGCCGGCGCTCTTCGGGGCGGCGCGGGCCAACTTGGCCGACTCGCTGCCGCGCCCGCAAATCGAGACCGCCATCGAACAGGCGGAGGGCGCCGCGGAGTTCCTGGCCAAAGACCTGGTCCAGGCACTCAAGGACGTGAAAAACCCCGGGCTCATGGAGCAATTCAACGCGTCCAACCAGCGCGCCATCCAGGCCCTGCGCGACTACGCCGCCTGGCTCAAGGAGCAGAAGCTGCCCAAGGCCAACGACCGCTACGCCCTGGGCCGCGAGAAATACATGGAACTGCTCCAATACGGCGAGTTAGTGAGTGCCTCGCCGGAGCGATTGCTGGAGATCGGCCTGCGCGAGTTGCGCCGCCAGCAGGAGGTCTTTGCCAGCGCCGCCCGGCAGATCGATCCGGCCCGCAAGCCCACGGAGGTGTTCCAGGCCATCCAACGCGACCATCCCACCGAGCAGAGCCTCATTGCCGACACGGCGCGAGACCTCGAGAGCATCCGCCGGTTCCTGGTCCAGCGCCGCCTGATCACCCTGCCTTCACAAGTCCGCCCGCAAGTGGCCGAGACCCCGCAGTTCCTGCGCGCCACCAGCTTCGCCTCGATGGACACGCCCGGCCCGTTCGAGACCCGGGCCACCGAGGCCTACTATTACGTCACGCCCGTGGAACCCGATTGGACGCCTGCCCAGAAAGACGAATGGCTCACTGCCTTCAACTACTACACCACCAACGTGGTCTCCATCCACGAGGTCTATCCGGGCCACTATGTCCAGTTCCTCTGCCTGAAGGCCTCGCCGGCCGGCAAGGTCGAGAAGATCTTCTCCAGCTATGCCTTTGTCGAGGGCTGGGCCCATTACGCCGAGCAAATGATGCTCGATGAAGGCTTCGGCCGGGGCGGCGCCGCAATCGCCCAACGCGAGGACTTGGTCCGCGCGGCCAAATACCGCATGGCCCAGGCCGACGAAGCCCTCCTGCGCGTCTGCCGGCTCTGCGTCTCCATCCAAATGCACTGCCAGGGCATGACCGTGGACCAGGCCGCCCAATTCTTCCAGGACAATTGCTATTACCAGCCAAAACCCTCGCGCGCCGAGGCCGTGCGCGGCACCTTCGACCCCGAATACCTCTATTACACGCTGGGCAAGATGGAACTGCTCAAGCTGCGCGACGACTGCCGCAAACAGGAGGGCGCGGGCTTCACGCTCCAAAAATTCCACGACGAACTCCTGCGCCACGGCGCGCCCCCGGTCCGCTTGCTGAGGGAAATCATGCTCAAAGACAGAGCCGCGTGGGACCAGGCCATCGAATAGTGCGGAGTGCGGAGTGCGGAATGCGGAATCCTTCGGAGGAAGGGAGACGGAGGGTGGAGGGCGGAATGACGAATGACGAATGACGAATGACGAATGACGAATGAGCCCGCAGTCAGTAGTCAGTAGCTAGAGCCTGTCCCCAAAGCCCCGCGAGTGGGGGACCTTTGTCGCAGCCTTTGTCGAAACCTTTGTCGGATTGGCCCTTTTTCGACAAAGGCGCCGACAAAGGCTGCGACAAAGGTTCGGAACCAGGGCTTTTGGGACAGGCTCCAGCCACTGACTCCCTCGGTTTTTTTATTGTTGACAAGCGCGGCCTTCATATTGGACACTTGTTCAGTATGAAGGAACTGACGAAGAGACAACGCCAGGTCCTGGAGTTCATCCAGGACCGCCAGGATGCAGCGGGCCTCGTTCCGACCTACCGCGAGATAGCCGCGCATTTCGGTTTCAACAGTCCGAACGCAGTGCTGGCGCACGTCAAGGCCCTGCAGAGCAAGGGGTTTTTGAAAAACCAGCCGGGCCGCGCCCGGACTTTCCAGGTGATGAATCCCAGCGCGCCGAGGCACCGGTTGCGGCCGCGCATCCTCTCGGTGCCCATCTACGGCACCATCCCTGCCGGTGTCCCGATCGAGGCCGTCCAGGAAGACGAGGGGTGCGTGCTGATCGACGTGGAGACGCTGGGGATTCGGCCGAGCGCCCGCACCTTTGGCTTGAAGGTCCGGGGCGATTCCATGCTCGGCAAGAACATCGTGGACGGCGACATCGCCATCATCGAGCATGGCCTGGCGCCGCGTCCCGGCGACGTGGTGGCCGCGCTCATCAACGGGCAGGTCACGCTCAAGACTTTTGTCGTGCAGCGGGGCAAGGCATTTTTGCGCGCGGAAAATCCCCGCTATTCGAACCTGGTCCCCCAGGAAGAACTGCAAGTCCAGGGCGTTATGGTGGCCCTGGTGCGCAGGCGGAAAGGCTAAAGGCTGAAGGCTAAAGGCTAAAGGTGAGGGACGAATGACAAATGACAAATGACAAATGACGAATGACGAATGACGAAGGGGGGCCGAGCAGGGAAGGGCGCGAAGCGTTTTGGACTGGCGCAGTCCAAAACCTGGCGGCCTGGATACCGAGTGCCGACGGGCGCCGCCTCGTCTCCGCTTCGTCATTCGTCATTTGTCATTCGTCATTCGTCATTCGACCCTCGTCTCTCGACCCTCGGCCCTCTTCGCCATGACGGAATCTCGACAGCGGGCCAGAGCGATCGTGCATCTGGATGCGGATGCGTTTTTCGCCTCGGTAGAGCAGGCGGCGGACGCGCGGCTGCGCGGCAGGCCCGTGGCTGTGGGGGGCGACAAGCGCGGCATCATTGCCTCGGCCTCCTACGAGGCGCGCAAGTTTGGCATTTACACGCCCATGCCCACCGCCCTGGCGCGCCGGCTCTGCCCCAGGCTGGTGCTCCTGCCGGGCGACTTCGACAAGTATGAGCTCTTTTCGCGGCTGATGTTTTCGTATGCCTACGATTTCACGCCGGACGTGGAGATCGGCTCGATTGACGAGGGATATTTCGATTTGACGGGGTCGCGGCGGCCGGCGCTGAGCATTGCCGAGACGATCCGGCAGGCGATCCGGCAGGCGCTCCGGCTGTCGGTCAGCGAGGGCATCGCTGCCAACAAACTGGTCAGCCAGATCGCCTCGAAGCTGAACAAACCCGCGGCGTTTCAATTCGTGCCGGGCGGGCAGGAGGGGCAATTTTTGGCGCCGCTGGCCAACCAATGGCTGCCGGGAATCGGCCCCCGGACGGCGGCGCAGTTGAATGCGGCCGGCCTGGCGCGCATCGGCCAGGTCGCCTGCACGCCGCTGGACCTGCTGGGGTTGCTGGTGGGCAACCAGGCGCCGCAGTTGCACCGCTTTGCCTTGGGCCAGGATGAGCGGCCGGTCATCCCGGCGCGCGCCCCGGCCAAGTCCTACGGCCAACAGGAGACCTTTGCGGCGGACACCACCGACCAAGAGTTCCTGGAGGCGGCCTTGCAGCGGATGGCGGACCACCTCATGGCCAAAGTGCGCGCGGACGGCAAGAGCATCCGCACCCTCACGGTCAAGGTCCGCTACAACGACATGGACGAGGAGCAGGCGAGCGAGAGCCTGGCCGAGCCCACGGACCTGGAAACCGAAATCTATACCCGCGTCATCCTGCTCCTGCGCCGGGCCTGGAAACGCCGGGTCAGCCTCCGCCTGGTCTCGCTCAAGCTGGACAATGTCTATGACGGCCCTTTCCGGAGCGGGCTGGCCCTGGACACCGCCGCCCGCCGCCACGACGCCCAGCAGCGCCTGGCCGGCGCAGTCGATCAGTTACGCGAAAAATATGGCCGCAGCGCCCTCCTCCGGGGACACGACTTCGTCTTAGCCGAGTCAGTCCACAGTCCAGAGTCCACAGTCCACAGTCCACAGTCCGGAAGCCGGAACGCGGAGGACGGAAGACGGAGGACGGAAGACGGAGGGCGGAAGACGGAATGCGGACTCCGGACTCGGGAATTTGAGATCTCGGATCTGAAATCTGATATCCGGACTGTGGACTGTGGACTGTGGACTGTGGACCGTGGACTGACTCTGGACTGTGGACTACCCCTGAACGTCCACAGTTATTATTCGTTTCTGGATTCCACGCTTTCGATCCGGGCGGTGGTGGATTGGGCCAAACGGCACGAGCTGCCGGCCATTGCGCTGACCGACCGCAACAACCTGCACGGGGCGGTGGAGTTTGCCCAGGCAGCCGCCGAGGCGGGGATTAAGGCGATTATCGGGGCTGAACTCGCCTGGCAGGGGCGGCGCGTCTGCCTCTACGTCCAGGACCAGACGGGCTACCGCAATCTCTGCGGCATCTTGAGCGCCAAGACAGCGCGAGGTGGCGAAGAGGACTCGCCGGGAACGATTGGAGGCCAATACAAGAGACAAAAAGGACAACAGGGACGCCAGGATGCCGACTCAGCGGCAGCCCGGGAGATGAAGATGGATTTTCAGGGCAATGTCCGCGCTCCGTTGCGGGCTCCCGCAATTTTCGATTCGCCGGAGCACACCGCCGGTCTGCTGGCGGTGAGCCCCTGTGCCGAACTGGCCCGGTTTTTTCCCGGCCGGTTCTACCTGGCGGTCGAGAATCCCGATGCCCTGGGCGGGAGGACCGTTCCCCTGCCTTGCGTGCCCTGGTTGCCGGTCCATTACGAGCAGCCTGCCGACCGCTGGAAGTACGACGTGGTGCAAAGCATCCGCACGCTGACCCTGCTCCGGCAGCAGCATCCCCAAAAGCGGCTGGGAGGCGAATATCATTTCCGGTCCGGCGCGGAGCTGCAGCGGCTCTTCGGCGCCCGGCCGGAATGGCTCCAACACAGCCATGAGATTGCCGACCGCTGCCAGTTCGCCTTCCGCCTGGGCAAACCGCAGTTCCCCGCCTACGCCCCGGCGGACGGCTCGACACCGGCCGCCTTTCTGCGCCGGTTGGCGCTGGAAGGGCTGCAACGCCGTTACCCCACCGAGCACGCCCGCCTCAAACCCCAGCTCGAAGAGGAGCTGCTCATCATCACCGAGGTCGGCTACGAGGAATACTTCCTGGTCATGTGGGACATCCTGCAGGAATGCCTGCGGCGCGCCATCCACTGGATCACGCGCGGCAGCGCCGCCGATTCCCTCGTCTGCTATTGCCTGGGCATCAGCGACGTTTGCCCCATCCGCTTCGATCTCTACTTCCGCCGTTTCCTCAACAAAGAGCGCATGGCGCTCAGCAAGCTGCCCGACATCGATGTGGATTTCGCGCACGACCGCAAGGACGACGTGCTCGATCTGATCTTCGAAAAATACGGTCCGGCGCACGCGGCCATTGTGGGCGGCTTCTCCACGTTTCAATCGCGCAGCGCCTTTGCCGAAGCGGCCAAAGTGCTGGGGGTCTCCGAATTCCAGGTCCGCCGCATCACCGAGCGGCTGCCGCATTTCTCGCGCGCCTCCGAGCTGGCCCAAGCCGCCGCCGCCACCCTCGAGTGCCGCGATTTGCCGCTGGACCAGGAGCCCTACGCCAGCGCGCTGCGGATGGCGCGATTTCTCGACGGCTTTCCCCGCTACCCCAAGATGCACCCGTGCGGGCTGGTGCTCTCGCGCCAGGCCATGTCCGAAATCACCCCCTGCTTCGTCTCCGCCAAGGGCTATCCCACCACGCACTTCGACATGGACTCGGTCGAGGCCGTGGGGTTGATCAAGATGGACATCCTCGCCCAGGGCGGCCTGGCGGTCATGCGCGATGTGTTGGCCGAAGTTAGTCCAGAGTCCAGAGTCCAGAGTCCACAGTCCGGATATCAGATTTCAGATCCGAGATCTCAAATTCCAGAGTCCGGAGTCCGCACTCCGCATTCGCCATTCGTCATTCGTCATTCGTCATTCCCCCCTCCGCCATCCGTCTCCCTTCCTCCGAAGGACTCCGCATTCCGCACTCCGCACTCCGCATTGGCGGACCCGGAGGTCTGGGAGATGATCGCCGGGGGCCACGCCCGCGCGGTGCATCACATCGAGAGCCCGGCCATGGTATCGCTCTGCAAAATGTGCGGCGTGCGGGACATTGACACGCTCATCGCCATCGTCTCGGTGATTCGCCCCGGCGCGGCCAACGAGAGCAAGAAGATGGAATTTGCGCGGCGCTACCAGGGCCTGACCCCGGTGCGCTATGCGCATCCGTCGCTGGAGCCGTGCCTGCGCAGCACTTACGGCCTGGTGGTCTATGAAGAGCATATCCTGCAGATCTGCGAGGCCTTCGCCGGCCTGCCGCCGGGCCGGGCGGACGTCCTGCGCCGGGCGCTGGGCAAAGAGAAGGAGGGCCTGATTGCGCAGATCCAGGGTGAGTTCGCCCAGTGCGCCCGGCGGCGCGGCCGCACCGAGGCCCAGATTACGGAGGTGTGGGGGCTGGTGGCCGGTTTTCGAGGCTATGCCTTCTGCAAGGCGCACAGCACCGCTTACGGCGTCGAGGCCTATCAATCGGCCTGGCTCAAGCGGTATTACCCGGCCCAGTTCATGGCCGCGGTCCTCACCAACGGCAAAGGCTTTTATGACCCGCTGGTCTATGTGCTCGAATGCCATCGGCTGGGCATTTCGCTGCTGCCGCCCTCGGTCAACGACCCCGGCCCGCAATTCAGGGTGCGCGAGGGCAAGATCCGCGTGCCGCTCCTGCGGGTCAAAGGGCTGACCGGCCGCACTTCTGAAACCATCCTGGCCGAGCGCGACCGCGACCGGTTTTCGTCGCTGCCCGATTTCCTGCTCCGCGTCCAGCCGCTCCCGCAAGAGATGGAGGCGCTCATCCGGGTGGGGGCCTTCGATGAGTTCGGCAAATCCCGCACGACGCAGGTACCTGGGAATTCAAATCGCTCTGTGCGCAGTCCAGAGTCAGTCCACAGTCCACAGTCCACAGTCCAGAGTCCACAGTCCACAGTCCAGAGTCCACAGTCCACAGTCCAGAGTCCACAGTCCGGATATCAGATTTCAGATCCGAGATCTCAAATTCCAGAGTCCGGAGTCCGCACTCTGCATTCGTCATTCGTCATTCGTCATTCGTCATTCCGCCCTCCACCCCCCGCCAGCCTCTGGCTGTTCCCACCGGGAAACCTCGACCATTTGCCTTCCGTCCCGCTGTCGGAACCCAATCGGCTGCAACGGCTGCGCTGGGAGGAAGAGTTGCTGGGCTTCCCCGCGAGCGGCCATCCGCTGGAGTTGTTTCCCGATGTGGCCTGGGACACCTATTGTCCCGTCTGCCGGCTCGGCCAGCACGTGGGCCAGCAGGTGGTCACTTGCGGCCTGGTCATCGAGCAGCGCCTCTTTCACCAGACCACCGGCGAGCCGATGAAGTTCCTGACCCTGGCCGATTGGACCGGCATGGTGGAGACCGAACTCTTCGCCCGCACCTACCGCTCCTACGGCCTGAACACGATCCGCTACCGCGTCCTGGAAATCTCGGCCACAGTCGAGCCGTTTGAAAACGGGCGCGGCTATACCCTGCGCGTGCTCCGGGCGGGCAAGGCGAGGGGGAGGGAATGCGGAGTGCGGAGTGCGGAGTGCGGAGTGCGGAATCCTTCGGAAGGAGGGAGACGGGGAACGAATGACGAATGACGAATGACGAATGCGGGGTGCAGACTCCGGACTCTGGAATTTGAGATCCGGGATCTGAAATCTGATATCCGGACTGTGGACTGTGGACTGTGGACTGTGGACCGCCCCGCCGTCCGACTTTCGGCTTGCGCAGCGCCGGATTAACGGCTTTGCTATCGCGCCATCAGGCACAACTTATGAAACAGCTCAACGTCGGACTCATCGGCTGCGGCTTCATGGGCCGCACGCACTCCAACGCCTATCGCAAAGTCAATAACTTCTTCGACCTCGAATACCATCCCGTCCTCAAAGCGGTCTGCGATATCGAGGAGCCCAAGGTCAAGGCCTTTGCGGCCCGGTGGGGCTACGAATCCCACGAAACCGATTGGCGCAAGCTGGTCACACGCCCGGACATCAACCTGGTGGACATCCCGGCCCCGAACGACCTGCACAAGGACATCGCGATCGCGGCGGCCAAGGCCGGCAAGATGATCCTGTGCGAGAAACCGCTGGCCAGGAACGGCCCCGAGGCCCTGAAAATGGTCGAGGCGGTCGAAAAGGCCGGCGTGCCCAACTTCGTCTCGTTCAATTACAGGCGCATCCCCGCCGTGACGCTGGCCAAGCAACTTATCGATGAGGGCCGGCTGGGGCGCATCTTCCATTACCGGGCGAAGTTCCTGCAGGACTGGACGATCTCGAAAGACCTCCCACAGGGAGGCACGGCGCTTTGGCGGCTGGATGTCAAGGTGGCCGGGAGCGGCGTGACGGGCGATTTGCTGGCGCATTGCATCGATACGGCCCTGTGGCTCAACGGCCCCATCGAGAAGGTCAACGCGATGACCGAGACCTTCATCAAGGAACGGATGCACACGCTGACAGGCAAGGTGGAGAAGGTGGGCATCGATGATGCCTGCGCGTTCCTGGCCCGGTTCAAGAACGGCTCGCTCGCCACCTTCGAAGCCACCCGCTACGCCCGAGGCCACAAGGCCCTCTACACCTTCGAGATCAACGGCGAGCACGCCTCCATCTTCTGGGACCTCCACGACCTCCACCGCCTCCAGTATTTCGACCACCGCGACGAGGGCCGCGTCCGGGGCTGGCGCAACATTCATGTCACCGATGGCGACCATCCCTACATGGGCAAGTGGTGGGTGCCCGGGCTGCAAATCGGCTACGAGCACAGTTTCGTACACCAGGTCGCCGACTTCCTCGAGGGCCTAGCCACGGGCAAACCCGCCAGCCCCACCTTCCGCGAGGCGCTCCAAACTCAATACGTCTGCGACGCCGTCCTCAAGTCCGCCAAGACCGCCCGGTGGGAGAAGGTCAAAAGCAGTCAATAGTTCAATAGTTCGATATTTCGATGTTTTGAGTAGCCAAAACCGGCCGTATCGGTTATCCTCGTGCGGTTCACGAGTCTGAGTCTGACTCGATTCGATTGCAGGATGCATGAAACGGCTAAGTTACAAGCCCGGAGGCGCGGGGGCGGATTCCAATCCCTTTGCCCACCTTGGTCGGGCCGCCCGGCGCTGGGCTTTTACCCTGATCGAACTGCTGGTCGTCATCGCGATCATCGCCATCCTGGCGGCCATGCTGCTCCCGGCGCTGAACCGCGCCAAAGACCAGGCCAGGACCATCGCCTGCCTCAGTAATCTCAAACAACTGGAGACCTGCTGGCACCTCTACGCGGTTGACAACCAGGACCTGCTCCCGCCAAACGACTCTATCTCGATCCTCGACAACAGCGGTGATGCCGTCAACGCCGTGAAGAGCATCTCCTGGTGTCCGGATCACGCGCGCACCGACCTGACGAGCTCCAACCTGCAGCAGGGCCTTTTGTTTCCATACAATCGTTCCGTGGCCATCTATCATTGCCCGGCGGACCGTTCGACGATCGAACTGGCCGACGGCACCCTGCTGTCCCAACTCCGCGACCGGAGCTACAACATGAGCCAGTCAGTGAACGGCTATCCCGAATTTCCGGACCCGACGGGCACACTCACCAACATCCCCTGCTGGAAGAAATTCACTTTGATTGTGCGGCCGTCCCCGTCCAAGCTTTTCGTCTTCATCGATGAGCACTCGGACACTCTGGTTAACGCCCAATTTGGCAATCCGGTGGGTGTGCCCGTCTGGCCGCAGATCTGGTTCGACATGCCCGCGGACCGCCATAACCAGGGCGCCTGCCTTACCTTTGCCGATGGGCACGCCGAACATTGGCGATGGAAGGTGCCCAAGGTCTTCACGGGCTGGTTTCTCGCGCCTACGCCCCAGGAACTGCCGGACTACTTCCGCGTCCAGAGCGCGATGAAGCAGTACAGCGACCTGTATTGAGCGGGGACGTCTCGGAGACGCCAGAGCGGCGCCTTTTTGCCCCGAAGGGGCTGCCGACAATAGCCCGGCGTTTCAACGCCGGGTGAGCGGAGCCAAGGAGCGGGTCCGTCCCGAAGGGACGGCTGAAAGCGAGGAGTGTTCTCAGTCGTCCCTTCGGGACGAGGGGTCCCTTTTGTGGCCTCCCCGGCGTTGAAACGCCGGGCTATTGTCAGATGTCCCTCCGGGACAAAACTCCCGAGGTGCAGGCCCACCGCTTTTAATCGCACCCCGGCAGAGCGCGGACGTGGCCCCCGGCCCGATAGCGTGCGGAGGCGAGGCACATCCCTCAGCCTGACGCCGGCGCCCCTTGCGTGACCCAGCCGACGATGAGGTCTGCCGCCGCGCGGGAGGCGGTGCTCAACACGGTGTGGTCGGCGCGCAGGATTCTGAATTCCCGCAGCGCCGGGCATTGGCGCTTGAGCCATGGGCGGACCAGGGGCCAAGGGACGATCGGGTCCAGCCAACCGGTGATGGCATAGACGGGCACCTTGGCGCGGCAGGCCAGCGGGGCGGGGTCGCTGGCGGCCAGCAAGTGCAGGCGGTGCTTGGCAGCCTGGCGGTCTTCATCCGTCCGGCGGGCGATGAACTCGTTGATGGCCGCCAGCACTTCGGGCTCGTGACGGAAACGAAAACGGGCCAGGTGCGCATAGCCGAAGAGGATTGCCGTCACCAGCCCCAGTGAAATGCTCCCGGTGAGCCATTCGGCCAAGCGGACCCCCCGGCCGATCGGGTGCCGGACAAATCCCCCGGCCAGGATAACGCCCTGTGCCTGGAAGCGCTCGCGTGCCAGCAGGTGCCACACCACCTGGGAGCTGAATGACTCGCCCAGCAGCCACCCGCCCACAATCCCCTGGCCTGCCAGGGCACGCTCCACCCCCGCCGCGTAATCCTCCAACGACCACGTCACCGTTCGCGGATAGGTAATCTCGACAAACCGCACCCGTCCGGTCACGGCCTTGCGGAACCCGCCAATCAGCGTCCAGTCCCCGTGCAAGCCCGGCAGATATACCAGCGTGGGCAGGGCCTCCCCACCGTGGACCCGGACCTCGATTTCTTCGTCTCTTATCGCCATGGTCAGAGGACGAGAAATTGAAAATTGAAAATTGTGGCCAGTGGTCCTTGACCGGGCGCATCCTGACACTGCCCCCGGAGTGCGCCCGTCCCCGGGCGCGGCAGCGACGGAGCGGGCAGGCGCGCCGGAGTGTTCCACCGCTGCCGTGGCTTCGGACGTTGCTGCGCCCGGGGACGGGCGCACTCCGCTCCGGGCCCCCGCGGTGGGGGCAGTGTCGAGATGCGCCCTCCTTGACCGGTTGCTGCAATTGGCAATTGGCAATTTTCAATTTTCAATTTTCAATCCCCCTTCATCGGGATGCTCTTCGGCGCCGGTTGGCCCGGGTTGCGTCCAACTGTGGTGCGAACGACGGCTCCTTGTGTGAGCACCATCCCCTCCAGCCGCCTGTGGTCGACCTTGCCCGTGCCCAGGAGCGGCAATTGGGCGAGCACCTCCAGCCGGCGCGGCACGGCCAGGTTGCCCAGGCCGCGGGCGCGGAGGGCCTCTCGAATCTGCGGCACAGTCAGCCTCGACTCGTTTGTGACCGCAATCAACTGCTCCCCGTGGTCCTGGTCCGGCCCGGCGATGACCGCCACCGCGCACCGCAGACCGTATTGGGGAAAGGCCCCGGCCAGGGCCTCCTCGACGGCCGTCAGGCTCACCATCTCACCCCCGATCTTGGCAAAGCGCTTGAGCCGCCCCAGGATGTGAACAAATCCTTCCGGACACACCCGCACAATATCGCCCGTGTCGTACCACCCGCCCAGGGCCTGGAATGCCGCGTTGGCCTCCGGGTTCAAATAGCCCCGCATCACGTTCGGCCCGCGGACGAACAATCGCCCGACCGCTCCGCCTTGACTCTCTCCCAGTCCTTCGACCGGCTCCAACCGGTACTCGATGCCCGGCAGGAATTGCCCCGTCGAGCCCGCGCGCGGGCGCATTGGCAGATCGACGCTCAGGGCGGGGCTGCACTCGGTGACGCCGTAGCCTTGGAGGATGCGGATGCCGAAGCGGCGCGCCCAGAGCGCGGCGGTGCTCTCCTGGAGCTTTTCGGCGCCGGCAAATGTGTAGCGCACGGTGCGGAAATCATAGGCGTGCGCCTTGCGCCCGTAGCCGGCCAGGAATGTGTTGGTGCTGAGCAGAACCGTGCAATTGAAATTGTACACTGCCGAGGGCACCACGCGGTAGTGCAGCGGCGAGATGTAGAGAAACACGAACACTCCGCGCACCAGCGGCAAAAACAGGCCGATGTTCAAGCCGAAACAGTGGAACAATGGCAGGGCATTGAACAGCCGGTCGGTTTCCATCAAATCGATGACCGAGACCACCTGCCGCAGATTGGAGAGCAGATTGCGATGGGTCAGTTCCACGCCTTTGGGCTCGCCTTCCGAGCCGCTGGTGAACAGGACCACCGCGGTGTCCTGGGCGGCAGGCCAGCGCGGAGCGATTGGCCAACGCAGGACGCGCCGGGCCAGCGCGCCCAGCTTGCGCGCCCAACCGATGGCGGCCCGCTCGTCTTCCAGGAAGACCCACTGGATGCCGGCCGCTTCGAACGGCGCAAGGTCCAGGCCCAGGCGCTCGACGAATCCCCTGGCCGTGATGACCCGCCTCAGCCCAGCCAGGCGCGCGCAGCCCAGCAGCACCCCCGCCCCGCCCGAGTAATTGAGGACTGCCGGGACCTTGTTCGCCGCCCACAGGGCCAGCAGCACCACCGGCATCGCGTTCACGTTGGGGAGCAGCACACCCACCCGCGGCCCCGCCGACTGGGGCCATTGCCGCCACCGGGCCGCCAGCAAGTCCGCCCCAACCAGCAGCCGCCGGCAGGTCAATTGCTGGAGCGAGACGTCCTGCACCGCCACCCGGCCCGGCCATTGCCGCGCCGACTCGGCAATCGCCGCCGGCAGCGTCGCCGGGCCAAGCTCCTGCTCGGTCTCGAATTGCTGCCTCACCATCTGGTCCCGCAGCCAATCGGTCAGCCGCGTCCTGCCCTCGGCCGCGCTGACGTGGTCGAGCCTGGGCGGCGCCAGCACCGGGCTGAAATGGACCGAGAGTCGCGGAAACCATCGCTTGGAATCCGGGTTCCGGGAGAACGGCAGCCGCCGCGCGCCGCGCAGGTAGGCCGTAATCACCTTGGGCCGGGTCTTGAAGATGAGAAAACCGGTGCCGTCAAAGAGCTTCATCAGCGAGCCCGTACAGGAAAGCCGCCCCTCGGGGAAGAGCACCAGCCGGCCCCCGCCTTGCAGGTACTCGGCCACGTGCTTGATCGGGTAGGGCGAAGCCATGTCCAGCGGAAAGGTGCGGCGGTTGACCATGAGACGCTTGTGCAGCCAACTCACCTCCGCCGCCGTGCTCGAGGTCACGAAGCGCCAATCCTCCTCCAGGCACACCCCGATCAGCAGCCAATCCCACCAGGAAACATGGTTGGGCAGCAGCAGGGCCGGCCCCGGCGTCCTGAGCACCGCCTCGTTCTCGGCGCGAAAACCGTAGAGCAATCGGAGCAGCCCGCGAACGAGCCATCTCATTGGGCACCGCCTTCCACAAGCCTTCCGGGGATCTGCCTCATACCGCGTTCCGAGCGCATGCGCAGGGGCAGGGTGCCGAGGGCCGAGTGTCGAGGGTCGTGGTCATGATGGCTTAGGTCTCACTTGCCAACCGGTGCCCGTTGTCCGCAATTTGCCTCAGCCTTATGATCTCATTGTTGACATGTCAACAGGTTTAGAGGGCCAGGGGCAGGACCCTGATTCGCTCATTCGGGAAATAATAAAATTGCCTTGCAGGATTATGCAGCAAGATTGATACTGAAGCGTGGCTTTTTCTTTTTTTCACCGGTGGTTCAGTCGCGCAGACACATGCGCTCTGGAAGTCAGACCGAACGAGTGCGGGCCTGACGGCGCGGAGGCGCAGTTTCTGAGAGGCTTGAAGTTCGCCAGCGGGCAGGGCGGGGCCCGGGATTTGGCCCAGGCGGCGCATTACTACGCACAGGCGGCCGAGCAGAACCATAGTTTGGCGCAATTGAATCTCGCGACGCTCTACGGACAGGGCCAGGGAGTGGCGCGGGACCAAGCGAAATCGCGGATGTGGCTGACCAAAGCGGCGAAGATGGGCAACGCTGCCGCGCAATACAGGCTGGGCGTCCAGCAACACCTGGTTTGTCGCGGGGGCTCCAGCGGAGCGGCAGCCGAAGGCCGGATTGAGGCGTTGAAGTGGGTGCGCCTGTCCGCCGGCCAGGGTTGCCCCGGCGCCGAGGGCGCCTGCGAGTTTGTCGCGCTAGGCATGACGCGGCAGGAGGTGGCCGAGGGCGCGCGGCGTGCGGCCGCGTTTGTGGCCGGGCCCGGCGTGTAGCTTGAGCGCCAGGGTTCCCTCCGGGAGAATTCTGAGAGATCCTCATGAACCCAAGATTATATATCGGCAACCTCTCCGCCGGCGTGACCCAGGCCGACCTGCGGCTCTTGTTTTCGCAGGCAGGAGCCGTCACTGAAGTCACATTGATGCTCGATCCAGCCACTCACCAGTCGCGCGGATTCGGCTTTGTCACAATGGCCACGCCCGAGTTGGCGGCTGCGGCCCTCCGGGATTTCCACTGCTACAGCCTTGGGGGGCGCTATATTACCGTGACCGAGGCCCGTCCCCCGCAAGAGCCGAAAGGCATGATGAGCGAGGGTTTTGATCAGAAGACCTCAACGCCCTTCCGGCCCGGCGTTCAGCAGGGCAAGAGCCATCGAACGCTCGACCGGCTTCCCACGCCGTCGCGGTCGAGGCCGGTGAATCGGAGGGCCCCTGGTGGCACGGCCCCCCTGGCTGGGCGCCCGGCGATTGACCAGCCATCTCTCCTGCTCATGGCCGCAAGCACGAGGACCAGGCCGGGGACGCCGATTCCAATGCCAAAACCGCCCCTCCTCTCCAGTGGGTTATGGGACCGCGGCGAAAAACCGAAAAACCGATTTGGGGCTTGCAATCGCTCCGAAAACCGGCACATTCAGGCTGTCTCTTGATACGTTTTTCACTTCCATGACATGGAAATCTTCAGGTGAACCCGGTTCAATGATGATTTGAGACCCGACCCGCGGGAACAGTATGGCGAGCGCAGAACTGTCCGGGACAGTGTACAAAATCCATGAGCACCAAGTTATTCGTCGGCAACCTCGACTTCAAAGTCACTGAAAACGACCTGCACGACGCCTTTGCGGCGCACGGCACCGTCGTCGAGGCCAATCTGGTGACCGACCGGGCCACCGGCCGGCCGCGCGGGTTCGCCTTCGTCACAATGAGTTCGCCCGAGGAGGCGCAAAAGGCCATCGAGGCCTTGAATGGCAAGGAGTTGGGCGGGCGGGCGTTGAACGTCAATGTCGCCCGGCCTCGCGAAGAGCGTCCCGGCGGCGGTGGCGGCGGTGGCGGCCGGCGTGGATACGGTGGTGGCCATCGCGACCGTTACTGATTTCAAGACTCATTTCCGGCCGGGGGTGCGGCCGCAGCGCGCCCCACTTTTTTTGACGCCTCCCTTTTCGGCTGGTTTGCGAGGTGTTGTTTGCGGTGGGAACCGGTCACAGTTGATCGCACCTTATGAAAGAAGCACCTGTCGAAGTCGAAGGGATAGTCCATACCGTTTTGCCTGGAACGATGTTCCGGGTCGAACTGGACAATAAGCACCTCGTGCTGGCCACGATCTGCGGGAAAATGCGCAAACGCTGGGTCCGTCTGACCGTTGGAGACCGCGTCAAAATGGAGATGTCCCCCTACGATTTGGACAAAGCCCGCATCGTTTGGCGGCTGAGGTGACTCCAGGTTGATGTGCCCGTCTGTGTGAAACAGATTATATTGCCGACGATGTACATGCCCAAGCGCAATCTACGGCAGGAGTACCGCCTGAAGCAACGAGACCAGATCGAGGCGTCTCCGTTGATGGCGGCGAGATTCCCGCGGCTGAAGGCCTTGAAGGTGACCCTGGAGTATTTCGACGCCACGGGAACCATCAAGAACGGGCAGATGAAGTGCAAGCTGAATGTGGAGCACGCAAAATCGGCGGTGTGGTTCGCTTGCCCGGGAGTGGAATGCACGGGGGGTGATTTTGACTTGACCGGGGCGCTGGCCAAAGCTGTCGCCGGGCGGCTCAAGGTGGCGAGCGGCGAACTGCGGTGCCAGGGGACGCGAAAGCGGGGCGACCACGAGCGTGTGCCCTGCCAGACGCTGCTGCGCTACAAGCTGAGTTTGAATTATGACTGAAGTGAAACTGAAGAAGGGTGAACCGGTGGAGAGGGCCATCCGCCGGCTCAAAAAGAAGCTGGATCGCGAGCAGACGTTGCAGAAGTTCCGCCAACGCCGGCGGTTCGAAAAGCCCAGCGCCAAAAAGCGGCGCAAGGAAAAGGCGGCGCGTTTCGCCGCGATGCTCAAGGCCCGTTACGCGGATTACTGAACGCCGGAGGGCGAATAGACCGGAGAAAACGGAGATGAGGGAGGTGCTTTCTCTGTTCTCTCGGTTTTCTCCAACGTGGCGGTTTGTCTTCCACATGGAGGAGCGCCTTGCGCGTCAAAGGGCGGGGAGGCGCAAGGGATGTCTAACGGCTTTGGAGGGATTTCAGGCGCGGCGGGCAGGGCCCTTGACAAAGTCGCTCGGCGCGCCTGTGAACCAGGGGCGCCAGCGTAGCGCAGGTTTGGAAACCTGCGCTACGACTTTCTCAACAGCCCTGGACGCGGCGGCAGATTTTGCGAAATACTTGTTGCTATTTGGCGGCAAGGGTTTATTTTTACGGGCGTCTAAGAGATAGCTTGTCGCTTCCAGCACATGGTAAATCTTCAGGTGAACCTTGTTCAGTGATGATTTGAAACCCGAAGTTCGGGAACAGTTTGGACAGAACAGGTGAACACCAAGGACATTGAAACATCACATGAACACAAAGTTATTCGTAGGGAACCTTTCGTTTGACACGACCGAAAACGATTTGCAGGACGCCTTCGCAGCCCATGGGACAGTGACGGAGGCCAACCTGATGATGGACCGCTCCACCGGCCGGCCGCGCGGGTTTGCTTTCATCACTATGGGAACCCCGGAAGAGGCGCAGAAGGCGGTTGACGCGCTGAACGGGACGATGCTGGGCGGCCGCAACCTGACCGTGAACGAAGCGCGGCCGCGGGAAGAAGGCGGCGCCCGTGGAAACCGTTCCGGCGAGCGGCGTGAGTTCAGCCGGCGCTATTAAGCCAACGATCACTCAAACCAGGCGTGGGACCGATGTCCCGCGCCTTTTTAATCGTGGGGGTGCCTCGCGGCGGCTCATTCGGCTGCGCATCGAGACAATGGCGTTGAGCGCGCGCGAGACGGGGCAATTTGCCTTGGCCTGCAGCACCGCGTCCACAAAGTCGCACTCCGCCGCCCGGGGCACTGCGGCGACCACATCCAGATCAATCCGCGTGATCGCCCATCCGGCGGCGGTGTTTTCCGTCGTGACCGTCGCGGTCGTGTCAATCTGGCGCGGGCTGTAGCCAGCCTCCGCGAGTTCATGGGCCAGGGTCAACGAGAAGCTGCCGGCGTGTGCAGCCGCAATCAGCTCTGAGGGATTGGTGCCGCGTCCCCTGCGGTCGCCGCCCGTCGCGTGGAGGGCTATATTCAGGGCGGCACTCGGTGTGCTGACGGTGCCCTTGCCACGCTGCCCCGTCCCGCACCAACGGACGGAGGCCTGCCGGGCATATGTTTTCATCACAGCCTTATTGTGGACTGGCGCGCAGGTTCACGCCAATACTTAGAAACTGCAAGGGCGATAGCTTTAGGCTATGACCGGAATGCCAACAAAGTATTGGCCGGCATCGAACCGGACGGGCATAATGCAAGGATAGTGAAAGCTCGACTCAAAACGGTCCTGTTAACCAGCGTCTGCCGCCCTCTGGGGCCGGCCTATGGCGACGCCCCTTCGGTCGGCTATGAACTCCTTTACGGGCAAGTGAGCTCGAGCCAAGGGCTCTTCAGCCCGCGCACGTTCAACATCCACTTTTCCCTCGAGTACATCGCCGAGAACCTCGATGCGCCCACGGTGGTCTTGCAGTATCCATCCAGGAGCGAGCTCATCCGCGAGCTCAAGAAGGGATACGATTACGTCGGCGTCTCCTTCCTGCTGGCGGTCATGCACCGGATGAAGGAGACCGTCGCGTTGATCCGCCAATACGCGCCCAACAGCAAGGTCGTCCTGGGCGGCTACGGCACGGCGCTCAAAGATGACGCGCTCAAACCGTACGCGGACTACATCTGCCGCGAGGAAGGCGTGGGCTTCTTCCGCCGGCTGTTGGGGGAACCCGAGATCTCCATGCCCTACAAGCACCCGCTGCTGGTGAGCTGGCTCAAGGTGTTTGGGTGGCAGGTCTCGGGCACCGGCAAAATCCTCGCCGGGCTGGGATGCCCCAATGGCTGTGATTTTTGCTGCACTTCCCACTTTTTCTCGCGCAAACACATCCGCCTGTTGCCGGAGGGCAAGGACATCTACGCCGTCGCGGAACGCTACCTGGACCTCGACCCGGAGCTGGTCCTGCTCATCATCGACAAGGATTTCCTGCTCAACAAGAAGCGGGCGATGGAGTTCCGTGACTGTGTGATGAAAGGCGGCAGAACACTCTCCATTTTCGCCTTCTCCAGTGTCAAGGCCATCAGCCAATACACGGTCGAGGAGATCCTCGAGATGGGCATTGACGGCTTCTGGATTGGATACGAGGGAACACGCTCCGGTTACGCCAAGCAGCAGGGCCGGCCCATTGCGGACATCATCACGGAGTTCCGCCAGCACGGCATCTCGGTTCTGACCTCGATGATCCTCGGGTTCGATTACCAGACCCCGGAAGTGGTGGCCCAGGAGTTTGACCAGTTGATGGAGCTCAAACCCGACCTGGCGCAGTTCCTCATCTATGGGCCGGTTCCCGGCACGCCTTTTCACGAACGGGCGATCAAAGAGAACCTGCTCCAGGACGTGTACGTCAAAGACCCGGAGCTCATGTACCGGCGCGGGGACGGATTCGCCACGATGTGCAAACACCCAACATTGTCGGCCGAGGAAATCGAGCGACTGCAGCGCTGGTGTTTTGATGAGGATTTCCAGCGGCTCGGCCCGAGCATTTTCCGCACGATGGAAACGCGGCTGCTCGGCTACCGGAAGCTCAAGGACTCACCGAATCCCCTGTTGCGCCAGAAGGCGCAGTTTTACGCCGAGGAGTTGAGGGGGGCGTACCCGGCGTTTCTCGCCTGCCTGCTGCTGGGCCCGAACGCGGCGGTGCGGCGCCGGATCGGCGATTTGGAGCGGGGCATCCACGCAGAGCTGGGCGCTCCAATGCTCCGCGAGCGGGTCATGTCCGCGCTGGGGGTGGCGGCGGCCATGTGGACCGGTGTGACGCTGAAGCTGGACCTGTTTCAGCACCCAAAGCTGATGCGAACCACCTACCGGCTGCCGAGCCGGCGCTGGGCCGGGTTCGAACGTTGGGAGGAACTCCGCCGCAAGGCCCCGAGTCCCGGGCTTTCCGTCCAGGTCAATTTGCAGCACGCCAAGGCACAGGTGTGGTTGCGGGTGGAGGGCGCCCCTTCCGGCGCTGAAGCGGCGACGCTGGGCCAGCGCATCCGTGATTCCTTGACGCGCAGCAAGAGCCGCCTGGTCCTGGACCTGAAGAAACTCCAGTGGGACAAAGTGGAGGACCTGCGCCCGCTGCGTGAGAAGCTCTCGGACTATCGCTCGCGCATCCGGCTCATCCTGCCGAAAGTGGCGGCCGCTCATCCCGAGGTCATCCTGTTGGCCAGCATGTTCGAGCACTACAAAGGTTAGTCCCGGCAAACAAATCCCGCGGGTTTTCCAGCGGTCATTCGGTGTATCCCGACACTGCCCCCGGAGTGCGCCCGTCCCCGGGCGCAGCAGCGACGGAACGGGCAGGCGCGCCGGAGTACCTGACCGCTGCCCTGGCTGCGGAGGTCGCTGCGCCCGAGGATGGGCGCACTCCGCTCTCGCCGCAGCCGGTGGGGATACGCCAAAGGGGTCATTGCGTGGTTGCCAAGGCCAGGGAAGCTGTTACACTGCCGCCCACGTTATGGAACTGCGTCACCTGCGGTATTTCGTGGCGGTGGCGGAAGACCTGAATTTCACCAAAGCCGCCGCAAGACTGCATTTAGCCCAACCCTCGCTCACGCGCCAGGTCCATAATCTGGAAGAGGAGATTGGGGTGCGGTTGCTGACCCGCGCCAAAGGCCGGGTGGCCTTGACCCAGGAAGGCCTCTCGTTCCTGGTTGATGCCCGGCACATCCTGGCCCTGGCTCAGGAAAGCGTGGCGGCGGTGCAGCGTCTGAGCCGGGGGGAAACCGGCCAGTTGAACATCGCGTATTTGTCCAATTTTGATTTCCAGTCGCTGCCCGAGACGCTGGGGACTTTCCGGCAGGCCTTCCCGCACGTTGCGCTGAACCTGTTCGACATGACTCCGGCGGAACAGTTTCGCGCCCTCGAAGCGCGGAAGATCGATGTCGGCTTCGTCGGGCTGCGGCCCCCGGCAACCGCCGGCGGCCTGCAGTGGGAAAGTATCGCCCGGCACAGAACCGTCGTTGTCCTGCCGGCAAGACATCCGCTGGCCGGCAAGCGCCGGGTGAAGCTTGCCGAACTGGAAACGATGTTCTTTGTGGGCATGTCCGAGAAGACGCACCCGGGGTTTCGCGACTGGCTCAACGGAACCTGCCAGCAGGCAGGCTTTACGCCGCGGGTCCTCCAGGACGCCGAGTTGGAGTCGGCCTTGATGACCTTCGTGGCCGAAGGCCTGGGTGTCACGCTGGCCCGCGAGCACATCAGAAAACTGCCCCACCCCGGAGTGGCCTTCCGTCCGTTGGTCCCTCCGGTCGAGAGTGATTATTGTATTGCCTGGAACCGCAATAACGATTTGCGGGCCTTGCAGCAGTTCATCGAGATCATCAAGGGCCTCGCCGCACACGGCTGCTGAGCCTATAGGCCGCTCGCATCAAAAACGCCGCGAGTGGGGGGACCTTCGTCGCAGCCTCTGTCGGCGCCTTTGTCGGATTGGCCATTTCTCGACAAAGGTACCGACAAAGGCTGCGACAAAGGCCCGGATTCGGGCTTGCAAGCGGAGGTCCCGGTTCGGTTATACTGGGGACAGATGCGGCAGCACCCAGTCAACCGGAAATTCGGGGCGGGGACATTCTTCCGGCCCTGGCCTGCTTTCCCGGTCGGGGCCCTCGTTCTCCTGGTTGGTTCGTTTCTTTATGTTTGGCTGCGGGTAGAGCCGCTCCTGGAGTATCACAGTTGCGGGCCGTACTTCTACCGGCAACGGGTTTTCATGGAGACGTTCCTCGGTCGTCCAGGAGGCCTGGCCAGTTATGCCGGGGTGTTTTTGGCGCAGTTGAACTGCCTGAACTGCCTGGGCGCGCTGGTTTTCGTCCTGTCCGGGTGCGTGGTCTTGCTGGCAGCCCTCTTTTGTCTGGCTCGCATCAGCGGCAGGGCGCCGGGCTTTGCCGCCCTGGTTCCCCTGTTTGTGCTGCTGCTGCTGCGCAACCGCTATGGTTGCCCGGTGCCTGCCCTGAGCGTCGGCCTTGTCCTGGCGCTGGCCGCCTCCGCCGCACACGTCTCGTTGCCCTGGCGGCGCCCTTGGTTGTCGACGGCAGTCAGCGGATTGGTTTCCGGTCTCCTTTTCTTTTTGGCCGGGCTTTGGTCCGCCCTGCTCTTTGCGGTCTTGTGTTGCTTGTTTGTGTTCTTCCAAATGCGGAACTGGCCTGCGGGGTTGGGATGCCTGGTTCTGGCGTTGGCGGCGCCCCTGGTGGCTGTCGGAACGGGAAACCTCGAAATTGCAGGACTGGTCAATCCCTGGCCGGAAGGAGTCGATTGGGTCCTTGCAGCCGCTCTCTACGCCTCGGTGCCCGTTGCGGGAGCAGTTCTGGCTTTGCTCCCGGGGCCTGCCACAACCCCAACTGCCAACCCGCAGCCGGTTTCGCCAGAGACGACCACGCCCGGCCCCAGCCTCGGCCGCTGGGTCCAGACCGTGCAACCCGGCCCGGCCGTGGTTGTCCTGGCGTTTCTGCTCGGGTGGGCCGCCGTATGGCTGACGTTCGATAGCCGCCAGAAGCTCCTGGCCGAAATCGACTACGACGCCAGTTGCGGGCAATACGAAGCGGTCCTTGCGGCGGCCAGGCAGGTCAAGGCGATGAATCATCCCGCCAAGATCCGCCTGCACCTGGCCCTCTATCACACCGGGCGGCTGGCAGAGGAGCTGTTTTCGTTTCACAACATGATTGACGACGCGCCGATGGAAGGAACCGGCGAGGACTGGCGCGCGCAAAGCCAGGTCCTCTTCGAACTCGGTTTGGTCAACGATGCCGAGCACATGGCGTACCAGGCCCTTGAGATGGAGGGCGAGCGTCCGGATCTATTGCGTTTGTTGGCCCGCATCAACCTGCTGAAAAACCAACCCCAGGCGGCGCAGGTCTTCCTGAACGTGCTGAGCCTGATACCGTTCCAGGGTGAACGCGCCAACGAGGCCTGGCCCACGATGGACCCGCACCTGGCCGCGGCCGAGGTCGCCTTCCTGGCCCGGATGCGGGCGCAAATGTTGACCAACGAGGTGCCGCACGAGGGTCTGCCTGTGGGACCCCTGCTCGATGTCCTGCTCGCATCGAATCCCACAAACCGACTGGCCTTCGAGTACCTCATGGCCTACTACCTGATGGACCTGGATTTGAAGAAAGTGGTCCAGCGCCTCCGGTTGCTCGACAACTTCAGTTACGCCCGAATCCCCCGGCCATACGAGGAGGCCCTGCTCCTCTATCAGCAAGTCGCGGGAGTTCGGGCCGAATTGAAAGGCCGCACGATCCGCCCCGAAACCGCCGAGCGATTCCGCCAGTTCAAAGAGGCAGTCAGGCAGTTGAAGGGAGGAGCCGAAGGCCAGGCGGCCATGGCCGCCAACTTCGGTGACACCTATTGGTATTATTATGCCGCCAGGAGCGTCGAACGAGCGGCCGAAGGTCAAGCCTCAGCACCATGATGACCCGAGCCTGGATATTTATCGCCTCTCTTGCAACTTCGCCGCTCCGCGCCTGCTGGCTGCTGGCCGCCGCTTGTCTGGCTGGCAGCCCACTCGAACCGCGGGCAGCCGAACTGCCGCGGCTGTTCCCCGACTACATTGGCGTCACTCTCCCGCCCAACATTGCGCCTTTGAACTTCAGAATCCAGGAACCTGCCGCCTCCTACCGGGTTGAGTTGCGCTCCACCAAAGGACCTCCCGTTGCCGTCTCCAGCCCAAACCCCGCGATTCGGATTCCGCCCAGGGCCTGGGCGGGCCTCTTGCGCGCCAACCCCGGCCAGCCTCTCTACTGGGACATCTCCGCGCAAAGGGCCTCGTCCGGTTGGACCCGGTTCGCCACGGTGACCAACTATATTGCACGGGAGGAAATCGATGGCTGGCTGGCTTACCGTCTGCACAAGCCGATCTTCAATTTCTACGTGCATCTCGGCATCTATCAGCGAAACCTGGAGTCCTTCGACCAAAAACCCATCCTCGAAAAGGAAAAGCCTGATCAAGGCTGCCTCAACTGCCACACCCCGTTGAACCGAAGCCCGAATACCTTCGCCTTCAACATCCGCGCCTACGGTGGCAAGAACCCGATGATATTGGTCATCTCCAACCAGGCCACCCGCGTGGACAAGACAATGGGCTACCTGGCCTGGCACCCGAGCGGCCGGCTGCTCGCCTTCTCGGTCAACAAGCTTTCCCAGTTCTTTCATACCCGCGGTGAAACCCGCGAAGTCTATGATGCCAACTCGGATCTGGGCATTTACCGCGTCGATTCCAATATCGTCGTCTTCCCGCCCGCCATCGCCGCGCCCGACAGGAACGAGACCTGGCCCGCCTGGTCGCCCGATGGACGCTACCTCTATTTCAGCAGTGCTGCCCCCCAGCCACGCGAAAGACTCCGCCAAATTCGCTACGACCTGATGCGGGTCAGCTTCGACATCCAAAACGGCCAATGGGGCCAGCCCGAAGTGATGATTTCCGCCGCGGAAACCGGGCTCAGCGTCTGCCAGCCCAAGATCTCCCCGGATGGCCGTTTTCTGCTCGTTACCCTGTGCCAGTATGGCAATTTCCCCATCCACCAGTCCAACAGCGATCTCTATGTGATGGACCTATCCGCCCGCAAACTCCGCCGGCTCGAAATCAATAGCGACCAGGCCGACACTTGGCATTCCTGGTCCAGCAACAGCCGCTGGGTCGTTTTCAGCAGCAAACGCATCGATGGCCTCTTGGCCCGGCCCCATTTCAGTTACGTGGACGAACAGGGCGAGTTTCACAAGCCCTTTGTGCTGCCACAGGAAGATCCCACTTTCTATGGCTTCTGCCTCAACACGTTCAATGTGCCTGAACTGATGCAGGGGCCCGTGACCATCAACGCGCGCAACCTCGCCAGGGCGATTGTCGCACCCCGCAAAGTCCTAACCCCACAGGGCCCTGCCGGGCCTTCCTCGCCCGGTTCGCAGCCTGGCCAGGACCAATCCGGCTACCGGCAGATCCGGGAATAGGCGCCAGAAGGAAAACGCACGGATATGCTCTTCCAGCGGCTCTCGCCAGAGAGCCCATGGGGTGCAAATTCATTCCGAGCCGCAACGCATGTGTGCTCCAACTTGTTTCCATGTTCAATGGACAGTGCGGACACCATTATCTCCTTGGTTAGGAAAGCTTCAACTCCTCATCGAGCTTACGACGTGCGATGCTCTTGCTCTTCCCCACCGCCCGTTCTTCGAGAACACCATCCTTGATCAGTGCTTTCACCCAGTCATCGAGTTGGCCCTTTCGGACCTGAAGCGTTTTGGCCAGCTCTTGCAGTTTCGTTGGCTTCTCCAGCGATTCCAGGATCAGAGGCTTAACCGCGTCGTAAACGGTTGCTGGCGGAGCCGTCTGAGGAACGAATGCCGGCGTATTGGCGATTTCCGGCTTCGGCTCGGGCTGAGTCGCCAGGGATGCCCTCGGCTCGCTGGGCGTTGCAGCCGCAACCGACATCGGCTCTTCCAAAGCCTCTGGCGACTCGGGTTGACTGCCGGTTGCCTTTTGCAGGACGTCACGCAAACTGCCTGCCAGCGCGTCGGCCGGAAGCGGCTTCGCGCCCAGCTTCAGCAACTCCGCATTTCCTCTAGGGACAGCCGCGCCGGTTCTGACAAAGATCGTACGTCTTCGTCTGCGCTGCAACTCCTCCTCAGCACCCGCCCAAGTTCCGCCAGACTGGTAATCAGAACTGACGACCACGGCGAAATCAGAAAGAGCGTAAATGTATTTATTCCGCCCCATCGCGTTGCCGACGTTGAATCCGGCTTCTGGATTGTACGGCGAAACCAGGACCAGTTGCCCGCCCCGAATTCCTTCCCGGTATTTTCCGGAAACCGCCGCCCGTAAGAGACTGTCGGCCATGACCCCAATAACCTTCCCGCCGGCGGAGAAGGCCCCGTGCATCGCGGTCTCATCAACGCCTCGGGCGGCCCCCGAAATCAACTGCATCCCGCACTGTGCGGCAGAACGGCCCAAGGCCCGTGCGAATTCCTGGCCGTCGGCATCGATGTGGCGCGACCCGACCACCGCAAGCCCCCCTTGAGAAAGGAGTGTGCCCTCACCCACTCCGTACAGAATCGGCGGCGCATCGCCTCGCAGATGAAGCTTGAGTCTTTGGGGGTAATTCTCGTCGCCGCGGCACACTACCCAAAGCCCTTTGTTGGTCCACTTCTCGATGGCCATCGCCATCGCCACCCCACGCGCCAGAAGGGTCTTCAGCCGCTCCGCCGGTACCGGCGTGAACGCATCATTGAGCACCTCGGCTTTGTCGGCCTTCAGAAGATCAGATGGCCACATTTTCTTGCGGAACAGCCATGTCGCCAACTCATCGTATTCCTTGATACTCAGCGGTCCCACCGCTCTCTCGTCGGCGGGACCAAAACGCCCGCACATCAGCAAGATCGCCTTGGCATTATCGGTTATCTGATCGATCATAAGATTGCTCCTTAATCCGCTCGGGGAGAGTTGAGTGCCAGTGCCATTGGAATCACCGCCGGGCATCCCGCCCGACGCAGCAGCGCCGCCGCCACGGTGAACGTCCACCGCGAGTCCACCATGTCGTCCACCAGCAACACCGGCCCGCTAGGCATGAGGCCTTGCTCAACCGCAAATGCCCCATCTAGGTTTTTGACCTGCTTATAGCTGTTTTGCATCGTCTTTTGCTGTCGATTTTGTCGGACCTTGCGCAAGACCGCGGCGTACGGCACGCCCAGCTTGGCTGCCAGCCGCCTGGCAAAGTCGGGAACGAGGTGCGGATGCGTCAGGGACGGAATGCATGTCACCCAGACGGGTCTCGGGACCGGGTTCCACTGTCCGATCATCTGAATGCAGCCGTCCACGATCTCATCAGCAAACCTCTGCCCACCGTATTTGCCTTCACGGACCAACTGCCCCCACCCGGCATCGCCCCAGAGCGAAAGCGCGCGCCCTTCCTCCGCCAGCAAGGCGGCCTCGATCGTTGATCCCGGAAACCGATAGTGCTCGAATAGGTCTTTGGCAGGCCACCGCTTCCGAGGCTCCAGAGACTGGTAGCTTCGCCTCAAGTAGATTCCTGCCTGGTTCGCGAGATGCGCGTCGGCCGTTTTGGCTACCAGGTCTTTCCCGAGGCAGTTTGCACATTTGCCGCACTCGCTGGCGCTTGGATCGTCCAGCGCCCGGCCGAGGTATTTCATGAGGCACTCCTGGGTCCGCATGTATTCGATCATCACTTGCTGCTCAGCGTGCCGCAGAGCGCAGAGCCGCCGGATCTTCTCCTGATCCATTTGGTAAGCCACGGGTGTGGCGTTCCACTTCGAGCCTATTTTGGCGACTGGCGACGGTGTCTCCACTGCAAGCAGCTTGAGCGTTTTCTGAATTTCGCCGGCCGATAGATTGATCTCCTTCTGGAGCATTGGAACCGAGAGTCCGTCCTCTGCCGCGTTCAGCGCACGCAGCACATCTTCGACGTGGGCCTGCGGCGGAAAGGCCGCCCGGATGAAATAGTCTGTGATGTCTCTGTCCTCCTCACCGCCCAGTAAAATCCCGTAGGCGTGCTCCCCTGCGCGCCCAGCACGCCCCACCTGCTGGTAGTAATGCACTACGGAACCGGGGCGCTGAAAGTGGATCACGAACCCCAGGTCTGGTTTGTCAAAACCCATGCCCAACGCCACCGTCGCCACTAGCGCCTTGACCTCGTTTCGCAGCAGTCGCTGCTCGAGTTCCTCCCGTCTCCGACTATTCGTACCGTTCGGGTCCGGGTTCTCCATCGTGTCCACCTGGGAATGGTAGGCCTCAACGTTGTGGCCATTGAGTTTCAGCCATTCGGTCACGCGCTCGGCATCTCTGACCGTCAGCGTGTAAATGATTCCGCTCCCCGGCAAGCTATTGAGGTGTTCTGCCAGCCACGCCATGCGCGCGGGCGGGCTTGGCAGCCAGATGTTCTGTAGGGCCAGGCTTTCGCGGATGAGTGGGCCGCGCACCAACGTCACGTTACCCAGTTGAGAAGCTACATCCTCCACCACACGATCGTTTGCAGTGGCGGTTGTCGCCAGGACCGGAATGTTGTGAGGCAAGGCCTGTAACACCCGCACGATGCGCCGATAATCCGGCCTGAAATCGTGGCCCCAGTCCGAGATGCAGTGTGCTTCATCCACTACGAAAAGTCCGATGCGATTGGCCACCTGTTGCAGCACCCGCTGGCGAAAGTCCTCATTCGCTAGTCGCTCGGGCGAGATGAGCAGAACATCCACTTCATCCCTCGCGAGGCAGGCTTCCACCGCAGCCCAATCCGTCATGTTGGTCGAGTTAATCGTTGTCGCTCTCACTCCAATCCGAACCGCTGCCTCAACTTGGTTCCGCATAAGGGACAACAACGGCGAGATGAGCAGCGTCAAGCCCCGCCCCTGGTTTCGCAGTAGGCGCGTTCCGAGGAAGTAAACCATGCTCTTTCCCCACCCGGTCTTTTGTACCACTAGCTGCCGCCGGCCCTGGATCACGCCCTGGATGCATTCCCATTGTCCACTTCTAAAGTCTGCCTGCTGCTGCCCGAGTGCCGTTCGCAAATAATTTAATGCTTGGTTCCTCATAGCGATTCATCCCACCACGATCGGCCCCTTCTTGAGCCTAGCCCGCAAGTCCGTTTCCGTAACGTCAACTGATAAGAAATTGGTTTTTTGTCGGGCCGCCGGTTATTGACGCTGCGCGGGTGAGGGAGCATTGGTCTTCGGTCGCACTCACTATGGACGGATCATCCCGGAGGAGGACCAGGGTGTCAAGCTCCAAGCTTGCCGGTTTCTTGACGGTTTTTGCCCAACCCGGGGGCCTCGGCGAGGGTTGGCGGGGGCCGGGAGATGGCGGCGGTTGGGAATTGCACGGGAGCCAACCAGGCTCTGCGCTGCCCCAAGCGGGAAGATGCCGTCGCCAGGCAAGAAGACTGCCTTGGAGGCTGTCGCTTGTTGAGCGGCTTCGTTACTTCAGCCAGCCGATTTTGATCTCCTTCTCCACCGCTCTGAAGGCCGGGTCGCCGGTGACCAGTTCCGCGTTCCTCTGCTTGGCCAGCGCCGCGGCGAAGCAGTGGGCGCAGGACATATTGTGCGTGGCTTTGAGGATGGCCGCTTGTTTGGCGAGCGCCAGGTCGTTGCTCACGCCGATGATCTCGATGGGCAGCGAGGCGATCTCCCGGGCCTTTTCCTCGGCGGCCTGCTGAGACACCGAAGGAGTGCAGGTGTGCGCAAAACCGGCTGGGGCGGGTGCTCGAAGGGGCGGTAAGGGCATGCGCCCACGCGGCCATTGCCTGCCCGGCAGCATCGGAGGCTTTGGAGCGGTTTATTCTTGTAAAAAAGGAGTGCGTATCCTATTGTTCAATCTTAATGCTAATCCAGCGCCATCAATACCGGCAGGAGGTTGAGGCCTCTTTGCAGCAGTTCCGCGTCACCGCGCTGCTCGGTCCCAGGCAGTGCGGCAAGACCACGCTCGCGCGCCAATTCGTCACTGTTGCCGACAACTATTTCGACCTAGAGGACCCCTTGGATCTGGCCCGGCTGGAAGCCCCTCGGCAGGTGCTGAGCCGGCTCTCCGGGCTGGTGGTCATGGATGAGATCCAGCACCGCCCGGATCTTTTCCCGCTGCTGCGCGTTCTGGCCGACCGGGCAGGTTTGCCGGCACGGTTCCTGGTTCTGGGCAGCGCCTCGCCCAACCTGGTGAAGGGAGTATCCGAGTCCCTGGCCGGGCGGGTGGGTTTCGTGGACATGAGCGGGTTCGACGCCACCGAGGTGGGCTTCGACAAGTTCGACACGCTCTGGCTCCGGGGCGGGTTTCCTGAGTCGTTCTTGAGCGAGTCCGATGCCGGGAGCTTTCTATGGCGCCTGCAGTTTGTCCGCACTTTCCTGACGCGCGACATCCCGCAGCTCGGCATCACCATTCCTTCGGAGCAACTGCGGCGGTTCTGGCTCATGCTCGCCCACTATCATGGCCAGACCTGGAACGCCTCCGAGCTCGCCCGCTCGCTGGGTGTTAATTACAAGACCGCCCAAGGCTACCTCGATATCCTGACCGGGGCCTTCATGGTCCGGCAACTGCTGCCGTGGGTGGAAAACCTGGGCAAGCGCGTGCGCAAAGCTCCCAAGATTTACCTGCGTGACAGCGGGGTTTTTCACACCCTGATGAACCTCCGCACGCTCCCCGAACTCCAGGCCCATCCCAAGCTGGGAGCTTCCTGGGAAGGACTGGCCTTGGAACACGTGCTGCGGATCTTGAAAGTAGCCTCGGATGAAGCTTTCTCCTGGGCCACTCATGCCGGAGCCGAATTGGACTTGCTGGTCTTGCGCGGCGGGAAACGGCTCGGCTTCGAGTTCAAATACGGAGATGCCCCGCGCACCACCAGGTCCATGCACGTGGCCTTGCACGATCTGCAACTGGCCCGGCTGTTCGTGGTCTATCCCGGGGATAAGAACTTCGCGTTGGACGACCGCATCGAAGCCGTGGCGGTGACGAACCTCGAACGCTTGGCCCTTCCAGATTAATTCTGCCAACCCCCAGAATGATCCCCGTCCCCTCCGGGATGTGCCCAACCCGCCGGCACTCCGCATTCCGCATTCCGCACTCCGCACTCCGCACTCGGAAGCCCTTGCTCCGGGCGGTTTTTCTGGTATTGTTTTGTGCCCGGGCGAGTTGCCCCGGGCGGCAGGCGAGGCCAGCGGAGGCGGAGTACCAGCCGGACCCCTCACCCCAACCCTCTCCCCTTCGGAAGGGGAGAGGGCGGAGCGTCGGCAGCGGCATGAGGAAGCGGACACACCCGGAAATTGCAGGGACTGCGCACGCTTCTCCCTCTCCCCTCGGAGGGGAGAGGGCCGGGGTGAGGGGTCCAGCCGGTGCTCTGTTCCGGCCTTCGCTGACCGATCGCAGATTTTGTTAAAATTCTGTTGCACCGGGGGGGGCATTTGATATATTCCGCGCTCCGTTTCCCTTTTTCGGGGAGCGCGAGCTTAACAGGAACCATTTATAATTTATAGACAATTGTTCTTTGTATGACTGGACAACGCATTCGCATTCGACTGAAGGCCTATGACCACCGGGTCATCAACCAGTCCGCCCGCGACATCGCGGACACGGTGAAGCGCACCGGGGCGCGTGTGGCCGGGCCGATCCCGCTGCCGACCCGCATCGAGCGGTTCACCGTCCAACGCTCCCCCCACGCGGACAAGAAATCCCAGGAGACCTTCGAACAGCGCACTCACAAGCGGCTGATCAATATTATCGAGCCGACCGCCAAAACGGTCGATGAACTCAAGAAACTGAACCTGCCCGCCGGGGTGGACATCACGATCAAGATTTAGGGGCCTGGCGGCGGCGCCGCCGTTTCACGATTTTAATCTCACTTTGTTATGCCAGTCGGACTTTTAGGAAAGAAGCTGGGCCAGACCCGCGTCTATAACGCCAAGGGCGTGATCACCCCGGTGACCATCGTCCTGGTGGGCCCCAATCGCGTTCTCCAGTGCAAGACCGCCGAATCGGACGGCTACAGCGCCGTCCAACTGGGCTTCAGCGACCAAAAGGAGCAGCGGCTGACCCAGCCGCTGCTGGGCCACATCAAGAAATTCGCCCCCAACGGCCCCGCGGTCAGGCGCATCCGGGAATTCCGCGATTTCTCGAAAGAGGTCAAACCGGGCGACGTTGTGGGGGCCAACCTGTTTGCCCCCGGCGACTATGTGGACGCCATCGGCATCACCAAAGGGCGGGGTTTCGAGGGGGTGGTGGGCCGGCATGGCTTTCGCGGCGGCGATTCGACGCACGGGGCCAAGGGGTGGCACCGCCGCGCCGGGGCCATCGGCCAGCGCCTGTTCCCGGGCACCGTCATGCGCGGCATGAAGATGCCCGGCCACATGGGCCAGGTCCGCCGCACCACCCAGAACCTCCAGGTCGTTCAAGTCAAGGAGGCCGACAACCTGCTGCTCATCCGGGGGGCCATTCCGGGGTCAAACGGCGATTATGTGGTGATTCGCGAGTCCAAGAAACGGCCCAAGGGCTGGAAACGGCATGCCGAGCGTCCGGAAAACATCAAGAAGGCCGAAGGCAAGAAGAAGTGATTTGACCTCCTCGAACTATGAAGCTGACGATTAAAGACACCAAAGGGAACAGCCAGGGTGAATTGGAGGTCACATTCCCCTTGGTCGAAGGCGGCAAGGGGACGCAGGCCGTTCACGACGTGGTGGTGGCCTACCAGGCCGCCCAGCGGATGGGCACCGCCAGCACCAAGACCATGGGCGAGGTCGCCGGCACCGGCAAGAAGCCCTGGCGCCAGAAGGGGACGGGACGGGCCCGAGCCGGGTCGTTCGCATCGCCCCTGTGGCGGGGCGGCGGCGTGGTTTTCGGGCCTAAACCGCGCGATTTTGGCAAGAAAGTCTCGAGGCAGACTCGCCAACTGGCCCTGCGCAAGGCCCTTTCCGAGCGCCTGAAGGCGGGCGATATCCTCGTCCTGGACGACCTCAAGCTGGCCTCGCCCCGGACCAAGGAATTCATCGGGGTCCTTTCCGCCCTCGACCTCCAGGGCAGCGCCCTCATCGTCTCGCAGGCGACGGACAAGAACCTCACGCTGGCTTCCCGCAACGTCCCGAACGTGGCCCTGGCCACCGGCGATTCGCTCAACACCTACGACGTGTTGCGTCCGGACAAACTCGTATTCACCCGCAGCGCCTTCGAGCAGGTCCAGGCCCGCTTGAACAAGGACAAGGAATGACATGAACCCTTTCGACATCGTCAGGACGGTGCGTTTGACCGAAAAAGGCACACGCCAGGGGGCCGACTTCAACCAGTACACCGTGATGGCCGACCCCCGGGCCAACAAGTTCCAGATCCGGCAGGCCGTGCAGGAACTCTTCAAAGTCAAGGTGGTCAGGGTCAACACCATGAACGTCCGGGGCAAACACCGGCGCCAGCGCACCAAACAGGCCGGCCAGGCCCCGGGCTGGAAGAAGGCCATCGTGACGCTCAAGGAAGGCGACAAGATCGTCCTGACCTGATCTTTTTTGAAAAAGGCTATTGCATTAGTAAATTGCTTTGATATATTGCGCCCTCCGTTTCCCGCAAGGGTGCGGACAGCACAACCTGCGGAACCGATAACTGACCACCCATCCGGGGGCAGGAATGATGGCTCCGCACTCCAAGTAGCTGACTTGGGACACGCGATTGATTTATGCCAGTGAAGACATTCAGACCGCTGACGCCGTCAACACGTTATGTAACGTTCGCGGACTACAGCGACATCACCAAGGCGAGGCCGGAGAAGGGCCTGGTCCAGACCCGTGTTCGCACGGGCGGGCGCAACGTCTACGGTCGTGTGACCGCGCGCGGCATCGGTGGCGGCCATAAACAGAAGATCCGGCTGGTGGACTTCAAGCGGAGGAAGCACGGGGTGGAGGCCGTAGTTAAGGCCATCGAGTACGACCCGCGCCGCACCGCCCGCCTGGCCTTGCTGGAATACCAGGACGGCGAAAAGACTTACATCGTCGCCCCCAACGGTCTGAAGGTGGGAGCCAAGGTCATGAGCGGGCCCAGTGCCCCGCCGGAACTGGGCAATTGCCTGCCGTTGCGCACCGTGCCGGTGGGCCTGCCCATTCACAATGTCGAAATGATCCCCGGCCGGGGCGCCCAGATGGTGCGCACCGCAGGCGGGGCCGCCACCCTGATGTCCCGCGGCGAGGGCTACGCGCAGATTCGGCTCCCCTCCGGCGAGATTCGCAGGGTCCATGAGAACTGCTGCGCCACCATTGGCCAGGTCGGCAACACCGAGCACGAGAACGTCGTCCTGGGCAAGGCCGGCCGTTCCCGGCATCGGGGCATCCGGCCCATCAACCGCGGCGTCTCGCGCAACCCGGTGGACCACCCCAACGGCGGCGGGGCCGGCAAATCCAAGTCTGGCGGCGGCTGGCAGCAGTTGACCTCCCCCTGGGGATTGCTGGCCAAAGGCTACCGCACCCGCAACAAGAAGAAATCCTCCAACCGCTTCATCCTGGTCCGCCGCGACGGCCGGCCCATGAAGCACGCATGATTCCACACTCTTAACTCCCATGGGACGCTCAATTAAAAAAGGTCCGTTTGTGGACTTTCACTTGCTGGAGAAGATCCAGAAGGCCAAGGACGCCAAGTCCAAGGCCCCGATCAAGACCTGGTCGCGGCGCTCGACGATCACCCCCGATTTCGTGGGCCTGACCTTCAGCGTACACAACGGCAAGGTCTTTAACCCGGTGTTTGTGACCGAGAACATGGTGGGCCACCGGCTGGGCGAGTTCTCCTTCACGCGCACCTTCAAGAAACACGGCGCCCACACGGCCAAGGCCGAGGCCAAGTAACCCGTATGGAAGTCCACTCGATTACCCGGAACGTGCGGATGTCCCCGCAAAAGATGCGCGAGGTGGTGCGGCAGATCCAGGGCATGCCCGCCGCCCGCGCCCAGGCGGTGCTGGCCATGGTGCCCCGCAAAGGGGCGCGCGTGGTGGCCAAGACCCTCAAGTCCGCCATCGCCAATGCCGAGGACCTCAAGACCCACAAAACCGAATACAACGGCCTGAAGACCGACCAGCTCCGCATCAAGGAGGCCGTCGCCCAGACCGCCAGCATCACGCGCCGCTTTACTCCGAAGGCCCGCGGCTCCGCCGGCCCGATCCTCAAACGCAACTGCCACGTCCGCATCACCTTGTCAGACGATTAATTGAACCGGTATGGGCCAGAAAACCAATCCTATTGGGCTGCGCATCGCCGTCACTCATGACTGGCGCTCCAAGTGGTATGCGGGCAAGAAGGAGTTCGGCAAGCTGCTCACCGAGGACCGCGACATCCGCGAGTTGCTCAAGAAACGGCTCGAATCGGCCTCCGTGCCCCAAATCCTCATCGAGCGCGCCGCCAACCGCTGCCGCATCACCATCCTAACCGCCCGCCCCGGCATCGTCATCGGACGCAAAGGGGCCGAGATCGATAAGCTCAAGGAGGAACTGAGCCGGATGACCGGCAAAGAGATTTACGTGGACATCATCGAGGTCAAGACGCCCGAGATCGAGGCCCAGTTGGTCGCCGAGAACGTCGCCCTCCAGCTCGAGCGCCGCGTCTCGTTCCGCCGCGCGATGAAGAAGGCCATCCAAACCGCCAAGGACTTCGGCGCCGAGGGGATCAAGATCCGGTGCGCCTGCCGGTTTGGGCGGGGCTGAACTGGCCCGCGTCGAGCAATACCATTGGGGCCGCGTCCCCCTGCACACCCTGCGCGCCGACATTAACTACGGGTTTGCCGAGGCCAATACGGTGTATGGCAAACTGGGCATCAAGTGCTGGATCTGCAAAGGCGAAACCCGAAACGACAAGGCCCAGCCGGAGAGGGCCCTCAAGCCGCAGCCCCCGCCCCCGGTCCCCGTGGCGCCGCCGCCGCCGGCCCCTGAACCGGTTGCCCCGTAAACCGCCCCTGGATTTTGCATTAGAAAGACCTTGTTATGCCCCTCCAGCCCGAGAGAGTGAAGTATCGCAAGATGCACCGTGGCAGCCGTGCCGGCCTGGCCTGGCGCGGCCACACGGTCGCCTTCGGCGAATACGGTTTGATGGCCATGGAACGGTGCTGGCTTGACACCAAGCAGATCGAGGCCGCCCGCGTGGCGGTGGCCCGCCAGATGAAGCGCCACGGCAAGATGTGGATACGGGTTTTTCCGCAAAAGTCCTTCACCAAAAAGCCGCTGGAGACCCGCATGGGCAAGGGCAAAGGCCCCCTGGAATCCTGGGTGGCTGTCATCAGGCCCGCCAATATCCTCTTCGAGGTGGACGGCGTGACCGAGGCCGTGGCGCGCGAGTCGCTCCGCCTGGCCGCCACCAAGCTCCCCATCAAGACCAAGTTCATCTCCCGTCACCGGGTCGGTTAGACCCCTGTTGCCGCCGCTCATGAAAAAGACCCAACGAAAAGAGATTCAGGAAAAGACCCTGGCCGAGGCGCTGGCGGACGACCGGAACTTGCGCCAGGAGAGGTTCAACCTGCGTTTGCAGCAGGCCAGCGCGCAGCTCGAGAAGCCCGCCCGCCTGCACATCCTGCGCCGCAATATCGCCCGTATCCAAACCCACATCTCGAAGCTCCGCAACAAACCGGCTTAGCCTCTCTATGGTCGACACTCCTTCCACCACGCCCGCCCCCGCTCCGGCCCCGGCCCCCGCCCGCGGCAAGCGCAAGGAACGCGTCGGCGAGGTGATCTCCAACCGCATGGCCAAGACCATCATCGTCCGCGTCGAGCGCCGTTTCCCCCACCCCAAGTTCAAGAAGGTCATCACCGGCTATAAGAAGTTCTGCGCCCACGACGAGACGGGCCAGGCCAAGGTGGGCGACCGGGTGCGCATCGAGGAGACCCGGCCGCTCTCCAAGACCAAACGCTGGCGCCTGGTGGCGGTCGAGCACCGGAGCCCCGGTGTCACCCCGGTCACCGCTTGATCCCTATGTCCCAGCCGTCCCAATGAACTGATCGCCCGGCCATCCGGCGCTTCGATTTATGTTACAGATACGTTCCATCCTCGATGTGGCTGACAACACCGGCGCCAAGCGCGCGGCAGCCATCGGTGTCCTCGGCCGCAACCAGCGCTACGCCCGTATTGGCGACATCATCAAGGCGCACATCAAGGAGGCCGCCCCCGACGGCACGGTCAAGAAAGGCGAGGTTGTGGACGCTGTGGTGGTGCGCACCCGCCAGACCATCCGGCGCAACGACGGCTCGTGCCTGCGTTTCGACAGCAACGCCATCGTCATCATCGACAAGGAATTGAACCCGCGCGGCACCCGCATCTTCGGGCCCGTGGCGCGCGAGTTGCGCGACAAGAAGTTCATGAAAATCGTCTCCCTGGCGCCCGAGGTCATCTGATCCACACTGCTCTACCCGTAACCATGCACAGCGCTCACGTCAAAAAGAACGATGAAGTGGTGATCCTGGCCGGCGCCGACAAAGGCAAGCGCGGCCGCATCATCGCCGTCCTGGGCAAGAAACAGCGGGTCATCGTCGAGGGTGCCCGGATGATCAAGCGCCACACGCGCAAGAACCCCGCCAATCCCCAAGGCAAGATCATCGAACGCGAAGGCACCATTCACATCTCCAATGTCATGAAAGCGGAGGCCTACGACGCCCGGGCCGCCAAACGCGCCGCCGGCCCGCAGGCCGCCCCGGCCCCGACCCAATGAAAGCCAGACTTTACGAAAAATACGTCAAGGACGTGATGCCCGCCCTCAAGGACAGGCACCACTACACCAACCCGCACCAGGTGCCGCGCCTGAACAAGATCGTCGTCAACATGGGCGTCAGCGCCTCGCTGGAGAAGAGCGCCATTGACGATGCCGCCAAGGACCTGGCCCTGATCACCGGCCGCAAGGCCGCCGTCAGCCAGTCCCGCCACAGCATCGCCAATTTCAAGCTCCGCCAGGGCCAGCCCATCGGCTGCCACGTCACCCTCCGCCGCGACGCCATGTACGAGTTCTTCGACCGCCTCATCGCCACCGCCCTGCCTCGCATCCGCGACTTCCGCGGGCTCTCCACCCGCTCCTTCGATGGCCGGGGCAACTACTCGCTGGGCGTCGCCGACCAGACCATTTTCCCGGAAATCGACCTGGACAAGATCAAGCGCCAGCAGGGCATGGACATTACCATCGTCACCACCGCCCGCTCGAACGCCGAGGCGCTCGATCTGCTCAAACTCATGGGCATGCCCTTCGCCGAAGCGGCTAAGACCAAGTAAGGGCACAACGAAGAGCCGCACTTTCCTATTCTGATTTTATGGCAAAGATGTCCTGGATTGAACGCAACAAGCGGAAGGCCGCGACAGTGAAGAAGTATGCGGCCATTCGGGCCGAATTGAAGGCCAGGCGCGACTACGCGGGCCTGGCCAAGCTGCCGCGCGACGCCAACCCGGTGCGCGTGGTCAACCGCTGTTCCATGACCGGCCGCCGCCACGGCTACCTGCGCAAGTTCGGCTGCTCCCGCCTGACTTTCCGCGAGGCCGCCCTGAGCGGCCTCATCCCAGGCATCACCAAGGCCAGTTGGTAATCCCTATGAACGACCCGATTTCCGACATGTTGGCCCGCATCCGCAACGCCAACCGCGCGCTGCTGCCCGCCATCGAGCTGCCCCACTCCAGAATGAAGGAGAGCATCGCCGCCATCCTTAAGAGCGAGGGCTACATCGCAGGCTTCTCGGTCGAAGGCCAGGGGATGCGCCGCATCAAGCTCCTGCTCAAGTACCAGGGCAAGAAAAGCGTCATCGAGGGCCTCCGCCGGGTCAGCACCCCGGGCCTGCGCCGCTACGTCGGCGCCGCCGACATCCCCCGCGTCCGCGGCGGTCTGGGCGTGGCCGTTGTCTCGACCTCCGAGGGTTTGATGACCGGCAACCAGGCCCGCAAGAAGAAGCTCGGGGGCGAACTGCTTTGTTACATCTGGTGAGACCGGAATTCTTTTCGATTTGATTTTATGTCCCGCATTGGAAAACAACCGATTGCCATCCCGCCCAAGGTGAAAGTCGAGGTCGCCGGCCGGCAGGTCTCCGTCGAGGGGCCCAAGGGCAAGCTCCGGTGGGAATTGCCCCGGCGCACCAGCCTCAAGGTCCAGGAGGACAAGATCCTCGTCAGCCGGGAAGGCGACGACGCCCAGGCCAAGGCCCTGCACGGCCTGAGCCGGGCGCTGGTCAACAACATGGTGCGCGGCGTCACCGACGGCTTCGTCAAGAAGCTGGAAATCCAGGGCGTCGGCTTCAAGGCCGCTGTCCAGGGCAAGAACGTCACCCTCAGCCTGGGCTACTCGCACCCGATCGTCTTTCCCATCCCCGATCAGATCAAGGTGACCGTGGACGAGAATACCAAGATCACCGTCGAGGGGCCGGACCGGCAGGTGGTCGGCCAGGTCGCCGCCGAATTGCGCAGCTTTTACCCGCCCGAGCCTTACAAGGGCAAGGGCGTGCGCTATGTCGGTGAACGGGTCATCCGCAAGGAAGGCAAGACTGTCCAATGAGAACCGAGAAGAAACAGAAGCTGGCCCGGAAACGCCACTGGCGGGTGCGCCAGAAGGTCAGCGGCACCAAGGAGCGGCCCCGCATGGCGGTGTGCTTTACGAACAAGAACATCCACGTCCAGTTCATCGATGATGTGGCCAGGGTGACCTTGGCCTCGGCCTCGACGACCAGCAAGGCGACGCCGGATCGGGACAAACTGGGCGCCAACGCGGCCAGCGCCAAGGTCGTCGGCGCCCTGGCGGCCCAGGTGGCCCTGGCCAAGGGGATCAAGCAGGTCATCTTCGACCGCGGCGGCGCGCGTTACCACGGCAAGGTCAAGGCCCTGGCGGATGCCGCCCGCGAGGCGGGTCTGCAGTTTTAATCAACGTTAACCCAGAGAGATATTGTGGCTGAAACCAACAAGACTCAGAGCGGCGGCACTCAACGTGGCCCGCGCGGGCCCGGGCGCGGACGGCGCTCCCGGCCGGAGCCTGAAATCACGCTGGACGAGCAGAGTGGGCAGGAGTTGATCGAGAAGGTGGTGTTCATCAACCGCTCGGCCAAGGTGGTCAAGGGCGGGCGGCGGTTCAATTTCAGCGCCCTCATCGTGGTGGGCGACCGGCACGGTCGTGTGGGCGTGGGGCTTGGCAAGGCCGGCGAGGTGGCCGATGCCATCCGCAAGGGGGGTGACTTGGCCCGCTCGCAAATGGTGGGCGTGTCCCTCAAGGACGCCACCATACCCCATGAAGTGCTCTACCACTATGGCGGGGCCAAGGTGCTGCTGCGGCCCGCCTCTCCCGGCACCGGCATCATCGCCGGCAAGACCGTCCGCGCCGTCCTGGAGTCCGCCGGCGTCAAAGACGTGCTCAGCAAATCCCTCGGCTCCAAGAACGCTGCCAACGTCGTCAAGGCCACCCTCCACGCCCTGCTCAGCCTGCGCCTGCGCGAAGACATCTACAAAGGCCGCGGCCTGGAAATCAAAAAAGTCCCCCCGCCCCAGCCGCCCCAGGCCATGCCCCTGCCAGAGCCGCCCACGCTCCCATCCACACCGGAATAACCCTCGGCCCCAGACCAGTTCTCTATGCGATTACACGACCTCAAACCTCGGCCCGGCGCCCGGCACCGGGTCAAACGCCTGGGCCAGGGCGAATCCAGCGGCCACGGCAAGACCAGCGGGCGCGGCGGCAAAGGCCAGACCGCCCGCTCCGGCAGCTCCATCCGCATCGGGTTCGAAGGCGGCCAAATGCCGTTCATTCGCCGCATCCCCAAGCGCGGCTTCAACAACGCCCGCCATACCACCCGCTACCTGCCCGTCAATCTCGACGCGCTCAACCGCTTCGAGGAGGGCGCCCGCGTTGACGAGGACGCCCTGCGCAGCCTCGGCCTGGCCAATGGCCGCAGCGCCGGCATCAAGATCCTCGGCAACGGCGAGGTTACCCGCAAACTGACCGTCAGCGCCCATGCCTTCAGCGCCTCCGCCCGCGCCAAGATCCAGGCCAAGGGCGGCACCTGCGAGGTCATCGCGCGCAAACACCACGGGGCAGCCGTCCCGCCCGCGCCGTCAGCCGCCCCTGAACCGCCCAAGACCAAACCGGATCAGAAGGTTTAGTCCTCCGCATGAGCCGTCCAACTCTCCATGAACCGACCCCAAGCCTGGAAGGTTTTGGACTGCGGCAGTCCTCTGCCGCTTTCGTGTCCCCAGGGTCCAAAAAGCGGCAGCGGACTGCCGCACTCCAAAACGCTTCGCGCCGGGCGACGCCCGTCCGGTCCCCCCGCACTCGCCCCCAGGCCGCGCCCCTAGACCCTACCCGACCATGCTAGCCGCCATTGCCAATACATTCAGTAACTGCTTTAAGATCCCCGAGCTCAAGTCCAGGATCCTCTTTACCTTGATGGTCCTGGCCATCTGCCGGTTGGAGGCCGCCATCCGCGTTCCGGGCCTGGATGGCCGGACCCTGACCGACTTCTTCAACACCAAGGCCGGCCAGGCCGCCGGCAACTCCGTGCTGGGCCTCTATAGCATGTTCACCGGCGGCGCCCTGGAGCATTGCGCCATCGGCGCCCTGGGCATCATGCCCTACATCAGCGCCACCATTATCATCCAACTCCTGACTGCGGTCTGGCCGCAGCTCTCCAAGCTGGCCCGCGAAGAAGGCGGGCGCACCAAGCTCGTCCAATATGGCCGTTACCTGACGGTCGTGCTCTGCTTGGGACAGGGTTTTGTGATGGCCCTGGGCTGGGAGCACCCCGACAGCATCTTCGGGGCGAACATCGGGCGGTTGGTGATGTTCAGCGATGCGCACATTTGGTTCTATCGCCTTCAGACCACGCTCATCGTGACCACGGGCACGATGCTGCTGATGTGGTTGGGCGAGCAGATCACCGACCGCGGCATCGGCAACGGGGTCTCGCTGGTCATCACCATCGGCATCCTGGCCCGGTTGCCTCAGGCCATCATATCCCTCCGGGACATGTTCTTCCCCAAGATCGTCCAGGCGGAGTTCAACCTCGGTCATGCCGCCGCGCTGCTCCTGCTCCTGGTGGGCGTCATTGCCGGGGTCATCGCCATCACCCAGGCCCAGCGGAAGGTCCCTGTTCAATACGCCCAGCGGGCGGTCGGGCGCAAGATCTTCCAGGGCACCACCTCGTTCATGCCCCTGCGCGTCAATTATTCCGGGGTCATGCCCATCATCTTCGCTCAAGCCATCCTGATGTTCCCCCAGAAATTCTTCCTGTCTCTTGGGCAAGGCAGTCAACCTGAAGTTCTTCATCGATCTGGCCCGCCTCCTGGATTACGGCTCGTTCTGGTACATGGCCCTCTACGGGTTGATGATTCTGTTCTTCTCGTATTTCTGGGTGGCCACCCAGTTCAACGAACTCCAGATCGCCGATGACCTCAAGAAGAACGGCGGCTACATCCCCGGCGTGCGGCCCGGCCAGGCCACCAGCGAGTACCTGCACAACGCCATGAGCCGGATCACCCTGGCGGGCGCGGTGTTCCTGACCGTGATCGCCGTGATTCCCATCCTGTTGTACAAGGAAATGAGCATCCCGCTTCAGGTCTCGACCTTCTTCGGCGGCACCAGCATGCTCATCCTGGTCGGCGTGCTCCTGGATACTATGCGCCAGATGGAGACCCATCTGCTCATGCGCCACTACGACGGCTTCCTCAAGAAGGGCCGCTTCGGGGGCAGGTTCTGATTTGATTATCTTGAAGAACGAGCGGGATTTGGAAGCGATGCGGCCGGCTTGCGCGGTCGCCGGCGCGGTCCTGGAAGAGGTCGGCGCCTTCATCAAGCCCGGCGTGACGACCAAGGAAGTCGATGACTTCGCGGCGTCGCGCATCAAGAGCTACGGCGCCAGGAGCGCGTTTTTCGGGTACCGGAAGTACCCGTGCCATATCTGCATCTCGGTCAACGAGCAGGTGGTGCACGGCCTGGCCGGGGCCAGGCCATTGCGGTTCGGGGACATCGTCAGCCTGGATGTCGGGGTCATTTACAACGGGTTTATCGGGGACACCGCCCGGACGGTGGCCGTGGGCGGGTGCGGCGCTGCCGGCCCAAAGGCTGATGGACGTCACGGAGCAGGCCCTGCACGAGGGAATTGCCCAGGCGCTGCCCGGCCGGCGCGTAGTTGATATTTCGCGCGCCATACAGGAATATGTAGAGGGCAACGGCTTCAGCGTCGTTCGCGAGTTCGTCGGCCACGGGGTCGGCCGCTCGATGCACGAAGAACCCCAGGTGCCGAACTTCGTGGAAGGCAAGCCGTCGCCCAAGCTGCGCCCGGGGATGACCCTGGCCATCGAACCGATGGTCAATGCCGGGCTGCCTGCGGTCAAGGTCTTCAATGATGGCTGGACAGTGGTGACGCAAGATGGTTCACTGTCGGCCCATTTTGAGCACACGGTGTTGATCACCGAGAACGAGCCGGAAATCCTGACATGGCCCGAACGGATGCCATCGAAGTTGAAGGCGCCGTAGTGGAAGCACTGCCCAACGGGACCTACCGGGTGGAGCTGCCCAACGGCCATCGCGTGCTGGCCTATGTGACCGGCAAGGCCCGCTTGAGTTTCCCCGGCTGGCGCCGGGAGATAAGGTCCGCCTGGAAATGTCGCCTTACGATTTGTCGGAAGGCCGCATCGTCGTGGGGACACAGACCGGTCAGTCAGTTTGAATTTGAATTGGATTTTATGAAAGTTCGCGCATCTGTTAAAAAGCTTTGCGAGAATTGCAAGATCATTCGCCGCAAAGGGATCATCCGCGTCATCTGCACCAACCCGCGCCACAAACAGCGCCAGGGCTGAATGCGTCCGTCCCTTGAGTCCTTTATGTCCCTTAAGCCCCTTCTTATTTTTGACCTATGGCTCGCATCATCGGAGTAGAAGTTCCGCCCAATAAGCGCATCGAGATCGCCTTGCGCTACATCTATGGCATCGGCCCCACCAACTCGAAGGAAATCCTGGCCAAGGCCAAGATCGACCCCGGCACCCGCGCCAAGGACCTGACAGAGCAGCAACTCTCGCAGATCGTGCACGCCATCCAGGATGGCAAGTACATCATCGAAGGCGACCTGCGCCGCGAGATCGGCATGAACCTCAAACGCCTGCAGGGCATCAAGTGCTACCGCGGCATCCGCCACCTGCGCGGCCTGCCCGTCCGCGGCCAGCGCACCCAGACCAACGCCCGCACCCGCAAAGGCCCCCGCAAGACCGTCGGCGTGGTCCGAAATCCCGCCGCCAAGACCGGCATCCACTAATCCCACTCCAAGCCCAATTAGCCCCAATAAGTCGTATGGCCGACGAACCCAAAAAGAAACCCGCCCCCAGGAAAGAAGGAAAACCGAAGGCCGGCGCCGAAAAGCCGTCCGGCAAGCCCGTCGGCGAAGGGGCGCCCGCCAAGGCGCCCAGGAAGGCCCCCGGCCCGGCTGCCGCTGCGCCCGCGGGCGCTGCCCCAGGCCCTCAGGCCGCCGGCCCCCAAGCCCCAGGCGCCCCCGGCCCCGAGGGCGCCAAGCCCCCGGAAGGCGCCCCGCCCGCCCCGGCCGTCGCGGCCCCCACCGCCGCCGAACTGCTCGCCGACGAACTGGCCGGCAAGAAGATCGTCAAGGCCAAGGGCGCCAAGAACATCACTAGCGGCATTGCCAATATCCTGGCCACGTTCAACAACACCCAGGTCAGCATCACCGACATGCAGGGGCACGTCATCGGCTGGTCCACCGCCGGGCGGGTTGGCTTCAAGGGCTCGCGCAAGAGCACCGCCTATGCCGCCCAGCAGGTCGCCCAGGATGCCGCCCGCCAAGCCATGTCCCACGGGATGCGCGAAATCGAGGTCCGGGTCAAAGGCCCCGGCTCCGGCCGCGAATCCGCCATCCGCGCCCTCCAGGCCATCGGCCTGGAAATCACCACCATCAAGGACGTGACCCCCATCCCCCACAACGGCTGCCGCCCGCGCAAGAAACGCCGCGTCTAACCCCCCCTTCGACACTCGACACTCGACACTCTTTTGCAATATGGCTCGCTATACAGGTCCCCGTGTTCGTATCAGCCGCCGGTTCGGCGTCCCCATCTTCGGCCCCTCGAAGTACCTCGAACGCCGCAACTACGGTCCGGGCGTCCATGGCCCCAAGTCCCGGCGCAAACACACCGACTACGGTCTGGCTCTCATCGAGAAGCAGAAACTGCGCTACTACTACGGCCTGCTCGAGCGCCAGTTCCGCGGCGTGTACGAGCGCGCCCTCAAGCGCCGCGGCGTCACCGGCGAGCAGATGCTCCAGATCCTGGAGACCCGCCTGGACAACGTCTGCTACCACCTGGGCTTTGCCAATACCCGCGCGGCCGCCCGGCAGTTGGTCTGCCACGGGCACGTCCGCGTGAACGGCCGCAAGGTCAACATCCCGTCCTACGGCCTGAAGGTGAACGACGTCATCGAGATCAAGAACTCGAACGCCGCCCGGCAGTTGGCCACCAAGAACCTCGAAGGCGCCGCCAGCCGGGCCGTTCCCGATTGGCTCTCCCTCAACAAGGAGGCCCTCAAGGGCGTGGTCATGCGCATCCCCGCCCGCGACGAGATCCAGCCCATCGCCAACGAGCAGGCCGTCGTCGAATTTTATTCCCGCTAACCAACCAACGGAGTTATGGAGCGATGAGATGGCTCCGGCACAATTATACGGGCCTCGGCGGGCGGCGGGAATAATCCCGCCGGGGCCAGATTAAAATTGTTGAAAGGAAAAAACTATGCCAGTGCGTCTGGGACGTTTCGAAATGCCCAAGCGGTTGACCAAAGAAGAGTCCACCGCCACGGAGACCTATGCCAAGTTCGTTGCCGAGCCCTTTGAGACCGGCTACGGCCATACCGTCGGCAACTCGCTGCGCCGCGTGCTGCTCTCCTCGCTGGAGGGCGCGGCCATCACCTCGATCAAGATCGATGGCGCCATGCACGAGTTCGGCGTCATCGATGGCGTCGTCGAGGACGCCACCGACATCGTCCTCAACCTCAAGAAGGTCCTGTTGCTCGCTCACAGCCGCGACCCGCAGACCCTGCTCCTGTCCGTCAACAAGGAGGGAGAAGTCACCGCTGCCGACATCCAGCTCAACCAGAATGTCGAACTGGTCAACCCCACCCAGCACATCTGCACCCTCGACAAGAAGAAAAAGTTCGAGATGGAGCTCGAAGTCAAGGTCGGCCGCGGCTTCCTGCCGGGCGACGAAAACAAGAAGCCCAACCAGGCCATCGGCGTCATTGCCATCGACTCCCTCTTCTCCCCCGTCACCCGCGTCCGCTACGCCGTCGAAAACGCCCGCGTCGGCCAGCGCACCGATTACGACCGCCTCCTGCTGGAAATCTGGACCGATGGCCGCATCTCGCCCGACGACGCCCTCACCCAGGCCTCCGCCATCCTCCAACACCACCTCGACGTCTTCGTCGGTTACGACAAGAATGCCATCGAGTTCGAGGAGGTCGTCGATAAGCAGGACGAGGAGAAGACCAAGCTCAAGAAGCTCCTCAACATGAGCGTCAACGAAATCGAGCTCAGCGTCCGCGCCGCCAACTGCCTCAACAATGCCAACATCACCACCGTCGGCCAACTCGCCATGAAGACCGAGCAGGAGATGCTCAAGTACCGCAACTTCGGCAAGAAGTCGCTCAACGAAATCAAAGACAAACTCGCCGCCCTGGGCCTGACGCTCGGCATGACCTTCGAGCCCGATTTGCTCGAGGCCCCCAGAGAGGAACCCACCACCCTGGCGTCAATCACGCGATAAGACTGCGCCCGCCGCCGCCGAGAGCGCCTCCCGCTCCCGCTCGCGACGCCGCCCGCCACTCTCCAATTTATGCGACACCTTAAGCGAACCGCCAAGTTGGGCCGCACTGGCCAGCACCGCAATGCCATGCTCGCCAACCTGGTCTGCAGCCTCATCCTCCACAAGCGCGTCACCACGAGCGTCGCCAAAGCCAAAGCCGCCCGCTCCGTTGCCGAAAAAATGGTCACCCTCGGCAAAAGCGGCACCCTCCACGACCGCCGCCTGGCCGCCGCCCGCCTCCACCAGGAAAAGGCCGTCAAGATCCTCTTCGACGAAATCGCCAAGCAGCACCAGGAGCGCCATGGCGGTTACACCCGCATCGTCCGCCTCGCCAAGTGCCGCCAGGGCGACGCCTCCCAAAGCGCCATCCTCGAATGGGTCGAAGGGCAGACCGTCGCCCAACCCACCCCCGAGACGACCAAGCCGGCCGCCCAAACCAGCCCCGCTCCGCAGCCCCAGCCCCAGGCCCCTGCCGCCCCCATGCCTGCCGAGGAGCCTAAGCCCGCTGCCGAGGCTCCCCCCGAAACCAAACCCGCGTAAGAGCGGCTGGCAAGATTAGACCTGGAAACGGCAGTTGAAGGACCTGGCCGCAGCCCCATGGGTCTGATTCTGTTGGGGTATGCCACCTCAAATAACTCCCATCAGGGCTCACCCTGAGGGTGAATGCGCCGATGCACCAGGGCCGAAGGCCCGCAATGTGATAGCCTGGGCTGGAGCGAGTCCGACGAGCGGAGGCCCAGGTCAACCACCGTCGCGAACCTGCCCAGCCCTGCAAGGGCGTCACCCCTCATGTCCCCATCTCTGGCCAACATCGTTGTTGACCTCGTCTTTAGCAGCAAGAGCCCCTCTTTCGCCCCTACAGGGCGCAGGAATCGTCTCTTTCGCCCCTTACCTGGGGCTCCGCGCTGCGCGCTTCACCCCAGGCTTTCACATTGCGGGCCTTCGGCCCTCTCCCTTTCCGGGCCTGTGGACCCATCACGGCTCGACCGACCGGAAATACTCATAGAAGACCTCAGCCAGCGCCGCGCCGTAGTCTTGCCAATGCCGCGCGGAGGGGTAGTCCTTAAGCCCCGCGATCCAATTGCAGTTGAACTCGTGAACGGCGGCGTCGATTCCATACCGCTCGAACCAGCCGTCGCCGAGCGTGCCTGAGTTGCGGACCGTTGGGGGGGTGCTCCCCTCGGTAAACCAAGTGTGCTGGCGCAGGAGGCCCTCCAGGACGGCCATGCGGTCCAGGTGCCGTTTCAACTGGGGCACAGGAGGCCGGCTGAGGTGCAGTTGGCCGGAGCCGTCGTTGTGCAACTCCAAGGCAAGCTGGGGAGTTTCTCCCGCCCGGATCATGGCCTCCAGCCACTTCTCCAATGCGTAGTTTTCCGGCGAAAGCTGCGGGTCAGCCGGTTTGTCCCATTCGCGATTGAGGTCTTTGCCACGGAGATTGAACCGTGTGCCCCCGCGCGCTACGCCGTCCTTGTTGGCCATGGGCAAGACATAAAGGCAGTAGCAGTCCAACCATTTCCCGGACAGTTGGTCTCCTTGGAGCAGCCGTTGGATGAGGCCCTGGGCGACCCAACTGCCGCCCGCCTCCCACGGGTGCGCTCTGGCCCGGACGAAGGCGCGATGCCGGGCTCGAGGATTGCCGATGCGGACGATCTCCAGATCGCGTCCTTCGACGGTCTTGCCGATGACGCGGATCTCCACTTGCGGATTGTTTTTGATGGAGGCCAGCAGGCGATCCAGGTCGGAGAGCCGATAGGGTTCCACACGCGCCACGTAGAGCCTGGGGCCGGGCATGCAGAGGTGGAGTCTCACGCGGTTGTCCGGCAGTCCCTCCAGCGGGACCGGGTTCCACTGCCGCCCATCTTGCGAGATGACGGCCGTCTTCAACTCCTTGGCAACGGAGCCCGGCTGCCCATTATAAACGTTGTCCAGGTTGTTGAATTCGAGCGTGAAAGTAGAGCCGATCCTGGCCTGGAGCAGGAAGTGAAAGTGCCCGGCGGCGCGGTTGGGCGACGAGCGTTCGTGATCGTAGAGCAGGTGGAGGTGGATGGCGCCATCGGGAGCTGGCTCATACCAGAGCGGCGAGGCATTCTCGAAACCGGTGTCGATGAACTCAAGGGCAGCCGGCTCATTGGTGAGCGCAAAGCAACAGCCGCAGGCAACCAAAGCCCCCAGCAGCGCCCCATGCCTAAAGACCCGGCTGCCGCCTTTGGAACAGCCGTGGGTCACGCGGTGAGTTTCCATCGGCGCGACCGGGACGCGCTCGATGATGCGGCCGCTCTTGATCTGGCGCAGGCGGGTGTGGAGCTTGTGGCGGGCCTGGGCGGTGCCGCTGGTGTGCAGGTCCTCGATGACATGGGGCGAGCCATCCAGCATCAGGACCATCAGGCGCTTGAACTCCGAGGGCAATATCGTTTGCATAGTGAATTCTGCCGGTCATGCCGGGCTTGCGATGGCCGCTTCGGACTGGAAGCTCTTAGCGCGGATCCGCCGGGCGTCAAGCCTAAGCTACGGCAGAAAAATCGGATGGGCGTCGGACAAAAATCTTCACGACATGAATTTTGCTGGGCTTTCGTCACAGAGAATGTCTAGGAATCCAGATACGAACCGGCACGGACCCAATCAATGCCGCCGCATCAGGCCGCTCTTCGTTTCCTTTGTTTCCTTCTGTTCTGTTCCTGTGCCCAGCCGGCGGGACGCAGGAAAAGAACAGAAGGAAACGAAGGAAACGAAGGATCGAAGACGCAGATCGCATCTGGGAGCTTCGGTCTGGAGGTCCAAGAAGAATTCTGTCTCACACGCAAATGGGAGGAAGCCATTTTTCTGCCATCCCATTTTTGGGCCAGACCCGAAACGGGAGGGGCATGGAGAGCGCTCCGTGATCCACACGCTCCACATGCCCCCGAACCTGGGCTGAGCACTGACTACTGGCTGCTCATTCCGCAATCACGGTCACCTTCTTGCAGAAATCGTCGAGGCTGAGCTTGTCCTTCTGAAAGGCATCAATGTCCGATTTCCGTGCCCGGAGGATGAGCCGGCTGCCCTGGCTCTCAGCCGCGGCCCGCCCGGTCCAGGTCATCATGCCGCCACCGCCCATGCCGCCCAGGCCGCCACCGCTCATGCCGCCACCCATGCCACCCATGCCACCGATGCCACCGCCGCTGGCCCCAGTGTGTCGTTGTCGAATCGTGAGCTTAGTCGCTCCTTTTCCGCCGCGGCCCGCTACCACCACCGTCAGCGCCTCATCGGGTTTCAACCTCCGGATGTGCGAGCCATTTTTGAGGGCGTTCATCAGGTCCTTCTTGAGGGTCTCGACCCTGTCGGCGTCGTATTCAGCCTCCTGCGCGCCGCTGCCGGATTCGACGAGAAGTTGGTCGAACATGGATGCCAAAGCCCTGGGGTCCCGATGGCTGGGCCAGCTCGCGGCGGGCTTCCTCCCATTCGCTGCTGGTCTGGTCTTTGGCCTCAGATTCGGTCTTCTTGACCGCAGGCTCGACCAGCGGGTAATTGACACTGAGGAAGAACAGGGCGCCGTAGCCTTCCAGGTAGAGGTTCTGCGGCAGGCTGGCGCGGCCGAGTATTTGCCTATGAATAGAGATGCCCATGGCGTTATGGGATTTGCCGACACCGCCTCCTGCGGCCTTCTGGAGGATGTGGGCCATGATTCTGAGGTCTTCCTCGATGTTGGCCAGGTCTTTGGGCTCGGCGGCCTCCTTGGGGATGATCAAGGCGCGGGTGGCCTCGCCCGCGGTGGTGCCGAGGGCATCGGAGAGCTCTAGCGAATAGTCGAATGGGTCGGCCGTATCGGCGCCAGCCTGGGCGACGACCTTGAGTTCTTCCTGGGCCATGTTGTGCTCATCCTGGGCGCGGCCGGAACCGGCGGCCAGGACGGGCGCCGCCAGGGCGGCGATGAGTGCAATGTGATATTTCATAGAGTGACGTGTTTCAGTTGTTTTTCTTTGTTTCACTGTTTGGGTTCGGGGCCGAAAGCGGGGACGGGGTTGCGGGCCGGGGCTGAATAGGAGACCAGGCGCGCCAGGTTTTCGTAGGTCTGCTGGAAGCCATCGTCCGTGTTGAGGGCGACGGTTTCCAATGCCGCGCGCAGTTTGTCGAAGCGCGCGTCAATGTTCTGGAGGGCGAGTTGGAAATTCTGCTGGTCCAGCGCCCGCTGGGAATCCTGGGCGCGGGCGTATTCGGAGAGCAGACGCAGTGTCTGGGCGCCGGCGCTGGCGGTGGCCAAGGCGAGGTGATTGCTCCAGGCCGATTGGTCGCGCTGAACCGCCTGGGCGAGCTGGGCGACCGAAAGCTGGAGCTCGGAGAGCGCGTGCGCGCCCGGCGCCGTCCGCCGGCCCAGGCCAAAGCCCAGGAAAAGCACCAGGGCAGCCGCTGCGGCCCATTTGAGGACGGGCAGCCCCAGCCGCGCGGCGCTGCAGGCGGACCAGGCGGCGGGTTGCGGCATCCCGGCGCGCCCCGCGTGGCGGGCAGACGGCAGCGCCCAGTCGTCCAGGGCGCGCTGGCTGCCGCGCCAGGCCGCCACCTGCGCGGCGCAGGCGGGACAGGAGGCGAGGTGGCCGTCCAATTCGCGCCGACGGGCAGGGGGGGTCTCCCGGTACAGGAAGGCCATCCATTCGGCGGCGTCCGGGTGCGTCATAGCACCCGGAATTCGGGTGTTCGTGTCTTGCGGTTGCATGATAAGTCTTCGTTTAGATTCAACGGTTTGAGCAGGCGTCCCAGTTGCGTGAGCGCCTCGGCCGCGCGGGACTTGACGGTGCCTTCGGGGATGTCCAGGACGGCGGCGATTTCGTGGAACTTGAGGCGCTCATAATGGCGCAGGGCCAGCACCTCGCGGTACTGCGGGGGCAGTTTGAGCAGGGCCCGGCGGACCATCTCGCCTCGTTCCTGGGCCTGGGCCTGCACATCCGGTGGCGGGTCGTCTGCGGCCAGTAAGTCCAGGCCGCCGCCGCCAGCCTCGGCGAGGGCGTCGAGCGAACATTCGCCGCGGCGATGGGTCTTGCGCAATTCGTCATGGCAGAGGTTCAAGGCGATGCGCCACAGGAAGGTCGAGAACTTTCCCCGTGGCTCCCAATGGGCGCGCGCGGCAAACACGCGGACGAACACCCCTTGGCAGAGGTCCTCCGCCCGGTGCGGGTCACCCGTCATGCGGGCGCACAGGCGCTGGATGGGCGCCTGCCAGCGCGCCACCAGGCGGGCAAAGGCCTGGGCGTCGTCTGCCGATTTGACGCGCCACATCATTTGCTCGTCCGTTGCCGCCAGGAGCGATGTGAGGAAGTTGCTCATGCCCCGGTTTTCACACATTCTCTTTCACAGGAACTTGCGAGGCTGCGCCTCAGACCGTGGCTCGGGCATCCTGCCCGAGCATCCACGGGCAAGATGCCCGTGCCACAAACTTGACCTGTCTGCATCACATTTTGAAATTCAAGGACTCTAGCGGACATTTCCAGTTCGAATCTGTCGTTCTGTGGTTCCGGCAGCGTATCGGTTCAAAGGTAGAACGCTCGAGGGGGCACTTTGGTTCGGAGTTTTTTTCAGGTGAGATTGCGCTTTTCCTGGCCCTGGCCTTCTGGCAAGAGTGCGTTATAGTTTCATGAAGGGAAGCAGAGTATGACTGACACCAAACCAGTTTTCAACGGGCCGCCCTCGCCCGAGGAATTTCAGAAGCAGTTGTCGGAGTTCGTGCGCCAGCACTTCCAGAACCTGCGCGCCCAGCCCTCCCCGGAGCCGGAGGGCGCCGGGGCGCCTCAAGGCGAGGAAGGCCGGACCAAGCCGGAGGGACTCGATTTCAAGCGCAAGCCGCGCGACATCAAGGAGTACCTCGACCGCTTCGTCATCAAGCAGGACGAGGCCAAGAAGGTGCTCAGCGTGGCCTTGTGCGACCACTACCACCACGTGCGGCTGGCCATCGAAGACAAGGAATCCCCCAATTACGCCAAGCAAAACATCATCCTCATCGGGCCGACCGGTGTGGGAAAGACGTTCCTCATCCGCAACGCCGCCGACCTCATCGGCGTGCCCTTCGTGAAGGCCGACGCGACCAAGTTCTCGGAAACCGGCTATGTGGGGGGAGACGTCGAGGACATGGTCCGCGACCTGGTGCGGCTGGCGGACGGGGACATCAACCGCGCCAAGTACGGGATTATCTACATCGACGAGATCGATAAGATCGCCGCCGCCAGCAACATGGCGGGCCGGGATGTCAGCGGCCGGGGCGTGCAGACCAATTTGCTCAAGCTGATGGAAGAGACGGAAGTGCCGGCGCGCTCGCCCAACGACATCGCGGGCCAAATCCAGGCCATGATGGATTTCACGCAGCGCGGGCGCAAGGCCCCGAGCACCATCAACACCAAGCATATCCTGTTCATTGTCAGCGGGGCCTTCGACGGCCTGGAGAAGATTGCGCGCAAGCGCCTGCGCAACGCCACCATCGGCTTCGCCGCCAAGGAGCGCCCCCCCGAGAGCGAGGCCGAAGTCCTGGGCCGCGCCCAGACCGGGGATTTCATCGAGTTCGGCTTCGAGCCGGAGTTCATCGGGCGGCTCCCGGTCCGCGTCGTCTGCCATGCGCTGGAAGTCGCCGACCTGTTCCAGATCCTCAAGAACTCCGAGGGGAGCATCGTCCGCCAATACGAGCAGGACTTCGCCGCCTACGGCATCGAGGTGCTGTTTTCCGACGACGGCCTGCGCGCCATCGCCGAGCGGGCGGGGGAGGAACGGACCGGGGCGCGCGGGCTCATGACCGTCTGCGAGCGGGTCTTCCGGGACATCAAATTCGAGCTGCCCTCCACCGGCGTCAAACGCTTCGTGGTCACGCGCCAACTGGTCGATGACCCCGCCGGCGAATTGAAAAAGATCCTCGCCGACCCGCGGCAGGAGGAGCGGCTCGTCGCCCGCCAGTTGGTGGACGAGTTCGCCCGCCGCTTCCAGGAGACCCACGGGATGAGCATCCGCTTCACCGGCGCCGCCGCCGACCTGCTCGTCAACCAGGCCCTCCAAAAGGGCCAGTCCGTCCGCGACCTCTGCGCCGCCCGCTTCCGCGACTTTCACTTCGGCCTCAAGCTCATCGCCCAGAACTCTACCCAGCGCGAGTTCGTCCTCGACACCGACGCCGTCCTGGCCCCCGACAAGGTCCTGAGCGACTGGGTGGTGGCCAGTTACCGGACGGCGGACAAGCCGCAGGGCCTTGGTCCTTGACAATTGTTGGTCAGATCAAAACACTCCATTTCAGATGAGCGCAACAGGCCGCAGCAGACTTTTCACCGGGACGATCGTCCTGGCGACAGCCCTGGCCGCAGGGGCTTCCGCCCAGGATCGTGTCAAGATTGCCAATGGCATCCTTGAGGGGACTTCGAACGCCGGCTCCGGAGTTCGCAGTTTCAAAGGCATCCCCTTCGCCGAGCCGCCCCTTGGGGATCTGCGCTGGAAGCCGCCGCAGCCGGTCCAGAACTGGCGGGGCGCGCGCAAGGCCGACAAGTTCGGCCCGCGCGCCATGCAACGCGCCATCTTCGGCGACATGGTTTTCAGGTCGAGCGGTGTTAGCGAAGACTGCCTCTACCTGAACGTCTGGACGCCCGCCAAATCGAGCCGGGAGAAGCTGCCGGTGCTGGTCTATTTTTATGGCGGCGGGTTCATGGCGGGCGACGGCTCGGAACCGCGCTACGATGGCGAGAGCATGGCCAGGAAGGGCATCGTGGCGGTCACGGTCAACTACCGCCTGGGCGTGTTCGGCTTTTTCGCCCATCCCGAATTGAGCCGGGAGTCGCCCTGCCATGCCTCGGGCAATTATGGCCTGCTCGATCAGCAGGCGGCGCTCAAGTGGGTCCGGGAGAACATCGCCGCCTTCGGCGGCGACCCGATGCGCGTGACCATCGCCGGCGAATCGGCCGGCTCGATCTCGGTCAGCGCGCAGATGGCCTCGCCGCTCTCAAAAGGCTTGTTCGCCGGCGCGATTGGCGAGAGCGGCTCCATCCTCGGCGTGGCCTCGGCCATCCCGCTCTCCGAAGCCGAGGAGAAGGGCGTCAAGTTCGCCTTGAGCCTCGGGACCAACAGCGCCCTCCCACTGGCGGCGCTGCGCGCGATGCCGGCCGAGGAATTGCTCGCCGCGGCCAAGCCCGGGCTGCCGTGGTTCGGCCCGACGGTGGACGGGTGGTTCTTGCCGAAATCTCCGTTTGAGATTTACGCGGCGGGCGAACAGGCGTGGGTCCCGTTGCTGGCCGGCTCGAACTCCGAGGAGGCGGGCTGGCGCGAGGTCCTCGGGCGCGACCCGCCAACCGTCGAGAATTACCGCAAGGCCCTCGGGCGGCTTTACAGCGGCAAGGCCGGCGAGGTCTTCAAGCTCTACCCGGCCTCGAACGAAGCCGAGGTGATGGACGCCGCGCAGGACCTGGCGGGGGACCGCTTCATCAGCTACAGCACCTGGAAGTGGCTTGATTTGGCGGCCAAAACCGGCGGCCGGCCCACTTACTACTACCTCTACTGCCGACCGCGTCCGGCCACGCCCAGTGCCTCGAGCGGGCCCCAGCCCGGCGCCAACAGCCCGCGCGGCGCCGTCCATTCCGCCGAGATCGAATACGCCCTGGGCAACCTCGACTCGAACAAGGTCTATGCCTGGACCCCGGAGGATTACAAAGTCTCGAAAGTGATGCAGGAGTACTTCGCCAACTTCATCAAGACCGCCAACCCCAACGGCCCCGCCCTGCCCGATTGGCCCAGGTTCGACCGCGGCCAACGCCTCATCATCGATGTCAATACCCGCGCCGAACCCGAAAAGGTCCGCGCGCGTTGCGAGTTCCTGGACCAGTTTTACATCAAAAAGTAGAGCGAGGATTCGAGCACGTGGTCCGGTTCAATGCGCTTGACGCCATTGAGGAACTGAGGAACACTCCGCCCATCCATGCGGATGCGAGGAACCAACAGGCCGCGCGCAAAAGTCAATTATCTCGCGCACACGGCGCCAGATTCGCCCGCGGCACTCCGTGAGGGCTCGCAACTGGACTTTTCATCGATACAGAAACCAGAAGAGATCGAGAGTTCGAAAGCGGTGCCGGATTCCTTTGCGCTGTCGCCAAGGGTCTATCGTCGCGGCGGCTGTTCCATCTACCTGGGTGATGTGCTGGATTTCTATCCGCGTTGGGAGCGGCCCTCGGTGATCATCTCAGACGGGGCGTACGGGCTGGGCAGCTTTCCGGGCGATCCGCCTACGTCTGCCGGACTCGAGGACTGGTACCGCCCGCACGTCGAGGCCTGGAGGAAGTTCGCGCTCCCCAGCACAACGCTGTGGTTTTGGAACAGCGAACTGGGCTGGGCTACGGTGCATCCCCTTCTGGCAAAGGCCGGCTGGGAATACCGTTGCTGCCATGTGTGGGATAAGGGGATTGCGCATATCGCTGGCAATGCCAACACCAAGACGTTAAGGAAATTTCCGGTCGTCACGGAGGTCTGCGTGCAATACGTGAAGCGGACTTATTTCGAGGCACAGGGCATGCGGATGACGATGCAGGAATGGCTGAGGCATGAATGGATTCGGGCTGGCTTGCCCTTGTGGAAGACCAACCACGCTTGCGGTGTCAAGAACGCGGCGACTCGCAAATACTTCACGGCGGACCATCTTTGGTATTTTCCGCCTCCGGAGGCCTTCGACGCGCTTGTCCGTTACGCGAACCAGCACGGCAAGCCTTCCGGCCGGCCCTACTTCTCAATTGACGGCAAGCGTCCTCTGACCGGAGAGGAGTGGTGTCAAATGCGCGCCAAATTCACCTGCTCCGCTGGCGTTACCAATGTCTGGCGGGAACCGGCCGTCCGGGGCATTGAACGGCTAAAAGAGGAAAGTCAATGCATCCACATGAACCAGAAGCCCCTCAAGCTGCTGGAGCGTTGCATCAATGCGAGTTCGGACCCTGGCGAGGTCATCTGGGAGCCGTTCGGCGGGCTCTGCTCGGCGACGCTCGCCGCTCATCGCCTGAAGCGGCGTGCCTACGCCGCCGAATCAGTCGCCGAGTTCTATCAGATCGCCGTCCGCCGGCTGGAGAACTACGATGTCTTCTAAACCCCCTCCCACCCCGCCGGCCAAACGCCTTCCGGATGAGTTGTGGCTGCATCACGCCCTCTACGTGCGCGTGCGCGAGGCCCTGCTCAGTCTGCCTCTGCACTTTCGGACGCAAACCTACATCGAAGGCATCTCAGCGATCAACATCTTCACCTTGAACTCTGCTCTGGGCGCGACAATCGAGACCCAGGTGGTGAATACTCTGAATCTCATGCGCCCCGTGTGGGATCCGGATGAGCGATACCGGCAATTCGCTTTCGTCCGGCAAGCACAGACGTTCCCGGATGTGCTGCTGCGTGGCATGACAGAGGCGGCAGCTACTGGCGCCGACGTGCTGCTCGGTATTGAACTGAAGGGTTGGTACCTGTTGGCCAAAGAGGCTGAGCCGAGTTTCCGCTTCCAGGTCACGCCATCCGCCTGCTCAGAAGCGGACCTGATCGTCGTGGTCCCGTGGGCGTTGACGAATGTGATTTCGGGGTCGCCGATGATCTTCCCTCCTTATATCGAGTCAGCGCGCTATGCCGCCGAGTACCGCAACTACCATTGGCAATACCTCCGTGGCGCCAAAGGCGACACAACCATCAGACACCCGGCCGGTGTGAGCCCGTACCCGCGCAAGAGCGACCGCATTGGGGATGAACCGTTAGCTGACAAAGGCGGCAACTTTGGACGATATGCGCGGACGGGGTTGATGGATGAATACCTCAGCCGTGCAAAGGCCGAGCTCCTTGCCGGCATCAGGGCCGAACACTGGTTGAGCTTCTTCAAGATCTTTCATGACCAGCGCGACCCGGCGACCATTCGGCAGGAGATCGAGAGGCTGCGCGATAAGGTCGGAGTCTCTGGAGCCCCGCCAAGCCGCGTTGACGCAGCCTTGACCGTCCTGCAAGGCATCGAGGCACTGATAGAATCAACATGACTGACCTCGCCAGCCGCTGGGATGTCTGAACTGCTGTCAGAAGTCCATCTTCGTTTTCTTCGTTTGCTTCTGTTTTTGTCTGGATCTCGCCCGTAGATGGCGCAATTCTGCGGGGCGTGAAAACGATCAACTTTCTGATTGAATCGGGAATGCTTCTGGCCCTTGCATGTTTGACCTTTGCCGGCGCAAACCGCGCGGGCGGCATTGGCGTGGCGGACTTGCGCTGCGAATACGGGAGGAACCCCACTGCCATTGGGGAGACGCGGCCCCGGTTGAGCTGGGTGGTCGAAGGCGATAAAGGGCAGCGCGGCGTGGTGCAGGGCGCTTACCAGGTCCTGGCCGCCGCCAGCCGCGACTTGCTCGACAAGGACCATGCCGATTTGTGGGACAGCGGGAAGGTCGATTCGGACCAATCCACTCAAGTGGTCTATGATGGCAAGGCCCTCGCCTCCGGCCGGACTTGCTTCTGGAAGGTCAAGCTCTGGGACCGGCAGGGCCGGGCCTCGGCCTGGAGTAAGCCGGCCACGTGGACCATGGGCCTGCTCAAGCCGGCGGATTGGACTGCCAAATGGATTGGTTACGCGCCCATTGCGGATCAGCAGGACTCCGCCAGCGCGCTCGTCAAGCAGTTTCAACGGTTGGATGGCAGCAAATGGCTCTGGGCCAACGGCGCCACGCCTGGCAACCAGCCGGCAGGGAAGGTCTATTTCCGGAAGGTCATCGAGCTTCCTGCGGACCGGGCGGTGAAACAGGCCACCTTCCTGCTGGCGGCGGATGACGGCTTCAGCCTCTTCATCAACGGCCACCTGGCGGGGCAGGGGAGCACCTGGCAGCAGGTCGCCAGCCCGGACGTGACCGGTCGCCTGCAGCCGGGCGCCAACGCCCTGGGCATCGAGGCCGTCAACGGCGGCGACACGCCCAGCCCCGCGGGCGTGATCGGACGCCTGGTCATCATCTTCGCCGCAGGCGAGCCGATGGTGGTGCCGATCAACAGTTCCTGGCAGACCAGCCGCGAGGCCGGCGGCCGATGGAACTGGGCTGATTTCGATGCCTCGGCCTGGAAGCCGGCTTCCCAAGTCGGCAGCTATGGCGATCAACCCTGGGGCAAGATCCAGGTCAACATGGCCGCCATGGACCCCGCGCCGTTCTTCCGCAAAACCTTCACCGTGAACAAGCCGATCCGCCGCGCCACCATCTTTGCCTCCGCCCTGGGCGTCTATGAACTGCACCTGAATGGAAAGCCGGTCGACAAGGACGTCCTTTCGCCCGGCTGGACCGATTATCACAAGCGCGTTCACTACTTCGGCTACGATGTCACCCGGCAGCTCAAGCAGGGCCGCAACGCGCTGGGCGCCATCCTGGGCGACGGCTGGTATGCGGCCTACCTCGCCTTCACCGGCAAGCGCCATTATTACGGCGACAAAACCCGGTTCATCGCCCAAGTGCAGATCGAGTACGCTGATGGCACCACCGAGGTCATCGGCACCGATGACACCTGGAAGGCCGCCACCGGCCCCATCCTCGAGGGAGACCTCTTGATGGGCTCCGTCTATGATGCCCGCAAGGAATTGCCCGGCTGGGACACCCCCGATTGCCCCGATACCGATTGGCGCCCCGCCATCGTGGATACCGCCGTTAAAGCCAATCTCGAGGCCCATCCCGGCGCGCCCATCCGCCGCCAAGACGAGGTCCGCGCCGTCAAACTCACCGAGCCCCAGCCGGGGGTCTATGTCTTCGACCTCGGCCAGAACATCGTCGGCTGGGCCCGCCTCAAGGCCAAAGGCAAGGCCGGCCAGAAAGTCGTCGTGCGGCACGCGGAGATGCTCAACCAGGACGGGACCCTCTACACGGTGAACCTGCGCGCCGCCAAGGCCACTGACACCTATTACCTGGCCGACGGACCCAAACGCCCCCTCGAGCCCTATTTCACTTTTCACGGCTTCCAGTACGTCGAGGTGACCGGCCTGGATGACAAGCCCGAGCTGGGCGACCTCACCGGCATCGTGGTCCACTCCGACCTGCCGCGCGCCGGGTGGTTCGAGTGCTCCGAGCCGCTGGTCAACAAGCTGGCCCTCAACTCGCTTTGGGGCCAGAAGGGCAATTTCCTGGATGTCCCCACCGATTGCCCGCAACGCGACGAACGCGCCGGGTGGACCGGCGACGCCCAGGTCTTCATGAAGACCGCCTGCCTGAACCTCGATGCCCCCGGCTTCTACACCAAATGGCTCATCGATCTCTGCGACGATTCCCAACGCGCCGATGGCGCCTTCGGCGACGTCGCCCCTCACCTGGGCATCGTCGGCTTCGGCAACACCGGCTGGTCCGATGCGGGCCCCGTCTGTAATTGGCGCATGTACGAGATGTACGGCGACACCCGCGTCCTCGAGCGCCATTACGCCGAACTGGTCCACCACATGGAGTACCTGGCCAAGACCAGCAAGGGCCTGGCGCGCGGCACCTTCGCCTATGGCGACTGGCTGCGCCTGGCCGGTCCCCAGCACTCGGAGGCCATCGGCACCGCCTATTATTTCTATGCCGCCGGCCTTATGACGCGCATCGCCGAGGCCCTCGGCAAGAGGGACGACGCGCAACGCTACGCCAAACTGGCCGAGGAGATTCGCGGCGTTTTCGTGAAGACCTTCATCAAACCCGATGGGCGAATCGTGGACGCCAAGAACGAAAGCGGCCAGACCTTCTACGCCCTGGCCTTCGGGCTGGGCCTGGTGCCGGCGGAGATGGAGGGCGCGGTCGCCGGGCAATTCGTTGCCTCGATCAAGAAGGAAGGGGATCACCTCGCAACGGGGTTCCTGGGCACGCCGTTCGTCCTCTTCGCCCTCCAGCAGGCGGGACATCCGGAACTGGCTTACAAGCTGGTCCTCAACAGGACCTATCCCTCCTGGCTCCAGCAGGTCCTCTGGGGTTCGACCACCATGTGGGAGCGCTGGGACGGTTGGCGGCCCGATAAAGGCTTCCAGGACCCGGGCATGAACTCGTTCAACCACTATTGGCTCGGCTGCGTCAGCGAGTGGCTCTTCACCCAGGCCGCCGGCATCGACACCGACGGCCCCGGCTTCAAACGCATCGTCATCCGTCCCGAGATCGTCAAGCCCGAGGCCGGGTTCGATTGGGTGAAGGCCTCTTACCATTCGCTCCGCGGCACGATTGCCAGCGCCTGGCGACTAGCCCAGGGGCAGTTTTCGCTGGATGTCACCGTGCCCGGCAATTCGGTTGCCACGGTCTATGTCCCGGCCCGGGACGCCGCCGGGGTGACCGAGAGAGGCCGGCCCGCGGCCCAGGCCCAGGGCGTGAAGTTCCTGCGCCAGGAGGCCGGCCGCGCCGTCTTCGAGATCGGCTCGGGCCAATACTCCTTCCAGAGCAAGCTTTAGCCAGCGGGTCTTGACCTTGTTGGCCGAAAGTCCGAAAATCCGCTCCACATTATGCGCTCAAGACTGATTCTTCTGCTCGGATTAGTGAGCTGCGGCCTGGCTGCTGCCCAAACCCTCGAACAAAAGCCCAGCAACGCCGGCCTTGATCGTTTCGTCCCGCTCAAGGCGCCCCGGGCCTCGAGCCTGGTGCTCAAGCCCGGCGACCACCTAGCCATCTGCGGCGATTCGATCACCGAACAGAAGATGTACTCGCGCATCATGGAGGACTACCTGACCGTGTGCGTGCCGGAGTTGAAGATCAAGGTGCGGCAGTACGGCTGGAGCGGGGAGAAGGCCCCGGGGTTCTTGGCGCGCATGACCAACGACTGCCTCAAGTTCCGGCCTACGGTGGCCACGACCTGCTATGGCATGAATGACCACGAATATCGCGCCTACGATGAAAAGGTCGGACGCACTTATTGTGAAAATTCCCTCGCTATCATCGAGGCCTTCAAGTCCCAGGGCGTGCGCGTCATCCAGGGTTCGCCCGGCTGCGTGGGCAAGGTGCCTGCCTGGGTCAAGTCCGCCACCGGCACGGTCGAGGACCTCAACCTGAGCCTCTGCACCCTGCGCAACCTGGGCATCGGCATCGCCGCCGAGGAGAAGGCCGGCTTTGCCGACGTCTTCTGGCCGATGCTCACCGCCGGCGCCGCCGGACAGCAGCGGTTCGGCGCTGACTTCGCCATCGCCGGCAAGGACGGCGTACACCCCGGTTGGGCGGGCCACACGGTGATGGCCTATGCGTTTCTCAAGGCCCTGGGCCTCAACGGGGACATCGGGACGTTCACGCTGGATGGCAGGGACAACCGGATGAGTGTGTCGCCCGGCCACGAGTTGGTCGCCGTCACGGAGAACGCCTTCGAGATCCGCAGCACTCGCTACCCGTTCTGCCCCTGTGTCGAGCCCGGCCAGGGCGGGGCCTCCTACCCCGTTTGCGGCCAGGACGATCCGACCAAGGACAACAGCATCCGCGCGGCCATGCGACTCATTCCCTTCAACGAGGACCTCAATCGCCTGGTCCTGGTGGTCCGCCACGCAAAGGCCCCGAGCTACAAAGTCACCTGGGGCGCCACCGCTCAGGTCTTCTTGGCCTCTCAACTGGCCAAGGGCGTAAACCTCGCCGAGGAGTTCCCCCGCAACCCGTTCTGCGCCGCCTTCGGCAAAGTCGATGCCGCCGTCGCCGCCAAGCAGGCCTACGAAACCAAACAGGTCAGGGAAATCCTCCACGGGGACCAAGCCAAGGCCGACCTCGAGGCAGCCATCACGCGAACCGAAGAGGAGCGCCAACCACTGGCCCAGGCCATCCAGGCCGTCTTCGTGCCCGTCACCCACGTGCTGAGGATCGAGCCCAGGTAAGAACCCGCCCCCATAATTCTCAATTCCGGACCTTTGTCGCAGCCTTTGTCGCAACCTTTGTCGAGGCATGGCCAGCTCGACAAAGGTTGCGACAAAGGTTGCGACAAAGGTCCTCCCCCTCGCGGCGTCTTCGGACAGTCCCGAGGCAGCTCACTTGTGCAGCGTCGCGTGCTGCCGCAGCCAGACGATGTCCTGGTTTCCCGGCGTGGGATCGTGGTGGTTATGGTAGTTGAGGGAGTAGGCGATGACTGTGCGCGGGTCGCGCCAGCGATGGTATTCGACGTGCGCATCGGCAAAGGAGATGACGCCGCCTCGGTTATGGGCGCTGCCCGGGAACAGGAGAATCACGTCCTGGTCCATATCCACACCGTAATAGGGCCAGCAGATACTCTTGGGGTTGACGTCGGTGAACAAAAAGAGGCCGGAGGTCATGGACGGGGTTATCTGAGTCTGCTTCATGAACACCTTGAAATTCGAATCGAGCCGATCATCCCACCGCGACCCGGTCCAGCCCACATAGGCATTCAAGGAGTAGCTGCGCAGCTTGGGCCAGTCTTGGCCGAAGAGGGACACGGTGGGCGGGTCGGCCGGGCAGACATAGACCGAGATGGTGTGGAGGTAATTGGCGAAGAGCGCATACTTGGGATCGAGGATATACGTCGTGTTCGTGTTGGCCTCCGGGTAAACGAAGGCGCCCTGTACCCACAGCTTGTTGTCGGTGCTGGGCGGATCGTTCTGGCCCACGGCGGGCACCAAATCGTTGTTGTCGCCCGCGTACATCGACCAGGTCGTGACGAGCTGCTTGTGGTTGTTGGTGCACGCGATGCGTCTGGCGGCGGCCTTGGCTCGAGCCAGCGACGGCAAGAGCAGGGCGGCCAGTATGGCGATGATGGCGATCACCACCAGCAACTCGATCAAGGTGAACCCGCCGCTGCGCCAGGCGCTTGCGGCCGATCTCCGCGGTCTGACTCCCGGTCTCATAGAGTAATGCCCGACTGACTGCGCCTGCTTGGCCCGCGCCCCCGGCCAATGAATGCCAAGGGCTGATATGCGCGGCATCCTACCAGGAACCCGCCGCGTTGTGAAGTGTGCGTTTGGACGCACACCTGTGGCGGGCGCATCCGGCTGAATTAACCGCAAAGAACGCAAAGATCGCAAAGAAACGCCTCGATTCCGGGCTCTTTGTGTTCTCTGCGTTCTTTGCGGTTAATTTCGCCACTGTCTCTAAACCTTCCAGGGTCCGCGTTTGGGCCGGTCCAGCCATTGGTTGGCTTCTTCATCGCCGATGAACCGTTCATTGGCCGGGTCCCATTTGAGGCGGCGGTGGTTCCAATAGGCCAGGTTGCCGAGGTGGCAGACGGTCACGGAGCGGCAACCGATTTCGACATCGCAGATCGGCTTTTTGCGGGAGCGCACGCAACTCAGGAAATCGCCCGGATGATTCGAGCTCTTGTAGAGGCGGATGGCGTTGTCGGGCAACGGCGCCTCGGCCAGTTCCCTGGGCGTGGCCTCGAATTTGCCCCGGTTGACGAGGATCTTGCCCTCGGTGCCGATGAAGAGGACCCCGCCGCTGTCGCCGTGGAGGACCTCGACGCCGTTGGCATAGAGGTAGCGCACGCCGCGGGCCGCCTTCGGATCATCGGGCGGGATGATCTCCACCGGGCCGCTCTCGTCCATGCCCAGGCCCCACTGGGCGATGTCGAAGTGATGGGCGCCCCAGTCGGTCATCATCCCTCCCGAGTACTCGCGGTAATTGCGCCAGTCCGGGAAGTGCGTATGGACTCCGCGCGGGCTGAGCACCGAGTTGTAGGGGCGCAAGGGCGCCGGGCCGAGCCATAAATCCCAATTCAACCCCGGTTCCATCGCCTCTTCGGGCAGGTCGCAGGGCCTGGAGGGGCCGCCGACGTCCACGATGACGCGCTGGACCTCGCCGATGCGCCCGTTGCGGACAAGCTCGCAGGCCTTGCGAAACTCGCTCGACGAGCGTTGCATCGAGCCGGTCTGGAAGACCCGCTCGTTCTTGCGCGCGGCCTGGACCATGGCGCGCGCCTCGTGGATGGTCAGCGAGAGCGGCTTCTCGCAATAGACGTCTTTGCCGGCATTGCAGGCGGCCACTGCAATATACGCGTGCCAGTGGTCGGGGGCGGCAATCACGACCGCGTCGATGTCCTTGCGCGCGATCAGGTCCGGAAACTCCTTGTAAGCGGCGCAGCCTTTGTAGTCGGTGTTGCCCCGGGCGCTGTAGAACTCATCAACCCGCTTGCGATGGTGCTCGCGCCGCGTCGTGTCCACGTCGCACACCGCCAGCACCTGGGTGTTGGGATGGGTCAGGAAATTGTCCAGCAGGCCGCCGCCCTGCGTGCCGGTGCCGATGAAACCCAGGGTGATGCGCTCGCTGGGGCCTTTTTCCCCGGCCGCGCGGGCCGAGCAGAGCAGCAGCGGAGCGGCGCACGCGGCGGCTGTGGTGGTCTGGAGAAACTGGCGTCGATTCAATTGTCGTTGCATGGTTGGAAACGGTTTGTTGTTTCTGCCAGGAGGGCATAGCAGCACAATCCTTCAAAGGCAATCGAAATCCGGCTCGCGGCAGAATCATGGGTGGGAAAAGGCAGAATCATTTTTGGCAAAATCATTGGAATGAGGATTTTGCCAATAGTGATTTTGCCTCCCTTCGCGGGTCGTCCATGATCTTGACGGCCTCACGATTTTTCCTATGATGGCCGCGTGATCACGATGACGAATCAGCGGCTCCCTGGGCCGGGGCCTGCAACTGTCGGCCTGGCCCTCGTTCTTTGCGCGGTTTTGCCCCTTGCGGCCCGCGCGGCTGCGCTCAGCCTGCGGACGGGCGAAGAACCCGCCACCTGGAGCGTGGTCTATGGGCAGCAGAAGGTATTCGCGTATTCCTTCGCTCCAAAGAAATTCAAGCCGTATGTGATGGAACTGGCCCCGCTTGGCGGCGAGAATATCCTGCGCGACGCGCCTTTCGATCACCTGCACCACCATGCCTTGATGTACGGCATCCGGGTCAATGGCATCAACTTCTGGGAGGAAGTCTCCGGCAACGGCGTGCAAAAGGTCATCCGCTTCTCGACGCCGATCCTGACCGAGACGGGCGCCGGCGGGCGCCCGGAGGCCAGGTTCGAGCAGGTCCTGCACTGGGTCGCCCCGCAGGATGCCTTCCTGCCCGATACCGCCCCGGTCGCCCTCCTGGTCGAGCGCCGCACACTCGTGCTAACCCTGGACCCCGCTCAAAACGAAGTCGCCCTCGAATGGAAATCGAAGTTCGAGGTCGGCGGCAAGACCAACACAGTCATTCTGAGCGGCGCCAATTATCACGGGCTGGGCATGCGGTTTCGGCAGGACCTGGACCGCCTGGCATCACACTCGCTGGCCGGCGCCCGGCCCGACCTGGCCAACAACCGCCAGGACGTTTCCCCCGCCCCATGGGCGGCGGTCTCCTTCGATGCCCCGGGCCACCCGGCCACCATCGCGCTGGCTGGCCATCCCGCCAACCTGCGCAGCGAGGCCCCGTTCTTCTCCATGCTCACCCCCTTTGCCTATCTCTCCGCCACGCAGGGGCTGGACAAGGAACCGCTGGTCTATCACCAGGGCGACCGGTTCGAGCTGAACTACCTGGTCCTCCTCTACCCGGAGGCCAAGCCCTCCGATACGCTGCGCCGGCGCGTGGAAGCCTGGCGGCAAACCAAACCGTGAATCAACCTGACTACCTGTATGGGCAAAATTGGCTTAGGCGTTAACCTCGAATACATCCGCCACCACGACAAACCCTTCGAATGGGGCGTCGAGAAGGCCGCCGAACTCGGCTATGAATACGTCGAACCCATGGTGCATTGGGGACGCGAACTGCTGAGCGAGGCCGGTTATTTTCACAGCGTCTCGATGCTCGACGACCCGTTGCGCATCCAGCGCGCCTGCCAGAAGGCCGGCGTCAAACTCTCGGGCCTCTCGGCCCACACGCCCCTGTGCAAGCCGGAGATTGGGGTCGAGTACCCTCAAGCAGGCCGTCCGCTTCGCCGCCGAGTGCGGCGCGCCGATCATCAATACCGACGAAGGCCCCAAGCCGGCCTGGAGCACCGAGGCCGAGGATTTCACCCTCATGCGCTACACCCTGATGGAGGCATCGAAGGTCGCGGAACCCCGCAACATCCTCATCGGCATCGAACCCCACCAGCAGTACAGCAAACACCCCGACGGCCTGGACCGCATCTACAACCTCGTCAAGAGCCCCGCTATCGGCATCAACTTCGACACCGGCAACAGCTATCTTTGCGGCCACGACCCTTACGCATGGCTCGAACGCGTCCTCGACCGCCTCGTCCACCTCCATGCCAAGGACATCTCTGTCCAGCAATCCTCCGCCCAACGCGGCAAGGTCACCGGCACCGCCGTCGGCTGCGCCTGCGGCGACGGCGTCATCGATTGGGCGCGCGTCATCGGCATCTGCCGCAAGGCCACGCGCGACATCGTCTTCTCCGTCGAGTGCGGCACCGTCGAGCAGGCCCAACGCTCTGTGGCGCATCTCAAACCCCTGCTCGCCGCAAAGCGCAAGGGGTAGTGGGAGTTTCACCGGTACTGCCTCACTGAGGGCGGGGGCGACACGGCGGGCAGACCCCTCACCCCGACCCTCTCCCCTTCCGAAGGGGAGAGGGCGAAACGTCGGCAGTCTCTGGGAATTTCAGGCGTCTCCCTTTTCTCAAGCCGCTGCCGACAATTCCCCCTCTCCCCTTCGCAAGGGGAGAGGGCTGGGGTGAGGGGTTCGCCGGGGACTCCGTTTCCGCCTTCACCGACCGATTACGTTTCACCGGTTCTGCCTGCCCTCGCCCGTGGCCGGCGCGGCAGCCGGCCCAGCTTCGCCAAAAACGGCTTGGGGTCCTTCTCGAACCTGGCCTTGCAGTCGTCGCAGCAGAAGGCCACCACGCGGCCTTCAAAGACCACCGTTTTGGCCGGGTCAATTGGCTTGCCGGAGACCGGGCATCGAGCATTGAGGGGCGTGGCGTTGGTGGCGGGCGCAGAGGGAGCGGCCCCGAGGTCCACCAGCATCTCCTGGTCTTTGATCTTGGCCTTGATCTGCTCGATTTCATCGCGCCAGCGCTGGATTTGGTCCTTGTCGGTGCGATTGGCGGCGAAGGCCTTGGCGGCGGCGGGCGTGACGCGGCTCTGCCAGAGAAAGAGGCGCTTGAGCCTGGGCAGCTTCTGCAACGGCTGGAGGCCTGAATCCGTCACCGCCGTGCCGTAGAGGTCGAGGGACTCGAGGTTTTCCAGGTGGGCCAGGTGCTCCAGGCCGGCATCGGTGACTGCCGTCTGCTCCAGGTGCAGGCGAACCAGGTTGGGCATCGCCTCGACCTGGCCCAGGCCCGAATCCGTCACCTTGGTGCCGGCCAAGTCCAGCCAGCGGAGGTTGGCGGCCAAGGGCGCGAGCCGGGCCAGTTGGGCATCGCCAAAGCTGCCGTGCGCAATCGCCGCGTTGCACTGCAGCCAGGGTTCCGGGGGCGCAATGGGGCCGAGCGCCACGCCCAGTTCCTCGCTGAGCTGGGCGGCCAGCGGGGCGACTGCCTCCAAGGGCTTGGGCGGGACCGCCTTGGCCACGGGCGGCGGGGCGCCGCAACGGGCCGCCAGGAGGCGCGCGATGTCGGCAGGTGGTTTGAGTGAGCCGGCGGTTTTGCCTGCGGGCGCGCCGGCAGCGACCCACCACTGGAGCAGCGCCACATCCTCTGGTCCCGGTTGCGGCTTGCCCTCCGGCGGCATGTGGTCGTCCTCGCCCAGCGGGAGCCCCAGCCGGCGCAGCAACTCGCTCTGGGCCGGCTTGCCCGGAACGATCGCCGGCCCCGCCTTTCCGCCCTGGAGCGCTGCAGCCAGCGAATCCAGCCTCAACCCGCCCTTGGCCTTGTCCGGGCCATGGCAGCCCACACAATCCTTTTGCAGCACAGGTTGGACGACATCGGCGAAGGCATCGAGGCTGGTCCAGTCGCGGGGACGATTCTCACGGTGCCCGGGCGGGGGCGGTGTCCGCGCGCCCAGCAGCGCGCGCACAGGCCCCGGCGCGTAACGGACCAGGTAATCGCTGCCGTGCGTGAGCGAGCCGCCAAAATGGCTCGCCACCACCAGGACGGGGAGGGTCAAGGCCAGGCAGCAGAGGTAGGCCCGGTGCCAGGCGAGCCGGTAGAGCAGCCCCGCCATCAGGCAAGCAGCCGCAGTGCCGATGCCGGCCCACTTGTGCCACCAGAGCAATTGGCGCTCATAGCCCCCGCCCAGCGAGAGCAGCCAGCCGCAAAGGGCGGTGCCGGCGGCCAGCGGCGCGGCCAAGGCCAGGATGATGCCCACGCTGCGGTTGGCATGGCTGAACCGGGTGACCCGTGCCAGCAATTCGAGCGCCGCGACCAGCACGATGAGCCCGATGGGCAAATGGACCAACAGCGGGTGCAGCCGGCCGAAGAACAGAATGAGGTCGGGCGGGCCGTTCATGCGGCTTGGGGCAGTTGAGGTTCTTCAGGCTGCGGACAGATTCGGGATCGGAAACCGCGCATCCGGCATTGCAAATTGAAAATTGCAAATTGCAAATTGCAAATTGCCGCCGCGCTTCTCGGGCCGGTCGGTTCAATTTGCAATTTGCAATTTACAATTCTCAATTTTCAATCCTCGTAAGGCCTCAGTGGAGGTGGGAGTGTCACGGGGATAGACCCCTCACCCCGGCCCTCTCCCCTTCGGAAGGGGAGAGGGGAATCCTCGGTCGCGGCATGAGGGAGCGGACGCGCCCGGAAGTCCCAAAGACCGCCGACGTTTCTCCCTCTCCTCTGGAAGGGGAGAGGGCAGGGGTGAGGGGTCCCCCCTGCGGAACCCTGTCCCCGCCTTCAGTGACCAGTTATGGTTCACGCCATGATTCCCTTCACCGGGATGGCCGCCGCCTCCGTGCCGACGAGCTTTTGGTCCAACCCTTGGAAGTTGTAGGTCAGGCGATTGTGATCGATGCCCATGAGGCGAAGAATCGTGGCGTTGAGATCGCGGATGTGGACCGGGTCGCGAACGATATTGTAGCTGAAATCGTCCGTCTCGCCATAGACGGTCCCGCCCTTGATACCCGCTCCGGCCATCCACATGGTGTAGCAGCGCGGATGATGATCGCGTCCGTAGTTGTCGCGGCGGAGCTCGCCCTGGCAATAGACTGTGCGGCCGAATTCACCGCCCCAAACGACCAGGGTGTCCTCGAGGAGGCCGCGCTGCTTGAGGTCCAGGAGCAGGCCCTGGCAGGCCTGGTCAACGTCGCGGCACTGGAGCGGGAGGTCTCGAGGCAGGTCGGTGTGGTGGTCCCACTCGCGGTGAAGGATCTGGACGACGCGCACGCCGCGCTCGACCAGCCGCCGCGCCAGCAGGGCGCTGGCGGCGAACGTGCCGGGCTGCGTCACCTCGGGGCCGTAAAGGTCGAGCACGCACTTGGGTTCGCCGGAGATGTCGGTCAACTCCGGGATCGAGGTCTGCATGCGAAAGGCCATTTCATATTGTGCAATGCGGGTCTGGATCTCGGGGTCGCCGCTTCGCCCGAAGGTGGCCTGGTTGAGTTTGGCCAGGCCGTCGAGCATCGAGCGCCGGGCCGTGGCGTCCATTCCGGGCGGGTTGTTCAGGTAAAGGACCGGGTCACCCGCCGGGCGCAAGGCCACGCCCTGGTGGCGCGAGGGCAGGAAGCCGGCGCCCCAAAGCCGCTGGTAGAGGGCCTGCGCGTCCCGTTTGGCCGACCAGCGGGGCGTCATCACCACGAACGCCGGCAGGTCATCGGCGTCGCTGCCCAGCCCGTAAGAGAGCCAGGCGCCCAGGCTCGGCTTGCCGGGCACCTGGTTGCCGGTGAGGATATAGGTCGAGGCCGGGTCATGGTTGATCGCCTCGGTATAAACGGTCCGCATGACCGCCAGGTCGTCCACCACCTGCGCGGTGTGCGGCAGCAACTCGCTCACCAGGGTGCCGCATTGGCCGCGCGGGGCGAAACGATAAATCGTCGGCGCTATCGGGAAGCGTTTCTGACCCGAGGTCATCGTCGTCAGCCGCTGGCCGTTCCGAATCGAATCGGGCAGGTCCGAGTCGTAGAGGTCGGCCAGCCTGGGTTTGTAGTCCCACAGATCGATTTGGGAGGGCGCGCCGTTCATGAAAAGGTAAATCAGGCGGCGCGCCTTGGGCGCGAAATGCGGCAGGCCCGGCAGCCCGGCGTGCGCCCGGCCCCGCGTCTGCGCCTGCGCCCGCATGCCTCCAAAGAGGTCCGGAAATGCCAGCGACAGGAAGGCAATCCGCCCCGCCGCCAGGCCGGTGCTCTTGAAAAAGGCCCGCCGCGTTTGATGCCCAAGAAAGTCAAAGATCGGTTGCACATCAGTTCTTGGTCACCACTTCATCCAGGTTGAGGAGCATGTTGCCCACGATGGCATAGGCGGCCAGCTCGGGCGGGGGCACGCCGGCGGGGACGGGCGATTCGCCGACGGCGATGACCTTGAGCGCGGCCTGGGTATCGGCGGTGTAGCGGGCGCGCTCGGCTGAGAGGGTCTCCAGGAGCACGGCGGCCTCCGGGGCGCTGGGAGCGCGGGCGGTGGCCAGCTTGAAACCGTAGGCCAGCCGGCTGGCGTCGTTGGTCCCGCCCTCGCGCCACATGCGGTAGCCGAGGTGCCGGGCGGCCTCGAAATACTGCGGGTCGTTCATCATCAACAGCGCCTGGAGCGGGGTGTCGGTGCGCTCGCGCCGCGCGCGGCATTGCTCGCGCGAGGGGGCGTCCAAGGTGGTCATTTCGGGCGGAGGCGCGGTGCGTTTCCAGAAGACATAGAGGCTGCGGCGATAGAGGGCGTCGCCATGGTCCTGCGTGTATTTGGCGGTATTGCTGGTCGTGTAGCCGACGGCTTCCCAGATGCCCGGCGGTTGATAGGGCCGGACGCCGTGTCCGCCCATCTGAAGATTGATCAGGCCGCCGATGCTCAGCGCACAATCGCGCAGTTCCTCCGCATCCAGCCGGTAGCGCGGACCCCGCGCCAGGAAGCGGTTTTCGGGGTCCAACGCACAGAGCGCGGGCGTGACCATCGAGTCCTGCCGATAGGCCGCCGAGGTGAAGAACAACCGGACCAGTTGCTTCACATCCCAGCCGGAGCGGATGAACTCGGTCGCCAGCCAATCCACCAATTCAGGGTGCGACGGATACTCCCCTTTGGCGCCAAAGTCCTCCGAGGTCTTGACCAGGCCGACCCCGAAGAACTGCTGCCAAAAACGGTTCACGGTCACGCGCGCGGTGAGGGGATGGTGAGGGTCCACCAGCCATCGCGCCAGCGTCAGGCGATTGGCCGCCTCGCTCTGCGGCAGCGGCGGCAGGATCGAGGGCACCCCGGGCCAGACCTGCTCGCCATGCTTGTCGTATTGCCCCCGGATGCGCACCCAGGCCGGGCGCGGCTTTTCCAATTCCTTCGAGATCATCGTTGCCGGGAACTCTAGGGCCTCCCGTTTCTCTTTCAGCGATTTCATCTGCGCGCGCAGCGGCGCCATCGGAGACTTGGGGTCCTCATAGACCGAAGCGAGGTAATAATCCCGCAGTTTGCGGCGCTCCACATCGTCAACCTTGGCGGGGTCCTTCTTGAGGAGTTCCTTGATTTCCGGCGGGCTCGAGGACTGCTCGCGCAGCTCGCGCTGCTGCTTTTCCCAGGCCGCCAGCGAAACGTCCGGGTCCTGCGCCGGGTCATCCACCGAGACCACGCCGGTTTTGTCCCAATAAGCCCGCCCGTCGAACTGCGTGAAGGCCATGCCGGTAATCTTCGTGCCGGGCCGCAAACCGAGCCTGGCCGCCTCGATCTCAAGCCGCACCCACTTGCCCGGCTCTGGCAGCGCCCCGATTTGCACCTTCTCGGTCGTCCCTTTGGACCCATAAGGGATGGCATCGGCATCACCCCAGTTCGCCCGGTTGCGCCAGTCGTCAGTGTGATATTGCAGCATAATCGCTCGAGGCGGGTCTTTGGGGTCTAAATAGACGTAGGCAAAAAGCTTGGCGCCTTGCCGGATGGCCAGGGGCCTGGCGGATTTCGAGAAGAAGACCTGGTGCAAGCCGTGCCCGGCGCGCAAGATGGCCCGTTCGCCGCTCAAGACCGGGCCCTCCGCCTTGGTGACCCACTTGTTCGGCTCGTTGCCGTCGTTGACGCCGACGTTGGCCTCGGGTGGGAAATCGTCGTCGATCCAGGCGATTTCTCCCGGCTTCGGGGCATTGGTCAGGGTCGCGGGGTCCACATAAGCAAACTCGGCGGCCGCCTTGTGGAGGGTCTTCTCCACCTCGCCCGCGCGGGCGGCCAGTGCTTCGGACTGCTCCTGTTGCTCGGGTGAGGGCAGGGGCATCGAGGGCGGGGGCAGCAGCGCATTGCCGTCCATCGCGTTCTCGGCGATGTTGTTGAAGAAGGCGAACATCTGGTAAAACTCTTTCTGGGTAATCGGATCCAGCTTGTGGTCGTGGCAGGCGGCGCAGCCCATGGTCAACCCGAGCCACGCGGTCGAAACGGCCTCGACGCGGTCCACCCCGTAGCGGACCTGGAACTCCTCATCGATGGCCCCGCCTTCGCTGGTCGAGACATTGCAGCGGTTGTAGCCTGAGGCGATAAGCTGCTCGCGCGGGGGGTTGGGGAGCAGGTCGCCGGCTAATTGCCATATCGTAAACTGGTCGTACGGGAGGTTCCGGTTGAAGGCGCCGACCACCCAGTCGCGGTAGGGCCACAGAGACCGCTCGTTGTCCAAGTGCAGGCCATGGGTGTCGCCGTAGCGGGCCACGTCCAGCCAGTAGCGGGCCATCTGCTCGCCATAGCGCGGCGATTCCAGCAGCCGATCCACCAGCCGCTCATAGGCCTGCGGCTGCCGGTCGGCCAGGTATGCCTCCACCTCTTGCGGCGTGGGCGGCAGGCCCGTCAAATCCAGTGTGACCCGCCGAACCAGGGCCTCCGCCGGGGCCTCCGGCATCGGCTCGAAGCTGCCTGGCGTCCAGTGCGGCCGCGATGAAACGGTCCACCGCGTTGCGCACCCACGCGCTGTGCTTGACCACGGGCAACTCGGGCCGCACGGGCGGCCCGAAGGACCAGTGCTTCTGGTGCTGGTTGAACTGCACCGGCCGTTCGGCGGCGCTGGCCGCAACAATGGCCGTGGCTCCCAATGCCGCCAGGGCGGCCCGCAGCCCCAGGACAAAGCTGCTCTCGGCGCTGGATATGGTTCGATTCACGTTTCCGGTCGTGCTGCCTCAAGAATTAGAGGCGCTTGCGGAATTAACCGCAAAGAACGCAAAGATCGCAGAGAAACGCCCGGATTCCGGGCTCTTTGTGCTCTCTGCGTTCTTTGCGGTTAATTTCGCCACTGTCTCTTAGTACCGCGTGCCCTCGGCATGGCACTCCCACGGCCAAACCCGCGGTCAATCAAGATAGCCCAAGCCCGCCTTTCGGCAAGTCGGTGAAGAGCGCCGAGGGAGGCGCCTCCAGGGCCATTGACAAAGCCGCTCGGCGCGCCCGTGCGCCAGAGCTTTCAGCGTAGCGCAGGTTTCCAAACCCGCGGGCCGTCCGCAAATCGGCGGCCCTCGATATGCCGACGCCCTGCCGATTGGAAATCGGCGATACGGCAGGTTTGGAAACCTGCGCTACGCCATCCCGAAGGGATTATCCTTGGTTCTTTACAAGCCTGGTTCCTTTGCGTTAACCCAGTGGGACAATAAACTATGAACTTGCCGCTGGTCTCTGTTCTTGTCGGCCTGGGCTCAATCTGCAGTTGCGCTGCCGCTTCGTTCGATGCGGCGCCGTTCGGTTCCCTGTTGCCGGAAGGCAATGGCGTCTTCTGGGAGGACCCGCGCGAGATCCACCAGGTCACCGTCCGGTTCGAGGGCGTCGCGCCTCCAGTGTCTGGGCTCCGGCTCGAATACTGGGGCAGCCGCTGGCCGCAGCAGCACCTGCCCAAGGACCGCCAGCCGGGCGGCGGAGATGTCGGCTGGATGGAGTTGGGCAACTGGTTCAACGGCGGCTGGCGCGCGGCGGATGCCGAGGCCAAGGCAGAGGGTTCCCAGGTCACCTTTTCGTTCCGGCCCCTCAACGAGAAGGAACATCCGGGACTCAAGGACTATCCGGTCCGCTTCCGCTATAGTCTGAAGATTCGGGTGCGCGGGGAAGGCGCTCTGCCCCGAATCGAACGCATCCAGGCCTTTACGGATTCGACCTATGAGCAGCGCACAGTCCGGCTGGCGTGGGAGAGGCCCCCGGGCCAAGTGCGCATCGAGGCCTTCAACGGCGAGGTGCAGGGCATCGAGCAAGCATCGCCGCTCGAGCACCGGCTCGCGCTCAAGGCCGTGGCCAATACCGATCCGAACACCCTGGACCGCACGCTGGTGACCGTGAGGAACGGCCAAGAGGTCTTCACCTTCGGCGCCGACAACGTGGCCAAAGAGGCCCTGTTTGTGCCGCGTTTCGGCGTGGCGGTGTTGCCGGGTGAGGATGGGCGCGATTACGCCGCCGTGGCCGCCCGGCAACGCGAGGGCCATTCGGCGACTCTCTACGAGCGCGTCGCGCAAATGCCCGAGCAGACCTGGCGCTCCGCCTGGGACAACATGCCCGCCAAAAAATCGCGCATCTGTTTCCCGCTCGGCCTGGATGGCGGGCGGCAGCGGTTTCTGCTCGAGGCGGACGGGGCTATCCTGTTCCGCGCGAACGATCATTACCTCCGGGACCGCCCTGGCAAAGACACGCCGCGCTTGGGACTGGAGGCGGCGCCCGTGTGGCTCCGGTTCGGCGCGCTGCCGCAGCCCGTGGAACGTCACATCGAGGAGGAGAGCATCCCGATCTGCTGCACCACCTGGGAGGTCGAGGGGCTGCGCATTTCGCAAACCGCCCTGGTGACCGAACTCAACGGCGCGAGGGCCGACGCGGCAACGCCTCCTGCGGAACGTCCCGGCAGTGTTCGTCGCCCGGTTCGTCCTGAGCAACATTTCAGCCGCCGCCCGCAGCGCCACCTTGCCGCTGAGCTACAGCCCCGGCGAGGCGGCAAGGGCCTTGCGCGCCGACGACCAGGGCCGGCTCTGGCTGGGCGAGGGGCTGCGCGGGCAGGTCATCGCCGATTGCCAGCCCGTCGCGGCAGGCCAAACCCTCAAGTGGAGTTGGACGCTGTCCCCGGGTGAGACCAAGACGGTTCTAGTCAAGATCCCATACCTGGTGCTGACGGAGCAATCCGAGCATGGCGCCCTGGCGCGGCTGGACTTCGAGACCGAACGCGCGGCGCTGGCGGGCTATTGGCGGCGGCGGCTGGATGAGAGCGCGCAGTTGACTACCCCGGAGCCGGTCCTCGACCGGTTTTATCGCTCTGTATCCGGCCACTTGCTCATCAACTGCGAGCGCGAGCCTGCGAGCAACCGGCGTTTTGCGCGGGTGGGTTCTTTCGCTTATGGGGCTTACGGCAACGAATCGTGCATGATGGTGGCGGACCTGGACCGGCGCGGCTACCACATCGAGGCGCAGGAGTGCCTGGATGGCTGGCTCCATTACCAGGGCACTGTCGGCTTGCCCGGCGACTTCTCCTCAAAGCAAGGCGTTCTCTACGGCGCCGGCGGCTACGAGAGCGGCGGCTACAACCAGCATCACGGCTGGATCCTCTGGTGCATGGCCGAGCATTACCGGTTCACTCGCGACGCTGCCTGGCTGCGCCGCGCTGCCCCGGGCCTGGTGGCCGCTTCCGATTGGATCATCCGCCAGGCCGCCCGCACCGCCGGGCGGCAGGAACTCGAACGCGGCCTCCTGCCCGCCGGAAGTCTCGAAGACATCGGCGACTGGTGGACCTGGCTCTCAACCAGTTGCTATACCTGGCGCGGACTCGATTCGGCCGCCTGGGCCCTCGAGCAAATCGAGCACCCGGAGGCCAACCGTATTCGCCGGGCCGCGGACGCCTTTCATGCCAGCCTCCTGGGCAACTTCCGCAAGGCGGCCCAACGCTCGCCCGTCGTGCGCCTGCGCAACGGCACCGCCGTGCCCCACATCCCCTCTTATGTGGAGCGCCGCGGGCGCAGCTTCGGCTGGATCTGCGAGACCCTCGAAGGGGCCCTCCACCTCCTCATCACCGGCGCGCTCGACCCGCATTCCCCCGAGGCCGAATGGATCCTCAAGGACTACGAAGACAATCTCTACCTCTCGAATCAATACGGCTACACGCTCCCGGATTTCGACCGCTACTGGTTCGGGCGCGGGGGCATGTCCATGCAGGCCTGCCTGCTCCTGGACGTCGAACCCTACCTCCAGCGCGACAACGTCAAGCACGCCCTGCGCGCCATGTTCAACGCCATCGCCGTCAGCCACTTCCCCGACGTCCACATGAACACCGAGCACGCCCTGCCCGAGATGGGCGATTGGCGCGGCAACCACTACAAGAGTTCCGACGAGGCCAACGCCTGCGGCTGGCTGCGGCAGGTCTTCCTGCGCGAGGAGGGCGACGCCCTCCTGGTGGGCCAGGCGGTGCCGCGCGAATGGCTCAAGCCGGGTTGCCGTTGCGGCCTGGAACGGGCGGCCACCTGGTTTGGGCCGGCCGGCATCCTTTACACTCCAGGCCAGAATCAGATCACCGCCCAACTCGAAGGCCCGCGCCGCAACCCGCCCAAAACGATCCGCCTCCGCTTCCGCGATCCCATCGAGCGCCCCCTGGCCTCCGTCACCGTCAACGGCCAACCGTGGACTCAATTCAAGGGCGATTGGGTCGAGCTGCCGGGAAACGTCGGGTCTGCGAAAGTCGTGGCCGGTTACCAATAAGGAGCATTCCTCAACCCACTGCTCAATGCTCAATGAATCGGCGGGAATTCAACCCGTTCCGCTTCTCCGGTTCCGCTCAACCAACCGATCGTACTCAGGAAACGCCCGTTTGACCGCCTTCGTCCCCCTAAGCGGGCCGTCGCAAGTCCCGCAGAGGAACCAGGTCGTCAACCGTGAGCGCGAAGGAGAAGCGGTAGCCGGCGCCCACGGCCATGGGCCGCAGGTCGGGAAGCTCAAGGTAGGGATGGTCGAAAAAACGAAGTGTGGCGTCCCCCTTCCAAATCGGCGCGATCCGAACATCGCGCGATTTCAACTGTACCAGCTCGTGAACGGCCGGGAGATCGTGCTTTCCCGCCGCGAGTTCCGGAAAGTGGCGTGTGTTCACAGCCCTCGCGAACCCAGGGGAAGGAGGCGTTTGGGTCGGCTCGCGCAAGGTCACCTGCGCTTCGATCAGCCGACGCTCTTTGACCGAGAGCGCCGCGCCAAACCGGCCGCCCGGACCCACCACGGGAGCAGCCTTTGACGGCAGGTCGTAGGCCCTGGTGATCCAGGTGGAGCCAATTTGCTTGGGCCAGCCCTGAACCAGGCCCCGCATCAGCGCCACGTCCTGGTCGACCCAGATAAATGGGCAGTAGGCCACCGGCGCGCCTTCGAAACGCGCCGAGAGCAGGACGAGCGTCTCGTGGTATTGGCTGCGAATCGGGTCCAGGTACTCATCGCCCGCCTCGCTGGCAGATTGCCACTCGACAAAATAGACCGCACAACGCCCGGAGTGAAGTTCAAGACCTTCGGGCAGGAAGGCCGCGGCCACACCGGCGTCCGCCTCGAACTCGACCGCAAGGGCATCGCCCACATAGTGCCAAGGCGGCGTGGCGACCAGGCTCGATGTGCCGCGCGGCGTGCGCGGGATTGTGTAGCCTTTGAGCATCAGGTCCAAAAGGTATTTCTCTCTGACTCTTGAGAATTCCTCGAGATTCTTCCGCCAGGCAGCGTGGATCTCCTGCAGCGGTTTGTTGGCCTTGAGGGCGTCGAGAGTGGCCGGGTCCAGGAGCAGGTGCCTCATCTTGTCGGGATCGAAGTCCTTGGGGTATAGGCGGAAGAGCGTCTGGGCAATCTGGAGGGCGACGTCCACCACGTTGCACTGGTCGCGGTCGGTGAGCAGGAGGTACACCCCCCGGCACGGCTGGCCCTTGTGGACGCTGTAGGTGGGGGTAAAGCAGACCGGCACAAACCGCACTCCGGGCAACCCGGCGCGGTTCAACTCCTCGGCCAATTTCAGGTCATCGATGTAGGGGGCGCCGAGGACCTCGAACGGCGTGTCGGTGCCCCGGCCGACCGAGAGGGCGCTCTCCAGCAGGCCGATGCCCGGGTAGAGAATGGCCTCGGTGAGGTTGCGCATGTTGGGCGAGGGGTTCATCCACGGCAGGCCGGTCTGGTCGAACCAGAACTCGCGGCGCCAGTTTTCGAGCGGAATCACCGTCAGGTCCGCGTTGCACTTGCGCTCCGCGTTGAACATCCGCGCCAACTCCCCGATCGTCATGCCGTAACGCAAGGGCACCATGTGATAGCCGACGAAGCCGGGCTTGCCCGTGAGCACCGGGCCGTCGAGCGTCACACCGTTGATCGGGTTGACCCGGTCGAGCACGAAGTATTTCTTCCCGCCGGCCGCCGCTGCCTCCATCGCCTTGGCCATGGTCGTTGTATAGGTGTAGAAGCGGCAGCCAACGTCCTGAATATCGAACACCAGGGCGTCCAGGTCGCGGAGTTGGCTCGGTGCGGGCCCAAGCCGCTCGCCGTAGAGGCTATACACCGGCAGGCCGGTCGGGCCGTCCACGCTGTCGCCCACCGGCTCATCCATCACGCCGCGTATCCCGTGCTCGGGGCTGAAGAGGGCCTTGAGTTGGACGCCCGGCGCGCGGCGGAGCAGGTCGATGGTGGGGTTGCGCTGGCGGTCCTGGCCCGTGTGATTGGTCACCAGCCCGATGCGCAGCCCCTGGAGCGGCCGGAAGTTCTGTTTCACCAGCACGTCAATCCCGTTGAGCGTTCCGGCCTGGGCCGCCGCGCCTCCCGAGGCCGCCCGCGGAGCGCGCCCGCCGGGGGTGGTCGAGGCGGTGGAGCCCGGCCGAGCTGCCAGGGCGCCGGGCACGTAAGCGAAATTGAAGTCGCCGATCGCCTCAGCCGCGAGCGTCCCCAGCCTCGCGCGCAAGGCGTTGACGTTTCCGCTCTCCTCGGGATGGTTGCGGTTCGAGAGGAAGATGACAAAGGTTTGCGAGAAGGGATCCACCCAGAGCGAGGTGCCGGTCCACCCGGTGTGGCCGTAGGAACCGACCGGGAAATGGGCCCCGCGCGGCCCGCTGTAAGGCGAGTCGATGTCCCAGCCCAGGCCCCGGCGCACAGCCATCGTCTCCGGCGTCTGCACGCGGGTCATGAGCCGGACGGTTTCCGGTTTGAAGATGCGGACGCCCTCCAAGGCGCCCTCGTTGAGCAGCATCCGGGCGTATCGGGCCAGGTCGGCGGCTGTCGTGAACAGCCCGGCATGGCCGGCCACGCCGCCCATGTGGCGCGCGGTCGGGTCGTGTACCACGCCGCGCCAGGGCTGGCCGTTGACCAACTCGGTCGGGGCGATGCGCCCGCGCTTGGAGTCCGGGGGCAGAAACCCGGTGTCGGCCATCTGCAGCGGCCGGTAAATCTCCAGCGCCACGAACTCCTGGAGGGGCGACCCGCTGACCCGCTGCACGACCTCGCCCAGCAGGAAGAAATTGATGTCGCTGTACCGAAAGGCCGAGCCCGGCGGGCCGACGAGCTGTTCGGCGCAGGCCCTCTGGATGGCCGCGGCCTGGCCGTGCCAGTCGGTCCGCGTTTCGATGTCCCCGCGCAGGCCCGAGGTGTGTGTGAGCAGTTGCCGGATCGTGATCGCCTCTTTGCCGTCGCCCTTGAATTCCGGAAGGTAGGCCTGGACCCGCTCGTCGAGTTTGAGCCGGCCCCGCTCGACGAGCAGCATCACCGCCGGGGTGCAGGCAACAACCTTCGTCAGTGAGGCCGCGTCAAAAATCGTGTCTTCTGTCATGGGCTCGACGCCTGGCACCAGGGCGCGGTTGCCGTAGGCCTTGTGAAAGGCCACCCCGCGATGCTCCAGCCACAGCACCGCGCCCGGACAGCGTTTCTGGGCGATAGCCTGGCCAACGGCCGCACTCATCTCGGCCAGTTTCTCCGCCCGGAACGCCGGCTGGAGAGCCGGTTGGGCAACTGGCGCCGGTGCCGGCGCGGGAGGCGGCGGCGGCGGGGTCCTGCACGAGGCAAGGCCCAAGAGCACCACGGCCAAACCGGCTCTACAGGCTCCCCGGGCCGCCGTAAATGAGTAGTTCATGTGGCCCGATTAAACCCTTGAGGGGCGCATTCTACAAGGGCGTTTTGGGATTCGCTGTGAGGCCTCAGTGAAGGTGGGAGTGGCACGGGGGCAGACCCCTCACCCCGGCCCTCTCCCCTTCGGAAGGGGAGAGGGAGAGTTTTCGGTTGCGCTTTGAGGAAGCGCAGACGCCTGGCATCTCCCGAGACTGCCGACGCCTCTCCCTCTCCCCTTTGGAAGGGGAGAGGGCCGGGGTGAGGGGTCTGCCTGGCACCCCATCTCCGCGTTCTCACCGATTACGATTTGCTTGCTCGAATGCAGCCGCTCGATTACCCAGGAGCGGTGCGCATCTCGCAAGGGCCGCGTCCTGGCCAACAGATCGAACTGCCCCTGGACCCCGGGCCTGCCGAGGCCCCTGCTGAACACTGGGTGCAGGCCGGGGGCCGCCGACTGCGCTTGCGCCTGGTCCGCAACCGGCGCGCCCGCCGGTATGTGCTGCGCCTGGGGACGGATGGCGCCGCGCGAGTGACCATCCCGCGAGGGGGCTCGATAGCGGAGGCCCGGCAGTTCGCCCTTCGGAACGGGGCCTGGCTGGAGCGGGAGCTGCTGCGCCTGGCCGCCCGCCCTGCCCGCCCCAAACCCCTGCGCCTCGGGGACCAACTCCTATTCCGCGGCCAGGCCGTCCGGTTGGAGCCGGGCGTCAATGGCCAGACCGGCCTGGTCCGGTTGGCCGGCGAGAGCCTGGCTGTGCCCGAGACTGCCGACGACCTGCGGCCCGCGGTCGAGCGGCATCTCCGCGACGTGGCAGCGCGGGAATTGCCCGGCCGCGTCCTTGAACTGGCCGCCGCCCACCAGTTCACCGTCCGGCGTGTGCTGGTGCGCAACCAGCGCTCGCGATGGGGTTCCTGCTCCAGGCAGGGGACCGTCTCGGTGAACTGGCGCCTGGTGCAGGCGCCGCCCTGGGTGCGCGATTACCTCATCCTTCACGAACTGGCGCACCTGGTCCACATGAACCACTCGGCCCGTTTCTGGCGCGAGGTCGCCCGCCTCTGCCCTCAGTTCGCCCAGGCCAGGCAGTGGCTTAAGGAAAACTCCGGCCTGCTGCGCCAAATTCACTGAGGCATCCGGCTCACCGCGTAGCGGTGCCCGATGGTAGCCGTGGACTTCCAGTCCACGGACCCATGGCCCAAGCTCAACCGCGTCGCGTAGCGACGCCTGAAAGCCGCGACGCTGTCATGCGTCGCTACGCGACGCGCCACCATTTTCCATGTCCCAAACCGTGGACCGAGGTCCACGGCTACCTTCGTTGCGTCGCTCCGCGACGCCTGGGGCATTGCGAGGCCCTGCTGTTTCTGGTTGCGCGATGGCCGGAAGGTGCGGACGATGCATTCGGTGTGAAGACCTTGCACACATATTTGATCCGGCAGATTCTGGCCTCGCTGCTGATGACGGTGGCGGTGTTCACCTTCGTGCTGTTGATCGGCAACGTGCTCAAGGAGGTCCTGGCGTTGCTGGTGAACCGGCAGGCAACGCTGGGGTTGGTGGCCCAGGCGATCGGGCTGCTGGTGCCCTTCGTATGGGTCTTCGCTCTGCCGATGGGCATGTTGACCGCGACGCTCCTCATCTTCGGCCGGTTCAGCGCCGACCAGGAATTGACGGCGGTGCGCGCCAGCGGCGTGAGCCTGTTGTCCCTGGTCAGCCCGGTCCTGCTCCTGAGCCTGGCCCTGTGCGCGTTGAGCGCCCTGGTGAACATGGAGATAGCGCCCCGCTGCCGCGTGGCCGAGAAACGGCTCCTGGCCAGCGTCAATATCGAGGTGGCCGCCCTGCAGATCCCCGAGGGCAGATACATCAACTTCAGGGACTACCTTGTCTATTTCGGCAAAAACCGCGGGGGCAACCTCGAGCGGATCACGATCGTCCATGTGAAGGACGAGACCAACGTGGATCAATTCATCAGCGCCCCGAGCGGCGCCCTCAAGGTGGACAACCAGAGGAAAAAGATCACGCTCACGCTCCACAACAGCAAGATCGTGACCCTGAGCGGCACCACCTTCAACCCGGCCGCCATCGATTCGACCATCGAAGAGGACATTGACCCCGCACGGAAAGGCTCGTCGGACACGAGGATCAGCGATATGACCTACAGCCAATTGCGCGAGGGGATGCAGCAGATGGAGGAGCGCTTCAGCCGGTCCATGAGCATGGCGGAGCAGGCCAGCCAGTCAGTGAGCCCGAACGGGCTGATGCCGGAGGAACGCGACGTTAGAAAGAGGGAACTGGAGGCCAGGCGCAAGGCACTCAAGAAGACCAGCGAGGCGGCCACGATGCCTTATCGGGTCCAAATCCATCAGCAGATCTCGTTTTCGTTTGCTTGCTTCGGCTTCACCCTGGTGGGCATCCCCCTGGGCATCCGCGTCCACCGGCGCGAGACCAACATCGGGATTGCGATGGCCCTGCTCCTGGTGGCGGTCTATTACAGCTTCATCATGGTCGGCCAGGCCCTCGACACCCGGCCCGAGTGGGCGCCGCACCTCATCGTGTGGCTCCCCAATTTCCTGTTCCAGGCCGTCGGCGCCGTCCTGCTCTGGCGCGCAAACCGCGGATTTTAACCACGGAATACACGGAATACACGGAAAGGAAAAGATATGAGCAAGCTGATCCTGGAGCAGGAAACCCACGAACGCTTTGTGATATAAGACCGGCCAATGGTCGAAGCCATCTGACCGGCTTCGCCTGGCTCTTTTCCGTGTATTCCGTGTATTCCGTGGTTTATTAATTCTTATTGGTTTTTCCTGCGAAACACTTTGTACACTGCGGCCTGGTCCACGGGCTTGACGATGAGTTCATCGATGTTCACGTGCGCGGGGCGGCTGGCAACCCAGACGAGGATGTCGGCAATATCTTCCGCCACAAGCGGTTTGGTGCCTTCATAGACCTTCTGTGCCCGGGCGGTGTCGCCTTTGAATCGCACCAGCGAAAACTCGGTCTCCGCCAGGCCCGGATCCACGGTGCTGACGCGGATGCCGGTGCCGTTGAGTTCGAGGCGCAAGGCGCGGGTGATCAGGAGTTCGCCCGCCTTGGCAGCGCAATAGGCGGCGCCGCCCTCGTAAGCCGTATGGCCGGCGACCGAGCCGATGTTGAGGATGGTGCTGCCCGGGTTATCGCGCATCAGGGGCAACGCGCCCCTCGTGACCCGCAGCACGCCCAGCACATTGGATTGGAGCATGGCCTCCCAGTCCTGGTCCTTGCCCTCCGCCACGGTGTCCAACCCGTGCGCGCCCCCGGCATTGTTGATGAGCACGTCGAGCCGCCTGGTCCGGGTCTTGCACCATTCCAGGAAGGCCTGGACGCTGTCGGTTCGGGCCACATCGAGCGGGTGCGCGTGGGCCTCGGGGGCGCCCGCCTTCCGCGCCTGGTCGGCCACCTGCTCCAGGCGGTCCATCCGCCGGGCGCCCAGCAACAAGCGCCCTCCCTCCGCCCCGAACGCCCGCGCCGCCGCAGCCCCGAAACCGCTTGAAGCTCCTGTGATCAAAATCCATTTGTCCTTGAGTTCGGATTTCATGGCACAGGAATACCAGAGTCCGGCGGGGCCAGGCCAGCACAAAGGGCTACGGCGCCGGACTTTGCGTGACTTTCGCGGCCTTTGTCGCGGCCTTTGTCGAAAACCGGCCCAATTCGACAAAGGTCGCGACAAAGGCCGCGACAAAGACACCAAAGCCATCCATAGTCCAGCGCGATTCTACTGTTGTGGGGCGGTCTGGATTATGCTAGTTTTGCGCGCGTGAACCGGTTGACAAGACAGGAACAGATGGTTCTCTGTGTGATTTTGGGCTTGCTCCTGACCGGCTGGGCGGTGAAGGCCTATCGGAGCGCACACCCGCCGGCGCAGGCAGCCAGACAGGCAACCCTTTGATATGCAGGAAGTCAACTTCGAGGAATCGCTCGATATGATCCGGGCCAAAGACCCGCGTTATGCTCGCGACGCCTACCATTTCGTGCGCGAGGCGCTGGACTTCACCCAGAAGAATATCGGCCGGGAAAATCGTGGCCGAATCCGCCATGTCAGCGGGCAGGAATTGCTGGCCGGCATTCGCGATTTCGCCACCGCCCAATTCGGTCCGATGGCCATGACCGTCTTCGAGGAGTGGGGCGTTCGCCGATGCGCTGACTTCGGGGAAATCGTCTTCAACATGGTGGAGATAGGGCTCCTGGCAAAGACCGAGAAGGACAGCCGCGCCGATTTTCAAGACGGTTACGAGTTTTTCGAGGCCTTCCGGCGCCCGTTCCTGCCGCCCAGCCGGCAGGGCAAGCCTCTGCCCACCCCGGCCCCATCTTCCACTGGAGGCTGAACCCTTTGTCATTCGTCATTCGTCATTGGTCATTCGCCGATTCCCTTTGACCTCCCAACCGCCCCCGTCCCCCCATGCCCCGCCGCCTCGCCTCTGTGACCCACACCGCCCCGCAAATCCCGCCGGCGCCGGCCGGAGTGAGGATGGCGCAATTGGACAACGGCCTGACGATCATCGTGCGCGAAGACCACACGGCGCCCGTGGTCTCGGCCCAGGCCTGGTGCATGGCCGGGAGCGCACACGAGGGCCGATGGCTCGGGCCGGCCTTTCCCACGTGCTCGAGCACATGCTTTTCAAGGGCACGACCACCCGCCCCGGCAGCCGCATTGACCATGAGGTCCAGGAGGCCGGCGGCTCCATGAATGCCTTTACCTCCTTCGACCGCACCGTCTATCACATCGATGTCCCCAATACCGGCCTCAACGTGGCCCTGGACATCCTCTGTGACATCATGCAGAACGCCACCCTGCCGGCCGAGGAGATGGACAAGGAAAAACAGGTCATCCTGCGCGAGATGGACATGAACGTGGACGACCCGAGCCGCCGGGCCAGCCGGCGCTTGTTCGAGACCGCCTACACCCGCAGCCCCTATCGGTTCACTGTTATCGGTTACCCGGACATCTTCAACGAGTTGAAGCCGGACGATATCCGGGCCTATTACCATGAAAAGTACGCCCCGAACAACGTCTTCTATGTCATTGTCGGCGATGTGACGGGCGACGAAGTCATGGCCCGCATCCGGGCGGCCTACTCGAAGGCCAAGGCGCGGGCGCTGTCGCCGGTGGTGCTCCCGGAGGAGCCCAGGCAGACTGCTCCGCGCGAAATCATCGAGGAGGCGCCGATCGCCCTGGGGCACCTCCATTTGGCCTGGCACATCCCCGATGTGCGCCACCCCGATGTGCCGATGCTGGACGTCCTGGCGGCGCTGCTGGGCGCCGGCCACAGCTCGCGCCTCTACCGGGAAGTCCGCCAAAAGCAGGGCCTGGTCACCTCGGTCGATGCCTGGACCTACAGCCCCGGCAACCCGGGCCTCTTCGGCCTGAGCGCCACGGTCGAGCCGGACCAATTCCGCCCGGCGTGCGAGGCCCTGCTGGACGAGGTCCGGAAGATGAAGGCCGCGCCCGTTGCGCCCCAGGAATTGGGCAAGGCCGTCAAACAATTCTTCGCCGCCACCCTCGCCACCCGCAAAACCATGCAAGGCCAGGCCCAGGACCTGGGCGCCAACTGGCTGGCCGCCAACGACCTCAATTTCTCCGAACGCTACCTGGCCGCCGTGAAATCCGCGACTCCGGCGGACTTGCAGCGCGTCGCGCGGACCTGGCTGACGGCGGAAAACCGCACGCTCTATGCCCTGCTGCCACAGGGCACCGCTCCTGCCATTGCCCTGGCCGGTGAAACCGCCCAGGACCACGCCATGCAGAAGCTGGACCTGCCCAACGGCCTGCGCCTGCTCCTCAAAGAAGACCACCGGCTGCCGTTCGTCGAGTTTCGGGCCGTCTTCAAGGGCGGCCTCCTGGCCGAGACGGCCGACAACAACGGCCTGACCCAACTCACGGGCAAAATGCTGCTCAAAGGCACGCGCACCCGTTCCGCCGACCAGATCGCCCTGAGCATCGAATCGGTCGGCGGCAGCCTCGACAGTTACGGCGGCAACAACAGCTTCGGCGTCAATGCCGAAGTCCTCAGCGGCGACTTGGCCACCGGCCTGGACTTGGTCAGCGACGTCCTGCTCAACCCGGTCTTCCCGCCCGAGGCCCTCGAACGCGAACGCCAAGTGCAGTTGGCCGGCATCCGCGCCCAAAGGGACCACCTGCTCCAGAGCGCCTCCATGGCCATGCGCCGCGCCCTGTTCGGCCAGACCGGCTACGGCCTGGATTTCCTGGGCTCGGAAACCAGCGTCCGGACAATCCAGGCGCCCGACCTGGCCGCCTTCCACTCGAGATTGACGCGCCCCAATAATTGCGTCCTGGCCATCTGCGGCGACATCCAGCCGGGCGCGGTCCTGGCCGCCGTCAGGGGGGCCTTGGAAGGCTGGACACCGGGCCCCAACGCGGCGCTCCAAGGCGCAGAGCCCCGGCCCTCCCGCGAGAGCGCCCCCAGGCGCGTCACGGAAACCCGCGACAAAAAGCAGGCAGTCCTGGTCATCGGCTTCCCCGGCAGCACCCTGCACGACCCGGACCGCTACCCGCTGGAGCTGCATCCAGGAGGCCTGCAGCGACCTGGGCTCCCGCCTCTTCCTGCGCATCCGCGAAAGACTGGGCCTGGCCTACTATGTCGGCGCCCAGAATTTCATTGGGCTGGTCCCCGGCTACTTCGCCTTCTATGCCGGTACGATGCCGGAGCAGGCCCGGCGCGTCGAAGAGGAACTCCTTGCCGAGGCCGAGCTGCTCCGCGCCCAGGGCCTTGCGGAAGAAGAACTCAGCCGCGCCAAGGCCAAGATCATTGGCCAAAGAAAGATCGCCCGCCAGGACCTCGGCACCGTGGCCACCACGGCTGCCCTGGACGAACTCTACGGCCTTGGCTATGCCTACTCGGACACAGAAGACGCCCTCTACCAGGCCGTCACACTCGACCAAGTCAAGGCCGTCGCGCAAAAATACCTCAAACCGGAGGCCTCGGTCATCGCGGTGGTGAAGCCGGGGTAGGCACCGCGATCCCGTCGCTCATTGTTCCACCAGTTCCGCCGCGGCGGCATTGGCAGACACCTGTGAGGGGTCTTTGCAACCGGGGATGACGGCTGAAACGGCCGGGTTTTTGAGGCACCAGGCAAGCGCCCATTGGGCCATGGGCACGCCCGCCGGGACTTCGGCCTGGGCCAGGCGCTGTGCTGCATCGAGGTCATTGCGCAGCCTGCCCGCATCGAAGGTCGCCCGCACGTCGTTGGGCTGGAACGTGGCGCCGGGGCGGTACTTTCCGCTGAGCAATCCGCTGGCCAGCGGCACCCGCGCCAGGATGCCCAGGTTGTCGCGCTGCGCGTGTGGGAAGTAAAGTTGCTCGGGGCGGCGATCCAGGCGGTTGTAAATGACCTGCAAGGCCTCCGCCCCGGCGCGACGCGCCTGGCGCGCCTGGTGTTCGCTGCCCTTGCCCATGATCGAGATGCCCAGGTGGCGGACCTTGCCGGCGCGGACCTGGTCGGCCAGCATGGCCCACAGTTCCGCGTTGTCAAAGGCCTGGTCCGGGCCGGAGTGGAACTGGAAGAGGTCTATGGCGTCCGTGCGCAGCGACCGCAGGGAGGCCTCGAGCTGGCCGCGCACGCCCGCCGGGGAGAAGTCGTCCGCGCGGTCCATGAATTTGCGGAAGTGGTGCCCGAACTTGGTCGCCACCACCCACGCGCGCGGTCGTGCCGCGCCAGGTAATCGCCGAGCATCCGCTCCGAAAGATGCTCCCCGTAACACTCGGCCGTGTCCACCAGGTTGATGCCCAACTCCGCCGCCCGGTCCAATATCGCATCAACGTCCCCTTGCGAATAGGAGCGTCCCCACTCGCCGCCGAACTGCCACGTCCCGAGGCCAACCACCGACACCCGCAGACCCGTGCTGCCAAGAACTCGATAATGCATAAGACAGTTTAATCCCTTGTGTCCCTTATGTCCCTTATGTCGCTTATGTCGCTTATGTCCCTTTAGTCCCTCTTCTGAAAGGGGCTGAACCAGAGGCACAGCCGGTGGCCGCGTCCGGTCAGAAGCCACGCGCAGAAGACCATGAGCAGGCAGTTCTCGACCAGCTTGTTGCAGGCGAAGACCTCGCCCGTGCCGCAGCCGCAATCGAACTTGACCAGGCACAGCGGCGTGGCGCTTGCCGCAGCCAGGACCAGAGCGCGCTTGAGCACCAGGGGGGTGAAGGCCGTGAGCATGAGCAAGAGCATCAAGGCGGACCCGCGCACGGCGATGCCGGCCAGCAGGAGCAGCCCGCAAAAGACCTCGAACCACGGGAGGCCGGCGGCGATGAGGTTGAGCAGATAGGGGTTGCTGACCATCTCGTATTGGCGCACCAGCTTCAGGAACAAATCCGGGTGCAGGGCCTTGTGGAGACCCATGTACACGAACAACAGTCCGACCAGCCAACGGCCCAATACTGCGCCGGCCTCCAGCAGCGCGGCCTTCCGGGACGCCGAGGCCCCCGAGCGCACGGGCATTCTGCCGCCTAAAGGCGGCGTTCCGGTTGGCTGGGGAACGCCGCCTTTAGGCGGCAGAATTTCCGGGCTCCCGGTTTCCGTCGTTGAATCTCGCGCTTCGGGCATTGCAGCTCAGTTCAGTTCAGTTCGGTTCGGAGCCAACTCCGGGCCTCGGATTCATTTCGAGAGTTGGCCGCTCAGGCGCGGGCCGGCCTCGACGGGCAGGCCGTTGGTACACCATTCAGTGATGCCGCCCACGTACACGAACAGGTTCGTATTGGGCACCAGGTGCAGGTCGTCTCGCAGTGTTCGGGCGGTCTGCATGCTGTCATCGCACTGATCCCCGCCGTGGCAATAGACGACAACCTGCGGAGCAACCTGGCAGGCCTCCATGACCGTGCCGATGTATTTTCCCTGGTAAGGGTTGTAGAACTCGAAGGCCCCGGGGATGTGGCCGTGCTGGTAGTCCTCCTGGTCGCGGGCATCGATGAAGATCACCAGCCCCGCCTCGCGCCGCGGGTCATTGTACAACTGCGAGACACGGTTGCTGTCAACCAGTTGAAAGCCTTCGGCCTTGAGCTGGGCGGTAACACGTTCGATGGAGGAGTTGGTGAGGAGCGTAGCCGCGCCGGGGTTGAGGTTCGTAGCGGCAACGTCGTGGGCCTGGCGCCCCTGGTGAAAGTAATCGAGGTCGAGCTTGAGGCCGTGCGGCGACAGGGCGTTGGCAGCAAAGGCCACCGCGGCGCCGATGGCCGCGACCCACAAGCCCTCGAGCAGAATCTTTTTCACCTCCTTGGAATCGCACACGGGGACCTTGAACCGGACGGGCGTCGCCAGGGGCGACAGCGTTTTGGACTGCGGTCCCGATGCATCGGGACCGCTTTTTGGAGCGTGGGGACGCCAGAGCGCCGGAGGACTGGCGCAGTCCAAAACCTTCGGGCTTGGCCGCGGCTCATGGAGAATTGACAGTGGGCGGGGGAGGCGGGGGCAGGGGCGGCGGCGGCGGCGGCAGCGCGTTGGTCGAGTCTCCGGAATCAGTATTGTCGGGAGTCGGTCGTCCCCCGAAACGCGCGGGAGGGGAGCCCCTCGGATTTGGCGTGGCGGTGAACATGGCCGGCCGGGGCGGCTGCGGCATGATCGCGGCGGGAGAGGGTGTGAGCGGGGCCGGCCGTTTCAGGACCACTGCTGGCGCGGGCTGACGCGGCGGCTGGAGGATCGGAACTTTAACCAGCGGGAAGCTTGGATTGGACGTCTTGACGGTAAAGGCGGCGGCTTGGCCCGCCGCCAATTCAAACCCGGTCGGGAACCTGAGCAGGACGGTGAAGTATTTCCCCGGCTGGCTCTCGGTCACGGTGATGTCCACGATCTTGTCCACGCCTTTGGCATCCACGGCAGGCTCGGACAAGGTGATCGGGTTGGTGCAGTTGTTGATGATGGTCACAAAGGCCTGTTGATTTGTCACCAGAGGGCCCTGGCGCAGGGGTATGCCCAGCGGCACGACATTGATCGGCGGCTGGGAGTTGGCCCAGACGGTGAGGGAGAGGACGGGGTGGTTCGTGAGCGAGGTCTTGAGGGTGACGATGCCTTGGGCGCTGCCAGGAGGCAGGGCCGTGGAATTCGACACAACGACGGTGTAATACCGTCCCAGTACGTTGGTCTGGAGAGCCGCGCCAAAGTTGGTATTGCTGCACTCGGGCGGGGAGAGGATCATAAGTTGCTCGAGACCGTTGGTAATGCGGGAGGAAGCGGAGGCGAACGGGGAATCCGGCCGGACCATGAGGGCCACGCTCGGGGGAAACATATTGATAGGCTTCCATACGGTTCCCTTGAGCTGGAGCATGAACACGCCTCCCGGCTGGGTCCGGTCGTTGCAAGTGACCGTCAGGAACTTGACGACGGGGACGTTGTAGTTGCCCGTCCTGAACACGAAGGGGATAGCGCCCGACTCGCCCGGCTTGGCCCGGTGCGTCCAGTCACCGACCACGGTGCAGCCGCAGATGCCCTGGGCGTTGGTGACAATCAAGTCCTGGGCGCCGGTGTTGGTGAAGTAAAAGGTGTGTTTGACGTCCTCGCTGGCGACCACCTTGCCGAAGTCATAGACCGCACTGTCGAACTTCATTCTTGGCCCCGAGTAGTTCGTCGGAGAGAGGGCGGCCCCAACTTGCCCTGGGACCGGAGGGATCTGCGGGGCAGGCCTGGCCAGCGGCAGCCCCGGGGTGGCGCTGGGCGCCGACGGCAGGGCTGGCGGCTCCATCGCCAACGCGACGGTTCCGATGGCCAGCATCGAAACGGCGCAAGTCGTATTCCTGATCAGTTTGCTCATAGGCAGATTTAACCTTCTGGAGTATCCCACAAACCCTCCCTGATGCAAAGCCAATTTAGACATCCACATCCAATTGGTTGGCCAGGCCGGCGAGGTCATCGCCTGAGCCAGGCAGGCAGCTTAAGAGCCTGGGCAGGCGCCCGCGCACCCAATCGCCGGTAGTGGTCCTGGCCTTGAGTCCGCCAGAAAGGCCCAGCAGGCGCCCCCATTCAGCCTGGCACTGGCGCTCATAATCGTCCAGCAGGTCCAGCGGGCCGTCCTGGCGCAGGATTCTTTGGAGGCGGCCGGCCAGGGCCTGCGCCTCGCACAAGCCCACGTTCATGCTCTGGGCCCCGACCGGGCCGGTCTGGTGGGCGGCGTCGCCGGCCAGCCAGCACCGGTCCTGGCCGAAGCGCCGGGCCAATCGCTGCTCGAAGACGACATTGGTACACCAGGTCACTTGCTGGACGCGGGTTGAGAACCACGGCGCCCGCTGGCTGCCCACCCGCTGGACGTATTGGCGGAGATTCTCGTCCACGGTCTTCCGCTCCAGGTGCACCGCCCGCCGCTCTTTCTCGGGAAACTCGGGAAGGATTTCGGACTTGACCAACTGGAACGTCCATCGGCCCCGGTTGCCCGCCAGCGGCCAGAGCACATTGGTTGTCCCCTGGTCCAGCACCACCCGCACTTCGTTTTCCGCCGGGGCATCCCCCTCGAACTCGTAGGCGGCAAAGTAGGTTGGGCCGGCCAGGTGCCTGTAATCCATGCCCAGGCGCTGGCGCACCAGGGAGTTGTAGCCGTCGGCCCCGACCAGGAAGCGGGCGCGGACGCATAATTGCCTGACCACCACCGTCTCCCAATGCGGGACGATGTAACCGGTGGAGGTGCCGCCCAACTCCTGGACCGTGACGGACACCGCCTGGTCCTCGGCCTCGCAGGCCTCGAACCGGTGGTTCCAGCCCACGCCCAGCCCGGTCTTGCGGCGCAGCCGCTCTTCGAGGGTCTCTTCGAGGAGGTTTTGCGGCAGAATCAACAGAAACGGGAAGCGGCCCCCGGCCTGGTCGAGCCGGAGCTGGGCCCGCCGCTGCGGCCCGTCATAGAAGGCGACCGTCTCGACCCGCCGGCCCCGCTCGATCAGCTCCTCGGCCAGCCCAAGCCGGTCCAGCAGCCCCATCGTGCGCGGGTGCAGGGCGCAGGCATAACTGCGCGTCGCTGTGCGCTCCTCCCGGTCAACAATCCGGACCTCCAGGCCGGCCTCTGCCATCGCCAGGGCCGCCAGCAATCCCACCGGCCCGGCGCCCACCACCAATACCTCGGTTCTTTCTTCACGCATGTCCAATCAACTCCTCAGGGGCTATCCAGGGCGCAGCCTGACACTGCCCCCGGAGTGCGCCCGTCCCCGGGCGCAGCAGCGACGGAGCGGGCAGGCGCGCTGGGGTGTTTGACCGCTGCCCTGGCTCCGGACGTCGCTGCGCCCGGGGACGGGCGCACTCCAGCCCGGCCCCCGGTGGTGGGGGCAGTGTCAGGATGCGCCCGGCGATCCATCTGCACAGGCTACATGCTCGAAAATAGCCCAGGGCGTTCAAAAAGTCATGGCAGAAAAAATTCTGCTTTTTTGCAAACAGGTGTTGACAAGACCCCCCGATTTTTATACAAATTGGGGTGGTTCGGGTAGCGGATCGTTTTCCTTCAGCGGGATTCCCCATCCCCACCTCCTTGGCGAACCGTTGCCCGAACCGCTTTTTTCTCCCAACCACCTCTACTGCGACGGACCCGCAGTGGGGCGCATCCCGACGCTGCCGCCGACGCCGAAGGGCCGGAGCGCCGGCTGAAGCCGGCTTTGGACGGTCAGTTAAGGTCTTTCAGGCCGGCTGAGATTCCCACTGCCGAGCGCGCACGGTCAAAACTTGGGAATACGTGGGCCAATCGTGAAGAGTCTCAGGGTCGAAATCCGCACCGTTGGGCCATACCACCGTGCGCGCGTCCGCATCGATCTTGACCTCGTTGAAGAGCGAGAGCTCGCGCAAGGGGCCGTACAATTCGCCCGCCAACACCGGCTTGAAGTTCGATGGCCTGCTCCGTCTGGTCATCGAACTTCAGCAGCAGGCTGTACGGGCCGGTAATTTGGAGCGATTCAACCTTATAAATGCGGTGCGGCATGGAACTCATCTCAACGGTTCAATCGGCAGCGGTCGGCCACCCGACTGCAACCTGCTCCAATTCTATCGGGACGGAGCTGAGGGGTCGAAGGTGGCCTCGGTCTTGACCGCCTGTGAGGTTTTGCCCAAACGGATCTCGTCGCTGCCAAAGGCGTGGTACACCCTGACGCGGTGCGACGCGGAGAGGGGCTGCTGATCGAGGCTGCGGAGAGTGAACAGGGGCGGGGACTCATAGCGGGTGCCAGCCCAGCTCGAGGCGTGGAAGGCGATGAAGGTGGGGGACTCGACGAGGAATCCGCCGGGCGGCAGGGCGATGTTGCCGCCGAGCTTGGAGGCGCAATCGAATGGAGCAGCGCCCGCATTGACGATGACCTCGACGGCGTTGTTGCCCTCGCCGAAGACGGTGCGTTGGACTTTGCGATCCGGAGTGAGGAATTGGTGGCGGGTCATAGGCAGGCGCGCCGTCAATTGGTTGAGCGGGCAGAGGACCTCGCAGGTGTTCTTGATGAAACGGTCCATCGGGTGCAGGCCCTCGGCCCAGCCGCCGTCGGCCCGCGTGAACAGAGCGGGGTCGCCGCCGCTGGGCCGTCGGGCGTTGCGGCCGGGTCTGGGGTCTGGCCTCGCGCTTCCAATAAAGGTGGGCCGGGATCGAGTGGTAATTGAGCGGCCGGCCCAGGCTGATGTGGTAGAGGACATAGCCGGCGGCGCGTTGCGGGTCGTAGCCGTACTTGCCGTACATGGCGATGCAGTCGCGATAGACCAGTTCGAAAAGCGGCACCACACTGGCGCCCAGTTTGCCCGTCAACCCGGCGTCGTGATAATAGCCGCCGCTGACGCCGGTGAGGCCCTCGAAGAAATCGCTGTGGGGAATCGCCCATTCCCGTCCGCACTCGCTGCCGAAGACGCCGAAGACCTGGCGGGCGTAATCCGAGAGGGCCTGCTTCCACTTCATGTCGTCGGCGCGGGTAAGCGGGTGGGCCGGGTCAAAGCACTCCTGGAGGCCGGCGGCGTAGGTGGTGTCGATGAAATAAGCATTTGCGCCGCAGAGCTTCTTGACGGCCGGGAGGTTTTGCGGGCGCCTGGCCAGGTCCAGGGCCATCTGGGAGCAGGTCAGGAAGGCCATGCCCCCGGCCCAATGACCGCCGCGCGCCAGTTTGCCGTCGAGGGTCTTCATGACGTACTTTTCGTCCCAGGAAGGTGAATCGCGGTAGATGTCCTGGTAGTTGTCGTGCAGGCAGTAGAGATAGCCCAGGTCCATGACGCGCCGGGCGCAATCGGCAAAGGCCGCGTCGCCGCCGCACTCCGGGGCCGTGGGCAGGATGTCGGGGTGCTGGTTATCGTAGCCGCGATGTATCCAGCCGCCCACGGTGAAGAGGACCCGGTCCAGCTTGAGGTCGCGTTTGAAGTGCTCGGCCACCTGGGCCGCCTCGTCGAAGGTCCAATTCACCCGCGCGGACTCTTCGCGGGTGCTCTCCTCGTTCATACTCCGGCTCAGGGCGCTCCAGAGCTTGATATTGGCGGCGCCGAAGAGCTTTTCGCGTTCCGGGTTGGTCTTGAGCTTTTCGTCCCAGGTGACCAGCAGACCCTTTTGCCGGGCCACCTGGCGATAGGCCTGGGCAACGGAGACATAATCGCCTGGGCCCAGGAACGTGACGCGAAATGACCTGGCCGATTTGCCGAGCGCCAGCGAGGGGGAGAGCCTTTGGCCGGAGGAGCCTCCGCCCTCCTGGACTACGCTCTTGAGCTCGGCCGCCACATACGGATCGTCCCAGGCGACCAAAGCGGCCGCGCCTTCTTTCACGACCCCCAGCATTTCCATGTGGCAGCCCTCGTAGGCATAGGTGTCGAAGCGGTGGGTGAAGTTCAACCCGCTGTCGGCCGGCACCAGCAGGCCCTCGCGCGCGGGCACCGCCACATAACCTTTGTCCGTGCCGTTGACCCCCAGCACGTCCTCGAGGAGCGTGATGGCCGCCACGTCCAGGCCCGGGTCAGCCTCCCAGGCCAGCTCGAGTGTTTTTTGGTCTCCCAGGGCGCGGGCGCGGACCCGGAGCAGGGACGCCCTCTGGCCTTCGAGCGGCGCAAATGAGGCGACCAGCTCGTTGCCGCCAGCCGTTTCCACCGCGCACCGGACCAGGTTCAAGCCGGCGGGACTGGTCCCCAGCTCCCAGGCTCACCTGGCCGAAGCGGGCGTGGTTGGTCTGGGCGCGCCAAGTCACGCCAGCTTGCTTGTCCAGGATTTCGCACCGCCCATCCGCGCCCGAAAGCGCGAAACGGAAGAACGGGGTTTCAAGCTGCGCGGCCCAGCCGCCAACGGTGGCCAGGAGCGTTGCTGTAACGAGCAGCAGGGGCTGTTTCATAAGCTTCAGGGCGTGGAGCGTGGCACACGGGCGCGGATCCGTTGCGTCCCTTATGTCCCTTGAATTGGCTCCATACTTTGTGTGCCATGAGAGAACATGAACGACTGAATTTTGCCAGCCAAATCTTTCTATTTTAATTGACTTCCTTCCTCGCAAAGGCGAAAAAACGGACGCGTTGTGAAATCCTGAAAGGATACACTGACTCATGAAATTCAATGACCGGGCTTGCGGAGGGTCTCATCGAACCTGGGCGTCCTGGGTTGCGGCCCTGCTCACTTTGGCTGCTCCTGTCTTCGCCCAGACGGCCGACTCGTTCAATCCGGCCCCAACAGTAACATCTGGGCCATCGCGGTGCAGACCGATGGCAAGGTCGTGGTTGGCGGCGACTTCACCTCGATTGCCTCGCAGGGGACCAACTACCTGGTACGGTTGATCGCCGACGGGACGTTCGACGCCAAGTTCAGCGGGAGCGCCGACGGGGAGGTCATGTGCCTGGCCATTCAACCCGACGGCAAGATCCTGGTAGGGGGCGTGTTCCAGAACCTGGCCGGGCAGGCCTGCACCAACCTCGGCCGGCTCAACACCGACGGGACGCTCGACACCAATTTTGTGGCGGCGCCCAATGGGTATGTGCAGGCCTTGGCAGTGCAGGCCGATGGCACGGTCTTGTTCGGGGGCAACTTCGGCTCGGTCAACGGAACGCCGTGCAGCAACCTTGGCCGCCTCAAGGCCGACACGACGCTTGACCCCGCCTTCGCTCCAGATCCCGACCAGATGGTCAATAGCCTGGCCGTCCAGCCCGACGGCAAGATAGTCGTGGGCGGTGATTTCACCACGCTGGCCGGGCAGGCCTCCCTGCGCCTGGGCCGGCTCAACCCCGATGGCACGCTGGACAGCGCCTTTGCCCCTAACCCGGACAATTCGGTGCTCGCCGTCACGGTGCAATCCGACGGCAAGATCCTGGTTGGAGGCGCGTTTACGCAACTGGCCGGCCAAGCCCGCAGCAACTTGGGCCGGGTCAATTCTGACGGGACCCTCGACGCGACGTTCAATCCCCGGCCCGACAGCATTGTATTCACGCTGGCCTTGCAGGCCGACGGCAATATCGTGGCGGGGGGCAATTTCCAGAACCTGGCCGGGCGGCCCACCCGTTTCATCGGGCGGCTGACCCCGTCCGGCAGCCTGGATCCGACATTCTCGATCAACGCCAACGGCGGCGTCGGCGCCCTTGCCATTCAGTCGGACGGCAAGATCATCGTGGCCGGCGGTTTTGCGCTCCTGGGCTCGCAGGTGCGCCCCTACCTGGGCCGGCTCAGTAATCCGACTCCGCCGACCCAGAGCATCTCCTCGGACGGCAAGAGCATCACGTGGCTGCGGGGCGGCAGCAGTCCCGAGGTCTGGCGAACCACCTTCGAGAGGCTCAGCGGCACCAACTGGGTCAACCTGGGCGCCGGCACGCGCATCACCAACGGCTGGATCCTGGCGAACATCACCATGCCGCCAAATTCCCCCCTCCGCGCGCGCGGCTTCGTCGCCGGCGCATCGCTCAATGGCTCGGGGTGGTTCGTCGAAACCACCTCCGTCGCCCCCACGATTACCGGTCTGTCTGGGGGCTCGACGAATCTTCCCGGCACCTCGGCCACATTCACCGTTCAAGCCGCCGGCACACCTGTTCTCTCCTACCAGTGGCGCAAGAACGGCATCAACCTGCGCGACGGCGGAAGTGTCTCCGGCTCCCTGACCCCCACCCTGACGCTGACCAACATCTCCGGCGCCGATCGCGCCGCTTACACGGTCGTCGTCAGCAGCCCCTTCGGCAGCGTGACCAGTGCGGCAGTCAACCTCGCGGTCCTCGACCCGTACATCTTGACGCAGCCGGCCAGCCTCACCAACAATGCCGGCACCCCGGCTGCGTTCAGCGTGTCGGCCCTGGGTACTGCCCCGATCACTTGCCAGTGGCGCAGGAACGGGACCAACCTGGTTGAGGGCGGCAACGCCTCCGGCACGCAAACCCCAACCCTGACGCTCAGCAGTGTGTTCGGCGCAGACGCCGGCCCCTACACGGTCGTGCTGAGCGGCCCATACAGCAAGGTGGTCAGTTCGAACGCGACTTTGTCCGTCATCGATCCGTTCATCACCCTCCAGCCTGCAGGCACGAACGTCGATGTCGGCCAGGAGGCCGACTTGAGCGTCACGGTCGCCGGCACGGCGCCCCTGAAGTTCCAGTGGCGCAAGAACGGCACCAACATTGCCTCGGCAACGGTTTCCGCATTCTCACTGACCAACGCCCAGCGCGCCAATATCGCCAACTACAACGTCGTCATCACCAACGTCTTCGGCAAGACCACCAGCGCCGTCGCCCTGCTCACGGTGAACCTGGCTACGGTGGACGCGTGGAACCCGGGGGCGGACGGCGCCGTGTCCGCCGTCGCCCAGCAGCCAGATGGCAAGGTCCTGATCGGGGGCCAATTCACTATGCTGGGCGGCCAGCCGCGCCTGGGCCTGGGGCGGCTGCGCACCGACGGCTCACCCGATGCCGGCTTCACTCCCGGCACCGACGGCGAGGTCACCGCCCTGACCGTCCAAATGGACGGGAAGATCCTGGTGGGCGGCGATTTTATGAATTTGGCGGGCGCGCCGCGCAGTTTCCTGGGCCGGGTCGATGCCGCCGGGTCGCCCGATGATGCCTTCAATCCCAATGTCAACGGTATCGTCCGGGCGTTGGCTCTACAGGCCGACGGCAAGATTCTCGTGGGCGGCGAGTTTACGGCGGTCGGCGGCAGCCAGACCAACGGTTTCCTGGCCCGCCTCAATGGCGACGGCACGCTCGACACGACTTTCAACCCGGCGCCCAACAACTCCGTTCTTGCCCTGGCCGTGCAGCTCGATGGCAAGATCGTGGCGGGCGGCCTCTTCACCGGGTTAGGCGGACAAACGCGCAATCGCATCGGCCGGCTTAATGCCGACGGCTCACTGGATGCCGGCTTCGATCCCGGTGCCGACAGTTGGGTTTACTGCCTGGCCGTGCAACCTGACGGCAAGATCCTGGTGGGCGGCGTCTTCAACACGCTGGGCGGCCAAACTCGCCTGTGCGCCGGCCGCGTCAATGCCGACGGTTCGCTGGATGCCGGCTTTAATCCCAATGCCAACAACATCGTCTGTTGCCTGGCCCCGCAGGTTGACGGCAAGGTCATCCTGGGCGGCAGTTTCACCACCTTGGCCGGCCAGTCTCATAAGTTCATCGGCCGCGTCAATACCAACGGTTCGCTGGATGGCACCTTCGGCCCGGGGGCCGACAGCCCGATCGCGACCCTGGCCCTCCAGAGCGACGGCACCCTCCTTGCCGGCGGCCAGTTCAGCCTCCTCAACGAACAACCCCGCGCTTACGTCGGGCGCCTCCTCCCCACCGATCCCGCCACGGACTTCCTCCAGTTCGACGGCTCGACTATCACCTGGGTCCGCACCGGCACCTGCCCCGAGGCCTGGCACACCACCTTCGAGACCTATGTCGCAGATACCGGCTGGGTGGACCTGGGCGCCACCGCCCGCATCACCAACGGTTGGCAACTGGCCGGACTGGGCCTGTCCCGCGACGCCCAGATCCGCACGCGGGCCTACATCGCAGGGAGCGGTTCCTCCTTCTGGTTCGTCGAGCGCTCCCAGCCGACCCTGGTCCTGACCCCGCCGGCGATTCTCCACGACGCCGCCTTCGGCTTCCAGGCAAACCAGTTCGCCTTCAATGTCACCGGCAGCCTCGGACAGAGCGTGGTCATCCAGGCCTCGACTAACCTGGTGGACTGGACCGTCTTGACCAACTTCACTCTGGGCAGCGGCCCGTTCCTGTTCACCGACCCCAATGCCCCCGGCTTCCCCATCCGGTTCTACCGCCTGACCCAGCCATAGGATATGGCTGACGAGACCAAAGGCACCAACCAGAAGGCGCTGCAAATCAACCTCGACGCGCGGCGCTATGGCACCTTTGCGGAGATTGGCGCAGGCCAGGAGGTGGCCCGGTGGTTCTTCCGCGTCGGCGGGGCCGCCGGGACCGTGGCCAAGACGATCTCGGCGTATGACATGGCGGTGAGCGATGGGATCTACGGGCCGACGGATCGGTATGTGAGCCGGCGGCGCCTGCAGGCGATGCTGGATTGCGAGTACCAACTGCTCCTGGAGCGGCTGGCACAAAGCCGCGGCGCCACGGCGGCCTTCTTCGTCTTTGCGGACACGGTGGCGACCCGCCGCGCCGAGGGCCACGGCTGGCTGGGGATCCGGTTTCAGGCCGAGCCCGGAGCCGACCCCTCGGAGATCTTCATCCACGTGCGGATGCTGGACCGGGAGACGGTGGACCAGCAGGAGGCCCTTGGGGCCATCGGGGTGAACCTGATCCACGGCGCCTTTTACCTCCAGCGCCAGCCGGAGGCGCTGATCCGCGCGTTGCTGGACAACCTGACCTGGGAGCGGGTCGAGGTGGACATGATCCGTTTTGCCGGCCCCGCCTTTGGGCGTCTGGACGACCGTTTGCTGGCCCTGCAACTGGTCCGGCAGGGCCTGACCGAGGCCGCCATGTTCACCGCCAAGGGCGAGGCCATCCAGTGGGCCGAGGTGCTCTACAAGAAGCCGGTCCTGGTCCAGCGCGGCAGCTTCCGCCCCATGACCAAGGCCACGCTGGACGTGCTTGAACGCGGCCTCGACCAGTTCGTGCAGGAGCCCGGCCTCCAGGGCGAATCGCCGGTCGTGCTCATGGAAATGACCTTGCGCCACCTGACCACCGGCGGCGAGATCGAGGAGAAGGATTTCCTGCACCGGGCGGACATGCTGGGGGCGTTGGGCCGGACGGTGCTGGTCTCCAACTTCCGGCGGTTCCATCGCCTGGCGTCCTACCTCTCCCGCTATACGAACCGGCCGATCGGCCTGCCCCTGGGCGCCTCCAAGCTCGGGGAGATCCTCGACGAGCGCTTTTACAACGAGAACGAAGGCGGGCTGCTGGGCGGCCTGGGCCAGCTCTTCAAGAACCCGGCGCGGCTCTATGTCTATCCCAGCCTGGATTTCAAGTCCGGCCGCGTCATCACCGGCGACAATTTCCCCGTCGCGCCCCATCTGAAGCATCTCCAGGCCTATCTCCTGGAGAATCGCTTCATCCAGCCCATTGCCCGCTACAACCCGGACCTCCTTCGCATCCGCTCCGCCGACGTGCTCGCCCGCATCCGATCGGGCGATCCCTCCTGGGAGACCCTCGTGCCCCAGCCCATTGTGGAGGTGATCAAACGCAAAGGGCTGTTCGGAACCGTCACCGGCACCGCGTAGCGGTGCGTGATGGCAGACTGGAAGTCCACGGCTACCATCGGCCCGCTGCGCGGTGAACCGGACGCAGCGCGCGCGTCGCGTAGCGACGCCGTGAAGGTAGCCGTGGACCTCGGTCCACGGTTCGGGGCATCGGGATGGTGCGGCGTCGCGTAGCGACGCCTGACGGACTGGCGCTGGCAGCTCTGATCCGCTTTTCAGGCGTCGCTACGCAACGCGGTCGAGCTTGGGCCATGGGTCCGTGGACTGGAAGTCCACGGCTACCATCGGCCACCGCTACGCGGTGAGGCGGCCGCCGTCAGGCGTTGCTACGCGACGCCCGGCCATTCCTACGCCCCAACCGTGGACCGAGGTCCACGGCTGCCTTCACTGCGTCGCTGCGCGGCGCTCGCGCCGCGCCAGGTCCTCCTCCAACGTCCTGCGGATGTCGCGAAAGAGGTTCTCGGCCAATTGCCGGCGGCCTTCCTGGGTGAGGTGGACAAAGTCGATGAATTTTTCGTGTACCCCATCGAGGCCGGGGTGGGTATCGGCCGGGCAGATTTGCGGGTATTGGCGGGCCAGGGCCTGGATGAGCCTGTGAATGCACCTCATTGGCCTTGACCATCCAGGCGACAGCCGGAAAGCGCGTTCCGTAAAACTCGAGCAACTCCGGGGCGCTCCGCTCGTTGACAGCCATCGAGAAATTGGCCAGGACCAGCCGGATGCCGTTGGTTTGCGCGGCCTCAATCAACTGGCGATAGGCCCGGGCGTACTTGGACTGCGTCACGTCCATAAGGTTGGGCCGGGGATGCGCCGGGTTCAGAGTCTGCCGGCGCCGGTGATAGAGGATCTTCAGGCGGTACTCGCAGTCGGCCAGGAGTTTCAAGGGTCTGGGTTTATAGACCGGCGGTGCGCGGCTGCTCATCGAGGGGACCGATTCATCGAACAGGCGGAAGCCATTGAGGCCGTGATAGGAGATGATCATGTCAGGCTCAAGAGGCAGCAGGTCGGAGCGCAACCGCAGAAGGTTCTGTTCCAGGTTGAACAGGGGCAGGCCCGCGTTGATGACTTGCACCGCGCGCGGTGGCCGGAGCCGCTCCCGGATCATCTGCTCGAGCAACTCCGGCCACGGTTTGTCGTCCGGGACCAAAGTACACCCGAAAGTAGTGGACTCGCCCAGGGCGATGATGCGATAGGCACTGCCCTTTTCCCTGGCGATTTCCTTGCCGCGAAACCCCAGGCTGTTGACCGAGACACAGCTTTGAAACAGGCGCCCCCGGCTGCCGGGCCACAACCGATACGGCAGGACCCCGTCCGGGTCCGGCATGAACACCGCTTTGGCCATGACGTCCCATTGGGCCACAAAGTAGTTCCACCAGCGCCGGAAGGCCTCCGGGTCCCGTTTGGCCGCTTCAAACGACAAGACCATCGGGCCGGGCTGGGGCCGGGCATCGGTGCGCTGCGCCGGGCGGACTAGCCAATCCGCGATGGGCAGCCCGATGAGGAGCAAGAGCAGCGTGTTGGCCGCCTGGACCCCAAGCCCGGGCAGCCGGAACCATGCCTTGCACCACGCCAGCAGCGCCACCCCCAGCAGCAACCCGCAGTAGAACTGGCCCTGGAGGTTCTGCCCGTAAGAACCGGCCAACCAGAGCAAATCGCCCAGGAAGGCCCACGCCACACTCAGGATCTTGTAGTGTACCCTTGGCCCCGAACAGCCCGGGTCCAGCGCCCCTGCCAGCAGCACGGCCGACATCAACAGCGCGACCGCTGCGTAATAGCCCCCAAGGGTGTAAGACGGCGCTCCCCCCGGCAGCAGACTGGCCGGCACAGCCACGCTGCACGCCCAAAGGGCCGTGGCAATCCCGAGCCGAAGCCATTTCTTTTCCCAAGCGCGCGCGCCCAGCATGCGCGCGGCGCTCGCCCCAGCCCCCAGCAAGCCCAGGCACACCACCGCCAACGCCGGCAGGTTCCACAGGCCCAGCACCACTGCGCAACCGCCGGCCAGCACCTGGAGCACAAGCAGGATTCGACTCAGCGGCATAACGTCATTCAAACAAAGTGCCATCGCCCGGCCCCTGCCGGAGCAGGCCGATACAGTATTGTCGGCGGGACCGAGGATGACAAGCTTGCACGGGATGCGATTAGAACTGTCGATCGGGCGCATCTGGCGGGCATCAGCACGCGAGAGAGAAGCGCGGGTCCCAGTTCAGTAGCCCGAAGGGCTTCTGATCACTCAGCCCAGGGTTGCGCGGGACGCGCTACCCTGGGTCCTGCGCCATCTTGCCCACCTACCCCGAATGGGGTTGCATCCCAGCAAAAGGCAAAAGCAATAACATGGTCCATTTCTCTTGACTTCCCGCCTCAAGCTCCGGCACAGGTTGGAACGAGGCCGACTTCGTTTCACGGCCCAAGAGCGATCCGACCAGGCTCGGCATGGCGGCGCGCCACCGGCGGGAGACGACGCTGTCGATCAAAGGGCTCGCCGCGCGCCTCCATTTGGGCACGTCCAAAAGCGCGAACATCCGCTTGCGCGCGGCAGTGGCACCGGCTGTGCCTGCGGGGCCACCCCAAGGCCGCCTCGGATTATGAACAAAAACGCACCATGTTCTGGCTGACCCCTTTCGTGGCAGTGCGCGCACCGCCCCTATGAGGAGTTCGAGGAGATTTACGCGGACGCTGGTGCAGCGACAAGGTGCGCGGCCTCCGCCACGGAGGGCTGCCGCCAGAGTTGGCCCCCAGCTGCCGAGCGTTTCCCGGCCACCGCCCCTCAAGCTCCCGTCAAAGAAATGGCGCAACCTAACCTGTCCCGCCGTAGCTCCAGCGAAGGCGGACGTGTCCCGCCGTAGCTTTAGGAATCGCAAAATCGGCGCAAAATCGGGGCGCAAAATCGGGGCGCAAAATCGGGGTCACAAAATCGGGGTCCGGGGTCACAAAATCGGGGTCACGGGGTCACAAAATCGGGGTCACACAAAATTGGGGTCAGGTCACACAAAATTGGGGTCACACACACAAAATTGCACACACAAAATTGGCACAAAATTGGGGTCAGATCTATACTTTGTTACAAAGGTCACACAAACAAAATTGGGGTCAGATCTACACAAACAAAATTGGGGTCAGATCTATACTTTGTTACAATGTGAGTCTGGAAACGAAACGGGGTCAGTCCCGCATTTTCGCATGTTGCCACTTTCTGATACCAGGAGGCCAGCATGGGCGCCGATCCGAACGCGTGAGTTTCACGGTCCGTTGCAACGCCCTGAACCGGCCCACAAACATGGTGGACGAGGCGGGCAGGACGCTCTATACTTATGACGGCCTGGGACAGGTCCTCAGCGAGGCCCGCCCATGGTTCTACGACAGCGTGAGCAACTACACCTACGACAACTCGGGCCAGTTGAAGAGCGCCATCGGCCACGAGCCCAGCGGCGGGGCGAGCCGGCTTCAGGAGCAGTTGGGGTATGCCTATGACGCAGCGGGCAACCTGAACTGGCGGACCAACAACGCGCTTTACGAGCACTTCACGGTCAACCCAGCCAATGAACTGAGCAACTCTGTCCCCAGCGGGACGCTCACCGTCGCCGACGCCACGACCGCCCTGGCGACCAACGTAAAGGGGTCAGTTAATGAGAATGTACTATTCTGATCAAAGTGCCTATATGACAATCTCATTAACCGACCCCATTCTGAACTACGTGGCGTGCTCGATGCCCCGCACGGATAGGTTCACGACTGGCAATTGGCGGACGGCGCGCTGTGCGAGCAACTATTGACACACTCGCTGGATCCCTTGTACATCTCCGCGTAGGTGTACTGGAAGTTGACGGGGAGGAAGCCGAAGAGTTCGCGTGTGAAATCGAGCGTCTCCTGGCGCATCTTCCTGGTCGCTCACCCGCGGACACACTCAGAGTTGGTTATGATGGAACCTGCCGCAGAGGCGCAGCTATGTATAGGCGCCCATGGGGATGTTGCCAATTGGCGCCAATTGGCAACATTTTCCCTTCCGGCGCGCCTGCATTCCACGCGCCCGACTGCGAAGGCGTGGTTGACCGCGATGAACCGCTCCGGCAGACGCTGACGCTCGGTGAGGCTGGGACGCTTGAGGCGGCCGCCGCGCGCGACCCTGGCGCCGGTGGCCGATCCCAAGTGACTGAGCGGTTCGTTCACTCGCACATCAGCTTTCACACTCGGGGCCATCGCGCGGACGGCATATTAGAGAACGATCCACGCCCCAACTCGAAGCAGAAGCAATGCTTGGAATGGTTGTTGCTACTCGAGCAACTGCAGCGCGACGGCGGATTCGCCCGCTTCGTCTTGCTCGAGCTCGAATGCGCTAAATCGCGAGCACAGGTTCAAAACTCGCTGGCGGTCTTGAAATCTTGGCTGAATGCGGTATGCTCCGTAGTGGCCTGATCTCGCTCATCGGCAACACGACCTCGTTTTTTGTGGGCGTCATCGCCAGCGGGGCGCCTTGGAGGATCCACGATTACCCTGCGAATTGACGGCTGGAGGAATGGTGGTGAAGCTCGTGCATATTCCGCTGAGGCGGAAGCAGGTCAAGACCGGCCTCGCCGTGCTTCTCCTCGCCATCGTTAGGCTGACGGCATGGGAGGGGTTGCGCACGCACGAGCAGGAACCGATTTACTGCGACAAACCCTTGGGCTACTGGATGGGACTTGTGCGGTTTGGCGTTTCTGCGGCTGTTATTTGGGTAGATGAACAACAATGACACAGAACTGCTCCGGCGCTACGTGACAGAACGCTCGGAAGCCGCTTTTGCCGAGTTGGTCAGGCGGTATATCGATCTTGTCTATTCAGCGGCCTTGCGGCAGGTGTTTGGAGACGAGCAACAGGCCGAGGATGTTACCCAGGTGGTGTTTTCCGACCTGGCGCGCAAATCACACCGGTTAATGAGGCACACGTCGTTCGCAGGCTGGCTCTATACCAGCACGCGTTACGCCGCCGCCTCGATGCGGCGCGCTGAACAGCGCCGCTCGCTCCGTGAACAGGAAGCCCACATTATGAGCCAGCTCACCCAGGCAACGGGAACCGACCCCAATTGGGAACAAGTCCGGCCGATCCTCGACGAAGCCATGCACGAATTGAAGGAGGAGGACCGGGAGGCGATCCTGTTAAGGTTCTTCGACCGCTTGCCCCTGGCGGACGTGGGCTCGCGCCTGGGCGTGACCGAGAATACCGCCCGAATGCGGGTCGAGCGGGCCACGGAGAAGCTGCGCGCTCGCCTGGCGCTGCGGGGTATATGTTCGACCGCGGCGGCGCTGGGCACTGCAATGGCCCAGCAAGCGGTTGGCACCGCCCCGTCCGCTCTGGCCTCGAGGGTCGCGGCTCGCGCGGCGGTCGCGGGAGCCGGAGCCGCCGCCGGCAGCCTGGGGACGCTCAGTTCCTGGAGCTTGGCGGGCAAAGGGGTGGTGCTGGCCGGCGCGGTGGTAATCGTCGCGGCTTTGGGCCTGTTGAAGTTGACAACGTCGTCATCGAACCACCAGCCGTCCATCGCCGGCGAGGCTGCCGCGACCGCCAAGGCTCCATTGGGCGCCCAAACCGATGGCACGAGGAAGAAAAGCGCCGGGATGGCCGACCAATCCTCTGCCGCCGGGTCCGGCCCCGAGCTTCTCTTTGTCGAAGATCACACCGGGCTGCCCATCACCAACCGTGTAGCGTGGCTACGGGGATGGGAGCGAGGCTCGCAGTCGTTGGTCGAGAAGATGGTTCGGCTGGAGCGAGCTCGTGTTGTTGCGCCCTTCGATCCGAGTTACGGCCCGGGCTATTGGATTCTCACTCACGTCGAGGGCTATGCCGACGTCAGCCTCAAATGGCAGCCGAAACGCGGGGAGACTGTCCCTCAATCGTATCTGGTGCGCCTGGTTCGGCCCGCACTGATTGGCGGGCGCGTTGTCGATCCCGCCGGGGAACCGGTGGCTGGGGCCGAAGTTGCCTTTGGGAACAACCCCATTCCCGGCAGTGACGCCAAACCCGAGAGCCACGCGATTGACCAGCTCATTGCCACCACAGATGCCCAAGGCCGCTGGCAGATCGACCGGGTCGCACCCGACTGCGTCCGTTACCTTGCCGGCTCCGCTTCGCATCCGGACTTTTCACGATCCGAATCCGTTGATGTGGGCTCCCGCCCGGAATTCGCCCGGCAGTTGCTCGAAGGCACCTTCACGTTCCGACTCGGCTCGGGCATCATCGTCCAGGGCACCGTCGTGGACCCTTCGGAGCAGCCTGTGGCCGGGGCGTTGGTTCATGTGGGCGGGCTTTCCGAGGCCGGCAGCCGGGATGCCCATTCGGCAGCGGACGGCACATTTCGAGTCGCAGGCTGCAGGCCGGGGACCCAGCTTGTGACCGCGGATGCGCCCGGCTTCGCCCCCGCTGTTCTCTCCCTCGACCTGAAGCCCAACCTGCCGCCCGTGAAGTTGGCACTGGGCCTCGGCCGGACGTTGCGGGTTCGGGTGGTCGATGCGAGTGGCCAGCCGGTCTCCGGTGCCAGGTTGTGTTATGACCCTTTCGACCGCCGCTTGCCGGGGCCTTTCCCCCAGGTAGAGTTTCTTCAGGATTCCGACCCCGACGGCCGCATCGTTTGGGGGCACGCCCCGGACCAGGACCTCGAGTTTGACTGTTCCGCGCCCGGCCACATGTGCGTCTCGGACCTGCTCCTCCACCCGGACGACCAGGAGCATGAGATCACTCTGCCGCCGGCATTGGTCATCAGCGGAACGGTGCGAGACGCGGACACCGGCGCGATGGTGCCACGCTTCAAGCTGGGAATTGGTTGGCCTGAGCGGGATCCTGACGGTTCCCCTGCAATCCGCTGGAGCACTATCAACCGGTTCTGGCCGAGTTTCACCGGGGGCGAATTCCGCCACAGCATCGAGGAGCCCGTCATCGGGGGGACCACCAACCCGGGCTACGTTTTCCGGTTCGAGGCCGCTGGATATCCGCCGTTCGTTACCCGCGCTTACGGCGCCGATGAAGGCGACGTGACGCTGGACATCAGGCTCCACAGGGCGGAGGAAACACCCGTGGCCGTGTATACGCCGGCGGGCCGGCCCGCGAACGATGCGCAGATCGCTTTGCTCGCTCCCGGCAACCAGCTCAGACTCACTCCCGGCGGGTTCAGCACCCTGGGAAGCATGGGCTCGACCTGGTTGCGCAAGGCGGATGCCCAAGGCCAATTCGTCCTTCCCAAGGACGATGCCGTGCAGCGGATAGCGATTGTGCATCCGGAGGGTTATCTCGAATGCCCCGCGGGCGACTTGCGCCAGTCGCCTGCCGCCCGCCTCCAACCCTGGGCGCACGTCGAAGGAGTCTGGCTGGAGCAGGGACAGCCGGTGGCCAATCGCGAAGTAAGTTTGGATTTCAGCCACAAGGTGGAGCGCGCCCTCTCACTGGAATACTCGGCCTACCGAACCAAGACGGATGACCATGGCCACTTTGCTTTCCCTCAGATTCCCGCGGGTCTCTTCGATGTCATCGTCTGGGGCGAGTCAATCGGCCAGCACGGTGCGCGCTTCGGCCGGCACGCGCTCTCGGTCGAGGCACGACCCGGTGAAACCAATCAAGTAATCCTTGGAGCTGCCGATTCGGCGGGCGCGGCGGACACGAATCGATAGCATTGGAACTGCACGATCACAACCAGGCGGGGGCCTAAACACTCAATTCAATGAGTACGTTTTCCGGAATCGGCCGCGCGAGCGGATCCTGGCGCAATAATCCGGCTAGCGGGCCCCGGCGTGGGGCGTTGCCTGCGTTGTGCGTCACGATCATTCTGGCGTTGAGCGGCGTTTGCGAACAGGCCATCGGTATGGATCAGGACAGTGATCTCGCCAAATGGGGGGCATTCTTGCAGCAAACAACTCCCGTCAAGCGGCTCGTCTATTCGGAGCCTTCTCATATCAGCGTGAATGGAGCGCCGCTTGAAGGGACATTAACGTACGAGTGCGCGTTCCAAGACGAAACTTTCTATTGGCGCAACCTCACGAATTTCCCAGGTCATCCAAAACACCACCCCTTCGAAGGAATGGTCGTCGGATTGTGCCCAGGAAGAGACGCGGGCCAATACTGGTGCATCCAGTGGTTGGAGCCCCAGGGAGTAGTTAGCATCGCGCCGCGGCAGGTTCCCAGGCGGATTGAAACGGTGTCTAATGCTGAGACGTATGGCCCCTACGCGGAGCGCGACATGTTCCCGGTACGATCACTGGGGCTGATTGGCTTGGCGCCAAAGTCCTTCGTGTGGATCGACGATCGCCATTTCAAGGCGCGGGTATATTCGACCAAGTGGCCGTTGGACACGGCAACTGCTGAACTAACCGGCGAAGTTGTCCGCCTTGATGAGAACAGCCGACCGTTGGTGCTTAAGCTCACCTGCCCGGAATACTTCAAGAGGCCGCCCAGCACCTACATCGCGCGTTACACGTACGCCGATCTGGAGCCGCGCTGGTTTCCGTCCGAGATAACCACTTCGGCGCCGGATGGCCGAAACGCGTTCACCTTGAAAATTCTGGCGGTCGAGCTCGGGCGGGCCGACCTGCCGCCGGACGGTTACACTCCTGGGATGTTTCTTCCGGAAACTGCGGAACCGGAGTTCTTTTTCGTCTCCAATGGCGTACAACACGTGTTCACCCCCGCCGGGCCAGTGGCGACACCCCGGCCGAAACCGCCCCAAGTGTCTCCCTTGCGCCTCGCCGTTCTGGGAGCCCTTGTGGCCGTCATTAGCACATATTTCCTGGTGCGACTCTATGTTCGTCGGAGGCGTGCCGGGGCCGACCTGTCAAAGTGAGGACCACAACTGAAAGCTATACCCGTGACTCTCCAGATCTGAGTATAGAATCGCCATGAGATCAAATCCATTCCCAGGCAGTGATCGCCACGCATTTACGCTGGTTGAAATGCTCGTCGTAATAGCCGTGATTGGCATCTTGGCCAGCCTTCTTTTGCCAGCGGTGTCAAGATCCAAGCCGCGAGCACGGCTTACGGCCTGTTTCAACAACCAGCGCCAACAAGGCGCAGGTTTTGCGCTTTACTTGCTGGACCATGAGGACACTTATCCCAGCTGGGAGGGGTGGGCCGCCGTCGGGGGAAAGACAGGGATGATCGCCGAGAACGCGGGCATCATCGAGGCCAAGGACAGACCGTTGAACGTGTACGTCGGGAATACCGCAAGCTTTTGCTGCCCGAGCGATGCCGGGGAGGATGGGCGAAGCGTCATCCGCGAATCCGGGCGAAAGCTTTCTTGCTTCGACGCGTGGGGCACGAGTTATTTCGTTGCGTCAGTCTATGACCTCTACCGTGTGAAGCACGTTATCAGTTGGAAGGGGGAGCCTTCCAATATTCCTCCGATGAAGGGCTCCGAGGTGGGCGTTAGCCCGGCCAACAAGGTCATTCAAGGGGATTGGTGCTGGTCTAGTGGGCTGGATGACTCATCGTGGCATTGGGCCGGCGGCAAGCGATATAAATATGCCATGTTGTTCGGTGACGGCCATTGCGAGGGCATCGATCTCGCCGAGGGAAAAGGTAGCGGAAGCCACATACCCCCGGACCGAGCGTGGAAATGGTGGTGATTCGACTTCATGGGTATAGGTATAGGTTCAGAGATGTGCGTGGCACCGAATGACGGGGCGGTGCACGGGCTGCGTGGCAGGCCAACGGCGAACTTGCGGCGGCTGAGTAGGGGGCCCGCATACCGGAGATGGGCTCCGCTGGGATTCTCGTTTGCATTTTCGCTATTCGATCGTGAAGGGGTCAGTCAATGAGAATGTGCTATTCTGATCAAAGGGCCAATATGACAATCTCATTGGCCCCCTTTCCGTAGGCCAAAACCGTCGAAAAACCGGCAAAACTCGCCGCTTGACACCCTCCTCGGCGTCTGGCATCATCCAGCCGTAATGAGTGAGACCGAAAACCAATTCTCGTTCACCCGCGAAGCGTCAAAACCCGCGCAGCGGCAGAAAAGCAATTTCCTATCAGTTTACGAACCATTCGTCGTATAATCCCCTTTGTGTAGTATGAAATCAACACGGTACACAATCCTCCCTTTTCTTGTGTTGTGTTTGTCTAACCATCCCCTGCCGGCTGGTTCACCCGGTCCCCCCACGGCCAGGGAGATAGATCTACCTGACGCGGCTACCAACCTCATAGAAATAGTTCGCGAGACCAAAGACCCGGATGCGAAATGGCGCGCCATTCGAACGCTCAGGGACCTGCGCTGCGTGGAGGCAGCGCCACTCTTGCTTAAGTGCCTCAAAGATGATCATCACCATGTGAGGGCCAATGCCGCCCGAGCCCTTGGAGACATGCGCGTCAAGGCCGCCTCAGGCCCTCTGATTGACCTTCTGAAGCAGGAGAAGGACCGCGGCGTCATTGAGCAGGCATCTCTCGCACTGAAACTCTTGCAGGCACATGAAGCTGTCCCGGTTCTGAAACAGTGTGCCAACCACGAGTCTGTGCAAACCCGTGCATGGGTTCTTCAAGCAATCGGAGATCTCGGCAGCCGAACGGATGTTCCCTTTCTGGCCGAACGGCTGAACTCGTCAACGACCGAGCAGCTTGCTGCTGCACAGGGTATTGAGAAACTTGCGAAGGTTGATTTCGATTTCCCAAAGGGTCAAGGTTTGGTCAGTGAAAGACCTGCAATCAACCGCGCACAGGATTGGTGGGAGAAGAACAAATCTGCCTTTCAAAGTGAGTGAGCAAGTGGATCACACGAGCAGTTCACCCGCGAAGCGTCAAAACCCGCGCAGCGGCAGAAAAGCAATTTCCTATCAGTAGTTGGTCAGCTTGGCCTTGACAACCACTTTGCCCATGCGGGCGAGTTAGGCGCGCAGGCAGCGCGTGTCAAATGCCCAATTCGGAGCTGGGCGATTAGAAGCGTCCGGCATGGGCCTCGGGAGTTATGTCCCGGAGGGGCATCTGACAATAGCCCGGCGTTTCAACGCCGGGGAGGCGACAAAAGGGACCCTCGTCCCGAAGGGACGACTGAGAACACTCCTCGCTTTCAGCCGTCCCTTCGGGACGGACCTGCTCCTTGGGGCCACTCACCCGGCGTTGAAACGCCGGGCTATTGTCGGAAGCCCCTTCGGGGCAAGAAGGCGCGGTGGGCTGACCGACGGTTTTAATCGCACCCTGGAGATCACCCGCGAAGCGTCAAAACCCGCGCAGCGGCAGAAAAGCAATTTCCTATCAGTCGATGAAAATCAAACTTCCTCTCTGCCTCGTGCTTGTTTTGAGCTGCGGCCTTTTGGGCGTTCGCCCAAATGACACGATCGCAAATGCGTCGTCCGCGCAGTTGGCTGAGGAATTCAAGAATTCCAAGGTCTTCTGGCAGCAATTTGAAATTGCCAGGAAAATTGTGGCACTCCACGATACGAACGTTCTTTCGAGACTTGCGGGTTGGTTGACCAACGAGGACAGGCACGCAAGAGGCAACGCGGCATTCATCTTTGCCGGAATGGGAGATGATCGGGAATTCGAGGTCATTCGGAAAATTCTCAACGACAGGTCCGAAAGACCCAAAGGGCAGGGCGTGCCGGGCGGCAACTGGACGCTTCAAGCGCAGATTGCTTCCGACCGCTACCACGCTGTCCACCTGTTTGGCGATCTCAAAGATCCGCGGGCGGTTCCCATTCTCATTCCGCTGCTTCGCGACAAAGAGGTGAACTACATCGTCCCCTGGGCGCTCGGGGAAATCGGCGACAAGCGTGCAGTCGAGCCGCTCATTGGGGCATTGAGCGACAAAGATCCATCTGTGCGCGTTCTGGCGATTTATTCCCTGGAGAAACTTAAGGCTGACAAAGCATTGCCGCAGCTTCAGGCGTTGCTGAACGACAACGACCGAAGCAATTTTGGCGAACGCGTTTCTGTTGCCGAGGCGGCCCAGGCAGCCGTAACCAATTTGGAAACGAAGCCAACGCAGCCATGAACTCAAAACTCCCCATCTGCCTCGTGCTCGTTTTGAGCGGCGGCTTTGCTGGTTGCTCCCAGGATTATCAATCCAATAACGACGCCGCTCGCGTCGAGAACAACCATGAAATCCTCCGACTGGCAAAGTTGATTGGTCCAACAAATCCTCCGATCACCGATCAAATGCTGGAAAGCGGCGAATTCGATGGAAGCCTGTTTGGTTTGAAACGGGGTCGGTCCATAAACGGGGTCGGTCCATGAGAGTGTACTATTTACTGGTCGGCGGGGAGAGAGCCGCCGCTCGCGGCGCTGGCAGGAAACGGCCACTGGAGTTATGACAATCTCATTTAGTCACCCCGAAATGTGGGGCTGGGCGCATCCCGACACCGCCCCCGGAGCGCCGGCTTCAGCCGGCTTTGCGCGCACCTGCGCCCCTTTGGGTCCCTGTGAACATTGAACGTCCGAAGCCGGCTGAAGCCCTTGTCATTACCCACATCTTTCCGGGCTGTCATTCAGAGGATCTCATGGCCCCATGACCTTCAGGCCAATGGCCTGACTTATACCAGCCCAGGGCCTCGCCCTGGGTTTCCGTGCGGTCTTGTCCCATTGCAGGCCAGCGGCCTGCCTCATCGCGTTGAGCAGACGATGGGGCCGGAGCTCAATCCGACGGCGGGATGAGTCGCGCTTTCAGCGCTCAGAATGGTCTTTGGCCGACAAACCCAGGGCGAGGCCCTGGGCTGGTATGAGGGACGCCGTTGGCGTCCCGCACAGGCTCAGGGCGCCCTCTCGGTGCTGCCTTTGTGGCAGTTGCCCCGGGCGCCCAGAAGTGAAACTGAAATCACCGGCCAGAAGATGTGGGTCATGACAAGGGCTTTAGCCGGCGCTCCGGCCCTTCGGCGTCGGTGGCGGGAGTAGTGTCCGGTTGCCCCCTGGACAACGCGCCAGCATCACACTAGCATCCTCTGATGGCAAACGAAGAGCTTCAGGAATCCGTGCTGGTCGTTTCGCGCCAGGCCGTTGAAAAGCTGTGCCCTCGAACCTTCTCAAGGGAAGGCCAGCGGACGGCGTTGGCGGTCCTGGCAAACTACCGCTTTCTGGAACGAACGGTGGCCGAGCACGATTTCGGCTCCAAGCAGGTCATCCCCTACGTCGTGATTCGGCACCAGGACCGCTACCTGCTCATGCGCAGGACCAGGCGGCAGACCGAGAGCCGGCTCCACGACAAGTACTCGCTCGGGGTTGGGGGCCATATCAACCGGGGTGACCTCGAGCCGGGCCATGACAATATCATCCTTGCCGGCATGAGACGGGAGTTGGCGGAGGAGATCCGGGTCGAGGCGGAACAGTCGTGCGACCTCATCGGCGTCATCAACGACGATTCAACCGAGGTCGCGCGCGTACACATGGGCCTGGTCTTTCTGCTGAGCGCCGCCACCGCGCGCTATGAGATTGTAGAACAGGACAAGTACACCGCTGCGTGGAAGACCCTGCCCGAGCTCCTGGCCTATTACGAACAGATGGAGACCTGGGCCCAGATCGTCCATGATTACGTCCTGCTGGGCGGCAGGGCCGACCGCACCCGCAAGTGGGAAGGCCCGCAAGCGGTAAGGCCTCAGTGAAGGGGAGCGGCACGGGGGCAGACCCCTCACCCCGGCCCTCTCCCCTGGAAGGGGAGAGGGAGAGTTCTTGGTGGCGCTTTGAGGAAGCGCAGACGCCTAGCAGCTCCCGAGACTGCCAACGCTTCTCCCTCTCCCCTTTGGAAGGGGAGAGGGCCGGGGTGAGGGGTCTGCCCGACACTCCGTCTCCGCCTCCACTGACCGGTTACCGCAAGCCTTTCCCTGAACGTCCGGGCTCCGTCATTCGTCATTCGTCACTCTCGACACTCGGCTGCCGATCTGATAGGTAGCCTCGGAATGCAGCGCGCGTTGCTCAAAGCAGCCAGCCGGGTCGTCGTGAAGCTGGGCACCGGTGTGTTGACCGACAGGACCAACGAGCCGGACCTGGCGCAGATGGGCCAACTGGTGGGGCAATTGGCCGAACAGCGCCGGGCGGGCAAGGAACTGGTCGTGGTGACCTCGGGGGCCGTCGGCGCCGGCATGGGCGCATTGGGGTTCGAAAAGCGCCCCACGGATTTGGCGGAACTGCAGGCCTGCGCCGCCGTCGGCCAATCCCGGCTCATGGCCACCTATGAGAAGCTCTTCGCCGTCTTTGGTTTGGCCGTCGCACAACTGCTCCTGACCCACGACGACCTGGCCCACCATGAACGCCACCTCAATGCCCGCAATACGCTCATCAGCCTCCTGTGCCATGGAGTGGTGCCCGTCATCAATGAAAACGACGTCGTCTCCTTCACCGAACTGAAGTTTGGGGACAACGACAAGCTCTGCGCGCTGGTGGCATCGCTCCTGCCGGCCGACCTGCTGGTCATCCTGACGACCGTTGATGGCCTGGTGGAAGGCTTCGGCCAGGCCAATGCCAGGACCATCCCGACCGTCGAGCGTATCAATGCCGCCCTGGAGCAGATTGCCGGCGGGACCTCCAGCGCGACCGCCGTCGGCGGCATGGCCTCCAAGCTCGATGCCGCCAAGATCGCCGTCCGGTCCGGCATCCCCATGGTCATCGCCTCCGGCCGCAAGCAGCAGACGCTGGCGCGCGTGCTCGCCGGGGAGACCGAGGGGACGCTCTTCGTGCCGCACCCGAGGCGGCTCCGGGGACACAAGCGGTGGATAGCCTTTTTTCATCATCCGCGTGGAACCTTGCTGGTGGATGCGGGCGCCCGCAAGGCCCTGCGCGAGGGCGGCAAGAGCCTCCTGCCGCCTGGCATCACCCGCTGCGAAGGCGACTTCCAGGCCGGCGAGGTCGTCCGGATATGCGATCTGGATGGCACCGAGTTCGCCCGCGGCGTCGCCGCCTTTGATGCCGCCCAGATCAAAGCCCGGCAGCTCAGACGGGTCGAAGTGGTCCACCGGGACAACCTGGTGATCCTCTAAAAGCGGAACAATCAACATTGGCACACCCATGCGGGTTTTGCGTCGTACGATTCAGTCCGACCGGTCCGACGGGTCCGACCAGTCCGACGGGTCCGACCAGTCCGACGGGTCCGACGGGTCCGACGGGTCCGACCAGTCCAGGGCTCCGGGCATTGGTTTACAACTCACTCGGGCGCGGTTAGGCTGTCCACGTGGTTAACGACTATTCGATCGCGGATCATTGGCCCGGGGAGTTCGAGGAGGCGGGTCTGCAGCGATGGGCGGAGAATCTTCGCCGGCAATTGCGCGCGCCCGCGGTGTCGCTTGGGCTGGTGTTCATGGCCCCGCGCTTCTTCCCGTGCGCGAAGCAGGTCCTGGACATCCTGCGCGTACACGGGCGCATCCCGTTGCTGGCCGGTTGCTCCAGCCAGAGCCTCATTGTGGGGGCCTTCGAGGTCGAGGAGAACGCGGGCATCGCCCTGGGTCTTTACTGGCTGCCGGGGGCGCAGCTCAGGGCCTGCCGGTTCACCCAGCAGCAAGTCGAGGAGGCCTCGGCCCGAGTTTTGGCACGAGCACAACGGCGTCAAACCCGGCGAGAGCAACGGCTGGCTGGTCTTTATCGATCCCTTCCATCTGGACAGCGAGTCCTGGCTGCGGGGTTGGAACGAGGCCTACGCGCCGCTGCCCGTGATGGGGGGCCTGGCCAGCGGTGATCCCAATGAGCAGGCTCACCCAGGTGTACTTTAATGGCAACGTCTTCGAAGAGGGCGGCGTTGCCGTCTCGGTCGGCGGCCAGGTCGAGCTGGCCGGCATGATCTCCCAGGGCTGCACGCCCATCGGCGAGACGTGGACCCTCACCAAGGTCGAGCAAAACATCATCCACGAAATCGGCAACCGTCCCGCCTACGAAGTGCTGGCCGAGACGTTCAACAGGCTGGCGCCCGACGAACAGCAGAAGGCCCGCGGCAACCTCTTCATCGGCCTGGTCGTCAACGAATACCTGGACGAGTTCCACCGCGGCGATTTCCTGATTCGCAACGTCATCAACGTGGACCCGCGTTCGGGCTGCATCGCCGTCTGGGCCTTGCCCCGCACGGGGCAGACCGTCCAGTTCCAGCGCCGCTCGGCGGCGGCCGCCACCGAGGACATGAACGCGCTCCTGGGGCGGGTGAGCAAGGAACTGGCCCAGGCCACCGTCTATGGCGGCTGCCTGTGCTGTTGCAACGGGCGCGGGCAAAACCTCTTCGGCCACCGCCATCACGACGCCCGGATGGTGCAGCAGCAACTCGGCCCATGGGCCTGGCCGGCTTCTTCTGCAACGGCGAGATCGGCCCCGTTGGCAAGAAAAACTTCCTCCATGGCTTCACCGCCTCGCTCGCCCTCTTCGTCAAAAAGGCGGAGAGCGGATGAGCCCGGTTTTTAAGAAGGACATTGCCAAGGCGGCCGGCCCGTAATAGAATATTACCGTCATCAACACCAGCGTCTTCGTGGCCGGAGTGTTTTGGCGGCACGAACCTCATCGAGCGGCACTGGAAAATCAAATCTGCGGGGAACATGGTCAGACGCCCTGCGCGAAGCGGAGCAATGCTTATGAGCACGCAAGAGATTATGACGGAGTTGGCAAAGCTGGACCGACAGCAACTTGAGCGGGTGGAGAGTCGGCTCCACGAATTGCTGGAAGCGGCTAGACCCAGCCAACAACCGCGGCAGAAACCCATCGGCGAGGTGCTGCTGGAATTCGCCGGACAGGCGCAAGGACTGCCGGCGGATTATTCAAGCAACATCAACCACTACCTCTACGGCGTTCCGAAGCGGCAACCATGAAGTTTGCCGATACGAACTTCCTGGTGGCTTTGTTGAACCCAAAGGATCAGTGGCACGCGCTGGCGACGACTGCCGCGGGCACCTTGGACGAACCTGTGGTCACAACGACGTGGGTGCTGGTTGAACTGGGCGACGCCCTTTCGGTGGGCGGCAATCGTTCCCTATTCCTGCGCTTCGTTGATCGGCTTTCGCAACAGCCTCAGTGGGACACAGTCTCTGCTTCGCGTGAGTGGTTCGCGCGGGGACTCGAACTATTTCGAGCGCGCGCCGACAAGGACTGGTCGCTTACCGACTGCATCTCGTTCGCAGTGATGAAGGAACGCCGCGTCACGGAGGCACTGACTCACGACCACCACTTCGAGCAAGCAGGGTTCCGGATATTGTTGAAGGCTTGATCGGGGAGAATCGAGGGCGTGGAGCATCCACAACGCCCCAGCGGCCCCCTTCACTCCAGCGCCGGCTGGCTGCCGTCGAGCATCTTCACCTGGTTGTGGAGAAAGTACTCGCGTGTGAGGGCCTTGAGCATTCGGGCGCGGTGGTCGAAGAGGCGTTTGAGCTTGCGCGGCTTGTGCCGGGCCAGGGCATAGTGAGTGAGCAGCGGCATGGCGATCGTGGTGTCCGTGTAGCAGACCACCGCATCGGGGAGCCGTTCCGGGTCCACCTTGCCCCAACTGACCGCCTCGCTGGGCGTGGCGCCGGACAGGCCGCCGGTATCGGGCCGGGCGTCGGTGACCTGGAGGAAATAGTCCTGGCCGAATTCCTTGATGCGGAGGACCTCCTGGATCTGCGGCTCGGTCTGGAGCATGAAGTTCTTGGGGCTGCCGCCGCCCCAGAGGACCACACCGCTCTTGCCGCCGGCGCGTTTGGCCGCCAGCACGTAGGCGGTGGTTTCATTGACGTCAATGGACGGGTTGATGCGGAGCTTGTTGCCGCGCAGTTCGACGCCGGCCACGTTCATGCCGATGGTCGAGTCGCCGGGCGAGGAGGTGTAGCAGGGCACGCCGGCGCGATAGGCGGCGGCGAGGACCGAGAACGTCCTTGAAGGCCGGCCTTGCGCTCCCATTCGGCGCAATACCTGCCCAGCAGATAATGCAGTTCCGCCGTGCCCATCTCCTTTTGAAACTCCGGCTGCGTGAGGATGCCCTCAAGGATCTCGTCGGTCGCCATCAGGCAATCGCTGTAGCCCAGCAGCACGTCATAGACCCGCACGATGTCGTTGTTGCGCAGGTCGGTGTCGTCGAACTTGAAACTGCCGACACGCACCGGGTAGTTGAGGGCAAAGTGCATGTCGTGATACAGGTTGGCGCCCGTGGCCACGAGCCAGTCCACGAACCCCGCCTTGATCAGCGGCACAATGCTCGAACAGCCCATCCCGGCAGGCGTCAGCGCCCCGGCAAAGCTCATCCCCACCGTCACGTCGGCCTCGAGCATCTTCCCCGTGAACAATTGGCACCCTTCCTTGAGCCGCGCGCCGTTGTAGGCCAGAAACGTCTCATCCACCAGGTCCGGCAGCTTCTCCCGCCCGGTGATGTTCCGGGGCAGAATGCGTTTGCCCGACATGTACTGCTCGCGGTGCGGACAGTGCTGCTTCTTCAGCCACTCCGGCATTTCGCCTAGGTCGGGTCTGGCTCGGACGTGCTTGGTCTTTGTCTTGGGCATATAAAATCCAAATTTTGCGCAGAAACAATACGCGGGAAAGGCAAGATGCCAACTCTTAAATGCGCAGCACGCGCGTCGCGTAGCGACGCAGTGAAGGTAGCCGCGGACCTCGGTCCACGGTTTGCGGCGTGGGAACGGTCCCGCGTCGCGTAGCGACGCCTGACGGACTCGCGGTTTTCAGGCGTCGCTACGCAACGCGCTCGAAGCTTGGGCCATGGGTCCGTGGACTGAAGTCCACGGCTACCATCGGCCACCGCTACGCGGTCAGCCAGCAGAGCGGTTTGTGCAAATGCGCGAGGAATCTTGCCCGAGATTTGGAGAAACGACTATCCTGCGCGCGGATTTCTATGGCCAAACAGAATATCGAGAGCGCCCGGGCCCCATCGGAGCTGGGCTTCGCAATGCCGGCGGAGTGGGCCAAACACAAGGCCACGTGGCTGGGTTGGCCGCACAATCCGACCGATTGGCCGGACAAGCTCGATGCCATCCGCTGGGTCTATGTCGAGATGGTCCGCAAGATTTCGCCTGGCGAACTGGTGCGCATCCTGGTCCGCAACCGGGCCGAGGAGCAGCAGGCCGCCCGCCACCTGGTCCGCTCCGGGGCGGACCTCAACAATGTCCGGTTCATTCGCTGCCCGACCAACCGGGGCTGGATGCGCGACAGCGGGCCGATCTTCGTCAGCAACCGCAACTCCAAGGGCAGGGGACGGGGAGCGGCGACGGCCGTTGTGCATTTTCATTTCAATGCCTGGGCCAAGTATGACGATTGGCAGAAGGACCGGCGCGTGCCGGAGAAGGCGGCGCGGCTCCTGCGCAAACGGCTCTTCCACGCGCGGTGCCAGGGCCGCGATTTCGTCATCGAAGGCGGCGGCATCGAGGTCAACGGGCAGGGCACGCTGCTGACGACCGAGGAATGCTACCTGCACCCGAAGGTTCAGGTGCGCAACCCCGGGCTGGGGCGAGAGGAGATCGAGACGACGCTCAGGGGTTACTTGGGCGTGACGAATGTCCTCTGGCTCGGCGCCGGACCGGCCGGCGACGACACCCATGGCCACATCGACAACATCTGCCGATTCGTCAATCGCGACACCCTCGTGCTCGTGAAGGAGACCAACCCCAGGGACGCCAATTACAGGCCGCTCGAGGAGAACTGGGAGCGCATCCGGGATTTGAGGCTCGAAGACGGCTCGAAACCAGCGGTGGTGCCCCTGCCGATGCCGGGGCCTCTCTATTTCGACAACTGTCGTTTGCCCGGCAGCTACGCCAATTTCTACATCGCCAACAACGCCGTCATTGTCCCCACCTTCAACGACCCCAAGGATCGCATCGCCCTCGGCACTCTGGCCGAGCTCTTCAAAGACCGGCCCGTGGTCGGCATCCACGCCGTGGACCTCGTCCTGGGCTTTGGCACCCTCCACTGCCTGACCCAGCAAGAGCCGGCGTGAGAAATCCGAAATCCGAAATCCGAAATCCGAGACAAATTCAAAATTCAAAACTCGAATGCCCAAATCCCTTCCGCCAGGGCACGGTTCGGGCGCCCCTCCCGCGCGAAGCGTCTTGGAGTGCGGCAGTCCTCTGCCGCTTTGGTGTCCCCTGGGTCTGGGTCCAAAAAGCGCCAGAGGACTGGCGCAGTCCAAAACCTGCGGGCTTGGCGACGGTTCATGGAGAGGCCGCGCGATTTTACAAAAGGATGACAAACAGGAGGCGGCGGGTGTGTCATAGTGAGCGTCAGATGAAACGAATTGAACTAATGAAATTGAGACTCCTCTTAAGCGGATTGCTCTTCGCCGCGGTGCCTCTGGTTCTGGGGGCGGCCAACAACGACCCGACGGCGTCCTTGCAGAAAGGGCTCTTCGAGGAAGAGGCCAACCACAACCTGCCTGCGGCCATCCAGGCTTACCAAACGGTCATCGCCCAGTTCGACAAAGACCGCAAGCTGGCGGCCACAGCCGTCTTCCGCCTGGGCGAATGCTATCGCAAACAGGGCAACACGAACGAGGCCGTGGCGCAGTACCAGCGCATCCTGCGCGAGTTCGCCGACCAGCAGCCGCTGGTCGAGCTCAGCCGCCAAGGCCTGGCAACGCAGGGCGCCTTGGTGGCCGGCGGCCCTCCCCTCTCCTACCAATGGCGCAAAGAGGGCACCAACTGGCAAGTCTGGCTCCCGAACCCCGCCATCCAGGAGCAGAAACGCCTCCTCCAGGAAGAAATCAAACTGGTCGAGCAAAAGCTCGCCGGCCAGCAGAATGCCTTGAAGGTGGGCAGGCTGAGCACTGATGAGTTGGCGGACACCCAGCGGGAGATCTTGGAACTCAAGCGCGCCGCTGCCGCGCTTGATGACGGCCAACCCGCCGCCATCCAGGAGCAGAAGCGGCTGCTCGATGAGGCAATCAAGCTCGGGGAGCAAACGCTGGCCAAAGCGGAGGGACGGTACCGCGGCGGGATGGGAGATTGGCAGGCGGTACCTGACGGCCCAGCGTGACCTGCTCGACCTCAAGGTCCGCAAGGCCGCGCTCGATGCCGCCCAGCCCGCCGCCGTCCAGGAGCAAAAGCGGCTGCTCGACGAGGAGATTAAGGTCGTCGAGCAAGAGTTGAGCACGCAAGAAGCGAGGTACAAGAGCGGAATTGCCGACGAGACCTCATTCCTGCCGACCCAGCAGGACCTGCTCGAACTGAAGCGCCGCAAGGCCGCGCTCAACGCCGGCCAACCCCTCTCGACCGCGGCAGCCCAGCCGCCGACAACTTCGGCCGAGGCGGAGGAGATCGCCCGCATCCAAGAGATGATCAAGAACAGCCCGGACTTGATCAACGCCCCGGATGCGGTAGGCCGAAGACCCCTCCACGCGGCGGCGGAGGCGGGCCAGGTGATTGTGGCGGAGTATCTGCTGAAGAATGCGGCGGATGCGAACCTGAAGGACAACAACGGCGACACCCCGTTGAGTTTGGCGGCCAGCGGCGGGCACCGGGTCCTGGCGGAACTGCTCCTCAAGCATGGCGCCTCGGTGGATGCCGCAGACAGCTCGGGGGAAACCCCTTTGCACAAGGCCGCCGCCAAGGGATTCAAGAGCGTGGTTGAACTCCTGTTGGCCAACAAGGCCAAGGTCGATGCCCGGGACAACTTTGGCGACACGCCGCTGCACAAGGCCGCCGCGGCGGGTCAGGCCGCCGTGGCGGAACTGCTCCTGGCCCACCACGCCGAGGTGAACGCGAAAAACTCCGGACCGCCGCCAGTCTTCAACCTCCCGAACCAACACACCAAGGGTGCCACCCCTTTGGTCGAGGCCATCCTGGGCAAGCAGGTTGCAGTCGTCAAACTCCTGCTCGCCGACAAAGCGGAAGTCAATATCGAGTGCGAGATTTGGCACTTCAATCGCGGCGGGCAGCTCTCGCTGCGCAGCCCGAGCATCCGCTGCTCGCCTCTCTTTCTTGCCGCTGCCGTGGGCAATCCTGAAATCGTCAAGCTGCTGCTCGACAGCGGCGCGGCCCCCAACGCCCAAACCTCTGCCGCAGACGAGAGCGCTGGCGGGCTGACCCCTTTGTTGGCCGCCGCGCGGCTGGGCGAGGCCGAGATCGCCCAATTGCTCCTGTCCCACAAGGCCGACCCGAACACGCCCGATAGTGGGAGCAAGGATAGCTTGGGCACGACGCGTCCGGGGCGGTTCGGCGGGGGGGGGCGGGGCGACCCGAACACGCCCGATAGTGGGGGCAAGACGCCGTTGCACTACGCAGTCATCAAAAAGTCCCGGGATCTGATCAAGCTCCTCCTGGCCAATCACGCCGAGGTCAACCGCCAGGATCGGGCTGGCTGGACGCCCCTCTGCTACGCCATGAATGCCGCGGACATCGAGATCGCTGCCGCCTTGCTGGATGCCAAGGCCGACCCGAACGTGAAAGACCAGCAGGGTAGAAGCCTGCTCCTCCTTGCGGTGGCGGACTGGGACCAGCCGGGCCACCAATGGAGCCCGCAAACCCGCAGGGAGATGGTCAAGCTCCTCCTGGCACACGGCGGCGAGGTCGACGCCCGGGACCATGAGGGCAAGACACCCCTTAACTACGCCGTGGAGAACCGCAACACAGAGATCGCCGCCATCCTCCTGGACGCCAATGCCAGCCCGAATGTCAAGGACCCCGTGTTTCAAACTCTGCTGCACCGTGTGCTGTCGTCGACCCAGCCAGGCGGCACCTTGCAGGAGATGGTCAAGCTCCTCGTCGCCCACCATGCCGATGTCAACTGCCGGGATGAGCACGGCAAGACACCCTTGAGCTACGCCGCCGGGCTCGCGGAGACCGACATCGCTGCCGTCCTGCTGGACGCCAAGGCCGACCCGAATGTCAAAGACGAGAATGGCCAGACGCCGCTCCACGTCGCGGCGCAATGGGGCGCGCACGGCAACAAGGCGATGGTCGAGCTGCTGCTGGCCAAAGGCGCAGAGCCCAATATTCGCGACAATGCCGGCAACACGCCTTTAGCCCTGGCCAAGCAACCGCGGCAGCCGGGGTTCCCAGTGCCGATGAATATCAATTTGCTGCCCCAGCCCGGGTTCAGCCCGGGCTTGCCCGGACAGCCCGCCCGCTTTCCGGCCCCCACCTCCGTTCAAACGCCCGCCCAGCCCGGCGAAATCGCCGAGCTTCTGCGCAAGCATGGCGCCATTGAAGACCTGCCGCGGACCGACGTGATCGAGGTCCGGCGGCCTTCGGCCAACTACTCCCAGGTCGTCTTCACCAAGGGCACAAACAACTACAACCGTTTCAGCCTCTATGAACTCATTGCCGCTCACTATGGCTTTGTGACACAGGATCCGTCAGTCCAGCAGGGCTTCGACGACCCAGGCTGGCGTCGGCAGGGCGCCCTGGCCTTTCCGATCCTGGACCGGGTGACGGTTCAGCACCCAACTGGCAATGCATTGGGCTGGACCGGGTACCTGGTCAACGGCCCGTTCCGGCGGCCCGATTGTTCGGGTGATCAGCAACTCCAATGGGGCGACGTGGTGGAAATTCCAGAGGCAGACCATCCGATCAACGCCATCTGGCAGGGCCTGCCGGAGGAGATCCTGGCGGGGCTCAGGCGGTGCGTGGACCGCCACGTCCTGTTAACCGTCAAGGGCCAGACGACTAACCTCCTGTTGAGCCTGCAAACCAAGAACCCAGCAGGGGGGGTTCAGGGGGCTCTCGTGCCTACACTCCTCCGTCCTTTGCCCTGCTGCCGGTGCTGCAAGCCTCCGGCCTGCTGCGCGCCTCCTCGGACCTCTCCCGCATCACGGTCAAGCGCCGCGACGCGGCCACCGGCCAGTTGTACGAGCTGGCCTTCGATTGCTCGGGCAACGGGGCCCAGGCCCCGGTTTCTGGCTCCGCGACGGCAACGCCATCGAGGTGCCGGAGAAGTAAACGCGGCGGCGCGCGTCGCGTAGCGACGCAGTGAAGGTAGCCGTGGACCTCGGTCCACGGTTTTGGGCATGGGAATGCGCCTGCGTCGCGTAGCGAGGCCTGACGGCCTCGCGTTGGCCGAGCTAAATCCTGTTTTTCAACCGTCGCTACGCGACGCGCCCGAACTTGGACCATTGGTCCGTGGACTGGAAGTCCACGGCTACCATCAGACACCGCTACGCGGTGAGGAATCGGGCGGCGCCTGCGTCGCGTACCTGCGTCGCGTAGCAACGCAGTGAAGGTAGCCGTGGACCTCGGTCCACGGTTTTGGGCATGGGAATGCGCCTGCGTCGCGTAGCAACGCCTGACGGCCTCGCGTTGGCCGAGCTAAATCCTGTTTTCCAACCGTCGCTACGCAACGCGCCCGAGCCTGGGCCATCTGTCCGTGGACTGAAAGTCCACGGCTACCATCAGGCACCGCTACGGGGTGATGGAAGCTCCCGGGACCCGCAGCCCTTGCCTGGGGCTGCGCGCTTCACCCCAGGCTTTCACATTGCGGGCCTTCGGCCCTCTCGTTTTCCTGGTTTCACGTTTCACGTTTCACGCTCCCCTCATCCAGGCTGTGGATGGCGCGGCGGAGGCGCTGCTCGATGGCCAGGCGGCGATCCGGGGCCAGGACGCGCCCGCCGTCGGCCTCGCGGACGTAAAAGCTGTCGATGGCCGCGCCTTTCTCGGTGAGGATCTTGGCGGTCGAGATGTCGAGGTTCAGTTCTGCCAGGGTTTGGGAGATGACGAAGAGCAGGCCGAGGCGGTCTTCGGTCTCGACCTCGATGAGGGTGCGGGTGTCGGAGGCCTCGTTGTCGAAGCGGATCTGGGTGGAGAGCTGCTCGCCGGTATAGGCGGAGTAAAGGGGGCGTGTGATTTTCTGGCGGGCGATCAGGGCCGGGAAATCCACCTGGCCGCCGGTCAGGGCCTTGTTGAGGAACGTCCTGGAATTTGTCGCGCTGGTCGGCGCCGGCGAGGCCTCCGGTGCGGGCATCGGCAACCGAGAAGGTGTCCAGCACGATGTCGTCGGAGCGGGTGAAGATGCCGGCGCTGAGGATGTTCAGGCCGGCGGCGCTGAAGGAGCCTGCTATCTTGCTGAAAAGCCCGGCCCGGTCCCAGGTGCAGACTTTGACCAGGTTGGAGCCGCGGTCCAATTCGTCGAGCCAGGTCACGACGGTCGCCAGCGGGCTTTGCTCCTCGTTGTCATCGAGGACCTGAAGGCGCATGAAGCGGTTGGCCAGCTTGAGGTCGTCGGCCACGTCGCGGGCGGAGTGAACTTGGAAATAGCGGGCGGGCAGGGTGGCGAAGTGGGCCTGGACTTCATCCTCAGGTTGGCTGCCGTCCAACAGGCGGGTGACCTCCTGGCGCAGCAACTGGAGCTGCACCTCCTCGGTCCGCACGAACTCGCTGGCGCCGGTCATCAGGGACATGGTCTTGTGGTGGAGCGACCAGAGCAGAGAGTCTTTGAAGCCGTTCCAGAGCTTGTCGCTGGTGGCCAGGGAATCGGCGTAGGTGTGGAGGGTGAGCATGGAGAGGGTCTCGGGGGTCTGGGCCTGTTTGGCAACGTGGCGGATGACGGCGGGGTCGTCCAGGTCGCGGCGCTGGGAGATGCTGGCCAGGAGGAGGTGGTTTTCGATGACCAGGCGCAGGACGTGGGTGGCGGCGCCGTCCAGGCCCAGGCGCATGGCCACGCGGAGGGCCATGGCGGCGCTGCGGGCCGGGTGGCCGTGGCCCTGGGGCTTGCCCAAATCGTGCAGCAGCAGGGCCAGGTAGAGCACAAAGGGCCGCTCCAGCTTATGGAACAGCTCGGCATAGGCGGCGGCGGGCGGGTCCTTGGCGTCCCAAATCCGGTCCAACTGCTCCAGGCACATCAGGGTGTGCTCGTCGGCGGCGTATTGGTGATAGAACTCGTGCTGGACCAGGCAGGTCAGCTTGCCAAACTCCGGGATGTAGCGGCCCAGCAGGTCGGTCTCGTGCATGGCGCGCAGGATGGGCGCCACGTTGCCCCGCTGGTCGAGGATGGCCAGGAACGTCTCCCGCACGTGCTCGTCGGTCAGGAAGGCGCGGTCAACCAGAACCATCTCGTTGCGGATGAGCTGGGCCAGGTCCGGGTGCAGGCCCAGGCCGCGCTGCTGGGCATAGAGAAAGACGCGCATGAGCCGGCGCGGCTGCTCGTGAAAGACGCGCTCGGAGACCGCGTAGATTTGCCGCTCGTTGAACCCGAAGCCGTCCACGGGCTGATGGACGGGCTTGCGGCCGCCAGGCAGGAAGGAGCGCAGGGAGAGGCGGCGCGGGGCGGGGGCTTGGAGGGCCAGGCGCTGCTCCAGCGTGCGCGTGATCAGGAAGATGCTGCGCGCGCGCATATAGACCTCGCGCATGAACCCCTCGATGCGTTTGCTGGGCGAGCGTTCGCCAAAGCCCAGGTTCAGTGCCACAGCCGGCTGGAGGTTCTTGGTCAGCACGTCCATCGCCCGGTTGGCGTGGTAGTGCATCTCGGTCCGCACCCGCAGCAGGAAATCATAGGCCCTCTCGAGCTGCCTGCGCTCTGTTTCCCTGATGAGTCCGTGCCCTTGCAGCTCCTTGAGCGAGCGCGTATGGCACTTGAAAAAGGCCATCCACAGCAGGTTCTGAAAGTCTCTGAGGCCGCCGCAGCCGTTCTTGAGATTGGGTTCCTGCATGCAGGCCGAATTGCCGAATTTCTCGCGCCGCGCCGCCTGGTCCGCCAGCCGCATGGCGATATACTCCTGTTGGTGCCCCGCCACGCATTTGCTCAGAATCGCTTTCTCGAACTTGTTGAACAGCCCTTCGTCCCCTACGATGAGCCGCGCCTCGATGAGCGAGGTCTTGGATTGCATGTCGGTGTTTGCCACCTTCACACAATCGTCGATGCTCCGGACCGAATGGCCCACCTTGAGCCCGATGTCCCAGAGCGGGTAGAGGATGCCGTCAATGATCTTCGACAAATGCGGCAGCGGCCGGTTGCCGGCAATCTGGCCGCTGTGCAGGAACATGAAATCGATGTCGCTGTGCGGGTTCAGCTCGGCCCGGCCGTAGCCACCGATGCCCACCAGGGCCAGCGGCGGGAATTCCTTCTGCGCCTGCTCGGTCAGTTTCCGCTTGGCCGTGTCCCACAAATGGCGCAGCAGCAAATCCAGCATCACCGCCCGCGCCCGGCACACCTCCAGACCCCCGCCTCCGGCCCGGTGGACCATCTTGAGCCGATGGGTCTCGACCTTGAGAAATGCTCTATAGCGGTCCAGTTCCTGCGGGGGTTGCTGCCCGGGCGGCAGCGGCAGCCGCGCCGCCGCGCTCGCCTCGATTTTCCTGAGCAATTCCTGCATGCAACCCTAGCTTGCGGGAGGAGTGCGTTGAACGCAACCCCCAAGGGAGTGCGGAGTGAAAATGACGAATGACGAATGACGAATGACGAATGACGAATAAGCAGAGGCAGCGCCTGTCGCTTGGTCTTTTGGTCCCTTATTCGTCATTCGTCATTCGTCATTCGTCATTTTCACTCCGCATTCCGCATTCGGTCGAACCTTGTCGGCTTTGCGGTGTTTGATAGACTGGTCAACCATGCCGGCTGAGCTGGACCCAGACGCCGCCCTGATGCTTCGCGTCAAGCAGGGCGATGGCGCGGCTTTTGCCGAGTTGGTGGACAAATACAAGCAGCCGGTGCTCAACCTGGTCTATCGGATGCTCCGCAACGCCACCGAGGCGGAGGACCTGGCCCAGAACGTCTTCTTGCAGGTCTTCCGCTCCGCGCATCGCTACCAGGTGTCCGCCAGGTTCTCCACCTGGCTGTTCACAATCGCCCGCAACCTCTGCCTCAACGAACTGCGCCGCCGCTCCCGCCACCCGGCCCAATCCATGGACGCCACGCACCCCGAGCGGGATGACCAACCGCTGCAGCAGTTCGAGGACACAAAGACCTTCTCGCCCACGGAGCGCCTGCTCCAGGGCGAACTGGAGGAGAAGATCGAACAAGCCGTGGCCGAGTTGCCGGAAAACCAGCGCACCGCCATCCTCCTCTGCCGCCAGGACGAACTGAGCTACGAGGAGATCGCCCAGGTGCTCGATTGCTCGCTCTCCGCCACCAAGTCCCTAATCCATCGCGGGCGTGAGACACTCAAACAAAAGCTCAAACCCTACCTGCGCACCGGAGGGTGGAGCGCCCCGGCGGGCCCGGAGAAACCTGGGCGCAAGGGGGGCTTGGGAGCGTGAGGGCTTTTACACGGACAAAGTCCCGACTCGCTTGCAACTTTTGTGTCCGCGCGGTTTTCAACCAATAGAGAAAGTTGTTGAATCTTATGGCAAACGAGCGAACCTGCCCCCAATGGCTCGAGTTGAGTTGGCGGAGGAAACTCACGCCGGCCGAACGAGCCGAGTTAGGGGCCTGGCTGGCGGCCCATCCCGAAGCGCAGGCCGACTGGGAGGCCGAGGCCGCCCTCACGGAGGCCCTGGCGCGGTTGCCCGACGTGGCGGTGCCCAGCAATTTCACGACGCTGGTCCTGGACGCCGCCGGGCGTGAAACCGCCGCCGCCTGGCCCCGGCGCCGGCTTCAATGGCTGGCGTGGCCTCGCCGCCTGCCCTGGCTGCCGAAGTTGGCCTTCGCCGTCGTTATCCTGGGCGGCAGCGTGCTTTCCTATCACCAGGTCCTGGCCTTTCAGCGCGCACAACTTGCAAGAAGCCTGGTGACCATTTCCGACGTCGCCACGCTCCCCAGTCCGCTCATCCTGACCAATTTCGAGGCCATCCAGGTTATGAATCGGACGCCCCCGGCCGACCTTGAACTGCTGGAGTTGCTCCGATGAACCGATCCGGCTCGCGATCATGGTTGGCAGGCGCCCTGGCCGTGGCGATGGTGGGGGCGTTGTCGGTTGGGCGGTTCTGCCTCGGCCATTCCTTGCTGGCCGGCTCGGGCACCGCCCAACAGCGCCCGGTCCCCTCGCTCTTCGCTGCGGCCGCCTCGGCGCCACCCCCTGCTCCCGCCTCGACCGCCGCCACGACCGACCCCACCTACGCCCTCTCCCCCAGGTCGCCTGTGGACACCTTCCGCGACTTGCTGGCCATGCACCCGACCGAGCGCAAACAGGCCCTCGCCAACCGTCCCCCCGAGGTCCAGAGGGCCCTCCTGGCCAAGGTCCGCGAATATGAATCGCTCAATCCCACCCTGCGGGAACTGCGCCTCAAGTCCACTGAACTCTACTATTACCTCTGGCCGCTCATGAACACTCCGCCCGCCACCCGCCAGGCCCTCCTGGCCCTGGTTCCCGAGCGCGACCGCAAGGAAATCCAGAAACGCCTCAAGACCTGGGACGCCTATCCCGGCGGCAAACAACAGGAACTGCTGACCAATGTCCTGGCCCTCCGTTTCTACGGCGAACTCAAGTCCGGCCCGCCCCCGCTCCCCCCGGTCTCGCCCGCCGAGCAGGAAAAACTCAATCGCGGCGTCCGCCAGTGGCGCGCCCTCTCCACGGCCCAGCAGCAGAGGCTCGCCACCCGCTTCGACCGGTTCTTCGAACTCTCACCCGACGAGCAACAGAAGGCCGCCAATACCCTGAGCGAGTCCGAACGCCGCCAGATCGAGAAGACCCTGCGCAACTTCGAAAACCTGTCTGCGGATGACCGCTCCAAGTGCATCCTCGCCTTCCAGAGATTCGCCAGCCTGAGCCTGGAACAACGCCGGCAATTCCTCAAGAACGCCGAGGCCTGGAAGCTCCTCTCCCCGGAACAGCGGCAGAACTGGTGCAACCTGGTCAACAATCTGCCCGTGCTGCCTCCCGAACCGCCCGGCCTGAATCCCCCGCCCGCGCCCCCCGACGCGCGTTTCCCCGGTCCGCGCAATCTCCCTCCCTCCTCCCCACCCCCGCCCCCGGGAACCGATCTCTAAGTGGGCGGGTGCAAAGGGAAATGTCACACTGTGAATTGACTTTGGAGAGAATGATCCGCCTTTCCTGCTCTGCCTCGCGGCCCAAAGGGCCGCCAGAACCTAGCCCAGGGCTGAGGCCGCCAGGCCGATGCCCTGGGTTTCGCCACAACCCCGGGCCCCGCGCCCTGAAAGGGCGCCAGAGACTCTCTGGCGCCCTTTCAGGGCGCGCCTGATCTTCCGGGGGCATGGTCCCAGGGCATCGGCCTGGCGGCCTCAGCCCTGGGCTAGGTTCTGCCGGCCCTTTGGGCCGGAGATTCAGAGGCTGCGACGAAGGTCTGCCTGCCACCCTATGAACATGCTCGCCTACAAACACGGTTGGGTGGAAGTCCTGGCGCGGCTCCGCTCCTTATACGAGCGGCGGGCGATGGATCGCATCTTCGCGACCATGACCGTGCCCAGCGCGGCGCTTCGCAAATTCGCACAGCAGCATCCGAACCCTGAGTGCGGCTATCCCGACCCTGCTGAGCGGGCCGGGTTCTGGGACGAGTTGCTGGCGGAGCGGATTGTGCTCGAAGACGATTCGCTGCCCAGCGCTTACTTGAGCGAGTTGGATCAGGGCCTCTATGGCGGTCTGCTGGGCGGGCAAGTCAGCTTCATGGTCCATCCCGAGATTGGCTGGATTTCTTCAATGGTTCCGCCGCTGCTCGAGGATTGGTCCGAGTTCGGAGGCCTCCGCTTCGAGGAATCGCACCCCTGGTGGCAACGGTATTGCCGCCAACTGGATGTCTTTGCCGCGCACAGTGCCGGCAAGTGGGGCATCAGCCACTTCATCCTCATTGACAACCTGAACTTCGTGTTCGAGTTGATCGGCGCCACCCGGACCTACCTCAGCGTCGAGGAGCATCCGGACATGGTTGGCCGCGCCGTCGAGTTGGCGTTCGAGCTGAACGTGAAGGTGCAGCAGCGGTTCTTCCAGGCCGTGCCCAGTCTGGAAGGCGGCACGTTCAGCAACTTCGGGCAGTGGATTCCGGGGCGCATCCTCTCCGAAAGCCTGGACCCCTTTCACATGACGTCGGTGGCCTATTTCGAAAAGTGGGGGCGCGAGCCGGCCGAGAGGATTCTCGGACAGTTCGACGGCGGCGTCATCCACCTGCACGGCAATGGCCGGCACCTGCTCCGCGCGGCCTCCACCCTCAAGGGTTTGAAGGCAATCCTGCTGCTGGACGACCGCGGGTTTCCTCGGGCGTTTGAGGCACTAAAGGACCTCCAGCCGCTCGCGGGCGGGGTTCCTTTGTCCCTGTTTGCCGATTACGCCGCGTTCCAGCAGGGCCTGGACCGGCACGAACTGCCCGGCGGAGTCATCTACCAGGTCCTCAACGTTCCCGACGCCCGTGCTGCCAACCGCTGCATGGAGGCCGTCCGCGCCTACCGCGCATAGTCGAGGATCATCGCAGCCAGTTTGACTCGCGCCCGTTCATAGGCGGCCGGAGCCTTGTCCCATTGGAAAAACGTCTCCGTGAGCGAGCGGACGACTTTCTGCGCCTCGGCGGCCTTGCCCAGGCGGTCGAGGATAGCCAGATACTCATAGTCTTGGATGGCCTCGCGCAGGGCCTTGAGGCGTATCGTGGGCGCGACACCGTCGTAACCCACGGGGCGGGCCGGATAGACCAGCGAACCTTCGCCGTTGAAAACGATGCCTTTGCCGCCCTGCTGCGGCTGGCCATTGCCGGTGTAGAAGGGGGCCTGGGTCCAGGGCTGCGCGCTCTGGCCCCAGTAGGACATCCCGCCCCAATAGAGCAGGCCCTTCATGCCGTCGCGCCACGCCATCCAAGCCGGCACACGGTAGTTGAGCAGAGGGAAATCAATGTGCCACCAGGGCGTGGGCGGCCCTTGGCAGAGCGCCGTGTAGGTCCAGATGCTCTCGCCCAGCGCTTGCCGCTTGGCCGCGCTCTCCTGCCGGTGCAGCGAGAACAGCGGACACCAGATGTCCACCGCGCCGTAGAGGTCGCCCCACGCGCTGTCGGCCCCGCCGTAGCCCGGCTCGGTCCAGGGCTGCTCGACCACGAGCACTTTGACCACGGACCCCGCCTCGCGGACGGCACGGCCCCACTTTTGCACGTAGCGGTAATCCTCCAGCGTGTTTGGCTCGTCCCTCAGGTAGGTGTAAAAAAGGACGCCGGGCCGGGCGAGGTCCTTGGCCGCCCGGTCGAAGGCCGCCAGCCACGCGCGCAAGGTGTCGCGCTGCGTTTCCGGATCCTTGACGGCGCTGGAAGGATGCGGGGTCTGCAGCGCATTGAGGTGATAGCGGTCCACGAACTGCCGCAGGGCCTGCACCTGCCCGGCAGGAATCCGAAACGAGCCGTCCGGCTGTGCCCTGGGTGTGAGCATCTCGCCAGGCGGCACGGCATTGAAGCGGTGTTCGCACAGCAACTGGGCGCACTGGGCCTCGACCGCCGCCCAATCCGACGGCTCCGGCTCGCCGGCTGCTTTGGCCCGCTGGCGATAATAATCGCTCAATCGCGGAGAGCCGAACTCCGTCACCAGCGTGGGGGTTTGCGGCAAGGCAAAGTTCCACACCGCCAACGAAATCGGGATCTCCCGGGCCGTGTTGCCGCCGGCGGTGACGAGATAGGCGCCGCGATACTGCCCCGGCGCGGCGTCGGCGGGGACGTATAGGTCCACCCAAAAACCGTGCGTTTCATTGGCGGGCAAATCGAAGGGCACCGCCACAAGGCGCGCCCCTTCCAGCTTCCTCCCGGCCACCGGATGCTGGAACGGGATGAGCGGGTCGGGATACCAATCCGGTTTGAAGCTCTCATTCCGGTAGGTGCCCGCCTCCAGGTGAAGCTGGTGCTGGCGGTAGAGGCGGGCGTCGGCCCGGCGCAGCACGGCCCCGCCAGGCCCCTTGAGATCGCCTGCCTCCACACTGACCCCGTTCACCGGCGCGTCCGAGCGGACCAGTATCTGGAAGCTCACCCACTCGTTGCGGGCGGCGCCCAGTCCGACGGTCGTGCCGGCAGCGGGCATTTCGCTGCGCAGCACGTGCCTGGTTTCGGTCACGGTCCACACCTGGCACTCCGCGCGCGCCACCCCGGCGAGCGCGAGGGACAGCACAGCGGCAACAAGTGATGAAAGGACGAGTCGGTTCCGGGAGGCATTCATGCAAGCTCTATACTGCCTGGGAACGATAGGGGGTCAACCCCATTTGCGGGGGGCGAGAGGCGCGTCCGGGCAGCGCCCCCAACGGCGAGGTGCCAGCACGGAGCGCAACGCGCGCGTCGCGTAGCGACGCAGTGAAGGTAGCCGTGGACCTCGGTCCACGGTAGCGGGCATGGCAATGGCCGCGCGTCGCGTAGCGACGCCTGACGGCTTGGTGCTGGCAAACGCAATGCGCATTTCAGGCGTCGCTACGCGACGCGGGTGGATACTGGTCACCGGTCCGTGGACTGAAAGTCCACGGCTACCATCAGACACCGCTACGCGGTGATTGTCAGTACCCGCACGCGCATTCGCGCTGCGCACGTCAACGCCTCCAACGCCGCTGCGATGCGCGCTAATGGCGGCCCCCGGAGATTCCGGCTGACTGGGAACCAGGCCGGTGCTATCCTGCCGCCCATGCGGACTCGATCTCTGGCCCATAGCTTGCCAAACCCTCTGCGCTTTGCCTGGGTGCTCCTTTTGGGCGCGTTGTGCTGCGGGCACGCCCTCGGGGAGCTTCGCGTGCCTGCCTTCACCGCTTACCTCGACCCCGACCCTGACGGCGCAAGCGTCAGGCCGTCTTCGGGCATTTCCAACTGGAAAGGCCCGGCGCTCAAGGTGCTTTGGTTCGGCGAAATCCGGACGGCGGGCAAACTCGAGAGCTCGCTGGTCTTGCGGCTGCCGGCCAACACAGCATCCAGACTCCGTCTCCACGGTGGCAGGCCAGTCCCGCGAAGCCGCGGCCCAGGGCGACGGGACCGGGCCGGTGACGGTCCGCTTCGGCTCATTCGAGATTGGGGCGCCGGGTTACCAGCAATTCACGCTCGCATCGCTCAAATGGATGCTCATCTCCAGTTGGCGGGCGCCCAAGGAGGGGGGCTACCTGCGCGGCCTCTACAGTTTCAGCGAGAATTTCGGCGGCAGCAACGGCCATCTCCGGCGCAAGGCGCTCTATGGCAACCAGTGGGTCCGCACACCCGAGGGCCGCTGGGTGGAGTTGACCACCGCCACGTTCAGCCACGACCCGACAGGACGGGCCGACCGGTTGGACCGCTTCATGGGGGTCGAGAACGGCCAGTTTTTCCTGTCGCACGGGGGGTTCACGCCCGGCTTCACCAGGTTCGGAGAGAAGTTCGAGCGGCCGGCGGCCGGCAAAGCGCCATTGGACCTTGTGTTGCCGGAACCGGTGATGAAGTGACGCGGCAACTCTTTTTGGCCGGATGAACGTGACGTTTGTTCTGGAGCCTCTCCCGAAAGCTCTGATTCCGGACCTTTGTCGCAGCCTTTGTCGGCACCTTTGTCGAGAAATGGCCAACCCGACAAAGGTCTCGACAAAGGCTGCGACGAAGGTCTCCCACTCGCGGGGTTTTTGGGGGACGGGCTGTATCCTCAACACCCGTCCAGTTGCTCGAGCACGGCGGTCAAGTGGGCCAGGGACTTGACGGCCTGTTCCTCGGTGCCGCACTCGACCGAGAGGGTGCCGCGATAGCCGGCCTGCTCGCCAGCCCGCCAGGCGCTTCCAGTCGATGACGCCGTCGCCACAAGCGCAACCGACGGCCGTGCCGGTGACCTTGCCCCTTTCGGTCTGGGCCTGCTGGACCGAAATGTCTTTGGCGTGAACGTGCACGACCTTATCGAGGACGGCCTCGAGCATAGCGTAAGGGTCTTCGCCGGCAAGGAAGGTGTTGCCGCAATCGAAATTGCAGCGGATCCAGGGCGAATCGACCAACTCGAGGATGCGGGGCATCTGCCGAATCCTGGTGGTGAACGGCCCGTGCTGCTCGATGCCCAGGTAGATGCCGTTCTCCTCGCAGGTCTCCGCGATGGCGCGCAGATTCATCTTCATGATGGCGAAGGCATCCTCCTCGGTCATCCATTTGGGCGGATACATGTTCTCGGTGATCTGCACGATGGGCGCGCCGACCGCCCGGGCGTAGCGAATGCCGCGCCGCGCGTAAAGCACGCCGAACTCCGGGCTCAGCAGGTCCGAGTGCGACGACAATGCGCTGAGCTTGACCCCCGCCTGCTGGCAGAGGTCCCGGATCTCGGCCGGGTCGGTGTCCAGGCTGGTGACGTGGCAGTACTTCCCGATGGACAGCAGGCACTGGCCCATGAGGAAGCAGGGCTCGACGCACTGGTAGCCCATCTTGCCGGCGGTTTTGATGCCATACTCCAGGCTCTTGTCAGCGTGCCGGACGTATTCCAGGTTCAGCCCCAGCGACATCCGCCCGGGCTGAGGCTGGGGATGGAGGGAATCACGGTCCGGGCTCGATGGGCCGGCTGCACAGAGTTGAGGGGAATCGTCTGACATAAGTGAGGATTGTTTTTGAGGGTTCAGGCGGCAGGAACAGGGGGCTGCCGGTCTGGTTCGTGGTTCACCATTGCGACCACCACGTTACCGGGCGAACCCTGAGGATCAAGTCGAAAATGCACGCGGTCAGTAAAGGCGGACACGGAATCCTGGGCCGCCCCCTCACCCCGGCCCTCTCCCCTTCCGAAGGGGAGAGGGAGCATTCTCGGCAGCGGCTTGAGGAAGCCGAGGCGCCTGGAATTTCCAGAGACTGCCGACGCTTCTCCCTCTCCCCTTCGGAAGGGGAGAGGGCCGGGGTGAGGGGTTCGCAGGGGACTCCCCTTCCGCCTTCACTGACCGATTGCGCCGCCCGGGGTTGATTCTTTTCTGCCACCGGCGCAGACTGTGGAGCATGAGCAAAACCCAAAGAACGACAGGCCTTGCGCTCGGCCTGCTCGCAGCCGGCCTTTTCGCCTCGCCGGGCTGCAAGAAGGCCCAACCGCCGCCGGCGCCGGGCACGATGCAAATTCCTATAACACTGGCCCGGAGAGTTTGTCTTCCGGGATCGTCCATTGGACCTTTGTGAAAGCCGCCGCCCAGCCAGCCGCGGGCACGACCGGCGGCTCCCTCACCATCTCGGGAGCGGAGCTGGGCCTGGCCATGCTCCTGCACGTGAGCCGGGTGCGCAGCCACGCCGCCAACCGTGTTGCCTGGCATTCGCACGACGGCTTTGAATTGATCTTCCTGCTCAACGGGGCCGTCACCTACGAATTTGCGGGCCCGCAGACGGTCGAACTGCACGGGGGGCAGTTCCTGGTCATCCCTCCCGGCCTGGCGCATCGCGGCCGCGACGACGTCCGCTCCCCCTCCACCATCTGCGGACTTGCCTTCCGGCCATCCCCGACCGGCGGATGGAAGAACACCTCGTTCACTCCCGGCAACGTCGCCCGCCTCTGCGCGACCCTGCGTGAGGCCCGTTGCGCCACCCATCCGTTCAACCCGTCTTTGCGCTGGCTGGTCCGCCGGTTGATGGAGCAAACGGCAAAATACCCGGCCAGTCCCAACCGCGCCGAGGCCGCCGCCGGCCTGCGCGCGCTGATCTGCGCCGTGCTGGTCGAGGCCAGGTCCCAGGCGCTGCTGCCGGCGGTAAAGCCCAAGGAATTCGCCGCCGCGCTCATCACTTATCTCCACGGACACTTCCGCGAACCGGTGCGGGTGCCCGACCTGGTCCGTTACCTGGGATTCAGCCGGGCGCGGATGTTCGACTTGTTCAAGTCGCAAACCGGTCTGACCCCCCACGATTACCTGCAGCGGTTGCGTGTGGAGGCCGCCCAGGCGCAACTGCAGCAGACCCGCCTGAGCATCACCGAGATCGCTTTGGCCACCGGCTTCAGCTCGTTGCAGCATTTCAGCACGGTCTTTGCGCGATACACCGGCCTGCCCCCATCGACGTTCCGCCACCAGGGCGGCCTGCGCTCCGAAGCGCCCCCCGCAGCCGGCCTCCCCGCCCGCGAGCGCCCGTGACCGTTGCGGGGGCCTCTGGCCGGTACCACCACGGCAGAGAGAGCGGCGGGTCAGCACCTTCATCCCGGAGGGATGGAAGAGGGTAGCCGGGGGTCCAAGCGAAGCAAGACCCCCGGTTCGGCGCAAGGGGGGCGTCTGCATCCCGGAGGGATGCCAGAAACGGGCGCACCGCACGCCGCGCGGTCTTCTGGCACCCCGCTCCGGGGTGCAGGACCCTTCAGACCGTCAACCGGGGGTCGCGACGGCGTCGCGACCCCCGGCTACCCTCTAGCAACCCTCCGGGTTGCAGCGCATGCGCGCCGGCTCGGTTTGCGTCTCCAACTCCTGTGCCTGTGGTAGTATCGGCCAGAGGCGCTCGACCGCTGCAGGTTTCTGTTCTTGCGCTTGCTCAAGACCATTGGGGTCATGACTTGTCATTTGGACAATTGGCACTTGACGCCGGGATTCCGCGATGATCCCATTGGCCCATGGCACGCGCGTTGTGCATCGAACGGGCGGGCGGGCGGTATCACGTCACCGCCTGCGGCAATGAACGCCAGCACATCTTCCGTGATGGCGCAGACCATTTCCATTTAGCTGGCCGTTTGCACTACGCGGTAGTGAGCAAAGCCCTCGCCCGCTTTGGCCAGCGCCTCGAAGCCGATCCCCGCCTGCGAGAAGAAATAGCCGCAATCCGGGACCGATTGTCCAAATGACAAGACATGACCCCAATGACCTGCGCCAATGACCTGCGTGCTCCGCCGAAACCATCGCACCGCCAGCCGGCGCGGCCTCGTCCAGCTTTAGCGGAGCGACTTCGCTCGCTGCCGCCTCTTTAAAACCGCAAGGAACTCACGGTCATCAACAATGCGGATCCCAAAAGGTTTGACCAATTGCAGGAGATGCCGGTCGCGGCTGATGATGTATGCCGCCCGTGCAGCCAGAGCGCACTCGATGAACTTCTCATCATCCGCATCGGAGCACACCGGCTCGTTCAGCAGGGCCGGGGCGATGATGGTCGCGCGACCATTCATCCAGTTAAGCCACGGCTGCGGGTCTTGCGGCAGATCCTCCTGCAGCTTTAGCTCCCACGCGGTCTCTGCAAACTCCCTAAGGATCGGCTCAGAAACCACAGCTTCGAATTGACGCCGCGCAAATCGCGCCAAACACTCCCTCGCCGAACCTTGCCAAAAAATCGCGGCGACGAAAACGCTGGTATCAACTACGGCCTTGAGCTTCTCTCGCGCGGGCTCGAACTCGCTCAATTGCGGCCTCCACCTGTTTGCGGTTCTTTCGTGTTTCCTCCGGTCCTGGCCCGCCCGCAGTCTCGATGACCGCGACAAGCTCCTCTTCGGAGGGGGCGTACACCGGGGTGAGCAGGATGTTCTCGCCGGCTTCGGTCACGCGCAACCGGGTGCCAGCCCTGAGCCGTTTGCTCTTGCGCAAAACCTCGGGCAACGTCAGTTTGCCACCAGCGGTCATCTTTACCGTAGTCGTCATGCCCGAAGATTCGCCTGGCGACAGGCGTCCGTCAAGAGCAGACACCTGGCAAGTCGGCCTCGCCAGACGGCAACGGGCCGGGAGTATTGAGCGCATCTGTCAAGGCGACCGATTGACCGCATCGCGCAGGGGAATTCCGCACTTGCATGGCAGCGGTTGGTCTGCCGCCAGCCGACGCCGTTTGCTGCAGCTGCAGCGAATCGCACGGGGTGAGTGCATTGTTAGCCTTGGAGGCGGCCTTTATCGTGAAGAAACCGTCTGATTGCCTTTCCACTCTCGGCGTCAAGCCCGAACATCGTGCGCATGAAGACGTGGTTGATGCCTGTGATTGTCTTAATCTCCGCCGCGGTCAAGGCCTGCGGAACACGCTGAAACCGCAAGAGTTTCATGGAGTACTCCTGCTCGGGCTCATCTTCGTGAGGGCATTTCATGAGTTTCCCATCGGCCTCGCCCACCGCTACGATGCCCTCGCCGGATTTGTAAAGGAAAACCACGTCATTTCTCGCCAGCCGCTCGATGCTGAACTTCCACGGCTCGTAGTAGGCGGCTGCCTTCCCCTTCGAGAGCATATCCTCGTGGTCCGCCTCGTCGTTGCTGAAGTTGGTGTTCAGAATGTAATAACCCTCAGCAATGTCTTCGTAGGGATTATCCTGAACTCGGAATGCTGATATTTCCAGGTGCATTGCATCGGCACCGGCAGGGTAAACGCGATACACCCAAGGACGGACATCCAGCCCGCACTTTCGCCAATATTGAACCGCCTCGCGGGTCTTACGATCAATACCGTTGGTCATGACGACGAAGACCTGCTTACAGTTGAACTGATCTTCCTTAAGGTCGGTGCCGAATTTCGCCGCGTGGGCTGTCTTCAGCGATTGGGATTGGTCCGTCGCTTTCTGATACCGCGCATTCAGTTCAGCGTACCGCCATGGCCCATACATCTGGCCATAGCGAAGGACCTGAAGCAAGTTCGAGCTTTCCGACTCCCCTGCCTTCAATTCAAAGATGAATAGGGCGCCGTCCCTGTCAACGGCCATTAGGTCGGGCTCCTCCTGCCATTGGCGGGACTGCATTAGGAGGATAAGCTCGTCATCTGGAAACAACCTGTCCAGTGATTTGAAAAGGATCTCCTGCAGGCCGCGCTCGTCGAGGCCAAAAGACTGGAGCCGTTCCGTGCGGCATTTCTCTGCGTATCGCGTCTTTATATTGATTTTGAGCAGCATAGTCGGAGAGGGTTCAGGAACTTCTTCGGAACAGCGGGTGCATTGGAATGAACTTTAACAGGAGTTAAGAGCCCATGGAAGAATTGAACTGGTCGAGTGGAGTGGAGGCGCGACCGGTTTAGACCAATGGCTTCCTGTGTTTCTGCCCTTTCGAGCATCGTGGCAAATGGCCATCAGGTCCTGCCCACGTTTCCCCCACCCCCTCTGCATCATCCCGTACGGCGAGTTTTCCCCGGTACGGTTGGAAGCCAGCCTTGTCGCTCCGCGCCCTTCCGCAGCCGTCCCCGGCTGCGTTTGACGCGGAGCCTGCGTTCCTTTCCGTGTCTGGCTCAGAGTCCAGATGTATCGGTCCGCGGCTGTGCCCACAGGCCCTTGGCTCAGCGCGGTTTATTATCCCCGCGCCTGCAAACGCTACTACGGCCTGATGCGCCGGTCTGACGAACTCCGTCCAGCTTGGGCCTGCTTCGGCTTGCTCCGGGCGGTCTTTGCCCTCGCGGGCCGTTCGCCTCACCTTCCCTTCTTTGCTTGGGCATACTTTCTGTCCATGCCGCGACCTCTACCCCGTTGGCTGACCGAGTTCGTTTGATGGCTCATCTCCCGGTCATCAGAGCCTTCACCGTTCCTATCACGGTTCGGCTGTTCCAAAACGCCCTTCTCACTGGTTTCAGAGAAGGAAGCACTTTCGGGGCGGCAGTCAGTTCTTAACGTTGCGGCCTGGACGTTGGCTAGAGCGGCTGACCAGTCCCCGCCAGCGGCTTGAGGCCGCCGACAGGCCCGCCCGTTTACGGCAGAGCTTGCCCCAGCCAGGGTCTCCCCTCGCCGGAGTCTGCTATCACTACTCGGCCCAACCATCCATTGCCGAGGCAGGACTTGCACCTGCGAGCATGTCCAAGATTGAAGGCTGCACATAGGAATTTGCTTTTTTGCCGCGTCGGCGGTTAATGACGCTGCGCGGGTGAGGGAGAATTGGTTTTGCGTCCCGCTCATTCGGTTGCTACGCTGGCAGACGGGGACGAGGGTGTCAAGCAGCAGAGTTTGCCGGTTTCGGCGGAGCACGGGTGCCTTGGGGCGTGCTCCGGCCTAAGGGCCGGCTCAGCGGCCGCAAGTTGCGCGGCAGGGATGTCGGCTCGATGCCGGGCGAGCCGGGAGGATTGGGCGGCCAGGTAAAGGCTCGGCTCCGAACCCGCCCTCCGGAGGACGGTTCTCAAACCGTGAGTACGTTTTCGTAATCGGGCGTCGGATCCACGTCGCCACAGGGCTCGTAGGTATAAGGCCCGGGGGCGCCCGGTGGGGAGAGGCTGGCGGTGGGGTGGTGCCGCGGCAGGGGTCAGACCGTAGAAAAGCCTCGTGCCTCCATGCCTTGGACCTCGAAAAAAATGCCTCATAGTCCGCAGAGTCCGCATTGTCCTTAGCCAACATCCGTCCCAGCGCACACACTCCCGGCATGAAACGGCAACTGCGCCAACTGAGGCGTTCGGAAGGAATAAATGTGCCAGGTATGGCGCAGGAATTTCGGCCGCTGGCGAGGCGCGAGCGAGGCGCATATCCGCCAGGATCTGTAAGAGCCTGTTTTAAAATTCCGTGGGGTCCTGTTTTCGAGGAAAAGGCTGTATGGCGAGGCGCGGCCGAGGGAGCATCCCCCCAGCGGGCTGTGACCGAGGGCGCAACGAAGCCAGACAGCCTTTTCCTCGAAAACCCTCCGGGCGGCGGGTCTTTTTGCCTCAGCCTTCGTTGCCCGCTCGTCACAGATCCCTGGGGATATGCTCCTCGCGGGCGCCTCGGCTGAGACAAAAATCCCTTGCCGCAAATGTATAGCTATTTCGGGGACACCACACTAGCGTGGGCAGATGGCCTGGAGTCCGGCTGCCCTTGCCAGTTCAACCTGCGCCTCGTCGAAGCTGATGAAGGAATCCGCGGCGAGTTCCTTGGCGTAGGCGACATGAAGGAGATCAGCCGACCGGCAATGGAAGGAGAAGGCGTGTTCGGCGCTGATTTCATACGCCGTTCGGAGGACGTTCCCGCCAATCTGCCTCCATGTGCAGGAAATAACCGACCCGCACGTCCGTTTCCAGCCTATGAATGATGCGCCGGGCGTCGCCCGCACTCACGACGGGTTGGTCGCCCAGCGCGAATTGCCGCAGAGCGTTGCTGACCTCGACCCGGTGCCAGGGCGACCAAATGAAGGTCTCGTCGCCGCGAGCCTCATAGAACTCGGTGGCTGTCTCATGGTGCGTGTCATCAAAGAAGCGAAGCGCCAGGAAAAAGGTCGTATCGGGATACAGGTTCATTGCCGCAGTCTCCGGAGCAGGGCGGCGGTATCCACCTTTCGGCCCGGCTTGGACAGCAGCGCCTTGGCCTCTTTTTGGAGTTCCGCCGCAGTCTTTACAGGCCGCCGCCCAGCCTTGCTCACCAACAGGTCGGCCTTGCCGTGGGAGGTAACCACTAGCGTCTGACCCGGGTGCAGCGAGCGGGTCAGTGCGGGCGAGTGGAAGAACTCACGCATCGTCAGCGTTTTCATGCGTCTAGCATACGCGTTAGACGCTTCACCCGTCAAGGAGTTCCTTGCGATCTCGACGTTCTTTGCGGCCAATTCCGCCAGGTGGCAGGGGTCAGACCGTAGAAAAGCCTCACGCCTCCACCCCTTGGACCTCGAAAAAAATGCCTCATAGTTCGCATAGTCCGCATTGTCCTTAGACAACATCCGTCCCCAGCGCACACACTCCCGGCATGAAACGGCAACTGCGCCAACTGAGGCGTTCGGAAGGAATAAATGTGCCAGGTATGGCGCAGGAATTTCGGCCGCTGGCGAGGCGCGAGCGAGGCGCATATCCGCCAGGATCTGTAAGGAGCGAGCAACAAAGCCAGCGGGCAAAAGGACCAGCCAGAGCTGGCACGTTTATTCGTTCCGAATGCCTCAGGCCCCGCACAGGCCGCCCAGCGCAGGGGGCCAACCGGTGGTCCAGCCTCATTCCCACCAATTCACGCGATTCCCGCAATTTCGCGCACTTTCCCACACTTTCCCACAATTTCCCACAATTTCTAAAGCCCCCGGGAGAGGAGAAACGTCGAGCTCGCGCCTTACCAAAGCGCACCGGGGTGCCAAGGATTCGGCAGACCCCTCACCCCGGCCCTCTGCCCTTCCCCGATAGGATGGGGGCAGGCGGGCGGGGAGAGGGAGAGTTCTCAATCGCGCTTGGAGGAAGCGCGGACGCCTGGAAGCTCCCGAGACTGCCGACGTCTCTCCCTCTCCCCTTTGGAAGGGGAGAGGGCCGCGGTGAGGGGTCTGCCCGGCACTCTGTCTCCTGCTTCACGGACCGGTTTCCGGGCCTCGGTTTCTTGCGCTTGCTCGCCCGGGCGGATGCGGGCTACACTGCGGCGGCTAGAGTCCTTGAATTTCAAAATGTGATGCAGACAGGTCAAGTTTGTGGCACGGGCATCCTGCCCGTGGGGGCTTGGGCAGGATGCCCGAGCCACGGTCTGAGGCCCTGCCTCGGCTAGCATGACAACCAGGCTCGATTGACGATTATGAAAAACACTCGAAGGCAGTTCCTGAAAACCACCGCCCTGGCGACCTCGGCCGTTTCGATAGCGATCGTGCCCCGGCACGTGCTGGGGGGCCCGGCCAGAAGGCACCCAGCGAAACACTCAACATCGCCGGCATCGGCGTGGGGGGCATGGGGGCCAACAACTTGAAGGCCTGTTCCGGGGAGAACATCGTGGCCCTGTGCGACGTGGATTCCAAGTACGCGGCGGGGACCTTTGCGGCGCATCCCAATGCGAAGGTGTACCGCGATTTCCGCGAGATGCTCGATCAGCAGAAGGACATCGAGGCGGTGATAGTGGCGACGCCGGACCACAGCCACGCCGTTATCGCGCTGGCGGCCATCCGGGCCGGCAAACACGTGTATGTGCAGAAGCCGCTGACCTATTCGGTCCAGGAAGCGCGGGCGCTGACGGAGGCGGCCCGCCAGCACCGAGTGGCCTCCCAGATGGGCAACCAGGGCCACTCCGGCGACGGGACCCGCCTGGTGTGCGAGTGGATTGGGAACAAGGTCATCGGCGCGGTGCGGGAGGTCCATGTCTGGACCAACCGCCCGGTCTGGCCCCAGGGTGTGGAGGTCGAACGCCCCAAGGAGACGCCCCCTGTGCCCGAGGGATTGGATTGGGAGCGCTGGCTCGGCCCGGCCCCGTACCGGCCCTATCACCCGGCCTATGTGCCCGGCACCTGGCGCGCGTGGTGCGACTTTGGCACCGGCGCCTTGGGCGACCTGGGCTGCCATCTCCTGGACGCGCCGTTCTGGGCCCTGAACCTCAAATACCCCGTGAGCGTCGAGGGTTCCATCTCCACCTATTGGCAGGGTCTTTGGAAGAAGACCGAGCCGCGCAATGAGAACTTCCCGCGCTCGACGGTCGTGCGTTACAAGTTCCCCGCCCGGGGCGATTGGCCGGCGGTGCGCCTGACCTGGTGGGACGGCGGCATCATGCCCCCGCGTCCCGAGGGCCTGGACCCCGACGAACCGTTGGGCGATTCGGACGGCGGGGTCATCTTTGTCGGGGAAACGGGCGTGCTCATCTGCGGCTGTTACGGGCTCAAGCCGCGGGTCTTCCCGGAGGAGCGGATGCGGGACCTGCCGCGGACCCCGCAGAGGATCGAACGCATCCCCGGCGGTTTGGACGGACACGAGAAGGATTGGGTCCGGGCGTGCAAGGGAGGCAAGCCGGCCAGTTCCAACTTCGATTATTCCGGCCCGTTGTCCGAGATGGTCCTCATGGGCAACCTGGCCGTGCGCTTCCCCAACAAGCCGTTGCTCTGGGACGGCGAGAAGATGCAGGTGACCAATGACGCCGCGGCCAATGCCTGCGTGGGCCGCACCTACCGCCAGGGGTGGACCTTGTGACGCAAAGTTCGGGCCATCGTGTGCGGCGGACGTTTCGATTGCGCTACCGCACGCATTATGGGCAGTCCTTGTGGGTGACGGGCAATGCCCAGTGGCTTGGCCAGGACCGGCCTGAAAGAGCGATTCCCATGCAGTATTTGGACGCGGAGTCCTGGCAGGTGACGCTCAATATCAACCGCGAAGGCGCCCTGAAAACCAGTGGGGGCTATCATTACGTGCTGCGTGAGGCAGATGGCACTCGCATCCAGGACTGGGGCAACGATCGGCGGCTGGACCTGGCGGCTTTCAAGGCCGAGGAAGCGGTGATTCTCGATTCCTGGAATCCCCCGGGGCAGATCGAGAATGTCTATTACACGGAGCCTTTCCGGCAGGTCCTGCTGAAGTCCGAGCCTGTTGAGTTCCACGAACCCGCGCCGGCCGCGGAGAGCCATGTCTTCCGGGTCAAGGCCCCGCTGTTGGCCGGAGGGCAGACTGTGTGCCTTCTGGGCAGCACCCCTGCCTTGCGCCAGTGGAACACGCGCCAACCCCTGCTCCTGAGCCGCCCGGTGGGTGAGGACTATTTCAGCGTCGCGCTGGACCTGGCCCGGGAGCCGCTCCCGCTCCAGTACAAGTACGGCATCTATGATTTGGAAAACCGGGCGTTCGTGCGCTACGAAGACGGCTGGAACCGGACCCTGCCCGACACGGGGCCGCGCCAGCGGTTGACGGTGGTGAACGACGGTTTTGCGAATTTGCCCGGCCCGCTTTGGAAGGGCGCCGGCGTTGCCATCCCGGTGTTCAGCCTCCGCTCCCAATCCAGCTTCGGCATCGGTGAGTTTGCCGACTTGAAGCTCCTGGCCGACTGGTGCCGGCAGGCGGGCCTCAAGCTGATCCAGATCCTGCCGGTCAACGACACAACCGCCACTCACACCTGGCGGGATTCCTACCCCTATGCTGCCATCTCGGCGTTCGCGCTTCACCCGGTCTATCTGAATCCCGGCCGGGTGGCCACGACGGAAGCCAACCGGCAGCAGTTGACCGCCCTGGAGGGGCCGCGCCAGAGGCTCAACGCCCTTGACAGCCTGGACTACGAGGCGGTCCTGAAGACCAAACTCGGTTTTCTGAGGCAAATCTTTCCGACTGAGAAAGAGCGGACCTTCGACAGCCAGGATTATCGGGCCTTTCTGGAGCGCAACCGGCACTGGCTGGAACCTTACGCGGCGTTTTGTTTTCTGCGCGATCGATTCGGGACGGCGGATTTCACGCGATGGCCGGCGTGCGGCAGTTACCGGGCCGAGGAGATTGCGGCACTGGCGCCGGCAGGCAGCGCCGCCGCCCAGGAGCTAGCCTTTCACCGTTTCCTTCAATACCACCTGCACGCCCAGTTGCTGGAGGCCACGCAATACGCCCATAACCAGGGGGTCATTCTCAAAGGCGACATCGCGATTGGCGTCTCCCGTTACAGTGCCGATGCCTGGCAGCAACCGGACCTCTTTCACACAGACGTGCAGGCGGGCGCCCCGCCCGATGCCTTCTCGGCCACGGGGCAGAACTGGAGTTTCCCCACCTACAATTGGCCCCGCATGCAACAGACCGGGTTCGAGTGGTGGAAACGCCGCTTCGAGCAGATGGGCCGTTACTTCGATGCCTTCCGCATCGACCACATCCTGGGCTTCTTCCGCATTTGGAGCATCCCCATCCACGCCATCGAGGGCCTCCTGGGCCACTTCGTCCCAGCCCTGCCCGTCCAGGAACCGGAGTTCGCCCAGCGCCGCATCCCCTTCGAGCGCGAGCGGTTCGTGCGCCCTTACATTACCGATACCGTGTTGCGAGAGGTCTTCGGCGGCGAAGACGACGCGGTCAAGGAGCGGTTCCTCGAAACCGGAGGACCGGGCGGTTACAGCCTCAAGCCGCGCTTTGCCACCCAGCGCCAGGTCCAGGAGTATTTCGCCGGCTTGGAACAGACGGAGCAGAACGCCCGCCTGAAACAGAAGTTGTTCGATCTCATCAGCAACGTCATCCTGCTCGAGGCCGCACCCTACGCCCAAGGGGCGGCAGGGCCGAAACTCCATTTCCGTTTCGCAATGGAGGCCACGTCTTCCTTCAGGCACCTGGACCAGCAGAGCCGCGGCCAGCTCAGCGAACTCTACATTGACTATTTTTACCGGCGGCAGGACGCCTGTTGGATGAAGGAGGCCATGCGCAAACTCCCCGCCCTCAAGGCGGTCACCAACATGCTGGTCTGCGGGGAGGACCTGGGGATGGTGCCGGCGTGCGTGCCTGAGGCGATGAAACAACTGGGCTTGCTCAGCCTGGAGGTCCAACGCATGCCCAAGCAGCTCGGCAGCCAGTTCTCGCGTCCGCAGCAGGCCCCCTACTTGAGCGTGGTGACCCCCTCGACCCATGATATGAGCACCGTCCGCGGTTGGTGGAGAGAGGACCGAGACATTACCCGGAGGTTCTTCAAACAGGAACTGGGACAGCCGGGCGAGCCGCCCGAGGATTGCGAGGCATGGATCAGCCAGGCCATTGTTGCCCAGCACCTGGCCTCACCCGCGATCTGGGCCGTCTTCCAGTTACAGGACCTCCTCGGCATGGACCAGCGCCTGCGGCACCAACACCCGGACCAGGAGCGAATCAACACCCCGGCAAACCCCAATAACCTCTGGCGATACCGAGTACACTTGACGCTGGAGGAGCTGATCGCTGCCGAGGCATTCAACACGGACCTCAGAACGTCCGTTCAGAAGAACGGAAGGTAACAGGCCCGCACGGGGCCTGGGAGCGGAGGTTCTGGCCAGAGAGCTTCGCTTCCAAACCTTTGTCGCAACCTTTGTCGCAACCTTTGTCGTGCCGGCCATGCTTCGACAAAGGCGGCGACAAAGATTGCGACAAAGGTAACGACAAAGGTTGCGGCCAAGTCTTATCGCCAATAAAAGCTCAGGACCTGGATGTCGCGGGGGTTATTGCGGCCGAGGACGGCGATGAATTGGCGCCGTGCGGCGCCGACGCGGGCATCGATCTGGACCTGGAAGGTGCGGCTGCGGACATCGCAGAATTGCTGGAGCCCGCGGGCCACCTCCAGGCTCACCTCGGGGTTGCGCCGGACCTGGTCGACGCTGCGGTAGGGACCCGTGAGGCCGCTGCCGTCGTCTTCGCCGGCGCGGGCGGCGACAATGGCCTCGGCGACGATGGCGTTGACCCCCGGGACAAGCTGGAGGACATCGGCAGAGGCGGTGTTGATGTTGATTCTGCCGGAGGAGAGGGGGGTGAAGAGGTGAACCAGGCCGGAGCTGAACGCGGGGGCGGCGGCTTGCGGGCCGAAGAAGGTGTTCCGCTGCTGGAAGGAGGCGGCCTGATGGTTGGTCGCGGCGGCGGAGCCCCAGTAGAGATCCGGCGTGATGCCCTTGACGAAGAGCAATTCGCACATGTCGTCGATCGGACCGTTCTTGGCATTGTAGGGCGGGTCCTCGCCCTGGTAATAATCGCTCTCGGCGCCCTGCACGCGCGGGACATCGTCAGGGTCGATCCAGTCCAGGATGCAATTGATGATGGGGGTCATCTGGCCGGCGTCGACGCCCATGAGCGTGAGGGCCTGTTCGAGGATAGGCTCCGGGGCGGTGTTGATGTTGAACTTGCGCTCCAGGTCGGTCATCTTCCAGGCGAAACTGCCCGTGCCGAGTTCGACCGGGTTTTTGACATCCATGAGGGGGCTGTTGGTGGTGGCGATGCCGCCCATGCCGCCGGCCCAGACCTGGTTGAGGGCATCGTAGGGCTCCCCGGGGATGCGCATCTGTTCGGCCAATATCCAGCGGCAATACTCGACGCCCGAACGCCCGAGCCATTCGAGCTGGGCTTCGCTATTGACGTTGCGCGCGAGCTTGGTCTCCACTTTCATCGAAAGGGCGAACCCGCCGGCCAGGAGGGCCAGGACAGTGATGGAAATCATCACGATGATCAGGGCGATGCCGCGCGCTCTTGAGTGCGGAATGTGGAGTGCGGAGTGCGGAATGGGGAATGCGGAATGCGGAGTGCGGACCGCCCAATGATGAATGACGAATGACGAATGACGAATGACGAAGGGCTCAGACAGGCTGCCCTCGCCGTCCCGTGGTCCCGTGGTCCCGTGGTCCCCTAATCCCATCCGCAGCCTCATGGCCTGCCTCCTGCCGGCCCCCGGGCGTTGGGCTGGGCTGAATCACGCCCGGCTGCGCGGGCACGGGCGGCATCCCGCCCGGACCAGGCATCATGCCCGGGGCCGGCATTCCCGGCATGCCCCTGGGCATCTGCCACATGAGCGCCACGCCGCCGGCGGGCAGTTGGATGATGCGGGTAATCTCTTCCTCGGCCGAGCCCAGGCGTGTCGTGTCCGCCAGCTTGAGGGTCACGATGATGCCCCGCGGCAGTTGGTTGGTGAACTTCCATTCGTCCACCCACTCGCTTCGTTTCAGGTCCCAGAATTGGAACTTGAATTCTCTCACGTTCTTTGCCAGCACCAGCGGGTGGTTCTTCTCGTCCACCATCATGGGGTTTTGCGAACCGGACTCCAGGTCCATCATCAGCGGCACCTGGCGCAGGACCAACTGGCGGCTCCCATCGCGCGCCGATTCCACCGAGAAGATCAGGCGCCGCACATCGAAGTCGCCGAAATGCCCGCCGCGGGGGAAGTCCCTCGAGAGGCGGGCGACAAAGCTGAGCATCGGCTCGTCGCCGTTTTCCGCCACAAAGCTGTAATAGCGCTGGTTTTGGATGAAGCTCATGGCGGAGCCCAGGGAATCCTCCAGCACGCGCACGCAGATGCGGAGCCGCTGCACGGTGGCTGCGGCCCGCTGCCCGGACTTGGCCGAGCGCAGAATGGCCGTCCAGCTCGAATAAATCGCCACCAGCACCAGCGAGAAGATCGCGATGGCGATCATCATCTCGAACAACGTGAAACCGCCGCGCGCCGGAGCGGGCCACGATCCCTCCGGTCCGTTGTCCCGGCGCATCGGGGCCGCTCTTCCTGGAAAAACCGGTTTCATCTCAAGCCCCCGAACCTCAGGGTGGCTGATTCGGGAGAGAACACCAGGATGCTGATGCTGTCCACCGGTTGAGGGCTCTGGCGACGGAAGATCCGGATATCGAATTGCATCAGGCCGTTGGTTTCGACCTGGCTGCACTCGTACTCCCAGGAGTAATCGCGATAGAGGTCGCCGAAGTCGCCCGACTGGGTGCCCTCGGCGAAGCGATTGGTCCGGATGAGCAGTTGGGCGGCGACCATGCCGGCATCGACCTCGACGCGCCGCAGGCTCCGGGCGGTGCGGAGCGCACCGGAGACCAGCGCCAGGATGGCGAAGACCGAGGCGAAAAAGATGCCGATGGCGATCATCACTTCGATCAGCGAGAAGCCCGGTCCGGGTCTTTGAAGCGGCAATTTCATCGGTCAACAGGGCCGACGGTGGCCAGGCTGGTGGTGACCTCCAGGGCGATCTTGTACCACTCGCCCTTGTCCGAGTGCAGGACAATGGTCAATTCGTCGCAGGTGCCGTTAGGGAAGAACCGGGCGCGGGCGATCTCCCTGTCTTTGTACTCGCTGAGGTTGACGTCCAGCATCTCGATGGCGATGGAACTATCCAAGGTAGCGGACTTGCCGGAGCCCGGCGGCGGGGGCGGTCTAACGGCGGCCAGGCCCAAATCTTCGTTCTCCGCAACTCGAGGCTGCGGTTGCCTGGGGCTGACGGCGCCGCTCACCTCCATTCTCCGGTCCTGGGGATGGAAGACGACCTCGGCCACGCTGCCCTGCATAATGGCCTGCGCCCGGGCGCGGCTGAGGACCTCGTTGATGTCCCGGACGGCTTGGATCATGGGGGCCTTGCGCCACAGCTTATAGACCATCGGCACGCTCATGGTCAGCACGATGCCCATGATGCCCACGACGATCATGATCTCGATGAGCGTGAAACCAGTGCGGAGTGCGCAGTGCGGAGGCCGGAATGACGAATGACGAATGACGAATGACGAATGTTTCGGAGGGGCGCCGGTTGCGGCGGCGCGCGGCTCTCGGTCCCTTCCGTCGCTTATGTCGCTTTTGTCCCTTGGTTGGACGCAGCCGGTCGTGGCAACAGGGTTTAGCATGTGAGGCACTCCCCTGCTCATTGGGCAATATGGGAGGTGATCGTGAACATCGCGGAAAGCACGCTCAGCAGCAGGAATCCCACGCCCAGGGCCATGCAGATGATCATGACGGGCTCGATCATGTTGGTCATGACGCGCAGGGCGATGCTGAGTTCATTTTCGTAGGTGTCGGCGACGTTCTTCAAGGCCCCTGGGACATCGCCGGTGTCCTCGCCGATCTTGACGAGGTCGACCATGAGCTGGGGGAAGACCTTGCTCCGGGCCAGGGGTTGGGCGATCGTCTTGCCGTCGGTGACCTCCTCGCGGGTCTTGGCGATGGCCTCCTTGACAATGCTGTTGCCCATGATCTGCTCGGTGATCTTGAGGGCGGTCAGGACGGGGACGCCGTTCTCCAGGAGAGTCGAGAGGGTGCGGGCGAACTGCCCGAAGAGGTTGAGCTTGATGACCTTGCCGAAGATCGGGGCGCTCATCTTCCAAAGGTTGATTTTGCGCCGGCCCTCTGTGGAGGCCTGGAACCGCTTGAAGATGATGATGGCGGCCAGGATGATGCCGATTATGAGCCACCAATAGGTCTTCAGGAAATGGCTGAACCCCAGCAACGCCTGGGTGGTCGCCGGCAGCGGAATGTCCATGCCCTCGAAGATCGACATGAACTTGGGAAGCATGTAACTGACGAAAAAGAACATGATGCCCAGGCCGACCACGGCGACAAAGGCGGGGTAGATGAGGGCGGAGGTGAACTTGGCCTGGACCTGGGCGAAGCGTTCGAAGTGGTCGGCCATGCGCCGGAGCACCTCGACCAGGGCGCCGCTGGATTCGCCGGCGCGGACCATGTTGACGTAGAGGTCGGAGAAGACCCGGGGCTGCTTGGTCATGGCATCGGAGAGGCTCCGGCCTTCCATGACATCCTGGCGCAAGTCCCGGCTCACGTCGGCGGAGATGCCCTTGGACTGCAGGTGGGTCATGCTGTTGAGGGCGACGGTCAGCGGCATGCCCGCTTTGAGCAGGTTGGCTAACTGCTGGGTGAAGGTCGCCAGTTCCTGGAGCTTTGGTTTGCGCTTCCGGGTCAGGTACTCGCGCAATGTCGGCGGCAGCAGGGCGCGCCAATCGGTCCTGGGCCCGGCGGTGGCGCGCTCGCCGGGCATGGCGCCGCCCTTGGCCGCCTCGACCGCCACGGGAAACAACCCCGACCGCTCGATCTGCAACAATGCAGCCGAGCGATCGGCGCCCTCCAGCACGCCTTCCACAACCTCGCCGCTGCGCCGGCGGGCCTTGTACGAAAACTGAGCCATAAACCGAGACTGTTTTGTCTTAAACACGAAATCTACCTGAAAGTTGCGCCCAGCCAAGGGCCAAATTCAGAGTGCCCCGCTGCGGGGTGTGAGACAGAATTCTTGTTGCACCTCCAGATCACAGCTCTCAGAGATGATCTGGCTCTTCGATCCTTCGTTTCCTTCGTTTCCTTCTGTTCTTTTCAAGCGTCCCACCGGCTGCGCGCAGGAACAGAACAGAAGGAAACGAAGGAAACGAAGAGGCGGCCGGACAGGAGGCATCGTTGTGGTCCGTGCCAGTTCGTGTCTGGACTCGGAGAGACCTTCTGTGATGAAGGCCCAGCAAAATCCATTTTGTGAAGGTTTTCGTCCTACACACCCCGCCGCTTGGGTCAGGCAAGCGCCAGGCGGGTAGGACTGATGTTCCACGCCCGCCGCCTGAAGCAGTCGCGCAGCGCCGCCTCGGCCGCGCGGAGGCCGCACATGCCATGCACGCCGCCGCCGGGGGGAGTGGAGGCGGAGCAGAGATAGAGGCCGGGGACGGGGGTGCGATAGGGCGTAGGGCTCAGCACCGGGCGGGCCAGCAACTGGCGCCAATCGGCCAACCCGCCGTGGATGTCGCCCCCGACCAGGTTGGCGTTGTGCCGCTCCAGATCCTGGCAGTTCATCGCGCGGCGCGCGAGGACGCGCCGGCCAAAGCCGGGGGCGAACCGCTCGATTTGATTCTCGATCCGGCCGGTCATATCGAAGGTCGAGCCGTTGGGCACGTGGCAATAGGCCCAGGCCACGTGGCACCCTTCAGGAGCGCGGGTCGGGTCAAAGAGCGTAGGCTGGGAGAGGATGACAAAAGGCCGCTCCGGGTGGAGACCCCGGGCCACCTCGCGCTCGGCGGCGGCGATTTCCTCGAGCGAGCCGCCCAAGTGTACCGTGCCGGCGCGCGCGCAGGCCTCCGCCTTCCAGGGGATCGGCCAATCCATGGCGTAATCGACCTTGAACACCCCGGGCCCGAAGCGAAATCGCTCCAGGCGGCTGCGGTAGGAGGCAGGGAGTTTGTGGCCCGCCAGGCGGAGCACCTGCCGCGGGGTCAGGTCCAGCAAGACCGCCCGGGCCAGGGGCAGTTCGTCGATGGTCACGACCTGAACGCGCGTCGCCAATTCGCCGCCCAGGGCGCGCAAATGGGCCGCCATGGCCTGAGTGAGCTGGCTGGCGCCGCCGCGCGGCAACGGCCAGCCGACCGCGTGGCCCAGGAGGCCCAGCACCAGGGCGAAGGCCGCCCCGGGCCGCTGCTCCAGGGGCAGAAACGAGTGCGCCGCCAGCCCGGCAACCAGCGCGCGGGCTGCCTCGCCGGCGAAGCAACTCGACGCTAGGCCGCTCCCGGAACGGACTGCCCGCAGGCCGAAGCGGGCCAGCAGCAGCGGATGGCGCGGGAAATGGAGCAGCGGCCGCAATAACTCCCCCGCCAACGCCTCCCACCTCGCCGCCAGCGGCCCCATCAGCCGCTCATAGGCCGCACCGTCTTTGCCCAATCCTTGGGCGGTCTCCCCGATCGAACGCCTCAGCACAACTGCAGCGCCGTTGTCCAGCGGATGGGCCAGCGGCAGTTCCGGCTCAATCCACCTCAGCCCGTACTTCTCCAGCGGCAAGCGGCCCAAAAAAGGCGACCCTGCAGCCAATGGGTGGATGGCTGAGCAGGTGTCGTGTACGAAGCCCGGCAGCGTCACCTCGGCAGACCGCGCGCCTCCCCCGAGGCACTCCTGCTCCTCGACGACAAGCACTGACAAACGCTCCTGCGCCAGCCGAATCGCGGCGGCCAGACCGTTGGGCCCGGAGCCGATGACTATGGCATCGTAGGAGACGTTCAAGGTGACCGGCAGCCGGTGAAGTTTGCCCCTTTTGTCCCTTTTGTCCCTGGTATCCTTGTCTCAACGCCCCGGCGCCTGGGCCGGGATGGCCGGCTTCAAGGTCCAGGCCTGCAGCCGGGCCAACTCGAGGAGCCTTGGTGCGCGAAAGCCTTCCTTGTGGATGACCCAACCGCCGAAGAGCCCCGGCGTGTCGGCGGCCACACGGCGGGCGGGCAACACCTCGGGGTTGCCAGCCAGAGCGACGCCGTCTTCGACTGGGAAACGCCCGTACTGACGATGGTTTTCGTAGGCCGCGGCCAGGGCGAGCAGAAACTCGGCGGGCGGCATCGGGTCGGCGCCGATGAAGACACGGGAGGGCACGCGCTGCCGGGTTTGGATGAAGTCGAGCACGTCCTGGAGTGCGTCCCGAAAGGCCGGCCAGGGCAGGCGATTCTTTCCGGAGGCGGGCGGAGGCGGGGCGTCGGGGCCCAGCAGGCCCTTGGCGCGCAGGAACTCCTGGCCGGCGTTGAGCGCGCCCACGGATAGCCTCAAGGTGCTGCCCGTCATCCCGGCGTTGAGCCTGCCGACGGCCAGGGCGAGCAATTCGAATTGATCGGCTAGCGAATAGGCGCGGGGGCCGAGCACGAGAAAATCGGCCCCCTTGGCGGCACCGGAAAGGAGGCGGGAAGTGATTGCGGCCAGGTCCTTCTCCGGAGCGCCCTCGGCCCGGACGGCATCCGGGTAAAGCACTGGCAGGTCGGCGGCGGTGACAAAGCCGATGTTGGGCAGCGAGCGGATGTAATCGATGTACTGGCCGAAGCGCTGGAATGCGGCAGCGGTTTCCTCGGCAGGGCGTTGAGGCGGCAGTTGCCACTGTTCGCGCGGCGGGTTGGCGCCCCGGCGGAAATTAACGCCATCCCAAAACTCGAGGTGTACCCACTCACACGGATGATAGTAAATGCTGATGAGGCCGCCACCCTCCTGGGCGCGCAGGCGCTCGGCAATGGCGGAGACGCGCCTCTTGGCCGGCTCGAGCGCGGCCGGGTCGTGCAATTCCATGCGCGTGCAGTTGTCGCCCATGTGATACACGTTGAGGGCGCCGGCATACCAGAACGGTTTCTCGTCCAAACCGACGTGGTCACCCTCGTCCACGTAACAGGGCACGCCGTGCGGGGCGACGCCGATGTCTTTCAGGGCGATGATGGCCTGGGGAGCCCAGGAGGAACCGGGCTGGCCGTAGCAGGCCAGCGTCGGGACCGAGAAAATCCGCCGCACGTCCGCAGCCCCGCCGCCTTCGCGCCGGGCGAATTCGGCCGCCCCGTCCAGCAAGCCGCAGTCGGCCAGGTATTCGGATGGCGTCGGGTGAACGGAATGGAAGTTGGCGTGATAGGCGATGGTGTGTTTGCTCAGCGCCGCGATCACGTCGCGGCGCCCGCGGCGCTCCAGGACGCGCGCCTTCTCGCCGACGACCTTGAAAGTGGCGCGCACGCCCCGCTCTGTCAGCATCTGGGCCAATTGAATGCAGGCGTCGTCATCGGCCGGCAGGATGTAATCTTCCGTATCGAACCAGAGGATGACGTTGACGCGGGGCTGGTCGGCGGCGGCGGCCAGGGACATGACGAGAGTGAAACCGAGCCAGAGCGCCAGGACTTTGAGGAGGGAGGACAAGTGTTTCATAATCAGCATGGAATCTGTTGAAACCGCAACGGCCGCAAGGATGCTCGTCCTGGAACCGATGATCCAGATCAAATTGGCCAGGCCAAGCCTCCGCGCGTTCTTTTCGTCCCTTGTGTCCCTTATGTCCCTTGAGCCGCCTTCATCTCACCCCCAGAGGTCTTTTCTTCTCCGGCGCTCTCTGCATCGTGATGCGCCCGACATCGAGCACAGGGACGCCCCCGGGGGCGTTGGTGGCCAGGAGGCTGGAGGCAGAGCAGTTGGTTTGGAGGCGCAGGTAACCGGCGCATTCCAAGGTGAGGCGGACCGCGCTCCATCCGCCCCAGCGCACAGGGCTGAGCACGCGCTCGCTCGGGAGGGTGAACCGCCCGTCCTGGCCGGTCAGGGTTCGAGCTTTGCGGATGAGCAACTCGCCGCCATGAAGGGGTGAGCCGCCAGGGGACTCCGGGTTGGGTCGGCCGCGCACGACCCTCACGCCGGCAAGAGGCCCGTGTCTTCGGCCACAACCTGGCCCGTCACGCGCGGCGATACATACGGACCCAATGCCAGGCCCTTGCAGCCGGCCAGAAGACAGACAAGGCACAAGAAGGACAAAAGCTTTTTCGTCATTCGTCATTCGTCATTCGTCATTCCCTCCCTCCGAGGGATTCCGCACTCCGCACTCCACACTCCGCACTCCACACTCCGCGCTCCGCGCTCCGCACTCCGCACTCCGCACTCATTTGGCTTCCGCCCGCCGCTTGTATTCCTCCAGGATGGCCACCGTGGCCGAAGCCCCGCACCGGCTGGCGCCCAACTCGCGCACCCGGATTAGACCGTCCAGGTCGCGCACGCCCCCGGCGGCCTTGACCTGCACCCGGCTCGACACGCTGGCGCGCATCAGCCTCAGGTCCGGCTCCGTGGCCCCCCGGTAGCTGTACTTGCCGTCTGCCCCCTTGACAAATCCGTAACCCGTCGAGGTCTTCACCCAGTCGGCCCCCGCGCGCTCCGCCACCTGGCAAAGCTTGTGTTTGATCTCGTCGCCGCTCAAACCGGCGCCCCCGCCGCCCAGGTAATCGTTCTCCAGAATCACCTTGACCTTCGCCTTTCTCTGGTGCGCCTCCTCACAGACCGCCCGCAACTCGCTCTCGACATACTCCCAATCCCCGCTCAGGGCCTTGCCGACGTTGATGACCACATCGATTTCCGCGGCCCCATCCCGACAGGCCAGCTCCGTCTCGTACCGCTTCACCTCGGTGGCGCTGTTCCCGTGCGGAAAACCGACCACCGCTCCCACCGCCACCTTGGTCCCCGCCAGCAGTTCGGCAGCGCGCCGCACATAATAAGGTTTGATGCACACCGACGCCACCCCGTATCGAGCCGCCACCCGGCAGCCCTCCTCCAACTCCCGGTCCGTCATCGTCGGGTGCAGCAGGGAATGATCGATCATCCCCGCCAGTTCCTCGTAACTGTATTTCATGCGTTTCATTGGGTTCAGTGGAGAGCCTCCACGATTTCGAAATCGCGCATTGGGACCATGAACCGGACGGGCGCCCCTGCCGCGCGCAGCGTTTTGGACTGCCGCACTCCAAAACCTGGCGGACTTCGGCGGTTCATGGAGAGGCGGCCTCATCCAAAATACGGCCGCAGAATGTCCCCGGCCACCTTGAGCGCCCGCTTCCGTCCCTCGAGCGTCTTGCCAAACGTATCATCCTCCACCTCGACACAAACCGGCCCCTCGTAGCCGATCTCGTAAAGCCGGGCCATGAACCGGCCCCAGTCAATCTCCCCCAGCCCGGGAATGCGCGGCGTGTGCCATTCCTTCGGGACTGCGAAGATCCCGACCTCATCGAGCCGCGTTGGGTCCACCGTCATGTCCTTGGCGTGCAGGTGAAAGAGCTTGTCCTTGAACTCGAGCAAGGGGCTGACCGGGTCCATGCGCTGCAAGACGAAATGCGAGGGATCGTAATTCAGGCCAAAGCTCTTCGATGGAATGTCTTTGAACATCCGCCGCCAGATCGCGGGCGTCGTTGCCAGGTTCTTGCCTCCGGGCCATTCGTCGCGCGTGAAAAGCATGGGACAGTTCTCGATGCCGATGCGGATGCCTTGCTTCTCGGCAAAGGCGATCAACGGCTTCCACACCCTCAAAAAACGCGGCCAGTTCTCCTCGACGCCCCGGGTCCAGTCCCGCCCCACGAACGTATTGACGTTCCCCAGCCCCAAAAGCCGCGCGGCCACAATGACCTGCTTGAGGTGGTCCACCGCCCGCCGGGCAACCTCCGCGTCCGGGTCCAGCGGGTTCGGATAATAGCCCAGGCCCGAAAGGCCAACGCCATACCGGCGGCACAGCCCGTTGACTTCACCCGCGCGCCCCTGCGTAAAGCCGCCCACATCGATGTGCGTGACGCCCGCAAATCGGCGCTCCGCCTTGCCCGCCGGCCAGCACATGACCTCGACGCACTCAAAACCCTCGTCCCGCGCAAACCGAAGCACCTCCTCCAGCGTCAATTCCGGCAGAATCGCAGACACAAATCCAAGTTTCATAACAGGGTTAAGTTAATTGATCCGAATTACACCGCGGTTCACATATCCAGTCTGTCGGTCGCCCGCACCCACGGGATGGCGTGAAAATGCTGGTCGAATGTCAGCACCACAGCCTGCACTCGCTTGGCGGAACAGGCGATCACTACGTCGGTTAGCGGCAGGACTATCCCCTGCCGGTCCAGTTCCCAAGCGGCCCTCGCCACCTCATCCCACAAGCGAGCATCCGTGGGCACGTTGATCATCACGTCCCAAAAGGCCCGGAAACGCTCCCGGACTTTCTCAGGCCGGAGCACCCGCCCCACCTCGCACCGGACGATCCCGCAAATGACCAGGTCCCGCGTCGCGGCGATCAAGGCCAGGGCCTTCAAGGGGTCCTGGCCCTGGCGCAGCAGGCCGATGTAATAGCTGCTATCTACGAGCACGGCGCTTGGGCCCATAAGTGACGGGGGTTTCGCTGCGGCGCATGGCAGCCAGGTCGTAAGCGGGATCGACCGTCTCCTTCAACTCATCCGGCCCCAGCCCCAACCCGCCCGCGCTCAAGCTCATGAGCGTGGCTCTCCTGTCCATTTCTCTCAAGGCCAGGTCAACCGCGTAGGTCTTGCTGGTGGTGCCGGCGGCCTTCATCACTTTGGCCAGCAATGCTTCATCTATGTGCATCGTCATCTTCATGCCATACTTTATATGGCATTCCACCCATACTGTCAACTCTTTTCTCAACTTTTTTTCATGCCTGGGGCGCAACGCCGGGAGCGCACTTCTCCTCGCCTGTGCGGCCTTGCCCGCTGGGCGCATCCCGACACCGCCCCCGGAGCGCCGGCTTCAGCCGGCTTTGCGCGCACCTGCACCCCTTTGGCCCCCTGTGAACATTGAACGTCCAAAGCCGGCTGAAGCCGGCGCTCCGGCCCTTCGGCGTCGGTGGCGGGGGTAGGGTCCCGATGCGCCCTTGCTCGCTCACACGGCCCTCCGCAGCTTGACCCATTGCCGGCGCTTGTGGCTCTTCAGGATGGCCTCGCACACGGCAACCTCCTGGTGCCCGTCTTCCGCGGTGGCAAAGAGTCTCTCGCCGCCCATGCCCGCAATCGCCCCATAGACCGAGCGGAAGAAGCATCTTGAAGGTGTCGGGAAAGCCTTCCACGTGGCCGGCTGGGTAATCGATGCACGGCGCCGCATCGGGGCCGAACGCCGGCGTGCCGCGCACGGCCACCTCGTTGGCGCGGTCGCGGTGGCCGTAGTGGAGCAGTTCGGGGTTCTCCGAGCACCACCAGGCCGACTGCTTCGAACCGTAAAGCTCGATGCGGATGCAGTTCTTCCGTCCGGCGGCGACCTGCGAGACCGCCAGGTTGCCCCGCGCGCCGCTGCTGAACTGCAGCAGCACGCTGGCATAGTCCTCGGTTCGGACCCGGTACGGGGCATATCGCATCGCGCCGCCGGCCCTGGCGAAGGTCTGCACCTCGCCCAGCGGACGCCGCCGCGTCTTGTGCCACGTTGCCAGGTCGGCGAACACCGCAGCAATCCGGGCGCCCAGAATGAAACAGGCGGCGTCGATCCAGTGCGTGCCGATGTCCGCCACCGCCCGCAGCTTCCCTCCCTCTTCCGGCAGCAGCCGCCAGTTGTAGTCGGTCTCCTTGAAGAGCCAGTCCTGGAAGTACGACCCATTCACGTGGATGATGTCGCCAAACTCGCCGCGCGCGACCATCCGGCGAAGCTGCAGGACGGCGGGGTAAAAACGCACATTGTAATTCACGGCGAAGACGGTGTTGGCGTTTTGGGTTCGTTCGAGGATGCGCCGGGTTTGCCGCGTATTCATCGCCAGCGGTTTCTCGCACACACAATGTTTGCCAGCGGCCAGCGCGGCCAGCGCCATCTCGCAATGCAACCGGTTCGGCGCGGCGATGTGAACCACATCGATCCCGGGCGCGCGAAGCAGCTCCCGGTAATCACCGTAACCCCGCGCAATGCCCAGTCTGGCGGCGGCGCTCTCGACGCGCTCCGGCACGTCGCACAGCGCCGCCACCTGGACACCCAGGCGCCGCAGCGCCTCGATGTGTGCCGGGCCGATGAAGCCCGTGCCGATGACCCCGGCGCGAAGTTGGTGGATGGCTTTGGCTGCGCTCATGCGTGTCTCGGCGGCTATACATAAAGCCCGCCTCGGCAAAGACAAGCGCAAAAGGTGTTTACAGTGGCACCAAAAGCGGCACAACCCAGGTTCAGGGCGGGAAAATCAAGGAGATACAAGGTGGTGGGCGCGACAGGACTTGAACCTGCAAGAGTTTCCTCACGCGGTCCTAAGTGGTCATGAACATAAATACGATGGCGTATCCTCGATGCGCGGCAGGGCCGCCCCCAGGGTAGCGCAGACCTCCGAGTCTGCTGTCTCGCAGGTTTCCAAACCTGCGGGCCAACCGAGGTGCGGACGCGCGTGCCTTCACGGACGCGCAGCCGACTTGGAAGTCGGCGATACAGCAGACTCGGAGGTCTGCGCTACGTCACCGTATTTGCGTCCGGTAGTACTAAGCCACGCGCCCAAGCTCGTGCGCATCGGCAATCGCTTACCCTTCTTTGACAAAGGTCCCTTCCGCTGTTACAATGGCCTCAGGCCTCCCAAGGTGAACTTGAGGGGCTTATTAGTTGTGCTGAACTGACGGACCGGGAAGATCGAAAGTATGAACCATTGCTCACTCATCAAGTTTACGTTTGCCCGCTGCACGCCGGCCGCGCTGCTCGGGGGCCTGTCGCTTTTCATGGCCACAACCAGCCAGGCCTCCGTGCTCTACTCCTGCCCAGGAGGCGCCGGAGGCGACTGGAATACGGAAGGGTTCTATATGCCCAGCTATCCCGGAATAACGCTGGATTCCGCGACCCTGAAGCTTCTCGGTTCCGTCGCTGGAACGTACCAGGTTTCGCTCACCGTTCGGAGCGGGGCTTATGACGGCCCGGTGTTGGGCACATCCACGGTCACGGTTGGCCTGAACGCCTCTTCTGGCGCCATGGTGAGCACGACGTTCCCGTTTCCGTCGGTGACGATGCCCAAGGGGGGCCTGGTATGTTTCATCCTCTCCGTAGTGTCAGGGCCGTACGGCATGGTTTACTACGATGTGGGAGGCGGCTGCACCGAGGTGATCGAGACCGAGGACACGAGTCCGCCGTTGAGCTCATTCCGCCGGGACGGCGTGGACCTTACGCTGACGGGCGCGCTCGGGACGATCGCCCCGGGGTGGTCGATTCAAGCCGCGATCAACGCGGCCGTTCCCGGAGAAACCGTCTTCGTGGGGCCCGGGACGTTTCACGAGGACCTCTACCTCAGGAGCGGGATCAGCGTGGTGGGGTCGGGATTCGACTCCACATTCCTGCAAGGCACGGGCGATGTCCGCGTGGTGAACTCGATCAGCGTCACCAACTCGCGGTTCGCTGGGTTCCAAATCACCGGGTGCGGGAACAGTTTCGTTTCCGCGGGCGTTTGGATCAACGGTGGCAACCTGATGTTGGACGACAACTGGATCCTGGGCAACACCAACGGCGTCTGGATAAATCCGGGCAGCAGCCCGATTGTCCGCAACAACCTCATTGATCGCAACGGCAATCCCAGAGGCGGCAGCGCCTACGCGGGCATCGTTTACCAGAACTCAACCCCGCTGATTACGGGCAATGTCATCCTGAACGGTCCGGACGAGGGCATCCGCGGTGAAACCTGGAGCGGACCGGTGACGGGGGCGCAGATCATCAATAACACCATCGTGGGAAATCCCGCTTATTCCACTTTTGGCATCGAGGGCTGGTACGGCGCGATGCCCACGATCAAGAACAATATCATCGCCACCAACGCCATCGGCATCAATGGCACCACCCCGGCGGGTCCGCTCAGTTCCTTCAACGATCTGTGGGCCAATCGCGTGGCCAACTACTCCGGCACCGCGGTCCCGGGTCCGGGCGATCTCGCGCTCGATCCGCTATTCGACCCTGCTTCGCCCAGCCTCTTTGCCCTGGCCATCGGGTCACCCTGCATCCACGCCGGTGATCCCGGCCCCATCTACAACAACCCGGACGGCACGCGCAACACGATGGGGGCCTATGGGGGCCCCAGCGCCCTGACTCCCGGCGTCCTGACCAGCCTCACGTCCGGTTTCCTCTTTAGCAGCATTGGCAGCATCCCGGCTTCTTCGATCTCGACCACGGTGCCGCGGGCCGGTTTAGCGACTGTTGACAGCGCCACCGCCAGCGCCCTCCAGATCCCGCAGTGGGAAGACGCTCCGTTTGGCGGCCAGGTCCAACTCCACGGCCTGTTCGGCTCGAGCGACACCTCGGTGCACTACTATCAGATCCTGGGCGCCAAGTGGAATGGCGATACTCCGCCCGGTCCGAGCGACTTCGTGCCGATCCTGGATCCGCTCAGCAAAATCAAGTACACTATCGGCAGCGGTGGAGTGGTGGTCGCCTCGCTGGTCAACGTCGGTCCGGACGCCAACGGCCTGTATATGCGCACGGATCTCCCGGATTCCGGCTACTGGACTTCGCCCAACCTGAAACTGCTGCTGAACACGGTGGCGCTCCAGAATTCCCGTTATGATTTCATCTGCCGCGCTTATGCCAGCGACAACCTTTCCTCCCAGGTCACGCTCCCCGGCAATTCCTTGAGCAACGTGACGCTGTGGATCGATAACAACGGCGTGGTGGTCAACCTGACCAATGTGCTCGATGTGAGCGGCAATATCATCTCCGAGTGTGGCATTATCCCGCTTGCCACCGGCGGGCAGAACCTCCAGTTCCAGTTCACGGCCTATCACCCGAGCGGGTTCCTCTACAGTTATTCCCTCGGTTCTTACTATGGCCGCAACCGCTACGGTGGCTACATCGCCGCGGACCAATACGCCGGCACGCACGACAGTCCCGGCCCGTTCTGGAGCGGCGTCGGCCCGGGAACCTCCATCTCTAACTCCTTGCCGGCCCAGGTTGCCGGCACTCTGGCCGGCTGGCAGACCTGCGCTTACCAATTTCAATTGTCCGCTTGGGCCCGCACCACCGACGGGGTCAACCGCATTTATTGGAACACCTTCAACGACCACTATTACATTAACGTCGGCCCGGCGCTCCCGGGCGGTTGCCTGGGCGACCTCAATGGGGACGGCCGGGTCAATGGGGCGGATTTGGTCATCTTTGCCCAGCGGTTTGGCACCAATTGCGCTCCGACGGGGCCCTAGCGCGCGACAGACAACCTGGCAAAGTCAATTCCGAATGAGAAACGGCTCCCTATGAAATCAAGTCTCTCTCTCTGTGCGTTGGCGCTCGCAGTTTGGGCGCTCCCGCCGCAACCCGTCGCCGCCGGGGTGAATCTGTATGGCGAGATGGCGTCGAGTGGCTCGACCGCCACCGTGAATCTCTACGCCGACACCTCGACCAGTTCGCTTATGAGCTTCGGTGTCCGGCTGCTATATGACACCAATAACCTGTACGTCATCGCCGCCGCCAAAAACACGGCGGTGTGGTATCTCTCGACCGGGGGCACCAACATCCCCTACCTCGACCCGGACACGTCCGTTCCTGGACAAGTCACCATCCTGGGCGCCAAACTCGACACTCTCAACCCGCTGCAAGGCGTATCCGGCCAGCATGTCCTCCTCGGCATCGTGACGTTCGGACGGCTCAGCGCCACCACCCCCCAATTCACGCTGGCCCTCGGACGACCGAGCGCCTTCGACAACTTCGTTACCACCGGCGGCGACGTGCTGGATAACGCCGCGGGCGGCGTCGTCATTGACACCGTGTACACCCTGAGAATGACCGGCGTGACACTTGTCTCGGGCGGCGTTTCTGTCCAATGGCAGGGCGGAATCCAGGCGACGGAGTTCCTGCAGCGGCGGTTCTGCTTGGGCACCAATGACCAATGGGTCAACATCTTCACCAATCCGCCTCCGACCGCTCCCACAGTCACCTACACCGATCCGATCGGCACAAACCGGTTGATGTTCTACCGAGTCCGCGCCCAGCCCTGACCTCGGGCTGGGAAACATGATTTTTAGCTCCAAGGCGGCATTCTCGTTTGCAGCGGCCGATAAATGCAGATGAGGCCTTCGGCATTTAAAACTGTTTCAGCCGTTGGGCTGGTTACTTGCGTGCGGCTCCATGAGCTGCCAGATGGCTGTTATGCGCCTCTTGCGCATGCGAGACTTGCACCGGCGTCGGGCCTTGATGGGGCGCGCGGCTTGCCTCCACTTCGCCCCTCGAGGGTTGTGCCTTGATTCCGCCTTTGCCGCTGAACCCATGATTCGGACCCTTGATAACCCGAACCACCGAGCGGTCCTCGTAAGTATTGTGCACCTTGTTGCGGTCCACGTTCGAGATGACCGTGTTATGCCGGAACACGCCCCCCTCCCAACGTCCGCCGGTGAAGCCTGAGCCGAAGTAGCCGTTGCCGTAATTGATGCCGCCGTAGAAGCCGACTTGCGCGCCCCAATACCCTTCGTGCCAGGTGTACCTGCGGCCGACGAGGCCCCAATAACCGGGCGTCCAGAGGAGCCCCACGCTGGGAGGGAGAACCCAATGACCCGGCACCCAGTAATAGCCATAATCACCGTACTGATAGTAGCCAGGCGTCCAAATGTACCCGTTGCCAGGGCAGGGGGCCTGATCGAAGACGGCGATGGGCGGCGGCGCGATGTTCACCGAAAGCTGAATTCCGGCGAAGGCGCGCGTTCCGAAGAAAGCGGCCAGCACCAGAATCAAAAACATTGTGAGTTTGTGTTTCATCTTTGAGTTCTCCTTCCCGGTCTGTTCAAACTGATACTGATAGGAATTTGCTTGTTGACGAGGCGCGATTCAGGGAGAATCGCTTTCATCGTCGTGTTCATTTGCCAACGATTTTACGCCTTTGCCGGCGCACGGCAAGCTGTTTTTAGGTTTTTCGATAAAGGGAGGCGGCCTCAAACCGGCGGCGGCTGATTCATTCCAGTCTCAATCGGTAGAAGACCGCAGGGTTGGTCGTGTACAACCAATAAGCCGTGCCCGACAGGTTTGTGGCAATGGCGGACCATCTCTGCGTTTTGAGGTCCGTGCAACTCTCCACGTCCACGCCATAGGTCTCGCCGCTCCAGAGCAGTCCCGAGACCCCGCCCACGCGAGACAGTCGGGTCAGGCGGAGCGGGAGCCCTCGGGCGCACAGCACTTCGCGTCCGGAAGACGGGCCTGAAAACACCAGATGCGGCACCGAGTCTCGCACGGCCAGAGCCAGCCCCTGGTTCAGTGATAGCTGGCTGGCTTCAATTGTCTGCACCCTCCAAGTCAGATTGGTGGGGATGCCGTATCCGAAGGCGTGTCTTAAGAAGCGGTCCTCAGATATATACACGAGGTAGTGGCGGCCTGACTCGTCCATCGCGTAGGATGCGGAGCCAGGGTCTTGCGGCGACGTGTCCACGTCCTGCACATGCCAGCCGGCTCCGTCGCGCCAGGCAAACAGGGCGCCTCGATCGGCGTCCACAGAAGCGATGCACGGCTGGCCGTCTCCGTTGAAAGCCAGCGTGGGCTGGGCGACCAGCCACTGACTGGTCTCGACGCTCTCTGAGTGCCAAAGCAGGACCCCAAGGTGCCAACTGCAAATGGCGCACATCAGAACCCCGGGATCGCCGCTGGCGTAAGCGATTGACGGCGCACCCGAGGGCCCCAGGGCCAGCGAGGTTCCTAGATCCGAGATCGTTCCGGCGTTGTCCAGAGTGAACAGATGCCAGCCTTTGGCATCCTTGTAGGCGCACTTGAGATTGCCGCCCGCCACGTAGCTGATCCACGGCATGTTGTCGCCGTCCAACGCAAGGGAACAGCTCTGTCCTCCTCCCGTATCGACGGTTTCCACATTCCACTTTCCCAATAGGCCGGTCTTGACGAATGCGGCAAACCGAAGCGCGTTGGAAGCGCCACTGTAATAGGCGACGGCGGGATCTCCGTTCGAGGCCAGTTTCAACGACGTGCTCCCCATCACGCCGTCATCCAAGACGGTGACATCCCAGCCGGTTTCAATCTGCTGCGCGTATGTCAGATGCTGCTGCCGCACGTCCACCCAAGTCGCATGCACCACGCCCGACGGGTCGGTCGCCACCGAGCAATACTGCGGGGCGGAACGCGCCTGGTCCACGATCTCCACTGACCAGGAGGCCCCGCTGGGCGAGGCGTATATCAGTTGCTCAAGGGCGCCATCGTAGTTGCCGATCTGGGGCTCGCCCGAGGCGTTGACAGCGATGGAGGAAGACCATCCGGCGTTGGTTCCGGCAGCCACCGTTGCGCTCGTGCCATCGGTCACATTCCTATAGAGGAGGATGTTGTCATAGGGATCGAAGTAGCTGACGTGCAGCTTCCCGGCGCGCATGGCCGCCGAAATGTCATACGCGACCCAGGGGGTTTCCGACGAATCGATAGCCTCCTCCTGCCAGGTGACGCCGTCGAAGTGCGTGTAAATCAGATACGAGGGAGTCATGAAAGGATCGTTTCTGGCGTACACGACATGGGGCCGGTCGGCGGCGTCGAGCGCCAAGGCCGGATAAGAGTCACCCCCCTCGGCGCTGCCGAAGGAGGTTCGCGTCCAGACGCCGTTCAGCTCGCGTTGCGCGTGCGTCAACGGCTTGTTATTGCGGCTGAACACCACCTGGGTCCGCCCGGCGCTGTCGATCATCATGTCGGCATAGTTCTGCGTATCGCCGGCGGCATTGCTGTACACCGTTTCGATGTGCCAAAGGTTGGTGTCGCGGTAGGCATACAGCACGTCGCCGGAGGGACTGAAAAAGAGAAGGCTGGGTTGTTCGGCAGTGTTCACAGCCACGGTGATCGACCGGCCGGTGTCCGCGGTGGCCACAGTCTCGATCCGCCAATGCCAGAACACAGGAAAGGACCCCAGTGACACCCACTTCGCGCACTTCACCTGGCCTGCGGATGCGTCGAAGTATCCGATGCAGGTCGAACTGGAGCCAGGCGCCAGCGCGATGCTGGCATGAGCGCCCATGCCCGGCCCGGTATCCACCACGGTGATCTGCCATTCCGAGCCGTCATACCACGCGTTGTAAAGATCGCGGCCACCGTAAGCGATCTGCGGGAGGCCGTTGCCATCGAGCACGAGGCTCCGGGGGGACACGTCCTCGAACCATTTGCCCGGCTGGATCGTCGAAACCTCCCAGTCGAAGGCGCGCGAAAGGCAGGGCCCAAAGAGCGTCGCGGTGAAAACGGTCAGAAAACGCATCATGAGATACACACCGCGCCCAACAGGAGTGTTCATGTTGCGGAGGCTAAACCTCGGCGGATGATTGTCAAGATCCAGGATTCTATTGATCTTTCTTGAAGTGGTGGGCGCGACAGGACTTGAACCTGCAAGAGTTTCCTCACGTGGTCCTAAGCCACGCGCGTCTGCCATTCCGCCACGCGCCCAAGCTCGTGCGCATCGGCAATCGCTTATCCTCTTTTACCACTAAACCGGCCAGGGTGAAACCAAATTTAGCGCGTTGCAGAACCTGAATCCCCGGGGTCCCCACCTCCATTGGCGACCGTCGTCACTTGCCACTCTAGACTGCAACTCGCCAACGCGCTATCGGGTAAAACCCTCACTCCCGAGGCGGGCACTACTGTCTTGGCTCTGTTCAAACGCGGAGACGCAAAGACATTCCTCACTGCGCCGGGAAACCGTCCTTGTCGGCCGGGTTGACGAAGACCAGTTCGGCCCCGGCCGGATCGCGCTGGACCAGGGCCGCGGGCCGTCCCCCGAGCAAGGCAAACAACTGTTCGTCGCCGATCCGCTCAAACGTGTTGCCGGCAGGCGCGGTCCTGACCCACGCGACCGCGGAGGTGGAAGTCCCTATCAGGCCCGCTCCCACGCGTCGTGTGGTCACGATCATCCCTGCCTCCAGCGGCCGGGAATGGACCACGAGCGGATTGTCGGGGCCGGGTTGCGGGGCGTTGCGCCGGGGCAGGAACCTTGCGGCGAGGGCCAGGACCGCCAGCGCGCAGGCCGCCGCCAGGATGCCCTGGGTCCTCCGGCGCCGGCGTTTTCGGTTCGCCACCGCATCGAGTGTCAGGCGGAGCAGGTCCTCACGAAAGGCCGGCGGAGCGGCTTCGGCCAGCACATCATTGAGGAGGGCGTCTTTTGCGGGATCAGTGTCCATGTTCAAGTTGAGCAAGAATCATTTCTTTTAGCCTGCGCCGGGCCCGCGCCAGGCGGGATTCCACGGCTTTTTCCGTCGTCCGGGTCTCCTCCGCGATCTGGCGGACCGGTTGACCGGCCAAGTACTTGCGTTCGAGCGATTCGCGTTCTTCGGCCGGCAAGGCGGCCAGGTTCGCCTGGAGCAACTCCATCAGGCGCGCGTCGGCATCGCTGGCGGGCGCCTGGGCGGCGATTTGCTCTTGCTCGAAAAAGCGGCCCAGGAAACTCAGGTAGCGGCGCGAGCGGCGGCTTTCATCGGCCACGGAACTGCGCGCCAGCACCGTGAGCCAGCTCCAAAAGACCGCTTCCGAGTCGAACCTCCTTGCGTGGCGGACCACGCGCAGCAGCGTCAATTGGAGGGCCTCGCGGGCGGCCTGCTCGCTTCCGGTGACCACCAAGAGGTAACGCAGCAACCGGTCGAAATAGAGTTCATAGAAGCGCCGGTAGGCCCCCTCATCGCCCCGGGCCATCCGGGCCGTCAGCGACGGGATCTCGCCCGCTGATGCGGGAGGCTCCTGCAATTGGGGCTCCTCGAGGGTCAATGGACGCGCGCGCGGGGCCGAGGCAATAGCCACCGGCACCGCGCAGGCCAAATGGAGACCGCTATTTGGCCGAGGGTCCATCCTTTTTCGGCATGCCTTCTGGAGCGGTTTTCTCGCGCGCCTTTCTCTCGGCAGCCGTTTCTGCTTTAGGGGGGGCCATGCTCAACTGCTCAAGGACATTGTCGATGAGCTTCAATTGATCGAACGGGCCTACCGCGATGAGCAGTTTGGTCTCCGCGTGGAATTTGAGGCGCGGTTTGGGGTTGATTCCCAGGAGGTCCCAGCCGGTTTGAATGGCCGTTGTGATGTCGTCGATCGTGAAATTGTCGAGCAGCCCGGCCGTTTGAAAAAACCGGCAGACGTTCGGCGTGGGCGAGCTTGTTCTGCTCTGGAAACACCAGACTGCATTCTCACCCTCTCCTGTGCTTTGGAACTCATACGCGGATTCGACCCACCGGTCTTGCACGAGTTTGTGCGTTCGGCTCGTCAGGTTGAGGGCACGGAACAGATCCGGCACCGTGACGCTCGTGAGCTTCACGGGCGGGAGCTGAACGTCCCTGTCCTCGGCCGGGATAATGGCGTTCAGCGGCTTGCCGGTGATGTGTTCAATCCCAGCCACCAGTTCGTGCGGGGTGCCGCCGGGGAAATTCAGATCGAACCGCTGCAACAGGGGTCTGGCGGGCTCGCGTTTCGTTGCCGAAGCGGTCCCTGACGAAGGGGCCTGACCCAGGACGGCTTGCGCCGCCAGGATGGAGGCCAGAAGGACTGCGGCAGTTCCAGAACGCGCGCGCAAGGGGCGGAGAGCCGCGGAGCAACGGACGAGGGGCGAGGGGATGGAGGCGAGACTGCGATCTGCAAAGCCCGGCGGGGGCTGGCATAAGCGATGTCGTGTTGTTGTCATATCTGTTACTTGTCAATGTGTTGATTTCGCTCTTTCATTCAGAAACACGCCGCGGGGGCCAAAATCCTTCGCGGGCGCTTGGAATTAAATGTGGTTCCCCATAATCGATGTCCAAAACCGGCCCGGCCAACGAGTTTCGAGCATTCGGATTTGAAATCAAACTCAGCGCTGATCCCTTATGCGCCTCACCAACCTTTCCACCTCACGGTCATCCCAGTTGCCCTTGAGCACTACGTCTGCCCACCGGGCCTGCGGGGCGACGAATCTGCGGTGCATCGGCTGGACCGCGTCCCGGAACTGCTCGAGAACCGAGGCGCGCGTCCGGCCACGGGCCTCCACATCCCGCGCCAGACGCCGCGCCAGCCGAATGCGGGCGGGGCAATTCAGGAAAATGCGGAGCCGGAACAGGCGCCGCAGCGAAGGCCGCAGCAGCAGCCACAAGCCGTCCACCAGGACAATGGGCTTGGGTTGGACCATGCGAAAGCCGCGGCGGCAATGGGTTGCGAAATCATAGCGCGGAACCAGCGCCGGCAGGCCGGCCAGCCAATCGCCCAGGACGCGCTCGACGCTGGGCCAGTCAACGGCGCGGGGGTGGTCGAAGTTGAGCTTGGCCCGGCGGCCGGCAGGAAGATGCGATTGGTCGCGGTAGAAATCGTCCAGCGAGAGCCGCGCCGCCTCGGCCCCGAGCAAATCCGCGAGTTGGCCGGCCAGCTGGCTTTTGCCGGCCCCGCTGCCGCCCACAATCGCGACCAGGATGGGAGAAGCCGAGTGCATCTTCGCGGGACTCTCGATAAACCTCAGTCGGCCTGCGTGCAAGCGCGAGTGTCGAGCGGGGCGCATTCGGGCACCGCCCCCGAGCGGCAGCGGCGCGGTGGGAGTGCGCCCGTCCTTGGGCGGACTCCGGGGGCATCGGGATGCGCCCCAGGGCCGAAGGCCCGCAATGTGATAGCCCGGGCTGGAGCGGAAGCGAAGGCCCGGGTAAGCCAGCGCCCCTCGAAAAGCCCCGGCCTGTAAGGCCGGGACCTTATGGCGCCCCTACAGGGCGCGCGAGATTTTGCCCCCGTGACCTGGGCCTCCGCTCGCAAGCTCGCTCCAGCCCAGGCTGTCACATTTCGGGCTTTCAGCCCGAGGACGGGCGCATCCCGGGGGCGGTGTCCGGTTGCGCCCTGTCGAGTGCCGAGCATTGTCGGATTGGAGTTGTGGAAAACAGTCGTTCCTGGTTAGCATCGATGCCGAACTTGAATGACGACCAATCGCTTCTTCATGATAGCCGCGGGCGCGGCAGCGCTGGCGGCGGCGCTCGCCGGCTGCGAAAAGGCCGGACCGCCGCCGCCGGGCGCCGGCGCAGAGGGGGGGCCTGCCAAACCCGCCGTCTCCGGCTTGCCCCAGGCGCCAACCCCGGTCACGACCGCGTCCAGTGTCCAGATGGTGTATCTCCCCGGCGGGGAGTTCATCATGGGGGACGACCATGGCGCTGCGGACGAGGCCCCGGCCCACAAGGTCAGAGTGAGCGCGTTCCTCATGGACAAGTTCGAGGTGACCCAGGAAATGCTGGCCAAGGCCCAGTTGCCCAATCCCTCCCACTGGCACGACAGCCCGGGCCGGCCGGTCGAGCGCGTGCGCTGGCGCGACGCCAAGCAATACTGCAACGAACGCTCGCTCCTGGAGGGCCTCAAACCGTGCTACAACGAAAAGACGCTCGACTGGGATTGCGACTTTTCAGCCAACGGTTACCGCCTCCCGACCGAGGCGGAGTGGGAATATGCCTGCCGCGCGGGGGCGCCAAACCCGGGCGACCTGGCCCGGCCCGAGAAGTTGCGCCAAGTCGCCTGGTTCGCCGACAACTCCGAGCAGAAGACACACCTGGTCGGCCAGAAAAGACCCAATGCCTGGGGCATCTACGACCTCTACGGCAATGTCTCCGAATGGTGTGAAGATGTCTATAGCCCCGCCTACTACAAGGAGAGTCCCCCGGCCGATCCCCCGGCCCGCCCAATACCGGCAAGGACGTGCGGCGGGTCATCCGCGGCGGAAGCTGGCAATCCAGCGCCGGCCAATGCCGCCCCTCCGCCCGCCAGGCAGAACGGACAGGGGACAGCGATGCCTGCTTCTCCACCGACTATTGCGGGTTCCGTTGCGTGCGGCGCGTGAGCCTGGAAGAGCTCAAACAACTGCTTGCGCCGGAAAAGCGCCCGACTCCCTCTTCGCAGAAATGAATCCGAATCTGATGAGTCGCCCCTTGCCCCTCACCCCGGCCCTCTCCCCGTCCGACGGGGAGAGGGAGGACCGCCGCCCGTCTCTCGACGAATCCCAGCGCGTTCGAACCTCCGAGAACCGGGCTTTGCTGCTCCCTCTCCCCGTCGGACGGGGAGAGGGCCGGGGTGAGGGGAAACCCGGCGGCCAAACTCCCCCACGTGCCCAAATTCCGATTTGCGGCCCGCCAATTTTCAATTTTCAATTCATCCGTGGTCATCCGTGGTCATCCGTGGTCAAAGCCGCTCGATCGCCTCGCTCAACCTGACCTTCGCCCGGCAGCATGCTCTTCCACACCTGGCCATTCCTGGTTTTCCTCCTGGTCGTGCTGACGGGCTTCTTCGCCCTGCGCAAGACCCGGCTCTGGCTGCCCTGGCTCACCCTGGCCTCCTACTTCTTCTACGGCTGGTGGAATCCCTACTACCTGTTCCTGGTCATCTATTCGACCCTGCTCGACTTCTCCCTGGTCGCCCTGATGGACCATTGCCCGCGCGGGGACCAAAAGGTGGACACCGTGTCGCGCCTGCTGCGGCTGCAATTCGACGAGCCGGTTCTCAAGAGGGCCTTTGTGGCCGCTGCCGCCGCCACGCTGGGCAGCCTCCTCCTGGCCTTGGCGGGGCCCAAGACCCTGCGCCCAACACTGGTCGGGCTGAGCGTCCTGCTCTTGCTCATGGCCCTGGGCGCGTTCTACCGCAGCCGCAAGATCTGGCTCCTCATCAGCCTGGTCAACAACCTGGCCCTCCTGCTCTTCTTCAAATACGCGCGCTTCGTGGCCGAAAACCTCAACGGCATCCTCTCCTGGGTCCACATCCCGTTCAAACTCTCCGACCCCTCGACCCTCATGCCGTTCGGCTTTCAGTACCTGCTGCCCGTCGGCATCTCCTTCTTCACCTTCCAATCCCTGAGTTACACAATTGATTTCTACCTGGGCAACGTCCAGCGCGAGCGCAATTTCCTCCGCTTTGCCACTTTCGTCTGTTTCTTCCCCCAGTTGATGGCCGGCCCCATCGAGCGCGCCCGCCATCTGCTCCCCCAATTCCGCCAGTTCCCTGCCTTCCGCCTCCAGAACCTCACCGACGGCGCTTCGCTCTTTCTGGTGGGCCTGTTCAAGAAGCTGGCCCTGGCCAACTATCTCTCGTTTTTCGTCGAGCGCGTCTATGACAACCCGAGGGCCTTCGGCGCCCCTGCCCTGGCCCTGGGCACGGTCGCCTTCGGCTGGCAGATCTTCTTCGATTTCAGCGGCTACACGGACATGGCGCGGGGCGTGGCCAAGCTCATGGGCTTCGATTTGATCCTCAACTTCAACAACCCCTACATGGCGACCGGCCTGGGCGAGTTCTGGTCGCGCTGGCACATTAGCCTGTCGAGTTGGTTCCGCGACTACGTGTATATCCCCCTGGGCGGCAACCGCCATGGCCGGCTCAGCACTTACCGCAACCTCTTCCTGACCTTTTTCATCTCCGGCATCTGGCACGGCGCGGCGTGGACCTTCGTCATCTGGGGCGCCCTGCACGGGATTGGCGTGGTTGTGACGCGCGAACTGGAGCGCTCGGCGCTCTACCGCGAGCGCGTGCCCAAACTTCTCAAGCAGGCCGGCGTGTTCATCTTCGTCTCGTTTACTTGGATCTTCTTCCGCGCCGGGTCTCTGAACGACGCGCTGCTCATCATTGGACGCATCTTCAGCGCCGCCTGGTTGGACCCGCAGATCCCGGCGCTGATGCTCGTGCTCATCATCCTGGTCTGGCTCTACGAGTATCTTTATGAATCCCGGTTTCGACCGGTCCTCCAGACCGGCCTGGTGCGCGTGGCGGTGGCGGTCTTCATGGTGATCTATCTCTGCCTCTGTTCCTCGGGCGGCGGCGCATTCATCTATTTCCAGTTCTGACCTGACCTGATATGGAGCCCCAGACACCCGCAGCCCGCAACCCGGAGAGCCCCCCGACGGCAGGCCCGCCCCCGGTGCAGCAACAAGAGGCCAAGCCCGCGGCCCCGAAGGTGCCCTTCGGTGTAAACGAGATGCGGCTCAACACCCGGCAATGGCTGGCAACCTTCGCCCTTGTGGCCCTGGTCGTGGTGTTGACGCCACGCCTTTGGGAGCGAATCGAGCGGTTCCTAACCGGCTCCGACTACCGTATCCCCTATTCCTTGAGCAAGGACTACTGGTTGTATGGCCGCCGGCTCCGCCAGGTGACGGCGGCTCCGGAGAAAGTCGTCCTGCTGGGCGACTCGGTCGTATGGGGCGAATACGTGGCGCCCGAGGGCACGCTCTCCCATTTCCTCAACGAACAGGCCGGTTCAACCGACCGCTTCGTCAACGGCGGCCTCAACGGGCTTTTCCCCCTGGCCCAGGAGGGTTTGGTGCGCTATTACGGCGGGGCGCTCCGCCACCGGAAGTTGCTCCTCCAGTGCAATGTCCTCTGGCTCACCAGCCCCAAGGCCGACCTGAGCGCAACCAAGGAGGAGGCCTTCAACCACTCCCGCCTGGTCCCGCAATTCTATCCCCGCATCCCCTGCTACAAAGCCCAGGCCAACGAGCGCCTCAGCGCCCTCGTCGAGCGCAACGTGAGCTTCGTCCAATGGGTCGGCCACCTCCAAAACGCCTATTTCGGCCAGAAGAGCATCCTGGGCTGGACCCTCGAGGACGATGCCGGCAGCCCGCCGCGCTACCCCAATGCCTGGAAGAATCCGCTCTCCCAGATCACCCTCGCCGTCCCTTGCGCCCCGCAACCGGACCCGGAGCGCGGCCCGGCCAGCCCGCGCCACAAACAGTGGTCCGGCACGACCCGTTTCGACTGGGTGGACCTCGATGCCTCGTTGCAGTGGCCCGCCTTCCAGCGCCTGGTCCAGATGCTGCGCCGGCGGGACAACCAGGTCCTGGTCGTCCTCGGCCCATTCAATGAGCACATGATCGCCGAAGACAACCGCGCGCCTTTTCACAAGCTCCGCGATGGCATCGCCGCCTGGCTCGCCGCCCAGCACATCCCCCACATCGCTCCTGAAACGCTCCCCACCGAGCTCTACGCCGACGCCAGCCATCCCTTGACCGACGGCTACCGGCTCCTGGCGCAACGGCTCTACCACGACACCGCCTTCCAGCAATGGCTCCGCGCCAAGCCGTGAAGCGTGAGAGCGTCGGAGCGTCAAAGAAGGACGCCCCATCCATAAACCGTTCCCGAAGCCCGCCGTGGATGTGAGACAGAATTCTTTTTGGGCCTCCAGATCGCAAATCTCAAAGCTGATCCGGGCCTTCGATCCTTCGTTTCCTTCGTTTCCTTCTGTTCTTTTCCTTCGTCCCGCCGGCTGGGAACAGGAACAGAACAGAACAGAAGGAAACGAAGGAAACGAAGAGGCGGCCTGGCACTGCGGCATCGATCTGGCCCGTGCCAGTTCGTATCTGGGCTTCTAGACACTTTTTGTGACGAAACCCCAGCAAAACCCATATTGTGAAGATTTTTGTGCGGCGCTCCCCTGCCGTTCCCCGCGCCGGAATCTCTTGCCGCCATTCCCTTCTCGACTTAATTTGACGCCATGAATTCGAGGACCCGATTGCCCGCCCGATTGACCATCCCGCCCGCGTTTCACCCTTTCACTGCCCTGCTCCTGTCCCTGGCTCTTCCGTGGAGCGCAGGCTCGGCGCTGCCCACGGTGCCCGCCCCCGAGCAACCGGTCACCAACACTTATCACGGCGTCGCCGTCGTGGACGATTACCAGTGGCTGGAGGACGCCCAGGCGCCGGCAGTCCGCCAGTGGACGCGTTTGGAGAACGAGCGCACGCGCGACTACTTCGCCCGCCTGCCCTACCGCCAGGGCCTGGCACAGGCGCTGCGGCAACTGCGCAGCGAGGAATCCGCCCGCTACTCCGGCTTCCCGGAAATGCAGGGGAGGATCTTCTGCCTGCGCTTCAAGCCGCCGGCGCAGCAGCCTGTGCTGGTCCGGCTCTCCTCGCTCAACCCGCCCGCCCTCTGGCGAACTGTCTTTGACCCAAACACCTACAACACCAACGGCACAACCGCCATTGATTGGTATGTGCCCTCCCCGGACGGACGCCTGGCGGCCGTTTCGCTCTCCGAGGGCGGCAGCGAACAGGGCACCCTCCACTTCTTCGAGACGGACACCGGCAAGGAACTGGGCGACCAGATCCCGCGCGTCCAGTTCCCCACCGGCGGGGGCAGCGCCGCCTGGGCGGCCGACAGCTCCGGCGTCTTCTACACGCGCTACCCGCACCCGGGCGAGCGGCCGCAGCCCGACCTGGCCTTCTATCAGCAAGTCTGGTTTCACCGCCTCGGCGCGCCAGTGGCGGACGACAAATACGAACTGGGCGCCGGCTTCCCGCGCATCGCCGAAATCGAGCTGGAAACCAGCCAGGACGGCCTCTGGATTGCGGCGTCGGTGGCCAATGGCGACGGCGGCGATTTCGAGCACTTCGTGCGCAGCGCCGCCGGCAAATGGCAGCAGGTGACCCGGTTCGAAGACGGCATCAAGCGCGTGAAGCTGGGCCGGGACAACGCCCTCTATCTGCTCTCTCAAAAAGACGCCCCCCGGGGCAAGGTCCTGCGCCTGCCCCTGGAGAGCCTGGACCTTGCCAAGGCCACCGTCGTCGCAGCGGAGAGCAAAGGCGTCGTCCAGGAACTGGCCCCCTGCAACGGCGGGCTCTATGTGGCGGACCTGCTCGGCGGCCCCTCCGAACTGCGCTACTATCCTCGCGGCAGCCTGCGCCCGCACATCATACCCATCCTGCCCGTCTCCGCCGTGGCCGGGCTTCAGTCCTGGCACGGCAACGATCTCCTCTTCGGCAACGTCAGCTATTTGAAACCCTCCGCCTGGTTCACCTGGAATCCCGCCGCGCCCCAGGTCCGGCGCACGGCCCTCTACACCACCTCGCCTGTGGATTTTGACGATATCGAGGTCGTGCGCGAATTTGCGGCTTCCAGAGACGGCACCCGGGTCCCGGTGAACATCCTGCGCAAGAAGGGCCTCAAGCTGGACGGCACCCATCCCACTCTCCTTTATGCCTACGGCGGTTATGGCGTCAGCCTTTCCCCGAGTTTCGATGCCACCCGGCGCATCTGGTTCGATGCCGGGGGCGTCTATGCCGTGGCCAACCTGCGCGGCGGCGGTGAGTACGGCGAGCGATGGCACAAGGCCGGCAATCTCACCCGCAAACAAAATGTCTTCGACGATTTCATCGCCGCGGCCGAGCACCTGGTTCAACGGCATTACACCAACCCTTCAAAACTGGCGGCCGAGGGCGGCAGCAACGGCGGCCTGCTCATGGGGGCCTTCCTCACCCAGCGCCCCAACCTCGCCCGCGCTGTCGTCTCCCACGTCGGCATCTACGATATGCTCCGCGTGGAACTGGACCCCAACGGCCAGTTTAACACGACTGAATTCGGCACCGTCAAAAACCCGGAACAATTCCGCGCCCTTTACGCCTACTCTCCCTACCATCATGTGCGCAACGGCGTGAAATACCCGGCCGTACTGCTCATGACCGGCGAAAACGACGGACGCGTCAACCCGGCCCAATCGCGCAAGATGGCCGCCCGGCTCCAGGCGGCCACCGCCTCGGACCGGCCCATCCTCTTCCGCAGCAGCGCCAGCGCCGGCCACGGCATCGGCAGCTCCCTCAACGAACGCATCGCCCAGCAGGCCGACGTGTACGCCTTCCTCTTCGACCAACTCGGCATCCAGGGCTCACCGTGGGCGTTTTAGCGTCGGGCGTATCTGGCCGGTACCGCCACGCGAGAGAGAGCGGCGGAGCACCAGCTCAGTAGCCCGAAGGGCTTGTCATCATTCAGCCCAGGGTTGCGCCAAAGGCGCTACCCTGGGTTTCAGGCCACCACATTGAAAACCCTGAAAGAACTCCCCAAAAATTTTCGCGCATTGACCCCCTGAACCTGATAGACCGTCCTGCGTCAGTCGTCGGGCGCAGCGTGACCGCATTACCCTTTGGTGCGTTCCGGTTTTCGGAACTGCCCGCCTGAAAGATTGGTTCCGGTCGTCGGCACGCGTATTGTTTGGTGACGCCGCTTGGGCGGTGTTCCCGCTGGGGAGGCTTGTCCTTTCAAGTGATGACGACCGGGCACCCGCCGGCTGGCTAGTGCAATCAACGTCCAACTACTCTCAGCATGAAAGCCTTGGCTGTGCTCGATCCCAAAGCCGCCGGCATCAACGTCGGCAGCGAAAGACTTCACGTTTCCATCGGGGGCGATGTGCCCAAAGTGTTCGGCACGTTCACCGGCGATCTGGAAGCGTTGCGGGATTGGTTCAAGGAGCAGGGAGTGCACACTGTGGCGATGGAGGCCACCGGTGTGTACTGGCTCTACCTCTATGAAGTGCTGGAGGCTACCGGCATGGAAGTGGTGGTGGTCAACGGGCGGCACGTGCAGAACGTGCCCGGTCGCAAGACGGACATGGCCGACTGCCAATGGCTGGCCACCTTGCACGCGCACGGGCTGCTGCGCGGAGGGTTCGTGCCGCCAGCCCACATTCGGCAATTGCAGGATTATCAGCGGCTGCGCGCCGATCACATCATCGGCGCGGCCAGCCAAGTGCAGAAGATGCAGCAGGCGCTGGAGCGGATGAACGTCAAGTTGCATGACGTCATCAGCGATCTGACCGGGGTGAGCGGACTCAAAGTCGTGCGTGCGATCCTCAAAGGCGAGCGCCGGCCCGGAGAACTGTTGGCCTTGTGTGATGAGCAGATCCAGAAGAAGAAGTCGCTGGCGGTGAAAGAGAGCCTGCGGGGCTGCTGGAAAAAGAGCAACTCTTCGCGTTGCGTCAGGCGCTCGAATTATGGGAAGCCTACCAGCAAAAGATCAGCGATTGCAACCTGGAGATGCAAGCGTTGCTGCAGCAACTGGCCGAGCCCAATGGGTCCGAGGGCGGTCAGGGGATGATCGGGCCGGTCAAACTGGCGCCGGCCAAAGTACCGGGCAAGAACGCGCCCGTCATTGAGCGTTTGCAGGAACTGCTAGCCCGCATCTGCGGCGGATGCGACGTGACGCGGATCCCCGGCCTGGGCATGTATCTGGTGCTGCAACTCCTCAGCGAAGTGGGTACCGACATGACCTGCTGGAAAACCGAGAAACACTTCACTTCGTGGCTGGGACTAGCCGGGGGGCGCAAGCAAAGCGGCAAACGCAAGGGCAGCGTTAAAGCCCATCGCAACCGGGCAGGGCGCATGTTCTGCGCAGCGGCGCGCTCGCTGGCGCAAACCGTTGACAAGGCACTGGGCGGTTTCTACCGCCGCTTGCGCGGACGCCTCGGAGGCTTGGCCGCCAACGTGGCACTGGCACGCAAGCTGGCCCTATTATTCTACCGCTTGCTGCGCTACGGGGTCGACTACGTTGAGAAAGGACTCAAAGCCTATGAAGCCAGAATATTGGAAACCGAAGCGCGCTTGCTGCGCAAACTCGCTAAGAAGCAAGGGTTTACGCTCGTCCGCGCCAACCCCAGCTAACCCCAGGTTCATGGGGAGGGTTTCAGCAGCGATGCAACCCTCCCCAGGAACCTCCGGGGCGAGTTACTGCGCAATCCATTGCTGGCGAAGTACTTGCACAAAACGACGAGGTTCGGGGGTTCAATGCGCCAAATTCCGTTTGGGGGAATTCTTTCAGGGTAGTTGATCCGAGGGCGCGTGACCCAGGGTAGCCCCGCCCTTTCTCGCGAAAGGGCGGGGCAACCCTGGGCTGAGTGATTCCCATCCCTTCGGGATGGGTCAGGCATTGCAGCGTTGGGCCTGGGCGTTCATGCCATGGTGGTGCCGGCCAGATGCGCCCTATAATGTCCGGACCATGCTACTTGACTTGTGACGACCGCCTGATTCGGCGATATTCAGGCCAGATGATCGTCCAGAGCCCGACGACCTTTGTTGCCGGTCTGGCCTGATATGAAGCTTAAAGTCGAAAGCGAATTCGCAACCGCCGCCGAGGCGGTCCAAGTGCTCATGGAGCACCTGCCTGCCTCCAAGATCGCCCGCTTGCTCGCCTCGTGGCAGGTTGGACAGGGAGATTACGCGAGGATGCGTGACGAGATGTTTGCGGGAGAGACGGTGGGGAGCCTGTTCCGGGCCGCTGAAAAACCGGGTCGCAAGAAATGAGCCTCAGCCCCGGGTGCCGGAACAACCACGCTGAAAATACGGTTTGTCGCCGGCCCACGCTGCCCGGCCGGCCGCTCCTGCAGCAGAGCCGCCCAAGAGGTTGTATCATTGAGCTGAAGCCCTTGCGTCAGCCGTCGTGGAGAACTCCACGTCAGAGGCGGGGGTGGAATAAGCCGCGCAAAAGCGCAAAAGACGCAAAAAGGGAGAGAATTGCACCGAGGAGGCCGCCTGGGCGGCTGGCCTGGCCTACCGGGATCAGCGCGTACTTCCTGATCTCGAACTTTGGGGCGCCGAAGTTTATCAGCATGATGTCTTGCATAGCCTATTCCTTTCTTGCGCCTTTTGCGCTTTTTCGCGGCAGAATTCCGTCTGTGCCTTTAGATGGCACAGGTCTTCATTATGCTGGCGGGTGGTTCAATGCAAGTTTATCGCGCCAGGAATCCGAAAAAGTCGCCGCTCGGGCATTCCGCGTAGCGCCATTATGAGGAGTTCACGGAGATCTACGCGGAGGTTGGTACAGCAACAAAGTGCGTGGCGTCCGCCACCGAGGGCTGCCTCCGGAACTGGCCCCCCACCGGCCAGGCGCCTCCTCGCCGCCGCCCCTCAGCCTCCCGTCAAAGAAATGGCGCGACCTGACTTGTCCAACCGTAGCCTTAGCGAAGGCGGACTTGTCCCGCCGTAGCTCCAGCGAAGGCGGATCCTGCGCGTCTGGCATGTTGATCCCCTGCTCGGTCCCGTCTGCCAAAACCCGATGCCCCTCATCGCGGTGATTGACGACCCTCGGGTGATGGAGAAGATCCTTCGCCGCCTCGCCGCGTGGCGCGACCCGACCGCCGGCCCCTCCCCACCCGGCGCTCCACGGCCTTATGCCTACGAACCCTATGGCGACGTGGACCCGACCGCCGACTACGAAAACGTGCTCACGGACTGAGAATCGTCCTCCGGAAGGCCGGTTCGGAGGCGGGCCTTTTTCTCGCGGAGGCATCTTCCCGGCCCCGTCGGCACACCGCCGACACCCCTGCCGCGCAGCTTTCAGCCGCTGAGCCGGTCCTCAGGCGCGACCACGCTCAACCGCCCCCGTGCTGCGCCCAAACGGGCAAGAAACCGGCAAAATCCGACGCTTGACACCCTCGTCCCCATCTCGCAGAATGGCAGCGGAATGAACGAGACGCAAAACCAATTCTCCCTCACCCCCCCAGCGTCAATAACCGGCGGCGCGGCAAAAAAGCAATTTCCTATGCGTTTTTTATGAAAGATACACCTCGTAGATGTTTTGGCACGCACGACGACGACCTTGGATGCCCTAAGCTGCGCAGACTCTTCCAGAATAAGCCGTTCCAATGCCAGAACCCCACCAATGCAGCCCTCGTCTTCGTGGGCCTCGATGCCAACTGGGATCAGCATGTGCAGTCGGATCCAAACTGGGGCTTGGTTGAGCAGTACCTTGAAAATGGAGTCTCGTTCTGGAAAAGGCACCACCGACACCACCCGTTGTTGCTGATGCCGCGTACCGAGGAAGGGTTGCCGATGCCGGGTGCCGTGGAAGGCAAGTCATACCATGACCGACTCGAGAAACTGCTGCGTATGGTGAACCCGGATTGCGAGGTCAGGACCAAGCAATTCCCGAGCAAAGTCTCCTTCGTCGAATTACTCGGCGTCCCGACCTACGGCAAATTGACGAAAGCTCCCGGATTATTCAGAAAGTTGCTCCAAAGCCGCCAGAACCTGCAGCATCTGAAAAGTAATATCATAAAGCCAGTCTTCAATTGCAAACGGCCCAAAATCGTGTTCCTCGTTGGCATCGGGACGCTCAGGACTCTCCTACGACTAAAGAAGCATGAGCCTATGCTCAATGAGCTCGATGTTAACCGGCAGTTACCGTTCCCGAGGCAGAACGACACGGAAATTCGCCCATTGAAGTGGGGGAACCCAAACTGCCAGATTTACCCTATGACCCATTTCTCTGCCGCAATCTCCAACTGTCACCTCAAAGCAGTGGCCAGAATAATCAGGGCCAGCAAGTTCCCTTGAGCGGCTGCTGACGCCCCGTCCGCCAACCCCGGCCTGAGCCCGACATCGCAGATTTTGGCGGCTTTCCGGCTCCGCGGCGAAGAAGGCCCGAAAACGGCAAAAACGCACTTTCTTCGAGAAAAAGCCGTGGCAAGTGTCAGTCCTCACTTTTGACAGCTTTAGCGGGATGCGACACCCCCCCCCCCATTCAACCTCCCAAGCTGCGCATTCAATATCCGCGCGCCACGTATCACCTGATGAGTCGCTCCGACCACCGGGATAACACCCGACCACCCCCTCGCCAAAGTGGCTCGGCCCTGACTGCTTGCCGACCTGCTCCACCAACTCCCGCCGAAATTCCTGCCCGCCCGGGTACCAGCCCCGCTCCACCGGCTTGACCTCCTCGGCCTCGCCTCCTCGACGCCGCGACTCCATCCGCTCCCCACACGCCTGCCGCCATCAAAACAACAATACCATCTGATTAACTCACTCCTTCATGCCCCCTTTTCGATAAACGGTTTGGAACGGTTGGGAATCCTTTCAGAATCGAGCGCCGTAAAATGCCTCCGCGAGAGAGAGGGGCAGCACCCAAGCGCAGGACTTCCATTTCCGCTCTCATGTCCGCCAGTTGCTTGCGCAGGTTGTTGAACCCACCAGCCACCGAGCCACTGAGCCGTTGGGAAGAATTGGCTTGACTGCTGCCGCTGATCTGCCAATAATCCGCTCATGTGTGAAACACTACGAACGGAAACCATTCCGGGACTGAGCCCAGGACAAGAACTGAGGCGGAGGTGGTTGGAGGGCAACCTTCTGCGATTGGAGTTCAAGGGCTTCGGCCCTGTGGTCCTGACACAGCTATTCCCAAAACCGAGAGACAGGCGGAGATGGGCGAAATTCGAGATGAAATACGAGCAATACGAGCAAGTTTCGTCCGCTACGAAAACCCAGGTCGCCACCAGAACAAACCCGACCAGATAACCCATGACACGGTTTGACCCGGTTCGGCGAGCGATTTGCGCAGTGATGACGACGAAAGCCTCCATTGCGAGAACAGCCTGCCCGAAGGCTATGCCCACTCGTTTCAGAGCCGCGTCCGCCACGAGATTGCTGCCGCTGCTGTTGGTGTTGGCGCTACCCGGCGTGGTGCAAGCCCAATACGACTACACGACAAATAACGGCACGATCACCGTCACTAAGTACACAGGTTATGGCGGGCCGGTGATTATTCCGAGCGCCATCAATGGCCTGCCGGTCACCAGCATCGGGCACGCGGCGTTCTTCTATTGCGCCAGCCTGACCAGCGTCACGATCCCCAACAGCGTCACCAGCATCGGGGACTCGGCGTTCTCTGACTGCACCGCCCTGACCAACGCCACGATCGGCAACAGCGTCACCAGCATCGGGGCCGAGGCGTTCGAGGACTGCACCGGCCTGACCGGCGTTACGATCCCCAATAGGGTCACCAGCATTGGGGACTCGGCGTTCCTTGGCACCAGCCTGACCAGCGTGACGATCCCCAACAGCGTCACCAGCATTGGGGACTCGGCTTTCTTTGGCACCAGCCTCACCACCGTGACGATCCCTAGCAGCGTCACGAGCATGGAACCGGCGTTCGAGGGCTGCACCCGACTGACGGAGATCACGGTGAATGAACCCAACCCCACCTATAGCAGCGTGGGTGGGGTCCTGTTTGACAAGAGCCAGACCACGCTCGTCGAATACCCGGGGGGCATGGCCGGAAGCTACACGATTCCCAACAGCGTCACCAGCATCGGGGCCGAGGCGTTCGAGGACTGCACCGGCCTGACCAGCGTTACGATCCCCGATAGGGTCACCACCGTTGGGGACTCGGCGTTCCTTGGCACCAGCCTGACCAGCGTCACAATCCCCAACGGCGTCGCCAACATCGGGGACTCCGCGTTCGCTCAGTGCTACAAGCTGAGCAGCGCCACTGTCCCCAACAGCGTCACCAGCATCGGCGGCTATGCGTTTAACTATTGCACCAGCCTGACAAACGCCACGATCGGCAACAGCGTCACCAACGTCGGCGGCTATACGTTTGACCATTGCACCAGCCTGACCAGCGTCACGATCCCCAACAGCGTCACCAGCATCGGGGACTCGGCGTTCTCTGGCAGCGGTCTGACCAGCGTCACGATTCCAAGCAGGGTCACCAACATCGGGGCCGAGGCCTTCTCTGGCTGCACCGCCCTGACCAACGCCACGATCGGCGACAGCGTCATTACCGTCGGGAACTCGGCGTTCTCTGGCAGCGGTCTGACCAGCGTCACGATCCCCAACGGCGTCACCAGCATCGGGAACTCGGCGTTCGCTCAGTGCTACAGCCTGACCAGCGTCGCCATTCCCAACAGCGTCACCAGCATCGGGGCTCGGCGTTCGCTGAATGCCCCCTCACCAGCGTCACGATCCCCAACAGCGTCACCAGCATCGCGGACTCGGCGTTCGCTCAGTGCGCCGGCCTGACCAGCGTCACGATCCCCAACAGCGTCACCAGCATCGGGGACTCTGCGTTCTCTGGCACCAGCCTGACCAGCGCCACAATCCCCAACAGCGTCACTAACATCGGGGCCTCGGCGTTCTCAGACTGCACCGCCCTGACGAACGCCGCGATCGGCAACAGCGTCACCAGCATCGGAGAGGGGGCGTTCTCTGGCTGCACCAGCCTGACCGGCGTGACGATTCCCAACAGCGTCACCAGCATCGGGGCCTCGGCGTTCGCTGACTGCACCGCCCTCACCAACGCCACGATCGGCAACGGCGTCACCAGCATCGGGAGCGAGACCTTCGAGGGCTGCTCCGGCCTGACCTCAATCACGGTGGATGCCCTCAATTCCAGCTATAGCAGTGTGGCAGGCGTCTTGTTCGACAAGAGTCAGACTACCCTCATCGCCTGCCCGGAGGGGAAAGCGGGAGGCTACACCATCCCCAACAGCGTCACCACCATCGGGGACTCGGCGTTCGCTCAGTGCTACACCCTGACGAGCGTCGCCATCCCCAACAGCGTAACCAGCATCGGGCACTGGGCGTTCTCTGACTGCCTCCTCGCCAGCGTCACAATCCCCAACAGCGTGACCAACATCGGGCAGGACGCATTCGAGGAATGCACCCTCCTCACCAGCCTCACCATAGGCAACGGCCCCGCCAGCATTGGGGACAGTGCGTTCGCTAGCTGCTTCAGCCTGACCAGCGTCACGATCCCCAACAGCGTCACCAATATCGGTACCAATGCGTTTGGGGGCTGCACGAGCCTGACCAACGTCTCGATTGGCAACAGCGTCACCAGCATCGGGGACAGTGCGTTCGCTAGCTGCTTCAGCCTGACCAGCGTCACAATCCCCAACAGCGTCACCAGCATCGGGGACTCGGCGTTCACTGGCGGCACCAGACTGATAACAGTCTATTTTCAGGGTAATGCCCCGAGCGTCGGTGCGGGTGTGTTTTCCGGTGACAGCAATGCGACCATCTATTACTTGTCGGGGACCACGGGCTGGGGGACGACGTTTGGCGGCCTCCCAGCCGTCCTGTGGTGCCCGGCGCCGCCAGGCTACGCTTACGCGACCACTAACGGCGCGGTCACCATCACAGGATACACCGGTCCTGGCGGGTCGGTCACCATCCCCAGCACGATCAACTGCCTGCCGGTCAGCAGCATCGGGGACGAGGCGTTCTCCAACTGCACCAGCCTCACCAGCGTCACGATTCCTGACAGCGTCACGAACATTGGGGACTACGCGTTCTGCAGCTGCACCAGCCTGACCAACTCCACGATCGGCGGCAGCGTCACCAGCATCGGGGACTATGCGTTTAAGTACTGCATTAGCCTGACCAGCGTCACGATTCCTGAAAGCGCCACCAACATTGGCGACTATGCGTTCTGTAGCTGCTCCAGCCTGGCCAACGCCACGATCGGCAACAAGGTCACCAGCATCGGGAGCTATGCGTTTAACTATTGTACCAGCCTGACCAGCGCCGCAATCCCCAGCAGCGTCACCAACATCGGGGCCTCGGCGTTCTCTGACTGCACCGCCCTGACCAACGCCACGATCGGCAACAGCGTGACCAGCATCGGAGAGGGGGCGTTCTCTGGCTGCACCAGCCTGACCGGCGTGACGATTCCCAACAGCGTCACCAGCATCGGGGACTCGGCGTTCTATGACTGCACCAACCTAACCGGAGTCTATTTTCAGGGTAACGCCCCCAGCGTTGGTTCGTCGGTGTTCTCCGGTGACAGCAATGCGGCCGTCTATTACTTGCCAGGCACCACGGGCTGGGGGACGACGTTTGGCGGTCTTCATTCGGTGCTGTGGAACCCGCCCGTGCCCTACACTTACACGACCTACAACGGCACGGTCACGATCACGGGATACACCGGTCCTGGCGGTGCGGTAACCCTCCCCAGCGGGATCAATTTCGTGCCGGTCACGGCCATTGCGGCCGGGGCGTTCGAGGACTGCCTCACCCTGGCCAGCGTCACGATCCCAAGCAGCGTCACCAACATCGGGGCCGAGGCGTTCCAGGGCTGCATCAGCCTGGCCAGCGTCACGATCCCCAACAGCGTCACTAGCATCGGGGTCCAAGCGTTCGACTACTGCGCCAGCCTGACCAGCGTCACGATCTCCAGCAGCGTCACCAGCATCGGGTACGCGGCGTTCGACGACTGCCTCAGCCTCACCACCGTCACGATCCCCAGCAGCGTCACCAACGTCGGAGTCGAGGCGTTCGATGGCTGCATCAGCCTGACCAGCGTCTATTTCGAGGGTAGCGCCCCCAGTGTGAGTGGGCTTGCCTTCCTTTCTGACAGCAACGCGACGGTCTATTACTTGGCTGGGACCAAGGGATGGGACACGACGTTTGCCGGTCTTCCCACCGCGCTGTGGTCCCCGCCGGAAGTTACTTTCGCGAGCTTCGGTGTCAGGACCAATCGCTTTGGGTTCACGATCAACTGGGCCAGCGGCATGAGCGTAGTGGTGGAGGCCAGCACGAATCTCGCCAACCCCGTCTGGTATCCGGTGGCGACGAACACACTTAGCAGCGGCTCATCCTATTTCAGCGACCCGCAGTGCACGAACTATCCCAGTCGTTTCTACCGCCTGCGCTGGCCGTAAGGCGCGGGAACGGGAGTCGGTTTCGCCCAGGGCAGCAGCGCCCGGTTCTGCGCGAGTTGCTTGGCCTTGCCGCCATTCCCGATGGGCCTGCCCCAGTGGGCGATGCGGACCGGGGCGGCGAGCGCGTTGGTCAGCCTCACGATCAGGTGCTCGACAGCTCGCGCTCCCGGTCCGCAACCCGCGCTGGCCTGCCATGCACTCCCCATCCCTGGAGGCGTCGAGGGGCTCGCCGTGGAAGTTTTAAGCGGTTTACAGGTTGGAAAGCACTGCTGCAATGAAACCACGAGGCGTGATGCAGCGCACGCCATAGGGTCTCTCCAGGTCCAGGAGATCGGCGTCATTCAAGGACGGCGATGAGCTTCATGCCGTGTCAGGAGTCTCCTTCTGACCTTCTTGACTCGTGTGACTATTTCCGCAATCGGAACGGGACCATCGCCGCCATCGCGCTTGTCCAGCTTCTCGAACTCCGCCTCCAGCCTGGCAAGCTCTTTCTCCCGTTCCCGACGGATCAGGTCCCGGATGACGTCGCTGGCAGAAACAAAGCCGCCTTCCTCTTTGCGGGACTTCACCCAGGCGGCCTGGTCTTGCGCGAGTGATATGTTCAATGTCGTCGCCATAAACTGAAAATACGGTTTACATGGATTTTGGCAAGATCCAACGCGGCACAAAGGATGAATATTCTGGAGGTGGCCCACGGAAAAACCGCCTCTTGTCGGGAGCCTTTGCAACTGCGGACTCACTCGAAGGCGGTCCGCAAGATCGAACCACGTGCAAGCGGGCCACGCGGGAGAATGCCTCGTCCCGGCTCACCAACCGATGTCCCCAGACGCGGGCCGTGCCTGCTATCCAACTGTCAAAAGGTCGTATCAGTCAGCACGGTTGGCCTTCTGTTTTCGCCGCCGCACTTTCTCGAGCGCGTCATAATCCACGTTCACCGGACCGTCCAAGTCCGCCAGGTGCCTTTCCAGGTCGCCAAAGTCCGGGACCGACCCTTTCAGACCCTTTCAGGACCCTTTCATGCCCCGCCTGCCATGCCCGCAAATCAACCGGCCACAAACCCGCTGCACCTCTTCACTGTGACGTTCTGCTCACGAGGCGCCGCAGCAACGCTCATTGCAGAATTGCTGGGATGGCGGGGTCGTGACACTTTGGGGTGATGAAGTCGCGAAAAGTGACACCGCGGCAACAGCCCGTCGATCCGCTGGAGCCGGGGCGCAATGCCGGGGTGCATCGCCGCCAGCGGTGGTTTTGGCTGGCTGCCCTGATGCTTCCCCTAGTCGTGCTTTTGACGGCAGAACTTGGTCTGCGCCTGGCCGGATATGGTTACCCGACTGCCTTTTTCCTCGAACGGGCGCAGGGTGGCCACCGTGTGCTGGTTCAGAATCAGCGCTTTGGTTATCGTTTCTTTCCGCCACGCCTGGCGCGCACTCCTCAGCCGCTTGTGATGGATGCGCAAAAGCCGCCGCAAACGTATCGCATTTTTGTGTTTGGCGAATCGGCCGCGATGGGCGATCCCGACCCGGATTTTGGCCCGGCGCGCATGTTGCAGGTGATGTTGGAGGACCAGTACCCCGGCACAACGTTCGAAGTGGTGAACGCAGCCATGACGGCGATCAACTCACACGCCGTGCGAGAGATCGCGCACGATTGCACTTCCCGCGAGGGCGACCTGTGGGTGGTCTATATGGGCAACAACGAAGTGATCGGTCCGTTTGGCGCAGGGACAATTTTTGGCGCTGCCGTTCCCAACCGTGCTGTCATCCGGCTCACCCTCGCGCTGGGACAAACCAGATTAGGCCAATTGGCCGAGGCGTTGGGCCGAAGGCCCCTTGGCGGGCAGCCGATGCCAAACACTTGGGGCGGGCTGAAGATGTTTCTCGGTCATCAAGTCCGCTCGGATGATCCGCGCCTGGGACGAGTCCGGGAACACTATGGGCGAAACCTGGCGGAGATCATCAGTCTAGGCCGCGCCGCCGGTGCTAAAGTTGTGGTCTGCACTGTCGCCAGCAACCTCAAGGAGTGCGCGCCGTTCGGCTCCCAGCACCGGTGCAGCCTGACCTCCCAACAACTCAGCGCATGGCAGAAAGTCTTCGACCAGGGAGTGGCGCTTGAGACAGCCCGCCAGTTTGCCGATGCGCTGGTGTTTTACCGCCAGGCTGCTGAGATTGACGATTCCTTTGCAGCCCTTCAATTCCGTCTCGGCCATTGCCTGCTGGCCCTGGATAAATCCGCTGAGGCGCGGCGGGCGTTCGAGCGGGCGCGCGACGAGGACACCTTGCGTTTCCGCTCCGATACGCAGAACAACGAAATCGTTCGCGCGGTGGCGGCGAACCGCGCTGCCGAGGGCGTGTACCTGGTGGACACAGAACAAGAATTGGCCCGGCAAAGTCCGCATGGCATCCCTGGCCTCGACATCTTTTGGGAGCATGTGCACTTCAATTTCGCCGGCACCCATGCGTTGGCTGAGAGCCTCGCGCGGCAGGTCGCGGGGATTCTGCCGGGTTCTGTTAGGCAAGCGCGCGCGAGCCGGCCCTGGTTGTCCACGCAAGCATGCGCGCAGCGGCTGACCTATTGCCGCTGGGACGACCACAACATCCTCTCCGAGATCTACCGCCGGCAGCAGACTGCGCCCTGCACCCTGCAACTGGACCACGCGGAACGCGACCGGCTGTGGCAGCGGAAACTGGCCGAACAGCAACCTGCCATCCAAGGGGCGCCGCTCCGGCAACAAGTCGCTGGTGTTCAAGCGGTGGTGCGCGTCCATCCGACCGACTGGGTATTACACAAAAACCTGGGGCAACTTCTGGAAGCCGCCGGCGATCTTTCCGCTGCACTTGAGGAGTGGCGGCGCGTATCCGAAATGGTGCCCCAATACGGTAATGCCTGGTACCACCTCGGCAATCTGCTCGACATGCAGGGCAAGAGCGCCGAAGCGCAAGCGAATTTTGAGAGGGCGCTCGACCTCAGTCCCTACATGGCCGAGGCCATGAATGGCTTGGGCCTGGCACTCGCTGCCCAAGGCAAGTTCGACCGGGCCTTTCGGCAGTATGCCAAAGCCATTGAGACGAATCCCGAGTCCATTCACGCCTACATCAACTGGGGCCTGGGTCTGGAAGAACTCGGTCACCGCCGCCAGGCCGTTGAGCAATTTCAGGAAGTGTTGCGGGTGGATCCTGCCAACCCGGCTGCCCAAGCCGCCCTGGGCCGCCTGCAACCACAGGATCAGGCTGCGGGCTCCGCTGGCGCTCCCGCGTCGAAGTGAGTTCTCAAGTCCGAAGGAAAAGCGACCGGGAATTGCTGCCCGGTCGCTCGTCGTGGGCACCAGAGCCGTTTATTGGCCCGGTGGCCTGTTTCACCCAAATCCGAGCCTGAACGCTAGCGAGGCAGGGCCTCAGACCGTGGCTTGGGCATCTTGCCCAACCCCCCCCACGGGCAGGATGCCCGTGCCACAAACTTGACCTGTCTGCATCACGTTTTGAAATTCAAGGCCTCTACTGCTGCTTGAGGCGGTAGAAGGTGCTGCCGCCGTGTGGCAAGGGCGCCGTCACGGGACTGGCGGTGCCGCCCGGGACGTCCGTCCAACCCGCCGGGTTGGCGAGATTGCCGTTTTGCTGGAGGCCAAAGCCGGTGCCCGGCCAACTGAGCGTCAGGGTGTTGCCCGTGAGGCTGATCGTCAGCATCGGGGGCGGCGGGGGGACGCCACCGGCCATCAACTGGGCGAGTTCGGCCTGGCTCAACGTGCGATTGAAGATGTGGATGTCGTCAAAGTAGCCGGTGTAAGGATGCCAGTAGGTGTCGTGCGACAGGCCGAACTCCAGTTCCTGATCCGGCGGCCACGCCCCGGCGTTGCCATGCGTGAGCTCGGCATCCAGCTTGCCGTCAACGTAGAAGGACACAATCCCAAAGGGCAGCCAGGTATAGATGTAGGCGACGTGGTGCCAGTTGCCATCATCCACCGGCGTGACGCCCCCCACGTTCAGGCCGCTGGGGTAGGCCTGGTCAAAGAGCGCGTCGGGCACGCCACTTGGCGAATCGGGCGAGTTGTTGTTGACGACCAACAGGTCACCCCAGTTGTTGGTGCCCCCGCGCCGATCCCACAGGAGCTCATCGTTATTGGGGGGGGTCGTGGTGTTGAACCAGAACGCAATCGTGCCCACATTGCTATCGAGATCGGCGTGCGGTGGGATGGCAATCTGGTTGCCCACACTCCCGTCGAACTGCATCACGCCCGTTCGCGTCACACTCTTGCCATCCGTATAGGAAGCCACCCAGGTGGCGCCGTTGTTCACGCCGTCATGCGAGGCCGTCTTCGCCGGCCCTAATGGGGCGTCGTCCAGGACAGTGGTCCCGCCGTCAGCGGTGAAGAGATACCGGGCGACCAGGTTGTAAGCCATGGGCGGACGCGGGTTGACCACGACGGTTGCCGGCTGGCTGGTGCGCGTGCGGACGGCATTGGTGGCCACGAACACGTAAGTGCCTGCCTGGTCCGGAGTGATGTTCGTGATGACCAGTTCCGACGCCGTTGCGCCTGGGATGTCCACCCCGTTGTGCTGCCACTTCGTGGTGATCGGGGTTTGGCCGCTGGCGCCGGAGCGCAAAAAGATGCGGTCCCCCGCGAAGACGTTCCAACTGCTCGGAGCGGGACTCACCACCAACCCTGTGGGCGGCGGGAACACCTGCACTTCGGCCAGACACATCTGCACGTTGTTCGGGTCAGTCGTATCAGTCGCAGCCGTGTGTTCCAGGCGGACGACCTGGCCGATCTGGCCACTCCCGAGATCCAACACGGTTGGATTGGGTGGGACGTTCGCGCCGGTCAGCGCGACCCGCAACAGTTCCTGGCGCGTGTTCGGATTGTCGGTGTCATAGATCACCAGGTCCACATTCTCGTTGCGCGTGCCGCAGCAGTCCGTGCGCCACCAGACGTTGATCGAGCCCATCACCTTGGGAGATTTCAGGTCCACTTCCCACCAACCCAAGCTGCCGTTGGCGGTGCAGGAAATGGAACCGGCACCCCAGTTGCCGGCGGTGTTGCCGTCAATGGCCCGGCTGGCGACCGTGGCGGAAGTATAATCGGAGTTTTGGGTGGCCGTGCCGCCCAGCGCATAGTCAATGGGCGTCTGCGGAATCGCGGCGTTGATGCTCTTTGTCACCATCGTATTGCCGGCCAGGTCTTTCACCCCGCTCACCGTCAGCGCAACCGTGTCGCCCAGGAGCACGTTTTGAATGACCAAGGTGACCGTTTCGCCGTCGGCGCCCAGCGTGACGCTGCCCACCGTAGGTCCGCCCGCCAGGACATAGTTGCTGGGGTTGGTGGCCGTGGTGGGATCGATCAACTTGCTGAACATCAGGCTTACCCGAACTTGGTCCGTGACCTGCACTTGTTTGCTGACAATCGTGGGCGGAGTGACGTCGTTCGTCACCGTCAGGGTCACTTCCGAAGAAAACACGCCAAAACCGGAGACGGAGACCTGGACTTTGTATTTATCCCCGTTGTTCGTCTTGGCCAGCATCGGCGTGGTGTAGGAACTCAGCCAACTGCCCGCCAGTCCCGGCATCTCCACCCCGTTTCGATACCAGCGATAGCTGATGTTCTCCGGTCGGATGCCGCCGTCCACGGTCGCCACAATGGGACCGAAGGTTGCCGTCTGGTACTCCGCAAGCGTGGCGGGTTGCAAGTCCTGGGTGAGGGCAATGGCCGGCGCGCTGGCGTAAGGCGGGAACACTTCCACCTCGGCGAGGTTCAGGAATGTGTCGGGGGTGGTCTGGGTGGTGTTGACCATCACGATCTGTCCGTTGGCCAGCGCCGGGACGAAGTTCACCACGAACCTTGTGCCGGTGGGCTGGACCACAAACATCTGCTTGTAGAGCGCGTTGGTGAGCGCGTCGGCGACCGTCAACTGGATGTTCTGGAATCGAGCGTAAGTCGCGTTGTGGACCGGCCAGATCGCCACACTCCCGATGCTCTTGGGCGCGGCCAGGGTCACGTTCCACCAGGGCAACGGATCCACCATCGTGCCGTCTGCATTGGTAGTAATGTCCGGCGCGGAAAAACCATATGGGGGCACCGCGGGGGTGACTCCGAAGTGGTTGCCATCATTGGCTTGTTGGGGACCGTAATCGGCGCTATCGCCCAGGTAGTACGAACTGGAGGCCGCCACGCCGCCGTTGACGTCTTGCGCCCAGTTGGTCAATTCGATCAGCGGCTGGTTGAAGACCTCGACCTCAGCCAGGCAGACGTAGTCCGGATAGCCGTCCAGGTGCTCGACGTACACCACGCCCCCATTGATCATGGGGGTGATATCGAACCCCACGTCGCGGGGCTGACTTCCATTCCATGTGGTATTGTTAGTCTCCCAGAGCGAGACTCGCGTCGCGGTATTCGTGCTGTCGAAGATCACGATGTGCAGATTGTCGTTACGCGACTGACAGCAGTCCTCGCGAAACCACAGATGGATGTGACCGATGGGTTTGGCGCCGCCCAAATCAACCTGCCACCACTCGCCTGCGGTGTTATTGGCGCTGTGGCTGATGGAGCCGTCGCCCCAATTGCCGGAGATGTTTCCGTCTATGGCGCGGCTGGGCAGACCGCCGTAGCCAGTCGAGGATGCAGTGGCCGTTCCAGCCAGGGCCCAGTTGGTTAACGTGGTGGCCTGTGCGGACCAGGCCGCCACGCACAGGAGTGTCATGATACAGAGGTTTTGTCTGATCGATTTCATATTTCAAGGATTTGATGTTGCCAAGCTGTTTGGCTGTCTCAGCCAGGACCGGTGGAAATGCCCTCATGGGTTGTATGTGCACGGGGGTTGTTCCGCACTGTTACTGGGTTCCAATGGCGCAGGTATCGGTTACCTGGGCCATTTTGTCAAGAGGAAACCGATAGCCCATCACAGCCATCCCATAGAAATCCAATATACACCCTCGCGATCTCGTGGCAAAGGTCAAACCGGGGGATGTCTTTGTCCCGGAGGGGCAGTGGGAGAATGGACCAACGCTTCAACGCTGCCATTTCCCGTGGCGGACGAACTCGGGATTGTACCGGGTGCGCGCTTCGAGGTTCTCGCCGGGATGGCCCAGGGCGATGACGGCGATGGGGATGAGCGGCGCCGGCAGCGAGAGCATCTCTTTGAGCCGGCCCATGCAATCCTCGCTGGGATGAACGCCGACCCAGCACGCCCCCAGGCCGAGGCTGTGCGCCGCCAGGAGCAGGTTCTCGATCGCGGCCGAGCAGTCCTGCAGCATATAACTCACCTGCCGCTCCAGGGCGGCATCCAGGTCCCCGCACACTGCAATCCCTACCGTGGCGGCCGCCAGCATCTTGCCGCCCGGCAGCGCCGCCGCCATCTGCGCCAGCACCTGTTCTTCCCGAACCACGATGAAGCGCCAGGGGTCCTTGGTCATCGCCGAAGGAGCGGCCATCGCGGCCTGGAGGAGCATCGTGAGCGTTTCGTCGCTAATCGGGCCGGGCGCATAGATGCGCACGCTGCGCCGGCCGAAGATAAAATCCAGTTTCCCCTTTGCAATCGGGCTCATAGTCAGCCCTCCAGGCCCCGAGTGCGCGTCCAGTTGCCTGGGGCGGTCTTGGCCACCCAGAACGACTCGCCCACGCCCACGACCGGCGGGCCAGCGGTCCACTTGCCGTTTTCGTAAGGGTAAAGCACGTACTTCTGCGCGTCCCGGTCGAAAAGGTGGACGACGTCCCCGTTGGCGATCGGGAACTCCATCGCGTCCAGGCTGCCGGCTTGGGGGAGTTGCGAACTGCGGACCGAAAAGCCCGCGGGGATTGGAACCGAGAGGTTCCCTTGGGTGACTTGGCCGGTGAAGCACACCGACCTGTACTCGGAGGTCGGATTCAGAAAGATGGCGCCCTCACCCGGCTGGAGCCGCTCGGCGGGGTTGGCCCACCTGCCGAGTTTCACCGCGTTTTCGCTCAACTGGAAGCGGCGCGTGTCGAATTTATTGAGTGTCGTGCCGTCCGGCCAGCCATTGAAGACCTCGCCCACGCCATTGCCGGGGCCTTCCAGCGGGTTGGCGATCATCGAAAAACCCGGAGGCAGCGAGATCGAAACATAGCCAATTACATTGGCCGAGCAGGCCTGGCCGGAGCGAAGGCGATAAAACCTGCAGTTGAACCTGCGGGCGTCGGAATCCTCATACACGAGGGCTTCGTCGACGGCGCCGCTGGCAATGGTCTGCCAGGTGCGCAGGTCGGTGCTGGCCTCGATCTCATATAGGCTCCCCTTGTCCAACTGCGTGCTGAAGCCGAATGGACCGCCAGGGACCTTCAACGCGCTCGAAAGCGAGGGCAACACCGCGTCCTCGGCCTTTCGCTTGCCGAATAACTCGCCGAATTTCATAACGCCTTGCGTCTTTCCACGATCCAATGTTGCCCAGTTGCGCAGCACGGATTACCAACTACCGGCCACCGAACCATCAACTCCTGACTGCGGACTGCCGACTGCCGGCTCCTACGACAAAATCCTTCTCCCTTCATCGAGGAATATGCCCTTGAAGTTCATCTCCAGGGCCTGCGGGTTGGTGGCCTTTTGCAGGGCCTCCTGTTCGGAGACCTTGCCGTCCTTGACGAGTTGGAAGAGGGCCTGGTTGAAATTGATCATGCCGTCCTCATTGCCGGTCTCGATGGCGGCGGCGAGTTTATCCAGCCGGTTTTCCTCCATGAGCTTCTTGACGGTGGACGTGTTGATGAGGATCTCGACGGCGGGGGTCATGCTCCCGGACAGGGTGTTGACCATGCGCTGGCAGACGACGGCCTGGAGCGTGCCGGCGAGTTGGCGGCGGATCTGCTCCCGTTCGTCCGCCTTGAAGAAGTCCAGGATGCGGCTGACGGACTGCGAGGCATTGGTCGTGTGGAGCGTCGAGAGGACCAGGTGGCCGGTATCGGCCGCACTCATGGCGGCGGTGAAGCTGATGGCGTCGCGCATTTCGCCGATCATGATGATGTCCGGGTCCTGGCGCAGGACGTGCTTGAGGGCGTGATGGAACGAGAGCGTGTCCAGCCCCACCTCGCGTTGCTCAACAACGCATTGGTTGTCCTCGAAGACATATTCGATGGGATCTTCCAGGGTGATGATGTGCCGCTTGAAGTTGGCGTTGATGTGCTCGATCATCGCGGCCAGCGTCGTGGACTTGCCGCAACCGGTCGAGCCAGCCAGCAGCACGATGCCGCGCGGCGATTCGGCAATGCGCTTAATCTGGTCCAGAAGGCCCAACTCCTCGAAGCTAGGGACGATGGTCTTGACGTAGCGCATCGCCAGGCACCAGTGGCCGCGCTGCTGGAAGAGGTTGGTCCGGAACCGGCCGATGCCAGGCACATAGTAGGAGAAGTTGATCTCGCGCTGCTCCTCCAGCCGTTGCCTCAAATGCACCGGCGTGACCGCTTTGACCACCATGGTCATCCATTCCTCCGTGGGCGGCGGACATTCGATGGCGATGAGCTGACGATTGATGCGGAAGATGACGGGCGTGCCGATCTTCAGGTGTACGTCCGAGGCGGCGCCCTCGACCGCCGTCTTCAGGATGCGGTGAAACATTTCCATGCCGCCGAGCCTACCAGACGGGCGCCCCTTGCCAAACACGAAAATGCGCGCCTGGGTGACCGGTCCGCGAAGCCGAAAACAGAGTGCCGGGTGGACCCCTCACCCCAGCCCTCTCCCCTTCCGAAGGGGAGAGGGAGAAGCACCGGCAGTCTCTTGAATTTCCGGGCGTCTCTGGTTCCTCAAGCGCTGCGGAGAATTCTCCCTCTCCCCATCCGATGGGGAGAGGGCCGGGGTGAGGGGGTGGCCCTCGTGACACTGCGGCCTTCACCGAGGCATTGCGTTCCCTGGCTTTACTGCGTGGTCTGCGGGCCTCCGGGGTACGGCCATGCGGTCACTGTGCGGTCTTTCCCCAAATAGTTGGTCCAGGGTTGCCTTCGCCGCCGTTTCTACGCTCATCCCAGTCTGGTGACAAGAAAAGAATTAAGAAATTTTCAGATTTCAGGCCCGGCCGCGTTGTGATTAAGCTGGAGCATGTCATTGCCGCCATCGCCCGCGCTGGTCCGGCCGCTGGTGCGGCGCCTCAGACCTTATGTCCCGGGCGAACAGCCCAGGCTCAAGGGCCTGATCAAGCTCAACACCAACGAAAACCCATACCCCCCCTCGCCCAAGGTCCTGGCCGCCACCCGCGCCGCAGTGGACGCCCGCCTGCGGCTCTATCCGCCGCCTACAGCCGACCCGCTGCGCGCCAAACTCGCCCGCCTCCACAGTTGCCGGCCGGAGAATATCATTGTCGGCAACGGCTCGGACGAACTGCTCAACCTGGCGGTCCGGGCCTTGGTGGAGCCTCGACCCGGCTCGGCCCCCGCCCGCCCAGCCGCTCCCTTCTTCAGTACTTCGTCCCCAGCTACTCCCTATACCCGGTCCTGGCGGACATCCAGGGCGCAGCCAGCCTCGGCGTGCCCCTCAAATCCGACTTCGGCCTTCCTGCTCTTATCGAGTCGAGCCGGGGCGGGCAATGGGACTTCCGGGCCGCGCTGACCATCATCACCACGCCCAACGCCCCCAGCGGACGCGGTTATTCCACGGCCGAGTTGGAGGCGCTTTGCCGCGCTCAAAAAGGGGTTGTAATCCTGGACGAGGCCTATGTGGACTTCGCCCGCGAGCACGCCCTCGGGCTGGCGCTCAAATACCCGCACGTCCTTGTGGCCCGCACCTTCTCGAAGGCATACTCCCTCTGTTTCCAGCGGGTCGGCTATTTCGTCGGCCACCCCGCCCTCATCGCCGCCCTCCATAAGCTGCGCGACAGCTACAATGTCAACGGCCTTGGCCAAATCGCCGCCCTGGCCACGCTCGGCGACTTGCCTTATTACCGGGCCAACTTCCGCAAGATCATCCGGACCCGTGAGTGGCTCAGCCGCGCACTCGCCCAACTCGGTTTCGAGGTCTTTCCCAGCCAGACCAACTTCATCCTGGTCCGCCCGCCCCGGTTCCCCGCCCAAACCTGGCTGCGGCGCCTGCGCCAGCGCCGCATCCTGGTCCGCTGGTTCGACCAACCGGAAGTCCGCCCCTTCCTCCGCATCACCATCGGCACCCCGGAGGAGGCATCCGCCTTGCTCGCCGCCTGCAAGCAGATCCTCGGAGGATAGAGCAGCCGAGCGGGCGCGGTGTGCCCGCTCCGCGCCAGCGTTTTTGGACTGCGCTCCCGATGCATCGGGAGCGCTTTTGGGACCCTGGGTATGCGACATGGCCAGCGGAACGGCGCAGCCCAAAACCCTGTGGCCTTCCTCCTCCTCAGCGACTGTCTTGAGAAGGCGCGGGATCGACTCCAGCAAAGCGGCTTGGCCGCCCGTCTGTGTGGCACGGCGGCTGCTCGTAACCTAATCGGATTATACAAAGGCGTACCAACCGAGCGCGCGAGCGCTGTCCAGAAAACGTACGTCTTAAAATTGGGCAGAGCGGGGACCGCGGGGCCAATACGATGAGCGAAGGCCACAAGGCACCGGTTCGAATCCCTCCACCGGCGGGGAGCACGCCGCTGGCGCGCCTGTGTGAGGCGCGGGGCTGTCGCGCCTCCGGCGCTGGCCTGAGCGCGGAGCCCGCCAGCAGACCCACGGGCGGTGGCCCGCCACCGCAGCGCTCGGCCACCGAGGGGGCCGAAGTTGAAACCCTTGGGGTGGCCGTGGTTGATGACGACATGGACTTCCGCAGGGTCGTCCTTGGGGTGCTCTACACGGCGCGCGAGTTCCATTGTTGCGGCTGCTTCTCCACCGCTGCCGAGGCCCTCGACGCAATTCCCAGGCTCCCGGTCCGCATTGCCTTGGTCGGGCTGTCCCTTCCTGATCTTTGCGGCATCCAGTGCATTCACACCCTTCGACTGCTCCGGCCCGGCCTGCGCATCGTCCTCACCGCCGCTCCCAACGTGGATGCCGCCATTGTTCAACGGGCCTTGGCCGCCGGAGCCGATGGGTACTGGGTCAAATCGGCCGAAGCCCAGCGTTGCCTGCAGCTCCTGCGCGTTATCGCCAGCCAACTGGCACCCGCACGCCTCCGCGTTCCGCTCACCGGACGTGAGCAGGAGATATTGGCCGCCAGGGCCAAGGGACTCTCTTGGAAAGCGATTCCCGGCGAGTTGGGCATTAGCCCATCCCTCGTCGGTAAGCTGCGGCAGCGCATCCACCGCAAGCTGAACGCCCACAGCAGCGTTGCCGCCGTCAACAAATGGCGTGAGGCTGGGCGGGGAGGGCCAGGTTGCGACGCCAGGAAAACCGACTCAAACCGGCGGCCAACCCGGGCGCCCACGGTCACCACATACCCCGTAGAAGGTGAGCCGCATGTTTCAAAATCGAAGACCGATTGGACCGAGGCAGTTCCGGACGCCCCTGGGGGTGGCATTTTTGCCACCCTCCACCGCCCTTGCCGAGTGTGTAGAATTCGAGCATCGCCGCCGCTTCACGAGGATTACAAAAAACGTGCTTGAAATTGAATGAGGACCTCTGATACAAAAAGGCAAAGGACGGCCGGCTTTGGGTCGGCGCAGTTTTGGGTGGTCGGGAACATGAAAGCATTTTGCAAGCAATCAGCATCGGGCCGAAGGCTGGGGACCTCAAAAAGGCCAGCTAGCCGGCCGGCGTTTACCCTAATCGAACTACTGGTTGTTATCGCCGTCATCGCCATCCTGGCGGCGCTGCTGCTGCCAGCCCTCAACCGGGCCAAGCAAGCTGGCTACACGGCCACCTGCAAGAGCAACCTGCGGCAGTGTGGCGTTGCGCTGCAACTATACGTGGGCGACCACCTTTACTATCCTCCCTACGCCTTCAACGAGACGAACACCCCCTGGGCGCAGGCTGGTCCATTGGCGAATCCCTTGTTCTGGTATCAGAGGCTCGAGCCATACACCAAGACCAAGTGGCCCAGCTTAGCGCTGCCGCCGAACGTCCCGGCGGGCGTTGGCGTCGTCTTGCCGCCCGACAGCGTGTACGTTTGCCCCAGCTACGCGCGGCTGGGGGGATGGTTCTGGGAGGGCAGCGGCGCCTATGCGTACAATAACGTTGGGTTTGCTGGCCACCCAGCACTGGGGAAGCAACTCGGTCTAGGCGGGGTCGGCGGGGTGCAGGGAGGCGACGTGATGCTTTGGGCGGTCGAGACAGGAGACATCCGCTTCGTGAAGGCGGACGAGGTCGTGCAGCCAAGCGACATGCTCGCCTTCGGTGACGCTCCGCTCCTGTATGCTCCACAGGCGTCCGCCCCGGACCCCCCCCTTAGTGGTATTGCAGACGAGGGTATGTGGTGGGGGGAGCCTCTTTACGAACTCGGCCTAGACCTCTCTACTTGGAACTTCGGGGCTCAGACATTGCCCTGGGTCAAGAGGCGGCATGGAGGGCGGTGGAACGTGGTGTTTTGCAACGCCCATGCCGAGAACCTCCGGACCGCCCAACTGTTTGACCTCAGGCAGGACAATGTCGCCAAGCGGTGGAACCGGGATAACCTGCCCCACCCCGAGTTGCAACTGCCGCCATTTCGCCCCTAACCTCGTGGGCATCGCGCCTGCGGGCGGGGCGGACCATACGCAACGTGGCCTCAGAGAATCCAAACCGCCCGCCGTTCCCTCGCTTTTCCGGTCTCTTTGCGCTCACCGTTGTGCGCCTGACGCTCGACGGCTCTCCATGGGGGTGGCCATTTTGCCACCCTTCTCGAAATGCACGGGCCGTGCTACAAGAGGCGCTAAGGGTTCCGCAGCCGGCGCGCGGTGGAGCGCCCGGCCTGCGGAACGAGAACTAACTGAGCGGCGCAGTAAAGCGCTCAAAACGAAAAAGGCAGAATATGAAAGAGGAAGAAGCCTCACACACCAGCTCCGGCACCTCACCGTCTCCAGGGGTGACCCGGCGCGATTTTCTACAAAAGGCGACCAAGGCCATTGTCGGGGGCGGGGTCCTAATCGGGACCCTCCTCAGCCCGAGGCAAGCTAAGGCGTGCGACAATGACAACTGCGCTGTATCAAACACGTGCGCCTCGGCCAACACATGTACCTCGTTGGACACCTGCATCGCCCCAAGTGGCCACTATGCATGGAACACCTGCAGCCAGGGCAACAACTGCTCCCCGGGTTTTGACCAATGCGGGGATGACCTTAATCCGTCCTCGACAAATGAATGCACCCAAGTCAACCAGTGCGCAAATGACCTTTGCTATAGTATGGACACCTGCGGCAGCGACACCTGTACCGATGACCACACCTGCTCTGGTACGAACACTTGCGGGAGCGACTCCTGTTCGAAAGCCGCGAACACCTGCAGCCACGCCCATACCTCCTTCTTCCTATGACACCCCGCAGCCGCCTCCCACCTAGAGCTGCGGCGGTGGTTCGCTTGCGCGGGGAGCGCTGTCTGATAGCGTCGGCGGCGCCCCCGTTTCAGAGCGCCCATTGGCCCTCCGCGAGGAAGCTGGTCTCAGAGCTCGGCCTGCCGGCTGAGATGGCCGCGGAACTCCACAAGTGCACAGTGGTCCAGTCCCGAGTGCTGAGCGCGTTAGGGAATTGCGGATCGCCCTGGCCCGTCGCCCTCCCGCAGGCGGAGGGCTTCGACCCGGGTCTCGAGGAGGTTCGCAGACGAGAGCAACTGCGTAGCACTCGGCGGGGCGTGAGATTCCTGGGGCGCTGTTCCAGGGAGGTCACCCTGGGTGCCCTGGAATTGCTGGCGCATGGGATTGCCAGCCAGGGGCATGTCGAGGTGACCTTCAAGCTGTGGGAGCTCCTGGCGGATTGGGGTTGCGGGAGGGAGTTGATCCGGGACGTCTGCTCCTACTTGTTCCAAACGCGGCGGTTCGGCTGCAACGTCACAGCGTTCTCCGAGTTGGCCGAGATCCCCGCCGGGCTCTGGGAATTCGTGTACGAGCGGCCGCGTGTCCGCATTGCCTGGGTGGCGGCGGATCTGGCGGCGTTCCGGGACATGCGCGATTTTGACGAGTGGCGCGAGACGAGCGTTGCCTTCAGCAACTTGCAGGAGTTGGGCAGCGAGGGGCTGTGGCCGCTGGTTGTGCTCCCGGCTTCGAAGGCAAACGTCAGGCTGCTTCCCGGCCTGGCCTTGACCCTGGTGGAAGCCGCCCGCGGCGCGGCCATTGAGATCGAGCCGCTGCCGCATGTTGACCCGACCGCGCGGCCGGCACCGCGTGTGCCCTCCGAGGAGGGCGCAGGCGGGACCATCGAAGGCCCCGCGCGCCACCAACCGCCGGGCGTGGCAGAGTATGTCGAGGCGCTGCTGGCCATTTACCCGGACCGGCGAATCCCACTGCGGCTGCTCTGGCCGCTGTCGTGGGTGGCAGAGCGCATCGAGTCCGAGCAGATCATGGCCAGCTCGTTGGGGGCGGCTGGAGCGGAGGTCGCGGTCACGCCGGACGGGAATCTGTACGCCGGGGAAGGGGCCGCTGGGATCGAGGATTGGCGGCTGGGCAACGTGCTCGAGGAGAGCGGTCACGTACGATGGGAGCGGCTCAACATGATGGCAGAGGGGTTTCCCGGCTCCGCCGCGCGGGAGCGTTGCGGGGGTTGCGATTGGCGCTGGCGGTGCGGCGGGGTGGACGCGAGTGTGCTGCTGATGGCAGAGGCCGCGCACTACGAGGCGGACGGGCAACCGGACCCGCCTTTCGTGGATCTTTACTGCGAGCCGCGGAGGCAGCTTTTCGAGGAGATGCTCTGGGGGGCGGCCGAGGTGGCCGAGAGGCCCGAGGCTCCCGGCGCCCGGGAGCGAATCCAGTTGCGCCAGGATGGGATTGATTTCCTGCCGGTGGCTGGGGCGGAAGGCTCGAATGACAGCGGCGCGGAGCCCGTGCCCGGAGCGCCGTCGCTGGCGGGAGGGTGGAACAAATGAATGCCTTGGTAGCGCCCGCAAGACAGGACCGAGGGACGGTAGCCACGCCGGAGCGGCCTGCTCCCAAGCTGCCGTGGTCCCAAATCTATGAGAGCCTGCCCGCGGTGCGGAGTGTGCACAGCCTGGATCTCGACGTAACCGAGGCGTGCAACCTGGCCTGCATCTACTGTTTCAAATGGCGAAAGCAGCCGGTCCACATGGACGAGGCCACAGCCAAGAATGCCATCAACTGGCTCCTGGAGGCCAGCGGCGGCTTCACCGGCGAAGTCAAGGTGAATTTCATGGGTGGCGAGCCGCTCCTGCGCTTCGACCTCATCAAGCAGATTGTGCCTTACGGCAAGATGCGCGCGCGGCAGAGGGGGCAGAATCTGCACTTCGGTTGCACAACCAACTGCACACACCTTACGGACGAGATGATGAGCTTCTGGCGCCGCTTCGGCATGGGCTTTCACTGCTCGATCAACGGCATTCCGGAGGTCCAGAACGCCAACAGGCCGATGCTAGGCGGCGGGCCGAGCGCCCCGGCGGTCGAGAAAAACGTGCCGAAGATCCTGGCCTACCGCCCAAACGTGATGGCGCGGGCAACCGTTTCCCCCAAGTCTGTGCGTGCCCTCTCCGCAAGCGCCAAGTACCTCGCAGGTCTTGGGTTCCGCTCGATGACCTTCAAGGCGGCGGTCAATTGTGACTGGAAACCGGAGGATTTCGATGCCTTGCGTTCCCAGTACGAGAAGCTGGGGGAGTTTTATATCAACGCGTTGCTATCGGGAAAGCAGACCACGGTCGAGGACTTTCGAGGGGGTCTGCTGGCCATTCACTCCCTGGAGGCCAAGGCTCGTTTCCCCTGCGGAGCGGGCAGGGGTGTTGTCCTGGTGGACCCGCGCGGTGACGTGTGGCCCTGCCATCGTTTCGGCCCCCACCAGTGCGGGGGCCAGTTCCGTTTTTGCAAGCTCGGCGAGCCGTTCAGCGACCGCCTGCGCGCCGTGTTCCTGCGCTACAACGTGCTGGAAGACGCGCTCACCGACTGCCGGAGTTGCCCCGCTGTCTTGGCCTGCAGAAGTTGGTGCTACGCTGAGTGTGTTGATTGCACTCAGACCTTTTATGACCCCGGCAAAGAGTACTGCCAGGCGATCAAGATTGTTTACGCCGAGGTCCTGCGCGTCCATGATACCCTCAGGTCCCGCCACGCGGAGATCCTGCAACGCATCCTCAAGGAGCCATGAAATCCCGATTGGCATGGCTGGCAGACCCCGAGTATGCGGACTCCTACTCGGCGCGGGAGACCCGGGTGCTGCTGCGGGCCATCGCCCGCCAGGGAGACATCGTGCCGCTCTGGTTCGCCGTCGGCTCAGCGGAGCCGCCGCACCATTGGGACGGCATCCGCGTGTTTCCTGTGCCGCCGGAAAGCCTGGAGTCCCCCGACTTCCTCCGCACGCTCATTGCACAGCAGCGCCCGCATCTCCTCCTGTGGGATATCCCACGCTCGGCCTTCCCGGCGGGCTTCGACTACCTGGGGCAGAACGGCGCAAATTGGATTCACCGCGTGAGCCCCGATGATGTTTCGACGGGCGCTGCGTTCCTTGCGCCGCTGGTGCTCTGCGGCGCAGGCCCTGCCCAGCCCCGTTCCGACCAACTGTGCGCTTTGCCCTATCTGCGCGGCCTTGACCCCGCGGTGAGGGACGGTGCCGACCCAAGCACCGTCTTGGAGTTGGTCCAAGAGGCCATCGCCGACCGCCTCTCATCGGGGGCTTCGGCGGCGCCGGAAAGCCGCGCCGGGGCGATGCCGGGGCCATGCCACGTGGTGATGCGCCAGCCGTTGTTCAGCAATTCCAGTGTCGCCCACGTCATGTTCGAGCTTACGAACGCATTGATCGAGATCGGGGTTCCGACCGTGCCCCAGGATGAGCAGGCGATGCTTTCGCGCAGCTACATCCACCGCGAAGAGGACCTTTTCCGCGCCGGAGCGCCCGAGAAGTACCGAGGATCGCCGGGTGCATCAACCGGGCCTACGATCCCGAAACCGCGGTCACCGTGCATTTCTCCATGCTCAAGGCCGGCGCGAGGTGCTCGTGCTTCGGGACCTTCCCGGCCCTGACCCCACGCGAGGTCATTTACACGACCGGAAATCACACCGTGACACCCAAATGGACTGCGCCCTCTCACGACCGCCTTCGAGAAGATCCTCGCGCCTTCGACCCACGTCCTCATGCCATACCTTGACGCCGGCTTGAACCCGGCCTGCGGCGCTGTCATCCCGCACGGGATCAACCCGGCGATTTTCACGCCCGAGGCGTCCCCGCTCGCCTACCCTACGAAGAAGGGTTTCAAATTCCTCCAGACGAGTTTTCCCTGGATTAACGAGAAGGGCCTTGATCTGACCGTTCAGTCGTTTTGCCGTGCGTTCACCAGCCGGGACGACGTGGCCCTTGTCCTCAGGACTCCAGCCATTCGCGACCCCGGGGAGCGCAGCCGCACTTTCGGCCAACTTGGAGCCCTGGTGAGCCAGGAAACAGCCAAGCCCGGCGCCCCGGAGGTCCTGCTCATCGAGCGGGACATTGAGATCAACCGCCGCGCCGGGATCTATACCGGGGCCGATTGTTATGTCTTCCCGTTGCGAGCGGAGGGGTTCGGGATGACCATTCTCGAGGCTATGGCCTGCGGGCTGCCGGTCATAGCAACCCCCTGGAGCGGGCCGGCTGATTTTCTGTCGCCGCGCTACAATTATACGTTGCGCCATTCCAACCCCATCCCGGAGCGGGCGAGAGACGGTACCCTCCTGCGCTATCATGTGCAACCCGACTTGGACCATCTCGTCCATCTCATGCGCTACGTGTATGAACACCGGGACGAGGCCAAGGCGCTGGGGCGGCGGGCAAGCTGGGTAGCCCGCCGTGATTGGACATGGAGGGCTGCCGCCTTCAAACTGGCGACGGTCCTCGGGCTCTCGGTCCCAGCCTGCGCTGCACGGACCTCGACAGCAAGCGCATTGGAGGGCGGGGAATAGTGCCTTACGCGCAGGTCAAAGCGGTGCCGCAGCTTCTCACCGACCGAGATCCGGCTTCGGCTGCAACCCAAGCTGCCGTATCAACGCTGCGGGGTTGAGGCGAGGCGACTGATCCGGTATGATCTACGTGAATCTGCCGTTTGGCTCAGCCCATGGGTGGGGAGTCCTCGGCAAATGCGTCACCCGCGAACTCGCCCGCATGGAGCCTCTGCGGATCATCACCGAACCCTTCTCCATGAGCGCCATCGGCGATGCCCTCGAGTTCTACGAGATCCAAAGTCTCTTGTTGCATCCTGCCGAGGCGGCGGTGCTCCCGGCAAGCGACGGCCCCTGCCTCCTCGATGGTCCGCTCCTCCAAGGAATTGGCGATGAGCGGCTCCTCCCAAGGCGCCTGGACATTCGGGCAAAGAACACCATCGGCTACACCTTCTTCGAATACGACATGCTGAAACCCGAGTGGATCGAGAACGGCCGGCGATACTTCAGCCGTGTCGCCACCGGCTCCAGGTGGTGCACACGAATCCTCATAGAAGCTGGGTTAGGCAAGGTGGTCACTGTCGTGCAGGGCATCGACCCGCTGGTCTTTCACCCCATTGCCAAGGAGCGCGGGAGGGAGTTCTTCGGAGACAGGTTCGTGGTCTTCTCCGGCGGCAAGTTCGAATTCCGCAAAGGCCAGGATGTCGCGATTCGCGCCTACAAAGTCCTGCAGGATCGCCATGCTGATGTGATGCTCGTCAATGTCTGGTTCAATCCCTGGCCGGCTATCTTCGAAACCATGCGAGCCTCATCGCTGATCCGTTTCTGCCCACGAGGGAGAAACGTACGACCAGGCGATCCAGAGCGTGCTGGCTGACAATGGGCTTGATCTGAGGCGTGTCATCACTTGTCCCCAGCAGACTCAACCTCGCCATGGCACGCACCTATCACAACAGCGACGTAGGCCTTTTCCCAAATCGCTGCGAGGGGGGCACCAACTTGGTGCTGATGGAATACATGGCCTGCGGCAAGCCGGTCGTGGCGGTCAGCACGACCGGCCATGCGGACATCGTCAATTCCTCCAACGCGCTGGTCATTGGCACGAAGGGCGAAACGACGATCACCGATGAACAGGGCGTGCCGGTGGCTCGGTGGCCCGAACCGGATCTGGACGATGCAATCGATAAGCTGGAATGGGCTTACCAAAACCGGGACAAGCTGCGCGAATTAGGCGACCGGGCCGGCGCGGACCTCGGCCAGCGGACTTGGCGCAAAACAGCGGAGGCCTTCCAGAGAATAATCCATGAGACCGCCGGGGTCTGAATGCTGCTCCGAGGCGGGCCGAGGGTCGGGGGCCGAGGGGCGAGGCACGCTTACACGGGCCTCCGCTCCGCGCTAGCGTTTTGGACTGCGCTCCCGATGCATCGGGAGCGCTTTTGGGACCCTGGGGACGCGAAAGCGCCTGAGAAGTGGCGCAGTCCAAAACCATGCGGCCTTTGGGCCGATTTGTGAAGGGCGTGGGTTTGCAAGAAACAGGTTGCTGCCGGGCGGCCTTTGGCATATTGTTGCGGCGACCTGCGCGAGTAGCTCAATTGGATAGAGCGTCGGCCTCCGGAGCCGAAGGTTGCGGGTTCGACCCCCGCCTCGCGTACCACCTTGCCCCCATTTTGCTATACATTGCCCCTCGCCCCCCATAAAATCCCGGCACTTGACGACGACGATCCGACAACGAACTGAATAGCCAATCCAGTCAATCGTATGCGCACACTCCCGATCTTTCTCGCCTTTTTCCTCATGGGGCTTGCCGACGCCATGGGCCCGAATTCCGACGCGGTGAAGGGTTTCTATGACCTGGACAACGTGAGCTCCACGTTGCTCTCGTTCGTCGTGTTCATCGCGTTCGCGGTCTTCAGTGTGCCCGGCGGCGTGTTGGCCGCGCGCATCGGCAAGAAGAAGCTGCTGCTCCTGGGACTGGGCCTCAACGCGGCGGCGTTGGTAATCCCCTCAGTCACGGTCCCGAGTTTCGAGGTTCTGCTGGGCTGCATCTTTGTCCTGGGAATGGGGACGACCTTCCTCCAGGTCGCCGGCAATCCCATCATGCGCGATGTCAGCCCCGAAGGCCGATACAGCCGCAACCTCGCCTTTGCCCAGGGTGTCAAGGGCGTCGGCAGCACCGCCTCGACCTTCCTGGTCACCGCCATCAGCGGCTGGGTCTTGTTCAAGAGCATGGATTGGCGCGCGGCCTTTCCGCTCTTCTGCGTGCTCATGACTCTGGCCTTCGTGTCCGTGGCCTTCTTGAACGTGAAGGAAACCAAGGTTGACGAACCGCCCAGCATCGGCTCCAGCCTTGGCCTGCTCAAGGAGCCTATCTTCCTCATGGCGGTGCTGGGCATCTTCCTTTATGTCGGCGCCGAGTCTTCGATGGGACGGTTCTTGAAGCCGACCCTGATGGATTTTGGGCTGGACAAGCAGACCGCCAACACACTGGGCCCCACGCTGTTTTTTGCCCTGCTCGCCCTTGGCCGCATCCTGGGCGGCGCGCTGCTCACAATCATGACTCCTCGGACCTGCTTCCGCCTTTCCGCCTTCCTGGGCCTGCTCGGCGCCGCCGCGATGATGGCCGGCTCAAAACCCCTGGCCTTCGCAGGCATCGTCGCCGCGGGGTTGGGCTTCGCCAGCATCTGGCCCATGCTCTTCTCCATCACCGTCGAGGAACGGCCCAAGTGCGCCAACGAGTTGAGCGGTCTCATGTGCATGGCTATCTCCGGCGGCGCCCTGGTGCCACTGCTCATGGGGTGGTTGATGGATCGGAAAATCGGCGCCGTGTCCTTCGCCGTCCCCACCGCCTGCTTCGCCTACATCTTCCTGCTCTCGCTCAAGGGTGGCGGCAAGCCCGCAACCCCTGCTCCCCAACAACGCCCGGAGGCGGCCAAGGCCTGAGCCCCTGACCAGACCCTGTTGCACGAGCCCGCTGAAATGAAACCTCTGTCGCAACCTTTGTCGCGGCCTTTGTCGGATTGGGCATTCGTCGACAGAGGTTGCGACAGAGGTTGCGACAAAGGTTCGTCGAACAAACTACTCCTATGACCCCGCGCACCGATCCCCGCATCGTCATGACCCTCGACGCCGGCGGAACCAACTTCCGCTTCTCTGCCATTCGCGGCAACCGCCCCGTGACCGAGACCGTCACCATGCCTTCCAACGGCGACAACCTCGACCTCTGCCTGGCCAACATCGTCGAGGGATTCTCCCGCATCAGCCGGGCCTGTCCCCAACCCCCGGCCGCCATCAGCTTCGCCTTCCCCGGGCCGGCCGATTACCCCAACGGCATCATCGGCGACCTGGGCAACCTGCCCGGCTTCCGTGGCGGCGTCGCCCTGGGGCCGATGCTCCAAAAGAACTTCGGCATCCCCGTCTTCCTCAACAACGACGGCGACCTCTTCGTCTTGGGCGAGGCCATCGCCGGTTTTCTGCCTTACGTCAACGACCTCCTCAAGAAGGCCGGCAGCCCCAAGCGCTACAAGAACCTCTTTGGCGTCACCCTCGGCACCGGCTTCGGCGGCGGCATCGTCCGCGACGGCCAGATCTTTCTCGGGGACAACTCGATGGCCGGCGAAGTCTGGCTGCTCCGCAACAAGCTCGACCCGCAAATGAACGCCGAGGAAGGCGCCAGCATTCGCGCCGTCCGCCGCGCTTATGCCGCCAAGGCCGGTCTCCCTTTCGAGCAGGCCCCCGAGCCGAGAGTCATTTACGAGATTGGCCTGGGCAAGCAACCGGGCAACCAGGCGGCTGCGATCGAGGCCTTCCGCAGGCTCGGCGAGGTCGTGGGCGACGCCATGGCCCAGGCGCTCACCCTGGTGGACGGCCTGGCCGTAGTTGGCGGCGGCATCTCGGGCTCCGCCTCCCTGTTCCTGCCCGCGCTGGTCGAGGAACTCAACGGCGCCTATATTGCCCCCAACGGCAGACTCCTTCCGCCGCCTTGTCCAGGTCGCTTTCAACCTCGAGGACCCCGCCCAACGCAGGAAGTTCCTCGCAGGCCAGACGCGCCAAATCACCGTGCCCGGCGCCAAACGCAAGATGAAATACGACCCCCTGGCCCGCATCGGCGTCGGCCTTTCCCGCCTCGGCACCAGCGAGGCCGTTGCCATCGGCGCCTGCGCCTTCGCGCTCCAGAAGCTGGAATCATTGACGCCTGGAAGTCGTGGCACGCCAGTCAGAGGGTTATCACCTGGCGGTTCACCTTCACCTTGAATCGACGCTCGACCTCAGGTTGGACATCCAGCCACTCGCGGATCGCCTCGCGAATATTGGCCAGTGCTTCCTCGCGTGTCGCCCCTTGCGAGCAGCACCCTGGCAGGTCGTCGCACCACACCGCGACTCCTTCCGCCGATTCCACAAGCGTAATGTGGTAGTCCATGTTTCAAGCCTAGACGGAAACTCTTTGCCTGACAACCCGTTTCCCGCTACAACCCCTCGAGTATGACAATAAGCCGCCGCCAATTCATCCGTGACACGTCGCTCTTGGCCACTACCGCCGCGCTCAGCCCGGCAACCGCCTGGGCGGCCGACTCCGCCTTTCCGGTCGTCCGCGCGCCCGAGGCCAAACGGAAATTCAAAAGCCCCGCCGTCGAGCGGACCATCGAACAAGTCAAGTCCTCGATAGGCAACAAGGAGCTGGCCTGGCTCTTCGAGAATTGCTTCCCCAACACCCTGGACACCACCGTCGATTTCCAGGTCGTGGACGGCCGGCCCGATACGTATGTGATCACCGGCGACATCAATGCGATGTGGCTGCGCGACAGCACCGCCCAGGTCTGGCCGTACCTCCCGTTGATGAAGGAGGACCCAAGGCTCCAGCAACTGATCGCGGGCGTCATCAACCGCCACACCCGCTGCATCCTCAAGGACCCCTACGCCAACGCCTTCTACAAGGACGAATCCAAAATCAGCGAATGGAAGAGCGACCGCACGGAGATGAAACCGGGCGTCCACGAGCGCAAATGGGAAATCAACTCGCTCTGCTACCCGGTCCGCCTGGCCTATTTTTACTGGAAGACCACCGGTGACACTGCCCCGTTCGACACGGCATGGCGCGAGGCGGTCTCGAAGATCCTCCAGACTTTCCGCGAGCAACAGCGCAAGACCGGCCGGGGCCCCTACCGATTCCTGCGCCGGACCGAGACCCAAACCGACACCCTGGCCGGCGGCGGCTACGGCCGCCCCGCGAAACCTGTCGGCCTCATCTGCTCCATGTTCCGGCCCAGCGACAACTCGACTGTCTTCCCGTTCCTGGTGCCGTCCAATTTCTTCGCCGTTGTGAGTCTGCGCCAGGCCGCCCAGATGCTCGACCAGATCCATCATGACGCCGCTGCCGCACAATACCGCGCCATGGCCGACGAAGTCGAGCAGGCCCTCCACCATCACGCGACCGTCAACCACCCCCGGTTCGGCCGCCTCTATGCCTACGAGGTGGACGCCTTCGGCAACTTCTACTGCATCAATGATGGCAACGTCCCCAGCCTCCTCTCCTTGCCCTACATCGGCGCTGTCAAGCCCGACGACAAGCTCTATCTCAACACCCGCCGGCTGGTCCTCTCCGAGGGCAATCCCTATTACTGCAAAGGCCGCGCGGCCCAAGGGCCCGGCGGTCCGCACGTCGGCATGGAGATGATCTGGCCCCTGGGCCTCATCGTCCAGGGCCTGACCAGCACGAACGACCAGGAGGTGCGTCACTGCCTGGTCACGCTCCAAAAGACCCATGCCGGCACCGGCTTCATGCACGAGGCCTTCCACAAAGACGACCCCAAACGCTTCACCCGCTCCTGGTTCGCCTGGGCCAACACCATCTTCGGCGAACTGGTCCTTAAAACCTTCCACGCCCGCCCTCGCCTGCTGGACTGAGGGACGGAAGGGACGCCAGCGACACCGCAGACAGACCCCTCACCCCAACCCTCTCCCCATCGGATGGGGAGAGGGAGGATTCTCCGCAGCGGCTCGAGGCAGCACAGACGCATGGAACTTCAAGAGACGGCCGAGGTTCCTCCCTCTCCCCTTCGGAAGGGGAGAGGGCTGGGGTGAGGGGTCCGTCGGGGACTCTGTCTCCGCCCACGCTGGCCCGTTCCTTTCTCCCAAACTTTCGCCTTGCATTGCCCCGCCCAACCGCGCTTAGATGGCGGCGGAACGCAGAAAGGCCGGACGCAGCCCCAAGCGTGCGCCCGCCCGCCTGCCCGGTTCGACAGCACGAAACACAAATCAGCCATCTATGAAAAGAAAAAGCCTGTTCGTTTTAATCACCCTGGCCGCCGGCTCCCTGCTCGCCGCGGACTCCGGCCCCAAGGACGACATCATCGCCGCCGCCAAGAAGCTGGGCCAGCAAAGCTACAACTGGAAGACCACCATGGAGATGGGCAATTTCTCGAACACGTCCGACGGCCAGGTCAACAAGGACGGCGTGGTCCATCTCACCATGACCTTCAATGAGAACACGACCCAGGCCTATTTGAAGGGCGAGAAGGGCGCCATCAAGCTGCCGGACCAGGAGTGGCAGTCCCTGGCCGAGGTGACCAGCGATAGCGGCGGCCAGGGCCGCGGCCGCTTCATGGGCCGCATGTTCAGGAACTACAAGGCCCCGGCCGCCCAACTCGAGGAAGTCGTCGCCAAGACCAAGGAACTCAAAAAGGAGGGCGATGCCCTTGCCGCGGACCTGACCGATGCCGGAGCCAAAGATCTCCTCGCCTTCGGCGGACGGCGCGGCGCCAACGCCAATGCCCCCGAGACCCAAGAACGCCAAAGGCAGCCTCAAGGTCTGGCTCAAGGATGGCCTTCCTCTCAAGTACCAGCTCAAGGTTCAGGGCACCATCACCACGCCCAACGGCGATGACCGCAACGTCAACCGCACGACAACGATCGAGCTCAAGGACATCGGCAAGGCCAAATTCGAAATCCCCGACGAGGCCAGCAAGAAGCTTTCGCAAAAACCTGCCGCAGAGTGATGGGAAAGGCCGAAGGCCAAAGCTAAAGGCTGAAGGCTAAAGGCTAAAGTGAAGGCCACGGCGCAGGGGCGCGTGGCCTTTCACTGTGCCTTGCGGCACTCTGCAAGCTCCACTTCACACTTCGGCCCTCGGCGTGATGGGAAAGGCTAAAGGCTAAAGGCTAAAGTGAAGGCCACAGGGCAGGAGCGCGTGGCCTTTCACTGTGCCTTGCTGTGCTCTGCAAGCTCCACTTCACCCTTCGGTCCTTTAGCCTTCAGCCTTCAGCCTTTAGCCTTTCCCCATGAGTTCCCGCCGGCTCTCAGTCTTTGACACCCTCTGCCTGGGTGTCAACGCCATCATCGGCTCGGGGATCTTCGTCCACCCCGGCGAACTGGCCAGGGAGGCGGGGCCGGCGTCGGTCCTGGCCTTCGGCCTGTGCGGGCTGCTGCTGGTCTTGGTGGCGCTCTGTTACGCCGAGTTGGGGAGCATGTTCGGCCAGAGCGGCGGCCCTTATGTGTATGCCAGAGAGGCCTTCGGCCCCAGGCTCGGTTATGGCGTGGGCTGGATCTCCTGGGTCACCTCGATCTTCAGTTGGGCGGCCGTGGCCAACGCCGTGAGTCCCAGCCTGGCCTATTTCCACCCGGTCTTCGGCGGGGCCTTTGCCGTCAAAGGCGTCGCCCTCCTTATGGTCCTGGGCTTTGGCCTGCTCAACTACCGCGGCATCAAGCTGGGGGCGCGGACCGTCGATCTCTTCACCCTCGCCAAGCTGGCGCCCCTGCTCCTGTTTGTCGCCGTCGGGCTGTTCTGCATCAAGCCCGAGAATTACCACCCCTTCTGGAAGGCCGGCAGCGCCTCCTTCGGCCACGCACTCTTCCTCTGCCTGTGGTCGCTCCAAGGCTTCGAAGTCACTCCGTTCCCCTCCGGCGAATCCCTCCATCCCCAAAAGGCCGTCCCGATAGCCGCGGTGGGCTCGTTGCTCTGCGCCACCCTGCTCTATGTGCTCGTCCAGGCCGTCGCGGTGGGCACCTTTCACGGACTGGCCAGCGCCGGCGCCCAACCGCTGGTCGCCGCCTCCGCCCAATTCATGGGACCCGCCGGGGCAACCCTCCTCGCCTTCGGCGCCGCCATCTCGATGATCGGCTACAATGCCGGCAACGCCCTGGGCTCTCCCCGGCTCCTCTCCGCCCTGGCCGCCGACAGCCACCTCCCGCCCCGGTTGGCCGCGCCGCATCCTCGCTTCTCCACCCCCTCGGCCGCCATCCTGATCACCACCGGCCTCACCGCCTGTGCCGCCTCGTTCCTGAGCTTCGATGCCCTCGTCGACCTCGCCAACCTCGTCGTCATCCTCCAATACCTGGCCACCTGCACCTCCCTCATCCGCTTGCGCCTGGTCCAGCCCGATGCCCCGCGCCTCTTCCGCATCCCCGCCGGCATCCCCGTAGCCCTCGCCGGCTGCGCCGTCTCGCTCTGGCTCGCCAAGGACGTCAAACCATCCGAATTCCTCCTGGCCGGCGCCGTCATCGGCCTGGGCTTCCTCTGCCGGGCCGGTTGGGCGCGCAGGAGCACCTTCTAACCCCAATCTTCGTCTCCTTCGTTTGCTTCTGTGCCGCTCAAGACCCCCCACCGAAGGAAACTCCGCACTCCGCATTCCGCGCTCCGCATTCCGCATTCCGCGCTCCGCATTCCGCGCTCAAAACTGGAGCCAGTTGAGGGATTTGAACCCCCGACCCACGGTTTACAAAACCGTTGCTCTACCACTGAGCTAAACTGGCTTAAGGCATTGATTCACAGCAACTTACGCAGACAATACAAGCGCGTGTTGAAACCCGGTGCTGACAGCGCGCGGACGAGGAGAATGCTGCGGCGTCTCCGCAGAGCGCCGCCGATATCGGACAATCCCCACGACCCCGGCCTGAACAGCTACCCGGAGCTCTTTCAACTCAAGCACTCTGGCACTTATTACGGCACGGTCAAGCGCGAAGGCTCGTCGGTTGTGTGAGTTGGTCCGTCAAGGGCTTGCTCGGAAGGCGCCCTCAAGAGTATAGTGCTCCCATGAGCGTCTTGGAATTAAGTGATGAGCAGGTGATTTCCATTGTCCGGCAGTTGCCGGCTGCTCGAAAGCGCGCAGCCTTGCTGGCCCTCGCGCACGACGCGCAAGCCCGGCGCGAGGAACGAATGCGGTTTGGCGAGGCACAATTGCGCCGAGCGTGCGCGGAGCGCGGGCTGGACTGGGACCGTTTGTCGGAAGATGAGCGCGAAACCTTTGTGAATGACCTGCTGCACGAAAAATGATCGTGGCCCCTACAGCGGTCTTCGATACGAACATTCTCTTTTCCGCGACGGCTTGGCGAGGAAATCCATTCCGATGCGTCGAGCGGGCGCGGGTTGGTGAAACCCAGGCTGTGACCTGCCCGGAATTGATGGAGGAGTTGGCCGAGAAATTAGAGATGAAGCTGGGCTTTTCCCCGGAACAAGCCGTCGAAACGCTGGCGGATTATTTAGGGTTCCTCCGGATGGTGAGTATTCCAAAGCTGTTGGCTGCGGTGCCGCGCGATCCAGACGGTAACATGGTGCTCGAATGCGCCATCGAGGGAAAGGCCCAATACATCGTGACCGGCGACAAGGACCTTCTCGTGCTGAAAACGTTCCGTGACATTCAAATCGTCCGCGCCAGCGACTTCCTGAAAGTTCCGGCGAAGGGGCCCGGCTGAGTGTGAAATTGCAGGTTGCTTTTCGACCCGGCATGGGATGCCCGGTGGTGCTCGACACCGAGACCCTGGCACCCAGGCAGCCTGCCGGCTACTGCCGCCTCAATGGAGAGGCAATGGCAGGCTGGCGGCCGCACTGGCGCAGGACCACGGGCCTTTCCGGCAGGCGGAAAGGAGAGTGAACATGACAACGGCGTGGCTCGCATGTGCGCACTTGCTGAGCGGCCCCGCTGGGCCGCTGGAAGACCCGTTGCGACCCGCCTCGAAGTGAAAAGCTATGGTCTGACCCCTCGCACCTCGCACGAGCCTTTGGCCGTGACCAACCGCGTGCAGGGGAACTTGCTCCCGGGCGGAATTCAGGAGACCAACCGCGCGAACCGCAGCGGGAAGTCCTTCCGGCCCATGCCAGCCATCCGGGGACTGGGCGCCAACGTGGCGATCAACCTGGGCATCTGGGATGTGGCGGCCCACCGACTGGGCCGTCAAGGGCTTGCTCTGAACGCGTCGCTAAGGGTATAGTTTTGCCGTGAGCAAGATTGAGGAAATCGAGCGGGCAGTCGAGCGATTGCCTCTAAGAGACTTCGTCAGGCTGGCCCTCTGGGTTGACCGCCGCCGCGAGCAGCTTGAAAGCTTGCAGCCGGTCGGCGACAAGAGCCAAGGGGTTCTCCGTGACCACAGCGCCTTCCTAAACAGCTATGCCCCGCAGGACGAGGGTCTCTACGACGATGCCGCAGCCCGGTGAAATCTGGCTCGCGGATATTCCGTTCACGAGCCGCGCGGCCTCAAAACTGCGTCCCGTTTTGGTGCTCTGGGCGGACGCCGCTGATGTTGTGGTCGCGGCGGTTACATCGGCAGAGCCACGTTCCACGACGGATGTAGCCTTGCAATGCTGGTCGGCAGCGGGTTTGCGCGTCGCATCCACCGTAAGGCTGTCCCGGCTGGATTGCTTGGAACAGCTCCTTCTGCGGCGCCGTTTGGGTGTCCTTGCTCCAGTCGATGCTGAGCAGTTGAAGCGCGTTTGGGCGAACGAAATCCGGCTGCGGTTCTGACTCGGGGACGGAAGGGAATTTGTTTGTCACTTCCTCCCCTCCTCTGGGCTCCCCGCCGTGCCCGTCGCTGCGCGTGGCTTTCACGCTTCGCGCCATTTCCGAAATGCGGAAAGGAAGGTGAATTCTCACAGTTCAGCAGATCGATCGAAACTCCAACGTGTCAGCGCACGTGGCCACGGTAGAACAGCGTAGCCTGGGCTGGGGTGGGGCTGACGAAATAATTAGTCCCGCCCTCCAGGATATAAGTGCCGACCACCGCCCAGTTGAACAAATCGTCCGACAACTCAACGTCCACTGCCAGGTCGGGAAGGCCGGTAATTCCAAAACCGAACTGGCCGGCGCTCAGGCTCGGCGGCTGTAAAATCGGCGCAGGTACTGCGCTCGCGAGCATTCCTTTCCGGATCGTGTTGTTGCCATCGTCCGCCACATAGACGTTGCCCGCGCTGTCCGCCGCCACGCCGACTGGGTAAGCGAACCGCGCGGCGCTCCCCGTCCCGTCCGCGCTGCCCTCCCTGAAAGGCAATCCGGCCAGGGTCGTCACCACTCCGCCCGGCGTCACCCTCCGGATCGTGTTGACGTCTGACTCCGCCACATAGACGTTGCCCGCGCTGTCCACCGCCACACTGTTAGGATAGTCAAACCTCGCGGCGTTGCCCGTCCCGTCATTGGTGCCCGAACTGCCCGCCAGTCCGGCGAGCGTCGTCACCACTCCCGCCGGCGTCACTTTGCGGACAGTGTAGTTGTAGGCGTCCGCCACATAGACGTTGCCCGCGCTGTCCACCGCCACGCCGGTAGGTGTATTAAACCGCGCGGCGCTCCCCGTCCCGTCCGCGCTGCCACTCCTGCCCGCCAATCCGGCCAGCGTCGTCACCACTCCCGCTGGTGTCACCTTGCGAATCGTGTCGTTTCCTGAATCCGCCACATAGACGTTGCCCGGGCTGTCCGCCGCCACGCCGTAAGGACCACCAAACCGCGCGGCGCTCCCCGTCCCGTCCGCGCTGCCACCGCTGCCCGCCAATCCGGCCAGCGTCGTCACCACGCCCGCCGGCGTCACTTTGCGGATCGTGTAGTTATAAGTGTCCGCCACATAGACGTTGCCCGCGGTGTCCACCGCCACGCCGTTAGGACAATAAAACCCCGCGGCGCTGTTCGTCCCGTCCGCGCTGCCAGCAACGCCCGCCCGTCCGGCCAGGGTCGTCACCACGCCCGCCGGCGTCATTTTGCGGATCGTGCAGTTATTACTGTCCGCCACATAGACGTTGCCGTTCGTGTCCACCGCCACCCCGACAGGATTAGTAAACCGCGCGGCGCTCCCCGTTCCATCATTGGTGCCGGAAGTGCCCGCCAGACCGGCCAGCGTCGTCACCAGGCCTGCGGGCGTCACTTTGCGGATCGTGTCGTTGAGATAGTCCGCCACATAGATGTTGCCTGCGGTGTCCACCGCCAGCCCGGAAGGCCAAAAAAACCGCGCGGCGTTCCCCGTACCGTCATTCGTGCCGGAAGTGCGCGCCAGACCAGCCAGCGTCGTCACCACTCCCGCCGGCGTCACTTTGCGGACAGTGTAGTTGTAGGCGTCCGCCACATAGACGTTGCCCGCGCTGTCCACCCCCACGCCGGTAGGTGTATTAAACCGCGCGGCGCTCCCCGTCCCGTCATTGGTCCCGGGAGTGCCCGCCAATCCGGCCAGCGTCGTCACCACGCCTGCGGGCGTCACTTTGCGGATCGTCTGGTTGCCATAGTCCGCCACATAGATGTTGCCCGCGGTGTCCACCGCCACCCCGGAAGGCATATCAAACTAGCAGGCACTTGAAGGAGTCTGGCACGGATTGCGGCAGGCTCAAGCGCCAAGGCTCGCGCGTTGCATGTCGGTCGGTGTCCAAATCAGAAAAGGACAACATCATTTCTGGAGCAATTCATTGAAGACGTCATCGGCGTCGTTGTTCCATACTTCGGCCAGAGAATCTTCGGAGAGCTTCAACCAGGCCTCGCGCTCGACATCGGCGGATTCGATGGTGACGCGCACATGAGATTTCTCCGGCAACGACAACGGCCGGTTCAGGACGAGTATCCCGTTTTCATAGATGGCGTCAACAGTCGTTGTCATGCGGGGAACATAGCCACCTGAATGGGCATTTGCAAGGCCCCCTTGCCCGGGGAAATATGGTGGGTAGATTGAACCCTGGCCGCAAAACTCCGGCCCGCGCGTCCTGCTGGTGACCACTCGCTCGATGCTGAGGCCATGGCGACCACCCTGGCCGCCTGCTGGCCCCGCTCGAGACCGACGGCCCGGCCGCCCTGCCCGCCTCAACGCCCATTGCCCGCCCGGTGGCCAGACCCTCGACACTGAAGCCCCGGCCCCCAGGCGGTTTGCCGGCTGCCGCCGCCTCAATGGCGAGGCAGTGGCGGGCGGAACGCGGCGCTGGCGCAGGACCACGGCCCTTTCCGACAGCCGGAAAGGAGAGTGAATATGAAAACGGCATGGTGGTTCGCAGGTGGGTACTTGCTGAGCGCCCTCGCTGGGCCGCTGCAAGACCCCTTGCGGTCCCCCTCGACGCGAAAAACTGGTCTGACCCCTCACATGAGCACACGCGCGTGTGGGGCAGACAAGGTTGCCCATGCCAACGGTTTCCCACACGATCCCATGCCAATCACGGACAATCATGAACCACAACGCCACTCCTCGTTTCACTGCCGTCAAGTTCCGCGAATGTCATCGAGCACCATTTGGCGAAAGACTTCATAGACGACATCGCGGCGCTCCGCAAACAGGCACTTCCTGACAGGTACGCCTTGCTCAAATGCTTCTCTGTAGATAACCCGGAAATGGCCCGCCCTTAATCGGTTGTAGCCGGTCAACTCGTCCACCAGCGGCCTGATGTCTCCTCGGTCCTCGGCTAAGCGCCGGATTGCAAGCCGCAATTTCCGTCTCGGTTCTGGAGCCAGAGAGCCTGCGAAATCCTGAACCTGTTCTGACCACTGGACCTCAGCCTTCATCGGGGACCTTGGTGAAGGCGACGTTTCCCGCTCGATCGGCCTTAACCAACTTCATGAGCTCGCTGTTTTTCTGAAGCTCCATCGTTTCCAGAATGCTCTCCATCACCTGGCGCGAAACCAGAAACGCAACCGCCCTCCCATTGCGCGTTATGCCCCGTACGCCGAATTCTTCCGTTTCCCGAACAGCTTTCGGCACTGAGGCGGCCAACTCAGTAATCGTTAAATCAGCATTTTTCATCCAGAAAATGCTAATCTTGGCTGGGTGCATTGTCAATATGATGTGATTGAAGAAATCGAGCAGGCAGTCGAGCAATTGCCTCTAAGAGACTTCTTCAGGCAGGCTGGCTGGGTTGATCGCCGCCGCGAGCAGCTCGAAAACTTGCAGTCTGTCGGCGCCAAGCGCGAAGGGGTCCTCCGTGACCAGAGCGCCTTCCTGGATGACGTGTTGCACGAGAAACAAGCACACTTTCCTGTTGTATTTGCGACTGGAAATCTCCACCACGGGCAGGCGTCCTGCCTGCTCATGACCCGCCTGCGGAGTGAAGTCCAGCCAGATCAAATCGCCGCGTTCTGGAGCGTATTCGGCTTTCACCAGACCTCTCTGCCTGTTGGCTCGCCCCAGTTGGCTTCTGAGTGCAAATTCGCTTTCTGCACCTTGGCCAGGAGAGCACCCAACCTGTAGCGGACTTTTCGCACGGGGCTGATCACCAGCGTCCCCGACTTCAACTGAAGATCAACCTCCGTGCCGCTTCCCAAGCGAGTCTCCTGGGCAAACGCGCGCGGAATGCGGACGGCCAGACTGTTGCCCCATCTTTGCACGGCTGTTCTCATCCTCATGTGTTGAAGCCCGGTGCTGACACCGATCAGTCGGGATCCAATTCAGCCTTGGCCTGTTCCCAGGGAATCAGAGGCTCATTGCCGTTTTCCACGATGGCGGCCTGCAAGTCCCGCAGGTCTTCCAAGTCCTCGACGCGTTCTTGCAGGCGCTCCACGGTCTTGGCCAGGGCCTCGACTTTTTGCAGCACGACCGCATCATTCATAGGCTTCTTTTCTGTCTTTGACAGCATACACTTTGCCAGGACACCTGCTTCTCTGTTGCCACCCAGGAGCGGAGGTGAGACAGTGGCGGCATGAAAGCGAATTTGAAACCAGCCAACCCAAAAGCGCGGGCCTTGCTCAGAAAGCTGCAAGCCCTGGCCGAGCGGGGAATTGACGGCGAGAGAATCTCGGCTCAAAAGAAAATTGCCCGGCTCAAAGCGCGGCTCGACTTCACCGGACCAGACCCCACTGAGACACCGGATTTGTTTCTTGGCAATTTCAAGCGTTCGACAACGGCAAGGTGGATTTACTCTTTCAGCAGGAATGATTTTGATCTGGCCAATTCCGTGAAATGGGCGATTGAATCGGCAACTAAAATCCCGTGCGTGTATCGGGACAGCGAGCTGCTGGCCGAAGCGACGCCCAGCACGGCAAACAGGCTGACGGAAATTGCCGCTCACATCACCCGCAGTTTCCGGGCCCTCCTTGACCAATTTAGCACGGTTGGTGGGGTGAGCGCGAAGGATCGGGGTGTTTTTGTCATGGGGTTGTATGATGGAATGATGAACGAAGTGCGCAACGTCGGGCAACGGCTGCCGAACCGGCCTGGTCCGACGAAAATGCCCAGGGGGAAGAAACGTGCCGTGACCCGCGCCACCGGCCTCCATATCCATCCATACACGGTGGGTGTAAGTCTCGGCAAACAAATTCGCTTCTCAGCGCCGTTGGAACAAATCGCCGCTGAATTGGAGGCTGTTACGCAGAAAGGTTTAACTCAGGAGGCATCTGGAACCTGATGGGCGGAGCCGACCTAAGCTGCAGCGCGGGAGATTCGCGACGACGCCCGATCCGGTTGAAGAGCTCCCGCCAAAAAATCATGCGCTGCATCATCGAGGCCGAGGAGGAGGCCATGAACTGGCCGAATGTGACCAACGGGTACTGGAGCGGTTCCAGATGCTCGACGCCATGGAAGCCGAGGATGAAAAGAACGCTGGCCGGCGCGCATGAAAGGAAACATGAGTATTGAATCGCTCCAACAAGAACTTGCCGCCTTGCCGGCCCACGAGCGCAGGCGCGTCCAAGCGTTCCTAGTCGCGCTCGAAGACTCCAATGACGCTCGCTATCGCAGAAAACTGTCAGAGAAGATCGACAGGCCGGCGGAGAAATTCGCGACCCTGGAGGAGTTGGATCGGCGGCTGGAGACGGGTCCAGACGAGAAACCGTGAATTATCGGCTGCTCGTTGACTTCGAGGTCATTGAGTTTCTCGAAGACGCTTTCGCGCCGAGATCAACTCCTCCTGAGAAACCGATTCGTCGCAATTCGAGGCCAACCGCGCGCGCATTCCGATTATACGGAACCCGATGACGTTGGGCGCCCGGTTGACATCCATATTTGCGGAAAATTCGCCATCAAGTACTGGGAGGACCATGCCGACCGACATATAAAAATTCTTGAGGTTCATTGGCTGATCATCCGCGCCGATAAGCCCACGCCCTGAATTGTAAATTGAGCCGGCGCCGGTGAAAAAGGTTACAATGTCTTTGGACCGAGTTCACGAGCAAGAACGGCCGGGTGGAGCTCGGAAAAGCGGCGAGCTCCATGTTTCTGCCCCCATTGTTATGCCGTTAAGGCCGAGAACGCAAGACTACGCCCTGGGCGGGGCGATGTAGAGGTCCTCGTCTTCGAGGTGTTTGATGAGCATGTCAACGGTGCGGTCGATGGCGCCGAGGTTTTCCCGCACGACCTTGAGGGCATTGCGCCCGAGCGCCTGGCGGCGCGGCTCATCGGCCAGCAATTGGCCCAGCACCTTTTCGAGTCCCGCCGGGTCGCGCACCTGGATGGCCCCGCCCTGGGCCAGGAGGCTGCGGACGATTTCGGCAAAGTTCTGCATGTTGGGGCCGAAGACCATCGCCTTGCCCATGGCACCGGGCTCGATCGGGTTCTGGCCGCCTGCTGCCGTGAGGCTCTTGCCCACGAAAATCACCGTGGCGTGCTCGTAAAAATAGCGCAACTCGCCGGTCGTATTGACCAGGAGGCAGTCCAGTTCGCCGGCCTGGAATTGGGTCTGGGCGGTGATTTCGTTGCGGTAGATGAATCTGACCCCGCGGGTCTGCAATTCGCGGCCCGCCTCGCGGCTGCGCTCGAAATGGCGCGGCACCAGCACCAGGAACAGGTTCGGGAAGCGGGCGCGCAGACGGAGGAATTGCTCGGCCAGGATGGCCTCTTCGCCGGGGTGCGTGCTCCCGCCAACCAGCAGTTGGGCGTTGACGGCCACGCCCAGTTGGCTTAAAAGGTGCGGCACGTCCAGCATCCGGCGTTCCTCCAACCGGGCGGCGTCGTATTTGAGACTGCCCACCACCTGGATCGCCTCGGGCCGGCAGCCCAGTTCCCGCAGCCGGGCGGCATCCGCATCGCTTTGCGCCCCCACCCCCGCCAGCGAGCGAAAAAGCGGCCGAAACAGCCAGCCAAACCGCTTGTAGCCCCGGTATGACCGCTCCGAGAGGCGCGCGTTGGCCAGGAACACAGGAATGCCGATCTCGCCGGCGCGCCAGAGAAAGTTCGGCCAAATCTCCGCCTCGACCAGGACGATGGCCAGGGGGTGAATGGTGCTCAGGGCGCGAACCACGTAGTTGCGCCGATCCAGGGGGTAATAGATCTTGCTGACATGGGTTGGCAGCTTGCGCTGCAACTCGCCCATCCCGGTCGTGGTGGTGGTGGACACAACGATCTTCAGATTGGGCAAGCGGGGTTCCAGGGCCTGGATGATCTGCGTGCAGACGTTGACCTCGCCCACGCTCACCGCGTGTATCCAGATGCGGTCCCGGTTGGTCAGCGCCTGCTTGAGCTTGGTGTCGTAAAGGCCAAACCGCTGGGAAAAACCCTTCTGCCAGTTGCCCCGCCGCTGCATCCTCCAAAAATAATACGGCGAGGCCAATGTAGAAAATACCGCAAACAGGATGTTATAGAGAGTACGCACCAATGCCGTCCGTTATACTCCTTCAGTGTGGCAATTCACTCTCGGAGCGTCAATTCCATTCCGGGCACGAGAATCGAGCGGGGCGCATCTCGCCTTTGTCGGCCTTCCGCAAGCCGGGCAATTGGAGCGTGGCGTCGGGAAGCCGCGAGGTTTTGGACTGCGCCAGTCCTCTGGCGCTTTTGCGTCCCCAGGGTCCGAAAAGCGGCAGAGGACTGGCGCAGTCCAAAACGCTTCGCGACTTCGGACGCGCACTCCAATCGCCCGGTTCGGCCGGGCCCGACGAAGATGAGACGGGCCCGATCGAGAGGGCGCTTAGGCCTGCGCGTTCTCCAACGCCAGCGCCTGGTCCGGGAGTATCACCGGGATGTCGCGCCAGATGGGGTAGAGGCAGCGGCCATCAGCCCGGACCAGGCCGCCCTGGAGGATCTCCTTGACGGGCTGGCCGGCACGATTGCGCATCGAGCCGCCGGCGATGAGGCGGTTGAGTTGCTCGATGAGCGCCGGCTCTGCCTGGCGCAACTCCTGGTGCGTCTCAGGGCAGCGCAAGATCTCAAGCAATCCGGGTTTGATCATGTTTGGGGAGAGGCTCGACAATTTCGAAATCGCGCATTGGGACCATGAACCGGGCGGGCGCCGCCGCCGCGCGAAGCGTTTTGGACTGCGGCAGTCCACTGCCGCTTTTTGGACGCTGGGGGCGCGAAAGCGGCAGAGGACTGCCGCAGTCCAAAACCTTGCGGGTTTCGACAGTTCATGGAGCGGGCGGCAGGGCGCGCAGCGCCGCCTCATAGACCTGCTTGAGGGGCACATTGGCCTGCTGTGCCAGGTTCTTGCACGACTCGAACTCCGGAGCGGCCTGGACGACGCGCCCGTCAAGCCGGCCGAGCTTGACCTGGACCGGGCCCTGCGGTGTGGAAACCGTTATCCACTCGCGGGCCAGTTTGCGCCGCTCGGCAGTGTAACGGCGCACGCCGAAGGCGGTGGTCTCGAGCAGGATCAACTCGCTGAACTTGTCGGCCTCGTCGGCGGCGCAGAGCACGCTCAGGAGCACGCCCGGCCGGTTCTTCTTCATCTGGATCGGCGTGTGGAACGCGTCCAAAGCGCCGGCCCCCAGGGCACGCTCGATGAAATGGCCCAGCACCTCGGGGTTGACGTCGTCGAGGTTGGTTTCGAGCACCGTGACGGTATCAATTTGCCAATCGTGGGCCTGGCCGGCCGCCACAGTTGAGCCGGGTCCCGGGCGCTCAGCGGCAAGCCCCCCGCTGCACGAGGCCTCCCCGAGTATCGCCCGCAGCACGTTGGGCCGGCTCCGATTGTCCCGAGTGCCCAGGCCGAAACCGATCCTCTCGGCCGCCAGGTTCCGCATCGGGCCAAAGGTCTCGACCAACTCTGCCAGCAGGGCGGCGCCGGTCGGCGTGACCAATTCGTGCGGCTCCTCGCATTGCGAGACCGCTATGCCGCGCGCCCCCAGGATGGCCAGCGTGGCCGGGGCGGGGACCGGAAAGCGCCCGTGCGCGCAATCGAGCCAGCCGGTGCCATCGACCACCGCGCTGGCCGCCACCGGCGGTCTGCCAAGCATCTCCAAGGCCAGGCACGCCCCGACAATGTCCATAATCGAATCCACCGCCCCAACCTCATGAAAGCCGACCTGCTCCGCAGGCAGCCCATGAATGCGGCCCTCCGCCACCGCAATCCGCTCGAAGACGGCCACCGCCTTTTGCCTGGTCCACGCCGGCAGCGGGCTTGCCTCAATCAGCGGGCGGATCTGGGCGAAGGTCCGGCCATGGCCCTGTTCATGGTCATGGTCATGGGCCTGGTCATGCCCAGGCCCATGCTCGTGCTGGTGGCTATGGCCCTGCGCGCCGGGCGCCTCGAGGTGGACGTTCGAACTTCACGCCGGCGATGCCGGCCTTTTGGGCGCGTGTGACGTGGAGGTGATAGCCTTCCAGAGGCAGGTGGCGAAGCTGGCGCTCCCACTGGCCCGCATCGACCCCCAGGTCCAGGAGCGCCCCCACCAGCATGTCGCCGCTGATCCCGCTCGACAGATCCAGATAGAGCGTCTTCATTGGGAGTCGTGCGCCAGGGCGTTGATCTGGCTCGCGGCGTAGCCGGCCCCGAAGCCATTGTCGATGTTCACCACCGTCACCCCGCTGCCGCAACTGTTGAGCATCCCCAGCAGCGGCGCCAGCCCCCCAAAATGCGCCCCATACCCAATGCTCGTCGGCACGGCGATAACCGGCCTGCACACCAGGCCCGCCACCACGCTCGGCAGGGCCCCTTCCATGCCGGCGACGACGATGATGACGCTGGCCTGCTGCAGACTCGGCAGCCGGCCCAGCAGCCGGTGAACGCCCGAGACCCCGACATCCGCAATGCGCTCGACGCGGTTGCCCATGATCTCGGCCGTGAGCGCGGCCTCCTCGGCTACCGGCAAGTCGCTGGTCCCGGCACAGACCACCGCAATCACACCCGGGCGCTTGGGCAGCGGGCGGGTCTGGATCGTCAGGCACCGGGCGGTCTGGTGGTAAACCACGCCTTTGAGACGCCGCCGCAGCAGGCGGGCGTGTTCGGGCGTGACGCGCGTGATGAGCACCTGCTGCTCCCGCTCCAGGAGCTTGCGGGCGATGCCCAGCACCTGCGCCGGCGTCTTGCCCGCGCCGAAAATCACCTCCGGAAACCCTCGCCGCAACGCCCGATGCGTGTCCACCTGCGCAAAACCCAGGTCCGCCACCGGTGCCGCCTGGAAGGCCCGCAAGACCTCGTCGCGGCCCACGCCACCCGCGCGGAATTTCTCCAGGAGCTGGGTCGCTTTGATTGTCGTCACGGCGGGACAATGCCACCAAAGCCCGTCCAGGGAAAGGCTAAAGGCTAAAGGCTAAAGGCTAAAGTGCCGAAGGGAGGGCGGATCTCAAAGGGGCATTCTGAACCGTCCTTTCCGTGCTTTAGCCTTTAGCCTTCAGCCTTTAGCCTTTCCATGTAGGGGCGGGCTGATCTAATCTCAGGCACGTCTATGGCTCAAACGGAATCGAACCCGGTCCCACCCGCTCAGCGCGCCGACGGGCGCCGTCCGAACCAACTCCGCCCCGTGCGCTTTCAGAACAACGTGGCGCCTTACGCCGCCGGCTCGACCCTGATCGAATGCGGCCAGACGCGCGTGATCTGCGGCGTGACCGTCGAGGAGAGCGTGCCGCGCTGGCTCAAGGAGCAGAACCTCTGTGGCGGCTGGGTCACGGCCGAATACTCGATGCTGCCCTACTCGACCTTGCAGCGAAAACAGCGCAACGTGACCCGCGGAAAACTCGACGGGCGCTCGCAAGAGATTCAGCGCCTGATCGGGCGCTCGATGCGCGCCAGCATCGATCTGCAGAAACTGGGCGTGCGCACGCTCTGGGTGGATTGCGACGTGCTGCAGGCGGACGGCGGGACGCGCACGGCGGCGATCACCGGGGCCTACGTTGCGCTGAGGCTGGCGGTGAGCAAACTGCTGGGTGAGGGCAAGCTGGCGGAGGACCCGCTGCTCCAGGCCGTGGCGGCCGTGAGCGTGGGCATTGTGGAGGGGCGTGCGCTGCTGGACCTGTCCTACGGCGAAGACGCCGCGGCAGCAGTGGATTTGAACCTGGTGATGAACGCCGCCGGGCAGTTCATCGAGCTGCAAGGCTCGGGTGAAGAGGCCACCTTCACCGAGGCCCAGCTTCACCAGATGCTCACCCTGGGCAAGGCCGGCATCGAGCAACTCCTGGGCGCACAGCAGCAAGCCCTGGCTGGATGAGCCGGCGCTCGCTCTGGCAGGTCGCGGTGCAGACCTCGCTCGAGGCCGAAGACGCGGTTCTGGGCATGGCTCCAGGGGGCCTTTGGCCAGCCCGCCTCGTCCTGGACCGATTTGGAGACGCGCCTGGCCACTGTGAGCGTTTGCCTGGCCAAGAGGCCGGACTGGTCCCGCTGCCGGCGCATCGAACTGGCAGCCCAATTGTGCCGGATCGAGGCCAGCGGGTTGGACATCCGCCCGGGGCGCCTTCGATTGACAAGGGTGCCCCGCCAGAACTGGGCGGAATCCTGGAAACGCCATTTTCAGGCGATGTCGCTCGGTCCGGCGCTGCTGCTCAAGCCCAGTTGGAGCCGGCGCCGCCCCCGCAAGGGCCAGGCCGTGGTCGTGCTCGATCCGGGCCTGAGCTTCGGCACCGGGCGGCACCCGACGACCGCCTTCTGCCTGGCACAACTGATAGTGCGGCGCCGCCCAGGGACCGCGCAATCGTTGCTGGATGTCGGCTGTGGCTCGGGCATCCTCGCGCTGGCTGCGGCCAAGCTCGGCTACGCCCCAATCGCGGCCCTGGATTGGGACCCCGATGCGATTCGCGTCGCCATCGCCAACGCCCGCCGCAACCGCGTGTCCGGCCGGATTGAGTTTGCGCGGCAGGCCCTGGCCCGGATGCCCCGGCGCGCGCAGCGGCGGTTCTCCCTGGTTTGCGCCAACCTCGTTGCCGATGTGCTGCTGGCCGAGCCGCAGCGCCTGGCCGCGCAGGTCCAACCCGGCGGTGTCCTCGTCCTGGCCGGCATCCTCAAGACCGAGTTCGCCCAAGTCCGCCGAGCCTATGAAGACCTGGGCTTCAAACTGGCGGCGAGCCGCGCCGACCAGGAGTGGCGATCGGGGGCGTTCGCGTTTCCCCGGGGCGCTCATCGCGGGGCGGAAGCAGGAATGACGAATGACGAAACCGGTGCGCCCGCCAAAATCTCCTCTGCATGATTTTGCCCGCAATGATTTTGCCTTCTCCCCCTGAGAGAGCTTCTGAATGATCCTGTCAAAAATGATTCTGTCTGTTTTCCCCAAATTGTTCTGCGCAAAACAAGTTTTGAATGGACTTCCTGGAAAATGGTCGTATAATGTGAATGCTTGAAGCAGCCGATGCCAAAGGCAACGTATCGGGGATGGTCTCAGGGAAAGCCCCAGCGGCATCCTTCTCGCCTGGCAGCCTTCTTCTGGGCCAGGCCCAACCTGAACAAAGGACATCAAGCTATGACCAAGTTGTTGGAAGTCATCAGTGAAGTGATTCATAATCCCAAACACCCCTTCCGCAAGGTGGAGGACCAGCCCAAGAAGCCCCAGAAACACCGCTATGAGCGGCGGAAGGTCCGGGGCTACCTTCACCTGGGTGATTGGGCTTCCAGGGAAGCGGCTTAAGAAGACTAAAGTCCAACATTAAAACAAAAGGCCACGCTTTGGCGTGGCCTTTTGTTTTTCCGGCACAACGGGGTGAACACCCCATGGCGCGCGCGGGCTGAATCAGAGATAAGCTCAGAGGATGAAGAGTATTAACCGAGTTTTTTGTTTTTCCCATGGAAAGGAGAGCGCCATTCGTGCAGACTAGACACACTCAGCCCACCCTCGCCAACCGGCCCCCAAAGCGCCCCGGCAATTCCAGCCTCGACACGGCCGCATCCAGCGAGAGGCGGGTCGAGTTGAGCCTGCACATGCCCCAGGCCCGCTCGGCCGTCGTGGCCGGCACCTTCAACAACTGGAACACGCGGCAAACCCCGATGCGCAAAGAATCCGGGAGCGCCTGGAGGGCGACTCTCTCCCTGCCTCCGGGCCGCTACGAATACCGGTTCGTCGTCGATGGCCAATGGATAAGCGATCCCAACGCGAGGGAACACGTCCCCAATAAATTCGGGAGCACCAACTCGGTGCTGGTCGTCTGAGCCTTTCTCGGGGGGGAGGGTTTCAGCAGCGATGCAACCCTTTCCGGGTAGTTGCTTAGAGGGCGCGTGACCCAGGGTAGCGCGTTCCGCGCAACAGAAAAAGGAATGTAGAGAACGCGGGGGCGAGATAAGGCGGGACTCGGGAATACAGAAGTGACTTTGGAGAAGTTGGGTCCGCCCCCGTGTTCTCTACATTCCTGGGTTGAACGAAGCCGCGGCCCAAGGTTCGTTGGGCCATCCTTGGGGGTACTGCGGAAAGTCCTGGATTTGCCTTTGACTACGGTCTGCGGTCGAGGCTTTTGGGGACGGGCCAGAGCCGTGCCAACCTGCGCCAGTCCCGGTGCTGACGGGGCGGCAGCGTCGTCGAGGCTCCGGGATCGGCCACTGGCCAGTTGGGACGCTCAAGCGGGTGCCACGCGAACAAAGCGCGGGGGTGGGAGTTGGCCCCCCAGCCGGAACGAGCAGTGAGGTGGTCCAGGGCGTAGTTTTCATGGCGGCCTGATGGTGCGGCGGACGCCGACGGGGGAGCCGTCGGGCAAGGAGATGACCTTTTGTCCTGGGCGCCAGGAGCCGACCAGGACCAGCCCGGTGCCACAATGCGGACAAAGCAGGCCTGCCTGCCGGACAGGCAGGGGTGTGGGCTGGGCGCAGACTCCTTGAGCGGCCAAGGGCGGGTCAGTCGGCGGGCTGGAGGTCGGAGGCTGCCAAGCGGCTTTCTCGGCCGCGGAGAGTAAGGGCGGTATTTTGAGCAGGGCTCGGACGCGGTTGAACTGGGCGCGGCCCCCGGGATGGAGCCAGCCAAAGCGGCGGACCCGATGGAATCTGAGCGGCAGGACGTGCTGGAGGAAGCGGCGGAGGAACTCGAAGGGGGCCATGTCCATGTGGCCCCAAGCCCCCGTGGCACTGTGGCGGAAGGGCCAGCGCAAGCGTCCGTCAGGCAGCAATTGGAGTTGGCGATTGCCGGTGGCGGTTTTAAACACGTAACGGCTGAGGTAGCGCAACGCGTTTTGGCCCCTGCCGACAGCAGCGCTGTGAACGACCCAGCGTTGCTGCCAGACTTCGGCCAGCAGGAGGGCAAGGGCCTCGGGCATCTGCTTTTGGAGTGCCGCCTGGAAAAGCGTGCGGGAGCGATCGCTCAGGGCTTTGACCGGCAACAGGAACCGAGGGCGGCTGGAGATCCACTGGCGCTGATCTGGGCTGAGGCCGCCGCCGGGGACCAGGTAGTGGACGTGGGGATGGTATTCGAGGGTGCGCGTCCAGGTGTGGAGCACCCCCAGCATACCGAGGGTGGCGCCGAGGCGTTTGGGATTTTGAGCCAGATCCTGCAGGGCCTGGGAACTGGCGGCCAGGAGCAGGTCATAGCCCTTTTGGGGGTGAGAGCGAATCCAGCGGCGCAAGCCTTCGGGCACGGTGAAGGTGAGCAGGAAATAGTTCACCGGCAGCAACAGGGCGGTATTCTCATCGAGCCACTGCTGGGCATCCTGGCCGCCGCACTGCGGACAGTGCCGGTCGTTGCAGGAGTGGTAGCTGAAGTGGCGGTGGTCGCACTTGGGGCAATAGTACATCGCCCCGCCCAGGGCCGCGGTGCGGCAAACCAAAAGGTTTTGCAGCACCTGGCGCTGGCGGGTGGGCATGGCAGCTCCGAACTGCTCCAGATAGGCCGGAGCCCATCGGCACAACACGTCGTGGACGGATAAGGAGCTGCCGCTGCGCTGAGCGGCTGCGGCCATTTAGAGGCCGCCTAGAGGTCGCCCATGAATTTGTTAATGCGCTGCTGGTGCTGAGTCTGACAGAGGGTGGTTAAGTGGGTGTAGATGACGGTGGTGACGGGGCTGTGATGGCCGAGGTTGACCTGCAATTGGCGGAGGTTTTCGCCTTGCTCCAGCAGGTGGGTGGCATAGCTGTGGCGCAGCGTATGAATGTGGGCGGCCTTCCTGATGCCGCTGGCGCGCAGGGCCCGGCGGAAGGCTTGTTGCAGCGTGCTGCGGTCCATGGGCTCTGTGGCGGTAGCAGCGCCCAGACCGCTGTGGCCTTTAGCTGGGAAGAGCCATCGTGGATGGCGGTGGCTGCGCCAGAGCTCGCGCAGCAGTTCGAGCGTGCGCTGGGGCAAGGGCACGTAACGGTCGCGGTTGCCTTTGCCCGCCCGGATGTGGAGGAACATCCGTTGGGAATCAATGTCGCCGACTTCCAGGTTGACGGCTTCGCCCAAGCGCAGGCCACAGGAGTAGATCGTTGTCAGGGCGACCCGATGGTCCAGAGGGGCAACCCGGGCGATAATTGTGCGCACCTCGGCGGCCGAGAGGATAACTGGCAGCTTGAATTGGGGTGTGGCGCGCACAAACTCCAGTTCCGCCGGCCAGGGCCGCTGGAGGGTTTTCTCCCAGAAGAGTTTGATGGCACACAAAGCCTGCGTGGAGGTTTGGCGGGCCAAGTGCCGCTGGGTCTTGAGATGGATGAAATACTGGCGGAGTTCCTCGGCGCTGACCAAGTCGGGCGAGCGCTCAAAGTGATCGGAGAGTTGGCGCACACAGACCCAGTAGATCTCTTGGCTTCGGGGCTGGAGCGGCAGCAGAATCAGGTCATCGGCAAAGCGGTTCAGGATTGCGTGAGGAGAACTTTTTTTATATGCATAGCTGCGGTACAGATTAATGTTGACGGTTTGCCGTGCGTCAGTGCATGGCGAACCGTCATCAGTCTGTGGGAGTCCCGGCCATAGGCCAACGCAAAACCAGCCCTCCAGCCTGCGAACTGCGGAGCCGCAGCAGTTCCGTCTTCTCCGCCGCGTAGCGGCTTCGTTCAACCCTGGGCTGAGTGATTGTATCCCTTCGGGATGGGGGAGCTGTGCGCGATGGGCGCCAGCGTAGCGCAGGTTTCCAAACCTGCTGTATCGCGGGTTTCCAAACCCGCAGGCCGTCCGCAAACCGGGTGCGTTCGACATGCCAACGTCCTGCCGATTGGAAATCGCCGATACAGCAGGTTTGGAAACCTGCGCTACGCCTTTGTCAACGGCGCTCCTCCCGACGCTCCACTCCCCCCGTTTTGTCTTGACCCGGGCAGGCGCTCGGGGTGCGATGCAGGCAACGCAGAGCACAGCATCTATTGGATATGAACAGAGCGCCAGCGGCAGCCGCGTCCGGGTCCCTCGCAGATTCCCACGGGGATTCTCTCGGGTTGGTCTTGTTTGCCACGGCCGTGGCGGCCATTGGCGGTTTTCTCTTCGGCTACGACACCGCAGTCATCAACGGGGCCAACACTTACCTCAAGAGCCACTTCACCTTGGGCTCGGGTGAGGAAGGGCTGGCCGGGGCGAGCGCGATCCTGGGCTGCATCCCCGGGGCGATGTTCGCCGGCTTCCTCAGCGACCGGTTCGGGCGCAAGAAGCTCCTGTTTTTCTGCGCCATTCTCTATGCCGTGTCGGGCGTGCTCTCGGCGGTGCCGCGCACCTTCCACGAGTTCCTGCTCGCGCGTTTCCTGAGCGGGCTGGGGATCGGGGCGTCCTCGATGATCTGCCCGGTTTATATTGCCGAGATCGCCCCGGAGCGGTGGCGGGGGCGTCTGGGCTCGCTATTCCAGCTTGGCATCGTGACGGGCATTTTCCTGACACTCTGGGTGAACAAGCTGGTGCAGGGTCTTGGGGATGACCCGTGGAATGCGAGCATGGGCTGGCGGTGGATGCTGGGCCTGGAGGCGGCCCCGGCGGTGCTGTTCATCCTCCTGTTGTTCGCGGTGCCCGAGAGCCGCGCTGGCTGGCCAACCACGGGCGCGAGGACGAGGCGCGCGGCATCCTGGCGCGCATCGGCGGCGGCGCGCACGCGGAGCAGGAGCTCGGCGCCATCCGCGCCGCCATGGGCGAGGAGGCAGGTCGCTTTTCCGAGCTCTTCAGCCGCACCTACTCGAAGCCGTTGCTCATCGCCGTGGCCCTGATGATTGGGTCGCAATTCTGCGGGATCAACGCCATTATCTATTACTCGACGAAGATCTTCGAGACGGCGGCTACCGCGCAGAGCGCGGGGGCCAGCGCGCTGCACGCCGCCGCGTCTGCCGCCGCGGTGAAGCGGGCGGCGTTCGAGGCGACGGCCTGGGTGGGGCTGGTCAACCTGCTCTTCACGTTCGTGGCGATTGGCCTTGTGGACCTGGCTGGCCGGCGGCCGTTGTTGCTGGCGGGCACCGCCGTGCAGACCGTTGCCCTCGGCTTGGTGGGCTGGATGCTCCACGCCCACATGAGCGTCGCGCCGCTCATGGCGTGCATCATGGTCTTCATCGCTGCTTTCGCCAGCGCCATGGGGCCGATCCCGTGGATCTTCTGTTCCGAGATCTTTCCCAACAAAGTCCGGGGCCGGGCGATGTCCATCGCCACGTTCACCATCTGGAGTTCCTGTTACGTGGTGGCCCAGACCTTCCCGATGCTCAACGACAGCAAGGCCGTTGGTCCGGTCCTGACCTTCGGGCTTTACGGCGGGGTGAGCCTCCTGACCTTCATTTTCGTCTGCCTGGCGGTGCCCGAAACCAAGGGGCGCACCCTCGAAGAAATCGAGGCCTCGTGGAGGACGAGGCCCCGCTGATGCATTTCGTACACTGCCGGGGGTAATGCCTCAGCAAGGCGGAAACAGAGTCCGCCGCGGACCCCTCACCCCAACCCTCTCCCCGTCCGACGGGGAGAGGGAGAGGCGTCGGCAGTCTCTTGAACTTCCACGCGTCTCTGCTTGCTCGAGCGGCTGCGGAGAATCCTCCCTCTCCCCATCCGATGGGGAGAGGGTCGGGGTGAGGGGTCTGCCCGCGGTGCTGCCCCCGCTTTCACTGAGAAGGTGTGAAAAAATGCCAAAACGCACAACATCCGCGAAAACATCCCTCGGTTTTCCTGGGGATTTTGCAGATTTTTGCGGGCCTTGGCCACAGGAATCGATTTTTTGACACCTTCTGAGGCCTTACTGTCCGGGCTACCGTCGCAGGCCCTTCAACTGCCGCGCCTCGGGTCTGGCGGCGTAGTAGTCATCCAGGGGGTAGCAGCCGCTGATGAGGCCGTTGCGGGGGGCGGTGGTGCAATCGCTGAAGGTGCGGCACAGGAGCCGGGTCTGGAGCCTGCCGTGGGTCAGGGCGTCCGAAAAGATGGCCGGGTAGGCCAGGACCATGCGGCCGATGCCGACCAGGTCGATCCATCCATTGCGGACCACCCCTTGGGCGACCTGCGGGAGAAACTCCTGCAGGTAGGAATAGGCGGAGCCGACCAGGAGGATGCCCGCTGGGGCGCGCCCCTTGACCTGGCGCGCGGCCTGGACCTGGCGGGCAACGCCGATCAGCGGGTCTTCGGGCGGCTGGTAACCGTCCGAGGGCGGATAGGCGGCCGGGCGTTGGATGTGGGGATTGTAGTAAGGCGAGCCGGCGCTGAGGTTGACGAGCTTGACGCCGAGCTCCCGGCACAATTCAACAAAGCGAAACGTCTCGGCGAGGTCGTATTGGGCCGGGTCATCCGGGTTGACGCCGAAGGCGTAGCGATAGGGCAGGCACTGGGAGAACTCCTCGGGAATGCCTGGCCCTGGCTTGCCCGGCGCGGACAGGGCCGGGTCCGGGCGGAAGGGCACCAAGTCGAAGGCGCTCAAGCGCACGGCCAAGTCGATGGGATTGCCCGAGGCGCGGATGGCGCGGACGATGTCGCGGAGGATGCGGGTGCGGTTTTCGAACGGGCCCCCGTACTGGCCCGGGCGGGCATAGGCGCTGAGAAACTCGTGAAGGAGATAACCGTGGCAGTGTTTGATATCGACGAAATCGGCGCCAACGTCCCAGGCGAGTCTGGCCGCCCGGACATAGTCCTCGATGAGGGCCTCGATTTGGGCATCGGTCCAGACCTGGTCCGGGCTGGTGACGTTGAACCGGCGGTCGAGGATGGGGTGGCGATAGGCAACGCGGGGCTCGAGGCGGAAGTGGTCGTTGGGTTTGCAGAAGCGCCCGGAATGGGTGAGTTGGAAACCGATGACCAGGTCATCGGCCGTGCCGTGGCGCTGGCGGTGGGCCTCGACGAGGGTCTCGCGCAGTTTGGCCAGGCCCGCCTTGTTCTCTTCACGGATGACGAGCTGGTTGGGGTTTGCACGGCCGTCCGGGCGCACCGCCATGGCCTCGCCGCCAAAGATGAGCTTGGCCCCGCTCTGCCCAAACCGCTGCCAGCGCCGGAGCACCGGTTCGGTAATGCCCCCGCTCGGCGAGGCGTCCCAGCCTTCCATAGGCTGCACCGCGCAACGGTTGCCGATTCGCTTGCCGTTGATGAGGACGCCCTCGACGGGCCGGCCCAGCGGCGAGGCGCTGCCGCTGAGGATTTGGTCGTCACAGGGCAGTTCGATCCCAAGCGACGCCAGATGCCTGCGGAATTCCTCGGCATTCTTGAGAGAAGGGACCCGCTGGAATTTCATGACTCAAAGAACGTAGGGTACTTGTCGCCTCGCGCTTCGCGCAGGAGCAGCACCGCCAGTTCGCGCGCGTGGTAGTCGCCCCACATCGAGCTTTCGCCGTTGGGGACTTTCTGGCCCGGCAGGATGCGGTCCCAGCCGCCGGGCCGGTGATAGACCGAGTGGAGCAGCAGGCCCTGGTGCCTCGGAGCGGCCGACAGATAGGGGTCGTCGAACAGGGTATTGGCCACGGTCAGCCCCGCCTGGCGATAGCGGGCGCCGAGCCGGGTCCGGCCTTTGGCGGCGAGGTGATTCCCGAGGCGGACCAGGCCCTGGGCGGCGATGGCGGCGGCCGAGCTGTCGACGGGTTCCCACGGGTTGAACGGGTCGGCGGCGCGGTCCAGGTAATCGCCCAGGCGGTGCAAATTCGGGGCCCCGGTGTCCCACATCGGAACGCCGTCGGCGCAGGAATTGGCGAGGTAAAAGTCCGCCGTGGCCAGCGCCGCGGCCGAGAACCAGGCCGTGGCCGACTCCAGTGTGGAGGCCTGGGCTTGAGCGGAGCGCAGGCGATTCCGCGAGCCAGCGGGGCGCCCGGCTCGCAACGTCTGGAGAAACTCCAGTTGCTCGGCGTAGCCCAGCAGGGCCCACGCCAGCCCGCGCGTCCACGTCGTGAAAGGCGAATAGCCCTGCTGCGAGCTGGGACAGCGGTAGGTGCCGTCATTCACATTGAAGAGGCTCTCGTGGGCGGTGCGGCCGCCCACGTCGTAGAGGTCGCGCCCCTGGCCATAATAGACGTTGTAGCGGGCCGTGCACTCCCCGTGCTCCAGGAGGCGCTGCAAGAGGCAGATCTTCCGATCGCCCTCGCCCAGGAGCGCGTGGCCCAGTTGATGCGCCACGGCCAGCGAGCGCAACGAGCGCATGGTGTCCACAAACAGGGAATGGGGGCCGTTGAACGAATAAATGAAGCCCAGCCCGCCGGCCACAGGGGTCCAGCGCGCGGCCTGCACCGCCCCGGAGACCTTGAGGGCCAGTTCGTAGGTCTGCATCTCGCGCGGGTCGAAGGGTATCTTGCCCTCCCGCATCAGGCGCCGGAGATTGCCGTAAGTCGAGATGTTATTGAACCCGTGGTCGTGAACTCCGACATGCGAGACATGCGCCGCCATTACCTCGATGGTCTTGCGCCGGCCAATCTCCAGAAAGCGCCCCTCGCCGGCGGCGTCGAACTGGAGCAGGGCGGAGCCGAATTGGAAACCTTGCGTCCACTCGGTCCAGCCGCGCGTGGTGTAGTGGCCGCGGGCAGTGAACACGGGCGTGCCGCGGGCCGGGTCCCAGCGCTTCTCGATGTCCAGGATCTTGCCGGCGGAAAGCTCGAGCAACCGGTTCAATTTGGGCGCAAGTTGTTTGGCGGTGAGAACGGAGTCGATTTTCAGGGCCATAGGCGGGTGCTTCTGAGACTCACAATCTGCGCAAATGGAACCCGCCGTCCACATTGAGGACCTCGCCGGTGCTGAACGGCAGGAGGTCCTGGACGATGGCGGCGACGGCCTTGGCAACGTCTTCGGGCGTGCCCCACCGCTGGATGGGCGTCAGGCCGCCGGCGATGAGCCGGTCATAGTGCTCCTTGACCGGGCTGGTCATGTCGGTGGCAATGATGCCGGGGCGGATTTCATAGACGTTGATGCCGTATTGGGCCAGGCGGGCGGCGAAGAGGGGCGTGAGCATGGCCAGGGCGGCCTTGGCGAGGCAGTAGTCGCCCCGGTTGACCGATGCGGTGTAGGCGCTGATCGAGGTGATGGTGATGATCTTGGGGCGGAAAGGAGCGGCGGGCGCGCCGGCGCGGGTCTGCTCGATCATCCAGCGGGCGGCGAGTTGGGTCAGAAAATAGGGGCCTTTGAGATTGACATTGATGAGCCGGTCAAAGCTCTCTTCGGTGGCTTCCAGGATGTCGGCGCGCACCTCTGGGGCCACGCCGGCATTGTTGACCAGGAGATCGAGCCGCCCGAACAAGGACCGGGTCAGGTCGAGGACTTTCTGCCGATCCGCGGCGCAACCGATGTCCCCCGGGCAAATCTCGGCGCGGATGGACTTGCCCTGGCTCCGGGCCGCGGCCAGGCAGTCGGCGGCGGTCTGGCGCGCAGCCTCGAGGTTTCGGGCGTAGCCCAGGACCAGGTCGGTCCCCAGCCTGGCCAGCTCCAGGGCAATGCCGCGTCCAATGCCGCGCGAGGCGCCGGTGATTAGGGCTGCTGCACTCATGCATGGCCAGGATAGGGTACAGACGGGCCAGGGAAAGATCATTTGCCGTCCAGGGCGTCGGACAGGCTCCGGACCGGATCGAGCTGCTCTGGCCTGGGATTGAGGACCAGGCGCAGGTAGGCGATGGCATCAGCAATGGTCTTGACCGAGCGCGGCAGGGTTGCGGCGCTGGCATTGGCATGGCCGCCGCCCTGGAGCGTTTCGGCGACCTTAAGGGCCTCGCCGTTCCGGCTGCGGACGCTGGCAATCATGGCACCGGTTGCGCGGCGAAAGAGCGTCAGGAGCACCGGGTAGTTGGAGACCCGCTGCTCGAGCAATTGGTGAACGATGAGGTTGTTGTTCCCGACGACTGTGTTGACAAAGCCGACGGCGGGGGTGATCTGGACGATGTTCTCCCGGCTCCACGCCAGGCCGATCGGGTCTTCGATGCGGCGCTTGACGGCCATGACTTCGAGCAACGGATGATCCAAGAGCCTCTCGAGCTGGCCTCCGATGAGCGCGTGCAGGTTCCAGAACTGGTAGATCTTGACCAGGTTGGCGTAGTCGCTGGCGAGGACGAAATCCGGGTCGTCCTCCAGGAACAGGTCCGCCACGTTGTTCAGGTGGACCAGCCGGTCCAGGGCCGGCGAGCCCAGGCCGTGCTCCCGGCACAACTCATAGCAGAGCAGCCCGGCGGACTTGCCGACATCGTGAACCAGAATGGCGTTGCGCGCCGGCAGGCTCCGTCGCGTGATGATCGATCACCGCCCAGTTCGGCTTGTCCAGGCGCGGCTCGAAGCTCAGGTCCGACACCCAGGCGGAGCGCTCGCGCAATTCCCGCTGCCGCCACGTGTGATAGTGATAGGCCTCCAGGCGCACCTCCGTGTTGAACAGCCGCTGCGCCAGGCGGCCCAGCAACACGCCGGCCACAAGCCCATCGAGATCGCTCTCGTGAGTGATGATCACTTCCGGTCTTGGCAAGCTATTCGTCATTCAACCACAATAGCGGAATCCGCCCCCGCTGGCCAGCGGCGAAAACGTCAACCGCCAGGCCTTAAATGCGTCTGCCCTGTTTTTATGCTGGACTTGCCGGGATTTTTGTGTCTTCCTCTTGCCCCGGCCTTGTAACGAGGGGTCAATCGTTGCGGGCAAATGGGGCTGAGGGCGGGTGACCGGTGAGCGGTGAGCACGGCGGGTTTCGCAGGGGCGCAAGACTAATCCCTTTTGTCACCAAGGGCCCGCGGACAGGCGATTCGGACGGTCTTTTTTGCAGTATGACGACAGCGAGCATTCAAAGAACACAATTCGGCAAGTTGGCGGATGGCACGCCAGTCGAGCTTTTCACCCTCACCAACGCCAACGGCTTGGTGGCCAAGATCACCAACTACGGCACGATTATCACGGAATTGCACGTCCCGGACCGGACCGGACGGCTGGGGGACGTCGTTCTCGGTTTCGACAACCTGGCCCAATATCTAGGCGGGCATCCCTGCTTTGGGTGCACCGTAGGGCGTGTGGCCAACCGGATCGGCAAAGGGCGCTTTACGCTCGATGGCAAGGTCTATTGCCTGGCGATCAACAACGGCCCCAATCACCTGCACGGGGGTCTCAAAGGCTTCGACAAAGTCCTGTGGCAGGCCGAGCCGCAGCCAGACGCCGCCGCGGTCAAGTTCAGCTACACCAGCCCTGACGGCGAGGAAGGCTATCCCGGCACCGTCAACGCCCAGGTCACGATGAGCCTGACGGATGCCAACGAGTTGCGCATCAATTACACCGCCGTCACCGACAAATCGACCCCGGTCAACCTCACCAATCATTCCTATTTCAACCTGGCCGGGCAAGGGGACATCCTGGCCCATGAACTGATGCTGGCGGCGGACTTTTACACGCCCGCCGATGACGGCCTGATCCCCACAGGCGAGATACGGCCGGTCAAAGGCACGCCGCTGGACTTTACCCATCCGCAGCCCATCGGGTCCAGGTTCTCCCAACTCGCCGGCGAGCCGGTCGGCTACGACCACAATTTTGTTCTGAACCGGGGCGGAAGCGGCCTGGCCCTGGCCGCGCGCGTCTCCGACCCCGGACCGGGCGCGTCCTGGAAGTCCTGACCACCCAGCCGGGCGTACAGCTCTATACGGCCAATTACCTGGACGGCGCGCTCACCGGCAAGTACGGGATCGTCTATCGGCGTCACGCCGCGTTCTGCCTCGAGACACAGCATTATCCCGATTCGGTCAACAAACCCTCATTCCCCTCGGTCATCCTGCGTCCCGGACGGACCTACCGGCAGACCACGGTGCATAAGTTTACCGCAAAATGATTCCCCCCATGAGCCTCAATGAGCTTGCCAGCCTGACCACTAAAGAATTCGAAAAGGCCTTCGCGCGCGCGCCCCGGTGGGTCGCGGCGGCGCCGGGGCGGGTCAACGTCATCGGCGAACACACCGATTACAACGACGGGTTCGTGCTCCCGATGGCGATTGAACGCTACACGGTCATCGCCGCGGCGCCGGCTGCGGGCGCGGGCCAGATCGTCCGCCTCCGCTCGACGCTCGGCGATGGGGTGGCCGCCATTGATCTGCGCCGGCCCCTGAGTCCCGCCCCCAAAGGCACATGGTTCAATTACCCCTTGGGGGTCATTGCGGGATTCCTGGCGCGCGGCGCCCGGCCCGGCGGGTTCGACGCCCTCATCCACTCGAACGTGCCGTTTGGCGGCGGTGTCTCCAGCAGCGCCGCCCTGGAAGTGGCAACGGCCACGCTGCTGGAGGCGATGACCGGGCGCACGCTCGACCCACTCGAAAAGGCCCTGCTCTGCCAAAAGGCCGAGCATGACTACGCCGGGATGCCTTGCGGCATCATGGACCAATTCATCTCCGTGATGGGCAGAAAAGACCATTTGTTGCTGTTGGACTGCCGCTCCCGCAAACCCGAATTGGTGCCCATGACCGACCCGTCGGTGGCCCTGCTCATCACCAATACCAATGTGAAACACGAGTTGACCGGGGGCGGCTACGCCAAACGCCGCGCCCAGTGCGAGGAGGCGGCGCAAGCGCTCGGCGTGCCCTCGCTGCGCAACGCCACTGCCGGCATGCTCCAAAGCGCCGACGGCAAGCTGGATCCGGTCGTCTATCGCCGCGCCCGCCACGTCATCGCCGAAATCGAGCGCACCGTCCGTGCCGCCCAAGCCGTGCGCGCCTCCAACTGGCCTGCCCTGGGCCAACTGATGTATGCCAGCCATGCCTCCCTGCGCGATGATTACGAGGTGAGCTGCGCCGAATTGGATGCAGTCGTCGAGATCGCCCAAACCATCGGCCCCAACGGCGGCGTCCTGGGTTGCCGCATGACCGGGGGCGGCTTCGGTGGCTGCACCGTCGCCCTGGTCCGCGCCGACGCCTTGGACGCCGTCTCGGACCGCATCGCCGACGGTTACGAAAAACGCACGCAGATCAAACCCTCCCTGTTCGTCTCCCGCCCGGCCCAGGGCGCCACGCTCCTGAAAGGATAGGGATCAATCGTTACAGGGGCTGGCTCGGGACTTGAATCTAAAGACCAATCATGAGACAAGGGAGGCATGAAAGCTCACACTCGAAGGGAATTTCTGGAACGATCTCTCACTCTTGCGGTCACCGCAACGCTTTTTGAATCAGCCACCCTCCTGCCCGGAACCGCGCGGGCGGCCCAAGCCCGGACCCAACCCATCCGCCTGGGCGGCCCGGTCTTCGATGGCGGCGACGACCCGGAGGCGCTGGCGCTCGCCCACCGAAAACTGGGCTACCGGGCCGCCTATTGTCCCAACGTCTCGCTGAAAGACACGGACAAGCTCGGCGCCTATGCCCGGGCCTTCGCCCGGCACGATGTGGTCATCTCCAAGGTGGGCCGCTGGGTCAACCTGCTGGATGCTGATCCCCAAAAGCGCCGCCAGAACCTCCAAACCGTGACCGAGGGACTGGCCCTGGCCGAAGCCATCGGCGCCCTCTGCTGCGTGGACATCGCCGGCTCCTTCAGCACCACCTCCTGGTTCGGCCCCCATCCCGAGAACCTGACCAAGCGGTACTTCAATGCCACCGTCGAGAACGCCAGAAAGATCATCAACGCGGTAAAACCCAAGCGCGCCCACTTCACCTTCGAGGTCATGGGCTGGGCCCTGCCGGACAGCCCGGACAGCTACTTGAAGCTGATCAAGGCCATCAACCGCAAGGCCTTTGGCGTTCACCTGGACCCCTGCAACCTGGTCAATTCGCCCGACAAATTCTATCACAACAGCGCCCTGCTCAATGAGTGCTTCGACAAGCTGGGGCGGTGGATCGTGAGCTGCCACGGCAAGGACTTGACCTGGGATGTCGAGATGAATGTCCATTTCCGCGAGGTTGTCGCCGGCACCGGTTGCCTGGATTACGCCACCTATCTCCGGCGCCTTGCCGGACTGCCTCAAAACCCGCCCCTCATGCTCGAACACCTGGCCAACGCGGAACAATACACCGCCGCCCGCACTTATGTCTTTAACGTCGGACACAAAGCGGGGCTGAGCTTCGAGTAGCGCTCCATCAACACCGGTCCGACCCGTCAGACCCGTGCGAGTCACTCGACACTCGAAGAGGGTCCGTCACTCGACGGCGTGTTGGCAAGATCATTTCAGAAACCCCTCTCCTAATGATTTTGCCATCAATGATTCTGCCTTTTCTCGAAAGTGAAATGATTCTGTCTATCAGCGTTTTCCCGCCCTGAGGATGAGGAGCCAATCGCCGGGTTGCGGAGTCTGGAAGCGGCAGGTCTTGCCGTCGAGCGCGGGCGCAGCGGAAATCGTGGCGCCGTTGGCGGGATTGTACCAGGCGGCGGCGGGCGCCGGGGGCAGGCTCTCGGCCGCCAACTCGACCGAGCGCTCTTCGGGGACATAGACCAGGGCGAGGTCTTTGGTTTCGGTGACGGCAGCGGCGACGAACTTATGGGGCGAGGCAGCGCCCGGCTGCGAGGCCACCGCCTTGGGTTCGGGCCGAAGGCGCCAGAAATCGATGCCGTACATGAAGTTCACCAAATGGGCCATCTGTTTGGCGCCAGCCATGAACATGGCGCGGCGCCAGAGCGGCAGGTTGCCGCCCCGGACTTTGGATTTCTCCTTGGGAAGCAACGTGTCCCAGTTGACCACACCCAGGCCGGTATAGCTGACCCCGGCCGGGGGGTTGAGCAGCTCGCTCCAATAGGCGGCGCGCCCGACCTCGCCGGCAGTGTAGCGTTGGGTCGAGCCGGGGATAAGGGCGTTCTCGCAGGGCAGCAAGGCGATGATCGGGTGCGGCGGGAGGTTGGACCACTCCTTGGCGAAGGGACCCGTCCAGGCGCGCGCCAGGGCGCCATCGGAGAAATCGGTGATGCCTTCCAGGCCGAGGAGATCCACCCAAGGCTGATTGCGAAAGGCATCGAGGACCTCGATGGCCGCGCCTGGGCAGACCATGACGGGCGCATGGCGGCCCTCGGAGAAGACGGCCTGGCCGATGCGTTTCCAACGGTCCACCAATCGCGGGTTGCTGCCGTCGAACGTCAGCACCCACACCACCGGGTCGGCGCCCCAGCGGGCGACCATGTAACGGACCAGCAGCGCCACCTGGTCATCGGGGAGTGAGACACCCCGCCGGTGCGGGTCCAACTCGGCCAGCGGCGCGATGGCGCTCAAGAGCCCTGCGTGGGTCAAGACCGTCAGCTTCTCATCCAGGCCCCCGAAGAACTCCGGGTTGACCGCAATCCGGTCCGGAAAACCGCCCAGCGCGGATTGGCCCTTGACGTCCTCGCCGGGGCCGGCCCCCCATTGCACGGCGGTGAATCGCTGAGAGGCGCGCAGAATCGCATAGATTTCCCAGTTCTTCAGCTCGGCCATTCGCGCCCCATCCCACGTCGTGTCGGCCAGCCAGAAGAAGGGGGTGCCGTCGGCGTGCTCGAGGTGGTGGCCGTCCCGGGCGACTCGGGCCGGGCCGTGGGTGTGGAGGGGGTTCTTGCCGATCGCGCCGGTGCAAAGGAACTCCCCGGCCCGGTTGTGGAGGCCGTGGTTCTCTGTATCCGAGCAAACGGTCCTGAAGGTCCAGCGCCCAGGCTGATTCGGCATGAAGCGCACGCGCCAGGTCCTCTCGCCGTCCCAAAACCCATAGACCATGTTCGTCTCGCCCAACGGCGACACGAACAGCACGGTCAGCGTGGCATCCTGAAGGGCGTTGGCGTAGAGGGTCTCACTCTTGAAGACCTGCTCGAAGCGATTCCACTTGGGGACGACGGACATTGGCGGCGACTCGGTGGCCGCCGGGAGGTCCAGCGGCAGCAGCCCGAGCAGCGACAGCGAGAGGATCGCTGCCGCGCTGGCCGGCGTGTGCCGCAGGCCCGGCAGGGCAGAGGCCCGTTTGAGAACGAAGTTCGTCATATCGATTCCTTTCGATTGATCCTGCGCGCATGAGACAACAAAGCGGACGCCCTGTCAATGCCCCTGGGTGAAAACCAGGGCCCAGGGGCGGGGCGCCCGATCCCAAACCTTTGTCGCGGCCTTTGTCGCAGCCTTTGTCGAGGCATGGCTAACGCGACAAAGGTTGCGACAAAGGTTGCGACAAAGGTTGCGACAAAGGTTGCGACAAAGGTCAGGAAAAAGGCCCATGGAGGTCCTCTTTGGCAAACGCCAGACTGGCGAAATTCCCAGATTGGGTTATCAGTAGGATCATGGTTCGTGGTACAAGAACAACGGTCAATTCATGAATGACTCTTTGAAAACGCGTTGGGCCCGCTGGCCTTGGCCCGGGGCGTCCGGGCTGGCCCTGGCGCTGGCGCTCGGGCTGGCCCTGCCCCTTGGCGCGGCGCAGGGCACCTCGGCAAAGACGCAAACCCAGAACCCGCCGGCCAATCTCAACATCGATGACTCCCCGCCGCCCCGTGACGCGCGGGCCGGCCTGAGCTTCGCCCCGGTGGTCAAAAAGGTGGCGCCCAGCGTCGTCAACATCTACTCGACAACCACCGTCCACGAGCGGGGTTTGCCCGGGACACTGTTCAACGACCCCCTGTTGCGCCGGTTCTTTGGCGAACATTTCGGCATGAATGACCAGCCGCGCTCTCACCAGGAGCAGGGCCTTGGCTCGGGCGTCATTGTCTCGGCCGACGGCTACATCCTCACCGCCAACCACATCGTCAATGGCGCCGATACCGTGAAGGTGGCTTTGGCGACGGGGGAGCAGGAGTTCGACGCCAAAGTCATCGGCACCGACCCCGCGACAGACGTGGCCGTGCTGCGGATCGAGTCCCGGAAACCGCTGCCGGCCATCACGCTGGGCGACAGCGACAAGCTCGAAGTCGGGGACGTGGTGCTGGCCCTGGGCAACCCCTTCGCCGTCGGCCAGACTGTCACCATGGGCATTGTCAGCGGCTTGGGACGCGGCGGCTTCGGCACCACCGGCTACGAGGATTTCATCCAGACCGATGCGGCGATCAACCCAGGCAATTCCGGCGGGGCGCTGGTGGATTCGCAAGGCCGGCTGGTCGGCATCAACACGGCCATCCTCACCCGCAGCGGCGGCTACCAGGGCGTCGGTTTCGCTGTCCCGATCAACATGGCCCGGTTCGTCATGGACATGCTCATCCGCGAGGGGCGGGTGACGCGCGGCTTCCTGGGCGTGTATCTCCAGACACTCACGCCTGCCCTGGCCCGGAACCTCGACTTGCCCGAGGACACCACGGGCGTGCTGGTTGGGGGCGTCAACCAGAACAGCCCTGCCGAAAAGGCCGGCATCCAAAACGGCGATGTCATTACCGAACTCAATGGCCGAAAAATGTCGGAGCGCCGCAATCTGCGGCTCCTGGTCGCCCAGACCCCGCCGGGCACCAAGGTCACGTTGCGGCTCTTGCGCGCCAGGCCCGGCCACGAGCCGGCCCAGCACACCCTGACGGCAAAACTGGGCGAACTGCCCTCCGAGGCCCTGGCCGCCATGGGCGGCGCGCACCCCGCCCCCAAACCCCGAGGCCAGTCCAAGCTCGATGCCCTCAACGGCGTCGAGGTGACCGACCTGGATGCGCGCGTGCGCCGCCAGTTCGATCTCCCCGCCACCCTCCGCGGCGCCCTCGTGGTCAGTGTCGAGCAGGACTCCAATGCCGCCGAGGCCGGGCTGCACCCCGGCAACGTCCTCCTCGAAATCGATAAGCAACCGGTCGCCGACGCCGATGCCGCCATCCGGTTGAGCGACAAGGCCAAGGGCGAGCAGATGCTGCTCAGGGTCTGGAGCGGGGCCGAAGATGGCGGGTCCGCCGGCACACGTTATCTGGTGGTGGACAACATCAAACATAAGTGATACCGCATGACATTGACATGGAGCCTGGTTACCAAGCACATCCGCCCCCACGGGCAGTTGCACAACAAACTCCAGCGGAAGATCGCCAAGCTCGAGGCCCACTTGGAGCATTTCCCCCAGGACGCCGTCCACCTGCAGGTCAACCTCTCCCGGCACCCCAGGAAGCTTTGGTTCACCGCCGCGCTGACCCTGCGGTTGCCCTCCAATATCCTGCGCGCGCAAAAATCGGGTGAGGACCCCGTCCCGGCCTTCGACCAGGCCGTCAAGGCCCTCTTGCGCGAGGTCGCTGTCCTCAAGTCCGCCCTGCGCCGCGAATACCAGTGGCAGCACCCCGCCAAGTCCCTGGCCATCCCCAGCGTCCCCGCCCCGCTCGTGCAGGGCCGGGTCTGAGGGAAAAGGCTAAAGGCTAAAGGCTATCCATCCTCCGTAGCAGTGCTACTGCGGAGGACGGAAAGGCTAAAGGAAGACGGCGGCGACCGCAGAGGGCGGGAGCAAGAAGGGAGCGCGGGCGGCCTGCCACCGCGTTGCGGGGCAGACCCCTCAGCCCGGCCCTGCCTCTCCACCTTCACTGAGGCCTGACTGACTTCCATTGCGGACTGTGGACTGTGGACCGTGGATTGTGGACCGTGGACTGTGGACTGTGGACTCTGGACTGTGGACCGTGGACTGTGGACTGTGGACTGTGGACTGTGGACTGTGGACTGTGGACTGTGGACTTTAGGTGCGCTATACTCGGCTCGAAACAGAGGGTGATATGCCCGTGAAATACAAAGATTACTATCAGGCCTTGGGTGTCGCGCGCAACGCCAGCGATGACGAGATCAAGAAGGCCTTTCGCAAACTGGCGCGCCAGTATCATCCGGACGTGGCCAAGAACAAGAAACAGGCCGAGGAGAAATTCAAGGAGATCAACGAGGCCTACGAGGTGTTGGGCGATGCGCCCAAGCGCAAGCGCTACGATGAACTGGGGCCGGACTGGAATTCGGGCGCCGGCTTCCGCCCGCCGCCCGGCTGGCAATCCGGCCAGGGCGGTTTCCGGAGCCAGGGGCCCGGCGGCCCGGACTCCGAGTTCCAGTTTGGCGGCACCGGTTTCAGCGATTTCTTCGAGCACGTCTTCGGGTCCCGGGGCGGGCGCGGGCGGAGGGGCCCGGCCTGGCAGGGCGGCTTTGCCGAAGACGACCTGGCCGTGGAGCGGGGACAGGACATGGAGGGCAACCTGTTGGTCACACTGGAAGAGGCCATGAGAGGCTCTTTGCGGACGGTGTCGGCGCGCCACACTGTTCCATGCGGTGAGTGCGGCGGCACCGGCGCCCGCGCCCGCATGGCCTGCCGCGCCTGCGGCGGCACCGGCCAGGTGGCCAAGACCGACACCTACCAGGTCAAGATTCCCCCAGGCGTCACCGAAGGCCAGCGCCTGCGCGTGGCCGGGCGCGGCCAAGCCGGCGCGGGCGGCGCCGCCCCCGGCAACCTCTACCTGCGCGTCCGCCTGGCCAAACACCCCGATTTCACGGTCGAAAACCACAACCTCATTTACGAAGCCAGCCTCGCCCCCTGGGAAGCCGTGCTGGGCGCGAAGATCGCCGTGCCGACGCTTAACGGCGGCATCAGCATCCGCATCCCGCCCGGCACTCAGAATGGGCAAAGACTGCGCGTGCGCGGCCGCGGCCTGCCCCAGCGCGCCGGCGGCGGCGACTTGATCGTCGTCGCGCGCATCGAAGTGCCCGAGCGGGTCTCCGACTCCGAACGCAAGCTCTGGGAGCAACTGGCCCGCGAGTCGCGATTCGACCCCAGGGGAGTTAGTGGTCAGTAGTCTTCGGAATCCCGCGTTGGGACCACGAACCGGACGGGCCTCGCCTGGCGCGAAGCGTTTTGGACTGCGCCAGTCCTCTGGCGCTTTTTGGAACCAGGGGACGCGAAAGCGCCAGAGGACTGGCGCAGTCCAAAACCTTGCGGGCTTCCCGACGCGGCGCTCCAATTGCCTGGCTTGCCGAGGGCCGACAAAGGTGAGATGCGCCCGGGCGCATCCCCCCTGCACGATTTTGATTGCTCCCAATCATCCCGATGCTATAATCGGTCAAATTCGATCACGTACTGAGACATGCCCGATCTGGACGGAAGAGCCCTGGCGCCGCAGCGGTGGAACGACCTGCGCGCCTTGATTCGCGACAGCGGCGTCATCCGCGTCGAGGACCTTTGCCGCCGGCTGGGGGTCTCGGCCGCCACGGTGCGGCGGGACCTGGACCAACTGGAGCGCAGCGGCTCCATCCGCCGCGTCCATGGCGGCGCGGTCAGCGTCGAGAGCCGCCTGGATGAGCCGGTCTTCGAGGACAAGACCTCGCTGGCCGTGCGCGAGAAACGGCGGATTGCCGAGGCGGCGGCGGGCCTCATCGAGCCGGGTGACACGATCTACCTGGACGGCGGCAGCACGGTGCTGGAGTTGGCGCGCCTGCTCCGCGAGCGGACCCGTCTGACCGTCGTCACCAACTCCCTGCACGCCGCCTATGAACTGGCAGGCCGCGGGCCCCGCCTCATCGTCATCGGCGGCGAGTTGCGGCGGCTGAGCCAGACGCTGGTCGGCCCCCTCACGCGCCTGGTGCTGGAGGGGCTGCACCTGGACAAGGCCTTCATGGGGACGATCGGCTTCGCCCTCGGGCAGGGCCTCACCACGACGGACCCGAGCGAGGCCTTTACAAAACAACTCGTCAGCGCCCATGCCCGCCAGGTCATTCTGCTGGCCGACAGCTCCAAGGCGGGCAAGGTCTCCTTCGCCTCCGCCGGCAACTGGGAGAGCATCCACGTGCTGATTACCGACAAGCAGATCGAAAAGAGTTTCGCTCGAGACCTCGCGGCCAGAGGGATCAAAATCGTGCGAGCGTGAAAAATCACTGCACACTACCCATGACAAAATCACCTGTCTATTTGAGCAATTCGCGGCCGAAGTTCACCCCGTTCGAGATTGACTGCGGGCGCATCCCGGCCTACCGCTACGCCGGCAAGCTCGAGAGCGAGCTCAAGGCCGGGACTATCACGCCCGCCGAGGCGGTGGCCTTGCTGGAGGACATGCTGGTCATCCGCGAATTCGAGGAGATGATCGTCAAACTGCGTTCGGGGGCCTATGAACCCATCCGGGGGTTTAACTATCGGGGCCCGACCCACGTGTCGGTCGGCCAGGAAGGGACAGCGGCCGGGGCGTGCTCGGCACTGCGATTGGCCGACAACATCACCAGCACCCACCGCGGGCACGGCGAGAGCCTGGCCAAGGGCACCGTCGCCTTGCGCCAGATGACCGATGAGCAACTGCGCCGGCGCGTGCCCGAGTGCCAGGCCGCGCGTCGCGAGGAACTGCTGGAGGCCGCCCTCGAACGACACGTCTATCGCACCATTTGCGAACTCTTCGGCAAGGACGACGGTTATTGCCGCGGGCGCGGCGGCTCCATGCACATCGCCGATTTCAGCGTCGGCCATCTCGGGGCCAACGCCATCGTCGGCGGCGGCGTGCCGATCGCCACCGGCGCCGCGCTGGCCAACCGCTACCTGGAGCGCGGCAGCGTGGTCTGCTGCTTCGCGGGCGACGGGGCCTTCGCCAACGGCGTCGTGCTGGAGGCCCTGAATTTCGCCGCCCAAGCCCAGTTCACCAATCACCTGGCCGAGGGCCGCAAAGGGGGCCTGCCAATCGTGTTCCTGGTGTGCAACAACCATTACGGGATGACCGGACGGTGCGATGACGAGGTGATGGGGGTCGAGCGCATTGCGCGCCGGGCGGCCGGGTTCGCCACCAACAACATGCACGCCGAGGTCGTCAACGGCATGAACGTGCTGGCCGTGCGCGAGGGGGTCGGGCGCGCCGTGGGCCTCTGCCGCCAGGGACAGGGCCCCGTGCTCCTGGACGTGGATTGCTACCGCTATTGGGGCCACTCGCTGAGCGACCCGCGCAATGAGTACCGCACCCGCGAGGAAGAGGCGGCCTGGCGCGCCGCCGACGCCATCCAGGCCTACAAGCAGGAGTTGCTCGAGGCCAAGGCGCTCGATGCCGCCGGCATCGCCGCGGTGGAACGGCGTGTCGCCGAGCGCAACGCGCGCGCCGCCAAGCGCGCCGCCGCCGCCGCCGACCCTGCGCCCGAGGAGGTCCTCACCTTCATGTACACCGACACGAAGTGCGAGACCGTGCCGGCCGAATCTGCCGGCGCTGCCCTGGTGGGCCCGCTGCCGGAGATCAAGCGGGCCAACGGCGAACTGACTTACAAGGACGCCCTCAAGGAGGCACTGGTCCAAGAGATGCTCCGCGACAAGCGGGTGATCTTCTATGGCGAGGACGTGGCGGACTACGGCGGGGCCTTCAAAGTGACCAAGGGCCTGCTGGAGGCCTTCGGACGCGACCGCGTCTTTAACACGCCGATCAGCGAGGCCTGCATCTGCGGCACCGCCTGCGGCGCCGCCATGAACGGCCTCCGGCCCGTGGTCGAGTTGATGTACTTCGATTTCGCGCTGATGTCGTCCGACCAGATCAGCAACCAGGCGGCCAAGTGGCACTACATGAGCGGCGCTCAGACCGAAGTGCCGCTGGTCATCCGCGCCTCCGCCGGCGCGGGCAAGGGCTACGGCGGCCAGCACTCCCAGACACTCGAATCGGTCTTCTGCCACATCCCCGGGCTCTACGTGGTTTATCCCGCAACGCCTTACGACGCCAAGGGCCTGCTCAAGGCGGCCATCCGGGACAATAACCCCGTCCTGTTCGTCGAGTCCCAGGCCCTCTACGGCATGAAAGGGCCGGTGCCGGAAGGCGACTACGTGGTGCCGCTGGGCGTGGCGGAGGTCCGGCGGCCGGGCGCCGACCTCACGCTGGTGGCCTGGGGCCCGGTGGTCCACGATTGCCTCAAGGCCGCCGACCAGCTCCAGGCTGAACGCGGCGTCAGCGCCGAGGTCATCGACCTGCGCTGCCTGGTCCCGCTGGACCTCCAGACCGTCTTGCGCTCGGTCCAAAAGACCGGCCGTTGCATCGTTGCCAGCCAGGCGGTCAACATTGGCAGCTACACGGCCGAGATTGCCTCGACCATCCAGGACGAGGCCTTCGACTACTTGGACGCCCCAGTCAAACGGGTTGGCGCCAAAAACGGCATCGCCCCCCAATCATACATCCTGGAGGCCGCGTTTCTCCCCAACGCAAACGACATCGTCGCTGCAGCGGCTGCTATCCTTTGAGCGAAAAAGCTACGTATGACCACCCACCGATGCCCTCGCCGGTTGCAAGGAGCCCCTTCTCCTCACCGCGTAGCGGTGCCTGAAGGTAGCCGTGGACTTCCAGTCCACGGAACCCTGGCCCAGCATTACTCGCGTCGCGTAGCAACGCCTGAAAACGGGGTCCGAGTCGACAGCACGAAGGCATCGGGCGTCGCTACGCGACGCATTGCTTGCTTCGCTCGGCAAACCGTGGACTTCCAGTCCACGGCTACCATCACTGCGTCGCTACGCGACGCACAGCCAAACCGCGCCCCGGAACACTTCTGACCTCCCATGGCTACCCCAATCATCATGCCCAAGTTCGGGCAAATGACCGAAGAGAGCTCGATCGTCGAGTGGCTCAAGAAGGAGGGCGATGCGGTCGCCAAAGGTGACATCCTCTTCACCGTCGAAACCGACAAGTCGGTGATGGAGGTCGAAAGCTTCGAGCAAGGCACGCTGCTCAAGATCCTCGTGCCGCCTGGCAAGAGCGTTCCGGTCCAATGCACTGTCGCCTTTCTGGGCCAGCCCGGCGAGCCGATCCCGGCAGTGCCGGCGGTGAAAGGCCCCAGACCCCCCACCCCGACCCTCTCCCCTTCGGAAGGGGAGAGGGCGAAGCGCCGGCCGGCTCCGGAACTTTCAAGCGTCTCGGCTTCCTCAAGCCGCGAGCGAGAATTCTCCCTCTCCCCTTCGGAAGGGGTGAGGGGTCCGGCCGAGTACCCAGCGTTGCCGGCGCTGTTGCGCATCAGCCCGCGCGCCAGACAGTTGGCTGCGGAGTGCGTCATTGACCCGGCGCGCATCCCAGGGTCCGGCCCCAACGGGCGTATCATCGAGCGAGACGTGAGGGCCTACCTGGAAGGCAGGGGTTATGGCCGGCTCCGGATTTCGCCTGCCGCCAAGGAGCTGGCGGCCCGGGAGAAGCTGGATCTCCTGGCCCTCACCGGCACCGGCGAGGCCGGGCGAATCGGGGTCGACAACGTCCAGCGCGCCTTGGCCGAGCGGCCCAGGCCCCTGAGCAAGATGCGGCAGGTCATCGCCCAGCGCCTCAGCCAGAGCGTCCTCACGGCCCCCCATTTCTTCGTCACCGTCGAGGTCAACCTGACGGGCCTGCTCGAGTTGCGCGCCCGGCTCAAAGAGCAAGGCGCCCCCTACACGGTCACCGACTTCATCTCGCAGGCGGTCGTGCTGGCCTTGAAGGAGTTCCCGGATGTTAACAGTTGGACCGACGGCAAGAGCGTCCGCTGGAACAGTCGGGTACACCTCGGCCTGGCGGTGTCGCTCGAACAGGGTCTGGTCGTCCCGGTAATCCGCAATGCGGACGAGTTGACCCTGCCCGAACTCAATGCCCGCTCGCGGGAACTGGCCGACAAGGCCCGCAAGGGCAAGCTCTCCCCGGACGAGATGAGCGGCAGCACCTTCACCATCTCGAACATGGGCATGCTCGATGTCGAGAACTTCACCGCCATTATCAACCCTGGCGAATCCGCCATCCTCGCCGTCGCCAGCGCCCTCAGCAAACCGGTCGTGCGCGACGGCCGGGTCGTCGTCCGCTCGATCATGAAGATGACCATGTCGTCCGACCATCGCCTCATCAACGGCGTCCTGGCCGCGCGCTTCACCAATGCCGTCAAACAAAAGCTCGAGGACCTCGAAATATGGAAGCGGCTTGCGGCATAGCCCTCACCCCTGCGTCATCGCCAAGCCCGCAAGGTTTTGGAGTGCGGCAGTCCTCTGCTGCTTTCTCGTCCCCACCCTCCAAAAAGCGGCAGAGGACTGCCGCACTCCAAAACGCTTCGCGAATCCGGCGGCGCGCCTCCACCGGGCACATTCCGTCATTCGTCATTCGTCATTCGTCATTCCGTATTCCGCCCTCCGCCCTCCGCACTTAAATGATCGCCCCCTGCAGGACTTTCGTCGGCTTCGGTTTCGGCGCCATCCAGGCCGGGTTGTTTCTCTACGAGGCATCGCGGTCGGGCAGCTTCGGGCGGTTGGTCGTGGCGGAGGTTGTGCCCGAGGTGGTTGAGGCGGTGCGGCGGGCGGGGGGCTGCTACCGGGTCAACATCGCCACGCAATCCGGGATCGAGGTGCGGGAGGTGCGCGATGTCGAGATCTTCAACCCGCGCGTGGCTTCGGACGCCGAGGCACTGGCCGCCGCCCTGGCTGAGGCCTCCGAGGTCTGCACCGCCTTGCCGAGCGTCGAGTTCTACTCGATCGGGGAACCGTCCGTGGCCGGGCTCATTGGCCGGGGGATGGAGCGGAAGGCGGTCGGCAAGGCCCTGCCGCGATGCATCGTTTATACCGCTGAAAACCACAATCACGCCGCCGAGATCCTGCAAGGGCTTTGCGAACAGGGCGTGGACCCAGCCGCGCGCGCGGCGGTCCGCCGGACCGTGCAATACCTCAACACGGTCATCGGCAAGATGAGCGGGGTGGTGAGCGGGGCGGAGCCGATTCGGGCGGAGGGACTGGCCTGCCTGGCTGAGGGGTTTGAGCGTGCCTTCCTGGTCGAGGAGTTCAACCGCATCCTGATCAGTCGCATTGCCCTGCCGGACTTCCGGCGCGGCATCAAGGTCTTCATCGAGAAGCCCGATCTCCTCCCCTTCGAGGAGGCCAAACTCTACGGACACAACGCTGTCCACGCCCTCATCGGTTACCTGGCCCGCCGCAACGGCTGCCGCTTTATGTCCGAGGCGGCCGGGGACCGGCGCCTGATGGCCCTGGCGCGGGAGGCCTTTGTTGCCGAATCTGGCCCTGCCCTGATCGCGCGGCACAAAGGACTGGACCCCCTCTTCACGCCGGCAGGTTACCGGGCCTACGGAGAAGACCTCCTGGCCCGCATGGCCAACCCTTATCTGCGCGACCGCACCGAGCGCGTCACACGCGACACGCGCCGCAAACTCGCCTGGGACGACCGCCTCATCGGCACGATGCGCCTGGCCCTGGACGCGGGCCTGACGCCCTGGCGCCTGGCCCTGGGCGCCGCAGCGGCCCTCGAGACCCTCCCTGTGGGCTGGGACGAACTCTGGCCGGTGCCTGACGCGCCCCCGGGACGCAAGATGCAGCTTATGGATTTGATCGCGCAGGCCCGAAAGAAACTGATCTCCGGTGATTGGTAAGTGAAAACGTCCGACGCGTCTGACCCGTCTGACGTGTTCTTGCTGAACAAAAGTGATCTAACTATGGAAAACTTCGATCTCGCAGTCATTGGCGCGGGTCCGGGCGGCTACCCGGCGGCGATTCGCGCTGCCCAACTTGGGGCCTCCGTCGCCCTCATCGAGAGGGAACAACTGGGCGGCACCTGCCTGAACTGGGGGTGCATTCCCACCAAGGCCCTCATCGCCGCCGCCGGCACCGTCACCCAAATCAAACACGCGGCAGCGTTCGGCATCACCGTCAATGGCCTCTCGGTGGATTATGCCGCGATGATCGGCCACAAGAACAAGGTGGTCGCCCAACTCCGCGGGGGCATCAAGAAACTCCTGTCCGCCAACGGCGTGAAGCTCTTCACCGGGGCCGCCTCCTTCAAGGATCGCACTACGCTGGCCCTGGCGGGGGCCGCGCCCATCAGCGCCAAAAAGATTATCATCGCCACCGGGTCCACCTCCGCCATGCCCGGGTTCCTCCCCAGGCACCAACGCGTGGTCGAGAGCCGCGGCTTCCTGGACCTGGACCGCCTGCCCCGGACGCTGCTGGTCCTGGGCGGGGGGTTTATCGGATGCGAACTGGCCTGCATGGCGGCCGCGCTCGGCGTCCGGGTCACGTTGGTCGAACTGCTCGAAGATATTCTCCTGTTGTTGGACCTGGATGTCCGGCGCGAAGTGCGCGGGGTCCTGGAGAAGAGCCTGGGCATCCGCGTGCTCACCGGCAAGGCCCTCGAAAAAATCGCCGCTGATGCCGCCGGCGTGCGCGGCAGCTTCGGTGATGAAATGCTCGAAGCCGACCTGCTGCTCAGCGCCGTGGGCCGCAAGCCGGTCACCGACGGGTTGGGTCTGGAGAACGCCGGGCTTGCGCCCAGCCCGCTCGGCTTCATCGAGACTGACGATTACTGCCGCACGCAGGCCGCCACGATCTACGCCATCGGCAACGTGACCGGCAAGACCCAGCTCGCCCATTTCGCCACCGCGCAGGGAATCACCGCGGCGGAAAACGCCGTCGGCCCCAAACCCGCCAGGCACGAGACCCTGGTGCCCAACGTCATCTTCACCTCGCCCGAGATCGGCACTGTCGGCCTCAGTGAGGAGGACGCCAGGAAAGCCAACCGCCCCGTCCAGACCGGCAAGTTCCGCTTTGCCAGTTTGGGCAAGGCCCTGGCCGTCGGCGAAACCGCCGGCTTTGTGAAGTGGATAGCCGATGCCGCCACGGGCCAATTGCTGGGCGCGGCCGTCGTCGGTCCGCACGCAACCGAGCTGATAGCCGAAGCCGCCGCCGCTATCCGCGCCGAACTCACCGCCCGCGAACTGGGCCGCACCATCCACGCCCACCCCACCTTCAGCGAGGCCTGGATGGAGGCCGCCCACGTTCTCCATGGCCAGGCCATCCACGCCCCGCCCAAACGCGTCAGGGCAGCGGTGTAGGATCGGGATTGATGTTCCTTGCCATTGCTCCTATTGTTCCGTGTATGAAGACGCGCAGAAACGGCCCCTTGCAATGCCTGTCGAAGCGGGTTGAATTGGGCCAGTTCATTGTCGCCGATCCGGCGATCTGTCATGGCCGACTCACGTTCAAGGGTACGCGGGTCTTCGTGGCGGACGTACTGACCGACGTGGAACGGGGGCTGTCCTGGGACTTTATCGTGCAGCGCTGGGGCGGCGGCAAGATCAGCAAAGCCGCGGTCGCTGAGGCTGTCCGTCTGGCGCGGACTGCGTTGCTGAGACAAGACGGGGCCACGGCCGCACGCGTAGTGCCAGGAAACACCGAGATGCCCTCCAACAGGTCGGCTGGACCGCGGTTTAGTCGCGGAACCCAACTTAGTTCCTTGAGCCGATGATGTTCGCGACTGCGCCCTCGTGGGCCTCGAGGGCCGCTTTGCCGAAGCAGACCAGCACCACTTTTTGCGGGAGGTTGTTCGCTTCCAGAAAGGTCTTGATCTCATTCACCGCGATACGCGCGGCACGGTCCATCGGAAAGCCGTAAGCCCCGGTGCTGATGGAAGGAAAGGCTATCGAGCGGAGGCCACGTTGCGAGGCCAGGGCGAGGCTGTTGCGGTAACAACTCGCCAGCAACTCGTCCTCGCGATGGTTGCCGTCGCGCCAGACGGGTCCGACGGTGTGAATGACCCACCGGGCGGGGAGGCGATAGCCGCCGGTGATCTTGGCCTGGCCCGTCGCGCAGCCCTTGAGCGCACGGCATTCCTCGAGCAACTCCGGCCCGGCGGCGCGATGAATCGCCCCGTCCACGCCGCCGCCGCCCAGCAGGCTCGAGTTGGCCGCATTGACGATGGCGTCCACCGCCTGCCGCGTGATGTCCCCTTCGAGGACCGTGATTCTGCTTTCGAGATTCCGGTTGTTCATCGGCCCTTGGTTGGCGGCTCAGCGGCGCGGAATTCGGTCCACGGCTGGGCCGGACGGCTCTTGAGGATGTCGCGCATCCAATCAAATTGGGGATGAGCGGTGAGGAATTGGCGGGCATCGAAGGTGCGGCCGCAGGCGCTGCCCCATCTTGCCGCAAAGCTCATCGTCCGGGCCATGGGGGCATCCACCACCTTGGCGTCCACCGTCCCGGCGCATTCGTAAGGAATGCCGGGCCAGGGGCCGGCTCCGGCTCCAACTCGAAATGGCCGCAGAGGCTGCGGCCGCCGGCGCGGGTCTTCTGCAGCCAGGCGTCGAAGTGGTCGGCCTCGAACTCTTTGGCCAGGGGCACGTCTATGCGGCCGGCGTACTGCTTCATGAGTTGTTTCCATCGCACCCGGCGGGCCACGCAGGAATCCCGGATGTCGGTGTCCTTGGCGTTGGTCTCGAAGCGGAGCAGCTTGAGGTCTTCGGCCACGTTCGAGCCGGTGAAGCAGCCGTCGCGCTTTTTCTCGAAGGCAACCACTTTGAGTCCCAGTTCGAGCCGGGCGATTTCGCGCGTATTGATGTCGCCCAAGAGCCAGGCGTTGGCATAGCCGCCGTTGTTGCCGCGCCGCATGGCGGCGCACCATTCCTCGATCGAGGCGGCGTCCTGAGTGGCCCGGCGCATTCGCACGAACTCCGGGACCGCATTGCTCTCGAACCCCTCGAAGGCCCCGATGGTGGTCTCGGCGCCGACCAGGCCGGCGTCCGTGATGAAGAAATCGGTGCCGCTGTGAATCCAGCCCGGCTGGGTCTGCCAGAGGATGCGATGCCCATGCTCCGGGACAATGTCCGCCACGACGTTCGGGAGCGCCCCTTCATAGTCCATCATCGTGTTATGACCCAGGACCACGTTGCCGTCGCGCGTCATGCTCCCGGTGGCGATGAAGGCGCTGCACGATTGGCGCACCGCCGGGGCCGGGAGCGGACCGTCCTTGAACTTCCTCAACTCGATCGGCCACCAATACTCGGAGAGACTCGATGAAGCCGTTGTATGAGATCAACTCGCCGCGCGTTGCCGAAAGCCCCGCGGCCTTGACGCCGTCGACGATGCCCTCCATCTCCGCCAGGTCCTCAGCATCAATGCGAGGGGTGAACATCCGCTCCGCCTGTTCGACCAGCCACGGCCAGGGCATGGCGCTCTCGTGCTCCCAGTAAATGCGCGTCGCGCGCAGCCCCTGATCAATCTCCGCCGCCAGGAGGTACCCGTGCTGAAAGCCGCGTTGCTTGGGCCCGCCTTCCAAGTGCAGGCCGATCCACCCGTGGCGCTCGAAACGCCGCCCCCTGGCCAGGCATTGCTGCTGTTCGCTGGAGAGCGGGGCCGCCGCTTCCAGGTGGAGGCAGACCAGCGCGACCGCGCAAAGGGCAAGCCCTCGCGCGCGTGACTTCAAGATCCAGATCATGTCCTCAATAAAGCAGGGAACAACAGCTTTGCAATGACGAATGACGAATGACGAATGACGAATGACGAAACCGCCCGGCCGCATTCGTCATTCGTCATTCGTCATCGTCGCACCGGCGGCAAACCGGCGGCCCAGGCGGTGGCGCGGCGGAACAACTCCTGCACGGCAGGCACGCTCAGCGCCGCGGCATTATGCCCCAGGGGACACTGGAAGCTCCGTCCCTTGCCGCAGTTGGCCGTGAATGCCATGGGGTAGTACTTGCCGTCCACCTTCGATTTTGCCTGGGCCAGCACTTCGATCGGCACGTCGCCCGTCAGGCAGGTATAGAGCTCGTCCTCCGTCTCGAAGTCGCTCATGCCCTGCACCAGGGGATGGTCCGGTTTGACGATTTCGACCTTGAACCTCCCAAAGGGGTCGTGCTGGCGGACATTCTCGCCTGCCCACACGCGCCCGGCGACCTGGACAAACCCCGGCCACTCGTCGTGCCAGGCGCCGCAAGCGAAATGCAGCAGCACCACCCCTTTGCCGCCCTCGACGAACTGGCGGAGGTTGTCGCGGGCCTGCGGGCCGGGACCCGGCTGCTGCCAGGTCTGGAAGTGCAGGATGACGACGTCGTAGCGGGCCAGGGCCGAGGAGTCCAGAAAGTGCGGGTCCTCGACCGTGAAGACCTCGAGGCGGGGGTCCTGGCGCAGGGCTTGGGCGAGGACCGGCGCCGTTTGGCGCCAGAGGTGGCCCGGATAATCGATCCCCGTCACCAGCAGCACGCGCGCCTTCATGGCCGTCGCGGCGGGTGTGGCCGCGGGCGGTTCGGCGGCCCAGGATGCCAGGCCGCAGCCCACAAACAACAGCACCAGGGCCGCCGCAAACCGGCGGGCGAATGGGTGGGCGGGGGCGATTGGAGGCCGATTAAAACTGTCGGTCAGCCCGCGACGCCTTCCTGCCCCGGAGGGGCTTCCGAGAATAGCCCGGCGTTTCAACGCCGGGTGAGCGGACCCAAGGAGCCGGTCAGTCCCGAAGGGACGGCTGAAGGCAAGGAATGTTCTCAGTCGTCCCTTCGGGACGAGGGTCCCTCTTGTGGCCTCCCCGGCGTTGAAACGCCGGGCTATTGTCAGGTGTCCCTTCGGGACAAAACCCCGGAGGCGTATGGTGGACGCTTGCAATCGCACCCGCGAGGTTACACGCGTTTGACGCTCGAACCGAGCGCAGCAGTCAGGCTGCAGGTACCTGTTTCTTTATCTGTCGTCATAGCAGAGGTTTCGTTATGTGTTCAAAGCTCGATAACCGCGAGGTTTTGGACTGCGGCAGTCCTCTGCCGCTTTCTCGTCCCCAGGATCCAAAAAGCGGCAGAGGACTGCCGCAGTCCAAAACGCTTCGCGCCGAGCGGCGCCTGTTGTCTAAATCAGCACCGTCCTGCCGGGGATCAGCGTCGGGTAGCTGCCGTTGGGGCCGGGCACGGTCGGAGGTTCCATGTCGTCGCGGCAATCCTCGGGCTTGGGCGGGTAGAAGAAGTCCGAGTCGTTGACCTTCTCCCAGGTGACCTCCTTGCCGGTGTAGCAGGAGATCTGGCCCATGACGCCGATCATTGTGCTGCGGGCCATGTAGTCGCCGCAGTTGATGGGGTCGCCCGAGCGGATGGCGGAAAAGAGCTTGTCGTGTTCGATCTGGTAGGGGTCGCAGGAGCCCGTCCAGCGCCAGGTGGTCTCGCCCTTGATCCAGCAGGACATGACGGAGGCCTTCCCCTTGCTCCCGAAGACCAGGCTCGAACCCTCGTCGTAGCACCCGGCGGTCGTGCGCGTAAAGGCATAGACCCGCACGCCATTCTCGAATTCGTACACGACCGAATGGTGGTCGAAGACATCGCCATAGATGGGCTCGACCATCGAGGAGCGCCCGCCCAGCCCGTGGCACGTGACCGGCGCCTTGTTGCCCAGCACCCAGCTCGCCCGATCCATGTTGTGTACCAGCGACTGCGGCACGTCATCGCCCGAGAGCCAGTAGAAATGGTATTGCGTGCTGCACTGCCATTGCAGCTCCGTCATATCCGGCTTGCGTTCCGTCACCACGTAAGGCGCCCGCAGGAAGTTCTCCTCGATGGTGACCACGTCGCCGATGGCGCCGTCGTGGATGCGTTTGACGGTCTCGGCGTAGCCCTCGTGGAACCGGCTCTGCAGGCCCGAGACGACGGAGAGCTTCTTCTCCCTGGCCAAATCGCAGGCCTGCCGCAGCAGCTTGAGGCCGCGCGGGTCGATGCCGTGGGGTTTCTCGACAAAGACGTGTTTGCCCGCCTGGATGGCGGACATGGTGTGGAAGGGATGGAACTTCGCGGCGTTGGCAATCAGGACCACGTCCGAGGCCTCGATGACGTGCTTATAGCCCTGGAAGCCGGTGAAGCAGTGGTCGTCATCGACGGCCACCTGCTCGCCCTTGGCGGCCTTGATGGTGGCCCGGCTGGCCTCGACGCGGTCACGGAAGATGTCGCACATGGCCACCAGGCGGGCGCCTTTGTCCGCAGTCAGGGCCTGGCCCGCCGCGCCCGTGCAACGCCCGCCGCACCCGATCATGCCCACCTTGATGATGTCGCTGCCGGCCGCGTGGGCGCTGCGGGCCAGGTCGAGCGTGCCCGCGGCCGTGGCCGAGGCGGCCATAGCCGAGGTCTTCAAAAAGTCCCGGCGCGTGAGTGTCTGGGAAGGAGGAGTTTGGTTTTTCATTATCGGTTTGTGGATCAATCAATGTTGGATCTTCAATTCAGCAAGGGTCTTTCGCAGCCAGGCCAGGGACTGCTCAATCATCGGGCCGGCCTGGCCTTCGCACTCGATGCTGAGCATGCCCTCATAGGCGGCGTCCCGCAGCAGGGCCAGGCAGCGGCGGATGTTCTCCGCGTTGACGCCGCCGCCCAGGGGACAATGGCTGACGGCGATGCCGGTCTGGCCGCCCCGGACCGCCTGGGCGAGCGATTCGGAGACATCTTTGACGTGGACGTGGCTGACCTTGTTCAGGAACCGGCCGAGGAAGGCCACCGGGTCGCGGCCGGCGATGAAGGTGTTGCCCGTGTCCATGTTCATCCGCAGGAACGGGCTGTCGCTGAAGGCCAGCATCTGGGCCATGAAATCCGGGTTGGTGGTGAAGTAACCGTGCGGTTCGATGTTCACCGTGACGCGATGCGCCTCGGCCACCTTGAGGATCTGCTGGTAGCTCTGCTTCATCAAGGCCAGTGATTCCGCATCGGTCAGCCCCTCGGGCCGGTGCAGCCCGTCGGTCGTGTCCACGCAGGGACAGCCGACCTGGGCGGCCCAGGCGATGGCCTTCATCACATAGGGCACACCGCGCAACGGCCCCTCCTCGCCCGAGAGGGGAAAGGCGGCGTCCACCTGTGAGAATTGCACGCCGTATCGGTCCATCTTGCGCCGGAGCAGGACCGGGTCTTCATACAACGCGACGTGCGGTTGGTAGCCCAGGCCGTGAATCCAGCTCACCCCGTCGATGAGCCCGCACTCGATGTAATGGAGCCCGTTCTGGTGCGCCCAGGCCAGGCACTTGTCAAACGACCAATAGGCCGAGTTGAAGGCGTCGGTGTGAAAACCGATTCTCATTCAAGGGTTCCTTTCCAGTTCACTGCTTGGTCGAGGAGTACCGGTCCCACCCCTCGGCACTGTGGTACACCCACCAGTCCTCTTCTTTGGGGTTTCCCTTGAAGCGGTAGGCGGAGTTGTCCGCGTGGACGACGTTCATCCCCCTGTCGTGGGGCATATACATGGCCTCGTGATAGGGGATCTCCCAGATGAGCACGGCGATGGAGGGCTGCATGACCTGCGTGCTCTTGCGGCCGCTGATGGGCGGGCCATAGACCGAGTTTGTCGGGTCCCAATACTCGTGGTTCCACACGTAGGAGACGCCGTTATTGGCGTAGTAAAAGTCGTTATCGAAGCCGTAATCCTGGCTCGTGGGAGGCACCTTGATTTTGATGCCCGAGGGGCAGGCGAACATGCCGCTCGAGGGGACGTACTTTACCGAGGTGAGGCCGTGGGTGCTGTTCCGGTTGGTGCCCAGGTAGGGCAGGAAGGCCTCCGGCATCCAGACGCGCGCCGGGTTGAGCATGTGGTCGTCGCCCCAGGCCTCGCCCCAGTTGTGCAGCCACGCAAAGCGGTCCGCGAAATCGTGCGAGTAGCTCGCCGAGGCGATGCCGATCTGCTTGAGGCTGTTCAGGCAATAGGTCTGGTTGGCCTTCTGTTTGGCCCTGGCCAGCGCCGGCAAGAGCATGGCGGCCAGGATCGCAATGATCGCGATCACCACCAGCAGCTCGATCAGCGTAAAACCCAACCCAATCAGGCCAGGGCCACGCTCTCGAGGCGGCTGGTCATGAGGAGCCTCGACAATGTTGACATCGTGCCCGGGGACCACGAACCGGAAGGGCGCCGTCCAACGCGAAGCGTTTTGGACTGCGGCAGTCCTCTGCCGCTTTCGTACGCGCTGGGGTCGGAAAAGCGGCAGAGGACTGCCGCACTCCAAAACCTTCGGGCTTACGGTCGGTTCATGGAAATCGTTCCGGCGCATACGAGTATCCTCCGTTGTTCATACTACGAGTAAGGCCTCATTTTTCGACCCACTCGATGATCGAGATGACGGCGTTGGAGCCTTTGCGCGCGTTGAGGGCGCGCACCGGGACCTTGCCGTCGGCGGTCTGTTCCGGACCGACGCGGCGCTCGATCCATTTGCCGTCCTGGAAGGCGGTGATGGGGCCGAACTCCTGTCCGGCGATGCTCACCTTTTCTGCTCGGCCGCCGTCGAAATTGTCCGGGTCGATAACGAAGACGCGCACCAGGCCGGCGGCGCCTTGGGGGACAGTGAGCTGGATGGCGGCCTCGTCGTCGCCGGCGAGCGCGTGATAGACCGGCAAGGGCCAACCGCTCCAGGCATAGCCCTTTTGGGTGGCGGCGCTGTAACCGGGCTCGGCATAGATGAGTTCCTTGGCTGGGCGGCCGCAAAGCAGGTGCAACTTGACGCCGCGCTCCCGGAGTTCGGCGCCCGTGGGCAGCTTCTCTTTGTCCGGCCAGAACGGCTCCTCGGGGGCGGGGGCGCGTTCGGCGGCCGAGGGCATCGGCGGCAGCGGCGCGTGCGGCTCGACCTGGTACCAATAGACCGTGCTGGAGAACTGCAGCGTGCTGCCGGGCTTCGAGAAATCGCGCCGGAACATCGGGTCTTCATTGACGCCGAAACCGATGGCCACGCGCAGGGACCGCTCGAAATTGATGGCGTCCTGGGTGAAGAACCGGTAGGCGGCCGCACCCTTGAGAAACCGGAAATAGCCCGTCAGCGGAAAGATACTGTCGCTCTCTGGGAATCCCCAACTGAACCCGAACGAGTCCTCCAGACCCTGGAACTCGACCGAGGCGGTTTCTTCGCCATCGATGTAGAACTTCTCGTTTTCGTCCACCGGGTAGCCGTCCCGGCCAGGGCTGCGGACGGTGACGTTCCAACCGACGAATTTGCCTTTGCCCGTGGCCTCCAGGGCGAGGTAATCCCGCTTGCCGAGCAGCAACCCCTCCTGGCGCCAACTGGCGTGGAAATAGCCGGCGTCCTCCGGGATAGCGCCGGCGGCCCGGTAGGTGACATAGCTGTAGCAGGGCATGATCTTCCAGAGTTCGTCGCCTGGGGCGAGGGGCCCGTCATAGAGCAGTTCGATTTTGGCGGCGCGGCGGAAGGGCATGGGGAAATAGGCATTGAAACCGCGCCGCTTGTTGACCAGGGCGGTATTGACCTGCTCACGCAGGCCCGCCGGGTCGCAGAAGAAATCCACCAGCGGCACCTCCACGCTGGGCGAGGTCTCGCCGTCCCAGAACATGCGCAGGAGCACGTCCCGGTTCAGCTTGAGAGTCTGGGGCATGGCGAAGTGAATCATCGTGATGACCGCCGGGCCCTTGAGGTCGGCCACCACGACCTGCTTGGAGGAGTTGAACCGGGCGCTCAAGGCATTCTCGATCCAAAGCGCATTCTCCGCCTTGGTCCGCCCGGGCGTCAGCCGCGCCAGGTCCTCGATGCCAGGCGTCTGGCCCGCGGCACAAACGGCCCACGAGGCGATGAGCATTCCGGCCAGGCTCAAGTGAATGCCGCGCGGCGGGCCTCGATGTGCTCTCATGAGCGGTATTCAACCCCACCGGCCGCCCGCTGGCAATCGCAAAAGTAACTGTTCAGGTTGCGCAGGCGCGGCTCAGCTTCGTCGGCCTTCGGCAAGACGGACAAATGGAGCGCGGCCCCGGGAAGCCCGCAAGGTTTTGGACTGCGCCAGTCCTCTGGCGCTTTCGCGTCCCCAGGGTCCGAAAAGCGGCAGAGGACTGCCGCAGTCCAAAACGCGTCGCGGCTTCGGACGCGCACTCCAATCGCCCCGTTCGGCCGGGCTCGAAAAAGGTGAGATGCCCCCAGGTCGCGCAGAGGAGCGCGGACGAGGCGTCCGCGCTCCTATCCGGCGCCGCTTTTCATTGCGAACAATTGGTCGCGAAAAAGACGAATTGCTTTGATGTTTTTTTGCCTGCATGTTTTTCTCGTGAACTAGGTGTTATGACATCGCGTGAACGAGTGTTGGCTGCCCTGAACCACCGGGAACCGGACTGCGTCCCGATCGACCTGTCGGGCCATCGTTCGTCGGGCATCGCGGCGATGGCTTATGCGCGGCTGCGGGATTACCTGGGCCTGCCCAAGCGGCCGATCCGCGTCTATGACCCCATCCAGCAACTGGCGATTGTGGACGAGGACCTGCTGGAGCGGTTCCAGGTGGATACGATCGAACTGGGGCGCGCCTTCGCGCGCGAGGACAAATACTGGGCCGAGTGGGTCCTGCCCGACGGGACGCCATGCCTGATGCCGGCCTGGGCGTTGCCGGAGAGACTCAACGGCGAGTGGGTGCTCCGTTCCAAGCCCGGCGGGCGTGTTATCGCCCGGATGCCGGAGGGCGTGTTGTATTTCGAGCAGGCCTGTTTTCCCTTCCTGGACCACGAAGACCTCGACCAGGTCGAGGCCGAGCTGTCCGGGTGTATGTGGGCGGCGATCGCCTCTCCGCCCGGACCCATCACGGCGGGGGAGGGGGGCGCAGCCATCCTGGCCGAGGGCGCCCGCGCCTTGCGCCGCCAGAGCGACCGCGCCATCCTGGGCCTGTTTGGCGGCAACTTCCTCGAACTGGGCCAATGGTTCTATCGCAACGACAACTTCTTCATGTTGCTGGCGGGCGAACCGGAGCGGGCCCACCGCTTCCTGGATCGGTTGCTCCAAATCCACGTCCGCAACCTCGACCGTTTCCTGGGCGCCGTGGCCGGCTCAATCAACATCATCGTTTTCGGCGACGACTTGGGCATGCAGTCGGGTCCGCAGGTCTCGCCAGCGATGTACCGGGAGTTTTTCAAGCCGCGCGAACGCATCCTCTGGCGGCAGGTCAAGGAGCGGGCGCCCCACCTCAAGATCATGCTCCACTGCTGCGGCGGCGTCCGCGAGTTGCTGCCCGACCTCATTGACGCCGGACTCGAAGCCATCAACCCGGTCCAGGTCACGTGCCACGGGATGGACGCCCGGGGCCTGAAGGCCGATTTCGGAAGGCAGTTGACCTTTTGGGGCGGCGGGTGCGACACCCGCGAGATCCTCATCAAGGGCACTCCCGGCCAAGTCCGCGACCACGTCCGCCGCCAGGTCGAAATCCTAAGCCCGGGCGGCGGCTTCGTCTTCCAGCAAGTCCACAACATCCTGGCCGACGTGCCCCCGGCAAATGTCGTGGCTATGTACGAGGCGGTCTCGGATCAGCGGCGGAAGCCGCGCCCGTAGCGATAGTAGCCCCCGCCGAAGCCCCGCCCTCCCCAATATCCCCCGCGGCCGAAACCAAAGCCGATCGAGATTCCCGGGGAGAAATACGGCCCATAGTACCCATAGGAATAAGGAGCATAGTAGCCGTAGTAGGGGTTTATGGGCGGCGGGGAAGGGATGACGTAAAGGGAAGACGACGGCTGGGGGGCGGGCGGCGGCTTGGGGTAAACGGGCGCATATTGCGGGGCAGGCGCCGGGGCGGCCGGGGCCGGATAGGCCGGGGCGGGATAGGCCTGGGCCGCGGCCTCCTGCGCGGCGGCGGCCTGGGCGGCCGCTTCCTCTCCCACGTGGTTGCGCTGATTCATCATGGTGGTGAGCACGCGCTCGGAAACACCCTGGTTGCGCAAATAGACAATGTCGTTGGCGCGCAGGTTATAGACGGTGCCCGAGTTCAGGACAAAGTTGATGACGAGGTCCTCGCCGACCTGGGCCTTGGTGAGCTTGAGGACATCGTCCACCCCGTATGGCAGTCTGGCGGGGGCGGCTTGGACAGCCGATGGGGCCGGGGCCGGCGCTGGCGCGGGGGCCTGGACGACCGCAGGGGCGGGGGCGGCCTCAGCCGGAGGGGCATTTGTGTCTTCACCCTCGGCGAAAGCGGCGGAGACGGGGAGAAGTGACATGGCACTGGCCACCGCCAGGAAGAGGGCTCGAGCCGTCGGTCTTTTCATAAAAACAGCCTTTCAACAGTTCTCGTTTACATATCCACTATGGCCGGAACGGACCGCCCGGTCAAGCAGGGACCGGTTGCACGTTCATCCTGCGATCCGTTCTGTGCTCTATAACACCGAGTCTTTGGACGAGTTGCGCATCGGGGGTATTCGAGGGCGGCGGAGAAACGGGTGCGATTAAGAGCTTCGGGCATGCGCCTCGGGAGTTTTGTCCCGGAGGGACATCCGACAATAGCCCGGCGTTTCAACGCCGGGGAGGCCACAAAAGGGACCCTCGTCCCGAAGGGACGACTGAAAACACTCCTCGCTTTCAGCCGTCCCTTCGGGACGGACCCTCTCCTTGGGTCCGCTCACCCGGCGTTGAAACGCCGGGCTATTGTCGAAAGCCCCTTCGGGGCAGAAAGGCGCCGTGGACTGACCGACAGTTTTTAAGGTGCAGCGCTTCAGGGCCGCGCTTTTTGTTGTCAACGGCAGATACATCCATTATCCATCAGCGTAACTGTTCAGGTGGTGACGCGTGGGGCAGACCTCCGGTCTGCCGGTTGCAGGGGCCTCTGGCCCCGAGCCTCGGAACTGCAAAGAACACGGAGCCGGAGGCTCCGTGAACCGGCAGACCAGAGGTCTGCCCCACACCTGAACAGTTACCCATCAGCAACCGGGCCAAATGAGAAGGTTGGCGGCGCGCTCCAATTTATGAAGAAGCTGAAGATCGCCCAATTCGGGCTTGGCCCCATCGGGGTCGAGACGTTGAAACTGGCGGCAACCAGGCCGTGGGCCGGGGTTGTCGGGGCCGTGGACATTGCCCCCGACAAGGTTGGGCGCGACCTTGGGCAAGTGACGGGGAGCAAGAGTCTCAAAGGCAGGCGAGTCTTCGGTTCGCTGGAGGAGGTGGTCGCGCAGACCAGGCCGGACTTGGTCTTTCACACGGCCGTCTCCAGGTTCGAGGAGGCCTTCGAACACCTCGCGTCAATGGCCAGGCTCGGCATCAATGTGGTCTCCTCGTGCGAGGAGTTGGTCTTCCCGCAACTGCGGCATCCGCGCCTGGCCCGCAGCCTGGACCGGGTTTGCAAGGCCGGCGGCGCGCGCGTCCTGGGCACGGGCGTCAATCCCGGGTTCGTCATGGACGTCCTGCCCCTGCTGCTGACCTCGGTGACGCGCGACGTCTGCTCCGTCCACGTCCAGCGCGTGGTCAATGCCTCGACGCGGCGCGGGCCGCTCCAAAAGAAGATCGGCAGCGGCCAACCGCCCGAGGTCTTCGGGCGCCTGCTCAAACAGGGCAAGGCCGGCCACGCCGGCTTGAAGGAGTCTGCGGCCCTTATCGCCCATTGCCTGGGATGGGAGCCGGTCCGGTTCATCGAGACGTCCCAGCCCATCGTCGCCCCTTACGACCTGCGCACCGCCTTTTTCGAGGTCAAGCGGGGCCAGACCTGCGGCATTCACCAGCGCGTCGAGGCCCGGGTCAAGGGTGTCCAGTGCCTGACACTGGACCTCCAGATGTGCCTGGATGCCGAAGACCCCCATGACGCCATCCAGATCGAGGGCGACCCGACGATCCAGGTGCTCATCCCGGGTGGCGTGCCGGGCGATGCCGCAACCGCAGCCGCCCTGGTCCACGTCGTCCCGCGCCTGCTGGAGGCCCCGCCCGGCCTCCGGCTCATGACGGACCTGGCTCTGCCCAGGTTCGGCTAACCCCTCCGATGGCCTGGAAGCGCAAAGTCAAGGGCGGGGTCCTGGCAGGAGTCGGTTACATGCTCTCGCCGCTGTCGTGGTGGAACGACCTCTTCGTCAATGTCCCGCTGGCGCTGGTCTTTGCCTGGGTGGTCAGCCTCTTCTACAAGCCCGCGTTCCAGGCCAGCCTGGTCATTGGCTACTGGCTCACTAACATCCTGGGCCTGGTCCTCCTGCACAAAGGCGCCGAGCAGCTCCTGACCGAAAACGAGCGAAAATACTCGCTGCGCCACCTGGCGCGGGACCTGGCCATTTCCCTGCTCTACACCGCGTTGATCCTCCTCCTGGTGAAGGCGGGGGTGTTGAAGCCCGTCGAGAGTTATTTCCCGGCAAGGTGAGCCCACCAAATCCGGGACGAATCGGACCTGTCGGACCGGTCTGACGCGTCTGAGGCGTCCAACTCGTCACCCAATAAACGCCGCGTGTACCGCCCTCAGGGCCTGCTCGGCCTTGGCGAGGTCCACTACGACGGAGATCTTGATCTCGCTGGTGGAAATCATTTCGATGTTGATCCCTTCGCGGGCGAGCGTCTCGAAGAGTTTGCCCGCCACGCCGGTGTGGGTCTTCATGCCCACGCCCACGATCGAGAGCTTGGCGATGTTGTCGGTGGCGATGACCTTGCCGAAGCTCATCTCGGGCTTGAGGCCATCGATGACCTTCTGGGCCTTGAGCAGGTCCGGTTTATCCACTGTAAACGACAGGTCTGTGGCGCCCGGCATGCCGGAGTTGCCGTGGCTGAAGTTCTGCACGATCATGTCCACGTTGATGGCCGCATCGCCGATGGCCTTGAAGATGCGGGCGGCGATGCCCGGCTTGTCCGGCACGGCCACGAGCGTGACTTTGGCCTGGTTCTTGTCGAGCGAGACTCCCCGCACGACAATGTCCTCCATGTTCTTGGTTTCCTCTTTCACAATGGTTCCTGGGTTTTCATTGAGGCTGGAGCGTACTTCGAAGACGACTCCAAATTTTTTTGCGAACTCGACCGAACGCGACTGCATGACCTTGGCGCCGAGGCTGGCCAATTCGAGCATCTCGTCATAAGAGATCTCGTCGAGCTTCCTGGCCTGGGGCACCAGTCGGGGGTCGGCGGTATAGACCCCGTCCACGTCGGTGTAAATCTGGCACAGGTCGGCCTTGAGGGTGGCGGCCAGCGCGATGGCCGTGAGGTCCGAACCGCCGCGTCCGAGCGTGGTGATCTGGCCCTCGAGGGTCTGGCCCTGGAACCCGGCCACGATGACCACTTTGCCCTGGCCCAGCAGTTCGTGGATTTTCCTGGGGGTGATGTTCTGAATCTTGGCCTTAGTGTGGACGCCGTCGGTCACGATGCCCGCCTGCGCCCCCGTGAGCGACACGGCCGGAATGTCCAGCGCGTGCAGGGCGATCGCCGTCAAGGCAATTGTCGTTTGCTCCCCCGTGGCCAGCAGCACGTCCATCTCCCGCTCGTTGGGCAGGGGCATGATCTCCTTGGCCAGCTTGATCAAATTGTCCGTCACGCCGCTCATGGCCGAAACGACCACGACAACCTTCTCGCCTTTGGTGTAATACCGGGCCACGCGCGAGGCCACGTTGCGGATGCGGTCCGGATTGGCCACCGACGTGCCGCCATACTTTTGTACAATCAATGCCATAACCGGCTTAGATTATGCGCAAGTGCGGCCACTTGACACGCCTTTTCTGCTCAACTGAAGTCCTCCACCCGGATGCGGACCGGGGGCGCCTTGACCACCGCCAGCCTGCCGATCTGGCCCAGGGCCCGTTCCACCGCCCCGTTGGGCGCATCGTGCAGCATCAGGATGAGCGGCACCCCCTGGCCGGGATGGCCCTCGGGCTGTATCACCGACGAAATGCCGATCCGCGCGGCGCCAAAGATTTTGGCTATCTTTGCCAGCGTGCCCGGCACGTCCAGGACGTTGAGCCGCACGAAGCAGCGCGACACCACCTCCGCGATCGGCGCCACCGCCCCGTCCCGCTCATGCGGCACAAACGGGGGCAGGCGGTGCTTGGTGCCGAACTTGAGGTCCAGCGCCGCGTCCGCCAGATCGCTCAGCACCGCGCTGGCCGTGGCGTCCTTGCCCGCGCCCCGCCCGTAGAAGAGCGTGTCCCCAACAATGTCCCCGCGCACAAAGACCGCGTTAAAGACGTCGTTGACGCTGGCCAGGACGTGGCTGTTGGGCACGAGCGTCGGATAGACCGACACCTGGATGCGCGCCCCGCCGCGCCCCTCCGCCCTCCGTCCTCCGTCTTCCGTCCTCCGCCCTCCGTCTTCCGTCCTCCGCCCTCCGTCCTCTGCCCTCCGCCCTCCGCCCTCCGTCCTCCGTCCTCCGCCCTCCGTCCTCCGCCCTCCGCCCTCCGTCCTCCGCCCTCCGCCCTCCGTCCTCCGCCCTCCGTCTTCCGCCTTGATGATCCCCAGCAGCTTGATCGTGTAGCCCAGTTGCGCGGCAAACCGGATGTCCATCTGCGTGATGGACCGGATGCCTTCCACATAGATGTCCTTGGGGTTGACCCAAAACCCATGGGCCAGCGAGGCCAGAATGCCGATCTTGTGGAGGGCGTCATGGCCGTCCACGTCCAGCGACGGCTCCGCCTCGGCGTAGCCGTGGGCCTGGGCGTCCTTGAGGACGGCGTCAAAATCCGCCCCCTCGTGTTTCATGCGAGTGAGGATGTAATTGCAGGTCCCGTTGACGATGCCATAGAGTTGGGTGATGCGATTGCCGACGAACCCCTCGCGCAGCGACTTGATGATCGGGATGCCGCCGCACACGCTCGCTTCGTAGTAAAGGTTGGTTCCATACTGCCGGGCGGCGGCGAAGAGTTCCTCGCCGTGCGCCGAGAGCAGCGCCTTGTTGGCCGTGATGACCGGCTTGCCCAGCTTGAGCGCCGCCAGGATGATGGACCGGGCCAGCGTGAGGCCTCCCACCAGTTCGGTGACGACGTCCACCTGCGGGTCGTTGACCACACCCTGCCAATCGGTCGTCAGCCACCGCGCCGCAATCTCGTAGGGCCGCGGCTCGTCCAAGGCCTTGACTGCCACTTTGCGCACGTTGACCCTCACACCGATGCGCGAGGCCATCAGATCGCCGTTGACCTGCAGGGCGTGAAACACGCCGCTGCCCACCGTGCCGCCCCCAATCATGCCCAAATTCACTTGCTGCATAATAAGTCGCCCAGCTTGCCGCGATCCGAGGCCCGGGACAATGCATTTTTGCGGCCCCGCGCAAGGCCGCAGTGCAGGTGGGAACGTCACTGGGGCAGACCCCTCACCCCGGCCCTCTCCCCTTCGGAAGGGGAGAGGGAGAGTTCTCCGTAGCGCTTTGAGGAAGCGAAGGCGCCGGAAAGCTCCCGAGACTGCCAACGCCTCTCCCTCTCCCCGTCGGACGGGGAGAGGGTTGGGGTGAGGGGTCCGCCCGGCACTCCGTCTCCGGCTTCACTGATCGATTACGTCCGCGCCGCTATTCTTCTTGACCGGCGACACAGGGGCTTTCATTTTCGGCAAGTGTTGAGAAAGATAGTATTGGTTTGGGTGCTGGCGGCGTGGCTGGTTCCGGCGCCGGGTGCGGAACCGGAGCGGTCGGTGGTGCAGATCATGACGTTTGCGCAGCAGCCGGCCTGGGACAGTCCATGGCGGTTCGACACGGTGCGGCGGGTGGGCGGCTCGGGTTTTGTCATCAAGGGCAAACGGGTCATGACCAACGCGCACGTGGTGAGCTGGGCGCGCCAGATCATCCTGCGCCGTTACCAGGACCCGCGCCCGTATCTGGCGGAGGTGGAGTACGTGGGCCACGACTGCGACCTGGCAGTGATGAGCGTGGCGGACGGGCGTTTTTTCGAGGGCCTGGAGCCGCTGGAGTTTGGGGTGCTGCCCCAAGTGCGCTCGACGGTGGTCACTTACGGTTACCCGGCGGGCGGGGAGGAGATCTCCTACACGCGGGGGGTGGTGTCGCGGATCGAGCTGGAGACCTACGCGCACATTGGCAACCGGCATCTGCTGAGCGCACAGACCGACGCGGCAATCAACCCGGGGAACAGCGGCGGGCCGGTCATCCAGGAGGACAAGGTGGTGGGCGTGGCGTTTCAAGGGATGCCGGGGCTGGAGAACGCGGGCTTTTTCATTCCGCCGCCGGTGATCGAGCATTTTCTGAAGGACATCGAGGACAAGCATTACGACGGCATTCCGCAGGCGGGGGTGCGTCTGGCCCAACTCCAGAATCCGGCCTACCGGGCCCTGCTCAAGCTGCCGGACGATGCGCAGGGCGCGCGGGTGGACGGCCTGCTGCCGATTCCCAGCACCGAGAAGGTCCTCAAAGAGGAGGATGTGATTCTGCGAATCGGCTCGTTCGAGGTAGCGAGTGACAGCAAGATTCTTTACCAGGGAAATCGCGTGTCGGCGGCGCTGGCCTTTCAACTGGCCCAGGCAGGCGAGAGCGTTCCGCTGCAACTCTGGCGCGACGGGCGGCAGCAGGAGGTCTCGCTGCCGGTCTTTCCGTACACGGGTGACCGCGCCGCCGGCTACCAGCACGAGTCTTTGCCTCGTTATTTTGTGTATGGCGGACTGGTGTTCACGCCCTTGAGTCTCGATTACCTGAGGACCCAGGGGCGTCCTTCGGCCGATTCCTCGTCGAGCGAGCTCTACTACGAACTCTACTATCGGCGCTACGAAGACCCCAAGACGGCCCGCCCGGAGCCGGTGGTCCTGGCTTCGGTGCTGGCCGATGCCGTCAATGCCAACGTGGCCGTTCGGGGGCGGACGTTGGTGGACCGGATCAACGGGACCCGGATCGAGAGGCTCGAGGACGTGGTCCACGCCTTCGAGGCCAGCACCAACGCCTACGAGGTGATTGAGTTCTTGCCCAATCACGTGGTCGAATGCCTGGATCGCGCCGAGACCGCCAAGGCCAATGCCGGCATTCTCAAGACCTATGGCGTGGGCAAGGACCGACGGCTGTGAAGTGCGGAATGCGGAGTGCGGAGTGCGGAGTGCGGAATCCTTCGGGGGCAGGGGGGAATGACGAATGACGAATGACGAATGACGAATGCAGATTTCAAAATGCGGGATGCGGGGCTTCGGCTTCGGATTCTGGAGAGGATGAGGTGCAGGAGATTATGTGCTCATATTTGACGAGGTTGAGGTGCGTGCTGGTGTTGCTGCTGGCGGTTCCGGTGGCGCGCGGCGCGGCCGGGGCGGCAGCGGAGGGCAAGGATGAGAGATCGGTGTGGGAGTCGTCGATCGTGACGGTCGAGGTGGCGCGCAAGCAATATGATTATTACCAGCCCTGGAGCAAGGGCACGCGACGGCTGCAAAAGGCCGGGCTGGTCGTGGGGGAACGGGAGGTGCTGACGACGGCCGACGAGATGTTCGAGCGGACGCTGGTGCGGGTGCAGAAGGGGGGGCGCGGGCGGTGGTGGATTGGGGACGTGGCCTGGATAGATTACCACGCCAACCTGGCGCTGGTCACCGTTGCCGAGGCGGACTTTTGGCGCGGCCTCAGGCCGGCGGCGCTGGGCAGCGCGGCGCGGACCGAGGGAGCCATGAAGATTCTGAGGTGGCGCGAGGGCAACCTCGAGGACCGGCGGGCGGAGTTCACCCAGTTTCTCCGTGCGCGAGGGCCAGTTGAGCCCGGTCAACCAGGCGGTGCTCGAGGTCAGCTCCGAGATCCAGGGGGCGGGCTGGGGCGAGCCGGTGGTGGTCAATTCGCACGTGGCGGGGCTGCTGACGGCACAGGACGGGCGCAACAGCTATGCGATGCCGGGCTCGTTCATCCAGGCCGTGCTCGATGCCCGCCGCAAGGGCGCCTATCATGGCCTGGGTTTCTTCCACTTCTTTTGGGAGCCGGCCAAGAACCCGGCCACGCTGGCGCGGCTCGGCCTCACGGGCGAACCGCGAGGCGTCATCGTCATCCACGTGCCCAGTCGCCCGGACGATTGCGAGCAGGTGGTCAAGCCCAACGACATTCTGTTGAACATCGACGGCTTCGATATCGATATCCAGGGCGACTACACGGACCCGGAGTTCGGGCATTTGAGCCTGGAGGCCCTGGCAACGCGGCGCAAATGGGCGGGCGAGGACGTGAAGGTGCAGATCTGGCGCGACGGCAAGAGCACGGACGTGAACTATCGGCTGCCGCGCTACGAGTACACCAACGCCCTGGTGCCTTACGCGGTGCACGACCAGGAGCCGGACTACTTGATTCTAGGCGGGCTTGTCTTCCAGCCCGTGACGGACAGCTACTTGCAGAGCTGGGGGCCGGAGTGGAAACGCAATGCGCCATTCCGCCTTTACTACTACAACAACGAGGAGCCGACTCGGGAACGTCCGGCCCTGGTATTGCTCTCGCACGTGCTGCCGGATGCTTACAACATCGGCTACCAGGACCAAAAATACCTGGTGTTGGACAACGTCAATGGACAGCGCGTCAACCGCCTCTCAGAGCTGCGCCAGGCCCTGCAAAAGCCTCAAGGCGGTTTCCACGTGCTCGATTTCGCGCGCGGCGACTCGCTCCGGCGCATCGTGCTGGCCGCTGGCAACGCCGAGCGCGAGGCCACAGCCCGGGTGCTCCGGCAATACGGCGTCAACCAGGCCAGCCGCATCGCGGCCCAGGCCAAGTGAGCCGGGGGCCAGACCAGTCCGACTGGTCCGACGCGCCAGGCGTCAAGGAAACCCCGCGCCCCAATCGCCATCCAGGATGTCCGCCGGACAGGCTTGCTTCGAAGCCATGTTTAACGTATGGTGTTAGCACTATGACGCAGAAGAATATCAGCGGCAGGCAGCTCCGGCACGGCAGCCCGGAGGAATCACTGTCGCCAGGTGAAAGTCTGACCATCAAGAAGCGTGGCGGAAAGGTGTTCCAACTGACCCGCACAGATGCCGGCGGCAGGGACATCAATGCCCAGATGGATCAACTCTTTAAGGACATCCCGCCGGAGGGTCCGCGCGTGAAAACGGACCTCGTCCGCCTGCTGATGGAGGAACGGGAATGAGGGTTTACTGCGACACCAGTTTTTTATTTAGTTATCTGAACGAAGACGATGTCAACCACGCTGCCGCGCGAGCGCGGGCAGGCCGGTTATCCGGCGATGACTTTGTCATCTGCGAAGTTCACCTATTGGAACTGCCCGCCGCCGTGCGGGCGGCAACGCACCGGGATGCGGGTGCGGTTCCGGTCCCGATTGCGCGCCGGATAATCAACCGGTTCGACCGCGCGGTGACTGGGAAAATCTTTCTCAAAAAACAGTTGGACATGGCGGAGTCTGTCGCCATGGCCCGTTCTCTTGGTGAGAGCCACGGCTGGAGCGAGCGCCACACCACTTTTGACCTGTGGCACCTGGCCGCTGCGTGGTCGCTGTCTGCCGGGGCCTTCCTTACCTTCGACCAGCGCCAGGAAAAGATCGCCCGCAGCCTGGGCATGAAGACCTGAGCTTTAACATCATACGAGCTCCGATATACTGCTCCCGATGGAACTGAAAGAACAAGCGCCCGCGGCTACTTTGGCCCGCAGGCTGGGAGACACCGCCCACGTGTCGGGCTTGGTCATCCGGTTGGCGCGGTTGAGCGGGGCCGGGGATCGCCTGCCGGAATGGCTCCTGAGAACCGCGGTGGAACGGGGTGCCAAACACTACCAACGCGACTTCGATCCCTCGCTCCCGCCGGACAACCCGGCGATCTCTGACGAAGGAATTGGCATCGCTCTCTGCCTGGGGCAGATGCCCGACGATCCTTGGTTCATCCGCGCGGCGGCCCAGCTGCTCTCCTCGCCGCGGGTGGATCCGCAGCGCCTCGCCCGCCTGGCGAAGATGGAACGTGTCGAACCGGTCCTGCTCCACATCGCCGCCGCCTGTGAGCGCGTGGGCGAAAAGTCGGAACCGTGGGCGAGCTTGCGGCGACAACTCCATCCGCGGCGCACCGTCCGCACCGAAGCCCTCCCCCACTGGACGCGGTTTGCCATTCTGCCGGGCCTCACGCGCAACGGCTACGCGCCACCGCAGTGGCTCAAGCGCCGTGAATAATCCCCTCGCCATCCTGCAAACGCTGGACCGCCACCTCGATCACCCGATACTTTACAGCCAATGGAACTGAAGGAACAAGCGCAGGCAACCACCCTGGCCCGCAACCTGGGAGACTTGGCCCACGTTTCGGGCCTGGCCATCCGCTTGGCGAGCTTGACCGGGACAGGAGATCGTCTTCCAGAGTGGCTTCTCAAGGTCGCGGTGGAACGGGGCGCAACGCATTACCAGCGTAACTTCGATCCGGCGCTCCCACCGGACATCCCGACAATCTCCGACGAAGAAATTGGCGTTGCCCTGTGCCTGGGCCAGCACCCTTACCACTTGGACAACCTTCGCGCCGCCGCCCAGTTGCTCACTTCGCCGCGCGTGGATGCCGCACGCCTTTGCCGCCTCGCCGTGCGCGAGCGTTGCGAACCGGTGCTGCTCCACATCGCCGCGGTCGCCGAACGCTTCGCCGCCGCGCTGGAGCCCTGGGCCTACCTGCGCGAGCACCTGCCGCCCCGCTGGGTCCCCCGGACCGGTGCCCTGCCGCACTGGACTCGCCTTGTGAGCCACACGGGGGTGACCGCGCAAGGAGGTCCGCCGAAAACCGTCTGGCTCTGCCGCCATGAATAACCCGCTGCGTATCCTCCAGACCCTGGACCGGCATCTGACCGCGCCAGTGGAAATCACCCTGTTCGGTCGCGCCGCGCTGGCTCTCGGCTTCGCCGCGGGCCCCGCCGCTTTTGCCGCCACGCACGATGTGGACGCCATCCTGCCGCTTGCGTGGCTGGCGGTCGAAGACGAGAACCTGGACTTCTGGGAGGCTCAGCAACGCACCAACGCCGAGCTCGAACCGGAAGGTCTCTATCTCACGCACCTGTTTCGTGAACTGGAGGTCATTCTCACACCGGACTGGCTGGGCCGCCGCGTTCGAATCCCGCTGGGGCTCGAGCGTCTGACGGTGTTCCGTCCGGCCACACTCGATCTCATCCTCACCAAAATGGCGCGTGGCGATGCCAACGACCTGGCCGACATCGCATTTCTGTTGACCCGCGAATCGCTGACCGCCGATCAACTGCGCGCGGCGTTTGCGCGCGCCCGTGTGCCCGACGTGCCTGAAATCCAGGCTCTTTTCCGCGCTGCCCAACCCAAAGTCCTGGCACTGGTGCAGCCTCGAGGAAATAGGACTGCCTCCTCATGAAGCCACTCCCCAGGACGCCGAAGGCGTCGCTCATACCAGCCCGGGGCCAGCGCTCGGGGGTTCACGGCCCTACGCGCTCGGCTGAGCGCTGAAGGCGCGATTCATCGTGCCCCTGAGCAACGCGCCAAATTCCTTGTAAATCACCGGTTGCCCTCGTAGAATCGGCGCGTGTGCACGGGTTTCGAATACGATGTTTTCCTAAGCCACAGCTCAAAGGACAAGACGGTGGTGCGCCCGCTGGCGGAGCGGTTGCGCACTTGTCGCGCCGAAGCCGCCGGGCGAAGGCGGAAGGACGGGCTGAAGGTGTGGCCCGTCCGGCTGAAGCGCCTGCGAGAAGGCGGATTCGATGGATGGGTGCTCAGGCCCGAGCCTCCCCTCGCCCATCGGCTGGGAGAGGGCTCAGCGGTGAGGGCGGCGAAGGTCAATCCGCCTTCGCTCACAAGCTACGGCGGGACAGGGGACCGGCTGGAGCACTCGCTCGTGCTGGCTGGTCCGGCCGTAGCTTCAGTGCGAAGGCGGACCTGTCCCGCCGTAACCTCTTGGCGGAGGCGGATGCTCTGCATGTCGGCCAGTGCTTTCGGCTCTGACTGGGCGCAGTTGGCTCGTCGCTCCGAAGCTTCAGTGCGAAGGCGGAAGGCCGGCACGTGTGGGAGGGGCAACTTGCCCTTTCGCGACCCGCTGAACCTGGAGCGGCGTTTCATTCCCCTGCGCCTCGACGACGCCCCCATCAAAGGCTCCGTGGAACAAACCCCGTCCAGTAGTAATAGCCGCTATAGCTGCATCGACAGGCATGGACATCCCCCGATTTGAAACGCAACACCTGAATCCAAGAATCGCTGGCGCCGACATCGGTGATGCTTTTCAAGGATTCGTTCATGAATTACTTCTGCCTGAGCATCCCCAACTGCATCGTTTTCCTGGTGGCGGAAAAGATGGAGGAATCGATCTCATTGAGACGGCAGGCGCGTGCTTCGTCGCACAATGCAAGGTTGTCGGGGACGACGACTACGCACAAATCGAACAGCGCTGGAAAACGGTGAGGGGGCACTTGGAGGAACATCTGCGCGACCCCAATGGGCCGACCAAAGGTCAGTCGTAATACGGTCCTTGGTATTCTACGGACGCGCCAATCGCTGAGTAGGCTCTCTGTGTCAGCGCAGTCTTCGCAAACGAGCAACTACGCCGTGACCTGGCGACAGGGATCGCCGGTTACTTCCGCGATGTCGCCAAGCGGCGCCGACACCTCTCCCATCTTGCAGCTCTGAGGGTCACAGTTGTTGACTGGAACGACCTTTGCGACCGCCTGCGCAAGCGACCCAACACTCTGTTTCGGTGGTTTCCCAGATCACGGCCAAACGGCTTCGTCCCGCTTGATGAAGCGATTGATGTCGGCACATTCCGCGCTTACCTCAACAGTGGCACGTTGCCTTACTACAGCGTGGCTGAACATCTGTACGCCGCGCCCTCGCCGGGCAACGTCGCGATTCTGGATGAGGATAGTCTTCTCGTTCAGATCGACAACCGGACGGTTACGGGACTGGTAATCAGCGGGAAGGGCGGGATCGGGAAAAGCCGGTTGACGTTGGAGCTTGGTTGGAAGGCGCTAAGAAAGGGTTGGGCCGTCATGCGAGTGGAAAGCCGCCTCAAGAGCGATGCGCTGGAGAGGCTCGCTGAACAGCTCTCGCCGCACATCCCAGCGCTGTTGCTCGTTGATTACATCGAGACGCAGAGTGATTTCCTCGAACTGGTGGAGAATATATATCTTCTGAATGACACAGGCGTGGCACGCATTGGCTACGTTGCGGCGTGCCGCACCGGTTACTACCACGAAGCTGTCGGTGGGACTGCCAGGCACTTGCCTCTTGATCTTTCGCCTCCACCGGGAGATGCCGCGGCTTTCTGGTTTAAGGAATATCGCTGTGAATCTGTCAAGAGGATCTTGGCCAGAGCTGGACTCACCGTTACAGCGCAACATCTGGCAGTTTGTCACGATCTTCCGATTCTAGCCGTCTTCTTAACTTACCTGCACACGTTAGGGCGAACTGAGGAGCTTGCGGAATTGCTCAGGGAGGCAGAGTTTGGGCGGTGGATTGCCAGACGGGTGCAACTCAGTTTTTCGGCAAGGGATGTTTCGCGTGCCTTGGCATTGCTCGTTCCGCTGTTTCCGATGACGGATGCTGCCGCCGACAGACTTGAGTCTGTACAACTGCGTCCGGTTTTCGAACGTTTGGCAACTGACGGCTGGATCGAACGGGTGACGCCGTCCGAGCCGGCTTCATCCTGCGAGTGGGTTACGGCCCACGACGTTCTGGCCGATCAGATCCTGATTGCCTATTTGCGCAGCATCCCCAATACGGCTGAGGCTTTTGTGGCACAACTCCTTTCACTCGCTACGAAGCTTGATTGTCTCGCTTCTGCCCTAATCGCGTTACAGCGAATCGCCGACGCGCCGCCCCTTAACGCTGTGCCGTGGGGTATGGTCATTACGAAGGCGATTGAAATGAACGAGAACGCCTGGCGTAAGGTCCGCAGCCTCCTGATTCGAACGACACCGCTGTCCGTTCCCGAAGGAATTGCGCTGCTCAATAAGCACAAGGGTCTTTGGACCGATGCGGAGCGAGAGATTGACTTCCACAATGCCCTTGGATGGTTCTGCCGCTGGTTGGCAATCACGCGCAGCGGGATTGATTCGGCGACACTTAAGCAGGAGTTAACCCCATGGGTGATCAAAGCCGCACTGTTTGCCGAGAGAAGCAATTTTGTGCTCTCATGGGGCTTGCGGCTCGTTCCTGAAGCTTTGGCACATGTCGCACTAAAATGGATTGCCAATCGCCCAACTCTCTTCCAAACGCACTACTTAGTGGTCGCATGGCTGCAATGTCACCTGCCGGTCAAGGAAATCGGTGCCGCGGTTCAGTCCTGGTGTCAGAAGTTTTCGTCGGACCCTCACCTGAGCTTCGTAGCTGAGGCTTGGCTGGACGCTGGCGGAGACAAGACGGTCGTGGAACAACCGATCCGAGACTGGCTGGGCGTCAACGCGAACAGGACGGGCGGGGCGGCAAGCCATGTTTACAGAGCTTGGCTGGAGGCTGGCGGGGACAACACGCTGGTGGAACAACCGATCCGAGACTGGCTGGGCGTCGAGGCGAACAGGACGGGTGAGGCGGCAAGCCATGTTTACAAAGCTTGGCTGGACGCTGGCGGGGAACGGAATGTTGTGTGGGACTCCCTGCTGCTCTGGCTGACAAAGTACCGCACGAACGAATCTGCAGTATATGTGACGCACTTCGTGGCTAGGCACCGGGACCTCCCAGAGGCGTCAGTGAAGGACGTCTTGGCGTGGTGTCGCGCGTTCCCGGCGCACGAGGACGTTTTGTGGCGAGTGACCCAGCTCGGATCAAACCTCTTGAACGTCGATGTTTTGGAGGATGCGTGTGCGACAGCAGAAACGCTGTTGTCCCACACTGTTGACTCTTTAGAGGAAGTCAGCGAGCTAGCACGCGGGCAAGTCACGACATTGCTCTGTTACCTGGTTGATGCTGCTAAAGAGCATTCGAGCAAAATGCGCGACCGATTGGACCGGCTCATTGTACTTTGGATGAGATACCCGGCCTCGTTTGGACGCAAACCGAAGCCTCACGCCAATATTCAGCGAATCGGATTTGCTCGCAGAGTGCTGCTCCTGCTTGATTCAGGTGAACTCAATATTGCCCGGGACAAAGCTTCTGTCCAACGGTTTCTCGAATGGATCGATGAGTGGGAAGTAGTCTGGAAGCGAAGGTTGCATTCGTCGATTGAGGTTTATAGCACACGGTATCCAGCACCGGAAGCGTGGAGCATCGTTCGTTTGGAGGAACCGGAGGAATGAGTTAATTGCTCTGAAGCACGAAACCCGAGTACTGAGGTGGTTCCACGAAGTGCGTGCGGTGGTAAACCTGTTGACCGGGCCGGGTACGATCCAACGTCTGGACTGTGGCGGCTTCATCCTGCTGCGACCGGAGGTGCTGAGCCAGTACGCCGCCGCCGTGCTGCGGAAGGTCCGCAAACATCCGCAGGAGCTGGGCTGCATCCGCGAGGATGAGTTGCTGGCCGGGGCTTTGGGCTACCAGGATTTCAAACGCCCGCCGCACGATGACGAGGCGGTTGTGTTGCGCACCCTGCTGGAGACTTTCATCAGCCGGGCTTGGTGTTTACGCCAGCCTTGCGATGCCTCGGAGATGCTGACTTTTCCGAGCTAATTTAGCCGCGAGCGCGAGCGTCAACCAAAGTGACAAACCGCTAATCGTCGCTGATGGACGCTAATGTGGAGACTTGGCCCATTAGCACATATGAGCGCCGATTAGCGGTTCATGATCGGCTGGCATTTATCGGCCGGGCGGTGATTGACAACGAGAGCCGCGAACTGCTGGCGGTGCATCACACCGGATTCATCGTGGCCGAAGCCGGGCAAATCTATCTCGGCTACACCTACAGCGATCACGGGATTGATGGCGAGATCGAGTTCAAGGACGACCAGGGGCGCGCCTCCGGGAAGCGTCTCTACGTGCAGCTTAAGTCTGGCGACTCCTATCTCAAGAAACGCCGGGGCGATGGGGCGGAGGTGTTTCAGATCAAGAACCCACGCTGGGCCGATTACTGGCAGCAGCAGGCTTACGCCGTCATGCTGGTCATCCGCACGTCCGATGGCGAAATTCGCTGGATGGACGTGAGCGCGTGGCTGAAACGCGAAAGCGTCGGCGGGAAAACCGTGAGGCAAATCGTCTTCGAGGGCGAACGGTTTGATGTGATGAGCGTGCGGCGGTGGCGAGAGCGAGTGCTGTGCGCAACGGGCAAGGACTGCTAATGTTTAGCGTTGATTTGTTCAGGGGGGCAGTCCAATGATTTGAACCGCTGATAATCACTAATTTACGCTAATCGGACCAAGTAATCATATGAAGGCGGAAGTATATAAGGAAGAGGGCTACCAGTTCATGGGCGCGGCATTCGAGGTCTATAACGACCGGGGTTACGGACTGGCGGAGGAGATTTACCAGGAATGCCTCGAAATCGAGCTGGAGTTGCGCGCGATTGCGTTTCGGTCCAAAGCCGAAATCCGGTGCTTTTACAAGGGGCGCGAACTCAAGAAGCGCTACATCCCGGACCTGTTCGTGTTCGGTTGCCTGGTGGTGGAATTGAAGGCGGTGGCGGAGCTTGCGCCGGAGCATGAGGCGCAACTCATGAACTACCTGCGTATCGCCCGACAACCGGTCGGCTACTTGGTGAACTTCGGCCACAAAGGGACGCTCGAGTGGAAACGGTTCATCCTCTCGGAATTCATCGCGCAAAGCGTTCACCCTGGCGCACCCCATGCTGCCGTTCCCAAGGTAGATTAGCGTAGATTAGCGCAGATTAGCGGTTCCAGATTAGCCATTCCCGAGCCCAAGCTCAAACTCGAGCTCCCCGGCCTGCGGAAGGCGGCGGTGGACAACTCGGGGCTGGTTTCCGGCAGGCCAGCCTTCCGGCGCGCGACGTGGAACATTTGAGAAATCTGGTCGGCGAAGCTCCCCTCTCCGCGCATCCGGGAACCGAAGCGCGGATCGTTGAGCTTGCCGCCGCGCAGGGCACGGATGCGGCCCAGGATTTTTTCCTTTTTCGCGGGGACAGTACGTTCGAGCCATTGCTCGAAGATCGGCGCGACGGCCAGGGGCAGGCGCAGGACCTCGGTGCCGGCCCACACCGCCCCGGCGGCTTTGGCTGCGGCCAGGACCGAGGGGATCTCGTGATCGGTCAGGGCCGGGATGACGGGGGCGACCAGGACGCCCACGGGCACGCCGGCGTTGGCCAGGAGTTCAACAGCGTCCAGGCGCTGCCTGGGCGAGGAGGCCCGGGCTCGAGCTGGCGCGCCAGATCGGGGTCGAGCGAGTTTATCGAGAAGTTGACGTGCACCGCCTGGCAGGCCGCCAGTTCGCGCAGCAGGTCCAGGTTGCGCGTGACCAGGAAGTTCTTGGTGACGATGCTGACCGGGTTGCGGAATTCGGCCAGTACGGCCAGGCATCGGCGGGTGAGTTGGAACCGGCGTTCGATGGGCTGGTAGCAATCGGTCACGCCGCTCATCGCCAACTCCTGGGGTTTCCATTTGGGAGAAGAGAGTTCGCGTCTCAGGAGTTCCGGCGCGTTCTCCTTGACCATGATGCGGCTCTCGAAATCGAGCCCCGCGGAAAAGCCCAGGTATTCATGATAGGGCCGCGCGTAGCAATAGCTGCACCCGTGCTCGCAGCCGCGATAGGGATTGAGGCTGGCGCGGAACGGGATGTCGGGGCTGTCGTTGTAAGTGATGATACTCTGGGTGAGGTCGCGGAGGAATTGGGTCCTCGGGGCCGGGTCCTGCTCCGGGTCCCAGTCCGCATCGCGTTCGAGCCAGATGCGCTCGAAGCGGTTCGGAGGGTTGCTCGATGCGCCTCGCCCGCGCGGAGATGTTGCCGGCCTGTCGCTCACACCTTCATTTTCCACCATCCTGGCGCTCGCGTCGAGGCACGTCCGTGCAGCTCCGCATTCTCGGGCGGGGCCGTTGACAAAGTTGTAGCGCAGGTTTCCAAACCTGCTGTATCGCCGATTTCCAATCGGCAGGGCGTCGGCATGTCGAGCGCCCCCGGTTTGCGGACGGCCTGCGGGTTTGGAAACCCGCGATACAGCAGGTTTGGAAACCTGCGCTACGCTGGCGCCCCTGGCGCACAGGCGCGCCGAGCGACTTTGACAATGGCCCTGCATTCTCAGGCCGTATGGCTGCACGGGCCTGGGACGACCACCAAAGGCGGGTCGCCTGCTCAGAGCGCGAGGAACTGTGGGCGGAGGCCCTTGGAGTCCGAGTGGAGCAGGGCGATGGTGCGGGGCAGGGCGAAGCGGGGTTTGCCGGCGTAGCCCGGGTTGAAGAAGAGGATGCCGTGGGAGGTATCGCAAAACGGCTTGTGGGAGTGGCCGAACACGACGGCCGCGGGCCGCTCGCGGGCGATGGCGGCGCGGAGCGAATCGCTCGGGGCAAGGGGATTGACAATATGGTGCAGGAGGAACCTGCGGCCATCGAGCTCGACGGTTTCGAAGAGTTTGAAGCCAAGAAACGGGTCGTCGGTATTGCCCGCAACGGCGGTGACGGGGGCGAGCAGGCGCAATTGGGCCAGCAGCCAGGGCTGGCCGATGTCTCCGGCGTGGAGGATGTGCTCGACGCCCGCGCCCCGGAACAGCCCCGGAATGGTCGAATCCAGGAAATTGTGCGTGTCGGAGATGACGCCGATGGTCATCAAGCGTCTTGCGGTTTGACGCCCTCTTCGCTTTCCGGCTCCGCGTCTTCGGCAGGCTTCTCCTCGGCCTCTTTTTCCTCGGCTGGTTCCGGGGCTTCGCTCAGCTTCATGGCGCCGGCGAACAGGCCGGTGAACAAGCCGCCACTCAGGAGTGTATTGCGGAAGAATTCGAGCGTGGTCGGGTAGCCGTTGGTGCCCTTGGTCAGGGCGATGAGCCAGCCTGAGAGGTCTTTGGGGTATTCCGGGTTGGCGAGCCATGCCGCCGTGTTGGTGATCAGGTAGAAGACGATGGCGCCCAGGATTCCCCCCGAGAGCAGGCGCACGAACGAGGACCGCGGGCTGAAGCGGGTGCCGAACCAGATGATGCAGCCGTAGGCGCCGTAATTGACCAGCATCCCCGCCGTGAAGGCCTGGACGTGATAGTAACACAGGTTGAGGACGATGTTGGTGAACACCAATGTCCCCAGCGGCAGCCACCACTTCGTTGTGCGGGGGAAGAAGGCGCCGGCGCAAAAGGCCAGGCCGTAGAACGCGCTGAAATTGGGCGGGAACAATTTGGGCCAGCGCGACAATGCGGCCAGCGCCATGAACAGATACGGCAGGCACTTGCTCCACTTCTCAGTCATGCGGGCAGCATACTTTTCCGAGGCCCAATGGCAAGGGCTTCGTGGGTTCTGGGTTAAGGCCTCAGCGGGAGTGACACGGCAGGCGGACCCCTCACCCCAACCCTCTCCCCATCGGATGGGGAGAGGGAGAGTTCTGCGTCGCGGCTTGAGGAAGCGGAGACGGTTGGAAGTTCCGGAGACTGCTGACGCTTCTCCCTCTCCCCTTCGGAAGGGGAGAGGGTTGGGGTGGGGTGGGGCTCCGCCCGGCACTGCGTCTCCGCCTTGATTGACCGACTACATTCTGGGGGATTACGGCTTGGCGTGGCTCAGGGCGTAGGCGCGGGCGGTGGTGTAGTACTTGGCGAGCATGCAGGGCACTTCCCAGGCGGGCATTTGGTTGGCAGCCAGGAAGCCCAGGTAACGCTCCGTGACCTGGCCAAAATGGGCTTCGTGGCCGACGCCGTATTTTTGGGGAACAACGATTTGCCAGGATTGGCCGGCGGCTTTCAGGTCGAGGCCGGGCCAGGTGGCGGAGAGTCTGGCGACGGCTCCGCGGAGGACTTGCTCGAAGACGGCGGGAGCGATGCCCGGGTTTGGCTCGACATAGAGGGTGGGGACATAGTGCTGCTCGGGGCCCTGGACGACGCGCAGCGAGGCGGTCGTGCCCCGCAGGACCGAGAAATGGCTGTCTTGGGCGCCAGGCGGGGCCTCGAATCGCCACAGGGCGCGGACTTTGGCATGGACGCCGCGCAAGGACCAGGCGACCTCGCCGTTTTGAAAGACCTCCAGCGCGCCGTCGGAGCGCACATCCGGTTTCAAAAAATCGGGGTAATCGTCCAGTCCGGTCACGCGCCGGAACTGTTCGAGGGAGAGCGTAGTGGGCCAGCGGCGAGCGGCATAGACCCGGACATCCTTCTGCCAATCCAGGGCCTGCTCGGGGAAGCATTCCCATTGGACCAGGTTGACCAGGTGGGTGCCCACGTCGGGGATGGCCTCCCCTTGCTGGCGGACATCGAAGAACCAGGCGGGCCGGCTCAGGGGCTTGCCGGCCACCTCTTTGAAGAAATGGTGGATGCTCTCCATCTCGACGGCCGCGCGCTCCGGTGAGCCGGGTTCGAGGAGGCCGAAGACGTTGGAATCTCGGGCCAACTCGCGCTGGAGGATGCTGGCGATCTCGTAGCGCTCGGTCATGATGTCGTAGAGCAGGACTTTCCTGGCGGCGGCGGTCGCGAAGGCCCGACGGAGGAGTTCGAAGCCATCGGGGGTGATGGACATCGGCTTGTCGGCCAGGACGTTGAGCCCAGCCGTGACGGCCCGCTCGATGTACTCGGTTTTCCGGGCGTTGTTGCCGGAGATGACGACGACGTTGCCCGCTTTGTCCCGGACCATCCGTTCGAGGAAATCGGGGCCGGCATAGACCTTCTCCTCCCAGTGGGTGGGGTTGTCGGGGCGGGTGTTGAAGCTGGTGATGCGCTTGAGGTGCTCATCGAGGTCCGGCCCGGCGGGGGCATACACGTGCACCGTGGGGCTCGACCTCGGGGTACATGAGCTTCTGCACCAGGCCGGCGTGGAAATGACCGGGGTCGAGCGTGATGAGCCGCACGGCGGCCTCCGCTGCACCCGCCGACGTTACAAGAAGAAAGGAAACAAACAAAAAGGCAAAGAGAAGTTTCATAGGTCTTACAGGAAACGGAGGAAACGAACAACATTTTACAGAAGGAAACGAAGGAAACAAAGGGCCATAGGGCGGGGCCTTCGTTTCCTTCGTTTCCTTCTGTGAGTCTCTTTCAAGGTTGGTTGGCACCGGGCAGAATGAGACGGTGAATGCCGTTCACGAGCTTGAGTTCATGAAAGTTGATCAGGAGGCCAACGGGGATGTCGAGCAGCTTCATGTAACTGAGGAGTTTGGCCTTGTGGATGGGGAGGACTTCCTGAACCGCTTTGAGTTCAAGGAGCAGGCAATCTTCGGCCAGAACGTCAAAGCGGAGCGGCTCCTCAAAAACGATTCCCTTGTACTCGATCTTGACGTCCCGCTGGTTGACCGCGGCTACGCCTCGAAGGCTCAATTCGCGCAGGAGGCACTTTTCATAAATGCTCTCGATGAGCCCGGCCCCTTAAGCCGATGCACCTCAATGGCTGCGCCAATCACCGTATGGCTGAGTTGGTCGGCCTTTTGGAACAGCGGATGCATGGGTGGATACTACAGAAGGACACCATGAAAACAAAGGACATATCACAGAAGGAAACAAAGGAAACGAAGAACTGAAAGGAGAATTGCTCGCTCGTGGATGGGACAGACTCGCTTGGGAACGCCCGGGCTCCAGACGTGTAAGGCTGGCTGGGCCGGCCTGACTCTTCTATTTTTTGTTTCCTTCGTTTCCTTCTGTGGATTCCTTTAGGCTTTCTTGAGCAGGGCGTCGCTCCCGTAAGGGGCGCGTTGGGGGCGGGAGCGGAGGGCGTTGGCCTCGGGGTCGTCCGGGAAGGCCTCTTTGACGGGGTCCCAGCGGAGTTTGCGGCCCAGTTTCATGGCTATCCAGCCCAGTTCGCAGGCGCTGGTGGCGCGGTGGGCCTGCTCCGGCGAGGTGGCTGCGCGGCCCCGCGAACGGATGCTCTGGAGCCAGTCCAGGTGGTGGTCTGAACTCTTGTAGAGATGGATTTCGTTGGGGCCGATTTTGGAGTCGAGGATCTTGGGGTCGCTGGCGGCGATCGGCTGGTCTTTGGTGACGTTGGGGTCGCTGGCAGTAGCGCGGGCGCCGCCGCGGCTCACGAAGAGCCAGCCATCGGAACCTTCGAAACGCACGCCGTTGGCGTAGTGATCGTCGAGGATCATCGTGACGCCGTTGGCGTATCTGGCCTCGATGTGGTAAGGGCCATGCACGTTCCACAGGCCCTGCTTGGGGAACTCTGCGCGGCCTTCGATCTCGATAGGGCCGGTCAGTTCGGTGTCCATGCCCCAGTGTGCGATGTCAACGTGGTGCGAGCCCCAGCCGGTGATCATGCCCAGGCAATACGACTCGATGCGCAGCCAACCGGGGCGGTCGGTGACGTTGACCTCTTCCACGAGTTGGCCGCCCTGGCGGCGGTGCTGAGGGTGGACGCGGTTTTCAGTGTAGGGCGCCAGCGGGGTGCAGCCCAACCACATTTCGTAATTGAGGTGGGGTGGCACGGGCATCTCCTTTTCGACTTGGCCGGCTGGGTCGGTGGGCAGGCCCACGCGAACGGTGTGCAGCGTGCCGATGCGCCCGTTGCGCACCAGTTCGACCCCGCGCCGGAACTGGGGCCAGGGGGCGTCGGAGCGTTGCTGGCTGCCGATCTGAAAGGCGCATTTCTTTTCACGAAGGATGTCGCTGACGATCCGGCCTTCGGACAGCGTCATCGAGAGCGGCTTCTGCACATAAACATCCTTGCCGGCCAGTGTGGCGGCCATGATCAGCTCGGCGTGCCAATGGTCGGGCGTGCTGATGGCCACCGCATCGATGGCGGGGTCTTTGAGCAACTCGCGGTAGTCGCCGTAGCTCTTGACCTCGAGCGGCGCGCGGGCGCCGGTCTTATCGGCATAGTGCCGCTCGACGCGTTCTTTGGCCCTGGCCAGGCGCTTGGAATCCAGGTCGCACACGGCCACGATGCGGGCGGCGTTGTAGTGCTTGAGAATTCCGGGCATGTCCATCTCGTTGGCAATGCGGCCGCAGCCAATCTGGCCGACATGGATGAGATTGCTCGGGGCGCTCTGGCCGAAGACCGAGGAGGGCAAGATGGCCGGAACGGCCAGCACGCCGGCTGCGGAGACCCGGATGAAGCGGCGACGGGAGAGGACGGCTGCAGGCAGGGGGTTAAGTTTGGTCATAGTGGAATCCTTTCAAATTTCAAGTTTCAAGTTCCCCATCCAGCGCCTGATTCAGGTCCGGCGGTTACTTTGTCTCTCCCATGGCCCAGCGGATGCCGCCCAGGATGAGCTGGGTCAGCCTGGGGTCCGAATAATGTTCCGGCTTGTGGCCCAGGGCGGTGTACCACTCGCGTCCGCCGTCGAACTGGTGGCGCCACGCCAGGGGGAACTCGTCGCCGAAGAGCCTGCCGGGGTACTGGCCCTTGGCGGGGTCGTCGAGGCTCGCCAGGTCGCCCGCCAGCAGCACGTGGAGGTCGTTGGCCATGTTATCCACGAAGTAAAACTCGTCGGTCCACTGGAACGAGGCAGGCAGATGGGCGGTCGAGGGGTCATTGGGGTCTTTGACCTTGACGGTGAAGGGCTGGAGCCTGGGGTGGCGCTTGAATTTGCCGCCGAGCATGGACCAGAACCACGGCCACTGGCGCATCGAACCGCAGGCCGAGTGAATGCCCACAAATCCGCCCCCGGCGCGAATATAGGCCTGCAAGGCGGCCTTTTGCTCGTCCGTGTCGAGGATCTCGTTGTTGGTGTTGTCAAAAACCAGGGCCTTGTAACGCTTGAGATTGCCCTCGGTGAAAACGGCCGGGTCGTCCGATACGTCCACGGCAAAGTGGTTTTCCGCGCCGAGCTTTTTGATAGCAGCCACGCTGGCGGCAATGTTGTCGTGGACGTAAAGTCCCTGGCCGACCTGGTTTCTCGTATAGACCAGCACACGGGGTCCGGTGTGCCGGCGGCGGCCGGGAGCGGGAGCGTCAGGCAGCCCAGGAGGAGGCAAGCCGCAATCATCATTCGAGGCATGAGGCGCATAGGCAGTTTCTGGTACTACGTTGGCTCAGTTGTTGCCGGGCCGTGTCGGGGCGGGGCTCTCCAGCGCTGCCCCCGCAGCCTGGCGGCATTATGATCGCCCTGGGCAGGTTATCAAGCGGGAAGCAACGCCCCCGGTTCTACCTTGGTATCTTTGTCGCAACCTTTGTCGCAACCTTTGTCGGACCGGGCATTTTGCGACAAAGGCCGCGACAAAGGCCCGCAACACGAGTGCTTCGGCCCCTCACCTCACCAGTCGGCGCCAGGCGGCGGGAAAGGGATAGGCCAGAACGGAGCGCCAGATCAGGCCCTTGACCTGGGAGCGGCTGATCTTGAGCCGGTGGGCGGCATCGAGGACGTTTCCGCAGCGCAAGAGCTTGAGCGTCTCGACTCCGATCAGAATGGGCCAGGCGCAAGCCAGACGCACACGGGTGCAGCCGCGCGGCAGCGCGTCGGTATAGTCCCAGCCGGCCAGCAAATGGCCCTTCGCCCGGTCCAGCAAAGCATTATAGAGCGGGCGAAGCCGGGCCTCGTTGGCGGGTTCGAGGAGATCCGGCGGGGCCAGCTTGCAGTCCGCCAACGCATCCGCCGGCAGGTAGCATCGCCCTTTCCTCAAATTGACGGGCAAATCGCGCAGGATATTGACCAATTGCAATCCCTTGCCAAAGCGGACGCCATTGGCAAGGAGAAGGGCTTCATCGAGCGGCGCTTTGGGGAAGAGATGGGCGCGGCACATCCGTGTCCAGAACTCGCCCACGCAGCCGGCGACGCGATATGTGTAATCGTCCAGCTCGGCGTCTGTGCGGAGGCTGATGATTCTCCAGGCCGAGGCGCCGGCGAACCGGCGCAGGTCCAGGTCCTGTCCGCTGGTGATGATGTCGAGCACCTGGCGGACGCGTTGCTGGTCGGCGGGGGCCAGGGCCTGGAGCAGCGCCAGGCTCTCTTCAATCCGGTCCAGCAGCCGGCCTTCGGCAGGGGAGCCCTGGCGCCGTGCCAATTCGCCCAGGTCCAGCGGAGCCTGGCTCTGGCCCAGGATGCGCCGGCGCAGGGCCTCCAGTGCCGCCAACCGGCGCTCCAGGGACACCAACTCCGTGTCCGCAATCGTGTCCGTGGTGCGCGCCAGCAAATAGGCCAGCCCGATTTGCGGCCGAATCCGCCCCGGCAGCACGCGCAACGTGAGGTAGAACGAGCGCGAGACATCCTTGAGGAGGGAGGTCAGCATGCCCGGATTGGAGCGTTGGATGTGCGTGCCATGCGGGCCATAGACTAGCCAGGAAGGCAGCATGAAGGCGAGATCAAACCCTGGGAGATCTGGCTGACGCCCAGGGACGTTGACAAAGTCGTAGCGCAGGTTTCCAAACCTGCCGTATCGCCGATTTCCAAATCGGCAGGGCGTTCAACATATCGGGCGCGCCCGGTTTGCGGACGGCCTGCGGGTTTGGAAACCCGCGACACAGCAGACTTGGAAGTCTGCGCTACGCTGGCGCCCCTGGCGCACAGGCGCACCGAGCGACCTTGTCAATAGCCCTGGCCCCCATGGCCTCCCTTTTGTCCCTTTCGTCCCTTTCGTCCCTTCAACAAGGGACAAAAGCGACAAAAGCGACAAAAGGGACGGACTTCGGATTTCGCATTCTCTGGCCCACCGAGTTGACCTTTTGCGCGCGAGCCTCCATGCTCGAAGGCATGCAAGATGTGGCGGTGCTCAAGACGTACCTGGAACAACACCTGCCTGCGGGCCTGGAGCTGCTGCGGGAAATGGTTGGCATCAACAGTTTCACGGGCAATCCGGAGGGGGTGAACCGGCTGGGCCGCTTTACGGCGCAGTGTTTTGCGCCGTTGGGTTTCCAGGCCCAGTTCGTGCCCTCGACCAACCCGGCCTGGGGCAAGCACCTGGTCATGGTCCGGCCCGGACGTTCGGGCAAGAGCATCGCCTTGATCTCGCACCTGGACACGGTCTTTCCGCCGGAGGACGAGGCGCGGAACAACTTCCGCTGGCAGCGCGAGGGGGATCGCATCTTTGGTCCCGGCACGGTGGACATCAAGGGCGGGACGGTGATGATGTGGCTGGTGCTCTGGGCCTTGCGCCAGCACGCGCCGGAGGTCTTCGAGGCGATAAGCTGGAAGCTCATCTGGAACTCGTCCGAGGAGGCCTTCTCGCCCGACTTCGAGCAGGCCTGCCGCAGCCGTTTCGACGCGGCCACGCTGGCGGCGCTGGTGTTCGAGGCCGAAGAGCATGCGGGCCAGGAAAGCCTCCTGGTGACGGGCCGAAAAGGCCGGGGGGCCTGGCGCGTGACGGCGACGGGCCGCGCTGCGCACGCGGGGGGCAGACACCCGCACGGGGCCAATGCCATCGTTCAACTGGGCCTCACGCTCCAGCGCATCGCCGCGCTCACCGACTATTCGCGGGACCTCACCTTCAATGTGGGCACCATCTCCGGCGGCACGGTGGTCAATCGCGTCCCGCACGCGGCCACGGCTGAGGGGGAATATCGCGCCTTCTTGCCGCAGGTCTGCGCCCAGGCCAGGGAATCCCTGCTGGCCTTGAACGGGCCCGGCGAGGTGCGCAGCCCGGCCGACGGCTATGCCTGCCACGTCAAGGTCGAGATCGTCGAGGAGTGGCGCCCCTGGCCGCCCAACGCGGCCACCGACCGCCTCTGCCAATTCTGGACGCAGGCGGGCGCCCAACTCGGCCTGCGCGTTGGCGGCCAGGCCCGCGGGGGCTCAGCGACGGCAACGGCATCTGGGACGCCGTTCCGACGCTCGACGGCCTTGGGCCCTGGGGTGACAACGACCATTGCTCCGAGCGCAGCCCCGACGGCTCCAAACTGCCCGAGTTCGTTTCCGCCGCCTCGTTCGTCCCCAAGGCCGCCCTGAATGTGCTGGGGATCTTGAAGCTGGCCGCGCCGGCCGTTGCGCGCGCATAGCCCGCATCCTGAGCAGTCCCTGCGGTGCATTGCAGAGGGACGACCCCTCACCCCGGCCCTCTCCCCTCCCAGGGGAGAGGGAGAAGCTTCGCCCGTCTCTGGAACTTGCGAGCATGTCCGCTTCCTCCTGCCGCTACCGAGGATTCTCCCTCTCCCCTTCTGAAGGGGAGAGGGCCGGGGTGAGGGGTCTGCCCGCGGTGCCGCTCGCGCCTGCACTGAGGTATTACCTGGTGCGGTGTAACCTCCTGCCCCGCCCGCGCGTATAATGAGTAGAACTATGATTGCGCTCCGAAAAACACTCTTGCTCTGCGGGTTGGCGTTGCCAGTGTTGGTCCTTCAAAGGGCTGTGGCGGCCGAAGGATTGCCCCCGGCCAGCCTGTGGATTGGGGGCGATGCCGCCCTGGTGATCGAGGTGTCCGAGCCAGGCGCGTTGCTGGAGCCGCTGCTCAGTCCGGAGGCGGGCAGGGCATGGGCGGCACTGACCGAGAACCAGAAGGGCAATCTGAAGTTCCAGCAACTGGAGGGTATGGTGGCGTACCTGGAATTGCAGCTCGGCACCAACTGGCGGGCCGGGCTGAGGCAGCTTCTGGGCGGGGGTCTGGCGTTTGCCATCGAGCCTGGTGGCGGGGTGTTGCTCGCTGTGGACGCCAAAGACGGGAAGGTGCTGGGCCAGTTGGAGGAGGTTGTGCGGCACTTTGCGGCCAGCGAAGCAGCCAAGCAAGGCCGCACCGAGCAAGTCGCCTCCCGCGAATACCGCGGCGTCACGACCTGGTCGCTCTCGACCAACGAGTCGCACGCCATCCTGGGCAGCCGCCTGCTCCTGGCCAATCGCCCGGCGGCCCTGGACCGGGCGTTGGACCTGCGCGCCCAAGCCGCGGGCAAAGACATCACCTCCGTGCCGCTTTACCAGGCGGCCCTGCAGGCGGTGGGCAAAGACGCCCTGGGCAGGGTCTTTGTGAACATGCAACTGTTGCGCCAGGCGCCCAACGTCAAAGAGGCCCTGGCCAAAGAAATCAATCCGATGGGGGCGCTGCTGCTGGGCGACACCAAAGAGGCGCTGGGCCAGGCCAATTGGCTGGCGTTGGGCGCCTATATCCGGGATGGCAAACTGGTGCTCAAGGCCTTCACCGACGGCCAGGCGCCCGCCACCTCCAAGGCCGCAGCCTTCGCGACGCCACACCAGCCCGGTGAAGGGATCATGCCCGCGCTGGACGTGCCCGGGGGCATCGCCTGCCTGAGCCTGTACCGGGACTTGCGCGCCTTCTACTCCGCCAAGGACGACCTCTTCCCGGAACGAACCTCGGGCCTGGTCTTCTTCGAGAACATGATGGGGATCTTTTTCAGCGGCATCGAATTGACCGAGGGCGTGCTGGGCCAGACCCGCCCGGACCTTCGAGTGGTGGTCGCCGTCCAGCGCTATGATCCGTCCATCGGCACGCCGGCCTCTCAAGTGCCCGCCTTCGCCGCCGTCCTGCGCCTGCGCAATCCCCAGGCCTTCGGCGAGACCGTCGAGGAGGCCTGGCAGAAGGCCATCGGCCTGGCCAATTTCACGCGCGGACAGGACGCCAAGCCCGGCCTGATTCTGGACCGCGCAACGCACAACGGCGTGAAATACTCGCTCTCCTATTTCCGTCCGCCGGACGGCCAGGACAAGTCTGCCATCGACACCCGCTACAACTTCCGCCCAACCCTGGCCCGGCCCGGCGATTACCTCATTCTCAGCTCGACCGACGGGCTGGCCCGGGACCTGATCGATGCCGTCCAGAAAGAGTCAGCCGCCGCGCCTAAGCCCTCCCAGGCCACCCATGCCGCATTGGAACTGGACGGCGCCCAACTGCACGCCATCCTCGTTGCCAACCGCGAGCAGTTCATTCGCAAGAACATGGTCGAGAAGGGCAACAGCCGCGCCCAGGCCGAGGCCGAGATTGGCATCCTGTTGGCGGCGGCAGGCTACCTGGACCGGGCCGCCCTCACGCTTGGACGCGTCCATGCCTGCCCCCAGGCAACACTCGAACTCAAGTTCAAGGCGCCAGGCGGCCCCACCGAAAAGACCGAAGCCATGAAGTGACTCTGAATTGGCCCTGACAACCTCTGAGCCTTCCGTGCAAGCACCGACACCAAATGCTCTTCCGCCCGGGGCCCTCCACGCCCCCTCCTGGTTGTGGGCTCCTTTTCAGCCGGATGGCGCCCTGCCTTGGGGCCTTGGGTTGGCCGGGCATCTCTATGGCCGCGCCGGCTTCGGGGCCAATTGGGGGGAACTCCAGCAGGCGGTGGCGGGCGGCCCGGAAGCGGCTGTCGAGAAACTCCTGCACCCCGAGGCCGACGTGGCGGCGTTCAACGAGAGTTACAGCGCTTACGAGAAGGCGGCCGCCGGCTCGGAAAGCGATTTGGCGGCGTGGTGGCTGAGGCGCCTCTTGGAGACGCCGCACCCGCTGCTGGAGCAGATGACCCTGTTCTGGCACAACCACTTCGCGATAACCAATGGGCGCGTGGCCAATCCCGCTTTGATGTGCCGCTATGTCGCTGTGCTGCGGCGGCACGCGCTCGGGCGCTTCGATGCCCTTCTGGAGGCCGTCTTGGACGAACCGGCGGTGCTGCTCTCGCTGGGCGGCCAGGCCAACCGCAAGGCGCGCCCGAACCTGGACTTTTCGCGCGCCGTGCTCGAACGGTTCACCCTGGGGCCGGGCGTGTGCGCTGATGGTGATGTCCGGGCCGCAGCCGGGGCCTTGACGGGCTGGTTCGTCTCGCACAACGAAGCCCAGTACATCCCCCGCGAACACGACTCAGGCCCCAAGAAACTGCTGGGCCGCGAGGGTGACTTCGGGCGCAAAGACCTCGTGCGCGTCCTGCTCGAGCACCCGGCGACGGCCCAGTTCATCGTCCGCAGACTTTGTCGTTGGTTCATCTCGGATGTCTCCGCCTTGCCGGAGAGCGTGATTGCGCCCCTGGCAGCCGATTTGCGCAAAGACTACGATTTGGCCAGGCTCGCCCGGACCATCCTGCTGTCGAACCTGTTCTTTTCCTCGCGCGGGCAGAAGGTCAAGAGCCCGGTCCAGTTCGCCGTGGGCTTGGTCAGGCCGCTCGAAGGCAAAATCGGGACCGTGCGCCTGGCCTCGGACCTCACCGCGCTGGGGCAGGACCTGCTCCAGCCCCCGACTGCCGAGGGGTGGGCGGGGGGCCAAAGCTGGATCAACCGGTTTACGCTCCTGGGCCGCGCCAGGCTCGCCCAGGACCTGCTGGCCGCTTCGGGTCCCTACGAGGGCAAGACGGACCCGGCGGCTGCCGCATCAAAACACGGCCAGTCGGGTCTCCAGGCCGCAAGCCGGTTCCTTTGCGACCTATTGTTCCAGGGCAACCTGCCCGAAGAAACCAGCCAGGCCGTGCTCAAAAGGGCAGGGGAGGCCCCGGCCCCGCCTCCAGGCGAGGGCGCCCTCTCCGCTCCCCTCCGCCGCCTTGCCCTCCTGCTGGCAACGATGCCCGAGTACCAAATGGCGTGAGCAGCGTGGAGCGAATTATGGACACCTCAGTGATGGGCCAGTTGAGGCGGAGACGGAGTGCGGGGCAGACCCCTCACCCCAACCCTCTCCCCTTCCGAAGGGGAGAGGGGGAAGTGTCGGCAGTCTCTGGATCTCCCAGGCGTCTGCCCTTCCTCAAAGCGCCACCGAGAACGCTCCCTCTCCCCATCCGATGGGGAGAGGGCCGGGGTGAGGGGTCTGCCCGCGATAGCGATGCAGCCTTCACTGAGACCTTGCGCACCACACGTCGCGATTTCATCAGGACGCTATTCGGGGCTTCGGCGGTGGCGGCGTTCAGTCCGGCGGTGCCGGCGTTCCTGGCCCGGACGGCGCTGGCCGCCGGCGCGCAAGGCGCGGCTCGTGATTCGGTCCTGGTCGTCGTTCAATTGTCCGGCGGCAATGATGGCCTCAACACAGTTGTGCCCTATGAAGACGATGCCTATCGCCGCAGCCGCCCGACTTTGCGGCTGGGCGGGCAGAGCGTCCTGAAGCTCGGCTCCGGGCTGGGTCTGCACCCCGAGATGCCGGCCTTCCTGCGGCTCTATCAGGAGGGACACCTGGACATCCTCCAAGGCGTCGGCTATCCAGACTCGGATCGCGACCACCAAGTCGCGATGCGCAACTGGCACACGGCACGCCCCGGTGAGGCCCTCGCCCAAACCGGGTGGGTCGGCCGGGCTATAGATTGGGCCTGCAACGATGGCCAAACCGATGTGCCGGGCGTTTTCGTCGGCCCGATCCCCGCCCCGTTCGGCCTCCAATCCGCCCGCGCTGTCGTGCCGGCCATCAAGTCGCTCGATTCATGGCTGCCAGCGGACCGCGCGGCCGCGGTGCGGTCTGCCGTAGAGGCGGCAAGCTCGCGCGCAGGCGCGTCGGCTGAGGCCTCGAGCAATCCGCTGCCGGATTTCCTCCGCCGGACTGCCCTCGAGGCCGCGGTAGCCAGCACCCGCCTGGAAGCCGCGCGCCAGGCCGCCACGCAGACGGGCGCCGCCCCATACCCGGGCTTTTCACTGGCTCAGACACTCAAATCGTGCGCCCTGCTCATCCGGGCTGAACTGGGCATCCGCATATTCTTCGCCGAGATGGGCGGCGGGGGGATCGGCGGGTTCGACACTCACGCAGACCAGGCGGCCAACCATGGAGCACTGCTGCGTGAACTCTCCGAATCGGTGGCCGCTTTCTTCGATGACCTCCAGCGCAACCGCTTGCTGGCTCGGGTCCGGCTGATGACTTTTTCCGAGTTCGGCCGAACTTTGTCCGAGAACGGGCGGCGAGGCACCGGGCACGGGGCCGCCGCACCGCTCTTCCTGGCCGGCGGCGGGCTCAAAGGCGGACTGATCGGCCAGCATCCGAGCCTGACCGACCTGGACGCCGATGCCCCCAAATTCCACACCGACTTCCGGCGCGTCTATGCCACCGTCCTGGACCGCTGGCTCGGTTTCAACAGCCAAGCCGTGCTGGGCGCCAGGTTCCAACCGCTCGACAGCGTGTGATGGCGTAGTGCGAACGCGGAGCGTGAAGCCGGACAAGGAGGTACGGTGCGAGCACAGAGGGAGCACGGAGGCGGATTCGGATGGACAATGAAAACGCAGAGACGCGAAGGACGCAGAGACCAGGCAAGGCAGACGAGGCCGATCTCTGCGTTCTTCGCGTCTCTGCGTTTAAATGAACGTCTCGCAGGGCGTGACGCCGCCCATTCGTCATTCGTCATTCGTCATTCGTCATTCGTCATTCCGCCGATCACCGCGCCGGCCTTGCGACAAGGCGCAGCACGTCGCGGGCGCTGACAGCTTCGTGGAAGACGATCATCGCGGGTTGGACGGCCGGCGCCGAAGGCTGGGCGTCGGACGGCTCGCCCTCGCCGAAGGCAGCGATGGTCGAGACATGGCCGATGACATTGCCGCACTCATCCAGGACGGCGGACCCGCTGGAGCCGGGCGCCCAGGCGGTGGCAACGTCCAGGCGCGTGGGGGCGTAAGCCGCCGACGCGGGAGCGCTGAAAGGCCGGCGGCCGGGGAACTGGTAAAAGCGATTGACGATGCCCTGGCTGAAGAAGCCCCGGTGGTCCAGCGGGTCGCTATAGCAATACGCTGTGTCGCCCGGATAGACGTTGGTGTTCAAGGCCAGCGGGACCAGGGAGACCCCGCCCACGCGCAGGATGCAGAACGTCGCTGTAGCGATTTGCGGCGAGCACCTCCGTTACCCCAAAGACCTTGCCGCTTTCGTCGGCCGCAACCAGGCAGCCCATTTTCATTTTCGAGTCAGGCTGGACCACATGATAGCAGGTGGCGATTGCGCCGTTGGTGGTGAGGGCATAGCCGCCTGCCAGGTTGACGTGCCAATCTTCGCACTGGGTACACAGGAACACCCAGCCCACTCGGAAGTGGCTGCGGCGCGCGGCGGCGCAGATCTCGCGCGGGGCCAGCTTGCGCGTGGCCGGCGCGGGCAAATCCAATTCGCAGGACGTGTGCTTGAGCTGTTCCTGGATGGTCGTGAGCCGGATTACGCTGCCCCTGGCGAAAAGGTCCCTGGCGGCGGTCCGGATCTGGTCCTCGTATTGCGACTCCTGCCGCCCCTGCCGATACACCGGCACGTCCGGGGCCTGGGCGCCAACGCTCAGCCCCGCAGCCCACAAAATGGCGATGGTCAAGCGCAGATACAGCCTTTTCCGCATGCCCGCAGTATGCCCGCTCCTGGCAACGCTGCAAATCCATTCCAGGGGTCCGGCAACGCGCGACAAAATGTCTCGGTGCACGGTAGGGTCGAGGGTGGGGGCGCGCCGCCCGACGCCGAAGCCGTCCTTCATACCACCCCAGGGCGACGCCCTCCTGCCCCGGACTTTGAGTGACATTCACGACCTTTGTCGCAGCCTTTGTCGAAACCTTTGTCGAAATCCAAGCAAAAGGCGTCAGCCCTGGTTCATTTTCTTGGTTGACACGCTGATCAGGAGGGCTGTATCGATCCGCCAGGCCGCGCAAACTGCGGGTTGAATATCCTGGAGCCCTGTATAACGTGGTGAGTCGAGGACATCGGCGCCAGGACATTTTTTTGAATGAGGGGAAGATGGGGCAAAACGAACCATACTATGGGTGACCCCTTTTCTTTTCTTTTTCCAGAACAGATCATGCCCCGCCTTGAACCTCAAGGTCGGTGATTCTGGTGACTGTGCCTTCACGCATAATAAACCTGCGCACCGGCTCCCCCATCGCAAAAAGGCGTCCTTTGGGGGTGACGCACAGACCTGCGTCCCACGGGATTCCGTATCCGACCGCCTCTTGTTTGCCAACTCGCAGTAGAGTGAGCAGCTCTTCCCAGTTTTCAGCTTCTCCGTGAGTATCGCAGAGTACCGGCGCAAAGCCCATGCAGGCGAAGATTTCGGCAGTCGAATCGTCGTTGGGATCCGCCAGCGCACCCATTGACGGGAAAGCATTATACTGCCGGCTGAAAGGCCGACAAACACTGTCCCGTTATCGTAGTGCGCACGCAGGAGCGGGGTAAGGTCTTTTTCGCCAAGCACCCGCATGCCCTCTTCAACGTCTCCCCCCGACACGAGAATGGCGTCCGCATCCTTAAGAATATCCAGCGTTCTTCCCATGTTAACCCTTGCGCCTGCCGTGGGCGCCAGTAAAACATCACCTGCTCCGGCGTTCTTCAACAAAGCGGAGACCATTCTGAAGAAATCCTGATCGTCTTCGCTCGCACTGCCCAGGTACGCGACCCGCGGATGAGGTTCGCCGCATTGTTCGATGACCAGGTGCAGCAGAGGATCGGGGCGCTTACACTTTGGCGTTGCTTTCGGCCTGCCTGCCAGCAGAAACAACGGGCCTGGAGATGCGGTGTTCATCAACACATTCCTTTCTGCCGGGTGCCTCAAGGATCCATTCGCAGTCAGCGCAGATCTGTCACGAAATCAGTAAAACATGCCGGCGATCAAGAAAAGAACTCGGATCGATAGCAATGAGTGGCTTGACAAGCCGGTACTTGCCGGGAATATCCGGCGAAAGCGCGCGCTCGGTTTTCACTGACACTCTGGCATTGTTGCCGTACACCGACCTGAGCACCTCCCTCACTTGTTTCTCGCACGTTGACGGCGTATTGGGGGGGTTGCACACAATAAATGCCGCGTACTCCGCTCGGCTGGTTTGGAGAATCTGGTATTCCTCGACCCCCACAACGCCGCTCAGCGCGCCGTCAATCTGCCGCTGTGTGACGGCCTTCCCGTCAGGCGTAATCGTAACGTTCTTGACACGGCCCTCCATTGCAGCAATCGTGATTCCGCTGTTTCGTCCGCACCGGCACATGCCCTGCGGTGCGAGCCTCACCAAGTCGCCCACGTCAAACCGAACCACTACGTACCATGGATTCTGAAATGTTGTGACCAATATGCGGCCAACTTGGGGCCCGCCATGCTCCTCTGCAAAAGGCTGAAAATCAACGCGGCAAAATTGCGTGTTTTGGTGCAGATGTCCAGCCTCGCATTCCATGAACACATACCCGCATTCAGTACACCCGTACGAGCTTGCCAACGGAGCAGCAAAAGCCTCTCGAATGAACCGATAGTGAAGGATGGACGGATACTCGTAGGTGAGAAAAATCATTCGTGGCTGAACAACCCTTTTGTTTGTGCGCACAATGTGCCGGGAAAGCTTGGCAAGGAAGGACGGGTTTGCTTCGAGGCTTTGGGGCTGGAAGCTATTGAGTTCGTCGACCATCCGGTCCATGTGCTCGTTGGTCCATTCGGCTGGATTTACCCTCTCGTTAAGAAAAAGGAAACGGCCGAGCCTCCGCTTGTCAAAGGGCAGATATCCGGTTTCGCAGGGCATTCCAGCGCATAATGGACTGGTGAGAATTGCTTCGGGCTGTGAGCCGGTGAGTGATTGGGCAGCGGTGGAATGCAGTTGCCAGGAAGCACACTCTGAGGCGTTCCACCATTTCTGGCACCAAATATTCGTGACTTGCTCGTCCGTGGTGCCGCTGGTCTTGACGTATTCGATCTCGCCGGAGGCAATGCCATTATCAAGATCCTTATTGGGCGGCACGAATGCTCTCACACCATGGGCGCGCATGTCTGCCTTCGTCAGAGCCGGCATACGTGAATAGCGAACGTCAATGTCTGATCCTGGCCCGGGGTCGAGTTTCCGCCAGCTTTGATACGCAGGCAAGGAGGCAAGCGCGGTTTCCAACGTCTCAAGAGACCGACTGCTGGGCAAGTGCTTTTCCCATGCCAAGCCACTTCCTGACGCCTTGCGGGTGAGGAAGATGGGGTTTTCGGCCGGATTCATCGCGGGCGCATTGTATCAGGCGCAATGAACGTTTCAACCCCCAACTTCCTGCGGCTCTGCCCCGTCCTGTCAGGGTGGTTGATTTCCCTCCAATCAGGGTGAATCTCGCCCAGGCACACTCGAACATAAAACGGGGTCTTCGACGTGGAGAAGGCTCTCGACGATTTCATCGATCACGACGGCAGGCCGTTTCTCCTCGATGACGGCCGGGAGCCAGGTGTGGGCGGGTTTTACAGTGTTGCCCGGTCCGAGCGGGTGCCGATAGAACTGTGTGTTGCGATGCACACCCCCGGCGGGGCCGATTGCTTACAATCGAGCGGCGCGCGGCCCTACGGGCCGCCAGAACCTAGCCCAGGGCTGAGGCCACCAGGCCGATGCCCTGGGGGAATAGGCCCCCACGCGACCGGGTGCGCCCTGAATGGGCGCCAGAGCCTCTGGCGCCCATTCAGGGCGCTCAAGCGCTCTCTGGGTCGAAACCCCCAGGGCATCGGCCTCACGGCCTCAGCCCTGGGCTAGGTTCTATCGGCCCTTTGGGCCGGGCACTCTGGCGCCCCGAGAATCCAATCCCGGGGATGCGAAATCGAGTCTTGGTTTCCTTCGTTTCCTTCGTTTGCTTCTGTTACAATCCGAGTCGTTCGATCATGAGCGCGACCTGGTGGCGATGGGCCAGGAGCGGGCGCGGGTCGGTCGTGAAGTTGGTGAGGTCGCGTGAGACCGCACCGGGCACGGCCAGCAGGCGGCGCGCCGCCTCGAGCGTGCGCTGGTCGCGCTTGGCGGCCTGGGCGCGCTGGATGGCCTGCCGGAGCAGCCAGAAGTATTCGTAGTCCTCCATCCCGTCGCGAAGGTTCTCCCAACGGACGGAATTGACGGGGCCTTCGAGGCAAGGCGCGGTCGCGGCGTTCGCCTGGGGCTGAGAGTGGGGTGGGTAGAGGAACCGGCCATCGCCGTTGCCCCAGAAGCGGCGTTCACCGGGCTTCTCGTCGTAGCCGGCCTGGTAGCTCATCGGATCGGCCCAAGGATCCTGCAGCTTTGGAGCGGGAAAGGCCGAGGGGCTGGTCCACCAGGTTGTGGACCAGATGAGGATGCCGGAGACGCCGTATTGCCAGGATTGCCAGGGCCAGAGCCTCAGCTCGGTCCCGGGATGATCGATGAACTCGGTGACATAGGGCGCTTTGGGTCCGCAGCAGATGTACCACCAGACCTCTTCGCCCGCGGCCTGGCGCTGGCGCACGCTCTCCGGGGTCCACTTGGGCGTGAGGCCGCACCAGATCTCGACGTGGCCCAGCAACTGCGGCTCGGGTTGGACGGTGAGCATCCGGCGCAGGCCCGGCGCCGCATCTTTCAACCGTTTCATCCCCGCCACTACGAAGTTAAAGTCCTTGGGCGCCGGCTCATCGAACCAATACACAAAGGCCTTGTCGAGCCAGCCGCGCTGGCGCAGATGGCGCTCGACTTGCCCCAGATAGTCCTTGAAAAGCCGCGCGTGCTCCGCCGTGCCTTCTTTGAAGCCCTCAAGCTCGCCCAGCGCGCGGCTGTAAAAGGTGCCGCCCCCCATCCCGCGCACCGGCAGTTAGCTCCGATCTCAGACCTTTGTCGCAACCTTTGTCGGCGCCTTTGTCGAGGCATGGCCCACCCGACAAAGGTCCCGACAAAGGTTCCGACAAAGGTCCGGACTCGCGGCGCTCGTGGAAACAGGCGCTAGACCCACCGCCCGGCAGGACATCTTCTTCGTTCTCTTCGTTTCCTTCTGTCGAATGTGTGTGTGCCTGCTCAGGCTTCGGGTGCGAGGCCGAGGACGATGTCGAACCGCGCGCCGAGTTCGCCGATTCGCGACCCTTTGAGCGGAGCGAAATCCACTGTAACCAAGGACCGGGCCCGGTCGTCGCCGATATTGCGCCAGATGCGGTCGCGCTGGTTGCCGGGCTCGCCCTTGACGAAGACTTGGGTCGTCCATGGGGCGCGGCGCGGCATTTTGACCTTGAAGTGAACGTGCGCGGCCGGGCGCCCGGAGTAGGGGAGCGGTTTGATGGTGCGAAAATAGTACTCGCCGCTCGTTCCGGTGAGGAATCGGCCGAAGCCCTGGAAATGAGAGTCGTAGCGGCTGCGGTTTGGCTGGTCGGCCAGATAGATTCCCAGGCTGTCGGCCTCCCACATCTCGATCGTGGCATTGCGGATCGGTTCGCCCCGGCTGTCCAGCAATCGCCCGCTGATGTGCGCGATCTCGCCCACGGCAGGGGTGATCGAGTCGTTGATGAGGATCAGGTCATTGTCGGTATCCAACGGGAGTTTGGGCGGATAGAAAGGGCCCTCCTCAACGAACGGGGTCTTGCGCGCCAGTTCTTCGGCAAAGAGACCCGGCGTCGTGAACCAGGCGGCGCCCAGGCCCAACTGGCCGAGAAACCGCCGCCGGGAACGCGAGGCCCAGCCAACGCAGCCCGGAGACGATGGGTTCAGAGCGCGCATTTCCGCGTTCTCTGAGAGGTTTGGATCAGCCGGATTCGTGTCGAGCGCGATGTCCGGGGCGTTGGATACAGATGAATGCTTCATAGATGATTATGCTGGTGCCTTATTGCCAATATAACCGCATTTGCTGTTCGCGCACATGGGAAGATGAAAAATGTGGGTAAAGACAAGGAGGTCCACTCCATGGCTGCCTTCACTGCGTCGTTACGCGACGGGCGGCGATTCCTCCAGCGCCGCCGCATAGAGGGCCTCGAAGTCTTTGACGGTGATGGGACGGGGATTGAATTGGGCGGTCCATTGACGGGCGGCTTCGAGGGCGAGGCTGGCGAGAGCGTCCGCAGAGAGGCCGCGGCCTTGGAGCGAGCGGGGCAGACGGGCAAGGTCGAGGAGCCCTTCCAAGCGGGCGGCGAGCCGGGCTGCGGCCTCGCCGGGAGGTGTCGAGGCAGACGCAAGGCCGGCAGCACAGGCCAGTTCGGCATAGGTCTGCGCGGCGGCAGGCTCGGCGGCGTTGAATCTGACCACGTGGGGGAGCATGAGGCCGACGGCCTGGCCGTGGGCCAAGCCCAGGCGCGCGGTGAGGGGATTGGCAGCGGCATGGGCAGCGCCGAGCATGCTGTGTTCGATGGCGGTTCCGGCCCAGGCGGCGCCAAGGAGCATCCAGCCGCGGGCCTGGAGGTCGTCTGGCGCAGCCAGCACGCGGGGAAAACCGGGCAGTGTCAACCGGAGTGCCTCGCGGGAGAAGAGCGAAGGAGAACGCGGTGCGTTTCCGGGTAACGGCGCTCTCCACCGCATGAGCGATGGCATCAATGCCCGTGCAGGCGGTGACGCGGGGCGGTTGGGAGACGCTCAGCGCCGGATCGAGCACGGCGATGCGCGCGGCGGCTTTCGGGTCGCCGCAAGCCATTTTTTGGTGAGACTGCTCGTCGGTGATGAGGGCGAAAGACTGGCACTCGCTGCCGGTGCCGCCCGTGGTGGGGATGGCGATGAACGGCAGCATCGGCCGGCTGGCCTTTCCCATACCCCAATAGTCCTGCACGCGCCCGCCGTTGGTCAGGAGGAAATTGCAGCCTTTGGCCGTATCCATGCTGCTGCCGCCGCCCAGACCGATGATAGCGTCGATGCATGCCCGACGCGCCAACTCGACGCATCGCTCGACGCATTGGGTGCCTGGGTTTTCCTCGACCTGGCCGAAACAGGTTATGGTGAGGCCTGCGGCCTCCAGCAGCCGGTTCACGCGCCCCGCGTGCCCGGCGGAGACGATCCCGCTGTCGGTCACCAGCAGGACCTTCTGCGCCCCGAGCTCGAAGGGCCAGGCCGCCGACCTGCTCGACGGCGTTGACCCCGAAGATGACACGGGTTCGCGGCTGGTAATCGAATGGACCGCCGGGCGTGAGTTGGGGGGGTGGTTGGAGATGCATGGGCAAAGCGAAACGCTGGTTCAGCCTAAGCGGGTGTGCACAATCAAATGTCACATTGGCCAATTGGGCATGCTTGGCTTCCTATAGGCGAGAGTCGCCTCGTCGGGACCGCGCGGCAATCCCCATTCTCCGGCCCAAAGGGCCGGCAGAACCCAGCCCAGGGCTGAGGCCGTCAGGCCGATGCCCTGGGGACAGGCCCGTGCCGGCCCCGGCGCGCCCTGAATGGGCGCTAGAGAGTTCTGGCGCCCCTTCAGGGCGCCTGGCCTGCTTCTGTGGCCAGAACCCAGGGCATCGGCCTGACGGCCTCAGCCCTGGGCTAGGTTCTGGCGGCCCGTTGGGCCGCAAGGCAGGCTCGGGAATATGGCTCATCGCTGCTCCTTCAAACCCCTCCACTCATTTCAATGGCGCGGCGGCGGTAGAGGAAGTCGAAGAGATTGCCCTCGTGGGGTTGGTCCCAGGAGACCTGGACGGTTGGGATGGGGCCAAGGTTCAACCGCTGGATGAGGGGCGATTCCAGGAGCGCCTGGCCCAATGCCGGGTCGCGAGTGATGGCAGTGACGGCAAGGGAGGGCCCGATGTGCTCGAGCATTTTCGCCTGGGGCACTTCGACGACGCTGGCATAGGGAAACAGGAATTCGCGGTTGGCCAGCGGATGGGCAAACGAGTCGCAAAGAACAACGGTGGGGCGCAGGTAGAGACCGCCCTCGAAGCAGACTTTGCGCGGCCCGCCCCGGTGCGGGGCGGTGACCTCGACCGCGCCGGGCGTCCGGAGACCTTCCTCGATCAGGGCATCGATATGGCCGGCCGTCGCAGCATTGGCAAAGGCGCAGAGTTGGGTGGTCTTGTCCGAGGCCGGGCGCGGCGCGATAGGCCCGAGCCTGCGGGCCAGGGCCTCGGCGATTTCAGCCGCGTGGCGGGGCACCACGACGGATGAGGCATTGGTGCAACTGCGTCCGCCATTTTCAGCTATCGACGAGGCGATGAGTTCGATGAACTCGGGCCAACGCTCAACCTGATCGTCGCCGATGAGGACCTTGCTCAAGCCGGGGCCGTGGACCTGGATGGCGGGGTTGTTGGCGTAGGGGGCGGTGGCGGTGGTGTCGCCAAAGACCATGGCGCGACCGCAGCCGTGCAGGATCTCGGCCGCGCCCTGGCGGTCGGTGGGATAGAACCCGAACGCCGCGGCGGGACAACCCGCGGCCAGGAGGGCCTGGATGAGGCGGAAAGGGGTCCAGGGCTCGTTGCGGCCCGGTTTGATGAGGACCGGGATTTTGAGCGGGATAGCGGGGAGCCAGAGGGAATTGACGGCGGGAGAATTGCTGGGCATGACCAGCCCCAAACATCGCGCGGCGGGATAAAAGGCCAGTCGCGTGCCGTGCTGCTCCCCGGCGCCGCGGTCGAGAATGACGAGGTCGAGCCCTCGGGTCAGGCCATTGAGCACCCTGCGCATATTGGCCAGGGTCCAGGCCAGTTTCTCACTGTTCTTGCGCACCATGACCCACGGCAGGCCGCTGGTGGCCGATAGCGTCTCGACATAATCCTCGGGCGACTGCGTATGGCCCTGGTCCCCCAGGGGCAGGGTTTCATTCAGAAAGAGGGGAGCGGCTTTGCGGCAGATCTCGATGAGGCCTTCGCAGGAGAACTCTTTCAGGGCCGCGCGGCCCTCGCCCATCCTGGCGAGGTCTTTCCTGATGATCCCTGAGTTGACCTGGCTGATGCGCGCCAGGGTTTGACCGCTGTGGCAGTCTTTGACATCGGCCTGGTCGAGGCTGGCATAAGGTCTGCCGTGCCGCAATGCCGGGAGGTGGGGGAGCATGGGTTATTGAATCCGACGCGTCTGACGCGTCTGACAGGTCCGACTCATCTCAGATGTCAGATTCAGGATTTTCAAAGAGACCCAGCTAATAAACCCCCTCTACGATCGTCTTCTCCATGGCGCCAAACGGACGGAACGTCGCCCACGCCGTCCCAGGCATAGGGAGGGCGGGGTCTGCGGCGGATGGCCTCGTCCCGTTCCAGGAAGCGCGGGAGAAACAGTTCCTTGGTGAGCGTGGTCAACTCGACACGGCCCCACTGGCCGTAGTCGGCCAGCAAATCGGTTTGGGCCGGGTTGACGACCCGCAGGACGGCGCGGGGTTGCGGGGCGTAATAGGTGAGCGAGAAGTTGTCCTCGGGCCGGAGTGGGACGCTGGCCGCCAGACCCATGAGCGTGTTGCCATAGGTCGGATAAAAGCCGATGCCCTCGCCGAGGACCTCCTCGATGAGGAACCGGACGTGCTGAGGCGTCATGCTTGTGCCGCCGCAGAAGACGCCGCGGATGCCGGCCTGGCGCAGGTCCAATTGTTCGCCGATGGCCTCGAGCAATTTGGGCGTGGTGAAGAGGCCGGCGATCTTGCGGTGCTTGAGGAGCACGACGGCCTGGGCGACGACGTGGTCCATGTAGGCGCGGGCCTGGTCGGGCTGTTTTTGGGCGATGAGCTTTTTGACCCAGCGCGGGTCCAGGTCCAGGAAGTAGCAGGGGCTGCCGCGGAAGTTGGCCAAGTGCTCGATGGCCAGGCGGAGGCGGCGCGGGCCAGTGGGGCCGGCCATCAACCAGGCGGCGCCGCGCGGGAAGTGCTCGTCGGAGAGCTTCCCTGAAAAGTCTTCGTAATCGATCTTGTAATCGTCCCAGCCGATGCGCTGTTTGGGCAGGCCGGTGGTGCCGCCGGTTTCGAAGATGTGGTAGGGACGGTCCTTGAATCCGGCAGGGACCCAGGATTGCGGCGGGAGATCGCGCAGCCATTCTTCCTTGAAATGGGGGAACCGGGCAAGGAGATCGGGGAAGGTCTTGACCTGCGCCCGCGGGTCCAAGCCGGCCTGGGCTGCCCAGTCCAGCCAGAAGGGGCAGCCGGTCTCGGGGGAGAAATGCCAGCGGATGATCTCGCGCAGGTGCCAGTCGAGCGCCTCCTGGGCCGCTTCCCCGGTGATGGGTGGGTGCATACTTGGATTCAGGCCGCGCCGGCGGGCTGGTTGAGCGCCGCCATCGAGCTTCGGTCCACTTCGCTCTCGGTTCTTGGAAAGTACTTTTCGAGGGTCGCGCGGCTGGGGGGCCGGGTGAGGAGCGAGCCAAGGACCGTGCAGAGAGCGGAGCCCAGGACCATCGGGACGACGGTCATGTATCCGTTCCAACAACTGACATCGCCGCGCGCGTTGATGAAGAGGAGCTTGAGGGCGGTCGTGCCTTGGCCGATTTGCCAAATCACGTCGCCCGGGTGACGGAAGTTTTGGAGCAGGGCAAAATAGATAAGGCAGGCGGCGGTGAAGAGCGTGGCGGCCAGGGCGCCCCACTTGGTGCTGCGCTTCCAGAATAAGGCGGCGATCATGATCGGCGCCATCGCGGCAAAGCCCGAGAAGGCATAACGGATGGCGATTTCAAAGATGCCCTGCTTGGCCTTGAGGCCCAGCGCAACCAGGTAGGCCACGACGGTGATGAGGAGGATGAAAGCGCGGGCGAAATGGACGGCGGCCCGTTCGCCGTATTTTTCGCGGCCCCCGTAGTGCTGGTAGATGTCCTTGGTGAACATTGTGCTGAGGGCCAGGACCTGGTGGGCGTCCGAGCCCATGACCGCCGAGATGATGCCGGCGCCGAGCAACCCAGCCAGCCACGCGGGGGCGTATTTGTCGAGCATCAGCAGCAGGATGCCGTCGGGGTCGGAAACCTTGCCCAGGGCAGCCATGCCCAGGACGCCGAGCAGGACGCAGGGCAGCCAGATCAGGAGGATTGCCAGCGGATACAAGACCACCGTGCGCTTGAAGGCGGTCACTTTGCGGGCGGAGAAGCACATGATGGCCATGTGGGGAAACATGATGCTGGAGAGGGGGATGAGGGTGTAGCTCCAGAAGACTTGAGGCGGCATCTTCTCGCGCGTGACCAGGAAACTGGTCTTAGGATCGCCGGCCAGCTTGGCGATGTACTGGCCGAACCCGCCGGGCAGGGCCTGGTAGAGGGTCAGCAGGGCAGCCGCGCCGAAACCCAGAAAGAGAGTGGTCTGGAGGATATTCACCCAGACCGTCCCGCGCATGCCCCCCAGGAACACCCCCATCGTGACGGCCACGGCCACAATCGCGCAGCCCAGCCAGTAAGGGATGTGCGCCCCGCCCGCCCCGCCCCCGGCCGAGATCTGCGCCAGGACCGTCCCGCCTCCCATGATGCTGATGATCATGTAAGGCACCAGCATCAGGGCGCTCAAGGTGAAGATGATCGTCCCGATCCCATCGCACTCCCACCGGTCCCGAAAAAAGGCCACCTGCGTCTGGTGCCCGAATCTCTTGCCCAAGGCCCAAAGCCGCGTGCCGATGAGGAAAATCGTCAGCGGGATGACCAGGCCCGACGACGACGCCATCAGGCCATAGATGCCGATCCCCTGGCGATAGGCCTGGCCCGAGCTGCCCAGTATGGCGAAGGCGGTCATGTTCGTCGCGAATAGCGAGAGGAAAAACACCATCTCGCCCACCGAACGATTGGCCAGGAAGAAGTCCTCGGTGTTGGTCTTGCCGCGGCGGAAGGCGATGCCGCCGACAAATGCAATGATGGCCAGATAGCAGAGAACGACGAGGAGGGGAGTCATTTAACGTGATTGAGGGAGGAAGTGAGACCGCGGTTCAAAAGTACCCCACGTGAGGGGCGAGGAACGAGGGACGAGTGTAGCGAACCTCGAAGATGTTGACATCGTGCATGGGAACCACGAACCGGACGCGCCTCGCTTGCCGCGAAGCGTTTTGGACTGCGGCAGTCCTCTGCCGCTTTGTCCCTCCCATGGGCTGAAAAAGCGCCAGAGGACTGGCGCAGTCCAACACCTCCGGGCTTGGCGCGGGTACATGGAACGAGCATCGGGCCGCCTCCCTCGACACTCGACATTCGACACTCGGCGCGCATGGTTCAGTGTGGTTGCACTTCCCGGCCTTGGACCCCCTCGAGGTGCTTTGGCCAGGCCAGCTTGACCAGGAGGAACATGGTGAAGGCGGCGAGGATCGAATAGGCCGCGTGGTAGGCGAGACCGACAGGCAGGAAACCGAAGATGAGCGGCGTGGCGCACTTCCAGTTCCAGAAGTCCTGGTGGAGCAAGTAAACCGCGATGACCAGCACGGTGAGAAGAACGGGTCTTAGGAATTTCATCGTGACATTTCTATTTTATTACCCATCTCCTCTATTGCACATTTGTGTGCTGTCCGGCCGCAGCGATTCTTGGCTGGCCCGCTGCGAAGGCAAACAGGTGGGTGTTGGAAGAGACGTAGAGGACACCGTTGGCGACGACGGGGGTGGAATAGACCGGGGCGCCCAGGTTGGTCAGGCTCAGGAGCTTTTTCTCCTTGCTGGCCGCGAACACGGCCAGGTCGCCGTCTTCATCGCCGATATAGACCTTGCCGTCGGCCACCAGAGTTGAGCCCCAGATGTGGGCCTTGAGGTCGTGGGTCCAGTAGGGTTTGCCCGTCTGCGCGTCCAGGCAATGCAGGTAGCCGGAGAAGTCGCCGACAAAGAGCAGTCCTTCGGGCGTGATGGAGACCGTCGAGAGGCTGCGGGCGATCTTGTCGTAGGACCAGACCTTGGCCGTTTGGGTGACATCCCCGGTCTGCGTGGCATCGATGCAGGTGAGGATGCCGACGCCCTCCCCGTGCTCGGGGTCCTGGCCCACGGCCGTATAGACCCGGTCCTTCCAGAAGACGGGCGTCGCGTTGATTTCGCTGGGGCCTTTGGCGTCCGGGTACTTGTACTTCTTGCGTTCGGGTGGATTGCAATCGAACCACCAGACCTTCTTGAGGAAACTGCTGTCGCCCTCCTTGACAGGCATCGGGTCAAAGGCGTAGCAGACGCCGTTGCCGCCGCCGTAGAAGATGAGTTGGCGCCCCTTGACGTTGCCGGTCGAAGGAGAACTCCAGAGGCCATGGAAGATGCGCGGGCCGATGTGGGCGTCGTCCTCGCCCGCGAATTGGCCGGTGTGCTTGTTCAGAGCAATGAGGCTGGGAGCGTTGGGCGAAGGGATGTTCGAGTGGGTCCAGTCCTGGCCGTTGGAGGTGTTGACGTAGAGCAAGTCGCCGACGATGAGCGGGGCGCCATCCGAGGCATTGTGGGGGAACACGCCCAGTTCATCGATCATGTCGTAGCGCCAGATGATGTCCGCGTCCTTGGGTCCGGGTTCAATGGGCGGGGCAGGGCGCTCGGTGGGCTTACCCTTGTCGAGAATGACATCTTTGACGACGTACTTGGCTTCGTCCAGGAACGGGCCGTCGTTGCCGTTGGCCATGCCCAGCACGTCCAGGCAAAGGACCTCGCAACGGCTCGTGACCAAATAGACGCGCTCGCCCTCGATCGTCGGCGAGGAGAGCAGACCCAGAGACTCCCAGTCGTTGACCTTGCCGGAGGCGAGTTTGGGCACGACCAGTTGCCAGAGGAACTCGCCGGTCTTCTCATCGAAACACATCAGGATGCTGCGGTCGCCCGGGTGCCGCGCGTCGCGCGGGTTTTCGTTGTTGGTGCCGATGAACACCCGGCCATGGGCCACGGTCACGTTGCCATAGCTCTGTGAGCCGATCTTCACAGCCCACCGCAGATTCTCCAGGTTCCCAGGGTCCACCTCCTCGGTGCCGGTCTTGAACTTGATTTCGCTCGGGTGTCCCCGGGTGAAATGGTCAGGCAGACCCGTGACGGAGGCGACCATGTTGCGCGCGGGCGTTCCGCCCCATTGGGGCCAGTCCTGGGCGGACGCGGTCAGGACGGCCAGGAGCGCGAGGGCAGCCGGTGCGAGTCGCCTACCGACGCCGTGAAGGACACGTCGCGTAGCGACGCCGTGAAGGTAGCCGTGGACTTCGAGTCCACGGTCCACGGCGTTGGAAACGTCCTGCGTCGCGTAGCGACGCCTGAGTTGGGTCAATTCAGAACGTGACATTTTCATCACAGGCCCGCTCGGCGGTTCAACGGCATTGGCAATTCCTCTCCATTTGGGATGACCTCCACATTATCGACATAGACTCGCATGTCCTGGGGCGAGAAAGCGAAGAGGCCCGGCGAGCCGGCCTGGTGGCCGGTCTGGTGCGGCACCTCGATGGTCCAGCCGGAGGGTTCGGGCTGGTTGCGTTTCCAGGCCTTGGCACGCACCCAGGCAACGCCGCCCGCATCGCGGTCCACTCGGGCCTTGAGGCGGTACCAGGTGTTGGGCGACCACTTGAAATCCTGGGCCACGCGGAGGCGCTCCTGGTTCGAGTTGATTTCAAGCTTCTGTTCGTTGCCTTTGAGGACGATCAGGTAATGCTCGTTGATGATGCCGACCTCCGACATCTTGCGCCGGTTGCCTTCGCTCATGACGTCGGCCTGGATCGTGTATTGATTCATATCGGGCGTGCCGATGAAGACCATGGCGCGCTGGAAGAAGCGGTTGTCTGTGGTCTTGGCCAGGACCTTGTTGCCGTCCAGTTCCCGCACGTCGAATTTGAACCGCGCGCCGATCCAGGGCAGCGGCGGGTAAGCGAACGGTGTGCCCTGGGCGTTGGTCTCCGAGAGTGTGAATGACTCGAAGTCCTGGCGGGTCGGGAGGTTGGGCATGATGCGGCCGCGCATGTAGCCTTTGAGAGCGCCAACGCTTGCCTCGAAAGCGCCGGCGGAGGGGACCGGGTCGGGGGTGGCGACCAACTCGGCCTGGTCGTCGAAGGCGGCCTTGAGGGCGGCCTTGACCTTGGCGGTCGAGGGGATGTAGCCGGCCCATTTGACCTGGCTGGCGGGGACCGACTCTTGAACGGTAAACCCGTTTGCGTCGAGCAGGCGGACGCGGAAGGCGGCCCGCTCGCGGGGATGGAGGAGCACCTCGGAAGGGACGACCCCCACCTGTGTGGCGGGGCCCGGCGCGGGCCAGGCTTCCTCTGCGGCGGGGGCGGGGCAGCCCGGGTTCTCTCCGCGCTCGCCCCAGCAATAGAGATGCCTTGTGGTCTGGAGATAGAGCCTGCCGTTGTAGGCAACCGGCGTGCCAAAACAACGGCCGTCGAGCACCGCATGGCAGACAACCTGGCCTTCATGTTCGCCGGGCTTGATGATGTAAAACGCGCCGGCTGTGCCCGCCTCGGCCTCGCCCGTCGCCTTGTTCTCCTGGTCGTCCAGGATCGGCACGTAGAGCTTGCCATCGGCATACAACGGGCAGGAATTGCGTTGCTCGATGCCCAGCTTGAGCTTCCATCGCACGGCCCCGCTCGTGGCGTTGACGGCCCAGAGATCGCCCTTCTCGGCCACCAGGTAAATCGTGTCGCCCACCAGGATCGGCGAAGCGGCGGAGGAGGAGGCCTCGACGGCCCAGAGCTGGAGCTGCGCGCGTTCGAAAACCGCCGGACCCGGGGCCGCGCTCGGAGGCAGCGTCTGCGGCAGCTTGAGCGCGACCATCTGGCCCAGCTCATAGGGTGTGCCGTAAATGGCGATGACCTTGTCGTCATTATGGACCAGGACGGTGGCGTTGATGCCGGCGCGGAAAAGGCTCACGCGCCACAGCGGTTCGCCAGTGCGGGCATTGACGCAGGCAACGCTGCCGTCACCCAGGGCCGCATAGAAGACGCGCTTGCCCTGATACCAGCCGAACTGGGGATGAGAGAACGAATTGTCCTTGGGAGGGCCCCAGGGCTGGAGGCCCAAACCAGGCCGCCGGTCCGCTTGTCGAAGGCGTAAAAGCGGTCGGCAGCCGGTCCCTGCGTGCCCCAATTGGCCGTGATACCCCGCGTGATGACCAGGTCGCCGTTGATCGCCGGCGTGGCCGTGCGGCCGTTGGGGAAGGTAAGCCGGCCGAATTCCTCCATAAGCGAGTGCTGCCAGAGCCGGTTGCCGTCCGGGGTGAACCCCGCGAGAATTCCCTGCGTGCCCTGCATGTACACGGCGCCGGTCTCGGGGTCGATCACCGGGCTGCCCGTTGCATACCGTAGGTAGATCGTATCGCTCAGGTAATCATTGTAGAGTTGCTCCCAAAGCTTCTGCCCGGTCTCGGCATCGAAACAGGTCACCCCCTCCCGCAGGTCGCGTCCCTGGCCCGAGTAACCCATGGCGTAGAGCCTGCCGTTGGCCAGCACCGGCGCAGACTGGCCCGGGTAGTCCGCCACCCACAGCGGCTCCTGGGCCGAGACCTTGTCGGGCAACCCCGTCTCACGAGAAACGCCCGTCTGTTCCGGGCCGCGCCAGCTCAACCAGCCGCGCAAGGCCTGGCCGCCCGCCGCGGGAAAAGCGCAGACCAGCACGGCGGCCAGGACGCCGGAGGCCAGAGGGCGGAGGGCGGAGGGCGGAGGGCAGAGGGCGGAGGACGGAGGACGGAAGGCGGAGGACGGAGCGAGCGGAGCGGGGGAATGGCCCTTACCATAGAACTCCCGTGGCGAGGCGGCGTTCTTGCGGAAAAGCGCCAGAGGCCTGGCGCACTCCAAGACGCTGGCGCGACTTCGGCTGCGCGTCCCCATTTCGCGAAGCGTTTTGGACTGCGGCAGTCCTCTGCCGCTTTCGCCTGGGAACTGCCTTTTCATTCCGAACATAATTCCGTTGTGCATTCCACATCCGAGAAAAAACCGAGCGAAGGAACTTCGATGATGTTTTGTGATTTTGCAAATGAAGATTGCTAATCGGTAATCCGCACCCACCGCTGGGCCTTCATCTCGAAGCGCGGCAACGAGTTCGCCGGGACCAGGCGGACAGGGATGCGGAGGCTCAGGGCGGATTGAAAGGAGTCTTCGAGACGGCTGGCGAGCGAGGGCACGAGAGAATCGGGGATGGCCTCGACTTCGAGCGAGAGTTGGGCCATGGCGCGGCGGCAGTCGAGTCGGACTCGGTATTCGGCCACTTCCGGGCAGGCGCGAACGACCTCTTCGATGAGGGCCGGATAGACGTTGACGCCGCGGACGACGACCATGTCGTCGCTGCGGCCGAGGATGCCGCCTACGAGGGCCAGTTCATGGCGGCCGCAGGCGCAAGGGCACTGGGTGCCGGGCCTGACGAGGTCGCCGGTGCGGTAGCGCAGGAGCGGGGAGCCAACGCGGTCCAGGGTGGTCAGGACCAGTTCGCCGGTCTGGCCTGGAGGCGAGGCAAGGCCGGTGCCGGGAGCGATGACCTCGGGCAGGTAAGCCGATTCCAGGACGTGCAGCACCCCGGGCCGGGCCGGGCATTGAAAAGTGACCGGGCCGACCTCGGTCATGCCATGGTGATCGAAGACGGTGGCGCCCGGCCAGAGCCGCTCGATGCGGGCGCGAGTGGCGGGGATGCTGCCGCCGGCCTCGCCCGCCACGATGACCAGGCGGAGGCGCGAGGCGGCCAGGTCGAGGTTCTTGTCGCGCGCGACCTCGCCCAGGTGCTGGGCATAGGTGGGCGTGCAGCAGAGCACGGTGATGCCGTTGTCCAGAATGGCTTGCAGGCGGGCCAGGCTGGTCATCGAGCCCCCCGGAAAACAGAAGCAACCGAGCTGGAGGACCGCCTCCAGCGCCGACCAGAATCCAAGGAACGGTCCGAACGAGAAGGCGAAGAAAAAGCGGTCCTGGCGCGTCACCCCGGCGGCGGCGAGGATTTGGAGCCAGTTTTCGACCAGGTGCTGCCAGCTCTGGGCGGTATCGAGCCAGCGGATCGGGACGGTGGTCGTGCCGCTGGTCTGGTGGCAGCGCACGTAGGCCTCCAGGGGGAAGGTGAGATCGGTCCCGTAAGGCGGATGGGCCAGGCGGTCGCGAACAATCTCATGACGCGAGGTAAAGGGGACCAGGCGGGGATACTCTTCCAGGCAAATCGCGGGCAGGCGCAAGGCCGACGGAGCCAGCTTGCGGGCATAGAACGGGTTCGATGCCAGGATGGTCTGGAGCAGGCAACGGAGCTTGCCCAGTTGGCGGCCTTCGATTTCCCCGCGTGAGGGAAAGGCGCCGCGCCGCAGCGGGACGGCGCCAGCCGGCAAATCGGGCGGTTCGGCTGCGAGCGGATATCCGATCACAGGGCCTCTCCTGCCGCGCCGCCATCGAAAGACCTGGCCGGGGCGGTGATGGCGGGCCTGGGGTGGGGGGCGCCGGGCACCGGTTTGTAGAGGGTGACCAGGCATCCGCCGGCGGCCGCCAGGAGCAAGCCCAGCACAAACGGCCACGGCAGCTTCTGCCAGCCTCCCGCCGGCGGGTGCAGTGCCAGCGAGTAGAGCGCATTCAAGACCGGCGCCCCGGCAAAGACTATGGACATCACCACGGCGGGCGTGCCCTTGGCGCCAAAGGCCAGCAGCACGCCGAACGCGCCCGCGGCCCCCACGATGCCCGCCAGCAGCGACCAGGCCATGCCGCCCGGGGCCAATTTCCAGTCGGCCCCGCGGAGTATCAGCGCGGCCAAAGGGGCAAGGATGGCCGTCAGAAAATAGGCCGCGCCAACGCACAGGAAGGCCTTGTAACGCCCGTTGACGGGGTCGTGCATTGCCGCCTGTCCCGAGTGCAGGAAGGCGCCGTAGAGGCCCCAGCAACAGACGGTGAGCAGCGAGAACAGGAGCCAGGCCGGGTTTTGCGGATCCGAGGCTGAGGTCGTGCGGACCAGGTTGATGTCATTCATAAGATGAGCGGCTTTGGAGGATTGAGTGATAATGAGAATGGGCGCGGTTTGGCCGGGTGCCGTGGCCTGGAGCGGCCGCAGGGTCCGAACCCTCTTGCGGCGGGTGATTCCCCGGGCGCGAGCTGCCTGGCTGATGAAGGGCCAGCAACTCGGGCGGCGCCGGCTCGAGCAACTCGGCCAGGGCCGCCGGTAACCGGGCGGCCTTGAGCGTGCCGTCGGCATGGGGGGCGGCACACACGACGGTGAGGCGCCCCCGGGCAACCTCGAACCGGGCCGGGCCTTCCAGGCGGTAGAAGCGGAACTGGTAAGTCAGGCTGCGCGTCCCCTTCCTCTCGACCAGCAGGTGGACCAGGACCTCGTCTTCGAAGCGCAGCGGCGCCAGGTAATCGCAGTGGGCATGGACGCGCGGCAGGCAGAGGTCCAGGCCATTGCGGGAGAGCGCGACCGAGTAGCCCAGTGAGCGCAAAAACGCGCTCTCCGCAGCCTCCATGAAACGGAAGAAATTCGAGAAGTGCATCAGACCCGCCATGTCGGTGTCGCAAAACTCGACCCGCCGGGTGAGCTGGAATTCGTGCGGCATGGTCAACAAACCGTGGCTGGGTCGGGGCGGTGATGGATGGTTTGCAGCACGGAGCCGAGCCCCAGCGAAGGCGCGGGGCAACCCGAAGGGTTGCCAGATGGTAGCCGGGGGTCGCGGCGTCGCCGCGACCCCCGGTTTGCGGCCAGAAGTGGCATGCACCCCGGAACGGGGTGCCAGAAAGTTGCACACAAGGAGTAGGCGGCCTTCTGGCATCCCTCCGGGATGCCGACCCACACTGCCGCTGAACCGGGGGTCTCGCTGCGCTTCGACCCCCGGCTACCATCTGTCATCCCTTCGGGATGCGCGGCAGCACTTTGGGCCGCCGAGTCAACGCAGAGCTGCTGTCTCATACTGGCACAGTCTCCCGCTCCGCCAGGGGCGCCCCGTAGGGCAGCGGGTCGGGGACTTCGGCGGTCTCGGCCACGGCGGTGTAGAGTTGCGAGAAATCCTTGTTCACGTCGCCCGAGAGGCAATCCGTGATGGGGCCGGCCAGGGCGGGGTATTTGTTGGTGAGCTTGCGGAAGCTGAAATTGCGGTCGTAAAAGGCATAGACAAGCTTGCGCATGTTCTCGAGGCCCTCGCGCATCGTGCGGCTATAGCCGGCGAACCGGCCGGCGGAAAAATCCTGGGCGTCGAAGGCGGCCTTGATGGCGTCGGCGGCGAGGCTGCCGCTTTTGAGGGCGAGCATGACGCCGGAGGAGAAGACCGGGTCCAGGAAGCCGAAGGCATCGCCGGCCAGCAGGAGCCCGTATGAGGCGCAAAACCTCGAGCGCCACGAGAACTCGCTGGTCAGGTAATAAGGGCCGGTCTGCGTGCCGCAGGCCAGGTGGTCCCGTATCCAGGCGTTCTGCCCGGCCTCGCGCTGGAAGATTCCTCTGGGTTCGCGCAGGCCCTCGCGGGTGAGGTACTTGCCCTCGGCCACGACCCCCACGCTGGTCATCTCCCGGTGCTGGGGAATGTACCAAAACCACCCCTTCTCGGGGACGTATGCAACGGTAGTGGCCCCGGCGTCGAGCCCAGGGTCGCGCATTGCCCCGCGGTAGTAGGTCCACACGGCGACCTTGTTGAGCTTGGGCTCGCGGATGCGCCAATTGAGCCGCGTCGGCGCCAGGGCGTCGCGTCCGGAGCAATCCAGCGTCATCGGGGCCCGGCACTCCAAGGCCTGGCCGGACCGGGTCTGCGCGCGAACCCCCACGGTGCGCCCCTCCTCCTGGATCAAGTCGCAAACCGCAGTCTCCTCCAGCACGCTTGCGCCCTTTTCACGCGCGTTCTCCATCAGCATCAGGTCGAACTCCGAGCGCAGCACCTGCCACGTCTGCGCCACCTCCGGCTCGTAACGCGTCGAAAAATAGAACGGCTGCGAGGCCTTGCCGGAGGGCGAGACAAACTGGACGCTGTATTTCTTGACGAACCCGCTCTGGCGCATTCGCTCCAGCAGGCCCAGCCGCTTGAGCGGGTAACAGGTGAAGGGCAGCAGCGATTCGCCAATGTGATAGCGCGGGAACTTCTCGCGTTCCAGCACCACCACGCGCAGGCCCTGCTCCGCCAGCAGGGCGGCAGCCGCCGAGCCCGAAGGACCGGCGCCGATGATGACGGTGTCGCAGCGGATGGGTGTGTTAGTCATAGTTGCGAGATGGTTCAGGGTTCAGGGTTCACGTTTCACGTTTCACGTTTCACGGTTCAGGGTTCACGTTTCACGTTTCACGTTTCACTTCGGCTTCGCCGCAGACGGTTGCGTGGGATCGGACATTCTCGTTCATTGAGGCAGAATCTCAATCACCTCGGCGATGAGCCGCCGGGAGGCGTCGAGCAGGACATTGCGGCGTCCGTAGAGGGCGCCGGGCCGGTGCAGGCGCAGGATGGCCCCCAGGCGGGCGTCGGCCTGGACGGTGAAGAAGGCCTGGGGCCAGCTCAAATGCGGGATGGCCTCGGCCTGGAGGATCTTGCCCAGCGGCCGCTGCTCCTCCAGGACGCTCTGGGCAGCGGACGGGGGAAGGTGTGTCAGCCAGATGCGGATGACCCCGTATTCGACGGGCCGGCCGTCCTGAGCGCGCCGGAGCACCACCTCCCGCCAGTAGGCGCCCTCCTCGGATTCGCGGTTGAGCACCAGCAGGTGGATGGGCTGCCGGTGGAAGCCCTCGAGGGTGGGGGTCATGTCCCTCGAATGGACCAGGAGCGACCGGTACGGCTCGGGAACATCGCCACCTTCAAGCGGCTCGATGCGGGGCAGGCAAACGCCCGCGCGCGCGTAGAAGCGGTCCAGCAGGCCCGACCACGGCGGCCAGACCCTGGCAGGTTCGGCAAGGGAGGCGGGAGGGGCGGAGGTCATGAGAGTGGGCTGGCAGTCAAAGGGTGCGCGCCGGACTGGCCTGAGGTATCGGACCGGCCGTGGGCGCTTCCGGGCACTGCCCCCGGAGTGCGCCCGTCCCCGGGCGCAGCAGCGACGCAGCGGGAAGGGGCGCCGGAGTATTTGACCACTGCCCTGGCTGCGGACGCCGCTGCGCCCGAGGACGGGCGCACTCCGGCCCGGTCCCCGGCGGCGGGGGCGGTGTCGGGATGTGCACACCGGCCGGACAATCGGGCATCACGCATAGCGGGCGGTGCGGTGCTGGGGGAGAAAGAACTCGTGGACCAGGCGGTCCACCTCGAGCAACCCCTGCCGGGTGAGGCGGAGCCAGTCGCCCTCGATAGCCAGGGCGCCGCACCCTTGCAATGTGGCCAGGGGTCCTTCGAACCTGGCCAGGACATTGACGCCGAACTTGCGCTGGAAGTAGCTGCGGCTGATGCGGCCCAGCTTGAACTGCAGGACCAACTCGCGGATGAGCCGCTCCTCTGCTGTCGGCGTCAGGGCCCGGCAGAGCGGCAGCCGCCCCTGGCGCAGGCTGGCCACGTACGGCTCGAAGTCGTGCAGGTTTTGGAAATGAGTCCCGCCGACGTGCGAGAACGAGGCGACTCCCAGGCCGACCAGGTCCGCCCCCTGCCAAAGGCTGTCGCGATAGACAAACCGTGTGCGGGCAGGGTCCTTGACGGCGGTGTAACCGCTGGCGACCGCGTAGCCCGCCTCCTCGAGCCGCTCGAAGGCGTAGCCGACCCACTCCCGCTTTGTTGCCCAGTCGGCCACCGGCGCCACCAGCCGTCCCTGCGCCTTCATCTCCTGGTAAATCGTCGTGTTATACGGGATCTCCATCTGGTAAATCGTGACGCTGTCCGGCGCCAACTCCACGGCCTGGCGCACGCAATCGCGCCAGTTCTCCTCGGTCTCCTCGACCATCCCCGCGATGAGATCGATGTTGATCTGCGGGAAATCCAGTTCCCGCGCAAAATGATAGGCCCGCCGGACCTCGCGCGAACGATGCGCCCGGCCGTTGATCTCCAGGACATGGTCGCTGAAGTTCTCGACCCCCAGGCTCAGGCGCGACACGCCTATCTCGCGGATCGTCTTGAGCTTGTGGTCCGTGAGCGTGCCCGGCTCGCACTCGAAGGTGACCTCCTCCGCCTGGTCCCACGGGAGAACCGCCTGCATGCGGCCGGCCAGCTCGCGCAGTTGCAGCTCCGAGAGATACGAAGGAGTGCCGCCCCCGAAATAGACGAACTGCGGCTTGCGCCCCCCGATGAACGGACGCCCCCCGTAGAGCTCCAACTCCCGGATTGCCAAATCCAGGTAGCCCTTCACCGCCACCGAATCCTTGTCCGTATAGACCCGGAAATAACAGAAGTGGCACCGCTTCCGGCAGAAGGGGATGTGCAGATAGAGGCCCAGCGGCGTGCCCGGCGCCGGGGGCCGGGCCAGGGCCGCGGCGGCGTCCGGCAGGCGCTCCGGGGTCCAAAACGAAAACGGCGGGTAATTGGCAACGAAATAGTTGCCCACACCCGTCTGCTTGTCCGGCTGAACTGGGACCGGCGTCGTTTGAGCTGGCGCTGTCATCATGATTCTGGCGCTTCACTATTCAACAGGACAAGTAATTTTGCAAATTAAGGAATGTGCAGAGTTCGGAAATGACGAATGACGAATGACGAATGACGAATGTCGAGTTCGTCATTCGTCATTCGTCATTCGTCATTCGTCATTCTCACTCCCCGCTTTTCTTCCTTCAAACCAGTGGGAATCCCGCCCATAATCCAGCCTGCGCATGAAACTCTTCCTTTCCCTTTGGCTGCTGGTCCTGCCCGCTTGCCTCGTGCCGGGCGCGCCCTCCCCGGCGCCGGCCCTCCGCTCGCTCGCAGGTTCGGGTTTTCCCGACGTGTTCGTCTGGACCGATACGTGCAACGCCTATGTGTTCCGGGACGGCCAGACCTGCCTCCTGGTGGATCTGGGCGATGGGAGCGTCCTCGACCACCTGGGCGAGATCGGCGTCAAGCGGGTCGAGTGGGTCCTCTTTACGCACCATCACCGGGAGCAGTGCCAGGGGTATGCCCAGCTCAAGTCAAAGGGCTGGGACGTCAGGGTCGGCGTCCCAGAAGCCGAGCGGGCGCTTTTCGAGCAGCCCGCTTCCTTCCGCAAGCTGCACGCCAGGCTCGGGGACGCCTTCACGGTGCGCAGACTCGAGCTACGTGCGCCCGCCGGTCGAGCCGATTGCGGTGGACCGGGCCTTCTCGAAAATGGACACCTTCCACTGGCACGGCCACGAATTCTGGTGCGTGGAGACCAAAGGCAACAGCCCGGGCGGGATGTCTTATCTGGTCGAGTTGAACGGCCGCCGCGTGGCGTTTTCGGGCGATGTGATGCTGGACGGCGCGCGGATGCACAATTACTTCGACACGGAATGGGACTACAGCTTCGCCGCGGGCATCTATGCGCTGCACAACGCGGCGGCGCTGCTCCAGAGCTTCGGCCCGGTCCTGCTGCTGCCAGCGCACGGCCCGGTCATTCCGGGGCCCAGGGGGCAATTGGAGGCCTTTCAGACCAAGCTGCGGCGCCTCGCCCGCATGGTCGTGCGCGGCTACGACGAGGGCCGGTTCGCCGCCGCCGACCAGGACCGCGTCTCGACCCCGACCTCGGTCCCTTACCTGTGGCGGACCACGCCCCACCTCTATAAGTTCAAGGGGCCCGATTATTGGCCAAATTTCGTGATGCTGCTGGCCGACAGCGGGCACGGGCTGGTGGTCGATTGCGGGCTGTTCGAGGAGGCCTTTCTGGACCGGTCGCTGGAGCTGATGCGCGAGCGGCTGGGATTGAAAGCGATCGATGCCGTGCTCATCACGCACATGCACGGCGACCACATCCTGGAGGCCCCGCACCTGCGCGAGAAATGGGGCGCGCAGATCTGGGCCCTGGATCGCATGGCGGACAAGTTCGAGCATCCCGAGCGTTACGATTACGCGGCCCCGATCCAGGCCTACGGCAAGGGGTTCGATTCCGTGCGCGTGGACCGCGTGCTCCGCTCCGGCGAGACCCTCGAGTGGGAAGGCTACCAGTTGACCGCCGATTGGATGCCGGGCCAGACCGAGTTCGCGATGGGGCTGTCCGGAATGATTGACGGCCGCAAGGTCGTCTTCACCGGCGACAACATCTTTGCCGATCCGAGGAACCCGAGGCAGAACGGCCACGAGGCCATCGTCGCCCGCAACAGCGGCATCCTCGAAGAAGGCTACATCTACGGCGCCGATTACCTGGCGCGGACCAAGCCCGACCTGCTCATGGGCGGCCATTCGTTTGTCATGGACCGCCCGGCCGGGCTGATCAAACGCTATCGCCACTGGGCCTATGCCATGCGCGACACCTTCCGCTCCCTGAGCACGGACGCGGACTACCGCTATTGGTTCGACCCGTTCTGGGTCCGGGCGGAGCCGTACCGTGTCAGCGTCCAGCGCGGCAGTGCGGCGGAGGTGATGGTCCGGGTGCGCAACTTCCGCAACCGCCAGCAGGCCCATAGCATCGGCATCCACGCCCCAGCGGGGCTGGCCGCCCAGCCCGCGCCCCTGGAGGGCACGCTCGCCCCCGAAAGCAGCGGCTCCTTTCCCCTGCGCATCGAGGCAGGCAAAGATGCCTCACCCGGAGTTCACATCGTCGCCTTCGACATCACCCTCGACGGACACCGCTACGGCGAGTGGTTCGATTTCATCGTGAACGTCGAGCCGTGAGACTCTGGCGATTTTGGTTGCGTCCCGTCCGCGCCCAGCGGTACAACCTTGCCAAATCACAAAACACGCATTTATGAAATCTCAATTGTTTGTTGCGTTATTGGCGGGCGGCCTGGCGTTGAACATCGAGGAGTCCTGCGTTCAGGCGGCCTCCGAGACGGCGCCGCAAAATGCCGCGCGGCTCCAGTGGTGGCGCCAGGCCCGGTTCGGCATGTTCATTCATTGGGGGCCGGTGAGCCTCAAGGGGACCGAGATCGGCTGGTCGCGCGGGGCCGAGATACCGATCGGGGAGTACGACAATCTCTACAAGCAGTTCAATCCGACCAATTTCGATGCCGCGGCCTGGGTCAGGACCGCCAAGGACGCGGGTATGAAGTACCTGGTCTTCACCACCAAGCACCACGACGGTTTCTGCATGTGGGACACGCGGCAGACCGACCACAACATCATGCACTCGCCCTTCGGGCGCGATGTCGTCAAGGAGTTGGCGGAGGCCTGCCGGGGGCAGGGCCTGGCCTTCGGCACGTACCACTCGGTCACCGATTGGCACCATCCGGATTTTCCCCTCACCAGCCCGCGCGGCTCGGTGCGCCGGCCCGCCTCGAACCTGGACCGCTACGAGCAGTACCTGCGGGCCCAGGTGTCCGAACTGATCACCCATTACGGTCCGCTGCTGATCATGTGGTTCGACGTGCCCCAGGAGTTCAGCGTCCAGCGCGGCCAGGGGCTCATCGAGTTCACTCGCGCCTTGCAGCCCGACATCATCATCAACGACCGCAGCGGCGCCCCCGGTGATTACGACACCCCGGAACAGCGCATCGGCAAATACCAGGACCAGCGGCCCTGGGAGACCTGCATGACCATCTGCCGCCAATGGGCCTGGAAACCCGGCGACCAGATGAAATCGTTGCGGGAGTGCGTCCAGACGCTGGTGCTGTGCGCGGGGGGCGACGGCAACCTCTTGCTCAATGTCGGCCCGATGCCCGATGGCCGCATCGAGCCGCGCCAGGTCGAGCGCCTGCTCGAGATGGGCGCCTGGCTCGGCCGCTACGGCCAGAGCATTTATGGGACCCGGGGCGGGCCCTGGAAACCGAGCCGGGCCCTGGCCAGCACCCGCGCGGGCAACAGCATTTTCGTCCACCTCCTCCGCCCCCAGACCGGCGCGGTTACGCTGCCCGGCATCCCGGCCAGGATTGTCGCCAGCCAGGCCCTGACGGGCGGCTCGGTCAAAGTCGAGCAGGGCGACGGCCAAGTGACGCTGTCCCTGGAACCTGCAGGGACAGCGGGACCCGAAGCGGGCATTGACAGCATCGTGCGCCTGGACCTCGACCGCTCCGCCATGGGTCTCAAGCCGGTGGGCTCGCCCTCGACGATCAAGGCCTCGGCGTCAAACGTCTTTCAGAACATGGACGAGTTTGCGGCGGACAAGGCCTTCGACGGCGACGCGGACACGCGGTGGGCGACGGATGCCGGCACCCGCCAGGCCTGGGTCGCGGTGGACCTCGGCCGCCCCAAACGCATCAACGGCGTGCGCATTCACGAGGAATATGCCGGCAGGGTGCAGCGGTTCGAGTTGCAGCGCAAGGACGGCCCCGAGTGGAAGACGGTCCTTGCCGGCGCCACGCTCGGCCCGGACTTCAAAGCCCAATTCCCCGCCATCACCGCCCAGGAACTGCGCTTGAACATCCTCGACGCTACAGAAGGACCGACCATTAGCGAGATCGAGTTTGTCGAGGCCAACTGAGGAAAACGCGAAATCGGGAGAAGGCAGAAAATCGGAAGGAGGCAGAAAGATGGGGGCAGAAAAATGGAGACGGCACCGGAACCCGGCACCGCGACTGCACCATTCGTCATTCGTCATTCGTCATTCGTCATTTTCGAACTGCCCCCATTTTTCTGCCTTTTCCGGATTTGGGCCTTTCCCTACTCCACCTCCTGTGTCACCTCCTGGAGAATCGCCATCTCGCGGCGCTGGAGGAGGCGGCCTTCCAGGGGCAGGAGCAGGCGATAGAGCCAGGCGATGCCGGCCAAGGTGGCCAGGGCGGCCAGGAGGTTGACCGGCAGCCAGGGCGCCCAGTGTTCCACAGAAAAGACCAATTGAAGGGCCGGCGGGATGAGCAGGGGCGGCAACACCAGCGGGAGCAACAGGAAGTTCAGGAGCATGACCAGGAACACCGCCGGCTTGACTTTCTTCATCTGGAGCGTGCCCGGCGCCATGCGGTATGGGGCCAGGATGGCGGCCAGATTGGTCAGCAAGCTGAAGACCAGGAAGGCCGCCGGGACTTGCACCAGGCCCGTCAGGTAGGCGTCCCAGGGCATCCGGGTGGCTACGCCGGCCAGCGTGAGCAGCGAGACCGCCACCACGGCCACGAAGGGGACGAACGACAGGTTTTTGGCCAGCAGGACATGATGGCGGCGGGTCGGCAGCAGGACCAGGGCGCGAAATCCGTCCCGGTCCAACCCGAAGGCATTGGCCATGCTCGGGGCCATGGAAAACACGGAGAACGCGGCCACGCCGGTCGCCAGAAAGCCGCCCCATAGGTGAGACATGGGCCCTCTGGGGTGGGTGAAGTACATCGAGGCGCCGATGGCTCCCATCACCACCGGCATGATGAAGGCCATCTTGAGTTCCGGCGCGCGCGACAAGGAGCGGAAGAGGGCCAGGGTCAGGGCCGCCACCTCCTCGGGCAGACCGGGCAGGGTCCGCTCGACCAGCAAAGGCCGGGCAGACGGTTGCGGACGCGCTGTGACCGGGCGGGGCGCCGGCGCCGCCAGGCGGCCGCGGCCCTCCTCGCCCTGGTAGAAGCGCAGCGTGAGCCGATAGGCCTGCCGCAAGCCCATGACCCCGAAAAGCCAACAGAGGGCGCCGGCCCCAAAGGCGGGCCATGGGTTCTGCTCTTTGAGTGTCATGGCGCCGTAACCGAGCCAGCCGGGCGGCAACGCAAGGTGCGCGTCCACAAAGACCTGCGGCAGCGCCAACCGCCCTTGGGCATCCTCCAGCGGCGATCCCTGCCCGGCCCGCTTCACGTGCGAGCGGAACATCGCCGAGTTGAAAACAATGTTCGGGAGTTGAAAGAGCAGGACGAAAATCACGGTGACCCACACAATGATCGCCCGCCGCCGCCGTTTATTCATCATCAACGCCGCCAGCCAGCCGCGCAGGCAATAAGTCCAGGCGGTGATGGCAAAAACAAATCCCAGGACCAGCGGAACCATCAGCGCCAGCGCCAGCCCCCCGCCAAACGCCATCCCGACCGACAACCCGAGCAATGCCGGCAGCAGGAGGATAATGCTCGGTGCCAGCAACGACACCAGGTAGTTGAAAACGAAGACCTGGCGCAGCGTCACGGGCAGGTGCAGCAACTTGGGCAGATCGATGCTCTCGGAGCGCTGGATTTCCACCATCAACCCGCTGGCCCAGATGATGAGAAAGGCGAAGACCAGGCCGTCGAAGATGAGAAGCAAGACCGCAGCCGGTGCCTGGGCGCCGGCAAACCAGCCGCCTATCAGGCCGCCCAGTCCCAGACCCACCGCCCCCATTGCCAGCAGGGCCACCCAGAGGACCGAGAGCACCGCGTTGAGCGGGCCGCCGCGGATGAACTGGTTGCGGCTCAGCCGCCACCGCAGCCACAGAATCGCCTTGAGCTGGTCCCAGTTCATGGAGGGGCGAGGGGCGAGGGGCGAGGGGCGAGTGAGCCGAAAACGCCAACCACTCGCCCCGCGACACTCGCCACTCGCGGCTTATCCGTTGATTCGATAGCACCAACGGCTATGACATTATGTCGCATCACGCATCACGCATCACGCATCACGTTTCACGCATCACGTTCCCCCTCCAGCCAGCTCAGCGTCTGCCGCTCGAACTGCCCGGCCCCGACCACCTCCAGGAACCGCTCCTCCAGCGAGCCGTCGCGCCGCAGGGCGTCCATCGCCCCCTGGTGGACCAGCCGGCCCTGCGCGATGATGCCCACGTGCGTGCAGAGCTTCTCGACGATCTCCAGCACGTGCGAGGTCAGGAACACCGTCGCCCCGCGCTCGACCGCCCGTTTGAGCGTGTCGCGCAGGATGCGCGAGGCCACGGCGTCCACGCCCTCGAACGGCTCGTCCAGGAAGAGCAGCTCGGGATTGGGCAGCAGCGCGGCCGCCAGGGCCAGCTTCTTGCGCATCCCGTGCGAGTACTCCAGGGCCAGCTTCTTCTCCTCGCCCTCCAGGCCCATCATCGCCAGCAACTCCCCCGTCCGCTCCCGCACCGTTGCCGCCGGCAGCAGGAACATTCGCCCGATAAAGGTCAGATACTCGCGCCCCGTCAGGTTCTCGAACAGGCTCAAGTTCTCCGGCACCACCCCCATCCGCCCTTTGACCGCCCGCGCCTTCTCCGTGTCGGCCAGGTCCTCGCCCAGCAAGCGCATCGTCCCGGAGGTCGGCGCCAACAGCCCCGTCAGCATCTTGATCGTCGTCGATTTGCCCGCCCCGTTCGGGCCCAGGAAGCCATAAAAGGTCCCGCGCTCGACCTGCAGGTGAATGGCATCCACCGCGCACAAGCTCCCGAAACGGCGCGTCAGACCGATGGTTTCGATGGCCAGGCTCATTTGATGTGTTCGACTGCGCCCAAAGTAGAGGGGCGAGGGGGAAGTGTCGAGGGCAGAGACGTGAGACGTGAAACGTGAAACGTGAAACGTGAAATTCTGTTGAATAGCCCGCCCTGCCCGGGCAACTATAGTGCCGTGCTCGATTGTCCCATGGCCAGAGTTCAGCACGCTGCAACCGCCCACGCTGGGTGTTGGGTCTCCGGGCATCATTCATCATTCGTCATTCGTCATTCGTCATTTTGATATGAGATATCGCTGGTCGCTGCCGCCCGCTCAACCGGAGCTTGCCGGGCGATTGGCAAGTGAGCTGAAGCTTTCGCCTCTGCTGGCCCAGTGCCTGTTGAACCGCGGGGCAGGGGAGCCCGGGGCGGCGCGGCTCTTTCTGGAGCCCCGGCTCAAGGACCTGGCCGACCCATTCAAGCTGCCGAACATGGCGGCGGCCGTGGAGCGCCTGTTCCAGGCGCGCGAACGGCGCGAGCCGGTTGTCATTTTTGGAGATTATGACGTGGACGGAGTGACCTCGACGGCGCTGCTGCTGGAGGTGCTGGGCGCGCTGGGCTGGGTGGCCAATCCTTACCTGCCCAACCGGCGCGACGAGGGCTACGGCCTGAGCCGGGACGGCCTCGACAACTGCCTTCGCAAATTCCCGGCGTCACTCCTGCTCGCGGTGGATTGCGGCTCGACGGCCGTCGAGGCCGTCTCCTGGCTGCGCCAACGCGGTGTGGACGTGATAGTCCTGGACCACCACCAGATTGCTTGCCCCGCCCCCGCCGTCACGGCCCTGGTCAACCCTCGGCTTAGAGGTTCAGCGTTTCCCGTTCAGGGTTCAGAGGTTCACGACCTGGACATCCTTGAACGGGGAACCCTGAACCCTGAACGGGGAACCTCGGAACCCCCGTCCGAGTTTACCGAACTCTGCTCCGTGGGCCTGGCCTTCAAACTGGCCCACGCCCTGGTCAAGCGCGGACGCGAATCGGGCCTGCCGGGTGCGGCGGAGTTCGACCTGCGCCCCTTGCTGGACCTGGTTGCCCTGGGCACAGTAGCCGACATCGTGCCGCTGGTGGCCGAGAACCGCATCCTGGTGAGCGCGGGCCTCGAGCGGCTCAATGCGACGCGCCGGCCCGGCCTGGTTGCCCTCAAGCAGGTCGCCCAAAGCCCCCCGATTCTGGGCGTTCACGAGGCCGGCTTCCAGCTCTGCCCGCGGCTCAACGCGGCCGGGCGATTGGAGACGGCCGAGGCGGCGTTGCGCCTGCTCCTGGCGCGCGACTTGGCCGAGGCGATGCCCCTGGCCCAGGACCTCGACGCCTGCAACCGCCAGCGGCAGCAGATCGAGCGCCAAATCGCCGAAGAGGCCATCGCCGCCGTGCGCTCCAGGTTCAAGACCGGCGCGGACTTTGTCATCGTCGAAGGCCAGCCGGCCTGGCACATCGGGGTGGTGGGCATCGTGGCGTCGAGGGTGCTCCAGCGGTTTTATCGCCCCACGATCATCGTCGGCGCCGAGGGCGGCGAGTGGCGCGGCTCCGGGCGGAGCATCGCCGGTTTCGACCTGGCGGCCGCCTTGCGGGAGTGCGGCGGCCTGCTCGCGCGCCACGGGGGCCATGCCCTGGCCGCCGGGCTGGCCTTGCCCGCCGCAAATCTCGATGCCCTGCGCGCTCGCCTCAATGACTTGGCCCGGCAGGCCCTCAAGCCCGAGGACTTGCAGCCCTCCTTGTGCCTGGATGCCCAGGTGGGCCTGGGCGAGGTCACCCCGCCTGCCCTCGAGGAACTGGCCCGCTTGAAACCCACCGGCCCAGGCAATCTCCCAGTCCAACTCCTAGCCCCCAACCTCGCCCTCCGCGGGCCCCTCCAATGGATGGGCGCCCAAAAACGGCATCTCAAAATCTGGGTCACCGACGGACACGCCACCCTCGAGGCCGTCTGGTGGGGGGCTGCCGACGAGACCTTGCCTGGCGAGAGCTTCGACCTCGCATTCAGCCCGCAATTCAACACTTACAATGGCCGCCGCTCGGTCCAACTCAAGGTCTTGGACTGGCGCCCCGCCCAGAAAGGCTAAAGGCTGAAGGCTAAAGGCTAAATCGAGTGCGGAATGCGGAGTGCGGAGTGCGGAATGCCGAACGGCAAGCGCCCAGCTCAGGGCTCTCATCGTGGACCGTGGGCTGTGGACTGCACGATCTGAAATCTGGGATTTGGGATCTGAAATCTGATCCGGGGACTGTGGACTGTGGACTGTGGACTGTGGACTAACCATGACCTCCGCCATCATCGTCGCGGCCGGCAAGGGTACCCGTATGGGACCCGGCGTGGACAAGCTTTTCCTGGAGTTGAGCGGATGCCCGCTGGTCGGGCACACCTGGCGGCGATTCGACCAGGCCGATTGCATTGACGAAATCCTGATGGTCGTTCGGGATGGGGTGCAGGCCGCCTTCGCGCGGTTGGCCAGAGAGCAGGGGTTTAAGAAGCCGTTTCGCCTGGTCGCCGGCGGCAAGGAACGTCAGGATTCGGTGTGGAACGGCTTATGTGCGCTCGCCGCCGGCGCCGAGATCGTGGCGGTCCAGGATGCGGCGCGGCCCTGCACGGGTCCTGCCCTGATTGCGGCGACCATCGAGGCTGCGCGCCAAGTCGGCGCTGCCGTGGCCGCCCAGCCCATCACCGATACTATCAAGGAATCCGGCGACGGACAGTTGATTGAACGCACCCTGGACCGCTCCCGCCTCTGGGCGGTCCAGACCCCGCAGACCTTCCGCGTCGAGGTTCTCCGCCGCGCCCTGGCCCTGGTCCGCCAGCGCGGCTTGCTCGTGACCGACGATACCGCCGCCTGCGAACTGATCGGCCAGCCCGTAAGGCTCGTCGTGAGCAACCTCCCCAATCCCAAGGTCACACGACCCCAGGACGTGCCCTATGTGGAACTGCTGCTCCGGCAGGCAGGGTGAATTTTCCTTGCAGGCCGCACCTGCCGGCTTAGTCTGGTCCTCGTGCGCTGCCATCTGCTAACTGGAGCCTATCGCAAACGCCCCGCGAGTGGGGGACCTTTGTCGCGGCCTTTGTCGAAACCTTTGTCGGATTGGCCCTTTTCGACAAAGGCGCCGACAAAGGCTGCGAAAAAGGTCCTGAACCAGAGCTTTTGGGACAGGCTCTAACCACCAGTTGAACAAAATGAACCTCCCCTTCTTCTGCGGAACCGTGGTCTGCCTATCGAGTTTGGCCGTCACGGCCTCGGGCCAGTCTGCCGCCTCCTCGCCGCAGATGGCCAAGCACTTCGAGGCCAAAATCGCCACTACCGTCAGACTCGACTACCTCCTCTTCCTGCCCAAGGGCTACGAAAACTCTGACAAACGCTGGCCCTTGATGCTCTTCCTGCACGGGGCCGGCGAATCGGGCAGCGACCTCGACAAGGTCAAGATCCATGGCCCGCCCAAGCTCGTCGAGTCCAAGCCCGATTTCCCCTTCATCCTCGTCTCGCCCCAAAGTCCCGGCAGGGGCTGGAATGCCGATGCGCTTAACGGCCTCCTGGACGAGGTCATGCGCCAATACCGCGTTGACCCGGACCGCGTCTATCTGACCGGGCTGAGCATGGGCGGCTATGGGACTTGGACGCTGGCGGCAGCCCACCCGGAGAAGTTCGCCGCCATCGTGCCCATCTGCGGCGGCGGCAACCCCGGCGACGCCCCCAAACTGGCGCGCCTGCCCATCTGGGTCTTTCACGGCGCCAAAGACCTGACCGTGCCGCAGGAGCGCTCCAAGGAAATGGTCCAGGCCATCCAGGCCGCCGGAGGCAATCCCAAGCTTACCGTCTATCCCAAGGCCGGCCACGACTCCTGGACCCAAACCTACGACAATCCCAACCTCTATCAGTGGCTGCTGCAACAGAAGCGAAAACCGTGACGGCTGGTTTTCTTTGACAGGGGCCTGCGGTATTGTTAGTTAACCAGGATGCAAGAGTCTGGTCGTTGGAACAAAGGGAACCTGGAGATGAGGCGGGCGCCGCTTCGTGGTCCGATCACCAAGCGCAGCGCGGCATTTTGGATTGCGAGATTGCTTTACCTGGAAGCAGCGGACAAGCACGCGCCAATCCTTATCGAGTTGGATTCACCCGGAGGTTCGGCAGCCGATTCGCTCCCGGCCATTCAGGTGCTGGAGAAGCTCTCCTGCCCGGTCGCCGTGTTCTGTCGCGGAACCGTCGGGGGAACGGCTCTCTCGATAGCCGCCCACGGCTCCAAGGGGTACAGGGCAGCCGCGCCGGGCACGCGCTTCCTGTTCACGGCCATGGCCGGCGAGTCCGCCTCCGGCGCAGCCAGGGCGCCCGAGGCAAACCCGGATCGATTGATCGATGGCCTGGCCAAGGCGGCCGGCCGGCAGGTCTCCGAGGTGACCCAATGGCTGGGCAGTAGCGCCGAATTCGACGCCCAGCAGGCGGCCGAGCGCGGCCTGATCGATACGGTCTCCGCCAAACCGGTCTTCCCGGGCAAATAGCGGCGGGAGTCCGGAGATGGCAGAAAAATGGGGGCAGAAAGATGAGGTTATATCTTATCTTTCTGCCCCCATTTTTCTGCCTGCTTTGGATTTAGGATTTCGGGTTTCAGATTCCTCTGTTCATAGTACCGCTTAAAGCGCCTGGTCTCGAAGGTCTGGAGTTTGTCGCCCGGGTTGCGCATCAGGCGGGCGGCGGCGCCCCGGGCCGCCTCGACCAGTCTGAAGCCCTTGCCCGGTCCCAGGACGCAGACGACTTTGGTCAGGCTGTCGGCCGTGATGCCGCGCGGGGCGATGACGTTGACCAGGGCATGGTTGGTCAGGCCGATGCCGGTGCGCGGGTCCAGGATGTGCGAATAGCGGACGCCATCGATCTCGAGGCGCTGGTAGAGGTCGCTCGATGTGGAGATGGCGGCGTTGTTGAGCAACAGGAACCGGGCCGGCGGGGCGTTCGAGAACGTCCAGGAGCGCCAGTTGGATGCGCCAGGCGGATTTGCCGGGCGGCGGGTTGCCCACCGCCACGTCGCCTCCGCCCTCGATCAGCGCCCGGTCCATGCCCAGCCCTTTCAAGGTGCGGAGGGCCTCGTCCACCGCGTAGCCCTTGCCGATGCCACCCAGGTCCAGCCGCATGTCCGGTGCCAGCAACTCGACGGCCCGGCGCTTGGGATTGAGCCGGACCAGGCGATAGCCGACGGCCTTGCGCGCTTGGGCCAGGCGGGCGGGATCGGGCAGTTCGTGGCGGCGCCGCGCCCGCCGCCACAGGTTGACGCAGGGCCCGACCGTGATGTCGAAGGCCCCGCCGCTCTGTTGGGCCAGGGCCTGTGCGCGCTCCAGGACGAACCAAAGGTCGGCGCTCACGGGGACCTCGAGCCCCTGGCCGGAGGTGCGGGAGAGTTTGCTGAGTTCGCTCTCGGCATCATAATCGCTCATGATGTCGTTAAGCTCCTGGATGCGCCGGAAGGCCGCCTCGGCTGCCCGGCTGGCGCCGGCGGGGTCGGGCGCGTAGAGCACGATGCGGAAGGGCACGCCCATCTCCGGCCGCTCGAACTCAAAACGGGCCAGGACAGGGGTGTCCCGCGGCACCGAGGCGCAGGACGCCGCCGCCAGCCAGAGCGCCGGCAAGAGCCCGGGGCGCGCCCGCCGGAGGCAGGCCCAATGACCGCCCCGCGCAATCGTCCTCAGAAAAGCCAGTAGCACGCCCCAGTTTAGGGGCCGGGGCCGGGTTTTGTAAACAGCCGGCTCACTGCCGGTCGTGGTAGGGATTGCCGCCGCCCTGCCCGCCGCGATAGCCGCCGCCACCACCACCGCCCGCCTGAGGCCGTTCCTCGCGCGGACGGGCCTCGTTCACCGTCAGCGAGCGGCCCTGGAAGTCCTTGCGATGAAACATGGTGATGGCCTTCGTGGCGTCTTCCTGCGAGCTCATCTCAACAAAAGCGAAGCCTCGTGAGCGCCCCGTCGCCCGATCCTGCATGATATTGACCGCCACCACTGCCCCAGCTTGCGCGAAATAATCCTGCAGGTCGTTCTCGGTGGTTGTGAAGGGTATGTTCCCCACGAATAATCTGGCTGCCATAATTGTTCCAAATGTCTCCGCTGCTCGGGCTGGTGAACGTTCCTGTTCCGAAGGTCTCAAATCGTCTGCTCTAAAAGCACGAAAGACAATTTCCGCATCACCTAGTCTCTGCTGCTGAATTGGTCTAAATAAAGGACAATTCGCCCCAATAGACAAGAAAATAATTAGGCTCCGGTTGCGACCGGAGTGCATCCCGACACTGCCCCCGGAGCGCGCCCGTCCCCGGGCGCAGCAGCGACGGAGCGGTCAGGCGCGCCGGAGTAATTGACCGCTGCCCTGGGTGCGGCCGTCGCTGCGCCCGGGGACGGGCGCACTCCCTTCTGGCCGCGGCCAGTGGGAGCGCGCCTGGCCTCGGGCTGAAAGCCCGGAATGTGACAGCCTGGGCTGGAGCGAGCTTGCGAGCGGAGGCCCAGGTCACCGGGCCATAACTGCTGTGCGCCCTGTAGGGGCACTATAAGGTGCCGTCCTTACAGGCCCGGGGTTCTTTGAGGGGCGGAGGCTCGGGCCGCCTCCTCCGCGGCGGCAACCAGGGCCACGAACTCGCCCTTGAGTGAGCGGCGGGCAACGGCCTCGATGAGCTGGGCGGGGCGGCCGCGCAGGTACTCCTCGAATTTCTTGGTCAGTTCGCGGGCCAAAACGACCTGGCGCTCGGGAAAGACCTCCCGCAGCTCGGCCAGGAGCCGCTCGATCCGGTGAGGCGACTCGTAAAGCACGAGCGTTCCGGGCACGGCCTGGAGTTGCTGCAGCCGCTTGCGGCGCTGGCCCGATTTGTGGGGCAGGAAGCCCAGGAAATGGAATTCGCCGGTGGGCAGGCCGCTCGCAGTGAGGGCCGCGACCAGCGCGCTGGGGCCGGGCACAGGCTCGACGCGCAAGCCGGCCGCGACGGCGGCCCGCACCACGCGCTCGCCCGGGTCACTGATGCCGGGACTGCCCGCGTCGGTGACCAGGGCGACTTTCTGACCCCGCCGCAGACGTTCCAGGAGTTCTTCGCTCCGCCTGGCCTCGTTGAACTGGAAGCAGCTCAGCAAGGGCTTGGAGATTCTCGAAATGCCGCAGCAGTTGTCCCGTGCGGCGGGTGTCCTCGGCGGCCACAACATCGCACTCCTTCAAGGTGCGCAAGGCGCGCAGGGTGATGTCCTCGAGGTTGCCGATGGGTGTGGCGACCAAATAGAGGGTGCCGGGGATTAGGGCAGGGGGGGGCATGGGGGAGGGGATGAATGACGAATGACGAATGACGAATGACGAACGTGAAACGTGAAAGGTGAAACGGATGACGGGTGATGATGGGGGCGCATCGGCACCGGGCTCCGGGCAGATTCACCCCTGAGTGCCTCCGGTCAGGCGGTGCCAGGCGGCGAGGTATTTCTGGAGGCGCTGGGCATCTGCGGCGGTCATCTTGTTGAAGCGGCGCACGTCCAGGTTGTCCTCGAAATCGGCAATCTTCACCCGGCGGGCGAGCGGGTTGGCGGCGCAACGCTCGATTAGGGCCGGGTACGGCTCACCCGGGCGCTTAGTCAGGCAATCGACGGCCTGGATGATCTCCCGGGGAAACCCCTCGCGCTCCAGGCCGGCAAAGGTTCACCGGGTGTCCTCGACGACATCGTGGAGCACGGCGACGGTCTTTTGGGCAGTCATCTCGACGCGGGCCATCACGCGCAGGGGATGGAGGACATACGGTGCGCCATAGCGGTCCTGCTGGCCGCGGTGGGCTTCGACGGCGATGGCGATGGCTTTTTCCAGAAGGACCGGCTCGGCGGCCTGCTCCTGCCTGGCCGATTTGGACTGCGTTGCGCTCGACTTCATAGCTGGCGGTTCTTCAAACCCGCTTGACGTGACTCAAGGTCGAGTGAACCATAAATCGCGCGGTTGACAAGCTAATGGAATGACGAATGACGAATGACGAATGACGAAGGCGAAACGTGAAACGTGAAAACGAATGACGAATGACGGATCCTCGGTCTTTGGTCATTCGTCATTCGTCATTCGTCATTCGTCATTCCGTACTTTACCCGTCGCCCGGTGCGTAATCTCCGGGCTTGTTGCAGGGCAGGGCAGGGGGAATAATCTCAATGACTTTAATGTGATGAACCCAGTGCGCACAGGGGAGATCACGATGACCGGGTCCGGGCGGCTCCGGCGGGCTGGGCCTTGAGCCGCCTCCTGTCCGGGGGACCAGGGCGCCGCGACAATGCCTTGTATCGCCTGCTGCAGTGCCTGGCTATGGCGCCATTGGCGGCGGCCAGTTACCTCTTCATCAGCGGTTTCATCTTCCAGTCCGTCCAGATCGTCGGCCGGAGCATGGCGCCGACTCTGCAGGACTCCCGGCGCTACCTCTTCAATCGCTTGGTTTTCCACATCCGAGGCCCCCGGCGCGATGACATCGTCGTGATTCGCGACCCGGCCGACCGGCGCCTTTCCGTCAAGCGCATTATCGCTCTGGCGGGGGATTCGGTCTATTTGAAGGATGGAAGCGTGTATGTGAACGGCCGCAAGCTCCAGGAACCTTATCTGCCCGCCGGCACGCCGACCTTTCCGGAGGGCAAGCTCGCCGAACAATGGCTCAGGTGCGGCCAGGACCAGTACATCGTCCTGGGCGACAACCGCAAGGACTCCGCCGATAGCCGCAGTTACGGGCCCGTATCCCGCCGCGATGTTCTCGGGCTGATCGAAGTCCACAGTCCAGAGTCCACAGTCCAGAGTCCACAGTCCACAGTCCAGAGTCCGGATACCAGAGTACAGAATGATGAATGACGAATGACGAATGACGAATCCTTGGTCTTTGGTCATTCGTCATTCGTCATTCGTCATTCGTCATTCCATCCCCCGCTCTCCGTCTCCCTTCCTCGGAAGGATTCCGCCTTGCTTTTTCCTGTTGCGCACGGCGGGCGATCAGCTAGGATAGCGCCCATGCACCCAACCACCCCATCGAGGTCGAGATGAACCGAGCGGGGTTGCGGGCCGGGGACCGTGATTGCGATGCACTGTGCAGCGTATGCGGATACTCCTTCAGCACAAAGAAACGGGCCTTTACCTCAAAGGTCCCGGTGCCTGGGCGCGCAATAGCGTCGAAGCCGCTGATTTCGTCAGTTCCGCGGCGGCCATCGAGTATTGCGCGCGAGAGAAACTGGCCGACGTACAACTGGTCTTGAAATTCGAAAGGAGAGGTACGACATTGTACTGCCTTTCCAGGTCTGTGCGCAGTTGTCCGGTGTGCGGCCGGCGTTCTCCACCCAGGGCACATGACGGCCGGACATGGCCGCCGGTCGGCACGCCGGGCGTTGGGCGCCCTGCGGGCGCGACTGGCGCCGTGTGTATTTAGAGCCTGTCCCAAAAGCTCTGATTCCGGACCTTCGTCGCAGCCTTTGTCGGAACCTTTGTCGAGAAATGGCCAATCCGACAAAGGCTTCGACAAAGGTCTCGACAAAGGTCCCCCACTCGCGGGGTCTATGGGACTGAGGGTCCGGCGGGCGCACCGTCACCTGGGCCGGAACCAAACCGGTTGCTTGTTGCTCAGGCCGTTGGTGGTCAATAGGGCGAACTGGGAGGGCGTCGCCCGGTTCAGATCCAGGGTTCCGGATTGTCCGGCTGGGACCGCCGCCAGATTCCAGCCGGGCGCATAGACTCCGACAATGCCGGCTGCGGCTGCGAAGGTGCCGGGTTTTGTCGGATCACCCCGGCCGTCGGGGCCGCGGCTGAAGGCCAGGAATCGTCCGTCCGGCAACCAGGCGGCGTGCAGGAGGCGGTTGGTCTGGTCCCGGATATGGAGACGCCATGGGCCCACAGCCGGGCGGTCCGCGTCCAGGTTGAGCGGGGCGACGGCGATTTCATGCTCGCCAGCAGACCAGGCGATCTGTTTGCCATCCGGACTCAAACGAGGGCGGCAGCCCGGGATTTGGAGGTCCAGAACGCGGTTGCCCTGTGGCTCAATCAAGAGGATGGCATGGGCGAAGCCCATCCCTCCATCTACGGTGGCGATGATCCACTTGCCGTTTGGCGAGAAGGAACAATTATAGAGGTGCCGGAGGTGCGGGCTATTGGGGTGGAGACGGACCGTTCCGGTCCGCAGGCCCACAAAGCTCATCCCCTTGGTGTAGTAGTCCATGACGTTGAACTTGGGGTACTCCTGGTTCAGAAAACCAATCTCCTTGTTGTCCTGCGTCCAGAAGGGCTCGCGGGCACATCGAGCGAGTTGGCGGCGGTTGGAGCCGTCGCTGTTCATCACGCAGAGCGCGCGGAGGGTGTCTCGGCCGGCCCCGCTATCCGCCAGGAAGGCGATCTGGGAGCCGTCGGGCGAGGCCTGCGGGTAATGCTCGTGCTCGGTGAGCGTGCCCGTCAGGTTGGTCGGACAGGAGCCATCGGCGTTCATGGCGAAGATCTCCCAGTTGTCGTCAACGTAACATTCGTAAAGGATTTTGAAAGGGGCTTTGCCCAGAGTCTCCCGGAGTGTGGTCTGCGCGGCAGCAGTCCCAACCAAGGCAGAGAGACAGAGGGTAATAAGTGCCGGTCCGCTCATTTTATCAGCCGGAAGTAGGCGGCGTTGGTGGGGGGGAGGACGAAAGGGCTTGCAGTGATGGGGCCCGGCGCGTTGGTCCAATCCGGGGGACCCGGGCCGAGCCCGCTCGCCTGCTGGAGGGTAAAGCCGTCCCCATTCCAATAGAGGGTCAGGAGGCCCTCCGAGAGCTGAAAACGCAACGCCGGCAGCGGCGGCCTGAGGTCGGTCCCGTAGAGTGCCGAGCCGAATGTAATGTCCTCGCTGTCCGGCTTGTAATTGTGGACTTCGACTGCCAGCACGTTGTCGCCCTGGACCAGGCTGGCCAGGGAGTCGCCCTTCAGATTGAAGAGTACCGGGCAGGTTGCATCGCCGCTGCAGTTGTAGGCCACCGTCAAAGTATCGTTCGAGATGGCCATGGGCGCCCGCGGCATGTTGTTCCGGTGGACCTCGGGGCCGTTGAGATAGAAGACTGCGCCGTCATCGATGTAATTGGAGAAGACCAACCCGGCTCCCGCCGTGCTGCGGGGAAAGTCGAAATGCGTGCGGAAGTAATAGGTGATGAAGGGGTAGCCCGTCGCCGGGTTGGCCGGCATCTGGGTGTTTTTGTTGTGGACCAGCGGGTTGGGGCCGTTGGTCCGCACGTTGACCCAAAGCAGGCCGGGGCCGCCCGGCCAGGCCGAATCATCGTAACCCGGGCTCTGCCAACCGGTCCCATCCAGGTCCGCGAAGCTGTATTTCCAGGCGTTTGTCACGTCGAACAGCAACAGAACATTCGACACAAAATTGGTTGTCGTGAACGTCCCGTCATAGGTGTAATCCAGTTCGCCGCAGACGGACCTGGCGCGGAAGTAGTAGAGCGTGCCGGCGGTCAGGTGGGTTAACGTGGCAACGTGGTCCAGGAGCGGTTGCGAGTTGGTGGCGCAGAAGCTGCCGAAATCCGGGCCAAGGCCATACTCGAGCTGCGTCGTGGCCGGGGCGGGAGTGCGCCAGGTGATATTGGCGGTCGTGTCGAAGGGCTCGATCTGCACATCCCCGATGAACCCGGGGAGGGGCAGGGTGAGCGGAGACAACTTCACCACGTCCGCCACGGCCCAGTTATTGGTCTGGTCTTTGGCGTTCACGACCATCTGCAGCACGTTGGCCACCGCGGCATCCAGCAGCGGCGTGCCCAGATAGACCCACTGGTTTGCCGGCAAGGGGTCTGCGAAGAACACCGACAGCGCGTTGGAGCCGCCGGCCAGGAGGCTGAATTGGACCTGGCCCGCGGGATTGGGCACTGCGGGCACCTGGACAAAGATATTGTAGGAAGCGCTGGCCGTGATGGGCAGCACCCATTGGGCCAGGGCCGTGGCATTCGTTGCGAGGGAGCAGACCCGTGCATCGGTCCCCCAGGCGGCGGTCGAGGTCGAGGTCCATTGGCCGCTCACCTCCTGGTAGGCGCTGTCCAGGTTGTCGAGGAACAAGTCGTCCGGGAGGCAGCGGACAATCCGCGTGGTTAGGTTGCCGGTCAGGTCGGTCACGGCAACGCCGTACTTGGCGATGAGCCCGCGCGCCACCGGCAGGACGGCCGTCCAGGCTTGGGTGTTGGTGCCGGTCTGCTGGCAGGGGACGATACTGTAGTGCCCGTAAATGTTCTTGAGGGCGACAAAGGGCTGGGGCTGGAAGATCGGTTTGTCGGTGCCTAGCAGCAGGGTGAGAGTCTGGTCCTGGATACTTTCGGCCAGGTCGAGTTGGGGCGGGGTCGCGTCTGAGGTGCCGCGCCAGCGTTGCATGGCTTCGATGGCGGTGCAGTAGCGGAATGGGACCTGCGGGTAGTTGGTGGCCGAATTGTGGATCAACTGGCCGGTGCTCAGCAGTTCGTCCGGGAAACCCGGCTCAGGCAGGTGTGACCAGAGCGACACGACCTGGTCGGTCCCGGCGGCGCTGGCGGCGAAGATCTGGTCCATCAGGGCTTGGGTCACCCCCTGCAGCTTGACCGAACGGACATTCCAGCCCGGGCTTTGCCCGGCGACCTGGTAATTGGTTGGCGACGGGTTGAAGGGGATAAAGTCCGACGGCGCTTGGGACCAATCGAGGACGTTGAAAACCGGCTCCCAGTTAGACCAGGGGTTGTCGAGCGGCCAGTCGTTGTCCATGCTGTAGAGCAGGAGTTGGTTGAGGTAGTTCTGCCACTCGTTGTCCATGTAATGCCAGCCGCTGCGAAACGAGACCGGGAAGACCTCCTCCTCGAGCAAACTCTGCGCCAGGGCCTGGTCGAAGTCCGCACGGCATGGGTGGAAGCTTTCCGCCTCGTTCCACCAATAGACGCCGTCGAGGTTGTAATCGCTCCAGTAAAAGGTGTGGTAATGCAGGGTGAGCTCGTCGCCGAACTGGCGGATGGCCTCGCCGTGATACTTGCGCATCAGGTAGAGCGGCATCAGGTTGGCTATCGGCACGTCCGTATTGTCGGCCTGCCCGTAGGCGCTGCCCACCAGCATCCACCACGTCATCTTAAGCGGGTTGCCGTAAAAATCCGCGAACTGCGCCCGAAAGGCCGGGTCCATCACCGCATAGGCGTTCTGGTCCGGCTGCGAGTAAAGAGCCGGGCTGAAGTGATTGTGGTAAACAGAGGCATCAATGCCGCCGGGGACATTCCAGACCGCCGTATCCGACCCCAGCACCAGGTAAATGTTGCCCGGAGCTGCCCAGCCCAATGACATACCCCCCAGCACGAACAGCGCCGCCAAAGCCCAGGACGCCAATCGAGACTTCATATCGCGCACTTCGGTGGCGAGGCTAACCTTCTCAAGAACCGAAGCCAAGGAGAAAGATGCCCTCTCAGTTTTCAAATTCCCGGCTCTTCCGCCGGGATGTCGCACACGATGAAATCGGGTTCCTTGAATTTGGCCACGCGGAGGGCGGTGCCGTCCGGGCGGGCAACCAGCGAGCAGCCTGAGTGGAGCCGGTCTTTCCAGGCGCCGCCGCGGACACGCCCCAGGACGGTGTCGGTGGCGACGACCCAAAGGCCGGTCTTGGCGGCCACGTTGCGGATGTGGGCCTGGTAGTCGCGGGCGTTTTCTGGGAGCTTCGCCTGCTCGGCCGCGAAGCCGTGCGGAGCGATCAACAGCCAGGCCCCCTGTTCGGCCACCCGTTGCGGATTGCTCAGTGTGAAGTTGTCCGCGCAGATGGTCAGGCCGATGCGGCCAAACTCCGTCTCGCAGGTCTTGATGTCCTCCGGGCGGCCCGCGTCGTAGAGGTGGCGCGTCAGCCACGGCAGCGTGTCGATCTTCCGGTGCTTGAGCACGATGCGGCCGGCCCGGTCGATGAGCACCGCCGCGTTATAGACCTTCTCGCCGTCTCGTTCGAGGCAGCCCGCCGCAATCCAGAGCTTGTGGCGCCGGGCCAAATCCTGGAGCAGGCCGGTGTATTTGCCTGGAATGGGCAGGGCGTCACGCCGGGCCTGCTGGTGCAGCCAACCCCAGTCCGCAGCCTCCGGCAAGGCCAGCAAATCCGCCTTCTGCCGCGCCGCCTCGCCCGCCGCCTCAACTGCCAGGCGCATGTTCTGGTCGAGGTTGCCGTCTTCGACCGGCAATTGGGCCAGGGCGGCGCGCAGGCCGGGGTGCCGCCGCCGCCGGGGCTGGGCGGCCGGTTGCTCGGCCGCTCCCACATCCAAGCCCGAGACAACCAGCAGAACGCACGCCAGCGCCATCGATAAGTCAAGCCAGGGACAATTCATCATGTCGGCATTTTCGCTTGACCATGAAACCTCCGCACCCCCTTGTCGAGCCTGAACTCCGCGTTTTTGGGGTTTGCCAAACGCGGCCCACAATGGCAAAAAGGCCGCACCGCCCGGAAGCCAGGGCCCTGCAAATGCCCGATGATCGGAGTCGGGCAAAACCAGGCAGGCGGCCTGGGCACTGGGCGCCAATGCTATGAAACGACTCGCATGTCTCGGTCTGGTCTTGTTCCCCTGGACGGTTTGGACCCTCGCCCAGGACAACTCATCCGCCGCCGCCGCAACCCAGGTCTTCCAGATCGGCGTCGCGGATGGCGACTGCCGCGAATTCGCCCTGGCCGGCGATTACGCCTCCTACCGGCAACGCTTCCCGCACGATGTCGAATTTGTCGTCGGCAAGAGCAACGCCAGGCAGGATTGGCCCTGGATTCACCCGGGCCGGCCGACTCGTGGGCCGGGGGAGGCGCGCACGCCTTCAAGATCCGCTTCGAGTTGCCGCAGGCGCCCGCCGGGCATTACCGGCTCATCTTGGATTTCGTGGATACGCATGCCGGGCTGCCGCCGCGCCTTGCCATCGCCATCAATGGCACCTCCCTGAAGTTCAATCTGCCGCCCGGCCATGGCGATGAGACCTTGTCCAACTTCAAAGTGGGAAAGCACTATACGCTCGAGGAAGTTTTCCCGGCGTCGCTCCTGCAGGCTGGCACAAACCAGATCACGGTGGTCAATGAAGAGGGGAGTTGGGCGATCTACGACGCGCTCAGGCTGGAGAGCGGCGCGCCCGCCCCGGCCGAACCCCTCCGCTTCAGCGTCCAAGCGCCGCCATGGCTGAAGCGCTCGGCCCAAGGCCCGCGGCGCATCCTCAAGGCGGCTATCGAGAACCTGGCCGATGCCAACCAACCGGCAACGATCAATTGGAAGGCGGGCGCAGCCTCCGGCCAGGAAAACCTCGAACTGCGTTTCGGCCACAATGAATTGTCCGTCCCGCTGCCCGAGGTCGAGCAGAAGACACCCGTCGAGGTGGCCCTCAAGACCGGCGGGAAGGTCTTCCGGGCCTCCGTGACGCTGCAGCCGACCCGGAGATGGCGCGTCTTCATTGTCCCGACAGTCCACACGGACGTCGGTTACACCGACTTCCAGGAATCGGTAATGAAGCGCCACGCGGACAACACCATGCAGGCGCTGGCCCTGGCCGAGCGATACCCCGCCTTTGCCTGGGACTTCGAGACCTTCTGGCAGTTCGACAGCTTCCTGCGGGCGCGCCCGGAGAAGGCCGAGGCCGCCTTCCAGTTCCTGCGCCAGGGACGGATGGGATTGTCCGCCTTCTTCGCTAACATGCTGACCGGGCTCTGTTCGCACGAGGCCCTGAACCGCGCCACGCTGCCCGCGCGCAACCTCGCCACGAGCCACGGCTTTGATTTCACTTCGGTCATCCTGGATGACGTGCCCGCCGCCGTCGGAAGCCTGCCCACGGTGCTGGCGCACGCTGGCATCAAGTACTTCATCGAGGGCGTCAACAACGACCGCGCCCCTTACGCCACGGAAGGACTCAAGAACCCCTTCTACTGGGAGGGCCCCGACGGTTCGCGCCTGCTCAGCCACATTGCCCCAGGGTATGCCATGGCCGGCGGCCTGCTTTCCTCGGTCGAGCAAGTCGCCGCCCAGTTGCCCGGCTTGCTGGCCGCCCACGAGCGCCCCGATTATCCCTATGACGCCGTGCTCGTCAACGGCGCCTTCGGGGATAACCAGGGCGTGGCGTCCTGGGTGGCCGAGGTGGTCGAGAAATGGAACGCGGAATGGGAGTATCCCAGGCTCATCCTGGGGCGTCCGGAGGAGTTCTTCCGCTATGTCGAGGACAATTTTGCCGCCCGCATCCCGGTGGTCAAAGCGGACTTCGGCGCGTGGTGGGAGGATGGCGCCGGTTCGAGCGCCTTGGAGACCGCCCTCTGCCGCCGTGCCGAGGAGCGCGCGGTCACGGCCGAGATGCTTCACTCGTTGGCCGCCGTGCTGGGCGGGGCGAAGTACCCCAAGGAGGATTTCGATCAACTGTGGCGCAACGCGCTGCTCTACGACGAGCACACCTGGGGGGCCTGGTGCAGCATCTCTCAGCCGCAGTGCGAACAGACGATACGGCAATGGGATGTCAAAGGGGCCTTCGCGCGCCAGGCGGACGCGGCCTCGCGCCGGCTGCTCGACGAGGGCATGAGGAAGCTGGCGGGCTTGGTCCCGGCCGCCGACGTGGTGGTCTTCAATCCGTTGGCCTGGACGCGCAAAGACCTGGTGGTTATGAGCGGGCGCGCGGCAGGGACTGTCCAGGACCTGCAGAGCAACCAGGAGTTGCAGTGCCAGGCCCTGCCTGAAGGCGGCGCCTGCTTTATCGCGCCGGACCTCCCCTCGGCCGGCTATCGTTCTTATCGCCGCCTGGCCGACCGGCCGACACCCGCCCAGGGCCCGGCGCCCGCCTCCGAGTCTGTCATGGAAAATGAATTCTACCGGGTCAGCCTCGACCCGACGACCGGCGCAGTGAAGTCCGTGCTCGACAAGGAGACCGGGCGTGAATTGGTGGACGCGCAGAGCGAATATGGCCTGGGCGAGATGCTCTATGTCAGCGGCGGTGAAGGCAGTTACGCGGTGCATTCTGACCTGAGGGGGTTGCCGGCGCCGAAATTCAGCGTTCACCGGCAACGCTCCACACGCATCCGGCAGGTCGATGGTCCGGTCTTTAGCGAACTGACGAGCCAGGCCGAAGGGGAAACCCTCCATGGCATCGCGTTGCGGGTGCGGCTCTATCACGGACTCAAGCGGCTCGATCTGCGCTGCGAGTTCGTCAAGCAAGAGACCAATGCCAAAGAGGCCGTTTATGTCGCCTTTCCGTTCGCGCTGGACTTGGAGGCCGGTGGATTATGGCTGGAGTATCCCGATGCCATTACCGAGCCGCTCAAGGACCAGCATCCCTCCGCCTGCCGGGACTGGTTCGCGGTGCAGCGCTGGGTGGCCGCCTCGGACGGCCAGGCCACCGTTGTGCTCTCGCCCCTGGACACGCCCCTCGTCACCCTGGGCGGCCTCACCGCTTCGACCTGGCCCCGCAAGCTGGCGCTCACGCGCGCCCATGTCTTCGCCTATGTCATGAACAATTATTGGCACACCAATTACAAGGCCAACCAGGGCGGCCGGCACGTCTTCCGCTTTTCTCTCACCTCCGCCGCAGGCGGCTTCTCCAAACGCGATGCGCTCGCGCGCGGCTGGGAGATGTTCTGTCCGCCCGCAGCGGGGCAGGGGACAGGACCACACGAGGCGGCGCTCCCGGCTCCTGCCGCAGACCTGCTCCGCATCGAGCCATCTGGCGTGCCCCTGCTGGCCTTCAAACAGGCCGAGGATGAAAAGGGCTTTGTCCTCAGGGTCTGCGATTTCGCCGGAGTGGGGGGCGACGTGAAACTGACCTTGCCTAAACCCGCCGCGGAGACCTTCGAGTGCAACCTCGTCGAGGCCAATGCCACCCGGCAGGATGGCCGGGGCAAAACCGTCAGTGCGCCGCTCAGGAGGTTTGCACCCAAGACCATCAAGGTCCGGTTCGAGTGACGTGTCCCTCCGGGACAAAGTTCAACCCCACGTGGTGCAGGGAGCTCAGAGGGCGCTTTCTGCTCAGGCTGCCGAAAAGTGAACAGAGTCAGGCGCCTACGCAAAAGGGATGTCGGATTGTGAGAAGGGGGGTCCACGGCTACCTTTTCTGCGTCGCCCCGCAACGCGCGCGCCGCTCCCGGCTCACCGCGTAGCGGTGCCCGATGGTAGCCGCGGACTTCCAGTCCACGGACCCATGGCCCAAGCTCGACAGCGTCGCGTAGCGACGCCTGAAAACCGCAACGCTCTCAGGCGTCGCTACGCGACGCGTGACCATTCCCACGCCCCGAACCGTGGACCGAGGTCCACGGCTACCTTCACTGCGTCGCTCCGCGACGCGCGATGATTCGCACGCCCCGAACCGTGGACCGAGAGGGCTCGGGTGAGCGGCCCACCGGGGACTGCCTCCGCCTTCACTGACCGATTACCACCTGGCACATTATTTGCTCGACAGCGCGGCGTGATTACAACCGAATCCCTGGTTCCCGGCAAGGCTTACCCCCTCAGCGCCCCGGCCCGCTCCTTCGTCACCGGCTCCGAGCGGCGCGTTCTTCGCGTCTGGGTGGCGGACGACAATGCCGCCCTGCGCGTGCTCTTCGCACAGTTGTTGAACCAGCAGCCCACCCTCCGCTGCACGGGCCAGTTTCCTTCGGCCAATGCGGTCCTGGCTGCACTGGCCGAGGAGCGGCCGCCGGACGTTGTTCTCCTGGACGCAAATCTCCAGGGCCAGGGCGGTTTACGAGCGATTCGGCGCATCAAGAAGATGGCCCGTTCGGTCAAGGTGCTGATGTTGGCCATGTTCAGCAGCAGTTGGTCTGAGTTGCAGGCCCTCCGGGCAGGGGCGAGCGGCTTTCTGCTCAGGAGCTACGAGTTCGATGATATCGTGAGGCTCATTCGCGAGGCTCACCGCAACCCCGGCGCCCCGTGCCTGTTTCCCAGCCTGCCCCTGCGCCAGGCGGCAGAGTCCAAACAGGCCGCTCAGGAGGGCATTGCCCGCGCTGCGGAGGAGGACTTCAGCCTGGTCGCTGCCTTGCGGGGACTGTGCGGCGTCCAGCGGCGGCAGAGGATGTGACACAGACCGCTGCTGCACTGCACCGGACTTTGAGTGACTTTCGCGATCGTTGTCGAAAACGGGGACAATTCGACAAAGATTGCGACAAACGTCGCGACAAAGGCACCAAGGTCATCCAAAGTCCGGTGCAATAGACGGCTGCTGGGACCTGGGGAACGCGACCCTCTGGGCCGGCTTCAGTTCTTCCTTCGTTTCCTTCGTTTCCTTTGTTTCCTTCTGTTCTCTTCCTTCTGTTCACTTCCCCGGCGCCGGCGGTTGCTGGAAGTCTGGTCTTCGCATGAGCGGGCCCAGGCGGGGGTCTTTTTGGGCCTCGCGGAGGAGGTCGCGGGCGCGCGGGTCCCTCTTGAGGCGCTGGGCGTTGAGTTCGAGGGTGCGGCGCAGGTGCGTCATGGCCTCGGGGGCATTGTCGATGGCGGCCTTGAACGCGGCCACATTGAACCAGGCCTCCGGGGAATCGGGCGAGAGCTTGAGGGCCAGCTCGAGCGTGGCCCCGAGCCTGGGGATGTCGCCGATCTGGACGAAGGCCTGGGCCAGGACGTCCAGCGCGGCGTAATTGACCTGGGGATTGTGAAGGACCCGGTCCAGGACCTCGACCGCCCGGTTGGTTTGGCGCAACTGCAGGAGGGACACGGCGAGGTCGAAGGCAGCCTGGAAATTGGTGGGGTTGTCCTGGACGGCCTTCTCCAATTGGGGAATGGATTGGGTGGTGCCGGTGCGCTTCCCGGCCTCGGCTTTCCACTTCTGGAGGCTGTTGATGATCGTGACGGTCTGCCCGTTGTTCGGATCCAGCTTGAGGCAGGTGTTGGCAATGAGCAGGGCATCATCGAACCGCTGGAGGTTGGCCAGGAACTGCACGTAGCGGCCGACAGCCTCGAGGTTGAAGGGGCAGAAGGCGAAGGCCTGGCGCAGGGTAAAGTCCAGCTCTTTGATCAGCCGCTGCTGCTCGGGCCCCGGCTTGGCCGTGTTGAAAAGCCGGTAGTTGTAGATCCCCGCAATCGCAGAGCGCAGTTTCGAGTACACTTTCTGCGCATCATCGTCGCGGATAAACCGGCGATCCCCCGTAAACCCGGTGAAATCGCGGCGCCGATAGACCCGCTCGACCCACGCCACGATCTCCTGGATGCTCGTGTCGTAGGTAATCCAATTGCCAATGAGCCGGGCCGAATACTGCGTCCAAAACTGGTGATCGCGCTGGACCATCTCCTCGGTCAATTCCGGGGGCGGCTGGCGGTTGAGCTTCATGATGATCCCGTAAGGTGTCAGATACGGGTACATCCATTTGATCGGCATGCTCTCCTCGACATAGAACTCCCGGCTGGGGTTCCGGTCGAATATGACCTTGGTCAGAAGACCGTTGACGGCCATCACCCCGAATTGGCCATGGATCTGCACCTGGCCGTTGGGGAGTTCGACGATGTCTTCGCCCGGGTCAAGTTTGTTGGAATGGAGCCGTTCCCTGGCGTTGACCAGATATTCCTGAGTGCAGCGAAGGGCCTCGGCCTCCGTGGGGGTGACGATTTCGCGGTCCGGATAGACCCCGCCCAGGCTGCGAGCCAGTTCCTTGGGATAAGCGGCCTCCAGGAGCAAGCGGTTCAGACGGATGCGCGTGTCGCCCTTTGGATTTTGGCTGATGAATTCGGCCAGGTAGGGCGAAATGACGACCTGCTTGAACCGCTCCGGTTCGTAAAGCGGGCCTGGTGGCGCCCCCCGGTCCACCAACTCCCGCTCCAGCAGACGATTCAGGTCCTGGACCAGGTTGCGGCGCAAGCCGGGCCCGTCGGGTTTGGCGGCGAGCAGTTGGCGGGTCGAGGGGGCGAGGTTGGCGTAGAGGCATTTCGAGACCGGGTCCTGGCCAGGGCCGGGGCAGAGCCGGGCGGCAAAGGCGGGCAGGTCGGTGAAGTCGCCCTGGCTGAACCAGGAGGTATAGGTGCGGCGCCGCTTTTCGATCCGCTCGCCCAGGCGGGTGAAGAAGCGGTCCAGCGGCAGCCCCGCGCGGGCGAAGATATTGGTCTCGTCCGGCTTATCGCGGAAGATTTGGCGCAAGCCCTCCTCAAAGAAGGGCGGGTCAAACTGCTGGCTGCGGCTGTATTGCGCGCGGATGTAGTTGAGGTAAGGCGGGTCGGCCAGGGCGTTTTGGGTGATGATATACACGTCGCGGCGGTCGAACGACGGGTCCTGGGGCTTGCACCGGGGCGGGATGAAGCTCTCGCAGAAGATCATGTAGGTGGGGCAAAAGCGCCCGGCGTCGGTGCCGCCGAAGAGGATGGCATCGCGGGCCATCTCCGGGTAGAGCGGTTTGTGCTCGGAGCCCTGGAAGGGCGGGCTGAACATGTCGTGGCCGTACCAATAGCCGAACCAATGCCCGCGCTGTTCGTTGTCCGACCAGTGAGTCAGAATCGAGTGCAGGGGCATCAGGGCGAAAAGCGACAGGGTCAGGGCCAGCGGCGCGCGCTGGCGATAAAACCAGGCGGCTGCAAGGAAAACCAGCGTCATCGCCAGCAGTATCAACCCGGCATAAACCGGCAGGCCGTATTGATTGGGATTGGTGAAGACCTCTCCGATGAAGCGGAGCAGCCGCCCCACGCCCATCTCGGTGTCTTCGCCGAAATAAGTGGACTGCGTCAGTTCAGCCAACGAGAGCGCGGCCAACGCCGCCGCGGCCAAGCCCCCGGCCAGGCCCCAGGCGCGAAACCGCTCATAGTGCGTCGCCATGTACGCCGCGATGAGGGTCAGCCCGTAACCCATCAGCAAGGCGATGAACGTGTGCGAGGCAGTGAAGAAGACGCGCACCAGCGCCTGGGCGTTGCGGTCCGGCGGCGGATTCAGCAGAATGAGCAGCAGCACGCCCATGCACAGGTACATCGCCACGATGCCGATCAGCCAGGCGCGTTCCCGGCGATGGAGCTTGCGGAAAAAGACAAAGGGCACCAGCGCCAGGAATGCATAGACCCAGTTGAACTCCTCGATGATGCCCTTGCCAAGGCTCGTCAACTGCCAAAGGAAAACGCCGGGATGGCCGAAGATGTCGGTCGGGTGGGTCTTCTCGTACTGGCCGCGCGTGAGGGCGTGGATGAAGCCGTCCACGGTGCGGGGATAGGCCCATTCCATGGGCGGGTTGCTCATGCAGGCCAGGGGCATGTAGAAGTAGAATGCCGCCCCAACCAGCCAGCACAGGCCGCAAACGAGCACCACACTCCACTCGTTGCCCAGGTGGCGCGTCCGCCGCGCCAGCCACACGAAGACGCCCAGGACCGCCAGCGCCACCGCCAGGCCCGGCGCGCCTGTGATCGGCATCGAGATCAGCAGCAGCCACAACGCCGTGTACGCCGCATCGGTCGCAAACTCCTCGGCACGCTCCCGAGTCAGCGCGGCAAACGCCGCATAGGCCGCGATCGAGCAGCCGCCCACGACGTGGAAGATGACGAACACCGCAGGGTTGGCCTCCAGGATGGCCAGCAGATGCCGCGTGCTCAGCAGCACGCCCCCGACATAGATGATGCTGTTGCCCAGAAACAGGTTCCGGCCCATGCGAAAGTCCCGGGCCGCGATGGCCACCTCGATCCCCATAGCGGCCACAATGAGCGTCTGGTGGTTGGTGAAGCACAGGCCGAAAAAGAACAGGGCATAGTAGAGGTAGCGCCGCTGAGAGGGGGCATACACCCAACGCTGCAAACAGAGCAGCACGATCACCAGCGAGAGCACGCTCAGGGAATAGACCTCGACGATGACCGATTGGCTCCACATGAAGCCGTTGTAACCCAGAAGCATGCCCGCCACGAACCCGGAGACCGTGCAGATGGCGCGCTCCCACCGGCCGGCCAGCGTCTTGAGTTCCTCGATCCCCTCGATCAGGAGGCTGCTCCCGCGGCAGACCAGCAGGCCCAGCAACCCGGCCGCCAGCGCCCCGCTGGCCGCCTCGCCCAGCGCCACCCGCCAGGCGACGTTCCGCAACGGCACCAGCACCGTCCACAACCACGTGTAGAGCGTCCAGACCGGGTAGCCGGGCGCGTGGGGAATCCCGGCGTAAAACGAGCCGGTCGCCAGTTCGCCCGAATCCTCCAGCGTCACCTCCGGCGCCAGCGTCAGATAGTAGCCAAGCCAGACGGCTGCCGCAGTGACCAGGCACGTGAGCCAGTCAACCCGCCGGAACAGCGGCGCCGGTGCCGCAGCCAACGCGGCGGACTGCCCGGGCGCCGAGGAGGGCAACGGTGGTGCGTTCTGGTTAATCAAATCTCTCTGCCCCCATGTTTTTGCCTGCTCTTGTTTTTGGCTGGGGCTGGCCGCTACCAGCGCCTGCGCGAGTCGAAGACGGCGCTGACGGGCGAGGTCGTCCCGTTGCGGACGGTCCATTCATAGGCGTCGGCGGGGAGGCGGTTTTCGGTGCGCGACAAGTTGCCGGCAATGAAGGCGGCGGCGCTTTGGTTGCTGAGGATGACGGCGACCATCGGTCCGGCATTGGAAGGGCTGAGGAAGGGGTTGCTATGATGAGAGAGGAAGAGCCCCAGCAACATGAGGCCTACGGTGGCGGGAGCCAGCCAGTCGAGCCGGAAGGCGGGCAGCGTCTCGGCCATGGCCGGGCGCGGAGCGAAGAGCCGCCGCTCAAGACTCGCCGAGGGGCGGCGCGGCGCCCACGAGCGCAACTGGGCTTCCAAATCGTTCATCTCGTTCATACTCGACCTCCGTTCGTTCCAGGTGCCGCCGCAGTTTCTGCAGGCCGTAACGGTAACGGCCGGCGGCGGTGTTTGGGGATATTTCGAGCAACTCTCCGATCTCCTCGAAGGTGTACTCGTGCCAGATCTTCAGGACAATGACCTCCCGCTGTTCCCGGGGCAGGCCGGCCAACGAGCGCATCGCTTCCCGTTCGGCCGGCGTCTCGGAGGGGGAGGCCTCGAACCAGTTGGCGGCCTCCCACTCGCGGGCCAGCCGCCGCCAAAGGCTGCGCCGATAGTTCAACGCCCGGTTGCGAAAGCTGCGCACGCAGTAGTGCTCCGGCAGGGCAGGGGACTGGCTGCGGCGCATAAGCGCCAGAAACGTCTCTTGCAGGACGTCTTCGGCTTCGCTATGGCTCAGCCCCAGCGCCCGGCCATACAGGATCAACTCGGAGGCCTTGGCATGATACAAGGCCTCGCACCAGCCGCATGGTTCGCCAGCAGTCACATTCCAAGCATTCACTGAATAGACACCAAACGCCAGTGATTTGTATAACCGAATTCCGCGGATTTGGGAAGGGGGTAATCAATGGGCGCAACTCAGTTTCTGGCAACCCGCGGCGATTGGTCGCCCCTTGCCCCTCACCCCGGCCCTCTCCCCGTCTGACGGGGAGAGGGAGCAGCAAAGCGCGGTTCTCCCAAATTCCAGCGCCGCGTGATTCGTCAACAGACGGGCGGCGATCCTCCCTCTCCCCATCGGATGGGGAGAGGGCCGGGGTGAGGGGAAACCCCGCCCTCGGCGCCAACGATGGCGCTTCCCTGTTCCAGCAGGTCCCGGATCTCGGCGGCGGTCTTGTGCCCGGCGCGGTATTGTGCTCGCAGCTTGATCAGTCGATTCAGTTTGTCCGCGGGCGCGCCCTGTTCCAGTTCGATATACTCGATGCTCCGGTAGCGCGTCCGGGGCGTGGGCCGGTGCTCCTGCCGGCCCAGGCCCGCCTTGGCGCCATCCACCAGCATGGCCGGCGGCGGGTACTCCTTGACCTGCTGTGGCAGCGATTCGGTGACGTGGTCGAAGATGACGCTGTCCATCGCCACCGGGTCGGTCCCGAGCAGCAGGCAATTGGGGGAGCGCCCCCCGAACTGCTTCCACCCGGTGGGCGGGTTGCCGCCCCAGTTCCAGCCCGCGAAAATGCCGTCGCACACAATCAGCCGCGTCTTGGCGCCCACGTGGGGGTTCATCCAGATGTCCACGGCCGGGTTGTTCTGGCTGTGGAACATGGCGCCCTTTTGGCCCTCGCCGTTGTAGCGCGGCTCGTGAAAATAGGCGCAACTGGCGATGGTGCCGAAGTTGTTCTTGAACGCGCCCGTCACGCCCGCCGAATCGTGGCGCTTCATGATCGGCAGATTGATGAAATGGGCGGCGCCGATGAGCTGGTCCGGGACGCGGTGGCTGGTGACCCGTTGCTTGCGCCGGTCAATGACCGGGTCGCGGAATTGGACCACGGCATGGGGATCGTTGCTGGTCCAGGTGATGCCGTTGCCGTCGGGCACATACGAGGAGCGGAAAAGGGCCACATTGGGGAAGGCCGCCTTGATCTTCCTGGCCAGCCGGTCCGGAGTCAGCCGCGGCGTGCGCCGCCCGGGGTCCGGGTCCCCCTCCGACCAACTGGCGTCGCCGATGCCGATGTGGTCCTGCGGCACGCCCAATCGCGTGAGCGCCCGGAGCACCGCGTTGATCGGCTCGGCAATCGCGTCCGTGTCGTTGTAATGCGTGTCCCAGGCGATCTTGTCCCACTCGCCTTTCCACATGTCGTAAGTGGTGGTCGTGTTGATCTTGATAAAGACGCGCTCGCCCGGCTGGTAGGGCACCAGCCGCCGCATGGCCTGGTCCGCGCCGCTCTCGCCGGTCAGGGCGCACAGGGCCGAGTCGAACATGGCGCACACGGCCTTCTGGCTCACGAAATTGCCGTAATACGTCTCCCGCGCGCCCTGCTGAAACTCGAAGTCCAGCACGTCAAAGAAGCTGGCCAGCGGATTGTGTACCCTCACGATGCGGTGCTCCCAGCGGACGGCGCCAGCCGACGCCGGCCCGGGCCACAGCGCGGCCCCCGCGGCCACAGCCGACACCTTCAGAAATTCACGGCGGTTCAGTTGCATATAAGCTTGGGAGGAGCATAGGGCAGATCGGTCGGCCGGTTCAAGGGCCGAGTGGCGGGGGACGCGATTAAAAGCGTCGGGCATGCGCCTCGGGGGTTTTGTCCCGGAGGGACATCTGACAGTAGCCCGGCGTTTCAACGCCGGGAAGGCCGCAAAAGGGACGCTCGTCCCGAAGGGACGACTGAAAACACTCCTTGCTCTCAGCCGTCCCTTCGGGACGGACCGGCTCCTTTGGTCCGCTCACCCGGCGTTGAAACGCCGGGCCATTGTCGGAAGCCCCTTCGGGGCAAGAAAGCGCCGTGCGCTGACCGACAGTCTTGATCACACCTGTGTCGAGGGACGAGGGACGAGGGACGGTCGCCCAGCGTTGTCGAGGCCAGTGTCGTGTGTGATTGAATTGTCAGTGGGCCGCCAGCCAGGTCGTCAGGTCCTGGCGGGATGTGAAGTCCACCAAGGCCTCCCCAAGGTCTCCAAGTTGCTCGAAGGAGAATTGGCCGATGCGCGCCTCCCATTCGGGCTCCAGCGGGCCAAACCGTTTTCGTAACTGCCGCAGGACGAGTTGGCGCTCCTGTTCGCGCCCAATTTCAATGCCCTTCTCTTCCCAAACTGGTCGTCAGTTCCATAATGCTGGCCTTTTCGCTTTCTCCGAGCAATGTAGCGGCCTGGCGATCCAAAAGCAATGTTCCGTGCCTGTTGCGCCGTGAGCACGCGCCGATGAACCGTGAACAAGGCCGGGCTGCCGGATGGTTGAGGCTGCGCGCTTGCACGCTTTGGCGCAAAACTTCGCCCTTGCATTTGCCTTACGGCGTAATAGGAATTCAAGCCATGAACCGCAAAGACATCGAATTCGACGCCGAGGCGCTGGTCGGGAGTGTGGAGGCGCTGGCTGCCCACGTTCGCGGTGAGCGCAAGCTCACGTTGCGCACCCGTGCCATGGCACTGCCGGGACCCATTCGAGCGCTCCGTCCCAAGGACGTGGCTGCCCTTCACCGCCGGCTCAACGTGAGCCAGTCGGTTTTTGCCGCCCTGCTCAATGTGCCCAAAGTCACCGCCATCAGTTGGGAGAAAGGGCGGCGCAAGCCCACCGGCGCCGCCCTGCGCCTCCTCGATCTGGTTCGCAAGAAACCTGACATTCTTCAGGGCGCGTAAAGCAACGCGCCGAGAAAGTCGGCCTCAAAGAGTAGCAGATCCAGCCAGGGGCGTCGGGTTAGCGCGTGAGCGGCGGGCGGAAGCGTACGCGGCCGGCTTCCAAGATGACCAAGTGCCCTGGGACCGACTCGACCAGGGCGGCCTGTTTCAGGAACCGATCCAGTAAACCGACAATCTGTGGGGCGGCCGCATCGTCGGGCAACCGCATCACCACAAGCCCTGCGTAATCGGACGGAGGATAGCAGCGGACATCGGCAAAATCCAGATCACGGGTCAACAAAACGGAGCCGGTGCTGCGAGCGTGGGTGGCAATCTGGGTATCGGGTGCGGCCCGAGGCCAAGGTCACGGGCATCGTCGGCTGTATGGCCAAACCGCTGGAGCAAAGCCAGCGCCGAACGCGGCAGGTTGGCATCCACCAGGAAGCGCATGGCCCGACCTTAGGCGGCGAGTGGATGAAAGGATTCTTGCTCGGCCAATTCGCCAACGAACTTGAGCGCCGCTCGAATGTCCTCCACACTGAGATCGTATTCGCGCTGGACTTCCTCGAATGTCATACCGCCGGCAAGACTGCCGACAACGAGTGTGACCGGCATTCGAGTGCCGCGAATCACCGGCTTGCCGTGACAGATAGCCGGGTCAATGACAATACGATCGTGACCTTTCATAAAGTCAGGATAACGGTTTAAGCCCTGGAATGGTAGGGGAAAGGAGGAGGCTCTTAACTAAATATAACAAACATTGTGCGAAATTACACTGTGCAACAAATTGAAAAGCGATATACGACCCGAGGCGGCTTGCCGCCCAAATCCGTTCTTGGCGAACGTCCGCGATAGGTGTAAGTTTTCTGGCGGAAAAAAAGTGCATTATGAGCGTCACCATTGAATTGGATTTGCCCGAGGAACTCATCCGACAAGCGCGCGAAATGGGTTTGCTGGACAACCGTCGGGTGGCTGAATTGCTGGCTGACGAAGTGCGCCGCCGGAGCGCCGGGCACGAATTGAAGAAGGTGCTGGACGAGATTCGTTCCGTGCCGGGCGAACCGTTGACCATGGACGAGATTGGCGCCGAAATAAAGGCCGCCCGGGCGGAGCGGCGCGCGCGTGAAGCTCGTCGTTGATATAAATGTGCTCGTGTCGGGTTCGCTGTGGAGGGGAAACCCTTCGCGACTAGTGGACGCGCTGCTTGAGGGCTCAGCCACGCTCTGCGCCTCTGCCCTTGTCATGGCGGAATTCGAGGAGGTGATCCAACGAGACAAATTCCAAGAGCGAATGGAGCAACGGACACGGACCGCAGTGCGGGCTGGAGAACACCAGGAGCACGCGACTGCCGCGCAGGCCCTTCCAGCGCCAACTCGGTTCCGTCCAGCCGCGGCAGGCGGAAGTCGGGCGCGGGCGTGCCAGGTCAAGAGCTGTGCAAAGAAGTCCTGGGTTGCGTCTTCGGGGTCCGATGGCGAGTGTCCGCTGCGGCGGATGAAGGCGCAGGGAGCGCACCCATGTGCCGCGCAGAATTCAGCCGGCGCTCGTTCCGAACTCGGCGAGCCACGCTTGCAGATTGCTGAGGCCAACTCATGGAGTTGATCGGCTTGTACGTCATCCCCGAGTCTCCTAATCCTTCACGAACACGACTTCCATCCCCTCAGCCGCCGCAATCCTGGCCTGGCACGCGTCCGTCGAAAGAAAAAGCTCACATTCCAACTCGATGGCGAATGCCAGGTGCAACAGATCCAGGCTCTTGGCCCCGGTGGTTTCAGTGTGCTTGAGGGACAAACTCCTGGCCCTGGCACAAGCCGCGTCCCAATCTCCACTGGTTTCGACCAGCGCGCCGCGGGCACTGAGGTGCGAGAGACGGTGCAGCGCGGCCGCCGCGTCCCGGGTCACTTGGGACCGCTCCCGCGAGCCCACCGAGTTTCTGAGGTCAAACGCCCTCGCCCGGATAGCGTTCTCGGCCTCAAGCGCGTGCAGAGGCAGAAATGGCAGAGCGGGCCTGCCGAGCCGGCGAAACTGGGCCACTGCCTCGTCGGTGCCGGCCTCGCGGGCGATTAGCTTAACGACGAAGCTGGTATCGGCATACACTCTCATCGGCGGGCATCCTTGATGATCCTTGAAAGGCTGAGAGGGGACGCCGGTTGGCGCAGAACTTCATCCAGCAGTTCATCGATGGCACTGGCGCGCTCCGGGGCGTCGCCTTGCGCAACGGCCGGCTGTAAAATCCAGAGCGGCCGCCCTCGATCGGTGATCTGGACCGGCTGCCCGGCTCGGGTGATTCTCTTCACCCGGATGGGTTCTCTGAGCAGTTGACGAAGCGGAATGGATTTCATCTTGTCTGACGTTATCGTCAGACGAGCCGCGTGTCAACCTCAGAATCGGTATCACCGAATACGATTGGGGCGCCGAAAGCCACAACAACTGCGCTACCTCGCGGGCCGCTATCCTCGGCATCTTCGGGCGCGAGGGCTTCGACCTCGCCACCCGCTGGACGGCGCCAAGTGCCGACACGCCCGCCTACGCGGCAATCCAGACTTGCCGCGATTACGACGTTAACAGGTTCGGCTTCGGCGACACGAGCGTCCAGACCGGCTTGGCTCCAGCAGTGGCACGCGGGCCGGTGCTTCGGGTCATACGTTGACCCGGTGCTGCTGCTGGGGCTGCGCCGTTTCTGTTGCGAACGTGGTATGGCGTTCGAGAGCTCCGCAACCACCGGCAAATGGGATGGTTCCAAAGCTGAGCGCCGGGCAGGCGCAAATATCGGTGAATCCCTGAACGTCCCCTGCCCAGCCTGAGGTCCCCCGTGGACAGCGTGTCCGACTAGGGCGAACAAGCGGCGCTTTCAGCATGTTTCCCGCGTCCCCACACGCTACGCGGCGCGGAGCGCACCCCAAGAGCAGTTTTGGCTTGCAACAAACTTAGTGCGTTGGCTCCGAGGCGCGCTCCAGTGAATCAGGTGGGAAAGCGTCGGATTTTTTTTCGCCTTGGGGGTTGAACCAGGTGCAGGTAACATGCCATTCGCCGGTAACGTCGCCTTGCCAATTGGGTTTGGTGACGGTCATTACGGGTCCACCGGATTTGAGTATTACTCTGTCGCCGACTTTCCATGTATTCATGTTTAGTGGATAGCCCTTTTTGAAGCGCCGGGCAATACTATTCCGGCTCCATGTGCCGAAGTCTTAACTTGCCGGCCTCCATCAATTCAGCAACCAGCTTATGGCCGGCCTGTGCTTCCTCGCGCGTCCTGTAGGACTTGAAGTAAAGATCCCTGTTAAAGTCGTGAGCCCTAACCGACCCAGAGCGGTCGCAACGGAAAACTTGCGTGAAGAACCCTTCCTCACCACAAGCAATTTCCCCAAATGCTTTTCCAGTCTTGAGACTCTCCGTCAATCGTGCCAAATCGGATCGACCATCGGAATATATGGTTGAGACGAGGTAAAACCGGCACGGCACCCACGCAGCAACGATGGCCTGGCCGATAATGGGCGGCTTGGGATCCGGATTGTGGAGAATCCATCGCGCTTTCATGGCGCTCCATTACGCCGAAAACCGATGAAATCGCAAGCCTAAATGCTCGGCCGGCAAAGGCGGCCGATGTGACTTGCGCGCTGGGGGGCCTGAGTTAGTGTGAGGGGGGTTCTGGCCCGGTGTGGAATCCGATTTCCCTCGGGGGCTTGTTTTCTGCGGTTTTGGAAACCGTTATGAAAATGGACAGTTGCTCCACGGGGCAAAAGATTACGTTAAAGGTGTCCTCGAGTGCGGCGGTGACGATGTAAAGGCATTCGGAGGAATAGGGCGAGAGCTTTGCTACGGGATAAAGGCTTCCGCCAATACAGCAGGTGAGTTCGACGGTCTGGTCTGCGCCGAGATTGTTCTTCAGCAGCTTGTATTTGGAAGCGGCTTCGGCAACCAGGTTGCTAGCCTTGATGGTGCCTCCCTGCTTGATTGGGAATGCGAGGTGAGTGGATTCGGGGTCAAGTTTCTTCATAATCGCTGCGAGTCTATTATGGTCCGAGGCGCTTGGCAAGTCCGGTGCGCTGAGTTTTGCGATTGACAGCAAACGTTGTTCGGGGGCAATTCCCCAGGGCAATCGTGGGGGCTAATTTTCGGCTTGCCAACAAACATTGTGCGAAACGGCATCTTGATCGCGGAGAGGCACCGTCCCCGGATGGTGACTGTTCAGGTGCAGGACACGTTTGACGTGAATGTTCATGCGGGGACGACGGCGAGCTTTGTCCCGGGGAGACATCCCGACAATAGCCCGGCGCTTCAGCGCCGGGGAAAGCGGTCTAATGTCCGGCCCGTCCCGGAGGGACGGCTGAATCGGCTGCCCTCTTGTAGCGCTGAGCCTCAGGCGTCCCTGTCGGGACGCGGGGGTTTTAGGGCGTCGGACCCGGCGCTGAAGCGCCGGGCTATTCTCGGGTTGTCCCTCCGGGACGGCGGCTTGGCTGTGCCCGGGGCTGGTGTCCAAGCCCGCACTGGTCCAATACCTGAGCAATTACCCCGGATGAACAGACTGCCACCAGCGGAGCGCAAGCAGTTGCGGGATCGTGCCATGCGGCTTGCATTTGGCCCTGCCCTGCATGTTTACATCGAGCGCCATCGCCAGTATGGTAATGGTGATGCGACTAATCCTGCCAGAATGGGGCCGGCCGGAGGGGCGACTGGTCATCGAGACCGGCCAACTCGCCGGTCGGGGCTTCCGAGTTGGACCCAAGGTCTGCGGCAACCCAACCTGTGAGTGCAGGCGAATTGTCCTCGAATGCTTTCCGGAAACCGGAGGGGGCGCCGGGGTGCCACCGGAACCGTCTCGCCTCGAGATGGACCTGGAACGACGTGTGATAGCGGAGCCGGAGATTTCCGAGAACACGCCTGCGGCCACACTCGCGAAAGCGGTGATGGACGAAATCACCCAGGACCAATGGGGTTGCCTTTGGACCTTCTTCTTCGACCTCAAGGTCTATTATACCGAGCACGCCAACCTCGATGAGTTGGACACGGATTTCCCGCCCAACGCAAGCGAGGGCAGCATGGTGGGCTATTATGAAATCCTGCCCTTTGCCCGGCCCATCAGCTTTAGCGCCGCGGGTCAGGACTGGGCTTTCGATGACCAGTATTGCCTCCGGCCCGCCTGCTCGTGCCGGGCCGCGGCCTTACAGTGCTTCCGGATCGCTCCGGCCCCGGAGGGGGCTGGCCCCGCAGGGCCGAACCTCTGCTTCCGCTATTATTATGATACTCGGCGCATCGAGATGGTGGAGACGCAGGGACCGGGCCTCAGGCCAGAGACCGTCCTCAAGGTCATGCGCAAGGCCCGACCGGATTTCGATGTCTTTCTCGCCAAACGCCACCGCCAACTCCGCCACCTCTACCGGCTATTCTTGCAACGCCATCCCGCTGCTGGACGTGCACAGGTCGGAGACTCCGAATGGCATGAGGATTCAGTGGACGTGCCCGCCCCGGTTCCGGTCCGGGCAACGCGCAAGCCTGGCCGAAACGACCCGTGTCCCTGCGGCAGCGGCAAGAAATACAAGAAATGCTGCGGGGTAAGACCTCAGTGAAGGCGGGCGCGTCCCAGGGGGCCGACCCCTCACCCCGGCCCTCTCCCCATCGGATGGGGAGAGGGAGTGTCCTCGGTGGCGCTTTGAGGAAGCCGAGACGCCTGGAAGCTCCCGAGACTGCCGACGCTGCGCCCTCTCCCCTTCGGAAGGGGAGAGGGCTGGGGTGAGGGCTCTGCCCGGCGCTCCGTCGCCCCCTTCACTGATCGATTACGCTGCGGGGCGCAAAACATTTGACCAGGCATTTCGCGAGATGGCAGTCCACCCTCAGCGCAGTGCTTCGTTTTCTTGGTTTCCTTCGTTTGCTTCTGTTTCACGTTCCGGCGCCCCGGGGCTCAGTGGTATCCCCAGCCGAAGCGTTCGGTGATAGGCCAATAGACGAAGAAGGACTTGCCGATGGTTTGGGCGGCTGGGAAATCGCCCCAGAAGCGTGAATCGAGGCTGTTCATGGTGTTGTCGCCCATGACGAAGAAGTGCTCGGGCTCGACGGTGAATGAGACGCCGGGGGCGAGCTTTTCGATCAGGGCATGGCCGAAGTAGTGGTTTTCCTTATAGGCCAGGACCTGGTTTGCCGGCTGGCCTTTGGAGCGGTTGGCGGGGGCGCCGCAGTAGGAATAGACATTCTCGAAATGAGGGGTCGAGGCGGTAACCGGGCGGCCGTTGACGGCGAGGTGGCCCAAGGGCACGGGGTTGGCGTAGCCGGGGGCGCCTGCGACCAGGTAATCCTGGTTCAGGCAGAGAGTCTCGCCGCCCAGGCCGGCGAGCCGTTTGATGTAGAACTGGTCGGGCGGCAGGCCGGGAATGCCCTTGGTCTCGAAGACGACGATTTCGCCCCGCTCCGGCGCGCGGAAGTTGTAGCTGACACGGTCGACGAAGAGGTGGTCGCCGGCGCGGACTTTCATCCTAATGATGTCCTCGCCTTTGCGGAAGGACTGGCCGAGCGTGAGGCCGGCGCGGCGCTCGAAGCGTGGGCTGGCCGTAATCGGGCGGGAACCAGATCATGTAGGTCCTGCCGCCGACGACCAGCTTCTGCCAGAGGTTGAAGATGAGGAACTTGACCGGGGGGTCTATCTGATCAATGGGCCCATCGGACTTGGCGACGATGTGGATGTAGGAGACGCCCGCGAACCACTCGCGGACGCGTTTGAAGCCCGAGGGAATATCGAAGGCCGTTTGCTCGGGGGGCCGGTTGAAATCGAACCCGGAGTGGTCGGGCACGGAGGTGACGCCGTAGAGGGTGGGCTGCATGGAGCCGGTCGGGATCTTGAAAGGCTGGAGGAAGAAGGTGCGGATGCCCATGGCGACCGTCAGGGCGACCAGGAGCACCTCGATGTTCTCGCGGAAGCCGGGGTTGGGATAGGGCTTGAGCCACTTGTTGGCGGTTTCCTCGAGGTTCTGGGCCTGCTTTTCCAACTCGGCCTTGTCCGCCCTGTCGGCCACGGCCTGCCGGACGGCGGCCATGGCGGCGCGGACGCTCTCGACGGCCTGGGGCGAGAGGATGTCGCGTTGATGATCGAGGAGCTTGCCGACATGCTTGCGCATGGCGGTGGCGTCGCGGACCGTCTTGGAGAGAAACCAGTGAATCATGCGAGGGTTAAGGGTCGAGGGTCGAGTGGGCGGAGCGCCGTGGGCCGGCGCAAACCAATTCTGGGACAGTTCCTTGAGTCTGCTCGTCAAGCTTCCCCTCACCCCAGCCCTCTCCCCATCCGATGGGGAGAGGGAGGAGCGTCGGCCATCCGTGAACAAGTCGGAGCGCCCAGGAGCTTAGGCCAGCCAGGCGTTGCTGCTCCCTCTCCCCATCCGATGGGGAGAGGGTCGGGGTGAGGGGCACTCCGGGCGGCTTCATGTTTTGAGGACCTCGATGAAGGCCTCCTGGGGGATGTTGACGGAGCCGAAGGACTTCATGCGTTTCTTGCCTTCCTTCTGTTTTTCGAGGAGCTTGCGTTTGCGGGTAATGTCGCCGCCGTAGCACTTGGCGGTGACGTCTTTGCGGAGGGCGCCGACGGTTTCGCGGGCGACGATCTTGCCGCCGATGGCGGCCTGGATGGCGACGGCGTATTGCTGGCGGGGGATGACTTCCTTGAGCTTGGCGGCCAGGGCACGTCCCCTGCCCTCCGCCTTGTCGCGGTGGACGATGCAGGAGAAGGCGTCCACGGACTCGCCATTGACGAGCATGTCCAGCCTGACCAAGTCGGATTCCCGGTAGCCGGCGTGCTCGTAATCCATCGAACCGTAGCCGCGGGTGAGGCTCTTGATGCGGTCGTGGAAATCGATGAGGATTTCGTTGAGAGGGAGCGGGCCGGTGAGCATGACGCGGCGGGGATCGAGGGTCTCGGTCTGGTCCACGGCGCCGCGTTTTTCGGAGATGAGGGCCATCATGTCGCCGATGTATTCGTTGGGACAGATGATGAAGGCCTTGACGAGGGGCTCCTCGATGGCGGCGATGTGGGTGATTTCGGGCAAGAAGGCCGGGTTATCAACCTGCTTGAAGGAGCCGTCGGTGAGGCGGACGCGGTAGATGACGCTGGGGTAAGTGGCGATGATGTCCATGCCATATTCGCGGCGGAGGCGTTCCTGGACGATCTCCAGGTGGAGCAGGCCCAGGAAGCCGCAGCGGAAACCGAAGCCGAGGGCGACGGAGGTCTCGGCCTGGTAAACGAACGCGGAATCGTTCAACTGGAGCTTGGCCAGGTTGGCCTTGAGGTGCTCGTAATCGGCGGTGTTGATGGGGTAGATGCCGCTGAAGACCATCGGGTGGATCTCTTTGAAGCCGGCCAGCGCGGGAGAGGGATGGCGGGCGTCAGTGATGGTATCGCCCATCTTAACCTCCTGCGGGGTCTTGATGTTGGCGGTGATGTAGCCGGTCTCGCCCAGTTCGAGTTTCTCGCGGGGGTAGGGCTTGGGATTGAAACCGCCGACCTCCTTGATCTCGACGTTTTTGCCGGAGTGCAGGAGCTTGACCTGGAGGCCGGGCTTCAACTCGCCGTTGAAGACGCGCACCAGGATGACCACGCCTTTGAAGGTGTGAAAATAGGAATCGACGACCAGGGCCTGGAGCGTGGGAGCGCCAGTGGGCTTGGGCTGGGGGATGCGCGCCACGATGGCTTCGAGGATTTCATCGATGCCGATGCCCTCCTTGGCGCTGGCCAGGATGGCGGAGTCGCCGGGGATGGCCAGGATGTCTTCGAGTTGCTGGCGGGCCTGGGGGACGTTCGCGTGGGGGAGATCGATCTTGTTGATAATCGGGATGATGGCCAGGTCCTGTTTCATCGCCATGTGGACGTTGGCCACAGTCTGGGCCTCGACGCCCTGGGCGGCGTCGACGACGAGCAAGGCGCCCTCGCAGGCACTGAGGCTGCGCGAGACCTCGTAGGAGAAATCCACGTGGCCCGGGGTGTCGATCAGGTTCAACTCATAGGTCTCGCCGTTTTTGGCCACGTAGCGCATGGTGACCGGGTGGGCCTTGATGGTGATGCCGCGCTCCTTCTCCAGGTCCATGGAATCCAGCAATTGGTCCTCCATCTCGCGCGTCGTGATCGTGCCCGTGCGATGCAGAAGACGATCCGAGAGGGTCGTCTTCCCATGGTCGATATGGGCGATAATGCTGAAGTTTCTTATGTGCCGGACATCCATTTTCAGTGCCGCGAAAACATACCGGAATCCGGCCTAAAGAAAAGGAGAATCCGGTTTTGGTTGTAAGGCGTCGGTGAAGGCGGGAGCGGCACCGCGGGCAGGCCCCTCACCCCTACCCTCTCCCCACCCGCTGCGACGGCGCGGCAGCGCGGCGAGTCGGATGGGGAGAGGGAGAATTCTCCGCAGCGTCTTGAGGAAGCGGAGACCCCAGGGAATTCGAGAGACTGCCGAGGCTTCTCCCTCTCCCCGTCGGACGGGGAGAGGGTCGGGGTGAGGGGTCGGCCGGGGACTCTGTCTCCGCCTTCATTGACTGGTTACTTTTGGTTGCGGCGGCGCCCCGCTGCGCTACATTCGCGCCCGTATGAAACGCACGACCACCGTCCAACCCTTGGTGGCCATCCTGATGGGCAGCGACTCGGACTGGCCGACAATGAAGGCCGCGGCCGACACTTGCGCGGAATTCGGCGTCCCATACGAGGTCCGAGTGAGTTCGGCTCACCGGACGCCGCAGGACCTGTCGCGCGTTGCAGCCGGGGCGCACAAACGCGGGGTGCGCGTCATCATCGCCGGGGCGGGCGGCGCCGCCCATTTGCCAGGCGTCATCGCTGCCTTGACGCCCCTGCCCGTCATCGGGGTGCCCATTATGAGCAAGGCCCTCAAGGGCCTGGATTCGCTGCTGTCGATTGTCCAGATGCCCGGCGGTGTCCCGGTGGCCACAGTCGCCATCGATGGAGCGCGCAATGCCGGGCTGCTGGCGGTGCAGATCCTGGCCGTGGGCGACGCTGCGTTGCAGGGGAGATTCATTGCCTTCAAGGCGCGTCTGGCCGCCGAGTCGCGCGCCAAGAACCGCAGTTTGGCCAGGTAGGCGGGGGAGCAACGCCGAGCCGACGGAAGTCTTGACCTAAGTACGGCTTTGGAGTATCAGGGAAGCGTGGTTTTTATCGAACTGCCGGCGTTCACTCGGCGGCTGCTTGAATTGCTGGACGAGGCTGCCTATCTCGCATTGCAGGTCCACTTGGTTGTTCGCCCTGATGCCGGCAGGTTGATCCGGGGGGCAAAGGGCTGCGCAAGGTCCGTTGGGCGGCCAAGGGGCATGGCAAACGAGGCGGGGTGCGGGTAATCTATCTTTGGCTGCCCTCAGCCGGCCAGATCATTCTTGCCAGACTGTACGCCAAGAACGAACGAGAAGACTTTGGTCCTGCCGAACTTAAGACCACAATTCGTGAGCTTGGACTATGACGAAGACACTCATCGAGCAGATTCATCGCGAGATCGCCGACATCGAAAGCGGCAAGGCCGCGCCCAGCCGCGTGTGGGAGTTGAGGCCAGACGGAAAAGGGGGATTCACGCGAGACACTATCCCGACCAGGGATTTCCAGCGGGCAAGGACGGCCGCGTGGGACAAAAACGTGGAGGGGACGCAACGCAAACTCGGCCTTTCTCAGGACCGTTTTGCGAGTCTGCTCGGGATCAGCGTACGCACGTTGCAGCATTGGGAGCAGGGCAGGCGAAAGCCCAGCGGCGCGGCGCGCGTTCTGTTGAGGATCGCCGCTCGACATCCCGAGCTCGTGCTTGAGGCTGCTGCCTGAGCTGCGCCCTGCGCTCCCGGCCTTGCTTGCGCTGTGATTCAGCGTAAGATTGGTTCGATGCAAGCAGCAGAAGCGAGCGACGGCTGGGGTTCGGCAGCCCAGGTGATTCTCGGCCCGGATCCTCAACTGGCCCTCTATGGTGAGGCGGTGGTATGGTTCCATAAAGTGGAGCTGTTTCGCCACGGAGAGGACGCGCGGATGTATGGGCAAGATCCTGCTCCCGAGGATTTGCTTCTGCACAAGGAACTGCTGCTACGCTTGGTTGCCGACGGCGAGCACCTGCTGCGGCTTATCGAACAGCGCGGCTTTCTGCCCAATGCCCAAGGCGTCACGGAGGCCGATGTCAGGGCCACCCTCCAGAACCTTCGGGCCGACTACCGAGGCTGGCATGAGCCAATGCCAGCAGCCCAGAAAGCGCAAATCCTCTCTGAGGTCTTCAATGGCGCGAAACCCGCTCATTGAGGCCTTTACGGCCTCCTATTCCATCCGGGATAGGCCCCTATCAATTTCTCGAGCGCCCGCGGTTTTCCCAGGATAGCGATCAAGTGGTAGAGGCTGGGGCAGGCCGTGTTGCCGCAGCAGGCCAGGCGCACGGGATGGACCAGGACGCCGGTCTTGACGCCCAGTTCCTTGGCGGCCGCGGCGAAGGCCGCCCCGATGGTTTGGTGATCGAAGGGTTCAAGGCCCGCCAGGACCTCCCGCAACCGCGCCACGCGCGGCTTGTTTTCAGGTGTGAACTCGCGCCGGGCGGCCTCGGGGTCGCACTGGACCTGGTCCTGGAAATAGAACCCGGCATAAGCGGGCAGTTCGCTGAAGAGCTTGAACTTGCCCTTGCAGGTGTCGAGGGCGGCCTTGACATAATCGAGGGTGCAGCGGCTGGTGTCCAGGCCGGCGCGGGCCAGGGCGTGGACCGATAGCTCGTAGAACCGGTCGTCGGTCATTTGGCGGATGTACTCGCCGTTGAGCCAGTTGAGCTTGGCAATATCGAAGCGAGCGTTGTGGCGGAGGATTTGGGGCAGGTCAAACGCGGCGATGAGCTCGGCCAAGGGGAGCATCTCGCGGTTGCCTTTGGGGGACCAGCCGAGCAGGGCCAGGAAATTGACCAGGGCCTCGGGGGCGTAGCCCTCCTGCACGTAGGTGAGCAGCGAGGCGCCCTGGTCGCGCTTGCTCATCTTGGTGCCGTCGTTGTTGAGGATGAGGGGGATGTGGGCATAGCGCGGCGGCTCGACCCCAAAGGCGCGGAACAGGGCGATGTGTTTGGCGGTGTTGCTCAGATGGTCTTCGCCGCGGATGACGTGGGTGACGCGCATTTCGAGGTCGTCCACGACGTTCACCAGGTGAAAGACGGGCTGGCCGTCGGAGCGCACGATGACGAAGTCCGGATCCAGTTGCTCGCGGTCGGTCAAGTCGCGGCGCACGTCCCCAACGACGAGGTCGGGGATGACAATGGGCTCGCGCTGCATCTTGAATTTGACCGCCCCCTTCTGCTCGTAGGCCAGGCCGCGCGAGAGCAGCGCCTGGACCCGCCGGCGGTAATTCTCCTGCCGCTGGCTTTGAAAGTAGGGCCCGCACTCGCCCTTGCCCGGGCCGGTGGCATCCCCGCCAATCGGGCCTTCGTCCCACTCCAGCCCCAGCCAGCGCAGGCCGTTGAGGATGACATTGACCGCCTCCTGCGTGTTGCGGGCGGCGTCGGTGTCCTCGATGCGCAGGATGAACGTGCCGCCGGTGTGCCGGGCGAAGAGCCAGTTGAAGAGCGCCGTGCGCGCCCCGCCGATATGAAGAAACCCGGTGGGACTCGGAGCGAAACGAACGCGAACTTTCATAGTCATCATTCAGGCCGGACAGCCTCGCCTGAAACTCAAGATACTGTGGCCCGGGCGAGCAGCAAGCCCGGAAAGGGTGAAGCGTGAAACGTGAAGCGTGAAACGTGAAACGTGACAAAAGGGTAATGCCTCTGAGGGCGAGGGCGACACGGCGGGCAGACCCCTCACCCCGGCCCTCTCCCCTTCGGAAGGGGAGAGGGAGGATTCTCGGCAGCGGCTTGACAAAACGGAGACGCCGGGAATTCCCAGAGACGGCGGACCCTTCTCCCTCTCCCCTTCGGAAGGGGAGAGGGCCGGGGTGAGGGGTTCGCCGGAGACTCCGTTTCCGCCTTCACTGACCGACCACAACAAGAAGGACGTGCGGAGGCCAAGACCGTTGGCTTACGGCGCACGCCTCCGGGCGGCGCGGGCGGTTTCCAGCGCACCCAGGACACGGCAGAGGGCCGAGAGGCGGGGCACGGGGAGCTTTGCCCGGCGGGCCTGGCGGAGCGGTTCCAGGAAGAGGCTCTCCAGTTCGAGAGGCAGGCCGCGCTCGAAATCGATGAGCGTGGATGCCTTGTAGGCGCCCATCGTTCCGGTGCGCTGGATGTGTTTGTCGGCCATGGCCTCGGGCACGTCGAGGCCGAGGGCGCGGGCTGCGCTGATGACCTCGAGCATCAACTCGCGCAGGAGTTGCTTCCATTGGCGGTCCCCCAGGATTTGGTCGGTGGGCAGGCAGGGACCGAGCGGGGCGCCCTCCGCCAACTGGCCGCGCAGGACCGCTTGGTAACCGGCGGCCCCAGCCACGCCCAGGCCGTTGAACGGGATGTTCCAGACCAGCTTCTCCCAATGGGTGCGCGCCAGGTCATCGGTGATCGAGCACGGGACGCCGGCCTTGCAGAACAAGGCGGCCAGGTCATGGGTGCGCGGTTGGGGCGGGCGCTGGAATTCGCCCAGGACAACCTGGCCGTGGTCAATGTGGTGAACCAGACCCGGGGCCACGCGGTTCAAGCAGACGAAGCAAAGGCCCCCGAGGATTTGTCCGGGCGGGACGAGGCGGGCCAGGTGCTCCTCGTTGCCAAGGCCGTTCTGCAACGTGACCAGGGCCGTGGCCGGTCCGGCCAGCGGCGGCAGCAGACGCGGGAACTGGTCGTTGGCCGTGGTCTTGAGCCCGATGAGGACCAGGTCGCTCGGGCCGATTTCCTCAGGCAGGCGGGCGCACCGGGGCTGGACGTGGAAATCGCCTTGGAAACTGCGGACCCAAAGGCCCTGGCGCCGAACCGCCTCGTAATCCGAGCGCAGCAGGAAATGCACGTCCTGGCCGGATTGGGCGAGCCTGGCTCCGTAATAGCTGCCGACGGCCCCGCACCCGACAACGGCGATCTTCACAGGGCAGCGAAAAAGCACCCGGGACGACCCCGGGTGCTTTCTCCAAGACAGAGCGAATCACTTGGCGGCGAGGATGGCGTCTTTGGCGGCCTTGGCGACGCGGAACTTGACAACGCGTTTGGGTGGGATGGTGATCGTCTTGCCCTTGTCGGGGCCGAATTGCATCACCATGGACCGGGCGGGACGGCTCACCAGGACCAGCTTGCCGAGCCCCGGCAGGGTGAAAGTATTCTTGGCCTGCTTGTAGGCGAGTTCCGCAATCGAGTCCAAGACCTGCACGGCCTGTTTCTTCGAAAGGGCGTTCTTCTCGGCGATCGTGGCGGCAATTTGCGATTTGGAGAGTGCTTTAGCCATAGTGGTAAACGATGCGTTTTGTTGTTTATGGTCACTTGCGCGCTAACGAGTCGTAAGACTCGCTGGAGTTAAACTCTTTTGGCGCGGGGACGCAAGGATAAAATGACGCAGACTTGACTTCGCGGAAAAGCTCTCGCCAAGATTGGGCGTGGCCCTCTTCACGATACAGGACTTGTATGAGTAATGCGCATTTCAAGGCGGGCCGGACTGTGACCCTGGGCCTGGTGCAGGCCGGCGCCGTTGCGGACCCGGCGGTGAACTTGAGCAAGACCCTGTCCGCTGCCCGGGAGGCGGCGCGGCAGGGCGCTCAGATCATCTGCACCCAAGAGTTGTTCCGCTCCCAGTACTTCTGCCAATCCGAGGACCACCGCTTCTTCGAACTGGCCGAGGCCATCCCCGGCCCGTCCACCGAGGCCTTCCAGCAATTGGCCCTCGAGTGCCAGGTGGTGGTGATTGCCTCCCTCTTCGAGCGGCGCGGCCCCGGTCTCTATCATAACACGGCCATCATCATTGATGCGGACGGCTCGCTGCTGGGGCGCTACCGCAAGATGCACATCCCGGACGACCCGCTCTACTACGAGAAGTTTTACTTCGCGCCTGGGGACCTGGGGTTTCGGGCCTGGCAGACCCGTTACGCCAGGCTCGGGGTCCTGGTTTGCTGGGACCAATGGTTTCCGGAGGCGGCGCGCCTGACGGCGCTGCACGGGGCGGAGATCCTCTTCTACCCTACCGCGATCGGCTGGCATCCTGCCGAGAAGGCGCAACAGGGCCGCAGCCAGCTTGAGGCCTGGGAGACGATTCAACGCGCGCACGCCATCGCCAATGGGTGTTATGTGGCCGTGCCCAACCGCGTGGGGCATGAGAAACTGGCCGGAGCGGGCATCGAGTTCTGGGGCCAGAGCTTCGTGGCCGGTCCGGGGGGCGAGGTCCTGGCCAGGGCCGGCGCGGACCAAGAGCAGACCCTGGTGGTGCCGGTGGACCTCGCCAAGGTCGAGGCCGCGCGCACGCACTGGCCGTTCCTGCGCGACCGCCGCATCGATGCCTACGGGGACCTGACAAAAAGGTTTATTGATGAATGAGGCTCCCTCGCGGTTCACGGTTCATGGTTCACGGTTCGCCTTTCACGTTTCACGTTTCAGCCCTTGAGACCTGACAAAGAGGCTTATTGATGAACGACGCTCCCATCTGGGTCACCGGCGCGGCGGGCTTGATCGGGCATTACCTGGTGCAGACCGCGCCCAATGGGGCGCCCGGCGCCAGGACGGTGGGCCTGACTCAAGCGGAGGTGGACCTCCTGGATTTCCAGGCCGTGCGCCGCCAGTTCCGCCGGCAGCGCCCGCGGCTCGTCATCCATTGCGCCGCCCTGAGCCAGAGTCCCGAGTGCCAGGCCCACCCTGCCCTGGCCAGGCGTCTCAACCTCCAGGCCACCGCCTTGCTCGCAGACCTGGCCGCCGACATCCCCTTCTTCTTCTTCTCGTCCGATCTGGTCTTCGACGGCAAGCAAGGCAATTACGACGAATCGGCCCCGGTCAATCCCCTGAGCGTCTATGCCGAGACCAAAGCCGCCGCCGAACAGGTCGTCCTGGCCAACCCCAAACACACGGTCGTCCGCACTTCGCTCAACGGCGGCGTCTCCCTCACCGGCCGGCGCGGCTTCAACGAGCAGATACGCCTGGCCTGGCAGGCCGGGCAGACCTTGCGCCTTTTCAAGGATGAGTTCCGCAGCCCGATCCACGCCCGCGTAACCGCCCGGGCCGTCTGGGAGTTGGCCGCCCTCAACAAACACGGCCTCTACCATGTCGCCGGCAGCGAGCGCCTCTCGCGTCTGCAGATCGGCCAACTCCTGGCGGCGCGCTGGCCCCACCTCCAGCCGCGCATCCTAACCGCCTCGCTCCAGGAATACACCGGCGCTCCGCGCCCGCCCGATACCTCGCTCAACAGCGCTAAGGCCCAGCAACTGCTCTCCTTTGCCCTGCCCGGCCTGACCCAGTGGCTGGCCCAGCGCCCCAACGAGGTGTTCTGACGCCCGACGGAAGGATCAACCACGCATGAATAAACTGAGAAATCCGTCAACCTGAATGTCTCCGATCCCCTACCGCGGCCGCCTGGCGCCCTCGCCGACCGGCTTGCTGCACCTGGGCCATGCGCGGACCTTTTGGATGGCCCAGCAACGGGCCCGGCGCCACAACGGGGCGCTGGTCTTGCGCAATGAAGACCTCGACCCCGCGCGCTCGCGCCCGCAATATGTCGCCGCGATGCTCGAGGACCTGCGCTGGTTCGGCTTTCAATGGCAGGAGGGACCGGATTGCGGCGGGCCTTATGGGCCCTATTCGCAAAGCGAGCGCCGCCCGCATTACCTGGCCGCCTTCGAACGGTTGCGCAAGAGCGGCGCTATCTATCCGTGTGTCTGTTCGCGCCGGGACGTCCTGCGCGCCCTGCACGCCCCTCATGCCGGCGAAGACGAGGCCATCTACCCGGGCACCTGCCGGCCTCGACCCTCGAGCCCAGACCCTCGATTGCGCGCCCCGTGCAACTGGCGGTTCCAGGTGCCTGACGGCCAGGCGATTCGCTTTGTGGATGGTCATTATGGCCCGCAGGAATTTGTTGCGGGTAGCGATTTCGGAGATTTCGTGGTCTGGCGCCATGACGATGTGCCGTCCTACCAGCTCGCGGTGGTCCTGGACGATGCCGGGATGCGGATGACCGAGGTGGTCCGGGGCCAGGACCTGCTCAAGTCCACCGCGCGCCAGCTCCTCCTCTACCGGGCGCTCGGATTGAGGCCACCTGAGTTTTATCACTGTCCGCTGGTCACCGATGCCTTGGGGGCGCGCCTGGCCAAGCGGCACGACGCCCTGAGCCTGCGCGCCTTGCGGGCCCAGGGACTCGCCCCGGAGAGGTTGCGGGAAACGTGGGGTAAGTAGCGTGGGGCGCCATTCACGCAACTGCCTGGCACCGCGTAGCGGTGCCTGACGGTAGCCGTGGACTTCCAGTCCACGGACTGCTGGCTGGAGAACAGCTTGCGTCGCGTAGCGACGCCTGAAAACAGGATCCGCCCGGCCAATGACAAGCTTTCCGGCGTCGCTACGCGACGCGTGCCCCTTCCAACGTCCTGGACCGTGGACCGAGGTCCACGGCTACCTTCACTGCGTCGCTCCGCGACGCCCAGCGCCCTGGACCATGGACCGCGTCGCTACGGGACACACCCGCCGCGCCTACACGAAGATCGTCTGTTCCCGCCCTGGCCCGACCGAGGCGATAGCGAGTTTGGCGCCGGTGAGTTCGGCCAGGGCCTTGAGATAGACGCGTGCTTTGTGAGGCAGGTCCTTCCATTTGCGGGTGTTGTGGATCGGGCAACGCCAGCCTGGAAACTCGGCATAGACCGGTTTGCAGCGCTCCAGCACCTCGATGTCGTTGGGCACGTAATCGTAGCGCGCCTTTCCATCCTGGTAGGCAACGCAGAGACGGATCGTCTCGACGGAATCCAGTCCATCGAGATTGGTCACGGCCAGGTCGTCGATGCCGTTGACGATGGCAGCGTGATGGGTGGCGACGGCATCGAACCAGCCGCAACGGCGCGGCCGGCCCGTGGTGGCGCCAAACTCGCGGCCCATGGCATGGAGCATGTCGGCTATCTCGGCATTCTCGGTTGGCAGGGGCCCCTCGCCCACGCGCGTGGTATAGGCCTTCATGACGCCGACGACCCGGTCTATGCGGTGCGGGGGGATGCCGGAGCCGGTGCAGGCCCCGCCGGCCGTGGTGTTCGAGGAGGTCACGAACGGATAGGTGCCGTGGTCGATGTCCAGAAACGTCCCTTGCGCCCCTTCGAACAGGATGTCGTCGCCCCGCCGGACCGCCTCGTGCAGGAGGATGACGGTGTTGGTCACCAAGGGCCTGAGGAAATCCCCTGCCGCGCGGTAGGCGGCATGGACCTTTTTGAACGAGAGCGGTTTGGCGCCGAAGGCCCGGAGGACCTCGTTGTTCTCCCGGATCTTGGCCCGGAGCAGGGTCTCGAACCGCCGGGCATTGATCAGGTCAATGACCCGCAGGCCGGTGCGCGCGGCCTTGTCGCCGTAGGCGGGCCCGATCCCGCGTTTGGTGGTGCCGATCTTGTTCCTGCCCTTGAGGGTTTCGCGCTGGGCATCCAGTTCGCGGTGATACGGCAGGACCACGTGCGCCGTCTCGCTCAGGAACAGGTTGCCATCGATCTCGATGCCCAATTTGCGAAGCGATTGGATCTCCTCGACCAGGCCCACCGGGTCCACGACCACGCCGTTGCCGATCACGCAGATCTTGTTCTTGCGCAATATGCCGGACGGGACCAGGTGGAGGATGTATTTCTGCTCGTTGAGGTGGACGGTGTGGCCGGCATTGTTGCCGCCCTGGGTGCGGACCACCACGTCCGCCTGCTCGGTCAGCACGTTGATGATCTTGCCCTTGCCTTCATCGCCCCATTGGGCGCCGACTAGGATGGTATTGGCCATAAAGTGGCAAAGCGCTCAGCCTTTGCGCGCTGAACCTAGGAGCAGGCCCGTCAAGTGTCAACCTCCAAGGATCACATTGAGCGGTCCCGGGCGTCGCGCACCCGGTAATGGACGCCCAGACGCAAGCGCGTCATCTCCCCGGGCGTCGCGATGGGGAACGTCACGCTTGCCCCGTCCGCCTTCACCCGGAAGTCCTGTTCGTCTTTGTTGACTGGCCGCGCCCTGCTTACCACGCCCGCCCTGAACAGAGGAAGCACAAACCCTCCGCAGGTTCCGCGCCGGGCGTATCCCGACACTGCCGCCGCCGGACGCGGCGGGGGCGGGGAGCGCACCCATTCGCGGGCGCACTCCTGGGCAGTCTCGGAATGCGCGGCAGGGCCGAAGGCCCGTCATGTGATAGCCTGGGCTGGAGCGAAGCGGAGGCCCAGGTAGGCGAGTGCCCCTCGGAACGGCCCCGGGCTGTAAGGCCGGGACACGTTGCCCAGGAGCCCGAGCCTTGTGGCGCCCCTACAGGGGAATGGCGCTTACATAAGACCGAGCTTGCGCAAACGGGCCCTGGTGCGGCGCGTGTGACGTTTGAGATGATCGCGGAACCTGCGGCGGGGTGCGTTGAGCCGCGGGTATTTGTTTTTCTTGCGTTTGACGGCGCGCGGCTCGCGTCGGTTTGGCCGCTCGGGGACCAAATCGGCGGCTAGCGTTTCGAGCAGATCGGACCACAGTTGGCGGCGTTTCTTTTTGGAGCGGGCTTGGGCCATGGCCTGGGTAAAGTGCCGGATTGCGTCCAGCGAGCCTTTGAAGCTGATGCGCTCCAGGGGCACCTCATGTTCGGTGGCGGCCTGAGCCATGGTGCCACGGATGAGATTGTGGGCGATGAGGCGCGTGTAGGCCTCTTTGCGAACCATGTTCGGGCTGCGCCCGCGGAGGGTCTCCATTTCCAGAGTGGTTTTCAGGTCATCCAGGCACATCTCCAGGCGCCACCGCCGCAAGTAAGCGCGGAGGATCTGCTCGGCGGGGTAGAGTTCTGGGTCCAAGAGCGTGGTCACCAGTTTGACCTGGCGTACGCGGAAGCCTTTCTGATAGCAACTGCCCTTGACCACGCGCACCGTCAACTGGCTGGGCAAGCCAATCCATTGGAGCAGCGTCAGCCAGGGAGCCCGGCGCTGGGGTTTTTCCCACACGAAGAGCCAGTCGTTTCTGCCCAAGCGGCGGAGCCGCCTTCGCCCATCGAGCCGGCGCGTGGACCGCCCGATGAAGTCCACGTTCAGAAGGTGCTTGAGCCAGGCGAGGACCGCGTAAAAACCGAAGCCGCGGTCTGCCACCAGGATATCCCCGGCCGCCAACTGGGTGCTGAGCAGCGTCAACAACGACAGTTCGGAGACCGCCAAGCTGCCTTGGGCCATGGCCAGGATCGCGCCGCTGAGCATGGAAAAGAGCACGACGATGCGCATCTTGGGGAAGCTGGGTTTGTCGGCGCACTGCATGGGGGGATACGCCCTTCGGTTTTTGCGCGTGTCGGCCAGTGTGAGCGCCGAGCCGTCGGCGGCCTTGAGGGGCCGGCCTTGGAGTTGGGTCAGGGCCGGGACTTGCTTGTCGGCGGCCCGGGCGGTGGCGGCCAAAACCTTGGGGAATTCCCTGAGAGGCAGCCGGGCCTTGGCGCGGCAGTAGGCGCCGTCCTCGGGGGAGATCTGGGGGCCGTCTTCCAAGAGGAAGAGGGCCTGGAGTTGGCGCACGACCTCGCGCCCGGAGGCGTCGGGGTTGAGGGCTTGCCAGACCATGCACCAGAAGGTGCGCCAGCGGGTGTAGTCGCGGTCGCGGCAGTTTTTGTGGGCGGAGGCCTTGGCCTTGGGAAAGCACTCCTGGGGTACCGAGGAGGAGAAGCACTTTTCCAGTTGGCAGAGGGTATAGGCGCGGACCTGGCGGCAGGCGTGGGCGGTGCGGGAACCCAAGCGGGCCAGGCGAGAGCGCCAGGGTGCGAAAAAGGGCGTGTGCATGTCCAGTATATATACTGGACTATGCTTGACCGGCAAGCTAAAATTGAGGCCGATGAACAAAAATCTGGATAAGGGCACCGCCTCCTGGGACCGGCAATACGAGCAATTGCGACGCCGTTTGAGCCAAATAGGCTACCTCAGCCAGGGCTCGGTGCAGGACCGCACGCGGCGCTCGGGCGGAGGTGCCGGTTACCAGTGGACGCGCAAAGTCGCGCAGAAGACGATCACCGTCTCACTAACCCAGGAGGAGTTCGAGCAGATGCGCCAAGCGGTTAACCACTACCGACAGGTGCGGGGGCTGTTGCGTGACATGGAGCGGCTGTCCCGCAAGATTATCTTCCAGAGGGCACCTCATCCCCATCAACGCAAGCGCCTAAGCGCCAAAGTTTTAGGCACTAAGTAAGTGCCATTCCCCCTACAGGGCGCGGCACAGGAGGGCATCGTGACCTGGGCCTCCGCTCGTAAGCTCGCTCCAGCCCAAGCTCTCACATCTCGGGCTTTCAGCCCGAGGACCGGCCCGCCCCGGGGGCAGTACCGGGTTGCGGCCTGCTGCGTGGTCTGCGGGCACTTCGGAGGCTGGACAGAAGCAGGCGCTTTTGAAAGCATCTCATCAGTGAAACAATCGATCGTGACACTGGATATGGAGGGGGTCCTGACCCCCGAGATCTGGATTGCCGTGGCCGAGAAGACGGGCATCAAGGAACTCCGGCGCACGACCCGCGATGAGCCCGATTATGTCAAGCTGATGCGGGGACGGCTGGAAATCCTCGACCGGCACTGCTTGAAGCTGGCGGACATTCAACAGGTCATCGCCACGCTGCGGCCCCTGCCGGGCGCCAGGGAGTTTCTCGATGACCTGCGATCCCAGGTCCAGACGATCATCCTCTCGGACACCTTCGAGCAGTTCGCCGCCCCGCTCCTGCGCCAGCTCGGCTGGCCCACCCTGCTCTGCCATCGGCTCGTGGTCCAGGACGGCCGCATCGCCGGTTACCAATTGCGCATCCCGGAGCAAAAGCAGCGCGCCGTGGCCGCCTTCAAGCTCCTCAACTACCACGTCATCGCCGCCGGAGATTCCTTCAACGATACCGCCATGCTCGCCGAGGCCCACGTCGGCTTGCCTCTTCCGCGCCCCGGACAACGTCAGATGCCAGTTCCCGCAGTTCCAGGCCGTCGAATGCTATCCCAACCTGATGCGCTTAATCCAAGGCGCGATGGCGTAGGCAGAAACCCGAAACCCGAAATCCGAAGCAGGCAGAAAAATGGGGGCAGAAAAATAGGAAATAAACTCATTTTCCTTCCCCCATCTTTCTGCCAACATCGGCCACTGGAGTCCTCCGCCCAATCCGATTTTCCGTGCCGCTGAGCAGCCGCCGGATATTGGCCCGGTGCTGATACACCGCCAGCACCGCCATGGCAGCGGTGACGGCTGTGAGCGTGGAGTCCCGCTTGGTCAACCCGGCCGCCAACGGCAGGGCCACCGCGGCGGCCAGCGAGGCCAGCGAGGCATAGCGGCTCAAGACCAGCACAACGATCCATATAACCAGGATGATGGCCAGCGCCAGCGGCACCAACGCCGCCACGACGCCCGCGGAAGTGGCGATGCCCTTGCCGCCCTTGAAATAAAGCCAGCAGGTGTAGTTGTGCCCGAGGATGGCGCCGAGGCCGGCGCAAATCTGCAGCCACTCGGTTGTGTGCGCCCCGTCGGCGGGGGCTAACCAGCCCGAAACCAGTTTGGCCAATACCGCAACCGCCAGCAAACCCTTGGCCGCATCGGCCAGCAGAACGAACAGGCCCGCGGGCACGCCCAGGTGGCGGAAGACATTCGTGGCGCCGATGTTCCCGCTGCCCACCGAGCGGATGTCAATGCCCCGCGCCTTGGCCACCAGGAAGCCCGTGGGAATCGAGCCCAGCAAATAGGCGCCCAGCGCCACTACGATGTAACCAACAATCAACACGACAATAATTTATCCCCCAAAAACCAAAAGTTGAAAGTCAAAATGCGTCTTCGGATGGGCGTATCCTGACACTGCCCCCGGAGTGCGCCCGTCCCCGGGCGCAGCAGCAACGGTGCGGGCAGGAGCGCCGGAGTACTTGACCGCTGCCCTGGCTGCGGACGTCGCTGCGCCCGAGGACGGGCGCACTCCCATCTCGCCGCAGCCGGTGGGGGCGGTGTCGGGATACGCCCTCTTTGGATTGTCACTGGCGCCCGGTTGATGGCACACTGGGCCGGATGACTACGGACCATGCGCCGCAAGCTCCGGAGAATGTCCGGGTGTCGGTCCTGGGCGCCGGCTCGCTGGGCAAGGAGCACGCGCGCATCTACGCCGAATTGGCGGCCGGCGGGCTGGCGGACTTCGTCGGCGTGTACGATGTCGCCGCCGAGACCGCGCGGCGGGTTGCCGGGAAATACGGCGTGCGTGCCTTCGGTTCGGTCGCCGAGGCCGCCGCCGCCTGCGACGCCGCCAGCGTCGTCACCCCCACCTCGGCCCATTATGAATTGGCCGGGGGCCTGCTGCGTCAGGGCAAACACGTCCTGGTCGAGAAACCAATGACCGACAGCGCCGCCCGCGCGGCCGAACTGGTCCAGTTGGCCCGGCAGCAACGCTGCGTCCTCCAGGTGGGCCATGTCGAACGCTTCAACCCCGTCTTCAAATACCTGGAGACCGTCGCCACCGACCCGCGCTTCATCGAGGCCCACCGCCTCTCCCCCTACCCTGCCCGGAGCACCAACATCGGCGTGGTGCTCGACCTGATGATCCATGATCTGGACGTCGTCCTGGCCTTCGTGAAATCGCCCGTGACCAGTGTGGACGCCGTCGGCATCCCCGTTCTGAGCCAGTCGGAGGACATCGCCAATGCGCGGCTGCGCTTCGCCAACGGCTGCGTCGCCAATCTCACCGCCAGCCGCGTGAGCCCCGAGCGCATGCGCAAGATACGCGTCTTCAGCGGCGGCCCCACTACCAGTTACATCTCGCTGGACTACCGCGCCCAGGAGGGTTTCATCTATCGCATCGCTCGCAGCAACGAGGCGGAGAGTTCCCTCCTAAAAAAGCTGCTCCACGGCAAAGACACCGCCATCGTCAGCGAATTCGGCGGCAAACGCATCGTGCGCGAACCGGTCCCCATTGCCAAGGAAGAGCCCCTCAAGCTCGAACTGCAGGACTTCGTCCAATGCGTTCGCGCCCACCGGACACCGTTGGTCAGCGGCGAATCGGCCAAGCGCGCCCTGGACCTCGCCTTTGAGATTACGAGCCAGATTCGGGAGCTGCCGTGAGACCCAGGAGCCTCATGCTGATCGCCGGCGAGGCCAGCGGCGACACACTCGCGGCGGAGTTGGTCCAGGCCCTCCGCCTGGAATTCGGGCTGGCGCTGGCGGCGGCGGCCCCCAGCCGGGATTCCCAGCCCTTGCGCGCCGGGCTGGAGCCGCGCTTTTTCGGCGCCGGCGGCCCGCGCATGGCCGCCGCGGGAGTCGAGTTGGCCTTCGATATGACTGCCCATTCGGTCCTCGGGTTGTCGGACGTGCTGCGGGACCTTCTGAAATTCCGCCGGCTCTTCGACCGTTTGTTCGGCCTGGCCCTGGACCGCCAGCCCGACGCCATCATCTGCGTGGATTTCTCCGGCTTCAATCGCCGCTTTGCCCATGCTGTCCGCAACTACACCCGATCCCGCTGCGATTGGTTTCACGACTGGAACCCCAGGCTCATCCAGTACGTCTCACCCCAGGTCTGGGCCTCGCGCGAAGGGCGCGCCCGCAAGATGGCGCGGGACTGTGATTTGCTGCTGAGCATCCTCCCTTTCGAAAGGGCCTGGTTCGCGCAGCGCCTGCCCGCCTTCCGGGTCGAGTTCGTCGGCCATCCCATGGTGGACCGCTGCGCGGGGCCAGTGGGGCAGACCTCTGGTCTGCCGGTTAGGGGGGCCTCTGGCCCCGTGGGTGCCGAGTTGCCGGGCGCGCCGTCTGCCAAGATCGACACGCCTCCAGAGGAGGCGCTAACCGGCAGACCAGAGGTCTGCCCCACGGTCCTGCTCCTGCCCGGCAGCCGCCCCGGCGAGTTGCGCCGCCATCTGCCCGTCCTGCTCGAGGCCGCCAGGCTGATTGCCGCAGAATTGCCCGCCTCGTTCCGCATGATCCTCCCCGACGAGACCCTGGCCAGGTCCGTCCAATCGCTGCTCACCCGGGCGCAAGGCCAGGCCCCGCCCCTCCCTATCCAGGTCCAGACCGGCGGGCTTGCCGAGGCGCTCGCCCGGGCGGACCTGGCTTTGACCAAGTCCGGCACGATCACCCTCGAGTGCGCCTTCTTCGGCGTGCCTGCGATCGTGTTCTACAAGACATCCCTGATCACTTACCTCGCCGCAAAACAGATCGTCAAAGTGAAGTACATCGCCATGCCCAACCTGCTGGCGGGCCAACCGCTCTTCCCCGAGTTCATCCAGGGCGCCGCCACGCCCCGGAACATCGCCCGTGCCGCCGTGGCGCTCCTGCGCGACGAACCGCGCCGCGCCGCCATCAAAGCCCGCGTCGCCCAAGTCGTCTCCGCCCTTGGCCCTGCCGGCGCCAGCCGCCGCGCCGCCCGCGCCATCGTCCGGCTCCTGGAGGGCGAGGGTCCAGTGCCACCAAGGTGAATGAATTGCCTAAACCAAGACCCTTTCGCGCGTCCACCATCAGCCACTGCTACGCAGTGAGCGGGACGCACCGCGCGCGTCGCGTAGCGACGCAGTGATGGTAGCCGTGGACCTCGGTCCACGGTTTGCAGCGCGGGAAGGATCGAGCGTCGCGTAGCGACGCCTGACAGCCTGCAACTGGCGGATCGCATCCTGTTTTCAGGCGTCGCTACGCGACGCTGGCGAGCTTGGCCCATGGGTCCGTGGACTGGAAGTCCACGGCTACCATCAGGCACCGCTACGCGGTGAGCAGGCCGTCCGCCGCAACCCGGACCGTTTTCCTGCTGACATCATGTTTGAACTGGGGAGCCACGAAGTGGCTGCCCTGGTGTCACAAAATGTGATACCTGGCCGCGGCAAGCTTGGCGGAGCCCCGCCCATGGCCTTCACCGAGCAGGGGGTGGCCATGCTCTCCATTCGGGATTTCGCCAGATCCGACGGTGAAATTGCATCGGATTTCGGCAGTGGTTCCATCTCCGCGACGTGCGCCGGCTGGCCCCAACCATGCCGTGAACCCCACTGCGCTATTGCCTTTCTCGCCGTGAAATGGTTTATTTCACGGCATGAACGACATTCGTCCGCGTTGGTTTGAGCGCAACCTCCAATCCGCCCTCCGAGTGCTGCCCGTGACGGTCGTCACCGGCGCGCGGCAGACGGGCAAGACGACCCTGGTCAAGTCCCTTGGACCCGGCCGCGCCTACTTCACGCTGGATGAGGTCGGCGTGTTGGACCAAGCCGAGCGCGATCCCGACGCCCTGCTCCGCAGCCGGCCGGTCACGCTCGATGAAGTGCAGCGCACTCCGCCCCTGCTCCTGGCCGTCAAGCGGGCGGTGGACGAGCGCCGGCGCGCGGGTGATTTCCTGCTCACCGGCTCCGCCAACCTGCTCCTCATGGGCCGCGTGGCCGACACGCTGGCCGGGCGCGCGATCTACCTCGAACTGCCGCCCTTCTGCCCGTCGGAATGGCAGCAACGAAGGGACGCCCTCCTGCCGCTCGACCGCCTCTTTGCGGCCGACTTCGACTTCCGGGAGTGGCCGGCTCAAACCGGCGACTGGCCAGGTTGGCTCCTGCGGGGCGGCTTCCCTCCGGCGCTCGCCATCGCGGGCGACGCCGATCGCGCGCTGTGGTTTTCCGCCTACGTCCAGACCTACCTGGAGCGCGATCTCCGTCAATTGAGCGCGGTGTCCAGCCTGCCGGACTTCCAAAGGGTGATGGCGCTGGCCGCTCACCGGGTGGGCCGGTTGCTCAACCAGGCCGACATCGCCCGCAACGCCGCGCTGCCCCATCCCACCGCGCACCGCTACCTGAACCTGCTGGAAACCGGCTGCCTGGTCACCCGCATCCGCCCCTTTGCCACGAACCCGTCCATTCCGCTCGTCAAGGCGCCCAAGCTGTTCTGGACCGACTGCGGCCTCGCGGCTTCCCTGGCTGGCATCAAGACCCCGGCGGACTTGGCCAACCGTCCCGACACGGGTTTCTGGCTGGAACAGACTCTCTTCCAGACGCTGCAAACCTGGCGCGCGTTGGAGCCGCTTGGGCGCAAACTCCATTTCTGGCGGGACCGGTCGGGACGTGAGGTTGATTTCGTTCTCGAACAGGGCGGAAAGCTGGTCGCACTGGAAATCAAAACCGCCAGCACGGTCACCAGTGCCGACGCGGCTGGCATCCGGGCGTTTCGCGATTCGCTCACGAGGAAATCGGCGCTCGTGCGCAGCGCTGTGTTTCACGCCGGTCAAGCTCGCCCGCTGGACACCGACATCCTCGCGCTGCCTTGGGGATGGATGGTGGCCGCACTAGAGTCCTTGAATTTCAAAACGTGATGCAGACAGGTCAAGTTTGTGGCACGGGCATCCTGCCCGTGGGGGGGGCTTGGGCAGGATGCCCGAGCCACGGTCTGAGGCCCTGCCTCTCTAGAAGAATCGTGCCAGGACCGGCGGGGATAAAACTGACCTCCTTGAGCTTCAAGTTGAGAGGCGCATCTTTTTGCTCCGTGGCCTCAGGGTCATGTTCGACTACGACCTCGCTGAGCTTTACGGTGTGGAGACCAAGGCCCTGAACCGTGCCGTTAAGAGGAATGTCGAGCGTTTTCCAGACGACTTCATGTGTGCTAAAGGAGGCCATCTCGCCTCAACTCCGCTTTGAACTGCTCGTGCGGGATGGTCGGTTCCTCCCGCCGTTCTGCTATCGCGGCGAGATCGTCGAGGTCCTCCAGCATCTTTTCATAATCCGTGATGGGGAGCACCACGGCCGTTTTCTTGCCGGCCTCGTCGGTCAGATACCGAAGCGATTGGGCGTCAATGGGCACAAGGACAGCCACCGGTTCCCCCTGCGCCGTGACAACCAGGTCGCCGGCCCTGGCCGCCTCGCGCCATTGCTCCGTTGGCTTCCGCTTCAGCTCACTAACCGTGATCGTGCTCATGGCTGCAATCTACCCCATTCGGGACGCCTCCCGCAAGCTGGCGCTGATGCGGAGGATGGTCCTTCGAGAACGGGGTCAGCCAACCCATAGCATGGTTCGCACCGTCGCGGAACCACACCAAGCTATGGGCTGACCCATAATTCGAGTTCGTCGGCCATCCCGTGGTGGACCGCTGTGCAGCGCCAGGCACTGGCGGGGCGCAGGCATCTTTGTCCCAACCTTTGTCGCAGCCTTTGTCGCAACCTTTGTCGATTTGGGCGGGTTTTCGACAAAGGTTCCGACGAAGGTTTCGACAAAGACACCAGAGGTCACCCCAAGCGCCTGACGGTGGGGCCGGAGTGAGGGGCTGCTCACCCGGGCCGAAGGCCAGGCGCGGCCCCTCGACCCCGCCCCTCGGTCACGCCGCCTGGCGCTGGGCGGGGCGGGCGGGGATGCCGGCCAGGCGGGCCAGTTCGCGGTGGAGGCGGGCGACACGTTCGACCTGGCCCTTGGCGGCAAACCGCTCGTAAAAGCCCTCGTTGCGGAAGTCGCGCACGTGCTCGGTCCATGGGGAGAGCCGCTGACGCCAGCGGTCGAGGCGGCCCTCTTCGGGGGCGGCGTCCTGGGCGGCGAGATCGGCGCAGACGCGGATCATGGCCTTGAGGGTGACCGGTTTGGTGACCATGTGGCTGTCATTGCCCCAGGCCTCCTCGAAGACCTGCGAGGCGGCCTTGAGAAAATCGCCGACGCAGTCGTAATAGCGGGCCGCCGCCCGTTTGTCGGCGCCTTCGGGCTCGATTTGCTGCCAGTCCTGTTTGACCCAGCGATGGATTTCGTTGAACAACTCCGCCTGGAGGATCCACTTGTCCTGTTTGCTGCGGCCACCCAGGCGGTTGATGCGATACCGCAGCGGGCTGTCCCCCTGGCTGTAGAGCATCTGGACGACCCGCGCCGCGAACCGGCGGTCCGGCTCCGCCCAGGACACCCGCTCGTAGAGGTCCACCAGGTGGCTCTTGTTGATGCGCGTGGGCGTCGAGTTGATGATGACGAACATCTCCGCGGCAAAATCCTCGCTCCGCCCGTCGAAGATGACGCACGGCACATAGATCGACTTGGCCTCGTCCGGGTGCGTCCGCTCGTAGAACTGCAGCGCGGCCAGCCGGTGCTGCCCGTCTATGATCAGGAATTTCTCCGCCGGGTCCGGGAGGTTGCCCACCGTCTGGTTTCCCGCCAGCAACTCGAATTGGAGCTTCTCCGGCGTGAACAGCAGCACCGTGCCCGGTATCGGCGGCTGGCTCACGGCCGTCTCGTAGAAGTTGCGGATGGCGCGCACCTTCGAGCGCGAGAGCAACCGCTGGAAGGCCTTCTCGCTCCGCTCGACCCGCCCAATGAATTGCGCCACGTCGTCCTCCGCCGCCGCCTCTTCGGGCTTGATCTCCTCGCCCTCGTCGTAAAAACGGCTGATGAACCGCACCCGGCCCAGCAGGTCCTCCGACGGATAAGCCACGAAATAAAACACCGCGTCCTTCTGCCGTATCTGCGTTGCGATCATTTCTGCGCCTTTCGTTGAAACTGCACCCGGTTCGCCAATGCGCCCGGCCCTCGTAAAACCCGACGCGTCCGGCCTGGCGCGTTCGCCATCGAGGGCCATCTTAATCCGGCTCCGCCCGGAAGACAAGACCAGGCGAGTCGTAGCGCAGGTTTCCAAACCTGCTGTATCGCCGATTTCCAATCGGCAGGGCGTCGGCATATCGAGCGCCCCCGATTTGCCGACGGCCTGCGGGTTTGGAAACCCGCGATACGGCAGGTTTGGAAACCTGCGCTACGCTGGCGCCCCGGGGCGCACAGGCGCGCCGAGCGACTCTGTCAATGGCCCTGCCCCGTCCCTCGGCGGTCCCCACTTCTTGCTTGCGGCATGACAAAACATGGCCGATGGTCCTTCACACTGGATAGGCACACACTTTATGAACGGCCCGGAGCTTTCGGTCCTCTTTTTCATGCAGATGTTCTGCATCCTGGCGGTCTGCCGCGGGGTGGGGGCGGTGGCGCGCCGGCTGGGCCAGCCGCAGGTGGTGGGGGAGATGGTTGCGGGGGTGTTCCTGGGGCCGTCCTTGCTGGGGCTGGTGTTGCCCGGACCGCAGCAGCAACTCTTTCCCGGAGAATCTTTGAAGTTCCTCTACATCGGGGCCCAGTTGGGCGTGGGTCTTTATATGTTCCTGGTGGGGGTGGAATTCAACAGGGAGACCTTTGCGAACCGGGCGCGGAGCGCTTTGACGATCTCGGCAGCCGGGATGGTTGCGCCGTTCCTCCTGGGCGCCGGGCTGGCGCTGGCTTTCTTCAAGGCCCCGGGCTTGTTTTCGACTCGGGCGACCCCGTTCGAGGCGATGCTCTTTTTGGGGGCGGCGATGTCGATTACGGCGTTCCCGATGCTCGCGCGGATCATCTATGAGCGCGGGTTGACGGGTTCGCCGCTGGGCACGCTGACTCTGGCAGCGGGAGCGCTTGGGGACGCGGGGGCGTGGTGCGTGCTGGCGATCGTGCTGGCCAGCTTCGGCGCAGGACCGGCGGTGGCGGTCAGGGCCATCGCGGGCGGGCTGGCTTACGGGGTCGGCGTGCTCACCATTGGGCGGAGGCTCCTGGCCCGGCTCGGCGTGGCGGCGGAGCGTGCCGGCAGAATCACTCCCGGCCTGATGGCTCTTACCCTGATGCTCTTCCTGCTGGGGGCCTGCACCACCGATGCCATCGGCATTCATGCCGTGTTCGGCGGTTTCCTGCTCGGGGTGGCGATGCCGCGGGGGTTCTTCGCGCGCGAAATCCGGCGCCAACTCGAGCCGTTTGCCGTCGTCTTCCTCCTGCCGATGTTTTTCACTTTCTCCGGGCTCAACACCCGGCTCGACCTGCTGGTGAATCCGCAGATGTGCTGGATCGCTCTCGCCATCATCGCGGCGGCCTGCCTGGGCAAGGGGGGCGCCTGCTGGGCGGCAGCGCGGCTCGGTGGGGAGGACAACCGGACGGCCCTGGCGGTCGGCACCCTGATGAACGCGCGGGGCCTCATGGAGTTGATCCTCATCAACATCGGCCTCCAGCGAGGCATCATCCAGCCCGGGCTTTTCTCGACCCTGGTCCTCATGGCCATCGTTACAACCCTAATGGCCTCGCCCGTCTTCGAGTGGGTCTATGGGCGCCACGCCCGCAAGAGCGAGGGCCTGAAAGTCATGCCCGCGGAGGCGTGAAGCAGGGGAGACCTTTGTCGCAGCCTTTGTCGAAACCTTTGTCGGACCGGCCATGTTGCGATTAGATTAGACCTTGGTTCATAAGTAATCGGACACGCATACACCTCGCACAAAAGCGGCAGAGGACTGCCGCACTCCAAAACGCTTCGCGAAGCAGGGATGCGGCCGAGGTCGCGCTAGCGTCTTGGAGTGCGGCAGTCCTCTGCCGCTTTTCCTCGCAAACCCAATCTCTAAGCCCGTGCCGAGGGGCAGAGATTCCTGTTGTTGACCTTCGATTTCTGGCTTCCTGTGAACGGAGACCTAACGACAAAGGCTGCGACAAAGGTTGCGACAAAGGTCCGGAGCTGGGGTTTTTGGGCCGCGCGTTACCTGAAGCGGGTTTGCTCGAAGCGCGCGTAATCCTTCATCATCTGCTCGGTGGCGCTGGGGGGGATGGTTTTCAGCGCGCACTCGATGTCCTCGGGGGTGAGCAGGTTGGAGCCGCCGCCGATCGCGCGGCGGAAGCCGGCCCGCTTGGCGCTTTGGATAATGGCGACGATGTCCGACCCGGTGTAGCCGTTGAGCCTCGGCGCCAGGGCCGGGGGGTTCACCGCCGCATCGACCGGGGCGGCGCCGAGCTGCTTCTTGAGCATGAACTCAATCGCCGGCTCATCGGGCAGGCCGACGAAGATCTTCTCGTCGAACCGGCCGGTGCGGAAGACGGCGTCATCGATGTCCCAGGGTTTATTGGTGGCGCCCAGCAGGAGCAGGACGTTGGGGGACTCGACGAATCCGCCGATCTCGGCCAGGAACTGGACGACCAGGCGGTTGTCCACCACGGAGTTGCCGCCCCGGCGCGGGAGCAGGCCGTCCACGTCATCCAGGAAGAGGACGCTGACCGCCTGGGAGCGTGCGGCCAGGATGAGCTTGCGCAGGCGCTGCTCGGATTCCCCATGCCATTTGCTGCGGATCTCGGCGCCGGTCGCGTAAAAAAAGGCCGCGTCCAATTCCCCCGCCACCGCCTTGCCCAGGGTGGTTTTGCCGTTGCCCGGCGGGCCAAAAAGGAGCAGGCCGCCGCCGGCGCGGATGCCCCATTCCCTGGCCTTGTCCGGGTGCCGCATCGGTTCGATGACCATCTCATCCAGCTTGGTCTTGACATCGTCCATGCCAGCGATGTCGTTCAGACGCACGTTGGGCTTGTCGGTGACCAGCCAGTCTTCGCTGCCCTCGGCCGCCTCCCCTTTGCCTGCGGGTTGGTCGCTCACCGGTTGGCGGGCCCGGCTGGACGAATCGGCGCCGGCGGCTTTGGCCTTCTGCTGCAACTCCTCGGCAATCTCGACCAGGTCTCGAGCCTCGGTCACAAAACCGCGCCGGATCCGGCCGTCGGTCTTGTCCGAGAGCTTGAGGGCGAACTCGGCCGCCTTGGCCATGTGGAAGGCCCCGCCTCGCAAATTGCCCTCCTGCATCGCCGTTTCGGCGGCGGCCGCATGTTCACGCTTTTTATCGGCATCGAAGCTCATTGTTCCTCCTTGGACCTCCTTGGTTCACCCGCATTAGGTCTCCAGCCTCAGCGCAAAGGTCATAATCGAGACATTGTAGGCAAAGGCCAGGCCCGCCAGCAGGAGGAACAACGCCGCCGAGAACCAGGACGAAAAGCCGACCTCAAGCATCACCAAGGCCATGAGGACATCGACAGCCAGGTAAATCCCCAGCGTGAAGGCATTCGAGCGGTTCGACCCCTTGCGCACCATGGTGCGGATGAATGAGATGGTGAGGACCGGGAGCAGCAGGACGATGGCCGCCCAGATGAAGAGCCGCCGCGCCCAGGCCATCCGCTGCACCGGCGCCGGCGGGTCCAGCGCCGCTACGGCGGCCGCCGCCGTTGCACCGGGCGCCCCGGGCTTGGTCTCGTTATTGTAATGGCGCGTGAAGACCGTATCGCCGCTGCCCACCTCGGCCAGAGTCAGGTCGAGGTCGAGCCTGGCGCCGCCCGGATAGGACTCGAAGCTGTTGATCTTGCCGAAGAGCACCCCCTGCGCCCCGGAGCCGCCGGCCTGACGCTGCGCCTGGCCCGGCTCGGTCGGCCCCTGGACGCGCAGGTGCAGGGCCTTGCGGAGCCTGTCCCAGAGCCGCTCCTGGCGCACGTCGAAGACGCCGCTCTGCTCCAGCGCCGAGCGCAAGTGGTCGCTGACATAATCGCTCGGGTCATTGGCCAGGTGCAGCAGGACGACCGACCCGACGGGGGCCTTGGCTTTGCGCAGGTCCTCGACGATGAGCGGGACCATTTCGTTTGCCGTCTGTTTGCGCAGCATCCCCACCTCGGGCTTCGTGGGGCCGATGTAAAACCAGCCCTGCAACAGCAGATAACCCGCCAGGGCGGCCACGCCCAGGAACACGAGCAATCTGAACAGCCAGGTTACCGGATGGCGAACGACGCTGACAGGGGTTTCATATAATGTTCTTAACATAGGCTCTCGCTTTCGCTCTTAGTGTTCATTGCCGTCGATGATGCTCCGGGCCCGCCGCCGCAGGTCGGTGGTGTCCCCGGCCTCGGCCGTCTTTTGGACGGCCCCGCGTTCCCTGGAGGGCGATTCGCTCTCCTGCTGTGCGCCCACCTCGTCTTCGAGGTCCTTGAACATCTGGTCGATCGACGGGATGGTCTCGGCCATCGAGGTCTGGACCCCGTCCATCTCCTTGCCGTGCATCTTCTCCCAGAACGCGGTCGGTGTCCACCTGGTCGCCCAGCTTGTCCTCGACCTCGCCCAGCACGTCGGCTACGGAATCCGGATCGATCCTGACCACGGTGTTGATGGCCCCCAGGGCGCCGGAGAATTCCTGGTCGGTTTTGGCCATCTCCAGCTTGGCGAGCAATTGCTCGAAGACCCAGCGTTTCATCTCCAGCTTGGACATCATCAACTCGCTGGCGCGGCAGGTCTGGAGGTTGCGCTGGGCGGCGGCCTTCTGGCCGTCCCGAAGGTAGCTCCGGGCATCGGCCCAGGCCTTGTCGCGGTCCGTCTTGAGCTTCTTGATGCGGTCCTTCACGGCATCCACCGCGCCCTCCGCCTCGCGAAAAGCCCTCCGCCGTCTGCTCCTGCCTTCGCGCTCGCGCTCTTGTCGGGATTTGAATAGGTCTTGAACGGCCATAACTTTGGTTCTTTCAGATTTTCTTGGGTTAATTGGTTGGTTTTGTCGCTCCGGGCCAGCTTTCAAACGCCTCGTTTCTGCGTGCAAGGGGATGTGACATTCTCAATCTCTTTTCCTTCCTCACTCCAGCTCCAATTGCTTGAGCAACTTCAAGTCGTCCTGCGAAAAATGGCGGGCGGCGCCGCCCTGCGCGGGCATCTCGTGGAGCTCGCCCTCGCTGTTTTCGGAGGCGAACACCGCCGGCTTGTGTTTGATCTTCTGCAAATCCGTGAGGGCCTCGTTGGCCTCCTCGACGCGGTCCAAGGCCTCCTCCAATTGCACCGCGATGGCATCCAGGTCCTCTCCTTTGACCCCGCGCCCAATGGCGTTTTCCAATTCGCCGAGCTTTTCCAGGGCCATGGTGTTGGCCTCGATGCTCGCCAGCAGGAAATCGCCCGGCCCTTCCATCCGGCTCAACTGCCTCAAGTCCATCTGGATTTCCTTGGCCAGGAGCCTCTGGTTCAAACCGCCGGTCCGGTCGTACTTCGCCTTTTTGTCTCGAATCCGCTTTTCGTGCTGCGTGATCTCCTCCCGCAGCCCGTCCAGGCGGTCCTGGTTGCCGGCGCGATTCCGGGCCAAGCTGTCCCTCCAGAGCCTCAACTGCTCCTTCTCCCCGGGCCGCAGCCCCAGCCCTCGAGCCAGGCGCGAAGCCACCGAACCGATAAAATCGCTAAAATTCTCCATGCATCTGTCCCTTCAATCACATTCAATGCCTTTTGAAAGATCAGCCCGTTTGGACCACCGCCGGTGCCGCAGCCGCAACCGCAGCCGCCTTTCCTTACGGCGGAAAGCGGATTCCTATTCAGCGCGGCCGAGGATGGAGGAACCCCGGGGCCAATGTCGGGAGGCGCCCCAGGGCCGAAGGCCCGTCATGTGACAGCCCGGCCTGCAGCGGAGCGGAGGGCCGGGTAAGCCAGTGCCCGCGAAAACGGTCCCGGCCTGTAAGGCCGGGACCCTCTGCCCGAGGTCCCGAGCCTTGTTGCGCCCTTGCAGGGCGCGACCGATTGTCTCCCGATGACCTGGGCCTCCGCTCGCAAGCTCGCTCCAGCCCAGGCGCTCACATTTCGGGCTTTCAGCCCGAGCGAGGGCGCACCTTAGTACTACCGGACGCAAATACGGTGACGTAGCGCAGACCTCCGAGTCTGCTGTATCGCCGACTTCCAAGTCGGCTGCGCGTCCGTGAAGGCACGCGCGTCCGCACCTCGGTTGGCCCGCAGGTTTGGAAACCTGCGAGACAGCAGACTCGGAGGTCTGCGCTACCCTGGCGGCGGCCCTGCCGCGCATCGAGGATACGTCATCGTATTTATGAAACGGCCCACTTAGTTCTCCTTAATCCAAACGATGGACCGTCCGCCGCGGTTTAACCTGGCGTAATTGGGAATGGCGGTCAGGGGCTGGCCGTTGGAGAAGGTGCCCTTGATGACCATGACGCCGCCCAGCAAGTCCGGGTTCCATTCGGCGCGAAGGGGCGAGCCGGGGCCGAGGGCAAGGTCGAGATTCTGGTCAACGGTTTCGATGTTGTAGAGGAGAGCGCCATAGCGGAGGGCAACGCGTCCGCGGAGGGCGGCGACCTGGGGGGCGGCCCGGAGGCGCTGGACTTTCATCGGGAACATTACCTCAACTTTGTCCCCGGCCTTCCATGTGCGCGTGAGGCCGGCGTAGCCGTTCTCGATGGACGGTTTGACCGGGGACCCGTTGACGGAAATGGCCGTGAGGCCCTCGCAGGCGGGGCTTGCGGTGTAGAGGAGGCTGACATTCCTGCGCGGGACGCGGAGCTTGAGTGTGAACCGCTTTGGCTGGGCGGGGCTGACGCCGAGCTCCACCTTGCCGCTCCATGGATAATCCGTGGTTTGGGTCAAGGTCACCGCGGTTCCGCCGATGTCCGCCTTGGCAGTGATTCCCGAGTAAAGATTGACAAAGAGGGCATCCGCCGTTTTGGAGCAGGTCCAGGACGGCAGCATGAGGAGGGTGCGCGGGATGTTTCCGACGCAGCACGGGCAGCCATGCCACTTGTAACGTTTCTCGCCGGAATCCAGCGGGTTTGTGTAGGTGAAGTTCTCGGCCTCGAGGTCGAGCGAGCCAAGAATGGCGTTGTAAAGCGTTTCCTCGTAGAGGTCGGCATATTGCCCTTGGCCGTAGGTGAGCTGCAGCTTGTATTGGAAGAACAGCTCCCCGCAATCCGCGCACGATTCGGAATAGGCGCGGTTCGGGAGCGAGTAGTCCTTGCCAAAGCCCTCCGAGGTTTCGCCGCTGCCGATGCCGCCGGTGACGTAGTATTTCCGGTTCACGATGCTGTTCCACAACGACATGACCGCCGAGCGGTATTCCGGGTCGCCCGTTTCCATGGCGATGTCCGCCATACCGGAGTAGCAATAGGCCGCGCGGACCGCGTGGCCGACCGCTTCGTACTGGCGGGTCACCGGCAGATGGCTCTGGTCGTACTCCTCGCCATGGCCGCGCGAGTCGAGGAGAAACCTTGCCAGTTCGATGTATTTCCGGCCCTTGCCCGGGCCGTCGAGCCGCTCGACGAACCGCCCCAGGCGGACCAGCGCCTGCTCGAGTTCTTCGTGGCCCTCGTACCAGGCCCGCTTGGGCGCCGGGCCGATGTTGGCGCACCAGCAATCGGCGAGTTTTCGCGCCGCGTCGAACAGGCGCCGGTCTGCGCCATCGGTGAGCAGGCAATGGGCGATGGCGGCCTCGATGAAATACCCGGCGTTGTATCCTTCGTGGTCGAATTTGTTGGACCATCGTTTGTTGCCATTGATGGTGTACATCGTCTGGAGATACCCGTCCGGCTCCTGGGCGCCGAGGATGGTGGGTATCCAGTCCTCGAGGGTCTTTCGCAGGGCGCGCTGGGCATTGGCGATCTCCGGGTCGCCCTGCGGCTCGACCATCAGAGCCAGGCAAGTGGATTCCACCGTGTTATAGACCCACGCATTGGCGAAGGGGGCGCCGGTGTGCCTGGCGCCGCTCTTTCCCTCGAGTTTGTTGGCGGCCTGCACGAAATTCTCGATGCCCCCTTCGGGCAGTCTTGGATCCGAGATTTTGGCCGCGCAGTGTGGAATCCAATGAACGATAATGTTTTTGATCCGAGGCCTCCAGAAGGGACTGCCCACGCTGTAGGGTTCGGGCCAGACCGTCTCCAAGTGGTTGCTGGGGGCCGGCGGTTCAACGGTCACGTTGACGGTGTTGGTGGAGGCGAATTGCCCGTCGTCCGCTTTGAGCGCGAGCACGTAAACGCCGGGCTCGGAAAAACGCGCCGCGCTTTCGGGCTCGCCTGGACTCTCAAACGCCACGGAGCCGGGCCCGACAGCTTCCCCCATGTCACGACCGGGGAGGGCAAGACCTTGCCGTCGTCCCTTACCGCCCCGCTGAGCCATGTCGGGGCCGGCAGCACCACACTGCGGTCGACGCCCGCGCTCACCATCGGCGGAAAGTTCGGGGACTTGCCCGAGTCATACACACGCCATTCGAGCAGGCCGGTCGAGAAGGCGCCGTTGGAATCCAACTCCAGCCTCAGCCTGGAAGTAGTGACCTCGGAGAAAGTTGCCCGGTTGAACCTGTCCTTTTCCAGCGCCGGCCCGTTTGCGCCCGGCGCGGGCACGAAGCCCTGGCCATCCCAGTAAAGGACCCGGCAGGCCCTGGGCAGACGCACGCCCCGGTCGTCGTCGAACCAATACACCTCCATGCTTCGCGTCGAGATTGGCTGGGACCATTCGTACTGCACCCATTGGGTTCCGCTTCTGGGCCAGTTGCCGTAAGCGCCGTGGCTCTTGTCGTTCGAGTTTTCCGGCGTGAACCCGTCGTTGAGGGCGGTGATCGTCTCGTGTCCGGAGACAAACGAGGTGGAGGAGCGCGCAACCAGGGCAAGGTTAAGGCCGCCCGCGCCGGCTCGCTGGGAAGCCGAATCTCCGCCGGGGGCCTCCCCTGCCCTGGCGCCGCCGGCGAGCAGCGCGCTCAGGGCAAGCACCAGGGTCCGAACAGCCGTTCCTCCGCAACTCGACGTAGCTAGTAGGTGTTTCATAGTTTATCTTTGGCGATCTTCTAAGGGATGGCGGACGCCAATTCCAGAGTTTATTTCGGGTCCGATTAAGAGCGTCAGGCGTGCGCCTCGGCGGTTTTGTCCCGGAGGGACATCCGACAATAGCCCGGCGTTTCAACGCCGGGACCGCCACGAAGGGGACCCTCGTCCTGAAGGGACGACTGAGAACACTCCTTGCTTTCAACCGTCCCTTCGGGACGGACCTGTTCCTTGGGTCCGCTCACCCGGCGTTGAAACGCCGGGCTATTGTCGGAAGCCCCTTCGGGGCAAGAAGGCGCTGTGGGCTGACGGACGCTTTTGATCGCACCCGTTTATTTCCCCCCTCCGCGTTCATCCCGGCGGACGGGCATGCATCACCCCCCACCCGGCGCATCTCTCAACTCGGCGACCAAGCCCGACGCCAGCAACTGTTCCAGCACCGAATAGACCGTAGCCCGGTAGCCGGCAAAGAAACACACCAGATGACGCTCGCCTGCCACTGACCGCTGATCGTAAATCACCCGCATCCGGCCCACGCGCAAGCGCCAATAGGCGGCCAGCCGGCCTTCCAACTGTCTGAGGTCACCCTTGTCTCGGGCGAGCCCCTTTATTGCCTGCCAGAGCTTGCGGCGCGGCTCAGGGGCCAGCGATCCGAGAAAACCTTTGACCTGCTCGCCAACGATGACGCGGGTCTTCATGAGGACATCGCCTTGTCCAACTCCGCCGCATCATGGAATCTCATCCGGCCAGACTCGTAGGCCTTCAGGGCCTTGGCAAATTGCGGGTTGCTCAGCAGCTCCATCGTCTCGATCAGGGCCTCGATCCGGTCTCTGGACAGATAGACGCCAACGATTTTCCCGCGCCGGCTGATGGCAAAGCTGTCTTGATTGACAAGCTTGTTCAGCCGGGCCTGCGCTTCAGTCACATTCACTATGGAATCACGGTTCATTCACTATAGGTTAGAGGGCAGCGCGTGGCTTTTCAAGGCATTTCCTCCTGAGCAGTTGACTCTTGGCGTGCCAAACGGGTAAAAGCAGGGATGCAGCGAAGGCTCCTTTGTTTTGGCCCGGCGCGCGCAGTCATCGGGGTTGCGCTGGTCGTGGTCCTGGCCGGGTGTGCGGGACATGGTCAGCAACCGTCGGCGCCCAAGGCGCTGGGCGGCGAGGCGGGGCATCCGGCCGCCAATCGTTACCTTGTGCCGACCGGTCAAGTGCTCACCCCGGCCGGCCGCCAGGTTGACCTTCCGGGGATGCGGCCGCAGGCCCTGGCGCTCAGCCCCGACGGCAGGTTGCTCGCCACAGCCGGCCGGAAGAATGTGCTGGTGTTGATCGATCCCGCCACCGGCCAGGTCCTCCAGACAATTCCGTTGTCCATCCCCAAGAACGAGTCCGCCACACCTGCCTCCGCGCCCGCCCGCAGCGCCGCCACAAACAGCGCGGACCTCAGTTTCACCGGGCTTGTATTCTCCCCCGATGGGCGGTGCTTGTACCTCTCCAACGTCAACGGCAATGTCTGGATGTTGGCAGTGGATGGGGCCCGCGTGGTTGGGCCACCCGCGGTCCTGCCGGTGCCAAATGCCAAGGCGCCCGGACAAAAGCGCGAGATCCCGGCCGGCCTGGCAGTCTCGGCCGACGGCAAACAGTTGTATGTGGCGGGCAACCTCGGCGGCCGGCTCTACGAACTGGATGCACTCACAAGCAGCCCGCTCCGCTCCTGGAACACCGGGGTCGCCCCTTACGACGTCGTCCTGACCCGTTCCAAGGCCTACGTGAGCAACCTGGGCGGGCGCTTCCCTCTCGAGGGCGAACTCACCGCCCCGGCGGGCAAGGGCACGACCGTCCTGGTGGACCCCGCCCGCTACATTCCCTTGGCCGGCTCGGTAACGGTGATCGACCTCGAGGCGGGCAAGGTCAGCTCCGACATCCCCACCGGCCTGCACACCTCGGCCCTGGCCCTTTGTCCCGGCGGCAGATACCTGGTGGCCGCCAATACCGGCGACGACACCCTCAGCGTGATCAACACCCATACCGACCGCGTCATCGAGAAGATCTGGGCGCGGCAGAGCCCCGCCGACCTCTTTGGCGCCCAACCCAATGCCCTGGCCTTTGCCCCCGACGCAAAACGGCTCTACGTCTGCAATGGCACCCAGAACGCCGTCGCCGTCGTTCGGTTCGAGCCGGAACGAAACGCGTCCGGGGTCACGGGACTCATCCCGGTTGGCTGGTTCCCCGGCGCCATCCAGTTCGACGCCCGCCGCCAAATCCTTTGCGTGGCCAACATCAAAGGCATCGGGGCGGCAAAAATCCTCAAGCCGGGCGAAAAGCCCAAGCTTAACGTCAAGGACTTCTTTGGCACGGTTTGCCTGGTCCCGGTGCCGGGCGATGGACCGCTGGCGGCCCAGACCAAGACGGCCTTGGAGAATATGCGTTACCCGAAACTGGCGGAGGCGCTGCTCCCGCCGCGCCCAGACCAGCCGGCCAGGCCCGTGCCCGAACGGGCGGGCGAACCCAGCCTCTTCAAGCACGTCATCTACGTCATCAAAGAAAACCGCAGTTATGACCAGGTCCTGGGCGACATGCCGGAGGGCGATGGCGACGCCGCTCTGTGTACCTTCGGCGAGCAGCACACGCCCAACCAGCACCAGATCGCCCGCCAGTTTGTTCTGCTGGACAGTACCTTCTGCTCCGGCGTGCAAAGCGCCGACGGACACCAGTGGACCGACAGCGCCCTCGCCAACGAGTACGTCGAGCGCCAGCTCACCGCCAACTGGCCGCGCAGCTACCCGGGGGCCAAGACCCAAGACGGCGTGGATGCCCTGGCCTGGGCCTCCTCGGGCTTCATCTGGGACAACGCGCTGGCCCATGGCAAGACCTTCCGCAATTACGGCGAGTGGATGCTCTCCCAGGCCGGCTGGAAAGACCCCAAGCGCAAGGACAAAATCGCGTGGCGGGACTTTTGGAACGATTCCCAGGCAGGCGCCGGCGCCACGCAACTCCGGAGTTGGGCCGCCCTCCCATCGTTGCGGGGCCACTGCGATACCAACACCGTCGGTTGGGACCTCAAGGTGCCCGACGTGATGCGCGCGGCCGAGTTCATCCGTGAACTCCGGCAATTCGAGACCAACGGCGAGATGCCGGACTTGATCCTCCTTTTTCTGCCTAACGACCACACTGGCGGCGCCCGCTCCGACTACCCCACGCCCGGAGCGCAAATCGCCGACAACGACCTGGCCTTGGGGCGCGTGGTCGAGGCCCTGACCCACAGCCGCTTCTGGCCAGAGACGTGCCTCTTCGCCATCGAAGACGACCCGCAGTCCGGGTGGGACCACGTCAGCGGTTACCGCACCACCTGCTACGTCGTCAGCCCCTACACCAAACGCCACCAAACCGTGAGCACCCGTTACAACCAGTGCAGCCTCGTGCGCACCGTCGAGTTGATCCTGGGCCTGCCCCCGATGAACCAACTGGACGCCGCCTCCGAACCCATGACCGATTGCTTCACCCCCAGCGCCGACCTCACCCCTTTCACCAGCCTGCCAAACCGCGTCCCCCTGGACCGCATCAACCCCAAGCCCAAGCAGATAGCCGACCGCGTGATGCGCCGGGACGCCCTGGCCTCCAACCGCCTCCCGCTAGACCAGCCGGACCGCTGCCCCGAGGACCTCCTCAACCGCATCCTCTGGCACGCTATGAAAGGCCCGGCGGTGCCCTACCCCCAATGGGCCGTCAAGGCGGTGGGAGATGCGGACTGAATCGCTCCACAGGGAGCTGCGACGATGTCGAAATCGTGCGAGGCGATCATGAATCGGAGCGTCCTCGCCCGGCGCGGAGCGTTTTGGACTGCGGCAGTCCTCTGCCGCTTTCGCGTCCGCAGCGTCCAAAAAGCGGCAGAGGACTGCCGCAGTCCAAAACCTTCGGGCTTCCGGTCGGTTCATGGAGAGACCGTGGTGCTCACGGTGCGCGGGCGCGATAGTAGCGGGCCTGGGAAATGTTCGTGACGGTGTCAACGAACTCGAACCAGGCGTTCGTGCCGGTGCTTGAGGCATAGACCTGGCTCCATTGGACGAGATCCGTGGACGCCTCGATGTTGTACGTCCTCCCCGGAAGGCCCGCGACCCGGATCACCACCGAGTTGTTTGGAAGAAGGGTGATGGCGAGGGTGGGGCCTGTGGCCCCTGCTGTGACGGTGACAATGACCGTCCCCTGGGCGGAGGCGCTGCGGGAATCGCTCACCGTGTAGCTGAAGGAGTCCGTCCCAGTGAAGCCTGCCGGCGGGGTGTAGGTGATGGTCGAGTCACGCAGTTGGACGGAGCCGCCCTGGGAACTTGCGGCGGCGACTCCGCTAATAGTCAAGAAGTCGCCTTGCGAAGCCGTGCAGGCTTGGAGCAGCTTGAGAACCGACGAGGAATTAGGCTGGTTCGGCAGGGCCTGCATCGCATAGGCGCCAGCCGTGAAGCTGGGTGGTGCGGGCGGCACGCCCTTGACAATACGAAAGTTGAGCCGATCCGCTACATATACAGTGCCTTGGTCGTTGATGGCCAAACCGGCAGGTTGGTTGAATCGCACGACGCTGCTGGGGCCGTCTGCGCTGCCCGTTTGACCCGGGCTGCCGGCCAGCGTCGTGACCAGTCCGGCCGGCGTGATCCTGCTAATTGTGTTATTCGCATTCGCCACATACACGTTGCCCGCGATGTCCACGGCGACTCCATCGAATCGCAGCACGCCGCCGCCAACATTGTGGGCCAGGGTAGTGACCACGCCGTCAGGTGTAATCTTTCGAATCATGTAGTTTTGACTGTCCACTACGAGCACATTGCCCGCGCGATCCACGGCGACGCCGCTGGGACCGGAGAACCGCGCGGCGCTGCCCGTGCCGTCCGCGCTGCCTTGCGCACCCGGGCTTCCAGCCAGAGTGCTGACCACACCGGCGGGCGTGACTTTGCGGATGGTGTTATTCAGGTAATCCGCCACATACACATTGGTCGCGCCGTCCAGCGCCAGGCCATAGGGTGAAAGACTGCCCGCCAGCGTGGTGACCTCTCCAGATGGGGTAATCGTGCGAATCGTGGAATTGTCACGGTCGGCCACATAGAGGTTGCCAGCAGCGTCCACTGCAACCCCCTGCGGGTTGCAGAACTGCGCTGCACTGCCCGTGCCATCCACGCTCCCGCACCTTCCTGGGTTGCCAGCCAACGTACGAACCAAATGAGCGGGCGTGACGATGCGGATTGTATCGCCTAGCAATGCGAGGGCACCCTCAGAGTCGGCAACGTACAGGTTGCCCGCGGCGTCCAACGCCACGCCCGAGGGCAGGGAAAACAGGGCAGTAACCGCAGGGCCGTCTGTGTTGCCCTGCAAACCCGGGGTTCCAGCCAACGTCGCCCACATGTGGTCGTAATACACCCCCAAGTCCACATGCTCAGTGATTGCTCCGTAAGGGTTCGTTACCAGGACGCTATAGTCATAGGTTCCCCACGCGGCCGGTGTCGTAAAAGTGAAAATGCTGTTGGTAGCGCCGGCAATCAGGATTTCCCCACGCTGCCACTGGTAGGACAAGGGAGCCACGCCCGTGGCCACCACACCGAGTGTTACCGAATCCCCGGGATCGACTCGGAGGGAGGGCGGCGGCGGCACCAGGATGGCTAACCCCGAGGCATCGAAGCTCAACTGCGCGCCCGCGCTGGTGGCTGCAGCCGGCAAAGCTCGAGACCTCCACCGTGTAGCTGCCTTGTGTGCCAGCCTGGGCGTTGGTAATCACCAGCGTGGCATTGGTGGCTCCGGGGATGAGTTGGTCGTTGTGCCACCATCGGTAAGCCAGATCGGGGCCTTGGGCGGCAACCGTAAAGCTGGCCTGGCCGCCGACTGCCACCCCCACATTGGTCGGCAGGGAAGTGATCAGCGGCACCGAATCCATGACCAGGAAGGCCGTCTGGCTGTTTGTCTGGATGCCTGCGGCCGTGATGTCGACCCAGTAGCCGCCAGCCGAGGCGGCCTGGATGTTGGTCAGGACGAGGGACGACGCGGTCGCGCCGGCGATGGCGGCGCCGTCCTTGAACCATTGAAAAGCCAGCGAGAAATCGGCGGTGGCGACCACCGTGAGCGTCACATTTGTGCCCAACGCGACCGTTCCGCCTTGGGGCTGAGATAGAATGACTGGCCCGGGTCCGGGTGCAAGCGTCTCAAACGCGCCAATATCCGCCAGCGGTCCCTGTGGGCGGGAGATGCCGCGTTGATCGACTGGCGGGAACCCAGAGGGGATTGCCTCGAGAGCGGGGCTGGCGGGGGACAGGGCCATAGTGAAGGTCGGACCGCCGTGGTCAGCCAGGGGACCGAGCATTGGGTCGGTCTGGTTGAGGCTGGAGCCGGCGGAAAAGCCGGCGGTGCCATCCGAGCAAATATTGTGGCCCCCGTCGATCACGGCGCCCCAGAGATCCCCGCCGCTTGTGCTGTTGGCGATGATCGAACTGCGGACAATGACCGTGCCATGGGTGTTGTAGAGGCCACCGCCTTGGCAAGCTACCGCCGGGCTACTTGGCGACCCTCCGTCGGCACGATTGCCGGCGATGGTCACGTTCACAAGGACCGCCTGGCCGCCTGCCACGCACAGGGCGCCCCCAGAGCCGGGGCCACCGGGGCCATCCCCATACTCATAGGTCACTGGCCCGTCCCCTCCGGCCACGTAATTCGCTGCCCAGGTGGAATTGGTAGCCGCCAGGGCCCCTGAACTCCAAATCGCGCCGCCTTGACCCGGAACCGCCGGAGGCAGGATGTACTCGGCGGCGTAGGTGTTTCCCGCCTTCACTTTGTTGTTATCGAAAGTAGAGCCGTTGATCACCAGCGCGTTAGTCGAGCAAAGAGCTCCTCCGCGGGCCACCCCCGCCGGGTTCCCGCCACCGGCCACGCAACTGTTGCTCGAAAACGTCGAACCCCAAACATCGAGCGCTCCCGCGCTGAAGACCGCGCCGCCAGAGGCATCGCCCCCGGCGAAATAGTGATACTGGCTGATGACGCCGGTGGTGGCATTGCGGATAAACCGACACAGCCGAACCACCCCTGAGGAGCCTCGGTCCAGAAACAGCGCCCCGCCCAATCCGGCACTGCAGCCGCCATTGGCGCTGTTGCCATCGAGCACTGAACCGGAGAGCACCAACTCCGAGTTGGTCACATAGATGGCTCCGCCGAACCCCTCGCCGGCGACGCCACCGACGTTCATCCACCCAGCGGCCGTGACCTGCGGTGCGCCGGCGGCACTGTTTGACGTAAAGCTGACCCCTTGCAAGTACACTTGCCCATTGGCAGAGTAAATGGCTGCGCCCAAACCCCGCCCCCCTGGGGCGAGCCCCACGCTGTCGGGCGAACCCGCGCCGCCCAGGGCCATGTTCCCGGCCAAAAGGCAATTAGTCAGCCCCATCGTGCCGCCCAGGTTGCACAGCGCGGCGCCGAAGCCATTGCCCCCCGCCAACGAGGGGCTGTCGAAGGCCGGTCCACTTCCCGCGCTACCCCCTTGACTGGAATGGTCCGTGAGCGCGCAGTCGGTGAGCGCCACGGTTGCGCCCAGGTTCAAAATGCCCGCGCCAAAAGCGTCCTGGCCCGGGCCGGGCGCACCGCCACTGGCTCCGTTGGTGCCGACATAGCGTCCGTTGGCCAGGCTCAGCCTATTTAGAGAAAAGGCGACATTCGAGTTGACCTGGAACAACCGCACCGCGTTGCCGCCGCTGAGGGTCACGGCGAAGCCATTCGCATCCACAGAGGTGTCCTGGGCGATGACGATTGTGTTCGTAAGGGTGATGGTGCCCCCGCAGGCGAAGGTCACGGCGCCGCCGCCATTGAGGGCGGCCTGGAGATCGGCCTGGGTGCAATTAGTTACCGTGCCGGCCCCCCAGGCCATGCGACCCAAGGCCAGGACAGCCACCAGGATGCGAACCGACGAACGAGTGAGAAGCAGACTCCGACGACAGTGTTTCATAGCGGCGCTTTCTTCGGCTGTTGACCAGGGAGATTGGTCACCTCGCGAGTGCGGAAATTAACTCAAGACCGAGTAATGATGTCAAGAAAAAGCTTCCCTCATCGGTAGGGCCGCAGTGGAGACGGAAGACGACGGAAGACGCGAAGCGTTTTGGACTGCGCCAGTCCTCTGGCGCTTTTGTGTTCCCAGGGTCCATAAAGCGGCAGAGGACTGCCGCAGTCCAAAACCTTCGGGTTTGGGGTCGGTTCATGGAGGGGGGCTGCCCGCCGTGGAGCCCCCGCCTTCAATGAGGCCTTGCCCCTCACCCCCCTGCTTTGGCAGACAGGCCAGCGGCGCGGAAGATGTCCAGGAATTTCGCCATGGTCTCGGGGGAAGGGGGTTCGAGGCCATCGAGGGGGCTGCGTTTGCCCAGGCGCCGGAACTTGGGCACGCCGGTCAGATGGAACGGCAGCAGATTGGCTTGGCGCACGCCCGGGATACCAGCGGCAAAACGGGCCATGGCTTGCAGTCCATCCTCGTCGTCATTGATGCCGGGGATAATGGGGACACGCACCCAGATTTGGCCATGGACGCGGCCGAGGGCTTTGAGGTTTTCGAGGATGGGCCCGTTGGGCGCGCCGGTGTATTGCTGGTGCTTGGCCGGGTCGGCGCATTTCAGGTCGTAGAGGAAGAGGTCGGTGAGCGGGGCAACGGCCAGGAAGTGGTCGAGCGGCGCCAGGCCGCAAGTGTCAATGGCGGTGTGGAGACCGCGGGCGCGGCAGGCGGCGAGGGCGGCGCGCAGGAAGTCGAACTGCAGGAGCGGTTCGCCGCCGGAGAAGGTCACCCCGCCCCCGGATTCCTCATAAAAGAGGCGGTCCTGACAGACCGCCTGGATGAGTTGCGCGACGCTCATCTCCTGGCCGACAATGCGGCGGGCCTCAGTGGGGCAGGCATCGGCGCAGGCGCCGCAGAGGGTGCAGTCCTGCTGGCGGACCGGCAGGGGGCCTTGGCCGGGCGCGGTGCTGCCGGCGGGGCACGCCAGCCGGCATTGCCCGCAGCCGACGCAATGGTTTTCCACGACCATCACCTCACGGCGGGGCGAAATCCCTTCCGGGTTGTGGCACCACGCGCAATCCAGGGGACAGCCCTTGAGGAAGACGGTCGTGCGAATCCCCGGCCCGTCCTGGAGCGAGTACTTCTGGATGTGGAAGACTAAACCGTTCTGCATGTTGGGCGCGCGCGTCTGCCGCCAAGTGTATCACACACGCCGGGCGGTTGAACGATAAATCGAGGCGCCGAGGGCCGAGTGTCGAGTGTCGAGTGTCCGGAGAGCGATGCGCTCCCCTCGTTCTCCGTCCCTCGACGCTCGGTTTTCGTCATTCGTCATTCCCCAACCCCAATCTAAGCCCTCCACTCCATGTCCCAGCAATTCTTCATTTTGGGGCCCTGCCGCATAAATGCGGCGTTCCGGCCGGGTTCGGAACGCCGCATTTATGCGGCAGCGAGGCGCCGAAGCCAGAATGGCCGGGCTCCGAAGCCCAAAATGAGAATTGAGGTCCATGTCCCCTTCCGTCTTGACGGTTTTACGGTAATATGGGAAAGTGGCTCATATTAAAACGACAGTCGAAATCCCAGATGACCTCTTTCGAGAGGCGAAGTCCCAAGCGGCACTGAGGCGAACGAAGCTGAAGGAGCTCGTCGCGGAGGGACTGCGATTGGTCCTGAGCGGGAACGTCGGGCAAGGCGCACCGAGGCGCGTGGAGTTTCCCATTATCAAGGCCAAGCCCGGCGCACCCATCCTCACCAAAAAGATGGTGGACGAGGTGGAGCTGCAGATGCTGAGGGAGGAGGCAGAGCACCATGCCAAGCTTGTGCGACGTTAGCTTTCTGCTTCCCCTGTGTTACGCGCAGCACGAGCACCATCTGGTGGCCAAGAGTGATCTGGAGACTGTGTCGAGCAAGGGAGAACTGGCAGTCTGCCGCAACAGCCAATTGGGTTTGCTCCGGCTGCTGTCCAACCGGGTGGTCATGCAATCGAGCGTGTGCACCACGGACCAAGCATGGAGCGTGTACGACACCCTGATGTCGGACGATCGGTTTTGTTTTCAGGGGGAGCCAACCGGGGTGGAAACCAAGCTCCGGGAACTGACGCGGGGATTGCCGTTTTCTCCAAAACTCTGGCAGGATGCTTACCTGGCGGCGTTTGCGGTCAGAGCGGGAATGCGGTTGGTCACGTTCGACGCCGGGTTCCGGCGGTTCAAAGGCTTGGAGTGCTCGATCCTCATGCCGAAATGACTCCTACTTGTCTTCGCTCAGCAACCCATCCCTGGCCATGGTCTCCTGGAGTTCGAGGATGGTGGCGGTGCCGGTGGTGCCCAGTTTGTGGATGACGATGGAGGCGGCGGCGCTGGCCAGTTCGAGCGCCTCGCGCAAGCCGGCGCCGGCGGCAATCGCCGCAGCCAGGTTGGCCGAGACGGCGTCCCCTGCCCCGACGATGTCGATTTCTCCGCGAACCGGGAGGGCGGGGACATGCTCGACCTGGCCGCCGGGGGAGGCGCCGACTATGCCGCGTTCTGCCAGGGTGACGAAGACGGCGCGGTGACTGGCGTTGGCCAGTTCGAGGGCGGCGCGCTGGATGTCCTTGAAGTCGAGTTGGGCCTGGGCACCGGTGAGGGCGGCCAGTTCGGCGGCGTTCATCTTGAAGATGACCGGCGGGAAACCGCGCAGGCTGCGGCGGCTATCGGCCAGCACCAGCAGGTCCGGATGGAGGCGGGCGCTGTCACGCAAGGCCTCGAGGATACGCTGTGTGACAACGCCCGTCTCGGGGGTATCAACCTGGTCCAGGACGATGATGGCATCGACGATCTTGGCAGCGTCCAGGACCCGGCTCATGAGCAAGCCCTGGACCAGGGATGGGGTGGGGGTCCAATTCTTGATGTCGAGGCGATTGAGCTCGGCAGGCGTTTTGCCCGGGGCCATGACGAGGGGCTTGGTGTAGGTGAAGGTGCGGCGTTGGGCGGTGCGCGCGAAGAAGCTCAGCCGGACGCCGGGCCGCTGCTCCAGGGCGCGCCACAATTCATAGCCCTCGCCATCGTCCCCGGCGAAGCCGATGGGATAGAGCGCGCCGATGCGGAGGGCGGCGAGGTTGTTAAGGATGGTGCCGGCGCCGCCGGGTTGGGCGCGGACGTTGACGACGTTGTGAACAGGGAGGCCGGTTTCGATGGAGACTTCGGCCCTGGCAGGGTCGATTTCGAGGTAGCGGTCCAGGCAGAAATCACCCAGGACGGCCATGCGAAGGCCGCTATAGCGCTCGGTAATGGCGTGGAAACGGTCCAGGTTCATGCGTTCAATTGGCTGAGCAGGTTGTGCAGGAACACGGCATTGTCGCACTGGAGATAGCGCATCGCGCCGCCCATGCGTGAAAAGCTCTTGCAGAAGCGCAGATAATAGGCGGGATGGGTCTTGGGCGGCTCGCCCTTGGACCAGTCCCAATGGCCGCCGTCCTGGATGTCCACGACATAGATGGCGTGGCCGCGGACGATTGGGCGGCCGGCCTGGAGCCGGAGGTTGTTGACGCAGCTCAGGCTCTTCTCGAAGACCTGCGGGGCCATGATGGCCGAACCGACAACCAGGACGACGCCGCCGTCCAAGCCCTCCACGGCGCGGCCGAAGAGGCGGAAATCGATTGCGGCGGCACGGCCGATGGCAGCGCCGTTGAACAAGGGATGGTTGGAGATAATGTCGTAGCCGATGCCCGGGTGGGCGGTCATGGGGACATTCCGCCTGAAGGCCTGGGCGAGGATCGACGTCTCCTTCCAGGGGTGGGGCGTCTCGATGCGCCCGGCGGGCAGTTGGCGGGCCTGCACGACTTGGAGCAGTTCGGCGCGGGCCGGGGCCAGCGGGTGCCTGGGTTCGGCCCGCAAGGCGGCCTCGAGCGACTCGGCAGAGGGCAGCGTCGTCCCCTCCTCGCAGATGAAACGCCCGAGGCTGCGGCCATAGCCTTCGTTGCGCAGCGCCCCGGCCAGCAGCGCCAGGTGGATGCAGCGGCCGGTTTCCTCCCAGGTGCCGAAGGTGCCTGTGGCCACATTGTCGCGCACGCTCTCTTCGGTGCGGCCCAGATAGGCCAGCTCCCAGTCATGGATCGTGCCGGCGCCGTTGGTGGCCAAGTGCGTGAGCCAGCCCCGCTCCACCAACCGGTTGACCACGCGCAGCAAGCCGCTCTTGAGGAGGTGCGCGCCGTACATGAGGATGACGGCCGCCCCGCGCTCGCGGGCAGCCGCCATTTGCCGGGCGCAGTCCCCAATGGCCTCGAGCATCGCCGCAGGACACGCGGGCGGTCGGGCCGCCGGGTCGCGCAGGAGTTGCTCGACCGAGGTCTTGCTCCTGCGTTCCGAGAGCGGATAGACCTTGAGTTTCGTCAGATCGAGCGGTTCAGGGAAATCCGCGCTCATCCGTGTTCATCCGTGGTTGGGATTTTCCGCTGCGGGCCCCGGCACGATCCGCTCCATCAAGGCAATGCCATCCCGAAAATCGGGAATGACAACGTCGGCGCCGACGCCCAGGAGGCGTTTGCGTTTCCAGGGGTCGAACTGGCCGGACCCATTGTGCGCCTCGTCGCTCGCCACCGCCACGGCCAGCCCGCCGGCCTCTTTGGTGTTCTCGATTTCCACGTAGCCGTCGCCAAAGGACAGGAGCCGGCTGCCCTCGATGCGGTTCTCCCGCAGTATCCGCTCGATGACCATCTTCTTGGAGAACTGCTTGTAGTCATCGAGCGCGCCGTAGATGCGCTCTCCGAAGTGGCGGACCAGGTCGAGCAATTGGGCCTCCTGTTTGACGAAGACCTCGTCGGTGCCGCTGGCCAGGTAAAGGGCCAGGCCGCGGCGCTGGAGGCTCTCCAGGAGGGGACGCGCGCCCCAGACCAGGAGGCTGTCGGGCGAGACGGCGCCCGAGCGCAGGGCCTCGAGGCGATGGTGAATCCTCACATCGAGCCGACGCAGGTATTCCTGCTTGTACCAGAGCGGGTCGCGAGGTGCGCCGCCCCTCTGGCGGATGCGCTCGGCCAACTGGATCATCTGGTAGATCGTCTGCTTGCCGTTGAGGCGCATGATGTCGTTTTCGCACAGTTGGCGGCGCGCCGCCTCGCTCTCGCCGGGCAAGGGCGGCAGCGCCTCGACGAACATCGGCAGCATCACTTCCGGCCATCCCTGCCGGATGAGCGAGAGCGTGCCGTCAAAGTCGAACAGCACATGGCTCACCCCGGGACGCGGGGCGAAACCGGGGCCGAACTCAATCTGCCCTCTGAATCGAGCTATCGAGGACACCTGGGGCGAAGTGGCGTGGCGGGTGGCTCAAGAAGGCCCCTCGGGCGCGACGGCGTTTTGGACTGAGGCAGTCCCCTGCCGCTTTCTTGACCTTTGCGAGATGGAAAGCGGTCCCGATGATGGATCGGGACCGCGGTCCAAAACCTTGCGGCCTTCACGACGGCTCATGGCAAGGCGACCCTACGCATCGCAGATCTCGATGGCCTGCCTGAGCGAGGCCAAAGCATCGGCGCGTTTGGGAAGGAACTCCTGGCTGACATAGCCCTTGAAGCCGGTGGCGGCGATGGCCTTCATCACGGCGCGGTAGTTGATTTCCTGGGTCTCATCGATTTCGTTGCGGCCGGGCACGCCGCCGGTGTGGTAATGGCCGATGTATTGATGGTTGTCCCGGATCGTGCGGATCATGTCGCCCTCCATGATCTGCATGTGGTAGATGTCGTAGAGGAGCTTGAGCCACTCCGAGCCGACGCGTTTGCACAACTCGACGCCCCAGGCGGTGTGGTCGGCCATGTAATCATGATGGTCAACCTTGCTGTTGAGCAGTTCGAGGTTGACGAGGACTTTGTGTTTTTCGGCGATGGGCACCAGGCGTTTGAGGCCCTTGACGCAGTTTTCCAGGCCCTGTTCGTCGGGCATGCCGTTGCGGTTGCCGGAGAAGGTGATGATGTTGGGGAAGCCGTTTTGTGCAACCGGGGGGATGGCCTGCTCGAACTTGGCCAGGAGGTTGTCATGGTGCTCGACGCGGTTCCAGCCGTAGGGGATGTTGTCCGGGCCGTTGCACATGGCGCAGATCAGACCGGCCTTCTTGACCGCCGGCCATTCCGAGGGGCCGAGCAGTTCGACCGATTCCAACCCCATGCCCGCGCACTCGCGGCAAAAGTCCTCGAAACTCATCTTGGCGGGCCTGCCGTTGCGGGCATCCAGCAACGTGCCGTAGCACCACTTGCAGACCGAGTGGTGGATATTGCCCTTGAGTTTCGGGGCCGCCGCATCGGCGGCTGCCAGACGATGTGGGAGTGAGGCCATGGCCGCCAGCGCGGCCGTGCCACCAGTGATGCTCCGCAGCGCGGAGCGACGAGTCATGTTTTGGTTCATTGGACGAAGTTACTCCGTGCGGTGCGCAAAAGGCACGACTTTTTTAGAAAGATGCGCCGCCCCACGCGAAGCGTTTAAACCATCCGGGGTTCCGGGCTTCGGAGGCGGTCTATGGGGCCGGCTCCTGCCGGCAGCGGAAGAACTTCAGACCCGCGCCCAAGTCGGTATCGAACGCGGGAAAGAGGGGGCACCCCTGGGGCACGAACAATCGGCGCGGCCCCTTCGATGCAAACCGCCGCGCCCCGAAGCAAAAGGGCGCGCTCGGATCGTTGGCAGTCTGTCCGCCCTCTCCGGTCGAGCAGGGCCCGTTCTGTTGGTTGTCCGGTGCTGAACTCACAGGCCCATTGGACGACGCCGGCCCGGGAAAATTCAGACTTAGAGAGCGCGCGCGCACGACGCATTTCTTGGAGCGCCCATCCTGCCGCCTTTAGGCGGCAGCAACGAATTCTGTCCTGCGCCCGGGAGGGCGCCGGGCTCATTTTTGAGCGTGACATTTGTGGGCGTTTCTTCGTAGGATTCAGGGAGTTAACTCGGACGAATTGGCATGCGCGTGAAGATGCAGAAGCGATTGCGGCACTTTTCCCTCGACAACGGCCAGCAGGCTCCCGTCAACCTGCCCCTGGAATTCGAGGGCAGGCGGGTATTCATCATCTGGGACCTTGTCGTTTTGGGCAGACACCAGTTCAAGGCGCGGATCGAAATCGATCCAAGGCTCCTGGAGCAATTGAACCGCCAGGGCACAGATTACTCTTACCGAGGCCGGCTCGTCCTGCCCCGGCCACAGGACAATTAGGGGCGAACTTGCCTCTTGAAAGTGAGGCCCTAAAGCCCGAAACTCGGGGCGTGCGTTGGCGGCAGATCACGGTGGCAGGGGTCGGCCTATTGGGCGGCTCGCTGGGCCTGGCCCTCAGGAAGGGCGGGTTGGCTGACAAGGTCGTCGGGTTGGTCCGGCGGCCCTCCAGCGTGTTGGAGTGCGAAGGTTGTGGGGCGGCCGATGTCGCGACGGGCGACCCGCGGCAGGCGGTGGAGGAGGCGGACATGGTGGTGTTGTGTACACCGCTGGCCCGGATGCGTCCCCTGGTCGAGCAGATGCTGCCGGCCCTGGCCCGCGGCGCGGTCGTCACCGATGTCGGGAGCGTCAAAGGCACCGTGGTTGAGGAGTTGGAGGCGCTGGTCGGGCAAGCGGGGTGCCATTTCATCGGCGGCCATCCGATGGCAGGCGGGGAAAAGAGCGGCGTGGCGGCGGCTCGGGCCGACCTCTTTGTCGGGGCCGTTTGCGTCCTGACCCCTACGGCCGGGTCGCATCCCCCTGCCCTGCGCCAGGTGCGAGGGCTCTGGGAGGCGGTGGGCGCGAACGTCCTGGAGATGACGGCACGGGCCCATGACGAGCTGGTAGGCCGCTCCAGTCACCTGCCGCATGTCCTGGCCGCGCAATTGGCCAGCCTGGTCTTGAGCCCGGAGTATCCCTCCGAGCAGGGCATCCTCTGCGCCAACGGGTTCCGCGATACCACCCGTGTTGCCTCGGGCTCGCCCGAGATGTGGCGCGACATCGCGCTTGCCAACCGCCGGAACCTTTGCTGCGCCCTTCAGACCTTCATGCTCGGCCTCCAGGAGTTCCACCGGGCCCTCGAGGCCGGTGACGCGCGGGCCATCGCCGCCTTTTTTCAAACCGCCAAGCACCGCCGCGACGGCTGGTCCAGCAACGTCAAGGCCTCGTCCCCGGAGTGATGTGACAACCTAATGTCTCTTCCCGCGCTCATTGAAATCCTTCCGATCCACAACCCGGTGAAGGCCGAGATCACCGTGCCAGGGTCCAAGAGCATCACCAATCGGGCCTTGATACTGGCAGCGCTGGGGGACGGGGTCACGACGCTCCAGGGCGCCCTCTGGAGCGAGGACACGCAGATAATGGTCCAATGCCTGCGTGCTCTGGGCTTCAGCGTCCACGCCGTCCCTGACCCGGAGGAGGCCTGCAACCGCACCATCAGCGTCCACGGCCGGGGCGGCCAGGTGCCGGAGGGCGGCACGGAGGGGCAGCCGCTCGAGCTGTGCGTGGGCAACGCCGGCACGGCGGCGCGGTTCCTGGCGGCCTTCGTCTGCCTTGGCCGGGGAGTCTATCGGTTGCACGGCGCGCGCCGCATGCACGAGCGGCCACAGGCCGCTCTGTTTGGCGCCTTGCGCGAATTGGGCTACCGGGTTGACTCGCCCAATGACCGGCTGCCCGCGACGATCCATGGCCAGGGACCCCGCCCGGGCAAATGCCGGGTGAGCCTCGACCAGAGTTCGCAGTTCGCCTCGGCGCTCCTGCTGGCGGGCGGCAATTACTGGACCATCGAGGTCACCGGCGCCAACGCCGACGAGCAGCCCTACGTCGAGATGACCCGGGCCTTAATAAAGACCTTCCCGGCCGGCGGCGGGGTTTTCGCCATCGAACCGGATGCTTCCAGCGGGAGTTACTTCCTGGGGGCGGAATGGATTTTGCGCAACGACGAAATCACCACTGCAATCAAGCAGGCCTTGGCCGGCCCTGCCTCCGGCTCGTTGAGCGGCAAATTCTGGGAACCCGACCCGGAGAAACTGACTTCCATCTCCGTCCGCGGCTGGCCGGCCAGCGGGTGGCAGGTGGATGCCGACTTCCCCAAATTGCTCTCGGCGGCGGGACCCCCGCCCAAGCCCGGCAGCGGGGACACCCTGCTGCCAATCTATCGGGTGAACCTTACCCTGCCGGACGAGGTCTCGCGCGAGCACGACCTGGGCGACAGCATCATGACCGCCGCCGTGCTGGCGCCCCTGGCCGGCCAGCTCATCCGCCTGACTGACCTTGCCCGCCTCCGCCTCCAGGAGACCGAGCGCGTGGCGGCATTGCGAACCGAATTGACGCGGTGCGGGGCCGAGGTGATCGAACAGGGCGATACGCTCACGATTCTGCCTTCGGCCGGCAGGCTGCACGGCGCCGAGATCGAAACCTACAACGACCACCGCATCGCGATGTGCTTTGCCATCCTGGGCCTGAAGGTCCCGGGCATCAAAATCAAGAATCCCGCCTGCGTCAAGAAGACCTTTCCCAATTTCTTCCAGAAACTGGCTGCCCCGCCGCCGCGCGGCCTGGGCGTGAGCATCCTGGACCCCAACACCGGGCGACGGCTCCAGGCGGAGGAGTTGATGCCGGACTGAATCTGAGCATGAGTCGGTCCATTGTCATCGCTATTGACGGCACCAGCGCCAGTGGCAAGAGCACCAACTCGAAGCTGGTGGCCAAGGCGCTGAATTTCGTGCACGTGGATACCGGGGCCATGTACCGCGCCCTGGCCTGGTATTGTTTGACTCATAAGATCGATGTACACGATGCCAAGGCGGTTGCCGCCGCCTGCCGCCGATGGAAGACCTCGCTCGGGTGCGTCGACAACCAGGTGCAACTCAGGGTCGAAGGTTATTACCCGGCCCAGGAGATCCGCACGCCGGAGGTCAGCGCCGCGGTGCCGCACGTGGCAGCGGTGCCCCAAGTGCGCCAGTGGATGAAAAAGAAACAGCGCGAGTGCGGCCGGTTCGGCAACTTGGTGATGGAGGGCCGCGACATCGGGACCAATATCTTCCCGGAAACGGAGTTCAAGTATTACCTGGATGCCGCGCTGGAGGAGCGGGCGCGCCGCCGCGCCGCCGAGGGCATCCGGGAGAACCTGGCGGCGCGCGACCAACGCGACAGCCAGCGCGCCGTCGCCCCGCTGATGATCCCCCTGGGCGCTATGGTCATCAATAATTCGCAGATGACCTCACAGCAGACCAGCGCCCTGATTATCGCCGATGTCAAACGGAGGCTCGCTCGGGCTCCATGAACCCGACCTATTATCTGGGCTGGCTCAGCTTTCGGGTGCTGTTCAAGGTCTATTTCCGGGCGCGCTTTTACAATGCCGGGCGAGTGCCCCTCCAGGGGCCGGTCATCCTCGCCTCGAACCACGCCAGTTTTCTCGACCCGCCTCTGGTCGGTTCGGGCCTGTCCCGGGTCGTCAATTACCTGGCGCGAGAAAACTTGTTCCGTTTCCGGGTGTCGGGCTGGGTCCTGCGCCAGTGGCAGGTTGTGCCCGTCGACCGCGAAGGCGGCGGAGCGGCGGGGCTCAAGGCCATCCTGGATCGCCTCCTGGCGGGCGGCGCGATTCTTCTCTTCCCGGAGGGCACGCGCACCCGCGACGGACGCCTTCAACCGGCCCGCTCGGGCATCGGCTTGACGGTCATCAAATCGAGCGCCCCGGTGCTGCCCGTGCGCACCTTTGGCACGTTCCAGGCCTACAGCCGCCACTCGCGCTGGCCCCGCCCGCACCGCCTCGCCGTCAAATACGGCCGCCCGCTCCTCTTCGAGGAACTCCGCACCGAAGCCAAAACCTGCTCCAAGCAGCGGCTCAAAGCCATCTACCGGCAGGTCGCCGGCCAGATCATGGGCGCCATCACGCGGCTGGAGCCGTGTGAAGACAGGGACCGGTTTCCATAAGGAGCCGTCAAGAAATAAAGGTGGCAAGATGCCGCCGGGATTTTGTCGGCCAGCGAGGCGCGAGCGAGGCGCATATCCGCACGGATCTGTAACGAGCGAGCAACGAAGCTGGCCGGCAAAAGACCAAGATATTATCTTCTTTTGCCGCGCGGCCGGTTTTGACGCTACGCGGGTGACCTGGTCCGGTTCCTACGTCCTCCAATCGGCCCTGAGCCCGCCGGCGCCTACCAGGACGTGACCGGCGCGACCAGCCCGTACACCAATAGCCCCCGCTGGCCAAGGCCCAGTTTTTTCGACTGCGGAACTGAACGCCGCTAGGGCCCGGACACGCGGAAAAAGGTGCTCCGAGAGCCGGTGGGCTTGATGGCGGTGAATTGCCATTCCCCCGCGGGGGTCGAGGTATTGGTGATAACTCCAATCCAAGTGACGGGGGGCGCCAGGTTGGTGGCCATGTTCAGCACATAACGAGCGCCCGGACTTCCCGTCCCGGTGAGGTCGAAGCTGCCGTCGGAATGTCGCTCCACGCCCTGGATGACAATGGGCGCTGAGGTCCCGCTCACGGTCAGAGTCGCGATGCTGGTGGTGACGCTGGCCCAGGGGTTGCTGACAATGACCTGGTAACTGCCGGCATCGGCAGGGCCGGCATTGTTCAGGACGAGCGTCGGCGAGCCGGTGAGGAGGAGCTTGCGGACGCGGTTGTTGGCCGTGTCAGCCACATAAAGGCTGCCTGCCGGGTCGAGGGCGAGGCCGTCCGGGTTGTTGAGCCAGGCGTCCACGGCCTGGCCGCCGTCCCCGAAATAGCCGGCCACGCCCGTGCCCGCCACCGTGGCGATGATGCCGTTGGTGTTGACACAGCGGACGCGGTTGTTGGCGGTGTCGGCGATGAACAGATTGCCGGCGGCATCGACAACGAGTCCGGCGGGATAGTTCAGAGCGGCACTCGTGGCGGCCCGGCCGTCGCCCGAAAAACCGAAGGAACCATTGCCTGCGACGGTGGTGATGATGCCGGAGGTGTCCACCTTGCGCACCACGGACTGGCCGTCAATGGAGATATAGAGATTGCCGTTGGCGTCAACCGCCACCGCCTCAGGGGCGAATACCCGGGCGCTCGTCGCCAGGACGCCGTTGGCCAATGAACTGCCCCCGCCCGCCACGGTGGTGATGTTCCCATTGACATCTATCTTGCGGATGCAGTTGTTGCCGCGGTCGGCGATATAAAGATTGTTGGCGCCATCGCAGGCAAGGCCATCGGGAGCGGACAGGAGGTTTAGGGTCGTGCCGGGGCCTGCCAGCGTATTGACGAGGCCATTGGCGTTCACCTTGAGGACCTGGTTGTAGTCCCAGTCAGAAAGGAAGAGGTTCCCGTTGGCGTCGATGGCCAGGGCGTATGGGCCGTCGATCTCTGTGTTGGTCGCCTGTCCGGCAAAGGTCGCCAGCGTCTCTCCCGCAATTCCGTTGCCCACGACCGTGGTGATGATGCCGTTGGTGTCCACCTTGCGCACGCAATGGTCGTTGTAGTCCGCAATGAAAAGATTCCCCAGAGCGTCGGCAGCCAGGCACTTGGGCGCGCCCAGAAACCCGGCCGCCGCCGGGCCGCCGTCCCCGGAATAGAAGCCAAAACCGTTGCCGGCCACCGTCTGGATAATGCCGTTGGCGCCCACCTTGCGTATGCGGTTGTTATCGGTGTCAGCGATATACACGTTGCCCGCCGCATCCAGGACCACGCCGCTGGGGTAATTGAGGTAGGCATGGGTAGCCTGGGCGCCGTCGCCGCCAAAGGCGGCCGGGCCCTTGCCGGCCACCAAGGTGCGCGTGCCTGAGCTGTCGGCGGCCACGACGGTGCTGTTGCCTATGCTTGCGTTGGCGACATAAATCAGCCCTGAAGGACCCAAGGCCAGTCCGCTGGGAGCCGAGAAGCCGTGCAGGACATTGCTAATGGCCCCGTTGGGCGCAACTTGCCACACCGTGCCATAATACCAGTCCGCGGCATAGAAATAGCCGGCCGCATCCACCGCCACCGAAGAACAGGCCTCCAGGAGGCAATTCGTGGCCATGAGACCAACGGCCGGACTCGTGCTGCCGCCGCCCGCCACGGTGGTGATGACGCCCCTGGTGTCCACCTTGCGGACGAGCCCATACTCGAAATCCGTGATAAACAGTTGCCCCGAGCCGTCTACTGCCACGCTATGCGGCTCATAAACCCCGGCATTGGTGGCGGCGCCGCCGTCACCGAGATGGGTGTCGGCGCCGGTGCCCGCCACAGTGGTGATGACGCCATTGGTATCCACTTTGCGGATGCGGTTGTTGAAGGTGTCGGCGATGAAGACATTGCCGGAGGCATCGACGGCCACGCCGTATGGCCTGGCGAGGCTGGCGTTGGTGGCGGGTCCGCCATCGCCGGAAAAGGCGGGGATGGCGCCATTGGGCGCGCCGTTGCCCACCCCGGCCACCGTGGTGATAACGCCGTTAACGTCCACCTTATGAACCAGGTTGTTCAGCGTATCCGCGATATACAGATTCGTAGAAGCGTCCATGGCAATGCCGCCAGGATTGTAAAGCGCGGCGTTGGTGGCGCGCCCGCCGCTTTCCCACCCGCCGACAAAGGTGATGATGGGGACATTCTGGATATTGGTGCCATCGTGCAGCCATTGGTAAGTGAACGGCGGCGTGCCGGAAACGGCCACGCTCAGGGTGGCGCTGCCGCCTGGCTGGGCTGCCTGGCCGACGGGCTGGCTGAGGATCGCGGGCGGAGAGTTCGTCCCCGGCGGGCTCGAGGTTTCGACCACAAAACCGAGGCTCCAGAAACCCGCGGTGATGGCATAATTGCCGCAGGTCACGGTGCCGCCCGCGTCCGGTTGTCCGATCGTGCCGGTCACTGAATAGTGGGCGCTGCTGCTCGTGCCGCTGCCACCGGAGAGCTTATGCCAGCTTATATTGTATTGGGCGGAAGCCGTTGCGGCGAATGCCACAACTGCGGAGGCCAACAGGGCGTGCGCCGGTTTCATAGGATTTGAGTGGTTTGAAGCCAGCCCGGAGCCTAGGGCACGATGACCAGGACGTTGAACTGGAATCCGCCACCAGAGAGCTTGAATCCTGAGCCGAAATTACCCACCTTCCTTCGAACGGATCGTAAGAGACGCCTGTTGGGTGGTTGAACGTGCATTGGTCCGGACTACCAGTCCAAAGTCCATTGAAGGTGATGAACAGAATAGCATTCGGGTTGCCATTGCAAATGGGATTATCAATCACGGCGTTCGCACCACCAGCCTCGTCTCGTGTGACAATGTGAGTGAACGCGGCGGTCGGGGTGTCGAAGCCAGCGCCGCTGAGCTTGATTGCGCCTTGGGAGATTTCCAACGCGGGCGCCGCGGCGTTGGTGGTTTTCAGGGTCAACAGGCCCATGCCGGGCGCCCCCCCCCAATTCCCATCCGGCCATTGACCGTGAGGTTGCTGTTGACCGTGACACTGCCGGTGCGGTCCCACTGGAGGACGACCAGGTCCGGACTCGGGGTCCCCAGTGCGCCGCCGCTCCAGCCATACAGAAATGGGCCGTCGACCGTGGCCCCGGCGATTGTGTGACGATAACCCAAGGCGTGATTCATGTCGGTGCCAGCGCGGAAGTAGATCGCATAGTCGTCGATCCGGCTGTCGCCGTTGATCTCCAGGGGCAAGCTGGGGGTGGTCGTGCCGATGCCGACGTTGCCGTGTTGGGCGATGGTCATGCGTTTGGCGTAATCCGTGTAGAAATTCAGGCCGTAAGAATCGACATTGGTGCCGGTGCGATCGGAGCCGATGCCTTCGCCGGTATGGCCATAGGCGGCGCCAAAGACCACGGCGTTGGAGTGGACGTTCCCGATGTTCTGGCCCGTTTGGTCAATGTCCAAGCCGGCGTTAACGGAGAGGTTGTTGTTGACATGGGCGCTGCCCGTCGTGTCCCACTGCAAGGCGATCGCCTCCCCCCTTGGTCCCCAGGGCGCCGCCACTGAAGCCAAAGAGCCACGGGCCGTTGACCGTAGTCCCGGCGATAGCGTCGTGATAGCCCAACCCGTGGTTGTAGTCACCGGGACCGCGGAAGTACAGATCATTGTCATCGAGGCGGGTGGTGCCATTGATTTCCAGGGCTTCGGTTGGGTTGGGGGTGCCGATGCCCACGCTGCCGAAGGACACGCTGGGTTCGCCGTTCGTGAGAACGGCGGCGGGGATATTCGCCAGGGGCACCACCCCGGCCAACTGGCTGGCCGGCAGCACCCCCAGCAGATTGCTGGCGGACTGGGCAACGGTGGCCGTGCCGGCAACCACCGCTTGTGGCACGGGCGTCAGGCTCTGCGCCGGAGTCAGCGCGGCGAAGCCCTGCGCGCCGTCGTTGAACCAGAGCTGCAACGCCAGCGTCGGCTGCGTGAGAACCGACACGGGGATGGCCGTCATGTTGGAAAGGTTGGTGTCGCCCAAAACCACGGTGAACAGGCCGTCGCTGACGCTTACGCTCAGGGCAGCCGCCGGTTCGCCGCTGCTCGTGCCGTCGTTGCTCCATATCGTTTGGTTGACGTAATGCGCCGGCGGCGGGGCAATTGTCACTATGGGTGGCACCCAATAGCCGCTGCCCCCGCCGGTAAGGGTGATGGCCGTTACGACCCCGCCGCTGACGGTCGCCACAGCAGTCGCCGTCGCGCCACCGCCTTGGGGAGGAGAAACGGTTACGGTCGGCGGGCTGACATAGCCGCCACCCGCATCAACGACAACAATTTCCGTGACCGAAAAGTCCTGAGGCGCGCCCGCCATAACGGCGACCCCGATGGCCTGGCTGCTCGTGTTCGTCGGCGTGAGCAGGGCAAACTTGAATTGGCCCGTGCCCGTAAAATTCGTGCCGTTGTCCGTGACCCTGCCCTGGTAGGTGAACGCCGGGCGGCAGGTGAACGCCGTGCCTTGGGCCGCGGCGTGGTTGATGCTGGCGAGCATCGCCAGCGCGAAGAGCAAACAATGGTGGCCTTTTTTCATGGTTTTGATAATAGTTGTTTTTTCAATCACGGTTCCTGCCGGTTTCGCCCGGGCACGCATCGGTTCTCATTAAACTGAGGCCGCCGTTCCCTTCGGGCCGGAGCCTGCCCCGAGAAGCGCGGACGCCCTCGTCGGCGCTCCCAGGGCGCGACGTCACCGATTACGGTTGAGACAAGCGGAAAAAGAGGTTTCCGGCGGGCGCGGTGATGGTGATGCTGTTGGTGCCATTGGCTGTCGTGAGAGGGTAACTGCTGGCCGCCCAGTTGGGGGCGGCGAGGGCCGACTTCTGCTGCAAGCTCCAGCCGGAGACATTTTGCCAGGACACAGTTAGGGCGGTGCCGGCCCGGCTGATGCGGAGCGTCGGCGCGCCGGGTGATTGCACCACGGCCGTGAGGCCCCAGAAACCGCCGCCCAGGCAGAAGCGGCCGCCGGTCATGGCCGGGGCGGCATCATGCTGGCCAATGGTGGCGCTCAGGGAAAAGCGGCCGCCGCTGCTCGACCCGCCGCCGCCGGAGACCTTATACCAATCCAGCGCATACTGGGCGGTGGCGGTCGCGGCCAGCGACCCGAGCCAGAGGCACAAAATGAATTTCGCGGCTTTCATAAGGAAATCCTCGTAGTTTCAGTGAATCATGGGACTTGGGGCAGGATGACCAGGACGTTGAACGCCTGGCCCACGACCAGATCGGTCACGGTTTCGTCATAAATATACCAGTGCGGGTCCGAGCTGCCGCCATACGCTACCCCAAGGGGGTGCGTGAAATCATAGCCGCTAGTGTCTTGTGACCAATTGTGGGTAATAATTAAGATGGCGTTTGGCTGGCCATTGCAGACCGGGTTGTCGATCTGGCTCTGATACCGAGCTCCGCCTGCGTTTATGCTGAACGCCGTTACCCGGTGAACGAACGCGGTGGTCTTGGTGTTGACGCCGGCCCCGGGGACCACGAGAGCGGCCCCGATCGACAGGTTGCTGTTGACCGTGACACTGCCGGTGCGGTCCCACCGGAGGGCGACCAGGTCCGGACTCGGGGTCCCCAGCGCGCCGCCGCTCCAGCCATACAGAAATGGGCCGTCGACCGTGGTCCCGGCGATTGTGTGACGATAACCCAAGGCGTGGTGCATGTCGGTGCCAGCGCGGAAGTAGATCGCATAGTCGTCGATCCGGCTGTCGCCGTTGATTTCCAGGGGCAAGCTGGGGGTGGTCGTGCCGATGCCCACGTTGCCGTCTTGGGCGATGGTCATGCGTTTGGCGTAATCCGTGTAGAAATTCAGGCCGTAGGAATCGACATTGGTGCCGGTGCGATCGGAGCCGATGCCTTCGCCGCTGGTCGAGCCAAACGTCAAGGCGTTGGCCACGGTGCCGTAGTTCTGACTGGCTTGGTCGAGGTTCAGGCCGCCGTTGAGGCTCAGGAGCTGTTGGGGGGCCGTGGTGCCGATGCCGACGTTGCCGTCATGGGCGATGGTCATCCGATTCTCCCAGTTGGTGAAGAACTCGAAATCGTCGGTGTTGCCGCCGCGGTTGGAGGCGATGCCCTCGCCGGTGTGGCCATAGGCGGCGCCAAAGACCACGGCGTTGGATTGGACGTTCCCGATGTTCTGGCCCGTTTGGTTGATGTCCAAGCCGGCGTTAACCGAGAGGTTGTTGTTGACATAGGCGCTGCCCGTCCAGTCCCACCGCAAGGCGACCGCGTCCGGAAACGGGGTTCCCAGCGCGCCGCCACTCCAGCCATAGAGGAACGGGCCGTTGACCTTGGTCCCGGCGATAATGTTGCGATAGCCCAACCCGTGGTTGTAGTCACCGGGACTGCGGAAGAAGATATCATAGTTATCGAGGCGGGTGGTGCCATTGATTTCCAGGGTCTCGGTTGGGTTGTTGGTGCCGATGCCCACGCTGCCGAAGGACACGCTGGGTTCGTCGTTCGTGAGGACGGCGGCGGGGATATTCGCCAGGGGCACCGCTCCGGCCAACTGGCCGGCCGGCAGCGTGCCCGACAGATTGCTCGCCGTGTTGGCGAACATGGCGTAGGGCGTGGGCAATAGCGCCTGGAGCGGTGCGAGCGTGGTGTAACTGCTCTCGCCATTGGTGCGCACGTCCACCTCCAGCCAGTAATTGCTCCCAGTGAAGAGGGGCCCAAGTCAACGGCCGTGAGGAACTGGCCGTTGGTGACCCCGACGGCGTTGGTGGAGAAGGGCTGGCCCGCGTAGTTGTTGCCGAGCGGATCGCAGGCCAGCCGGAAGCGGAAGTCGTAACTGCCGTTGGCCGGATTGGTCCCGTCAGTGAGTTGCCCTTGATACGTGAACGCCGTGCCTTGGGCCCGGGCGGATGAGGGGGCCGCCATCAACGCGCCCAGCGCCAGCAGGGCCGGCGCGACGAGTAAACGAGCGAGTTTTTCTTTCATGGATACAAGGTTGTTCGTGAGCATTTCATTTCCGTGGGCGAGGCACTCGTCCACCATCTCTCAATGCGAGATTTCGGGGAGAATGAGGGGGAATTATTTTTTTTCAAACCCCCCCGATCCGCCCGGAAATTGCGCATTGTTAAATGCTGGCCGGACCGGACCGCGAGACCTAGACTGGCAGTCAACCTATGAGCGCATCACCCGAACGGGAAGCTCGCATTTTCAATGTTGCCCGCAAGCTGCCCGCCGAGGAGCGTGCCCCTTATCTGGACGGGGCCTGCGCCGGGGACGGCCTTTTGCGCCAGCGCATCGAGGAGCTGCTGCAGGCCGACACCGCGGCCGGAGCGTTCCTAGCCGAGCTGGCGCCGGGCGCCGAGGAGGCCCGGCCAGGGGCGGCCGCGGCGTGGGAGGCGGCCGGCCCCGCCCTGGGGCGCCCAGCCCCGGGGAGCAGCCCGGCGACATGATCGACCGCTACAAGCTGCTGGAGAAGATAGGCGAAGGGGGCTTTGGCGTGGTGTACGTGGCCGAACAGAAGGAGCCGGTCAAGCGCCGGGTCGCGCTCAAGATTATCAAGCTGGGGATGGACACCCGCCAGGTGGTGGCCAGGTTCGGCGCCGAACGCCAGGCCCTGGCGCTCATGGACCATCCCAACATCGCCAAGGTACTGGACGCCGGCGCCACCAGCACTGGCCGGCCGTTCTTTGTCATGGAACTGGTTCGCGGCATCAAGCTCACGGATTACTGCGACCAGAACCAGCTCTCGACCAGCGAGCGGCTGGACCTTTTCATCCAGGTCTGCCGCGCGATTCAGCATGCGCACCAGAAGGGCGTGATCCACCGCGATATCAAGCCCTCGAACATCCTCGTGACCCTCCACGACGGCGTGCCCGTCCCCAAGGTGATCGATTTTGGCGTCGCCAAAGCCACCCACGGACAACTGACCGACCAGACGGTCTATACGCAGTGGCAGCAGTTTATCGGCACACCGGCTTACATGAGTCCGGAGCAGGCGGAGTTGAGCGGGTTGGACATTGACACCCGCAGCGACATCTACAGCCTGGGCGTGCTGCTTTACGAACTGCTGACCGGGAAGGCGCCCTTTGATCCGAGGGAGCTGGTGGCGGCGGGGCTGGAGACGATGCGCCGCACGATTCGGGAGAAAGAGCCGCCGCGCCCGAGCACGCGTTTGACCATGTTGGCGGCCCAGGACCTGACGGCCACGGCCAGCCAGCGCCGGACAGACCCGGCGAAGCTGGTGCGCCGGCTGAAGGGGGACCTCGATTGGATCGTGATGAAGGCGCTGGAGAAGGATCGTCGGCGCCGTTACGAAACGGCCAACGCCCTGGCCAACGATCTCCAGCGGCATCTGGCCAACGAACCCATCATCGCCCGGCCCCCCACCATCGACTATCGCCTCCAAAAGGCCTGGCAGCGCCATAAGTTGGCGCTGACCTCGACGGTGGTCGTGGCGGCGGCCCTGGTCGGCGGCACGGGCGTCAGCCTCTGGCAGGCGGTGGCCGCCAGTCGCGCGAGCCATGCTGAGAAGCAACAGCGCCAGCGGGCGGAAGCCGGTGAAGCCGAAGCGGCCCACCTGCTCTACGTGGCTGACATGAACCTGGCCCAGCAAGCCTGGGAGCAGAACAACGTTGCCCGTTTGCAGAAGTTGCTAGAGGAGACCGAGGCGCTGCCCGGCCGCGGTTTTGAATGGTACTATTGGCAGGGGCAGACCCACCTGGCCTCGAGGACGCTCCGCGGTCATTTGGACAGGGTGGTATCCGTGGCCTTCTCCCCGGACGGCCAGTCGGTCGCCACTGTAAGCGGGGGCCTGGACATGACCGCAGTGGTATGGGAGGCAGCCAGCGGCAGGAAACGGCTCACCCTGGCAGGGCACAATGGCGCGGTTTACTCCGTGGCCTTTTCGCCGGATAGCCGGCGAATTGTGACGGGCGCGGCCGATAATACCGCCCGGGTGTGGGATGCCGGAAGCGGCAGGACACTACTCACCTTGAGAGGGCACAGCGACGACGTTCTGACCGCGGCCTTTTCGCCGGATGGCGGGCGCATTGTCACTGGGAGCGCGGACCATACGGCCAAGGTGTGGGACGCCGCCAGCGGTCGGGAGCTGGCCCAGCTTGAAGGCCACTCCGCCCCAATCTGGGCGGTTGCTTTTTCCCCGGATGGCCGGCACGTCGTCACCGCCAGCGGCGACGCGACCGCCAAGGTGTGGGACGCCGCGAGCGCTCGAGAATTGCGCACGTTGGAGGGGCACAAAGGCCCCGTCAGGGCGGCCGCCTTCTCTCCGGACCCGGACGGCCAGCGGATTGTCACCGCCAGCCGGGACCAGACGGGCATCGTCTGGGATGCCGGCAGCGGCCGGCCATTGCTCACGCTAAAGGGCAACCACGGCAAGCTCTGTGCCGCAGCCTTCTCTCCGGACGGCCAGCGCATTGTCACCGGCGGTGATGACTACACGGCCCAGGTGTGGGAGACCGTCAGCGGCCGGGAGCTATTCACGCTCAAGGGCCATGGAGTCTCAGTCTCGTCGGTGGCCTTCTCCCCGGATGGCAACCGTATCCTCACCGGCAGTTTTGATACCACCGCCCGAGTATGGGAGCTGGGCGCGGAGAGGGAAATGCTTACGCTAGGCGGACACGGCGATCGGGTTACGTCGGCGGCCTTTTCGCCGGATGGCCGGCGCATTGTCACCGGCAGTTGGGATGGCACGGCCAAGGTGTGGGAAGCCACGAGCGGGCGGGAAGTCCTTTCGCTCGCGGGACACAGCGGCAGAGTCCGGTGCGCGGCCTTTTCCCCGGATGGCCGGCGGGTTGTCGCCAGCGGCGGCAACACGGCCAAGGTGTGGGATGCCGCAACCGGCCGGGAACACCTCTCCCTTCCGGGCCATCGCCAGGGGGTCAGTTCAGTGGGTTTCTCCCCCGACGGCCGGCGGATTGTCACCAGCAGTTGGGACCGGACCGCCAAGGTCTGGGATGCCGCCAGCGGCCGGGAGTTGCTCACGCTCCGGGGACACCACAGTTGGGTTTGGTCCGCCGCCTTTTCCCCGGACGGTCGGCGGATTGTCACCGCCAGCGAGGATACAACCGCCAAGGTGTGGGACGCGGCCAGCGGCCATGAGTTGCTGACGCTCTCGGGGCACGACGGCGGAGTCAGAACCGCGGCATTCTCCCCGGACGGAGAACGCATCGTCACCGGCTGTTGGGAGCAGGTAGCCCGGGTCTGGGAAACCGCCAGCGGTCGAGAATTGCTCAGCCTCAAAGGACACCGCGGTTACATTACGTCGGCAGCCTTCTCCCCGGACGGCTGGCGGATTGTCACCGGCAGCAGTGATCTTACCGCCAGGCTATGGGAGACCACCAGCGGCCGGGAAGTGCTGAAACTTCTGGGGCATGCCGCCACAATTGACTCGGTCGGGTTTTCCCCGGACGGCCGCGCCATTGTCACCGCGGGCAGCGAGGACAAAACGGCCAAGGTCTGGAAAATAGCCCGGCCTGAAGAGGTCGCTGCCTGGCAACTGGAGGTCCGCGCCGCAACCCAGGAGCTTGCCTCCCTCCGCCGCCAGCGCACTGCGGAGCTGGAACGCCTGAAAGCTGCCCGCTGCCGTGATGCACTCCGGCAATGGCTCATTCTGGCTCCCATTGCCCTGGCCCCCGGTCAGCAGGGGGCGAAAGGACTGGACGCCGCGCAGGTTCCGGGTGAAAACCGCCTCCGGCCCAAGGCCCACGAAACCATGAGTTTTGACAGCGGCGAATTGCAATGGCAGGAGACGGCCTTGGAAGATGCCACCATTGACTTTGGCCGGGCGCCCTTCGGACCCGAGGAACCGCCCCACGGCGTGGCTTATGCCGTCTGTTACCTCCGCGCCGACGCCAACCAACACGGGCTCCAAATGCTCGTGGGCGGCGAGGCCGAGGCCAAAGTCTATTTGAATGGGGAGCAGATTTACCGAACTCGGTCCCCCCACCTCTGGGTTGAGGACCAGGATACGATACCAAACATCTCCTTGGCGCGCGGGCTGAATGTCCTGGTCTTCAAGCTTGTCAGCGCCCCCGCTGGCTGGTCCGGGTCCATTCGGCTCACCGATGCTCAGGGCAATTCCGTCAAAGGGATCGAAGTGACGCTGGAGCCAGAGGCCGGAGAACACCCATGAATCAAAGCGCCTCGCGGTCGCGGCAGCGTGCCGGACGGCACAGTCCCGGTGGTTGTCCCCGCATCCTCGGGTCGAAGCAAGGCTGCGCCGTGTTCGTCGGTATCACGGTATTCAGCCAGCGAGGCAACTAACGAGCACCAACTTTCTGGCTAGGTCGCAAGTCGCGAGATCTGATACTGCGATCTGATACTACTTGGCTGTTTTGGGGGCCTTTTGGGGGCTAAATGAGTCCCGGAATCGATCCGCGAAAAACGTCGCACCTTGTTGTGGTGCGAACCATCAGGGATGTACTTCGCCTAAAGCGGCACGAGCGGCAAGCTGATTCGTCCTCTCATCCCGCACTCGGTCAAAATTACCCGGCCCCGCGAACCCTCCGCCACGGATCAACTCGCGGCCGGTCTATTGAGAACACCACGAGGTGTTTCGCAGCGTTGCATGATTCGGTTGCGCCACCTGCGGGCGGCTGGCATTATCACCTCCATCAGCGACGTCACGCAACTTCTCGAAGCCGCGGGGCAGGGCGACCCCAAAGCCGCCGACCAACTGCTGCCGTTGGTCTATGAAGAACTGCGCAAGCTGGCGGCGGCCAGAATGGCCAATGAGGCCGCCGGCCATACCTTGCAGCCGACGGCTTTGGTCCACGAGGCCTGGCTGCGGCTGGCGGGCACACAAAAGCAGGCCTGGGAAGGCCGCGCCCACTTCTTCGCCGCCGCCGCCCAGGCCATGCGGCGCATCCTGATCAACAGGGCCCGCCGCCGGCGGGCCGCGCGCCACGGCGGCGGGCAGCAGCGGGTGGACTTCGACGAGGTGGACCTGGCGTCCCCGGCTCCCGACAACCAACTCCTGGCCGTGGACGAAGCCCTCGACAAGCTGGCGGCCCAACACCCGCGCCCGGCTCAAATCGTCAAACTGCGCTACTTCGTGGGCATGACCCTTCCCGAGGCTGCCCAGGCCCTCGGCATTTCCGCCGACACCGCCAAAGACGACTCCGCCTTCGCCCGCGCCTGGCTCTTCCGCGAACTCACCACCGCCAGGCGGCAGGCGGCTCAATGACCCGGCCTATGGTCCCGTCAGGCGGAAGAACAGTTGTCCCGCCGTCGGGGCGATGGTGAGGCTGTTCCTGCCATTAGCAGTAATCATTCCGGGGGCGGGGGACCAGCCGCCGGCGGCGGCCAGGCCGGCCTTTTGCTTCAAAGTCCACGGCCTCGCCAGAGGTGCCGCGAATCCGGGGCACCAGGAGGGCGGCATGGCCTCGGTGTCAAGGGCTTGGTCACCACCCGCCGGGCCATCGGCGCTGAGGCGAGTAGCCAGGCGGCCGCGGCGGCGGCGTCGAGCCGAGCCAGCGGGCGGCCAGCGGTCTGCAACGAGCGGGCAACGAAGCTGGACGGCAAAAGACCAAGGCAGGTTGCCACCTTTATTTCTTGACGGCTCCTAAGCCTCACACCGCGCGCTCGTAGATGCGGTAGGTCTTGTAAACGCGTCCCCCGATGGCCTCGATGATGCGGCGCATCATGACGTTGTCTTCGAGGATCCAGGAGGCCTCCGACTCCCGCACGCCCAGATCGAAGCCGACCTGAAGGCCCTCGATGAGCAGGGCCGATTCCAGGCCCCTGCCGCGGAACGCGTCCTTGATCCCCAGGGTGAGCACGCGCGTGCGGGGAGGGCATTTCCAGCCCAGCAGGTAGGGAATGAAGCCGAGCAATCTGGGAGTGAGCAACCGGCCCTGCAACGGCTTGAGGGCGAGGTTGTAATCCGGCAGCGCCAGCAGAAAGCCCACCGGCTCGGCGCCCGATTCCGCCAGCCAGATCAGCCCCTCGGTCAGGAGCGGTTTCAGGCGGGCGGCCAGAAAGTCCATCTCCCCGTCGGTCATCGGCACAAACCCCCAGTTGGTCTGCCAGGCTGCGTTATAGACCTCCTTGATCCTGGGCAAGTCCCGGGCGAGGGATTTGCGGGTAACGGCGCGGAACGCCAGGCCGGGGCAGCGCTGCTTGACCTTGCCTGCGATGCGCCGCAGCCGGCCCATGGGCAGGGTCAACAAATCAATATTGAAGGCCAGCAGGTCTTTGGCTTTGCGGAAACCCTCGGCGTGGACCAAATCCATGTAATAACGCGGATTGTAAGGCATCATGAAGACCGGCGAGGAATCGAAGCCCTCCACCAGCAACCCGCACTCGTCGTTGGTGGTCGGGTTCATCGGCCCCAGCAGGCGCGCCTGCTCGGCCTGGCGGGCCCAGAGCCGGACCGCCTCGAAAAGGCGGCCACTCACCGCCGGGTCATCAACCGACTCGAAGAACCCGAAGAAGGCGGCCGGTTCTTTGGCGGAGCGGTTGTAGCTGTGATCCACCAACGCGGCGATGCGGCCGGCATCGCGCCCGTCCCGGCGCGCCACCCAAAGCTGCATCGTCGCGTGCTCGAAGAGCGGGTTGGAATCCAGGAACACCTTCTTCAGATCCATCAGCAGCGGCGCCACCCAATACGCATCGTCCCGGTAAATGCCGTAGCTCACCTTCAGAAAACGCATCACGTCCCGCGCGCTTCGGGACAACGCAACCACTTCAATGTCGTTGGTCATTCGATGGCGCGAGCTTACCCGTTCCCGGGCAGAAGACAATCCTGTACCGAGCCGCCCCTCAGCCAATGGGCGTGAGACAGAATTCTTCGGCTCGGACGGTATCTGTCACCGCGGAGCGGTGCCTGACGGTAGCCGTGGACTTTCAGTCCACGGGCTCCCCGGCCAGACCCCACGTGCGTCGCGTAGCAACGCCTGATGCCTGGAGCGCGTGGGCATGTCGGGCGTCGCTACGCAACGCGCTGCCATTCCCATGCCCTGAACCGTGGACCGAGGTCCACGGCTACCTTCGGGTCATCGCTACGCGATGAGCCGAATCAGAGCAGTGCCTAGCCTTCTAGAGATAATATCCTTCCGCCGCCCTCGCGAATCATATGGCGCGAAGAATTCTGTCTCACACCCAGCCCCGGGGCCAACCGCCGATTCTGCTCGCCAGGGGCAATCCAATGCCTATGATCGAGCAGACCGTTGAGCCATGTCCAAACACAATCAGATTATGTCCAACACCATCTCGGCCAGCCATTGCGCCACTGGCCCTTTTAGCCTCGTTGTCCCCCACCGCCGCCTCTCTGCCAGCGCCGGCTGCGTCCTCGCTGCGCTGGGCCTGTGTCTGCTGTTTTCGACAGCAGGGCTGGTGCGCGGCGCGGAATGGAAGCTGGTTTGGTCCGACGAGTTCGACAAGCCGGGCCTTCCCGACCCGGCAAAGTGGAGCTACGAGACGGGCTTTGTCCGCAACAACGAGGCCCAGTATTACACGCGCGAGCGAAGCGAGAATGCGCGGGTCGAAGATGGGATGCTGATCATCGAGGCCCGCAAGGAGCAGTTCAAGAACCCCGATTACGACCCCGGCGCCTCCGGCCAGGGCAAGGGGCAAGGCCGCCGCGGGCGCGAGTTTGCCCAATACACCTCCGCCAGCCTCACCACGCGCGGCAAGGCAAGCTGGCCCCACGGACGCGTCGAGGTGCGCGCCAAACTCCCTCAAGGCCGCGGCACCTGGCCCGCCATCTGGATGCTCGGCACCAACCGGGCGGCAGGCTGGCCCGCCTGCGGCGAGATCGATATCATGGAGGAGGTCGGATACGCGCCGGGAATCATCGAAGCCCACGTCCACACCGCAAAATACAACCATGTCAAAGGAACCAGCAAAGGCGACCGCATTACCATCCCTGACGCCTCGGAGGCCTTCCACGTCTATGCCGTCGAGTGGAACAAGGACCAGATGGACTTCTTCGTCGATGACCGAAAATACTTCACTTATCGCAACGAGGGCAGCGGCCCCGAGGCCTGGCCCTTCGACACCGGCCAATACCTCATCCTCAACCTGGCCATCGGCGGCTCCTGGGGCGGCGCCAAGGGGATCGACGACGCCATCTTCCCGCAGCGATACTACATCGACTACGTCAGGGTGTACCAGCGAGGCAATTAATCACTCAGGCCAGCGCACTCGGTAAAAACGCGCCGCGGTGCCCGTCGGTACGGCGTCACAAAAATGCAGCAGGCCGTTGGCAAGCGTCGTGATCCCGAGGGGAGTCCAGGTACCCTTGGAAAAATCCGGCGAGGCCTCCACCTGAACTGGCATGCCTGGAGCCCCCACAACGTCGAACGCAATCTGTCCGGTGCCTATCACTGGCCGTCTAATAGCGGCATTCCACACAACGGCTGGACGGTCAGCCAAACTTGCTCCCCAGCCACTGGAGCCCGGCAAGCAATATACCGTCACACTTGAATTAAATACATTCCGCCCCGTGGTTGGAGCAGCCCCTCGGAACAGCACATACTCGAGATTGGTGCAGGCTGAAAATGCATAGTCGGCCACATGCGTCACAGTCGCTGGCATAACATAGCCCCGGAGCCCCCATCCGGACACACAATCAACACGCTCCGGTCCTTGTTGTACAGCACACCATTGAGGCTGCTGTACGCGGGGTTCCCGGGATCAACATCAATGGCTCCCAAGCTGGCGCAGCCGTAAAACGCCCAATTCCCCACGCTCACGACCGTGCTCGAAATCGCAGCGCTGGCAAGACCAAGACAACAACTAAAAGCCCAATCTCCGATGCTAACGACGCCCTCGGGTATCGTCACCGAAGCCAGGCTGATACACTGCTCGAACGCATCCGCTCCGATGTTCGTCACAGTGTTAGGTATGGCGATATTGGTCAGGCTGGCGCACGACGCGAAGGCCCAGTTCCCGATACTGCTGATCCCGCTTGAAATCGTCACGCTGGATAAGCTGGCACATCCAATGAAGGCCTGGTCCCCAATGGCGACGACTGGCATGCTGTTGATGACATTTGGAATGCCAAGAACCCCGCCAGGGCCCTCGTAACCGGTAATGGTAACCGTGTTGCCATTGGTGACGTAAGTGAAATCATTCCACGGTGGCACGACGACGGTCAGGGTCGCAACCTGGCTCGTGGCGCTTCCGAGAAAGTTGCTCAAGACCACGGAGTAATCGCCGCCATCCGTTGCGTGGACGTTCGCTATGGTGAAAGTTGCGTTCGTCGCTCCCGCTATGGCCGTTTCGCCCTGATACCATTGGTAGCTGCTCTGGGGATTTTGGCTTGCCTGCACGGTGAAACTGACTGTTGACTTTGTATCCGTTGTCACGCCCTGAGGCTGAGTAGTGATATGAGGAGGAATCAGGTTTGAAAGTTGAGTAGGGCGTCCGCCGAAGATGGATGACCAGCCGGTGGCTCCAGGCATATAATAGATTGTCGCATTATAGTCAAAGCCAAGAACCGAAGTGTATGAACCGAGAGAAGGTGCATTGCCCAGGAAGAAAATGGTGGTCAGGCTGCCGCAATTGTAGAAGGCCTCGTCCGCGAGGCTTGTGACGGCGCTTGGTATTATGACGTTGGTCAAGCTCGAACAATTACAGAACGCATCGGCGGCAATATTGGTTACGGTGCAGGGGATATTGGCGTTGGTTAGGCTGCTGCACGAGGAGAAAGCGGCATAAGGTATGGTTGTAATGCCGTTGGGGAGGATGGCGTTGTGCAGACTAGTGCAGAGCGCAAACAGGTTTTGCCCCAGGTTTGTAACGCTGTTGGGGATGGTGATCTCGCCGAGGGCCGCGCAACTGGCGAAGGCGTATGCGCCGATGCTCGTGACGCTGTTCGGCATGGTGATGTTGGTCAGGTTTCCGCAAGAGAAGAAGGCATCGTCCCCGATGCTGCAAATGTTGGTACAGAGTATTATATCGCACACGGACGTGCAAAAGCTGAGGGCCGAGGGGCCTATGCTGGTCACAGGAATGCCATCAATGGTGTCTGGGATTGTGACTACCGGGCTAAGGCCAACATAGTTGAGAATGCTGATGGAGCTGCCGCTGTTGGTGTACTCAAGGTCCTCATAGTATTGCTGGCCGTGCGCCACTAATCGCGGTGACAGAATAAGGAGCCACATTATTGCGATTCGTATGTGTTTCATATGTTGTCGCGAGTACCTGCGTGAGCATGACAACAATTGCCATGGCAGTGTCCCGCATTCCGAGGCATTTCGCATGTTCGATGATTCTCCGGTCACAGGCGAAGTGGCCGGTGTGTGTCAGTTGCCCAATAGGGCCGCCCAAGTCTTTATCGCTGAAGCAGGTGCCGTGCCAGGCAAGACGATTTGGCGGTTCCTGGTTACGTTAGGGTCTCCCTGTATTACGGCTCAGACCGTTGCCGGCCCTGCTGGATATACGCCTCATGTCTCGTTTTGAGACACTGCCTGCTGAGGCCGATTACTGGGACGAATCACACACCAGGCATTAAAGCACTTTCCGCTCGGAAGTCAATCTGGCGAAATCGCCGAACTGCCTACCTTCCCATGCTCGCGCGCACCAACTCCGGCAGGCACTTCACTGGCACGGGGCCCTGGGCTAGAACGGCCTCGTGATAGCGGCCCAGTTGGAACTTATCGCCCAGCTCGCGCTGGACCGCCTGGCGCAGCCGGTAATGGGCCATGCGGCCGACGAAGTAGGTCGAGAGCTGGACCGAGCTTTGCTTGGCGCGGAGGATCTTGAGGCGGGCCTCGCCCTCGGATTGATAGGCCTGGTCGGTCAGGAAGCTGAGGGCCTCCTCGTCGGTCATGGCGTCGCAGTGCATCCGGTGGTCGAGGATGGTGTTGCCAACGGCGCGGAGATAGAACTTGAGCTGGTTGAGCCGCAGGGGCAGGTCGCCCTGGCCGTAGCCCTGGTCGAGCATCATCTGTTCGGTATAGACCGCCCAGCCTTCGACATAGGCGCCGGACTGGAGCACGCGCCGGATTTGGGATGGGACCCGGTTGGCGTATTCGAGTTGGACGTAATGCCCGGGGAAGGCCTCGTGGAGGGTGAGGATCTGGAGCATGCTGCGGTTGTACTCCTCGAAGTAGCTCTTGACCTGCCGGGCATCCCAATCCCGGGGCGGGGGGCTGACGGCGAAATAACCGGCCGCCTTGGGGTCGAGCGGCGGGGCCGCGTTCATGTAAGCGGTGGAATTGCCCCGCTTGAACTCCGGCATCTCGACAATCCGGCACGTGTCCGGCTCGGGCAGCCGCACGATGTCGCGCTCCGCGATGAAGCGCCGGATCTCCGCCACCGTCTGCTCTGCGTCGCGCACCAGCGTCTCCGGCGTCCCGTGATCCAGGGCGATGCACCCGAGCACCTGCTGGATGGCTGCCCGGCGGCCCGCCGCGTCGTCCGGCGGCAACGCCTGGCGCGGGAAGTAGCGGCTCCACAATTGCCGCGCCACCACGTACATCTCCCGCTGCACCCGGTCGAATTCCGCCTGCGCGTCGGCCTGGACCTCATCCGCGTTCCGACCGGCATCCAGCTCCAGCTCCAGCTTGCGGTAGAACCGCTCCTTGCCCAGCCGCCACTGGCCGTTGGCGCGGGGCAGGAGTTCCTGTTCGAGGAATTTCTGATAATCCTTGAGGCAGCCGGCCACGCGGGCGGCGGCTGCCTCCAGCGCGGGCAATTGGGGAGTCTGGCCCGCAAGTTCAAAGAGGGTCCGCTCGTAAAACCCGATGGCGCCCTGGTTCTGGCGAATGGCGGTCTCGAGCAGGGCGCGCGGGGGGTTGCGGATGTTCTCCCTGGCGGCCGCCACCACGCGCGGGATAAGCGCCATCCGCGCCAGGCAGTTCGAGATATTGGTCTCCGGCGGCTGCGTGGATTGCGTCAGCAACAGATAGACGCTGTCGCTGATGTAATCACTATAGACGCGCGGGTCTTCCTCGAACGGGTGTGTGTTCTCGTCCAGCCAGAGCGCATAGGCCAGGTGGTGCTGGAGGATCTCGAAATCGATCTGGCCCGCGCGCGACAACTGGGCATAGTCCACCTGGCGCGGCAGGGCCTCCAGGGTGTGGCGCGTCTGGGCGGTCCAGGCCCGGCGCGAGGCCGGCGCGAGGTCCTCCAGCAGGCGGTCGAAGCGATGGTCACCCAGGCGCGTCGCCTCCAGCGGTTGCCGAAGGAATTGCTCCTCGAGGTGCTGCTTGAAAAAGGCCTCGAGCTTGGCGTCCTGTTCCTGGGCAGGCGCGCACGCCAGGCCGCCGGTCAATGCGCAGACGGCTGCCATAACTAAGTGTATCCGATTCTGGAATCTCGACAATGGGCCTTTCATGGAATCCGCCCCCATCATGCGCGGAAACCCGGATCGCGTCACGCCGAAAAGGACGAGGGCAGAATCATGGAAAGCCTCCAACATTTGGAGATCGCACATTGGGACCATGAACCGGCCGGTGTTGGGCGGCGGAAGCCGCGAAGCGTTTTGGACTGCGGCAGTCCTCTGCCGCTTTCGCGTCCCCACGGTCCAAATAGCGGCAGAGGACTGCCGCAGTCCAAAACCTTGCGGGCTCGGGATCGGTTCATGGAGAGAAAAGGACTCTTTTTCCTTAATGATTCTGTCAACAATGATTCTGCCTGTTCTCAGAGGTTCTCCCGCCGCGTTTTCAGACAAAACATTTTGCCTTTTGTCCAGGGGTTTTGCTAGCGTTGGACCATGTCGAAACACAAATCGCCTCCGTCGAACTCCAAACCCCACCCTTCACATCCTGCGGCTGCCCATCGCAGCGCGCTGAGCCGCCGGCAGTTCCTGGGGCGCGCCGCCCTGGCCGGCGGCGTGCTGGCGGCGCCGGTCCTGATTCCGGGCTCGGCCCTGGGGCTCAACGGCGCGGTTGCGCCCAGCGAGCGCATCGTGCTGGGCGGAATGGGCGTGGGCAACCGTGGGTCCGACAACCTGCGCTGGATGCTCCCGGAACGGGACGTGCAGTTCGTGGCGATCTGCGACGCCAAAAAGGCGCAGCGCCAGGCCGTAAAGCGAATCGTCAACAGCAAATACGGCAACAACGATTGCGCCATGTACCGGGACATGCGCGAGTTCCTGGCGGTGCGCACGGACATCAATGCCCTGCTCATCGCCACGGGAGACCGCTGGCACGCCACGGCCTCGGTCATGGCCATGCGCGCCGGCAAAGATGTCTATTCCGAGAAGCCCTCCGCGATGACGATAGCCGAGGGCCGCGCGGTGGTCGAGACCGCCCGCCGTTACGGCCGCGTCTATCAAACGGGCACGCAGCGCCTCAGCGAGGACAACTTCACCTTCGCCAACGAACTGCTGCGCACCGGCCGCCTGGGCAAGATTCACACCGTGTACGCTCACATCGCCCCTTGGGACGCCGCCGAGATGCGGCACGACTGGCTGCCCGGGCAACCCAAGCCGCCCAGGGACGAAGTGGACTGGGACCAATGGCTGGGCCCCTGTCCCTGGCGGCCGTTTAACGGCGAGTACATCGGCGGCGGCTGGCGCGGCTATTACGATTTCCACACCAGTTGCATTGGCGAGTGGGGCGCCCACACCTTCGCCCAATGCCAGGTTGCCATCGGCGCCGCCGACACCTCTGGCGTCGAGTACTCCTACGTGGCCAATCCCACCGGCGACGGCATGGTCGTGCGCTTTGCCAACGGCATCAAAATGGTCCTCTCCCGCGGCGACAAATGGTGGCACGGCTCTTGTGGCGTCCGCTACGAGGGCACCGAAGGCTGGGTGTCCATCGCCGACGGCTATGCCAGACCCAAGGTCTCCGACCCGGCCCTCCTGGCCGATTTCTCCAAGCTGGTCGACGACTACATCGCCCGCACCCGCCGGCCTATGAGCCATGTCCGCGATTTGTTCGACTGCATCAAGTCCCGCCGCCTGACCGTTGCCAACCCGGTCGTCATGCACCGCTCCATGTCCACCGTTCATGCCGCCAACATCTGCATGTGGCTCAAACGCGACATGAAATACGACCCGCTCAAAGAGGAGTTCATCAACGACCCGGAGGCCAACCGCCTCCGCTCCCGCGCCATGCGCGAACCGTGGATCATCTGAACCGCACCCCTCAACCCCGGACCATCCCATTGAACTCCAACTCCAAACCCCTTAATCCCATGCCAACATCCTCGACTCAATTCTCAATTTCATCCGTTTTGGCCGCCCTGCTCTGCCTCGTCGCCCCGGACCTCTCCGGCGCCTCCGCCGACTCCGCCTCCAGCGGCCAGGAGGATACACTCATCGCCGTCCTCAAGTCCGACGCCGCGCAAAAGCAAAAGGCCGATGCCTGCCGCGAACTGGCCCGGGTCGGAACCAAGGACGCCGTCGCCGCGCTGGCCGCGCTGCTGGACGACGAGAAACTCTCTCACATGGCCCGCTACGGGCTGGAGACCATTGCCGACACGTCGGTCGATCAGGCCCTGCGCGATGCCCTGGGCCGGCTCCATGGCCGCCTGCTGGTCGGGGTCATCGGCAGCATCGGTGTCCGCCGCGACCCGGAGGCGGTCAAGGCCCTGTCGGACCTCCTCCGCGATGCCGATGCCGGCGTTGCTCAGGCCGCCGCCAAGGCCCTGGGCAGGATAGCCACCTTCCCCGCCGCCCAGGCGCTCGAGACCGCTCTCCGCAACGCCCCCGCCACCAACCAGTTGGCCTTCTGCGAGGGCCTCTTCCGTTGCGCCGAGGGCCTTTCAACCAAGGGCGGCACCGGCCAGGCCACCGCCATTTACGATCACTTGCGTTCGCTCCCACTCCCCCACCAGGCCCGCGCGGCCGCCCTGCGTGGCGCCGTTCTCACCCGCCGCGAGGCCGGCCTGCCTCTGCTGCTCGAGGCCATCCGCAGCAACGACTTTTCCATCTTCGCCGCCGCCGCCCGCATCTCGCACGAATTGCCCGGCTCCCGCGTGACCCTGTCCCTGGCGGGTGAACTGGAGAAGGCCCCCGCCGACCGCCAGATCCTGCTCATCCAGACCCTGGGCTGGCGCGCGGATACCCACGCCCTGCCCTCCTTGGCCCACGTCGCCCGGAACGGCGAGCAGTCGGTCCGCATTGCAGCCATCCGCGGCCTTGCCGAGATGGAGGCCGCCGCTGGCGTCCCGGTGCTGGTGCAACTCCTGGACGATGCCGACCGCGCCATCGCCCAAGCGGCCCAGCAAGCCCTGGCCGGGTTGCAGGGCAAAGAGGCCGATCGCGCCGTCATGGCCCTCCTGGCCCGTCCGGAGCCCAACAAACGCATCACCGGCATCGATCTCATCGTCCGCCGCCGCATGACCTCAGCCGTGCCGGACCTGCTCAAGGCAGCGCAAGACGCCGATGACACTGTCCGCCTCGCTGCCATGAAGAGACTGGGCCTGCTGGCCGGGGCGGGCGATCTGCCCGCGCTCCTGGACCTCCTGGCCAAAGCCAGGGAGGGCGAGGACCTCGATGCAGCCGAGCAGGCCCTCAACACGCTTTGCACCAGGACTCCGGAGCGCGAGGCCTGCGCCGGGAAAATCGCCGCCTGCCTGCCTCAAGCCAAGCCCGCCCAAAAATGCGCTCTGCTCCGGGTGCTGTCGTCCGCCGGTGGGGCCAATGCCCTCAAGTGCGTGCGCGCTGCTGTCAGCGAAACCGAGCCTCAGGTCCATGCCGCCGCCATCCGCGCCCTGGCCGGGTGGAACACTGCCGAGGCGGCCCCGGACCTCCTCGAGCTGGCTCGAAACAGCGGCGCTGCCGCCGACAAACTCCTCTGCCTCCGAGCCTACCTCGGTTTCGCGCGCCAGCTCAACGTCCCGGCTCCTGAGCGCCTGACCATGTGCCGCAACGCCGCCGGCCTGGTCCAAAGCGACGACGAGAAGAGGCTCCTGCTCGCCGCTCTGGGCGCCGTCGAATCCACCGATTCGCTCGCCCTCATCCAGCCCTACCTGGACGATGCCGCAGCAAAGGAAGAGGCCGCCAATGCCGTCGTCAGCATCGCCGCCAAGCTCCTGGAAGGCAACCAGGCGGCCGCCCTCGCGCCTAAACTGGTCGAACCTCTCGACAAAGCCGCCCGTGTCACCACCAACACCCAACTCGCCACGCGCGCCAAGTCCCTCCTCGACCAGGCCCGCGCAAAGGCAAAGTGAATCTTACCAAATGGTTGACTCTGCTCTGGAGGCATGTTCATTCTACCCGCCATGAAAATTCGCTCAACCTTTGCAGCCATTGGCACCTTTTCAGTCGTGGCCTCGACCGCCCTGGCGGCGGCCTCCGGCCCGAGATTTTACGGCAACGCCCCGGACGACCACCATCCCTGGGCCGTTCACGACCCTAATCGGCCGCAGCCCGCGACCGTTGTGCCCGGCACCTTCAGCACGCTCGAGCAGCCTGGCAAACCGCCCTCCGACGCCGTCATCCTGTTCGACGGCACGGACCTCTCGAAATGGGAGTCCAGCAACGGCGGGCCCGCCAAGTGGGCCGTCAAAGACGGCATCATGGAGGTCGTCCCTCGCAGTGGCGAGATCCGCACCAAAGAGAAGTTTGGCGACTGCCAGCTCCATGTCGAATGGGCGGCGCCCAGAGAGGTCAAGGGCCACAGCCAGGAGCGCGGCAACAGCGGCGTCTTCCTGATGGGCATCGTGGAAATCCAAGTGCTCGACTCCTACAACAATGTCACCTACGCCGACGGCCATGCCGCCTCGGTCTATGGCGTCAACCCGCCCCTGGTCCTGCCGGTGCAGCCGCCGGGCGAATTCCAGGTCTATGACATCGTCTTCCGCCACCCGATTTACAAGGGCGGCCAGCAGGTTGACCCGGGCCATGTCACGGTCTTCGTCAACGGCGTCCTGGTCCAGGACCATACCGCCCTGGAGGGCCCCACCGGCCACATGACGCGCTCCAGGCCCCGGCCCTTCCCGGAAACAGGCCCCTTGGCCTTGCAGGACCACGGCAATCCCATGCGCTTCCGCAATATCTGGTATCGCCCGCTGCCGCCCAATTCCATTGAAGGCGGCACCGACGGCTACCTGACCACCGAGGCCACCATGGCCAAACGCAAGGAGCTAGCCACCTCCATCCGTCAGGATGCCGGCCAACTCGCCGACCCCAATCACCCCCTGAACGAAATGCTCCGCCGCATGGAATCCCTCGAATACGAGAAAGACGACGCCACCCTCCAAAAGGTCCAGGAAATGGCCGCCAAATACGTCGACGACCTCAAGCAACTCTCTACCGCCCAACTCGACGCCCGCAAAGACGAGGTCCGCCAGGTGGACGGCGCCTTCAGGTTCCTGCTCCGTTTCAAGGCCATCTCCGCCGACTTCGCTCCGGCTGCCGACCTCAACAAACTCGTCAAGGCCCAGAATTGGGACAGGAAAAAGAAGTAGGCCCTTGCCAGTGATCGGTCGCCGCTTGCCCCTCACCCCGGCCCTCTCCCGCCCATGCGAGCATGGGCGGGGTGGGGCGAGGGAGGATCCACGCTCGTCGGTCGAAGACTCGGAGCGCGTAGGAGCTTGTGAGACCCATGCCTTGCTGCACCCTCTCCCCATCCGATGGGGAGAGGGCCGGGGTGAGGGGAAGACGGCGAGCGAACGAAAGCAGTTGCCAAGAACTCATCTGCGCCCCCTGTGGGGCCAATTTTCAATTTTCAATTTTCAATTTTCAATTCGCTGTCCGGGGTCGTTATGCCCGCGCATGACCTCCAAGACGTGGCTTCTCCGCGCACTCCCCCGCTCTCACGCTCCATGCTCCTCCGCTACACAGTCCCCGCGTTCCTCACGCTCCTTGCGACCCTGGCCGCTTCTTCCGGCCAGGAGTGGACCCGGTTCCGCGGGCCCAACGGCTCGGGAATCAGCCCCGCCAAGACCATCCCCAGCGCCTGGACCGACAAGGACATCAATTGGAAACTGCCGCTGCCCGGCCCCGGACATTCCTCGCCCGCCATCTGGGGCGACAAGGTTTTTCTGACGACCGGCGATGAACGGACCAACCAGATTTGGGTCCTATGCGTCAGCGCCGGCCAGGGCCGCCCCCTCTGGCAGCAGGCCTTTGCGCTCTCCCCGTACCACCGGAATCCCTTCAACACTGTCGCCTCCGGCAGCCCCGCCGTCGATGAGCGCCGCGTCTATGCCTGCTGGACCACGCCCGAGCGCGTCACCCTCATTGCCTTCGATCACGATGGCCGGCGGGCCTGGGACCGGGACCTCGGCCCCTTCAAAAGCCAGCACGGCGGCGGCGCCTCACCCGTCCTCTGGCGCGACAAGGTCATCCTGGCAAACCAGCAGGACGGCCAGAGCTTCTGGCTCGCCCTCGATGCCGCCACCGGCCAGACCCTTTGGAAGACCCCGCGCAAGACCGCCGAGGCCGGCTACTCGACTCCCTGCCTCTACGGACCCGAATCGGCCAAACCCAAGTTGATTTTCACCAGCCATTCGCACGGCATCTCCGGCGTTGACCCGGACAACGGCGCCGTGCTCTGGGAGTTGCCGGGCGTCTTCGACAAGCGCATCGTCAGTTCCCCCATCCTGGCGGACGGCCTGATCATCGCCGCCTGCGGCAGCGGCGAGGGCGGCAACTACCTGGTGGCCGTCCGGCCGGGCGACCCCGCCTCACACCGCAAACCCGAACTGGCCTACACGATCCGCAAGGCCGCGCCGTACGTGCCCACCAGCCTTTGTGCGGGCGGGTCGCTCTTCCTGTGGGGCGATGACGGCGTGGTCACCTGCCTGCGGGCCGCCTCGGGCGAGGTCAAATGGCAGGAGCGCCTCGGCAAGCATTTCTTCAGCTCACCCGTGTGCATCGATGGCCGCCTCTTTGGCGTCTCCACCGCCGGCGAGGTGTTCGTTCTGGCCGCTGCCGACCGCTTCCAGTTGCTGGCCCGCAACCCGCTGGGCGAAACCGTCCACAGCACCCCCGCCGTGGCCGGCGGCCGCCTCTACATCCACACCGCCAAACACCTCATCAGCATCGGCGGCCGCTCACCCATGGATTGAAAAAGAGAACCACAGAAGGAAACGGAGGAAACAAAGGGTTTCCGGGACATTGACCCTAAAAACGGCAGTTGTTGAACCGCAAAGAGCGCAGAGAACACAAAGATAAGCACTTAAAGACAAGATTGGCCTCACCCGTCAAAGGACGCGGGCAGATCATGACCCCATTGTTTCTCTGTGATCTTTGCGTTCTCTGTGGTTGAACTGCTTTTCCCATGTTGACAATCCCTCACCGCTCGCTACTATTCCTCTTAGCGCGGGTGTAGCTCAATGGTAGAGCTCCAGCCTTCCAAGCTGGTCACGTGGGTTCGATTCCCATCACCCGCTCCATTCCCAAATATGCTCGGTAAAATAAGGGTTTTCGTCAGTTTGCCTGCCGGGAATGGTGGCAGGTATAACACTCTGGTATAACAAGGCCAAGACCGTTCAACCTTGTTCAAGGGCGGCGGGAAAGTGTTGACCTGCCGTTGCCGGCGCTTTAGTTTGGAAGTGCATCGCACGATGCGGAAGCATGAGCACCAGCGCGCAAGAAGTTATTGAGCGGTTCAAGGCACTGCCGGCAGGCGAGCGCATCGAAGTGTTGAAGAAAACACTCCCGGCCTTCTCCCCGCAAAACGCCAAGGCGGTTGAGCGGTTGCTTCGGCGGTTGGAAAACCCGGACATTCCCGAAGACGTGTGGAGGGGGATTGAAGACGCGGAAGATGGCCGCTTTGTGGATATGGAAACGGCGCTGACACAAAAGCCCCCGTGGGTCGAGTGAATTACCGATTCCACGCGACCGAAACCTTTTGGGAGAACTTCTACCGATTGCCGGCCTCGCAAAAGGACTCGGCGCGCAAGGCCTGGCAAATCTTCAAGCGGAACCCCTTTGACGCGCGTTTGCGGACGCACAAAATCCACCGGCTTTCGGCCTTGATGCGTCGGACCGTCCACGCCGCCGTGATCGAGGGCGACTTGCGGGCGGTGTTCTACATCGAAGGTGACGCTGTGATTTCGTTCAACATCGGAACTCACGACCTTTACCGAGGGTGAACAGCGCGCCGCGTCCCGGCCCTGAGCGCCCGGCGGCGATGCCGAAATACCGCCCTGCGCCGTCCGATGCCTGCCAGGGCCATTCCGGCAACGATGGACGCCCCTGTAGCCTCGGGGGGTGTCTGGACAGCGGAAGCCCGAAACGGAGGCGCCAGAAGCCGTGCAGCAAGGCGCCACGCAGCAAGACGGGCCATCCTGGCGAGACTGGCCACTCTCGCGCGGTCTTGTGAGCGGCGCGCGGTTCTGGTCCGGTGGGCAGGCGCTCGTTGGGCGTGGCTCTCACCCCGCCGACGTGATTCGCGGGACCCATAGTCGGGGGGGCGCCGAGGGCCATCCGGCGGCGGTTTTACGCGCAACGCGCCAATGGGACCCCTTTTCCCTGGCCGCCGTGGATGAGAAGAGCGAGGGGCGGGGCACCTTTGGGGGTGGCCGTGCGGCATGTGCGCGACACATGACGTGGCCCTTCTCGATCCCAGGGCGCCGGGGGGTTCTTGCGGGGAGCCGCAGATTTGCGCTGCCCCCCCCCCGCCAAAGCACACGCTCGTCCTTGATTTGCTCCTGCGCTCCCTTTCAGCCTGCGCCAGTCGGGGGCCGCTCTGGGGCCGGGCACGCCGGTTGCATCTTCCGAAGGCAAGTGTGGCCCAACCTGGCCACTTTGGGAGTTGACAATCCGGCAGATTAGACATTGGATTCGGGGGACAACTGAATTTGCGTAAGCAGGGTTACGGTCGAACGGAAAACCGCGAATTTTTCATTCTCAAGACCAACCCAGGCACGCGCCCAATCGGGCGCGGCTTGGCGTATTCTTGAGAAGGCGCTTCGCGGTGCCTCCGTTCGGGTGCGTCAGGTTCGCGCCCCTCCTTGGGAGTCCTTTCCGTAATCCTCTGGTCCGGTTTGTTTGGCTATGAGGCTGGCAGTTCTCACGCAGTCGGTGCTACGTCCAGAAGGCAGCGGATGCTGCCGAGGATTTCCGCACTCCGGCTTCAAGACCTAGAAAGGAATCCAATGAGCAGCGTCAACGACACCCGAAGCCTACCTGTGGTTTTCAGCCTCAGCCTCTGCCTCTCCTTGCCTGCACCAAGCGCAAGACGGCGGAAGGTTGCCCAATTTGCGGCGGAACTCCTGCCGCTGAGCAGAGTTAGGAAGATAGTCTTAGGAGCCGCCATCGCAATGGCGCTTGCAGCGGGGACGCTGCCGGGGCTATGCAGCATGTACAACGCCGAATTTGCCGATGGAACGGTTATTTCTATCGAGGCGGACCGCCAGCCCACGCCGGAGGAACTCGATAAGGAATATGTTAGAATGAAAGGCTCCGGCGGTCCCCTCCGCCAGGTGCTCGCCTGCGTCCCTGGCGTGAGAATGAGGTTGCCTCCGGGCTGGCACCATATCGAGGGAGCCACTCTCGACAAAGCGGCGAAAGAACTGGCAGCGACGCTGCCAAAAGCGAGCTTCACGGGGCAGCGGGTGGTTGCCGCGTTCCAGCCTGAGTCAAATGGGTCGGAGATCGGATTCCCCAGGGTTATTGTGATTCTCAACCAGACTGCGAAGCTGTCGGAGCGCGAATTGGAAGAAACGGCTCGAATGGGCGCGGAGATTCAGAGGGGCGCAGACCACACACTTGCAGGGAACGCTTTGGGAGCGTCGGCGAAGCTGGAGGGCGTGAGTTACGATGACCAACACCATTGTGTGGTTGCCCGTGGTCTCGTGTCAGTTCCTGGGGGCGGCATTAGGCGGGAGTTAAACGCGATGTTCGCCGCGGATACTGGCCTTGTCACATTTCACTTCTCTTGGCTGGAAAAGGATTATGACGACTACGCCCACTTGGTTTACCCGATGATTGACGGGATTGAGGTTGCGCGATCTGTCAACGATGGGACAGCGACGCCGGAGGAGCCGCCCGGGCGAATCCCTCCAACGCCCGGGGTCGCTGCCGGTAACTTCCCAGGGGACAAAGCTCCTTTCGCGTGCCTGCTGTTCCTCGTGATCGCGGCGGTTTGGTCGCTGACGGCGTACTTCCTCGGCGCTCGCCGCGCAGGCGGGAGCACGAAGCAGGAGACTCGACCAGTGGTGAATCGAGCGGAGGGTGCGCCAAGCGCGCGCGGAGCATTAGCTGCGGCGGTGAGGACAGCGCAGGGGCAGATACGGGTGGCTTGGATAGCGGGAGCTGTGAAAGGGACCTGGGCGCTCTGCCTGATTCTCTACTCCGTCATCATCGAACCGATTGCCGGGTTCGGCCTTGAGGGGCTGACTGACGTGGCACTGGTTTTCGGGCTCAGCCTTGGGATTTACATGAGGAGTCGGACGTGTGCAGTACTTATGGTCGGTTACTGCCTTGTGTGCGTTGGCCTCAGCATCCAGTATTTTGGATCGGAGCGGAGCCTTGGCGGTGGGTGGTTGTGGGTCTTGTTGCTGGTGTTCTTCATTCCCGGGGTGCGCGGGGCATTTGCTTACCACAGATTGGTGGGGCAGCGGGAGCCGGCACCGGTTGCGGAGGCGGTGGCGTCCGATCAGTCGAGGACTGGCGCCGGGCCTTCCGCCGGCCTGGCGTCGGCAACGGCTCCGGCAGCAGTGGGACCATCCCGCCCGCCCGTGCTGCCAAGCGTGGCGTTGTACCTCTACCTGAACGGAGAGACGAAGGGACCTTTCTCGACCGATCAGATTGCGGCTCTGCTTTCCGTGGGCGCCGCTACGCAGGACACGCCCTGCTGCCATGACGGCGCCGAGAAGTGGTTGATTGTGGCGGCCTACCTTCCATGCGCGATGCGCGCGGCGGCAACCCCGCCTGGTGAGGATCGGCAACCGGGTCCTACAAGCGAACTGAAAGCAGCCTGCCCCAGTTGTGGCCAGCGCGTCTCCTTCCCCTCAGACGCGCTTGGCGAGTTGGCGTCCTGCCCAACGTGCGGGGTCCGGATGGAGTTGGCCCGTGACACAGATTTGACACACGAAATGCCCGAATCCGCCGAGGCGTATGACAGCGGAAGCTCCGGCAGTGCCGTAATTGCAGCGACAGACGAAGACCAAAAACGACGGAGTTGGGGGGACGGTGGCACACAATCCGGTGGCGCCCACCCGCCGTCCACGATACCCGCTAGGTGGGAGACGGGCGATAGATCACCGCCAAGCCAAATCCTCAAAGACCCGCTCCAGCAGGCGCATGGGGGCCGCAAGCACATCCTCCCTTCCCTCGTGTTTGACCTTGGCCTGCCCAAAGCCCCTGCGCCGGAACAGAAGAAGCCTGGCGGCAGCAGCGGGGAAGCAGCGCCTTCTTCTCCGGCCGAGTCGGCGCCTTCTGCTGCCGCGCAGGAACCCATGAAGGCCAGGTGCCCCGCCTGCCGAACGACCTTCGAGTTTCCTGAGCGCGAGATCGGTCGCGGGTGGATTTGTCCCAATTGCGGGCGGCCCGTCACTCTCAGAGATTCAAGTGCGCCCCGGATGAAGCGGGTGGTTGAATGGATCAAGCGCGAGCTTTAGGACTTTCTGAGGCGAGGCGCACGGGATTGCGCCGCGGACCAAAGGAAACTGCCCCGTTCTGCTTTCCGGCGAGACAGCCTCAAGGCTGGCGGAAGAGACCCAGAACAACGAGGCTTCCCCCGGCTCGCCCTCGGCTCTCTCCGGGGCTGCAAGCCGGTTTGCCCAATAATTCTGGGATCGAGAAGCCGGAGGTATCAGCCTGCCCGCGACCGGGGCGTGCCCACGTTGCTCACCCACGAAAATTAGGCTGGCGCTGTAGCCGGGCCGACGCTATCCAGGCGTCATGAACCAAACCCCATCAAATCCGCCTACGGGCGGAAACAACCTAGCAAACCGTATCGCAGATCTTGAGCATGCGGTGAAGCTCCTCCTCAAAGTCACGGCGGATCAGCATGTCCTCACGATCCGACTGATGGCGCACCAGCAGGCGCACCTTGCCGCGATGCGCAACCTCCTCGTCCGGTTGGGTGAGGATCGGACCATGCTCGGTCAACGGCTTCAAGCAGCGTACGAAACCGCCGCGAATCTCTATCACGACCAACTCGAAGCGTACATCGCAACTGGTGATATAAAGAGCTTTGTAGCGTCTCAGGTTTTCCCGCCTGACGAGACCCTTGGCAATTAAGAGCGTTCATGCCCATAGCGCAACTGTTTCGTCAACTCATCCGGTGAAGTATTTGCGCTATCGCCGCGTTCACGATCTTTGTGGGCCTGACTCGGCCCGGCGTCCGGGGACGGCACCCGCGATGGCGACAGAGTCCCTCGGCTGCGACCCCAGGCACCGGGCCGATGACCTGGGGTGTATGGCCTTAACGCGGCCAGTGAGATGGAGAGCCCTCAGCGAAGGCCGGCGCCGACGGCCACCAGAAAAGCCCGTTTCCTACCGAGACTCGCCCAAATCCCAGGCGGGGTAGGAGTTACCGAACACCTTAGGCCACGCGTCGGGCGCCACTTGACCACAGGGCGGGTTCTGTGCATACTGGACGTATGTTCAATAGCGAAACCGCCTCGCTTTATGGTGCGAAAGGGAATGCCAAGCCCGGCCGCCGCCGTGGCCCTACCCCGTCTCAGGAAGTGCGCCGGCTGCGGGACATCCAGGACCTTGTTTTTACCGCCATCCGCGCTTACGAGCCCCTCGTTGCGAACGCGGGGGCGCAGGCCAATTGTCACGTAGCCGATGGGGCCAAAACGACGGATAACCGCGCTTCTCCACCGGTTCCCCCCTCGCGCGCGACGACGCCAGGTCGTTCGTCGAGCTTGTCCGCGCCTACGACGGCCTCCAGGAGCGGATTCGGGTGAGGGCTATGCGCCCAGCGCCAGCCGCACTGAAGGTCGAGGTGGTCAAGCCCAAGCGCCGCAAGATCGCCCGAGACTGGACACCGCCAGTGGTATCAGGACCGGCTGGTTCATGCCGCGCTGCTGGCGCCCTTGCCTGAATCGTTTCTCACGCGCTCGGCCGGCGGCGCCACGGGGCGGACGATCTCGGCTCGAAAGCCAAAGCCACGCAGCGCGACTTTGAGCAGGGCGCGCAGCCGTTGGACGGGACCGGTCCGCCAGTGGCCGGGCACTGCCCGGAGTATCAGAACGTACGTGTCGCCCGTCTGGCGCTCCTCCGGCACTCTGCCACTGCCATACCCTAAAGGGATATGGCAGAGTGGCGGTGCCTCTGTGCCAAATGCGGATTTGGCAGAATTGGCAGAATTGGCAGAGCTCAGTTTACTCATGCTTTTGGATGACGGGTTGCCACTTACCGCCAACCTTGCTTTTCAGGACCCTCCCGCCGGCGAGAAGCTCCCTACGGAGCCGGTAAAACGTGCGCTCAGACATGCCGTGCTCCTCACGGGCGGCTTTAATCCAGTCTTTGTTCTTCAGCCCCTTTGCTGGCAGGACTTCGAGCAGGGCTTGGGCCTCATGCTCCGGCTTCTTCCCGCCAGCCTGCTTTAGATCCTCGGGGTTCAGGTGCTCGGAGACCTTCATCAGCGGGAAGGCCCACTCGACAACGAAAGGTGGTTGCTCCGGCAGGTTGCGCAGAATCAGGTCCACGGTGAAAGCGCCCTCGACCTTGTGTTTCGTCAGCGTGATGATGGTGTCGGCGTCGCGTGTCCAAACGCCGCTGCCGCCGATTCGGTCAATCGCTTCCTTGCCGGCCTGGTTGCCTTTGGAAAAGTGAGCGGCGTAAAAGACAGCGGCGCCGGTCTCGACCGCCAGGCGCTCAATCTCGTTGCACAACTCCCCAATGTCGCCAGCGGAGTTTTCGTCCCGCCCGCCAAGGCCCTTGTAAATCGGATCCACGACGATCAACACGTAGGCGCCGGTCTGGATTCTGGCGAGCAGCCTCGGAAGCAGCGTCCCAAGCGCCGCGCCATGCCCGCGCAGCGTCCAAACGTCAAGGTTGCCGATGGCCTCGATTCCCTTTGCCTCGCACAAACGCTTGATGCGCGCACGGATGAAGGCACGCGGGATCTCGAAATTGATGCAGAGAACGCGGCCCTTGAGCGTCTCGAATTTCCACCACGGCAGCCCGGCTGCAACGCTCGTTGCAAGGTCGAGCAAGATCCAGGTCTTCCGGGCCTTGCTGCTGCTCCCCAGGACGGCCTTTAGTCCCTGGTGCAAGACGGCCTTGATAATCTCCGGTGGGAGGGTAGCCGTCTCATCGGCCAGGAGCGCAGCGGCATTGTCTATCGGCGGCAGGGTTGATTCAGAGCAGGCTTGATCTGCCGGGGTCCATTCGGGCGCGCCTTGGACCAGATCGTCCAGATCGGCAGGCTGCCCGCCGGCAGCGAAAAAGTCGGCGGCATCCTTAACCGGCTTGCCGTCAACGTCCGGGAGTTCGATCACCTTCACGCTGCCGGCAGTCCCCTGGAGCTTGGCGGCCACGAATGCAGCGTGTCTGCGGCCCGCCTTGTCCTTGTCCGCGACGACAACAACCTCGGCGCCGCGCAGCGGTTCGGACATTGAATCCGGCCACTTGGAATCGTCTGGCGTGGACAGGGCGCCGCCCGCGTTGCACGTTCCGACGAAGCCGGCCTTTCGCATCGCCTCAACGTCCTTCTCACCCTCGACTACCCAAACGGGCCTGCCATCCTTCACGGCTGCGATCAGCTCCGGCAAGCGAAACAGGACACGGAGGACACCCTTGACGCTCCAGGTCCATCCGCCCTTGGCGGTGGGGTCCGGGCGCCGTTGGCGGAAATCCTTGGGGTCGAGTCGGCAAACCTGATAGAGCAGCTTCCCGGTTTCGTCCTGGTAATCGTAGGTGGCAACGATATTGAGCTTGCCGTTGCGCTGCGGCTTGTCGGCGTACAGGTCCACCATAGTCAAGCCCATGGCGGCCACGATGGCCTCGGGGGTGCTCCCGCCGAAATCGTGTAGCAAGATGCGTCCGTCTTTGCCCTCGGTGATGCTCATGCTGGGCGACTTGTCTGCGCGGCCAGGGCATAGGGCCATCCATCCCGAGGGGGTCTTGGTGACGCCTGAGAGTCAACACAAGAAGCCGGCAACAGTCATGGTCGAGTCCTCCTGCTGGCCCGGTGCTCCTCGATCACCTCCAACCGCAGGTCCAGCACCATCGAGAGCAGCCGGTCACGCTGATCCCACGGCTCCGTCTGACGGGGCTTGGCGCCGGGGCGGCAAGTGCGCTTGACGGCGGGGCGGGGCGGCGCTACTGTACGCCCATTCATTACCGCCGTCGTGCCCTTGCCGGGGCCAGCGCGTACTTCGGTGGCGCTCATCGGGCAACACCCTCCGGGGCCAGGGCAGGAGTGGCATGGCCGACGCTCTGCTCCTTCATCATGCGGTGGAGGTACTCCCGAACACTCGGCCAGTAAATGAGCCTGATGCCGCTCTTGTTGCCCGGCTCGCGCAACAGAATAGACTTAAAGGTGCCGTCGGAGATCTTCCGGTAAGTTAGGCCACGCTTGATCCCTCCCAAACGCTGCACGTCGGGCACCCTCACAAATTCCGGCTGCTGGCCGGCGCAGTCGCCCACTCGGACCGGGGCGGTGGTCTTTTCACTGCGTCTCATGGCGGCCAAGGTAGGTCAAGGCCGCCGCAAGAAGTGGGACAAGGTGAGTGTGCCGCCGGTGTCCCGTTTTCACGGCCTCCGGGCGGGCGGGCTTTCAGGCGGGCCACGGGCCGTGGTAGGTGGCCGTCTTGAAGGGGATGTAGTGCAGTTTGCCGTGCCGCAGTTCGAGGTCGCGGATGGCGCGGGGTTTGGCAGGGACAAGCCCAAGCCGTTGGTATAATTTCTTGATGCGAGCGGGTTCGCTGTTCAGGTACTGGGGCGGCAACCATTGTTTCTTCCAGCAGAAATGGCAGAGCTTCGCCATGGCCAGGTCGCTAAACACGCAAAGGCTGCGGATGGCCCATTGCGGGCCGGGCGGCTCTTGAATCCAATTGCGGATGAGAAACTCGGCTTGTTGCCAGGCGGAGTTTTTCCGTCGCGGCTCCCGTTGGTCGTAAAGCGCAAGCAGTTTGCGCAGGTGCTTGGCCAGCCCGGCGTCGTCCTGAACGCGGCTGGCGAGGGCGGAGACGGTTTCCCGAAGGGTGGGTTTGCCCAAGCGTCTGCGGAATTGCTGGTAGGTTTCCGGGTCGCCCGCGAAACTTGGAATATGGCGCCGCACTCTCCACGCCGCTACAGCGGCCCTGGCCGCCTCGACCTTGGGCAGATTCGCGGGAGGGGCAGTGCGTCCCACAACGTAGCGCCAAAGTTCGGGCGGGTCGCTTCGGTTCAAGCCGAGGTTACTGGCGTGGGAGCCCTGGATAATTCTCTTGCCCGCGTCCAGGCGGGAGAGTGCTATGCGCGGCCACTGACTTTGAAGCTTGGCCGTGTTGTATTGAATGACTATGTGGCGGCTCATGCTTTGGTCACGTCCGGCAGCTTGTCGAGCGCGGCGCGTTTGGTCTCTGCGTCAATGTGGGTGTAGTTGCGGCTCACGGCCTCGCTCTCATGGCCAACGATGTCACGGGTCACCACGTCACTCACGCCCGCGTTTTTTAGCAGGCTCGTGGCCGTGTGGCGCAGCGCGTGGAACGAGATGTCGCTCAACTGGCGCCGTGCCCCCCTGCCCTGCTTGCCGTCCTTCTTCTGGTGGTCGCCACGGGACTGCACCAAACCCGCGGACGCCATAAGCTCGTAAAACTGGTTCGACAGCCAGCTTACGGTCTTGCCTTGGAAGGCGGGACAGAGCGGCGCTTTCGGATCGTCGCCGGCTGGGAGAGTTTCGATATGAGCCAGTAGCGGCCTGGCCAGCGGAAGGATCTGAACCCGCCCGGTCTTCTGCGTGCGGATCGTCAACTCCTTGGCCTGCAAGTCCAGGTTCGCCCAGGTCAATGCCTGGATGTCGCCTAGGCGCAGGCCGGTGTAAATGCCGGTCATCACGGCGGTTTTCCAGTCATCGCCGCAGACAGCCAGCAGCTTCCTCAACTCGGGCAGGGTGAACGCGCGGCGCTCGTGGCGGTCGCTCGTGTCCAGGTTGTCAACAAGGCGGGCGGGGTTGCGGTCAAAGATGCCTTGTTTGACGGCCCTTTCCAGACCGACACGGATCACCTTCAAATGCGTGTTCACCGTCGACGGGGCGACAAGGTCTTGCAGATGGTCCCGGTATCGCTCCACGTCATCGGCTTTGAGCGCGGCCAGGTTGGTCCCAGCCTTCGCCCCCAGGAAGCCAAGGAAGCTCTCGGTGATCCCCTGGTAGCGGACAAACGTGCCTTCGGACTGCTCGGACTCGAAGGCTTTCAGCCAGGACGTGAAATGCTCGCGCACGGTCTTGCGCTCCACAGGGGCGCCGGACTCGGCCATGATTTCGCCGACGACCCGCTCGATCACGCGCCGGGCCTTTTCTTCGGTGATGTTGCCCGTCCGGGCCAGGTCCTCGATGCTCTGGACCTTGGCACAGACGCGCTCCGCTTCTCGCTTGTTGCGGGTGAGGGTGGATTTGCAGCGCCGCGCTCCGTTGCGGTCGGTGTAAAAGCAAATCCAATTGGGCTTGCCGGGGAGTCTGTGAACGCTTGCCATAGTGGTATAACCATAGCGTATAACGTTCAAAGTTGTCAAGCCTGTTCATATTAGGCCATTTTTCAGGGGTATTTGCGTTTCTGGCCGGGCACAATCGCCACGTGGGTTCGATTCCCATCACCCGCTCCACCAGCATCGCATGATGCGGAAGCATGAGCACGAGCGCGCAAGAGGTCATTGAACGGTTCAAGGCACTGCCGCCGCAAGACCGGGCCGAGGTGGCCAAGTTCATCGCGGAGCATGACGATTCCTGGGTGCCGGAGTCCTTCAAGGAAGGCATGAAGGCGGCAGCGGAAGGCCGGTTCGTGGACATGGAGACGGCCTTGTTTGAAACGCCGCCGCCGCACCTGCGATGAGCTACCGCTACCGGGCGACCGAGCCGTTCTGGACGCACTTTTACCCTCTCAAGCCCGCCCAAAAGGAAGCGGCACGCCGGGCATGGCAGATTTTCAAGGTTGATCCGTTCGATCCACGTTTGCGCCCGCACAAGATTCATCGTCTGTCGGCCCTCCATGGCCGGACAATTCATGCCGTCGATATTGAAGGGGATTTGCGCTGCGTCTTCTACGTCCAGGATGATTGGGTCGTCTCGGTCAACATCGGCGCCCACGACGTTTACCGCGGGTAAGCGGTGCGCCCCACCCACCGCCCCCTCCTTCCGAACTCCCCTCCCGCCCGCCCCGGAATGCCTGCCAGGGCCATTTGCGCCCCAAGAACACGGTGGAAGCCTCGGGAGTGTCAGGACAGCGGATACTCGAAACGTGGCTCGATTCCCATCACCCGCTCCAAGTTCTGCTCATCGCGTAGCGATGATCCGACGGTAGCCGTGCGGCTTCAGCCGACGGGAAGGCGGTTTGGGCGGACAGGTTGCGTCGCGTAGCGACGCATGAGCTACCCACCCCCTCGGGGCAGCAGGCCGGTTCAGGCGTCGCTACGCGACCCCATGTCTTTTGCGGCACCTCGACCGGGGGCTAAAGCCGCCCGGCTACCATCAGGACACCGCTCCGCGGTGAACAAGGACGTCCCGTGCGAAGAATTTGGTCTCACGCCCAAGGGCCTCGGGAATGTGTTGACCTGCCGTTGCCGGCGCTTTAGTTTAGAAGTGCATCGCATGATGCGGAAGCATGAGCACGAGCGCGCAAGAAGTTATCGAGCGGTTCAAGGCGTTGCCGCCGCAAGACCGGGCCGACGTGGCCAGGTTCATCGCGGAGCATGACGATTCCTGGGTGCCAGAGTCCTTCAAGCGCGGGATGGCCGATGCGGAAGCGGGGCGTTTTGCGGAAATGGAAACAGTTCTGAGCGGCGCCCCTCCGCCGTTGCGCCGCCGGGCCAAATGAGTTATCGGTTCAAGCCGACCGAGGGTTTCTGGGAAAGTTTCTACGATTTGACGGCCCGCCAAAAGGACTCGGCGCGCCGCGCTTGGAAGATTTTCAAAAAGAATCCCTTTGACCCGCGCCTTCGTCCCCACAAAATCCACAGGCTCTCCGCGTATTATGGACGGACTATCTACGCGGCGGACGTGGAGGGTGACTTGCGCGTTGTGTTCTACGTCGATCACGATTGCGTAGTGACGGTGGACATTGGGACTCACGATGTTTACCGCGCGTGAGCAGTGTGTCGCCCCCACCGCCCCTCCCTGTCTCCGAACCCCCTCCTGCCCGCCGGAATGCCTGCCATGGCCATTTGCGCTACGCCGGGCGGGCGTGTAGCCTCGGGGGCGTATCAAGGTTTCGATTCCCATGACCCGCTCCATTTCAGTCATTGGGCGCTGTCTATCTCGGGCGAGTCCGTCCATTCGGTGCCGGCGGAGGCTCGAACCAATTCTCCACCTTCAAAGCGGCCACATGGTCAGCGTGGCGCACGTTTCGTGTGACGAGAATCAAATTGAGAGTGTTCGTGTCGAGGAGGTACACAGTTCAATCGAATTCCGGCGCGGGCGGTCCGAAATCCTGTCGGCTTGCGGCCTGGTCCTCTTCCAGGATCTTGAAAAACGGGTCGTCGTTTGGAATGCCGTCGGGATTGTAATAGGTTCCGTCCGGGAGGCGTTGAAGTTGGCACAGCAGAACCGTTTTCGGGCCGGGGGTGGGCTTGCCCAGTTCGGCCCAAATCATCTGCTGGTCCGCGGGGGGCAAACTTCTCACCAGTTCCAGGACCTTTTGTGCGATCGTGCTCACAGCCCCAAATTTAAGGGAACCAAAAGCCCAGGGCAATCCGGGATTTCCCCCAAATCCTCGGCTAGGAATTCTTATGAACCGCGGAATACGCGGAATACGCGGAAAAGAAAGGGCATTCCGCGTATTCCGCGTATTCGGCGGTATTAAATCTCGATTGGCATGAAACATGAGGCGGCCCCATTTTGCTGGTCGTCCGTGCCGCACCCAATCCTTAGGCGCGGTTCTGGGGCCGATGGTCGACCCTTTCAAGGGCTGGAACTGCGGGACCTGCAAGCGAACGTCCAGGAGGCCGTGCGTTGCCATTTCGAGCGGGAGCGGATGCCGCCGGAAATGCTGGAAGCATTTGTGGAGCATCTCTAAGAAGTGCCTGAGTTTCGGAGTTGATGCCCTCGTCGAGTTGGCTCATGCTTTGCGGCATGAGTTGCTCGAAGGTCGCTGCACACACCGGCCTGATTGTGGTGGCCGGGCTCACGTCGTGCTTTCATATTGCCAGGGCCGCTGAACCATCCCCTCGAACCCCAACAATCGCCTCCGCATTTGTCCGGGTGAGCCCGCGCGATCCGAGGTATTTCGAGCTTTCGGACGGAAGGCCTTACGTTCCAATTGGTTTGAATATGATCGCTCCGCCCGGCAACGAGGGACTTCCGGGCCTGGAGACCTGGATGGAGCAACTCCAGGCCAACGGCGGCAACTACATCCGGGTCTGGCTGAGCAACCCCTTCTTCGATGTCGAGCATGTGCGTTGTGGCGATTACGACGAAGCCAACGCCAAGCGCATCGAGGCACTCCTGGCCATCGCCGCCCGGCATGGTATTCGGGTCAAGATCTGGCACTGGGATTATTATGTGGCCAGACAGAATCTCTGGTGGCATTTCGGCCGGTTCGCCGAGGCCATCAAAGACCTGGACCCCCCGGCGGAACAGTTCCAGCCCGAGATGCTGCCGCATCCGCGCTTGCGAGTTTATGCGTTGAAAGGCCAGCACACGGCACTGCTTTGGTGCCGCGATGTCGAGAACACCTGGCGCCGTGAATTGGGGGAAGGCAGAGCTCCTGATCCGGTCCAAGGCGCTGTTGTGGATGTCAGGCCATTGAACCTGGGCAATACCCCAGCGCGATTTTATGATCCTTGGGAAAACCGCTGGACGAGCGCAGCCTCGGAGGGAGACCAATTGCGACTCCCGGCATTCAAACGTTCACTGGTCGTGCGGTTCGCGTTGGGGCCTGCAGAACCATGAGCAGATGAACACGATGTAATCCTCCTGCAGATCAGCCCAGGGCCGTGGACCTGGGTTTGCCGCGGAGGTCTTGTTCGGTTGCAGGCCAAGGCCCTGCCTCCTAGGGATGAAGCGCGCCTTCAGCGCTCCGGTTGGCTTTTCGTGGCTTTTCCCAGGGCTTTGCCCTGGGCTGGTATGAGCGACGCCTTTGGCGTCCAGAGCACGCACCGCCGGTTCCATCGTGCATCCGAAGAATTCTGCCGTGCGGCCCTTGCCCGGGGTTGCAGAATCCCCTATTGTCGCCGGAGAGTAGTTGAAGCATAGTTGAGGGATTTCTGCTCCATGAAACAGACCGAAGTAGAGAATGCGAAACCGGCAACGGCGGGCCCGCCCGGGGCGGCAGAGCCTCTGGTGCCGCTGGAGGCCGGAACCGTGACCGCCGAGCAACTGGAGGGCTTGAAGGAGCGTGCGGCCAAGGCGGACGAGCATTGGGAGCGGCTGCTGCGCACGACGGCGGATTTCGACAATTACAAGAAGCGGGCGGCGCGGGAGAGGCAGGAGGCGGCCCGCTACGCGAACCAGGAGTTGCTGCACAAGCTCATCGTGGTGGTGGACAACCTGGACGCGGCGCTGGCTGCGGCGCAGAGCGCGCCGGACAAGGCCGCGCAATCGCTGCAAACCGGGGTGAACATGATCCACCAGCAACTCCGCAAGGCCCTGGCCGATGCCGGCCTGGAGGAGGTCAACGCGCTGGGGCAGAAATTCGACCCGGCCCTGCACGAGGCCGTGGCCCAAAAGGAAACCACCGATGCGCCCGAGGGCCAGGTCATCGAGCAACTGCGCAAAGGCTACCGCCTGCGCGAGCGCCTGCTCCGCCCCGCCACCGTCGTTGTGGCCAAGCAACCTGCCGCCTGATCCATGGCCAAACGCGATTATTACGAAGTCCTGGGCGTGGGCAAGGACGCGGGCGCGGACGAAATCAAAAAGGCCTACCGGAAGCTGGCCATCCAGTATCATCCGGACAAGAACCCGGGGGACAAGACGGCCGAGGAGAGGTTCAAGGAATTGGGCGAGGCCTACGAGATCCTCGAGCGACCCCCAGCAGCGGGCCGCATACGATCAATACGGCCATGCCGCCTTCGACCGGCGCGCCGGCGCTTATGCCCGCGCCGGGAGCTTTCACGACCCGTTCGAGATCTTTCGCGAGGTCTTCGGCGGCGGCAGCATTTTCGAGGAACTCTTCGGCGGGGGCGGCGGCAACCCGGCCCAGCCGCGCCGGGGCGACGACCTCCGTTACGACATGGAAATCTCGTTCGAGGAGGCGGTCCGCGGGGCCGAAAAGGAAATCGCGCTCACCAAGGCGGAGCGGTGCGCCGCCTGCCAGGGCACGGGCGCCGAGGCCGGGTCGCGGGTGCGGACCTGCCCCACGTGCGGCGGCCGCGGCCAGGTGGTCACGTCGAGGGGGATTTTCAGCATCGCCCAGGCCTGCCCGCATTGCCAGGGCGCCGGGCGGATCGTCGAGCGGCCCTGCAAGACCTGCCGGGGCACCGGCCGGCACGAGGCCACCGGCAAGATCACCCTGCGCATCCCCGCCGGGGTGGACACCGGCTCGCGCTTGCGCTCCTCTGGCAACGGCGAGGCCGGCTACCGTGGCGGGCCCCAGGGCAACCTCTATGTCATGCTGCACGTTCGTCCGCACGAGATCTTCCAGCGCAACGGCGACAACCTGCTGTGCGAGGTGCCCATCACGTTCATCCAGGCGGCCTTGGGCGCCGAGATCGAGGTGCCCACCCTCGACGGGAAACTGCCGGTCAAAGTTCCTCCTGGCACCCAGCCTGGCGCCATGTTCCGCCTCAAGGGCAAAGGCGTCAGAAACGTCCAGGGCTACGGCTACGGCAACCTGCACGTGCGCATCGCCTTGGAGGTGCCGGCTCATCTGAACGCAGCCCAAAAGGCCAAGCTCTTGGAATTTGCCGAAATGTGCAGCGGCAAGGAAACTCCCATCATCCAGGGCTTCTTCGAGAAGGCCAGGAAGCTGTTCCAATAAGCGCCATGCACCGTTTTTACCTGCCACCTGATCAACACCGGGGCGAGAGGTTGGTCCTGACCGAAGGAGAGGCGCGCCATGCGGCACAAGTCCTGCGCCTGGGCCGGGGCGACCAGGTGACAGTGCTGGACGGGGCCGGTCTGGAACTGCTGTGCGAGATCCGGGAAACGGCCGGCGAGAAGCTCGAGATGGCGGTCATCCAGAAGCGGCTTGTCCCTCCCCTGCCCTGCCGAGTCACCCTCCTCCAGGCCCTGCCCAAGGCTAGGCTCATCGAGTCGATCCTCCAAAAGGCAACCGAACTGGGCGCCGCTCGCTTCGTCCCCCTGCTCACCGAACGCGTGGTCGTCCAACTGGATGAGCGCGAAGCCGCCCGCAAGGCCGAGAAATGGCAGCGCGTCGCCATCGAGGCCATCAAACAGTGCGGTTCGGCCTGGCTCCCAAAGGTCGAGGCGCCCATGACACCCCGCCAATGGCTCGCCCGCCAGGAACCCATCGAACTGTCCCTGCTCGCCTCCCTCCAGCCGCACAGCCGCCATCCCCGAGAGCACTTCGAGGCCTTCCGCGCGACGCACCGGCGCCCGCCGCGCACTGCCTGCGTCTGGGTCGGCCCGGAAGGCGATTTCACTCGCGCCGAAACCGAGACCATCCAGGCCGCCGGCGCCTTGCCCATCACACTGGGCCCCCTGGTCCTGCGCACCGAGACCGCCGCTGTCTATTGCCTTTCGATCCTGAATTATGAACTCCAGGCGCCGCAGGGTGTGGAGAGTGAGGGGCGTGGAGCGTGAGGGGCGATTGGCAGGCCTCTGTTCACCGCGGAGCGGTGTCCTGATGGTAGCCGGGCGGCTTTAGCCCCCGGTCAAGGTCCCGGAGAAGTCCCGGCGTCGCGTAGCGACGCCTGAAACGGCCCTCGGCCCGAGGGCGTGGGCGGCTCAGGCGTCGCTACGCGACGCGACCCCTGTGGCTAAAACACCCTTCCGTGGGCTGAAGCCACACGGCTACCTTCGTATCATCGCTACGCGATGAGCGCAGCCAGACCAGTGTCTAGCTCTCTAGAGCGATACACGGCTACGGGCCTGTCCCAAACGCACATTTGGGAAGAGCCCGCGGCCCAAGCCGCCACGCCGATTCCCTGGGCGATTCAGGTGTTCCAGTCTGGCCAACCTCTTGGCCGGCCAATACCAGCATGCGCCTCGTCGCGGCCCGACGGGCCGCCAGAGCCTAGCCCCAGTTTACGAGTTATTTCAAGGGTGCCTCGGAATTGGTTGTCAACCAGCAGGTTACAACCTGGCCCCTCTATGCCCTAAAACGGCGATTTGGGGGCTCTCAGTTCGAGTATCTCCATCAGCTTTGCCTGGATTTCGTCCCGCTTGGTCAGCACCGGCTGCTCCGTGGCCGGTCGGCCTGCGCGGCGGGCTGGGTAAACATTGATCACCTCCTGAATCCGGCCCAACTTCTCCAGCAGACCGGCCATGGATAAGCGCACGCCCGCCTGCCGTGCGCGGCGCCACACCAGGGCTCGGAGCAGTACCGCAATAGTACAATAGAGTCCATGGACTTGGATCTTGCTCTCGGTCCAGTGGTGCAGTGGCCACCAGGCGCCAATGTGCCGGTCCTTCATTTCGTGGAAAATCTCCTCGATGACAAATTGGCTCCGGTAAGCGCGAATTACCTGGGCGTCGGTCCATTCCTTATGACCGGTGATGAGCAGCGTCTTGCCCAGATACGTATCGGCCAACTGTTGCTGCGCGGCTGGGTCCGCCACGTAAGCCAATTGGAGCACGCCCGCCGCCGTCCGCGAGACGGTGGTCTTGAGCAACTGGCCCAGATGCTGACGGTGAAGAATCTGGTCGCACTTGCGCTGGACCGATTCGACGCTCGGCAGGGTGCCTCCCTTAATCGAGCCCTGCGGCACGGTCTTGGAGGTTCTGCCGCACTTGGGCCAACTGGCTCAGCGCGCGGGCCAGGTCGTTTTGCACCGTCGCCCATTGGCTGGCAAAGAGGTGCTCGTTGTAAGTGACCACCACCGTGCGCTCCTTGCCATAGACCACCAGTTGGGTGTGCCAGCTTTTGGTGCCTTCCAGGCCCGGCTCGGTGGCGGCCTGCCAACGGGCGTCCTGGTTGGAAATCCGCATCAGGTCGGGATGCTCGTCCAACTTGACCGAACCGACGTAGGGCAGTCCGAGTTGGTCAATCAAGCCGAAGTTGTCCTCGGAGTTGTTGCCCTTATCGAAGATGAGCGTCGGTTTGACCGTGGCCCAGGTCGAACCGGCCCGCTCCACCAGCCAGCGCTGAAACCTCGCCAGCACTTGCGGGAACTCCTTGGCGTCGTTGCGGTTGCCCTCATAGACCTCGTAAAAGAGCGGCAACTGCCCGTCGGTGGAGCAGAACAGGGCATAGCTGACTTGCCGCAGATTGCACCGGCCCTGCTTGTTCTTGCCGCGTTTGGCGACTTGGCACTTGAGGTTGAAGGTGTCGATGAAGGTGTAGAAGTTGGTGCCGTCATAACAAATCTGCGAGAGCGGGATTTGCTCCCGCTGCAGGACGCCGCCGATGAGTTGCTGCCAGATGGCCTGGGCGGTGAGCGGCTCGATGCGGTCCATGTGATCCCAGAAGCGCTGGGAGGTCAATTGCGCCGCCGACGCCTCGGGCCATAAACGCGCCAGGCAGGTGCGGCCAAGCCAATCCCACATCGCCTGCTTGCTGACCGGGTCGTAGGCACGGTTGATGGCCGCCAGGCGGATGTAGTCGCCGGTGCTCAGTCCCTGGTCGCGCTTGGGGCATAGTTGATCGACCAGTTCGGCAACCCGGGCACGGCGCGTTTCCTGCCAGAGGGCCAGCGGCAGGGCCCAGTCGAGCACCTGGGCGTATTGGGGAGGGGGGCCGGTGCCCGCAACGGCTTGCGCGATATCCTCGGCTTTGCCGAGGTATCTTTGGGAGAGGCGGCGGCATTTGCCGTTTTTCCAACCCCAGAGGGAGAGATAGTAGTAGGTGTGGCCATGAATGTTTTTGGCTTCGAGGCGATGCATAGCGCGCCGGACATGCGACGCGCATATTCAGGGCATAGTTACAGAAGATTGTCAAGCACAATATCTCATTTCATAGGGAAATATTGACGGTATCTGGGCTTGTGTTTTAGGGCATAGTGAGGAGGACGCGCAAACATTTGGGTCAGAAGGCCTTACACAGAATGGGCTATGCTAACTCGTAAACTGGGGCTAGGCTCTGGCGGCCCGTCGGGCCGCGACGAGGCGCACGCCGGTATTGGCCGGCCAAGAGGTCGGTCACCCTGCAACCTGAATCGGCGGCGCTGCGGGCATATTTGGCATCCTCCAGTTCCAGTTCTTGGCCTTTGTGCTCGGCCCATTCCTGGGCAAACGGCTTGTCACCGCGCTTGCGTTTGAGCAGGCCGAAACCGCGCCGGATGGCCCCCTTGCTGACTGGCTGGAGGAGAATCCCCTCCGGCGTGGCCTGAATGACGGCCTTGGTTCCACCCTCGACATTGGAAAGCCGGAGCGCTTGCGCGTGCCGGTCCCGCAATGTACTCTTGAGCCATGCTTGATTGGAGTCAGTGTGCGGCCGTCGAACGGACGCCGGGGAAGGTCAGCGGCGCCTGGGTTTTCAAAGACACCCGGGTGCCGGTTAAGGCCCTATTCGAAAACCTGGAAGATGGCGCGCGGGTGGATGATTTCCTGGAGTGGTTCCCGGGGGTGACTCGCGAGCAGGCGGAGGCGGTTCTGCGCCACGCCGAACAGAGCCTGGCTGCCGCCTGAAGCCGGCAGCAGCCCCCGCCAACACCGATGAAGATTCTCTTCGACTAGCTCAGTACCATTTGCGGAGGCGGACATCGATGCCGAGGGCGGGGTCGAGGCGCTGTTTGAAGAGGGCGGCATTGGCGGTCGAGCCGGCCTGGTCGCGGTAATGGTAGGGATAGACGATCTTGGGGCGGAAGGCGGCGACGGCGCTGACGGCGTCGTTGACGGTCATGGTGTAGGGCTGGTTCATGCAGACGAAGGCGACATCAATGTTCGCGAGTTGGCGCATTTCCGGGATGCTGCCGGTATCGCCGCTGATGTAGATGCGTTTGCCGCCGAGCGTGAGGACATAGCCGTTGCCGGTCCCCTTGGGGTGATACGTGTTGTAGGCCGGCACGGCCTCGACGGTCATGCCGAGCACGTTGGTGAGGGCGCCGTTTGCGAGGACGCCGGCGGCGAGTTTCTGGGCAGCCGTGAGTCCCTTGTAAGTGGCCTGAGGGGCGAGGATCAGTACGTTGGCCCCGCGGACGGCATCAATTGTGGCAGTGCTGAAGTGATCCCCATGAGAATGGGTCACGAGGATCAGGTCCGCCTTGGGCAGGCCCGTGTACGTGGCTGAGCCCACAGGATCGCAGTAAATGGTCTTGTCATTCCAGCTCAGGACGAACGTGGCGTGGTTGAGGGGGTAGATTAGCACGTCGCCATTGGTGGTGGCGATGCGGTCGGCAGCCAATTGCGGCGCGGCATGCACCTGGACACCGCCACAGACCAAGGAGAGTACCAAGCAGAACCGCAGGAAGTGTAGAGTTTTCATAATCTGTGTTGTGGACGAGCGGGAGCCTAACAGGGCGCGAGCAAGAAGGAAAGCCAGAAAGCCCCGCCATCCTCGCCTAAAGCTTTTTTGAGAACCACGGAACACACGGAACACACGGAAAAAGGCCCCTTTCCGTGTATTCCGGTTCCGTGGTTCTCTAGGCGTCGTTTTGGGCCCTCACGGTGTGGACAGGCGGTAGAAGCGCGGGGGAGAGGAGGGCGCAAGGTCATCGGTGACTTCCTGGAGACAAGCGGCGGGGCTGGCGGGCACGGTGGTGAGCACTTGCCATGAGCCGGCCTGCAGGCTCGGGCTCCAATAGACGGTGTAGGCCTGCCCCGCGGCGGCCTGAAACCGCAAGCGGAGCCGGGTCCCCTCGATCGAAGCGGTGCTGAAGGCCGGGCGAAGGATAGCGGGCGAGCCGGGCGTGCCTCCGCTGACCAGGCTGGCCTGCCAATTATGCGGGTCGTTGTAATCGCCGTTGACATCGAGCACTTCCAGGGAACTGCCGCCTCCATCGGCGGCCGCCAGCCAGTCAACGCCGGCGGGGAGGTTGAAATCCTGAATCACGTTGTTCCACGCATCCACCAACTGCACTTGCTGCCCCGCCGCCAGATGCCCCTTGTAGGCGCCGGCCACAGGCAGGGCCGCCCCGTAGCGGAACACGAAGGCGGACTTTTTGGCCACGACGAGCAGGCGCTGGTCTGGGGCCAGGCTGCTAATCGCCGCCGTGGAGAAGTCGAATGTGACGCCGGCGGTGAACCGCACTCCCACGAGCGAGAGATTGGTCGGGCCGATGTTCAACAATTCGATGAAGGCGAAATCGTCGGCGCTGGCGAAACCGGCCGCCAGTTCGGGGGCGGTCGGCAGCGGAGGATGGTACATGAGTTCGGTGATGCGCAGATAGTCCCGCTGGGCGAGCGCGGAGACACTCGTGGTGGCGGCGATGGCGGCCTGGCCGACGGCAGCGCCGCGATAGTCGTAGGCCACCAGTTGCAGGAAATTGCTGCCGGCCGCCAGCGGGACGACCGCCTGCCAGTTCTGGTCGTCCAGCCAGGTGACCGGGAGCAGGTTGGTCGTCCCGGCCAGACCGATGTCGCGCACGTTAATCCAGCCGCGGCCAGTCACGGTGACCGTGGGAGTGTTGACCGTGAGGTTGCTGCCCCCGTTGGAGGTGATGGCAAACGGGAACTGCGGCGCGAGTTGGCTCCGGACGGCGGCGCCGCGCGCCTGGGCGTAGCCCGGAACGAAGCTGTAATCCACGCCGGTGACATCGGAGAAATGCCGGGCCCAGCGCGTCAGGTAGGCGCTGTTAAAAACTGAATTCACCAGGTCCAGCAAGTGGCCCTGGTAAAGGCGGCGATAGCCCGGCAGTTGCAAAATCCGGTAGATGTTGTTCTTGCCGTAAATCGAGGCGGTCGGAGACATCTGCCAGGCAAATCCCCAATCGTTCTGGAGCGCCACGATGCGCCCGTCATCCGACCGGGCATAGAAGGCCACATTGTGCGGATTGTCCTCGCCATAGATGTCGGTGACGCCGATGAGCATCTGGAGCGCAAAATAGCGAGCCCATTCATCCACATCGATGGCGGCGGCGGCCGCCTGCTGCAGCGCCGCTGCGCTCTGGCTGAAGGCCTTGCCCATCGCGACGACCCGCGAGTAATCGTCGCGGGCGCGCTGGTTCAGGATCAACACGCTCCAGCGGTATTGCTCCGGGTCGTCGCCCAGGTCCGTGATGTCGTAGTTCCAGACAAAATTGACAGGCTGGGGCAGCTTGTAGCCCTCGGGCGTGCCATCATCGGTGGTCTCATAAACGCGGATGCCCTCCAGCTTGAAGGCGGTGCCGTCGTTAGCGTTCTCGAACTGGGAATCGATGTAGGTGTTGTCGTAGTTGGCCAGAACGAGGGTGGCAAAGCCCACATTATCCGGCCGGTGGCTCACGAGGTAAACCACGTCGTTGTAGTTTGCGGGCAGGCCCCCGGCCTGGTTGAGGATGTGCCGGACCAGGTTGGCGCCCAGGTCGCTGCGGCGGACGATGACCGAGCCACGGGAGCCGCGAAACAGATGGTCGGCGGGAAACTCCACCACAAGGCCGGTGGACGAGGCGTCGGGCCGGCTGAACATGCTGCCGTGGAGGCGGATGTGGGCGTCGTAAAAGACCTCGCGCTCGTTGTGGACGGCCGTGCAACCCATGGGATCATCGCTCATGAGGTTGACCGTGTCATGGAGCAGGGCCGCATCGGCGGGCGTCATGATCGTGCGGAGGGTCTGTTTGCCGGCCACCAGTTGGGGTCCCTGGACCTTGATCAAGGCCCGCGAGTTGGTCCCGCCCGCCGGATAATCCGAGGTCGCGCCCAGAAGGTCGGCGCCTCGGACGAAGAACTGAATGACCGAACCTGAAGGCTGGGCAGGAATCGTGGCCGTGTAGGTGGCAGGGCTTGAATTGGACGCACCCATGGACACGGTCTGCCAGAGGGCGCCGTTGACCGCGTAATGCAGCGTCAGCCCGGCCACGCCGTCGGGGTCGGCAGCGCAGACGCTCAGGGCGATGTTGTCGGTCGGGACGGGCGCCACGGGCGAGTGCTGGAGCCGGGAGTAGGTGGGGCCGGCGTTGGCCAGGAAGGTCGAGTTGCGCCGTCCAGGCGTGCCGCAACCGGACGGCTGGTCCAGCAGCGTGGTCGCGGCCACTTTGTTGTAATAGAGCTCGGTGTGGAGTTGGGGCGAACCGGCCAGCCACTTGGCATCGAAAGAGACCTCGTAGTTGTGCCCGGCAACGACCGGCACCAGGGCGCCGCCTGCCTTGAGCGTGGTCTCCAGTTGGTTCTCCAGGTAGCTCATCGGGCCGGTCGCCACCAGGTGCAAGACCGGGCTGGACGGGGCATCGGGGCTCGGTTCCACGAACGAGTGTTTATGGTTGCCGACCAGGCGCCACTTGGCCGTGCCCGAGGCAAAGTTGGTGTTTTGGAGCAACTGCCGCGGCGGCGCGCCGGCCGGCAGTTCGAGGACACTGACATTGTCCAGGAGCGCCTCCCCTTCTGCGAGCAGGCCGAGGCGCAATTCGTCAAAGGAGTAGATATTGGGTGAATAGACCGGTTGGATGGCCTGGGCGCGAAAGCTGTAGTGCCGCCAGGCGGTTTTGGAGCTTTCGATGCTCGAGGCCCAGGACTCGGGAACGGAGTTGTCGGCCCGCGGGTCGCGCAGTTCGAGGCTGGAGCCGCCGCCGTCGGTGTAAGCGGGCCAGGGAAAGGCGGCGTAATAAGTCACTTGGTTGGCGGGGTTGCCTTGGGCATCGAGCAGAAGGATGTGCGCCCCACGATGGGAGAGTTTGCCGGCGAAATCTCCAAGCACCGTGATGTCGGGGTATTGGGCTTGGAGCGCGGCGCCATGGTTGGCGATGACCAGGTAGGCGTCCGGGTCGAGCACCGTATTGCTGGGGAAAGAGAAGGTGATGGCGTCTGCCAGTTGCCAGCCGGTCAGATCCACCGGCACGCTGGAACGGTTGTAGAGTTCGATCCACTGCTCGTCGTTTTTGCTCATCAGCGGCGGCACCAGGTTGGTGGCATAGCTCGGGGCATGCTGGTAGAGGATTTCGTTGATGACGATTTCATCGTGAAGCGCAAACTGGTTGGGGGCGCCCGGGGTCGGCGCAGACGGATAGAGCCAGGGGCCCGCCGGGCTGGACGGGAGCCGGCCGAGCAGCCGGTCCGCCACCTTGACGCCATCGAGCACGTTTTGGCTGGAGCCAACCAGGAAGAGCTTGTCGCCGGCCCGCGCGCCGAAGCCCAGGTCGTTCGTGCCGAGCGTTAGAAAGGCCCCCGGGCCGAGTGTCCGAGCCCCCAGCAGACACCTGCCGCCGGCACTGGAAAGGACGCAGCACCCGGCCAACGCCACGTCCGTGCTCCCGCGGTTGAACAACTCGACAAAGAACGACGGGCTGTCCGCGGCAGCAACCTCGTTGAAGGCCAGCGCGTCCTGCCCGGGGACCGGCGGCGCCCCGACGGCCGACAGCTCAGCCGTGAGCAGGAAGTCCGGGTCGGCAGCGGCGGCGTTCAGGGCCTGGAAGGCCAGCACATTGCGGCCGGGCGCAAGGGTCGCGGCCAGGGCGCTCAGGTCGATGGTCTCGGCGCAAAACACGGCTGTGGCGGCGCGGTTGGTGACCGCGCTCGAGTTCCAGGCCAAGGTCTGCGGGGCGTTGCGCCGGGCGATTTCGGCGCCGTTGAGGTAGGCGACGAACCCGTCGTCGTACTGAACCGTCAGGGTCAACCGCTGGTAGCCCGCGCCCGCGGGCACAGTGAAAAGCAGGCGCAGGTACAACGAGCTATTGGTTCCAAACATGGCGGATTGCACGTCCGTGCCGATCAGGCCGCCATAACCATTGAGCATCCAGGGCGGCGTCCCGGCGGCCAGCCGGGCGATGTCAGCCGGGGCGAGCACGCCCTGCCAGATGCCCACCTCATCGAGCCGGCCGCGGAAAAAGTTCGGCGTGTGGCCCGAGTCGGTGCCGAGCCGCCACTGGTTGCCGCCGCCCCACAGGGTGCCAATGGTCACGCTGGGGCCGCTGGGCACGCCGTTGACATAGATGCGCATGGGGCCGCCGTTGGTGGCTGTGGCGGCGAGGCGGTACCAGACCCCCGGCTTGACGACATTGGTGGCGGCAACCGAGCGGATGCTGCCGTCCCAGACGTAGTGCTCGAATTGGCCTGAGGAATTGATGCGCAATTGATGCGACCAATCCACGTCGGGACCGCTTCCGTCGGTCCGGACCAGCAGGCTGCACGGGCGGAGCAGGTCCACACACGCCCACAAGGCGAGGGTGTAACCGGCGGGATTAACCGGGTCGCCCACCTGGACCTGGCTGGAGGAGCCGTCGAACTGGAGCGATTGGCCGCCCCCCACGGCGGGTGGAACGTTGGTGGAGAACTGGGCGCCCAGGTTCTGTGCATCAAAGCCGTGGCCCGAGACATCGGTCAGGTTGCCATCGAACGAATAGGCGCGCGCGACCGGCAGCGCGCTGGACTCGCCCCCCCGGGCATCGAACCCAATGGCGGCCTGGCCGGCTGCCCAGGAACCGTCGTCGAAACCAGGCAGCGTCCAGGATTGGCCAAGCGAATCGTCGCCAGGCACCAGCCAGCGCCCGGCTGAGCCCGGTGTGAGCCATTCTTCGACGGTAGGACCACTGGATTGGAGCTCAGGGAAATTGGGCGCTCCGGGCGTGCCGCCGGTCTGAGGGCTCGCGCGCCAATTGGCCCCCGGGCTGCTCGAGGTCAATGGGTCGCGCTTGGCCAGAGAGGCGCCCGAGCCGTCGGCGGCCACGGGCCAGGGCCAGTCGCTGCCGAAAGTCAGTTCGTCCAGGAGCCGATTGTTGTGGTTGCGAAGGCGCAGCACCTGGCCGGGATCGTCCAGGTTCCCGGCGAAGGGTCCGAACACGTTGGTGGCGCCGCTGGCCGCCTGCAACGCGGCGGGATTGGCCGCGACGAGCGCGAAGCCGCCAGCAGCAAGAATCGTGTTGGTCGGAAATCGGTAGTTAATTGCGCCCTCAATCTGCCAGTTTGAGATCTCGATGTCCTCGGACATCTGGTTGTAGAGCTCGACCCATTCCATGGCCGGGTCGCCGCCCGCCGGGTGGTACATGATCTCGTTGAACGCGATGATCGAGTCCGCCGCCGTGGTGGTGTCGGGCTGCGAGAACAACGTGTCGGCCGCCGCCGCATCCAGGAGACCGAACGCAAGGGCCAGCGCGAAGGCAGAGGTCGTGATCGCTCTTTGCACAAAGGCTCGGCGGTTATTGGGGAATCCGTGGGATGCACTCCAGAGGGACGACCCCGCACCCCGGCCCTCTGCCCATCCCCGATTGGATCGGGGCAAGCGGGCGGGGAGAGGGAGGACCGCCGACCCTCTGTCGAAGAATCCCGGCGCGTTGGAACTTGGGAGAGCCGGGCTTTGCTTCTCCCCCGCCCCGTCCGACGGGCAGAGGGCCGGGGTGAGGGGCAAGCGGTCCAAGTCATCCCGGAGGGATGAAAGACGGTAGCCGGGGGTCGAAGCGGGGCGAGACCCCCGGTCCAGCGACGCTGGGGGTCGGCATCCCGGAGGGATGCCAGAGGGTAGCTCAAGCCAGGGCTGCAGGTCTCTGGCACCCCTTCCGGGGTGCGCGATCCTGCCTGCCGTGGACCGGGGGTTGCGGCGCCGCCGCGACCCCCGGCTACCCTCTGGCAACCCTCCGGGTTGCGCCGCGCGACGGCGGGGGCGGGAACCCCTCGCCTGAGGGCTGATCTGAGATGGAGCCCCGCGCACTGTCGTCACCACCAGGTAAAAGTAGGGTCGGGCGCGGTATTCCAAAACGCAGAGCTGTCTGCGGGAGCGGCATCCGGGATGGTTGGAAACTTGAATCCGAACGAGTGGCCATCGCCATAGAGCATATTGACCAGACTCTTGCCCTGGTAGTTATGCCAGGCGCTTTTGGGGTCTGTCCAACCCCGATTGGGGTGCCAAATCCAGTCCCCGAGGATGATCTTGTTTGCCGGGCTGCGGGCAATTTCCGCGCCGGTCATCAACCTGCCACTGGGTTGGCCACGGGCGCTGGGGTCGGAGTTTCCGAAGACCTGCTTGACGCGCGCGAAGTCTGTCGCCCATTCGATCAAGTAACTGGTGCCGTACTGGGCCCAGCAGTTGGTGCAGTTAATGCCGACCCAAATGATGCCGTCCACGTCGCCTTTATCGGCCGGGCAATGGAACACCTCGACGTTGGCTTCATAGCCCCAGAGAGGCCGGTTCGTCGCCCAGGTCCAGAAATCGTACTTGCCGCTCTGTCCACCCAATGCGTCCCAGTCCGGGCACAGCGGCTCCGTGTCCCTGTTGTCCATCATATAGCACGCCAGGGCGACACCGATCTGATGCGTGTTGTTCAGGCATTGGATCCGTTTGGCCTTGGCCTTGGCCCGCGATAGGGCGGGCAGAATCATGGCGGCCAGGATGGCGATGATGGCGATCACCACCAGCAATTCGATCAGAGTAAAAGCCCACCGGGCCTGACGGAGCGGCGCAGGTTGCGGCATCATCATTATCTGGTTTGACTCGGAAAAGCATACCATACGCGCGCGCTCTATGGCAATGCCTGGATTCACAATTGGATGTCTGGCGTCACAAGGCCGGGTTCCGAACCTTTGTCGCAGCCTTTGTCGAAAACCTTTGTCGAAAAATGGTCAAACCGACAAAGGCTGCGACAAAGGCCGCGACAAAGTTCTCCAATAGCCGGCGTTCTCGGCCAGGCGCCCGTGACCAATCGCCTCAGGTAACGGATCAGGCGTGGGGCGGACCTCTGGTCTGCCGGTTGGAGGGGCCTCTGGCCCCGAGCGTCGCAACCGCAAGGGACACGGAGCCGGAGGCTCCGTGAACCGGCAGACCAGAGGTCTGCCCCACGTATCCCCACCTGAACAGTCGCCGCCTCAGCGACCGTGCAGAGCGACGGCTGCAGCGTGGCCTTGGCCCCTCGGCCCCCGGCGGACCGGGCTTGGCGGGGAAGGACCTTCGGCAACTGCGCCAGATGTTCAGGCTCGGAGGAGGTGAGCCGCCAGATCCGGGCAAGGCCCTGCCCTGGCCGGTATGGCCGGGGCAGGGCCGCCCATGGGCCTCTGATTAATGTGTGCTGAGCCGATAGTAGAGCCTGTCCGGCGATGGGCTGAAAGACCTGCCAGGTGGTGCCGACCAAGTCGGGCTGGGCTGAGACGGTCGTCCAGGTGGTCATATCCGGGCTGCTCTGCAGGACCACGTTAAACGGACTGTAGGGCCAAGTCAGCAGCAGGGCGCGGGAGATGGATTGCTTGGCTGCCTCAATGGTGGAATAAACCTCGATTTCATTCAGTCCTTCGTAACCCGAGGGGTAGATGCCCGAGAGCGCGGTGAACTTGAGGTAGCGGGCGGTCACGGGCGGGGTGACCTCGAAGACATCGGGCACTATCTGGTCCACGCCGGCCATGTCGCTCAGTGTGCCGGAGGCGACTGGACGCGGATTGGGGAAGGTGGCGGTGGTGGTCGGGGCCGACCCTCCGTTGATCGCCGTCGGTCGGGTGCCGGCGGCCAGGGCCTGGATCTCGTCGGGAGTGATGACGCTGAACCAGATGGCGACGTTGGTCACCTCTCCCAGCAACGGAGCAAAGCCGGGAACGGTTATCCCGGCCGCGCCACCGCCACAGCCTGTGCCGATGGTCCAACGGTCGCCGCCCTTCCACATAGCCCCGAGCCCCACCGGGAGGGGCGTGCCCTCTTCCTTGCCGTTGATGTAGAGGTGCTCGTAATCGCCTTCCTGGGCGGTGACGGCCACGTGATACCAAACGCCGGGCTGCGCTAGGGTCGTGCCATCAATGGGCCCTGATATGCAGCAGAGCCAGGACTCAAACTGCCCGCTGGGCAGCACTCGCACCTCGTGCGAGTAGTCGTTGGTCTCCCCGTTAGGGTCGGTGCGAACGATGATGCTCGAGGCCAGCGACAGATCCGAGAGGTTGACCCAGAACGAGAGGGAATAGACGGTGGGCTCCGTCATGCCGAAAGGATCGAGGATCTCCAGCCGGTCGCCATTTCCGGAGAGAACCAGGCTGTGCCCCGATTTCAAGACCGCGGGCACATCGGTGCTGAAGGTTGGGGTGACGGGATTGCCGCCGGGGCTGGCCGCGTCCAGGAACGCCGCGTCCACCTTGTTCGTCGAATGGTCGGTCGTATCCCCATCCAGCGGGTAGTAGCGATCGACGGGGCTGGCCTCAACGGTTGCGTTGGTGGTGATGATGACGCCGTCAACGGCGCTGAGATCGAACTGTGCCGTGCCTCGATCGTTGCAGGAGCCGTTATGAGTGTTGTAGAGGTTGACCGAGGAGATGGAGTATTCGCGCTGGAGATCCAGGACGAAACTGGCGTTGGTGTCGCTATTGACAGCCAGCCAATAGGGGGGCGGCTGTATCGCGCAAACATTCGTGCTTTCGTAGGTGATGCCGTCAATGACGGCATAGGGCGGGAAAGTGGGGCCGGTGTAATAGCTGCTGGCCCAGATGATGTTGCCGCTCCTGGCCACGTTGGTGCTGACCGTCTGCCCCGGGGCCGTCCGTGCCAAGGCGAAGAAGTCAGCGCTGTCGTCCGCCGCCTGGAAGAAACTGAAGTTGGTGCCCGTAAGGGTCGGCACACCGGAAAAGACGAAGGCGTTACCGTTAAAAACCGGCGGCGGCTCGACGGGGACCCAGTTCGTGGAGGGCAGGGTCCTGCTGCTGAGCAGAGGGAATGGGTTGACCGGCCAGGTCAGCTCGATCGCAGGCTTTACGGTGATCGTCGGCATAGGCACGTCGGCAAAGAGTTGAAACTCGTCCAGACCGATACTGTTGTTTGAGCTGATGGGGTAGGCGCAGCTCAGAGCGTCAAAACGCCAATAACGGGCCGTGACCGGGTTGGAGAGCTTATAGACAGCGGGCGTGATATTGGTCTGGCCGGTGACATTGGTCAGGGTGCCGGAGACCACGGCCGTCGGGTTAATCAGGGTCACGCCGGAGGCGGCGCCGACACTCAGGGGGGATGCCCCCTTGCTCAAACTGAGGACGGCGGCGGGGGTCAGGACGCTGAACCAGATGCCCACGTCGGAGATGAGTTCCGAGGAGGGCGAGAAGCCACCGCCGGAACCGGTCCCGATCTCGATCATGCCGCCGCCTTGCCATAGGGTGCCGACAGCCGCTGGGGTGCCCTCTTCCACCCCGTTGACATACAAGTGCTCCAGCCCGCCGTTCTGGGCCGTGACCGCCACGTGATACCAGACATCGGGCTGGACCACGGTCGTGCCTGTGACCGTCTTTTGAGCGCCGTCAAACGTATAGGCCTCAAAATTGAGGGCCGTGTTCAACCGGATTTGGTGCGACCAGGTGTTGTTTTCGTGCCCAGCGGCGGCCGTCCGCACGATAAAGCTGGTCGGCTGCAGGCTCCCAAAGTAAAGCGTCTGGCACATGACCCACATCGAGTAGGAGAACGCGGTCGGCTGGGCCATGCCGGTCGGATTGGCGATTTCGACGCTCTCGCCATATCCCGAAAAGGAGAGGGACTGCGTAAAATTCGTCAGGACCGCCGGGACGGAGTTGCTAAAGACCGGGGTGGTGGGAGTCAAGGAGGAATCGACCTCGACCGCGTCCACGCCATTGCCCGAGGAGTCGTTGAGATCCCCGTTAAACTTGTAGTAGCGATCCAGCGTGACGGTATTCGGGCCGAGCGTATCGCTGACGCTCACGGCAAAATTGGCCGTGCCGTCATTCTCGGCGGCGCCGCCGTGCGTATTGTACAAAACGACCGAACTGACGGGGTAGTCGTTGAGGAGATCCAGGATGAAATAGCCGGTGCTCTTGCCGGCCGAGCCCACCCAAAAGGTGGGCGATTCATTCGGGGCCTCGTTGGTTCTCCCGTCAATCACGAGTGACGGGACCATATAAGTATTGAAGGAGCCGCCGCTTTGGATGATGACGCCGCTGGGGGCCACGTTGGTCACCACAGCCAGCGCCGGGTTGACGGCCGCCAACATCACGGCCAAGAGTGCGATTTGGGGGTTTGTCTTCATAGGGGTGGTTTCTGTCAGGTTCGTGTCAGGTTGCGGACATTTCGGTGCAGTCGCCTCGTGTCACGACATTTTCATAACAGCCTGGTCCCGAGCAAGTCCCGGCCCATTCCGTCTGCAATTTGAGCCGCTGCCCGAGGTAATCAGGGCCAAGTCTGGCACAAAACCCCAGGGCCGGGAATACCTGCTCTCACAATTCCCTATCTCCCATCACAAGATCGCTCTTGACCGCCGCCGAGGGCAACGGTAGGCTCCGCCCTGTGTACTACGACGGCTTCAGGCTTCGCTGGGCTAATCGCCGCCTGCAGACGGCCAATATAGTCATCGGGGAGGTCCTCTACGAGCCCGGCGGAGTTTGCGGACCGCGCGTGCAGCGCGACTTTGAGTTGGTCATCCTGCACTCGGGCCACTGCGAGGCCACCGTGGACAAGGCCCCCCGAACGCTGGGGCCGGGGACGGTCTATCTGTTCCTGCCGGGCGGGCATGAGCACTTCCGCTTTGCCTTGGACACTGAGACGCACCATTCCTGGTGCTCCATCCGCCCCGGTTTCATGCCAGCGGACCTGCAACAACGGCTTCGGCTCGCGGCGGTCTCCGTGCCTTGCTCGGAGGTTTTTGGCTTGCTCCTGGCGGCCGTCTTCAAACTCCGCCCCCCACGCCACGGCGCCGCCGGCAGGCTGCTCGAGCAGTTGGGCCTCTGCCTCTTTGCCGAGTACCTCAGCGCCTGGCGCCGCCTGGATTCCGAGCCGGGCTGGGATCCGGCAGTCGGCGCCTTCCTCCACTACGTGGAGGACCACTTCGGCGAGGAGAGTTGTTTGCAGGCCGCCCAAGAGGCCGCCGGGATCTCCAGAAACGCCGTCATCTACAAATTCCGCCAGGAACTGCACGCCACCCCGGCGCGCTACCTGTGGCGATTGCGCACCGAACGCGGCGCCGCGATGCTCTGTGAGACCGGCCACACGGCCGCTGAAATCGCCTACCGTTGCGGTTTCTCCAACGCCTTCCACTTTTCCCGGTTGATCAAACAGCGCTTCGGCCGCTCGCCCAGAGACTTGCGCCGCGAGGCCTGGGCCCAAGCCGCCCCCCGCGCCCCGGCGCCCGCTCCGACCGTTGTGCTGCCAGACAGCAAATTGTGAGACCGGGCATTGCTGCCGGGGGTCGTTTCGTGGTAAACCTCAGGTTATGTTGACAAGGGCCATGTGCCAAATCGCAATGCCGGGCGTCTTGCCCAAGGCGCAAATGAAACCCAAGCCTGCATCGCTGTTCGCTGTCATCCGTTCGCCTCGGTCCGCCTTCACTCTCATCGAGTTGCTGGTCGTCATCGCCATCATCGCCATCCTGGCCGCCTTGCTCCTGCCATCCTTGTCCCGGGCCAAAGCCAAGGCTAAACAGACGCAGTGTCTGAGCAACCAGCACCAGATCGGCGCCGCCTCGGCGTGCTATCTGATGGATTCCGCAGACACGCTGCCTCCGTGCGTGGACTGGAACGCATTAGGCGGACAGAACGGCAAGTACGATGTCTGGAGTTGGGCGACGAACCGCCCTTTCTGGCGCTATGCAGCCAACCCCGCTATCTTCCACTGCCCGGCCGACAAAGGGGACGCGATCTCCACCGAGACGGTCGGTTGGGTCTGCACCAACTGCTGGAACCAGTACGGCACCAGTTACTTGATCGAATGGGCCGTCAACTACATGCGCATCCGGCGAACCTTCGGAGATTCCCTCAACCCCGTCGATCAATACAGCGCCACCTCCCTCAAGGGGTCGGATATTGCCCTTGGCCCGGCAACCAAGATCATCCTCGGCGACTGGATTATGCACATCAATCGGGGTTGGACCTCCTCCAACAGCGTCTGGCACAACTACCGTGGCAAGAGCCTGGTCAACCTTCTCTACGGCAACGGCCACTCGGCAGGATACAAGTTCCCAACCTATCCGGACAACTCGTCGTTTTGGTCTGTCCCCCCCAATCCGACCTTTCTCTGGTGGTGAGCTGGACACGCGCAACATAAGGATGACTTTGGTATCTTTGTCGCAGCCTTTGTCGCAACCTTTGTCGAGCTCAGCCCGATTTCGACAAAGGTCTCGACAAAGGCTGCGACAAAGGTCGTGAAAGCCAACGGCCTTCCTCCCCAGGAACCGACACCAAGTCCGAAGGTTTTGGACTGCGGCAGTCCAAAACGCTTCGCGGGACGGGAACGCAGTGTCGAGGTTCAGGGGCGCAAAGCGCGAATTCGTTCGGGGAATTCTTATACGGATGAACTCAGGCCCTGTTCATCGCCTCCGCCAAATCGGCGGGCTGCGCCTGCGCGTCCGCCCCAGGCGCCAGACGCAACTCGCGTTCGCGCTTGGGCCATGGGTCCGTGGACTAGAAGTCCACGGCTGCCATCGGGCACCGCTGCGCGGTGTAGGAACGTCTCCGTGTTTTGATCGCCCATCCCCCCGCAACTTTTGGCTGGCCCTGCCGTTCCTTGCCGCGATACGATGCACTGCTATGAAAACGCTCCATGCTCTGGTCGCGCGCGGCGGTGCGGTTGATGGCCTAGACGGCGGTTTGCCCGCCCCCGGAGAGGGGCGCAAGACCGGGGCGCGCGCAATCCCGGATTCCAGCGCCGTGGCGGTCGCGGCCCGGGCGGTCGGGCGCCCCTGTTGGCGGTGGCTGCCCTGGCTGGTCCTGGCGGTTCTGGGGCCGGACGCGCGTTCCGCGCCAGCCTTCCCGTTGCTCTCGTCCAACCAGCTCCAGTTTGTGAACCTTGACCATTCCCCGGTGGGGGTTTGCTCGACGCTCACCTATGGCTACACCGGCCCGGGTCCCCAGTGGTGGCAACGGGGCGACTGCTGCGGTTTGGGCATGTCCAGCGCACAGGTCCCGTACGGGGCCCGCAGGTATACGGCGGCGGCGGCCTGCTCATCGCATTGTCGGGCAGCGCCGGCGTGCAGGCCCTTCCATTTCTCGCGTCGCCCGCAAGCGTTTCGTCCAACGCCAGCTTTGTCGCCACCAACAATGCCCAGCGGACCTTAACGCCTTGCACGGACCAATGGACGATTGACAGCCTCGGGCTCTCGTTCACGCATTACACGCCCGTGTGGTCGATGGCCAGCCTGAGCGCGGCCACGCTCAGCGAGAAGAAACGCTTCTTCCTCCCCGCAACCTGGCTGGTGTTCAGGGTCGTCAATACCCACAGCACCCCGGAGGACCTTTACTTCGGCCTGCCCACGGCGGCCACACCGATGAGCCTTGCCGATGGCGCATACCAGGGCTTTGCCGTGGGCGAAGCCGGACTGGCGGTCCAAAGCGGCACGTGCAACCTGTTGAGCGGTGCCAGCCTCACGGCGGCACTCAACGGAATGAGCCGGGGCTTCGCCTTTCGCCTGAATATTCCGCCCGGCCAGACCGGGACCCTCGCCGTCGTCATCGCCTTTTATCGGAGCGCTGTGGTCGATCCCCGGACAGCGGGTTCTTATTATTACACCTCGCTCTTTCCTTCAATGGACAGCGTGGTGGACTCGGCCTTCGCCGGGTTGGCGGACGCCCAAGTGCGTTGCCAGCAACTGGCCTCGGCGATGGCCGGCGCCCGCCTGAACCCGTACCGCCAATTCCTGGCCTGCCACGCCCTGCACTCCTACATGGCGAATACGGCTTGCCTGATCGATCCGAACGGCGGGGTCTCTTGGCGCGTCACGGAGGGGGCGTACCAGGTACATCAATACCTTCGACCTCACGGTCAACATGGCTTTCTACGAATCCCTGATGCACCCCTGGACGCTGCGCAACGTGCTCGACACCTTCTCGGGCGCGATCAACGGCGCGGGCTACAGCTTCGACCAACCGCTATATGATCCCTCCGGGACGGAGGTGTCGAGCCAGGGGTTTTCCTTCGACCACGACATGGGGGGCTGGCCGGCCTCCGGCACCGGACCGGCGTATGGTGCCAGCATGGCACAGGAGGAGCTCCACACCTGGATTCTCTCGGCCGGGCTCTATTGGAGCCACAGCGGTGATGACGCCTGGCTGGCCAGCAACGCGGCCCTGCTGCGGACCTGCCTCAACTCGATGCTCTGGCGGGATAGCACCAACCCCCTCGCCAGGGATGGAACCACCAAGAACCTCAATGCGGGCGAGATCACGACCTTCGACAACCTCGATGCCTCTCTGAATGCCGCGCGGTTCAGCGGGAGGCTGGCGGTGAGGAATTGGGCTTGTTACCTGGCCTTGCAGGCGATGTTCGCCCAGATCGGCGATGCGGCCGACGCGACGATGTGCCGGAACATGGCCGCCGTTGCGGCGCAAACGATCGTGAATCGCTGGACCAGTTACCGGGCGACGTTGGGTTACATTCCAGCGCTTCTGGATGGCAGCAATCCCTCCGCCATCCTTCCGATGGTCGAGGGTCTGCCCTATCCCGCCCAGATGGGACTGACCAACGCGGTGGACCGCGCCGGCGGCCCTTACGCCCCCATGCTCCAAGCGCTCTCGAATCATATGGTGGCAGTCCTGGTCCCGGGCAAATGCCTGGACGCCACAAGCGGGGGCTGGGACATGACCAGCGGCGACGTTGCCGGCAACTCTTACAATACCTGGCAAAGCAAGCTCTACACGTGCCAATATGCTGCCGAGACCATCCTGGGCATCACCAATGGCACTGTGAACGGGACCGTGGATCAGGTCCATGCCACCATTCAGATACAGAACGCCCCCTTTCACGGGTGGTCGGACCAGTTGGACGGCACCGGGGCCAACCGTTTTCTGGGCAGTCTCCATTACCCCCGCGGCGTCACAAGCGCGCTTTGGTGGTTGAACGCTACCAACAATCTGGCCTACCCGGCGGCCACTGCGGCCCCCGAGCCGCCCGGCGGCCTGCGCGCGCTGGCCGGCAACCGCCAGGTTCTGCTGCTCTGGGATGGCACCGCGCTGGCGGCGGGCTATAACGTCAAGCGCGCACCCGTCAGCGGCGGGCCTTACACGCCCATCACCAACGGCATCACCGGCGCCAGTTGGCTTGATAGCGGTCTCCTCAACGGCGTCACCTATTATTACGTCGTGACCGCCAGCAACCAAATCGGCGAGGGCCTCCCTTCCGCCGAGGTTGCCGCGACCCCTTTCGGCCCGGTGCCATCAACGGGCACGAACATTGCCGCAACACTCACCGGCCCAAACATCACCCTCTCGTGGCCCTCGAACTATGCCGGCTGGATTCTCCAAACCAACGTCCTTGACCTTCGGAACAGCCTCGATTGGGGCGACGTGCCCGGTTCGCAGACCAATTACCGGATGAGCTTCCCGGCAACCGATTCGACACGCCCGACGGAGTTCTTCCGCCTGCGGCATCCGTAGCCGGGACAATGACAATGACGAATGACGAATGACGAATGACGAAAAATCGCGAAGCGTCCGGAGTCGGCAGCACGCCCGCACTCTTTCGTCATTCGTCATTCGTCATTCGTCATTCCGCAATGGGTCAGATGTTGAGGTCTGACCGGGTTGCTCCTCCACCGTCGCGTCTCTGCAGCAGGACGCAAATCCAAATCGGGGCGCAAATCCAAATCGGGGCGCAAATCCAAATCGGGGCGCAAATCCAAATCGGGGCGCAAATCCAAAAAATCCAAATCGGGGTCACATCTAGAATCGGTCAGGGTCACATCTATACTTTCTTACAATGTGAGTCCGCGAAACGGGTCCAATCCCGCATTTTCACACAGTGAGCAAATCCAAATCGGGGTCACAAATCCAAATCGGGGTCACATCTATACTTTTTTACAATGGGGGTCAGGCAAATCGGGGTCACATCGGGTCAGCAGCAAATCGGCGGGGTCACGGAATCGGGGTCACGGAATCGGGGTCACATCTATACTTTCTTACAATGGGCAGGGACGGAATCGGGGCGGAATCGGCACGGAATCGGTCAGCACGGAATCGGGGTCACATCTATACTTTCTTACAATGTGAGTCCGCGAAACGAGTCCAATCCCGCATTTTCACACAGTGAAGTCCTAGAAAAAATGACGGTTCCGGCGTTACTGACCCCTCCCAATACTGACCCCTCCCAAGGGCGCGGCGGAGAAGGCGGCCTTGGCATGGTGGGTGCGGGAGCGCACGACCGTGCCGGTACGCTGGGTAAGCGAGCGCCTGGACATGGGGCACTACAGCCGGGTGGCACAGGCGGTCAACAAATCGGTCAACAAATCGGGGCGGTCAACAAATCGGTCAACAAATCGGGGTCGGTCAACAAATCGGGGTCAACAAATCGGGTAACAAATCCAAATCGCAAATCGGGGTAATCCAAATCGCAAATCGGGGTCACATCAAATCGCAAATCGGGGTCACATCTATACTTTTTTACAATGTCGAATCCAAATCGGGGTCACATCTATACTTTTTTACAATCAAATCCAAATCGGGGTCACATCTATACCCGGAATCGGGGTCACATCTATACTTTCTTACAATGTGAGTCCGCGAAACGGGTCCAATCCCGCATTTTCACACAGTGAAGTCCTAGAAAAAATGACGGTTCCGGCGTTACTGACCCCTCCCAATACTGACCCCTCCCAAAGGCGCGGCGGAGAAGGCGGCCTTGGCATGGTGGGTGCGGGAGCGCACGACCGTGCCGGTACGCTGGGTAAGCGAGCGCGTGGACATGGGGCACTACAGCCGGGTGGCACAGGCGGTCAACAAATCGGTCAACAAATCGGGGCGGTCAACAAATCGGTCAACAAATCGGGGTCAATCTCAACAAATCGGGGTCACATCTATACTTTTTTACAATGTGCGTCCCAAATCGCAAATCGGGGTCACATCTATACTTTTTTACAATCAACAAATCGGGGTCATCAACAAATCGGGGTCACATCTATACTTTTTTACAATGTGCGTCCCAAATCGCAAATCGGGGTCACCAAATCGCAAATCAGGGTCACATCTATACTTTTTTACAATGTGTGTCCGGCTCACCAAATATTCCGCATGGACATCCGAGGGACCGGTGCCGGGCGGCGCTTTCTTGATTGACCTTGCGCAGCGGAGGCGCTTTGCTCCATTGCATGGCACGCGCTTTGCGAATTGAACGGGCGGGCGGGCGCTATCATGTGACCGCGCGCGGCAACGAGCGAAGGGCAATTTACCGGCAAGACTGCGACCGGGGCCACTTCCTGGAGCTGCTTGGTGAACTGGGTGAACGGTTTGGCGTACGGGTTCATGGCTACGTGCTCATGGAGAACCACTTTCACCTGCTGCTCGAGACGCCGGAAGCCAACCTGAGCGCAGCAGTGCAATGGCTCAACGTCAGCTACAGCGTCTGGTTTAATCGCCGTCATGGACGGGCTGGACACTTGTTCCAAGGACGCTTCAAGGCGGTCGTGGTCGAGGAGGATGCCGGGTGGCAGGAGGTGGGACGCTACGTGCATTTGAACCCGGTGCGAGTGGCGGCGCTAGGCTTGGACAAACGGAAGCAGGCGGCGGGCCGGTTGGGCACCGGGGTTGCGCCGACCACCGAATTGGTCGGCAAGCGCCTGGAGGTGTTGCGTGACTGGCGGTGGAGTTCTTATCGCGGCTATGCAGGTTATTGTGCCCCGCCGGGTTGGCTGGTGCGGGAGCTTTTGGGACATTTGTCCGGCGGTCGCACTGAGGCAGAGCAACGGGCAGCGCTGCGCCAATACACCGAGGCCCCGCTGCGCCAAGGCGTGATAGAATCGCCGTGGCAGCGGCTGGTCGCCGGTTTCGTCCTGGGGAGCGAGGCATTTGCGCGGCGCTTGCGGGAGGAGGTGGGCGGGAACCGCCGCGAACAGGCGGCCGTAAGGCGACTGGCGCACCGAGTGAACTGGGAGGATATTGTATTGGCGGTGGAAAAGGTTAAAGGCCAGACTTGGCCGGAGTTCTGCGACCGATATGCGGATTGGGGCAGGGAAGCCGCCCTCTGGCTTGGGCGCAGGGCGGGTTGCCTGTCTTTACCGCAGTTGGCTCAATTGGCAGGCGGCATGGAGTACGACGCAGTGGCACAAGCCCTAACGCGCTTTGGGAAACGGCTGGAGCGGCACCCCGAGCTGCGCCAGCAAATGACGCGCCTCCAGAACGCATTGTAAAAATGTATAGATATGACCCCGATTTTCTGTTCTTCCCCGATTTTCTGTTCTTTCTTGATTGACCTTGCGCAGCGGAGGCGCTTTGCTCCATTGCATGGCACGCGCTTTGGGCAAAGGCAAATCGGGCAAATCGGGTCACAAATCGAATCGCAAATCGGGGTCACATCTATACTTTTTTACAATGTGCGTCCGGCTCACCAAATATTCCGCATGGACATCCGAGGGACCGGTGCCGGGCGGCGCTTTCTTAGCAACAAATCGGACAAATCGGGGTCACATCTATTCGGACAAATCTTCGACAAATCGGGGTCACATCTATACTTTTTTACAATGTGTGTCCGGCTCACCAAATATTCCGCATGGACATCCGAGGGACCGGTGCCGGGCGGCGCTTTCTTGATTGACCTTGCGCAGCGGAGGCGCTTTGCTCCATTGCATGGCACGCGCTTTGCGAATTGAACGGGCGGGCGGGCGCTATCATGTGACCGCGCGCGGCAACGAGCGAAGGGCAATTTACCGGCAAGACTGCAACCGGGGCCACTTCCTGGAGCTGCTTGGTGAACTGGGTGAACGGTTTGGCGTACGGGTTCATGGCTACGTGCTCATGGAGAACCACTTTCACCTGCTGCTCGAGACGCCGGAAGCCAACCTGAGCGCAGCAGTGCAATGGCTCAACGTCAGCTACAGCGTCTGGTTTAATCGCCGTCATGGACGGGCTGGACACTTGTTCCAAGGACGCTTCAAGGCGGTCGTGGTCGAGGAGGATGCCGGGTGGCAGGAGGTGGGACGCTACGTGCATTTGAACCCGGTGCGAGTGGCGGCGCTAGGCTTGGACAAACGGAAGCAGGCGGCGGGCCGGTTGGGCACCGGGGTTGCGCCGACCACCGAATTGGTCGGCAAGCGCCTGGAGGTGTTGCGTGAGTGGCGGTGGAGTTCTTATCGCGGCTATGCAGGTTATTGTGCCCCGCCGGGTTGGCTGGTGCGGGAGCTTTTGGGACATTTGTCCGGCGGTCGCACTGAGGCAGAGCAACGGGCAGCGTTGCGCCAATACACCGAGGCCCCGCTGCGCCAAGGCGTGATAGAATCGCCGTGGCAGCGGCTGGTCGCCGGTTTCGTCCTGGGGAGCGAGGCATTTGCGCGGCGCTTGCGGGAGGAGGTGGGCGGGAACCGCCGCGAACAGGCGGCCGTAAGGCGACTGGCGCACCGAGTGAACTGGGAGGATATTGTATTGGCGGTGGAAAAGGTTAAAGGCCAGACTTGGCCGGAGTTCTGCGACCGATATGCGGATTGGGGCAGGGAAGCCGCCCTCTGGCTTGGGCGCAGGGCGGGTCGCCTGTCTTTACCGCAGTTGGCTCAATTGGCAGGCGGCATGGAGTACGACGCAGTGGCACAAGCCCTAACGCGCTTTGGGAAACGGCTGGAGCGGCACCCCGAGCTGCGCCAGCAAATGACGCGCCTCCAGAACGCATTGTAAAAATGTATAGATATGACCCCGATTTTCCGACTAACGCGCTTTGGGAAACGGCTGGAGCGGCACCCCGAGCTGCGCCAGCAAATGACGCGCCTCCAGAACGCATTGTAAAAATGTATAGATATGACCCCGATTTTCCGATTTCATTTTCTGTTCTTGACCGATTTTCCGATTTTCTGTGACCCCGATTTTCCGATTTTCTGTTCCAGCAAATGACGCGCCTCCAGAACGCATTGTAAAAATGTATAGATATGACCCCGATTTTCTTGACCGATTTTCTGTTCCGTGACCCCGATTTTCTGTTCCGATTTTCTGTTGAAGTAGGAAACGAAAAGAAAAGGGGTCAAATGAGAATGTACTATTTCATTGGCGGGCAAATGAAGGGCTCAATCCGTAACTTTTCATGTCGGCGGCGTTTGACGAAGGCGTCGAGGTCGCACCCAAGCGTTTGACAATCGCGGTTGACATTGTGTTGTCAACTCGCCCCTGGTCGGCCAGATTGTCTTCGTTCTGAACGGCGTGACGCGCATGACGACGACCAAACAGTACGACTACCTGAACCGGCTGACCCAAATCTCGACTGCCGACAGTGGACAGGGGACTGTGGACTCGCACGCTTACGCACAAATCGGGGTCACATCTATACTTTTTTTACGATGTGTGTCCGGCTCACCAAATACTCCGCATGGACATCCGAGGGACCGGTAAATCGGGGTCACATCTATACTTTTTTACAAGGGGCCGGTAAATCGGGGGCCGGTAAATCGGGGGCGGCAAATCGGGGTGACATCTATACTTTTTTACAATGTGAGTCACGGTCGCCAAATGCTCCGCAACAGTCCCGGATTTTCGCAGGTTCCCGGTTTCTGATTCCAGGGGGCCAGCATCCGCGGCGACCCGAAGGCTGGAGTTTCACGGACCGTTACGACGCCCTGAACCGGCCCAAAAAGATGGTGTACGCGGCGGGCACGACGTCGTATGTGCATTCGGTCCTTCGTTTTCTTCGTTTCCTCCTGTTCTTTTCCTCCGTGTAACCGGCTGGGCGCCGGAAAAGAACAGAAGGAAACGGAAAAAACGAAGAGGTGGCCCGATGCGGCGGCACTCGACAACCTCGCCCTGGCTCGTTTCAGTACACCTTCCGGTGGCGGGGTCAGCCCTAGAAAAATGACGGTTGCGGCGTTTACTGACCCCTCCCAAGGGCGCGGCAGAGAAGGCGGCCTTGGCATGGTGGGTGCGGGAGCGCACGACCGTGCCGGGACGCTGGGTGAGCGAGCGCCTGGACATGGGGCACTAAAGCCGGGTGGCACAGGCGGTGAGCCGGATGCTTCGGCGGCCCGGCCGCAAGCTGGAGAATCTCCGGCACAAGTTGGCCCAAGCCTTGAACTGCGAAAACTAAAGTCCACTCCACTCCACCACTCTCTGACTCCACGACGAGGCCGCCATCTCGACAATTCCGAGGTTAGCCTCGTCCTCGAGGGGACCGGGCCGTGGGACTCCCGGCCCCGTTCGGCCATGCAGAGAGCCCCGCTTGCCTGAATCACTCGTCCCACAACGCCTCCATGTCGCCCAAAGGGCGGCTGAAGGCGGCCTGTGCCGGCTTAACCACAAGCAGGTTTGCGGTGTGCTTGACACTCTTGGTGGCGGCTGCGAAGGGCAGACTCAGCACAAAAAAGACCGAGCCAATCGCGGTCGCGGCCACGCAAACCGGACGCGCCACAACCGCATCGAGAGCGACATAGACCGCCCCGCCATCAGAAGCAGAGGGCGAACCGGCGGTGCTCAGGGCAAGCGCCACCACACAGAATGCAGTTAGAACCTTTGTTTTCATGCTCTCAGAAGGATCGACTGGGTTCGGGATTCTGTCGAACAAAATCTCGGCCCAGTTTCATCACCTTTGTCAACTTGCTTGTTTTTGCAGGGAAGGCGCTGGCAGGGTTGAGGGCGCGGAGCAAGGGACGGCGTTTGGGCATTTTCGTCATTCGTCATTCGTCATTCGTCATTGTCATTCGCCCCCCTTGCGCCGCTGGTGCAAGACCCCTCCGCCGTGTCTCTGCACCAGGACGCGGAAAGGCCGTCCGAGAAGCTGCGGATGTGTGAGGGTACGGAACTCGCGGGAGCAGCGCGGGGTCCATGGGTCGAAATCGGTTTGAGCTTGCCAAATCCGGGCGGCGATCCGGGTGAGAAACTCTTCCTGGGTCAGGAGGGCCTCGGTTTGCAGGCCCGCCGCTTCGCCTGCAGCGCGGATGGCGGAGAAATCCACGTGGGCAGTGATGTCCTGGGTGCCCGGATGGGCCAGGACGTCGCCGCTCTGGCGGTGGCGGGCATAGGCGCGGAGGGTGCCTTCAGGGCGCTCCGGCGCGAAGAACTGTTCCGTGCTCAGGCCGTAGTCAATCGTCACCAACCACCCTTGGGCGAGCACCTGGGCCGCCTCCCGCCACCAGGCCCGCGCCGCCAGGCCAACCTCGATGGTGAATCCATCCGGCAGGACGGCCAGCAACGCCTCCGGGCAGTCGAGGGGCGAGGGGCGAGGGGCGAGGGAGGGACCTGCGGAGTTGGGCGCCATCTCCGTCCACGCGAAGCTCCCACCTTCGACGGTCACGCCCAGTTCGACCCAGGCCCGCTCCCGGGCCTTCCACCGGAACCGATGGACCGGCATGGCATCGAGCATTTCGTTCGAAAAGAGAATGCCCCGGACTCCGGGCAGTTCAGCCAGCCCGCCGGCCCACCGGACGGTCCCGGAAAACTCAGCCAGCCGGCGTTGCTGCCAGGCGCGTCGCCGTTCCGAGGGCTCGGCGATGCAGTAGTGGAGGCGGGCAAGGAGCGCCGGCCGGCGGCGGCGCAACCAGCCCAGGATGTCTGCCGCCAGGCGCCCATCATGCGCCCCGGCCTCGACGATGGTCGCAGTGTCGAGCCCGGCCACATCCGGACACTGTGGACGGGCGGGGGCGCGGGCATTCTTGTCCGCATCGGGCGCCCCTGCGGGGCCGGCGGACGGGATTGTCCGCGCTCCGGTTGCCGCGCCAGGCCTGCGAGTGGGGGTCTGGGAGCCATCCATCCCTCCAAGCCAGTCGGCAAACTGCGCGGCCAGCAGTTGCCCGAAGAGGCTGCCGACACTGACGCTGGTGTAGAAATCCCCGCCCCGGCCCAGGATGTCTTGTTCTCTTTCATAATATCCATAAACAGGACAATAGAGGGCCAGCTCCATGAAGCGGGCGAAGGAGATAACCCCGTGGGAGCGGATTTCGCCCGCGATTATCTCGGCAAGTTCGTTCACGGCCTGGAGATTGCTGTGTTTGGAATGGCGGTTGCACCGGCATATATGGCAAAGATCGATGCATTCTTCAACCTCATGTTCGAGCAAAAGGCCTCGGACCTGCACCTGTCCTCGGGCAACCACCCGATGCTGCGCATCAACGGCGAACTGCACCGGGTGGACCATCCGCTGCTGGACAACGATGAACTCAAGAAGATGCTCTATGAGATCGCGCCCGAGTACAAGACCAAGGTTTTCGAAGAGACCGGGGACGTGGACTTCGGCTACGAGATATCGAACCTCTGCCGGTTCCGTGTCAATTTCTTCAACCAGAAGAACGGCGTTGCGGCGGCGTTCCGGCAGATTCCCACCCGGGTGCTCTCGTTCGAGGATTTCGAGAAGGTGGAGGCCCCGTTGCCGGCGGTGCTCAAGAAATTCGCGATGCTCAGCCGGGGCCTGGTCGTGGTGACGGGCCCGGCCGGGTCCGGCAAGTCCACGACCCTGGCCGCCATGGTGGATTACGCGAACAAGAACCGGCGCGACCATATCATCACCGTCGAGGACCCCATCGAGTTCGTCCACGAGAGCAAGAACTGCCTGGTCAACCATCGCGAGGTCGGCGTCCACACCAAGTCCTTCGCCGCCGCTCTGCGCGGCGCCTTGCGCGAGAACCCGGACATCATCCTGGTGGGGGAGTTGCGCGACCTGGAGACCATCGAACTGGCCCTGGTCGCCGCCAGCACCGGCCACCTCGTCCTGGCCACGCTCCATACCCCCAGCGCCGCCAAGACCGTCGACCGCATCATCGATGTCTTCCCCGCCGACCAGCAGAACAAGGTCCGCGCCACCCTCTCCGAGGCCCTCAAAGGCGTGGTGGCCCAGAACCTTTTCAGGCGCGTCGACAAGAAAGGCCGCGTCGCCGCACTCGAAATCCTGGTCTTCACCACGGCCATCGCCAACCTCGTTCGCGAGGCCAAGACCCACCAGATCCCGGGCATGATCCAGGTGGGCAAGAGAATCGGCAACCAACCCCTGGACGATGCCATCATGGAACACCTGCGCATGAAGCGCATCTCCCCCGAGGAGGCCTACGACAAGGCCATGGACAAAAAACGATTCCGGGCCTTCCTGCCCCATCCCCCGGACGACGAGGAGACTTAGTGGTCATGAACACTTAGGAACCCCTATGCGCCGGCCTGAACTGGATTATCTGCTGACGACGATGCTGGAGTCGCAGCCCGAGGTGTCGGACCTGCTCTTCACCGTCGATCGGCCCCTGCAAGTCGAATCGCTGGGCGAACTCAAACGGGTCAACAGCAACCCGCCGATCCAGCGGCTGACCCCGTTTCAGACCGAGACCATCGCGCTGAACCTCATGGGGGACAACCCCTGGCACATTGCCGACCTGCTGCGGCACGGCTCCTGCGACATCTCCTACACCTTGAGCGGCAAGGCCCGGTTCCGCATCAACATCTTCTCCCAGCGGGGCTGTTACTCGGTGGTCCTGCGCCAGATCAACACGACCATTCCCACCCTGGACTGGCTGCAGTTCCCGGACATCTTCAAGGAAATCCCTCGCGAAAAGACCGGGCTGGTCCTGATCACCGGCGCCACCGGCTCCGGCAAGTCCACCACCCTGGCCGCCATCCTCGACGAGGTCAATCACACCCGGGCGGTCCACATCGTCACCCTCGAAGACCCCGTCGAGTTCATCCACACTCAGGACAAGGCCACGTTCAACCAGAGGGAAGCGGGGACCGATTTCGACTCCTTTGCCAGCGGGCTGCGGGCGGCCTTGCGCCAGGCCCCCAAAGTCATCCTCGTGGGCGAGATGCGCGACCGCGACACCGTCAGAGATCGCCTTGAGCGCGGCCGAGACCGGCCAACTGGTCCTGAGCACTCTCCACACGATCAACGCCGGCCAGACCATCAACCGCATCCTGGGCATGTTCGAGACCGATGAGCAGGAGCAACTCCGGGCCCGCCTGGCCGGCGCCTTGCGCTGGGTCGTCAGCCAGCGCCTGGTTCCCAGGCTCGGCGGCGGCCGCCACGCCCTCCTCGAAATCATGGGCTCCAACCTCCGCACCCAGGAGAGCATCCGCCTCGGCGAATCCGAGGGCAAGAGCTTCTACGAAATCATCGAGGCCAGCCAGCCCTTCGGCTGGCGCACCTTCGATTCCTCCGCCCTGGAGGCCTATGAGAAGGGCGTTATCGCCGAGGAGACCGCCCTGCTCTACTGCACCAAGCGCGGCCCCGTCGCGCGCGGCATCAATGCCGTCAAGAAGGCCCGCGGCGAGTCCACCACCGGCGTGCAAGCCCTGCGCATGAAGGGCAGCGTGGACTCCGCCAAGCTCGGCGGCCCGCCCCTGCCCTTCACCCTCAAAATCAAGTGAGCCGCAAGTGCACAGCAACACCGAAAAACAGGGATTCGATTTCATCAGCGCCACGGATAAGCCCGCCCTGGTGGCCTTCTCCACCCCCTCCTGGCTGGAGGCCGCCCGGAGCGCCCTCACCGAACTGGGCTACAAGGTCCATACCGCCGCCACTCACACCGATTTCCTGGCCCGCTTCAGCCAGATCCGTTACCAGGTGGTCATCCTCGAAGAGCGATTCGTCGCCAATGACATCAGCGAAAACCTGACCTTGGAGGCCCTCCAGAACATGTCGATAGGGCAGCGCCGCCACGCCACCGTCATCCTGCTCGGTGACTCCTTCCAGACCTTCACTCCCATGGAGGCCTTCCAGCAGAGCGTCCATGTCGTCATCAACAGTTCCGAACTCTTCCTCCTGGGCCAACTCATCGAGAAGGCGGTCGCCGAAAACGACCTCTTCCTCCACGGCTTCAACCAGGCCCTGGCCCGAACCTACGCGGGCGACGGCGCCGAGAGTTAGGACGCGTATCCCGAAGGGATCGGAATCACTCAGCCCTTCGGGCTACCGAGTTGGTGCCCCTCGGCTCTCTCTCCTCAATCTGTTGCACGCCCTGGCCCGGGGGTGCCCGGGTTCTCGGTGACCTGGTCGATCGCCCGGCGCATATCCTCGAGCAGAAACGGCTTGCCCATCACGTAATCGACCCCCGTCAAGGGACGGTCTTCCATCGCCAGGGCCTCCCCGTACGCGGTAACCAGGACGACAGCCTGACCCGGGTCCTGGGCCTTGATCGCCGCCGCCAACTCGTCGCCTCTCATGAATGGCATCGAGAAATCCGTCATGACGATGTTGAACCTCCCCTTCTCATAAAGGGCCAGAGCTTCCTTGCCGTTCCTGGCTACCTCGGCAAGGTGCCCGTCGAAGGCCAGCATCATCTTCATCGCATCGCAGACGAACGGTTCGTCATCCACGATCAGGATCCGGCGTTTCTGAATTGCAGACACAAGGCGCTCCCAGATGATTGTTCAACGGTGCCAGTCGCATGAGTTTGTTCACCTCCGCCCGGCAAAGTCAACGGTAAATCCCAGGCGTGCTTGTCCTGCGGGGCATTTTGGAGAAGACTGAGACGTGCAGCGAGAGATACCCAGCGGGATTGCCCCGGCGTTTGCGGCGCGGAACAACCAGCCACGCGGCGGCGGCACGACCGCAGGCGCAGGGCCCGGCCAGGGCCCGCCCGAGCACGGCAGGGATGGCGTTGACCCGACGTTCGCCGCCAAGGCGCGCTCGACCTGGGAGGTGGCTCGGCGCGTGGGCCGGTATTTGCGGCCTTACAAGCTCCTGGCGGCGGGCACGATCGGCTGCGCCCTCTTCTCGATGGGCTTTGCGCTGGCCTATCCCAAGCTGGCGCAGTTCGTGATCGACAACGTGATTCGGGCCAAGCAGCCGGAGTTGCTGACGCCGATGATGCTGGCGCTGCTGGGGGCGTTCCTGCTGCGGGACCTCTTCAACGGGTTGCGCATCCGCGTCAACAACACCTTCGAACAACATGTGATCTACGACATGCGTCGGGACGTGTTTGCCCGGCTGCAGCGGCTGCCGGTGGGCTATTTCGATCAGCGCGCCTCCGGCAACCTGATGACGCGCGTGGTCGAGGACGTCAACTCGGTCGAGCGGGTTTTGATCGACGGCACCGAGCAGGGGAGCGTGGCGCTGCTGAGCATCGTCGGGGTCACGGCGATTTTATTGGCCACCAACCCCGGTCTGGCGCTGGTGGCGATGGTGCCGCTGCCGCTGCTGACGGCGGGGGCGCTGGGCTACACGCTGACCGCGCGGCGGCGCTATCGCGCCCAACGGGAGGCCTCCAGCGCCCTTAACGCCCTGCTCATGGACAACCTGCAAGGCGTCCGCCAGATCAAGACCTTCGGACGCGAGGCGCACGAAGACGAGCGATTTGCCCGGCGGGCGGACGATCTGCGGCGGGGCACGCTCGGGATCATGCGGGTCTGGGCGGCCTACTCGCCCACGATGAGCTTTGCCGGGGCCGTGGGGATGGTGCTGGTGCTGTGGGCGGGCGGCCGGCAGGTGCTCCAGGACCGGATGACGCTGGGCCAACTGGTGGGATTTCTGTTCTACCTAGCCCTGTTCTACGAGCCGATCGCGCGGCTGCACGGCTTGAACCAGATGCTCCAGGCGGCGCGCGCGGCCGGAGAGCGGGTCTTCGACATCCTCGACGCGCCGGTGGAACGGGCCAACGGCGCGCCGCGCGGCGCGTTGCGCCAGCCGGTCCGCGGGGAGGTCGTGTACCAGAATGTGAGCTTCGGCTACCAGGCCGGCCGCGCGGCGTTGCGGGAGGTGTCGCTGCACGCGCGCCCGGGCCAGATGGTGGCCCTGGCCGGACCAACCGGGGCGGGCAAGTCCACCCTGGTGAACCTGCTCCCTGCGTTTTACGAGTTGAGTTCCGGCCGCATCCTCATCGATGGCCAGGACATCGCCGGGCTCTCGCTCGACTCGTTGCGCGCGCAGATCAGTGTCGTGAGCCAGGAGGCATTCCTCTTCAACGGCACCCTCCGCGAGAACATCCTTTACGGACGGCTGGAGGCGAGCGAGTCGGAACTCCTCCAAGCCTCGAAAGTGGCCAATTGCCACGAGTTCATCACCTGCCTGCCGCTTGGCTACGACTCGTGCGTCGGCGAGCGCGGCGTCAAGCTGAGCGTGGGCGAAAAACAACGGGTGAGCATCGCGCGCGCCCTGCTCAAGAACGCGCCGATCCTCATCCTCGATGAAGCGACCGCCAGCGTGGACACCGCGACGGAACGGCTCATCCAGGAGGCGCTCGAGCGGCTCATGGCCAATCGCACCAGCTTCGTCATCGCTCACCGCCTGAGCACCATCCGCAAGGCGGACCAGATCCTCGTGCTGCGGCACGGGCGGATCGTCGAGCGCGGCACCCACGCTGGGCTGCTTGCGCAGGGCGGCCTCTATAGCCGCCTGGCGCGAATCCAGGGGACCCATTTGGCGGAGCAGGCACTCCAGTGGGAGGCGGGGGGGTAGAGTCCACAGTCCACAGTCCACAGTCCACAGTCTGGGCGGGTGCGATCAAAAGCACTGGGCATGCGCCTCGGGAGTTTTGTCCCGGAGGGACATCTGACAATAGCCCGGCGTTTCAACGCCGGGGAGGCCACAAGCGGGACCCTCGTCCCGAAGGGACGACTGAGAACACTCCTGGCTTTCGGCGGTCCCTTCGGGACGGAACTGCTCCTTGGGGCCGCTCACCCTAAAGGCTGAACAGAGGCGGACGAGGACAGGAGCGCCATGAAATCCGCCTTGAATCCGGCACGACGGCCCGGTACAATAGCAGATGATGAGCACGTTGCTTGAATTGCCGGCGGTTCGCGAGCGGGTGCGAGGCATCTCGGTCGAGGGCTATCACCGGCTGGGCGAACTGGGGATGCTTTCGGAAGATGTCGAGTTGTTGCGAGGAATCGTCGTTGCCAAAATGCCTAAATCGCCCCTGCACGAACTGGTCTTGGGAAAACTGATGCGGCTCCTGTTCACGCAAGTTCCGAATGGTATCGAAGTGCGGCGGGAGGGCCCTTTGACGCTGCGGGATTCTGAGCCGGAACCGGACATTTCGGTGGTGCAGGGCAAGCTGGACGATTGGGCGCGAGCGCACCCCTCGACTGCGCGTCTGGTGGTGGAAGTAGCCGTGAGCAGCATGGTTTTGGATGAGAAGAAGGCCGAGATTTACGCGGAGGCCGGCATTCCGGAGTATTGGCTGATCCGTCCGGAGGAGCGCGCCATTGACGTGTATCGAGAGCCGGCGAGCACCGGTTACCATACCAAGACCACCCTCTCCGACCAACAGACGCTCCGGTGTGTCAGCATTCCAGGCGTCGAGTTCCCGGTGCGGGAGATTTTGCCCGGCCAACGTTAGAGGACTGACTGCTTTGACGATGTTAAATCTCCTCGGTGGCAGCGGATGAAAGCAACCGATCGTTTCCTTCTCGTAGCAAGCGGGGCGTTTCTCTGCGGGGTGTTGGCGCTGCCGGGAGTCGCCCAGCCAGGCGCGGCGACACCAGACCTATGGGAGCTGGCCAAGGATCGGGGGCAGGTCCACCGGTTTTCCACCTTGTTCTGCGCGCAGGACGTGCGCGACTACCTCTCGGGCGAAGAGGGTCTGCGCAACGCCATCCAGTGGTGCAGGCGGACCGGGGTGACCAAGGTCTATATCGAGAGCTTCCGCGATGGCTACCGGGCGAGCCAGGCAGCGCTCCAGAACGCCAAGCAGCGCTTCCAATCCGAGGGGTTTGAGGTCTCCGGCTGCGTCACGACCACGCAGGTCGGCAAGCCGTCCACAGGCTGGGGTGGCGTCACGTCATGCTACACCGACCCGGCCACGCAGACGAACGCGCAGGCCATCTTCGAGTACGCCGCGGGCCTGTTCGACGAGATCATGATCGATGATTTTTGGTTTGCCGCTTGCACCTGCCCGGAGTGCGAGCGGGCGCGCCAGGCCAAAACGGTGAACATCGGCGGGCGCTCCTACCCGGTGAGCGGCGACCGGCCGGAGGACTATCGTTGCGAGCTCATGGTGCGCATGTCCCGCGATTGCGTCCTCGGTCCGGCCAAACGGGTCAATCCCAAGGCCCGTCTCATCATCAAATACCCGCAGTGGTACGACACCTTCCACGAACGCGGTTATGAGGTGGTGCGCGAGACGGCCGATTTCGACCGGATCTGGGTTGGCACCGAGACGCGGGACTACAACGACCGGCGCTGGGGCGGGACCGTGCAATACGAGGGCTATTTCATCATGCGCTGGCTGGGCGGCATCGGCGGCGCCAAGTGCGGCGGCGGCTGGTTCGATTCGCTCGGCACCACCGAGCACACCTACGTCGAGCAGGCCCGCCAGACCGTCCTGGGCGGCGCGGCCGAGTCGATGCTCTTCTCGTATGGCTCACTGAAACGCGGCCCGGGCCCCAATGACATCCTGGCCCTGCGCACCAACGTGCCGGAGCTGCTTGCCGTCGCCGAGCAAGTCCGCAAACGCCCGATCATTGGCGTGGCCGCTTACAAACCCCCCAACAGCCATCCGCAAGATGAACCTCGGGTCTTCGATTTCGCCGGCATGTTGGGCCTGCCGCTGGTCCCCTGCCACGAGTTTCCGGCCAATGCCCCTGCTGCCTTCTTCTCGATCCATGCGCTCAAGGATGGGCAGTTTGCCGGCAAATTGGACGCCTTCATCAAGACCGGCAAACCGGTCCTGCTCACCGACGGCCTTGCCAAGGTGCTGGCCTCTCAAGGCCGGCCGGGGCTCGACGCGCCCAACGTTCGCATTCTCCAGGTCAAGCAGGACCCCAAGTCGCTGCTCCAACTTGGCCGGAAGGAATTGGACGAACTGCGCGCCCCGTTGCTGCGCCCGCTCAAGGTCACCTTCCGCGCCCCAAACAGGGTCGGGCTCTATTTATTCGAGGACGGGAGCTGGGTGGTCGAGAATTTCACCGACGAGGATGTTGGAGTGGAGTTGAATGGCAAGGCGCTCACGGTCGCGGCGCGGGGGTGGAGCTATCGGTGGAACTAGGAAGCTTTTTCTTTCCTGGCATTGTTCACGGCGCTAATATGCGCGAATGCTTCTTTCATTCAAGACCGTTTGCAGAATCTCCGGCGCCCGGGCGGCGCTTCTCACGCTCGTCCTCGCAACCGGGCTCCAGACCCAGGCGGCCCTCAGGCTGGCCGACCAGGGCCAAGGCAACTACCTCATTGTCATTCCCGCCGCGGCCATCCCCTCCGAACGCTACGCCGCCGAAGAGTTGCAGCGTTACGTCGAGAAGATCAGCGGCGCCAAACTGCCCATCCTCACCGACGCCGCGCCTGAGACGGACCAGGAGATCGTGCTCGGCGACAATCCCAGGCTAGAGCAACTGCAACCCGCCCTGGATCTCAAAAAACTGGGCCCGGACGGCTTTGTGCTGCGCACCGACGGCCAGCGCCTCATCATCGCGGGCGGCAAACCCCGCGGCACGCTCTATGGGGTCTATGCGTTGCTCGAGGAAAAGCTGGGCGTCCGCTGGCTCACTCCGGATTGCGAAATCATGCCCCGGACCAACGGGCTGGAGTTAGCTCCCTGCAACGAAACCCAGGTCCCTTCGCTTGAATACCGCGAGGTCTTTTGGAGCGAGATGCTCCACGACGCCGATTTTGCGGCGCGCCACCGGCTCAACGGCAACCATTATGGGTTGACCGACAAACACGGCGGCAAGTTCGCCGTCTATTTCCCATTCGTCCACAGCCTTGACCTGCTGGTCCCGCCGGACCTTTTCAAAGAGCATCCCGAGTACTTCCCGCTGATCAATGGCCGGCGCAAGAGCGGCTACGTCCAACGGTGTCTCTCGAACCCCGAGGTGCTCACGCTCGCCAAGGCCCGCGTGCGCCAATGGATCAAAGAGCACCCCGAGGCCACCATCATCAGCGTCTCGCAGAACGACACCGCCAATTGGTGCCGGTGCGAGGCCTGCAAGGCCCTCGACGACCCGGAAGGCAGCCCCGCCGCCTCGCTCCTGCGGTTCGTCAATGCCATCGCCCAGGACATCGAGGCCGACTTCCCCAACGTGCGCATCGACACCCTGGCCTACCAATACACCCGCAAACCGCCCAAGACCCTCCGTCCCCGCCACAACGTCATCATCCGCCTCTGCTCCATCGAGTGCTGCTTCGCGCATCCGCTGGAAACCTGCCCTGCCGATGAAAACCGGCGGTTCCGCGACGACATCATCGCCTGGCAACCGGTCGCCCCTCTGCTCTATGTCTGGGATTACACGCCCAACTTCGCCAATTACCAGCAGCCGTTCCCGAACTTCGACGCCCTCCAGCCCAACGTCCGCTTCTTCGTGCATCACGGCGTTAAGGGCTTGTTCGAGCAGGGCAACTATTCGCCCGGCGGCGCCGGGGAAATGGAGCCGCTGCGGGCTTATCTGCTGGCCAAGCTGCTCTGGAACCCGGAGGCCGATGTGCAAAAACTCACCGACGAGTTTCTCGGGGCCTACTACGGCAACGCGGCGCCCAGCCTGCGCGCCTATCTCGACCTGCTCGAGGGCCAGGTTCGCGATGGCAAGGCCCACGCCCACATCTTTGACGGCCCCAAGGCCGCCTATCTGGGCGCAGGGTTCCTCGAGGCCGCCGCCAAGGTCCTCGATGAGGCCGAACAGAAGGCGGACAACGACACGGTGCGCGCTCGAGTGGAGGCCGCGCGGCTGCCTGTCTGGTACGTTCAACTGGCGGCCGGCCACGTCCAGGGCGAGGCCCGCGCCGCCCTCCTCAAACGGTTCCTCGACACTGCCCGCAAGGCCCGCGTCAGCCACATCAGCGAGGGCCAGGCCCTGGAGGATTGGGCCGGGCAGCAGGAGGCCAAGAAGTGAGAGTTAAGAATTGAAAATTGACAATTGAGGATTTGTCATTGGTCATTGAATGCCGGGAGGGCACAAGTCAGTCGTTTGACGGGTGTTGAAGTTGGGTCGCGGGTTGCCCCCGCGCGGGAACCGCCGCGAAGCCCGCGAGGTTTTGGACTGCGCCAGTCCTCTGGCGCTTTCGCACAGCCAGGGGCCGAAAAAGCGCCAGAGGACTGGTGCTGTCCAAAACGCTTCAACACGCCACTCTGTGCGCCAAGATATTAGAGCGGCTGGCAAAATTAACCTGGTAGCTCCGATCCCAGAGGGCGCATCCGACAGTACCAGCCGGAGCGCGGACTTTAATCCGCTTAGACCGCCCACGCACCACCCCACGCTTGATCTGGCTGAGGTGTTCAAAGTTCAAAGAAGCGGAAGGAGGACCGGCCTCGGCAAAGAACCGCGCCAGCCCGGCCGTCGGGCGCCACAAGCGGACTGAAGTCCGCGCTCCAATCCTCAGGCGTTCGGGCGTGGTGGTACTAACAAGCTGCGCCCCATCCCATCCCTTCCTCCCAATTTCGCTTGCCAATTCCCGCGGAGCGATTGAGAATCCCGGCTTGTGGACCGTTTGGCTCGAATCCTGTTCCCGGGCAATCCGCGCATGGTGCGCTACCGAAAGATGCGCCTGCTCGTCTTTGCGATCTTCATGAGCCTCTTCGCCGCCGCGCTGGTCGGGGTCCTGTTCTACTTCGCCAACCGGCTCGGCCCATAGACCTGGGGAGCGGGGGACCTTTGTCGGAGCCTTTGTCGCAGCCTTTGTCGAGACCTTTGTCGGATTGGCCATTTCTCGACAAAGGCCGCGACAAAGGCTGCGACAAAGGTCTGGAATCAGGGCCTTTGAGACAGGCTGCACTTATGAACCGCGGTCCAAGCCCCGTGCGCCCGCGCTACGCCCCCATGCCGTCCTCGAACGAGCCTGCGGCCATCGGGAAACAGAGGTTGTCGCGAACGAACTGGATGCCGTTGGCGCTGGTGGCGTCGAGGTCGCGGTAGGCGCTCTCCGCCTCGACCACCAAGGGAGCGGTCTTGGCGCCCATGACCTGGCAGTAGCGTTGGGGATAGCCGGTGTGGATGAGCAGCTCGGCGTAGCGAACCATGTTCAGGTCACCCGAGGGGATGTCCACGAACTGCATCGCGCGCTTCTGCCAGCCCGGCTCCATCATTCGCAGGGGCAGGCCGGGGCGGACGACGTGGTTCTTCACGTGACAGGCATAGATGCGCGGAGCGACCTTGAGGAAGCGCGTCTCGAAAGTCTCGCCTTCCCAGCAATGCGATGGGTCGGCATTGACGGCCAGGCACTTGTCGCCGTCGCAAATCCGCACCAGCATGTTGAAATCGTCCGCGCACATGGCGGCGGTGCCGGGGTGGATCTCGTGGCAGAGATAGATGCCCAGTTTGTTGGCGTGGGCGCGGAGCTTGGCCGTCTTGTTGACGAACCGCTCCTGGCCCGCTTTAATCAGGTCGTAGTCGCCGCCCGCCCAAAAGCCCCACGGATAGCCGGTGGCCAGTTCCCAGCCAAAGGCCACGCCCCAGAACATGGGCACGATCTTCACCCCGAGCTCGGCGCATAGGTCCAGCAGGCGCAACGTGTAGTCCTCGGCCCAGGTCTCGATCTCCTGGACCGATTTCCTGGCCACGTCTGCCGGGATGAACGGCCGGACCGTCGGGCTGCCCGTCCAGGCCGTCGTCTGCACCCAGATCGGGCAATGGGCCGACACGCCGTCCAGGCTCAGTTTGGCCTTGGCGAAGGCCTCCTTGATCTCCTTGGCCTTCTTGAGCCCCTTATCGCCCTGGAGCATGAAGTTGGACGGTTGCGCCCCGGTGGCGCCGCTCTTCCGGGCGTAGTCGAGGAATTGTGCAAGCGATTTGGCGCCGTGCTGCGCCCCTTCGATGCTGGCATGGAAACAATTGTCGGCCATAAGTCTTTCTCGGGTGTTGGAGGTTAATTTGTTTGTCGTCCGGCGAGAGCAATAACGGCGATCCGGACCCAAAGCAATCACTTTTTTTTAATGATTATGCCGCTGGGCGTATCCCGACACCGTCGCCGGAGTGCGCCCGTCCTCGGGCGCAGCGACGTCCCCAGCCAGGGCCGCGCTCAAGTGCTCCGGTGCGCCAGCCCGCTTCGTCGCTGCTGCGCCCGGGGACGGGCGCACTCCGGGGGATGCCGGAAAGGGTTTTGCACAACCGGCGTTCCCTGCTACCTTTGAGGGATGTTCAAGCCAGACCAGAATGTTTTGGCTGACTCGCGCCGCCCGCCGTCGAGGCAGCCGGTTGGCGGCAGCCGGGCCGGCTTGGACCACGCGGCAGCCGCCCCGCGCGGGGCTGCCAGGCTGCACGACAAACAGAGCGAACCGGACCACCGCGACTTGCGGATCGATAAGGTGGGGGTGCGGGGCCTGCGTTTCCCCATCCAGGTCCGCGACAAGGCCCGTTCCGTCCAGAACACCGTCGCCACCATCGGCATGTTCGTCGAGCTGCCCAAGGAATTCAAGGGCACCCACATGAGCCGGTTCGTCGAGGTCCTCAATGCCCACGGCAACGTGGTGCACGTGGAGAACCTCACGGAGATCCTTCACGCCATGCAGGCGAAGTTCCATGCCGGCACCTCGCACCTGGAAATCGAGTTTCCCTATTTCATGGTCAAACGCGCCCCGGTCTCCGGCCTGGAAAGCGTGATGGACTATACGGCGCGGTTCGATGCGACCGCGCGGGGCAAGGAGATTGACTTCGTGCTCACGGTCAAGGCCATGGTGACGACCCTCTGCCCCTGCTCCAAGGCCATCGCCGCCTACGGCGCCCACAACCAGCGCGGCGAGGTGACCGTCCAAATCCGCTCGCGCAAGGCGGTCTGGATCGAGGACCTCATCGGCATCATCGAGTCCTCGGCCAGTTCCGACCTCTACGCCCTGCTCAAACGCCAGGACGAAAAGGCGGTCACCGAGCGCGCCTACGACAACCCCGTCTTCGTCGAGGACCTCGTCCGCAATGTGGCCCTCAAGCTCAAGGCCCACCCGGATGTCACCTGGTTCAAGGTCGAGGCCGAAAACCATGAGAGCATCCACAACCACAACGCCTATGCCTGTATCGAGAAGGGATCGGACGGCCCTGCCGCATAAATGCGGCGTTCCGAATCCGAGGAACGCCGCATTTATGCGGCAGGAGCGCCGGGGCAAATCCGTCGTGCGCCCGAGGGGATCAGATTTTTGAAGATTCTAGTGGAAAATTTATTTCGCTTTGGTACATTCGCCCACTCTCGAAGGGGACGCCAGGCGTCCTGGCGAGACAGTGAACAGACATCAAGTCCGGCAAGTTGAAGCAGTTTACGTTGTGACAACGAAGAAGAAAGAAAGCGTGAAGAAGGCGGTTGCCTCCACCAAACGGCAGAGTTCGGCCACGTCGGCGGCCATCCTCGGCCGCCGCGTGGTCACCGTGAAAAAGAACGGGGACGTCAAGATCCGGAGCGAGTGGGTGAAGTTCTACAACCGGTTGCTGGAGTTGCGCGATCAACTGCTCCGGCAGATGAACGGCCTGGCCAAGGAATCCGCCCAGGAGATGGCCGGCTACAGCCTCCACATGGCCGACTCCGGCACGGACAATTTCGACCGCGACTTCGCTCTGAGTCTGCTCTCCTCGGACCAGGATGCCATTTACGAGATCGAGGAGGCCCTCAAGCGCATCGAGAAGAACACCTATGGCATCTGCGAGCTCACCGGCAAACCGATCCCCAGGACCCGCCTCGAGGCCATCCCCTGGACCCGCTTCACTGTCCAGGCCCAGGCCCAACTCGAACGCGACGGCGCCCTGCGCCAGCGCCGCCTCGGCGCCCTGGGCACCGTCGACGCCGTTGGCCTCACCGAAGTCGAAGGCGAGGAGCCGGAAGAACCCGAGGAGAAGCCCAAGGAAAAGGAGTAACTGATCCATTTATGCCACGGGAAATCGTCACCATCGAATGCACCGAAGCGCGCAAAGAGGGCAAATCCCCTTCGCGCTACACGACCACGCGCAACAAGAAACTCAAGACCGAGAAGCTGGAGCTCAGGAAATACAATCCGGCCCTCCGCCGTCACACCGTTCACCGCGAGGTCAAATAGACTCACACCAGGCAAAGCCATTATCCCCATCCTATGCCCCGAAAAACCCGCCCCGAAAAACCTGACCGCCGTGGCGCGCGCGGCCGCCCCTTCTCCGAGATGCGCACCCCGCGCCCCAAGCCCAAAATCGATTTCACCGTCGACGCCCTTGACTTCAAGAACACCAACCTCCTGAGGCAGTTCGTGACCGACCAGGGCCGCATCTTGCCCCGCAAATACACCGGCCTGCCCGCCCATTACCAGCGCCGCCTCAACCGCGCCATCAAGCGCGCCCGGCAGATGCTGCTAATGAAGTAAGCCCGAGTGCGGAATGCGGAATGCTCAGAGTGCGGAATGCGGAATGCGGAATGCGGAATGTCCCGAGTGCGGCGGCCTAACGGACTTCCAGAGCCTCTGGCGCCCTTTCCAGGAACCGACACCAAGTCCGAAGGTTTTGGACTGGCGCAGTCCAAAACCTTGCGGGCTTCCCGACGCCATCCTCCAATTGCCCGGCGTGCGGAAGGCCGACAAAGCCGAGATGCGGCCCCGGTCCGCCGAGCCGATTTTCTGCCGTTTACATCGAGCCCCGCCTGTTGTATAACGCCCGGCGTATGGCCAAACTCGAAATCTCCATCCTGGGTCTGCTGTTTTGCGCACTGCCGGCCCTTGGCGCAGAGAGCGCCATCATCGCCCCCGGCCAGACGCTTCAAAAGCTCTCCGGCGCCTTCGAATTCACCGAAGGACCGGCGTGCGACAGCCAGGGCAACGTCTTTTTCACCGACCAACCCAACGACCGCATCCTCAAATGGAGCACCGACGGCAAGCTGACCACGTTCATGAAACCGTGCGGGCGGTCCAACGGCCTTTCGTTTGACGCGGCCGGCAACCTCTGGGCGTGCGCGGACGAGAACAACCAGATGTGGCGCATCGATCCCGCGGGCAAGGTCACCGTCGTCGTCAAGGATTATCAGGGCAAGCTCCTCAACGGACCCAACGACGTCTCGGGTCCGCCCCGCCGGCGGGATTTATTTCACCGACCCCTACTACCATCGTGATTACTGGAAACGCGGCCCCAAGGAGATCCCCGAGTGCGTCTATTTCCTCTCGGCCGATGAGAAGACACTGACCCGCGTCATCGATGATTTCAAGCAACCCAACGGCATCATCGGCACGCCCGACGGCAAGCTGCTCTACGTGGCCGACATCGGCGCCGGCAAGACCTACCGCTATCGCATCCAACCCGATGGCTCGCTCACGGACAAAACACTCTTCTGTCAAAAGGGGTCGGACGGAATGACCATCGATGACCGCGGCAATGTCTATTTGACGGGCAATGGCGTTTGGGTCTTCGATCCCTCCGGCAAACAAATCGAGCACATCGAGGTCAAGGAACCCTGGACGGCCAATGTTTGCTTCGGCGGGCTGGACCGCCGGACCCTCTTCATCACCGCCAGTCACTGCCTCTACTGCCTCCGCATGCAGGTCAAGGGCGTGGATAGCCAGTAGCTCGGGCGCCCCCAAGGGACATTCGAGAGCAGCCCCACGAGCCAACGCCTGCAGCGCCAACGGCACGGCCCATACCAGCCTGGGCCAACGGCCCTGCTCGCGCGCGTTGCGGAGCGACGCAGTGAAGGTAGCCGTGGACCTCGGTCCACGGTTTGCGGTGTGGGAACGGTCCCGCGTCGCGTAGCGACGCCTGACGGCCTCGGGGTTTTCAGGCGTCGCTACGCGACGCGGTCGAGCTTGGGCCATGGGTCCGTGGACTGGAAGTCCACGGCTACCATCGGGCACCGCTACGCGGTGAACCTGGGCAGTTGGCCCAGGCTGGTATGAGCCGCGCCGTTGGCGCTTTGACAAGGAGCTCAAATGTCCGAACTCCAAATGTTCTTTCATTTTCCGTCTAAGAAATAGCGCCCTCCGGTGTCTGAGAAGGTAAGACACGATGTCCTGCACAGAGCAAGACCGCCGGAGGGGCTCAGTGAGCAAGGCAAGTGGCGGGGGACCGCCGAGCATGGCCCTAATGCGACCTGACCCAGCCAGCACGGAACCGACCGGTTGTGAGACGATCGAGGAGCTGTTCGCAGCCCTGGAATCGCCGCTATTGAGTTACGCCCTGCGCCTGGTGGCGCGGGGCGGCGTGGCCGAGGACATCGTCCAGGAAGCGTTCATGAGACTTCATGCCCAGTTCGAGCAGGTGCGCGAGCCGCGACGCTGGCTCTACCGCACGGTCCATAACCTGGCGCTCAACCATTAACGCCAGGCGGACAAGCTCGTCCCGCTCGGCCTCGGTGCCCAGGACCCTCGCCGCCCCCAGTTGAGGCCGCCGACCCGCAGCCGCTGCCCGACGAACAGATCGCCCGCTGGGAAGGCATCGGCCTGGTCCGGCTCAGTCTCGAAACCCTCGACGAACGCAGCCGCCAACTGGTCCGGCTCAAGTTCAACGATGGCCTCTCCTACAAAGAAATGAGCGCCCGCACCGGCCTGAGTATCGGCAACGTCGGCTACATCCTGCACCACGCTCTCAAGGCCATCGCCCAGGAACTGGCCAGAAATGGCGTCATTCCATGAAAATTATTTGAGATGAATCCAGACATCCCTCACCAAACTCCCGAGGCACTCGAGGCCAGGCTCACGGCGCTGTTGCTCGGGGAATTGCCGCCGGATGAGGCCGCCGCCCTGCGCCGCGCCCTCGAGCAGGACCCGGCCCTGGCGGCCCTCCACCAGCGGCTCAAGCTCACCATCAACCTCGTCCGCGAGACCGCCGGGCACCCAGCCGGCCAACCTGCCGCCCCACCCGTGCTCCTCAAACTGAGCCAGCGCCGCCGGGAGACATTGCTCGCCCATTTCAAGACCGTTGCGCCCAAGGAATTCGCCTACTCCCGCCGGGAGGATTGGAAGAAGGCGGCCAGGATGGGTATAGTCGCCGCCGCTGCAATGCTCATCGGCTTGCTCACCCTGGCGGTGCTGCTGCCGAGCCTGGTTAAGAGCAAGGACGAGCGCCTTGCCGATGACTACAGGTTCGGCTACAGCTACAGGTTAGGCGCGCGCCGCACTATTTCGCCCAATCCCACCGCGGCAACACCAACTCCGCCGCTGGCGCAAGCCGGCGTCTCCTTCAACCGCCCTGCCGGGCAGAGCGTCCAGGAATCTGCCTTGGCCCGCAAGGCGGCGAACCGGACTGAAATCGTCCTGTCGGCCGCCGATGGCGCAAGTTCGGCCGCGACCCAGCCAACAGCAGCATTGCCCGCGCCTGCGCCGGCCGCCGCTGGCACCGAAGTGCAGTCCTTCCCCCTCAGCCACGCAGACCCGGCTGAGATGGCCGACCAACTGGCCCAACTCCTTCCAGGGAAGGTGGCTGCAACCGGGGACAGCTCGCGGCGCTCGCTCCAAGTCACCGCCCCAAGTGACGTGATGCCTCACGTCGGCGAACTCGTGAAGCAACTCGACGCCAGCGACGCCAGGCATGAAGCCGTGCGCGTCTTTGACCTGAGCAACGCCGACCCAGCGGATGTCCAGGCGGTCCTGCAAGACCTCTTCCGCCGGAGCGGAAATGTGCTCAGCCTTAGTGAGAACAACCGAAATTCCCTCCTGGGCGCGGGCAATCCGCCCGTCATGCCTCAGACGCAGAAGGGGACCTCGATCTCGACGACAAGCCAGGGCTCTGGGGGCTTTGGCGGCATAGCTCCCTCGGGCTCGCCAGGCCGAGAGCATGGCATCGGGAACATGATGGGTGGAATGGGCGGTGGGGCGATGGGCGGTGGCATGATGGGTGGAATGGGCGGCGCAGTTGCCTCGGCGCCTCCCGCCGCCCCTGAAACGGCGGCTTCGGTCACCGATTCGACGCCCTTCCCACCTATAATCTATAGCTTGGTGCCAAGGGCCACCGGCGCGACACAACCGATCGATGTCCCAATCCCAATCGAGGGGACGACGAGGGACCGGCTGGTTGAGGCTTTCCCGGAAGCCGCACCACTCGCCCCGCCGGCCGGAAAGCCAGCGCCGGCCAAAGGCGCCCCCGTGGCGGGGGTGGCCAGCACCGGCACAGCCGCCGGCTTCCAAATGGGGTTAGGCTACTTCCTTGGTGCGCCCGTCGGCGGGCAGGCACCCACCAACACGAGCACACCCGGGCAGCAGATCCCGATTCTCGGCGACACGCCGACTATAGGCAGGCTGTTCCGCGAGGACATCGCACAATCAGCCGCTGACGACGTTGAAGCCCAGTTGCAGGTCGAGCTGCCCTTGCTGCTCCGCGAGGAGATCGCACAATCAGCCGCTAAGGGCCTTGAGCTCAACAACCTGGGCCTATCTCACAATTTGGCCGGCAAGGGGATCGAGGGTCTTACTGCGACAAACGCCGTGGCGTGGACCGATGCCTCTGGGCTATTCGGCGGCATTTCAAATGGCTCGGCAGGCGGGGCCACTAGGCTACACGGGGTTGATAACAGTTTTGGCCTGCCTGTTTCGAGCTTCAGCTCCACAACCAACATCGCCGTCGGAGAAGTCCAAGGGCTCCGGGGCCGTGTCGCCAAGCCCGCCATCATCGCCGGTGACGCCTACTTCTCGATTGACCGCGAGTCGCGCAGAGTTCTGACTCTCACCGATCAGGAGACTGACGCGGCCATCTCCCAGGTTCTCTCGAACTCCAACGTCAGGGCCGGCACCATTACCCTTCCCGGCAGGGTCATCTTCGCAACGGACCCCAAGACGGGCCGAGTGGTGAGCATCCCCGACACCGGAGCGGTGGCCTCCGTCGAGTCTCGCATTGTCCGAGCCCCCGGCTGCCGACCGGGCACGCAAGCTCGAGGAAGCCGCGACCCGCGCGCCCCAAGACGCCCAACGCGAGCAGCAGGTGGCCCGGTTGAACCGGACTGCCGCCGCGGCGAAGTCTTACGCCGAGCCCGACGAGCCGCGGCCGAAGCCCGCCGCCCTGGCGCCGATCCCGCAGCCGGAGGTCCAGACGCGCGACAATGCGTTCTCGACCTTCTCGCTCAACGTGAGCGACGTCTCGTTCAAGCTGGCGGCGGCGAGCCTGGAGAAGGGCGCGATGCCGGAGCCGGCCACAATCCGCAGCGAGGAATTCATCAACGCCTTCGATTACCGCGACCCCGAGGCGCCGCCGGGCGTGCCAGTTGCCTTTGCCTTCGAGCGGGCGCGCTACCCGTTTGCGCACAACCGGGACCTGGTCCGGTTCTCGCTCAAGACGGCGTCCCAGGGCCGGGAGGCGGGCCGCCCGTTGAACCTGGTGCTGCTGCTGGACAACTCGGGTTCGATGGAGCGGGCCGACCGCGTGAGCATCATTCGCGAGGCCCTGCGCGTGCTGGCCGCACAACTCGGCCCCAGGACCGGTTCAGCCTCATCACCTTCTCGCGCACCGCACGCCTCCGGGCGGACGGCATCTCCGGCGACCAGGCGGCCAGGGCAGCCGAAGAGGCCGCCGGCCTCACCCCTCAAGGCGGAACCAACCTTGAAGAGGCGATGAACCTGGCTTACCAGACCGCCCTGCGCCATTACATGGCCACCGGCATCAACCGCGTCGTGCTCCTCACCGACGGCGCGGCCAACCTCGGCAACGTCGAGCCCGAGGCGCTCAAGCAGAAGGTCGAGGCCCACCGCAAACTGGGCGTCGCCCTCGATTGCTTCGGCATCGGCTGGGAAGGCTACAACGACGATTTGCTCGAAGTCCTTACGCGCAACGGCGATGGCCGGTATGGCTTTCTCAACACGCCCGAGGAGGCGGCCGGCGAGTTCGCGGCCAAGCTTGCCGGGGCGCTGCGCGTGGCCGCCGCCGATGTCAAGGTGCAGGTCGAGTTCAATCCCGGCCGCGTCACCGCCTACCGGCAGATCGGCTACGCCAAACACCAGCTCACCAAAGAGCAGTTCCGGGACAACACCGTGGCTGCCGCGCAGCTTGGCGCCACCGAGGCCGGCAATGCCCTCTATGTGATCGAGACCAACCCGAATGGCGACGGCCCGCTCGGCACGGTGCGCGTGCGGTACAACGTCCCCGGCACCAGCGATTACCGCGAGCAGGAATGGGTGGTGCCCTACACCGGCACCGCCGCCCCGCTCGAGCAGGCCGGCCCGGCCCTGCGCCTGGCCGCCACGTCGAGCGCCTTCGCCGAATGGCTCGCCTCCAGCCCGTTCGCCGCCGAGGTCGACCCCGTCCAAACTGCTCCCGTACCTGACCGGCGTGCCGGAGGCCTACGCCCCCGATGCCCGGCCCCAGAAACTCGAATGGACGATCCGCCAGGCGCAAAGTCTGGCCGGCAAGTAGGGACATGGAAGGCCGCAACAGCTTAGGATCGCGCCTCGGGACCCTGAATCGGAGGGGCCTTGCCGGGCGCGAAGCGTTTTGGACTGCGCCAGTCCTCTGGCGCTTTTTGGATGCTGGGGACGCGAAAGCGCCAGAGGACTGGCGCACTCCAAAACCTTGCGGGCTTTGGTTCGGTTCATGTTCGTCTGAATTATTATGAGCGAAAAAAACTTTCTGCTGCCGATCCTCCTTTTCTTCTTGCTGCCCTTTGCCGCCGCCGCGGGCGAATTGGGGACCAACCCGTCGCCTTCCGTGGTGCTTGAGGACTTTAAGCTGACCGGCGACTTGGGGAGCAACCGGGCGTCGTTCACGCTCACGGCCATGGCGCGCGTCGAGGACCCCAAGGGCGGCTGGCTCGAGCCTGCTGAGCGGGCCCGTGGCGCTGACCGAAGTGGCCCATCACCCTGCCTGGAAGCTGCGCGCCGGCCAGAACCGGTTCAGTGTCGGGTTCGACCGCGCCGGCCGGTTCCCGCTCCGGCTCAAGTTCGACGCGGCGGTTCGCCGTGCGGAGAACTGGAGCCGGGTCGAGTTCCGGCTCGCGCCCAGCGCGCTGGAGCCTGTCGTGCTGCGCGGCCTGGCGCCCGACACCCAATTCGAGTTTGCCGGCGCCGCCCGGCCCGAGCGGGTCGGCAGTGATTTCGTGAGCTACCTCCCTTCGGACGGGGCGGTGAAGCTCGCGTGGAACGAGGCGCGGCCGGAGGCCGAGGGCAAGCTGTTCTACGCCGCGGAGATGCTCGCGCAGATCAACGTGAGTCCGGGCCTGATGCGGCAGGTGGGGGTGTTGGGCTTCAAGGTGATGCAGGGTGAACTCAAGCGCGTGGCGGTGTTGCTGCGGGGCGCCGGCGAGGTCACCCGCGTCCAGGGCGACCAGGTGCTGGCCTGGAACGTCGAACCCGCTCAGGGCTCGGCCGACCGCCGGCTCGTGGTCCAATTCAACCAGCCGCAGACCGACCACTTCGCGCTCCTGGTCCAGGTGCAAACGCCATTGGGGGCGTTTGCGCAGGCCATCGAGGCGGTGCAGTTGCGGCCGGAGGGCGCGACCCGCTTTGCCGGGTATTACCGCATCGTCAACGAAGGGGCGGTGCGGCTCGAAGTCGCCCAGGCCAGCGGGCTGTCCCAGGTCTCGCCCGAGCAATTCCCCGAGAGCGACGCCACGCGCGCGGCCTTGCGCCCGGCCGGCAGCCAGCGCTTCGTCTATCGCTTTTCGGGCGCGGACTTCGCCCTGCGCATCCAGGCGGACCAAGTCCTGCCCGAGTTGGCGGTCTCGCAACTGCTGGCCTATCACCTGGGCGAAAACGAGCTGGCCATCGATGCCGAGCTGGAGTTGGACATCCGCGAGGCCCCACTGCGGGAGCTGTTGCTCCGCGTCCCCAAAGGCTACGCCATCGCCCAGCTCAACGCCGCCGGCCTGAGCGACTATTTCCTGCGCCAACCGGCCGATCAACCCGAAGCCGAGTTGCGCCTGGTGTATGGGCAGCCGATCTCGGGCCGGCAGGTGGTCCAGTTGCGGCTGGAGCACAACAAGGCGCTCGACGGGGGCTCCTGGGACCTGCCCCGCATCGAGGCCGCCAAAGCCAAATCGCTGCGCGGGCACGTCGCCGTGTCGGCCGACGCCGGTTTTCGTCTCACGGCAGAGCGGACGCAGGGGTTGACCGAGATAGCCACCGCCTTTTTCCCGCGCAAAGTGGCCGGCATCCAGGCGGCCTTCCGCCTGAGCGACCCCTCCTGGCAGGCGGCGCTGCGGGTCGAGCGCCTCCCCCAGACGGTTCAGGCCGATGCCTTTCACCTCTTCTCGATTGGCGAGGGCATTGCATACGGCAGCAGCCTGATCAACTACGTCGTGTCTGGCGCCCCCGTGGCGGCCTTCAAGCTCGAACTCTCGAACGAGTACACCAACGTCGAGTTCACCGGCAAAGACATTCGCAACTGGCAACAGACCGCCGGGGGTTACCTGGTGCAGTTGCACACGCCGGTCGCGGGGGCCTACGCCCTGCTGGCCACCTACGAGCGGCCTTTCAAAGCCCAGGGCGAAACCCTCGCCTTCACGGGCGCGCGCCCGCTCGACGCCCAGTCCGAGCAGGGCCACACGCTCATCATCAGCGCCTACCAATTCCAGGTGAAACCGGAGAGCGTCTCGCGCGGCTTGCTGCGCCTGGATACCCGCGAGGTCCCGCCCGAATACCGCCTCTTCTTCGATGCCCCCATCCTCGCCGCCTTCCGCTACACCGCGCGCCCGTTCGACCTCAAGCTGGCCCTCAGCCCGCTGGCCCAGGGCGACTCGCTCAGCCTGGTAGTGGACCGCGCCTGGCTCACCAACCGCATCTCGAAGGAGGGCCAGGTCCTGACCGACGCGCGCTACTTCGTGAAAAGCCGGGGCAACCCGCACTTGAGGCTCGAACTCCCGCCGGGAACCGAGTTGTGGTCTGCCAGCGTGAACGGCGCGCCCGTGGTCCCGCTCCTGGACGCCCAGGCCAACCTCATCCCGCTGCCGCAGGGGGCCGATCCGAACTCGGTGCTGGTCATCGATCTGAAGCTGGCCGCCAAGGCGAAAGACCCCGGACGAGTCCGCCTGGGCGCCCCGGCGGTCGGCGCGCCGGTCCTGCTGGAGGAGTGGCAGGTCCAGCCCGATACCGGGCAACGGTTGCTCTACCGCGGCGGCTCGCTCACTCCTGCGGGCGGCGTGGCCGATCGCTCGGGCTTCAGCGCCCTGGCCCGCGTGTTCACCGGCGACCAGGCCGAATGGGCGTGGTTAACACTGCTGATGGCGCTGGGCCTGCTGGCGGCGGGCGTGGTGGTCTGGGCCTGGGCAAGCGCGGAAGGCGTTTATCGATTCAGCGTCCGCCATATCCTGGGCGCGCTGCTGGGCCTGATAGCCGTGGCGCTGGGGGCGCTCGCGTTCGTGAACCTGGCCGGACTGGCCGGTGAGCAGCGGCTATTGGCGCCGTGTGACCTCTCATTCCTGGCGCCGATACAGCAGGCGGGCAGCGCCCTGAGCCTCGAAGTCGCCAACATCCCGGAGCGGGCCACGATGGGCGAGGTCCTCGACTGCGCCTGGCCGGTGCTGCTGGCGCTGGGGGCCTGGGTTTATGGTTGGCTCGCAGACAAGCCTGCGTGGAGGGCCTCGTCCCGGATGGGCGGCTGGCTCTTGTTGGCCTGGGCGGCCTTGCGCTGTGCGAACGGCCTGACCGCGTTCCTGGCCGTTTTGGGGGCGTTCCTGGTTTTGCACGCGGTGGTTCCGGCTCTGAAGCGCCTGTTCAAGCTGCCGGCGCCTTCGGCTCGGCTGGTCCCTGCAGCGTCCTCCCCAAAAAGTGCGGCGTCCGCAGCCACCGCCCTGCTCATCGGGGTGCTGGTGTGCTCCGGACTGAGGGCCGGCGCTCAGGCGACCGCTGGGCATCCCGAAGGGATGACAATCACTCAGCCCAGGGTTGCGCGGCACGCGCTACCCTGGGTAGGCCGCCCAGGATGGCAGAACAACCCTGAAAGGGTTGCATCGCTCAAACCCTTTCAGGGTAACCAGAGTTCGCGGCTGGATCCCAGGGTAGCGCGTGCCGCGCAACCCTGGGCTGAGTGCTTGTTATCCCTTCGGGATAAGGGTCGCTCAACGGCGGCCGATCACAACGCATTGCCAAAAACCGATTTGGGCTCCTGTCGGGTGCCCCGCAACCCTGCTCGCATCCTCTGCCGCCGCCGCCCCGCCTCCGTGGCGCAGCCTCATGAATCGCCCGTTCCCGAATCCGTCGTTCACCAGGTGCGCGTCGAAGACAAATTCGCCCTGGGCACGGCGCGGATTCATTGGCAGGCGGACCGGGCCGAGACGCTGCCGCTGCTCTTCGAGCCGGCGGTGCTGACGGGCCTGAAATATCCGACCAACGCCCTTAAGCTGGAGCAAGGCCCTGCCGGCTCGAAGATCAGCCACCGTTTATTGGCGCAGAAGGCCGGGGCGTTCGACATCGAGGTGCAATACGAGTTGCCGGTGGCCAGGCGCGACAAGGAGAGCGGCGTGGCCCTGCCCGTCCCGTATGGGCTGGTCAACCGGCTCAAGCTGACGGTGGTCAACCTGGACGTGGACGTGCTCTCGCCGGAGGCGGTCGCCCTGGAGCGCGAACCGGGCGGGAGCAACACGGTGGCCTCGCTGGTCCTTGCCCCGGCCAACGGGGCCTGGATAGCCTGGCAGCCGCGCAGCCGCGACGTGAGGCGGGAGAACCCGGTGTTCTACGCGGACCTGGCGCAGCTCTACGTGCCGGGGGCGGGCGTCATCGAAGGCGCGCATTACGTCTCGATTCGCCCGGCCCAGGGCGAGGTGGCGGAGTTGGTCCTGGATGTGCCTGCGGGGGCCACGATCACTGACGTCATTGACGCCGCGCGCGGGGCCGCCCCGGCCGAGTCGAGCGCCCCCGCAGCCCAGGCCCGGAGCGCGCCGTTGGTGTCGCTGTGGCGATTCGACCCGGATGCGCGCAAGTTGCGGGTGAGCCTTAACCCCGCCCAGTCGCGCCCGTTCACCCTGCTGGTGCGCTCGCAGATCGGCGCCGGTCCCCTGCCCTTCGAGCGCTCGTTCGGCCTGCTGGGCGTGGAGAACTCGGCCGGACAAATCGGCCTCCTGGGCGTTGCAACCGGCAACGAAGTCCAACTCGACAGCCTCGTCGCGGAGGGCTTTTCGCCCATCAACCTCAAGGATTTCCCAGCCGATATTGTCGGCGCGCTCCAGGGCCATTGCCCCGGGCTGGCGGTCCGCCGCGCGTTTCGTTACGCCGGCCCGGCCCCGGCCTCCGCAGGCGCGCCCCCTGCGCCACTGGTTGCTTCGCTCAAGGTCTCGGCAGTCGAGCCCGACGTGCGGGTCGAGACCCAGGACACCCTGTCGCTGGGCGAAGACCGGACCGTCCTGGCCGCCAATGCCAGCGTGAGCATCACCCGGGCGGGCATCTTCCGCCTGAGCTTCGTCATGCCGGAGGGCTTTGATGTCGAGTCCATCAGCGGCTCCGCCTTGAGTCATTGGACGGAGTCCCGGACCGAGGCGGGCCGGGTGATTACGCTGCACCTGGCCGGGCAAGACCGAAGGCCAGCAGCAGTTCGCCCTCAGCCTGGCGGGGCCGGGGGTCAAGGCGAGCAAGGCCTGGCGGGCGCCTCAGTTGGCCCTGCGCGAGGCCTCCAAGCAACGGGGCACGCTCCTGCTGGTGCCGGAACAGGGCTTGCGCCTCCAGGTGGCCGCCTCGGACTTCCTGACGCAGTTGGACCCGCAACGCTCGGGCATTCGACAAAAGGGCGTGCTGGCCTTCCGTGTGCTGCAGATGCCCTGGAGCCTGACCCTGGAGATCGAGCAGGTGGAACCCTGGGTCCTGGTCACCAGCCTCCAGCACGCCACGGTCAGCGAGGCCCAGGTGAAGGTGGCCGCCAACCTCCAGTATCAGATCGAGAACACCGGCCTCAAGGCCCTGCGCGTCTTCCTGCCCACCAACGCCGAGAGCGTGCGCTTCCAGGGCGACCAGGTGGCCGACTTCATGCCCGCGGCGGGCGCGCTCACCAACAGTCTGCAGGCCTGGGACGTAAAGCTTCATCGGCGGGTGATTGGCTCCTACCTGCTCCAGGCCAACTACCAAACCCTCATGCCCGATCAGGCCCCCGAGACGCTCCTGCGCGGCGTGCAGGCGGGCGACGTCAACCTCCAGCGCGGATTCGTAACGGTCCAATCCGGCGGACGGCTGCAAGTGCGCATCGACAACCCGCCCGCCGCACTCCAGCCTGCCGAATGGCAGAGCATCCCACGCGCGCTCCAGCAGGACCTGCCCGCCGCCGCCGCCAATTTCGCCTACCGGCTCGTCGAACCCTCCTTTCAGCTCGCCCTGAAACTGGAGCGCCATGAAGCCGCCAGGCTCCTCGAAGCCCACGTCAACAGTATCTCCCTGGACTCAGTCATCTCGGACGACGCCGTCATGCTCACCCAGGTCCGGCTGGACCTCCAACCTGGCGACAAGCGCCTGCTCAATGTCACCCTGCCCAAGGACGCCCGCTTCTGGTTTGCCTTCGTCAACAACGGCGGCGTTTGGCCCTGGCGCGGGCCCTCGGGCCTGCTCATCCCGCTCGAACAGCAGTCGCGCGGCAACAAGCCCATTCCAGTCGAGCTTTTCTACAGCTCGCGCATCGGCGCGGCGGCCCGGCGCGCGCTGGACCTCGAATTGCTGGCCCCCAGGTTCGATCTCCCGCTGGAGAACATTACCTGGCGCGTCTGCCTCAGCGACAAGTGGCGTGTCAGGTATTGCTCCGGCTCGCTCCAACTCCAGCAGGAACAACTCCTGAGTCCGGGCGCGACCCTCGACCTGCAGACCTATCTCCAAAACGAAACCACCCGCCAACTCAAACGCACACGCCAGGCCGAAGACCTCCTGGCCGCCGGCAACAATGCCCTCGAGCAAGGCGACCCGCAGCAGGCCCGCAGGGCCTTCCAGGCCGCCTATGGCCTCTCCGCGCACGATGCCGCCTTCAACGAAGACGCCCGTGTCCAGCTCCACAACATCAAGCTCCAGCAGGCCCTGGTGGGGTTGAATGTCCGCCAGGCCACCGCCACCGGGGACGCCGCCACACTCGGCTCGAAGTTCCGCGACCTCCACGGCCGCAAGGAAGTCAGTTACACCCAGCAGGACGCCAAGGCCATCATCGACCGCAACACCGCCGACAACAACGCCGCCTTCATGCGGCTGGCCGAACGGCTCATCCAACAGCAGGACGCCGCCGTCAGCAGTCCCACTGCCCTCCGCGCCAGCATCCCCGAGCAGGGGCGGATGCTGACCTTCAAACGGGCCGTCGCCGTCGACCCCGGCGCCGACTTGAACATCGGCCTGAGCGCCGTCGCCGCCCGGCCGGCCACGGCCTGGGTGCGCCTCCTCATTCTCGCAGCCACGCTTTTGGTCTTCGCCGCCTTCAGGTGGATTGGGCGCCCCTCCGCGCGAGCCACGAACTGAGTGCTCGTGCAAGAAAAAAGGCCGAGATTGAGGCGTGATTCTAACATTTTGAAACCCCGATTGGCTTTCGACCCAGGTTCATAAGTAACCGGACGTGCCTTGCTCGCTTGCTTTTCATCAAGGAGGGATGCCTGAGAACAGCCCAACGCTTCAGCGTTGGGTGGTGATGCCGACGCGGTCGAGTCCCAAAGCGACGGCTGAAACGCCGGCCCGCTCAGCCGTCCCTTCGGGACTGGACCCTTTTGGGGGCACGCCAACCCAATGCTAAAGCATTGGGCTATTCTCGGATGTCCCTCCGGGACAAAACTCGAAATAGAGCGCCCCTGCGCTTCGCGAGTTCCCCTATTCGTGGCGGAGGGCCTCGACCGGATCCATATTGGCAGCGCGGAAGGCGGGGTAGAGGCCGAAGACGACCCCGACGAAGGCGGAGATGCCGAAGGCCAGCATCGGCGACCAGAAGGCAACGATCGTCTTCATGCCCGCGGCGTGAGTGACGACAAATGGAATGGCCACGCCCAGCAGCACGCCGATGAGGCCGCCCGCGCCGGAGAGCATGACGGTTTCGGCGAGGAACTGGGAGACGATATCCCGGCGGCGGGCGCCCAGGGCGCGGCGAATGCCGATCTCGCGGGTCCGCTCCGTCACGCTGGCGAGCATGATGTTCATGATGCCGATGCCGCCGACGAGCAAGGAGATGGCCGCGATGGAGCCAAGCACGATATTGAATATCTCTTTGGTGCGCTCGGCTTTGCGGAGGAGGTCCAAGGGGACGATGATGTCGTAATCTTTCTTTTTGTGGTTTCGCTGCATGACCTCCCGGATGGCATCGGCGACACTGGTGACGTTTTCCAGAGAATCCACCTTGACCGTGGCCTCGTGCAGCTCGACTCGCTCGGCCTCCAAACTGCCGCTGCGGCGGCGCCGGACCATCTCGCCGTAGCGCGCCTTGAGCGTCGCGAGGGGGATGAACATCCGGTGGGCGGCGGGCTGAGTCGTTTCCCGGCTCGAACCGTCGCCCTTGGGCTCGAAGTCCAGCCGGTTCCATGATGCCGATGACCCGGTAATAGTCGGGGCCGACCCGGACCTGTTTGCCCAGGGCGGATTCGAGGGGAAAGAGGGCGGGGACCATTTCGGCGCCGAGCACGCAAACGCTGCTTTGGGCCTCCATATCCGCGTCCGTGAAGAAGCGGCCGGTGCCGAGGCGGTGATGGCGGGTTTGGGGATAGGACGGCACGGTGCCCACCACCTCGCAATCGACGTAGCGGGTGATATTCCAGACGTACTCCCGGAGGTTCCGAGCCGGCAGGACGACGGTGACGCCCGGGATGGTGGCGCCAATCCGGCTCACGTCTTTGTAAGTCAGACCGTATTCGAGCACGAAGCTCTGGTTGGCTTTGTCCGAAATCTTCTGTTCCTCGGGGGGCTTGGCGCTGCGCAGGATGATGTTCTGGCTGCCCAAGTTTTTGATCTGTTGCTGGGCCTCGAAGCTGGCGCCTTCGCCGATGGCGAGCATGGCGATGACGGAGCAGACGCCGAAGACAATGCCCAGGGCGGTCAGCAGGGAACGCAGACGATGCAGCCAAAGGCTGCGGATGCCCAGCCGGAGGGTGCGCCCAATCCGGCTGAGCGAGGGGCCGCGCCGGCGAGGCCCCGGTCTATGCGGGTCGGAGTGCATCGGTCATGGGCGGACATCGCTTTCGATGCGGCCGTCGCAGAGGCGGATGGCGCGGCGAGCGTGGCGGGAGATGGCCAGGTCGTGAGTGACCATGATGACGGTCATGCCCTGCCGGTTGAGGTCGTCCAACAGCCCGAGGATTTCGACGCCGGCGGCGGAATCGAGGTTGCCGGTCGGTTCGTCAGCCAGGAGCAGGAGCGGCTCATGGACCAGCGCCCGCGCGATGGCGGCGCGCTGCTGCTGGCCGCCGGACAACTCGAAGGGCCGGTGATGGAGGCGGTCTTCGAGCCCGACGCTCGATGCGAACTGCCGGGCCCGGGCGCGGCTCTCGCCTTCGAGCCAGCCCTGGTAATAAAGCGGCACTTCGATATTCTCCAGGACGGTGAGCTGCTGGATGAGATTATAGGACTGGAAGACAAACCCCAACCGGCTGCCGCGCATCCCCGAAAGGGCGTCGTCATCCATGCCCGAGACGTCTTGGCCCCCCAGGAAATAACGGCCGGAAGTAGGCCGGTCCAGGCACCCGAGCAGATTCAACAGGGTGGACTTGCCGCAGCCGGACGGACCCATGATGCTGATGTATTCCCCGGACTCGACCACAAAAGAGATGCCGCGCAACGCTTCGACGGTGACCAGGCCCATCCGGTAGGTCTTGCGGAACGTCATCGAATTGGACGATAGGAGGCATCGGGAGGGTCAAGGGGCAAAGTCCAACCCAAATCCTCGGCTAACAACTCTTATGAAACCGCGGAATACGCGGAATACGCGGAAAACAAACGGCTTTCCGCGTATTCCGCGTATTCCGCGGTTCTTTATTTTGTCTCGATTGGCACGCAAACTGAGCAGATCCCCTTTTCCCTGTATATCTGCCACAGGAGGATTCCTTGGCCGAGCTTTTGGGTCCAAGGTGCAGTTCATGTCGGTTTGACCAGGGCGGGAGCGGCCGCGGGAAGGCTGGCGGGCGTGCCGGCCGGGGGTTTTCCATTCTCGGGCGGTTTGCGCTCTTGGCCCGGCTTTTCAGCTTCCCCGGTTTCCGGCGGGCGGAGCAGCACGAGTTCGCCTTCCTTGAGGCCGGCTTTGATCTCGATGAACTCGTCGTTGAACTCGCCGGTCCGGACTTCCCGCCGCTCCGGTTTGGGCCCGCGCGACACATAGCAGACCTGTTTGTCCCCGTCGGGCGAGATCGCCTGGACCGGCACATAGATGCAGTCCTCGATGCGGTTGACGAGGATTTCGACCTTGGTGCTCATGCCGGGTTTGACCCAGTCGTGCGCGCCCTCGACGGAGATGGTGGTGAGATAGACCTTGAGGTCGGGGTTCATCCAGCGGTTCTGCGAATCGGGCAGGACAGCGACCTTGGTGACCTCGCCGGCGAGGAGTTTGTCGGCAAAGGCATCCACGGTGACGCGAGCTTTCTGGCCCTTTTGGATCTTCTTGATGTAGCCCTCGTGGATTTTGACCTTGATGATCATGCGGCTCAGGTCGGGAATGGTGAGGATGACCTGGCGTTCGCGGACGGTGGCGCCTTCACGGATGCGTTCATCGTCCCAGTACCTCGAAGTCGTCGTCGGCGCTGCCATAGACGACCAAACCGCCTTTCCTGGCGCGGAGCACGCATTTTTCGAGCTGCTCCTTGAGGTCGTTGCGCTGCTGGAGCTGGACCTCGTGCTGGGCGCGCGCGGATTTCAGCTTCGCCTTGGCCTGGGCCAGTTTGGAGATGGCGATTCGGCGCGCTTTGTCCAGTTCCCGCACGGCCTGGGCGTACTTCGACAGGGCGTCCTCGGCGCTCTTGACAAAGTCGTAGCGCAGGAAGAGGTCGCGGGCGCTGTCCGCGCTCTGCACCGCGAGCCGTTTGTTTTCGTAGGTAATCTCATCGCGTTGGAGCTCGGTCTGCGTGACAAAGCCCTTCTCGAAGAGGCGGCGCGTGCCCTCGAGCGTGGTCTTGGCCTGCTCGAGGTCCTTTTGTGCGACTTGCAAGTCGTCCTGGAATTTGCGGAGCTTCTGTTTAGCTTCGCCCTCCCCAAGTTTGTCAATGTTCGCGTAAGGGGAAAAATCGACCTGGAGGCAGTTGGCCGCGGCGGCCGGGGCCGGGTCGGCCGGGTCGGAAAGGGAGTTGGCACCCGCCGCGGCCGAACCGGTGGGCAGGGACGCGCTCCCGAGGGCAACGGCCGCATGGGCGCCGCCGGCGGCGGCGGGCGGCGATGCCGAGGCCGGCACGAGGGCGGCTGAGGTTGCATTGGCCGCCGGCAGGGCCACGCCCGGCGGTTTTCCGTTGGAGAGGTCCTCGACCCGGGAGGCTTCCTCAACGTCGTTGGTGCTGGCGGCGGCGAACAGCTTGTCCAGCCCGACCAGCCGGATGGTCTGCGCGGCAACGGATTCTCCGAGGAACTTGTCGAAATCGAGGTGAGCAAACCGGGCCTTTTGTTCAGCGTCCTTGATGTCGCTCTGGTTCTGGTTGAGTTGGATTTCGTAGTTTTGCTGGGCATCAATCAGGCTGGCGATGGCCGTTTGATACTGGATTTCCTGCTGCACGACTTGTTTCTGCAGATCCGAGGAGTCCAACTCGACCAGCACCTTGTTGGTCTTGACGTCGTCTTCGGTGACGAAGCAGCCCTCCTCGACGATTTTGAGGATTTTGGTTCCCTGGTTGCCGCCGCGCACTTCGCATTTGATCTCCTGGGATTCGAGGGCTTGGAGGCTGCCGCCCTGGAGCACGGTGATAGCGAGCGGCCCGTGCCGGGCCGAGAACAAAGGCGTTTTGGAGGCGGAGCGGGCGCCGCGGCCCGACAGGGCCAAACCGAGGGCGGCGAGCAGCGCCGCCGCGGCAACCCAGCGCCAGAGGGGCTGGCGGCGAAGGAACGAAAACAAGTTAGCGGGCTTTTGCATCTTTGGTCTCCTCCCACTGGCCGTTGTCCTTGATGTAGAGAATGCCCAGGTTATCCCAGAATTGGAGCCGGGCAATGGTGTGCGTCACCAGGGCCTGGGTGCGCTGGTTCTTCGAGTCGCTCAAGGCGTTTTGGGCATCGACCTGGTCCTGGGCCTTGGCCCGGCCGAGTTCCGCCAGGAGGTTCTGCTCCTGGACGCGGCGCTCGGCAATTTTCACGCCCAGTTCGCTGAGCTCGTAGTTGCGTTTGGCCTGGTCGAGCGTGCGCCAACTGTCGCGGACCTGGAGCTTGATGTTGTCCTCCTGCTCGACGATGGCGCGGGCGGCGCGGTTGCGGGCAATGAGGGCGGCGCGGTAGTTGTTCCGCTCGGCCTTCCGGTCGAAGCCCGGGTCAACCGTCAGCCCGGCATTCCACGAGTAAAGGTCGGTCTCGGGCAACTGGAAGCCGGTGTTGCGGTTGGGATTGCTCTGGAGCTGGACGGTGGCGCCGAAATCAACCTGGGGTTTGAGGAAGTTGGCCGCCAGGCCGACTTTGCGGACGGTGTCGGCGAGTTGGTCCTTGGCATTGAGGTAATCCAGGCGTGCGGCCAGCGCGATGCGAATCGAGTCGTCCACGGACAGCTTGGGGTCGCGGATCTCGAGGTTGAGCAACTCCCGGTCGTCCAGCACGAGGTTGGCGTTGACCTTCAAGCCGAGCTGGAGTTTGAAGTTATCGAGGGCCTGCTGGCAGGCGTGGACGGCGTTAATCCAGGCGGTCTCGGAGGAGAGGACCTGCTGTTCAAGGCGGCCCAGGTCGGATTGGGTGATGCGTCCTTCCTGGGCCAGGGCGCGGCTGCGCTCGGCGTTCTTGCGGGAGCTTTGGAGGTTGAGGAAATTGTTGCGGGCGGTGTCGCGGTTGCCGAGAACGCCGTAATAGGCGCGGCCGATCTGCACGGCAAAATCCTTGCGGTATTGGGTGAAATCCCGGAGGTCATAGACCGTTTGGCGCTCGGCCTGGGTCAGATCCTCGATCTCCTTTTTGAAGGCCGCGTTGCGGAGCAACGGGCGCGTGAAGGTGGCGGCCAGGCTCGACTGCGCGTTGGCGTTGGGCAGGCCGGAGACGTAACGGACAAAATCGGCGGTCATCTGGGCTGAGAGCCGCCCGACATCGCGGATGAGCCAGCCGGCATTCACGGATCCCGAGGCGTTGATACGTTGTTGCTCAACCATGCCGTCGCTGACGACCGGCTCGATCGCGCCGGTGACGGGGTTGATCTGGTAAGCCGCCTCGGTGTAGCCGCCATAATTCCCGTTGCCGCTCCCCGAAAAAATGGGCGTAAACTGGTAGCGGTTTAGGGACAGGCTCAGAGCGGAGAGGTAGAGCTGCTCCTTGCGGGACTGATAGGCGCGGCTGGTGTGAACGGCCACATTCAACGCGTCTTCCAGGCGCAAGACGCGGGACCCTCGCTCGCGCTCGCCGTCGGGCCCGAGGAACTCCTCGAGGTTGGTGCTGACCGGCAGCCCCTCGAGCACCCCCAGGTTGGTCTCCGCGATCGTGAAATTCGTGTCCATGTTCGGCACCCGTGGCGCTTTGCTCCGGACGATGCCGTACACCTCCTTGTCCGCTGATTTCTCGTAGTGCTTGGTCGTACAACCCCCCAGGACCAGGGGCAACACCAGCCCGGCCACCACACTGCGTCGTCCTGAATTCGACACCCGGCCCTTCATCATGGGATTGGACCAGACGGCGGCCTTCTCCTCACGCGTTAATGACCTGTGCCGGAACAACCTGGGGACTTGTGAGTCACCCTCGATGCGCGATGTCTCCAGTCAGAGCGCGGGCATGCCGCGCACTCCAGACGCTTCGCGACTTCGGCCGCAGGCGGTTCACACCTCGACAACCAACGCCGGGTCGAAGGCTTGCACCCGTTCCTTGGGGTAGCCGCGGGGGTTGGCCAGGACACGCGTGGCGCCCAGCCTGTAATCGGCAACCCAGTGAATATGACCATGGACCCAAAGCGGGGCGCGGCTGGCGGCAACCAGTGAGTCGAGGTTCGAGGCGAAGGCCGGGCTCATTGGGTCGGCGCTGTAAACCGGCCCCACCGAAAGGACGCTCGGCGCATGGTGAGTCACCACCACGCATTTGCGCCCGGACAAGCCCCGAAACTGCCGCTCCAGCCAGCGGGTCGTCTCGAGGTTCAATCGCCGCGCGTCGGCCGGGCGAAACCTCGAAGTAGTGAGGAAAAACCCGGATATGGCGGAAGTCGTTGATGCCCATCTCGGCGTCGATCTCCGCTTGAACCCGGTTGCCGAAAAGAGCGAAATCGCTCCACAGCGTTGCCCCCAGGAATGTGACGCCGCCCAGCTCGACCTGCTCATTCTCGAGCACATGAACATTGGTCCCCTGGGCCATCTCCTTGAGCTTGCGAGTAAGGCTCGGGAGGGCGTGATGGTAAAACTCGTGGTTGCCCAGCACATAAATCACCGGCGTCTGCCGGCAGGTCTCCAGCACCCACCTCATTCCCATCTCCCCGACGCCAACGTCCCCGGCCAGCACCAGGACATCCGCCCCCGCGCCTGGCAGTTGAAATGGCGCGAATTCCAGGTGCAGGTCGCTGAGAATTTGCAGACGCATTCGCCCTAGACTCCAAAATAGAAGCTGCTTTGCCAAGGCCGTTTTGTCATCGTCGCTGTCCGGTGGTGTCATCCGGTTGCGGTGCTCGACATCGCGGCGGCCCAGTGTTAAGGTCGCTCTGATGAGAACGCAGTCGCCCGATACAAGTCCGGAATCCGAGCGGGTGCTGACGGAACTGCTGCGGCGGACGCCCGCCTGGCGGCGGCTCCAGCTTGCCGACCATATGAGTGCCACCGTTCGCCAACTTTGCCTGGCAGGTTTGCGCTCCCGTCATCCCAACGCAAGCGAAGCCGAGCTCCGCCGTCGCTTTGCCGATCTTCACCTGGGGCCGGAATTGGCGGCGAAGGCTTACGGTCCGCCGCCCACAGACTGATGGACGCCGAGCAAATCCAAGTCAACCTGCTGGTCGTGCGGGCCTTCGACTCGCTCCGCATCCCTTACTTCCTCGGAGGCTCGATGGCCAGTTCGGTCCATGGCATTTATCGCGCGACGGCGGACGCTGATTTCGTTGCTGCCGTCCGCCCCGAACACGCCAAGCCCCTGGTGGATCTCCTCCATCCAGCTTTCTACGCCGACCTCGAAGCGGTTCAAACCGCCGTCGCCTCGCACCGCAGCTTCAACATTATCCATTTGGAAACCATGCTGAAGGTGGATGTCTTTGTGGCCCGAACCGACCCGTTCCACCTGATGCAAATGCGCCGCCGCGCGCTTCAGACAACCGATCCGGACGGTCGGACATCATTTTTCGTCGCCTCCCCCGAAGACACGATTCTGGCCAAGCTGCAATGGTATCGCGACGGCGGCGGTGTGTCCGACCGCCAGTGGAGCGACGTTTTGGGCGTCCTCAAGGTCCAAGGTGCCGCGCTGGACCGCGCTTATCTCGATGAGTGGGCCCAGGAACTGGGCCTCACGGGCCTCCTGCGCCGGGCGCTCGATGAAGCCGGCTTGCCGCCAGCAGGGCCGGGCAGGCAATGAAACCGGAGCCTGCCGACCCACCGTCCATCCGGCGTGGACAGCCCATGCGCGCCACAAATTCGCCGGAGCTCAGAGCGGTTCGGGAGCTTCTGCGCACGGTCCCGCTTATCGACGGCCACAACGACCTGCCGTGGCAGTTGCGGAGCAAGTTCCGCAATGACCTCGGCGCGATCGACCTGCGCAGCGAGACCCAAACGCGCAAAGCCGCGCTGGCCACCAACCTGCCCCGTCTCCGCGCCGGCTGCCTGGGCGCTCAGTTCTGGGCCGCCTATGTCCCGTCCGCGACGCCGGGTCCCGAGGCCGTGCAAGCTGCCATCGAGCAAATCGACCTCGTCCATCGCCTGGCGGCGCGCTATCCGGACACCCTCCAGATGGCCCGCAGTGCGGCGGACATCGTGAGGATCCATCGGCGCGGCCGCATCGCCTCGCTCATTGGCATCGAAGGCGGGCACTGCCTTAACAACTCGCCGGCCGTGCTCCGCATGGCCTACGCGCTGGGCGTCCGCTATTTGACACTCACCCACGTCCGGAACACGGCCTGGGCCGATGCCGCCGGGGACACGCCGGTCCATCACGGCCTGACCCCGCTCGGCGAAGAAATCGTGCGGGAGATGAACCGGCTCGGGATGATGGTGGACCTGGCGCACGTCACGGATGAAACGATGCGGGCCGCCCTCCTGGTCTCCAAGGCCCCGGTCATCTTCTCGCACTCGTCGGCGTGGGGCGTCTGCCGCAACGCGCGAAATGTGCCGGATGACGTGCTCGAGGCGGTGCGCGCCAATGGCGGCGTGGTGATGGTCTGTTTCCTGCCGGGATACCTCACCGAGCCCAACAGCGCCCATCACGCCAAGGGGGCGGCCCGGATGCACCGGCTCGAAGGGCTCTATCCCGCCCGCCCGGAGAAAGTGCGGGCGGCAATGGAGGCCTGGTGGCAGGCCCACCCCTGGCCGGGCGCCACGCTGTCGGACGTGGCCGATCACATCGACCATGTCCGCAAAGCAGCCGGCATCGATCACGTCGGCATCGGTTCGGACTTCGACGGTTTTCCCGGCTCGGTCAAGGGGCTGGAGGACGTGTCCCGATTCCCGGCCCTGCTGGCCGAGTTGCTGCGCCGGGGCTATAGCCGGGCGGACATCGCGAAGGTGGCGGGACAGAATCTGTTGAGGGTGTTCAGGGACGTGGAAAGGGCCGGGAACCGGAGGGGCAGCCCTTGAGGGGAACCGACGCTCCGGAGCCCTCTCCGTCAACCGGCGCGAGGCCCGCATGGTTTTGGACTGCGGCAGTCCTCTGCCGCTTTCGCCTCCCCAGGGTCCAAAAAGCGGCAGAGGACTGCCGCAGTCCAAAACGCTTCGCGGCCTCGTCCGCGTGGCCGCCATTACCCGTCCGACCGGTCCGACCGGTCCGAACGCCTCCTCGCCGCTCGTCCCTGAATTGATTCCGGCCAATTCTCGTATAGGATACGGTCAGGTGTTGGGATAAGCGCGAGATGAACAGCCAACTGGAAAGCCCGCTGGTCAGAGCGGTGAACCCTGAATCCGGTCGCCTGCTCGGGTTTCTGGGCCGCTCGAAGATGAAGGCGCCCCCACGGACGCCCGATACGGAGATCTACCTGATGAAGCTGGAGCCGCAGGGCAAGTCCCTGCAAAGGCTGCCCCCGAGCGACGCCGCCATTGACTGCTCGCCGGAGGACTGTTTTTTCTGCGTCTTCACCAAGGGCCTGCCTTTCGAGATGGTTTTCAGCGCCGTCCTGACCGATTCCAGGGGCCAGCGGTGGGACGCGGCATTCTCGGGCACGTGGCGGGTGGCGGACGGGCAGCGCCTTCTCGAGGACGGCGTCATGAACCTGGTGTCGCCGGCCGCGCCATTCACGCGCGCCATGGCGGAGGCCTGGGCCGACTCGAGGCTCAACGCGAAGGTCAAGGACGCCGTTCAGGGCAGGTCCATCGAACAGATGCGGGACCAGGAGGTGCTCCCGTTGAGTTGGTGGAAGGGCCAGTTCAATCAATGGCTGGAGCCTTGCGGGCTGAGCGTCGAGCTGGTCCCGCCGGTGCGCTGGGAGAGCGCCCAGGCGGCGGTGGCGGAGGCCGCGCGCCGCAAGCAGGAGGAGGCCCAATGCCTGGCCGAGGAGACCGCGCGAGGCCGCCAGGCCGCGCTGGCCATGCAGGAGGCGGCCGCCCAATTCGATCTCAAACGCCATCGGCTGGAGACGGAACTGGCCGATGAGAAACAGCGGGTCATCCGCGACCGGGAGTTGTCCGACAAGACGCGGGAGCAGCAGTTGGTCGAGATGGAAGAGCAGTTCAAGCAGCGCCGCCTCAAGCTGCAGATGGAGTATCACGAAATGGAGTCCAAGCTCCAGGGGGCGATGGCCGAAAGCCAAAAGCAGGCCGCGCAGCGGCAACTGGCCATGGCCCAACTCTGCGAGCAGGAGGACCTCCGCAAGGCGCAGCAGGCCCAGGACCGCATGCGCCAGGCGCAGGTCGAGGACAAGAAACTGGAGCTCGAACTGGCCAGGATGGATTCCCAGATCCAGAAGGAGCGGCTGGAACTGGAGCAGGACCGCCGCCGCCTCCAACTGGAAATCCAAAGCCGCGAGTTGGAGGTCCAGGCCGCCGGCCAGCGCCTCGAACACGACCGCCTGGCCGTGGCCGACGCCCAGGCCCTCAATGACCAGGCCATCGCCCGCCAGCAGGAGACGCTGGAGTCCCTCAGGGCCATGCACAAGACCTTCAGCGACCTGGCCGGCATCTTCAAGCCCCTGCTCTGGATGCTCATGGATGTAAAGAGCCGCTACACGGCCGTGGGCTGGGCCGAGGCGGTCCACTTCGACCCGGAGAAGCTGGCGGCCCTGGGCTTTGTCACGCCGCAAGTCTTCTTTGACAAGCTGCGGCGCAAAGGCGACGAGGACGGCGCCCCCATCCTCTTGCGCAAGGTGGATGTGGCCCCGCGCCTGGCGCCGACTCGCGACCTCCTGGCCGTCAGGGACGTCGGCCCGGTCAAGCTCGATGTCATTCGCAAGGGACAGTCCCTCGCGTTCGAGTTGAAGACGCGCCGCGCGGGCTATTTGACCTTTTTCAACCCCGGCACCACCGGGCGGATTCTGGCTCCACGTGCCCAACGTCTATGAGAAATCGGCCCAGGTGGCGGCGGGGGGCGTTTATTGGATTCCGGGCCCCGGGCTGCTGCCCCCAAACGAATTGCTGGCCAACGGGTTGGACTTCATGGAGACCGGCCCCGCCGGCTGGGAGTACCTCGTGGTCATTGTGTCGGACCAACCGCTCATCGCCCCCGAGGTGGTGAACTGCTCCCGCCCCGGCCTGCCGATGGTCCAGTTGAGCCTCGAGCGACTCGATGCCATCGGCGCCCGCTTGGAATCCTGGCCCCCCTCCTCCTGGTCCGCGGCAGTGCGGAAGTTTTATGTGGAAGAGTGAGGCAGACGCAACGCGCGCGTTGCGGAGCGACGCAGTGAAGGTAGCCGTGGACCTCGGTCCACGGTTCAGGGCGTGGGAATGCCCGCGCGTCGCGTAGCGACGCCCGACAGCATCGCGCTTCTCAGGCGTCGCTACGCGACGCGGACGAGCTTGGGCCATCCGTCCGTGGACTGAAGTCCACGGCTACCATCGGACACCGCTCCGCGGTGAGCCGGACGTAGCGCGTGCGTCGCGGAGCGACGCAGTGAAGGTAGCCGTGGACCTCGGTCCACGGTTCAGGGCGTGGGAATGCCCGCGCGTCGCGTAGCGACGCCTGACAGCATCGCGCTTCTCAGGCGTCGCAACGCGACGCGGACGAGCTTGGGCCATCCGTCCGTGGACCTCGGTCCACGGTTCAGGGCGTCGGAATGCCCGCGCGTCGCGTAGCGACGCCCGACAGCATCGCGCTTCTCAGGCGTCGCTACGCGACGCGGACGAGCTTGGGCCATCCGTCCGTGGGCTGAAGTCCACGGCTACCATCAAGCACCGCTACGCGGTGGAAACCAGTCCTGAATAACATCTCCCGGCTCCTCGTAGTAGCTTGGGAACAAGTAGCGGCAGGTTGTGTCCATGAACTCGGAATCGAAAGAGGCCCCCGACCACGCTGCTGGCTTCGAGCAGTACGTGCGGGCGCTGCCCCCCGATGCCAGGCGGGAAGGATTGCGCGATGCCCAGGGCAAGCTCCTCGAACCGGGCGAGAGGGTCCTTTGCCACCCCTGGGCCCCGTGGGAGTTCATGGAGGATAGCCCGGCCAACCGGGCCCAATTCCTGAGCCTTGGCTGCGCGTGGTCCGAGCCGGTCCGGCAGCAGGTCTGGTTTCCCCGGGCCCAGGCCCTGCCCGGCCCGCTCCAGGCGCAGCTTGACGAGGCGGCCTCCGGCCGCGAGCACTTCCTGGCCCGGCTCAGGGAGAACGTCATATCGTCCGTCGGCACCCCGTTCCCGCTGCTCCGCGTCCCTGCCTGGTTCGAGCTGCTGCCCTGGAAATGGGAACCCAAGATCCGTCGCATCGAACAGAGGGCCGACCTGACGCCGTCCGTTCTGAGGCTCATCCGGGCCCAATCCGGGGTCCCCGCCGGCCTGGCCTGGCCGGCGGCCTGGCTGGAACTCCTGGCCCGGCTCAATGCCGTCCATGTCTTCTCCATCACCGGTTTGCTCTGGAGCGCCCATGTCGTGGTTGGCTTTGTCTGCCGGCTGGAATTTCGCAAAGAAACCCAGCCGCAGATAGCGCCTCTGGACCAGGCCGCGATTGATGCCGTGGACCGGGCCTATCGTGATTGGGCAGAGCGTCCATCCAGAGCGACGAGCGAGGACCTCCTGCACTCGGCCGCTGAACCAGCCTGCTGCCGGTCCCCGCCGCGGCGGCGCCGCGCCGGAAGGGACTGCGTCTTCTTCGCCCTGGGCACCGCCGGGGATCTGCCGCCCTATCAAAGCCATATTACCGCCGGCGCGCGTTGTGTGGTCTTGTCCACCATCCGAGGCGACGGCCGGTGGAGCGCCCCGCCAGTGGAAAGGTCCGGCAAGGCGCGGGCCTTGGCGGACTTCCTGGATCGGCTCGTGCCGGAGACACAGCAAGAGCGGTTGCACTACAGAAAAAGGTTGATTTGGGCGCCCAAACAGGTGCAGTAGAGTATAGTCAATCACGTGCTGAAGCGGATGGACAGGAGCGATTGAATGACGAATGACGAATGACGAATGGATGAGTTGCCCGCACGAATGAGATCAAGCACAGGATTGCCAATGGAGTGCGCGCGTGAACCCGGTGGCCATGAACAAGTTCGCTTTATGTGTTGGGGTCGAGCAATACCGTGACCAGCGGATTGCCCCGTTGCGTTATGCCCGGGCGGATGCGCTGGCCCTGGCGCAACGTCTGCGTGACAAGTGCGCCTTCCACCGCGTTGTTGTTTTTGGCCGGCGAACGGGCGGATGGGGCGCCCGACCTGGTCAATATCCTGGATGCCTTGCAGAACCTGGCCGGGGAGATACGCGAAGAGGACCTGTTCCTGCTCTTTTTCTCCGGGCACGGCATCGAGGTTGACGGACGGGGCTACCTGCTCACCCAAGACAGCCCGCAGGCCTTCCCGGAACATTGCAGCCTCTCGTTGGAGTTGCTGCGCAAGACCCTGGCCCGGCTGGAGGCCCGCCGCCGCGTCTTGTTCATCGATGCCTGCCGCAACACGCCCCAGGCCGGCAAGGGCGACGCCGGCAACTTCATGTCCGAAGCCATCTCGAAGGACATCGTCACCACCGTCCGCTCTCAAGCCAGCCCGGCCGCCACCACGGCCATGCTCTGCGCCTGTCGTCCCGGCCAGCGCGCCTATGAATGGCCCAGCCGCCAGCACGGTGTCTTCACCCATTTCCTGCTCGAGGGTTTGGACGGCGCCGCCTGGGACCGCCAGCGGCTGGACCTGCGGAACCTGGCTCGCTACACGATGCACTCGGTCCGCTCCTGGTGTCAGCGCACCCCGGGCATCCGCGAGATTCAGGAACCATGGTACGAAGAGGCGGGCGATGCCGAGGGGATCGTCCTCTCATCCATCGAGACCCGCCAGGTCTCGGCCCCGCCGCTGGTGGCCCCGGCCATCCGCTATCCAAACGAGCCCGTCCTGGGCTCGCCGCCACCCCTTCCCACGCCGGGCCCTCCGAGACTGCCTCAGGCCGCCCCGATCCCGACCCAAGCTGTGCCGGCGGCCACAACGCCGCCGCGGCCAAATCCAGCGCCCCCCTATGCGCGCACGGGCGCACCGCCCGGGATTCCGGGCCAAACCGCGCCCCGGGGCGACGGCCCGCCGCCGATCATCCGGAAACCTGAACCTCTCACGCCGATCGAAATGTGGCGCCAGGACAGGGGCTTCCGCATATTCCTGGTTGTACTGATATTGGCGGCCCTCTCGCTTAGCGGGCGCTTGGCGGGGCCTCCCTTCATCGAAGACACCCCCCGCTGGGTCCTCTTCGGCTGCGCTTGCGTGCTCGGCTTCCTCTTTCTGCGAGCCCAGTCTTCCCCGTCCTTTGTCGCGCCCTGGGCCTTGTCTTTGGCGCGCTCATCGTAGTCTATCGAACCCTGCGTGGACGGAAGTGAGGGCGGACGAGGCGTCCAATGTCCAGGATTTCATGCTCGTCCCGGTGGGGAGCGCCAACGGCGCGGCCCATACCAGCCTGGGCCAACGGCCCAGGCTCACCGCGTAGCGGTGCCCGATGGTAGCCGTGGACTTCCAGTCCACGGACCCATGGCCCAAGCTCGACCGCGTCGCGTAGCGACGCCTGAAAACCGCGAGGCCGTCACGCGTCGCTACGCGACGCGGGACCGTTCCCACGCCGCAAACCGTGGACCGAGGTCCTTGTCGTTACCCACAACGTCGGGTGCCCTCATGAAGCGGATCTGATGGGCGTCACGGATCCCCGAAGCACATTTCTCATCCCGGAGGGATGCCAGAAGGTAGCCGGGGGTCGAAGCGTAGCGAGACCCCCGGTGCCGCGACGGCAAGGGATTGCATCCCGGAGGGATGCCAGAAGGCGCCCGCCGCCAACGTGTGCTCTTCTGGCACCCCGCCGGGGTGCAGGGCCACCGACGCCCTCAACCGGGGGTTGCCGCTGGACGGCGACCCCCGGCTACCTTCTGCCAACCCTCCGGGTTGGCCGGGCGCTGCCGCCGGCTGGTATCAAGGGCGCCTTTGGCGGCTAAAACTGGCATGCTCCTCAGGCCTTTCTCCCGCCTGCTCAAAAGGGGAACTGATATGACCGCTCAGGAGATGTGGGTAAAGACAAGGACCTCGGTCCACGGCTACCTTCACTGCGTTGCTCCGCGACGCGCGCGAGCAGGGACGTTGCCCCAGGCTGGTGCGAGGCGGCGCCGTTGGCGCTGGGTTTTATGCATTTTTGACGCCTTTCGGTCTTCTTTTTATTATCCTCTCCTCGTCCTCCGGGTGAATCTTAAGGCATGAAACCGGAAAGAATCCTGGTTCCCATAGATGTCGCCAGATGCCCGCTCGAGGTCTTCGAACTGGTCAACGGCTTTGCCAAGAGACCCGAGGTCACAGTCATCCTTCTCCACGTGGTGAATCTGAACATCGTGGCGCCGGAAAACCGGGTTTATGAGGAACTCGGCCGTCAAGCTCAATGGTATCTTGAACGACTGGCCGACAAGCATGTTCATCCGGTTGCCTCGACAACCATTCACATTCGCACTGGAAACCCCGCAGAACAGATTCTGGCGGAAGCCAGGACCGAGAGCGTGGATTTGATAATCCTGCCGACTTATGGCCCTTCCCTTTGGAGCCGGCTCAAGACCCTGTGGAAACCCCGCTCCAGCCCAATGGTCTCCGCATTGGTCGAAAAGGTGATCCGAGGGGCTGCGTGCGGGGTCTTTGTGGTTCTGGCCAAGACGCGCCTCAATTGCGAGAGGGTCTGGCGCCGGCCGGTGAGTGCAACGCGGGCTCCCGTGGCAGCGATGGCGCAGACAATCTCCCCAGGCATCGAAACGGGCCGGTAGAAGCCACTCATCGGCGCCCCCGCCGCGGGAGACCTCTCACATCTGTCTTCTTAACCGGAAAAACCTCGCCGCTCCCGAAGGTTCAACCGTGACCGATAGCCGCTCCCCTTGAACGGCGGGTTGTTCCGGGACGGGGGTCCAGGCGGGGGGCGCCAGTGCAGCAGTCGCCTCGAGCACAAAATTGGTTTCTGCCGCCGGCCACGAGAGCGTCAGGCGGCCGTTTGAGAGTTCGCAGTCCAACGCGGGAGCTATTACCTGCCTGAAATCGCAGATGTACGCATCCACGTTGGTCACCACCTCCACACCCTGGCGCCAATTGCTGCCGAATAAAATCCGGTCTCCTTTTCGGCTCACCGTGGCATGGGGCTCCGCCCAGTACACGCTGGTGTCGCTGTCCGGTGTCGTCGGCGAGAACCGGCGGCTGTGATGGTGTGCCAGGCGTTGCACTTGCTGGCTGCCGTCGAGCTTGACCGCGAAGATTTCGTCTTCAAACGGCAGCCAGGAAGCCGTGCTATCTGCCAGCCGGCCCACGCCGTCATACGTGCTCACAAAACACCACTCGCTCCGCTGCTCGTTGCGGCAGGAAATGTGGTTGAAAAAACTCCAGTCCATCGAACCGAGCAAAAGGGTCTCCTGACCGTCGCTCAGCCGGAACTTCTTCACCAGGGTCGTGTTCGACACGTCATCGTAGATGCCCTTCACCAGAACCTCGTCGCCGTTGGCGTCCACGCCCACGTCGCTGTGGCCTGAGCCGAGCGGCTTTTGCCACAGCCGGTTCGTGAGCGAGCGGTCATAGACCTCCACCCCTTCGAAGGGTCCGGTGACTTCGGTCGCATAATCAATCACCACGTAGTTCCCCAGGGGGGAGATCGAGACCCAGTCGAAATCCTCCAGATTTGTGGGCAGCAACAACCGGGCGATCTCGCGCTGGGTCGCCAGGTCCATCACGACGACCGCCCGCGGGATGACGTCGCCGCTGGTTTCATCATAGTCCCGCCCGTAGACGGCATAGTAGCGTCCGTCCCGCGACAGGTTCCCCTCCCCGGCGGCATCGGCGAAATAAAAGTTGGTCATGGCGCAGACCAGCGTTTCCTCGTCCGTCAGGACATCGTGCGCGTAAAGGGAATTCTGCGGGTTGTAAAGCACGAGGTTCGTTGCGGTAGGATGCCAGAACACGTCCTCGCTCTGCACGCTTCCAATATCTCGTTTCAACTCGTAAGTGGTTCCGTCATAAAGCCTCAAAGTGCTGTCACCGGTGCTGAGGAGCAGCAGGCTTTCATCGACATTCCAGGCCTGCCTCTTGGAGTACTGCGGACACAGGCCGGGCAAGGCCGCGGCCGCCGCGTCCGTGATGCGAAGGAGTGTCGTGCCAAAAACAGGGTCCTTTATGGGACTTCCCGCGAGCGGTTTGGGCAGATCGGGCATCGGCAACGCCAGATGGTTGGTCACTGGCTGCGCCGAGGCATTGACCACGATCAGCGCCAATCCAGTGAATAATGATGTTGTTTTCATCTGTTTAGAGAGCTCGACATGAGACAAACCAAAGCGCGAAGCAGTGTCAACCAATAAACTTATCTCGCCCGGGATGCCCAGAGGAGCACAATCGCACTTCAGCCTTGACCGAGAGTCTGTCGTGGACTAAGGTTTCGGTCGTATGCAGGTTACGCTTGCTCTGCCTGAGGCCCTGGCCCGAAGACTGGAGAGCGAACGCGCACGGGTTGCGTCTGATAACCGTCAGGCCGGCGACTATTCTGTCCTACAGCCGCCATGAAACTCCCCAATGCGGACCGGGCCGTGGCGGATATTCGGAAGGTGCGCGATTATTGCCTGAATCCGGCCAGCCCGAGGGGCCAGACGAAGGCCCGGGTGTTCGAAGCTGTGCTGGGAATGACGGCGTCGGACGCCGAGCAGTTGCGGGGACAACTCTTGAGAGCGGCTGCGGAAGCGGAGTGCGTGCGCGGGGAAACGGACCAATTCGGGCAGCGTTACAGGCTGGATTTGAAGATTGAGACAAGCAGCGGAAAGGCGTGGGTTCGCACCGGTTGGATCGTCAGAGCGGGTGAGGATTTTCCCCGGCTCACAACGTGCTATGTTTTGTTGCGAAAAAGAGTCTTATGAAACAAAGAAAAATTAAACTGCTGGAAGCGGTCGCATTGACGGAAGATCTGCCGGAACGAAAACTGCGCGCTGGCGAGGTCGGCACCGTTGTGGAATTGCTCGGGCGAGACGCTTACGAGGTCGAGTTCTGCAGCGAACGCGGCGAGACCTACGCGGAAATTGCTCTGCGCGGTCGCCAGATCATTCCCTTGCACTCCCGAGGCAGGGCCCTGGCCACGGCGCTGGTGGAATGCTGAGAAGGACGTGTCAACCTCGCCGAAGTGTAATCACCGCAGCGTCATCGGCCCGACCCAGCGGGTGTTGTATTTTTCGATCCACGCGCCTTTGGATTGCGCCCGCTGCGGGAGACGATCATAGGCCTGGCCATCCATCCCGCCATAGGGCAGCGGTTCCACCCGCCAGCCCTGTGCAACGTGGAAATCCGCATCTTTGTCCCAGCCGGCCACGTGGAGGAAGAAGTCGCGCACGAAGCCGTCCGGTTTGGGCGGCAGCTTGCCGGCCTCAAAAGAAAGCGCCAGCTCGTCGCCGCCGTTCAAGAGGACCAGCGCGTCATCGCGCTTTTGAACCAGCTCATCCACCGGTCCATATCGCGTACACCAGCCGGAGGGCGTGCGCCGCCATGGGGGCGCAGGCTGGACTTTTTCATAGTCCGGAGTGAGCGGCAGATAATCCGGCAACGGCATGAATTGGCTGAACCCGCGCCAATGGAGGTCGGCACGAGCGGGCCGGAGCACCGTCTGCCGGTTCTCGGCGGCCGAGGCCCTCTCACAGAGCGAAGCCATGTCCCAGTGAATCTCGAATGCGGTGGTCAGGCGCAGGCGGCGGGCGCCGGGCGGCAGTTTCCTGTCGAGATCAACGAGGATGGTCTTGGTCTTGCCGCAGGGCGCGCCGACATCCGTGTCCACTTTCTGCCAGGACCCATCCGGCAATTCCACTGCCAGTGACGGGAAAGGAAACGGAAGGCTCGGATCCAGGGAGGCGGCAATGTTGGCCATGCCCCCGCCGAAGCGCAGCCAGCCGGTCAAGACCAGGACCAGCGGGCGGTCCACCGGCAGCGGGCCGAAATCCATCGTGACGGAATAGGGTTCGGCCAGGCCGCGCAGTTGCGGCTCGCGCAAGCGCGTGGGCGAAACCATGCGGCGGTCGGCCTTGGCCAGGGACTCGGTCACGTCCAGGCCGTCGCTGCGCACGGCCTCCTTGAGCGCAGCCAGGGGGCGCAGCGTCCACAGTTCGTGGGGTGGGAACGGTTTGCCCGGGAGCATTTTGCTGGTGGGGCAGACCATGGTCCCCGCGGGGTGATCCACGACCACCAGCGAGGCCTCATCCAGGTAAAGCACCTCGCGGAGTTCCTCGGTGATGCGGACTTGGTAGGCGCCGTCCCTGGGCGGGAATTGCGGCTCGGCCCCCAGCGCAAGGAGTTCCTCCGGGTCAGCTTCGATGAAATGGGCCTTGCTGGCCGGCAGGCCGAGCGGTGAGCCGCCGAGAATGTCGGTGACAAAGGTGAACCGCCAGCCGTCCCACGCGTAAAGATACGGACACGAACCGCTGGGCGCGGTCAATTCATCCACCGTCATTGGCCCGGACTGCACCGGGACATCCACCATGGTGACCGCGAGATCGAACCAGCGAATCTTGAGCGTGTCGAGCTTGCCGTGGCGTCCGACGCCGATTTCCAGCGGGAGCCGTTGCAGCGCGCGCAGGGTGTGCCAATTGCCGGCGGCCGCTTCCAGGCGCACGCCCAGGGCGCTGGCATTGGAGCGGTTGCCCGCCAACTGCAGCTTGAGTTGTTTGTTGGCATTTCCGCCGTCGTTGCGCCAGAACTGCAAGCCGTTGGTCGAACTGAGCACCAAATCCGTGTCGCCATCGTTGTCAAAATCCGCGGCCACCAGCGCGTCCACCGGACCCACCTTGTCCAGACCGAGCTGGGCCGTGACATCCTGGAAGGCCTTGCCGAGATTGCGCCAGACACGCAGCCCGCTGCCGTAGGCGATTACGTCCAGCCAGCCGTCGTTGTCATAATCCACGAGCAGAATTCCTTTCGCTTGAAGTCCATTCAACGGCAAGGTCAGGGAGCCCTTAATGCCCCCGAAGATGATTTTCAGCTCGCGCTCGCCGGCGACCACGAGATCGGCGCGCAAATCGTTGTTCAAATCGCCCGTCGCCAGGACGCTTCCGGCCGGCCAATCGGCCGGTGAATTGGTCGGCGCGAAAACGCCCGCGCGCTGCTTGGGAAAGAACATCGGCGGTTTTCCGGCGCGCGTGACCAACACGCCCGGCAAATCCTCGTTGTCCCAATCTTCCACCGCCACGTGCTCGGCGCCGGCCAGGACCGCAGGCAGACCGGAATTCGTCGTGGCCTCTTTGAAGAAAAAACTCCCCAGGTTCTGATACAGGCGAAGCCCGGAGCCGTCCGGGGCAATGGCCAGCAAATCCAGTTTGCCGCTGAAATCGAGATCGGCCAGCAGCCCGTCGCGCGCCCTCAGCTCTTTCAGCCCGCAACTCGCCGTCACCTCGCGGCAGCGTCCGTTGGTTGCGAATCGGAAGGCGTGTGAGGCCAGCTCGCCCAGCACGATGACGTCCTCGTAACGGTCGTTGTTCAGGTCGCCCGCCAAACAACACCGATAGTTGGCTCCGGGTTTGCCGGGGAGCAGGTTGCCGAGCGGGTCGAAGCGCCCGTTCTGGTTTCGCAACACACGAAATCCCTTTTCGCCTTCCATCACGAACAGGCTGTTTTGCCCATCGTGATTGAGGTCCAGGACGGCCATCGGCCCGTGGTAATTGCCCGGCGCGTCGAGGGCGCCCGCGGTGGCGTTTGAGAAGCGCACGGGGATGCCGTGCCGCTCCGGCTGCTCGAGTTTGAGAACGCTCCTGGGCTGGGTGTATTTGCAGCGTTCGAACGCGGCCAGGCCGCCCGACCCGCCCGGATGCTTTGCCAGCGCTTGCTGATGGATTCGCATCTCGCGGGCGGCATCCTCCGCGCGGCCGGCGCGCTGGAAAATCCGGCTCAATTGATAATGAACCGAAGGATGCTCCGGTTCGAATTTGGCCACCGTTTCAAAATCGGCGATGGCGTCGTCCACCTGACCCAGTCGCGCCTGGGCCATGCCCAATTGGAAATCCAGCGCGGTCACGGCCGGATCGATCTGTTTGGATTGCTGGAACGCCTTGACTGCCTCCTCCGCCTCGTTCAAGCGCAGATGAGCGCAACCCATGACGTAATAGACCGCCCCGCTCTGATGGTCCAAAGCAAGGGCTTGCCGGCATTGCTCGATGGCGTTGGTGCAGTCGCCGGCCAGCAAACAGGCGTTGGCCAGGTTCAGCCGGGCATCCAGGCTCTCAGGGGCGAGCTGCACCGCGTCCTGGTAAGCGGCCACGGCGTTTGTGGCATCGCCTCTTTCCAGATAGCCATTGCCCCGGGTCATCAGGCGCGCAAAGCCGTCTTCACCTCGCTTCGTCCTGAGGATGAAGAGGGCCAGCACAACCAGGCCTAGGGCGACGAGGCCCCAAATCAGGCGTTTGAGTGTTGTCATAGGGCCAATAAGGTATGTGCCGTCCGATAGCAGACAAATATCCCGGCGCTACAGGTGAAATACGCCGGCACCCTACCATAATCGAGCTTCGAGGCAACGTAAAACGGTGAAGAGAAACGCTCCAGTCGGCCCTCGGTGTCCTCTGGGTGCGGCGCTGCTTCAGAAACCACGGAAACCGTCTCGGCCCGGGCCGTCCTCGGGAATCCGCCATTCGCTCAGGAGCCGGTCCACTCGCAGCCGGCCATTCGTAGCTCACATTTCTTAGTACCCGAACCACGTGCAAGCGGGCCACGCGGGAGAAGGCACCGTCCCGGCTCACCAACCGGTGTCCCCAGACGCGGGCCGTGCCGGCAATCCAACTGTCATTCTCGCCCAGCCTGGCGCCGGCACCAGCCAATTCGCGCTGAATCCGGCTGGCCTCCCATGCGACCTGCTGCGGGAGCGCAAGAACCCGCACCCCGCACAGGAATCGGCGCAACCCCTCGTACGCAGGGAAGCCCTCGGCCAATTCGCCCCAGGTCACAATCGAAATGTACAGCTCCGACGCGCGGTTTCGCGCGATAAAGTCGCTCGCCGGTCCACGCTCTCCTGCGCGCCGCTCCTGCAGCAGGTCCACCCAAAAGGTCGTATCAGTCAGCACAGTTGGCCTTCTGTTTTCGCCGCCTCACCTTCTCCAGGGCATCATAATCGACGTTCACCGGACCGTCCAGGTCGGCCAGGTGCCTTTCCAGGTCGCCAAACGTACGAATGGGGCGCGGCACAAAGCGCAGGATGACCTGGCTAAGGCTGTCTTGCTTGCCCTGTTTTTGGGCCATCAAGGCCGCGTAGGCCTCCTCGCTGAGTGTCGCGGGCTTGCTCATATATATCGAATATACAGCCCCGCGATCTCGTAGCAAAGCCCAAACCGGGGATGTCGTTGTCCCTGTAGGACGCCTCCTTTCATGATGGTACGTCCAGCGCGGCAGGGTTTTTGGCAAAAATGAGCGCCTGGATGCGGACCGGCGCCACCGCCTCTGTCCCGCCGCTCGCGCAGTTGCGGGCTCAAATGCCACACACCTTCCCGGATGGTCAGCCTGAAGCCCTTGCGTGAATCGTCCTAGAGAGATCCACCTCAGAAGCCGGGGTGGAATAAGCCGCGAAAAAGCGCAAAAGACGCAAAAAGGGAAAGAATTGCCCCGATGAGGCCGCCAGGGCGGCTGGCCGCGCCTGCCGGGCTCAGCGCGTACTTCCTGATCTCGAACTAATGTCTTGCATAGCTGATTCCTTTTTTGCGTCTTTTGCGCTTTTTCGCGGCAGAATTCCGTCTGTGCCCTTAGATGGCACAGGTCTTCATTATGCTGGCGCGTGGTTCAATGCAAGTTTATCGCGCCAGAAATCCGAAAAAGTCGCCGCTCGGGCATTCTGCGCACCGCCATTATGAGGAGTTCACGGAGATTTACGCGGAGGCTGGTACAGCAACAAGATGCGTGGCGTCCGCCACCGAGGGCTGCCGCCGGAACTGGCCCCCCACCGGCCAGGCGCCTCCCCGCCGCCGCCCCTCAGGCTCCCGTCAAAGAAATGGCGCGACCTGACTTGTCCCGCCGTAGCTCCAGCGAAGGCGGATCCGGCGCGTCTGGCATGTTGATGCCCTCCCCTGTCACGTCTGCCAAAACCCGATGCGCGTCATCGCGGTGATTGACAACGCGCGCGTGGTCGAGAAGATCCTTCGCCGCCTCCCCGCCTGGCGCGATCCGACCGCCGGCCCCTCCCCACCCGGCGCTCCACGGCCTTATACCTAGGAACCCTGTGACGACGTGGATTCGCCCCCCGATTACGAAAACGTGCTCACGGATTGAGAATCGTCCTTTGGAAGGCCGGCTTGAGGGCGGGCCTTTACTCGGCGGCGGCCTCTTCCCGCCCAGGCGGGCCCAGCCCCGGCCTCGAGGCCGCGCAACTGTCAGCCGCTGAGCCGGTCCTCTCAGCCGCAAACACGCGCCAGCGCCCGCGTGCTGCGCCGAAACCGCTAAAAAACCGGCAACATTTGCGGTTGACAACCTCGTCCCGCTGTGGCTGCATCGAAAGAAAATGAGCCGGAAATCGGGGTCATATCTATACATTTTTACAATTCGTTCTGGAGACGCATGATCTCCTGGCGCATCTCGGGGTGCCGCTCCAGCCGTTTCCCAAAGCGCAAAAGGGGTCAACCCATAACATGGTGCGTTTTTGTTCATAATCCGAGGCGGCCTCGGGCTGGCGCCGCAGGCACAGTCGGTCTCATTGCCGCGTGAAAGCGGATGTTCGCGCTTTTGGACGTGCCCAAATGGAGGCGTCCGGCGATCACTTTGATCGACAGCGTCGTCTCCCGCCGGAGGCGCGCCGCCATACCGGGCTTGGTCGCATCGCTCTTGCGACGTGAAACCAAGCCGGCCTCCTTCCAACCCAGCCAGCCCAACTCTTCGGCGATGATGCGTTGTCATTCGGGCCTTTCTCGCCCATGCAATTGAAGAGTGGTGCAACGTCGCTCCTGGGCAACTGAACGGGTGCGACCCGCCCTCACAGCCAAATCCACCCAGCCACGAAGATTGCACCAAGTCCGCACGTGCTGGACGAGAACCTGAACGTGCGGCGTCGGGGGATGGCGGGTTGCGAGCTTGCCACATCCCCTCTGGGGGATTACGTTTTCCGTGATATGTCAGTCGCCGCGAACATTGTTCTTGAGGCCCGGAAATCGGGGTCATATCTATACATTTTTACAATTCGTTCTGGAGACGCATGATCTCCTGGCGCATCTCGGGGTGCCGCTCCAGCCGTTTCCCAAAGCGCAAAAGGGGTCAACCCATAACATGGTGCGTTTTTGTTCATAATCCGAGGCGGCCTCGGGCTGGCGCCGCAGGCACAGTCGGTCTCATTGCTGCGTGCAAGCGGATGTTCGCGCTTTTGGACGTGCCCAAATGGAGGCGTGCGGCGATCACTTTGATCGACAGCGTCGTCTCCCGCCGGAGGCGCGCCGCCATACCGGGCTTGGTCGCATCGCTCTTGCAACGTGAAACCAAGCCGGCCTCCTTCCAACCCAGCCGGCCCAACTCTTCGGCGATGATGCGTTGTCATTCGGGCCTTTCTCGCCCATGCAATTGAAGAGTGGTGCAACGTCGCTCCTGGGCAACTGAACGGGTGCGACCCGCCCTCACAGCCAAATCCACCCAGCCACGAAGATTGCACCAAGTCCGCACGTGCTGGACGAGAACCTGAACGTGCGGCGTCGGGGGATGGCGGGTTGCGAGCTTGCCACATCCCCTCTGGGGGATTACGTTTTCCGTGATATGTCAGTCGCCGCGAACATTGTTCTTGAGGGCTGGCTCAAACCCGATGGCACCTTGGAGCTTCGGAGCCGCCCAGCGTTGCCTCCGGGGCGTGTGCGTGTAACGCTGGAGGCCATCCAGGATCACCCGGTCCTGTCGGAGCGGTTGCCAGACCCTTCGTGGCCCGAAGAGAGCGTTCCAGCGCCGCTCGACCTCCCGCCGCCGCTCCGGGTGAAAGGTGTCCAAGCACGCGAGGTGGCCGAGCGCCTTCCTGACCCGCTCCAGCGGAGCGACGAGGCAAGCCCATGATCTATGAGCAATTGGCGCCGCACGAGGCGCTTTCCCAAGGGGACATCATTGACGAGTGCCCCATCCTCTTCTGGGAAGAATCCTCGCCAGACGTGGAAGGCCAGCTCCAATCTGTCACCGCGAACGTCCGGGTGGTGGTCCTGACTCAAGCGTGCGATCTGGCCCAGAAGAAAGCCACCCGGTCTCTGGTGGCGGTGGTTCATGACGCCCAGCGGCTGGTGGATAGAGGAATTCTCAAATCCGCCTTGGTCCGCGACCAGATTAGAAGTCATCGTGTTTATGGTTGGTACTTTCTGCCCGCGGGGACCGCACTCGCGGAATCGGTCGTCGATCTGCGAGACCTCCACACGATTCCGCGTCATTTGCTGGAGCGACTCGCTCAGGAAGGCAAGCGCGTCTGCCGAATCGCCACGCCCTACCGGGAACACTTGGCCCAGCATTTCGCCACGACCTACTCGCGCATCGGTCTGCCGCTGCCGTACGACACGCGAGCCGATTCCTGACGCGGGGTGGCGAAGCTGCGCGCGCTCAGCCAGCCACGGTATCCCTTGCTTCGCCACCCGCGCAGCGTCAATAACCGGCGGCGCGGCAAAAAGGCAGTTTCCTATCGGTTATTGGCTCCCGGGCGAGCCAATGGCCCGGGCCAGGGCGCGTTGGGCTTGCTGGGAGTTTGGCTCCAGGCGAAGAGTTTCGCGGAATTCCGAAATGGCCTGGTCGCGGTGCCCGAGCGCCAGGTAGATGTTCGCCAGGTTCAAGTGAGCCTGCCAGTTGTTCGCGTCGGCTTGAACGGCCCTTTGAAAGCAAGCGAGCGCCTCCTCCGGGCGGTTCTGCCGTTGCCGGATAATGCCCAGGCAATTATGAGCGCCGGCGAAATTGGGCCGGAGCTGGACGGCTTCCGTGAACCGCGCCTCGGCCTCAGCCAAGAGCCCGGCACGGAGGAGCAGGGAGCCATAGTTGTAATGCAGATCGGCGTCGTTGGGGTCCAAGCGCAACGCCTCCACGTAATGGCTCTGGGCATTGGTGAAGTTGCCGAGCTGGAGGTAGGCCCGCGCCAACTGAAGGTGCAAGGCCTCGGACAGAGGCTCCTTCCGGTCTCCGGCTCGGATGGCCGGAGCGTCGCCGCTGGTCATGCATCGCGCCGCTTCCTCCAGGTGAATGATGGCGTCCGGCGTCTTGCCTTCTTCCAGAAGACCCCGCCCCAGATGAAACTGGGCGACAGGGTTCTTCGGGTCCAATCGGGCGCCCTTCTCCAGATGTTCCATGGCTTCCCCGGCATGTCCCGACTGGAACAGCAAGAGACCGAGTTGCTGGTGTGCCCTGATGTTCTCGGAATTCCGCGCAAGCGCGAGGCGGTACTTCTCCATGGCGTGATCGGGTTCACCAGCCCGGTAAAACTCGTCTCCTGCACGGACATAGGAGTAGTCATCGACAAAGTGCTCGTTGATCCGGGTGATGGCGTCTGGCCGGAGCGGAACGAACTCCGGGATATTCGCGGCGCGGCGCGGCGCAACCAGGTGCGCCAGCCAGACCGGCGGGCTGGCCTCACCCGCCTGGCTGATGCGTGTCAGGTAAAGCTGAGTGTAATCGGAATGGGTCTTCGAGGAGAAGACGAGCCACCGGCCGTCGGACGACCAACTATGCCATGAATTCATGCGGCTCAGGTTGCAGCCCAGGCGCCGCGCTTCCCCGCCCTCGGCCGGAATGATGAACAGTTGGCTGTCAGGCTGGAGCAGCATGTAGTTGGCGGCTTGACAGAAGATGATCCAGCGGCCGTCAGGCGAGTACTTGGGAAAATAGTTGCTGCGGCCGTTGCCCGACGCGCCGCGCAAAGGCTCAGCCTTGCCTCCTTTCCCGCCATTGAAGGGCATACGATACAGATCGTAACGGTAGTCGCGGGTTTGCCTGAGAAACTCTTCCCCCTCGGCGCCCTCCAACAGCACGCGCCCGGAACCGCGGGCCCCCTTCACCTCGACTGCCCGGCTGCGGGCGAACACGAGCCATCGCCCATCCGGGCTCCAGGCGGGGTTACTCTGCACATAGGCCGGATCGTCCGCCCCCGGCAGGGAGAAGAATCCCTTCGACTCTCGATCATACACCCCAAGAATTCCCATAAAAGGGAAAAAAAGCTGCGAGAAGGCAAGGTCCGGTTTCGCCATGAAAATGGAGAGGTCCTTGACCGTGCTCACCGCATACCGGCCATCGGGCGAGACCTGCGAGAGCAGACCCAGGGTCAGGTGCCCGTCCTCGGGGCGGAAATCGTTCCAGGTGATGATGTCACTGGTCGCCAATTGCATTTCCGGCGCAGTCCGCGTAATGACATACGAGCCTTTGTCATTGGCATAATCCACGTCCATACCCAGGACCTTCCCGTCCCGGTTGAAGGAGTGGCAGTTGCCACACACCGGCAGATGTTCCAGAACCACCGGAGGAATGGTCCCCTTGTCCAAACCGCCAAAGCGCCAGCGGATTTGCGATGGGTCTTTGACCGCTTCCTTGAACGGGAGAATGACCTCACGGTAGAAGAGGGCATCCTGAACCGGCTCCCTGGCCACGGAGACGCGCACGGAGGAATGGACTTTGACTTTGTTCCGGCTCCCTGCTTCGTACCCGGTTATCCCGACTTCCATCACCCCGCCGGGCGCGGCCTCTTTGATCAAACGCCAATCTGACTCGGCTGGCCGCCACATCGGCGCGACGCCATCGAAGGACCATTTCTTTCGCCCCGCTTTAAAGACCGCGGCCCACCGCCCAACGCCAGGCATGTTGGTCCTCCAGAGCAGCACAGGGGCCGGCATGTTCAAAGGCATGATCGCTCCTGCAATAGGATGTTGAATCTCGACAGCCTCGATGGGACCCGATCCAGGAAGCGATGGCCAGAAACCCAGGAGGACCCCGCAAAAGTAGAGTGCCGCGGCGCCGCCGGCCCACAAGGCAACAGCGCGCCACAGGCGGGTCCTCTTCTTTGCCCTGGCCACACGCGGGGGGACGCCGTGTGAAGATGGTTTCATTGCGGCCTGGGGCCTGAGAAGGTTTTTCTCATAAGTCTGAGAGCATGTGCCGTTCGATCGCCGGCAAATAACCCGGCGCTTCAGGTGAAATACGCCGGCACTCTAGCACGATCGAGCTTCCAGGCAACGTCAAAACGGTGAACGGGAACATTTAGGGCAGGGCCGTTGACAAAGTTGTAGCGCAGGTTTCCAAACCTGCGCTACGCTGGCGCCGTTGGCGCCCAAGCGCTTGAAGCGACTTTGTCAATGGCCCCGAACATTTAGGGATGCACGACCGATTTCTTTGAGCAGGATCGCAACGGGCTGCCAGGACGCCGAAGGCGTCATTCATACCAGCCCAGGGCAACGCCCTGAGAACAGCCGCCAATAATCATCTGGAGCGCTGAAAGCGCGATTCATCCTTGGTCCTGCCCTGTGCCACTTGGCTGAGAATTGCGGCATAAGGGAACCTATTCTTGACGGTAGCCGTGGACTTCCAGTCCACGGACCCATGGACCAAACCCACCTGCGTCGCGTAGCGACGCTTGAGCACAGGATTCGATTTGGCCGGCGCCGGGCCCTCAGGCGTCGCTACGCGACGCGCGGCCATTCCGACGCCCCAAACCGTGGACCGAGGTCCACGGCTACCTTCACCGCGTCGCTACGCGACGCAGGAGCTACGCTAGTGACTCGGAGGAGACGGCCGGGAGGTGGAAGATGGGGTCACGGGATGAAGGCGCCACACCTATTCATCTCGTCCCGACGAGGCATAGCCACCTTCTGGCCCGTATTTGAAAACAAGCGGCAGGAGTTGTCAATAATAATGCACGGTCAAGGTCCGGGCGCCTTTGGGGACGGGGGTGAGGGTGGTCTTGCCGCCCGGCCAGCGGACCCACACGGCGGAGGGCGGCTCGGGGGTGGCCATCACTTGCACGGCGCTGTCCTGCGACCCACACCCTCCGCCCCCATGCACCTCCCGCGCCGGCCCCCACTGGCCCTGCCGCCCCGACCGCACCACCGCTCCAATGCCGTTGCCATTGGCCCCGCTGCCCGCCAACCCCACTCGCAACCCGGGCCGGCGCCTTACGTTCCGATCCAGCTTGGTTTGCGCCCCGGTGTGGCTCACTACCAGGTCCACTCGCCCGTCCCCGTCAAAGTCCCCGGCCGCCACCCCGTTCACCAGGCCCGCTTGGCGCAGCACCGCGCTGGCCGGCTCGTCTTTGAGCCATTTTGTTCTTCAAAACCCAGCAGGGCGCTCAGGTGGGTGACCTCTTCGTGAGCCTCATCCACACGTGCCGCCTCAATGGAGCGGACCCGTTCGACTACCTTACCACCCTGCACCGAAACAGCCGCCAGGTTCGGGAGCACTCGCAGCAATGGCTCCCGTGATAGGGGAGTATTACTGCTGCGGCAGGTGGACGCCAACCTCGGGCGTTGAGCCGAACACTTCGCGAGTGTTGACAATGGACCAGCATCTGGTTTTCTGTGCGCATGAATTGCCCGGTTTGGGCTCAGGCCATTCCCGCGCTGTTGTTGGGCCTTGTTCATTGTCAAGCGGCGGCTCCGCTAGCGTGGTCTGAAGGGCCGGGATTCCGAACCGCCAAGGTGGAGCCTGTGGGCAGCGGCAAGACGGGGTTTACGTTGATGAAACCGGAACAGACCGGCGTCTGGTTCACCAATGTGCTCCAGGGCGATGCATACCTGACGAACGCAGTTGCCCACAACGGCTCCGGAGTCGCCCTGGGAGACGTGGATGGCGACGGGTGGACCGACATTTACCTTTGCAGCTTGCAGGGCCGAAACCGGTTGTTCCGAAACCTTGGGAATTGGCACTTTCAAGAGATGGAATTGGGGGAAGCGGCTTGTGCGGGCCAATTCTCGACCGGGGCGGCCCTGGTGGACGTGGACGGTGACGGCACTCTGGACCTGCTGGTCAACGGGATTGCAGCAGGCACGCGCCTCTTTCTGAACGACGGAAAGGGCCGGTTCACCGAAGTCAAGGACTCGGGTTTGTCGCGCACCGCATCGGCGATGTCATTGGCTTTGGCCGACATTGATGGCGACGGTTACCTGGACCTTTACTGCACGCATTACATTGACGTGATGCACCTCGCCGATCCGACTATTCGCTTCGGCATAACGATGCGCGACGGCCGCTGGACGGTCGCCAAGGTCAATGGCGAGCCGGCCAGTTTGCCAAAGTGGAAAGATCGGTTCGAAGTGTTGCCGGGCGGCAGGGTGCGCGAACTGCCGGAGGTTCATGGCCTCTACCGCAACGACGGGCACGGTCACTTCACCGCCATTCAGTACCAAAGCGGGGTCTATATGGATGCCCAGGGCAAGCCCATTCCACCCTATCGCGACTGGGGCCTGTCCGCCATGTTCCGCGATCTGAACGGGGATGGAGCGCCTGACCTTTACGTCTGCAACGACAATGCCTCTCCCAGCCGGGTTTGGATCAACACCGGACGCGGCACGTTCCGCGAGTTGGAACCGCTGAAGCTCCGCCACACCAGCCGGTCCTCGATGGGGATCGACATCGCCGATATCAACCGCGACGGCCATGACGACATCTTCGTGCTCGACATGCTCGCCCGCGAGCCCGCAAGACGCATGATGCAGTTGGTGCGAGATCATTCCGACCCCCTGGAATTCGAGCAGATCTATGCCCGGCCGCGCTACAATCGGAACACGCTGTTCCTGGGGCGCGCGGATGGGTCGTACGCCGAGGTGGGCTTGATGGCCGGCGTCGCGGCGACGGACTGGTCCTGGTGCCCCATCTTCCTGGACGTGGACCTGGATGGGTACGAGGATCTCCTGGTCAGCACGGGATTCACTTTCGACGTGATGGACCAGGACAGCAGCGACCTGATCCGAAAGGACCGACGCATGACGCGCGAACAACTGCAACGCTCGCGCCGCCTCTATCCCGCGTGGCCGACCCGGAACGCCGCCTTCCGCAATCGCCGAGACGGCACCTTCGAACCGATGGCCGAGGCCTGGGGCTTTGATCAGGCCGGGGTCGGCAACGGCATGGCTGTGGGCGACCTGGATAACGACGGGGACCTGGACGTGGTGATCAACAACCTCAACGGGGTCGTGAGTTTGTATCGCAATGACACCGCCGCCCCGCGAGTTGCTGTCCGGCTGAAGGGGAGGGCCCCGAACACTGAGGGGATTGGCGCGCGGGTGAAGCTGGTGAGCAACGTGCTGACCCAAAGCCAGGAGATGATCAGCGGCGGCCGCTATCTGTCTTGTGACCAGGCGATGCGGGTTTTCGCCGTTACAGAGGGACCGATGCGGCTGGAGGTGACCTGGCGCAATGGTGAGCAGAGCACCATCAGCAACGTTGAGCCCAATCACATTTATGAAGTTGACCAACTGCACGCCACAAAGGTTCCCGTCGCAGCCGCTCCGCCTTCTCCCGAACCGTTCTTCACGGACGCCACGGCCCTGCTGGGCCATACGCACCAGGACGCGGCATTTGATGACTGGGGCCGCCAACCGCTCTTGCCGCGCCGGATGAGCCGGTTGGGGCCGGGAGTGGCCTGGGCCGACGTCAACGGCGACGGCTGGGAAGACCTGATTGTTGCGTCCGGCCGTGGCGGCAAGCTGGCGGTGCTGACAAACGACCACGGAACCGCGTTCCGTGAGCTGGCCGGCGTTTCGCCCGCGCCGGCAAGCCAGGGTGCGGTGGCGACCTGGCCGGACGGGCGCGGCCGCCAATGGGTGCTGGTGGCGCGGTCAAATTACGAATTGGGGCCGGAACAACCCAGCGAGATCACGGCTTATTCTCTGAGCAATCTCGGCGCGCCCGAACATTGGCCCGCCGGCCTGGCCAGTCTTGGGCCAATCGCCGTGGCGGATATCGATGGCGACGGCAACCTGGACCTGTTTGTCGGGGGGCGCTTCCGGCCCGGCCACTACCCGGAACCCGTATCCTCAACCATCTGGGTCAACGAACAAGGCACGCTCAGAATGAACCCCGAGTTGAGCAAGCCCTTCCAGTCCATCGGCATGGTCAGCGGCGCAACCTTCGTTGACTTCGACGGGGACGGCCAGCCTGACCTCGCCCTGGCCATGGAGTGGGGGCCCGTGCGCCTGTTTCACAACGAGCATGGGCGGTTCCGGGAGGTGACCGCGGAATGGGGGTTGGCCGGCATAACCGGATGCTGGACGAGCATTGTGGCGGGGGATTTCGACGGCGATGGGAAGATGGACCTGGCGGTTGGCAATTGGGGGCGGAACACCTCCTACGAATTGTATCGCCCAGGCCCGTGGCGCCTTTTCTATGGCGACTGGGATGAAGACGGGGTCACCGACATCATTGAGGCCTGGCAGCGAGGGAATGATTGGCTGCCGATGCGGGATCGGCGGGCACTGACGCCGGCTTTGCCAGATTTGCAGGCCCGCTTCCCTACCCACCAGGCCTACGGGGCCGCCACGGTGCGGGATATCCTGGGCGACCGCTACCTCAAGACGTCCTTTCTCGAGGCCGTGCGCCTCGAGAACCACTGTTTTTTTGAACCGCGGCTCGCATTTCGAGGCGGTGCCCTTGCCTGCCGAAGCCCAGCATTCCCCGGTTTTCTCCATCAACGTCGGCGATTTCGATGGCGACGGGATCGAAGATCTCTTCCTGGCCCAGAATTTCTATGGCACCGCGTCGGAACACACGCGCGACGATAGCGGCTGTGGTCTGTGGCTCCGCGGCAACGGGCGAGGAGGTTTTGCGGCCGTCGATTCGAGCATCTCCGGGGTGAAAGTGGACGGGGAACAGCGCGGCGCGGCCTTGGCCGACTTCAACCACGATGGCCGGGTGGACCTGGTGGTTTCCCAGAACAACGCGCCGACCCGGCTGTTTATCAACCGCGGCGCAAAGCGCGGCCTACGCGTCGAGCTCGAGGGACCGGCCGGCAATCCCGATGCCGTGGGCGCTCACCTGCGGGTCCTTTACCCGGGAGGACGCGCCGGCCCCTGCCGGGCGGTTCAGGCCGGGTCGGGGTATTGGTCGCAAGATGCTGCGGCGCAAGTGCTTGGCTGCGCGGAACCGCCGGTGGCCCTTTGGATACGCTGGCCTGGCGGAAAGGAACAGACTGTCCCCATAGAAAACCACGCATGGACGCTTCGCGTGGCCTACAAGAAATGAACTCCTGCACGTGTCGTTTGCCTCTCGGGTCGGCCCTGCTGAGGGCTTTCCTGCTTCTCGCAGCCCTGATCGGCCAATTGGGGTGCAACCGCAAAACCTCCGAGTCTTCCGGTACTGCCGCCTCTGGCGCGGCGCCAGCCCCGCCCAAGGTCGCCCTGATCCCTTTGACCAACATGGCCGCCATCAAGCCCGGCACGTTCATGCGCATCAAATATCCCGTCACCATCACTCACCACTTCTGGATGGGAAAGTACGAGGTGACCCAGGGCGAATTCGCGTCGGTCATGGGGCGCAATCCCAGCTACTTCACCGGCGATTCCAAGCGGCCGGTGGAAAAGGTCAGTTTCCTCGACGCCAGCAACTATTGCGCAGCCGTCACCCAGCGTGAGCGCCGGGCGGGACGCCTGCCCGCCGGCTATGAATACCGGCTTCCCACCGAAGCCGAGTGGGAATACGCCTGCCGGGCAGGAACCACCAACACCTTCAGTTTTGGCAGCGACACGAATCTGGCCGGTCAATTCGCCTGGACCGCCGAAAACAGCGCGGAGACGACACATCCGGTGGGATTGAAGCGCCCCAACCCTTGGGGACTCTACGACATGCACGGCAACGTTTGGGAATGGTGCCTTGACTGGTATGAACCCTATCCTCCAGGCCCGCTCGAGGACCCCACCGGACCGGCGAACGGCAAATACAAGGTGTTCAAGGGTGGAGGCTGGGACAAGGCTATCGAGTTTGCTCGCCCGGCCAACCGCTTCATGATGTCCCCTTCCAACGGCATCCACTTCGTCGGGTTCCGCATGGCCCTGGGCAGGATTCAGCCACGGCCAGGCCAATAGCCTGAGCAACATCTCGGGACGTTGTTCAAGCCGCTGGAAACACGCCGCTGAGCGGAGAGCGCCTCCCCAGGGAGGAGCTTCCGGGATGCCCCCTCAAAAAAGAGAGAATTCCGTCAGAAAACGCTTGCCAAGATCGGAAGCAGCGGTTAGACTTGCTGCTCCCAGTAGCCACAATTAAAAGACCAACTAAAAGACCAACATGAAAAGCTCACCCCTTAAGGCTCTACCGGCCTTGGCCCTCTGCGTGTTCGGGCTGAGTGCGGCGGCCTGCGACATTGAACCAGGGAAAGAATTCTACACCGTCATCTATGCCCCCAAACCCATCGTCATTGATGGTGACCTCTCGGAGTGGTCGGGGGTGCCGGTGCTTTCGGATCCGAAATTCGCGGTTCCCAAGTACTCGGGCACAAACGCCAACCCCAATTATGTTCTGTTCGAGCCGTATAACGGCGGAACTTGGAGCGGGCCGGACGATCTAACCTCGGCCGTTCAGATCGTCTATGACGCCGACAATGTGTACTTCGGTTTCACCGTGACGGACGATTACCATGAAAACATGTCCGGCAACGCCTGGAACGGCGATTCTGTCCAATTGATGATCGCCGATGCAACACGGACCCAGCAAATTGCGCTCTACAATTACGCGTTGGGCGGCTACGAAGACAATATCTTGCCGAACAAGAATGGGAACTTCATCGCCGATACGAGTTTGCCTGACCCGGTTATGATCAACCACGAGGCGGGTCCGGCCGCGGATCCAACCTGTAACTGTGCAACGACAGCGGTCATTAAGCGCGACTCCGTAAACAAGAAGACCATTTACGAAATCCAACTGCCGAAGGCGGCTCTCGGTCTGACGACGTTGAAAGGCGGAGTGCAGTTCGGATTGGGCATGGCGATCAATGACGGCGACGGGGCGCTGGTCAATGGAGTGCAGTACCGGGGAAGCGGGCCAGGAGGGTCAATGTGGCTGGGGCGGCTTGGGTTGCCACGCGATCGTTTTCGGGAAAACGCCCTCGGAGTGTGCCCTGATCACCCTTGCCACGAACAACGACATTGAACCCTCGAAGCAGTATTACACGGCCTTGCGCACGACCAATACCATCGTCATTGACGGCGTCCTCTCGGAATGGACGGGAGCCCCGGTGCTTTCGGATCCCAAATTCGCGGTGCCCAAATATTCAGGCACAAACGATAACCCCACCTACGTCTTGTTCGAGCCGTATAACGGCGGGACTTGGTCCGGGCCGGACGATCAAACCTCGGCCGTTCAGATCGTCTATGACGACAACAATGTGTACTTCGGTTTCACCGTGACGGACGATTACCATGAAAACATGTCCGGCAACGCCTGGAACGGTGATTCCGTCCAGTTGATGATCGCCGATGCAACACGGACCCAGCAAATTGCGCTCTACAATTACGCCTTGGGCGGCTACGAAGACAATATCTTGCCGAACAAGAATGGGAACTTTGTCGCCGATACGAGTTTGCCTGACCCGATTATGATCAACCACGAGGCGGGTCCGGCCGCGGATCCAACCTGTAACTGCGCAACGACAGCGGTCATCAAGCGCGACTCCGTCAACAAGAAGACCATTTACGAAATCCAACTGCCCGCCGCCGCTTGCGGCCTGACGCCCCCGCTGACAAACGGCACGCAGTTCGGACTGGGCATGGCGATCAACGACGGCGACGGGGCGCTGGTCAATGGAGTGCAGTACCGGGGAAGCGGGCCAGGAGGGTCAATGTGGCTGGGGCGGCTTGGGTTGCCACGCGATCGTGTTCGGCAAGACCCCGTCGGAGACCGCGCTTGTGACGCTGGGCGGTACGATTTCAGGGTCTGATCGCCTGTTTTTGTCCACCATCAATCCGATCATGACCGGTTTTTCATTTCGGGTGACGGACAAGGGGGCCTCGATCCTGGATCCGACCAGCGTCAAGGTGACCATTGACGGTCAGCCTGTCACAATGACCGCCAGCCCCAAGCACCTCGACTCGACCGATTTCACGTACATTGCCCCCACGCCGTTCCCTCCGAATTCCCAACACACCTACACCATCCTGGTAAAGGACACGGGCGGTGACGTCGTGACGGACTCTGACACCTTCAGGATCGCCTACTACGCCATCCTGACCAAAGCCATGCAGGCGGTGTCGGTGGACAAGACCAAGCCCGGGTTCATCTGGAACGTGTACCAGAACGACGACGCGCCGCCGGTGCCGAACGACCTCGCCGATGCGGAGGCGGCGCTGGCAGGTCAGTTGACGGACCCGTTCAACGGGTCTCGTGCTGCCTAACTCGGCTGACCCGACACAGACCGGACCAACGACCTCCCAGGGCGTCCTGGTCGGTGGGCTTTACCAGTGGGTGATTCCGTCGGTGATCAACCTGAACCTGATGGGTGGCAACTCGAGCGGGCACTTCTCACCGGACGACCAGATGCCAGGCATCCCGGGCACCTCCGGCAACGGGACCGACGGCATCAACGCCGAAGTGAGGACGTTTGTCAGCTTGCCGGCGGGTTGGGTCTCGTTGGCCGTGGTCAGCGACGACAGCTTCCGCGTCCAAGCCGGCTATATCAACAAGCCTGCCGACGGCATACTCATTGCTCAAGTTGACGCCAATACGGCCAATGAGGTCGATAAGTTCTTGGTCCAAGATGCGGGGATTTACCCCATTCGAGTCCTCTATCAGAATGCCACGGGTAACGCATATATGGAGCTCTCTACGGTCTTGACTAACGGCAACTACGCGCTTCTGAACGACACCACCAACGGTGGCTTCGCGTGCTATTACAGCGGGGTCGCCCCGAACAAACCGAGCACCTTCAGCCTCGCGATTCAGGTTGTTGGCGGCAAGATCCAGATCACTTGGACGCAGCCCGGGGTTGTTCTGCAGCAATCCACCGACCTCAAGACCTGGACGGACGTGACCAGCGCCACGTCGCCATACACTCCCGTGGTGACTGGCACATCAGCGAAGTTCTATCGGCTCAAGCAATAGCGCCTGCTGAGTTGCCGACTGACACGGGACCGGACGAAAGTCCGGTCCCTGGAGCCCACTGCTCGCCCAGCAGGCTTGCCAAGTCCAGCGAGGGTGGCCGTCAATCCTCGCTCTACCGCGACTGGCCTCCGGGCGCCCGCGCCTGGAAGTCCACGGTCAAGGCGCGGGCGCCTTTGGGGACGGGGGTGAGGGTGGTCTTGCCGCCGGGCCAGCGGACCCAGACGGCGGAGGGCGGCTCGGGCGTGGCCATCACTTGGACGGCGCTGTCTTGGGACCAGTAGCCGCTGCCGGCATGAACTTCCCGCGCGGGCCCCCACCGCTGCCCAAAGCGCAGCCGCAGCACACCCCCCACCCCGGTCGGATTGCCCGAGGGCCCCGCCAGCCGGACGCGGAGCCCGGGCCTGGCCCCGACGTTGTGGTAAAGCTTGGTTTGCGCGCCATTCTGGCTTACGGCGAGGTCCACCCGTCCATCGCCATCGAAATCGCCGACGGCTGCGCCGCGCTGTTCGCCATAGACCGCGACGCCGCTCTCCGAGCCGGGAACGGCACGGAAGCCTCCATGGCCGTTGCCCTGCAACCACAATCCGCGTCCGGCATCGCAGCGGGGAACTTTGGGCTGCGTCGCAAAGAAGTTCTGGCTCAAGAAGACGTCCTCGTTGCCATCGCCGTCAAAATCGGCCACGCAGGCCGCGAAGGCGGGGGCAAACTGCGCCTCGCGGGGCAGCGGGACAGCGAGGAAATGGTTGGTGCGGTTCAGGAAGAGGGTCGAGCAGAGGGTGGTGACGGAGAGACGGCGGGCCTTGGCGAGGGCGGGGCCGGCGATGTCCTGGAGGGTGGCCCGCGCATAAGCCGCGTAGGTGGGGAAACGAGCGCGCAGGAAGGGAAGGGCTTCTGCCAAGGCGTCGAGATCACGCTCGGGCACCTCGAGGCGCGTGGCCGGGTCGCGGGTGGCTTCCAGCAAGTTCAGGGCGCCGCTGCCGTCGAAGTCGCCCGCGTAGAGCACGTATGGGAACTCAGGGCTGGCGTGTTGCACGGTGTTGAGCCCCCAGTTGGTGGCCAGGATGTCCAGGTTGCCATCGCCGTCGAAATCGCCCACCGTCACGCCGTTCCACCAGCCCAGGAAGGCTGCCAGACCCAGGTCGGCGGTCACCTCGCGCAAGCGGCCGCCGTCGTTGTGAAACACCCGAACAGGCCCCCATTCGCAGGCTAGAATCAGTTCCGGCCAGCCGTCGCCGTCCAGATCGCTCCAGACTGCTCCGCTGACCATCCCGACATCTGCCAACCGTGCGGTGTTTTCGGCATCCGACTCCCAAACGCCTTGGCGCCGGCGCCACAGTTGCGATTGCGCAGGTTCCGGGTAACGGCCCGGCACGCTTCGCCCGCCAACGAACAGGCCCAGTTGGCCGGTCCCTTCGTAGTCGGCCATAGCCAAGGGCCCCGCGCTGGAGCCGCCGGCGGGGATGACATCCACCGCCGCCGCCTGGCCTGGCGCGAACTCCTGGACGGCCGCGCCCGCCGCCTGCCCGTCCTCGTAATTGGCCGTGCCGACGAGCAGACCGCGGGTTCCGTCAGAACGGTTCCAGCCCAGGACGGTGGTTTGGTCGCGCAGGGCCGCCTGGTTCCAGGGAGCACCGTCGAGAAGCTGGAAATGGCCCTGGCCGTCGTTGTGGAAAACGGCCAGTCGTCCTCCCTTGCCAGTGGCCACAGCCAAATCCTCCCATCCATCGCCATCCACATCGAACCAGGCCACCCCTGGCCCAAGCTGGCTCAAACGGCGCGGCAGCAGAGGTTGGCGCTCGAAATCGTCGAAGGGGTCCTCATGATGGGCATGCCGGAGCCGGTCGCTGACGTCCTCGAACACCGGGGGCGGGGCCGGTGGGGCGCTGGGATTGACCTGGCTTTGCGCTGCGGGTTGCGGCCCGGTATCGGCCGGCTCGAAGATCTCATAGAGGCAGTTTGGCCGGGCGTCGGCGACGGTGCTGCGGCGGCCGCTGCGCCAAGCCACATCGATGCGCAGCCGGTTGGTGAGACTGAATGCCGCGAAGACGCGCTCGGCCTGGTCGCAGGACAAATATCTGCCGCCGCACATCATCTCCTGGCTTTGTGTGACCGGTCCGCCGCTGACGGTAATGCGGGCGCCTATGCCGGCGGTGTTGGGCGGGCGGCCTTTGAGCCGCACGGCCACGCGCGGGGCGGCCGATTCGTTGCGGTAAACCCCGAGCGCGCCGTTGAGGTTGTTGACGACGAGGTCCAGGTCCCCATCATTGTCCAGGTCGGCCAAGGCCATGCCGTGAGCGACGCCGACCTGGTCAAAGCCCCAGGCCGCGCCGCACTCCGAGAACGTCAGGTCGCCGCGATTGCGGAAGGCCAGCTTCGCCTGCCTGAGCGGCGGCAGCATGAGCAGTTTCCCAGGAACCTTCGAGGGGGGATAGGGTCCGTTGGCCGCGATGCGCGCCTGGGCATCGCCGTCCTGGGTGTCGAACATATGACCGGTGCTGGCCAGCACGTCCTCGAAGCCATCGAGGTCCACATCCAGGAAGAGGATCGACCAGTTCCATTCGCAGTTGTCCAGCCCGGCATACGCGGCAATTTCGGCGTATGTGCCGTCGCCTCGATTCCATTGCAGCGCCGTCCGGTCCAGTTGCGGGCGGTCTGAGAAGTCGCCGACCGTGATCGTGTAGGGCCCCATGGCGGCGATCTGCATGAGGCGGCGCCCACGGTCGCGGCTCAACATGTCCGAGACCAGGATGTCATCCCGGCCGTCGCGGTCAACGTCGGCAAAATCCACCGCCATCGAGAACGTCGGGGTGTGCCGGATGGCCAGTTGCGGGATGGCTCGAAAATGGCCGTGACCGTCATTGATCCAAATGCGGTCTGGGGAATGGAAGTCATTGCAGACGTAGAGATCGGGAAGTCCGTCGCCGTTGAGGTCGCGAAAGGCGGCGGTCAAGCCCCAATCGAGCGGGGCCTCCCGGAGGGGGTGACCCGCTTCGTCCAGGAACGTGCCGTCGGTCCACGACAGCGGAGTGAAATGTCCGTGGCCGTCGTTGCGGTAGAGGATGTCGGGCTCGCCATTTTCGAGCACCCGCCCTTGAGGGGTGAGTTCGAGGTGGCCCCGGTCTTGGGGCAGGATCATGCGGCGCCCGCCCATGGTGAGCAGGGAGAAGCCGGTGGTGCGCACCGTGGTGGTTCGATAGTTGGCGACATACAAATCGAGCGTGCCATTGCCGTCAATGTCCGCCAGCGTGGAGGTCATGGCCCCGTATTCATGGGCCAGGCCCGAGTCCCGGGCCTCGGTGAAATGTCCGTGCCCGTCATTCAAGAAGAGCCGCGTGCCGGTTCCGATGCCGTTAATCAGGAGGTCCAGAGTCCCGTTTCCGTCCACGTCGGCAAACGTGGCGCCGGTCGAGAAATTGCCGGGAAAATCCAGGCCGGCCGAGGCGGTAACATTGGTGAAGCGCCACCCGCCAAGGTTCTTGTAGAGGGCAACCTTCCCTTCATAGGAGCAGACGAAGATGTCGCACAAACCGTCCCCATCAACATCTCCCAGGGCCACGCCCGAGCCATTCATGCGGATTTGGTTTTGGGCGGCGTTCTGCTCACTCAAGGTGTTGGTGAAGTCAATGCCGGTTTGTCGAGGATCCATCAGGGTGAAGCCCGCATGGCCCGTTGCCGGAACCTGCAGGGGGATACAGCGGTACTCGGTTGTTTGGCCGCTGACGCCGGCGGCCAGCAGGAGGATGACGAATGACGAATGACGAATGACGAATGACGAAACTGCGCACACGGGTAAAATCCGGCATAGGCCCTTTGTCATTCGCCATTTGCTTCGGTTATTCATGATTTGATTCGGATGTGAGGTTCGAGGCCGTTGCCATTCGTCATTCCTCATTCAGCCCCTCGCCGCCCGTCCGAGTGAGAACTGGCCTTTCCAAGGTCACCGAATCAGGCGGACGTCCCCTTGGAAACCCACGACGACTTCCCTGGCCTTCGAGGGCAGGTCGGCCGTCACCGAGCGTCCGCCCGGCCAACGCACCCAAATCTGCGTGGGCTCGCTCGGCAGGCCCATCACTTGGACGACGCTATCCTGCGACCAGTAACCGGAGCCGCCGTGGATTTCCCGGGCCGGCCCGAACCGGGGGCCGAACTTGAGGCGCACCACCGCCCCGATGCCCGCCGGGTTGCCATCAGGACCCCGCAACCGCACACGGAGGCCGGGTTTGGCCCGGACGTTGTGAAAGAGCCGGGTCTGGGCGCCATTCTGGCTTACCACCAGGTCAGTCCGCCCGTCCTCATCGAAATCACAGACCGCGGCGCCGGCTTGCTGGCCATAGACCTTCACGCCGCTTTCCTGCCCAGGCACGGCTCGGAATCCGCCATGGCCGTCGCCTTGCAGCCACAAGTCCCGTCCGGCGGCATAGCGGGAGGTATCGCCTGCCACCGCGAAGAAATTCTGGCCCAGGAAAATGTCCTCATTGCCATCGCCATCGTAGTCCGCGACGCAAACCGCGAAACATGGGGCAAGTTGGGCCTCCAGGGGCAGCACACGGGCCTCGAAGTGATCACCCCGGTTCAGGAAGACCGTGGTCTCCAGCCAGTCCGCTTCACAATAGCGGATGTCGGCGCTGCGCTCGGCTATGACGTCGTCGATGCCGGCCTCGGCCCAGGCCTGGTGGGTCGGGAACCGCTCGGCCAGGAAGGGCATGGCCTGGGTGACGCGCTCCAGCATCTGGCTCGGCACGTATCGGTTCATATCCGGCTCGAAATGACTCTCGATCAATTGGACGCCTCCGTCCTGGTTAAAATCGCCGTAATACACCCGCAAGGGCTTCTTCCGATAGCGTTCGTACTTGGTATTCCGCCCCCAATTGGCGGCTATGATGTCCAGGCGGCCGTCCCCATCCAGGTCGCCGGTGGTCAGCCCATTCCACCAGCCGGTGAACCGGTCCAAACCCAGTTCCCGGGTGACCTCGCGCAACTGCCCTCGCTCGTTGTGAAACACGCGCAGCGGCCCCCATTCGCAGGCCAGGATCAAATCCGGCCATCCGTCCCCGTCCAGGTCGCTCCACACGGCCCCGCTCACCAGCCCAACTTCCCGCAGCCGCGCCGTATTGGCCTCATCCAACACCAGTTTGCCCGCGCGTCCGTGGTAAAGGCGCGAGCTGGCCGGCGCCGGATACTGCCCGCCTTTGGCCCGCCCGCCGGCAAACAGGTCCAGTTCACCGTCTCCGTCATAATCAGCCACCGCCAGTGGCCCAACGCTCGAATCCCACGCGCCCACAACCTCGGTCGCCGGGTCCGAGCCGATTTGATAGGCGCTGACGGCTGCGCCGCTGGCTTGGCCATCCTCGTAATTCGCGCTGCCCACCAACACCGCGCCCTTTTGCCAACCCACAATCGAGGTTTGGTCCCGCGCCGCAACGCCCGTCCAGGGTGGCCCAACCAGCCGTTTGAACCCGCCCTTCCCGTCGTTCTGGTAGCAGGCCAACTGACCGCCCTTTCCGCTGCCAATGATTAAGTCTTCCCTGCCGTCCCCATCCACGTCCCACCAGCAAACCCCGGGCCCCAACTGGCTCAGTCGTTTGGGCAACGAGGGCTGGCGCTGGAAGTCATCGAAGGGCTCATCCTGGTGCGCATGGCCCAACCGCTGGCTCACATCCTCGAACACGGGGGGCGCGGCCTGTGGCGGCGCAGCGGCAGGAGGCTCGGTCGCGCCGGCTTCGGCGATTTCGTACAGGCAATTGGGCCGGGCCTCAGGAACCACACTGCGTTTGCCGCTGCGCCAGGCGACTTCGATCCGCAACCGGTTAGTCAGGCTGCCGGCGGCAAAAACGCGCATCGTGTCGTCGCAGGAGAGATAGCGCCCGCCGCACATCATCTCCTTGCTCTGCGCCACCGGTCCGCCGGTCACCCGAATTCGCGCCCCGATTCCCCGCGTGTTGGGAGCCAGACCGCGCAGACGGACCGCGATTCGTGGAGCCGGGGTGTTGTTTCGATACAATCCGGCCGCCTCATTGAGGTTGTTGACGATGAGATCCAAGTCTCCGTCATTATCGAGGTCAGCCAGACAGGCGCCTTGGGAAATTGTGGCGGCGTTGAAGCCCCAGAGTTGCCCAACTTCCTCGAAGCGCAGATCGCAGCGGTTACGGAAGGCCAGGGTGCGGGTTGCCAAGGGCGGATACATTTTGCGCATCGCAAGGGCCGCTGCCGTACCGAGTCCTGCTGGCGGCGGCCGCTTGCCGGATGCGGTTCTGGGCGTCCAGGTTCATGTTATCGCGCACGAACCCGTTGGGGATCAATACGTCCTCGTAGCCGTCGAGGTCCACGTCCAGAAAGATTGGCGCCCAGGACCACTCGGAGGCTTCCAGACCGGCGTATTGGGCGATCTCCGCGTAAGTGCCGTCGCCCCGGTTCAGAAACAGCGTGTTGCGCGGATACTGGATGGGCTCGGCGGTGGAATCCATCATCGAGTCCTCGGCATACATCGAGTTGCGCTGCGTCAGGCGCCGTCGATGGTCGCGGCTTAACATGTCCACCACCATGAAATCATCGTAGCCGTCGCGATTCAAATCGGCGACATCGATTCCCATCGAGGAGAAGCTCGTCTCCCGCTGGGTGAAGGGCGGGGCGAGCCGGAAGCGGCCGTGCCCATCGTTGAGCCAAAAGCGGTCGGGGGAGCGGAAGTCGTTGCAAACATAAAGGTCCGGGCAGCCATCTCCGTTGAAATCGTGAAACACGACGGACAACCCCCAGTCGAATGGGGGTTCTGTCAGCGGCTCGCCCTCCTGGTCCAGAAAGGCGCCGCCGGTCCACGAGACGGCCTGGAAATTGCCCTGCCCGTCGTTTCGGAGGAACACGTCGGGCTCTCCCAGTTCTTCCCGGCCCAAATGGCCTCGGCCTTGCTCGTCCAATCGCGTGGTGAAGCGAAAGCGATTGGTCCATTCGGGGTCGGTGGGCGGCCGGCCGTTGATCAGCGCGACCTGGGCCTGGTTGTTGACCATTTTCATGCTGAAGCGGGTGCCCGGGGCGTCCATGATTGTCGAGGCCCGGTAGTTGGCGATGTAAAGGTCGAGCCGGCCGGCGCCGGTGGTATCCGCCAAGGCCAGCCCGGTGCCGCCCCGGCCCTCGTTGAGCACCTGCCGGCTGTGGGTGAAATGTCCCTTGCCGTCATTGATGAAAATGTGCGTGCCGCCGCCGATCGAATTGACCAGCAAATCCAGATGGCCCTCACCGCTGATGTCTGCGAACACCGCCCCCGTGGCATCGAGGTTGGAGCATGTGATTCCGGCGCGTTCGGTAATGTCTTCGAATTTCCAGTTGCCCAGGTTGCGATACAAACGGCTGCCTCCGGCCAATCCGCAAAAGAAGAGGTCACACCATCCGTCTTCGTCCACGTCTCCGGCGGCGACGCCCGAGCCGTTGGGCAGGATGGTGTTCGTGAGAGACCGCGACTCGGGAAGCGAATTGGTGAACCAGATGCCGGTTTCTTGCGGCATGAGAAGGGTAAACCCCGCCCGGCCACCGGGAGGGACGGCCACCGGTGCGAACCGGTAGCCAGGCCCCTCCTGCCATGTCTGAGCACCGGCGACGATAGCGAGCAGCAGGCCCGTGGTCCAAAGCAAAAGCCGGCAGACCGCGTGTCGATTAGACTTCAATTGAAGGCTGAGAATAGCCGCCTCCCAGCGGGGCATCAAGCCTGATTGGCCGCCCGAGAGGACCGGGGGCGTGAGACACAATAGCAACGTTTGCCAGCGTAATGCCGAACGTGCACTCCTCCGGGGGCCTGGCTGGTTGGTGCTTGATCGCCCGCGCCGGGGATATAGTCTCCAGGAGGCCGACAGGCCTTGTTCCCGGCCCAACGGGCCGGCAGAGCCTAGCCCAGGGCTGAGGCCGCCAGGCCGATGCCCTGGGTACAGGGTCCTCGAAATCAACCGCGCCCTGAAAGGGCGCTAGAAGCCTAAGCCTCTGCCACAATCGCTCGCCAAAATCTATACGCACCTGATCTTCTCCACCAAACACCGGGAACGTTGGCTCACGGATGATTTCCGGGCGGACCTGCACGCCTACCTGGGCGGGACGCTCCACGGGTTGGCTTGCATTCCGATCGTCCGCGATTGACGCCTCTGGCGCCCCTTCAGGGCGCGCGTGCCGTCTCGGGGGCGGAACCCAGGGCATCGGCCTGGCGGCCTCAGCCCTGGGCTAGGCTCTGGCGGCCCGATGGGCCGCGGCAGGGCGGGCGCCGGTCTTGGCGGCCCAGTGATCAATCTCATTTGCCCCCAAGGAGATCCAGGAGCATCTGCGTCAGGGTTGGTTCGGCCCATTTCAGCATAGCCCACAAAAGACTGACAAAGACCACACAACCAATCGGTACGCCTATGCACGACGTCACAACAAGGGACGGCCACGGTCCCAGCCCGACTTTGGACCGGCGATGCACCCGGCGCAACCCATGCACAATTAACGTGGCGATGCCGAGGTTAAGCATCACGCTTAGTATCGTCCACAGAAGCGAGGCGGACGAAGCGCTCTGCAGCGTTGAACCGAGGAACAAGAGCGTGATGCCGCTGACCGATGCTACGCTGCCGAAGAAATGGACCCATGCCAGCCACGTGGATGTCCTCCCATGAACTGCAGGCGCAGGCGGCAGGAGCGGGCCATGGACTGCCTCCACCACCCAGAAATCGTTGTCGTCTCGGCTCCGAAAGCCGGTGACCTCCTGTTGCCCAGAGGTGAATTGCGGGCTCGATGTCGGGTGCGAATGCAGCGCTGCCCCCGTGGGGCAGTGGACTAACCTCAGCTTCGATTTCGCCCCCGCCGGTCTATTTCCTTCCACCTCCACCACCCAATCATCATTGGCATCCCCCTTCCCATCTTTACCATAACACGTGACCTCCAACTGCTCCTTGCTCACAGGGGCGGGGTGCCCGTGGCAGTGGAGGTTTCTGCGCGAACCCGAATTCTCCAGCCTAATGACCGATCGATCCGCGACCGGCTCGCCGTAGAGGTGGCCCTCCGGGTAACCGTTGGCGGCTTTGACCAGCCAGTAGCATTTGGCATTGGGGGCATCTATGCATGTCACTTGGTCCTGGTCGGAGCCTCCCGGGTGACAGTGAGGAATAGCCGGGGAGCTGAGAAAGAGACCCGTCGCTGCATGCTTGAGAACAATCTCAGAGCCATAACTTACCGTGTGCATAAAGACGCTTCTTGCTAACAGCCACTGGCTTGAAGATCTGTTCCGATGCTGCCAGATGGCCGGAAGGAGTCAAGCAGCAGATTCTGCCCGTTTCTCGCCGCTTACGGCGCGGCACGGGGGTGCCCGGCGTGTGGTCGCGACCGGAGACCGGTTCACCAGGTGAAAGAACCGGCGTGCGCCTCCTCGCGGCCTGACGGGTCGGCAGAGCCTAGCCCAGGGCTGAGGCCGTCAGGCCGATGCCCTGGGAACATGGTCCCGGAAGATCTGGCGCGCCCTGAAGGGGCGCCACAGTCTTGCGCCCTTTCAGGGCGCGATTGATTTGGCTGGCCCTGTACCCAGGGCATCGGCCTGCCGGCCTCAGCCCTGGGCTAGGCTCTGGCGGCCCGATGGGCCGCGGCAGGCCGCAAACCGGCTTTGGCTTCCCAGGGTTGCGCGTTCTGCGCAACCCTGGGCTGAATGATTTCCATCCCTTCGGGATGCTTCCGGCCGGGAGCGGCGTTTTGCACACCACTCCGGGCAGGTGGGCGTAAGGCGCGCACGGCGCGCGTTACTCCGGCTAATCTCTGAGCCGATAGAACTGGCGGGTGTTGGTGGCTTGCACCGTATAAGGGGCTGTTGCGCCAGGGACGTCTGTGTAAGGGCCGGTGACAATTGTGGCGGTTTGCAGCGTGCCCACGGTCCAGTTCAGTTTCAGTTGGCCGTGGCCGAGGTTGGCGATCGTAAGAGTCGGCGGCACCGTTGAGACGGCGAGCGCGATGGAGGCGTTCGTGGAACCATAGGCATTGGTCACGGTCAACTGCAGGGTATCGCCGTTCCAGCCGGCGGGAGGATTGGCCACCTTGAGGGTGGCATCCAGGAGCGCTCCGTTGGTCACTCCGCCGGCTACGTTGGTGCCGTGGCCCACATCGTTCCACGTGTAGCCCATCGGCCCGGTGCCGACCGCCGTGGCCGCGATCATCAGGGGCGCGCCTGCCCCAGCCGACGCGGTGGCAGGAGGCCGCGGCGCGAAGTACGGCGCGACGTTGACGACCTGAGCATAGGTTGATCCCACCTGGGCTGCCGTCAGGGCGTAGTTGTAAAGCGCCACGTCGCTAATGTTCCCAATGAATTGGTGGGTGCCGTTAAGCGGCGTGGTGTCGGGTCGGGAGCCGATCATGAGCGGCGCGGTGGCAGCCATCAAACCGGCGCCCACGGGCACCGTGGCGGTGCCGGCCACCTGGCCGTCGGCGTAAAGCGATACCAGGCCGTTGCTCTCGTCGCAGACTCCCACCAGGTAATGCCAGTCGGCGCTCGAGGCCAACGTCAGAGAGTTGTTCGCGGTGTGATAGGCGCCGCCAGAGGTTTTACCGGAGGCGTCTGAAATGAAGAACCGAACGGCGTTGTTGGCGCCGCCTTCGTCGAGGCCGAATTGTTCCAGATACCCCCAAAGGCCTATGGCCACAATCCCGGCGCCAAAATTCTGCGCCAAGGCGTTTCCGTTGGCCCAAGCCGCAACGGAAAACTGGGCGTTGCTGCCCGAGGGCGTTTCAAAATCAATGTTGTTTCCAAACTGGCCGGCAAAGCAGTCGGAAACGGCGATCGTGCCGAAGCTGGCCGAGGTCTCGGTCGGGTCCGTGCTGCTGTAGCCCGCGCTACCCAGGGAGACATTCGTGTAGAGCCCATTGTTGCCGCTGGCATAGTCATTGCACACGGCGTTGGGATTGCCGTCGAAGAGCCCGTCGTCAGGCTCATTCAAGCGCCAATAGGCCATGGGATGCAGGGCCAGCACCGCCTGCGGGAAGGGCGCCGTGGGCGCCGCCACGTAGTCCACCGACCAGACCCTGCTGGTCAGCGAGCCGGCGCTGTTGGTCACGAGGCACTCAAAGGAGGCCGGACCGCCCATCTGGGCGTTGAAGAAGGTGAAGCTGGCATTGGTGGCGCCAGCCACCGGCGCGCCATTGGTGTTCCACTGATAATACAGCGGCGGATTCCCTATTACCGAAACCGAGAACGTGGGGCTTGAGCCAACTGTGCCCCCGGCGCCGCCGTACAACGTGACCACATTGGTCTGGGTTATCGGGAACTGCCCGATGAGTGTCGGAACGCCGTTGGTGATGTAAACCAGTGCGGAGAGGTTCGTGGAACCATAAGAATTGGTCACGGTCAATTGCAGGGTGTCGCCGTTCCAGCCGGCGGGGACGCTGCCCACCGTGAGGCTCGCGTCGAGGAAGGCGCCGTTGGTGACTCCGCCGGCCACGTTGGTGCCGTGGCCCAGGTCACGCCACAAGTAGCCGATCGGCCCAGTCCCGGCCGCTTGGGCGGGGATCGTCAGTGGCAGACCCTGCCCGACGAGCACGGTGGCAGGAGGCGCCTCCGCGAAGAATGGCCCGGTGCTGACGACTTGCGCGTAGGTTGCTCCCACCTGGGCGGCCGACAGGGGGTAGTTGTAAACCGCCACGTCGTTGATAAGCCCGACGAACTGGTGGATGCCGTGGAACGGCGTGCCATCGGGCCGGGAGCCGATCATCATCGGCGCGGTGGCGCGCAGCAAGCCGGACCCCGGAGCCACGCTGCCGCTGGCGGCCAACCGGCCGTTGATGTAAAGCGACACGTTGCCGCCCGCCTCGTCGCACACCCCCACCAGGTAATGCCAATCCGAGGTCGAGGCCAATACGAGCGAACTGTTGGCGGTATGATAGCTGTTAGCCGACTTGCCATAAGCGTCTGAAATGCCGAACCGAACAGCGCTGTTGCCGGCGCCCAGGTCGAGGAATATCTGTTCGAGATACCCCCAAATGCCGATGCACATAAGCCCGGCGCCATACTGTTGCGCGTTGCCGTTGGCGTTGACCCAACACGCCATGGAAGCTTCGGCGTTGCCGCCCACGGGCATGCCAAAATCAATGTTGCTCCCAAAATGGCCGGCATAACTCAGGGAAGTGGCGAACGTGCCGAAGCCGGCCGAGGTCTCGGCCGGGTCCGTGCTGCTGTAACCCGGGTTGCCCAGAGAGACATTGGTGTAGAGCCCATTGTTGCCGCTGGCGTAGTCAGTGCAAAGGACCTTGGGATTGCCGTCGGACAGCCCATCGTCAGGCTCATTCAACCGCCAATAGGCCATGGGATGGAGCGAGAGCACCGCCTGGGGGAAAAGCGCCTTGGGAGCGGCCACATAGGCCACGTTAAAGACCGCGCTGGTCGCCGAGCCGGCGGTGTTGGTCACGAGACAATCAAAAGCTGTCGGACCGCCCATCTGGGCATTGTAGAAGGTGAAGCTGGGCTGGTTTGCGCCCGGCACTGCCACGCCGTTGGTCCTCCACTGGTAAACCAGCGGCGAGATGCCTGTGGCCGAAATCGTGAAGGTGGGGCTTGAGCCGACGGTGCCCCCGGAGCCGCCGTAGAGCGTAATCACGTTGGTCTGGGATATTGGAAGGCGCACCGCGGTGAACGAGGGAGCGCCGTTGGTGATGTTGATCACGACAGAGATGCTCGTGGAACCGAGGGCATTGGTTACGGTCAATTCAAAGGTGTCGCTGTTCCAGCCCAGGGGAACATTGGCAACATCGAGGCTCGCATCGAGCAACGTTCCGTTGGCGGCCCCCCTGGCCACGTTGGTGCCGTGGCCCATATCGCGCCACGTGTAGCCCATTGGCCCGGTTCCCGCCACGGGGGCCGGGACCGTCAGCGGGAAGCCTGCCCCGGCAGGCACATTGGCCGGAGGCCGCGGGGCAAAGAAGGGCGCGACCTGGACGGCCGCAGCATACGTGGACCCCACCTGGGCGGCAGTCAAGGGGTAGTCGTAAATCGCCACGTCGTTCATCAGCCCGGCAAACTGGTGGATGCCGTTAAGCGGCCCGGTGTCGGGCCGGGAGCCGATCATGAGCGGCGCGGTGGCAGCCAGCAAGCCGCCGCCCACAGGCGCGACGCCGCTCGAGGCCAACTGCCCGTTGACGTAAAGCGATATGATGCCCTGGGCCTCGTTGCACACCCCGACCAGGTAATGCCAATCACTGTCCGAGGATAGAATCAGGGAACTCTCGGCGGTATGATAGCTGTTGCCACCCAGGCCGTAACCGTCTGAGATCACGAACCGAATGGCGTTGCCGCCGCCGCCTTCGTCGAGGAGGAACTGTTCCATGTACCCCCAAAGGCCAACAGCCACAAGCCCGCCGCCATACTGTTGCGGCAGGCTGTTCCCGTTGGCCCAAGCCGCAACGGAGAACTCGGCGTTGCCACCCAGGGGCGTGGCAAAATCAATGTTGCTGCCAAACTGGCCGGCAAAACTGAGGGAGGTGGCGAACGTGCCGAAACTAGCCGAGGTCGCGCTCGGGTCCGTGCTGCTGTAACCCGGGTTGCCCAGGGAGACGTTGGTGTAGAGCCCATTGTTGCCGCTGGCGTAATCCGTGCAAATGGCGTTGGGATTGCCGTCGGAAAGCCCGTCGTCAGGCTCGCTCAAGCGCCAATAGGCCAGGGGGTGCAGCGCCAGAACGGCCTGGGGGAAAGGCGCGGTGGGAGCGGCCACGTAGGCCACCGACCAGACCATGCTGCTCACCGAGCCTGCGCTGTTGGCAACGACACAATCAAAGGAGGCCGGACCGCCCATCAGGGCGTTGAAAAAGGTGAGGCTGGCATTGGTTGCACCGGTGACCGCCACGCCGTTGGTTCTCCACTGATAGGACAGTGGCGCAGTGCCCTCGGCCGAGACCGAGAACGTGGGGCTTGAGCCGATCGTGCCCCCGGAGCCGCCATACAACGTCATCGGGTTCGTATAGGCCGTCGGGTACTGCGCGGTCAGGGTGGGAGGGCTGGGCTGTCCGTAGGCCGGGCCGAGCGGCAAGGCCAACGTGAGGAGCAGCGCGCATGACGAAGCACATAGCTTAGAGCCAGTCCCAAAAGCTCTGATTGTGGACCTTTGTCGCAGCCTTTGTCGGCACCTTTGTCGAGAAAACGCCAATCCGACAAAGGTTCCGACAAAGGTTCCGACAAAGGTCTCAGAATTCGCAGCTTTTGGGACAGGCTCTGGCTTGAGGTTACTGAGAGGTTTGGTTTTCATGGGTTGGTTGGTTCGGTTGTTGGTTCTGCAGAGGGACGGCGTCAGGGCTGCAAGCTCAGGGGCCGGGGCGGGTGGCGTGCCGCTGGATCCAGAGCACGTCCATGCTGTTGGGACAACTGATGAATTTCTGGAACACGGTCTCGAGCGGCGGCATGGTGCGCCCGTCGCGCCATTTGTGAATTTCGGCGTGTCCGTCGGCAAAGGTGGTGCCGCAGGCGCCGCTGTGGTAGTCGCCGGGCACGTTCGGCAGGCTCGCACCGCCGCCGGCGGTCATGTTGATGGCGAAATAGCCGTCGTCGATGCTATCGGACCGCTCATCAATAAACACCAGGGCCTCCGCCGGCGAGAGCTTCACAATGTCCGTCGTCTTGGCGAACGTGATAAAACCGGAATTCCAAGCCGGGGCATTTTTCCCCATCCAGCAGTTCATCGACATGCTCCGCACCCGTGGCAGCCTGTGCCCAAGGATCTGGGCCATGCTGTGATCGGCCACGCACTTGTAAACCGCCGCCGATCGCTCATAGGGGCCGATCTGGGACCACGTGGGGTCCAGGAGGTAAATGGTGTTGGTATTGTCCGTATTGTTGGGTACGTTGCCTTCGGGGGTCAGCCACCCGGTGATCCAGTTGCCGGAGTTTTGGACGTGGTTCGCTTCCTCCTGCCAATAGTCACCAGGCAGGAACTCCTTGTTGTCACAGGCGTACATATACCACCCCAGTTGCAGTTGCTTCAAATTGCCCAGGCAGTGGACGCCCTGCGCCTTGCTCTTGGATTTGGCCAGAGCGGGCAGCAGAAGCGACGCCAGGATGGCGATGATGGCGATTACCACCAATAACTCGATCAGGGTAAAGCCGCCGACAGGCCGTGCCGGGTCAGCGCTTTGGCGATGGGGAACAGATTGTGCGGTCCGATTCATGTTGCTCTTGGTTCAGCGCTCACGGTTGCCTGGCGGCAGGCTGGTCGATGCCATTTTCGTTAGTCACAATGACACCGCCGCGAGGAATCGCGGATATTTCACGCCATTGTGTTGCCCACGTGCGCCTTGTCAAGGGCCGTCTTTGGAACCCGACCGCACGGGGAGGGTCGTTGACAAAGTTGTAGCGCAGGTTTCCAAACCTGCTGTATCGCCGATTTCCAATCGGCGGGACGTTGGCATGTCGAGCGCCCCCGGTTTGCGCACGGCCTGCGGGTTTGGAAACCCGCGATACAGCAGGTTTGGAAACCTGCGCTACGCTGGCGCCCCTGTCGCCCAGGCGTGCCGAGCGACTTTGTCAATGGCCCTGGCCGCACGGGGGGTATCTTGAGAGTACCTACCATCCGGTATCCAACCCTATTTCTGGTGTTGTTGGATGGCTTCGATGAATTCGCGCGCTTTTTGATTCTGCGGTTCCAGGCGTCGCGTCGTTTCGAAGTGGGCGAGGGCTTCCTCGATCTGGCCCTGGCGCGCCAAAGCGATGCCGAGGTTCAGATGGCCCTGAGCCCAGTCGGGGCGAAGGCGCACGACCGCCTCGAATTCCATTCCGGCCTCGTGGAACTTGCCTTGAAGGGCCAGTTCGAGGCCCAGCCGGTCATGGGCTTCCCAATACGCAGGCCGGAGCCGGATCGCTTCGCGCAGACTTTGGGCCGCCTCAGTCCGCTTCTCTTGTTCTTCGAACACCTGCGCCCGAAGCAGGCAGATTCGAGCGGGATCCAGGTTGGAACGCCCGGCCAGCGAGTAGGCATGGAGGGCCTCATGGAACCGGCCTTGTCTGACGCGAACCTGGCCCAATTCCACATAGATATCGCCTGAGTCTGGCCGCGCGGCCAGGGCAGCCTCGAAGGCCTTGGCGGCCTCTTCGAAGTGCCCCTGCCGGGCCAGGAGCCGCCCGAGTTGGAAATGACCCGAGTAATGCTGCGGCACCAGGCCGCAAACCATGCGCATCTGCTCCGCGGCCTGGGCCAGATCGCCGATGGCCGCGAGGAATTCCGCGTAGTTATGGTGCAGCCAGTGGTCCCTGGGTCGCTTTTGGATAGCCTGTTGATAAGTCAGGCGCGCTGCCCGGACAGCCTGCGCCTGCAGGCGGCCCTTGCACTCGGTCAGACGCATCTCCAGCTTGCGGAGAGAAACCGCATGGCCGGCCTGGTTGGTGAAGGGCGCATCGGATATGCGCCGCTCGATGTCCTCCAAAATCGTGCAGCGGTTCCAATCCGTCAGCCCGAGGTCTCGCGCGCAGGTTGCCGCATCTTCCCACGAGGGATTCCGGCCGCCCGAGAGTCTCCCGGGCAGGACGGTCACGGCCTTCTCAGCCAGCGCGCGCGCCAACTGGTAATTTCCCTCGAAGTTCAGGTGCACGTGCTCGTAAAAGCATTCGTCCCCGGTGACGTGGCTCGCGCTCAGCGGCGCCAGCGCCGCTTCCGCGTCCAGGAAGACCACTCCTTGGCCTGCGTAGCGCCCGGCGACCTCGCGAATAATCCGGTTGATGGCCGTGTCCGCGCGGAAGAGCAAGCTGTCCGAATCCCGTGCCCTTCGGAAGCTTTGTGCCGCGGCGCCGGTATTGGTCATTTCAAGAAGACACTGGCCGAGCCGGAAATGGCCTTCCGCGTAGAGCGGGCTGAGTTGGGCCGCCGCCCGGTATTGCTCGAGGGCTTGGGTAAAATCTCCCCGCTCCAGGTTGGTCAGGCCGGTCTGGAATCGCCTCTCCCACTCCGCCTGCCTCGAGCCCTGGAGGGCGGGCGCATGGACCGAGGCGAAAGGCGCGCAATCCTTCAGGTTGCTCGCCACGCCGCTGAGCACCACCGGCACTCCCCACCGCCTGGCAACCAGCACGATGTCCTCCATGTTGCGGCGAAAACTGGCATAGATCCTCTCTTTGCGAGGGTCGGCGGGTGAAACCTGCTGATCCAGGAACACGCGCATGCCACCCCAAGCGGTCGGGCTGTTGGCGCTGTGGTTAAGCCGCCGGGCCAGCGCCATTAACAACTGCCCGGTCCGGGTCCGTTGCAAGGCCAGGTAAGCGCGAACGGTCCAATTCGCGGGCGCGGCGGGTCCGAAAACAGTGTTGGCGCCAAAGGGGCCTACAAACTCGTTGTGCCCCGTGTAGATTATCCACAGGTCACCCTGGTATCGGGCGCACTCCCGGGCGATCGGCAGGAGGCCGTGCGAGTTGATTGCCGTAGTGCCGACGCAAACCACCTCGAACTGCCGCTCTGGAAATCGAGCCCTCAACAAGGCCTCCAGGCACCGCCCCATCCCATAAGCGGGCCGTGGATCTCCCATGGCCGCCGATTCCCCAAACAGGAAGATGCGACAGACTCCCTTTGGCTTGGGGGTTTGCACGACCAAAGGGCTTGGGCTGCGGGCTTGGGCGGGCGCGAAGAAGCTCAATCCGAACCAGGGGTTCTCCACCAAGACCGCCTTGCCGCCTATCTCCCGAGGAAGGAAAAACGACGTCGGATGGCCAAAGCCGCCCGCCCGCAGAATCACCTCGAGCAGGACTAGCGGGAGCAGCACCACCACCAGCGCCAGAAGCCTGAATAGCCACCGATACCCTCGCGGAACGCCGGATGAAGCTGAGGCCCCGGGTGCCGGCAGCCCCGATACGGGGTCTGGCTTGCTTTCTGGCGCTTTGCCGGCCCGGCGATTCGCTTTCAACGAGGCACGACCTTAGGGTTTCCCGCCCCCGACGGCAAGCCGAGAGTGCGGGCGCATCCCGACACGGACGTAGGACAAGAATCTTCACAAAATGGGTCTTGCTAGGCTTTCGTCACAAAGAGCATGTAGGAATCCAGACACGAACTGGCACGGACCCGGTCGATGCCGCCGCATCAGGCCACATCTTCGTTTCCTTCGTTTCCTTCTGTTTTGTTCCTGTGCCCAGCCGGCGGGATGCAGGAAAAGAACAGAAGGAAACGAAGGAAACGAAGGATCGAAGACCCGGATCGGCTCGGAGGGTTGCGATCTGGAGGTCCGAGAAGCATTCTGTCTCACACCCTCTCCACTGTAATCAGGCCTTCGGCCTGAACACCGGCAGAAACTGATCGGACTGGACGCTCGATGGGGCGGGGGCTAACCTCACAGCGTTGCGCAGAGTCACTTCACAGCGTAAACCCATGTCGGCGACGCGAGATCCCGCGCCGGCCAGCGGCGGGGGCACGGCGACGTCGCGTCGGCGGATGTGGTTCCGCCTGGTGTCCGCGGTGGGGATTCCATTGGTCTTCTTGCTGTCGGCCGAGGGCGTCCTGCGGTTGGCAGGCCAGGGGTATTCTCCCCATTTCTTCGAGAAACGGATGATCCAGGGCCGCGCCAGTTGGACCGACAATCAGGATTATGGCCGGCGTTTCTTTCCGCGCGGGCTGGTCCGGTATCCACGGCCCTTCACGATACCGGTGGTGATGGAGCCGAACACGCTGCGCATTTTCGTGCTCGGCGAGTCGGCGGCGATGGGTGACCCGGACTTCAAGTTTGGCCTGCCGCGGATGGTGGAAGTGCTGATGCGCGAGCGTTTTCCCGGCCGGCGAATCGAGGTGATCAACGCCGCCATGGTGGCGATCAACTCCCATGTCATCCTGCCGATTGCCCGGGACTGCGCTCAAAAGCATGGAGACCTGTGGGTCGTCTATATGGGGAACAACGAAGTCATCGGGCCGTTTGGCTCGATCTCGGTCTTCGGCGCGCGGGCGCCCGCCCTGCCCCTGGTCCGGGCCGCGTTGTGGGTGAAGGCGACAAGGCTGGGCCAGTTGCTGGACGGGGCGCTGGATTTCGCGTTCCAGGCGAACCGGCCTTTGCCGGAGTGGACCGGGATGGCAATGATGGCGGACCTGAAGATTCGTCATGACGCGCCGGCGAGCCAGAGGGTCTATCGGCATTTCGAGAGAAACCTGGCCGACCTGCTGGCGACTGGCGCGCGCGCCGGCGTGCCGATCCTTCTCTGCACGGTCGCCGCCAACCTCAAGGATTGCGCGCCCTTCGCATCGCTGCACCGGCCGGGCCTTTCTGACGCCGAGTTGGCCCAGTGGCAGGCCGCGTATGACGCGGGAGTCGCGTGGCAGGACCAAGCCAAACCGGCCGAGGCCAAGGCGGCTTACGAACGGGCCGCCGGGATTGACGGCGAGTTTGCCGAGCTGGCCTTTCGCCGGGCCGAATGCTGCCGCCTGCTGGGGCAGGATGCCGAGGCGGCGGCCCTGTTTGGCCTGGCCCGCGACAATGACGCGCTCCAGTTCCGCGCCGACGCGCGGATCAACGGGATCATCCGGCGGGCAGCGGCCGCATTCGCCGCCCGGGGGGTGGGCTTGCTGGACGCCGAGGCACTCTTTGCCGCAAACAGCGAGCAGGGAGTGCCGGGCGCCCAATACTTTTATGAGCATGTCCACATGACGCCGGAGGGGAACTACCTCCTGGCCCGGGCGGTGGCGGAGCAGGCTGCCCGGGCACTCTCGTTGGGCGAATCCGGCCAATGGCTTTCGCAGGCAGAATGCCTGCGGCTGCTGGGATTGACGGACCGGAATCGCTACGAGGCGCTGGATGTGATACGGGAACGTCTGGAGGGGCCGCCTTTTACGAGCCAGGTTGGTCACGCCCGCGACCTGCAGCGAATCAACGAGCAACTGGCCCGGCACCGGCTCGGCAGCAAGCCGGCCCAGGTGCGGCGCGACATAAAGCAGCTCTCCGAGTTGGTTGCCCGTCACCCCGAAGACACGGACCTGCGCTGGAACCTGGCCGCAGCGTTGGAAAACGGCGGCGACGCACCATCGGCCGAGCAACAGTGGCGGGCGCTGATCGCCATGCAGCCGCAGGCCGCGTTGCCTCGCATCAACCTGGCCAAACTGCTCGAGGGCCTTGGCCGCCAGGCCGAGGCCTTCACACTCTACAGTGAGGGCCTGCGCATAAACCCTGAGTATTACCCCGCCCGCTACGCGCTGGGCTCACTCTGCCTGCGAATGGGCTCCTTGCGGGAGGCCATCCACCACTTGAAACAGGCGGTGCGGCAAAAGGCAAGTTCGATCGATGCCCGCCTGACTTTGTGCCAGGCCCTGGCCCGGGCAAAGCGGCCGGCTGAAGCGCAGAAACAGGCCCTCGAAATCCTGCGCCTCGACCCGAATAACGCGCCGGCGCGGGCCCTGCTCGAGAGCCTGCGCCAGGCGCGGTAGCGCTCCCGACGAACCCCATAGACCTATCGCTTGCTATCCTGCGGCCCGGACCCGCGGGCCTGGATCGCCGCGAGCGCCGACTTGGCCGGTCCAAAGTCCGGTTTCAGACGCAGGACGGTTTCAAACTCACTCCGCGCCTTGCTGACTTGTCCGGCTTGCAGGCAATTCATCCCGAGGTTGAAGTGCGCCTGCCAGTAGTCCGGATTGAGTTTGACGGCTTGTTGAAAGTGCGCCGAGGCGGCGTCGGCCCGCCCGAGCTTCTGCAACGCGGTGCCCAGATTGTTGTGGGCGGAGGCATAATCGGGCATGAGTTTCACCGCCTGCTCGAGGTGCTGGATGGCTTCCTCGTTCCGCCCGAGATGCATTAGGGCATTGCCCAGATTGTTGTGGGCCTCGGCATAGTCTGGAAGAAGGCGCAGGGCCTCCCCGTATTGCTGGGCGGCTTCCTCGAATCTGCCCTGCCGCGCCAGGGCCAATCCCAGGTTGTAATGAACGTCCTCGTCCTGCGGCTTCAATCGCATCGCCTCGGTCAGGGCCTGGGCGGCCTCGGCCGGTTTGCCATCATCGAGCAGTTCGCTGGCGCGGTTCATCTGGACGGTGAACTCCGGCTGGCCGTTGGCAGCGCGGGTAGCGGGTTGGGCGGCTGGCGCGTCGGAGGGCAGCCCTGCCTGGGCGAGCGGAGGCGCCGCCGCCTCCATCGGCGTTTGGCCTGAAGGCCTCGATGACCTCAGGGCGAACCAGACCGCCAGGGCAATGGCGCCCAAAACAGGGAGAAGCGCCAGTCTCCAGCGGGACCGGCCGCTAGCTGGGGGCGCCGCGGAACGAGGGCGGTTTCCGCCCTGTTGATGGGACGGACGACGGCGCTGGTTGTGCCTGGCCTTCATACCTGTCGAGAGGATTCTAAAGCCTGTACCATGGCGGGCAATAACAACCTGCGCTCGGTTGCAGCTTGGGGCCGATTCAAGAAGCACACGATTTGGAGCGCGGTGTCGGGAATCCCGCAAGGTTTTGGACTGCGGTCCCGATGCAGTATCGGGACCGTTTTTCGGACCCTTGGGACGCGACAGCGGCAGAGGACTGCCGCAGTCCAAAACGCAAGCGAGCGCCGGACATGTGTCCAACTTCCCCGCCGACTCCCAAAGGGCCTGCCCGCAGTGCCGCTTCCGCCTTCACCGAGGCCTTGCAAAAAAGAGGCCGGGCTTTCGCCCGGCCTTTGGTTGAAAGGAGGGTCAAGCCGGGCGGTCGCCCGGCTCGATTCGTGTTGCGCCCCTGGCCTTATGGGCCGGCGCGGTAGAAGGCCGTTGGCGCACCCGCCGGGACGGTGTACGGGCTGGTCGCGCCGGTGACAACTGTCCACGGGCCTTTAAGAGACGGGGCCGAGTAGAGGTTGCCCGTGAAGGTGATGCTGGCGGTCGTACCCGCCCGGGCGATGCCCAGGGCCGGATGACTGGATGGAGGCGCGAGGGTGGGGTTCACCAATTGGACTGCGTTGATCGGGGCGCGCGGCGTGCTGCTCATACCCCGGGCGCTAGTGGTGCCCAAGCCGTTGGCAGTCGAGGCCTGGATGGTGATGTTGGCGGAGGTGAGTCCTTTGAACAGGATGTAGTTCCCGGACCCGTAGGCGGTCGGGCTCGTGTTGTCCGGCACGGGGGCATAACCGGGAGCAAACCACGGCGTGGTGGCGTACACCCAGTCCTTGAGCACGCTGCCGGTAACGGCATCCACGATGCGGTAGCCGCCGCCGCGCGTGGCAACGCTGCCGCAGGCATAGACATAAACATCGTAACCCGAGGAGGCCACGGTGGCGGGGATGTTCGTGATGGTCACCGTAGTGGTGGTGGCATCGCCCGAGTCGAGGTAGCCGGTCATGAGCACGGCGTCCTGGCCATTCAAGATGTTGTTGCTCTCGCCGCTCTCACCCAGGGTGGCCCAGGTGCCGTTCGCGGCCCAGGTCACCCCCACCGTCGTCGGCACGGCAGTGCCGGACTGGTCGGCCACCAGCTTGTTGGCTGTGCCGCTGGCGCCGCTGAGGTTATTCCAGTTTGCCTGGGCGATGCCGGGAACGCCGGCAACGGCCGTTGCCGCCAGCGACGAGGGGTAGGTGGTATAGTCGGCCCCGAATTTCAGGCCGAGGCTGAGGGTGCGCGTGGCCGCCAGCGGAGTTGGCCAGGTGTTGCCGTAATTGCGCATTTTCGCCAGAAACCGGCCGCGCAGAGCCGCATTATTAGTGCTGAAGTTGCCGGTTTCAGGGGAGTATTCCGGTCCCACATAGACGGTGCTTGGCATCGGCGGGGCGTTCGTGTCGTCATTCCACACGGTGGTGCCCATCCACACCCAATTCTGACCGTCATCGGAGCGGAAGTAGCTAAAGTTCGTGCTCCATTGGCGCTGCAGGCGGCACCAGACGTTAGGATACAACGGACCGACGCCATTGTAATCCAGCGCGGTGCAACCGCCGCCCACTTGCAAGCGGCGATTGGTCTCCCAACTGTTGTTGCCATTGGCGTCCGTCAGCGTGTATCCGACCGGGTTTGCATGGATCTTCTGGTAGCGCCCGGCGAGGCCGTCTGTAGGAAAGGTGGGCGTGTTGCTGAGGCCCTGGCTGCCCTCCTGCTTGCTAGCGTCCATCCCGAAGACGCTCAGGTCCTCTCTCATGATGAGGCCGCGCGGGCCCACTCGCTGGAGAGATCCTGGTAAACGACCTGCAGCTTCTTGTCGAAGTCGCCCGTGATCGGCTCATAGACGAACGTGGTTTCATCGTAGTTGTTCCATTCGGCCCAACCGTCCGAATAGAGATCGAAGCCGTTGGTGCCCACGGCCACCACGCCATATCCAGCGGGGAAACCACCCACATAATTAGGCGGCCCTGGATAGTCGGTGGGGTCTGCCGCCGTTTCATCACCGCCGACTTCGCCCCAGGCCATGCCGGAAACGGTGAACTCGATGTTGGTCGAGCCCATCGTGTTGCCCCAGTAGTCCACCGCGCTTTTGACCGTGGCCGTCGCGGTGGCTCCCGCGGTCAGGCCGCTGGCCGTCAGGACCACCGCCGGCGAATTGGTCATGATGTTGATGGCCTGAATCGTCCCAGTCGAGAGCGCATAATTGGTTGCGGCCGTCGCCGAGGCCCAGTTCAACGGTTTGTCGAAGAGGATGCCGACGTCGAAGGTGCCGGCCTGGTTCTTGAGGGCGCCGGCCCCCAGGACCACCGGCGGGGACGTGTCTGGTACGACCGTCAGCGTTACCGCCGAACTGGTCACTGCCACGGGACCCATCCTGCAAACCACTTGGAACTTGGTGCCGCTGTCAGTCAGCCACACGACCGGGACCGTATAGGGATTCGATGTGGCGCCGGCGATGTTCGTGAAGGTGCTGCTGCCCGGCGGGGCGCTTTGCCACTGGTAGGACACTGTGCTGGCGTAGGGGCTGCTCGCGGTCGCACCCACACTGAACGTAACGGACCTCCCCTCAACCCCGGTCGTGTCCGCCGGTTGGTTAGTGATTGTCAACGATGACCCGGCCGGATTGAGGCTGACGCCGACCACGCTGCCCGTCAGCTTGCTCACGTCGCCATCGGCCGGAACAGCGACCGCGCCCCCCGAGTAGGTCGCGCCGTACCAATCTCCGCCGGACCAACTGTGGTCATGGTGGAAAAGGATCAGATAATACTTGTTGCCCGCGGTCAGGGTGATGGTGTTGCCATTGGGCCATGCGGGTGGGGAGTAGGTGGCGGAATTCCAATTCGCCGGGGCCGGAACAGTCGGAGCAGCGGTGTTGCCCGTTTGCATAGTGTTCCAGTCGCGGTTGTTGCTCCAGTTACCCGGCTCCGCGGCAATCTCGTACATGTTCGCCGGATTGTCGTCCGTGCTCAGGTACATATACCATTCGTCGTCCCCGCACGAATAAAACACGTAGTCGCCCGATGTTGGCGGGATGAAATAGCCTTCCAGCGAATCATAGTACATGCTCTTATTCGGATCGGCAGCGATTGTGCCGGCATCGTTGGGCGGCCACTCCCAGGTTGAGACGAGATCCACCGCGTCAGGGTTGTTGGGATAGCGCGGGTCCGCAAAAAGGTTGGCGAGTGTGAAACCGTCCGGCGAACAGTTGTAGTACACTTTGTGCAGAATCGTATTGGCCTCATACACAAAGCTCCTGAACTGGACCTGGGTATTGGGGGCAATCACGTTGCCGGGCACGTCCTTGACGTTGTTCACGGTCAGAGTGAAGATGCTGCTCGGGGGCTGTAAGCTGGTGGTCAGGGCGACGACATTGTCGCCTGGGGTTCCGGGCGCCGCCCCCAATGCCGCTGCCGTGACCGTCACTCCATTACTGATCGAGTAATTCGCCGTGTTTGTCGCGCTCGCCGGGTCGAGCGGTTCGGAGAACGTGACCACGACGCCATTGAACGAACTGGAGGAGGAGGCGCTCACCACGGCAGGCGGGGTGGTGTCGTTGGTCACGGTTAATGTGGCCGGGCTGCTGGTCAGGGTCCCTGTGGCGCCGGTGACGACCACGTCGAACTTGGCCCCGTTGTCAGCGCGATAAACACGCGAGATGGTGTAAGCGGTGTTGGTCGCATTGGCCAGGGCCGTGCCGTTCATCTCCCACTGGTAGGTGTAGGGCGGCGTGCCGTCCGGCACGACGGTGAAGGTGGCCGGTTGCCCTTCGATGACGCCCACGCTTTGAGGCTGGGTCGTGATGCTCAGCGGCCCAAGGGTCTTGTTAATGGTGGACAAATAGCTTCCTGCGATGGGCGCGATTTCATCGATCGAGACCGAGAGGTTGTCGCTACCGCCGCCCTGTTTCATCACAGCTTCGATGTAGTAGGCCTTGCCCTTGGTCAGGTTAATGATGGCACCGCCGTTAATGGTGTCTTTGGTCGGCCACGTCGTGTTAGTGAAAGTCGAGGAGCACTTGGCCGTAACGTCTCCGCCGTTGTCACCGGTGTAGGTGCGCACAGTGGCCCAGCCCTGCTCCTGGGCGATGAGCTTCTTGTTCGCCGCGGTGTCATCGGTGCTCAGGTAGAGGTCCGAGTTATCGTCCGAGCAGATGTAGAAGACAAAGGGCCCCGTGACATCCGGGTAAAAATAGCCCAGCATCTGGGAGCCGTAATCAATATAGCCGCTCGTGTCCGGCGGGGGAGTGCCGGGATCACCGGTCGCCCACAGTTCGAAGTACGTCGGGTAGGCGATGAAATCGGGGTTGTTGGGGAAGTTGGGGCTCGACGTGAGGGAGGCGACCGTGGCGGCTGGCCCTGTGTTGAAGAAGACCTTCTCTGTGATCATCCCTTGAGGGGTTGGGGGTGCCGCCGCCTGGGCCAGGCTGACGCCCAGCCCAAGGGCTAACGCCCCGGATGCTATGGTTGTTATGAATTTATTGCTCATTGGGTTTGTGGTTTAGTAGGTATAGTTGTTCTCGTTCGTTCACCGCGCCATTCAGCGCGGCCTCGAAACCGGACTGACATCGCCCTCTCCCTCGCCGGAGCAGAGCGATCGACACGCTATGCTCAGCCCGCAACCCAGCCCCTGTTTTGCGGCTTCAACAGAAAGTCAACCAAAAACAAGCGAAGGTGGCAAGAACAATTTCGCAAGGGTGCATTTGAGGCTCGACACCCGGCGCATAATGCGTTTGAATGATCGGACTTAGCTCCACATGTGGAATAAAGGCAAACTGCCTCTCTGGGCCGGCGTCGCGTTTCTGGCGGCGAGCGGCGCGGCGGCACTTTGGCTCTGGCGGCCCCATCCGGACTACTGGCTGGGCTTGGAACGCGCGGGCACTTATGCGGCGGTGGAGATTCAGCACCCGATTGAAGGGGCGGTCCTGCCCCTCAATATGCCGGCCCCGGTCCTGCTCTGGAGGACGAATCCTCCCGGCGCGGATCACTGGGTCGCGGCGTTCAAGGCGGGTGGTCAGAAATGGTTGTTCGATGACATCCAGCCGATGTGGCGTCCGCCAGAAGCGCGGTGGCGCGCCATCAAGCAAGCCGCGAAAGCCCAGCCGATCGAACTGCTGTTGGGCGGGCGCCGGCGAGACCAACCCGGCCAAATCGTGGCGCGGGGTTCTGTCCGCTTCGCCTTGGCCCGGCAGGCGGTGCAATACCCCTTATTCTACCGTGAGGTGAATCTGCCGTTCATCGATGCCGTCAAGGACCCTTCAAACATCCGCTGGCGGTTCGGCGGTTTGGACAAGGGCACGCTGCCGCCGGTGGTGCTGGAGAAACTCCCGGTGTGCGGCAATTGCCATTCGTTCAGCCGGACGGGCGAGTATTTGGCGATGGACGTCGATTACGCCAACAACAAGGCCTCATATATCATCACGCGCACGGCGCCGCAGATGCGCCTGGCTACGAGCGATATTATCACCTGGGACGATTATCGCCGCGAAGACGGCCAGCAGACCTTCGGTTTGCTGTCTCAGATCTCCCCCGACGGCCGTTACGTGCTCAGCACCGTCAAGGATCGCTCGGTGTTCATCGCCAGGCCGGATCTGGCGTTTTCACAACTGTTCTTTCCGCTCCAAGGCATTCTCGCCGTTTATGATCGTGGAACGAAGACATTTTCGTCCCTGCCGGGCGCCGATGATCCGGCTCTTGTGCAGAGCAACCCGACGTGGAGTCCTGATGGCCAATCAGTGGTCTTTGCCCGCACTCGGGCTGTTCACCTCCAAAAGACGCGCGACACCGCCAGCATCTTGCTCACGACCGAGGAAATCGAGGAATTCCTCAAACAGGGCAAAGAGTTTCGCTACGATTTGTGCCGCCTGCCGTTCAACGGGGGAAAGGGCGGCCAGGCCGAACCGGTGAAGGGCGCGTCGGCGAATGGCCGCAGCAATTTTTTCCCCAAGTTCTCTCCGGACGGCCGTTGGATCGTCTTTTGCCAGGCCTCCAATTACATGTTGCTGCAGCCGGACAGCCAATTGTTCATCATCCCCGCGGCGGGGGGCGAAGCCAGGCGGTTGGGCTGCAACCTGGGCCGGATGAACTCGTGGCACACGTGGTCGCCCGACGGGCATTGGCTGGTTTTTTCCTCGAAAGCGCATTCCGATTATACCCAGCTCTACCTGACGTCTATCACGGAGCAGGGGGAGGCCAGCCCCCCGGTCTGGCTGGCCCATATGGTCGCGCCGGGACGGGCCGCCAACATCCCTGAGTTCGTGGCGCTGGGGCCCGAGGCCATCGTCAAGATCCGCGAGCAATTCCTGGACGATTATTCGTTCACCCGGGCGGGAAACCAGTTGATGCGAGCCGGCGATGCCGATCCGGCGATCGAAAAATTCAAAATGGCGCTTTCTCTCAACGCGAACAATGCCATGGCTCACCAACGACTCGGTTTCCTGCTTTTTCATGCCAGGAACCAAACCCGCGCAGCGCTCGAACACAGTCAAGCCGCCGTGCGTCTGGAGCCGCACAACGGCTTCGCGCAGCACGATCTGGGCCTGGAACTGGCGGCGAGCGGAGACCTCTCGAATGCCGTCCCACACCTGGCTGAGGCCGTCCGCCTGCTGCCTAACGGCTTTGATCGCCAGTACAGTGCCGTCAACCTGAACTACGCCCTGGCTGAGGCCTATTACCGGCTTGAGCTCTACGCCCAAACCATCCCTGTCCTTGAAACGGTGCTGCGCCACAACGCAGGGCACCCCCAGGCTAATTACCTCATGGCCATGGCCAGAGCCTGGCTCGGCGAAACCGACGCCACTTCACCCTACTTCGACGCAGCGGTGCGGTCCCAACCGCATCTGGGGCAACTGCCCGACTATTACGACCTGCTCAGCCGCAATTACGCCGACGTGGGGCGTTTCGCCGAGGGCCTCAAACTGTCCCAAAAGGCCTATCAATTGGCCGTGGCGGCGGGACGAAGCGCCCAGGCCGCCGCGCTCCAGAAGCGAGCCGAGTATTGCCGCAGGCGACAATAAACGCCGAGCGCCGTAAGGCCCCAGTGGAGGCGGGAACGTCACTGCCCCCCGGCTCACCGCGTAGCGGTGCCCGATGGTAGCCGTGGACTTCCAGTCCACGGTCCCATGGCCCAAGCTCAACCGCGTCGCGTCGCGACGCCTGAAATCCGCGACGCTGTCAGGCGTCGCTACGCGAACGCGTGACCATTCCCACGCGTTGAACCGTGGACCGAGGTCCACGGCTACCTTCACTGCGTCGCTCCGCGACGCACGATGATTCCCACGCCCCGAACCGTGGACCGAGAGGGCTGGGGCGAGGGGCCTGCCCGACACTCCCTCTCCGCCTTCACTGACCGATCGGGCGCCCCACAATTTCCTTCCTTTCACCCTGCCTTTGGGTCAACTTTTGGCGCAGCGAAGCCAGACATGATTACACACCGGCGCTGCCTTTGTCGCCCTCCCGCTAAGCGGGATCGAAAACCGGCCCAATTCGACAAAGGTTGCGACACCAGAAGCGCTCCCGCGCTGGCTTCCCGCCCCTTTGCCCGTTGCGCGCGTTTAGTTGTGCGCCTGCTCTGGCTCTCCTGCGGGCTCATTTTCTTGGAAACCTGCCCCGCCGGCGCCGCCCTCGGTCCGATTTGGCAGAGCGGTCCGGGCTTCCGTTTCGTCCCGCTCGAGGTCCCGGCCGAAGGGCAGCCCGGCTTTAGCCTGCTCTTGCCCGCACAGACCGGGATTGTCTTCACCAACGCCCTGGCCGTCCCGAAGATGATGGAAAACCACAACCTGATGAACGGCTCCGGGGTAGCGGCGGGGGACTTCGACGGCGACGGTTGGTGCGGCCTTTATTTTTGCGCCATCAACGGCACCAACGCGTTGTACCGGAACCTGGGCGGCTGGCGGTTCGAAGACGTGACGGCAGCGGCGGGTGTGGGCCTGCCCGGACTTCACTCGACGGGCGCGGTCTTTGCCGACGTCAATGGCGACGGCCGCCTGGATCTGTTGGTGGCGACGCTGGGCAGCGGCGTGCATTGCTTCCTCAACCAAGGTGGCGGGCGCTTCCGGGAGAGCACCGCCGAAGCAGGGCTGGCCTCGGAGACGGGGAGCACCAGCCTGGCCCTGGCCGATGTCAACGGGGATGGCAGTCTGGATCTCTACGTGGCCAATTACGGCGCCAAGTCGCTGTTCCGCTCCGGCGGGAGCATGCAAGTGAGGCTCGAAAAGGGCAAATGGGTGGTGCTCGGTCCGAACGCCAACCGGCTGCGCTACGTCAATGGCCAAGTCGAGGAATTGGGAGAGGCGGGGGTATTGTATTTGAATGATGGGCACGGCCACTTCCGCCCGGTGCCGTGGGACTCGGATTACTTTCTGGACGAGGATGGCAAACCGGTGCCCGCGCCGCTGGATTTCGCCCTCACCGTTGTGATGCGCGATATCAGCGCCCATGGCTGGCCGGATATCTACATCTGCAACGATTTTGCCATGCCGGATCACCTCTGGCTCAACGACGGGACCGGCCATTTCCGGGCTTTGCCGCGGTTGGCGATGCGCAAGCAGAGTTTCTCTTCGATGGGGGTGGACTTCGCCGATATCGGCCGGGCCGGGTCTCTGGATTTCATGACGACCGAGATGACGGCGCGCCAGCACGGGCGCCGGATGCGGGAGATGGTCACCTTGAAACCCCAGGTCCCTGTGCCCGGCCGCATCGAGGACCGCCCGCAAGTCCCTCGCAATGCCCTCTTCCACAACCGCGGCGACGGCACTTACGTTGAAATGGCCTACGCCAGCGGGGTGGCGGCCAGCGATTGGTCCTGGCAGCCGGTGTTCCTGGACGTCGACCTGGACGGTTACGAAGACCTGCTGATTGGCAACGGCATGTGGTTCGATGTCCAGGACCGCGACAGCCTGAGTCGCGTTCGCGCCCTGGGCAGGCAAACCGTCGAACAATCGCGCACGAACCTGGCCTTCTATCCGTCCTTCGTGACCTCCACTGTGGCCTATCGCAATCGACACGACCTCACCTTCGAGGACATGAGCCGGGCCTGGGGTTTCGATGCCAGCCGCGTTGCGCAAGGCATCGCCCTGGCCGATCTGGACCACGACGGCGGGCTGGATGTGGTCATCAACTGCCTGAACTCCGGGCCGCTGGTCTATCGGAACCGGGCCGGCGCGCCCCGTGTGGCCGTGCGGTTGCGCGGCAAAAGCCCAAATGTTCAAGGCATCGGGGCCAAGATCCGCGTTCTGGGCGGGCCGGTGCCGGTGCAGATGCAAGAGATTCTGTGCGGCGGGCGTTATCTTTCGGGCGATGACCCCATGCGCGTCTTTGCCGCCGGCACTCTCACCAATCGTCTCACCATCGAGGTGCTTTGGCGCAGCGGGCGCAAGAGCACCATCGCCGACGCCCGGGCCAACCGTTTGTACGAGGTTGACGAGGCGGGCGCAGAAGCCGCCACGCCCGCCGCCCCGGTCACGCCCAAACCCCAACCGCTGTTCCGGGACGTGAGCCAACTCCTGGCCCACACGCACCATGAAGAACTTTTCGCGGACTATCTCCGGCAACCCCTGTTGATGAAGCAGTTCAGCCAACTGGGGCCCGGGGCGGCCTGGCTGGACCTGGACCAGGACGGACACGATGAACTGGTGTTGGGCTCGGGAAAGGGCGGAGCGTTGATGGCTTACCACAGGGATGCATCGGGCCGGTTCACGCCGATGCCCTTTACCCGCCCCCTCGCGCTGCTCGATGACCTCTGCGGGCTGGCCGCCTGGGTCACCGCCGATGGACGCCCCGCAATCCTCGCCGCCCAGGCCAATTATGAATCCGAGCCACCTGACTCGAACGCGGTCCTGTTCTGCTCGATGGCCGGCGCCTCCGCTCAACTGGAGGCGGCCCCGCTCGAGGGCCTCGCCGCCTGGGCAGACAGTCCGGGCCCAATCGCCGTGGCCGACATGGACGGGGACGGCAACCTGGAGTTGTTTGTGGGGGGGCGTTTGCGCCGCAGCGCTTATCCGGAGGCGGCCTCGTCCCGGATCTTCCGGCACGAGGGCGGCCGTCTGGTGCCCGACTCCGCCAATAACAAGGTGTTGGAGCACGTTGGCCTGGTCAGTGGCGCCGTCTGGAGCGACCTCGACGGAGACGGTTTCCCCGAACTCATTCTGGCCTGCGAATGGGGGCCGGTGCGGGTTTTCAAGAACGAGCGCGGCCATTTGCGGGAGGCGACCGCGGAGATGGGACTGGCCGGGCTGACCGGCTGGTGGAGCGGGGTGACCACGGGCGACCTGGATGAAGACGGGCGGTTGGACATCATCGCGGCCAACTGGGGACTCAACGATCTTTACCAGGCCACGCCGGAGCACCCGCTCCGGCTCTACTATGGCGACCTCACCGGCTCGGGCACTACGGACCTCATCGAGACCTATTTTGCCCCCGAACTCAACGCCGACGTGCCGCGCCGGACGCTCAGCGCGCTAAGCCAGGCCTTCCCTGAGCTGATGGCTCATTTCCCCACGCACCTGGCGTTCAGCGCCGCCACCGTGGGCCAGATCCTGGACATCCTGCCGCGCAAACCCCAGGTGGCCAGTGTCTGCACGCTCAAGACCACCCTCTTCCTGAATCGCGGCAACCACTTCGCCGCCGTCCCCCTGCCCGCCGAGGCCCAGTGGGCGCCCGCCTTCGCCGTCAACGTGGCCGACGCCGATGGCGACGGTCACGAGGACGTTTTCCTGAGCCAGAATTTCTTCAACGTGCGCCCTGAGTTGGGGCGCTTGGATGGCGGGCGGGGCCTTTGGCTGCGCGGGGATGGCAAGGGCGGGTTGGTTCCGATTCCCGGCCAGGAATCCGGGGTCGAGGTCTATGGCGAGCAGCGCGGGGCCGCGCTGGGCGACTTTGATGAAGACGGGCGGGTCAATTTGCTGGTGACCCAGAACGGCGCCGCCACCCGGCTGTTCCAAAACGTTGGCGCGCGCCCAGGGTTGCGGGTTCGTCTCAAGGGGCCTCCGGGCAACCCCTTCGGCATCGGCGGGATCATCCGGCTGCAATTCGGGACCCGCCTCGGGCCGGCGCGAGAGGTCCACGCCGGCTCGGGCTATTGGTCCCAGGATAGCCCCGTGCAGGTGCTGGGTTGTCCCGAACCGCCCGACAAAATCCAGGTGCTCTGGCCCGGAGGCAGCCTCACCCGCAACGATGTGCCCCCGGGCAGCCTCGAGATCACCATAGATACCCGGGGTAATCTCACGGTGTCACGGCGCGCGGAGCAAGAGCTCAAACGCTGAAACGCCGCGGGAAGCCCGCAGTGCCGCTCCCGCCTCCACCGAGGCCTTACACAAAAAGGGCCGGGCTTTCGCCCGGCCTTTGGTTGAAAGGAGAGTCAAGCCGGGCTTTCGCCCGGCTCGATTCGTGTCGCGCCCCTGGGCCTTATGGGCCGGCGCGGTAGAACGCCGTTGGCGCACCCGCCGGGACGGTGTGCGGGCTGGTCGCGCCGGCGACAACTGTCCACGGGCCTTTAAGAGACGGGGCCGAGTAGAGGTTGCCCGTGAAGGTGATGCTGGCGGTCGCACCGGCCCGTGCAATGCCCAGGGCCGGATGACTGGATGGAGGCGCGAGGGTGGGGCTCACCAGTTGGACGGCATTAATCGGGGCGCGAGGGTTGCTTATGCCGCGGGCCAAGGTGCCCAAGCCGTTGGCAGTCGAGGCCTGGATCGTGATGTTGGCGGAGGTGAGTCCTTTGAAGAGGATGTAGTTCCCGGAACCGTAGGGGGTCGAGCTCGTGTTGTCCGGCACGGGGGCATAACGGGGAGCAAACCATGCCGTGGCGGCGTACACCCAGTCCCTGAGCACGCTGCCGGTAACGGCATCCACAATGCGGTAGCCGCCGCCGCGCCCGCCAACGGCGCCGCAGGCATAGATATAAACAACATTGTCGCCTGGGCTCCCCGGCGCCGCCCCCAACGCTGCCGTTAGGACCGTCACTCCAAACTCCATCTTGCGAGCCAACTCTTGGCGCGGCGTAGCCACAACCGAAGGCAAGAGGCGGGCACGGATGCATGGCAAATTCACGGCGGCGGGTAAGTCGTTGATTTAGAATGGGTATTGGCTTTCGGCTGGACAAGCTTCTCTCGATTTTTCAGGATTGGGGGCGTGAGCCAGAATTATCGAAAGCCCAGTTCCGAGGACCAGGCGGTCCTGGACAGTCTGCAAGTACGATTACTCGAGCCGAACGCGTTGGGACGGTGCAATCAACTGCTGGATCAGCACCATTATCTTGGGAGCGCTAAACCGGTGGGGGAGCGAGTGCACTACGTTGCAACCGATGCACAGGGCCAATGGCTTGGGGTGCTGGTGTTCGCTGCCGCGGCCAAGCATCTCAGGCACCGCGATCGGTGGATTGGCTGGACCGACGCACAGCGGGAAAGGCGTCTAAGCCTGCTGGCCAATAACATTCGGTTTCTGCTCCTGCCCGACAGGACCTTTCCCAACTTGGGCAGCCGGGTCTTACGGCTGGTCTTGGAGCGTCTAAGCAGCGATTGGCAGGCCTGCCTGCCGGCAGGCAGGCCCGCTACGGCCATCCGGTTGTGGTGGTCGAAACCTTCGTCGATCCGGACCAGTTTTGCGGCACGGTTTACACCGCCAGTGGTTGGGAGGAGCTGGGAAAGACCGACGGCTCCGGGCGACACCAACGGGATTATTACGTTCGGCATGACAAGCCCAAGCGGCTGTTCGTGCGCGAGCTCTGCCGCAACGCCCGGCGTAGCCTCCAAGCCGAGCACCTCCGGCCCTCGCTGGCGGTGGTCGAAGCCAAGGCAAGCCCAAGGTCGCGGCACACGGCCAAAGAGATTGGCTCGATCATCGATGCCCTGCAGCAAGTTCCAGATTATCGAAAGCGAATCGGGACCTATCCGCTTTGGTCGCTGTTGGCCATTTATCTATTGGCGGTGCTGTGCGGAGCCCCACGCGGGTCAAAGGATTTGGCCAAATTCGCGCGCAAGTTGAGCCAAGCGCAGCGAGCCGCTCTGCACATCCGCAAGCGCCACGGTCGCTACCCCGCCCCAAGCCAACCGACCCTTTGGCGTCTGCTCGAGGAGATTGACGAGACCCGGCTTGAGCAAATGCTGATGCGGGTCCAGGAGCGGCTGCGCGGCCCGCCGCCCAAACACGAGTTGATCACTCTGGATGGCAAAGAGCCTAAACACGGCGGTGGCCAAGGCGTGCTCACCGCCATCTGTGCGCCCAGCCAGTATTATCTAGGCAGCGCGATTGTGGACACCAAGACCAACGAAATCCCGGTCGCCCGCCTACTCTTTAACGACCTCGACCTCAACGGCCGGTTCGTCTCGCTGGATGCCTTGCACACGCAAACCGAAACCGGCCGCGACATCGTGCTCGAACATGGGGGCCACTACCTGTTCACGGCCAAAGATAATCAACCCACGGTCCACCAAATCATCGAGAAACTGCTCCCCGCCCCAAAGGCGGATTTTCCCCCCTTGGCAGCCGACGGCCACTCAATTCCGCACTCTGGAATACAACAAGAGCCGCCTGCAGAGCCGCTCCATCCTCACCCAACCGGTCTCGGCTGAACAGGTTTGCTTCCCTCTTGCCGCGCAGGCCGCCCGATTGCTGCGGCAGATCCAGGGCCACAAGGACGAATACGTTACGCTGCTAACCAGTGCCGGACCCGAGGAACTCGACGCACAAAAGTGGCTGGAATTGAACCGCGCCGGCTTTGCCGGCGTCGAAAACGGTCTGCACCAGCGCCTGGACGTTTCCCACAACGACGATCGCTGCCGCATTCGCCACTCCTATGCGATGTTCGTGGCGGGCCTGCTCCGCCGCATCAGCAACAGCCTGTTCATGGAATGGCGCTCTCATCAACCCCATCCCGAATACCTGACGACGACGGATTTTCACTCCGCGATGGGCGAAGACCATGGTCGTCCCGCCATGCGCTTGCTTTTCGCCAAAAGCCCCAGCTTGAAACCGCCTTAAACAACTCGACCAACCATAATCCGCCAACGGGTTCACCTCCGCTTTTTCGGATCTGAGCACGGCGGGTGGGCTTTGCCCTGTTGTCCGCGATCCGTCGGCAGAACTGATCAGCCCGACCCCACCAATACTTCCGGTGCCTGTTGGGCGGGAATTCTTGCGGGCCTGGGTACTCCTGGCGGCTTGAGCGGGGAGGTGCCAACCAGGAGACGGCAACCTGGGGGGAATCGTCTGAAGTCGGGAGTCCTTCATGAATTGGCCATGATCCGCGCCCGGCAGGGACGAAAATCGCTTGGTTTCACGATCCTAAACCGCGAGAATGCCTTTGAGGGGAAAGAACAGTTGTGAGAACGCCAGGTCCGGCCTGGCTACGAATACCGAGCGATCCTTGACCGTGCTCAGCACATAACGGCCATCGGGGGAGATCTGAGACAGCAAACCGAAGGTCTGCTGGCCGTCTTCGCGGCGATCTGGCCGGGTCGCTCCCGCCGGTAGCCGCCCAGCAGCAGTTCGATCGGCTCGGCCTTCGCCGCCTGCTTGATGCCGCGCCACTCCGCTTCCGGCGGACGCCACATCGGCCGGACGTCGTCGAACAACCATTTCTGAGCACCAGCCTTGAACGCCGCCACCCAGCGATGCGCACCCGGCAGGTTTGTCTTCCACAGCACCACCGGCGCCGGCATGTTGAGCGGCAAGACCGCCCCTTCAATCGGGTGCTGAATCTCCACCGCCGCATAAGTGCCCGCACCTTCCAAGCCCAGCCAGTAGTCCGGATGGGGCCGCCACAGCCAAAGCGCCGTCAACCCGCCCGTTATCAGCAACCCGGCGCCGGACCCCAGACACAGTTTACTCTTATTCCACATGTCTCGCTAATTCACGCTATTCAAACCTGTTACACACGGCGTGTCGAGCGCCAAACGCATTTTGTCGGCGAAGCGATCAGCGCCGGTTGGCGTCGGCGGCTCCGCCAGGCCGGGCCAGCCGCGAGTCTCCCACCCGAAAAGCACGACTCCCGGCTCATCTGCCCTGCTTTTCAGGCGGCTTGGATTCCTGCCGCGCCACCGCGGTCCGGAGGTACCTCCTGGCCGCTTCGTTCGAGGGGTCGAGGCGCACCACCGCCTCGAACTCCGGGACCGACTCCCGCAGTCGTCCCTGCCGGGCCAGGGCCACGCCCAGGTTAAGATGAGCTTGAGGGTCCGCGGGGGTGAGCCGGGCCGCTTCCTTGAAGCAGGCCTCGGCGCCGGCAAGGTCCCCTGTTTTGGCCAACGCGAGGCCGAGGTTGAACTGTGCCTCCGGCAGTGCGGGGTCGAGTCGGACTGCCTCCCGGTAGTTCAGCAGCGCATCCGAGCCGCGACCCAAAGCTAGAAGGGAATTGGCCAGCGACAGGTGGATCGTTGCTTTACCCGGGCGAAGGTCAAGGGCCTCCCGGTAGTGCGCAACCGCTTCGGAGTGTCTTGACTGAGCGGCCAGCAGATTACCGAGGTTAATCCGGGCGGCAGCGCATTCCGGGTCCGCGCGCAGCGCCTCGAGGTAGTGAGATTCGGCGTTCGTCACCGAGCCGGCTTGCGCCGAGAGCAATCCCAGGTTGACGTGGGCCTGGGCGAACTTTCGATTCGTCCGGAGGGCTTGCTCGAACCACCTGGCAGCCTCCTGGCGCCGCTCCTGGCCCATCCGGACCAACCCCAGCCCATTCATGGCCTCGAAGGAATCCGGGCGGACGCGCAGGACGTGTTGGTAATATTCCGCCGCCTCCGGCAGCCTGGATTGGGAGGAGCAAACCTCGCCCAGCTTGAAAAGAGCGTCCGGATAATCCGGCAGAAGGCTGGTCACGCGCTTCCACTCCTGTTCCGCCGCCGGAAGATCGCCCGCCGCTTCGAGCAGCAGGGCAAACCGGTGATGAAGAATCCAGTCGTCACCCCGGCGCGCCAGGGCGCGCCTATAGACTGCCGCCGCTTTGGCCAGCCCGTTCGCGTCGGTCTTCTGCCGCAGGCCGGCACGCAGTCTCGACCATCGCTCGATCAGTCTCTGATGATCCAGTTGATCCGTAAAAGGAGGTTCGTGGACCCGCCCCCACATCTGGTCCAGAACCAGGCGTTGATCCCAATCCGTGAACGCAAGCCGTTCCGCGCATTCCTCTTCCGTTAGTGCTTTCCCTTTCGCTCCAGGCCCGAGATTGAGTTCTTGGATTACCCTCTCGGCCAGGCCGCGCGCAACGCGATAATTCCCTGAGAAATTGAAGTGAACGTGATCCCAGAAGAACTGGGCGCCGGGGATTCCCTCCGGGCTGGCGGCGCGGATCACCTTCTCGGCATCGAAAAAGCTGGCGCTCGCGCCCGCCTCCACGCACATGTTGCTGAGCATGAGATTGATAGTGGTGTCCGCCCGGAATCTCAGCGTATCGAGATCGCGGCTCGCAGGTACTGCTGGAGCGCCGCCTCAGACTCACCCGCCGCCTGGCAGCAGCGCGCCAGGCGAAAGGTCAACAGCGCATCGCCGCCTTCAATCTCCGCCGCTTGGCGATATTGGGCCAGCGCTTGAGAAAACTGCCCGCCAGATTCAGACTCGATCGCTTTCTGAACCCGGTTTGTCCACTCGACCTTCCGCGCTTCCGGAAGGCCCTGCCACCGCAGAGACGCGAAGGGCGGACAATCCCGCAAGTTGGAGCTCACCGAACAGACAATGGTCTTCACGCCGGGCCGCTTGCCCAGCGAAATGATGTCGCTCAAGTTCCTCCCGAACGAGGCATAGACGCGTTGCAGCACGGGGTCGTCGCTCCGGACCTGTTCCTTCAGGAACATCTTCATGCCCTGCCAATCCTCGGGCTGCCGCCCGCGCAGGTTGGGCGCTCGAGCAGGCCCTCGAGCACCTGGCCGATGCGCATACGCCTGGCCGCCAGGAAGAGGCGTGTTATGGGCAAGGGTGGCGCTTTGAGGCCAAAGATCGACCCCGCCCCGAAAGGGCCGACCACCTCGTTGTTCCCCATGTAAAGGATCCAAAGATCGGCGTCGAACCCCGCGCAATCTTCCGCGATGCAGCGGATCACGTGCGAGTTGATCGCCGTCATCCCGACATTGAGGACCTCAAACCGGGTGCCGGGGCAACGCTCCTCCAACAACTCCCGCAGGATTCGCGAGAATCCGTAGGCCAGCTCGGGATCACCCAAGGCCGCCGACTCTCCAAAAACGAGAATCCGGCAAGTGCCGGGGGCCTTGTGGCGGGTTACCCGGACCGGGTCGGGGGCACGGGCCAGACGCCGCGGGAAGAACCGCCAGCCGAACCTAGGGTTCTCGGCATACCAACCCGGCGTCCCATCCCGGGCCGACACAAAAAAGTGAGTGGGGTATCCCAGGCCGACCGCCCTGAGAATCAGTTCCGCGCCGGCGAGCACCCCCAGCGGCAACAGCAGGGTCAGCGCCCAAAAGAGCCTTCTCCTGCCCGCCGAGAGCGCCGGTTTGGCGGGCGGGAGCGGTTCCCGCCCGCCTGGTTGCTGCCCTCGTTTCTCACTCATCGCTCGTTCGCGTAAAGGGCTCATCTGCTTTGACGGCACGGTTACGGCCAGAGCACAACCGGCCAAGTGCGCGCATTGCCGCACCCCTTTTTACCGGTTCGTCACCTTCCCGTCAAAGCTCACTGTCACCGCGCGGGCCGCCGCGGGGAGGGCACTGCTCGTGGTCTTGCCTCCCGGCCAACGCACCCAAATCCCTGTCGGCGCAACCGGCGTGGCCATTACCTGCTCGGGGCTGTCTTGCAACCAATAGCCGCTGCCGGCGTGCAGCTCCCGCGCCGGGCCCCATTGCTCCCCAAAACGCAACCGCACCACCGCTCCCACTCCCGCAGGATTGCCCCCCGGCCCCCCCAACCTCACCCGCAGGCCAGGCCTGGCCCGCAGGTTATGGTAGAGCTTGGTCTCCGCCCCATTTTGGCCCACCACCAGATCCACACGCCCATCCCCGTCGTAGTCGCACAGCGCGCTCCCTCGCCCCTCGCCGTAAACCTTCACCCCGCTCACCTGCCCCGGAACAGCCTCAAACCCGCCCTGTCCATCTCCCTTAAGCCACACCCCTCGCCCGGCGTCATACGGCAACGTTTCCTCATCCACTCCAAAGAAATTCTGGGTCAGGAAGATGTCCTCCTTTCCGTCCCCATCCATATCGCCTACGCTCACTCCAAAAGCCGGCGCAAACTGCGCCTCCCCGGGCAGCACCACGGCCTCAAAATATCCGCCGCGGTTCAAAAACACGGTTGTCTTAAGCCAGCCCGCCTCAAGAACCTTCGTCTGTTTCAATCGTTCGCCGAGTATCTCCTCGACGCCCGCCTCGCTATACGCCGCATGGGTTGCATAGCGTCCCCGCACCCAGGGCATCCCCCGGGCCACCCCGTTCAAGGCACGCGACGGCACCACCTTTCTCATTCCAGGCTCGTAATAGCCTTCGAGCAACTCGATGATGCCCTCCTCATCCCACTCCCCATAGTACACGCGCAAGGGCTGGCCCTGGCGCCGCTCTCGCTCGTACTTGCTGTTCCGGCCCCAGTTGCTTGCCACTATGTCCATCCGTCCATCACCGTCAAAATCTCCCACCGCCACGCCGTTCCACCAGCCGGTCAGTTGATTCATGGTCGAGGGCGGAGGGCTGAGCGTCGGCGGCAGCCGAAACCTCAACGCATAGTTGGTAGCGATTAGCCGGCCATGGTCGTTGTGAAAAACCATCAGGGGACCCCACTCGCGCGCCAAAATCAGCTCGGGAAAGCCGTCCCCGTCCAGGTCGCTCCAAACGGCTCCACTCACCATCCCCACACGTTCCAGCACCCGGCTGTTTTCCGCGTCCAAGACGTACTTGCCTCCCTGCTTCCGATAAATCTGCGAACTGGCCGGCTCCGGCCATCGCCCCGGAACCACGCGCCCGCCCACGAACAGCTCCAGCTCGCCGTCCCCGTCCAGGTCTCCCAGCGCCATGGGGCCCCACGCTCGAGAAGCCTGTGGTTAGAGTCTCTCCGGCTTGTATCCCCCCGGCCCACATCTCATACCTCCTCACGCCGTTGGTCTGGCCGCTCTTGTAGTTGGCCTGGCCTATCAGTATGCCTCCAGTTCCGTCCCCCAGGACTGTCGTCTCATCATCCGCCGCCAACCCCAACAACCCGCCCAAGGACACTCGCCCAAACCGCCCGTTCCCTTGATTCAAAAAAACCTCCAACTGCCCACCTTGTCCACTGCCCACCAGCAAGTCCTCGCGTCCATCCCCATCAACATCGCTCCAGCAGACGCCGGGTCCAAGCTGGCTCAACTTCCGGGGCAGCATCGGCTGCCGCGCAAAATCGTCATAGACATCCTCATGGTGCGTGTGCTTGAGCAAGCTGCTCACGTCCTCGAAGATTGGCTTGTCCTGCGCCGGCGGCGCCTCCCAGTGCCCAGTCGCTCCCGCTTCGTCGATCTCGTATTGGCGGTTTGCCCGCGCTCCCTCGATCACGCTGCGCTTGCCGCTTCGCCATCTCACCTCGATTCGCATCCGGTTGGTCTCGGTCCCCGCCGCAAACACCCGCAGGGCGTCATCGCACGACAAATACCTGCCGCCGCAAATCATCTCCTGGCTCTGCATCGGCACCGCGCCCCCATACACCAGGATCTTCGAGCCTATCCCCCGCGTGTTTCCACCGGACCCCTTCAATCTCACGGCCACGCGCGGTCTCACGCACTCGTTCCGATACACGCCGGCCTCGCCGTGCAGATTGTTGACGATTACATCGAGGTCGCCGTCGTTGTCGAGGTCGGCGCAGCAGATCCCCTGGTTGACTCCCGGCCAAATGAAACCCCATTCCCGCCCCATCTCGACGAATTGCAGGTTTCCCAGGTTGCGAAACGCAAGGATCGGCGATGGCACCGGCGGATACAGAAGGCCCAGGCGCCGGATCTCCTCGCTGGAAAGCCGCTGACCGGCCTCGCGCCGTTTGATTTCCATGGCCACATCGCCGTTCATCGAGTCACGGTCGTAGCCGGAGGCAAAAAGCACGTCCTCATAACCGTCGAGGTCCACGTCCAGGAAAACCGGCGCCCAGGTCCACTCGGTGGCCTCGAGGCCGCTCAACTGGGCGATGTCCGCGTAAGTGCCGTCGCCGCGATTCAACTGCAGGACATTGCGTTTGACCTGTGTCCGCTCGAACCTCTCGCCGGCGCGGATGACCACCGGGGTCATGTGATCGGCCTGGACCATACGGTGACGGTGATCGCGGCTGAGCATGTCCGGAACCAGGATGTCGTCGTAGCCGTCGCGGTTGATGTCCGCAATGTCAACCCCCATGGAAAACGCGCCGGTGTCCCGTATCGCCGTCGTTGGCATGGCCCGGAACTGCCCGTGGCCATTGTTGATCCAGATGCGATCGGGAGTGAACAGGTCGTTGCAGACATAGATATCGGGCGCGCCGTCCCCGTTCAGGTCGTGAAACATCACGGACAGGCCCAGGTCCCGGGGCGGACCGCTCAGCGGCTGGCCTGCTTCGTCCAGGAAGGTCCCGTTGGTCCACGGAACCGGGGAAAAGTGGCCCGTGCCATCGTTCAGATACAAAATGTCAGGCTCGCCAAATTCCCGAATCGCGTTGCCGAACGGGCTCACCCCATAGCGCCCCTCCAACTCGGTGCCGGCGACCGGCTTTCCATTGACCGCAACGATGACGGGTCTGCCGTTGACCGGCTGGAGGGTAAAACGGGTGTTGGGTTCATCCGCAAGCACGGTGGGGGAGTTGTAATTGGCGACATAAAGATCGAGCGTGCCATTCCCATCCACGTCGCCCAGCGCCATGGTCATGGCGCCATACTTGCGGACCAGTCCCCGGTCAGTGGCCTCTTTGAAATGTCCCTTGCCATCGTTGAGAAAGAGCCGGGTGCCGCCGCCAATCGAGTTGACCAGCAGATCCAGGTCGCCGTCTCCGTCCACGTCCGCAAGAACAGCCGCCGTCGTGTACAGCCCGATGCCTTTGAGCCCGGCCGCTTCGGTGACATCCTCAAACCGCCATCCGCCCAGGTTCCGGTAGAGGCGGGGCTCGCTTTCCATGCCGCAGAAGAACAGATCACACCAGCCGTCTCCGTCCACGTCCCCCGCCGCCACACCGGAACCGTTGGTGTGGAGTTGCGTGCGGAGGCCCCCTTCGACCGAGAGGACGTTGGTGAAGAGGATTCCCGAAACCGCTCCCGGCACTCGCGTAAAGCCATTGTGGCCCTGCTTGGGCACGGGCAGCGCCCTGCTTCGGTAGCCGGGGCCGCTTTCCCAGCCCGGCTCACCGGCAACGACAACCTGCGCCGCGCAGCAGATGGAGGCGGCCAGGACCGCCGCATGGCATCCCTTCAGGATGCTCCGGTGGCCGACGACTGGTTTCATCCCTCTACCCCTCGACCCGCGGCAGAGGATGCGGGCAAAGACAAGCTCTTCAACATTGGGCCATTCTCGCATTTCATGACCCTCCGGGACAAGACCAGTATCTTGTGGTGTTGTGAAAAAAAAGAGGGGCCGGATGAATGATCCGACCCCTGTGTCAGGGGTGACGATGTACTGAGCGAGGATTATGGTCCCGCTCTAAAGAATTGCGCCGATTTGCCGGCGGTCTTGGGGTTGATGTTGTATGGGCTGGTCGCGCCCGTCACGATCGTGTATGGCCCGGCGACGTTCTGCGCGGAATAGAGGTTTCCGGTGTAGGTCAGGGTCAATGTGCCATCGGCGTTGCGCGCCAGCGCCAGCGCAGGCGTAGTGGTGCTTGGCGCGACGTAATCACCCCAATCCCGGTAGATGACATAACACATGTACGGCTGGCCGACCGGGCTGAACCAGTAAGAACCGTCGCCGTAGGTTCCGTCGTTAGTTTGAGGCGGGTTTCCCACGCCGGTGTGGGAGGTGCTGCCCAGGCCGACATAGCAGACGCTAGGCCATGGGCCGGCTGGCTGGCCGTCCACGCCCAGAAATCCAGCGTGGTTGGTGTCATTCAGATCCACCGCCATTCTCTGGCTCCAGATGATGCCATCGCTGGAGGTATAGGCTATCAGTTGGTCGTTTGTGGGGTTCGGATTAACCCGTTGGATTCGGATCCAGGCGTTCGGATATGCGGGCGCGCCCGGGTTGCCGGGGCCGGTGCCAAAATTCCAAGTACCGACGCTCCCGCCGGGCGCGTTGTTCGAGGTTTCACGCAGGGTAGGATCGCCCTTGGCCACGCGGCCGTTGAACTCGTAGGCATCGGCGCCTACGCCGGTGCCGTGGAGCGTCTGAACCCCCTCCCCGCCGTAGTCGGTCTTCGCGAAATAATGGCGTGCCAATTCCCAGCCGCCGCCATTGGGAGTCGGCGGGCCTTCGCGCACCTCGATCGCTGCGGCAGACCAGTTGTCGATCGCGGAGATGCTGACGACGCGGACCTTGACGTCGAAGCTGTTGGTCTTGGGTTCCCAGATGAAGTTGAAGCCGTCGGCGTTATAGTAGTAGTCGTTGCCATTGCACAACACGTCGAATGCGCCCGTGCCCCAGGTCGTTACGGTGCTGGGCGCGAGCGGGTCCGGTCCACCCGGCTGGCCGGCAGCCGAGCCGATATCGGTGATGCCCAGCTTCAGGATGTTGCCGGTCAAATTGGTGATAGCCATCACGTTCCCGTGCAGGTCCTTCACACCGCTTATGGTCAACTGGAAGTCAGCGGCCACCGGGGTGGACACACTTAACTGGACGAGATTCTTCTCGCTGGTCTTTTCATTCGAGACATTCGTCCGCACGTAAACCGAGGTCACGGCGGCGCCGTTGACCTTGTAATTGGCCGCGGTGCCGGCAGTCGTCGGGTCAACGGCCTTGTTGAACATGACGCCAATCGAGGTGGCGTTGGAGAAGGCTGTCGCTCCCTGCACCACAGGCGGCCAGATGTCGGGTACGACCGTCACTGTCGCCACCGAACTGGGCACAGAAATAGGGACCACGCTGGCAATGACCCTGTACTGCGTGCCGCTGTCATTGGTCGAGACGATGGGGAGGTTAAGGGAATTGAGCGTGGCGCCCGGGATATCGGTGAAGTTGGTGCTGCCCTTGGGGGCGGTTTGCCACTGGTAGCTTACGGTGGTGCCGTAAAGGCTGGTGCCGGTTGCATTCGCCAGGAGCGTCACGGGCCACCCATCAACGCCGGTCGTGTCCGCCGGTTGCTGAACGAAGTTTATCGATGCCCCTGTCGGATCGAGATAGAAACCGACCAGGCTGCCCGTGAGCTTGCTCACGTCGCCATCGGCCGGAACAGCAACCGCGCCCCCCGAATAGGTCGCGCCGAACCAATCTCCACCGGACCAACTGTGGTCATGGTGAAAAAGGATGAGATAATACTTGTTCCCCGCGGTCAGGGTGATGGTGTTGCCGTTCGGCCATGCAGTGTTGGCATACGTGGCGGAATTCCAATTCGCCACGGTGCCGCTAATGTCGGTGTTCCAGTAGCGGGCGGTGCTCCAGCCACCCGGCTCCGCGGCGATCTCCTTCATGTTCGCCGGACTCTCGTCCGTGCTCAGGTACATATAAAACTCGTCGTCTCCGCTCATGTAAAACACGTAGTCGCCCGTTGTTGGCGGGACGAAATAGCCTTCCAGCGAATCATAGTACATGCTCTTATTCGGATCGGCAGCGATCGTGCCGGCATTGTTGGGCGGCCACTCCCAGGTTGAGACGAGATCCCGCGCATCAGGGTTGTTGGGATAGCGCGGGTCGGCAAACAGGTTGGCGAGGCTGAAACCGTCCGGCGAACAGTTGTAATACACTTTGTGCAGAATCGTGTTGGCCGCCCACGCATAGCTCCTGAACTGGACCTTTGTATTGGGGGCCATCACGTTGCCGGGCACGTCCTTGACGTTGCTCACGGTCAGCGTGAAGAGGGTGTTCTGGGGCTGTGTGCTGGTGGTCAGGACGACAACATTGTCGCCTGGGGTCCCGGGCGTCGCCCCCAATGCCGCTGCCGTGACCGTCACTCCATTATCGATCGTGTAGTTCGCCGTGTTTGCCGCGCTCGCCGGATCGAGTGGTTCGGAGAACGTGAGCACGACGGCATTGAACGCCGGGGAGGAGGAGGCGCTCACCACGGTCGGCGGGGTCGTGTCGTTGGCCACGGTTAATGTGGCCGTGCTGCTGGTCACGGTCCCTTGGGCGCCGGTGACGACCACGTCGAACTTGCCCCCGTTGTCAGCGCGATACGCACGCGAGATAGCGTAACTGGTATTGGTCGCATTGGCCACGGCCGTGCCATTCTTCTCCCACTGGTAGGTGTAGGGCGGCGTGCCGTTCGCCACGACGCTGAAGGTGGCCGGCTGCCCCTCGGTGACGCTCACGCTTTGAGGCTGGGTCGTGATGCTCACCGGTCCAAGGGTCAGGTCGATGGTGGACAAATAGCTTCCCGGGATGGGCACCATCATGTTGATCGAGACCGAGAGGTTGTCGCCGCCGCCACCCTGTTTTTGCAGAGCTTCGATGTAGTAAGCCTTGCCCGCGGTCAGGGTAATCCTGGCACCGCCGTTAATCAGGTCCTTGACCGGCCATTGGGTGCCCGTGAAGGTATTGGAGACCTTGGCGGTAACGTCACTATTACCAGCGGAGACGCCATATTGGCGCACGTTGCTGTAAACGGTTTCCTGGGCGATGAGCTTCTTGTTCGCCGGAGTGTCATCGGTGCTCAGGTAGAGGTCCGAGAGATCGTCGGAGCAGATATAAAAGTCATAATCCCCCGTGGTATTGGGGTAAAAATAGCCCAGCATCTGGGCGCCGTAATCAACATAGCCGCTCGTGCCCGACGGGGGAGTGGCGGGATCACCGGTTGCCCACAATTCGAAGTACGTCGGGTAGGCGACGATGTCGGGGTTGTTGGGAAACTTGGGGCTCGACGTGAGGGAGGAGATCGAGGTGGCTTGCCCCGTGTTGAGGTTGAGGAAGACCTTCTCCGTGATGAACCCTTGAGGGGTTGCGGGTGCCGCCGCCTGGGCCAGGAGGGCTCCAAGGCCAAGCGCCAATACCCCCGCTGCTGTGGTTGTTATGAACTTATTGCTCATTGGGTTGGTGGGTTTGTTGTTGGTTCATTCGCTGCCTCCCTGTGTGCCCTTGGGCGCGCAATCCGGCCACGCCAGCGCCGAGGATCGGGGATGAACGGCAAATTGGCATGAACGGACTCATAAGAGTTGACGTAGCCTAGAGACCCGTCCCTGAAAGAGTCAAGACTTTTCACGACCTTTTTTTGCTCCTTTTGTTGTTGGTTCCGGGGCAACAAAGAGCCATGGACACTCCTCGAGGGCACGTGTCCGGGTTCGAGGAAACCGGGCATTGTCGAGGTGGCAACAGGCCGGTGAAGGCGGAGACGGAGTGCCGGGCGGCCCCTGCCCATGGACCGACCCCAAGCCCGCAGGTTTTGGACTGCGGCAGTCCAAAACGCTTCGCGGCCTCGGGGTCCCTGACCGGTTCATGGTCCGAATGCATTGGCAGAAGCCAAAGGAGGATGCCCATGAAGCTCAGAATGCGTTCGTTGATTATCAACCAGTTGCGAAGATCCAGGTCCAGGGGCGCGCTGCGGGGCGCAAACATGTTCTTGCCAAGAGACGCGCTGCGATCAATGTTGGTGTATGCCCTATGAAGGACCTGAAGAGCGGATGGATGGGCTGGAAGCGGCGCTGACGAGTTTTATGCGGAATACCCACGACGGTATGGCTGAGTTTCGCGCCTTTGTCCAGCAGGACATTGCCGAGATGCGGCAATGGCGCGTCCAGGCGCAGAGGCAATGGGGTGAAATCGCGCAAAAAATGGGGTCCTTCGTCGAGGACATTGTCGCCCCGAACATTCCTCGATTGGGCCGGGAGGCCTTCGGCCTGGGCGCCCCGGAGGAGGAGCTTTTCTCCGCGCCGCGCGTGCGGCTTCGGCACCCGCAGGACCCATCCCGGATGCGCGAGTTCGATTACGTTTATGCCGCGAAAACGGGCTGGATCCTTGTGGAATCCAAAAGCGATTTGAAGCTCAAGGACGTGGATGAATTCCGGGCAATTCTTGCCGAGGCGGGCGAGTATTTTCCCCAGTATTCGTCTTTGCCGTTGTACCCCGTTCTCGCGAGCCTTTTCGTGCCGGACCATGTCGTCGATTACTCTACCCGCCACCGCATCTATGCTTTGGGCATGGGACCCGAAACCATGCAGCTTCTCAACCTTGCCGAAGGCCGGGCGCAGGTTGGGCCGTCGTAGAGCCGCCCGCTCTCCGGCCCAAAGGGCCGGCAGAACCCAGCGCAGGGCTGAGGCCGCCAGGCCGATGCCCTGGGGAGAGGCCCGCGCAAGATCCGGCGCGCCCTGAAAGAATCCCCCAAACGGAAGGTGGCTCATTCCCTTTATCTACAACTCACAATTCCTCCACTCATCCCCAAAACCAAGCCGTCCGTCCCAGAAAGATTCCCCGCTGGCCCGGCGTCATGCTAGCCCCGTGACATGATCCCTTGCCGAAGACTGTTGGCGCGCGCGGGCAGACGGCATTTTCCATGAGCAACGCACGGAGTTACTCGCGCAAAGTGGCCGCCGTTGCCGCATTGGGGCTGGTCCTGGCGCTGGCCGGCATAGCGATCAAACAGCTTGCCGGGGTGAGGGCCGGGAGCGGGGCACGCCCGCCAGCGCCGGCCCTGGCCGTCACGCCCCCGGTCCCCGCCGGGCCGGAGGATTTGTTCGAGGACGTCACTGAGCGGGCGGGCATCCATTTTGTCCACCAGTTCTGCGACACCAAGATTGCGAACATCATCGAATCGAACGGTGCGGGCGGGTGCTGGCTGGATTACGACGGGGACGGATGGATGGATTTGTTTCTGGTGAACTCCGGGCCGCTGGATGGGGTGACGCACCATGCGCCCGGCACGGCGCGCCAACCCAACCGCCTCTACCGCAACCGCGGCGACGGCACTTTCGAGGATGTCACCGAAAAGGCCGGCCTGGGAGGCGCCGGCTATTGCACGGCCGCCGTCGCCGCCGATTACGACAACGACGGCCATACCGACCTGTTCGTCGTGGGCGTGGGGCGCAGCTATCTCTACCACAACCGCGGCGACGGCACCTTCGAGGATGTCACCCAGAAGGCCGGCGTCGCCAACCTGGGCGGCACGGGCATCGGCGCGGTCTTTCTGGACGCGGACAATGACGGCTTGCTGGACCTCTTCGTCGCGAATTACCTCACCTTCGATCCCAATTATCAGCTCTATTATAATCCGGACGCCTATCCCGGCCCGCTTTCGTACAAGCCGCAGTTCAACAAGCTTTATCACAATCGCGGCGATGGCACGTTCGAGGACGTGAGCGAATCCTCCGGCATAAGGGTCCCCGGACACCGCGCGATGTCGGTGGCGGTGTTCGATTACAACGGCGACGGGGCGCAGGACCTTTACCTCTCGAACGACGGGACGCCCAATGTGCTGCTGGTCAACGACGGCAAGGGCCATTTCAAGGACGTGGCCCTGCAGGCGGGCGTGGCGTTCAACGCGATGGGCGAGGCGGCCGGTTCGATGGCCGCCACGATCGGCGATTGCAATGGCGACGGCCTGGAGGACATCCTGGTGACGCGCCTGGGCTATGGCTCGCTCTACATGGGGACGGCCAAGGGCGTCTATGACGACCGCATGATGGCCTCGGGCCTTGGGTCACTGACGGCGCAATTCGTGGGCTGGGGCGGCTGCTTCCTGGATTTCGACAACAGCGGCAAGCTCGGCATCTTCATCGCCAATGGAGACGCGCATTACCTGGTAGGCTGGGAGAGCCTGCTGCTGGAAAATCGCGGTGACGGCACGTTCACGGACGCGGCGGCCAAAGGCGGCGCCTATTTCAAGACCAAGGTCCGCGCCCGAGGCAGTGCGGTGGCCGATTATGACAACGACGGCCGCATGGACATCGTCGTGACGACGATGGGCGACCGGCCATTCCTGCTGCACAACCGCGACCGGTCGGGCAACCACTGGCTCACGCTCGACCTGGAAGGCACCCGCAGCAACCGCGACGGCTTCGGCGCCAAGGTCAAGGTCACCGCCGGCGGCAGGACCCTGTGCGCCGAGTCGCGCTGCGCCTTCGGGTTCCTCATGCAGAGCGACCGCCGCCTGCACTTCGGCCTGGGCAAGGCCGCAACGGTGGACCGCATCGAAATCCTCTGGCCCAGCAAACAGGTCCAGCAACTGGCCGGCGTCAAAGTGGATCAAATCCTCAAGGTGCGTGAACCCGGGGAGAGGAAGTGAAAACCAAAATCCGAACCAGGCAGAAAAATGGGGGCAGAAAGATGAATCTCTTTCTTATGTTTCTGCCCCCATTTTTCTGCCTTCAAGTCTTCCTGCTGGCGGGCGCCGGGTGCCGCAAGCCGGCGCCGGCCGGCGGGCTGGTGCTGACGCAATCGCCTGCGCGCGCCGCTGCCGCTGCGGCGGCAGATGTCCTTGATTTGCGTTATCCGCCCGGCAGCCGCGTCGTTCTGGCGGCCGAACCGTTCGACCCGAGGCGCGTTCAGGTGCTTTCGCAGGGCTTGGCCGCGGCGGGCGATCCGCTGATCTCCTATGATGGCCGGCGCATCTGCTTCGTGGGCAAAGCCGGCGCCACCAGTGACTGGCAGGTCTATGAAGCGGGGCCGGACAACGACCGTCCTCGCGCCCTGACCTCCATGCCGGGCGGCGCGATGAGCCCGGCGCTCCTTCCGGATGGGGCTCTTGTCTTCGCCTCGCCAGTGCCAAGGGCCGCTGGGACCAGCCCCGCTCAACCACCTTCGGCCCTTTATGCTCAATCGCCCGGCGGTCCGCCGCGCCGGTTGACCTTCGGCGCCCAGGGCGCCGCCGCACCGACGATGCTGCTGGACGGCAGAATCCTGTTCGTTTTCACCGGACGCGCGCCAGCGGACCCTCTGGAGCCGGCAGGTCCCGCTTCCGGCCCGGCATTGTTCACGATCAACAACGATGGGACGGAGGTCAGCGCCTTCGCCGGGCGAAAGGAGCCGGGCGCAGTCATCGAGCGGCCCAGGGAATTGCCGGATGGCCGGGTGGTGTACCTGGTTTCAAAGGGCGACGCCCTTGTGCCCGGGGGCAGGGCTGAGGCGGTCCGCTTGGCGCGGCCGTTTCAAAGCTGCGCGCCGCTGTTTTCGGGTACCGACCGCATCCGAGCGGTGCAGCCTGCGAACAATGGCGATTTATTGGTGTGCGCAGCGGGTGCATCGGCGCCCGGGTCTTCACTGGCGCTGTTTCGCATCAGTTCGACTGCGCCTGCCTTGGGCGTGCCGCTCGTGGCCGACCCGGCCTGGAACAGTTGCGAAGCGGTTGAAATGGCTCCGCACCCCCGGCCCATGGGACGGCTGTCGAGCATGGACCCCGCCAAACAGACCGGGCAGGTCCTCTGCCTCGACGCAAACTATACCAGTTATGCCCTGGAACCAGGCGGGACCAATTCAGCCGTGGACCGCGTCCGGGTGCTCGCGGAAAGGCCGCCTGGGGTGGTTTGCGCGCTGGGCGAGGTGCGGGTGCAGGCCGACGGCTCGTTCATGGCCCGCGTGCCGGCCAACGTGCCGCTCGGCTTCGAAGCGCTCGATGAAGCCGGCCGGCTCCTGCGCCGAGAGGCCCCGATGCTTTGGGTGCGGCCCGGCGAGAACCGCTCCTGCATCGGTTGTCACGAGCCGCGCAATCACTCGCCGCACAATCACCGCTCCCTCGCCTTGGACGCGCCCGTGCCACGCCTGGGCCTGGAAAACGCAGCCTTGGCCGGCCCAGCGGGAAACCGGCCGGCTAGACCCCGGCTCAGAAGTCACCGCGGAAGTCCGCAAGGTTTTGGAGTGCGCCAGCCCTCTGGCGCTTTTGCGCCCCCGGCTCCGGGTTCGAAAAAGCGGCAGAGGACTGCCGCAGTCCAAAACGCTTCGCGCCCTCGCCCGCAGGGCCGCCATTCGGTTCATGATCCCAATGCGAGATTTCAAAATCTTTGAGGCTTCCGATGAACCGGCACCCAAGTGACATCAAATGAAACGGCGGACCCTGGTCATCCTGTTGGTCCTGGCGGGCCTGGCCGGCGTGGCGCTCTGGCTGAGGCAGTACGATTGGATCGACCATGTCTTGGGCATGTCCCACCAGAAGGACCTGGCGAACGTGTCCTGCTTTAACTGTCACCTCGTTTCCACCGCGCGCCTGCGCTGGGCCCAACCCCGGCCGCATCACGACGCGCCGGCTGGTCTGGCGGTTTCGCCGGACGGAAGGAGAATTTACATTGCGCTCGACGACCGGAATCAAGTGGCCGAAGCCGACACTCGCACTCGGCATGTCCTGCGCCGGACCAAGGTGGCGGGACGGCCATTCGGGTTGGCCCTGGACACCGCCGGCAAGAGGCTCTTCGTCACCTGCCGGGACGGCGACCGGGTGGCGGTGCTGGACACGGAGTCGTTGCAGGAAACCGGGTCAATCGCGGTGGGCATGGCGCCCGTAGCGGCCGCCTTTTGCCGCACGCCCGCCGGAGACCGCCTGGTGGTGGCCAATTCCATGTCCGACGACATTTCCGTGCTTTCGGTTTCGCCGTTGCAGGAACTGGGCCGGCCCTGGGCGGGGCGCGAGCCCTTTGCCGTGGCGGCCGCGCCGGACGGCACACGCGCGTTTGTCGCCAACCGCATGGTTGGCCTGGTTTCGGTACAGAGCATTCCCGCGTCCGAGGTGACCGAACTCAATCCGGTGACAGCCCGCGTGGTGCGGCGCGGCTCGCTTGACTCGGCGCATCTCTCGGAGGGGATATGCGCGGTGCCTTCGCGGTCGTGGCTGCTGACGCCGCTGGTCAAGGTGCGCAACCTGGTCCCCATCACCCAGGTGGCCAACGGCTGGGTCATGTCCGCCGGACTGGCGGTCACCGATGCCAAGACCGGCCGCATCATTCAACTGCCCCTGGACGAAGCGAACCGTTATTTCGCCGACCCGTCGGGCGTTGCAGCCGAGCCTTTGGGCAAACGCGCCTTTGTCGCCTCCGGCGGCAGTGACGTGGTCACGGTAGTGGACCTGGAGCGCCTGGCGGCCTGGCTGGAAGCCGCAGACCCGACGGCCCGGCAGGAGGCGATTTATGACCTTTCGCTCTCGGCCGAGTACGTCACGGCCCGGATTCCCACCGCGCGCAACCCCCGCCACCTGGCGCTCAGCCTGGACGGCGCCACGCTCTTCGTCGCCGAGCGCCTGGCGGACAGCATCCTGGTGGTGGACGCCCGGAGTTTGCACGCCGAAGGCCGGATCGTTTTGGGAGACGGCGGCTCGAACGACCCGATACGGCGCGGCGAGCGGGTTTTCACCACGGCGGCCTACACGTTCCAGGGCCAGTTCTCCTGCCGCTCGTGCCATCCGGACGGCCACGTGGACGGCCTGAACTACGACTTCGACGGCGAGACCATCGGCGACAACCTGTTGGACAACCGCAGCCTCCTGGGCGTGGCCGGCACCGAACCGTTCAAGTGGAACGGCAAAAACCCGAGCCTTGAGGTGCAGTGCGGCCCGCGCTTCGCCAAGGTGCTGATGCGCACCGAGCCCTTTCCGCCCGCGCAACTGCAGGACCTGACGACGTTCATCAAATCGCTGCCGCCCCAGCGCAGTCCCCGGAGCGCGGACGGGAAACTGACGCCGTTGCAGGAGCGCGGGAAGGCCATTTTCTTCGCCACCATGACCCCGTCCGGCAAGGAGATCCGCACGAACGGCGGTGCTCGACCTGCCATCGCCCGCCGCTCTACACCATACGGCTGTCCTTCAACGTGGGCACACAAGGCCCGAACGACACCACCGTGGCCTTCGACACCCCGCACCTGCTGGGCATCGCCCACACCGCACCCTATCTCCACGATGGCCGGGCCCAAACCCTCGAGGAACTCTGGACCACGTACAACACCAACGATATGCACGGGGTGAGCAGCTACATGAACAAAATCCAGCTCAACGACTTGGTCGAGTTCCTCAAAACACTATGAGCTTGCTTGCGACGCAATTTGGCAGGACCTTCGGGCACCGCGTAGTGGCACATGAACCGTCGGCAAGCCCGCAGGTTTTGGACTGCGCCACTCCTCTGGCGCTTTTTGGACTCAGACCCAGGGGACACGAAAGCGGCAGAGGACTGCCGCAGTCCAAAACGCTTCGCGGCTGGCAACGCCCGTCCGGTTCCTGGTGGCGGAATGCCAGTCACCCAAACGCAATGTGAACCATGAAAACCACCCCGCATCGTCTCACGCTGGCCGCCGGCCTCGCCCTGGGCCTTCAATTGGCCGCCCCGCCTCCCAGCCGCGCCGCGGAAAACGCGGCACCCCCCCTGCCCTTCCCGTTGATCGAACGCTTCGAAAACCTCGGCGTGAAGGACGGAATTCCCACGCACAAGGTCCACTGCGTGTTGCGCGCCAGCGACGGCCAGCTCTGGGTGGGCACCTATGACGGCGTGCTGGTCCGTGAAGAAGGGAGGTTCCGCAAGCTCGGCGTCGAGGATGGCCTGAGCCACAAGATGGTGATGTGCATGGTCGAGGACAAGCGCACCGGCGACCTGTGGGTCGGCACGATGCGCGGGTTGAACCGTTGCAGCGCCGGACGCGTCACGTCCTGCCTCCAAACCACCAGCGGCCTGCCCAACAACGTGGTGTATGGCCTGGACATCCTGGGAGACACTCTCTGGGTGGCGACCGCCGCCGGCCTGGGCGCCCTCAATCTCAGGACCGGCCAATGGAGCATCTATGACCAGAGCAACACTACCATGCACGAGCCCTGGGTGTATTCGGTGAAGGGCGCCAAGGACCGCCTGTTCGTGGGCGTATGGGGCGGCGGCATTCTCGAACGCGAATTGCCGAACGGCCCCTTCAAGGAACACCGCGACCCCGACCGCGATTTTCATTTCGACCTCGTCCCCGACGACGGCCCGGTCAACGACATCACCTCCTGGATTGCCTGGGAGGAGGGCATCCTCTGGCAGGGGACCTATTTCGGCATGTCGCGCTACGACGGCTCCCGCTGGCGCACCTGGCAGGAGAAGACCTCCCCGCTGGTCTCCAACTTCATCAACTTCATCTGGGCCCATGGCCGCGTCGCCTGGGTCGGAACAGAATCGCGGCCTGTCGGTGACCGACGGCGACACCTGGGCCACCTACCGCGCCGATGAGAAGGGTAATGGCCTTGTCGAGATCGCCCGGCCGGGCCGGCAGGTCGAGACGCGAACGATGCCCACAAAACTCCCGAATGACTTCGTCCTGGGCATCTGGGTGGACGACCAGGAGGGATGGTTTGCCACCTCCGACGGCCTGGGACACGGCCTTTTCGCCGCGCCATCCAAGCCCGCCAAAGTTGCGCAGGGAAAGTAGGTCCACAATGTCAAACCGAGATCCAAGAGCGCGTTCGAAACGCTTCGCCTTCGAGTCTTTGTCGAAGCCTTTGGCGAAGCCTTTGGCGCGAACCTTTGTCGAAAAATGGCGAATCCGACAAAGGTTGCGACAAAGGCTGCGACAAAGTTCTCATTCCGGCGAGTTTTTCGGACGCCCTTTAAGAACGGCCGCGTATTATGAAAAAAATGCACCTCGTGTGCCTCACCGCGGTGGCCCTGGCCCCCGCGGCCTGGGGCGCCTACCCGGGGAAGGAAGAGGCCAACACCAATTCCCCCATCGAGCCGATCCTCCCGCCGGGCACACCCGCCGCCCAACAGCCGGAAGGCGATTATCCCTACTACGGCAACGTGCCGGAGGAGATGATGCCCTACCGCAACATCAAGCCGTTCTACCGCTACTGGCTGACACGGCTCAAGTTCTACGGACCCGGCCGCGAGTATCCCGATCCCCCCGGCCTGAAATCGCTCAAGGTCGGCCTGCTCAGCCCGGCGCCTGACGGCCCGGAAACCGCGCGCGGCCAGATGAGCAAACGCGGCCTCATGCTGGCCTTCGAGGAAGCCAACGCCGCCCGCCGGCCCGGCGAACTGCCCTTTGAGGTCATCGAAAAGGCCGACTCGCCCCAGTGGGGCAGCGCCGCGAACATCGCGGTCGAATTCGCCGACACCGGCGTGCTGGCCTTCGTCGGCACGGTTGACGGCGATGCCACGCACGTGGCGTTGCGGGCGGTCTTGAAGCTCGAAATCTTCATGCTCAACTGCTCCGATCCCGATCCGAGCCTGACCGAGACGCAAGTCCCCTGGCTGCTGCGCAACTTTCCTGACAACCGCCAGCAGGGCTACTTGCTGGCCCGGCTGATCGTCCAGGAACGCGGCTTGACTCGCATCGTCGTGTTGCGCACCAACAGCCGGCCCGGCCGCATGGGCGTCCGGCCATTCGTGGATGCCGTGCGCCGGCTTGGCCACCCGGTGGCGCAGGAGATCAATTTCACGGAAGGGGACCGCACCTTCGACACCCAGGTCGCGGTCATCAAACAGGCAAACCCGGAGGCTGTAGTGTTCTGGGGCAACCCCGAGGAGACCGGCCCGGCGGCGACCCAATTGCGGGCGGCGGGCGTGAAAGCCGCGTTTTTTGGGTTTGATCGCCTCGTGGACCCAGAGTTCGTCAGGCTGGCGGGCCCAGCGGCCGAAGGCGCCACAGCCGCCTACTTCTTCGACCCGGAGAAAACGGACAAGCCCTGGACGGATTTCGTGGCGCGATTCCAAAGGCGATACGGGCTGAAACCGGACATCTACGCCGGCTATGCCTACGATGGCGCGCAAATGCTCGTCGCGGCCATCCGGAAGGGCGGGCCCAACCGCTACCGGATTCGCGATCTCATGGCCAGCATTGACGAATACACCGGCGTGAGCGGCTACATGCGCTTCGATGGCCGCTGGGACAATATCGCGCCCATCGTGGTCGCTCACTATGCGCAAGGCCGATGGCATTACGCCCCCGCCCCGCAAACCCATCCGCTCAAGACGGCCCTCAAGTAATGGGTGCCTTCCGATGGCGAGACCGGAGCAAAACAGGTGCGCAAAAGTAACCAGTCACTGAAAACGGAGACGGAGTCCCAGGCGGACCCCTCACCCCGACCCTCTCCCCTTCCGAAGGGGAGAGGGAGAGGCGGCGGCCGTCCCTGGAATTTCCAGGCGTCTCCGCTGGCTCAAGCCGCTGCCGACAATTCGCCCTCTCCCCATCCGATGGGGAGAGGGTTGGGGTGAGGGGTCCGGGGGGACTGTCTCCGCCTTCACTGAAGCCTTCGGCGCAAACGAAATGTCAGGGTGCCAATTGACAGATTGATGATCACATCAAGGATTTGGATCTGGAACGTTAGCATTCTATTCCTGGTAACGTCGGCAGCGCACGCTCACTCCGGCCAAGGGGCGGCGCAAAGCACCAATATCGTCATTGGCCTGCTCCTGCCGCCGGAGGAGCCCGAGGCCGCCAGCCTGCGCGAGGGGGCGACCCTCGGCGTGGAGGAGGCCAACCATTCTGCCGCGGTGCGCGTCCAACTGGTTATCCGCGGGCGCGCCGGCCAATGGGGCGCCGATGGAGTCGAAGCCGCCCGAATGGTGGCGGACGACGGCGCGCAGGGCCTGATCGCGCCGCCCGACGGTTCAGCTTCCCACCTGGTCTTGCAGGTCTCCGGCCGCACGGCTGTTCCGGTGGTTTCCCTGTGTGCGGATTCCTCCGTGAGCCGGACGGGTGTTCCCTGGATGGCGCGGATCGTGCCGCAAACCACGGATGAGGCCAAGGCGCTGTTCAGCGGCCTGGGCAGCCATCGCTGGCTTGCCGTGGTTCCCGAGGGCCGCGCCGGACGCGAGGCGGCGCGCGACCTCCAGACGGCCGCGCCAGCCAGCGGTTGTTCGCTGGAGAATGTCATCGAGGCAGAATCGACGTTCACCAACGCGGCCCGGCTCTGCAAACGAATCCTGGCCAACCGCCCCGAATCGGTGTGCCTCTGGCTGGAGGCGGGCGCGGCCGGAAGGCTGGCGAAATCGCTGCGAGCGGCTGGTTTTGCCGGGACGCTTGCCGGACCGGGCCGGCTGCGCTCGGCGGCCTTTGCGGCGGCTGCGGGCCACGCCATGGAGGGCGTGATCGTGCCCGGCCCCGGTTTGGATGCCAAGGCGGCCGCTTGCCGGCGGCATTTCACCGCCGCCTTCCGCCGCCGTTTCGGCCACGAACCGGATGCCACGGCGGCGATGAGTTACGACGCGGCCACGCTATTGATCCACGTTGTGCGGACCGCGGGCGGCCATCCGGCGCACGAGGCCTTTCCGCTCCGCTCCTCCCTCATCGGCGCTTCCGGAGTTTTAGCCTTCGACTCCCAGGGCAACCGGAAGGCAGACCTCCAGTTGTACCAAGCGCGCGGCGAGCGGTTCATGCCCGCGGAAACCGGGTCAGACCCATAGGGGGGTGTCGGAGGGAAATCGCCACAAAATGGATTTTGCCGGGCTTTCATCACAGAGGGGCTGTAGGAATCCAGATACGAACTGGCACGGACCACAACGGTGCCGCCCATCCGGCCGCCTCTTCGTTTCCTTCGTTTCCTTCTGTTCTGTTCCTGTGCCCAGCCGGGCGGACGCTGGAAAAGAACAGAAGGAAACGAAGGAAACGAAGAATCGAAGAGCCAGATCTTCTCGGAGAGACTGCGATGTGGAGGTCCAATAGTAGATGCCCACTGGGCCGAACGCGGGTGCGCTTTTCGGCTGGATTCCCGCCGGCGTCACGATTAAGCTTTCCCCAACCGATGAACGAGCAACTGGCGCCGTGGAATTCACTGCTCTTGCTAATCACCGGGGTGGTCTCTTTCCTGGGATTTCAGAACCACCGGATCGAGCAGAGATTCATCTTCGACCCTGAGGCCGTTCTGGCCGGGAAGGAATATCATCGGCTGGTGAGTTCTGCGTTTTTGCACGCCGGGTGGGAGCACTTGCTGTTGAACCTGATCAGCATCTACGTGTTCGGCAGCTTAATCGAATGGCGCTGCGGTCCGAGCCAGTTCCTGCTGATCTACTTCGGGTCGGTGCTCGGCGGCAGCCTGCTCTCACTCTACGTCCACCGGCGCCACGAATACCGTGCTTACGGCGCCTCCGGAGGGGCGTGCGGCGTCATCTTCGCGGTTATCCTGCTCTTCCCGGGCATCCGCGTGGCTCCGCTCTTCATCAACGCGTTTCTCGTGCCCGGTTGGGCTTATGCCATCGGCTTCATGCTGTTCTCGTTTTACGGGTTGAGGCGCAATCGGGACAACATCGGCCATGATGCGCACCTTGGCGGGGCAATCGTCGGCCTGCTGGTCGCCGCCGCGCTTCATCCCCAGGCGGTCCGCGCCAATTGGCCGGTCTTCCTCCTCCTGCTCAGCGGCGCGCTCCTGATCCTGGTCTATCTCTGGTTCAACTCGCTCATGCTTCCCCTCGCGGCATTCTTGCCGCGCCGCCGCAGCACGAAAGCCCGCCTCCACGAGCACCACCCACAGGCCATGGAGGTCAACGCTATCCTCGAGAAAATCGCCGACAAGGGATTCCAGAGCCTGAGCGGTAAAGAACGGGCCCTGCTCGAGGAAGTCTCCGGCAAATACCGCCGCCGCGAACAGTCCAACAAACCGGATTCCGGCCTGACGATCTGACGGGGGTGGGACAAAATTCCAGCTTGAATCAACGCGCATGAGCCACGACGAACGCCGCGGCCCGCCCGGCAATCCGCGCCACCTCGTCCGGCCTGGCCCCCGACAGCCCATGGCCAGCGCCCTCGACCGTGACGAACTGGCACCGACCACAACGATGCCGCCCATCCGGCCGCCTCTTCGTTTCCTTCGTTTCCTTCTGTTCTGTTCCTGTGCCCAGCCGGTGGGACGCTGGAAAAGAACAGAAGGAAACGAAGGAAACGAAGAATCGAAGAGCCAGATCATCTCGGGGAGCTGCGATCTGGAGGTCCAACAGTAACCCTGTCTCACACCTCCATAGGGGGCGGTCCCCTTTTTTGGCTGGCATTTCCGCCTGCTGCTCTTAATCCTAATCCCAATCGAAATGAATCGCCTCCTTTCCATCGGCCTGGTGGTCGCGGCCTGTTCGGGTTGCGGCAAGCAGGCGACAAAGCCGGCCGCGCCGCCGCAACCGGCCGTGACGTTCAAACCCCAGGAGATGGCCGACGCTCTGCACGCCGTAGTTGCCGCCGACCACGAGGCGCACATCCGGCTGGCCTTGGAGGACTTCCCGCCAGGAGACGAGCACGGTGAGGCTCTCATGGCCGTCCACGCCCAAATGCTGCGCCGTGCCTCCGAGTCCATCCAGCAGCAAGGAGCGGAATTCCACTATGTCCTGCGCTCGCTCTGGCCAATCAACCCAAGGAACGCCCCGGAAACTCCCACGGAGAGCACCGGCCTGCGATATGTCCACGACCATCCCGCCGCCAATTATTATGCGGAGGAGTCCCTGGGCGGGCGCCGGTATTTCACGGGCGTCTATCCCGAGGCCGCCCGCGTGGAGGCCTGCGCCAACTGCCACAATCGGAGCAGCGGCAGTCCAAGAACCGATTTCAAGGCGGGCGAGGTCATGGGCGGCCTTGTCGTGCGCGTGCCGCTGGAGTTTTAGCAGATGTCATGAACCCCGTTATCGCCGCGCACATTCATCTTCTCCTGAGCCACGCCCCGGTGGCGGCCATTTTTTTTGGATTGGGTTTGCTGGTCTTGGGCATCTGGGCCTCGAGCCGGGACATTCAGAAGGCCGCGCTGGGCCTGTTTGTCCTGGGGTCGGTTCTGGCCGTTGCGTCCTACCTGACAGGGGAACCGGCCGCAGGCGCGATCAAAGGACTGCCGGGGTTTTCCGAACGCATCCTCGAACAACACCAGTCCGCGGCGGGGGTGGCGCTGGCGGGTTGCATCGTGCTCGGGATCGTGGCCTTGGCGGGATTGATTCTCTTCCGGGGCAGGGCCGTCGGCGGCTGGTTCGGCATGTTGTTGGTGGCGGGCGCGCTGCTGGCCGGCGGCCTGGCCGTGAGGACGGCCAGCCAGGGCGGGCAAATCCGCCATTCGGAAATCCGCCCGTACGACGCCCAGGCCGAATGACAATGAGTGCAACCGTTCGAGTGGGGACGGGTGGGGCAGACCTCTGGTCTGCCGGTTGGAGGGGCCTCTGGCCCCAAGCCTCGCGGCTGCAAGGGACACGGAGCCGGAGGCTCCGTGAACCGGCAGACCAGAGGTCTGCCCCACAGTTGAACAGTTAGCCATGAACAACGCGCTGCGGCAACGCTGGGTCAAGTGGGCGGCAGGCCTTGCGGGTTGGACGGCGATTGGCCTCTCATCCGCATTCCAATTCTACATTTCGAGCGCCAAGGCCGGCCTGGAGGTCACGTGGGGCCAGGCGGTAAGCTATGCGCTGGGCGATTGGTACGTCATTGCCCTGCTGTCCATCCCGGTGGTGCGCCTGGCGGGGCGCTTCCGTTTCGAGGCGGGGAGCCGGATGCACAGCCTGGCGGTCCATGTCCCGGGCAGCCTGCTCTTTTCGCTCGCCTACATGGTCTTGCGGGCCTGCGTGGGGCGTTGGCAGACCGAGTCGAGTTTCGCCGAGGCCTTTCAGGCCTTGCTGGTCAAGACCTGGCACTTCAACCTGCTCCTCTACTGGGTGATTGTCGCGGTCAGTTGCGCCTTCAACTATTACCGCAAGTTCCGGGAACGCCAACTGCGCGCGGCGGAACTGGAAAAGCATCTCGTGCAGGCCAAACTCCAGGCGCTGCGGGTGCAATTGAATCCGCATTTTCTTTTCAACTGCCTCCACTCGATCTCCGCCCTCATGCACAAGGACGTCGAGGCCGCCGACCGGGTCATCGCCCGCCTGAGCGACCTGCTGCGCGCCTCGCTCGAAAACGCAGACACGCAGGAAATCCCGCTGCGCGACGAACTGGAGCTGCTTCAACGCTACCTGGAAATCGAGCAAATCCGTTTTGGCAACCGCCTCACCGTGGAAACGGACATCGCGCCGGACACGCTGGAGGCCCAGGTGCCGAACCTCATTTTGCAGCCGCTGGTGGAGAATGCGATTCGCCACGGCATTGGGCCCCACGCCAAGGCGGGCCGCGTCGAGTTGCGGGCGCATCGCGCGGAGGGCCGCCTGACGCTTGACGTGCGGGACAATGGCGGCGGGCTGCGGAGCGACGAACCGGTCAAGGAGGGCGTCGGCTTGTCCAATACCCGCGCCCGGCTGCGAACGCTCTACGGCGAGGGGCAAGCCCTTGAATTAATCAGCCGGGCTGGAGAGGGGTTGCTGGTCCGGCTGACCATTCCGTTTCACGTCGCGGGCCAGCCGGCATGAACAGAATCCGGACCCTCATCGTTGACGACGAATCGCTGGCGCGCGAGCGGCTGCGCCAGTTGCTGCAAGACGAGCCGAGATCGAACTCGTGGCGGAGTGTTCCGACGGCAGGGAAGCGGCCGCGACGATTGGGAGCAAATCGCCCGAACTGGTCTTTCTGGACGTGCAGATGCCGGAATTGGATGGCTTCGGCGTCCTGGAATCCATCGAACGCGGCGGCGCCGCCGGTGATTGTGTTCGTCACGGCGCACGACCAGTTCGCGTTGCGCGCCTTCGAGGTTCACGCCGTGGATTACCTGCTCAAACCATTCGACCGCGAACGGTTCCAAAAGGCGCTGCGCCGCGCCATCGCGCAAGTCAGACAACGCGCCGGCAGCGCCCTGGCCGAGCGCCAGGCCGCGATGCTCGCCGAGCTGAGCTCGGCCAGACTGCCCGAACGGCTTGCGGTCAAATCGGGCGGGCGCGTCGTCTGGGTGCGCATGGATGAAATTGACTGGATCGGGTCCGCAGATAATTACGCGGAACTGCACGTTGGCGCCAAATCGCACCTCCTGCGCGAGACCCTGGCCTCGCTGGAGGGCCGGCTGGCACCGGAGCGATTCGTCCGTATCAGCCGCTCGGTCATCGTCAACGCGCAGCGGATCAAGGAACTCAAGCGGCTCTTTTACGGCGGCTGCGAACTGACCCTCCAGGACGGAACGAAACTCACCTTGAGCCGCCGCTACCGCGACAAGCTGCGGCAATTGGGGATCGGGTGAGAAAGGATTGTATTGAGGACAGGATTCTGCCAGACTCGGCCCATGAACACCTATCTCGAACGCGTCGTCGATCTGCTCGATCCGGCCTTGAATCAAATCCACAACATGAGCGTCGAGGAGGCGCGCCGGCGCCTGCTCTCGGGCGGAGCGGAGGCGGTGCGGGAGATCAACGGCTCCTTTGCGCTGCTGGCGCGGGAGGGAAAGACGGTGCGCCTGGCGCGTTCGATGGACCGGCCAGCGCGTTATTTTCTGGCCAAGCGCGCGCAAGGCCCGGCGCTGATTGTGGCGGATCGCATCGACGCCATTTTCAACCAACTCAAGGCCGAGGGACTCCAGGGCCAGTTTCACCCGACTTACACGCGCATGGTCCCGGCGCACTATGTCGTGGAGTGCAGCTCATCGGGTGTCCCGATCCCGAGCCGGTTTACACGCGCTATTTCACACCGCAACGCAATGCGCTGCCGGCCGACCCCGCCGAGATCGGCCGGCGCTATATCGGGGCCCTGGCCGATGAGATAGCGAAATGGCTGGGGCGCATCCCCTCAGGCGAGCCCATCGGCGTGGCCTTCTCGGGAGGCGTGGACAGCGGGTCGGTGTTTCTGGTGACCTATCACGTCATGCGCCAACTGGGCATGAGCCCAGCCGGCTCAAGGCCTTCACGCTGAACCTGGGCGACGGCCCGGACTTCCGGCAGGCGCGTGAGTTCCTGGAACCGCTGGGCCTGGGGCTTTTTCTCGAGCCTGTCGAGGCCGAGCTGTCGTCGCTCGACCTGGCGGAGACGCTGCGGGTCCTGGAGGATTACAAGCCGCTGGACGTCGAGTGCGCCTCGATGGGCCTGGCCCTGTGCCGCGGCATCCGCGCGCGCTACCCGCAATGGAACTATCTGGCGGACGGCAACGGCGGCGACGAGAACCTCAAGGATTACCCGATCGAGGACAATCCCGAGCTGACCCTTGGCAGCGTGGTGAACAACCTGATGCTCTACCAGGAGGGCTGGGGCGTGGGCCGCATCAAGCATTCGCTGACTTACAGCGGCGGGTTGAGCCGGAGCTACCTGCGCACTTACGCGCCGGCGCGGCATTTTGGGTTTGCGGGCTTCAGCCCGTTCACGCGCCCGAATGTGGTCGGCGTGGCCGAAGGCATCCCTTTCGCTGCTCTCACCGGGATGTCCGTGGATCGGCTCTACGCGCTCAAGGGCGAGATTGTCAGGCGCGGTGTCAAGGCCATCACCGGCCTTGACATGCCGGTGTTCGCCAAGCGCCGCTTCCAGCACGGCGCGGTTTCAGCGGAGCGCCTGCGCCAGAGGCTCTCCGGCAGGGAAAATGAATACCGGAGACAGTTCCTGGCGATGTTCAACTGAGCCTGGGAACGCCGGTTGAGCCACGGATGAACACGGACAGGCCACGCGGATGGTCCGTGGAGGAGGAACGCGCCCAATCCGGGCGGATCGTTCAAAGCGCCACGATCTTGCTCACCAACAAGCAATGTCCGTGGCGTTGCCTGATGTGCGACTTGCAGCAAAACACAACCCGGCAGACGGTGCCCACCGGCGCGATTCCACGGCAGATCCAGTTCGCGCTGGCGCAACTGGGCGTCGAGCCGGAACAGGTCAAGCTCTACAACAACGGCAGCTTCTTCGATTCCGCCGCGATTCCGCCGGCGGATTACCGGGACGTTGCCCGCGCGGTTTCCTGCGCCAACCATGTCGTGGTTGAATCCCATCCGCGGCTCGTTGGAGAAAAGGCGCTGCGGCTTCGCGACGTGCTTGCCGGCTCGCTGGAGGTGGCAATGGGTTTGGAAACCATCCATCCGCAGGTCCTGCCGCGATTGAACAAGAGGTCCGGCCTGGAACATTTTTCGCGCGCAACCGAATTTCTGCGGACCAGCGGGATAGCCGTGCGCGCTTTCATCCTCGTGGGGCCTCCGTTCCTGAACGAGGCCGAAGGACTCGAATGGGCGGTGAAATCCGCCGCGTTCGCCTTCGCGTGCGGCGCGGCAGTGGCGTCGCTCATCCCCACACGCGCCGCCAATCGGGCGATGGAGCAATTGATGGCGGCCGGCCAATTCACCCCGCCGCGATTGGCAACCCTGGAGAAGGCCCTGGAACAGAGCCTGGACCTGGGCGCGGGACGGGTGTTCGCCGATACGTGGGACTTGGAGGCCTTTTCCGGTTGCGCGTCCTGTTTCGAGCAACGGCGGCAGCGGCTGCGCACGATGAATCTCTCGCAAGCCATCCCGCCGCCCGTCCGTTGCCCCGCCTGCGCTCAGGCATGAAAGAGGCGGATGGTCCCGGTGCAACTGTTCAGGGGGGGCGCGTGCGGCAGACCTCCGGTCTGCCGGTTGCAGGGGCCTCTGGCCCCGAGCCTCGCAACTGCAAGGGACACGGAGCCGGAGGCTCCGTGAACCGGCAGACCAGAGGTCTGCCCCACACTTGAACAGTTACATCCCGGCTATCACTGCGGTTTCCGCGTTGACCGTTCGGCAACCCAGTACGAATCCACGTTGTTGGGGGATGGAACGTTCAAGCTCCCCAGGCGGCCTATGGGCGGTGTGGTCCTGCGGTCCCTCCATTTATGAATTTCGGAGTGGCCATCCACAAAGGAAAGGCCTCCGGCGCCGCCGTGGTAGCTGCCCGGGAAATTGATGAGATACCACGCGGACGGCGTACTGGGCCAACCGTTCATGGAGGTGCACCACTCGCCGTCATTGATGCTGTCGCATCTCTCGTCGAGGAACACGATGGTCATCGACGGTCCCGGGTGGACCACGTCGGTCATCTTCTTATACTTGGTGTAGCCGCTGTTGCCGGTGAAGCCGTCACAGTCGCTGCTGTTGAACCAGCTCAGCATCGACATACTCCGCTGTCGCGGATACGTCTGGCCTCCGATCTGTCCGCTCTGGTACTGGCCGGGTGGGGCGACGCACTGATACTTGCTGTCACCCGGACACCGCCAGATGGCCGTGTTGTTGCCGCAATAGGCAAACAGCCGGCTTTTCTTTACGACGATATCGACATTCCAATTGTTCTGGTTCTGCCCATCGGTCACTGCGTTCCCGCTCCAGCTCATTTCGAAATCATACGGAATCCAATCGCTGTTGGCGTACCCCCAGGCGGTCGGCACCTTGTCATTGTTGTCTTCGCAATAGGTTCGCCAGGCGAGCATCATCTGTTTGCCATTGCTCATGCATTGAATCCCCTGCGCCTTGAGTTTGGCGCGGGCCAAGGCGGGCAACAACATGGCGGCCAGGATGGCAATGATGGCGATCACCACCAATAATTCGATGAGGGTGAACCCTCGCGGCCCAGGGCACATTGCAGTGGCTCTTGAGACAGGACTTCTCTCCAGCCCCGAGAGAACGGGTTTCGCACTTGACTGATGATTTTTCATATCAAACCTCGCGCGTCAGCGAGATTTTGGTTCTCGCAGGCGCTGCTTGTTTTCCAGCCGGACACCGAGGCACCAACTGCCGCAGACGGTCGGGGTCCTGCGCTGCTACACCCGGAACTAAAGCCGAGCCTCGGCCAGTTGTCAAGTGGAAGTTGGCCGGGACCAGCCCTTGCAATCTGCTGGATAACGCTGGGTTCAGGCCCGGAAATTGGTTGCGGGGCTGGATTTGTTCCCCGACACGCGGGAAATATCGCCCATTTTCTCCATTTTCCAAGACAATTCGTTCGTAATCGGTCCTTACCCGAACGGACTCCAGCACGACTTCTCCTTTGAGTGAATTAAGGATTTTCAGCGGCCGGGATTGCTTGACAGCCTCCCTTGGCTGACGCAGTCTCGGGGTGTTTATGGTCGAGCTCCCTGGGGAATTATGCCCGACGCACATCCGGAACAGGAAAGCCGCACCGAGGGCGTCTCGTGGTTCGTCGCCACCCACTGGACAGTTGTGCTGGCGGCCGGCCAGGCGGAGCAACCGCGCCGCGCCCAAGCGCTGGAAACACTCTGCCGCACCTATTGGGAGCCGCTCTACGCTTATCTGAGGTACCAGGGGCATTCCCCACCCGACGCGGAAGACCTGACGCAAGCGTTCCTGCTTCACTTGGTCGAGCGGGGTGTCTTCGAGCAACTCCGCCCAGAGAAGGGCAAGTTCCGGACTTTTCTCCTTAAATCGCTCCACAACTTTGTGGCCGACGCGCGCGCACGGGCAGGGGCGGCGCGACGCGGCGGCGGGCAGCCGCTGCTGTCCCTGGACGCCGAGGGCGCGGAGCGCCATTACGCCGAGGCGGCTGCCGAGGCCCCGAGTGCCGATGCCCTCTTCGACCGCCGCTGGGCGATGACCGTGCTGAACGGCGCCTTCAGGCGGCTGCAAGAAGAGTTCCTTGCAAAAGACAAGGCGCAGCAGTTGGCCGAGCTGGCGGTGTTCCTGGCCGCCGAGGGCGATGGAGCCCAATACCAAGCCGCCGCTCAGCGCTTGGGGATGACCTCCGGCGCGGTGTCGGTGGCGGTGAGCCGGCTGCGCGAGCGCTACCGCGCCTGTATTGGCGCGGAAATCGCCCACACAGTTGCCTCCCTCGCCGAAGTGGACGAGGAGATGCGCTATCTGTTCGACGTGTTGAACCGGTGAGTCGTGTCCCGTGCTCCCACGGCTTCCAGGTTCCTGTAATCCGCCGCTCTATTTCCCGTTTTAATCGAAGAACCGACATCGGCCCAAGCCCATGAGCACCAGGCCCACCTGCCCGCAATGCGGAGGGCGCATCCCGGAGGACGCGCCGGCGGGGCTGTGTCCCAGGTGCGTGGTGCAGATCGCTCGCGGGAGTCGCCTGCGGTATTTCGGCGACTACGAATTGCTGGGCGAGCTTGGCCGCGGCGGCATGGGAGTGGTGTTTCACGCGTGGCAGATCAGCCTCAACCGCGCTGTGGCCGTGAAGGTGCTCGTGTTGGGCCGACTCTCCTCGAAGGAGGCGGTTCGTCGTTTTCACCTCGAGGCCGAAGCGGCGGCGCAATTGCAGCATCCCAACATTGTGGCCATCCACGAAATCGGTGAGCACGAGGGCCAGCACTTCTTTTCGATGGACTACATCGAAGGGCCCAGCCTGGCCGCGCTGGTGGAGAAGGGGCCCCTGGCGCCCGAACGCGCGGCGCGCTATGTGCGCATCATCGCCGAAGCCGTTGAATATGCACACCAGCGCGGCGTGGTACACCGCGACCTCAAGCCGTCCAATATCCTGATCGACGCTTCCGACCAGCCGCACGTCACGGACTTTGGCCTGGCCAAGCGATTGAATGAGGCTGCCGATCTGACATTGTCCGGCCAATTGCTTGGGTCTCCCGGGTACATGCCGCCTGAGCAAGCCTCGGCCAAACGCGGCAAGGCCGGCGTCACCAGCGATGTCTATTCCCTGGGCGCCGTGCTGTACCACTTGCTCACGGGGCGCGCGCCATTTGTCGGCGATGATGTCAATGAGACCGTTGGCAAGGTTCTCCATGAACCTCCGGAGCCGCCTCGCGAACTCAATCCCGAAATCCCTCGTGACCTGGAAAGCATCTGCCTTAAATGTCTCCAGAAAGACCCCCAACTCCGCTACGAGGCAGCCAGCGCTCTGGCTGAAGACCTTGCTCGCTGGCAAATGGGCTTGCCTGTTTCGACGCGGCCTCTGAGCCTTCCGGCTAGGCTGTGGTGTTGGCGAGGGCGAAGACCGGCCCCAACCGACACTGCCGCTCTGGTAATCAGCTCGGTCGTTTTCTTTGGACTCGTTCTGCTCCTCGGACATTTTCTTCTTCGACACAGTGAGTTTCACTCCACATTCAGAAGAACTGGAAACGCCGCTGAATCCAGACAGGCAGGGCTTGCTGCTGACCCGCGCTTGTCGAATCTCCTTGGCAAGGTCGTCTTCTCATATCAACAAAAGGAGCAATCGCATTACGATCTCTGGTGGATAAACGCCGATGGCACGGGATTGGCGAACCTCACGCAGACGCCGGATGAAGATGAGTTTGAACCCGTGGTCAGCCCGGACGGCCGATATGTTGCCTTCGCTGTTGTCGGTCATTCTCCTCCCACTTTGGATGGCATTTACATCCAGGAGCTGGCGGGCCCGGGGAAACGGCAACTGGTCAACGCAGCGGATTATTCCAATTCCGAGGCATTTTGTCCACTTTGGCTGAACTCGACCACCATCTTGTTTACGGCCACTACCGCCGTCGGCCGTTCCTCTGCCTACCGAGTGTCAACACTCGGCGGCGCCGCGCAGGTCATTTTCGCGTTTGTGGACGCGTTGAACCTGGGCTCGGGCGCGGTCACTGATGTTGCGCCGGATCGCTCCCGGCTGCTGGTTTGCGCCCAAACCGGCACCTGGGCGCCAAGCCTGGACGTTTATGCGGTCGGCGTGGATGGAAAGCACCCAGTGGTGTTGCACCAGGACCAACTGGACGAGCGGCGGGATCCAGTGGCCAAATGGTCGCCGCGCGGGGACCAGGTCGCCTTCAGTCACTGGCTTACCCCTGGCGCCTATCACGACCCCGAGCATATGGGAGTCGCGGTTGTCCGGACGAACGGAAGTGGTTTCCAAGTACTCACCCCGGACGCCCAGTTTTGCCATCTGCAGGCTTGGTCTCCCGATGGCGCCAGACTTCTCTTTCTGAAGTCCGACTACTATGCCGACCCGGCGGCCCACACCGCCAACACGGGCAATCTCTGGGTCATGGACGCCAACGGGTCCAACCAGGTGCAACTCACCCATCTGGACGGCTGGTTTCCGATGGAATATCAGGCCGTTGCGGCGGGGCCTCGCTCGCATTCCTGCTGGTTCTCAGGTTCGAAGTCAAGTGGCGGTCCGCCGGGGAAGATGCCCCCGTGATGGGCCGCCAAAGACGCGGCTTTCGGAGCAGGTGCTGAAACTTCACATTTTATGTAATCGCACGGCCATTTTGCCGTTTGAATGGATGGAGCCAGATGAATGAATCACTGGCCCGGCGTCTGAATCCGTAACCGAAACGGAGTCGCTATGAACTGCGAGAACTGTGGAGCTGCCATTCCGGCCGGGGTGGTCCAGTGCACCCGTTGCGGAGCGAGCCTGGCGCCCAACCCGTCGCCAGCTCAGTTCGCCGCCCCAGCCGGCTCCGGCCCAATTCAGGTCATCGTCAACACAGGCCCGGCAGTGGCCACGGCGGCTCCGACGGTTGCGCAAGGCCAACCGAAATCGAAACTGGCCGCGGGCCTGCTCGGCATCTTCCTGGGTTGGGTCGGGGCTCACCGGTTCTATCTGGGATATACCGGCATTGGCTTGGTCCAGTTGCTCCTCACTCTCTTGACGTGTTTCTACGGGGCGCTCATCACGGGGCCCTGGGGATTGGTCGAGGGCATTATGATCCTGACCGGCGGCATCAACAAGGACGCCAACGGGCGGCCGTTGAAGGACTGAGGGCAGTCTCTATGAAATACTCCCGTGCTACGACGTTCGGCAGCCTTGCCGTGTTGTTCCTGGCTGCGGCTGGAATCACGGCGGCCACCTTCTACAGCCTCATCACGCCGGACTACCGGGGCAAAACCTTCTACCAGGCCCTGGGTGGCTGCTGGCTGGCCGAGTTGATTTTCGCGGCATGTCTCGCCTTCACCCTCGTTGCGGGTCTTCAGTCCGGGGCGCCCGGTCAGGCCACACGGCGCCGCCTCCTGACATGGGTCGCAGGTTGGGCGGTCGTTATTATTGCCGGGAGCGCCGTTGCTGTGGCTCCCAGGTACGCCGATTCCTTTTACAGCGACAAGATCCTGATCTGGCAGTTGATCTTCACCTTCTTCGTGGCGGCGGGAGCCTGCCTGTTGCAGCGACAGGCGGCTGTCGTTGAAGCCACCGCCGCTGAGCCCCAACGCCAGCGGACGAAGGTCCAATCCTATGCGAGCGGCGTCGAGGTTCTATTGCCCAGAATTCGCAACCTCTCCGCCAAACAGCCCGCCAAAGCGACCCAAGTGGATCAGCTTTGCCGGCGAGTGGACACCCTGCGGGTCCAGTTGCTCTCCAGCCTGCCGGTCGGCGAGCGGGCGGGGGGCAGGTTGGTGGACCCGCCGGCTCCCGAACTGGTCGAGGATCGCTTGCGTCAACTCCACGACCAAGTGGACCTCCTCTGCGGGGCCAACGCCGCCTCGATCAACTTGGAACTGGAAAAGACCCGGCAGGCGGTGGACGCGGCGGTTGCCGCGCTGCGCCAGCGCCGCGATGCCGGACTGCGCTAAACACTCAACCCTGGAACTTATGCCCTGGAAGGTCATTCAATACAACGATCCCACGGGGAAGGTGATGGTGGCGCGTGTGCCGCCCGACGGCACCGCGGAACTGGTTTCCGGCAGCCAACTGATCGTGCAGGAAGGCCAGCTTGCCGTCTTCTTCCACGACGGCAAGCCCACGGACGGCTTCTGGCCGGGACGCTACGACCTCAGCACCGAGAACCTGCCCGTGCTCGGCAAACTGCTGAATCTGGCTTCGCTCGGCCCAGCCCCATTCCGTTCCTACGTTTGCTTTGTTGCCCTCAAGACCTTCACCAACCTGGGCTGGGGCACCTCCAGCCCGGTTCTGTTCCGCGACAGCGAATTCAAGATCGTCAACCTCCGCGCCCACGGCGCCTTCGCCATCAGGATCAAGGATCCCGAGGTGTTCCTCAGCACGATCCTGGGCACGCAGCACGTGGAAACCAGCCGGATGCTCGAGGATTACTTGCGCAAGATCATCGTCTCCCATCTCGCGCGCTTGCTGCCGGACATGCTGACCACCATCCTGGACCTGCCGCGCTCGTATCAGGACCTCTCCACCCGGCTCAAGGAGGCGGTTCGAGACGAGTTTGCCCAGTACGGCGTCGAATTGGTGGACCTGTTGGTCGAAGCGATCACGTTGCCCCCGACCGTGCAGGAGGCCATCAATCGCGCCGCTGGAACCCGGGCCTTGGGCATGGAGGAACTCCAACGCTATGAGCGCGTGATCCGGTCGGATGCCCTGCTCGAATCATCCAAACAGCCCGGCGGCGCCGCAGCCCAGGCCCTCAGCGCCGGGCTGGGCATGGTCGCCGGCTCTCAGATGATGAAGGAAATCAGCCCCGCCGCGCCGGTTGGCCCCCCGCCCGCCCCCGCTCCACCCCAAGGGAACATCGATGTCGTTGAAAACAAGCTCCTCAAGTTAAAGCAACTCCTCGACAAGGGCCTCATTACCGATGAGGACTTCCGTGAGCAGAAGAGAAGGCTCCTGGAGACGATCTGATCCGGGAGGAAAGTCAGCCTATGGAAACTGACCTCGTTTGCCCAGGTTGTGCCTGCCGGCTCTCGGCCCCGGAAGGGGAGCCCGGAGGCCCGCTGGCCTGCCCCAAGTGCGGTACTTTGATCCCAGCGGTCCAGCCGCTCACGGACAGGACGGATGCCAGCGACCCCGGCGAGCCTTCACCGCCGAACGCCATTCAGGAACCCGGCGGTGAAGCCGACTTCGGCAGCGAGGGCCTCTTGCCGGACGCGTTCCCGCCGACCACAGCAAAGTCAAGGGCATGGCTGGCCGTGGTCGACGGCTGGTGCCACATCATGGCCGGCCAGGAAACCTGGGCCAGCGACAGGATGAAATACATTGACCGCAGCGGCCGTGTGGTTTGGCCCCGCGGACGCGTAGCGGCCAATACGTCCCAAACTCGAGAGAAGCGAGATGACTTGTGATCGCGGGAACGCCACCCATGATCAAAATGAGAAACCTGGTCGGCGCATGAATTCCTCACCTGCCACGATGGAAGTGAAAACGCCAGCAGACAACCGGCTCCCGCCTTATGTGACTCGAGGCAGCGATGCATTTGCACATCAGCGCTCGAACCAAGCGGCGCCAAGGCCTTTTGGCTGACGCCGTGCGAAACAGGAGGCTGGTGACAGCAAACATACTGTCAACGCTAATAGTTCTTGCATTGTTTTGCCAGATGGAGCCGACGGGTGCACAACTGCCCTCCGCAAGCCAACCCGCCCAGATCACGCAACTGGCCAGGACGGGAGAGCTTGTGTTTCATTGGATGAACCTCCAGGGTTTCTCGCCTCAGTCGCAGGCACCGGAGACATACGAGGTTTATCTGTTCTTTCCACCCCCTTTTGATGTTGGTGCGGCGGAGAGCCAATGGTACGCGGCCGGCGGGGGGTTCTGCATTGCGGCCTCTGGCGCCGCTGTGCTCGCTCCCGACGGCCAGGTCGTTTCAGATCCGCTCCTCATTGGCCAAGTGCTCGAGCGCGCTTTGAACACCTGCGATCTGAAACTCGCCCAGCCCCTTAATCTCAGGCTCGATCCCCAAGAGATAAGCAGGGTGTTTGGCGACCGAGATAGTAACTTGATGATCCTCTACGAGAGGTTTGTTGACGTCATCACTCATCCAACAGAGTCTGAGACTGACAGGGCATTTCATAGTGCGTTTATGACCATCTTGCCTCCGCTTGCCCAGAATGCGGTTAAGTCGGCAAGCATCTTGACCTCGTTGCCCCTGGCAGCCGAGAAGGCAATTTCCTCCAGGGAGGTTGACGTCCTCAACCAGACAATCGGCTTGGAGGTACAGGAACAGGGCATTCTGGGATTATGTCGAAGGAAACTGGGACAAGTCGATTTCGGTGGCCGATGTGCAGTTTTGGCAGCAGCAGTCGCTGTTGGGGAAATTGAAGTCGGTCGGCGACAAGCTGGAATATGTCCCCGTTGCGGCCGCGGTAATCCGCTTGGCCTGCCAGAGCCAATCACTCGCGATCGAGAGTCCGGGATTGACAGGTGCGGCCGAACTCATTGGCGCTGAAAACCCTGTGGCTGGCGTGCAACTGAAGCGCGCTGTTTCGAGTTCCACGGACATGTTGGGCAGCCTATTCCGTGAATTCGGGCAGGCCGGAGGAGAAATCGCGTGGAGCAAGGCGGAGAATTGGTCACAGCAGATGATATTCGAGCGGGTAACTCAAGCTGCCGCTCGCGGCGGGATCAGCCCGGGAATCGCTGGCAGAGCCTTGACTACCTCCCTGATAGGATTTGAGGTGGCCCGGTATTTCTTCAACACTGCCGGTTTCCGGGAAGCACTAATGGCTGCCTCAGCACTGGCGGATATCGAGAAGTGCTGTCGCACGGCCTACCAATCACGCCTGGATTGGGCTCGATCTATCAGCCGTCTATCGCCACCAGATGCCGCCGCAGTCGACGCCATGGTATGGTTGCACCGCCTGCAGGCTCAGTCGGCCGCCGAGTTCCACCACGCGCTCGCCGAGGTTTTGGGGGACCAGAGCAACCTCCTAAACGTGTTGCACGAGCTGAAATTCACCGATGGGCAAATTGTTTACTCTGACGAGTATCAGCGGTACGTCAAGCGCCTTGGTGACTTTGCCCGTGCAGATGCTGCTGACGCTGCCCACTGCTGCCCAAGTGACGAGGAGCAGGACAAACTCTTCGTGCACCTTATGCGGGTTTACCGCCTTGATACCTCTCATAAGCCAGCAAATCAAGGCCAACTCAACGTCGTCTTCTGCATTGATACGACTGGCTCGATGGCCGACAACATTGCCGAGGTGAAGAAGAACTCCGTGGCGACGATCAACGCCATCAGCGATTACTGCCAGCAGCAGAATATCAGCTTTCAAGTCGGCCTCGTCACCTTTCAGGATCACACTGACGCGGCGCAGTTCGCGGGCAAACCCGAGGCCGCTTGGCTGCGCGCCTGGCCTCTGACCCCAAACACCTCAACCGTGGTCAACAACATCCAGGCGATAACGATCAAGAACCTTGCCGTTGGCGGAGACTACCCGGAGGACCTCTACGCCGCGCTCATGTGCGCGATGAATGCCCGCGCCGATTGGCAGAACCAACCGGTGAGCATGGGCTGGCGAAAGGGGGCGGCCAAATTCCTTTTCCCCATTTCGGACGCCCCGCCCCACGAACCGGATTTCGAGGGGCGAACTCTACAGCAGGTAAGCGACCGCGCGGCCGCGCTTGACCCGGTGCATTGCTATCCCCTGCTTCTGCCGAGACGCGGGCCGGAGTTCCTGGACCCGGCGGTAAGGGCCATGAAAAGGATTGCCGACGCCACGGGCGGGGAGGTGGTTCGCGTGCCAAGTGCCGAGAAACTCCCCCAGGCGATGGTCAATACGCTGAAACTCGCTGTGCGCCGCCATAAGGATGAGGTCTGGCGCAAGACGAATCCACCGCATCTTCTTTACAGTGCCGGTGTCGCCATGGCGCTTGTCTTCTTGGCGGGTATCCTTGCCGCGGCAGTCGCGTATCGCCGGCGCCTCTCGGCGCTGCAGGCGGCAACCTCAGCGGCCAGGAGCCAAATGGATCCGCGTTTAAGCGGGGAATCAGCGTTCAGTGCGAAGCGTCCTCCCCCGGACGCTCCGAAATGACACACACACCGTTGGTTCAGGCCTCACCCAATCCACCTCCATGATATGATCGAGTTCATCTGCCCCACTTGCCAGGTTCTCCAGGCCGTCGAAGACGCAACGGCTGGACAGGTGGTAAAATGTGACAATTGCGGCACGGAATTATTGGTTCCGCGGAACGCAGGTTCCCAGGTTGCCATGGCGGCGCCGCTGTCCTCGGGCGAGACGGTCGAGGTGACCTGCCCGGTTTGTCAGGTAACGCAGTACGTACCTAAAGACACCGCGGGCCAACCGGTCTCATGCTGTAATTGCGACTCGCCTCTCCCCCTGCCGCAGGCAGCGACACCGGCTCGCCCCGCCCGCCTTCCCAACCTTCCGCCTCTGCCCAATCTCCCAGCGGTGCCCGCAGCCGCCGTGGCCCTCTCCCAACCCGCCCCTACGCAGATCGTCGTGAATGTGGCCGCCCCGGCTGCGCCATCCGGCCTCATTCAAAAGCAAGTCAGCGGGGTGGTGGTGGGCCTGCTTTGGTGGTTTTTGTGCGGGGCCCAGTACATTTACATGGGACAGGTCGGCAAGGGCCTTTTGGCCATGGCCGTCTTTTTTACTTTGTGGTCGATAATGATTTTTACGTGCTTCATTACAGCCCCGCTCATATTGCTGTTATTGATTCCTCTCCAGTTTCTGTGCCTGATCGACACTATCCTGGTTTTCAACCGGCTGAAAAAGGGCCCCATCTCCGCGTGGAGGTGCTTCTAGGGAGGGTCGGGTGCGCCCCTGGAGCCAGCTTCAAGTGCTCGGCGCGAGTCTGTTCCCGGTGCCGTCGCGCCTGAACCGTCAGGTCCATGGCCTGGCGGCGCTGGCGATGCTGGCGGTCTTGGGCGGAGCGGCATGCTTGACGCCCGACCCTTGCGGCAAGGGAACGCATCGCCAGTTGGGATTGCCGCCGTGCCTGGTGTGTCGCGTGACCGGCAAGGAGCGTTGTCCCTCCTGCGGGCTGACCACCGCCTTTGCGCACGCGGTGCGCGGACATTTTGGCGCCGCCGGACGCTGCAATCCGGCCGGAATGCCACTTTTCGCCCTGTGCCTGGCCTTGCTGCTCTATAGCGCCGCGATCGCTGTGACCGGCAAGAACTGGGTTGGGGCCGAGCTGCTGGTCGTGATGGCGCTGGAACTTGCAGCGCTGGGCTTGTGGGTGCACGCCTTCTTGAATCCGAACCTGAACTTAATATGAAACAGTATTACTATGTCGATCAAGCCCGCCAGCCACAGGGGCCGTGCACCGTGGAAGCGTTGAGGGCACTGGAACAGGCCGGCGCCATCACCGCAGCGACCATGATAGCGTCCGAAGGCGATGCGACCTGGAAACCCTGGGCGGAACTCAAAGCGGCCGCGGACGGAGCAAGAGCCGTCCCCTCATCGGCCGGTTCAGTGAGCCCCAGAGAAAGCCCTTCGCCAGTCATGGGCGGCTCGTCGGTCGAGGTCGGGGAGGTAGCCAGGGAGGCGATTGATTCTTTGAAAAGGATCGGGGCGCATCCGGGGGACGGCCTGGCCGCGGTCTGCCAGTCGCTCGACAACATGAAGGCATTGGGCATCGGCGCCGCTTTGGCCGCAGTGAACCTTTTTTGCCTCTTGGGCTCCGTCCTGATTGAGACGAATTTCTCCATTCAGATTGCACTCACTTTTAAGCATTTTGCGCTTGGGCTTCTGCCAGTTGCGATCCTGACCGGGCTTTTGGCATTGGCCCGGACCATTTCTCGTGGCGCGGGACAACTCGGAACCGACTGCCTGATCGCCGGCATCGCTCTGTTGCCGCTGAGTCTGGCCGTCCTGCTCCAAGCGATTCTCGGCCGCACGGTGCAAGAGATTGCCCTCGCCGTGAATCTGTGCGCCCTCTGTCTGACCATCCTCCTCCTCTACACTGGCAGCCAGAGAGTCGCCAGGCTATCGGAGCGCGCAGCGATGCTCGCAGTGCCGGCTATGCTCTGTGTGCTGTGCTTCCTGCTGAAGGGGTTGCTTGGATTCCAGGGGGCACACCTCATGCCCTCGCTCCCGTAATGCCCTTGGATTTCGACGCCCCGCCCGAGGGACAAACGGGACTGGTGCTTGCAAGATCCACCAAGTGGTAATGGAAGGCGAGGAGTGGGAGGTGCATGCTCCAGAGGATTGCCAGCCAGAATGGGCCACCAGAGGCCCCGTCCAGACGTATTCGCTTTAACCCTGGCACACTCACGCCGGTCTTGGAATCCAGCTCCAGAATAAATCAAATCTACACCCGCGGATCCACCGGCTCGCTTTCCAGCGCCAGCACGTCAAATCCAGTGAGGTGGGCTTTCCTCTTGGACATTCCTCGGCGCGATGCGCCAGTACCGCGTGACGTCCGCATCCCGCACGAGGGCCCGGCAGTGCTTGATGATTAACGGCAGTCAAACCAAGATGCGCTGTGTCGGTGCGGCGGACACGGCGCAAGCAAGGAATTCCCTAGCGGCGCCAAGGAACCTCTTAGTCGCGGCCAGACCTTGCGGGACGTAACAGTACCCCGTGCATATTTTTCACGGACTAACGACACTTCCCTTGTGGGCCAGCAATCCGCCGCCGCAGTCGGCAACGTCGGCGTGGGACCCCAGCGACCCTTCGGCCGGCGTGACAAGTCATTGCATTTGCCACGGCGTGAGAGCGCGGCGAGTCTGTGCATGAAGCACGTGTTCCCAGCAGGTCGGGCCGTGTGGCCGGGAGCATCGTCCTCGCCCTCGCCCTCGCCGCGGTTGCGTCATTTCTTTCTGCATCCGCCCAGGGACAGAGCGTCACGTTGGGCTGGGTTCCCAGCACCGATACGGATGTGGTCGGCTACAATGTGTATTACGGCGGGGCTACCCGGACTTATACGAACACGGCTGCGGTCGGCTGCGTAACCAACGCTACCATCTCGGGCCTGCTTCGTGGGGCCGATTACTTTTTCGCCGCCGTCGCCGGAATAGCCTGCCATCCCGGTGCCCGCCACGGTCGTGATAATCCCGTTGGCTCCCACCTTGCGGATGCGCTGATTGAGGAAATCCGGAATGAACAGGCTGCCGGTTGCACCCACAGCCACGCCAAGCGGATAGAACAATTCAGCCTCCGTGGCCGCGGCGCCGTCGCCGGAGTAGCCCGCTGTTCCGTTGCCCGCCACCGTGGAGATGACGCCGTATGGAAGGTTCGCGCCGTTGAATTGCCACCGATACGTCAAAGGACCGGGGCCGGAGGCTGCCACCGAAAAGGTGGCGGTGTTGCCGCCCAGCACGACCTGGTTGGTCGGCTGCGCCAGGATTTCAGGGACTTGGGCTTGAGCCACGGAGAAGTCCGCGGCCAGGACCCAGAGCCAGGCGCAAAGCAGAGCATCACGCGGCGAGTGGGGCACAGTTTGGAGCGAAAAATTGACTTTCACAAGCTTGGGGTTATCGGACTTGGCCGCGGTAGAACTGGGCGCCCTGGGGCGGGTTGGGGCTGACAAAATAATTCGTCCCGCCATCGAGGATACAGGTGCCGACAAACTGCCACTGGGATAAATCTGGCGAAGACTCGATGTCCACGGCCAGGCCGGGAAGACCGGTGATCCCAAAACCGAACTGGCCGGCGCTCAGGCTCGGCGGCTGCAGGTTCGGCGCCGGCACTGAGCTGGCGGGAATTCCTTTCAGGATCGTGTCGTCGTAGGTGTTCGCCACATAGACGTTGCCCGCGCTATCCACCGCCACGCCGTTAGGAGTATTAAACTGCGCGGCGCTCCCCGTCCCGTCCGCGTTGCCACCACTGACCGGCGACCCCGCCAGCGTCGTGACTGCCCAGTTCCCTCCGGCCGGCGTTACTTTCCGGATCGTGTTGTTCCCGGAGTCCGCCACATAGACGTTGGTTGCGCTGTCCACCGCCACGCCCTGAGGATAATTAAACCGCGCGGCGCTGTTCGTGCCGTCCGCGCTGCCAGAAGTGCCCGACGCTCCCGCCAGGATCGTCACCACGCCCGCCGGTGTCACCTTCCGGATTGTGTGACTGTAATAGTCCGCCACATAGACGTTGCCATTGGTGTCCACCGCCACCCCGGTAGGACCACTAAACTGCGTGGACAGCGTCGTCACCACGCCCGCGGACGTCACTTTGCGGATCGCTGCGTTGGCAGTGTCCGCCACATAGACGTTGCCATTGGTGTCCACCGCCACGCCGTTAGGATAATCAAACTGTGCGCTCGTCTGCGTCCCGTTCACGAAGCCAGGATTGCCCGCCTTTCCGGCCAGCGTCGTCACGACCCAATTCGTTCCAACCGGCGTCACTTTGCGGAGCATGTGGTTGCCCCAATCCGCCACATAGACGTTGCCCGCGGCGTCCACCGCCGGGCCACAAGGACCATTAAACCTCGCGGCGCTGTTCGTCCCGTCCGCCCTGCCAGGACTGCCCGCCAATCCGGCCAGGGTCGTTACCACCCCAGCGGGCGTGATCTTGCGAATCGTGTCGTTGCTAAAGTCCGCCACATAGACGTTGGTTGCGCTGTCCACCGCCACGCCGATAGGAGTATTAAACCGCGCGACGCTCCCCGTCCCGTCCCCGCTGCCAGTTACGCCCGTCGGCAGTCCTGCCAGGGTCGTCACCACCCAATTCGCTCCGGCCGGCGTCACTTCCCGGACTGTGAAGTTGTAAGCGTCCGCCACATAGACGTTACCCCTGCTATCCAGCGCGACGCCCTCCGGATAATCAAACTGCGCGGCGCTCCTCGTGCCGTCATTGGTGCCAGAATTGCCCGCCAGCCCAGCAATGGTCGTCACCTCCCAACTCGCTCCGACCGGCGTCAATTTACGGATCGTGAAGTTGTAAGTGTCCGATACATAGACGTTGGTCGCGCTGTCCACCACCACGTGTTTAGGATAGTCAAAACGCGCGGCGCTCCCCGTCCCGTCATTCGTGCCAGAATAGCCCGCCAGCCCGGCAATGGTCGTCACCTCCCAACTCGCTCCGGCTGGCGTCAATTTACGGATCGTGTCGTTGACCGTGTCCGCTACATAGAGGTTGCCCGCGCCGTCCAGCGCCACGCCCCGAGGATAATTAAACCCCGTGGCAATGGTCGTCACCACTCCCGCCGGTGTCACTTTCCGGATCGTGGAGTTGAATTTGTCCGCCACATAGACGTTGCCCGCTCCGTCCACCGCCACGCCCATAGGATGATTAAACTCCGCGTTCGTCCCCGTCCCGTTCGCGCTGCCAGAAATGCCCGCCCGTCCGGCCATGGTGGTCACCACCCAATTCGTTCCGACAGGTGTTATTTTGCGGATCGTAGAGTTGCCGGTGTCCGCCACATAGAGGTTGCCTGCGCTGTCCAGTGCCAGGTCTTCCGGATCATTGAACCGCGCGGCGTTCCCCGTCCCGTCCGCGCTGCCATAACTGCCCGCCAGTCCGGCCAGCGTGGTCACCACCCAATTCGCTCCGACCGGCGTCACTTTGCGGATCGTCGAGTTGCCTGAGTCCGTCACATAGACGCTGCCATTGGTGTCCACCGCCACGTCGGAAGGATAATTGATCCGGGCGGCGCTATTCGTCCCGTCCGCGGTGCCGTAGCTGTGCCCGGCGAGGGTGGTGAAGGTGTAAGGAGTGGCATAATTGGCCTGGCCCAGGACCGCCAGTGGCAGGCCTGCGGCCAGGGCCGAGAGCCACACGCAAAGCACAGAATCACGCAGCGCGTGGCGCGCCGTCTGGAGCCAAGAGCCGGCCTTTATAATGGCAGACGGCTGCCCCTCCCAGTGGCCGGGCGGCCCCGCCAGGGGAAAAGAGTTTGCTTTTTGGCGCCGCCCCCGGCCGGGCAGAATCCGGACTTGGCCCGAACCCGGCTCCTGCGGCAGGCGGCTGCCGGACACGCCGTCGGCGAGGAATTCTATTTTAATCTTCATCATCTTCTTACTTTCTTATTGTTATGCTCTTGTTTTCTTATTCAGACGGTCTTACGAGCCTCTCGATGCCCGTCCAGAAACGCCGCCCGTTCGCCGGGGACGGCCTTTCCAGCGCCGCGGGGAAAATCTCCCGCTCGCCATCCAACGATGGATCGGAATTCGCGCCCATAAAATCGCTTCATGTAGAGAAGCGGAATTCCTAAACCATTCCCGCCAAGTTTTTTTGGAGACGGTGGCAGAATTAACCGCAGAGAACGCAGAGATCACAAAGAAACGCCTCAATTCCCTCGGCTTTTGCGTTCTTTGTGTTCTTTGCGGTTAATTCCGCAACCTGCTCTTAGGAGCCGCCGGCCTGGCTCTGCTCGCGCAGCCGTGTTTATCCGTGTCCATCCGTGGTTCAAAAACCTGAACTGCCGGATTCAGGTTCAACGCAAGTCGTTGCCCTCGGGATCGAGCGTCACCTTGATCCCCTTGAGCGGATTGCCCTGGGCATCGGTGAACCGAATGGACCCCAGCCAGTAGCCGAGTTCATTCACCACTTTGAACACCAGCACGTTCAGGCCCGCGTTCAGAGCGAGGTCTGGCACCGTATCCTGGTCGGCGAGAAAGGCGCGCCCAAAGGGAGACTTGTGGACCTGCTTCCCATTCAGATACACCTTGGCCTCATCGTCGCTGCCGACCAGCATCCGCAGGCCGCGCTGCTCGGCTTCCGACCGCAGGTAACAGACCGCATAGGCGACGCTTTGAGTTGTCTCGTGCCCCAGGAGCGAGTTGAAGTCGATCTCGTTGTCCTCCAAGGCCACTGCCCGCCACTTCAACTGGCCATTCAGAATGGGCCTGGTTTCTCCCGCCTTGGGCCGGAGCCGGGCTTCGCCTTCGATCTGCTCCAAATCCACTCCCGCCGCGCCCCTTTGGCCCGTGGGTAACGCGATCGGCGCCAGGATGAGCCAGCGTCTGATGGCGCCCTCGTCACGGGCGCGAGCGAGCCGCTGGCGCTCCTGCTCGGCGGTCTGCTCGCGCTGCCAGGCTGCCAGAGATTGCTCCGCCGCCCGTTCTTCCGCCTCCCACGCGGCCACCTGCTCCGCGGGCGCCGCTGCCCACACCTTGGCCGTCCAATCCTCACTGCCAGTGGCAATCCGCTGGCCGTCCGGGGAAAAGGCGACAGACCAAATCGGAGCGGTGTGCCCCTTGAGCGTGAGCAGTTCCTGGCCACTGGCCGCCTCCCACACCTTGGCCGTTTGATCGTCACTGCCGGTGACAATCCGCTGGCCGTCCGGGGAAAAGGCCACAGACCTAATCCAACGGGTGTGCCCCTTGAGCGTGGGCAGTTCCCGGCCTGCCTTGTCAACCGAAAGGCCACTGGCCGCCTCCCACACCCTGGCCGTCTGGTCCTGACTGCCGGTGACAATCCGCTGGCCGTTCGGGGAAAAGGCCACGGAGCCAATCGGACCGCTGTGCCCCCTGAGCGTGAGCAGTGCCCGGCCTGCCTTGTCGGCAGACAGGCCACTGGCCGCCTCCCATACCATGGCCGTTTGATCGTCACTGCCGGTGACGATCCGCCGGCCATCCGGGGAAAAGGCCACAGACCAAATCGCACCCCTGTGCCCCGTGAGCGTGCGCAGTTCCCGGCCTGCCTTGTCGGCAGACAGGCCGCTGGCCGCCTCCCAAACCTTCGCCGTTTGATCGTCACTGCCGGTGACAATCCGCCGGCTATCCGGGGAAAAGGCCACAGACCAAATCCGATCCGTGTGCCCCGTGAGCGTGAGCAGTGCGTTGCCGCTGGCTGCCTCCCACACCATGGCCGTCTGATCGCCGCTGCCGGTGACAATCCGGCGGCCATCCGGGGAAAAGGCCACAGACGTAATCTCAGCGCTGTGCCCCTTGAGCGGGAGCAGTGCCTTGCCGCTGGCCGCCTCCCACACCATGGCCGTCTGATCGCCGCTGCCGGTGACAATCCGCTGGCCGTCCGGGGAAAAGGCCACAGCCCTGATCCAACTGGTGTGCCCCTCGAGCGTGACCGGTTCCCGGCCTGCCTTGTCGGCAGACAGGCCGCTGGCCGCCTCCCACACCTTGGCCGTCGCATCCCAACTGCCGGTGACAATCCGCTGGCCGTCCGGGGAAAACGCCACAGACCAAATCCGATCCGTGTGCCCCTTGAGCGTGAGCAACTCCCGGCCAGTGGCCGCCTCCCACACCCTGGCCGTCGCATCCAGACTGCCGGTGATGACCCGCCGGCCGTCCGGGGAAAAGGCCACAGACCAAATCGCGCCCCTGTGTCCCTTGAGCGGGAGCAGTTCCCGGCCTGCCTTGTCGGCAGACAGGCCGCTGGCCGCCTCCCACACCTTGGCAGTCCGATCCTCACTGCCGGTGACAATCCGCTGACCGTCCGGGGAAAAGGCCACAGACGTAATCTGATCGCTGTGCCCCTTGAGCGTGAGCAACTCCCGGCCGCTGGCCGCCTCCCACACCTTGGCCGTCGCATCTGCACTGCCCGTAATAATCCGCCGGCCGTCCGGGGAAAAGGCCACGGACGCAACTCGATCGCTGTGCCCCGTGAGCGTGAGCAGTGGGTTGCCGCTGGCCGCCTCCCACACCTTGGCCGTCTGATCCCAACTGCCGGTGGCAATCCGCTGGCCGTCCGGGGAAAAGGCCACAGACGCAACGGGAGCGATGTGCCCCGTGAGCGTGAGCAGTGGGTTGCCGGTGGCCGCGTCCCACACCTTGGCCGTCCGATCCCAACTGCCGGTGGCAATCCGCTGGCCGTCCGGGGAAAAGGCCACGGACGCAATCTGAGCGATGTGTCCCTTGAGCGTGAGCAGTTCCCGGCCTGCCTTGTCGGCAGACAGGCCGCTGGCCACTTCCCACACCTTGGCCGTCTGATCCCCGCTGCCGGTGACAATCCACCGGCTGTCCGGGGAAAAGGCCACCGAGGTCACCGCCTGCCGGTGGCCTCGGAGTGTCCTCAAGGCCAGGTGAGTTTGCCGTTGCCAGTAGTGCCATTCGAACCCATGGCCTGGAAAGGCCTGCGTGTCTTTCAGTAAGCGCCGCAGCCAGCCGATATCGTTTTGCTCCCAGGCCCGTTGGGCCAGGTTCAGGTTGGCCACATAGAAGAGGCGGTCTGCCCGCAGGTGCGCCTGCTTCTCGGCCTGCTGGGACCGTTCAGCGGCGAGCCGCTGCTCCGTTTCGGCATTCCTGGCCGTGCTGGCCACGATGGCCTGCCAACTGCTCACGCCGGTTCCCACGACCAATGCCGCCGCCATCACCGCCGCCGCGGTAAAGGCCAGTTTGTTGCGCCGCCAGGCCTTCCGGAGCCGGTAAGCCGTGCTGGGCGGCCGGGCCACGACCGGTTCGTCGCGGAGATGCCGCTGGAGATCGGCGGCCAGACCATTGGCCGTCGCGTAACGGCGCGCCCGGTCCTTCTCGAGGCACTTCATGACGATCCAATCCAGGTCGCCACCGAATAGCCGGCCAAGAGCCAGTTCGCTGGCGCCACGGTTCCGGGCCACGCTGCCGCGCTGCTCGCCTTGGAGGGTGCTCAGGCGTGTGGAAGGCCGTTCCGGTTCCTCCTCCAGGATGATCCGCTGCATCTCCTGGTAGCTGGCGCTGCGCAACTGCTTCTCCGGGAAAGGTGTCGTCCCGGTCAGCAATTCGTAGAGCAGCACCCCCAGGGCGTAGATGTCGCTGCGCGTATCCACATCCAGGCGGCTCATTTCGGCCTGCTCCGGACTCATGTAGGCCGGCGTGCCGATCATCGTCGCGTAGTCGGTGAAGTACGTCTTCTCGGTCAGTTTCTGGTTGGTGGCTTTGGCCACGCCGAAGTCGATCACCATGGGCATGGGCACGCCGGCATTGAGCGTGACCAGGATGTTGGTTGGCTTGAGGTCGCGGTGAATGATCCCTTTTTGGTGCGCGCTCTGGATGGCCTGGCAGACGGGAATGAAGAGCTTGATCCGCTCCTCGGCGGGAAGGCGGTTCCGGTCGCAAAACTCGGTGATGGGCACGCCCTGAACCAGTTCCATCACGAAGTAAGGCCGGCCCGTGTCGGTCGCCCCGCCATCGAGCACCTTGGCGATGCTCGGATGGTCCATGAGGGCCAGGGCCTGGCGCTCGGCCTCGAAGCGGGCCACGACCTGCTTGGTGTCCATCCCCAGCTTGATAATCTTCAGGGCCACGCGCCGGCGGACCGGTTCCTCCTGCTCCGCCATATACACCACCCCCATGCCGCCCTCGCCGATCTTCTGCAGCAGCTTGTAGCGGCCAATCACCGCCCCGATGCCTTCACCAACCAACGGCTCAGCCGGCGCCATCCGCTGCAAATCCGCCGCCGGGTCCTCCAGGAACCCATCCTCCGCATGGTGCCGGAGCAGCGACTCCAAACGGGCGCGCAACGGCGCATCGTTCCCACAAGCCCGGTCCAGAAACGCCGCGCGTTCGCCGGCAGACGGCCTTTCCAGCGCCGCCAGGAAAATCTCCCGCTCGCGGTCCAACGACGCATCCGGATTCGCATTCATAAATTCGCTTCATGTAGAGAAGCGGAATTCCTAAACCATTCCCGCCAAGTTCTTTTAGCGCCCGCCGCCGGCCTGGATTTCCTCGCGCAGCCACGTCTTGGCGAAGGTCCACATCCGCTCGGCGGTGCGCAAGGGCAGGCCGAGCGACCCGGCGGCTTCCCCCACGCTCAAGCCCGCAAAGTAGCGCAGCTTGACCAGTTCAGCGGACACGGGATCGCGCCGGGCGAGTTGATCCAGCGCCTCGTGGACCGCCAGCAGTTGATCATCCGCCGAGACCGCCTGGAGCTTGGAATCCGACAACTCCACACGCTGGGGGTTGTCCCCGCGCTTCTCCGCGGTGCGTTGCCGCGCGCGATCCACCAGGATGCGGCGCATCGCCTCGGCGGCGGCCCGGAAGAAATGCTCGCGGCCGTTCCAGCCCTGGCTGGTGCCTCCGGTGAGCCGCAGCCAGGCCTCGTGCACCAGCGCCGTGGGTTGCAGCGTCTGGCCGGGCGCTTCCTTCGCCATTTTGGCCGCGGCCAGTCGGCGCAACTCCTCATAGACCAGCGGCAGCAGCTTCTCGGCCGCTTGCGCATCTCCGGCCCCAACCGCATCGAGCAGTTGGGTCGCTTGTTCCGCTGACTCGCCCATAATTGAGTCTCCCAGCCTTCCCCCGCGGAACGCCATGTTCCCGACATAAGGCAGTGAAACCACCATTATTAGACACCCAAATCGCCCAAAGCGCAAGCCGGCAGTGGGGCTGAGGGGCGAGAGGGCCGTTGACAAAGTCGTAGCGCAGGTTTCCAAACCTGCTGTATCGCCGATTTCCAATCGGCAGGGCGTCGGCATCTCAAGCGCCCCCGGTTTGCGGACGGCCTGCGGGTTTGGAAACCTGCGCTACCCAGCACCGGAGGCCTGAAACCGCTTTCAAATTCTGAAATGTGAGGCCTAGTTGGGCGGCCCCTGGGCGGTGGTTGGTTCCTTTACTGGCTCAACCGGAAGAACAAATTCCCCGACGGCGATGCAACGGTCATGAAATTATTCGTCCCGTCGTTGGAAATGCCGCTGCTCGGCACCCAGTTCGTCGCGTTTAAATCCGGGTTCTGCTGCAGCGTCCAGCCCGCGGAAGGATACGGCCAGGAGATTCTCAGGCTGTTCCCTGAACGCGCGAGAGCCAACGGGGGTGCCGGCGCCGCATTGGCGGCAGCCTGGCTTGGGTCCGTGAGCCGCCCCAGGAAGAGCAGGCTGCCCGACTGAGTGTCACGGATGAAAAACAGGAACGGATGATCGGCCCGGAAGAGGAAGACCGTAGGGCCATCGCCAGGACGACCACAAGTGAAGGAGTCGCCGACAACCGTTGCCGCAGCCGCTTCTGTGCCTGCCTCGTTTACTTGCCCCCACGCCCTATGGAAGACATGGGTAATGAAGAGATCCCTCGCCCCGTCTATTCCAGAAAAGTCAGCCACTCCCGGAGTGAACGCATCCGGCATCCCCATTGCCTCCAGCGTGTTCTTCAGCTCGAAGGAGGACTCCAGTGTGAACCTGGGCAGGAAGATATCAACCTGTTGCTCGACCATTTGCGCGAGGACGTTCGGAAAGAAACGCGGGGGAGAGCTGCTGCTCCAGTTGCCCCAGGCCATCGAATCCCCGCGGCAGCAGTATCACCATCGAAACCTGGTTGCTCCCGTAGGGCAGCTCGAGTGCCTGGAAATCACCGGTCTCCATGTAGTTGTAAAGATTTGTCGATGGCGGCTGGTGCATGAGTGGAGCTTCCACCTGATTGCTGCTGGAGAGATAGAACGGCTGCGTCGCAGTGTTGGTTTGGGCAAACGCCTGGGTCCAGACGCCCAGGAAGTATATGGCGTTAGCCAGCACCAGCCGGGTGCTGGGGTCCAGGCTGCCAGGCGGCAGAATATTTTGGATCTTGTTCTGGGTCTCTTGCGCCACCCAATTGTTGATCGTCAGCCTTGCCGCATCGGCTGAGGTGATGAAGTCGGCCTGGTTGACGCTGGCCTGGTATTGGGTGGTGGCGCTTGCCAGAAACGCGGGCAGGAAAGGATAGCCCTCCTGGGTCCAGAGCGCATTGGCGATGTTCAGCTCGATTGCGTTCGTCTCCTGGCTCGCGCTGAGTTCGCCCTGCAGTTCACCGAAGAGCGAGGCGAATTGTCCCTGGTCCGTGCCGAAACCGAGGACCTGGGCCATTTGCTGCTCCGTGTTGCCACTTGCGCCCGCGTAGGTCATCGCCAGGCAGGTGGAGATGCTGTAAGGCGAGAAGAAAAGGTTGCCCGTGTTGGTCGCCAGTTGCGTGTAGAGGTTCAGGGCAAAAGCCGTGTTGCTGGCGACCAGGGGATCCACCTGGGCGGTTGCAGCCATTGGCCCCCCGAGAACGATGAGGCCCAAGAAGACCGGCAGGGCTTGTTTCATTTGTTTGCCCCGGTGGTGGCGGAGAGCGGATTCGCACCTCTCGTGTGCGGTCTGGTCGTGGGCGTCAGCGGTTGGAATGGTGTTTTTCATAATTCGAGTGGTTTTCAGTCGTTGTTGCGCGGCGCGCGAGCCGATGCTCCTCACTGACAGGGATACCGCCCTGAGAATTGGCGTCGCGCTCATCCTTCATTCTTCTTAATCTATAGTTCATCCTTGTTCCTCTCACGGCACGGAGCGGGTCCGATAAAAGGCCTGCGGCAGGCGGTTTGAGTTGGTGAACGTCAAGTATCCGGCCGTGGCCGCGTTTGCGGTCGAGGCCCTGTTGGTGCCTTGCGGCACCCAGTTCACGGGCGGCTTCAAGCTGGTCGCGAGGTCGAGGGCATAGCTCGCGCTGGGAGCGCCGAGGTAGGTGAAAACGTTCGTCCCGGTTCCCGCCCTGGCCAACAACAACTGGTTGGGAGTTGGCCCGGAGAGCAGCGCCTTGGCCAGGCAGAAGGAGACGTTGGTTCCTGCCGTCTGGAAGCCCCCGCCCACGTAAAGGTTCCCTGATCTATCGCAGGCTAGAGCATTGATGTAGCCGCCCACTCCCGAGCCGAGGACCGACCAGGAACTGCCGTTCCACTTGGCGATGTTGTTGGCCGGTATCTGGCCCGCCGTGGTGAAGGAGCCGACGCCGTAGAGGTTCCCCTTGGTGTCGAAGGCCAGGGCAAAGACAGAGGTGTTTGCGTCACCTATTCCGGAGCCGAGGGCGGACCAGGCGCTGCCGTCCCATTTGGCGATGTTGGCGCAGCTGACTCCGCCCGCCGTGGTGAATCTTCCGCCCGCGTAGAGGTTCCCGGGACCATCCCAGGCTAAGCCCCTGACTTCACCGGGGGGTGGCCAGATGCCGGCGCCGAGAGCGGACCAAACACTGCCGTTCCATTTGGCGATACCGTTGACGCTTACCGCGCCCGCCGTGTGCAGGTTGAACCCGGCCACGTAAAGGTTTCCGGAACCATCGCAGGCCAGGGCGGTGACCAAACAGGGACCATACGCATCCTCGAGGGGCCCACCCCCAACCCAAGGGCCGACCAACTGCTACCGTTCCATTTGGCGATGCAGTTGGCCCCCACGCCACCCGCGTTGGTGAAATAGCCGCCCGCGTAGAGACTTCCGGACTTATCGAGGGCCAGGGAAAAGACATAGGGACCATACCCCTCAAAATTCACGCCGCTCACGCCCGAGCCGAGCCCAGACCAGGTGCTACCGTTCCACTTGGCGACGTTGTTGGCACTCACGCCACTCGCGGTGGTGAATTCCCCGCCTACGTAAAGGTCCCCGGAACTGTCGAAGGCCAGAGCATTGACCTGCCCGGCCACCCCCGAACCGAGAGCCGACCAGGAACTGCCGTTCCATTTGGCGATGTTGTTGGCGCTCACCCGACCCGCACGCGTGAAGGCCCCCCCTGCGTAAAGGTTCCCGGAACTGTCGAGGGCTAGAGCACAGACGTAGCCGTTCAAACTCAGCGTTGCCAAACCAAGTGCGGACCATGCGTTGCCGCCCCATTTGGCAATGTTGTTGGCGGCCACCGTGCCCGCCGCGCTGAAGTCTCCGCCCGCGTAGAGGTTCCCGGAGCTGTCGCAAGCCAGGGCCAAGACCCAGGTGGCAGTCACGCCGCTCACCCCCGACCCGAGGGCCGACCAAGCGTTCCCGTCCCATTTGGCGATGTTGTTGACCGTCACCCCGCTCGCCGTGGTGAACCACCCACCCGCGTAGAGGTTCTCGTCAGTGTCCAAGGCCAATGCATAGACGGAGCCGGGGCCTGTGCTGCCTATCCCCGGGCCAAGGGCGGACCAAGCGATGCCGTCCCATTTGGCGATGTTGTTGGCGATCACTCCGACCGCATTGGTGATGACGAAACCCCCGCCCGCGTAAAGGTTCCCCGAACGGTCGCAGAACAGGGCACAAACGACAGCCCCACTCCCGCTGCCGGGCTTCAGGCCCGAGGCCAGCGCCGACCAGGCGCTTCCGTTCCATTTGGCGATATAGCCGGTGTTGCCCAGATCTCTGTCTATGGTGTAGGAGCCCGCGTAGAGATTCCCGGAACCATCGCAGGCCAGGGCAGAGACGCCGCCCGGAAGGTTGGTGTACGAACCGAGGGCGGACCAGGTGCTGCCGTTCCACTCGGACACACCGCCGGAGATCACAGACTCCTTGGAACCTGATGTCCACGATGCTCGCCCAACCGGCGTAGAGGTTCCCATTAGTGTCCAAGGCCAGGGCAGTGACAGTGGCGTCCATGCCTGAGCCGAGGGCGGACCAAGTGCTGCCGTCCCATCGGGCAATGTTCCTGGCATTCACCCCGCCCGCATTGGTGAACGACCCGCCTGCGTAGAGGTTCCCCCTGCTGTCGCAGGCGAGCGCAGAGACGCCACCGTTTAGGTCACCAACCCCTGACCCGAGTGAGGACCAGGCACTGCCATCCCACTTGGCGATGTTGGTCGCAATAACCGTGCCGATCGTGCTGAAGCCTCCACCCACCGCGCCATTGTAGATGTTGAGCCCTCCTCCCCCCGCATAAACATTGCCATTCGCATCTGCCGCCATTGCGTTGATCTGACCGCCCGCGCCTGGCTGTCCGCCCATGCTGACCCAGTTGGCGTCGCTGAAGGTTGGTTGCCCGAGCAGGCGCAACTGGGCCATGCTCAGCATTGCCAGCGCAAAAATTGATGTTTTCATAATTCACCCAAGTAGTGAGTCCGCAGGAGGGGCCCATCGTTTGCCGCGGAGCACTCTCTGTTCTCTCCGTTTCCCCCTGTTCTGTTCTGAATCGTGAAGGTCAAGAGGATTGTTCGCTCGCGGTCCAACGGCGCACTCGGATTCGCACTCACACATTCGCTTCATGTAGAGAAGCGGAATTCCTAAACCATTCCCGCCAAGTTTTTTTGGAGCCAGCGGCAAAATTGACCGCAAAGAACGCAGAGATCACAAAGAAACGCCTCAATTCCGTCGGCCTTTGCGTTCTTTGTGTTCTTTGCGGTTAATTCCGCAACCTGTTCTTAGGCGCCGGCCTGGATTTCCTCGCGCAGCCACGTCTTGGCGAAGGTCCATAATCGCTCGGCCCTGAGCAAGGGCAGGCCGAGCGACCCGGCGGCTTCCGCCATCCTCAAGCCCGCAAAGTAGCGCAGCTTGACCGGTTCGGCGGACACGGGATCGCGCCGGGCGAGTTGATCCAGCGCCTCGTGAACCGCCAGGAGTTGATCATCCGCCGAGACGGCCTGGAGCTTGGAATCCGACAACTCCACACGCTGGGGGTCGTGCCCGCACTTCTCCGCGGCGCGTTGCCGCGCGCGCTCCACCAGGATGCGGCGCATGGCCTCGGCGGCGGCCCGGAAGAAATGCTCGCTGTGAGGGTAATTCTTCAAGATGGCCTCCAACTGCACAAGGATGTTGGAACGAGTGATCAACGGCATCTCAAAGCTTTCAATGGCCCGCCACATCATCGCGTGGCCGATGTCTTTTTTGTGACGCCCTGCAATATGCCCACGACCAAGGCATCGTCCACCGCGACATCAAACCGGAAAACATCCTCCTGGACCGGCGAGGGCGCGTGAAGGTGGCGGACTTTGGGTTGGCCAAGCTGCTCGGGGCTGCCGCCGAACCGGTGGCGGGCGCGGCGTCCAACCCCGCAACCTTGACCCAAGCCGGCAAGATCATGGGGACACCCAACTACATGGCCCCGGAGCAGTTGGACCACCCAGAGGCCGTCGATCACCGCGCCGACATCTACTCCCTGGGCGTGGTGTTTTACCAAATGCTCACCGCGCAACTGCCCGGCAGGGACCTCGAACCGCCTTCGCACAAAGTGCAGATTGACGTCCGCCTGGATGAAGTCGTGCTCCGGGCGTTGGAAAGGAACCCCGAACGGCGCTACCCCCAGGCCAGCGCCTTCAAGACCCAGATCGAGGCGATCGCTGCCTCCGCCGCCGAACCGCTGTCGGATCGAGGCCAGCCTACAGGCGCGGATGCTGCCTTGGCCGATTCGAGGACGGCCATGCGCAAGATACTGCTCTGGCACGCGCTGCTTCTGCTGATCGTCGTGGCGCTGTTCATCGCCGCCAGCTACCTGGTTGAGCGATATGCGACGGCGCTCGCGCCGGGCGGGCAACTGCCGGCAGCCACTCGCCTGGTCTGCGCCCTGGCCGCCACCGTCGAAGGCTGGTGGTTCGTCATCATCCCTGCTTTGCTGGGCCTGGATGCCGCGCTTTGCTGGGCAGCCAGACGCCTTGCCGGACGGCGCGGCCTGGCGTTCTGCTCCGTCGCCGGTGTCATGGTCTCGCTGCTGGCCGCCGTCTATGCGGCTATAGCGGCTTTGTTGCCCTTGGAAGATGCGCTGCGCCAGCAGAGACCCGAGGCCAGCTCCCTTGGTGGAGCCGCGCGGAACAGGGCGGATGCCGCTCCGCCGGCATCGGAAGAACAACTGCTGGCTCGTTTTAAGTCGGCACTGGAGAACAAGGACACCAATGCTCTGATGGCCTTGGTTAATTGGCAGGGTGTTCCAGAACCTACCAGGCTCCCTTGGCTCTTTCCGGTGCAACAATTCCTGGCCCACTTGCCCGCCGGCGCGCCCGTCTCGGTCCGGTGCCGGCCCCTGCCGCCGGATTTCGAAACCGAAATGGTGCGCGACGGCATCCGCTATCTACCGAACGTCGAGCTTCTGGGCATGGTGGACTACTCCTTCGCAGTTATGAATAATGGAACCAACACCGGTTGGTCCATTTCGATGCCCTACGGAACGAAAGGCGGTTCGTTCTACCTCGCCGGGACGGCCGGGCAGAAGATCTATGAGCCAAAAACCAAAGATAAGGTGCTCACGGCGCAAATTGATGGGGTCACCTTCGGCCCCCACACCACGACGATCACCGGGTCCTGCGTCTATGTTCAAAACGGCAAAGAACTCAAGAAAGACTTCAAGGGCTCTACGCACATCCTTATGTTCGGCGACTATATAAAGTCCTGCATCGTGCAGATAACCTCCGAAGACAAACAGGCGCCGCAACTCTTCATCAACGAGGACGGGAAAAGGGTCTTTGAGTCCGCAAAACTCGACGGCAAGGAACCCATCGTTTACGAGCAACCCGCCCAACCGCCCGCAGCGAATCAAAAGGCCGGCCATTGAACCCCGAGAATCCGACCGGTGCCGACCCCGCCCCCGACGGCATTTTCGCCACGACGCAATGGACGCGAATACTGGCCTCCCGTGGCGACTCGCCCCAAGCCCACCAGGCGCTCGGCGATCTGTGTGCGGCCTACTACCTGCCGGTGTTCGTTTTGATGCGCCGCGCCGCCCGGAACGAGGAGAACGCGCGTGACCTGACCCAGGAGTTCTTCGCCCGCCTCCTCTCCGGGCACGGGCTGGCCCAGGCCGACCCGCAGCGGGGGCGCTTTCGCTTCTTTCTCCTGGGGGCGGTCAAGCATTTCCTGGCCGATGTCCGCGATCGCCGGAGCCGCCTCAAACGCGGCGGCGGCCAGTCTCCCCTCTCCCTCGACTCCGCCCGGGAGACCTCCCCGGCCCTGCAAGTCGCGGACACCAGCCTGTCCAGCCCGGAGCTCGAGTTTGACCGCCAGTGGGCGCTGACGTTTTTGGCCCGGGCGCTGGATCGGCTCTCGGGTGAGCAGGCTGCGGCCGGCAAAGCCGCACAGTTCCAGGCGCTTAAGCCATGGCTCATCCCGTCTGAGCCGGGGGTTGCCCAAGGTGAGGTCGCGGCGCGCCTGGGAACGACCCCGGGGCCCTGAAAGTGGCCGTCCACTTCGCGATCCGGATGACCTGCGCGACCCGCTTGCCCAGATTCAGCAGGTTCTGATCCGATAGGGCAGTAGGATTGGTCAGCGAGACGAACAATTGGCCCGCCCAGTGCAAGGGGACCAAGAATGCCCTCTCAGGCACGGACGCGATGTCTATTTCAGCCTCCAGCAGCCCCAGATCAAATGTTCCTGCCTCCTGACCAGAGACGGGTTCGGGTATGGTGATTGCCTTCGTCAGCGTGCCGAGGGCCTCGTAGGAGCCGCCAAATCCCATAGCCGGCTTGCCTGGATCCGAGAGCCGGATCTTCAGCTCGTAGGTGCCGGGCTCAACATCGTCTATTTTGAAGGAGCCATCCTTGTCGAAGACCAGCACATAGCTCCGTCGGTTGCGCTGTGCCTCCCGGCCTGCCTCGGACTGCCAAAAGGCCATTTTCGCATCTAACCACGCCTTCCTGGCAGCCTGGAACTCGGCGGCGGAGGCGAATGCTCCCGGTTCGGGCGCCGCAGGAACACCTGCCGGTTTGGTCTCTAGTGTCTGAACGTCCAATTGCCAATTGATTTGCTGCGCGGGCCTGCCACCGCCGAGCATGAGCTTCCCGACCACTTTGCACCCCGTTCCTCCCAGCGTTACAAAAGTCGTTTGGCCGGCCTGAACTTGGAATTGCCTCATCTGGCTTTGGGGAATCGTCCCCGCTTGACCATCGCGGAAGCTCAACCGATGGGAGATTTGCAGCGTCAAAGGTGGCACGCCCTCGAAGGCAAATCGGCCTTCCGCATCGGTCTTGCCCTGCAGGAAAACCGAATAGCCGGTGCGTTCTCCATAAAGCGACAGGAGCGCCAAGCCAATGGTCTCATTGGCGCCGGGCTGGCTTCCAATCTTCAAGACACCCTCCACCCGCCCCCAGGGCAGCAGGGTGACAACAGGCGAGGCCGCGAGCGCTTTGGGCGTAGCGGAGGCAAAACCTGCCGGGCTGAAGACCACTATGTTCGTCGCCCCCGACGTGGGCGGGAATGAAAACCAGCCTTGCGCATCCGTCTCCTGACGATCTGCCCCGGAGAATTTCAGATCGAACTGGCCGGGCAATTTCATATAAACCCATTTCTTGTCCGTCATCAACATGGCCACGGCCCCGGCCACGGGCCTCCCGTCGGGCAGACGCACCTGGCCGCTTAAAGGGGAGGCCGGTTCGAGCCGGAAGTCGAACCGGGAATCATTGGTCATGGCACCTCGGCCGCTCACTTCGGATGGGCAATAGCCCTCCGCGCGGACTTCCAGCGTGTATGTTGCAAGGACATCGTGGTTGGTGAATGCGAACTGCCCGGAATTGCCAGAGGCTCGAAGCCGTAAAGGGCGGGGTGCAGTCATCGGCTTGCCGTAACCGGTATGGATGTTCTCGGTGAACGACATCCAGACCTCGAAATGACCAAGCGGTTTGCCGCTGGCGTCGTCAACCGCTGTGCCAAAAATGCGCACCGGAGGTGGAATGGTGCGCAGTGTGACCAGGTGTTCGGCGCCATCCGCGGCCCACTGGACCTCGGGCAGCGGTTGGTAACCGCGCGCATCAACCACGTAGAACTCCGGTTTCGGAGGCGCGGAAAGCCATTCAAATCTCCCGTCCGCGTCTGTGGTGGCGGTCCACTCGAACCGTTTCGCGTTCGAGTGGCTGCAAACTTGGACGGTGGCTTTGGGGACGGGTCTGCCACTCTCGTCCACAACACGGCCACGCAACACGGCGCCACGGGACAGCGTGAAGCGCGATTCCGCCGGCGGAACGGGCCCGTTGAATCTGAAATCCTCGGGACTGTATCCCTCAGCCTGAACGGTGAGAAAAGAGATCGTGCTCTCGGGAGGCGCCCAGCGCGGTTCCGAAGAGATGTTCGCAAAGCGAAAGCGGCCATCGGGTCCGGTCCATTGGCTTGCGGTCGGCTCTGCCCAGTCGCAGTTGGAAGTGACCTTTGCCCCGCCAACCAGGCTTCCCAGTTCATCCACCACCATCCCCGCAGCCACGGCGCCATGCCGTAACAGCATGACCGCAGTCTCGTTGCGGAGGTCGGCTTCCGCCAGGTAGATCGTGCCGTTGTTGGTCGCGGGACCCAGCGCCCCCGCCCCAAACCTGACCGGCGCATAGTCAGGATGCGCAACCTGGAAGTCGATTATCCCGAACTGCTGGGGCACATGACTGCAATGCCATCGGCCCTGGCTGTCGGTGAGCTCCACGTGATAGCGGCTCGTCATGGTGAGGCGTTCCCGATCCAGGGACTCGGCGGGTGCCCGGTATTTGGGAACGTCAAAGACCACCCTGGCGCCAGGAACCGGCTCAAAGGCCTCATTGATCACCACGGCGCCGATATTGACCGCCGGGGTCAGTTTGGTCGCGTATTCGGTGGGGATGTCCCTGGGGTCGTCTCCTTGCCGTTCCGACCAACTCACGTATTTGGGCACATACCCGTCCCGAAAGACCTCGATGCGGCAGTCCCAATCCCGCGCGGGAGTGCGGTCGATAGCGAGCAGGGCGGTCCCTTGCTGGTCAGTCGCCGTAGTGTTTGTCGCATGGTTGGGGAAATCGGTGGTCCAGACCAGCGTCAGCCGGGCCTTGGCGACAGGTCTTTGGGTTTCGGAATCCACGACACGAAACCGCAGCCCCTCGAGCCTGGCGGGGCCGGTTCTTGGTTCGTCGGCTGGACCGTTCACGTCTGCCCTGGATTTGGCTGCCACCACAAAGCCGGCGGAGGCTGCGGGGCTTGCGATGGCGGCCGCCCGAGGCCTGCTTCGGTTGAGCCCGAGCGCCGCCAGCCAGATCACCACCGCCATCAAAACGATGGATGTCCCCTGGAGCGCGAGGTTCCTGAGCCGGGCGGCTGCCCAAGCCGCGAGCGTTAGGTCCGCCAAGGAGGAAATGAGGCCGGCTCCAGCCGCCCCTGCGACCACCGCGCTAGAGACCGCGCCAGCCAGTCCCTCAGGGGCGGCCTGGACGGCGTGGGCGCTCATGGCCCCGGCGACGAGCGCCCCTGGCAGCACAACCCCGCGCTTCATGAACCTGGACCGCAGTTTCTCCACCGCCCGGGCAACGCGTTTCTGGGCGTTGTCCTCTGTGGTGCCGATGGCGTCAGCGATTTCCTTGAAGCTCTTTTGCTCAAAGAAGCGCAGAGCGACGGCGTTCCGATCCCGCTCACTCAGGCTAAAGAGGGCTTCGTCCAGAAGAGGAGCGATTCCTTTCCAGGCAGCCTCTGTTTCGGAGGCATAGAGGCTCATGGCTTGTTGTTCGAGGTTCCGCCGGTGCAATTCCCTGCGCCGGGCGTTCAGGGCAACAAAGCGCGTCGTGCGGAGCAGCCAACCGGAGAGGATCGCGTCGGCTCGGAAGCCCGCGGCTTTGCGGGCCAGGATGATGAAGACCGCCTGAGTAATCTCCTCAGCGCCGGCGTGGTCGCCCGTTTGGCGAAGGGCGGCTGAATAAACCAGGCTGGTGTATCGGTTTGCCAAAGTCCCGAAGGCCTCTTCCGAGTTCCGCACCGCGTATTCCTGCAATAACTCGAGGTCGGTCATAGATTGAGTCTTCCACCTGTATAATGTCTCGACCCGGGCAGAATCCGACAACGAATTATACGAAATGGATGGCATCAGTGTCTATCTGATGAACAAACCCGAACTCCAACGAATGTGAGCGCCAACGAACAGCCCGAGGGTGGCACGGGATCTCGCGGCAGCACGGAGTCGCTGCCTCCGGAGCTCAAGTCCTTTGCAGCCAGGCAAGAAGCCCGCGCCAAGGAATTGGCCGCCAGGCACAATGCGGGTCTGCCCACGGTGGTCTGGGCCTATTTTGATGCCGCCAAGCAACGCAACTGGCCTGAGATCTCGCGCCTGGGCGACGAACTCCGCGAGCTGGCTCTTCCACCGGGGATGCCCAGGCCCGACCCGGCCGTGGTTTCCCAAGTCTGGGCGGCAATAATGGAGATCTGGATGGCGGCGGCCCAATTCGCGCTGGCGGAGCCTCAATACGCCCTCGCCTTCGGACGAGGCCTGATCGAGTCGATCCGGCCAGGAAGCATCTTCTTTGCGGGGACGGATGCGGGACGCGGATTGGCCACCGTCCTGTGCCGTTCGCACGAGACCGGCGACCCGTTCTTCACCCTCACGCAAAACGCGCTGGCGGATCGGACTTATCTTCGTTACCTGCGGGAGATCTACAGTGGCAGCATATTCATCCCGTCGGACGACGACTTGCAGCACGCTACCGACGAATACCTCCGGGGCCTGGACCGCCGGGAGAAGGAAAACCAACTCAAACCCGGCGAAATGGTGCAGCGGGTGGATGGCACGGTCCAACTCACCGGACAGATTTCGGTCATGGCCATTAACGGTGCGATGGCGAGACTCATCTTTGAGCGGAACCCCGGGCGGGAATTCTTCGTGGAAGAGAGCTTCCCGTTGGAATGGATGTATCCGCACCTGCTTCCCCACGGCTTCATCCTGGCCATTGCTCGCGAGCCGCTGCCCGCGATTCCGCCCGAACAGGTCGAGAAGGATCGCCGGTTTTGGCGGGAGCGGCTCGGCCAAATGCTCGGGGATTGGCTCCAGCCGGAAACGTCCGTGGCGGAAATCTGCGCGTTCGCCGAACGAGTGTTCTTGCGCAAGGACCTGACTGGGTTCGAGGGCGATCCGAGATACGTCGCCAACGAGCACACTTGCAGGGCATTTTCTAAACTGCGGAGTTCAATCGGAGGCGTTTATTATTGGCGTGCAAAGGTGGATCCGAACACGCCGGACAAGCCCTCTATGGCTGAGGCTGCGGACTTTGCCTTTCGCCAGGCGCTCGCGTTGTGCCCTTCCAGCGCGGAAGCCGTCTTCCGCTACGCCAGCCTCCTGCTGGCAGAACGCCGGCTCGCCGAGGCACTGCAACTCGCGGGAACCGCGTCAAAGCTGGACCCCGAAAACTGTCAATTGCGGGATTTGGCAGGACATATCCGCGGCAACGGACAGGAACACTGACCCGTTTATCGAGGGTGCCGTTCGGGAGGGGAGAAAACCCCTGCTCGCCCGGGCCTCCATGGAGTGGCAGGGCCTTCGGAGGGACCCAGCCCGGCCAAGTCGGATCGGGCGCTGAAGGTCACATCGCCTTTGAGCTGGGTGGATACTCGCCATGAGTATGCGCAGTTGCCGCCTCAGCCAAACTCGAATTGGCCTTCGCCCACCAATTTGTTCCCCTGCCGAATCGCCAACCGTGGCGGGTCCTTTTCATCGTGGAAGGCCAGATGAAAGCCGAGACCAGCGGCATTCACCAATCGATACGAGAGCGAGACGGAATCCCCGTCGGCTTGGCCCACTTCGACCATCTGCCGCAGCGGAGCGCCGGCGTTGAAAATAGCCGCGTTGACTTCGGTAACGGCCAGCCGGTTGGTGCCGAGCCCGATGGCGGTGTTGGTGGCTCCGTCGCATTGCAGCCGCACGATCTGCCGTGCGTAAACGCCCACCGGCACCCGCACCTCGCCGGCAGGCGCATCAATCACGGCGGTGAATGGGTCTGCCGAGCCACAGCCGTCCAGCACAAGGCACCGGATGAAGTCGCCTTCCACCCGCACCCGCCCCAGCACCGCCGAGACCGGCTCGAAGCTCAGCGCCAGGTCCGCGGGAGCACCGTGGCCCGCCTGGACCCGGCAGCGCACGCGGTAGGCCTGATCCTGAAAGAAGAGCCTGGCCGGAAGGTTGAAAGCGTCAAACACTTCGGCATTGCCGGCATAACGATAGGGGAACGTGACCAGCTTGACATGGCTCAGGCTCTCCACATAACGCTGGGTCGCGTGCCACCACAGGAACGGTTTGTCCTTCTCCGCCCAAGGCCGCAAGATGAGCCGGCTGTTGATCTCTTTGAGCGAGGCGGCGGGCCCGAGCCGGCCATCTGGCTTGCCGATGACTGCCGCATACCATTTTCTGCCGCTGAGTTCCACAGCCCCCTCCCATAGCGAGCGGACATAGAGGAACACCCGTGGAGTCCCGCCCTGATCGAAGACGTGCGCATCCACTCGCACCTGATACGAGCCCTCTGGGGAGGGGAATTCCAGCCGCAATCCACGGTAGAACTGGACCCCGCTGCCCGTGCCGACAAATACGCCGGCCGGATCATCGGTGAGGTCGCGATTCCGGTTGAGATCCAGGTAAAGACGTTGCGCAGGGGTGTCCCAAGCGAACGGCAGGAACAGGTTGGTGTCCAGTCCCAGGCGGAAGCGTCCCCGGAAGACACCTGCACGGGACAACGCCGGCTCTTTCGTGAACCGTTCACCGCCTTCCACCTTGATTTCCCATGCCAACGGCGAAAAACCGACCTCGCGGTATTGCAGATGCGCAATCACTGCGAGCGGCGCAGGCTCAGCCCCCTGGCCGGAGAAGCCCAGGAACAGCACGAATGCAGCGAAGACGGATAAGAACCTGCCTTTCGACCCTGCGCCGGGCTGCGGCGTTCCGCCAGGAATGGAGATGTGGTCTTTCGTGCGGGTCATTCCAGGCCGCACGGTGGCAGAAGGCCATGAGAGCGTCAAGGCTGCTCTACTTGTGTGCCCGCTGGACGACGAGCATTTCAATCGGCATGTTGGTTTCAACGAGTTCAAGGCCGAGCTGATCATATAGGGCATCTCGACCATGATTATCGGGATTGTGAGATTGCCTCGGTGGCACAGGGGTTTTCTTGGGGTCGAAGGCCCCGGTTTCTGGATCAGTTGCTCGTGTAGTAAGGTCCGCGCTTCATCTCTCGTTTTGATTGACGTAGCCAAATCGATCGCCCGAAACAGACCTTTTTCGTCCCGACCAAGGATCGTCCAGGCCCAATCTTGATCCTCTAAGTGCAACAGGACGATTCCCAAAACGCGCTCGTCCTCGTTCGCATACCACTCAACTTGCTTAAAGAAATACGGAGTATATGGGGTTCTGGAGTAACAGAGCGCCTCGAAGCGCATTTGCGTTATCTGCTTCACGTTCACTGCTTCGAACGAGAATTTACTTTGTCGGTCCGTTTTCACGAGCTTTTTTTGGCGGGGAGGAAGCGGAATAAGCCACTTCCTCCCTTTGTTTCACTCATTGAGGAACAGTCTCCATTCGGCGACACCGTGTGCGTTGCGGATGAGCGCCGTCACCGGCATCTCCTTCGCTGCGCGCGGGACGGTGAGCAGCTTGAGGCCAGCTTCGTGCGGCAGGCGGTTGCCCTTGCGGGCGTTCACGTCCTTGCTCGACCACACGAGGTTTTCCCACGTGTCTTTGCCGCCACGCGAACGCGGCAGAACGTGGTCGAGGCTGCCTTCGTCGGGGCGCAGCGCACGGCCGGTGTATTGGCAGCGGTTGCCGTCGCGATCACGAATCGTGCGGGCGCAGAGCTTCGGGCGCTTCCTCGGCACCTTGGCGAAGTTCACGGCCACAATGACCGCCGGCACGCGGATCGGGCCGCGCACGGTCTGCACCGCGTTGTCCTGGGGACGAATCGGCAGCGTGATCCACTCGTCCCACGTCACGGGGCGGATGTGGTTCTCGCCTTCGATCTCCAGGCCGGTCGCAACGTTCGTTGCCATTTGGCAAAACGCTTCCTGGGGCGTGCGAATGTTGATCGCCTGCCAGTTGCGATTCAGCACCAGCACAATCAACTTGTTCAGCATTTCGTTCATAAAATGTCCACACACGGGCATATCGCTTCTCGCGCTGAGGTGTTTGTTCTTTGTTGGGGGCTGGTGCCCGGAAATTGGCTGCCTCGCCTGGTTTTGCTCCAAGGTGCTTGCGCACGGCCACCGCCGGTTTCAGAGACCGGCGCGCTCCTGATTACGCCACGAGGCATTCGAATGCGGAATGCGGAATGCGGAGCGCGGAATGAGAAAAGGAGCGGACCTGGCCTTTCGCCCGCCCATTCCGCACTCCGCACTCATCACTCCGCACTTAAAGTGGTCGCCCGGGAAGGTTCTGCCCCTCCGATTTCTGGGTGTAGGCCAGACGTGATCCTATTTCACCACCGAGCGTTTCGGATGCGGAACTCAGAATGGGGAGTGCCGGAGTGCCGGACGAACCGAAAGCCTCTCGGGCGCGCGTCGCCATTCCGCACTCTGCGCTCAACACTCTGCACTCGGAATGGCTGCCTCGCTTGGATTCGCACCAAGACCGTCGGGGTCAAAGCCCGGCATGCTGCTGTTACACCACGAGGCAATGGGTTGGCCTGCCGAGCCGAAGCCGAACAGGTGATTCCCATGCCCGCCTACGCGCTTCGCGCTTCGGCGCGGCAGCCTTCGCCGCCCGCTGCGCAGGCGGCGAAGGCTGGTGGAGCCGGAGGTAGTTGCAACCTCACCAAACCGGATTAAAAGGCCGGTGCCGGTCTTCTGTGGCTTCGGCTCCTTGAAATTGGTGCCCGCGGCAGGATTTGCACCCGCACTGGCGACGCTCTCGAACGTCGTGTCTCTTCTGTTGGACTACGCGAGCATTGGGAATGGAGCCTCCAGCCGGTGCTGCCGCGGCACGATTTTCTCACAGAGAACATCCGCAGGCTGCTGCCTGGAGGCGAAATCGCCTGCCGAGCCGTCGCGCTCAGTGCGAAGGCTGGTCGCAGTCCCCAGTGCTGCCCTGGGCACGGCGGGCGTATGAAGCCTGCCTGAGCGCTGGCCCTTTCAAGTGCAAAGTGGAGAATGCAAAGTGCGGAATGCACCGGGCGCGGGCGTAGCGATGATAATTCTGCACTCCGAAATAGCGCCTTCGTCTCGGCCTTGGCACAGCCGCATTACTGTTGAGGCACACCCGCAGAATTGGTGTCCCCAGCCAACCAAATGCAGAACGCAGAACGCAGAGTGCAGAATGGGGAATGATGAAGCACGCACCGGCTCATTCTTCATTCTGCATTCATCATTCTGAATTAAAATCGCCCCTGGCCGGTCTCTTCCACCGGCTCACACCCAGCGCTTTCCAAAGTCGCAAAGGATGTGAAAGGGCTGGGCCGCTCGAGCTACTTCGTGGTCAGGCGCTCGAAATGGCCTGCCAACCCGTAGCCGACAGGCGAAGGCTGGCCCGCCAAGCCGTAGCGTTATGCGAAGGCTGGTGCGCGCGTCCGGTAACGCTCCGGATCCAGGCACTCATCTAGTGCGATCCCGCTTATAAGGCGGACGTTGTGCCGAGTTCTGAATAATGCCGAGTTCGGTGGAGCGATTTCTCACATCTTTAAGGGATCGCTTTCTTTTTAACTTCAGAACTCGGCATTATCCGGTTGCCGCCCATACACAACAGCAATCGAAGATTCACCGTGCGAGGGGCAATTCCGAATTTCATGCGTCATTGAGGCCGATTTGATAGTTTCTTCCCTTCGGCGTCCGGAACCCCCGCTCGAGCGGAATGGTGGATGACAGCCGTTACTTCTCCTTTGTCATTCTTAATGAAGGTCAATTGCGCACCATTGAGCTTGATGAAGAAATTCGTTTCCGATTCCGGATAAATATCGAAGGCGCCTTGGATGGTGTTCTCGCCCCAGATTTGACATACCAACTGATCTCCTTTCCGCCAGATCGTCACTTTTGCTCCGGTGGGAAACGGGGCTTTCGGCGCAAATTCGTAGTGGCCGACAATGGCATCCAGAAGTTTCGGGTCCAGCTTGATGGCCACGCGTCGTTTGACTGGCTCGGGGGCTTTGGGTGGCTGATCGGAGATTTTTTGGAAAGACAATGGCTTGCCCTGGCAATCGATTGTCACTCCGGTCATCTGGCCGCGCGCGTTTCGGGAAAACACCGCCGGCCTGCCGGTCAACCGCTCGAAGAAACGGGTTTCCGACTGAGGCAGCAATTCGGCCGTGATCGGCGGCAGCAACAGCACTTCATCGGGCGATGAACCGGAGCCGATGGACTGGGCGAAAAGGCGGTCCCCCTTCCGCCAAATGCCGATGGTGTGTCCGGCCGGGTCGTTTGTCGGACGATACTGTCCCGCAGAGGAGCCCAGGATCGCGGTGCTGACGTTGGTCTCGGCCGGCCGTCGGTCCGACTGCCATTCGCTTTTCAGCAACACGTCTCCGAAATTGCGCATCAAATCAGCCGAAGTCGACAAGATTACCACGCCGCGACGCCGCGTCTTGTCGAAACAGGCGAGCGCTCGGCAGCCGAACTCTCCTCCACCGGTATAGACGATTTCCCCTCCCGGCGAAGCATAAGGAAAGGAAACCCGGCTTTTTTCCACGAGCGGTGTCAGCGGGGATGGCATCAAACCAAGGTTGGCCGACACGAATTTCAGCAGGTCATTGGCTGTCGAAAACAGCCCGCCAAGGGGTGCCAGAACGCCCCAATCTATACTCGGCCTCGCGTAGCCGAGTCGGTTGTGTTCCCAGGCGAGCCGGGCTTTCAGTTCGGGCGTCAGCGTGAACCGGGTGCTATTCATCTTCAATGGCTGGCAAATTCGTTCCACCACCAGCGATTCGTAGTTCGTTCCCGCCTTCAGTGCCATGGCTTGGCCCAGCAACCCCCTATCGACGCACCCATGGAGATTCTCCGTTCCCGGGTCATTGGTCAATTCACAGCCGGCTACAAAGGCATACATCTTCTCGAGGGTTAAATCAGCATAGGGATTATCCGCGCGTCTAGGGACAAGCTTGTCACGAAAATCTGGCAGCCCGGAGGCTTCCGCCACCAGGTGGCGCAAGGTGATTTCCTTGCCGTGGTAGGTCGGCATCATAACCGATTTCGGCAAATACTTTGCCACGGGATCATCCCACTCCATTTCCCCACGCTCAACCATGTCTTGCAGCAACATGCTGGTAAATGTGCCTGTCACGGAATGGAGACCGAACACGGTGTCGCCATTCGCTTCCTGGTCGGTGCCGTTATCCAACGTTCCGCAACTGACCACCCTGCTCCCATGCTCGTCCACAATGCCAACCACGATACAGCCGTTTGGTATTTCAGCATGGACACACTGTTGCAGGTAAGCGTGGATGGCATTGGTGAAATCCTCTGCCGGGGCGGAAAGACAGCATGCCGCTGACAGCAGTGCGAGACAAATGAATCGGCCGATTCTTCGGATATCCATATGATGTTTCAGACAGCGACACTGACAATTCGTCACGTTCATCGCCCGATAATGCCGAGGTCCGAGGTTAAAAAAGGAGCGACCTCTTAACCATGTCAGAAATCGCTCCACCGAACTCGGCATTACGCCGAGCTCGGCGTAACGGACGGTTCTCTTTGAACTACGCGCGCGTGGCGGAATGCCATGGACTTGCACCACTTGCCCGCAGGCACGCACTCCTTAGCACCGAGGTCCGGCTCGCTCCTCCGGTTGACATTCCGAAATGGCCGGCCAAGCCGCAGCTCGGAGAGCGAAAGCTGGCCCGCCACGCCGTAGCCGGCAGGCGGAGGCTGGTGCCCGCGGCAGGACTTGCACCTGCACTGTCGAAGGTTTGAGCTTCGCGCCTCTGCATTGGGCTACGCGGGCGGCAGAATGGTGCTCCCGGTCAGATTTGCACCGACACTGAACGGGGTTTAAGCCCGTTGCCTCTGCGTTGGGCTACGGGAGCCCTTTAAATGTGGAGTGGGGAGTGCGGAGTGTAGAACGAGCGTAGCCAACGCTCGAGGGACGGAAATTCCGCAGTATGCACTCGCCACTCTGCACTTAAGATGGTGCCCCGTGAAGGATTCGCACCTTGGTGCCCGTCCGCCAGGACCCTTCCCGTTCTGAGCGGGACGCCTCTGCTGTTGGGCGTGGTCGTGTCTCTTTGTGCGGCGGTGGGGCGGGTATGCCGGGCCGCTGATTCAACTTCGTCCAGGACCATAGACCCGGCATCCCCCGCGCCGCACAAACTGGAATCGTAAACCGACGGGCTTCCGAGTGGTCGCCAACGGTAACTTGGCTGCGCTTGTCGTTCGTGCCTCTCGATTGGGGAAACGGGGATAATCAGGCTGGTCAGAACCGGGGGCAGGGCGCAGCTAAAGGGGCGGTTCCCGGTCGCGCCTCATTTGCCCTGGTGGTGTGGGGTGTGGAACCAGTTCCGCGAGCGGGGGACGGCGGCGCGGGGGTGGGACAGGGAAGGCAAATCTGATACTGCCATCTGATACTGTTTGCCCTTTTTCCTGCATATTCGGGATGATTCAGGCGGACGGAGAAATCGCGAAACCCTTGCAAACATTGGTCGGGATGAGGTGTGAGGACTCCTGCTGAAAGGCGTTTGTCAATTTCGAGACAGGTGCAGCCAGCTTATATCTGCCTGCCTTCCACAAAGTGGCTGCCAGGGTTGGACTCGCACCCGCCGTCGCTCGGAGCTATGGCGGGGCAGGCCAACACCTCGCGGCTTAACAGGCCGCCGTGCGACTTTGACACCACCTGGCAATGGCGCTGCCGGCAGGATTTGCACCCGCATGGGTTCGTTTAGAAGACGAATGCCTGGTCTGTTTCGGCCACGGCAGCTTTTGAATGCGGAATTCGGAGTGCGGAGTGCGGAATGGAGACTGTGCGCGGGCGCACGGTTACTTCGCACTCCGCATTTTGCACTTTGCACTCTTGATTTTTCATTCGGATCAAGCCGCCCTGGTGCTGCCCCAGGCAAGCTGGGTTTTGGAGACTCGGCTGCACAGGCTGGTGCGCGACTTATTTGAGTGGAGAATTTGGAGTGCAAAGTGCAGAATGCGCGAGCGTATGAAACATCAGAACCTCCAAATCCGCACAAAGCACTTCGCCCTCCAGGTTATCAAGTTTTGCCAGGGGCTTCCCAACGCCGACACGAGCAGAATTCTCGGCCGACAACTGCTCCGGTCAGGAACCTCAGTCGGAGCCAATTACCGCGCCGCGTGCCGCGCAAAGTCGAAGCCCGCGTTTATCTCCAAGATGGGCGATGTCCTCGAAGAAGCGGACGAGTCTGGATATTGGGTCGAGCTTCTGTCCGAATCCGGGAAAATGGATGAGAAAACGGCCGCGCCGGTCTTGAGAGAGGCGAACGAGTTGGTCGCCATTTCCATTTCGTCTATCAACACCGCGAAGCGAAACTCAGGAGCGGAAGAATGATCGCAATCGAGGGGAAGAATGTGGGCTGGGAGGTATTCTGCATTAGGCACTCTGCACTCTGCATTTAGTCCTCCCGGCCCCCATGCCATTTCAACAAAGAACAAACACCTCTTGCTATCTTGCGATACCAACCCACGGTTTCACGGTGGTCCTTTCGGTGTTTTGGGGCACACCTCCTGCGAAGCCCTTAGATTGTAAAATCCGGCTTAACTCGCTCGGCGCGCTTTTTGGCGACCTGCGGGCAGAGCCCACCGGCGGAGAACCTCGGCTCTCCCGCGGCTCATGTTGTTTTGTGCCAGGTGACATCATCAAGACGTCGTCATTTGTCTGTTCACAGTGCTTTGCCTTTCGTTGTCGAGTGTTGCTGCTTCAGTCCTGCATGGGTAAACAAAAAACCCTGCTTCCATTCCGGTAAGCAGGGTCTAGAAATCCTATGATGTTTCGTTTACCTGCTCACCTTGAGCCTATCCCAATTGGCTTCGGGCTTTTGGCCGCAATATGCCCTGGATAGGCCGAGGCTGAACAAATGGCTCCGGCTTGGCTCGCTCCGACGTGTCGCTTTCGCGACCAACGTCGTCGGCCAAATCGAGACTGATATGCTCATGCAGGTTTTCATCGAACGCACGTAAAACTATCACACAACGCCTAATCTTGTCCACTTATATTTTTAGGGGTGCGCATATCTTAAATTCAAATATCTGGATTTGATGATACGTTCCCGCGCCTGTTCCTCGGAATAAGAGTGCGGGAAGGAGATGTAGTATCGGCGATCTCACGCCTGCCGAGGTGCGCTGGGAGTAATTGCCCTGGCGGTCGCCGCTGGTGCATTCGTTTGCGGCAAATCCCTGCCCTATCGAATCGGCCGGAGTCATTACCCGTAGGGCTTCGTCATGGAGCCTGAATCGTGCTGTGCCCGGGGTTGCCGGAGGAGACGGCCTCGGGGGACAGGTTGACCCTGAAGAGCGCGCCATCTCTTGCTGCCAGATACGTGAAAGTCGGCCGCTTATTCCGGCTTGATCTCGTCCAGGTCAACAGCTCGATGGAACACTCCGGAGCCGTGATCCCGTTTATTCACAGCGATGCAGCGACTGACAATTCCGATTTCATCGCCTACTTTGCCGGCATGCTGGAGTTTCGCCTTGAACACGAGCCCCAGGAATTGGTGCCGGTGGCCGGCCAACTCGCGGCCCTTTGCGCCTACGTCACCGAGCACTGGGCGAGCTTCCAAAAGGGTGCCGAGTTCTACGGTAATGTTTGGGATCGCTTCGAGTCGCTTCGCGACGCCTTCTCGAGGCTGACGTAGAGGTAATGCTCTTCCTTCCTTCACCCTGTCTGTTGATGGCCGTCGCCGCCGCCGCAGGTCATCTATGACCCCTCTCGACAACGCGACTTTATTGGACGCCGCGCCGATAGCGGTCTGCCGCAGAGCGACAACTAACAGCCCCCTTTCAGCTTCCGTTGAGGCCGTGGCCAAACTACACTCCACACCGATGGCCCTGACCAACCCAGTTGAAACGAGCAAGCAGTTGGATGGTAAAGTCGCCTTTGTGACGGGAGCCAGCCGCAACGGCTTCCATTGGAGCCGGCCGGATCGGCGGGCGTTCTGCCCGGTCTCGGAGACTCCGGGCACGTGGAACTACGCCAATGTCCAGTCGGCGGCGGGCGGCTGCCTGGTGATGGGCGACCGGCTCTACTTCTACGTGAGCGCGCGCGGCGCCGGGCAGGTCACGGGCCTGGCCACCCTGCGGCGCAACGGCTTCGCCTCGGTGGACGCCGATGAGGCCGGCGGCACGCTCAAGACCCGGCTCGTCACTTTCAAGGGCCGCTATCCGTTTGTGAACGTGGAGGCTCCGCAAGGCGAGCTGCGGGCCGAAATCCTGGACGAGCAGGACCGAGCGATAGCGCCGTTCACCAAGGAGAACTGCGTGCCCGTCAAGACCGACTCGACAATGGCCCCGCTGCATTGGAACGGCGCCGGGGACCTGGGCGCTCTCGCCGGGAAGAACGTCCGCTTCCAATTCCACCTCAGGAACGGCAGGCTTCACTCGTTTTGGGTCAGCTCCGATAGGAGTGGCGCCAGCTACGGCTACGTTGCCGCCGGAGGCCCCGGCTTCACGAGCAATCGAGACACGGCAGGGCGCCCAAACGCGTATTATGCTGGCGCCGCGTCATGGCAAAATCACTGATGTCAAAATCAGGCTGTCCTGGATCCAGGTTACGGCTTCCCCAGGAGGCCACCCGGATTCTATCCCTCAGAAGGATTCGTTCTGGCGCCCCCGCCCAGGGCATCTATCGGATTGATTTTCCAACTGCAAATTGCGATGATTTCGCCGATGTCCTCGTTGGAAACAGATTTCGGGGCTCTTGAAGAGGACCCCTTGGCCACGCCGGTGCGGGGCAGCGCCCGCGGCTGCGGCATGGAGTGTTTCGCGAATCGTCGCGGCTTCGCTTTGGGCCGGATCTCCGACGGCACCCACTTCCACGCAGAGGCCAGCGTCCCCTTCGGCATTCGAGTCCCTTTATGAATACACCACCTTCGTCCCAGCAACCGGAACCCCAGACTCTGCCTGCAGATCCCCTTCGGGAGGGTGCCAAAATAGATTGCATCGTGATTGGCAGGACCGCGAGAACTCTGATGGGCAAACACCGCATTTTGCCGAGCATGTGGAGGCTGCCCCAGGAAGAATCCGAACGGGTTCTCAAGGCTAGCGTCTTCTTGACGGTAGTCCTCTCGTTGAGCTTTGTTCTTTCCCTCAGTTCAACCGGCTGCCGCTCGTTTCTGCGCGATCAGGCGATGAAGGACTACACCGTGAAAATCAAACCTACGGGCGGCGTCACGGCGCCCAATCGGTATCAGGAGGATTTTCTGTATCTCAAAGCACTGGGCGAGGAGGTGTTTCCGTTGGAGGACCGTTATTTTCCTCCGGACAAACGCGCGGGCATGGAACAGGAAATCCTCGGAAAACCGTGTAACTGCCTTCGAGGGCGGTCTGCTCGACTGAGACAATCGCGTTACGCACCGGCTTCCGGTCCGGTCCAATAACGCAGCCGAGAAGCACCTGGTTGGGCGGCGGATTCGTGGCCGCCCTGGGGTCGAGCCAGGCTTTCAGCGGCCCGAGCTGTGGATCGACCCGGTTGAAGCGGGCCGCTTCGAACCCCTTGGCCACGACGAGCACCTCGAACTCGAGCGCGGCATCGACCGATCCGATCTTGAGATCACCCAGAGCGTCCGCCATGGCGCTCTTGCGGCAATCCGCATAGCAGGAGGGTCAGAGAAATCCCGGTCCTGAGCGAGGCCGGGCCGTGAGGATGAAAACCGAGGCGTTGGTTACGGGCTTCCCTTCGACCGACAGCACGGTTCCCACCAGGTCCAGCGCGGCGGCGTTCGCGGCGCCCGGAGCGATGCCTTGGCTTGGGGTCTTGGCCGAGCGAGAGTGAAAGGCCGAGTAAAGGCCGAAGACCACGATCATGGCCATGGCTGCGACGGCGGAGAGCACCCAGTGCCTGCGATGGGGTCTCACGTTGTCAACGGGCTCAGGCATCGTATGAAGGAAAATCCCCTTGGACCGAAATGGTTGCTTCGAGAAAGCCGTGTGAGTGGTGACCATGCAATGGACGGGCCGGCGATGCTGAATTTCTGGGGCGCCGGCGCTCTGCCGTGGTTCATCCCCACCGACCCATCCGACCGCGTTGTCGCCGAGGGCTTTGCGCTGGAGGAACTGGAGGCCAAACTCAAAGCCAACGGATGAGCCGGAGGAACCCTGCTCATACGGGTTGATTGGAGTCAATCAAGTCGGATGACAATATTTGTGTCCCCTGCCTTGGCATCAACGCGTGTCATGAAGCCGTAGCTCCTCTCAGGACTCGTTGCGAAGACATGAACCTGGCCATCGCACACCGCGTTAAAGACAAAGTGTCCTTTGCTGTCTGATTTGGTGGCGGGCCACTCCAGTGGTCCCTGGCGTTGTCCCAGGCCAGTGAATCTGACCTCGGCCCCGGCGACCGGCTTTCCGTCAGGGCCCAACACTTGACCGGCGAGTCTGCGATCGGCCCGCTTGAGCACAAAATCGGGGAATTCATAACGCTCGGTTTTCGTATCCTCGGCCTTTATCTCCCCGGAGGCTGTGCCGTGGCCTCTGGTGGCGAATCCAAAGATGAAGTATCGCCTTCCCTGCGGCAGGGCAGGGAAGGCATACGAACCGTGGGCGTCAACACGGGTCGGTCGCGGGTCCAATTTGAGGATTGAAAGGCCCGAGAGTATGCTGAGGTCAACTACGGCGCCCCTCACCGGCACCCCCTCGGTGTCCTTCACGCAACCTGAGAGCGTGATTCCTGGTTGCAGGCCAAGGTCCAGGTTGGTTGGTATCGTGTCGAATTCCTGGGCCGCGGCAAGGTTCCGCTCCAAGCTGCGGGCCATGATGAAATTCGTCCGGTTCTGGCCCATCCAACTGCCGCCACCCCCCGCCTCTTGTTGTATTGTCAACTCGTATCGCCCGTTGTCATCCGTCCTGCCTTCGGCATAAAGGCTTGCCCCAGGGTAAAACCCCGGATGGAATGACACTAGCACGCCTGCTGCCGGCGCGCCCCCGGAGTCGCGTATCGTGCCGGTGATCGTGGGGGAGCGGATCAACTCGAACCGGACATGATTGGTCCGGCCAGCCTCGGCTTTGGCCGGGCTGTGTTGCGGGGCCCAGTCCTTCTTGCAGACGGAAAACCAGATCTCGCCAGCCGGCACCCGCAAGAGGGCCACACCGTTAGTGCCGGTGTAAGCAGTCGTTCCACCCGAAAACTGGCCCGACCAAACCGCCACGTTCCCGAGCGGTTCGAGGTCATTCCCGGCGACCACCGTCATCTCCGCCAAAGCGCCTTTGGACACATGGACCAGCACCTCGCGCGCGGTTTCTCCGGCCACCACGGTCACCAGGCTGTCTTGCGGCCCTACCCTCCAGTCAGCGGCCGACTGACCGGGAGGGGCGCCCATGGCACGGACACGATACGTGCCAGACGAAACCTCCTGAACGCGAAATGCCCCGTCGGCACTGCTCTCCACAGACTCCCGGGAATCGTAGCTGTGGAGTTCTCCTCCGGTCGCCTGAAATTTTAGTCTGACGCCTCCGAGCGGTTGGCCAGTCTCGGCGACCACGACCTTTCCTTCAATGGCTCCGGCTGGGCCAACCACGAGCTCGATGTTCTCTTCGCCGGATTGGTAATCCCACCCTCCTGCATCGGCGTTGCCAATTTGGCGCTGGGCTTTGCCGGTCTTCCTGACGTCCAGAGCTGCGCGGCCATAGGCTGGAAAGTTCTCGATGCGGAAGTGGCCATCCGCCGCGGTCCGGGCGGAGAAGCACTCGCGCGCGGGCTTGCCGAACAGATCGTTCAGATGCGCCGTCCTCGCATACTCGTCCCCAAAGCAGGCTCCCGAAGCCCACACCTCCGCGCCGGCCACAGGCTGGTGATTCTCATCCACCACCACACCCGCCAGGGCGGTTGGCGCCGTGAGGACCAGCGGCTCGGGCGAAACGCCAAGGAGTGAATTCCAGGTTTTCCAGGCCGTAGCCAAACCCGCCTTCTTCACCACCACGAGAGTTGTGCCCCGTGAAGAGGGAACAGCGAATGCGCCTTTGCCGTCCGTAACCGTGCGCTCCTTGAGTTCCGGTTCCCCTTCCACGTAGCCAGGCCGGGCTTGATAATGATAGCAATCCACCGTCGCACCCGCCACCGCCCGGCCCTGTTCATCCACCACGGTGCCGCAGACCTGCGGGGACGGGCTGGCATCCGCAGCCACCGTTTTGTTCCGGGCGCCGATGAGCGTGGTCAGTCCCAACACCAGCGCCAAACAGGCAGGCGGCAGGGAGCGGTGCGGATGCTGCCTAAACGTTGGTCTGGAAGCACCCGAACACCCAGGAGACGAGTGCCGAGTGCCGAGTGGAGAGGGAACGCAGGGCGGACGCCCTTCGACACTCGACACTCGACACTCGACACTCCCCATGGGCGTGTGGAAACCGTTGAACCGAGGTCCAATTCCCGCAATCATCGTTTCGTTCATCGTTCTCATTCCTCCTTCCCTGACAGCATCTTCTTGAGTTTTCCGATTTCAAATTGAACTTCGAGGCCTTTTTCTTCACCAACCCTGTCCAGCATATCCGGGTGGTGCGCGAATGCCAAGCGACTTGCGCTCGCAACGCTTTGACGCCTTAGAGACGGACGAGGTTGGCGGGAAACGCCGAACTGGCGCCGCCCAGGCTATTGGCGGCTCGACGAAAGCCTGGCAACCAGATCCCCACGCTCTGATCAGGATTCCGCCAAAGGCGCCGTGCAGGAGATAATGGTGGTAATGCTCGTAGAAGAGTGTCCTTGGGCCGCCGAAAGCCCGGTTGGCGGCGTCCACGAGCAGGCCCAGGCCATCGGCATCGGGCAAGATGCCCGCCAGCGCGACCAAGCGGCAGTCGCGCGCGTTGTCGGTGGCCTTCGCCCCGATGACCCAACTGGCCAGCAGATGCGTCTCCGGATTGATGCCGTATGCCACACGTTGTTAATGACACCGCACGTTGACTTTCGTTCTACTGGTGTGCCGCTCTTTCAGTCCCTTTTGGGGCGTTTTGACCCCCAGCCTCGCAGGTTTGGGCGTTTCCTTAAACCAGGCGCCTGGCTGCCCGGCGGGAGAACCCAGCCAATCAAGAAAGCGGCGGCGGCCAAGTGCCCAGGCAAAGACCGACGGACCGAACATGTTGCCGCGACGGATAGTGAACGAGGCTGAGAAATGAAAAAAAGCGCAGGAGTTATAGTCATCGCCCATGTGGTGTCTGCCCACGAGGATTTCGATCATAGTGCCCAAGCTCTCCTCCGGCTGGTGCGGGGTGCAGAGCGCAGGCACCCCGGATGCCCGCGGGCGCTTTGCCTCGAAATTGATGGTCATCGAAATGCCGCAGGAACCTTCGACCGCGACATGTTTGAGCTCCAATCCGCCTTCATGAGGCAGTTCCTGCTCCAGTTCCTGATCTGCGCCGAGACGCCCCTCGGCAGTTTCGAAAACGAAAAGCCGCAAAACAACACCATTCCGGAAGGGCTGAATATCCTCACACTCGATCCGCCTCATCGTAATAGCCCGAGGAAAAGCGTGAGTTCTCATATTCTCTTTGTCGGATTTTGATTTTGCCGGGTTTTAATATGTAGATAGACGATGCGAGACGACCGACAACTGCTGGAGCAATACGCCCAGGACGGGGCAGAAACGGCCTTCAGCGAACTCGTGGCCCGGCATATTGATCTGGTCTATTCGACCGCCTTGCGGGTCGTAGCAGGCAACTCCGCTCTGGCGGAGGACGTGGCCCAGACGGTGTTCATTGACCTGGCTCGCAAGGCGCGGCGGCTTCCGAGCGCGATCGTCCTGGCAGGCTGGCTTTATCGGCACGCGAGCTACACAGCCGCCAAGGCGGTGCGAGCGGAGCAGCGTCGGATGCGTCGCGAACGAACGGCGATGGAAATCAGAGCCCTCGACAACTCGGCGGAACCCGTGTGGGAACGAATTGCCCCCTACCTGGACGAGGGCTTGAACCAACTGAAGGCCTCGGATCGGGATGCGCTGGTCCTTCGCTTTCTCAAGCGCCAGGATTTGCGCGAGGTGGGAACCGCGCTCGGTATCAGCGAAGACGCGGCGCAAAAGCGCGTGAGCCGTGCGCTGGAGAGGCTGCGGAGCGCCTTGGGCGGGCGCGGCGTCGCCCTCACTGCAACCGCCCTCGCCTCGGCACTCACAGCGGCGGCGGCAAAGGCAGCCCCGGCGGGGCTTGCCGCCGGTTTGTCAATCACGGCCCTGGCGGAGGCCTCGGGAACTGGTACCGCCGTATCTCTTTTGAGATTTATGACAATCACAAAGTCGAGGACAGCGGTAATCAGCGCCATTCTGCTCGCCAGCTTTGTGACAACCTTGGTGATTCAGCACCAGGCTCGGGCCAGGTTTACCCAGCAGGAAGCGTCGCTGCGGCAGCAGGCGGATCGATTGGAGCGACTCGCGGAGGAGAACGAGCGTCTTTCAAACTTGGCCGCCCAAGCGAACGGCTCGGCTGCCAATAACCAGTTGAATGAATTGCTCAAACTCCGCAGCGAAGCGGAATCCCTTCGCCCCCAAACCAAGGAACTGGCCCTGCTCCGTGAGGAAAACCACCGACGGCAAACACCGTCGCCCTCGCTTCAAGAGGCCAAAGGGATCTTGCAGTGGAAAGAGGCACTCGCTCGCAGGGAGGAGTCTTTAGGGGCTTGGGCGGGCGCGTTTAGCAGGTATGCCGATGAAAACCAGGGGCAGTTTCCTGGCAGTTTCGAGCAAGCCGAACACTTCTTGCCGGAAGTGTTCAAAGGGAACACCAGCGTGACGCCCGACCAGTTGGAAATCCTCTACAAGGGGTCGCGTGATTCGCTCACCAACCTGGACGTCATCCTGTTCCGGGAAAACGAACTCTTTCGAAATATAGACGGAAGATGGGCCAGGCATTACGGTCTTGCCAACGGTCAACTCGCATTTTGCGGGAGTAAAGACGGCAACTACGATGAGTGGGAGAGCCAGAACACTGCCCCGCCATCCGCTCGATGACCAGGAATAGTCTCACATCCATGTTCTGCAACGCACTCGTGGCCTGCTGCGTGGCATTGCCGTTGTTTGTTCAGCATCACACTTGGGTCCGATGGCGCGAGCGGGAAGTCTTGCAGCGGCGGCAGGCCGAGCGACTGGCGGAGCTTTCGGCGGAGAATGAACGACTGTCGAACCTTGTGACTCACACCAGGAACTCAAGTCCTTCCAGCGATCAATTCAGGGAACTGCTGAAGCTGCGCGGAGAGATAGGGCAGTTGCGAGCAAGCGCCAGCGAACTGAGGCGACTTCGGGCGGCGCGGCAGCAGCTTCTTGTGGCCGGCTCAACGAACGAAACGCAGTCTGGTCCCCTCTTGCCGAACCCCCAGACCGTCCTGGCTCATTGGCAGAAGGAGCAACTGACGTCTGTGGGATATGACGGGCCGGCACGGGCGCTCCAAACGGCGCTTTGGGCCATGAGCCGGGCTGATCCCAAGGCCCTGGCGGCGAGTGTGGCCCCTTCGACAAGCAACGTGTTGGCCGGCAAGTTTTGGATCGCGGCCGATTCCAGGTTCGCGGCCGATTCTAATGAGGCAATGGCGGCCAAGTGCAGATTGGCGGCGGAGTTCTTAAGCCCCTCAAGCGGCTTTTATGTGACTCCCTCAAGCGATTCCTATGCTCTAGAGCAGGAACTCAGCCACCCAGACGAAGCATTTTTGGATGTCTATTTCGAGGGCGAAGGCACCACCCGCCAGGTTGAGCTGCGAAAAATCGGCGAGGAGTGGAAAGTCGCCGCCATTTATGCCTCCCGCATACTCCGAACGACTGATGGCAACCCGCAGCGCTCACCGCTCCTGGTGTGGCCATGACAAGGCGGTCCACAACTACTGGGACGGCCAGACCCCAAGGTGCTGGCAACACTGACGTCGAGAATGCGCCAAAAGGGCACGCGAAATGAAGCCGGAGCTACAGCCACCTACCAGCTAAGAAAGAGGAATCCAGCGCAACGCCAAATTCCCCTTTTCCAGGACCCCAGTCCTGCCTTAAACCTCCATTCTCCTCCCCCTCTTCTCGGCAACCATTCATCTTCGCCTATAGAGTTGCCGAAGCGGGCAAAAGGTAACAGCGAGTCTTTTCCCTCAAACACCCATCGGTGTGGGGGCGTGGGTTGCCCACTTCCGCCTGCCGTTGGGCTGCCGTCAGGGCCCAGATGGCGCGCCCAAGTCACCATCCTCGGCTCCAGCGGCGCCCATGGCCCTGAACTTCCCCTCAGCTCCGATCTTCTCGCGTTATGGCCGGTGGATATGTGCGAATTGTCGAATCCGACGACGGTTTTCAGTCCTGGGAAGCGCAACACATCGTTCCGCCATTGGCAACTGGCCGACAGTAGATCCCAGACCCTCGGGAGAGCCGCAACCTGGCTACTTGGCGGGAGAGCCGCCATTCTGAATCGGCCTTCTCAATCTGGACGCAATGGCGGCAACGGCGAAACCGCAGATCAGAATCCCTGCGACGGTCGTCGAAGCGAGGGCCAGCCAGTAGTCCAGGCTGATCGATCCTTCCCCACAGCGACTCCCACAACCCGCTGTGACTGCGCGTTGCCAGATGGCATCCCCGGCGCAGAATTGGTAGTATTGCGGCCGTGAGCTTTGTTGTCCTCGATGTCGAGGCGGATGGTCCGATTCCGGCGGAGTTGGGACTTCATTTGTGAGCGCTTTCCTAATCCCCAAGCTCCCGCTGAGCCAGATGCCAGCGATGCTGGGGTGTGCAGCGCTGGGCGCCTTGGTCGCCGGGCTCTATGGCGTCGTCCATGATGAGATTACACACTCCATTTCCCCCGAGTATTTCACCCGGCTGAATTCCTGCAGTTTCATTACGCCGATTTCGGGTTCCCTCCGCGAGTGTTCGTCGCCGAAATCGGTTTCCTCGCGACCTGGTTGGTGGGGTCCGATTCTCCCGCTGCTTTCGTCCGATGCCGTTTACTGAAACGGAGGGATCCGGAGCGGGGGCTGGCACTCTCAGAAGAAGCTGTTGGGAATCCAGCTCCAGCGCTCCTGGCACATACCCTTGGCCTAGGCGGGGCGGGCACGGGATCCAGCATCGAGTTGGCCTAATCTGGCGCTTGAGACCGCTCGAAGAGTGCCGGCGACGAAGTGCAGAGCACGCTGCCGTCCGGACCGACTACGATCCTACGGATGGGTAAGTCAACAACTCCATCTGACTCAAACTCCCGCACTTTCTTGACGGTCTTGGCGGAAAAACTCACTCGAAAGAGGCCCCGGTCCGTGCCCACCAGGGCGACGCCAGGTTTGACCTCGGCAACGCAGTGCGCCTCTGGTTCGAGCGGCAGATTAGTCCATCTCTTGCCGTCAAACCGGCCTACGTGCGAAGGGCCGTGGCGGAGATTCAGGATTGCCCAGACCGTTTGCGGATCAGCGGAGGGACTCAGATCCGCAACGCTGGTAAAATCGCAGCCGAGTTCGTTGGTGCCGAACGACCTGAACTCGGTTCCATCACGGGCATTATCCCCTGGAGAACGTGCCGCGTAATCCCTGGCGTGCGCCGTCAGGCACACAATGCCGTCGCCATCCGTTCCGACCCAGAGGTCGGCGGCGCCATCCTCGACCATGCAGGTGGGGCGGCGGTGCGGAAGCAGGTCCCGAGTGTCCAGCCAGGGGGAGTTGGCCCCCCAGTAATGCGCCAGGAAATGATCCCAGACCTCGTAGAAACCGGCCCAACTGAACAAGCCGTGTTCGGTCGAAATGACAAACGGGGCGTAGGTTTTCTTCTTTGGTGGAATGTAAATGCCATCCACATGGCCCCAGAGCCTCTCCGCGTCGAAGCCCGGAGAGTATCCGCCGCTGACGAGACCCGGCTGGCCCTGGTAGTAAATCCGGAAGGCGGTCACCCGCCATGAGTTTGTTTTGACCCTGTCCAACCGCCTGATGCCATCACTGGTGCTGAACCAGACCCGGCTGGGCGTTTCGACGGCGACCGCCGTCACTTGGGCATCCAGCCGCGCTTGAATCTGCCAGACGGTTCCCGAACGGGTCAAGACCCGGCCTCGGCTGGTGCCCACCCAAAGATTGCCCACCCCGTCGATCGAAAGGCTGGTGATCAGTTCGTCATGGAAGCCCGTGCCACCAGTTATGCCGGTCCATTCTTCCCACCCGCCTTCGAGGGACTTCACTCCGGCCGGGACCAGTCCGGGCACAGATTCTGGCGATTCGTCGGCGGCGAGGACTGCTGTCCCCGCTAGGTTCGCCGTCAGCCATATCAAGGCGAGAAAAGTGATGGTTCTTATTTTGGCCACTGCTTTATTCCTAAGGGCTGAGTAACAAAAAGTCCAGCGCGGGTCAAGCAGCCACCGTGCCAAAAACGGTTCCACGATAAATGAGGGAGGAAGACACCCGTCCCTCCGTCCCCGCCGAGCTCGACCTTGGACGTTTCTCCCGGGGCGACATGAACGCCCAGGCGGGTCTCGCCCTAGCCTCTTGGGAAATGACACGCGAGGGCATGCTCCGGCGCCACCTCCATTGCGGCCGACATGGCCCACGCGCGGATCCCACAGGGGGTCGTCCCGGACGACTATGTGGTGATGGGAGGTTCGCGGGGAGCTGAATTGGCGCTGCTGTTGGCCAGCGTCTATCCTCAAGTGAAAGCCGTGGTGGCAATCGCCCCCAGTTCGGTGGTCTTCCCACGACCTCCAACCGGAATTCTCGATCCCCTCCGCGGTCAGCACTCAGCCTGGAGCCTCGGCGGCCAGTCGCCCTGGCTGCCACTTGCGACGATGCCCGAAAGGCCAGATACATTGGATCCCATTGGTCTAAGCCGGTCGCGCCCTCGCTCTGCTCGACCAGGAACAATGAAGACGGCACTGCCCGCCGCCTGACACTCCCATTACTGGCGAGGCGTCACCTCGGGAGCTTCTCGTCACGCTGGGCCGCTTGCCAGGCAAAAGTCGCCAGCACGACGGTGTTGAACTGCAGGTCCTCCGGCTGAAGACGTTCGTAAACGTCCGCGCTTGAGTGATGTGTGCGCGATTCGTATTCAATCCGGTCCTGAATCAAATTGAAGCTGGGCAGCCCCGCCTGTTCGAACGAAAGTTGATCGCCTCCGCCGACGCTCCAAGGCGAGACGGTCTTCATCCCCATTTCCCGAAAGGGGCGCATCCAGGCCTCGAAGATCGGCCAGAACGCCCTGTTTCGCGCGTTGAAAACGCCCCGGATTTTGCCAGTCCCTCCATCGACGTTGAAGTAAACGGAGAACCTGCCGTGTTCGGGTTTCATAGTGGTCGAGGGCCCCTTGGCCTCCCGATAGTGGCATGCGACATAGGCCTCGGAGCCACTGTGTCCCTGTTCCTCGCCGGTCCAGAGGGCGAGGCGGACGGTGCGGCGCGGCTGGAGGTTGAGCGCCTTGAGAATGCGCATGGCCTCCATCACCATGGCCGAGCCGGCGGCATCGTCGGTTGCACCGGTGCCCAAGGTCCAGGAGTCGAAGTGGGCGCCCAGCAGGACGACCTCGTCCTTGAGCTTCGGGTCAGTGCCGGGAATCTCCGCGATGAGGTTGAACACGTTCGGGTTATCGTAGAAGGTGTTTTCCATCTCCAGTTCAAGGGTCACGGGAAGGTTCTTCTCCAGAATGCGCGCGAGCCGGCCGTAGGACTCGGCGCTGACCGTTACGACCGGCAATTGGCCGGGTTCATCCTTGGACTCCCAACCGGAGCGCGTCTTGAACATCGTCCCGCCGTCGCCAGGCGCGCAAAAGAGCAGGGCGGCGGCTCCTTCGTTCACCAGCCAACGGCGTGCCGCGGGATCCTGCATGACCTCGTCGCTGGTGTAGCGAAACTCGACGACAGCGTTGGACGCTCCGTGCTGCCCCGGAGGTTCCTCCGCCGCCAAGGCCGCCAGTCGCGCATCGCTCAGGCGCGTGGCCTGCGGCTCGAAGTGCGCTGGGGTTGGCTGTGGGGCGTCCATGAGGAGGAAGGCGCCGTTGAGCTTGCCGGCATATCGCTGGAGGTCGGCGAACGAGTGGACCTCGAACTTGATGGCGGGGCCGGTGACGCGTCCCTTGGTGCTGATCGACCAGACGGCCGGAAGGGCGTTAATGATGAAGGGCTGGGGGGTAATGGCCCGAAAGAAGAATTGCTCGCTCCTCCATCCGCGTTCGTAGGGGCCCAGGCTCGAGCTGAACGTTGCTGAGCCCCCACGACCGCATCGTCGCCACTGCCCAGTCGGCTGCGGCTTGCGTTTGCGGCGAGCCCGTCAGACGCGGGCCATAAACGTCCGTCAGCCAACTGGCGATGTCCATGACCTGTGAATGCCGCGGAACCTCGGTCCTGATTCGCTCGACCGTGGCGACATCGACGTTCTCCTGCGCAGCCGGAAGCGGGGCGGCGGGCAGCGGGGCCTTGGGCGTCGCCACGCCGACAATAGGCTCGCCCGACTTCGCCGGCTCAAAGGTGAAGGGAATGTCCTTTTCCCCGAATTCGACGTGCTTCAACTCATTGGTGACGAAATGAATCGGCTGCTCCGAGAATTCGCTTACAAACTCCCGCGGACGCGCGTAATAGAACGCGACACATCGGTTGGGCAGCCAGAGGCCTGCGCCTTCGTAGAATCTCCAGTCTTCGGACTGCAGGCGGGCGATCCGCTGTCCGGCCGGATTCCACTCCTCGCGCTCGACAATCCCGTAACCGTGCTTTGGCTCCAGGAGAAGTGCCACGGTGCGGCTTGGCTTCAGGGCTCGAAGACGTTTTCACATGCTCCTTCTTGGCGGCGTCCGCGCCTTGAAGTTCACCCTGCGACTTCTCGAGGAATGCTCTCTGCACGTTGGCCAACTCATCTTCGACTTGAAACGTTACCCGCAGGTTTTCCCCAACCGCTTCAACTTTGGTCAGGTCGCCATGTTCCAGATAATGCAGTGCCAATGGCTCGAGGGAGGAAAAGGGCGCCACTTCGGAACCGTATTGTGGCACGTAAATACCGGCGGCGTCCAGATACGGCCACCGAATGCGCTTGGAGTTGAACACATAAGGCGCCAAAGCAGGCGCGTCCGCCAGTGAGCACTTGCGGACCCCGCTTTTGCTGCTTCCCCAGATGGCTTGGCCGTCAAACGCAATTTCATGCTCATACACCTTATTGCCGGCTTCAGGTATGCGCTCGTGCTCATAGAAGTGGCTGCCGGCGAAATAGGCCGAATAAACGTCCGGCGCCACCCCGTAGTTCCAGTCGGCAAGGGTCCCGTGGTCCCTCTCCGTGAACTCGAAGTAACTGGCTCGCATGGCGGCCTTTTGCTTCGCCCATTGCTGCCGCGCCTCCGGCGGCAACGCGATGGCCGCGCTGCTCGCCGTGGTCTTCGAGTCGTTCGTGATGAGTTGTTGGGCAGAGCCGGTTGCAGTAGCGGCGGTCAGCCACACGCAGAGGCCAACGACGGCGGCCATTTTCAGTTTTGTCCACGTCACAAGCTTCAGCACTCCTTTCGTAATTGTCGGCGTTGCGCATTGCACAGGAAACGTATCGTCAAATCATCCGTCATCAGCCTGCGTCTGCATTCAAGGATGCAGGCTGTGTGGCAAGCGCCTGTTTCGGTGGCTTGTGCATCAGCATGAGCCGCGCAGATTATGCCTGGAGGGCCTGGATCCGGCAACTATTAAACCTGGTTGGGCTCGGCGCCTCGGCGCCATTTCATTGCCGCGTTCGGTTGGGTTTGAACCGGCCGCTCCGGGTCCAAGGCCGGTCCAAGGCTGGGGCTATCGGGTTGACGCACTCGTATGCGGCCCTCTTGGCCAAGGAGGGCATCACCGCAAACGCGATTGCTCCCGCCTTAATAGAGACGGAAATGGTCACGGCGAATCCGAAAGCACGGCCAGAGCTGATCCCTGTGGGCCGGTTTGGCACCGTGGAGGAAGTCGCCGAGGTCGTGGTAATGCTGGCGAACAACGGTTACATCACCGATGAGATTGTCCGCGCATTGCGCACCGGGACATGGAATTCCAACAAGACAGCGGTTGCCATTTCTGTTGCGAGGCCGAAGGGATCACTCACCGATTCCAGCGGCAACCCCATCCGCTCCCCGGCGAGCAGATAGCGCCGCCCAGGGCAGGTCAACTTCTTGCGCAAAAAAAGCTGTCCGGTTTAGGTTTCGGCGGCTTTTATTAAGGTAGAGCATGACGGACGACTTCCAGTTGTTGCGGCAATACGCGCAAGGCTCCGAATCGGCCTTTGGCGAATTGGTGTCGCGCTACGTGAACTTGGTCTATTCGGCGGCGCTGCGGCAGACCGGCAATGTTCAGCACGCACAAGACGTGGCCCAAACCGTCTTCGCCGCGCTGGCGCGCAAGGCGCGAACGCTTTCGCACAACGTTGTCCTCGGCGGCTGGCTCTACCGCCATACCTGTTTCGCCGCCGCGCAGACGATGCGAACCGAACGCCGCCGTCAGGCTCAGAGAGGCGGGCTGTCACCATGGATGAACTCCAAAACCGCAGCGAAACCGATTGGGAGCGGCTGGCGCCCGTGCTCGACAACGCCATGAGGAGCCTGGGCGGAGCCGATCGCGACGCCATTGTGCTGCGCTACTTCGAGAAACGCGACCTCCAAGGCGTTGGCGCCGCGCTCGGCATCAGCCAGGAAGCCGCGCGAAAGCGAGTGACTCGCGCGCTGGAGAAATTGCGCGGTCAACTTGCTCGCAAGGGCGTCACTTCAACCGCAGCCGCGCTGGCGTTTACGCTGGCAGGAAATGCCATTACTGCCGCACCTGCCGGTTTTGCGGCAACGCTCACCAGCACTTCGCTGGCGGGCGTTGCGGCAGCCGGAACAACATTCAGTATTCTCGGATTTATGACCAAACTCCAAGCAGGAATCATCAGTGCCCTCCTTGTCGCTGCCACAGTCACGCCGTTGCTGATTCAACATCGAGCTCAAGCCAGGCTGCGTGAAAAGAACCAGATGTTGGAGCAGCAAGCGGACCGACTAGTGCAACTGGCAGCCGAAAACGAACGACTTTCAAACCTTGTCGCGAACGCAAGCCGGCCGGTCGCGAACGACCAGGTCAACGAACTCATGCGCCTGCGGGGCCAAATGGGCGCGCTTCGGCGGCAGACCAATGAACTGGGAGAACTCCAGGAAGAGAATCGTCGGCTGAAACAAGCGGCCTCGCCAGAAGTGGCGGCCGGAGCGGCCACAGCGGCGCTCCAGAGCCGGAAGGCAGGCTTCGCTAGGAATTTCGCCCTGGCTCTGATTTCTTATGCCTCCGAGAACCAGAACCAGTTTCCCACGAATTTCGACCAAATCAGCCGCTACTTGCCGGCGGTGTTCCAGCACCTTCCGGTGCCGACTTCCGACTTGGATGGTTTCATCCAAGCGACCAACCAATTTGAAATCGTTTTCCATGGGTCTTTCGATGATGCGTTGACCCATCCAGGTTCGGTGGTCGTGGTGCGTGAACGTCAGGCCTGGCTGACGCCCCTGGGCTTTTGGGCGAAGACCTACGGCTTCGCCGACGGTCACTGTGAAACTCACACCTCGACCGATGGTGACTTCAAGAGATGGGATTCCACGCCCTCGGACGGCAAGTGAGAAGCGACCAATGACCGAAGCGGGTTCTGATCTCTGCGCAAAATGGAGAGTGGGCGGCCTTCTTTGTTCCCACGCTGAGCTCGGCAGTCATCTCGTGCGATACGGGGTATGAAGCCGCCGTTGTGCCGCGCTTGAAATGACGGATGGTTCTCTCTGAACTGCGCGCGCATGGGGGAATGCCGTGGACTTGCACCACGTGCCCGAAGGCACGCACTGTTTAGCAAACAGACCCGGCTCACTCGTCCAATATCCAGAACTCCTGACATAGGCGTCAAGCAAATGTCCGCTTTTTGTGTCCACTAAGGGACCATGCCCAGTTTGATCCGCCGAGTTCTGCGACGATGGCGGCTAAACCCGGCAAACTCTCCTTCAAAGAAGCGCGTGAATTGGAAGGCATTGAGCCGCAAATTCTCGCCTTGGAGGAGGAGATTGCGCGGATTGAAGGTTTGTTCGCGTCGCCCAATTTTCATCGCACCCACGCAACACAAACCAACGAACTGCTTGCAGAGCTGGCGTCCGCCAAGCAAAAGCTGCCCCAGCTTTACGCCCGGTGGGAGGAATCGGAAGCGTTCAAGTCCGTCTCCGCAAAGTGAGCCGTTTATGGTTTGGGTGGCACCGTCACATCCGTGATCTCCATTTTCGCGTAATAGTCCTTGAGCACGCAACGGAGGGTGAAGACCTGCCCTTTGCGAACCTCCTCGCCGCGCAAGAATTGGAAGAAGGTTTTCTCGTCGGTACGGTTTCCCGTCGTTGACCCCGCGAATGTCCTCAAAGCGCGCGTTCTCCGCGTGCAAGCCGGTCTGTTTGTCATTCATCTTGTCGAATAGCCAGAAGATGGGTGCGCCGGTGTTGGAGGCTTCCAGGGCGGCCACTTGCTCCTTGCTCAAAAACTTGCGCACGCCTTTCCAATCAGACATTAACATGAAATCGCTCCCGTAGTAGTCGCGCGTTTGCGCCCCGCGCGATAAAAGAAAGCGACTGTGATCAACGCTGAAATAAGCCTCGCCCGTATGCACCCCGTCGCCCGTCAACTCGCGCGAACCCTCCCGTGTCTGCAACGCCCGAACGAATGCCAACGGTCGTCACTCCCTTCAGCGGCAGGTCCTTTTTCAATTCTTGGCCGCCGACAAAGGTCAACTCTTCCTGAAATTCCCCGCCCGGAGCCTCCCCGCGCACGACAAACGTCCCGGGAGTCACCCGCGCAAATTGAAAACGTCCCTGGCTGTCGGCGCGCATCACGTCCCAATCGCAGATGCGCACGATCGTCTTCGACGCCGGTTGACCGTCCGGCCGCAACACCCGTCCGGTAAAGGACGCGGCGTCTTTGGCGGAAAGCGGCTCCAGATCAAACTCGCGCCCCTTCACGACGGCTTTTTCGTCAACGCCAATCGGCTCGTTGATGGCTTTGCAGCCCGGGGCGATGATCCGCAGAGGGGCAGTCTTCCCATCACGCGGCACGTGAATGACCAGGACGCCTGACTCCGGCATTGAATATTCTTGATAAACCATAGCCAGAACGTCCACCGGCCTGACTCCAGGCGGCAGACGCAGCTTGGCCACCAAAAAATTGCAGTCCCGCAACACATCGTCTCTCGCCGGGGCCAGATATTTAACTAATCCGTCCGCATCACCGCTGTCGATGAAGGGCTTTACCTTATTCTGATCTGGAACAAACGCCTTGGCCAGGAGTTCCTCCATGTCTTTGGTCAAAGGCAGGTTGACCGCGCGGCGTGCGGCGAGGACGTGCCGCAGGAACGACTCCGGCCGCGGTTCATATCCGCTGGTCTGCTCCAGAACGCGCCCGCTCGATGAATCCAGGAACACGAGTGTAGGGTAGCCGCCCGCATTGAATTTCTTGTTCAGGGCCGCGTCTTCGTAGGCTTTGACCCAGACGAACTCCTTCAGGCCGGAGAGAACGGCGGGCGACGGCAACGTCTGGCTTTCCAGCATTTTACACGGGCCACACCAAGTCGCTGTCAACATGAGGAAAAGCGGCCGCTTCTCCGCCTTCGCCTTGGCCAGCGCGCCCGCGTAGTCCTTCTCCCACGGCAACGACTCTCCGTCCACGAACAGCGCGGAGGACAAAAGGGCAAGAACGAGTAAAGCGGCCTGAAGACGCGGCGGTTGTTGTTGCTTTTTCATCTGATATGTGAACAATTGAGTTAAGAAACTGAATTAGGCAATTAAAAAGACGCTGGCCAAGGAAAGTTCAACGGCACAAACGCGCGAAGGTGCGTCATTAACGTCGGACACAGGATGCCCGCTTTTTGCCTCAAGATGCTTTCCGAATTGCGCAATGCAGGCGCAAGCGGGAACCTGGGAAAATGGTTTTCGTCTGGTTGAGTTCCGAGCAGAGCGCCGCGATGGCATCCGTGCGGTGCGCCGAACTTTGCGCCGCCAGCGTTACGCGCAACTCCGTTTGGGTGACTTCCAGATCAGCCGCGCTGGCCAAAGCCGATTGGATCAGAGTTCGGCCTTCCTCGCCCGCCCTCCGGTAATGGGGCGCGACTAACCGGAGCAGATCGCTTTCGGCTTGATAGGCCACCATCTTGATCAGGTTGGTGAGGTGTTTTCGTTCGGGGGCCAGTTCGACGACCGGCTCTTCCGTGACGGCTTGGATGGGAACTCGGCGTGGCACGGCGGCGCGACGTTTTTCCAGTTGCAGCACCCGCTGCCAGGCATTCCAGATTTTCTGGCCCAGTTTTCCTTGCGCGATTTTGAACCCGCGCATCGTCCGGCGCTGGCGTTCCAGGGTGGTCAGCGCCTCCAGTCCGTATTCGGCTTGCAGTTGATCCAAGTGCGCCCAGGCTTGGCGGAGTTGGCCGTCCACAGCAGCCCACGCCGGGTTGGGAACCTCCCGGGTGGGATCGTCAGGCAGTGCGGCATATTCGACCAAGGCATCCAACGCGTATTCCTCGCGCAGGTATTTGAAGAAGTTTTCTTGACGCCAACGCTCAAACATTCGATAGGCCGCTTGGGCAGGCGACAAATCCCGCCGGGAGGTCAGGATGGGAGTTTGATGGCCCTCGTCGGTGAGGCGAGTGACCTGCCGCAAACGCAGCCGGCCCTTGAGCAAGCGCACCTCTTGGTCAGCCAGGACATAGGTCACGGTTCGTCCGTCGCGGCGTGTGCGGCAGGCGTGGAAATTTTTGCGGGGGATGCGGGGACCACGGCCCTTGCGGTAAGTCAGCAGGTCAAAGCCAGAGGCCAGTATTTGCTGCAAGAGTTTGGGACTGTAGCCGCCCCGATCAAAGACGACCGTGAGGCGTCGCTGGCCCACCAAGGCGCGGACCTGGTCGAGGATGCCAGGCAGCATCTTGACCAGGCCGGCGTTGGCTTGCGCGGTGATGACAAAGAGCGGCTCGCCGGCACTGTCGTTGACCCAGTAATCGGAAGTGGCCGGCAACGAGATGCGCATGCGAGCGACATGAGCCTTGGGCAAGGCGTGTTGGCCGTGGTAAACCCGCACATGCCCGTCGGCGTAGAGGAAGCCCAGAGCCGCGCCGCGCAAGGCCACCCGTTGCTGGGCCAGAGCTTGGCCAAATTGCACGGCCCTTCCCACGGCGGCTAGGCGGGCCAATTTGCGCCGCAGCGTTTTGAGTTCGGGTGCCCGGTCCAGTCCCAACACGCGCCCCAAGTCCTGGGGCGAATACTCTTTGAGGCCCTCAGGCCGTTTGATCCGCCACAGCGCCATGAGCAGCAGCGTCAGCAAGCTGGTGCGCAACCCATAAAAGGACGGGCCAAGACTGCCGTAGATTTTTTGCGCGCACTCGAACACGCCGCTGGCAACCAGGACCGGCAAGGCCAGGAGCACTCCGGCGCGCGGCACCGCCGTGGCGGAGCCAAAGAGCGGAGGCGCATCTTCCAACAAACCCAGACGCGCCAGCAACCGGTCAGTGCAACGGTCACCCGGATCGGTATCGTGGCTGGCGACGGAACTCTCTTTGCTGGCGCCGCAAAAAGCGGACAGGTTTGAGTCCACACTTTGCGTCGAGGCCAACGGTGATGATGGCGCGGCAGGCATGGAACCGGACAGGGATGGGTTCGCAGGAGGCGTCGCATCCAAGGGTAATTGGTTCTGCACAGGGGATGTGGCTTTCCAACCCAAGCGTCGGAGGAGATTGCGGATGGCTTTCTCATTGACACCCATCCGACGTGCGATCTCGCGCTGGCCAACGCCTTGGGCTTTGAGGCGTTGAATCAACTGTTCCCGCGCCGCCGCCAATCGGGCGCGTCCAGGTGGATAACCGCCCGTGCGTCCCAAGGCAGCCAATCCGCCTTCCTCAAAACGTCGTTGATGCCGTCGCACCGTGCGCGCGGCGCAAGCGAAAGCCCGCGCAACCTCTTGTTGACTGGCCCATCCTTGTTCGACCAAATTGACCATAGCGTAAGCCTCCGCCATCCGATCCGTCCGCGCATACTGAGCCAGAGCGATCCCCGAAACGAGCACCACACAGTGGCCCTCTTGACTTCTCACCATGCACCGCGAATTGATCACGCACACATTTTCCGGATTGCGGACTTCTGGAAACAAATCCTCATTTTGATTGACATGCATACCGGGTCAAACTACCCGGTGTTCAAAAAAGCGGACAGGTTTGAGTCCGCACCCCGCCGCCGCCTCAAAACGTAGAAATCCCCGGAAAACCGCGGACAATCGACGAGGCTATGTCAGGAGTTCTGGATATCGGAACGGTGCCCCGGTTTTATCGGCATTCGAAGCGGCAAACAACCGAAAGATAGCGGACCCTTCTGAGCTGCTGCCATACGGCAAGACGCCCGAACAACGAGCGGCAGTGCAGAGATGGATCCAGCGGTTCAACGATGCCATCAAATGAATCGATCCGCTCCTGCTGGCAGATTCGGATCCTCCAGCCCGATTTTCGCCTGGCGCGCAAGGCGCCGTCCGTAGCGAGTGTTCTGCAGTTCATTTTCCCCCCAAAGAATCTTTACATGTGTAAAGATTCCTCTTGACAACCTCTACACTTGTAGATATATCTGGGCCGTATCGTATGAAAAAAGGCAAAATCGAACTGACCGAAGCCGAGTGGACCATCATCAAGGCCGTCTGGGCCGCCGAACCGTGCACCGCCCCGGCCATCCAGGAGAAGGTGCGCTCGGCCACCGATTGGACCTACTCGACCGTGCGCACGCTCATGGATCGCATGGTCGCCAAGGGCCTGCTGAGCGCCGAAAAGGCCCGCCACGTCACGCTCTTTCGCTCGGCGGTCACCCGGGAGCAGGCCCAGCGAAGCGAGCTCCTTTACGCCCTCAAACACGCCTTCAACGGCGCGCTGACCCCGATGGTCCAGTGTCTGCTCGACACGGGCGACATCTCCCCCCAGGAACTCGCCCAGTTGGAGGCCCTGATCAAGGCAAGACGAGGAGCCCGGAAAAAGTCCGCCTCCTCGAGTCCTGGAGACCAACGCCCCGGTTAACCCTTTGCGGACCTCGCCATGAACTCGACTATTCTCACTTTGAACCATTGGGCAGGGCCGGTCCTGGCTTTTGCCTGGCCGATGCTCTGGCAGTCCAGCCTGCTCATCGGCTTCTTGCTGGCCCTGGACCTCGTCTTCCGCCGCAAGCTGCGCGCCTCGGTGCGCTACGCGGTCTGGCTCGTGGTGCTGGCTAAACTCGCGCTGCCGCCGTCGATGGCGCTGCCCACCGGCCTGGGCTGGTGGCTGCGTCCGGCCGCAACCGCGCCCGTCGCACCTCGCCCGGCTGTGGTGTCCGTCACCTACGGACCGATCTTGGCCCTGCCGCCCCAAGGGCACATGGCCGCCCTGACCCAGCCCGCGCTTCCGGCGCCGCGGCTCTCTGCTGCGGCCTGGGCGCTGGCGACGGCGGGCGCGGTCAGTCTTGGTTTGCTGGCCTGGATGCTGGTCCGCTGGCGGCAGGTCGCCCGGGAGGCGAGGCGCGCGGCGCCCGCCCCGGACTGGATCGAGGAACTCTTCGTCCAAGCGCGGCGGCGGAGCGGTCTGCGGCGGGGTGCGCGGCTCAGGCTGATCGATCGCCCGATGTCGCCGGCGGTCTGCGGCCTGCTGCGCCCGGTCGTCCTGGTGCCGCGCGCGCTGGCCGAGCAGCTTCCGCCGGACCAACTGCGGTCCGTGCTCCTGCACGAACTGGTCCATCTCCGGCGCGGCAACCTCTGGCTCAGCTTCGTCCAATCTTTGCTCCAGATTATCTATTGGTGGCATCCGCTGCTCTGGCTCGCCAACGCCCGCATCCGCCGCGCCCGCGAGGAGGCCGTGGACGACGCTGTCATGCTCGCCCTCGAGGGCGACGCCGAGGCCTACGCGCCCACGCTGCTCGAAGTGGCCAGGCTGTCCCTCGCGCGTCCGCCGCTCAGCCTGGGCCTGGTGGGCATCTTGGAATCCCGCAGTTTCCTGCGCCAGCGCATCGAGCGGCTGCTTGATTTCCGCCCGCCCCGCCGGGCCGGGCTGACGCTCGCCTCGCTGTTCTCCGTCGCCGCCTTCGCCGCCATGGCCCTGCCCATGGGCCAGGCGCCGGCCCGACCGGGAAGGCCGAACCCAAGGTCATGGTCCAGGTCGCAGAACCCGCGTCCTCGGATTTGGATGCCGAAGCGCTTTCAGCGACTTCTACGCCCCCGCCTGCTACAAACCACCCACAGGATTTGGGGTCTGGTTGGGGCCGGACAAACATCGCCTTCCCCGGCCGCGGTCGCCGGCTCATTGCCAGCAAGCTCGACCGCATCTACCTGGATGAGGTCCAACCGATGGACAACATCCCGCTGAGCGAGGTGATCAAGTTCCTCGATGACCAGGCCCGCAAACGCGACCCCGACGGCCTCGGCATCAATTTCATCCTCGCCCCCCATGCTGGCACCGTCGGCCATACCGACCCCTCCACGGGTCTGCCGGCGGCCGCCTGGCCCGAACTAGTGGAGATGGGCGACATCGGCATCACGATCAGGCTGGCCCTCCATGACATCCGCCTGGCCGACTTCCTCGATGTCATCGTCAGAGACGTCCGACCAGCCGATCAGTTACTCGATCGAGGATTATGGCGTGGTCTTTTCAATGAAAGGGCCCGATCCAACGCCGCTTTACTTCCGCGTCATCAAGGTTGATCCCAACACCTTCGAACAGGGCCTGCGGAGGTTACTGGCGGAGCCCACTGCGGACAATCGCACCGAAACCCTCCTCGGGCTGACGCGCCGGTTCCTCATTCAACTGTGCGGAGTGGATATGACTCCCCCCAAAAGCTTTTTCTACAGCCACGGCGAAGGCTCATTGTTGATCTATGCCACCCTCACCGATTTGGACACAATCGAAAGGGCCGTTGAGGTTCTCAACATCAGCCCCCATCAAGTCAACATCAAGACCGTGTTCGTCGAGTTGCCGAAAGCGGATGCGCGCGCCTTCTGGGAGAAATTCGGCTACACCAACCAGCCCGCCTCACCAGGCCGCGTCAGGACCACGACCCTCACTGCCGCTGAGGCTGAAGGCCAACTCCGCCGGTGGAAATCCCCGGGCGGCACCAACATCCTCGGCTCGATAGCGGTCACGACCCTGGATGGACGGAAATCGCAAGCCATGATTGTGGATCTGCGGAAGATAATGACCCGAGACGCCAATGGCCGGCCCAAACCGGAGACCGTGTCCCTCGGGCCGACCTTGGACATCACCCCTCACCTGACGGAGGACCAACTGCGGGTCGAGATGGACTTGGGGGCGAAAGTCGTGGACCTCGTCGGCTACAACGGCACGCCGCTCTCTTCGCCGATTCCCTCAGCCTCGGGCGCCAATTCTGCGTCAGCTACGCCGCCCTTGGCCGTGCCACGCGTCCGCGTGGCGCGGCCCACCGCCCCCGTGCCGGTCGAGGATGGCCACACTGTCGTCCTGGGCAATTTCGCCATTGAAGACGTCGGCGCACTGGAAGAGCGGGTCCCGGTCCTGGGAGACATCCCTGTCATCGGGCGGCTTTTCCGCAGCGAGTTCGAGCAGGCCAACGGCAGCGACATCCTGGTCTTCGTCACCCCAACCATCATCGATCCCGCTGGCAACCCCATCCGCGCCCCCGGGAGCAGATAGCGCCGCGCCGCGCAGTGCCGTCGGGAATGGATTGAACTTTGGACAGGTAACAGGCAGCATACGCGTTGTCCGAGCCACCGGTTATTCGGGTGGATGGAGCACCTTTGTGGCGATGAATCAATGTCCGGAGAAATCGCGTTGAATCCCGTGCACACTGCGCCCATGAGGAAGCAGGTCAGAATTGCGCTTGCGATGGTGCTGCTCGGCACCGTCGGCGCGATCGTGTGGTGGTTTCTGGCGCCGCGTTCCACTGCAAGACCTTTCGCCTCCGGCGCGCGCGCAGGTCCCGCCCAGTTCCTCGAGGTGAGCGCCGAGATCAATACAACGAAGTGGACTACCGCTGCCCCAGGCACGAGGAAGGAGTTCCACTCAAGTTTTAGCGCTCGCTGCCTGGCTGGCACGAACAGGTGGATCATCAAAGACAATGCCGGTAGTAACGGCAGGGATATTTGGTGTTTCACAGGCTCCAACATCGTCAAACACACGGTCATTACCAAGGAACCCATCGCCCAGGATCTCCAGCAGGTTCGGGATTGGGCATCAACCAAACTCCTTGGCCGCCAGCCAAAGCCTAGGCCCGGCCCGAAAATGCCCCATTGGAGAGAGGTGTGGACCAACGTCTTTGCCTCCATCAACGGGTGTCCGCCGCAAACGATGCAGAGTCTTCCTTGGCTGGCCTTCTGCTCGGGCCATTTCCTGAGGACTGTGGGCAGGGAGATCCCCCTGCCCTTCCATTCCTTTCGCGAACAGCGCTACTCCGATGAGACCTCGACTTTTGACGACCCCGGCGGATTGCCACGGCGTGTCGAGTTCTACACTCCCGACCGGAAGCTCGTGTGCCGCTACGAGGTCCAGCGGTCAACCAATTACGGGAGCCGCACTGTTCCACTGGAATTCAAGGTGGAGCAGTATCGTGACAGCGCATCCGGCGCCTGGGAGCTTTGGGCGCAAGCGATCGGCAGGGTGACATCCCTGCGCCAAGTCGAGCGATTTGAAATCCCGCCGGAGGTCGAAGGTGCCCTCCAGAGCCAGGTGCCTCATCCATGAGATCAGGAGCGGATCGAGAATCAACCTTCTGGCCGTAGCCGCTTTGGTCCCCCTTGGTGCGCTGGCGGGCCTCTCCGCGCGCAGGAACGGGCGAACCCGTCCTTCGACTCAGCGGCGCAATTCTGCCTGGAGCTGCTTGGCCATTTCGGCGCGCTCTCGGGTAATCCCAAGCGGGATGTAGAAGACTGGCCCCAATGTTGCCCAACTGCTGGGACCATAGGAAAAAGGGATCAACTTCAGCGTCACGCGATGATCCGGTGTTGTCTCGAAAACCGCCTGCAACACGTCCCAGGATGATGTGGGTTCCCTCTCCTGCGACAGGGGTCTCAATCTCGGCCGCGCGCAAACGGCAACCCACGCAGAGCCTGTTTTCTCGAAGAATTGTGGCCAGGTGAAGCCATGCTCGTTGGCCACGGTGTGGACTGCGTCCTCGAAACGGCGCCGCTGCTCGGCGCGCGGCAGGTCCGGCAGTTGAATGTTGGGCACTGGGTTGATTTCCGCATCCGCTGACCGGCACCAGTCAATGGTCTGCTCACCCTGGGCCTCAGGGTGGAGAGCGCAAGCCGCATCGAACTTATCCGACGCCTCCTGGACCTTTCCTTCGCGCGACAGTGAATCAGCCTCTCTCATCAGGGCCCTGGCTTTGGACTGCCTCTCCGCCAAGGCACCCGCCACGCCTGAAGCTGCCGCAGGCTCTTTTGGACTAACGGTATTGGTGCCCTTCTCACCAGGAACCTGAGCAGCCCCCTTCCGCTCTTCTGCGGAATCCGATGGTTCTCCGGCCCCCCAAAATGCTGCCGCCAAGCCCACAGCGAAGAAAGGAAAGAAGTGTTTCATACAATAGGTCCCTCGCCAAGTCATTCACCGATCATTCCTCCGCACGTTGACACGAAGCGTTCGAAAAGCAAGAACTCTTCGCGGGCGCGTTCCAGCTCCCGGTTCAGTTAATGGATTTGGAGGGCTGGTATGTCGAACCCAGTTTGCGGGGGCGCGGCACTGGAAGGCAACTGCTTCAGGCAGCCGAGCGATGGGCAGCCGCCCGGAACCTGACAGAACTGGCCAGCGACGCCGAGTTGGAGAATACGGGGAGCATCCGTGCTCATTTTGCCTGCGGGTTTGCCGAAACCTGCCGTGCGGTGCATTTCATCAAACCAATCCCCTCGAAGGTTGGCACTTCCACGAAATCGGAAGGCTGAGCGGCGGCCGCGGCCAGCATGAACTGGCCGGGCGCTGGCACGTTCTGGGTCACCGTGACCTTGAAGCAACAGGGTTGTCCAAATGACAATGAAACCACATTTCGCTCCAGGAAAGGGGTTCTCTCTGGTCGAACTGCTGGTCGTCATCGCAATCATCTCTGTGCTGGCAGCAATGATCCTCCCGGCACTGGTCAGCGCCAAGCGGAAGGCGCAGCGGGCGTATTGTGCGCAATGAATGGAGTTCCAAGACGAACCCGCAGGGTGGAGCGGACGGGCGGCAGGTGTTATGCTCGGATCTTGCCGGGTAAACTGGCCTCATCTGCCCATGTGGATGGCGAAAAATGAGACGCACATCGAGAATAAGGCTGTTGGCCGTGGGCGCTCTGGTTGTTCTGGGCGCGCTGGCGGGCCTCTCCTCGTGCAGAAATAGCGCGCAGGGCAAGCTTGAACGTACCCGCCGCGCCCTCCGCCAGGAAGGGTTCAAGCTCGAACTAGCTGAGTTTCAATTCGAAGTTCCCCCGGAAGAAAGCGCCCGCGCGGCCGCCCTGGACGCGGCCGGCGAACTCTCCTCCAGCAGCTCCTGCTGGGACGGGGGGAGCGGCCGACTCTCCTTCCTCTCCGGCGTGGCCCAGGATATTGATTGGCTTCCAGCGGCGGGAACCAACGCCGCGCTGGTCCTGTGGGACGAACCCAATGTCGAGACCCGGGGGACCAACGACCTATGGGGCGGCTTGCGCCGACTGAATCAAGCCATGCTGGATAGGGCCTGTCAGGCACTATTCTCCGGCCCCCACCGCTTCCCCCTTCCAAGAGTCAAAGGCGGCCGTATGGAATATGCCGGCGACTGGGCCCCCTGGCTGGCCTGCCCACTGGCGGCGCGAGCGTTGCTGGAGTTGCACGACCGGAACCAGGCCAGGGCCTGGACGAACCTGTTGGCACTCACGCGGTTGGTCGCCGGGTGGCGAGCGCAGCCGTTTGCGCAGTTCTACACTTGGCGAGACCGAAACTTGCGCGTGGCCTACGGAGCGACCTGGCAAGCCGTGCAGGCGGGCGGGTGGAACGACGCGCAGCTTGAGGCCTTGCAGCGGGAATGGGAATCGGCTGATGTGCGGAGCGGTTTGCCGGAGATGGCGGCCTTTGCGCGCGCGCATGTGAAGCACGTCTTCAGTCACAGGCTCCCGCTTCGTCCGCGTTCGCAGCAGTCGTCTCCTTTGCTGATCTTCAGGGATCCCGAGCTTGCCTGGGAGCGGCTCACGGTAACGGTCAGGCGGACGCTGGCTGACATTCGCTACCTGCATTACGGGAAATATGATGACGAGGAGGTGCTCCTGAGGTTCCTGCGCGATTGCGAGAAGGATTACCGGCGGGCCGAGGCCTGCTCAACCTGGAAGCAGATAACTGAGCTGCCCGGAGTCGGGTCGTGGACCCCCGGAGCAACCAATCTGTCGCAAAGGGCAATCCTCCGCACGAGTGGGTGCAGGGTGCGTGTGGAAACGGTGATCGGGTTGGATCTCGTGTGCGGCTTTGCCTTCGAGCCGGCTGTCTCCGGGCCGCCACCGGCCCCATCGCGGCTCGGGCGCGTAGCCAATTGGGAGTCAAGGCGCCGGCTGCTGGTGACGGCCATCGCTATCGAACGATACCGGCTGTGCCGGGGCGCTTATCCCGAATCGCTGGACTCGCTGGCGCCGGAATTGCTCCCCAGCCCGCCGCTCGATTTCATGGATGGCAAGCCGCTGCGCTACCGGCGCACCGAGGATGCCCATTTCCTCCTCTATGCCATCGGGACGGACTGCACAAATGACGGCGGGAACGGCCGCGTCCCAGGCCTGCCTTCGCTCATCTCCGATTCTGACGCCCCGGATCTGGTCTGGCCGCGGCCCGCCTCACCGGCTGAAGTCGGCCAGGAAGCTGCCGCACGCCGCCGCCTGACGCGTAACGCGAACGAGATGACCACTTTCGTCCCGTAAGTCCACTCCGAACGGGGGACGAGGTTGGCTCGTCATCATCATCAACCCCACTGACTTCTCGTGATGCGCCTGCGCGGGCGCCAGCATTGCGAATCAGCGTTTTAGCTTTTCCCCCAGTTCTTCAAGCAGGAACCCTTCGGCGACCACGTGATGTTTGGCGTCGGTGAGGATCAGCCAGGGCAGCGATTTCACGTTCATGGCCCACTTGGCTTGGCCCGGCTCTTCAGTCACACGGCCAACGGGGAAGGGCATGGGGTTGGAATCCTTCCATTGCTTGAAGGATTCGCTCGTGGGACCAGCCGTCTGCACGGCCAGGACGGTGAGGCCCTTCTGACGCGACTGATCGCCCTGCTCGGCCAGCAGACGCAGACAGCGGCGGGAGGGGCGTTGTCCGAGGTCGAAGAGGCAGAGCAGGATCGGTGTCCCGACAGGAGCGTTATCCGCCGTCAAGCCCAGCGAGGCCAGTTCGGGCAGTGGATGGCCGATTAAAGTGGCACGCGAGTCTGGCGCGGCGGGGCGCGGTCCCCTGAGGGCTATGAGCTTGAGGACGATGTTAGTGTCGCCGCCTTGGGCCCGGACGCCGCCCCGAGCATCCAGGGTATTGGAAGTGAGGACGACCTGGCCGGCGCAGACCTCGTCGAACATGAATCGGCCCTCACCGTCGGCGCAAGCGGGGTCCTTTGACTGCTGGCCCTCGCCGGAGAAGAAGACCCAGGCTCCGGCGATCGGCTTGTCCTGCGCATCCACAACCTGGCCGGAGACGTAACGGTCGGCGAGGCGAAGAACAAAGGGTTCGAGTTCCACGCGGTTGGTCTGGAGAGTGCTTTTTGGCAAGTCGTGGGTAAGCCCGCCGTATCCTTTCGCGGTGGCGGTCATGAAGTAGTTCAGATCCGCCGGCAGGGCGGTGAGGCTGAAGCGGCCCTGGGAGTCGGTGGCGCTTGACTCGAAGTCGCCGCTCATGCGGCCGGTCTTTGGCATGACCTGCACGGTGGCATTAGCGAGGGGCAGGCCGTTGGCATCCTGGACACGACCGGCCACGACAAGGCCTGGTTCAAGGCGGAGTTCCAGTGCAGTCGTGTTTTCGTCGATCTTCCGGACCACCGCGAGGTTTCGCGCCGTGTCCTGAACCAGGATGCAGGAACTATTGAACACCCTGCCGAACTGAAGGGGATTCCACGATACCTCGTATCCTCCATTGGCGTCGGTGGTTGTCTTGCCGGAGCCAGGGACACGATAATCGCCCGGCAACACTGCCACCGGCAGACCTGGGGCGGGGACGCCGGCGGGATCACGCACGATGCCGGTGGTCTTCGGCCGCGCGTTGAGTTGGAGTTCAACGCCGTTGGTTTCGTTGAGTTCCACCGCAACGAACATATCGGCGCACCACGCGCCATTCTTCGAGGCCGACACTCGATATTCCCCCGGCGGCAAACGCAGGAGCGCCCTGCCGCTATCGTCCGCATCGGCTTCGGCCAGATAAACGAGATAGGCTTGGCTAAGGACATTGATGTGAGCTTGCGCCACGGGCGCGCGGCCGCCTTCCGCCAATACCAGCACTTTGAGAAAACCGCCGCGCGTGGCTGAAATCTGGACATCGCGCGAGGTTTCCCCGGTCCGCACCGAGAGCCAGCCCGATTCCGCCACCCAACCGGGAATCGCATTGGTGTCGCATAAGATACGGATTGCATAAAGGCCCGGGGCAAGGCCAGTCATTCGGAAGGCGCCGTCGGCGCCCGATAGGACGGGTTCGAAAGCCGGGGCGCGGGGCGTCCCGAACTTCAAGGGGCTTGGCTCGACGCGGTCAGGCCAGAGCCTGGCGCCGGCGAGCGGGTGCCCATCTTCGTCCAGCACATGACCCTCGATTGCGCTGGCCGGCCCCTCATTTGCCGGCTGGGCGCCCGATTGAACTTCGGCCTGCCGTGGGGAATCTGCGCGACGAGATGATGATTCTGAGGAGACGTTCTTGTCCCGCATGGCCCTCTCGATAATGCGCTCGCGGACCCGCTCACGATACCGCGCCAAAGTCGTCCCTTCGGCCTCCAGCGTCTGAATGAGCCTCATCCTGTCCCCGTGTGAGCGGATCTCCCTCTGCACCTCCTCATCAATGACCTTCTCCGGAACGTTGTAGCGGGCCGTGTTGAACTCGTGCAGCACCACCTGCACCTGGACGGCTGAGACCCCGGCGGCGAGCAGCGTCATCAACAGAGCGACGCCAAACCGCGGCCAGCGGGCCAGGACAAGGTCGCGGTCACGACGCTTGTCAACCAGGCGGCGGATGCGGCGTTCCAACCCAGTGCCTCGGCGGAACATTGCCATGCCGGCGCCCCATTCGGGAGCTGGGAGGCAGGCCTGCGCCAGCCGCAGCAGCGTCTCCGCGTAAGCGACGGGCCTGGACGCGGCGAGCACGTGGTTGTCGCACAACTCTTCGCGGGCGCGTTCCAGCTCCCGGTTCAGGTAATGGAGCAGCGGGTGGGGCCAAAACGCGACCAGCGCAAGACGCTGCACGGCCAGCACCCATTGGTCCCTCCTCCGGACGTGGGCGCATTCGTGGATCAAGGTCTCCGTCAATTCCGAGGGGCTCATGTCCACGGCCAGGGCCTCCGGCAAAACGACCCGGGGATGAACCAGGCCAACCACCATGGGGACCCGGGCCCGCCGACAGAGGGCGATCGGCGGCAGATGGTTCAGCGAAAGCGCCTGCCTCACACGCTGCAACTCGGCCAGGCGCCAGCCCGATGGCGGAGCCTGTGCTTCGCGCGCCAGGCGCCTTAACCGCCGCCAGCCAACGACCAACCGCAACGCTAGAAACAGGCTGCCGAGGGCCCAAATTGAAGCGGCGAGGGGCAAGAGAATTCGCCCGCCGGCCCGGCCCGACCCCGGCGCAACTGCGCCCGCGAGGGCTGGGTTCGCCCTTCCGGCGCACCCCTCCCCGCGGGCGGCGCTCAGCGACCCTCCCTGCTTCGGGTCCATCTTCCCAGCGGCAGCGACCCTCCCGTCTCCAGCCCCCGGAGCCATCTCTCGGGGGCTCAAGACCGAACGCGGTCCGAGCGCGGCGGAATGCGCGGCCAAAAGCCCCGCCGGCAGCGCGATCCGCATCAATGCGATCCTCCAGCCGAATCCATCCAGCAGTCCGGTGAGCGCGGGCAAGCCCAGGACACAAATCAAGGCCCCCAGCCACAGGCCGTGCCGCACCGTGGGGCGGTTCCGGCCCGCTATAGCCGCCAGGGCGGCAACAACACCCAACAGGATCGAAACGCCCCACAGGACGTGCCCGCCCCAAACGACGATGCCCGCGCCGGAATGGAACGGATTTGTCATATTTATAGGTCCTTCTTCTTTGCCTCCTCGATCAGTTTGCGAATGCGTCCGGCCTCCTCGGCGCTCAACCGCCGTCCGCGCAACAGGGCCACTACCAGTTCCTCGACCGAACCGCCGAAGGCCGTGTCGATCATGCGGCTGACCAGGTCCCGGAGCGTGGCGGCCCGCGGCGAACGGGCCGAATAGTAATGACTCTGTCCCTGGAGTCTCCGCTTGAGCCAGCCCCGCCGGGCCAGGCGGTCCATCAACGTGTGAACGGTGTTGCGCGCCAGGGGCCGTTTGCGGTTGAGCGCCTCGCAGACCTGGGTAACTGTCACCTCGCCCCCCGCCCAGACCTCGCGCATGATCTCCATCTGGGTCTCGGAAAGCCCCGCCGGTTTCTTTCGTTTCATGGCCATTCGCTCCATCGGTTCAGGCTCGTCACAGCCTTATCACCTACAACTGTAGTGGCATATTACCTACACATGTCGGCAGTGTCAACAGTTTTTTTGGATTTTTTTTGTTCGATTTTGCCTCCTTCCGGCTTCTCAATGGTGATAGCCTGCTGGCCATGAACGATGGTCCCCCGCTCCTTCGATCCCGCTTGGAACGAATCCTCCATGGCCGGGCCCCAAAGACCGGCTCGAACAGCCAGTGCAAGCCAGCGTGCGGGGAGTTCCTGAGTCTTCCTCCCCCAGCGATCACGCTCGTGAGTTGGGCCATTGCTACGCTGCTGGCCGGCGTAGCTCTTGCCCAGACCACGAACACGGTGGAGCCTAGTTTTGCGTTAGCATCCTAAGCGAGAGCGTTGCTTTTTTTCGCAACGAGCCTCTCCCCGAGGAATTCCAGGTGAGCAAAAAGCTTCCAAATAATTTGTTCGGTTTTCATATTGGCGTCCATCTACTGATGAAATGATGACCGACAACATGAGACTCGTGCGGGAATATGCCCGGGGCGGTTCCCAGGAGGCGTTCGCCACGCTGGTCGCGCGGCACGTCAACCTGGTCTATTCGGTCGCCCTGCGCCAGACCCGCGATCCGGGCCTGACTGACGAAATCACCCAGGCGGTTTTCATCGTCCTGGCGCGCAAAGCAAGATCGCTCAGCCCGAAGACGATTCTGTCGGGCTGGCTCTGCCGTACGGCACGCTTCATTTCGTCCGACTCGATGAAAGCTCAACGGCGTCGTCGATTCCGCGAACAGGAGGCATACGTGCAATCCAATTTGAGTGAGCCTGAATCTGAAGCCTGGATGCAACTCGCGCCGGTCCTCGATGACGCGCTGGGCTGCCTGGGGCAGAAGGAGCATGACGCCATCATGCTGCGCTTTTTTGAGGGTAAGAACTGGCAGCAAGTTGGAGCGGCGCTGGGCACAGGCGAGGACGCCGCGCGCATGCGGGTGAGCCGCGGTTTGGAAAAACTCCGCAGGGTCTTTAGCAAGCGCGGCCTGGCGCTTTCCACCGCCACGCTTGCTGGCGCGCTGGCGGCCAATTCGGTCCAGGCCGCACCGATTGGCCTGGCTGCCTCGGCCACGGCTGCTGCCGTCAAGGGCGCCTCCGTGGCGGCCACAACACTGAGTCTCGTAACCGGAGCATTGAAAGTCATGACATGGACAAAAACGCAGATCGCAGTCGCGGTCGCGGCGGCCGCCTGTTGCGCGGCGGTCGCGGGCGCGGTAATGCAGCGCGCCGAGGTCACCCGTGGCTATACCGTTCAGGGCTTGGTTGATTTCAAGGAGGCGCGATTTTCTCAGGAAAAGGGCATCTACTACAAGACAACGCCCATCGATTTCGAGGCGCAGGTGTTAGGCGGCAGGTGGTGGATCCGGCTTGGCACGCGCGACCCCAAGCTGTATGATTACCGCATCGTTTCTTGCGAGGACAGCAACGTCTTCCTGCTGCTGAGTTACGAAACCCGGATGCGGTTGGCCCGTGAAGAGCAAGGACCGGCCGATGCCCGCAAACTACCGACTAACGTCGGCGACGGTGGCCTCAGCACTGGAACTGTGCCGCGCTTTTTATTCGCAGAGGAGGCGGGAGCTATATGGCTTGCCTATGCCTCGTGGGCCGATTTCCGCGCGGCGACTCCGGGTGCGAAGCACCAAGTGCCCTTCGCAAATTACCTGCGCCACGGGCCCATCATGCCGGGTGATCCCCCGGCGGCCGAGGACGCGTTCTGGGAGCTAGGGGAAGATAGGCCGCATCTGCCAAAGAGCGTCGACTATTTCGTGACGAATGTCCCCCCCGAGGCAGGCGACGCCTCTCGAACGGGGTCGGCCGCGAGCTACCGTCTGACGAACGTGACCTTCCGCGTGGTTTCCTTTCTGGATCGCGATGGATGGCGCTTTCCTCGCGAGTCCGTGGCCTGCCTCTATCGTCTCGACAAGAACGGCCGCGCTGAAGGCGGTCTGGAACTCGGGGAGGAGATGCGCGTCGTGGCGACTAACATCGCATTTGGGACTTCCTTGCAATCATTCAAACCCGAGCTGCCGGGCGAGACCATAATTACTGACGAGCGATTCAACCAAGGCTCCGGTCTCTCGCTCAGCTATTTCGCGACCAACGGCTGGCCGAGTGAAGCTGCGGTCCGCCGCTCTCCAGCGTACAGGGCGGCAATGTACAGGGCGGCACTGGCGGATCTGAACGCCCCTAAGCTGAGAGCGGCTCTCGGACGTGCTATTCCGGCGCTGTTGTTCGGTACGCTGCTCTTGCTTGCCGTGGTGCTCTGGCTCGCAGTCCGAGCCCGACGGCGGGCGAGCACCCGGACCAAGCCGCCCCCCTCCTCGGTCTGATAGCGGACCCGGCAACGCGCCGGCAGCTCACCCAACAGGTCATTGATCGATGTTGCTCTATCCGACCCGGACGGTGTTTTTGGACCTTACTTCAAGGTCTGCCGCAGGCGCAGCCCGCGGGCGGGGCGTTGTTCTCGGGGACGCCAGTGGGGGGCCTCATGGGAAGACGGGCCGACCTCTTCCAGGCGGCGGCAACCCAATGGCGCAGCCTCAATTATGTCGTAGTGACGCCCAACGGCCCGACCGACGGCGGCGATTTCGGGCCTGGCACTCAAGGCACCAAAACCTCCGGCCTCCAGGAGGCCTTCAATCGCGCGCACGAGGAGGTCAGAGACGTCTATATCGTGGGCGGCGGCAACAACTCTATGCTCCAGAAGGGCGTCAGCTACCGGCTGGATCAAACGTTGCGCATACCCTGGATGCAGGATTGGCGTCTGGACGGGGGCGAGTATGCCCTGAGTGAGAATCAAGACGCCTGTCTTTTTTTGTGTTTTTTTGTTGACAAAACAGACAAGAGTCTAAATAATGGAGTCGAACCTGGGGACGGGCGCGGGTTTCGACGCCCGTCCGCAAGAGCGTTTCTTATGAGAAAGATTCGGTTGCCGCCCGCCGAGCGGGACGTGCTGGCCTGCGTTTACCAGTTGCCTGGGGCCACGGCGCGCCAGATCCAGGAGCGCCTCCGCGGCTATCGGCCCATGGCCCACGGCTCGGTGCTCACCTTGCTAAAGCGCCTGGAGGCAAAGCGGTTGGTCGCGAGGAAGAAAGGCCCGGTGGGCAAGGCCTTCGTCTATCAGGCCACCAAGCCCCAGGAATCCACCTTCACTCACCTGCTCCGGGACCTGGTGCATCGAGTATTCCAGGGGGACCCGGTTTCGCTGGTGGCTTCGCTCTTCGAGACCCGGCCTCCCACGGGCCAGGAGGTGGAGAAGCTGCAAGCCATGTTGGATGAATTGCGCCGACAAAATTGACCGGGAAAGGAGAATCCAAAATGAGCAACTTCGCCCATTGTTTGAATCAATGTTCGCCGGCCTGGTGGGAATATGCTCTGCACGCCACCTGGCAGGCTGCCCTCACGACCGCGATCCTGTTGGGCCTGGCTGCCCTGGGGCGGAAGTGGCCGGCGCCCTGGCGCTACGGGGTGCTGCTGGTGGCCTTGTTGAAGTTCGCCGTCCCGCCATTCGTGTCGGTGCCGTCCGGAGCGTTCAGCCAACTCGGGCCGCGCGTGGCGGCGTCCGCTCCGGCAAAACCGGGGAACCAGCCCTCGGTTGGCGCCGCCCGCGATTCCCACTTCGCCCGCGCCGTCTCCGGCGAAACAAACACCGAACTGGGCATGGGACGTTCCGCCCGATTCGAGCGTGTTCGCCGCGCAGAGGGCTTCCGCTCACCCAGGGACGGTCTTTGCCAAAGACGCCGGGCTCGACTGGACGGCTTGGCTCATGCTCCTGCACTTTGCCGGTTGCGCCGCAATGTTCTTTTGGATTGCGCGCCAACTGAGTCGCCTTCGCCGCGCGGTTCGCGCCAGCCGTCCAGTCGCGGAGGGGCCACTGCGCCTCTTCCTGAACTCGCTGGCCGCCGAGTTGAGGATGAAGCGAATTCCTGCCCTGAGAATTTCGGACCGGCTTGCGGCGCCGGTTGCCTTCGGAGTCCTTCACCCGACCATTCTCATGCCGGCAACCAACCTCTCCCGGTTTTCGGAACGCGAACTGAAGGTCATTCTCGCCCATGAATTGACCCATTTCCGGCGAGGCAACCTCTGGGTGAACTGGGCGCAGCTCCTCTTGCAAGCGATTTGGTGGTTCAATCCGCTGCTGTGGATGTTGAACACGGCCCTGCGCAAGGCCCGGGAGGACTGCTGCGACGATTTGCTCTTGGCGCGCAAACTGACCTCCGGCGATCGCTACTGCGATACGCTCCTGCGGGCGGCCGTTGAATTTGGCCGTGCCGAGCCGCTAACCGGGGCGCTGGGCTTTGGGGAGCGGTTGCACCCCATGGGCCGCCGGTTCGCGCGCATCATGGACGCGGGAGTGCCGCGGGCTTATCGGCTCTCGGCCTTGGGTTTCGTCGTTGTTTTGGGCATGGGATTCCTCCTGCTCCCCGGCCTGCGCAGCCAGACCGCTTCGCTTGGGCAACAGAGCACAGCTTCGAACCAGCCTCCGGCGTCGGCCGCCGCTCTAAATCCAGGTGGCTCCGCGCCGGCGCCCGCTTCGGCGACGAACGCGGCGTCGCTGGCTCGGCTCTTTGCCGAGCTCAAGCTCGACTTCATACGCCAATATCGCGGCCAGGAGCGGCTGCGGCGGGAGTTCAAGGGGCACGGTCAGAAGGCGGTGGCCTTCCTGACCAACGAGCTAGCCAGTGCCACCTCGTCCGACCAGCGCCAGAAGGCCGCCTGGCTGCTTGGCCAACTGGATAGCCCCGTCCCTCAGGAGGCAATTCAGGCGTTGGCCCGGGCCCTCGAGGATGGGGACAAGGACGTGGGCCGTTGGGCGGCCATTGCGTTGCGGGACATCGGCCCTCCAGCCAGCCAGGCAGTCCCCGCTTTGATGGAGGCCTTGAGGTTTCAGAACGGCGCCGCCGGGGACGCGCTGGCCAGGATCGCTCCGGATTCTGAGCCGGTGGCCAAGCTCCTGGCCGGGAGCTTCGAGGATGCGGCTGGGCCAGAGTTTGCCCGTCGGCAATGGAGGTCACAACTCGCGTTCGCTCTCGGGGAGATGAAGACTAACCGGCTTGAGATCGAAAAGGCCCTCGTAGCCGCCTACCGATCTCCCGAGGACCAGCTCCCACCGCCGCAAAACATTGGGTATGCTCTCGAGAGCTTAAGACCACAGACTGCCGAAGGGCGAGCGATTGTGCGCGCCGCCATTGCCGCTTCCCGCAAGGAGTGGCAGGGGCGCTGGTCGCTTCCCCAGGGAGGAGTCGAGGAACTCATCGAAAGGGTCACGAGCCCAACAAATCAACGTGGGGCCAATGACGCTTGTAACACCCTCAGTGCCATCGCCATCCGCGGTGACACCAATGCCGCCAAGGCGGTCCCCGCGCTCATTGAGTATGTGCGCAATCCGGCCAACCAGTATCGTCAGAGCGCCATCAATGCCCTGGGCAACATCAGCCTGGCCGCGAGCAATGCTGTGCCCTGTCTTATGTCGTGTCTCGATGACGACGATCACGGCGTTCAAGGAAACTCGATCTATGCCCTCGGTCGCATCGGCCCCCCGGCCAGGAGGGCCGTTCCCGCCATCCGGGCGTTGCTCACAGATGAACCGAACCGATTTCTGGCCGCAAATGCTTTGTGGCGGATCGATTCCGAGTATGTGCCGCTGGCTTTGTCGGTCTTCATCGAAATGTTGAACCAGCGTTCGCTCAGGGGTGACATTCTCGCTCTGGCCGTGGATGAGATGGGCCCGCCGGCGAAGCAAGCCCTTCCGGCGCTCGCCCGGTTGCTGGACGAGCAGGATCCCCAGGTGCGGCTGGCAGCCGCCAAGGCGTTTTGGCACGTTGACCCCGACCATGTCGGTCGGGCTGTGCCCACGCTGGGCATGCTCACGGAAGAACTCTTTTCCCAACGTGTGGGTGCGATAAAGCTGCTCGGTGAAATTGGACCTGCCGCCAAGGCCGCTTTGCCCCAGCTCCAGACTTGTCTGAAGGATGAGGACGAAGAGGTTGCCGCCGCCGCGGCAAAAGCAGTGCGCGCGATCTCCGGGGACGGAACCGGAGGCTAATTGGAGGATTTTCTATTTCCCAGGCCCACCTCTGGCGTTACTTTCTCAAACATGAAGAACAAGCAGCCTCGTCCTCTCACCTGGTTGTTCCCGGCGTGTCTTGCGGTTGGCATCGTCGTCGCATTCAGCCTTCTTTCGCGCTCGCCCTCGGGCAAGCGGCATGCACAGGAATCCTCCTCGCGCCCGGGCGAGGGGATCGCTTCGCCCGCGGCCGCCAAGGCCGGCGCGCTCGATCTGGTCGGGGTCGTCAAGAGTGCTGATGGCCAACCGGTGACCAACGCCTCCATTTTCATCTACACCGCTCAACCCCGATCGGGCCCGGGGTTTCTCTGACCGTCCTGCTATGCGGATTGCCGCAAGAGCACCACGGCGGATGCTCAAGGAAAGTTCAGAATTGCATCGGTTGACCCGGCGCTGCTGTTCCGCGTCCTGGTGGTCGCCAAGGGGTTCGAGCCGGCCTTTTTCAACAAGGTTGACCCGCTGAAGGGGCCGCTGGAAGCCGGTCTGAAACCGCGCTCTGCTCCTGCGATGCCTCCCAGCCAGATCATTCTAGGCAGCGTGCTCGACCCGGCGAAACGGCCCCTGGTTCACGCTGTCGTCTCGGTGGAAACCACCACCGTCGGCAACACGACTCATGGCCGGCCTCTGGTCGGCACCGACCCTCTGGCAGTGACCGATGAGGCCGGCGAGTTCGAGATTCGCTGTCCGCAGAAGTTCGATTCCATGAGCCTACGCGTCGAGGCACGGGGCTTTGCCCGCCGGGATTTTCCCGAGACCCGCCCGGGGCCGCAAAGGCGAGACCTGATCGTGACACCCGGCGGCGCCTTGATCGGGTGTGTTCTGCACGACGGCAAGCCGGTAAGAGGCATCTCAGTTGGCGTCGCTTCGGTGGACCGCAGGATGGGGAATTTCACCGGAGATTTCGTCGCCGGCACCGGTGAGGACGGCAGGTTCATCTTCCCGAATCTGCCGCCATATCGGGAGTATGCGGCCTACGGCATCCTGAATTCTCTCAAGGGTGTCGGCGCCTTGCCGACCAAGGTCATTCGGGTGAAAGGGGATGGCTCGACAAACAATCTGGGTGATTGGGAAATGACCGCCGGTTTCCGCCTTGCAGGACAGGTGCGCCTGTGCAACGGCAATGGCATCCCAGCTCACACGCACTTGACGGTTGGGTGCAAGGCCGCCTGGGACTCCACGAGCCTCGAGTTGCCGCCGGACGGACTCTTCAGCTTTTCAAATCTGCCCGCCGAGGCCTTGGAGGTAAACACCCGCATTGAGGGCTTTCGGTTTTCCGTGCAGAACGCCAGCCTGGACCGGTTGAACCCCTTCCGGTTGCTGGGCCGACTCGAAGCCGATAAAACCAATCTGGTCATTCTCCTGGAGCCGGGCAGGAATCTCGACTCGGAGAACGACCCGGAGGACGCGCGGCCCGAGAACCTCCCCTTGTGCGGCGCCGAGGTCAAACACGCGATCCCCAGCACGTTGCTCGTGAGTGGACACGTCCTCGACGCGGGCAACGGCGCCCCTGTCCCCCAGTTTCGGATTACGCCGGGGCTGCGCCGCTCCCCCATGTCAACGCAGGTCCAGTGGCAGCGAAGCAAGTCAATGCCAGGGACGAACGGCAGCTTTCTCATCGAAATGCCTGGAAAGGGCGGCGTTATAGTTTTCCAGGCGGAAGCTCCGGGCTACCTGACGGCCATTTCCGAGCCGCTCGCGGCTGGTGCCTCGAACTGTGTGGTGCGGATCAAAAGGGGCGGCCATCCGTCCGGGATTGTCCGGTTGGCTGAGGGGACGCCATTGCCAAATGTGGAGGTCATTTACCTCAGTGGGGAGGAACAGGCAGATGTGGACCAGGACGGACGGTTGGGGCCGTTTGGGAAAGATATGACTCAAATGACGGACTCGACCGGCCGGTTCAGCTTTGCTCCAAAGCCCGGGCTGGGCGAACTGGTCATTGCTTGCCCCAGCGGATTTGGGAGGCTTTGGCTCGCTTCACCGGAGGGAACTAACGTCATCATCGTCCAGCCTTGGGCGGAAGTGCGCGGCCGGCTCGTGAAAGGCGGAAGACCGGTCCAAAACGAACATGTCGATATCTCGTTCCGTTCGGGATGGACACCGGGCGAGCCTCATCTCGGGCTTCATGGCGCCGTCACCGACGAGGGGGGACGGTTTACCATCGGCCATCTTCCGCCAGAGCAACTGCAGATCACGACCCGCGTGTTCGATGGGCCAAGGCGAGATAGCTGGATGGAACAAGCCGAACGGCAGTTCACTGTTCAGCCCGGGGAGAAGGTTAACCTTGGAGATGTCGAAAAGAGCGGTGCAGGTCTGCCATAGTCACAGCCCCAGCTTCTTCACGGCCGCCTGGGTCCTGGCGCTCTCGTAGCCATACCACGCATCCACGATCTTGCCGTCGCGGCCGATGACGTAAGTCTCCAGAAATAATCACCGTCCCCTACGAGGATGCCGCGGGGTTTCGTGTGGCCCACAAGCGTCATCTCGACTCGCGCATAATTGGGCTTCTTGAGCCAGATCCGATAAACGGCAACGACGTGAGACCGTCCTAGCATCTCCATCCGGTAATCACCGGTCCAGGACAAGGTCGTCGCCTTGCGCATGGCATCCATCATCTCCCTGTAGAGCTGGTGCGCCGCCGGGTCATCCTGAAACGCAGTCTCGACCGTATTCGTCTGCTTGGAGCAGGCGCCAAGAAAACAGAAACAAACGCCCACCGCCAGGCCCGCCTTGATCCATTTGTCTCTCATATTAATCCGGCTTGTTTCGAAGTTGCCCCTCACCCCTCTACCGCCGCCCCGCTGACTCCCGTAGGTTGCACCATGCCTGGCCGTTGTCAATCACCTTCGCCGGATGCTCCCATGCCGCCGTGAGGCTGCCAGCCCGGCGGCCGGCTGGCGGGCTTTCACTGATTGGGTGAGGGAATTTGAGTCGCGTTTTTCTGTTCCCAACCGTCAAAATCTCCATCCGGCGAGAAGGCTTCCTGGACGCTGCCGTTGCAGAAGAGGTAATCCCTGGTCCATCCGCCGAGCGGGTTTGGTCTGGCAACCCTTTCCCGGGCGAAAATGGCCCCCGGCCACTTGATGCTCGCGGTTCCCACATTCATCAACTCAAAGCTGTCCAGCACCTCTTTGGAAAAGCTGACTACCTCTCCGAAAGCAGGCTCGGATTTTCGAGCGACATACTCGTGCAGCAGTTGGGCATCTGATTTGCACTGCATTTCAACCATTATACAACCGCACCCGGCAAAATCCGACAAGAGGCTTTCAATTGCGCTTCCCTATCTGCTTGAGCGACATTCTCCAGAAGCTCGACATTCCTGTTCGCTTTTCGCGTGCTGCCGGAGGTCGGCCAGGAACTGGGCATCAGCGAAAACGCCGGCCCCATGCGGGCTTCTGGCGCGGCGGCAACCACAGCTACCCACGCAAACCTCACGAGTATTTTCAGCGCAAAGAAATATGCCGCGTTATATAGATTTCCTCGGAAATGCAGCCAGCGTGGTCAGTCTTGTCACGGAGGGACACCTGAGAATATCCGTTTGCTCTTCGCCCGGAGACAACTAGCAGCGGCCTTGGGGTCGTGCGCGGCCCAAACCGCCGCCACTTCGGGGGCCGATTCCGATTGCGCGTGCCCGGGCAACGATGCGCATGGGCGCAGAAAAGAAGTGCGGGATTCCGGGTCTCGGGAACCAATAATAGAATTTCGTTTTCGCCCGGCAGCGGCAGTATTAGGGATAGATGGCCGAACTGAAGACAGACCGGGATTTGCTGAGGGACTATGCGGCAAGAGGGTCGGAGAGCGCCTTCCAGGCGCTGGTGGAGCGGCATTTGGACCTTGTATTTGCCACCGCTCTGCGCGGTCTGAACGATGACGGGGCGGCACAGGAGATTACGCAGAACGTGTTCATTGCTTTGGCGCACAAGGCCGCATGGCTGAGCGCCGAAACCAGCCTGGCCGGTTGGCTGCACAAGACGGCCTTGCTCGAGGTCCGGCGCTGGTGGCGCGGCGAGCTGCGTCGCCGGCGGCGCGAACAAACCGCCGTCCAACTCGGCACGGTTATGAAAGACGAGGACTCCCTGCTCAAGGCCCTGGCGGGCGAACTGGACGAGGGTCTGCTGGAGCTGCGCGAGGCGGACCGGCAGGCCCTGCTGCTCCGCTATTTCGAAGGCCGCAGCCACCGGGAAATCGGCGCCCTGCTCGGCGCCCGCGAAGACGCCGTCCGAATGCGCATCGACAAGGCGCTGGGGCGGCTCACCCACTTCTTCCGTCGCCGCGGCTACGCCGTGCCCGCCGTGACAACGAGTGCGACGGTCCTCGGTGCGGCGGCCAAGGCGGCACCGGCAGGGCTCGCCATCGCCGCCACGCGCTCGGCCCTGACGGCCGGAGGCGGCGGCGCCTTGAGCGGCCTCAAACCCCTGCTTGCAAGATTTATGGGCCTCACTAAAGCACAAACCGCTGTCTTGTGCGTGGCCATCACGGCCACGCCTGTCGCCTGGGAATGGAACGTGAACCGGGTGTCGCTGAACCGGGCGGCGCTCGCCCAATGGGAGATCGAAGTGGCTCGCACACAGGAGGATCAATCTTCGGCCGATCTCGACCGATTGCGGGCCGAGTCCGCCCGGCTGGATGCGGCCCTTGCCGACGCGGAGAAGAGCCAGGCGCGCTATGAAACAGCGGCCCGCAAACTCGATGACCTGAAGGCCCGAGTCCGAGGCCTGCTGACGGACGCTAACTACCACTGGCCCGACGATTTGCCCTATGTCCGCGTCCCGAAAAGCGTTGTTAAATCCCTGGAGTTGGTGCGCCTGCACCCGGGCAACTTCATGCCCGCTAGCCCTATGGAAGAACCGGTGCTGGAGTTGCTCGGGATGACGGCGCAAGAGAAGGCGCCTACCGAAGAGGCCTTGGCCAATCATTGGCGCGGCGTCGAGGATTTGATGACGGCCAACGCGTATGAGACCAATCTCCCCGGCCCGCAAACGGGGCTGTTGACAAAAACGGTAATCGTTCCGCCGCTGGGCCAACCACTGAGGGCCCTGGCCGAGGAGACGGGCCGGCGGCTGGCACATGTCCTGGGCGCCGAGCGCGAACAGCTCCTCTTCGGCGATGGAGAGCAAGGAGCCGTCCAGTTCTGGTATGGCACCAAGGGGAATATTGCGAAGGGGCCGCAGATCTTTACCGTATGGATCGGCCCCGCGGAGCCCAACCAGGCGCCGCGGTATGGCGTCAGTTGGTTCCTACCGGGCGCCGGGGGGATGGGGGGGCCGCCCAGCGGCACTGATCTAGGAGGTTCCCTGAGTGGCTTGCCGCGGGGCATCGCCACGCGATTCTTCGCCCCGTGGCTGAGCCAATTCGGCGTCACAACCCCGACGCAATTCTATGGCGAATAGGAGGAACAGACTCCGGCTGGCATTGCTGGCCGTTTGTGCAGGCGCGATTGGCTTCAGCGCCTTCCACCGGATCGCGGAGCGAACCAGGGCGACCGTGGCCGAGAGGGAACGCCAATGGCGGGCGGGCATGAACCGGCTGGCTGGAACCTACGCAACGGCCACGGCCTTGCGCGGCGAGATGCTGAAAAAATAGAATCGCCTGCGACAAGCCCTGCGGCATCCGGACACCAGCCCGGAGGCGCTTAGCTTCCTGGAAGGAGACGCCGCTAAAGGCACTGCCGCCGCATCGGCCGAATTGCGGGAGCAACTCGGCGTCGGCTGGGACAGTTCTCCCAACTATGTCCTGGTCAGCAAGCGGGCGCTCAAGCAACTCGAATATAAGCGGCTTGTCTATGGGACCCGCGCCACGGACACTGCCTGTGAGTTGCTGGCCCTCTCACCGCACGAGCAGTCTGCCCTGCAGTCGGCCCTTCAGCATGCCGCAGACACGGCCTTTCTCAAGGCACAGCGGAGCGAGCCGAGTGGAGACATCGTCGCGCAATACACTGTCCCGCCGCTGGACCCGGCGTTTGAACAGGGCCTGAGCAACAGCTTCGCCGCAGAGCTTGCAGGCGCGGTTGGCCCCGAACGCACCGACGCTCTTCTGCCCCAGGCGTGGCGCGAGTCAAGGCCGCTTCTGGCGCCAAGAGAGGCGGAGACGATGACCATCCGCCGCGTAGGCGCCGATGGTGAGCCGGATTTGATTTGTGAACTGAACCGAGGCGGCCATGTTGATAGGTCTCCCGTCCGGTATGCGCATTATCCCTCAGGGTGGTTTCTGCGGATGTTCCCCGGCGGCTGGGAAACGCTCGCCCAGCGCGAGGGATTCGAGGTGCCTCGGAGGTTTCACGACCAGAACTGAGTTAGTCACAGGATGACGATGTGAACGTCGTTTCCTTCCGTTCTTGTTTTCCTCAGGCAGTCCGGGCGACTGCGGAGCGTCCATTTAACCGCAGAGACGCGAAGACCGCGGAGATTCGCGCGGTTTGTCTTCTCTGCGTTCTTTGTGTCTCTGCGGTTTCATGGCCCGTCCGAACCAGCCTGGTGTCCCGCTCCGCTCCATTCGTCGGTGTCCCTCTTTCTGATTGGCGGCAATTCTCTAGTAAAAGACAATGCGCACAATGAGCGATTGGGAACTGCTTGAGGATTACGTGAAGAGGCGCTCTGAAGCCGCTTTCGCCGAACTGGTCCGGCGTCACATCAACTGGGTCCACTCGGTCGCGCTTCGCCGGGTCGGCAACCCGGGCCTGGCCGAGGACATCGTTCAAGCGGCCTTCGTCTCGAAGCGGTTTGTGGCTGATCCGGGGCCGCCCGGAAGCGAAGACCCGCGTTGGCTGCGGCGGGAGGACCTGCCGGCCTCCAAGGCCAGGATGGTTCTCGAACCGGGCTACGAATTGAAGGGGTTTGTGCTCGATGATACCGGCGCGCCTCTGGCCGCCGCCAAGGTCAGCCAGATCGGAGGCTCGAATTACGAGCCGGGCAGCGTCAAGACCGGAGCGGACGGGAGCTTTCGGATGACCTCCCTGCCGCAGGGCGCGGCGCAGGTTTCAGCCTGGGCCAAGGGCTTTGCTCCATGCCTGCTCGGAATCCAGGTCGGCTCGAACAGCCCGGCGGCAGTGTTCCGGCTGAACCATGGGGCAAAATTCTCTTTCCGGATTGTTGATGACCAAGAGGGCGCTGGCATTCCCGATGCCTGGGCAACCATCAACCTGTCGATCCCTCACAACGCCGAGTTCCGCGCAATCACCGACGCCGCGGGCCGGGCCACGCTCGAAGGCATCCCCACCAACGTCCTGGGTGGATTGGTCTTCCACGCCGGGGCCCAGGGCTACTTTATTGCGCACCACATCGCACTCAGGCATGACAATCCCGATCCGGTCATCCGGCTCACGAAGTCTCTCCGGGTCTCCGGGACCGTTCGTGAGGATTTCCCCACGAAACCTGGTCAGGCGGTTCTCTGGCTGGGCCAGACAGCAAACTCCATTGTCGCAGGGGGCTTATACGGTGCCACGAACCCGGCAACAGATTTCTGACCGTTAGATTCGGGCCATCACCCAGGCTCAAGCATGGCGGCGATCGTGGAGATCGCGTTCCCCTCCAGCCGGTTGTTGACGAAGACGAACGTCCGCCGCTTCGGCCCCGCCGCCTTTCCCTCCGCGACAAGCGCCTTCCCCGCCGCCCGCGCTTCCGGGTTCTCCTCTTTGATGCTGTCGTAAGGCTCGAACGCTTTGACCGCCTGTTCGTATTTGCGGCCTGGTTTGAGAAGGAACCGGGCCGCGACGAGGTCCGGGTTGGTCCGGCTGCCGGGCAGCGCCATCTGCTCGCCGACCGGAGGCATCGCGTCCCACGAATTGAAGACGTGCGTGACCTGGTGCCGGGTGAGGCACTCGAAGTATTCCGGCTTGAGCCAGTTCCGGTTCCGCATCTCCACGCCATACGGCCAGCCTTTGGGGAGCTGGCCCAGGAACTTGTCGAGGTCGGCGATGAAGTCGCGGCCATGTTCGTAGTCGGTCGGCCAGAACCTGGAAAACTCGAACATCAGCAGGCCGATGGCGTGGCGGACAGACTCACAAGGCTTGAGGAATGCCTTCACGAACAAGTCGGCGTTGAGGAAGTTGTCATTGGGTTTCCCGGCCTGCTGGCCGAAGCGGTCCAGATTGGGGAACTTCTTGAGCGTGATGGCGTCGGTCACTTTGAGGCCGAACAGGAAATCGTCCGGCGCCTGGCCGACCATGCCCTGCAAATACTGCTGGCTGGGGAAGGTGTAATAGGCCGCATCGACGCAGACGGTCTTGAAGACCTCGGCGTATTCCGCCAGGCAGTCGCGCTTGAACCTGGTTTCGGCGAACTTGCCTCGGTATTCGTAGCGGCTGCGGTCGTAGAGCATTCCGCACCAGCCGGGGTATTTCCACGAGGACGTGCCGATATACAGGCCCTGCGCCGCCAGGGAGGCAGCCCGCTGCGCCAGGTCTTGCCGGGTGAAGTTCACGCCCCCTGTTTAAGCCGATTGCCTCGGGATTTCAATCAGCTTGGAAGGGCAGCGTGGTGGAGCCGCATTCCCGGATCAGCCAGGTTTCCGCCCACAGGGGCAGCGCAATGATCATGCCGCGCCGTATAACCTCACAGGTGAGCGCCCCGGTCAGGTAGATAGCCGTGGCGATGCCCAATCCCCACACGATGGCCACTTGGAAGACACCGACCTGCGCCCCCGTCAGCACCGCTGCGCTCACGCTGCCGCAGCCGAAGAACACCAGCAGAAACGTTCCGAGCATCTCCCCGGCAAACCACTTGGGAACGCGGTCCATCACCGGGGTATTTCACATGGCGGTTTCCAAGCGATGAGTGGGCTGTGGCTTGCCGGGCCTGAAGTGCTCCAGGTGTTCCAGCGTCGCCGTCATCGTCGGGAACGCCCCTTCGCTCGCCGCAACCGCAGCTCGAACCACCGTGGCCAGAAGGTCGGGCGCAGCCTCCGCACGGAGGTTGAGGATGAGCTGGCCACGTTCCATGAGGCCGTCCAATTGCAGCGAAAGCTCCGGCACAAAATCGTTGCGGACTAAGTTCACCGCCGCAACTTCGCCCAAAAGGCTGCCATCGGGGCTTAGGGTCATCTTCAAGTGGGCAATCTCCGCCTGCTGGCCCTGCAACCGCCGCTGGACCTCATCGGCAAGCTGTTCCAAGAACTTCGCGGAATCAAATGCCCGCTTCGCCGAAATCTGCACCGTGCAGTTGAGCCAGCCGAGCAGCGCCTCGCCGTCCGCATATACCTGGTAGTCCACGTCCATCGCCTTCCCCCCAGCCTGTTCCGCGCTCGTAATCCGGGCGAACCACTCATCCAGGTTTGTGCCGCTGCGCGAGGAAACGGCCAGGATGGCCTTGCGCGGGAATTTGGCGGCGATCGCCCTGCGCAACGAATCCAGCCGCGCCTCATCGAGCAGGTCGCACTTGCTGATGACGATCAAATCGGCCTCCTCAAGCTGCTTGGTGTAAATGTAAGCGCTGCGCCAGTTTGGCGACGGCGGTGGTTTTTCCCGCACCCAGGAACCCGCCGATCATGATGTAGCGGGCCTTGCCTTTGGTGGGATTCGCGGCCGGGATTGCTTCCATAGTTTCGAGATTATTCTTTCACCCGTTGCAGTTTGGGCTGGCCATTAGGCCCCGCCTGACGACGTTCGGTGTTACGCAGGAACATGTGCGCAACTGTGCATATTATTACGGCCACGCGCAAGCCTGTTTCCGATTTTGTGTATCGGGCTACTGCGGCAGCTTATCGAAGCGGAAGGAGCAGCAGCCCAGTTCCAGCACATTCTGGTTGGCGGCTACTTGGTTCTTGAGACGCTGGGCCACGGTGTAAAGACGCTGCTTGCCCTGCTTTTCCATCTCCACCAGCCCGGCCTCCTTCAGTATCCGCAGGTGCTTGGACACGTTATATTGTGACAGCTCCAGCCGCTGGGAGATGTCATTGACTCCCATCTGCTCCTTCAGCAGCAGGCGGATGATGCGCAGACGGCTCAGCTCACCCAGCGCCTTCAAAGCCGCGATACAGTCGATGCCGGTCATCCAGGGGAGGCTACCAGGGGAGTGCGCGTAATCAAGGCCGACCGTTTGGGCCGTTGACGTGCTGGCGTCCTGACAGCCTGGCCAGCAGCCCAGCACCCTTTCGGGAACTGGCCCGGCTGGATCAGCTTCCCGACCGCCGCGTCAGGAAGCCACTGGCCAATCCTCCCCGATAGCCCCGACCTGCCCCACCGGTGGGTCCAACGCGTCCACCCCCTCGAAAAGCCCAGCACCGACAACCCCATCGCTGGGTGAGTGATTTGGACCTTGGTCTGCTGCCGACGCTCGCGTAAAGTTCTCCTGGACCATGAAACCAAAATCAACTGGCCACGTCATTATCCAGCCCCGCATCCGAGTGTGGGTTGGTGACGACGTAGCATTAGGGCCTGGAAAAGTTGAACTGCTCAAGTTGGTCCAGATGACCGGCTCGATTACAGCGGCAGCCAAGCACATGGGCATGTCATACATGCGGGCTTGGACACTGATCCAGACGATGAACCGATGCTTCAAATGCTTCTGCTGGCCGACCCGATACGCCTGCTAGTGGAAAGCCGCGCCGCCCGCACCCAGGCCGAAGCCGCCCGTCGTCCAGGGCGGGTATGCGCCCCTGACTCGCGGCGGATGTTCGTGTTGAGGATGGTGCGGCCGATTTTTTGTTCGGTTTTCCACTTCGGCGGCGGTTTACTGCTGAATTGAAATGACCGACAGCCGCGCATCGAGGGCGACAACTCCGACCACGTGGGTATCAAGACCTATGTGATTGAAGTGCCCGAATCCGCGCTGTCCAAGGTGGGCCTGGACACCATCAAGGCCGAGGGAACCGAAAGCGCGCTCCAGCAGGTTCTCGCGGCGGAACAGATGGACGCATTATTGAAGGAGTTGAAGGGCACCGAAGGGGCGAAATTGCTCGCCCAGAGCAGCGTGCTCACAACTGACGGTCGGCAGAGCGAGCTCCAGAATGTGGATGAGCAGGTGATCGATGGAGTCAAGCAAAGCTTGGGACCAGTCATCAACATCCTGCCAGTCATCTCCGGGGATAAGAGCACGATCAACATCACGCTCCGAGCAGGCATCAATCAGCGCCACTAAAGCCTGGTAGCCCGGCTTGGACCAGGGCTACGCGAATAGGACAGCACGGCCCCCTAAATGGCCAGCGCTTTCCGGTCTTCCGCCAACCGGGCTGGTTGAACCCGACAGCCGCGGCCAGTATGCCCTTGCGCGGGTCTGCGCGGACGGGGTGATTTACTTGCGCAACTGGCAGCTCTTCCGGGTGGAACTCCACGGGAGCAACAATGCGCCTTTGTTTGATCCGGGCCGGAACCAGTAATGCCTCTGAGAACCTGCACTCGACCGAGGTTTGGCTTGTCCGCCACGAAAATCCTGGTGCAGCCCCGGCGCCCTGGGGTAGAGATCGTGTTGAACGACAACATGGAAGCGCGAGCCCCGGGGCTGACTCAATCTGCAGAATCGGTTCCGCACCGCGCCGGCCCGACAATGATATGAAGACATCTGCTGACCTTGAATATCAAGCTGCCTTACAGGTAGCGAGCCTGATGGCTGCCGCCGCCCGAACGGCGCCAAAGACCCGTGGCACAGACAACATTAGAGTGGTGGCAATTGACGACACGGGCACCAAAGACAGGCTCGCCAGCAAAATGAGAGAATTGGCGCAATCGGAGAATCGCCCGACCTTCGACCGGGATGCCAACTGCGTCGCGAGTTCTTCTGCTGTGGTGGTTATTGGGGTTGAATCCAATCCGGCCGGTCTCAATTGCGGCTACTGCGGGCACGGCAACTGCGCCGAAATCGAAAAGGCCAACGGCATTTGCTCTTTCAATTCGATTGACCTCGGCATTGCCGCCAGTTCTGCCGCCAGCGTGGCCGCCGATTCGCGCGTGGATACCCGTCTGATGTTCTCGGTTGGACGAGCTGGCCTGGCCCTGGACCTCTTCGGCAGCAAGGTAAAGCTGGCCCTGGGCATTCCTCTGAGCATCACCGGCAAGAGTCCTTTTTTCGACCGAAAGGCCTGATGAGGAGCGGCGGCGATGCGCCAATTGGCGCATCTGGTGCTCCCGGCCCGCCGGCCTGAGCGACACCCCGGCGCAACCAGTAGGCAGCGAGTGGAAGACACTCAAGATCCTCCGGAATACTCCACCACCTCGACGCGCGTCCGTTGGCCCGGGTGCAATGCGATGTTCCGAAATTCGATCCAATGATACGGCCGAACCTGGATTCGCAGCTCTTTCAACTCGCTCGATTTAAGGCCGGGAAATCTGACGGACGTCATCACAATATGGCCCAGCATGGCCGGCAGGAACATCGCCGGCTCATCCGCCGGCTCGTGGACCCGGCCTGCGGAATCAACCGCCACCAACCGGGCTTGCGCCTCGTGACGGACCTGGCAGGCGAACCAGGCGGAGAGCGCGTCCAGCTCATCCGCGCCGCTGACGCTGAAATCCATGTCCGCACCGTGCCGCCGAATGGACTTCTTTTTCAGTGTTTTCGGATCGCCCGTCCACGCCCAGGTCGCATCGGTGTCTTCCCACTGTTCGGCCGGAACGCCGATGCGGAGCCGAGCGGACTGGGCGTCGCTCGGAACGTGAAGGACGATTCCGTTGACGCCCTGAGCCCCGGTTTGTTGCAAAAGGGGACTCCCGCCGGGGCAGCTCCTTTCAATTCCATGACTGGTGGCAAAACACTCCCATTGGATTTGCCTGAGGCTCTCCCAATTACGACGGCCTTCAAGACAAGCGATCAACTCACGACGGCCGCTCCCAACCGGGAGCCTGCCCGGCACCCGAGACTGTCCAGCACACCAGGGGGTGCCGTCCGGGAGCCAGCAGGTCTGGTGGGCCGCGGCGGGCTCGCAAATCCCCCGCAATTCGATGGCGCCCGCAGCGGTGCGGGCGACGAACGTTCCGGCCTGGCTCCCCTCAGGTGGCGGGCCGTGAACGTGGCCCGCGGCAAACGCGACGGTTTCCGGGCGGGTCTCTTCACCGAATCCCAGCCCTGGGACCCAGGTCGAGAGGAAGGAAATTCCGGGAACCGTCAGCAAGACCAAACCGGCGCCCCAGCACGTCCATTTGACGCACTGGAGCCGCCAGCCCGCTCGTTCGTCGGTCTCACTCCTAAGTTTGAGTTGGGCCAACAGGCCCGCGAGTGCGGCCAACAGGGCGGCCAAGGCATAATCGAGAACGCGATTTCCCCCGCCCGAGGTACTGGCGACAGGCCCAGGCAATCGGAGACCACAAGAAGCTGGCCACATAGACGGTGGATGCAATTCCCGCCACATAGCACGCCCGGGTGGTCAGTTTCGGAATCCCCGCTTGCACGCCGCTGCGGATTCTGGTTGTCCTGGCGCGCGCCGCCCACAGGGCCAGGATTCCGGCAGCGACCGCCGCCCACGCTTGGCTCCAGAATAGCCGTTCCAGGGTCGGTTCGAACACGTCCGGGACGTAGGGTTGGAGATAATACCAGGGGTGTGCGCCAGGCCAGAAACCGCTGAATACAAACAAAAGCGGGGCGAACAGGGCGCCAAACAGGGCCCATCCAATGCCCCGGCCATTCCCCCCCTCCTGGCGCATGCTCCACAGAGCCGCCATGCCGAGCACCAAGGCAAGCCCTTGGGTCCAGAGCGGCAGCCAGCGCATGGCCTCGAGGAGCAACCCCACCATCCCGCCCTGCTGGAGAGCCTCGTAACTCCCCGCTTGGAAGACGGGCAGGCAGAGAAATGAGACCGGCACGAGCGCCGCGCCAGCCACGGCGAGCCGGTAAGCCAGCCGCTGCTCTGCGGGGTCCTCCTGCTGCCGTCGCCGGGCCTCGGTGGCGGCAAAAGCCGTGCGCACGTCCTGGTCCCACAGAATCGCCAGCGCCAGGATGCCCACGGGAAGCGCCAGCGGCAGAATGGAAAAGTCGAAGAAGCAAAGAAAAACAGCGACGATGGCCAGGGCCAATCCTCGGCCCCTTCTCACGCGCCAAGCCGATAAGAGCGCCAAGGTGCCCACCAGGTGGCCCATGCCATCGAGCGCCGGGATCCCCAAGCGAGTAGGCACGTCCCACAGCGTGAAGAAAAAACGCCTGACAGGCTGAGCGATGCCCGCGGGCAAGGCATACCCCAGAACCTTCGTGAACACCAGGACACCCCAACTGGCGAAACCCAACAGATACAAGACGGCGCTCGCCAGCCTCAACTCCCCGCCGACCGCCTGCGCTTCCGCCGGCAGTGCGAACGGCAATGGCCCTGCGTTTGCGCCTGCGGCCGCCTCCGTCTCCCGTGGCGCCGCCGTGATCGTCTCGAGCCGCGTCTTCACCTCGCTGACCTGCTGGTAACGGCGCTCGGGTGCTTTCTCGAGCGCCCGCAGCACCACTTCGTCCAGCCGAACATCGATCCGCACCTTGTGCGAAGGCGGTTCCAACCGCCGGCCAGGCAGTTCCCCGGTGAGCATCTGGTAGAACACGACCCCCAGGGCATAGATGTCCGCCCGATGGTCAACCTCGCCCGGATGCTCGACCTGCTCGGGAGCCATGTAATGAGGCGTGCCCATCACTTTGCTCGCTTCCGCCGGCGTGGGCGCACCGGCTGTGGATGCCCGGTTGCCTGCGGGTCCGACGCCGCCTCCGATAAGCTTGGCCAGCCCGAAGTCGGCAACCTTCACCCGGCCTCGCCGGTCCAGCAGGACGTTCGCCGGTTTGATGTCGCGGTGGACGATGCCCTGGTCGTGGGCATACTGCAGGGCGTCGCAGATTTGGGGCACGATGGCCAGCGCTTCGCGCGGGGAGACCCGTCCGCCAGCCAGCAGTTGGCGCAGGCTCACGCCGTCCACGAATTCCATCAGGAAATAATACATCCCGTCAGCGCGGCCGACCTCGTAAATGGTCACGATGCCCGGATGGTTGAGCCTGGCCAGGGCTTTGGCCTCGCGGGCGAACCGCTCCGCGAACGCGGCATCCCCGCCGATGTCCGGCGGCAGGATCTTGAGGGCGACGATGCGGTCCAGCTCCTTCTGCCTGGCCTTGTAAACCGCGCCCATCCCGCCTCGCCCGATCAACTCCAGGATTTCAAGCTGCGGGAACCGGGCCGCCAACTCGCCGATGGCCGGCGGGGTGAATGGGTCCTGCTTGCCGCCGGTCGTCTCCGCAACGGTTCCGCTGGCCAGGGCCACCTTCATCAGGCAGGACGGACAGAGACCCCGAGGCGCATCAGCGGCCAAAGGGGCGCCGCAACTGCTGCAAAATGTTCGCGTTTCCATAACCGTTTCTCCACACCATTCCTGAAAGAACCATGGGCGGATGTTACGGGCTTTTTTTCGATGCGGGCCGCAAAAAGGGGCCGTGCCGTCGTGGCGGTTCAACCATTCGTCAGCACTTGAAACAAATGGCGCATCTCGTCATCCACCTCGTCGGGCGAGGCGACCGTGTTGGCAATTTCGGCGCGCAGCAGCTTGCGATACCGCCGCCGCAGCCGATGCGCCGCCACCCGGGCGGCGCCTTCGGCGATGCCCAGTCTGGCCGCCATCTCACTACAGGCGATCGAGTCCCGCTCCGCCGTGAGCGCGGGTCGCATCGCCTCGAACCAGGGCGACTTCCCCTCGCGCCGGTATTCCTCCTCGAGCCGGGCCAGGACGTCCTCGAGCAATGTCAAGGCCCAACCGCGCTCGAAGAGGCTTTCGGGAGCCGGACAAAATAGTAACAATTAGGTGCCATTACGCAGCTTCCTCGGCTTGAGCCGGGGGGTTGGCGACGCGAATTCGCAGGTAATCGCTTTGGTTTAAGCGATCCCAGACTTGGTTGAATTGGTTGCCATACAGAGCGCAGCGCAAATCCAGGACGTGGGTAGCTCCCTCTTCTGACCAAAGCATGCCGGAGCACTTGCAGCGTCCGCCGATAACCGTTTTGCAGCCGGCTTCGACCACCCCCGAGCCGTAGAAAAATCCCAAAGCGCGGTAGGTGGCGTAGAGCATACGGCTCTGGTTGTGCTCGAAGTATGCGATCTGCTTGCCTGCTGATTCAGCAGTCTGAGCGGCCAGTTTGCCCGTCCTTTCCCGGGTCTTGACGCAGGACTTCCTCCACGTTGTCGGCCAAGAACTGCTCGCGCCAAGTTCGCCACAGGGCCTGGGCGGCGGCAGGGTCCGGTTCGAGCAATTTCGTCAGGTCGGAGAGATGTTCCAGGGCGTGATACAAGTCCAGAATTTGGAAGGCCATCGGGAAGCACTTCGCCCCGTGGTCCCAAATCCAGGCAGCCCCGTTGCCCAGCAGCACCGACACCTGCGCTGCCGGCAGACGGCGGCGGAGGGCCTCCTGGCGTGCCCGCACCATGAAATCGGGTGCCTCTTCAAAGCCTGCCACGTAGCTGGAGGACTCAAAGTCCCGCAACGGCAATCCCTCCTCATCAAGGGTGGTTTGGGTAAACACACAAGCCAACTTGACCTCTCGGGTCTTGGCTGAGCCATCGGGTTGCTTGCCGGCACGGCCTTCCAATTCCTCGGGCCGCATGGGAACCCCGGTGCCATCGACGGCGATATACATGACGGGAATCAGGCCCGAGTCATGCTTGAAGGGAGGCAATTGTTCTTGGACCGCCCGCACCCGCGGTCCCATTTCCTGAGCGATGCGCTGAATCTGGCGGCCTTCGACCTGCAGCCCGCAATAGGCTTTGAGCTCGGCCGCCGCCACGTCGAAGGGATGGCGCGCGGCCGCGCGGCAAATGATCCGCAGCACCCCGGGCGAATAGCCTGCCCACAGACCCAGCGCCTGGTCCAGCGGGGCACGGCCTTGCTCCCGGCTCGCCCAATAGTAATAGTTGCGCCGTAGGGCCACTAGCCCGAAGAGGGTCAGCGGCTCCTTGGGCCGGCCGGCGTGGCACCTTTCGCCTGGGCGGCCCTGATCCTCGGGCACCGGCAGCGCCGGGTCGTTGAGCAAATCCCCCAGAATCCCACAGGCATCGCGGAAGAGCGCCTCGCGCAGGCCAATTTCCACCGCCTCGAGATCGCGCACTCCCTGCTGTTGCCACTGCCCTTGGACTAACCGGATGAAGGCGTTGGCTTCCCGGAATCGCTCCTGCCCGACTTCGGTCTGGAGTTTTTTTTTGCGTCGGGGGCGGCTTGACTCAGGCGGGTGATTTGGTCGGTGACGGTGACAAACTCCTCGGCCAGTTCGCTAAAGCGTCTGTAATTGGCGACGAGGGGTTCGATTTGGGGGGCCTGATCGGCCGGGATGCGCTCGGCGAACTTCTGCCCATGGAAGTAGGCTTGGAGCACGTAGTAAGGGCCCTGGGGGGCTTTGGAGCCAGCGCGGGGTTTCTTGAAGAATTGGCGGCTTAAGGAGCCGCGGCGCAACCGGTTCGATAGCCTTGATCTGTTCAAGGATCTGCTCGCGCCGGTCTTCGAGCTGAGAAAGCGAAGCGGTCATGGTGCGTATTGTATCTAACTAGATACAATATAGCAACAAAAATCAATCAGCAGGCGGGCCTGCTCAAATTTTGGTTACTTTTTTGTCGCGCACCCGAGGCTTTCCGGCGTCCCCTCTGCGGCCGGCTTCGAGCCGGTAACGGTTCTCGGCGGAAGGGTCATCGAGCGATTCCACGACCACGCGCCCGCCGCGTTTCAGTGTGTGGGCCTTGTTCCATTCATTGGCCATGAAGTGTTTCATGGCGGTGAGGAGGAACGTGCGGAACCGCCCCCGCTGCCGATCCGCCTGGGCGAGCCAGTTTCCCTCGAGCAACCGGGCGAAGAACTCCTGCGTCAGGTCCTGGGCATCGGGCGGCGAGAAGCCGCGCCGGCGGGCGTAGGCATAGAGCGGATACCAGTAGGCCTGGCAAAGGTGTGCGAGCGCGTCGCGCGCATGGCTGGTGTCATTTCGCGCCGCCGCCAGCACCGCCGACCAACGAGTGGTGACGAACAGCCGCTCAGCCCGGCCCTCGGTCATGCCCTCGGTTTGGTCGTGCGCCATTTGCCATGGATCTTAAAGAAATTCGCGCAGGTGTTACACTCAAATTCCGAATGTCCCTCCGGGACAACGGCCCGCCTGGGCCCCGGGGCGGGTCACGCAACTCCAATCCGGTCAGAATCGTCCGGCCGCGCTCCTGGACTGGGGCGAGGCTGGTGCCGAATCCGGCAGGGAGGTGCCGAGCGGCTTGTCCGGCAGCGGTGCCGCACGCAGGCGATCAAGGGCGGCCGCTAGCACCGGATCGCGTTTGCCTAGGAAGTCCCACCAACGGGACGCAACCGCAACCTGCGGCTCAATCCCGCGTTCTTCCAACGGCGTGCCATCCGGCTCAGGCACCCATACAAACTTAGCGCCAGGAACCACGGCAAACTCAAAGCTCATGAAAGATGAAATAATTCCTCACCGCGAGAAGAGCTGGAAAATCAAACGCGAGATTGCCGTCCATTTCAAGTGCAGCGTGCGCACCGTCACGAGCCTCATGCGCCGGCGCATCTTGCCGTTCGTCAAACAGGGGCGGTTCGTGCGTTTCGACACGGACGATTGTGATCGGGCGATGCAGCGACTTCGGAGCCCGAGCATTTTCGAGCGATTCCCGACAGACGGACACTGACCGCCCTGAGATGGCCCCCTCCGGGCCACACGACATGCGGCGTGATGGAAGAGAAGAGACGGGGATCGCTCCGCCATGGCGCAGCGGTGATCGAGAAAAACGGGCCGCGAAACCCCAAATTCTGTAGCAAGATTGTAGCAAGATTTTCTTGAGTTTTATGGGTTTTCATGGGGTTCCATGGGTTTTGGCTCAAGTTGGGACGAAATCACGAAACCCCTTGCAACTGCGTAAGTTGCAAGGGGCAAATTGGTTGCGGGGGCTGGATTTGAACCAGCGACCTTCAGGTTATGAGCCTGACGAGCTACCGGGCTGCTCCACCCCGCGATCTGCCCTGAATCTACGGCCTTCTCAAGCCCCTGGCAAGCTCAAAATCGGGCGCTCCATCGGCTTTGTCGCCATTTCGTCGCCACCGCAGGACACAAGTGATGCCTTGTGCTATGCTTGCTTCGCCCGGGACCAAATCGAGCACTGAATGTCCGTCAGACCCCGGGCGTAAAAACGACAGAAACAGAGATTGACCCGTTCCGCGAGAATCATTAACGCACCGACGCCATGAACTCTAATAATCCCTATTCATTTCCCCGCGATTGCACCCCCGCCAACCACGGTTGCGGGCTGACGCGGCGCCAATGGCTGGTCCGCGGGGCCGGGTTGGCAGGCTTATGGGCATTGGGCGATTGGCGCAGCCTGCTGCGCGCCGAGGACGCGCCCGTGGCCGCGCACATGCCCAAGCGGGCACAAAAGGCACCGAGCCTGCCCGTGGCGATTCAGCGGTGCGAATCTTACGAACCGGCCTTGGTTCGTCAAAAACTCGATGCGGCCCTGGCCAGCATTGGAGGCCTCGGTCCTCTGGTGCATGACAAGACCGTGACCATGAAAATCAACATGACCGGTCCGGCCCGCCAAGTGGGCGGGCTGCCTGCCTCGCGAACGTATCACGTGCATCCGAATGTCGTGGCGGCGGTCTGTGCCGCGTTGGATCGGGCGGGCGCGCGCCGCATCGCAATTGTCGAAGCGTGGTATCACCACGAACCGGTTGAGACCGTGCTCACGGATGCCGGCTGGGACCTCCAGGCCATCCAGTCCGCCGGCGGCCATAAGGTCGTGTTCGAAAACACGAGGAATCGCGGGCATTGGGGCGGCTACACCCAGCTTAAGGTGCCTTGGGGCGGCTATCTGTTTCCGGCCTTTGAACTCAACCGTTGGTACGCCCAAACCGACGTGTTTGTTTCCTTGGCCAAGATGAAGGACCACGCTGTCGCCGGTGTGACCATGTCAGTCAAGAATCTTTTCGGGATCACCCCGACGGCCCTTTATGGCGACGATGCGCCCAACGAAGACAGCGTCGAGGCGCGCGGGGCGCCGCTCCACATGAATCAGCGGCCGTTGCCCGCCGGTGTGCCGGCTCAGCTCGGCCCGAACCCGCCCAATGCTCCCGGTTCGCGCGTCCCCCGAATTGTCGCGGACCTGCTCGGCGCGCGGCCGGTGGATCTCGCGATTATCAACGGGGTGGAGACCCAAAAGGGCGGCGAGGGGTTCTGGAACGAGGGCATTCGACCCGTCCAACCGAAGCTGCTTTTCGCCGGACGCAACGCGGTCTGCACCGATGCGGTTTGCGCCGCGGCGATGGGATACGACCCGATGGCCGGTCACGGGCACTTTCCGTTTCCAGGGGAGAACCACCTCACGTGGGCGGCCGAGGCAGGTGTCGGGACTCATGACCCCGCCCGCATCGAAGTCGTCGGCCTCAGCCTCAAGGAGGCACGCTATCCGTTCCAGGTGCTCCCGGCGAATTCAGGCAAACCGTCCTGAAGCCTTGGCGCTGAGTGTGACCACGACCGGCCGGCCTTCGGACACTTCCATGAAATCGGCCACGACTTCATCCAGGAGCTTGAAGTTCCAGGAGGTCACGTCATCCGTCTTAAATGTTCTGGCGCCATGGATGCTACGTTAACGCGGAATCCTGATTTCTCAAAAGTCTTTTTAAGGCGCGTGTTCCCCACACCGCCGCTGCGCAGGTCACCGCTCTAACCGGTAAAACTTCGACTTACCCGTCGGGGTGGCATCAACCACGTTTGCGGAACCCTGCACCACCACCGTCGCCGAAGAGTTGGTCCAGCCGCTCGGCAGAGCGGAGGTCTCCTGCAACACGAAGCCCGTGGCGGACACCGGCCAGGCGATGATAGCTTTGCCGGCCGACAGACTGACGGAAAGCGCGGGTGGCGGCTGCAAAATGACGCTCAAATAATTAGTCACCGGCGGCAATTGCAGATAGACACGGTTGCTATTCAAGTTCAATGACGCCACGCTTAAAGGGCCATCGGGCGAGACAATCGTGGCCATAAGGGTCAGGCCATTCGTCAGCCAAGCCGGGCAAGCCAGATCCACCTCCATCGCCGGCGTGCTCGTGATGGCATAAGGAGGGTTGACACCGACGTTGAAGTTGTTCAAGTCCACGAACGTCTTGCGGGCCGAAGGATTCTGATACAGGGTCAACCCCACGGTCACCGCCGCGTTGGATGAGGCCAGCACCGGTTGGAGGTGGAGAAACGCATAGGCCTTGGCGAGGGCTGTGCCAAAAGTGGCGAGTTGCGCCGCCCGATCCGCAGCGGTGGCATTGTAATACACATAGCCCATGTTGTTGCCGTAGTAATAGACCGCGCCCGAGCCGAGGAAATTGGTCCGCAGGGCCGGCGGCACGCTGAAACTCGCGACCCCGGTCAGCGGGGCCAGAACGAGCGGGTTGGCCGGGGCGAAGTTGCCGCTCTCGCCAAGGAGCGAGCCGCTGTCGCCTGTGACGACCAGGCAGCCGCCGCTGGCTACCCAGCTTTGGAGCGTGGCCACATCGGCCGGTTCAAAGGCCTCGGCATTGGGGATGATCAGCACCTTGAGAGCTTGCAGCAGGCCGCTCTCGTTCAGTTTCCACTCCGGCACGATGCGGTATTGATAGTGCAGCTCGCTCAGGGCCGTGCCCCAACCCCAGACGGCGTATTGATGATACTGTTGGGCAAAATTCATAGCATCTCCCGGCAACATCATGGCATTGATTGTAGAGGTTGACAGATAGATGCCGACTTCCTCGACCGGCACCCGGTTGGCGAAGGCCGGGGCCGCGCTCCGCGCGACGAAGGTCATGAAATCCCTCTGCATTTGCGGCGTTCCGCAAAGCTCGGTGTCCCCGTCAATAAAATGGGGCGTGGTGTGGGCCGCAAGCATTTCATAGAATAGCGCCAGCGCCGGCCCGGAGTTGGTTAACACGCCGGCGTATCCGTCGTTGTAGAGCCAGACGTTGACGAAGTGGCTGCGGCCTTGTTCCCGAATTGCTTTATAGACCGGGGACAGGCGCGCAAAGGGCGGCAGGCCAAAGCCGCGCGCGCCGGCGGTGATGTTCCAGTTCAGACTCAGTTCCGTGCTCGCCAGGTCAAGCGTTCCGCGCGCCCATCCTCCGCTGCTGGGGAGTTGGTCATTGACCAACAGCGCGAAATCCGTCCGGCCGGCTTGGGCAGCGGCGGCGTGGACGATCCGGTCGTAATCGGCCAGGGCGGCAGAAGCGTTTCGCCGCCGGAAGATCTTGAAGGCGGACCAAAGGGAATTGCTCAGCCATCCGGGCTGAAGCCAAGCCGGGGAGGCAAGATCCGCGCCTTTCAAATCATACCGATTGGATGCCACCGTCAGGAGATAGGCGCGGACATCGAAATTAGTGATGGCCGCTGGCGGCGCATTGGTGGCAAGCACTCCCCAACTCGCGAGTTGATTAGCGGTGAAGTTATTGGTGAGATACTGTTGGAAGAGGGCAACGCTCCAGTCGCCAAAGGCGCAGGACACGGGCCCACGCGCCATGAAGCTGTCCCAGCCGCTGAAATTGTCCGTCCAGCTCCCTTGCACGCCGGTCAATTTCACAGCGGCAAGCGTTTCGGCGAAGGCGTAATTGGTCCAGCAAGGGCACGCGGCATCCTTGCCAAGCAGCACTTCACCCGTGTAGGCACCGGCTCCGGGAATCCAGAGCTCGCCCGCGTGGGGTTGGCCGGCGGCGCTGGCGAGGGGATTGTAACCGTAGTCCGCATCACCCAGCACGCTCCCGTAGATGGTTTTGGACCCGCCGGCATCATACACGCGACTATCGCTGGGGTTGGCCGCGTTGGTGTCATGGTTCAGGAACCCGGTGGCCATCGTGCCATCGGGATAGAGCATCGGCCCGCCGCCGTAGATGGGATTCATCCGGGTGTAGGGGCGCGCAAAATAGCTGAGCTCGCTTTTATTGGCGGGCAGGTCATTGGTGAAACTGTCAAACCAGGTCCAGGCGCCCGCCCAGACAATGGTCCCGCCGCCATAGTTCTCCCAGTTCCAGAAGTGATGCAGGGTCGTCCAGCGCGGTAACGATGGATTCCACTGCAACTCGGCAATTGGGTTTGCGGCCTGGCCATAGGCCTCGTTGTAGCTGAGGCTGACAATGCCCGCCGCCTTGAAACTGGCACACGTGTTCGAGGCGGCCGCGCCGTCGTCGTTGCCGTAGGCAAACCACAAGCCCCAGCTCGGGTTGGTCCCCACCCCGTTGATGACGGCGTTTGCACCGTAGGCCTGGGCCACGCTCAGGGAGGAAGTTTGCACCACCAGGGGAAAATTGTCCCACCACACCTGCGAAGAGGCCGGAGTGGACAGGACAGCCACCAGGGCGAACAGGGCGCAACCAGCCCGCCGACGATCGGAGCGTCGAGCAAAGCGATCTTTGCCCCTCGGCGCCGCCTTGGAGATTGAGCTCCCGGGAGGTGTTTGCACGTCCGGTTACTTGTGAACCGAGGTCTAAGGCCCGTGTTTCCCACACCGCCGCTGCGCAGGTCACTGCTTCAACCGGTAGAACTTCATGTCCGTCGGAGTGACATTAACCATGTTTTGGGAACCCTGCACCGTCACCGTCGCCGCCGAGTTGGTCCAGCCGCCCGGCAGGGCGGAGGTCTCCTGCAAGACGAAGCCCGTGGCGAACGCCGGCCAAGTGATGATCACCATGCCGGCCGACTGGCTGACGGAAAGCTTAGGTGGCGGCGGAAGCTGCAACCCCGGCACCAGATGAATGTTGTCAAGCAAAATGGTCGTATCGCCCACGTTATGGGTGGTAAACACCAACAGGTTGCTCGACGCATCGTTGGTGAACGTCAAGTACTGCGTGAAGTAGGGATTGTTGTCGCCCACCGAGTTGACCGTTTGGCCCGTGAGCAAGGGTATGTCACCAAAGGCAACGTCGTAGGTGAGCACGGAGCCGGCCGGGGCAAGGCGCCCGTTCACGCCATAGATGAGCGTATAGGCCTTGCCCACCGTCAGACCGCTGATAAGAGCGCTGGCCGTGCCTTCATGCCACATGTAAAGCACTTCACCCTGGTCCGGCGCCCTGCCGTTGTCCCCGAAGGTATCACCAGGGCTGAAATTCACGCCATTTCCGCCCGTCACACTCCAGCCAGCCATCGCCCCTGGGTAAGAGGTCGGACTGGGTTCGCCACCGGCCTCAAAGCTCGGGTTTTCGATAATGATCTCGTTCGAACCGCGCTGCACCATGCTCACGGCGTCCAGCAGCAAGGCCGGGGTGGTGTTCGGGAGGGTCGGGGTGGTGGAGAACTCCAGCAGCTCCGACGCGTTGGTGGGTGTGAAGACGATATTCGTGAAATAGAACGGGACGTCTCCGACAGAGGAGCCGACGGCGGCAATGTTGTTGATCGTGGCCAGGACGTTGCCGCCAAGCGTTACCTTCAGATTGACGGCGCCGCCGGCAGAGGCGCTGGCGTTGTAGCGGAATTGGAGCCAATAATTGGTTCCCGGACTCAGGCCGTAGATCTGCTGGGAGAGCGTGGTCGTTCCCTCCAGGACAGCCACCTGGACCTGGTCGGGAATGATGCCATTATCCAAAAAGGGGCCGGAGGAGCCGTCAACTTCGGAGCCGCCAGTCCAAGAGGTGATCGGGGTGACGCCGGGATCTGATTCTTCAAAGCTTGGGTTGAGCACGAAAGAGGTGAAAACCGTCACGGTCGGAACCTGGACCACGTCCAAGTTGGCGGTGGCCGAAGCCCTGAGCCCGACGAGCCCCTGCCCACGCCCACGATCTGGAAGGATTGGACATTGGCAGCCCCTTGAGCAAAATGCAGCGTCAGAACTCCGTTGGAGTCCCCGCCGACGATCCCGACTACGCCGGGATTGGGCGAGCTCGATTTGGATGTCGGCCGCTGAACTGGCGAGAAAGGCCGGGGGCACCGTCACCTGGACCTGGCCGATCTGGGTGGCGGCCAATTGGATCGCCGTTGGCGCGAAGGTGAGCGGGAAGTGCTGCACCACCTGGCCCACCAGCCGGACATCGTCCAACAACAGAGTACCCCCGGCTGTGGTTTGGGCAAAGGAGATCACCGCATTGGTGCCGGCGGGGGTGAACGTCACGGTCTTGGTGTGGTATGGATTGGAGCCGCCGACCGGGGCGACATCTTCGTCATCGATGACCGTGCCTGCGGCTTTGACTTGCAGATGCGCCATCGTGCCCGGCGCACTCTGGGCGTTGTAGGCGAAACTCAACTGGCAGGGGGTGTTGGGCACAAGGCTCGAGACGGTTTGGCTCAACGAGCCGGGTCCGGCAATGAACCCAACCAAGTCCTGGTCCGGAATTGCCCCGTTGTCGGCGTACACGCCGCCAGGGAGGCTGATCCCGTAAGTGCCGGATTGGTTGGTGTCCCAGGTCCAACCCGCCAAGGCCGCGGGCTTAATGATCTCGCCGGAGTCGGCGGACGGGGGGTTGCCGGTCACGTCGGTCGGCGGTCCGCTAGCCTCAAAGCTGGGGTTCATAATGACCACATTGCCGGCATCGCGCTGGACTATGTTCACGCCATCAAAGAGAGCAGACGCGTCGCCGCTGACGGTCGTCTGGAAGGTCAGGGTGCCGGTGTCGTTGGTGGGGGTGAAGGCCATGTTCGCGAAGTTGAAGCCGCTGGTCGCGAGCTGGACGTCATTAATCGCGCCGATCGGGACACCCCCGAAGCGGACCTGCATCACCATCGTCCCGCCGCAGCAGTTGCGGCCCTCGTACCAAAACTGGAGCCAATACTGTTTGCCGGGCGTCAACCCGCTGATGTCCTGCGACAGGGTTCCGTCGTGCCAGATAAACGCAAACCGGTCGCGGTCCGCGATGAGCGTGCCCGGGTTGTAGAACGGATCGCCTGCCTGGTTCACCCCCCAACTGCCCGTGATGGTCCAACCGTCCGGCGTAATGCCGCCGTTGTTGCTTGTGGTGTAGTTGTCTTCGAAGCTCGGGTTCGACACGAAGGCAGCCCAAAGTGGGCGGGCGGCCAGGGCGAGCATCGTGATCAGCAGAATTCGCAGAATTCCTGCCATTTTCTCATTCTTCATAGGCGGCTCTCTCTTGAGGGATTTGCTCCCATTGACGGATTCGATTCCAGCATTTGAAGGTCTATCGCAAAAACCTTGGGCGATTTTGGATGAACTTCCGGTCTTTGCAAGCTTTCCTTCCAAGAGATTTTCGGGAACGACCTCGGTCAAGGAGAAAGGCCCCGGCGGCCGAGGTTCCACGCGTGGATTCAATTCCATCGTGCTTTGTAGAGGTGCTCGCCACGGCGCTGGAGCTCGCCCTCGGGCTCGATGAAGATCACACTCGCGATCTCCTTTTCCGACTGGGACAGGTCGAAGAGGACGAGGCGGTTCCCGTCGGCTCCCGCCACCACCACTCGGTTGCGGGGGAGCAGCTCGGCGCAGTGGGCGTCTTCGACCGACGCCCAGAAAAGAACTCGGCCGCCGGCACGCTCAACCAAGGCTGGGAATAAACCGTGCCGCCCCTATCGCGCAATCAGGGTCTGGCGCGCCTGGTCTGCGCCCACCGCAAGCCCTCCATTCCTGCACACTCAGTTTCGCGCCGCCGAGCAATTGGTCAAACCACTCCGGAATTGCTGCCTCGTTCCAGTTCCAACGGAGCGAATCTCGTTTCCACCTGAAAACCGTTAAGCATGGCCCAACCCAAATAGACAGGCCGGTCGCAGGTTCGTGTTGCCAGAGGGTCCAAACCCGCGAGGAAAATGCCACCGCAATGAAATGGGGCTGCCCCAATGCCGGCCAGTCCCCTCCCGGGTTCGCTGAGCGGCTGTGTTTTCCGCGTATTCCGCGTATTCCGCGGTTGCCCTCAGTCGCCATAGCTGTATCGGCCCCGCTCGGCCACGATGCGCTCAAGTTGGATGGTAAATAAGATTGGTTTTCATGGCCGGCGAGGCTAGCAAAGCTCCCAAGAAGAATGAACCGCGGAATACGCGGAATACGCGGAAGAAAATGAACAAGTCTAACGGTTACTATTTTGTCCCGCACCCCCGCCAACCGAGGCCCGCAACTAAAGCTTGTCATCACAATTTCGTTCTGCTAAGCTCCCGGCGTTTCCTGGGCCCGGAGGTTGGGAGCAACGTGGATGAGCTGTCGCAACTCAGAAGATCAACCGGTGAATCTCGCTTTGAATGAAGCGGATACGTGCCGGAGGTTTGTCGTGCCCAAGCTTCAGGCAGCGGGCTGGGATGACGAACCCCACTCCATCGCAGAACAGCGCGCGTTCACTGACGGCCGCATCGTCGTCCACGGGAATCGTGCCACCCGGCGCAGGGGAAAACGCGCGGATTATCTCCTCCGCTACACGCGGGATTTCCTGCTCGCGGTCGTTGAGGCAAACCGACCAACGCATGCGCATGGAGCTCGATCGCTTCAAAGAGTACAGTGACGGCCCCTCGCCGGGATCAAGGCGGTGGTCGGGCGAGTCTCCCTCCGAATCCAGCGCCTTCGCCTGTGTCTTGGCCGCCATGGTTTTTAGCCTGTTTTCAGGCGTCGCTACGCGACGCGGTTGAGCTTGGGCCAGAGGTCCGTGGACTGGAAGTCCACGGCTACCATCGGCCACCGCTGCGCGGTGAGCCGGCCGCAGCGGGCGCGTTGCGGAGCGACGGATGAAGGTAGCCGGGGACCGAGGTCCACGGTTTGGGGAGTGGGAATGGTCGCGCGTTGCGTAGCGACGCCTGACGGCTTGGCGGCGGTGTTTAGCACCTGAGGGAGGCGAACCATTGTGTTTTCATATTGCGTTTCGGGAATGCTGCCGGAAATCCTCGCCGGCTTCAATGACAGTGTTGGCGGCCGGGAGATAATCTCGCCGCTGGGCCAAATCGCTCCGCCCGACTGCGGTCGGAAATGAATTGCCTAACCCAGGACACAATGAGACCCTGCCGCCATACTTGCCCAATCGAACAAGATGATAGAAAGGCCCTAACCCATGATGAGAACTGCATTGGCCCCCGTCGTTGTCCTCGCTCTCCTGTCCTGGAATGGCGCGGGACAGGAAACGAAAGACCCGGGGAAAGTCGAGACCGGCAAGGTCACGGCGCATTCGGGCGGCCTGCACGGCTACATCGGTTTTAGCGCGACCCGCCCTCCGGCGCGGTCCGAGTACAGCGCGGGCATGGGTTTCTACTCCGCGGTCTGGCCGCTGATTGACCAGGCGCTGGCCGACTTTCAGATCGGCCTGGCCGGTTCCTGGATCACTCCCGACAACTCCGATAACAAAGACAAGCCGCTGGCTCCGGAGGGCACACTGGCGCGAACCTGGCGGGAACGGGGTCCGACCTGGGACAGCGTATTCCAAACCGTCGAAGGCGGCCTGGGCTACTGGGCGGGCAACCACTTCCGCTACGGGCCCCCCAAGTTCAGCATGAACGCCACGCCCCAATGCTACGACTACGAGGTCGGCTCGCCGGGATGGTCCTTTTTCTACAGCAACGAGGCCCTGCCGGACAATCGATTGGGCATTGCCCAACTGAGCAACCGGCTGCTGATTCCCCCCGATGCGCTCCCCTTCCAGGGCAATCCCCACGGCCAGTTCTTGGGCTACACCTGGATGGCCCTGCCCTTTACGGAGCCCACGGCGGGCGACCCGCCCACGGGCGACCAGAGCTGGACCTGTTTTCTGAGTGCGGCCAACTTCAAGGGGCCCATTGCCTATTTCAACAGCAACCTCAGCCCCAATGGTCTATTTCCGCAATACTACAAACACGTTGGGGAGGAACGCATCGCAGTAGCGGCCGCGGACGTGCCTGCGGAGACGCAGTTGCCGGCGCAGGAATTCAAACTGGCAGGGCGGGGTGAGCCCTACACTTCACCGTCCACCGGCGCCTGGAGCCGCCCCGGCCCGAAGCTAGGGCCGTTCACCGTCAAACTCGCCGATGGTTCTTTGGTGACGTACTCCTGGTACCGTTTCGTGGATCAGCCGCCCTTTCAGCAATACGATTGGAGTGAGGAGAAGAAGGCGAAGTTGCAGGCCCTTGTGGAGAAGCTCCATGCGAACTGGCCGATTGACCGGGACTACATGGCGCCTCCCAGCCATGGGTCCCTGGTGACACTGGATCCGGCCCTGCTCGTGACGCCCCCAAAGGGCCTGGAGGCGGGGTATGTTCCCATCGTGACGCGTCAAACGACTCAATAATGGCGGGGGGAGCAAAACCGCTGAGTTTACCAGGCAACTCGTCACCAAATTATGACACCCACCCTCGCACCGAACCCGGCTTTGGGAAACAGTGACTGGCCTTTCAACCGCACTTACATCTTCAGCATCTCGCTCATTGCCGCCCTGGGCGGTTTGATGTTCGGATATGACTGGGTGGTGATCGGCGGCGCCGAGTTGTTTTACGAAAAGTACTTCAAGCTCACCTCGGCGTTGCAGGTCGGCTGGGCGATGAGCAGCGCGCTGGTGGGCGCCCTGGCCGGCGCGTTCTTTGCGGGAGCGTTGAGCGACAAATTCGGGCGCAAACCGCTCCTGCTGTTTTCCGGTTTCTTGTTCGTGGGCACGTCAATCGGCACCGGTCTGGCCTCCACGTTTCCTCTGTTTGTCGCCAACCGGCTGCTCGGCGGCATGGCCATTGGCATCGCCTCGAACCTCTCGCCCCTCTACATCGCCGAGATTGCGCCGGCCGCCATGCGTGGCCGCTTGGTTTCCGTCAACCAGCTCACCATCGCCATCGGGGTCGTGGCGGCACAATTCGTGAATTGGCTCATCGCTCAGCCAACGCCTCCGGGGACCATGGCGGATCAGATCCCTTTTGATTCCTGGAATGTGCAAACCGCCTGGCGTTGGATGTTCGGGGTGACCGCCGCGCCGGCGGCGGTCTTCTTTATTTCCATGTTCTTTGCGCCGGAAAGCCCGCGTTGGCTCGCCAAGAAGGGCCGCTCGGATCGGGCCAGGTCCGTCTTGAGGAAGATCGGCGGCGCTGACTATGCCGAATTCTCGGTGAAGGACATTGAAGCAACGCTCGTGAACGAGATTGACAAAGTTGACCTGCGCGAACTGCTCGACCCCAAGATGCTCAAAATTCTGCTTGTCGGTGTGGTGCTCGCCGTCTTCCAGCAATGGTGCGGCATCAACGTCATCTTCCAGTATGGTTCGCGCATCTTCGCCGATGCGGGCTACGCGGTGTCCGGCATCCTCTTCAATATTGTCATCACCGGCATTGTGGCGGTCCTGATGACGTTCGTGGCGATTGGCACCGTGGACCGTTGGGGGCGCCGCATCTTGATGTTGAGCGGAGCGATTGGCCTGACGGTCATTTATTTGTTCACCGGCCTGGCCTATCATCTCGGACTCAAAGGCCCGGTTCCTGTTGCGCTGGTTGTTGCGGCCATCGCCTGTTACTGCTACTCGCTGGCGCCGATTACCTGGGTCATCCTCTCCGAGATATTTCCCAACCGCATTCGCGGCGCGGCGATGTCGGTCTCAGTGGTGGCCTTATGGCTCGGCAACTTCCTGCTTTCTCAGACCTTTCCAAAGATGTATCAGAGCCTGGGCCTGGCGAAGTGTTTTTGGGTGTACGCCGGCATCTGTTTTCTCGGGTTTTTGTTCATCTGGCTGCGGCTGCCCGAAACCAAGGGCCAGACCCTCGAGGAAATCGAACGCGCGTTGGTGGATTAGCGTGATTTATGAAACGGTCCACTAAGGAGGCTATTCACAATAACATGGACACTATCGCGCCGGGATTTTGACCGCTGGCGAGGCGCGAGCGAGGAGCATACCCGAAGCGGTCTGTAACGAGCGAGCAACGAAGCCAGCGGTCAAAAGACCAAGCGAGAGTGTTCATGTTATTGTGAATGGCCTCCTAAGGCGAACCGGCTCGTGCCAATTGGGCAGCGGCTGCTTTGGCGTTTGCATTTCCTTTCGCCGCGGCGGCATCAATCTCAAGCTTAAGCTGGGCCAGGCTGGACAATGCGGCATTTTGCTGCGCCGCCTCCCCGCAGAGACTCGTTACTTTGCGCATCCCGGTAGCGGCCGCACTGTAGTCCTTCGCTTCCCAGCAGGAGAGCGCATGCTTGGCGTTGTTCCTGATGTAGGGATTCGGGTCTGTGCAGAGGCTTTTCAGCCCATCCTTGGAGGTTTCGGGCGTGGCTCCTGCACCCGGAGCACGGGCACCGCCTTGGGCCGCCGCGGCCGCGGGGTCGGCGGCGGCTTGGCCGGTTGGGGGCTCAGGCATCTTCGATTCGGTCGTCTTCCGGTGGCAGCCTGCGAACACAACCGCGAGCGCCAGGGGAAGCAGCAGTGGAGTCCTCATGGGTTTTTCGCGCGGGCGCGGCTTCCGGGTCAGTCACCACCAGAATTGCGGCTCGAATCCCGCACTGGTCCGCACTCTCATTCCAGGGAATTTCTGCCAGGCAATATGGCCATCAAGATAAAGCAGGTTGCCCCCCGCCGGCCGCGCCCCAGAAGCATGCCCCACCTGGCCGGCGCCCCAATTCTCGAGATGGCTGGTCCGGTGCGGTTCGACCCAGCCCCCGATGATTTGGGTGAATGAGCCGCCGCCGGCGTACGATCCATCCGCTCGGGTGCCGGCGTTCTCCGAGCAGGTGGCGTCGGCCACAAGGACTGACTGTGCCACGTTTGTGTTCAGGCCGGTCGTCAATCGCTGCTGGGCGTACTTGGCATCGACCCCTCCAACGCCCTTCATCCAAAAGCTGTAGCCCAGGACGAAGTAACCGTACTCTTGGGACCAGTTGAGATAGAGCGTGTCATTATCCTGAACCGCAGCCGAGGGGCAGTAGAGCACATGCCGCTGCATGCCTGTGCGGAGCAGGTTGGTGACGGTCGCGTTAGGCAGGTCCCACGGCCAGTTGCTGGGCCCATTGACTTCCGGCAACCGGTCCCGGTTGTCATCCGCGTAAATACGCATGGCGAGGCCGATTTGGTGCAGGTTGCTGGCACACCGGGCGCGGTTTGCCCGTTCCTTGGACTTTGACAATGCGGGGAGAAGCATCGCCGCCAGGATCGCGATGATGGCGATAACGACCAGCAACTCGATGAGCGTAAAAGCAGATCCTTCGCTCGGGCGTTTCCGATTCGTTTTCACGGGAACCGACAGGCGGCGTTTTTCGTTATCCAGTCACGGTCTTTCGTTTCTCGGCCTGCCGCGGACTAGCCGCTTGGGCCGATTTGCCGATCACACAGGCGTTATCGGACCACCCGGTTTCGGCGACTTGATTCGTGCTGGCTGTTCTCGTAAACGTTTTCACAAACGGTGTCAACCGGATTCTTTCGCTTTCGCGGCAGAATCAGGAGAATTGGCCGGCAACCGAACCGGCCGTGAAGAGGCACGTGCCCGATTCCCAATGGCAAACGGAACACGCAGGCGTTTCCGCGGAGAGTTGCGCCATCCCCACGGCAGGCGGGCAGGTGGGCGGCGACGGGCCTCCGACCCGGAGTTCGCGTGGCGGCCGGATCGCCACTGCCTGGCGGACTTTGCTCTGGACTCGCTCCCATCGGTTTTGGGGATGTGGCATTTGGCGCACAGATTCTGCCACCGAGCCACAAATCCTTGGTGTCGCGGTGGTTGCATCTGGCGGCGGGTGGCTCGCGTTAGCGAAGAATTCCGCTTGCGGTTCTTTCGGAAACGTTTACAAGGAAATCCAGCATGAAGCAGCCGGCACAAATCAGGCCACCGAATCCGGGTGGCGCCATAACCATGGATCCAGCTTCGATGAAGACGCGAGGCTCTCTAAAACAAACCAGCCCGGCATTGAAGGTTGAAGTCAGATCGTCCTGAATGTGCGCCGTTGAGATCGCTTTTCCTCCCTTGGGCGCCAGACTGAAATAGCCGCAAACTAAGAGACGTGCCCGCCAGAAACTGTAACCGTTTACAACTGCCAATATTATGTTGATTGTCGAATCCTACCCCCTCGCCATCGCGATGTGTTTGATCACCATGCTTTGCTGGGGTTCCTGGGCCAACACTCAGAAGCTCGCCAGCAAAGAATGGCGTTTCCAGCTCTTTTATTGGGACTATGCCATCGGCGTGTTCTTGTTGGCGCTGCTGCTGGCCTTCACCCTGGGCAGCAGCGGCGCCGGCGGCCGGGGCTTTCTGGCCGATCTCAAGCAGGCGGACAGCCAGTGGCTCGGGAGCGCTTTTCTGGGCGGAATCATCTTCAACCTGTCGAACATTCTGCTGGTGGCGGCCATTGACATTGCCGGCATGGCGGTGGCGTTTCCGGTGGGTGTCGGGCTCGCGTTGGTGCTCGGTGTCATCACCACCTACCTTTCGACCAAGGTAGGGAATGTGCCAATGCTGGGTGTGGGGGTGGCGGCCGTCATGGTCGCGATCATCCTCGATGCGCTGGCCTACAAACGTCTGGCCAGCGGGGGCCAGAAAACCCCGATGAAGGGCATTGTCATCTCCATCGCGGCGGGCGTATTGATGGGCTTTTTCTACAAGTATGCGGCCCAGGCGATGGGGCAAATCGATCCCGTCGCGAACACGCTGGAAGCCGGAAAACTCAGCCCCTACACAGCCATTGTGCTGTTCAGTTCCGGGCTGTTGCTCTCCAATTTGCTATGGAACAGCATCATGATGATCAAGCCCTTTGCCGGGCCCCCGGTGCCCTTTGGCGACTATTTCACCAAAGGCAATGCGCGGCTCCACCTGGTCGGCATCCTGGGCGGGATGATCTGGAACGTCGGCATGTCCTTTAGCATCATCGCCAGCACCAAGGCCGGCGCCGCCCTCTCCTATGGCCTCGGCCAGGGCGCGACCATGATCGGCGCCTGCTGGGGAGTATTCATCTGGAAGGAATTCAAAGGCGCGCCCAAGGGCACCAACGGTCTGTTGGCCGCGATGTTCCTGTTCTATCTCATCGGCTTGGCGGTGTTGATCCTCTCCAAGCTCAACTCCTGAAGCGATCGCCCGCAAATAGCATGCCCAACCTCCAATTGTGAAAACCAAGTCTATGGCAAAACCCAAAATCCTCGTCGTCGGCAGCTCGAATACCGACATGATCATCAAGCTCGACCGCATCCCGCAGCCGGGCGAAACTATCCTGGGCGGCGAGTTTACCACTGCCGCCGGGGGCAAGGGCGCCAATCAGGCGGTGGCCGCGGCCCGCGCGGGCGGGCAGGTTACCTTCGTCGCTCGGGTTGGCCGGGACATGTTCGGAGAGCAAGCCGTCGCCGGATTTGTTAAAGACGGCATCCAGGTTGAATACGTGACCCGTGACCACGCCGCGCCCTCCGGCGTGGCGCTCATCTTTGTGGCCAAAGACGGCGAGAATAGCATCGCCGTGGCGGGCGGGGCCAACGGCGCGCTCTCACCGGCCGACGTGAAGAAGGCCAAGGGGTCCATCGCCGGCGCGAGCGCCGTGGTGATGCAGCTTGAAACGCCGCTGGCCACCGTGCAGGCCGCCGCCGAACTGGCGGCCCGGGCGAAAGTGCCCGTGATCCTGAATCCGGCCCCGGCGCGGGTCTTGCCCGACAAACTCCTCAAGCTGGTTTCCATTCTCACGCCGAACGAGACCGAGGCCGAGTTGCTCACCGGCATCGCCGTCACTGACCAGGCCACGGCAGCGCAGGCAGCCGACGAGCTTCGGGCTCGGGGCGTCCAGACCGTCATTCTCACGCTGGGCGCCCGTGGCGCGTTCGTCGCTACAGCTTCGACCCGCGAACTCGTTCCCGGTTTCCGGGTGAAGGCTGTGGATACTACCGCTGCCGGAGACGTCTTCAACGGGGCGCTGGCGGTCGCGCTCGGCGAGGGCACGCCGCTGATCCAGGCGGTCCGCTTTGCCAATGCCGCCGCGGCGATTTCCGTAACCCGGCTGGGGGCCCAACCTTCCGCGCCGGCTCGCAAGGAGATCCAGCGGCTGCTGGCCAAGGCAAAGACCCCGCCCCGCGCAGGCGCTCCCGAGGGGTAGTTGGTCAAGGGCGGCGCCCTTGCTCAAACCCCTTCCTCGGGCGCTCTCCCGCCGCCAGTCAATTTCGCCCGAACTCCGCGAATAATTCCGCAAAAGTGAACGAACAACGAACGAGTAAAAAAAGCAAACCACAACCCAAGAAACAAACCACAGACAAGCAAAGCCGTATGAAAACCAATGGAAACATCAGCATGCTCGCCGCCTGCCTGGCCGGCGCATGCTTTTTCAGCAGCCAGGCAACTGCCGGCACACTGATCGGCAGCACGGCCACGGCCCCGGCAACGGTCAACCTGACTGCGGAAGGCGCGCTGGACTGGGCGCACTGGGGTTTGACGGTGCCAACCGATTTCGATCAAAAGGAGGGGGGCACAAATCAAATCAGCAACTACACGCAAATCACCGTGTTGCCAAACGCCGATGCGGTTCATCAATTTGGCAATGCGCCAACCGCCTATTCCTGGAGCGATGGCACGCCCGACCCAAGTGCGGACCCCGGCTCAACGACCGGGATCTACACCGGCACCGTCAGCAACGGTTTCCAAATCACCGTCGCGGCGGACACGACGAAGAAGGTTCTCAGGGTATATGCCGGGGCCTGGAATTCGCAGGTCCAATTTGAGGCCACCCTCAGTGACGGCAGCGCCCCTGCCTATACGGATGAGAGTCTTATCAACTTTACCGGCAACGGAGTCGCGGCGGTCTATACGATAGAGTATGCCGCAAACTCGCCCGGCCAGACCCTTACGATCACGTTTTATTCGATTGCCTTCACGAGCTCTTCCCAGGCTGGCAACTGCACGCTCATGGCGGCTTCGCTCTTTAGCGCGTCGCCGTGCATTGTGAATCCGCCTGCTTCCCAGACGAATTATCCAGGGCACACCGCGCAGTTTACGGTCCAGGCCGAGGGTTGGTCACCGTTGGCTTATCAATGGTGGAAGGAATCGAACGGTGTCTATGCCCCGCTTGCCGAGGGAGGTCAAATCTCCGGCTCGACGACGCCGAGTTTGACCATCAGCAACCTGGTGCCGGCCAATGCGACAAATTACATCGTCACGGTCACCAACGTTTACGGCGCGGCCACGAGCAGCGCAGCCACGCTGGCCTTTTTGCCAATCATTGGAGCCCTGAACGGCAGCGCGGCCCCAGCCCCGGCAACAGCCAACCTGACCGCGGAAGGCACGCTGGACTGGGCGCACTGGGGTTTGAGCGTCGCAACGGATTTCGACGATAAGGAGGGAGGCGGAAATCAAATCAGCAACATCACCCTATTCGGCCCCAGCCAAAACGGTCCGTTTCAGTATGGCAATGCTCTAGTCGCATACTCCTGGGGCGATGGCGCTCCCGACACAACAGCGGCTGGCACGGCGACTGGGATTTATTTTAACAACTTGGACGACGGTTACCAAATCACCGTCCCGGCGGACACCACGAAGCGGATTCTCAGGGTGTATGCGGGGGGTTGGAATTCGACGGTCCATTTTGACGCCGCGCTCAGTGACAAAAGCGCCCCTCCCTACATTGATGAGAGTCTTGTCACTGCCGGCGCGAACCAGGCTGCGAATGTTTATACGATAGATTATGCCGCAGCCTCGGCGGGCCAGACCCTTACCATTACAGTTTACAATTTAACAAGCGGTGGCAACTGCACCCTCATGGCGGCTTCACTGTCTGGCCCCTCGCCGAACATTGTGAATCCACCCGCTTCCAAGACGGCTTACCTGGGGTACAGCGCGCAATTAACGGCACAGGCGGAGGGTTGGTCGCCCTTGGCTTACCAATGGTGGCGGGAATCGAACGGTGCCTACACCCCCCTTGCCGACGGAGGCCAGGTCTTCGGCTCGACGACACCGACTCTGACCATCAGCAACCTCGTGGCCGCCAATGCGACAAATTACATCGTCACGGTCACCAACCTTTATGGTGCGGCCACGAGCACTGTAGCGGCTTTGACCGCTGCTCCCATCACCGGAGCCTTGAACGCCAGCGCAGCCTCCGCCCCGGCAACAGCCAACCTGACCGCGGAAGGCACGCTGGACTGGGCCCACTGGGGTTTGAGCGCGGCAACCGATTTCGATGACAAGGAGGGAGGCGGAAATCAAATCAGCAACATCACGCTAATCGGCCCGAGCCAAAACGGCCCGTTTCAATATGGCGGTGCGCTGGTCGCATACTCCTGGAGCGATGGCACTCCTGACACAACAGCCGATGGCACGGCGACTGGGGTTTATTTTAATAACTTCGACAACGGTTACCAGATCACCGCGCCGGCGGATACTACAAAGAGGATTCTCAGGGTATATGCTGGCGGGTGGAATACAACGGTCCACTTTGAGGCCTCGCTCAGTGACAAAAGCGCCCCTCCCTACATTGATGAGAGTCTTGTTACTGCCGCCAATGCCTCCCTCGCCAATGTCTATACTATAGAGTATGCCGCAGCCTCGCCAGCCCAGACCCTTGCCACTACAGTTTACGGTATCACAGGCAATGGGAACTGCACCCTCATGGCGGCTACACTGAGCGGCCCGGAGCCGCGCATAACGGGCCAGCCTCCTTCGCAGACGAATTGGATTGGGCAGAACGTACAACTCTCAGCGAGTGCCTTGGGTTGGCCGGTCCTGGCTTATCAATGGTGGCGGCAAGCGAACGGTGTCTATGCCCCGCTGGCCGACAGCGCCCAGATCTCAGGTTCCACAACGCCGACTTTGGCCATCGGCAATCTGGTGTCTGCCAACGCGACAAATTACTATGTCGTGGTCACCAATGCCTACGGCGCGGCCACCAGCAGTGTGGCGAATTTGACCGTTTTGCCGCTCACCGGAACCTTGCAGGGCGCAGTAAACCCGCCCCCACCCGCGAACTCGGTCGTTAACCTCACTGCCGAAGGAACGCTGGACTGGATCAACTGGGGTCTTGTTGACCAAACCAGTATCGATCAAAAGGCGGTGTCAGGAGTCCCAGCAGGCCTGATCAGCACCTGGTCGCCGTTTGGCCCCACTCCCGCCTACACCGGTGATGATACCACCGATCTGCAATACAGTTTTTCGTGGACCGATGGCACGCCCGACGCAACAATCACCACGCCAGCTCATTATGTATATGCGGGCAGCTTGGGCGTAGGTTACCAAATCACCGTCCCGGCGGACAAAACCAAGAAAGTTTTGAAGTTATATTACTCCCTCTGGAATTGCACGGCCCGCGTTATGGCCACCCTTAGTGACGATAGCGCGCCTCCGGTTATTAACGATTCCCTGAATTCTGGAGGGGTCACTACGGGTGTCGCGTCGATAGAGTTTGCCGCAGGTTCCGCCAACCAGACCCTCACTGTCACAATGTATGACTTTTTGGGCGCTGGCAACGTCGGCATGAACGCGGCTACACTGTCGCTTGCACCCCTTTCACCGCCGACGCTGCAGTTGAGCCGATCGGGTTCGGGTCTGCAGTTAGCCTGGCCGTATGGCACGCTGCTGCAAGCGACCAACTTGAGCGGGCCGTGGACGACAGTCACGGCTGCTTCACCGTACACCGTCACGCCGAGCGCGCCTCAAATGTTTTATCGGGTGAAGGAATAATTGAAAATGAAACTGTCGCGCCGCTCCTTCCTCCAGCGGAGCATAACCGGTGCCGCCACCTTCGCGGTCGGGCGCGGACTGCCCGTCCTCGCAGCCGCCGGGTCCAAACCTTGGGAGTTTAAACCGGACCAGCATACCATTCCCGCGCCCGCCAATCCGGCAGACTGGCCTGCGTTCCGCGAGCAACTGCAATCTTGGCGCGAGCAGACGAAGCAGCGGCTCAGCTACAGCGATGCGCTCTACCGGAAGCCGGAGTTCGCCTGGGCGGCTTCGTCGTTTGCCTGCTGCTTCCTGATGATGTGCGACGAGACGTTCTACGATCCGCGCTCGGGCGCCTGCACGGTGGAGGCGTTCCTCGACCACGGCCGGCACGAGTTTGGCGGCTACGACAGCCTCGTGTTGTGGCACGCCTATCCGCGGATTGGCGTGGACGCCCGCAACCAATTCGATTTCTACCGCGACATGCCGGGCGGCTGGAACGGCCTGCGTGACCTCAGCCGCCGATGCCACCGGCGGAACGTGAAAGTTTTCATCGACTACAACCCGTGGGACACCGGCACGCGCCGGGAGCGGAAGAACGATCTGGAGACGCTCGCCGAACTGGTCGCCGCCATCGAGGCCGACGGCATCTTCCTGGACACGATGGACAAAGGCTCCGGCCAATTCCGGCCCGGCTCGACGCGGTACGGCCCGGTGTGATTTTGGAAGGCGAAGGGGCGCTCCCGCTGGAGAACATTCACGATCATCATGCCTCCTGGGCGCAATGGTTCACCGACAGCGAAGCGCCTGGCGTGCTGCGGAACAAATGGTTCGAGCGCCGCCATATCCAGCATCAGATCAAGCGCTGGGACTACGACCACACCGCCGAACTCCATGCCGCCTGGATGAACGGCTCCGGGATGATGGTGTGGGAGAATGTCTTCGGGGCGTGGGTCCCCTGGTGCCCGCGCGACCGCTCGATCCTGCGCGCGATGCTGCCGATTCAGCGGCGCTATGCCGAGCTCTTTTCCGGTGAGAACTGGACGCCGCTGGTCCCCACCAGCCAGCCGGGCTCTTTGCCAGCCTTTGGGAAGGACATGGCCTGCGGCTGTGGACGTTGGTGAACCGCAGAAACGAACCGGTGTCAGGGCGGCTGTTCGAGATCGAAGCGCGACCGGGCGAAGTGCTGGCGCACGGCCACTATGACCTGATCAAAGGCGAGGAGCTTCGGCCGGAGGCGATCGAGGGTCCTTTGCGGATTGATGGCAGCCTCCCGGCGCGCGGTATCGGTTGCATCCTCGCCGGGAAGCCCGCTCAACTGGGCCGTGACTTTGGTTCTTTCTTGAAGCAGCAGCGCCAAACCAACGCCCGCGCTGACTTCGACGCGGCCACTCCTCATCGCCAAACGCGCCTTATTGCCGTGGCTCCAACAGCGCGAGCGAAGCAGGCGCCCGCAGGCATGGTGGAAATCCCTTCGGCCACGGTGGAGTTGGCCATCGAAATGCGCCAGCGCGAGTGCGGCTACTACGAATCCTCACCACCACGCGGGCACCGGCTCGCCGATTCCTACCCATTCAACACCGTGACGTTCCGCCGACGCGTCGAGTTCAAGCGTTTCGCCATCGACCTTACGCCGGTGACCAACGCGCAGTTCGCCCAGTTTCTGAAGGCGACGAAATGGAAACCGAGTGCTGGCGCACGGCCACCAAGCGAGAACTTCCTCAAACACTGGACCAGTGGCAAGCCGCCCGCCGGGCAGGAAGACCACCCGGTCGTGTATGTGGACTTGGACGACGCTCGCGCCTACGCCCGATGGGCTGGCAAACGGCTGCCGACCGAGGAAGAGTGGCAATACGCCGCGCAAGGCGCCGATGGGCGCGCATATCCGTGGGGCAACGAAATGCAGCCCGGTTGCTGCAACGAGGGCAAATCCGGCGGGACCACGCCGGTCAAAGCGTTCCCCCTGGGCTGCTCGCCATTCGGTTGTTACGATCTCTGTGGCAACGTCTGGCAATGGACCGAAAGCGAGCGCAGGGACGGACGGACCCGTTTTTGCATCATCCGGGGCGGCTCATTCTTTTCCGCCCGCGGTTCCAATTGGTATGTGGACGGCGGCCCGCGCCCGGCGAACTTCGCGACCAAGTTCCTGTTGATGTGGCCCGGCTTGGACCGTTGCGCCACCATTGGCTTCCGGTGCGTCAAAGACTTGGAATTTCAATCTCATACAGAATGGTTTCGCAGCACGCCAACAGGCCCTACTACAATGGCTCGCAACGCATGAACACCAGGCCTCGTTTCGTGCATCCGGGGCAGCTTGTTATCCGGGTGCTCGCCGCACTGTGCATCCTTGGTCTTGTTTTCCCGCGGACAATCGCCGCAGTCCGGGAGGGCGCTCCGCCGGAGATCGCCCACATCTTTCCGGACTACCCCGGCCTCAGCCCCCAGATCATCACGGGCGAACACTTCGATCCGCTCCGCACCGAGGTGTGGGTTTGGGAACCGCCCTCCGGCGAGCGCCTCGTTCGCGAGACGGCGGCCCGACTGGGTGAGGCGTTGCCCGCGCTGCCCGCCCAGCCTCCGGAAGGCGCGCGGCGGGCCGACGCTCTGGATGTCGAGAACCAGGTCATCACGGCCTGGCTCAATGGCGCCGTCGCGTGGGTCAAGACTCCAGAGGGCTTCTCCCAGCCGCACTTGTTCAACGTGGCAAAACCTCTTTGGGTGAGCGAGGACGAGGCTGAGCCGGGCGCATTGGTTTACGTCTTCGGCTTTGGTCTGCGCCCCGAATACCGCCGCTCGAACCTCGTCCTGAAACGCGGGACGACAGTCCTCTTCCCGCGCACCATCGTGGAAGCCCGCGCGTTGCGCACGGCTGACAAGCGGTTGGTGTATTTCGAGGTTCCAGCGGATGCTGTCCCGGGACACTACGAGGTGTTCTGTCATAATTCTTACGGCGGAACGTGGGGCTGGCAAAAGGCCGGCAACCTCGAAGTGGTTGCGCGGCCTGGGGTCGTAGCGCGGGTCTTCGACGTGCGCCAACAGGGCGCCAAAGGCGATGGGCTGGTGAACGACCGCCAGGCCATTGAGAGCGCAGTGGCGGCGGCGAAACAGGCCGGCGGCGGCATCGTGTTCTTCCCGCCCGGAACCTACACGACGGACGCCACCCTCGTGGTTCCTTCCGGGGTTCGTCTCCGCGGCGCGAGCCGGGACACCAGCGTTCTCCAGGGCACCGGGGATCCCGCCACGGCCAATCGGGTCGCCTGGTTCCATAGCCTGAAGCCGCCCACGGCCGTGGTGCGGCTGCGGAGCGATGCCGGCCTTGAATCACTTGCCGTGGAGGGCGCCACCTGGCAGGGAGTGGGCGGTTACGGTTTGGTGGAGGCTGTTCCCGAGGAGATGCCCTTCCCGGTGGGCGGCGAGGTCCGGAACGTCACGGTAGGCAACTGCCGCCTGCGCGCACTGGAGGAGGAGGTGCTGTCGCGCCGCCCGCTCTATCTGTGCGCGTTCCACGCGGGACCCGGCGCGCAACGGGTCAAGCTGCTGAACAACGAGATTTTCGGTTCGGCTGGTTTTGGCATTGGCGGCGTGGGGCAAGCCGTGCGCACGGAGATCATCGGGAACGTCTTCCACGGCGGGGCGGTCAGCGATGTCGTCACGATCAGCGGCTCGTTTAGCCAAAGTTTGATTGACGCGAACATCCTCACCGACACGCCCGGGCGCATCTGCCTCGGCATGGGCCGGCACAACTACATTCGGTTCAACGAAATTCACCAGGCCTTTCGCGGCACCTGGGAGAACGCCGAGGAGATTTACCTGGTCCACGGCGGCGTTGAGGCGCCCAAGACCGTGAGTTTTGCCACCGGTGGTTCGGCCACCACGCTGGCGGACACTCGGCAACATTGGAGGCCCGGCTTCCATCGTGAGGCGACGGTGCTGGTCATCTCCGGGCGGGGCTTTGGCCAATACCGGCGGGTGGCCGACAATACCGCCGACACGCTCGCGGTGGATAAACCTTGGAACGTGGCGCCGGACGCAACCACCGAGTATGTCGTGGCGCCACAGTTCGTCGAGAACGCCTTTTTCGCGAACCTGAACAACACGCCCTGCCGCATGTCGCTCTGGCTGGATTGCATTGCCAACCAAGTCGAGATGCACCGAGACGAAAACGCGAAAGGCATAGATCTGTGGGGCGAAGACGCCAGCACGGTGGACGAGCATGGCGTCGGCAAGGGGCTGAGCAAATTCTTTCCCGCGTGGTACAACACTTTCGTGGATTGCTGGATGGACGGCTCTGCGCTCTGGCTCGGGACGCCCGGCGCTCATGCGAACAACGCGCATGTCGGCTATCCGAACTTCGGCAACTACGTCGTGCGCAACCGCATTCGCTCGCCGCACAGCTATCGCACCGGGTTCAACTTCGTCCGGCCCCAGGCGGAAGCCGGCATCAGCGTGGGCGGCGGCCACGGGCGCGCCGGAACATCGCACACGATTGTCTCGGAAAACTTCCTCGCCTCCACCTACAAGGGGATTAGCGTGGCCGACACGGCGCGCAAGACCTTCCTGTTGCAGAACGAATTCGACCACGTTGACGAGCCGATCAACGACCGGGGCGCGCGCACGGTCTTGCAGGGCAACACACGCAGCGGGCGGGGGCAAAAAGAGCCGGCGGACGCAACGCTGGCCGATGGCAGGAGCGAGCGCGATCTGCCCCCGTGGCAGCCCCGATCATGGACCGCAGATCCCGCCGAAGAGTTGCCGCCTTTGTTCGGTGACGTGCTGGCGTTGAAGGTCCTGGTCTCGCAACCGAGTGTGTGCTTCGCCTCGGAGGTGGACAGTGAGGCTCGGCAGGCCGAGTGCCAGGAGCACATGGGGCAGCTCTTTGAGGCCGTCAACGCTTACGAGTCGAAACACGGCCACCTGCCTGAGGCAGCGTTCTATCCGCGGCATCCCAAGACGGACCCGGACAGCTTGCGCGTGCTCCTGGAGGGAAAGGACGACGCGATATTCACCTGCCCCACATGCGGTCCCGACCTGCAACGGTTGGGCTTGAACTACGTTTGGAACCAGAAGCTGAGCGGCCGGAAACTCTCGGAACTGAAGGCTCCTGCGAACACGTGGCTGCTGATGGACTTCGTGGGCACCCACGATTATATGGTGAACAATGCCTACTGCGGCCACCGGCGCGGCGTGAACATCCTCTATGCGGACGGCTCCGTGAAATGGAACCGGCCGTTCTCCACGGAAGCCTGGAATACGAACGCACCCCAAGCCTGGGTGCGCTGGGCCAGGGAGTGAACGTTGCGCATACTGAGCCACGCGGGTCCAGTTTGCAATCCCACAGGCCTGCTGCCTGGCGCATCCCGACACTGGCCCCGGAGTGCGCCCGTCCCCGGGCGCAGCAGCGACGGAGCGGGCAGGCGCGCTGGAATGTTTGACCGCTGCCCTGGCTCCGGACGTCGCTGCGCCCGGGGACGGGCGCACTCCGGTCTGGCCCCAGGCGGTGGGGGCGGTGTCGGGATGCGCCCCCGCTGCCTGGCGAAAAGGATTGTCAAAAACAATTTAACCACGGATGCACACGGATAGACACGGATTGGGCCCTTATCTGTGCTTATCCCGTAAAGTAAAGGGGGCGGCCATTAGGGCAGCCCCGGAATTCTGAACGAAATTCATGCTTCAGCCGACGCCGTAGTGTCATAGGCTCGTTCCAAGCGGCCTTTGAGCCGCTTCAGCCCGCGTCCGGCTGCGCTCTTGACCCGCCGGATGGCTTGCGTCACCCGCGACTCGTCCCCCCTACCCAACCGTTCGCTTACCCAGCGCCGACGCACCGTAGTGTGCTGGCACAACCACCACGCCAACACGTGTTGCTCCGGCGCTCCCTTGGGCCGGCCCACGACGTCCCTCTCCTCCAGCCCCAACACCGCCAGGCCTCGCCGCAGCAAACGCCCGGCCTCCGCTTCCCCGTGCTCGCGCTTGGCCGCGCCGCTGTGTGAACCGCGTCGCGCCCTCCCTAACGGCCGGCCCACTAACTCCACCATCGGCTCCCGAAACTCAGGTCCGCCAAGATACCAGCCTCGCCGCAGGGCCTTCCACTCCTGCTCCAGTTGCTCGCGCCCCCGCTCCATTCCCAACTCCAGCACCCGCCCCTCCACATACGCCCGGTAGCCCGAGCGGTCTTCCCGCCCCAAACCGTGGCTGCCCAGCACCCGCTCCGTCACCAGCCACCCCGGCCGCGGCGCCGACCCCTTCACGACCCCTTCACCGCATCAAGCCGACACTCTGGACGACGAACCAGGCCGGCTGACGGATACCTGTAAGCAACCGGGGTAGAAGATTTACAGGAATGGAGGAATCTCGTCCCACGAGTTGATCAGGAAGCGGCCGTTGCCTCTCATTTTGGCGAGAGACTCGTCCCAATGGAAACTGAAATGGCCGTTCATTCTTACGCTGTTGACCATGAGCGAGCCGCAGAAGTCTTGGTTGCTGTTTCCGCCGCCATTCATGGCAACGTCGGCGTTGGGAGCGACGAGAACGCCGGTAAACTCCCCGTTGCCATTCAACGTGAACGAGGTGACGGTAGGAGCGCACAAAACAATGAAGCTGCCGGGCATACCCGTTCGGGTTGAGGACCTGGTTGCCGCTGACGGTGACGGAGGTCCCGCCGGAATAGATCACGACGCCGGCACCCTGCGCGATGGTGAAGTTCTCACTCCCGCTGAGCCCGTTGGGCAGGATGAGACACGCATTGGGACCGGCTATGAGGGTCGAGCCGGACAAAGAGTATGCGTAATTCGTCGTGTTGGCGTAAATGACGTTATCATAATAGTTGGTCGTATAGATGACGGTCGTCTGGCTCGTGTCGTAGGTGTACGTGGGGCACGGATAGGTATAGGTGAAAGCCGGGTAAGTGTAGGTCGTGCCGGTAATGAGGTTATAGGTGTAATCCTTAATCTTTTTGCTGCTGCCATTGTAATTTGTGGTGACGCCGCCAACGTAAGTTCCGGCTCCAGGATAGTCTGAGGTGGTCGTTGTCGTAGTCGTCAAGTTCGTAGTGGTTGCCGAGGGAACCGGGCTGGGCAAGCTGGACACGGTGTTGTAGGTCGTGTTGGTGATGAGGCTTGAGGGCAGCGGGCTGGGAATCGAAGACACGGTGGTATAGCTCTGGTTGGTTGCAACCCCGCCGGCGGGCGTCGGGCTGGGATAGTTGGCCGAGGTGACAGCATTGGTGCTGAAGCTGTAGGTGGGGGTGACGACGGTGCCGCTGGGCGGCTGCAGGAGACCACTAATGCTGCGGAGAGTGGTGTCCGGGTAGGTGAAGTTTGCGTCCTGGACGATGTACCCCTTCGCGACGGCCGTGGCGACGTCGCCGACCTGGCTTCCGTGAGGCCCCACCCCGCCCTGGCTGCCGATCGAGACTGGCTGGTTAGGCCCGGTGTGGACTATTCCGTAGATGTTGGCGTTCTGCACTCCAATCGAGTCGGCAATACCGCCGTCGCTGGCGATGTCGCCATGGTCTCCGCTGTAGTTGCTCGAGTCGTAGCGGCAATTGGTGCTCTTGGCGGGATCGCTGGAGTCGTAGCTGTCGGTAAAAACGCCGTTGCCCTTCAGGTCAATGGAGTGTTTACACACAAAGGCGCAAGTGAACAGGTTGCTCTTGGAGCACCGAACCCGCACGGCGCGAGTCACGGTGGTGGTAGTGGTCTGGGGGACACCTGCGGCAGCGAAAAAGACTGGCCCCGCGTTGCGCGCCAAGATGGGCACGGTCACGGTCGCCTGCGCGCTGACCGTGGGGTTGCTGCTGTTCGACAGGTTGATCTGCACGGTGTAGCTGTTCCCATCTGCCAGTGTTTGGGTGCGGGTATAGACATTGCCGTTGGCGGTCCAGCCATTGCCCGTGACGTTGCCGCCGCTGCTGTTGAGCGCCTCCAGGCCATCTTCGACGCCGGCTTCAGCGATGGCGATGGCCATGTTCCAGGATTGAGAGCGGGTGCTGAGCATGCTTTGCTGCTGGATCAGCGACAGGTAGGCCGCGATGCCGACCACGAGAAGGGCGCAGATGGCCATCACGACCAGCAGACTGCTGGCGAGCTGTTTGGTTCTTCGGGAGCGTTTGGTTTTCATATTCATTGATTTTGTTGTTTGCGGACGACGATCTGTGCGGTCTGGACCGCCTCGCTGTTGACGTTGGCGTTAGGGCAGACGTTCATTGAGGTCTTCCAGCTCAAGTTGATGGCTTTGACCGTTGTCTGCCACTGGTTCGAGGCCACCGGGAAGATGCCCCAGACAGCGTTGCTGGGGTTGCGCTGGCGGAGGTCGAAATGGAGCAGGCAGCAATTGCTCAGGAGCACCTGGTGGCTGCCGTCGCTGGCGTCGCGCACCATTTGGAGGGTGTCGGGATTGAACGTGTAGATAACCGTCAATCCGCTTCCGTTCAGGATGCTGAGCGTCGGCGGGTTGGTGCTGAAGTTGGTCACTTGCTTGGCCTGACGGATCTCGGCGGTCAGTTGGTCCATCGCCTGCCGGTTGGCTTGGTCGAGAACCGCATAATTGGAGAGGGCGGCGAAGCTGCGGAGGCCGAAGCCAGAGAAGTTGACCACGGCCAGCGTGCAGATCGAGAAGACGCCCAGCGCCACCATCATCTCGACGAGGGTCCACGCGCGGTTGGCGCTGGGCATGGGCTTAAAAAGCATAATTCTGGATTCCGTCCTTGGCGATCAGCGTGGCCAACGTGCGAGTGTGTGGAACTCTGTCGCCGGTGGTCCATTGGAGCGTGATGACAAGCTGCTTGACATTGGTGGTGTAGTCAGCCGCGCCGCCAGGGTAAGGCATGATGGTGAGCGTGCCGTTGTACGTGGTCCCCTGCGAGTCGGTTGACTGTGGATTATAGACATCGGTGAACGTGGCGGGAATAAATCCGGGTGTGTTGACCTGATCCCATGTGTAGAGCCGGAGGATTTCCGCTTTTTCGAGGACGATTTGGGTTGCTCGCTGGTTTTCGCGGACTATCTGGGTAACGAAGAAGGCATAGCTGACGCAACCCATCACACCCGCGACCGTGGTGAGGAGGATGGCGGTAGCCACAACGAGTTCGACAAGCGTAAGGCCGTGCGATTTCCTACCGCACCGTGTCTTCATAACTGTCATAAGTGTCTCGTGATGTCCAGATTGTGGACAGTGTGTACAGCAGACAACCACCGAGCAGGCTGCCTGGAACTGCGCCTCAACGCGTTGTCCAGCCAAGCAGGAGCCCTCTGCCTTGATTTTTCCGGCGATTCCAGCCAGAATGGCTGCCTGCTCTTATCAGTTGCTGCCTGAGCGTCATCCACTTCAATCGCTCACGCAACGGGTCTTAGCATACTCCGGGCCAGCTCTTTTCGGGCGGGCGCTGGTGGAGTTGGAATCTGACGAGTCCTTGGGATGGATTCACCGGGCATACGGCCTGCGCCGGGCGCCCGGGGGCGCAAAAAGCCCAAATTGTTTGCTGATCTGGGGAGTCGCGCTTATGCTTGGGCCTCAGGATGAACGAGCCACCGCGATCGGATTCCAAGCTTTGCCCAGTTTGCAACGCCAAGATTCCATTTTCGCTGGCGATGCACTTGGTCGCGGCACATTTTCCAAACGCCATAGAAAACAGCGCGCAGACCCCTGATGTGACCTTCCAGCAAGCCCAGGCTTCAGCTCATCGAGAATCGCACTCAGAATTTCCATCAGGTTCGAACAGGCGAAAAGAAGAGGGTCGGTCCCGGAATTCTGAACGACATTCATGCTTCAGCCGATGCCCAAGTCTCATAGGCTCCTTCCAACCGGCCTCTGAGCCGCTTCACCCCCAGTTCGGCTGGCCTCTTAAAGGTAAACCGATTCATGCCCACCACCAGGCTGGGCCCCGGCGTCTCCAGCAGCAGGTGATAGTGATTGCCCATCATGACCCAGGCATGGATGCGCCAGCCGGTCTTTGCGCAGGGCTCGGCCGCCGTCTCCAGCCACAGCTTGCCGTCGCGGTCGTCGCCGCAAATGGCCCGCCCCTGGTTGCCCCGCGCCATCACGTGATAGGTGGCGCTGGCATACTCGATGCGTACCTTCCGAGCCATAGGCACCCAGTTTCGCAGAACAGTCCATAGTTGTCGATGAACTATTCTGAATTCCGGGACCGACCCCTTCGACGAAATGCAACTAAGCCTGCTCATTGAACGCATCAGAATTGAATTGATGATTAAACGAATAGAATGGGAAAGACGACACTATTTATAGAATATGATTACAACGATCCAAACAAATACATTTCAACCGTTCTCTAACATTTCATCTGGCGGTGGTTCACTTACAACAAACACAAGCTTTGCGCTCTTTTCCAACTTCGCCCTTGCTAATGGCCTGAATGTTGTACCACATTCTCATTCCAGTTCAGCGGTAAACGCTAGCACTTGGCAGGACTACGCAGTTCAATGCGGAATGACCGGCAGCGGGACAAGCTCATTCTCTCTGTCGTCAAGTGTTGATACCGTGAATTAGCAGCCAGAGCATTCCGCCGTTCTCAATTCGCTTAGTTCATCGGTGTTTAGGACCACAGGCCGCAGAGGATATTTCAACGCTGCCTTTGTCGGCAGTGGTACTGCAACTGGGTCAATGTATTGTCTCGCTGGCGTCTAAAAAGAGACGAATGGCCTGAGCGGTGCTCCTGGACGATACGTATTACAATCCATGCCGCGTGTTAATCGCCGTAACGCGGCTCTCCAACACCGCTGGTAAAGTGAAGCAAGAACGTGTTCCCGAACGTTGATGAGTTTGGTGCGACGGCCCTGATCGCGAGCCTGTTATATGTTCTATTCAGATTGGTGGACTCAACCGTCAATAGCTGAAAAACGACGGAGTCGTTTGTACCCAAAATGTGCCGATGCTCGGAAGTATATCGGCCGCCCTCAATATACGTTAATTTGATGCCGTTGGTAGGCGGCCATGTGACTCCCCCACTCTTGATCCAATCAAGGCCAGCGACGACTGTCAATTCTTCCGGGATACACAGCGTTAGTGCCACGCTATTTGCCGCAGATTTGCCGTAGTTGATGACCGCAAACGTTAGCACCTGAGAATTGTTAGTCCCAATGGGAATCGTGATGTATGCACCATTGGTAAGCACAATGTCATTCACAGCAAACGCGAAGGCTGGGGCCTTTCCTAACTCTTCCAGCAGATTGGTTGTAATAGCTTCGACCCTTTTGTATAGGGCCGCCAACTGTTCCCGATTGGTCGGCTGATTCTCATAGAGATTGCTAAGATTACTATAGAGATTAACCACGTTCGCGGGGAGTGATTCAAACGAGGTTAGTCGCTGTTGGGCTGCGTCCCTTTCTTGCGTAACCTTCAGAATCTCCGCGTCTTTCGCCCGCTTCACTTCGTTAAGGTCAATTGTGAGTTTTATTATTTCCTGCTTATTGGCTTCTAGTTGCCTTTCCAGCCTGCGGCCCTCATCCTGCTGTGCCGATAGTTTTCCATTCAGGAAGGCATATTGCTTATTGACTCCGCATCCCCTCAGCCAAAGCCCGGCGGCTAGACCGCCGACCAGACTCAGGACGATGGCAAGAATGACGAGGTGAAGAACCTTTCGCAGAGGAGCACGCAAATATCCCCGTTCACGCTTGACATATTCGTTTAGTGGGCTCAAGCCCCAAGCATCGCAAAGCGAATCCAAGAGGGCTTGCCCAAGGCCACGCCATCCATGCCGTTGTGGCGCCGTGGACCGGCGACGCTGGGGCATCGGCTGTTGGGCAGGCGTGGGCGCTTGAGGCGTCGTCGCGGGTGCCGGATTCTCAGGCTCATTTGTCATGACATCAGCAGTATGCCGCAAACGTGCGACAAGGACAATTACAACATCGAGCAGAGCTTGCAATGCGGTCCGTTCTGTCGAATGTGCATGAGGCAATAGGCATGCAGCTGCCAGCCGGTCTTCTGGCAAGCCTCGGCCAGCGTCTTGAGGAAATCCAGGCGATCCAGGTCGCCCAGGAAGATGTCCTCCCGCCGATCTCCCCTGCTCATGACGTGATACATGGCGCCCCCGTTTTGAATGCACAACTTGCGCGGCATGGGCTGATTGTGCCGGAGCTTGAGGCGGCAAGTCAAGAGAAATGGACCATGTTATGGGTTGACGCCTTTTTCGAATGGGTTGACGCCTTTTTCGAAAATGCTGCTGCGGAGCGAGAGCCGACGGAGCTGGCACGGCCAGCTTGCATGTCAGAACGCGGTGTGAAAGGACAGGGCCCCCGGCGGGGTCGGGCCAGCGCGCGCGAAGCGCGCCCTGGCCTGGCCCCGCGGGGTTGCTTGAAGATGAACTATGCCCCGCTGAAATTGAAGGATGGATGCTCCAAGATGCCTCCCCCTCGTGTTGCGCTAAAGGAGGTCCGGCTGGCGGCTGGGCTTGGGCTTCTTCGGCGCGGCGGCAGATGAGCGGAGGAGGAGGCGGGTGGGACGCCTCAGCGCATCACGCGAAAATCCTTGTGGCTGCCTTCCCATGCGCGAATTTCCGAGAATAGCTGGCTCTGCGAAAACTCCTTGTCGGAGTAGGCTAAACGCAAATCGAGCTCCAAACGTTCCCTGGTAACTTCTAAGGCGGAACGATTTCCGAGGGCTTTCCGGAGAGCCAAACCGAGAATGTCAATGAAGTCATGGCCCCGAGTAACTTGCCATAAATCTCCAGCGAGGGCCAGCCTCTCCCGAATCCCAGCAATCAACGATTCATTCTGCAAATCTGGTCGAACAGACTTATTCTTCACGTGCGTTACGAACAACTCAAGGTCCACATCTAGATTCGGTCGAGAAACGTACTCGCTTACGTCGGTTTTCTCGAAACACAACTTCAGCTGCTCGCGGTTTGAGTGCCAAACCAAACAACCTATCAATGCCGCCTGGTGAAGTAAATGTTCACGGACGTCAGCCCTATGCTCTTTAGTCCACTTCTCCAACTTGGGTCGGGATGCAAATTGAAAGAGAAGCTTCTGGAACGCCCCGCTGCACAGCATCAAACACTCAGCATCGTGTAACTCAGTTCGAAAAACACCTTGAGGAACTGGTGGTCTGCCCTCGACGTTATCGAAATCCGCATCGATGATGCCAATTACACCAGCGAAAGCGTGATTCTCCAAAATCCGACATGCTTCGATAACGTAATCACGAGTGTGCGCGATGATTATCTGACATTCGCTCGCGTCCACGAACATCCCGTAAAGTCTATCGTCGGATAGGCCCTCTACAAAGAGAAAAACCCCACCAAACAATGCTCGTCTCATTCGAACATCATTTGCAAGCGTATACCCGTTTATATAGCTCTTCACACCTCTGGCCCTTTAAGTTCAACGGCCAAATCCCACCGATCATTAATTATCTGTGGTGAATGAGTCGCAAGAATAACGTCGAAGGACGACACCTTCACAACGCGAGCAAGGTCCTTCAGAAACTCGACTTGCCACGCCACATGTAACGAAAGCTCGGCTCATCGATCAAAATAAGCGCACCTGGTTTGGTTTTGAAAAGCAACTCGTACAGCAGCACCAGTTCGTGTTGTTCCCCTGACGACAGGTCAGTTGGAGACAACGGTAAATCCTGGAATGTTTGGAGCCGAAATCCTTTTTGTCTCTCAACGTCCAGCTCCTTGTACGAGAATCGCTTGTTAACCAGCTCTTTGAACAACTCAACCTTTCCACTGATTTCCTCGAAGACACTCAGCTTCCTCTCGATATCGTCCGAATAAATCGACAGAATATTCTTCGTCGTGTCATCCACTGGCCTCTGCGGATCAAACAAGGGAGCCTCGTACTGCTCCTTTGTCAGCAAACCAGCCGCAATGATGCGGCGTCTTCTATCTTCCAAATCTTGCAGTTTTTTGGTGAGCGCTTCCACATCGACGGAAGCCCCAGAACCTAGTCTGCAAAACCCTCGTCGGAAAGGTGCTATCGAGTTGCTGAGAAAAGGTCCCGTATTTCGCCTGAACCTCCTGAATATTGCCAGCTAACTCCTTCGAGTAGCCTGAAACCGCAGGCTCCAAGCCGAATGATCCCTCTGAATACCTGGACCTGCGCGATGTTGGAACACTTAACAAGCGCTGTGCCTCAATCAGGCGCACATCAATCGCCTTCGGTAAATCAGTTAACCAATCGGGCAGCTTCTTGCGCTTCGTCTGTCTCATCGGAAGCATATCCCGGTAGGTTTCGAGAACATCATCAAGGTCCAGTAGTTTGCCAGTTTGAGTGTCAAGCCAGGTTTGTTGCCCCACTCGTTCTAAGTTGTCTATATGGCGTTCGATGAATTCTATCGGAAAGCCGATTCCCTCACGCAATGATGAGAACTCTAACGTGTGTTCCTGGGCAACGCTTCCGCCGGACTTTAATTCAAATTGCAGGACTGTCGCAGGCTCCCCCTTCTCACCGTCACTCCTCGAACCAACCTTCTTTGTCACTGAAATTTCTCTGCCGTTTTCCATCATGATGGAGAACCTCTCAAAAACCACCCGTCGCAACCTGGCGAAATGGTTGCCCACCAAGCTCTGGATCAGCAAAAGAAGCGCTGTTTTGCCGTAACCGTTAGGACCATGAATAATAGTGATTTTGTCCTTAAGATTAAGTGGGATGACATGGTTGAAAATCCCAAAAAGGTTCACGACTTGAATCTTTGTTAAGCGCATGTTCGTTTGTTAAGCAGCATAAACACTTGTCTGGGACGCGTCACGCTCAATCGCGCGTTGGGGAAGTCCGCGGTTGGGCGACATGCCGGGTGACCGCTGGAAATCGCTAGGCGTGACCGATAAGCAGGTTGCCGAAAAGAAGGCGCGTGAATTCATCCAGGAGGAGGTCCCCTTGGGTGCGTGAGCGCTCCGGCGTTAGGCATTCTGCCGCAACAAGTTGGCCACGCCGGTGCCACGTGGGGCACCGTGGGGCCACGAGGCGAGATCACCTTGCCAAGGTGACGCTCTACCAGACTGGGAGGGGTCAGAACAAGGTCTTTCCACAATTTTCCGGCGCTGTGGCCGGCCCAGGGTTTTCCCTGGCCACTCCGGCCGGACACCGGTCTCTTCCCCCCTCGGCTTCAGCGCCTGCACCTCCGGTGCCGGGATATGCCCCCGAAACGCCTCCGCGAAGTCCTCCTTCACGTGCCCCCGGCCCACCGGGCGCATTCGCGAGTGCTTGGTGGAGCGCCGACTTGCAGTCGGCTTTGCGCGTATCCCGTTTCCGAATTCGTTGCTCTTGGTCCGGTCTAAGCCGACTGCAAGTCGGCGCTCCGCCTCGGCACCAAGCACTCGCGAATGCGCCCCCTGAACAGGCTTGAACATCGTTGAATTTGTTACGCGAGAACGTTATGCCGAAGGAGTGGTGACTCTGTAAGTCGTTGAATCCCAGTCAGTCTCAAGGCGTAACCCCCAAGGCTGGTTTCTCGAATTTCACACCCTTGCGGAGGGCGTGGTCAACCATTTCTGCGACGTAGCGGCGGCGTTCCGCAAGCGGCAGGAAGTTGACCCTGGCCATTTCCTCGCCGAAGGCGCGGACATGGAATTCGTACGCCACGCGGTGGAGGTGATCCAAAACGTCGGCCGCAAGCCAGTCGGGCGTTGTCTTTACGTCACTCATTGCGCCAAGAGGTTAAAGCAATCCACGGCATCTGGCAACCAACGGAGTGCTCCAGGCGGAAGAAAGCGGGCTGCCTGGGCTTGGGCTTCGTCAATCAGCCGTTCGATTCCGTACTGGCGCAAAGGACTAACCGGCAACAACGGCTCGGCATGTTTGAGACGAACCCGATGCTGCACCGCAAGGGATGAGGCGCTGGAGCGATGGTCCCTTTTGACGGCCAGCATATAGGGCCGCACGGCGCGTTCATAGACTTTCACGCGAAGTTGGTCGAGCCGGTTCCAGAACTCGATTTCGCCTTTCAGCGCTAATTCCAGGCGCTCGTCCGCCTCCGCCAACAGGGCCAGTGCCGGACGCAAGGCGATCATCGCCGCCGGGCAGCGCAGCTTTCTCGCCGTCTGAACCAGCACGTCGTAGTTGAAGAGGTGCAGCCAACCACGCGGGTCGCCAGCTTCAAGGAGTTTGACCCCTAAGGCCGTAGCGAAGGGCCAATCCTTTTCGCGATTCGTGCGTTTCATTTCCGCCACGGTGTGCAGGCCGGCGTAGAAGCCCTGGAGTTCCGCTTCCCAGGGAGAACTGCCCCGCGGCGCAACTCCGAAAATGTCAAGATACGCCTCCACGCCGGGCGTGTCCCAGACAAAATGACTGGTCCAGCCGCCGCGCAGCCAGCGCGAATCAAGCGGTGGGGTGAGATGGCCCCGATAGCTGGGCGTCTGGCCGCCCAGACTGGCCTCGCCGAGCAGCTTGAAAAACTCACCGGCGGCATCCGGAGCGCAGAGCAGATCGCAATCCTTCGTCGCTTGAGCCACGCCAAAAGCCACACAGGCCATGCCGCTGGTAATCGCACAGGTTATCCCACGACCGCGGGCGCGGGAGACCAACCCTTCGTAGAATTGTTCTAATTCAGCGTAGCTCAACGGCACGGCCTAGCTTTACCGTGCCAGGCCCCCCAAGTCGAGTGTCAAAGGGAGCTTCTTCCGCGGCGAACGTTCGTCCGCAGGGCCTCTGGTGTTTCCAGGGAAAGCTTCGGGGTCTGCTGCACTTTTACCGCAGAGCCTCGTAACTCCTTGACAATCAACTGGAGCGGGTGAAGCGAGTCGAACCCTCGACATTCACCTTGGCAAGGTGACGATCTCCCAGTCTCGGACGGGGTCAGAACAAAGTCTTTCCACAATTTTCCGGCGCTGTGGCCGGCCCAGGTTTTTCCCTGTCCACTCCGGCCGGACACCGGCGTCTCCCCCCTCGGCTTGAGCGCCTGCACCTGCGGTGCCGGGATATGCCGCCGAAACGCCTCCGCGAAATCCTCGTTCACGTGCCCCCGGGCCACGTCCTCCCCAATCCGAAGCTCGATTTTACCGAACTGGTCTCGACTTCCACCGTGTCAAACAAAAACAGCGCCTGCAAAAATCCCCCGGTTTTACCGGCGCTGTAGCGCCTGGTTGCGGGTCGTGTTGCGGGTCCGACCTCAAAAATCCCCCGGTTCCATGCGCCTTGTAGCACTGTAGCGGGTCTATACCCCTGCCCCGCAGATCACCCGGTCAGGAGAACACCCGAGGGACGAGGGGCGAGGGACGAGGGACGAGGGTCGAGGGACGAGGGTCGAGGGTCGAGGGTCGAGGGGCCTTGCGCGCTCCGCAGTCTCCATGCCAATCGAGAGAAGATAGAGAACCACGGAACACACGGAATGCACGGAAAGGGGCCTATTTCCGTGTGTTCCGTGTGTTCCGTGGTTAAAAAAAACGCTTAGGCGAGGGTTTGGGGGGACAGAACGGGGTTGACACATAGGCCGGGAGTATTGTGATCTGCTGGACGATGTTCATTTGCGAATGCGCTAAGGTTGCCCACTCACGGGCGGCCTGCCGGCGGGAATAGGAAAACGCCATGCCACTGGTTTCGATGAGCGGATTGCTCGCGGACGCCCGGGCCGGCGGGTACGCCGTCTGTTATTGCGAGTCCTGGAACCTCGAGTCGCTGCAGGCGGTGGTGGAAGGGGCCGAGGCCATGAGTTCGCCGGTCATCGCCGGCTTCAATGGCGGCTTCTTGCGGCATCCGTCCCGGGCCCGGCCGGAACGGTTGGCGTATTATGGCGCCCTGTCTGCCGCGCTGGCGGCCAGCGCGGTTCCGACGGCTTTCATATTAAACGAAACGGACGACCTGGCTCAGATGCAGGAAGGGCTGGAACAGGGCTTCAACGCCGTCATGGTGGAGAGCGACCTGCTGGCGCCCGGGGAGTACGTTGATCTGGTCAAAAAGGTCGTGCGGATGGCCCACGCCCGGTCCGCGTCGGTGGAGGCCCAGGTCGGGCGCTTGCCGCACGGTTGCGGCGGCGGCCCCGGCCATGGGGAAGCGACCAACCCTGGGGTGGCACGGGCGTTCGTGGAGAAGACCGGTATCAATGCGCTGGGTGTCTCCATCGGCAACACGCACATTCTCACCCGGGGCAAGGCGCCCATCGATGTCGAATTGCTGGCGAGAATTCGGGAACAGGTGGACGTGCCGTTGGTGGTGCACGGCGGGACGGGTTTCCCGGCGGCGTGTGCCGCGCAGGTCATTCGTCTGGGGGTGGCGAAGTTCAACTTTGGCACCAACCTCAAGCAGGCTTACCTGGCCGCCCTGCGGGAGAAGTTGGCGCCCTACACTGAACCGATGAACCCGCATTTGTTCCTTGGGATGGGCGGCCAGGAAGACATCCTGGTCGCGGCCCGCATGGCCGTTAAGCAGCGAGTTCAGGAGTTGATTGAGACTTATTCCAAATCGCGTTCAAGATGTGACTAATTCGCTTGTCTTTTGGCCCTCTGGCTTCGTTGCTCGCTCGTTGCAGATCGCTGCGGATATGCGCCTCGCTCGCGCCTCGCCAGAGGGCCAAAATCCGGCGCGCCTTAGTCTCATCTTGAACGCTCATTGGAATTACGGTTTTGCCGGCGCGCGGTTGCGGCCTGGGGCGCCCCCCAGGAAACCCGGAACGTCGAATTAACGTCAGAGAATATGGAACGTCAAACGATGATGACCAAGGCATTGCTCAGGCGTGTCGCATTAGCCTGGATATTTCACGCGCTCTTTGTAGCGCAGACTTCCAAGTCTGCTGTATCGCGGGTTTCCAAACCCGCCGGGCGCCCGAGCCGGGGGACACCCTGCCGACTTGGAAGTCGGCGACACAGCAGGCTTGGAAGCCTGCGCTACCGGTTCGCCGTCGGTCGTGGCCAGGCAACTCGTGGAATATGCGGTTTAGTGCTGGCGGTGGCGCTCGCCGCGGCGGGGGGAGCTTTGGGCGCGGAAATCGCCAACGCTCCGCCGGGGACGGAGGCCAAGCCCACGTTTTGGCTGGTTCCCCACACGCATTGGGAGGGGGCGGTTTTCAAGACCCGGGAAGAGTATTTGGAGATGGGGTTGCCCCACATTCTGACAGCGGTGCGGTTGTTGAAAGAGCACCCGAATTACCGGTTCGCGCTCGACCAGGCGGCCTATTTCCGGCCGTTCCTGGAGCGGTATCCGGAGGAAGCCGACGCGTTTCGGCGGTTTGTCGCAGAGGGCCGGCTGCAGATCGTCTGCGGCCTGGACGTGATGCCGGACGACAATATGCCCGGGGGCGAGGCGTTCGTGCGCCAGATTCTCTACGCCAAGGGCTACTGCCGGGAGGCGCTGGGCGTCGAGGTCACGGTCGGTTGGCTGCTCGATACGTTCGGCCATCACGCCCAGATGCCCCAAGTGCTGCGGTTGGCCGGCTATAATTCCTTCTGGTTCGCCCGCGGTGTTGCCGACCGCAGCAAGATGCCCTCCGAGTTCGACTGGCAGGGCCTGGACGGCACGCGCATTCCGGCCTTCTGGCTGCCCCATTCCTACGGGTATCTCTACGGCCCGCCGCAGGATCTGCCGCATTTCACCACGTTCATGAAGGAGCATTGGGACGGCCTGGCCCCGTTCTCGAGCGGCGGCGACCGCGTGGGCCTGGCCGGCGTCGATGTTTCCGAGCCCGAAATCTATGTGCCCGACCTGGTCGAGCAATTCAACCGGCAGCCCAACCTCCCGTTCACCTTGCGCCTGGGCGTGCCGACAGACTTTGAGGCCACGGTGGCGCAAAGGAAGGAAAAGCCGGTCATCACCGGCGAGCGCAATCCGCTCTTTCAGGGCATTTACAGCAGCCGCATCGAACTCAAGCAGCGGATGCGCGAGATCGAGCAGTTGTTGGCGAGCGCCGAGAAACTCGGGGCACTGGCCAATTGGCTGGGCACGCCCACGGACAGCGACCAGACCTGGCGCGCCTGGGAACCGGCCTTGTTCAACGTGACTCACGATCTGGCCTCCGGCGTGATGACCGACCTTGTCTATGCGGACACCGTGCGCAGCTACGACTTCTCCCAGCGCCTGGCTGAGGAACTGATCGAGGCGCGGTTGGGCGCCGTCCTGTCACGGGTCAACACGCGCGGCACGGGCGTCCCGCTAGCCGTGTTCAACACCCTGGGCTGGGAGCGCACCGACGCCGCCCAGGGGGACGTGGGTTTCGCGGAAGGCGGCGTCGCGGATTTCGAGTTGTTCGACGCGGCGGGCCAGGCGGTGCCGGCCCAATTGTTGGAGGCGGAACACTTCGAAGACGGCGGGTTGCGGCGCGTCAAATTTGCGTTTGTGGCCCGGGCCGTCCCGGCCCTGGGCTATTCGGTCTATCACGTTGTGTCCCGCAAATCCACCGGCCAAGCCCGGACCACGGCCCTCGAGACCAACGGGATGGTCGCGCTGGAGAACGATAATTATGAGGTAAAAGTCGATTTGACGACCGGCGCCTTGACCAGCTTGCGGGTCAAACCGGGCGATTGGGAGGCCCTGGCAGGGCCCGCCAATGTCGTGGCGCGCGAGACGGACAATGGCGATTTCTGGGAACTTTACCATAACCTCGACGGTGGCCAGAACGTCATGATGACCCGCCCTCTGAACGTGCCCCAACCCGGCCAGGCCCGCTTCAGCACCGAGGAAGCGGCCAAGTCCGGCAGCGTGCGGCGGGGACCGGTATTTTCTGAAATTGAGGTGAGCCATCCGTTTGGGGCGAACACCATTGCAACCCGGGTGCGGCTTTACCAGGGGCTTCGCCGCCTGGACTTCGAGACGCGAATCCTGAACCAGGACAAGTTCGTTCGCTACCGGGTCCTGGTGCCGACGACCCTCAAGGGCGGGCGCAACTTCCAGGAAATTCCTTTCGGCGCCCTCGAACGGCCCCAGGCGCAGGAGTTCCCGGCGCAGAATTGGATCGACTGCGGCGACGGCGAGCGCGGGGTCGCCCTGTTGAATCGCGGCCTGCCGGGAAACAATGTCGCCGAAGGCACGTTGATGCTCTCGTTGCTCCGCTCTTCGCGCATCCAGTCCTACGGCATCGGCGGCGGTTTCGAAGGCCAGGGGAGCGATTCCGGCCTGGAGTTGGGCAAGCAATTGACCTTCCGCTATGCCCTGGTTGCGCACGCGGGCGACTGGCGCGCCGCGGCGGTGTGGCGGGCGGGCCTCGAGTTCAACCACCCGCTCCTGGTGCGCAAGGCCGCAGCACACCCCGGCAGCCTGCCCGCGCGATGGGGTTGGCTGGAGGTGTCTCCCGCAAACGTGGCGCTGAGTGCGCTCAAACCGGCCAAGGACGGCGCCACCGTGCTCCGTGTTTATGAGACGGCCGGGCGAGCCACCCCGGGAGTCATGATTAAGCTGCAGGCAAGAGTCCTGGCCGCCAACGAAGCCAATCTCATGGAGGACGCCGGCGCGAGGATGGCGGTGGCCAAAGACGCGGTCCAATTTGACCTGCACCCGTTCGAGATAAAGACCATCAAACTCCGGCTCCAGACCCCGGACCGGTGAAGACCTCTCTTCAAGTCCTGCCTGACGCCCCCGCCCGGAAAGACCCTGACACACGATGAAGGTCCAAATGAAAATGCCGGACTTGGCGACGACCGGTTCGGACATCCGCCTGGTTCGCTGGTTGGCCCAGCCCGGCGAGGCGGTCAAGCGCGGCCAGCCTTTGCTCGAAATTGAAACCGACAAGGCCGTCTCGACCGTCGAGTCGAGCATCGCCGGCGTGCTCACGGAAGTCAGCATCCGCCCCGACGCGCTGGTCTCCGCCGGCCAGGTGATCGCTCTCTTCGAGATGGCGGGCGCCATGCCCGCGGTCGGCGCGCCCCCCACTGCGCTGGCGCCTCCGGCCACGCCGGCGGCCGCTCCGCGGTCTGTCCCGACGCCCGCCCCGTTACCCGAGCCCAGACCGTCCGCCCAAACCCCTGCGGCGCCGGCTCTCGATCCATCCTGAAACTGCCCCCACCCTCGGGGGCTGGACCGGAGTGCGCCCGTCCCCGGGCGCAGCGACGTCCGGAGCCAGGGCAGCGGTCGAACACTCCAGCGCGCCTGCCCGCTCCGTCGCTGCTGCGCCCGGGGACGGGCGCACTCCGGGGGCGGTGTCTGGCTGCGCCCCTCCCACCCAGGACCGGTCCTTCCTGCTCTCCCTCTTTGAGCGCATGGTGCTCATTCGCCAATTCGAGGAGCGAGTGAAGTTCCTTTTCCTCGAGGGCACGATGCCCGGGACGATTCATCAGTGCCAGGGACAGGAGGCGACGGCCGTGGGCGTGTGCGCGGCGCTGGAAAGAGGCGATTGGATCACCTCGACGTTCCGCGGCCACGGCCATGCGCTGGCCAAGGGCCTGACGCCCCAGGAGTTGCTCGACGAGTTGTTCGGCGCGCGCACGGGCTGCTGCCGGGGCAAGGGCGGCTCGATGCATGTCGGCAACCCGGACAAAGGGATGCTCCCGGGCATCGCCATCGTCGCCGGGGGCATCCCACTGGCCGCCGGCATGGCGCTGGCCTTCCGCATGCAGAAGAGTTCGCAAGTCGTCGCTTGTTTCTTCGGCGACGGCGCGGTGGCGGAGGGCGCGTTCCACGAAGGGGTCAACCTGGCGGCGCTGTGGAAGTTGCCCGCCATTTTCGTGTGTGAGAACAACCTCTACGGTGCCTCGACCCACATCAGCAAAGTCATGCGCAACACACGGATTGCCGACCGTGCCGCCGGCTACGGATTTCGCGGGGAAACCGTCGATGGCAACGACGTGCTCGCCGTCTATGATGCCGCCCGGCGGGCCGCGGCGGACGGGCGCGCCGGGCGCGGGCCGGTGTTGCTGGAGTTGCTCACCTATCGCCGCACCGGCCATTCGCGCCGCGACCCATGCCATTACCAACCCAAAGAGGAACGCGAGGCCTGGTTCAGCCGGGACCCGATCCAGCGCTTCGCGGCCCGGCTGCAGGAGCGCGGGGATGTCTCGGCGGCCGACCTCGAGGCGGTCAACACCCGGGTCGAGGCCCGGATCGAGGAGGCCGTTGCGAAGTCCCAGCTTGCCCCGCAGCCAACGCTCTCGGATTTGGAGACGGATGTCCTGGCCTGACAGAAAGGAGAATTGAAGCTATGAAACGACTGGGCATCGCCGAGGCGCTACGGGAGGCCATCGCCGAAGAAATGGAGCGCGACCCGCGCGTCTTTTGCATCGGCGAAGACATCGGCGTGCCGGGCGGATGGGGCGGGGCGTTCACCGTCACGCTCGGCCTGGAGCAGAGGTTCCCCGGCCGCATGATCAATACGCCCATTGCCGAGTTGGGCTTTTTCGGCGTCGCCATCGGGGCCGCGCTGATGGGCATGCGGCCCATAGCCGATGTACAGTATGGGGATTTTCTGTTGCTGGCCAGCGACCAAATCATCAACAACGCGGCCAAGATGCGTTACATGTCCGGGGGCCGGCTCAAAGTGCCGCTGGTGATGCGCGCCCCCATCGGTGCGACCGGCCGGGGCTCCCAGCACGCCCAGAGCCTGGAACGTTTTTTCACCGGTGTGCCCGGCCTGAAGGTAGTGGCGCCCTCGAACGCCTACGACGCCAAGGGTCTGTTGAAGGCCGCCGTCCGCGACGACAACCCGGTTCTGATCTTCGAGCACAAATTGCTCTACGGCTCGCGCGGCGCCCGCGCCGAATCCGGCGCCACCGATGCCACCAGCGACATTCCGGACCAGGATTACACGGTGCCACTGGACCGGGCAGCGGTGCGCCGCGAGGGTTCGCACGTCACGATCCTGGCGTGGCTCCTAATGCTCCATCACTCGCTGGCGGCCGCCGAATCGCTGGCGGCCCAAGGCGTTTCCGCCGAAGTGCTGGACGTGCGCAGCCTCTCGCCCCTGGATTACGAGACCATCGGTGCCTCGGTGCGCAAGACCGGGCGTGTGGTGATTGTCGAGGAGGGTCCGAAAACCGGGGGCGTGGGCGCCGAATTGGCGGCGGGGATCATGGAACGGTTCGGGGAGGGCCTGCTCGCGCCCGTGATCCGGGTGGCATCGCCCGATATCCCCGTGCCGTTCAGTCCGGTGCTGGAAAAGGCCTACCGCCCCGGTGTCCCCCGCATCGTCGAGGCTGCCGCGCGGTTGGCGTCATATGGGACTAAGTTGCTATGCTGAAGCTTCGTTATTGGTTGCCGGCGGCGGGTGCTCTACTGGTCTTGGGGCTCGTTCCGGTTGCGGCGCAGGTGCGGCTTACGGAATTCATGGCCAGCAATACGCACACGCTGGTGGATGAGGACGGAGATTCTTCCGATTGGATCGAGGTTCAAAACACCACCGCGACCGATGTCAACCTGCTCAACTGGGCGCTGACCGATCGTGCCGGCAACCCGGCCAAATGGCTCTTCCCGGCTACGAACATGGCGCCCGGCAGTTTCCTGGTCGTCTTTGCGTCCGGCAAGGACCGCCGCGTGCCCGGGGCGCAGCTCCACACCAATTTCAAGCTCAATAGCGCCGGCGAGTATCTCGCGCTTTTCCGTCCGGATGGCACGGCTGCAACCGAGATCTCGCCCGCCTACCCGGCCCAGTTCCCCGATGTCTCCTATGGCTTGGCAATGCAGCTCGAGACCGCGGTGCTGGTCGCGAGCAACGCCCCGGTGCTTTACCGCGTTCCTGTCAGTGCCGCCGATGATGCCGACTGGACCCAGCCGGGCTTCACGAGCGTGGGCTGGCAGGCTGGAACCAACGGAATGGGCTACGAAGCCGGCCTCCCTGACTCCGTTGAGGGAACCTTCGCGTCGAAAGTGCTGGCTACGGGGCCGGTGGCTTACTGGCGGCTGAACGAAACCAACGGCACCGAAGCGGTTAATTCCGGCACGGCAGGTGTGGAAGACCAAGGGGGCTACATGGGAGCGATCCTCCTGGGCAAGAGCGGTCCGCGCCCGCCGCAGTTCGCCACCTTCGAAACGAACAACACGGCCCCTCTTTTTGACGGCACGAGCGCTTATGTGAATGGCCCGTTTGAACTCGTCAACGATCTGCCGGCATTCACCATTGCAGGATGGATAAACCCGACTGCCGCGCAAGGCAATCGCACGGGCCTCTTTGGGCAAAACGACACCATCGAGTTTGGCTTCATCGCGCCCGGGACGATCCAGGTCTGGACGGCCTATGGATCGGTCACTGTCGGCTATCCCTTCCCCAACAACCAATGGCATCATGTCATGGCAATAGGCGGGAATGGGCGGCTTGCGCTGTACTTCGACGGAACTCTAGCGGGGGCCACGGCCACTTCACCCGCCAATTTTGGGGAATCGCAATTCGATTTCAATATCGGCGGTGGCGGAGTGTTTGACCCAACGGGCAATTACTTCCAAGGGCTGATCAATGAAGTGGCGGTCTGGTTCCGCGCGCTCTCCACGAACGAGATCGACACAATGCTCGGGACAAATGCCGCTCACGTGGATTACTCGCCGTACATCGCAACGGATGTCCGGACGCAGATGTTCGGCTCAAACTCGACCGCTTACGTGCGGATCCCCTTTATGGTTGCCGACCCGGGGGCTTTCGACTCGCTCAGACTGCTGGCGCGCTATGACGACGGTTTCGCGGCGTTCTTGAATGGGCATCCTATAGCGAGATCGAACGCGCCGGCGGCGCTGAGCTGGGATGCCGCGGCCACCCAGAGCCATCCGGATTCCGAAGCGGTGCAGTGGGAAACATTCGACATCAGCGCCGCCCTGCCCTATCTCCAGCCTGGGAGCAACGTGCTGGCGGTCCAGGGCCTCAACGTCGCCGCAACCAACGGCGACTTCCTGCTGCAAGTCCAACTGCTGGCCGGATCGCTCACGGCTTCCACCGACCTGTGGCGCTATTTCATTGTGCCGACGCCCGGCGGCCCCAACGGAACGGGCACCAACGACCTGGGTCCGATTCTGACCGCCGCAGGCCACGTCCCCGGCGTGCCGCAAGCTGGCGACTCGCTTGCCGTTACGGCACACGTGGCGCAGGCCTTCAGTCCGCTCTCCCAGGTCACGCTCCATTACCGTGTCATGTTCAATCCCGAGGTCTCCGTGTCCATGAACGACTCGGGCACCAACGGCGATGCTTGGCCGGACGACGGCATCTGGACCGCGACGCTGCCCGGGGGCATCGCCTCGCCGGGGCAAATGATTCGTTACTACGTCACCGCCACGGACACCGCAGGGCATGTCTCCCGCTGGCCGCTTTACCCGGACCCGGCTGATTCGCAGCAGTATTTGGGCACGATGGTCGCCGGCCCGTCGGTGGCGTCACAGTTGCCCGTCGCCTGGCTTTTCATACAGAACCCGTCCGCCGCCGACAACCAGACGGGCACCCGGGCCTCGCTCTTTTATCTCAACGAACTCTACGACAACCTCACCATCTACGTCCACGGCCAGTCTTCCGTCGGCTGGCCCAAGAAAAGCCACAACCTGGATTTCCCCGCGGACCACCGGTTTCTCTACAAGCCAAACGGCGTGCGCCAGAAGAAGATGATTTTCATGAGCAACTACAGCGACAAAGCCCGGATGCGGACGACGCTGACTTACGCGATTACAGCGCAGGGAGGCGGTGTGGCCTTCTTCTCGTTTCCGATTCGCATCCAGCTCAACGGCTCCTTCTGGGGAATCGAAGACATGGTCGAGCACGGGGACGACCTGTTCCTCGAACGCATTGGAAGGGACGGCAATGGCGCCCTTTACAAGATGTACAACGACATGAGCAGCGCCTCCGGCAATGAGAAGAAAACCCGCCACCAGGAGGGCACCGCAGACCTGAGCGCCTTCATTGCCGGCCTGAATGAATCGATCCCTCTGGCCAATCGCATCCTTTACGCTTATGACAACCTCGACCTGCCGCAGACCGCCAGCTTTTTCGCCAATCTCGCGATCACCAGCAACCAGGATGTCGGCCACAAAAACTACTATCTCTATCGTGACAGCGAGGGCACCGGCCAATGGTCTATTTTCCCCTGGGATGTGGACCTTTCCTGGGGACGCGACTGGGTGGATGGCTTTCCCGGATCCAATTACTTCAACGATGTGATGTTCCAAACCAACACGCTGAGTTTCTACCCCGGCGCGCCCATTCAGAGCAAACCGTCCAACCGGCTTTTCGATCTGTTCTTTGCCGGCGCCGATTTTCGCCAGATGTATTTGCGCCGGCTCCGCACGCTCATGGATACCATTCTCAGGCCGCCCGGCACACCGGCCGACGGCCTGGTGATCGAACCGCTCATCCGCCAGTACGAAAGCGCCTTGAATCCGGCGACCTTCCAGCCTTCGGACGCCGCACTCGACAACGCGGCTTGGGGGCCGTCCTGGGGCGATGTGAGTTTAAGCCGCTTTCCCAACGACGCCGAGCGGCTGATCGCAGTTCACCTGGCCGGCCGGCGGACTTTTCTCTTCACGAGTGGGAAGGCCACGCTCAACGGTTACCCCATCCCGCCATCGCAACCGGCCAACACGATCGTTTCCTTCGGCTCGTGGGACTTCCAACCGGTGAGCGGAAACCAAAACGAACAGTACATCGAACTGCGCAACACTAATTCCTACGCTGCAGACGTGTCGAACTGGAGGCTAACCGGGGGCGTCACCTTTAGCCTGCGCCCCGGCACGGTGATTCCGGCCGGGAAGTCGCTTTACCTCGCGGCCAATGTCAACGCGTTCCGGGCGCGCACGAACAGCCCGAGCGGCCGGCAGGGCCTCTTCGTCCAGGGCCCGTTCGCCGGCTTTCTCAGCGCACAAGGCAATACGCCCCTCATCCTGGAAGATGACCAAGGCGCAGCCATTAGCAGAAACCCGTTCGCCGGCAACCCATCTTCCGTTCAATTCGTGGCCGGGAATCTGGCTGTTCTGCGCCTCGGCGACGGGTCCGAAACCCTGTCCAGTCGCGGCAACTCTGTTTTCCTGGATCAATTCACCACCAACGGCACGCTCGTCTTGAGCATCCCGATCCCGGACAATGCCGCAAACGCGCTGATCATCAGCGGCAGCGCGGACTCGGAAGGCGCTCTGACCCGGACGCCCGACGGAAGATTGCTGGTGTTGGCTGGTTACCAAATCCCGTTGACCAACGCTGCCGTGCTTGGTTCCTCGCTGGCTGACGCCGATGCGACAGTGGTTCCGCGCGCCGTCGGGGTCGTGGACATGAGCGGCGCATTTGCCCTTGCCGCCGTCACCACCAATCAATACAGCCGGAACAACATTCGCTCTGCCGCTTCCGACGGCGCGGGAAACTACTGGGGGGCGGGGGCGAACAGCGGCACCTGTTATTTGGGCGGCGGGGCTCCCGCGACCATCCAGGATGGCATCAAAAACACTGCGGTCATACAGGACATTGGGGGAAACCTCTTTCTCAGCACGAGCAGCGCCGCCCCGGGTCTATGGCAGATCCACGGAACACCGACCCAGCCCACCGGCGCCGCTCTCATTCTGAGCGAGCAACCGGGCGCCGACCCGTTCGCCTTCGCGTTCAACCCCAGCTTCACCATCGCCTATGTCGCCGATGACACCCTGACCGGCGCGGGGGGCGTGCAGAGATGGGACTTCACGGGCGGCGCGTGGTCCTTCACCTACGCGTTCATGGGCCTGACCAACGCCGGCGCGCGCGGGCTAGCCGTGGATTTCACCGGCGCACTCCCCATTCTCTACGCAACCTCGGCCCAGGCGGCCAACAACCAGTTGGTTGCCTTGACCGACACCGGCCCGGCCTCAGCGGTGATTCCATTGGCGACCGCGGGTGTGAACCAGATCTTCCGCGGCCTGGCCTTCGCACCTTCCGGGTCCAGCGCGCCTCGCTTCTTAGCGGGCAGCCCGAGTGCGAGCGGATTCAAGCTCGTGTGGACCGCGCTGATCAACCGGGATTACACGCTGCAATACACGGACAACCTGGCCGGGACGAACTGGCTGACGCTCACCAACGTTGCCGCCATGACCCCGGTTCTGACCACGACCGACCCAGGGGCCGCCGCCGCCGCCAGTCGCTTCTACCGGTTGATCCTCAATCCTTGACAGGGGGTCCACATGGCCTCGCTCCTTAGGCCTCCTCAGACCTGTGACACAAGATCGGTCATTGATCAACGGTGGCCCAGCCTTTCTACGCACTCCATCATCTCCTGCCGGAACGCGCCGATGGTCGCATCGTTGTTGCTGGAGTCGATCACTTCCCGCCCCAAGCCGCGTCCCGCTTCGGCGTAACCTTGATCCAGCAGGCCAGGCAGGCTGATTTCGATCAGGTGTTTGATCCGCGCGCGGGCGTCGGCTGTGATTTTAGCGCCTCCGTTTCCCTCGGCACTCTTTGCCAGGGAGGCGAGAATACGGCAGTCTTCCACTCCTTCCCGCACCGCTTCCCAGCGCCGGCTGGTGACGGGCTTCCGGTTCCCGGGATACACCAGCATGTACTCCAGGTCGATCCGTCCCCACGGATCGCCTCCCTGATTATAACACCAGAAGCCGATGCCGGTCGCGCCGTGCCGAAAGGCGAACAGCGCAGCGGTGCGGTATTGGCCCACCACATTGATATTCTTGAGATTCGCCCCCACGGGACGGCTGTAGCCGTAACCGCAATCGTACGACCAGAGCATTTTGCCGCTGTGGCGCACCAGGTCCATGAGCGGGGTTTTCTCCGTGAGCATAGGAATCGGCGGACACCAGATGTCAATGCAGGGCGCCATCGCCTGGAACATCGTCAACTCGCCCCCGCCATCCACATAGAGCATGACGCCGGGTTTGACCGCGTGAACCTGCTGGCCGAACTCGACCAACTCCTTGACGGCATTCCAGCCGTTGCCGCCGGGTTCATCGAAAGGATACAGCGCGAAGTGGTTCGTATCAAAGCCGAGCGCAGCGAGATGCGCAACGAGTTCGTCCAGGAAAACGTTCAAGTCGCTTTGGTAGCCCATGCTCCCCAGCTTGCCACGCAACCCGGGCATTCCTGTGAACAGCAGAACCACGTCCTGGCCGTGGAACCTGGCCAGCACGGGGTCCAAGGCGGTGCAGTCGCAGCCGGTCAGGCGCCCTTGCGCGTCGTACTTGGGCTGGGGCAGCGAAACGCAGAACACATTGTTGCCGTGGGCGAGCAAGTCGTCGACTTGCTTTTCCTCCGGCGCACCCCAGGTGCAGAGCCGGAAGTCGCCGGGCGGAGCCATGGCAAAGGGCAGGATGCGGAGTTCGATTTGAACCGTGGTTTCCGGTGGAGGCACGGTGTGTGGATTGGCGGGCGCATCGAGCACGCCCGCACCGTTGAGGGCTTGCAGGCGCACGCGGACCCATTGGTTGCCGGCTTTGGCCTGGGCGAGGTCAATATCCAGCCACAACTCGCGGCTGGTGAGCGATGGAATGGCCAGAGTTGCCGACTCATCGAGCTCAGGGAGGGGATCCCACGAAACCTCACCCAGCGAAGTGGGCACGCCCACCGAGCGGTGGGGCGTTGCCAGGATACCGTTCGTAGCCCCCTCGATCTGGATACGCACCAACAGCTCATGATCGGTCACGTTGAACAGGTTCAACGCGACGGGCTCATGTTCACCCGGAACCGCCACGTGCCGGACCGAGAGCGGGTTGAGGGCCCTGGCAGGCAGTTGTTCGTCCACCTTGCGGTTCTCCCACAGAGTTCCTTCGAAAGCCAGCAGGCTGGTGTGCCGGGTCCCAGCGCGAGGGCCTGCCGTGTCAGTTCGGCGATCCGGAGTGCCCGTCGGGACTCGGTGGTGAGAGCCGCCGTACGTTCCAGTGTGGTTTGGACCACACTCGGAATGCTGCCCGGCACCGCGTGCTGCCTTATCTCGAGATCCCTCGCGCTGCCCTCCAGCGATTGGGCTTCGCGCCGAAGCGCGGCGGCGGAGAGCGGCAACTGGGGTTCCGCGGCGTCAGCGGCGCCGCGCAGGGCCGCCGGCGCGCGCGCGGCCAGGGCGCGGTCATTGGCGAAGGGCTGAAGAAAGACCGAGCGCTCGCCTGAAGCCAGGAGGCGGGCGTGGGCATCCTCGAGCGTCCAACGGAAGCGATAAGTTCCAGGCACGACGACCCCGACCGGCATCCGCAATTCGCCGTGCGTGCCCAAGACGCAGGTGGTGGCGACCTGTCGCGCCCCGTCGGCCCGGAGGCAAACGGCGGTGGCGGTGAGCGGTGATTCCTGGGGCTTGGGGTTGTGGACGGCGAACCGGATTGCCTCACCGGTGAACACCTCATCGCCGGACAGATTCTCCGGCGCCATGCTGACGGTGCCCGTCTGGCGCAGGCCAAACCAGGAGCCGCTATTGCGCGCGTTGCCGCGATAGGCGCGCCAATGCGCGATGGCATTGGTCGCTGCCGAAGTGCCAAAGCAGTACACGAGACTGGACTCGCCGCCGGTCAATGCCATTTCCAGCCCGGGCGACTCCGGCGAGATGTCGCCAAAGGCCGGGGTCATATTAATGGTCCGGTGATCAAACTGGCGCCGGTAAATGATCTCGCCCTGGTTGTTCAGCACGAGCAGCAGACCGTTCTGCGTGCAGAGGACGTAATCCAGCTTGCCATCACCGTCCAGGTCAACCATGGCTCCCGGCGCGAGGCTGCGCCCCTGCACATCGATTTCCCAAATCACCCGGCCGTCCTCGTCGAAGCGATAAATGACTCCGGTCTGCGTGACCAGGCAGATGTCCGCCCGGCCATCGAGGTCAAGGTCGCCGACCGAAAGGCTGGAAGCGGCCGCGCCGCGTGTGGGACGACGCCAGAGGATGGCCCCTTGGCTGTCGAGGCAGAAGAGTTCACCGGCGCTGGAGGCCGCGGCCACTCGAGCGCGTCCGTCGGACCCGGCAAAGAGGATCGGGGCTGAGGTGGCCCAAGTCGGTGAGGAGCCGCCGATGTCCCGCTGCCAGAGCACCTGCCCATCGCCCTTGAAAGCGGTCACCACGCCCTCGCCCGTGGCGACGACGATCTCCGGCTTGCCGTCGCCATCGAGGTCGCCGACGGCCGGGCTGACCGGCCTGCCTTTGACTCTGCTCTGCCAAAGGACTTCGCCTGTGAGGGCCGCGAAGGCCCACACCGTGCCGGGTTCATCGGTCTGAATCACCGCGGTTTGGCCGTTGCCCTCCAGATCGCACAGGACGGAGGCGGACCAACTTGAAGGCCCGTTCAACTGGGCGTGCCAGACCTCCTCGCCTGTGCCGTCAAGGCAAGTTAACAGTCCGCCATTATCCGCCGCGTAAATCAAAGCGGGCTGCCCGGGACGGGTGAGGACCGCCGGATAGGTCATGAAGCGCGCTTTGGTTCGCCAGCGCCAGAGGGCCTTTCCGTGAGCGTCCAAGGCGAAGAGTTCTTCGCGGCCAGCGATGACGATCTCCTCGCGCCCGTCGCCGCGGAGGTCGGCGACGGTCGGTGAACTCTCGAGTAACGACTGCAAGTCCTTTTGCCAAAGCACAGGGAAGTTAAGATTGGCGGCTGCCGATTCGGTCAGTGACCCGCAAAGGAAAGTGAAACAAAAGGCCAGGTCACAGGCTCTTGAGATTATCCTCCGGGGCAGCACCGGAAACGCTGGGGTAGGCTCCAATTGCGTCCCCGGCACGGTGTGGCATTCGTGCGGCATGATGGTTTTCATCAGATTTGGACTGACGTCGGGCAACATTGCAAACTTCGACTTGCCCAGCATCTCCAGCCCGGACCCGTGATGTCAACCAAGGAAGCCGGTGAGGTGTTCGGCTTAGGGATTCTGACCTCGAGGCAAAGTCTCCCATTGGGCTGGCCCAGGCCAACCCGGGCCGGTAAGGCCTCAGGGAAGGCGCGAGCGGCACGGCGGGCAGACCCCTCACCCCAACCCTCTCCCCATCGGATGGGGAGAGGGCGGATGCTCCGCAGCGCCTCGAGGAACCAGAGACGCCTGGAAGTTCAAGAGACTGCCGACGCCTCTCCCTCTCCCCTTTGGAAGGGGAGAGGGCCGGGGTGAGGGGTCTGCCCGGCACTCCGTCTCCGCCTTCATTGACCCGTTACCCGGGCTGGCATTACGGGCTTGGCCGCGGCTGCGGTGGCAAGCTATTCTGGCGCCTGATGAAAACGAATATCATTGTGACGAATGTGCTTCCGGACAAGGTGCCGGATTTGCGTGCGAAAAACCCATGGTATCGCGGGCAGCGGCCGGATTTGTATCGGTAGCCTATGGCACAGCGTATAGCGGCAAGCGTGTTGAGTGCGGCAGTGCTCCTGCCGCTGAGCCTGTTCTGGGCATCGAGCGGCGCGGGCGCGGATGTGGAGGCGCTCTACCGGTCGTTCCTGTATCCTCCGCGAACGAATTCGCTCATGCCTTATTGGTTCTGGAACGGGCCCATTACGGGCGCGCAGACGCGGCGGCAAATTCGCGAGATGACGGGGCACGGAATCTATCAAGCGGTGGTTTTTCCCTGGGATGGCATGGGCGTCCGATATCTGTCGGAAGAGTATTGGCAGCAGGTGGGCCTGGCGCTGGAGAGTGCCAGGAAACTCGGCTTCACCCTTAATTTCACAGACGAATACGACTGGCCCAGCGGTCATGCCTGGGTTGTTCCCTCCGACCAGCCCGAGGTCAGCCGCGTGCTTCAGGCGCACCCGGAATTGCGCATGCATCGGCTGGAATATGTGGAGGAATCGGTCGAGGGTCCGCGCCATTGGGTGTGGAAGGGGGACTGGAAACCGGCGGTGGCAGTGGTCGCGCGCGAGAATACGGCTGGACGGCTGGACGGCGAGTCGTGCGCGGTTTTGCCAATTTCAGATAAGCCGCTGGAATGGATGGCGCCGGCTGGGCGCTGGGTGGTCACGATGTATCGACCGGTTCCCGCGGTGGGCGCGCACAATACGCGCCTGGACCTGCTCAACCCGGATGCCACGAAATTCTATTTGCAGATGGTTTATGAAGAGTATGCGCGCCGTTTCCCGCAGCATTTGGGCAAGACCCTGCGACTCACGCTGGCCGATCACGAAGGGGCGTACGGCGCCCCCATCGCCTACACGCCGCGATTGTGGGACGAGTTCCAATCCCGGAAGGGCTACGACTTGCGCCGGGTCTTGCCGCTGCTCGTGCGCCAGGCAACCGACGATCCGGTTGGCCGCCGCATTCGGCGCGATTACTTGGAGGTCGTTTCCGCACTCTACGTGAATGCCTTCAATAAGCAGGTCACCGATTGGTGCGCGCGGCACGGACTCCAGCACGCCACCTCACTCTACGAGGAGCAATTGTTCATTCAGGTCAGCCTGAGCGGGGACATGTTCAGCCAGTGGCGCGCGGGCACGGCCGTGTTTATGGACGCGCTGCTGGAACGGGCGCGGATGCCGCTCGACTTTAAGGAAGCGGTGTCGGTCGCGCATTTCGATGGCAAACCGCTGCTGGTGGAGAACCAGGGATTGCAGGGGCATGACTCCTTCTTCAGCCTGGAAAAGGCGCGGCTTGGGTCCAACATGTGCCTGCTGTGGGGCGCAAACCTCCTGATTCCCTATTTCGATTACGACCCGCGCAAGATTCAATGGCCGCCGCAATGGTTCCTGGGCCAGCCGCTGTGGCGCCATTTCAGCCACTACGCCAGGCTGGTCAACCGGGCCCAGACGATGAACGGCCGGGGCACGCACGTTGCGCCGGTGCTGCTCTACTATCCGCTGGAGACGGCGTTCGCCCACGCGGAGGTGTTGTTCACGAACCCACCGCCACGCGGACTGGCCTGGCACAATGCGATGGACCACACGGAGAACTTCTACACCGCGCTGCGGCTTGAACTGGCGCGGGCCGGCTGGGATTATCACATCGCCGATCGTCAGTATCTTGCGCGCGCGGCGATCCGGGACGGTGCGCTGCAGCTCGCGGAGGAATCGTTTCGAGTGCTGATTTTGCCGCCGATGACGGACATGGATGAAGGCGCAGCCCGGCAGGTGCGGCGCTTTGTCGAAGCGGGCGGACAGGTGCTGGCCATCGGAGAATTGCCGGCGGGCCTGGAGGCGAACGGGATCCGCAGATTTTCTGCGCGGGAGCATCCGCCGTTCATGGACCATTTGGATTATCGCGAATATGTTGCCACGCCCGCAGGCATTCAGGAGGATCTGCAGCCGCTGCTCCTGGCTCTGCGCTCGCTGGAACCGCCGCAGGCTCAGGTCCTGGGCGAGGACCGCGAGCGCATCTATTTCTCGCGTCGCCACGAGGGTGGCGTGGATTGGTATTGGGTGGTGAATGACACCGAACGGGCCCGACAGGTTGTGATGCGCTTCCCACTAAGCGGGATCTTCGAGAAGTGGGATCCGGAGACAGGCCGGCGGACGAGGTTGCAGAGCCGGGGCGGCGGAGCCCGCCCCTCTTTGGAGCAGCACAATCGCGATGCAAGCGCCTCGGTCGCCAGGAAGTTGAGCGTCCCTGCGCAGAGAGCCGATGGCTGCACGGATATCGAACTTGGTTTCGATCCGCACGACGGGTTCTTCATCGTCCGCCATGATGAGTCCCCGAGCGCGCCCGAGGCAGAAACCATTGCCTTGGAGCAGACATTGACGGTACTGCCCGGCAGCGGCTGGTGGTTCACGCCCGAAGCCCCGACCATCGAGGTCCCTTATGCGGGGCGCGAAGGCAACGCGGAACCACTCTGGCTGGCGCCGGAGGCGCTGTCGAATCGCGATTGGTGGCTTATCGGCCCATTCCCTTACGACGACCATGCTGGGTTTTTCCGCTCCTATCCACCGGAGCTCGAGTTCCGACCGGAGGCCGTCTATGCCGGGGCTTACGGCCAGGTGCGCTGGCAGTGGTTTCACTCGCCCACCTACACCATTACGTTCCGTGACGCGCTCAAACCTAAGGAGGGCGGTTCCTTTGGTGTTTATTACGCTCACGCCCACGTTTGGTCGCCCACGGCGCGGCGGGCGAGACTGCGGGCGGCCTTCGCCGACAGTCTGGCGGCCTGGTGGAACGGCGAGCGGGTTTTCTCCGAGCACCGTCATACAAAGTGGGTCCTGCTGCGCGATTGCTGGGCCGAATCGGCCAAGATCGATGTTCGCTCCGGTTGGAACACCGTGTTGCTCAAGGTTGGGCCAAGCCTTGAAGGGGCAACCGCATTCATGTTCCGCATCACCGATGACGCCGGCTCCACTCTGCGCGACCTCGTTTACTCCCGCGACACCAAAGAACCACAGGATGGCGCCTCACTCCAAGTCCGCTTGAGCGTTTCAGTGCCCCCGGGCGCAACCGGTCTGCGGGTTCCGGCGTTTCGCAAACCGTTTCGATTGCTGGTGCATGGCGAGGCGGTGGCGGCCAAACCGGCCGGCACGGTGCGGTTACCGGCCGGCGTGCGGAGTTGCGCTTTTGAAGTCGCCGCCGATGATACGCCCGAATACCCGGTTTGCTTCCTCACCGGTTCGGCGCCCTTCCAACTGCAGTCGTGGACGGACTCGGCGCTGGCGAATTTCTCCGGCAGCGCGCGCTACGAGACAGAGTTTAGTCTGCCGCCAGGCTCGGCCGAGGGGAAGCTGGTGCTGGATCTGGGTGAAGTGGGCTTGGCCGCGGAGGTCTGGGTCAACGGCCAGAGCCTTGGAGCCCGGGCCTGGAGTCCATTCCGGTTCGAGCTTTCGAAGGCCGTGCATCGGGGCAAGAACCGGCTGCGCGTGCGCGTGACCAACTCAAACGCGGGTTGGCTGGCGCAAGGCGACACGCTCTATGCCAAAGGGAGCTGGGGCTTGAAGTTCGACACCGAGCGGGATCGTCTCGCGACGCTCCGGCCCAACGGCTTGGAAGGACCTGTCCGGATCCTTAGAAGGCAGTGATCACAACGGTTTGAGCTCAAAAAGGACGAAACAAGTCGCCCGCGATGGCGCGGATACGCTCGTAGTCCGCCGCACTGCAGCGGGCGTGAGGCGCTTCGCCGACTTTGGCCAGGCCGGTCGTCTGGAACCACTGCGGCCCCGTCGGAAAGCCCTCGCTGCGCAACAGGAAATGAACCCGGTACTCGGCCAGATAGCGAACCACCTGCTCACGCTCATTATCCTTCAATCCTGGCACCACGAGCTGCACGTAATCGGCCAGGCCGCCTTCGACAAACGCCCGGACATGACGCATGTAAGATTCTTCCGGGTTTCCGGTGGAGGCCAAATGCAACTGTGAACCGACATGACACACCTCATCCGTTCCGCCCAACAGGCTCCGGGCAGCCCAAAGCAGCGCCAACGCAACTGGAATGCCCCGCGGAGTCATGGCCGCAAGGTAAAAGGTTCGTGCAGCCTCGTCCAATCCGAAGGCATCAGAATCTCGCCAGCGTTCGGGGCTGATCTTATTGGCCAGGAATTTCTCCTGCCCAGAACGACGCGAACCCAGTTTCCGCTCTGGCAATTCGACCTCGGCAAAGACGGCATACTCTACGCCTGCACCTATCCGCCGGCGAAGCACAACGTTGATGGACATCTGGGACTTTCATTGTCACTTGAGCGGCGTGCCGGGCACCACGCCCGAGCAGCGGCTGACGAGGTCCACTGGACGGCCGAACAGTTCCTCCAAGCCCAACTTGAGATCCAGCCACTCCAGCAAGCCGCAGCGGCCGTCCGCCTCCGACGCAAGCGTGCAAAGCAGGTCCACGTCCCTGTCCCGCTTGAATTAGGGTTTGATGCCGTGGGCCGATGCCGCTAGATTTCCCTCATGACCTTCAAAGCTGTCATCCATCCTGAGCCAACCGGCGGCTACTGGGGGGAAGTCCCTGCCCTGCCGGGGTGCTATTCGCAGGGCGAGACCGTGGACGAGTTGATGGCCAACTTGCGCGAGGCCGCCGTCGGCTGTCTCGAGGTGCTGGCCGAGGAAGGCCGGTCGCCAGACCCGGAAGTGGAAGTCGCAGACCTCGCCTTATGAGGCCGATTACCGGCAATGAACTCTGCCGGTTATTGAGCGAGGCGGGCTGGGCGCTCAAGCGCGTCAAGGGGAGTCATCATGTTTTCGCCAAACGTGGCGAAAGCAAAATCATCTCTGTTCCCGTTCACGGGAATCAGACCATCAAGCCAGGTCTGGCCCTCCGCATCGCCAAGGACGCCGGCATTTCGTGGTGAACCCCCGTGGTCGGCTCAGCCCGGCAGGCCAAAAAACTGTTCCCAACTTTTTTGGTTTGGCGCTCTGCTGTTCGTCTTGTCCGTCGCTGTTCGCCCGGCGAGAGACCGCCAGCCGGGGCGGCCAGCGGGAGTAGTCTTTAGAGGGCACCGCGCCCAGACCCATGGCGCCCGGCACCCGGAGTCGTCAAGCCGGAGGCGAAGAATCTGGTCTGGACGGATTTGCCGACGCCCACGTCATGGCCGATGAGCCGACGCATCCCAGACAGGCGCAACGACTTTACATGGGGGGGCACGGCCTGGAACAACTCCGAGACGGGCTTGGCTTCGCCACAGGCCGAGGAATGGAGCCCTGCGGTAGCCTTTTGACCAAACCACGGGCCTGGATTGCGAAATTACGCTCCAGGTCAAGTGCATAATCTACACGTATCCAACCCCTTACGGCGTTTTCACTTTCCTGGTTCAAGAAGTCTCCACAGCCTGGCTTTCTCTGAGTTTTTTGGATTCCAGAGGTATTATGACATTGTCAGACAATCTTTGAGATTTATGTTGACAAAAGTCAGAAGTTGTGTTTTCTTTTGGGCAGGTAATTATATGGCAGGCGACGGTGACATGTTTGCGCAACGCAAGGTCTGGGGATACAACCGCCTTTGCGCTGCGGTTTCTGATGGCGCGCCAATGGAGAGGTTGGCGGAAACTGAAGTCCAGGCTGTCCGCAACATGCTTGGGAATGGTTACGCGGTTCCTTCATTGAGGCGGTCGGTGCAGAATGCATATCGCATTCTGGAGAGCTTACAGTCCGACTTGCCGATGGAATCTCCTTCACAAACGCACGCTCGTTTGATCGAGGCGGTGCGCATGGTTGAAAGGGAATCCGTCGAGGCGCAGAGTTCTGCGGACGTGGCCAAGGCCGTCATCTCGGTTGGCTTGGGAATACTTGAGACTGGCCAACCGCTTCCCTCAATGAGCGAATTCCAAAAAGAATGCTGTCGCACGCTCGGAACCTTTTGGTTGCATCGTTACGGGTGGAACAGCTTTGCGCCGTATGTGATGCGGCGAAGCGGCCTTTCCGCAGAAGCTTACAAACAGATGTCCCGCCAGGCAAGCGAGGGGGCAATTTCGGATATTTCCGAACTGATACACGCATCGATGTTCTCCCGCGGAGGGAGGCTGCCAAAGCGCAGAGTGGCGCGCAGCCAGCCCGTCCAACACACGATCGAAGGTCTGAACCAGGAGCTGAATTAACATGGACCGCTCACCCAATCAGCGGATTTGTCCCGAGTATCACTTCGAGTTCGATGCTCGCGGCATTCGGCGAACCGTCCCTTGTCTCCCCGGCGGCGAGCAGGACTTTTACGGACAGCAGTATTTCGCCAACTACCAGAACTTGGCGAGTGCCTTTGCACGGAGGCTCTCACCGAGATACGGGGATTGGTTGGAACTCGCGGTGGCCATATACTTGGCCGACAGGTTCGCTCCCCGGCGGGACCCGAGATTTCGCAGGGACCCGGTGCACCGTCGAAGGAAGATCCGGCTCCAGATCCCGGTCCTCGACCAACCGTTCTGGCGAGGCAACCGCACGCAGCAACTCCTGCGGAACGCCCTTTGGCCTCTAACGGAAGACGAGTGGCGCTTTGATTTCGTTGAAAGGGAAACGCCTTTGCCGGCGTGCGCTCAGCAATTCCTGTTCGACTTCCCGATCAAGACTCCCGCCCGCGTGGCTTTGCTCAGTGGTGGTTTGGACTCTTTCGCCGGAGCGGCGTTCCAACTGCAGAATTGGTCTTCTCTCCATATCTTCGTGTCGGGCGTTACGCATGGACGTATGCAGGTAGGGCAGCATCGGCAGATGACCCTCTTGCGCAAGCGGAGCTCTGCGGATATTCGTCATGTGCAGGTTTGGTATAGGCTAACAGAGAAAAAGGCCCCGGACTTCACTTTGGAACGGAGCCAGAGGAGCCGAGCGTTTCTTCACGTGACCTTGGGAGCAGTGGCGGCTTTGCTCGCCGGAACTGATGAACTCAGCATGTATGAGAACGGAATCGGCGCCCTGAACCTGCCCTTCGATGCAACGCAGGTGGGAATTGAGACCAGCAAAGCGGCCAGCCCCATTTTTCACCGGGCCATGGAACGGTTCATCGAATCGGTGACCGGCACCCAATTCAGTATAGTGAATCCATTCCAGTTTCTAACGAAAGGCCAGGCGCTCCGCGCCGCAGGGATTCGTGAGTTTCCGGAGGGATTAGGGGAGACCTTTTCGTGTGACCGCTTTCCGGACTGGCGCGAAGGCACGCCGCAATGCGGGACCTGCGCATCTTGTATTCTCCGTCGCTTGTCCTTAGAAGTTTGTGGACTCTCCCACCTCGACCATGGCACCTTTTATGCCAGAGACGTGAGATCCAACACCTTTGTTCCGGGTGATTCCGCCGCCAGCATTCTTTCCCATTATGAGGAACAGGCCTCGCGGATCGAAAGAGCGCTCGGAAACGCAAACCCTGGCTCGGCACTGGCGAGGGATTTTCCGGAGCTTTACGAGGCCGAACATGCCTTGTTGTTGGGCGGGGGCGATGAGAAGGGGGTCCGCCGCTCTCTATTGCAGCTTCTGAGGGCTCATGCAGCGGAGTGGAGAACCTTTAGCGGTCGGGCCGCCCTGGGCCGCTACCTGGAAGCAGCTTAACGAATTAACTGATAATTCAAATGTCTGAAAACATCCTGGAAAAGCTTGACCCGAAGATCGTTGGCGAGCGTCTGAAGAGCTCCCGCCGCGCCTGCGGTTTCACGCAGGAAGAGGTTGCCGATCGACTGGGGTTTGCACGAACTACGGTCGTGGCAATTGAAAAAGGCGAACGGCGAGTGGCGCCAGACGAGCTTCTGGCCTTCTCCGCCTGCTATGGCCGAAGCGTGTCCGAACTGGTCAAACAGAGTTCCTTCACGGAAGCGTTGGCGCCCCAGTTTCGCGCGGCTCTTCCGAACAGCCAATTGGAGAAGCCCTTTCCCGAGGATCAACTCGCGCGCGTCTGCCACGAGCTGGAATCCAGGGTCGAGGATTATCTCGAACTCGAGCAAATTTGCTCAGTGGCCCTGACGCGGGATTATCCTCAGCAATACCCGCTAGAGCCATCGCACATCTACCCGGAACAGCTTGCCGAGGATGTGGCTCAGGAGGAACGAAATCGACTGGGCCTTGGGGATGCACCGATCAGTGATTTGCGTGCTTTGCTGGAAGAGGCTGTTGGGCTGCGCATCTTCTTTTACGACATGCCGTCTTCAGTAGCGGGAATTTTTGGGTATAACGATCGTTTCGGAGGCTGCATCGGCGTCAACCTCAAGCAGCCATGGCACCGCGGCAACTGGTCGTTGGCGCACGAGTATGCGCATTTTCTGACGACCCGGTATTCTGCCGATGTGGATGTTCTTTCCGGGCGCTGGGGGAAACAGCGGTCGGAGCGTTTTGCCGACAGCTTTGCGGCGAATTTCCTCATGCCGCGGAGCGGGGTAAACCGACGGCTCTCGGAGGTGGAGATGGCGCGTAAAGACCGCATCACCATCGCTGATTTGGTCACGCTGGCCGACTACTTTGGGGTTTCCCTCCAGGCCATGTGTTTGCGACTCGAGGGTCTAAAACGCATCCAATCCGGCAGTTGGGATCGACTCAAAAGTGGCGGACTAAAACCTGACAAGGCGCGCCAGACCTTGGGGTTGCTTCGTCCCGAGCGCAAGCACGCCGAATGGCCGGTGCGCTACCTGCTGCTCGCCAAAGCGGCGTTCGAAAAGGGTGAGCTTTCGGAATCGCAGCTCGCAAAGAGGCTGCGCACCGACATTCTGAGCGCTCGCGAAACGATGGAGGAATTGGACAACCTGGTCGTGTCCAATGATGGGGAGGAGTTCGAGGTGATCCCGGTGGATTTGGCTTCCCCGGTTCCGGCGGAGTGAGGTCGCGGCAACATGGCATCGATTCTCATACAAGACGCGTGCGTTCTGCTGAATCTGGTGGCAAGCGGGCGGTTTGCCGATATCGCCGGCGGTTGCAACCTCCATTTTGCCGTGGTTCCCGAAGTTGCGGGTGAAACCCTCTACTTGCGCGACGCGGCCTCTGGCGAGCATGAACCAGTTGATCTGCCAGCTCTTTATCGCCCGCGGACTCCTGGAGGTCTTCGCTGTGAAAGGCCAAGTGGAGCAAACCCGTTTCATTGAACTGGCCGTTGATCTTGACGATGGGGAAGCCGCCTCCATTGCGATTGCCGAAGCCAGGGATTTTGCGCTTGCAACCGACAACAAAAAGGCCCGGGCCTTGATTCAGCGCAAGGCCGTCAAAATCAAGCTGTGGTCGACCTTTGAGCTGTTGCGACACTGGCAGGGCAAGACCGGGATTTCCGATGGGGAACTGGGCGGCGCCTTACTGAACATCGCCAACCGCGCGAAATTCCGTCCGAAGCCCGGCCACCCTGACTTCAAATGGTGGTCCGAGGCCGTCGGCGCGAAACAGGACCAAACGTGAACGGTTTTCCCACCGGCGACGGAAATGGACATACGCTGAAAAGAATTCTCACAAGAACCAACCTGAACGCCAGTATGGTCACGAACTTCTTCAGAATCCCCATCCCGTTCGAGGAGTTTGACATTCAACGCCTAGCCTATACGGAGGCCAAGCTGAAGGCGCTTCGCGCCGAGCATAATCATGAAGCTTCCTTATTTCGGAACGGTGAATTCATCTACGCATCGCCTAAGAAGGGTGCGGCGCTCAATTTGGCAAAGCCCGTGCGGCTGGCGGTCAAGGACCATCATGAGGTTATCGAGTCGCACCACGGTCAACGACGGGCGGAAGTCCCCAGAGGCCACCTTCGCGAAGAAGATTGTCCTCCCCCCCTTTTCTCCTGCCCGTCGTCACCAGAGCATGGCGAATCAATTATGGACGCTGGCGAAGATGGCGAGCTCGACTTTGACGTTGAGGTCAAGGATGCGCCGTGGTAGCAGCCACCCGTATGGCAGACTTCGAGCACTTGAAGATCCTGCGGCAGGACATTGGGACGCCAAATGGATGGAGGAGGAAGTATTCTCAAGCGGCCCCGGTGAACTGCGTCTCCCATTATGAGTGACAAACAAACCCCTCTCGCAAAGTGCCCCTCCGAGTGGATTGAGGCACACGATTTCGAGGATCTTTCCTTTGAAAAGGCAACCTGGATCCCACTGGCGATGTCAAAGACTGATCTGGAAAAGGAACGCTTTGGTCGCGTCGGCCACAGACGGGCCTATCGGAGCTTTGAGGCAATAATCGTTCCACTTGACCTCCAGGAACAGTTCAAGAACATGGATTGGCAGTCAGTGATTCGACGTAATCCCGATGCGGCGTGGGAGGACGACGAGGGATTCCATCCGCCCGGGTCCTACGTGGGCAATCCTCGAGCTCTATATCCTGTCATTCAACGCTCGTTCGAGACGGGCGAGCCAACGCAGTGGGACCTCCTCCAAGAACTGGAGGTGGGACTCAGGCTTTTTCGTAAAGGGGACTTATGGATACGAGTGGAGGAAAACGATGTGGAGGTCGCGAGGCTCGAGCGTGACCCGGATGGCAAGCCTGTGGCCATGTTCTTTAGGGCGGAGCACTTGCGCGATTACCTCTGCGCGAAGAAAGCTGCCTTGCTGCTGACAGCGTTCAGTGTTCGGGACGCGGTGGAAGAGGCGTTTCCTGAACTCGAGTGGACAGCGAACCGCCAAGAGCGGCATTTCAAACATGGGGAGTGGGAAGGCACGTGTGTGGCAATCCACGAAGGCGGGCATCCGTTTGGGGATACCGCCACTGTGTTGCATGTCTGGCGTGAGAGCGTGAATCCAGAAGAGGACGTGCCGGAGATGCCGGCTCCTGGTGCCGACCCGGGCATGAAGAGCAAGTCCTCTACGATGTCCGCAGCCGGGCGAAAACTCGACCGACTTTGCGGACGAATTTGGGTGAAACACTGGATTCTTCCAGCCCAGCAAAGCCCACGGATTCGGTTCAACCACGTCGAAGCCCGGGTTCCCTTTTTGGTGGAAAATCAACAGAGCAAGACGCTCAGCGGTGACGCATTGGCTGAATACCGGGGTTGGCTCTGGTTTCGGCCGGGCGCGATTCGTCACATTGCCAACCAAACGAAGGGCAGGCTCAAGTGGTTCACTGGCATGACGGGGGAAGTTGGCCCTGCGAGCAACGTGATGCTCCACTTCGGCCTCAACAAGCTTGGGTTGGTCAACGTCCTGGGCAGCGATATGGCCGATCTCCCGGAGTGGGCCCAGAAGCTCTGGGTGGCTTCCAATGTTCCGCCAGACGGCGGGCTGTCGGACGAGTTGCACATGTCGCAGAATCTGGCACGGCCAGCCGACACGATCTCGCCCGAGGCGGCGTTGCTGCACAACCTCCAAACCCTTCACGACCGCGCGATCGCCAAATATGGTCAACCACTCCTGTCGAGACTACCCTCTGAAAAGGACTTCTTCAGACGAGTTCATCGTTTCTACTGCGATTCATTCGAAAACGTCTGCGAATTGTGCAAGGAGATCTGCCGCACCCTCGTGGAACCGATCGACCTTGGGTTGCTCAATGCCAAGATCAACCCTGCCAACGCGGCAAATACGAACCAAAACAAGCTCGGGTCAATCAAGCGCCTCGCCATGTGGCTCGATTCGGTTGGCTTGAACGGGCGAGACGTCACCAAGCCGCTTGCCGGCATTTACGATCTGCGCATAGCCGATGCTCACGCGAAGGAGGCGGATGTCCGCGCGTCGTTGGAACTCCTCGGGATCCCCCGCGATTCTCAGGAATACCAAACCATTTGCTTTACCGCTATCGGTTTGGCGGCGAATTGCGTCGCTCAGGTGGCCGACGTAATCGAACCAGGGCCACGGGCCTCCGACCCAACATGACTGATAACGAGAGTTCAGGTAGCGTTGACCAGCAAGAGACGGAGCTTAGACGGTGCGTCTGCCCGATATGGTCGCGCTCAGGAAAGGCACCCGAAGCAGTTGGTAGCTCGACTCTTCTGCAGATCGGACAACAGGGCTTTGCGCTGACTGCGACGCACGTAATCAATTATTTCGACGGCCGCGGTATTCATATAGGGACCTCGAAAGGTTTCCGTCCTATTGTTGGGCAGGTGAGTGTGTCGGTCACCCCCGACACCACCGACACCGCATTCATCTCGTTGCATCCCGAAATCACCGCCTGGTTGGCCGAGGAATACGGTTTTCTGGTGATAGACCAGATTGATTTATGGGATTTGCCGACCCCAACAACCGGATACCAGTTCTTCGGCGTTCCCTACCGAAAGGTGCATCGCCCCAGGAACGAAAGGCGGTTCCACTTTCCGGTTTACTCGTATGCCGCGCCCCCTGTCCCACCCTCAACATACGAGAGCTTGGGTTTGTTACAGGTGTCCCATGTGGCTGTCGATTTCGTCGAGCGCCGCGTAAGAGACGGAACCGGGCGCATCATTACTGCCCCGAACCCTGAGGGCATGAGCGGCGGACCCGTTTTTAGCCTCCAACGACCGACCTCGATTGGACCCGCGACGACAGGCCCCAACGAAAGACGCTTTGTCGCACTTGCAATCGAGCACCGCAAAGGCGTCTTGATCGGGATCAGAGTTGCCGTCGCCTTAGACGCGATCCGCCGTGCTTACCCGCATTTGGGCAACCTCATCCCTGCCTTGCCCCCCTGGCTGAAGATTCTCCACTAAGTAGGCAACCGGTGGCACGCCGCTCCATCACTTCCGAGACGAAAGTCTTGCTGTGCCGTCCGCTGCGGTCCAGAAATCCACCGCGCGGGCAATACCGGCTTCCCCATGGCCACCGAAGGAACAGAGGCAAACGGGGGCTCCATTTTCGGGTGGTGGTAACGATCTGGCGAGTCGAGGGCTCGGCCCGCTCGTCGAGTTGGAGGCGGATCCACCACCCGTTTTCGACCAACAAACCGCCAACAAACGCCTCCAGTGCCGCCACGGCGTGACCGGCGACAGCGAAGGACCAACTTGCCAGGGAGCGTCTCAAACCATTTCCGCGCCGGCCCGGGATGGCCCGACAACACGAAAGTCGTTTCGCCTTGCTTAGATATGCTCTGCAGGTGCGGTGGACCAAGATGCGCTCCGACCCAGGCAAATCCCCTTCCTTCTCCACCGACGCTCCATAGGGCATCCGGGCCGGACCCCCATGAGGACTTTGCGTCGAGAATTCCGGCAAACTCAAAGCTCATGAAAGATGAAATCACTCCTCGTCGAGAGAAAAGCTAGAAGACCAAACGCGAGATCGCCGCGCATTTCAAATGCAGTGTGCGCACCATCACGAGCCTCATGCGCCGGCGCATCTTGCCGTTCGTCAAACAGGGGCGCTTCGTGCGTTTCGACACGGACGATTGTGATCGGGCGATGCAGAAACTCCGGAGCCCAAGCATCTTCGACCGTGTCCAAACTGGAGGCGTCTGACCGCCCGTAAAGGGTCGTCATTGGAGAACACGAGATGCGGCGCGGCCGAAAAGACGAAACATGGTTTCGTCTCCGGCTTCGCCGCTGGTGATCGAGAAAACGGGCCGTAAACCCCCAAATTCTGTAGCAAGATTGTAGCAAGATTTTCTAGAGTTTTATGGGTTTTCATGAGCTTCCATGGGTTTTGGCTCGGGTTGGGGCGAAATGACGGAACCCCCTGCAACTGCGTAAGTTGCAGGGGGCAAATTGGTTGCGGGGGCTGGATTTGAACCAGCGACCTTCAGGTTATGAGCCTGACGGGGGAGGGGGCGAAGGACTTATGTTCAAGCCAGGACCTCGATCCCTGTTGAACAGTCGGGCGTGGGAACTCATCGGCCCTCAGCACGCCGCGCAGGGCGAAGGCCGGAATTCGAAGTCCGGCCTCAAGTCGTCTGCTGCATTGCTTGGGTCTTCGGAGCTCGGATTTCCAGCGGCGGAGTCCTGGTGAACCACCCGGGTTGGCGCCTGTTTCTGCCCACGTCCGGTCTTGCGGAGAGGCTTTTCGTCGAGATCCACCAACACGGGATCTTGGGTTTCCGCGCCGCCCGCGGCGCGCACGCCTGGTCCTTGACGCACTTGCCACCTGAGCATTGAATAAGCCCGTGCATGCCATGCTCGCCGCTTCCGCCCTCCCCCGTGTGCGCCGATCGAGCCGCCGACCGATTCACCGGCTCCTGACCGCCCTGTTCTTTCTGATCGCGCTGGCCGCCCGCTCGGGCGAGGTACTCTATAACGGCAAATGGAATCAACTATCAAACCCATGCCCAGGGGCGGGATTTCGGATACGGCACGCCCAAACAGTGGGTGGCGTTGTTGTGGATTTGCGTGTTGGTCGGCGGCGCTGGCATCATTTTATGGCGGGTATCGCCAAAGGTAGTTGCCGTGCTGGTCGCACTGGTGGCGACAGCCCTCGGCATTCTCTTGGGCCTGCTCACCCCTTGGCACACGCAATCGCTTTCGGCAAGCGCAGCGCGGAAGATTGTCATCGAGCACCAGCCCGCCCGATTCGAGATTATCGAATACAGCAATGGTTCGAAGGAGTTGTGGATGACTCCGCCAAAGAGCAGGCACTATCCCCGCTTTATCGCGCCAGCGGATGGACCCATGCTCGCGCTGCTGGCCGAGAACAAAATTGCCTTCCATACCTCGATTCAGGGTGTGGACTTTGGGTATGATGTGCCGAGACGAGGGATGGCGCTGCTCTATATCTCCATTTTGGCAACGGGTGCGGTCGTCATTTTGTGGCGGGCATGGAGAAAGGAACCTCGGTTTCCGGCGTCTGTTAGCTCCAGTCTCTGATATCGTGCCGACATTCGGGCCGGCTCCTCTGGCGCTCTCAAGCTGGCACGAACTCACTCATTCGACGACCGGAAGGCAGCCTGTTAGCCTCTGCCATTCACTCGAATCAAATACCGGCAGGAAGTCCCAGAAAACCCTCTGGCCAGTCAGCCGTTCACCGGGACCTTCAACTCGAGGCCGCCCAGGTCCACGGTTTCTCCAGCTTGCAATAGGACGGATTTCTGAATGACCGCGGTTGTGGTTCCCGGCCCCGGACCGGACAGCACTTGCACCGAAATCGCGGCACCGGGATTTCGGTTCCTTCCTCCAGCACGCGCCCGCTGAAGGCCGGGAAAGTGCGCTTGTCCTCGGCGCCGCGAAGCGGTAGATCGGCAGCCCACCGAGGCCTCGCCTCGGCCAAGCAGGCCTGGTTTTTTGCCGCCGCATCAGAGGATCAGGAGAAAACGGGTCCACGCAACCGGCGGATTCATCACCCATAACGAGCCTGTTCCGCCTGGGGGCGGCATTAGCGCCGCTTTTGGCTTGACGGTGAGGAGGCGAGCGGTATCATGGCTACGCCAAGTATGAATAGGAACTTCGCACAACCGGTTTTCCCTTGGCCGCGTGGTGTCAAGGGCCAAAGCCTCATGGGTTCCTTGCCGGGGAACGGGAGTTCCTCCGCCGCTACTTCGAAGATGGTATCCATCCCGACTAAGAGTAAAGGCCATGAATAACCAACCCCTGACGATTGTGATGGCATTCCTCGGCATTGTTTGCGCGAATTGCTGCGACGGAGCCGACCTCTCCACCCAGCGCGCTGGCGCGGAAGCCGGCGCGGTGAGGCATCCGCCCGTTTTCAATGTCCGGGACTATGGAGCGGTTGGGGATGGAGCCGCCCTTGACACCCCCGCGTTCCAGGCTGCCATAGATGCATGCCATGAAAAGGGAGGAGGCATGGTCCTGGTGCCGCGCGGCCAATTCGTGGCTGGCACGATTCTCCTCAAGAGCGACGTGCAACTCGATCTGGCATCCTCGGCAGTGATTCTGGGCAGCAAGGATCTGTCCCATTACGCCACGAACATCGCCCGCTGCGGGTTTGTGAACGAGACGGCCATCGACAAATGCCTGGTGTATGCGGAGCACGCCGAAAACATTGCTATTACCGGGAGGGGAACGATCGACGGCCAAGGCGGCGCCTTTCCCTGGCGCCTTCCGGACGGCCAACCGGGAGAGCGGCCCATGCTGATCCGCTTTTTCCAATGCACAAACGTGGTGGTGGAAGCGGTGACACTGCGGAGCGCGGGCGCGTGGTGCTCGCATTACCGGGAGTGCGACGGGGTGCGCGTTCATGGCATTGCCATCCATAACCGAGCGAATGGGAATGGGGATGGCATTGACCTGATGAGCACAAGGAACGTCCGAATATCGGATTGCACGCTGCTCTGCGAGGATGACGCGATCTGTTTCCAAAATATGTCGGACGAACGCCCCACGGAAAACATTGTTATCGACAACTGCATCCTGAGCACCCGCTGGGCGGCGATCCGCTCTGGCGGGGCTCATCGTGGAGGCATTCGGCGCGTCACCGTTTCAAATTGCGTCATCATGGACACATACGGCTGCGGGATAAAGCTGCAGGTTTCCGGCAACGGTTCGCTCGAAGATATGACGTTCAACAACCTGGTCATGACCAGGGTCACCAGCCCCATTTCGCTGCGCTTCGGCAACCATCACTACAACAACGAGACCAGAGATGAAGCTTACCCCTTCGGCAAAATGCGCAATCTGGTGTTCAGCAACATCCGGGCGAGCGTTCTCGACGAAGCCGAACTGAAAAGGGAGGTTCCCGATCATCATCCCGGCGAGCAACGCCAGTGCATCTCGATCTGCGGCATTCCCGGCCAGCCGGTCGAGGGGATTACGCTCAGCGACATCCAAGTCACGTTTCCCGGCGGCGGCACGCCTGAGGAAGCGGCCAAAAGAGACCTGCCGGAATTCGCGGACGAGTATCCCGAGTATTTCTTATGGGGCGTGCTGCCGGCGTACGGCCTGTATGCGCGGCATGTCCGAAACCTCACTTTGGACAACGTCCGCTTCGAACTTGCGAAGCAGGATGCTCGGCCCGCCATTATTTGTGACGACGTCCAGGACCTGGAACTGTCCGGTTTCAAGGCCCAGGCGGGGGTCTCGGTTGAATCCCTCATCCGGCTGCGGGCGGTTCAACGCGCGTTCATTCACGGCTCAAGGCCGCTCGATGAGATTGGCACTTTTGTTCGTGTTGAGGGTGCGAGCAGCAAAGATATTGTCTTGGCCGGGAACAACCTTGCTCACGCGAAGCAAGCCGTGGAACGAGTTGGGGGGGCGCCGGCCGTGGATTGCAGCCAGCAACCGGCCGCGCCTGGACGTTGAAATCCCGGTCGCCGTCATCTCGCGATTGCGCACGCCGGAGCATTTTCTGCAAAAAACAGAGAGAGTTTCGCGAAAATGAGTGGTTTCGGCTATGGGAGAGTGATCATAGTTGGTGGCACTGCGACAAGCCATGAATAAAAGAAGAAGCGCCGACTTTGACCGAGTACCGCGTTCAAATGTTGCTCTATCGCTGTTATGCCTGCTTTGGGTTGTGCCCCCATGCGTCGGTGCGGGGATTACCCCCACGCCGAGTGAACTGGGCAACGCCGCTCGCTGGGCGGCCGCCAAGTTCGATGGCCCATCTTCGTCGGCCAAGCCTCGGGCGGGGCTGCGCGTCCTCGCGAACCACGACCCGGTGCAATTGAACGCCCGCGCGGGCAAGCCGCTGCAGATTGTCGATGCCCGTTATACGCGGGGTCTTTATTGCCATGCGATCAGCAAAGTCCTGGTCCGGCTCCCGGGACCGGGTGATGAATTCACCGCCCTCGTGGGCGTCAACAGCAATGATGACACGCGCGGGGGCCGGGGCAGCGTGCATTTCCTGGTCGGGGTGGGAGGACAAAACCGCTTCAAAAGCCCGCTGATGCGGGAGGGAATGGCCGGCCTGCCGCTCAAGGTGCCGTTGGACGGGGTCAGCGAATTCGTGCTGGAGGTGGATGACGGCGGCAACGGGATCGGTTGCGATCAAGCCGACTGGGCCGAGGCCAGGGTGAAGCTCAAGGATGGCACGGAGGTATGGTTGGCGGACCTGGGTTTGGAGGAAGCCGAGATCTCGAACGAGCCGCCGTTCACGTTCCTGCTGGAGGGCAAGTCTTCCGCCGAGTTTCTCAACACCTGGAAGGTCGAGCGCTCCCGCCGCGAGTTGGATGCGAATCGCACGGAGCACCTGGCGACGTATTCGGATCCGAAAACGGGCCTCGAGGCACGCTGCCGGGCGTTGGAGTATCGGGATTTCCCCACTGTCGAATGGACCGTATATCTCAAGAACCTGTGGCGGCGCTGGATGGTGGCCTGGAACATCCCGCGTCCTGGCGGCACATTGCCCAGCCCGCTCTTGACGCCGTGCAGTTCGCACCAGTTCGGCGAGATGATCCATGCCAACGAACAGAGCCAAATCCAGTTCATCGACCGCTACCAGGAGGAGGGCTTCGCCATTGACTTTTGGTGGATGGACGCCGGTTGGTACGTCAACCGGAGCGGCTGGCCAAACACCGGGACGTGGCTGGTGGACAGCAATCGATTCCCTCACGGACTGCGCGCCATCACCGACCACGGGCACGCCAAGGGCGTCAAGTCCATCGTGTGGTTCGAGCCGGAGCGGGTTACCGGGGGGACGTGGCTGGCAGAGAAGCATCCCGAATGGCTGCTCAAAGGCACCCTGTTGAATCTGGGCTGCTTGCCGGCCCGGGAGTGGCTCACGGACCACATCGACCAACTGCTGACTGAACAAGGAATCGACCTCTACCGCCAGGACTACAATATCGATCCACTGGAATTCTGGCGCAGCGCCGATGGGCCGGACCGACAGGGGATAACGGAGAATCACTACGTCGCCGGCTACCTGGCCTACTGGGATGAGCTGCTGCGTCGGCGCCCGGGCATGCTTATCGACTCGTGCGCGAGCGGCGGGCACCGGAACGACCTCGAGACGATGCGCCGCTCCGTGCCGTTTCTGCGGTCGGATTATATTTTTGACCCGGTGGCCAACCAGTGCCACAGCTACGGCCTGGCGCTTTGGCTCCCCTATAATGGCACGGGAACCGGCCCGCGGCAGTTCAGCCTTTACGAATAAGAGAATACAGGATGAGAAATGACTCCGATTCGATTTTCCTGCGGGGTGCTGAGGGGGTTTGTTTGCACGGCCGTCTCTCTGGGATTCGCCTTGGGTTCGGGGTGGGGGGCGTTCGCTCGGGGTTTGGCGGACGCCGCCCCATTGCCGGGGCGGCACGGGGCAACCCTCTATGTTTCCAAGCAGGGCGACAATTACTACGTCATTTACCTGCACGCCGCGGTTCCCGGCCACAATGGCTGGATTTCATTCCTCGCACGGTCCGTGGACCTCGAGACTTGGGAACTGAGCCCGTTCAATCCCATCCTCGAAGCGGGCCCCGGCGAGGGCATCAACAACTCGGACGTGGATCTGTTCGAGTACCGAGGGCCGGACCTACCTGTTCTACGCCAGCGGCAACCAGGCGGATTGGAGCTCGATCCGCGTGGCCCAATTTGCCGGGCCGATGAAGGACTTCTTTGCCGGCCATTTCCCCGAGGCCGCTCCGGCCATCAAGATCAGCGCGGTGCGCAAGTAGCCCTGCGCTACCAGTACCCCCCCAACATAGGACAGGTGGCGGTTTATTGTCCGGAGGATGTGGGCACCGAGCCTCGGGCCTGGAGCCATGCGACATCAACGTTGTTGGGCGAAGAGATGTTCTCCGTTAGTTGCGCGGTGCCCATGGGGAAGTTGGTGCGGCCATCGCGCCACCTGTGGATTTCGGAATGGCCATCGGCAAAACCGATGCCCCCGGCACCGTTGTGGTAGCTCGCGGGGACATTGACGAGTTCCGCGGCGGCGCCCCTGTTCACCAGATCGGTGCCAAAACTGCCATCATCGATGCTGTCTGCACGCTCGTCCACGAAGGTCAGAATCTGCGCCGGATTCCGGATCTGGGTCAACCTGCGGTAATTGACGAAGTTTTCGTCAGGCGCACACCACCAGTCGCTTGGGCAGTTCAGCTTCTGGTTCAAGGACACGCTACGAACGCGGGGGTACGTCTGGCCCACCATTTTGGCGGTGCTCTTGTCCGCCGGGCACTTGTAGCACGCTACGTTTTGCACGTAACGATACAAATCGCCATTGATGAGGTTAAGGACGTTCGTATTATCGGTGTCAGCCTGGCCCAATTGCATCCAACCGATGACCCAGCCATACTTGTTCTGGAGCCAGCCGCCAGTCACGAGCCGGTCGGCATTATCATGGGCGTAGGTGGCCCAGCCGAGATTCAACTGATGGAGGTTGTTCAAGCAGTAGATGCCTTGGGCTTTGGTCTTGGCCTTGGTCAGGGCCGGCAGCAACAGGCTGGCCAGGATGGCGATAATCGCGATAACGACTAGAAGCTCGATCAAGGTGAACGCCCCGACCCCGGCCCCGGGCCCGTGAGCGCCCTGAAGCCCTACGGGGCGCCCAACCGGCGATCGCCCCCTTTCGTCGTTGTTGTCCCTCGAATTTTCCATAATCTTCATGTCCTCAGGCGGCATATTTTACCTTTTGCGGATTCCTTGTTCAACCTTTTAGGTTCCAGGGCGCAAGCCCAGCTTGGAAGCCGGCGCTCGGCGCCTCCGGCTTCGAGGCGCGTGGCGCAGCTTTCGCGGTAACTGTCCAGGTGGGCACGCGTGGGGCAGACCTCTGGTCTGCCGGTTAGGGGGGCCTCTGGCCCCGAGTCTTGCACCTGCAAGGGACACGGAGCCGGAGGCTCCGTGAACCGGCAGACCAGAGGTCTGCCCCACACCTGAAAAGTCACCGTTGGCGCTACTGCATCAGGCGATAAAACGCATTGCTCTTCCCAATGGGGATGGTCACCATGTTTTGGCCGCCACTGGGCACGATGGTGTTGGTCACTGCCGACCAGGTTGCAGCCGCGCCGAGTCGGGGCGTCATCTGCAAGCTGAACCCGGCGGCCGAGGCCGGCCAGGAGATCACGACCGCCTCGGCCTGAGCCTGAATCTGCAGGGCCGGCCGGGTGACGACCGCCGGAGCGGTGAAGTATTTCCGCTGCAAATAGGTCTCTGCCGCGGAGCGCTGAGCGGCGTCAACGGAGTTATACACGAGTATTTCCGCAATGTCGCCGAGCAGGTGTTGGCTGCCATTGGACAAGTAACCAACCGTGAGCGACTCGCCGCCGTAAGGCACTGGCATGGTGACCATGTCACTGCCCGCGTTGGTCGCGTTCACGTAGAGCACCTTGGTTCCGTCAGAGGCCAAGGTTGCCGTGATCTCGGCCGGCGTGTTGTCCGCGAGCAAGGAAACGCCGCCGGGTTCGAGACTGTCGCCGACGGTGAACCATTTTACCTGGCCGGCGGTTGTATCGCTAATGCCGAGCACCCAGCCCACCACGTCGGTGTAATTCGCGATGATCGTCCTCATCGTGGTCGTATTATCCGCGCTGGCGACGACATAAAGGCTCAGGTCCTGCAACTCGAGGTCCGTTGGATTATCGCACAGAAGGCCGGAGGAGGCGCCGTCAAAACGAATGACCGGGGTTGGCAGACCGTTGGGGAAATTGGCCGCAAACGCCAATTGCGGGCCGGTCCCCGCGACCGAACCGTTATGGTCATTGGCCCAACTGGATTGATCCATCCAGTTGGTCACGGTGTGGCCGTCTGAAGTCAAGACCCCGGCGTCAGCCGCCAGCCAGACCACCAGGCCGCTGCGGGGAGGAAGGGCTGACGAGGGGGGCATCGCCAGGGCGATCTGGGAATTGGTGGCGATGACGTTGCCCACCAGGTCCTGGACCCCGTTGACCGTCAAGGTGTAGGTCGAGCCCCTGGGCCAACGGCGAGGTGGTCAACACAACGGTGTTCGAATTGAGCCCGAAGGCCGCTTGTTGGATGATTACCCCGTTGTTGATGGCGTAATTGCCTGGGTTGAGGACGGCGGCGCCCGCGACGGTTTTCGAGAAGACCACGGTTACCTGGCTGGCGCTCAAGTAATCCCGAAAGGCCGAAACCAAGGCAGGTGCGTTCGTGTCCAGGATAACCTTCAAGATCGCATTGGAACTCGTCACGGTGCCAAAGCTGTTGCTGAGCACCACACTGAAGGCATCGCCTTGTTGGGCACGGCTGACGCCGGGGATCTCATAGATCGCCTGCGTGGCGCCGGGGATGACGGACCCATTCAGCAGCCACTGGAAGGAGACCGGCGGGGCCCCCAAGTAGAGGACCTCGAACGAGACGGGATCGAGCTCGGCTACGGTCTCACTCTGTGGCTGCAGAGTGATCACAGGCTTGTCGGTTCCCACCTCGAAATACTTTTGGTTCAGGTAGTTCCAGACCAGGGCCTCTTGCGAGGGGGAGACCGCGTCGTAAGCGATAAGTTCGGCGAGGTTGCAGGCGCAATGCTGAGCGCCGTTGCCCAAATAGCCGACCGTGAGTTTGACACCGGAAGCATAGGTGAGAGGAATTCCGCTCTCGGAACCCAACAGGTTGGTGCCCATGAACAGGCTCTTGAGGCGGCCGGCACTGGAATAGGTGCAGGTGGTCATATAGTACTGGCCCACCACCATTGGCGCCCCCGTGTTTTGGAGGGAGTCCGGCGGCGCAGTAAACCACTTCACTACGTCTTGGGTGTCGTCGCTGATCCCCACGCACCAGCCGGCGACATCGCGATAATTGCTGAAAAGGGTTTTCATTTGACCATCCTGCGGAATGCTCCACACCGCATAAATGGCCATGTTCGTCAAGAGCATGTCGCTGCCGTTGGCGAGGTTAAACCCTGCACTCGCGCCATCGAATTGGATGACAGAATGGAGCCCGTTGGGGAAGGTATCATCCTGGACCAGCAGGGATGAGCCGGTACTGGTCCCGTTTTTCGGCGGGGTGCCCACCTGTTGGTCCGCCCAGGCGGTGGCCGCCCCGCTCGCATTGGTGGTGACGCCCAGGTCGGCGCGGAGCCAGAGCTTGAGATGGGCGGTGGGAATCGGAGCGTTGGGGTTCACTACCGCCAGCGCATGCCGGGCACCGGCGGCAATAACGTTGCCATTCAGGTCCGCCACCCCGTTGACCGTCAGCGCGTACGCCGGGCCGAAGGTGATGGGCGAGGTCGTCAGCACCACCGTGTCGGGCGTGGCGCCAATGACGGCGCTGCTCACCGTCACTCCATTGTTGATGGCATAGTTCGCGGCCACGGTCGCGGTCGCCGCCGACACCGCCTTGGAAAAAACCACCGACACAGTAGTGGAGCTGACATAATCCCGGTCGGCCGAAGCCAGGGTCGGCGGCGTGGTATCGGGAATCACCGTCAGCGCGGCCGAACTGGTCGCCGTCCCCAGGCCGTTGCTCACCACGACGGTGAATTGCCCTGCATTGGTGCGGCTGACACTGTTCAAGGTGTACCAGGGAGCGGTCGCCCCCGGCACGGCCGCGCCGTTCGTGAACCACTGATAGCTTAGGGGTGGAGCGCCGTTGGCCCCGACGGCAAAGGTCACCGGCAGCGATTCATTGACGGTTTGGTTGACGGCCTGTTTGGCGATCGCCGCCGCGCCGGTGGGTGTGAAGAAGTATTTCTGGTAAAAATAGGCCTCGACCGCCAGACGTTGCGCGGCGGATTCACTGTCGTAGAAGAGGACTTCCGCGATATCGCCCGTGAAAAAATCGCCACTAAGAGTGACGTCCAGGATGTTAGTATCCAGCGGTGCATCGACGTTGGGAAACGTCCCGTAAGCCCCTATCGCAAGGGCGGCCCAAGTTGCATAAGTGAGGGCGTTGCCGCTGGCGGTGGCCGCTTGCACCCCATTCGTGTAAAGGGTCTTTGCCCCGGTGACACTGTCGAAGGTAGCCTCGACCAGGAAAGGCGTATTGTTTGCCAAACGAGCGGAGAGCAGGTCGTTCCCCGGCGTGCCGGTGTACCAGTCCGCCGCTCCGGGCGAGTTGGCATTTCGGCTTAACCCGAGGATGAACCCGAACGGAGACCGGGAATTCGCCAGCAGAGCGCCGCCCGAGGTCGGGTCGGCGATGGCCGCCACAACATAGGCGCTGACCGTCGGCGTCGTTGCGTCCAGGACGTTCTCCAGCACGAAGCCCGTGGTGCCGTCGAGTGTAATCACCGCGTGCGCCCCACTGGGGAAACTTGAGCCGACCGACAACATCGGCACGCCCATGCCCGAGGAGATGCCGTCATGCGCCAGTCCGCCGGCCACCAGGGCCGGCGCTTGATCCGCCCACGATACGATACTCCCGTCGCTGTTCGTGGTTACGCCCTTGTCGGCCGCGAGCCAGATTTTCAGGTTCTCAGCCGGCGGCTGCGTTGCGCCCGCCAAGCTCCAGTAGGGCTGCAGGGCGAGAAGCGTTAAGGCGAGAGATACGAATATGAGGTTGGTTTTCATACACGCTGCATGGATACTGAGGGTTCATCGGTTGGGGGTTGGATTTCCGCAGACCCTTCCCCGGGGGGAAGCGATCACCCCCCTGTGGCTGCCAGGAGATAAGTTGAGGACTGCGCGGGCACCTCCGCTGGGCGCAGGTTGCAGAGACTGGGATCGCTCTGGAGGGCCCATTTTCATGTTCATTGTTGCCAGGATGTTCCATGAGGCACAATTCAGCCACTGCTTTTCGGTTGAAAGTGTTGCTTTTTTCAGGTTGGGCGCGTCCCGGTCGGGCCAGGATCATGCGAAAAACCAGCGAAAAACGCTCGGAAAGCAAAAGCGCGGCCGGGGCCTGTTCTGTTGTGCTGGAGCGATTGAGCCTTCCACCGCGCGGATTGCGGGCAGACCGGCTCCGGTGGGGGTTTCCAGATGCAGCCGCGCGTTAATCACCTCCGCGCGGCAACCGGATGGAATGAATCCTGGCGGTGGATGTTCGCCTCGCAAATGGTCGTCGTGGTGCTCTTCGCCCTGTTCCTGTTCCGGTTGCCGCCCAGCCCGCGCTGGCTGGCCCAGCGTGGCAGATTCGACGAGGCCCTCCAGGTGCTGGTGAAAGTGCATGGCCGCGAAGGTGCCGCAGCCGAATTGACCGAGATTAAGGAAGCGCTGACGCAGGAGACCGGCGGGTTCGCCGAACTGCTCACGCCCGGGATTCGTTACGCGCTGGGCATTGGCTTGCTCCTGGCCTTCTTCAACAACTGGACCGGTTGGTCCGCGATGGGGGGCTACATTCCGGAGACCAAGGGACGCGCCATCGAGGAGATCGCGCGGTCCTGGCAGCGCCACTAAGTCGAACCACGCAACATTGGCACAGCCTTTGTCGCTTCCTTTGTCGCTTCCTTTGTCGAGAAACGGCGCATTCGACAAAGGCCGCGACAAAGGCTGCGACAAAGGTTCAAAACCCGCATGAGTGTGCCAATGTGGGTTGTTCCGATTTAGCCCCGCGGCAGTTCTTGGAACCGTTCGTAGGCGGCGGGCGAGGCATTCAGGTCCACGCCACCGGGCGCTTTTGGCTTCTGGCCCCGGCCGTGGTGATAGTCTCTGGGAGTTACGCCCATAAAGGCCCGGAACGTTTTGTTGAAATGGGCGAAGCTGTCGAACCCGACGGCCAGGGCCGCTTCGGTGACGTTGTACCCGGACTCATTGAGCAAGGCCGCAGCGCGGTGGATGCGGTAGCCTTGAAGGAACCTCACCCAGGACATGCCGAGGGCGTGCTGGAAGAGCTGTTTGAGGCGCGATTCGCTCAGTCCGGCGGCGCGGGCAACTTCGCTCGCATAGATGGGCTCGCTGTAATGCGTGCGGAGAAATTGGAGGGTCTTCATCAGGGGCCGCCAGTCCTCGGCCAGTTCCTCGCCGCCGATATTGCGCCCCTGTGCGTGCTCCCAGCGCAGGATGGTGATCAACTGTTCCATCAGCAAGGTGCGCAAGCGGATTTCCCGGCCCACTTGCGCGCCTTCCGACTCCGTGACCATCTCCCGGAATTGCGCGGTGAGCCGAATGAGGAGCTGCCGCGGGGGGCGCAACAGGCGCTGGGCCAGGGATTGGCGGGCGGTGAACCGCCGCAACAGGCGGATGCCGTCGCTTTCGGGGCCGATCTCAATCGGCACCCAGGGCAGAAAATAAACCGTGACGAACCGGAGCGGGTATTTCTCGATGACGCCCCAGTGCGGCACGCCCGGACCCAGTATCAGCACGTCTCCGGCCTGGGAGCAGGAGTGTTCACTTTCCACAAACATGCGGCCTTCACCTTCCAGACGGATGCTGATCTCGCAGTAGGGATGCCACTCGGGATGCGGCCGGGGCGGGCCCTCCCGAATCGTGCCGTGGCGCACGTAAATGGGACTCGACTCGTTGACCGGCAGGAGCGACTCAGAGGCGTCGAGCAACCAGGCCAGCTCGTGCGGGTCGGTGGGCTGGGACTTCACGGCTCGCATAGGCAAGCGTGAAATTATGAAACGGCGCGGCCAGCGTCAATCATCCGCCCGCCTTCACGTAATCGAACGGCTCGCCCTGTCTCAGCAACCGGTAGCAGCCGCCCAGGCTTTGCAGCTTGAGATTCGTGTGAAGCATCTGGGGAGGCTGGCAGTTGTCCCGGAACAGATCGTGATGGCAGGGAATCACTACCTTGACGCCGAGTTGTTTGGCCAGCAGGGCGGCTTCGGCCGGGCCGAGGTTGCGAAAGGCCCCGTTGATGACCGTGACCAACACGTCGGGTTGGTGAGGAGCGGCCGCGATGGCCAGCACTTCGTGATAAGCCGTATCGCCGGTGAAATAGAACTTCGGCCCGTCCGCTATCGACACCAGGTAACCGACGTGGGTCAGATCATCGCCCGCAAAGGGAATGGCAAACGTGGCGCGGATCCTCAGGTCCCCTATCTCGATCTCTTTGTTCGGCCAGATCAGGTTTATTTCGGTCGGCGGGACACCCAGGCTCCGCAGCTTTTCGCAACTTTCCGCCGGTGCGATCCAGGGACCTCGGCCTCCGGCGGCGCGGTAGGCGGCCAGGGTTTCAGGGTCGAGATGGTCCTGGTGGCTATGGGTCAGGAGATAGGCGTCAATACCCTGCAGATCAGCGGGAGCGATGGGCGGCGGCACCTGTTGATCCATGTCAAATCCATACTGGTCGCCGATCGCCTTGCAGGAGTTGCTCAGGTAAGGGTCCAGGGCGGCGATCTTGCCGGCGGGGCTTTTGAAGATGAAGCCGGCCTGGCCCAGCCACCAAAGAGTGATCGCTCCCGCCGGCGTCGGGTGCGCCTTGAGAATGGCCATCGTCACACCTGCCATGCGAGTCGGTTGGGTTAAAACTCCCGGATATAGCCCGCCAGCCAGCCCCCGTCCACAGTAATAACTGCGCCATTGAGGTAAGAACTTTCCGGCGCGGCCAGGAACAGAACAGTATAGGCGATTTCCTCGACGTTGCCAGGGCGGCCGAGTGGAATGTGGGCCAGCATCGTTTGAACCCGATCACTGAACTTGCCGTCCGGGCCGTAAAACAGTTGCCGGGTTCCTTCGGTCAGGATGGACCCCGGGGCAACGCAATTGACGAGTATCCCCTGGCTGCCCAATTCGATGGCCATTGAGCGAGTCAAGTTGACCACCGCGGCCTTTGCGGCAACGAAAGGGCTTTGCAGCCGCGCCGGGACCAGGCCAAGCACCGAGGAGATATTGATGATTCGCCCGGATTTTTGGGCGATCATGCGCCGCGCTGCCGCCCGGCTGACAAAGAACAGACCGTTCAAGTCCACCTTCAGGATCCGGTCCCATTCCTCGGTTGGGAATTGGTCGATGGTGACCCGGTGAGCCAGGGTATTGACGCCGGCGTTGTTCACGAGGATGTCCAGGGCTCCAAATTGGCGCGTTATCTGGTCAATGCCAGCCTCCACCTCGCGCTCGTCGGTTACATCCAGACGGAGCGGCACGCCCCCCGGCGAATCGGCGGCCGAACTGGCGGCGGTGGCGGCATCAACATCCGCAAAGATGACCCGTGCGCCGTTGGCTGCAAGCGTTGCGGCTATGGCCCGGCCGATGCCGCGCGCGGCGCCGGTGACCAGGGCGGTCTTGCCATCGAGATCGACCTTCATCACCCCATCATCCGTAGCACAAAGCCGGGGCGGCGACATCCTTTTTTTGGGCGATTACCGGCGCTTTTCCACGTTCCGGCGCCGGGCTGGATATCTTTCAAAAACAATGTAAAAACGCCGAAAAACAGAAGTGCCCGCCGGTGATAACCTGTAAACCTCCAGGGACTAATATGAGTGAAGTGGCAGAGCCCAAGCCGATACGCGCCAGTCTTCCGGGACGGCCCGAATGCATCCGTTTATACGAGCAGATGGTGTTGCTGCGGCAGTTTGAACTGGCCGCGCAGAAGAACTACAAGGCGGGGCGGATGCCCGGGTTTATCCATCTCTACGTGGGCGAAGAGGCGGTGGCGGTGGGCGTCTGCGCCAATTTGGGCAAGGAGGACTGGATTACCAGCACTCACCGGGGGCATGGCCACGCACTGGCCAAGGGATTGCCGGCCAGGAAACTCATGGCGGAGTTGTACGGGCGCGCGGGCGGTTGCTGCGGAGGGCGTGGCGGCAGCATGCACCTGTTCGATCCCTCGATCGGCTTGTTCGGGACCAATGGGATCGTAGGCGGCGGTCTGCCGGCCTCCGTCGGGGCCGCCTTGAGCGCCAAGGCCCGGCGCACCGGCCGCGTGGCGGTGGCCTTTTTCGGCGACGGCGCCGTGAACCACGGGGCCTTTCACGAGAGCGTCAACTTCGCAACGGCGCAGCAGGCGCCCGTCGTCTTCGTCTGCGAGAACAATCTCTATGCGACGGCCACACCCTTCTCGGCAGCCACCCGAAACCCGTCCGTGGCGAGCCGTGCGGCGGCTTACGGCCTGCCGGGGATCGAGGTGGACGGCAATGACGTGCTGGCGGTGCATGAAGCGGCCCGGCAAGCGGTCGCGCGCGCGCGCAACGGAGGAGGTCCCACCTTGATCGAGGCCAAGACCTACCGGGTCGTCGGCCACCACGAGGGGGATCCGCTGGTCGGCACATACCGCACGCAGCAGGAGTTGGATGAATGGCTGCGCCGTTGCCCGATCACGCGCTTTCGCTCCTGGCTTACGGCCGAGGGATTCGCCACCGCGGCGGAATTGGCCGAGATTGACGCGCGGGTTCGCCTCGAGGTCGAGGAAGCCGTGGCCTTCGCCGAGACCTCGCCTCCGCCCGATCCGGCCACCGCAAATCTGCACGTCCTGGCCGACCCCCTCAATCCCGCAGTCGCGCTCGGAGCGGAGCAGCCGCGCGACGGCCGGCTGGTGGAGATGAATTACCTGGAAGCGGTGCGCGACGGGGTCGCCGAGGAAATGCGGCGCAACCCGCACTTGCTCTATTTCGGCGAGGGGATCGGGGAACGCGGAGGGAGCTTCGCCCATACCAAAGGCCTGTGGCAGGAATTCAGCGGGAAGCGCGTGATCGATACGCCGATCTCCGAACTCGCTTTTACCGGCGCGGCGGCGGGCGCCTCGGCCACCGGCTGCCGGGCGGTCGCCGATCTGATGTTCATCGATTTCCTCTTCGATGCCTCATCCCAGGTGCTGCTGCAGGCCGCCAAATGGCGGTATATGAGCGGCGGCCAGGTCTCGGCGCCAGTGGTCATCCGGGCCAGCATGGGGGCCATCAAAAACGCGGGACCCCACCACAGCGGGTGCTACTATCCCGTTTACGCCCATTGCCCGGGGATCATCGTCGTCGTGCCCTCGAACCCGGCGGACGCCAAAGGCCTGATGAAAACGGCACTTCGCGCGTCCGACCCCGTCCTGTTTCTCGAACACAAACTGCTCTTCAGCGCCAAGGGGCCCGTTCCAGCCCAGGAGTTTTATGTCCCCTTCGGCCAGGCCAACGTCCTGCGCGAGGGGACCGATCTCACCGTGGTGAGTTGCGGCGACTGTGTGAACCGCTGCCTCGCCGCGGCCCGCCAGTTGGCCGACGAAGGAGTTTCCTGCGAGGTCATCGACCTGCGCACCATCGTCCCGCTCGACACCCAGACCATTCTGGCCAGCGTCAGCAAGACCGGGCGGGTTTTGGTGGTCGACAAGGCCCACCCCATGTGTGGAATCGGGGCCGAAATTGCGGCCCTGCTGATGGAGGAGGCCTTCGACGAACTCGACGCTCCCGCCGGCCGGTTGCATCCCGACCCCGTCTCCCAGCCCTTCTCCCCTTCGCTCGAAGGCGAGATTATCGTGACCGCGGAGCGAATCGTCGCGGCGGCCAAGGCGGTCATTTCCGGCCGCCCGCCCGTGCCCCGGAGGCCCGAGGGGTCCGCGCCGCACGGCAGCCAGGCGCCGCTCCTGGCCAGCGGGGCCAAAGCTGGCGCCACGGCGCCTTCCGCGCCTGCCAAGGCCGGGGCCGGCCTCCCCGTTCGCATGCCCAACCAGGATTTGACCGTAACCGAAGGCACGGTCGTGCGCTGGCTCAAGCAGCCGGGCGAGACGGTCCGGCTCGGCGAGACGCTGGTCGAAGTCGAGACCGTCAAGTTGATCGTTCCGGTCGAATCGCCGGCCACCGGAAAGTTGGTCGAGATTCTGGCCGAAGCTGGCGCGGTGGTCCAGCTTGCCCAATCGCTGGGCAGGATCCAGCCCGACTGAACGGAACGCCATGTCCCCCACTGCTTCCCTTCCGCGCCGGCGGTCTTCGCGCGTGCTCGCCTCGCCTCGGGCCCGCCGCCTGATGCGCCAACTTGGCCTCGATCCTCGCCAGATCCGCGGCTCCGGACCGGCTGGGCGCATTATCGAACAGGACGTTCGGACCGCCGTCGGCGCCTCGCCGCCGCAGCCCGTTGGCGGCTCTGTTCAGCCTGTTGGCGGGCTCTCGGCAATGCGTGCCGCGATTGCCGAGAAAACCGCCGCCAGTTTCTCCACCGTGCCGCACTTTTATTTGCGGGTCGAGGCGGATCTCACCTTACTCTGCGAGCTCAAAGAGCAACTGGCACCCGTCGTTGCTCGCAATGCCGGAGTGAAACTCACCCTGACGGACCTGCTGTTGCGCGCCATGGCCTTGGCCTCGGCGGAGTTTCCCGTGGCGACCCAGGTCTGGCAGAACCGGACGGTCGTGCAGTTGCCTGGCGTGGACTTGGGCCTCGTGGTCGGCGTGCCTGATGGGCTGCTCATTCCCGTGATCCGAAACGCCGACAAGCTCGGTCTGGCCGGCCTGGCCAGGCGGCGCGCGGAACTCACCGCCGCCGCGCGCACCGGCAAACTGGCGCCCGAGGACACGCGCGGCGGGGCCATGAGCTTGTCCAACCTGGGAACCAGCCCGGTGGACGAATTCGCCGCCGTGATTGCCCCCGGCCAAAGCACCATGCTGGCCGTCGGCCGCGCCGCGCCTCGTCCATTCGTGGTCCAGGGCCAACTCGCGGTGCGCGCGACGCTGCGCCTGTGCCTGGCGGCGGATCACCGCGTTATGGACGGCGCGCCAGCCGCCGCGCTCCTGGGCCGGATTGCCGGCTTGCTCGAACATCCCGCGCCCCTGGCGGCCGGCCTGAGCGCCGCCAGTCCCACGTGAGGCCGGGCGGCAGCGGAAATACAAAAAGCGGTTTATAACCAACGCCAACGCGGGCGCATCCCGACACCGCCCCCACCGCCGGGGGCCGGACAGGAGTGCGCCCGTCCCCGGGCGCAGCGACGTCCGGAGCCATGGCAGCGGTCAAACACCCCGGCGCGCCTGCCCGCTCGGTTGCTGCTGCGCCCGGGGACGGGCGCACTCCGGGGGCCGTGTCAGGATGCGCCCCGCTAACGCCGCCGGCGAAAAAACCGTTTTTCTTCCCCACAAAACGGACTAGTCACGCCGCAAATTGCTCCGGGGTATTGAGCTCTGAGCCTTTGAGCCATGATCCGGGCCGGGATTGTGCGCGGGCGCCGACGGCGCCACGTCTCCGCACGCGGGGCAAGCTGCGAATTGTGGGAAAACTTTGTCCCCCCGTTCCGCTTTTGACCCCGTTCCCGTTTGGGCCGCGCGCGTTTTTGGGGTTGCATGGATGGAGTCGGAGGATCAAATTGGAACGAATATGTCGCTGGCAGAGATGCTTCCTGAGATTCGCAACCTTTCGGCAGCGCGTAAATTGCGTTTGATCAGGCTTCTGGCGGAGCAGGTGGATGTTGAGGGAGACGTTGCGCCTCTAGTACACGGTCGGATCTATATCGTTTCGACGCCCGCTTTCGAACCCGGCGCGAGCGCGGTTTTCCAACAGGAGCTGAGGTGAGCGGGGATCAGATAAGCCGACTGGCGGACGGACTGTACCGGGAGCGGGTCCTCGAGGCGCGCGCCATGGCGCCGGAGGACAAGTTACTTGCGGGGGAAGAACTCTTCGAGTACGCGTGCTCGATCACGCTGGCCGGTATCCGCAACCAATTCCCCGAGGCGACTGAGGCCGAGTGCCGCCGGATACTCGAGGCGCGGCTGGAACTGCGGGAGCGGATGGAGAGCACACCGTGACGGCCAGCGAGAGCATTGTGGTCCGAGTGGCCGACGCCCTGGAAGCGGGTGGCGTTGGCTATATGCTGAGCGGCTCGTTCGCCAGCAACTACTATGGCATTCCGCGCTCGACCAAAGACGCAGATTTCGTCCTCCAAGTGCCCGGCGCCCTGGGAGAGGACTTTGCCGCCCGGCTGGGAGAGGATTTCGTGCTCGATCCTCAAGTGTCGTTCGAGACAAACACCGGGACATTTCGCCAACTGCTCCGCCATCGGGGCCGGGGTTTCAAGGTCGAGTTGTTCGCGCTTTCGCAGGACGCGCACGACCAGGCGCGGTTTCAACGGCGGCGGACTGCGCCGCTATTCGGGCGACATGTCTGGCTGCCCTCGCCGGAGGATGTCATAGTGACGAAGCTCCGGTGGGCGCGAGGCAAAGACAAGGACGACGCCCGGGATGTAATGGCCGTTCAAGCCCGCAGCTTGGACTGGTCCTACATCCGGGGCTGGTGCAGCCGCCATGGGACGCTCGCCTTACTCGAGCAGATTCAGCACTCCATCCCCGACCTGGGCGGGGAGCGGTAGCCCCTGCGCCTCCGAGCATTGACCCCCACATCGAGACGCGGGAACTGTGGTCAGGATTGAGAACACCGACGAACTGTAGCAGGCCATCGAGCAGATGGGCCGCATGCAGCGCATCCTCGATTCCCACCGCGCCGACATCCTGTGCAAGAACCCCCGAAACGTCGCGGCTTTCGCCGAGGGTCCCCCGGACGTGATTCGCGAACTTCGGCCTGAGATCTCCGAATATCTCGGCCGGTTGGCGCAGGTCGGCGCAGCCTGACCGAAGGATTACCGCCAAAGGCAAGCTGGTGTCAATAGGTTGGACCGACCCCTCCATGCCCCGGAGTGGCTTCCGAAAATAGCCCGGCGTTTCAACGCCGGGTCAGCGAACCGAAAAAGTAGGTCCGTCCCGAAGGGACGGCTGAGGGCAAGGGGTCTTCTCGGTCGTCCCTTCGGGACGAGGATCCCTTTTCTCGCCCCCCGGCGTTGAAACGCCGGGCTATTCTCAGATGTCCCTCCGGGACAACACTTCCGGGGCGCGTGCCCGCCGCTTTTGATCGCAGCCGACGAGCGGTCGGCACTTTCATTGCGGAAAAGCGGGCGTTCAACTTGCGAATGGTCTCGCGGCGAAACCTCCGTTTTATTGAGGTCTGATCTTAGCGCCTGGCGCTGGTGCGCATATTGATGGATTGCTGCGTCCGGTAGAGGGCAATCAGGCGGCTTGGGTCGCAATAGAGCCTCACCGCCTGCCCTCGATAATGAGTTGGCTCCCGGGCTTGCCGGGTGCGGGCTTGCTTCGGTAGATAGCGTCCACCTCCGTCCAGGTGGCGGACCAATCATGCCTCCGAGGCCTCGTTTTCAGCGGGATGATCTTCGCCACCGGTGCTTTGCGGTGCGTCACCTCCACCTCTTCCCCGGCCCGCACCAGGCGCAAGAGGGCCGGGAAGTTGTTTTCAGCTTCCTCAACAGTGACTGTTTTCATGTCCTGACCTTCACTGTAGGCGTAACCGGCTGCAAGCTGTCGATCAGGACAAGGCGGGTGCATCTCCTGATTTCCAACCGCCCTACCCCGGTCTGTTTTGTACGCATGGCGGTGGTGCGCATATTGGTGGAGGAGTACAGCCTGCTCGACCTGCCATCGAACGACCCGCAGCTCGAGATCGCGGCTTCGATCGCGGCTACTTCCGACAGTGTAGCCGGTCAGTGAAGGCGGAGACGGCGTGCGGAGCCGACCCCTCAGCCCGGCCCTCTCGGTCCACGGTTCGGGGCGTGGGAATCATTCCGTGTCGCGTAGCGACGCAGTGAAGGTAGCCGTGGACCTCGGTCCACGGGTTAGGGCGTGGGAATGGTCGCGCGTCGCGTAGCGACGCCTGACGCCGCGGGTTTCAGGCGTCGCTACGCGACGCGGTTGAGCTTGGGCCATGGGTCCGTGGACTGGAAGTCCACGGCTACCATCGGGCACCGCTACGCGGTGAGCCGGGGGCAATGACGCTCCCACCTTCACTGAGGCCTTACCCGACAGTTCAACCTCTGGTATCTACCCGGCCACCCGGTATGCTACTCTCGCGCGGCGCGGGTCCAGGCGAGGATTTCGGCGGCGCGGTGCTCGACCGCGGCGAAGTCGGCCCGGTTGATCCACTCTTGCTTGGACGGTGAGGTTTTCCTCGCGCGCGTTTGTGATGGCGCCCTGGTCGCCCATGGCGCTGGCATAAAAGGCCGGGTTGACCCGCAGCGAGGTCGAGGGGGGCCGGCCGGCCTGCCTCGAGGACGTAGCCCCACGGGTTGCGCAACTGGACCCCTTGCGCTTGGGCCAACTCGCCCAGCAAGCGGATGAGGGCATCGAGCGCGCGGCCCCCCGGGATATGGGTGATGGTTTTCACATAGCGCCCCTCAAACCAGGGGCGGGTCTGGAAATCCCCCCATTCCAGGCCGGTCGCAAGCTGGATGACCGCCGAGCCGGTTCATGAACCGCTTATGCCTCTTCGGCCACCGGGTTGGTGAGGGCTCCGATCCGGTCGATTTCAATGGTAACGCTGTCGCCCGGCTTGAGCCAGACCGGCGGTTTCCGCGCGAACCCGACCCCATGCGGCGTGCCGGTCAGGATCACCGTGCCCGGCAACAACGTGGTGCTCCCGCTCAGGAATGAGACGAGTGACGGCACATCGAAAATCATATCGTCGCAGCGCCAATCCTGCATCACCTGGCCGTTGAGCAAGGTGCGGAGCTTCAGCGCGGCAGGGTCCGGGATTTCGTCTTTGAGCACCAGGCAGGGGCCCAGCGGCGCGAAGGTGTCGAAGGTCTTGCCCCGGCACCATTGGCTGCCGCCCCATTTGCCCTGCCAATCGCGAGCGCTGACGTCGTTGGCGCAGGTGTAGCCCAGGACATAATCGAGCGCATTCTCCTTCGTGGCATTCTTGCAGCGTTTGCCAATGACAACCGCCAACTCGCATTCGTAATCCACTTCGTCGCTTCGGAGATGGCGCGGCAGCAGGATCGGGTCGCCCGGGTTCTGCACCGCCGCGGGATTTTTCATGAACAGCACCGGGAACGGTGGGAGCTGTGCCTTGCCCTCTTCGGCGTGGCGCCGGTAGTTGAGGCCGATGCAGAAGAAGGCGGGCGGCGCCACCGGGGCCAGGAGTTTCTTGATGGCCGCCGGCTCGGACGTGACGGTGTGGGCGCCAAAAATGTCGCCGACGATCTGGAGTGCCGAGCCGTCGGCCTGCTGGGCGGCATAACGCACCGCGCCCTGTGGGTTTTCGTAACGTATAATTCTCATAAGTCCTGGATACCAGCGGCTTTTTCAAAGTCCAGCCCCACCATCGCGCCGGCTTCCTTCAGGCTGCCGGCCACGTCGGGGGGTAACAGCATCCCCTCTTTCATCACCTGCGCATAGCGCTCCCATTCCATCTCCCCGCGAACGTATAGACGGTCGGCTCCCTCGGCCCGCGGCGCCTGGTGGATTTCCTCGACGAGCGCCTCCATCCGGCGGGCAAATTGGCCGCCGGGCATCATGGCCCCCGCATCGAGAGCGATGAACGCCGCGCCGTGGTTCGTGGGGGCGGTGCCGTCATCCCAAAGGCGGAGGACACCATCCCCAGCGAGGAGTCTCCATCCACCAGCGCCCACGCCGGCCCTTCGGCGGCGACCCGCGGCTGTCCGCGGACGCGCAATCCGCCCGCTTTGAGCCGGCGCAGGTAGCTCCGCAACAGCTTGGTGCCGTGGGTAAACACACCCCAGGCGTCCGTGGTGGCCAGCACGTCCGCCCCGAGTGCGGCGTCTGCTCCCGCCATGCCGACCCGCTCGAAGGCCTCCCGCGCGAAGCGGTGCAGCGCCTGGAAGCTCACCCGCCTGATGGCCACCGGGTTCGGCGGAGAATCGGAACTCATACTTGCTCACGGATTGGCCGCTTGTCAGGCGGCGTTTGTCGTCGGCGATTATCATCCCGGGGGCGCCGGCTGCGCCTTTCGTTTTCGATTGTTTTTCGGTTTTTTTCCCGCTTGGAAAACGTCGAAATCACGACGAAAATGAGCGGCGCACCCGGGTTTGAAGCCTTAAAAACTGAGGGAACATCCATGAAGTTTGGCCATCTCGAACTGGACCCGGCCCGGAATCCGGCCGTGCTGGACACGGCGACCTGGGATTCGGCGGCGGCGTGGCAAACGATCGCGTCCTCGATGTGCGATTGGGCGTCCCTCCGGCGCGGAGCCGGGGGCGAGGCGCGCTTTGCGCACGCCCAGCCGATTCAGACTCCATGCGCCTTCTGCGGCCTCGAGCCCCGAGGCAGATTTCATCCTGGCCTCCCTCCCCGACGGGCAGGACGTGCTCCTGCGCATCGGCGCCGGAACCACGAACGAACTCGGAGAGCCCTTGGGGCTGAAACGGCTCGCGTCCGGCGAGACGCTGGCGGCTTACCCTGCGAAGGCCGCCGTGATTGACTGGTTCTGCCGGTCGCTAAAGCCGCAAAAGGCGGCCCGGCCCCTCGGCGCCACGCCCCGCCTCGGAGTGGGCACGCGGATGACCAACTCGGTCTGGCCGGGGATCTTTGCGGCGATGGCCAAAGACGGGTTTGCCGCCAACGCCATCCAGAATTCCGTTCGCGAGCTGAACTTGTTAGACGCCCTGCGGGAGGGTGCCCCGCCGGAGCGGAGTTTCTCCACCGGCATCGGCACGGTCGAGTGCGGGTGGGCGGGCAGCACTTATGAGGGCCTCTGGCTGGCCGGCGTGCTGGCCGCGCTCAAATGGAATGGGGCATTGCGTTACGGGGCGGATGCCGACCATGTCCAGGTCAAGCGCGGAGCCGATGGACTGGAGCGCGCCAAACGCGTGCTCCGCGCCGCGCGTTACTACTCGTTTTACACCCTGGATATGGCGGACGTGCTCGACTATGCCGCACTCGATGTGACTTCCAGGTCTGCGGCGGAGGAATTCCTCACCCGAAAGGTGCCGGATCCAGTGGAACGGACCGGAGTTCTCGAGTGCCACAAGCGGCCATTCGACCTCGGTTCCGAGGTCTTGCGCCTCGACGATCCTGCCGTGGGCCGCTTCGTCGGCAAGTATTGGGACACGCTGGACCGGTTGGAAGAACTGGCGCGCTACATCGCAGGTTTGAAGGAAGACCCAGCGTTTGATTTGGAGCTGACGATTGACGAGCACCCACCCGAAGTGGCGGCCTTTGATTGCCTGACCACGAACGAAGAGGTGCTCTTCCTGGCGCGCGAACTCCAGCGGCGCCGCCTGCCGGTGACTCACCTCGCCCCAAATTTCGGCCAGGAAAAAGGCTGCGACTACCGCGGCCCGGATGGGCTGGCGGGCCTGGAGCGGCGCGTGCGCGCCCAGTTCCAAATCGCCACGGGGTTCGGCCTCATGCTCGATGTGCATTCCGGCGATGATCTGACTGCGGCGACGCGCGGGGTTTTTCACCGGGCAACTGGCGGCTGCCTGCACTTCAAGGTCTCGCCCAGGCTGCAGTTGATCTATGCCGAACTGCTCCAGGCTCATTATCCCGATTTGTTCGGACGGTGGTGGCGGGACGCCCTTGGTTATGCGAACGACGAAGCGGCTCGAGGTTCTCCCCTGGCCCGAGAGTGTCTCGCCGAGCTGGAGGCCGCGGGCGCCGCCCCGAGCCCGTCGTGGCGCCACGCGGTTTTTCATCACTTCAGCTTCCCCTTCGTGGGGCGGCGCGGAAAAGACGGCCAATTCCTGCACCGCCACGAGTTTTACAGCCTGTCCGCGGGTTTCAACGACGCTTATCGGGAGCGTGTGTGCGATTCTCTTTGTCAATTGGCAAACGATCTCTTTTGAACCCCCGAGCTTATGCAATTGTTTATCGACTCCTCGAACCCGGAAGAAATTCTCACAGCGCGGTCATGGGGCATCATCGATGGCGTTACCACCAATCCCTCGCTGATCGCCAAGGCCGGCCCGGATATGGAAGTGGCCTTGCGCGGCGTGCTCGACGCCTCGCCCGGGGCGGTCTTTTGCCAGGTCATCGGCTGGCGCGATCCCGAACCCCTGAAAGCGCAGGCCCGCTGGCTGCACCGCTTTTCGGACCGGATCGTGGTGAAACTCCCTATGAGCGTCGCCGGCCTCCAGGCGGTGCGGCAATTGAAACAGGAGCATCCCACTATCCCGCTGGCGGTGACCGCGGTGAGCACGGTTGCGCAGGCCGTCCTCGCCGCCAAGGCGGGCGCGGACGTCGTCGCGCTCTTCAACGGGCCGCTCGACCTGGAGCAGGATGAACCAGTGGACATTGTCGGACCCCTGCGCGCTATCTATGACCGCCACGGGTACAAGACGAAAATCCTCTCCGCCGGACGATACCCCCGGGCCTTCGGAGAGTATGCCGCGGCGGGGACCGACATCGTCACGCTCCGGTTCGAGTTCCTCAAGCTCCTGTTCGAGCATGCCTTCACCGACAAGCGGATGCGGGGCTTTCTCCAGGACTGGCAGCAAGTCTTCGGCGACCGTACCTGGCCGAGTGCCTAAGCTCGGGCGGCGTTATGCGCGTGCTGGACTCGTTCAAGCTGGATGGCCAGGTGGCCATCGTCACGGGGGGCGCTCAGAATCTGGGCCGCCAGCACGCGCTCGCGCTGGCGGAGGCGGGCGCGGAGGTCGCCATCTGCAACCTGGCCGAAGCGGCCGGGGAGGAGACCCGGAAGGAACTGGAGGTGATGGGCCGCCGCGCCTTTTTCGCGAACGTGGATGTCACCCGGAGCGACCAAATCGACGCCTTCGTGCAGGCCGTGCTCGAGCGGTTCGGGAAGATTGACATCCTCGTCAACAATGCCGCCATGCCTTCGGAAGGAATCCCGCTCGAGGAGGTCCCCGACGACCAATGGCGACGCCTGATCGACACCAATCTCTCGAGCGTTTTCTACTTCAGCAAGCGTGTGGCGCAACACATGATCCAGCGCGGCCAGGGCGGCCGGATCATCAATATCAGTTCCATGAATTGGACCGTCATCGGCAACCTCTTTCCGCGGCACAACGTGGCCTACTGTGTCGCCAAAGCCGGCGTGGCCCACCTGACCCGCGGCATGGCTTCCGAATGGGCGGCCCACGGAATCCGCGTCAATGCGCTGGCGCCGGGTTTCATCCACACGCAGCAGACCGCGGCCAGCGCGAGCATTCCCGAGATCCTCCAGCGCAACCTGGCGGCCACGCCCATGAAACGTTACGGGCGCATCAATGAACTCAAAGGCGCCATCGTGTTCCTGGCGTCGGAGGCCTCCTCCTTCGCCACCGGCACCATCCTGACCATCGACGGCGGCTACACGATTTGGTGATTAAGGCGGCGGCAAGGAATAAAGGTGGCAACCTGCCTTGGTCTTTTGCCGCCCAGCCTCGCATACGCCATCTGGCTGGCCATTCCCGTCGTGGCGCTAAGCGCGGCAGGCGACAAACGACCCGTTCAGCCGTGGGATTTCCAGTCCGACCGAAAACAGCAGCAACCAGAGGGGGGCTGTCGCCCCTCCGGACTCCCCGCCCTCGTCGCCGGTGCGCTCTTCTAGATAACATTGACGCCCGGCATGAGCGGCGTATCTTTGTCGCGTCCCGATTTGCCGGGCAAATTATGAAAAAGCCATCGACGGAGAAAAAGTCCTGGGGCACGGTCGTTGCGGAAAAAGAGCGCGCCAAGGCGAACTCGTTCACCGACAAAAAACGGCAACGCCTCGTGGCGCGCGGATTGCAACTGATCTACGGTGATCCCGCTCATGCCCGAAGACGAAACCAACGACTCCCACGTGGTGGCGGAAGCGGGGCTCATCGGCGCTTCCATCCTGCTCAGCGCCGATGCCCATCTGAAAGACATCCCTTACGAGGCACTCAAGTTGATTCTTGACGCCGCCAACGTCCGCGCCCCCTTAATTGCCTCCCCTTGGAAAATTGTCCACCAGTTCTTTCGTTAAGATGGTGAGGACTCAAACCTGGCCGCCCTTGTTCCACGATTGGCATGGACGGCGAGGCCCCAAAGGGCCCACACGCTGAAACTCAGAGCGGGCAACCTTCTGGTGACCAGGGGCTCGACACCGAGGCCTATGGCCGATCCGGGCCCTACCGCTCGGTTCGACACCGAGGCCCTTGGTGTCGGCGCGCCCTGCTCATGACCGGCGGCTCGACAGGGAGGTGTCACCTGGCGGCCACGCCCATGAAACGTTACGGGCGCATCGATGAACTGAAGGGCGCCATCCTGTTCCTGGCGTCGGAGGCCTCCTCCTTCGCCACCGGGACGATCCTGACCATCGACGGCGGCTACACGATTTGGTGCCTAACGGTTCACCACGTTCGGCAAGGGTTCGCCGCGCACCGCCTTCAACGCGAGGGTCGCCGCGGTCTCCCGGAGCTTTTGCACGGCGGTTGGGCTGGCCGATGCGATATGGGGGGAGAGGATTACGTTCGGCAGCTCCAGAATCGGGTGGCCGGGCAGAACAGGCTCGGGATCGAACACGTCCAGGGCCGCGGCGCTCAGATGCCCGCTGCGCAACGCGGCCACGAGCGCCTCGCTGTCCACCAGGTCGCCACGCCCGACATTGATCAGAATGGCGCCCGGCTTGAGTTTGGCGAACGCGGCTTCACTCATCAGTTTGCGGGTCTGAGGTGTCGAAGGGCAGTGCAGGGTGACCAGGTCGCTCTCCGCAAGGAGTTCGTCCAGGGACCTGGCCGGCTGGGCTCCGGATTTCTCGATCTCCGCCGGCAGTACGCCTGGGTCGAAGACCCGGAGGGCGCACTTGAAGGGCTGCAGCCGCCGCGCCACTTCCCGCCCGATCCGCCCGAACCCGACCACCCCGGCTGTCATTTCGCGGAGCACGTTCATCCGGCCCAAGGGCACAGCCAGACCCCATTTCCCACCCCGGAGATGCAAGGTGTGTGGCACGACCTGGCGGGTCGTGGCCAGGATAAAAGCGAGTGCGTGGTCGGCAACCTCATCCACGCAATAGTCAGGCACGTTGCAGACCCGAATATTGGCCGCCCGGGCGGCCTCGAGGTCCACATTGTCCACCCCGATCCCGTAACGCACGATGGCCTTCGCCCGGGTCATGGCCCGGATCACCGCCGCGTTCACGCGCGCGAATTGGGTGATCACCGCGTCGGCCCCCTGGCACAACTCAATCAGGTCCGCTTCGGTCCGGCATTGCCCTGACCGGACCAGGCAGCCGCCCCCCGCGAGTATTCTCGTCTCGAGGCCCAGGTCCGAAAACGCATAGTCGGTCACCACCACGAGGGGTCGTTCGTCGTTCATTGTTGAGGCACAGTTTTCGTCCGGCAGCATAAGCTGGCGGCGGCGAGGCGCACGACAGAATTCTTCGGGTGCATGATGGAGCCGGCGGTGCGTGCTCTGGACGCCAAAGGCGTCGCTCATACCAGCCCAGGGCAACGCCCCATAGGCGTTAACTTGTTTGAAAAAGGTCCTCTTTTCCGAAGATTCTAACAATGGCCAGAAGCCGATTCGCTGGAAAAACGACTCATTTTGCGCCTGATTTGATGGAGCGCAGCGAACAAGTTAACGCCTATGGGGCAACGCCCTGGGAACAGCCGCCAATAATCATCTGGAGCGCTGAAAGCGCGATTCATCCTCCGGGAGCTTTTTGAGGCAGGCCGTTGGCCTGCAACAGAATGCAATGTGCGGTGGACCCAGGGCGGCGGCCCGCCTGCGCTGCGCTCCGGCGGGCCTTGGGCTGGGCTGTATAAATCAGGCCTTCGGCCTGAAGGCCAGCGTGCCGACCCCAAGCCTGGCATCAGCGGGAGGACCAAGCGGTGATATGGCTTCATCTACGAAAGCTCGCGAAATCCTTGCACATCACAGGGTTTGAAGAATTTCGTCATGCGCCCGCGGCGGCACCACGCCGCTCTTTTTCGGCGGGTTTTCGACGGTTTCCGAGCACGCTCATTCGTCCCAGGCTCAAGGTCGTATTTCGGGGGAAAGCAGACAGTGCGCCACCCTGATGATGGCCTCCCTGTTGCCGCGAAAGGCCCAAATCTGTGTCGTGTCTTCACACTGCCGTGGACCGCTTGCTCCGCCGACCGCAGGAATGTGGTACTCGAGTTCGTTGAAAGAGCCGAGCTCGTTGTGGATGTTGCAGGCCTGGGTCGAGTAGCCGCGATCCTCGGGCTCAGTCCAGGGCACATCGACATACTCGCCGGAAGGATTTACGGCAAAGTTGCGGACAATGAGCGACCATTGGCTGCCTTGCGCGAAGAGGTAACCGACGCGGCCGGTCGTGGCGACCGCCCGGAGGCTGAGTTTGTGCGCGCCCGCCTGGCGCATGCGGTAACGGAACAGATGGTCAGTCCCCGCCAGATCGCCGGACGGGATTGACCCGAATACGATCTTTGGGCTCGTCTTGAAGTAAGTCGGCACGAGCAACTCGCCAGGATGCGGCATTTGGACCAAATTCCACAGCCCAACCTGGCCGGGCCTGCTCCGAGGGCCCACGATGGCCAGCGAAGTTCGCTGGGTATAACCCGCAGTACTCAAGGCCGGCGAGATTCAAGCCGCGCTCGTAGCGGAGAGGATTGGGGGCGGGCGCGAATGACTTGGCGAGCGCCAGTTCGAGTTCCCTCTGGGAGCGCGAAAGCCGGAGCGTAAAGCGGCTTGCCAGGCGCAGGCCGGCCCCAGCCTTCTGGGCTTCGAAGCTGCCGGGATCGAGTTGGCGCGGTTGAAAGTACTTGGTCAGGTCGGGAAAGTCGGGGAGGAAGACGTCCACCTCGGGCGCCAGCCAAGTGCGGTCGCCGCCGGAGTTGTGCCAGGAGGCACTCGCATAAAAAGCCCGCGCGGACTCAGGGGCGGCCAGCGCCGGGTTCGTCCAATAAAAGTTCTCCTCGCTGTTTGGGGCAAACAGGCCGAGCACACGGCCGCCATGGGGCAGCACGAGCAAGCGTGTGCCGTCCGGACTTTTGTAGATCCTGGCAGGCTTGCCCGCCTGCTTTAACACGTTGACGAGCGTTTGCACATCGCGCCTTTCGTTTTGGACGCCGCTTCAGTTTAGGTTTTGGCGAGAGAATTGCCGATGGCCATGATGATCGCAGCCACGATTAAGAGGGCGATCGCCAGGCACATCCGCACCCGGGGCAGGCCGCGGACGCCCCGCCACTCGCCGCTGGCGAAACCGACGCACTGTCCGCCCAGCATCTGGGAGGCCTGCTGAATGCCAAATCCCACCGAGGCGCCCAAGGCCCCTACCATCAGCATCCCGTTGCCCATCAGCGCCACGCCGGCCGTGAGGTTCAGCCCGATGATCGCCGCCAGCAACAGCTCTCTCCGACTCCCGGCCAACACGCCCCAGGACCTCTTCCTGGTCATGAGATAGGCTGGGTAGATAACGTTCATCAACGAACCGCCGAGCAGGCAGACGGCCCAGACGGCGAACGTCGCCGGGACGTCACTGGCGCCGTGCTTTTTCATGGCGTCAACGATGGGTCCCTGCCCATAGACGAAGGCGAGGCTCATCCCGCAGGAGAGGACCCCCGCAATAATGGTCATGACCAGGCCCCCGAGAAAGCTTCCCGCCTGCTGCGCCTGCTTTTGGAGGACTCGGTCCCGCCCAAAACCGGCGCAGGCGGCCAGGATCACCCCGACGAGCATTATGCCGACGCCCGCCAGCACGGTGAGCCCGGCCGGTGATGAGATGTTCGCAGCCCCTTGGAAAAGGCCGGAGCCTTTCACGATCATGGGCAGCGTCACGCCAATCGAAACTCCCAGGCCGGTCAGAATCGCGCCGGTGAGCGCCATGCCAATCCGCACGAAGCACAGGCCGCACAAGATGTTCGCCACGCCCCAGCCGGCGGACCAGAGGTTGGCAATGACCAGGGTCTTCACCGGCACGCTGGCATAAGCGGAAAAAGGCCCTGGGCAAAAGAGGACCGTCACCAGCCAAGGCATGACTAGCAAGCCGGTCAACATGCCGATAAACCACCAGTGCTCGAACTGGTACGTCTTCATCAGCTTCATGGGCCAGGCGCCGCCACCGACGATGAGACCCGCCAAGGCCACTGCGAGGATGCCGAGGATTTGTTGGGGTGACATGATCTTGAGATTGGGAGGGCGTAACCTTGAGCGGGTTAGGCTCCAGGCACGTAGCCCAGACCGAACCGGGCGCTGGAAACGCTCCGGAAATCCGAGATGAGCGACATCAAGGCCGTGGTGCCGCCGTCCGCGATGATGGTTTGGCCCACGATGAACGCGGCGTCCTCGGAGCAGAGGAAGATGGCGAGTTTGGCGATGTCGGATTTTTTGCCGGAGCGCCCCAGCGGCACTTTTTCGTGAGCTGCCTTGGCCGCCTCGGCGTCGTTGAAGCCAGGGATGACTTTGTAATAATTCTCCACCGTGACCCACCCTGGGGCAATGGCGTTGACGCGGATGCCCTTGTGGGCCAGTTCGACCGCCAGAGCGCGAGTATGAGCAATGATGGCGCCCTTGGAGCCCGCATAGACGGAGTGCTCCGGCGCCCCGGACACACCGTGGATCGAGGTGAGGTTGCACACCGCGCCCCCGCCGTGCAGCAGCATGTCCTGGACGATGCGCTGCGTCAGGAAGAACTGGGCGCGGATATTCACGTGGTAAATCCGGTCGAACTGCTCCGGCCGCACCTCCAAGAACGGCTTGTTGAAGGTGATGCCGGAATTGTTGATGAGGCAGTCGATGCCACCAAGAAACGCCACTGCCTGCTCGCCCAGCTTTATCGCCTCGTCCACGCGGTCGAAATCGGCCCGGTACGCTTCCGACCGCCGCCCAAGCGCCCGGATTTCCGCCACGGCGGCACGGGCGCCCTCGCGATCATGGGCGTAGTGGACCACGACGTCCGCCCCTTGCCGCGCAAATTCCAGCGCGATCTCTCGTCCGAGGCCGGTGCCGGACCCGGTGACCAGCGCGCGCTTGCCGGCCATTTTCAATTCAACGCTCATAGCTTGAGTTCTTTGGAATGACACCCTGCGAGATTACCGCATCCACCAATAAGCGGCGATGGTAATCACGCTGAGGATGGCCAGGTGGAGACGCCAATCGGCAAGGCCTTGGAAGGGCTCCCACCTCTTGCCCCATTCGAGCGTGGTGGCGGCGAGTTTGGGGCGCTCGGTCTTCCGGGTAAAGGCCGAGACCAGGAACAGGATCAGCGTAATCGCCAGTGCTCTCCACGGCCATCGCGCGGGTCGGCGCCGCCACCCAGAAGTTCGTGATCGAGGTGCGGCAGGGCGGCATCGAACGCGAGAAGGGCGCGCTCCGATGAAGCTGCGCCAAGCCCTCATCGCGCTTGCACTGCGCGGAAGAATCCGGCCGGGCCGCTAATCGGAATGGTCACCCGCTGCAGCCCGGGTGGCGCCAGGTTTTGGACCGGCATCCACGGACCCTGGACGGTGGGCGCCCATTCGAGGGTGTACGCCCCCGCGGGAGCCGGCCAGCTAACTTGCACGGCCCGGGCAATGGTGAGCTGCGGCACTTCATAGGTCCGGAGTTCAAGGTTGGCGTAGGTGACCTCCAGCGTTGGCTGTGTGCCGTCGGTGTATTGCCAGGCGTCCAGGCATACCGCATCGCCGGAGGTGATGGGCGCGTCGGCCACGTCGGGGACGATGTCCAGGTTCATGCCGGACAAAGCCAGCAGTTCCGCGCTCGTGAGGGTGGGGTCGGCTTGTGGGGTATCCAGAACGCTGCGCTGATAGAGGACTGCCTCTTGGTTATCCTTGTCCAACACGCGGGCGGTGACCACGAGATTGGGCTGCTCCTGCGTCAGCGCGAGGGAAAGGACGACATTGGTGTTCTTGATCGCCGTCTTCTCGTAAAAGAACACGGCCATGCCCGAGCCCACCCATTTGCCCAACTCGACGAAATCCCGGCCTTTATAGAGGATGTAAATCTGATTCCTGGCATAGTTTGCCGGCACGATAGCGGCTGCGTTGGTGGCGTTGTCGCTCATGCCAACCAAGTTGACCCGCCATTCCAGCGTGCGGTCGTTGGGGACACTCCAGCCCTGGTTCAACACACCCCAGGCGTAGGTGTCCGCATGCGCATAGGTAGCGAAGGACCATTGGCCGCGCACGGTGAACTGCTGGTTGGCCTCGAGCAGAGGGTAATAAGTGCCTGTTCCTTCCCAGCGCCAGCCCGTCGGTGTATTACCGTGGAAGTCGTCCACGACCTCGCTGGTGTTCACCGGAGCCGGGTTGATCATGTCTTGGTAAATGTAGGGCACAGTGAGGTCGAGAGGGTTCTTGGCGGGTCCGCGCGTCATCGTCTCCTCCAGGCGCAGCCCCTCGATGGCGCCACCGGAACCGTAGCCGGCCAGGCTCAGTTGCAGGCTGTAGTCGAGTTGCATGACCCCGTGATAATTGATTATCCACACCTCGCCGTTGGGCGTGAAGTTGGTGTTGCTATCGAAAGCGCCGACCTGCTGGTAGGCGGTGCCCCAGATGAGGGCTGTGCCATCGGCCTGGTAAGCCCCGTCCGCGAAGACCAGGCGCTGGCCGCTCAGGCGGGCGTCGGTGCTGTCCACCCGCACCAGGTGCGCGTTGCCGCGCAACAGGATTTGGCCGGCGTTATTGGTGTGAACAATCGGCGGGACGGGGATGGCCGTGATCCAGCCGGTGGATGTCGAGTTGGCAGCCGCCGCTGGCAATGCTGCCAGGAGCAGTACCGCCGAGACGGCGTAAGTGAGTTTCGAGTTCCTCATAAGCAAGGTTGTTGTTAGCGTTTTGTTGTCGGCCCAGATCGGGCACCAGGCCGCATTCACCCCGGTTCTACAACGAAAGAGGGCAAACGTTACAGTAACTGTTCAGGTGGGGCAGACCTCTGGTCTGCCGGTCAGAGGGGCCTCTGGCCCCGAGTCTTGCACCTGCCAAACACACGGAGCCGGAGGCTCTGTGGACCCGCAGACCGGGAGGTCTGCCCCGCACCTGAACTGGCCGCTGGTCACGCCGATGAAAACCACCTGGCCGAAGGGAAGACCGGCCTTAAGCCCGTACCACACCGCGGTAAACCGGGCGGTGTCATGCCCTGTCATTACGGCCTGGCCCACCAGGGGGCTGACGTATTCGAGATCAGCAAAAAGGCCGGGCTGGATCACCGATGGCCGGACCGGCACCTGGATCGAGCCGGAGATGGCTGCCCGTCTGCCGGAGGGGTCCGGTGACATGGTATAGGTCCACTGCAGTGGCGTTCCTGGTACTTTCGCGATCCACGCCCCCTCCAGGCGGGCCGACTCGTGATCGGGATCGGTCCAAGGGAGTTGGTCCGGTCCTGGATTTTCCTGCCAACTCAGCCTGTTATGGAGTCGCCTCTCCTTGTTCCACGGCCCCGATTTCTTCCCACGAGGGGGCGCGCCAAAGGTGGGCGAGACCACCCATGGACGTGGCGGCCAGCGTGTTGCCGTCAGGGGAAAAAGTGAGGTCATGGAAGCAGAGTCCCTCGGCCTGCAACGACAGGAGTTCTCTGTGCGCGGCCACGTCCCACAGTTTCACGGCATCTCTGGAACTCAGGCCACCCGTAGCCAACCGGCGGCCATCCGGCGAGAGCGCCCCGCCGAAGATGCACCCCAGATGACCCCGCAGCGGCGCCACTTCCCGCCGGGCGACCACATCCCACAGCCTGGCGGAACCATCCATGCTGGTCGAGGCCAGCAGGCGGCCATCCGGCGAGAAATGCATGCTACTCACAGCCCCACTGTGGTTGGTGAACGCAACCTCGATCTGTTCCGAGGGAAAGCGGAAGAGCTTCACGGCGCCGTTGAGATATCCGGCCGCCAGAAGCCGGTCGTCCGGTGAAAACTCGGCCGCCCACAAACCGCCAAACTGCCTTCCCGTCAGGGGCACCTCCTTCCAACCGCTGGTTCGCCAGAGGCCGAGGCGCGCCGTCTGATCATTGCGAACAGCGCGGGCGATGAAGTAGCGGCCACTGCGGGAGAAGCGCAGCTCCCCGAACCACTCGAAGGGAAAGGCGAAGTTGGTGACCGCGCGGCGACACGTCCAATCCCAGACGGCGAGCGTTCCCGAAGTTTTGCCCGCAGCCAGCCAGCGGCCATCGGGCGAGAGCGCTGCACTCCAGTGATTGCTGCCCAAGGCGGGCAGGTTCTCCGTAATGCGGAGGGACCGCGCATCCCGGAGCGCGAGCGAGCCGTTGGTGTCGGGGGTGATGACGCCGCGGGAGTTCGGCGTAAACCCAAAGCCGGACCGGCGCACCACCCTCGGGTCGAGCGCATTGGTCGCGAAGCTTTCCGCCCCAAGCCCAGCCGGAGAGCCAATCCCGAAAGAGACTCTCAGTTGGGTGTGGATGGGCTCTCTGCTGCTGGCGGACGCATCCCAGAAACGGACCGATCCCCCTGCGTCTCCAGTCACCAGGGTGCGGCCGTCGGGCAGCAGGACCATCGCGGCCAGCCCCCGGGAGCTCCGCAGACAGCGACGCTCGGTGCGGTCAGCGACGCTCCAGATCCGAAGGGTCCCGTCATAGCTCGCTGAGGCCAACTGCTGTCCATCCGGCGTGAAAGCCAGTGCCGTGACGGAATCTGTATGGTTGGTCAACTGCCCCCGAGGTTCGCCGGAGCGGGCGTCCCAGAGGCAGATGGTTCCGATGTTGTAGGCAAAGCCGGCCCGAGGAATTCAGAGGCGGGCGAAAAGGCCAGGGTCATGACGCCGAAACCGGGTGGGACCTGGAGCGGCATGAAGGTCCCCGTCCGCAGGTCGAGGAGCCGAATTTGACCGTGGTCCTCCCCGATGGCCAGCCGGTTGCCGTCGGGTGAGAAGGCCACAACGCCGGTGCGTCCCTGTCGAGGTCGCGACACCGTGAAGTTGGTGAGGATCTGGCCGGAGGTCCAGTCAACCACCTTGACGCCCCCGCGATTATCGAACGTGGCCAGCAGCCTGCCGTCCGGAGAAAAGCCCACGGACCTGATTCGAGCCTCGTATTTGAGCGTCCTGGTTGCTCTGCCTGCCTTCGGGTCCCATAGGGCTATCCCAGCTTGTCCAGTCGCATCCAAAGTGCCCGCGGCCAAAAGATTGTCCGCCGGGGAAAAAGCCAGGGCTCCACTTGCACCGGAGGAGAGCTCTTCATCTGGCAGGTGGTTGTCGGCCGGGGAAAAAGCCAGGGCTCCGGTTGTGGCGGTCGGCAACCCCGCTAGTGGCCGTCTGGTGGTCAAATCCCACAGCGCGACCTGGCCTCCCGTCGCCAGCGCCAGTAGCCTGCCATCTTTCGAGACGGCCATTGCCGGGATAGGGCCTGGATACCGGTGCAGCGTGGATGACTCGTCACCTTGGCAGAGCCGCCACAGGTAGCGCCATTCCCAGCCGCGCAAATCAATCTCCGATTTCCGATTTCGGATTTCGGATTTCCCCCCTGGCCGGTGTTGTTCCAGCAAGCTCACCGCGAGCCCGGGCCTGTTATCGGCAAGGGCAAGTTGAGCCAGGTGCATGTCGGCAGCGTAAGTACTCTGGCGCGCGAACCGTTCTCGGGCATCGGCCCGGGCACGTTCGGATTCCGCCCGGCGCCATTGCCAGGCCACGCCCGCCAGGCCGATCAGCAGGCTCAAGAAAGCGGCGGCGACGGCTGTGGCCAGGCGCGGGTTGCGCCGGCACCAGCGCCAGGCCTTGCCGGCAGCCCCGATGGGCCTGGCGAGCACCGGCTGGCCGTCGAGAAAGCGGCCCAACTCGTCCGCCAGCATCTGCGCCGTGGCGTAGCGCTTGCCAGGTTCCTTTTCCAGGCACTTCAGGCAAATCGTCTCCAGGTCCTGCGGAATGCTCGGGTTGAGCAGGCGCGGTGGAACCGGATCGATTTCGATGACCTGTTTCAAGAGCGTCGTCAGTGTCTCCGCCTGAAACGGCGGCTGGCGAGTGAGCAGGTGATAAAGTAGCGCGCCCAGGGAATACACCTCCGTGGGGAGCCCGATGGCTTGCAGGCGCCCCTCCGCCTGCTCCGGCGCCATGAAATTAGGCGAGCCCAGTACCTGCCCGGTCAACGTCATGTCCGAATCCACAGTCAGCCGCTTGGCCAGCCCGAAATCGGTAATGCGAGGCTGATCCGACCGGTCAATGAGAATATTGGATGGCTTGAGGTCGCGGTGGAGGATTCCGTGCTGGTGGGCATAGTGCACCGCCTCGGCGATGGTCTTGAGGTAACTCGCCGCCCGTCTGGCCGGCAAGGGTTTCTCCCGCACCACCTCGGCCAGCGTCTGCCCTTCGATAAAGTCCATCGAAAAGTAGTGCTGGCCCTCCTGTTCCCCAACGTCGTGGATGGCGACGATGTGCGGGTGCTGCAAACCGGCAGCCGCAGCGGCCTCGGTTTGAAAGCGCTGCACCACGTCCTCGCGGCTGAACTGGCCGAAGGGGAGCAGCTTGAGGGCCACGATGCGGTCCAGGTTGACCTGCCTGGCCTTATACACCACCCCCATGCCGCCCTGGCCGACTTTCTCGAGCAGCTCGTAATTTCCAAACCTCTGGCCGGTCATCCCGAGCGCCCGCCCTCCGCCCTCCGCCCTCCGTCCTCCGTCCTCCGGCTCCGCCCCCGCCAACGCTTCCCTCAGCAGACAACTCGGGCAGTACCCGCTCGAGGTCGATTCGGCCAGCTCAGCTCTACAGCGACCGCATATTCGGCCAACGGCCATAGTTTGCCTTTCTCTCCAGTCTCACATCACCCCGTTCTACAGCAAAACTCTCCGGGCGTTACCAACCACGATAACAACCCGCCCGGGAGCGTGGGGCGCGTCACGGCTTCAGGGCGTTCTCCCCTGCTCTACGGTCCGGGCCGCACTGCAAGCTGCGGGCTACGGCTCAGTTCTTTCCGCTCACCGCCCTTATCAAGCATCTCACCTCCTCATCCACCTCCTCGGGCGTAGCGACGGTTTGCGCGACCTCCGTTTTCAGCAGCTCGCGGTAGCGCTTGCGCAGGCGGTGTACGGCCACACGGACCGCGCCTTGGCTCATACCCAGGCTTTCGCCGACTACCGCGTAAGAGCCTGGGCCGGACGAGCTGTCGCCGCCCCAGAGCGACGAGGCCAGTTCTCCAAACAAGCGTTCCTTCCCCCCGCGCGTGTACTCCTCTCGCAACGAAGCCAGCACTTGATCCAGCAGGGTGATAGCCCAGCGGTGTTCATACGCGCGCTCCGGGGTCGCCGCGGTCACCGGCTCAAGCGCATAGCGTCGTTCGCCGTTCGCAGCGTCCAGGGAAAGGAAAGTGGCGCCCCCGCCGCGCTTTATCCGTTGGGCGCGTTTCCATTCGTTGGTCAAGAAATGCTCGAGCGCGTGGAGGAGGAAGGTGCGGAACCGGCCCCGCCTGGGATCGGCCAGCCGGAAGTATTCGTGCTGGAGCAGCACCGCGAAGAACTGCTGGGTGAGGTCCTCCGCGTCCTCCGGGCCATAGCCGCGGCGTCGAACATAGACGTAGAGCGGATACCAATAAGTGCGACAGAGTTGTTCCAGGGCGGCAGCGGATTGCGGCGTATCCTGCTGGCCCGCCGCCAGCACCACGCTCCAATGCGTCGTCGCGAACACGCCCCCGGGCGCCTGGGGTTCGGAATTTGAATCTTCCGTCCGCACGGGTCTATCTAACCCAATCCGGTTTGCATTGCACGCCGAATCGACGCGCCAAGAACAGTTACTGACCATCCCTTCGATTGTCCAGAGATTACCACATCCACCAATAAGCGGCGATGGTAATCACGCTGAGGATGGCCAGGTGGAGACGCCAATCGGAAAGGCCTTGGAAGGGCTCCCACCTCTTGCCCCATTCGAGTGTGGTGGCGGCGAGTTTGGCGGGCTCGGTCTTCCGGGTAAAGGCCGAGACCAGGAACAGGATCAGCGTGATCGCCAGTGTTCCCCAGAAACCCCGGTAGGTATAGTTCTCGGTCATCGGCCAGTGCAGCAGCGGAAACAACCTGGCCGCCAGGGCCTTGTCCTGGAGGAGCGCGTCGGCCACGAACACGCCCGAGATGGCGATGCCTGCAAAGAAAGACGCCGCCGCCCCGGCGAACGTCACGCGCCGGCTGAGAATGCCGAACACGATGGCGGGAGTCAGCGGCATGACCAGGTAGATGGAGATGGTCTGGAGGTATTTATAGACCCCTTCCGGTTGCCAGGCGATGATGCCGGCGGCGCCGACCCCGAGGAACATGGCCCCGACAATCGAGACCCGTCCGATCGCCACTTGCGCGGCCTCGCCGATGCCGGGCCGGAACCGCAGGACGAAGTCGCGGACCGCCATGGTCGAGATCGAGTTCATGACCGCGATCAAGGCGCTGAGCACGGCGCCCAGCAGGGCCGAGAGCACGTAACCGCGAATCCCGCTCGGCAGCAGGTTGTCAAGTATCCAGATGAAGGTGGCGCGGCTGTCCTTGACGTTGATGTGCGGATGGAGCGCCAGCGCGATGACGCCGGGCAGGGCGAAGATGAACACCGGGGTCAGCTTGAGCAGCACGCCCAACATCGCGCCCCAGCGGGCCTGCTTCAGGTCCCTGGCCCCAAGCATCCTCTGGACATTGACCTGGTCCATGCCCCAGTAGAAGGTCCCCCCATAGACGGCGCCCAGAATGACCCCCCAGAAGGGATAGGTCGGGTCGGTCCACGGCTTGTGGATGTGCATCGCGTCCGGCACCGGGGTTTGCTGCACTATCTGGCAGAGCCCGCCCCATCCGCCCACCTTGTGCAACCCGATGAAGAGCACCATGGCCGAGCCCGCGAGCATAATGGGCGAGTGAATGGCGTCCGTATAAGCCACGACGCCAAAGCCCCCGATGATCGTGATGACAGCCGTCGTGATGCCCATGATCAAGACGCTCTGCATGACGCCCCAGCCCGTGACCGCCTGGAGCACCAGCGCACCCGCATACATGCAGAAGGCCATCTTGGTGACCACGCAGATGAAGAGCATCAGGCCCGAAAAACACATGCGCGCCTCGGGCCGGTAGCGGAGCTCGAGGAACTCCGGGATCGTGAAGACCCGGTTCTTCATGTAGTAGGGCACCAGCACCGCCGCGGCGAAGCCCAGGCAAATCGCCGTGGTCAACTCGACGGTCCCGGCGCAGATGCCGTAGCGGTAAGCGTCCCCGGAGAGGCCGACCATGTGCTCGGCGCCGATGTTCGTCGCAAAGAGCGACGCCCCCACGATAGGCCAGGTGAGCGTTCGCCCGGCCAGGAAGAAACCGCTGCTGTCGGCCTTCTGCCGCGCTCGCAGGGCGAAGTAGAGCCCGAGCAAGACGTTGAAACCCAATGCCCCGATACAGACCACCCAATCAACTGGCGTCAAGGTAAGGCGCATGGCTATTTCTCGAGTGGGTTAAGGGTCGGAACGTTCCACGCCCCGACAGTTATCTTGAGGTCCTTCGGGCCGATCACCGTTGTCGGGCTGATCGGATCCAGGCCCCTCATATCGAGGCGGACGGTTCCTTCGACGGTGGCACTCTCGCCCGGCGCCAGCCAGAAATAACTGTCGCTCCAGATGGCTGCGCAAGTCCCCGGACTAACAGAGAGCGTGACGGGATAGGCAGGGTTGGCGCCGGTGTTCCTGACCACGGCAGAGACGCGGGCTTCGGGACCCGCGACGCCAATCGGGCGAACTTCGAGGGACAAGGTTGTCGGGCAGCCGGCGAGTTGAGGCTTGAGCCACGGGCCATTCGTGCAGACGGGTTCCGGCACCGGGGCGGCCTGCCAACGCTTGCGGGCTTCGGCGTCGGCGAGAGACTTGAGGACCCTTTCCCAATAAACTTGCCGGGAGAGGCGTTTGCCGTCCTGGCCGGTGAGGGTCAGTTCCAGAAAGAAATAGCTTTCCGGAAGATCCGCCGGGATATCCCAGGCAAGATCCTCGGCTACGGGCAGCAGGTCCTTGCCGGTGGCTCCGACGGTCACGTCCCAGGTTCTCTCGAAGGCGGTCTTGAGGCTGGCGTCGAGAATGCGGGCCTTGATGGAGCCCCGTTCGCCGGATTTCCGGTCGCTGAGGGTCAGAACCGAGGCGCGGAACGTGTCGCCGGGGCCCCAGGACCGAAAGCGTGTCCTGGCCATGACATGAACCGCCTCGTGGGCGCGCTTGCTGGTGTAATAACTCGCCATCGGCTGGCCGAACCAGTCGATGAGGTTCCAGCTCGAGGATGGGCCGATGGTGTTATAGACCCACACGGTCTGGCCGCCTTTGTAAGGGAACTGCGCCCGCCATTGCTCGAAAACGCAGCCATAAACGTCCGCCTGGGCCATGCCGGCGTATTCGAGAAATTCGGTGAGGCCTGCCTTCGCGAGGTCGCCGTACCAGGAGGCCTTGTTGAATGGATAGTGGCCCACGAAGTTGAGCTCGCAACTCCGGTCGGCCAGGATCGGGTGGTCCTGCACAAAGGCCTTCCAATCATAGCCGATCGGCTTGTTGCCCAGTTCAGCCTCGGGCACGATGCGTTTGATCAGAGACATGGCGGCGAAAGTATCAAACGACCACTCGGAGACGAAATTGTAGGCCTCGTCGTAGAGGGTGCCGTACCAGCTTGGATCGGCGCTGTAGATGTCCCAAGGGCCGTAGGCGTGCGCCGTGCCGCCGCCCGGCGAGGACATGCGGAACGGGCGATTGTCATAGCCGTCGCAGATCTCGCGGAAGAGGTTGACCACCGGGGCCACTCCCGGCCCGTATGGATTGAACTCGTTGCCGCCGCAATAGACCGCCAGCGAGGGGTGCTGGCGGAGCCGCAGGACGCTCTGCGTAAGCTGATCGCGCCAGGCCGGAGGTGCCGCACCTGTTGTCGTGTGCCAGCAGAAGGGAAGTTCCTGCCAGACGAGAATCCCGTCTTCATCGCAGAGATTATAGAATTGTTCGGTTTCGAGAAGGTTGCAGCCGCCGTTGAGGCGGAAGAGGTTCAGGCCGGCCGCCTTGGCGGCGCCCAGCAGCCAGCGTTCCCGCTCCGGGCTGAGCACCAGGAGATCATCCGAGGTGAGCCAGCAGGCGCCTTTGGCATACATGGGAACTCCATTAACGACGAACAGAAAGCGGTACGACTCGTCGGGGTTCTGCATCGCCCCCCACTCCAACGAGCCGGGCTCACCCCAGGCGATGCCCCTTGACCTCGGGGCCTTCGGCCAACTCGGGTTTCGCGCCAACTCGACCGTCCGGATGCCAAACCTCGAGGAAAGCGCATCGGTTTCACGGCCATTCACCGCCAGTGAGAGGTCCAGGCGATAAAGAGGTTGCACGCCTTCCCCTACCCCGTTGGGCCACCATAGCTTGGGATTCTCGAGCGAAATGGTCCGCTCGAACCAACTTTCCCCGCCAGGCGCGGCTTGGAGCGTCTCGGCTTGCCAGACGACGTTCCCGGTCTGCTGTTCCACAATCTTCGCCCGAATCGCCCCATCGGCAGCGGCGCCGCGGTTGACGATCATGGCTTGCGCGTGGAGCACGGCGCGGCCCGCTTCAAGTCTTTCGGTGCGCACGCAAGGTGCTTCGAGAAACGCCTGGCCCGTGCTCACCAGCCGCACTGGCCGCCAGAGGCCGATGGTGCGGTAACGATTTCCCCACTGATAGCTGCTGCCGTCCACCGCCATCGACTTCATCACCGCGCTGAGCCCGCTCTGCGGCGCGGTTTCGTGGAGCAACTCGACGAGCAGTTCGTGCCTTCCGGGCACGAGGCGCCCGGTCAGGTCGAACGTCGGGCCGCCAAACATGCCCTCGTGGCTTCCAAGGAGGGTTCCATCCAGCCAAACGACACCGACGTAGTCCATCCCGTCAAAGGTGAGCCGGACCTGCCGATCCTGCCAGTCGGCGGGAATGGTGACGGTCTTCCGCAGATACCAATCCTTCTGTGCAATCCACTGCAGCTTCTTGTAGTTGTCCGAGTACCAGGGGTTGTCGAGCTTTCCGGCCTGGAAAAGGGCGTGCTGAACAGTGTTCGGCATGTGGACTGGCGTCCAGGCGAGGCCTTGGACCGCGCCGGGAGCTCCGGCCGGATCGTCTGGGGCTTGAGCCAGCTCCCACTCGCCATCGAGGCTGATCTGGCCCTGTTCGCGGGCGGCCACCGGGATCAGGCTGAAGACCGGTGAACCAGCCACCGTCGCTTGCCGGACCGCCTTCAGGTCCGGGCCGGACTTGAGCACGGCCGCGTAGGCGGCGATTAGCCAATCGCGAACCTCCGGTCCGAGGGGCAATCCCCCGGCATAATGGACCACCACCCCGCGTCCGACCGCGTTCGCGTAGAGACACGGTTGTTTGGACTCGTTGCTGGCATAGACCAGGCCGGTGGGCGCGGCGGCGCGCGCGTAAGTGGAAGCGCTCGGGAAAGCGGGCTTGGGAACGCCGATCTTCTCACCAATAGCCGTGAGGGTCAAAGCCGGTCCCGGAGACGCATGCTCGCCGACGATCTTCCACTGAATCCCGAGGAAGTCTCTTGGAGACCACTGCGGAGCGAGGGAGATGGCGCCAGTCACAGTGTCCCGCCAGCGGCAATGCGACGCGCCCATCGGCATGATGTAGATCCCCCCTGCTTGCACGTATGCCGTGATGTTGCTCGAAATGGGTCCGTCTGCCTTTGCTTCGTCCGGATAGCATTCATCCGTCGGGACCAGGATGGCGCGGCAGGTCCTCAACCGATCGAGGCTCTTGAGCGTCTCGAGCCCGATGACCTCGGCGCGAATCCCGTGGGTCTCGAACAAGCCGACGATGCGGTTGCTCTCCCAATCGGCTTTCCACGGTTTGACCCAGTTCTCCTGGGATACCAAGCGGTCATCCACGACGCCGACCCGGCCGGGAGCAGCGGCTGAGGATGAGAAGCCCGCGAGAGGCAAGAGCATCATCGCCGCAAGGATGGGGAGGGACGCATTGTGCAAGCACAGCGGTAGCGCAGACTTCCAAGTCCGTTCGGCTGCGGGCCATGACGCGCACCTATTCAGGCAGTGCATAGGAGTGGTGTAGGCCATGCAGGGCATCCCAAAGGGATTCCATCTCTCAGCCCAGGGTTGCGCGGAACGCGCTACCCTGGGTTGCAGCACAGAATGAGCCGCAACCCTGAAAGGGTTGTATCGAACTGCGGGGCCTGCCGGCTGCAACCCTTTCAGGGTTGAGGTCAATTGTGGCCGCTCACCCAGGGTAGCGCGTTCCGCGCAACCCTGGGCTGAAAGACCGCATCCTTTCAGGATGCTCGACTGGCGGATGAGTGGTTTCACAACTTTTCCTTGCGAGTAGAGGCACAGGATATGGGCAAAAGCAAGCATTGTAGCGTTGGGCTATTCTCAAATGTCGCTCCGGGACAAAGCCTACGCCTAGGGCAGATGGCGCTGGTTTGTCTCGCGTTTTGAAGAAGACTTAACATTCTCAAGAGAATCACACCGTTCCTTACACGGATTACATCTCATTGGACCACGAGTTGGCGGGTGCCTGGGGTGACCTTCGTCTCGAGTTGCCGGCCAGCGGCCAGGACCACCAGTGTGAAATCACCGCCGCTGGTGACAGTCAACCGGCAGGGATCGCCTGGCCCTTCCCGGCGGTCACAGAGCAAATCGATGGCGAACGAACCCAGCCGGAGGTTCTTTAGCCCATGCTTTTCGGTCCTGGTAATCCGCCAGACAACCCGTTGGTGCGGGGCATCGATGTCGAAACCGAGGACGTATTCGATGAGGTTGCCAACCGGGCCGATGCCGCCCCAACCTACGAAATCACCGGCCCCGCACCCGAGTAATTTGTCCGGAGCCAGGTTTTCCTTGATGGTCTTCTCCGCCTTGAAGGCATCGACGCAGGCTTGGTGATAGCGCACCGCAAGTTCCTGGAGAAAATCCCATTGGCCGACGGTCTGGAGGCCTAATTGCACCATGCTTTGGGTAGGCGGCCAAACGGCCCCGCGCCAGTACTGACCGTTTTCCGCATTATAATATAGGGATGAAGGCGCAATCATTGCAGCAGGAACCGCAGCCGATATTCTTTCATCGGCTCCGGACGCGGAATGACGGCCTTTTCGCCCACGAAATAGTCCCACGGCTTATCGTCGAGGAGCACCGCGGCAACGGACCGGCCTTGCGGCGTTCGCGCGTCGACCGCCACTTTCTCGAGCCGCCGCTTGGCCTGATCCCCCTGGGGGGTCAGGCGGAAACGATAGTCGATGCTCTTTCCGCCGTCTTGTGGAGTCACGGTCAGTTCCAGATTTCCGAAATGAGTCGGAACGTTGCGGAGGTGGAGCGATGTGGCCCCCTCCTGCCAGCAACGCAGCGTTGCCGGGGTCAACATCAACGTGCCGCCATCCTCGAACACAAACAGGTGGCGGTAGAGGTTGACCCATTGGGCATCCGCCCAAAAGTGCGGTTGATCCCCGGCTGAGAAGTTGCGCTTGTTCTCGTAGCCTTCGCCCCAACTGAAGGTCGAGCCGGCCGTGTCCGTGAAGGCACAGAAGTAATCCAGCGTTCTGTCGGGCTCGCCGCGCAGGATGTAACTGATGGCCCAGTCCACGCCGATATACGGCCAGCAACCGCCCGCGCCGTCACTGTGCATGGCGCCGCCCCACTGGTCGGCCATCCGTTCCATCGCGCGGAAAGTGCCCGTGACCATCGGGTCCTGCGCCGCGATGGCGCGAGTGGGCCAGACCAGCGGTGTGTGCCCCCAAAAACCGTACATCCCCTCGCCCTCTTTCTCGACCCCAAACCAGAGATAGCCCTCGTAGAGGCCGACCCGCTTGAAGGTGCTTCGAAAGGATCGCCCCAGGCAGGCCTGCAGCTCCTCGGCCTCCCGGCTGAAGGTGCGAGCCTCCTCCTCCCGCCCAAGGGCTTGGGCGGCATCGGCCGCCTCGCGCAACCCCAGCACCGCCCAGGCATCCATATAGTAATGGTGCATCCCCTTGGTCATGGTGGCGACCTCCATCGCGCCGGGTTCGATCAATCCGTAGCGCGGGTCATCGGGGTTCTTGACCTCCTGCATGTGCCGGTGCCGGGAGTCGACGATCCATTGGGCCCCGCGCCGGATATAAGGGTAGGCGGTGCCCTCGAGCCACGCGCGATCCCCCGAGAGCTTGTAATGCTCCACCAGGCACCAGAGGTTTTGGCCTTGCGCGTCGTACTGCCCGGGCCGCGTCAGCCACAGGCCATTGTCGGCCATGCCCAACTGGAGCGGTGTCTCGCCGAAGGCGATCGGCCCCTTCGGCACATCCTTGATGTCCGTGCAATAGACCTGCAGCAAACGCCCCGCCAGATCGTGCAACCCGGCCAGGTCGTAGGCATAGACCACATAGGCCTGATCCCGGTAGGCGAAATCATAGTAAAAGTACGGACTGCAGGCATTGAACCAAACAGCATCGCTGATCCTGACGTCGAGGACAGCTCGCGTGGCCAGGCGCGAGAGGTACACGTCCCTCAGCACCGGGTCGGGCGTATCGAAAGCCGCGAGGCGCTGCGAAAAATGGTCCCGGTACTCGATGACGCGGCGCCAGGAATCCTCCGGCTTGGCCTGCCGCAAGGCCTGGAGCTGTTCCCCGCCAAACTCGGGCACGCCCTCGCCGGGAAGCACTTTGAGAAACGCATGCGAGTACGAACCCATGGACACGGGCTGGCGGCGGTGAATCGTGGGCACTTTCAACCAGAACGTCTTGCTCTGACCGGCCGCCACCGTTCCACCGTAAGCGAGGTCGAGCCGGCAGAGACCAACGTCGCTGGTGTCGTATTCCTGGTTGTACACGCCGCATTCCGGCGTGATGCCCACATCAATGTGGCGCAAGCAGCGGCCGTTCAACGAACCGGAGTAGATGTCCGCCGGATTGTCAATTCGGGTCCCTTCGGCAAACACATAGATAGCGCTCAGCCGCGTGTGCCGCATCCGTGAATTTGGGGCCACACCCGCAACGACCTGGATGAAGCCGTCGCCGTCAGTATCGTGACCGCCATTGAATTCCAGGCAAAGGGGCTGGTTTTTCTGGCGGATATACTCGAACCAATCCAGCCTCTGCGGCGGACAACCTTCCACTTGATATTCGAAGATCAAATCGCCGGCCTGCTTGGGCTGGGCAAGCAGGTGGTTGATATGCTGCGAGGCAACCAGGCAAACCTTCAGGTTTTGACCGGCGGGCGCCTTTACGCGATAGACCACCGGCACTCCGTCCATGCCAATGCGCGTGCTGGAAACTGCCTCCTCCACCTGCCCGGGTCCGGCTCCGCAACCGTATGATTTCGCGCGCTTGTCGCACAGCCCCCATTCACGGGCCGTCAGATGCGTTCCCTGCGGCGCATCCACGATCATGAACGGCGAGGCGCCAATGCCCCTCACCACGCCGGCATCCAGCCGCATATCGGACGGCCCGTCGAGGCCCGCCAGCAGTCTGCTCTCGAGCGGCTGGGAGGCAGGGTTTTCTACCTCCAGTTTGTAGAGATCAAAGGCCGCGTCCGCGCCTGTGGGAACCGCCATCACTGAGACCCGATACCGCAACCCTTCATACTCCCAACTGGCCCGGATGGCTGGCAATCGGTTGTTCACCAGGCCGAGCCGGAAGCTCTCGAGCTGGTCGGGTTTCAGTTCGGTGTCGCCGGCCGCCAGGCGGAAAACCAAGTCATAAAGCGGATAGCGCACGCGCAGGTCACGCCCCATGCAGTTGAAGGCGTTGTCGCCCGGGGCGCCATAGGCAGTCCATTCGTTGGCCGCGCTGTTCCGGCCGGGCGCCAATTCCTCGAACGAGGTATCGTGCTTGAGTTGGCGCATTTCGCCGTTCTTTTTGAGCCGGGGCGCGACGTAATGGCCCTTGCCGATGGATGAAAAGAACGCCAGTTCGTCGCGTTTGCCTTGGCCGGCCACGTCCGTAGCGTAAAGGTCGTGCAGGGCAACGTCGGCAAAGCAGCCCGGTGAACCATCCCAAGGGGAGAGGTACACCTCGTTGATTTCCGCCGTACTCCACCCCAACACGCTCTGAATGTCGGCCGCCAAATCCCGTTCGCACGTGGTCCAGGCCAGCGGGATTTTATCGCTCAGGAAGACCTCGACCGTGGGATCGGCTGAGGGAGGCTCGCTCAAGGAGCCGGCGCCGTAACCCAGGTAGCGGTGCTCGCCCGTTTCCGGGTTGACCATGCCCACTTGGAGGATACACACGTGGCCCGAGGTCTTTTGCCAGGCCCAACGGACGCTCGTGTGCGGGCCAACGAAAGCGGGTCCGGGCACTCTGAAGCCGCATTGCTGGCCACGGACCTCGAAGGCCGTCTTGCCCGCAGGAGCGTTGCTCGCCGGCAGGATGGTTCCGGAGGTCAGCAGCGAGGACTGGACCTTCTCCCCGAGCAGCTCGAGGCTATATGGTTTCTGTTCCACGGCAGGCAGTGTGAGCCTGGCCAGCGACCCGCAAACAATCAACCAACCGTATCGTTTCATAGTTCAGATGGAGTCGAATACAGAGTGCAGTTAAGAGTGAGCATCTCATCCGCCATTCCGATGCTGCCACCAGATAATGCCGGTCAAACGGATGGATGCGTTCAATCTTGGGGGTGCAGCCACGCCGGCAAGCCCGCCCCGCGCAGGATCGCTCGGAACTTGTCGATCTCGGCCGGCGTAAATTGCGCATTTTCGATCTTTCGCGTGGTGGCTAACGCCTCTGGATCGATCTCCGGCACGACGCGGCTGGAGTCGAATGGCCGGCCGGTGAACGCCGCCAGCACCTGCTGGCACAGGCCATCGAAATCAGGTGCCTGCCGGGCCGCCAGAGGTTGCTCCACGATCGCATCGAGCGCCCGCTCCGCCTTTTCGGCCTCGAGGATGACCCTCGGCGGCTTCTTGATGTCAGCGCCTCCGGTCAGCGATACCCACTTCAACTTCAGAGCACGATCAACCTGCCTGACTTGGGCGCGGAGGTTGATGGCCTGCTGAAGCGTGACTGCCTGGATGAACGTGCCAGCTTTTTGGAGGTGGATACTGTTTTCACTTCTCGTGGGGAGCGGGCGTGTCAGCGTGACGGTCGTCACCCGCTGCCGGCGATCCCAGGTCCAACCCTCACCCCCCAGGTCCGCGTCGAGCGGGTCGAGTGGGCGGCCGTTGACTGCGACGCCCGCCGGCTTGAGCAAGCCGTGCACGCGCACGACGTAACGGCGGGCCTCGAGCTTGCCCTGGAAAGTGCCCTTGAGCGGAGCGATGCGCAGCAAGTAATCATCCTTGGTCTCGGTTGGGCCGAACGTGAAAAGGGTCCAACCGAACTTGCCGTCGCGGTAATCCAGCGAGCGGCCGTCGTCCTCGTACATCTCGAACTTCGCCCCGGAGGCGCCGCTGTAAATATCGAGCGTCAGCGGATCGAGCGGCTTTTGCTCCGTGTAGTCCATCTTCGGCGCCAGGGGGAGAATCGAGCCGGCCCGCACGAACAACGGCATTCGCTCGATGGGACATTCATGAATGAGGTTCTGGCCGCCGGCGTAAATATCGCCGGTAAAATAGTCGAACCAATACTCGTCTTGGGGCAGATAGAGCTCCTGCCGGGCCGGCTTGCCCTCGGTGGAGTGCACCACGGGCGCCACCAGCAATTCCTGGCCGAACAGGTACTGCCGCGGGTGGCTGTAGGCGAGCTCCTGGTTGGGATACTCCACGTAGGTCCCGCGCACCAGTGGAAGCCCGGTCTCATGAGCGATGCGCGAGTAGGTATAGGTATAGGGGATTAACGCGTACCGCAATCCGACAAACGTGCGGTAGGTCTCCACCCCCTCCGGGCCATATTCCCAGGGCAGCCGCAGACCCCAGAGGCCGTGAAACCAGAGAATGGGGCTCAAGGCGCCGAACTGAACCCAACGACGGTAGAGTTCGACGGGGAGGTTTACGTTGCCGACACCGCCGCACAGGTTGTTCATATAGGTGACGAGCATATTTGCGCCCTGGACGGTAGCGGGCACAATCTCCTTGAGGCAGGCCCACTCGCCAGGAAGGTCGCCCGTGAAGAACGCGCCGTACCGGTGCGAGCCCCAGACGCCAAGCCGGCAGAAATCAAACGCGCGCTGCCCGGTGATCCGCTCCGTGCCCTCGTACTCGATCTCCCGCGTCCAAAGCATCGGGTCCAGGCCCGGCATGGCGGCCCCGGCGCAGCCGTCCTGCCACCAGAATGCCATTCCCATATCCAGGGCCGGCTTGTGCAGGAGATCCATGAAGAGCCGGGCGTATTTCGGGTTGGCCAAGTCGTGGCCGATCTCTTTGGTCTCGACCGGCAGGCCCAGGGCTTGGCGGATCGTTTCAAAGTTGCTGTCGTTATCCCGGGTCAGGGCGCCGTAGTGCTCATTGACCGTGGCCTTGACGCCCTGCTGGCGCAACCACTGGAAAAAACCCTTCGGATCCGGCATCTGCTCCGCGTCCCAGTCATAGCCAGCCCAGATGACCTTGGTGGTGGAATCCGAATCGAGCACGATCATGTCCAAGGGCAGAGACTCCTCGCGGAACCGCTTCACGATCATCTTCCATTCCAGGTCCGAATAACCGGCTCGGGAGCCAAACCAGGCGCCGAAGATATATCGCGGGACCATCGGGCTCGAACCAATGAGCTTGGTCAGTTCCTCCAATCCGTGCCTATAGTCCTGGCCATAGACCAGGAAATACCAATCTTGGCTCTCCCCGCCGGGCCTGGGTTTGACCCAACCGGCAGCCTTATTTCGCAACGCCGTGTGGCTGTCATCCAGCAGAAAATACCCGTTGCGGCTCAGCGGGCCGGCGTTCGTGACGGGCGTTACCAGTCCCGCCATGTCTCCCGGCACGCCACCGAGGTTCTTGTCGTCCTTGTCACCGGGTCGCCAACTGCGCTCCGCTGTTCCGTCGCTCCAACTGATCTGGAGGTTTTGCGCGCCAAAGGCACCCGAGCCTGGCTGGTAACGCACAACCACTTTCCCGGTCCGGAACGTCAGCCAGCCTGCCGCCTCTTCGCTGGCGCAGGTCACCGGCAGCCATTTCTCGCGGTTGATGACCGAAATGCTCAAGTCATCCACGAACTGGCCGGAGGGCGCATACTCCAACCGAACCAAGGCTGGGGAGAGCGCCGAAAACCGCGCCTTGCCGCTGGTGACGGTTCTCAGGTTGGGCGTTTGGGCTTGACTGGAGCCGACGCTCAGGAAAAGCGCGGTCAGGCAGAAGACCGCCCGCCGCCCGACGACGAGAGGATGCCGTGTATGAGGGTTCCTTTTCATTTATTGTGAATGGCCTCCTAACTCAACGCTTGGCTGAGGTCCGGATGGTTATCCAGTTTATATCGTTCCCTTGCGGGTCCTTGATGGCATGGCAGTACCAGTCTTGCTGCATAATCGGCTGGCCGGTGGTCGCCCCATCCCGCCACTTGTGGATTTCGGAATGGCCGTCGGCAAAGCTAAAACCGCACGCCTGGTTATGGTAACTGGCGGGCACGTCGGCCCACGACTGGAACTTGCCGGTCGGGCCCATATCCTCCCAGTAGAGTGGAAGCATGCAGCCGTCATTGATGCTGTTCGGATGCTCGTCGACCAGGAGCCAGAGCAAGGACGGCGATGGGGCCGTGATGTCGCCCATCCTGCGGTAGGCGCGGTAGCGGGGCAGGAGAGCGTCGTCCGTGCCTGCGTAATGGCCTCCGCTCACCATTCCTTCGACACACCCGTTCATCGCCACGCTCCGCACGCGCAACATCGGCACCCCGCCCTCCGGCGCCCTGGATGGGTCCGCCGGGCATTTGTAAATGCCGGTCGAGTGGTTCGAATACGGACCCAGTTGTGACTTTTGCAGTAGCAGCACATTCGTATTATCCGTATTAGCCGACGAAAAGTCCAACCAGCCCGCGACCCAGGCATTGAGATCGCTGGGAAAGGGATTGCGCACCAGGTTATCGGCATAGTCGCCGGCATACATGATCCAGGCGATGGTCAGTTGCTTGGTGTTGTTCATGCACGCAATCCCCTGTGTCTTCGTTTTCGCCTTGGCCAAGGTCGGCAACAGCAGGCTGGCCAGGATGGCAATGATGGCAATGACGACCAACAGTTCGATCAACGTAAAGCCTCCCTTGAACGGAAGCGACCTCTTACTCGGAAGCGTTAGCTTCATGCTTCATACCTCAAAATCCGGCTGTGAAACCCGGCCCCATCGGCTGGCCAGCGCCAGGCCACGGCGCCTCCTGCGGGCCCTGGCAAATCCTGCGGGAGGCGGCGTTGCCGCTGTTTGCTCGTGACTCTGACTCACAAAACGGTTATACGCGCCGGCCATCACTGGCGGACACGGAAGAACTGGGCCGCGCCGGCAGCCGGGACCGTCTGCGGGCTGGTTGGCGTCCCGGACACGTTGTTCCACGGCCCGGTAATCTTGCTGGCCGATTGCAAGGTGCCGCCGCCCGGCCACGTGATGACCACGTTCTGCCCCGACCGCGTGATCGTGAGCGTTGGGGCCACGACGATGCCTCCCAGCTTAGCCAGCGCGGCCACATCCGGCGCCGTGAGCAGCCGATTATAGATCCGGACATCGTCCAACGCGCCAACCCAATAATCGCCGGCTTGATTGGGATTCTCGTTGTGACCCACTATCCAGAAGTTCGAGCCCGGCGGCGTGCGAATCGGTCCCGGGGCGTTAGTCACGACCTGCACCCCATTTTGGAACACATTATAGACGCCACTATCGCGCTCGTAAGTGACCACGTAATGCTCCCAGGTGCCGAGCGCCGGGTCCTGCGAACCAGCCGCCTGCGGGTAAAAGCCCATGCCCTGCCCTTGCCCCCACAGCACCCAGCCCTGGCCTGTTGGATCCAGATAGGGCGAGATAACCCGGGGGAACGTGCCCGAGTTCGTCGCCATCCTGTCAATCCAGAAGCTAAAGCTGAATTGGTCCTGGTTGTCGAGGCTTATCGGTTGGGCATCCACACCGTCGCCGGTTACCGCGTAGTCGCCGTGCAAGGGGTCCACGGACCCGTCAGACAACAGGTTAAAGCTCAAGGCGCCGCCGATGCGGCCAGTCACCCATTGGGAATCGTCGCCGGGGTAATTGATCAGCATGAGGCTGTTCGAGCGGCCGGAAGAGTCGGTGGCCACCAACCCGCTGGTCTCATCGAACTTCCAATCAGCAATGAGGCCGAAGGTCAGGTCCACCGTGCCGGGAGGACTGACCTGCAGGACCACGTTGCTGCCGGTGGCCGTGCCGGCTGAATTGCTCACGACCACTCTGTAAGTGCCGGCATCCCCCGGTTGGGCGGAGCTCAAGGTCAGGACGCTGGTGGTGGCGCCGGTAATGCTCTGGCCGGCCTTCTCCCATTGATATTTGAGGTGGCCGCCGCTGGCTCGCACAAAGAAGGATATGGGCTGGCCGGTTTCTTCATAGTAGGTGCCCATCAACTCCTGGCCAATGGCCGGCTGGATCGCCGGGGCCGAGTCGAAAAGCGCCTGCGCATCGACATCGCTGAAGAGGCGGTTATAGACTCGCAGATCATCCAGTTCGCCGAAGAACTCATCCCCAGGCTGGCCCGGGGCCTCGTTATGGGCGATGATCCACTGGACCAGGCCCGGCGCCGGCTTGCTCACGGTGGCGCCCGTCACGGTCCTGATCCCGTTGCGATAGACATTGTAAGTGCCCCCGGCCCGGTCGAAACTGATGACGAAGTGCTCCCAGGCGCCAATCAGCGGTTCCGGGGCTGAGGCCGCTACTGGCGGGTAAAAGCCCGGCCCGCCACCTTGTCCAAAGAGAACCCAATGGGTCGCATTGAACGGGCTGATAATCCTCGGGAACGAGCCTTCCATCAAGGAGGGCTCCCGCTTAATCCAGAAGGCGAAGGCAAATTTGTCCTGGTTCGAAAAGTTAATCCCGTTGTCCGTCAAAATATAGTCAGCGTGATTCGCGTCAGTGCTTCCGTCCGCCAGTATGTTGATCCGCAACGCCCCGCCGACCCGGCCCGTGGTCCATTGGGAATCGTCGCCCACATAATTGAAGAGTGTGGCGTTGTTGCTCAGGCCGGAAGAATCCGAGGCCTTCAAGCCCTGGGTTTCATCGAACGTCCACCAGGCAATCAAACCGTTGGTATAGTCCGGCACGAGCGGCGCCGGCTGGACCTGCACCACGGCAGGCTGAGAGTAGGCGACGCCGGCAGAATTGCTGGCCACCAAAACGTAGGTGCCGCTGTCCGTGAGTTGAATGTTGTTCAACGGCAGGGTCTGACCGGTCGCTTGCGGAACGTTCGCGCCGTTTTTCTGCCACTGGTAAGCCAAGGGGGCAGGGTCGCCGTTGGCGGTGCCAAACATCGGGAAGTTAAAGCCTGCCCTAGGCAGTCCGCCCTGCGGTTGTTGCAGGAAGACAGGTGGATTCGTGGGGGTAATTGTCGGGGCCAGATTGTACAAATCCTGGACGTCGGTCTGGGTCAGGAGCCGATTATAGACGCGCACATCGTCCAGCACGCCAATCCAATAATCCCCAGGCTGGCCCACGCCTTCGTTGTGGCCGATCACCCACTGAACCGCTCCCGGAGGGCCCTGCCCGGCGCTCGGGCCATCGGTCAACTGAGGCACGTTGTTGCTGTAAACACTATAGGTCTTGGCGTCCACGTCAGCCGTTACGACGTAATGTGTCCACTGGCCCACCGCCGGGTCGCCGCCGGGGATCTGACCCAGGTTCATGCCCAGGCCGCCGTTCTGGCCCCAGAGGACCCACCACTGCGTCGCCGGAGAGATGACGCGCGGATAGGTCCCTGTGCTCTGGGACATTCTCTTGATCCAGAAGCTGAAGGTATATTGGTGCTGCTGATTCGTGAACGTGATGGGTTTGTCGGTCAGGACGTAGTCGTTGTGGCCGATTATTTCGCCGTTGAAGAACAGCGCCCCGCCGATGACCCCGGGAACCCATTGAGAATTGTCTGCCGGGAAATTGAACAGCGAAGCGTTGTTGCCCAGGCCGGAGGTATCCGCGGCGGCCAACCCATTGGTCTCGTCGAACGTCCAATGGGCGATCAAACCGGACGTGATGTCGGCCCGCGCGCTGTTCCCCAGCAGGGCCACCGACAGACCCATCAGCAGGAAGGCATGGGTTCTCATAGTGGTTCTTTGCGTTGGATCGGACTTTGAATTTGCGGTCTGCGATGGAACGGGCGATGCGAGCGGATTGAGTTGGTCATTGTTCCCGGGCACATTGCCCGAGCCACGTGATCGCGTCAAGCATTCTCACGGAACGAAGTTCAACCGTGCTCATCGTGTCACAAACCGGTCATCGTATCCGAAGGCTTCAGCCCCTTGCTTGCTTTGCCACGACTCACTCAAACAAGTTGGGCTTCTCGGGAACGAGGAAACTGTCTCCAACTGGACGGAGCGTCCAACCCCAGCGGAACCTCCACCCATCCTCGCCGTAAAGGGCCAAACATATAAGCAGGCTAAATCCTAATTGGTTGCGGGGGCTGGATTTGAACCAGCGACCTTCAGGTTATGAGCCTGACGAGCTACCGGGCTGCTCCACCCCGCGATCTGCCCTGAATTTACGGGCTTCCCAGGCTCTCCACAAGCTTTAAATCGGGATCTCCAACCGATTCGTCGCCACTTTGTCGCCACTTTCCAGGGCATTCTCTGGCAGGATACAGATCGGCTGGCATTCAGGGGCGATCTCCCAGCCCGGCTCGAAGACCACGCCGACCCATGGCCAGCCTTTGCGAGGTTTGCCGGGGCGAAGACACGCGTTTTAGGATGCGGCACGGTTTATGCTAAGACCGTCGGTACACTTCGCCATGCGTAGCAATCCTCTCGCCTGCTCTACCGTCAGGATGGCAGGAGTCACCCGTCGGCCCGCTGTGCCAGGGCGAACTATAATGAAGAAGGTCTCAGTCTGGATGGTGGCGCTTGCGTTCATGGTGGTCATTGCCGGCGCGCAGCCCGCCGGATTTCTCCACGCCAAAGACCAGCGCATCGTGGACGGCCAAGGCCGGGAAGTCCTGCTGCGCGGCATGGGTCGGCGGCTGGATGCTGCAAGAGGGATATATGCTCGGGATCCACAAAGAGGGCACGCAACATTCTCCCTGAGAATGGGAGTGTTTCGCATCAGGTTTTCCGCGCTGGCGAAGTCGGCGGAGAATCGAGCCCCTCTCGGGCGGACACCGGGCGGCTTTGGCGGCAGTGGCGCTCCGAGTACCCGGCCGATTTCTCACTCCCGTAATCCTGGGCAAGGGTTCAAAAGCTCAGGAACCAATGCTCGCCCTCGAAGCCGGGGAGCGGGTGTTTGCCGACCGGCGTGGTCGTGAGGCCCCCTCCGAGTCGCTGCGCCGCCGCCTCGCTCAACAGGCGAGGTTGCCCAAGCGTGGCCGCCAGCCTCTCCATCCGGAAGACAAAATTGACCTCCATCCCCAGGAGGCTTTCCTCGCCCATGGACGCCATCCCTCCCATCAGCACCTGGCCGCAGTGCAGGACCACGCGGAACGGGGGCTCGCTCTGTGCCTGCAACTGGCGCAACGCGCCCAGTGCCGCGACCAGCCGAGGCGGCGTCAGTTGGGTCGCCGGCCAGTAGGCCAACAAACCGTCGCCCAGATACTTGTTGATGGCGCCGCCCTCACCTTCGATGGCTTCCTTGCACCGGGCGAGCCAGGGGCCGATGAGCGCAGCCAGCGCCTCGGCATCCAGTCGCCGGCTCAGGCCCGATGAGCCTTCGATGTCCGCCAGCAGCAGCCAGCAGGGACAGGACTTCCTGGCGACCACAGTCTGGGTCGCGGTCAGCCTCGAGGCGGAGGGATCCTGGTCCGCGCCGCCGGCGACCCGGAACACCGCTTGGAACGCGCCGATCTGGATAGTGTCGCCGTTGCGGAGGCGGCTGGGTTTGCTCACACGCCGCCCGTTGAGGTAGGTGCCGTTGCTGCTGCCCAGGTCCAGCAGCCAGAATGCCCCCTCGCTCTGCGTGTGGATGATGGCGTGGTGGCGGGAAGCCCGTTCGTCGACCACCACGACCTGGTTGGTGGCCGCGCGGCCGAACGAGCAGTTGCCCTGGATCGGCATGGCCAGACCATCGGCCTTCTCCAGCCACGCCGAGGACTCGGAGTTTTCTTTCACGGATACCGGCACCATAACATGCCAACGCCAGAAGTGGAAGCCCAGCGTTGCTGCCACAGGAGGGCGCACGAAGAATTCTTCCCTGCCGCATAAATGCGGCGTTCCGAGACGAACCGGAACGCCGCATTTATGCGGCAGGCGGACCCCTGGAAGAAATCTGTCGTGCGCCAGCCACAGGAATCCCGCCAAGGATGGGCTGGACAAGCCGGGATGGTTAGTTCATCTTGTGAACACTATGGGCCAAAGCTGTCATGCAGGCGCATGAACCATCGTCCGGCGGCCGGAAGCAGGACATCCTCCGCCAGGCCTTGAAGCGGAAGACGCCGCTCGAGCGGGCGGCGTTCCTGGATGGGGCATGTGGCGGCGATGCGGCCTTGCGCGTGGAGATGGAGGCCTGGCTGGAGAGAAGCCCCGGGCTGAATGGGGAGGCTGGCGACGGCCCTCTGGAAAAAGGCGCCACCGAAGTCACGCCCACGCTCCTGGATCAAACACCCCTGACTGAGGGGCCGGGGACGGTCATTGGGCGCTACAAGCTGCTGGAGCAAATCGGCGAGGGCGGCTTTGGGGTCGTGTATGTGGCCGAGCAGCAGGAGCCGGTTCGCCGCCAGGTGGCCCTGAAGATCATCAAGCTGGGGATGGACACGCGGCAGGTCGTGGCCCGATTCGAGGCCGAGCGGCAGGCGCTGGCGCTGATGGACCATCCCAACATCGCCAAGGTGTTCGATGCGGGCGCGACCGACAGCGGGCGGCCTTTCTTTGTGATGGAATTGGTGAAAGGTATTCCGATCACCAAGTACTGCGACCAGGAGAAGCTCAGCACCCATGATCGTTTGAAGCTGTTCATCGCCGTTTGCCAGGCCATTCAGCACGCGCACCAGAAGGGCATCATCCACCGCGACATCAAGCCCTCGAACATCCTGGTGACGGTGCAAGAGGGGAAGCCGGTGCCCAAGGTCATCGACTTTGGGATAGCCAAGGCGACCCAGCAGAGGCTCACGGAGAAGACCCTGCACACGCAATTGGAGCAACTCATAGGGACACCGGCGTACATGAGTCCGGAGCAGGCGGAGATGAGCGGCTTGGATATCGACACGCGCTCGGATATTTACAGCCTGGGTGTGCTGCTTTATGAACTGCTCACTGCCCGGACGCCATTCGATGCGAAAGAATTGCTGAAGTCGGGTTTGGATGAGATGCGGAAGATCATCCGGGAAAGTGAACCGCCTCGCCCCTCGACAAAGCTGAGCACCATGCTCGACGGCGAACTCACCACCACTGCCAAACATCGTGCGTCAGAACCCCCTAGACTCATCCATCTGGTACGTGGCGATCTCGATTGGATCGTCATGAAGTGCCTGGAGAAGGACCGGACGCGGCGTTACGACACGGCCAATGGTCTGGCGGCCGATCTCAAGCGGCATCTTGACAACGAGCCGGTCGTAGCCCGGCCGCCCAGCACCGCCTACCGATTTCAGAAGCTGGTTCGCCGCAACAAACTCGCCTTCGCCGCGGCAGGAGCCGTCGGCGTGGCGCTGTTGTTAGGAATCGTGGTGAGCACTTGGCAGGCGGTCCGGGCTTCGCGCGCGCAGCGAGAGCAGAAAAGGCTCTTTAATGAGGCCGAGGCTGCTCGGGCCAAAGAAGCCGCCCTGCGTGAACAAGCCGTCCAGGCACACATCGCCGCCGAGAGGAACCTGTACGCTGCCGATATTCTGCTGGCGTTTCAGGCCACGGAAAAGGGCAACCTCGGCCGTGTCCGCCGTCTCCTGGCCGCTCACCAGGCAGCCAGAAACCCACGACTTGCCTCAATGCCCAAGGAAGACCCGCGCGGCTGGGAATGGCGGTATCTTTGGGGCTGCTCCCGGGGCGATGAACTCATCACGTTGCGTGGCCACTCGAACAGTGTTCCGGCGGCGGTCTTCCTCAATGATGGGCGCACCGCAGTCAGCGCGAGCGCGGATCAGACGGTCCGATTTTGGAACATCGACAACGGCTCGCTCATCGAAACGCGGGCAGATCGCGGTGAGGCTCGCCGCGCTGCTATTTCTCCAGACGGGCGGTGGTTCGCGATAGGAGGCAGATTTGGCTACTGGAGCCTTTGGGATGCTGCGACCCGGCAGCCTGTGATGGGTAGAACGAATGCAACCGGAGTCAAAGGGCTTGCCTTCTCGCCGGACAGCCGCCAGGTGGCGGTCATTGATAGTCTGAGCGTGGAGGTCTGGAATGTCGCCGAGAAGCACTTGTTAAAGAGCTTTAGCCGGGGCTGGTCAGGCGATGTTCCGCTCAACAATTTCGTGCTGGGCATCGCGTTTTCTCCCGACGCCAAGAAGGTAGCCTACGCGAAGGCCACTGACGAAGTCGTGATCCACGACTTGCAGTCCGATAACGAAACCACCGTGGGCAAATCGTCGCACGGAAACGCCCTGTCCCTGGCGTTCAGGCCGGATGGCCGTGTGCTCGCCTGGGCCGACCGCACGGGCATAGCGCTATGGGATCTGGAAAACCAGGCCCCGCCGCGGCGCCTCACGAACCATCTCGAGCAGGTTGTCTGCCTGGATTTCTCGCCCGACGGCAAACTCCTGGCGAGTGCGAGCGGCGATCAGACGATCAAATTGTGGAACACAGGTACCTGGGAAGAAGTCAGGACGCTCAAAGGTCATGAGGATGAGGTGCATACAGTGAGGTTTTCGCGGGATGGCAAGCTGCTCATTTCGGCCGGGAAGGATGAAACCGTGCGTGTTTGGAAAGTCGACCGGCCTGGCCCGCCCCGGAACTCGCTGACCCTGCGGGACTACTCGTTGGTGCCGCGTGCGAACCAGGAGCGTGCGCTGCTCCTGTCCGGGGACCGGGGCTCATCGAGGTCGTTGGACCTCAAAAGCCTCAGTATGAGCCCTGTTCAGGCGACTCCGCCAACACTGCGACTTGCCAGCGTGTTTTGCAGTCATGGGAGCAGCAATTTATTGGCCATTGCACTGCGAGAAGGCCCGGTCGAGATTTGGCGCACCGAGCCGTTCTCGAAATTGGGAGTTGTGGCGGTCTCACCCATTCCCGCGTTCGATGTGGCGCTGGGCGAAACCGGGCAGTGGCTCGCTGTCCAGCGGACCAATGACAATTTGGAAATTTGGGATGTAAAAGAAAATCGGTTGGTCAAGACCTTCCTCCCGGAGGGTATCCGGCCCGTTCACCTCTACGTTGCTGACCCCTTCTCCTTCTTTGCAGGCGACCGTCGCCTGGTGCGGGTACAGGGTGCGTCCAGCGAGGGCGATGAGAAGCTTGAAGTCCTGTTGCTGCCGGAAAAGGAGAGGAAGTTAATATACCCCAAGCACAAGGGGGCCTCGACCGGTTATGCCATCGACCGGGACGGTTTTCTGCTTGCCACCGCGGGCTGGGATGGACTTGTGAAACTCTGGGATCTACGCACGGGAAAGCAAGCTGCAACGCTGTCTGGGCAAATGGTGGGCTTCATGGGCCTGGCTTTCTCCCCTGAGGGATCGCGGCTGGCTGCTGGTGGCTGGGATGGCTCGATCACGCTTTGGGATGTCCGGACACGACAACAAGTGGCCTTTTGGAAGGCTCACCCAAGGGCCTGCGGATGGCTCTCTTTTGTCGACGACGGGCGGGTGCTGGTGAGCACTGGCGAGACCCCTCAGGGCGGACATGAGGTAAGCGCCTGGCGCGCCCCATCCTGGGAGGAGATTGAGGCGGCGGAGAAAAGCGCGGAAGCGAAAAGTCAGTAACGCTGAATAATCTGACCGCGGTTCATCGCCCCCTCAGCCCGAGCGACAGCGAACGGCACCTCAGTCCGCTCCGTTTTTACAGGGACGATAGGAATTGACCCTTTGTTTCTACGGGGAGAGGGGAAGTGTTGTCGCCTGCGGCGCCCGATCAACTCTCAGAGACGGACCAGCCCAGCGAAGCCCCAAGACTTTTTGAAAAATCCACCCCGAAGGCCGACGACAGCGCACGTGCCCAGATTGTCTGGCTGCTGGACCTGGGCAGCAGCAACGGCACCTGCCTCAACGGGCGGCGCGTGAGCAAGCTCGGCAGCATTCAGCCCGCCCGCTTCGTTAAGGGCTTCGGTTTGACCTGGACTGGCGAGACCTTCCAGATGCGTTCGGCATATTCGCGGATGGCGCGGTCGGAGGAGAAGTAGCCGATGCGGGCCACGTTCAGAATGGACTTCCGGGTCCAGTCCCTTTGGTCCTGGTAGGCCAGGCTGACCTGCTGCTGGCACTCGATGTAGCGGCGGTAGTCGGCCAGGAGGATGAAGTGGTCGTGGTCCAGCAGGGCCTCGACCAGGGGCCGGAACAGGTCCGCATTACCCTGGGAAAAGAAGCCGGAGGCGATTTGGTCGAGGGCTTCTTTGAGTTCGGAGTCGGACTCGTAATAATCGCGAGGGCGATAGCCGCGCGCGCGCAACTCGACCACTTGCGCGGCCGTGAGCCCGAAGAGGAAGAAGTTGTCGTGGCCGACCTCGTCCCGGATTTCGATGTTCGCGCCGTCCAGGGTGCCAATGGTCAGGGCGCCGTTCATGGCGAATTTCATGTTGCCGGTGCCGGAGGCCTCGAGGCCGGCGGTCGAGATTTGCTCGGAGAGGTCGGCGGCGGGATAGACCCAGTGCGCCGTCTTCACGTTGAAGTTGGGGAGGAAGACCACCTTGAGCCGGCCACCCAGGGCGGCATCCTGGTTGATGACGTCGGCGACGCTGTTGATGAGCTTGATGATGAGTTTGGCGAAATAGTAGCCCGGGGCGGCTTTGCCGCCAAAAACGAAGGTGCGGGCCGGGGCAGCGAGGTCGGGCTGTTTGCGCAGCCGATTATACAGGGTGATGATGTGGAGCACATTCAAGTGCTGGCGTTTGTATTCATGGAGGCGCTTGACCTGGATGTCGAACAGGGTGTCGGGAGCGGCCTGGATGCCCGTGCGGTGGAGAATCAACTCGGCCAGGGCACTCTTGTTCCGGCGCTTGATTTGGCGCCACTCCTCCTGGAAGGCGGGGTCGTCGGCAAAGGCCTCCAGGCCGCGCAGTTGGTCGAGCTCTTTGACCCAGCCCTCGCCAATGCGGCGGGAGATGGCCTCGGCCAGGAGGGGGTTGCTCAGGAGCAGGAAACGGCGCGGGGTGACCCCGTTGGTGACATTGGTGAAGGCCTCCGGCGCGAAGTCGTGGAAATCCTTGAGGACGCCGGTCTTGAGCAGGTCGCTGTGCAACCTGGCGACGCCGTTGATGGCATGGCTGCCGACACAGGCCAAGTGCGCCATGCGGACATAGCGGGGACCGGTTTCATCGATGAGAGACAGGCGGGCGAGGCGGGCTTCGTCGCTGGGGTAGCGCTGGCGGACCTGGTCGAGGAAGCGGCGGTTGATTTCGTAAATGATTTCCAGGTGGCGCGGCAGGAGCGCGCCGAACAGGGGCACCGCCCAGCGTTCCAAGGCCTCGGGCATCAAGGTATGGTTGGTATAGCTCAAGACCCGGCGGGTGATGCTCCAGGCCAGGTCCCAGCCCAAGAGGTGCTCATCGACCAGCAGGCGCATGAGTTCCGCCACCGCGATGGCGGGGTGGGTGTCGTTGAGTTGGACGGCGAATTTCTCGTGGAAATGCTCGAGGGACGTGGCGCGCTGCCGGTAGAGCCGGATCATATCCTGCAGCGCGCAGGAGACGAAGAAATACTGCTGTTGGAGGCGGAGTTGCTTGCCCTGGGGCGATTCATCGTTGGGATAAAGCACCTTGGTGATGTTCTCCGAAACCACCTTGGCCAGGACCGCGCCGTAGTAATCCCCGGTGTTGAAGGCCTGGAAGTCGAAAGATTCCACCGCCTCAGCCTTCCAGAGCCGCAGGAGGTTGACCGTATTGGTGTGGTAGCCCAGCACTGGCGTGTCGTAGGCCGTGCCGCGCACGACCCGATCCGGTATCCAGCGCACCCGGTAGTTGCCATCTTCGAGGTAGGATTCGGTGCGGCCGCCAAACTTAACGTCGAAGATGATTTCCGGCCGGGGGATTTCCCAGGGGTTGCCCAGGCGAAGCCATTTGTCCGTCAGTTCGATCTGCCAGCCCTCGCGGAGGGCCTGGGCAAAGATGCCGAACTCATAGCGCAGCCCATAGCCGAGGCTGGGAATGCCCAACGTTGCCAGGGAGTCGAGGAAGCAGGCCGCCAGGCGGCCCAGGCCGCCATTGCCCAGACCCGGCTCTTCCTCCTGGTCCAGGAGCAGTGCCAGGTCGAGCCCGACCTCGTCCATCGCAGCCCGGACTTGGGGCAAGAGGCCCAGGTTGACCAGGTTGTTGCCCAGTTGCGGCCCGAGGAGAAACTCGGCGGACAGATAGCACACCGAGCGGCTGCGCAGCTCGTAATAGGTTTTGGCCGTCGTGGCCCAGAGCTGCAGGAGACGGTCGCGCACGGCATAAGCCAGGGCCATGTATTTGTCGTTCATGGTGGCAACTTCGGGGAACCTGGCCTGGAGGTAAACCAAGTTGTCGCGCACGGCCTGCGCGATAGTGCCCGGGCTGAGGCCGGTGCGGGGATCTTCAGTCTCGCGCGGGCTGACTGGCCGAGGGGATGGTTGAGTCTTTTTCATGGATGTCAAAACGCGTGAACTTTGGCGCGATTAGGGGTGGCGGCGGTTGGGTTAACGCCGATAGGGTCCAGGGTCTTTTCGATCATGGTCGCCTCACTTGTTGGCCGGTGCGAGGCGCCGCAGCTCCTCGAACCAGTTCTGGACGAGGACCATTTCCGTCAAGGGCTGGGCCTTTCTTTCCTCGAGTTTCACCATCAGGAATCGCTCCCCGTCAGGCGAAATGTCCCAGCAGCGAATTGGATTACCTCCTCCGTATGCCGCTAGCTGCTCGAACAAGAGATTCGGCTTGCCGGCAGAAAAACCGGAGCCGGTCTGGACATCAACGACCCAGACTTGAGTCAGGTTCTGACCTTCCATCGCTGCCGCCCGATAAAACAAGTGTTTCCCGTTACGCGCCCAGAGGGGCTGGTTTCCTCCCTGATTGGATATTTGCCACTTGCCCTTACCCGCGGGAACGGACTGAACATATACTTCGGGGCGCCCTGATTCGCCCGAAACATAGGCCATCCACCGTCCATCAGGCGAGAACTCCGGACACCATTCAAAGAAGCGAGAGTTCAGATAGGGCGTGGACCGGCGGTCACGGACCTTAAGCAGAAGAATATGGTACTCGATGTCTGCTTCCACGAAAGCGAGCGTTTCTCCATCCGGAGACCACGATCCGGGAAATTGGTTGTAATCACTCTGTGTGAGCCGTTCCATTGGCGAGCTTCCGTCAGCAGACTGCCAATAAAGATTGTTGACGCCTGTCTTGAGCCAGCCAAAGACCACTCGCTGGCCATCCGGGGACCAGGCAACGTGTTTTGCCGCACCTTCGGAGGTCAGTTTGGTCGCCGTGCTGCGACTCAGATCATAGACCCAGACGCATTTTTCCAATCCATAGGACAAGTAGGCGATCCGCTGGCCATCGGGTGAAAGGTGTGGAGCAAAAAACGGAGCTGTAAACGGCGCAACCTTTTCGGCCTTGCCCTGGCGATCCACCCAAACCAGTGAGTTGTGCATGTCCGGCACGATTCCCCCCAAGGCATAAACCAACAATCCTGAGCCGGAAATACTGAATTGGCCAGCGGCAGCGTCAAGAGAACCACTCCCGGTATTGAGTGCCTGTGCGATGTTCTCCACCGCCGCCACCGGCTGTCCGGTAATATCAAGTCTATCCGGATCAAATGGGATGACCAGCAAGGTCCCCTGCCGGAGGAAAGCCAGGTGACCGGTCATAACATAGCGGGCATCCGCCGCGTTTTCGAGCAACACGCGCCATTTTCGCGTCGCCAGTTCCAAGACCGCAACACGGGGCTGCGGGTCCCAGGGGTGCCGCTTGATGGTAAACAGGATTCCTTTTCCGCCAGGCAGGCAGCAGGGCAGGTGGTGAGCGACTTCCTCCTTTGACTGGTCGGCCCTCGTCAAAATCTCGACCTTTCCGCCAGCAGCGGAAATCCTGGATAACCCAGACTGGTCTCCCGACCCGAAGATGATCTGGTTGTCTGCCCCCCAACTGAAGCCGCAGGGCAGTGAGACATCGCACAAAACGGTCGGAACTCCACCCTCCACCGCGACCTTCATCAGCTTACTGTCCGCCCAGAACCCGACCCAACGGTCATCAGGCGAGAGGAAGGGACTGCAACCGCCTACCGTCCCCGCGATGGGCTTGGCTTCCAGTCGGTCGAATTTCCGCAGGTACAGGCGAGACTTGTCCTGTGCCCCGGGATTCTCCTTGACCGCGCTATAGACCATGAAACCACCATCGCTGGAGATGGCCATGGCCGTCCGTGTCGGATGGTCAAATCCGTAGGGAGCACTCCGACGCAATCCATCAAGGCAAAATCCCGGTTCCAACCTGACGAGTGAGCGCACGGCGGGCTGCACCACGCGGGAGGGCCCGGGCTTCAAGCAGTGCATCAGTGCGGCGCCCCCCCACAGCGCGAGGCCAAGAATGACCAGGCCTGCCAAAGTCAGCCGGCCGCGTGCGAACGGCCGCGATTCGCGCAACCGTTCGCTCGGCAGCCATTCCTGCTCCTGCATCTCGATCCGCGCATCGCCGATGTCACGGAGACGTTCCTTCGGGTCTTTCTGCAGGCATCGATGCAGCAGGTCCTTTACCTTCCAAGGCGTGGCAGCCGGCAAGGCCTGCCAGTCCGGCTCGCCCTTGAGAATCGCGGCAAAGATTTCCGTTATGGTCTCGCCCGCAAACGCCTTTTCTCCGGTGAGACACTCGTAGAGAATGCAACCGAAGGCCCAGATGTCGGTGCGCTTGTCCAGTGGTTTGCCTGTCGCTTGTTCTGGACTCATGTAAGCGGCAGTTCCGAGAATCGCGCCGGGGTGGTTCATCTGCTCCGTCAGCGTCGAAGCTCGGCGAGATCGTCCGGCAGCGGTTCCCGGCAGAACTCCTTGGCCAGCCCAAAATCCAGGATTTTGACCTTGCCATCCGGTGTGATCTTGATGTTCGCAGGCTTCAGGTCGCGATGGAGAATCCCTTTCTCATGCGCCGCCTCCAGTCCTTCGGCAATCTGCCGGCAGAGACCGAGCGTCTCCTCCGGTGGAGTACGCCCTCGCTGCAGTCGCTCGGCCAGCGTCTGGCCCTCCACCAGTTCCAGAACCAGAAAGCGCGTCCCTTCCGATTCCTCCAGCCCATGAATGGTGGCGATGTTAGGATGGTTCAGTGCCGCCAACATCCGCGCTTCCCGTTCCAGGCGCGCCAACCTCTCGGCGTCGAAGCTGGATTGCGCCGGCAGCACCTTCAAGGCCACCGCCCGCCGCAGCCTCTGGTCCCGAGCCCGGTAAACCTCTCCCATCCCGCCTGCCCCGATCAATGCCTCCACCTCGTAGAGGCCCAACCGCGTCCCAACGAGCGAAGCTTTGCCCGGCTTGCGCCCAGGCGCCAGGCCCAACGGCTCGGCTCCCGGCTGGGCAGGGACAAAGGCCGTAGCCCGACGCGTTTCCACCATCGACTCGACCTCCCGGCGCAGGTCCTCATCCTCTCCACAGGCCTGTTCTCAAAAAGGCAGCTTGATTCTCCTGGGGCTGCTCCAGGAGTGCCCTGCAGATTTCTTCAGTCTCCTTCGAACGATCAGGCTTCACGGGAGATGCTCCGTCTCATCACCTTTTGAGCCGGGCCCATCGCAGGCACCCCTCCACTGAGAGCATGTCCGAGAAATGGTGGTGGCAGGGGCGTCTCGCCCCTGTCTTCTACGGGCGAGACGCCCGAGCCACAATTATTCGGACACGCTCTAACTTGGACTCCAAGATCGCCGTCCAACGGACTTGCTGCCCTTATTTCAAGAGGGCCAATGACACGGCAGGAAGTCCAGGCGCCCATGAGGGGAGCTTAAAACCCTGCCTCGGAAAGTCAATCGCCAATCCCGCGCCCCAGGCTAATGATTGGTAAGGCCTCAGAAGGTGTGAAAAAATCGTTTTGTGGCGCCAAGGGCCGCAAGAAATCTTCAAAATCCCCAGGAAAACAGGGGGATGTTTTTGGGGATGATGCCCGTTTTGGCATTTTTTCACACCTTCTCAGGGAAAGCGGGAGCGCCACTGGGCGCATCTGCCAAGAACCACCACGGGAGAGGCAACCCGGAGGGTTGCCAAAAGGTAGCCGGGGGTCGCGGCCTCGCCGCGACCCCCGGTTGACTGCGTTCGAGGGTCCTGCACCCCGGATGGGGTGCCAGAAAGGAGCGTCCGTGCGGGTCAGCCTCTGGCATCCCTCCGGGATGCAAACGCACGCCGCCGCTTGACCGGGGGTCTCGCTGCGCTTCGACCCCCGGCTTACCTTCTCTCATCCCTCCGGGATGAGCTGCAGCCTCGCGGCCGCCTTCGCATCAGAGCAGACACTTTGGATCGGTACTCGACGCCGTGCTTCTCCAATAGCTCGATCAACTCCTCCTTGAAACTTTTCTTCCGATGGTGCTCCAACTGGCGCTCGATGTAACGGTCCACCCTTTCAACCAGGCTCGCGCTCACGGCGAAGATCGAGTAGCCCTCCTGCCACGCGAACTGGGGTTCGCAACTCTCGCCTGCCCATTTGGAAGTCGCTTTTTTCAGCTCACGCGTGAAGTCTGCAATGCAGTGCGTAGGCTTGAGCCCGATGAGTCCGTGGACGTGGTCTTCGACCCCCCCGACCTTGAGTGCCACGCCTCCCAGGCCACGCACTGCGCCGCCGAGATACTCGAAAAAACGCCCCCGCCACTCGGCCCGCATGCAAGGGCGGCGATCCTTTGTCGAGCAAATCCAATGGTAATGAAGGCTGTAGTACGTGGAACCCATGCCGCGAGCATAGCCCGCCGGCTCAGGTGCGTAAACAGGAATTCGGCTCGCTGGGCGTCACTGCGGGCGGACCCCTCACCCCGGCCCTCTCCCCACCCGCTGCGAGGGCGCGGCAGCGCGGCGAGTCGGATGGGGAGAGGGAGAATTCTCCGCAGCCGCTCGAGGGACCAGAGATGCCCGGAAGTACAAGAGACTGCCGACACTTCTCCCTCTCCCCGTCGGACGGGGAGAGGGTTGGGGTGAGGGGTCCGCCGGGGACTCTGTTTCCGCCTTCACTGACCGGCTACTTGCGTCGGGTTTTTCACTTGCACTGCGCTGCCGGTGCTGGAACTATTGCCTGAGTTCCCAGGAAACGCGTCAGGACCGCAGGCTGTTGGCGCGGCCGCTCTGGCTGTGGGGTCATCGGATAACTGACTCAGCAAGGCAGGCAGAGCACGCCGAAGAAGGTGGCTGACGACAAATGGGGTTGGCCCGGCACACGGTGGAGTTGCGGGCCCCCGTGCCAGAAATGCTCTGATGATTGCAAGCCGCCTGATTCGATGGTGGGTGAGCACGGTGGTGCTGACCGCAATTCCCACCCTGTCCGCTGGGCAGCAAGCCCAAACCGCGGCAGGCGCAGAACCAGCCGGCGCCTGGAATCGGGACGTGGCGGCCCGGGCCGCCGTCCTCTTCCAGCAACTCCCGGCCACCGTTTTCCACTATGAGGATCTGCCGGAAGCCGAAGCAACTCGGTTGCTGCGGGCCGGAGCCGCCTATCGGCGGTTGATCCGCGAAAAACTGGAGGGGAAATGGTTCGCGGCTTTGGTGGCGGCGGAGGATTCCGAATCGTATGCTATCCGGGCTCGATTTGAGACCTGGCGGGAGTTGCTGGAGTTTCTGGCGGAAGAGAACGCGTTGGTCGAGGTTTGGGCTTGCACGGAAGCCGGCACCGCCAAGGCGCGCCGGCTGCACGGCGGGGGAGTTGGCTGAACTCAAGCATCAGGCGCACGAGCCGCCCACCGTGACCACCGTGACCTGGCGGGAGGCTGGGGCAGGCCGAACGGTGAGTTGCAACCTCGAGTTCGGCTTCCAGGCTGCCGAAACCGTGCGCGCCGCCAATGAGGCCTACCAGCGTCATCGGCGTTACCAACTCAGCGCACAGCGGGCGCTGGGCGCCCGCAACGCCAAGGGGCTGCCCGACGCAGTTGCGCAATGGGAGGCGCTCCAGGCGGAAATTCAGGCCGAGCACCTGCCGGTGGCGACGCTCCCGCCCTGGCCCGCCGGCTCGAGGACCTCTTCGTCGCGGTCGAGTTCGAAGTGGATGAGCGGAACAACTTCGTCAAGGTGAATGGTTTCTACCGCGGCAGCGAAGTGGGCAAACAGGTCATCGCCGGAACCCAAGTTCTGTTTCTCCAGCGCGCAGGGGCAAGAGCTCGGCGGCAAGTCATGGGGTTTCGTTCGCCGGTGGGCGGCGGGCCGTTGGAGCCCGTGGCCAACCCGCTCCTGGGCCGGGACGTGGTGGAACTGCGGGTGAAGGACCCGGCGCAAGGCGACCCGAAGCAGTGGCCGGTGGTGGAGTTTGGCGAGCCTGAGGTGTTGAAGCAATCCGCCCTGGCCCACTTCGCCCAGCTCAATGCCTACCTGGAGCGCCAGCAGCTCTCGCAACTCATGAAGCAGGCCAACCTGGCCCTGGTCGCCGAGCCGATCATTGCCGCGTTGAATATCGGCGGAGGGATAGCGGGCTTGGGTTTTCCCGCCGGAGAAGCCGCCCGGCTGCCCTACAACCTGATCACCTGGAAGCTCATCGCCAGCGTGCCCTCGGCCAAACAGATGCGCGAGCTCTTCGCGGTGATGGCGGCGCGGGACCGAAATCCGCAGGTGAAGGTAAAGCCGGAGCGCTACTTGAGCCGGCAGGACATTCGGGTGTTGCAGGAGGCCGGGCGCAAGCTCACGGACCAGGAGGTTCAGACCTACCTTGAAACCATGAGTGAGGAGGACATTCGCGCGATGCTCCGCCTGGCCCGGCAGGGAATGTTCGACGCCAAAGTGACCACCTTCCTCAACCAACTCACCAGCGCCTTCAAAGTAAGCGGCCTCGCGGATGAGGCCGGACCGATTCGGGACATTTTCAACAACGTCCGGTTCGCGGTCAACGGCGACATCAATTTGAGCACGTTGCTGCTGATCGCGCTGGACCGACGAGGAATGACCCCGCTCGCCGGCGTGTCGCTCGAGCAACTGAGCCGCGGGCAGGGTCCGGCCGAGGCCTGGTTCCAATACCTCCTGGTCAGCGTCAATGTCCGCGCCGTGCTCAACACCCTGGTGCGCCTGACCAAGCCGACCTACGCCAAGAAGGAACTGGAGATGCCCTTCCCTTACGCGCCGCGGCTCACCGACTTGGCGGCTTACGAAGTGCGGATTTTTGGGTTTCCGCTGCTGATGTTCTACAAGCGGGGCCTGATCAAAGCCGATCGGGATGCTTACGAACAGGACTATGCCTTTGGTTTGCGCGGGGTAAGACTGGTGGAGCACTTCCGCACGCGCGAGGAGATGGAGGCCGAGATTCAGGCGGGCCGGATGTTCCCGTTGGGCCTGGTGCGAGTGCCCTCGGCCAAGGGGGGCTGGAAAGAGACCGACCTGGTGGTCTATGCGCATCGGATTCCAGCGGGCAAGCATCGGGGCAAGACGGCCTTGGTCATTTACGGACTCAAGGCCTATGCGGAGTATTCGGAGCTCATCGCGCGCGACCTGATCCGTTTTCGCCAATATGAACGTGGATTGCGGGAGGGGGCCGTCATCGAACAAATAATCCGAGAGTCGGGGGCGGGGGCCTCACCGGCGACCGCCTTCGAGCCCGTGATCCACGCGGGGCCCGAAGCGGTGCAGTCGTTTTATGACCCCCTGTTTGGGGCCCTGCTCGAGGTGCGGCGCAACCGGCTGCGGCAGTCCTGGGGGCTGCCGGCCGATGAATCGGCATTGAACCGGGCGCAACAGGAACTGGCCTCGCGTGGCGTTCGCCTCGGGCCAGGCGACCCGTTGGCGAAGGTGGATGCTCACAACAGCAGCTTCATTTACCGCCGGCAAGTCGCGGGCCGGGAACAGCAGGTCCGAGTAACGCACATTCCCAGCCTGGCCGAGGTTGACTCGGAAATGCAGAAGTCCGAGGAAGGAAAAGTGATCGAGGAACTGCGGCGTGAAGCGGCCGCGGGTCGGAGCGCCGGCGTCGTGCTGTTGAATGAGGTCCGGGAAGTGGGCGGGCGCCTCGAATTGGGGCCTCTGTTGCGCAATGCGCGGGGACAGGTGGCCGGGGCGGGGGTGGCCAGCGGGGCGAAGGCGGTGGCGGAGGTTTTCGAGCTGATCAACCGCCTGCCCGTCGCGGACCGCACGCGGTTACAGGCCAATCACTTTGCGGCCACGGCGGTCGAACTGGACCGCGAGGGCCAAGGGAAGCAGAGGGTTTTTCTCACCGTGGAATTCCCCGTGGGAGAGGTTTGGCAGGACTGGACCAACTCGCTTACGGGGGAACGAGAAGTCCGCATCTACGAAAGCGGACTGTGGCGGAAGACCGTCACCGGCCGGCGGATCGTCGAGTTAAGCTATGACGAGCGGAACGTGGAGGCGCGCAGCCGGGCCTATTTCAACCGGGGCAGCCTCGAGGCCCCTGTCTGCGGAGCGTTGCTGGAGGAGACGCGCACGCTGGAATCCTGGCAGCGGGACCTCACCCAACCGGGAGTGGACCCCTACCGCCCGATTATCGCCAAGCTGCGGGTCAACTACGTGACGGGCGAATTCAGGCGGGAGACCTACGGGTTGTTCGCCCTTCCAATCGAGATTGTGGATGAGCAGTATGTCACCCGGAACCGCTACACGCCGTACGGGATATTGGCCTCGGCCACGGTCTTCGAAAACGGGCGCGAAGAGAATGACGCCGCGCGCTCCGGGCCCGACCGTTTGCTCCGGGCAGAGGCCGGCCGCCCCAGGGCCGAACTGGTTTGCAAGCTGCCCGCCAACAGTGAGCCCACCGGCTTAGCGGCTGCCGGGCACTACATCATCCTCGAGCGGAAAGACCTGGTCAAAGGGCTGGTGTCCACCCAGACCTGGGATAATGCCCACTTCGGCCGGAAAATGACCGAGGACATCGAGGACAGGGTTGACGGCACGCAGTCGTTCGTATCCAGGGTGACGTGGGAGTATGATGCGGATTATTATTTCGGCTTGGTGCCCGCGCGGGCGACGACGCACAGCCTGGCCTCGGGCGCGCTCTTGGCCGAAGTGACCACCCTGAGCTTTGACCCGGGGCGACGCCGCTTGGTCGGCCTCGAGGTGAGCTACACCGGCCAGGTCCGGACGAACACCTGGGATTATCGCTGGTCCAACCCGGTCGAGGCGGAGACACCCCAGCGGAGGATCACCCAGGAGTACAATCGCGATGAAACGGAGACGCGCACCCGCACGGTAATCAAGAGCACAGGCGAAACTCTCGACCAGGGGACGGGCCGCTACAACGCCGGCACCAGGAGCTGGCAGGTGATACGGCAGGTATGGTACGGCCCGGACATACCCGATCACACCGAGACCAACCTCTACAGCGCGTTGGGAAAACTGATGAGCGTCCGGGTCGGGGAGGCCTTCGAGACGCGGCCCAGCTATACGCCCGATGGGAAGGAGCAGGCCAGCCGGACCTTCCGGCCAGACGCCGCCACCGGGCGCTTCGAGGTGCTCTGCCGCCAGGAGGATGATTATCATTGGAACTCCGGGCGGCGCGAGGCCCGGGTCCGCCTGTTCGTGGACGGAACGGTGGCGGATGAGTACCGTACCGTTGCGGACGCCCAAGGGAGGATCGTGGAAGAGGGTTTGCGCGACTGGCCGCAGCTTGAACTCCGGACCCGGCGCACCTATGACGGGCAGAGCCAACGGGTGCTGAAGGTGGAGGTGCTGCAGAACGGCCAAATCCGGTCCACGCACCAAGTCCTCGGTCTGGTGCCTCGACCCGGCGGCGGGTGGTGGCAAAAAGTGGCGGTGACGCCAGCCTGGGGCCTGGCCTTTACCAATAGCTTCCTGGTTGGAGATCCCTTGGGCCGATTGGTCGAGACCGAATTCGAAAACGGAGACCGGGCACGGGTGGTGGGTTGGGTGGCAGGCAGTGCCATCGCCCAAAACACCGAGGTGCGGGACCGGCACGGCCACGTCAAGGAGCGCTGGGTCAAAGAGGCGCAGGGAGGTGTCGCCGAGGGGTTGCCTTATGACCTCGTGAAGCGATATAAGATCAGCCCCTGGGGCGATGCCGGCTTGGTGGAGGAGAAGGCGACGGTGCGCGGAACGGACGTGGCGTTGTTTAGCGATAAGGGTGGTGAACGGCTGTATTTCGATCGGTCAAAGAACTATGAGTCTCCCCATTATGCAGTGGATACCACGGGCCAGTTCGGTATCGAGGCGAGTCTGGCCGACGGAGCCAGATCCCATGTGACGGCGGTCTGGGTGTCCCGCCTCGTCCAGCAAGGGGGTAGTTCGGAGACCAATCGGGCCGCCGAACGGAAGATGGAACTCACGGGCTTGGATTTGCACGGCTTACTGTATCACCCGTTTACCCGGCGGATCGTCGATGGCGCGGGCAACCTTCTGGAAGCGGTGGGTGGCAAGGTGCGGAATTTGAGGGCGCGCGGCTATTCGGAGGCCAATATAGTTGGAGAACTCGCGCTGGCTCGGGCCCTTCGGAGGACAGTTTATGGTTACCACCGGGCCTGGGTGGTGGGCCAAGCGGATCCGGCGGCCGGGCAAGCGTTGGTGGTATCGCCGAAGCCGCCCAAGCCAGGGGCCGGCGCCTGGAGCGTAAATGAAATGGGCTGGCGCGAACTGCCGACGGAGGCCTACAGCTACCGGTTGGATGCTTCGGGCTCCAGGACCAAAGGCGGAACCAGTTTCCGTTTGGTTCGCCGGCTCTCCGCCCCACGGTTCCTCAAAGAGAACCGCCATCTCCCCGGCGTGACCAACGTTTGGCTGGCTTGGTCCACCACTGACTTCAGTGGCGCCGGAGTCGCGCTCTTCGAGTCGGAATTGATCCAGGATGCCCAGGGAGAACTCAGCACCCTGGTCACGCGCAAACCCAATAGCCAAGGAGAGCCGGGGGACAAGATCGTGTATCGCCTGCCACGTCCATCGCCGGGAGATTGGCGAGCCGTGGGCACGCCAGTGGGGACGGACCGGGCACGCCTGGGCCTGGGCGGCCCGGACGACCTTTCGGGGTGTGATTTTGTTGCCTTTTATGCCCAGATCCCCAGGGCAGCCCGCCTCGCCTTGAGGCTGCAAGATGTGAGGCATCGCTCCATGCGGGTGGTCGAGTCGGGTGGGGCCGGAGGCCCGGACGCGGCCCAGTTCTGGCCGGTGGGACAAGTGTGCTGGCTGCCAAACGAGAATCTGCCCCGCCATGGCGCGGCAGTTTCGGCCCCGCCGGACCTGGTGGCCGAGGGCGCGGTCTTTGTGGTGCCCATCGCCGAACTGGTTCGGGCTGGTCTGGAAGTGGCTCACTTGGCCTCGTGCGAATTGGAGGTCGTGAATGCCGGAACTCAACCGGTTCGAGCGACGCCGATCTTCAAGCTGGCAAGTGGGGGACGGTTCCGAGCGTCGCCAGCGAGTCTGGACTTCACCTATGAAACGCGGGCTTACTCGAGCGGGTTGACGATGCTCCGGCGGAACAGGGCCAATCTCACAACGGCCCAAGTGCGGAAAGGCATCGGCTGGAATGCTCTCCTGGGATACGGCCGCGGTCGGGTGGCGGTGTTGAACCCGCGCGTCGAACCTCCCTATTATTCGATTTTGACAGTAACCGATGACTCCGACCCGGACCGCCCTTGGCCGCTTTACGCTTTGGCCGCCGAGGATGGGGCCTTCCTGGAGTACTACCAGACGGAGGGGGTGGGCGATATTCAGGTATATACCGTTGCCAATGGGTTGGGGACGCCCAAAATGGAGGTCTTTCGCGGCGGTGTTCTGGACGATGAAATCACCCCGGGCATTCTGGCGTTCGGGCACGGTTACTATGTGAGCCTGCCCCTGGCCAAGGCCAGGGGCGGACTCTCGAGTGTGTTTGCGCGGTTGCACAACCGGTGCGTAGCCAGTGCCTTCGCTTTGGGCGCAGACAACTTGTTGCGCGCGGTGTTTAACTTTGACCGCATCCCAACCGAATTGCGGCAGGTAACCGGAGAGCACGGCGCCGCCGCCTCGCAGGCGCGGGTCATTGACCAGTTGCCCACCCTGGCGGGGGCGCTGGTTCCGCGACGGCGGCTCCCGTGGGGGCAGACCGGCCCTGCGCCGCCGGTCCCCGGCGTGTTGGAGGTGCAAACCAATTGGCTGCGCACCCACCTGAGCCAGCTCTCGGGCTCTATCTCGAAACCAAGCTGATTCCTACCTCACCCGGCACGGGAGCGGCGCGGTATGTGGACACGGTGCAGGAGGCCGCGTTGATCGAACTGGCGGTGAAATTGCGGGAGCCGGCGCTGGCGAGGGACTTGCTGGCCTTCTATTGCGAAAAGTCGCAGGGCGGCGCCCGCCCGCTTCATGACTGCTACGACGCGGAGACGGGAGCGTCGCTCACGCAGGAGGCGCGCTATGCGCGGCCGAGCGACGCGGCCAAAACTGCCCGGGCGCAGTTGGCGATGGCGGAGGCGGCGTTCTGCCTCGGGACCGCCACCGGCGACCGGAACACACTGGAGTTCGGCCGGCGCCTGGTCGATTTGGTGCTGCCAAAGTTTCGGCCGAGCACGAACGACACGGCGTGGCCGGCAGGCATCGCCGAGAGCGAGGTTCGGGCCTTGAGAAGGCTTCCCGGGCTGACGTTGTGGCCCGAGCCGAAGCGTTTTTCGGTGGGCAGCAATGCGCGCGCCTATCTGCCTCTTCGCGCGGTTGGCGGAGCAGGCGCCGAGCTATCCTTTCGGGCCCGAATGGCGGCAGCAAATGTTGGAGGCGGCGCGCGAGCAGGCGGCTTGGCTGACCAATCGGATCGGGGTGTGTGCGCAGACCGCCGGCGTGGTTCCGCGGGGCTTATTCGAACTCCAGGACGTGCATCGCGAGACCCTGGCCTTGGCGACGGAGCTCTGGAGCGCCACCGATGACTGGCTGGATTTTATCGAAGCGGCGGACCGTTTGGGGGTGAGCAAGGAACTCACCCGGGGCTGGTTAGACAATCTGGCGCGAGCCCATGGCGTCACTGTGGAGGGGAACTGGGGCCTGGATTGGGTCATCCCGTTGCAGCGGCCGGAGGCAATCTCAGTGGTGCTGACAGCCAAATTCCTGCGCGTGGCGCGGCTGCTGGGATACGATGCCGCGGCCGATTTTGCCCAGTGGAATCTGGGCCGCCTGCGGCAGGGGGACAAGTGGCCGGCGCTGGTCACGGCCGCCAGCACGAATGCGCCGCTGGCCACCGGTCTAGGCCCCGAGATCTATCCGGCTGAAACCGGTCTTCCGGGCAAGCGGAAAGGAGGCGGGACCTCGGCGCAACTTCGTCCACCGGCCATGGCCGCGGCGGATGAAAGCCAGCAGCCCGCGGTTTCGGGCTGGCCCGAGACGCTGGGGGTGTACGCCGAATTGGCAGATCCCGCCTGGCCGGCCAGGCTGCCACCAGTGAGTGCGCTGGAACTGCGCCCCGAGCCGGAGCCGGATATCACACAGTTCCTGTGGACCGCCGCCGGATTCTATCTGAGCCTGGTGGGGGTTGCGTTGTTTTGGTGGGGCCTGAGCTACGCGCGCCGCCGCCGCCGGAAGCTGGCCCCTGCCGGCGATTCGGGGCTGCTGGTTTCGGAGGAGGTGATGCGCCGGGCCGAGGAGCGGTGGGCCAAACGTGTGTTGGGGATGAGCATCCCGGCAGGGGCGGAGCATTCGCGCTATTGCAACGGCGCCATCGAGCAGAACTTCCATATCCAGTTGCGGGCGAGCTATAAGCTGGTCCTGGAGTGGCGGCGCGTTGTCAACGGTTGGTCCGAGAGCGATGAGCGGCTCGTCGAGGGGGGGGGCGATGAATGGCTCAACGGTCTGGATGAATTCGCGGTGCTGGTCGGCATTTATATGCGCTGGGTGGTGAAGGCGGGCCGGAAGGACGGGCTGCCCCAGAGCGATGTCTTGCTCGAAAACGAGGACAGCAACCATATCTGGTCGCGGTTGGTCATGTATTTTTCCGAGTCTCATCTCCGGCTGCTGGCCTTGATAAAGGAGTTTAAGGCCAACCCCGCCACGGCAGCGGTCCTCGGGGTGAACGACCAGATCGAGCTGGTGCTGCGGATGATGGGGGTGCGGGCCCGGACTGACCCTTTGATGCCCGCGAAGGATTCGATGCGCCCGCCGGCGCGTCGGCGCTCGACCTGCTGATGCTGCAACTGCCGGGCGCGAGCCTGGCGCGGGTGGTCGAGGAAATGGAGCGCAAGTGGGATGTGCCCGTCGAGCATGTGGTAAGCTTCATCAAAGGATACAAGTCGTTCAAAGAGCGCGAGCAATTGTTTCCCATTCATCCCTATCTGCTGGAAGCGGCAAAGATGCTGCCTCATTTCCTGCTCATGGGTTTGGTGGCGTTGATCTGGTACAACAACGGGCTCGAGGGGTTGAAGATCTATCCCTACTTGAAGCAGTTGGCCAAGGACCTGGCACTGGATTGGCACTCTTTGAACTGGGCAGCGCCGCTTTTTGCAGGGTTTGGGTTGAGCGTGGCGGCGCGTCTGCTGGAGGTCTATCGCTATCGCTGGGGCCCCCAGGCAGCCCAGGGCTCCTCGCTAAGCCTGGACAGGGATGTGGCCAGCTTGTTCGGGCGCGCGCCCCAGATCTCGACGCCGGCGCTGCGCCTTGGGTGGTGGTGGAATCCCCTGGTTTACCAACGGGCCGGCTGGATTTTCCGCTCGGCCGGCCTGGGATTGCTGACGCTGGCCCTGTTCCAGTTGGAGCCGCCGAAGGAGCCGCCGAATTTCGCCAGCTTCATGTTTGTAAAGGGATGGGGTGGCGTGCTGCTGCTGGCGGAATCGGCGGGCCTGTTGCTGCCGCTGATTGTTTCCCGGTTCAGCTCCTGGTTGGAGGACCGGGTGGGCGCCAATCCGCGGGCGGGCCGGCTTAGCCGGTGGGTCAACCAACTCAACCTGGTCCCCACGCGCCCCGCCTCGCTGATCTGGCTTTCGATCAAATATCATTTTCAGCCCTCCGTGCCCACGGGCGGGTTTTGGCCGATGACCCAGGCGATCGGGTTTTACCTTGTCTTCGGGGCGATCTTCTTCTTCGTCGGGAGCTACATGTTCAAGCAGGCCCTGGAGATTTGGTTCCAGGAGACCTATCGCCATGGCTTGGACCTCCGCCTGATCGCCGGGATGTTTCTGTTCTGGAACACCATGTATCTGCTGCGCTTCGGGCTTTTCGTGGTGCTGACGGCGCTGGTCTCTGCCGCTGCGATTTATCCCGTCAAAGTCGCGTGCGCGGCGGGGGCCTTCGGTTGTTTCGTTCTCCAGTTCCTCAGTGAATCGTTCACTGGCTACCTGGATCATCATGCGGGGGCGGTGGGAGCGGCGTTGGTCCTCAGCCTGGCGCTCATGGCTTTTGAGGGCGAGATCCTCGACTGGGTGCGGCAATCCCGCCTGTGGCACGGACTGCGGGCGCGCCGGCAGGCAAGGGAGCAGGGGGCGTTGGACCAAATGCGACGCGATCCCAATCGAGCCTTGGGCGTCGTTTACATGAGCGGCGATGACTTGTCCTTCCACAAACTGACGCCCGAGTTGCTGATCAGCCGCCTCCAGACCCTGCGGGACCGGCTTGGGTCCGGCGGGATGCGGTTGCTGGCGCAGGCGCAGCGACTCCCGGAGGATGCGGAGCTGACGCAATGGTTTAAGGCCCTTTATGAGCTGGAGCGGCGGGGGGATGTGACTCTGTGGCACCCGCTGCAGTTGGTCGTTTCCGGGGAAGAGCCGCGCCTGGCCGATGAGTTGGGCCTCAACTTGAGGGTGGCCAGCGGGAGCGAGCGTGACCGGGTGCTGGCGGCCTGGCACCTTCGGCGCTGGCTGGTCACCATGATGTCAACGGCCGGGCATGCCCAGGATACCGGCATCAATCTGGTGGATATCGCGCTGTGCCTGGCGCGCGAGGGCCTGGGTGCAAACACCGTGTTTTACCTGATTCAGAACAAGTATGATAACAATGACAACAACCGGCCCGCGCAATTGCCATACGACAAGGGAGAACTCGGGCAACGGAACAAACTGGCGCGCCTGCTGATGGCGGCCGCGCCGGGCGCTCGGGCCTATAGCCTCAATGACTGGACGCCCTTTGGATTCAAAGCCGGCGGCCTGGTGGCCATGGACCTGGTTTATGAGGAGTCGCTCAAGCTCACCAATATGCTGGTGCTGGACCGGAACGCCAACGCGCACGACCTGGAGGCGGTGATGGCGGACCTCAAGCTGGCGCTGAGTGACCCGGGCGTCGTCATTGTCATCCCCGGGCGCAGCACCACCAACACCCTCACGCCCATCGGCCAGAGTTCGCAATTGGTCGAGGAGGGGCACGCGCGCTGACCCGCGGGGTGATGCTGGTGGGTGGGGTGGGCGCCGAGACCCTGGGGACCGGTTGGGGCAACATCCAGGCGATTTATTACGGACGCGTCCAGCGCGCGTTATGTGACACCAACACCCCCAAGATGCCGCTGACGGCGGCGGCGGCGCGCGGCGCCACGTTCGGCGACCGGTGCGAGGGCCTGATTGGGTTCGGCCCGCACGCCATCGGCATTTCCGAGGATATCTGGGGCGTGACCCAGGCGGCGCACAACGCCCTGGCACTGGGTTACCAGGTCAAGTTCCGGCGTTCCCGGGCGATGTGGCACAAGCTCCGGGAGTGCTGGAGCCATGCCGAGTGGCTCTCGGCCTTCCCCCGGTGGTCCGGAGGCTACCTTCAGATGATGCTCGACCCAATCATGCAGCGCATCAACGATGGCGGACCGCTTTCCGTTTTTGCGAAGGAGATTCGGGCCAGCGGCGGCCGGTTCTTTTTGAGCGCCCCCTTTGCGCTCCTGAGCATCCTGCTGATGCCCCTGGCGATCATCTGCGACATCTCGCCATTCGTGCAGATCCTGGTGCTGCTCTGGAACCTGGGTTTGGTCATGAACCAGGTCCTGACCGCGCTGGGGTTGGTGGCGTGCCTTGAGGGCACAGGGTTCAATCGGCTCACCGCCTTCGCCGGCGCCGGGGCCGCAGCCATCCTGGGGCAGGAAGTGCCGGCCTTCAACTCGTTTACCCTGCCGCTGGTCGTGGCAGGCTTCCTCGCGGGCGGCTTTTGCCTGGGCCTCGGCCGATGGCTCTATTACCGGGGTCGCGACGTGATGCTCTTTGGCCCGCAACTGGTCATTCACGCCTTGGGCCAGGTGGTGCGGCAGAGCCTCGAGTTCGTGCTCTCGGGCGCCTCCGCCAACGATGCCAAGGCGGTCAACATGGCGTTTCGGACCTGGGTCGGGCCCCGCGAGGACCGGCCCTTCGAGACTTATCAGAATTTCGTCAACCTCCGCACGGTGGTGTGGGGCGTGGGGTTGGGTTCACTCTTGCTGAATCTCTTTGCCTTGGCGAACCTGGATTTCCTCAACGTGCTGCTGCTGTTGCCTTCGTTGATGTTCAGCGTGAGCGCCTTGGTGGGGCCGTTTTTGATGCAACCCAAGGCGGGTAGCCATTGGGGCGCGGTGGTTTGGGCGCCCAAACTGTTGGGATGGCTGGCCAGTTTCATATTCTACCTGCTGGTGGCATGGCTCATCGCGGGCGGCGGGTGGTGGGAATGGGCCGGCCTGGGCCTCCTTGCGGCATGTCTGGGCCGGGTCCTGATGGCGGGACTTCGTTATGTGGGATACCCTCGTCGTCTCCGCAAACTCCGGGGCCAATTGGCGGAGGAGTTGGCGGCCCAGGGCTTGCCGCTGGAAGAGGCAGAGAAGCTCGCATGGAATATCATGGCCGGCCTGGGAACGGATCTGGAAAAGACCAAGGCCACCCTGGAGCGAACGGCGTTGTCGAGCGAGGGCCGGGCAGCCATCGCGAAAACGGTGCAGGACCGCGTGTTGCCGCTGCTCAAGAAGCCGATCTCCGACCTCCTCGAGCGGCCCTCGGCCAACCTGCGCTTTGCCTGCGAATGGCGCCGCTCGTTTGTGTTGGGGTTGTTCACGTTCGTCTGGTTTTTTGTCGTGCCAATGCCCGGCCTCCTGGTGTTCACGGCCCCGGGCGGCTACCGGATCTCGACTTTGCCGTCCAGCGTTTTTGCCGGCGCTGCGCTCGTGCTCGGGGTGGTGCTGGCGGCGGGCCTCTTGAGCCTGGCGCTGGAGTGGTGGGAGAAGCATGGCTGGTGGGGCGCGGGCTTGGTGCCGGCGATCGCTGCCCATTATCGCTCGTTCGAGTCGCTCGCGGCGCAGCCAGGCAAGCTGACGCCAGTGGACACCGCCCGGTTCCATGCTATGTTTACCGACGTTCAGACGTATTTCGATCAGCGCAGCTATGGGTACGCCCGCCGCTCGCTTCGGCAGATCCAGCAACGCCTGGCGGCGGCGGGACCAGGCAGAGCGCCCGGCGAGCTGCCCCAGGCAATGGAACCGCCGCCCGGTGCGCGGCCCGGCTGAGCCGGCGGTGCTGAACTCCGATGGCAACGCTGTGAACCTGGAATCACCTACGAACTGGCAACTTCATTGGCGAGGGGCGGACGACAGCATTCTCCGCTGCCGCATAAATGCGGCCTTCCGAAGCCAACCGGAACGCCGCATAAATGCGGCAGGCGGGAGCCCTGGAAGGAATCTGTCGTGCGCCCAGGGGCGGGCGCTCATGCCTGTTTGGGGCGCGGGCCTTAAGCGGATCCTGCTCGGGCCGGCGGCGGCCTTGGCCCTTGGGCTCGGGGTGCTGGCTGGCCCCAGCCAGGCCGCCGAGGGCTTCCTGCAGATCCGCAACGGCTATTTCTGGGACCCTGTCGCCGGTGATTATTTCATCCCGCGCGGCGTGGCCTACCAGATCTGGAATCCACCGGTGGGGGCCAATCAATCCTTCGAGCAGGTGGATTACGACCTGCTGGAGATCCAAAAGCTGCACGCCAACTCGGTGCGGGCGGAGTTGACGTGGGGGCAGGTGCAGATTGGGCCGGACCAGTACGATTGGAGCAAGGCGGACCACCTGATTCAGCAGGCTGAACGGCTTGGCCTCAAGCTGTTCATTATTATCGGATATCAGTATCCGCCTGCCTGGTTTCCAACAAATTGGCTCGCGATCAACAACCAGGGCCTCCGAGCGGATGTGGTGCGGAGCCTTTCCAACAGCACGCCGGCCAATGCCCTGAATTGCCTGCCCGCGGCGACCGCGCTCGCGCTCCAGTTAACCAACTCCAGCTCACCGACGGTGCTGACGCAGGTGATGAACTGCCTGGTGGCGGGCGCCAAGGCGGGGGGCGTTTCGAATATCATCCAGAGCCTGCAGGCCACGCTCACCCTGGACCAACTCAACGCCAACCTGCCGTTCCTGATTTCGGACGTGATCAATTATGAGGACCCCCGCGCGCAAGCCGTCTATACGCAGGTACATCGCGGCGGTCACGGGGCGTTATCAGGGCAGCCCGGCGGTTGGCGGCTGGATTTTGGGCAACGAATACGCCTATTTTGACCTGTGGGAAGATCCGAACCTGTACCCGGCGCGTCGGTTTCTCGGTTATGATCCGCTCTCCCAACAGAGCTTTCACAATTACCTGCAGTCGCACTACCAAACCAATATTGCGGCGCTCAATGCCAACTGGCAGGCCAGTTACCCCGATTTTGCCTCGGTCGTCATGCCGCTGGAATACCCGCCCAATCGGCTGTTTCCCGGCTACCAGGACCTGCTGCAATGGCGCAAACAGAGCATCGGTAACTTTGTCGCCCTGGGCGCTGCGGCGGCGCGGCAGGCCGACCCAAACCACCTGCGCACCTATTCAATGGTGGGCGGGATTTTCAGCGGCCGCGACGCGAATTTCACGTGCGAAGATGCCAAGGCGATCGTGACCGCCTGTGCGGCGGCAGGGGCGCCGCTCGACTTCTGGTCGCTCAACAACTACGCCTGGGCTGAAATGGGCAGCGAGCTCCGCTCCGCCGCCTTTGGCATCGGCAAGTACCAGGCTCAATCCGGCCTGCCCGTCATGATTTCGGAGACCGGCTTCAGCAGTACCCGAGGACCTCTTCGATAAAGACCCCATTACCGGCTATCTCTGGGCCGGAGCCCGCCAACCCAAAGCCCTGCCCAGCACTCTGTGGGAATCCCTGCTCGCCGGGGCCATCGGCTTCCACTTCTTCACCTGGAACGACCGGGGCTTTTTCACCCAGGCCTTTTTTCCCCGCGAGCGTGGCTTCGGCATCGTTCAGATCGACCGCCTGCCCAAACAGCCCGTTTATGACAACATCAAAGCCATGTTCCTGCAGATGGAAAACCTGCGCCTGGAACATTTGCTCGGCGGCTCGAGCAACCCGCCGCCCGATGTCCAGTTGTTCTGGAGCACCAACGCGGACATGGTGTGGCCCCGGGCCAACCAGGAGAACGCCATGATCTGGGGCGCCTTGAAGCGGCTGGGTTATCAGCCGGGCATCATTGACGATGCCGCCTTCGAGAGCGGGGCGGCCACCAATGCGCCGGTCCTGCTGCTCTCGCGCTGTGTCCAGATGGACCCGCGTGACCTCGAGCGTGTGGCGACCAATGTCCTGCCGGCGGGCATCTCCATTCACGCCGAGGCGGAGCTGCCAGGGCAATACGATGCGTATTGCCGGAGCAACAACAACTGGGTGAGCCTGATGCGGACGCTCTTGGGCGTGGATGTCAGCGCGGCCGGCCCTGGCTTTGACCTCATCGTCACCAACGACTGCTACACCCCGCTCCGCCTCCTCGGGGCAGCCAATCTCGGCCCCATCACGACCAGTTTTTCCACCGCCCAGGCGACTTGGAAGTTCTGGCAGCGGGTGATGCCGGTCTCGGCTCAAGTGCTGCTGACGGGCTCCGGCGTTGCCGGCGCCACTGGCGGCTGTTTTCCCTACCCGGATGCCACCTTATACCCGGCGCTGCTGGTCAATGCCGCCGGGGCCGGGCGGGGGCGAACCGCAGTCAACCCGTTCGCCTTGGGCGACACTTTCGCGACGAGCGGGACGGAGGCGAGGCAATGGGACACGCGCTACGCTATCCTGGGTGCCATCTATCGCGACCACTTCGGCTCCAGCCCGCCGTGTCGCTCAGCAGCGCCGGTCCCCCCGAGTACGTGCTCCCCTCTTACCGGCTCTGCGCCAATGGCAGCGTGCTCATTGGGCTGCTCAATGAAGACACCAATGCCGCCAGCATCACGATATCAGCGCCCTCGCTCCTTGCCGGGCGGAAGGTGGAAGCCCTGTCGGCGGGGGGCGTCTTAACTCGGAATTCCACTGGGACATTGAACTACACCGTCGCGGGGGATGATTGCATCCTGTTGTATGCCTACGCTGCCACCGGGACACTGGATAGTTCGTTGATCAACCCGAATCCCAACAAGCTCTGGTTTGCGGACGCTCCGCTGGCCTTTTGGCCCAACGGCTCCAACTGCCTTGTCAACCTCGGTTACGATGCCCAGGACCCCAATCTGGCGGTCATGGTAACGCTGGAGCAGACCTCGCCGAGGGGGAAGATCTACGGCCAGTCCATTGCCACCAACATCACCGGGCAGGGCGCCCTTGCGGTGCCGGTGCCCGTGCCCGACCCGGATGCCAACGACCCGAATTACATCTCCTCGCGCGAGGGTGGAGAATACGTTTTTCGGGCCTGGCTCTTGCAGGCAGGTCTGCCGGTCTTCCAGAGCACGCTGCCGGCGCGGCTCCTCTTCGGGACGCATCCGACCCAGCCCTTGCCGGGCGTGGTGGCGCCAGGCAAAACTTACTCCGTCACCTTGGCTTGGGAAGAATTGCCTTCATACCTTTCCGGCAACGCAACGCCGCTGGATCGCGCGGCCTTGTGGGATTCCCTGGGCTGGGGCCAGGAGCATTACCGGATTGTCCTCGAGCTCAAATCGGGCAGCCAGAGCGTGGTGTCCAATAGCTTCTTGACCAGTTCAGGCACGGGCAGCAACACCTTCTCGGTCACCGTGCCCCCCGGCGCGGCCGGGCCATTCACCTGGCAGGCCTACTCGGAAACCGCTGCCAACGTGCTGTCGGATGACGTCTTTGAAAGCTTCGAGGGTTATGCGACTGGCGCAAACTGGCAAGGGCCCGGCCTGCCGTATATAACCAACAACCTCACTTGGCCCTGGAACAGCTATGTCTATTCCTTTCCGGCGGCCACTTTTGACACCTCGCCGACCAACCTGTTTTTGAACGCGGGTGTGCAGCTCATCGGCTCGGACGGCTCCCAATCCGCGTTTATGGTCGTCACCAACCCATCATGGACGGCGTTCAGCGGCTTTGGGCTGGGTTACCAATTCACCAACGGCGATTGGGCGCTGCCGGCCGACCGCAGCCTATGGACCAACTACGTGTTCTCTTATGATTTCCAGGAGGCCAATAGTAACCTCTGTTCGGTCGAAATGCAGGTCAAGAGCCCAGACACCTATGTGGGGACCAACCAGATCCAAAACTTCATCCAATATACGAGCCTGTACGCCCCCGGCGCCAACGGGTGGTTCACCCTCAGCGCATCTCTCGATCAGTTTACAAACGCCTCCGGCACTTTCGATCCGAGCCATGTTGATACCTTGGCCCTGAATGTGGCGATGCTGGCCACGAATGTTCTGTATGTCGGTTCGTTCGACAATATCCGATTTGCGGGCCCGGAGGTTGATCTGGGGGCGGCCTCGTGACGACCGTGTACACCAGCGCGAACCAAACCGCCGGCTGGCTGAGCATCCAGCCCGCCGGTCCCGGCGCGGTATCGGTTTCCTGGCACGGCAACGGCGTCCTGCAATCGGCCCCGGCGATGACCGGGCCCTGGGCTGACGTGACCAATGCCGCCACGCCGTTGTTGGTCAAGCCCTTGGTGTCCATGCGCTTTTACCGCCTCCGCCAGTGAACTCCGGCGCGCGAGGCCTCCCTCCAAACCATGCAAACCAATGCTGCCAACCAGAGCCATGCGGCCAAGATGCGGGCCGCAGGCATCGCCGAGCCTACGATCGCCGCCTTCCTTGGCGCCTTGGAAAAAGTCAGGACTGGGGACCGCGGAATCCTGCCGGAGGCCGCTATAGCGCCGATCGCCTCGTTTCCCAAGCTGGAGGAGTTGGACCAGGGGGCGGTGGCGGACAACGCGATGCTGCGCCAGTTGGTGGTCTTCAAGCTCAACGGCGGCCTGGGCACCAGCATGGGGCTGGACCGGACCAAGTCCCTCATCCCGGTGCGCGGAGACGACACCTTCCTGGACTTTACGGTCCGCCAGATGCTTGGCCTGCGCAACCGCACCGGCTCGCGCTACCCCGCCTTCTACTTGATGAACAGCTTGACCACGCGCCGGGAGACACTGGAATTCCTGGGCCGCTACCCTGATTTAGCGGGCGGCAACGAGGTTGATTTTCTGCAAAGCATGGTTCCCAAGGTGGATCCCCAAACTTTCGCGCCGGTGGCCTGGCCTGGCCAGCCGGATTTGGAATGGTGCCCCCCGGGGCATGGGGATTTCTACCCCTCCATCCTGGGCTGCGGCCTTCTGGACCGCCTGCTGGACTCCGGCACCCGTTGCGCGTTCGTCTCCAACTCGGACAACCTTGGGGCCAACGTTGACCTGAGGTTGCTGCGCTACTTCGTGGAACGCGATTTCCCCTTTTTGATGGAGGTCGCGCAGCGCACGGCCGCCGATAGGAAGGGCGGACACCTGGCCCGCAGGCGGGCGACCGGCCGCTTGCTCTTGCGGGAATCGGCCCAGAGCCTCAAGGAGGAAGAGGCCCAATTCCAGGACATCCGGCGCCATTGCTTCTTCAACACCAACAACCTCTGGATACGCCTGGACCACCTCAAGGCCGAACTGAAGCGCAAAGGCGGGGTGCTGCCCTTGCCGCTCATCACCAACGTCAAGAACCTCGACCCGCGCGACCCCGCCACCCCCAAGGTCTTGCAGTTGGAATCCGCCATGGGCGCCGCTATCGAGTGTTTCGACGGCGCCAACGCCATTGTGGTTCCCCGCTCACGCTTCGCTCCGGTCAAAGCCACGGCCGACCTGGCGGCATTGCGCTCGGATGCCTACCAGGTCACAACCGACGACCGGCTCGAGTTGGTCCCCTCAAGGCAAGGCCGGCCGCCCCTGGTGGAGCTGGACCCGAAGTATTACAACGTGATGGCCTCCTTCGAGCGGTTCTTCCGCGCCGGCGTCCCGTCCCTGGCGGCCTGCGAATCCTTCAAAGTCATCGGCCCCGTCGAGTTCAGCCCGCGCGTGATTTGCCAGGGAACCGTGGAATTCCACAACGCCTCGCCGGAGACCAAACGCGTGGCGCCGGGCCTTTACCATGACCAACAGGTGCAACTCTAAAAGTCAGATCACCAAGGATTTGCCCATGCAAAAAACGGAAACCGCATCGCTCTACCGGGTGTGGGGCGCAGACAAAGTCGTGTACGGCCCGCTGGAGTTGCCTGCCCTGGTTCAATGGATTGAGGGGCGGCGCCTCACAGCGGAGAGCTGGGTGCTGACCGAGGCGATTAACCAGTGGCAACGGGCGGCCGACCTGCCCGAGTTAAAGCCCCACTTCGCCCTGAAAGCCGCCGCCGCAGCGCCCGGCGGAACGCCGCCTTCAGGCGGCAGCACCCTCAAGCCCCACTTCGCTCTGAAAGCCGCGGCCCCAGCCCCTGCCGATTCCGGACCCGGCGCCGGTCTTAGCCCCGCGACTTTGCGCCGGACAAAGCTCTTTGCCGGCCTGGAGGACCCGCAGCTTGCCTCCCTGGCCCATTACCTGGAAGTCATCCGCTTCCCCCAGTTCAGTCACATCGTCCGCCAGGGCCAGCACGGCGATGCCATGTACGTGGTGACCGAGGGCGAGGTGCGCGTCTTGAGCATCGTCGAAGGCAAAGAAACGATCCTAGCCACGCTCACCGCCGGCGACTGTTTCGGCGAAATCTCCTTGCTCGACCAGGGCCCCCGCTCCGCCGACGTCATCGCCAACAAGGACAGCGTGCTGCTCCGGATTTCCAATGGCGCGTTCGACCGCCTCGTCCGCGAAGCCCCGGCCTTGGCCGTGCCCTTTCTCCTGGCCTTGAGCCGCGCGGTGGTCCAGCGCGTCCGGCGGACCAACCTCAAGTACGAAGACTCCATCCGTTTCATCCGCGCCTCCACAACCCAATCGTGATCCTGTCACGGCTCCTTGATCTCCGTTTTCTCCTTCGCCCCCGGATCCAGCGTCACCTGAATCCCCTTGACCGGGTTGCCCTCGGCATCGGTGAGCCGAATGGACCCCTTCCAGTCGCCGGTTTCATTCACGACTTTGAACACCAGCACGTTCAGCCCCGCGTTCAGGGCGATGTCTGGCACCTTATCCTGCTCGGCAGCGAAGGGACGCATGACGGGAGATTTATAGACCTGCTTCCCATTCAGATATACTTTCGCCTCATCGTCGCTGCCCACCAGCATCAGCAGCCCGCGCTGCTCGGCTTCCGACCGGATGTAGCAGACCGCGTAGGCTACGCTCTGAGTTGTCTCGTGCTCCAAGAGCGCGTTGAAGTCGATGACCTCGTTCGTCAGGGCTACCTCCCGCCACTTCAACTCACCACCCCCAATGGACCTCGCCTCTCCCGCCTTGGGCCTGAGGCGGGCTTCGTCCTCAATCTGCTCGATGTCTAATCCCTCGGTGCCGCTCTGATTGGTGGCCAGGGCAATCGGCGCAAGGATCAGCCATTGCTTGATCGAATCACGGTCGCGAGCAATCCTTTGGCGCTCCTGTTCCGCCGTCCGCTCGCCTTGCAGGGCGGCAAGATACTGAGCTGCCGCCCGTTCTTCTTCCTGCCAGGCAGCGACCTGCTGGGCTGTGGCCGCCTCCCACACCTTGGCGGTCGCATCCCCACTGGCAGTGGCAATCCGCTGGCCGTCCGGGGAAAAGGCCACAGAAAGAACATCATAGCTGTGCCCCTTGAGCGTGAGTAGTTCCCGCCCGCTGGCCGCATCCCAGACCTTGGCCGTCGCATCCCAACTGCCGGTCACAATCCGCTGGCCGTCCGGGGAAAAGGTTACAGATGCAATTGGACCGTTGTTGAGCGTGAGCAGTTCCTTGCTGCTGGCCGCATCCCACACCTTGGCCGTCAGATCCCAACTGCCAGTGACAATCCGCCGCCCGTCCAGCGGGGAAAAGGCCACGGAAGAAACCACATTGCTGTGCCCCCTGAGAGTGAGGATCTCCCGGCCATTGGCCGCGTCCCACACCTTGGCCGTCTGATCATAACCGCCACTGACAATCCGCTGCCCGTCCAGGGAAAAGGCCACAGACCTAATCCCATCGCTGTGGCCCTTGAGCGTGAGCAGGTTCCCGCCCATTTTGTCGGCAGACAGGCCACCGGCCACGTCCCACACCTTGGCCGTATGGTCATCACTGCCAGTAACGATCCGCTGGCCGTCCGGGGAAAAGCCGACAGAAGAAATCATGCCGCCGTGCCCCTTGAACGTGAGCAGTTCCTTGCCGCTGACCGCCTCCCACACCTTGGCCGTATGGTCATCACTGCCAGTAACCATCCGCTGGCCGTCCGGGGAAAAGCCGACAGAATCAAAGGCCATGGTGTGCCCATTGAGAGTGACCAGTTCCTTGCCGCTGGCCGCATCCCACACCTTGGCCGTCTTGTCCTCACTGCCAGTAACGATCCGCTGGCCGTCCGGGGAAAAGCCGACAGAATTAATGACCATGGTGTGCCCATTGAGAGTGACCAATTCCTTGCCGCTGGCCGCCTCCCACACCTTGGCCGTATGATCGTCACTTGGCCAATCCCCGCTGCCAGTAGCGATCCGCTGACCGTCAGGGGAGAAGGCGACAGAATTGATGGCGGCGTGGTGCCCCTTGAGCGTGAGCAATTCCCGGCCACTGGCTGCCTCCCACACCTTGGCCGTCTGATCCAGACTACCAGTTAGAATCCGTTGGCCGTTCGGGGAGAAGGCCACAGACCTCACCCCGTCCAGATGGCCTCGGAGCGTCTTCAAGGCCAAGTGAGTTTTCGCTTGCCAATAATACCACTCAAAACCGCGATCCGGAGAGTCTTGGGTGTCTTCGAGCAACTGGCGGAGGCGACCGATGTTGTTCTGGTCCCAGGCTTGCTGGGCCAGGTTCATGTCAGCCACGTAGAGGAGGTGGTCCGCCCGCAAGCGAGCCTGCTTCTCGGCTTGCTCCGCCGCTTGGGCTTTGTCGCGCTCCTTTTGGGCGGCGAGCCGTTGTTCCTTTTCGGCATTCCTGGCCCTGCTGGCCTCAACTGCCTGCCAACTGCTGACGCCGATTCCAATAACCAATGCCGCTACCACAACTGCCGCCGCTGTAAACGCCAGTTTATTGCGTCGCCACGCCTTCTGGAGCCGGTATGCCGTGCTCGGCGGCCTTGCTACGACCGGTTCGTTGTCGAGATGCCGCTGGATGTCCATCGCCAGACCGTTGGCCGTGTCGTAACGCCGTGTCCGGTCCTTCTCCAGGCACTTCATCACGATCCAATCCAGATCGCCTCGCAAGAGGCTCATGAGCTTGGGCGCCTCCGCCCCGCGACATTGGGTGGCCGTCGTCAACTCCTCCTTGCCCATCATGCTCAGCCGCGTCGAGGGCCGCGCCGGTTCCTTTTCCACAATCGTCCGCCGAATCTCATCCAACCCCGCTGCCAGCAGTTCCTTCGCGTCAAAGGGCGTCTTGCCCACCAGCAACTCATACAGCAACACCCCCAGACTGTAGATGTCGCTGCGCGTATCAATGTCCAATCCGCTCATCTCCGCCTGCTCCGGACTCATATAAGCCGGTGTCCCGATAAATTGCTGCAATTGCGTGTGAAGCGTCTTCTCTGTAAGCCTCTGCTGAGTCGCCTTGGCTATCCCAAAATCGATGACCTTGGGCACCGGCCTCCCCTCCTGCAGGGTCACCAGGATGTTCGAGGGCTTGATGTCGCGGTGGATGATGCCCTTCTGGTGCGCGTGCTGAATGGCCTGGCAAACGGGGATGAACAAATCGAGCCGGTCCCGGGTGCCCAGCTTTTTCTGGTCGCAGTAACTGGTGATGGGAATGCCTTTGACCAGTTCCATCACAAAGAAAGGCCGCCCGCTCTCGGTCGCGCCCCCGTCGAACACCTTGGCAATGTTGGGATGGTCCATCAGCGCCAGCGCCTGGCGCTCGGCCTCGAACCGGGCCACGACCTGCCTTGTGTCCATCCCCAGCTTGATGATCTTCAGGGCCACCTGGCGGCGAACCGGCTCCTGCTGTTCGGCCACATACACCACCCCGAAGCCCCCCTCCCCGATTTGTTCGAGCAGCTTGTAGCGCCCAATGACCGTCCCCGGCCCCTCAGTCAGGGGTGTTTCATCCAGCAGCGTTGGCGTGATTTCGGTGGCGCCTTCTTCCGGGGGGTCGCTGCCAGCCTCCCCATTCAGCGCGGGGCCTCTCTCGCCTCCCTCATGGCCGGTGAGCCAGGCTTCTATCTCCACGCGCAAGGCCGCATCCCTGCCACACGCGCCATCCAGGAACGCGGCCCGCTCCAGGGGTGTTTTCCGCTTCAACGCCTGCCGGAGGATGTCCTGCTTCCGCCCGTCGGACGGTGGTTCATGCGCCTGCATGACAGCTTTGGCCCATAGTGCTCACAAGTTAAACTAACCATCCCGGCGTGTCCAGCCCATCCTTCGCGCCGTTCGCGCATGACAACGACACTCTCATCGCGCAAAACTTTCAGCACACCGAAACGGACGTGCGGCTTGGCGTAACCGGCGACTTTGCCAGGCTGCGCAATCTGGTGACTGACGAAGTCATTGCCCGGCAGACGCCGCAGGAATCCGGGCAAGGCCAGCGCGGCGGCGGTCGCGGCGGTGGAGAACAGCGCGCGTCCTTCAACGTGCATCTGCTGCCGCACAGCTACGTGGTCCTCGCAGCGGAGAAATCCTCTCATTTTCGGCGACGACCTGGACGTGCTCGACGCGAAGGCCGAGCCGCTGATGAACTGAAGTCGCAAATCTGGATCGTGGCGTCGTGATCCGAGTCTGATTCCAGGGTTGGATGCGTTGTGAGCAATCCGTGCCACCGATGGCGCGAACGTATATCAAAAGCGACGGTTCGGAACTGCACAGGCCGTAAGCTCAGTTCGCGCACCCGGTCCTTCTTCTTCTCGAAAGAGCTGTCAATTGCCGTGTTTTGTAACATCTGTCCCTGGTCAGCGGCGAGAATGTCCATGCCCCGCAACCAGAGTTGTCGGTAGACCCTTTGGGTGTCGTCGAGGTTCGTGATCCCGGTGATCACCGAGTCATCCCACCCGAATTGTTCTCGGTAGTACCTGGAAGCCGATGCCGTCGAGGAAGCGGTCTCCCCCCCACCAGCGGCATATGCCACAGGCTCGGGATGCCGCGCGGGTTGAGCTCGGTGGGCACCTCGGCCCCCAGTTGATCCGATACTCGCGCGCCTTGGGCGCAGCGCATGGGGCCTGCGGCTCAAAGAGCCTCCCGAGGGTCACGCCGAGGCTGCCGACCAGGCCCACAAGCAGGAAATCGCGCCGGCCCGGGCGCCAGGGCACGCCCCGCCGGCAAGATCAAACCCGGGTGCGATTGAGCGATTAAGAGCGTCGGCCGGGACGGCCCACAGTTTTACCGCGCCATCGGCCTGCGTAAACCCATCAACACGGGCAGCCGGAGCGCAAACATTCTTGTCCGCTTCCGGTATTGGCATGACCGAGAGCGCGGCCATCTCGGCGGCGTGTTCCGCTCCTTCCACGCCGACAAAGATGCCGGCGCTCCCGGTCCTGCGAAAAAATCCGAGCTGCGCCCCCGTTTATGCCTGCTATCGATTGCTGCGGTTTTCGTCCGCCCCGAACAGGGCAAGATAAGACACCCAGGCATCGCCCCGGGAAAAACCGTGAATGGACCCCGCAAGCGCTGAAACGGGGCGATGGGGGAATGCCCCGCGAAGATCATCGGGCAATCGCCGCTAAGGAAAAGGACCGTCAATTTCTGAGAGGCGGAAGATCGATAGATAAGCCCTTTGGCACCTCGACGTGAGAATTCACCATGGCGTGGCAGTCACGACAGCCAGGATCCGGACCGCGTCAAGGCAAACATATAACTACTCATGCGAGCGAGCGAAACCTGGTTGACTGGTGAATTGGCGTTTTGTCAGAGCCAGCCACGGCCGTAAACGGTGGCGGCGCTCAAGCTGCGGTCTCCTGGGCAAGGTCAACTTCACGCCATCTGCTTTGCGGCCTCTGACTCCTGGAAGACCGACGGGTGGCAGGTCGTTGTCAGCCGTCGGTCAACGCCGCCAACTCCGAGTGTAGTTATAAGTTCGGCCCTTTGCGGCGAGGATGGGTGAGGTTCCGCTGGGGGTGGACGCTCCGAGTCGAGTCGCTGCTGCTCCACCGGTGCCCCGGTCCCCGTGGGGAGCTTGCCATTGACAGAACTCAGCGCCGTGTTGGTCCGTGCGCCGAACGACCGCGAGCGGTTGTTCGGCGAACCGCCCAGTTGGCTGCTGAGCCCGGCGGACGGCGAGCAACTGGACGGCCCGGACTGGCGCCCGGTTCGGGTCCGGGTAGCGCAGTTGCAACGCCTGGCCGGCGAAAGCCCGGGCCGTGTCTTCGCTCAAGATGGCCCGGCGGAAGCTGGCAACCCGGTCGCCCAGCACGCGAAGCTGGCTCAAGATTTTGAAGCTCGCCTGGATGATCTCGGGTGACTCGTCGCCCGTGTGGCGAACATAGACGCTCGGAATGAGGCTGTCGGGGACCATCAACCCGTTGCGGCAGACAAAGCGAAACAGGCCGGCATGGATTTGGTAACCACTGCTCCGGTCGTGCGAGTTGAGTAAGATCACCTCGGGCGCATAGTCGCCCACTTCGGCAACCTGGTCGCGGCGCTGAAAGCGGACCAAGTGCCGCTGGAACCCCGCGCGCTCAAGGTGGCGGACACCCATCTGCCGGGCTTCAACCGGCTTCCATCCTTCCTGCCGCATGGCCTCCACGATCCGCCCGGTGGGCAGGAACGTGTAGCGGTCGGACGCTCCGGGCATGGGTGCCTCGGCGAATTCGGCCGGGGCCGCGCTACGCAGTTCGGCGTCCGTGATCTCGGGGCGGTGGATGTTGCTGTTGCTATTGCTGTCGAACATAACTGTCCTTTCTGTATTGGGTTTATTTGTTGTGTGTGGAATCGTGTTCGGTGCGGTTATCGGGCAAGGCGCGCAGTCGCTTGGGCCTCGGCGGCGGCGATGGTTAAATCCCACAGCGTGCGGTCGGCGCTGGACCAGCAGGGCCTCGATCAACTGCCGGTCCTGGGGGCGTGACGTGAGATTGAGCATGAGGCTCTCCCCGCTGTGCCAGCAGGCCCCCGCTTGAGAGATAAGCAGGCCCGCGCTCACCGCCTGCTCCCGGCCCTGCCAGAGGATCACCAGGTATTTGGCAAATGGCGCCTGCTGTGCCCTGGAACTCTGTTCGGATTGCTCTTGAGCCCTTCTCCCTGTCTGTGTTGTCGTGGTGGTGTTCATGATCTTTTTTTCGCGCTCTGCTGTTCGTCTTGTCCGTCGCCCTTCGCCCGGCGAGAGGGCGCATGACAAGATTCTTCAAACCCTGTGGTTTGCGAGGATTTCGGGAGGTTTCGTATGTGAGGCCCATATATACACCGCTTGGTCCTCTCCCTGAGGCCAGGCCTGGGGTTGGCACGCTGGCGTTCAGGCCGAAGGCCTGGTTCATACCAGCCCAGGGCAAGGCCCGCCGGAGCGCAGCGCAGGCGGGCCGCCGCCCTGGGTCCACCGCACATTGCATTCTGTTGCAGGCCAACGGCCTGCCTCAAAAAGCTCCCGGAGGATGAATCGCGCTTTCAGCGCTCCAGATGATTATTGGCGGCTGTTCCCAGGGCGTTGCCCGGGCTGGTATGAGCGACGCCTTTGGCGTCCCGAGCACGCACCGCCGGTGCCATCGTGCAGCAGGAGAATTCTGTCGTGCGCCCCCGCCGAGAGACCGCCAGCCGGGGCGGCCAGCGGGAGTAGTCTTCAGAGGGCACCGCGCCCGGCCCCCCGGCTGACAAGCGGTCGGTAGAGGGCGATGGGCAAGGCGAACGGCAGAACAAAAAACGATCTGAACAGCCGAACACCACGACAACGGACAGGGGAAGCGGACCGGAGAGAAGCGAACCCTGGCCCCCACCTTTCGAGCGAAGCGAGCTAATTCTGCCTCTGGCTCGCTCGGCGAGTTTCTGCAAGCCGGGAGCGCAACGGAGCGTTTGGCCTGGGCGCCCGCGTTAGGGGACAGGGGCGCGGATCAGCGGCTAGGGCAAGAAGCGAAGCGGAGCGGCGGCGAAAGAAAGCTCACGAGGGAGCCTCGGCGGGGGAGCCAAGTCTTGCCGTGTTTCGCGAAGTGGGGTGGCGGGGAGCGCGAAAGCCGGCAAGTCTTGGCGACGGGGGAGGACCTTCTGCGTTTCCCTTCATTCGGCATCGTAAGCCGGAGCGTAACCATGCCCACTCCCTGCGGTGGAAACGGCGCTTTTGCTAAAGAGATTTCTGAATCCAGTCGAACTTGCGACGTGCGTAGTCCATGCACCGCTTAAATGTCTCTTTGGTGTGCAGGAAATCGTGTTTTTCCCTTTGTAACCGGTTCGGCGAAGTCCTTGTGGGTAAGAATATGCCGGAGGATCATGCACACCTTGCCGACGGCTAGGTCGCGAAGATATTCGCGGAATTCCCACTGCACCGCAAGGTCCTCCGCGAAGGCGTCCAGGTGGTCCTTTAGTTTGGGATCGTTAAGCAGGCCCTGAATTAAGAGCGCGCACACCAGATTTTTGGCGCGCTGCACCGGGGTGCTCCACTTCCGGCCCATCCGCTCACGAAGATGCTCTGTGGGGCTTCGGATCGCCTTATAGACCTTATAGACGAGCACGATCCTGCTGGCATCTACTTCCAGGTAGCTCGAGCGGAATGTTTTTGCGTATCGATCCTGGTTCTCAAAGATGTAGGGAAGCTTAGACATATATCCGATCTCTCCCTGGACGGCCAAGAGCGTCCGCGCCAGAGGCTCGATGCGCATGTCATGGCCGGGATCAACGCCCATGCCTTCAAGCTCCTCTTCGGAATAATTCTGGAACGCCCGTTCTTGGCGAGAATAGAATACGTTCGCTTCCTCCCGGAATTTGTCCTGAAGGTCGCACTGGATGCGGTCATTCGCACGGAGGTCCCAGGGCTCGACGCGGTTTTGGCAATTATTGCAGATTGTCACGTTCGTGACAAAATCGCTGGTGGGGTCGTATTCAATGATCTTTGCCAGAACCTGAATCCCCCCAAGCTTCGCTTCGTTTTCTTTAAGAGCCGGGTTCTGAGAGTTGTCTTCAAGGAACTTCGCAACGCTGGTGATAGTCTGCGCTCCATTTAGCAGCCGCGGCACGGTCAGTGTCGCCTTCCCGTCATTCAGGGCGACCCGCTCCGCCGCGAGCGCAACGCCGTTGTGGTTGAACGGGAAGAGTTCTGGGGAGAGCGACTGCTTGATCACAATGTCAGCCAGCGCTTCGCGAATCTTGCGGTTGGGATGCTTCTCCGCTGAGAGGCCAAAGCGGAGATTGCGGCTCAGGAAGCGGCCCTTCAATCGCTCCCAGATGCGGTAGAGGTCCATTAGCGGCACGAAACCGACAAACATCGTGACGCCATCGCTTGTCTGCAGCGACGAGTGCCGGGCGAGCGCGATCGTGCCAATGTCGGAGACAGGGGTGGGCGGAGGTGGCCGATTGTGGCAGATGAATTCGACTATCAACTCCACTTCGGGATTACTGAAAAACTCCTGAACGAGATGTCGCTTGTTTTCAATGTTTTCTCGGCGAATGTCCAATCCTCGGCTGGAATTGACTTTGTCGGCCTCGCCCATGAAAACCATGTGTATGAAAACGCGGTCCACCTTAGGGCGCTCTTCCAATTCACGGCGGAGGTCGTTTAGAAACTCGTTCTTGTCAGGGTCTGCCATCGGGTTACCAAACACGCGGCTGATACCATCCTTCGCGATGCGATCCATGGACTCTTTGAATTTATTGGGGTCCTCGGACCATTTGAATTGGGGGTCCTGCCTGCAAATAGCTGTGGCGCCTTCATCGCGTGCCGCCCCTTTCCACCTCCCGTCCGCCCCCTGGGAGTCACCAGCGTAGCGCCTGCGTCGCGTAGCGACGCGCTGAAGGTAGCCGTGGACCTCGGTCCACGGTTTGGGGCGTGGGAATGGCCGCGCGTCGCGTAGCGACGCCTGAGGGCTTGGCCATGGCCAAATCGCATCCTGACCTCAAGCGTCGCTACGCGACGCAGGTGAGCTTGGGCCATGGGTCCGTGGACTGGAAGTCCACGGCTACCATCAGGCACCGCTACGCGGTGAAGCAGGCTCCCGGCGCGCCCAGTATTGGTCCGCAGACTTCTTAGCCTTCATCACTCCAGGCAGGAACTTCCCGGATGGGCCTTTTGTGTTCCACACGGTAGCCGGGAGGGCGAAAGAAAGCTCACGAGGGCCAGCGGATGAGCAGGCTCGGACGATGGGGGCGTGTTGGTGGTTGTGTTGGTTCTCGTCCCTCGTTTTTCACATTGTTGCACCCTGTTTCAAATCGGTTGGTGAAAACTGTCAGCGGCGGCGGGAACGCGGATGAAAAGCGCCGGTTCCAAAATCTGAGCGGGCGGAGGGTCGAAAAGCAAACAACCGGCAGCTTCTGCTGCCGGTTTTGCGACGGAACTGATAGTGGAGAACCGGATCACGTTTGGATTTGGTCTTTCATGCGAAAGCTGGTGCCTTCGACGACGACCGTCTCGGCGTGATGGAGGAGCCGATCCAGGACGGCGGAGGCCAGCGTGGCGTCATTGTTGAAGATGCTGGCCCACTGTTTGAAGGGTTTGTTGGTAGTCACCACGATGGAACCGCGCTCGTAGCGCTGGCTGATAACCTGGAAGAGCAGGTCGGCGCCATGCTGGTCGATGGGCAGGTAGCCGATCTCATCCAAGATCAACAGCCGGGGACGGAGGTATTTGCGGAGTTCACTTTTGAGGCGGCTGCTTTTCTGGGCGGCGCTGAGTTGGTTGATGACATTGATGGCGTTGGCAAAGAGAACCGAGTGGCCCTCCAGACAGGCCGCGTAGCCGAGGGCGGTGGCCAAGTGGGTCTTGCCCAAGCCAACGTTGCCCAGGAAGATGGCGTTGGCGTTCTGTTCCAGGAACTGCAGGCGAAAGAGGTTCTGCACCTGGAGCCGATTGATTTTCTTAAGCCAATCCCACTGGAACTGTTCGAGGGTCTTGATGACCGGAAAGCGCGCGGCCTTCACGTGCAGGGCCACGGCGCGCTCCCGGCGCTGCTGGTATTGGCCGTCGATGAGCCGGGCCAGGTATTCGGCGTGAGTCCAGGGCTGCCGGGCAGCCTGCTGGGCCAGGTCGTCGTATTGCGCCTTCAGGAAAGGCAGTTTGAGGTAGTCGAGTTGCTGAGCCAGGAGGGAGGGGTTCATGGTTGGGGAGAGGGCGGGTTGGGGTCATAGGGACTCAAGTCGGCCGGGGGCAGGTCCAGTTCCAAGAGGTCCTGCCGGCGGGTCAGGTGCAAGGGCGAGGGCGCCACGGCGTGGCGCTCGCGTTGTTCCAACAGGTTGGCGATGTATTCGCAGCCGTACGCATCGAAGGTCAGGGCGTCCTGGAGGGCGCGGGCCACTTTATCGGGGCCGTAGAGTTGGCTCAACGCGACGATCTTTTGGATGTGATGGGGAGCGTTGAAGCGTTTTTCCCGGAGTTTACGGCCGTAGAGTTCGGCCTGCGGTCCCAGGCTCAGGAACGCTTGCAGGCAGGTTTGGTCGCGGGCGCGGTGACGCTGCGTCAGGAGTTCCTGGATATGGTCGGGGTTGCGGATGTCCTGGCGGCGGTCGTAGCCGCGCAGGTGGGTAGCGATCAGCTTTTCGTGGTGATAGCAGAGCACTTGGTCAGGATAGATTTTGAGGCTCAGTTGCTGGGAGGCATAGAGGTGAGGCACGGTGTAGCGATTGGTCTCAAAAACGACGCGGCAACAACTGTTGGCGCTGGTGGGCCGGACGACTCCGCAGTCATAAGGACGGAGCGGCAGGGCTTTGAGCAGGGGCTTTTCCTGAGCAAACCGTTCCAGGGGTTTGACGTGGGTCTCGCCGTGGATACGCACGTTGGCCACGGTATCCTGCCACTGCCGGGCGGCGGGATTGACGGCCTCGAAGGAGGGGATCTGCAAACCGCTCAGGAAGTTCTTTTTGACGTAGCCCACGCCATTTTCCACGCGCCCTTTTTCGTTCGCCTTTTTGACCTGGCAGGCGACGGGGACGAAGCCATGGTGGGCGGCGAAGTCCAGGTAGCGCGGGTTGAAACGGGCCGCAGCGCCCAGCGGATGTTCGAGCACCCCGACCTTGAGATTATCGATCATGACTTTAGCGGGGATGCCCCCGAAGAACTCGAAGGCATGGCGGTGGCAGGAGAGGAACTGTTCCATGCCTTCGGAGAGGGTAAACTCCACATAGATGAGGCGGCTGAAGCACAGGACCATCACGAAGAAGCTCAAGCGCCGTCTGGTAGAGCCGACGGTGACGGAGCCGAAGCTGCCCCAATCGACCTGCGCGCATTCCCCCGGAGCAAACTCCAGCGTCAGGAAGGCGGGTTTGCGCATCGGGCGCACCAGGCGGACAAACTCCTTGAGGATGCTGTAACCGCCAGCGTAGCCCTGGGGTTTGAGTTCCTGGAGGATTTGCTGAGCGCTGTAAGGATGACGTTCCAGCAGGCCAACAATCCGGCCCTTGAACGCGTCGAGCTTACTGGGGCGTTTGCCGCCTCGGCGTTGGTGATAGCTGGTCTGCTCCGCCCACTTGGCGACGGTTTTGGGGTCCAGTTGAAGTTCCACCGCAACCTGGGCGGCAGTGAGATGCTTTTCATCCAAGAGCACTCGAAGCTGGCAGAAGGTGGGGTAATCGATCATGGCCGACCTCCCGCCAAGGCCCGGCGCAGGATGTCGCCCACGCACTGAGCTTGCTCGCTGCGAGGTGCGTCCGGGGCCACCGGCTCGGAGGAGACCTCCGGCAGGGCCAGCACCTGGTAGAGAGGTTTTTGATAGGCGATGAGCCCGGCCCGCTCCAATTGCTGACGCGCTGAGGCCAGTTCCAACGGATCCAGCTTGAGCTGCCGCCCCAGGGCCGCCTCGGAGTAGTAACTCAGGCCTTGGGCGTCGCCGACAGTGACCAGGAACAGGTAGAGAGCCCAGGCCCGGTGGTCGCAGGTTTTCAGATGGTGGTGACGAATCAACCGGTGGTCCACCCAGCTAAAACTGCTGGGGACCTCACGGAGCCGATTGGGTCGGAGGAGACGTTTGATGATCATAATCAGAACATGGTTTTTCGTTGCGTTGCTCTGGAAGCACCCGCCCCAGAATGATGCAACCCTGTTCTATCAGGCGGCGGATCAAAGGCTGGATGTCATCTTGTAACGTACTGCCCGCAAACATCGAGAGCAGTCCGATAAACGCGGGCTCCTGTGCCAGGCAGAAATCTTGTAACGTACGGGCAGAGGTCTCGGTACGTTACGAGATGTCTGCTCGGGGTTAACCGCTTCTGCCTCAATTGGTTGAGTGCCTTCAGACGCAGGGGTTTTCCGCTTCCAATACCCTGGATGAGCCTTGCGCCAAGCCCGCACCCGGTCGGTGCCTTCGCCCTGCCGAAAGTGCGAAAGATTTTTGGGTTGGCGATACCAGCGCCGCTGGCTGGCGAGCTTGCTGGCCCGGCGGCAATCCGGTTTTTCGCAGTAGCGTTGATGCTTCCGGTTCCGGTAATCCGGGAAGAAAAACGCGTTGCAACACTGGCACTTACGTCGCTTGGACTTTGGGCTCATCGCGCCCCAACAGCAACACAGCCGCCGAGCGGATCAAAACAAAACAATCGGCCCGAAGAAGAACCAAGGCGAAGAAGCAAGAAGAGCTCTCAGGAGAATAGCCGGAAGAAAAGACCAGGGAAGAAGAAGGGAATTTCAAACCAGCGGTTTTCCGGGAATATCACTCCGCCGCTGGCAAAAACGGACCATACCAGCAGAACCACAACAAAAACGGGCCTAAAACACTGGTTTTAGGCCCGTAAATTGGTTGCGGGGGCTGGATTTGAACCAGCAACCTTCAGGTTATGAGCCTGACGAAGGAGGAGACTAAAGACGAGCCTAAAGGGCTTTAGTCCAACCATTTACGTCAATTTCGCCTCACACCCCCAGACAGCGTGTAGCAAGATTGTAGCAAGGCTTGGCGGGGCTTTCTTGAAGGGGCCTGCAAAACCTCGTCACGGCAGTGGTTCTGTATTCTGGCTTGAGTGCATCTCTTGGGAGTGAGGCCAACCTCAACACCTCTGGGGAAAGAGGTGCCGTCTCTCCAGCATCAGGCCCGCCTTGGCTCCGCTGCTGCCGTTCGGCCCCGCTGCGGCCATCCCCGTCCTCTGGCGCATCTTTTTCCAGCGTTGGTTCGAAAAGGACCCGGCAGGAGCTGTCAGCGGCGCAACCGAACTGCCTGTGGAAGCCGCCGTGCTGGCAGGCCATGTCTCGCAGTGGGGAGCGGCCGATCCGAAATCTGCCGTAGCCTGCCGTAGCCTGGGCTGGGGGCCTTTCGTCTGTGCAGGCGCGCAACTGATTGACGCAATGAACTCCTGTGGGGTGGGCAGGCAAGGACCGATGTGCGCGGTCGGATACGCCCTCGCCACGGGATCACGCCCCTTGCGGACCGCGAGGCTCATCGCGATCGCCAACGCCCGCACCCTGCTCCTGGCATGCACTGGGAAGGAGCCAGAGGCCCTGGAGATCTACCAGCGCAACATCGCCGCCGCCCACCCAAAAGCACCGGGTCACCACCAGCCTGAGGCGCGCCAGGGGGAGGGGATGGCGTCGTGAGATCTCCAGGCCAGGAATTCAATTGGAGGAAGTTAGGGCATCATTCATGCGCCGGAGCTGGAGGTAGAAGATCGCCGAACGCAAAAACAGCATGACTGAAGACGAATACGGGCCTTGTGACGACTCAGACTCCGAGCGAGAAGGACTATGGGCCTTCAAGAGACCCGAACCAATGAGCAATCCGCCCGTTCTTGTTGTCAGCGCCCCCGGCGATAACTCGAGAACGGAAAAGCGGCTGGAGGCGCCAAAATCCGACAATACAACTCCGCTGCCGATGGCCGCGATGAGGCCAAGGTATGGCACATCTCGCTCAGGGATTCAGATGGCTAGATGCTTCGTCTGGGCGGCGGCGTGGGGGGGGTGGAGGCGCTCACAACCTGCGCTCAAACTCTGCCCAGGCCAGTTCGCATTGCCATCATACAAGGCCTTCGCTCCTGAAGACCGCTCACCGATGCCTCCACCTGGCGACATTCGCACGCGCTGGATCGGGAAACCCCTCGTCGAAAATGAGCCGAGCGACTGATAGCAGGTCTCGGAGCCCGAGACGGGAGCCATCCACGGCACCCTCCGGTCCGTCGGTTTTGGCAAATCAGCAATTGGCTGTGCGGTCACCCTTCAACCTGCCCAGCAGCCCGCCACCCCGAGCGACCAGCACCACCAATCGCGCCTCTTCGATCCCGAGGAACTCGAACACGCGCTCGCTGCCTGAGGCCCAAAGTCCAACAGCGTCACTCAATCAGGGCTGCGCCAAAACAACGTTGCTAGCCAAACAACAGAACATGAATGAAAACACACATGGGAATAGACGCGGGTTCACCGGCGCGATAGCGGCGGTCCACCCGGATGGCAGGCTGGACATCCCGACCAACCTGGCATTCATCCGGCAAATCGCCCAGCGCTCCGGCGTTCTGGCGGGTGGCGCTGACCCTCTGCGGGTCCCTGGCAGCGGCACCGAGCCGCGGGCGCGGCTCTTCCTCCAGCAGCGCTATCCCAGTGTGACTCTCGAGGAGTTCGAACGCCGGACCGAAGTCGAAGGTACGCGCAACGCCAGGTGCATCCCGCCATGGACCCGCTCCAAGATGCGCTGATCCCATATGAATCAGGCCAGAGACACAGTGCCGCACAATCTCAACCGAAGCCCCGAATAAACCAAATGAATACTAATAATACGTCGGAACAGCCCCTCGCCCCTGATCCTGAGGCAGGAGCCATAATGCAAACCGCCCAGATGGCCCTGCAGAGGGGTGACCATGTCCGCGCCGAGGAGCTGGCGCGGCGCGCCGTCGCCCTCCTCCCTGCCAGCGCCGCCGCCCACAACCTGCTCGCGGGGGTTCTCGACAAGATCGGCCGCACTGAAAAGTCGCTCGCCGAATTGCGCAAGGCCATTGAGGCCGGGCCGGACGACCCGATTCTCCAGTGCAACCTGGCCATTGTCCTGCACAACCACGGGCGCGCAGAGGAGTCGCTGCGGGCCCTGCAGCAGTTCTTTTCCCATCCGGCTCGCACCAACCCGATTCATGCAGCCCTCTTCAGCCGGGCTGCGGAGCTGCATTTCGAGGTCCAGATGGCCCTGGCGCAAGCGCGCTCCGCCGAGGTCGGCACGGCGCTTCAGGACCTGGGCCGCTGGATCGAAAGCGCGTCCGGTTATCCCGTTCATGTCCAGATGGAGGCCCTTTCGCCAGCGGCGGTGGGTTGTGTCTCCGTTGCGCCTTTCTCCGGTCGGGACTACCACCTGATCCGTTGCAGCTCTCAGCTACCTCCGGTTATCCGTCCGCACGTGATCGCACACGAACTGGCGCACGTCCGCCTGGAATTGGAAGCCGCCGGTCTCGGCAAGGCCAGGCGCTTCTTCAGCAGCGACCGGACGCGGGAATTCCTGTCCGGTTTCTACGTCCAGGCGAAGGAACGCCTCCGCAGAAAGGGCTGGCAACCCGACGCCATCGAGAAGACGGTGACTGAGGATGCAGCTTATGTGCAAGCTGTCCTGCTGAACCGTCCCCTGGATATGGTCGTTGAAACCTGGATCCGCCGGCACATCCCGTGCCTCTCCGCCGCCCAGTTCCTTGGGTTCAATTTCAACCGCGACTTGGACCGGGCCCTGATCCTCACCCCCACCGAGATCCTCTCCAGCACCGAGTCGATCAGACCGCTGGTGTTGCGCCGCAGTTGTCTGGCCCTCGATTGCGCGCGCAACCTGATGCAGGATTCCTTTTTCCCGGGCGTGACGGATTTTGCCCGGGTTTACCTTGACACGGAGGTGTTCCCATTGGCGCAGCAATTGTGGCAGCATTGGCTAGCCGTCTTGCCTTCCTTAGGGTCTGGCGACAGGTTCGCGCTGATCGAGGCGTTTGCTAGCATTCTTGGGCTAAGCCAGGCTTATGAATCCGAATCAGCTTCCCTGGTCGTGCCGCCCGCTCACCCGCCTCGAACTTGATCCCGTTCAGTCCCCATCCAGTTCAGAAACGCAGCCGGACACATGAGAAAGCCAAATCGCACCAATCACCTGGGCTCTGTGGATCAAACCAAGCGGCGACTCCGGCAGGATGGCACAGCGGCGGAACATTTCGGGTCCCGGGCGTTGGCCCTGACCCCTGTGGGTAGCGAATAGTCCATAATGGCTGATACGCTTGATACGCCTTGATTTTGCGCCGCCATGCGGATCCTGATCCTCTCATGTTCGCCCTCGTTCTAACCGTCCTGCGCACCTTGCATTGCGCCTGCCGTTCTCGATCTCAAATCCTGCTCGAAAACCTTGCTCTCCGGCACCAACTCTCAGTTCTCCAACGCACCGCGCCCAAGCCTCGCTTCACGAACTCGGACCGGGTTCTTTGGCTTGTGCTCCGGCACCTCCTGTGTACTTGGCGAGAGGCGCTGGTCCTGGTCCAGCCCCAGACCGTGATCCAGTGGCCACCACTTGGGCTTCCGCCTGTTCTGGCGTTGGAAATGCCGGACCCGTGCCGGTCGCCCTTGTCTGGACCACCAACGGGTATGGTCCAGAAATCCATCCGACCATGTCGAAACCTGGCCGGCATGTTGCACTCGCCCCTGCCCTGCCCTGCCGGCATACTCGGAGCCGTGTTCCAGCCCCCTCAGCCTTCAGCCAACTCGCTCCTGACCAAAGTTCAGCGCCTCTTTAATCGGGACCTCGCTTTGCAGAACGATTACCTGCGGCAAGAAAACCGCATCCTGCGTAGCAAATTGGGCGCCCGCGTGCCGCTGACCGAGGCGGACCGACGCGTCCTGGTCAAATACGGCCTTCGCATCAAGCCGCGACTGGCCCAGGTCGTGTCCATCGTCCGACCCGAAACGCTGCTGGCCTGGAACCGCCCGCCAGAAACAGAAGAAATGGTCGTTCTCCAATGCGCCAACGTGATTGCCTCGGCATTTTCGGTCTTGGTTTCACAGTCCCGGGCCAGCCTTCGCTGCTTCATGAACCAGCCGAAGGTCCGCTCAACGACCCAGCGCTTGGGCTGGACCTGAAAGCCTTGTTGCCCCTTGTTGCCCTGCCAGTCCAGAGACAAACTCCAGGTGCAATCGGCCACGGGGCCGCAGGGCCTTGACCCAATTCACGAAGAGTCCACGGTAGATCGAATCGGCCCAGATGACCGCCAGTCGCACCCAATCCATGAAGCAGTCGGCCAGCAATTCGACCGCCCCATCGGTATCGGTGATGTTGCCCGGGGTAACCGTCACCGCCAGCAACAGCCCGAGTGTGTCCACCAGCACGTGTCGTTTCCGACCGTTGATCTTCTTGGCCGCATCGTAACCTCGCGGCCCACTGTGGTCCGCCGAGCGCACGGTTTGACTGTCCAGGATGGCGGTGGAGGGCTGCGGACGCCGATCTGCTTGGCGCCAAACCATCCGGCGCAACTCCTTGTGAATGCGCTTCCACGGGCCCAAATGGCGCCAGTTGCGCAGATAGCCGTAAACCGTCTCCCAGGGGCCGAACTCTCTGGGCAGCAACCGCCAGGCACAACCGGCTCGCACAAAATAGAACAGGCCGTTGAGGATGAAACGGCGGTCTTTGGGAGGGCGCCCTCTCTTCTTGGCCTTGGGGAGCAGGGGGTTAAGCAGCTCCCATTGCTCGTCGGTCAAATCCGTCGGATACAAATAACTCTTTAGCATCCTGCCAGGCTGCGAGAGGCGCCTGGACAAACGCTGTCCTACCCACAAGGTAGTTTGACTGCCTCCCAAGAACGGCATCTACCTCCGAAAACCCAGGAATCTCCTTATCCCCTTCCGTCTAGGGGCTTCCCGGCAAAATCCCTGTGGGTTCTTTCACTCTGGCCGCAAGCAATCGATGGCCGACTAATCCAGTCACACGCCCCCAAGAGGCCGTTGGGAGCGACCTGACAGGAGGTTTTAGGAGCTGATTGCGGCTGTTAGTGCCACACAAGGCCACGGCGGCCCTCGACCACATCGGGAGGGGAAAGCCGCTAGAGTAAAGGGGATAAGCAAAACCCAGGAAAATGCGTTTTTAAAACACGCTCTAAGGCGATTGCTCTTGCGCGAACGTCTTCAAACCTCACGGCCAGTTATCAGTCTTCATTCAATAAAGAGGAAACAGGGACCGGAGGTTTCACGCCAACGACGGGCGCACTCCCGCCTCAACGTGGCGCCCGCAGAACCTCGATGGACGGAAACGGTTGATCCTTGCCGTAGGTCCGCCGCAGTCGCTCCACCCGCGCCCAGGTGGCGCGCCAGAACTCGGTCTCGGCATCCCACCGCGCCAGCGCACTACCCAACCGGCAGGGTGTGCTCTCCGCCAGCCAGGCCCGGCGATAGAGTCCGCGCAAGCCGGCGACCGCGTCCACCAGGTCCGCGAACATCCCGTGGTCTTGCGCGTTCATTTGATTGCTGATGTAAAGATTCACCAACGCCGGATCGGGGTTGGCCTTGAGTTCGCGGAAGTAACCGGCCCATTCGACCGCGTAGAGGTCCTCCATGCCCAGGTAATCGAACAGCCGTGCCGCCAGCAGGAGCGTCGGGAGCGTGGGCTCGCCCGGCATCGAGCGCAGCGCCCGGAGCGTCCGTTCCTCAGCGCTCTCGGCCAGCAGCCGCGCCGTGCGGCACTCCGCCTGGTGCCGTTCCAGCCGTGCCAGGCGGCCCGGTTCGAGCGGGTCGGCCCAGAACCCGTGTTGGGTGCCGCTCTCGGCGATGCGCTCGAACATCTCCTCGACCGTGGAGAGTTCCTCGAGCGCGGGCGCCACTTCGGCGGCGACTGCGGCGGGATAAACCAGGGCCGCGTAATCCGCGAAAAATCGGTTCGTGTCCACCGGCCCGAACTGCCAGCCGGGCCTACAAATCGCTGGGCGTCCTCAACACCGGCTGGACCCGGGAGGAAGCCGACCGGAATCGCACAATCCGCTATCAGATAATAACTTGTAAAGGAAGAACACCAACGGAACGCTATGGCCACAAAAGTCCGTTGGATCGCTGGCCGAAGCGGCTTTTTTAAACAGCCGACAGATGGCCTTTGAAAGGTGGGCAGGGCGATGAGTTGGCGGTTTTTCGGGGGCACTTTCTCAAAGCAGCCTTGAGGAGCCCGCAGTCCTTCGCGAACCGTTTTGTGATGCTCATGCAGCGCATGGGAGAGCGACTGGAGCCAAGGCTAGCGCAGAATCGACCGATGTTCGTCGGTTAGCGACTTGAACTGAAGGAGCTGAGCCACGGCCCGGATCTCCGACTGGCAGCTCCACCCCTCAAGCCCCTCGGGGATGCGGCATCGGAGGCACACGCCGGACCGGAGGCATTTGTCCAATCCAATGACCAGGTCGGAGGTATTTGGAAGTCGGTCAGGGCGAGGGCCCGGGCCAGCAGGATAGCGCAGTTGAGCACGTTGCGGTCGTGGTCCTCTCAGATCCCTCGAACAAGTTTTGCGCCCCTGCCACCCGCATTCCGCAATATCCGTCCAGCGGCCCGCATTGCCGGGTCATTCGGTCGGGCATTCACCGTCCTTCTTTCGTTTGGCGCGGTTTGGAATGGCGGCGTCCGACCGCATCCTCAAAGCGGCCCGCGGTGCTCCGCACCCACCGGAGTGCCCGTGGAGGTGCCTGCGAAGTGAGAGTTTTGCATGAGAGCCCTCGCCCGCCCGGGAACGTGTTTGTCACCACTGTAGCCTCGGCATGCGTAGCATTCTCATCCTGGCCGTGCTGCGCCTCGTCGATGGCCGGGACAAACCTCAGTGAGCAAAAGAAGAAAGGAGAACTAATGGTGACTGGTCAGCAGAATGTATGGGTAAGTCGAGGCTCAGGTAAGCGGCCAAGGCAATGATACAGGGCCAATTCCATGGCTGGATAGGTGCGGAAGCCGTAAGATCGTCTGGTTACCACTCGAATCTTGTTGTTCAGGCCCTCGACGGCGGCGCTGGAGAGCTCACCTTTGGCCTCGAACCAATTCAAGATCAACGGCTCATGGGCGCGCAGCATCCGGGCCACCTTCTTCATTGGTTCGAGCCGGCTGCGCATGGCTCGAGCGCACCAATAACCCAGATAGGCCACCACATAGATCGGAGAACGGTAGTGCCAAAGGTAGTCGAAGCTCTCCTTGAGGTTCCAGGCCCGTGCCGTCGCCAGCTTGCTGGCCAACAGGGCGTTGAGCTTGGAGCGGGCACGGCCCCGCACCCGGCTGCCCCGGCGCAACAACTGCCAGCGCATGCCCTTGAGCCGCTGAGCCAGGGGCCGGCCGTGCAAGCGCGACTGCTCGCCCCGGCGCACCTCGTCCACCGCCTCGTTGAGGTGCCCCACGATATGAAAGCGGTCCAGCACGTTGAGCGCCTGCGGTATCTTGGCCGCGATCACCTTCAGGTAGGGCTTCCACATGTCGCTGCACACATACTTCAGAGCGCTGACCACCGGGGCTCCCAATTCTGCCAAGCCCCGCCGCAACGTGGCTTGAGTGCGCCGCCGACCCAGCCACAGCAAGCGCCGACAGTGGGGGTCAATCTGGTAAATCACCGTCAGGAAGTTGTCGGCCTTCTGGCCCTTGCCCCAATGGATCTCGTCCACTCCGATGGCCTCCACACCCTCCAGGCGCCGGTGCTCCAAACCCCATTGGACGAACCACTGCACCGAACGGTAGACGGCCTCCCAACTGGTGTGGAAGGCCTGGGCGGTTTCCTTCCAGGACAGCCGCCGGGCCCACCGGGCCAAGAGGCCCATCATCGCCGTCGTCACCGGCCGCTTGCCCTGGCTCCAGGGGATATGCTCGACGACCACCCCGTCCTGCGGACAATTGACCCGCCGCGGGGGGTAGAGGAAATAGGTCTTGACGCCCCACATCGGCGGAAACAGCCAGGACCGCTGGGGCAACTGATCATAGCCGGGGACTGGCTGCAGGCACCGGGAGCACTTGGCGGGAATGCCGCCATGGGGTTGGAGGGTGATCTCGAGCCGCCGGCCACGGCCTCGGCGGTCCCGGCACAAGCGGATGTCCTGGTAAACGAAGCCCACAAAGTGTTGAATGTCGTTGAGAACCGTCTTAACCTTCAATTGCATAGCTGGTCTGCCGCTCGGTGGCGGGCGTGCTTTTCACATCTCGCAGGCTACCGCAAGCCAGGCAGATCAGCTATCGCTTTGTGGCGCTGGGCAGCCCTCCGAGCCAAGCACACCTTCACCAGCAATTCCTTAGCGGCGCATCATGGCGGAGGGCGGGGCTGTCAAGGTGGAGCGCAGCAGGGCACGAGGGCACGTGGCGAGCAATACCTTGACAGCCCCGCCCGGAGCCATACCCTGGCCGCGCCGGAATTGCTTGAAGTCCTTCTCCGGCCGTTAGGCCGCTCGATTCGTCGCGGAGCGTGCCGCGGGATGTTCCACGACCGCCCAACTCACCAACGTCAACCCTCCGAACTGAACACGTGTCCAGATGTTTCACCCACAAATTGTGCGGGGGACCCCTAATGGTTATGTTGGGCTATATCCTCAAAATCCACGGGGCGCAGTTCTGGCAGGCGCGGTTCCTGAACGGGGTTGGCAAGAAGGTCCAGCGCAGCACCCGGACGAAAGACCGCAGGCAGGCCGAGGCGATCCTGGCAGGTTCGGGCCTTACAGACCCATCTGGAGCGCCAGGCCGGCCTCTGCCAGGTCAGGGTCAGGCGGGTCTCTGCCGAGATGTCGCGGCTGGTTGGCGGAGACACTACTCCAGTGGCGACCTACCAAGCCGCCCGTGACGCCTTCCTGGCGCGGAGCAAGGCGATGGGTCAGGAGACCTACATCAACCGCAGGAGCGCGCTCAAGAGCTTCGACGCTTACTTGGACCAGCTCGGCTCGGCTGGAGACGTAAGCATCCCGTTGGACGACGTGTCGCGGCCGATGGTAGCGGGTTACCGCGACTTCTGCCTCGCCAAAGGCCAGACGCCCGGAACGGTCAGGCAGAGGCTGGAGGTGCTGCACCTGCTTTGGGAGGAGACCATACGGGACGGCCTTGCCAGACACAACCCGGTGACAGGGGTGCTGGTCAAGCAACCTAAGCCCCGGGTCAACGTGAAGGTCCAGAAGCGCGTGGCTTTGTCGATGGCCGAGGGCATCAGACTGGTGGACGTCGCGGCGGTGGATGAGTTGGTCGCGGTGGTCATGGGACTGGACACCGGGGCGCGCATCGGAGACGCCTTAGGGATGGAGGCGCAAAAAGTGGACCTAGACGAGGGCAAGATCCAGTTTTGGGTTGAAAAGTCGGATGTTTGGCACACGGTCTATCTCTTTCCACCGGCGGTTGAGTTTCTGCGCGAATTTTTCGGCTATCACCATCCCGCCCGGCTCGACCGCGACCTCATGCACGGCGACTCCAGGTTCTTGATGCCATCCCTGGGTGTGGCCTCGGCCCGGAGGTCAGCGCTGCCGAACACAAGTCGGCCTTGACTGCCGCCGACGATGCGATCAGCGCCTTGGTGGAGCGGGCCGGGATCGGGGAGTGGGTGACGCGCCCCTCGGGCAGCAGATTCCACACGGTCCGCTACCATGTGTTCCGGATCACAAACAACAACGCGTTGAAGATGGACGGCGTCACGACGGAATGGGTTATGGCGCGCATGTGCCAGAAGAGCAAGAAGGCCAACGAGGCTTACGACCGCTCTGACGAGCACAACGTCAGGAAGGCGGTGTTTGGCCAACTCGGTATCCTTCACAAGCAGGATTGATCCGCTACTCGACGCGGCGGTTGATGGGGGTCCGGCTCGGCTACGAACCGCAGCCTCCGACCCGCCAGATGACACTGGATGGGTTCATTTGATCGCGACCTCGGTGCCCTGGGAGGGAGGGTTTCGATGAGAGGCCCACCCTCCTTTGCAGGACAGATGTGGCGCAGAGGCTTCGGGTTCAGCTCCCTTGCAGGGGAGCACGCCCCTGCCGCACCGGTCAACGTCCTTAGCCCCGGTGCCGAGGTAGTGCGCTATTCAAAGACCATTCAGGCCACAATCTGGCCGGCCAAGCCCGGGCTTGACACAGGGCCCCGTTTGGGGTCAAATGCCGGCGCAATCGAGCTGCTCGAAATCAGCAAGCATCGGTTCAGGGCTTACTTCTTTTCGCGGGCGAACTCCCTTGCCAGTCGGATGGACCTGACAGCGGCATGGCTGAGCGTGAAGGTGGCGGGGCTTGGGGCTTTTACACGACCTCGGCGCCCGATGCAGGTCCGCACGCTTCGTCCCGTCTCGTCCGGCTGTTCCCCACGGTTATCGCCAAAATCCAGGAGGGTATGAACACACGACCTTTGAACCAACGGCTCGGATTCAGAAATGGCATTGCGCGCGTCAACGTTCGTCCGCTGCTTTATGAACGCATTGCGGCCGGGCTGGCGGCGGTCCTCCTGGCTTGGCCGGGGTGGCCTCCGCAAACCGCTGTGGCCCAGCAGCCCACTGGAACCTTTGTCAGTTGGGGCAATCAGATCACGCCGTGGGAGCCAACCGGCGCGCGCTACAAGGCCATCGCGGCGGGAGCTGAGTTTAGCCTGGCCCTCAGGTGGGATGGGGTGGTCGTGGCCTGGGGAGACGACACCTACGGCCAGTCGGGCGTGCCCGCGGATTTGGGCGGCGTGATTGCCATCGCGGCGGGGGGCTCTCACAGCCTGGCGCTCAAGCGGGATGGCACGGTCGTCGCCTGGGGGGCGGGCGGGCCCGGACAAGCAGGGGATCAGAACTACGGCCAAGCGACCGTGCCCAGCGGTTTGAGCGGCGTAGTGGCTATCGCGGCCGGAGGCTCTCACAGCCTGGCGCTTAGGCAGGACGGGACGGTCGTGGCGTGGGGACTCAACGGCAATGGTCAAGCCAGTGTACCGACCGGTTTGAGCGGGGTGATCGCCATTGCCGCGGGAGCGGCCTACAGCCTGGCGCTCCAGCAGGACGGCACGGTCGTCGCTTGGGGAGACAATTACTACGGGGAGGCGACAGTCCCCGCAGACCTGATGGGCAGGGGCGTGGTTGCCATCGCGGCGGGCCCGGACCATGCTCTGGCGCTCCAGAAGGACGGCACGGTCGTGGCGTGGGGCCTGGGCGGGCCGGGGGGGCAGCCGGGCTATCCGAATTGCGGCCAGGCGACCGTGCCGAGCGGTTTGGGTGGCGTAGTGGCCATCGCCGCGGGGTACTTGCACAGCCTGGCGCTCAAACAGGACGGGACGGTCGTCGCCTGGGGCGCAGGGTGGCAAGCAGACGGTCAGGACTATGGTCAGGCGGCGGTGCTCACCGTAGTGGCCGCGCCCAGCCTGACTGCCTTGCCCACAAACCGCATCGCCAGTGCCGGGGCAACGGTGGATTTCGCCGTGGAGGCCGCCGGCACCGCCCCGCTGGCCTATCAGTGGCTTTTCAACCGCACCAACGCCCTCACGGGCGCCACCAACGCGATCCTGGAATTGACCAGCGCTCAGGCCGGGCAAAGCGGGGCCTATGACGTCCTCGTCACCAACCTGGGCGGGGCGGTGGCCAGTCCGCCCGCGGTGCTGACGGTGATGGCGCCGCCGAGCCTGGTCAGTATGCCCGTCAGCTATACCACCTACGCTGGCGCCAGCATCGAGTTCGCTGTCGGCGCGGTCGGCGCTCCTCCCCTGGGCTACCAATGGTGCTTCAACGCGACCAATGCGCTGGCCGACGCCACCAATGCAGTCCTGGATCTGGCGGACGTCCAACTGTCTCAGGCCGGCGTGTATGTCGTGGTGGTGACCAATCCTTTCGGAGCGGTGACCAGCGCGCCGGCCACGCTGGCTTTTGCCGGTCCTGTCGTGATCGAGCCTCGGAGCTGGCTCTGCGCTACGCGCTGACGGCCGGCCCGTCTGTCTCCTTCGCCTGCGACGGGACGATCAGCCTGACCAACCAGATTATGATCACCAACGATACGGTGCTCGATGGCACGGGACACGAAGTTACGATTGCCTGTGCCAGTCCGCCCGGTGCCTTTGGCGGCACCAATCGCATTTTCTATGTCTGCTCGAACGTCACCTTCACTGCCATCAACGTCACCATGGCCAATGGTTCCGCGCGGACATTCGACCCGTTCGGTTCCCCCGCCGGCGTGAGCGGTGGGGCCATCCTGAACGACGGCGGGGTCCTGAACCTGCGCAACGTTTCTTTCCTGACCAATTGGGCCATGGTCGGCGGGGGGGCCCTCGCCAGCCGCAATGGTGGCACGGCCAATGCCTCCAATTGCACGTTCGCGGGGAACTCCGTCGGGGGTCTTTTCCAGAACGGCGCCCCGGCCTACGGCGGGGCGATTCTAAACGAAGGTGGTCAGATGAGCCTCCGCGCCTGTGTGCTCCGTGGCAACAGTGCGCTGGCCGGCTACAGTGACATGACGCGCGACGGTTTCGGTGGCGCGATCCAAAACGAAGGCAACCTGACCGTCAGTGACTGCCTGTTCCGCGACAATGCGGTCACCGGCGGCGCCGGCTTCACGGTGTACCAGCAAATGGGGGTCTCAGGCTTTCCAGGCGGCTCTGGCTTCGGGGGCGCCATCTGCAACCTCGGAACTCTGGTCTTATCAAGCAGCACCGTCATGAGCAATAGCGCCAGCGGCGGCGGCGGCGGCAGGGGCAACCCCGGTGGGGTCGATGGCCATACGGGCATGCCGGTTGACAGCGGGGGCGGCGGCTCGGGCGGCCCCGGCTATGGCGGCGGGCTCTTCAACGGTGGCACCGCCAGCTTGATCAACAGCACCTTGGGCGGCAACCTTGGCGCCGGTGGCGGCGGCGGCAGCGGCGGGCCTCCAATCACGGTTTACGTTTGGGTCTCCTGGAAGCAAGCCTACGAGGAGGACACGATCCCTGCCGCCCCAAACGGCGCCAGCGGGTCGGGTTTTGGCGGTATCTACTCGACTAACGCCGCGCTCCGCCTGACAAACTGCACGGTCGCTTTCAACACGGCCTCTGGCGGCACCGATTACTGGACGCGGGTGGTTGCCGGCGTGTCTGTGACCGGGGCCTTCATGGTCAACACGCTGCTGGCCTCCAATTCTCCCGGGGGCAATGCCTCCGGCCCTATTGTGGACGGGGGCCACAACTTGAGCTCTGATGCCTCCTGTGCGTTCACCGATCCCACCAGCTTGAGCAACACCGATCCCTTGCTCGGTCCCTTGGCCGACAACGGCGGGCCGACCTTGACGATGGCGCTGCTCGCCGGCAGCCCGGCCATCGGCGCCGCGGACAGCGCCTCCGCCCCGCCGACCGACCAGCGCGGCTTCCCGCGGCCGACGGGCTCTGCCGACATCGGGGCCTGTGAATTCGGCTACCCGCCAATCCTGGCCGCCGGACGGCCACCGGAAGGCGGGGTCGACCTCTCCGTCAGTGGCCGTGCGGGCCAAGTCTGCCGGTTGCTCGCCAGCCCCAACCTGGTGAACTGGACGGCCATCGCCACAAACTCGTTCAGCTCGAGCGGCAGATTTCTCTTCCATGACCCCGCCGGCGCCGGCCAAGGGCAGCGGTTTTACCGCGCCGTGATGCCTTTAACGGGGGTTCACCGCCATGCGGCGCTTACCATTGTCACCTTATGAATCACCTTATAAGCTCAACAACTAGACTTGGATTCCGCGAAAGCCCCGATTCGCTTGCGCGAATGCATAGGGACCGCGAACCGGATGGAGGCTCCTGCCACGCTTGTGTCGTGGAGTGCGCTCCCGATGCACCGGGATCGCTTTCGCCCGCCGGGGGCAGTTCGAAAGCGGCACAGGCGCGCCGCACTCCAAAACCTGGCGGAGGACGGGCGTTCATGGAAAGCGCGGGCCGTCAACGGCGCGGGGCCGTGCCAGGGGGGCTGACCCGCAGGTTGGCCGTGGCGCTGGCTCTCACGCTGGCCGGCGGCGCGTCCGCCCAAACCTATAAGGTGCTCAAGAGCTTCACCGGCAGTGATGGCAACAGTCCGCAGGCGGGCTTGGTCCTGGCGGGCAGCGCGCTCTATGGGACTGCCTGGGGCTCCTACCTCAACGCCGGTGTCTGGTACGTCAACAATGGCGTGGTCTTCAAGGTCAACACCGACGGCTCGGGCTACACCATGCTCAAGAGCTTCACCGGCAGTGACGGCAGCCTTCCGCAGGGGGACCTGGTGCTGGCGGGCGATACCCTCTATGGCACAGCCTATGCCGGCGGGGCCTCGGGCTGGGGCGTGGTCTTCAGAATGAGCATCGACGGGTCGGGCTACACGGTGCTCAACAACTTCACCAATGGCACCGAGGGCAGCGGTCCCAACGGGGGCATGGTCTTGGCGGGAAGCACGCTCTATGGGACAACGTACTGGACAACGTACTATGGGGTCCCTTCGGGCGAGGGCGTGGTCTTCAAGTTGAACACCGACGGGTCGGGCTTTGCCGTCCTCAAGAGCTTCACCGGCAGTGACGGGGCCAACCCGTACAGGTGGCCTGGTTCTGGCGGGCAGTACGCTCTATGGGACGACGAGTCAAGGCGGCAGCTCGGGTAATGGCGTCGTCTTCCGGGTGAACACCGACGGGTCCGGCTACGCCGTGCTCAAGAGCTTCACCGGCGGCACCGACGGCGCCTACGTGTCTGGTAGCCTGGTTCTGGCGGGCAGTACGCTCTACGGGACGGCGGGTGGCGGCGGCAGCTCGGGTCATGGCGTCGTCTTCCGGGTGAACACCGTCGGGTCGGGCTTCGCCGTGGTCAGGAGCTTCACCGGCAGCGACGGCGGCTACCCGTTCGGGGGCCTGCTCCTGGCGGGCACCACGCTCTACGGGGCCACGACTTATGGCGGCAGCCAAGGCAATGGCGTCCTCTTCAAGCTGAACACCGACGGGTCGGGCTATACAGTGCTTAACAGCTCCGCCGGCGGCAGCGACGGCGAGCTCTCCGTATGGTGGCCTGCTTCTGGCGGGCAGCTCGCTGTATGGGACGACATGGAACGGCGGCAGTTCGGGCGGTGGCGTCGTCTTCAGTTTGAGGAGCGCCGCCGCGCCGGCCATAGTTCTGGGCCCGCAAGGCCAGACCGTTGTGGCCGGGGATAACGTTGCTCTCAGCGTCCAAGACGGCAGCATCGGGCCGGCGTACCAGTGGGTTTTCAACGGCACCAATGCCATTGCGGGCGCGACCAACTCGGTCCTGCAACTGACCAATGTCCAGCCTGCCCAATCGGGGGCTTATGCCGTCATCGTGACCAATGACTACGGCGCCGTGACCAGCGCGCCAGCCATCCTCGAGCTAATGGCTCGGGGCACGACCCCGGTGGCCAGTTGTACGGAGGTGGCCTTGCGGGCCGCGATGGCGGGGCCAGGACCGGTCACCTTCGCTTGCGATGGCACGATCACCCTGACCAACACGCTGACCATTTCCAGCAATATCGTGCTGGATGGCAGCGGCCACACCATCACGATCAGCGGCGGCAATTCTGTCCGCCTCTTCACGGTGAGCTCCAACGTCACGTTCTCGGTCCTCAACCTGACCATCGCCAATGGCCTGGCCCCAGATGGGCAGGGCGGGGCAATCCTCAACGCGGGCGGAGTCCTCAACGCCACCAACTGCGCCTTCACCGGCAACCTGGCCACCAATGTGAGCGGCGGCCCGGCCCAAGGCGGGGCCATTTTCAGTGCCAATGGGCAAGTCGCGCTATACCATTGCACCTTTACGGGCAACGCCGCCTCCGGAGGCGGAGGGGGCGATGGCTGCGGCGGTGCGGTTTATAGCAGCGGCAGTCTTGGGGCCTGGCTCTGCGCCTTCATCGGGAATTCGGCTACCGGCGGGGCAGGTTGGCTTGGCATCAGCTACCCCCAGGGGGGGCCCCCGCTGTGGCCCGGCCCCGGCGGCAGCGCCCTCGGCGGAGCCATTTGCAGCCTTGGCCAAATGACAGTCGCCGCCATTACCTTTGCCAGCAACTCGGTCACGGGCGGCCCCGGCGGCGGGGGGGCCTTCATACCGCCCACAGGGGACGCAGGGGGCGGCTTTGGCGCGCCCGGCGGCCCCGGCAATGGCGGCGCGATCTTTAATGGCGGGGCGGCAACGGTGTCCGCAAGCACGTTTGCCTGGAACCTGGCCACCGGGGGCGCAGGAGGCCCGGGCGGCGACGGCTACAGCGGAGGCAGCGGGGCCTACGGCGGCGGCGGCAACAGCGGCGCGCTCTTTAGCGGTGGAGTCGCGAGGATTTCCAATTGCACGTTCGCCTCCAACACGGGCGCTGGGGGCGCTGGCGGCGGGGGCGGGGGCGGCATGTCGATATCGGGTGCTCGCGTCCCGACTCGCGACGGCAATGGCGGCAACGGTGGTCCCGGCGTTGGAGCCATCTGCGATACAAACCGCCTGTGCTTCCTGACCAACTGCACCCTGGCCCTCAACTCGGCCTCCGGCGGGGCCGGTGGCGCCGCTGGCGCGTCGTTCCCTCCCACTTACCAGGGCTGGGCGGCTGGGGCCCTCCAGACAGCCGGCGCCACCCTCGTCAATACCCTGCTGGCTGGCAATGCCCCCAGCAATTGCGGCGGGGCCCTCACCGATGCCGGCCACAACCTCAGTTCGGATGCCTCGTGCGCCTTTACCGACCCTACAAGCTTGAACAGCACCGATCCCCTGCTCGGCCCGTTAGTCGACAACGGCGGGCCCACCCTGACCATGGCGCTGCTCCCCGGCAGCCCGGCCATCGGCGCCGCCGACAGCGCCTCCGCCCCGCCGACCGACCAGCGCCGCTATCCCCGGCCAGCCGGCCCGGCAGACATCGGGGCTTGCGAATTCGGCTACCCGCCAATCCTCGCTGCTGCCCAGCCGCCGGAAGGCGGTGTGGACATTTCCGTGAGCGGCCGCGCCGGCCAGACCTGCCGATTGCTCGCCAGCCCCGACCTGGTGAGCTGGACGGCTATCGCCACAAACTCCTTCGGCCCGAGCGGCGTCTTTGTTCTCCATGACCCAGCCGGGGCCGGCCAAACGCAGAGGTTTTACCGCGCCGTAATGCCTTGAACGAGCGTCCACGGCCATCCGGCACTTATCAGCCTATGAACTCGACAACTCGGTTGGGAATGTTTTGGAGAAGCGCAGGCCATCGCTGGCCGGCAGCTAAATCGAATGAACCAAGATTAGGACAGCCTTCGTCGCCGCATTTGTCGAGACAGGCCCAATGCGACAAAAGTTGCGACGAAGGCTGCAACAAAGGTCCAAAGCCGGCGCAGGCGCCCCAAGGCCGGTTGCTTCGATTTCGGCGCAGGCGGCAGATGGTCGGGCTGGGCATAGCTCTCGCCCTGGCGCTGGCCGGCGGCGCGTCCGCCACGACCTACCGCGTGCTTATGAGCTTCAACGGGAGCGACGGGGCGAATCCGTGTGGCGGCCTGGCCCTGTTGGGCAACACGCTTTATGGGATCACGGCCCAAGGGGGCACTTCGAGCAACGGCGTCATCTTCCGAGTGAACACGGACGGGACAAGCTATGTAGTGCTCAAGAGGTTTAACGGAAGCGATGGCAGGTACGCCCAGGGGGGCGTGGTGGTGGAGGCCAGCACGCTCTATGGGACGACGGCCGGTGGCGGAGACGGGAACAACGGCGTGGTCTTCAAGGTCAACGCCGATGGCTCGGGCTACGCGGTCCTCAAGAGCTTCACCGGCGGCGAGGATGGGGCCAATCCGTTTGCGGGCCTGGTCCTCGATGGCAGCACACTCTATGGGACGACGCAATATGGGGGAAATGGGGGAAGCCTCGGCTACGGCGTGGTCTTCAAGGTCAACACTGATGGCTCAGGCTACACGGTGCTCAAGAGTTTCACCGGGGGCGAGGATGGCGCCTATCCGTGTGCGGCTCTGGCCCTGTCAGGCGGCACGCTGTATGGGACAACCGACTCGGGCGGCGATTCACACGACGGGGTGGTCTTCAAGATGGACACGGACGGATTGAACTACGCGGTGCTGAAGAGCTTCACGGGCGCTGATGGCGCGAGCCCCTGGGGCGGCCTGGTCCTGGCGGGTGGGACGCTATACGGGACGACGAGCGCGGGCGGAAATCTGTCCGGCGCGCCCTTGTGGCAAAGCTACGGCGTGGTCTTTAGTGTAAAAACGGACGGAGCGGGCTACACGGTGCTCAGGGACTTCGCCGGCCAGGACGGTGAGACACCGGACGGGCGCATGGTCTCTGAGGGCGGGACGCTTTACGGCACGACAAGGGTTGGCGGCAGCCTGTTTCAGGATCCGAATTACAAGCCTGGCGATGGGGTCGTCTTCCGGGTGAACGGAGATGGCTCCGGTTACGCCGTGCTTCATAGCTTCAAGGGAGCCGATGGCATGCTTCCTGCGGGGCAATTGCTCCTGGTCGGCACCATGCTCTATGGTACGACGTGCGCCGGCGGAGACTACGACTGCGGTGTTGTCTTCGGCTTGGATTCGGCGGTCGCGACGCCGCCCCTGCTCCTCACGGTCCCACAGGGCCAATCTATGGAGCAAGGGGGCACCGCGGTTTTCAGCGCCACGGTTGCCAATTTGGAACCGGTGGCCTATCAATGGCTTTTCAACGGCACCAATGCCCTTCCCGGCGCGACCAACTCCAGCTTGCAACTGGCCGGCCTCTCAACTGGCGCAAGCGGGCGCTTATGCCGTGGTCGTTACCAACGGTTACGGAGTGGTCACCAGTCCGCCGGCCCTGCTGGACGTGATACCGCTCGGCACGACCCCGGTGGCCAGCTGCACGCCGGGGGCCTTGCGGGCCGCGCTGGCGGGGCCGGGGCCGGTCACCTTCGCCTGCGACGGCACGATTACCCTGACCAACACGATTACGATCGCGACCAATACCGTCGTGGACGGCGCCGGGCGGCACGTGACGATCAGCGGGGGCAACGCCGCCGGTGTGTTCCACGTTAACACCAACGTCACCCTCAGCGTAGCCAATCTGACTCTCGCCAACGGCCTGAGCACCAACGGCGGCGGCGCCATCCTCAACGACGGCGGAACGGTGGACCTGCTGAACACCGTCGTGCAGTCGAACAACGCGGCCATTGACGGGACCTGGCCTAATCCGGTGGCTGAAGGCGGCGGCGTGCTCAACGGGGGCGGCAGACTCAACGCGACCAATTGCAGCTTTTGCGGCAACGCCGCCACGGGTGCCGGGAATGGCGGCTTGGCCCGGGGCGGGGCGCTCGCCAACGAGGGTGGCTTGGTCAACCTGGAAAGCTGCCTCTTTGCCGGCAATGGCTCGGCTTTCACAAATCTGGTCGCTAGCGCAGGGGATGTGGAAGAGGCGTGCGGCGGCGCGATTCACAACGCCGGGACGCTCAACGTCAGCCGCTGCACCTTCCAGCAGAACTCGGCCTTTGGCGTTCCCGGCAATGGGGGCGCGGTCTGCAACCTCGGCGTGCTGGCCCTGAGCGGCAGCAGCCTTGTGAGCAACACCGCCGCCGGCCCGCCCGGCGCTTCGGGAGGCGTGGTGTACAATATTCCGTTTATCCCGAACGGCGAGCCTGGCGGCGACGGCAATGGCGGCGGGCTGTTCAACGCCGGCGTTGCCCGGCTGGCCGATAGCATCTTTGTGGGGAACCAGGGCGTCGGAGGCGCCGGGGGCGATCACGGGTACGTTTATGACGTGGAAACAGGCACGATAAGGGAGGCAGGGGACTGCGGTGGCGGCGGCAATGGGTTCGGCGCCATTTGCGATATCGGCGCTGTCTGTTACCTGACCAATTGCACGCTGCTCGACAACGTTGGCGTCGGCGGCCAGGTACTGCGCTGAGAGCTCGTCAGGTGCCCCCGGCGCCCAGGCCGGCGGCATCCGCAGCATCAGCGCCATCCTGGTGAACACGGTCGTGAGCGGCAATCCGGGCGGCGATGTGTATTGGGCCGCTTCGCAGGACGCGCACGGGGCGTGCAAGTTCTTCACCCTCTACAACTTTGGCGGCCCCGGCTGCCCACAGAACCAATTGCCTCTGGCGCCGCCAACCGTTGGCCCGGATGGAACGCTCTACGGCACGACGTTGGGTGCCAGCTTCGCGCTCAGCACCAACGGGACCGCAAGCAGCTATCGAGCGCTTGCGAGCGGCAACGCTCGCCGTACCGGCTTGGCATTGTCAGGCACGACCCTATACGGAACGGACGCCGGCGAAGTGTTCAAGCTCAATACCGACGGCACCGGCGTCACCAAGCTCCTGGCCCTTACGAATGCCTCGGACCTGGTGCTCTCCGGCACGACGCTGTACGGGACCACGTTCCGGCGGAGGCAACAGCGGGGGCGGCACGTTGTTTCGCCTTCAGACGGACGGCACAGGCTACCAGGTGCTCCACTCGTTTGGCGACTCACCCGATGATGGCAAATGGCCTGAGGCGGGCCTGCTGTTGTCTGGCGATACGCTGTACGGCACGACGAGCTATGGCGGGCTTGGCGGCGGCACTGTCTTCAAGATCAACACGGACGGCACCGGCTACGCCATCCTCAAGTCCTTCTCGTTCTACGATGATTCCAGTCCACGGACGAGGCTGGTATTGTCTGGCACGACCCTCTACGGGACAACGCTTCTAAGGCCAGGCGCGGAGCCATGGGACCCCGACGGTCCTCCCGTGATATTCAAGATCAACACCGACGGCAGCGGCTACGCTGTGCTCAAGCAGCTTGGGGCCGACTTTATGCGGCAAGAGGTGGCGTTGGCGTCGGACTCTTCGACGCTGTTTGGGACCTCGATCGCCAGCGGTCTTTACGGCCAGGGCTCGGTGTTCCGGATCAATACCGACGGCAGCGGCTACGCCGTGCTCTGGAACTTCAGCGGCCCCGATGGCTCCGGCCCTAACGCGGTCGTCTTGTCCGGCTCGACGCTTTACGGGACGGCGAACGCCGGCGGCTTTTACGATGGCGGCGTGGTGTTCAGCCTGGCGCTCCCGCCACCCCCGGCCATCACCATCGGCCTCCAGGAGCAAACCGCCGAGGTGGGCGGCGACGTGCAGTTCCGCGTAACGGCCGACGGCGCCGGCCCGATGACCTATCAATGGTTTCTCAACGGCACCAACGCGCTCGCCGCCAGCGGGTCCCTCCTCGAGTTGACCAACGTCCAGCCGTCGCAAGCGGGCACCTATAGTGTGGTGGTCAGCAACGCCATCGGGGTGGTCACCGGTTCCGCGGCGCAACTGAGCGTCATTGCCCCAGTTCGGAGAGCGCCCGCCGCCGGCCTCACGCTGCTCGGCCAGCCCGGGCTCACGTTGAACGTGGATTATACGGAGGCGCTTGGTGCACCGCCGCAGTGGGGGAGTTGGACGAATGTGACGTTGGGAGGCCCTTCGCAACTGAGCCTCGACTTCGATGCTCCCCTGGCGCCACAACGTTTCTACCGCGGCTGGCACACGAACGCGGCAGCCCCACCCCCAAGCCTGAGCCTAGAAGCGGGCACCGTCATCACATTGACCGGAGCCATTGGCGGCTCAGTGCGGCTCGACTGGATCAATCAGTTCGGCCCCACCGACGCCTGGGCACCCTTGGCCACACTGACTTTGACCAACACGTCACAGCTTTACTTCGACGCCACCGGCAGCTTCCACGCCCCGCGCCTCTACCGGCTTGTCCCGGTGCCGTAATGCGAACTATGAAACAAACCCTTGCAGGTCTTTTGGGCTCCATTCTCTTGACGGCGCCGGCAACCGCAGCGGCTCAGGGGAGCCAGGGCGATTATAGCTACACCACCCAGCCCCAGATCACTCCACCGTACGGGACGGTCACCATCACCAGCTACACCGGTCCCGGAGGCGCGGTGACCATCCCGGGCACCATCAACGACATGCCCGTCGTCGTCATCAATGGTGGCGCGTTTTACTACCGCGCCAACATCACCAGCATTGTCATACCGGACAGCGTTACTGCCGTCTCGGAGACGGGTTTCATGGGCTGCATGGGCATGACGAGCATCGTGACCGGCAATGGTCTGAGGACGGTCTGTAATGAGTTCTGCCAAGGGTGCAGCAGCCTGGCCAGTGTGACGTTAGGCGCCCACGTGGGCCGCCTCGGGGGATGGGCGTTCGCCGACTGCACCAGCCTCACCGACTTCGGGGTTTCATGCAGCGTCACCAGCATTGGGCCCAGCGCATTCCAGGGCTGCACGCGCCTGGCGAGCATCACCATCCCCGCCGGCGTTAGCTCCATTGAGCTGGGCGCATTCGCCGGCTGTGCCAGCCTGGCTTCCGTGGTGCTTCCGAACAGCCTGCCCAGCATCGAGGAGAGCCTGTTTGAGGGCTGCGCCAGTCTGACCAACATCGTGATTCCCAGCGGTGTTGGGTCCATCGGGCCTGCCGCATTTGACGGCTGCTCGGGCCTGCTCACGGTGACAATCCCGGGCGGCGTCACCAACATCGCTGGCGACGCGTTTTCCGGCTGCACCGGCCTGTTGGCGTTCAGCGTGGACGGCGCCAATGCCTGTTACAGCAGCGTGGACGGACTCCTGTTCAACAAGAGCCAGACGGTGCTGCTTCAGTTTCCGCCTGGCAGAGGCGGGGACTATTGGATCCCGAACGGCGTCACCAGCATCGCGGACGCGGCGTTCGCGCAGGCCTGGTCGCTCACCAACGTGATGATCCCCGCCAGCGTCACCAACATCGCCGACGGGGCGTTTGCGGGCTGTCCGAACCTGGTTGCCATAAATGTAGATGCGGCCAATCAGGCCTACAGCACCGTGGACGGAATCCTGCTCGACAAGAGCCACACCTACTTGCTCCAATGCCCCAGCACCAAAGGCGGAAGCTGGATCATCCCCAGCGGCGTCACCAATTTCGCCGAGGCCGCCTTTCAAGGCTGCAGCAACCTGACGAGCGTCACGATTCCCGGTTCGGTCAGTTACATTCCCGCTCAGGCGTTCAGCGGCTGCACGGGCCTGACCAACGTCACGATCCTCGATGGGGTGCATGTTCTCCGCACGGCGCTCTTTGAATATTGCTCCGGCCTGACCAACCTCACGCTGCCGGCCAGCGTGGACGGACTGGGAACCCGGGTTTTCGGCGATTGCTCCAACCTGGTCAGCGTTTTTTTCCAGGGCAATGCCCCGCCCGGCGCTGATTTTATGACGTTCTACGGCGCCTACAATGTCACCCTCTATTACCTGCCGGGCGCCACCGGCTGGACCACGCCATTTTGGTTTCGCCCGGCCGTGCTGTGGAACCCGTCAATCCAGGCCCCCGCCGTGCAGGCCAATGGGTTCGGTTTCGACATAAGCGGGACAACCAACATCCCTATCGTGGTCCAAGCCGCTACAAATCTGTCCGGCGGCACCTGGAGTCCTGTGGAGAGCGCCACTCTCACGAACGGCCTGCTCCACTTCACCGACCGTAGCTGGACGAATTATCCGAGCCGCTTTTACCGCATCTCCTCGCCTTAGAGCGAGGCACAATCCATAGTTCTCTGCAAAATCCAGGAGGGTATGAACACACGACCTTTGAACCAACGGTTCGGATTCGGAAAAGGCATGACCGGCGGGAGATTCCGCCCGCTCGGCTACAGACACATCGCGCCCGGCCTTGCGGCGATGCTGCTCGTCTGGCCCGGGGCGCCGCCGGGAGCCTGGGCGGCACAGCGCCTGCCTGGGAGCTTGGTCAGTTGGGGGGATCAAGTGATCCCGCTGGTGCCCCCGGGCACTATCTTCAAGGGGATTGCTGGAGGGACCGACCATAGCCTGGCGCTCAGGCAGGACGGAACGGTCTATGCCTGGGGCGCTTCTGGCTCGGCGACAACGGTGCCTGAGGGCTTGACCGGGGTCATTGCCATCGCGGCAGGGTATGGGTTTAACCTGGCCCTAAAGCAGAACGGGACGGTGGTGGCCTGGGGCAGTCCTAACAATAACTACGGCTTCGGGGGGACCAATGTGCCGAGCGGTCTGAGCAATGTCATCGCTATCGCGGCGGGAGATTCTCACAGTCTGGCACTGAAGAACGACGGGAGAGTCGCGGCCTGGGGCTACTGGTCTGAGCCGAACCTGCCTTCGCCAGTGGCGGTACCCAGCGGCCTGACCGGGGTGGTCGCCATAGCGGCGGGAGGAGCCCAGAGCCTGGCGCTCAAGCAGGACGGGACGGTGGTGGCCTGGGGCGCCACCCAGGACGGGCCGGGGACGATGTATTCTTCGGCCATGTACCCGGCGACGGTGCCTGATGGCCTGAGCAACGTGGTGGCCATCGCGGCGGGAGGGGAGGCCGCTCTGGCACTGAGGCAAGACGGGACCGTGGCCATGTGGGACCATCAGAGCTACACGCCGTCGGTGGCCCAGGGTGCGGTGGCCATCGCTGCGGGAGCTTACCACGGATTGGCGTTAGTGAACGGACAGGTTCTGGGTTGGGGGACGGGGAGCCACTCCTACGATTACGACTACGGGCAGGCGGCTCAGCCTATGGTCGGGGACAACCGGGTCATTGCCATTGCAGCCGGGGCCTATCACAGCCTGGCGCTCAAGCAGGACGGGACGATTGTCGCCTGGGGCAGCAGCCCCTCTGGCCAAGGGACGACGCCGGGGCTCGGCGGGTTGGTCGCGATCGCCACGGAAGGCACGCACACTCTGGCACTCAAGCAAGACGGGACCACGATCGAGTGGGGAGGTCCCCAACACCAAGGGAATCCTTGGCTCAGCGGGGTGACCGCAATCGCCGTTGGCCAAGCCCACAGCTTGGCGCTCAAGCAGGAGGGCACGGTCGCGGAGTGGGGCGACTTGTTCTTTAAGGACGTTCAAGGTAACTGGCACGTGGTTGGCCCGCCCGACGGTCTGAGCAATGTGGTTGCCATCGCGGCCGGCGGGAACTGGAGCCTGGCGCTCAAGCAGGACGGAACGGTCGCGGCCTGGGGACACGATTCTAATTGGCCTTTCACGTACCCAAGCTATTGGACCGGGGTCGTCGCCATCGCCGCGAGCGGGGATCACTGGCTGGCGCTGAAGCAGGACGCGTCGGTCGTGGGGTGTTACGCAACCGCTGGCGCGGAGCAACCGCCGGCGGGTCTGACCGGGGTGGTAGGCATCGCGGCTGGGGCCTACCACAGCTTGGCGCTCAAGCAGGACGGCACCGTTGTGGCCTGGGGCGCCGGCCAGACCATACAACCCGGGACTGACAACCAAGGACAGTCAATTGTGCCGGCCGGCCTAGGCGGGGTCATCGCCATCGCGGCGGGCGGGGACCAGAGCCTGGCGCTCAAGCAGGACGCGACCCTGGTCGCCTGGGGCGCCAACGATTCGGGGCAATCAACGGTGCCTGGAGGACTGCCCTGGGTCCTTGCCGCCGCCGCCTCATGGAGCCATACCGTGGCGCTGGTCGACTTCATCCCGCCGGCGCCGGTGGTCAGTGTGGCGCCGCAGACGCAAACAGCCAGGGTGGGGACGACGGTGGGCTTCTCTGTCCAAGCCGACGGCCCGCCGCCGCTCAGCTACCAATGGTACTTCGGTGGCACCAATGGGTACTTCGGTGGGGCCAACGCCCTGGGCGGCGCTACTAATGCCGCCCTGAATTTCACAAGTGTGGGGTTGTCCCAGTCTGGACCCTACTGGGTGGTCGTCACGAACCTCTTCGGGGCGGTGACGAGCCCCGGGGCCGTGCTGACGGTGCTGGCGCCGCCGAGCCTGGTCGCCGGGCCGACAAACCTCGTTGCCATGCCGGGCACGCTGGTCAATTTCTCCGTGGAAGTTGCCAGCGCCACGCCGCTTTCCTACCAGTGGTTCTTCAACGGCACCAACCTGTTGGCCAGCGCCAACAACTCGGTGCTGGAACTTCTCGACGTCCAAATTGGACAGTCCGGGACCTATGAAGTGGTGGCGGCCAACGCGGTCGGGTCCGTGACCAGCGCGCCGGCTCTCCTCACGGTGATGGCGCCGCCGAGCCTGGTCACAGTGCCGACCAACCTCACGGTCAACCTGGGCACTAGCCCTGAGTTTGCCGCGGCGGCGGTCGGCGCCACACCGGCTTACCAGTGGTTTTTCAACGGGACCAATTTGCTGGCGGGCGCAACGAACGCGGTGCTGGATCTGGTCAACGTCCCATTGTCTCAGGCCGGCCTGTATTGTGTGGTGGTGAGCAATCCGTTCGGGGCGGTGACGAGTTCGGCGGCAATGCTGACCGTGTTGACGCCGGCCGTGACGGAGAATACCGAGGCGGCGCTGCGGCAGGCGCTGGCGGGCGGAGGCGTGGTCTCGTTCGCCTGCAACGGTACGATCACGCTGACCAACCAGATTATGATCACCAACGATACCGTGCTCGACGGCACGGGGCACGAAATCACCCTGGCGTGTGTCCAGCCCCCCAGCCCCTCTGGCGGCACCACCCGCGCGTTCTTTGTCAGCTCGAACGTCACCTTTACCGCCATGCATCTCACCGTCTCCAACGGCTGCGCCCAGGCGGCGCCCCCGGACGATTTTCCCGGCGATTCTCCCATGGTGGGCGGCGCCATCCTCAACGACGGCGTCCTGAACTTGTGCGAAGTCTTGTTCCTGAACAACGCGGCCAGCTACGGCGGCGGGGCCATCGCTAACCTTCAGGGCGGGGCGGTGCATGCCACCAACTGCACGTTTGCCGCGAATGACACGGCGCGCTACGGCGGGGCGATTTTTGATGAAGGCGGTCAAGTGAGCCTTCAAACGTGTATGTTCCAGGGCAACGGCGCCTACGCCCCTTCCACTGATGCCCCGCTCGACGCGTATGGCGGCGCCATCCACAGCGAGGGCAGCTTGATCGTCAGCGGCTGCACGTTCTCCAACAATGCCGCGCGGGGCAATGAAGGCTTTACGCTTTGGCAGGCGCCTGGAGCCTCTGGCGGTCCCGGTGGCTCGGCCTTCGGGGGCGCCATTTCCAGCCTGGGCAGCCTTTGCCTGTTGAGCAGTGCTATTGTCAGCAACAGCGCTGCCGGTGGCGGCGGCGGCCGTGGCAACAGCGGCGCCGCCGGAGGCCAGTTCGGGGGGATTGGCAGCGGGAGCGGCGGCAACGGCGGCGACGGCCTTGGCGGCGGGCTCTTCAACGGCGGAACCGCCAGCGCCGTCAACTGCACGCTTTTCGCAAACATCGGCGCCGCGGGTGGCGGCGGACAGGGAGGGGCGGCTTGGACCGGGGTCTATACCGACCCTTTCGGGCATATTTACCAGGTGGGCGGCCCGGCCGGAGCCAACGGCGCCGCCGGCTCGGCCGTGGCCTGCTTGTGCTCGACGAATGCCGGGCTCAGCCTGACCAATTGCACGCTCGCCTTCAATACGGCGTCGAGCGGCAATGCGGTCGGCGGCGTGTCGGCAACCGGGGCCTTCATGGTCAACACGCTGCTCGTCGCCAACTCTCCCGTGGCCTGTGCCTCCGGTGCCATTGTTGATGGGGGCCACAACCTCAACTCCGACGCTTCCTGTGCCTTTACCGATCCCACCAGCTTGAGCAATACCGACCCTCTGCTCGGCCCCTTGGCCGACAACGGCGGCCCGACCCTCACGATGGCGCTTCTCCCCGGCAGTCCCGCCATCGGCGCGGCGGACGGCACCTCCGCCCCGCCCACCGATCAGCGCGGCTTCCCGCGGCCAGCCGACTCTGCCGACATCGGCGCTTACCAGTTCACGATGTCGCTCGTTCTCAAAGCCGCCGAATCTCCCGGCGGCGGCATAGACCTCTCCCTCACTGGCAACCCCGGCCAGACCTTTCGATTGCTGGCCGGCCCGGACCTGGTGAACTGGACAGCCATCGCCACGAATTCCTTCGACCCGAGCGGCGTCTTTGTCTTCCATGACGCGGCCGGGGCGGGCCAAACGCAGAGGTTTTATCGCGCCGTGATGCCTTGAAAGGCTGTTCACGGCCATCCGGCACTAATCAGCTTATGAACTCAACAACTCGACTTGGAATGTCTAAAGGGGAGGGCAAGAGGATTATGAACGCAGGGCGCTTCAACTCCGGGCCCGGATTCCAGCCTGGCATTTGCGGCAAGGGCTTGTCTGGACTCCTTCACCAACCAACCGCGCTGGTGTTGCTGGCGGGATTGCTCGCCTGGTTGGGATGGCACCCGGGAGCCGCCGCCGCCCAATTGCCCGCCGGGACCGTTGTCACTTGGGGCTGGCAGCGGCTCCCCCTGATTGCCCCCGGCACACGGTTTAAGCTAATCGCCGCAGGAGGGGGTCACGACCTGGCCCTCACGCAGGACGGGGCGGTCGTTGGGTGGGGAAACAACAACGTCGGGCAAGCAGATCCTCCCAACGGTCTAACCGACGTGGTTGCCCTTGCCGCGGGATGCGACCACAGCCTGGCGCTCAAGGAGGACGGCACGGTCGCAGCTTGGGGCAATCCCGACTGCGGCCTGACGAACGTGCCAGCAGCCCTGTCCAGGACCAAGGTGGTTGCCATTGCGGCGGGATGCAATCACTGCCTGGCCCTCACGCAGGAGGGGACCGTTGTCGCGTGGGGGGCCAATGAACTGGGCCAGACAAACGTGCCCGCAGGTCTCAGTGGCGTGATGGGCATTGGGGCGGGAAGCTGTTACAGTCTGGCGCTGAAGCGGGACGGGACGGTGGTCGCCTGGGGCGACAACACGTATGGCCAGACACAGGTGCCTGACGGCTTGGGCGGTGTGATCGCAGTCGCGGCCGGTGGCGAGTTCAGTCTGGCGCTCAAGCAGGACGGGACGGTGGTGGCCTGGGGGTCTGTATCCGAAGGCCAGACTTGGCTCCCTGCGCGAGTGCCGTCCAACTTGTCACAAACCAGGGCGGTCGCCATCGCCGCGGCGGGCCTCCATGCTCTGACGCTCGCGGAGGACGGAACGGTGCTCGCCTGGGGATGCGACGGCTTGAGCCCAGCCGCGCCGCCGCCCGAGATGTTGGGACGCAAGGCAATTGCCGTTGCGGCTTGCGGCTCTCATGACCTGGCGATCACGCAGGACGGAACCATCGTCGCCTGGGGAAGCAATACTTCGGGCGAGGGGATGGCGCCCGGCGCTTTGAGCGGGGTGGTCGCCCTTGCGGCGGGGGCTTACCACAGCCTGGCGATCAGACAGGACGGAACGGTCGCCGCCTGGGGATCCGACACGTCTGGCCAGACGGACGTTCCCAACGATCTGGGCGGCGTGATCGGCGTGGCGGCGGGCTTCGCCCACAGCCTTGCACTCCAGCAGGATGGCGCCGTCCTCGCCTGGGGCGCGGGAGGGCCGGGACAATCCGGAGCTGACAATTATGGCCAGTCGGTCGTTCCCAGCGGTTTAGGCGGCGTGACTGCCATCGCGGCAGGGTGGCGGCACAGCCTCGCGCTCCGGCAGGACGGCACGGTCGTCGCCTGGGGGGACAATACGTACGGCCAAACGGCGGTGCCGCAGGGTCTGCGCGGTGCCAGTGCTGTCGCGGCCGGAGGCATGCACAGTCTGGCGCTCCAGCAGGATGGAACCGTCGTCGCCTGGGGCAGCTTCTACGACGGCCAGAACTATGTCAACATGACCGTGCCGGCTGACGTGTCGCGGGGCGAGGTGGTCGCCATCGCCGCCGGAGACAACCACAGTATGGCGCTCCTGCAGGACGGGACGGTCGTTACGTGGGGCAACGTGACCGGGGCGACCAATGTGGTGCGGATGCCGCCTGGTTCCTCGGGAAACAGCTTCACGGCCATTGCGGCTGGAGGCGATCACGACCTCGCCCTCAGACAAGACGGAGCGATTGTTGCCTGGGGAGACAACATCTATCGCGAGTCGACCGTGCCGCTCGACTTGTCGGGGATTACGGCGGTGGCCGCCGCTGGGGCAAGCCAATACAGCATGGCTCTGCTGTGTCCCCAGCCGTTGATTACCGCGTCCCCACTGACTCAAACCGCCGAAGCGGGGTCCGCAGCGGGCCTTGGTGTCGTGGCTGGTGGCGTCCCGCCGTTGACCTATCAATGGGTTTGGGACAGCACCAATGTGCTGGTGGGCGCGACCAACTCCTTCCTGGTCCTGACGAACCTCCGGTTTCTCCAGTCGGGCGATGCTTACACCGTGACCGTCACCAATGCCTGGGGGGCTGTGACCAGCGAAACCGCTATCCTGAGCGTCATTCCGCCCGTTCCGAGGAGGACAGTTCCGATGCTCCACCTGACCGGTGACCTGGGCAGCTTCCTGCACCTGGATTATGCGGACGCGCTGGCGCGTAGCCCCGCCTGGCAGGCCCTCGACGCCCTCACCCTGACCAACTCCCCTCAGCTTTACCTCGACCTGACGGACCCGGTCCGGCCGAACCGGTTCTACCGCGCCTGGCAGACCAACCTGCCGCACGCGTGGCCCGCAATCAACATTGGCATGGCCACCGAGATTCCGCTCACGGGCCCCATCGGCGGCTCGGTGCGCATTGACTATATCAACCAGTTCGGCCCCACCAACGCCTGGGTGACGCTGGACACGGTGCTGCTGACCAACGACCCGCAACTGTATTTCGATACCACGGCCTTCCAGCAACCCACACGGCTCTATCGCTTGGTGCCCGTCCCGTAGCACACGTTTTCCGGCCATCCCTACGAGGCTCAACCACCAACCTCCAGACGCGACTGAACTATGAAACGCACGACTCCCAATCGGTTAGCGGGCATGTTCCTGGCTTTCCTTGCCCTGGCGGCGACCACCCGGGCCGCAGCACAGGAGTACACCTTTGTCACCCTGGCCGGCCCCGACGAGAGTCCTGGGGCCATGGACGGCACGGGCAGCGCCGCACGGTTCAGCGGCCCATACAGCGTGGCGGTGGACAGCGCCGGCAACGTCTATGTGGCGGACGCCTGGAACGACACGATTCGGAAGGTGACGCCGACCGGGCTGGTGACGACCCTGGCGGGCCTGGCGGGAAACCAGAGCAGCGCCGACGGCACCGGTAGCGCGGCGCGGTTCAGCGGTCCATCCGGCGTGGCGGTGGACAGCGCCGGCAATGTCTTTGTGGCCGACTCGGGCAACAACACGATTCGGAAGGTGACGCCGGACGGGGCGGTGACGACCCTGGCGGGCCTGGCGGGGTACGGCAACTCGGGGAGCGCCGACGGCACAGGCAGCGCGGCGCGGTTCTACTGTCCATGGGGCGTGGCGGTGGACAGCACCGGCAACGTCTTTGTGGCCGATAACTACAACAACACAATCCGGAAGGTGACGCCAGCCGGCGTCGTCACGACCCTGGCGGGCCTGGCGGGAAGTTCGGGCAGCGCCGCGCGGTTCAACGGTCCATCAGGCGTGGCGCTGGACAGCGCCGGCAATGTCTATGTGGCGGACACGGGCAACAACACGATCCGAAAGGTGACGCCGGCCGGGGTCGTGACGACGCTGGCGGGCCTGGCGGGGTATAATGCCAGCGCCGACGGCACCGGCATCGCGGCGCGGTTCAACTCCCCATGCGGCGTGGCGGCAGACAGCTCTAACAACCTCTATGTGGCCGATTTCGCGGGCACGATTCGGAAGGTGACACCGGCCGGCCTGGTCACGACCCTGGCGGGGTTGGCGGGAAGCTGGGCCAGCGCCGACGGGACGGGCCGCGCGGCGCGATTCAACGGTCCATCCGGCGTGGCGGTGGACAGCGCCGGCAACGTCTATGTGGCGGACACCTTCAACTACACGATTCGGAAGGTGACGCGAGACGGGGTGGTAACGACGCTGGCGGGCCTGGCGGGAAGCTGTGGCAGCGCCGACGGCCCAGGCAGTGCGGCAGGGTTCTACCAGCCGGCGGCTGTGGCCGTGGACAGCGCCGGTAACGTCTATGTGGCGGACACTTACAACGACATGATTCGGAAGGTGACGCCAGCCGGGGCGGTGACGACGCCGCTCGGCCGGGCGGAGAATTGGGGCTGCAGCGACGGCACGGGTTCGGCCCATCGCGACGGCAGCGGGCATCACCGGTTTGTTCCTCTTGAGTCTGGCCGTTTATCCGCTCATCGGCAAGGCATACTTCCCGAGGACCGATCCAGGTCAGTTTATGATCAACGTCAAGGCGCCAACCGGGTTACGTCTGGAATTGACCGAAAAGCTCGTTAGCCGGGTCGAGCAGATCGTGCGGGAGGTCGTTCCGAAAGAGGATATCAAGATCGTCGTGGCCAACATCGGTGTCACCCCGGGCTTCTCCTCCATCTACACGCCCAACTCGGGGCCGCACACCGCGTTTGTCCAGGTCGGCCTTCAACCGCACGCTCACCAGAGCTCCTTCGAGTACATGGGGCTTGTGCGCCAGCGGGTCAAACGAGAACTGCCCGAAGTGACTGCCTATTCCCGCACCGGCGGCCTAGTGGGCGCCATCCTCGACCTAGGGATGCCCGCCCCGATGGACATAGCCGTCAGCGGCATGGACCTGAACGCCGCGCACGCAACCGCGAGCCAAATCGCGCAGAAGGTCCGCCGCCTCCCCGGCGTGAGTGACGTGCTGGTCCCGCAAGACATGGATTACCCGGCCTTGAAACTGGACATTGATCGCGTGCGGGCGGATCAATTGGGCTTGAGCGCCAAAGAGGCGGTGAGCAGTATCATCGCGGCACTCACTTCAGATGCGATGATCGCCCCCAGCTATTGGGTGGATCCCAAAACCGGCAACGATTACTTCCTCACCGTGCAATACCCCGAGGACTACGTGACGAATCTGCTGGATCTCGGTTCGCTGCCGCTGCGGGCGGCGCACTTGCTCAAGACGACCCGGCTGGATAGCCTCAGCGAGGTCTCGCGCTCCAAGGCGCCGACCGAAGTGGATCATTACCAATTGCGGCGGGTCGTGGATGTTTACGTGGCGCCGAACGGCGAGGACCTCCAGGGAGTCTATGACGGCGTGCAGAAGGTGATTGACCAGACGCCCCTGCCCGAAGGGGTGCGGGTGAAGGTGCGAGGCTCGGTGCAAGCCATGCGCACCTCGTTCAAGAGTTTCGGGCTCGGGCTGATTCTGGCCACGCTGTTGGTCTATCTCATCCTGGCCGCACAGTTCGAGTCGTTCCTGGACCCACTGCTGATCCTGCTGGCGGTGCCGACCGGGTTGACCGGCGTTTTGCTGATGCTCTGCCTCACCGGCACCACCGTGAACGTCATGTCGTTGATGGGGGTGGTAATGATGGTGGGCATCGTGGTGTCCAACAGCATCCTCATCGTCGAATTTACGCGCCGCCTCCGAAGAGAGGGAAAGCCGTTGCGTGAAGCCGTCTCACTGGCGTGCCGGGTGCGCCTGCGTCCGGTCTTGATGACATCGCTGGCGACGCTCATAGGGTTGCTGCCTCTGGCGGCCAAGCTGGGCACCGGCAGCGAGGCCTATGCTCCTTTGGCGCGCGCCATCATCGGAGGTTTGGCGGCCTCGGTGGTGCTGACCGTGTTCATCGTCCCCGCCGCGTATTATGCCATTTATCGTCAACGCCAGCCCAGCCCGCCGGAAGGGGGAGCCCAAGCCGCCAGCGAACCTCATGGAGCGACTTGAGAGGCAAACCTGCACAGTTAACGCTTACCATGGTAGTCCGTGTGAACTAATCCCATCGATCTGGTCATTTAACCTCAGCGATGGCCACCGCCACCGCCGCCGTTGCCGCCACCACTGAAGCCACCTCCATGGGATCCACCTCCGAAGGAACCGCCGCCGCCGTGAAATCCACCGCTGAAACCGCCTGTGTGAGAGCCACCCCCAAATGAGCCTCCGCGGTACTCACCAAAAGACCCGAACGATCCACCGCCGCCAAAACCCCCGGAAAATGAACCGCCACTGTAATAGCGAGGGACCGAGGCCATCGGCACGCTATCGGGCCGGCTTCCCCCGGAAAACGGTGCCTGGCGATACCCGCCGAAAGAGCTTCCACTTGGCAGCGCCCAAGCCGTGCCTCGACTCGTTTCTGCGCTGTTTTGGCGCTCGGCCGAGGTCCTGAGACGAGCAGACCCCCCGCGGTTTTCAAAGGCGCTGGCCTGAGCGGACTGGACATTCCGACTGGTGGCGGAGGTCGAACCTGGCTGGCGGGCTCCACTCCACCATGGCGCGCCTGTGCTCGCCGTTGTCAGAGCTGCCCGGCCTTGGGAAGCCTGGTGAGCCGACTGCATCATCGAAAGGTTCGGCCGAGCTGGCGTCCCAAAGAAGGTGTTCCCACGATGAGGATCATGGTGCCAGACTACCGGGTTACCTGCATGGCCCCCAGCTCCCGTGCGGCCCCCATCACCGCCGTGCTCGAAGCGGCCGCCATGACCGAAATCCCTGTCGTGGTGGAAATGGTGAAAATCGTCAAAACCACCAAACAAGCACACCGTCCCGAACGGAACGAAGCCGCATCCACCCCAGAAGCCACAGGGCTGCCACCAGCACCAGGGCGTGGGCGCAAGCCAGCCTGGACCCCAATCATAACAGGTCCTCGGGCGCCCAGTCATAGTACGGACCCGCATAATTCCGGATAGTAATCGGGTGCAGGCGCAGGCGCTGCGTAGCCCAATGGCGCGACCAGGTCGCTCTCCGACGCGGCTTGAGGCGCCAGCGGAGCCACGGGCGCAGTCGGGACCAGCGGCGCATCCGGGAATCTGGAGCGCGGGCGCATATTGCCCTGGCGCAACCGGGGGTGGTGCGGCTTGGCCAGGCGCAGACTGGGCTGGCTGCTGTTCCGGTTTGGTTTGGGCCTGGTATGCCTTGCAGGCGGTCTCGTAAGCGCCGGTGAAAGCGATTTGTTTGGCCAATAGAGCCGAACTTTGGCCAGGCCGTGCTTGGCATGTTCGGAGAGTGCCGTCTTGTCGGCCTTGAGGTCGTACCAGGCGACCAACTCACCGGCCGTGTGCGCGACGAACTGGTTCTCGGGAGCAAACTGGCCCGCCAGATTGATGGCGGAGACCGCCTCTGGCATCTGCCCCCGGCGGGCAGCCACGTAGGCGACTACACCCCAGGCTAAGCCGTTGCTGAACTGCAGGGACGTGAGCATTCGGGCCTGATGATACGCCATTTCCTGGAGGCCCAGATCGACCATCCGGGCAACGTAGGCCTCATAGAGCTTAGCGTCGTAGCGGTCGAGGGCGATGCCGTTGGCGTAGGCGCTTACGACGGCTGAGGGATCGGGCGCTTGCTGGATGGCTTCGATGGCAGGGGCGTCGGCCGGGGTGGAAGCGGATTCCGCCCCCCCGGCCCGCGCTGTCGCCAGCGCACAACAGAAAACCAACCAAATACTCGCGGGTCTCGGCCAGGTTTTCATGGCTCTCGGCCTTTCACAGGAATCGTTGTGGGCGAGCAGATGCTTGTAGCGATCCGGCGTCATTGTATTCATAGTCCTTGCGCCAGGAACACGGTTTGATTGTCCCGTCTCTCGCGTCTAGCTTTGGGTATGCCAAGCGCAACAGAACCCAATTTCCGTCGTTTTTCAGGGTTTCCTGATCGTTTGAAACGAGAAGGGGCTTCCACTGGTGGCACGTCCGGTGCCACCAATGGTCTAAAGCGAACCACTTGACGGTTTCTTCCGTCTCTGGCCACCCAACTGGCGGCCCTGGCTCAGCGCAGGTTCAGACGGCCGAAAAGCCACACTTTGAGCCAGTCGAGGCGGGCGAAATAGACGATCCCTGCTCCCGCTACGCCTAAAAGAAATGCCGCGCTGAGCGCGGGCATGAGGATGCCGCCGAGCACAAGAATCGCGGTGACGCCCAGGCCCAAGAGCGATCTGCCTAACAGGAAGCGGTTGGGCTGCGACCGCCAATAGTGCCCCCTATCCCACAGGAGACAGATCCCGGCCTGCGAGCTGAGGATTAACGTCGCAAACATGAGGGTTTGCGATCCCGCGAGGAAGCTCCTGGTAAAGCCGGCGTTCGGAAATGAATCCGTTAGCCCCTTGAGCCTGACAGGTTGCCCGTGCGTCGTCCGAGTCGTCGCCTGTGATCATGATCGCCCGGGTCATGACGCGGACCCGACCTTCTGACTCGGGAGCGCGTTGGACGGA
>CAVVMW010000022.1:0-586627 GCA_963749495.1 uncultured bacterium
GAATGACCGAGGGTTTGAAAGCCGAACTTCCCACGGCGGTTGCCCGCGTTCGCGGCGGTAGGGGAAAGAGGCCAGGCGACCCGGCGGAAATCTCCTCCGTTCGCGCCCCCCATTCCACCCGCTCGCGCGGCCCGGCCGAATGGCCCTCCAGACGTTCCACCATTCGGCTGGCCGCCCATCCTCGCGTTCCGGACCCGGCCCCTGCTCGCCCGGCCAAGCTGACGCCTAGCTCGGCTCGCGCCCACCGCTTCGTGGAGGGGGCAGTCCTAGAAAAGTGACAATATTGGGCTTGATTGGAGCTGGCGGTTGGAGGTGGGCTGGCAGGACCGTGGCAAGACCGGTTCGCATCCAGTACCCTGGGGCGGTTTATGGTGGAACGCGGCAACCACGGCCGGCAAGTCTTTGGCGACAATCAGGATCGCAAAACGTCACAATTCTAGGACTGACCCTTTGACTTTGACCCCTTTGACGAGGCGCCGGCAACCGCCGGCGCGGCAAAACAGGCAAATTCCCACCAGTCTTTCTTGGCGCCGCTGGAGCAGCGGTCGCCGGGTTCTCCACGGCGAGACTCTTCAGCCCCGAGCCCGCGAAAGACAACATGCGCCTGCCTCTGCAACGTGGCGCTTGACCGTCCTCGGGCCCGGTCTTAGTGTGTTCTAAATGATATGAGCACTGGTGCGATCGAGAAAGAGGCTTTGGCCTTGCCCCTGGAAGACCGTGCGCGCCTGGCCGGAAAGCTCTTGGAAAGCTTGGACAAGGAGATTTCCGGCCCGCTGAGCGAGGCGTGGCAGGAAGAGATCGGGCGTTGCCGCGAGGAGGTCAGGCAAGGAAAAGTGAAACCCGTGGCCGGGGAAGAAGTCTCACGCAAGGCTTGGGAGTTGGTGAAGTCCGCAGCTCCCTGACATGACGTGCTCGGCTGCTGGTGAGGCGTGGATCGCCCGCCGCCCCCGGTGAAATTGCCGTCCAAGAAATGGCGCGACCTGATCCTCCGTCCCGCTCCGAGCGCGATTGACCCGCCGCTCTGTCCCGTCTGCCACAATCCCTTCGCGATGGAGCTCACCGCTTGCGCAAGAAGAGGAGCAGCAGCAGGAACAACAGGACCTGGAGCAGGACCAGGCCGAGGATGACGGGGAACATGCGGAAGCGGGATTTCCACACCTGGGGCGCCTGCAAACGGCTGCAGCGGTTGGTCATCTCGACCCGTTCGTAATCGTCCAACTCGGCCTTGATCTGGGCGGCAGACTGATAGCGCAGCCGGGGGTCGCGCTCCATGGCGTGCAAGATGATCTCTTCGAGCACGGGAGTCAGCTTGGGATTGGCCTTTCGGGGCGCGATCGGGTTGCCCGTGACACGGGCGTTCATGATGACATAGGCGCTGTCCCCGCCGAACGGGGTTTCGCCGGTGGCCATTTCATAGAGGATGGCGCCCAGGCTGTAGATGTCGGTCCGGGCGTTGCCGCGGCTGCCTTTGACCTGTTCCGGGGCCATGTAATCGGGCGTGCCCATCGCCGGGGTAAAGCCCACAAAGGTGAGGCGGCGGGAACTCTGCGCCCGCGCGATGCCGAAATCCATGATGCGGATGGAGCCGTCCTCGCAGAGCATGATGTTTTGCGGTTTCAAGTCCCGATGAATGACCCCGCGCTGGTGCATGTATTGGAGGGCCTCGCAGATGCGGCTGGCGATCTTGGCCGCATCGGGCTCCGGCAGCGGCCGGACGTGCTTGAGGAGTTCGCTCAGGGTCTGGCCGTTGAGGTACTCCATCACGATGTAAGGGCGGCTCTTCTTTTGGACCGGCACAATCTTGAGGATGTAGGGATGGTCCAGTTGCAGGCCGATTTCCTCCTCGCGCCGGAACCGGTCGAAGCCCGCAGGGTTGCTTTCGATCTGCAGGAAGGGCACCTTGATGGCCACTTCCGACCCGGTCTGTTGGTCATTGGCCTTGAAGAGCGAGGCCATCCCGCTCTTGGCAATGATGCCGGTGATCTCGAACCGCCCGTCCAGCAGATGCCCCACGCCCAGTTCTTTGCCAAGTGCCCCGGGCCCCGGCGAGGCCGCCGGGCTGGCCGCCTGCCCTTGCTCCAGGTCCCACACTTGCACGATCTGGATGGAGACGTTGTCGCTGACCTGGCGCCGCTCCGCCAAACCGATGAGCCGTTTGCAGGCCTCGCCGGGATGGTACTTGACCACGGCCTCGAGGATTTCCTCGTCCAGGACATAACCGTAGAGGCCGTCCGAGCATTGCAGGACGAGGTCGCCCTTGGCCAGGGGCTCGCTGGCCATATCATAGTGGCACATCGGTTCGTAGCCGATGCTGCGGGTCAATGTGGACCGGTGCGGGCTGGTCATGGCGTTACGTTCCAGGAGCAAGCCCAACTTGACCTGCAAGGCCGTGTAGGAATGGTCCGTGGTCAGCCGCTTGATTTTCCCCCCGCGAACCAGGTAGGCCCGCGAATCGCCCACGTGGGCAACAGTGACTTTGTCCTGGCGAAAAATCGCCGCCAGCAGCGTGGTAGCCATCCGGCCCTTTTGCTGGGCCGCCTGGAACACCTGCGCGGCGGCGGCATCGAACATGGCGCGGACCAGGTCCGCCGTCGAGGTCTCCGCCTTGGCTTGGCGGAAAACCGCCTGCGCCGTCTCGGCGGCCAACCGGCTGGCAATGTCCCCGTTGCCCTCCCCGCCGACCCCGTCGGCCAGGATGGCAACGCTCCCCGTTTCCTGGCGGCGATGGAATTCTTCGGGCTCCCAGAAGAGAAGAAAGTCCTCGTTATGCTCGCGGACAGCTCCGGCGCTGGAAAGCTGGTGGCATTTGACTTTCATCAGGGTCCAAGGTAGGGGCAAACGGCGGGGAAATAAAGGGAGCTTTGCGCCCAGGACTGCCAATGGGGAATTCATAGTCTGACCTGTCTGACCTGTCCGACCTGTCTGACTGGCTCTCTGAACCGAAACCCGGCCATCCCGCGAGGGATGGCCGGGTTCTCGCTACGACTGCACCTCCTCTCTATCAAGTTTGGACGGCGGGCCTCTCGCCCAGGAACACGGGACGCGCCAGCTTCGCGCTCCGGCTCCTGAAATAGAGCAGCCCGTAGATACCCCACGCCGCGACGACGCCCAAGGCGACATACGGTTCGGTCTTGTTCATGCCCGGCACCATCCAGGGGCCGATCAGGTAGAACAGCATGCACAAGAAGTTCGCCACCAGGCCGAAGGCCGGGACGAACAGGTGTTTGAACCCATTGAAACTATGGTGCTCTTTGAAGGCCACCATGGCGATGACACAGGTGGTCATGTAAAGCAGGAACGTGCCGAAGTTGCTGATCAGGGTGATGATCAGGAGGGTGTTGGGCAGCTTGGTGTAGGCCGCGGGCGAGAAAATGCCGAAGCTGTACCAGAGGTTGTGCTTGTCGAGGGCGGCCGGGGCGGTGGATTGGCCGCCCAGGTAAATCGTCACCGCAATCATGCCGATGAAGGCGGAGAGGATAGCCAGCGTCCAGATCGCCCGGTGGGGGGAGAGCAGCCGCCCGTGCAACAGGCCGAAATGCGATGGCACCTCGTCGTCGCGTCCCATGGCATAGGTGACCCGGGCGCCGGTGTTGATGCAGGACAAGGTTGTGCCGATCAAGGCCAGGAACACGGTCATGGCCTGCACGAGCATGAAGGCCCTGCCCGCGGCGTAGCTGCCGAAGAGCCAGGTGCCGACGATGACCATCATGTCCCCCAAGGGCGCGCCCGAGGCCCCCGCGTTGGCGAGCGTGTAGCCGTTGTGCAGCAGGTAGTTCGCGGCAAAGTACTCGATCAAGTAGCAGACGGCGCCTTGAATCACCAGCGAGAGCAAGACCGCGCGCGGGATATCGCGTTTGGCGTTTTTGGCCTCTTCACCCATGGCGGTGACCGACTCGAAGCCGACCAGGATGAGAATCGCGATGCAGGCCTGGATGAACATGAAACTGAAGCCGTGCGGCGCGATGACCGAACCGGGCGTGCGATGGAAGTTGAAGGTCTGCGGGTCCTTCGCATCGCCCGGCTTGCCGGTGACCGCTTCCTCGGGCTTGTAGCTGACCGTGAAGGGGTCCGCCACCGCGCGTCCATCCTTGAGCACCAGCTTGCCCTCGGCGTCCTTTTGCAGAACCGGGTAGGGATCGCCTTCCGCGATGCCGGCGGGCAACGGGATAGCTTTGTTGGCCAGGTCCTCCTTGGCCACGGCGCGGTCCTGGGTCTTATAGGCCGGCTGGCCCTTGTCGTCGGTCTTGGGCGTCCCGTCGGCCCAGGTGTCCTGGACCGGCTTGCCTTTGTCGTCGGTGACGTTGACTTGTTCGACCTGGTAATTGACGGCGATGCCGTTGGAGAGGTGGATGCCCACCGCGCCCTGCGGGTGCTGCGCGCGGTAAGCGATGGCGAGGATGGAGAAGACCAGCAGGGCGCTGATCTGGATGACGTTAATGGCCACGTTGACCCCGGTCGAGCCGTTGACGCCGCGGTAGGCGATGTAGGCCACGCCCAAGGCGAAAACCATGCAGAACAGGTACATGAACAGCGGGCTGTTGTAGGTGCCGCTGAAGGTGTCGGGCCAGAACTGGCTGGCCAGGTAACCGCCCAGGATGGCCGTCACACCGACCATGCACCCGGGATAAACCCAGTAATACAAGTGGCTGGCCCAGCCGGTGAAAAACTTGGCCACGCGCGCAAAGCGATAGGCCCGCGTCTTGGACAGAAAGGCCTGCTCCGCATAGAGGTAGGAAGAGCCGGCCCCGGAAAGAGCTTCGACAATTCGGCATAGCTGATGGCGGTCGCAAAGCAAAGCAACAGCGCCGCCAGAATGCCAAACCACATGGCGCAGCCGGCCATCGGCGCGCCGTAGAGCGACTGCATCTGGAATGTCAGCCACAAGAATGCGCCCGGCGCGATGAGCGCCATGGCGTTGACGGTCAGTCCCGTCAGCCCCAGGGTTGGTTTGGCGGTGGCGGGCCGCTCCCGGCCGCCTGAAGGTGTGCCGCCTGATCTTGTTGGTGCGTTTGCCATAATTATTCTCTGGTCCGTTGCTATGCTAACTTGAATAAAGCCCGCCGGATTCGCGCTCCCGCCGGCGTCCAGTCCGGCTCCAGGCTGCGCGGTTCAATTCCAGCATTGCCTTTTTCATGTCAGCCCCTTTAGCAGCGGGGATGCCAGCCTTACCCGGGCCGGGTCCGGCAACACAAAAAGCCCATTTTTATGGGATTTTTATGGAATAGGGTAAATTCCCCACCCCGGCGGAACTGTTCCGATTTGCCCAGCGGAGATATAAAGGAACAAGACCCTCGACCCTCGCCCCGGCCTACACCCGGATCGGCAGGATGAGCAGGGGCAGGCCCTGCTGGTAGAATCGGCGCTGGAGCGCGAAGACCGCGTAGTTGTGCAGGATGCGCGTGAGGAAGGTCTCCTGCCGGAAGACCAGTTGGCCGCCGAAGAAGATGCCGTTGGGGAAGCGTTTCAGGATTGCCGGCGCCAGTTCGCTCGCCTTTTGGACCACGTTGATGCCCAGGTCCGCCACCGCCTCGGCGTAGAAACCCCGCGCGCGCATGTAGTCCACATACCGCTGGTTGCCCTGCTCGATGTGGCGCCTGAGGTTCTCCACCTCGGCCGCGCCCTTGAAGTTGCCTGCGTCCACCACACCGATCTGGACGAAAACGAAATTCTTGAACACGCCTGAGAACATGCGCTGCACGCCCAGGAGCGTGTGCAGGCCCAGCCCGTTGAATCCATTGACCAGCACAATGGCCGTTTTGCTCTTGGGATCCAGGACCGGGGCCGGTTTGGGCCCCGCGGTGTCCTGGGCGGGCCCTCCAATTTCAACGGCCTCAACGAGGTCGTCCAGGCGGCGCAGGTCTTGCGCGGTCTGGTTGTAATGGCGTTTGATGAGAAACGCCAGGGTGACGAGCAAGGCGGTCACCAGCAGAGTGACCCAGCCGCCTTCGTGGAATTTCATGGCGCTCAGGGTGACCAGGATGAAGGCCGTCAGGGCCGTGCCCACGCCGTTGATGGCGAGTTTGGCCCTCCAGCGGGCCGCGCCCCGGCGCTCCTGCCACCAATGGCGGACCATGCCCAGTTGCGACAAGGTGAAGGTGATGAAGACGTTGATGCTATAAAGGACCACCAGCAAATCCACCGAACCGCCGGTCGAGACCATCAGGAGCGCGGCGAATCCGCCCATCATCAGGATGCCGTTGTAGGTAACGAAACGGTCGCTCAGAGTGGCGAAGCGCGAGGGGAACCACCGATCCAGGGCCATGTTCGCCAGGACACGCGGGCCGTCGAGGAAGCCGGTCTGGGCGGCCACGAAGAGCAAGGCTGCTTCCGAGGCGAGTGTGATGAGCATGAACCCCAGGGCGCTGCCGTGAGGCCACGAGGCCGTGAGCCGCCCGAAGAGCACCGCGTTGAGCGTCTTGCCCTCCTCTGGCGAGACGCGAAAGAGCAGATACCCGGTGAGCAGGCCGGCCACCGTCACTGACAAGGAAACGGCCATATACCGCATCGTGCGCTTGCCGGTCTGCACGCGCGGCTCGCGCAGGATGGGCAGGCCGTTGCTGACTGCCTCGATCCCCGTGTAGGTGCCCGCCCCCATGCTATACGAGCGCAGCACCAGCATCGCCATGCCCAGCCAGCCCAGGCTCTGGCGCGAAGCCGATAAATCCGCCGAGGCGTGCTGCCAGACCGCCGGCAGGTCCGCCAGGTGCGTCCAGAGCGCGTAGGCAATGACGAAGGCATGGGTCAGAACGAAGGTGATGAAGATCGGGACCCAGGGCAGCACGGCCTCCTTGGCCCCGCGCAGGTTGAGCAAGGTGAGGGCGCAGACGCCGGCCACCTCAAAGGGCACTTTGTACTGCAAAACGCCGTGCGGCATGAGGCTGAAGAGCGCGTCCGTGCCGCTGGCGACCGAGAGGGTGATCGTCAGCACATAGTCAATCAGCAGCGCCGAGCCGGACACGACGCCCAGCGTGGGCGAGAGCAGCTTGCTGGCAACCAGGTAGCCGCCCCCGCCGGTGGGAAACAACTCGATGATCTGCGAGTAGCTTGTGCTGATGACGAACACCGTGACGACCGTCGCCGCGCCCACCAGCAGGCTCAAATAAATGTGGCCGTTCAAGGCCTTGAAGGCCTCCTCCGGGCCATAGCACGAGGAGGACAATCCATCCGCGCCCAGCCCGACCCACGCGAAAAAGGCGATGAGAGAGAGTTTGTGGAAGAGGGTTTTATCGGACAGATCGCGTGATTTGCCGATCAGGGCCGTCTTGAGCCTGCCGCCCAGGTTGTTCTCTGCCATGAGGTGTTGAACGCAAAAAACGACACCCCCTTGCGCCGCGCGAGTGCCGGCTAACACCGCCGGCCTGCTTCGGCGCGCAGAGAGCGTCGCTTTTCGTGCGGAAACCCTGGCACGAAACCGATGGGGGAGGTAATAAAAATCCGGGAGAAAAACATTAAAAAAACATAAAAATCGGGATTTTTGAGAATTGACTATCAATTATCAAAAGTGCAGATTGCGGTGTGTGGGTTACCTGACACGCCAGAAGCAGGTCTTGGGCGCGGTGTTCGAAACGGCGAAAGGGCCGTTGACCGCCAGCCAGGTCTGCGAGGCCGCCCGGAAGGAGCTTCCGTCCGTGGGCATCGCCACCGTGTATCGGGCGATCCGGCAGTTTGTGGCCGAGGGGCGGGTTCGCGCGGTGGAACTGCCCGGGGCCGCCCCGCATTACGAGAGCGCGGCCGGCGACCACCACCATTTTTTTCTGTGCCAGCAGTGCAAGAAGCTGTTCGACCTGGCCGGCTGCAGGGGGGGCTTCAACTCGCTGGCCCCGAGGGGCTTTCGAGTCCAGCACCACGAGATTGTCCTCTACGGCGAATGCGCCTCCTGCACCCGCAAGGCCCAATGAAGCGTATGAGAGTGACTCTGGTTCTAATCCTGCTGTGCCTTGCCCCAACGGGGCCTGCCGCGCAAGGGCCCGGAAAGCCGTTCACGGTCCTCTGCTCGTTCTACCCGATGTACGTGATGACGTTGAACGTGGCGGGCGGCACCGACGGGGTCAAAGTGGAGTGCCTGACCGAGCCTTTCGTGGGTTGTCTTCACGATTACCAACTCACCCCCGCCAACCTGAAAACCCTTGGGACCGCCGATGTCTTCATCGCCAACGGGGCGGGGATGGAGGCCTTCCTCGACAAGGCGGTCGGACAATGTCCGCGCCTCAAAATCATCGAGGCCAGCCGGGGCATCCAACTGGCATTCCATGATAATCCGCATGTCTGGCTGAGCATTGGCAACGCGAGCCAGGAGACAAAGAACATCGCCCGGGGATTGGCGGCGGCCGACCCGGCGCGCGCGGCTGCCTATGCGGAAAACGCCGCGGGTTACGCCCGGCGGCTGGAAGAGCTGCGCCTGGACATGAACGCGGCACTGGCTCACCTGAAGAACCGGAACATCATCACCTTCCACGAGGCCTTCCCCTATTTTGCCCGCGAGTTCAACCTCAACATCGTCGGGGTGGTCGAGCGCGAGCCCGGTTCCGAGCCCAGTGCCGGAGAACTGGCCGGGATCATCCGGATGGTGCGCCAGGCCAAAGTAAAGGCGCTGTTTGCCGAACCGCAATACCCGGCCAGGAGCGCCAAGGTCATCCGCCGGGAAACCGGCGTGCCGGTCAGCACCCTGGACCCGGCGGTGACCGGTCCAAGGGAGCCGGCCAAGGCCCGCGATTCCTATATCCTGACCATGAAAGAAAACCTTAAGGTGCTGGTCAACGCGCTCAAAGATTGAGCCGGGGGGCGAGCAAGCTATGGACACCGGCCCGAGTCATCACCACGGATTGGCGCCGCACGAGTGCGGCGAATGCTGCACCAAACTCGAGCATGTGGGCGTGACCCTCAACGGCCATCGCGTGCTCGAAGACATCTGTCTGCACCTGCACTGCGGCGAACTCACCACCCTGGTCGGCCCCAACGGCGCCGGCAAATCCACCCTGCTGCGCATGCTCCTGGGCGAAGTCCCGCACTCGGGGAACATCCGTTTCCTGCCGGTGTTCGGGCATGGCCGTGAGGATGCCCCGGCGGTGGGCTACGTGCCGCAGAACCTGGAGTTTGATCGGTTCTCACCCATGAGCGTCCAGGACCTCTTCGCCTGCGTCTTGTCCCGCTGCCCGGTCGTCTTATGGCGCGCGCGCGCCGCCCGGCAACGAACCCGCCAGGCGCTGGCGGCCGCGGATGCCGAGCCGCTCATCGACCGCAGGCTGGGCCAGCTCTCCGGCGGCGAGTTGCAGCGGGTGCTCCTGGCCCTGTCCCTGACCCCGGTCCCAAACCTGCTCCTGCTGGACGAACCGCTCTCGGGCATCGACCTGCCGGGACGCGAACGCTTCTATCGCACAGTCTCGGAACTGCGCCGCCGCCTGGACCTTTCCATTCTGATGGTTTCCCACGACCTTGCGGGGGTGGCCGCGATTTCCGACCGCATCATCTTCCTCAACGGCCGGGTGGTCTGTTCGGGTTCTCCGGACCAGGTCATTGCCCACCCCGAGGTGCGCCGGACCCTCGGCCTGGACCTGCCCACTGCGACAAGGAACGCTCATGAGCTTCTGGCATGATCTCATTGGCCGCTTGCCCTTCGAGTGGACGCAGTTCGCCTTCATGCGCACGGCGTTGCTGGCGGTCCTGCTCGCCTCGCCCCTCTTTGCGTTGATGGGGACGCTGGTGGTCAACAACCGGATGGCCTTCTTCTCCGAGGCCATCGGGCATGCCTCCCTTACGGGCGTCGGGCTGGGGGTGCTGCTGGGACTGGCCGATCCGTTTTGGGCGCTGCTGGCCTTCGGTCTGATCCTGGGTTTTGGCATCATCTGGCTCCAGCGCTTCACCCGCGCGACCATGGACACGGTCATTTCGCTGAGCATGTCCTTCAGCATCGCCCTGGGCGTGGCGCTGCTCTCGCGGGGCGGCAACTTCAACCGGTTCAGCCACTACCTGGTGGGCGACCTCTTGAGCATCACCCCCGGCGAGGTCCGCCAGCTCCTGCTCACGACCGTCCTGGTAGGCGGGGGCCTGCTCCTGGCCTACAACCGGATCCTGCTGGTGGGCCTCAACGAATCCCTGGCCCGCAGCCGCGGCCTGAGCGCCTGGTGGACGCAGATGCTCTTTTGCGCCGCCGTGGTGATGGTGGTGACCATGAACCTGAGCTGGGTGGGACTGCTGATCATCAATTCCCTGCTCATTGTCCCCGCCGCCGGGGCGCGCAACCTGGCCAACAATGCCCGCCAATACGTCCTCTATGCCGTGGCTATCGCCCTCCTCTCCGGTGTCGCCGGGTTGATCGTCTCCTTCTACGCCAACACCGCCACCGGCGCCTCGATCGTGCTCGTCGCCGCAGGCTGCTTCGTGATCACCCTGGCCGTCAAAGCCGCGCGGAGCGCGGGCGGCGCACGACAGAATTCTTCGGGTGCATGATGGAACCGGCGGCGCGTGCTCTGGACGCCAAAGGCGTCGTTCAGAGGGTAAGGGAGTGGCCTTGCGGCCAGCCCCTTACCCTCTGAACCAGGCCTTCGGCCTGGAGGCCAGCGTGCCAACCCAAGCCTGGCATCAGGGGGAGGACCAACCGGTGTATTAATATGGCCCTCATGATACGAAGGCTCCCGAAATCCTCCCAAATCACAGGGTTAGAAGAATTTCGTCATACGCCCGAGCGCGGACCGCCACGCAAAAAGGAGTTGATCGCGCCATGGCAGCGTGGAAGAATCCAATTATGAGCGCAACAGCAGTCCGAGAGAATTACGAGGTCACGTTGCCCCGGGAGGTCCGGGAAGCCGCCGGACTCAAGATTAACGACCGGGTTGAATGGCGCTTCGAGGAGGGTGAGATACGTGGACGCAAGCTCGTTCCCCAATCGGACGCGAAGCGGATCACCGGAAAACTCGTCAAGAAGGGGGAGGCATTGGTATTGGAGATCCCCGAGGGTTACAAACTCGAACCGGACGCAATCGGCCGCGCCGTGCGTGAGGAAAGGGATAGCCGGTGAGGTTCTACTGGGACACGTCGGCGGCCATCAATGCGCTCATTTCAAAGGCGGTTTGGGATCGTCTCAGCAGCCAGGAGCACTTTGCCCGGGTTCATCTACTCTCAGAGTTCTTTGCCACGATGACCGGACGCGGCGTCTGCTTGGTGGACCCTGCCGGAAACCCGGTGCGCCTTGTGATGTCCGCCCAAGACGCAGCCGCTTGGCTGCGGAGGTTCGCCGGACACGTCACACTGGTGGAGTTGGACGGTACCTGAGATGCTGGAGGCTTTGGATCAGGCGCCTGCCCGGAATGTCTCCGGCGGGAGGGTCTATGACTACGGACACGCCTTATCCGCCACCAAAGCGAAGGCAGAGGTGATTTTGACCCGAAATCAAGAGGACTTTCGGGGCCTCTGCGGCTCCTTGCGGATCGAATGGCCCTGACCCGTACCCTTCAGCAAGGGGTCAATGAACTTATCAGAATCCCGGCGGGACTGAACTCGCTGGGCCGGCCGGGACGCTTTCTCCAAACAGGCCCCTGTGTATTAGTCCGTCAGATTTGCGATGTGGTGGCGGTTGATTGGGCCGGCGGCCGCGCCCTGCGCGGACCTGCTCGATGCGCTCTGGCTCAAAGAGCTTCGCGCCCTCGAAATCGCGCTCCAATTCATCGAGGAGTTCGCCGCAAGTGCGCGGCCTGGGCCGAAAGGTTCTGGAGGATGACCTCGGAGAAACTCTGGCCGTGCTTTTTCAGGCTCGCGAGGACTTCGTAGGCCTCGGTTGTGAGCGAGATCGTCGTTGTTGCCATACATGGACGATAGATGCAGGCCCGGGGCCAGTCAATGACCCGCCTTTCCATGAACCGTCGCCAGGTCCGGAGGTTTTGGACTGCGGCAGTCCTCTGCCGCTTTTTGGACCCTGGGGACGCGAGAGCGGCAGAGGACTGCCGCAGTCCAAAACGCTTCGCGGCTTCCGCCGCCACTCACCAGGGGTGCATGGTCCCCATGCGAGCTGTTGGTTGACCCTCACCTTGCCGGCAAGGTCGGGTTGCCGGGCGCGGGGGGGAGCAGGGCGAGCACGTCCTGCTGCTGCTGATACCATTCGCGCAGCCCGCGCGAGAGCAGGGAGACCTTGAAATCCTTGAAATGGGAGAGGTTGAGGGCCGCCTCGACATCGTTTTTCAACTGGGTATTCAGGTCGGACTTGGCCTCTTCGGCCCAGCTTTTGAACGAGCCGACCTGGTCGGCCAGGGCCTTGGCGGCGGCCAGGCGGGTATCCGGGTCGTATTTGTATTCGACAACAGCGACGTAGCCCTTGTCGACCTTGCCCTGGAGGCGCTTCGAGTCCTCCTTGGCGCTGATGACCAGCTTGGCCAGTTCGATAATGCGCTGCTCCAGCTTGGAGACGGCGTCTTCTTCGCCCACGGCCCCGGTGGCCTCGGCGCCCAGGGTGCGCGAGGCGCCGCCCAACCGCTGGCAGACCTGCTTGACCACTTCCTTTTCCAGTTCCTCGAAGAACTTCGTGGACCGCTTGACGATCAGGTCGCGCTCGTCCTTGGTGAAGGCGTATTTCTTCTCGTCCAGGCCCACAAAGGACTTGTAGGCGGGGGAGTCCAGGAGTTTTTCGAGCCTGGCGGTGAGATTGCTGGCGTTGAGGCGCTGCACGACGGGGACGCCTGCGGGTTCGGCCTTGAGTTCCAGCTTGAGGTCCACCGGGAGCATCGAGAAGATGGCGCGGTCCACGCCGCCCAGTGCGTCGAGTTGGGTGTTCAGGTATTTCCAGTGCGCCTGGAAACGCTCCTTGCGGTTGAGGTCGCCAATGAAGTCGAACTGGTTTTCAACCCGCAGCGAACGCGTCTCGGCCCGGAACCAGGAGAGCATGTCGGCAAATTGGCCGGCCAATTGGGCGGCGTAGCCGGTGTAGTGAAGGTTGACCTGTTCGAGGGGGACGCGGTCGTGCGGGTTGCGCGGGGCGCGGGCGCTGATGAAGGTCTCGATGAGGTTATTGGGGAGCAGGTCGATGATCTCCGCCATCTCCGAGTAGGCGTTGACCACTGGGTCGGGGCCATAATCGAAGCGGCGCACGTCGCCGTAGTGCCCCACGTCGTCGTCGGTGGCAAAGAGCATTTTCTTGTCGCGCGCCTCAGGGCTGTCGAAGTAGCCCCAGCAGATGGCGCCGCGGTCATGGGGCAGCGGCTCCTGGATCGTGCGCATGCGCCAGCCGCTGAAGACCGCCCCTTTGAAGACGGTGTATTCCATCATGGAACTGGAGGAAATCCTGTTGGTGTAGGAGTCCAGCGGTTTGCCGCAAACGTAGTCGCGGAACCAGGCATCCAGGTCCTTCCGGGCGAGGGTGGCGGCCAGGCTCCCGGCGAAGTTGTGGCGCAGACCCAGGACGTGTCCGACCTCGTGTGCGACGACCTCGCGCACGTAATCCTGGGAGATGCGCAGCACCGCAGCGTCGGTCAACTGGTCGCTGGCCAGGACCTCCTGCAGGCCGCGGGCTATCTGTTCGGCAAAGGTCCGGGGGTCCACCTGGCAGGCGGGCGCCGTCTGGAGGAACGGCAGGCCCAACCGCAGCGCCGCGAGGCCCTTCTTGTCGTCCTTCTTCTGCTCGGCCAGATCGAGCATCGCGCGCAGCAGCGCCCGCGCGTGCGCCTTGCCCAGGAACCCGAACACGCTGGTGATGTAAGCCTGCCCGTGCGTCGACTCGCCCGTCAGCGGGTCCAGCAGCACGTCCGCGTAGGCGAAGCCCGCGTTGTCCCAAGGAACCCACTGGATGATGTTCAGCTTGGCGTCCGGGGCCGTCGCTCCTTCCGGGGCCTTTTTGGCCTGGACCACCTCTTTGCCAAACGCTCGGTTCCAATAGAGAATCCCGTCCTTGACCGCCTCGACATAGTCGGCGGGCGTATTGGCCGAATAATAAAAGAGGACCGGCTGCCGCAAGTCGAAGCGCGCAATCCGCGAGGAGACCCGGCCGGTGACCGGCTCGATCTGGCCCTCGGTCTCGAAGAACCGCGCATAGCGCATGTCCGTGTGATTCGGTTCTTTGGCCTCGCAATTGCCCTGCCGGTAGGGCGTCAGGAAATAGCGCACCTCGAGCCGGATTTCCAGGTTCTGGTCCTCCGCGCGGCTGCGCGCCTGGACGCTCTGCCGGATGAGCAGCCGCCCCTCCTCCTGGCGCATCTCGAATATCCGGCCCTCCGGCACCTCCAGTACCCGGTCCCGCTCGCCCCAATCCAGCCCGCCGCCCTGCGTCCAGGCCTGCGTGAACACCCGCCTCATGCCCTTGTTGAAATCGATGACCACTTGCTGGTCGTCCTGGCGCACGATGCTGAAACTGGCCAGCAGGCGCCGCGCCGGCAGGTCCTCCGTCACCACCAGGCCCTTGGTCGATTCATACATGTCCACCCCGTCCGGGTAGAGTTCGAAGCGGACGATCTTGGCGGCCAGGCCGGTGCTCGTGGCGGCCCGCGCCTGCGGGATGAGCGACGCGGTGAACAGGTAGTCCTTGCCGAACCCGGCCCTGGGGATGGCGAGCAGGAGGTGCTCCGCCACGCGCAACTCGGGCGCCAGGTCGGCCGGGGCCGGGGCGCGGGTTGTCGCGGCGGCGGCTGCCGGCGTATTGGTGGGGGCCGCGGGCGCGGGGGCGTTGGTGATGGCCGCCGCGGGCGCGGGGGCGTTGGTGGCAGCCGCCGCGGGCGCGGGGGCGTTGGTGACGGCCGCCGCGGGCGGTTGGTTGGTGGCAGCCGGGCTGGCCGGCGCGTTTGTAATCGTATCCGCGGCGGATGTGCGGCCGGCCGCGGCGCAACCCAGGAGCGTGATAAGCGCCGCTGTGAGCAGGTCCAGCGGGCGCGTCCAGGCAAGGTGCTGTTTCATATCAAATCCAAATTGCCCGCGAGGATGCGGGACGCGCCCGCTCCCTGCAAGCCCAAAGGGCCGCAAGGGGCATAAGGGGGCGCATCTCACCTTCGTCGGCCCTCGGCAACCCAGGCAATTGGAGCGCGGCGTCCGGAAGCCCGCAAGGTTTTGGACTGCGCCAGTCCTCTGGCGCTTTCGCGTCCCCAGGGTCCGAAAAGCGGTCCCGATGAATCGGGACCGCAGTCCAAAACGCTTCGCGAGTTCGGACGCGCGCTCCCATCGCTCGCTTCGGCCGGGCTCGACAAAGATGAGATGCGCCCGACATAAGGGACACACGGGCGCCACTGGGCCGGCAGCCCTGAGGAGGACGACCTGCGTTCAGGCCGAAGGCCTGGTTCATGCCAGCCCAGGGCAAGGCCCGCCCGAGCGCAGCGCAGGCGGGCCGCCGCCCTGGGTCCACCGCAAATTTTCTTTTGCAGGCCAACGGCCTGCTTCATAAAGCTCTCGGAGGATGAATCGCGCTTTCAGCGCTCCGGATGATTATTGGCGGCTGTTCCCAGGGCGTTGCCCTGGGCTGGTATGAACGACGCCTTTGGCGTCCAGAGCACGCACCGCCGGTTCCATCATGCACCCGAAGAATTCTGTCATGCACCCCAATGTCCGCGCCGTGAACGAAAGCTTTGACAGGCCGGGTCGAACTGAGAGGATACTGCCGCATCATGCCTAGTCTCTGGCAGCTTCCGTTGCTGTTTGGCGCCGGGCTGGCAGCCGGTTTTGTGGACTCGGTGGCCGGCGGCGGCGGGCTGATCACAGTGCCGGTCCTGCTGAACCTGGGGCTGGAGCCGCAGCGCGCCCTGGGCACCAACAAACTCCAGGCGACCTTCGGCTCCGCCAGCGCCTCCTGGCATTATGCCCAGGGCGGGACGGTCCCGCTGGCCGATTGCGGGCGCGGGTTCGCCTGGTCGCTCGTTGGGGCCGCCTTGGGGGCGCGGGCAGTCCTGGCGAGCAACCCGCTCTTTCTCAAGCGCGCCATCCCCCTCCTGCTCCTGGCCGTGGCGATCTATACGCTGCTCAAACCTCGCTTGGGCGCCGAGGACCTGCGCCCGCGCCTGCCGCGCGGTTGGTTCGATTTCGCCTTCGGGCTGGCCCTCGGTTTCTACGACGGCTTCTTTGGCCCGGGCACCGGGACGTTCTGGACGATGGCCTACATGCTCGGGCTGGGGTTCAACATGACGCGCGCGACCGGCTATGCCAAGGTCATGAACTTCGCCAGCAACCTCAGTTCGCTGGCCTTTTTCCTGCAGGGCCGCCAGGTCCTGTTCGCCGCCGGGCTGACGATGGGTTTGGGCCAATTCCTGGGCGCGCGCATCGGCTCACGCATGGTCATCGCCAAGGGCACGCGCTTCATCCGGCCCATCTTCATCGCGATGGTCCTGATCCTGACACTGAAACTGCTCTATGATGCCTACCTCTGAGTGCGGAGCGCGGAGTGCGGAGTGCGGAATGCGGATGCGTTACGATGCCCATCTCACGTCGCACGGGTGAAACACGGATTGTCCGCCAAGCCCGAAGGTTTTGGACTGCGCCAGTCCTCTGGCGCTTTCGCGTCCCCAGACTCCAAAAAGCGCCAGAGGACTGGCGCAGTCCAAAACGCTTCGCGAATCCGGCGGCGCGTCCGTGCTTAGCCAGCCGCCTGAACCTATCGGGCGCACAAGCGGTCGGCCCGTAGCATGGTCCGTTTCTCTTGACGTGCCGCCTGAAGCTCCCGCAGAGTCAGCCCATGCCGCGCAAGTTGCGCATTCAATACCCGGGCGCGATGTATCACGTCATGAGCCAGGGAGATCGGCGGGAGGACATTTTCCTGGATGACGTGGATCCGTTGCTAGGCGAGCATAGTCTCCAACAAGACACAGCCGCCGCGCGGCAGGAATTGGAGCGGCGCATGGAAGCGCGGCGGCTGGAGAGCGGCGACGACCAGCTCTGGCCACGCGAGGTGGGTAACGCCATGCCGGTGCTGGCGCTGGCCTGGGTGCTCTCCGGCGACAGGCAATACCTCGATGCGGCGCGTGAGTGGGCTCTGGCTTCGACCTGGTTTTTGGGCTTGCAATAAACGAACCAGCCGATACGCCCGCTAACAGGCACTCCGACCAGCCCTAACGGCTCCTTAAGGTGAGGAATCTTCAATCATCCAAAAGGGACCACTTTCGCTCAATTTCGACCCTCCCGGTCCCTTTTGACCGTCCGCTGACACTCCACGCGCTCGACGATCCCGATTGGCAGGCGCAGACGGGTGCGATTGGCGGCCTCGGCAGAATGGGGGGACAAACCAACACCATCTTGCCCTTGATCATCAAGAAGCTCCATCACGAGAACCAGGTCGTCCGCCGCTGTGCCGCCTTCGCGTTGGGAGATATAGGTGGTGGCGCCGCTTTCAAGGCCTTGATGGAGGCAACGGATGATCCTGATGGTTTTGTTCGCGAGGCGGTCTTCCAATCCTTAAAGAAAACTGACCCCGTGGCGCTGGAAAAGTCGGGCAAGCGGTTTTATTAAATGAAGAAAGGATATTCGATTCGTTGGCGTGAAAGGGTCTTGGTCGGAGGTGAGGCGTTTGGCGCAATCGGATCAACATGGGTGAAAAGCGTAATCAGGAGTGGAGGAAACGGCTCGGACGGTTGAGCCTGGCTTCGCGGATAGTCGGAGGCGGTCCTTACTCATGGTACAAGCCATGTGGGCCTCCTCCGTGAGTGCTGGGGTCTACGGCGGCGATTTGAATTATGATTCCCCCTTCTTCAGTAGTGAGGATCGGACAAAGGCGCTTGGACTATCGGACGCCAACAACAACGTGGCTGCCCTGGTCTTTTGCTCTGGCGCTCTGGGCACTTCCTTGCGAGCCGCCCAATCAACCTTGCTGAACTGATGCCGGTGGGTGTGGGGGCTTGACTTTGGCAGCAGTCCAGCCAAAATCAGCCCGCATGAGCATTGCCAGTTTAACGCCACCGCAACTCCGTCAGGCAGCCGACATTCAGGAGCGAATCGAGGCGCTGGAACAAGAACTGAACGCTATTGTTGGGGGCGGAATCTGGCAGGCTTTCCGCCGGCGTTGTTCTTTTAATCATCATGGCTAATAGAACTCGCAGCACCCAGACCGCGCGCCACGCCCTCGCGGTCACGACGGCATTTATGGTGATGTTCGCGTTGTGCGGCAGTGCCACCGCCGCCTTTTACATCAACTGCGCGGGCTGCCACACCGTACCCCAAAACGGGATGGCCATTGTGAACTTTCAGACCACCACCAACCTCGGAAACGGCCTGCGCAAGGTCTTCAAGGTCAGCCCTGGTCAAACGGCCGTTATCCAGCTCAATGTCACCAACAATCACGGCGGCAGTTACGCGCTGAACATCAACAACCTCGACGCCGGCGGCCTCAACAAGAGCAGCGACCACCTGGCCTACACGGCGGACCCCGCTTGGACCCACTACTTCCCTGGGACCAGCACGAACTTCTTTATGGCGGGGTGTGCGACCAACAGCCCACACCTCTGGACCTTCAACTTGGTGGTCAAAACCGACACGCCGGCTGACTTTTACACGGTCAACAGCCAAATGGCGGGATATTACGCGTCCACCATGTGGTCCCAGCAGGAGTCCTTTTACGTCCAGGTCGTGGCCGCCCCGCCGCCGGTGCCGGTGCTCCAGGCACTACAGCGGTCGTGCAATTGGTTCTCCGTGCAGGTCGCCACCACCAGCGGCTTCACCTATTACTTGGAGTACAAGACCAACCTGACCGCGCCCACATGGAATGCCGCCTCCCAAACCCCGGGCAACGGCACGATCAAGACCCTGACGGATACCACGGCAACCGACTCGTGGCGTTTTTACCATGCGCACGTGCAGTAGAAAGCGTTGATCTTCAGAACTTGACCTTTTGTGCCATCTGCTGGCTGTGCTCATTGCGGAGGTGGCCGTAAGTCTTCATGGTGGTTTTAAGACTTCGACGAAAAAGCTTGCCCTTCACGCGGAATCTGGCAAGATAAGCCTGCGATGGTTTGTAACGGATCCGCGGTTTTTTGCCAATCGGACTCGGAGCCTGAGTCTGAGGGCGTTCGCTCTTGTTTCACGCGGACAGTATCAGATTGTCAAACTGGATTCCAAGACCATCATTTTACCGCGATAAACATTGGTTCGGGGCGTAGCGTAGCCTGGTAGCGCGCTTGTTTCGGGTACAAGAGGTCGTGAGTTCGAATCTCACCGCCCCGACCATTTTTCAGATGCATGATCCACCCGCTGGCCTCGATCCTCGAGCGGCTTGATTTGGCGAAGGTCTTCCCCAAACCGCAGCCGCTCGAAGTGGAGCTGGGCAGCGGGGACGGCTCGTTCCTGGCCCAATACGCGGCGCGGCACCCCGAGCGCAATTTTATCGGCGTCGAACGGCTGCTGGGCCGCTTGCGCAAATTGGACCGCAAGGGGCGGCGCGCCGGCCTGGCGAATTTGCGCGGCGTGCGCATCGAGTCGGCCTATTTCCTGGAATACCTTCTGCCGCCGCACTGTGCCTGCGCGCTGCACATCTATTTCCCTGATCCGTGGCCCAAACGCAAACACTGGCGCCACCGCCTCATCAACGAGCGGTTCCCGCTTCTGGCCGGCCAGGCCCTCGAGCCCGGCGGCACCGTCTATTTGCGCACCGATGACGCCCCCTATTTCGAGCAGATGACTGCCGCCTTCGCCGCCAGCACGGGCTTTCGGCCAGTGGAGACGCCCGCGGAACTGGCCGGCCTGCTCACTGACTTCGAACGCGACTTCGCCGCCCGCGGGATCGGCACGCGCCGCGCGGCGTATGCGCTCACTTAGACCGCCGAGGGCCGAGGGCCGAGGGGCGAGGGGCGCATCTGACCTTTGTCGGCCCTCGGCAAGCCTGGCAATTGGAGCGCGGCGTCGGGAAGCCCGCAAGGTTTTGGACTGCGCCAGCCCTCTGGCGCTTTTCGGACCCTGGGGACGCGAAAGCGCCAGAGGGCTGGCGCAGTCCAAAACGCTTCGCGACTTCGGACGCACGCTCCCATCGCTCGGTTCGGCTGGGCTTGACAAAGATCAGATGCGCCTTGCGCCTCGACCCTCGGCACTCGCCCCTCGACCCTCGACCCGCTCGGCGCTATTGTCCGGCCATGGACTTATCCGAAAACATCGGCAAGGTTCGGCAGCGGATAGCGGCGGCGTGCGAGCGGGCGGGACGCGCTCCGGAGACGGTCACCCTTGTGGCCGTGACCAAGAGCCACCCGCCCGAGACGGTCATCGAGGCGGCCCGGCTTGGCCTCACCCTCTTCGGCGAGAACAAGGTCCAGGAAGCAAAGGCCAAGATCCCCTTGTGCCCGGGCCGCCTGCGCTGGCACATGATCGGCCACTTGCAGACCAACAAGTGCCGGGACGCAGCCGAGCTCTTCGAGATGGTCCAGAGCGTGGACAGCCTCCATCTGGCGCAGGAGCTGAGCCGGCGCGCGGAGCAGGCAGCCAGGACCATCCCCATCCTGCTGGAGGTCAACGTCGCCGGCGAGGCCAGCAAGTTCGGGTATCGTCCCGATCAACTCCTGGCCGAGTTGGGCCGGGTCAACGCCCTGCCGCGCTTGGAGGTTCACGGGGTCATGACCGTGCCGCCGTGGACACCCGAGCCGGAAGAGGTGCGCCCGCTCTTTCGCCAGGTGCGGGAACTCAAGGCCCAGTGCGAACAACTCCTGGGCGCTCCCCTCCCCCACCTGAGCATGGGCATGACCGGCGATTTCGAGGTCGCCATCGAGGAAGGCGCCACCCTGGTCCGCATCGGCACGGCGTTGTTCGGTGAAAGAAGGCCGGCAGTTGCCGAAGCTTGAACTCCTGGGGCCAGCGTGTATTCTGCGCGCGCAATGAATGCGCTGCTTCTGACCGGCGGGCGGGTCATCGACCCGGCCAATCATCTGGACGCCCAGGCGGACCTGCTTATCTGCGAGGGCAAAATAGCGGCGGTGGGTCCCGACGCGGCGGCCAAGGCGCCGAGCCAGGCCCAACGCCTGGAGGTCAAAGGATGCGTGGTCTGTCCCGGGTTGATCGACATGCACGTCCATTTGCGCGAGCCCGGCCAGACGGCCAAGGAGACCATCGCCACCGGCGCTGCAGCCGCCGCGCGGGGCGGCTTCACTTCCGTGCTCTGCATGCCCAACACGGCGCCCGCCATAGACAACGCGGGCACGGTGGCCCTGATTCATGAGTTGGCAGCGGCCCAGGGCGCGGCCAATGTCTATGTGGCCGGGGCGATCACCCGGAACCTGGCCGGCGAGGAGTTGGCCCCGATCGGCTCGCTCAAGAAGGCCGGCGTCGTTGCCATTACCGACGATGGCTGCTGTGTTCAGAACAACGAGTTGATGCGGCGCGCGCTGGAGTACGCGCGGATGTTCGACCTGCCGGTGCTGGATCATTGCCAGGACTACTCGCTGGTGTCGGACGGCGTCATGAACGAGGGGTACTGGAGCACAGCCCTGGGCCTGCGCGGCTGGCCGGCGGCTGGCGAAGAGATGATGGTGGCCCGCGACATACTCCTGGCCCAAACCACCGGAGCGCGCGTCCACTGCCAGCACGTGAGCACCGCCGGCAGCGTCCAACTCCTCCGCGCCGCAAGGCAGCGCGGCCTGCCTGTCTCCGCCGAGGCCGCTCCCCATCATTTCACCCTCACCGACGCCGCTGTGGCGGGCGGCGAAAAATTCTGGAATGCCGACGGCAAAGGCATCTTCGACTTCGACACCTTGGGCGGGGAGCGGCCGGCCTGGCCGGCCTACGATACGCATTTCAAGATGAACCCGCCCCTGCGTTCGGCCCAGGACCGCGCCGCCATACTCGAGGCCCTGGCCGACGGAACGATCGACATTGTGGCCAGCGACCACGCGCCTCACTGCGACTACGAAAAGCAGGTCGAGTTCGACTACGCCCCCTTCGGCATCACCGGCCTGGAGACCGCGCTGGCCCTGGCCCTGATGCAGCTCTACCATGCCAAACGCCTCTCCCTGGCGGGCCTGCTCGCCACGTTCACGCTGGCCCCCGCCCGGCTCCTGGGCCTGGCCAAAGGGACCCTGAGCGTTGGCGCGGATGCGGACGTGACGGTGCTGGACCCGGACCGCGAGTGGGTATTTGACAAAGGCGCAACTGCGAGTAAGTGTTTCAACAGCCCCTTTTACGGGTGGAGGCTCAAAGGCAAGGCGCTGGCCACCATCGTGGGGGGCGAATCTCTTGGAACGAACTATGAAGAAGATGGCAATTGCATTACTCGCGTGCTGTGCGCTGGCCCAGGCCGCGCCGAGGAACTCAAATGGATGACCGACCTGCCCAAGGCGCAAGCCAAGGCCAAGGAGGAAAGCCGGCTGGTGTTGATTGACTTCACCGGCTCGGATTGGTGCCCCTGGTGCATCAAGCTCCGCAAGGAGGTCTTCTCAACCCCCGAGTTCACGGATTACGCCAAGAAAAACCTCGTGCCCGTTGAGGTCGATTTCCCCAACCACAAAGAGCAGGCCCCGGAACTGAAGGAGGCCAACAAGGCCCTCAAGGCCAAGTATAAAATCCGGGGCTACCCCACCGTCATCGTCCTCAACAGCGAGGGCAAGAAGATCGGCGAGTTGGGCTATGAGGAAGGCGGGCCAAAACCCTTCATCGCCAAGCTCGAGGAACTCAAGGCCAAGGCCAACAAAGAAACGGCGGCGCTCTAAGGGGAAACGCGTGTCGCGCAGCGACACTTGAGGGTAGCCGTGGACTTCCAGTCCACGGTTTTTGGGGCGTGGAATGAAAGTGCGTCGCGCAGCGATGCCGGTGGTTTTTGCCCAATGATCCGTGGACCGGAAGTCCCTGTCTTCAACCACATCTCCTGACCGGGCATATCAGTTGCCCTTCAAGGCGCATGACTCGCCGCAACGCAGCACCCAGCAGGCAGTGCGGGCTCGTTTGAGACGCCAAAGGCGTCACTCATACCAGCCCAGGGCAACGCCCTGGGTCTATCGGCCAAAGACCATCCTGAGCGCTGAAAGCGCGACTCATTGTGCGGAGAGATTGCGGCGCGCGGATGTCCGATTGACGTGCCCGGAGCCGATGGCCCTTATGAGGCAGGCCGTTGGCCTGCGATAGAATAAACTGCACGGAAACCCAGGGCGTTGCCCTGGGCTGGTATGAGCCAGGCCTTCGGCCTGAAGGCAGCGGATACAGTAAGTTCTGGTCAATGAACGAGGCCGATGATTTGGGTAAAGACAAGCGCTGAAGTGGTGGGCTGTTTTCAGGCATCCCTCCGGGATGAAAAGCAAATGAGCGCGGCACGTCCGGTTACTTATGGACCTGGGTCTAAAGCCTATCGGGGTTTCAAAATGTCAAACCCACGCCTCAACCTCGGCCTTTATTCTCGCGGGGCGCCCTAACGACTCTTGAGGCTTTTGAGCCAGCGCAGGGCTTCAGACTCGCCAGAGGATCTCATGCGGGTGAAGAAACCGATTTGGTCGGAGTCCAGCAAGTCCTGCAGCCGGGTCAAGGTGTTCTCACTGGAGAGTTCGCCAACGCTTCGGCGGCGCTGATCCAGTTCGGCCAGGCGGTCCTTGACCGTTTGGCCGGAGTTGCCCCAGGGGCTGGAGGGGTCCATCGTCCCAAGGACCCTGCGCTCGATAGCGATGCCAACCAGGTCCTGAATCAGCGTGTGTGCCTCGGAGCCTTCGCAGACCTGCTGAGCGAGCCCCGTTCCCATCTGCAATGCTGCTTGGGCTGAGGCCTCGTCGCCCCCCTGGCGGCAGCGATTTGCCAGGTTCACCAGGCTTTGGCCCAAACCGTTGATCTCTGCCCAATGAGGGAACTGCAAGCCAAAGGTCGCCAGCGTTTTGGCCTCGAGTGCCGAGAAACCTGCGGCGAGATAGGCCTCCTCGGCGCTCTGCGCAAAATCGCCCGAGTAGTCCTGGAGCTTCGCGTTGCTCGAAATCTGCGCCAATTCCCCCAGCGCCCGGTCGGTCTGGCCGGCCTTGAAGTACTCCTGGGCTGAGAGGTAAATCGCCAGCGCATTGTCCGGGGCCGCTTGCCTCAAGGCATCCAAGCGCGACCGGCGTTCCTCCGGGGAGGCCCCTTCCTTGAGGCCGAAGTAAGCGGCCAGGCCCACGCGCGGATCGTTGGGGTATTTCTCAGCCGCCTCGCGCAACAGGCCCCAATCCCCGGTGGCGCGCCAGGCAGCCAGGAGACTCTCGGCGTTGCGTTGCTTCGCCTCCAGGTAAGGGGCAACCTGCTGGAGGCTCAGCTTGGCGTTGCCGCGGAGCATTGTTTCGATGAGGTTGAGGCGCAGCCGGCGGTTGTCCGCGTGCAACTGGCCGAGTTCGCCTTTTTCCCGGCGCAGCACCCCCACCTGGCCGCGCAGCTTGAGCAATTCCGTGCCCTGCCCGGCCGGCAACGCGGGGTTGCTGCCGGTCTGCGCCGGCTCGGCCGGCCCCCGCCAATGCCTTGGGCCAACTCCTCGAGTTCGCGCTCGAGCGCGCGGTTCTGCTCGCGCAGCCGGGTTTGGGCCTGGCGCTGGAGCACGAGCGCCGCCGCAGCGCCGGCCAGGATGAGCATTGAAACTGCGATCTTCCATTTAGAGCTGTTGCGCATAGCGTCACTTGGATTCGACCTGGTATTGCTTCTCCCACCCATCGAAGTTGTTGTCCGGTTCGGTGTGTGATTCGACGTGGCCGTCGGCGAAACCGTAGGTCTTGACCCAGTCGCCTTTGGGTGAGCGGCGGGCTTGCTTTTCCCGGAACAGAAGCGTTTGCCCCGGTTTGCGGATGCTGTTCTGGTCATGGAAGCCGGTGGGGCCATGATAAACGATCTCGAAGTTGTTGTTTGCGAAGTCCAGGAGGGCGTCCCTTTTGTCGCGAGGCGCTTGGCCGGCCGCCTCCTCCCAGGTCTCCGGATAACGGTCCTTGGCCGCGTGGCCGCTCGCGTACGTGATGAACATTACGCCCCATTGTTTGAGTTCATCGAGCCGGTGCACCGTCTCTTGCTGGAACTCGGCTTCGGCAGGGGTTTCAGGCTCGCCCGTCGCCTCGCGCAACGCGTGGTTTTCGGACCGGAGCCGGGCGAATTGGGTTGTTTGCCCCCGAAGGGCGCCCACTTCGTTGCGGAGCCGGTCCAGGTCCTGGGGGCGGGCCTCTGGCTGCGCCGCCGGGGCGCTCGCCTCAACCATCGGTGTCACACGGCTCTGGCGCTCCTCGGTCTGCCGGCTCATCTGCTCGACCCGCAGCTTCAGAGCCTGGTTCTGCTCGCGCAGCCTTCCCAGGGCTTGGTGTTCGACCACCACCGTCGTTCCGATACCCGCAGCCAGCACGACACTGGCTGCGACTTTGAGTTTGGTCATCGCCATAAGTTTGAGCAGGGCAAGGGTTAAACTTCCGCCAGTGGCCCCGCTGGCCAGGGCCGCACTGGAAACGCCGGCTGCCAAGCCGGCAGGCGCAGCAGTGACCGCCTGCGCCCCCAGTGCGGCGGCCAATCCCGCCGCCGAAGCCGTCACTCCACGCCTCAATAAGAACCCGCGCAGCTTCTCCAACGCCCGAGCGACCCGTTTCTGGGCCGCATCTTCATTGCTGCCGAGCACTGCGCCGACAGAGCGCAAGTCGCGGTTCTCGAAAAATCGCAGCACGATGGCGGTGCGGTCCTTGGCACTCAACTGGTTGATGGCCTCGTCCAACAGAGGGGCCATGCGCTCGTAGATTGGCTCGGTGTGGTCCGGCTGTGCATTCATTTCGGCAGCCTGCCTTTCACGGTGTTGGCGGCGGCGCTCGCTGCGCATCGTGCTCGCGGCGACATGACAGGTGCGCCGGTGCAGCCACCCCCCAAGCGTAACGTCCTGCGAAAGCGTCCCGGCCAATCGTGCCAGATCGGCAAACACCGTCTGCACGATGTCCTCAGCCAGGTGCCCGTCACGGTCCGCCAACCGAAACGCCGCCGAATAGACCAGATCGATGTAGCGGGTCACCACCTCGCGAAAAGCCTCTTCCGAGTCTTTCGTTGCATAATCCGCGAGCAATGCCCGGTCAGTTGTCATTTTCTGACTCTAAAGTGCCGCCGCAGGCGAGAATCCGACAGAAAATCTTGCGCCTGATAATCCAACCTCCAACATCTAATGCAACCCCAAAACCTGGCGGAGCGATGATCTGCCCATTCCAGGGGCGTGGGGTGCATCGTGTAAGGACCACCATGGCATGAACGACTGGGCGCAACCCCGGCGTGCCAGATTCATCCCGAAGGGATCGGAATCACTCAGCCCAGGGTTGCCCCGTCCTTTCGCGAGAAAGGGCGGGGCTACCCTGGGTCACGCGCCCTCTGATCAACTACCCTGAAAGGGTTGCATCGCTGCTGAAACCCTTTCAGGGTTTCAAATTTGGTGGCCTGACACCCAGGGTAGCGCGTTCCGCGCAACCCTGGGCTGAGTGAGAGTAAGCCCTTCGGGCTACTGAGCTTGGACCTGCGGTTCTCTCTCGCGTGGTGGTACGCGCCAGATGCGCCCGGCGGCGTAGTCCCCGCCGCGATTTACTGGACTATCCCTTCCGGACGCGGCAGACTCGCTCCGTAATTGCGTCAGGCAGTCATCAGCAAGACCATGACCTTCCGATCCCTGCTCCGGGCCGCGCTCATCTGTTGCGCGTCGGCGATGATGCTCCAGAAACCCCTCGTCCACGCGGCGGAACCTGCAAACCTCGTGGCCAATGGCGACTTCTCGCAGGTCTTGAGCGGGCAGCCGCGAGACTGGCAGGCCGCCGGGGATGCAGCCATCGTGACCCAGGAGTTGGGGGTGACTACCGATGCCGATGGCAAGCGCTGCGCCCGGTTGAGCTGCACGCGCTTCGAGCGGCAGACTCCCGCCGCCCATGCCATGCTCGCCCAGGTCGGAAAGGTGCATTTGGTCAATGGGCGCACCTATGAGTTCTCCTGTCAATTCCGGGCCGAAGGCATCGCCGGCCGGAGCGTCTCCATCGCCATCAGTGACACCAGCGCGTGGCAGAACTGTGGTCTGCAGACCTCATTTCCGCTGGGCAGCGCGTGGAAGACGTGCCGGCGGGTGTTCCGGGCCACACGCGATGTCGGCGCGGCCGGCCGGCTCCAGATTCTGGTTTACCGAGACGGGCACACTCTACGTTGCCGACGTGCGCATCCTGGAGTGCGGCGACGAAGATGCCGAGTTCACCGACGTAGTGGAAGGCTCCAACAGCAGGAACCTTGTGCCCAATGCCTCGTTTGAACTCGGCGACAGCGGGTGGTCCTCGCTCGGGAGCGGGGTCGGCTGGGGCAATCTCAGCCGCCTGCACGGCGTGATTGAAACCTCCGGAGGGCCGCATGGCCGCGCTTTCCTGCGGATTCCCGTCGGGGACGACCAAACACCCGTGCTCTATTTCGACTACTACGAGCCGGTGGTGCGGCGAGAGATCCGCCCGCTCGCGGCCAATAAGGGCTGGATCAAAGTCGCAACGGGGACCGCTTACACGCTCTCCTGCCACATGCGCGCCAGCCGGGAGGATGTGCCCGCCGTGCTGGGTGTCATGGCCAGGGAACCCGCGGGACCGGGCAGCGAGCGCCGGCAGGGGGTGAGGCTGGCCACGAAGTGGAAGCGCTATTCTCTGACCTTCAATCCCGAACAGCGGTATGTCTTTGTCTTTGCGGGCCCGGACTTGCAGCGGGAGGAGCGGGTGGACGTGGATGTCGATGCCATGCAGCTTGAGAGAGGAGACCAGGCCACGGAGTTTGAGCCGCACCAGCCGGTGGAGTTGGCTGTCGAGCCCCTCAGAAGCAGGGGGGATTTTCCTTGATGACCAGCCCGGCGGCTTGTGGCTTCGAGTGTGCAACTACGGCAACGCGCCGTCCCGGTTGAATGTCAGATTTCGAGCCACCGATTTTGAGGACCAGCCTGTGCCGCTGCCGGATTGTCCCCTGGGGATTCCGGCACAGACGAGCATCCAACACAAGGTGCAGCTCCCGGGCGATTGGAAGGGCTTTTATCGTGTAACGGCTTCGGCCCAAGCCGGCGGCGCGAGCCTGGCCGCCCAGGTGCGATTGGCCATCGTGCCGCGGCCCGCCGGCCACGATTCGGTGTGCGGCATCAACCATGCGTTTGTAGCGGCGGACCTGATCCGGTTGGCCTCCAAAGCGGGTGTGAGTTGGTATCGCGACTGGTCGATCAAATGGCAACACATGGAGCCTTCCAAAGGCACGTATCGCTGGGAGTTGGCCGACGCGCAGATTGACCGGGTGCTGCGCCAGGGCTGCCCGGTGCTGCCGCTCCTGCCCCCCTTCCCGTCGGCCGACTGGTCCAGCGAAGCGCCGCCGACCCTCTCCACCCAAGGCTATCCGGGCGTGCGCGCCCGCCAGGCCTGGGCGCCAAAGGACCCGCAGGAATTGGCGGATTTCATCGAACGAGCCGCCGCGCGCTACAAGGACCGCATTCACATCTGGGAATTCCTCAACGAGCCGATCTACACCGATTACTCACTGCCGGCCAGGCTCAGCGGCCAGGCCGGCTCGAGGTCGTACAAGCCCGCGGACTATGTTGCCCTGCTGGCAACGGCGTCGGCGGCCATGCGCAAGGCGGACCCAACCTGCCAGGTCATCGGCGGCATCGCCGGCGGGCCGCGGGAACTCACCCGGGACGTGCTCGACGCCGGCATCCTCAAGCACGTGGACCTCTTCAACCTGCACATCTATCCGGGCCTGCGCGCGCCGGAGGCCTATGCCGCCGAGATGGCCGAACTCGTCAACAACATGGAGGCGCACGGGGGCGCAAAGCCGATTTGGATTACCGAGTTCTCCTATTACGGCGTGGACAACCTGCCTCGGCGGCCTTTCGTCCCGCGCCCCGACAACTGGGCCGAAGAACGCCTGCTGGAGAGCGAACGGCAATGCGCCGATTACACCCTGCGGTTCTTTGCCGTCATGCTCTCGCATGGCGCGCAGAAGATATTCATCCACTCAGGCGCCAGCGGGACCGTCAACAACCCGAACTTCGAGTGCGCCCTCTTTGATTACGGCGGGACGCCGCGAAAGTTGCTGCCCGCGCTCGCGGTGCTGGCGCATGTCCTGGGGCCCTCGCCAAAGTGCGCCGGCGCGAAGACCATCGGAAAAGCCGGCTGCGTGGCCGGCTTTGAAACGGGCAAGCAGGCCGTGCTGGCCTTGTGGCAGGCCGAAGACGAGCCGCTCTCGAGCTTGCCGCTGCCTTCAGGCAGCGCCTTGACCTGGATGGATGCCATGGGGCGGAAACTCCCCGGGCCGCCCGCCAGGCTCTCCAGCTCGCTGACCTATCTGCTGGCTCGAAGCGGCACGGCCGCGGAACTGCTCCAGAAAATCGCGCCGTAAGGAATCGCCCGAAGGTGCTAGACGAAAAAGTAACCACGTCACGGAGAGGCCGCCGGAGCCGTGGGTCCCGTGGGGGGTGCAGTTGCATCGAGAGCGATACACGGCTGCGGGCCTGTCCGAAACGAACATTTGGGAACTGCCCCGGGGCTCAAGCCGCCAGGCCCATGCCCTGGGCGATTCAGGTGTTCCAGGGTGACCGGCCTCTTGGGCGGCCAATGCCGGCGTGCGCCTCGTCGCGGCCCGAGGGGCCGCCAGAGCCTAGCCCAGGGCTGAGGCCGTAAGGCCGATGCCCTGGGTTTCGTTGCAGAGGCGGACCGTGCGCCCTGAAGGGGCGCCAGAGCCTTGTGGCGCCCCTTCAGGGCGCACGTAATCTCCCAGGGGCCTGTTCCCAGGGCATCGGCCTGACGGCCTCAGCCCTGGGCTGGGCTCTGCCGGCCCCTTGGGCCGGGAGATGTCTGGTCCAGCAGGGCAGAGCGCGGTTCATTGACTGGGAAACCGCCAAAAAGCGCATCGACGACCGAACCTCATGACCATCGTTCACAAAAAAGGCGAGGATGTGGGGCCCCGATTGGGTCTTGAGTCTCAGCAGGGATCGTGTAGCTTTCGACCATGAGCACGGTTGATGTGGCAACGTTGAAGGCTCGCGCGGAGGAGTTCGTCGCCAAGGCAATAGCCGGCGAGGCGACGCTGATTGAGCAGAACGGCAAACGAGCCGTGCTGTTGCCTTGTGAAGGCCTTGCGCCTGATTTCGAACTGGATCCTGAGACGGACCGACTGTTGCGCCAACGGATGAACGCTTCAGGGCGCGAACCGACGACGGCAGATTGGGAGGCCTAATAGCCAAGCATTTGAGGGACGTGGCTCCGTGCGAGGCCCATCTCGCCTGTGCCACCGCTGCCGAATGCCAGGGGATAGGAGCGCGGACTTTAGTCATTGTCATTACCCACATGGCGTCACAGGTCGTATCAGTTCCTCTTCAGGGCGCATGACTCGCCACGACGCAACGCCCAGCAGGCAGTGCGGGCCGGTTTGGGACACCAACAGCATCGTTCATACCGGCCCAGGGTAACCGCCCAGGAAATGATCCGAGCCAATGCTGGAGCGCCAAGGGCGCGGCCCATACCAGCCTGGGCCAACGGCCCAGGTAGCGGCCGCAAAAGCGCCAAAGGGCTGAAAGCCCGCCCCATGCGTTCGCGTCGTCGGCGATGGTTTGGCCGGTGGCGTGCCGGCGGTGGATGGACCGGGCTTTCAGCCCTGGCACTCCTTGCGCGCACCCCTTTCCTGGGCCGTTGGCCCAGGCTGGTATAAGGCCGCGCCGTTGGCGCTAGGCGGCGGCGGTGGCCCGCGCGCCCGGAAGCCGAACTGATATGAGCGGCGGAATGATGTGGGTAATGACAAGGACTTTAATCCGCTTACGGCGGCCCCACGCCCAATTGGTTCGGGTCTCTCCGTAGGCCGGGCCTCCTTTCGGTTCTTTGAACTTTGAACACCGCAGCCAAATCGAGCGTGGACCGGTTCTTGCGGCATTGGGGTCATGTCTTGTCATTTGGACAATTGGTTTTTGATCGCAGTCAACTGCTCGGGCAAGGGGCCATCCGAACAAAGTCGCCGGCCAAAGCGCGCGATGGCCTTGCTCACCACGGCATCAGCACATAGGCGTGAACCCTCGCGCCAAAACGCTCTCCCAACTCGGGCAGTAATTCCAAAAAATGAAAATGGTCGGTGTCGTCGCGGAAGAGGTCCTTGCGTTCGTTCCCGCGGGCCGCGACGTGGTAGCGCCCACCGGGCCGTTCGATGCGCACCGCCCGTGCCATCAGCCTATCGAACCAGCGATGGTCCGCCCCGTCAAGCTCCAATTTGTCCAAATGACAAGATCTGACCCCGATGCTTAATGGGCTGCCTATCAACGACTTACAACAACTTTCGTCACACCCTCTTTTAGGCTTTACAGGCGCCTGCACCGGACTAAAGTCAGGCGCATGAGACCTTCTATTGGGATTCGTGGATGGTTTTGGTGCTCCCCTTTGCTGATGCTTTGTTTCTCCACGCCGGGGGCGAGGGGGGAGCTTCCTTTTCGGCGATTCGGCACAAACCTCTACGACTTGGGCCCAGTTCTTGCGCGTGAAACCAACCGTAACGCTTATGTCATTTATGGGAAGGTCCTACGCGTCCGAGGTGATTCAATCGAAATTATGCGCCCGGTACCTAATCGCTACGACTTGAGCTCCAGCGCGCGAGATCCTCTGCTATACGGCGATTCCGGAGACATGCTCCATTATTTGCATGCCGCCAAACTCGCGGAACAAGACGTGACTCCCGGACATTTCTTGAGCTTGTCGCCGGAGCTAAAAAGGTTTCTAATCCCCAAGATCGAGGTCATCGAGTTATTGCACTTCCCCTATGAATGTAAGCCAGGCATGACGGTGCTCGTGACTGCTCTTCCCCGCGCGCTGAGAGACCGAACGCTACCGCAATATGACTATGGAGAGCCTCTCGAACCTCCAATCACCAATTTTTCATCGGTCTTCGTGGTATACGAGGATCGCATTTTGAAGCGGGAGCTGGGTCCGACGGGCGCAGGCCCCAAGATTGCTCCTCGCAGACCTTGACAATTCTTCTCTTCTCAATTTCTTTCCTCAGAAGCGGGGTCAGTCCCGCATTTTCACATGTTGCGCTCATTCCCTTGCCGCCGAGCCAGTTGCCCGCTTGACATTCTGCGCAAGTTTCAAGCCCGCGGGTAATCCTCGCGGGGATTCTGATCACGTCGAGGCACAATCCGCCGCCTCCCTGGAGCGCACTTGGGTGGCCGCTCGGAGCAGTGCCGGACCCGGGTGACCTTCGCGCTTTGCGGTCCCGGCAAAGTCGCCGAGGCTCAGTGAGCGCGGAACATACAAAAGTGCGGGACGGACCCCGTTCTGACCCCGTTCCGGCAGGCTCCGGGAGCGCTGGCCGAATCTGATCCACGTGAAGTTCCCATCCCGTCGGGACCGCCGGGGGCCCGCTTCATCTCGCGCCGCAGTCAATCGGCCAAGATTTCGGATTGACCAAACTGGCACACCACAGCATCATCCCGGAATCGCGGCAGTGGGTATGAAAGAGCCTGGCCACATCTACATTCTGGTGAATCCCTCGATCGAGGGATTCGTGAAAATCGGCAAGACGACCCGTGAACCAGAACTGCGCGCCAAGGAACTCTCACAAGCCACCGGCGTGGCAACGCCCTTTTACGTGGCCTACAGCATTGCCGTGGCGGATTGCCACAGCGCGGAGGCGTACGTTCACGCGGTTCTGGAGCACAACGGATTCAGGAAGTCGGAGAACCGAGAATTTTTCCAAATGCCGTTGCAGACGGCTATCGAAGCGCTCCTCGCCGCGCAGAATGAACTTGCAGGCGTTACGGAGGCGCGGGAGCCACAAGAGACAACAACGGGCGAACCGGAATGCATTGGTCGATCTGAGGAGGAGGGCGCCGAGCGTGCTGTAGAGCACCCTGGCTGCGCTCTCCTTGAGCAACCGAAGGTAGCCTACTATGGAGTTGGCGACGAGATTCAGGACAAGCAAGAGGCGCTGCGACTTCTGCACCAGGCCAAGGCGCTGGACTTCCCGGCGGCCTTCAGCTCGCTCGCATGGCACTATCGCCAGGAAGCGGAGAAGGCCCTCGTTCTTGAAAGGAACAGGGCGAGGGCGCTCGCAATGCACGACCGAGCGCTCGGAATTCTGAGGGAGGGGGCACAGATGGGCCACGCCCGCTGCTACGTGTTGATGGCTGACATGTACCTTAACGGCTTGACCAACGACTGCATGGAAGCGGACCCGGGAAATGCTGCCAAATGCTGGAAGAAGTACTTTCACAGCGCGACGTTCTTAAACGACGACGATGAGAAGTACGGTGGCTGGGACGAGTGGGCGCTTGCACCGGAGTGTGAAGGTCGAGGGAGAGGGCTTCACGGCGGGGATTACCTTTGGTTGTGCTTTTTGGACCGCATGCCAGCAGACCAGGAAATCCTCCAGATTCTTGCTTCGATTCGCGACAAGATTTTCCCGGCCATTAGAAGAGAAATCGAGTGGCTGGAGCAGCAGATCGGAAGTCGGCCGCCCGTCATTCACAGCATGGCGTCAAGTAGGGCCCAGGCCGGAGCGCTCGGCGCGCTCCGTCGGGTGATGGGGTTTGATGAAAGGGGACCGACGACCCCACCTAAAGATCCCGACGAAGAGTCCCTCGAAAGGCGCCGCCGGTTCCTGGAATACGTGGCGACGGTTCTCTGCGGTGAGGCGACCAAATGAAAATCAACAAATGAATACACCTGAATACTGGGGTCATTTCGTGAGGGCGAGATTGGAAGACCTTTTGGAAACTGAATTGCCTGCGCCCAAAAAGGCAAGTCTCGAGGCGAGCGTTGCCCAGTGGGTGCTCGACATCCGCGAAGACGAACTAGCGACGATCATCCAGCAGATCGAGGAAATGGCCGAGAAGGCTCCAGATGGGCCAAACGGCCCATCGTGCAGAGACATCATTAGGGTGCTCAAGGGCAGGCTTCCCAAAAGACCATAGGCTCGGCCTCTGGTCCCCAACTGCGATGATGCCCTTAAGGCAGCGGCGTGGATCGAGGGGGTCCACGCTGCACGTGGACCCCCGGCCGGAAGACCCGGAACGGGCGAGGCGGCGCGCCTGGCAAGACACGTGAGATGGCCTTCAGGGTGGATGACTTGGCCAATCACCCGAGCAAGCCCTCATTGCATGCTGGCGCGCAAAAGGCGATTTCATAGGTGCAGCGTTCAACCTTTGACATGCTCGCCGGTGCTAGTCCTGCCTCGGCAAGGGATGGTTAGGCCGAGTAGTGATAGCAGACCTTGGCCGGGGGAGAACCTGGCTGGGGCAAGCTCTGCCGTAAAGGAGCGGGCCTGTCTGCGGCGCAGAGCCGCCGGCGGGGACCGGCCAGCCTCTAGCCAACGTGCAGGCCGCAACATTCTGAGAAAACTGCCCCCCGACATTGTTTCCTCCTCTGAAGCCAGTGAGCGGCGTAAATTCGGAACAGCCGAACCGCGATAGGAGTGGCGAAGGCACCCATGACCGAGGGATAAGCCATCAAATGAACTATGCCTATCCGGTTGCTTGACAACATCGATTTTTCTGGCATTCTGCCGAAATGAAGCCGATTACCATAAAAAACGAGCATGGAGAGACCATCGAAATCAAATGGGATTCTGACGGCACTGTCCGAATCCGCCACTCCGACATCGAGCTAAAGCACTGGGGAGAGTTACGGGAATACGCGCCTCGCCTCAAGCAACCCGGCGTTCATGCCAAGGTGAAGGAAATTGCGGCCAGACGGGGAGTGGATCTGGACTCTCCCGAGGCAAAGGAACTAGCCGGAAGGATGGGCGGTTATATTCTGGTGGGCGGAAAGATGTATATGATCAGCAGCCAAGAAGTGACGCTGATCCATGAAGCAGTTAGACAAGCCGGAGGAATAATCCCAAATTGGTCCAACTGCCCTTGAATCGAGCTTTCTCCCAGGCCGCAGTGAGCAGTGGAATCCAAAACTCAAGGTCGCGGCAGATGTTGTCAGGTGTGATGGTCTGGCATTGGCGGGGTTTGTCGCGCATGGACCAATGGAGTTTCCAAGTCCGGGTAAGCACAGCGGTCCAGAAATCATCGAGGCTCTGATCGGCGCGGCACATTGGCCGCCGAGCCCTGATGAGGTTGCGCCGCCGCCCAAGAATAGCCGCTTCGTGGGGGTTCATGACTAGCCTGCCGGCGCGGTTTCTTTTGTACCTATAGGGAAGGCCGCCGAGGATTTGGGCTTTTTGGTTAGGACTGAGTTTTGGAGTTTGTTTTTTCATTTGGAGATCATTGAAATTTAGACAAGGGGCTTCGCCAATATGGCTCGATGCGGAAGATGGGGCCTTTGTCGGCGGTGCCTTTCAGGAGTCTCATATTAGGTTTAATGTTGACACTCTTTGCCCCACCATGGTAGAAGAGAGGGCATGAGCCGAATCGCCCTTCTTTGTCTTGTGCTGCTCGTACTACTCCCCTCCTGCGGCAATCCGGCGAAGCGCCAAGCGGCCAAGGAGTTTAGGGGCGCGCTCGCGGCGATGAAGGTCGCCTGCCATGGAACGCTCGAGGAATTCAGGGAGAGCGAGGTCAAGCTGGACATTGCCTTCGAGGCAAACAAGGAACTGCTGCCCGTGAACGCCGCAGAATATGCCATGTTGCACGAGCTCTTGTCATACTGCCGGCTCTGCTGGATGGCGCACATTCTCCGCGGGCCGGGCTACGTAATTTCATTGGACCCGGTCATCATCGGGCGGCGGTTGGACAAGAACGCAGCATGGTCGGACGTCCATCGGGATGATTCCCTGATATGGCTGGCGATGGTCTTTATCAACCCCCGGTTGCAGCGGAAGACGATGGCGGGGGACAGCGAGCGCGCGGGCGACCCCGATTTCACCATCGAGCCGACCCTCGCGCGCGGCCTGGCCCAAGCATCTCAAATCTGCCAAGGCTTCATGGACAGGCTGGCCCGCTAGCTGGCTCGCCACCGAAACACAAACCGACAATCCCCCAAGAGATCAGCACACGGGGACGCTCCTTGCGTTGCACCGAATTTCAGCAACAATCTGTTAGATCACGACCGTTGCTTTGATGCTCCTCTTTTGTGTTTTATGTTAGGATTTGCACACAATGAAAACGGAAAAGGCAAACCCGCCAGCCGAGAGGCGACTGGCCAAAAAAGGGGTCGCCCTAGTATCGTGCCATCGTCCGGAGCTCAAGCGTCATTGGGGTCATGTGTTGTCATTTGGACAATTGGCACTTGACGGCGGGATTCCGTGGCAGGGGTCAGACCGTAGAAAAGCCTCACGCCTCCACCCCTTGGACCTCGAAAAAAATGCCTCATAGTCCGCATAGTCCGCATTGTCCTTAGACAACATCCGTCCCCAGCGCAGACACTCCCGGCATGAAACGGCAACTGCGCCAACTCAGGCGTTCGGAAGGAATAAATGTGCCAGGTATGGCGCAGGAATTTCGGCCGCTGGCGAGGCGCATATCCGCCAGGATCTGTAACGAGCAACAAAGCCAGCGGACAAGACGACCAGCCAGACCTGGCACGTTTATTCGTTCCGAATGCCTCAGGCCCCACACAGGCCGCCTACCGCAGGGGGCCAACCGGTGGTCCAGCCTCATTCCCACCAATTCACGCGATTCCCACAATTTCGCGCACTTTCCCACAATTTCCCACAATTTCCCACAATTTGTAGAGCCCCCGGGAGAGGACAAACGTCGAGCTCGCGCCTTACCAAAGCGCACCGGGGTGCAAAGGGTTCGGCAGACCGCTCATCCCGGCCCTCTGCCCTTCCCCGATAGGATCGGGGCAGGCGGGCGGGGAGAGGGAGAGTTCTCGATCGCGCTTGGAGGAAGCGGGGACGGCTGGAAGCTCTTGAGACTGCCGGCCCCTTCTCCCCTTTGATTGCCCGAGACTGGCGGTTCAGGGGGGAGTACTGTATAATGGGGCTTCACATAGCCAAATTCACTTATGACAACACGGCAGGTTATCAGGTATTTCACTCGAGGCCTGGGGGCGCTGGCCCTCGTGGCCGGATGCGGCTGGGGTCTTCAGGCACACGCGGCTTCGGCTGCGCCGGCGGTGGTCGGTCTGTGGCGGTTTAACGAGGGAACGGGCAGTGTGGCGGTGGACTCCTCGGGCCTGGGAAACACTGGGACCCTGAATGGCGAGAACGGGAATGTCCCGGCGCGGGTTGCCGGGCAGGCGGGTTTTGGGGGCGCGCTGCGGTTCACGAATGATAACGCCAGCCATGCTTATGTGAGCATACCCGGCGCCGGCCCGCTCATGATTGGCCAAACGGCCACCAACGCGTGGTCCATCACCGCCTGGGTCTTCGAGGATTCGAACGGGACGGGCGCTTTCGTGGCGACTTACGGGCGTATAATCGTTATCGAGGATGGCGAGGCTTTCCAGCTCGAGTCCGGTGTGTCAGGCGACTCGCAGATGTACACCTGGCCCGGGCAAACACCGCCTGGCAGGTTGCGTGGGACCCAGCCTCGACGGTAACGCCACTTTTGGATCAATGGGTGCATTGGGCGGTGGTTTATGACGGAACCAATCTGACCCTCTATCGCAATGCAAACCAAGGGCCTCAGGGCGGCATGTCCTCGATGCCCGTGACTGCGCCCCTCGGGTATCCCGGCTATGCCGGCAACATGGTCATCGGCTCAGAGCTCGGACAACCCGCCAACCGCAACTGGAACGGGATGCTCGATGATGTCGCGGTCTTTAGCGGGGCGCTCAGCCCGGCGCAAATCGAGACGGTCATGGGCGGGGATTTTTCTGCCTTTATCGGCGGCGCACCGGGCATTTTGAGCCAGCCTCAGAGCCAGAAAGCCCCGCAAGGCTCCGAGGTTACGTTCAGCGTTGCGGCGGGCGGTCAGACACCGTTCCGGTATCAATGGTGACTTTAACCTCACCAACCGGTTGTCGGGGGCGAGCAACCCGACGGCGACCAATGCCACCTTGGTTCTGAGTGGCATCGAATTCAACCAGGCGGGAACCTATTCGGTCGTGGTCAGCAACGCGCTGGGGAGCGTCACCAGTTCGCCGGCCGCGCTCGTCGTGGTGTATCAGGCGACGCTGGTTGGCCTCTGGCGGTTCAACGAAACCGAAGGGACCAATATCCTGGATTCATCCGGGCTGGGGAATAACGGGTTCATCGCCGGGGAGAACGGCAACGTGCCGGCGCGGGCGCCCAGCCAGGCCGGTTTTGGCGGGGCGCTTCGTTTCACGAACGATGGAACGGACCACGCCTTCGCCACCATTCCCAGCGACGGTTCGCTGCTCATCGGGCAGACGCCGAGCAATGCGTGGACCATTACGGCGTGGGCCTATGAAGATTCGGGCGGGACGGGCGATTTTGTGGCCAGTTACGGGCGCATCCTGGTCATCGATGACGGAACGGCATTTCAGTTCGAGTCCGGCGCGTCGGGCGACGGCCAAATCTATACATGGTCGCGGGCGAACACGGCCTGGCAAATCCCCTGGGCCGCAGGTTCCCCGGTCGCCCCGCTCCTGGATCAATGGGAGCATTGGGCGGTGGTGTATGACGGAACGAACCTTACGCTCTACCGGAACGGCAACTCGGGCCCGGAGGCCGGCGTGGCCTCTCAGGCGGTGACCTCGCCCCTTGGCGGATACGTCGGCTACCAGGACGGCATCATTATCGGTTCCGAGTTGGACCAGCCTGCCAACCGGACCTGGAACGGCCTGCTGGACGACGTCGCGGTATTTAACATCGCCCTTTCCCAGGCCCAGATTCAGACGGTGATGGCCGGAGATTTCAGCGCCTTTGTCCCGAAGCCCATTTTGTCCATCCGCGGTGGCCCGCTGGAGACGATCCTCAGTTGGCCCGCCACACAGCCCACCTTTCGGCTCCAGTCCAAAACCGGCCTGGCCCAACCCGGCTGGAGTGAGGTCACCACTCAACCCGTACGGAACGGCGACGTGATGACGGTCACGTTGCCCACGCCTCGCGGGACGCAATTCTTCCGCCTGATTGGGCCATGAACCATTCGCTTGCATTGGCGGCGCTATCCGCCGCCGCGGCCTTGACCCAGTCCCTGGCCGCCACCAACCTGCCCGCCTATTATGCCCACCCGGCTGAGCTGGACGGCTACGGAGTGATCGCCCCCTGGCACCATGGGCTCAACGGGCAACTGGATGAGCGCCTGAACATCGCCGTCAACGTCTATAAACGCTATCCGTGGGTGGACCAGCCCAAGGCGGTCATGGCGGCCCCGGATTTCATTTACAATTCGCATTGGAGCATCAAACCCGACGGCACGATTTTGATCCCGCCGACGACGGACTGGATGTGCGGCGACTTGTGCCAGCGCGCCTGGAGCATCGTCAAGGGCCTGACCGCGCACTACCAGTACAGCGGCGATCCGATAGCGTTTGTCTATATCCCTCGGGCGGTGGATTACATCCTCGATTATGGGCTGACGGATGAGAAGGCCGACTGGCCTTCGTTTCCGATCAGCACGCCGACGCGAGGCAAGGCCTATGGCAAGTGCGATCCGGCCGGGCGCAATCAGCTCGACCTGTGCGCGATTCTTGGGGTCGAGGTGCTCCGCGCCTACAAGCTCACCGGCAACGCGCGATACCTCGACCGGGCCAAGCATTGGGGGGACGTGTTTGCCGCCAAATGCCAGTTCGCCCATCCGGACCTCTCGCCCTGGAACCGCTACGTCGATCCGTCCGTAGTGGGCTGGTCTGACGTGCTGACCGGGACCACCTCGATCATTGTGGATTTCCTGGATGAACTGCTCCGCCTGGGCCACGCCGGGAAAGACGGAGCGATTGTCAAGGCGCGCGATGCCGGACGGCGGTTTCTCAACGAGCAGATGTTGCCGGCCTGGTGGGTGAACGATACCTGGGGCCGGACTTACTGGGATTGGGACAACCCGATGATGTGCGGGATGGTCTCGATGTGCGCCGACCACTTCATGAAGAACCCCGGAGCCTATCCGCAGTGGCAGACCGATTTGCGAAACATGCTCTCGCTGCTCTGGAACCGCAACGGCGCCGACCCTGCTTCCTGCGGCGACGTGTATAGCGGCGCCTGGGCCTTTCCGGAATCCTCGGTCTGCTGCCGGACCTCCCTCTCCTACAACCAGTACACGGCCGGTCCGACCCTGATTCGTTACGGTGTGCTGGCCGGGAGCGATTGGGCGGTCGAGCTCGGCCGGCGCATGATGCTCATGGCCACTTACGACAGCCTGGCCAACGGCGTGGTCAAAGATGGCCTGTTCGGCGACCAGGTCGCCACGGGCGAATGGTCAAACCTGGCGCATCCGTGGCCATTGTGCCAGGTCCTTGAGGCCATCGCCTGGCTGCCGCAATACTTCGCACCCAACCGCGAGAACCACGTGGTCCGCTCCTCGACCGTGGTGCAGGAGATAGCTTATGAGAAGGGCAGCCTCTCCTACCGCACCTTCGACGCCCCGGCCGGGACAGAAGAGGTGATGCGCCTGGCCTTCCGTCCGGCCCGGGTGCTGGCGGACGGAGAGACCCTCGAGGAACGTCCCGCCGACGGTGGCAACGGCTATGCGCTTGCGCCGCTGCCCAACGGGGACTGGCTCGCCACCGTCCGGCATGAGGGCCGCCGCCACGTCCAGGTGATGGGCGACGATCCGCAACAGGCCGCCGATGACGCGGCTTTCACCTTCACCGGTTCCTGGGCCGCCGTCCAGGACAGTCGGGTGCCCGGGGGACGGTATCGAGCGGCGGACGCGGCGGGGGCGCGGCTGAGTTTTGCGTTCACGGGCAACCAGGTGCGTCTGCTGGGAGTGGTGGGTCCCGAGGGTGGCTGGGCGGAGGCCTGCGTGGACGGGGTCCGGCAGCCGACATTGATCGAGTGCTGGAACCCGCTGACGCGCTACCGCCAGCCGGTCTTTCTCAAGAACGGTCTGGCAAACGGGCCGCATGAATTGAGCGTGGTCGTGCTCGGCAAGAAGAATCCCCTGGCGAGCGGAACCCGAGTCGGGGTCGAGTCGGCCCAGTATTCGGCGGCGGAGGGGGACGCCGGCTACGGTTCGGGCGGCGGGCCGCGGCAGGCGCAGCGGCTCATCTTCGGCTGCCTCGGGCGTCAGGACTACATGGACAGCCGCGGCCGGGCCTGGCGGCCGGGCACCGAATTCATCACGCGGCTGGGTTTTGGCGTCGATACCGTGGAACGTTGTTGGTGGCACCGGCGCCGCAGCATGTACATCGGCGGCACAACCGACGCGGAGATCTATCGTTACGGCGTCCATGCCCCCGAGTTTTGGGCCAACCTGACCGTCGCGCCCGGCATTTACCGCGTCCGTCTGCACTGGGCCGACACGCCCGAGACGCCCTGGGTCGAGCGCGAGGGCAAATGGGAGCCGGTGTCGCGTCCGACAACGGTCTTCATCAATGGCCGGATGGTAATCGAAAATCTCCAGGTGCGGAAGGAGGTGGGAACCTTCCGCGCCTGCACGCGTGAGTTCCGGGACATCCACCCGGAGAACGGCGTCATCGAGTTGCGGTTCCGCTCCACCCCCGGCCACGAGGCGATGATCCAGGCCGCCGAAATAGTGCCCGAAAGCGGAGTCGACCAGGCCGAGCGTTGAGGCTCGTGGTCATGCTCGCGCGCAACGGCTGCATCACCGGCCAGACCATCAACGTCAACGGGGGTGGTAAATGCGTTAGCGGGCGGCACGGTTCGAAGGTGGGGCTATTCTCAAGTGTCTCTTCGGGTCAGAGGCTCTGCATGGTTCGGCTCAGTGCTCATCCAGAATCCTCTTCTTTGCTCGTAATAGGGATGACGACCGTGACGCCGATGAAGGCGGCGATAATTCCTCCTGTCATCCCGGCCAGGCCCATCAGTTTGCTGGGCTTTATCTGCGCGTTCTGTTTCATCCTTCGCTGGGGCTTGTGATTGAACGACCCGTTCCGTGTGTTGAAGCGTCGCTCTCGCGGCATGGGCAGCCCTCAAACTCCTGCACGGGCGCGGCAAGTCACTGCCCCCGGCTCACCGCGTAGCGGTGCCCGATGGTAGCCGTGGACTTCCAGTCCACGGACCCATGGCCCAAGCTCAACCGCGTCGCGTCGCAACGCAACGCGTGACCGTTCCCACGCCCTGAACCGTGGACCGAGGTCCACGGCTACCTTCACTGCGTCGCTAGGCAACGCGCGATGATTCCCACGACCCGAACCGTGGACCGAGAGGGCCGGGGTGAGGGGTCTGCCCCGCACTCTGTCTTTCAGCCCGAGGACCGGCGCAGCCCCGGGGGCGGTCTCGGCATGCGCCGTGTCGGGCCCGGGGTTTTTTCCATCGATTATTGTTCGAGGCGGCATACCATGCAGAGCACGATGAACCCGAAGCAACCGGCGCGGTGGCTCGCCACCGCAATCCTGGCAGCCACGTTGATGGCCGGCGGCAGCAACGCGCAGGACACCCTGCGGAGGGACGACCCCTCACCCCGGCCCTCTCCCCGTCCGACGGGGAGAGGGAGAGCCGCGAACGAGCGCGCACCGAGTCAATCCGCCGCGGCGGCCGGGGCGCAGGCAACCGGGACAACTCTGCTGCCGCTCGATGGGAATGATTGGGTGGTGGCGGCGGACCCGAAGAACGCGGGGCGCGGCGAGGGCTGGTGGAAAGGGGCGAGGCCGGAAGCCAGGCCCGTCCGCGTGCCGGGCATTTTGCAGGAGGCCCTGCCGGGCTACCACGGGGTCGCGTGGTGTTGGCGCGAGTTCACCCCGCCGCAGAACCCGTATCCGGGCGGGCGCTGCCTGTTGCGTTTCCACGCGGTGGATTACCTGGCGGATGTCTGGCTCAATGACGCGCCCGTCGGGGGTCATGAAGGTGGCGAGACGCCGTTTGTGCTGGATGTCACGGAAGCGGTGAGGCCGGGGACATCGAACCGGCTTGCCGTGCGCGTTCTGAACCCGAAGGCCGAACCCATCGACGGCATCGTGCTGGCGGAGACGCCTCATCGGAACAAGGTGCCTGCCGGCATAGCGGCCGGGAGCGGGTACAACAGCGGCGGCATCGTTGAGCCGGTGGAATTGCTCTGGGTGCCGTCCATCCGCGTCGAGGATGTGTGTGTGCGTCCGGACTGGAAGACAGGCCGGGTGAAGGTCCAGGCCACGGTGATGAACGCGGGCCAGGCCGGCGCGCGCGGGCAGTTCCGGTTCGTCATTGCGCCCGCGCCTGGCAACGAGCCCGTCGCCGCGCTGACCCTCCAGCAGGACCTGCCGCCCGGCAAAGGACAGGTCGAGTGCGAGTTGACCGTGCCCAACTGCCGCTTGTGGCAGCTCGATGACCCTTGCCTCTATCGCCTGAGCGCCCGCCTCGTTTGCGGCCCGAGCGCAGACGCGCCCGAGAACGTCACGCGATTCGGCTTTCGCGAGCTGAGGGTCGAGAGAGGCTATTTCCGCCTGAACGGGAAGCGCATTTTCCTGAAGAGTTCGCACACCGGCAATCATTGTCCCATCGGGGCGGTCCTCCCGCCGGGGAGCGCTCCCGACCTCCTGCGCAAGGACCTGCTCTACATGAAATCGTGCGGTTTCAACACCGTCCGTTTCATCTCGGGTCTCGCGCACCCATATCAACTGGACCTGTGCGACGAGATCGGGCTGATGGTCTATGAGGAAGACCTGGCCGCCTGGCTCCTGGCGGATTCGCCAAAGATGGCGGAGCGGTTTGACGCCAATCTGCGGGAAATGGTGCTGCGGGACCGGAACCATCCCAGCGTGGTCATTTTCGGGCTGGTGAACGAGATGAGCAACGGCGCGCTGACCCGTCACGCGGTGGCCAGCCTTGGCCTGCTGCGCTCGCTGGACGATTCGCGGCTGGTCTTGCAGCAAAGCGGGCGGTGGGACGGCCAGTACAACATCGGGTCGGTCTGCAACCCCGGCAGCCGGCAATGGGAGTGCCAATGGGGTGTCGAGAATCCCGGCTACGAGGGCACGGCCAGGAACGGCCCCTTTGGAGGCTATTTCGCGGGGGCGGGCGACGCCCATGTCTATCCTGCGGTGCCGCACACGCCGGAAATCGAGGCGGGGATACGCAACCTGGGCAGGGACTCCAAACCGGTGTTCCTTTCCGAATACGGCATCGGCAGCCAGATGAACGTCATCCGGGAGGTGCGCTATTATGAGCAACACGGCGCCAATCCCGAGTGGGACGACTTCAAGTTCCTCAAGCAGAACGAAGAGAAACTGGCCGCTGACTGGAAGAGATTCGGGATGGATGGCGTCTATGCGTTTCCGGAGGAGATGCTGCGCGCCAGCCAGCAACTGAACGGACGGCAGCGGCTCTTGGGGTTCAACCTGGTGCGGTCCAATCCGAGGATTTGCGGCTTCAACCTGACCGGGTTGCTGGACCACGGCTACAGCGGCGAGGGGCTCTGGACGTTCTGGCGCGAGTTCAAACCCGGCCTCATGGACGCGCTCCAGGACGGTTGGGCGCCGTTGCGGTGGTGTCTGTTCGCGGCGCCCATGCACGCCTATTCGGGCCGTCCGGTGAAGCTGGAGGCCATCCTGGCCAACGAAGATGTGCTGGCGCCGGGAACCTATCCGGCGTGGTTGCGTGTCGTGGGGCCGGACGGTGTGGCGTGGGCAGCGAAACAGGAGGTCGTTATTCCGAAGCCGGCGCCCGGTGAAGACGGCCCTTTGGCTGTGCCGGTGTTCTCAGGCGAGATCACGCTTCCCGGCCCTGCCGGGCAGTACACGTTCGCGGCTACCCTGGAACATGGCGGCGCGCCGGCGGGCGGACGGTTGGCCTTCTACGTGAGCGACCCGCCTGCGGCTGGGGCCGCCTCAGTGACGGTCAGCATGGTGGGTTCCCGCGCGCAGGAGTGGCTCAAGACCCGGGGCGTGAGCGTGGCGCCGCTGGGGGCGGAACCCGCCGCAATCCGCCAAATAATCCTCATTGGAGATTGGACCGAGTCCAACGTGAACCCGGAAACCAGGAAAGACCTCTTGGAGCGCGTGGCGCGGGGCAGCGTGGCTGTCTTTCTCAAGCCGGGCGCTTTCAGGAAGGGTGGTGACGCTCTGGGTTGGCTGCCGCTCAAGAACAAGGGGCGTCTGACCGACTTTCCCGACTGGCTCTATCACAAGGAGTGCGTGGCAAAGAAGCATCCTTTCTTTGATGGCTTGCAGCCGCCGGGCATCATGGACTGGGATTACTACGGTCCACTGATTAGCCGCCAGTTCTTTGAAGGACAAGACACGCCGGAGGAGGTCGCGGCGGCCGCGTTCGCGGTTTGCCACAGCAGCCGGCCCGACGGTTACGCAGCCGGCACAATGCTCAGTGTCTGCCGGGTCGGCGCGGGCAAGCTCATTCTGAACACCTTCAACCTTCTCGACAACGTGGACAAGCATCCCGCGGCGGACAGGCTGTTGCTGAACCTGGTCCGCTACGCCGCGGGCGCCACGAGCGAACCCCTGGCCGGGCTCCCCGCGGACTTTGACGCCACACTGAAGGAGATGGGGTACTGAATCCTGTCCCGGAGGGAATAGCCCAACGCTTTTAGCAGCTGTCTTTACCCGCAATCTTCACATGCCCTCATGAAGCGGATCTGAGGGCCGTCAAGGACCTCCGAAGCCCATTTCTCATCCCGGAGGGATGCCAGAAGGTAGCCGGGGGTCGAAGCGTAGCGAGACCCCCGGCCCCCCGACGGCGAGGGATTGCATCCCGGAGGGATGCCAGAAGGCGCCAACCGCACACGTGTGCTCTTCTGGCACCCCTCCGGGGTGCAGGGCCACCAACGCGCTCAACCGGGGGTCGCCGCCGGACGGCGACCTCCGGCTACCTTCTGCCAACCCTCCGGGTTGGCCGGGCGTTTGCGCCGGCTCGTATGAAGGCCGCCATTGTCGGCTAAAATTGGGCTGCTCCTCAGGCATTTCTCCCGCCTGCCCAAAGGAGCAACTGATAGGATCGGCGAAGAGATGTGGGTAATGACAAGTGCTCTAGAATTGGGTTACGGTCCCCGCGGGCTATTTGGAAATGGGCGCCATCATGCTCCGATTCAGGGTGAGAACGGTGCGGTTGTTGTTGATGGCGGTGGTCTTGAACTCCTGAAGCTTGGCGAGGTCTTCCGCGCTGAGGAAGGAACTCCCGCTGGCGGCGGCGCGCGTGTAAATGTCGTCCAGGAGTTTGAGGCTCCTGTCGGCATCCTGTTCCGAGACGATGTTGCGGAAATTGAGTATCGGCAGGGTCTGGTAATCGGCGGGAAGGCCGGCGCTGGACAAGGCCGCCTTGGCCCCGTCCTGCAAGGCCTGGCAGAGTTGTTTGGCCTTCTGTTCCTTTTCCGCATCCGTTCCGGTCATCATGCCTTTGAATTGTTCGGCGCTGACCGTGCTCAAAAGCCCCCGGGTGTAGTCCTGGTACTGCGCCAATGCGTCCGGGCCGAGCAGCGCCCGCACTTTCTCCTCCAGCGCCGCGTCCTGCGCGGCAAAAACCCCGTCCACCTGCTCCGGCGTCGGCTTGTCGCGCAGCGCGGTGGTGACATGGCCCACATTCTCCATAATGTGGTCCGCCAGCAGGTCGTTGAGCTTCCCCGTCTGCTCGGGCGTGAGCTTCGCGCGCTCGGCGAACTCCTTGTAGAGAATGCCCATCCCCATTTTCTGCTGGTCCCGCAGCATCTTCACCGCCTCGGGACTGGCCGTGATTTTGCTCAGCGGGGTGATCGAGCCGATGTCGGCGTTCTCCCGCTTGAGCCTGCCCACTTCACCCCGGAGTTTCAGCACGTCGTTCGGGTTTTTCTTGAGCGCGGCGTTCTCGCTGGAAAGCCCGGCCAGCGTGTTGGTGGCCCGGTCGCGTTCGCGCTGCAACTCCTGCACCTGATTGCTCAACGCGGCTTGCTGGTGCTCTTGCAGCCTGAGGGCCTGCACCTCCTCGCGCAGGCTTGAAACCCGCCGGGCCTGGTAATATCCGGTCGCCACGGCCCCGGCGGCCACGACGATGATGATTGTCTTTTGAAGGGTAGTCATAGCGATAGTTTTAGTGATGGCAACTGCGGCGGAGCTGGAAAGAGCGGTTGAGGCGGCGAGCGCGCCCACAGCGACCGTCCCGGCGAGCCCGGCGGGGGCGCCCTGAATCGCGTTGGCTGAGACCAGGACGGCAAGCCCGCTTGCGCCGACGGCGACATTGCGCTTGGACAAATGCTCGCGCAGATGCTCGAGGGCGCGGGTGACGCGCTTCTGAGCCGCGTCTTCGCTGGCGCCCAGCGCCTCGCCGACTTCCCGCAAGGACTTGTTCTCGAAGTAGCGCAGCAGAACCGCGGTGCGCTCGGCGTCGCCAAGCGAGTGCATGGCCTCGTCGAGCAGCGGTTCGATGTGCGCCCAATCAGTGGAGGTGTCGCTCATATGGCTCATCTCAAAGGCGATTTGCTCGCGCGCCTGCCGCCGCGCCTCGCGGCGGACAACGTCGATGGCGGCATGGCGGGTGACCCGGTAAAGCCACGCTGTCAGCACCGTGTCCGGCTCCATTTTGGCGGCGTTGCACGCAAGCTGGGTGAAAACCGTTTGGCACACTTCCTCGGCCAACTGCGGTGAACGGACTTGCCGCAGGGCGGCGGAATAGACGAGATTCAGGTGCCGGTTCACCAGCGCGGTGAAGGCGTCCTGCGACTCTTCGCGGGTGAATTGCCCGAGCAAATCATGGTCGTTCGCGGTCATGTTCACTAACATAACGACACCGGGCGGCAAAATCCGACAAACTTTTCCGGGCTCCGACTCCCCAAATCCACGCCCAAACCCGATCGCGCGCCGCCAGGCACTGGAATCACGCCTCCTCAGCTTCCGTGCCAATCCAGAAAACATAAACCACGGAATACACGGAAAGAAGGCGGTTTTCCGTGCATTCCGTGTATTCCGTTCTCAAAAAATGGGAGGCGAGGATTTGGGAAACCCGTTTGGGCTTGGCATGGGAGCCAGGGGAGCCCCATTTTGAAGGCTGCGCTATGAACCGCCTTCTCTGCACCAATGCCGTTTCACGTTTCACGTTTCACGCCTCACGTTTCACGTTTCACGCTATGAACTTCACCAATGGATCTCCAGCCCTCAGAATGTGGTTGCCCATGACGGCCCTCCTCATCTGCACCGTGGCAGCCCATGCCCAACAACCCGCCTCCTCGCCAGCAGCCGGCCTCGTTAGGCTGAGCGTCAATGCCGGGACAGTGGTCCACACGATGCGCGGCGGCTTTGGCGCCTCCTGGCACGCCATCGAGCAGCCAATCCCTGTCGAGGGGGACCGCTCGCACGGGGGCAGCGCCTGGGGCGCAAACCCGCCTGCGCAAGACACCCGTGCCTGGCGGCAACTCCGCGCCCACGCCGATTGGCTGGGCCTGGATTTTGTCCGCGTCGAACTCGAACAGCGCATGTTCGAGCCCGAGCCGGGCCGGTTCACCTGGGACTCGCCCGAGATGCGCATCCTCTACCGCATCCTGGACTGGTGCCAGGGCCGGCATGCCGATGTGTTCCTGCAGTGCATGTGGGGCAATGTCGAGTGGAACTCGTTTCCGGAGTTCCGAGGCGACCCAATCAAGCGCGTCCACAGCGGGCCCTATTCCATGGAGAAGTTTGCCGACGGCCTGGCGGCGTTGATGAAACACCTGCTGGCGTCGAAGCACTACACGTGCGTCCGCTGGCTTTGCACCAACAACGAACCGGGCTATGAGTGGTCCTGGTGGCAGCGGCCTCCGAACCGTCCGATGTCATTGCGCGAGGGCCTGGCTGCCGTGAGGCAGGCCCTGGACCGCGAGGGCATCCGCGTGCCGTTGAGCGGGCCGGACTGGACGGACCTGCCGGAGCTCAAGCCGGAACAGGTGGACTTCGACCAGTTCATCGGGGCCTATGACTTGCACAGCTACTATGCGGGGTTCGATTGGCACCCGGGCGGCGGGTATCCGATGGCCGTCGCGGAGAAGCGGCTTGCCGGCTGGCGCAAGTGGTCCGCCGAACGGGGCAAGCCGCTGTTTCTCTCGGAGTTGGGCACGATGATCTACGGCTGGGGCGGCAGCAAGCCCGGGCCCAGCACCTGGGAGGCGGCCATCAAAGACGCTGAGCTGGTGGTGCGCGCCCTGAACCTGGGCGTGGACGGTTTCAACCGCTGGAGCTTCGTCAACCGCGGCGATCTCGATGGCGTTTGGCAGATGGTCGACACCTGGGACCCCGCGCGCAAGGCCCTTCGCAATACGATCACGCCCTGTCCCAATGCCTATTTTGTCTATGGCCTGATTTCCCGGCTGGCGGCCAAGCATTCCAGCGTGGTCGCCTGCGGGCAAACCGGCGGCCAGATGGACGGCACCAACCGTGTCTTTGCCGCCGCGCTCAAGAGCCCCAAAGGCAATCTCACGTGGCTCATCGTCAACGACGCGCCGCAGGAGTGGGCGGCGGAGTTTTCGCTCAAGGCTTGCCCACGCCGCGCGCTCTACAAATACCAGGTCACCGCCCAACAGAAGGACCGCCCGGACCTCAAGATCAATCCGCTCCGCGCTGTAGCGATTACCGCCGGCAACGCGGCCTTTTCGGATAGCTTGCCGCCCATGAGTCTCACGGTCTTCTCCACCTGGAACCTCAAACATTCCGCCCCCGGGATCGTGGAGGACCGGGCAAGGTGACCGCGCGCGGAATTGAACCTAAGAAGCGCAGTTCAGCCGCGAGAAGGCGCAAAAGTCGCAAAAGGTGAAGGACTTGCGCGCGGCGGCTCTGTCTCCGCTTGGGTGAGGATCGTCGCGGGTGCAAGTGCTTCTTTTTGCGTTTTTTGCGCCTTTTCGCTCGCAGCCCATAAGGCTGCCAGTCCAGCCGGTGGAAGTCCGGCGATGGTAACTGACGATGAACCATACAGTGATAACCGACACGGGAAGGGGCGACCCGACCCGCGAAAGCTCGGTCGTAAAAGTCCTGGCCGGAGCAGGGCGAGCAACACCTCCAGGCCGTAGCATAAAGCGAAAGCTGCAGCTTCGTTACGCTACCCACGGGTTCCGGATTCGTGGGATTTGTGACTGCCGAGCCGGTGCGAAAACGGCGAAGGCACAACCAACGATGAAGGCATCGTCGCAGGCAATCGTTGGAGTCACCGGAGTACGGGCGGCGGCATGGGGTGAAAGGACTGGCAGAGTAAATTGGGGACCCTCTGGGGCTGGCGGGTTGGTCCCGCAGCCTGGCGGAATAATGCATAAGCCGCTGGGTGGCCAACAGAGGCGCACATGTGGCCATAGTAAGCGACGAGCCGACCGGACAGCATAACCGGTTGGGGAGCCAAGGGCCACTGGACCCGCGGTCGTGGTCAGAGGTTCTCGGTGCCGCTTGGACGCAAGTCCGACTACGGAACAAACGCCGGGGACGGAGATACCGACAGTGACGGCCTATAAGCGGGCGGTAGCATACCCGCGAAGGTGGCCGTGGCGTCAGGCGGGTTTGAAGCCGGTACTGGGGAAAACCCACCGTACGGAATTTTAGAGGGGGCAGAGGAAACGAAGTGGATGGCTTGATGACCGTTTGCCACGATGCCCGAAAGGGCCGATACATTGGAAGTCATTGGCCTAATCATGTTCGCGCCTCTGCTCTACTCGATGGCTATTCAACCGCCGTTTCCAGGTTCATACCATACCAGGGCAAGGCCCGCCGGAGCGCAGCGCAGGCGGGCCGCCGCCCTGGGTCCACAGCACATTCTCTTTTGCAGGCCAACGGCCTGCTTCATAAGGTTCCCGGAGGATGAATCGCGCCTTCAGCGCTCCAGATGATTATTGGCGGCTTTACCCACGGCGAGGCCCTGGGCTGGTATGAGCGACGCCTTTGGCGTCCCGAGCACGCACCGCCGGCTCGATCGTGCACCCGAAGAATTCTGTCCTGCGCTCCTCTCCGAAATGCCGGGCATGGAGCGGGTTTGGCCGGGCTCGCCCTCCGGGTGAGCGCGGCGGTGCATCAGGGCCGAAGGCCCGCGATGTGATAGCCTGGGTTTTCGGGGCTAATTAAGCTTGTAAGCCAGGACGACGTTGGAGCCGATGCTCTGGATGCTGGTGATCGTCGTGGCCATGGGGGCGGAGATGCGGAAGTAACGGGCGCCGCTGGACACCGGGATGGTGAACGTGCCGGTGCCGCCGGAAACCATGCTATTGACAACGTCGCCGCAATCGCCGGCAACGGGCGAGGCGGTCAGCGTGGTCGAACCGGCCTTGGCGGTCAAATCCACAGCGAAGGCGCTGCCCAGGGAAGCGGTCGAGGCGCAGACGATGGGGTAATAGACATCGACGGCGCCGACCGGTTCGCTCGGGTCGCCCACGAGCGCCTCGGGATTGACGCCGTCCGGGTCCACGGCGGCGACCTGGAGGATAGCTCCGCCGCCGGTCTGCTCCCAGATGCACCGGAACGGATAGAGGCCGTCGGCCTCGACCACGAAGTCGAAGGTCTGGTAGGCGGTGTTGCCCGGGGCCTGGTATACGGCCGTGCCAGCCGCATCCCAGGGGCTGGCGCCGGAATAGAGCCCGCAGCGGTCGTCGGTGCCGATGCGGAACCTGTGGGCGCCGGCCTTCAACTGCAGGTAGCCCAAGGCTTCCACGGCGATGTTGATCTGGCCGCCGGCACAGAGGCCCGGCACGTTGGTCGGACTTCCGTTGAGGTTCCAGTTCAGTTCCGAGACGAGGCTGGTGGCTGTGAGGTCAACGGGGATCTGGGGAGGAATGGCCAGTTGCTGGAGCGCCCGGGTCAGGCTGTTGTCGAGGTTGTTCCCGCCGTTGAGGCTCTGGACCATGCGCGCCTGGAAGCCGCGCGCGGTCAAACTGCCCAGGGGCAGCCTGTTGGCAGCCGAAAGGAACGGGTATGAATAAGTCCAGGAGACGCTTTGGCTGACACCCTCGCTGTCCTTGAAGGTGAGGGTGTTGGTGAAAGTTGCGGCGGGCGGCAGGACCGAGATCGACCAGGTCACCTGGACCCCGCCGGCCGCCGCCGTGTTGGTCGAAGGCACTGCGACGCCGTTGATCGTAAAGCTGACGCTCGAGGCATCCACCGTCGTATCGCGGTTGGCGAGGATGGCGTAATTGGCCGGGGAGGCGCTGCTGACGGCCTGGCCGGCCAGCGGGGAGACCAGGGCAAGAATCGGGCGCAGCTTGCCCGGGTCGGGCACGGGCGCCAGGACAAAATAATTCTCTTCGATAAAGCCGGGGGTGGTGCTGGCATTGCCGGTGATGCGGTTGTTCAAGCGGAGCGTGTCGATGCCGCCGGCCAGGCGGACCACGAGCGGGTTGCCTGCGGCATCGGCGAGCTGGACATTGAAATGGGGGCCGCTGCCGTTGGGGCGGCCCAGGAACGAGCCCAGCACGGCATTGGTCTGGTTGGGCTGGGTGCGGTCGCTGGTCACCCGCTCCAGGGTGACGAGGGATTGGGGCAGCGCATATTGCTCTTGCCGCAGATAGACGGCGTAGGTGCCGGCGGGGTACTTGTGCGTGTAATTCTGCCAATCGCCGTCATGGATGTCTTCCACGTCCACCTCGAAGTAACCGCTGGCGTTGCCGCCGAGGCTGGCGTATTTGGCGCGGAGCAGGTCCGAGGAGTCGGTCGTCTGGACAAAGTTGTTCCAGCGGAAGACGTGGTCGGTGTCCTGGGGGATCGCGCCCGCGGGGTTGTCGCTGGCATCACGGTTGTTGTGATAGTCCACCCCCGGTATTCCCGCCATGCCGTTGTAGGCCTGCGGGTCGGTGGCGCCCGGGTTGTTGACGTAATCATCGGTGATGAGTTTGGGGTTATCTATGAACGAGCCGCCGGTGACTCCGTCCGCGCTGAAGTTGAACTCCTCGCATTCCACGACATACGCGGTTTGGAAGGTATCGAAACGGATCGGCACGGCGGCGGCCAGTTGCTGGCTGTTCACCGCCTGGATCGTTCCGGCATAGTTGGCCTCGGCCGCCAATACGCCCTTGAGAGTGAAGACCTGGTCCTTGGCCGTGCCGGTGACGGTGACCCCCGGCGAGGCGCTGGTGTAAGTGGTGCCGTTGAGCGTCAACGAAATGTTGGTCGCAGGGATGTTCAGGGCGTCCCTCACCTCGAACGAGACCGAGTTCGAGCTGGACACAAAGTTGGCCCCGTCGGCGGGAGAAAGGTTGAAAATGGCCGGAGGGGCTCGCGCCGGCGATGCTCTGGCTCACGCGGGCGTTTCTGAAGACGACATCGGCCTCGTAGCACGGGCCGGAGGCGAAGGTGAATATGGCGTAGGCGCCATTGAGGTTGAGGTATGGGGCGGGGCTGCCGATCGTGGCGCCGTCACCCGCGAAGTCCGATGCGGGGGTATCGACCATGACATTCTGGAAGACGACGCGGTTGGGGTCGTTGATATCCTGGCTAAGGTCTTCGAGCCGGGCCTCGATGCGCTCGTTGGCGCCTTCCCCGGTCATCGCGAGGGTGTAGCGGCAATTCATGACGGGCAGGTTGTCGGGCCCCGTCGTCCACCATCCGTCGTAGTTCTTGCCCACGACCAGGTAGTTCGAGCTGTGGATATCGTGGGCGATATGATAGGCCGTGAGGCTATAGACGGCGGACAGGCTGGCAACCGGGAGGTAGCCCAGGACCGAGTAACTGCCCCCGCCGCCATTGAGTTCGTCATTGCCCAGGTTGTCGAAATCAACGCTGAACTCGAGCCGGCTGCCATCCACGACCTCGAACGTCTGGGCGGCATAGTAGGCGCCCGCGAAGCCGCCCTGCGAGGCCAGGCCCGCGATACATTCCACATACCCGGGGTTGCCGCCCGAAGGGGCGTACTCGGTCACCGAACTGTTCAGCCCCGGCACCCCCGACTGCTTGGCGAAGGTCGTCCACCCGGCCAGGTTGGTGTTCACGCTGAAATCGTCCAGGACCGAGTCCAGGAGCACAAAATCCTGGAGGTTGGCAAAGGAAACCGACGCCCCCGAGGACGAGGCCTGGTTCAGCACACCCAGGGCCGCGTAGCCGGGAGTGCCGATGAGGCCCGAACTGTCCGTGACGGTGTGCTCGAAGAGGCACGTGAAGTTCTGCCCCACCACCGCCCCGCTCTGCCGGTAAACGCGGGCGTCGAGCGCCACGCCGCCTCCGGACGGGGTCATCCGCAACGCCAGCGTGACATTGGTGTTCTGGATGTTCGTCCCATAGGTGCTGACGAAGTCGAACGAGTAAAGGACCGACCCGCCCTTTTTGATGAGGACGTTGCGCGCCCCGGCGTAGAGGGCGTAGCCGTTTGCCTCGAGGGTGCCGCCGCCGGGCACCCACCCCAGCACCGCCAGGGCATTGGCATCCCCGTTGCCGGGGGTCACCCCGTTGACGTCGACGCGCAATTCGAGGGTGTCGCCGGCCACATTCGCAAAAGGAGACGACGTCTTGAGGCTGTAGGCCAGGGCGCCCGCGCTATGGGCGCTGGCGACGGTAAACAGGCCGTTGGCCTGGGCGATGGCGCCGCCGTTAGGCGTGTCCGTCCAGCCGGTCTTGGGGCCGCTGAAGTTGTCGAGCACGGTCGCCCCCAGCGGCAGGCGCAGCAGCAATAGCAGCGCCCCGGCGATGAGACCGGCGCGGGCGAAGGTTCGGAGTGCGAGGGATCGAACGGATGATTTTTTCATATCGGAGTCATGGTGGGTTTCTATGGTTTCGGATCGGCGCGCCGGCCGGGGGACATCGGCGGCGCGCTCGGAAGATTGCGGGGGGGCGAGCCGTGGAAGGGCGTTCTCACGTTGTTCCTTCAATTGCATCGACATGCTTCCATCCAGTGCCTGCCCCGGCAGGAGAGCCGGTCTGCCGGACTCCATCGGGAATCGAGCCGAGCCTACCCGGGCTGCCGGCCGCAGTCAAGCATTGTTGTCCGGCATTATTAGCAGGGTTCCTGGAAGCTGCGCGACGCGCTAATCCTTCAGGCGGCGGGTCCCTCAAGCATCTGGCGTAAAACGCGCAGGTTTTCCTCCGCGTCAAAGAGGGCGCGGATGGGGATCAGGAACCCGCTGACCGCCAGGCTGCGCACAACGCCGGAGCCGCTCTTGAGCCGCAACACATAGCCGGTTGCGGCCAGTTCATATTGTTCGAGGGTCTGGGTTGCCGGATCGATCAGCCAAAACTCAGGCACGCCGTGCGCGGCGTAATCGCGGAATTTCACCCCACGGTCCCGCTGGGCGGTGCTCTCGGAAAGGACCTCGGCAATGAAGTCGGGCGCCGGGAACAGCAATTGACCCGGCTCGATGCCGGCGGCCTTGTCAGGGCCGTAGAAAAGAACGTCGGGCTCGTAGTCGTTGCGCGTGAGCGAGACCAGGGCCTTCTCGTCGAGCACCAGGCCCAGTTTGTGGACCTCCACGTAAGCCGAAAGCAGACGCGACAAATGCATCCGCGCTCGCGTGTGGCGGGCAGTGGCAGGGGAGTGCATGATCACTTCTCCATTGATGAACTCGGCCTTGAGGCCGGCCGGCAACTCGTCGCGGAATTTGTGCCGCAGCCGGCGCTCCTCCTCGAGCCGGGCCTTGATCTGCTCCTCGTACAGAGCCAATTCCGGCGCTTCCAGCAATTCGTTCGGCAGCGTCACCATGCGCGCAAAACTACGCGGCCCCGGCCGCCGAGGCAAGCCCCGGTTTTGCCCCTGGGGTGGGCGCCCGAGGCGCGGGAATTTGCGCGACGGCAAATGAGTCTTATAATGATAATGTGAAAAAGTTACAGAGAAGTCGGATGGATCCCAACGATAACACGCCGGAGCCGGAGGGCGCCGGGCCGGAGGGGGCGGCGCCGCCGGAGGGCCCGGAGGTTGTCTCGGCGCTCCAGATGCTGGATCGCCTCACCTACGAGCTGGCGGCGCAGGGCATTCCGCCCTCGGGGATGGGGCCGTTGCGGCGCCGGATCGCGGAGATGGAGGAGTTGCAGGACCAGGCGCGGACGGCGGTGGAGAAGCTCAACGAAGCGGTGGATAAGCTGCGGGCGCCGGCGTTGCGGGTGGGCACGCTGCTGCAGAAGCTGGCGAGCGAGCGGGCGCTGGTCTGCGCGAGCGGGGCCGAATATGTCTGCAGCCTGGACCCGGCGCTGCCGGAGGCCACGCTGGAGACGGGGGTGCGGGTCCTGCTCAACGAGGCCTTTGCGGTGACCGACGTCTTCGGGTTCGAAAAGAACGGGCCGGTGGTGCGGGTCACGGAGTTGCTGGCGGACGGGCGGCTGCGGGTGGGCAACGAGAGCGGGATTTCGGACGCGGTGGTGGTGCGCTCATCGTTGCTGGCGAAGGAGAAACTGAAGGCGGGGTTGGACGTGAGGCTGGACAGCCAGCACCGGGTGGCGGTGGAGGCGCTGGGCGGGGCCAGGCGGCTGGATTGGGCCTGCACGCGGGTGGAGCCGATACCGTGGCAGGCGATTGGGGGGCAGCAGGAGGCGGTGCAGGGGATCCGGGATTGCATCGAGTTGCCGTTTCTGCACGCGCGCCTCTTCCAGCGTTTCCAACACCCGGTGCCCAAGGGGTTCCTGCTCTATGGCCCGCCCGGCTGCGGCAAGACGCTCCTGGGCAAGGCCACCGCCCACAACCTGCGCCAGCAAATCCGCCGCCAGACCGGCCAGGACCGCCAGGAGTTCTTCCTCAGCGTGAAGGGGCCCGAGATCCTCAACATGTGGCTGGGCGAATCGGAGCGCCAGGTGCGCGACCTCTTCGTCCAGTGCCGCGAAAAGGCCGCCGAGGGCCACCTGCGCTTCCTCTTCATCGATGAGGCCGAGTCCATCCTGGGCACCCGCCACGCCGCGCGGGTGGGGTCCAACATCCTCTCGACGCTGGTCCCCATGTTCTGCACTGAGATGGACGGCCTGGAGGCCCTGCAAAACGTCGTGGTCATCCTGGCCTCCAACCGGGCCGACCTCATCGACCCCGCCATCCTGCGCCCCGGCCGCATCGACCGCAAGATTCGCGTGCGCCGCCCGGACAAAACGGCCGCGCGCGAGATTTACCTGATCTATCTTGCCCAGGACCTGCCCCTGGCCGAACCTCGAGAGGAACTCGTCGACGCCATCGTCGAGGCCCATTACGCCAAGAGCGAGGAGAACCGGTTCCTGGATGTCGCCTTCCGCAGCGGGCGCCACGATTACCTGTATCGCGGCGACCTGGCCAGCGGGGCCATTATCGCCGCCGTGGTCGAGCGGGCCAAGGAATCCGCCATCAAACGCTCCATCGCGCTCGAGAGCGAGTCGCCGATCACACGGCAGGACCTGTGCGAGGCCCTGGCCCGCGAGTATCGGGAGAATGAACTGTTCCCGCCCAGCGACATCACTGAGGACTGGCTCAAGCTGACCGATTTCGATCCGGGCAACGTCGTCCGCCTCTCACCCTATCGCCCCGGCGGGCGGGACTGGGTGGCGGCCGCCGTTTGAAGGAGCGGCGCCCGGACAACGCATGCCGCAACCCGCACTATGAGAGCAACCCACCGGAGAGAGTAAATCGCGCCATCATGCAAGGAGGACTTGACATTCAGTTCGGCACGGAGACCGAGATCGGCATCTGCCGTGAGCGCCCGGAGGGGCAGGACGTGGTCACCGAGGCCATCGCGCTGATCAACGCGGCGACGGCGCCGGGCGTGCGCCGCCGCTGGGACTACCAGTGCGAGGACCCGCACTGCGACGCGCGCGGGTTCCGCGTCAACGAACTGCTCCAGGACCGCGACGAGGCCAACTACTTCGCCCAGGACACCCGGCGCGGCCTGTCCGCGGACGCCATCCGGTGCGACTTGGTCCTGCGCAACGGCGCCCGTTTTTACAATGACCACTGTCATCCGGAGTATTGCTCGCCGGAGTGCAGCACCTTGCTGGAGCACCTGCAGCAGGACCACGCCGGCGATCAGCTCCTTATGGAGTGCGCCCGCAATCTCAACCAGGGGTCCGACAACCCGGTGCGCCTCTACAAGAACAACACCGATTTCTGCGGCCACAGCTACGGCTGCCACGAGAATTACCTCCTGCCGCGCGTCCTGCCCTGGGAGGCCCTCAGCCAGGGCCTCATGGCCTTCCTGGTCACCCGCCAGGTCATGTGCGGCGCCGGCAAGTTCGGCTGGGAAGACGAGGACCGGTTCCTGAACCCGGGCTTCCAGATCTCCCAGCGCAGCGACTTCTTCTTCGAGCTGCAGAGCATCGATACCATGCAGCGGCGGCCCATCATCAACACGCGCGACGAGCCCCACGCCAATTCCCAGCTCTTTCGCCGGTTCCACGTGATCCTGGGCGACTCGAACCTCTCGCTCTACGCCACGTATCTGAAGATCGGCGCCACCGCCCTGGTCCTGCAGGCCCTGCTCAACGGCGCCCCGGCCGAGCGCATCCCGCGCCTGGCCGACCCCCTGCGCGCCCTCAAGGGCATCTCCCGCGACCGCACCTGGAAATGGCGCTGCCAGGCCGCCTCCGGGCTCGAGACCTCCGCCCTCCAAATCCAGCGGACCTACCTGGAGTTGGTCCGCGAGTTCTGCCCGCACGTCAGCCCCGACTGGCTGGCGCTGGTCGGGGCCTGGCACGAGGTCCTCACCGACCTGGAGCAGGAGCCGATGCGCGCCGCCGATCGTTTGGACTGGGTGGCCAAGTTCAGGCTGGTCGAGCAATTCCGCCAGGCGGAGGAGGTTGGCGAGGACGATCCGTGGCTGATGAGCCTGGACCTGGCCTACCACCTGCTCGACCCCCAGCAGGGGCTCTTCTACGGCCTGATGGACCAGGGGACCTTCCGCCTCCCCTATCCCCTGGCGGAGATCAAGGCCCACAGCCTTTGCCCCCCTCCAGCACCCGCGCGGCCGTCCGCGGCCGGTGCATCGAGAAATTCGGCTCCGCCGTCCAAGCCGCCCAGTGGGACCACATCCTGTTGCTGGGCTCTTATGGGAAAATCAAGCTCGACCTGCGCGACCTCTTCGAGGCCCAACAGATCAAGAAATCCCTGGATATCATCAACGCCGCCCGCACCGTCAATGATTTGGCCCACCTGGAATTTGCCAAGCTTGTTTAATGGAGTAAATAGAAGATAGGAGCAATAGCTCGACCAAGACATCAACAACCTTATGCCTGATCGCATCCAAAAACCTCTGCCCCCCATGCCGGCTCCCGGCGGCGGCGGCGGCCCAGGCCCTGCCGCACCGAAAGTCGAAAAGCCCAACACCGACGAACTGCTCAAGCGCATGCGCCGCGTCGATCCCGACCAGGCCCGGCGCTACCGCCAACGGACCGGCCAATGAGCGGCGACTTCCTGGCGCTGCTCGACCAACACCGCTTTGTCCCCGTTGGCGCCGCCGGGGCGGGTCCGTTGCCCCTGGAGGCCACCACGGTGTTCGCCTTTCATTGCGCCGAGGGCGTGATGATCGCCGGCGACCACCGCGCCACGGCGGGCAATGTCATCTTTTCAGACCGGACGGAGAAGATCCTCGAGTTGGATTCGCACGCGCTCATGGCCATTGCCGGGGTGCCGGCGACGGCCTTCGAGATGGCGCGGACGCTCCAGACGGCCTTCGAGTTCTACCGCCGCAGCCAATTGCAGCCCATGAGCCTGCAGGCCAAGCTGCGAGCCCTCTCCAAACTGCTGCGCGACAATATCCCCGCCACCTTGCAGGGCATCGGGGTGGTCGCTCCGATTTTCGCCGGCATCGAGGGCCGCGACTCGGATGCCAAGCCGATGATCTTCTTCTATGACCCGCTCGGGGCCCAATTCGAGGCCGCCGCCTTTGCCGGGTCCGGCTCGGGGTCCGGGGCGATCAAGAGCGTCCTGCACTACCTGGAGACCTGGGGCAAACCGCGCCCGGCGGAATTGCCGGTGGGCGAGGCGGTGGTCCTGGCCAACCGCTTGCTGATGACCGCCGCCGAGTTCGATGCCGCCACCGGCGGCGTGCGCCCCGAACAGCAGGAGTTCGCCACTCTCAAGCTGCTCTCGGTCGCGGGCATCCGCACCCTCACCCGGGAAGAACAAACGCGGTTCTGGAAAAACGCCCGTCATGATTGAAGAGCCCTATCGCTGGCTGGAGGCCATTGCCAACCGCCGCGAATACATCGGCGACCGTCTCCGCAGCGGCACGCCCGTCTTTGCCCTGTCGCGGCCCGAGGGCATCCTCTTGCTGGGCGTCGGCCAGGGCCAGTCCAAGGTCTTCGAGATCTACGACCGCCATGCCTTCGCCGCCCTGGGCCACCCGGTGGACATCGAGAAGATGCGCCAGGCCGCCATCGAGGCGGCGCACCTGGAGGGCTTCAACCGCGCCGCGCGCGACGTCACCTTGCGCCGGCTCATCAGCTTCTCGCTGAGCAGCACCCTCAAGAATGCCTTCGAGCAGGTCTTCGCCCCGCCGCTCATCGTCGAGTCGATCTTCGCCGAATTGGGCGACGCCCCGGCCCAGGACATCCTGGTGCGCGTGCATTACGACGGCGATCATCACTACGAGGCCTCCGGGGTGCTGGTCGCCCACAGCGAGGTCCAGGCCGAGACCGAGGCGCGCGACTGGATTCGCAACGCCCTGCAGCCCTCCGATTCCCTGGCCCACGTTCTGGGGGTCTGCCTGCTGGCCTGGCAGACCCTCACCACCAAGGGCGCCTTTGCCTCCCTGGCGGCGCCCCGCAAACCGCCCCTGCAGGTCCCCGGCAAGACCGTCGAGGCCGCCCTCCTGGATCGCCAACTGCCCGGACCGGTCCATTACCGGGTGCTCGACCTCAAGTAGAGGTGTCTCAACGCATCACAGGTTTGGAAACCGAATACGGCTGCCTGGTCCAACCGCCGGCCCTGGCGCTGGAGGTGCTGCCGCGCATCCGCGACTGGCTCTTCGAGGACCAGCGCTCCTCGAGGGCCTGGCCTCCAATCCGGACTCGCTCGTCGGCCTGGTCAATTGGGTCACCAAGCGATACTTGCTCGCCCAGTTCCGCGCCCGCCAGGGCCTGGATTGGGACCACCCCTGGCTCGAATCCCAGGACCTTGAGTTCCACCACATTGACCCCACGCGCAGTTTCGGCCTGGCCTTGGCCGAGCCGCGCGGTTTCTGGAACCCCACCGGCATCGAGCAGGCCAAACGCGAGGCCCCGGCCAATTCCCGCGCCTGCGCTCGCAGCCGGCTCATGCGTGAAATCCAAAACCAGGCCTGCTCCTATTTCGTCGATTGGGAAGAGGTCTCCGTCCCCAACCAGAAACGCGCCCTGCTCCTGGACCCCTTCAGAACCCACCCGCAATCCGCAGCCAGGAGGCTGTAGGCCGTCCTAACGCTTCCGCTTGCCATCGCTTCTTGCGCGGAGATCCTTGATTGCGACAACGTGCAATGGGTCCACCGTCACAATCTCACCATCCCGGTCCAGCACGGCGAGCGAGCGAGGGCCGACCAGTCTTGTTGCGGAGGCGCAGGGCGATCTGGTGACGCTCCTGGTCTTCAAAACCAATGACGTGGTTTTTATCCTCTGCAATAAATCGTCTCTAAGGCGTTGCAATAAATCGACATGCCACGACTTTATGAAAGAAATCCCAGGCGGACTGTTTGATACAAAATCGCCAAAACGGGGTCATTCCGCCCCAAAACGTGTTAGTTTCTGTTAGGACTTTCCTTCTCCGCTCCTGGCTGCTCCGAACCCTCCCCCCCTCTCTGCGCCGGGTTCGCCATATCGCCGCCGGAGCGTTTGCGGGGCATCCAAACGCCCGCTTCGCCGTGAGATTGATGAAGCGTGAAAATCACGCACAATGCGTGAAGAACACGCACGGCGGGGTGGTCGGTAAGAAAGGAGAAGGGCTGAAATAGGGCTGTTTGGAGGTATCCAACCGCATGGCATGAACTATGCTAAAAGATGATTGAACCGCACAATCGCCATAGGGTTTGTCCGGCGGTTTTGAGGAATCGTTAGTCGCTTTTGCCAGTCACTTGGGCCACCGGGAACTACGGGAGCGGTTCGAATATGAACCAGCGGTTATCGACTTTCTCTAGCCAGGGAGAACGATAGATGAAACCCATCCAACTTGCCCCATTGTGCCTCGTTTGTTTGTGCAACGCCATGACGGCAGGAGCCCAACAGTCAGGCGACTACACATACACTACCAACAACGGGACGATCACTATCACCCGCTACAGCGGTACTCACGCCGTGGTTACTATTCCGTCTGCCATTGACAGCCTCCCGGTCACCGGCATTGGGGGGTTCTTCAACTCCAGCCCGATCCTCGTCACAATTCCCAGTAGTGTCACCAGCATCGGGGACGGGGCATTCGAAGGCTGTGATAGGCTGGCCACCATCACGATCCCCGATAGTGTCACCAACCTCGGTGACTATGCCTTCGACCAATGCCAGGATCTGGCCATGGTCACGATGGGCAACAGCGTCACTAACATCGGGGTTAGCGTGTTCTTCGGGTGTCCCAGTCTAACCATCATCACGATCCCCGATAGCGTCACCAGCATCGGGGACAGCGCGTTCTCTGGCTGCACCAGCCTGCCGAGCATCACGATCCCCGGCAGTGTCACGAGTATTGGGGGCGGGGCGTTCTCTGGCACGGGTCTGACCAACATTGCGTTCCCGAGCACGCTTGCCAATATCGGGAAGAACGCCTTCGCTGGCTGCGTCAGCCTGACGCAGATCACGGTGGACCCACTTAATCCGTTCCACAGTAGCGTGGATGGGGTGTTGTTCGACAAGAGCCAGACCACAGTCATTCAATACCCGAGCGGCAAAGCCGGACGTTACACGATTCCCGACAGCGTCACCAGCATCGGGTCCGAGGCGTTCTATGGCTGCGAATGGCTGTCGAGCGTTACGATCCCCGACAGCGTCACCAACATCGGGTCGCAGGCGTTTTCCGGCTGCACGAGCCTGGCCAGTGTGGCAATCCCCAACAGCGTCACCAACATCGGGTGGCAGACGTTCTCCGGCTGCAGGAGCCTGGCCAGCCTGACAATCCCCAACAGCGTCACTAGCATCGGGGACGCTGCGTTCGAGGATTGCGGCAGCCTGCGAAGCGTGTATTTTGAAGGAAATGCTCCAATCGCTCCTTGGAGTTCATTCAGTGGGAGTTTTGGCGTATTCGTGTATTACCAGCCAGGAACGATGGGCTGGAGCAATACATTTGCCGACGCTCCGGCCAGGCTGTGGAATCCGAAGGCCAAAACTCCCACCGTCCTGAACAATCAATTCACCTTCGACATTACTGGCACATGGAACATCCCTATCGCAGTGGAGGCAAGCACGAACCTGGCTAGCGGCACCTGGGTTCATTTGCAAACCAGCACCCTAACCAACGGCCTGCTCCATTTCACTGACCCCGATTGGATTACGTATCCGGCCCGCTTCTATCGCATCCGGTCGCCGTGATTTACTATTTGTCGGGGATGAACCGCTGGCCGATGCCCAGCGGTTCCGCCGCCTCCACCTCATCCTGGGCGACACCAACGTGCTGCCCTCGACCCTGTTTCTCAAGGTGGGCGCCACGCGCCTGGTCCTGGACCTGCTTCCCGCGCCTGCGCTCGCAGCCGGCTCATGCGCGAAATCCAAGCCCAGGCCTCCTCCTCCTACTTCGTCGATTGGGAAGAGGTCTCCCTCCCCAACCAGAGACGCGCCCTGCTCCTGGACCCCTTCAGAACCCACCCCGAATCCGCAGCCAGGAGGTTGTAGGTGAGTGTGCGAGACGGCCCGAATCTCCGGCCCAAAGGGACGGCAGAGCCTAGCCCAGGGCTGAGGCCGTCAGGCCGATGCCCTGGGACAGGCGAACGAAATCAATCGCGCCCTGAAAGGGCGCAAGACTCTAGCGCCCCTTCAGGGGAATGGCACTTACTTAGTGCCTAAAACTTTGGCGCTTAGGCGCTTGCGTCGATGGGGATGAGGTGCCCTCTGGAAGATAATCTTGCGGGACAGCCGCTCCATGTCACGCAACAGCCCCCGCACCTGTCGGTAGTGGTTAACCGCTTGGCGCATCTGCTCGAACTCCTCCTGGGTTAGTGAGACGGTGATCGTCTTCTGCGCGACTTTGCGCGTCCACTGGTAACCGGCACCTCCGCCCGAGCGCCGCGTGCGGTCCTGCACCGAGCCCTGGCTGAGGTAGCCTATTTGGCTCAAACGGCGTCGCAATTGCTCGTATTGCCGGTCCCAGGAGGCGGTGCCCTTATCCAGATTTTTGTTCATCGGCCTCAATTTTAGCTTGCCGGTCAAGCATAGTCCAGTATATATACTGGACATGCACACGCCCTTTTTCGCACCCTGGCGCTCTCGCCTGGCCCGCTTGGGTTCCCGCACCGCCCACGCCTGCCGCCAGGTCCGCGCCTATACCCTCTGCCAACTGGAAAAGTGCTTCTCCTCCTCGGTACCCCAGGAGTGCTTTCCCAAGGCCAAGGCCTCCGCCCACAAAAACTGCCGCGACCGCGACTACACCCGCTGGCGCACCTTCTGGTGCATGGTCTGGCAAGCCCTCAACCCCGACGCCTCCGGGCGCGAGGTCGTGCGCCAACTCCAGGCCCTCTTCCTCTTGGAAGACGGCCCCCAGATCTCCCCCGAGGACGGCGCCTACTGCCGCGCCAAGGCCCGGCTGCCTCTCAGGGAATTCCCCAAGGTTTTGGCCGCCACCGCCCGGGCCGCCGACAAGCAAGTCCCGGCCCTGACTCAACTCCAAGGCCGGCCCCTCAAGGCCGCCGACGGCTCGGCGCTCACACTGGCCGACACGCGCAAAAACCGAAGGGCGTATCCCCCCATGCAGTGCGCCGACAAACCCAGCTTCCCCAAGATGCGCATCGTCGTGCTCTTTTCCATGCTCAGCGGCGCGATCCTGGCCATGGCCCAAGGCAGCTTGGCGCTCTCCGAACTGTCGTTGTTGACGCTGCTCAGCAGCCAATTGGTGGCCGGGGATATCCTGGTGGCAGACCGCGGCTTCGGTTTTTACGCGGTCCTCGCCTGGCTCAAGCACCTTCTGAACGTGGACTTCATCGGGCGGTCCACGCGCCGGCTCGATGGGCGAAGGCGGCTCCGCCGCTTGGGCAGAAACGACTGGCTCTTCGTGTGGGAAAAACCCCAGCGCCGGGCTCCCTGGCTGACGCTGCTCCAATGGATTGGCTTGCCCAGCCAGTTGACGGTGCGCGTGGTCAAGGGCAGTTGCTATCAGAAAGGCTTCCGCGTACGCCAGGTCAAACTGGTGACCACGCTCTTGGACCCAGAACTCTACCCCGCCGAGCAGATCCTCCGCGCTTACTTGCGGCGGTGGCGCCTGGAGATGTGCCTGGATGACCTGAAAACCACTCTGGAAATGGAGACCCTCCGCGGGCGCAGCCCGAACATGGTTCGCAAAGAGGCCTACACGCGCCTCATCGCCCACAATCTCATCCGTGGCACCATGGCTCAGGCCGCCACCGAACATGAGGTGCCCCTGGAGCGCATCAGCTTCAAAGGCTCGCTGGACGCAATCCGGCACTTTACCCAGGCCATGGCCCAAGCCCGCTCCAAAAAGAAACGCCGCCAACTGTGGTCCGATCTGCTCGAAACGCTAGCCGCCGATTTGGTCCCCGAGCGGCCAAACCGACGCGAGCCGCGCGCCGTCAAACGCAAGAAAAACAAATACCCGCGGCTCAACGCACCCCGCCGCAGGTTCCGCGATCATCTCAAACGTCACACGCGCCGCACCAGGGCCCGTTTGCGCAAGCTCGGTCTTATGTAAGCGCCATTCCCCCTTCAGGGCGCGGGGTCCGCCTCTGCAACGAAACCCAGAGCATCGGCCTGCGGCCTCAGCCCTGGGCTAGGTTCTGGCGGCCCGTTGGCCCGCGACGCAGCAAGGGAAAGGCGCGCCTTGGACTGGAGCAGTTCCAGCAACCGGCCCACGTCGCGGTAGTTCTCCAACTCGTCCTTCTCTGCGGCAGAGAGTGCCCCTTGGCGGGCTTTGGCCGCGAGGGCGTTCATGCGCCCTACGTCAGCAGGCGCGAAGTCAAACTCCAGGATCGACGTGGCCGCGTCCCTCGACCACGTCCCGCTCTCTGGGCGAATGACGCGGCTGAGAATGGCAACTTCACTGGTCTCGGTGGCTGCAGACATACTGTAAGACACTTACCACGTCCCCGCGCCTTTGACCAGATCGCAGAATCAGCGCGAGTCTCATGGCGGGCGCTTTTGTCTCGACGCGGCGCCGGGATGCGCTTAGTGTGGGAATATGATTGGGACATCAGAACCTCCAAAGCAGGTTTGGACCGAAGAGGAGCTCCAGTCGCTCCCCGACGACGGCTTCGTCCACGAGGTCGTGGACGGCGAATTGGTTATGAGCCCTAAAAACAACTACGAGCATGAAGGGATCTGCAGCCGCTTGTCCGCAGCGTTGTACGAGTTCAACCGCCAGCACCGGTTGGGCGTCCTGCGGGGCTCGACGCCGGCCACTGGATGCTCAACCGCAACTGCCGCGCGCCGGACATCTCGTTCGTTCCCAAGGAACGGCTGCTCAGGCTGGGTTTCAGCCCCAAGGCGCGCAAGTTCTTCCCCGGGGCGCCCGACCTGGCTGTCGAAGTGCTCGCCCCCAGTAACACCCGCGCCGAGATCGATGCGCGTTTGCGGGACTTCTTTGCCAGCGGCACCCAAATCGCCTGGCTCATCGATCCTGAGACCGAGAGCGTGGAGATTTGCCACTCCATGACCCAGCGTGCCCTGCTCGGCCCCGGAGGCGAGCTGGACGGGGAGCACCTGCTGCCAGGCTTCCGCTACCCCATCGCCAGCCTCTTCAAGGAGTGGGACTGGGAGTGACTTCCGCACTCCGCACTCCGCACTGGTTCACTCCGCCAGCGCCCGCTCGATGCGCGGCCACAGTTCCTCCGGGTCTTCCAGCCCCACTGAGAGCCGGATCAGGTAGCGCGAGACGCCGCACCGTTCCGCCCAGTCCAACTCGGTATAGTGGGCCAGCATGGTGAAGGGGCAGGCCAGCGTGAAGACGGTGCCGAGGCTGGGGCCTTTGCAGACGGCCAGGCGGTTGTAGATCTGCGGGGCGCGCGCCTCGGCGTCTCGGGGCAGGAAGGTGATGAGGGCGCCCCAGCCGCCTTTGGGACGCCGCACAGCCTCGTAGGCCTCGGCGCACTCCCACTTGGGATACCAGACCCGCTCGACAGCCGGGTGGCGGCGCAGCCGCTCGGCCAGGCGCAGCCCGTTCTGGTTGTGCCGCTGCATCCGCTCCGGAAAGCTCTGCGCCTGGGCCTCCAGCACACGGGCGTCCTCACCCCAAAGCAGTTCCTCGTGTTGCGCCGCCACGATCGGCTTGAGTTCGGCGTAGAGCGGGTCCGGGGATTGCAGATCAGCGCCCCGCCCATGGCGTCGCCGGTGCCGACGATGAACTTGGTGAGGCTGGTGGCGATCAAGTCGGCGTAGCCGCCCAGGTCCACGTTGACGGGGCTTGCCACCACATCATCGGCCACCAGCGGGACGCGGTGCCGCCGCAGAATGGGGCGGACGCGGCGCAGGTCGGCCGAGCCGAGCAACGGATTGCCCGGGATCTCGCAGAAACAGGCCGCCAGCGGCCGGTTGCGCAGCAGGGCCTCGAAGCTCGTTCTCGATGTCCTCGAGGTGGTTGAGCAATATCCCTCCGTTGCCCAGTTTCTGCTGCAGCTTCAGGGTGTCCACATAAGGAAAGCCCAACTGCGCCGTCGGGCGGCCGGGCGCGCGCCTGTCTGCGGCGCACAGGGCGGCGAATTGCGCAGCCATCCCGGTGGGCTCGAGGAAGACGTCATCTTCCCCGCAGTCATAGAGGGCGGCCAGAAACCGGCGCAACGCGCGCCGGACGGCCGGGTCATCGGCGCCGTTGGCCGCGGCGCGGCCTTCCAGGCGCGCCTGGGCCTGCCGGCTCGAAACCCCCAGGCCCGTGTGCTGCCAGAAGGCGCGCAAGGCGGCCAGACCCGACGGACCCGTCACCACCGCGTGCATCCCCTTCTGCCCCACGGCACAGGCCTCCTCCCCGCTGCAGCGCCGGACAAATTCCGCCCCGGCGGCGGCCGCGCGCGCGGAGGGAAACGGCAGGCACGGGCGCCCCTCGCCCGCGCGCCGCCCCAACTCCCCCACCAGCGGGTGAATCACAAACCGCGGATACCCGCTGGAGAGCCGCTCCAGCACCTCCGGGCGCTTCTTTCGTAACCGACCACGTCGCTCCAGCGGGGCAACGCCATCGAGACGGCATGCGCCGAATTGGGAATCGGACGCCCCAAGGCCTCGGCCTGCCAGATGGGCTTCTGACACAGTTCAGAGGAACTCATTTTAGCGAACAACCTACACCCATCTACACCCTGCGTCCAGTCGAGCAGGGCAAGGGTGGTGTGCTAATTTGACTTTAAGGCGGGGCGTCTGGGTTTGGCAAGCGGACGATCCTGGTTGGGTAGGACCAGAAAGCGGCCCGTTTACTGGTTGCCGGCGGCTGGGGACGGAGTTCTCTAGGATTGATTTATGTTCCTGATGGCGCAAATAAGAACAACATCATCCGCGATTACTTTGTAGGAAATGTCGTAGTCTCCGCAGTTCACCTGGTAAGAATCAGGCGGCGTTAGCCGGATGCTGCCAAGAGGGAAGGGGCTTTCTTCAAAAGAAAGCAACATCTCTTCAATAGGAGTTCTTTCTGGCAGCGGGATGGCCGCCAGTTCCTGTTCAGCGGATTGGGTCAGTCGTACGGTGTACACATCAGGCTGCCCTAATCTGCTCCAAAATCTCCCTAAGCGGCTTAGAGGGCTCATTTTGGCGGCTCTCCACTAAGGCAGAACCAATCTGTACCCGCCTAGGGTCTTGAGATTTAATGGACACCATGACGCTAAAGTTGCTAACCTTATACGCTTCTGGTACATAGCGAAGCTCAGCCGCTGCCATTAGGGCTGAAAAATTCGCACAATTCGGAGGGTCTACACACAACATAAGCATTAGGTTTTATTGCAAAGTTTTGGGACCTTGAGGTGGCGCCATCATTGAATTTACGGGGAGCGGGCGTTCCGCGAACTTCTCCCCATCGATCATCACAACGACAGAATAAAGGCCGGGACTAGGAAAGACGATTGGCGGAACGGGAAAGGGCAAATCAATTACTTCTGTTCCGTTGAACGTGTAATCACCGGGAATGCTTATCGTAGTCGCGACGTTAACTGATACGACACCTGTTTGCGGATTCTCAATTCGCATTGTCACCGTTATGGGCCTCGCCATTTTACCGCGAATGTTCGTCACCAGTACCGTTACCACAAACGGGGGAGCCGTGAATGGGAAAGAGCCAGACTGGTACTGATGAAAGCTCCCGACAAGGGAAAGCTTCGCGGTGCCCATTTCGCGGATCACCGAATCCGACAAAATGATGCCCATCGATACGATTTCGTTGTCTTTCATAGTGGGCCCAGCGCCCCAACGAATCTAACATGATCGAATTGCCGTCGTCAATACCCCCATATATGGCCCCCCACTACCGCAAGACACGCAAGTTATTGTAGTTTTATGGAAAAGTCTGGTCCGGCCTCGACAATCCCACTCTTGCCCCGGTGCTCGCGTTCCTCTATCCTGCCCCTGGTTTTCGGAGCGGCTGATTGGCGGGCAGGCGCTCGATGGCGCCCCGCGCGCGGGTCCAGCCGGCTTTCACTTGATCTGTTGTGTTTATGACTGCAAATCACAATGCCCATTGCGGGATCGCCCGCCCCTTGAATCGAACCCTCAGCCTTGCGGGCCTGTGCCTGTTGCTGGCCAATGTCCCCGCCGTCCGGGCTGCGTCGAGCCGGGAACCGGCGGAGCCGGTGCGGCTGAGGGCCGGTTGGCAGTTGCAGGACGCGGACAAGGTCCCGCAAGGGGGCGAGGCGGTTTCGCGGTTGGATTTCCAGCCCGCCGGCTGGCACGGGGCCACGGTCCCTGGCACCGTCCTGACCAGCCTGGTCAACGACGGGGTTTATCCCGAGCCGCTCTACGGGGAGAACAACCGCGCCATCCCGGACAGCCTCTGCCGGGCCACCTACTGGTATAGGACAACCTTTACACCGCCGCAGTCGTTCGCGGGCAAGAGAGTCTGGCTGACCTTTCACGGCATCAACTACACCGCCGAGGTCTGGGTCAACGGGCGCCAGGTCGGAACCATCCAGGGCGCCTTCGCGCGCGGGAGCTTCGATGTGAGCGGCCAAGTCACCGTTGGCAGCCCCAACGCCCTGGCCGTTCATGTCCGCCCTCAGCCCCATCCGGGGGTGGTCAAGGAGAAGACCATTGCCGGCGGCACCGGCCCCAACGGCGGCATCACAGCCCTGGACGGCCCCACTTTCCTCTGCACCATCGGGTGGGATTGGATCCCCACCATCCGCGACCGCGACACCGGCATCTGGCAGGACGTCACCCTCTCGGCCACCGGGCCGGTTGTCATCGAGGACCCGTATGTGACCTCGAGACTGCCCTTGCCCCGGACGGACAGCGCCGAGCTGGGGATTCGGGCGACCCTGCGCAACGCCACCCAGCAGGCCCAGTCGGGCCGGTTGGAGGGCGCCATCGAACGGACCACCTTCGGCCAGGAGGTCACGCTGGAGCCGAACGAGACCCGGGAGGTGACTTTCTCCTCGGCGACCACGCCCGGGCTGCGCCTGGAGCAACCCCGGCTCTGGTGGCCCAATGGCTTCGGCCCGCAGAATCTCTATAAGCTGCGCCTGACCTTCACCCAGAAGGGCGCCCTCTCGGACGCCCGCCAGGCCAGTTTCGGCGTGCGCCAGATCACTTATGCCTTGCCCGGTTCGGACAACCTGGCGCTCTCGGTCAATGGCGTGCCGGTCGTGGCCAAGGGCGGCGATTGGGGAATTGACGAGGCGATGAAACGCATCCCGCGCAAGCGCCTGGAGGCCGCCGTCCGCATGCACCAGCTTGCCAATTACACCATCATCCGCAATTGGGTCGGCCAGAGCACCAGCGAGGAGCTTTGCGGCCTGTGCGACCAATACGGCCTGCTGCTCTGGGACGAGTTTTTCCAGCCCCACCCGGCCGACGGCCCGGTGCCCGAGAATGTGGAACTCTACCTGGCCAACGTTCGCGAGAAGGTCCTGCGGTTGCGCAACCACCCCTGCATCGCCCTGTGGTGCGCCCGCAACGAAGGCGATCCGCCCCCGGCCATCGGCCAGGGCATCCGCAAGCTCATCAATGCCCTCGACCCGGACCGGCTTTATCAGCCCAGCTCAACCTCCGGGCGCGGCGTCAACTCCGGCGGCCCCTACCATTGGCGCACCCCGCGCCAGTTCTACACCTTTGGCGAGGCCTTCAAGACCGAGATCGGCTCGATCTCCGTGCCCACGCTCGAGGCCGTCCAGGCCATGATGCCGGCCAAAGACTGGGAAGTCATCAACGACGACTGGGCCGAGCACGATTTCTGCGGCGGCGCCCAGCAAGGCAACCTCTACCCGGACATCATCGCCGCCCGCTACGGTTTCCCCGCCAGCCTGGCCGATTTCGTGCGCAAATCCCAGCTCGCCAATTACGAATGTTTCCGCGCCATGTACGAAGGCCGCTTTGCCAAACTCTTCCACCCCGCCACCGGCGTCATCACCTGGATGAGCCACCCCGCCCAGCCGAGCTTCGTCTGGCAGCTCTACAGCCATGACCTCGAACCCAACTCGGCCCTCTACGCCGCGCGCAAGGCCTGCGAGCCGGTTCATGTGCAGTTGAATCAGAACGACTGGCATGTCATGGTCATCAACAACACGCCCCAAACGCTCGATGCCATAGTCAGGACGACCGTGTTCAACCTGGACGGCTCGCAAGCATGGACCGAGTCCCAAACGGTCAGCGCCGGCGCCAGCGCCGCCACCGACGCAGGCGCCGTCCGTTTCCCGCAGACCGGCCTTTCGCCCGTCCACTTCGTCAAACTCCAGCTCCTGGACTCCAGGCAGCGGCTTCTCTCGGAGAATTTCTACTGGCGCGCCCTGCCGGAGCGCGAGGATGATTTCCGCGCTCTGAACTCGCTGCCGACCGTCGCCCTCGATGTCCGGGCCGCCCGGCATGAGAAAGACGGCAAGTGCCTGCTCGATGTCGCCGTGAAAAACCCATCCTCATCCATCGCCCTCATGGCCCACCTCCAGTTGCGCAAAGACCGCTCCGGCGGGCGTGTCCTGCCGGTCTTCTACAGCGATAATTACCTCTCGCTCCTGCCGGGCGAGCGCAAGACGCTCACCATCGAGGTGGCCATGGCCGACCTGGAGGGCGAGGCCCCGCTCCTGGCAGTGGATGGCTGGAATGTCACGGCCAATCCGGTCTCCGCCTCCGGCAAGACAGTCCGGGTCATGCCCAATACCAAGGCGCAGGTCCCCGGCGCCGCAGCCGCTTCCGCCGTCGAGCCCGCCCAAACCTTGAGCATCAACTGTGGCGGCGGCCGGCTCGGCTTCTTCCGCTTCGGCGCGCCCGCCGAGGGGTTCGCGGGGGACCGCGATTTTCGCGGCGGCAATGTCGCCACCACCCGGGAAACCATCGATACCCAGGTCCCCAACGCCGCCCGGCTCGCCGTCTATCAAACCGAGCGATGGGGCCCCTGCACCTACACGCTCCCCGCCCAAAAGGGCGCCGCCTACACCGTCCGCCTGCACTTTGCGGAGACCAGGTACTCGGCGGGCGGGCGCAAATTCAACGTGGACATCAACGGCCGCCGGGTGCTGTCGGACCTCGACATCGCCGCCGAGGCCGGCAAAGGCAAGGCCCTGGTAAAGGACTTCGATTCCATCACGCCGAACGCCGATGGCCAGATCGCCATCGCCTTCACCCCGGGCGCGGCCGACCAGCCAAAGATTTGCGGGATAGAGGTGATAAAGCGGTGAGGGGCGGCCGTGGCTGCCATTGGTCACCTTTGTCGCGGCCTTTGTCGCGAGAATCTGGCTAATTAAGTTTAAGAACTGCATTGATCAGACCTCCGCGCCGGAGTTGAATCGGCTTTGCAAAACACAGCTTCGTATGGAAAACAAATATCGAGCGATGCAGTTTTGGTTGCCGCTCGTCTTCGCGGCACACAACCAAAAGATCCTCAGTTACCTAGCGCTAGAGCGGTTGACTGGCATGGATAGGCGTGGAATCGGCAAGGTGCTTGAACCTATTCAGGCATATTGCAAACGCAAGGGTTTGCCGCCTTTGACCGTCCTGGTCGTCAAAGAGGACACGGGCCAACCGGGGGGGGGATTCACGGAAGGGGCAGAGGGGGCAAAAGCGCGGGTATTCGTCTTCGATTGGCTCAGGAACTCCGCCCCGCAGCCAGACGATTTCTCAACTTAGCACACCGCCAAGATGTGTGGTTTCTCGTCAGGGGACCCGTTTTCATGGAGAGGCGATGCTCGCACATGAGAAGCTGCAGGTTTACGGCAAGGCGATCGCCTTCGTCGCATCCGCGTCCGCCCTCTCCGGGACATGGGGGAAGAAACACGCGGTGGTGGATCAACTTGAGCGAGCGTCCGAGAGTCTCATTCTGAACCTTGCTGATAGCGCCCGATTCGGCTCAGCCCCCAGTAAACTCAAGGCGCTGGACTATGCGCTGGGTTCCGGGCTGGAATGCAGCCTGTCTGGATGTGGCCAGGATCAAGGGCCTTCTATGCGACTCAGAGACGGATCGGGAGAAACAGCGGCTGTGTGAGATTGTTAGAATGTTGATCGGCCTCAGAAAGGCCTGGGAGACGTGGAGGGTGCATGACGATCGTGTCCCCTATACAGCGGAACCCTCGGTGCCAGCGCGTGGCCCCTTTTTCCACCACGAGAGGCTCGAGGTTTACGGCGCTGCGCTTGGTCTGATGGGCTGGTTGGTTTCCCTGCTGGGGGGTAAGGAGCCGTCGAGCAGGCTCTACCGGCAACTCGACGAAGGCGTGACCAGCATTATCCTGAACATCGCCGAAGGCAATGGACGCTATTCAGAACTGGATCATCGGCGTTTCCTGGACGTGGCTCAGCGTTCTGCTGTGAAAGTGGCGGCGTATCTGGATTTGGCGGTGCATAAGCTCTCACTAAGTCCCAAGGAGTGTGGTCCTGGCAAGGCCCTTCTGGAAAGGGTAGTGGCGATGTTGTCTCGGATGTAAGCACCTGGAGCAAGCGACAAAGGCTGCGACAAAGGTTGCGACAAAGGTTGCGACACAGGCTGCGACAAAGGTTCCGACAAAGGTTCCGACAAAGGTTCCGACAAAGGCTGTCTTACAAGGAGGGGTTCGGCGCCAGCCCCAGGTTCTGCAAGATCCTCGTCGTCGCGTGCGCCTTATTGAGGGTATAGAAATGCAGCCCCGGGGCGCCGGACTGGAGCAAATCGGCGCACTGTTTGGTGGCATAATCGATGCCGAACTCAGCAACGGCTTGGTCGTTGTCGCCCAACTCATCGAGCTTGGCCGCCAGGGGGCTGGGGATGCGCGCGCCGCACAAGGCGGTGAACCGTTTGATCTGCGACTCGCTCAGGATGGAGACGATGCCGGGCACAATCGGCACGCTGACCCCCAGCTTGCGCGTGAGGTGATCGCGGAACTCGTAAAAGTCGGCGTTGTCGAAAAACAGTTGAGTGATGATGAAATCGGCGCCCGCCTCGACCTTCTCCTTGAGATGCCGCCAATCCGCGTGCTTGCCCTCTTTGCAGGCGGTGTGGCCCTCGGGAAAGCCGGCCACGCCGATGCACAGGCCGGCCTCGGGCTGCTGGCGGATGAACCGGACCAGTTGGCTGGAGTATTCGAAGCCGCCGGGGGCTGGCTTGAATTCCCCCCCGCCGGGCGGGTCGCCCCGGAGGGCGAGGACGTTCCGGACGCCCAAGGCGCGGATCTGGCCCAGCAACTCCCCGATCTGCTCGCGCGTGGCCTCGATGCAGGTCAGGTGGGCCACCGCCGTCAGCCCGTGCTCCCGCTGGATACTGTCCACAATCTTCAGCGTCTTCTCCCGCGTGCTGCCCCCGGCTCCGTAAGTCACCGAGCAGTAATCGGGCCGCGTTCGCCTCAAGGCCGGGATGGTCTTGTTGAGCAGGTTGGCGTCCCCTTCCGGCGTCTTGGGCGGAAAGAATTCAAATGAAATCACCGCCTGCCCGGCGGCTCGCTTGGCGGCATAGATGTCGCGAATGAATTGCACAAGCTCTTAAGATGCGCAGAATCCAAGGAAAATCAAACGGGAGTTCGCGGCCCGGATGGCGCGAGGGCGCATCTCACCTTTGTCGAGCCCGGCCGAACCGGCCGATTGGAGTGCGCGTCCGAAGTCGCGAAGCGTTTTGGACTGCGGCAGTCCTCTGCCGCTTTTCGGACCCTGGGGACGCGAAAGCGCCAGAGGACTGGCGCAGTCCAAAACCTGCGGACCTGGCGACGGTTCATGGAGAGAGGCTCGACGGTTTTGAAATGGTGCATGCGGACCATGAACCGGCTAGTGCATGGCGGCGGAAGCCGCGAAGCGTTTTGGACTGCGGCAGTCCTCTGCCGCTTTTCCAACCCCAGCGCGCACGAAAGCGGCAGAGGACTGGCGCAGTCCAAAACCTTGCGGGCTTGGCGACGGTTCATGGAGAGGTCTGCGCGCCGTGTCGCTCCCGCCTTCACTGCAGACCTTACGCCCAGAACGCCGATTAGGCGTCCGCGCTCCGCTGCCATCGTGGTCGTGGCGTTTCTAGCGCGCCGGGGCGGGGCTGGGTGCGGCGGCAGTGGCCTGGGCCTCACGTTTGGCCATGATGGCGGCGATGATCTTATCCGCCAGCTCGGGCTTGTCGGTCAGGGCCTTTTGCGCGGCGTCCTTGCCCTGGCCGATCAGCTCGCCTTCGAATTGGAGCCAGGCGCCCTTCTTGTCCACGACGGCGTGGTCGATGCCGACATCGAGGATGCTGCCTTCCCGGTTGATGCCCTTGTTGTAGAGGATGTCGAACTCGGCCTCGCCAAAGGGGGGCGCCACCTTGTTCTTGACGATCTTGACTTTGACATGGTTGCCCACGGCATTGCCGGCGGCGTCCTTGAGGGTGTCCTTGCGGCGGATATCGATGCGGACGGAAGCGTAGAACTTGAGCGCCTTGCCGCCCGGTGTGGTTTCGGGGTTGCCGAACATGATGCCGACCTTTTCGCGCATCTGGTTGATGAAGACGCAGGTCGTCTTGGCCTTGGCGAGCAGGGCGGTGAGCTTGCGCAGGGCCTGGCTCATGAGCCGCGCCTGCATGCCCATGGTGGCCATGCCCATTTCTCCCTCCAGTTCCGCCTTGGGCACCAGCGCGGCAACCGAGTCGATGACGATGACGTCCAGGGCATTGGTGCGGGCCAGGGTCTCGCAGATCGAGAGCGCCTCCTCGCCGCTGTCGGGCTGGGAGACCAGCAGATCGGCCAGGTTCACCCCCAACCGCTTGGCGTAGGCCGGGTCCAGGGCGTGCTCGGCATCGATGAACGCCGCCAGGCCCCCCGCCTTTTGGGCGTTGGCAATCACGTGCAACATCACGGTCGTCTTGCCGGACGACTCCGGCCCGAAGATTTCGATAACGCGCCCGCGCGGCAATCCGCCCACGCCCAGGGCCAGGTCCATCGCCAGCGACCCGGTGTGGATGACCTCGATCTGCTTGAGGGCGCGGGCGTCGCCCAGCCGCATGATGCTCCCCTCGCCGAAGGCCTTGGTGATGGTGGAGATCGCCGCCTCGAGGTTGCGCTGGCGCGCCGCCGCCGCTTTGGCGGCCTCGGCTGCCGCTGCCTCGGCCGCGCGCTCCTTGTCTTTGGCCTCCGCCGCCCGGTCGCGGGTCTCGACGGGCTTCTCCAGTTTCTCGATAGTTTTGGCCAGCATACTTGTTCCTATTGCTTAAGCTTGACGACGCTGCCGGTCCGGACGGACTGTTCCTCGGCTTCGCAGATTTCGAGGGCGCCCAGGCCGTCCTGGGCGGTGACGATGCCGGGCGGTTTGCCTGCACAGAGGCAGTCCACCATGTAGCGGACCTCGAGGGCGTAGCCGTCCGGGCCGTCGAGCTTGAGGGTGCGGAGCGGTTGCCCGGGCTCGGACACCTGGGCGGCCTCGGCGCCGCGCGCCAGGCTGAAGTCCAGGGTCGCCCGCTCGCAGTGGAGGGTATAGGCCATGTTGAAACCCTGGGTCAGCAGCCAGCCTCCCTCGGCATACACGACGGGGCCGGCCGGGTAAATGTATTGGGTCACCACGTGGTCAATCGAGCCGCTGGGCCGCACGACGCCGGTCGAGAAGACGCCCGAGGGCCGTCCGAAGAGGAACTGGACGAAGTCGGTGTCATGGATATGGAGGTCGAAGAGGGCGCCGCCCAGGTCGGTGCCGCCGGCGTAAGTGCCCTGCTTGCTCCAGGTGGGGAACTCGGAGAGGCGCCGGAAGCGCGCGGCCAGCACGCGGCCATAGGTCTGCTCCCGGACCATTTGCTGGAGCCCGCTCCATCCCGGCCAGAAGCGCATGCACATGGCTGGCATGAGGGAGCGGCGCGCCGCAGCGGCGGCCTGGACGATCCGGCGCGCGTCGGCCGAGGTGCGTGCCAGCGGCTTCTCGCACAAGACGTGTTTGCCCGCCTCCAGCGCCGCGATGGCCTGCTCCGCGTGCAGCGGCGTGGGCGTACACAGGTCCACCAGGTCGATCTCCGGCTCGGCCAGCACCTCCTCGATCCGCCGAAACACCTTCACGCGCGGACCGAGGTCGATGTCGTCCGATTTCTTGACGTTGCCGGTCACGCCCGCCAGCACGCCGTTGACCGGCAGGCGCACGGAGTCGCACACGGCGGCGATCTGCGCGGCCTCGACCGCCAGATAGGCGCGCAAATGGGTCACGCCCATGAACCCCAGACCCACTACCGCCACGTTGACGCGGCGTGTTGAATTGGATTTCGGAGAATTTGTCTTGCTCATGATGTGCTGTGCTTTTTGTCCCGAAGGGACATTCGACAATAGCCCAACGTTTCAACGTTGGGTTTGGCCGCCAACAGGGATAAGTCCCGAAGGGACGGCTGAAAGGGGTGCGCGGCTTCAGCCGTCCCTTCGGGACTCAGCACATCGGCACCCGCAACCCAAGGTTGAAACCTTGGGCTACTCTCAGGTGTCCCTCCGGGACAATACCCGAGGGCGCCGTCGCTGATTGCGAGGATGGTGAACATTGTCCAGTCAACTGGCCTTCTCGACGACCGCCCTGGCGGCGCGGATGTCGGCCACGCGTTGGTTGCCGGCCTCGCGCTCGATGACGAAATCACCCTGGTAGCGGTTCTCGCGCAAGACGGCAAAGAAGGCCGGCCAATCCACCTCGCCGGTTCCGACCACGACTTCCTCGCCCCAGGTGCCGGGCGCGCGGGTGCGCCGGGCGTCCTTGATATGGACCTGCCGCACCCACGGCCCCAACAACTGGAGCGCCTCGATGGGGTTGCCCTTGTCGTAGAGAATCATGTTGGCCGGGTCGAAGTTGACGCCCACGTCCGGCCGATCCAGTTTGCGCAGCAACTGGAGCAACACCGGCGCGGTCTCCTGGCCCGTCTCCAGCCCGAGCACTATCTTCTTCTGCGCGAAGACATCCGCCACAGCCGCCAGACGCCCCAGCATTTTGGCAAAAGCCGGGTCCGATTCCTCGTGCGGGAGAAAACCGGCGTGGAAGCTCACCAGGTTCAGCCCCAGGCCCTCGGCCAATGCGGCGGCCCGTTTGATGTTCTCCAAGTTCTGGTCCCAGGTCGCGTCCGGGGCGACGCCGCCGGTGCGCCGGATGCTTTCGAGAGTCGAGTAATCCTCTCCCACGCATCCGACCATGCCGGAGACAATCACAATGCCCTGCTGGCGGCAAAGCGGCCCGATCTCGCCCCACGGCTGCGGTTGTTCGCGCAAGGGGTCCAGCGCCAATTGAAGGCGTGTCAGGCCCGTGGCCTGGAGTTTGGCAATCAAATCCCGGGGATCGGCCGGTTGCAGCGACCAACTGCAGACCGCCATACGCCCGCCTGCAAGAGAAGGAGAATTCGTGGCCATCATCATTGACTGGTTTGTGGGGCACTATGTTCCGATCAAGGCGCCGTGCGCAAGCGTGTTTTTGCCGGAGCAGTAATCGGTCCCGTGAAGGCGGAAACGGAGTCCCCGGCGAACCCCTCACCCCAGCCCTCTCCCCTCCGAGGGGAGAGGGAGAAGCGTCGGCAGTCTCTGGGAATTCCAGACGCCTCCGCTTCGTCAAGACGCTACCGAGAATTCTCCCTCTCCCCTTTGGAAGGGGAGAGGGACGGGGTGAGGGGTCTGCCCGCCCAGTACTTAGTCGCCCGGGGCCAGCAGGCGCAGTTCCTGCAGGCAAAGCCCGTAGCGGCTGCCCTGGGGGCGCGACTTGAAGGTGATGCCGCCCCAGCCGGAGCTGAAATTGGCCGCGTAGCAGAGCCAGAGTTTGCGGCCCTCGGGGCCGATGAACTTCGAGGGGATGTTCACGAAATAGGCCTGCTCGCCAAAGTGGCTCATGTGGGTCACCAACTTCCAGGGGCCGGTCAGGCGGTCAGACTCCAGGATGCAGGTGTTGTAGCGGGAGACCGTGGTCCCGCCGTCGGTGACGCACATCAGGAATTTCCTGAGCGGGGCGTTGTAGGTCATGGTCACGCATCCCATGTGGTCGCGCCACTGGGCGATGGGCTGGCTGCGGGCCAAATCGCTCGTCCAGGCGGCGCGTCCCTGGGCATCGTGGCCGGCAAAGAACTGGTACTGGGCGGCATCGTTCATGTTCCGGATGCTCGGCGTGACGCGCGCCAGATAGACCTGGTCGGCGGTAATCCAGCTATTGAAGGCATAGCGCCGGTTGGCGCCGTCGGACGCGCCCTGGGCGACCAGGTAGGCCTTGCCGTCGGGGGAGTGTTCGAGGTTTTTGCCCAGGTCCACGAAATGGGGCGCGCCAATCTTGACGGGCTCTCCGTGCAGGGCCTGCTCGCCGAAGATGGGTCTTTCCGGCGTGCAGGGCGTTTGGGTCCAGGTCTTGCCCAGGTCGGTGGACCAACGGAAGCCGACGAACGGACCGAGCCAGGGCCAGTTGTAGGTGATGCCGTCGCGAGGGACCTGGCCGTTGGGGTGCAAACAATACGTGCCATAGTACCAAACGCCATTGTACACCAGGCTGCCGCACGGGTAGCGTCCCTCGTATGGCCTGGGGCTGCTGGCAAAGACGCCCTGGTTGGTCACGACCAGTTTCAAGGGATCGTCTCCGAGGATCGTGGCGTTGCCCGTCGTCGCCTTCTCACCCGATGAACTGGAGCCCAGGCCGTTGACGTTGCCATCGGTCCATGGCGAATAGAGGTTCCCGTCGGACGCCCACGACGGATACCAGGTATCCGCCCCGGTGTACTCGGCATGGCGGCCGGTGAAGCCGACGCCCACCAGTGTCTCGGATTGCGGGAAGGGACAACCCGCCGGCGGCGTGGACGGCCAGACCTGCCAGGGGCTGGGCGGAGGCGCCTCCGCGACCCGCTCCGCTGCCCCGGCCCATAGCACGGCGGCCAGAAGGCAAATCAGGGGCAGGCCGGAGGGGACCGGCAGTGCGCGCGCACAACGTTGGGTTCTCATGGCCCGCATGTTGGCGGTCCCCGGAGTCGCTGTCAAACACGGTTCGGAGGCGGTTGGACTGTGCGGGAGAAGCAAAATCATTACGGGCAAGATCATTTTTCAGAAAGTTATTTTTATCATTCTGCCAGAAATGGTTCTGCCTTTGCCTCCCGAAGACCGGGAGAGGCAGAATCATTGCTGGCAGAGTCATTTTTCGGAAGTTTATTCTTATCATTCTGCGCTTGCCGCCCCTTTCGTCATTCGTCATTCGTCATTCTGAATCTGCCCATCCACCAACTCGACGCACTTGGGGGCGCGGGCGGCGAGTTTGCCGTCGTGGGTGGCCATGATGAGGGTGGTGAACTTGTCGGCGCGGAGGGCACAGAGGAGCTGGATGATTTCCTCGCCGGCATGGGAATCGAGGTTGCCGGTCGGTTCGTCGGCCAGGATGAGGGCCGGCTCGTTGATGAGGGCGCGGGCAATGGCCACGCGCTGCTGTTCGCCGCCGGACAGTTCGTAGGGCTTGTGCTCGATGCGCTCGGCCAATCCGACGCGGGCCAGCAAGGCCCGTCCGCGGGCCTCGGCGTCGGGGGCTGGCACACGGGCCATGCGCGCCGGCAGGCAGACGTTTTCGAGGGCGTCCAATTCCGGCAGGAGGTAGTAGGCCTGGAAGATGAAGCCGACCTGGCGGTTGCGGACGCGGGCCAGGTCGCGGCGGGAGAGCCTGGCGAGGTTCTTGCCGGCCAGCCAGACCTCGCCCTGGTTGGGGGAGTCCAGGCCGCCCAGGAGGTGGAGCAGGGTGCTCTTGCCGGAGCCGGAGGCGCCGCGCAGGGCCAGGAAATCCCCGCGCTGGAGTTCGAGGTTGATGCCGCGCAGGACCTCGAGCGTTCGTTTGCCCAGCAGGTAGGTCTTCGAGAGGTTCTTGGCCGCCAGCAACGGTTCATTCATAACGCAAGGCATCCACCGGCTTGAGCCGTCCCGCCAGCCAGGCGGGGATGGCCCCGCCCAGCGTGCAGATGAGCAAGGCGCTGCCGCAGACCAGGAGCAGGTCCCGGGGAACGATCAGCATCGGCAGTTCGGTGAAGTTGTAAATCGAGGGGGGAAACAACTGAAAGTGGAAGAGCTTGTCCATGAAGTCCAGGAACCAGTTGCGGTAGTGCAGGGCCAGGCGGCCCAGCCCGTAGCCGGCCACGACGCCCACCAGGCCCAACAGGGCGCCCTGGCTCAGGAACAGCAACGTCACCTGCAGGTCGGCCGCGCCCAGGGCCTTGAGCATCCCGATCTCGCGGGTCTTTTGCACCACGAACGTGATGAGCGCGCTCAGGATGCACAGCGCCGCCACGATCATGATGAAAAACAGGAGGTAAAACATCACGTTCTTCTCGACTACCAGCGCGCCCAGCAGGTTCGCATTGTCCTCCATCCAGGTGCGGGCAGCATAGCGCGGCCCCAGGGCCCGCTCCAGTTCCTGCGCAACGGCGGTGGCCCGGTAGGGGTCGCGCAGCATCACAGCCACCCCGTGTACGGTGCGGTCCAATCCGTACAACTCCTGGGCGTCCCGCAGCGAGGTGACCACGAACGCCGCGTTGTATTCATAGTAGCCGACATCGAAGATGCCGCGCACCTCGTACTCCGGGACCACGGGCAAGCGCGTGCCGGGGGGAAGTTCCCCGCCGTTCTTGCGCTGGAGATCGTAGAGCCTCTGGAACTCGTTGGGGGCATACACCTCGACCCGGTCGCCCACCGACAGCTTCAGGTTCTCGACCAACTGCGTGCCCACCAGCAGGCCGCGGTCGTTCACGTCGAATGTGCCCTGGACGATGTTGGTGGGCAGGATGCTGATGTTGGTTTCCAACTGGGGGACAATGCCGCGCAGGAACGGGGCGGAGACCTGCCGCTGCCCGCTCGGCGGCTCGGTGACCAACAGGACTTGCCCCAGTATATAGGGCGCCGCCGCCCGGACCTGCGGATTGGCCGAGATGGTCTGGATCACGCGCGTGTAGTCCCTCATCGTGTGGCCGGGTTCCTCGATCCTGAGGTGCGGATTGAAGCCAAGAATCCGCTCGCGCGATTGCTGGTCAAACCCGCTCATCACGCTCAAGACAATAATCAGGACTGCCACACCCAGGGTGACGCCCACGGCGGAAATCAAGGAGATGACCGAGACGAACGTCCTCTTGGGCCGCAGATACCGCAACGCCAGCAGCAGTTCGAACGGCATTCGTGACATGCGGCGCAAGCTAAACGGGCGCGGCCCCGCTGTCAACGCGCCCCCATCACCACAAAAATGATTGTTCCTCTCCCAGCATCCGCTCCCCTTCCCAGAGGCTCGCGCGCCAGGCGGTCACCTCGCCAAAGGTCTTGTACGCTTCTCCCGTCAGGATCAGGCCGCTCCAGCGGCCCAACCAGCGGCCGCCGGAGGGGGGGACGGCCCGCTCCAGGACCAGTTGCCGGGGCAGGTTGCCCTGGGCGATGCCGCGCAGTTCCAGCCGGAGCCGCAGCGGGGCAATCACTCTGCCTTTGACCTTCCAATGCACGTCGTACATGACGCCGGAAATCTTCCCGGGGTTCTGGCGCAGGTTTGCCTGGTAGGCATCCCGCTCATACAGGCTGGGCGAAAGGCTGTGGCGCCCCTGCATATCCAGAAACAAGGGCAACACCTTGAGCACTCGGCCCGTTGCCGCCCCGCACGGCAACGTGAGCGCGAGCAAGACCAGCAGTGAGCAGCGAGCAAGAGACCGGCGCATGGAGCAGAGATACCCGCCACCAGGGGCGATTTCAACACCGAACTGCGGCAAAGGCGAATGACGAATGACGAATGACGAATGACGAAAGGGACGGGCCATTCGTCATTCGTCATTCGTCATTCGTCATTCGTCATTCGTCATTTGTCATTCGCCATTCGCCATTCGTCATTCGTCATTCGCCATTCGTCATTCGTCATTCGCCATTCGTCATTCGCCATTCGCCATTCGTCATTCGTCATTCGTCATTCGTCATTCGTCATTCGTCATTCTTTTCTGGCGGCCACCACCGAGTTCATCGCCTCGTCCCGGCGCAGCACAGCGGGCTGGACGAAGCCGGCGGAGGCGAGGTCCTCGCGCAGTTCGTCGAAGGTGAAGGTGCCGCCGCCGGGTGTGGCGACCAGCATGTTCACGGCAAAGAGCGCGCCGGCAACGGGGCGCGTGCGGCCGGTTTCCATCAGGACGTCGCGCAAGGCGATGCGTCCGCCCGGGGCCAGGGCCTGGAAGACCTTGCCGAAGAGCGCGCGGTTCTGCTGGCGGGAGTTCTGGTGGACGATGGCGCTCACCCAGGCCAGGTCCGCCCCGGGCGGAAGGGAGTCCGCGTAAAAATCGCCGGCAACGAGCCGGACCCGGTTTGCAAGGCCGGCGGCGGCCAGGCGGCGCTGGGCCATGGGAATGACGTGGGGGAGATCGAAGAGCGTGGCCGTGGCCGAGGGGCAGGCGCGCAGGAAGGACATGGTCCAGGTGCCGGAGGCCCCGCCAATATCCAGCAGGTGCCGGAACTGGAGCGGTTGGATGGCCCGAATGACTTCGTCGGCAACCGGGGCCGAGATGTCGTGCATGCCGCCGATGAAGGCCTGCTGCTCGCCGGCCTCGCCGCGCGCGCTGGGCAGCGGTTGCGCAGGCCGGCCGGTCTGGACCACCCGGGCCAACTGCGCCCAGTTCCGCAGGCAGCGGGCCTGGTGCTGGGCCATGGCGAGGACGCTCTGCTGTGGACTGTGGACCATGGACTGTGGACTGCCCGTCCTCCGCAGTAGCTCTGCTACGGAGGGTGGATGGACTGTGGACTGTGGACTGTCCGGCCCCTCGGCGGTCAGCAGGGCGTCGAGCCCCGGTGCCAGCGCATAGCGCTGGCCCGATTTTTCCAGGAGCCGCAGCGCCGCCAGGGCGTCCAGGAGAATCACCACGCCGCGCTCGTCGCAGCCGAGTGTGCGAGCCAGTTGCGCGGCGCTGAGCGGGGCGCGCGCAAGCGGGCTGAACAAGTCCAACTCCGCCGCCGCGCCCAGCACGGCGGCGCCTTGATACGTGCGGCCCAAGGCCAGGAGGTCCTCGGCAGTCCACCGCGCAGGTGCAGTCTTTTTCATAGTCCAATGTGCCATCTTTGTCGCAGCCTTTGTCGCGACCTTTGTCGAGTTGAGCCGGGTTTCGACAAAGGTTTCGACAAAGGCTGCGACAAAGGTCGCGAAAGTCATCCAACGTCCTCTGCAAAACAACACACCCCCGCCTTCGGCCCCTCGACCCTCGACCCTCGCCCCCGTCACTCTACCACAACCCGCAACCGGGCGCGTTCCAGCGAGAACCGGGCGGGGAGGGTGCCGATGAGTTCGCCGTCGGCTTCGAGCGGGGTGCGGGCGGGGCTGGTGAGTTCGAGGGACTCCGCCTGGAAGGAGCAGGTGCTGCCGGGCGGGAGCGTGTGCCGCAAGAGGAGGCGCGGGCCGCAGCGCGCCAGGGTGAGCCATCCGGCTCGAGGAAAGACCGTGACCTCCAGCAGGCCATCACGCAGATCCGCCTTGGGAAAGACACGGAAGGGCCCGCCATAGAGCCGCCCATTGCCGATCAGCACCAGTTGGCCGTCCATCGAGCAGCCGCCACCGGTGGCGGTGATATTGGCGGGGGCCTGGCGCAGGGCCTGGAGGCCGGCCAGCACATAGGCCAAAGGGCCGATCTTTTTCTTGAGCGGCCAATCCACCAGCTCGACAGCGCGCGCGTCCAACCCGGCGCCGGCCAGTTGCACGAAATGCCGCCGCTCCCGGCGCCCCTCTGCGCCGTACTCGGCGCGGGGGAGATCGATGCGGGTTTCACGCCCCGCGCAAATCGTTTCCCAGGCCGGGCGCAGCCGCCTGGGGATGGCCAGTTCGCGGGCAAAGACATTGACCGTGCCCAGGGGCAGCACGCCGAGGCGCGCGCGCTCGAAGCCGTCCGGCGCGTTGCCCAGGCCATTGACCACCTCGTTGATGGTGCCATCGCCGCCGGCGGCCACAACGGTGTCGAAGCCCTCGAGCACCGCCTGGGCGGCCAGGCGCCGGGCATCGCCCGCAGACGCCGTCAGCTTGAGCGCACAGTGGGCCGCTATCTCATCCAGGTGACGGCGAAAGCGCCTGGCCTTCTCGCCGCGGGCGGCCGGATTGAAGATGACGCACGCGCGCATGGGGGAGGCGGAGTTGTCAGTCTGTCAGGTGGGCCCGATGGTCGGACAGGTCGGACGGGTCGGACGGGTCGGCGCCTGCGGCCCTCTGACCCTCTCAGGGTCGCAGGCGCCAAGGTTGGGTTGCGGCCCTTTGGCGCGGGGTTAGACCTTGCCCATCTTCTTGAGCGCCTCGAAGCTGCGGCGGACGGCGTCCAACGGGTCCTTGCCGGACTCGTGTTCGAGGATGTACCACTCGGTCCGGCCCTGGGTCTCGCACAGGGCGAAGACCTCCGGCCAATGGATGGCGTCCTCGCCGATGACGGCATCGGGTCCGCCGCCGTAGGCCTTGATGTGTATGGTGCGCGCGCGGCCGGGATATTGCTTGAGCACGGCCACGGGGTCGGCCTTGCCGTCGCAACAGTTGGCGGTGTCCAACTGCATGATCACCTCCGGCTTGGTATTGCCGAAGAAGAGGTCCCAGGCCGAGATGCCGTCGAATTTCTCGAAGTCATGGGCATGGGCGTGATAGCCGATCCACATCCCCTCGGGCTTCACCTTGTCGGCCAGTTCGTTGAAGAGTTTGGCCTTGTCCAGCCATTCCTGTTTGGACTTGCCCTCCATCCAGGGGACGATCAGGAACCTGTTGCCGAGGACCCGGTTGAACTCAATGGTTGCCTTGAGCTTGTCGCCCAGGACCGTTTCGTAGGGGGTGTGGGTGCCGCAGGCGACCAGGCCGTTGTCGTCGAGCATCTTGCGCAACTGGGGTGCCGTGCGGTCGTGGTAGCCGGCAAACTCGACGCCCTTGTAGCCGATCTTCGACACGGCAGCCAGCATGCCGGGCAGGTCCGTCCGGCATTGCTCGCGCAGGGAGTAAAGCTGCAAGCCGAGCGGTATCTTCTTGGCCTGGCCGCCCTTGCTCCCGCCGCAGCAACAGCAGGAACAACCCGCCAAACCCATGCCCAGGCCGGCCATACCGACAGCGCTGGCCAGCAAAAACTCGCGGCGCGTGACCGCAGGGAATGAAATGTGCTTCATAGACGATCCTTTTGCTTCTGGTTGAGTGGTTGTGTTCGAGCCAACAAACGACATGACGGGACCGACCCTATACTGAATCCGGCCCAACCGTCCAGCGATTATGCGCCACAGGGGCAAGGCGGGCGCTGCCCCCGGAGTGCGCCCGTCCCCGGGCGCAGCATCGACGGAACGGGCAGGCGTGCCGGAGTACTTGACCGCTGCCCCGGCTGCGGACGTTGCTGCGCCCGAGGACGGGCGCACCCCGGGGGCGAGCTCCGGACACCCTTGCACTCCCATTTTCCAGAAAACAATTATTGCGCCCAGATGGTTCTTGTGTACACACTATTCAAATTTAGTGCGGCCTAGAGCGGAGAGGCGAATCTCCAGAGAAATGACCAGAAGCACAGAAAACAAGAAGGCGAACAAGGTGGCGGGGCGGACGGGGTTGCCACCCAGGACGGGTCTCTACGACCCGCAATTCGAGCATGAGTCGTGCGGGGTGGGTTTCGTGGTGAATATCAAGGGCCGCAAGTCGCACGGGATTATCCGGCAGGCGCTTGAGGCGCTGTTGAACCTGGACCACCGCGGGGCGTGCGGCTGCGAGGCCAACACGGGGGACGGGGCGGGCATCCTCATCCAGACGCCGCACGAGTTCCTCAAGCTGGTGGCGCGGGAGGGCAGAGTCTCTTTGCCTGGCCCGGGCGCCTACGGGGTCGGCATGGTCTTCCTGCCCGCCCAGGCCGCCCAGCGGGCGGAGTGTGAAAAGATCTTCGCCGAGATCGTGGCCGAGGAGGGGCAGGAGGTCCTGGGCTGGCGCACCATCCCCACCAACAATTGCCCCGTCGGCGACACCGCCCGGGCCGGCGAACCGTTCATGCGGCAGGTGTTCATCGCCCGGAACGACAAGCTGGCCGACGACATGGCTTTCGAGCGCAAGCTCTACGTCATCCGCAAGCGGGTGGAGAACGCCATCCGCTACTCCGGCAAGGTGGAGGGCGGCGACTTTTTCTACGTCTCCAGCCTCTCCTATAAGACGCTCATCTACAAGGGGATGCTGCTGACGACGCAATTGCAGGAGTATTACCCGGACCTGCTGCACCCGGCGATGGCCTCGGCCCTGGCGCTGGTCCACTCGCGCTTCAGCACCAACACCTTCCCGAGCTGGAACCGGGCCCACCCGTATCGCTACATGGCCCACAACGGGGAGATCAACACCCTGCGCGGCAACATCAACTGGATGCACGCCCGCCAGGCCATGTTCGAGTCCGACCTCTTCGGCGACGACATCAAGAAGCTCCTGCCGGTGGTGTGCACCGACGGCAGCGACTCGGCCATGTTCGACAACTGCCTGGAGTTGCTGGTGCTGGCCGGGCGCTCGCTGCCCCATGCCATGATGATGATGATCCCGGAGCCGTGGACCAAGGACCAGAGCATGACCCCGGAGAAGAAGGCCTTTTACGAGTATCATTCCTGCCTCATGGAGCCGTGGGACGGCCCCGCCTCGATCGCCTTCACCGACGGCAGGAAGATCGGCGCCGTGCTCGACCGCAACGGGCTGCGCCCCTCCCGCTATTACGTCACCAAGGACGACCTGGTCATCATGGCCAGCGAGGTCGGTGTGCTGGACATCCCCGCCGAGCGGGTCCTGCAGAAGGGCCGCCTGCAGCCGGGGCGCATGTTCCTGATTGACACCGAGGAGGGCCGGATCGTCGCGGACGAGGAGCTCAAGCAGAAGATCTCCTCCGAGCAACCCTACCGCCAGTGGCTGGACCGGAACCTGGTCCGGCTGGCGGACGTGCCGGATCCGGGCGTGCTGGCCGGGCCGGCGCACCAGACGGTCCTCCAGCGGCAGGTCGCCTTTGGATACACGTTCGAGGACCTGCGCATCCTCATGCTGCCCATGGCGCGGGACGGGGCCGAGGCGGTGGGCTCGATGGGGACCGACACGCCCTTGGCCGTGCTCTCGAACCGGCCGCAGTTGCTCTTCAACTATTTCAAGCAGCTCTTCGCCCAGGTCACCAATCCCCCCGTGGATTGCATCCGCGAGGAGATCATCATGTCCACCGAGACGGCGATCGGCTCGGAGCGCAACCTGCTCCAGCCGGCCCCCGAGCACGCGCGGCTCATCGAGCTCAAGTCGCCCATCCTCACCAACGAAGAATTTGCCAAGCTCAAGCACCTGGACCTGCCCGGGTTCAAATCCATCACGCTGCCGATCCTCTTCAAGGCCGCCGACGGCCCGGCCGGCCTGGAGAAGGCTATGGACCAGTTGTGCGCCAAGGTGAGCCGGGCAATTGCCGAGGGCTTCAACGTGGTGGTGCTCTCGGACCGGGCCATCTCGGCCCAATGGGCGCCCATCCCGTCATTGCTGGCCGTGGGCGGGGTACACCATCACCTCATCCGGGAGGGCACCCGCACGCGCGTGGGCCTGATGCTCGAGTCCGGCGAGCCGCGCGAGGTCCACCATTTCTCGCTGCTCATCAGCTATGGCTGCGGCGCCATCAACCCTTACCTCGCCTTCGAGACGCTCGACGACATGCTGCGCCAGGGCCTGCTCGAGGGCATGGACCACAAGACCGCCTGCAAGAACTACCTCAAGGCCGCCATGAAAGGCGTGGTCAAGGTCATCTCCAAGATGGGCATCTCGACCATCCAGAGCTATTGGGGCGCCCAGATCTTCGAGGCGCTCGGGCTCCAACAGCCGTTCATTGACCGCTACTTCACCTGGACGCCCTCCCGCGTCGAGGGCGTGGGCATCGAAGTCATCGCCCAGGAAGCCCTGGCCCGCCATGAACACGCCTTTCCGGACCGCCCGGCCAACGGCCACGCCCTGGACTCCGGCGGCCAATACCAGTGGCGCGAGGACGGCGAATTCCACCTCTTCAATCCCCAGACGATTCACAAGCTCCAGGCCGCCGCGCGCATTGGCAGCTTCAAGATCTTCCAGGAGTATTCCGCCCTGGTCAACGAGCAGAGCAAGAACCTCGCCACCCTGCGCGGCTTGCTCGACTTCAAGAAGGTCAAACCTGTCCCCCTGGACGAGGTCGAGTCGGTCGAGTCCATCCTGAAGCGGTTCAAGACCGGGGCCATGAGTTACGGCTCGATCAGCCAGGAGGCCCACGAGACCCTGGCCATCGCCATGAACCGCATCGGGGGCAAGAGCAATACCGGCGAGGGCGGCGAGGACCCGGCCCGCTATGCCCCGCTGCCCAACGGCGACTCCAGCAACAGCGCCATCAAACAAGTCGCCTCCGGCCGCTTTGGCGTCACCAGCCAATACCTGGTCAACGCCAAGGAACTCCAGATCAAGATGGCCCAGGGCGCCAAGCCGGGCGAAGGCGGGCAGTTGCCGGGACAAAAGGTCTATCCGTGGATTGCCAAGGTGCGGTATTCCACTCCCGGTGTCGGCCTGATCTCTCCGCCGCCCCACCACGACATCTACTCGATCGAGGACCTGGCCGAACTCATCCACGATTTGAAGAACGCCAATCACCACGCGCGCATCAGCGTCAAGCTGGTCTCGGAGGTGGGCGTGGGCACAATCGCGGCAGGCGTGGCCAAGGCCCACGCGGACGTGGTGCTCATCAGCGGTTACGACGGCGGGACGGGCGCCTCGCCGCAGACCGGGATCAAACACGCCGGCATCCCCTGGGAACTGGGCCTGGCCGAGACGCACCAGACCCTGGTCCTCAACGACCTGCGCTCGCGCATCATCGTCGAGGCCGACGGCCAGATGAAGACCGGGCGGGACGTGATCATCGCGGCGCTCCTGGGCGCGGAGGAGTTTGGGTTCGCCACGGCCCCCCTGGTCGCCATGGGCTGTATCATGATGCGCGTCTGCCACCTCAACACCTGCCCGGCCGGCGTGGCCACGCAGGACCCCGAGCTGCGCAAACGCTTTGCCGGCAAGCCCGAGCACGTGGTCAATTTCATGCGCATGATCGCCCAGGAAGTCCGCGAGTTGATGGCCCAGCTCGGCTTCCGCCAGATGAACAAGATGATCGGGCGCGTGGACCGCCTGGAAGCCAGGAAGGCCATCGAACATTGGAAGGCCAAGGGGCTGGACTACACCAGGCTTTTGCACCAGCCGGAAGTGTCGGCCAGCGTCGGCCGCTTCTGCCAGATCGGCCAGCAGCACGGCCTCGAAAAGGCCCTCGACAACACGGTCCTGCGGCGCCTGTGCGCCCCGGCCATCGAAGCGAAGGAAAAAGTTGCGGCCGTGCTCCCCATCCGCAACGTCCACCGCGTCGTCGGGACCATCGTCGGCAGCGAGATCTCCAGGCGCTGGGGCGCCGAGGGCCTGCCCGAGGACACCATCGAGATCCACTTCGCCGGCAGCGCCGGCCAGAGCTTCGGCGCATTCATGCCCAAGGGGATGACCTTCTACCTCGAAGGCGATTCCAACGATTACCTGGGCAAGGGCCTGTCTGGCGGCAAGCTCATCGTCTATCCTCCGGGAGAATCCACCTTCGTCCCCGAGGAGAACATCATCATCGGCAACGTCGCCCTCTACGGGGCGACCGGCGGCCAGGCCTACATCTGCGGCATGGCCGGCGAGCGATTCGGCGTCCGCAACAGCGGCGTCCAGGCCGTCGTCGAATCCGTCGGCGACCATGGTTGCGAATACATGACCGGTGGGTGCGTGGTGGTGCTGGGGCCGACCGGCCGCAATTTCGCCGCCGGCATGTCCGGGGGCCTGGCCTACGTCCTGGACGAGGCCGGGGATTTTCCGGGCCGCTGCAACCAGCAGATGGTCGGGCTGGAAAAACTGGAGGACCCGGATGAAACCGAGCTGGTCTGGAAGCTAATCCAGCGCCACCAGTTCTACACCGGCAGCGCCCGCGCCGCCCGCATCCTGGCCCGCTGGAGCCAGATGGTCCCGTTGTTCGTCAAGGTCATTCCCAAGGACTACAAGCGCGTTCTCCAGGCGCTCCAGCGCGTCCAGAGCACGGGCCTGACCGGCGAGCAAGCCATCATGGCCGCCTTCGAAGAAAATGCCCGCGACACCGCCCGCATCGGCGGCGGCTGACCTTTCCATGGGCAAACCCACAGGTTTCATAGAGTACCTCCGCGAACTGCCGGCAGACCGTTCGGCTCTCGAACGAATCCGCGACTGGAACGAGTTCCACCAGCAGATGCCCGAGGCCGGGCTGCGCCAGCAGGCCGCCCGGTGCATGGATTGCGGCGTGCCCTTTTGCCACACCGGCACCCTGCTCAACGGGATGGCCTCCGGCTGCCCCATTCACAACCTCATCCCCGAGTGGAACGACCTGGTCTATCGCGGCTTGTGGCGCGAGGCCCTGGAACGGTTGCACCGGACCAATAATTTCCCCGACATCACCGGCCGCGTCTGCCCCGCCCCCTGCGAGGGCTCGTGCGTCCTGGCCATCAATGCCCCGCCGGTCACCATCAAGAACCTCGAATACACCATCATCGAGCGAGGCTGGGCCGAGGGCTGGGTGGTCCCGGAACCACCCGAGAAGCGGACCGGCAAGAAGGTCGGCGTCGTCGGCTCAGGCCCGGCCGGCCTCTGCGCGGCGGCCCAACTGAGCCGGGCCGGCCACGCGGTGACCGTCTTCGAACGCGCCGACCGCATCGGCGGCCTGCTCATGTACGGCATTCCCAACATGAAGCTGGACAAGGAGCAGGTCCTGCTGCGGCGCATCCGCCAAATGGAAGCCGAGGGCGTCCGGTTTGTGCCCAACACCGAGGTGGGAGTCGATCCCCCCGCCGGGCGGTTGCTCCAGGAATTTGACGCCGCCGTATTGTGTACCGGCGCCACGCGGGCGCGCGACCTGCCCATCGAAGGCCGCCAGCTCAAGGGCATCCACTTCGCCCTGGAGTTCCTCTCCAGCAACACGCGCAGCCTCCTGGACCGAAAGCGCAACGGCGATTTCATCTCCGCCACAGACCGCGATGTCATCGTCATCGGCGGCGGCGACACCGGCACCGACTGTGTCGGCACCGCCCTGCGCCACGGCTGCCGCAGCCTGGTCCAGGTCGAGATCCTCCCGCCCCCGCCCTCGGAGCGCGCCCCGGACAATCCCTGGCCCGAATGGCCCAAGGTCTATCGCCTGGATTACGGCCAGGAAGAGGCCGCCGCCAGGTTCGGCGCCGACCCGCGCGTCTTTCTCACCACCGCCAGGCGATTCGTGGGCGATGAAAAGGGCTGGGTCAAAGAAGTCCACACCGTCCGGGTCCAGTGGGAGCGCAACGACAAGGGCCAGTTCACCCCCAAAGAGGTGCCGGGCACCGAGACGGTCCGGCCGGCCCAACTGGTCCTGCTGGCCATGGGCTTTCTGGGCCCGAGCAGCCCCTGTTGGAGGCCCTGCGCGTCGAGCGCGACCCCCGCACCAACATCAAGGCCGCCTTCGACAAATACAGCACCAACATCAAAGGCGTCTTTGCCGCCGGCGACTGCCGCCGCGGCCAGAGCCTGGTGGTGTGGGCCTTCAATGAAGGCCGCGGCGCCGCCCGCGAGTGCGACCGCTTCTTGATGGGGCACACCGGCCTGCCGTAGCCGGGAAATTTCACACTTCTGGTAGGGCGCACAGTCTGTCGCCGTTTCCATCGGGGAAATATTCGGGCTAGTAATCCAGCCGGCGCAGCCCGCGCACGCGGTCGAAGGCAGTATCACGACTGACAACCGGCTGGCCGTAATAGCGACAAAAGCCCGCGATCCAGTTGTCATTTTCCCCGAGCCGCTGCCCCCGTTCAATGAGTTCCCTGTCCACGGACGCTGCGGCAAAGGCAATTTCCGGCGTCAACCGGAGCTGCCGATAGCGGGCTAACAGGGGCCTCGCCTCCCCCGGGTTACGATACATCGCCGCGGTTTCGCCGACCGAAATCACCGTGATCAAGAAGGGCTGGTTCCGGTGGGCCGCCAGAAACGCCTGCGCGCCGCGCGGCCGGCCGTCCACCTGTTCTTGGAGCAGATCGCTTAGGAAGGTTGTATCGCAGATCATTTCATCCCCCGGGGTGATCGCCGGCCGCGCCCTCCAAGCACCGCCGCCATCCACTTGGGGTCGGGCGCCGGCACCCGCATCTTCTTCAATCCGTCGAGCACGTTGCCGCAGGTCTCCCAGGGTTCAGGCAGGGCCCGCAAAATGACATCCGAAAAGCTCTCGCCAGGCGCTTTGAGCTTTTTCAGCCGGGCGTAGGCCTCGGTCCGAACAGTGAGGGTTTTGTACGACATAATGCACAAAAAATACACGAGAAATCTCGGCACGGCAAGACCCGGGGCGGGGCCCAAATCCTCGCTTGCCTGGCGCACCCGCCTGTGCCATATAGCGGGCATGAACCTGGCTCGAATCCGGGAGCGCCTGAGCAACGGGTTTCGCCCCTTTGTCGTCGGATTGACCAACGGCCAGCGCTTGGCAATCGCTTGATTGCCCTGGCATGCACCTGTAGGTTGTCGCAGCTCAGGGATTCTGAGTCTGGCCCAAGGCCTTCGCCAGGGTTAATGCATCCAGGTACTCCTCGTCTTGATTCGCGTAGAGCACATCCAGGACGGCTGGGGTGCCGGGTGAAAGCGCCAATAGCCGCGCCAGAGCCTCCGGGTTGCGGGCAGAATAGATTGGCCCATGCGCATCCCACATCTTGCCCGCGAAGTCGTTGTGAGATGCGGCGACAAGCCACAGGCCGATCTTGTCCTTGAGCCGCGCGGCAGTTGCGGCAGCAAGGGGGTCTTGTCCGGGAATGGCAGTGCTCACCGCCAGTTTCAGATTGGGCGCGCCGATGCGGTCGAGCCATTCAAAGCCTTCAGCCAGGCTCCAGGGCGGCTTGCCGAAACCGACGCGGAGGTGCAGCGTCACGCCGCGCTCTGCCGCCTGGCCTGCCAGGGCCTTGAGTGTGGCGGTGAACGCCGCCCGCGTCTGGTCATCGGTGAAGTTGTTTTCCGGGTAACGGTGAAGCGAGAGAATCAGGTCTTTGGCGCCAAGGGCTTCCATCTTGCCCAACACATCCTTGATGGCAGCCATGCTGTTTGTGTAGTCCTCGTGCAGGTTGTCAATCAGCCGCAGCGCCGGGTAAAGATCTGCGCCCGAACTCAAGTCCACAACAATGCGGACCCCCTGGCGCTTAAGCCAGCCGTGTTCCTTTTGGAGCGCCGCCTTTTCCCGTTCGTGCAAGTAGGACCAGTCCGCGCAAACCCCGTCGAAGTGCTCGAAGAACGTGGGCCGCGCCAGTATCTCCTGCTTGATGGAGGTTGCACGGCGCAGCGGCAAGAGCCGGCCCCGTGGCCGCGACGGCGGGGCCTGGTGCTGGATTTCCTCGACCTCGGTCTCCTGGACCTTCACGGCAAAGATGCGGACATCGCCTCCCGCAATCGTGCTCGCGGCACTCTTGCCGAGCTTCGACCCATCCACAACCTCGGGTGTTTGCCCGGGGACGCCTGCCTCCGGCGTGTCGAGCGGGAGTTCGCGAACGGACTCAATCTTGCCGCAGAGTGATTCCAGGCGGAACGGCTGCTCGCGCCAGGTGTTGTTGGCTATGCCGATCGTGTATTCACTGGCGCGCTTGCGGCAGGTGATCACGCTGAGCCCTTCCCCTTGCACCGCGAAGAGCTGCTGTGAGCGCAGGATCGCTTCCAGGCCAAGCCGCACGTCCGGGGCCAGCTTGAACGGCTTGGGCAACGGCTTATCCGTCTCGCTGCGGAGGCCTGGACCCACTGTGGCGTCGGGCTCCACGCCGAACGGGCTCGCGAAGACCGTCACCCGGCCGCGCCCGCAAGCGACGGTCGAGTTTCCGCTCACATTCGTGATGCCCGCGATGCCGCCAGGGAGCTTCATGAGGTTGTCGGCGGTCATGACCACGTGGCCGCCCCGCTCGGCGCAAGCCTGCAATTTATCGCGCACCTCGCGTCCGCCGCCGAGTTCACCGGCGACGATCACCACCGCATACCGGTCGAGGGCCCAGGGTGGCGCGTCGCTCAGCAAGCAGTCGGCGATGTCACCATAGGGCGTCGGGGCGAGGAAGCCGGATTCGTCGTGGAAATAGGAGGAGTTCTGGTAGCCCGGGTAAAGCAGGTCGAGCAGCGCGTCGGTGAGGAAATCACCGGCTTCGTAGGGCCGGTTGCCCCAGACGCGATAGACATCCCCCGAGTAGAGATGCCGCGGAAAGGACCAGCCGGCGTAAAAGTCCACCAGCAGCGCCACCGGCGTGTGCGTCACGCCCGGTTGCCCGTTTTCCTTCACCCACCGTTGCGCGGATTGCTGGATGCGGCCGATGGGCGTGAGCTTGTCGCCTTCAATCCAGCCGCTCTCGAACCCCACGGCCACACAGTTGTAAAGGATGTGCGAATAGAGCAGCCGCTTCAGCAGGCTCAGGCTGGTTCCCTTGGCGGGGCCGTGAATCTCGCCGCCGCTGCCGCCCGACGAGCCGTAAGTCTTGTAGCCCCAACGGTTCCAGACCGAAGCATTGCCGAACCACGGCACCCCGTATTGCCGGCCCGCGCCGCGGATGAAAGCGTAATAGACCTGGTTGTTGGGCAGCCCCTGCGCCGTCTCCGCGCCAATGAGCGTGTAAGTGCCCTCCTTCAGGAAGTAATGGCCGAAATTCAACGAGACCAGCGCGGCGTGCTTATGGCCCAGGTCGTCGCCCATCCGCTCGAAGTGACGCTGGAAATTCAGGTACTGCTCGAACCGGCTGGCCGAAGCCGGCGTCATCTGGCTCGCGTAGCCGCCGATGTAACGCCCGTCCTGCTCGCCGATGTCCATGCCGAGCCAGCGCTCGCCCAGCTTGGCTTCCAGCATCGGCAAAGCGCCCGCGGGAGGCGTGAATTGCTGCCAATATCCGCCCGGCCCCGAGCCGGGCACGTAGCCCCAGAGGTCGAACAGGTAGAGGTCGCGGCGTCTGATCTCATCGGCAAGGTCGCAAAGGTTGGTGGCGAAGATCGTCGAGTAGGACGGCCAGATAACGTCCCCGAGTTCATAGGTGTGAGTGTACTTCTCGAGTTCCTCTGCAAAGCCGACGAGCCGGCCACCCTGCTCCCCAAAGCCGCGCAGGCAGGTGAACTGCGTGCGGTTCTTGAACGTCTCCCATGTCGGTGGTTTCACCGCGCGCCGGTTGTAATCGGGATGCTCGCGCGGAGCCAGCAGATGACTATAGACGCGGTGCGCATTCGTCGCGGCTGGCACAGCGGCCGCCTCGGCTTGTGCCCCTCGCCCGGGCGCCGCTTGCAGCCCGACGGCGATGATTAAGACCGCGCAACGCACCCGGATCCTTGCCGTCAATTTCATGTCGTCGGCGAATCTACCACAACCCTGCGGAGTTTGGCCAGGGTGTGGCGGTCCCAGCAAGATGTGCGCCCACGGAACCAGAGCGGCAGGCGCACAAAGATGGCGTGAAGGTTGCCCGCCGCGTTTTCCTGACGTAAGCTGAGCGGCCGTTGATGAAGGAAAGAGTCACAGAACGGCCGATGCGTGTCGGCATGATCTCCCTGGGCTGCGCCAAGAACCTGGTGGACGCCGAGATCATGCTCGGCACGCTGCTGCAGGAGGGCGTCGAGATCACCAGCGAGACCTCCCAGGCGGACGTGCTCATCATCAACACCTGCTCGTTTATCGATTCGGCGCAGAAGGAGAGCGTGGACACCATCCTCGAGTCCGCCGCGGTGCGCGAGGCGCGCCATCGCGGCCAGGGCCTGATCGTGGCCGGCTGCCTGCCGCAACGGTTTGGCGATGAGTTGCCCAGGCTGCTGCCCGAGGTGGATGCCTTCATGGGCATTGACCAGGTCACGAAGATCACTGAAGTGGTCAAACAGGCCTTGGCCAAACGCGCGACCAGGCTCGGCTTGTCCTCCGACCCCCGTCCTCCGTCCTCCGACCTCCGGCTTCCGTCCTCCGGCCCCCGGCTTCCGTCCTCCGTCCTCCGGCTTCCGGCTTCCGGCCTCCGACCTCCGGCCTCCGGCCTCCGACCTCCGGTTTCCGGCCTCCGACCTCCGGCCTCCGGCCTCCGACCTCCGGCTTCCGTCCTCCGTCCTCCGGCCTCCGCCCTCCGCCCTCGCTACATCCCGGACTACGCCACGGCACGCTTCCGGCTGACGCCGCCTCAGTTTGCCTACGTCAAGATTGCCGAGGGGTGCAATCACCCGTGCAGCTTTTGCATTATCCCGCGAATTCGCGGCTCGCACCGGAGCCGTCCCCAGGCCGACATCCTTGCCGAGGCGCGCGCCTTGCTGGACGAGGGGGTGAAGGAGCTAAACCTGATTTCGCAGGACTCGACCTATTACGGCCTGGACCTGCGCCCGCAACACAGCCGCGCCCTCGCCTCGCCGGACAAGTTCGGCGCCGCCCTCAAGGCGCTGGCCCCGGCCTCCACCACCCTCTGCACCTTGCTGCGCGAGTTGAATGCTGTGCCCGGCGATTTCTGGATTCGCCTCCTCTATACCCACCCGGCCCACTGGACCGATGACCTCATCCGGACCATCGCCCAGTGTCCCAAAGTCGCCCGTTACGTGGACATCCCCCTCCAGCACATCCATGCGAACATGCTGGAGCGCATGCGGCGAGAGACCTCCCCGCAATACATCATCGAACTCCTGCGCCGGATTCGCGCGGGCATCCCGGGCATCGCCCTGCGCACCACGTTCATTGTCGGCTTCCCCGGCGAGACCGAGGAGTGCTTCCAGACCCTGCTGGACTTCATCCGCGCGGCCAGGTTCGAGCGGTTGGGCGTGTTCACCTACTCCCAGCAGGAGGGCACTCGCGCCGGCGCCATGGCCAGCCAGTTGCCCGAGAAGGTCAAACGCCGCCGCCGCGGCCTGGCCATGGCCGCCCAGCACCAGGTGGCCGTCCAGGTGGCCGAGTCCTTCGTGGGCCGCACGATCAAAGTGCTCGTGGAGAACCAGGCCGGCGCCCGAGAACTCAGGCGCGCCCGCATCTCCTCATGGGAGCACGGCCTCATCCGCGGCGCCGACCGCCACGCCGCCCTCCTCCAGGGACGCTACCTGGTCGCCCGCGGCGAAGCCGACGCCCCCGACATCGACGGACGCGTCTATGTCCGAGGCCAACTCCCGCTCGGCCAGTTCGCCCAGGTCCGCATCCTGGGCCATACGGATTACGACCTGATTGGAGAAGCAGCCGCCAGCGGCCCCGGCAACCAGTGAAAATGTCAGCCCGATTTACCCCCGGTTCCGGCCCAAACAGCCAAGAGGAGATCGGACATCCTCGGCCCCCGCGCGCGGGGGGCGCAATCCGTCACTGCCCCCGCGGGCCGCAAGGGGCGGGGAGCGCGCCTCTGGTCGAACGCATTCCGACCTCGGTATCCAGATGCGCGCCAGGGCCGAAGGCCCGTCATGTGATAGCCCAGGCTGGAGCGGAGCGGAGGCCTGGGTAAGCCAAGCCCAACGAAAACCTCCCCGGTCTGTAAGGCCGGGACCTGTTGCTAAGTACTACCGGACACAAATACGGTGACGTAGCGCAGACCTCCGAGTCTGCTGTATCGCCGACTTCCAAGTCGGCTGCGCGTCCGTGAAGGCACGCGCGTCCGCACCTCGGTTGGCCCGCAGGTTTGGAAACCTGCGAGACAGCAGACTCGGAGGTCTGCGCTACCCTGGCGGCGACCCTGCCGCGCATCGAGGATACGTCATCGTATTTATGTTCATGACCACTAAGGGATTCGGGCGTTGTCGCGCCCCTTCAGGGCGCACAGATTTTTGTGCCCACAACCTGGGCCTCCGCTCGCAGGCTCGCTCCAGCCCCGGCTGTCACATTTCGGGCTTTCAAACCGAGGAAGAGCGCACGCCCGGGCTCGGTGTCCGAATGCGCCCGCGCGCAGGGCTGGGGCGCGATGCTGCTCGACAAACGGTGTGTCCCCGGCTTACGCTGGTTGCAGCATGAGCGGCCTGAATCTGACATGCTGATTGACGCCGCGCACAGCACTTGATGCAAGTTTCAATCATTACTCCCAGCTTCCGCAATTCGCAGTGGTTGCGGCTTTGCATCGCCTCGGTGGCGGATCAGCAAGGGGTCCAGGTCGAGCACATCGTCCAGGATGCCTGTTCGGATGATGGGACGCAGGAATGGCTGCCCAAGGACTCGCGCGTCAGGGCCTTCATCGAGAAGGACCAGGGGATGTATGACGCGGTCAACCGCGGGTTCAGGCGGTCCACAGGCCAGGTGCTGGCCTACCTGAATTGCGACGAGCAGTACCTGCCTGGGGCGTTGGAGGCGGTGCAGGGCTTTTTCGGGGCCCACCCGGAGGTGGATGTCCTGCTCCCGGATACGATCGTGACCGATGCGGCGGGCGACTACCTCTGCCACCGGTGTTCGGTCACTCCGCGCAAGTACCAGTTGTGGGTGCGGTTTCCGGTCCTGACCTGCGCCCTGTTTGTTCGCCGCCGCGTTGTCGAGGAGATGGGAATCTGCCTGGACACCCAATGGCGGGACGTTGGGGACTGCTTCTGGATAGCCCAGATGGTCCGGCGCCGGTTGCGCTTCGCCGTTCTGCCTCGCTTCACTTCGGTTTTCACGGACACGGGCGCCAACATGAACCTCAAGCCCAACGCCCTTCGCGAGCGGCAGCTCAAGTGGCAGATGGCTCCGGCCCGGACAAGGCTTTTCAGGCACTTCTTCATGGCGCAACACCGGTTCCGGCTGGCCCTGCGTGGCGCCCCTTTTCAGAAGCCCTTCGATTACTCGCTCTATACCCTGGCCTCGCCGGATCGGCGCGTGACTCGCCGCGCGGCCCGGCCGACTTCATTCTGGAGGGGCCGCTAAGCAGGAGCCCTGTGCCAGGGGCGGCAGTTCGGGGCCTTTGTCGCAACCTTTGTCGCGACCTTTGTCGAAAAAATGGCCAACCCGACAAAGGTTTCGACAAAGGCTGCGACGAAGGTTTCCTTGCGACGAAGCTTTCCCTTTGGCAGGCTTTTGTGACAGGTTCTAAGCCAGGTAGCCATGAACATGACGGCCAATCCCCATGCCTGAGCCCGAGCAAACCGGCGAGTTGGTTGCAGCGGTCTTCGGCGCCTGGCAACGGGCGGGTATCCGCTTCCTGGTCCTCCGCAACTATGAACGGCTGCCGCATTTCACCGCCAACGATATCAATGTCCTGGTCGCGCCCTCCCAACTCCGCTCCGCCGAGGCGGCACTGCGGGCGGCCGCGGACTCGGCCGGTTTCCGTCTGCACAACCGCGTCGGATTTGCCGCCACCCTCGCCCTCTACTTATCGGGCCTCAAGTCCGGCGGCCAAGTCCATTTCGACCTGTTCACGGGCCTGAAGTGGCGGGGGTTTCCTTTCCTGGATTGGCGGACCCTGCTCGAGAGGAAGGTTGACCGGGGACCGTTCGCCGTTCCTCATCCGGCCCACGAGGCGGCCGCGAGCCTGCTGGAGGGCCTCATCTATGCCGGCAGGGTCCGGGAGAAGTACCATGCCTTGATCGCCGCGGGGTTTAGCGCGGAGCCCGATGCCGCCACCGAGGCGCTGGCCCGGACCTTGGGCCGCAGGCACGCGCGGTTCCTGGTGGCGGCGGGGGCGGCGGGGCAGTGGGCCCAAATCGAGGCGCGCTCGGCTGCCTTGCGCCGGCAGTTGGTCCTGCGGCGCCTGGCCAGGCATCCTCTCGGGAGCGCAGCCTCGTTGCTCGAGGAGGCCGCCCGCATGACCCGCCGCGTCCTGCGCCCGCCGGGCCTGGTTGTGACCCTGTGCGGGGCTGACGGCAGCGGCAAATCCACCGCCGCCCGCCTCCTCATCGAGAGACTCCGCTGCACCTTCGACCCCTCGCGGGGACGCCAGTTCCACTGGAAACCGCCCCTGTTCTCGGCCCGGCGCCGTGCGGCGCGCGGCCCGGTCACCGATCCCCACGCCAGGCCGCCCCGCAACGCCCTAGCCTGCCTGCTCTTCTTTGGCTTTCACTGGCTGGAGTTCTTTCTCGGCTGGCCGTTGTGCGTCAACCCTGCGAAGGTCAGGGCCGGTCTGGTGCTCATCAACAGGTACTATTACGACTTCTTCGTGGACCAGCGGCGCTATCGGCTGCGCGTGCCCCGCCCGCTCGTAGCGCTCGGCTATCGCCTCCTGGCCAAACCCGATCTGGTTGTGCTGCTGGACGCCCCGGTCGAAGTGCTCCGGGCCCGGAAACAGGAAGTGCCCGCGGCCGAGACCCAGCGCCAGCGCCAGGCCTACCTCGACCTGGTCCGGGACCTGGACTGCGGACGTATCATCGATGCAGCCCAGCCGCCCGAACGAGTCGCGGCGGACATCTCGAGGGCCATTCTCGACTTCATGGCAGAGAGGCTGGCTAGACGCCAGCGTCCGACCTGTCGGACACGTCCGACGGGTCCCCAAAACTGATTTTGCCCCCCATGGAGAGCGATTGGAGCGAATTGTTCGGCCCGGCCCGGGGCGCGCAGTGCGTTACGATTCACATGCGCGTCCTGCGCAAGCAGGGGCGTCCGTTGCTGGCGTTGCCGGCCTGCCGGCGCGCCGCGGCCATGGCGCTGAGCTTGTATCCCGCGCAAACCGGGCGCGCCCGCGCCGCCCGCGCCCTGCTGCGCACGCTGCTCCGCGCCGGCCTCGCCCCCGGCGCCCGCCAGAGCGCGCTGGCAATTCCGCCCGAGGATCTCTTCGTCGAGTTTCTTTCCTCGCTGGCCGGCTCAGCGCGGCCGCCTGTGCCTGAGTTGGGCATTCTCGCCGGCAACCCCGCCAGCCCGGGCCGGCGTTTTGTCCTCCTGGTCTTCGACGCCAACCACAAGCCCGCCGGCGTTGTCAAGGCCGGCGCAAGCGGACCAGCCCAGGCACTCATCCGCAAAGAGCAGACGTTTCTTGAAGCCGCCTCGGGCAAGCCCGGCGTGCCCAGGTTGCGGGGCACTTTTGAATCGGAGCGGGTGCAGGCGCTGGCGCTGGATTACGTTGCCGGCGATGCCCCGCGCCCGCGGCACGATGCCGCGCTGCCAGCCCTGCTTGGGCCGTGGGTGGATGTGAAGCGAACCGTGGCTCTGCCCGAGACGCCGGAATGGCAGCGCCTCGAACAGGCCGCCCCGGCCGGTCCATTCTGGCCCGTCCTGGCCGGCGCCCTCCGCTCCCGCGCCGTGCATCCCGCCCTGGCGCACGGCAACCTGGCGCCCTGGAACATCAAGCGCTCTCAGCAAGGCCAGTGGACGGCGCTGGATTGGGAACGCGGCGAATTGGCCGGCATCCCCGGCTGGGATTGGTTTCACTATGTCATCCAACGCGCCATCCTGGCCGAGCGCCTCCCAATCGGCCGCCTGGCCGCGCGGGTCCGGCAATTGCTCAATTCGGAGCCATTTCGATGTTATGCCGCACGCGCCGGCATTGCCCGCTTCGAACTCGACCTGGCCCTGGCCTACCTGCTCTATTCGGCCGAAGTCGTCAAGCCTGCCGAGGGGCTGTCGCGAACCCGGGAACTCCTGGGAGCGCTGAACCGTGAAACGTGAAACGTGAAAACGTGAGGGCACCAGTCGAAGACCTCGAATTCACGTTTCACGTTTCACGTTTCACGTTTCAACCAGGTATGGCCCATCGAGCCGGCCCAGCTTCCTGACTTCGGGCCAGATCGAGGCGACGGCGATGACAACGAGGATGGTGCCGACCCCGCCGGAGACGACCGAGAAGACCGGGCTGGCCAGGTAGGCCACGAGGCCCGACTCAAAGCCGCCCAATTCGTTGGAGGTGCCGATGAACAGGCTGTTGACGGCGGAGACGCGCCCGCGTTTTTCGTCCGGGGTGAGCAGTTGTACCACGGTGTGGCGGACGACGATGCTGATGTTGTCCATTGCGCCGCAGAGAAATAGCGTCAGGAAAGACAACCAGAACCACCGCGAATAACCGAAGACAATGGTCGCCACGCCAAAGATGGTCACAGCCTTGAGCAAACTGCTGCCCGCCTTTTGGAGCGGAGGGCGATGGGCCAGGATGAGCGCGCAGAGCAGGGAGCCTAAGGGCAGCGCCGCCTGGAGCAGCCCCAGGCATACCGCGGCCAGGCGCTCCTGCGTCATGTGCGCCCCCCATGGCAACAGCGCCAGCACATACCCCAAACCGCTGGAACCGGGGCCGAGGATGTCCTTGGCATAGATCGGCAACAACGCGGCGGCGCCGCCCAAGAGCACCGCAAACAAATCCAGCGTGATCGTGCCCAGGATGATCGGGCTGGCGAACACGAACTTGAACCCGGCCGCCAGGCTCTTGAGGGTCATTGGCTCTTTGACCGCCACGACGGGGTCGTGCCGGACAAAACTGATCAGCACCAGGCAGACCAGCGCGGCCGCCGCATTGACGGCATAGACCGGCCAGGCGCACCCGGTCAGCGCAATGAGCGCGCCGCCTGCCGCCGGGCCGGCCACCGAGGAGAGCTGAAAGCTGCCGCTGTTCCAGGTGACGGCCCTGGAAAAATGCTCGCGCGGCACCAGGCGCGGCAGAAACGCCGAACTGGCCGGCCAGAGAAACGTGCGCGCCGAGCCGGAGGCGAAGAGGCAGAAGTAAATCCAAAAAACCGGGACGCCAAAGGCGGAAATGAGGCTCAGCCCGGCGCTGGCGCAGGCGATGACAAACGTGGTCACCAGGATGATGCGCTTGCGGTTGAAATTGTCCGCCACGTGTCCGGCCACCAGGACAAAGAGGACCATCGGCATCATCTGCGTCAGGCCCACCATCCCCAGAGCCAGCGCGGATTTGGTCCGCCCATACAACTCCCAGCCGACCGCCACCGTGAGCATCTGCTGCCCCAGCGCCGCCACAAACCGCCCCACCAGGTAGAACAGAAAATCCCGATTCCGCAACACGGCGTACGGATCCGGGCCTGCCTGGGGCAATTCAACCGCGCCCGACGGCGCTGCTCCGGGATCGATCATATCAACACATCGGCCCTCCCAGGATAATCCGTTGCCGCCCGCAATGGGAATGCTTTTCGCCGCGGGCGTTTCCCGACTTTGCCCCCATTTGGCGGGGCACAGCAGTTTGTAGCGCAGGTTTCCAAACCTGCTGTACCGCCGACTTCCAGTCGGCAGGGCGCCGGAAATCGCGGCGCCTGCGGGTTAGGAAACCCGCGATACAGCAGACTTGGAAGTCTGCGCTACGGCGGCGGTGTCAGGAATACGCCTTCGCCACGCGATTATTTCTTTGAGTTTCTCAAAAAATCTGTATGCTCCTAGCCGTGTCGCCGGGCGTTGGCCCCCATTGGGGAGGAGTTCCAGGGGCAGCGGCAGGCGGGATTGGGCCGGTGGAGACGGCTGGGCGCCGGAGATCCGGGGGCGGTTTATGCAGAGAGTCAGACCTAAAAAACGAGAGCAAACAGAGGCGAAAGCTGCTGCCGCGGCGGCGCCTCCGCCGTGCGAGCCGCCGCCCCAGGACACGCCGCCCCTCAACCCCGCCGTGCCCGTGGCGCTCGACTCGACGACGCCACCCGTCGTGGGCGGCAACGGCCATCCCAGCCTGGACCTGGCCGAAAAACTCAAGGGCCTGGTGCGCCTGGCCCACGAGCAAGGCTACCTCTCTCACGAAGACCTCAGCGAGGCCCTGCCCGCCGAGGTGGCCACACCGGAGGACCTCGACCAGGTCCTGACCAAGCTGCGCAACCTCGAAATCGAAATCGTCGACCCGGCCGACCTGGACCAACTCCCCTCAGCCGAGCCGGACGAGGAGGCCGAGACCAGCCAGTTTGACATCCTGGACGACCCGGTGCGGATGTATCTCAAGCAAATGGGCCGCGTGCCCTTGCTGAGCCGCCAGCAGGAGGTCGAGATCTGCCGGCGCATCGAGGCAGCGGAACGCGAAATCCAGAAGCTGATCTATGGCATGGGCTTTGCCGCGAAAGAGCACATGACCCTGGCCGACAAGCTCCTGGCCATGCCCCCCAAGGAACGCTTCGACCGCCTCATCCTCGACAAGCTGGCGGACGAGCGCGAACGGCACGTCGCCAGCCTGCGCCGCCTGATCCGACAAGTCCAGGGACTGGACGCCCAGGCCGACGCCCTGTTTTGCCAATGGCAGAGCGCCGCCTTGCCGTCGGCTCGGGGGCGCCTGCGCGCCCGGTTCAAACGGCTCAGCGCCAGGCTCCAGGCCATGTTCCCCCGCTTCCGCTTCAAGCAAAAGATCATCGAGGAGATGGCCCTGGTGGCCGAGAACGTCCGCGACAAGCTCCAAGCCGGCCGCCAGGCCCTTCGGACCATCCAGGCCCGACCCGACGCCGCCTCGCTGGAGGCCGCCATCCACACCGAAGAGGAGAACCTGCGGACCCTTGAACGCTTTGTGCGCATGCCGGCCACCGATTTCCTGGACCTCTGGAACAGGCTCCAGGGCGCCCTGGCCCGCGCCCGCGAGGCCAAGGCGCAAATGGTCGAGGCCAATCTGCGCCTGGTCATCTCCATCGCCAAACGATACACCAACCGCGGCCAATCCTTCCTCGACCTCATCCAGGAGGGAAACATGGGCCTGATGAAAGGGGTCGAGAAATTCGAGTACCGGCGCGGCTACAAATTCTCCACTTACGCCACCTGGTGGATCCGCCAGGCCATCACCCGCTGCATCGCCGACCAGGCCCGCACCGTGCGCATCCCCGTCCACATGATCGAGGTCATCAACAGGCTCTGGCGCACCCAGCGGCGCCTCATGCAGGAACTGGGCCGCGAGGCCACCTCCGACGAACTGGCCGATGCCATGGAAATATCCGTCGAGCGCATCCGCACCGTCCTCAAAATCGCCCAGCAGCCTATCTCCATGCAATCCCCGGTCGGGGATGCCGAGGAGACCCATTTCGGCGACTTGCTCGAAGACAAATCCGCCGAAAACCCCAGCGAGGCCACCAGCTTCAGCCTGCTCCGCGGCCACCTCTCCGAGGTCCTCAACGGCCTCAATGAGCGCGAACGCCGAATCCTCGAACTCCGCTACGGCCTGACCGACGGCTGCCCGCGCACCCTCGAGGAGGTTGGCCGCCAATACAACGTCACCCGCGAGCGCATCCGCCAAATCGAGGCAAAGGCCCTTCGCAAATTGCGCCACCCCACCCGCCGCAGCAAACTGGAGGGCTTCCTCGAAAACCTCGAATGGTGACTTCCGGAGTCACTCCGCCAGCGTCATGATCCGCTCCGGAGAGGGCCGGTCATGCTTCTGGACCTTGATTCGCAGCTTGTGGAGGGCCTCGTTTTGGATCTGCCGGATGCGCTCGCGCGTCACTCCAAAGTGTCCGCCGATCTCCTCCAGCGTCCTGGGCGTGTCATCCTCCAGGCCGTAGCGCATCGAGAGCACCGCCCTCTCACGCGGCGTCAGCGTGGCAAAGACCTCCTTCAACATCTCGAAGTCGCTCGCCCGCACGAGGCGATTGAAGGGGGCGGCCGCATTCACGTCCGCCACCACCTCGGCCACCTGGTTGGTCTCGTCGCTGGCGCCCAGCGGGGCTTCCAGCGAGACCGGGGCCTTGGAGGCCTGGCGATACTCCCGCACCCGCACCGGCTTGAGCCCCACGTACGCCGCCACCTCTTCGTCGGTCGGGTCGCGGTCCAGGGTCTCCCGCAGCCGCGCCTCCGCCCGCCGGATGTGGGCCACTTTGTCCACGACGTGGACCGGCAGGCGGATCGTCTTGGACTGGTTGGCCAGCGCCCGCTTGATAGCCTGTTTGATCCACCAGGCAGCATAGGTCGAGAGTTTCGCCCCTTTGGCCGGGTCAAAGCGCTCGACCCCTTTGATCAAACCGATGTTGCCCTCGTTGATCAGGTCCAGCAAGGGCAGCCCCAAGCCGTCGTAGTCGTGCGCTATCTTGACGACCAGCCGCAAGTTGGCCTTGATCATCTGCTCGCGCGCCTCCGCGTCCCCCCTCTTGATTCGCCGGGCCAGCACCACCTCCTCTTTGGGTGTCAGCAGTTTCACCTGGCCGATCTCCCTCAGATAGAGCTGGAGCGCCCCGGCCTGCAGCCCGTCGCTCTGAACCGTCTCTGCCGGCTCATGGTCCTGTTCCGTGTGTTCAGGGTCGTGGGGGGCTCAGGCTCGTAACGGGCGGGGGCCGGGTCCGGCTGGAGGCGCGCCGGCGCGGCAGCAGGCGGCGGCGCCGCAACCGCAGCCGGGGGCCGCCGGGACAAAACCCGCTTGGGCGCCCGCCCCGCCGCCCGGGCCGGGCGCAGCCTCGCCACCCTCCGGGGGCGAGTCGTCCGTCGTTTCCTTTTCAAGCGCATATTAGATAATCTGAATCGTTTCTGCATCGAGCAGCAGCCCCGCCAGAGTTGTCCGGGACAGGTCCTGTTCCAGGGCCGCCTGGGCGGACACAAAGATCTTCCCCAGCGCCGCATGGATCCCTCGACCCACCGGGCAGGCGCCGTTAGGCTTGCGGCGCGGCAGGCAAAAAGGCCCGCCGCCCTCGACTGCCCGGTACACCTCAGCCAGGTTGATCCGGGCCGCCGGACGGCTCAACCGCGAGCCCCATCCCGAGCCCTTGCGCGTTTCCACCAGCCTCGCCTTCCGCAGGACCAGCAGCAACCGCCGGATCACCACCGGGTTGGTGTTCACGCTGGCCGCCAGCAACGCCGAGGACACGCAACCGCCCTCTTTTCAGCACAGCCAGCACGTGCACAGCCAGTGCAAAGCGGCAACTAGCTCTCATAAGAGGCTCAGCTCTATTTATTATGTAACACGTGGTGTTACATCTGTCAAAATCCAGCCACGGAGGGGCGGCACGATATTTGGCCAAGGGGGCGGGCTTCTCTCCGCGCTCGGGGCGGTGCCGGGCTGCGCCTGCCTCGGCTCCAATCGGGGCTCGGGGCGGGCGCTTCTTGAATGCCTCAGCGCAGGCGGTAGGTGATCCGTCCTTTGCTCAAGTCGTAGGGCGACATCTCCAGCCGGACCCGGTCGCCGACGGTCAGGCGGACAAAATGCTTGCGCATCTTGCCGGAGAGATGCGCCAGAATTTCATGCTTGTTGTCCAGCTTCACGCGGAACATCGTCCCCGGCAAAACCGTCGAAATCGTGCCCTCAAGTTCGATTGGCTCTTCTACGCTCATTCAAGTTCCCATGGGCTGACTGCTCCCAGGATGATTTTCGGATGCCAGCAACCTGCCACTTTTCAGGGGTATTGCAAGCCTGCGTTTTCGAGCGCCGAACTAGGGGTGCGATCAAAAGCGTTGGCTATGCGCCTCGGGAGTTTTGTCCCGGAGGGACATCTGAGAATAGCCCGGCGTTTCAACGCCGGGGAGGCCGCAAAAGGGACCTTCGTCCCGAAGGGACGACTGAAAACACTCCTTGCTTTCAGCCGTCCCTTCGGGACGGACCTGCTCCTTGGGTCCGCTGACCCGGCGTTGAAACGCCGGGCTATTGTCGGAAGCCCCTTCGGGGCAAAAAGGCGCCATGGGGTGACCGACAGTTGTAATCGCACCCCCACACCAGCCTCAGCGCGGCGGCGTCTCCTCCGGCGGCCTCTTGATGGGCCAGCGATCCGACTCGGTTCGGGCCGTCTTGAGGTAATCCTCGATCTTCGCCACGACCTTGGGGTTGGCCTCGGCAACGTTGGTCTTCTCGGCCAGGTCGGTCTTCAAATCATAGAGTTCGAGCTTCTGGCCCGGCTTGAGGCGAAGGGCCTTCCAGTCGCCCATGCGCACGGCCTGCTGGAAGCCGCGTTCGTGGAACTCCCAGTAGAGGAATTCGTGCCGGTTGGTTTGCGGCCGGCCCAGGAGGGTCGGGAGCAGTGAGAGGCCGTCGAGGTTGCCGGGGGCCTGGGCGCCGGCCAGCTCGGCCGCCGTGGGCAGGAAGTCCCAAAAGGCCCACGGCGCATCATTGGTCTGGCCGGCCCGGATGCGGCCCGGCCAGCGCACGATCATGGGCACGCGAATGCCTCCTTCATAGAGGTCGCGCTTGATGCCGCGAAGCGGACCCGAGCTGCCGAAGAACTTCGGGTCAACGCCGCCCTCCTTGTGCGGACCGTTGTCGCTCGAAAAGAAGAGGATCGTGTGGTCGTCGAGCTTGAGTTGGCGCAGCCGTTCCAGGAGCAGGCCCACGTCCCGGTCCAGGCGCGTGATCATCGCCGCCTTGTTCTTTTCGGTTTGCGGCCAGGGCTGGTCCGAATAGGGGGCGTCGCTGGGCACCTGCATGCCGTTGCCGGAGCGGGCGCCTTCCTCGTTGTTCGCGTGCGGGATGGTATAGGCCAGGTAGAGGAAGAAAGGCCGGAATTGATTGAACTGCCTTGGAGCGTTGATGCGCGCGAAGTTGGTTGCGGCCGTCGTGAAGAGATTCATGCACATAGAGCTGCTTCTTGCCGTCGGCATTCTCAGGGATCGGCTCCGCGTTGTCCCAGCCCGTGTTTGGGTCAAAGCGCCAGAGGTGGTCCGTATAATAATCGTGCGCATGGGTCTGGTCCAGGAACCCCACGAACTCGTCGAAGCCCTTCTTTTGGGGGACACCGGGCGTGTTCTCGTTGCCCAGCCCCCATTTGCCCACCAGCCCGGTGTGGTAGCCAGCCTGCTTGAGCACCTCCGCCACCGTCAGGTCCTCCGGCCTCAGGGCCAGCGCGCTGTTGCCCCGGATATAGGCATGGCCGGTGTGCAGCCCCGTCATCAGGGCGCAGCGCGACGGGGCGCAGACCGTGCTGCCGGCATAGAAACTGGCAAACCGCATGCCCTCCTCCGCCAGCCGGTCAATATTGGGCGTCTTGATCCGGCCCTGCCCGTAGCAGCCCAGGTCTCCGTAGCCGAGGTCATCGGCCAGGATGAAGATGATGTTCGGTCTTCGCGGCACGGCCGCCGCCGCCGGGCTGAGGGCATTGGAATTGGATTGCCCCAAGGCGGCCTCCGCCGCCAACGCTCCCAGCCACACCGCCGCCGCCAATCTCATTCGCCCTGCGATGCCCTCGATCTGTTTCATCATAGTGCCAATCCTTGCCAATCCGTCTCCCAAGGTCCAACCAATAAATTCCCATTGCATTTGCGCCCAATCAGGGCAATTTGAAGTGAAGATGGCTCCCGAACAAGAACCAGACGCCGGAACCGAACCAGCCCAGCAGCAGACTTCCTCTCAACCCGCCCGGCGGGGCCGTGGACGGAGCTGGCGCGGGCGTGGACGCGGCCGGCGGCCAGCCACGAGCGGGGGACCCGCCCCGGGAGCGCCCGCTCCAGAGCGGGCCGAACCACACTCGACTGAGCCCGCTGCCCCCTACGAAGAACGCTTCATCCCCGCCCAACCCGCCCCCTCCAGCCAGACCGCCCCGGAACCGGAGGCCGCGGTCGAGCCTCCATCCGAAGGCGAGCCGCCGGCCCCACCCCAGCCCGAACAACCCGCCAAGGCCCCCGAACCTGCCGAGCGCGCTCAGTTCGACGAGATGACCGAGCCCGAGATGGTCCAGGAATTCGAGCCCGGCGAAGAGCTCGAGCCCGGCGAAGGCTCGAGCCCGGCGGAGAGCCTGAGTCCGGCAGAGAATTCGAGTCCCCTGCCCCTGCGCAGGGGCAATCCCAGTCTCCGGTTCAGCGCCGCGATCGGGGCGCGCCAGAGCCGGAGCACGGCCCGACCGCCCGGCCGCAGGCCCCGCCTAAGCCGCCTTACCGGCCTCACCCTCCGGAGCGCAGGCCCTTTGCCCCGCCACCGCCTCCCGCGCGGCCCTGCGAGCCCGCCTCTCCTGCAGGCATCAAAAAGGCCATCGAAGACGTCAACGACATCCTGGCCACCCTCCGTCAAATGGTCGACCAAATGGAAGAGGTGCTCGAGACCGTGGAGATGGCTGAACGGCAAAAGGACGCCGACGAACACGAAATCGAGTCGCTCCGCCGCGCCCTCAGGCAGTTCCATCGCCCCCGCGAGGGCGGGGGACACCGCCACTGAGCCGTTGGCCCTTCCGCAGCCGGCTTTCTTAGCCCGGATATTTCATAGTTTGAAAGCGGCGTCAGGCTTTCGATGCTGCGTAGCGCAGGTTTCCAACCTGCTGTATCGCCGACTTCCAGTCGGCAGGGCGTTCATATATGGGCGAGGCGCCCGCAGGTTGGAAACCTGCGATGCAGCAGATTGGAAATCTGCGCTACGCCTTCCGGCTGGCGAGACCTGTACCACTCTCTGTCAACTTCTTGTTTTTTTGAAAGAAGTTTTGGTTGCGGCTCTGCCGCGCTGTGAAATATGCGGGTTAGAGCCTGTCCCAAAAGCTCTGATCTCGGACCTTTGTCGCAGCCTTTGTCGAAACCTTTGTCGAGAAATGGCCCATCCGACAAAGGTTTCGACAAAGGCTGCGACAAAGGCTCCCCACACGCGGGGTTTTTGGGACAGGCTCTACCTGGGCAGGCTCTGGTGTATTACCTTGCCATCCGCCCCGATGTAGAGTCTTGGGTGATGAATCTCGTCCTCGAAGGTGAATATGTAGAGGACCTGGCCGCCCCGGGTCTCCTTGTTGATACGCGTAATCTCTGCGCCCGGGGCTTGGGTTGCGTTTTGGCCGCGCTTGCGTTTGTGGGGAGCCCCCTTTGGCTTCTGCCAATGCATTGGGACCGTGAACCGGTCAGGGGCCCGAGGCTGCGAAGCGTTTTGGGCTGCGGCAGTCCTCTGCCGCTTTCACGTTCCCAGAACCAGGGACTGAAAAGCGGCAGAGGACTGCCGCAGTCCAAAACCTCGCGGGCCTCCTCACGGGTTCATGGAGAGGAACCGGTGTGGTTTTTGCCGGTCATCGGCATCGAGCCGGCAAAAAGCTCACGCGCCAGACGCATCGCCCTCCGCCCGGACACGCGGAACTTCAAGGAGGTCCGCAAAATGCCTTTCGCATAACTGTTTGCCTCATGAAAATTCGCCGCGTCCGCCCTCGCTTCTCTTGGGTCCATCGCAGCCCCCAAGGACTCGATGAACTTGAAGTCCTCGGAAAAGAAGTTCGGGATCAAGAGCCGGAGGATGCCGGCGAAGGGCCTGGCGTGCCAATACAACAATTTGCGGAAAGCGCGTTCACTGTAATCGGAGACTGGGCAGTCGAACCGCTCACAAAACAGTTCTCGGAATTGCCTCCGCCGATGGAAATCGCGTTTGGGGGGAAAAAAGGCGTCTCTCAAAGGTCATATTGCACGTCGGCTGAGGCCACGGATGCTCTCATGCGCCGAGCCTAACATGATCTTCGCAAGATATAATTCGGGGCATTGCTGGAAAGCGCCCAAGGGAATCACCGGGGGATCAAAGGCGGACCAAGAGCGAGACGACGCTAGTGCCACAGGGCCGTGCGCCTTGCCTGGATTGGCCGTATCAACGAAGCGGGTCAACCGGATGGCGTGCCGGTTCTGGTGCTCAGGGGAACACCACAGTCCCAACTCCTTTATGACCGCTGGGTCGAGGACGCACAGTCGCGCGGCATTCGGCTGATCTGCTATGAGCGACCGGGCTACGGAGGGTCAACACCGCATCCGGGTCGTACGGTGGCCAGTGCGGCGAAGGATGTCGCCGCGATTGCCAGGGAGCTTGGCCTGAATCGCCTGTTAGTTTGGGGGGTGTCGGGAGGTGGGCCACACGCTCTGGCCTGTGCGGCTCTGCTACCAGGCCTGGTCGTGGCCGCGGCCGTGCTGGCCTCGCCAGCACCCTACCCGGCCGAAGGGCTGGACTATTTTGCCGGGATGGGGGAGACCAATGTTGCGGAGTCCCGTGCCGCACTCAAAAGCCGAGAGGCTTGTGAGCAGTTTGTGGAGGCAGATGCAGCTAAACTATTGACGGTCATATTACTCTCTCCCTTCGCCGTATCCCTGAGGTTCATGCCTGGCTATTGGGCAAGATGTAGCGTATAACAGTGGCGCCGCAGAGCCCCTGCCGGCGAATCGAAAGAACCGAGGTGCGTCCGCTAAGCCAATTTGTTAGGCTTCGGCCATGACACGCATCCTGTACCTCTGGCTGCTCTCCGTGCTGCCAGCCCTGGCGGCCGTCTCCTCAAGCCCGCGTCCCAATATCCTCTTCATCCTCGTGGACGACTACGGCATCAAGGATGTGGGCATCGAGGGCAGCACGTTTTACGAGACGCCCCATATCGACACCCTGGCCCGGAGCGGCATGCGCTTCACCCAGGGCTACGCCAACTGCCAGGTGTGCAGCCCCTCGCGCGCGAGTATCCTGCTGGGGAAATACCCCACGCGGCACGGCATCACGGACTGGATTGGCGCCGGGGTGGGCGAGGCCTTCGCCAGGGAGCGGCACGTTAAGCTGCTGCCCCCGGATTATGTCCGTAACCTGCCTGCCGCGGACACCACCCTGGCCGAGGCACTGAAGGAAGCGGGCTACGCGACGTTCTTCGCCGGCAAATGGCACTTGGGGACCAAGGGTTCGTGGCCGGAGGATCACGGCTTCGACATCAACAAGGGCGGCTGGGACGCGGGCAGTCCGATAGGCGGTTACTACGCTCCGTGGCAAAACCCCACACTGCCCAGCGGTCCGCCCGGTGAATCGCTTACCCAGCGTCTGGCCAACGAGACCATCGCTTTCATGGAACAGCACCCGGACAAGCCGTTCCTGGCCTACCTGTCGTTTTACGCGGTACACGGGCCGATCCAAACCACCAAACCGCTCTGGAGCAAGTATCGCGAAAAGGCCGCCAAGCTGCCAGCCCCGGCGGCGCGCTTTAAAATCGATCACACGCTGCCGGTTCGGCAGGTGCAGGATAATCCCATCTACGCTGGTCTGATCGAAGAGCTGGACACGGCCGTGGGCCGGGTGTTGAGGCGCCTCGATGAACTGGGCTTGGCAGACAACACCATCGTTATTTTTACGAGCGACAACGGCGGCGTTTCCTCGGGCGACAGCTTCAGTTCTTCCGAACTGCCCTACCGCGGCGGCAAGGGCCGTCAATGGGAAGGCGGCTTGCGCGTGCCGCTTTATATCAGGGCGCCCGGCGTCACCCGTCCCGGCAGCAGTTGCGATACCCCGGTGATCGGCACCGACTTCTATCCCACCATTCTCCAACTAGCAGGCTTGCCCTTGCGGCCGCAACAGCACGTGGATGGAGTCAGTCTCGTGCCGTTGCTCAAAGGCGGGCAGATCCCGGCGCGACCACTCTTCTGGCACTACCCCCACTATGGCAACCAGGGCGGCGAACCCTCATCGATCGTCCGCAAAGGCGACTGGAAGCTCATCCATTACTGGGAGGACGGCCGCAACGAGCTGTACCACTTGCCTGAGGACCTCGGTGAAGAGCACGACCTGGCGGCCAGAGACGTGGAGCGAACCGGGCAACTCTGGACGGATCTGCAGGCCTGGCTCAAAGAAACGCACGCCATAATCCCGCGACCCAATCCCGAATATACGGAAACGATGGCCGAGCAGAATCGCAAGGACGCGCAAGCACTCAAGACTCATCTTGAAAAAACGCATGCCACCTACCTCGACCCCGCTTGGCAACCCGATCCCACGTGGTGGAAAAGCCTAGTACCTGGAGACTGACGGCACGCAATACGAGGTCCTCTGCCTCCAGCTCTACTGGCAAGTCAGCCCGCATTGAGTTCCCAGCCCTCGCGGCACTCCCGCTTCACCCAGCGGTTCAGCGCCGGCAGGTTCGGGCAGCGCAGGTTCGCGCTGTCCCATTCCACCTTCGCACCGACCCCCGCTTTGATGGCCAGGTGCCCGAGCAGGAGGAACTCGGTTATGGCCGAGGCGTAGCTGAAGTCGGCGCAGGTCGGTTTCCCCTCCTTGCAGCTTTGGATGAAGTGATCGAAATGCGAACCTTTGATCCGCGGGATGCGTGGCTGGGGTACGGGAAAGGCCCGGTGCGCCGCCTCCGGCCACAGCCGTGGTCTTTGGCCGTAGCAACCGGTGTGCATCACGCCCTTGGTCCCGATGTAGAGCGTGCCGCCGTCCCAGCCCTCGTGGAAGTCCCATGTGGAGGATCGGCCAGGACGAACGGGGCCGGAAACAGACGCGAGGCCCCCATAAGGCCCGCGCCAGCCACCATGTTCTTGAGCCACCATCGCCGGGTGCATCGCTTTGTCATCTGGTCAGAGCTTGTAACACAAAGAGGCCGCGCTGGCCAAGCGGCGAAATCTCTGCGACGCTGAACATATGGGATCGTATCAGGATTCGACATACCTCATGGTCTCCTTCGGAGGCGTCTTCTCCGATGCGAACACGGCCAACCAGCGCATCCGCTTGCTCTGGCTTGGCTGCGGCACCGAAGATCGCCTCTATGGCGCCGGCAAGAGTGTGCACGAAGCCCTGACAGCCGCCGGGGTTCAGCACGTTTGGATCGAAGGTCCGGGCTCCCACGAGTGGCAGGTCTGGCGCAGACACCTTCACGATTTGGCCCCGCGCCTCTTCTAAAGATTTGAGGGGTAGGCTGGGTTGAAGGTGCTGGTTTCACGGCTCGAGCGGCGCAGGCCTCCAGGCTGCGACATGAGCTCCTTGAGCAGCGCGAGATGGTCCTCGTAAACGCCCCGGGGTGTGGTCGCTTGGCACACGCAAATCCACGCGGCCTTGCCGACAACTTCGCCCATCATGCCGCATGTTCGCATCACGCGGACCGGGCCAAGCGCCTCATGGTCCACGCTGATGTCGCGGCCGGCCATGAAGAGATTCGCGACTTTCCGGGTGTCGCCCGGATATTTCATAGTTTGAAGGCGGCGTCAGGCCTCCGATGCTGCGTAGCGCAGGTTTCCAACCTGCTGTATCGCCGACTTCCAGTCGGCAGGGCGTTCATATATGGGCGAGGCGCCCGCAGGTTGGAAACCTGCGATGCAGCAGATTGGAAATCTGCGCTACGCCTTCCGGCTGGCGAGACCTGTACCACTCTCTGTCAACTTCTTGTTTTTTTGAAAGAAGTTTTGGTTGCGGCTCTGCCCATGCGCGCTGGGAAATATGCGGGGTAGAGGCAGCGGTAGGGCACCCGGCGCCTTCCACGACGCGACCCAATCGCGCGTGCGCACCCAGACACGACAACTGCCGGGCGAGGGAAACTTCGCCCTCGTCACCGCATCGCGCACGGGGACACCCAGGCCGTGCGCCAACCGATAGGGCGAGCCCATCTGGTCCATCAACTGCTGGTCCACATCCCAACCGCCCGTCTCAGCGAACTGTTCGGCCTCCAGCAGGACGTGCTGTGCCGGGGCCGTCGGCGTGAGCACAGCGAGGCAGGCGAATAGCAGCAGGAGTGAATTCGGCGTCATCCGAGGGTATTCTTCGATAACCAACGACCGCCTTTCAAGGCTCAATTCTCAATTCAGCCGAAAAAGGCGCATCCTGGGACCGTCTGCCGAAGACTCCCCACAGCTTTCACTCGCAATTTGGGCGTCAGTGACATCCCCCGCCAAGTATTCCAAGCCGTTCCGATTCGCCGGCCGACTGGCAACGGTCCCTCTCTGCGTTCTTCGCGCCTGCCCGCGGAAGCCTCGGCACAGGCAGGTCTCTGCATTTTCTCTGCTGCCACGCCATTTGAACAGACCCCGCTTAGAGACTACTTCTCTTACGGTTTCTTGAGGCTTGTCTTCAACCCAACTTACGCTAGAGTTTGGACATGGCGAACTCGAACGATCTGGGCAGTCTGGAACGGCTCCTGCGGCCTTTGCGGCGGGAGTTGAGCGCCGAGTTGGCGGACGCCTTGCTGCGCCTGAAGGCGGACGCGGAAGTGCAGGCCCGGTACGACGAACTGGCTGGCAAGAACACCGAAGGCGCGCTCACCGCCCCGGAACGTGCGGAGTTGGAGTCGTTGGTCCACGCCAACTCAGTCCTGAGTCTTTTGAAGGCCGAGGCGCGCGCCCTGTTGCAGCAGCCGAAGGCTGCCTGATGGACACGGCATTGCGCGAGTTGGTCCGCCGCCGGGCTGGCAGCCGTTGTGAGTACCTGCCACCTCCCTGAGCAGTTTTCCGAACTCCAGTTCCATATCGAGCACATCATCCCGCGGCAGCATGGTGGCACTGATGGCGCTGAAAACCTGGCGCTGGCCTGTCCCGACTGCAACTTGGTGAAGGGGCCCAACCTTGCTGGCGTCGAGCCGGGCACACACCGGGTCGTGCGGCTTTTCCATCCCCGGCGGGACAAATGGACTGAACATTTTGCCCTGGACGGTGCGCTCATCGTTGGCAAGACGCCGGTCGGACGGGTGACGGTCTCGCTACTCCGGATGAACGACGCGCAACGGTTGCGTGTTCGTGTGCTGCTGTCGGGATTGTGAAGTGCCCGCAAAAACGCAAGCTGATCCAGCCCGCCAGGGAGTCGGATCTGCTCCACGCGATTAACCGCGGCGTTGCGGGTTTCGCCCGCCAACGTCAAGAGACATTGAGCAAAACTATGAGCTGACCCCTCTTCCTGCCGGCGGCGGCGAAGTGAGGAATGGGGAGGGCGGTGGGCGGAGTGGCACGTGATGAATTCCAGAGGCCGAGTGCCGAGTATCGAGCGCCAGGTGTGCTGGTTCCGGATGCCGGCAGCGCTCTTGTTCGGGTCCTTTGCGTTGCACGAGTTTCGAGGAGCGATTCATCACGGGATCAGATTGCGGTCAAGGGTCCCGTCTGGCCTGAGGCACCCCAGTCGGGAAATGAGAAGGGTTTGGTCTTTGTCCGAACCGTCGGTGACGATCCCCACGAACCGAGCTCGCCCACTCCTATCCACGAAAGCCGGGCTTCCGCTCAAGCCTCCGAGAGGGATGCCATGACAGGTCGGATCTTCGTAATGGACAAACTGCCGTTCCCCGTGCTCATTTGCCAGGACGATTCGCTTCTCCGACACCGACGACGCGGAGAGGTCAAGGCTCATCAGCCCGAACCGGGCTTTGCGCCTCGTCACCTTTACGTTAGCCCCTAGGTACCCAACGACAGTGACGTGGTCTCCCGGGACGGGATCGGCAAGGTAGGAGGAAGGAAAGTCGATGAACTCAGACCCTGGCAGCTCAACTCTGTCCTCCAGCCCACGGAAGACCGCGACATCGAGCGACTCTTCCGAATCGATCAGATCAAAGCCCGTGAGCTCAGCCACGGAGTAAGAGGGCCACCACCCCGTGTAGGCCACCATCTGTGCCGAGCAGTTCTGACCGCGCATCTCCACCAGTCTTCGCAGGACATGAAAACACGTGACAAAAACGTGCTTCCGCCCTGTCCAGATGAGCGTCAGGTCCGCTCTCTCCGCTGGACCCCAAGGGGGGTGGTTTGAATCCGCCTTAAGACTAAGTGGTAACGCATGCCGTTGGAGCAGGGCGGCTAGGGCCTCAGGTGTGATGGAGTATTGGTACCTGCGCGTTGAGCGATCGGCTTAGGCCCGCAACCTTCGCTTTGCATAAAGCATCATGAGCCAGGGGATCGGGACAGGCATCACGATTCCGATGAAAAGGAATGCCGAGGCCAACGTAGCATCCGCCGTATTCACGCAGAGACGCATCACACACAGTATCCACCCCAGCACGAAGGAGCAGTAGCCGTAGGTGTAAAGAACCTGCCTCCCATTGTGAGTAGTCCTCTCATAGGCGGCGTAATTGTCGGATGAGCCGATTCCGATGCGAAAACGTTGTTCGCCCGGCCCGTGGCACCTCACTCGAAGACTGCGGAGTGGGATCAGCGGAAAGTACACAAACCTTACCCACTCCGTCGTGACGAACGAGCCATCGGAGTGAAAATCGCGCCGTCCACTGAACGTCGTCCCAATTCCATTGAGCCTGTATGCCATGCTGTCGCCTGAGCCGTGAAAAATCATCCAAAACACACCTGAGTTTCACAAACAACCCCGCTTCTTCGCTTAGCTTCCCCACGGCTCTGTCTGATACGAATTTGCGTTTTCGCCGTGCCGCCGGTTATTGACGCTGCGCGGGTGGGCGCGAATTGGCTTTCGGTCTCACTCATTACGACCGGATGATGCCGGAGGAGGACCAGGCTTTCAAGCTCCAAGTTTCGGCGGCTTTTTGACGGTATTGGTCCAACGCGGGGGCCTCGGCGAGCGGTGGCGGCCGATGGGGGATGGCGGGGGTTGGAAATTGCACGGGAGCCAACCACCTTTTGCGCTGCCTCAGCCGGATCATGCTCGCAACGGTCGCAGCACACCCGGGCGAAGCCGCGCTCCGGGTTGCCGCAGTCGAGGACGACTCACGGAAGGGCTTCAGGCCGACCGAGAGCAAGAAAGAACCAATACAGCCAATACACCCAACGGAGCATTTGCCCTCCTCCCCCAATTATGCCAGAAAGATATATGTGCCTCCCTCTCTGCCTGGAAAAAATGCGCCTCATGAGCCGCCGCGGATTCCTGGCCGCTGGCATTGCCACGACGGCAGGCGCCGCGGGCCTGGCGCAAGTGCCAGCCCTGAGTCTCGCAGGCGGCGAAGGACCGCTCGAACCTTTCCGATTCCGCCGGGTAGTCAACCTGACTTTTGGGCTGCTTCAATGAGGTTCCAGACCTTTTACAGCGGAGGCAATTCTCCGATCACAGTATTCTCTGAGGACCGCCAGCCGCCGCTGGCGGGATTCGGCCGAGGGCGCTGTTTTCGGATTGCCGTCATCCTTGAGGCCCTCATACGTCTGCGGATCTTTCATGTAGCCATTGAGGCCCGCGAAATAGCAAATGAGTCTCACGCCCCTGGCGTTGAGGGCGTCCGCCAAAATTCGGCAAGCGACCCCACTATGAACCCAACTCCGACAGCACAAGCGCCGTGTTCAGCCTGCGGAACCGTTGGGCTTGAGGTGTTAAAAAGAGAGAGCGACGAGGTGGGAGAGCACCTGGTGGGCTATCTGTCCGGCCGGGGCACGCGCGCGATGCTGAGCCGCCTGGGCGGCGGGCTTCCCGGCGGCGAACTGTTCCCGGTGAATGAAACGACTTTTTCTACCCCGTTCTCGCAGGTCCCTCTACGCGGGACCTTTGTGCAGAACAAGAAGGGCAAAACGACCGGGATCATCATTAACCTGGGAGCGACGAGGCTCAGAGGCGTGCGTGTGGGAAAGTAGGGCCGGGAGGCCTCCGGACCGTCTCCGTGGGGATACCGAGGCCCTCGTCTCCCGTCCACCGCGACCAGTAGGGCACTTCCCGCAGCCAAAAGAGCGGGTTGAGACCGAAGGTGCATGTGGATGTTTTCATAACCCATCGCACACTCTGTTCACGGTGAGAGCATTGCACGTTCAGCCTATGTTGGGAAGCCGCAAGTCGGGTAACGCCCAGCCTCTCCGGTTTCATCAGCGGCGAGGGTCCTCCAGCGGCGGCGCGCGTGCGCCCCGGCTCTCGACAGGGCGCATGACAAGATTCTTCAAACCCTGTGATTTGCGAGGATTTCGGGAGGTTTCGTATGTGAGGCCCATATATACACCGCTTGGTCCTCTCCCTGAGGCCAGGCCTGGGTTTGGCACGCTGGCGTTCAGGCCGAAGGCCTGGTTCATACCAGCCCAGGGCAAGGCCCGCCGGAGCGCAGCGCAGGCGGGCCGCCGCCCTGGGTCCACCGCACATTGCATTCTGTTGCAGGCCAACGGCCTGCCTCAAAAAGCTCCCGGAGGATGAATCGCGCTTTCAGCGCTCCAGATGATTATTGGCGGCTGTTCCCAGGGCGTTGCCCTGGGCTGGTATGAGCGACGCCTTTGGCGTCCCGAGCACGCACCGCCGGTGCCATCGTGCAGCAGAAGAATTCTGTCGTGCGCTCTCCAGTCGGCGACACGCCTCTACTTGGCCAGCGAAAGGGCTGAACTTCATTGTGCCACGTATTCTCTGATCAGACGGATATTCTCGAGTGGCGTTTCATAGGGCATCGCGCCGGTACCCATGACGCAGTTCGGACGACCGCCCGCAATGCCCAACACGCGGTCGATGCCGCGGTAGAGGCGTTCCGGATCGGGGCAGGCCACCACGCCGGGATCGAGGTTGACGCGAATCGTGATGTGCGGATGCGTCCGGGACACGCGCTGGACGAACGCGGCCTGATTCGTTTCCACGTTGCAGACGAGGTAGTTCGTGCCCGTGGACAGGATACCGTCGAGGATCGGGAAGGTGTTTCCGCCCATGATGCAGGGCACCGGATGGCCGACGCAGTCGGCCGCCAGGGCCAGCACACGCTTCAACGCCGGCAGTTCAACGTCCTGGAACTGGCGCGGTGAAAGAATCGGCGGCGCGGCGGCGGATTCGAAAAAAGCCGCATCCAGGCCGGCCTTCGCTATCGCGAGGCAGAGCACGGCCTGGTTTTCCGCCAGGCGCATCAGCATCTTTGCCGTGTCTTCAGCTCTCGTGATCGCGTCTTCACAGAGCGGAGAGATGCCGCGCAGGTTGAAGGCGATCGAGAACGGCCCTGCAACCGGTATGCGCACGTCGGCCTCCGGGAACTCGCGCTTCAATCGCCGGCCGACGGCGAGCAGCATCGCCACCCGCCCGTCGCGGGCCGGGTCGAAGGGTTTGACCGCGATGCCCTCATCCAGCGAGGTCCAGAGCGGCTGGTGGATGGCCGGGACGGCGCTGTCTTGGCAGGGTTCGACTCTGGCGCCATAGGCCTCGGCCTCGAGGTTGTAGATGTTGATGCCGACGGCGATGACCTGCTGATGGTACTCGAGGTAAGCGCGGCGGTGGCCCTCGAACATCGAGCTCCGCGTCGCGCGAGACTTCCCACGGCGTGCGCCCAACGAAACGGGCGGCGTGTTCATAAACGACCGGAGTGAAGGGGATTCTCATTGCAGAAGGCGGCAGATGTGCGCCGCCAGGGGGGCAAAGGTGTCCGTAAAACCTCCGTCCTGCGCCTGGAGTGTACGCTCCTCGTCCACCACGCTCACCGCCAGGCGGCGGCTCGGAGCCGCCGCCTGGCAAGGCGGCCGACGCCGAAGTCCCCAGGGAACGGCCATAAACCAGGTCAGAGCTGTTATATCCGCACTCTCGCGGTCCGGTAGAACTGCCGTACGCGCGCCATTTCCTCCTCGAGTTCCAACACGCCAATCGACCGCACCATTTGGCCGATCGTTGTCTGGGGATCGTTGGACCAGAAGATGCCGCAATCCTCGTCTTCGTAATAGTGGAAGCCGACCTTGTCGCCATAGGCTTTGCGGAGGGCTTCGCCATTCCGCAGCTTCGAGTTCCACGGAAGCAGCGCGTAACTGAGGTCCAGTTCGTGGACCAGGATGCTTTGCGGCGGCTTGATCTGCGCTGCAATCTTACCCGTCGGCTCAAAGATCGAGGCGTTGTGCCGCCACGTGCTCGAGACAATGTAACAACGGTGCTCCCTTGCCCGGAACGCGGGTTGGGACGTTTGCGGCGATTGCGTGGGCCAGGCGATCAGCTCCGCTCCGCGGCGCGCCAGTTCGGCCCAGCCGCCGCCGAAGTCCATATCATAACAGATTTGAATTCCCAGTTTGCCAAAATCGCAGTCGAAGACGGGGAGCGCGTCGCCGGGAGTGGCGCCGCTTTCCATGGTGCCGCGTTCGAGCGAAACGACCAAATGAACCTTGCGGTAGGTTCCCAGCACTTCACCTTTGCGCCCGAGCAGGATCGCCGCATTCGAGCACAACCGTTTTTCTTTCGAATCCAGCAAGTAGCTGGGAACGACCATATAGCATTTGTGCTCACGGGCCTTCCGAGTGAATGCGTCCCTGATTTCTCCTTCGAACGAGACCGCATGGGCCACAACATCGTCGCCCGCTTCGCCGGTGACCGCGGTTTCGGGCAGAATTGCGAGATCGAGACCACGGCCATAAGCCTGTTTGGCCTGTGCGGCCATTTGGTCCATGATTCCTGTCAGTTGCTCCAGACGCTTGGGCAGCCCGGGATACTGACCCCAAAAGGACTGCATGGCGGTGCCCACGATGACCTTTCGGGGAGGAGTGCTCGAGGTGGTCCGGACTCGTTCCCCATCGTTGGCGGCCAGTGCCGGGACAGCCTCCAGAGCCGCGAGGCTGCTCAGCGTTGCCAGGAATGTTCTTCTCCGCATAGGTGAGTTCTCCTCTCAGTAGAGCGGCCCGGCGTGCATAGTGACAGGCTGTGCCCACTCAGAACACTGCTTGCCCGTGGCGTCGTTTATCGTCAGCCGTAACGTATAGGTCCCCGCCTTGGTTGCGGCGGGGTATTCGAGCAACCGCGCCGTCTGGGCCGCCAGGCGCCACCGCACGGCGTCAAATTCTTCCGACGGCCACATGCCATCAGCCAGGTACTTCGGCTGGACGTGGATGGCGTCCCATGTCTCTTGAAGGAGCCGTCGTCCCTCGCCCGCCGCCGCAACGCAGGCTGGATTTTTCGACCCTTCGCGCTCGACTATCGCCTGTTGGAGGGTATAGAGATAGCGCGCATCGTCATACCCCTCCCGGAAGCAGGCCCAATAAACCTCAGGGATGACCTCGCCGTCGTCGTCCACACGTTGGCCGCAACCGGAGTAGCGGCCACGGAGGTAATCGAAGGGATCCGGCTCGGACGGCCAACACCAGTGCCAGGGGATCAGCGTGGCATATCCGCTGCGCCAAAAGCCGAAGCCGTAGGTCATCCGCCCGCCTTTGCACATCGTGCGGCGGTCCTTGATCTCGCCAGCGTTATGGTTCGGGTAGCACCAGTACTCGTGCCGGTTCTGAGAGACGATGCGGTCGTAGGGCACCGAATAAGGCTGGGAGCACCAGACATCCAGAGGTAGTCCTTGTCGGCCGCCCGGCGGATGAACGCCTCGTCGCGGCCTTTATAGAGGGCCCTGTTCCGCACATAGAAATAGGCCGAGCAGTGCTTGCGCGGGTCCTTCTGGAGCCGGAAACCCAAGACACGGAAGGCCAGCGGGACCTCGACAGCCTGCCCGAAGCCATCGTCCCAGACGGGGACGGTCCCTCGGTATAACCCGGGCTTTGCGTCGTCGGGGACATGGGCCGTCAGCCAGTACCACTGGCACTCGCCCGCGGGCGAGGAGTGAACCGTTACCCGCTCGAGAAGCTCTGGCACCCGGCGATATGTGCTGAGGGTGGTGTAGGCCGGGTATCCAACGTTCCAGTAGGCGGCCAGGCGGACATCAATGCTGCCAGCCGGGATCTCGCCTGAGGGGGATGTGAGCGACGAGACCCTGACCTTCAGGTTTTGGAGGGGGCGCACGGGATAAAGGGCAAACGTAACGGGCTCGAACTCGCCGGGCGTGGCGAACGCGGCCAGGGAGTCGATCCGCTCGTGGGCCAGGGGGCGGGTGTTGGGATAAATGCTTTCCGTGAGGGGACGCTGGAAGAGGAGATACCCCCGCTCCTTTTCCGGCTCGGTGAGGGACGGCTCGGGAGCGGTCTCGTCGAAAGGGATCTCCTTGACGCCGTCTGGCACCGTCGGCTGCGGACGGGCGCGCCGCTCGAGGGCGCCGTCGGCCGGCTTTGGACCGAGCCGGAGCGTCGGCTGTTCCAAGGGCGCCCCCACACCGGCCACACCCGCGGCCAGGAGCAGGGTGCTGCGCAACGCTTTCATGTGCAAACCAGAGTAAGACCGGATCGGTTTGAGTCAAGCCGGTTGCGCAGGTTGTTTTTGGCATTAGGCCGCCTCCGGCGTTGGATGACGCCAGGGGGCTCGGTAGGGGCGCGCCAATAACTGATTAGCTTCATCGTCACCCATTACCCGGCCTTTGGCTTCGTCCCACGTCAGGGTCCGCTTCAACTGCAGCGAGAGGTTCGCGAGCACGCACATGCTCGTGGACGTGCTCCCCTCGGCGATATCCGCCCGGGGACGGCCTCGGCTGGCGGTGCATTGCAGAAGGTCCTTCATATGTTCGCGGATGGCCCGGCCATTGGCCAGGAACGTGTGGTGCTCGGGCGGGCTGCCCGGCGAGCCGACCACATGGAGGCTGAACTGAAAAAGCACCTGAACGCTTGCGCTTTCACGTCGTCCGACCAGGCGACCAGAGAGGAGATAACCGATGAGGGCGATGATCAGGAGCACGACCGGGGCGAGGCCCGACCAGGCGTCTCCGCCGTGGCGCTATGTTCCCACCTCGGGGCGGCATGTCCACTGTAGGGCTGCCCTCTCCATCCCCAATTCTGGCCTGTCATTCTGCCCCGCCCCGAGACGCCCCCTGGCCGGTCGCGGCGGCATTGGCATCCTGGGCAACCATTGGCGGGCCGCTGGTGGGGCTATCCGGTCCTTGACTTTTATGCGCGGCCTGGCTCTTTTGGCCGGAAGCGCTCTTGTGATGAAGTGGCGACTCGCGACAGTGGAAGATGGTCCGCAACCATGACACTTCTGGCGGAGTGCCTTATTGAATCCAGCGTACGGCCTCCAACACCCGGCACGTTGATCTTCGGCGAGCCGGGTACCTGAGTGAAGTTGGTCGAAGGGGCCAGCAGTGTGCCCAGGAGGCGGGTGTGGCGGTGTTTGTCCTGCTGATTGCCTGCGCCAACCTGGGAAACCTGTACCTCTCGCGATGTCTGGCGCGCGAGAAGGAACTCGCCATCCGTAGGCCAGCACTCCATAAATGCCGAGCGCCGACAGCGACAAACCGACTCCGGCGAAAATCACCAGGTAAAGCATATAGGTGCGCTGGGCCTGGGTCCGCCCTTGAGCCGGGCGATCAACCGCTCGAAGAAATCGAGCCGCTGGGCATCCCCAGGATAATGCTCCATGGGCAGATCCACATCGACCACCAGCACTTTGCGAGGATCCGCTTTCAAGCCGGGGTGCAACAGATGGTAAATGCTCCGCAGCCTAAGGCCATGCGCACGCCAAACTCGTGGCGCATTTTCCTGGCCGGCACGACCAGCATGGAGGCTAAGACAATCCGCCGGCTGCTCGAAGTGGCGCCGGAGCTGGAAACGCTCGATCATCTCCTGGACGATGTTGCCAGTTGGAGCCCGAGGCAGCGCGTCTTGCCGCTTTGCGCCAGTTTGGCTGGAAGGAATCGATCCAGGAAACTCGCCGCGAACAGCGCGGGATTCTGTGGCTCGAGCAGTTTCTGCAGGACGTTCGCTACGGGCTGAGAACGCTGCGCAAGGGCCCGGGCTTCACGACCGCGGCGGTGGCCACGCTGGCCCTGGGCATCGGCATCAACACGGCGATCTTCAGTATTATATCCGCGGTGCTGCTGCACCCGTTGCCTTACGCGGATTCGGATCGGCTGGTCGAAGTCAATACGAGTCACCGCAAGGACGCGCGACTCGCCGAGTTTACAGTGTCGGTGCCTGATTACTGTGATTGGCGCGCGGCCAGCCGGAGCTTCACCCATTTGGGAATGTACTGCGAAGACGACTTTCGGCTCACTGAAAGAGAACAAATACGACCGGTGCGCGGCATGTATTTCTCCGCGGAAATGCTGCCGGCATTGGGGGTCGCTCCGCTGCTCGGCCGGGGACTGCTGGAGGAGGATGAAAGAGCGGGGAGCGTGGGCGAGGGCTCGCTCTACCCGGCCGCGATCAGGATCGGCAGTACCGGCCGAATCCGCGCAACCAGTTTTGCGTGGAGTGTGCGCGCGCACATCGAGCTGCGGACGCGGGCGAACCATGATCCACCAACCGAAGCAGTTGACGTCTCCACGAGGCTGTGGGAGTGGCCACATATGATAAAGTCCGCGGTCGCCCTTTCGATCCACAAGCTGCTGTACCAAACGACCTCGGAGAAGAACTCGCGTCGTGTCTTCAGGATTTCGATGGCAGGTGAGGTCAGACCTCCAAAACGGGGCTCGTCCTTGTTTCCATGGCTGCGTTCGCCGATCTCGATCAGCCGGGCCGGTTCCGGTCCGGGAACAGGATGAAAAAGGACGGTGTCGAGGACACTGAAAACGGCGGTGCTGGCGCCGATGCCAAGCGCCAGCGTGAGAGCAACGACAGCGGTGAACCCCGGGTTCTTCCGCAACAGCCGGCCCGCGTAGCGCACGTCCTGGGCGAGGTGTTCCAGCCAGACTAACCCCCGCTGCTCCCGGCACGTCTCCTTGATGGACTCTACGCGCCCGAACTGCCGCAACGCCGCGCGCCGCGCCTCCCCGGGCTCCATCCCCGCCTGGAGGTTCTCCTGTGTTTGCATCTCGACGTGCGCGCGCATCTCTTCGTCCATCTCAACGTCGAGCTTGCGCTTGTGAAACAGAGCGCGGAACCGAAGCAGGATTGTTCGCAGCCAGTTCATGGGAGAGGGTGATGTTGCTCAAGTGTCCCGCAATGCCACGATTGGATCAACCCGGGCCGCGCGGCGAGCCGGGAGGTAACAACCCAACAGCGCCACGACCATGAGCGCGGCCGGGACGACGATGAGAGTTGCGGATCCCTCGGGCTCACTTCGAAGAGCATATTCTCCAGGACTCGCGTGATCCCGAACGCGAGGGCCATTCCCAACAAGACGCCCAGCGCGGCGGGCCTTCCGTTCCGCCGCAGCACCAGCTTGAGAATATCGCGGTGCTCGGCGCCCAAAGCCATTCTCAAGCCCATCTCTCGATTTCTCTGGCTGACGAAATACGCCGTCACGCTATAAGTGCCCGCCGTAGCCAGCGTGGCCGCCAGCAAGGCCAGGAGCCCCAGGACGAACGTGCGAAATCGAGGCAATCGGGAGGATTCACCGAGGTATTCTTCCAGAGTGCGAACCGGACCGATAGACTGATCCACATCCAGGGCCTGCACCTCCCGGGCTACAGCCTTTTCCAAGCCAGGCAGATTTGAGGCGCGGCTTCCTTGACGACCGTGGTGGCCGTGCTGCTGGTGGTGGTCTCCTTGGCGCTGCCCTCCTGCTTTCCCTGGATCTCGGCAGCTTCGGTTGTGGTGTTCTTCTTGGGCATTTCGGTCCTTTCTTGGGTTTGCGCTCCTGATTGTTCTTGGGGCGCGGGTTGATTCGACGGCGGCGTTGTGGTTTCTGCGGTTGGCTGTGCGGGCTCGGCGACGGTGACTTTGTCTCCATCCAGATTGAGCGGCATGATGACCATCTTCTTGCCGCCTTTGGACAGGACCATCGGGGCGTCTTGGTCAATGGTCGCAATCCGTTGAGCCTGGCCCCGCTTTTCATACAGTCGGCTGATATGGGCCACCACCCCGTCAGGCGCCACCGATACTGGCACTGGCACTGACCACGGCACCCTCGACAACCGCAACCTGAACCGCAACCAAAAGAAAGGACTTCATCGAAAATGGACAACAACAACGACAACCACGACGGCCTTCTCTCCATACTCACCAGGGAAGGCGTGCTCTTGAAGGTGAGCGTTTCATATTGGCGCGGTCACAAGAAACTGCGCCCTGAAAACATAGGGCTGGAAAGGAAGAACCTCTCTGACCGTCTCATCAGCCTGGGCCATAAACGACTGCTCCCCAAAGACGCCCTCGCTTCACTGGCACTCATCGAAGGCCGCGCTCATGCCCTGGTCGAAGCCAACACGTTCCCCTTCCTCAACGGCCTGGGTCACTTCCTGCCCAATTCGAAACTGGCAGAAGTCACGGGAAAGCTGGAGGAACTGCAAACCGAGTTCTGGGCGGCTGGTGCTGACGCCGGCCAAAGCTTGGACTGCGGGCTTAAACTATGCCCTGGTCGAGCATGGCTTCGGCCACTTTGCGGAAGCCGGCAATATTGGCGCCATCGACATAATTGATGAAGCCGTCCTGTTCACCAAAACGCACACATTGATTGTGGATGGCTTTCATGATCTGGCTCAGCCGCTTATCCACTTCGTCATTGGACCACTGCAACCGCATGCTGTTCTGCGTCATTTCCAGTCCGCTCACCGACACCCCTCCAGCATTGGCTGCCTTGCCAGGACCGAAGCTGATCTTCTTGCCATGGAACACTTCCATCGCTTCGGGAGTGGAAGGCATGTTGGCTCCCTCGCCGACACAGATGCAGCCGTTGCTCATTAGGGTCCTGGCATCGCTGCCGCTGATTTCGTTTTGGGTTGCACACGGCAGCGCCACCTGGCACGGGATTTCCCAGGGCCGTTTGCCAGCGAAATACTCGCACTTGAACTGTTTAGCGTATTCCTCGATACGTCCGCGCCGGACATTCTTGAGGTCCTTGAGAAAGCCGAGTTTTTCAGCATCCACGCCGTCTGGGTCGTACGCAAAGCCATTCGAATCAGAGAAGGTCACCACCCGAGCCCCCATCATCATGGCCTTTTCCGCGGCGAATTGAGCGACGTTGCCCGAGCCGGAAACCGTCACGACCTTCCCATTGATGGAGTTGCTCCTAGCCCGGAGCATCTCCTCGACAAAATAGACCAAGCCGTAGCCGGTGGCCTCTTCGCGGATACGACTGCCGCTCCAGTTAATGCCCTTGCCGGTAAGCACGCCGCTGAATTCATTGCGCAGCTTCTTGTATTGGCCGAACAGAAAACCGATCTCCCGGCCGCCCACCCCAATATCACCTGCCGGCACGTCCGTGTCAGGGCCAATGTGCCGGCACAATTCGCTCATAAAGGCCTGGCAAAAGCGCATCACCTCATCGTCGGTCTTGCCTTTCGGATCAAAGTCCGAACCGCCTTTGCCGCCGCCCATCGGGAGGGTCGTGAGCGCGTTCTTGAACACCTGTTCGAATGCTAAAAACTTCAGCGTGCCCAGCGTGACGGACGGATGGAACCGCAGTCCGCCCTTATACGGGCCGATGGCGCTGTTCATCTGAACTCGAAAGCCCCGATTAACCTGCACCTCGCCCCGACCGTCCGTCCAAGTGACGCGAAAGAGGATCACACGTTCCGGTTCGGTAATCCGCTCAAGAATCTTGGCCTTCTTGTATCTCGGGTTCTGCTCGACAAAGGGCCAGACTGATTTGGCCACCTCAGCGACTGCTTGATGAAACTCAGTTTCCGCAGGATACCGGCTTTTTAGGGTCGTAAGAAAGTCCGACAATTGGTTCGTCATAAGGTAATCTTTCCACTCCATTAACCATTCCGTTTCGGGCAGGAGATCTTGAGCGATTTGCGAGATAGCCTAATTGCCAATGCCTGGTGGTAACTGGGTGCTTTACGCAAATTGGAAGGAAGCCTCCTAGACTGCGGCGTCGCCCGTCTCTCCGGTCCGAATGCGAACCACCTCCTCGATGGAGCTGACGAAGAGCTTGCCGTCGCCGATTTTACCAGTCCGCGCAGTCTTGACAATGGCCTCTACTGCTGAGGCGACCAGGCTGTCGGGCAAAATCAGCTCCAATTTGATTTTGGGCACCAAATCTACAACGTACTCGCTGCCACGATAGATTTCAGCATGTCCTTTCTGGCGTCCGAAGCCTTTTACTTCCGAAACCGTCATCCCCTCGACGCCGAGCAGGGAAAGGGCTTCTTTGACGTCTTCGAGCCGGAAGGGCTTGATGATGGCCTCGAATCTTTTTCATAGATGTCCTTTCGACGTCCGTGAGTGGGATTTTAACCCTCAGTTAGTCGCTGGCAAGAAGAAACTTCAAGGCATTGACTTGGCTCTTTACGTCAATTCAACATTTGTCCGAACCGGCAAGCCGGCAAGCTGGGGGTCCCCGGGTTTGCAGCCTCGGGTCACGTTTTCCTCTTTATTAAGTGGGACCAATTAGTCGGTTCGCTGATGGCTCAAGTCCAAACATGCCGGGAGTGCGGAGCGGAACTCGGCCCCGATGTTCCAGAGGGCGTATGCCCCGCGTGCGCCCTGCGGGCCGCCATCCTGCCGGCCGCCCAAGACCGCACCGGCCCGGAGCCCGCCGCTTCCGCAGAAGCGCTCGTCCACTATTTCGGGGACTACGAATTGCTGGGGGAAATTGGTGGGCGGCACTATCCTTGCTGTGCGGCCTGGCGGCGATGGGGATGTAACCGGGCGTGGTCGGGTCTGGCGTTTGGATCACCTGAAAAGGCAATCCATCGGTTCAGGGGTCATCCACAACGGGTTTCTCTACTTAATCGCCGAAAACGGTGCCGCCTCCTGCCTCAAACTCAAGACCGGCGACGGAGTGTGGGAGGCACGCCTCAAAGGTCCTGGCGCCAAGACGAGTTCCTGGTCCTCGATGCTCCTGGCGGGCGGGAGGATCTACGTGCCCAACCAGTCCGGCGACGTGTTTGTCCTCCGCGCTGGCCCCAGGCTTGAGTTGCTGGCCACCAACTCCGTGAACGAGCCAACCAACGCCTCCTTGGCCGCCTCGGATGGAGACCTTTTCCTCCGCACAGACCGCAGCCTTTGGTGTTTCGCCCGTGACCGAGGCGCAGATCAAGAACCTCGGCGCCCATAGGAAGGTCGAGCCTGGAGCTGTTGTCGCAATTGATGGTGATTCGCCCGCCAGACGGAAACCGCCAGGCCTGAAAGGCCGCCACGCAGAGGGTGGGACTTGCTTTGGGTGGCTGGAAGCGCCCGCCATGGTCGAGAACCGTCAGGTTCGAGCCCAGGCGCGCGAGCGCCCTTTAAACCCCGTTGCACGCTCAAAGTTTGTAGCCAATCTGCCGAAGGAACTTCTTTCGCCATTCAATATCGGCCTCGCCTTCAACTCCTTTAGGGGCCAGTCCGTCCACGACGCCCAGCACGCCACGGCCTTGCTCGGTCTCCGCGACAAGCACCTGGGTCGGATTCGCTGTGGCGCAAAACACTCGGCAAACCTCGGGTACCATTTTCACCGCATTGAGGACATTGACCGGATAAAAGCCGTCCGCCAGGAACAGGATAAAGCTGTGCCCGGCGCCAATAGCCAAGGCGTTCTTCCGAGCCAGCTCAATCATGGCTGGATCCGTACCGGTCCAGCGCACCAGGCATTTGCCGGAGGATTCACAAAAGGCCAGTCCGAATTTGATGCCCGGCACGGCGGTAACCAACGCCTCGTGGATGTCCTCGACCGACTTGATGAAATGGGTTTGACCGAGGATGAAGTTGATGGATTCGGGCTTCTCGATCCCGATGACGGTGAGCTTGGTTTCCATAATCGCATTTTCGCGCCGGCTTGGATACCCCGTCAAGCCATAAGGGACAGCGCGACTACGCGCTTTTGGTCCTGGCGGAGGCGCCTAATCCCTGCCCAGGTTGCGAGTCCACCCGGGGCGGATTACCCTGCAGTGAGAAAGCGATACGCCATGAAAGCAAAAGTCCTCCGATTCGGAGAAATCGAAGTGGAGGGTGAGCATTACGATCACGACGTTGTGATTGACGGCGGCCGGGTGACGAAACGGAAGAAGGGGGCTTCGAAGTCCTTTCGCGATGAATACGGACACACGCCTTTGTCGGTTGAGGAGGAAATTCCCTGGGGAGGAGAGCAGTTGATTATTGGCACCGGGCTCTATGGGAAACTACCCATCATGCCGGCAGTGGAGTGGGAGGCAAAGCGAAGGGCAATCAAACTCATCGCCCTACCGACCGAACAGGCCTGCGAGTTGCTGACCCTATTGGAGCCCCGTAAGGCGTATGCGGTGTTGCACGTAACCTGTTAATTGCCGCTTGCGGGTTTTCATGGGTTACCCACCAGGATTGCGTTCAGTTCGGCCACATCCATGAATCACCCCCCAGCCCCGTGGTCAATGGGCGGCACGGTTTGGGTCCAGCCGGGCCAGGCGGGCTGGCGGCTCCACTACGCCAGGCTGGAGGTCGGGGATGATTTGGACATTACGAGCGCCACGCACAGCCTGTTCGGCTCCATGCCAATTTGAAGATGCTTGGGCAGGGCGAAGAGTTGGCCGAGGGGGTGACCGCGGGTCCCCAGGCTGCTGCGATTCTGTGCGGTGAGGTGGGCGGAGCTGCGGTGCAAGCACTGCCCGCTCTGGAGCGGCGGCTGCAGGACCGGAGTTCGTGGGTGCGCATCGCGGCGGCCCAGGCAATCTGGCGCATTAGCCATGAGCCCGCGAAGAGCCTGCCAACGCTTATGGCCGTGCTCGATTCGGTTGCCGCTCCAGGTTCCCCAGGCGGTCAGGGGGGCGATAGGCAATTGGTCGGCGCCCTCGAGGCAATCGAGGAAATGGGACCCACCGCGAAAGCGGGGATTCCAAGCATCGAGCGCGTGCGGACCTTTTCCATGGCCGCGCGCCACGCGGCGAACAGGGCGTTGCGCGCCATCAGTGACCCCGTCCAGCGGGACGCCCAAAACGGCAAATGAAAAAGGCCTTCTTCTACGGAGCGGTTGTGGCGGTGGCCATTTGTGGTCTCTATCTCCTGCTGCCAGGGAAATCGGAGCCGGCCTATAAAGGGATCAAGATCAGCCGTTGGATCAGGACTGCCAATCGGCAGGCAGTAGAGAGCGGTCTTGCCAAGGTCGGGCCGGAAGCGATTCCGTGTCTGGTGGCCGCGCTTCATAAGCAGGACACTCCTTGGACCAAGCTGTGGTCGGGCGTGTGGGGCAAGCTACCCCCAGGAGTGAGGCAACGTCTTGCCAATTGGCGGCCGGTTCCTGCGAACGAGATCAGGTATAACGCGATTGTGGGCCTGAGCGCGTTCGGACCGGAGGCGAAATTGGCGCCGCCGTTGGTTATGAAGGCGGCGGTGCAGGACCCGGATCCCATGGTAAAGAGCTTGGCTTGCACGGCGGTCGGCGCCATAGGCCGAGACTCGCCTGAGGCGCGGGAATTCTTTCTGCGCGAATTGCAAAATACCAACCGGATCGTGCGCTCGGAGGCTGCTATTGCCATCTACAACTGCGATCTGAGACTGGGAGCGGCCGTCCCTTTGCTCATGCGCGATTTGAGCGACCGCATTGGGAAGCCCTACAACGAGTTATTGGCGCTCAGCGTCATCGGCCCCGAAGCCAAGGACCCCGTCCCTCTCATTGTGGCGCAGATGGACGATCCCGGCATCCGGGGCAATCCGCTCACGGCGTTGATCGGCATTGGCCAGGGTTTGAAACCGGCTGTTCCGGCGTTGATCCGCGTGTTGCAAGGCACAGATGCGGTGCTCCGCCCGGCAGCGCCGGAGGCGCTTATGCTGGCGGGTCCTGACGCTGTGGATGCCCTGCCGGCCTTGGCTGAAGCCCAACAGGATGCGAACGCCGTGGTCCGTGTTCTGGCGGCTGCGGCGATTGGTAGAATCAAGGGGACTCCTGAAATCGCTGTCGCTGGCTTAATGGAGCAACTCCAGCCGGCAAGCCCGGGCGGAGACGGCCAAGGTTGGTCAGTCAGCCATCGGCTCAAAGGCCCCTATATCCTCAGGGCCCTCGGCTCACCCGCGCAGCGTCAAACCGCCGGCGCGGCAAAAACCAAATGCCATCTATCAGTTGGCCACGCAAGGTATCGAGAATTCCGGTTGGAGGGACTGGAAAAGCCGCCGAGCTGAGCGGCCACCGGTCCCCGCCGGCAAAAAGGCCCGGCCGCATTGTTGCGGCCCTCCACTGGGATTATTTTTGTCCCTTTTGCGCACCTCGGGGGATATGCTCTTAAACGGATGCTGCTATGGACGACCGGCTGTTGCTGAAGAGCTACGTGGAGCAGAAATCGGAAGGCGCTTTCGAGAGCGTGGTGAAACGGCATGTGGACATGGTCTATTCGGCGGCGCTGAGGCAAGTGCGGGATTGCCACCTGGCTGAGGACGTGACCCAAGCTGTGTTCGTGTTGCTGGCGCGCAAGGCGGCCCGACTCTCAAGCTCGGTTAATGTGGCCGGTTGGCTCTACCGCACGGCGAACTTCGTGGCCCGCCGCGCATTGCGCGATCGGGTGCGCCACCACCGGATGGAAAAGGAGTTTGTTTCTATGGCCGACGGACGAATTGTGGGAAATGCTGGCGCCGCATTTGGACCCGGCAATGGCGGGGCTGGGGCACCGGGAACGCAACGTGCTGGTGTTGCGTTTCCTCCAACAGCGGAGCTTCAAGGAGGTGGGCGATGCCCTGGGCATTTCGGAGGATGCGGCCAAGAAGCGCACGGGTCGGGCGTTGGAGAAGTTGCGCCGCAAGCTGGTCCAACGCAGTGTGGTGCTGACAGAAGCCACCCTGGGCCTGTTGTTGGCGGAACGGACCCTCCAGGCGGCGCCGGTCACCGTGGCAAAGGGGGCCGTCGCCGCTGGATGCCAGGCTGGCGCCTTGGCGCCCACGGCGGCAGTGGCCTTGGCCTCGCGCGCCGCGCGTGAATGGGCTTGGACGCGCCTCAAGTGGGGCCTGGGGACGGCGGGAGTCATTTCAATCGTAGTGCTGATGGCTGTCCGGTTCGGCTCAGCCGGGATTCCCAGATCCGCCGCGAGGCCTCCGCCCGCCGGCAGCGGGGTGAGCGCGTCCGAGGCCAGCCAGGCGGCTGTTCTGGCCGACGAGGTGCAGCCGCCCTCGCGGCCGAGAGCGAGGTCGATGAGACTAAGGCTGCTCGCGGCCGAGAGCGGGGCGCCGATCCCGGACTCGGCGATCCATGCCGTATTCTTCGGGCCGAAGTTCATCGACGCTGACTTGGCTGGTGACGGGGAGGGCACTGTCGAGATTGCGCTGCCGCAACGCGCCTTCGAAGGCATGGCCCTGAGGATCTCCGCCAAGGCGCGAGTGCCAGTGTGTCTGGGCTGGGGGGAGCAGGAGGAACCGTCTTTGCCTGCCGAGTATCTCGTCAAATTGGAGCCTGGGATTCAGGTCTCTGGCCGGGTCGTGGACGAGGAAGGCAATCCGGTTGCAGGAGTGGTCTTGCCTGGCTGGGTTTCAGCTTCCTGGACATGGCTACGCGCCGTATAACCGGCGCCTCCCGGGTTTGCTTCAAGGTATCGAAACAGGCGCACGCGCCCGGCGGGGACCTTCTCGAAACAAAACCGGCCCGCTTCTCCCATGGGCCCGAGTGGAAGGAGTCCTCCGCCACGGCAACGGCGTGGACGCCGGCGTTCAACTTGTGGTGGAACTGCAGCCGGGAAGGGAGATCGTCGGAACCGTTTTTGCTCCGGATGGTCAGCCGGCGGCCGGGGCGCAGGTGGCGCTGCTGGGTCGGGCCTTTACGGCAAACATCCACCGACCGGCCCGCTTGCAGGTACCGTTGAGGAAGTTCTTTTTGACATAGCCCACACCGTTTTCGACGCGTCCTTTTTCCTGGGGCTGCCCGACGCCACAAGCCCGGATTTCAAAGCCGTGATGGTTGGCAAAATCCAAGTAACGGGGGTTGAACACAATCGAACCAGCCGCCCGGCTCAGGACGGCCACCTTGCAGTTATCGACCCAGACCTGGCGCACCACCCCGCCGAAGTATTCGAAGGCGTGCTGGTGGCAGGACAGAAAATGCTCCAGCGTTTCGGCCAGGGTGAACTCCAGATACAGTTTGCGGCTGAACGCCAACACCATGAGGAAAAAGGACAGACGCCGGCGCGTGGAGCCCACCGGGACCGAACCGGCGCAACCCCAGTCCACCTGGGCGCACTCACCGGGTTCGAAGTGAAGCGTCAGGAAGGCCGGTCGCGGCCTGGGATGCACCTGGCGCACAAACGCCCGGAGGATCGTGTATCGGCCCTGGTAGCCATGTTCTTTGACCTGCTGGAAAATCTGCTGGGCCGAGTAATCGTGTTGTTCCAGCAGACGGATGATCTCCCCCTTGACCGGATCGAGTTTGCTGGGGCGCTTGGGCAGAGGGGCTCGCGCAAAGCTCTCCCGCCGGGACCACTTGCGCACCGTGTTCAAACCCAGTTTGAGTTGGCGGGCAATCTGCCGCAGACCCAGGTGCTTCTCGGTGAACAGGTGCCGAATCTGGCAATAGGTTTGATAGTCGATCATGGCTGGCCTCCCAGCGCCTGGCGCAAAAGCTCTCCCACGCTGATCGGGCTCGAGCGGGGCGTGCCGACCGGCTCCAGGCTCAGAACCTGGTAGAAGGGCTTTTCATAGGCCACCAGCCCGGCCTGGACCAGTTGTTGGCGACTGGCCGAAAGCGTCAGCGCATCCATTTTCAATCGCCGCATCAGCGAGGCGTCCGAGTAGTAGCTCAGGCCCTGGGCATCGGCCACGCTGGTCAGGAACAGGTAGAGCGCCCAGGCCGAGTGTTCACACCGGAGGAAGTAATTTTCCTGCACCAGCCGGTGATCGATCCAACTGAACTGGGGCGGGACTTTCCGGAGTCGCTCCGGATTGAGGACACGTTTTTTCATGCAATGACTTTTCAAGATTCATTCCGAGCACCATGCCCAGAATGTCATTTCCCTTAATTACCAGTCGCCGGGCGCTGGTGGCGATGTCGTCTGGTAAGGTACTGCCGATGAACATGGAGATAATGCCCACAGACAGAGGCACTTGCATCGAACAGAGGTCTTGTAAGGTACGGCTCGGAGAGGTCGGCGCAACCTCCTGTGCCGCAGGAGCTTGCTCCGAGCAGCCGTCTTGTAAGGTACGGCGCCGGTAGCGAGCGGTGTTTTTCCAGTAGCCGGGATGCTCCTTCTGCCAGTCGCGGACCCGCTCAGCATTCTCGGCGTCCCGGAAGTAATTCTCGTTCGCCGGCTTGGCTAACCAGGCCCGCTGGAGCTCGCGCCTTCTGGCCTTGCGGCAGTCGGGTTTGAAACAATACCTGCCTGCCGGTAGGCCAGGTCGCTGACGTTGTCCGCCCCGGTAGTCGGGAAGAAAAAGTCCCTTGCAGTTCAAGCACTTGTGTCGAGGTCTGGGCGGCTTCATTGGTTCCAACATCAAAAGGAACCAGTATCGGAAAACCAGGAGAGCCGACGGAAGAAAATCCAGCCGGAAGAAGACTCAGAACGACGAAGAAGGAAGAAGAGATTTCAGCGAATCTTTCGAAGAAAACCCACCAGAAGAAGATCCCATTCCGGATCGCCCGTTTTGCACCCATTCGATTTCAACGGTGGCAACGAACCACGTCACAGCCCAGGAATACACGTTCACCACGCTGGCCGGGCCGCCGGAAGCTGGCCTGGGCGCCATTGACGGCACGGGCAGCGCGGCGCGGTTCAACCAGCCATCCGGCGTTGCGGTGGACAGCGCGGGCAACGTCTATGTGGCAGACACCTATAACAACACGATTCGGAAGGTGACGCCGGGCGGGGTGGTGACGACGCTGGCGGGAAACGCTGCTATCGTTGACACGAATGGTATGCCGGTTGGTGGTTACGCCGACGGCACGGGCAGCGCGGCGCAGTTCAACCACCCATCCGGCGTCGCGGTGGACAGCGCGGGCAACGTCTATGTGGCAGACAGCTATAACAACACGATTCGGATCGGCACTACGAACACTTGCCCGGATGCGGCCACAATTGACCTGGCGGTCGGGCCGGTCGGGCAATTGCGCCAACTGGACACCAGCCCGCAAACCGCCGTGGCCTGGCAGTGGCGCCTGATCCGGGACCCGTCCGCTTCGTCGGCTGCACTCTCGGCCGCGAATGTCCGCAATCCCACGTTCACGCCCGATGTGGCGGATTTGTATGTTTTCCGGCTCGAGGCGACCAACGCCGCCGGGGCGATTTGTATCCGCACGCTTGAATTTACCGCAGTGCCGGCGCCCCCGACCATCCTGCTGAACGATGGCAGCTTCGGTGTCCGCTCAAACCGCTTCGGCTTCGATGTCAGCGCCGCCGGCGGCCAGGTGGTGGTCGTGGAGACCTCGGCCGACCTGGTTCACTGGACGGACCTGGCCACCAACACCGCTGGCGCCAGCCCGTTTTACTTCAGCGACCCGCTCCCGCCAAGTTCGCCGCGCCGGTTCTACCGCGCGCGGGCACAGTGAGAACGTTGATGGCTCTCAGGCGTTATGATGAACTAATCCCAACGCCGCCTGTGCAGAGAACCCGGGAATCAGGGTGACATGACACGGCCATTTAAGGGTCAGTCGAGTTGGGTGATGGGATTTCTGAAATCACCCGAAGGAGGCATGAACCGCATCTGCTTCCGGACTGCTGGCGTTCTTCTGGACCTCGTTTCCCGCCCACCGAATCCGCAATGGGCGGAGACGTGCCCGCTCTCGCATCATGGGTCTATAAACCTCGAACTCCCACCAGAAGCTGATGAGGCCAGGCTGAGAATTGCTGCCGGAGTCCGCTCCGGGTGTTTCGTGGTAAGGCAGGGCCGGCTGCGATCAAATTGTTCGGGCGTGAAACCTAAAACCAACAGCTTGCACGAACCGCGAACCGAAGAAAGGAACACACTATGCTCAACAAGAAAGGTATCGCAATGACTACGCTAGCGGCAGCAACCGGAAACGCGAAACCACGCATGAAAACCAGGCTCATCGGCCGAGTTCCACTGACGCACATTCACCCGCGAAGCGGTTTGGACTGCGGCAGTCCTCTGCCGCTTTGGCATCCCCCGGCGAGGGACGAAAAAGCGGCAGAGGACTGCCGCAGTCCAAAACCTTGCGGATTCCGTGGCAGTTCATCGGTTGGGGCTGTCCCTCCACAGCCCTTTCCACAGACATCTCAGTAATTCAACAGGCTGCTAGACCCATTCCCAATGCCGCAGCCACTGATAATTCTCGGGCAGATTGGCCCACATCTCGGCCACCAACGCGTCGAAACGCCCGGCCTCGGCCACATCGAATTGCCGGCGTTCCTTGACCGCCGCGGCCGCGTTCTTGACTTGCTCAACGGTGATCAAGCCCGGAATGGCGCAGCTCAGCACGTCGCAACAGAGCACGTAGCGCAGCGCCAGGCGCGCCCGGTCGTCGTCTTCCTGGCGGGTGGCGGAATCGGGCTGGCCGCCGGATTTAAAGACGCTGCCGCTGGCAAAGGGCTTGATGCCGATGAAGCCAACGTCGTGATTGCGCAGGGCCTCGAACATGCTGCCCACCGGCTTTTCCTTGCTCCCGGCGCTGTAGGGAGTGACGATGACCTCCAACTGCGGGTACTTGGCCACTGCGTCCGCGATCCACGGACGGTGATGGGTCGAGATGCCGGTAAAACGGGCCTTGCCCGTCCGCTTGGCCCACTCGAGCGCAGCCATGACGGTTTCGATCTCTTTCTCGGTATTGCGGGTGGTTTGCTCGCGCATCGTCACGCGCCAAAGATCCACGTATTCGAGTTTGGCCTCGCGCAGACCCTGGTCCAACTGCTGCTTCATCTTGTCGAGCGAGCCGGCGATTTCCGGGCTGCGCGCTCCCGACCAGTCGAAACCGAAGTAGATCTTGTCGCGGTTCTTGCCGAGGGCCTCGGCATACACCAGCACCTCGCCGGCGCCGCACGGATCGGCGTAGTTGATGCCGTGATCGATGCACGCGGCCATCACCTCGCGCCGGTTCTTTTTGAAGTCCTCGCTGCCGTGCGCGAAGGGCATTTGTTTCCAATGCCCGCCGATGCTGACGGCCGAGACCATCAGCCCGGTCCGGCCCAGCCGCCGATATTCCATGTTCTCGTTATAGCTGCGCGTCCGGGTCGGGTCGGAAGCCGGCACCTCTGCGCCGGCTGCTTTCTCGATCACACCCGCCCCTATGGTTGTCCCGGCAGCCGCAATCGCGGCCGTGTGCACAAATTGCCTCCGGTTCATGCGATTTTCTTTCATAAGCACCTTTCAGCTTTTCAATTGATTTGCGCGCGGCGTCACCCGGTTGATATTGGGCTCGGCCTCGGCCTGCACATTCCCCAGCGCCCAGGCGAAGCCCCCGAGCACAAGCGCCTGGAAGAATGGATTCGTCCACACATCCTCGCGATGGCCCAGCGCCGTGTAGAATACCCGGCCCTGGCCGTGCCGCCGGGCCCAGGTGTTGGGATAATCCGGGCGCCGGTAACAATCGCCCTTCATCAGCGCGGTTTCCTGCACCAGAATCACGTGCAGGTCCTTGGCAAAGTTCCGTTGCGCGTACCATTCATCCGTGAACGAAATGCCCTCCGCGCACCCCAACCGATCCACCCCCGGGAAATTCGACGCGATAATGAGTGATGCCTCTTGCTGCGGGCCGTGCGTGATGAACTCGCCGCCGAGCATCGCGATATAAGGATCGACTACGGTCTGGCCCTGGTCGGGCTGGGCGGTCGAGCGGAACGAATCGGTCGAAGAATGAAACGCGACAAACCCCTTGCCGCGGGCGATGGTCTCGAGGAGCTTCTCTTTGCCGGCGGGCGTCATCGGTTTTCCGTTGCCTTGGGACGAAGTCAGATCCCCGCTGGTGAAGAAGGCAATGGCGTCGAACTGATCGAGGTCTCCGTCGAAGATGGTCCCATCCTGAGAACACTCGACCTCGAAGCCTGCCCATTTGCTCATGGCGGTGAGGACCTTTTCGGAGTGGCTCAGTTCACCGGCCTGGCGATGTACGACCGAGTGCTCGAACCCGGCGCTCCGGGTAAAATAAAGCACCTTCTTCCTTTTTGCCTCCGCGCCCAGCGCCCGCTCCCAGGGAAAGGCGGCCAGCCCCAGCAGCGCCGCCGAGGTGGTCTTCAACATTTCGCGACGTTTCATATCAGGCCCAAAATTAGATGGCTTCAAATGAACTGGAGAGGATGGTAAATGGGAGATTCAGAATGCGCCAGCCGAAACACGCGAGGGGTTGTCCAGGAGGCGCATCTGGTCTGTACCACCATGGACGGAAGCACGGCGGGCATCATTCTATTCCGTCGAGTTCATCCCGGAGGGATGAAAGAGGGTAGCCGGGGGTCCAAGCGCAGCGAGACCCCCGGTGCGGCGACGGCGGATGTCTGCACCCCGGAGGGATGCCAGAAAGAACTCCCCCAAACGGAATTCGGCGCATTGAACCCCCGAACCTCGATCGTGCGTCCCCGTCGCGCGAAGCGTTTTGGACTGCGGCAGTCCTCTGCCGCTTTTGTGTCCCCTCGCTGCCGAGGCGAAAGCGGCAGAGGACTGCCGCAGTCCAAAACCTCCGGGCTAGCGGTCGGTTCCTGGGGAGGGTGTCTCCCCTATGATGCGCGGGCTTCCGGCACCCCGTTCCGGGGTGCAGGACCTCCTCTGGCCGTCAACCGGGGGTGGCGGCGACGCCGCGACCCCCGGCTACCGTCTGGCAACCCTCCGGGTTGCAGAGCATCCGCGCCGCCTGCGGTCTCCTCTACGACTCCTGTTCTTGTGGTGGTACAGGCAAGATGCGCCCCCTCAAAACCCCGGCGAACATTGCGCCTGGACTGGGCCTCTCGTGCTCGGCAGACTGTGCGGACAATGAATGCGAGCGCACTTCGTAGGATGGAACGGTGCATTGCCTTGCTGGCCGTGTTGGCCGCAGCGCACGGCGTGGCAACTGCTCAGAACGCGGGCAAGTGGTCCTGGCAGGAGCCGCAGGCGAAGGTGTCGCCGACCGGCGATCTGGAGTGGGCGCCGAAGGCATTCGAGTTCAAGGCGGGCGAGTCGATCCGCTACATCGACTTCGAGGCCGGCAACGACGCCAACGACGGCCTCTCGAAGCAGACCCCCTGGAAACATCACCCGTGGGACCCCAACGCCGCCGGCAAGGCGAAGGCCTGCAAAGGCATGCAGACCTATGTCTTCAAACAAGGCGTGGTCTATCGCGGGGAGATGGACGCAAACGAGTCAGGCACCGAGGCGGCCCCGATCATCCTGACCCGGGACCCGTCCTGGGGCGAAGGGCCGGCGGTCATCTGCGGTTCGGAGGCGGTGACGGGCTGGAAGCAGGGCGCGGACAACAACCTTATCCCGGAGCCGGAGAAGGTCTGGTACGCGGACCTCAACTGGGTGCCGCGCAACGTCTGGATGGTCGGCAAGAACGGCATCGTGACGCGCATCGCCCTGGCCCGCACGCCGAACTGGAAGGTCTCCGATCCGGACGACGTGAAGAGCGAGTGGTGGGAGTGGAACAACCCGGACAAGCCGTTCGACAACTATGTCACGACGCCCAGCGGCCGCAAGCTGAACTTGGGCATCGACACCGAGCACCTGACGCAGCCGGCCAGCTATTACGAAGGCGCCACTCTCTGGACCGAGTACGGCTGGGTGATGGGCACGCCGTATCCCACTCCCGTTGAGGTCGTCAACACCGAGAAGCACGCACTCGGGTTCACCGGCCAGTGGGGGGATGCCCCGGGCAGTTACAAGTACATCCGTTACTGCCGATACTTCCTCGAGGACAAGCCGCAGTACCTGGACAGCCCCGGCGAGTTCTGGTTTGGCAAGAAGGGTGACGGCGGCCGGCTCTACCTCCCCCTGCCCGAGGACCAGGACCCCAACACGGCCGAGGTGGAAGTGGCCCGCCGCATTCACATAATCGAAAGCTCGGGCATGAGCCACGTCCACATCAGCGGGCTCACGTTTCGTTTCCCGAACGTTTACAACCTTGCCGCCGCGCCTTATTGGGCCTCCCATGAGAGCATCGACGTGGACCCCGGCTGTGTGCGGCTGCTGGGCAGCGGCACGGACATCCACATCAGCAATTGCGTCTTCGAGCACGTCCACCAGGCGGTTCGCCTCAAGGCCGTTGGCCGGCAGGACGCCATCAGTGACGTTGTGGTCAGCGACAACGTCATCCGCTACACCGACAACGGGGCCGTGCTGATCGCGGACAGCACGACCTACGGCGACGTGGCTCCGCCGATGGGCCTGCTCTACGACGTGAAGGTCCTGCGGAACAGCTTCTCTGAGACTGGCATCCGGCCAAACCGCTTCGATCAGGGCCACGCGTTGGAGGTTGACTACGCCCAGACGCTTGAGGTGGCCGGCAACATCCTGAACCGCTGCTGGGGCGCCGGCATCTTCGTCTTCGGCGGCAAGCCCAGCGGGGCCATCACGGACCGGCCGTTCTCCCGCATGCTCGTGCATCACAACAAGGTGACCGACTCGCTGCTGAACACCTGCGACTGGGGCGGCATCGAGACCTGGCAGGGCGGGCCGGCCTACGTCTATGACAACATCTCGGGCAATCCCGGCGGCTACCTGAAGTGGGGACACAGGCTCAGTCCGAACGAGCCCGGCAGCTCGCGCTTTGGCCATGCCTATTACCTGGACGGCGGGTTCAAGAACTACCACTTCAACAACATTGCCTGGGGCAAGTCCAAAGACCCCCTGAGCCCGCTGGGCAACACCGCGGCCATCCAGGAGATTATCAGCTACCAGAACACGTTCTTCAACAACACCATCTATAACTTCGTCGTCGGCTCGCGCCGGCAGGCGCCCCAGGCCGGCCGGGACAAGTTCCTGGGCAACATCTGGGACGGCATCGGCTCGTGGGTGTTCCGCCACGCCGACCCGGCTCGCACCGCCGCCGCCGGGAACGCGGCCGACGCCGGCTACCGCCGCAGCCAGTATGACCTCGCGTCCGACGCGTACGCGCTGAACGTCTTCCATGACCTCGCGAACGGATTCGGCGTGCTGGAACCGTCCGGCCGCTGGCTGGACAAGCTCGGCACGTTCCAGGACGTTCCTGGGAAGAACCACGCCCTGGCCTCCGCGCCAGGCATTCTGACGGACCAGGCCCCGCTGCAGGACGCGGCGGCCCACGACTTCCGCCCCGCGCCGGACTCCCCGGCCCTGAACCACGGCGTCAAGGTGTTCGTGCCCTGGTCGCTTTACGGAGAGGTGGCCGAGTGGAACTTCTACCGCGACCCCGGGGACCCCACCCATCTCATCGACGAACACTGGAACCTGGCCCCTTATTACGTCGAGCGTGACGGCTATTACACGCGCCCGACGTATCCCCTCACGGCGGTCAACGTAACCGTCGCCGACTACGAACGCGGCCCGCTGGAGAGCTGGACTGACGGCACCCTGCGCTTCAACGGGCGCGACCAGTTCGCCATCCTCACTAACAAGGACATCCTCCGGACAGTGGATTACCGCGTCAACTACCAGCCGCCCGACTGGGTGACCGTCACCTACCCGAAGGCGATGACGGTCGGACAGAGTTGCGAGGTCCAACTCATACTGCACGAGGTGAAGGATGGCCTGAAGCTCCATTGCGACCTGAATTGGAGCAAGAAGAGCGAGGAATTCGGCGGGGGCAACACCTGGGGCGGGCCGCCCAAGGACGTCAAGGGGCCGGGACCGTACACATTCACACTCGTCCCCCAGGACAAGCCCAACTTGGGCTCCTTTGTCCTGACAATTTACCTCTCGACCACGGGGGACTGGAAGGACAAGACGCTCTTGGCGACTGTTGGCGTGCCCATCGGCGCCGCAGGGGGCCAGACCCGCACCGTCACCCTGAGTGGGGAGAAGGTCGTCGAGCAGCGCACCGTCAGCGGCGCGGACCTGAGGAACCCGCAGATCTACACCTCGGATTTCCTGATCGAGGTGTACTTCAAGACGGCGGCGGGGCAGACGGACGCGGTGCTGATTCAGAAGATTGACGGTTCCGGCTACGTCCTGGGAGTCAACCAAACGGGAGGCGTGACCCTGGCGGCGACTTCAGGCGGCGCCACCTCCTGGCTGGCCAGCCGGAGTGCCGTCAACGACGGCCGATGGCACCACGTCATTGCCGAGGCCGACCGCCAGGCGGGGACCTTCACGATCTACCTTGACGGCAGGCAGGACGCCAATGGGCCAGGGCTCAAGGCGGACGCCTCGCTGGCCAATGATGCGGACCTCTACGTGGGCGGCGCGCCGAACGGCCATTACCTGAACGGCGCCATCGACTTCATGCGCATCGCTCGCGGCACGCTGGCCGACTCGAAGACGACGATCGAGGAACTCTACGCGTGGGAGTTCAACGGGCCCTTCCTCCAGGACTTCACCGGCCGCAAGCGTCCAGCCGACGGCGGAGCGGCCGGCGCCATTGACGGCCCCTCTGTGGGCGACAAGTGAATCATCTGCTGGCCAGATCAGCTTCCGGGCCTCTGGGTGATTCGTAGGGTGCGATTAAGAGCGTCGTTCAGATCACGGCGCCGCTTTGCCCCGAAGGGGCTGCCGAGAATAGCCCGGCGTTTCAACGCCGGGTGAGAGAGCCGAAAGAACCAGTCCGTCCCGAAGGGACGGTTGAGAACGAGGAGCCTCCTCAGTCGTGCCTTCGGGACCAGAGTCCCTTTTGTCGCCTCCCCGGCGTTGAAACGCCGGGCTATTATCAGATGTCCCTCCGGGACAAAACCTCCGGGGCGCATGCCCGACACTTTTAATCGCACCCGATTCATATTGCGCTTCGCACACCAGATTCTCAAAAGAGAGTGGCCTCAGAGCCGTGAAGTTTATGTTGAACCGTCGTAAGCGGAAGGCCGAGATCGGGAGGCCGCGCAAACGCCCGAGGGCGGGATTCGGCCTCCGAAATCCATGGCCGGACTTTCGCTTCCGCGGCGGCAGCGGAATCGCGCTCGTCCTGGTGTGCCTGCGTTTGGGCGCCGTTGGGCAGGGCCTCAAGCCGGTGGAATTGCGCTGCGAGCACGCCGAGAACCCCTCGGGCGTCGACGTGCCGCAACCCCGCTTGTTCTGGAAGTTGGAGAGCCCGGCTCGCAACCAGTGGCAATCCGCCTGGCAGGTTCTGGCAGCCGGCTCGTCGAGGCTTTTGGCCCCAGGACACGCCGATCTCTGGGACAGTGGCAAGGTGGATTCCGCAGACAGCACGCAGGTGCTCTATGCGGGAAAGGCTCTCAAGTCCTCGCAGGCAGTTTATTGGCAAGTCCGGGTCTGGGACCGGGAGGGGAGAGTTTCGCCCCGGAGCAAGATGGGGTGTTGGACTATGGGCGTGTTGGCCGCGAGCGACGTGACTGAGAGCGGGGTTTCCGCCGAACGCAGCCCGGGGGTCAAGTTCGTGCGCCTGGAGCCCGGCCAGGCGGTCTATGAGGTCGGCTCTGGCGCCTACAGATTTCAAGCCAAGCTCCGGGGGAACGGTTTCCCCTGATACCCAGGCGCAGCAGGTGTCAGGGAATTTTGGCAGCAGGGTCGGTGAGGTCCAAATCCACCGGGTCGGCTTTGGCGTTGCGCTCAAAGGCAGGATTATGAATCCTGGGCAACCTTCTACGGTGAGAACGCGAATCGAAAACTCTTTGAGCTGACTGCTCAGCCGAAAAAAGCCACTATCATCTGTCCGCTGGTCAGTGGGGGATTTTAAGACAGCCGACTCCTTCACCAAGCCGCTCTTGACTGGCAGCGACCGCGCATCCCCGCCCTTGTGGGCCAAACAGCCACACCCTGCCGCAGCCACCAGGTTCAGAGACAGCGAAGTGGCAATGAATAAGCGCCTTACGAAACAGTAGGTGGGCAAACGCCGTTTCATCGGGCGGAAGGCGGGGCCGATTTTTGTGAATTCAGGGCGCGCCGGGCCGGTCAACCAACCCTCACGCCAGTGCCTTTTCCCTTTGCGGCGGCCCCACCTCCACTGACACCGTATCGAACCGGGCATCGCCAGGACGATACGAAAGCAGCTCCAATCCGATGGCATGGCCGGTGGTTTCATCCTTGATCAGAACGACGCCATCGCCCAGTTCGGCGCAGATTTGGTTGGGACGCGGGGTTTGCCAAAAAACCGTCAGCAATTCCATTTCCGGTTCGTAATAGACTTTTACTTGTGCCATACGCTTTCGCCTTCTTTGACGGCGTCGGTGCGATACGCCGTCACCAGGTAGCCCTCGCCGTTCTGGCGCCGCGCCACAGCCACCATCCAATGCGGTCCGCCCATCCGATAGAAAAGCAAAACCTTCCCATCCCGGCTGCTCCGACGAATCTCATCGGGATCCGTCAAGGTCTGTTGCACCATCTCCGGGCACCCGGCCAAATCCGGATGCTTGGCGACGATCTTCTCCCAGTAATCCGGCGAAGTTCGCACCATGAAGCCGAGCGGTGTCGCCACCTCAAACAGAATCGGCCGGTCGTCGCTCACGGATTCAGTTTCCCATCATTCTCGCCTCTCTGCAATGAAAAGCTGTTCCACAACGGCCCCGCTTCCCGCGCCGGGACTTCAAACGCGCCGCCTTCACCCCCAAGCCCGCCAGCCACCGCCGCCGCTTCACTTGCCCGAATTGCCCCCGCGTGTTGGGCACCACCGTGATGTCGTAATCCCGGTGCAGGAGCAGGAGCAGATATACGAACTTCGTGTCCGCCCCGCCCACGTGCGACGGCCAGTTCGAACAGCAGATTGGCAGTGCTCTATTCATTCCTCTTCTATGGAGAGGCAGCGGTCGACCGTGGTTCCTTCAAACCTCCGGGCTTCACTGCGGCAGTTCGTCGCCCGGTAGCGGCGGGGCTTGGGGTACTTTCGCCATTGCGGCTTTGAACTTCTTGAAACTACCCCGGCGGGCACGACGTTCCAGTTCGGTGAAATCCTCAATGGCGCGCACCAGCCCCTCCAGCTTGCGGAGCGCAAATTCATCCACGGCCTGCCGGTCGTGCGCGGCCAAGTCAGCCAGCCGCCGATAAACTTCGTCGGGCATCTTCAGTTCAATCGCTTTCATTTGATTTCGCCGATCAGTCGCAGCAACTCCACCGGTTTGAGGATTTCGATCCCGAATTCCCGAGCCGCGCGGAGATGCCGCTCGTGGAACGATACCACAAAACGCGATGTCGTTTCATATGGCCTATTGGGCAGCGGCCAGGCCGGCCTTTGCGATGTGTTTCAGCACAAATGGCTCAGCCAGGCCGTAGGGCACGGTCGAGTACCAATCACCGGCAGGTGGGCCTGGGTTCGGGGCCTGTTGGAAATTGATGGGCCTGGCTGCCCCGAGCGGAGGATTGCCGTGGTGAGGGCCGAGCGTGTTCTTGAGCGTGCCGATGACCGTCACTTCGATGTCGTTTTCGCCGGGTCGAATCCACTTGGTGACGTCGCATTCCCACGGCGGGGCGTTGATGTATCCGACGGCCCTTCCTCTGACGCTGACTTTGGCCACGCTGCCGTACCAGCCGCGCAGAGCCACCGCATAATGGCCCGCCTTTTGGCCGACCTGGAAATGCTCGCGATAAGCCACCCCACCGCCATAAAAGGGATGGCCTTGTGAATTCCAATCGGCCCCGAGTTTCAAAGGCTGGTCCGGGACGATGACGAATCCGTGGTCTGCAGGTTTCAGGGCGAAATCGCCCAGGACATAGGCCGGCTCCAGTTCATGGTACATGGTAAAGGGCGAGGCCTTGATCGTGACGACATTTTCGCCGGTGTGCGCCACCGACGCCAATGGGATTTTGCCGAAGGCCTTGTCGAGCCACCAGGCCTTTGGGGTGGACCCGTCCTCCGTAGCAGTGTGCCTGGCCGGGTGGGCTGGTGCATTGGTGCTACTGCGGAGGGTGGACGCGACAGCCTGGCCGTTGCAGGTGATCGTGTAGAGGTCGGGGCGCTCGATGACGATGGCGAGGTTGGTTGGCAGGTCTCCCTCGACTTGGAAGCGGTAGCTGGCCTCGAAACCGCTGCCGGGGGCGAACTTCCTGGAAATCAACTCGTCTTTGAACTGCACTGCGCTGTCCCAGGGATTGCGTTCGAGGCCGTTTTTCTGCCAGGCAAACTGGTTGGCCTGGTAAAAGTAGAGGCCCTGGCGGGTTTCCCCGCCGGCAGTGACCGCGACGTAATCCAGCGTGAGGACATTCGGCGCGAGGCGCCGGATTTCAGGGGCTTGGCCGGCTTGGATGACTTCAACTGTTTCCGCCGCGGGCCTTCGCCGCGCCGGAGGGTGGCCGGGCGTCGGGGGATCGCTGGCTTCGGCCCCGCAGGCGGGTTGGCTGGGGCGGATCGCTTTGCGGGACCCGTCCTCCGTAGCAGTGCTCCTCGCGGGGTCGGGTTCTGCCCTCGTGCTACTGCGGAGGGTGGACAGGAACAAGAGGAGGCTGCCGGAGGGGGGCAGGTTGAAGCGGGTCTGAATGCCCTGGCCCTGTGCCGCAAAGGCATGCGCTTCGGTCTGGCCAGTGTAAAGGTTCCAGGCCTCGACGCCTTTGAGGTCGGATTGGATCGTGCCCGTCGAGGGCGCTTGAATGCTCGTATTGACCAGGAACAGGAGCTCGCCGTCATCGAGGCGCCGCCGATGGTGAAAGAGGATGCCGCCGTCGGTCTCAGCGCGGGTGACGACCAGACCGGTCGGGCGAAGCTGTTTTGGCAGGGCAGCGGTCTGGACCTTCTTCCAGTGGTCTGAGCCGGCCAGGGCCGCCCCCGCCGGTGAGAGGCCGCCATCGATCCTCGTTGGCGGCTCTCCGCAGCTCAACACGGTCCCGCCCGTTTCCTCGAAGGCGGCCAGCAACTGGGCGGTCTTGGCATTCAAATTCTCCGTCATGGGGGGCAGGACCACTGTCCGATAATGGCGGCGTCCGACTTTCAGGCCGCCAGAGTCCGCCGAACCGTGCCGGGCCAGGATGTCTTCGCAGCCGATGTCGTATTCGACCTGGGCGGCTTCCAAGGCCATGACGAGGTCGAAGAAGCTCTTGCCCAGTTCATCGAGCTTTGCGCCGGCGGCCTGGTACATCCAGGCGGTGGTGGTCGGCTCGAGGACGAGCACCTCATTGACCTGTTCGCCCTGGGAGAGCGCCGCCGAGAGCCGGGCAAAGTACTGGGCCGAGACGTGATATGCCTCCCACCACGGTTCGTGGTAGGAGAAGGACTGGGGATAGTCGCCTTTGCGCGCGCCGCGCAGAGTGACGTAGGAAAGATGCTGGTTCAACGTGTTGACGCCCAGCACCTCGAGCCAGTCGCCAATGCGTTTCATGTCCTCGAACCGCAGGTCCCACCCGCTGCCGCCGTAGGCCTCGCACAGAGTCCGCCTCTGGCCGAGTTGGTTGGCGACGCTGGAGAGTTCCCTGACCATCCGGGCGTTGCCGAATTGGGCGTGGGTATGTTCGGCATACTGATTCCTCAGGCAGTCGATGGCGGGTCGTTGGTGCCAGGCATACATGGACATGTTGTCGGGCACGGCGACGCAGTTGGGCCATTGGTGGTCCCAATAGTGGCCCGTCCATTCGAGGTGATTGGTTTCGCAGTAATCGTGGTAGGGCTTTGACCAATGCTCGATGAACTGCTCGTTGAGGACCTGGTAATAGTTGTGCCGAATCTTCTGCCAATCCCCCAGCGGATAGTTCAGGCTGGGCAGATGCTCCAGGAGGCTGTATCCCCAGCGTTTCTCGAACTCCGACGCCAGAACCTCGCTCCAGGCAAAGTCGCCGGCTTCGCGAATGTTCGGCTCGTCGGAGAACACGCCCGGCACACGGCGGCCGAACTCCTTGCCGATCTCGCGGCGATAGGCCTCCATGGTCACCTCGAGGAATTTCTCCGTCACCCCGGGCGAGAGCAGGTTCACGTACCACCGGTTCCCGAACCAGGGCGAGCTGGCGGCGCGCACCTCGGTGGCCGCCAGGTAACGTCCCTCGGGCAGGACTTGGCCTGCCTTGGCCTTGGCCGTCACAGTCTCGAACTTGTCCCCCTCGCAGCGATACAGGCCCACCAGGTCCTCCGACCAGACAGGCGCTGTCTTGGTCTCCCGGAAACTCAGGCCGCGTCCCCGGGACTCGGGCATTTCTTCCGGCACCCAGCCGCCTGCGAAGCCCGATGGATAGGAGTTCTCGTCGTAGATCCACACGTTCATGCCCAGGCGCTGGGCTTCGTCGAGCGCCGCTTTCCAGAGGCCAAACCAATCCTTCGACAAGTAGGGCGTCATCAACCCCGGCCGGGGATGCACCCAGACCTGTCTGACCTTCTGGCCGGCCAGGTCGCGGAGCGTCTCGCGCACCTGCCGCTCGGTGAGCATGTCGTTCCACACCCAGAGCGGGCCGGTGCTGTACTCGCGCGGCGGGTCCTTGAAGAGCGCCTTGGCCTGGGCCGATTCAGTGGCGCCGCACAACCGGCCCGCGCCCAACACACAAACTAAAATGGCCACGGCCAGCAGCCGGCCGATGGCAGAATTCGAAACCCACAGGCCGAACGTTTGGCGAGATTTCATAAGCGGGCTCACTCTGCCAGCGAGGCTGCCCCGGGAGCAAGCTCGCTTCTCTGAGAATCCTCTACTGTATCGTCCGCAAAAGGCCCAAGTGGAGGGAGGAGCCAAACCAGATCCCACGCCGCCCCGCCATAACAGGCCCCATGAGCGTGAATTGTTTTGCAATTTCGCCGTACCCAGTTCACCATCGCCGGGAACTTGAAACCATGGGTGCGCAACCCGAAAGGCGGTCCAAAGGCATCGTCTCCTGGCCGGAAGAGGAACGGCCACGCGAGCGGTTGCTCTCCCGTGGCCCGCAGGCGCTCACCGACGCGGAACTGGTGGCCATCCTCATCCGCGTGGGCTTCAAAGGCACCAGCGCGGTCGAACTCGCCCGCCACCTGCTCAAACGCTTCGGGTCACTTCGGGCGATGGTGGAGGCCCGCTTCCCCGTCGAATCCCTGGGTCGCCAGGTAATGGCGGTGTTTGTGGACATTTACGGCAACGAGGCCCGGGAGGTAATTGCGGCCGCGCACTTTGGGATGGCCAATGGCAACGGGGCAACGAAGCGCAGGACAGGAGCGGCGCGATGATCCTGCCAGCGGATGCGGTCATTGCCAGAGCGAAGGCGGTCAGTTACCTTCTGGCGTTCCGTCGTGAAAACGACAAATCAGAGTTCCTGGCGCAAGCGGGCTACACCGCCGCGGAAGCAGACCGACTGGCGGATGACATTCGCCGGCAACTTCTGCCACGGGAAGCGGAGTTTGAAGAGACAACCGAGTATGGCGACAAGTATCGGATTCGCGGCGCGCTCACCGGCCCCAACGGGCGGGCGTTGCCGGTCGTGAGCATCTGGATGACCGAGAGCACAACCGGAACGACCAAGTTCATCACCCTTTACCCAGAAAGATCGGACTAACATGGCTTATCAACTCTTCACGAAAGTCGCGTTAAGAGCGGACATCCCGGCGCACAAGCTGCGAGGGGGCAACGTGGCCACGATTGTCGAAGCGCATCCCGGCCGGCCGGGCCAGGAGCCGGGCTATTCCCTCGAGGTCTTCAGCGCCGTGGGCGAGACCATTGCGGTCGTCACGGTGCGCGAATCCCAAATCGAACCGCTGGCCAACAATGAGGTTCTGCACGTGCAACGGCTCGATGAGGTGCCAGCCTGACCGGACACGGCCATGAGCACCCGAGGCGACCGCCGGACTTTCCGCAACGAAGACCTGATCCTCAACAAGTATTTCAACGAATTGAGGAAGCGGAACCTCATCGGCTTCGTGTCCGCAATAGACGTCGCCATGCGCAAAGCCGCCGGCGAGAAGGAGTGAAAACCCATGTTGTGGTCACCAAGGAAAACGAGAATGGTTCCGCCAGCACACGTGTTTTTGGTCGCACGTTACATGTTGGCCTGCGTGGCTGTGTTGGCTGGCATGGTTGGGCAGGTTCGGGCGGCGACGTACGTGGTTGACCAGGCGGCTCCCGGCGCGGCCGACACGAATCCGGGAACTGAGGAGAAGCCCTTCAAGACCATTCAACACGCCGCCGACGCGGCCAAGCGGGGCGACACCGTTTGCGTCATGGCCGGCAAGAAGGACGTGAAGGTCGAGGGCATTACGGTGACGAACACACTGAAAGGCAGATTATGACACACTTCGCAATGGAGGGCAACGGCCCGACGCGCGGCACGCTGGTGGAACATCGCGTCTGCGTGGCCAGCCCTGATTGGCTGGCCGCAGACCGGGTGGCGTTGGAGTTGATGGGAATAGACTTCGCCAAAGTGGGCTACCTGAACTACTGCGCCCAGGCCGGCCTGGGGGAGGGCGATTTGCAGAAGATCGAGGTTGTCGGTGAATCCATTTCCAAGCACGTTAGGCGCTACAAGCTGGCCGACAACATCGACCGGCAGTTGGTCTGGATGACGCCGCCCAAGCCGTCCTGAGAAACCGCGCACGCGCCCGAATACGATTCAGAACTTCGTGGCTCATACGGTTCACTCGTGGATTTCCACCACATCCCGGTCCCGCAGGATTTCGGTTTTGTGGACTTGCTGACCCTCGAAGCGGCTGTGGCCCCACAGCGGGGCCGAATTCCGTTGGCAGCCTCATTGAATACCCTTGCGGCCCCCCTGTCAACTGTGCGTTCGGCGCACAGTCGCAGGGCCAAGGACAAGGTCCGCCGATGCCGCTGCATGGGGCTGGAGCGCCTGGCGCAGCGATTCGGCTCGGCCAAGGCCGGAGCACTGCTGCGCGACTGGCACATCACCACGGGTCAATATTATCGAGCCAAGGTCCTGGCCGCCTTGGAGAAGCGACTCTGGCGGCTGACGTGCGACGATGCCCATCGGCAGGCCTTTCTTGTCCACTTGGACCAGTCGGTCGTTCTCTACCGGCAGTTGGCCGAACTAACCGCGCGAACCTACCTGGCCGCAACTGACATGATTACGACCTTGTCCTGGGACGCCGGTCTCAAAGCGGCCGAGGACGACTTGGCCCTGCAGAAGCGATGACGTTGAATTGGCCCATGTGCTTCAGTCACCCGGCCTGAGCACGCCAAGCCCGAACAAACCACTTTACGTCCGCCTCAGCCGCGGAAACGAAAACGCGTTTTGTCCCTCGGCAACAGGGTAGGTTTCCTCCCGCCCACCATGCCGGACCAGGAGCTTGAAAGGCCCATCCGAGGCGACCGACGACTCGAGCGACGGCCTATCGCCACCTGCGGGCTCTGCCTTGAGCGAGACAACGTGCCCGTTGAATCGGAACCGTTCGACACCCAGCGGTTTCGCCGAAGCCACCTCCCACACCAATGTGTTGGAAGCCGCGTCCGGCTTGAGGCCAATGGCAAACTCCAGGAGATAGAGGATTGGCCCGATGCCGCTCCATCCGACGAAGTCCGGTTTTGCCGGCCGGTGGAGAGCCGAGGCATCCGGGGCGTAGTTTTCCCAGACCGTCCCGGTTTTCTGAAAGACCTCACCCATGATTGCGAGGTGATTCAACAAAACATAACCGCTGCCTGGGGCCGGTTCATGGAAGTTCTTGAATGCCAGTTCCCAGCTTTTCCAGTACATGGACACCCACTCGGGCCTTTCCTCAAAAACGGGCGACGGCAGCCGGTCGCGCATCTCGACAAATCGGGGCAGCGGCGCCGGTTGGTAGCTCTTCTTGGAAAAGTACATGCCGCGAGCCACTCCTGGAGATTCCGTCCCCGCCGCGGCACCGAAGCCCGGATGCGCAACGAAGACCAAGGCGCAGGCCAGGATCTGGAAATGAGTGTTCATGCCCGCGATTCTACTCACCAAACCCTGAGGGCATCCAGTTCGACTCCTTGGCTCTGGGGACGAGAGCCGAACTCCGGGCCACCTCCGTCCTCCCTGCAGCCATGCGAATGGGCTGAGGTTGATTACCAGCGGGATGGGCTTCGGATAGATGGGCTGGCCGAAGGCCTCAAACCACGTTTCCGCGTGTCTTCTCCTATTCTGGCTTTGGATCTCCAGGCGCCTGGGACTGGCCGGTCATCGGCACAAACCGGACCGGCAAGACAGCGTGTCGCTCGAGCTTGTCGCCGCGTTTGCGCACCAGCACCAGCTCTTGAGCCGAGATTGGCCCCACAGGAATCATCAGGCGGCCGCCGTCTTTGAGCTGCGCGACCAGAGGTGGCGGGACCCTTTCCGGCGCGCAGGTAACAATAATCGCATCGAACGGCGCCGCTTCGGGCCAGCCTTTGTAGCCGTCGCCTATGCGCGCATGGATATTGGTGTACCCAAGTCGCTTGAGGTCCGCGGCGGCTCGGCTGGCCAGATCCTCGATAATCTCAATCGTATAGACCTGCGCGACCAATTCGGCCAGAACGGCAGCTTGATAACCGGAGCCAGTGCCGATTTCCAGCACGCGGTCGGTTGGCTTCGGGTCGAGTTGCTCGGTCATGAAGGCGACGATGTACGGCTGCGAAATGGTCTGGTCATGGCCGATGGGCAGCGGAGTGTCCTGATAGGCATGCGCGCGCAACCGCTCCGGCACGAACTCGTGGCGCCGCACTTTGCCCATGACCGCCAGCACACGGGTGTTGGTGATGCCGCGCTCCGGGGAGGCGAGCTGCTCTGCCACCATGCGCTTTCGAGCAAGGTCGAGGCGCTCCTCTGCGGCGACTGCCGCCCGGGGCGAGCCAATCTCAGCGACGAAGGATGCCAGCACCAGTGTTGATAGCAGTGTGCGCTTGTTCATGGGAAGGTTCTCAGGTAAGCGGGAACAAAGTCGCGCCGCGGGCGCACGAAGCGCCCGCCACCGTCCAGCGTTTCCAAAGGGCGCTGGCGCGCTTGGGTCCGAAGCTGAGGGTTCTCGACCATTGCAGTGCCTGCGTTATTGCATGCCGATGGTTACAGTCCCCGTCCCGGCCGGTCCGGGACTCGCGGCACCGGCCGCGGGGCTGGCCGCCAGCCCGGCCCCAAAGATGGCGGCCGTTTTGAGCGCGTCCCGGCGGGTCATTTGTGATTTGCGTTCGGATTGCGATGTTCTTCGAGACGTGGGCGCGCAGGCATGACCTGACCATGCCGGAAATGCGCCCGTCGCGCAAGACGAACTCCGTCTTAATGAATCGGCGCATAAGAACGATTCTTGCAGCCGCCTTCTTCCTCGAGTGGTTGAGCTTCACGCGGCCTTGCGTTCGACGCTTAGCTGCTGTCATCCCGAACGCCCCCGGCACTCTGCCAAATCGAGGCGATGAGGGTATCCCTGATCCGCAGAAATCGAGTCAGCGGGCCGGCCGGGAATCGAGCGTGGCAGCTCCAGCCGGCACGTCGGAGTCCAGCTCGAATGATCTCATCGCCTGGGTGAAATCGTTCGCGGCTTCGTGAAGGTGGGCCGTATGGCCCCCGCCCACCACGGCCCAGGTCTTTGTTCCGGCCAGCGCGCGGCAACCCTGGACGAGGCTCTCGCGCACGTTGTGAAACCGGGCCACCGGCTGGTCGCTGCCTGGAGGTTTGGCCACGAACATGCGCAGGTCTGCGTCGGCCACATCGTCGAGCACCAAAGCCGGCCGTCCTTCGGGCTCTTCATAGGCCAGGTAGATACCGTCGAGCGCCAGGTTGTCCGCGTGGCGGCAATACAAACCGTAGGCAGGCAGGTCGCCAAACCGGCCCGCGTCCGGATACTCACCCTCGCGTTCGGGCACGGGGCGAGCCGCCAACTCGGCTTTGCCTCCACCTCGCGTGGTCACCCGGAGATTTCTCAGCGTCAGACCGCTCACTGGAAATCCGGGAACGCCCATAATGGACGAGGCCCAAGTCGCGCCGGTGGCCACGATGTCGCTGATGGAGACGTTGCGCAGGTGCTGAGGCACGGGTTTTGCCTGACCTCGGCCTCGGTTGCCCAACCGCACGAAAACCGGCGCGCACACGTCATGCATGACGATGTTGGACACGGCGACTCGCTCCAGGTCGGCGCCGTCCACAAGTCTCGAGGGAAAGCCCTGAATCGGCCCGGCGCCCCGCCCACCGCGAGGGATCACTAAAGACGCTGCAGTTCTGGAACAGGATGTCCTTGAAGCCGCCGCTGCTCTCGGTGCCGAGTTTCAGGGCGTTGCACGCGGTGCTCAGGACGCAATTGGTGACCATCACGTGTTCGGTGGCGCGCAGATACCCCAGGGAGGGGCTGGCCTTGGGGACGATGGCATCATCCCAGGATTCCACGGAACAGTTGGCAATGCGGACGTGGCGGCAGCAATCGGGATCGATGCCATCGCAGTAGCCGTTGCGAATAGTGACTCCCAGGATGTCCACGAAATCGCAGCCCAGCAGGCTGATGTTGTAATTGGGCGCGTTTTCGATCGTCAGATCGCGCACCAGGATGTTGCGGCAGAGTTTGAGCGCGATGGGCTTGGGCCCGCCCCGTTTCTTCCGGGCCATGTCGATGCGCCCGGGGCCCAGGATGGCTATGTCCGCAAGGTTGCGCCCGCGAATGAGGGCATAATTGAAGTCGGTGGTTTCCTGGTCCGAAAAGGAGTTGTAGTTCAAGACTTCGAAGTCGTCGAAATCAGCGCGCTCCGGCGCCGCCACGAGCGTCGCGCCGTTTTCGAGTTGGAGGGTCACATGGCTGCGCAGGCGGAGGGTGCCGCAGAGGTATTGGCCCGGCGGGAAATAGGCGCACCCGCCGTCCCGCCCGGCCGCCTCAATGGCGCGTTGGACGGCGCGAGTGTCCCTGGCCTGCCCATTGCCTTTGGCCCCGAAGCGGCGCACGTTGAATAAAGCGCGCTCTGTGCGGCTAAGGTGGACGCCGGCATAGGAGCTCCCGGCTTGGAGGAAACCGGCGGCCAAAAACGGCAGGCGCGCCATGAAGGCACGGCGGTTCAGTACCTGTGTTCCTGGGGATGTGAGCATCGTGGTGCATGAACGCGGAACCTAATGAGCCGGCCACACGGAGGCAAGCATCCGGAGGAGATGAACCAGGTCGCAAACGGCGGGAGCATAAAGATCAAGTCCTTCGAGCAGTTCGGACTGGTGGATTTTGACGTGTCCGCCCTCAGAGGGAAGAAGATCAAAGAGGCCAGGCTTTGTGTGAAGCCTGCCGGCGGCCACAGGTTCAATCTCAACGATGGAACCGACCTCACGTGGCTCTCCGTGACCACCGTCAGCGAGGATTGGGACGCCGCGAGGGCCTGCGCAAACCGCAGCGGAATTCGGGACGACTGGGGCTGGCCCGGTGCGAAGACCTTCGACGTGGCCTGCGGCAACGGCAATACCCTGAGGTGCAATGCCCGGCTCGTGAGCGAGGGCGGGGTCCACAGCCTGCCGCTCGATACCGCCCTGGTGAGGGCGCTGGTTACTGGGGCGTCCTATGGTCTCTTCATCATGGATGGATCCACCCACTACTCAATGAACTGCAGAATCCAGAACCCCTGCCTTGAGGTCGTGCTGGACAGCCACGAGGAGGCCACGCAGGCCGCGCCGACGGAATTCCAGGTGGCGCCCGCCCCTAAGTGGGCCACCGCCGAACTGGGGGCATTGCAGATCAGCACCAAAGCGCCGGCAGGGGCCTTCGCCTACAACATCAAAGTGAACGGCACACCCGTTCAGCGCTGGCAGATTCCGTTTGCGATACCAGGCACACCGCAGACATTCAACCTCGTTGACCTTCCGCCTGAGACCAACGCCACGGTGGAGGTTGAGGCGGTGAACGCGGCGGGAATCAAATCAGCCGCGGTTAAGGCCAAGGGCAGGACGAGTTCGCGGTTGATCGTCCCGCAGGTGCCGGCCGTGGAGTTTCAGCCGAAGAGCGGCGAGCCGAAGCCCCTCGGCAACGCGAAGGTCTATGCCTTCCCGGAAATCACGAAGATCGATCCCACCACGGGCAAGGTCCTGCACGAGCCGATGGAAGACGTGAGCAGGAAAAACCCGGTCTGGGACGGGGCGTCAGGAGTGGTCCGGCTTGCGGCTGCGCGCGCCGAGATTGTCAGTTTCCAAATCGGCATCAACGGCCCAGTCCACGATGCCAGGATTGAAGTGTCAGATCTCGCCGGCCCTGGAACGATTCCCAACACCGGCGTCAAACTGTGGCGCAACTGGTACGTGAACCGACAGTCGGAATACGCCCTGCCGTGGGCCGGCACCGTGAGCTGTCCCATGCCGGACAACCGCATCAACGGGCAGATGCATCAGGCGGTGACGGTGGATTACCATATTCCCAAGGAGGTGAAGCCTGGCGAATACTCCGGCAAGATTACGCTAAGCGCAGGCGCCAGCAGCGCCACCTTGCTGCTCAAGATGAGGGTGTACAGCACCGTCATTCCCGACGATATTTTCTTCAACCCCGAACTCAACTGCTACGGCGGCCCCGGCGAAGCAGGCAGCCCACAGTTCTTCAACAGTTACATGCTTGCCCACTACCACCGGTGCACGATCAATCGGGTTCCCTATACGCAGGGCGGCAAGGTACACACCGACTGGGCGCCGACCGTCGACGATTCCGGGAGGGTGACCGGTTGGGCGAACTTCGACCGGAACCTTGGCCCGCTGCTGGACGGATCGAACTTCAAGGAGAACCCGCGCTCGGGCGTGCCGGTCCCGACAATGTACCTGCCGCTGTTCGAGGGATGGCCGTTGAACTACCAGAAATACTACGACCCGGGCCCCGGCATTGCCAAAGGGAGCAGAAACCAGGATGACTACGTCAAGCACCACATCCTGGCCAAGCCCATCGACGAGGCTATCAGCCAGCAGTTCAAGGACGCTTGGACGACCTGCGCCCGTGAGTTCTACCGCCACGCTCAGGAGCAGGGCTGGAACCGAACGGTCTTCGAGTGCTACCTGAACAACAAACCCAATTACGGATACACCTCCTGGACACTGGACGAGCCGAGCATCTACCGGGACTGGGAGGCGCTCGAATTCTTCGCGGGGATGTGGAAGCAGGGCATCAACGACCCGGAGGTCTATACGCCGAAATGGATGGAAGACCTTTATGCCAGGGGATTGCGCGGGATGAGCCGCGGCAGGCCCACGTTCCTGTTCCGCGGGGACATTTCACGCATGAACTGGCAGGGCAACCTCTCGGACGGCCTGATGACCATCGTGTACGCCGGTGGCGGCGGGTTCGACTTTTTCCGCACCATGCAGCGGCACAAGGTCCGGATGCCTGCGGTCCTCTACGCCTATGGAGCCTGCAGCCCTTTCGAGAAAAACAACTGGGAAAACGCGGCCTGGTGCCTCAAAGCCTTCATGCACGAGTGCGACGGGGTCCTGCCGTGGCAGTCACTGGGCACCGGGTTGGTCAACCCTGACCCGGAGGGATACGGGAACGCTCTGATCGTGGACGGCGGACCGTACGGAAATGCGATCGCATCCTTCAGGGTCCATGCACTGCGGCGCGGCGCGCAGGACGCCGAGTTGCTCCGATTGCTGGTGTTGCAGAAGGGCTGGAGCCGGCAGCAGGCGGGGCTCTTTGCTTCACAAAGGGTTCCGCTCATCGCCCAATATAAGCAGAAGTTCACCGACGAAGCGTCTGCGCAGGCCTTCGGCGCCCTCTCAAGTCAGCGGTTCGTTGAACTGGAGGAAGGCATCCTCAAGTTGTTGGAACCGTAGAGATCATTTGGGCAGAGCATCGATGACGTCGCCGCGCAGTTCGAGCCGTGCTGGCAGCAAATCCGGCCGCGCGGCAAGAGCGTCGGCTATGAGCGCCTTGGCCTCATCGGTGCGCCCGCTGTTTTTCCGCACCAACGCCAGGCGGCGGCTCCGAGCCGCCGCCTCCCCTGATGAATGAAACACCCCTCCCTGAGCGGGCCTGCACGCCCTAATGATGGCGCCGCCCAAGCCCAGGGCGGCGGTGCCTTCGCTTCGCTCCCGGCACCTTGCCCTGGGCTGGGTTGGACTGCCCACCTTGGGGCAGCGGGCGCTCGCTCCGCTCCGCGCCCTGCGCCCTACCATTCCTCGGGCAGGCCCGATTGAGGCAGGCCGTGGTATTTGCGCCAACAACGCAACCAGTACGCCCTCAGACGTACCATCGACCTCTTGTGCTTGTGGGGAGCGTCCCGAGCGGGTGGCCTCCAGTTGTCCATGGCCTCCAATTCGGCGAATACGATATCAGTTGCAGTACACTTCGGACCTAGGTTCGAGCAACTGGACCAACCTGGGCAGCGCCGTCACCGCAACGGCAGCAACGCTCAGCACCACCGACTCCATCACGAACGGCCTGCAACGGTTTTACCGCGTGGTGCTCTCGCCGTAGGGATTCCGCAACAACGCTGTATCGCGGCGCTGGGCCAGCCTCGCCCGGCGGCCTAGCCTGACGCTGCGCTGCCGTCCAGACCCGTGCGTGCGCGGCGACAAGACCATCTGCCAGTGGTGATAGCCGCAGGACACATTGAGGCACGAGAACGGGAACCGCTGCACGGTTACTCATCGGTATGAGATTCCGGTGTGATTGTCAACGGAGCCTCCCCTGCCTTGAGCATTGCGGCATACCTGGATTCGAGGGCATCGCGCCCGCCCACAGGAACCGTCCCATGAACCAGCGAATGAAGGGGTGTCCTACGGACGCCATTCCTTGGCGGTCTGGCGCAGTCCAAGGCGATTGTGTACAAGGGCGGGGCACATGAAATCTGAATGGCGGAATTTTCCCACGGCCTCCTCTGGGTCCATTGGTGGCCGGACGGCACAGGCGCAGTCGAACGCCAGGGCGCGGTCTTTGTCATGTCGCTCCTCTTGCGACACGCACCAGTTCGGGCACCGGGCAAAAACGCCTCGGGCGATCCTGTGCTCGCCAAAAGGGCCGGGTCTCCCCTCCTCCAGTCAGGCTATTTCAGGTGCCAGCGGATGGTGTAACGCCAGTCGTCCTCTGGCTTGTAAGCCTGCGCTCCCTTTTGGCTGATGGTAAATTCACCCGTGCTCCGGTTGTCAACCTCGTCGGTGCAAACATCCCCGTCCACATCATCGAGCTGCAACTTGAAACTGCATGTTTGACCGGCCTGAATCTTCGGCAGCTCCAGGGCGACGGGGATAGTGACCTGGTTCTTGTCGTAGCCCTTGCCTTCAATGTAGTACCTGCGGGTCACGTCCCCAACCTTTGCCTCAAAACACACGAACCAGGTTGCGCTCTGCGGCGTATCCGCCATCTCAATTTCATCGATGACCAGGGTTGCCGATTCGGCGGTTGCCTTGACACGCCTGTAAATGTCCAGGCTGGGCCTCTGTTGTCCCCGCTCCTTGTCAAAACTTGACGCCATCGTCCAGGCATCCCCCGCCAAGCGGTAGATGAAGACGTATTCGTCGTCCACGTCTTGGAGGTCGGAGGCGGACCGTCCGGCGCGAATATTCAGGAAATGGGCGGTGTTGAACGGGCCAAGCTTGTCCAGTTTCAGATCGCCCTCGGCGTACAAAACCACTCGGCCTTCGGCTCCCAGAATCTGGAAGACGAATTTGTCCTTCTTGACAGTGATCGTTTGCGTGTAGTCCTGGCCCTGGTCGCTGACCTTTTTGACGGACCATTTACCCGCCAACGCTTCCAGGTCGTCCATCGCCAGAACAGGGTGACTGAGGAGGGCGGCGGCCAGGGGAAGGCCAAACAGTAATCGGTTGATGCTCATGTCATGCGTGGTGATAGTTTGGCTTCACATTCCCACGGCGGCCCTGTGATGTCAAACGCGTCCTGATTACGGTTCCGGCCCGCAGTAGTTTAACCGGAGGATGTCTCGCCGCAGCTACCGCAACACCGCCAGCCCCTACGAGGCCATCGGAAGCGCGAAGTCGGGAGCGCCGTGGCCAACCTCGATGTGGATGGTCTGGTGGGCCGCGTGCGGGACGGTCACGAGGCTATCTCCATCCCGCCACGACCTGCGCGTCGCGATTCTGTTCTTGGGTGCGTGAACTTGTACTTTGACTCCGAGAAAGTCAGAATTTGCCAGGGCGACTGCTCGCAAGGCATTCTTCTACCCGACACCACCATCGACTCGCTCGTCTGTGACCCACCAGCAGGCATAAGTTTCATGGGCCACTGCTGGGACGCCAATCGGGGCGGTCGTGATGCTTGGGTGGCTTGGGCAACCAGGGCATTTCAGGAGGCGCTTCGGCTGCTCAAACCTGGGGCGCACGGCCTGGTGTGGGCGCGGCCGAGACGGGCGCACTGGACTGCCTGGGCGCTGGAAAGCGCCGGCTTTGAGATCACGAACGTTGTGCATCACCTCTTTGCGGATGGGTTCCCAAAGAACCAGGACATTTCGGTCGCCATCGACAAAACTCTGGGGGCCAAGCGCCGGGTCATCGGCGTCAAAAAGAACACCCAAACCCACTTTCAAATCTCGTGTCCGGCCAGCCGGCGAATCCGCCACGGGAGCACGCGCCGCTTGTGTCGATGACCTGGACCTGGTTACACTCCGGCACATGCGCACTGTCGTCGGATTATCGTGGCGTGGGTTTGCCGCGGTTGTTGCGGTCCTCCTGGCCCTGTCGCTTTGGGTGGCGTGGCACTCGGAGCCGCGCGGCCCGGTTATTCCCATTGGGCCGGCGCGCGTCAAACCGCAGGTTTATGTGAGGTTGTCCAGGGTGGTGGTCCTGGCGGCTGATGGCAGCCTTTGGGCTTGGGGCGAGGGTGCCCTTCCCGGGGCTCGTCCCGGCACCCGGGTCCGGCAGCCGCCCGCTCGCGTAGGCAAGGACTCGGACTGGAAGGCGGTCGCGCCAGGTGGCTCGCACACCGCTGCCGTCAAGCTGGACGGCTCTCTCTGGGAATGGGGGCCGATGATCTCCGGTATTGCCCGGCTGACCCGCCAGACCAATTTCCAGGCCGTGGCCGCCGGTAATATCCATTGCTTGGCGTTGCAGGCCGATGGCACGCTCTGGGCCTGGGGCAACAACTCTTTCGGTCAACTGGGCGATGGCACAACGCTTGACCGGAAGGAACCTGTCCAGGTCGCGGGTGGCAACAATTGGGTTGCGGTGGCCTCGGACTGTATCGCAACGGTTGGGCTGAAGAAGAACGGCACGTTGTGGGGTTGGGGGGAGTTCCTGGACGCTCCGCTGGTCACCTCCAGTTCGCCGGTCCAGTTGGGTCCGGGCACGAACTGGACGGCCATTTACCCCGCCAGCAGTACGTTCGCCGCCCGGCAGCAAGACGGCACCTATTGGCTCTTTGGAAGGCATTGGCCGTGGCCGGGTGATGATACGAAGCTTCCGACCATCCAACTGCCCTCGCCTTCGCCCGTCAAGGAACTGGTGCAACTGACGAACGTTGTCGGCTGGCGCGACCCGGCTTTCGGCGGTTGCGTGTTGGGGTTCCGGGAGGATGGAAGGCTGTGGGGATTCGGCCACCGTAGTAACGGGGACTTGGGCGTCGGCGCCGGGGCAGACTTGGGCCAACCACTGCCCGTCGGCCACCGCCGGGATTGGGTGGCGGTGGCAACCGACGGCGGCAGCAGTGTCGGCATGACCGCCGACGGCTCCGTCTGGGCCTGGGGCGTGCGCCTGGATAAGCCGCCTAAGTTCTCGACGTTGCAAAAGGTCGTCAACTGGTGCAGAAAGAAATGGAACCCGAAGTATGTTCCCTCGCCCGAGCCCGTCATCAGTCCTCGCCCTCAACTTGTCATGAGGTTCAGACTACCGGCGACGAATCAAATAGCCACCGTGCAGGCGCCCTCACCCTGACAGGGATGCTCGACCGCTGACCAGGTGGAGAGCCGGCCCGAGTGGCCTCGGGCCGACTACTTCAAGGTGCTGAAGACCTCCACGGACAGCCTGTTCCCCGGAAAGCCAAGGGGCGGAAGGGCCAGAGGCTAATACGGCGGTGAGGCCAAGGACCACCACGTCCAGGATGCCGCAGGTGACCTGGCCGCACTACGGACTGTGAGGCCCGCTGCTTCCCGATGCCATCGCTGTGGACGGGCCTGTCCAAGCAGTGCTGGTAAATTCGAGGCAAACGCCGTCACATCAGCCTGGCAGCCAGGCGTGACGATTGCGGCTACCTCCGAGGGCGGACCAGTAGCACCATGCCCGGCCCAACCGAAGGGAGCTGGTCGCGCTTCTTGAGGGGCGGAATTGGGGCGAAAAGGAAGGGGCTGCGTAAGCCGGCTGAGGGGGGGCACGATGTACCGGGGCCGGGCCGACTGTAATTAAACCCGCACTTGATCGAGATCAGTTTTCTGGCATATAATGCGGCCGTGGGAACTCAGCACTGGATAGCCGACAAAGATCGGCTCTTGGGCACCATGACCGATCGGAACTTGGCACAACGCCTCGGGCGGTCACTGGGAACGATCATCAAGCGCCGGCGCAAACTGGGCGTCGCGCCATTTCGCCCTCACGCACGCCTCTGGAGCCAAGCCGAAGAGGAACTGCTGGGCACCATGGCGGATCGGCAGCTGGCGCGTCGCCTGAATCGAAGCGTCAATAGCGTGGCAGCACGCCGGCGTGCCAGACACATTCCCATTTTCAAGCCCAAAAAACGCCTGTGGACGCCCGCTGACGACAAATTGCTGAGTGAGCGTCCCGACAAACAGGTTGCGATGTTGCTGGGCATGAGCAGGCTGGCGGTGAAGCGCCGCCGCCTGCGGCTTGGTATTTTGCGGCCAGGCCGAGAATATGTTCGGCTAAGGCCCTGGCAGCCCACGGAGGATGCGCTGCTGGGCACGGCTTCGGACAGCGAGTTGGCCCGCAGGCTGGGGCGCCGCATTTCCAGCGTGCGCCAGAGAAGGATTCAACTGGGTCTCCAATCTCCCTGCTGCCATTGGACTGCACAAGACGATGCGCTGCTGGGGAAGATGCTGGACAAGGCCGTGGCCCAGCGCCTGGGCCGGACGGTCCGAGCTGTCGCCACCCGGCGCCAACGGCTGGGGATACCGGTCGGCGGCTGAGATTCAGAAACAGGGCTCGTGGTAATAGCTGATGTTTACTTATATCTCCGGCGGCCAAGGTGAACAAGGAGAATCTGGGCTGTTTTCGGATGTCGGGTGTGAGATGAGCGGGTTTCGTCTCGACATGACCCACCCGTTTTGGGAGGTATCCGGCAAAACCGACTTTTCTTCACTTCTCGCGGCACTACCAGATTTATTGCCCGGAGAGTGTGTCCTTTTCTTTGAAGGGGGATCACCGACTGGCGAGCTTGTGAAATTCCTCCAAGAACATGAAATTCCAGAGCGCCTGCATATCGCTTATGGGACTATCTGGCCCAAGCCCTTGGTTTAAGGCATAGTTTGGTGCCCTTTCTTGCAGGGTTGATCAAATGGGTCGTTTCGATATGGAACTTATTCCATTTCGCAGTCCTGTCCAGCGGCTTTTGCTCGTTCTCGACCTTCAGCCCGGCTTGGACCTCGACCTCAACCTCGGCCTGGACCTTGGCAACGGCACCGGCCATGACCCCGACGACTATATTCGACGGGCCTGCCCAGGTGGACGGCGCGGACATCCAGAGCGGCGAATCTTGGAAGTCGTCGCGGATGTCAACAATTGTTAACACTCCGCTGCGAGCGCAAAACGAGGCGCAGGCTGGCACCACGCCGCCGTCAATCAGGTTACGGGCACCATCCGGCGCGGTCCGTCAGCAGCGGCGTCAACTGGCCCATCAAGCCTGACTGCGCCAGTTTGCCAGAAGAGGTCGTTGAGACGCTCAACGACCCGTATCGAAGATATCCTCGACCTCGGCACTGAGAAACGTCCAAGAAGTGTCCAAGCGTGCTTATTCCTGAAGTGACTGTGAACGCGTAAGCAGTTGATTATCAATGGCGCACCCAGCAGGAGTTGAACCTGCAACCTTCTGATCCGTAGTCAGATGCTCTATCCAATTGAGCTATGGGTGCGCACCAGATGGGCCAAAATCTAATGGCCGGCGGGGCGGCGCGCAAGTGAAAACATCGGTGGGACACTTCTGGCTTGACTCGGACTGGGGGTTGCGGTCAAGGTGTGCGGCAAATTCGATTCAAACCAAAGAACGACCATGATGCGCCACAAGAGAACACTCGGAATAACGATCACTGTCCTGGCCTTGCTGGCAGTGGGGGCTTTCACCTTCCTGGGACGCGCCGCCGACGGGCCGAAGAAGATTCGCGTGCTGCTGGTGACGGGAGACGACGTTTCGGTCCATCCCTGGCCTGTGGTTTCGAAAGCGATCAAGGAGACGCTGGTCTCGAGCGGGCGTTTCGAGGTGCGGGTGTGCGAGGATGCGGGCGTGCTGGACTCGGCCTCGAGCCTGGCCCGCTATGACCTTGTGTTCCTGGACTACTACAATGCCCAGACGCCGACTCTCTCTGCCGCGGCGAAGGAGAACCTGCTGAACTTCGTGAGCAACGGCAAGGGCTTCGCCCTGGCGCACCTGTCCAGCGCCTCGTTCAAGGAGTGGCCGGAGTTTGGCAAGCTGTGCGGGCGTTACTGGGTCATGGGCACCTCGGGCCACGGCCCGCGCACCCCCTTCAAGGCGCGCATCGCGAACAGGGACCATCCGATTACCCAGGGTCTTGACGATTTCGTGGCTGACGATGAACTCTACGCCAAGCTCCAGGGCGACACGCCGATCACCGTGCTGGTGGAAGCCGATTCGGATTACAGCCACAAGACCGAGCCGCTGGCCTTCACCGTCGAGTATGGAAAGGGCCGCGTTTTTCACGAGACCTTCGGCCACGACGGCAAGGCGCTCGATAATCCCACCATCCAGAAGCTCATTCAGCGCGGTTGCGAATGGGCGGCTACGGGCACGGTGAAGTAAAGGCTAAAGGCTAAAGGCTAAAGGCTAAAGTGAAGACTGCGCAGGGAGAGCGCATGGCTCGGCTCTGCGCTTGGCTCTGCTCTGGGTCCCGCTCCTGAGCTCTTGATCCTTCAGCCTTTAGCCTTGAGCCTTTACTTCCGGAGCACGGTATCGCGCTGGGCCCAGGCGGGGTCGGGTTTGGGGTAGTCGAGGTTGTAGTTGAGGCCGCGGCTTTCCGGGCGCTGGAGGGCGCTGTGGATGATCAGTTCGGCGACGGTGGCGATGTTGCGCAGTTCGAGCAGGTCGCGGGTGACGATGAAATCCCAATAGTACTCCTGGATTTCGTCCTGGAGGTTGGCGATGCGTTTGAGGGCGCGCTGGAGGCGTTTGTTGGTGCGGACGATGCCCACGTAGTCCCACATGGCGCGGCGGATTTCGTCCCAGTTATGGGAGACCACGACCATTTCATCGGGGTTGTGGGCATTGCCGGACTGCCAGGGGGGAATGGGGGCGGGGTCGGGTTGGAGCGGGGAGGCCAGGGCGCGCTGGGCGGCGCGATGGGCGCAGACGACGGCCTCGAGCAGGGAGTTGCTGGCCAGGCGGTTGGCCCCGTGCAGGCCCGTGCAGGCCACCTCGCCGACCGCGAAGAGCCCCGGGATTTCGGTCTCCCCTTGGAGGTTGGTGAGGACGCCCCCGCACTGGTAATGGGCGGCCGGCACCACGGGGATCGGCTCTTTGGTGATGTCCAACCCGTAGCGCAGGCAGGTCTGGTAGATGTTGGGGAAACGGTCCATGATGAAGCGCGCCGGCTTGTGCGTGATGTCCAGCAGCACGTAATCGGCCCCGCTCTGCTTCATCTGGCTGTCGATGGCGCGGGCAACGATGTCGCGCGGCGCCAGTGACTTCAGCGGGTGAAAGCGGTCCATGAACTCGACGCCCTCGATTGTCTTGAGCACGGCGCCCTCGCCCCGGACGGCCTCGCTGACGAGGAACGATTTGGCCTTGGGATGGTAAAGACAGGTGGGATGAAACTGGATGAACTCCATGTTGGCCACCGGGGCCCCGGCCCGGTAGGCCATCGCGACGCCGTCGCCGGTGGCGATGTCCGGGTTGGTGGTGTAGAGATAGACCTTGCCGCAGCCGCCGGTGGCCAGGAGCGTAATCGGGGCGGCGAAAGTCTCGACCTGGCCTGAGGCCAGGTCCAGGACGTGGACTCCGAGGCAGCGGTTGGGGCCCGCTCGCCCCAGCTTCTGGCTGGTGACCAGGTCAATGGCAAAATGGTTCTCGAAAACCTCGATGTTCGGGCGTTGCGCCACCGCCGCCAGCAAGGCCCTCTCGATCTCCCGCCCGGTGACGTCCTTGGCATGGAGAATCCGCCGCTTCGAATGCCCGCCCTCCCTGCCCAGGTCCAACTCCCGCGCCCCGCGCGACCAGGGGATCTCCCGCTCGCTGAATTGCATCCCCATGGCGATGAGCTCGGCAATCCGCGCCGGCCCTTCCTCGACGATCGTCCGCACCGCGCTCTCCTTGCACAGGCCCGCGCCCGCATCGAGCGTGTCGCGCACGTGCAACTCGAAGGAATCTTCTTTGCTGGTCACCGCCGCGATCCCCCTTGGGCGTAGTTCGTGTTGGATTCCGCCCGGTCTTTTTTCGTAATGATGGCGACCCGGCCGGCGCCGGCAACTTTCAAGGCGTAAGAAAGTCCCGCTATTCCGCTCCCTAATACCAGATAATCGAATTGCTTCATGTCAAGACCCGCAGCCAGGAGACTGGCACAACCCCGGAAAAGGGAAAGGAAAAACCGGCGGCTCAGAGTCCCCTGGGTGTGAGACAGAATTCTTCTTGGACCCCCAGGTCGCAGTTCTCGGATCTGGTTCGGGGCTTCGATCCTTCGTTTCCTTCTGTTCTTTTCCCCCATCCTCCCGGCTGGGCACAGAAACAGAACAGAAGGAAACGAAGGAAACGAAGAAGCGGCCTGATGCGGCGGCATCGATCTGGGCCCTGCTAGTTTGTGCCTTTGCCCCTCAGTTCTCGGCCGAGCGAAGCCGCCAGCGCCGGCGCGGAAGGCGATGTTCATCCGCTCGGGGTCCGCGGGATTGGGCTGGGAACAGTTCCAGGAGCAGGCGCCGCAATGCACACATTTGTCCCGGTCGAAGACCGGCACGCCCCGGTGGTCTGGCGTGATGGCCTGGCCGGAACAGGCCTCGATGCAAATCCGCACCCCGCACTCGATGCACAGGCGCGGGTAAAGAAAGGCCACGTGATCCGCATAGCCGGGCGGCGCGTGGACCTTGCCCCCCAGCAGCAGGGCGTCCTGGTGCGACATCAGCAGCTTGCCGTCATAAGGAATCGCCGGCCAACCGCACCGCTGCATGAGAGTGGCATGGAGCGAGACGCCCTTGATGGCGCATTCCTTGCGCAATTGCCGGAGCTCCACCTCCGGGATTCGGCCCCGGTAATACTCCTCGAGCGACGGGATGCGTTCGTAAGGGGGGACCGGTTCGGCGCCCAGGGCCAGCCGGCCCTTGGTCAGGCCGGCAAGGGCCATCCCCAGCAGACCACGCACAAAGCCCCTTTGGAACCCGTCCCGGGATTTCTCCGCCACGCGGGCCTGGGCCTCCAGCCAACTCGCGCGCCGCCGCTTCACATAGGTCTGCTCCAGATTCTGCCGGCTGAACGGCTTGCGGGACTTGAGCAGCTCCAGGACGGCCTCAGCCAGTTGCACGCCGCTGGTCCAGGCCTCGTCCAAGCCGGAGCCGGTCAGGACGTTGGTGGCGCCGGACCCCTCGCCGATGCGGGCGTAGCCTTCACCGACGAGGTGCGGTTCGCCCCGCCGGCCGGACTCGCAGAGGCTCTTGGCGCCCCAGGAACGGAGCCTGGCGCCCTTGAGATAGCGCCAGAGATAGGGATGAAGCATCCAATGCTGCAGGTAGCGGTAGCTGGTGCGCACGGGTGTGTCGAACCACGACGGCACAAAAATGCCCACCGAGGCGATGCGGTCCGGGTGCACATAGAAAAAGCCGAAGATTTCCGGCTCCGGGAAGCCGAACGTGTGCAGCACCGTCCCGGCTTTGAGCGGCGTGTCCTTATCGAGATCCACGACGAATTTCATCCCCACGGCCCACTCGCGCGCACGGTGGCCTGCAGGCCGGCCGAAATGGGCGTCGAGTTGCTGGCCGACGGGGCCGACCGGCCCATCGCCCACGACGGTGAGCGCGGCGTGTACGTCCATGCCCGGCATGAATCCGCTGCCGGGCCGCCCTTGTTTGTCCACGCCTTGGTCGAGCAGACGAATGCCTTTGACCCGATCTTCCTGGATCAGGGCCTGGGAGACAGGTGTGCCGGGCCAGATTTGGACTGTGCCTGTGCCCTGGACCTGGGCGCCGACCCATTGCACGAATTGGCCCATCGAAAGGAGCAGCCCGCCCTCTTTGTGCAGGAACGGCGGGGTCCAGGGCAACTCGACCGCCTCGCTCTGGAAGGGCAATAACCCTCGAAATGCCCGGATGCAGGCATCGGCCATGCGCACCACCCAGGACCGCCCGGCTGGCCCCAATGGGGTCCAGCAAATAAACTGTCCGCTGCTCCTGGACCCGCGCGGCCATCGGGATCTGGCTCGGGTCCAGGTCCGGGAAGCTGGCCCGCAGCCCCCGCCCCCGCGTCACGACCCCGGAGACGCCAAAAGCGATGTCGTCGGCCCGCTCGTAGCAAACCACCTGGGGCGGCATCCCGGGCAGAACCGCGCTCTCCGCGGTGGGCGAGCCGTCGGGCTTGACCAGGTTCTTTGAGAGCGTCGTGAGGAACCCCGCCATGGCGGGCCCGAACCCGACGCAGGCGATGTCCACGTCCATGCGCTGGCGGTCAATTGCGGCGGAGGCGTCGGTCGAGGGCGAAGGTGTATCCAAGGCAGGAGGTCTCTTTGTGTGGTTGAGGGCCTCAGCGGGCGGCCCATTTGGCGCTACTGGACGTGTTCACGAGAAATGCATCCTAGATTGAGTGATGAGGTGCGTCAATCCGTCTTTGGAGGCCCAGCTACGTCCTGGGCATCGCCCAGAGGGCCGTGGACGGCCACATCCCGACGCTCGATGAGGCGCGGCGGCGAGTCGTCGCCGAAATCAAGCAGGCGAAGCGCGATGGGGCGCGAGCGTTGAAGGTGATTCACGGCTATGGTTCATCGGGCAAGGGCGGGGCGCTCTGCGCCGGGTTGCGGTAGTTGTTCGGCCTGTGCAAAAAGCAAGGGGTCCCAAAGAGGGGACAAGCCTTGCCAAACCACCGCGAACGAGTAATCTGGCGCCTATGAAGAGGCACCTGATGTGGATGTCCTCTGACTTATCGGAATCCTCATGAATGCGTTCTTCGCCTATACCCTTCTCCTGGTGGGCATGCCCGTCTTCGTCGGCATGTTCGTTGGCTCTTTTGTTATGAGGCCGGTTTCAAGAATCCTGTGCCGATTGCCAAATATCGAGCGGACGCATTTACAATTGCCGGAGGTTCTCAACGGGCTAGCGGCAGCGGCGGCAGGTGCATGTTACTTCCGGGTCTGCGGGCTGAATCCAAGTCCAATCGTTCCCATCATCATCGCCGCATGGATCTCGTTGTATTGCATCGCGTCTCACCAGCACCTTCCCAACTGGCTCAGTTGGCTTGCAGGGCTTGTCATCGGCTGGTTCGCATTGGCAAGAGTGGTCCTTGCGGCATGACGTTTGACCGCTCGCCCGCGCTCAGATGCTCTGAATCACTCTGTCGAGTCGCCCGGCAGCAGGTGCTGAGGCAGGCCGGCCAGCACAGCGTTGCGGTCCTTGTAGGTTACGATCCAGAACGCGGTTGTACACGCTTCCTTTCCACCGTGCAGGCTTTGGCTCGACCCCAAGTGCCTTGGCCAAGGCTGGAAGGCGGTCGTGTATCCAGCAGACGACGACGGTCTTCCCGTCAAGAGCGGGGTCTGACAGGATGTGCCTGGCCAAGGCGGCGTAATCACTGGGGCCATACGGCGTCTGCACCGACAGTTTGAGGTGGTCCGCGAGCGGTTTGAGCGTCTCGTAGGGGCGGAATGTGTGGCCTCTCCTTGTGACCTTCGGCGCGAACAGCGCCGAAGGTTGACCGTTGGTCCCGAGGACGGGTTCCGTTGTCAGGAACGCTGCCAGCGCGCGTGCTCGCGCCTGCCCGCGTTGAGAAAGATTCACCTCGGATTCATCAGCGGGCTTCTCGGCGTGGCGGAGCAGGATGACCCGCGCCGGTCGCGCCAAGCCCGTTTCGGCAATGAGGAAAAACAGCAGGATGAGAGGGCAGCATTTCATGGGTCAACAGGTCCGCTGCTCACCGGGAAGGACGCTTCTGGTCATCACTCATAAAGTTGAGGGCTCAATCGCCGGAGCTCTGGATGAGGATTGCCTCAAGTCTCGCGCGCAATTCCTCGCGCTTGACCTGGTCAGAGTCCCTCGGGACCAGGATCGGCTCGTTGAGAATGAGTTCGCACCTGGAAAAGGGGAGCGGAATTTGGAAGCGGTCCCAGCTCTTGAGGCAGATTTTCCGCCGGGTGTTGCAGGTGACCGGGATGATCGGCAACCCGGTGATTTGTGCCAGGGCGATGACGCCCTCCTGCACGACATAGCGCGGACCCCTCGGGCCATCGGGGGTGACGGCCAAATCATATCCCAGCTTCGCGCGGCTGCTCAGTTCCAGCAAGGCCTGGGGGCCGCGGCGGCTGGTAGAGCCGCGCACCTGTTCGACGCCAAAGGCTCCCAGCACGGCGGCAAGAAGGGCGCCATCCTTGCTCGCGCTCACCAGCGCGGCGAGTTTGCGCGGATGCCGCCGGTGCACCACCATCGAGATCGCCAGCCGATTGTGCCACAAGCAGAAGATCACCGGCTGCCCGCTGGGCGGCTGGGTCAGTCCGGAGTGATCACGCCACCGGCAGCGCAGGGATGCGGTCACGATCCGCTCGATCACGAACACCAGCAGGGCGACCATCCGTTGCAAGAGCCGGGGTTGGTGCGGAACCACAACACCTGGGTTCGCGCAGGACCCCAAGCCGCGTGCATCGCCTCCACCCAGGCTCATTTTCCGGGTCACGGACCAATAAACCATGACTTGCCTCTCCGACGCAAGCCAATTCTCCGGCTTTTGCCCGGGTGCCCGGGTGACGAGTGTGCCAAAACCTTTTTCTCCCTTGCTATTTTCGTGGTCTGAGCTTTCCAGTTGACCGTAAGTCATGCTTCCAGGATGCTCCGGGTATGACGGCTACTCTATATAATCGGGGCCAGATGGTGATCCCGGCCAAGGCCAGAAAGGAGGCGCGGCTCAGCCAGGGTAACGTCCTCAGCGTTGAAATCCAAGGCGATGGCAGAATTCTGCTCGTGCGGCTGGAAAGACCCAAGGAGTCGGAGCCAGCCAAAGCCCGGCTGTTACACCGCAAGGGCAGACATCCCGTTCTGGTCGGCACTCGCGAGCCGACGAATCAGGAGCTGGTGGCCGCGCTGGCGGACTTCCCATGAAGTACCTCCGAAACCAACCTGTGAGAATGCCAACTGCCAACCGCCTCGATATAGGCGGAGTACTGCTGTCCGCGCTCTGCGTCCTTACGATCTTGAGGATGCAGACCGGCCTCGCCGGGCCGGCTCCAATCCAGGGGCCGCTCAGGGCCTCCGGGAATCCCAATTACTTCACGGACGCGAGCGGCAGCCCGCTCATCCTGTGCGGTTCGCAAACGTGGAACACGCTGCAGGATTGGGGCACCAGCGGGTCCGTGCAGCCGCTGGACTTCAACGCGTTCATCGGGTTTCTCAAGGCGCATGGACACAACTTCACTCTCCTCTGGCGCACCGAGTTGCCCAAGTTCAGCAACTTGCCCGTCGCGGCCGCTCATCCTCCGGATTTCACCGTAAGCCCGCATCCCTGGATAAGAACCGGCCCCGGACTCGCCACCGACGGCGGACTGAAATTCGATCTGACGGCATTCGACCCCGCCTATTTCGACCGATTACGCGCGCGGGTGGAGGCACTGAACGGGGCGGGCATCTATGCCGGTGTCTATTTGTTCACCGCCGAATTCCTGCTGCGGTTCCGCAGTTCGACCGACGGCTATCCTTTTTCGGGACCCAACAATGTCAATCGAGTGGATGACGGCTACCGGGGCGGCCCGGCCGAGACCGGTCTCGCCTCGGTTACCATGGCTGCAACCAACGTCATCACCGATTTGCAGGATGCCTGTGTCCGGAAGACCATCGACACTCTGAACGACCTGCCCAATGTGCTCTGGATCGTTTCCGAGGAGGCTCCGATGAAATCAACCTGGTGGAACAGCCACTTGATTTTGTTGGTCCGGGCTTACGAGCGGGTGAAGCCCTGTCAACATCCCGTCGGATATGCCACGCTTGAGAGTCCCTCGGATTCCATCCTTTACAATTCGGACGCGGACTGGGTCGCTCCGTGGGCCTGGGTTTCTCCCACGACCTCCTGCGGAACGGGCAACCCTTCCTGCAAAGTCAACATCAATGACAGCGACCACAGCTACTTCGGGATGTGGAATGATGCGCCTCAGAAAAACCGGAATTATGCGTGGGAGAACTTCACCACGGGCAACCAGGTGCTGTTCATGGACCCGTACCTGGTCTATTACCCGCGCGAGAATCGGAACCTGTGCCTTTCTCCTGTCCACGGCATCGGCAGCAGCCCGGACCCGCGCTGGGAGAATTTTCGGAACAATCTCGGGTATCTCTTGCGATATTCACGCAAGCTCAACCTGGCCAACGTCACCCCCAGGAATTCTCTCTGTTCGACCAAGCACTGCCTGGCGCAGACCCCGTCCAGCGGCGCGGAGTACCTGGCTTATGCCCCTGCCGGAGGCCCGTTCACCATGGATCTATCGGCGATGCCGGACTCGAGGAGGCTGGCGGTCGAATGGTTTAACCCTGCGACCGGCGAGACCATAACCGAAAGTCCGATTGCTGCCGGGTCATCCTCCCAGCCGTTCCGTCCGCCATTCAACGGAGACGCCGTCTTATACCTGGTGGACACGGCGGGTCACATGTAAACCTGACCCTTCGCTCATGCCACAGACACCGTCCCTTGGACTGCCCAAGAATGCTTCTCAAAGCGCAATTGTTCAGGTGGGGACGCGTGGGGCAGCCCTCCGGGCTGCCGGTTGCAGGGGCCTCTGGCCCCGAGCGTCGCGACTGCAAGGGACACGGAGCCAGAGGCTCCGTGAACCGGCAGACCAGAGGTCTGCCCCACACCTGAACAGTTACCTCAAATGAAACTCTGTTTGCTCTGTTTTTTCCTCGCCCTGGGCATGTCAACGCCGGCGAGCGACACTTCCCCAAGGGTTCGGCACACGACGGTCTCAATTGTCGGTGACGAGTTTTGCATCAACGGCCGCCCGACTTATGCCGGACGCTCCTGGAACGGGCACAAGCTCCAGGGGTTGCTCCTCAACGCGCGCCTGGTTCAGGGCATCTTCGACGACCGCAACACTAACACCGTTTCAGGCTGGTCCTACCCGGACACCGGCAAATGGGACCCGGAGCGTAACACCTCCGAGTTCACTGCCGCTATGCCGGACTGGCGGCGGCATGGATTGCTCGCCTTTACCATCAACTTCCAAGGCGGTTCGCCCCGAGGCTACGTGAGCGCCCAGCCCTGGCACAACTCCGCGTTTGAGGCAGACGGCTCACTGCGCCCGGACTACGCGGGCCGGCTGGAGCGTATTGTCAACCGCGCGGACGAACTCGGGATGGTGGTGGTTCTGGGCTATTTCTATACGAGGACGATCACTACGGCTTCGAAAAGCCGGGGAATAATTTCACCGTGGCGCTGGCGTCCTGCGCCTCGTGGGGCCTCTACGACCAGGGCACGAACAACTACCACGACGGCTTTCAATCCCCCCCGGTGGACTGGGCCATCAATACTCAGCGCGAGCAGGACTTCTTTCGGCTGGTGAGTGAAATCACCGTCAACGCTGCCAAATAGTCGAGCCAGATTTGCAGGGCTTGGGAAGCCCATCCCGGCTTCCTGACCATTTCAAAGGGCTGATCCGCAGGGTTGCGGTCTCAGCGAGAGAAAGTTATAGTTTTCGCATGAGTGCGACAGCAGAGGCGTTATTGGAGCAGTTTCGCAGACTGCCTGGCCCCGAGCAGCAGGAGCTTTTGCAGCGGTTGTTGCGTTTGACCTCAGGAGCCGGGGACCCCTCTGAGAAACCCTTCCCTACCGTAAAGGTCAGCGGCGGCGCGATCACCTCGGAGCAGGTAGCGGAGGCCCTCGATGATGAATGAGGCGCTGACCCAGCCTCGCCCACGCTGTTCTTGGTTTCCTGACCACACCATCCGAACGGAGAAAGAAACCTCTGTTCTCTCTGTTCCCTCCTGTTCAGATCCGGGCGTGGCGGCGTGGTGGGACTGGACTTCGACAAAGGCGTCAGCGATGGCCCTCCGAACCCCTGTTCGCGTCGCCGGTGGCCGCCAGGCGTCACGCACTCGCCAAGATCGGCGTGCTTTTGCGCCAGGCTCGGGAGCAAGCTGGGGTCACCCAAGAGGACTTGGCGCGGCGGACGAAGACCAAAAAATCCGCCATCTCACGCCTGGAAAACCACGCCGAGGACGTGCGCCTCTCGACATTGGAGCGTGTCGCTCCTGCGCTGGGCAAATCCCTGCGAATTGGATCGGTTGAGGTTCAGTAGAACTGCTAACGGGGCAGGGCCTCAGACCGGCAAGGCAACGTGAGTTTTGCGACATTCGGCTGCCGCTGGAGGTGCCTTGCCGGCCTGAATCGCTGTCTCGTTAGTACACTGGCCGTGTGCTGCGCCCGGACCAGGGCAGCGTCAACCACGTCGCGCCCCGCTGGCCCCGTGAGATGCGGCGATTGGAGTGCCTGGCCAGTCCCGCGCGGCTTATCTCACTGGGCGAGCGCGGCGGCAAGGGCGCGTGGGAGAACCTCGTCTGGTCGGCCAAGGAGCCGAACCAGCGCAAGGCCGACCACCTCCCGCATGAGGCCTGCCGCAAGCTCCTGTCCAGTGCCCGTGCGCCGAGGGAGTTGACGGTCTCGGCTCTCATGCGTAATGCCCCCGTCATCGAGCATTGGAAGCTGCCTTTGTGGGACTAAGCGAGGCACTTGTCCAAATGCAATAGAGGGAATTAGCAAAACTCACGCTTACGCGGATCCGCCGAACGTAATGCGCTGCGGCCAGAAGCCGAGCCCAACGACTAAACCGCCGGGACGCACGACGGCCCCTCGGGGCGGGCAAGGTTCGCTCGGGCGTTTGCTCGTGTATTTAGTTGACGCCTGAATCTCGGTTTGCGAGGTTTGGGCTTGCCATGATCGAGAATCAAGTTTTCAGGGGTTTGGTAATAGGCGTGGCCGCGAACGCCTTAACGTCCATCTTTGCGCTCGCCGGCAGAAAAGGCAAGGAGATGCTCAACGACAAGGAGGAGCTAAGAAAATTCTTAGAGGCCGATGCTTCATTGGAGCGTATTCTTACTAGAGCCCTAACGGACTTCGCCAAGACAGGCGGTGCGCCACGTGACGTTGATTCCGAGCGGTTAAAAGTTTTTTTGCATTCACCGGATGTGGAAGCGATGTTCCGCCAGATGTATTCTTGCCGCCTGAGCGAAAGTACCTCAAACCGCGTGGAGGCGCTGGAAGCAGAGTTCCTCCTTTCTTTGTCGCTTTTCGTCGGCCAACCCGAGGCCAGTCTTTCCAACGTCGGCAAGCAGCTTTTCAGCCATTTAATGGAGGTCTGTGAAAGATCATTGTCCGTGTCGATCGACCGCGGGGTCCTCAGCGCTCACGAAGCCAAATCGGTCGCGAGGCATCGGCTCATCCTTGATGAGTTGGCGGGAATTCAAAAGAACCTGGCTTTTCTAAAAAGACCGCCGAAGGCCGAAATCGGTGAGATTCTGGAGTTCGAGGAGAAATACCGGCAGCAGGTAGCGGGCCGTCACGGCTACATCGTTCCCCCACATTTTGACGCAGCTCGTAAGCTACCCATCGATGACCTGTATGTTTGTTCGGACTTTACGGCAATCGGGAAACGAAAGCGCGAGCAGGCCAGGGAAATCAATTTCGAGCAGTTTGAGTCCGAATTGTATCGCGCCGTCGTCCTCGGCAATCCCGGTAGCGGCAAATCCAGGCTCTCCTTGAAACTGTGTCACAGTTTCTCGGGAAATTACGATCAACGGTCGTTGGGGGGAAGAAGGGTGACAACCGTCCTGGTTGTCCTCCGGGACTATGGTGCGGAGAAAAAGGCTCAGAAGTGCTCGATCGTTCAGTTTATCGAGCGAACCGCTAACGCAAAGTACCAAGTCGCTCCTCCGGAGGGTGCGTTCGAATATTTGCTCCTTAATGGCAGAGCCTTCATCATCTTTGATGGATTAGATGAACTGCTCGAGACGAATTACCGCCAAGAAATTAGTGCTGATATCGAATCATTTTGTGACCTCTATCCGTCAGTCCCGGTGTTGGTTACCTCAAGGGGGGTTGGTTACGAACAGGCACCGTTGGACCCCAGGAAATTCGAAGTGTTCCGTTTGTCGGAATTCGATCAGAACCAGGTGCTAGAGTACGCGAATAAATGGTTCGCCGCAGACAAGGATTTGACGCCCGATCAACAAACCCAAAAGGCCGCTTCATTTCTGGAGGAGAGTCAGAGTGTTCCCGATCTCCGGTCGAACCCGTTGATGTTGGCCTTGATGTGCAACATTTACCGTGGAGAAAGCTATATTCCGCGAAACCGGCCTGAGGTGTACGAGAAATGCGCGATTATGCTCTTCGAGCGCTGGGACAAGGGCCGTGGTATCCTGGTTCCTCTGCCGTTCGAGGCTCACATCAATCCTGCGATGAAGTTTCTTGCCCACTGGATCTACTCTGACGCGAAGCTGCAGGCAGGCGTATCTGAGCACAATCTAGTTGGCAAGGCTACCGATTACCTTTGCACGTGGCGCTTCGAGGATAAAGAGGAGGCCCGCAGGGCTGCACAGGAGTTCATCGATTTTTGCCGCGGCAGAGCATGGGTGTTCACGGATACAGGAACAACGAAGCAAGGCGAGAGCCTCTACCAATTCACACACAGGACATTTTTGGAGTACTTTACCGCAGCTCACCTGATCCGCACCCATGTGACGCCGAAAGAGCTTGGGAAAGTGCTTTTACCGAAGATTGTGAAACGGGAATGGGATGTTGTTTCTCAGCTTGCGTTTCAGCTCCAGAATAAAAACGTCGAGGGTGCGGGGGACGATCTCCTTAGGCTTCTCTTGAAGGAGGCGGCCGGCTCCAGGAACAGCAGGTCTTAGAACTTGCTGTCATTTTCCGCTCGTTGCCTCGGGTTCATGGTTCCCACTCCCAAGATCACAAGGGATGTGACAGGCATATGTCTCAAGCGCTTCACCCGAAGTGGTCGAATGACCTCTGAGGAGAACCACGAGGTTATTGGCGCTTTCTTGGCGCGGCTACCGAAAACCAAGCTGTCGTGGCGAGGGTTTTCGAGGAGGTGCTGCAAGGGTTGGTTGCGAACCCATCTGATCAGTTTTGCCTCCTGGGCTTGGAATTTGTTATGAATTTGTCCCATTTTCGTGGCCAGAGCACGGGCTTCCTTCGGCCTGAGCAACGGGAATTCTGGACCGGGTTTTCAAATCGGCTCACCGAGGACGTCGAGGATAGAATCGAGAAGCTCGCTCCACAGCATTTCGGTTTGGCATACGATTTGTTTCGACAACGGAAGATCGCCCTTAAAACCCTCGTGGAATGGCATGGCTCCCAAGCTCTTTTCCGCGATCGAGGGTACGTCATCTTCCCGGGCACCGTTTCCTGGTCGGTGGCTGGGGGCATGTTGGGTCTGCTGGTTGGCGAGATGACGCCCCCACCCGAGAGCGTGCCAGATTGTCTCGAGGAAATCCGAGAAGTCGGCCGACTGGCGCTGGCTGGGGCCACTCAGCCGATAAAAGAGCCAAGACACCGGGACCGGTGGAGCATGTGGTTTCTTGATCCCGGCCGCCTCCCCTTTCGGGGCGGAGGCCCCATTCCCGAGATTCAAATGGATGCGGATCTCTATTTCGGTGCCTTTTGGCTGATGGGGTGCTGGTTTGAAGTTGTGGAGGGGGAGGTTCCTGCAGAGCACCTTGGCCATGTTCTGGAACGACAGCAACGCGGCTTAGGCCCGGCTGGGGGCGATCTCAGCCTCACGTTGTTAGCGCGCGCCCGGCCTCCCCTTCGCGAACAGATGCACGCGAAATTAGTGTCTCGGCGCTTGAGGCCGGAGCAGCAGGCGTTTATCTGCAGGTGGGCCAACGGAGAATTCAACATTTTGGCTCGACAGACCTGATTTGTCCTTTGCCTCGTCCGCGGCACGACAACCCACGGACGTAAAAGGTGCCAGCGGCGGAGCCCCGACTCCCTCCACAGGGGCCTTGCGGCGGCCACGCCCGGCATGGCTGCTCCAGTGCCGCAAACCGTTCTGCCGTCGTTCTTGATGGGCTCGGGCAGAAGCAAAATGGCGGCAGCGGAGGCGGAAATTTATCAGGGTTGGACGGATGGAGCATGAGGGCAAGTGCGCATCCAGGTCACGTGGCGAGCACGCCCCGAAACCTCTCCTGTTGATACGACGAGCGCCCAAAAATTGTCCTGTTGACGCCCTCGGTGCAAACTGCGAATATTACTCATTGTTATGCTGGAAACGGTTGCCACACCACACGTTTGGACGGACGCCGACGGGCGGGCCTGGATCGACAGGACCAACGTCAAAGTGATCGAGGTAGTCCTGGATCATCTGGCGTATCGATGGAGTCCCGAGGAGATGCACTACCAACACCCGGAACTTTCGCTGGCGCAAATTCATGCCGCGCTGGCCTACTATTTCGATCATCAATGCGGGTTCGATGAGCAGATCGAGGGCAGCCTGCGAGAGGCGGAAAAGCTGGCGGCAGAGGCGAAGGATTCCCCTCTCCGGCAGCGGTTGCGGCGGCTTGGGAAGCTGCCGTGAGCATCCCGCTCTACATGGATGTGCATGTCCCCGCTCCGATTACACGTGCTTTGGTGCGCCGCGGGGTGGACGTCAAGACGGCGCAGGAGGACGGCACCACCGAGTTGGAGGATCAGCAACTGCTGGACCGGGCCACAGCGTTGAACCGGGCTCTGTTTACAAGAGACGAGGACCTGCTGGCCGAAGCGAAAATGCGGCAACAGGCAGGGCGATTCTTTGCGGGCGTCATCTACGCTCATCAACTTCGTGTGACGATTGGCAGGTGCATCAGCGATTTGGAAATCATTGCAGCGGCCGGCCAGCCAGAGGACCTTCACAACCGCGTGGAGCATTTACCACTGCGATAGACCCAGATGGGCACGTAGCTCCATGAGTGTTTCGCGCCAGAGACTCGTGGAGCAGGCGATCTGGTTTGGTTTCCCGGAACGCGTTCCGGTTGTCTTCTGGAACCGTGATCAGGAGCAAGGGGACATCATGCTTTACCATCTGGCGCTGGGCGCGGCGGGTGATGGCACACCGAACGCCTGGAACTGGGCCAAGAACGAGTGGGGCTATCGGCTGGAATCACTCGGAGATGGCACGATGGGCCATCCTGTAGCGCCGTTCTATCCGGAGTTGCCGGACCCTGAGGTCATTCGGGTGCCGCTGTTGCGCGAGGCCGAGCGCATGTCCGCCGTGCCGGCGTTTCTCCGGGCCTGTGGCGACCGCTACCGCCTGGCCAGTCTGGACCTGAGCGGCTTCACGGTCTATACGCTGCTCCGCGGCTTTGAAAATGCCATGCAGGATTTTCTGCTGAACCCTGAAGGCTTTGCGGCTTTGATGGACCGGATCATCGCCTTTGAGCGCGAGTTGATGCGCTTGGCCGCAGACTACGGATTTCATGGCATCCACTTTGCCGACGATTGGGGCACGCAGACCGGCTTGATCATTTCGCCGGAGTTGTGGCGGCGACTGTTCAGACCTCGGTACGCACGCCAGTTCGCCCTGGCCCACGAATTGGGCCTGGACACCTGGTTTCACTGCTGCGGCAAGTTCGACTTGATCATGGACGACTTCCACGAGATCGGCGCGGACGTGATCAACATCTCGCAGCCCAACGTGGTGGATGTGGCGGTCGTGGGCCGCCGGCTGCGCGGGAGGCAATGTTTCATGGTGCCCATCAGCTATCAGACCGTCTCCATCCGTGGCACGCCGGCAGAGATTCACGCGGAGGCCCGGCGCCTTTACGAGCTGCTGGGCGCGCCTTCGGGCGGTTTTGTGGGCTACGTCGAGGAGTATAGCGTCATGGGCATGTCTGCAGAGAATTATCGCGCTTGCGCCCAGGCATTCCGCCAGGTCGGCCCAGGGTAACCCCGCCCTTTCTTGCGAAAGGGCGGGGTTGCCCTGGGCTGAGTGATCACAAGCCCTTCGGCTACTGAGATGGTGACCCGCGGCTCTCTCTCCCGTGGTTGTGACGACCAGGTGCGCCCGGCCTTACAGGGCCGTTGGCAAAGTCGGTCGGCGCGCCTGTGCGCCAGGGGCGCCAGCGTAGCGCAGGTTTCCAAACCTGCTGTATCGCGGGTTTCCAAACCCGCAGGCGGTCCGCAAACCGGGGGCGCTCGATATGCCTACGCCCTGCCGATTGGAAATCGGCGAAACAGCAGGTTTGGAAACCTGCGCTACGACTTTGTCAACGGCCCTGCCCGGCCTTACCGGTGGTTGGCGAAATAGCTGGAGCGGCGTTGGGTCGCGGCGTTAGAATGTTTCCGAATATGAAGACACTGGTCCCTCGCACAGCGTCCATGAATCGCCGCGGCGCAGAAAGCAAACCCCTTTCAGGATCGGTTGCTCTGGTGACGGGTGGCACCAAGGGTATTGGGGCCGCCACGGCGATCGCCCTGGCAGGGGAGGGGGCCGATGCAGCCATCGTGGGGCGGCACGTGGACGCCGAGGCGAACGAGACGCGGCGGCGCATCGAGGCGCTGGGCCGCAGATGCTTGGTCATCCGCGCCGATGTCGGCGTGGGCCTCGAGGCCGCGCGGTGCGTGGAGGAGACGGCCCGGGAGCTTGGGCCGGTCGATGTGCTGGTCCACGCAGCGGGCGGGCCGGTCAATGGCGGGCTGTTAGAATTGACGCCCGAGGCCTGGCACTCCGCCTTTGATGTGCACGTCCACGCCATTTTCCACCTTTGCCGGGCGGCCATTCCGGCCATGAAACAAAAAAAGCGGGGCGCGATCATCCTGATCTCATCGGCGGCCGGGATTCGCGGGGTCAAGACCAATGTGGCGTACCAGGCCGTCAAGGGCGCGTTGCCGCAACTGACCCGGGCCCTGGCCTACGAGTTTGCGAACGATAACATCCGCGTCAATTGCGTCGCCCCCGGCGTGATTCGCACGGCTTTTCACGCCACGATGCCGGCGCAGGTGAAACAAAACAACCTGGAGAATCGAATCCCGCTGCACCGCGAAGGCACTCCCGAGCAGGTCGCCAGCCTGATCCGCGAATTGGTGACCAACGATTACATCACCGGTGAAACCGTCTCGGTGGATGGCGGATTGACGATGCGGATTTGCTAGGGAACTGCCCCGTGAAACGTGAAACGTGAAAGGTGAACCTTTTCCGATGCCTCGCGGGTTATCTATCGCTTTTCACGTTTCACGTTTCACGTTTCACGTTTCACGGCGCTACCGGCCATGGCTGAACCACAACTGAACGCTGAGACAGAGCCCTCGGGTTTGCGCTGGGTGATGGTTGGTCTGATCTTCCTGGCCACGGTTATCAATTACCTTTGCCGCCAGGCCTATTCGGTCTCGGCCACGACCCTCCAACAGGTCTTTTCCCTCTCCAATGAAGACTATGGCCTGCTCACCTCCGGCTTTTTCTTCGCTTACGCCGTCAGCAACGGCGTGTCCGGGCCGCTCATCGATCGGCTGGGCGCCAAGCGCGGTTACCTCCTCTGCATGTTCCTATGGAGTTCCGCCGTCGGGCTGATCGGCGCGGCCCAAAATGTCTGGATGCTCGCCGGCTTCCTGATGCTGCTGGGGCTGGGCGAGGCCGGCAACTGGCCCGCCGCCGTTAAGGTCGTTAGTGAATGGTTCCCGCCGCGGGAGCGCTCACTCGCCTCGGGGATCTTCAACAGCGGCGCCGGCATCGGGGCCCTGGTCGGCCCAACCGCCGTGGGGTTGCTGCTCATCCACCTTGGCTGGCGTCCGGCGTTTGTCATCGTCGGGCTCATTGGCTATGTCTGGCTGATCGGCTTTGCCCTGGTTTACCGCACCCCGGACAGCGTCGCCGCCGAGGTGAGCGCGCGCCCGCCGCCCCCCTGGCGCCTGCTCAAGACCCGCTTCCTTTTGTTTTTTGCGCTGTCGAAGCTGTTCATGGACCCGGTCTGGTATTTCTACGTCTTCTGGCTGCCCAAGTTTCTGATCGAGGTACACCACTTCAATCTCAAACAGATGGTCTGGCTGGCGCCGGTTCCCTTCATCATCGCGGATATCGGCAATCTGGCGGGCGGGGGCTTCACGCAGCTCCTGATCTCACGTGGCATTCCCATTCCGCACGCCCGCAAGACCGGCGCCGCCGTCTTCGGGTTGCTCATGGTTTCGGCCATCCCAGCCATCATCACTCATGATCCTTATGTGTCGATTGCGATGGTTTCCATCGCGATGTTCGGCTATACCGGCTACCTGGCCAACACCCTGGCCTTTCCAGCGGAGGTGTTCCCGAAAAACGCGCTTGGCTCGATTTGGGGCCTGGCCAGCATGGGTTCGGGTTTGGGCGGCATGTTTTTCCAATGGCTCTCGGGCCGGATGGTGGACCGGTTCGGCTATTACCCGGTCTTTATCGGGTATGGCATCATGCCGTTGATCGCGGTGGCCATTATGCTGTTCCTTATCGGGCCGTTGCGCCCGAACCCGCGCTTCCAAAATCTAACTGAACCTATCTGAAATATGAAAACACCGATTCACGGGCGGAGCCGTGGCGGGGCACATCCCGACACCGCCCCCGGAACGCCGCATTTATGCGGCAGCAGCCTCAAGATCCGACGAGCCTGCCGGCTAAAGCCGGCGTTCCCGGGGGCAGGGCGGGGGTTCGCCTTCTGTCGCGCCTGTCTTCAAATCTGCCTTTTCACCGTGGCGCTCCCGGCGAGCTTCGCCGCCGATCTCAAGTGGATTCAAACAGCGCGCGTGTTCTTGATCGACGCTTATCAGCCGCCTTTTGCGCCGAAACTCGAGTACGACGCCGAGGCGCTGGCGCGGACGATGGCCGAGATGCGCGCCAACACGGTGCGCATCTCGACCATGGGAAAGTACGCGACGATTCAAGGGGTCCGGTTTTCCACGCATCCCGATCTGGGCGCACGGGATGTGCTGGCGGAGACAATAGCCGCCTGCAAACCGCGCGGCATCCGCACCGTTGCCTACATCTCGACCGGACACAAGCTGGCCTGGTCGATGGTGACCCGGGATTATCCGGAATACGCGCAACGGGTGCGTCCCGGCGGCGGACCCAACCGCGACCACATGTATGTGGGGGAGGACCATGGGACAGTGTGTTGGAACACTCCCTATAGGAAGGCTTACCTGGACCTCGTGGAGCATGTGGCGCGGGACTATGCGGTGGATGGGCTCTACTTCGACACCTGGCGCCCCTTCTACTTCTGGCCGGGACTGAAGGTCTGCTATTGCGATGGCTGCCGAAACGGTTTTCAGCGGGCCTCGGGCAAGGCTCTCCCGTGGCATGAGCAGGAAAGGGATTACACCAGGCAAGACCACGAGGTCATCGCGGAGTATCACCAATGGTACCAGGAACAACTGATGAGCGTCCTGGAGGAGGTTCGGCGGGTGGCAAAGGCTCACAAAGATATTCCGCTGATTTATAACCTGAACAATGCGGAGAATATGGCGAATGAGGACCCGCGCATTCTCAGGGCGATGGACGCCTTTCTGTACGAGCGCGGCCACTCGCTGCTGGAGCGCGCCGAAGGCGTCAGCCTGGCCCGCGCGGCGGGATTGGGCGTCTGGCCTTACGTGGGGGTTTACAACAACTGGCCTCGTGTCATCCCCAATGGGCTGGACTATCAGCAGGAGATCTTCACCACCGCGGCCTTTGGCGGGGCGCCCATTGTTGCCCAGCCCTACGCATACGTGACGCAGTCGGCAAACCGGCGTTGGGTCAGCTTCCCCTTCTCCGTCCTGAAGGACCTGGAGCGGGAACTCCAGGGGGCTGAGAATGAGCCATACGTTGCCGTCGTGCAAGCGACTCGGAACCCGCCGGGGCATGCGCGAACCGGGTGGTTTTGGAGCGCGGATGTCCGGTCATCCACGCTCGGCGCGTTTGCCGCCTGCCTCTGCGGTCATGTTCAGGTCTCCTCCCTTCCCCAGACGGTGCTGGATGAGCCCGAGAAGTTGGCCCGCTATCGGGTCCTTTATCTGGCGGATATCCCCCAACTCACGTCCCGCCGCCGGGAGAACCTCGAACGGTTTGTCGAGAACGGCGGCGGACTGTTGGCTTGCTTTGGGACGTCGCTCTACGGCGCGTCGGGCGAGCGCCTGGAACGATTCGATCTTGAACGTCTGTTGCGGGTTCGCCCGGCGCATCCGCAGGGGGAGCTCGCGGAAACCCTGAACAGCTACCGGTGCATGACCGGCGGACCCAACGACCTGTATCTCACCCCGCACGCCACCCTCGATGGCCCGCTGGTGCCACTCGGGTACTTCGAACCGGTCGAGGTGCTGGACGGCGGGTCCACGATGATGGATATCGTCACTGGCGATGGACGCCGTCCGATTCTGCCGGGTGTCGTTACCTCCACCCACGGCCAAGGCCGCGTGGTCTATCTCGCATCGTCCCTGGAGAGTCTCTACCATTCGACGAAGGAGTCGGTGCTGGGCAGTTGTCTGCGAAATCTGGTCGAATATGCCGCCGCCACGCCGCCGCCTTATCAGGTCACCGCACCGAGCTCGCTGATTGCCAACTTGACCCGGAATGGAAACCGCCGCGTGCTCCACTTGTTGAACTGGACCACCGAGCCGGACAACGAGAGCGGATACTTGCCTCCCGTCGAGAATGTTCGCGTGCGTTTGAGGATACCCGAGGGCAGGCAGGTGCGCCGGCTGGCGGGTTTCCCCGCCAGGTCGTTCCAACACAAGCAATCCGGGCAAGAACTGGAATTGCGCTTCCCTCGGATCGATGCTTACGAGGGGATCACTTTTGAATTGCAGTGAGGCCGAACGCCGCCGCCGGATGGACGGACTGTCGGGCAGACCCCTCACCCCGGCCCTCTCCCCTTCCAGGGGAGAGGGAGAGGCGTCGGCGGTCTCGGGAGCTTCGAGGCGTCTGCGCTTCCACAAAGGGCCGCCCAGAGGTCTCCCTCTCCCCTTCGGAAGGGGAGAGGGCCGGGGTGAGGGGTCTGCCCTTGTGCCGCTCCTGCTTTCAGTAAACCCTTGCCGTTGAGTGTTGATTTCCGACTGCGTTTGGGCATTTTGGGTTTATGGGCAGATGTGGATTCGTGGCCAGTGGTGTGGATGTGACGCGCGTAGTCAATTTGGTGAGTTCCTCGATGCTGCATGAACGACAAAGGCGACAAGCGAAGCCCCCAGGCGCAACCTGCCTCTTTTGGCCGATCACCGGGACCGCCAAAGACTGCAGCAGGAGGGTGCAGGGCAGGCCGCCAGGTGATCCGGGCAAAACGGTCTATCTGCTGGACCGTGTTCTGGTGAGGGATCTGGCTGGCGCCATTGGAAAAAGGCCATTTCAAGTCGTGGCTGACTTGTTGGAGTTGAAGCAATTCAAGCAGGCGGACGAGGAGATTGATTTTGAAACCGCCTCACTCATCGCGCGAAAACACGGATACCGGGCAGAAAGACCTCCTCCCGGTGTCCTGGTTCTTTAATTGCGAAAGGAGACGAGGTTTCTGCGCGGTGCTCGCCGATCAGGGGCCTAAGCGCAGCCGGAAGAATTTCGCGCTGTCTGGCGCGAGGACGCTCACTTGATTCTGTGCAGCGTTGGTCCGCCACCACGGGTCGGGAACCGTTGCCCAGGGGCCGTCGGCGCTCGGGGCGCTTTCCAGGACGAACGTGCCCCGAGTGACCGGCCAGGAGAGCACGACGCCCTTCTGGATCGCCAGTTGCGGCGATTCGTACTGCCACACTTCAACGTTGCCAAAGGTGACCTGCGCGACAGCGGCTTGTGGCCCGTGCTCCGGGTTGGTCCACTCCAAATTCAGGCAAAGGTTTCCAGGCTCACTGAGTGCAGGCCATGCTGTTCCCGGCAAATCAGGCGCCGTAAGCCCCAATACGGAAAGAACCGGGTCCGCCTGAGGTGTGTCGATCACCGTCTCTTCGAACAGGAGCGCGTTGTTGTTGTCCTTGTCCAGAACGCGGAGGTCGATCCTCAAATTCGGGTCGAGCCGGGTCAGGGCAAGCACCAAGGTGACGTTTTGATTCTTGATGGGTTGGTTGGTCTGATAAAAGAACCAAGCGAGTGAAACCGACGGCGTGTTCTGATTGTAGTACTTCATGAGCGCAACCTCATCTGGGTCCTTCCAGAAGACATAGCCTGTGCCTAAGGTGTCCCACCAAAGGTTTATGCCGGCCCAGGCGTCATCTTGGTTGGCGCCGACTAAATCGGCGCGCGCTTCCAACGTCTGGTTGTTGGGAAGCGGACCTGAGGTTGGCAGCGAATGAGCGGTCCCCCGCCATGTAGCCCACGGGTTGCCAACCTGGTAGGGACCACAGGTCGCCGAGAGGGCCAGTTGCCCGTTGGCGACGGTCATCGCTCCAGGCCCAGCGTCGGACCATCCGTTTGCGGTGTGGTCCCAAATCCACACGGAGGTCTGTGCGAGGGCGGTCGAGACGCACGCCGCCAAGGCGAGCGTCATCAGTGCTAAGGTTCTTTTGCGGATCATAGAATAGTTCCTTTCGGTCGGTTTCGTGGTGTGGGATTCGGCGGTTGGAGACGCCCAAAGGCAAACCCGCGCGAGTTGCGGGGCAGCGAGAGCGCGGCTCTTGCCCGAACGCAAGTTCCCTGGCTCTGGCGGGCGACCAGCTTGGTCGCGCGGCCATCAGAGCCACGCCGTGAGACTGACGCCACTACAGTCATCATCCCATACACAGGAAAAACCAGCGAAAGGGGGACAGGGTTTTTGCGTGGTGAAAACTCATCGGATCCTCTCTTTCCTTTCCGTCGCCTCAATTTCCGCAAACGAGGGCACGCGCCAGAAGAGAAGGTCGCCCTGTGAGTTCCTGGCCGTGAGGTGGCTGCCGTCGGCGCTGAAAGCGAGCTGCCTCAATTGCTCCCCCGGGCGCTCCAGGGTGATCAACTCCTGCCAGGTGGCAACGTCCCACAGTTTGATCGCCTCCGCGCCTTCACCCGCCGTGGCCAGGCGCCGGCTGCCCGGCGAGAAGGCCAGCCCGAAAAGCGCCTGCCGATGCGCACGAAACTCCTTCACTTCATGCAGCCCGGGCATCTCCCAGACGTTGACCACACCTTGGATATTGGCTGCGGCCAGGAACCTGCCGTCCGGCGAGAAGGCGAGCCTATGAACATCCCCCGCAGGCGCGGACACGGTTCTGGCTTCGGATTGCTGCGTGAGGCTCCAGAGTTGGAGGGAGCCTGGCACATCGCCCACGGCTAACCACCGGCCGTCGGGGGAGACCACCGTATAGGTGTCTCCCCACCCTGAGATCGTCCACGACTTGTGCTGCTGCCAGTCCGCAGTGGTCCAGACATCGAACCGGAGTGTCTGCCCGACCAGGCCCCGGGCAGGGCGCCCCGACTCGACTCCTTCTTTCCAGTGGACTACCACGAGAAGCCGCCCTTGCTCATCTTGCAGAAGCCGGTTTGCCGGCTCGGCCGCGCCGCGCAGAGCACGCAAGGGCTGGCCATAATCCAGCGACCAAATCTGGACATCACCGCTTTGGGTGCCCGCGAACAGAGCCTGTCCGTCAGCGGAGAACAGGAGGCAGGTGTTGTTGGTGCCCAACTCCGGGAGTTGGCTGGGCGGCGTCTGGCCTTGCGCCTCGCCCAAGTACACGGCCCCCTGGCGGAGAGCAGCGAACCTCTTGGCGTGCGGTGCCACCGCCACGGCATCCAGGCCCGCTGGCCTCCGCCAAAAGCCGGGTTTTGGCTGGGCCTGCTGGGCGTCGGCAGGCCAGCGGCGTATCGTCCCATCACTGGAGCCACTGAACAGCTTCAGCTTCTGCCCGTCTGCGGCAAAGCACAGGCGCCACAACATCCTCGGGAAGTCCGGCGAAAATTCGCCTCGGTTTTCTCGTGGGCACATCCCAGAGCCGAATCGTTTGATCCGCGGCGGCCGACGCCAGCGTTTGGCCATCCGGCGAGAACTTCAGCGCCGTAATCCCTCCCTGGTGACCCGCCAGTTCGTCCAGGGGCCGACACGACGGAACTTCCCAAAGTCTTATGCCGGTTTCCGTGTCGTCGGCGCCTGTTGCCAGAATCTGGCCGTCCGGGCTGATGGCCATTGCGGTGATCGCCTCGCGGTGCCCGGGGAAGTAACGGGGTTTACTGCCCGGAGCCAATTCCCAAAAGCAAATCCGGCCGCCGACGCCGGGCTCGGACATGATGACGTTCCGGCCGTCGTGCGTAAACACCCAGTCCCATCCCTTTGGGATCCCGTTTTTCTCGGTCAGTTCACACACCTGTTTCCGGCTCGGGAAATCGAGGACCACGAGCCCTGCATTCGTGGGAGGAAGCATGAGTGTGTACAGGAACCGTTTGCCATCGGGGGAGAAACCCATTGGGCCGACGGGACGCCCATCGATGATGGGCGCCACCCTCTTTCGCGCCTGCAGGTCCCAGACGGCTATGGCGCCTTCCGACTGCAGGGTCTGGTCGCAGATCAACAGCCAGCGGCTGTCGGGCGAAAAGGCGCCCCAAGAATACAGCGCGTCTTCCGCGGCAAAGGGGACTCGCTGGCCCGTGGTGAGGTCCCACACACCGCCCGCGCACCCTCGGGCACTCGCCAAAAGCCATCGTCCGTCGGCGGACACCTCCAACGAGCCAACGCCCATCTTAAGCTTGCCGATAACCGCTTCCGCTTCCGTTTGGCATTGTTGCCAAAGGTAACGCCACTCGAAACCGCGGAGGTCAGTGGCCAATGGCGAGTGGCCTGTGGCGGGTGCTGAATTAGTGGGGCGGTACTGGTCCAGCAGCGCCAGGGCGCGTGCGGGGTTGTTCGCCTTGAGGGCCTGTTGTGCTGAGTTCATCGCGAGAACGTAGGCGTTGCGTAGCGCGGTCATCTCGCCAGTTTCGGCCCGGCGCCGCTCAAATTCCGCCCGGCGCCACATCCCCAGTACCCCGGTGAATCCCAGCACGAATAAGAGCGCCGCGGCAGCGGCCAGGCTCGCCATTTGCGGTTTACGCCGGCACCAGCGCCAGGCCTTGCCGGCCGGGCCAAGGGGGCGGGCTTGGATGGGCTCACCCGTAAGGAAGCGCGCGAGTTCATCGGCCAAGGCCCGCGCCGTGGGGTAGCGACGCGAGGGTTCTTTCTCCAAACATTTCAGGCAGATGGTCTCCAGGTCGCGCGGCACCGCGGGGTTGAGCAAGCGCGGCGCGACCGGTTCGGCGTGGAGAACGAGGTCGAGGGTTTGGGCCAGGGATTCGGCCTGGAACGGCGGACGCCCGGTCAGCAGGTGATAGAGCGTGGCACCCAGGGCATAGACATCCGTGCGCCGGGAAACGCGCGCCCGCTGACCGGCGGCTTGTTCGGGCGGCAGGTAATGGGGCGAGCCCAGCACCTGGCCGGTCACGGTCAATTCCGAATCGCCCTCCAACCGCCGGGCCAGGCCGAAGTCCACTACGTGCGGCTGGTCCTGCGCGTCGATCAGGACGTTCGAGGGTTTCAAGTCGCGATGCAGGATGCCCCGCTCATGGGCGTAGTGGACCGCCTCGGCGACGGTTTTGAGATAGGTGGCAGAGCGCTCGGCCGGTAGCGGTTGGTTGCGCACGAGCCGCGCCAGGCTCTGGCTTTCCACGTAGTCCATCACGAAAAAGTGTTGTCCCTCGTGAATGCCGACTTCGTGTATGGCCACGATGTTGGGGTGGTGGAGACTCGCGGCCGAGACCGCCTCCGCACGGAACCGCTGGATCAGCTCCGGATTGGACCAGGCCGAAGGCCATCATCTTGATCGCGACCACGCGGTCCAGGCTGCGTTGCCGGGCGCGATAAACCACCCCCATGCCACCGCGGCCGATCTCTTCCAGCAACTCGTAGTCGCCGAACTGGTCGGCGATTTCCGGCTTGCGATTCCCGATGGCGGAAGCGTCGGCTGGGCTGGGCCCTCCGCCCTCCGGCCTCTGCCCTTTGACCTCCGACTCCTGTTCCTCCGCGTCCAGGTTCAGGGCTGAGCTGAACATGCCGTCGCTGGCCAGCAGGAAGAGGCACTTGGGACAGAACCCTTGCCGGGCGTCCCCAGCAAGGGGCGCACCACATTTCAGACACGTGTTCTGAGTAGTCATATCGGCCCTGTCGTACTCTGCCGCTACTGTTAGTACCGGAGAAAACCGTGAGTCGGGACAAGGTTTTCTATTTCACCCCAAGGGCTGTCCGCCCTTGGCCGGGTCGCTCCGATCCGCAGCACGACCTGTCCGTTACCCGGCCATCACGGCGCACAGATAGCGCATCTCTGCCTCAACCTCGGCCGGGTCGGCAACCGTTTGGGCAATTGCCTCGCGGAACAGCTCGTAGTAACGGCGTCGCAAACGCTGGGCGGCCTTCTTAACCGCCTCGCCGGTCATGCTCAGCTCTGCCGCAACGTCAGCGTAGGTCGCCTGGCCCGTCTCGGGCACCAGGAACACGCGGAGTCGCTCGAACACTCCGGCCTTGCCCGCTTCCTGGCACTCCCGTTCCAGCCGCGCCAGCACGGTGTCCAACAAGGCCAAGGCCCAGGAGCGCTCGAACAGTTTGTCGGGGCTCCAATCGTCCACAGGTTCGAGCCAATATCGCTGTTCGGCCGCTTGGGCATCGAACGAAAGGATGGGGTGCCCCCCGCCGCGCTTCCGGGCATTGGCGCGATCGCGTTGGTCGGCCAGGAAATAATTCAGCCCGGCGAGCAGAAACGAGCGAAACCGTCCTTTGCTGCGCTCCACGCGCGCGAACGACTTGCTCTCCAGCAACTGGAGGAGGAAGCCTTGCGTCAGGTCTTGCGCGTCCTCATGGCCATAGCCCCGCCTGCGCACGTAAGCGTAGAGAGGATACCAATAAGTGCGACAGAGTTGTTCCAGGGCGGCCGTGGATTGAGGCGTCCCCCGCTGGCCCGCCGCCAGCACCACGCTCCAGTGGGTGGTGGCAAATCCTCCCCCGTGCGCCTGAACTTCGGAATCTGTGTCTTCCGTCGCCACGAGGCCATTGAACCAAATTCAGCGGCCATTGCACGCCAAATCTGGGCCGCAGCAACGACTGGAACGGCTGGGCAGTTGGACAATGTTGGATTTCCTGGGAAAAGTCGCCAGCGTGGTCAATCTTGTCCCGGAGGGACACTTGACAATAGCCCAACGTTTCAACGTTGGGTTTAAGCGCCACGGGGGAATAAGTCCCGTAGGGACGGCTGAAAAAGACGGTTGAGTTCAGCCGTCCCTACGGGACTTGACCGCCTCGGCCCCACCACCCAACGCTGAAGCGCTGGGCTATTCTCAGATGTCCCTCCGGGACAGGAATCGGGCACCTTCAGCCTGTTTCCGAGGAAATCTAACATTGTCGAAGTAGGCGGGTCAGGTCCAAGCCTCGATGCAATGGCATCAATCGTCCCTTGCGCCGGACCATTGCACAACAGTGACTGTTCAGGTGTAACTGTTCAGGCTGGAATGTGGGGCAGACCTCTGGTCTGCCGGTTGGCCGGGCCTCTGGCCCGGAGGTTCGACGTTGAATGCGGCACGGAGCCGGAGGCTCCTTGAACCGGCAGGCCGGAGGCCTGCCCCACACCTGAACAGTTACGCACAGCAATTGGGCCGGATTTAGGGGTGGTCCGGATTTGGATTTGATTGGCCGGGCGATCTTTGCTTGGTTGGCGGGAGCATGAACACGAAACAGAAAGTCAATGAAAGCCTTTATTGAAACTCGCGGTCTGGTCGCCGCCGCCGTTGTGGGCGCGACCCTCCTCACCTCCGGTCCCGCCTTGGCCGGCAAGCTCGAGCCGCAAGCTGCCAGGCGTGGCGGCAGTTCCGGGGCGCCGGCGCTGCCGGAGTTCGAGGGCGAGTTCGCCGGTGAAGCCCAGGCGCCGGAAGAGCCCCTCAGTCTCTGGTATCGCCGGCCCGCAACGGTCTGGACCGAAGCGCTCGCCATCGGCAGCGGCCGTCTCGGCGCGATGGTTTTCGGCGGCATTAAGCGCGAGCGTCTCCAACTCAACGAAGACACTCTCTGGGGCGGCGGCCCTTACGACCAGAACAACCCGGAGGCGCTGGCGGCATTGCCCGAGGCGCGCCGGTTGGTGTTCGATGGCAGGTATCGCGAGGCCGACCAACTGGTGAACCAGAAAATGATCGCCAAGCCGCGCGGCCAGATGCCTTACCAAACCGTCGGCGATTTGCTGCTGAGCTTCCCGGAAACCGACTCCGTGGCGAACTATCGCCGCGACCTGAACCTGGACACGGCCATTACCCGCGTCATTTACTCCGCCGGCGGCGTGAAGTTCACGCGCGAAGTCTTCGCCAGCCCCGTGGACCAGGTGATCGTGATGCGCATCACCGCCGACAAACCGGGCCAGGTTGCGTTCTCCGCGAGTTTCAAGACGCCGCAGCGAGCCTCCACGCGCAACGACGGGCCGGACACGCTCGTGTTGAGCGGCGTCAACGGCAAGGCCGCCGGCATCGAGGGCGCGCTGAAATTCCAGGCCCGCGTCAAGGTGATCGCCTCCGGCGGCAGAACCAGCGCCGACGCGGACCAGGTTTCCGTGACCAATGCCGATTCCGTTGTGCTGCTCATCGCCGCGGCAACGAGTTACAAGAGCTTCAAGGACGTGAGTGGGGACCCGGACGCGCTGGCGAGGAATTACATCGGCGCCGCGAGCACGAGGTCTTTCGACGCCTTGCGCCAGGCCCACATTGCCGAACACCAGCGGCTGTTCCGGCGCGTTGAGCTGAACCTTGGCGCCACCGACGCGATGAAGCTGCCCACCGACGAGCGCATCAAACACTTCGCGGGCGGAAAGGACCCTCAGCTTGCGGCCCTTTACTTCCAGTTCGGCCGCTACCTGCTGCTGTCCTGCTCGCGCCCCGGCGGGCAGCCGGCCAATTTGCAGGGCCTCTGGGCAGAGGGCATGGACCCGCCTTGGGGCGGCAAATACACCATCAACATCAACACCGAGATGAACTACTGGCCCGCCGAGACGTGCAATCTGGGGGAATGCGCCGAACCGCTCCTCCGCATGGTGGAGGACCTCACCGAAACCGGCGCGCGCGCCGCCAGGATGCACTGGGGGGCCGGCGGCTGGGTCGCGCACCACAACACCGACCTCTGGCGCGCGGCGTCGCCCATTGACGGGCCGTGGGGGCACTGGCCCACCGGCGGCGCCTGGCTCTGCCAAAACCTCTGGGAACACTACCTCTTCACCGAGGATCTCGGCTTTTTGAAGCGCCTCTACCCGGCGATGAAAGGCGCCGCGCAATTCTTCCTCGATTCCCTGGTCGAAGACCCCAAGCACCACTGGCTGGTCACTTGCCCGTCGGCGTCGCCGGAACACGGCATCCCGGCTGGCGGCAGCATCTGCGCGGGGCCCGCGATGGACGAGCAAATCATCCGCGACCTTTTCGGCAACTGCATCCGGGCGTCGGAGATTCTCGGCGTGGACGCGGACTTGCGCCAACAACTCGCGGCCAGGCGCGCCCGCCTCGCGCCCAACCAAATCGGCAGCGCCGGCCAACTCCAGGAATGGCTCGACGATTGGGACATGGAAGCGCCCGACCGCCATCATCGACACGTCTCACATCTCTACGGCCTTTTTCCCAGCGCGCAGATTTCCTTGCGTGCCACGCCGGAACTGGCGGCGGCAGTGAAGAGGTCGCTGGAGATTCGCGGCGACAACGCCACCGGCTGGGCCATCGCCTGGCGGCTCTGCCTCTGGGCGCGCCTGCAAGATGCCGAGCACACTTACAAGATTCTCACGCTCCTCATCCGCCCCGACCGCACCTACCCAAACCTGTTCGACGCCCACCCGCCTTTCCAGATCAACGGCAACTTTGGCGGCGCCGCCGGCATCGCCGAGATGCTTCTCCAAAGTCACGCCGGGGAGATCGAGTTGCTGCCCGCCCTCCCTCAGGCCTGGCCCACCGGCTCTGTGAAGGGCCTGCGCGCCCGCGGCAACCTCACCGTGGACATCGCCTGGAAGGACGGCAAACTCGCCTCCTGCCGCCTCGCCTCGCCTGAGCCGCACCCGGTAAGAGTGCGGGTGAACGGAGAAGTGAAGACCGTTACGCCGGAGAGATTGGCAGAAACCAGGTGAACACCCACGCGCCGGGCTTGTGGCCGAACTTCCGGGCAAAGTCGAAGCACATCTCCAATGCAATCGGTGAATCAGCGCTATGCTTGCTGGCTGGCTGCCGTGCTCGCCATTTCCGGTCCGGTCCTGGACACGCGGGCTGGGACCGGCATTTTCTCGTGCGATTTCAAGGGCAAACTGGCCCCGGAATGGAAAGTGGCCGGCGGGAAGTGGGAGCTCAATGGCGAATGCCTGGCACAGACCGATGACGGGCCGGCGGACCCGAAGAAGGCGCTGCTCCTCACGGGCAACCCCGAGGCGCTCTCGACCAATGTGATCGTGGTGGCCAAAGTGCGGATCGATTCTTGGCCCAAACAGAGCGATTCGCGCATCGGCATTACCGTCTGCTCCGACCCCGAGAGCGGGCGCGGATACAACCTGGTGTTCCACCAGGGCAGGCTCCAGTTCATGCGCGATTATGTGGCTTGGGGCGAAGGGGCGCCTTTCCCATACGAGAGCGGGAAATGGTATTGGCTAAAACTGCGCAAGGAGGCCGATGAGCTGGAAGGCAAGGCCTGGAAGGACGGGGAACCGGAACCAACCGATTGGATGGTGGCATGGAACGAGGACCAGGATGAGGCGCTCGGCTATCCCGGGCTCAATGGCGGCTCGCTGGGCGGGCCGGCCCGGCTGTCCTTCGCCGAGTTCCGAGTCGAGCGAATCGCCGGGCCGGAGGAGAGCAGGCGCCCGGAGAGCGCCGACCTGGGCCTGGACGGCACGTGGCAGGTGCGGCCTGAGTCGAAGGGCTGCATCGGCGTAGCCGGTCTGCGCCAGGTGGGGTTGCCCTCGGAAGGTTGGATGGCGGCGCAGGTGCCGGGAGAGATTCACCTGGACCTGATGAAGGCCGGGAAAATGCCAGACCCGGCAGCCGGTCTGAACATGCCCAAGTGCCGCTGGCCCGAGACGAATTCCTGGTGGTATCGGACGGTGTTCGAGGTCGCGCCCGATTTCCTGCGCTACGAACGGCAACGGCTGGTATTCGACGGTCTCGATCTCTACGCGCAGGTGTTCTTGAATGGGAACCTCGTGGGCGAAGCGGCCGATGCCTTTGTGCCGGCGGCCTTCGACGTAAAGCGGTGGGTGCATGCCGGGCGCAACGAATTGGTGGTGCGCCTGACCGACGGCAGCGAACTGGTACCGGCGGACGCCGGCGGAAACTCGAGGACGTTCCAATGGGGCGGAAGAATCTGGCTCAGGAAACCGCAGTTCGCATGGGGCTGGGACTGGGTGGACGGGCTGCCGAACATCGGGATTTGGCGGAGCGCACGGCTGGAAGGCAGGCGGCGCGCGGTGCTGCACCAGGTGCGCCTGGATACCGTGCGGCACAACGGCCGGGTGTGTCTGGAGATGGAGGCCGTGTTGGAGAACCTGAGCCCGACGCGACTGCGGGCCTGCACGCTGGCGCTGGAGATTCAGCCACCCGGCGGCGCTACTCCGATCGCCAAGCGTTATCCGGCAGCGGCGCCCCCCGGGCGGATGCCGGTGCGGGACCTGATCGAGATCCCAGGCCCAAGCTCTGGTGGCCCAACGGCCTGGGAGAACAGCCGCTCTACCGGGTGGTCGCCTGCGTCACCGATGCCGCGGGCTCCGTCACTTACGATCGGCGGGAATTTTCGATTGGCCTGCGAACGATTGACCTGGATCGCCGCCCGCTGGCGCAGGGCACCCGGTTTTGTTTCCGGGTCAACGGCCAGGAGGTGTATTGCCGTGGCGGCAACCTCGGTCCGCAGGACCCAATCCTCGCCCGCGTTTCCGATGCCAAGTACCAAACGCTCGTGGCTGAGGCCAGGAACGCCCATTTCACCATGTTCCGTCTCAACGGCGTCGCGGAATTCGAGGGACCGGCGTTCTACGAAGCCTGCAACCGGGCGGGCATCCTGATCTGGCACGATTTCATGTTCGCTTGCTCGGCCTATCCGGACGCGGATGAACGATTCATGGCGGCGGCGCGGGCGGAAATCGAGTCGGCCGTGCGGCTCTATCGGCACCATCCGAGCATCGCCCTGTGGAGCGCGGACAATGAATGCTACGGGAACTCGCCGAAACTGTTCGAGCAACTCATCCCGGACGTTTGCCGCCAACTGGACCCACGCCGTCCCTTTTGGCCCGGGAACCCCGCTGGCGGAAACCTGTCGGGCGACACTCATGACTGGTATTGCGCGTTTCTGACGCCCGGGGCCATCCCACCGGAGTTTCGCGTGCGTTTTGTGAGTGAGTATGGGATTCTGGGCCCCTGCCACCCGGACTCGATTCGCGCGTATCTGGGCGGCACGGAGATCGTCCGTGGCGATGCCGCCTGGCGGTTCCACACCCAGGAGTGGGAGCGCGCCAACGATTTCGTCGGCAAGGGCATCCGGCTCAATTATGCCGACCCGGAGGGGTTGAGCGCGTCTGAATGGGCAACCTACGGGCAGATGTGGCAGGCGATAATGCAGGGCGGGATGATGGAAGCCTTGCGCTTCCAAAAAGGGGACCCGGCGAACGATTGCGAGGGGGCGCTGATCTGGTCTTACACCGATTGTGTAGGCGAGACCGGTTGGGCGATTCTGGATTACTATATGCGCCGCAAGGCCGCCTACTATTGGTTTAGGCGGGCGGCGGCGCCGTTGAAGGTCCTGGTGCGCGAGCGGGGCGGGCAGTTGGAAACGCGGGTCGTGAACGACACTCTCGAACCGGTGAATGGCACCGTGGAAACAGGGTGGTGGCGGCTCGACGGGCGAGGCAAAGAGGTGACAGCGCATCGCCTCGCGATCGAGCCCAATCAGATGGTGAAGATTGCCAGGGAGCCGGCGCCGGCAGGCGGGCGGCACAATCCGAGCGAATGGCTGTATGCGGCCGTGCTGCGCGCGAAAGACGGCCGCGCGGCGGACCAGGCGGTGTGGCTCGGGGCGCCGTGCCGGAGGCTCAAGCTGGTGGAACCGCACATCGAGACGGCCCGGCTCGCGGATGGCTCTCTCGAGGTTTCGAGCGCCGTGTTCGCGCACGCGGTGCACACGGAGGACCATGGGCACGAATTGATCTCAGACAATTGGTTCGACCTGCTGCCCGGCGTGCCGGCGCGGCTTCGCGTGGTTGCGCCGGGCGGGGCCGAGGTCATCCATTTAGAGGCGGTGATGCCGAAATAAGGCCTCAGTCTCCACGGAGATAACTGCCCCGCTTTGGCCGGGGCCGATGAAAAGGCGGCTCTTGGGCTGTCGGGGGCCGAATCGGCGGGCGTGTCATGAACGGGCTTGGGCGAGCACTGGCTCGGGAGCGGGGCGGAGGGCCGGTTGCGGAAGGTTGGAGGCCGGCTGCCGCCCGGCAACGCCGGCCGCCTGCACGCAAGGGGCAGAAGCGGGGAGAGGCAGTTCGACGGTGAAGCGGGCACCGCCGAGAGGGGAATCGTCGCAGCAGATGCGCCCGCGGTGTTCCATTGCGAAGGTGTGGGCGAGCGAGAGACCGAGGCCCGTGCCGACCCCGATGGGTTTGGTGGTAAAGAAAGGCTCGAAGATCTTTGCGCGCAAATCTGCCGGCACACCGGGTCCGCTGTCCTCGACCCGCACCATGACCCGGTTTGATTCCTGCCAGGTTGAAAGGCGGAGTTTCCTCGGGTTCGTAACGGTCTCCAGGGCCTGCAAGGCGTTGTTCAGGAGGATGATGACCACCTGCTGGATTTGGTCCCGGCTAACCAATACGCTGGGAAGCTGTGGAGCCAGCTCCTGGATTACCTCCACACGCCACTTGCGGAAGTCCGAGGCGCGCAACTCGATGAGAGCGCGCAGAATGCCGTTCAAGTCCGCGTGTTCTTTCTCGGCGGAGCCCGCGCGGGCGAGGTTGAGAACATTCTGCAATAACCGCGCGGCCCGGCGGCTTTCATTGAGGGCCAAGGTCAAGTATCCCCTGGTCTGTTCCGCCAGTTCTGCGTCCAGGAGACTCAGCTCAATGAAGCCGCAGTTGGCCGCCAGAGGCGTGTTCAACTCGTGGACCAGACCCGACATCATCTGGCCGAGCCCCGAGAGCTTTTCCGCCTGCCGGAGCTGCTGCTCGAATCTCGAGCGGTCCGTCACCTCGCGAACATAAAACTGAAAGGCCTTGTCCCCCGCAAAATCCACTGCCGAGCCCGCCACCTCCGCCTTGGCCTGGCTGCCGTCTCTGCGGCGAATGGTCTGAATGCGGTCATGACAGAGCGAGTCGAACCAGGCAAGCCCGGGCGCCTGGGGCGCGGCCTCGGCCTGGGCGACATCCAGCCACTGGAACAGGGAAGACTGGCAGGCCTCCTGGGCTGGCACACCCAGAACCCGCACGGCCGCCGGGTTGATGCCGACGATCTGCAGATCCTCCTGGGTCGTGATCACGATTGGTTCGCTCGACTGCTCGAACAAGAAACGATAGCGCTTCTCCGTCAGGAGGATACGGTTTTGGAGCAGGGCTTTCTCTGTCTCCTTGCTCCGCAACTGGTTGGCGGCGCGTTTCTCGCGTTGGAAGCGGATTTCCTCGAGCACCAGGATAATCATGTTCACCGCAATGAACATCTGTAGCACGCTGGCGCAGAAGAAGGCCGTGCTCATGTAGTCCGTGAGCAGCTCCATGAACGGATACGCCGCGACGAACAGCCCCCAGAGGGTGAACCCGATGCAGAGCAGGCCGGCACCCAGGTACCTGCGCTTGCGGCGGTACTGAAAGAACCCCCATACAGTCACCAGGCTCGAACAGCCGATCAGCACGAAAATGGGCATTTGGAGAACCAACCGGTCGGTTGGGCCAAGGACCTGCCTAAGGCCCGCCCATGGGAAGTTGGCCGCATAACTCCAGCACAGCAGGAAAACCAGAAAGAGCCCCAAAGTCACCTGCCGAACGCGCATGCCCAGAAAGCGGAGTCCGCCCCATAGCATGAAGACCGAGGCCACGCTCATGGACCACTGCTTGAGCATTGTTGCCCACCAACTCTCCCCGCTGAAGCTGCCATAGTTCAAAAACAGACTGTAGGAAATCGTCAAATACAGCGCGTAAAACAGCCACGCCGTCGTCCAGATGGAAAAGTACTTGCGCCGCGTGTAGTAGTTCAGATAGGAAAACACCCCCACCAGCAGCCAAACGCTGACCAAAGAGATGAACAGCCCCGCCCGAAGTTGCCCCCGAGTGTCAAAGCCGAAATCCCACGCAAATGCAAGCAGCCCTATGCTCATGTTCGTTGTTGCCTTTCATTAAAGCGGCCCAACGATGGGTATCGGCTGGAATGAAAAGTAGTTTAGTCAAAAATCTGTGTGGATACACTCAACCCCCCAGAAGGGACGACCCCTCACCCCAGCCCTCTCCCCATCGGATGGGGAGAGGGGGCATGGTTGGCCGCCGCGGGTTGCAGGCCAACACCTGGGCAGGTCAGTGCGCCAGGCGGTAAAACTTCGCCTTGCCCGTCGGGACGATATTGACCACGTTCTGGGAGCCCTGCACCGTCACCGTTGCGGTGGAATTGGTCCAACCGCCCGGCAGGGCGGAGGTCTCTTGCAAGACGAAGCCCGTTGCGGAGGCCGGCCATGTGATGACCACCTTGCCGGCCGAGAGGCTGGAGGAAAGCGAGGGTGGAAGAGCCAGCGGCATGTTGTTGGCCCGCGAACGGTAAGCCAACAGCGCCTGCGGGTTGCTGGTATCGTTGAGCAGCACCTTGTTCCCGTCCCGGTCCATGGTGAACCATTCCAGGTTCAGCGCGTTGCCCGCCGAATACTCGCCGTTGCCATTTTCCCAGACGAGCCGCAGCGGATAGACCCCCGCCGCCGGGACGTTGAAACCGAACAAGGTGTCGGCCGAGCCGCGGCCGGCATTGAAGAACCCCAGATTGGTGTAAGCATGGGTCTGCAAGGTGACGGTGACGGCGGTCCCGGCCCCGTAGGCTGAATGGAGAACCTGTCCGGACGAGTAATTGACCTCCACCGCCGGAATCGTCAGCCCGGTCCCGTCGCCGCCTAAGGTGATGATGCGGTCGCTGGTAGTCTGCTGGTCGGCCACGATCAGACCGATCGCCCCCGCCGCCACGACATTGCTGACCATCTGCTGGAAGGACACCGCGCCGCGATCGATCAATGCAATGGCGCCTTGCAAGGCGCTTGCGTTGGAGATGGACGCGCTGTCGTCCGGCGGCTGGGTTTCCACCAGCTTGCCGGTCACGGGTCCAATGGCAGCCAACTGCGGCAGCGCCGGGCTGAAGCCGGCCTCGATGGCCAGCAGATTGGTCGCCAGATTGGCCGGCGCCGTGACCGCCACCAGGTAAACCGGGTAATCCTGGTTGGTGGCTTCGGACACCCGGAAGCCGTCGTCACTGTTCACGCCCATCCAATAAGGACCGGCCTGGGGGAATGCCACGAAGGTCAGCCATTCGGCGGCCGTGTTGCCCGTGCTCCCGGTCGTGCCCGGCAGGCCCGGGAACGGCGCATCCGGGTAGCCGTTGGAGGCCTGGAAATCGCCTATCCCGCCGGAAGCTCCGGCGTTGATGGCGCCGTCGTAGTTGATGACGCCGGTGACATCGAAGTAGCCATTGTCCGTGGCGAGGGTATCATCGGCCAGGTTGGGCAGTTCGCCCCCTGCGAGCATGATCTCGGCCTGGGCGTCGGAGTTTTCATTGGCGGTGGCGGTCTGGACCATCCGGCAACGGAAACCCGGCGCATTGGTGTTGGCTGAGCCGGGCGCCGTGGCCAGGGCGGGATTGAGCGTGGGCATCGCCAGGGTGACGAAGCTGAAAGTCTGGTCGAGCGTGACCGGGGGGCTGTTCTTGTCGCTCAAGATCAACTCCACCGTATTGGTCCCCGCCGGCAGAAGCGGATAGGCATAAGTGACGATGACGCCCGCCGGATTGTTGGTTGGCGTCACCGTGGCGCTGGCGGCCACGTCGGCGCCGTTGAGCCAGAGTTGGAGGCTGCTGAGGTTAAGGGGGTAACTGCCCTGAGTGATGACGAACTGGAGTGTGGGCTGCAGGACGGAGCTCTCTTGCGGCGCCGGTGACGCCGAGACGAGTTGCGGCGGCACGCGTATGCCCTGCACCAGGCGAATGTTGTCCAGCAAAAGGGTCACATCGCCCACGGAATGGGTCGTGAATACCAAGCTGGCGCTGGGCGCATCGTTCGTGAACACGAAGTACTGCGTGAGATAGGCATTGTCGTCGCCCACCGGGGTGATCGGTTGGCCCGTGAGCAGGGCCTGGTCGCCAAAGGCGACGTCGTAGGTCATCGAGTTGCCGCTGGCAGTGGTGCGCAGGTTCACACCGTAACTGAAGGTGTAGGGCTGGCCCACCGTGAGGCCGCTGATATTATTGGCGGCCGTGTCCGACCCCTGCAAGAAGAGCACCTCATCCTGGTCTGGCGCCATGCCGTTGTCCCCAAAGGGATCGCCAGGACTGATATTGCAGCCATAGCCGCCGGTCATGGTCCACCCGTCGATCGGCCCCGGCTGGAGATAGCCCGGAGCGGGCCCCTCGCCACTGGCCTCGAAACTCGGGTTCTCGATAACGGTCTCGAGGGCATCGCGCTGCACCATGTTGACGGCGTCCAGGAACAAGGCCGGGGTGGTGTTCGCGACGGTCGGGCTGCTGGAGAACTCGAGCAACTCCGAGGCGTTGGTCGGCACGAAGACCAGGTTCGTGAAATAGAATGGGACATCCCCGATAGCCGAGCCGGCGGCGGTGATGTTGGGTATCGTGGCCAGGAGGTTGCCGCCCAGTTTGACTTTCAGATCAACGGCGGCGGCGCCGAGGGCGGCGGCGTTGTAGCGGAATTGGAGCCAATAATTCTTTCCCGGAGCCAGGCCGAAGATCTGCTGCGAGAGCGTGGTCGCACCCTTTAGGACAGCCACCTGTTTGCGGTCCGGAATGATGCCATTGTCCAAATCCGGGCCGGTGGAGTCCTCGACTCCGGAGCCGCCGGTCCAACTGGGGATCGGGCTGACGCCGGCGGCCGCATCTTCAAAACTGGGGTTGCCGACAAAAGAGGTGTGAACCTTTATTGACGGAAGCGAGGCCACTTTCAGGCCGGCAGTCGCCGTGGCGCTCAGCCCCGCCGAGCCCCGGGCCAAGCCCTGAATCTGGAAGGATTGCACGTTCGTGGCGCCCGGGGCAAAGTGCAGTTTGAGCACTCCGTTGGCATCCGCGTTGACGAGCGCGGCCACCGTCGGGACGGAAATGGTCAGGCTAAGGTCGGCTGCTGAGGAGGCGAGGAAAGCCGCTGGCACGGTCACCTGGATCTGCCCGGTCTGGCCCGCGGCCAGCTCCAACGATTCCGGCGCGAAGGCGAGCGGGTAAGTGGCCGCCACCTGCCCCACCAGGCGGACATCGTCCAGGAGCAGAACGCCGTTGACGTTAGTTTGGGCAAAGCTGATGACCGCAGTGGCGTTGGTGGGGGTGAACGTTACCGTCTTGGTGTGGTATGGATTGGCGGCGCCGACCGGGCCGACATCTTCGTCATCGACGATCTTGCCGGCGGCCAAGACTTGCAGGCGCGCATGCGTGAGCGCCGCGCTCTGGGAGTTGTAGGCAAAGCTCAACTGGTAAGGGGTGTTGGGAACCAGGCCCGAGACCGTTTGGCTCAACGAGCCTTGCCCCGAGATGAACGCGACCAGGTCCTGGTCGGGAATTGCCCCGTTGTCGGCATACACGCCGCCAATCAAGCTGATCCCGTACGTGCCGGTTGCGTTCGTGTCCCATAGCCAGCCGGCCATGCTGGCGGGCGCGATGACCTCGCCGGAGTCGGTGGCCGGCGGGTTTGCCGTCGCGGTCGTGGGCGGTCCGCTCGCCTCGAAGCTGGGGTTCATCATGACCACGTTGCCGGCATCGCGCTGGACGATGCTCACCGCGTCGATGCAGACACTCGCGTCGCCGCTCACCACCACTTGCTGGAGGGTGAGCGTGCCGGTGTCGTTGGTGGGAGTGAAGGCGAAGTTCGCGAACTGGTAGGCCGTGGTCACCTTCTGGACGTCAGTGACCAGGCCCACCTGCGCGCCATCGAAGCTGGCCGTCAATTCCATCGTCGGGGTGCTGCAGCAGTTGCGGCCTGCGTACCAAAACTGGACCCAATACTGTTTGCCGGGTGTCAACCCGCTGATGGTCTGCGACATGGAGGCGCCGCCCTGGATAAAGGCGACCCGGTCGCGGTCGGGGATGAGGGTGCCGGTGTTGTTGAACGGCCCGCCTGATTCGTTCACCCCGGAACCGCCGGTCCAACTGTCGATGGAGCCGTAACTGGGCCAGGTTGTGTTGTAGTTGTTCTCGAAGCTTGGGTTCGCCACGAAGGCGGCCCAAAGGGGTTGCGCCGCCAGGGCGAGGATCGTCACCAGCGGCATTCGCGGAATGCTTGTCACTTTTTTGCCTTTCATAGTGCTTCTTTCTTGAGGGATTTGAATCTATCGAACGGAATCGATTCCAATTTTGAGCAAGAACCGGCCATTTCGATGGGGATGGGACAGGCCGCCGGACCTTGGCACGGGAAGCCCGCCCGGGTGAGCATTCGCTGCGCGCGCACCCAAAGCCGGCCTCGCAATCGCCGCTGCCAATTCCATAACCACACGGGCCTGAAACCAAACCGCCACGAAATCAACGAGTTCTTACGGCCAACCGCCTGCTTCTACGGTGGTCGCCCAACCTCACCACAAAGCAAAGGTCATGTCGAGAAAATTATCCGATCATTTTTATGAATTTTTAAGGGCTCGGAAGCTCCTTTTAATTACCTGTTGGTCCTGGAGCGTGCGATGTTCGGCCCGTGAAAAAGTGCGGCTCGATGTAAATCTTATGATGGATCTCATCTTTATCGGAGTGGTGGTGCTGTTCTTCGTGGCCGGCGGACTGTATGTCCGCCTCTGCGAGAAAATGTGAAGGGCAACTTATGGAAAACATCATCGTCGGCATCGTTGCCCTGTTGCTGTTCATTTACCTGCTGGCGGCCATGATTCGGCCCGAGAAATTCTGAGGGGACCATGATGCACACAATTGACTGGCTGCAACTCGGGTTATTCGTGGCGGCGCTGGCGCTGATCACCAAACCGATGGGCCTTTACCTGGTTCGCGTCCTGGATGCCAATGGCCGGACCTGGGCGGACCCGGTTTTCAAACCCTTAGAGCGGCTCACCTACAGGCTGATGGGAGTCAACTCCGACAGAGAGCAGGATTGGAGAGAATATGCGTTTGCCATGCTGCTCTTCAGCCTGGTGAGCTGCTTGTTCACTTACGGGATACTGCGGCTGCAACACCTGCTGCCGCTCAATCCCCAGGGATTCGGGCCGGTGAGCCCGGACCTGGCCTTCAACACGGCCGCCAGCTTCACCACCAACACCAATTGGCAGAGCTACACCGGGGAATCCACGATGTCCTACCTCTCGCAGATGGTCGGGTTGGTGATTCACAACTTCGCCTCGGCGGCGACGGGCATAGCGGTCGCCGCCGCGCTGGTGCGGGGCATTGCCCGGCATTCGGCGCGCACCCTGGGCAACTTCTGGGTGGACCTGGTGCGCACGACGTATTACCTGCTGCTGCCCATCTGCCTGGTGTTTGCCGTCTTCCTTGTCTCGCAGGGCATGATCCAGAACTTCAAGCCCTACACCAAGGCCAAGCTCCTGGAGCCGATGAAGGTCCAAGTCGAGAAGAAGAACGACAAGGGCGAGACGGTCAAAGGGCCGGACGGCAAGCCGGTCATGGAAGAGCAGACCGTGGCCGAACAGGTCATCCCGCAAGGCCCGATGGCGTCGCAGGTGGCCATCAAGATGCTGGGCACCAACGGCGGCGGTTTCACCAACGCCAACGCGGCGCATCCGTTCGAGAACCCCACGCCGCTCTCGAACTTCATCCAGATGCTCTCGATTTTCGCCATCGGCAGCGGCCTGACCTATTACCTCGGGCGGATGGTCAAGAACCAGGCGCACGGCTGGTCGGTGTGGGCCGCGATGATCGCCCTGTTCCTGGCCGGAGTGCTGTTATGCTGGCACTCGGAGGCGGCGGGCAACCCGATTCATCGGCAACTTGGCGTCGCGGCGGCCGGCGGGAACATGGAAGGCAAGGAGGTGCGCTTCGGCATCTTCAACTCCGCCCTGTTCGCGACGGTGACTACCGACGCCTCCTGCGGCGCGGTCAACTCGATGCACGATTCGTTCACCGCCCTGGGCGGGTTTGTGCCGCTCTTCAACATCCAGCTTGGGGAAATCATCATCGGCGGAGTCGGCGCCGGCCTCTATGGGATGCTCGTCTTCGTGGTGCTGGCGGTGTTCATCGCCGGGCTGATGGTGGGGCGGACGCCGGAATATCTGGGCAAGAAGATTCAGTCCTACGAGGTGAAGATGGCGATGCTGGCGCTGCTGGTGCTGGCGGTCTCGATACTGGGCTTTGCCGCCTGGGCCTCGGTCAGCAAGTGGGGCTTGGCCGGACTTAACAATAGCGGCCCTCACGGTTTGAGCGAGATGCTTTACGCCTATAGCTCGGCCAACGGCAACAACGGCAGCGCCTTTGCCGGCCTGAACGCCAACACGCCGTGGTACAACACCACCATCGGCCTGGCGATGCTGATCGGGCGATTCCTGATGATCATCCCGATTATCGCCCTGGCCGGCTCGCTCGCTCAAAAGAAGATCGCTCCCCCCAGCGCCGGCACCTTCCCGGTCGCCGGGTTCACCTTTGTCGTGCTGCTGCTGGGGACCGTGCTGCTGGTGGGCGCTCTGAACTTCCTGCCCGGCCTGACACTGGGCCCCATTGTCGAGCACTTCCTGACCGGCCAGGGCAAACTCTATTGAGCAACAGTTATGACACACGAAGCTCCTTCCCTTTTTGATTGGGCCATCGTCGGCCCCGCCGTCGGCGGTTCGTTCCGAAAGCTTGACCCGCGGCTCATGGTCAAGAACCCGGTCATGTTCGTCACGATGGTCGGCGCTGTGCTGACCACGGCGGGGATCTTCACCTCGCCGAGCGAGCGGGGTTTCATTGCCCAACTGGCGCTCTGGCTCTGGTTCACGGTCCTGTTCGCCAATTTCGCGGAGGCGGTGGCGGAGGGCCGCGGCAAGGCCCAGGCGGACAGCCTGCGCAAGGCGCGCAAGGACACGATGGCGCGGCGCCTGCGCGATGGGCGCGAGGAGAAGGTGCCCGCGCCGCAGTTGCAGAAGGGCGACTTGGTCGTGTGCGAGGCCGGGGACCTGATTCCGGCCGATGGGGACGTGGTCGAGGGCATCGCCAGTGTCGATGAGTCTGCCATCACCGGCGAATCGGCGCCGGTCATCCGCGAGAGCGGCGGCGACCGCAGCGCGGTCACCGGCGGCACCCGGGTCATCAGCGACCGCATCGTCATCCGTGTGACACAGGAAAAGGGCAATGCCTTCCTGGACCGGATGATTGCCATGGTGGAGGGCGCCCGGCGCCAGAAAACCCCCAACGAAATCGCCCTGACCATTCTTCTGGCCGCGCTGACGTTCATCTTCCTGCTGGTTTGCGTGACCTTGAAACCGTTCGGCATTTACTCCGGCGCGACCTTCACCGTGCCGGTGCTGGTGGCCCTGCTGGTTTGCCTCATCCCGACCACCATCGGCGGCTTGCTCAGCGCCATCGGCATCAGCGGCATTGACCGGCTCATTCGCCGCAACGTCATGGCCACCAGCGGCCGGGCCGTCGAGGCGGCCGGCGACGTGGACGTGCTGCTGCTGGACAAGACGGGCACGATCACCCTGGGAAACCGGATGGCGACGGAATTCATCCCCGCGCCGGGCGTCACGCAGGAGCGGTTGGCGGATTGCGCCCAACTGGCGTCGCTGGCGGATGAGACGCCCGAAGGCCGCTCCGTAGTGGTGCTGGCCAAACAGCGGTTCAACTTGCGCGCCCGGGTCGTCGCCGAGCCCCAGGCCAGGTTTGTGCCGTTCACAGCGCAGACACGCATGAGCGGGGTGGATTTTTATCGCGAGGTCGAGAGCAGCCCGCCGGCTGCCCAACCGGCTGTGGCCGCGGCCGTGGGGGACGAGCGCTCCGTTGCCCCGCCCTCACGAGGCGGTGGCGCGGCGGTCCCTTCCCTGCGAGTTTTGCCCGAGCTCAAGCCGATTCGCTGCATTCGCAAAGGCGCGGCGGAAGCCATGCGCGCCCATATCGATCAACGCGGCGGCAGGTTTCCCGAAAAGGTCAACCAGACCGTTGAGGAAATCTCCCGCTCGGGGGGCACTCCCCTGGTCGTGGCCGAAGGCGCCGAGGTGCTCGGGGTCGTCCAACTCAAGGACGTCATCAAGGGCGGCATCAAGGAACGGTTTGCCCAACTGCGCAAGATGGGCATCCGCACCGTGATGATCACCGGCGACAATCCGCTCACGGCGGCGGCCATCGCGGCCGAAGCGGGTGTGGACGATTTCCTCGCCCAGGCCACGCCCGAGGCCAAGCTCAAACGCATCCGCTCCGAGCAAGCCGCCGGCCACCTCGTGGCCATGACCGGCGACGGCACCAACGACGCCCCGGCCCTGGCGCAGGCGGACGTTGGCGTGGCCATGAACACCGGCACTCAGGCCGCCCGCGAGGCCGGCAACATGGTGGACCTGGACAGCAACCCGACCAAGCTCATCGAGATCGTCGAAATCGGAAAGCAACTGCTCATCACGCGCGGCTCGCTCACCACCTTTAGCATCGCCAACGACGTGGCCAAGTACTTCGCCATCATTCCGGCGATGCTCATGACGACCTTCCCGGCCATCCTTCCGCTCAACATCATGCACCTGCACAATTCGACCAGCGCCATCCTGAGCGCCGTCATTTTCAACGCCCTGATCATTATCGCCCTCATCCCCTTGGCCTTGCGGGGCGTGGTCTATAAACCCATCGGCGCGTTGGCGATCTTGCAGCGCAACCTTCTCATTTACGGCCTGGGAGGGGTCATCATTCCGTTTGTCGGCATCAAACTGATCGACATCATCATCACTGCACTCAAGCTCGTTTAGTCTTATCTAATGCCATGAAAGCCATCCTTTCCGAAATCCGCAGCGCAGTGCTGGTCACTCTGGCGCTGGCCGTCGTGTGCTGCGGCCTTTACCCGTTGGTCGTGTTTGGGCTCGCCCAGGCGCTCTTCCCGCACAAAGCCAACGGCAGCCTGATCGTCGACGCCAAAGGGAACACCCAGGGTTCGCGCCTGCTCGGGCAGCCGTTCAGCGCCGACAAGTATTTCCACCCGCGTCCCTCGGCTGCCGGCAACGGCTATGACTCGACCAGTTCGGGCGGCAGCAACCTGGGGCCGACCTCGCAGAAGCTCCGCGACTCGATCGTTCAGAACCTTGCCGATTTCCGCGCCCAGAACGGGCTGGCAACCAACGCGCCCGTCCCGGCCGATGCGGTCACCGCCTCCGGCAGCGGCCTGGACCCGCACATCAGCCCCCAGAACGCCCAACTCCAGGCCCCGCGCGTCGCCAAGGCCCGCGGCCTCGCTCTGGAAAAGGTGCGGGCGCTCATTGCCCAGCACACCGACAGCGCCGACCTCGGAATCCTCGGCGAGCCGGGAGTGAATGTGCTGGAACTGAACCTCGCTTTGGACGCAATCCAGGCATCAGCAGCCTCCAATTGAAGCCGGATCCCACGGTCTTAATCATTGATAACGAGAAGGCGGTGCGCCGTCTGCTGCGGGCCGTGCTCCAACCGCAGGGCTACCGGGTCTTCGAGGCGGAGAGCGGCGGAGCTGGCGTGAAGCAAGCCGTCGAGTGCAAGCCCGACGTGATAATTCTGGAAATGGCGCTGCCCGATGGGGACGGGTTAGGCGTCCTCCACACTTTGCGGCAGTGGAATCACACCCCGGTCCTGGTCCTTTCCGAGCAAACCGATGACGGAGCCAAAGTGGCGGCACTGGATGCAGGCGCCAACGATTACCTGACCAAGCCGTTCAGCAGCGCTGAGCAAATTCTCGTTGGAATGCGAATTGAGCCATGAGCACGATCGAAATAATCCAGACCAATGTGGCCCTCGATGAAATGAGTGCCAGCCAGAAGCCCGCGCACGCAGCGCTAGCAAACGGGTGAACGCCATGGCCCCATGGATGAAGCCCGCGGCTTGGCTTGCTTTTGTGGCCGCAGCCCTGCTCGAGGTTCTGGGGGACGCCGTGGTCCGCCGCGGCTTGCGAGGCGGCAGCGCAGGGTGGATCATCACGGGATGTGCAACGCTGGCCCTCTACGGGCTGGCGGTCAATTCGGTTAGATGGGACTTCTCCAAGCTGCTCGGCGTCTATGTCGGATTCTTTGCCGCCGCGAGCATCCTTTTTGGGCGGTTCGTTTTCCGCGAGGAAGTCCCCGTTACGACCTGGTGCGGCCTTGCTTTGATTATTGTTGGCGGCTTCGTCATCCAGCTCGGCCGCTAGCTGAACCAGCAAGGAGTGTTAATGCAATTGGAAACGCCTGGATCAGGCATTCCGGGAACAGATGGGTCAACCCGCCTATTCAGAACCGACCCCGCCGGCGCCGGGAACGCCTGCGCCCCCTCCAACCCGCAGGGGACTTCCTCCGCCTCTTGATTCGCCCCCGTTCCCGACTGGCGACTGGCAGATTGGAGGCACGCCGATTGTCGGTGATCCGAACTTGACGCCGGATTATCCTCTGATGCAAGCCCTGTACCAGGGGCCCCACGGCAAATTCTGGAGCGACACGAACATCAAGATCTACGGCTGGGTGGATACCTCAGGCAACGTCAGCACGTCGGGGAAAGACAACGTTCGGGCCCAACGGGCAGAGCGGCAACTTCCCGCTCATCTACCCACAGCGGCCAAACCGGTTCGAGCTCGACCAGGCGGTGCTTTACTTCGAGCGCACGCCAAACGAATTTCAGACGGACCACGTTGACTGGGGCTTTCGCATCGCGAACGTCTATGGCCTTGATTACCGGTACATGATCTCGCGGGGGCTGTTCAGCGGCCAGTTGCTGGCTGATAACCGATTCTACGGCTACGATATGCCGATGGCTTACGTGGATTTGTACATTCCGCACGTGTTTCAGGGGATGAACGTCCGGGTTGGCCGGATCATCTCCGAGGCGGACATCGAGGCGCAGTTGGCGCCGAACAACCCCATGAGCACCCATTCCCTGCTCTATAGTTTCGATCCCTATACGCAGGAGGGCATATTCACCACCACCAAAATCAATGACCGTTGGACGGTCCAAGCGGGGCTTGCCAACGGCAACGATGTGGCCCTGTGGCAAAAGGACCGAGGCAACCAGCCGACCGGGACCACCATGCTCCAATACAATTCGCCCAACAACAAGTTCTCCTTTTACGGCGGCGCCAACTCCTTCAATAACGGGGATTTCGGATACAATAACCTCCAGCAGTACGTCGGCACTTTCAGCTACAAGTTCAACGAGAAGATTTGGACCACTCACGAGACCTGGTACATGTTCGAGCACAACGCGACGACCGCTCCGACAGCGGCGGTGCCCTTCAACAATGCCTTCTACCCGGTAAGGCCGGGCTACGCGCCCGAGTGGGCGTCGGTCAACTACACCTTCTTTCGCCTTGGAGCGAGCACTTTCCTCACGCTCCGCAACGAGATCTTCAACGACATCGTGGGCCAGCGCACAGGTTACAACACGGTGTACTCGGAGCACTCCATTGGATTGACTTATTGGCCGAATAAACTCATCACCTTCCGTCCGGAAGTGCGATACGATCATTCGTATGCCAAAGCAGCCTATGACAACGGGTCCCGTCATAACCAGGTCGTTGCGAGCTTCGACATTATTGTTCACTTCTAGTTGAACCGACGATCAACCGGTTGTGGTGTGCATGAGTCCCAGGGGTGTTGACAACGTCGTAGCGCAGGTTGCCAAACCTGCCGTATCGCCGATTTCCAGTCGGCAGGGTGTCATATATGGGCGAGGCGCCCGCAGGTTGGAAATCTGCGATACAGCAGGTTGGAAATCTGCGCTACGCCTTCCGGCTGGCGAGACCTGTACCACTCTCTGTCAACTTCTTGTTTTTTTGAAAGAAGTTTTGGTTGCGGCTCTGCCGCGCTGGGAAATATGCGGGCTAGGTTCTGGCGGCCCGTTGGGCCGCTTTCGCGCATCAAGGACATTAGGGGGGCGGCGCCCGACACCACTATGAGGCGGCGCCTGACACGAGAATTCTGCCTGGTCTGATAGACAGGGGCTTGGCCCTCATTATGTTGTGTTCAACCTGTAAATCGACCCATGAAGCATCCACCGCACCTTGGGAGGAGCGCCGCCGCCGTAGTCGTGGCGGCTGCGGCCATTGTTCTCGCGGCGGCCCTGCTGAGATCCGGGTCTGGCCAACCCGCGCACGCGCGCGCACAGGCGCCGGCTCCTGTTTCCCAGGCGCTGCAGTCCGAGGCCTCCGTGGACCTGCTGCCGAGCCAGGCTCAATGCGGTCCAGGTCGAGGTGGTGGGCACTTACCGGTTTCCCGTGGAAAAAGAGGCCGTGGGGAGCATCAGCTTCGTCGATGACCTGTCGGTCCAGGTGTTCCCGCCCTACCAGGGGAAGATTATCAAGACGTTCGTCGAGCTGGGGGACGAGGTTCAGAAGGGACAACCGCTCTACACGATTGACAGTCCGGACCTCATCCAGGCCGAGTCGAGCCTGATTGGGGCCGCGGCCAGCTTCGCCCTGACCAGCAAGGAGTTGGCGCGCGTGACGGAGCTTAATGGAACCAACGGAGTGTCCGAACGCGAGTTGGAGCAGGCCGCCTCCGATCACCAAACGGCAGAGGGCGCCCTCAAGGCCGCGCGGGATGCCGTGCGCGTCTTCGGCAAGACCGAGTCCGAAATCGATCAAATCGTGGCCACGCGCAAGGTTGACGCCGCGCTGGTCGTTCCCAGCCCAATGAGTGGCCAGGTGACAGCTTACAACGCCCCTCCGGGACTCTTAGTGCAGCCGGGGGCCGGTCCGGCGCCTTTCTCCGTCGCCGACACCTCGACCAAGTGGATGCTGGCCAACGTTACCGAAAGCGACAGCCCGTTGTTCCACATTGGGCAGCCCGTCGAGGCCAGGGTGATGGCCTATCCGGGGCGCGTCTTCGAGGGCCGGATTTCCAAGATCTATGCGACGGTGGACCCGAACACCCATCGGGTAACGATCCGCTCCGACATTGCGGACCCCCAAAATGAGTTGCGCCCTGGAATGCTAGCCAACTTTGTGATTCGAGTCCAGGACCCGATCGAGTCGGTTGCCATCCCGATGAATGGCGTCGTGCGAAACGGCGATGGCACGATGGCGGCCTGGGTGACCACCGATCGGCACCGATTTGCGCAAAGAATCGTCAGGATTGGCCTGCAAAGCGACGGCAAGTACCAGGTCCTTGAAGGATTGAAACCTGGAGAACTGGCGGTGGGCAACGGGGCAGTTTTCCTGAGCAACATGTTGGAGGCCCCGCCTACAGACTGATTCTAGGTCTCATGCTCCATTCTCTCATCGCCTTCTGCCTGAGCCGCCGCGCGATTGTCCTGTTCGGGTTGCTGGCGTTCGCCGGCGCCGGGTTCGTCGCCTATGAGCAGCTCAACATCGAGGCCTATCCGAACCCAACGCCGGTCATCCTGGAAATCACCGCGCAGGCCCCGGGCCTCTCGGCCGAGGAAATGGAGCGCTACTACACCCGCCCCATCGAGATCGGACTCTACACGACGCCGGGCATTGACGTCATTCGCTCCACCTCGTTCTATGGCCTGGCCTTTGTCCGCGTCGTTTTCAAATATGGCGTGGACTTCCATTTTGCTTACGGGCAGGCGGCGATAGCGCTGCAGCAGAATGTCAGCCTTCCGGGCGGCCAGGTCCCCACCATCCAACAGAACAGCACGACCGGGGAGATCTATCGTTACCAGGTGGTCGGGCCGAAGCACTTCGGACTGATCAACCTGCGCACGGTCCAGGACTGGATCGCGCGGCGCCGGCTCTTGACCATTCCCGGCATCGTCGCGGTCAACAGTTGGGGCGGCCCGACCAAGGAATTCGAGGTCGAGGCCAATCCTCACAAACTCGAAATTTATAACATCAGTGTGCCGCAGGTGCTGACCGCCCTGGGCAACGCGAACGTCAACGTCGGCGGGCGTGAAATCCGCATTGGCCAGCAATCGATCAACATCCGCGGCGTGGGGCTGATCGATGACGGCGGCAGCGACGATTTGGCCCAGGGCTGCAGGCTCGATGACATCGAGAACGTCGTCCTGGCCCAGTCCAACGGTGTCCCCATATTGGTCAAGGACATCGCCAAGGTGTCCGTGGGCTATGTGCCGAGGCTCGGGATTTTGGGCCGTGACATGGAGGACGACGTGGTGGGCTCCATCGTGGTGATGAGCCGGACGGAGCACGCCCACGACATGATCCCGAAGGTCAAAGCCGAAATCGACAACATGAACCGGGACGGGAGTCTGCCGCCGGGGGTCAAGCTGGTTCCCTATTACGACCGCTCCTCGCTGGTCGCAGTCACAACCCATACCGTGTTGCACAATCTCATCTTCGGCTGCCTGCTGGTGTTCCTGGTCCAGTGGATTTTCCTGGGGAATCTTCGGAGCGCGATCATCGTCGGGGTGAATATCCCGTTTGCGCTGTTCTTTGCCATCATGCTGCTGGTGGTGCAGGGTGAAAGCGCCAACCTGCTCTCGGTGGGGGCGGTGGATTTCGGGATTATCGTCGATTCGGCGGTGATCCTCGTGGAGAACATCTTCCGGAATTTCCAGAGACACCCGGAGCAACGGCAGGCCCTGCTCCAGCGCCTGACGGAGGGGTTCTATGGCCCGGACCCGACGAAGGCGCCGCAAGGCCCAGCGTGGACCGACCGCCTGCGCCTGATTTTGATCAGCGCGATGCAGGTGGACAAGGCGGTGTTGTTCTCGGCCCTCATCACTGTGGCCGGGTTCGTGCCGCTTTTCACCATGCAGGGGGTCGAAGGCCAGATCTTCGGCCCCATGGCGCGCACCTACGGTTACGCGCTGGCGGGGGCCCTGGTGGCCACCTTCACCATCACGCCCGTGCTGGCGTCGTTCTTTCTTCCCGAACACGTCAAAGAGGCCGAGACGATTGTCGTCCGCCTGTTGCACCGGGTTTACAACCCCGCTTTGCGTTTCGCCCTTGCCAACCGCACCGTTGCGGTGGCTGTCGGAATTGTGTTTGTCGCCGTGGCCGGGTTGCTCATACCGCACCTGGGCAGCGAGTTTCTCCCGCACCTGGAAGAGGGCAACTTCTGGATTCGCGCCTCGATGCCGATGACGCTCTCATTGCAGGATGGCGAGGCGGCGGCGAGGACCATGCGGTTGGTTTTGCTCAAACACCCGGAAGTCATCACCGTCGTCTCTCAGCATGGCCGCCCGGATGACGGCAGCGATGCCTCGCCCTTCTCGAACGTCGAGCTGTTCGCGCCGCTCAAGCCCCTGGACCAATGGCCCAAGGGCCTGACCAAGGAAAAACTGACCGAGCGGATTCAGGCCGAGTTCCAAACCAAGCTGCCGGGGGTCGTCTTCAACTTCTCGCAATATATCCAGGACAACATCGAGGAGGCGACCTCCGGGGTTAAAGGCGCCAATTCAGTCAAGATCGTCGGCCCGAACCTCGAGACCCTGACGAAGCTGGCTGCGCAGGTCAGAGACCAGATGAGCCAGGTCCGCGGCGTGGCCGACCTGGGCATCTTCCCAGTCCTGGGGCAACCGAACCTGAACATCAAAGTGGATCGCGCCAAGGCCGCGCGTTACGGCCTCAACTCGGGTGATGTCAACTCCGTCATCCAGGCGGCGCTGGGCGGGGCGGTGGCCACGATCGTCCTGGAAAGCGATCGGGAGTTCAACCTGGCCGTCCGCTTCCCGCCCGAATACCGGGACAGTGTCGAGAAGATTCGCAACCTCAAGGTGGCCTGCCTGGCGAGCAGCGGCGCCAATGCCTACATCCCCCTGAGCGAGTTGGCGGCGATCTCGCTGGATACCGGGGCGGCCTGGGTTTACCACGAGAGCACCCAACGCTTCATCCCGATCAAGTTCAGCGTGCGCGACCGCGACCTGGGGAGCACCGTGGCCGAGGCCCAGGAGCGCATCGCCAGGAATGTGAAGCTCCCGAGCGGCTACCGCATGGTCTGGGCCGGAGAGTTCGGAGAGCTGCAGCAAGCCAAAGAGCGCCTCGAACTCGTTGTGCCAATGAGCCTCGCGCTGATCGTTGGGCTGCTCTACTGCCTGTTCAACTCGCTGACCGAGTGCCTCCTGACCCTGTCCGGCATTCCCTTCGCGATGGCCGGCGGCGTCCTGGCGCTCTACATCTCGGGCCTCAGTTTCAGCATCTCCGCCGCCATCGGTTTCGTGTCGCTCTTTGGCGTGTCGGTCATGAATGGCATCCTCCTCATCACCTATTACAACCAGGCCCGGCTTCACGGCGGAACGCCAACGGACGCCATGTTTCATGCCGCCTCCACCCGTATGCGGCCTCTGCTCATGACGAGCCTCTCGGCCTGCATCGGCCTGTTGCCGGCGGCCATCTCCACCGGCATCGGCAGCCAGGTCCAGCGCCCCTTGGCCACCGTCATCGTCGGCGGCATGCTCCTGGGCCCCGTCATGCTGCTCCTGGTTGTGCCGGCACTCAAGATCATCGTTCTGGGCCGTGGCCACCACCAACCTCAGCCCCAAGCGCTCTCGACATGATTAAACCTGGGCTCAGAAGCAACCGGACACGAGGCTCGAAGGTCGAGGTTCGAGGGGCGGAGGTCTCTTCCCTCGACCCTCGACCCTCGGCCCTCAAGGTGTCTGGGAACTTACGAACCGACGCCCAAACACCGCCAGGCTCTCTCCGAAACGCCGGACCCATGAAAGTTCGTCTTCTCATCACAATGGTCGGCCTTGGCGCATTGGCGCTGGGGCCGGGTTTTGCCGGTGAACCTTCGCATCAAACGCCCGAACTACCGCCCATCGGGAATCGTGCGAAGGCAGCCGGCGATCGCGCTCCCGGCGAGGGGCACAGTATATTGCCTCGCGCCGGGAGAGAGCGATCAGGCGGGAAGCCTGTGGATGGAAATCCCGGCAGGGCGGCTGAAAAGGGGAGCCAGGCTCGCCTCAAACAGGTGCAGCGCGTCCCGGGGACTCCAAGCGCAAAACCGGCCGGAGATAACCGGGCCGCGAGCACAGCAGGACCTAACCTTCATCAACCCGGGGCGGCCAAGTCTGCGGGCGCGCCGGGGGAGGCAGGAGCGGTGAAGATGCCCCAGCGGCAAGTCCGCCAACCAATGCTGCAGCCCTTCCTCAGACCGTCTGCCGTGCTGCCGGTCAGCCCGACCCGGAGCCGAGGTCCTGCCCCGGCTCTCCTGGGCGGACCGGCAATCTCTTCGAGTGCGAAGAACACCGCGGCGATCAACGGAACCGGGATGAAGCACAAGCCATGAAGACAAAATGGGGCGCTACGCTGGCTGGAGCTTGTCCAAAGAGCTCTGGTTCCGGGCCTTTGTCGCAGCCTTTGTCGATGCCTTTGTCGGAGCGCCCATTTGTCGACAAAGGTTCCGACAAAGGCTGCGACAAAGGTCCCGCACTCTTGGGGTTTTTGGGAGAGGCTCTAACTTTGATGCTTCTGGCCGGCTGTGCGGTTGGTCCGAACTTCAAGAAGCCCCCGGCTCCGGAAGCCAGAGACTACACCGCCAGTCCGCTCTCGCTTATGAGCAGCCCGACCAATGTCTTGGGCGGAGGAGTGCAACGCTTCAACCAAGCCCTCGACATTTCGGCTGAGTGGTGGACGCTGTTCCACTCGAAACCGCTCAACGCCTTGATCGAGCGCTCGCTCACCAACAACCCGAGCCTCAAGGCGGCGCAAGCGGCCCTGGCGGTGGCGCGGGAGAATGTGCTGGCCCAAAAAGGCGCGTATTTTCCCAGCATAGCGGGAAGCTTCGCTGCCGCCCGAGCGAAGACTTCGCAAGAAATCTCGCCTACACCCAACTCCGGGGCTTGTATTTCGACCTTTATACGCCGCAGGTCAGTGTGTCGTATGTGCCGGACGTGTTTGGCCTGAACCGGCGGACCGTCGAGTCGCTCAAGGCACAGGCTGAGCAGGCGCGCTTTGCCCTGGCGGCGACCCATATCACGCTGAGCGCCAATGTGGCCGCCGCGGCCATCCAGGAGGCCTCCTTGCGGGCGCAGATTGCCGCTGCCCACGAACTCATCGCCATCAACACCAACATGCTCCAAATCCTGCGCAACCAGTTGGCGAAGGGTCGTGTGAGCGGGCTCGATGTGGCCGCGCAGGAGTCGCAACTGGCCCAAGTGGCCGCCACCCTGCCGCCGCTGCTCAAGGCCCTGGTTCAGCAGCGCGATCTTCTGGCGGCGCTCGCCGGCGGATTCCCCAGCCAGGGTCCGGCCGAACAGTTCGAGCTGTCGAGCCTGCAACTGCCGCAGGAACTGCCCTTGAGCCTGCCCTCTCAGCTCGTGGCCCAGCGCCCGGACGTGCGCCAGGCCGAGGAGACCCTGCGCGCCGCCAGCGCCCAGATCGGCATCGCTGTCGCCAACCGGCTGCCGAACATCACACTGAGCGCCGATGCCGGGAGCATGGCGCTGGCCGCCGGCCAGATCTTCGCGGGAGGCACCGGTTTTTGGACTTTGGCCGGAGGCGTGACGCAGCCGATTTTCCAGGGCGGGGCTTTGCTGCACAGGGAGCGCGCTGCCCGGGCGGCGTATGTCCAGGCTGCCGAACAATACCGCAGCACGGTGCTGGCGGCCTTTCAGAACGTGGCCGATGCCTTGAATGCGCTCGAACAGGACGCCAATGGTCTGAGGGCCGCCGCTGCCGCCAAAGAGGCCGCCGGCGTCACCCTGGACCTCGCCAGGAAGCAGTTTCAGACCGGCTATGCCGGCTACGTGGCGCTGTTAAGCGCGGAGCAGGCCTATCAACAGGCGGTGGTGACCTTGGTTCAAGCCCAGGCCAATCGCTATGCCGATACGGCGGCGCTCTTTCAAGCCCTGGGTGGCGGTTGGTGGCACCGCGCGGAACTCACCAGGAACTGACTAGAGTCCTTGAATGTCAAAACGTGATGCAGACAGATCAAGGTTGTGGCACGGGCATCCTGCCCGTGGGGGCTTGGGCAGGATGCCCAAGCCACGGTCTGAGGCCCTGCCTCATTGGCAGGCAAATGCGTTGGGAGCCCAACCATGACACCGGATGCGGACAAGAAAAAACGAACGGTCTTCGTCGTGGACGATCACCCGCTGGTCCGCGAGTGGCTGGCCAACCTGATCAATCAGCAATCCGACCTCGCTGTGTGCGGAGAGGCCGCAACGGCGGCGGAGGCGATGCAGGGAGTCGAAACCTTGAAGCCCGAGGTGGCAATCGTGGATATTGCGCTGGGAGACTCGTCCGGCATTGAGCTTATCAAGGACCTGAAGAAGGTCTGTCCCAATCTCGCAGTGCTGGTGCTCTCGATGCACGAGGAATCCCTATACGCCGAGCGGGCTCTCCGGGCGGGGGCCAAGAGTTACATCATGAAACGGGAGGCAACCCGGAAGATCATCGAGGCGCTGCGGAAGGTCCTGGAGGGCAAGTTCTGCCTGAGCGACCCCATGACACAGGCCATCACGAGGCAATTCGTCGAGGGCAAGACGCTGCCTGCCCACTCGCCCATCGAGCTGCTCAGCGACCGTGAGCTGGCGGTCTTCGACTTGCTCGGCCAGGGCGTCGGGACCCGCCGTATCGCGGACATTCTTCACCTGAGCACCAAAACCATCCAGGCCTATTGCGCGCGCATCAAAGTAAAGCTCAACCTCGGCAGCGCCACCGAGTTGGTGCGCGAGGCCGTCCGCCACCGAGAGACCAAGGGCACGGGGTGAGGGGGCAGGGCCTCCGTGAAGCCGGGAGCGGCACCCCGGGCGGACCCCTCACCCCGGCCCTCTCCCCTTCCGAAGGGGAGAGGGAGAAGCGTCGGCAGCCTCTGGGATTTCCTGGGGTCTCCGTTTCCTCAAGACGCTACGGAGAATTCTCCCTCTCCCCATCCGATGGGGAGAGGGCGGGGGTGAGGGGTCCGCCGGGGTCTGTCTCCGCCTTCACTCAAGGCTGTTGACGAAGTAGTTTCTTGATGGCCAAAGCGGCGGAATGCGCCGCACCAGACGCTTCGCGAACAAAGGACGCGCGTCCGAGATGGCGAAGCCCTTGAGAGTGCGCGGCATTCCCGCGCTTTGGCTTCGAGGCGGCCAGACATGCCGAACACCAAGGCGGCCTGCCTGCCCGTTCGACAAACTTTGTCAACGGCCCTCCGCCTCCAGTTCCGCATCGGCTACCCCTCCTGCACGGTCAGCCGGAAAATCCCGTCACTGGCGAAGAGGAGCGCTTTGGGCCGCAAGCTCGAGAGGCCCGGCGCGTCCGTTGCTGGGCAGGGCTTGTTCCAAATGAAAATGGGCCACCTCTTTGGCCGTGTTCAGGCCCGGTTCACCGGTCCTCCGCCGTTTATCGGGAAAGTCCAACCAGGTTTTCGATGTGGTCAGCGGCGCATTAGAGGCCGCTTGGGCCATTGAAGCGCCTGGCCAGGCCTCCGGCGGAGGCAGTGCTTTCGGCAGTCGTCAGATCGGCCAGTGCGGAAGCCATTCTGTGGGCCTTGCGCTGGTTCGGTCTCAGCGGCAGAGACAAGTGACGGCCTTCTCGATCACCTCAGCGCATAAAAAACTTGCGTACAATCTCGCGCGGCGTCGCGATGCCCGGCGCTGTGACATCAAACGCCTGCAGCTCGAAGGTCAGCCGCTCGAAATCAATCCCGCGTAAATGCTCGTCGCTGGTCAAGAGCATCGAACAACCGAGCAAGGCGGATTCCGCCAGCGCTAGCGAATCGTTGACCTCTTGTAAAGCTTCAGGAATTCCTCTCCGAGTCTTTCGCGCTCCGCGTCCGTCAACCTGTTGCACTCGGCTCGCATCTTCGCGCCGGCGGTGGTACCGACGGAGGCTTTCTCGTCTTGCGCTTTTTTTCGCTTCACAGGCCTACTCTAGCATGTGGAGGGGCCGTGTCAAAATCGGAGTTGGAGCCAATGCCCGGGCTCGGTTCTCTGCCTTCTCTTCGGGCTTTCTCAAGCCGATTCACCGGTCCTCCGCCGGTTGTCAGCAAAGCCCGAGGCTGAGGCGAACCTCGCCGCGCACCGCCCGGGCGTCCTTCACCGCGCGCCTTGCCTCAGCCTTGCTGGCGGTGACGCCAGGATACCGCAAGCGCACCGCATAATCCGAAAGTCGAGCGAGGGTCTTTTTCCAAGGCGCCCAGAGCGGCTCCAAAGGCAACACCTCCTTGAGCAGAGCCTCGCAATCATGGGTTCGGGGCACATGCCGGCCCGCCTCTTCAAGACGGGCCTTCAGATACTTCTCCGCGCACTGCTGGCAGTGGAAGCAAACGGAGTCAGCCAGCACTTTGTTGCAACGCATCAGCGCCAGCGCCGTTTCGAAGTCGTTCTCCGCCTTTTTGACCCACTCACGCGTTGCTGGCTTCATACATGACCTTCCCCCCCTCAAAAACGTCGCGGGTGAAGCTGTCGTTCCAGGACAGGCGCTTCCGAGCATACGCCGGTGTCCAGACCAGGAGGTCCAACGCAAAGGGCGCCGCGCAGCGCTGTCGGATGGCTACCGACTGGCGCACCGGCCCGCTCCGGTGCGGCATAACGACGAGGAGATCCACGTCCGAGTCGGCCGTTGGCCGGCCATAGGCATAGGACCCAAACAGAATGATCTTCCCGGGACGGAAGGCGCGGACCAGCAGACGGCAATAGGCGGCGATTTGACCCATTCTTGGGCACGGCCCTGCGTTCGCGTGTCGCCGGGTGGCCCGTGGGGCTGAAGGCTGGGCGACGCTCCGAGCCGAGGCTTGAGCGAGACGCCGAACCGGGCTTCCTCGCAAGTTCTTCATTCCGCTGCACCCTACAAAAGGCTGGCGGCAGGGTCAATGCAGTCCTGTGGGTTCGTTGGCGCTCGCCTCCCGGCTGGGCTTTTGGCATCTTCTCGCCTCGGGTTCGCCTTATGCGCGTATTGATCATCGAAGACGACGAGAAGACCGCCCGCGCGGTGGCATCCGGGCTGGAAACAGCCGGCTTTTCCGCCGCCACGGCCCACACTGGCGAGGAGGGGTTCTTTGTTCTCAATGCGGAGTCGTTCGACCTGGTGGTGCTGGACTGGATGTTGCCGGGACGCGACGGCATCGAGATCCTGAAGGCGCTTCGTTCACGCGGCTCCAAGACCCCCGTGCTGCTGCTGACGGCCCGCGATGCGGTCGAGGACCGCGTGCTGGGACTGGAGAGCGGGGCGGATGATTACCTGGTCAAGCCCTTTGCCTTTGCCGAGCTGCTGGCGCGCATTCGTTCGCTGCTCCGCAGGGCCTCGCCTGCCGAACCGCTGAAGAAGACGGCAGCCGATCTGACGGTGGATCTGGAGGCGCGGCGGGCGGCGCGCGCCGGAAAGCCGGTCGAGTTGACGCCCCGCGAGTTCGACCTGCTGGCCTATCTGCTGCGACAGCCGGGCCAGGTGGTCACGCGCGAGATGCTGGCCCGGGATGTGTGGGGAGAAACCAATCGCATCACGCCGCTGGATAACGTCATCAATGTCCACATCGCCCACTTGCGGCGCAAGGTGGATGAGGGGCACGCCTCCAAGTTGATTCACACCGTGCGAGGCGTGGGTTTTGTGCTGCGGGAGGAGGGGCGGGGATGAGGCAATGGTGGCAACGGCGTTCGATGCGCGTGCGGTTGGCCGCCTGGTACGCGGTTGCCGGCGTGGCTATCTGCGCACTCGATTTCGCCGTGGCGCTGGCGGCGGGCGCCTGGAGGCCCCCGAGCCGTTCGCATCTGTGGCTGGCCGTGGCGCTCGGCGGCCCGGCAACCATGCTGCTGTTTGCCATGGCGGGCTATTTCATCGCCGGACACGCCCTGGCGCCGGTCAAGGAGATGGTGGAGCGGACCCGGCGTCTTTCGGCCAAGTCTCTCAATGAGCGGCTGCCGGTAATCAACCCCTACGACGAGCTGGGCCAGTTGGCCACCGTGTTCAACGAGACCCTCCGGCAGGCTCGAAAGCTCGTTTGCCGAACTCAGGCGTTTCACCGCCGACGTCTCGCACGAGTTGCGCACGCCTCTCACGGCCATCCGCGCCGTGGGGGAGGTCGCTGTCCGTGACCGCAATCCGGCGATCCTTTACGACGCCCTGGGCAGCATCCTCGAGGAGGTCGGGCGGATGAACCAGCTCATCGACCGCCTGCTGCTGCTCGCCCGGGCGGATGATGACAACCTGCCGGTGCGCCTGGAGGCAGGGTTGGTGCGCAGCACGCTGGTCGAAGTCAGCGATGCCCTGGCGCTGGTGGCCCAAGAAAAGCAGCAACGGCTGGAGTTGGATTGCCCGGAGCATCTGCTGGCTGTTTTCGACCCGGCGTTGCTGCGGCTGGCCTTGCTGAACCTGATCCAGAACGCCATCCGCTACAGTCCGCCCGCCAAGCCGATCCGGCTGCGGGCTTTTCAGCAAGACACCGCAGTCGTCATCGAAGTGGCCGACCAGGGTCCAGGCATCGCGCCGGAGCACCAGCAAAAGGTTTTCGAGCGATTTTACCGGGTGGACAAGGCCCGCTCGCGCGCCGAGGGCGGCGCGGGTCTGGGGCTGGCGATTGTGAAGTGGTCGGTGGAGCGCATGGGCGGCGCCGTCGAACTCAAGAGCGAAGTCGGGCGGGGCAGCACCTTTCGGTTGCGGCTCCGCCAGGTGGGCGCCGGCTGAGCGGGAGGCGGGGTCCCGGCTCGGGCGCCTTCATTTTTCCCCGGGGGCGTGCGATTAAGAGAGTCGCGCATACGTCCAGCGAGTTTTGTCCCGGAGGGACATCTGACAATAGCCCGGCGTTTCAACGCCGGGGAGGCAACAAAAGGCATCCTCGTCCCGAAGGGACGACTGAGAACACGCGTTGCTTTCAGCCGTCCCTTCGGGACGGACCTGCTCGTTGGGTGCGCTCACCCGGCGTTGAAACGCCGGGCTATTGTCGGAAGCCCCTTCGGGGCAAGAAGGCGCCGTGGGCTGACTGACAGTTTTAGTCGCACCCTTTCCCTGGTGGCCGCTTGCCAACGAGGGAAAGATCTAGTAGGTCTGTACTGCTGAAAGCGAAGCTCGTCACGATTGATCCAGAAATCATGAGCGGTGAGCCCGTCTTCACAGGCACGCGCGTCCCGGTTCGGAACCTGATCGACTACCTGAGCGCCGGCCACACGCTCGACGATTTCCTGGAGGGTTTTCCAGGTGTCAAGCGCAGCCAGGCGATTGCCTTCCTCGAAGAATCCAGCAGCGCGCTGCTCGAACGAGCCGGCGCGCGCCGCGTAGCGGCCCTTTGGGCCGCGCCGCCCTGCGGTTGACGCCGGAGCTCCTCGGGAACTCGCACGCCTCGAAAAGGGCACGATGCAATCCTTAAGAATTCTTAAGTAACACCCGCTCCGCTTCGCCGTTAAGATGCGTCAGTTGGGCCGGCGTTCGCGCAAATCAACGAGTGGTTCTCAGGCCGAAATCGTTTATGTACTGGATCAGCAAGAGCATTCACCAGCTCCGCCGATTCAATCGGCGCACAGTGCTGTTCCTGGCGGCATTGGGGCCGGGGATCATCACGATGATCGCCGATAACGACGCCGGCGGCATTTCCACCTACGCCCAGACCGGCGCCAAGACCGGCTTCAAGCTGCTCTGGGTTTTGATCATCCTTTTGCCGATGGCGTATTACGTCCAGGAAATGACCGTGCGGCTTGGCGCGGTCACCAAACGCGGTCACGCGGAGGCGATCTTCGACGGCTTCGGGAAGTTTTGGGGCTGCTTCTCCATTTTCGATTTGGCGGTCATCAATTGGCTCACGCTGGTCACCGAATACATCGGGATGACACAGGCGATGAACCTCTTCAACATCCCCTCATGGATCACGTTCTTCGGGGTGACCTTCCTGATGCTGGGGATTGTCATCAGCGGCCGGTATTGGACGTTCGAGAAGATCACGCTCTTCTTCTGCCTCTTTAACCTGGTCTATATCCCCGCCGCGATCTGGGCCATGCACACCGGCAACGTCCGGGAAGGCTGGAGCGCGGTCGGGCGCGGTTTTTACCACCCGGACTTCAACTTCGGCATGTCGGGCGTGGCCCTGTTGACGCTCATCATGGCCAACATCGGCACAACCATCACCCCGTGGCAGATCTTCTTTCAGCAGTCGGCCGTCGTGGACAAGGGGATGGACATCAAGGACATCCGCTATGGGAAATTCGACACGTTCTTTGGCTCATTCATGACCTGTGCGGTCGCGGCCTTCATCATCATTGCCACGGCCGGGGTGTTCCATTTCAACCCGGACCAGAGCCAGGGCTACCGGGAAATCGATTCGGCCGCCAAGACGGCGGCACTCATGCCGCAGGTGCTGCACGGCCAATGGGGGCAGTGGGCCAAGGTGCTCTTTGCCATCGGCCTCTTCGACGCCGGGCTGCTGGGCTCGCTCTGCATTTCGCTGGCCACGAGCTGGGCGCTGGGCGAGGTCTTTGGCTGGGCCCACTCCCTCAACAAGACGGTGCGCGAGGCGCCCTGGTTTTATGTCGCCTACGTGCTCATGCTGATGTCCGCGGGCGTGGTGTCGCTGGTCGCCTCCGTGGAGGCGCAGAATATCATCACCATTTTCGTCCAGGTGGTGGCCGTGACGCTGCTGCCGGCGGCTTTGATGTTCCTCATCCTGTTGCTCAACGACAAGCCGCTGATGGGCAACCACGTCAACACACGCTCGCAGAACATCGCCAACTGGAGCATCACCGTGTTTGTCATTCTCATCTCGACGGCCTACGGTGTTTCGGTGTTGTTTCCAGAATGGTTCGGTTCGGGTAAATAGGAGCAGGCCCCCATGAATAATAACGGCAATAACAACCATCGCGCCGCAATGCCTGGCATTTCGCCCGCAGCCTTCGAAGACTACCAACTCCTGTATTTCTCCAAGCTGCTGGGGCGGCGCATCCGCCTGGATAAAACCAACAAGAAAAACGGCCGCCTGACCGACCTGGTTTTTCGCCTTTCCGAGCCGTATCCCGAGGCGGTCGGGATTTACATCGAGCATGGCCGGGGCTATCCCTCGGAACTCATCCCCTGGGAAAAGGCGGCGCGCATCGAGGAGGAGGCCATCTTTGTCACGCCCAAGGAGGGTGGCGGCCCCTATCCTCCGTTTGTTGACCAGAAGGGCTGGATTTTGCTCAACGAGCACCTGATGGGCCAGACGATTCTCGACACCGACGGGCGGCGCACCGAAGTGGTCAACGATGTCCACCTGCTTTACTCCAAGGGACGCATGATTCTTGTCCACGTGGATATTTCCTTTAACGGCTTTCTCCGCAAGTGGGGCCTGGAACGATTCATCTCCGGCAAAGACCAACTGATTTCCTGGCGCTACGTCCAGCCGCTTTCGGTGGAAGACCATACCAAGGACATTGTCACGCTCTCGGTCGCTCGCGAGCGGGCGCTGGAACTGCCCGGCGAAGATTTGGCCGACGCGCTGGAAGTTCTGTCCGGCGATGAACAACAAGCGATGTTCGCGGCGCTGGACCCGGACAAGGCCGCCGAGGTGCTGGTCGAGGCGGAGCCGCGCGCCAAGCGCCAGCTCGTGGCGTTTCTGCGCGAAGAAAAGGCCCGCCTGGTCCTCGCCCGATTGTCCGTGCCCCAAGTGGCCGACCTCTTTTCCGAGCTCCCCCACGAAAAGGTCACCGAGCTGATGAAATGCCTGCCCCCCCCGCGCGCCGCCCGCGTGCAGGCCGTCCTGTCCAATGCCGACGTGCTCGCCTCCAACTTGATGAGCGACCGGTTCCTGGCCTTTTCCAAAGAGACCAAGGCCGGCGAGGTCTTGGGCGCCCTTCGGTCCACCCCGTGCGACCGGAGAAACCTCTCCTATCTCTACATCGTCGTTGGTGAAGAGAAGACGCTCCTGGGCCTGGTGGACCTGCGCGACCTGGTTATGGCCCGCGAGGACGCCAGCCTGGGCGACTTGATGGTTTCACCCGTGGTCACCGCGGAGCGGGACGCCTTGCGGGAGGATTTGGCCGAGATGTTTGCCAAATACCGGTTCCGCATGCTGCCGGTGGTCAACGCGCACGATCACCTCCTGGGCGTCGTGCGCTATAAGGACCTGATGAAAGACGCCAGGATCGAACTCCCCACCTAGCTTGAGGCATGCCGCGCATCAAAACCACACCCACGGTCCGGGTCGCCCTCTGGGCATTGAGAATCTACCTGTTGATCCTCCTGGCACTCATCGGCTTGAAGTTCGCCCGCGTCTTCTCCCGTTCGGGAAGCCAGGAGAAACCCCCGGCCGCAACGTCCACTGAGCCCGGAGGAAGCCCCTGAACCGGAGTCTTAAGAATTCTTCACGTGATCTTCAGTAACACTGCCTTCGGCGCCCGCATTAGAATGTCGGTGCAGCCTGAACTGCAAGCCGGCGTGCAAACGCACTCCGGTGGAGTCAAGACGGACCCAAAGACATGAAAGTGGCAATGATGAGCGGCGAAGAGCAACGGGCGTCAGCCTCTGAAGCGCGGCCACGGGCCCTTTGGGGACAACGGGTGACACACAAAGCGGGGATCGCCCTCCTGCAATCGGAGGCACGGCGACCGTTCGGGCATTGGTTGGAACGCGTCTGCGGCGAACTTGGTGATTTGAGGCGGCAACAGCGCCAGCGGGAACTGGCGCGCGGTTGGGGCCTTGACGCAACTCTCGGGGAACCCTCGAGCTGAACGGTCAGGCTCACCCGGCTCGATCACGACGCGACTTTGCATGAAGCAGCACATCCACATTGCGGCCGTTGGCACGATTGCGGCACTGGCCTGCGGGACCGCGACAATCCTCGCAGCGACCAACTCGACTGAACCTGCCTTGGGCGATCCGAGTTCGCCCCCCGGCAAGCCCCTTCCCGGGACTGCGGCCAACGCCGCCGAAGCGGCCCCGGAGCGCGCCTGGAATTGGCACGTCCAGAACACCGATATCCTCCAGGCCGACCCCGGCTTTCCGGCCAAGTACTCCGGGCCGAACAGCCTGGAGAGTGATGGCGAAGTGCGGGAAACGGTGTCGCTGGATTTGATGTTCGGCGCGCGGCTTTGGCGCGGGGCGGAGGCTCATGTCGATGGCATGATGTGGCAGGGCTTCGGTCTAAGCAAGACGCTGGGCATCGAGGGCTTTCCCAACGGCGAGGCCTTCCGCCTCGGCACCAAGGTCCCCAATGTAACCGTCGCGCGGTTGTTCCTCCGTCAAACCATCGGACTGGGCGGAGAGCAGGAGGCGGTTGAAGACGACGCGCTCCATTTGGCCGGCAAGCAGGATGTGTCACGGATTACGCTCACCCTGGGGAAGATGAACGCCAAGGATATTTTCGACAATAACGCCTACGCCAACGACTCCCGCACGCAGTTTATGAACTGGGCCTTGATGGCTAATGAAGCCTGGGACTTCCCCGCCGACAGCCTTGGCTATGAGACCGGGTTCGCCGCCGAGCTGAATCGGCCCCAATGGGCCGTCCGTTATGGCCTCTTCCAGGTGCCGCGCACTTCCAATGGCATGGCGCAGGACCAGCACTATTTGGACGCCTGGTCCATGGTGAGCGAATTTGAGCGCCGCTACACCCTCAACGGCCACCCCGGCGCCGTTCGTTTCCTGGCCTCTCTCACCCGGGCCAACATGGGCAGTTACCAGGAGGCCTTGGACAACCCCGTCCGGCCGGCCGACATCGTGGCCACGCGCCAATACCGCTACAAGTACGGTTTCGGGTTGAACGTAGAACAGGAGGTCGTGAAGAATGTGGGCGTTTTCACGCGCCTGGGCTGGAGCGACGGCCACACCGAAAGTTGGTTCTTTAGCGACGTGGATCGCACCGCCACGCTGGGCCTGAGCATCAAAGGCCAGTTTTGGGGACGCCCAAACGATGTCTTTGGCCTGGCCGGGGCGATCAATGGCGCCTCACGCGTTCACCAGGAATTCTTTGCCGCCGGCGGCACCGGCATTCTCGGCGGCGATGGAGCGCTCAATTACGGGTGGGAGAAGGTCTTGGAAACCTATTATGATGTTCAAATCTGGAAAACCATCCGCTTTGCCCTGGATTACCAATTCGTCAGCAACCCGGCTTACAACCGCGACCGCGGCCCGGTATCGGTCTTCGGCGCAAGGCTGCATTGGGAGTTCTAGAATTCCCAGTGCAGCCTCGCGCCGAACACCGAAACCGGACCCCGATCGCGATTGAACGCCGGATTGGCGATGAACTGGTAATCCACAGCGGCATGGAGGGATTTCCAGATCTTGAAATCGTAGTAGGTTTCCAACACTTTCTCCCAGCCGTAATTCAACCCGCCATCGCCAGAGAGCATGTCTGTGCCGCCTGCCTCGAGGAATCTCCGGTTGGCGCGCGAAGCGCCGCCCAGGATGCCGGCCAGGCCAAAGGTGTCGCCGGGCCGGCGCCACGCTCCACCTTTGACGCTCACGCCCAGCGACGCCGAATAATTCACGTCCGTGAACGTCCACGTCTCGTTGTGGCCGTCATTCCAACCCAGGCGCGAAAAGACCCCTACGTTCCCGGCCACTTCCTGGTCCCAGCTTAGCCCAAAGCCGTACTTGTAGCGGTCGGCGCGCGCCGGCGAGAGGTCCGCACCCGGGCCCTCCCGCAGCAGGATGGCGCGCGCCGCCTCGTAGCTGGCCATGTGGGCCTCGTCCAGCCAGGCCAGAAACCGAATCGCCCCGGGATGAGTGTGAAGGCTGTAACGGCGCTCAAATTCCGCGGCCATGGCCCAGGACCGCAAGAACGGGCCATTCGCCCCGCGGTGGGGCCACATAAGGACCTGGTCATCCGCCGTGAATCCATTCTTCTCGCTCGGCATTTGGGAAAAGCCCCACCTTAAGGCCCAGTTCGGCTGATTCAATTCCACGGCCACTCCGGTGGTGTAGCCAACCGTGTCCTGTCCGTAATCCCACGTGGCGTTGGCCATTAGCGCCCAATTCATAAATTGTTTGTGCGGGTCGTTGGCGTACGCGTTGTTGTCGAAAATGTCCTTGGGAGTGAACCGGCCGACGGTAAAGGTAAGCCGGGAGACATCCTGTCTTTCGGCAAGCGTGAGCTGGTCGTCGGGCACGTCCTCCTGCTCGCCACCAAAGCCGAGCGTCTGGCGAACGAACAAATGCGCAAACGTAAAGTTGGGAACTTCTGTGCCCGCTTTGTAGGCGTCGCCGTTGGGGTAATCTTCGATGCCGAACGTCTTGCTCAGTCCGAAGCCCTGCCACATCAAGCCGTCCGCGTGCGCCTCGGCGCCCCGCCAGAGCCGGACGCCGCCATAAAGGTCCAGCGTCACGGTCTCCTGGACCTCGCCCCGGGAGTTCAAGCTGTTGGGGCCGGAATACCTGGCGTGGAAACCGGGATCGCCCTGCACCACCGCCGTGTTCTGAACGTGCCAATTCCATCGCTGTTCATCGAGGTTCGTCACGGCGGCCCCGGGCGCGCCCTGCGCTCTGCCCGTGACCCCGCCGGCGCTGAGCGGCACGGGCGTGCCCACGGAGGCCGCGCCGGCCAGGTCTTGGGCCGCAGCCGGGAGGCTGCCCGCGGCGAAGAGCGCCAGGATCCAGGAGGAGCGGAAGGCGCGCGCAAAAACCGGATTGAACAAGCGTGTCATGGTGTGCTATAGACCAACTAGTGTAGCACATACTACATCATTGTGCTCGACTGTCAAACCGGTGTCTGCTGGAATAGTCGCCAAAGCAAATGGCCTCGACAAAAAGACATTCGTCCGGGACGGCACGGGGTCGTGCCCAGCCAAACCGCCAGGCGGAAGACCTCTCCCGAACCCGCCAGGCGCACGCGCACGAGATCGGCGAGGATTACGTGGAAGCCATCGCCGATTTGATTGCGGAAACGGGCGAAGCGCGGGTAGTGGACCTCGCCAAGCGCCTGGGTGTAACTCATGTGACCGTGAACCGGACCATCGCCCGGCTGCAAAAGGCGGGGCTGGTCACCTCGCAGCCGTATCGCGCTATTTTTCTGACCGAGGCAGGGCGCAACCTGGCGGCAGCGTGCAAGAGCCGGCATGAGACGGTGGTGGCCTTTCTCCGCTCACTGGGGATTCCCGAACGCGTTGCGGAAACGGATGCCGAGGGCATCGAGCACCATGTCAGCCCCGAAACGCTGGCAGCCTTCAAGGCCGCTTTGCGAAACAGCGGCCGCTGAAACCCCGAGCAGCGCTGCGGGCAGGCCCCCATAAGTGGGAGACAGAGTTCTTCTGGGACCTGCAGATCGCAGCCCTCAGAGCTGATCCGGGTGTCGGATCCTTCGTTCCCTTCGTTCCCTTCTGTTGAAATAGCCGGGTTAGGAGTTTCCGGCCCAAAACAGTGTATTTGACACAATGCACGCCTGGGTGTAGGGAGAATAGTATGAGCAGCCGCGCCGAGGTGGCGACCCCACCGGAAATCGAGAGCCGACACTATCTGAGGCGGTCGGTCGTGAAGGCGCTGGCCGAGGGCCCGGCCCTGGAGCCGCGCGCCCGTGGGCGAGCGATGCCCTGATGAGCAGTTCGATCCAACAGGCAAGAGTGCAAGCGGCCGGGGCCGGGTGCGTGCTGGGCGGGACCTCCATGACGGGTTCGGCTGCCGGCCATGTGTCGCTCGAGGGGGTTCATGGCAGCGTGGAGGTGCCGCAGCCTCAAGCCGGCTTTTGGCAACAATGGCGGGCGTTCGTCGGGCCGGCGATTCTCATCAGCGTCGGCTACATGGACCCGGGCAACTGGGGCACCGACCTGGCGGGAGGCGCACAATTCAAATACGGACTGTTGTGGGTGGTTGGGCTGGCCAGTTTGATGGCGATCTTCATGCAGGTCATCGCCTCCCGCCTGGGCGTGGTCACCGGAAAGGACCTCGCCCAGTGCTGCCGGGATTGGTATCCGCGCTGGACGCGCTGGCCCAACTGGTTGTTCTGCGAAGTGGCCATCGGGGCGTGTGACCTGGCCGAGGTGCTCGGCAGTGCCGTCGCGCTCAACCTCATGTTCCATATTCCGCTGCTCTGGGCGGTCATTATCACGGGGCTGGATGTCCTGCTGCTCCTGGCCCTCCAACGGTTTGGGATGCGGACTATCGAGGCCATTGTCCTGCTGCTCGTCGCCACCATCGGCGTGTGCTACTTCATCGAGATTTTTGTCCTGCCGCAGACCCAGCCCCATTTCCTGGAGATGGGACGGGCCCTGGCCGTGCCGAGCCTTCATCAGCCCGGCATGCTTTACATCGCCATCGGCATGATCGGCGCCACCGTCATGCCCCACAACCTTTACCTGCACTCGGCCCTGGTCCAGAGCCGCAAGCTGCAACGCGACGATTCATCCATACGCAGCGCCATTCGCTTCAACGCGATTGATTCGATCACGGCCTTGACCGTCGCCTTCTTCGTCAATGCGGCCATCCTGGTTCTGGCGGCCATGGTTTTTCACGGCAAGACCAGTGTCACGGTGGCCGGCGGCGAGGTCGTCCACTTCAGCCCGGACAGCGACTGGATTCGCATCGCGTATCTCACGCTCGCGCCGTTGCTGGGAACGTCATTGGCCAGCACGCTGTTTGTCGTCGCCTTGCTCGCCAGCGGGCAAAGCAGCACGATCACCGGGACGCTGGCGGGGCAGGTGGTGATGGAAGGCTTCATGCATTGGCGGATCAAACCGTGGCTGCGGCGGCTCATCACGCGCACGCTGGCCATCATTCCAGCGGTTCTCATCATTGGCATTCGCGGGGACAGCAGCGTCAATGACCTGCTCACGCTCAGCCAGGTCGTGTTGGCCCTGCAGCTCCCGTTTGCCATGTTCCCCCTGCTGCACTTCGCCTGCTCACGCAAACGCCTGGGAAACTGGAAGCTCGGATGGTTTCTCTTGACCGCCGGTTGGGGAAGCGCTTTACTGATCACCGCGATGGACATCTGCGGATTGCCAGACTCGCTTAAGTCGGCCTGGCATGTCATCGTGGGCAGTTGAACCCGTCAACGACCGGCACATGTATGAGACCATTCTCGTGACGTTGGACGGCACACCGACGGACCGGGCGATCATCCAACACGTCAAAGAACTTGCGACGCTGGCCCAAAGCCGGGTGGTGTTGCTTCACGTGGCTGACGGCTGGGCCGCCAGAACCTATGGCCCGGACGCGGTAAGCCCCGAGATCACCGAAGACACGGCCTATCTCTGGAAGGTCCGGGCCGAGTTTAAATCCGCGGGGATTTCTGCCGAGGCCGAACTGGCCTACGGCGAGCCGGCCACAGAAATTGTCAAATGGGTGGAGCAGAAGGGCTGCGACCTGGTGGCGATGAGCACCCACGGACACCGCTTCCTGGCCGACCTGTTTTTCGGCACCACCGCCACCCGCGTTCGGCACAGCATCAGCGTGCCGGTCCTCCTGCTCAGGGCCAAGTGAGCCAAGGCGGCGCCTGGCTGCGGGCAGGCTGTCACGGTTCGGGCTTTCAGGGGGCAGCGTCAGGATACGCCCAAAACCAAAAGCACCGTCGGGTTAAGGCCTCATTGAAGGTGGGAGAGTCAGGGGGGCAGCCCCTCACCCCGGCCCTCTCCCCTTCGGAAGGGGAGAGGGAGTTTCTCGGTGGCGCTTTGGGGAAGCGCAGACGCCTGGAAACTCCCGAGACTGCCGACGCCTCTCCCTCTCCCCTTTGGAAGGGGAGAGGGCCGGGGTGAGGGGTCTGCCCGGCACTCGGTCTCCGCCTTCACCGAACCGGTTACAGCACCGGGCATTAATGTCTTTTTAATGCCCTTGGGCACGGATTTAATTACCCAGGTTTGCGCTAACGGGCCAAGGTTTAGCAGATGAAAACCGAGAATGCCTGTCCGCTAGAGCAGGTTGCCAGTTGCCGCAACGTGCCGGAGCATCACGAACCGGTGGATGCGAGCAGCGCGCCGTTCCAGCCGGGAGCGGTGCTGGACGGCCGCTTCTTGATCACGGAGGTCCTCAGCCGCAGCGGCATGGCAACGATTTACAAGGCCCAGGACCAACAGAACGGCTGCCAGTGGGTCGCAGTCAAAGTGCCGCACCTGGAGTACGAAAGCGACCCCGCCTTCTTTTCCCGTTTCCAGCGCGAGGAGAAAATCGGCCTCGAACTCAACCATCCTTTGGTCCTCAAGTTCGTCCCAGTCCGGAGCAAAAGCCGGCCTTACATCGTCACCGAGTACTTGAAGGGCTGCACCCTGGAGCACATGCTCAAGGCGATGCGGCCTTTGCCGGAAAAAGACGCCCTCAAAATCGCCAGCCTGATTTGCGACGCCTTGCAGCACCTCCACGACCACGGCGTCATTCACCGCGACCTCAAACCCCAGAACGTGATGATCTGCTGCGACGGGACCCTCCGCATCATGGACTTCGGCATCGCGCGGGACGGCACTTCACGGCGCATCACGCAAATGGGCAACACGAAATCCATGGGCACGCCCGATTACATGGCCCCGGAGCAAGTCAAGGGCAAGCGCGCCGACCGGCGCACGGACATTTACAACCTGGGCGCGCTCCTCTATGAAATGCTCGCCGGCGCTGTTCCTTTCCAGGATGAGAATCCCTGGGCCGCGCTCAATGCCCGGGTCACGGGCAATCCCGTCGCTCCCCGCAAACTCAACCCCGACCTCTCGCCCCAGGCCGAGGAAATTGTCCTGCGCGCCCTCCAGCGCGACCCGGCCGCCCGCTACCCGACCGCAGCCGCGATGAAGGCCGAACTGGACACCGCCGAACACGTCCGGGTCACCGGCCTGGCCGAGCGGCTCCAGCAGCCCGCGGCCTGGAAGCCCGGTCTCTTTCAACGACCCGGGATGCTCAGCGCCGCCCTGCTGGTCCCATTGGCAATCGGGATTGTCGTCCTGGTGTGGCTGCTCCTTCAGCAGCGCGCTGGCGCACACTAGATCGAACCACCTCATCCGGCCCAAAGGGCCGGCAGAGCCTAGCCCAGGGCTGAGGCCGTCAGGCCGATGCCCTGGGTTTGGCCACAGAAGGGGGCCAGGCGCCCTGAAGGGGCGCCAGAGGGTTCTGACGCCCCTTCAGGGCGCGCGGGCTCTTTGGCGAGCCTTTCCCTTCCCAGAAAAGCGGCAGAGGACTGCCGCAGTCCAAAACGCCTCGCGAGGCAAGGACGCGGCAGAGCTCGCGCTAGCGTGTTGGACTGCGGCAGTCCTCTGCCGCTTTAGTCATGAAAAAAGAAAGTATTGACGGCGCCTGAACTAAATATTCAATTGAATCACACATTTGATTCGCATGAGCGATCCGAGCGCAAACCCACGGCCTGCCGCCAGCCCGGTCAACCCTGCCGCTGCATCCACCCGGGAAGCATTGCTGGATGCGGCAGAGCAGTTGTTCGCCACTCGAAAAGAAAAGGGGTCGTTCTAAAAAGGGGTCGGTTCTCAGTATCGTGAACTAAAAAGGGGTCGGTTCTCAGTATCGTGAACTTGGTCTTGACAATACCCCGCCGCCGCCCTACGCTGGCGCACGTGGCCAGAAAAATCAGAATCCAATATCCCGGCGCGATCTACCACGTCATGAACCGTGGTGACCACCGCGAGCCCATCTTTCGCTCCCACAAGGATCGCGAGATGTTCCTGGAAACCCTGGGACAGGCGTGTGAGAAGACTGACTGGCAGGTCCATGCGTGGTGTTTAATGAGCAACCACTTTCACTTGGCGGTCGAGACGCCCCGGGCCAACCTGGTGCCGGGCATGAAATGGCTCTTGGGCACCTACACGATGCGATTCAACCGCCGCCACAAGCTCTTTGGTCATCTGTTCAGCGGCCGTTACAAGGCGCTGCTGGTGGACGGCAGCGGCAGCGGTTATCTCAAGAGCGTGTGCGATTACATCCACCTGAATCCGGCGCGGGCCAAAGTGCTTTCGGCCAGCCAAAGGCTCTCGGAATTCCGCTGGAGCAGTTACCCGGAGTATCTCAAGGACCGCTCGGCGCGGCGGCCTTGGCTGCGCGTGGACCGGTTGCTGGGGGAGCACGGCATCCCCAAAGACAGCCCCGCTGGCCGGCGGCAATTGGAGTTGCGGATGGAACGACGGCGGGCCGCCGAGGACGGGCAGGAGTTTGCGCCCTTGGAGCGGGGCTGGTGCCTGGGAAGCGAGGCGTTCCGGCAAGACCTGCTGGCGCAGATGAGCGCGGGGCCAGAGCATTACGGGGAGGAGATTCGCGAATCCGGGGAGGAAAAGGCCAGGCGGCTGCTTGAGGCCGAACTCAAGAAACTGGGCTGGGGGAAAGGAGAGCTTGAGCGCCGCAGGAAGGGAGACCCGGAGAAACTCCGGATTGCCACACGTCTGCGGCGGGAGACGACCATGACCCTGGCCTGGGTCGCGAAGGCGCTGCACATGGGCACCAAAACCCACCTGGTTCACCTCCTCTATTGGCAAGGAAAGGAGAAGAACAACAACCGATGAGTGAATTGTCAAAACTAAGAACCGACCCTTTTTTTTCTTTTTCGCACGGCGAGCAAGTCCCGCTGGAGAGCTTCGCCACACTCAAAATCCAGCCTGAATTCGTCACCATCCCCCATTACAACCAACTGCGCGCGGTCACCGTGAAGGCCTACGCGCCCTTTGGCGAGTTGCCTTCGCGCGTGCTGGACCGCGCCCGTCCCGGCCTCGCAGCCATCCGCGTGCCGCCGGGATACAACCTCAGTCTCGCGGGCGAGGACAAGGAATTGCGCAAGAACCGTTCCGAGATGGGGCTGGTCATGGAGGTGTCGCTGGCCCTGATTATTCTGGCGATGGTCATTCAGTTCAACTCCGTCATGAAGTCGCTCGTTGTCATGGCCACGGTGCCCCTGGGGTTAATCGGCGCGTTGCTCGGCCTTGCCCTGACCCAATCGCCCCTGGGCTTCATGGGGCTTCTGGGCATTGTCAGCCTCGCGGGCGTCATCGTCAGCCACATCATCGTGCTGAGCGATTTCATCGAGGAGGCCCGTGCGACAGGCATGCCGCTCCAGGAGGCCCTGCTCCAGGCCGGGCTGGCCCGTCTCCGGCCGGTGCTGGTGACGGTCCTGGCAACGGTCGGCGGGCTCGTTCCATTGTTTCTTACCGGCGGAACGCTGTGGCGCCCGTTGACAGCCGTTCACATCTTCGGCTTGCTGTTGGCCACGGGCCTCACCTTGGTCTTGCTGCCGGTCATCTACTACGCGTTCGCGAGTGTCTCAAGCTGCACGGGAGGGACAAAAGAGACAAAAGCGACAAAAGGGACGGGAAGAACGGTGTCCGCCTAACACAAGGCCCCGCGCACTCCGCATTCGTCATTCGTCATTCGTCATTCGTCATTCGTCACTCCCCGCACCGCAATCCAGACCCAACCTTCCCACTGGAACACTCCGCACTCCGCATTCCGCACTCCGCACTCGGTTCGTTCGTCATTCGTCATTCGTCATTCTGCGCTGCGCGCAGCACGCCCACCGTGACCCCGGAGGCGGCGCCCGAGGCGCGATAGACACGCTGCGTGGCCTTGCGGAAATCCTCGGGCCGGGCCGTGGGGATGTTCACAAAACTCTGCGGGTTGCGATCCACCAAGGGGAACCATGAACTCTGGACCTGGACCATGACCCGGTGGCCGGAGCGGAAGGTGTGGAAGATGTCGGGCAGCGTGAAGTCCAGGGGCGTCACCTGGCCCGGCTGGAATGGCTCGGGGTTCTCGAAGCTGTTGCGGAACCGGCCCCGGAGCACGTCGCCCCGGACCAGTTGCTGGCAGCCGCCCAGCTTCAAGTTGGCGGGATTGGGCTGGGGATCCGGGTAGTCCCCGGGATAGACATCGATGAGCTTGACCACCCAATCCGCGTCGGTGCCGGTGGTCGAGACGCGAAGCGCGGCCTTGAGCGGGCCGGCCAACGTGAGGTCCTCGGCCAGCGGTTCGGTCTCATAAACCAGGACGTCGGTTCGCGACGCCACGAACCGCTGGTCCTGGGCAGGGTAGTCGCGCGGGTAGCTCGTCGAGGGCTCGACGGCATAGGGCACAGGCTTGGCGGGGTCGCTCACGTACTCGTCGAAGGCGTCCGCCTCGGGCGGCGGCTCGAAGCTCAACGAGCCTCGGGCATGGAAATAGAGCGTGCGGGGCGCGACGTTTTTGGGCGGCCAGGCATCGAACCGGCGCCACTGGTCTGTGCCGGTCTCGAAGACCTGGGCCTTGGCCAGGGGCCAGTTGGTGTCGCCTTTGAGGAAATGCCGGAAGAAGGGCAACTCGATTTTCTCGCGATAAAACTGGCCGGTCTTTTCGTGAAAACTGACCGGTCCGAGGGTGTCGCCCAGGCCACGGCCCCATTCGCCGTGCGCCCAGGGACCCATCACCAAGAGGTTGGTGATGCCCGAATTGAGCTGTTGGGTCCAACGATAGGTCTCCAGCGCGCCGAACAGGTCCTCGGCATCGAACCAGCCGCCGACAGTCATGACAGCGCAGTGGACGTTGCGGAGGTGGGGCCGGATGTTGCGGGCCTGCCACCAGGCATCGTAAGTCGAGTGCATCAGCATGTCGGTCCACATCCGCGACTGGCCCTTGAGGTGGAATGTGTCCGAATTGGTGAGGGCGCCCATGCGCAGGAAGAAGTCGTAGCCGTCGGGTGTGCCGAATTGGAACTGCCTGACTTCTTCATGGAGCGGGTCCTGGAGCCGCTGGGAAAACCGGTAAAAAAAACCGAAGTTCTGGGAGAGGAAAAAGGCGCCGTTGTGGTGCGCGTCATCGCCGATGAACCAATCGGTAATCGGGGCCTGCGGCGAGGCCGCCTTGAGGGCAGGGTGGCTGTCGATCATCCCCATCGAGACATAGAAGCCAGGATACGAGATGCCCAGGAGGCCGGCCTTGCCGTTGTTGCCGGGGACGTTCTTGACCAGCCACTCGATGGTGTCCCAGGTGTCCGAGCTCTCGTCGGTGTCCTTGGGGCCCTTGTTCGGGTTGTAGGGCCTGACGTGGACATACTGGCCTTCAGAAGCGAATCGGCCGCGCACGTCCTGCGCGGCGAGGATGAAAGTGTCTTTGGCGAGCGTGTCGAATGACCCCGAGGCGTCATAGTAGTGGTCCGCGCCATAGGGCTTGACCGAATAGGGGGTGCGCGTGAGCAGGATGGGCCAGGCCTGCGAGGTGTCCTTGGGCACATAGACGCAGGTGAAGAGACGGACGCCGTCGCGCATGGGGATGCGGTGCTCGTATTTGGTGTAATGCTCGGCCAGCCAACTGGTGTTGGCCTCGACCGCGCCGTCCGCGGCGTCAGGACGGCCGGAGGCGAGCGCCAGGAGGACAACCGCGCAGAGCAGGGCGGGGGAGCGCGCTGAGGCGGCATTGGGCGAAGGGTGCGTCATAACGGTTCCAGGTTCTGTTTGAGCTTCTTCCAGGCCGTTATCGAGCGGGCCAGGTGGTCGCGGGCGTTGCCGCCGATGCCGTAGCACTGGAGGCCGATGGGGCCCTTGTAGCCCAGCTCCTTGAGGGTGCGCAGGAAACGCCCCAGGTCGAACGAGCCTTTGTCCAGGGGCTGGATGTAGTGGTCCCAGCCGGGCTGGCTGTCGAACTCGTCGGCGCCGTTGATCGAGACCGCCCAGAGCCGCGGCATCGCCTGCTGCAGGAGGGGCTTGTAATCGCGCTGCGCGTCCACCCGCAGCCAGTGGCAGAGATTGAACATGGCGCCGACGTTCGGACGGTCCACTTCCTTGGCCACACGCGCGCTGTCCTCGATCCGCTCGACCCAGTTGCCCACGTGCGGGTAGAGGAGCAACTGCGACCCGGAGTCGGCGGCCAAATCGGACATCTCGCGAAGGACCTCGACCGCGCGCGCGTCGGCGGAGGCATCCGAGGGCTTGGCGCCGCCAATCAACAGACAGAACTGCACGTGCCGTCCCTTGACCAGCCCGAGCACGTCTTTGAACCGCGCGTCATAAACCGGCTTGCCCGGCGTCAGGTCCACCGTCATCGTGATTTGGAACAGCTTGAGCCCCGCCTCATCGAGGGTCTTGATCCGCTCCGCCACGTTGTCCAGCCAGATGTGCCCCACCCCGTCGTAGCCCAGTTCCTTGAGCATCTGGGCCTGTTCTTTGAACGAGCGCTTCTTGGCATCGTGCCAATCGATGCAGAAGGGAAAGAAGGCATAGGGCTTCTGGTCGGGGCCTGGCTGGAGCGCCTCTGACGGGCCTGCGGAGGCCCCGGCTGGGGCGGAGGGGACCAGGCACAAGGAGGAGGCGGCGGCGACTGCGAGCAGAATCGAAGGTGTTTTGTTCATATATCCTGCGTATGATGGCCCAGATAGTAGTGGAGCGGACCCGACCAGGAAAGGGAAATGACGAATGACGAATGACGAATGACGAATGGAGGCACACCCTCATGCCAGGAGCCGTGGTGGACAGGTCTGATGCGCCCGTGGAAGGTCTCGCTGCTTGACCCTCAATTGGCTCCGGGTAGATTGTCCCAATGGCAATGGAAGAACGAGTCGTCAACCTGGAAGAAACACTGGCCAGGTTCATCGAGCAGAGCAACGCTATCCTGGCCGCCAATCGCGAGGATATTGCAGCCATCCGGGAAGAGGTCGCCGAAATCCGCGCTAGCAATGCCCGCACCGACCGGCAGTTGCTGCGGATGCAGCAGCAGGCTGACAAGGCCCGTGAGCAGGCAGACAAGGACCGCAAGGACTTCAACAAGCGGCTGGCCGAGATCTCCGACAGCATGGGAACGCTCATCGAGGATATGGTCGCGCCTTGCGGTTTCAAGCTGGCTGAGGGGATTTTTGCTGACCAGCAGGCGCAGACTTGTTCCATTCGCGTCAAGGCCAGGCACCCCGCCAACCCCGGCGAGATGCTCGAACTGGACCTGCTGGCTGTCGGCCCCACCAAGGTGCTGGTGGTAGAGGTCAAGCGCCGCATGGATGCAGCCAAGGCGGACGAGTATCGTCAGAAACTCCAGCGGTTGCCCGAGTTTCTCCCCACCCTGGCCGGCAAGGCCATCTGCGCCGCTGTGGCCAGCGTCTATCTGGAGCCGTTGGTGATTGCATTCTTGAACCGCCAGAAGCTCTACGGCATCGCCATGGGCGACGAGGTCATGGAAGTCAAGAACCTCGGGCAGTTCTAAGCCGCCGGGCGGTTGTGGCGTTCCTGATGGCAGTATCAGGATGACCCCAGGAGGGGACAGAAGGGACAAAAGGGACCAAAGGGACGCGGCACCTCGTCATTCGTCATTCGTCATTCGTCATTCGTCATTTATCATTCGTCTCTTTCATTGCACTCCGGGCGTGGAGGCGCCATTGGTAAGAGATATGGAACGTGCGCGCAGCCACACCTCCCTTCCGATTTGGGAGATTGAGCCGGCGATCGTCGAGGCGCTGGGCGGGGGCGGCCGGCTGGTGCTGTCGGCGCCGACCGGCTCCGGCAAGACCACGCAGGTGCCGCAGATGCTGCTGGATGCCGGGCTGGCGGGGGAGAAGAAGATCGTGGTGCTGCAACCGCGCCGCGTGGCCGCCCGGACCGTGGCGGCGCGGGTGGCCTGGGAGCGCGGGTGCCGGCTCGGCGCCGAGGTGGGTTACCAGGTGCGGTTCGACGACCAGACCAGCCTGGGCACGCGGATCAGTTATGTGACCGAAGGGATATTGCTGCGGCAATTGCAGGAGGCGCCGACCCTTCCGGAGGCGGGTGTGGTTATTTTCGACGAGTTCCACGAGCGGAACCTGATGAGCGACGTTGCCCTGGCCCTGGTCAAGCGCCTCCAGCAGCGGGAGCGGCCCGACCTCAAGCTGGCCGTGATGTCCGCCACGCTCGAGACCCAGCCCGTGGCGGAGTACCTGGCCCGGCCGCCGACAGGGGCGGCGCCGGTCCTCGAATCTGAGGGCCAGTGCTTCCCGGTCGAGGTGCGTTACCTGGATCAGCCCGATGAGCGCCCGGTCACGGAGCAGGCGGCCGATAGGGTCGAACAGATCGTCAACGCGGGCGAGCCCGGGGACATCCTGGTCTTCATGCCGGGCATGGGGGAGATCAACGGGACGATTGGGGCGTTGCGGGCCATCCGGGTACGCGAGCGGCTGGCCCTGATCCCGCTGCACGGCGAACTGCCGCCCGAACAGCAGGACCTGGCATTTGCCCCCAACCCGCTGCGCAAGGTGGTGGTGGCGACCAACGTGGCCGAGACCTCAATCACCATCGATGGCATCCGGCACGTGGTGGACAGCGGGCTGGCGCGCGTTGCCCGCTACGAGCCCGAGCGGGGCCTGGGCACGCTCTTCATCGAGCCGATCAGCCGCGCCTCCGCCGAGCAGCGCAAGGGCCGCGCCGGCCGCACCGCGCCCGGAACCTGTCACCGGCTCTGGACCGAGAGCGGCCAATTGAACCGGCCCGAGCGCAACACCCCGGAGATCCAGCGCAGCGACCTGGCGGAGGTGGTTTTGCTCCTCCACTCGCTGGGCATCCGGCAGGCGGCCGCCTTCGACTGGCTGGACAAACCGGACCCGCAGAGCGTCGAGCGCGCCGAGCAACTCCTGCGGACCCTGGGCGCGCTGCAACGCATCGAAGCGGCCGGACTCGCGCCAGAAACCCGCGACTCGGACGACTCGGACCTCACGCCAATCGGCCGGCAGATGCTCAAGCTGCCGATGCACCCGCGCTACTCGCGCATGCTCGTCGAGGCCGCCAGGCTCGGCTGCGTGCCCGCAGCCGCCTTGTGCGCCGCCCTGGTCGGCGGACGCGACCTGCTCATGCGCCTGGGGCGGGACGACCAGCACATTAAACAGGCCCGGGAATTGTTCGAGGCCAGCCAGGACTCGGATTTTCACACGCTGCTGCGGGCCTACCAGTTCGCGAAGAAAAACCGGTTCAGCCTCGAGACCTGCCGCCGCTACGGCATCCACGCCCAAACCGCGCGCCAGGTCGAGCAGGCCCTCGACCAGATCCTCGAGATCGCCCGCCGGCAGGGTTTGGCCGGGGGACCTGGCGGGGCCGGGCCCGAGGCGGCAGGCTCAGAAGGGCAGGGGATGGGCCAACCCGGCGCCGGCCACGACCCGCTGCTGCGCTGCGTGATGACTGGGTTCATCGACCAACTCTGCATCCGCCGCGACCAGGGGACGCTCGACTGCGAACTGACCGAAGGGCGGCACGGGACGTTGATGCGCGAGAGCGTCGTGCAGAACGCCCCGCTCTTCGTGGCCGCGAGCATCCGCGAGGTGTCCGGCCGCGGCTCGGACAACTTGACGTTGCTGGGCCTGGCCAGCGCGGTGAAACGGGAATGGGTGCAAGAGACGTTCCCCGAGCAGATCACGATCGGCGTCGAGCATCTTTTTGACCGCACGCACAAGCGAGTGGCCGCCGTCAGGCTGGTCCGGTTTCGCAACCTCGTCATCGACCACGAACACCAACGCGAGACCGATGCGAAGGCCTCCGGCCTGAGCCTGGCCGAGGCGCATCGGAAAGGCTGGTTCGAACTCCCGCTCTTCAACCACGAAATCAAGCAACTCGCGGCCCGCGCCAATCTTGTCGCGGCAGTCATGCCCGAACTCGAGTTCCCCGCCTTTGACGAGGCGGGGTTGCTCGCCTGCCTGGCCGACGCGTTCGCAGGGCTCACCCTGGCCAAAGAGGCCCAGGCGGTCCCGTTGCTCCAGAGCTTCATCCGCCGCCTTGGCCAGGACCGTTTGGGCTGGCTCGACGAATTGGCGCCGGGGAGCATCCCCTGGCCCGACGGCAGAAAACTCAAACTCCTCTACGCGGAACAGGCCCAGGACAAGGCCGGACAACCCGTCTCACCTGAACTTCAGGTCAAACTGCACGACTGCTTCAGCCTCCACCAGCACCCGCGCCTCTGCGAAGGCCGGCTCCCGGTAAAGCTCTGGCTCTGCGCGCCCGATGGAAAACGCCTCGAGCCGACGCTGGACTGGCCCGCGTTCAAGGCCGCGCGCTACCCCGCCCTCAAACCGGCGCTGCTCAAGAAGTACCCGGGAACAACGTGGCCCTAGGAAGTGCGGAGGGCGGAATGACGAATGACGAATGACGAATGACGAATGACGAAAAGGCGACTCAGCAACCGAGAGTCCCTTTTTCGTCATTCGTCATTCGTCATTCGTCATTCCTCGCTTGATTTACCTCTCCCACACCGTACTTTCGTCAGATGCTCGCAAAGGAAGCACTCGAATTGACCAGGACCCAGGCCGGGCCGGTGGCCGCCAAGGCCCCGGCCGGAGACGGATGGCTGTCGCACCCAGACCGTTTCGCGCGCCGTCACATTGGGCCAGACGCCGAGGAGCGGCGGCAAATGCTGGAGGCGCTCGGCTACCCGAGCCTGGAGGCGCTGGTGGCGGACGCGGTCCCGCTGGCGATCCGGATGAGCCGGCCGCTGGATCTGCCCGCTGCGCGCAGCGAGGCCGAGGCCCTGGCGGCGCTGAGGGAGATCGCCTCTCAAAACCAGATCTTTCGCTCGTTCATTGGCATGGGTTATTCCGACTGCACGACACCCGCCGTGCTGCAGCGCAACCTGCTGGAGAACCCGGGCTGGTACACCCCATACACGCCCTATCAGGCGGAAATCTCCCAGGGGCGGCTTGAAGCGCTGCTCAACTTCCAGACCATGGTCATCGATCTGACCGGGTTGGACGTGGCCAACGCCTCGCTGCTGGACGAGGCGACGGCGGCGGCGGAGGCCATGGCCATGTGCCACGGGCTCAAGGAGGGGCGGGGCGTCTTTTTCGTGTCGGCAGGCTGCCACCCGCAGACGATCGAGGTCGTGCGGACGCGCGCCCGGGCCTTGGGCCTGGAGGTCAGGGTAGGGGACCATCGGGCGCTGGAATGGACGGGGCAGATCTTTGGCGCGCTGGTGCAGTACCCTGACACCTATGGCGAGGTGCATGATTACTCGGAATTCATCGCCAAGGCGCACGCAGCGGGCGGGCTGGTGGCGGTGGCTGCGGACCTGCTGAGCCTGACGCTGCTGCGTCCGCCGGGGGAGTTCGGGGCGGACATTGCGTTGGGCAGCGCCCAGCGGTTCGGCGTGCCGCTTGGCTATGGCGGGCCGCACGCGGCCTATTTTTCGACGCGCGAGGCCTTCAAACGCCAGATGCCCGGGCGCATCGTGGGCGTCTCGAAGGACTCACGGGAGCGGCCGGCGTTGCGCCTGGCGCTGCAGACGCGCGAACAACACATCCGGCGCGAGAGGGCCACCAGCAACATCTGCACCGCCCAGGCGCTCTTGGCCAGCCTCGCCTCGATGTATGCCTGCTATCACGGGCCGGAGGGCCTCAAGCGGATTGCCCTGCACGTCCACCGCCTCACCTGCCTCCTGGCCCAGGGATTGGCCCGTCTGGGCTATGATGTCGGCCCAACGATCTTCTTCGACACGCTGAGGGTCAACTTGGGCAGCCAGCGCGCCGAGCAAATCTTCAAGCTGGCCGAGTCGCACCGGATGAACCTGCGGCCCCTGGACGAGCACGTGCTTGGCATCTCGCTCGACGAGACGACCACCCAAGGGGACCTGCAGGACCTCTGGCGCGTCTTCAATGACAACCAGTTGCCAGGTTTCCAGGCGCGCAACCTGGCGGACGGCCTCGACACCGCCTACCCGGCCTCGTTCGCGCGCACCAGCCCATACCTGGCCCACCCCGTCTTCAACGCTTACCATTCGGAGACCGGGATGTTGCGCTATCTCAAGCGCCTGGAATCGAAGGACCTCTCGCTGGCGACCTCGATGATCCCGCTGGGCTCGTGTACCGATGAAGCTCAATGCCGCTGCGGAGATGCTCCCGCTGACCTGGCCCCAGTTCAGCCGTCTCCACCCATTCGCGCCCTTGGCCCAGGCGCGCGGCTACCAAACCCTCTTCCGGCAGTTGGAGCAGTGGCTGGCCGAGATCACCGGCTTTGACGCCGTCTCGTTCCAGCCCAATGCCGGTTCCCAGGGCGAGTACGCGGGCCTGCTGGCCATCCGCGCCTATCACGCCGCCCGAGCCGACGCCCGCCGCCGGGTCTGCCTTATCCCGGCTTCCGCCCATGGAACCAACCCCGCCAGCGCCGTCATGGCCGGCCTCAAAGTCGTCGCCGTGGCCTGCGACAAACAAGGCGACATCAACCTGGCCGATCTCCGCTCCAAGGCCCAGGCCCATCGTGCCGACCTGGCGGTGCTGATGGTGACCTATCCCTCGACGCACGGCGTGTTCGAGGAGGGCATCCAGGAGATTTGCCAAATCATCCATGCCAACGGCGGTCAGGTCTATATGGACGGCGCCAACCTCAACGCCCAGGTCGGCCTCTGCCGGCCCGCCGACATCGGGGCCGATGTCTGCCACCTGAACCTGCACAAGACCTTCTGCATCCCGCACGGTGGCGGTGGACCCGGGATGGGACCGATTGCGGTCGCCAGACACCTGGCGCCCTACCTGCCAGGCCACCCGGTCCTGCCGTCCGCAGGGCAGGGGACGCACGGGGCGGTTTCCGCCGCTCCCTGGGGCAGCGCCAGCCTCCTGCCCATCTCCTGGCTCTACATCGCCGCCATGGGCGGCCCCGGCCTGACCGAGGCCACTCAATGTGCTATCCTCAACGCGAACTACGTTGCCCGCCGACTCGAGGGTTGCTTCCCCGTGCTCTACCGCGGCCGCCCCGGGCGCGTCGCCCACGAGTGCATCCTCGACTTGCGCCAGTTCAAGAGTGTGACGGTCGAAGACGTCGCCAAGCGCCTCATGGACTATGGGTTCCATGCCCCGACCATCTCCTGGCCCGTGCCCGGCACGATGATGGTCGAACCGACCGAGAGCGAGTGCAAGGCGGAGCTGGACCGGCTCTGTGAGGCCCTCATCAGCATCCACGCTGAAATGCAGGCCGTCGAATCGGGCCAGGCCGACAAGCACAACAACCTCCTCAAGAACGCCCCCCACACGGCTGACATGCTGGCGGCCGAACGCTGGCCCCATCCCTACCCTCGCCAGCAGGCCTGCTTCCCTGCCCGCTGGCTGCACGATTTCAAATTCTGGCCTGCCGTCGGGCGCATCAATAACGCTTACGGCGACCGCAACCTTGTCTGCTCCTGCGCCGGCCCGGAGAGCGGCCAGGAGCCTGCCTTTGCTCAAAACGCCACCGAGAACTCTCCCTCTCCCCTTCCGAAGGGGAGAGGGTCGGGGTGAGGGGTCTGCCCCGTGATGCTCCCATCTTCATTGAGGCCCTGCCGCAGACGAATTGTCTGGCCTGGAGCCCTGCTTGTGCTACAAATGGGGCGGCAATAGCAACGCCTTGCTGCGATGAAAATTACCGAAGCCTTGCTGGCCGAGCACTTGGTGTTCCACAACATGCTGGATCACATCGAGACGACCACGCCCAAGCTCAGGACCCTGCCGGAGATCAAATCGCTGGCCGCGCTGCTGGAATCCATGCTCAAGGCCCACTCGAACACAGAGGACGAGCTGTTCCTCGGGCCCCTCGAACACTGCTTCGAGCAATTGGGCCAGCGCGACGCCTTCCTGGCGGAGCACGAGGAAATGGACGGGCACCTCCGCCGCATCCGCGTAGTCAAGCGTCTCAAGGAGGCCCGCGCCCTGTTGCTCGCCGCCGTGCGCTACTCGCGCGAGCACTTCGACAAAGAGGAACGCATCGTCTTTCCCATGGCCGAGCGCATTCTCAAGGCCCAGACCCTGACCGCCCTGGGCCAGACCTGGATGCAGCAGCGCATGGACACCTCCGTCTGCGCCAATTGCGAAAACAAGGTCTGTGTCTGAGCCCCGCAGCAGAATCATTGAGCAGAATCATTTTTGGCAAAATCATTACAGAAGAATTCTTTTCCAATGATTTTGCCAACAATGATTCTGCCTTTTCCCCACCCAATCATTTTGCTCAAGCCCGCAGCGGAATCATTTTTGGCAAAATCATTACAGAAGAATTCTTTTCCAATGCTTTTGCCAAGAATGATTCTGCTCTCTCCCCTCCCAATCATTCTGCTCAGGGCGTGGGGCGCAGGTTGCGGTAGGTCGCCAGGGCCAGGAGGGGCCAACTGTTCCGGTACATATCGTATTTAAGGTAGAAGACCTTGGGAAAGCCGGTCCCGGTGGCCTCGTTTTCGGTCCAGGAGCCGTCGGCGTTTTGGGTCTCGACCAGGTACTGGATGCCGCGTTGGAGGCTGGGGCGGTGCGGGTTGTCGAAGGCGCACAGGCCCATAACGGCCCAGGCCGTTTGGGAGGCGGTCGAAGGGCCCTGGCCTTTGAAGACGGGGTCGTCGTACGTGTTGCACCGTTCGCCCCAGCCGCCGTCGGGGTGCTGGATGCTCTCGAACCAATCGCGGGCCTTGAGGATCCAGGGCTGGGACATGTCGAGGTTGAGTGCGCGGAGTCCGCGCAGGACCTGCCAGGTGCCGTAGATGTAGTTGACGCCCCAGCGCCCGTACCAGGAGCCGTCCTGTTCCTGGTGCTCGCGCAGGAAGCGCAGGGCCTTTTGGACCTGGGGATGGTCGAGGCTGTAGGCCAGGTAACCGAGCAATTCCAGGATGCGCGCGGTGATGTCCGCGCATTCCGGGTCGAGCATCGCGTTGTGATCGGCAAAGGGGACCTTCTCCAGCACGCCCTTGGTGCAGTCCTTGTCGAAGGCCGCCCACCCGCCGTCCCGGCACTGAAAGGTGAGCATCCACTTGAGCCCGCGCTCAAAGGCCTCGTCGCGCCGGGCCGGGTCGCCGGTCGGAATCTGGCGCAGGGCCAGCAGCACCATCGCCGTGTCGTCCACGTCCGGGTTCCATTTGTTTTGGAATTCGAAGACCCAGCCGCTCGGTTCGACCTTGGCCGGGTTCTTGTACTGCCAATCGCCTCGAAAGCGGATTTCCTTGGAAAGGAGCCACTCGGCGGCCTTTTCGAGCGCGGGATGCTCGCCGGCCAGGCCGGATTGGCGCAGGCAGTTGGCGACGATCGCCGTGTCCCACACCGGCGAGAGGCAGGGTTCGACGCGGACAGAATGTTCGGTTTGGTGTTCGAGCATTTGGAGTTGGCGTTCGCCCCGCAGCACCTGGGGGTGGTCATCGGCATAGCCGAGCGCCTTGAGGGCGATGAGCGAGTTGACGATGCCCGGGAAGATAGCGGCCAGGCCATCGGACCCCTCGAAGCGTTCGAGCATCCATTGCTCGGCCCGGCGCAAGGCGCGTTTGCGGAAAGGGTGGATGCCGTTCTCGGCAAACCACTCGGCGAACTTGTGTACGCGATCCAGCCAGAGGAAGAAATTGCGCCAGGTGATGCGCTCGGGGTCGGGGGCCAGCGCCAAATCACGCTCGTGGATGCCCTCGGGATAGAGTTCGTCCAGGTTGACGTTGTTCCTGGGAGGCCGCGTGGGCTTGAAGTGATTGATGATGGCCAGGGGAACCAGCATCGAGCGGCTCCAGGAACTCATTTCGTTGAAGTTCACATAGAACCACTTGCCGATGAGGATGACTTCGCAGGGGATCGTGGGCACGTATTCCCAGGGAAAGAGCCCCAGCAGCGCCAGAAAGAGCTTCGAGAAGGTGTTCATCCGGGGCACACCCCCCAGGTTCAGCGCCACTTCACGGGCCCGCAGCATCCGCGCATCGGTCACCGGCACGCCCGCCAGCTTCAAACCCAGGTATGCCTTGATCGTCGCATTGACCTCCGCCGGCCCCCCGTAGTAAGTGCTCCACCCCCCATCCGCCAACTGCAAGGAAAAGATATGATTCACCGCCTTCCGCTGCCATTCCGCATCCACCTTTCCGTCCCAATGGCGATAGGCTATCATGTCGGCCACCAGGGTGACATCCACGATCAATTCCCCAATCCAATACCCCTCCGGCCGCTGCTGGCCCAGCAAGCAGGCCCGCGACCGCCCTATCGCGGCCTCCACTTCGTCGTCATGCCCAAACCCTGACGCCGCCTGACGCGATTCTTTCTCCACGGCAGCCTTTCGCAACGATGCGACTTCCACGCCCGATATTTTGCTGGCCGGAACCTGAACTGTAAAGGAATAATTGGGATTCGGCAGGGCGCATCTCTCCCGTACCACCATCCACGGAAGCACGGCGGGCATCACTCTATTCCGTCCAATTCATCCCGTAGGGATGAGAGACGGTAGCCGGGGGTCGAAGCGCAGCGAGACCCCCGGTGCGGCGACGGCGGATGTCTGCATCCCGGAGGGATGCCAGAAAGGGTGCCTGCCCTCTGATGCGCGGGCTTCTGGCACCCCGTTCCGGGGTCCAGGCCCCTTCTTTCTGGCCGCGAACCGGGGGTCTCGCTGCGCTTCGACCCCCGGCTGCCGTCTGGCAACCCTCTGGGTTGCAGAGCATCCGCGCGGCCTGCGCTCTCGTCTGCGACTCCTCTTCTTGTGGTGGTACGGTGAAGATGCGCCCATTCGGCAGGGCGCATCCGCACACCGCCCCTGGAGCGCCGACTTTCAGTCGGCTTTGTGCCCACCATCCCCTCTGTCGCACCCTCGTGAAAGCCGGACGTCCTAAGCCGACTGCAAGTCCAATGTCACTAGGATTTGACGCCCAACTCCGAGGCGTGCCCCGGCCAAGTGCTTGTCCCGGAGGGACATTCGACAATAGCCCAACGTTTCAACGTTGGGTAGGAGCGCCCAAACCCTCACAAGTCCCGAAGGGACGGCTGAAGAGAGGGCCGATGTCAGCCGTCCCTTCGGGACTTGTTCGGGCTTTGTATGGCTGAACCCAACGTTGAAACGTTGGGCTATTCTCATACGTCCCTCCGGGACGAGCATGAAATCCTAATGACATTGGACTGCAAGTCGGCGCTCCGGTCCTTCCGCATCGGTTGCGGCGTACACTGAAGGGGCGCTGCTCCAGGGCGGCGTCGAGCCACCTTGGGCGCGCGTGGTGGGCGGCCTGGCGCTGGGGAGCGAGGCTCTCGCGCAGCGACTCAGGGGCGGAGCCCGCGGCAACCCGCGTGAGCAAGCATCGCTCCGGAGCGCGCCCGAGGCCTCGGCCTGGCCGAGGATCCTCTCCGCCTTGGAGCAAGCCAAGGGCGAAAGCTGGAGCAGCTTCGCCGAGCGGCATGGCGACTGGGGCCGCGACGCGGTGCTGTGGCTGGGGCGGCGAACCGCCCGCTTCCCCTTGGCCGGACTGGGCAAGTCAACTGGCGGTTTGGACTACGCCGTAGTGAGCAAAGCCCTCGCCCGCTTTGGCCGGCGCCTCGAAGCCGATCCCCGCCTGCGAGAAGAAATAGCCGCAGTCCGGGACCGATTGTCCAAATGACAAGACCTGACCCCAATGGGTTGCGCGCTCCTGTCTTGACGAGGCACGGCGACAGGCGCAGACTCCGGCCCATGAAACGCACACGCGAAATTGTCATCCGCGTTCCGGCCAAGTTGACGCGCTATGTGGCCCTGGAGAAGGGCACGTTCAAGACCGTGGGCCACGGCCGCACGCTGGCGGCAGCGTTGGATCGCGCAGCCAAGAACGGCCACGCGGAAGCGGCGGCGATGTGGATTCCGCAGCCAGGCCACCGCTACATTTTCTGAGGCTATGCCTGCGGCGGTCTATCCTTTCACGCGCTTCGTCTATCCGGGCGGCCAGAAGGATCGGCGCGCCTACGCCCGTCTGCCGCTGCGCATCACCAATCCCCACACGCGGCAGACCCTGGTGACTTGGGGGTTGGTCGATACGGGGGCGGACTTGACGCTGCTGCCGGGAGAACTGGCCGTGCGCTTGGGACACAAACTCCAGGGCAAAGGGGTTAAGCGGAGCGTGACCGCCGGCATCGAGCAAACCAAGGTCTTCGCCTATGCCCACACCTTTCGAATCGAATTGCTCTCCGCCGACCTGGCCCGTGTCGTCTGGTCCACGGGCCGGCGCAGATTCGATTGCGTCGCCAGCAACCCGCCGCTGTTGGTGGGCGTGGAAGATTTCTTGAAGCACTTCCGGCTGCTGGTGGACTACCGCGCCAAGAGCTTGCGGTTGTCCTGGTGAACGGCTTCCGCATGAGGTTCCACGGCAGCCACCACATTTTCACCCGCCCGGGCGTACGGAAGCGGCTCAACCTCCAGCGCGGGAGTTCCCACGCCGGGCCGTACCAGGTTCGACAAGTCCGCCGAATTCTGGCAACCTACCGACTGTTATGAATACCGGGAACAGATAATGCCCAAGCCGCGCCGATGCGCCACGAGGCGAGGGGAACATCGGGGTCAGATCTTGTCATTTGGACAAATTGGAGCTTGACGGGGCGGACCATCGCTGGTTCGATAGGCTGATGGCACGGGCGTTGCGCATCGAACGGCCCGGTGCGCGCTGCCACGTCACGGCGCGCGGGAACGACCGCAGGGACGTCTTCCGCGACGACACCGACCATTTTCACTTTTTGGAATTACTCAGCGAGTTGGGAGAGCGTTTTGGCGCGAGGGTTCACGCCTATGTGCTGATCCGCGGGTATGCCGGTTACCGGGCGCCTCTGGCGTGGGTGTGGCAGGATCCGCTGGGTCGGTTGTGCGGCGGCAACAGTCTGCAGGAGCAACGGGCCGCGCTCAGGGCCTATACCGAGAGCGCAGTGCTTCAAGGTGGCGTCGAGCCACCCTGGGAGCGGGTGCTGGACGGAATCGTGTTTGGCAGCGCAGCCTTTGCGCAACAGCTTCGGCGCGAAGCCCGCGGCAACCCGCGGGAGCAAAAAGCCCTGAGGGGCGCGCCCACGGCGCCGAGATGGGCGCAGATCGTCTCGGCGTTGGAACAGATCAAGAGGGAAAGTTGGGCGACGTTTGCGAATCGCCACGGCGATTGGGGCCGCGACGCGGCGCTGTGGCTGGGGCGGCGAACCGCCCGCTTCCCCTTGGCCGGGCTGGGCAAGTCAACTGGTGGTTTGGACCACGCCGTAGTGAGCAAAGCCCTCGCCCGCTTTGGCCGGCGCCTCGAAGCCGCTCCCCGCCTGCGAGCAGAAATACCCGCAATCCGGGACCGATTGTCCAAATGACAAGACATGACCCCAATGGGTTTGCCGGGGTTTTGCGCCTTGACCCACTGATTGGCCAAGGCCCCAGGTTCACCGCGTAGCGGTGCCCGATGGTAGCCGTGGACTTCAGTCCACGGACCCATGGCCCGAGCTAAACCGCGTCGCGTAGCGACGCTTGAAAGCCGGGGTGCTGTCAGGCGCCGCTACGCGACGCGGGCCCGTTCGGACGCCGCAAACCGTGGACCGAGGGCCCTGTCGTTACCCACATCATTGAAGTTGAAGGGGTCAAACCATAACTTTTCACTTGACGGGACGCCAGGCGTTGGCGCTCACTTGTTTTGACCAATTCTGCTCAGATAAACTGATCCAGCCGTTGGGCGGCACCTTCCCTTTCCAAGTAGTGATTCCCTCCCCACAGGTTGTGGTGCCTCGGCCGGTCAGCTCGGAGCCACGTATTGAGCGATAACGATAAGTTTAGGCGCCTAAACACCACAATGTGCCCTTGACGTTGGCGGCCCGCTTCTTGTGCGAAAGGTGGGTCAATTTAGGTGAGCAGAGGTGGGTCAATTCTCGTGAGCGGTATCGGTCGAAACGCCCAACGCCAATCTGGTGGCGGGAATGCGCTGGCTGCTGAGCAGCTATACCATCCGGCTCAACGGCCGGCACAAGCTTTCCGGTCACGTGTTCAGCGGACGCTACAAGGCGATTGTGGTCGAGGGCAGCGGCAACGGGTATCTGCGCACGGCCTGTGACTACGTGCATCTGAATCCGGTCCGGGCAGGGCTGTTGGGTAGGGAAGAACGCTTGTTGGAGTATCCCTGGAGCAGCTTGGCTTGGTATTTGGCCGCGCCGGAACACCGACCGGGCTGGATGCGGGTGGACCGCTTGCTGGGCGAACACGGGATCCAAAAAGACACCGCTTGCGGACGAGAGCAGTTTGAGCGGCAGATGGAGCGCCGCCGCACCGAGGAGGACGATGCGGCCCAATGGAAACCACTAAAGCGCGGCTGGTGTCTGGGCAGCGAGGAGTTCCGCGCCAAGCTGTTGGAGCAGATGGACGCGCGCCTGAGTGATCAGCATTCGGGGAAGTTGAGGCGTGAGAGCGCCGAAGCCAAAGGGGAGCGCATCGTTGCGGAGGAGTTGAAGCGTTTGCGATGGAGCCAGGATGACTTGAAGGGGCACTTGAAGGGCGACCCGGCAAAGCTGGCCCTGGCGGCGCGGTTGCGGCGCGAGACCACCTTGACCGTCCGCCAAATCGCCGAGCGGTTGCACATGGGCAGTTGGAAGAGCCTGAACAACAAGCTGTATCTGCGCCGCAAGACCGAGCCGGAGGAGGTCAAAAAGTGAAAAGTTATGGTTTGACCCCTCCTCTTCCAATGGGTTTTAGAGAAGCCCGGCCCCGGAAGGTTGACAGGGGCTCGCCCTGCATGACAGAATGGTAAAGCTATGAGCCAATTACTGCAAATCGAGGTGCCTGACGATGTGCTGCTGGGGCTGCAAAAGGAGCCAAAGCAGTTGGCGGCGGAGATGCGTATTGCGGCGGCGGTGAAGTGGTATGAGGTGGGTGTCCTGAGTCAGGGCAAGGCCGCCGAAGTGGCCGGCTTGAGCCGGGCGGCGTTCATCGGCGAACTCACCCGCTTCGGCGTCTCGCCGTTTCAGGAGACGGCGGCGGAAGTCCTGGAGTCCGTTACGCATCTCGGCAAATGAGCCCTGCGGTCAGCAACGCGTCACCGTTGATCGTGTTGGCCAAGGCCCATCTGCTGCGGCTGATGCCGCTCCTGTTCTCTGAGGTCATCGTGCCGCAAGCCGTGAGGGAAGAGATCCTGCAAGGCCCCCCCGGCGACCCGATGCGCCAAGCCCTGCCACACTGCATTTGGTTACGGCCCGTGGTTCTGGATCCGCCGCTCTCGCCGCTGTCAGCTTGGCAGTTGGGCCGCGGTGAAGCGGAGGTCATCGAATATGCGCGCCTCCATCCAGGGGGCGCGGCCCTTTTGGATGACCGCGCGGCCCGGCGGGCGGCAGCGAGTCTAGGGCTGAAGGTGCATGGGAGCCTGAGCCTCGTGGCGATGGCGGCGGCGCAGGGGCGCGTCGGGTCATTTTCAGAGGCGGCGAATCAACTCAAAGCAGCAGGCCTCTACGTCAGCGACGCTTTGGTGCAGGAGGCAGCAAAGCGCCTGACGGGCCGAAAATGAACTATTGCGCCGTTGGCGGAATCGCCGCCGAGGGATTGGTTGAGGCGTTTTCGCCGCCCCGTGCGGCGTCAGGCGCTGCGACGCCCCCTTGGCCGAGCTGGGCAAGTCAACTGGCGGTTTGGACCACGCCGTAGTGAGCAAAGCCCTCGCCCGCTTTGGCCGGCGCCTCGAAGCCGATCCCCGCCTGCGAGAAGAAATAGCCGCAATCCGGGACCGATTGTCCAAATGACAAGACACGACCCCAATGGGTTTCAGCAAAGACAATATACGTCTTCATGCGGTCTTATTCCCACATTCATCGGCAAGAGTCAAAGTGTTTCCTGGCGCAAGCCCTGCCGGCAAACCGGATGATCTATCACGGCCGGAGGTGAACATCAATATTCAGAGTGTCGGGTGGACCGCCGCCCACCGGCTGCTTGTAGCGGAGGGGGAAGAACATACGTTCCGGGATGGGCTCCCAGGACATGACGAGACGATACCAGGGGTGACACCCCGGGAGATCCGAGCGCACATCCACACACAATTGTCTATGCCCAACCCCGGCAAGGCCGGGTTGGTAAAGGGGCAGGGTCAGCGGGGTTGTGCCAACGTAGCAGTCGCCCGGCGCGGTGGCCGACGAGCCGGGAGGCGGCGCGGGAGGTGCCACCAAGTAGGCTGAACCGACATCCACGCCCGAGAGCCAAACCTGTGCCCCAGGAGGGTCACTTACGATTGCCGTCATTGGGCGATGATAGGGGGTTGCGCAGCCGGCTAAGCAGAGCAGCGCGGCGATCGGATGCGCGAGATGGAATCGTGTTGTGTTCTTGGGTTTCATGGGGCTGAGGTTACTCCGCCGAAAGCCGAGTTGGCAAGGCGTTTGTGGCGGCCAAGGCGAATGGGCCAATCTTGCGGTGGTTAAGGCTTGACTCATCAACAGAGTTTTAGGACATTACCGGCATGCCCTACGCATTTAACGGCATCGGAACCACGTTCTACGGGAAGCGCGACTTCCACGCGGACGGTTCGTTCCTGACTACCGAATGGGTGTGTCTCCTCTATCTGCCGATCTTCCCCCTCCAAAGCCTTCGCGTCCGTTATCTGGGCCGGCGCCCCGCCGTTTCCCCATTGGCCGTGGATGGTCGGAGGGTTATGCCGTTGACCAGAAGGGCGCCCCGAACCGGAAGCAAGTCCTGTGCGTTTACGGGTTCGCGTTGTTTTCCATCGGGTGCGTATTTTCAGCCATGGCTGTGGCTGTCAACATCTCGAACCCCAACATAGCGTTTCCCATCATGTTTGTTGGCTGGTTGCTCCCGGTTCTCACCCCTTGGCTTCTCAGGCACCGCGCCAGGCCAATGGTTTGGGGTTCACGAACCCGCACGCGCGAATAGCCTTGACGGATCAACAGACTCTTGGCACATTACAGCATGGGCGGTAATGTCCTACCTCACTGTTGCTGACGGCAAGGAAAATCTTGCCCGGCGTGCCAAACTGCAAAACGCAGAGGCGGGCAGTGTGCCCTCGTCCCGGCAATCGGGGCTATGGGGTCTGAGGCACGGGACGCCTCCGACGCCCCATGTCGGAACACCAACCCACTTCACAGGATAATCCCTCGTCGGTTCAACTCATCCGAAAGATTACCTTTACTGAGAGCTTCGCGTCAGACGGGACGCGCACGCTTGAAGATATTTCAGAAGTTTTTCTGACTCCAGAGGGCCATCGGGTATCAAGTGCATGTGCAGTTCAGGTTGCCCGGGGCGCACTTCGTCCGGGCAGGGATCGCGAAAAACATTCAGGGGAAGCTGGCCGCCAGTACCCATGTCCGGGAGTAATAACCGACATCTTTGAGAGGTGGCCACCTCGGGAACAGGGGGCGCTGCCCTAATTCCAGGCTTGGGGTTGTTGAGATTGCAGGCGATCTCGATATGCTCAAGTTGAGTGTGCTTATCGCCCCAGATGAAGTGAACTTCGCTTCCCAAGGTTACTTTAATTTGGTCAGTCATGGGTTTACTTTTATGTTAAACGCAAATATCCCCAAACAGGCCCCAAAGGGCAACGAAAATCGAAAACCCCCGCCGGCGCGGAACCGGCATCAAGCGGCCACCGTGCGGTCCTTCTATTGTGCCGCCTGGGAAGAAAACGGAACCCATTACTACGCCGATCCGGTCACGGGCGAAAAAAGATCCGTCGATCCAAATAGGCGAATGAGGCCTACTCTCGGGCGAAGCAACGGAAGTCCGCAATCTTCGGATCAGAATGCCGCTCTATGCGATTCACAACAGGTTGCCCTAGAAACAAAGTTATCGAGTGCATCCCCCGGCCTTGCGGTCGAACTATCTCAATCTGAATCGCTAGCTTTGATTCGTCTCGGGAATGGCGCCAAATAGAGAACTTCCCTACCCCGCAAATCAAAACACGCTTTCCGCTCTCTTGCACGATTGTCAATCGGAACTCGACCCATTTGTCGTGCAGATCTTGGTACTTCCATTTGGATACCGTCCACTGCGGGCGGGCCGCATCGTGCAAAGCCTTTTTGATAACCTCGCTTGGGGTTTGGCCGGAGTCCATGAGGGCTTGATCGATTCTCCTGGCATCCTCGCGCGACACCCGAGCACCGTATAAAACAGCCTGGGCTTTGTCTTTTGGGATTCTTGGTCTGCCGACTTTTGCGTTCATAATATTTATCTAACAAATATGTTGACATCGATTTTAATTTGTGTTAGATAAAAAGTCAACATGAAAAACAAAGCTCCGCAACGCGCCAACGTCGCGGAGCGCAACCAAAGGCCGAAGCCCTTGGCGGTGTCTCTGGATGGGGTCAGACCGTAGAAAAGCCCCTCTTTAGGCTTGACCCGATTCGGAATCGGGAATCCTGTAAGGCATCGGGGTCAGATCTTGTCATTTGGACAAATAGGGATAGACGGGATTGGCGGAAGAGCCCCTCCTGGTGAGTTTGGAGGCCTCGTTGGGGGAGCAGAAAAGCTGCGCATAGTCCGAACTGTCCGCGCTGTCCTTGGACGGAAGGGCTCCAAGCGGCGCAAAGTGCCCTCCATGAGAAACTCTCGTGAGAAGCCGTTGCTAACTCCGCCATGGAGCTGCTCTTGCCGCCGCCTGTGACCTCCAATCAAGAGAAGGTCTCATGGGAGCAGGGGCTGGCGTTCCGAATCGTCTTCCACAGGGAAGGAACAACTCCTCGGCGGCCCTCGGATCACCCGACTGCACGCGATTCAGGATGCGCGTGACGTCACTCATGCGCGCAAGCGTGCAGGAACACGGCACGAGTGGCAAGGTTGAAAGCCCGCTACGCCCGGTTGCAGGAATCCGGAGAGCTGGTCCGCACCGCCATAAGTGCCGCCGAAGGCGAGGCGGCGCGTGCAACAGTTTCCGCTACCCGCATCGCAACAAGCTAATCGTGCGACGCCCCCGAAATCCCTCGCTAGCGGCAGAATGGACTCACTCCAGAAATTCTTCCGCCGTCAACCCGGTTTGCGCGATGATGGCCCGCAGGGTCCCGCGCGGGATGTCGCCGGGATGACATGCAACCATCGTGACCCTGCCGGTTCGGCGGTTGATCCAGAACTCGTGACTGCCCTTGCCGGGCCGGACATACTCAAACCCGCGACGGCGCAAGCAAGCCACCACGTCCCGGTACTTGAGCGCGGGAAGACGACTCATGCGGGGAGTGTGACCGGCAACGGCAGGGTCAGGGTCTTGGCCTTGCGTTTGACAACACGGCGCAAGGCGGGCGGCAACGGCAGTTTCTCGGAGAGATAAACCTCCATCAGGATGCGCGCATTGGCTTGGGCCAGTTCCATGGTTTCGGTCCGCGTGCGGCCTTGCACCACGAGGCCGGGCAGGTCGGGGCTGGTCGCCAAGAAGCCGCCCTCCGCCAAAGGCTCCATCTTCACACTCAACACGATTTCGGTTTCCATGCTGCGACCTTAATGCAGGCTCTCGGAGTATTCAATCACCTTTCCAGTGGCTCCCGATAGGTCATAGAAAAGGCATCGGGGTCAGATCTTGTCATTTGGACAAATAGGGATTGACGGGATTGGCGGCAGAGCCCCCTCGTGGTGATTTTGGACGCCTCGTTGGGGGAGCAGAAAAGCTGCGCATAGTCCGAACTGTCCGCGCTGTCCTTGGACGGAAGGGCTCCAAGCGGCGCAAAGTGCCCTCCATGAGAAACTCTCGTGAGAAGCTGTTGCTAACTCCGGCATGGATCTGCTCTTGCCGCCGCCTGTGAGCTCCAATCAAAAGCGCCCGTTGCCACACGCCTGCCGCACCGCCCAATGAGCCGCCACGGTAAAATCGCCCATCTCCCCCGCGTCATTCGCCGAAGGTTCAAGCTGCTCGGGCGCCGAGGAGGGCGGGTTACAGACCACGAACAGTGCGCCAGGCGCCACCGACTCAGGACTGCCCACCAGATCCCCCGATTAAAGCCAGTTAAAGCCAATGAAACCATTTGCGGTGAAAAAAAGACACCGTGACCGCCGGATGAAGGGCCTCGGGGCGATTGACAAAGTCGTAGCGCAGGTTTCCAAACCTGCTGTATCGCCGACTTCCAGTCGGCAGGGCCTCGGCATATCGAGCGCGCCCTGTTTGAGGAAGGCCTGCGGGTTTGGAAACCCGCGATACGGCAGGTTTGGAAACCTGCGCTACGGCGGCGGCTCAGGCGCCCCGAGCGACTTTGTCCATGGCCCTGTGAAGGGCCTGAATCCTCCCCGCATTCTCGTTGCTCGAGGATGGGCCTTTTGGCACGCTCGGTTCATGACACGCAATTCGCTCCTCCTGTGCCTCACCCTGGCGGCCCCGGTGTGGAGCCATGCCGGCGGCCTCCAACTGGTCCTGCCCCTCGGGCGGACCGCCTATCAAGACAACGAATGGATCCCCATCACCGTCGTGGGCCGGAGCACGGCGCCCGGTGCCGCAGGCGAACTGGCGTTGACGCTCGCCGGGGCGGACGGCAGCCGGCTGCTCTTCGCTTTCCCGGGGCGGCCTGCGGGCGCGGCTGCGTCTGGCGCGGTCGAGCATCTGCGTGTCAATGGCGCTCTGCTCCGGCCCGGGGCCTACGCAATCGAGCTGGCCTGCGGCGCCGACAGCGCCCGGACCAACATCACCCTCTGGAGCCACCTGCGGCGCACCGACTTCAAGCTCATCAACTGGCGCCAGGCCCAGGCCAAGGACCAGCTCGCACAGGGCGAAGACAGCCTCGGGTTCAATCTCTGTTACGCCAACTATGGCGGGCAGAGCAGCCAGGACTTCATCCGGGCGGGTGTGGATTGCACGGCATGTTGCGTGATGAGCGGTGGCCACCAGATGGACCTGAGACAGGAATGCGATTGGTCCGATCCCTATGTCATCCGGGGCGGCACGCGGCGGGTGGTGAAGCGGGCCTTCATGGACCGGACCTGGCCTAACGTCCTGGGCGTCCATTTCTATGATGAGCCGGGGCTGACTTGGAGCCAAGACCCGCAGACGGGCGTTTCGACGCCGCACGCCGTGCCGTGGCAATTGCGCCAATACGAGGCCGCCTTCGGCCGGCCGATGCTGGACTGGAAGAGCGTGGACGCAGCCGATCCCGAGCAAGCCGCCCGGTGGGGAGAGTGGGCGCGCTGGAAGCTCGGGTTTTTGGACGCCGCCTGGCAGGACGCGCAATTCGGTGTCAGGGCAGTCGAGCCGGGATACGTCTCTCTGACGCAGAGCCAGTACGGCTATAGCGCCTTCAGCGACGGCTATTATTTCAACGTCGCGCGCAGCTTGCCCATCACCAGCGGCCATGGCGGCTACCACGACTTCGGCCCTGGCTATTTCAATCCCGTGCTCTTCCTCGAATTGGCCCGCGCCCGCGATTACGCCAAGCCGGACTGGTACTTGCCCACCTGGTACGGCAACACCACCGCCGACCAGTTTCGACTCGAACAATACCTCTGCTTCCAGTGCGGCTCCAGGGCCTGATCTCGCCGCCCGACATCGACCCCGGCAGCACGCCCGAGCAATCCACCGCCGCCCAGGGCGTGGTCGAATCCAATCACCTGCTCCAGCGGCTGGGGCCGATCTTCAACACCATGCCCCTGACGCGTCCGCCCGTGGCGTTGCTCTTCTCCCTTTCCCAGTTCCTCCACGCGCAGACCCTCGACCGGAAGGTGTGCTACGCCCACGAAACCCCTCACGGGCGCAATGTTTCGTTGGTCTATCTGGCCGGAAAGCTCCGCCAATACCAGTTCCTGCCGGTCCTCGACGAGGACGTCCGCGACGGCACGCTCGCCGCCCATCACAAGGCCCTCATCCTCACCTCGATCGACCACCTGGACGGCGAGGTCATTGCCGGGGTCGAGCAATTCGCGCGCCTGGGCGGCCTGGTCCTCATGACGGCCGACACGACGGTGCCAATCCAGGGCGCTGTCAAGCTCGATGCCGCCCCCGCGTGGCCCGACGCCGAGCGAATCGCCGCGCTCCAGAAGAGCGGCCAGGGCGATGCGGCCAACCAGCTCATGCGGATGCGCCAGGCGCTGGAGGGGGCGCGGCGGCTGGCCGACGCTATCAGCCCGCGCCTCGAGCAGGCCGGCATCTACCCGCCGCTCACCAGCACCGAGCCGGGTATCGTGGTCACCCGCCATGCGGCGGGGGATGTCGAGTACCTCTTTGCCGTCAACGCCACGCACGATCCGAGTGGCGACCCGATGCTCGGCTTGAAGGCAGCCCGGACCACGCTCGGATTGCCCAAGGACGCCCGGCCCGTCTATGACGCCGTCGGCGGCTGCCGCGCGGCTGCATTCGTCGAGCAGGGCGCATGGCTTCGAGCCGAGCTGGCGTTCGGTCCGGGGCAGATGCGGGTCTTTGCGCGCACTGCGCGCTCCATCGGCAGCGTGGCCGTGGGCAGCCCCACTCTGCGCCGGGACTATACCCTGGCCCAAGCCCCGCTGCGGGTTGAATTCAGCGCCGCGGTCCTGGACGACAAAGCCGGCATCCTCAGCGGCTCCATCCCGCTGGAGATCGTCCTCACCGATCCCCTCGGCGCAACGCGCTACGACCTCTATCGCGCCACCCAGGGTGGCGTGCTAACCCTGGGCCTGCCGCTCGGACTCAATGACCCGCCCGGCGCCTGGACAATCACGGTGACTGATTTGCTGAGCAGCCGCAGCGGCTCAACCGGCTTCGAGTTGCCCGCAACCCCGGCCTGCTCCGGCGCTGCCGGGTTGGTGCGGCGGGCAGTCCATTGGCCGGCCGACCGCGACCGTATCTTCCGCTTCTTCCGCGAGCACAACCAGGTCACCCTCGTCAAAGGCCGGAGCGACTTCAACACTCCCGCCGCCGAGCGCCTCGGCAAACTCCTCGAACCCTGGAACATCGTTTGCTCGGTCGTCTCCGAGGCGCAGGCCAACCAACCGCGTGCCCTGACCGAGGACGAGGCCCGCACGTGGATCGGCCTGGACTTTGCCGGGCGCGACGCCATCCAGCCCGGCAGTTCCAATGCCCCCGTGCAAGCCGGCTATGCGCTGCGTGGTCCGGTCATCCTCCTGGGCACGCCCGCCGACAATGCGCTCATCCGTTTCGTGGCCGAGCAGCAGTTCCTCCCATTTGCGCCGGACGCCGCCGCCATGCCCGGTCCGGGCCGTGGTTATGTCGCCTGGCAGCGGGAGGCCATCGGAGTGAACCAGGAGAGCATCGCCTTGATTGCCTTCGACGCCGCCGGCATGGATGAAGCCGTGGGCACGCTCGATGAGTTCCTCGCCGGTCTCGAGCCGCTCACGCCCCTTGCCATGCCCCGCTCCAGCGCCATCACTCCCGCCGCCAAAGCCAATCAGCCCCCTCGCCTGGGCATCGCCTGGACTGCCGCTTTGCCCGATCGCATCACCGGCCTCAAAGCCGCCAGCAGCCGATTCACTGTCCTCACTCACGCCCAGACGGTCAGTGAAGTCAGCGCCGACGGCAACATCCTCGCGACCCGCCAGGTCGCCCCGGAGGAATACACAAACCTCGTTGCGCAACTCCGCCCCGCACCGGAGCCCGCGGCCCTCGCCACCGCCCGGAGCGCGTTGCCGCCCGGCCGACTCGTGAAACTGGCCGCCGCAGACCGCGACCGGCTCGCCGTGGCTTACTGGGGCGGCACTGTGAGCGTCCTGGACAAGACCGGCGTTGCCCACGCCTGCCGCCTCCTCCCCCAGGACGTGACCGCCCTGGCTTGGGCCAACGGCCAACTCCTGGCCGGCGATGCCGATGGCAAGCTGCTGGCGCTCACGATCGACCAGCGGTAAATGGCGGCTGGGCGCATCTGGCCGGTAGCACTACCTGAGAGAAAGGCGCGGGTCACTAGCGCAACAGCCCGAAGGGCTTGTTATCATTCAGCCCAGGGTTGAACGCGCTACCCTGGGTGTCAGGCCACCAAATGCGGAAACCCTGAAAGGGTTTCATCAGCGATGCAACCCTTTCAGGGTAGTTGCTCAGAGGGCGCGTGACCCAGGGTAGCGCGTTCCGCGCAACAGAAAAAGGAATGTAGAGAACGCGGGGGCGAGATAATCCGGGACTCGGGAATACAGAAGTGACTTTGGAGAAGTTGGGACCGCCCCCGTGTTCTTTACATTCCTGGGTTGAACGAAGCCGCGGCCCAAGGTTCGTTGGGCCATCCTTGGGGGTACTGCGGAAAGTGCCGGATCTGGCTTTGACTACGGTGTGCGGTCGAGGCTTTTGGGGACGGGTCAGAGCCGTGCCAAGCTGCGCCAGTCCCGGTGCTGACTGGGCAGCAGCGTCGTGGAGGTTCCGGGATCGGCCACTGGCCAGTTGGGACGCTCAAGCGGGTGCCACGCGAACAAAGCGCGGGGGTGGGAGTTGGCCCCCCAGCCGGAACGAGCAGTGAGGTGGTCCAGGGCGTGGTTTTCATGGCGGCCTGATGGTGCGGTGGACGCCGATGGGGGAGCCGTCGGGCAAGTAGATGACCTTTTGCCATGGGCGCCAGGAGCCGACCAGGACCAGTGCGGTGCCACAATGCGGGCAAAGCAGGCCTGCCTGCCGGACAGGCAGGGGTGTGGGCTGGGCGCAGACTCCTTGAGCGGCCAAGGGCGGGTCAGTCGGCGGGCTGGAGGTCGGAGGCTGCCAAGCGGCTTTCTCGGCCGCGGAGAGTAAGGGCGGTATTTTGAGCAGGGGCTCGGACGCGGTTGAACTGGGCGCGGCCCCCGGGATGGAGCCAGCCAAAGCGGCGGACCCGATGGAATCTGAGCGGCAGGACGTGCTGGAGGAAGCGGCGGAGGAACTCGAAGGGGGCCATGTCCATGTGGCCCCAAGCCCCCGTGGCACTGTGGCGGAAGGGCCAGCGCAAGCGTCCGTCAGGCAGCAATTGGAGTTGGCGATTGCCGGTGGCGGTTTTAAACACGTAACGGCTGAGGTAGCGCAACGCCTTTTGGCCCCTGCCGACAGCAGCGCTGTGAACGACCCAGCGTTGCTGCCAGAGGTTGGCCGGGAGGTCATCAAGGGCCTCGGGCATCTGCTCTTGGAGTGCCTGGTGGTAAAGCGTGCGGCAGCGATCGCTCAGGGCTTTGACCGGCAACAGGAACCGAGGGCGGCTGGAGATCCACTGGCGCTGGTCCGGGCTGAGGCCCCCGCCGGGCACCAGGTAGTGGACGTGGGGATGGTATTCGAGGGTGCGCGTCCAGGTGTGGAGCACGCCCAGCATACCGAGGGTGGCGCCGAGGCGTTTGGGATTTTGAGCCAGATCCTGCAGGGCCTGGGAACTGGCGGCCAGGAGCAGGTCATAGCCCTTTTGGGGGTGAGAGCGGATCCAGCGGCGCAAGCCGTTGGGCACGGTGAAGGTGACCAGGAAATAGTTCACCGGCAGCAACAGGGCGCTATTCTCATCAAGCCACTGCTGGGCATCCTGGCCGCCGCACTGCGGGCAGTGCCGGTCGTTGCAGGAGTGATAACTGAAGTGGCGGTGGTCGCACTTGGGGCAACAGTACATCGCCCCGCCCAGGGCCGGGGTGCGGCAAGCCAAGAGGCGTTGCAGCACCCGGCACTGGCGGGTGGGCATGGCAGCTCCGAACTGCTCCAGATAGGCCGGAGCCCATCGGCACAACACTTCGTGGACGGATAAGGAGCTGCCGCTGTCCTGAGCGGCTGCGGCCATTGAGAGGCCGCCTAGAGGTCGCCCATGAACTTGTTAATGCGCTGCTGGTGCTGAGTCTGACAGAGGGTGGTTAAGTGGGTGTAGATGACGGTGGTGACGGGGCTGTGATGGCCGAGGTTGACCTGCAATTGGCGGAGGTTTTCGCCTTGCTCCAGCAGGTGGGTGGCATAGCTGTGGCGCAGCGTATGAATGTGGGCCGCCTTGTTGATGCCGCTGGCGTGCAGGGCCAGACGGAAGGCTCGTTGCAGCGTGGTGCGGTTCATGGGCTCGGTGGCGGTAAGAGCGCCCAGACCGCTGTGGCCTTTAGCTGGGAAGAGCCATCGTGGATGGCGGTGGCTGCGCCAGAGTTCGCGCAGCAGTTCCAGGGTGCGCTGGGGCAAGGGCACATAACGGTTGCGGTTGCCCTTGCCCGCCCGGATGTGCAAGAACATCCGTTGGGAATCGATGTCGCCGACTTCCAGGTTGACGGCTTCGCCCAAGCGCAGGCCACAGGAGTAGATCGTCGTCAGGGCGACCCGATGGTCCAGAGGGCCAACCTGGGCGATAATCGTGCGCACCTCGGAGGCCGAGAGGATAACTGGCAGCTTGAATTGGGGCGTGGCGCGCACAAACTCCAGTTCCGCGGGCCAGGGCCGCTGGAGGGTTTTCTCCCAGAAGAGTTTGATGGCACACAAAGCCTGCGTGGAGGTTTGGCGGGCCAAGTGCCGCTCGGTCTTGAGATGGATGAAATACTGGCGCAGTTCCTCGGCGCTGACCAAGTCGGGCGAGCGCTCAAAGTGATCGGAGAGTTGGCGTACACAGACCCAGTAGATCTCTTGGCTTCGGGGCTGGAGCGGCAGCAGAGCCAGGTCATCGGCAAAGCGGTTCAGGATTGCGTGAGGAGAACTTTTTTTATATCCATAGCTGCGGTAGCTACAAGTTAATGGTGACGGTTTGCCGTGCGTCAATGCACGGCGAACCGTCATCAGTCTGGGGGAGTCCCCACCAAAGGCCAATGCAAAACAAGCCCTCCAGCCTGCGAACTGCGAAGCCGCAGGAGTCCCGTCTTCTCCGCCGCGAAGCGGCTTCGTTCAACCCTGGGCTGAGTGATTCTGATCCCTTCGGGATGGTTCAGTGAATGGCGGCGTCTGCGGCACCTTGCCAGGTTTGACGCGGGGGACCCATTCGTGCAGTGTTCATGCATGAGTAAGACCATTACGATCGACAATGATGCCTACCAACTGCTGGCCAAACTCAAGCGAGGCAGCCGCGATTCGTTCACGAGGGTCATCCGCAGGCACATAATCCCGCCGGCGGAAACCTGCGGCGAGTTGCTCGAGGCAATGGAAAATCAACCGCCCCCAAACGTTGATCTGAAAGCGCTGGATCGGATAGAGAGGGAACGAGGACGACGTTCGGGCGGACGCAAGTGATCGCCGACACCACATTCTTTATCAGTGTCAGCCAGCAGCCTCATTTCCAGTCCTCCATGACCGGGGACTTCAAATCTCCATAGCATTGCGGGTCGTCGGGTTTATCCACACGCCAAGGCCCTGCTTGTTCCTGATAGGCAGACAACACTGCCTTTGGCTTGCCATGAGCAGTAAAGACGATCTGAGCGCCAGCTTCCACCTTCTTAATCAACCTGCGTAGGTCAGTCCGGCCTTCGCCGATGGGAACCGTGATTGTTCTCATAGTGTTCTCACGCAACGGACGCATTGTCCAGACTATCCGGTCGGTCCGAATCTCCGGCCCTTTGGGCCGCGAGCCAGAGCAGCGTTTTGGATGCCCATCCAAACTGGCCCGGCGCTACCCTACCGCGCTGCCGCTGCCGCGGTCTGCTGCTCGACTTCCCAGCCGCCGCCCAGGGCCTTATAGACGGCAACCAGAGCGGCGACGGTGCGGGTCTGGCTTTGGGCCAGTTGGTCCTCGACGGCCAATTGGGTGCGCTCGGCGTCGAGCACAGTGAGGAAATCGACCAGGCCGCTGGTGTAGCGCTGGTTGGCCAGGGCGGCGGCAGAGGCCGCAGAGCGGGCGGAGGCGGCCAGGTGGTCGCGCTGGACTTGCTGGCGGCCAAAATCAACCAGCGCGTTCTCGGTCTCCTCCAGCGCGCTGAGCACGGTCCGCTCGTAGGTGGCCAGTTGCGCGTCGGCGCGGGCGTTGGCCTGCTTGATGCGCGCCCGGACACGGCCCAGGTCCAGCGCCGCCCAGGTGATGCGCGGGCCGAAGGAATAGGAATCGGAACCGGACGCGCCCAAGCCGGAGAGTTGGCTGGCCTCCAGGGCCAGGTTGCCATTGAAGGTGACCTTGGGGAAGAAATCGGCGGTTTGGACGCCGACCAGGGCGGTGGCCAGGGCCAGAGACCGTTCGGCAGCCTGGATGTCAGGCCGGCGGCGGAGCAACTCGGAGGGCGTGCCGATCGAGAGCATGGGCGGCAACGAAGGCAGCGGGGCCGGGGCGGCCAGTTCGCTTTGAAGGGCGGCGGGCTGCTGGCCCACCAGGACCGCGGCGCGGTGGATGGCGTGCTGGATGGCGGCTTCCAGCAGCGGCAGCCCTGCCTGTGCGGCCTCCCATTGCGAGCGGGCGCGATCCGTGTCCAATTGCGTGGCCCGCCCGGCGCGCAGCCTGGCCTCGGTCAGCTCGAGCGTCTGGCGCTGGTTCTCGACGTTCTTGCGCGCCACGTCCAATTCGTGCTGGGCGCCGCGCAGATCGAAATAATTGCGCGCCACCTCGGCTATCAAGCTCACCAGGACGTCCCGCCGGGTTTCCACGGTCGAGGCCACTCCGGCGGCGGCGGCCTGGATGGCCCGGCGCGCCCCGCCGAAGAGGTCGAGCTCCCAGGTCGCATCGAACCCGGTGTTGAACATGGAGAGTTCGCGCTCCTCGCGCGTGGTGGGGAACCCTTCCGCGGCCTTGCTGGCGGTCGATTTTTCGTAGCCGGCGCCGGTCGTGACAATGGGCAGGGCGCTCAGGATGGCCTCCGAGCGCAGGGCCCGCGCCTCGCGCACGCGGGCGGTGGCGATGCGGAGGTCCGGGTTGGATGCCACGGCAAGGTCGATCAAGCGGTTGAGTTCCGGGTCATTGAAACCACGCCACCACGTCACCGCCGTCTGATTGGTCGAGGCGGGCGTTTGGCCGGCATTGGCGAAGGTGGGGCTGACGGAGGTCTGGGGGGGTTTGTAATTGGGGCCGGCGGCGCAGCCGTTGAGCAGCACCAGCGCGGCGGTGCCCAGCAGGAACAGGCCCAGGGCGGCGCCCGGCGCGGCGGCTTTCGGGGCGGCCCCGGGGCTGGGCCTTCGGTCCCGGGCCCGAGCAGACCCCGGATGAGCGCATAGAACACCGGCGTCAGGAAGATGCCGAAGAGCGTCACGCCGATCATGCCCCAGAACACGGCGGTGCCAATCGAGGTGCGCATCTCGGCGCCGGCGCCGTGCGAGAGCATCAAGGGGATGACACCGAAGGTGAAGGCGAGCGAGGTCATGAGGATGGGGCGCAGCCGCAGCCTGGAGGCCTCGATGGCGGCCTCGATCCGCCCCTGGCCCGCCCCCTGTAATTGGCGGGCAAACTCGACGATCAGGATGGCGTTCTTGCACGCCAGGCCCATCAGCACCACCAGCCCGATTTGCGTGAACAGGTTGTTCTCGAATCCCCGCGCCCAGACCCCGCCAATGGCAAAGAGCAGGCACAGCGGCACGATGAGGATGATGGCCAGCGGCAACGACCAGCTCTCGTATTGGGCGGCCAGGACCAGGAACATCATCAGCACGCAGAGCGGGAAGATATAGACGGCCGTGTTGCCGGCCAGGATCTGCAGATAGCTCAGTTCGGTCCACTCGAACGTCATGCCGGGCGGGAGGTTCTGCTGCGCCAACTCCTGCATCGTGCGCAGCATCTCGCCCGAGCCGACGCCGGGAGGCGTGCTGCCGGTAATCTCGGCCGTCGCGAACATGTTGTAATGGCCCGCCAGCACCGGCGCCGTGATGTCGTCCACGCGGACCAGCGTGCCCAAGGGCACCATTTCGCCGCGGACGTTGCGGGTCTTGAGATTCAGCACGTTCTGCGGCCTGCGGCGGAACGGGGCGTCCGCCTGCGCCGTCACGTGGAACGGCCGGCCCAGGTACGTGAAGTCGTTCACGTAGAGCGAGCCCAGATAGATGTTGAGCGTGTCCCAGACCTCGTTCATGGGCACGCCCATCGACTCCGCCTTGGCGCGGTCCACGTCGAGGAAGATTTGGGGGACGTTGGCGCGGAAGGTGGACATGGCGCCGACGATGCGCGGGTCCTGGTTGGCTGCGGCGGCCAGGCGGCCCACCGCCGCTTCCAGGGTACGGTAACCGGCAGCCTCGCGATCCTCGACCTGGAGCTTGAACCCGCCCAGTATCCCCAGCCCATCCACGGGCGGCGGGGGGAAGACATTGACCATCGCCTCCTGGATGTTCGCCCGGGCGATGCGCGCCCGCAGGTCGGCCATGATCCTCGGGCCGGTCAACCCATGCCTGACCCGCTCGTGGAAGGGCGTCAGGCGGATGAACATGCTCGAGGCATTGGGGCTGCTGCCCAGGTTGACCAGGCTCAACCCCGCAAACTCGGACACCAACTGGACGCCGGAAGTGGCCTTGACAATCTGGACCACCCTCCCACTCACCTCACGGGTGCGCTGGAGCGACGCCCCGTCGGGCAGTTGCAGGTAACAGTACAGGTTGCCTTTGTCCTGGGAGGGAATGAAACCGGCAGGGACATGGACAAACCCAAACCAGGTCATGGCGAGGAGCCCCGCGTAGAGCACCATCCCCAGGCCGCAATGGCGCAGCAGCCGCCGCAACGCCCCCACATACCCCGAACGGCTCGCGTCGAACAGCCGGTTGAACCCGGCGAAAATCCAGCCGACCGAGCCGTGAATCACCCGCCCCAGGAGGTCCTTGGGCGCATGGTGGGGTTGGAGCAGCAGCGCCGCCAGGGCCGGGCTGAGCGTCAGCGAGTTGAAGGCCGAGATCAGCGTCGAGACCGCTATCGTGAGGGCGAACTGCTGATAGAACTTGCCCGTGATGCCCCGGATGAAGGCCGTGGGAATAAAGACCGCGCTCAGCACCAGCGCAATGGCCACCACCGCCCCGCTGACCTCCTGCATCGCCTTGTGGGTCGCCTCGACCGGCGATAGACCCTCCCCGATGTGCCGCTCGACGTTCTCGACCACCACGATGGCGTCGTCCACCACAATGCCGATAGCCAGGACCAGGCCGAAGAGGGACAGGTTGTTGATCGAGAACCCGAAGGCGGACATGGCGGCCAAAGTGCCGATGAGGGAGACCGGCACCGCCACCAGCGGGATGATGGATGCCCTCCAGGTCTGCAGGAAGAGCACCACCACCAGGACGACCAGGATGATGGCCTCGACCAGCGTGTGCAGCACCGCGCGGATCGACTCGCGAATGAAGGCCGAGGTGTCGAAGGCGATGCGGTAATCCAAACCCTCCGGGAAGCTCTTCTTGAGTTCCTTCATCGTCGCCTCCAGGGCATTGGCCGTCTCGATGGCATTGGACCCCGGCTGCTGGAAGATGGCGACGCCCGCCGCCGGTTTGCCGTCCAGCAGGGCGTCGATGCTGTAATCGGCGGCGTCCAACTCGACCCGCGCCACGTCGCGCAGGCGGGTCACCTGGCCGTCGGCGCCCGTCTTGAGGATGATGTCTTCGAATTCTCTCGGAGTGGTCAGCCGGCCCTTGAGCTGCACCGCCAGTTGGAACTGGTTCTCCTTGGGTTGGGGCGGCTGGCCGAACTGGCCGGCGGCCACCTCGACGTTCTGCCGGCGAATGGCCGCCGCCACGTCGCTGGCCGTCAGGTCCCGCGCCGAGACCTTGTCCGGGTCCAGCCAGATGCGCATCGCGTAATCGCGGGCGCCGAAGATGATCGTGTCGCCGACCCCCGGCAACCGCCGCAGCACGTCCTGCACGTGCAGGTAGGCATAGTTGCTCAGATAGACGGCCTTATACTTCCCGCTGGGCGAGACCAGGCTGATAATCATGGCTATGGTGGGCGAGCGCTTGCGCACGGTCACCCCAAGCTGGCGCACCACGTCCGGCAAACGCGGCAGGGCCAGGTCCACGCGGTTTTGCACCAGCACCTGCGCCATGTTCGGGTTCGTGCCAACCTTGAATGTGATCGCCAGGCGCATCGAACCGTCGCTGGAGCACTGAGCGTTCATGTACAACATGTCCTCGACGCCGTTGATCTGCTCCTCGATGGGCGTGGCAACCGTGTCCGCCATCGTCTCGGCGGTGGCGCCGGGGTAGCTGGCCATCACGAAGATGGTCGGTGGCGTGATCTCGGGATACTGGGCTATCGGCAGTGTGAGCAGCGCAATCAGCCCCAGCAGCACGATGAAGATCGAGAGCACCGCCGCGAAGATGGGGCGGCGAATGAAGAAATGGGAGAAGGTCATTGCAGTTCCAGTTTGGCGCCCCTGCGCACCATCACCAGGCCGTTGACCACGAGGCGATCCTGGGGCGTGAGCCCCTCCAGCACAGCCCGCAACGGCCCGTGCGCCGGGCCGAGCGTGACCGTGCGCATATCGGCAGTCCCTTCCGGACTGACCACATAGACGTATTTATAGTTCTGGTCGGCCATGACTGCGATGTCGGGCACCATCAGGGACTCGACGGGCGGTCCTGCCGGCACCTGCACGGTGGCGAAGAGCCCCGGCACCAGGGCCCGGTCTTCGTTGCCAAAGACCGCGCGCAGGCGGATCGTGCCGGTCTTGGCGTTGACCTGGTTGTCCGAGTAATCGACCCGGCCGCGGTGCGGGAAGCCCTCCTCGTTGCCCAGCTTCAGTTCGCACGGCATCGAGAACGAGGCCGTTTCCCCTTGGCCGGTCTGGAAGCAACGGCGGTATTGGAGGAAGGCCCCTTCCTCGACGTCGAAATAGCAATAGATCGGGGACATCGTCACGATCGTGGCCAGCACCGGCGTGCCGTTGGCCTGGACCAGGTTGCCCGTGGTGACCAGGCGCCGGCTCACCCGTCCGGCTATGGGGGCGGTGACGCGGGTGTAATCCAGGTTGAGCTTTGCCGCAGTTTCCGCTGCCCGGCTTGCCGTGAGGGCGTCTTCGGCCTCGTGCGCTGCCTTGGCCCGGCTGTCCAGTTCCTCATCCGAAATAGCCTTGGTCCCTCGCAGCGTCTCGGCCCGCGCCATGTCGTCGCGCGCCAACGCCAGGTGCGTCTCCGCCTGCTGCCTCATCGCCGTGGCCCGATCCAACTCCGCCTGGTACGGCTTCGGGTCGATCCCGAACAGCAGGTCGCCGGCCTTCACCTCCGCTCCATCCACGAACGGGATCGATTCCAGGTAGCCCATCACCCGCGCGCGGACTTCCACCGCCTCCACCGCCTCGACGTGGCCGGGATATCGGTCCCAATTGGTCACCGTCATCTGCTGGGGCCGCGCCACCGTGACCTTGACCGGCGGCATAGCTCGCGCCGCCGGGCGCCGCTCACAGCCCGCCAGCAGCGCTGCGCCGGCGAGGGCTAGGACGAGGATGGTGTTACGCCTGCTCGCGGGGTGCGGCGGGTCGAGGGTCGAGGGTCGAGGGTCGAGGCAACGAAGGCGAGTGTGCGAGCTGCACATTCGGGCGAGGTCAAGCATTGGGTTCATAGGTAAAATCACGCGAGAGGCGATTGAAAATTGAAAATTGAAAATTGAAAATTGAAAATTGCGGGCACCGGTTTTCGACCGGTCGCTTGAATTTGCAATTTGCAGTTCAAATCCTGGTCTGTCGCAATGCCTTCCGGCTCCGGATGCGTCGGCCTGTCTTCTTGGCGTGTCTTTGTTTTCATTGTTCATCCGAATGCGGCTGGTGCTCGATGGCGGCTCACACCGCCTTGAGACCGGCCGCAGCGAAGCCAACCAGTCGCCGCACCAGGCTCTCACAGTCCGGCTTTGGGTCCAGGCGGCAGGGCAGGGCCTGGTCGAGCATCAACAACAAATAGTGCAAGGACCCGATGATGAACGTCTTGCCGTAAATCAGGCCCTCCTCTGACAAAGCCGGGATGGCCCGGCGCAACGCGGCGTCAAACCGCGCCGCCAGACGATCGAAATGCGCCTCCTTGAGCCTGGACACCGTCCGTCCCGGCTCCCCGACCAGCCGCCCCATCAACTTCGCGAAGCTGGTGCTGCCCCATTTGGGGTCCAGCGCATGTTCGACCACCGGCCGGATGTAGGCCGCCAGCACGTCCTCCACCCTGGGCGGTGTCCCGGCCGCTGCCTTCTCCACCTCGTCCAACGCTGCCAGCCGTTCCTCGGTTATTGGGGTCAGGCGACGGTCGAACGCCGCGAACACCAGGCCCTCCTTGCTGCCGAAATAGTAACTGATGGCCCCGACGTTTGCCCCGGCAGCGGCCGTGATGTCGCGCGTGGAGGCCCGCTCCGGCCCGTGGAGGGCGAAGAGCCGCTCGGCCGCGTCAAGAATGCGCTGGCGGGTCTGCGAGGCGGCATGTTCGGCATGAGCGCCTGGAACTGGTCGAGTCGGGTCCACAAATCAATCGCTTGTTTCAATCATGCCGTCCCGCGCACACTCATGTCAACAGATAATTGAATGTGCCCGCCCAAGGGGGCGTGTCATCTCCGTACTACATGGCATGAACGATCGGGCGCAACGCCCGCATGCCGATTCCATCCCGAAGGGATGGAAATCATTCAGCCCAGGGTTGCGCGGCACGCGCTACCCTGGGTCACGCCCCCGTGACGCACTACCCTGGGGAGGGTTTCAGCGCCCGTGCCCAACCTGCTTCAATCCCACAAGTATCGCTCGTCGTATGCGATTTGATGGCGCTTGAGCAGTTCCTTGAACTCGTCCTGGAACGAGAGTTTGCGATGGCGTTGCTCTTGCTCGGCGATATAGCGTCGCACGTCCTCGATTCGCGACAGGCTGACGGAGAAGACTCCATACCCGTTCTGCCAGGCAAAATCGGTCATCGTCCGGGCGCGCTCCTTGATCCAGAGAGAGGAACCTCGCTCGAGTTCCTTGACCATTTCGGCGACCGGGCAGGTGCGTGAGAGGCTGGACAGCAGATGCACGTGGTTCTCGATGCCGCCTCCGATGACCGGATGGCAATCCAGGTGATTGAGGATGCCGCCGAGGTAACGGTGCATCTCCTCCCGCAACGGTCGATCGCGCAGGAAGGGTCGGCGCTCTTTGGTCGAGAAAACCGTGTGGACGAGGATTTTGGCCAGCGACTGGGACATGAACGGAGAATGCAGCGAATGCAAGCGCGATGCAACCCTTTCAGGGTAGTTGGTCAGTGGGCGCGTGACCCAGGGTAGCGCGTGCCGCGCAACCCTGGGCTGAGTGATTGCCATCCCTTCGGGATGGCGTCCGGCGCATTGTCACGATGCGCGCTGGGGGTGGCCTGGGCGCCAGGCGCCGGGATGCGCCCCAACGAAAAGGCCGGGGAGTGAATCCCCGGCCTTGGTGAATTGCGCTGGGGGAGCTTGGGCTCCCCCGTTACGAGGCCCGGAGACCACGCCGCTTACGACGCGGGTTCGGGCCCGGTTGGCATCAGGCTAGTACTGGCGCACCCGGAAGAAGCTCCCATGCGTCAGGGGGCTGGGCACGACAGTCGAGGGATTGGCCTGGTACGTGGACTTGAACCAGGGGCCCTTGAGCGAGTAGGACTCCCAGAGTTCGCCTTCGCCCGTCCAGGAGATGATGACATCGCCGCCAGAGACGACAGGCAGCATCATCACGGCGGCAGGCAGAGCGCCCGTGGCGTGGACATTGCGCGTGATCCAGGCCTTGACCGGGGAGGACGGGTCATTGATCAGCGTGCGGATGCCGGTGTCAGGATCGATGACCATCCACTCGCTGTCGGCATCACCGCCGCCATTTTCCCAGACCATGCGGAACGGATAAACACCCGCCTCCGGGACCTGGACGGTGAAGAAGGTATCCGAGGCGCCGCGGCCTCCGTCGTATTTGCCGCAGAGCGGGCTGCAATCCTGGGCGGTGATACGGACGATGACCGGGGTGTTGGGCGTGGCGGCCATAACGTTGGTGAAGCCCTGGTAGGCAGCGTAGATCGTGCTCACGCACGGGATGGCCGGGTCGGGGTTGCTATCGGCACTGCCCCGAATTCCCGGATAGAGGACATCACCGGCGTTGTTGCAGCAGATGGCTGCGATGGCCCCGGCCGCTTTAGCCATGCGCGCCTGCGTCTGGAAGTTGCCGTTGTGGAGGAACACGGCGATGTTGCCATTCACGTCGCTGGCATTGAGCAAGCTGCCGATGCTGGTGGCGTCGGGGGGATTGCAGAGCACCGCGCGGCCGATCATGGGAACCGTGGCCGGCGGGGTGACGCCGAAGTTGTTCCCGTTCTCGTCATCAACGGTGTTGTACATGGCGGGCAATTCGCCGGCTACGGCCGCCGGGGAGACCACATAGAGCGGGCTCTTGCCCGGCGCGCCTTGGTCGCCCACAGTGACACGGAAGCCGTCGTCGCTGTTGACGCACATGATATAGGGACCGGCGGCTGGGAATTCCAGGAACGTCTTAACCTCATAGGCATCGTTGTCCATCGCGCCAGCCGTGCTGGCGATGCTGGACGGGTTCCAAACGCCCAGACCGGGGATGACGGCGTCCTGATACCCGTCGGCAGCCTGGAAGGACCCGTTGTTTTCCACGGTCCCGCCGCTGTTCTGGGCGAAGTTGATGACGCCGGGCCACCACATCGCGCCGTTGTTGGTGTAATCCGTCAGGTCCGCCACGTTGGCGCCATAGAGCCCTTGGAGGGCCATATCGGCAAAGCGGGAGATGTTCTGCCAACTGTTGAAGATGTTGGTGTTGGGGCTCTGGAAGATCTTCATGGCGAAACCCGAGTTGCTGCCCGAGCCGGGCGGCGTCCAGAGGTTGGTCGAGAGCGTGACCACGTTCCAGGTCGAGACTACGAAGCTCCAGGAGGCGGTGAAGGGGCCGCCGCCCGAGGTGCTGTAGCTGAAGGTCACATAGTTGCTCGAGCCCGGAGGCAGCGGGTTGGCCAGCGAGACCTTGGTGACGCCGCTGGCGCTGCTAACCACCGGGGTGACCGCCACGCCATTGACCGTCATGGAGATGCTGCTGGGAGTGACCGTTGTGGAGCCGTCCTGGAGCGTGACGCTCACGGCATCATTCCGCACGCCGGTTGCGCCGCTCGCAGGCCAGGTACTCGGAGACATAAGCCGGCAAGCTCGGTCCGACGTAGTAGGCGGCAACGTTGACGCCCGAGGGCGCGTTGGGGTCGTTGATGAGGAACCGGGTGGAGATCAAGGTCGCCGGGTCAACCGCCCAGACGAACCATTCGCAGTTGAAGCCGCCGCCGCCGTTCTCCCAGAGCAGGCGAATCGGGTAAGTCCCGGCGTTGGTGACATTGATGAAGAAGTCGGTGTCGGAGGAGCCGCGTCCGCCTTCATAATAGCCGCAGAGGGTGCTGTTGAGCCAGTCCTTGGGGTTGGCGCCGGCCTTGACGGAGAAGCCGTCATCGCTGTTGACGCCCATTTCATACAAACCGGGCTGGCTGAAGTTCATGTAGCAGATGACCTCCTCGGCCGAGTTGTCCCATGTGGTGGCGCCGCCGCTGCCGGGGAACACGAGGTCCGGATAGTTGTTCGCAGTGGTGAAGTTGCCGGCCGTGCCGCTGTTGTTCCAGTTAATCAGCACGTTGGTGCCGCTGCCGGCAAAATCAATATAACCGTGGTCGGTCGCCAGCGAGAGGTCGGCGAAGTTTTTGCCGTGGGCGCCGGCCATTTGCTCCTCGGTCCAGCGCAGGACCTCGTTGGGCTCGCTGGCGTTGGGCTCGCCGCTGGATTTCCAGGGCCGGACCAGCCAGCCAGGCTTGGTGGTGTCCACGCCGGTGACGGCCCAGGCGGGGTTGAGGCCGCCCCAATTCATGACGGTGAAGCTCCAGGAGTTGGTGAAGGTGCCGCCGCCGGTGCCGGTGGTGGTATAGACCACCATGGCGGTATCACTGCCCTGAGGCAGCAGATACGCGGCAGGCATCTGCGCGGTGGTGACGCCGCTGGCCTTGGAGATGACGGGGCTGAGCTGCTGGCCATTGATGAAGAGCTTGACGCTGCTGGAACTGACGGTGCTGCCGCCATCGGTCAAGCGCACCTGGAACCCGGCATTCGGGACGACGCCGCTTGAACCTGGGTACGGCTCGGCCACCGAGATGAAGGCCGGGAGCAGCGGGCCCGAGTAGTAGGCGTAGGCATAGCCGAACTCCTTGTTCGGAATGATGCGCGGGTCGTTGAGGAGGGCGGGCGAGCCGGTCGGCTCGACCATGAACCACTTGAGCTCGGCGCCGTTGCCCGGCAGTTCGCCGTTGCCGTTCTCGTAGATCAGGCGGAACGGGTAAAACCCGGCGTTGGTGACCACGAAGCTGAAGGACGTGGTGGCCTGGCCGCGCCCGCCGTTGTACTGGCCCAGGACAGTCTGCGTCAGCCAATCCGCCGGATTGGCGCCGGCCGTGACCATGAAGCCGTCGTCGCTATTGACGCCCATCGTGTAGAGGCCGGGATGGTCGAAATAGAGGTAACACAGCCCCTCGACGGACATGCTGCCGGTGAGGCCAGTGTTCAGCGCGGGGATGCCAATGAACGCCATGTCCCCATAGTCGTCGTAGGTCTGGAAGTCCCCCGCCTGGCCCGAAATGTTGAAGTTGATGACGCCGTTGTAATCAGTATAGGTCTGGCTATAGACGTGCTCGTTGAACAGGGTCGGGTCGACATTGTTGTCCCCTTGGAGGCCGGCCAGTTGCTCCTGGGTGTACTGGATGTTGTTGGGTTGCGCACCCGACTGCCAGGCCCGGATGCGGAAGCCGGGCTTGGTGGTGTTGACGCCCGTGACGGCCCAGGCCGCGTTCAGGACGGTGAAGCTGGGAACCGTGTAGGACCAGGTGTTGGTGAAGGGCCCGCCGGCCGAGGTGCTATAGACCAACTGGGCCGTAGCGGAAGCACTCGCAGCCAAGGCAGGAATGACGTAGCCATAGACCGTCGTGACCCCGTTTGTGCTCGTCACGGTCTGGTCCACCACCGCCGTGCCATTGACCGTCAACTGGGCGCTGCCCGACTTAAAGGTCGTGCCGGCATCGGTAATCTGAGCCGCGACCAGGATCGCGTCGCCCAAGGTCGAGCCAGGGGTCGGGTATTCCCAGGAGACATAGGCGGGCAGGGTCGGTCCCGCATAATACATCACGATGCCCGTCGTATTGGTCGGGTCCGGGTCACCGATCAGGGTCCGGATGCCGCTGTCGTTCACAGTGAACCACTCGCAATTGGCGCCGCCCGTCCCATTCTCCCAGACCAGCCGGAACGGGTAGATGCCGGCGTTGGTGACGGCAACGTAGAAGTCGGTGTCCCCGGCGTTCCAGCCGCGGCCGCCAGCGCCATTGAATTCGCCAACATTGAGCGCGCCCCAGTCGGACGGATTCGGGCCGGCGCTCAACATAAAGTTGTCGTCGCTGTCCACGCCCATCTTATAGACGCCGGCGGGGAGCTTGAGGAAGAATTGCATGTCCGCGGCGCAGTGGTCAATGGCGGCCAACCCGTTGGCGCCCGACGTGAGGCCGGGCCACATGTTGTCGCCATAGCCCGTGGTCGGTGTGAACCAGCCGTCACCTCCAGCGCCATAGTCCATGTTGATCACGCCGAGCGGGCCCTGGGGGCCTGGGGCGGTTGCAAAGTCGAAAAAGCCATTGTCCTTGAAGGTCGATGTGTCGGCCTGGTTGGTGCCGTGCAGGCCGGCCAGTTGCTCCTGGGCATACGGGATGATGTTCCATTCAAAACCCGACTGCCAGGTCTTGATGCGGAAGCCGGGCTTGGTGGTGTCCACCCCGGTGACCGCCCAGGCCGAGTTGACGATGGGGTAGGCCGGGATGACGAAGGAGATCGAGTTGGTGTAACTGCGGCCCAGCGTATCGCTATACATAAGCGTCCCAGTATTGGTGGAGCCGGCCGGATAGAGGGTCGGGAAGTTGTGCGCGATAATGGTGGTGACGGCGCCGGCCTTCGAGAAGGTAGAGGAAACCGGGGCGCCATTGATTTCCACGGTAATCGGCTTGTTGGTGGCCACGACGCCAGATGTGCCGGAATCCTCGAGCGTGAATATGCCGCCGTCGGGAAGGCCCGTAGGAGGGCCGGCGAGCGGGGTGGCGACCGGGAACGTGACGATGTGGACGTTGTCCACCTCGATGTTGGCCGTGTTGCCCCCGACGCGCGAGGCCATGAGCAGGCGGCCGGCCGAGGGGAACCAGGAGGTCTGGAAGTTAGTCAGGATTTGGGCGTTCTTCCAATAGACGTTGAGAATGTGAGTATTGGTGGCCATTTCCACCCTCAGGTGCGCCAACTGAGGTTCGTGTCGCAGAAGGTGCCGTTGTAGGGACCGGTCTCGATCGCCGTGGGGTCGGTGGCGGCATTGTTGCCGTTAGGGTCGGTGGCGTCCAGGGCGTTGCCGTGCTCGTCGTACGTGGTATGGCCGTTGCGGATCTGGGTCGTGCCATTGGGCATGGGGATCGTGGTCTGGAGCACGTTATCAATGCGGATGTCCAGGCCGATCCCGTCCCAGGTGATGCCCGGGGCCACAAGACCCACTGCGGGCGCCGCGGGCGGGATCGTATAGCCGCTGCTGTCCCACATGTCGAACCCGATGCTCAGGCCGGTCTGGCACCCTTCCTCGGCCAGGCTGAGGTCTCCGCTGCTACCGTTGTCGGAGAACTGCCCCCCAAACGAGTCAATGGTGCTCGGGTTATTCATGTTCGCGAACGTGTCCCCCGCGGCGATGGCCAGGAGGACCGGGTCATTGGCGCGAACATAGTTGATGCTGAAGCCGTCGGCCGGGTTGGGATTGCCATTGCCGATGCGCAGGTCGCACTCGAAGATGAACCCGTCGACGACCAGGCCGCTGTCGAAGTCGTCGAAGATGACTCCGCCGATGACGTAGCTGGATGCGGTTCCGCTGCAGTTGGCGCTGGCAAAGGTGATTTGCAGAAAGCCGTCGCCTGCAACGCCCGCGACCGGCCCGTTGGTTGTGCCGCCGACCGGACCAGCGCCGCCAGTCGTCTGCCAATTGGCGCTGCCTACTCGGGATATCGAGGTGCCATCCCACAGGCTGCCGCCGAAGTTCAGGATCGGAGTTGGATCCGTGTTGAAGTTGTACAAATGATCGGATGCTTGTGCCGTAGCTGCGCCGAGCAGCCCCAGCCCAAGCATCAATAATGTCTTCTTGAGCATGTGTCTTGTCCTTTCTAGCTAGTGCTTACAGGTGTGGTTCACTGAGTCGTTGCTGTTCCAAACGCCCCATCGGGGGCAACACCAAACCGGGCGGAAAAACCGGTTTTTCCGGGTCTTAGGGTCTGCCCTATGCCGCCGCCATTGGGGTGGATTTCCAGTTAATCAAAGAGCAGAGGAAAAAGCAAGCAAATTTTTGACGAATTTTTTGGCGGGGGCGGAAGCAGGTGTTGGCGCCTGCTTGGGAGGGGTCAGTGCGGCGGGTTGGCGGCCTGCAGTTTGCGGAGGTAATCGCGGGCTTCGGGGTTGTGCGGGTCGAGGCGGGCGGCCTCTTCGAGGTGGCGCCGGGCATTTTCGAGGTCGCGTTGTTTGGCCAGGGCGACGCCGAGGTTGAGGTGCGCCATGGCGTAGCCGGGTTTGAGGCGGAGGGTTTCCTCGAATTCCTTTTGGGCTTCGGGGGTTTGGCCGGAGAAGGCCAGTTCCTCGCCCAGGGCGTAGTGAGCTTCCCAATAATCTGGCCGCAACTGGATGGCGTGTTGAAGGTTCAGGATGGCCTCGGGCTGGAGCTGGAGCCTGGAGAGGGCCTTGCCGATGTGGTAATAGGCGCGAGGGTCGTGGGGCGCCAGTTGGCGCAGGCGCTCGTAGTCTTTGAGCGCCAGCTCGGGACGGCGCTCCAGGGCGCAGAGGTTTCCCAATTCGAGCCAGCCTTCCGCCAGGTCGGGGCGCAATGTCACGGCTTGGGAGAGCAGGGCGCGGCCGGGCTGGATTTTGCCCTGGCGGACGAGCAGCCGGCCGGCCTGGAAATAGGCCGCATGGTGCTGGGGGATGAGTTGGCGCACGCGCTGCCACTCGGCCACCGCCTCGGGCAGGTTGCCGACGGCCTCGAGGAACTGGGCGAAGTTCTCGTGGAGGCGGTGATCGTCGGGGTCCAGTTTCAAGGCAGCCAGGTAGGTTTGGCGGGCGCGGTCGGCGGCGGGGCCGTCCAGGCGCAGGCGCAGGGCCTGGAGCTGGCCGCGTATCTGCTCGATCTGCTGTGTATGGTCGAGCTGCCCGGTGAAGGGCGGCTGGGAGAGGCGCTGGAGGAGGTCCTCGAGGATGGCGCAACGGTTCCAATCCGTCAGCCCCAGCCGCTGCTCGCACACCTCCTGCGAGGCCCAGGCGGCCCCCGCATGGTTGGTCGCGGAGGCGGGCAGCAACCGCAGGACCTCTTGCGCCCAGGCTCGCCCCAGCAGGTAGTTGCCCTGGGGATTGAAATGGACGTGTTCGTAAAAGGCCTCGCGCCCGGGAACGCCCGCCGGGCTGTTGGTGGCCAAGAGTTGAGCCGCATCGCAAAAGACCAGGCCCGGGCCGGCCCAGCGGCGGGCGGCCTGGGCGATGATGGCGTTGAGGCGCGAATCGGCGCGGAAGGGCAGGGCGTCATTGTCCCGCGCCACTTCGAGATGGGCTCGGGCAGAATGGAGCTGGGTGGAGAGTTGCAGCAGGCACTGGCCCCAGAGGTAGTGGAGTTCGGCCGAGCCGGCATCGATGCGGGCGGCCTGCTCGTACTTGGCCGCGGCGGCGGAGAAGTCGCCAGCCTGGGCGGCGTGGCCGGCCTTGGCACAAAGCGCGTCATAGGCCAGGCGGCCGGTCTGGTTGAGGGCGGGGTCCTGCAGCGAGGCGAAGGGAGGGCAGTCCTTGAGGTTGACCGCCACGGTGCACAGGACAATCGGCACGCCCTTGCTCCGGCCTGTCTGCAGAATGTCCTGGAGGTTCCTGCGGAAATTCGAATAGACGACTTGCTTTCGAGGGTCGCGCGGGGCGATCCGGCTTTCCATGAACATTTGCATGCCGCCCCAGGAGGGGGGATGGTTGCCGGAGCCGGCCAGGGCGCGGGCCAGGGCCATCAGGAGCTGGCCCAGGCGGGTCTGTTGGATAGCCAGGCCCAGGCGCGCGTTCCACAGAGGCGGGGATTGCGACCCGAAGACGGTGGTGGCGCCGAACGGGCCGACCATCTCGTTGTTGCCCATGTAGAGAATCCAGAGGTCGCCCTGGCGCCGGGCGCATTCGCGGGCAATCGGGAGCAGGGCATGGGAGTTGATGGCCGTGACGGCGCCGCAGATGACCTCGAACTGCGTGTCGGGCAACCGCTCCCGGAGCAGTGCCTGGAGGCAGCGGCCGGGCCCGTAGGCAGGGCGGGGGTCGCCCAGGGCGGCAGATTCGCCCAGCAGGAAGATGCGCCGAACCCCCGGCCCCTTGTTGGCCTTCATCACGACCGGGGCCGGACTGCGCGCCAGCTCAGGCGGAAAAAACCTCAAGCCGAATTTGTCGTTGTCGACGAAGTAGTCTTCGTTGCCGATGCGGATGCGTTTGAAAAAGGCGGTGGGATAGCCATAGCCGGCCAGGCGCAAGGCAACCTCGGCCCCGGCCAGCAGCAGCAGCGGCAGCACCACGAATCCCACCACGCTGAACAACCACTTGCGCGCCTGCGAAAGCGGGGCCGCGGGGCCCCCTCCGGCGCAGGGGGACTGCGACGTCCGCCCTCCGGCGAAGGGTCCGGACCTGCGCCACTGGAGGCCAGCGTGGCTTCCTTTGGCTTTTTCGCTTTCGATTGATCTCGGTTCACGCGCGCTGCGCTTTCGCTTTTCTTCGGTGGCCGAGGCTGGCCCCAGCCCCTGCGAGCCCAGGGTTTGCCGGCCAGTGGCCAGTTTAGCGTTCGGCGAGGGCGGCGCGCAAAGGGAAAAGGGCGCCCCCAATCCTCGCCTAGAGTCCTTGAATTTCAAAACGTGATGCAGAGAGGTCAAGTTTGTGGCACGGGCATCCTGCCCGTGAGGGCTTGGGCAGGATGCCCGAGCCACGGTCTGAGGCCCAGCCTCGCTAGAGCTTTTTTGAGAACCACGGAACACACGGAACACACGGAAAAAGGCCCCTTTCCGTGTATTCCGGTTCCGTGGTTCTCTATCTTCTCTCGATTGGCATGGCGGGCCTTCGGCCCCGGGGCGTATCCTGGCACCGCCCCCGCCGACTGCGGCGAGATCGGGGGTGCGCCCGCCAAGAAGGGGTCGGCCCTTTGGGCTTGACCTGGCTGGAGGCTCGGCTTAACAGAGGGCACCGTCGTGCCGCCCCGGAGAAACCAGGCAACGATCCAAAAAACCTCTTTCCCGAGAAATATGATCACCGCTCGCTCGAATCGAAACAGACTGCGGACCGGCTGGCGCCAGTCGTTGATTGCGTTTGCGGCCGTCCTGGCGCTGGGCGGGTGTGCCTGGGTGCACGCCCAGCCGCGAGGCGCAGGGCAGGGCCGGACCGTTGCGGGCATCGAGCCGCTGCTGACTCCACCCACCGCCCTGGATGCCTACGCAGCCGCGCCGGATACCAACTACAATTTCCACGTGGTCTCCAGCATTCCGGGCAAGGAGCAGACCACGTATATCCTGGAGATGACCTCGCAGGCCTGGCTCACGACCAACGAAGTGGACCGGCCGTTGTGGAAGCATTGGCTGGTGGTAGTGCGGCCCAAGGAGGTGGCCCACGCGCAGTCGCTGCTCTTCATCGGGGGCGGCGCCAATAACGGTGCCCCGCCCAAGGGGCCGGCGGCAACCTGACGCGCATCGCGGAGGAGACCAAATCCGTCGTGAGCGAACTGAGGATGGTGCCCAATCAGCCGCTGGTCTTCGCGGGAGAGACCCAGGGACGCTCCGAGGACGCGCTGATCGCACACACGTGGGACAAATTCCTGCGGACCGGCAACCCCAAGTGGCCGGCGCGGCTGCCGATGACCAAGGCGGCCATCCGCGCCATGGACACGGTCAGCGCCTTTTGCGCCGGCCCGGAAGCGGGGAACGTGAAACTGGATGGGTTTGTGGTGGCGGGCGGTTCGAAACGGGGCTGGACCACTTGGACGACGGCGGCGGTGGACAGGCGGGTCGTGGCGATTGTGCCGATTGTCATCAACGTGCTCAACATCGAGCCTTCGATGCTGCACCATTATGCCGCCTACGGGTTCTGGGCGCCGTCCATCGGCGACTACACCGCCTTGGGGATCATGGATTGGAACGGAACGTCCGAGTACCGGGCCTTGATGAAGATCGAGGAGCCCTTCCAATACCGCCGCCGGTTCACCATGCCCAAGTTCATCATCAACGCCTGCGGCGACCAGTTTTTCCTCCCGGATTCCTCGCAGTTCTATTTCGACCAGTTGCCCGGGGTCAAGTACCTGCGCTACGTCCCCAACGCCGACCACTCGCTCAAGGGCTCCGACGCTTCCGAGACTCTGCTGGCCTGCTACAACGCCGTCATTAACCGCCTTGCGCTGCCCCGCTTCACTTGGGGGCGGGGCAAGGACGGCTCGCTCCGCGTCAGGGCGCAGGATAAGCCGGCGGAGGTCAAATTGTGGCAGGCAACCAACCCGGACGCGCGCGATTTCCGCCTCGAGACCTTCGGGCCTCAATGGCAGAGCGCCCCCTTGCCCGATCAAGGCGGCGGCGTCTATGTGGCAAGGCTCCCGCGCCCCGCCAAAGGCTGGACCGCCTTCATGATCGAGTTGACTTTTCCCAGCGGCTGCCAGGTCCCCTTCAAGTTCACCACCCAGGTGAGCGTGGTGCCCGACACGCTGCCCTATAAATTCGTGCCCAAGGCAAGGCCGTGACGAGGGGCCAAGGGGCGAGGGGCGGACCTTAGGGGCTTTCCATGAACCTCCGAGGTCCGCAAGGTTTTGGACTGCGGCAGTCCTCTGCCGCTTTCGCGTCCCCAGGGTCCAAAGAGCGGCAGAGGACTGCCGCAGTCCAAAACGCTCCGCGTCCGGCGACACCCGTTCGGTTCGGGGTCCGGATGCGCGATCCTTTCATGCGGCGGACCTGCGAAAAAAGTCCTCGGCCGTGCGGCAGGTGGCGGCGCTGAGTTCCTCGAGCGAGCAGCCTTTGACCTGGGCCGCCACAGCGGCGGTCTCTTTCACGTAAGCCGGTTCGCAGCGCTTGCCGCGGTAGGGCTCCGGGGCCAGGTAGGGACAGTCGGTCTCCAACATGAACCGGTCCATGGGTGTGGCGGCCAGTGCGTCGCGCGCGTTTTGGCCGTTTTTGAAAGTGAGAATGCCGGTGTAACTGACCAGCGAGCCCAGCGCCAGGACCCGGCCCAGAGCGGGGGCATCGCCGGCAAAACAATGAAAGACCCCGCGCACCCGGTCGGCGAATGGCTGCAACTGCGCCAGGGTGTCATCGAACGAGTTGCGCTGGTGGATGACGCAATTGAGCGCCAACTCGGCGGCGACCTCGAGGTGCTGCCGGAATAGCCGCGCCTGTTTCTGCTTGTAAGGCTCGTCGGCGGCGGCGGTGAAGCCGTGCTGCCGGCTCGGCAGGCGATAGTAATCGAGCCCCGTCTCGCCCAGGGCGACGACTTTGGGGTGCCGGGCCAGTTCTCGCAGCGCCGGCCTCCAGTCCTCCGGCGCCTCGGGGGCGTCGGAGGGGTGCCAGCCCACAACGGCGGAAACGGCGGGGAATTGCTCGGCCAATTCGAGGGCCCGGCGGCTGCTGGCCAGGTCTGTGGCGATGCACACCAACCGGGCGATGCCCGCCGCTTGGGCGCGCTCGATCACCTGCTCGAGGTCCGCGGCAAACGCCCGGTCACCCAGGTGGGCGTGGGTGTCGTAAAAGGTTGGTGGCATAGGGCCTCGGATTCCGGACCTTTGTCGCGGCCTTTGTCGCAGCCTTTGTCGAAAGATGGCCAAGCCGATAAAGCTTGCGACAAACCTTGCGACAAAGGTTTCGACAAAGGTTTCGACAAAGGTGCCGGCAAAGTTGCTACTTCGCCTCGACCTTGAGTCCCTCCAGCGCCGCGCCATCGGGCTGGCGCAGCCGGCAGCAGAAGCCCCAGTCCCCGGACCGGTTGGTCACCTTGAGGAGGAGTTGGTTCCAGCCTTGCTTGAGCCCGACCTTGACCGCGTCCTGCCGCGGGGCGAGGCCGCGTTCAGTATTGTTCGCATGGACCACGCTCCCATTCAACCAGACCTTGATGCCATCGTCGCTGCCCAACTCCAGCCGCGCCTCATGGTCCGCGGGCGACCACACCCGTGTGCGGGCGTAGGCCGCGATGTCATCGCCGCCGCCCAGAGCGGTGTTCAGGTTCACATCCCAGGTTCCGAGGCCCTTGGTCAGCGGCGTCCATTTCACATCCTTGGCATCCGGTCGCTCGGGGGGAAGCACGACATCAAACAGGGCGTGCGCGTCCTTGTCCTTTTCCCGGAAGGGACCGCAGACGGCCCAGTCGAGGATGTAACCCTCGAATTCCAGGAGGTCGTTCGGGTCCTCGAGCACCCGAGCCAGGTTCAGCATGGCGGCCAAGTTCTCTTTGCCGGCCAGGACGCCCAGGGCCTTGAGCGCCTCACGGCGCACGGCGCCGTCCGCTCCGGCGGCCAACTGGAGCAGTTGGCCCTCGGTCCCGGTGGTCCGTCTGCCGGCCATGGCGCGGATGGCCTCGACCTGCCGCTTGGGCTCCGAGGAACCCAGGACGCGCAGCAGCGCCTCTCGGACATCCCCGCGGCTGACCTGGAGCAAGCCGGTCCGGGCGGCCTGTTGCTCGAGCCCGGCACGCGTGGCGGCGGCCCCAACGAGCATGTCGATCACGGAAGCATCGCCAACAGCCCCCAGGGCTTCGTAAGCCGCCGCGCGGACCGCTTCAGCGGTCCCCGGGTTTTCTGCCACAGCCATCACCGCCGCAGCCGAGGCCGGGTCGTTGCGCGCGGCCAGCGCCCCGAGCAACAATTCCTGCGCTTCGGGCGGCAACGCCGGCAGCAGCTCCGCCAGCGACCGCGTCACGTCCTGCCCGTCTGCCGTGCGCGAAAAACCGATGGCCGCCCTGCGCAAGGCCGCATCCGGACTCTTGATGGACTCGACTAACGCGGAGAGCGACCGTGTGCCGCCGGCCGCCACCAGGCCGCGCAGGCCGGCGATGCGCAGGTTCCGGGGCTGCGCCGGCCGATAAAACGATTCATAGATCGGCATGGCCGCCGCCCGCTGTCCCGAGGCGAGCAAGCGGTCGGCCGCCAACAGGAGGGCCTCATCGATGCGCCGGGCCAGGTCGGCCTGGGCGTTGGCGCGGGCGCTCTGGAGGGCGTTGAGCGCGTCTGGCCCGCCGATCTTTCCCAGGGCCGTGGCGGCGGCTTGGGCCACGGCCAGGTCAGCCGAGCCGAGGAGCGCCTGCAGGTCCGGCACGGCCCTTTGGGAGCGCCGGTCTCCCAGTGAGTTGGCCATGCCCGCCTGGAGCTTGCCGGAGGTCTTGGCCATGGCCCGGCGCAGGGCCTCCGCAGCGGCAGGGTCCTCATTGCGGCCCAGCGCAACGCGGGCAATGTGCGACAGCTCCGGATCGGGCAGCAGCGCCTCCAGGGCCGGCACCGAGCGCGCGGTGCCGATGATGAAAAGCTGGCGGCAAATGAATTCCTTGGCGTCGCGCGTGGCGGCTCCGCCGAGCACCTCAAGCAGGCGGCCCTCGACCTGGTCGCGCTGGGCGGGGTCGGTGGCGGCCTGAACGACAATCTGCTCGACCACGCCCAACGGGGCGGCATCTTTGCCGTACTGGAAGGCAGGGACTGCCTTGAGCGCCTGGTCGAGTTGCTGCAGGGCGTCGGGCTGGGCGGCAAAGGCACAGCGGGCCAGCAGGGCCAGGCCGCAGAGGGCGGCAAATCGGATGTGTCGGACACGTCGGACAGGTCGGACTGAGCGTGACATATCGGTTCTCATAGGAGTTAAGCCAGCGTCCACGGTTCGACGAAAGCAAATGGGCTGCTTGGGCCAACGCTCGTCACGCAATGAGCGCGAAGGCCTTGCGCAGCGCGGCGGCGGCGGCTTCGCAGGCCTCGTCCTTTGGCAGTCTATTGACGGCCTGGTTGAAGGGCTCGGCCCGGACGGGGCCGTCGTAGCCGATTTGGTTGAGGGCGTTGAGGAAGGCGGCCAGGTCAATGGTGCCGGTGGCGCAAGGCAGTTCGCGGCGGCTGTCCACTTGCTGGTCCTTGGGGATGCCCGCCGGGGCGTCGTTCAGGTCCACGGCGATCACATCGGCGGGTTTGAGCGAGAGCACGTCCGCCGCGGTGTCGCCGGCGTGCCACCAGTGCCAGCTATCGAGCACGAAGCCGACGTTGCCGGTGTTGATCTCGGCGATGAGGTCTTTCATCTCGGCCATCGTGTGAATGAAGGGATAGCGCCGGGTGACCCACGAGGTCTTCGGCCCCACATATTCCAGCCCGAGCCGCACGGCGTGGTCGCCGAGGACCTTGGCCGCGGCCCGCAACCGGGTTGCGTGCTGGCGGAAATTGGGCAGGTAGGTGAGTTTGTCGTGGCAGGGCATCAGCCAGGTCCCCGCGCGAGCCACGCCGGCCCGCTCCAAGGCCGCGGCGAAGGCGGGCAAGGCCCTGAGTCCCTGCTCGAATCGCGTTTCATCCTGGCGAAACTCCAGGGGCAGGCCGGCGGCGCCGAAAACCAGCCCCTTGCTTTTCATTAACGCCTTGAGCTCGCCCAGTTGGTCATCCGAAAGCGAACCCAAGTAGCCCGCGTTGGCCTCGACGGATTCGAACCCATGGCGGGCCGCCAGGCTCGATGGCCTCCCGCTGGCCGGCCGAAACGCCGAGGTTGCCGCAGACCAGGTCCATCGTCATCTGGCGTCTCTTGGCCTGGGCCACGGCGCTCAGGAGCGCTCCCGCACTGAGCGAGGTGACTGCGGTGGTGGCGATAAATTGTCGTCGATTAAGCGTGTTCATAAGTGGAGCCTGCCCTAAAGGCCTTACAAAAGGCAACCTTTGTCAACACATTTTCGATTTTCAATTTTCATTTCCCGTACATAGTATCCATATCCCGTGCAGAATCTCACCCGCACTTGGCTGGGCATTGACGGCGGCGGCACGCGCACGACGGCGCTGCTGACCGATGCCGCCGGTCATGAGCTGGGCAGGCTGGAGAGCGGCCCGGCCAACCTGAGGCTCCTGAGCGATGCGCAGCTCAGCCAGCGTTTGCGCGCGATTGCGACACGCTTCCCCAGGCCCAGCGCGGTGGGCATTGGATTGGCCGGCGCCTGGGCCGAGCCGGACTGGCGACGCATCCGCCAGGCTGCGGGCCGGGCATGGCCAGGCGTGCCCTGCCTGGCCACGCACGACCTGGAGACGACCCTCGCAGCGGCCGGCCCCGGGCCGAGGGACGAGGGCCGAGGGGCGGAGATCCGTCCCCTCGACCCTCGACCCCCGACCCTCGGTCCCCCCGACCCAAGTCCTCATCCTCAGCGGCACGGGGTCCTGTTGCTACGGCGCCAACTCTGCCGGACGCACCGCCAAAGTTGGCGGCTGGGGCCACCTCCTCGGCGACCAGGCCAGCGGCTACGACATCGTTCTGAGTGCCGTGAAGGCCGTGGCCAGCCATTACGACCATACCTCCTCCTGGCCGGAGCTGGGGCCCGCTTCCTGCGCGCCCTGCAACTCAACCAACCCGATGACCTGATCAACTGGGCCCAGGCCGCAACCAAGGCCGAATTGGCGGCGCTGGCCCCCGAGGTCTTCGAGGCTTGGCAGGCCGGGGACAAGCTGGCTTCGCCAATCATCACTGCGGCCGCGCGCCGTCTGGCCGGAGACGCCGCCCGGTGCGCGCGCAAACTGGCCCCGCCTGGCAGCCCGGTCAGGTTTGTTCTGGCCGGAGGCGTCTTGCTCAACCAACCCCGTTTGTCTGGGGGGCGCTGGCCGAGGCCAAGCGACGCCGTGCAACAACCATCCTCGTGTGCTTCAATCCGTACCTGAGAATCCCGCCGGCGCTCCGGCCGGGGATTGTGATTGCGCCGAACCTGGGCCCTGAATTGCTCACCGGCTCCACCCGCTTGAAGGCGGGCACGGCCACCAAGCTCATCCTCAACCTCTTCACCACGCTGGCGATGGTCCGTCTGGGCAAGGTCCTGAGCAACTTGATGGTCGAGATGAAGCCATCGAACCGGAAGCTGCACGCCCGCGCCGTCCGCATCGTCCAGGCCCTGACCGCCGCCGCGCCCCCCGCCGCCCAAGCCGCCCTGGAGCGCAGCGGGTGGAACGTCAGGGAGGCAGTCGTGAGGCTCAGGCGATTCGGCCGGGCCGAAAAGCCGAGTTTAAGGGCTTCGGTCTTCTAAATCGGAACAGCGGACATTGGCACCCTCACGCGGGCTTCCGACCTTTGTCGCAGCCTTTGTCGCGGCCTTTGTCGAATGAGCCGTTTCTCGACAAAGGCTGCGACAAAGGTTGTGCCAATGTTAGGTGGTTCGATTTAGACTGGGCTGCGGATCGGTCGCTCACCCCGCCAGGTGGCGGGTCAGGAGCGTCTCGAGGCTGCCGAATTTGCCCTGGAGATACCAGGCGGTAATGAATCTGAGGATGCCCGTGGACATCAACAGCGTTAGGGCGCTGGCCAGGTAGAGCCCGAAGGCGTGCGGGGGGTCGGGCTCCAGCATCCGTGGCACTCCCTGGTAGAGGACGGCGATGGAGAGGACGATGCCCAGCGCCCAACTCACCCAGGGTGACGTGCCTGGAAAGGCATCGAGCAGATGGAACAGGAAGAGGGGGCTCAGCCCGTAGGCCACGGTGGTGAAGGCCTGCCTGTAATTGTGCTGTCCATGAAAGGTCTCGCACATGGATTTGACCACCTTGGCGCTGATGAAGACGAGGGCCAGGAACAGGAGGATCTGCGCGACCTCGAAGAGGGTGGCTTCGGTTATGGAATAGTTCTTGAGGCGCTGCACTTCGCCATGGTACTTGCCCCAATGCACCAGGCCGTAGCCCTCGACAGCGGAAGTGATTCCCAGCAACGGCAACAAAAAGCAGAGCACAATGAAGCCCAGGCGACGCTGGGTCTGAAAGATCCGTTCCCAGGTCGGCACTGTGTCAAAAATGAGCAGCAACGCTTTGATCATGCGACAGCAGGAAGGGAGCATCCCAAGCATTGCGCTGGAAGTCAATGCCAGCCTCAACTGAGTCGCTCCGGCCGGTTTTGTCCTGTGTAATCCTGTGTAATCAACACACGGCGCGGCCCGGCGTTCATTCCAGGAGGGTCGAGGGCGCGTAGCGCAGGCGCACGAGAGAATTCTTCGGGTGCATCATGGAATCGGCGGCGCGTGCTCTGGACGCCAAAGGCGTCGTTCATAGCAGCCCAGGGCAACGCCCTGGGAACAGCCGCCAATAATCATCTGCAGCGCTGAAAGCGCGATTCATCTCCGGCAGCCTTATGAGGCAGGCCGTTGGCCTGCAACGGAATGAAAACGCCCGGTGTTCCCAGGGCGTTGCCCTGGGCTGATATGAACCAGGCCGTTGGCCTGAACGCCAGCGTGCCAGCTCCAAGCCTGGCATCAGGGGGAGGAGCAACTGGTGTACAGACGAAAGTTCCCGAAATCTCCGCAAATCACAGGGTTTGAAGAATCTCCCCTGCACCCACGTAGTGCGGCCCCTCCTCGACACTCGGCACTGGGCACTCGACCCTCGGCACTCGCGCCAGATTCGCATTTACTCCCGGAGCGGCCCGTGGTTAACTGCGCGGGATGAACGGCGATGTCGGCCTGTGGGATAAACTGACGCGCGTGGCTCTGTTCCTTTTGTTCGTTGCGCTCCTGCTCCTGGTGGCGGTGTGGTATTTGCCGCTGATTCAGCAAAACGAGCGGCTGCGGCAGACGCTCTACGATTACGACGCCAGGATTCAGCGGGCCTCCGAGGAGGGCAAGCAGCTCAAGGCGGCCTATGATGCGTTACGGCACGACCCCAAGGCGGTGGAACGCCTGGCCCGTGAGCGGCTCGGGTATGCCAGGACGGGCGAAACGGTCATTCGCTTCGAAGCGCCCATTGCCACCAACGCGCCGAGCCGGCCGTAAGAGCGGCTGGCAAAACCAACCTGGGATCTCCGACCCCAGACCTTTGTCGCCGCCTTTGTCGAGGCAAGGTCAACCCGACAAAGGTTGCGACAAAGGTCCGGACTCGCGGCGCTCATGGAAACAGGCGCTGCACCCAGCGCCGTGTTGCACCAAACAGTTTAATTTTGCCAGCCGCTCGAAGACAACCCCGCTCACACCGTCATGATCTCCTTTTCCTTGACCGCCAGGTGGCCGTCGAGCTTGACGATGTAGTCGTCGGTCAGCTTCTGCAGTTCTTTCTCGGCCTGTTTGACCTCGTCCTCGGTGATGCCGCTGTCGTGGCCGTGCTTTTTCATCTGGTCCATGGCATCGCGGCGCACGTGCCGAATGGCCACGCGCCCATCTTCGGCCATCTTGCGGACGATCTTGACGAACTCCTGGCGGCGTTCCTGGCTCAATTCCGGGAAGAAGATGCGGATGACCTTGCCCTGGATGGAGGGTGTCAGGCCCAGGTTGCTCTTGAGGATGGCCTTTTCGATGTGGTGCAGCGAATTGATGTCCCAGGGTTGAATGGCCAGGGTTCGCGGCTCCGGGGTCGTGATGCCGGCCACTTCACGAATGCGCATCTGGGCCCCGTAAACCTCCACCAGGATGTTCTCGACCAGGGCGGGCGAGGCCCTGCCGGTGCGGACCCCGGCGAATTCATTGATGACCACCTGCTCGGTCTTGCTCATCTTGTCTTCCGCTTCGAGTAGAAAATCGTCCAGTGTCATAGGTGTTTGAAACGTAGCAAAGGCCCGGCAAAGTGTATAGGGGCAAGTTGCCGCGCTTACACGTCTTTTCAATCCATTGGACAGGAGTTTCCCGAATGACGAATGACGAATGACGAATGACGAATGACAAGAGCGGCCGATCCATGTGCAGTTTCGTCATTCGTCATTCGTCATTCGTCATTCGTCATTCAGTCCTCCGCTGCGCATCCGAATGAAAAGTGGCATAAGGCCCTACCCCCTCTATCAGGAGGCGCCTCTCCGCCTCTTCATTTCCCAGCCCATTGCGGGCGCGCATCACGGCCATCCCCACCACGGGCGGGTAGGCCTGGTCGGCCCGCATGCGGGGCTCGACGTATTCGATGACCTCGAACGCCAGGTGGCTGGCCTCCCGGTATCCCAGGCCGGTCAGCTTTTGGATGTAGCGGGTGGAGCGGTCGATGAGCTTGAGGTTGCTGGGCACGACCCAGATCATGTAATTGCCCAGGACCCGTCCCAGGCGCACCATCGTGCAGGTGGACAGCGCGTTGAGCAGCATCTTGAGCCCCGAGCGCGTCACGCCGTCGAGCAGGAAATCATGGTCCGGGACCGGGACCCACACCGCCCGGCACTGCGGGTCCCAGGAGGCGGCGAACCGCCTGAGAGGTTCCACCGACGCCGCGCCGCCGAAATAGATGAGCCCCGTGCCTGCGCCCGCTTGCCGCGCCCGCTCCAACTGCTCCCGGAAGAAACCCCCTCGGCCCAGCAGCAACTCCGCCTCCGCCTCGGCCACGATCGCCACGGCGCTGTCGCCCCTGCCCAGCGGCCGGTGCCCCAGGCCATCGAGGCCCACGCGGAACCGCATCAACTCCGCCCGGCTGATGTTGCGCACCACCTCGCAGGTCCGGCCGGCCTTCTCCCGGCCCACCAACTCGAGCACGGCCGCCTCGCTCCACTCCACACACTGAGGCGGGCGCTTGAGAATCCGTTCCCAGGCCCGGGGCGCGTCGGGGGCTGGCACGAAGAGGAACGACCAGGACTCGGCCGCCGCGCGGTCATCGAACTTGCGAAACGGCGGAGTGCAATAGGTGGGCGAGCGCTCCGTGGTGTCGGTCAAGGCATCGATCCCGAAGCGGTCCGCGAAGTAGTTGTTTTTGCGGCCGGAGCGATAAACGGACTCCTCGAGGAGACGGCGCCTGCCAAACCGGCGAGCACGGCGGGCGATTGGAGCGTCGCGTGGAGCGTCGTGAGCCGCTCCAGGAACTGGCGGGGCACCCCCTCGGCATCCAGGGCGCAGGGCCCCGCCGGGTCCAGTTCTTTCATCAGGCCCCGGGCGGCCATCTCCAGGACCGTCAGCAGCACGCACAGTTGGATGGTCGTCGCCTGCATGCGGGTCGAGCCGGTGATGGACATCGGGCCCGTGGTGAGATTGAGCTTCTGGATACGCGGCTCCTGGATCACCTCGCGGCTGCGCTCGACGTGCCGGCACAGCACGTCGTCCGGGTTGTTATACACGAAATAGACCCGCGCCCCGGCCTCGACTCCCTTCCAGGCAGTGCCGATGACGAACGAGGTCTCGCCCCCCTCGGTGATGGCAAAAACAATGTCGCCGGCCGACACCCCCAGGTCCCCAATCTGCTTGCGGCCAAAGACGGAGAAGTCCTCGAACCCCTCCACGGACTTGATCAAGGCGAAATCGCCCCCGGCCATGACGCTCAGGGCGCGCTGCTCCAGGTCGAACGTCGAGGGTGAACAGACCAGGCCGCGCGCGCGCTGGCGTTGCCAGAAATCCCGCCAGATGGACACCAACTGGATGCTCAGCCGGCCAGTGGAACCGCAACCGGTGAAAAACAGCCTCCGGCCATTCTTCAAAGCGTCCGCCACTGCCCCGGCGATGGCTGCCGCGCGGCCCGACTGCGCGAACTCGCTGTAAGTGCGCACCACGTCCCCATCCGCCTGGAACAACAAGCTGAGGGCGGCGCTGACATCGCCCCGGGCGGTCTGGCTAAGGTTGGCGGTGACCGGGTGGGAGGATTCGGTTGTGAGCGCCCCAAGCTGGAATTGATCGCAGATCTTGAGGAATTCTTCGGCCCGTCTCTTGGAGGTCTCGCTCATGACAAACTCCGGGAATCTGTGCCTGGCACCCGGGGGCTGCAATCAAATTCCTCGTTCGTCATTCGTCATTCGTCATTTCCTCTCCTTGTCAACACGCGGTGGATCAGCTAAGCAAGCGGTGTGAGTACGCCGGTTTCAGCCGACCAGGAGATTCGGGAGATGCCGCGACAGCGCCTGCGCTGGTGGATTCACCTGGTGTTGATTGGGGCCTTTCCGCTGGCGGTCGGGTTAGCAGGCTGGCAGCGGGCGCGGTCCCACTTTCCGGCGCTGAGCCACAACGCGCCGGGCCTGTTGAGGGTGTGCTTCTTCGAGTTGGCGATTTTCGGGGTGGTGTTTGGCCTGGCGTGGCTGGCTTCGCGCGCCTCGCGCCAGGACCTGCTGTTGCCGTGGCGCGGGGGTTTTTGGGCGCTCCCGTTGAGCATCGCCTACTCGGTGGCATTGCGCCTGGCGGTGGCGTTTGCCGCGGCGGTCGTGGGGACGGCCCTGATCCTGAGCCGGCTGATCTCCCTGGAGGGCCTGCGGCAATTCCTGTTCGCCAATCGGCCCGACATCGAGGCCCTCATCAACATCCCGGCGTTGCGCCACGACCCGCTCTACTTCTGGCTCATGATGACGCTGGTCAGCTTCATTGTGGCGGGGTTTCGCGAAGAGCTTTGGCGGTGCAGTTTCCTGGCCGGGATGCGGGCGCTCTGGCCGCAGAACTTTGGAACGCAGGTCGGCCAACTCGGGGCGGTCGCCATCGGCGCGGTCATTTTCGGCCTCGGCCACCTCGCCATGGGCCCACTGGCCGTTCTTCCCACAACCCTGCTCGGCTTCGGCTTGGGCGCCATCCTGGTCCTCCATCGTTCGATCTGGCCGGCCGTGCTGGCGCACGGGTTCTTCGACGCAACCACGTTTCTGCTCATCGTGCTCTTCCCGAGGCTGATCGAGCAGGCAGAGCAGTTGCAGTAAACCGGAGCTCCCAAGATGGGCGCATCCTTTGTCGTCTCCTTTGTCGCAGCCTTTGTCGAAGACGACCCATTCGACAAAGGTCGCGACAAAGGTTGCGACAAAGGTTGTGCCAACGATTTAGAGTTCCGCCGCCTGACGGCGCACCCGCTCGAGGTCTATGTGTTTGGCGGCCAGGACCATGAGCGGGTCCAGGTTGCCGCAGGCGGATGCGATGATTAACTGGCCCTCGTGCAGCACCATGATACAGGCCCTGGTCCGCCTGGGCGAAAGCCGTTTGCGCGGCACATACACGCTGACCAGGTCCTGGTCCTTGCACACGCCCACAACCCTGTGCCAGCCGCGGCCCGCCATGGCCCTGTCCAAGGTGGCCAGGATTGAGGCCCGGTCCGCACACTGGGGCTCTGAGCGGAACTTGTAGATGCCGACCTCGGCGTTGCGCAGGCTCTCGAAAGCCGCGCGCGGCTCCGCGTCCATCGGAAAGAACCGCGAGCCCAGCCGCACCAGCCCCACGGTGAAGCCGCCGACATTCACCGCAATGGTCTTGTCCCAGCTCCCGCCGATCGAGCCCATCACGCTCCGGCGCATCGCGGCGGCATCGGGGCCGAGCCGAAAATAGCCCGTGACCGAATAGACACAAAAACCCGCCGCCAGGAACAGGCACGCCGGCACCAGGCAGGCCGCACTCATCCACCATGCCGCCCGGGGCGGTTCGTGCGCATTGATCAATATCTCCTTATTCATGGCTTTGGACTATGGACTGTGGACTGCAGGATCTGAAATCTGAGATTTGGGATCTGAAATCTGATCCGGGGACTGTGGACTCTGGACTGTGGACTCTGGACTGTGGACTGGTTTTCAGTGTCCGCCCATCTCGGACATCTGTCCGAGCTTCTTGAGGGGATCGATGTGCAGGCGCTCCCCCAGAAGGGCCAATTGTTCGGGCTTAATGTCGCCCACGACATTCACGAAGATGGCCTGCTGGTCTTTATCCATGACCACGACTGCCAGGCCCTGCACCGCCTCGTCGCCGTGGGTCTTGAGATATACCGCGACATCCTGGTCCTGCTTAGACACCTTGACGAGCCGCTCCCAGCCCTTGCCTTCGAGGTCTTTGCGGACCTTCTGTGCCCGTTTCCGCACCTCGTCGCGGTTCTGATCGGTGAGGGCGATGACGTTCACATGGATGAGCTGGATGCGGCTGAGCAGCTTGGCCGCCTCCGGCTCCTGTTTCTCGACGAATTTTGCCGCCAGGCCAATCAGGCTGGCGGGCACGTTGATCTCGACAAACTCACTGGTCGAATCCGAAGGCGAGAAGTTGCCGAAATCCACCTCTCCCGGCAGCGGGCCCTCGGCGCGAGCGCTGGCCGCGGCCAAGGCGACCAGCGCAATCCCAAACACTAATGCGACCGACATGGTCTTCTTCATCTTGATCTCTTTGTTCATATTGTCCTTTGGGTCTGTTTGCATTTTTCGGGGCACGGCCTTTGCCATCCCCAGGCAATACCCGCCGGTGGGGCGGAAAGTTTCAGGGCAAAAGGATGACCGGCAAGGGACAAAAGGGACAAAAGGGACAAAAGGGACTCAAGGGACGCGAGGGACGCGAGGGGGCGCGCGGCCCTCACTCGCTGCGCCGGGTGCGCCGTTCCGGGGCGGGGTGCTCGCGCGCGTAAGGCTCGGAGTGCTGGGCGTGGGCCTGCCAATTCTCGGTGTATTTGGCGGCCAGGACCGGGTCGTTGATGAGCAGGAGGTTCTCTGCGTTCTTCTCCTCAGCCGCCCGGGTGAAATTGAAGGAACCGGTCAGGACGAGGCAGCCATCGATGATCATGATTTTGTTGTGGGCGATGGCGTGCTGAGCGTTGATGAGCGTAGGGATATGATTGTCGGCCAGGAAATCGGCCTCGGAGGTACTTTTCCGTCCGCTGGCTTCCGTCCAGGATGACGCTCACCTTGACGGCGCGGCGCTGGGCCTGGACCAATGCCCGGGCAATCGGGGCCGAGGTGAAGCTGTAGGCCTGGACCAGAACCACATTGGTCGCATGATCGAGGGCCTCGATCACGGCCTCGGTGGCGCCGCCCTTGGGCGAAAAATAGACCTGGACCCCTTGCGGGATGGAAGCGCGCGGCCCACACCCCGCCAGCAGCAACATCAGGCCCAACACCGCTAAAAGGATCGTCCTCATAGCCAAAGGCTAAAGGCTAACGCCCAAAGGCTAAAGGCTAAAGGCTGAAAAACAGTCCACAGTCCACAGTCCACAGTCAGGGAGACGGAGGCTCAGGGGCGAGATTCGAGGGACGAATGACCAATGACGCGAGGAGTCTGCGCTCTGGATCTCGCTTCGCTCGATGGTCTATGGACTGTGGACTGTGGACTGTGGACTGTGCCTTTGGCCTTTACAGACGGGGCCAGATCTGCAACGGTTTGAGCATGTAGCGTTCCCTCCGGGCGCCAGCCTGCGAGAGCGGACTGCGAAGAACGCAATTTTTGCAAAACACAGAATCGAGAATGAATACCGTGACCTCACTCAAAACCGTCAAAGGCAACACCAAGTCCATCGTCGAAGCGGAGCTGTCGCGCACCGGGGGCGTCCTGCGGTTGGCGCCCAACTGGGTGCCCCGCTCGTTCCTGCAGCCGGGCCTGCGCATCAAGCTGCACCCGGACGACACTTACGCCTACGGGGCGAACCGGGGCGGCATTGACGAACGCTGGTTCGCCTCCACCACCGAGGCCGCCAACGAAGGGCGCGTCCCCGACGAGGGCCTGAGCTATTGCGTCGCCGGCAAGGAACGGTTCACCTTGCGCAAGGCCGTCGAGGATTCCGGGGCCGCCTTGGTCGGCAACGCCATCTGGAAAAAGTACGGCCGCTGGCCGGTCTATTCGAAGTTCTTCGACAACATGGGACCGATTCCCCACCACATGCACCAGAACGCCAGCCAGGCCAAGCTCGTCGGCCAGGAAGGCAAACCCGAGGCCTATTATTTCCCGCCCCAGCAAAACAACGTCGGCGATAACTTCCCCTACACCTTCTTCGGCCTGGAGCCGGGCACGACCAAGGCCCAGGTGCGCAAGTGCCTCGAGGATTGGAACAAGGGCGACAATGGCATCCTTGACCTCTCGAAGGCCTATCGGCTCAAGCCCGGCACGGGCTGGCTGGTGGGCCCTTGCATCCTCCACGCCCCCGGCTCGCTCTGCACCTACGAGCCTCAATGGGGCAGCGACGTCTTCGGCATGTACCAAAGCATGGTCGAGGGCCGCTACGTCCCCTGGGACCTCCTGGTCAAGGACATGCCCAAGAGCAAACACAAGGACCTGGACTTCATCGTGGACCAGCTCGATTGGGAGGCCAACCTCGACCCGAGTTTCAAGGACCACCATTACCTGGAACCGGTCCCGGTGGCCGGCGCGGCCAACAATGGCTGCGTGGATCGGTGGGTTGTTTATGGCAAGATCAACGGCGAACAGCTCTTCAGCGCCAAAGAACTGACCGTCGCCGCAGGCCAGAAATGCACCGCCAAAGACAACGGCGCCTACGGCCTGATTTGCGTCCAGGGTGTGGGCAAGATCAATGGCCAGCCCCTCAACACCCCCAAGCTCATCCGCTTCACGGAGTTGACCGAGGACGAGTACTTCTGTTCGGAGGACGGCGCGCGGGCGGGTGTGACGTTCGAAAACGCCAGCCAAACCGAGCCATTAGTCTGCCTGCGCTACTTTGGACCGGAGGTCAACCCCGAGGCGCCGGAGGTTGGGGCATACAAAAAGGCGGCAGCGCGGCGGGCGTAGTCAGTCCACAGTCCACAGTCCACAGTCCAGAGTCGTTCGGGCGCGCGTCCAAATCCTGAGGCCGGATTTATTCAGAGCCTGTCCCAAAAGCTCTGATTCCGGACCTTTGTCGCAGCCTTTGTCGGGACCTTTGTCGGATTGGGCCGGCCTCGACAAAGGTTGCCCATTCGCGCGGTTTGTGGGACTGGCTCTATCTTGGGACCTCCGTCTGCCGCTTGGCGGCGGCGAGATAAACGGCGGCGTATTCTTCGGCGGCGCGGTCCCAGGAGAAGTCGGCGCTCATGGCGTTGGCGCGGAAATGGCGGAGCAGGTCCGGCTCGCGGAAGAGTTCGAGGGCCTTGCGGATGGCCTTGGCCAGGGCGGAAGTGGCGTAGTGGGTGAACTTGATGCCGTCAGCGCGCGCCGGGTCGTCGCGGATGTCGATGACGGTGTCGTTGAGGCCGCCGGTGGCGCGGACGATCGGGATGGTGCCGTAGCGGAGGCTGTACATCTGGTTGAGGCCGCAGGGTTCGAAGCGTGAGGGCATCAAAAAGAAATCGCACCCGGCCTCGATGCGGTGCGAGAGACCTTCGTCGAAGCCGATGCGCACGGCCACTTGGGAGGCAAAGCGCTGCGCCAGGACCTGGTAGGCGTGCTCGAAGGCGGGGCAGCCTGTGCCCAGGACAACAAACTGGAGATTGGCGCCGAGCATCTCTTCGAGGGCGCCCAGGATGAGATCGACGCCCTTCTGCTCGACGAGCCGGCCGACGTTGCCGAAGAGCGGCGCGCCCGGGTCGGGAGGCAGACCCAACTCCTTCTGCAGCGCGGTTTTGTCGGCCGCCTTGCCGCTGAGGTCCTGGCTGGTGTAGGGGTGAGGGAGAAATGGGTTGCCCAGCGTCTTCCATTCCTCGTGATCCACGCGGTTCAGGATGCCGAAGAGCAGGTCCCGCCGTTTGCGCAACAGGCCGTCCAGCCCGCACCCCAGTTCTGCAGTGGTGATCTCCCGCGCGTGCGTGGGGCTGACGGTGGTGATGACGTCGGCATAAGCAATGCCGGCCTTCAGGCAGTTAACCTGGCCGTAGAACTCGACGCCGTCCGGGGTGAAATAGTCCCAGGGCAGGTTGGCCAGGGCATACTGGCTGGGCGGGAGCAGGCCCTGGTAGGCGAGGTTATGAATGGTCATGCAGATCCGGGGCCCGTCTTTCAATTGGGCCAACCGCCGCTGGTGATGAAGGAAGAGCGCGGCAAAACCGGCTTGCCAGTCGTTGAGGTGCAGTATCTGCGGTTGCCAGGGCAGGCGCGTGGCCAAGTGTGCGATTGCCTTCGAGAAAAACATGAAACGCTCGGCGTTGTCCGGGTAATCCACGCCGTGCTGCGTGTAGAGAGAGGAGCGTTGATAGAGCTGGGGTTGGTCGATGAAATAGATGGTCAGTCTTGGGGCTGGTTCCAAGGCCCAGACCTCGCCGCGAAGCCGGCCCAGGCCCAGCGGCAAATCCAGGGGCATGGCCACCGGCGTAACTCCTGGGAACCGCTCGCGAATGCCCTGGTAGAGGGGGGTGACAATCCCGACCTGGTGCCCGGCCTTTGCCAGCGCCTTGCCCAGGCCCGCCGCCATGTCGGCCAAGCCGCCGGTCTTCGAGTAGGGATGCAGTTCGCTACTGGCGAGAAGGAGCCTCATGGAGTGCGGAGGGCGGAATGACGAATGACGAATGACGAATGACGAATGACGAATGACGAATGACGAATGACGAATGACGAATGACGAATGACGAACGAACGAAGTGCGGAGTGCGGAGTGCGGAATCCCTCGGAGGAAGGACGGCACGGACGAGGGGCAGAATCCGGGTTGGCTGCGGCCGGTCTGACGCGTCCGACCCGTCTGACCGGTCTGACCCGTCCGACGCGGGTGCGAGGCGCAGGGCTCAAGGGCCAATCCTTTCGGCCTTGAGATAGCTTTGGAGCGGGGCCGGGATTACGAGGGCGCCGTCGGGTTGCTGACAGGTCTCGACCAGGGCCACGAAGAGGCGGGCCAGGGCAGTGCCGCTGCCGTTGAGCAGGTGCGGGAAGCGGTTTTCGCCCGACTCGCTCTTGAACCGGAGGTTCATGCGCCGGGCCTGAAAATCCTCGCAATTGGAGACACTGGACACTTCGAGGTAGTTGCCCTGGCCCGGGGCCCAGACCTCGATGTCGTAGGTCTTGGCGCTGGCGAAGCCCATGTCGCCGGCGCAGAGCAGGACCACGCGGTAGTGCAGGCCCAGCAATTGGAGCACGCGCTCGGCATCGGCCAGCATCTTCTCGTGCTCGGCGTAGCTCTCCTCCGGCTTGACGATCTTGATCAACTCGACCTTGTCGAACTGGTGGACGCGAATCATGCCGCGCGTGCCGACCCCGGCGGCGCCGGCCTCACCGCGAAAACAGGGGGTATAAGCGCAGTAATAGATCGGCAACTGCCGCTCGGCGAGGATCTCCTCGCGGTGGATATTGGCGACGGGCGTCTCGGCTGTGGGGATGAGGTAGAGCTTGCCCAGCGTCGAGGCGTCCAAGCCCTCCTGGACCGCGTAATACTGGTCGGCAAACTTGGGGAATTGCCCGACGCCTTCCAGGCATTGCGGCCCGACCATGAAGGGCGGCGAGACTTCCACGTAGCCGTGCTGGAGGGTGTGGAGGTCCAGGAGGAATTGGATGAGCGCCCGCTCCAGCCGCGCGCCCCAGTTGGTGTAGAGCACAAAACCGCTGCCCGAGAGCTTGGCCGCGCGCGCGAAATTGACCAACCCCAGGCCCTCGCACAGTTCGACGTGGGACTTGGGCTGGAATGAAAAGGCCGGCTTGTCGCCATGGACACGCACGACCGGGTTGTCCTGGGCGCTGCGGCCCGGCGGCACCGATTCGTGAGGCAGATTGGGCAGCCGCAGCATCAACTGGCTGCGGGCCGCCTCGGCGCCCGCCGCCTGCTGGTCCAGGTGCGCGATCCGGGCCCCCAGTTCGCGTGTCTCTTGCTTCTTGGCCTCCGCCTCGGCCACTTTCTTCTGGCCCATGAGCGCGCCGATCTCGCGCGACACACGGTTGCGCTGGGCCTTGAGCGACTCCACCTGGTGCAGGGCCTGGCGCCGCTGCTCGTCGAGCCGGAGCAGTTCATCAATGCGGGCTTCATCCCCCGCCCCCCGGCCCGCCAGGCGTTGGCGTACAAAATCCGGCTTCTCCCGAATCAACTTGATATCCAACATCGCGTCATTATAAGCGCCGCCTATCCCCGGGCAAGGGGGAAGGGGGGGATGACGAATGACGAATGACGAATGACAAATGGCGAATGACTACTGACCAGAATCCTCTGCAATGATTCTGCCAACAATGATTCTGCCTTGTTCCATCTTGCCGAAAAAAAACCTCCGGGTGCCGACGGGGCACCCGGAGGACGTTCTGCTATAACAGCCGGTCAAGGAGGCGCGGCGCGGTGGCCGGCCTCGTGGACTGAATCAGGTCCTATTTCATTTCTTGTGCAGCCGGTAGAGCATGCCCGGACCAGTGTGAACCAGCGGCACGGTCGTGAAGACCGTGGTGGTGGTAGTCTGGAGCGTGGCCGTAGAGGTCACCCACGCGGGCGGCGAGAGGCTGGGGGTTTGCTCCAACGCGTAGCTGGCGACCGTGAGCGGGGCGGGCGGCAACGGCCAGACCAGCTTGAGGGTGTTGGCGTCGGTCAGCCCGAAAGTAATCGGCAGCGCCACGGTGAGCGAAGCGACGGAAGAGGTCGCGGAAGCACCCGGAGAATAGACGATGCAACGGTAATCTGTTCCGCTGTCCGCCAGGGAGGCGTTGAAGGTGTAAGTCGGGCTATAGGCGCCGACAACGTCGGCGAAGCCCGAGCCGGTGTTCTCTTGCCAGAAGTAGCTCATGATCTGGTTGGGCTGGAACTGGTACGTGGACTCGGCCCCGACCGTAAAGGAGACAGTGACCGGCGGAGCTGCGCCGACGGTCACCTGGAGGGCAGAGATTTCCCAGTTGGGCTCGGTCCCTTCAGCGCCCTCGTCCCAAGAGGCGAGGAACTCCAGTTGGAGGGTGTCGCCGACGTTGAACGAGCCGAGCCTGGCAAGGCTGGTGATCATGGCGCCGGTGCTATAGCCTGGGGAATCGCCGATGAAGCCAGCATTGGTCCAGCCCGGCGTGGTGGTGAGGTTGGGATAGACGGTGCCCTGGATAGCCCCCTCGTAACCATTCTGGAAGAAGTTAAGCGACGGGACCGTGCCAAACGCCCCGCCATTGACGCTGAGCCGGACCTGTCCGCCATCGTAAGCCTTATCGCTGAGTTCGAAGCTGTGCCGATGTGTGAAGCTCAGCACGACCGGGGCGGCGTTGGTGATGTGGATGACGGTGCTGTGGAGGCCTGACGCGAATGGGCCCGGGTAACCGAGGCTGGCGGCCGGGCCGTGGTTGGTCCAGCTTCCCGAGACCGCGGCATAGGACCATGGCCCCACCGGGTTGCCGTAGTTGGTCACGGTGAAACCCCCATCGCCGGCGCTGAAATTAATGTCCAGCACGGTCTTGGGGTCGCCTGCCAGATAGGCGGTGGCAATGCTCGCGGGCTGTTGCGTAATGGTGACGCTGGCGCCCAGCGGGTCGGCCATCAGACCGACGTAGGCCGGGGGAATCGGCGGCAGCGCGTCCGGGCTGCCCGGATCGGTGTCGAGTTTGAATGCCGCTTGCACATAATCGCCGCCACCGCCTTCCCGGTGGAGCGTTTCGATATCGTACTGCTGTCCGCCGATCAAGGGCACGGCGCCCAAGTTCGTGTTCGAATGCGCTGAGAAGCCCTCGCAGCACCCGGTCTCCTCGGCCTGGATCGTGCTGCCCAGCGGGTCTGTGCCCGCCGAATTGAGGTACAATTGCGACCAATCGTCGCTCCTGATGTAGAAGTAATAATTGCCCGTGGCGGGTGGAACGAACAAGCCGGTGATGTGATCGCCATAGCCACAGTGGTTGTCGTTGGGGAAGATAGACCGGCTATCCAACCCGATGACGAAGCTGGTGAAGTCCGGGGAGTCGGGGTAGCGCGGGTCGCTGGTCAAGAGGGACATGCTGGTGTCACTCGTGGAGAGGCCGCCGAAGAAGTCCCACTTCAGGAAGCCGCGGCTGAACAAAAAGGCCTCGCCCGGGGCGGTGGCGCTGGCCAGGGTGTTGCCCGCCGAGTCTTGCACGCCCTGGACAGTCAGGGTGAAGGTCTGCCCGGAGGTCATCGGTTTGTCCAGCGTCAGGACGACGTTGGTTCCGGTCGAGTCCAGCACCGCGCTGGTGACGGTGAAGCCCGGGATGGTGAACGCGGCAGCGCTCGGGTTGGCCTGCATCCTCTCGCTGAAGCCGACGGTCAGGGTGTTCATCGCCTTGGAGCCATGGATGACCACGACCGCCGGCGGTGTGGTGTCCGCGGTGACGGTCAGCGTGGCCGCCGGGCTGGTGGCCACGGAGCCGACCTTCGAGACCTTGACGGTGAACTGGGCGTTGTTATCCGAGCTGGCCGCGATGAAGGAGTAGAACGTCGTCGTCGCGCCCGCGATGGCGGCGCCGTTGCGGTACCGCTGGTAGAACATGGACAGGCCGGCGGGGTTGCTGGCGGTGGCGGAGAGGGTCACGGGGTGATTTGCCGCCACGGAGAGGCTGCTGGGGCCAGTCAGGAGGATGGGGCCGCCCACGTCGGCCGGGGCATAGGGATAGCAGACGGCGGGGCCGGCGAGGGATGCAGGATCGATGACCGTGTTGGGAGTGCCGAGAGTTGGGCTGCCGGTGCCATCCAGCCGGGCGGCCACTTTGACGTAATCGCCCCCGCCGCCCTCCTTGTGGAGGGTCTCGATGTAGTAGCCCTGGCCCGCAATTAGCGGGAGCGCCGCCGAGTAGATCATGTTCCAGTCCTCGCAGCAACCGGCTTCCTGTGCGATCAGGGTCATGCCGGCGGCATCGGGGCCGTTGGGATTGAGGAAGAGCTGCGAGGAGTCGTCGCTGCGGGCGAAGAAGACCCAATTCCCCGAAACCGGCGGCACGAACAGGCCGCTAATGCGGGTTCCGTAGTTGTCATGCGTGTCATCCGGGAACACGGCACGCGTGTCGAAGACCGTCAGGTTGGTGGTTGCGTTCGGAAAGTCGGGGAAGAACACCGAGTCTCCGGTCAACGCGGCGACAACGGTGCCCTCGATGTTCGGGTAGTACTCCCAGTAAAGCCCGTTGGCCGGGCTGGTGACCCAGGCGGTGAACGGAGCGGAGTTGTTGGCCAGCGGATTGCCGACGCCGTCGGTGATGCCGGTCAAGGTGACCGTGTAGGCCTGGCCTGGGGTCTGGGCGGAAGTGGTGAGGGCCACGTTCAGGTTGTTGTTCGAGAAGCTCGCGGCCGAGACCGTGAGGGTATGCTGGCCGTCCGAGATCGTGTAATTGGCCGGGTTGCCGCCGGCTTGGGAAAGCGGGCCGCTGAATTCGAGCAGGACCTGGGTCAGGCTGGCCTGCTGGGCGGTCGAGTCCCAAGCAGGGTAGCCGACGACATGCAGGATCGCGGCGGGCGCAGTCGGATAGGTCACGGTGAGGGTGGCCACGGAGCTGGTGACCGAGCCGTAGAGATTGGTGACGATTACGGCATAATTGCCCGCGTCATTGGTCGTGATATTGCTGAACGCGAGCGTGGCGTTTGTCTTGCCGGACAGGTTGACGCCCTCTTTGGTCCATTGATAGCCCAGCGTGGGAGGGCCGACGGCGACGGTGGAGATGGAGACTGGGGCGCCGGCAATGATCGTGCCTAGCGGGGCCTGCGGTTGCTGGATGATGACGGGCGCCGTCTGCGCCGCATAGAAGATCTGGCGAATCTGGTCCTGGGTCAGGCCCTTGTTGAAGATGGCTACTTCGTCGATCCGACCGGCGAAGTTACGACTATCGCCCAGAGTCGGGTCGCCGCGCGAGCCGATAGACCACGAGGAATCCACTTGGCCGGCGCCGGCGGTGCTGGCCGCCGAGGCGATCAATTCGCCATAGCGGTAGAGATTCCATTTGGAACCGTCGAAGGTGCCGGCCAGGAAGACCCAATTGCCCACGTCCTGGTTGGCGACTCCGCCCGCGCTGGCGGTGACGCCGGAGGCATAATCTCCAATCTCATAAGAGCCTGCATTGATGCGGAAAAAGACTTCCTGGTTGGGGCTGCTGATATATCCATGGGCCAAAATGTCGCGCAGGGCAGTAGTGGAAGTCGGCTGGATCCAGGCCATGACGGTGATCTGGTTGGTGAAGTTGAGCCCGTCCGGGTTGCCCAACAAGACGGAGCCGTCAAAGCCGTCGAAGGAAGCGGCGGTGTTGCCTGTGCCGAACCCGCTGCCGGGCGGGCCCGCAGCCGCGGTGGCACTGCCCGGCTGATAAGTGCCGTTGATGGCGGTGCCCAGACTGCCGGTGTTCACCGCAACGGGGAGGGTGCTCGTGTCCGGGGGCGTGTAGGTCGGTTCGTCCAGGCGGAAATACAGGATCGGCTTCTTGGCCAGGACCAACTGTGCATAGGGCTGGCTGGGATGCGCGCTGATGCCATTCTGATAATGGGCCAGCACCTCGGCCGCGGTGAGGGCATTGGTGTAGATGGCCACTTCATCAACCAGGCCGTTAAAGCTCCGGCCGAAGGGGCTGGCGGTGCCGATCTCCAGCGGTTGCTTGGGGTTGCCCACGAAGGGGCGGCTCAGCGCCACCGAGGAGACGGACACGCCGTTGACATACAGGGTGGCGTTGGTGCCATCATAAACCCCCACGATATGGTGCCACGTCGTCACGGTGGCCATGCCGCCCTCGGTCATCGCGGTGTAGCCGGCGGTGTCGCCCATGCGAAACATCCAGTCGCCCGAATTCTGGTAGATGAGCCACCCTGCGCGCGCCGCGGAGGCAACGTTCGCGTCATAATAGAGCGAAGAAAGCGGGCCTAGCGGGTACTGGCTGCCGGAGATGGCGGTCGGGTTGGCCCACACCTCCGCGCTAAAGGGGCCGGTCGGATTGATCAGCGGGTCATAGCCCACGCCGACCTTGCCGCCCCCGCCCGGGCAGTTCACGCAGTTGTCGTTTGGTTCTCCAACCAGGGCGCCCGGGGCAAAGGGGTGCTGGATGTCCCCCTGGTAAAAGCCATTGAACCGGGCCCCCAAGGTGCCGAGGTTCGTAGCAATATCGGGGATCGGGACGGACCCGGTGTCATTGAGCCGATAATAGGCCAGCGGGCCAAAGCCCGTGACTGTGCTGGGATAATCCGCCCTGGCCGGGCGCGTGGTGAACAGTGCGGCGCAGGCAACTGCGCCCCACAGGAGGATTCGTCTGTTGCTGGGTAGTTTCATAGTTCGACTTGCTTGATCTGTTCAGTCGGTTCTGCTGCGTTGCGCCGCCGGGACGGCCCCAAGGGCCGCCATTGCCGGCGTCGCCTCAAATTGTGCGGTTCGCGCGCCGCACCGGAAGTGCGAGCGAAAGACCCGCCTGCAGGAGGGATCTTCGGGAGATGGCCAGTCCCGAATCATACTCGCAGGGCTAACGTGCCTATCCTATCCTATTGGGCCTGCCCGAGGTCGTCAACCCTTTTCCACTGGCTGAGTAGTCATTCGTCATTCGTCATTCGTCATTCGTCATTCCCAACCCGGTCACCGCAGCGCCTCGATCGCGCCGGCCAGTTTGCGGCGGAAGCTCTGCCAGTCGTCCGAGGGAAAGAGTTCGTCGTGCTCGCGCTGGCCGAGCTTGAAGGCGGCCAGGCGTGCTGCGATGAGTTGCCGGGCAGCGGCGGCGGCGGGCGTGCCCGCTTTCTCTTTGGCCAGCCGAGCCAGCGTGAGCAGATGGCGATAGTCGTAGAGGCCGGCGCGGAGTTGCTCGAAGTGGATGGCGGGAACGAGCTGGCCCTCGGGCGTGGCGCCGCACCAGGCATAGTCGTCCTCGCGGCAATCCAGGGCATAGTAGGGGTCGCCCGCGCAAGCGTTCCAGTGCCAGGAGTTGGCCGTTGGCCCGACACCGCCGCACGTCCGCCACCGGCCTGCCCCCCAGCCGCGGCGAGAGCTCCCCCACCCGGCATGGGGCTGGCCTGATGCACCGCCGACCGCCGAAGCTGCTAGCACGCTCGCACGCCGAATGACTTTGACACCGCCGTGGAATGACGCCATGACGCCTCGATGTCCTTCTTTAGCCTTGACATGACCGCTACTACCTGCTATGGAATAGTCATAACGCAGAATCCGTTGACACGAAGGATAGGGTGAACCTCTGTGCCAGTTGCTCCCCCCGGGGCGGTTGCCCGGGAAGGACGCCGCGGAAGCGCCCCTCCCGCCCGCCGCCGGAGGTGCCCAGAGCGGCAAGGAACGCCGCTCATGGTGGAGGCAGAACATGCACTCAGCCGGACACGAATGTGTGGGCAGGGCGCGAGAGGCAGCAGGGGCGAGGGTGCAAGTGAGCGGGCCAGTGGCTCCCCCTCCGACAACCTCAACCCCACCCGCCTCCTGGGCCCCGCCCACTCAAGGCCTCGGGACAAGGGCCTCGACCTGCACGACCGCCCAGGGTCCCGTCAATTGCGTCTGCCCTGTTGGCGGTGGCCCCTCGTGGGGGTCTTCCGGAAGATCGGGCCGCCTCCCGCTCGATTCGACCCTGATTTCTGACGACGCCTGGGGTGAGCTTGCCCGCTCGCTTAACCTCACCCCCCGCGAGCTGCAGATCAGCAGCGGCGTCTTCAACGACGAGGTTGAGGACACCATTGCCAGCGACCTCGCCATTTCGGCGCACACCGTTCATGCGCACGTGCGTCAACTCTTCGGAAAACTCGGCGTCATACCGGCGCCCGCGAGCCACGCGAGGTTAAAACGCGTTCGGCGACGCCTCACGAGAGTGGATGAATTTCAGCACCGCAGACCAGCATTCGGCGAACTCCCCGAGGACCAAGCGGGTCGGAGAGTCATGCATACCTCGGCCACGTCCTCGTCTTGCTCCGGGAAGCGAGGCGGGCCGTGGAAAGCGGAGCCACCGAGCAGGCCCTTGGGAGACTCGAGCGGATTGTGGCGCTGCTCTTTGGGCCCCGGGCTTCCGAGTGAGCCTGGCCTCCGCGATGCAAGGATGCAATTCAGGCGAAACCACTCGACCGGGAAACGTGAGATGTTCGCACATTGGTCGGGACGGGATTCCCGGTCGCGTCCGAACCTGGCCATGGGGCAAGCGAAAGCCGGGGCGGTTGGCTCTGTCCCGCTCGTTCCTTGCACGCTCCCCCTGGGGGCCGAGCACCGAGGTGGCGTGAAAAACCCCCATCGAGGTCCTGTCGCGGCGCTCGCGGGAACCCAACCGCTGGAGCGCGCATCTACCCTCGCGGTCATAGATCCAGACCGCACCGTGCATGACACCTTGCATAAGGTGGTTGGTCGCCTCGGAGGGCACTGGTCGTTGGTGGGCTATATGAGCGCTGAGGAAGCACTCGGCCACCTGCCTGCTCATCCTGCGGTTGTGGCCATCGTGGAGGTTCGCCTTCCTGGGCTTTCGGGCATTGATTGCGTCCGCCGGCTGAAGGCCATGATGCCCGGGCTGCCTATCGTCATGCACAGTGACGCCGCTGCTGAGGAGGCAGTCGTGGACTCACTTGCCGCTGGAGCCTGCGGCTACGTCGTCAAACCATCCCGCCCGACAGAACTGGCCGCTGCCATTCGGGCGGCCCTTTCAGGATCGGCACACCTGTGCCCCGTGGCGGCGCGGGCAGCGGTCGCATTCGTTCAGCGCGTCGCGGCCGCCGCTTCCGCAGAATTACTGACCGAGCGCGAGCGCCAGGTCATCGTCTTGCTGGCAAGCCACCTCTCGCGCAAAGAGATCGCAGTTCGGCTCGGCATTGAGACCGGCACCGTTCGGACACACCTGCGCCGGTTGTACGAAAAGCTCCACGTCCACGACCGGCGGTCGGCCGTAGGCAGATTGCTCCCCCCTCAATAAGCCGGCCTTGCGTCTTCAGGTAGCCGCCCTGGTTGAGCGTACGCCGAGGCGTACGCCCCTTTAGATCTGGACTGCATCGAGCCGCTGGCGCGACGATGAAGCTGGCCTGTTAGGGGGCAAACAGAACGAAAGGACAACTCTTATGAAAAGCAGCGTGTTACGAAAAAACAGGGCAGAAACCACTTTTGCCCAATCATGGCGGAGCAAGGCCTCATCGCCCAGGGCGGCAAGCAGCGGTTCTTGGTCTCGGCTCGCCGGTTGCTCGGCCAAGGTTTCCTGGTTCGCCGGGGCTGCCTGTGGGCTCCTGCTCTTGCCAATGGGCGTCCGCGCCCAAAGCGAATCGCAGACTGCGAGCCTTCCAGCATTGGCGCAGGACAAGTTCGCCGCGATGTCCGCGTGGGTCGAGCATTCCGAGTATGAGATCCACTGGCAGCCCGGCGTGGGGGCCTACATGGCGCCCAACCGCGCCCAGAACCTGAGATTCCGCTTTCAGGACGACGGCGTTACCGTCACGCCCCGGGAGCCGCAGAAGGACGATCCCCTGTGGCAGGTGACGTTACGGTTGGCGAGCTACGGGCGGGCGGGCGAAACACCTGGCGTTATCGCCGGGGCGTCGTGGACGACCGCCGCGAACACGGCCCAAGCCACGGGCGCGGGCATCGAGGTCGCTTACACCAACAACCAGGCGGGCATGCGCCAGAGCTTCCTCATAGCAGAAAGGCCGCAAGGGTCCGGACCCCTGCAACTTGACCTCGCCGCCACTCGTGACGGGGTTGATATTTTGGTTGACTCAGCCGGGGCCTCGGTGCAGTTTATGGGAGGTCAGGGCGGGACCAATATCGTGATGTATTACGCGGACCTGAAGGCCTTTGACGCGACCGGGATGCCCGTGCCCACCCGGATGGTGGGGGTTGACCAGGATAACTTCACGATCGTCGTCGATGACCAGAACGCCGTCTATCCGCTGCTAGTGGATCCCCTCATGGGCAACGGCAGCGGTGGTTACCTCAGTAGCCCGCAAACCGGGAGTTGGTTCGGGAAATCGGTCGCCTGGGTCGGGTATCTGTGGCAAACCGGGGGCTCTTGGGTCGGCGGGCTTTTGGTCGAGACCCGTACTTCGACCCCGGCAGCACGCCGCAAGCGGGGAAGGTCTTCTTCTACAGCGCTGCTGGTGGCAGCCTGCCTACCACCCCGACGTGGAGTTACGCCGGGACCCAGTCCTACGAGAACGTGGGCTGGGGCGTGGCCGACGGCGGGTTGTGCGGGTGGAAGAGCGGCGCGGCCAGCTTATACGGCAATCTCCTGCTGGGTGCCCCAGGCTACGGGAGTGGAACGCGCGTGGGCGCTGCCTTCGCCTTCTACCCGGATTCATCCGGCAATTACGCCTCATCGCCCGATTGGATGGTCACGGGCGGGGTCAATGGGGCAAACCTGGGCGCCTCGCTCTGCAATTCAGGTAAGATCACCTACTCCGAACCCGCTCACTCTGTTATTGTTGGGGCTCCCTATTACAATTATGGGTCTGGCTCACAGAATGGGCAAGTGCTGCTCTATGTGGCGACCTCAAGCGGATTCAGCACCACGCCGAGTTGGTCCGCCTACGGCAGTTACAACTATGCCTATTTCGGTTTCAGCGTGGCCGCGGGACACCTGGCCGGCAAAGTTTATTACGACCTCATCGTTGGCGCGCCAGGGGCCAATGGAGAGCAGGGCGGGACGGTGTACATTTACCTTGACACGCCTGTGACCGGGTATTATAGCACCACCCCGAACACGACGCTGTCAGGAGCGCAGGGAACCGAGAATTTTGGATATTCGGTCGCCAGCGGCTTCGAGGTCAACGCGGACCAGTACCAGGACGTCCTCGTGGGCGCACCGTATGGAAACGCCGGTGGAATGACGAGCAACGGCCGGGTGTTGCTCTACTTGGGTGGCGCCTCGGGCGGCGTGAACACGACGCCGGCTTGGAGCAATTGGGGCGCTATGACCGGGGCCAAATTCGGCTGGAGTGTCGCGGGCGGCGACATCAACAGCGACGGGTATGCGGACGTGATGGTTGGGGCGCCAGGCACGACAACGATGTCCGGGAAGTACACGAACGGCGGCCGGGCGATCTGCTGGATAACTGAGACCTCGACTGGTCTGCCCGGCAGCACTGTGGGCTGGGCCGAGGGCCAATGTTTGAACCTGCAGCTCGGATACAGCATCTCGTTTGGACCCAGCCTGGTCAACGGGCTGCCCAACCTGATCGCCGGCGCGCCGGGCAACGACTCTGGCTGCTCCCCGAACGTCATGACTTATTATTGGCAATAGGCAAATTAATCGGTCTTCTATGGGAGCCCCATCTTCATCACCATCGGAGCCCGGCGGGCGCCGGCCGGGCGGCTTTACGCTCGTCGAGCTCCTGGTGGTGATAGCGGTCATCGCCCTTCTGGCGGCCCTTCTGCTGCCGGTTCTGGCGCGGGCCAAGGCCAAAGCAAGGACCACCTTCTGCCTGGGCAACAAGAGGCAGTTGGGCCTGGCTTGGCGGCTCTACGCCGAGGAAAACGGCGACAATATGCCTTACAACAGCCCAGTGGGAACCCCAGGCTGGTATTTGCTCCCAGGCATGCCGGTCTATCTCCCTGACGCGCCAAATTGGGTCGAGGGCATGATGTCATGGGGGGTTGCCCGGGCGTCCTATGGGCCTCTGCCCGGATCGGATGACACGAACCTCCTTTATCTGACCAGTGATGCCTACAGCAGCATGGCGCGTTATTTGGGCCATTCGGCCGCGGTTCTGCACTGCCCCGAGGACACGTTCCTCGACGCACAGCAGAGAGCGGCGGGCTGGCCACAGCGTTGTCGGAGCGTTTCGATGAATTGGGCACTCGGCGACGGCTGGACGGAGGTCGAGTGTCGCAAGCATCAGAGCTCTCTCGTCGACGAGGTCTTTCTGGGCTTCTCGACCCGGACGCGTTCGCATTTTTTCGTGCGGGTGCAGGACCTCGTCAGCCTGCCGCCCTCGATGGCCTGGGTGTTCCTCGATGAGCACCCGGATACGATCAACTTCCCTGGCTTTTGGACGGCTTGGACGCCGGAGGGCGTCTGGTGGGGGCAGCTTCCGGCCAGCTATCACAGCCGCGGGTGCAGCCTTCGTCTTCGCCGATGGGCACGGCGAATACAAGAAGTGGGTCGTCCCTTCGACCTGCGTGCCCGTCACTTACGCCTGGTACACTCCAGCGCCATTAAGCCACGACACCCGGGATTGGGACTGGCTGGCACGCCGGACCCTCGAGCCCAGCGCCTTTCCGCCCTAATGGTTTGCGGCGCCGCCATGCCCGCCAGCAAATGGGTCAGCCATTATGCTGAGTTTTCAGTTATGCGGAGGTCAACGGAAAGTTCCCCTGTTCCTGCTGGAAAGACCCACTTTCCACGATCGCAACTGCGCATAATCTCGCCAGCGGCAGGATCACGGAAACCGCCCTGCTCCCTAATGATTTTGCCGCCAATGATTCTGCTTTTTCTGTCGAATGGTTCTGCTGGGCAGGTCAGGACTTGAGGCCGCTGGTGTTGAACTCCCACTTTTCGTCCGCCTTGAGGATCTCGTCCCAGGTCACTTCGACCTGTTTGTAGGCGGCAGTGCGGCCGAGGATGGTGGTGAGATTGCTGCGCACGCTTGGCGGCACCGTCGGGTTGGAGCAATCGCCCTTGGTGATTTGGTCGTGGAAGGCGGCGATATTGCGCTGGGCGCCGACCAGGTAAATATCGTCGGTCTTGCCGCTGAAGCGGTCGTCGCGGCTGCGGAGCCAGCAGTCGCCGCCGTAGTTGGTCTCGGCTGAGCCGCTCACGCCATGGGCGCGGACCATGATGTCGTCGAAACCGAATCCGACCTGTTTGGCCGTGAAGGTGACCATGAGGTCGTTGGGGAAGAAGAACAGCACCGAGTAGTGGTCCCAGCAGTCGCCCAGGAACGGGCGGGAGCGCCCGCCGCGGCCGTAGGCCTTGATGGGGTTGGCATCGACGATCCAGGTGGCCACGTCAAGGGCATGGATGTTCTGTTCCGTGATGACGTCGCCGGAGAGGAGCCGGTCGATGCCCCAGGTGCGCAGGCGCACCTCGGGGTTTTGCGGTTCCCGGCGCAACTCGGCGTCGCGCCCCTCGAACATCAGGCTGGTCTGGTATTCGGCATAGACGGTGACCAGCTTGCCGATGCCGCCGTTGTGAATGCGGGAGACGACCTCCTGGTAGGAGGGCATGATGCGGGTCTGGAAGTCGACCAGGAACGTGAGTCTTTTGGCGGTGGCCGCGCGCCCGCTCTGGGCAATGGACTTGCAACCGGGGACATCCACCGCAGTGGGCTTGGCCAGATACACGTGCTTGCCCGCCTCGACAGCCGCCGCCGCTTGCTCCGGGTGAAAGTAGGGCGGACTCTCGATGGCCACGGCGTCCAGTTTCTCGCCCAACAAGCGTTTGTAGCCGGACAAACCGGTGAACCGCTTGGCCTCCGGCACCTGGAGTTTGCTCCCGGCGTCATCCACGCGATCCTGGAAATAGTCGGCCAGGGCAACCACGTTGTAGTGGCCGTCCTTGGCAAAGAGCTCGGCAATCCAGGCCCCGCGCCCGCCGCAACCGATGACGCCGACATCCAGCTTCGAGTTGGCCTCCGCGGCTCCAACCAGCCCGGGTTTGAGGATCGTCAGGCCGGCCGCCGCCGCTCCTGCGCTGGCGAGGAACTTGCGCCGTGTAATGTCTGGGCTGCCGCCTGTCAGTGCCGGGTGGGTCCCGGAGACGGCCGTCGAAGGATTCGATGTATTCATGCCACGAGATAATGACGGAAGGGGCGGAATGTCAAGCCGGAGACGACGGGGGAATGACGAATGACGAATGACGAATGACGAATGACGAATGACGAATGACGAAACGGCGACGAGGAGACAGGGCTGAGGGGCGAAGGGCGAGCGAAGCCCGCAAGGTATTGGACTGCGCCAGTCCTCTGGCGCTTTCGTCATTCGTCATTCGTCATTCGTCATTCGTCATTCGTCATTCGTCATTCGTCATTCGTCATTCGTCATTCGTCATTCGTCATTCGTCATTCGTCATTCGTCATTCGTCATTCGTCATTCGTCATTCGTCATTCGTCATTCACCCCCTTCGCCCCCAAAATGTTCTGGCAATCCGGGCGTCGCCTGCTACAACACATCCATGAAGAAAACACGCCTTGGCATTCTCATCGCTTTGACCGCACTCACCGCGTTTTGGGCCTCCGGGGCCGGCCCGGCCCAGGGCGCGCCGGAAAAGCTCCGCGTGCTTGTCGTCACCGGCGGGCACGACTTCGAGCAGGCACCCTTCTTCCAGGTCTTCAAAGACAATCCCGACATCACCTACCAGGCAGTGGAACATCCCAATGCCCACGCCCTGCTCAAGGCGGAGGCCGCCAAACAATACGACGTGCTCGTCCTTTACGATATGCACCAGGAGATCACCGACGAGGCCAAGGCCGATTTCCTGGCGCGGCTCAAGGAGGGCAAGGGGTTGGTGGTGCTGCACCACGCGATTGCCTCCTACCAGAAGTGGCCGGAGTACCTGAAGATCATCGGCGCCCGCTATTACCTGGAGCCCACCATGGTCGATGGCGTCCAAAAGGCCCGTTCCGCCTACCAGCATGGGGTCAACATTCCGATCCACGTCGCCGACCCACGCCACCCGATCACTCGCGGCATCAACGACTATGTAATCCATGACGAGACCTACAAACTCTTCGATGTGGCCGCCCAGTGCCACCCGCTCCTGACCACCGACGAACCCCTCAGCAACAAGGTCATCGGCTGGTGCAAGACCTACCAGGCCGCCCGCGTCGTCTATCTGCAGTCCGGCCACGACCATTTTGCCTACGAAAACCCCAACTACCGCCAGATCCTCCGCCAGGCCATCCGGTGGGTGGCCAAAAAAGAAGGCTAAAGGCTGAAGGCTAAAGGCTAAAGTGCAGAGACCAAAGGTGCATAACTCGGCCCCACAGGTCTTCACGATCCAGAGAACCCCGTTCCGGGACTTCAGCCTTTAGCCTTTAGCCTTTAGCATTTTTCCCGCATGTTCTTGAAAATCATTGCGTGCGAGATTGCGGCGCGGGAGCTGTATCACCTGACCGCGCAGTCGCGCAACCTCATCGATATCGAACTGCTCACTCAAGGCTACCACGACACGCCCGGCGCGGGCCGTGAGGAAATTCAGAGGCGCATCGCGGCGGTGCCTGCGGGCAAGTACGACGCCATCCTCCTGGGCTACGGCCTCTGCAGCAATATCCTGGACGGCTTGAGCGCCTCCCATACACCGCTGGTCATCCCGCGCGCCCACGATTGCATCACCTTCTTCCTCGGCTCCAAGGAACGCTACCAGCAGTGCTTTGCCGAACGTCCGGGCACTTATTACTATACCTCGGGCTGGCTGGAATTCGCCAGGAGACGCGGCGATAAAGGGCCGGTCTGGGGCGGGATGTCGTTGCCGGCCGGTGCCAACCAGGGCCTGACCAATGCCTACGAGCAGTGGGTGCGCAAATACGGCGAGGACCAGGCAAAATACCTGGTCCAGGAGATGAGCCGCTGGACCCAGTCCTACTCCCACGGGACCCTCATCGAGTTCGACTTCACCAAGCCGCTCAGGCTCTGCGAGCAGGTCCGGCAAATCTGCGCCGAAAAGGGCTGGCAGTATGATGAGATACCCGGCGACCTGGCGCTCCTGCGGACTCTGCTCGAAGGCGAGTGGCCCGAATCGGCGTTCCTGGTTGTTCAGCCGGGGCAAACGGTGGCGGCCACGTTCGATGAGACGGTGATCGGGGTCAGAAGCTCAGGAGTAGTTGCCAGATGAAAACTGTCCCGAAGGCATCGATGTCTTCCCAGATCTTGCGGACCAGGTCCGGGCTGCCGGTGATTTCGGGCAGGGCCTTGACGCGCTCTTCCCAGGGGAAGCAGACGCCGGGCTGGATGCGCGGCGCAGGCCGGCCCGCCATGCCGGTCAGTCTTTGGCGCTCGGCCACGGAGGCGGGCACCTGGCTGGGCGCGGTGGCGGTCGGGGTCTTGTAGGTGCCGGCGGCATAGACGCCGTGTTGGCGGGCGGTCTGGGTCATGACGCGCAGGTTTTCGATGCTGGTGTCGTCCTGCATGATGGCGCCGGCGTCCAGGATATAACCGCCGTCGCGGGCGACCTCGTCCAGGACGCGGCGGCAAAAGGCGCGGACCTCCTCGGGCGTGCCGAAGCTGAGCAGGACATTGGGGATGCCGCCGCTGATGGCGAATTTGTCGTGGAGCTGCTGATGGACTTTGAAGATGTCGTCCTGGTCGCAATGAAAGACGATGCTGCGGTCGGGCAGCTCGCGGAAGGCCTCGAAATGGTAGTGCCACTTGCCCTCGGCATAGAACATGGTCTGGTGACCCTGTTTCCAGAATTCCTCGATGATGGGCTTGAGCGTGGGCCAGTAGTGTGAGTCGAATTGGCGCGGGTTGATGAAGGGGACGCACCCGCGGTGCATCCAAAAGCCGATGGGGACCTGGCAGGCCGGGTCGGCGGTGGTCAGTCCCACGTGGCAGAGGTGCGGCATGAGCGCCTCGCACGCGGCCAGGACCTTGTCCGGCTGCGTGTGCATGTCCATGGTCAGGCCCACGTAGCCGCGCAATTTGTCGGCCAGGATATTGAACGGGGCCTTGAAGATGCCGGCGATGGCCGAGGCGGTCCCGCACTCGGAACGCAGGCGGGCGATTTGCGGGCCGAAGGCATAGAAGTAGGAGAGCATCGCCATGGCGCCTTTGACCAGGGCCAGGTTGTTCCGGTAAGTGGCGGGCTGGCCGATGCGGCTCACCTCGGTCGAGACGCGCGGCAGCCAGACATTGTAAAGAAAGGCCGTCGGGTCGGCAATGAGGGCGTCGTACTCGTCGGCGCGCATGAAGGCGGCGTCCTCGGGCGGCTCGATGTAGTTGAACCCGGTGGTGTGAGGGATGCCGATGCCCGGAATGCCGTAATACCGCAGGCCCAAGGCCTGGGCCAGGCCGGTCCAAACATAGACCATGTTCGGCACCACGGCTTCCCAGCCAAAATCCTTGGCGGTCTTGACCGCGGCCTCGAAGGCCTTGAAGTAATCATGGGCAACCTCCTGGCAGGTGTAGCCGGCGTACTTGGCCGTGAACTCCGCTACGAAGGGGCGGATGGGGACCATGTCCGGCTTTTCGTTGCGCAACGCGGTGACGTAACGGCTCAGACGCTCCTGGTAAAGTTGCTCCGTATTCATAGCCTGCGGAGCAGGTTAGCGGCGGCAAGTGGATTGGCCAGAAAAAAAGCAGAGGCAGGTCAGTGAAGGCGGAGAAGGAGTGCCGGGCCGAACCCTCACCCCGGCCTGCTCGATGCACGGTTCAGGGCGTGGGAATCATCGCGCGTCGCGTAGCGACGCAGTGACGGTAGCCGTGGACGTTGGTCCACGGTTCAGGGCGTGGGAATGGTCACGCGTCGCGTAGCGACGCCTGACAGCCGCGGTTTTCAGGCGTCGCGACGCGACGCGGTTGGGCTTGGGCCATGGGTCCGTGGACTGGAAGTCCACGGCTACCATCGGGCACCGCTACGCGGTGAGCTGGGAACAGTGACGCTCCCACCTTCACTGAGAAGGTGTGGAAAAATGCCAAAATGGGCATCATCCCCGAAAACACCCCTCTGTTTTCCTTGGGATTTTGAAGATTTCTTTGCTGCCTGGCGCCACGAATCGATTTTTTCACACCTTCTGAGGCCTTACGGAAAAAAAGCAGAGGCAGTTGGTTTTGGGGAATCCCCATAGGCGCCCGGCTGCAGCGCGCAAGCGCCAGTTGCATCGCGGCCAGTTGCTGCGATAGTAGTGCTGTTGCGGTGGCTGCGGCGGAGGGTTCGCCGCGAACGAACACCGCACATCAACACCAAATCCAAACTCAAACGATGAGCGAAGCAGACCAATCCATGTGCGCCAAGCCGGGTCATGTCAGTTGGAATGAACTGATCGGCCTGCACGAACCGCCCAAGTGAGCATTGAGACGGTTCTTGTGACCGGGGCTTCGTCCGGCATCGGGCGGGAGTTGGCCAGGTGTTTTGCGGCCGATGGCTGCCGGATGATCCTGCTGGCCCGCAAGCGCCAGGCGCTGGAGTCGCTGGCGGAGGAGCTGAGGCGGGCCTACAAGACACACTCGGACGTGTTGCCGGCGGACCTTGTTGAACCGGCGGCGCCGGCCCGCATCTTCGCCCATCTGGAGAGCCAGGGCACGCGGGTGGACGTGCTGGTCAACAATGCCGGGTTCGGCGCCCGCGGCAAATTCGCCGAGCTGCCCCTCGAGCGCCAACTCCAGATGGTGCAGGTCAACCTAACCGCCCTGACGCACCTGGCCGGGCTGTTTCTGCCCGGCATGCTCGCCCGCCGCCGCGGCGGCATCCTCAACGTCGCCTCGACCGCCGCCTTTCAGCCCGGCCCCGGCATGGCCATCTATTACGCCACCAAGGCCTACGTGCTCTCGTTCAGCGAGGCGCTGGGTGAGGAACTCCTGGGCACGGGCCTCACGGTGAGCACGCTCTGCCCAGGTCCGACGGAGACCAACTTCACCGCCGTCGCCGGGGGGCGCAGCTCGAAGTTCTTCCTGCGGGCGGCCATGTCGGCCCAGGAGGTCGCCCGGATTGGGCACCAGGGATTCCGGCAAGGCCGGTTCGTGGTGGTGCCCGGCTTCCGCAACCGGCTCCTGGCCTTTGGAACGCGCCTGGGGCCCCGTAACATGGTGCGGAAGATCGCCAAGCGCTTCAACGCGGCCAGCTATGAGTGAAACACATGGGTGGGCGCCCAGTGCGTTATTCTTGCGTTCTTGGGCGGCCTCGGGCTGAATGGCGGGCATGAGATTCTCGGACATACGGAGCATGACAGGACCCGGGCTGATCGTCCTCTTGTCGGGCCTGACACTCCTGGGGCCGGCCAATCCCCGGGCCGCCGGCCAGGGGCAGGCCAATTGGCCCCATTGGCGCGGCCCGTGCGATAATGGCAGCACGGCCCAAGGCGCCTATCCTGTGAAATGGGACGTGACCAACGTCCTCTGGAAGGTCGCCCTGCCGGGCAGGGGTTGCTCGACGCCGATTGTCTGGGACCAGCGCATCTTCCTCACCGCTCCGGTCAATGGCCTGGATGCCGCGTTGGCATTTGACTGGGCCGACAAACCGCTCTGGCAGATGGCCTTTGGCCACGAACAGGCCGGCAAACGCGCCAACAGCTCCGGTAGCAATCCCTCGCCCGTCACCGATGGGCGGGGCCTCTTCGTCCATTTCAAGAGCGGCTCGTTGGCCGCGCTGGATCTGGACGGCCATGTGCGATGGCAGACCAACCTGGTCGCCGGCTTCGGCCCGGTTGAGATCTTCTGGGACCAGGGCACCTCCCCGGTATTGACCGAAAACGCCGTGGTGATGGCCCGACTGCACCATGGCCAGTCGTGGCTGGCCGCGTTCGACAAGGCCACGGGCAAGCTGCTCTGGAAGGTCGCCCGCGATTACCAGACCGCCGTCGAGGGCGACAACGCCTATACGACTCCCATCCTCATCCGGCACCAGGACAAGGAAGCCCTCCTGACCTGGGGCGGAGAGCACCTGACCGCCCACGCCGCCGACGATGGCCGGCTCCTGTGGGCCTGCGGCGATTTCAACCCCAAAGCCATGGGCTATTGGCCATCCGTGGCCTCGCCGGTCGTGGCCGGCGACATTGCCGTGGTGGCGACTGGCCGCGCCGACCGGGGCCAACCCCGCCTCCACGGCATCCGGTTGGGCGGCAGCGGCAACGTGACCGCTACGCACAGACTCTGGAAACGCGAGGATATCGGCACGTTTGTCCCCACACCCGCCGAATACCAGGGGCGGGTCTATCTGTTGGGCGACCGCGGCAGCGTTGAGTGCCTCGACCCCGCCACAGGCGCGACGCTCTGGCACGGCGCGCTGCCCAAGGGCAATTCCAGCTTCTATGCCTCGCCCACCATCACCGCCGGCAGGCTCTACGCCGCCCGCGAGGACGGCGTCGTTTTTGTTGCGCGAATCAACAGCACATTCGAGGTGCTGGCGGAAAACAAGCTCAAGGAGCGCCTCATCGCCTCGCCCGTCCCGGTCTCCAACCGCCTCCTCCTCCGCGGCGAGCGCCACCTGTTCTGCGTCGCCGTAAAAGAAAAGGCTAAAGGCTGAAGGCTAAAGGCTAAAGTGCAGAACAGCCCGGGGCTCTCCCGGAGTAGGCTTTAGCCTTTAACCTTCAGCCTTTAGCCTTTCACCCAATATACTCCCTCATCAACTGCAAATACCGCCGGCAGGTTTCCTTCATATCACCGGGGTGCTTGTCCTCCTCGAGGGAGATATAGCGGCTGAAGCCGACGGCCTTGAGGGCATCGACGATGGCTTTGAAATCCATCACGCCCTGGCCGACATGGGGGAACTGGCGCATCAGGCCATCAATGTCTCGCGCGTGCAGGTTCATCAATTGCCTGCGGACCTTGTGGATGGCCAGGGGCGGGTACTCGCGCTGCAGGAGCGTCCAGCCGGCATCCAGGTTGTAGCCCAGGTCCGGGTCGCGGATGGCATCCCACAGGCGCAGGAACGACGAGGCATCGGGCACCAGGGTATGGGTGTGCTGCTCGATCGAGAACTTGAGGCCCTGCGCTTTGGCCCGCTCCAGGCACGCCCGCGTTGTCTTCACGTATCCGTCCCAAACGCGGTCCCAGTCGAAGCCCTCGGCAATATCGATGTGGAATTTCTCCCCCGGTTTCGCATCGGGCAGCTCATAGTAACGGGGCAGATAATCGCTTGGGCCCTTCAACTCGCGCGCCCAGGGCGCAACGATGTTGATGATCGGCGCGCCCAGCCGTTTGCCGATCCGGCAGCCGGCCTCGAACAGGTCCAGCGCCTGCTGGCACTCGTCCGGCTTCGTGCTGGAGAGCCCCTCGACCACAGGCTGAAAGAGAACGAACTGCGACACGCCCAGTCGCCTCTCCTCCAGCTTGAGCCGATACCGATCCACGCGGGCATCGGTCCAGAAATCCTTGAGATCCCTCCTGGCCGTTGCGATCAATTCGATGCCGTCGAAGCCCAGCTCGCCGATGATGTCTATGGCCGGCTCCGGATCGACCCCGGGCGAGAAATCATGGAAACACCAGCTCAGGCAGCCGACCTTGGGCTTGCCTTGCGGGCTTGCCGCGGCCTGGGCGGCCGCGGCCACACAAGGCATGGCCGCAACGGCCAGCGCGGTAGTCTGCAGGAATTGACGACGGTTCATAGCGGGATGCGGGTTCATGGTCTGGTCACACAACGGGCCAAGCATGCCCCTGTCACCCAGGCCAGTCAATCGCGCATTCGGAGCGCGGACATTTCGTCTGAGGGCCGTTGACAAAGTCGTAGCGCAGGTTTCCAAACCTGCTGTATCGCCGACTTCCAGTCGGCAGGGCGTCGGCATGTCGAGCGCCCCCGGTTCGCGGACGGCCTGCGGGTTGGAAACCCGCGATACAGCAGGTTTGGAAACCTGCGCTACGTTGGCGCCCCGGGCCTCGCACCTCCGCCCCGAAGCGTTCCCAGACGGAAAAATCCGCCTCGCAGCCGACGGCCTCCAGGGCGGCGCCATCCCAATCGGGGATGGCGAAGGCATCTGGCGGAGACTTGCGGGTGGCCACCTGGTCGGCGATGTAGAGCGCCGTGGTGAGCGAGAACTGGCGGGGGCCGCCGTCGTTTTCGGGCCGCTCCTGGCAGGCGACGGCGCGGATGACGCTCGGGGGCAGGCCCCACAATTCGAGCAAATAGGCGGCCAGTTGGGCGGGGCTGGCCCGGAAGGTGCGCAGCAGGACCGGGTTCAGGGGCGAGCGCGCCTGCCGCGCGGCCTTGCACGCAGCCTGGAATTGCTGCGGAAAATTGTCCAGGAGGATGAGTTTGCCGCTCTCGTGCAGGATGCCCGCCAGAAAGGCCTCCTCGGCCTGGGCCTGGGGCAGTTCTTGTTTCAGGCAGATGCGCTGGACCAAATGGGCCACCTGCCAACAGTGGTTCCAGAGACGCGGGACCTCGATTTCCAGGCTGCGGACTTCGCTGTAGTGCTTGAAGAGTTCCTGCGACAACACGACGGCCTTGATCATCCCCGTGCCCAGGCACAGGACAGCCTCGTCCGGGCTGCTGACCAGCGAGCCGCGGCCGAAGAGCGGCGAGTTGGCCAGTTGGAGGAGCTTGCTCGACAGGCCGGCATCTTTGGCTACGAGCTGCGCGATGTCGTCAACTGAGGAGTGTTCGTTGCCCAGTGCTTTGACCAGGGAATAATAGACGCGGGGCAGCGAGGGCAGAGAAGGCAATGAGGCGACGATCTCCCTGAGTCCCTCGTGCTCCATCCGCGCCTGCGCTGTCAAGGCGCGGCCAATCAACTCCTTGACCTCGAGCGCGTTGAAGGGCTTGGCGATATATTGGTGCGCCGAGATGACCGTGCTCAACGCCGGGAGATCCACGTAGCCAGACATGATGATGCGCACGGCCTTGGGAGCGGCAATCCGCACCTCTTCCAGGAGTTTGCTCCCCGCCAGCCCCGGCATGTGATGGTCGGAAAAGACCATGTCCGGCCCCTGGGCCCTCACTGCAGCCAGGGCCTCCAGCGGGCTGGTAAAACCGACCACGCGCCATTCCGGATCCAGGCCCTCGATCAACAGCACGACCGACTCCAGGACCGCAGGCTGGTCGTCCACGATATAGACCAGTTTCCTCATGCCAGACGGCAAGATCCTTCACGCAGTTTCATGCGTCCCAATCATACCCATCGCCTTGCCTGCGGCCAGAAGAAAATCGCGAAGCCGCGCAGGCGGGTCTTCCCTGTCACGGGATGGCCTTGAGTTGCTCGGCAGTCCACGGTTGCGAGCGGTTGCCGACCTCGGCGCGGACCGCCTTGACCTGCTCGGGCGTGATGGCCGTGGCCTTGTTGCCCCAGCTCTGGCGAATGAAGGTCAGGACGGCAGCCAGGTCATCCTCGGACAAGGCGGCGCCCATGTTTGGCATCGAGAGGTTCCAGTCCGTGCCGTTGACCTGGACCGGCCCGCTCAGCCCGGAAAGCGGGATGCGGATCACGCGGCTGGGACTGCCCAGGACCCACTCCGACCCGGCGAACGGCGGGGCCGTGCCCGGTTTGCCCTTGCCGTCGGAGTTATGGCACAAGGCACAAATCTGCTCATAAACGGCCCGGCCCCGGTCCAGGGGCGAGCCGCTACCGCGCGGCTGGTAGGCTTGAAGATCGGCCAGCGAGGCATAAGGACTGTACACCTCGGCGGAGAACCAACCGCTGTGATGGTCGAAATAGACCATCCCGAGGTAGAGCAGCAGGAACAGCAGGACCAGCAGGGCCACCGGGACCGGTGAGTCCCCGGCGCGGGGCTCGGCGGCCTCAGAGGGCACTGGCGGGGATTGGGCGGGTGGAGAGGTCATGCGCGCCAGATCAATTTCCCGGGGCGCCGGTTGGCGCTGCGTTGGCGGCGGTTGTGGCGGCGGCGGGGCCGTTCGTTGCGACTGTTGGGGCCGTTGCCGGCGGTGCCGCAAGGGACAGCGGTGCTTCGAAGAGCGGCGCGTCGGCCCTGAGGCTGGCCAGGTAAGCCGCCAGCGCCCTGGCCTCGGGTCTGGGGACGATTTCATAGCCCGGCGGGGGAGCCAGGCTGCCGGGCAGGACCAGGGCGTCGGGCGAAGGGCACCGCTGAATCTTTCGTTTCTCGAACAGAAACCGGTAGGAGGGCATCGTCGAGTCTCTGACTTCCAACCGGGGTTTATACAGGTGGCGCAGGTGCCAGATCGGATCGGGTTGGCGCAAACTGACGTTCGCCAAGTCCGGGCCGATGCGTTGCGACCCCAACATCACGGGATAATCGAAAAGGAAATCCCTGGCCACCGTGCGCCGCTTGCCCCATCCCCGCGCGATCTCCGGTCCCACGGGGACGATCCAGACCGCGGCCTTGCCGCCGTTGGTCGTCAGGGCCTTGGCCGCGGCGTCCGCCGCCGCCGGTGCGAGTCCCTCGAGCACGGGTTTGGGAAGGCCCGACAGCCATTGCCCGGCCTCCGCCTCGGACAGGCCCGGCTTGAGACTGCGCAACGCGGCCAGCACCGCGGGCGCGTTGGTCCCGGCGTCGCTCAGCAGGACACTGCACGCGGTCCCGTTCTGGCGGACCTGCTGGGTGTGGCAGTCGGCGCAGCCATTGGCGCGATAGACCTCCAGGCCCTGCCGTGCCAGGCCGGGCCGCCCCTGCGGGTAAGAGATGGCGGTGCCCGGCAGGTTGGCCGGCTGCAACTGCCCGATCTGCGCCTGGGGCGTGAGCACGAAGCCGAACCACGAGCCCGCCAGGGCGAAGAAGGCAGCCAGGAACAGCAGCGGACCGTAATTCATGGCTTGGCCTCCGCCGGTTTGAACAGGTCGGCTGTCAGGGTCGTGTAAGCCGAAAGCGCCCGGACGCGGCAAAAGCGGGCCGCCAACCCGGCGAGGTTCGCCAGGAACGCCACGTGGCCAAGGGCCATCAGGAGCTCGCCCAGCGTGCTCACCCGTAACCCGTGCAGCGTGGCCTTGAAGATCTCCATGAAGGGAATGTCCGGGTTCTGGAGTTTGAATCCCTCGATGAGGCCGGCCATCGCCAGCGGCGCCGCCAGCAGCACGATGCCCACCGACGCCAGCCAGAAATGCGCCCGCGCCAGCCTCGGCCACGGAAATTCGATCCCCATGACCTGCGGCAAAGTCCAGTAGGCCGCGCCGAAAACCACCATCGCGAAGAAACCATAGTCGTTCAACTGGTCCGTCGCGGGACCGAACCAGGTCAAGTCAGTGACCCGGCTCACAGTCAGGAGCGAGGCCAGGACGCGCATGAAGCCGGCCGCCAGGAAGGCCGCCACGCCAAACAGGACAAAGCGCAACGCCAAGCCCCCGCAGACCCGTCCCGAGCCTGAGATTGCCGTCTTCCACACGCTGATCCCCACGGCCAGCAAGGCAACCGTGGTCAGGACCATTCCCACTGTGCTGAGCGCCGGCATCCAGGCCGGGACCGGCGCGCTGTTGGCAATGCCCCCCCAACTGCCAAACAGCAGGATGAGCCAGAACGCGGTCATCGCCAGGTAGCGGCTCTCCAGTTCGCGCCCGGTGAGCCGGGGCACCAGGTAAAACACCATCCCCAGCCCCGCCAGCCAGAGCCACACTACCTGGAGGTTGTTCGCATACCACCCGGCGATGACGGCCTGCAGGACGCCCCGAACCGGAAACGTCACCAGCAGCAATTGGGCCGTGGTGAATATCCACGGAAACCAGAACAGGGCCGCAAACACGAACCATTGCGACACAAACAGGCGCCGCTCCGGCCGCCGATGAAATGTCAATGCGCCCCAGACTCCGAGAACCAGGTAGCCGATCAACACCAGTGGCGTAGCGTAGCCCGGCATGTCCAGCGTCTCGAACCCGGTCCGGTCCCCGGCCAGAATCCCCAGCACGCCCACGGTCACGCCAAGGTTCCAGAAGATCGCGCCGAGGGTGGCCAACCACCGCTGCGCCAGCACGCTCCGGCCCAGGCGCGCCAGCAGCCAAAGCCCGATCCCCAACCCCGCCTGAAGGCAAAACCCATAGAGCATCGCGCTGGCCGCCGCAGGGCGGACTCGCCCGTAAGTCAGCCACGCGTGCCCGGCCAAAAATTCCGCCGAATGGAACTTGATCGAAGAAATCAGCGCGAACCCCGAGCCCAGGAGCAGCCACACCGCTGCGCTCACCAAGAGCACCAGCATCGGCAAACGGCAGGAGACGTCCACCTCGGTCAGGGCGGCCGGTTGGGGTGGCGGGGGTTGGGTCATGGGAGCGGATGGGCTGGCCGTTCAGTCGGACCAGTCGGACTGGTCAGACAGGTCAGACGGGTCGGACAGATTGCTTTCACTCGAAGGGGCTGGGTTTCTCCGGGGCCTTGGGCGGGGCGGCAGTGGCCTTTTCAACGCGGGCGATGAGGTTCGAGCGCGCGGCGGCGGGGTCCCGCCCCCAGTCGCGTTCGACAATCGCCATCGCCTGGTCGATCGGGAGGCGGACGATGCCCTTGGCCTGGTCGAGCCAGGCCGGGCTGGTGAGGGCTTCGGCCTCGGCGGCGCGCAGTTCGGTCAATGTCTTGGTGCGCAGGGCGGCGCGCTCCTGGTCCAGCGGCGGCGGCTGCATGTCGCGATGGATGGCATACGCCAGCGCCGCCACGATAAGAAACGCCCCGAGCACGCCCGCGGCATAAGCCCAGGCGGTCCGGTCCGGCGCGGCGGGTTGAGCGTTCATGTTAGGCTACTGTTCAGGTGGGGACGGGTGGGGCAGACCTCCGGTCTGCCGGTTGCAGGGGCCTCTGGCCCCGAGCCTCGCAAATGCAAGGGACACGGAGCCGGAGGCTCCGTGAACCGGCAGACCAGAGGTCTGCCCCACACCTGAACAGTTACCATTTTAGAATCCGTGTTCATCCGTGTCCATCGGTGGTTGAACTCTCGCCGTGAGCCTCACTGGTTGCCCCCGCGGAACTGCGGTGGGGCGTCGCACAACTCGTCGGCCTGGTCGAGTTCGCCCCCGGAGATTTGCGTTGGCACGGGGTGGAACAGGCCCATCGCCTCGACGAGCCTCGGGTCCTTGATGGGGTAGGGCGCGTGACGGGAGTATTTTCTGAGGAACACCAGGCTCAAGAGGCCGCCCATGAAGGCCAGGCAGGCGGCGTCCAGCCAGAGCCAGCGCCAGGGGAAGCCGCCGGGGTGCAGCACGGGCATGATATTGAAGGAGAGGTCCACCCAATGCATGAGCCAGCACCAGGCGCACAGAGGGATCATGATGGAGAAGTTGTGCTTCACGCCGATGCGCAGCAGGGCGAGGAAGGGCAGGAAGAAATGGCCGAAGATAATGACCATGCCGATATACCACCAGGTGCCCTTCTCGCGCAGCACATACCAGAAGGTCTCTTCGGGCATGTTGCCGTTCCAGATGATGAAGTACTGGGAGAAATGGATGTAGGCATAGAAGACGGTGAAGGCCAGGAGCAACGACCCCAGGAAGTAATACTGGTGCTGGTGCAGCACCTCGGTCAGCACCCGCTGCCGATCCAGCACGACCGTGATCACATACACGGTGGCCAGGGCCAGCCACACGCTGCCCGCATAATAATAGACCCCATACATCGTCGAGAACCATTGGTGCTGCAGGGCCTTGACCCAGAGGATGGCCCCGAGCGTGAGTGTGATGGCAAAGAGAACGATGCCGATGGCCGAGTAACGCCGCATCCGGTAGGTGGGCATGGCCCCGCCGGTCTGATCCTGGCGCAGCGACCAGTAACTCAACCGGTTGCTCAGCAGCCACCAGATCAGGAAACAGCACGCCGAGACCGCGTAGAACATCGGCAGGGTGAAGAGCGGTTGCTTAGCCGCCAGGGCGTGGTCCAGGCGCGGCGCCTCGTTCATCCACTGGTAGAGCAGCTTCGCCAGCAAGGCCAGCGGGATGAACAACAGGGCCATCCACGGGAACAACAGCCCGGCAATGTGCTCCGAGAGGCGCCGAATCGGCACCGACCACCCGGCATCGAAGAGGTGGTGCGCAATCACCAGGAAGAGCGCCCCCAGGCACAGGCTCAGGAAAAACATGAAGGCCAGCAGCCAGGAAAACGCAAATTGCCTCGTGTCGAGCAAAACGCCCAGCCCGCACAGCGCCCCGCCCCCGAGCGTCAAATACATCGGCGCCCGGCGCCATCTCGACAAGTCCAGAGGTGAATGGGAGTTGGAGGTCATTTCTTCAGCCCCGCCCGCAGGTTCTCCGGCAGGTCGTCGATCGTGCCCACCTGGCTGAGCTGCAGGGCGCGCAGGTAGGCCACGATGGCCCAGCGGTCCGCCACCGTGATATTGGGGCCGTAGGCGCCCATGGTGCTCCGGCCATGCGTGATCACGTGAAACACTTCGCCGTCGGGCAACTCGACAATGCGCTTGTCGTGCAGGTTGGCGACTGCGGGCATTACGCCGAGCTTCTTGGTGATGCCGTTGCCGTCGGCCAATTGGCCGTGGCAGGGCGAGCAGTTGATCGTGAACCGCTGCCGGCCGCGCCGGAGCAACTCCGCGTTGAGCACCAGGGGATTGACCTCGACGAAATTGGTGGTGCCGGTGACCCGCCCGGTATTGGCCGGCGCATCTTCATAAGGATAAACGGGGCCGCCGGCGGTCTGCAGAGGCGCGCCCCGCGCGATCGTCCCCGGCACCGGCAACTGCGAACTCAGCCCGTTGGTAAAGAAGCCGTTGGGCTTTTGCGGGCGCAGTTTGAGTTGCCACTCCATGTCCGGAAAGATATACAGCGGCGGCTTGCGGAAGTGCGTCCCGCGAAAGCCGAGAATCCCGGCTGCCGCCGCCACACAGGCCAGGTAAATGACCAGGAAATAGCGCATCGCCCTAATCCTCCACGACCTCGATGTGCCGGCTGCCCGCCTCCTGGAGCAGCTTGCGGGTCTCGGTCTCCGAGTACTTGGGGTCGTCGCATTCGATGACCACGAAAAAGCGGTCGTGCGTGACGAGCGAGAACCGCTTGTTCTTGAGCAAGGGATGATAGAGGCGGGGCAGGCGGTTCAGGAACAGCATGCCCCCCAGCGCGCCGAACGCCCCGAAGAGGATCGTCAACTCGTAGGAGGGCGGGAAGGCCGAGAAAGGGCTGAACATGGGCTTGCCGCCGATGACAATCGGGTAGTCATACGCGTTCATGAACCAGATCATCAGCATGCCGGTCGTGTAGCCGAGCACCCCGCCAATGAAGGCGAACCAGCCCACCCTCGAGTTCTTCAGGCCCATGGCCTTGTCCATCCCGTGCACGGGGAAGGGCGTGAAAACGTCCCACCTGCGGTAGCCCGCCTCGCGCACCTTCTCCGCCGCGTGCAGGACCGCCGCCGCCGTCATGAACTCCGCCGCGATGCCGTAAGGTTTGGAGACGGAGCTAGTCATCGGATGCCTCCTTTCCTGGGCCGCTTTCCGGGCGCGGTTGACCCGGGACGAGGGTCGAGGGGCCGAAAGCGAGGGTCGGGTCTGGACGCTTCTCTCGGCATTGCGCTCACGCCGATCTGGCCTGGGGGCTCAGCGTTCTTGACGCCAAAGGCGTCGTTCATACCAGCCCAGGGCAACGCCCTGGGAACAGGGGCCCCAAAGCCATTCCGAGCGCTGAAGGCGCGATTCATCCTATGAAGCAGGCCGTTGGCCTGCAACAGGACGAAACGCCCCTGGAGTTCCCAGGGCGTTGCCCTGGGCTGGTATGAGCCAGGCCTTCGGCCTGAAGGCGGCCCGCTGAAATCCGAACTCCGAAATTCCTTGCGGACAGGCACGGGATTCGGAACGAATGAGCCATTCATCACTGGTTTCTCACGCCTCCCCATGGATGACCTCCTGTGGTTTTGCCCCGCCCAACGGGTGGTGCGGGTCGGCCTGCGGCGTGACGCCTTTGACCTCGGAAATGGCGATCATGGGCATGAACCTGAGGAAGAGCAGGAACAGGGTAAAGAACAGCCCAAAAGTGCCGACGTACGTGCCGATGTCCACCCAGGTGGGCCGGTAGTAGCCCCAGTTGGACGGGATGAAATCGCGGTGAAGCGAGACCACGATGATGACAAACCGCTCGAACCACATGCCGACGTTGACGAGGATCGAGATGATGAAGACCACGACCAGGTTCTGGCGCAGTTTCTTGAACCAGAACAGTTGCGGGACCAGCACGTTGCAGGAGACCATTATGATCCACGCCCACTGGTAAGGGCCCAGGGCCCGGTTGAGGAAATGGAACTGCTCGAAGGGGTTGCCGCTGTACCAGGCGATGAAAAACTCCATGGCGTAGGCATAGCCCACGATCGAGCCCGTGGCCAGAGTCACTTTGCACATGAGGTCAATGTGCCGCATCGTGATGATGTCCTGGAGCTTGAACAGTGCTCGCAGCGGGATTAGCAGCGTGAGCACCATTCCGAATCCGGAGAAGACGGCGCCGGCGACGAAATAGGGCGGGAAGATGGTCGTGTGCCAGCCGGGCAGTTGCGAGACGGAAAAGTCGAGCGAGACGATCGAGTGGACCGACAGGACCAGGGGCGTCGAGAGGCCGGCGAGGATGAGATAGGCCTTTTCGTAGTTGCTCCAGTGGCGGTTGGAGCCGGTCCAGCCCAGGGCGAAGAGCCCGTAGAGGAACTGGCGCAACCGTGTCCTGGCCCGGTCCCTCAGCACCGCCAGGTCCGGGATCAACCCCATGTACCAGAAGAGCACCGAGACGGTGAAGTAGGTCGAGACGGCGAACACGTCCCACATCAGCGGGGAGCGGAACTGCGGCCAGATCGAGTTCGAGTTGGGCACCGGGAAAAGCCACCAGTCGTACCACGCCCGCCCCACGTGCAGCGCCGGGTAAATCCCCGCGCACATGACCGCGAAAATCGTCATCGCCTCGGCGGCGCGATTGACCGCCGTGCGCCATCGCTGCCGCAGCAGGAACAGTATCGCCGAGATCAGCGTCCCGGCATGGCCGATGCCGATCCACCAGACGAAATTGACGATGTCCCACGCCCACATCACCGGGCGCATGTTGCCCCAGACGCCCACGCCGGTGGAGACCTGGTAGGACACCAGGAAGACCAACAGGCCCAGGGCCAGAACGCTCGGCACGAACAGCACCCACCACCAGCCCGGCACCGGGTCCTCGCTCAGGGCCGCAACCCGGTTCGAGATCCAGCCCAACCCCCGGTTGTTGGCCACCAGCGGCGCCCGCTGCAACTCCAACGGCGTCTCCGGCGCCGTCACCACGCCCGGCCCCCGGTCCGGACTCTCCGCCTTGCCTACGATTAGCGCCTCAGCAGCCATTACTTCCCTCCGGGAAAAAGTAAACCCGATTTAGATTCGCCCAGACTCTCCGTGAAGCCTTGCCCGCTCCGCCGCCTCCGGGGCGCAGAACAAAACCCTTGGAGCCAGGGTGGAATCGAGGTGCCGCTGCTTTGGGGACGCCAACGGCGTCGTTCATACCAGCCCAGGGCAACGCCCTGGGAACCGCCGCCCAAGAGCCATTCGGAGCGCTGAAGGCGCGATTCATCCTTATGAAGCAGGCCATTGGCCTGCGAAAATGAAAACCGTCCGGTTTTCCCAGGGCGTTGCCCTGGGTTGGTATGAATCAGGCCTTTGGCCTGTGAACCCCGGCGCAACAATTCCCCGGATGCCACCGGGTCGAGGATCGAGCCGCGTATATATGGCCTCCTATGCAGAGATTGCTCAAGTCGTGGCCCGTCCCAGGTTTCGACGAATTCTGCCATCCGCGGCCGCCGCCGCGCGAGTTTCCACGTTTAACGTCTCACGGTTGACCTTTCACGTTTCACGTTTCACGTTTCAGCTTTCCACTCCTCCCTCCCTCCACCCCCCGCCCCTCGCCTTCCGAGGTCTCGGGCTGGAACGGGTCGCCCATCTTCTGCTCGAATTCCTGCATGCTCAGCGGGGTCTGGTAATAATCGGGCATGGCCGCGTTGGGATTGCGCACGCGCGCCAGGTAGGTGGTGCGCGGTTTGGTCAGCAACGCCTGCAGCACCGTGTAATCGCGGTCCAGTTTCTTGAGCTTGGAAACGCGGCTCTGCGGGTCGTTGAGATTTCCAAAGACTATCGCCCCTGCCGGGCAGGCCTGCGCGCACGCCGTCGTGAATGAGTCGCTCGGCACCACCACGTCGCCCGACGCCCCCGCCTTGGTCTTTTGCGCTATCTTGGCCTGCTCGATGCGCTGGATGCAGAAGGTACACTTCTCCATCACGCCGCGCATCCGCACGGTCACGTCCGGGTTTTTGATCATCTTGATGAGGTCCCATTCGTCCTCAGGGCGGCGGGCCAGGGGCCCCAGGTAGAGCCGGTCCAGGGGCCGCTTGTTATAGTCGAAGAAATTGAAGCGGCGGACCTTGTAGGGACAGTTGTTCGAGCAGTAGCGGGTGCCGACGCAACGATTATAGGTCATCACGTTGAGCCCCTCCTGGTCGTGCAACGTGGCATTGACCGGGCAGACATTTTCGCACGGGGCCGCCTCGCAGTGCTGGCAGAGCATCGGCTGGGTGAGGGCCTGGGGATTATCGATCCAGGCATCGAACTGCTGCCGGGCCTCGGGGTCGAAGGTCTCAAAGAAGTTCTCCTTGGCCTGCGGACTGCCCTTGGGCGCCGGGGGCTTTCCCGCGTAATAGCGGTCGATCCTCAGCCAGTGCATCTCGCGTCCGCGCCGCACCTGGTCCTTGCCCACGATGGGCACGTTGTTCTCGCTCTGGCAGGCCAGCACGCACGCCGAACAACCGACGCACAGGTTGAGGTCGATCGACATGCCCCATTGGTGCAGCCCCTTCTTCCTGAGTTCGTCGAATGGATTGGGATAGAGCGGCGCGGCCACCGGCAGGTCTTCGGCCTCCAGGTGCCTGGCAAAGGCGGGGTGCTGCCGATACTGGTCGAGGTTGGCCTCGCGGATAATCGGCCGGCCCTCGAGCGACCAGTGGCTCTGGGTGCATGAAATGGAGTGGGTCCCGCCGACTGCCCGCACCGTGGCCCCTGCGGCGATATTCTGGCCCGCGCTCGTCCGCAGCGGATACACGTCGAACCCGGCGCCCCGCCCCACACGCCCGGTCCGGGTGCGCCCGTAACCCAGCGCCAACCCGATCGAGTAATCCGCCATGCCCGGCTGCACCCACACAGGTCCGCGCACGCTGCGCCCGCCCAGGCTGATGTCCACCAGGTCGGAGTTCATCACCCCCAGCTCCCGCGCGGTTCGCCGGCTCATCAGCACGACGTTGTCCCAAACCACTTTCGTGACCGGGTCCGGCAGTTCTTGCAGCCAGCCGTTGTTGTTGTAGCGCCCATCGTCCAGGCTGTAATCGCGATGGAACACTACCTCGAGCCTCCCCTTGCTCAACGCCATGGCGCGGGCGTCCCCGGCTGTGCCCCCGCTGCCTGCGCCCACCTGCCCCAGCGCCTCCGCCACCGCCCCCGGGTTCAGGCTCGACCTCCACCGCCTTTGCCGCCGAGCGGGCCAAAAAACCGTCGTGCAGGAACTTGCGCCACGCCGACTCGGTCTCCCCGCCCCCCACAATCCCCGCGAACGTCTCCCGCACAATCCCATAAGGCTCCGTCACCTTGGCCCCGCCAATCCGTGCCAGGACTTCCAACTCCGTCAGCCCGCCGAACAGCGGCGCGATCAAAGGCTGTATCGGCACGAGCGTGCCGTCGCTGGTCCGGGCATCGCCCCATGACTCCAGGTAGTGGGCCGCCGGCAGGTGCCAGTCGCAATGAGCAAACGTCTCGTCCTCGTAATCGCCCAGCCGCACGACTGTCCTGGCCCGACGCTGGGTCCCGGCCCAAGCCAAATCAGCCGGGGCGCTATAGACCGGGTTGCCGCCCAGGATGACCAGCGTCTCGACCTGCCCGGCGTTGAGCGCTTGAGCCAGTTCCTCCAGGCCGCCTTCCCCAGCATCCGGCGCGTCGTGGAACACCACCGTCCGGCCCAGGTTCCCCAGTCCCGCGTTGAGCGCGTGCGCCAGCACATGTACCGCCGCCGGCTGCCGATACCCGGCCACGACCAGCGACTTGCCCCGGTTGGCCTCGAGGTCTTTGGCGCACTGGGCCACCCACTGCGCCATCCACTGCGCGTCCACTCCGGCCGCCTGGCTCAATTGGGCCGTGTCCGCCTTGCCGCGCTCGAGCACCGCGGCCGCCAGCGCCGCCGCCAGCGCCCCCACCGCACTGCTCGGCAGCCGCAAACGATGGTCCGCGCTAAACCCCGTCAGGCTCATCAGCCCCTCGGCCACATAGAGCCGGTTCGGCGTGTCTTGGGCCGTCTCGATGCGCCGCCGCTGGGCAAAGCGGCGAATGTGGTTGTGAACGTCCGGCTCCGAGCCCAGAAAATCGCAGTCGAGCGATACGACCACATTGGCCTCGTCGAACCGGTAGAGCGGGTGCACCGGTTTGCCGAAGGCCCGCGCTGCCGCGCGGCGATGGATGTCGAAATCCACCGGCTCGAAGATGTGCCAGCGCGCCTGGGGCAATTTCCCGCTGATCTCCTTTTGCAGCCGGGCGCGGGAAGGGGAGGTGCTGCGCTCCAGCAGGAAATAAAGCCCCCGGCCGCCGTTCTGTTGCGCCTTGCGCCCCAGGTCCGCCAGGAAATCGTACGCGGCCTCCGGCGCGCAGTTGTTTGCCCCATGGACAAACCGCGCCGCCCGGTCCGGGTCGTAGAGATTCAAGATCGAGGCCTGGGCAAAGCGGTCCGTGCCGCCGTTGCTGTCCGGGTGGCGCTTGTTGCCTTCGAGCTTGGTCGGCCGGCCATCATTGGACCTGGCGACCAGCGGAATCGCGCCGCCGGGCGCAGGCATCGCCGTCGCATATTCCCGGGGCACGCCGTGCGTGTAATCCTCGGGCATTTGGCCGAACGGCTCGACCTGCTCGACCGGCCGCCGGCAGCCGCTCCCTGCAAAACCCAGACCCGCCAGCAGGAACGACGCCGACATGAGCTTGAGAAAGCTCCGGCGCGTGACCGGGTCCGCCCATTCGCCGGCCCCTGCCGGAAACTCGCGCTCGACCCATTGTCGAAACTCCGGCGCCTGCGCCAGCTCATCCAGGCTGCGCCAATAGACGCGCCCGGACTCGCCTTGGTTTGGTTCGCGGCTCAACGGTGGCATGCGGAACAGTTCTGCAGGGATTCCACCTTCCAATCGTGGACGAACTTCTCGCCGTTTGCCCTTTGCAAACGCGCGTTCTCCTCCGGATCATCGCTCCATTTCCACCCCAAATCCGTGATCCTGTCCGGTGGCCGGAGCTTCGCCGCCGGGTCGCGATGGCAATCCAGGCAGAACGTCATGCTCAACGGCTGGTAGTGATAAACCTCGTCCATCTTGTTGACCGGCCCGTGGCACTCTACGCAACTGATCCCCCGGTCCACGTGTACCGAATGATTGAAATAGACAAAGTCCGGCACGCGGTGTACCTGCACCCACGGTATGGGCCGGCCGCTCTGCGCGCTCTCGCGCACCAACCCCAGCCGCGGGTCGTCCTTGAGCACCTGGCTGTGGCAATTCATGCACGTCGAACTGGCCGGGATATTCGAGTACCACGACTTCTCGACCGCATTGTGGCAATACCGGCAATCCATCCCCAACTGCCCCGCGTGTATCGCGTGCGAAAAGGCCACCGGCTGCTCCGGCTGGTAGCCCACGCGCGAATACTTGGGCGTCAGGTAATACCACATGCCCCCCACCACGGCGCTGCCAGACAGCACCGTCCCGGCGAGGATCGTCGCCGGCAGCCGATTGGTCCACTTTGGGAAAATCGCCGACATGTCGTGTCCGGGCCATTCCACCGCGCCCTGGCGCCAGATCGCGGCGCGCGCGGCTTTGCCCGGCATCGAATTTCTCTAGCCCGTGATCCCACACCGCGCAAGGGCGCCCGATAAGATTTTCGCAATTATAGGCATTGGTTATAGTTCGCATAAGAAGTATAAATGAACGCGGGAGGCCGGCTGGCGCGGGCGGATTTGCCAGGCGCCTCCGCGGCCGAGGCAACCCGGAGGGTTGCCAGAAGGTAGCCGGGGGTCGCGGCCTCGCCGCGACCCCCGGTTGACTGCGTCGAGGGCGCTGCACCCCGGATGGGGTGTCAGAAAGCAGCGTCCGTGCGGGTGAGCCTCTGGCATCCCTCCGGGATGCAAACGCGCTTCGCCGCTTGACCGGGGGTCTCGCTACGCTTCGACCCCGGCTTCTCTTATCCCTCCGGGATGAACCCGGGAAGCCTTGACCTGCGTCACCCCATCTTATAGTGTTGATCCACAATGCTTGTGCCCGTTGCAAAGATCCAGGTGCGGAGGGACGAAGACGGGGTTTGGATTGCCAGGTCGCGACTGCTCCCAGGCTGCCATGCTCATGGCCAGGACCGCTGTGAAGCACTTTTGAGATTTCAGGCGGCTGCAAAGGCCCGCCTGGAAGCCCTGCTGGCAACCGGACGGCCCATCCCTGCTGCGGCCTGAGATGAAGAATGTTACGCTGCCTTGCGGCGAAGGCGTGCCCGCCTTGGGCATGGGCACCTGGCACCTCGGGGACGATCCGGCCGCCCGGCAGGAGGAGGTGGCAACGTTGCGGCTGGGCCTGGAGTTAGGCGTCCGCCTCATCGATACCGCCGAAATGTATGGCGGCGGCGCGGCCGAGGAATTGGTGGGCCAGGCCGTCCAGGGCCGCCGCGACGGGGTGTTCCTGGTGGACAAGGTCCTGCCCTCCAATGCCTCCCGCACGGGCACGGTGGTGGCCTGCGAGCGCAGCCTGCGCCGGCTGAAGACAGACCGGATCGACCTCTACCTGCTGCATTGGCGGGGGAGTGTGCCTGTCTCGGAGACGGTCGCGGCCTTTGTGGAATTGCAGCGCGCTGGCAAGATCCGCTCCTGGGGCGTCAGCAATCTGGATCTCGCCGAGGTGCAGGCCTTGTGGTCCGCCCCGGCAGGGCAGCAGGTGCAAACCGATCAACTCCTCTACAACCTGAGTCGGCGCAGCGTCGAATGGGAGTTGCTGCCCTGGCTGCGCCAGCGGCGCATCCCCGTGATGGCCTATTCGCCCATCGAGCAGGCCAGGCTCCTGGACGACCCCAGGCTCATTGGCTTTGGCCGGCGCCATGGCATGACCCCGTCCCAGGCGGCGCTGGCCTGGCTGCTCGACAAAGATGACATCATCGCCATCCCCAAGACCAGCCGCCGCAAGCGGTTGAAAGAAAACCTCGGCGCGCTCGAACACCCATTGACCCCGCCGCAGCGCTCCGAGTTGGAGCGCCTGTTCCCGCCGCCTTCAGGCCCGGGCCCATTGGAGATGCTTTGATCGTGAAATATGCTCCAATGCCCGATGCCCCGACGAAAATGAAATTGCCAGCGCGAAGCGGTCCGCTGGCCCGGACTGCCCGGCGCCTGGTCCGATCTTTGCAGCAGGCGGGTTTTCCGGCCTTCTGGGTGGGTGGGTGCGTGCGGGACCTGTTGCTGGGCCGCGTGCCCGGGGATTACGACATCGTCACCTCGGCGCTGGCGGAGCAGGTCGAGCGTCTCTTCAAGCGCACTGTTCCCGTCGGCCGCAAGTTCGGCGTGATCGTCGTCGTCGAGGGCGGCCACCCGTTCCAGGTCGCCACCTTCCGCGCCGAGGCGGGTTACCAGGATGGCCGTCATCCCGGGCAGGTCAGCTTCGGCAACGCCAGGGCCGACGCCGCGCGGCGGGATTTCACTATCAACGGCCTGTTCTATGACCCGATCACCGAGGTCCTTCATGATTGGGTGGGGGGCCAGACCGACCTGCGCGCCCGGCTCATCCGCACCATCGGCCCGCCCGGCGAGCGGTTCGCCGAAGACCACCTGCGCCTGCTGCGCGCCGTGCGCCTGGCCGCCCAACTGGACTTCCAAATCGAGCCCGGCACCCTTGCCGCCCTCCACGCCAACGCCTCGAAGATTCGGGCCATCAGCGCCGAGCGCATCCGGGACGAGTTGGTGAAGCTGTTCCAGCCGCCGCACGCGGCGCGCGGCCTTGATTTGCTCCGTGAAAGCGGCCTGCTCGACCAGGTCCTGCCGGAAATCGCCGCCACGGCGGCCTGCGAACAGTCCCCCGATTTTCACCCCGAAGGTTCGGTCTTCAACCATTTGCGACTGATGCTGGCCCGGATGCCGCCCCAGGCCACGCCCCCGTTGGCCTGGGCGGTCCTGCTCCACGACGTGGCCAAGCCGGTGACCGCCTCCCGCGATCCGCAGACCGGCAGCGTGCGGTTCCTGGGCCATGAACGCATCGGCGCCCAGATGGCCGCCGCCATCCTCGAACGACTCCGCTTCCCGCGCAAACAGATCGAGGAGATCGTCCAGGCTGTGCGCTGCCACATGCAGTTCAAAGACGCGCCCCAGATGCGCAAGTCCACCTTGCGCCGACTCCTGATGCGGCCCACCTTTTCGCTCGAACTGGAGTTGCACCGGCTGGATTGCCTCGGTTCAAACGGCAACTTGGAGGTCTATCGGTTCCTGCTCGACCAGGCCCGGGCCTTGGAGCGCCAGCCCCGCATCCGCCCCCCGCTGCTCAAGGGCGATGACTTGATCGCCCTGGGCCTCAAACCGGGCCCTGAACTGGGCGCGCTCCTGGCCGAAATCCGGGAACTGCAGTTGCAGGACGACCTCAAGACCCCGGCCCAGGCGCGAAGATGGGCCCGGGAAAGGTTAAAGGCCAAAGGCAAAGGCTAAAGGCTAAAGGCTAAAGTGTGGAAGGGCAGGGTGTCTGAGGCTCCCGGAGGATGAATCGCGCTTTCAGCGCTCCAGATGATTATTGGCGGCTGTTCCCAGGGCGTTGCCGTGGGCTGGTATGAACGACGCCTTTGGCGTCCAGAGGGCGCACCCGTCGGGAAAGGCTAAAGGCTAAAGGCTAAAGGCTAAAGTGCGGAACGTCAGCCCACACCCCGCAGCAGGGCACGGGGGTATCAGTGCGGAGGCTTCGGCTTGAGCGACAAAAGGGACAAAAGCGACGCAAGGGACCAAAGGGACAAAGCAACGCGCCCTTCCAGCCTTCAGCCTTCAGCCTTTAGCCTTCAGCCAGACTGGCATTGCGCGTCGCGCGATGTTAGGCTTGCGTGAACATGCCAAAAACGCGATGGATTTAGCGCTATGAGAACGAAACGGCTGGGCAACTCGGACATGCACATTACTCCTGTGGGTTTTGGCGCCTGGGCCATTGGCGGCGCGGGCTGGGAGTATGGATGGGGGGCGCAGGATGACCGGCAGTCGCTGGCCGCCATCCACCGCGCCCTGGAGCTGGGCATTAACTGGATCGATACCGCCGCTGTATATGGGCTGGGCCATTCCGAAGAGTTGGTGGCCAAGGCCCTGCGCGGCTGGTCCGGCCCCAGGCCCTACGTCTTCACCAAGTGCGGAATGCCGTGGGATGAGCGACGGCAGATCCATTACTCGCTGCAGGCCCAGTCGGTGCGCCGCGAGTGCGAACAGAGCCTGCGCCGCTCGGGACCGACGTCATCGACCTCTACCAGATCCATTGGCCCACCGACGATTTGGCCCAGACCGAGGAAGGTTGGAGGACCCTGTCGGCGCTCCAGGCCGAGGGCAAAGTCCGATGGATCGGTGTCTCCAATTTCAGCCTCGACGAGCTCAAGGCCGCGCAAGCCATCGCCCGCGTCACTTCCCTCCAGCCCCCGGTACTCGCTCATCCGGCGCGAGGCGGAGCCGGAGTTGCTGCCCTTTTGCCAGGAACAAGGCATCGGCGTCATCGTTTATTCCCCGATGGCCTCGGGGCTGCTCACTGGGGCGATGACCCGGGCGCGCGCCGCCGCACTGCCGCCCGATGACTGGCGCAGCCGCAAGCCCGAGTTCCGCGAACCGGACCTCTCGAAGAACCTCGCGCTGGTCGAGCGGCTGCGAAAAGTCGGCGCCCTCCATGGACGCTCCCCCGGCGAGATCGCCATCGCCTGGGTGCTGCGCCAGCCCGCCGTCACCGCCGCCATCGTGGGCGGGCGCAGGCCAGAGCAGGTCGAAGGCATCATCGGGGCAGCCGACTTCCGCCTCGACCCGGCCGACCTGCGCGAAATCGAGAACGCATAAGTGAGTTCGCCCTTGCCCAACGACCCGCCGGTTGTCGAATTCCTGGCCGGGAAGGTGCTCAGGTGGTCGCTGCCGTCGCTCTCGGCCCCGCCCAAGGCCGGCGCCCCGCTTCTGAAACGGTTGTGCCTGCCCCAGGGCGAGTTGGCTCAGTTCTACGATGGCGACGAGCCGATCCGCTACATGGCCTTCCTGGAACTGCGCCCCGGCTGCCCCCGCGGCAATCACTACCACAAGCTGAAGGAGGAGCGGCTCTACGTCATCCAGGGCGAGATCTCACTCGTGGTGCAGGACATCCTGGAACCAAAACGTGATGCGATCCCCCTCAGAGCGGGAGACCTGGCCCTCATCCGCACCGGCATCGCCCACGCCCTTTTAGCAGACACCCCCGGCCAGGCCGTCGAGTTCTCCGCAGCCCGCTTCGACCTCGCAGACACTTATCGTTTCTTGCTGGGGTGAACTCCTACCTCAGGAACCTCCGATTCGGTCTTGCTTTTCCCCGGAAAACCGCCACTGTTCACGTGTCTGTTAGATAGCTTTGCCAGTCTCAGGGCATGGTAAATCTTCAGGTGAACCACGTTCATTGATGATTTGAAACCCGACAGGCGGGAACAGTCACGAGAGTGCAATGGTTAGCTAGGACATCGATAGAGTACATGAGTGAGAAATTGTTTGTGGGAAACCTCTCCTTCAAGACCACGGAAAATGACCTCCAGGATGCATTTGCCGCCCACGGCACAGTGGTCGAGGCCAACCTGATGATGGATCGGGTGACCGGAAGGCCGCGCGGCTTCGCCTTCGTGACGATGGGTTCGCCCGAGGAAGCACAGAAGGCGATCGACGCGATGAATGGCAAGGAGATGGACGGCCGTGCCCTGACTGTCAACATCGCCCGCCCCCGCGAGGAACGTCCCGGCGGCGGCGGCGGCAGGCGCGGATTTGCCGGACGCGGCGGCGGCCACGACCGGGGCGGTCACGAGCGCGAGCGCTACTAAAGCCCTGTTGGGTGATCTGACATTTTGGTATCTTTGTCGCAGCCTTTGTCGCAACCTTTGTCGAGCTCAGCCGGATTTCGACAAAGGTTGCGACAAAGGTTGCGACAAAGGTCGTGAAAGTCACTCCAGGTCCGGCGCCGCAGGCCGATGCCCTGGGACCGGACCCTGCAAGAACAGGCGCGCGCCGTGAAGGGGCGCCACAGTGCTCTGGCGCCCCCTTCAGGGCGCCCGGCCGGCGTTTGTGGCCAAAGCCCCAGGGCATCGGCCTAACGGCCTCAGCCCTGGGCTAAGTTCTGGCGGCCCGTTGGGCCGCAAGGCAGAGCACGCACGGTGGCCCAGTCTCCCTAAAGCCAATTCACAACGCGACATTTGCTTTGCATCCGTCCTTAGCGGCGACTGACCACTGTCCCGCGCAAAAACTCTTGGTAAAACGTTGCAGCCGAGAGCGCAAAGCCTATCAGGGTGATGATCTGGCGCACGCGCCGCTGGGGAATTCGCTGGGCATAATGGGACCCCAGGAAATAGCCGAGCACCGCCCCGGCGGTCATGACGGCGGCCCTGGGCCAGTTGATGAGCCCGGCCACGATGAACCAGATGGCCGCGACCAGGTTGATCAATGAGCCGAGGATCGTCTTGAGCGCGTTCATCTGGTGAATGTGGCGCAGCCCGAGGAACCCGAGGGCGGCCAGCATCAGGATGCCGATACCGGCCCCGAAGTAGCCCCCATACAACGCCACCGCGAATTGGAACATCATGGCTGCCCAAAGCGCCCGCCGGCCTCCGGCCCTCGGGACGGCCCGGCCGGACTCGCGCTCGTCCGGTTCAGTGCCCGCCCATCGCGCAAAGGCGTGCTGGGCCAGGAACAAGAGCGTCGCAAACAGGATGAGAACCGGGACGAGCTTCGAGAAGGTCCGGTTGCCGGTGCAGGTCAGGAGGATGGCGCCGGCCAGCCCGCCCAGGATGCTCGGCGGCACAAACCGCCACAGCCACTGCTTGACCCCCTGGAGGTGCTGCCGGTAGCCGTAAATCCCGCCCGAGGTGCCGAGGATCAACGCCAGGGTGCTGGTTGCGTTGGCGACGATGGGCTTGACTCCGAAGATCAGCAGCGCCGGAAAGCTCACCAGCGTGCCCCCGCCCGCCACGGCATTGATGGCCCCGGCCGCCGCCGCCGCCAGCGCCAAACCCGTGATCTCCGTGAACGTGTGCATTGTTGTCGTGAAAATGGAACTCCCGTGGCGAGTTGGCGTTCCTGGGGAAAAGCGCCAGAGGACTGGCGCACTCCAAAGCGCTAGCGCGCTCTCCGCGGCCCTGGAAACCGCGCCAGCGTTTTGGACTGCGGCAGTCCACTGCCGCTTTCACCCCGCCGACGCCTGAGCACGCCCGTGCGGGGCTGCAATGCGCTCCGCCACCGCTCCAATTGTCTGCTGACCTGGCGCGTGCCCGGAGCGCCCGTCAGGTTTCGCCGGGCCATGGCCTTGTCGAGGTTGAAGGTCTGGAGGGCGTCCGCAGCGAAGCGCTTCTCCACCGATTGGAGTTGCGCCAGCGCAAGCTGGTTGAGCGGTTTGCCGAGGCGCTCCGCCATTGCCACGAGCGTCCCCACGGCATGATGCGCCTGGCGAAAGGGCAGGCCCTTGCGGACCAGGTAATCGGCCAAATCGGTTGCCAGCAGGGCCGGGTCTGACGCGGCCGCCAGGCAGGCCCGGCGGTTGGCCGATGCGTGGCCGAGCATGGCGGCGCACAGCCGCACCGTGGCGCGCACCGTGTTGACGGTGTCGAACAGCCGCTCCTTGTCCTCCTGCAGATCGCGGTTGTAGGTCAGGGGCAACCCCTTGAGCAGGGTGAGCAGGCTCACCAGGTTCCCGATCACCCGGGCGGCCTTGCCCCGCGCCAGTTCCGCCACGTCCGGGTTCTTCTTTTGCGGCATCAGCGACGAGCCGGTCGTGTAGGCCTCCGCGATGCGGATGAAATTGAACTCGCTGCTGGCCCACAGGACCAGGTCCTCGGCCAGGCGCGACAGGTGTACCGCCAGGAGCGCGGCGTTGCCGCAAAACTCGACGGCAAAGTCCCGGTCGCTGACCGCGTCCATGGAGTTCTGCGCCACGCAGGGCCGCCCCCGGGCATCGACGAACCCGAGCAGCCGGGCGACCATCTGGCGGTCCAGCGGCAGCGTCGAGCCTGCCAGGGCCCCGCTGCCGAGCGGACAGACGTTCAGGCGCGCCAGCCCCTGGCCGAACCGCTCCCAGTCCCGCCCGAGCATCTCTACGTAGGCCAGCAAATGGTGCGCCAGATAGACCGGTTGGGCCCGCTGCAGGTGGGTGTAGCCCGGCACGAGCACCCCGCTCTCGCGCAGCCCCAGCTCGACCAGCGCCCGCTGCAACGCCCGGACCTCCTCCAGCAACCCCGCCGTCTCCTCCCGCAGCCAGAGCCGCAAGTCCAGCGCCACCTGGTCGTTGCGCGAGCGGCCCGTGTGGAGCTTGGCCCCAGCCGGCGCCCGCCGCGTCAACTCCGCCTCGATGTTCATGTGTACGTCCTCCAGTTCCGGCCGCCACACGAACCGCCCAGCCTCGATTCCGAGGCCGATCTCCTCCAGCCCACGCCGAATCGCCCCCAACTCCGCCCGGCTCAGCAGCCCGGCCTTGCGCAGCATCGCCGCGTGCGCCATCGAGCCGCGGATGTCCTGCCGCCACAACCGCCAGTCGAACGAAACTGATTCCGTGAACCGCGCCACCTCCGCAGCGGGGCCGCCGGCAAAACGCCCGCTTCGCGAGACCGGCGCCGGACCCGGCGCCGCGGAAACGGAATCCACCGGCACCCCCAAGGGCAACGTTCTGGCCCGATTGGCGTCCTGGTTGCGGCTCCGCCGCGCTGAGTTGCTCTTCATACATCGTCGAGGATCCCATCCAGAGGTTTGAGCCCGCCTTGCTCGATTTCTTTCTCAGCTTTTGCCCACAGGCGGTCGAGCCGCCCGGTCTCTGCATCCACCTCAATTTGCCGGTCCCACTTGCGATTGCGCTCCTCGTCAAACCACCGCGACAGCTCCGCAAACTCCCTGCGCGAGAGGTGGGCGATGGCTTGCTCGATTTCCACGACAGAACTCATGTTTCCTTCTTAACCCAGGCTCCAAGGGTTCTGCAAGCGGTTTCGATGGCAGCATCTGCCGGAGAATAGAAGGCATGTCACAATTTGGGACACGGCAGGCTGCGAGGACGCCACGGGGTCCCCGGAGCGTGTGTTCAAACACAGAGACGCGAAGAACGCAGAGATCGGCCTCGTTTGTTCCCGCTGCACTGCCTTAGGCATCCTTCTTGCTCTGTCCAACGCGTGTATCTGGATTACTATGGGCTGACGGAGCCGCCGTTCGACATCTCGCCGAACCCGCGGTTCCTGTTCTATAGCGCCAAGCACCGCGAGGCCTTCAATCACCTGCTCTACGGCATTCGCGAACGCAAAGGTTTCGTCCAACTCACCGGCGAGGTCGGGGCCGGCAAGACCACGCTCTGCCGGGCGCTGCTCGAGCAGTTGGACGGCCGCTTCGCCACGGCCCTGATCTTGAACCCGGTCATGAGCGCGCTCGAGCCTGCTCAAGGCCATTGCCACTGAATTTGGTTTGCAGGTGGGCGGGCTGGATCGGCTCGACATCCTGGCCATCCTCAACGAGTTCCTCCTCCAGCAGGCCGAGGGCAGCCGGGACGCGGTGCTCTTGATTGATGAGGCCCAGGACCTGACGGATGAGTTGCTCGAGCAGGTGCGGCTGCTCTCCAATCTGGAGACCGACAGCCGCAAGCTGCTGCAGATCGCGCTGCTGGGCCAACCCGAGTTGCGCGACCGCCTCAACAATCCCCGCCTCCGCCAACTGCGCCAGCGCATCACCGTCCGCTACCACCTCCTGCCCCTGGGCCAGGGCGAGGTCAACCGCTACATCCAGCACCGGCTCGAGATCTCCGGCGCCAACGGCACCCCTTACTTCACCCGCCCCGCCCTGTGGCGCATTTATCGTTACAGCCAGGGCGTCCCCCGTCTCGTCAACGCCGTCTGCGACAAGGCCCTGCTGGCCGGCTTTGTCCAGCAGCGCGAGCGCATTGATTTCACCATGATCGGCCGCGCTGTGCGTGAACTGGAAGGACATTTTGCCGCATGAGCTTGATTAACGATGCTTTGAAACGGGCCAAACAGGTCCAACAACAGGCCCCGCCCCGACCCCGTGCCGGCCCGGAACCTCGCCCTGTGGCGGGCACCCCGGCTCTGCCTGGAACACCGCGTTGGATACGGCTTGGCCTGCCGGCTGCGGCCGGGTTGCTCGCCTGCCTTCTGATATGGAACGGGATTCGGACCCATGGCCCTGTGCCGGTTGCCGCCGCCGGCACCCGCCCCACCACGCCTGCGCTCTCCTCCCCGCCGCCCAAGCTCGACCCGCCCGCCCCGGCCCCGACGCCAGCCGAGCCAGCGGCCCCCGCCGGCGAGTCTGGCTTGGTCCCAAGCACTAATGCGCCCGCCGCCGGAATCGCCGATGCTCCTGCTCCGGGCCAGGCCACGAACTCGCCGGCCGCTTCCGTATCCGCACCTGAGCCGCCGCCCGCGGGGCCTGCGTCACTGAGACTCCAAGCCATCGTCTTTCACCCGACCCGGCCCTCGGCAATCATCAGCGGCAAGACCCTGTTTGTTGGCGACACTCTTGGCGAGATGCACTTGGTCGCCATCACCCGCGGCACCGCCACCCTCGTCGGAGGCGGCCAGACTAACCTGCTCACCCTGCGGTAGGGCCAGAAAACGGAAAACAGTCTGGCTTTCGTTCGTGCTCCCAGGCACCTTGCGGCTTGGTCTATGAGCCGTGCGTTTGACTACGACAGTCCCTGGAAAGAGGCCTTGCGCCTCTACCTGCGCTCATTCATGCGCCTGTGCTTTCCCGCAGTCGAGCCCGCCCTGGACTGGTCACGCCCGCCGGAGTTTCTCGACAAAGAATTGCAGCAGATTGTGCGCGAGGCCGAGGCGGGCCGGCAGTTTGTGGACCTGCTGATCAAGGTCTGGCTGCTCGACGGGACCGAGGAATGGATTCTGTTGCACATCGAAGTGCAGCACCGGCCAGAGGCGGCCTTCGAGCAGCGGGTTTATCGTTACAACTACCGGGCCATGGATGTGTATGGCAAGCCGGTGGCCACGCTGGTCATCCTGGCGGACGCGGACCCGCGCTGGCGGCCGACGCACTACGAGATGGTGGTTCCCGGGACGCGGGTACGGTTTGACTTTTCGGTCTGCAAGCTGCTAGACTTGGTGGCAGATGAAACCGGGCTGCGGGCAAGCCGGGAGCCCTCGGCCGTGGTGGTGCTGGCCAATTGGGCGGCGCAGCAGGCGGGCAAGGACGCGCAGCGGGGCTTGGCGTTGAAATGGGACCTGACCCGGCGGCTGTATGAGATTGGATTGGAGAAGGCGGACATCCTGGAGTTGTTCCGCTTGGTAGATTGGTTGCTGAGGCTGCCGGAGGACCTGGAAGTCCGATTCCGGCGGCAGGTGTATGAATTCGAAGCGGAGCAGGTTATGCCATACGTAACGAGCGTAGAAAGGTCCGGGATTGAAAAGGGCATTGAGATCGGCATCGAAAAGGGCATCGAAAAGGGCATCGAAAAGGGCATCGAAAAGGGCATCGAAAAGGGCATCGAAAAGGGCATCCAACAAGGCCAGGTGATGAACTGTCGGCAGAACATCCTGGACCTGCTGGAGGCGCGGTTTGGGGCGGTGCCTGGGGCGGTGCGGGAGCGGGTGAACGCCGAAACCGACCTGGAGCGGTTGCGCGGGCTGCACCGTCTGGCGGGCACCTGTGCGAAAGAGGAAGACTTTCCGCTCCGTTGATCGGCTTGCCTTTCCTCTTCGGGAAACGCGTCAGGCCCGGCGCGGGTGACCCATGACGCGACCGGCGGCAGGCCCTTGCCTGATTGAACCACTGATAGCTGGCCCTAAAAACCATTTGCCCGCCCCCGATTGTTTCGCAACATTAGGCCGTGCAAGCGCGATTCTTGCTGGGGCCGGCGGGGAGCGGGAAGACGTTTCGATGTCTGACCGAAGTGCGGCATGCGCTTGGGGCGTCGCCGGACGGGGCGCCTCTTCTGCTGGTTGCGCCCAAGCAGACCACCTACCAACTGGAGCGGCAGTTCCTGGCTCACCCGAGTCTCCCGGGCTATACGCGCCTGCACATCCTGTCGTTCGAGCGCCTGGCTTACTTCATCTTCGAGCGACTTGGCCTGCCTGCGCCGGAGATGCTCGAGGAGGAAGGCCGCCTGATGGTGCTGCGGGGTTTGCTGGCGCGCAAGCGCCACGAACTGAAGCTCTTTCGCGCCAGCGCCCGGCTGACCGGCTTTGCCCAGCAGCTCAGCATGGTCCTGCGCGAGTTGCAACGGCACCAACTCACCCCGGAGTCTCTGCAGGAGTTGGCCGGCGAGGTCCAGGATGTCGAGGGCCTCACCTACAAGCTGCAGGACTTGGCCACGCTGCTGAGGGACTACCTGGACTGGCTCAAGGCGCACCGTTTGAAGGACGCCGATTGCCTCCTGGGCGCAGCCGTCGAGGCGCTCGGCGGGGCAGGGGAAGAGACCCCTGAACCGCAGTCCAATAGTATCCAGACGCGAGTGTCGAGTGTCGAGTGTCGGGGAAACGCAGCAAGACCGCCCCTCGACAATCAACCTTCGTCCCTCGCCCCTCTTCACGGCAGCCCCCCCAAGCCGGGCCTTGTGCTGTCCATTGACCAGCTCTGGGCGGACGGTTTTGTGGAGTGGTCGCCACAGGAGTTGGACCTGCTGGCGGCACTGATGCCCCGCTGCCGACAGGCGACGCTTACCTTCTGCCTGGATGGCCTGGCGGCGGGGAAGATCTCCTGGCTCTCGAATTGGTCGGTGGTGCGCAAGTCCTTCGAGGAGTGCCGGAAACGGTTTGGCAACCTGCCCGATGTCACGCTCTCGGTCGAGATGCTCCCGCGGCACCCCGAGCGCGGCCGCTTCCTGAACAACCCGGTCTTGCAGCACCTGGAAAAGTCCTGGTCCCAGCCGCAGCCTTACTCGCCGCCGCCGCAGCAACCCGGTGCGCCGCCCTCACCCGGTTGCGATTCAGGCCCCGCGCCGGACCAGACCTTGATCCGGAGCCTGCGGCTGGCGCTGTGCCCGAACCCGGAGGCGGAGGCGGCCCTGGCAGCGCGTGAAATCCTCAGGCACGTCCGCCAGGGCGGCCGCTACCGCGAGGTGACCGTGCTGGTGCGCCGGCTGGAGGGTTACCACCAGCCGCTGCAGCGCACCTTTTCCCGCTACCAAATCCCGTTCTTCCTGGATCGGCGCGAGTCGGTCTCCCACCACCCCTTGGCCGAGTTGACCCGCAGCGCCTTGCGCACAGTGGCCTTCGGCTGGATGCGCGACGACTGGTTTGCCGCGCTCAAGACGGGGCTGGTGCCCGCCTCCGAGGTCGAGGTGGACCGCCTTGAAAACGAGGCCCTGGCCCGCGGCTGGCAGGGCGCAATCTGGCAGAAGCCGATCCTGCTGGGGAGCGACCCCGAATTGACCGCCTGGCTGGCGGGCCTGCACCGGCGCCTGCTGCCGCCCTTCCAACGGCTGGCCCTGGCCCTGGCCAGGCGGCAAAGCAGGCCCGCGGGGCCGGATCTCGCCGCCGCCCTGCGCGACTTCTGGGCCGCCCTTAAAGTCCACGAGCGACTCGATCGATGGGCGGCGGCGGAAATCTCCAGCGCCCAGTTCCGCATCCCCAGTTCCGTCCACGCCACCGTTTGGGAGCAGATGAACGCCTGGCTGGCCAACGTGGAATTGGCCTTTCCCGCCGAACCGCTGCCCTTGCGCGAGTGGCTGCCCATCCTGGACGCCGGCCTGGCCAACCTCACCGTCGGTGTCATCCCTCCGGCCCTGGACCAGGTGCTCGTCGGCGCCATCAACCGGTCCCGCAACCCGGACATCAAGCTCGCCCTGGTGCTCGGCCTCAACGACACGGTCTTCCCCGCGCCACCCGAGGCGAACCTCCTGCTGACCGAAGCCGACCGGCTGGAGTTGGAAAAGCGCAGCATCGTCCTGGGCTCGACCGCCCGCCAGCAACTGGGCCGGGAGCGTTACTATGCCTATATCGCCTGCACCCGCGCCCGGCAACGCGTCGTCCTGACCGCCGCGTTGCACGACGATAACGGCGCGCCGCTCAACGCCTCTCCATTCTTGTCGCAGGTCCGCCGGCTCTTTCCCTCGCTGCCCCTGGAGGTGGTCCCCTCGGAGCCGGACTGGCGTTCCAGCGAGCACCCCAGCGAACTGGTCGTGCCCCTGCTCAGAGCCAGGGCCTCGTCGGGCGGGCCTCCAGCCGGCGCAAGTCCCTCCCTCGGCCCTCGGCCCTCGTCCCTCGTCCCTCGTCCCTCGTCCCTCGCCCCTTGGCCCATCACGGCCCTGGCGGACCTGCCCGCCCTGGCGTCGGTGATGGAGCAGTTGCGCCATTTTCAGGGCCCTCGATTTGCCGAGCGGCTTGCGCCCGACCTGGCCGCGCGGCTCTATGGGCGCATCCTGCACACCTCGGTCAGCCGCATGGAGCAATTCGCCGCCTGCCCGTTCAAGTTCTTTGTCCACTCCGGGCTGCGGGCGGAGGAACGGAAGCGGTTCGAACTGGATGTCAAAGAGCAAGGCACCTTCCAGCACGATGTCCTGGCCCTGTTCCACCAGGAATTGCGCCGCCAGGGCAAGCGCTGGCGCGACATCACGCCCGCCGAGGCGCGCGAGCGCGTCGCGTGCATCGCCAACAGCCTTATCGCCAGCTATCGGGACGGCCTGCTCCAGGCCAGCGAACAGAGCCGGTTCATGGCCCGCATCCTGACCGAATCGCTCCAGGACTTTGCCGAGACGCTGGTCGGCTGGATGCGCCAGCAGTATCAATTCGACCCGGTTGAGGTGGAATTGCCCTTCGGCGAGGACGAGGCCTCGCCCGCGTGGACGATCGACCTGGACAAGGGCCGGCGCCTGGCGCTCTATGGCCGCATCGACCGGGTCGATCTCTTCCGCAACCCGCAGGACGGCACCGCCTTCTGTGTAGTGGTGGACTACAAGTCGGGCCAAAAGCAGCTTGACCCGCTCCTGCTGGCCCATGGTCTCCAGTTGCAACTGCTGGCTTACTTGAACGTCCTCCGTCACTGGCCCAACCCTCAAAAACACTTCGGCGTCCAGCGCCTCATCCCCGCCGGCGTCTTCTACGTGAGCCTCCGCGGCAAATATGAGCACGAGGACAATCGCAGCGATGCCCTGGCCGACGCCGAAGCCGCCCGCAAGCTCGCCTATCGCCATACTGGCCGCTTCGACAGCCGCGTCCTGCCGCGGCTCGATGCCCGGCCCGATGTCCGCGAAGGGGATCAATTCAACTACCGCCTCACTGCCCAGGGCGCCGTCGACAAGCGCTGCCGAGACGCCATGGAGACCCCCCAATTCGAGGCCCTGCTCAGGGCCGCCGAGGAAAACCTCCGGCAGATGGGCCTGCAAGTCTATGGCGGCCTGGCCGAAGTCGCCCCCTACCGCAAAGGCCCCGCCACCGCCTGCGACCAATGCGACTACCGCTCCATCTGCCGCATTGACCCCTGGACCCATCCCTTCCGTGTCCTGCGCAGCCCCCAAGCCGCTTAGAGCGGCTGGCGAAATTAACCTGGCAACTCCGATCCCAGACCTTTGTCGCAACCTTTGTCCAGGCATGGCCAACTCGACAAAGGTTGCGACAAAGGCTGCGACAAAGGTCCGGCCTCGAGGACTTCGGATTTGCAGTCCAGGGTATTCCCTTGGAGTCAACACCCCATTGCGCCCCTTCTGGCCCGGGCGATGTTCTTTGCGAGGTTTGGTTTAGTTGTGGTTAGGAAAGGCGGACCGATTTATTTATCGGGCCGCCTTTCTGTTTTCTTTTTTCTCACCGAGCGCTTGAGCTTTTGGACGCGATAGCGCAGAATCGGCCTGCCGACGAACGAATGGGAAACTGGCATGGGCCGATCTTATTGGTTTGAATGTTCCAAATGCGGGTACCGCGTGAAAGTGTCCGGCCGGGAAGATCGCGGCCTGAATGTCTTTGTCCAGACCGTCCAATGCCGCGAGTGCAAGGAACTCTATGATGCCGTCATCCGGCTCAGAATCCCGGATGAGGTCCGCGAGCCGGTCCGGCCGGGCTTTCGCTTCTCCAGGTGGGCCCCACCAAGACCCCAAAGGCGGCCCTGGAACCTGAACGGCCGCCCGCCCACCTTGCAGACAGTCCTGGGCAGGCTGCCCTATTTCGGGTCCAGGCGCTTCAAGTGGCTCTGCTTCAGAATCCAGTGCCCCGTCTCTCCGCTCCACTCGGTCGCGGCCTGGAGCGACCCCGGCCCTTGCCCCAAGTGCGGTATCTTCCTCGACAAAAGCGCCGTGCCCTATCGGATCTGGGATTAGGAGAAAATGACGAATGACGAATGACGAATGACGAAAGAAACGATCTTCGCTTTCTGGCCTGCCGTGGCAGGCTCTCTTGTTCATTCGTCATTCGTCATTCGTCATTCGTCATTCGTCATTGAGAAAGAACTATGAACACCGCAAAGAAGAACCAACGCATTAACTGGACAAACCTCATCTGCTTGCTGGGGGCCTCCAGCCTCTGTTGGGCTCGGGGCGCGGACGTGCCGCGGGCGGAGCACCCCCGCCCGGACGCCTTCCGCCAGAACTGGGCGACCCTCAATGGCCAGTGGCAATTCGAGATTGACGAACGGGCGGACGGCGAGGCGCGGGGCCTGGCCTCGGGCAAGGAGCTGGCCTCGAAGATCCTCGTGCCGTTTTGCGCCGAGAGCCCGCTCTCGGGCGTGGACCACTACGGCTTCATGAAACACACCTGGTATCGCCGCACCTTCGAACTGCCTGCCGCCATGAGCGGCAACCGGGTGCGCCTGCACTTTGGCGGCGTGGATTACCAGGCCTGGGTCTGGCTCAACGGCCGGCCCGTCGGCTCCCACATCGGCGGCAGCTCCAGTTTCTCTTTCGAGATCACCAAAGACCTCAAGCCGGGCGTCAACGAACTGGTCGTCCATGTCTTCGACGATACCGCCAGCGGCCGGCAACCCACCGGCAAGCAGACCCACACCGTCAGCGAGGGCTGCGTCTATACGCGCACCACCGGCATCTGGCAGCCCGTTTGGCTGGAGGCCGTCGGCTCGGCCTTCGTCGAGAATTTCTCAATCGTGCCCGACCCGGACGGCTCGCGCGTGCTCATCGCCGCCTCGGTCAACGCCCCCAATCCGCGCCTGCGCCTGGTTGCCCGCGCCTTCGCCGACGGGCGGCAGGTCGGGGCCGATTCCTGCCCCGTCCAGGGCCGCGACCAGCGCCTGGTCGTCAAGCTCAGCCGCAAGCGGCTCTGGGAGCCGGGCGCCCCGTTCCTCTATGACCTGAGGTTCACGCTCCAGGACGGCCAAGCCAAAGTGGACGAGGTGACCAGCTATTTCGGCCTGCGCAAGGTCTCCATCGAGGGCCGCGCCATGCTCCTGAACGGCCAACGCGTCTTCCAGCGCCTCATCCTGGACCAGGGCTTTTACCCGGACGGCATCTGGACCGCGCCCTCGGACGATGAACTCAGGAAGGACATCGAGCGCTCGATGGCCGCCGGCTACAACGGCGCCCGCCTGCACCAGAAGGTCTTCGAGCCGCGCTTCCTTTACTGGGCCGACAAGCTCGGCTACCTGGTCTGGGGCGAGTTCCCCAATCAGCGAGTTCGGCGGCACCTTCTGGGGGGACAAGGCCGGCGGTTGGGGCTACGGCGCCGGACCCCGGAGCATGGACGAGTTCTACAACCGCTACGAAGGGCTGGTCAATGCCCTGCTCGATAACCCGGACCTCTTCGGGTTTTGCTACACCCAGCTCACCGACGTCGAGCAGGAGCACAACGGCCTCTTTTATTACGATCGCCGGCCCAAGTTCGATCTCAAGCGCCTGCACGCCATTACCTCGCGCCAGGCCGCTTACGAAAAGACCGGGCCGACCGCCGCCCCGCCTGCCCCCGCGCCCGAGCCTCATTGAGACCCCAACACCCTGGCCGTCCACACCCGCCAGACCACCGGCGGCCAGTTCATCGCCCCGGCTCTGCTCTGCGAGTGAGTCCCACTGCGATCTAAGCCGGCGTTAGCTCTGTGTCCAACGGTTTCTCTTTGGTGAAGCGGCTTACCCCGAGGATGCTGAAACCGACGATGTTCCCTTGAGCGTCCACACGCTCCATGACGGCATCGTGTTTCGTTTCCTTCATATACCCAGGGACATCCGCGAAGCGCACCTCGAGATAATCTGCCTCTGCGTCGAACCAAACTTTTATTTTTTCGGCCATAAGTCCTCTCCGGCTTTCGGCTTGTCCGTCAGGTAAGCCGTGACGACAAACGCATCGTTCATGCCATATTTAACCACAACGCAGAGCCACCTGCCACCAAGAACCGTCTGCGCGTAGAACTCATAGAACAACCGTACTGCTGCATCGGAAAACGAGCGACGCACCAACCGCGGCTGCCGCAGCACCCGCGCGATTTCCAACTCCATCCCGGTCATTTCCGGGTGCTCCAAAATGTGGGCGAGCCGTTCACCGGTGAGCCGCACGTCGTTCCCGAAGCAATCCTGCAGGAGCTTCACTTGGCAGCGCCCTCCACGAGCTTGATTTCGTCTTTGGTCAGTCTGTAAATCCGGTAAATCCGGTCGTTGATTTCTGACTCCCAGGCTCCGCAGTTCTCGCCGCGCGCCGCCAAGCATTTCTCGACCAGCGACTCGATGGCGGATCGCTCCGCTGGGTCTCGCCGCGGGAATGGGGATTTGTTCCATATAGTCGGAGAAGGCACGCAGGTAGCCGCCGCGCAGCCGACTTGAAATCATACCGTAAAACCACTCAACGGCGGATGAGTTCAACAATCCCGTCATCCATTTTTCATCGGTCGGTATGAAGTAGCAGGTGTTTGCGGGGTAGTACCCTTCCTCGTCCCAGGCGAAGCTCTGTCTCTCGTAGATGTCTGGATAGGGGATCTTCGGCTTCTCGAATTCTTGCCAGTACGCGATATTGTCCTGAATCTCAAACCACTGGTAACTGCCTGGCTTTCTGCCGCCTGGGACACCTGGCGTGAGTCGCTTTCTAAAGTGCTGAAGGTGTTTGTGAATCGCGGGGTATTTTTCAATGTCAATGCCTCGGCGCGTGAAGATCAGCCAGAGGTCGTGGCTTTCGACATGCCAGCGTTTCACGTCTCTACCGCGCACGAACGGTTTGAGAAGTTCGGCGGAGGATTCGTTTTCCGCTATCAGCTTGTCGCGGGTGGCTCGGCTAACGACAAACGCTTCGTTCAGGCCCGTCTTGATGCCGTAGTAGAAGCGGCCGTTAACATATTCGGCCAGAGGGGCTCCTGCGCTCCGGAGCTTTTGCATCAACTGTAACGCGGGTAGGGACTCGAGTTGCCAGCTTTTCCCGCCAAAGCCTTTTTGTGGGAGGGGGCTGGCGGAATTTGCAACCAACTCCGTGAAGCGCGCGAGTTCTTCGAGGTTTTTGACTTTCAGGGTCCGTAGTTCATGCTCGACTTCGGGTCTCCGGTTGCTGGCTACGATTATGCACGGGTAAGCTGTGGCTTCAAAGATGGGCAGGTCGCCAAAGTCAATGACGGTTTGAAGTTCGGTGTTTGCTCGGAGGAAGGCGCGGAGTTTCTCGCCGTATGCGGCGCGGAAGAACTTGTTGGAGCTGATGAAGGACAGTACGCCGCCCTCGCGCAACAGCTTTACGCCGCGCTCGAAGAAATAGACGTACAGGTCGGCAACGCCTGTGTAACAAGCATAGGCGTTTTCCAGGAGCGGTTTAAGGTCTTTGATTTTTTCCTGCCGCACGTAAGGAGGGTTCGCGAGCATGAGGTCGAAGCCACCCTGGGTTTGAGTTTCTGTGGTGTCGAGCAAGTCTTTGCCCGGCGTCGTTTTTGGGGGCCGGTGGAAGACCTCAGCGAAGTCGAGTTGCCAGACGAACGTCGGCTTGGCTTCATCGGCGAAGTAGCCGCTCAATCTCTCGAGCGCCCCGTCCTTCTGGGCGGTGGGGATGCCGCGTTTCTTCGCGGCGTCAAGTTGGGCTTTGAAGGCGTTCATCTCGCGGATGGCGTGCTCCAACTCCTGATGCCGCGCGAAGTCGGCGTCGTTGTCGGATCGGATGAGCGAGCTTTTCAGTTCCAGCTTGCTGCGTTTGAATTCGAGGAGGGCGAGGTCGGCGGCGGCGTCCAGAATCTCGAACTGGAGTCGGCGCTTCTCGGGCAGGCTGTGCGCGTCGTAGAAGGCGCGTTTGGCGGTGGTGAGCCGGTTGAGAATGGGCGGTAGAAAACCCTTTTCCTCCAGGTGCGCGCGGGCAAGGTAGAGGGGGTGGCCGCGAACCATGTCAATGAGCGAGTTGGCGCGGCGGATTTTGAAATCGAGGTTGGGCAGCGGGGTAATTTTTTTGAGGGCGTCGCGGAAGGCTTTGGCGGAGCAACTGTCCAGCGTCGGCCTCCAGGGGGTGATCCACCATGAGGCTGAGCCAGAGCCGCAGCTTGCAGATTTCGATGGCGCGTTCCTGGATGTCCACGCCATAGAGGCAGCGCTCGATGATGCGGGCTTTGGTTTCGTAAAGCCAATCGCTGTCAGCCTCGGCGGGGTCCTTGCCGCGCGAGCGGGTCTCGCATAGGCGGCGGAGATTAAGCAGTTCGTGGAGCAGGCCGACGGGGAACGCGCCCGAGCCGACGGCGAGGTCGCAAGCGCGGAATTCGTCCAGCCGGTCGAGAATGGCGCGGGCTTCCTCCGGGGTGAGGCAGGCGTCCAGGGCTGCGCGTTCGCCGGGGTCAATGCCGTCAGAGGCGTCGAGGGCGAGGAGTTTTTCGAGGCGTTGCGGCCAGTCTTTGGGGTTTGAGGCATCAGGGGGGGATTGTTCCAGCCAACCGCGCAAGCCTTCGCGGCAGAGGTAGTGAACGATTGGGCGCGGGGTGTAAAAGCTGCCGGTGTCGTGGCGCGACGTTTTTCCCCCGATGTCGGACTGCTCAAGTTTCAGCACGAGCGATTCAAAGACTTTGCCGAGCATTTCGGGGTCAATGGCAACCTCGACGCTGAGCGGGCTGTCCTCGCGGACGGTGAAATTGTACGCCTCCAGCAAATCGGCGAAGACGTGCTGGAGAACGTCGTTGCCGATTTTCAGGGAGTAGCTCCGCCGGGCGGCTTCGCCGCGCTGCTCGGCCCCGTATTCGTCCACGAACAGGCCGCCGTTGAGGAACGGCAGGTCGTGGCCGGGGATGTCGGCTTCCCTGCCTTCGGTAGCCAGCTTGGTGAAGAGTGGTTTGAGGAATTGTTGGTGGAACCTCGTGGCGTCGGGGCCTCTGTCCGCGTCTTCCTTGAAGTTGCGGAAAAGGTAATCGCGCTGCCGATTGAGCCAGCCTTTCCGCTGGACGAAGCAAAGGAACAGGAGCCGGTTGAGAAGCGTTTGAGCCTCGCGCTGGGCGAGGGCGTCGTCGGTCTGCGGGTTGCGCTGGCGGATGTCGGCGGTCACGCGCTTAAAGACGTTCGTGAAATCGGTGAAAAACTCTTTGTTGAGTTTCTCGACGTTGAAGGCTTCGACCAGGTCCTGGATCTGGGCATCCCTGCCGCGCGCGGCCAACTCGGCGAAGCGTTCGGCGGGGGTGCGGCAGGACTCGCCGGGGCCGAGGAGGTAGGTGTAGCGGCGGGGGGCGGTTTCACGGCGCACGAGGTTCCCTTCGGCGTCGAAGGCGGATTCGCGGGCGGCGAACGTGAAGCGGTAATCGGGGCGAGGGGTGAGGAAGACGGAAAGCATCCCGTGGTATTCAGCCTGGTCAATGAACCGGGTGACCAGGTTGCGCAGGCCGACCCGGTTACGCGCAAGGTCGGTGTCTTCGCCGACACGCACTTCGAGGATGCCGAGTTGGCGGTCGCCGTGGAGTTGGACGCGGCCCAGTTGGAGAACCGATTGGGCGCGGTCATCCGCGGTGGCCAGGGGCTGGGGCAAGGAAAAAACCTCCGTTTGAGGCAGGACACCGCGCAGGGTCTGCAACCAACCGTCGCGTTGGTACGGCCTGGCAAGAAATGATTGGAGTTCCTCTTTGTTCATTTCCTTGGCGGCTGGTCAAAGGACTCGGAAAGGATGATGTCCGGCGGGGTGTCGAGGAAGCGGGGATGAACGGCAGTGGCTGGCTGGTTGGCTTGGTCGAGCAAGGGGTAGCCTCGTAAAATCTGGATGAGTTTATCGGCGAGCGCAGCGGGGGCGATCTTCACTTCTTTGGTCGAGCGTTGGAGCTGGTTGATCTGGCGCTGGAGTTTCAGGAACCGGGCGCGGCGGATGGCCTGCCGGGCGGCCTTGATGAGGCGCTTCTCCTCCTCGCTCACAAAGGGAAGGCTCAGAAAGCCATCCAGGTACGAGAGGGCGCGGCGCTCGTTTGGCCCCTGGGCGGCGTCGGCGACTTCGGCCTGCAAGGCCTGGGCGGTGGACTGTTCCTTGAACCGGGAAAGGGCGGCGTTGACGTGGTCGTGGTGCGCGGCGTGGAGCGGGATGGCTTTTTCCTTGGGGTCCGGGGCGCGAAACTCGCGGGCGGCTTCGAGCACGGTGATTTCCTCGAGTGCGGAGTGGGCCCTCACCCCTAACCCCTCTCCCATCGGATGGGCGAGGGGAACCGGAGTGGCGCGGTAGAAGCCGTCGCGGCGGTGGCTGCGGATGAAGGTGACAGTGCTGCCGGCGCGGGTGGCATCGGAACGGCCCACACGGGCGCGTAGCGGGAGATTGTGGATGCGGCGGAATTGCTCGGGGTGCTGCTGGCGGAATTTGCGGAGTTCCATCAGGAGCGCAAGGCGTTCGTCGCGCTCTTCTTCCTCGGGCGAGCGCTCGAACAGGCCAAAGGTGTCCACTTCCTCGGTTTCGGAATAAATCTGGCTATCCTCGCCCAGGGCGGTGTGGAAGGCTTGCAGCTTCATGATGGCCTTCTTTTTCAACTCGATGTCGTTGTCCACGCGGGCGGTGGGGTAGAAGTTGTATATGTATATGCGGGGCGCGACGCAGCCGATGCGGTTTACGCGGCCAACGCGTTGCATGAGGCGGGTGGAATTCCACGGCGTATCGTAATTCACGATGATGTTGGCGCGGTGGAGGTTGATGCCTTCGGCGAGGACTTCGGTGGAGAGGAGGATGTCGTAGTCGTTGGCGTGCTCGGCGGAGTTGCCATCGAAGTTTGCCTGCACTAGGGGCATGCGTTCCTGGCGGTTCGTGGAATCCACGATGAGGACCTTCGTGTAACCGGCCTCGGCCAGGCGCCCGCGGAGGTAGTCGGTGGTGTCTTTGGCTTCGGAAAAAATGATCAGTTTGTTGCCCTCATGGTTGATCTTGCGGTCGAAAAGCTCGCCTTTGAGGCGGGGCAGAAACTCCGCGAATTTGGGGTCTTCCTGGACGGCGCCCCAGTCATCACAGAGCGCATTCAGCTTGGCGAGGTCGCTCTCCAGTCCCGGCAGAAACTCGTCTTGGAAATCGTTTGGGGTGCAAACCTCGATGGTCGGGTCGGTGGCTTGGCGTTGGGCGATTTCGGCGATAAGCTCCTCCTCCCGGCCTTCAACGAGGAATTCGGTCACGTTGAGGCTGGGCGCAATGTACACGGTGCCTTTGGCGAACATGTCGGCCATGACGCTGGTGGCCTCGCGGAAGCGGCCGAGGGAGAGCCGGAACGCGTGGAAACTGCTGTCGAGGCGCTTGACCAGCAGCGTGCGCATGATGAAGGCGAGTTGCTGGGAGATACGGTCGGCGTTCTGGTATTTCCGTTTCTTGGGCGGTTTGAGGAAGCCGATGGCGCGGTAGCGGTTGTAAGTCAAGCCGTGCGGGTCGGACAGGAGCGCGGCCGTGCGGTCGTACAGGTTTTCGAGCGCGGGCGAGAGCGGATAATATATGGCGCGGGGCTTTTCGATATGCGGAAAGGTGACACCCTGCTCGTCCAGGTCCTGCTTGTATTGGTCGTGCTCAAGCAGGTCGGTGCGCGTGCGGCGGACGATGACCTCGGAAATAACCTTGGTGCGGATGAGTTCGTAGGTTTTCTTGACCAGGCGCCGGGCGGTTTCGATGTCGGGTTCCTTGCGCGCTTGCTGGTACTCCTTTTCGCGCTGGGCGAAAAAGTGCTGGAGGTTGGCGATGCTCAAGGTGGCGTCCTTGAGGTCCTGGAAGAGGGCGATTTGGTTGCGGATGTCGTCGGGGCGGTTGTTGAGCGGGGTGGCGCTCACGAGGATGACTTTCTTGGCGGCGTGGCCGCCGCCGGGGAGCTGGCGCTGGGTGGGTGTCTTGCAGATGCGCTGGAGCTCGTCAAATGCCTCGGCGGTGTCGTTGCGGAATTTGTGGGCTTCGTCAACGATCACCAGGTCGAATCTTTCCGGGTGCCTGACTTTGTGAAGGCTGCCGTTGGTCTGAATCTTCACGTTGTCGAGGCGGAACTGTTCGACGGTCCATTCCCAATTGTCCCTGACCGCCGGCGGCACGACAATGAGGGTGTGGGAGCGGTGTTCCGGGAAGCCGTTGTAAAAGAAGAATTTCTTGGCGATCAGGGTGGCGACGATGGTTTTCCCCAGGCCAACCACATCCGCCAGGAAGAAGCCGTTGTGTTTTTCCAGCAAACGGAAGCCGCTGCTGACGGCGTCCATCTGGTAGGCAAGGCGCTTGAATTGGCCGGGCAGGTCGGTGATGGCGTTCGGATCGTATTCGATGCTCGGGCCGAAGTACTCGACCAGCAGTTTCCAGAATAGCTCGTGCGGGGTGACGTTGCCGGCCAGATAAGTCGAGTGGCAGACCTGTTGGAGGGACTTCGGCAGGATTTCGGTGGATTCGTCCCAGAGGCGCTCGAACTCGTCGGCGGCGAACCGGACGTCGGTGTAATCGTGGAGCAGGACATTGAATTCGTAGTTGCGGACCTCCTCGGTGGTGCCGAGGCCGGCGGCGGTGAGGTTTGACGAGCCGGTTATGACGGCACCGGGTTTGTGCTCGTTGAAGCCCTTCGGACGGAAGATGTACAGCTTGGCATGGAGCCGCTGCGTCGGGTGAGCGCGGATGGAGATTTTTTTCGAGGCAACGTCGTCCACGAATTGGAGGATGCCGTTTTCGGTTTCTTTGCTGTAGGCGGCGCCCTGGATGTCCTTGCGAAGGTCGTTCTGGAATTCCTCCAGGGCCTTGGTGGGGTCGGGCATGAAGAGCAGGCCGCGCCGGTGGTAATCGGCCATGATGGCGTCAACGTTGATGCCGACCAAAATGCGGATGTGGGGCACGTTGCTGAGGAACGGCCGGATGGCGAAATAGCCGGAGGCGCGGAGGTATCCGACCAGGGCGTCGAACCATTCGATGTCGGCGTTGCTCTCAAAGACGCCACGGAATTTTCTGAGGAGGGTCTGGTCGCCTTGATTGGTGAAAAAGCGGGTGGAAATCGGCTCGGTGGCCGGCGGGTGGTCACGGGCGACCGGTGCGGGCGCCGTCGGCTGCGAGGCCGGAGACGTAAACGGTTTTGCGGTCGTCGCCATTGCTTTCAAATGGCGCAAGGATGCTCCGAAAGGGGCGGGGCTGCACTAAAAAAGATGGGTTCATGGTACATCGGGCTGGTGTGCGCTCAGATTGTTGCCGTTGTCACCCGGTACTCGCAAACGGCCCGGAAAAACTCCGGAATCGTCCAGACGTGATCGGTAAGGCCGGCGCCGACTGCCGGCGTAGTGCCGAGCCTGCTGTGTCGCTTGACGAAGTTGTGGGCCGCGACGAACAGAGCGATGGAATGCCGATGGTTGGCCAGCTTGCGGGACCACCCCAGGCACAGGCGCGTAAAACGGCGGTTGAACGTCCTGACTGACAGGTTGGCGCGCTCAACGTGGCTTGTGCATATTCTGTCCCGGCGCGGGTTGCAGGCCTTGGGGTGGATCGTAACCCCAACAAACGGGGCAGGCGAATAGCGGCGGCGGGCTTCCACTTGTGCCGGCGGGGCGCCATAGATCTTTTGCATGACGGCGTAATCAACCCGCTCAAGCAGATAATGGCGGATGGTGTCGGGGTACGCGCTGAATCCATCGCTGGTGATTTGGACCCTCCCCACGATCCGGCTGGCCAGGTCCCCGACAAACGTGTCGGTGTTCTCGTAATCGCGCTTCCCGGTGTGGTGGGCGACCATCAGCTTCGTGCGGGCGTCCAGGGCCAGGAACGTGTAAAAATCACCCCGCTCTTGATCCTCTGGCGTTGTGCGGCTCTGGCGCACCCCCACCTTGGACCACAGTTCGTCAATCTGGATCGGCCCGACGGTCAACCCGCGTAGCCGGTGATCCAGGAAGGCGGCGCACTTCTCCCCGAACGTTTCCAGCACGCCAAGAACGGGGTGCGGGTGGCACCGGGTCAGCCGCGCAGCCGCTCGGATTCCGACGCCCTCCGTCAACAGTGAATGATCTGGATCGCTTGGCTGTCAGGGATTCTCAAATCCTCCAGTGGTTGAGGTTGTGAAAAAGTCCTGCCGCACTGCGTACAGCGGAAACGCTGGACGATGCGGTTCTTGTTCTGAAAGTGGCCGAAACGCTTCGCTTCACCCCGAACACCAGTAGCAATTCAACTTGCCTTTCCGGGCAGGAAAAGCTAACGTGAGGCCGCATGTAACCGATGTGCAGCTTACGCAGCTAATCCTGCGCTAGTTGCGCTCCGTTGAGCGCTGACACGCTCGCGGAGCTTAATTTAAGTTTAGCTTGTTCTTTGGATTAGTAGGGCGGGGTGTCTCGCGCTAATGAAACGCATTGACCGTTTTTTATCGGCCTGGGCAGGCTCCCCGCCCGAAAGTCTGTTAATTTGGGTGAGTCCGGGTAGGGAAGGGCGATGTCCGCTGATGACGCGAACAAAGACCCAGCCCCCGCCCACCCGGACAGGTACGCCGCCAACAGGCCGCGAATGCAGCGTGGGTGCGCTGGTGGACCACTCTTGGCTTGTTGGCGAAATTCTCACGATCCCGGTAAACTCTCACACTTTTCCGTAAACGGCGCCCTTTGCCCCTTGGCGCTCGGAAACCATTCTCAGCGAACCCTTCTTATTCTTGAGCCAATACAGCACGGTTGGGATTGCTCCTGAAGGCAACGTCTTTGATGGGAAACGCTGCCTCACAAGCTCCTCAACGTCTGAGGCTTGAAAGTTTCCATCAATTGAGTTGATGATGTCCCTGATCTCTCCGTGGGTCACGTTGTTCTTTTTCTCCGGACTCGGTGGCGATGCTGGGCGCTCTTGCACGTCCCCCGCCTGCGGTTCATCCGGCTTAGGCGGCTTGGCGTTCGGATACCAGGCCAAGAGTCCAAAATCCCCATTTGGCAAGCGATGGAAGATACTGCTGCTTTTCCGAAGATTATTGCGGACGGTCGTCTTAGCGTTTTCCTCATTCTCTGTTTCAAACCTGTAGCCGCCGCTTTTAATGGCTTCGTAAATCTGAGAGACCGTTGCGGGGCCTTGGTTCGCGGCCTTCCTCATCTCCAGATAATTCCTAATGGCGGTGGTGATGGCGAGGCCGTAGAATTTATCCCCGCGAATTGTCAGGCTTTCGTTTCCAGAAAGGGCTATGTTGGCGTATCGCAGGGGCAGGCCGCCCTCTGTGCAAAGCTCATTGATCAGCTTTTTAAGCTTTGCGGCCTCGTCCTCCTTCGCCCGGACCCTCTCGGCCAAGACTTCGATTGTGTTTGAGATGGGCTCGTTCATATTCTGATTCCGTTAGTTACGCGACCAATGAACCATGATAGTTTACGCCAGTCAAACACTTTTCATGACATTGGGCGATTTATTTTGTGAAGGCACATTAGATAGTTGGCACGGAGTCTGCTGCACAGAATGAGCACCCAGAACGCCAGCACAGTGGGCACTCGCACTTTTCATTTGCACCGGCCCGGCGGGGTGCGATAGTAAATAAGAAGCCCCCGTTGGCAGACTCGGAAGTCCGCCCGCAGGTGGATGCCTGCCGGGGGCCGTTACACAAGTCGGTTCGTTATGAGTGATACAAACACAACCTGCAAATGGACGGGTGCCAGTGGCACCCAATACACGTACTACATCTATACCCTGCCGCAGAGTTTTAGCAAGTGCGACGGCAACTATATCTACGCCAAGCATCCCCCTGGGCCTCCCACTTCAGGTTGGCTTGCGGTTTACATCGGCGAGGGAGATCTTGAGGATCGCTGTAGTGAGAAGCATCACCGCGCAGACTGCATTTCTGAAAAGGGCGCAACACACGTTCACGCTCACAAAAATGCCTCCGAGAAGGACCGGAAAGCCGAAGAATCGGATCTGCTCGCCGGCAACCCGGAGGCTTATGAGCCCACAGGCTGTAATGTGAAAGAGGGCGGTTAAGCCTTGGCCCCCTCCCCTACGCTTGTCGGTTTATCGGGCACGCCGGGCAAATTCTGCCAAGCGACCCAGTGATACAGCCCCAAGGCCACGCTGGCCACTTCGGCCTCAGTTCACGGGCGGGGGCTGATTGCTGCTGCGATTTCACAGCATCGCATACGGATGTCGCACAAGCGGGCCAATGCCGCACTTGCGGGTTTACTGTCACTTTGCATTACTGCGGTTTCCGTGCTGATTGGGCCACCCGTCATTGGGCGGCCTACGCCTTAAAAGGCGCGCACTATGCGATCCGACCGCACACACGCAGCCATCCCGACCAGAAAAACCGCATCACGGGACGCGGCTTAACCCTGCCGGCAACAATCCAACCTCACACCACCGTACTCGGAAGTAAAATCCTGACCGTGGGCCGAGGTCCACGGCTACCTTCACCGCGTCGCTCCGCGACGGGCGCGCTGCGTTCGGCTCACCGCGTAGCGGTGCCTGAAGGTAGCCGTGGACTTCCAGTCCACGGACCCCTGGAGCAAGATCACCCGCGTCGCGTAGCGACGCCTGGAAACCGCGAAGCCGTCAAGCGTTGCTACGCGACGCGTGACGCGGCACAGGCTCGACGTTCCTCCTACTCCGGCAGCGGCTTGCCCTTGGTCTCGGGTGCAAAGACCAGGATCACCAACCCCACGAGGTAGATCAGCGCGATGGCGCTGGCGGCCCGGCCGAAGCTCCCCAGCCTGGTCACGAGGAATCCGGTGAGAAACGGACCGGTCGAGGCCAGCACGCGTCCGGCGTTGAAGCAGAAGCCGGCGCCGGTGGCGCGGATGCTGGTCGGGTAGAGTTCGGGCAGGTAGATGGGGAAACCGCTGAAGATGCCATTATTGAAGAAACCGAGCAGCGGAAGGAGCAACAGCACCTGGCCGTACGAGTGCGGAGCCAGAAACGTCAGCGGCAGCATCACCAGGCTGCCGGCGCACATCAGCGCGAAGACCGCGCGCCGCCCGAACCGGTCGGCCAGCGGACCAAAACTCAAATAACCGCCCAGGGCGCCGACATTGAGCAGCATCGCCGCCCAACTCACCCGCAGGGCCAGGTCGGCGGCGTTCAACCCTCTGAGGTCGGCGAGCGAACGGATCAACTCAGGCGTCCAGTTGGTGGCGCCCCAAAGGCCGAACACGGCCACCAAGGCGAGCCCGGAGCCGGCCAAAGTCGCGCGCAGCCGGCCCGGCTTGAAGAGTTCCGGCAGCCTGGACCGTTGCCTCACGCCCGCTCCACATTCCAATTCCCGCGCGCGGGCCCGCACCCACCGGTCCGGCTCTTTGACACAACGCCGCACCAGCAGGGCAAGGATGGCCGGGGCGATGCCGGCCAGGAAGAGCAGCCGCCAACTCTGATGGCGCAGGAGCAGGTTGAGCAGCGCCGCCATCAGAAAGCCCGCCGCCCAGGCGCTTTGCAGCGCCCCCGCCGCCTTGGCTCGCTTCTGCTCGGGCCAGACCTCCGCGACCAGCGCCGCCCCCGCCGCCCATTCGCCCCCGATCCCCAGCGCGGTCAGGAACCGGTACAGGGCCAGTTGCCACCAGGTTGCCGAGAGCGCCGCCAGCCCGGTAAACACCGCATAAAGGAGGATCGTCACGATCAGCGTCCGCGTCCGGCCAAAACGGTCGGCCACGATGCCGAACAATATGCCCCCGACGGCCCAGCCGATGAGAAAGATGGAGAAGATGATGCCGCCATACTTGAGAATGATCTCAGTGGGCACGGCGCCTCCTGCCGGCCCGGCCAGGAGATCCCGCAGCGCCGGGTGCAAGACCAGCGCGTAGATCGTGGCGTCCATCGAGTCGAATACCCAGCCCAACCAGGCCACCAGCAGAACCAGCCACTGGTAGCGCGTGGCGCCCTGATACCAGGAAACGGAGGCCGGTTGCTCGATTGCAGTCTGCATATTCCGTAAGCTGCTTGCACGGGCCAGGCCTCCCGCCTGCCCCGGCCCGCTGAATCTGGCCCCGAGCATACCCCGGCGCCCTCCACCTGGAAAGCCCTGCCTTGGCGGACATGCGCCTCTGGCCCAGTCGGTTGGGCAGTTCCTGACACCGCCGCCCGGAGTGCGCCCGTCCCCGGGCGCAGCAGCGACGGAGTGAGCAGGCGCACCGGAGTACTTGACCGCTGCCCTGGCTGCGGACGCCGCTGCGCCCGGGGACGGGCGCACTCCCATCTCGCTGCGCCCGAGGACGGACGCACTCCCACCTCGTCGCAGCCGGGGGTGCGGTCGTCGGGATGCGCGCCTCACGCCGGGGGCGATTATGTGCTGAAGCGAGCGGTGCAAAGGCCCAGCAGGCATTTCATGCCGAGGACCTGATTGGGTTGCGGCGTCTCGGCCCGTAGATGAAAATGGTTGGACATGAGGCAAAATGCCTCGACCTGCGACCCGGTTTTTTCGCAGGTTTGACCCAGGGCTTCCGTTGTGTCAATAGTTTCACTGACTCCGATTTAACCCAAGGGCTATTGCGCAAGGTCAATCAAGAAAGCGCTGCCCGGCACCGGTCCCTTGGAAGTCCCTGCGAAATAGTTGGTGACCCGGACTCAGATTGTAAAAAACGTATAGATGTGACCCCGATTTGCTCACGTCATAGTTGTAGGAGTCCGCCAACTCCACCGGGGCCTCGAAGCCGCCATTGGACACGGGAGAAGCGGCCTCGCCCAGAGGCATGAGGCGGGCAAGCGGGTTCCAGCCGCCTGCCTGTCGGGCAGACAGGTCGTACAGGAACAGGCGGGCGGTCTGGGCGACGTACTCATCAGTAAATAGCATAAGACACACTCGGAGCCTTAAAAAAAGACCGGACCAGGCCCCGATCTCGCTTGATCCCAGCTAGATCCTGCTCAATCCGTTGTCGCAGCGCCTCATTCTTGCGCAAAGGCTTCTTGCTGGTGCCATTCTGCTTCAAGTGGCTCCAGGCGAATTCATCAGGATTCAAATCCGGAGCATAGGGCGGCAGAAAGTGAAGTTCTAACCAGCCTTTGGTTGATTGCACATACTCGGCCACCGACTTAGCCTTATGCGCGGGCAGTCCGTCGATGACCAACATTACCGGTTTCCTGCGCCCTCTCACAAGGTCTTTGAGCATTAGCACGAACCGCGCCGCATTGAGCGTGCCGCTATAAACGTTGTACCAAAAGGCTCCCTTGGCGTTCACCGCACTGATCGCGTTAATGTGCTGACGCTGCCCAGAGGTTTTCACCACCGGTGTTTTGCCTTTCAGTCCGTAACTCCGTCCCAGCGGACTATCGGATCGCACGCCCACTTCATCGAGAAAGAAGATGTCCGCACCCCTCTGTTTAGCCCGCTTCCTCAACTCCGGATACTTCTCCTCCTTCCACTGGCGGATCTCTGCCTCATTTCGCTCGTAAGCTCGGCGCAGTGGCTTCTGGGGCGTTATGTCCAGCGAAGTTAGCAGACGACCTATCGAGGGAAGTGTCAGCGAGACTTCAAACCTATCCTGGATCATCGTGGCGACGATGCTTCGGGTCCATAACCCGAAATCAAATCCGTATTGGCGTGGGTCCTTGCCGACGATCCAACGCCTAACCTGCCGCTTTTGGCCTTCCGTTAGCTTGGGCGTCGGCCCTTTAGCCGTCGTGCTCCGCAAAGCTTCGCGTCCGCGCTTCCTACGTGCGCGCAGCCACTTATAGATGGAGGTCCGATAGATTCCGAACGACTTCGCCACAACACTGGGCCTCTCGCCAGCCAAGACGCGGTCCGTAGCGAGCATCCGCATGTGCTCCAAGACCTTGTGGTCCAACGAGCGATTATCGATCTTTGCCATGCCGGAGTGAACATAGCACGGTCCCATCGGGTGTGTCAAATCCTATTTACTGGTGAGTATTGTGAGCCGTTCCAGGTCGAGACGATTTTTTGGATTCGCCGGCCTTCGTAATCGTAGGTGAAATCCAGCTTGAGCTGTGAGCCGGTGGGCGCGCCGCTCAGGCTCGTCATGTCGGTGAGCCGGTTCTCCGCGTCCCAGGTGTATGTCCAGCGACCGTCGGTCCCGAGGTTGCCGTCGCCGTCGTACCCGAACTGCTCCGGCGTCTGCGGCACGTAGAGGCTGCCTGTGGCGGTGGCCACAACGTCGGTGCCGCCGGCACCGCCAGGGAGCAGGGCCATATTGGTCAGGGCCAGCCAAACCGGACCGTTGGTGTTGGGCACAGGGAGCTCCGCGCGGAAATAGGTGCCCTTGCGAATGGCCTGGGCGTAGGAGCCGTTGGTGCTCCAGAGCGCCACGTTCGCGCTGGCGCTGGCGGTGCCGAGGGTCTGCACGTAGCCCGGCACGTCACGGCTCACGTACCGGTTGAGCCCGCCATTATCGAGCGTATAATTGGCATGGCGGACGTTGTTCCAGCCAGCGTCACCCCCGCGCTCCGTGAAGAAGCGGTTGCCGATCGTGTCGAATTCATACCTGAACCACTGGCCGGCGACCGCCGTGCCGTCGTTCCAGTACCCTCAGGCCGTAGGTGAGGCTGGCCGAGGTTATTGTAGCTGTAGAGCCAGCACGAGTTGTCGGTATTGGTCACGCTCCAGCGCTGGTTCGCGGAATTGTACCCGTAAGCGTGCGAGTCCACAGTCCCCTGTCCACTGTCCGCCCTCCAGATTTGGGTCAGCCGGTTCAGGGAGTCGGTACTGTTTTGTCGTCGTCATCCGGGTGGTCCCGTTGTTCGCAAAGGCAATTTGGCTGACCAGCGGCGAGTTGGCAAGGTACGAATAGGTGGCGGTGTTGTTGTTGCCGTCGTTGACCGTCAGGAGCCGGGAGGCGGCGTCAAAGCCGAAGGATTGTTGGATTAATGGGTTGCCGGATTGCTGGAGGGTCAGGCTGGTCCGCCGAAGGAGTTGGTCATAGCCGGAGGCGAGTGCCAGGCCGGCAAGAAGGCCGGCGCTGTTGGTCTCGGCCAGGAGTTGGCCCGCGTCGTTGTACGAAAGGAGGGTGACGGCCATGCCGTTGGTGACCCCGATCTGGCGGCCGAGGCGATCGTAAGAGTAGCCGAGGGCAGGAGTGGAGTCGTTATAGGAAACGGCGCTGAGGGCGCCGGCATTGTCGTAAGCGTATGTAGTGGTGACAAGACGAGACCAGGTGCGGGTCTGAAGGCGGCCGGCGGTCCAAGGGGTCATAGGCGCATGCGCCGCTGACGCTTTGCCGTCGGCGCAAAGGGCCGCCGGAGGAACCAAGAAGTGGTAACATGGGAAAATGAGGGACTTCACGCTCAAGAGTTGTCAATATTACCTTCCGACCCCTTTTCGACTTGTGGCTCCCTTAACTGGGGGCTATGGGGGCAGGTGTGGAGGGCGGGCACCTTGGATGGACTGCCCGAAGTTTAGCTGGGAGCAGCGATCCTCAAACGCCACCCTCAACCTACTAGGATTGGATAGAAGGCGAATAAGAAGACGGTGACACTCGCAACCAGCGACACATAGGTCCATCGCTTGCGGAACTTCACCATCTCAGGCGAGCTTTGCCTGAGGAGGCGGAGAGCGACTAACGACAGAAGCCCCAGTCCCACGGCGGTGAAGACGCATACGAACACAATGTCCCACACGTGGTAGATCCGAGCCCGCCCGAGGGGACCCGTAATAGTGTAGGCCTGATGATGCAACCACCACTCCAGCACAATGGCGATGAGGCATGCCACGTTCTCTAAGAACAAGAGGACGTTGCACACTACGACAGAGACGCTCCCGGGCCTCATTGGTTAAGAGTCTGCTGGCGCCCCTGCCTTCATTGTGCTTTAGATTGGTCCGTGCTTTGTTGCCAATCGCCAGGCCATATCAGCGTGGGATACAACTGCGGTGTATCGTCGTAGTGCCAGTACCCGCCCCACTGGACGCTCCAGTACACCGTTCCCTTGTCGGCTCCAGCAACGCAGACAATTTTCGTGCGCAGGTGCATGTAATAACTCCCCCTTGTGTACAGGAGCCAGGTTGGGCCGTAGGCGTATACCCCTGGATCGTCGCCCTGGGTTGCTTGGGTGTCAGAAGCAGGAAGATGATTCTTGACGTTGGCGCCAGCGAAAGCGTTGCAGTCCCATGTATCACATTGAGGCCGCTCGATGGGTCGTAGTTGTCGTCCTGCCATGTTCCGGAGCCGTAGTTGCTGCCCAAGGCTCTTTCCTGACGCCACTCGGCCCGTGTACACGGCTTGCAGTTGCAGACGTTGTTCCACTTGCCGTCCGCTGGCGGCGTCCAGGTAATCGAGGAATCTATCGTCCGCTGATGTTTCCATCCCTGGTCGCTCTTTTCAGGAATTATGGTAACACTGATGGTGCCGTGGCCGGCCATCGAGTGAGTTTCACTGAATAGCCCCAAGGCATCGCAAGCCGTCAAAGGTGCGTTACCAACGAAGCCGTAGAGATTCGCTCCACCTCGCCGTCCAGCGGGGTCCCTGCTCAGCCACCTTCCCGTTAACGTGTTCAAATACCGATACCCGTAGTAAAGCAAATCCGTCTCATCATCTTGGAACTTGGTCGAGAAACGGAAGGGGTTGGCCTTGGCCATGGGGCCGGTGGCGCGGAGGAGTTCACCGATCAAAGGGGTCAACCCATAACTTTTCACTTATGGGTCCTCTCACTTTGGTCCTTTGGTCTTCGTTTTGCCTGTAAAATTCGTTGTCAATGGGAAAAGTTATGGTTTGACCCCTTTCCCGATGGTGTCGAACTGGTACTGGAATTGCTGGCCCGCGACAAGCGAGCCATCCCCCCAATACTTGTGCGCATTGGTAAGCTGCCCAAGGGGATCGTAGGCATAGACCCAGTACCAGTTGTCGGCATTGGTCATGTTCGTGCGCTGGTTGGCGCTGTTGCAGCCGTAGGCGTGCAAGTCCACAGTCCGCAGTCCACCGTTGACAGTCGAAATCTGCGTCAGCCGGTTCAGGGCATCGTACTGTTTGGTCGTCGTCATCCGGGTCGTCCCGTTGTTGGCAAAGGTAATTTGGCCGACCAGGGGCGAGTTGGCAAGATAAGAGTACGTGGCGGTGTTGTTGGCGCCGTCGCTGGCGGTCAGGAGGCGAGAGGCGGCGTCGAACCCGGAGGATTGTTGGACGAATGGATTGCCGGATTGCTGGAGGGCCAGGCTGGTCCGGCGAATCAAAGGGGTCAACCCATAACTTTTCACTTATGGGTCCTCTCACTTTGGTCCTTTGGTCTTCGTTTTGCCTGTAAAACTCGTTGTCAATGGGAAAAGTTATGGTTTGACCCCTTTCTCTCGAAGCGATCATGTCCTCCGGCCTGCGGCATCTCTACCTGGGCCACCTCAGCCGCGAGTGCAATCGGCCCGACCTGGCCTATCGAGTCATCCAGCAACGGTTGGCCAAGATCGGCGCCTCCCATGTCCGGGTCGAACTCACCTCCCAATCGGTCCCCTGCTCTGCCCTGACCGTCCAGATCGACGGCGCCGAGGCGCCCCAGGCGCCGCCGGCGCCGCCGCCACGGCTTGCGGAATCTCCGGTCCAGGCCCATTTGCCGATTTAGTCGCTGATGTGTACCCGGCGTATGACACAACGCGCGTTGAGCAGTCGTCTCCCTCTCCCCATCGGATGGGGAGAGGGCCGGGGTGAGGGGTCTGCTCATGTGTCCCGTCCCACTTCCCACTGAGTCACTTGTTCCACGCCCAACCCATAGTCGCCTTTGATTGGCCCGAGCTGGAGCCCTACCGCACGATGCGGCGCCAGCACGACCACCGCCAGCAGGGCCTCTTCGTGGCTGAAGGTGAGAAACTGGTCCGCCGCCTCCTGGAGAGCCGCTTCACCGTCGTCTCCGTGCTGCTGCCGGAAAAATGGCTGCGGGACCTGGCGCCGTTCCTCCAGGCCCGGCCCGAGGACATCAGCGTTTTCGTTGCGGAAAAGAAGCTGCTGGAGACGCTGACGGGCTTTTCGATGTACCAGGGATTGCTGGCGGTGGGGCGAGTGCCGCCGCCGCTCTCGTTGGAGAGGATCCTGGCGCAAGCAGCCAAACCACGCCTCCTTGCGGCCGCGGACGGGCTGTCGAGCGCGGAGAACCTCGGGGCCTTGGTCCGCAATTGTGCCGCCTTCAACGTGCAGGCCCTCATCGCGGGCGAGACGTGCGTCAGCCCCTACTTGCGCCGCGCAGTCCGCGGGTCCATGGGCGCCATCTTTCACCTGCCCGTCCTGGAGACCAAGAGCCTGGCCGGGACGCTGACCCAATTGCGGCAACACGGCGTTCGGGGCATCGCGGCCCATCCGCACGCGCGCGCCCGCCCTTTGTGCCAAGCCGATTTCTCCGGGGACTGCTGCCTGGTGTTCGGCAGCGAAGGCTACGGGCTCTCTGGCGCGGTGCTGGCAGCCTGCCAGGATGCCGCAACCATCCCCATGCCGCCCACGGTGGATTCCCTCAATGTGGGCAGCGCCGCAGCGGTCTTCTTCTACGAAGCAAATCGGCAACGCCTGCGTCGCGGGGCGCAGGGGTCCAACGAATGCGGGAGTTGAACGGTTGACCCTGGAGACGGCAGTTGAATAGCCGCCAAAAGGCATCGAGTAGAGCAGAGGCGCGAACATGATTAGGCCAATGACTTCCAGTGTATCGGCCCTTTCGGGCATCGTGGCAAACGGTCATCAGGCCATTCACTTCGTTTCCTCTGCCCCCTCTAAAATTCCGTACGGTGGTTTTTCCCCAGTACGGCTTTTCTGCGGGCATTGAGCCGCGAGAAGGCGCAGAAGACGCAAAACATGAAGGACCTACGCAGTCGAAGCAGAATGTCCTCGTTCGGCATCGGCGTCCAGCCAGCGAAGGAAGTCGCGAAAGAGGCTGGCCAGGGCCTTGGGGGTGAAATGGGCGTTGAGGCCGCTGGGGTTGGGCAGCACCCAAACCGGGGCGGCTGCGAGCCTCTCCGGCTGCAGGCCGGCGATGGCCGCAGGGCGCTCGAAGGCAGACCGGTAGGCGCCGATGCCCAGGACTGCCACGACCCGGGGCCGGCAGCGCTTGACCTTTTCCTCGAGGACTCGGGCGCCAGCGAGCAATTCCCTCCGGCTGAGATGGTCGGCGGTGGCCGTTGCACGCTCCACGAGGTTGGTAATGCCGTACCCCAAGGGCAGCAACTGGCGCTCCTGGTCCGGGCGGAGCAAGCGCTCCGTAAAGGCCGAGGCGAAAAGCGCCGGCCAGAAGCGATTGCCGGGCCGCGCAAAGTGATGGCCTGCCCAGGCCGAATAGAGGCCCGGGTTGATCCCGCAGAAGAGGACTCGCAGACCGGGGCCGATGACATCCGGCACCGTCCGGCCCGCTGCGGCGAGCAACTCGGACCGCGTTGGCCTCCCGTGGGTTGAACCGCGCCCGCATGGTTTCTCTGGAGCGATCACGACCAGTGGATCAGATTTCCTCGTTTCCATTGCTTGCTCCTTTGTTCTTCTTTGGTCTCCGGGTAATTCTTGCACGCAACGGCCCTTTTTCCCAGGGAATTCTCGCAGAAGAACCCAAACGTGGGAGAGGGCAAACGAGACCGGTCTTTGGCCTGCGGATTGGTGCCGGATGGATCGAGCGCCCTGAGGCTTGAATGCGGCCTTGACGCGCGGTCACAGAGTTCTTAGATTTCAGTCGAATGGCAGTTGCAAAGACCAATGCCAAGCCGGTCGCGCGCCGAATGCGGAGCCAGCGCCAACTCAACGGCGCCGAACTCGCCCTGCTCTTGCGCAAAGCCGATTCGGCCAAATCGCCCGGGGAGAGGAAACGCCGGCGGCGGGAGTTTATGCGCGGCTTCTACGGCGACTCTCGGGCTGACGCCTATGCCAAGAGTTAGGCGGACAAACGTTCCGCCCGCACGGCTGGCCCATTTGATCGACCGACGCGCCAAGTGGGGTGTTTCTTACGACGAGATTGCTGCGCTGGCAGACTGGCTGCAATCCAACCCGTTCAAAGGGGTCAACCCATAACTTTTCACTTATGGGTCCTCTCACTTTGGTCCTTTGGTCTTCGTTTTGCCTGTAAAATTCGTTGTCAATGGGAAAAGTTATGGTTTGACCCCTTTCCCCCGCGCCAGGCCGCTTACGAAAAGACCGGCCCGACCGCCGCCCCGCCTGCCCCCGCGCCCGAGCCTCATTGAGACCCCAACACCCTGGCCGTCCACACCCGCCAGCCAGTTCATCGCCCCGGCTCTGCTCTGCGAGCGGCAGATTTAGCTTCATCCGCGCAAGGCGAAGCCGTCCAGCGTCGCTACGCAACGCATACTTCTTCCAACGTCCGTGACCGTGGACCGAGGTCCACGGCTACCTTCACCGCGTCGCTCCGCGACGGGCGCGCTGCGTTCGGCTCACCGCGTAGCGGTGCCTGAAGGTAGCCGTGGACTTCCAGTCCACGGACCCCTGGAGCAAGATCACCCGCGTCGCGTAGCGACGCCTGGAAACCGCAACGCCGTCAAGCGTTGCTACGCGACGCGTGACGCGGCACAGGCTCGAGGCTCGTCCTACTCCGGCAGCGGCTTGCCTTTGGTCTCGGGTGCAAAGAGCAGGATCACCAACCCCACGAGGTAGATCAGCGCGATGGCGCTGGCGGCCCGGCCGAAGCTCCCCAGCCTGGTCATGAGGAACCCGGTGAGAAACGGACCGGTCGAGGCCAGCACGCGTCCGGCGTTGAAGCAGAAGCCGGCGCCGGTGGCGCGGATGCTGGTCGGGTAGAGTTCGGGCAGGTAGATCGGGAAACCGCTGAAGATGCCATTATTGAAGAAGCCGAGCAGCGGAAGGAGCAACAGCACCTGGCCGTACCAGTGCGGAGCCAGAAACGTCAGCGGCAGCATCACCAGGCTGCCGGCGCACATCAGCGCGAAGACCGCGCGCCGGCCGAACCGGTCGGCCAGCGGACCAAAACTCAAATAACCGCCCAGGGCGCCGACATTGAGCAGCATCGCCGCCCAACTCACCCGCAGGGCTAGGTCGGCGGCGTTCAACCCTTTGAGGTCGGCGAGCGAACGGATCAACTCAGGCGTCCAGTTGGTGGCGCCCCAAAGGCCGAACACGGCCACCAAGGCGAGCCCGGAGCCGACCAAAGTCGCGCGCAGCCGGCCCGGCTTGAAGAGTTCCGGCAGCCTGGATCGTTGCCTCCCGCCCGCTCCACATTCCAATTCCCGCGCGCGGGCCCGCACCCACCGGTCAGGCTCTTTGACACAACGCCGCACCAGCAGGGCAAGGATGGCCGGGGCGATGCCGGCCAGGAAGAGCAGCCGCCAACTCTGATGGCGCAGGAGCAGGTTGAGCAGCGCCGCCATCAGAAAGCCCGCCGCCCAGGCGCTTTGCAGCGCCCCCGCCGCCTTGGCTCGCTTCTGCTCGGGCCAGACCTCCGCGACCAGCGCCGCCCCCGCCGCCCATTCGCCCCCGATCCCCAGCGCGGTCAGGAACCGGTACAGGGCCAGTTGCCACCAGGTCGCCGAGAGCGCCGCCAGCCCGGTAAACACCGCATAAAGGAGGATCGTCACGATCAGCGTCCGCGTCCGGCCAAAACGGTCGGCCACGATGCCGAACAATATGCCCCCGACGGCCCAGCCGATGAGAAAGATGGAGAAGATGATGCCGCCATACTTGAGAATGATCTCAGTGGGCACGGCGCCTCCTGCCGGCCCGGCCAGGAGATCCCGCAGCGCCGGGTGCAAGACCAGCGCGTAGATCGTGGCGTCCATCGAGTCGAATACCCAGCCCAACCAGGCCACCAGCAGAACCAGCCACTGGTAGCGCGTGGCGCCCTGATACCAGGAAACGGAGGCCGGTTGCTCGATTGCAGTCTGCATATTCCGTAAGCTGCTTGCACGGGCCAGGCCTCCCGCCTGCCCCGGCCCGCTGAATCTGGCCCCGAGCATACCCCGGCGCCCTCCACCTGGAAAGCCCTGCCTTGGCGGACATGCGCCTCTGGCCCAGTCGGTTGGGCATTTCCTGACACCGCCGCCCGGAGTGCGCCCGTCCCCGGGCGCAGCAGCGACGGAGTGAGCAGGCGCACCGGAGTACTTGACCGCTGCCCTGGCTGCGGACGCCGCTGCGCCCGGGGACGGGCGCACTCCCATCTCGCTGCGCCCGAGGACGGACGCACTCCCACCTCGTCGCAGCCGGGGGTGCGGTTGTCGGGATGCGCGCCTCACGCCGGGGGCGATTATGTGCTGAAGCGAGCGGTGCAAAGGCCCAGCAGGCATTTCATGCCGAGGACCTGATTGGGTTGCGGCGTCTCGGCCCGTAGATGAAAATGGTTGGACATGAGGCAAAATGCCTCGACCTGCGACCCGGTTTTTTCGCAGGTTTGACCCAGGGCTTCCGTTGTGTCAATAGTTTCACTGACTCCGATTTAACCCAAGGGCTATTGCGCAAGGTCAATCAAGAAAGCGCTGCCCGGCACCGGTCCCTTGGAAGTCCATGCGAAATAGTTGGTGACCCGGACTCACATTGTAAAAAAGTATAGGTGTGACCCCGATTTGCCGATTTCATGCTGAGGACCAGATTGCGTTGCGGCCTCTCGGCCCGTAGATGAAAATTGTTGGACATTAGGCAAAATGCCTGGACCTGCCAGCCGGTCCTTTCGCCGGTTTGACCCAGGGCTTCCGTTGTGTCAATAGTTTCACTGACTCCGATTTAACCCAAGGGCTATTGCGCAAGGTCAATCAAGAAAGCGCTGCCCGGCACCGGTCCCTTGGAAGTCCATGCGAAATAGTTGGTGACCCGGACTCACATTGTAAAAAAGTATAGATGTGACCCCGATTTGCAGTTCCGCTGACTCCGATTTAACCCAAGGGCTATTGCGCAAGGTCAATCAAGAAAGCGCTGCCCGGCACCGGTCCCTTGGAAGTCCATGCGAAATAGTTGGTGACCCGGACTCACATTGTAAAAAAGTATAGATGTGACCCCGATTTGTAGATGTGACCCCGATTTGTAGATGTGACCCCGATTTGCAGCTCCAAAATCCAGGTTGATGAGCCAGGCGTTGGGGGGCGCGCTGGCGCACTTGCCCGCGGCGCCGGCAGCGTAGAGCCCGTAAACCTCCTGGGCGGTGAGCGCCCGGTTGTAGATGGAGACCTCATCCATCAGGCCGGCGAAGCGTGTGCCCGCCCCGGCACCGGCCGGCCGCAGGCCGAAATACACCGGGAAAGTTGTCTGCGGAGCAAACTGGCCCACGTCGGTGTTTGTCGAGAATTGTCCGTTGATATAGAGGGTGCCGATGCCGGCGTTGTGGTCGTAAGTGGCCGCCACGTGCTGCCAGGCCCCCGCCGAGATTGTTCCGCCGGCGGACTCGACCCCGTGCTCCGTGCCGCCGGTATCGATCAGGTCTGCGATGAGCTGCCCCCTGCCCTGGCTGTCGGTCGCGATCCACACATAGGTGCCGCAGGTGTTGCTGCTCCATTCGACCAACGGCTGCCAGGCCAGAAAGGAGGGCTTGATCCAGGCCTCTACGGTCATGCCGGCGCCCGCCCCGACGTTCAGGCTGCTCGAGGCTGGCACCCGCACGTCGTTTTCCCAGCCGTCGAAGCTGAAGGCCCGGCCCACCTCGCCGTAGGAGTAGGCGGCTGTTCCCTCCCAGGCGCCGTTGTTTGTGCCCGCCTGGTCGTTGGCGTTGCCCTCAGCCCGCCACCAGGCAACCAGGCCGGTGGGCGGCGGGGCGCAGGGATAGGTTGCGTTGCCGCTCAGCGTGGCCTGGAGGCCGCAGATCAAGGCGTAGTTGAGGCTGTTCGTGGCAACGGTGATGGACACGGGCTGGTTGCTGACGACGGGGATGCCGCGGAAGAGCACATATTCATCACCCTCGACCCAGTTGGGCAAGGTGTTCCAAAGCGACACCGAGGTGCTGAACGGACCGCAATTAGTCAGGCTGTTGCTCAAACAGAAGATGCTGTTGTCAGTTGTCGGCCCGTGGCCGTAAAGATAGAAATCGTAGGTGGCCGAGGGCAAGTTGGTCAGGGTGATGAGGATCTCTGGGTTGTCCGGCGGGGCATAGGAGTACGTGTAGGTGTTCATCATTGGGTCGGAGGCGCCGTTGGCCCAATCGCCAGGGGCGTTCTGGACTGTGACGCTCACCCGCGATAGGGTCCCATTGGCCCAGGACAAGTTATTCAGCGTATAATTGGTTTGGTACGGCTCGTACCAAGGGTTCCAATAATCATTTGTGCTGTGGCCGACCTGGGCGGGACCGACCTTCGTGCCCTGGACTCCTCCAAAGTCAATGTTGAGCAGGTTGCCCAGGGAGAAGATGTAGTCGATCATCAGGCCCGGTGCCGGGCGGGTGCCGACCTTGGCCAGGGACATGGGGCGGGTGCCAAGGGGGGAGAATGCCGAATGCCGAATGCCGAATGCCGAAGTCTCGGCGGGCGAGGGGCGAGGGATGGAGGCGAGCATGGTCTTGAGGTCGGGAGCAGGCTTGAACATCCCGTGGCCTTTGCCCTTGCCAGCGGGCAGGGCGGTGAGTTGGGCTTTGACCAGCGGATACGGGACGGAATCCAGCACGAAACATCGGCCGCCAAATCCATCGGGCGTCGCTTCTCTGGTCCATGTCGTTACAGTCGGGACCGCAGGTCCCTCCTTGGTGCCCAGGAGCAGGGCGTGGCCGGCGCCCAGGATGCGCATCGGCCCGAAGAGCAGGTCCTCGCCCGCCATGCTCGCTGGGCCGTCCACGCCCAGTTGCTGGTTCATCTGGGTCAAGTCCACCGTCCCCATCGAGTGCCGGGGCTCGGGCGGGTTGATGAACTCGGTGATGACGCCAAGCATGACATCGCGCTCGTCGGTGGTTGCGGGGAGCACAGAATTGGGCGCCGGGAGTTGGCCTTTGATGAGGATGTCCTGCTCGATCAGGGAGTCGGAGTAATTGTAAAGGACATCGAAACCGGTCCCCAGCGCATCGGGGTACAGGACGGTTGTGGGCGGCAGGATTTGGCCCGTCGAATCGGAGAGGCTGGCAATCATAGCGCTCTGGCCGGCGTTGGTCCCGGAGATGGCCCAATAGCAGAGGCCCAAGAGGTGGCTGCTGAGGACCACGGGCTGTTGCGAAGCGAAGGGCTGGGGCAACTGGACCTGGATGCCGCCAGCGGCGCTGAGAGCGAAGGAGACCTTGTGAGGCGCGAAGTCGGCCACCGCGCCGCCCGCGACCGGGCGGATTTCGCGGATGACAGATGGGTCCACCGGCGGTGCCGGCGCTGCCACCACCACGGGGTTGGTCCAGACGCTGGCAGAGCCTAAGTCATTGGTCGAAGTGCCTGGCGGTCCCGGGCTGCCGTTGGGCGGGGGGCTGTCAGCAGGCACCTGGGCCGGGCTTGAAGCCGTCAGCCCCAACAACACAATGCTGCTCAATAGGATTGTTTTCACGGGTTACTCCAAACGAATGATGGACGGGTGGACAGGGAGTGACGAGAATGGCGAATGACGAATGTCGAAGCCCTCACGGGCTCGGGAACTGCTGTCAGTTCGTCCAACATCGAGTCTCGAGCCGTGGCTCCGATTACCAACCAACCAAGGTCTAAAGAGGAAAGCGGGCGGCGGCGCGGGACCACAACCGGGTTTGCGGGGGGGGGCGGGTTGCCTGGGCCATGGCGGTGGACGGATACTGGACCTTCCGTGTGGGATCGAAGCAGGCAGATCCCAACGCCAGAGCCAGACCAATCATCTCACACCGATGCAACATACGGCCTCTCGGACGCGCAATACTAGAAAAAGAGGGAATCGAAAGTCAAGAAGATTTTTCGCAACACACCTTAGTGATTAACAGTAGTGATGTTGATTGGCGTGCCCAATGAAGGCGATTGCGCAATCATCTTCGGCGGTGACAGAACGGTACCCCGGGCAAGGCCCGCCGGAGCGTAGCGCGGGCGGGTCGCCGCCCTGGGTGCGCCGCACATTCTCTTTCTTGTTGCAAGCCCATCCCGATTCCGAATCGGGACTTCATCAAGCTCCCGGAGGATGAATCGCGCTTTCAGCGCTCCGGATGATTATTGGCGGCTGTTCCCAGGGCGTTGCCCTGGGCTGGTATGAACGACGCCTTTGGCGTCCAGAACACGCGCGGCCGGTTCCATCAGGCAACCGAAGAACTCCGTCGTGCGCCCCCCGCGGCAGGGCGCATCGACAGTACCACCACCGCAAAGGAACGCCGCCTTGAGGCGGCAGAGGCGTGGGGACGCGAGGGGTATTGGAACTATCGGGGTTGCAGCGAGTTCCGGCGCTGCTGCCGCCTGAAGGCGGCGTTCCGCCGCGGCGTCGGGTGGTGGTACTGTCGAGATGCGCCCACCCGGCAGCGCGTCGTCACTCGTCACTCGACACTCGACACTCGTCCCTCGTTGTGTCCATGCTGTCGAAAACATCATGAAAACGTCACTCGCCACTTTGGCTTTGGTTTCGCTGGCCCTGGCACTTCCTGCTGGGGCGGCTACATTCGGGATCGAGACGCTGGATCTGTCGCAGGTCGAGCAGGGGTGGGGCAGCCCCCATCGGGATCAATCGGTCGATGGCCACGGGCTGTCCATCGGGGGAAAGCGATACGCCCACGGGCTGGGCACGCACGCCGTCAGCGAGTTCCGCATCGCGCTGGGCGGCAAGGCGGAGCGGTTCACGGCCAGCGTGGGCGTTGATGACGAGGTCGAGCAGGCGGGCAGCGTCACCTTCAAGGTCATTGGAGATGGCAAGACGCTTTGGGAGAGCGCCGTGTTGCGCGGAGGCGACGCCGCCAAAGAAGTCTCCGTGGACCTTACCGGCGTCCGGACGCTCCTCCTGGCGGTCGGCGACGGCGGAGATGACGTGAACTCCGACCATGCGGATTGGGCGGAGGCGAAGCTCGTGATGAGCGAAGGCAAACCCGAGGCCCTGGTGCCGCCGCGTGAGGCGGCCATTGTCCTGACGCCCAAGGCCCCGGCCATGCCCCGCATCAACGGCGCCCGGGTCTTCGGCGCCCGCCCCGGCGCCCCGTTCCTCTTTGCCATCGCTGCCACCGGCGACCGCCCGATGACTTTCTCCGCCGAGGGCCTCCCCCCAGGGCTGCAACTGGATGGCGCCACCGGCTTCATCACCGGCGTGCTCGCCCAGAAGGGCAGCTCGCTCGTGACCCTTCTGGCCAGAAACGCCCTCGGCAGCGCCACGCGTCCGCTGAAGATCGTCTGCGGTGACACCATCGCGCTCACCCCGCCTCTGGGCTGGAACAGTTGGAACTGCTTCGCCTGCGACGTGACCGATGCGAACGTCCGGGCCGCCGCCGACTCGATGGTGGCCAGCGGCCTCATCAACCATGGCTGGACCTATATCAACATCGATGACTGCTGGGAGGGCGGGCGCGATGCCGAGGGCAACGTCGTTTCCAACTCGAAGTTCCCCAACATGAACGCCCTTACCGAATACGTTCACGGCAAAGGCCTGAAGATCGGCCTCTACTCATCCCCCGGCCCGAAGACCTGCGCCGACCACGAGGGCAGCTACAAGCACGAGGAACAGGATGGCCGGCGCTACGCCGACTGGGGATTCGATTATCTGAAGTATGACTGGTGCAGCTACGACCGCATTGCCCCGCGCCCCGACCACGCCGCCCTGCTCAAGCCCTACCAGGTCATGCGCGCCGCCCTCGACAAGGCCCCGCGCGACATCGTCTTCAGCCTCTGCCAATATGGCATGGGCAACGTTTGGGAATGGGGCGCCCAGGCCGGCGGCAACTGCTGGCGCACCACCGGAGACATCGGGGACACCTGGCGCAGCATGTCCGACATCGGCTTCGGCCAGGCCGGCCACGAAAAGTTCGCCTGCCCGGGCCATTGGAACGACCCGGACATGCTCGTCGTTGGCTACGTCGGCTGGAGCGCCCGGGTGCGCCCCACGCGCCTCACGCCCAACGAGCAGTACACCCACATCAGCCTCTGGTGCCTGCTCTGCTCGCCGCTGCTCATCGGCTGCGACCTGACCAGGCTTGACGACTTCACCCTTAACCTCCTGACCAACGACGAAGTGCTCGATGTGAACCAGGACCCCCTGGGACGCCAGGCCGCCCGAGTCGCCAGGAGCGGCCAGTTCGAGGTCTGGGCCAAAGACATGGAGGACGGCTCCAAGGCGGTCGGGTTATTCAACCGCGGCGACACCGAGGCCCAGGTGACCGCCCAATGGTCGGACCTGGGCTTGAGCGGCGCTCACAAGGTCCGCGACCTCTGGCGCCAGCAGGACCTCGGCAGTTTTGACGGGAGCTTCCAGGGCAAGGTCCCCCGCCACGGAGTCGTGCTCGTCAAAGTCAGCGGACAATAGGCACGTGGTGGCGGACCCCTCACCCCGGCCCTCTCCCCTTCCGAAGGGGAGAGGGGGAATTCTCGGCAGCGGCTTGACGAAGCGGGAACGCCTGGAAGTTCCAGGGACTGCCGGCGCTTCTCCCTCTCCCCTTCATAAGGGGAGAGGGCCGGGGTGAGGGGTCGCGCTGGTGCTGCCTGTCGGCCTTGACTGGCCGCTTACACTGTCCGAGAAATCCTGCTCGACCTGGCGGGGCAGGGGAGCGATACTGGAAAGGTCAATCATTGATAGGATGTGACCGCACCAGGAACATGAAATCGGATGACTTCTTAATCGGCGGCTGTTGCTCCGCAGGGCGCGCCACCACAATGGCAATCCTGGTTGCGATAGCGGTGGTTGCGGCCCGGACCGGCCGGCTCGTGGCGGGCACGCTGGATGTCCCGAACAATTCTTTCGAATCTCCCGTGGTTCCCCCGGTGTCGCCCTACGCCGCCCCGGATGTGGATTCTTGGCAGAAATCCGCCCAGCCGGCCTGGTATGATCCGGCCCAGAACTCGGACACCCCCTGGATTGATCTCATGGGCGAGTTCTACAATGTCCCGTTCCCCGCTCAGTTCATTGACAACTGCGACGGCAACCAGGCCGCTTTCTTGTTTGCCCTGCCTGAGGCCGCGTTGTTCCAGGACTACGATACCGTCTCTGGAACGAACACCACTCCCAGTCACGCCTTCAACGCCACGTTCGAGGCCGGCAGCTCCTACGATCTGACCGTGGGGGTGATTGGCGGCGGCGGCGGCATGCAGCCTGGCGTCACGCTCCAAATTAGCCTCTATTATCGTGATGCCTCGGGCCTTCAGGTGACTGTGGCGTCCACCAGTATTACAAACAGCGTCGAGCTTTTCCATACGAACACTCATTTCGTGGACTTTGGAGCGCATTTGCGGACGGTCCAGGAGACTGACCCATGGGCGGGACAGCACATCGGCATCCAGTTGCTGTCCACTACCGGCTTTGACCTCGCCGGGGGCTACTGGGACCTGGACAACGTGCGCCTGACTGAAACGCCGGCGCCGCTCCTGCGCAGTCCGTCCGTGCGCAATTCGTCAGCCCCGAGCGGCCAATTCTCCTTCACTGTGCTCAGCCAGCCCGGGCTCGGGTTTGAAGTCCAGGCAACCACAAACCTGGACGGAGTCTCCAGCAACTGGATCAGCATCGGGACCTTCACCAACCTCACCGGCGTCATGTCTTTCACCGATACGGCCACCAACTTCAACCAACGCTATTACCGCGCGCGCCAGTTGTGATGCGCTTTTCGCCGGTGGATGCAAATAACCCGCTTGAAGACACGCCGCCGGGCTTTCACGCTGCTTGAATTGCTGGCCGTGATCGCGATCACGGCATCGCTTGCCGCGATGCTGTTGCCGGCCCTTGCCTCGGCTCGGCTAAGGCCCGGAGAGCGGCCTGCCTGTCGAACCTGCGGCAGGTCGGCGTCGCGATCGCGCTCTACCTCGAGCGATAACAACGGGAACATCCCCTTCGGCCCCAAAGCCGGGGCTTTCACCACTCCGATGGATCTCTATCCTTCGACCGGCGCGCCGACGAGCCTGATCTCCCGTGGCAACGGCGCTCCGGTCGGGCTGGGACTCCTGTTGAACCAGCAACTGAGCGGCCAGTCCCAAGTGCTCTTCTGCCCGGGAAGCGATCAGCCGGCCGACGACGCCGCCCAACTCGCCAACGTGGGCGTCCGGCAGGCGCAATCCAGCTATTACTACCGCCACGCAGGAAACACCCGGATATTCGATCTCCCCGGCCAGGATTTCCCTCCAGGCCCGATCAAACTCGATGCCCTGGGCAACAACCGCAACGGTTTGCCCATTCGCGCGCTGGCCCTCGATACACAGTTCCTTTGCCCAGCCGCCATGGCGACCTTCGGCATCCTGCCCAGCACGCACCACCTGCAAAGGTCCGCCAACATCCTCTTCGCCGACGGCCACTCGCTCTCACGACCCAATGCCGAGGCACGATTCACGGTCGACCTCTCCGGCAGCGCCAATCTCTACAATTCATTCGACATGATTCTCAAGGTTCTGGAAGCGGCCAATATCGCGCAATGATGAGTCCACAGTCCACAGTCCACAGTCCACAGTCCACCAGTTTCATCCCGGAGGGATGGAAGATGGTAGCCGGGGGTCGAAGCGTAGCGAGACCCCAGGTTCGGCGCAGGGGTGCTCCTGCATCCCGGAGGGATGCCAGAAACGGGCGCACCGTGCGCCGCGCGGTCTTCTGGCACCCCGTTCCGGGGTGCAGGAGCCTTCAGACCGTCAACCGGGGGTCGCGACAGCGTCGCGACCCCCGGCTACCCTCTAGCAACCCTCCGGGTTGCAGCACATGCGCGCAGCCTTGGGTTGCGCCTCCAACGCCTGTGCCTGTGGTGGTGCAGGCCAGATGTGCCCTGCACCCCCCCCGGGCTCCACGGCGTGTCTTGACCCCCGCAGGCTTTGCGCCTAGAAGAAGGACGGCATGCGAATCTTGTTCACTGCGGCCGCACTTGTCCTCTCGTTGGAGGCCTCCTGGGCTCAATTCAAAGTCGCCTTGCTGCTGGATAGAGGGGGCAAGGATGACAAGTCGTTCAACACCTCCGCTTACGAGGGCGCCACACGCGCCCGGGACAAGCTGGGCATTGTTCTCAAATACGTCGAGGCGCCCGACAACAATGCCTATGAATCGCTGCTGCGCGGTTTCGGGCAGCGCGGCTATGATCTCATCATCTGCATCGGCTTCGCCCAGAAGGAGGCCCTGGCTAAAGCAGCCCCCGGGTTTCCCCGCACACGCTTTGCCATTGTGGACGCCCAGGTGGATGCGCCAAACGTTCGCTCCCTGCTTCTTCGAGGAGCACGAAGGCGCTTACCTGGTCGGCGCTATCGCCGCGATGACGAGCAAGACGGGCAAGATCGGATTTATCGGCGGCCTGGATATCCCGCTGATCCGGCGATTCGAGCTGGGTACGAGGCCGGCGCCAAGAGCGTCAACCCACGGGTAACGGTCCTGGCCAACTATGTGGGCATGACCGGCGCGGCCTGGAACAACCCGCCCAAGGGCAAGGAACTGGCGGTGTCGCAATACGATGCCGGCGCCGATGTGATCTTTGCCGCCGCCGGGGCCTCCGGCCTGGGCGTATTCGATGCCGCCGAGGACAAACGCAAGTTCGTCATTGGTGTCGACGCCAACCAGGACGGGGTCAAACCGGGCCTGGTCCTCACGAGCATGCTCAAGCGCATCGATGAGGCGGTCTATGTTACGATTGCCGAGGCCAAGGCCGGCACGTTCACGGGCGGCGTCAAACGCTTCGGCCTGGCCAACAAAGGCATCGATTACTCCCGCGACCGATACAATGCCGATATTCTGACCGAGCCCGTGCGCAAACGGGCCGATCAGATCAAAGCCGGCATCATCGCCGGGAAGATCGTCGTGCCGGATTACTACACGAAGAAATGAAGCTTGGCCCGCAACTGGTGGCGGCCCTTTGGCATGAGCCGTGCCCAAGTCCGAAGGTTTTGGACTGCGCCAGTCCTCTGGCGCTTTCCTGTCCCCTGGGTCCAAAAAGCGGCAGAGGGCTGCCGCAGTCCAAAACGCTTCGCGGCCTCGTCCGAGCGTCTCTATGAATTGTGCCCGGGACAGGTCTGACCTTCCGGCGATCGAGTTGCGCGCCGTGAGCAAACGGTTTGGCGCTGTGCTCGCCAATGACGGGGTAAACCTCCGCGTCCGGGCCGGCGAGATTCACGGCATTATTGGCGAAAATGGCGCCGGCAAGTCCACCGCCATGAACGTCCTCTACGGCCTCTGCCGGCCGGACGCGGGCGAGATTTGGGTCGAGGGGCGGCGTTGTGCCTGGGCCTCGCCTTCCGATGCCATGGCCCGAGGGATCGGGATGGTCCACCAGCACTTCATGCTGGCCGGTCCCTGCTCCGCTCTGGACAACATCCTGCTGGGCGCCGAGCCTGGCGGTAGCGCGTGGCTCGACCGCCGCGGCGCCCGCGCCCGCCTCGACACACTCGCCCGCCAATACGGCCTGCCCGTGCCCTGGGATTGCCCCGTCGAAGACCTGCCCGTCGGCGTCCAGCAACGCGTCGAGATCCTCAAGCTGCTCTTTGGCTCGGCGCGCATCCTCATCCTGGACGAACCGACCGCCGTGTTGACACCGCAGGAAACCCAGGCCCTGTTCTCCAACCTCCGCAGATTCCGCCAGGAGGGAAAGACCATCCTGCTGGTGACCCACAAGCTCCAGGATGTGATGTCGCTCACTGACCGGGTCACGGTCTTTCGCGCCGGCAAGACCGTCGCCGAACTGCCGACTGCGCAGACCAACCCGCAGGCCCTGGCTGACCTGATGGTCGGGCGCAAGGTCGTGCTCGGGCTGGAAGCCCCGCCCGCGCAGCCGCGCCCGGAGGCCGCCCTCGAGGCGGCCGGCCTTGCCCTGGCCGGCCCGGGTCAAGCCGCCCGAGGCTTGCTGGCATCAATCTCACCGTCCGCCGTGGCGAGATTGTGGGCATCGCCGGTGTGGATGGCAACGGGCAAGCCGAACTGGTGCAGGCGCTGCTGCACCCGCGCGACCCCCATTGCCGGACCGCCGGCACCGTCAAGGTCCTGGGGACCGACGCGACCCATTTCGAAGCCCGGCGCATCCGGGACCTTGGCGTGGCGGTCATCCCCGCCGACCGCCAGCGGGAGGGCCTGCTGCTGCAACGGCCCGTGCGTGAGAACTTCCTTTTGGGGCTGCACCGCCAGCGCCCTTTCAACCGCGGCGGGCTCCTCTTTCCCAAGGCCATCGAGGCTGCCGCCCGCCGCGCGATGGCCGATTACGATGTCCGGCCAAACGACTTGGCATTGCCCGCCGGACAACTCTCCGGCGGCAACCAACAGAAGCTGGTCATCGCCCGTGAGTTCGAGCGCGCTCCCCGCCTGCTCATCGCCGCCCAGCCCAGCCGGGGCGTGGACGTCGTCGCCGTCCAGTTCATCCACCAACGTCTGGTCCGCGCCAGGGACGAGGGCGCCGGCGTCCTGCTCATCTCCTCCGAACTCGACGAGATTATGGCTCTCTCGGATAGCATTCTGGTGATGTTCGAGGGCCGGATTGTGGCGCAGTTCCAGCGCGGCAGGGCATCGGAGCAGGAGTTGGGATTAAAGATGGGAGGAGCCTGAAAGTGAAATCAATGATTCGCCTGCTGCATCCGGTGCTCTCGTTGATTCTGGGTCTCGTCCTGGGCCTGTCGGTCACCTGGTTTGCCGGGGAGAATCCGTGGCACGTCCTGTGTCTGCTGGCCAAAGGCGCCTTCGGCTCGGGCTACGACCTGGGCTTGACGCTGTTCTACACCACGCCTCTGATCTTTACCGGCCTGTCGGTGGCGGTGGCCTTTCAAGCCGGCCTGTTCAACGTCGGCGCCGAGGGCCAGCTTGTCGTGGGCGCGCTCGGGGCTGCGGTGGTCGGCGGGCTTTGGCCGGGGGTGCCTGCGCCGGCGGCGCCGCTGCTGGCCGGGTTGGCCGCCCTGCTGGGCGGGAGCTTTTGGGGCGCGATTGCCGGCTGGCTCCGCGCCCGGCGCGGCAGCCACGAGGTCATCACCACCATCATGCTCAACTTCGTCGCCGCTGGCCTCACCAGCTATGTCGCCCTCTATCCCTTGAGAAACCCGGACTCGCAGAACCCCGAGACCCGGCCGGTTGGCCCGGGCTATCTCATCTCTCAGTTCGGCATTTTCTCCGGCGCGCCCGTGAGCCTGGCCCTGCCGCTGGCCGTCGTGGCGGCGGGGTTGGTCTGGGTCTTGGTGTGGCGGACCGGGCTGGGCTTCGAGCTTCGCGCCGTGGGCCAGGGTGAAGCCGCCGCGCGCGCCGCCGGAATTGATGCGGGCCGAATCCGAATCATCGCCATGGCCCTGGCCGGGGGTCTGGCCGGGTTGGTCGGTGTCGGCGAAGTCCTGGGCAACGCGGGCAAATTCAGGGTTGATTTCTCTCCTGAATACGGATTCATCGGCATCGCCGTCGCGCTGCTGGGCCGCAACCACCCGGCGGGCGTGCTGGCGGCGGCATTGGTCTTGGGCGCCTTGCACAAAGGCGCCGCCTCGCTCGACCTGGAAACCGAACACATCACCCGCGAAGTCTCGCTCCTGCTCCAGGCCCTTATCCTTCTCTGCGTCTCGGCAGAAGGGCTTTGGACGTGGAAGGGGAGGGGAAGGAAAGGGAGAGTTGCCGACGTATGTTAAATTTCCTCGGAAACGAAACCGATGCCCCTGAGTGTTGTCCCGGAGGGACACCTGAGAATAGCCCAACGTTTCAACGTTGGGATCCCGGTGAAGATGAGCCGAGTCCCGAAGGGACGGCTGAAACCACCGGGCCTTTCAGCCGTCCCGTCGGGACTCGGACTCCCGGGGCCTTCAACCCAACGTTGAAACGTTGGGCTATTGTCGAATGTCCCTTCGGGACAGGGCTGGCGCCGAGGGCACATGCCCGTTGTGCCTCTCGCGTTTCCGGGCAAACTTAACATTCTCGAACCATTGACTGCCAACCCATGTTCCCCCAACTCCTCGCCTCGACATTCAGGGTTTCCACGCCCCTGGTCTTCGCCGCCCTGGGCGGTGTGTTCAGTGAGCGGTCCGGTGTCATTGCCATCGGCCTGGAGGGCATGATGCTGGTGGGGGCCTTTGGCGCCGCAGTGGGGACTTATGTGACGCATTCTCCGTGGCTGGGGCTGGTTTGCGGGGCGGGCGCCGGGCTGGCGCTGGCGGGCATTTATGCCCTCTTTGTCATTGGCCTGCGCGCCAACCAGATCGTGGCGGGCATGGCGATCAACATGCTGGCGCTGGGCCTGACACCGTTTCTGTGCAAATTGCTCTACGACGTGACCGGCCAGACTCCGGCCATTCCCGCCGCCCAGCGGTTCCAGTCCGCCCCGCTTTGGGTGGCGTGGTTCCTCGTGGGCTTGGGTTGGCTGGGCCTCAAATACACGCGCGCGGGCCTTTGGCTGACCTTCGCGGGCGAACATCCGGAGGCCCTGGACGCCGCGGGCGTCCGCGTCAACCGCGTCCGCTGGCTTGCCGTATTGTCGAGCGGCGCCCTGGCGGGCATGGGCGGCGCCTCGCTCTCGGTGTGCCTCTCCTCCGCCTTCGCCCGCAACATGACCGCCGGCCGCGGTTTCATGGCCCTGGCCGCGCTCATCTTTGGCAAATGGCGGCCCCTGCCTGCCGCCTTGGCCTGCCTGCTGTTCGGCTTTGCCGACGCCCTCCAGATACGCCTGCAAGGCGCCTCCCTTTGGGGCGGCAAACCCATCCCGGTCCAGTTCATCCAAATCCTGCCTTATGTAGTGACCCTTCTCGTCCTGGCAGGCTGGGTCGGCCGCGCCCGCGCCCCCAAAGCTCTGGGCACGCCGTTCCAAAGGAGTTGATAGGCAGTGAAGCGTGAAGCGTGAAGCGTGAAACGTGAAACGTGAAACGTGAGTTGGAGGCAGCGCCGGCGTCGCGTAGCGACGCAGTGAAGGTAGCCGTGGACCTCGGTCCACGGTTCAGGGCGTGGGAATGGTCAAGCGTCGCGTAGCGACGCCTGACAGCGTCGCGGTTTTCAGGCGTCGCTACGCAACGCAGTCGATCTCGGCCCATGGGTCCGTGGACTGAAGTCCACGGCTACCATCGGGCACCGCTACGCGGTGAGCCGGGTTCACCTTTCGCGTTTCACGTTTCACCTTTCGCGTTTCACGTTTCCCCTTCCGTTTTTGCTTGAAAACCGTCACCTCTGCACGAATCCTCCTGGCGGCGACCCGAACCGAAAGGTGACTCATGCGCAAGTGCAACTGCTCTGGAAATTGCGGACCTCAAAGCAACGGCCTGAATCGGCGCGAGTTCATCGGCCTGGTGGGGGCCGGCACGGCGGCGCTCCTGGCCGGCCCCGCTTGGGGCGCCTTCGAACTGCCGCCCGACGAATTGGCGCGTTGGCGGCGCGAACTCTACGCCCCCGCCGAATCGCGCCGCTACCTTTCGGATCGCCACACCGACGCGCGCATGCACCTGGGTGGCATCGGCACGGGCAATTTCGAGATCGGCGCCGATGGCCAGCTCACCACCTGGCAGCTTTTCAACACTCTGCGCGATGGCCATGTCCCGTTGTATTTTCTGGTCAAAGCGGGCGCCACCACGCGGTTGCTCCAGACCGCAGGCGGTCCGGAGTGGCCGCGCGTGAAGCGGATCGAGATGACCGGCGATTATCCCTTGGCCAGCCTCCGCTTCGAGGACTCCGCGCTGCCGGTCCAGATCCAGTTGACCGCCTTTACCCCCTTTGCGCCGCTGGATGCCGCGTTCTCTTCCATGCCCCTGGCCGCATTCGTCTTCGCCATCAAGAATCCTTCTCCTGAGGCCGTGACCGTCTCGGTGGCGGCGCTGGTGCAGAACCCAGTCGGCTACGACGCAGCCACCGAGAACAACTCGGCCGTGAATCCCTGCTTCGGACACAACATCAACGGAGTGCTGCGCGAGCGGGGCGCGCGCGGACTCTACATGCGCGCCCAGGCGGCAGGCAACGCAGTCCTGGACAAACCGGTCACGATCTGCGCGACGGCAAATCTGAGGCCGCTCCAGGCCCCGCCCCCGGACCGGCCGGGCAACCTGACTCTGCAGGTCCTGGATGCCCGGGCTATGCCGCCGCAAAGACCTGCCGATCCCGCCCACACGGTTCTATGGCTGGAGGAGCCTGCCGCCAACATGTCGTCCTCGTTCCTGCGCGCCGCGCGTGAGGCCGTCCAGGCCGGCGCGACGCTGGTCTTTGCCGGCAAATCCATGCCGTTGCTGGAGGCCTACGCCACCTGGACCGGCGGCAAACCCATCGCCCAGGCCTCCCAGCGGTCCGACCTCCTCTTCGAGGACTTCGAGCACGGCTATGACAAATGGAAGGTCCAGGGCGAGGCCTTCGGCAAAGAACCGGCCCACGGCACCCTGCCCAACCAACAGCGCGTCTCCGGCTTTCTCGGCTCGGGCCTGGTCAACAGCTTCTTGAACGGCGATGCCACCACCGGCCGGCTCATCAGCCAGCCCTTCACCATCCAACGCCGCTTCATCCGGTTCCTCATCGGCGGCGGCAGCCATCCCAACACCCAAATGCGCCTGCTCGTTGAGGACAAAGTCGTCCGGGCCGCCTCCGGCAAAGATAACGAGCGGCTCGAACCCGGCCTCTGGGACGTTGCCGCTTTTGAAGGCAAGACTGCCCACATCGAAATTGTGGACGAAGACAAGGGCGGCTGGGGGCATATCAATGTGGATCAGATCGAATTCACCGATTTGCCAGGAGACAGCGAGGTCATGGCGTTGCTGGAAGAACTGCTCCCGGCTCGCTTCAGCGCCGTACGGTCCTCCAGCAACCGGCCAGGGGGCCTGCCGGCCGTCGAGTTCGACAACCTGGTCCTCCAGCCCGGGGTCATGCAGTCTGAGCTTCCGGCGCCGCTGCCGGGTCCTGGCAAAGGTCCTGGGCTCATCATCCGCGCCCTCGGGCAGGGCAAGGTCGTCCTGGTCGCCGGTCCCATCCTGGACCCCGCCCATGCCGGGTTGAGCCCACAGCGCCAGCGCGCGTACACTTTGCTTTGCGGCTTCGTTGGCGCCCGCTATTTCGCTCCGCCCGGTCTCCATCCCAAAGCGCCCGGCTTCGGCACCTTGGCCCTGGGGGTCCTGGGACAGAACGTGACGGTCCAGACCGCCATCGCGGACCTGGATGCGGCCTGGAAGGAATTTTCCTCGGTTGGCCAATTCACGCGGGTCGAGAGCGCCCAGCCCGTTCCACCGACAGGCCCCGGCTACACGATTTATGGCGCCGTCGCCGGCAGCGTCAGCGTCCCCCCCGGCGCGACCGTCGAGGTGCCCTTCCTGCTGGCCTGGCACTATCCAAACAAATACAACGGCGGCCAGACCTGGATGGGCTGCTACTACGCCACCCAGTGGAACGATGCCCGCGCCGTCATCCACGCCGCCGCCTCGGATTTCGCTGCGCTGCGCAGCCGGACCGAGGGCTTCCGCAAGAGCTTTTACGACAGCACGCTGCCCTACTGGCTCCTGGACTGCGTCACCGCCAACGCCGCCATCATCCGCCATATCGGTGTCGTCTTCCGCATTGCCAATGGCGAGGTCTATGGCTGGGAAGGCTCCAACGGCTGTTGCACCCCCACCTGCACCCATGTTTGGGGCTACGAACAGACCTTGTCCCGGCTTTTCCCGGACCTTGAGAAGGGCATGCGCCACATCGATTTCATGCACCAGCAACGCCAGGACGGCGGCGTCAACAACCGCACCGATGTCCCCTCGCCTGCGCGCCCCAGCGGCGAGCACCCCTTCGCCGACGGCCACGCGAGCTGCATTCTCAAGGCCTACCGCGAGGCGCTCAATCACCCCGATGACTCGTTTTTCAAGGAGTATTGGCCCCACATCAAGGGCGCGGTCCAGTACCTGATCGACCGCGACGCCAAGGCCGCCGGCGGCCAGCCCGCCGGCATTCTTCAAGACGACCAGTGGAACACCTACGACGAGGCCTTGCACGGCGTCACCACCTTCATCAGCGGTTACTACCTGGCCGCCCTGCTCGCCGGCGAGGCCTGGGCCCGCCGCATGGGCGACACCGCCACGGCCGACCGCTTCCACGGCGTCTTCGATAAAGGCCGGCAGAAACTCATCGAACTCTGCTGGAACGGCGAATACTTCCAGCAGCACCTGCCCGATTACCTCAACCGCGAGGGAGAAGTCGGCCCCGGTTGCATGGCCGACCAACTCATCGGCCAATGGTGGGCCCACCAACTGGGCCTGGGCTACATCCTCCCGCAGGAGAACGTTCTCGCCGCCCTGCGCGCCGTCTTCAAATACAATTTCAAGTCCGATCTCACCGGCTGGCAGCACGCCCCGCGCGCCTTTGCCGGCGACAAAGACAAGGGCCTCATCATCTGCACCTGGCCCAAGGGCGGGCGCCCGGGCCACGTCATGCTCTACTCAGACGAAGTCTGGACCGGCATCGAATACCAGGTTGCCGCCCACATGATCTACGAAGGACTCGTCGAGGAAGGCCTGGCCATCGTCAAGGGCGCCCGCGACCGTTACGACGGAGTGCCTCGAAAACCCATCCCGCGCAATCCCTGGAACGAAATCGAGTGCGGCGGCCACTACGCCCGCGCCATGTCCTCCTGGTCGCTCCTGCTCGCGTTCTCCGGCTGGAACTACGACGGCCCCCGCCGCGCGCTGCGCGTGGCCCCGCGCCATATCACCCCTGAGTTCAAGTGCCCCTTTACCGGCCCGGAAGGCTGGGGCACCCTCGCCCAGTCCGGCGACGGCCAAAACCAACGCACCCAGCTCAGCCTCCAGGAAGGCCGCTTCGCCCTGGCCGAAATCTCCGTCAAAGCCCAGGCCGCGCCCCCCAGCGCCACTGTGGAGATGGAGGGCAATCCCGTGCAAAGCACCCTTGCTTTCAAAGACGGCCATGCGGTCGTGTCCCTGAAAGAGTCCGTGACCCTCGTCGCCGGCCAGGTGCTCTCCCTGCGCCTCGGCTGATTTACAGCAGAGGGACGACCCCTCACCCCGGCCCTCTCCCCATCCGATGGGGAGAGGGAGTATGGTCGGCCGCCACTGGTTTCACGTTTCACGTTTCACGTTTCCCGTTCCCGTTGTCGGGCAAGCTGCGGACTGCGCCGTCTGTCCCTTATGTCCCTTGGGCCGCTCTCAGGTCCGCCACGCACTCGACGTGCGCCGTCTGGGGGAACATATCCAGGGGGATGACCTGTTCCACGCCAAAGGCCCCTTCGGCGCACAGGAGTTTCAGGTCGCGGGCCATGGTCGCGGGGTGGCAGGAGACATAAATGATCTGCGCTGGGTGCGCGCGGCGGAGCAACCCCAGCAGTTCGGGGCGGCACCCCTTGCGGGGAGGGTCCAGCAAGACCGTGGTCGAGCGGGGCGCAAAATGCCCGAGCATTCCCGGCAGCGATTCCTCCGCTGTGCCGGCGATGAACTGGCCGTTGGCCCGGCCGCGCGTTGCGGCGTTGCGGCGCGCGGCCGCAATCGCCAGGCGGTCTAGTTCCACCCCGGCGAATGATTCGACCAGGCCGCCCAACTCGAGGCTGAAAAAGCCAACGCCGCAATAAACGTCCACCAAGTGGCGCGCGCCCGCCTGCTGCAGACGCTCTCGCACGACCTCCACCATTTTGGGGAGCAGGAAAAAATTGTTCTGGAAGAAGGAGTCCGGTGGCACCTCCCAGCCCTCGGGCTGGACGCGCAACACGACCTTGAGGCCGCCCTTGGGCGGGGGGTGCGCGCGGACCTCGAGGATCTGCTCGTTGAGGGCCGGCTCGGCGATGAGGCATTCCTCGATGTCCACGACCAGGCGGTTGTCGGCGCGGAGGTAGCCGATGTTCAGGCCGTGCTTGAACTTGTCCCATTGGGTGCGGATCATGATGCGGTTGCGGTAGCCGTAGGGCTGCGGGCAGGCAATGACCGGGTCGATGCGCCTGGGTTCCAGGCCGCCCAGGCGTTGGAAGAGGTCGCACACCTGTTTGTGTTTGAGCCGAAGCTGGGCCGTGTAATCCAGGTGCTGGTACTGGCAGCCGCCGCATTGGCCAAAGTGGCGGCACGGGGGCGTCACCCGCTCCGGCGCGGGCTGGATCACCCTGAGCAACCGGCTGCGGGCAAACCGCTTCTTCACCTCGGTCGCTTCCGCCTCCACTACCTCGCCCAGCGCGACGAACGGCACAAACACCACGAAATCATCCAATCGCCCCACCCCTTCGCCCCCGAAGGCGATGTCGCAAATCGTCAAAGTCAGTTTGTCGCCGATGGCAAGAGACACACCCGGACGGTAGTGCCGCCGCCGAGCGAACAAAAGGCGTTTCTTGCGGTAATCGGTCAGTCAAGGCAGAAAGGGAGTCCCGTGACAACCCCTCAACCCGGCCCTCTGCCCTTTGGAAGGGGAGGTCCACGGCTGCCTTCACGACGTCGCTCCGCCACGCGCGCGCTGCCCCCGGCTCACCGCGTAGCGGTGCCCGATGGTAGCCGTGGACTTCCAGTCCACGGACCCATGGGCCAAGCTCAACCGCGTCGCGTAGCGACGCCTGAAAACCGCGATGCCGTCAGGCGTCGCTACGCGACGCGTGACCATTCCCACGCCCCGAACCGTGGACCGAGGTCCAGGGCTACCTTCACTGCGTCGCTACGCGACGCGCGATGAGTGCCACGCCCCGAACCGTGGACCGAGAGGGCCTGGGTGAGGGGTCTGTCCGGCACTCTGTCTTCCCGCCGTATCGGCGCTACGCGGATGGGGATCGGGCGTTCTCACTGCGCCCGCGCCCGGTAGAACCGGCAGCGTAGGCTCGGCGGGCCGGGGTCGCTGAAGTAAAACGGGCCGGCGCCGACGGTGTTGGTGGCGAGGTCCGTCCAATGGACCAGGTCGGTCGAGGTCTCCACGACCACGGCCTGGCCGGCGCCGGCGCTGACATTGAAGCCGAAGAGGTTCGAGCGGACACCGAAGCTGCCATCGCTCAACAGGATGACCGGGGGCGCCGGCGCCGCGTAAGCGGTAAAGGCGAGCGTGCGGATGCAAATCGCCCCGGCGGCGTTGGTGGCTTCGAGCCGGAAGACATACAAATCCGCCACATCGGGCGTGAACGTGGGGTTGCGGACATTCGCGGCCGAGAGCGAGGCCACCGAGTCGGCGGGGCGGCGGATGACGCTCCATTGCCAGGCTACGGCGGTTTGCGGGCTGGAGTCAAGTTGGCGCAATTGCCCGACCGGCCCGACAGCCAGGTCAATCGTAGGCGCATCCGGGCAGGTGTTCGGTGTGCCGATGCGAATCGTATTGTTCCAGTAGTCCGCCACATAGACGTTGCCGGCGCTGTCCACCGCCACGCCGTATGCCCCGTTGAACTGCGCCGCGCTGCCAGTGCCGTCGGCGCTGCCAGAGGTTCCCGCGTGGCCCGCTAACGTCGTCACGACCCCGGCCGGCGTCACCTTCCGAATCGTGGAGTTGCTGCCGTCCGTCACATACACGTTGCCAGCGCTGTCCACCGCCGCGCCATGAGGCTCGCTGAACCGGGCCGCGCTGCCCGGGCCGTCGGCGCTGCCCCAGCTTCCCGCCAGGCCCGCCACTGTCGTCACCACCCCGCCCGGCGTCACCTTCCGAATCGTGTGGTTGCCGGAGTCCGCCACATAGACGTTGCCCGCGCTGTCCACCGCCACGCCACAGGGCCCGTTGAACAGCGCCGCGGCGCCTGTGCCGTCGGCGCTGCCATAAGTTCCCGCCAGGCCCGCGAGCGTCGTCACCACGCCGCCCGGCGTGACCTTCCGAATGGTGTTGTTGCCGGTGTCGGCCGCATAGACGTTGCTCGCGCTGTCCACCGCCACGCCCAAGGGTCCGCTGAGCCGCGCCGCGCTGCCCATGCCGTCGGCGCTGCCTTGCGCTAGCGCCAAGCCCGCCAGAGTCGTCACAACCCCCTCCGGTGTCACCCTCCGAATCGTGTCGTTAACGTACTCCGCCACATACACATCGCCGGCGCTGTCCACCGCCACGCCCCATGGCCAGCGGAACCGCGCCGCGCTGCCCGCGCCGTCGGCGCTGCCCTCAGTCCCCGCCACCCCCGCCAGGGTCGTCACCACCCCCTCCAGCGTCACCTTTCGAATCGTCTCGTTGTTGCAGTCCGCCACGTACACGCCGCCCGAGCTGTCCACCGCCACGCCGTAAGGCCCGCTGAACCGCGCCGCGCTGCCCGTGCCGTCGGCGCTCCCTCGGCATCCCGCCAGGCCCGCCAGCGTCGTCACCACCCCGCCCGGCGTCACCTTCCGAATCGTGGAGCTGCCGCCGTCCGTGAGATACACGTTGCCCGCGCTGTCCACCGCCACGCCGGATGGCCCGCTGAACCGCGCCGCGCTGCCCGTGCCGTCGGCGCTGCCCGAGCTTCCGGCCTGGCCCGCGAGCGTCGTCACCACGCCGCCCGGCGTGACCTTCCGAACGGTGTTGTTGCCGCTGTCCGCCACATAGACGTTGGCCACGCTGTCCACCGCCACGGCGGATGGATTGTCGAATTGCGCCGCGCTGCCGGTGCCGTCGGCGCTGCCCGAGCTTCCTGCGTGGCCCGCCAGGGTCGTTACCACCCCGCCCGGTGTCACCTTCCGAATCGTGTGGTCGTCCCAATCCGCCACATACACGTTGCCTGCCCTGTCCACCGCCACGCCAGCCGGCCCGCTGAACCGCGCCGCGCTGCCCGGGCCGTCGGCGCTCCCTGGGCTTCCCGCCAGGCCCGCCAGCGTCGTCACCACCCCGCCCGGCGTCACCTTCCGAATCGTAGAGGTAAAGTAATCCGCCACATACACATCGTCGGCGCAGTCCACCGCCACGCCGTTTGGCGAGTAGAAGCGCGCCGCGCTGCCCGTGGCGTCGTTGGTGCCAGGGCATCCCGCCAGGCCCGCCAGGGTCGTCACCACCCCGCCCGGCGTCACCTTCCGAATCGTGTTGTTGAGCTCGTCCGCCACATAAACGTTGGCCGCGCTGTCCACCGCCAAGCCGCTTGGTAGGTAGAAGCGCGCCGCGCTGCCCGTGCCGTCAATGGCGCCAGGAGTCTCGTCTGGTCCGGCCAGCGTGGTGAACGTGTATTCCTGGGCTGTGGCCTGACTCGTCGCCGCCATGGTCAGGGCGGCCAGGAGCAGGGCCGCTGATAGATTGGTTGTGACGCTTTTCATAGAACGGTTAAGGGTTGAGGGGCGAGAGAAATGACGAATGACGAATGACGAATGACGAATCACGAAGGGGGGGAACTCCACACGCTGGTGAAACCCAGCATAGCGGTTCGGGGATGGGCCGGCGGGGCCGCGCGGCGGCCGGGGGGGCAGAGGCAAACGGGCGCGCCATTCCCCTGTGCAGCGGGAGCCTGGTCATTTTCCCAGACCTCGTTGTGGCCCGGTCTCTGCAATGCCCACACGCGTTCATTTGCCGCCCGAGGGGCGCTGCCCGCCAACAAAGCCAAGGCGCAGGCGGCGCCTGGCTCGGCCCACTACTCTACTGCTACTGCCTTGGGGCACAAAGAGAACAGGAAAACGTGGACCGTGTCGATGCATTTCCGCCCGCCCCAAATCATCGGCTGGGCATTCTTTTGAGATCCGCGGAATACACGGAACACACGGAAAAGGCCCGTGTATGCCGTGGTTTTCAGGCTGCGCCAACCTGCGCCAAGCGGCCGAGATATTCGGAAATCTCGGCCTGAAGTTTGCGAATCTCGTCCAGGGGACCCTCGGCGAAAACCGCGAAATTTCGTGGGTTCTTGGGCAGGATGTCGGCGCGGTAGGAATCGAGAATGCGCTGCATGCGGCCCATCTGCTCGATGGCCTGCTCCAGTTGATCGGTGTCCTCAATCATAACCACAGCCGCAAAACACCTTTGCGCAAGCTGCGCCGGCCGCGCACCTGCTCAAAGAATGCGAGTGCCTCGTCGTATTCCACAGTGTCTTCACGTACCGCTACCATATCAAATCCGTACCGCCTTTGCACGCTCCTTTTCGACACCAGACTGTACTGCGCCGGGGCCAGGTCGGCCCTCAAGTCGTGCCCAAGCGGGAGGACGAGCACAAGATCGATGTCGTTTGGGTCGGGCTTCATGGTGACGAAGCTGCCATCAACCAACAGGCAGCGTGCGAAGCGCGTCGCCCGCACCTCTCCAAACAAGGCCTCGAGCTTTTGGAATAGTCTCGGGCGCCGATCGGTTACTTGGAAGGAGCCGAACCTGGTCTTGATCTCGTCTATCGTGCAATCATGCACGCCGACTGGGAGCAATCCGTGGTCGTCCAGCGCGGGAATAGGCATGGCTCACGGTAGTGGCGGGGCCAAGAGAGCGAAAGCCATTTTTAAGGGACGAAAGGGACGAAAGCGACCAGGGAATGCCGGTCGGCGGTTCCTCTTCGGCGTCTCCTGCGTATTGTGGGGGCGGCGTTTCGCCAGAATTGGCTTTACCCGGTTCTGGATTCTTTCACAATCCGGTGCATGAAACCTGGCGAATTGTTTGATCTTTCGGGCGAGGTTGCGGTGGTCATTGGCGCCACAGGCTCCCTGGGCGGGGCGATTGCCGACGGCCTCGGCGAGGCTGGGGCAAAGGTAGCTGTGCTCGGCCGCAATGCCGAGCGCGGCCAAGAGCGCGTCAGAAGCATCCGCGCCAAGGGCGGGCAGGGGGAGTTCTTCGCGGCGGATGCCGTGCAAAGAGAGAGCCTGCGCGCCGCGCGGCAGGCTGTCGAGAAGTCGCTCGGGCCTCCGGGGATTCTTGTCAACGCCGCCGGCGGCAACGACCCGAAGGTGACCGTGACGGCGGAGCGGGCCTTCGAGCAGATTGCCCTGGGCGATTGGCAGGCGAACTTCGAGTTGAACCTGGTTGGGGGCGTGCTGCTGCCGTGCCAGGAGTTTGGCCCGGGCATGTTGGCACGCGGCCGCGGGAGCATCATCAACATCGCCAGCGTCACCGCGCACCTCCCGCTCTCGCGCGTGGTGGCTTACTCCGCCTCGAAAGCCGCCGTGCTCAACCTGACCCGGTTCCTGGGCCGCGAATGGGCGCCCAAAGGCGTGCGCGTCAACTCCATCACCCCCGGCTTTTTCCCCGCCGAGCAGAACCGCAAGCTGTTGTTCAACGACAACGGCTCGCCCAGCGCCCGCACCAAGGCCATCTGGGGCCACACCCCCATGGGCCGCTTCGGCGACCCCCGCGAGTTGATCGGCGCCGCCCTGTTCCTGGCCAGCCACAAGGCCAGCAGCTTCGTCACCGGCGCCGACCTCTGCGTGGACGGCGGCTTTCTGGCACAGACCATTTAGATGGGCGGGGCAATGGGTATGTCCATGAACAATTAATGTCCGAGGCATCCAGTGAACTTCAGGCTCGGCCCGAAGGGCCGACAGAATCCAGCCCAGGGCTGAGGCCGCTAGGCCGATGCCCTGGGGAACGGCGCCTTTTCAACCCGGCGCGCCCTGAAGGGGGAATGGCACTTACTTAGTGCCTAAAACTTTGGCGCTTAGGCGCTTGCGTCGATGGGGATGAGGTGCCCTCTGGAAGATAATCTTGCGGGACAGCCGCTCCATGTCACGCAACAGCCCCCGCACCTGTCGGTAGTGGTTAACCGCTTGGCGCATCTGCTCGAACTCCTCCTGGGTTAGTGAGACGGTGATCGTCTTCTGCGCGACTTTGCGCGTCCACTGGTAACCGGCACCTCCGCCCGAGCGCCGCGTGCGGTCCTGCACCGAGCCCTGGCTGAGGTAGCCTATTTGGCTCAAACGGCGTCGCAATTGCTCGTATTGCCGGTCCCAGGAGGCGGTGCCCTCATACAGATTTTTGTTCATCGGCCTCAATTTTAGCTTGCCGGTCAAGCATAGTCCAGTATATATACTGGACATGCACACGCCCTTTTTCCCACCCTGGCGCTCTCGCCTGGCCCGCTTGGGTTCCCGCACCGCCCACGCCTGCCGCCAGGTCCGCGCCTATACCCTCTGCCAACTGGAAAAGTGCTTCTCCTCCTCGGTACCCCAGGAGTGCTTTCCCAAGGCCAAGGCCTCCGCCCACAAAAACTGCCGCGACCGCGACTACACCCGCTGGCGCACCTTCTGGTGCATGGTCTGGCAAGCCCTCAACCCCGACGCCTCCGGGCGCGAGGTCGTGCGCCAACTCCAGGCCCTCTTCCTCTTGGAAGACGGCCCCCAGATCTCCCCCGAGGACGGCGCCTACTGCCGCGCCAAGGCCCGCCTGCCGCTCAGGCAATTCCCCAAGGTTTTGGCCGCCACCGCCCGGGCCGCCGACAAGCAAGTCCCGGCCCTGACTCAACTCCAAGGCCGGCCCCTCAAGGCCGCCGACGGCTCGGCCCTCACGCTGGCCGACACGCGCAAAAACCGAAGGGCGTATCCCCCTCTGCAGTGCGCCGACAAACCCAGCTTCCCCAAGATGCGCATCGTCGTGCTCTTTTCCATGCTCAGCGGCGCGATCCTGGCCATGGCCCAAGGCAGCTTGGCGCTCTCCGAACTGTCGTTGTTGACGCTGCTCAGCAGCCAATTGGTGGCCGGGGATATCCTGGTGGCAGACCGCGGCTTCGGTTTTTACGCGGTCCTCGCCTGGCTCAAGCACCTTCTGAACGTGGACTTCATCGGGCGGTCCACGCGCCGGCTCGATGGGCGAAGGCGCCTCCGCCGCTTGGGCAGAAACGACTGGCTCTTCGTGTGGGGAAAACCCCAGCGCCGGGCTCCCTGGCTGACGCTGCTCCAATGGATTGGCTTGCCCAGCCAGTTGACGGTGCGCGTGGTCAAGGGCAGTTGCTATCAGAAAGGCTTCCGCGTACGCCAGGTCAAACTGGTGACCACGCTCTTGGACCCAGAACTCTACCCCGCCGAACAGATCCTCCGCGCTTACTTGCGGCGGTGGCGCCTGGAGATGTGCCTGGATGACCTGAAAACCACTCTGGAAATGGAGACCCTCCGCGGGCGCAGCCCGAACATGGTTCGCAAAGAGGCCTACACGCGCCTCATCGCCCACAATCTCATCCGTGGCACCATGGCTCAGGCCGCCACCGAACATGAGGTGCCCCTGGAGCGCATCAGCTTCAAAGGCTCGCTGGACGCAATCCGGCACTTTACCCAGGCCATGGCCCAAGCCCGCTCCAAAAAGAAACGCCGCCAACTGTGGTCCGATCTGCTCGAAACGCTAGCCGCCGATTTGGTCCCCGAGCGGCCAAACCGACGCGAGCCGCGCGCCGTCAAACGCAAGAAAAACAAATACCCGCGGCTCAACGCACCCCGCCGCAGGTTCCGCGATCATCTCAAACGTCACACGCGCCGCACCAGGGCCCGTTTGCGCAAGCTCGGTCTTATGTAAGCGCCATTCCCCTGAAGGGGCGCCACACGCTGGAGGATGTGGAGCTCTGGCGCCCCTTCAGGGCGCAAGGCCCCCCTCTGGGCCGGAACCCAGGGCATCGGCCTGGCGGCCTCAGCCCTGGGCTAGGTTCTTGCGGCTCGTTGAGCCGCCACGGCTCCTTGCTGCCTCATTGCAGTGCCTGCCTTTGCTGCTTATGGCTCAGACCAAATCACCCGATTATTCCGCCATTGGCCGCCCGCTCGAGCAGGCGGTACACGAAGAGATGGCCGCCTGGGGCATTACGGGCATCGCCATTGCGCTGGTCGATGGGCAGCAGACGGTCTATGCGGCCGGCTTCGGCGAAGCCAGGCGCGAGAGCGTCTTCCGTTGCGGCTCGATCTCGAAGCTCTTCAATGCCGTGGCCGTAATGCAACTGGTCGAGGTGGGCAAGCTCGACCTGGATGCGCCCTTGGAGCGTTACGGACCCGAGCTATTGCCGGTCAATCCCTTTGCCATCGCAACCCCGGTGACGCTTCGCCAGCTTCTGTGCCATCGGTCCGGCATGATCCGCGAGGCACCCGTGGGGGGATACTTCGACAACTCCCAACCCGGCCTGGCCCGCACGATTGAGAGCATCTCACAGGCTGTCCTGGTCAACCTGCCCGACTCCAAGACGCGCTATTCCAATGTTGGACCCAGCCTGGCCGGGCGCATTGTCGAGCGGGTTGCCGCCGCCGGCTTCGAGCAGTACCAAAGCGAGCACGTCCTGGGCCCATTGGGCATGACCAACTCGGCCTGGCGCCTCGATGAGGTGCCGCGCGGACGGCTCATCGCCTCGTATATGCGCGTGGCCCAGGCCCAGGGAGGTTTCAGGCGCCGCAGGGCGCCGGTGTTCGATCTGGGCACGGTGCCGGCCGGCAATCTCTTCACCACGGCGGAGGACCTCGCGCGCTTTGTGGCCATGCTGGCTGCCGGCGGCCAGACCTCGCGCGGCCGCGTCCTCCAAGCCCGGTCGCTGGCCCAAATGTTCACGCCCCAGTTGAGCACAGAGCCCGGCAGTTGCGGGCTGGGCTTCGCCCTGGGCAAGTTCCGCCAGCACAAGATGGTCAACCACAACGGCGCGGTCTATGGCCATTCCGCCTCGCTTCTCTTCCTGCCGGACACGGAGCTGGGCGTGGTGGTGCTCGGCAACGAGGACATCGCCAACGCCCGCATCCAGAAACTGGCCAACCACGCCCTGTCTCTCATGCTCGAGGCCAAGTGCGGCGAAAAACCGCCCGCCGCTCCCGTGCCCCTCAAGCTCTCCGCGGACATCCTGGCCCGGTTTTGCGGCGACTACGAATCCCAGAGCTTCTGGGCAACATTGAAAATCGAGGATGGGCGCCTGGCCGCCAACCTCTCCGGCCAGCCCACGAAACTGACGCCCGTCGAGCCGTTCCGGTTCCTGGCGGACAGCCGCGTCAACGACGCGGTGCCGGTGGACTTCGAGCACAACGCCGCCGGCCAAGTGACTGGCTTCAACATGGGCCTGCAGAAATTTGCGCGTGTGCCCGCGGGCGCGCCCCAGCTTCCGGCCTCGTGGCGCGCTTACCTGGGCAGCTATGGGCCCGACTTCATCCCGCTGGTCGTGAGCGCCCGCCACGGCCACCTCTACGCCATGACCGAGAACCTCGCCGACTACCGCCTCACGCCCCTCAACCGCCACGTCTTCTCCTTCCCCCTGGGCCTCTACACCGACGAGTACCCTTGTCTTCCTTACCGACCGCCGCGGCAAGGCCCGCGCGGTGGACATGGCCAATATGATCCTCGAACGGAGGTGAAGAGCTGTCGTGAAAGGTAAAACGTGAAACGTGAAACGTGAATGCCGAATGACGAATGACGAATGACGAATGACGACACGGCACATGGCTCCGCCGTTTTTGCCATTCGTCATTCGTCATTCGGCATTCGGCATTCGGCATTCAGGCTTCCGCTGTGCATCCGACTGAAAAGTGGTATCAGAGACGCCCTCGTAGCATGACGAACGACCGATCCAGGAGTGCCTTGAGCCCTGAGAGCGAGGCAGTCCCCTCCTGGTCGCGGCGGTTCCTGCCGCGCATTGGGTCGCCGGCTTACCATCTCCTGCTGGCCAGCGCGGCTATTCTCGTCCTGGGCCCTCTAGGCGGGATCTCGGCGGCGTTCATGAACTTTTCGATCGGGTTCTTCCTGGGCGGCCAGGTCCTGGCAGGCATCCTGGGCAGCGCCGTCACGCTGTCCTATGGTCCGGAGGGCAAGCACGGGGCCAACTACATCCAGACCATGGCGGCCTCGGTGGCCGGGATGTGCGGGATGTCCTCGCTGGTCCAGGCCATGGTCTGGCTGGGCCTGCCCCGGCCGCCGGAGTGGCAGCTCATCCTGTATTTCCTGTGCATCGGCATGTTCGGGGTGGGGGTGGGCATGCTCTACACGCCGATCGTGGTGGACCGCCTGCAATTGACCTACCCCTCCGGCCTGGCGGTCGCCAACATCCTGCGCGCCCTGACCGACCGCGTCTTGCTTCGGCGCTCGATTGCGCGGCTGGGCGGCAGCGTGGCGGCCAGCTACGCCCTGGCCCTGGTGTCGCCCGCAATCCCCGCCCTCGGTGCGCTGGGGCTCTCGACCTCGACGTTCGGCGGGGGCCTGATTGTCGGCGCGCGCATAGCCATCCCAGCCCTGGTGGTCGCCCTCATCGGCCGCTGGCAGACGCCGCACCTGGTGAGCATCGGCTGGCTTGGGCCGAACGATTCCTACCGCAAGATCGGCTTCATCATATCGCTCGGGGGCATCCTCGGCGCTGCCATCCTCGATCTGGGCTTGATCCTGGTGCAGACCATCCGGCGGCTGCGGGCGCGCGGCGTGGTTTTGCCCCAACGGAGGTTGAGTGGCCTTTCCGACCTTTGTCGAAACCTTTGTCGAAAACTCTGTCGAAAACTGGCCAGATTCGACAAAGGTCGCGACAAAGGCTGCGACAAAGGTTCCGAAGAAGATACCAAGGTCGGCCGAGCCCCGGTGCAGTCCCCCGCCGCCCCGGTCCCACCCATACCCGCCCGGTCCAACGAGGACTGGAAGCGGGTCAACCTGTTGCGCCTGGTGCTCTGGATTGTTTTCTGGGCCGCCGGCATTGTCTGGACGGGAAACCGGCTGCTGCACCAACCGCTCTCCTATCTCCTTATCGCCGTGTGCCTCTGTTTTCTCTTTGTCCTCATCAACGGCATTGCGTTGGGGATCTCGGACTTCAACCCGATCTCGAGCGCCTTCGTGATGACGGTTTTCATCCTGGCGTCCCTGGGATTGCGCGACGCGGGCGTGGGCCTGCTCTGCGCCTCGGTCCTCGCGATTGCCACCAGCGAGGGCGGCGACATGCAGCAGGACCGCTCGACGGGTTGGCGCCTTGGCACCAACCGGGTGGTGCAGTTCCGCTACCAGGTCATCGGCATCGCCGCCGGGGCCGTCCTGTCGGTGGCGCTGGCGGACCTCTTCATGCAGGCCAACCCGATCCTCAAGGAGGACCAATTTGCCCATCCGCACCTCAAGGGGGCTGAAAAGTGGCAATCGGCTTATACCTACAAGATGGTCGGCGCGCTCCGGGGCATTACTGCCCACCAGCCGCAGGTGATGAAGGCCCTGGTGCTCGGACTTGCCTTGGGCCTGTGCATCGAATCGGCGCGCAAGCTCATCAAGGGCCGCCGGCGCTACCAGGACTTCACCGCCCGCTGCCGGAGCGGCCGCGCACTGGGTTTCGCCCTGGACGCGCTCGTGCTGCCCAGTCCCTATGCTTACGCCTTTGGCGGCTTTGTCGAGTTCATCACGGTCCTCTGGTGGGCGGCAGGCGGGGTCGCCGCCGCCGGGGTCGATGCGCTCCGGTCCAGGCTCCGCTCCGCGCGCCAGCGGCCGGCCGAGGGCGAGTTGCCCGCAGACATGAGCACCACCTCATTGGTCGGCGGCGGGTTCATCGCCGGCGACGCCCTGGCCTCCGTGAGCGTGGCGATTTGCAGGCTGCTGTGGGGCGGGTGAGCGCCGCACTGCGGTGCAAGGCAGCCTGGCATCGAGAAAACCTGGAGTGTGGGAGCGTCAGAGAGTGGAAAAGTGCTGAAATTGAAAATTGAAAATTGAAAATTGAAAATTGGACATTGCGGCCGGAGCAGGCCCTAACCCGGGGCGGACTCGGAGGGGGTTCTTCAATGACCAATTTGCAATTTGCAATTTGCAATTTGCAGTTCGTCCTAAAACACGATTGGGAGCCATGTTCCAAGCTCACCCGCGTCGCGTAGCGACGCCTGAAAACAGGACTGGATTTGCCAGCGTGAAGCTGCCAGGCGTCGCTACGCGACGCGGCACCGCGTAGCGGTGCGTGACGGTAGCCGTGGACTTCAGTCCACGGACCCACGGCGCAAGCGTGCCCGCGTCGCGTAGCGACGCCTGACAACCGGATGAGGCCGCCGGCTCCAGGCTGTCAGGCGTCGCTACGCGACGCGCGAGCATTCCCACGCCCAACCCCGTGGACCGAGGTCCACGGCTACCGTCACTGCGTCGCTCCGCGACGCCGGGGTTCCAACGTTTCCTTGTAACTCTCCCGTTCGATGGCCTAAGTTCTCCCCGATGCACGAGACCCTAGCACAAACGGCCGGGAGTGGCGCGGGCCTGGCCCCGGCCCAGGTGGAGGAGGTCGTCTGCCGCGCCTGCCGGGCGGAGGATTACCGCGGCAAACGCGTGCTGCTCATCGTGCCGGACGGCACGCGCACCGCCCCCGTCGGCATGCTGTTCCGGGCACTGCACCGCCAGATTGGAGAAGCGACCGGGGCCTTCGATGTTATCGTCGCCCTGGGCACGCACCAGCCAATGAGCGAGCAGGGGATATGCCGGCGCCTGGAGATCACCGAGGAGGAGCGACGCCGGGCCTTTGGCCGCATCCGCTTCTTCAACCATGCCTGGGACAACCCGCGCGCCTTGAAGCAGATCGGGATGCTCGAGGCCGGGGAGGTCAGCCGGCTTACCGAGGGCCTTTTCGCGATGGACGTGCCGGTCGAGGTGAACCGCTCGCTCTATGACTATGACCAGGTCATCATCGCGGGGCCGGTCTTTCCGCACGAGGTGGTCGGGTTCTCTGGCGGGAACAAGTACCTGTTTCCCGGTGTTGCGGGGCCGCGGGTCCTGAACTTCTTCCACTGGTTGGGCGCCGTGATTACCAATCCGATGATCATCGGCAACAAATGGACCCCGGTGCGGCGGGTGGTGGATAGCGCCGGGGCGATGGTCAAGGTGGACAAGCTCTGTTTTTGCATGGTCGTGACACCCCAGAACAAACTGGCCGGGCTCTTCGCCGGGACGCCCGAGGCCGCTTGGGACCAGGCCAGCGACCTCTCGCGCCAGGTCCATATCGTCTATAAAGACAGGCTGTTCCACACGATCCTCTCCTGCGCCCCGCCCATGTATGACGAACTCTGGACTGCCGGCAAGTGCATGTACAAGCTCGAACCGGTCCTGGCCGACGGCGGGGAACTGATCATCTACGCCCCCCACCTGCGCGAGGTCTGCGTCAGCCACGGCGCCGCTATCGAGGCCGTCGGTTACCACTGCCGCGACTACTTCCTCAAACAATGGGACCGGTTCAAGCACCTGCCCTGGAGCGCGCTGGCCCACTCGACCCACGTGCGCGGCATCGGGACCTTCGAGAACGGGGTCGAGAAATGCCGCGCCAAGGTCACCCTGGCCACCGCGATTGGCCCAGAGCACTGCGCCCGGCTCAACCTCGGCTACCGCGACCCCAAGAGCATCCGCCCGCAGGACTTTGCCGGCCGCGAAGACCAAGGCATCCTCCTGGTGCCCAAGGCGGGCGAGTTGCTCTTCCGGCTGAGAGGCAGCGGCGGAATTAACCGCAAAGAACGCAGAGAACACAAAGAGCCTTGAATGAAGGCGTTTCTTTGCGATCTCTGCGTTCTTTGCGGTTAATTCCGCAGGCGCCTCTTGAGAATTCTCTTTGAAATTCACGCGATCCCCGGCAACATTGACTTTCCTTTTGGATTCCGGGCCGGGGTTTTGGCGCCTGGCTGCCGGATGCCGGAAGCAGCGACATGAAACGAACGCATCATTGCAACGAATTGCGGGCGGGCCACGTGGGCCAGGTTGTCACCCTGGCCGGCTGGGTCCATTCCCGGCGCAACCTGGGGGGTGTCATCTTCATCGATGTGCGCGACCGCGAAGGGCGCACCCAGACGGTCTTCGACCCCTCGGACCTGGCCAAGGACCTCTTCGAGCGGGCCGCCGCCCTCCGCAGCGAGTGCGTGGTCCGCATTACGGGCAAGGTCCGCGCCCGGCCTGCCGGCACCAATAACCCCAAGATCCCCACCGGCGAGATCGAGGTCCTGGCTTCGGACCTCGAGTTGTTGAACTATGCCCAGGTCCTGCCGTTTCCCGTGGACGACCCGGAGGTGGCCGCCAAGGTCAACGAGGAGTTGCGGCTCAAGTACCGTTACCTGGACCTGCGCCGGCCAGAGATGGCGCGCAACCTGCGCCTGCGCAGCAAGGTCGCCACCGCCACCCGCCTCTTCATGGACGAACAGGGCTTCCTGGAAGTCGAGACCCCCACCCTCTTCAAGTCCACACCGGAGGGCGCGCGCGAATTCCTGGTCCCCTGCCGGCTCAACCCCGGCCAGTTCTACGCACTGCCGCAGTCGCCCCAACAGTTCAAACAGATCCTCATGGTGGCGGGCGTCGAGAAGTACTTCCAGCTTGCCCGCTGCTACCGGGATGAGGACCTTCGGGCCGACCGCCAGCCGGAGTTCACCCAGATCGATATCGAGATGTCGTTCATCGAGCGCGAGGACATCTACCGCCTCGTCGAGGGCCTGCTCCAGCGGTTGTGGAAGACCGCCCTGGACATTAACGTGCCCATCCCCTTCAAGCGCCTGGCCTTCTGCGAAGCGATCGACCGGTTCGGCATCGACAAGCCCGACACGCGCTTCGGGATGGAACTGGCCGATTTCACGGAGGAATTTCGCGCCAGCACCTTCAAGGTGTTCAGCGGCGCCGTCGCCAACCATGGCGTCGTCAAGGCCCTCAACGCCAAGGGTTTCGCCGGCGCCACCCAGGGGCAGGTCGATGCCATGACCGAGCTCGCCCGGAGCTTCGGCGCCAAGGGCCTGGCCTACATCAAGGTCGAGGGCGGCGAATGGAAGTCCCCGATCGTCAAGTTCTTCAGCCCCGCCGAAAAGGCCGCCCTGGCCTCAAAGCTCGCCATCCAGGAGGGCGACCTTATCCTCTTCGCCGCCGGCCAGTGGCTCACCGCCTGCGAAATCCTCGGCAAGATCCGGCTCTATGCCGCCGACATCCTCCGCAGCCAGGGCAAACTCAATATCCCCGCCGACCGCTTCGATTTCCTCTGGGTCGTCGATTTCCCGCTGCTCAGCTTCGACAAGGAGCAAAATCGGTGGTACTCGACTCACCACCCTTTCACCGCGCCGCTCGCCGAAGACCTGCCCATGCTCAAGACCGACCCCAAAAAGGTGCGCGGCCAGCACTACAACATCGTCGTCAACGGCGTCGAGTTGGGCGGCGGCTCGATCCGCATTCACCAGCCTGACGTGCAAAAGACCGTGTTCGAAGAGGTGCTGCGAATCCCGCCCGAGGAAACCAAGCTGCGCTTTGGCTACATGCTCGAGGCCTTCCACTACGGCGCTCCGCCCCACGGCGGCATCGCCCTGGGCTTCGACCGCCTCAATGCCATCCTGGCCGGCACCGCCAGCATCCGCGACGTCATCGCCTTCCCCAAGACCGCCAAAGGCACCTGCCTCATGACTGAATCGCCCTCCCCGGTCTCCGCCCGCCAATTGCGCAACCTGCACATTGACGTGAAGGCGGCGAAGAAGGATTAGAGGAGGGACAAAAGGGACGAAAGGGACACAAGGGACAGAAGGAACGCGGCGGCATTGACCCGCCGGCAGGGCGGCAGATGAGAATCGGTTTTTAGGGGCAGTTCTGTCTTGCGCTGCCCGGGCGCATCTCGGCTTTGTCGGCCTTGCTCAAGCCAGGCAATTGGAGCGTGGCATCGGCAAGCCCGCAAGGTTTTGGACTGCGGCAGTCCTCTGCCGCTTTTCGGACCCTGGGGACGCGAAAGCGCCAGGGGACTGGCGCAGTCCAAAACGCTTCGCGACTTCGGACGCGCACTCCAATCGCCCGGTTCGGCCGGGCCCGACAAAGATGAGATGCGCCCGCGCCGCCCATGCGCAGACCAAATTGTTTTACGCGGGCGCCGTCCTCTGCTACGTTGCCCGGACTATGGCAAGGCGACACTCAGGACTGCTTTCTCTATTTCTGGCGGCGGCTGCGGCGGGCTGCTGGACGGGGGCGCGAGCGGCCACGCCACTCCAGATTACAGAGTTCGGCGGCACGGCCGACGGCCTGATGCTCGGCTGGCAGGAGCCCGCCCCAGGCGTTGCCTACACCGTGCAATTCCAGGACACGCTCCAGGACGGGATCTGGCGCATCCCGGCAGCGTTCGGCCCGTTCCCATTGGACTCGACCCGGTGGCTCGATGCCTGGAGCACTAACACGAGCCGGTTTTACCGCGTTCTCGCCGTGCCGGCCGCCCAGCGCGGGGAGGTGATCTCCGCCACGTTCAACAGCCGGCTCACAGCCTCGTCCCTGTCACTCCTTTTCGCCTTGGGCGGCATTCCCATCACGCCGCAATACGACGTAGCCCTTTACAAGGTCGTCTATGAGACCATTACGCCCCTGGGGGCGCGCACGGTCGCCTCGGGCGCGTTGGTCCTGCCCGAGAACGCGCCGGGTCCCCTGCCGCTGGTCAGCTACCAGCACGGCACACTCACGCAGACCAACTCGGCCCCGTCCTCGATGGACCTCACGGGCGAGGTCACGATCGGCGTCGCCTTCGCCAGCACCGGTTACGCCGCCGCGGTGCCTGACTACCTGGGCCTGGGCGACTCACCCGGCTTGCACCCGTATCACCACGCCCGCTCCGAGGCCACCGCGTGCGTCGATATGCTCCGGGCCGCCAGGACCGTCTGCGCCACGAACGGGATTACCCTCAAAGACCGCCTGTTTCTGTGCGGCTACTCCGAAGGCGGCCACGCGACCATGGCGCTGCTCCGCGAATTGGAGACCTTTCACGCCGGCGAATTCACCGTGACCGCCTGCGCGCCCATGGCCGGCGCCTACGACCTCTCGGGCGTCACCACCGACGATTTCCTCACCAACCGCTTCGCCCCCAATCCTTACTATTTCCTTTACCTGCTGGCGGCCTACCAGGAGGTCTATCAATTGGCCCCGAGCCTCGCCGACCTGCTGGCGGCGCCTTACGACACGACCTTGCCGCCGGCGCTCGGGGGCAATTACAGCGGCGGCCAGATCAACGCCCTGATGCCCACCAACAACATCGTTCAGATCCTCAGGCCTGACTACCTGGCTGGCTTTCGCGCCAACCCGCGTCATCCCCTGCGCCTGGCCCTCCAGGACAATGACCTCTATCGCTGGACGCCACGCGCCCCGATGCAGCTCTACCAATGCTCGGGCGACCAGGATGTGGACCCCGCCAACGCGCAGATCGCCCTGGCGTCGTTCCACGCGCTGGGCGCAACCCAGGTCTCGCTCATCGATCCTGAGGCTGGCGCCAACCACACCGGGTGCGCACTGCCCAGCCTGGAGGGTGCCAAGCTCTGGTTTGACTCGCTGCGGTAGCGCAGCGCAAGGAAGGAGCACGGGATGCAACTCCAGCACTCTCAGGGTGAATTCGATTTCGACCGGGGCGGGACCGAGCAGGGTTATGTCCGCTGGCTTGGTGTGAGGAAAACAACGGCGTCAGACTTGGCCAGGCGCATGGGCCTGCCTCTGGGCCACCAGGTCGAAGTCTGGCTCTGCGGGGGCGTGCGCCTGCGCGGGACGCTGCGCCTGCAGGAGGAACTGCTCCTCATCGAAGAGGAACGCGTCCGGCACCTGGAGTTGGTGGTCGACAACGTGCCCTTCGCCTACCGCGAGATAGAATCTTGCGTGAGGATGGACTAGCTGTGTTTTTGGGTTGCCTTGCCTTGGGGGATCGCGTAATACTTTATCCACCGGGCGTAATACGCCTGGCGGGCAGGGCGCGGAGCGGCGCCCCGCCGGCCGGAACAGACAACCACAGACTCGACACGCGTGCATTTGCCGGACGGATTCCTGGACGCAAAGACGGCGCTGCTCTCGACCGGGGCGGCAGCCGCCGGGGTGGGCTTGGCCCTCCGCCAGGTGCGCGCGGCGCTGGAGCCCAGGCAGATGCCGATGCTGGGGCTGGCGGCCGCTTTCGTCTTTGCGGCGCAGATGCTCAATTTTCCCGTGGGCGGCGGCACCTCCGGGCACCTCCTGGGGGGCGTGCTGACGGCGGTGCTCCTGGGCCCGGCGGCGGCGGTGCTGGTGATGACGTGCGTCCTGGTCGTGCAATGCCTGATGTTCAACGACGGCGGCTTGCTGGCGCTGGGGGCAAACGTCTTCAACATGGCGATTGTCAACACCTGCGGCGGCTACCTGGTGTTCAGGCTGGTCAAGGGCCTGGCCCCGATGGAGGAGAACCGGGCGACGGTGTTTGGGGCGGGATTTGGGGGCTGGTGCGGCACGGTGCTGGCCTCGATGACCTGTGCCGGGCAGTTGGCCCTTTCGCACCAGTCTCCCTGGCCGGTGGCGTTTGCGGCGATGGTGCTGGTCCACATGGTTATCGGCGTAGGGGAGGGGCTGGCGACGGCCTTGATTGCCGCGGCGGTGTTGCGGGGGCGGCCGCAGTTGGTGGGTGGCGCGGGTGATAAACCGGGCGCGGGCCGCCTCGGTTTCCTGGCTTACGGCCTGCTCGTTTCGCTGGGCCTGGCCCTGTTCGTGGCGCCGTTCGCGTGCCCATGGCCGGATGGGCTCGAGGCGGTGGCGCGCCGCCTCGGTTTTGCAGGCCAGGCCGCGCAGCCGCTCCTCCGGGCGCCCGCAAGCGACTATCGTCTGCCTTGGGTTGGCTCGCCGTCGGTGGCCACAGCGATGGCGGGAGTCATCGGGACACTCCTGGCCTTCGTCGCAGCCTATTTGCTGGCGAGGCTCCTGGCCCCGGCCCTGCGCGCCCGCAAACAAGATGCGCCCTCCGGGAACTGAACCCGGAAGCGGCAGTGCAACCACGGATGAACACGGATGAACACAGATTTACAGTGGAAACGAAACCTGGGCCCTTCCCCAACAACCTGGGGCCATGGGACAATTTCTAAAATCCGTGTCTATCCGTGTCCATCAGTGGTTGAGAAACCTCCACGGCCCGACTCAGTCTGAGGCCCGCCGCCGCTCCCGCCTTGCCCGGGTTTCGCCGCGGCTCAAGCTGGGCGCCGCGCTGCTGCTCGTCACGGGCACGGCCCTGCTGCCCCGCAGGCCCGACGGGCTTTACCTGCTCCCCGCGGCGGCCCTGGCGGGCGTGTGGCTGGCGAGCCGGATGCCGATCCTTCACGCCCTGGGCCGCCTGCTCGTCGCCCAGTTCTTCATCCTCGGCATCGCCCTCATGTCGCTGCTCTCGCCCGGGGGCGTGCCGGTCTTCCTGGCGGCCGTCGCCAAGAGCAACCTCTGCATCCTGGCCCTGCTCCTGCTCGCCTGGACCACGCCGTTCCCCGAGCTCCTCCAGGCCCTCCGGCGCCTGCGGCTGCCGCCGGTGATGCTAACCACCCTGGCCCTGATGTATCGTTACCTGCCGGTCCTGGCTGAGGAGGCGCGGCGAATGGAACGTGCCCGCGCCAGCCGCACCTTTTGCCGCAGCCGCCGCGTGGCATGGCAACAGCTCGGCGCCATTGTCGGACATCTCTTTGTCCGGACCGCCGACCGCGCGGAGCGGATTTACCTGGCCATGTGCGCAAGGGGGTGGAGATGAGGACGCAGGGCGGAGGCTCCGAGGCGTCCGACCCGTCCGACCCGTCCGACCCGTCCGACCAGCACAGGATGGAATGACGAATGACGAATGACGAATGCATAGAACAGAGGACGGAGGGCGGAGGGGGGGCAGGGCAGGGGAGTGTGCCGGCGCTGAGTGTGAGTGACCTGTCCTATTGCTACCGGCCGGGCCGGCTGGTGCTGGACAAGATTTCTTTCGCGGTGGCACCGGGCGAGTGTCTCGGGGTCCTGGGGCCAAACGGCGCAGGCAAGTCCACGCTGCTGCTGCACTTGAACGGCCTGCTGCCCGAGCACCCGCCCAGGCAACCCAGCATCTGGGTCCAGAGCCAGCCGCTGGTGGCGGGCGCACTGGAGATCGTGCGCCAGCGCGTGGGCCTCCTGTTCCAGGACCCGGACGACCAGCTTATCTCGGCATCGGTCTTCGAAGATGTCGCCTTCGGCCCCCGGCAATTGGGCGTGGGCGGTCCCGAGTTGGACGCCCTGGTAGCAGGCTGCCTCGGGATGGTGGGCCTGCGGGGCTTTGAAGATCGCGCCCCCCACCGTCTCAGTCACGGCGAGAAGCGGCGCGTCTGTCTGGCGGGCGTTCTGGCCTGCAAACCGAGCGTGCTCGTGCTCGACGAGCCGACCAGCGACTTGGACCCGCGCGGGCGCCGGGAGTTCAAGGCCCTGCTGCGCTCGTTGCCGGGCGCAAAAATCATCGCCACCCACGACCTCGAACTGGTGGTCGACCTCTGCTCGCGCGCGCTCATCCTGGACGAAGGCCGGCTCGTCGCCGAGGGTCCAGCCATCCCGCTGCTCTCGGACGAGGAGTTGATGCTCGCCCACGGCCTGGAACGACCCCATAGCCTGCTCCACAGGCATCCGCACCGGTAGGCCCCGCCATGTCGAACCGGGCATGGGGACCATGAACAGGAAGGGCGTCGGGTGGGCGCGAGAGCGTTTTGGACTGCGCCAGTCCTCTGGCGCCTTTCGGAGCCTGGGGACGCGAAAGCGCCAGAGGACTGGCGCAGTCCAAAACCTCCGGCCCTCTCGACGGTCAGGCGGCCATCCTGGGCCGCCACGCTCCCACACTCAGTGTTCTCCTGCTGCGCGTCCCTTGAGTGGGTTTCCTTTCCTAATTTCCTTTCCAGAGACGGTTTTTGCCGTAAGTTCCTGGCCGTGACCTTGAGCGAGCAAATGAGCGAGTTGGCCAGGCAGGCCAAGGCGGCGTCGCGCGCCCTGGCGAGGCTGACGACCGCGGAAAAGAACGGCTGCCTGCTGGCCATGGCCGGGGCGCTGGAGCGCGAGGCCGGGCTCATCCAGGCCGCCAACGCGCGCGATATGGAGACCGGCGCCCGGATGGGCCTGACGGCCGCGATGCTCGACCGGCTCAGGCTGGACGAGCGGCGCATCGGCGGGATGGCCAAGGGCTTGCGCGAGGTCGCCGCGCTGCCCGACCCGGTCGGGCGGGTGCTCGATGAGCGTGTCCGTCCCAACGGGCTTAGGCTGCGGAAGGTCTCCACTCCCATCGGCGTGGTCGTCATCATCTATGAATCGCGTCCGAACGTTACTGCGGATGCCGGGAGCCTCTGTTTCAAGTCGGGCAACGCCGTCATCCTGCGCGGGGGCAAGGAGGCCCTGAACTCGAACCAGGCCATCGCCCGCACCCTCATCGCCGCCGGCCGCCAAGCGCTGCCCGCGTTTCCCGAGCACGCCATCCAGGTCGTCCCCACACCCGACCGCGAGGCGATCCGGGAACTGCTCGCCCTTACCCAATACGTGGACCTGTGCATGCCGCGGGGGGGCGAGGGCCTCATCCGGGCCGTCGCCGAATGCTCGAAGGTGCCTGTCATCAAGCATTACAAGGGCGTCTGCCACGTCTATGTTGATGCCGATGCGGACCTGGAGATGGCCGAGCAAATCGCGATGAACGCCAAGGTGCAGCGCCCGGCCGTCTGCAATGCCATGGAGACGCTGCTGGTGGACCGGGCCGTCGCGTCCCGGTTCCTGCCCGCCATCGCCCGCAGGCTCGCCGAGAAAGGCGTCGAGGTGCGCGCCGACCCCATCGCGCTGAGCCTCCTGGCGCCCAAGCCCTCGGCCCAGCCCGGCCCTTCACCCGTGCTCAAGCTCAAGCCTGCCGCCGAGGGGGACTTTTTCAACGAGTACAACGACTACATCCTCAACGTGCGGGTGGTGGATGGGCTCCGGCAGGCCATCGACCACATCAACCATTACGGCTCGGCCCATTCGGACAGCATCGTGACGCGCAACGAGTCCCGCGCGCAGCAATTCCTCAACGAAGTGGACTCCGCCGCCGTTTATTGGAATGCCTCGACGCGGTTCACCGACGGCGGCGAGTTCGGCATGGGGGCCGAGATCGGCATCAGCACCGACAAGGTTGGCGCCCGCGGCCCGATGGGTCTCCAGGAGTTGACAACCTACAAATGGCTGGGCATCGGGTGCGGCCAGGTGCGGACATGATGGATCCGTAGTCACCCGTGTTAAAGTTCCCGGAGTTCGTTCGGCCAAATCCAATCAAATAGGTTCCCTTATGTTTGGGATTGAGGCGGAGGCTCCTGTTGTGGCGCCGGGCAGGACCAAGGATGAATCGCGCTTTCAGCGCTCCAGATGATTATCCGCGGATGTTCCCAGGGCGTTGCCCTGGGCTGGTATGAGGGACGCCGTTGGCGTCCAGAGCACCCACCGCCCCTTCCATCGTGCATGCGGAGAATTCTATCGTGCGCCCCTGAGGTTTCTTGGGGCCAAAGCGAACTTGCCCCGCAGGCTCCGGTAGCCTACTCTCTGGTCATGGTTATCGTCAGATTTCCAGACGAAGCGACGCTCAAGAGAGCCCTGTCCTTTCTGATCGGCCGATACTCGGGCCATTCGTGGGCAACCGGCGAGGTTGCCATTCCCGAAGAAGCATTGGCGCCGATGGCCTCGGAGGGGATCACTTTCACCGTCGAAGGACGCGCCACTCATGAGCGCATATTGTCGCTTCGAAATACTCCTGCCGTTGCAGTATAACGACGGCCGCCCCGTTCCGCGCGAGATCCTGGCGGAGACCGCCATCGAGGTTCAGCGCCGGTTCGGTGGAGTCTCCTGGGAATCGCAGGTGATTGAGGGCATTTGGCAACGCGGGGGCGTGGAGTATCGCGACAACCTGAACCGTTTTTTCGTTGATACTCAGGATACGCCGGAAAACAGGCGCTTTTTTACGGAGCTAAAGGCCCGGTTGAAAGCGCGCCTCGAACAATTGGACGTATGGCTGACTGTCCATCCTATTGAAGTGCTTTGAAGTCCGGGTTCCCGTTGATTATGCTGGCGCCTGCGACAGACCTCTCCGAGGCCGAGCGCGCCCGGTTGGTGCGCCAGCGCCTGCCAGCGGGGGGCCTGTTCGCCGGGCACGAGTGGCGCATCTCACCTGAGCCGTTTCCGCTCGCGCCTGCGCTGGTCCAAGACATCGAGTCGCTCGGGCGCGTGCTGCTCCAGTTCTATCGCGCGGTCAATCTGCTCTACCGGAGGAGCGCCGAGGGCAAGCAACCCGAATGGGTCGCGCGCTGGCTGGACCAGGGCAAGCCTGCCGGCCTGATCAGGCTGCAGCGCCTGGCTGCCTTCAAGAACCAGGTGCCGCGCGTCATCCGCCCCGACCTCCTCATCACCGAGGAGGGCATGAGCGTGACCGAATTGGACTCAGTGCCCGGCGGCATCGGCCTGACGGCGTGGCTCAACCGCACCTACTCGGACCTGGGCGGCGCAGTCCTGGGCGGGTCCGAGGGGATGCTGCGCGGATTTGCCGGCATCTTCGGCGATGCCCCGGCGGTGCACATCGTCGTCTCCGAAGAGGCCGCCACTTACCGGCCCGAGATGGCCTGGATGGCGGCCAACCTCGACCCGTCCCGGTTCAAGGTCCAGGACGCACGCTTCACGGGGGTTGGCGATGGCGACGCGGTCTATCGTTTCTTCGAGTTGTTCGATCTCGACAATGTGCCGGCGGCCAAGACCATCTTCGACCTCGCCGCCTCCAGGCGCATCCTGCTCACCCCGCCCCCCAAGCCGCTGTTCGAGGAGAAGATGCTCTTTGCCCTGCTGTGGAACCGCAACCTGCAGGAGTTCTGGCGTCAGGAGCTGGGCCAGGGCTTTTTCAAACGGCTTCTGGGGCTGGTGCCTTACACCTGGCTGGTTGACCCCGCCCCGTTGCCGCCCCATGGCGCAATCCCGGAGTTGAACCTGACCGATTGGCGCCAGCTCAAGGGCCTCTCGCACAAAGAGCGCCACCTCATTCTAAAGGTCTCCGGTTTCTCGCCCCATGCCTGGGGCGCCCGCGGAGTCTATCTTGGCTCGGACCTCCCCCACGCGGACTGGGCCGCCGCGGTGGACGCCGCCCTGGCCGCGTTCGGCCGCACGCCCTGCGTGCTGCAGCGCTATCACAAGCCGGGTCTGGTCGAGGCCCGGTGGTTCGATTTCGGCCGCGGCGCGCTCATCCCCATCAAAGGCCGCGCCCGCCTCTGCCCTTACTATTTCGTCCTCGGAGAGTCCGACGCCGCGCGCGCCCACCTGGGCGGCGTCCTGGCCACGATCTGCCCCGCCGACAAGAAGATCATCCACGGCATGACGGAGGCCATCTTCGCCCCGTGCGCTGCGCTGCAATGAGCCTGCTCGAATACATCTTTCTGGCCTCCAGTTCGCTCTTTGTCATCGTTGACCCGCTGGCAACGGTGCCCGCCTTCCTGGCGATGACCCCAACCGACTCACCCGAGCAGCGCATCAAGATGGCCCGCTTGGCCTGTTGGATCACGGCGGGCGTTCTCATCGGGTTCTCGGCCGCCGGCAAGTGGATTTTCAGATACCTGGGCATCACCATGCCCGCCTTCCAGATCGCCGCCAGCATCGTCCTGTTCCTGGTTTCCCTCGATATGTTGCGCGCCCGCCGCTCCCGCGTCCATGAAACGTTCCGAAGAAACCGCCGCAGGCGCCGAAAAGACCGACATTGCCGTCGCGCCGCTGGCTATCCCGATGCTGGCTGGGCCGGGGGCCATCTCGACCGCCATCCTTCTCCACAACCAGGCCGCCGGCGCAGGCAGCCGCGCCCCGCTCTATATTGCGGCGCTCTATGTCTGCATCCTGGCCGTCTGCCTGGCCACCTACATCATCCTGCGCCTCTCCGCCCGCGGCGCCCAATGGCTCAGCCCCATCGCCCTGAACATCACCGCCCGCATCATGGGCCTGCTCCTGGCCGCCGTCGCCATCCAGTTCATGCTCAACGCCCTCAACGAGATCAGCCCCGGCACATTCCCCAAACCCGCCTTCCCGTAGCAATGTCCGAATCGCGCTCGAAAAAGGGCCTCCGCTGGTGGCCCGCCGCATCAGTCCTCGTCCTGGGCGGCACTACAACGCTCTGGCTGCTGGCGCGCGGCGGCTGGTCCTTCCAGACGCGCAACCTCCAGATACTCGCGGCCTGGTTCGTTGCATTTCTCCTGCTCCTGGTCTGGTGGCTTGCCGCTTCGCGCGCACCGTGGCGCCTGCGGCTGGGCCTGGCGGCCGTGCTCGCTGCCGCCATCGGCCTGACGGCGGCGCTCTTTCGCATCAAGGGAGTCAGCGGCAACCTGGTGCCTATCCTCGAGCCCCGCTGGGCGCGCTCCGTCTCGCTTTCCCTTCCAGAGCCCGCTGTCACCCCTGATTCCGGCCCTCCGTCCTCCGTCCTCGATTTCCCCCAGTACCTCGGTCCCAACCGCACGGCCCTGCTTGACGCCCCGGCGCTCGAACGCGAGTGGAAGGCCAGCCCCCCGCGACTGCTATGGCGCCAGCCCATCGGCCCCGCCTGGTCCGGGTGGGCCATCGTCGGCACTCGCGCCTTCACCCAGGAACAGCGTCCCCAGGGCGAGGCCAGCACCTGCTACGACCTGCTCACCGGCCGCCTGCTCTGGGCGCACTCCGAGCCGGTCCATTATCACACCACCCTGGCTGGCGAGGGTCCGCGCTGCACCCCCACTGTCGTGAGCAACCGCGTCTTTACGCTTGGCGCCACCGGCATTCTCAACTGCCTCGACCTGGCCACGGGCCGGCAGCTTTGGTCCCGCAATATTGTGGAAGACGCAGGAAGCAAAGTGCCGGAGTGGGGTTTCGCCGGCTCCCCACTGGCCTTTGACGGAATAGTCGTCGTCAGCGCCGGCGGTTCCCCCGACCGCTCTCTGCTCGCTTATCGCCAGGACACCGGCCAACTCGCCTGGTCCGGCGGCAGCCAACGGGTCAATTACGGGTCCTCGTTTCTTGCCACCCTGGCCGGCCGGCGGCAAGTGCTGGCGTTCAATTCACACGAGATTACCTCCCACGACCCTGTCTCGGGCCGGGTGCTGTGGGAATACCCTTGGGGCATTGGCGAACCCCAGGCGGCCGTGCCCGTGGTGGTCGGCACCGACCGCGTCCTGTTCTCCAGCGGCTACGGCGTCGGCAGCGAATTGCTCCAAGTCCAGCCCGGCAGCGACGGGGCACTGACCGCCCGCCGGCTTTGGAAGTCGACAAAGATGAAGGCCAAATTCGCCAACCTCGTCCAGCGGGACGGGTTCCTCTACGGCCTGGACGACGGAGTCCTGGCTTGCCTGGACCTCAACGACGGCTCGCAGCCCTGGAGGGGCGCCCGCTATGGGCACGGCCAGGGACTCCTGGTCCGCGACCTCCTCCTGCTCATGGCCGAAAACGGCGAGTTGGTCCTGCTCCACCCGACGCCCCAATCGCCCGGCGAACTCCATCGTTTCAGGGTGTTCCGTGGCAAGACGTGGAACCCGATCGCCCTCTCGGGCGACCTGCTCCTGGCGCGCACCGACCAGGAAGCCGCCTGCCTCCGCCTCCCGGTCCAAACTGCTGCCCGGCCTGCGCCCCCGCAGCCCGCACGCCAAGAGCGCCGACAGGGTGCATCTGAGATGTACCACCATTGAACGGGAGAACGGGGGGCATGACTCCATCCCGTCGAACTCATCCCGGAGGGATGAAAGAAGGTAGTCTTCTGAGCGTAGCGAGACCCCCGGTAAGGCAACGGCAGATGTCTGCATCCCGGGGGGATGCCAGAAACGGGTGCGAGCCACGCCGTGCGGCTTCTGGCACCCCGTTCCGGGGTGCATGACCTCCTCTCGCTGCCAACCGGGGGTCGCGAGGGCGTCGCGACCCCCGGCTACCCTCTGGCAACCCTCCGGGTTGCGGCGCACGCGCACCGCCTTGGGTACGTCCGCTCCTGTGCCTGGGGTGGTGCAGGCAAGCTGCGCCGGGCGCCGACAAATCCTCCAAGAAATCGCTTGCGCTCTGGGCAAGGCAGGGCATTATTATCCCGCCTGCTGGAGATCGCGGGGTGGAGCAGCCCGGTAGCTCGTCAGGCTCATAACCTGAAGGTCGCTGGTTCAAATCCAGCCCCCGCAACCAATTTGCCCCCTGCAACTTACGCAGTTGCAGGGGTTCCGTCATTTGGCCCCAACCCGAGCCAAAACCCATGGAACCCCATGAAAACCCATGAAACTCGAGAAAATCTTGCTACAATCTTGCTACAGAATTTGGGGGTTTACGGCCCGTTTTCTCGATCACCAGCGGCAACATGAGACCAACCCGAACCCAACGGCCGATTGTCCATGGCGAGTACAACCACAACGGCTATGAAATCTGGTGTGGTGGGCAGGTCGTTTACTCGGCCGGCAACCACGTCCAGGATTCAACTCAACACGCCACGACCAAACAGGATCGCCTTCCATTAAAAACCATCCGGAGGTTCTGCATCAAGACCGCCCACGAGATTGCCGAGGAGCAGAACGGGACCTTTGGCGGGGTGGAGCAGGTAGAGGAGGAACGATGAAAATCAACAAAGTCACCTGTGGATTCGTCATTCAGACCTGGGATACGGACCTGAAGAAGTGGACTGGGCAGGAATTTGTGGCCGGAGACCTGACAGAATATGAACAGGAAGGCACCGGGCGAATTCTTGGCCCCGGTGAAATCTGGCCCGACACGCCTGAACCGTACCTGCCCTTCCTCATGGTGCAGCCGGAAGACATTGCCAAAGAGCAAGGTGAAAGCAGCAGCACCGCCTGAATTGTCCCGTCAGAAGTGTGGCGGGAGTTCACTTGCATCAAAGTCAACCATCAACCACAATCAGACCATGGAAAAGAAGACGAAGACCGTTCAGTTCGAAAAAGAGAAAGACACCAAGAACACCGTGAAGTTCGCCGAGGTCCAGACCCAAGGCGAAGCTCCCATCATCGGCAGCCTCTACGTCCAGAAATGGTTCGCCGGGGATGCCACCAAACTGAAAGTCACGGTCGAGGTGGAGTAGCCGAGACCGAAATCAAAACCAACCGACCAGAGGCGGGTACTAACAATGCCCGCCTCTTGCCGTCATGAACCAAAGGCAAGAACAATGACACCAGACCAAAAACTCGAACGCGCCCTATCTCTGCTCGCAGAAACCACAACGGTAGTGCGCGACCTCTTCTGCGGCTATCCGCCTCGAGAATGTGGCACGCACCCGGTGGATTGCGTGACTCAGAACAGGGAGTTCTTTGAATCCATCGGCGAACTCGGAGACGAAATGCGCGAAACCTGGACAATCCAATGACCGACCGAACATTCCACCGCACCATCATCCAGGTCGAGGTACTCTCCGAATCCCCTATCGGTCCGGTCGCCTTGGACACGCTGCACCACATGATCACGGAAGGGGACTGCTCTGGGAAGTTGACCACGGTGCTTGAGGAGGAGTTAAACGGAAAACAGGCCGCCGAGGCTCTGCTCAACCAGGCCAGCGATCCCTCGTTTTTCAACCTGACGGAGGACGGCCATGACCTTGACTGACGAAACCGAAACGACCAGGCGAGCACTTTTGGTCCGCATCAATTCAGAGGCTGCCGAACGTGCTACCCTGGAAACTCGACATGGCCGGGTCTGGAATGGAGCTGAGTTGGCCACGGACTTCGACGTGCTGGGATTCGTTGCCCCGCTCGTTGTGGTGAAACGAAAAACAGACCGCAAACTGGGGTCACTCCTGTTCCAGCACCATCCCCGCTACCACTTCGCATTCAAGGAGGACAAATGAAACTGAAAATCATCACCTTCACCGTTCAAATCCAGGCCGACATCAACGAGCGGCCTGGCAGCAAAGAGAAAATCGCCACTGAACTCTGCGAGGACATCAACCGCATCCTCACCAAGTACGACGGGATGCTGGGTGGGGCGCAGATCATACCAAAACCCAATGACATCAAAATCACCTCGACGCCGAAGGATTACGGCCTCAAAACCCCGATCCTCGGCGCCGGGCATTCAGCGAAACGTTGCCTTTGTTCGGATTTTGGTTGCAACTCGCCGTCCATCTGCTAATATCCTCGCATGGCATCTGCAAAAATCTGTTATTGGTGTGGTGGAAAGGCGTCGTCCGTGGACCACGTGCCCTCGAAAGGGATATTCCCTGCCAATAAGCGCACCAACCTTATCACGGTGCCAGCTTGCGAGGCGCACAATCAGCAATTGGGGAGGTTCGACGAGAAATTCCGGTTTTACCTCCAAGGCCGTGGGACAAACCTAGATGCGCTCCAGGAGTTCAAGACCACGACGTACCGAGGGCTCACGAACCCGAAGGCGTCCGGGTTGGTGAAAGGTTTGGCAAAGGGTGCTGTCCGGATCAAGTTAGGTTCGGCCTTCACCTACGCGCTCCAGATCAATCCTCATGAGCAAAACCTCTATTTCGAGAAGATTATCCGCGGTCTCTATTTCCACATCGTTGGCACCCCAGCCGGAGGAACGGCATTCAGCTTTTCCAAGGATTTCATGATGCCTGGGCTTGACTATGTCGAGTTGCACCGACTGCTCGATGAATATCTTAATGACCCTGCCTTCATGAAGGAGGCCAAGGTAGGAAACCCGGACATCTTTCGGTTCAGATATGGTCGCGCACGAGAAGATGATCGTGAGATCTTCGTGGTCGCTATGCTCTTTCTATCAGGGGGTCGAGGTAATTGGCTGCCTCCAGAGATAGAGCAGAGGGGAGCGACCAGCAGTTGGAGCAGAGCCGCTATTCTAGCGTGGGTGGAGTGCCATGGGTTGCGTGTGTACCTCTGCACCTACTATGGCACCGCAGTTGTTGTTCAGATGCCACAACCACCCGAAGGCGTCATAGAGCGCGAACCCCCAACGCCAAGCGGCCATGCAATCCGTGAACCTGGGTTGAGGCATATTCGTCACGATATGCCGTTCACGTCGGTTTCTCGATCAAGGTCCTCGGCTCCCATTCCCCGCTGCCGCCCAGAATCCAGCCAAAACCCCATACCCCTTGGACCGGCAGCATCGAGAGAGTGGTGGAGCAGATTTTGGAGGCATGTCGCGTGGCAGTGGCATATTCGCTATAATATGCCATTGAGGGTGCTCTTTTGATCTTGGCGGCCGTCCGAAATTCCTGGTTTCTGGCTATACCCCATACCCCTTGGTGCGGCGTATTCATCAAGCAAGCCAGGCAAAGGCCACTCTTCAAAAACACCAATAAAAAGCCGATAAAGCCGATGAAGCCGACCTCTCATAAACTTATTGAAAGACCTTTTTTCTTCCAGGTCTCCTTTGGTTATTTTCTGAAGGGTCGGCTTTATCGGCTTTATCGGCTTTTCTCGGCTTTTCCTGGGCTTGCTTGGTGGATTCATGGTTGCCCAGGGGTATGGGGGCGCTTGCATCAGCTTGACCTGGCCGAATCGAGACCGGTTGGAGGAATCGGCGGCGGGGTTGTGTCTGGGGCAGGCGTTGGTTGAGGCTGACCGGCGGCATTCACCAGGCTGAAGGTGTAGCGGTTCAAGGTCACGGGATTGCCTGCCTCCGTTCGACCCCGTTCCTGCTGGCGTACGACCTTGAAATCCTCGAAAACGACCTCCTGACCCTCCTTGAACAGCGCGCCCATGATCTTGCCAATTTGCTGCGGCCCTTGCTCCACCGTCTGGTTTTCCGGGGACAACCCTGGGATCTCAATGTCCTCTTCCAGGCAGATTTGAGCAATGTCACTGGCCGAAATTCGTTCGTTGAGCTTCTGCTGTTCGTTCAATTTGATGGCCACAGCCCGCAGGAAGCTCAAGTTGGGGTTGGCCGCACGTTGCTTGGCCTCCTGGTGACCGTCCATCAGCGCCGCCTCATGGAAGATGTTCTGCACGATCCAATCCAACACCTGGCACCATTCCTGGAAATCGTCGCTGGTTTCGTTGGTCCTGGGCTTGCCGCGCCGATGCCATTCCTCCACCACGGCAAAGACCGAGCCCATCAAGAGCGGTTGCCACGAGAACATGAGCTGCACCAGGTCCTTCCCGTCCATGGTTCGAAACTGGTAATTCTCGCGTTTCCTGATGCGAATGATCGACGCCCGGTTCGTCAGGTCCTTGGTGGCCTCGAACCCGTTGGACGAGATGAACAGGATGAATTTTGACGGATCTATAGTCACGGGGGGCATGAAAGGGATGCGTGCCACTACACTACCCTCAGCCGTCAGAAACGACTCCAGGAACTGACTGTCCAGCTTCCCTCGTACATTGTTGATCTGAATAAAAACTTTGCCCCGAATGAGATGGTCGCTGAAGGTTTCCTCCATCGAGCCTACACCCCCAGATTTCTTCGTCACAACCGCCAGCTTCTGATTATAGAGCGCCGCCACCATCCTCTGCCGGTATGTTTTCCCGGATTGGCTGGCATTGGCTTCGGCGACATCCACCGGCACAGGCCCCTGGATATGGCCCCCCAGCTTCAAGGCCGGCGTCAACAGGGAGGCAATGGCACGAGAGCGGTCCCCTGGTGTCACGAAATCGAAATCGCGGAGCAGGCCCGAGATCAATTCGACCGCCTCTTCCACCTGCACCGTTTCCAGACGTTGCGCGATTGCCACGAAAAACCCCGTCGTCTCATCATAACCTTGGTCCACCCGATGCAGCCGGCCGTCCGTTTCCACCATCAATGGGCAATGGAGCACGCCGTTGAGCTTGGGCAAAAGGTTTCGGCAGGCTTCGGACTTCAAATACTGCTTGGCTATCGTCTCGCTGATCGTGGTTGGCACAGGCATGTACCGCTCGCCCACCTTGGTCGTCTTGAAAAACCGCACGTATTTCTCAAACCTGGACTGGGCCGCCACTGCATTGAGGACATCAACCGTGTAGCCCTCCCCCTCGTTGATCAGCTCCACCACGACGCCTCCTCGATAAAACAACTGCCTCCTGGGGGCAATGGCCGTGAACAACTGCTCCGCCGATTCCGTAATCGTGACTGCGCCTCCAGGAATGGTGACATTGGCCACAGGATCGGCACGCCCCTGGTCGCCGCCTTCGTGCCTCAAAAACTCCCGCGCTGCCCTCTGGGTGCCTGGAACAGCGGCAACGGGTCCAGGCGCGTCAGGCATGGGCGGTGGAGGTTCCGGGGATGAAGCGGCCGGTTGACTCGGATTCTGCGGATGTCGTCCATCAGGCATACCCTGAATATGGACGATCCGGGCTTTCTGACAACCAAAACGTTCCCGGCTCGGCCCTGCTCATTACAACAACTCGCCCTGATTCTCACAGTTACGCCCTTTCGAGCTGGAAAACGCCTGGATTGCCGCTCAGAGCGACCGCCCCCCTCATCCGCCCCTATAACGCATCCGGTGCATTCTGGTCGTTGTCAGGGCCGTTTCCGGTCGAGATCCTGCACCGGATCAGCTCATTTTCGGCCGCCAGTCAATTTCCAACAACTCCAATTAACCAATCAACAATCAACCAAAACGAACATGACCACCACAATATCTTTTCAACCAGACGGCACAGCCCGATGTCTTTGGACCGAGGCTCTACCGCTACATGAACTCGGCCGGCTCGAAATCACCCGCGCCAGCAACATCGAATTCAACAACGCCACCCAACAATGGGAAGTCAAGGACCAGAAAGGCAGAGTCCGCTTCTTCTCCAAGTCCCGGTCTGCCTGCCTGGAGTGGGAGCAAGAAAACCTGCAACCGGATTGAAGGGCACCAGGCACCGGGGCAAAACGGGACCGCCATGTTGCCCCTTGCCTGCCTAATGGTGATTGCGGTAAAGCTCCGTGGTCAACAAGGCTGGGCGGCGCAGGAATCTCTCAATGCACTCCTTGTGGTTGTAGCGGTAGATGATCTCAACCAGGGGACGGTAGTAGCGCCCAAAGCTCTCGAAATAGCGCCGGTTAAGCCAGCGCAGGTACTTCTCCCAGTTCTGGCCGTTGCTGCGGAACGTCAGCCGGATAACTTCGTCGAGATCCATATCGAAAAAGTCAGTGGACAACCGGCTCGGAATACCCCCTATCGGCCAGTATTGTTGGAAGAAAGGGATGAGGCCAAGACGCCGCAGACACCGCCACCGGACATAATCCTGGCTGAGCGTGGTGTCGAATCCGTACAGACAGACAACCCCCACATGGTCCTCGCCAAAGCTCTTGAGCATCTGCCGGCGTTCCTCGAACAGCCGCATCGAAGACGGTTGATTGAGGCTGAAATAATACATGCGCTTGTTGAAGGCGGCGTTGCGGGAATCCACTCGGAGCAGCAACTGGTGTTTGGTCTCGTCCAGATAGGCGATATCGAGGGTTTGGCTGAAGTTGACAGCGTAACGCCGTTCGGCCATTTCCTCCAACAAGAGGTCAGCGCCCTCAAACGCGAGCAGGTTGTCGTCGAGCAGCAGTACACGGTCTTGGCCGCGAGGAACGAAATCAGCGAAATCCCCGACTTGCCGAATACTCCGTCCTTCTTGAATTGGCACCAGGCAGAAAGGGCATCGCTTCTTGCAGCCACGCGTCAGGAACCCCAACGCATATTGATGGTGGCGGTAGAGACTGTAGTCCGGAAAGCACGAGTCAACCTCTGGGGGCAGGCGCTTCGTCAGGCTAGCTCCTGGACCGCCAATCTCCAGGCGAGAACCACATTCCGCCTTCAGAAGGGCCACTCGCCGGCCTGATGTTTCTCGGTAAAAGACGACGCTGGCAAAGTGCAAATCGCCATCCCCGCAGTTGGGTGGCAGCTTTGACGCCCTGACCAGAACGCGGTCAACAGCACATCCGCGAGACCGGTAGTAGCTGCTCAATTTCATCAGCGCCAGGTTCGGGATGCGACCGTCAACGTCATAGAGTTTTACACGAGGTCTTTTCGCCACGTGCCGACTTTAGCAGGGGACTCATCCTGGCGCAAAGCCGATAGTCGCATCGTGTCCTGAACAAACGCATCTCGACAGGCAAAGGGGCGACTTCTGCTCCAGTACATCAACCACCAAAACGAAAGGAGAACACCCTCATCAGAATGAACATCTTCGAATTCCAGTTCAGGTGGGGCGGAAAACGTTCATGCTTCGGCATCAACGTAAACGCCTCCACCATCGACGAAGCGGTCACCAAAGCCAATCGCTTCTTCAACAGCGATGACGCCACGATCTCTCCCGTCAACCATCCTGACGCCGAAAGGCTCTGGATCAACGTGGCTGCTCCGGTAACGCCCAGGAACATCGCCTCCATTTACGGACCTCTGGGCAACGCTGAGTGCCGGGATTACACAGTGGCTCAATGGCGTAAGGCCTTCCAGGTCCAATGCTCGATCTGCCACTTGCCTTGCCTTGGAGAATCGGCCCACTTGCATCAGGGAAAATGGATATGCCAGGAGAGATGCTGGGATGACCGGTTGAAGGCGTCTGAATGATGAAGAACCAACAACAACGAAAGGAGAAACCCAACCATGATCTGTTCAAAATGCAACCAGGCCTTTGATTCGCTCCTGGACGATGGCCGCTGTGAAGACTGCCACGCCCAAGCCGATGACCGGAGGCTGGAGATTATCAACTTGGCCCGACAACAACGCCAGGTCGAAGGTGCGGTTGAAATTGACGACAACGCCCAACTCAGCGAGGGCAACGACAACGGCTGCTATGTGCAAGCCTGGGTCTGGGTCAGTTTCTCCGGCACCCCATTCGACAAAGAGAAGGAAGAACACGATGAACACCACCAACCAACAGAACCAGGCAGATAGACCCAAGGAGCACACATTCAGCCCACACACCGACCTCTGCATCTACTGTGGCAAGAGCGCCCAGGACGACGCCATTGAGAATACACCCTGCGGTTCTGACCAGCAAAAGCCCTGTGAAGCCTGCAAAGGGAAGGGCTGGTTCTTCTTCGACACCGGCAACGACCAGGGCCACAAGTACGAAATCCAGAGGTGCGATGTCTGCGAGCAGTTCAATAGCGACCTGGCAGCACTCGAAGCCGTGGAGAAAGCTGCCCTGACTCAACCGGCGCTGCTCAGGTTCGTGGAGGGAGTCGCCGGCCTGAAGCATGAAGGCGAACCGGGTGAAGACGGACCTTTCGAGCGCGCCTCAGAAGATTCCATCGCCATCCTCAACCAGCTCATCCTGGAAGCTCGGGAACTGGTTGGGACGGCCGAGAAGTGCCAGAAATGCGGTGAAACGGTCCCCTATGTCATCGGCTGTCCTGACGGCGCCGAGGTTTGCCAAGAGTGCTTCAACGGCGGCGGGATTTGAACCGCCGTCGAAAGGGGCGCTCTGTCTCTGGGATCTCGACAACCGAGAAAACGAGGTCCATCCCCCACCGGCTCATGGCAGTAATCAGTGCGGCGGGCAGTTCATGCGTCGGTTGGGGGTTGTCGAAGTGTGGTACGCGGAAATCCAACGCCATCCGATTGACCCCTAGCCCCTTCAACCGCTCAAGCTCTTTCTCATGGACCTCCAGGAATTCCAGAGCCTCCGAGACCTGGTCGAGTAGGTAGGGGAGATCATCGTGGCTGACCACCGCCGCGAATCCTGAATCTGGTGTGGGTCCATCCTCCGGGCTTCCGTCCGCTCGAACGTCGCCCTTGTGGAAAACGCTCAGCACCTCGAAAGGAGTAGCCTGGAGGTACTCGTCAACGTCGAAATTCGCACCACAGGCCACAAACGCGCATACGCCCATGAGGAGAGGGTGCCTGTTTGTGGCCGGAAATCAACCACCAACCGAAAGGAGAACAACCAAATGAAACTCGAAACACTGCTCAAGACAATCGCTCTCCCCATTCACCCGGAGCTTGACCCCGAAACAGACCGTCCTCGCCTTGGCTCGACGGGGTACGCGATCCACCACGACAGCCAGGTCATGGCGGATGGAATTCAGACTGCGGAATTAGCCGAGTATCTCTGTCATGCGGCCAACGTTCTGCCGGAGTTGGTGGCCGCAGCAAAGCACCTCCAACAGAACTGGGAGAACAACCTGACCGAATCGATGGTGAGACTCAATGAAGCCCTTGCCCTGGCCGAGAACGTCATGCTCCAAGAATCAGCTCAGAGCGCCAACCACGAGGACCCTCAGCATGCAAATGGCACGCATCACCCGTGAGACCATCCACGGCAATCCAGGTGAGCGGCGCATCCTGCCTGCCAACACCCTGGTTGTCATCGAACCGGCGTCGAATCTTCCGCCCGACAGCCCGATCAAGTACTGGGCGTATCCTGTCGAAGGTCATCCCTGGCCAGCAGAAACGGAGGCTTGGGTAGAGGACGTTGGCGTTGGCCTGCATGAGGAGGACGTTGCGCTCGTGAAAATGCCGGCCTACGCGGTTTAATCTCATGCACCACGAGTCTGGCGAGATGTCGCCAGGCTCCTCTTTCCTCGTGCTCGCCCGGCCAACTGCGTCGCAACTGGCCGGGGCAGCAGATTCTCCAACCATTTCCCAATCAGCGCGCTCGCCGGGGTCAACCCCAGGGCTGGCAACCGATTGGGGCCAACCACACCAACACACCAATACACGAATACACCAATGAAAACGACCATCCCGAACGAAGTCCTCGACGTGCTCAAGAAATCACGTTGCGAGGGAAGCCAACTGCATCTGCCGGGTCAACTGCCCCGCGATCTTTACGTCAAAACCGCCAAGGTCATCGAACTGCTCGGCGGCAAATGGAACCGCAGCCTCTGCGCTCACGTCTTCGAGGGCGATTGTTCCGAGCGTGTAGACGAAGCGGTCATTGCCGGCGAGGTGACTGATTTCAAGAGGCTCTACCAGTTTTACGAGACCCCTCCCGAACTGGCCCGCCGCATGGTCGCAATGGCCGACGTGCATGAAGGTCACCGAGTCCTCGAACCCAGTGCCGGAAGGGGTGCCATCCTCAAAGCATTGCCCCAGAACGTCGGCCGGGTCGCTGTGGAGTTGAATGGTGCCATGGTGGATCTCATCGCCTTGACCCAGCGAGTCCATTACGGCGACTTCCTCCAATGCAACGGGGAACTGGGCACCTTCGACCGCATCATCGCCAATCCGCCATTCCGTGACGGCCAGGATGTCGACCACGTGCGCCACATGCACCACCTCCTTAAACCAGGCGGCGTCATCATCACGGTCATGTCTCCTGCCTGGCAGTATCGGTCTGACCGCAAGTACGCAGAGTTCAGAACGTGGCTTGAGCGGTTGGACCATGACGTTGAGGATCTGCCCGAAGGCACGTTCAAGACCAGCGGCACCAACGTCCGGGCTCTACTGGTGACGATCCGCAAATGAATAGTCAACCCCTCGTCGTCTGCTGGGGAATGGGCCAGGACTCGACCGGAATGCTCGTTGGCCTTTGGGAGCGCAGCATCAAACCCAACCTCATCATCACCGCCGACGTTGGGCCGAGCATCAGGATATCCGCCCAAAGCCAACGAGGTACGAGCGCCGCCCTCAGCCGCACCCCCCGGAGAAGGACCTTCCCTCTCCCCCAACGGACATCGAGAGGAGAGGGTCGAGGTGTGAGGTTCACAACGAACCCGAACATGGAAGTGACCACTCTCTGAGTTGGTTTACCTTCGAGTATCCAAGGTATGAACCCGAGACGTGGTAACCACCGTTCACGACCAAAGTCGTTGTCGAGTGATTTTCCTCCGGAACGTGTTCGACTGGTGTACCATGGACGATTGGTTCCAACGAGAAGAACACTACCAGAATCACAATTGTTATTCGTGTATTCATAATACTTACAGGGTGAATCCGTCACCGACCTCGGTTTCGATACCACTGGGTATCCCTTCATGGAGATTCCACCCCACCCAATAAGTATGATCGGTTTCTGCCTTAATCGACTAAATCGTCGAAAAAGACTTTTTTTATTCCTCTTCCTCAAACCAGCACCGCCATCGCCTGACTAAGAAGTTCAACAAGCATCGAAAGGACATGCGACTCACCCGCTGACATGAACAAGAAAATCACCCGAGTCTGGAGCTTCGCCTCCGACTCCAACCCAAACCTCGAATACCAAACCCTGCAATACGCCGATGGGACCAGCTCCTGCAACTGCAAGGGCTGGACCCGTCGTGTGGCCCCAGATGGCAGCCGGTCGTGCAAACATACCCGCTCAGTCAATATGGGCACCGCGGACGACCACTGCAAGGCCACCCACAGCTACGAACCACAACACCCACAACCCCAGCAGCAACAACATCATGGCAAAAATCACATCCTCCAACTCCCCAAACTCGGACACCGCAAGTTCGCCATCTGACCACAACAACATGAAATCCAAAATCATCAACTACATCAGAGCCGGTTATCCAGGGCTTTATCTGGTATCGCCCGAAGAACAGAGGGTTGACGCAGAGATGAAGACCATCGCGCAGGACCTCAAGTACAACCTGGTCCTCTGGAGTGCGGTTGACGGCCTGGTGGATACTTCAAAAGGGACCACCACTGCCGCCAACGACCCTCTGGAGGCCCTGGTCGCCATAAGGGACATGAAAGAGAAAACCATCATCCTCCTGCGCGACTTCCACCTGTTCCTGCAAGATCCCAACCCCATCCTCATCCGGCAACTCAAAGACGTGCTCCAGGAGGCCAAGACGAAATCGAAGACCCTGATCATCCTGGGTTGCCGATTGTGCCTGCCCCCTGAACTTGAACATGAACTGACCGTCATCGAGTTCGCTCTGCCTGGAAAAGAGGAGCTGAGGGCTGTTCTGGGCGGCATCATGGAATCAGCCTCAATCAAATCCATGGAAACAGAGCACAGGGACAAGGTGATCGATGCTGCCTCTGGACTGACCACCATCGAGGCTGAGAACGCCTTTGCTCTCTCCGTGGTTCAGGCCAAATCGATAGACCCCACCATCATCGCCAGGGAGAAGGCACAGGCCGTCAAAAAGAACGGCATCCTGGAGATCATCGAGACCAAAGAAAACCTGGAATCCATTGGCGGCCTGGATGTGCTCAAGGAATGGCTGCTGAAACGCCGTTATGCATTCAGCCAACGTGCAATCGAATACGGCCTTCCCACACCCAAGGGCCTGCTCATCATCGGCATTCCTGGAACCGGAAAAAGCCTCACAGCCAAAGCCACAGCAAGAGTGTTCGGCGTGCCCTTGCTGAAACTCGATGCAGGCCGGATATTCGCTGGTTTGGTGGGGCAGTCAGAATCGAACCTGCGGGCGGTCATTCAAACTGCCGAAGCCATTGCCCCCTGCTGCCTCTGGATCGACGAAATTGAGAAGGGATTCAGCGGCACCAAGTCATCAAATTCAACGGATGGCGGCACTTCAAGCAGGGTTTTTGGCAGCTTCATCTCGTGGATGCAGGAGAAGAAGGCCGCTGTATTCGTGGTCGCTACTGCCAATGACGTGTCCCAACTGCCGCCTGAAATGCTCCGCAAGGGTCGTTTCGACGAGCTTTTCTTTGTGGACCTGCCCAATCAACAGGAACGGGAAGCGATCTGGGAAATTCAAATCGGCAAGTATGGTCGGGATGCCAAGGACTTCGACACGGTGCAACTCGCCAAGGCCACAGAAGGGTTGACGGGGAGTGAAATCGAGAATGCGTTTGTCGAGGCCCTGTACCTGGCGTTTGACCGGGAGAAGGAGCCGACTGACCTGGATATTGCCGGGGTGTTGACGGAGTTTGTGCCGCTGTCGAAACTCATGGCGGAGCAGATCACGGGCCTGAAGAATTGGGCAAAGGGGAGGGCTCGATTGGCGACATCTTTTGAACGGGAGAAGAGGGGGTTGAGGAAGATGGTGGTTTAGGGCTTGCCTTCGGGAGCCTGGAAGGGGGAATCTGCACTTCGAGTGGATTCCTCTCTCTTAGCTGTGCCTGACCATGCCAAGTCATCTCCTAGAGAGAAGACGCTATGAGCATTGGAGTTTTGGTTAGAGTTGCCTCACGGCCGCAACACCCGCGTGGCACCTTTCCTTCACTACGAACATACCTCCATTAACGTCACTCATAATGGCGATATCTCGTCAGATTGCTAGGCAACTCACTTCCTCATGGGGAAGTGAGCCACGTATTCCCTGGGAGGATCCGAGTCGCATTGCAGCTTTCAACCCGCCCATCTATAGCTGACGAAACGCCACAATAAGAGTCCGTGCAGAGCCACGAATCCGCCGAGGGTCACGTAGAGTAGAATCCGTCGCTGCGGCTTGAGAAAAAACGTTGCCAGCCCGACGAATACGGGAAACACCACGCACGCAAAGCGGGTGAAGGAGCAAAAGGTCCCACTCATGGCCGGCACAACGCCCAAAACCACCGCCCATGCAAACCACGTTTTATCCAAGCGCCAAATCACAGGAAAAACACACAGGCAAAAGAGGAAAACACAACGATCCAGCGCAGAGCCAACAAGTCTATGCAGAGTCGTTGGGTTGAAAAAGCCCAGGACGAATTTCGGGATGTCGATGAGGTTGCCGATGGATTGCACTCCCCAGTGCCTTTGAGCATCGAAACCCGCAAACGGGCTTCCAGTCCAGTTCCACATCAACAGCAAATACACCATCCATCCGGCCAGCGGCGCTACGAGCACCAGGTAAAACTGCAGCTCGAAAGCCCGCATGGCCGGTTCGCTTGATTGTGCTTGCGACTGCTCCGGTTGGAGGAGCCCAAAAACTGATTTGGCCCACCTGGCTCTGGCTAGCCGCCGCGAGAGTATAGGACGAGGCTTGTGAGTTGCCAAGTGCAACAGAATGGGGACAATGCAGAAGACTCCGACGGCCCGGGTCATAGGCAGCAGGAAGGCGCCCGCGAGGGCGAGACGAAAGCGATTCTCGTCCAATCCCCGGCAGACCAGCATCAGCAGGAGGAAGAACAGGCCCTCGGAGTAAATGAAATGAAAAAAAAGCGAGCCAGGGAATGCCAATAAGAAGAACAACGCAAGCCAGGCCGCAGACTCTCCACATCGTCGTTCGACCATTTGGAAAAGAAGAAGGAATGCGGCGAGGGAGACCAAGTTCGCGAGAATCATTCCCCCAAGGACGTGGCTGCCCCCGACCAGAGGAGAAAAGTACCGGTACTGCAATCGGCCACAATGGATAAAAGGCACAGGCAGGTGAGCCCGCTTGGTAACCGACCTCGCTCACGTGCAAATAATGCTTGGCGTCCCAACTGGTAAAATGGCTCTCGAACGTCAAATATCCTTCTGGCGTCCACGTCTGCCTCTCGCTATGAAAGATCTCGGCCTCTCGACTCACTGGCCAAAGCAACACTGCCCCAATCACCGAGAGTTGGTAAAGCGCCTGGAAGAGCACCAGGAACCTTAGCGCCCTGCCGGAAGCCGACCTTATGTTCATCCAGCCTCGAATTCGGTTGTTGAAGGCGGCGCCGCCTCAGTCCTTCCCGCCATGCGTTGCTCATTCACGAGAATTCCAGAACAGAGCCCAAATCGATCCTCGAATCACGGCGAACGGAGTCCAACCTGCTCGACGGATCGCTGGGAGCAGCTCTCGAACGAGCAACGCCCACACCATCACTAGAACGAGGTTCCGGACCACCAGCACTGCGGCCTCCGGCAGGAGCAAGCCATTACCGTAATGACCGGGAAGGGCAGGGTAGAAAATCGGTGTGAGCATAGTTGCGGGCACGATTAGAAAAACTGGCCAGCTTCCTCTTGGCAACATCGCGAGCACGGCCAGTGGCAAGATCCAGATCATGTACTGCGGACTGAGGACCTGGTTGAAGGCGACAAAAGCGAGCAGTGGAATCAGCAACAGGCGAGCAAGCTGGCCAATAGAACGCGCCTCGCAGGACGTGGCGGCCCATGTGGCCAACGCCACGGAGAACAGGGTTATGGCGGCAAACGCCAGGCGCGCCCATGGGAGGATAGCCGTGCCCACGGGACCTTGCACCTCGATCCATGCTTTTGCGGAAGCCCACTTGGCCTGCGCCAGGCCGGCCTGGTTCGCCAACCAGAGCACCGAAGCATAGAGCGACTCGCATTGGAGTCCCCGAGCGGCATGAAACTCCGCAAAGCGCCACCAAGGAAGCACGAAGCTCAAAGCGACGATAGGCATGAAGCCGGCTGCGGCCCCGAGGAGGAAGCGGCGGCCCCTGCCCTGACGCGCCGCCAGGATAAACAGCGGCGGCAGGAACAGGAGTGGATAGACTTTCACGCCGGCCCCAATCGCCACGCAACAGCCGGAAAGCGCGGGTTTCCCCGAGCAGAACAGCCAGAGTGCGACCAGGCAAATCAGGGAGGGCCAGATGTCGTAGCGCTGGAGGAAAAAAAAGCGCAGAAACGGGACGGCCGCACAATAGCACAGCAACGGTAGGAAGGAGCGCAGCTTGTCCGAGCGCTTTGAACAAAGAGCAAAGAGGCTCAGCTTCAGCAGCCAATCGGCCAGAAACGCAAGCCCCATGAACGCACTGGCATACGATTCCTCTCCGAAGAGGCGCGGCAGGAGAAACAATGGAACGGCGTAAGGCGGGTATTCCACGACGCGGTCGCGATAAGGAAGTTTGCCCGCAAGCAGATCTTGGGTGACGCTCTGGTAGAGGGCCACATCACCGTGGACAAACCCTTCGAGGGCCGGCAGTAGCGCCAGAGAGCTAAGTGCCATTATGATGTAGGCGATCGTGTGTCGGTTGCGATCCGCCACTCCTCCTTTAAAGAACTTGGATAGCACGAGAAAGCCCATTTTAGTCGCGGATCGCCTTCCACCCGAATCTCAAGTTCATCCAAAAATTCCAGATGCTGACGAGAAAGATAGCGATGAAATTGGCCACGTAAATGTTCATTCGGAGGGCGTAAACCTGCGCGTTGAGCAATAGGACATTGAGACCGATCCCAGCCAAACAAATCAGGTTAAACTTTGCAAAACGCCGCGCTCGGGCAGGCCAGCCCGTTTTCTGAGCCGAAAGATCCTTGAACGTCCAAATGTCATTCCAGATGAAGTTGTTGACGATCGCAGTCTCGGCAGCCAGAGTCTTGCTCAGGGAAAGGCTCCAGCCCAGCATTCGTGCATCGGCCAGAAGAAACAGCATCCCCATGTCCACAAAAACACCGCTTCCTCCGACAAAGCCGAAACGTATGAACCGCTGGAAAGTTCGGCGGGAGAGCACTGGGGTCGTCCTGAGATTCACGGGACAGAGCATAGAAGCCAGGTTTCGCTCTGTCCAGCCTTTTCTCTCACGGCGGCTCCTCGCCTCCTCGCCGGCGGGGGGGAGGAGGAGGGGAATCCCGAGCAGCCTCGCGCCATCGAATTGGCCCAGTGCTACGCTCCGGCAACTGTCGGAATATCCCGGAACGCTGTCCAGATGCTCTTGGAATGGGTGAGAGAGAGCAGGCGTTTTCAACCGGACGAGCAATACTTGATAGATTTGAGCAGCGCACAATGGGAGGTGCTCGAAGAGGATCTGCACGCCACTCGTCCCCAAAGCCTGGCGGCGCCCGCCCAAGCTCTCCCATCGCGAGATTCCCAACCCTATCTGCTAGCCCACTGGATGCCGCGTTGGTCCGGGATCGCCAAATCAGCTAGCCGATATCCACGTGCCAGTGGTCCGAAACTCGGAGAGGCGTCCGAGATCCCCTGGCAAAATCCGCTGGGCCAGAACTCACGCGCTCTGCGGAAGGCCTGGCGGATGAGCCTCTCAGTCTCCGGATGAGCCCTTACCACCAGCACACTGGTGGCGTCTTGCACCGGCGCCTTCGGTGTGGCGGCCGCTGTCAACGCCCCAGTTGCCTCAGCGGCCAAACGATCGGACGGGACTGGAACGCGTGCCTTCAGACAGCGTGCGGACTCAAGAATGCGGCAGAATCGCGGCAGGGCAGAAGTCTTTATGCCCGGTGTGGTCCTGCTCATGTTGCGCCGCCTGCGCGTCTACTCGTTATACGCGCGCCGCAATTGGTTTGCTGCACCGGAGGCTTCTGGCAGCCAAGGCAAAGCACGCCGCGGCCTGGGAGGGGCAGTTCGAAAACAATCGGACAAGCCAGTGCCGAGTGCCGAGTACCGGGTGGGAGTTTGCGGTGGGTTTCCTCGGCGGTCGGCGCCTACATCCGTGGGATCGCAGGTTCTGCACCAGCAGCGCGTTTAGGGGCGAGTAGCAGGAATTCGGAGATGCTCTCGACGATCGCAAATCCGGGGTATTGAGCCGGTCCCATCCGGCGCAACTCATCCCCATACACTACGGCGCAAGCTCCTTCGGCAAAATCGGGCCGAGCACGGCGCGCCGCCAACAGGTCATCGCTGCTGTTAATAACACGCACAGTGGCGAAGGCCCTTAAATCGAGATCATAGAATTGTAGGGGCATTGCGATGAAGAACTCCGCATAAACACGCTTGGCGCCTCTTGCGGCGAGGCGCTGATAGAGCCGGTCGGTGCGCACGAAGTGATTGCTGGTCTCCAACTCCCGGCCGATCAGAAAAGTGGAACTGCGGCCATGGCTCCGGGCCTGGAAGACAAAGTAATTCGAGAAAATGCGGCTCAATTGGAAGAGGAGAAAAATGCTGAAGAGGAGCGAACCTCCTCGACTGGAGAGCGTGTGGGGCAACCGGGCACGTAGGGGCTTTTGCACAGCAGCAAACGAAGGCAACCCAGAGGAGAACAGCGCCCAGACGGAAGGCTGGCCACCGCCTGCGGGCTCCGGTGAGCATTCATCAACGAGTCTGAAGGGCTTGAGGAATGCCGTGAAAAGATAAGCGAGAAAGAGGGGCACAAGATAGAGCGGGAGAAGGAAGTAGCGGTCGGCATTCGCAGGACACAAGAAGGCCGTGCTCACGAAGAGCGCAGCGGCGAAAACAATTACTTGCTTTTCGGCTGATTTGGCGCCTTTGGGCCTTAGCCAGGCTTGTCTCGCCATCAAGCCGACGCCTGCCAGCAGGAGGGGCCAAAGGAAGTTCGGACTCGGAAACACAACGTGGCCGGCGAATCTTCTGAAAAGGATGTCCCCGTGCGCAATCTGCGCGAGCAGGGTCGGCCACTCCCATAACCGCTGCAGAAAGGCCCCCAAAAACCGCGACAGGTCGAAGCCGGCAACCATGATCTTCCCACCGTGGTCTGAGGCCATAAATTGCCAGAGAATTCTGGGGGAGAGCGCCACCAAAAAGCCGTAGCCCACGGCATAAAAGGCGGCATTGCGGAAAAGGGACGTTCTGTCCCTAAAAATGGCGGTTGCAAACAAAGCCAGCGGCACCGAGGCGAAGATAAGATGGTTCCAAGTCCCGAGCCCCAGGCATATCCCGGCGAGCCACGGAAGAGCCCATTGCTTTCGGAAACGCTCTCTGCCGCTCTCCAGCAGCAGCCAAGCTGCCGCCAGCGCCAGTATGGGATTGAGCGCGAATACTTCATGGGCAATCCGCCCGTAGGCCATGAAGAAAGGCAGGCTTACCAGGACCAGTGCGGACAACGCGGCCATGGCCTGGTTAAAGCATCGCTTGATGACGCCATAGTAGAGAAAAATGCTGAATAGCGTTGTGATGCCGGTGAGCGAGCGCAACACGGCAACTTTGCAGCCGAAAAGTTGGAACAGAAAGGCTACGAGATACTGGTGCAGCGGCCCTGTGTAGCCGTTCATTCCGACCATCGGCCTGGCCCCATGAAGGATCTCATTAGCGCGAAGGCCGCCCCAGGCCTCGTCTCCGTGCAGGCCGGGAATAGTGGCCAAAAGAGGAAAGAGCAGCAAGGCGCCAATGCAGGCCGCCCCGAGCAGGAAGACCCGCGGGCGTAACCATTGGCTGGGATTCCCGCTCGGCTCCACACCCCCCTCACTCCGTGGGCGGCATGATGCCGTTGATATTAGCGGATGTCCGGTCTCGCATCCAAAGCCAATCGCGCTTGTCCAGCGGGTCTCGAATCCGGAACCTGTCGCCATGTTTCTCGGCTCGGTTCAGCCAGCGATGGCTCTCGGAGTGCCCGTCGGCGAAGGCAAAGCCGCACCCTCCATTGTGGTAGGTGCCGGGGGCGTCGATCCAGGTGGCTTGTTCCATCCCAAAGGCAAAAGCCGCGTCGTTGAGCCCATGGACATCTTCGTCCACCAGCACCCAGAGCATCGACGGCCCCGGCGCGCGAATGCTGGAGAACTTGCCGTAGGTGAACCATGGGGAATCCCGGCGGTGATTGAACTGATTGTTGAGCCAGGGGCCGTTGACCGGCAGGCGCGGCACCCCGGAGTGTGGTGGAAAGGGTGCATTTATCCCTTTGGTGCCAACATCAAAACCCGGACAAATCGTTCCCACGGCTTGGCTCATGGAAAAGGTACGCGCCGAGAGCACCGTCTTGCCCACCAAGCTGGGGTCGTTGCCCTGGTACTTCCCCATGCGCTTGTCCCCCGGGCAGTGGAAAACGGCTGTATTCCCGGCGAGATACGGGGCCAACAGGCTTAGTTTGGGATCCTTGAGCAGGTCGGGATTGAATTCTGCCGGACCATTGACCCCGGCCACGCCGGAACACCAGTTGTGGCCTGGTATGCTGTTGCCGTCATCGGGGTTGGGAGGGAAAACATCGGTGTATTCCCCCGCGTACAATGACATGGCCGCCATGAGCTGTTTGCCATTGTTGAGACAGTAAATGCCCTGTACCTTTTGCTTGCTCTTGGAGAGGACCGGCAGCAGCAGCGCGGCCAGAATGCCAATGACGGCGATGACCACTAGGAGTTCCACCAGCGTGAAGGCTAGTTCCTCCACTGGTCGCAGTTGCATAGTATCTTGCCGGAGAACGCGAGGCCGAGTTCCGATTGCGTGCATAACTTGTTGTCCCGTGCGATTAGACATCTGGTTTCCTGGAAAGTCAAGAGCCCGGTTCTGCGTACGGCGGCTTCCTCGTTGGTATCTTGTGGCACGGCCACCTGATCAACCAGGCGCTGGTCGGTGGTCTGGAAGTTGACCAGCGGCAGGGCCTTGTCGGCCTTGGGCTTGTGCAGTTGGGGCGGGATCTCACAGGGCTCCTCTGGGACGGGTGCTGGACTGGCTGCTTGAGCACGAGCAGGCGCCGGCTGGGTGTTTTTGACCACTTTGCCGTCCACATGCACCACCGCCGCCAGGGTGGGATCCTGCTTTTGCATCCAGCCCTCCAGTGCATCTTTGAGTTGGTCGGGATCGACTTTCTTGAGCACCCGCCGGAAGGTGCGCTCACTGGGCACGTCACACTCTCGGAGGTGCCCTGGGCGGCGACGACAGCCCAGCTGACGGCGTTGTGCGTGATTGAGGCTCTGGGCGAATTCGGCAATCGCGTGCGGCCCCTTGCATCCCGCTGCCACCAACTGTCTCCAATCCCGGCGCCGCTGCCACAGGGCCAGCGGGTTATTCGGAACCGCCGCTGCCACATTTGCTCGCTCGACAGCGTGGGGGTTTCGTGTTAGTGGATCGCTAGGTCGGAGCTAACGTAAACTACAATCGCCCGGTGACAATCAAGAATTTCGGCCCGGATGTGAATGCTAGTGCCGTTTCAAGAGAAGACGGTTGGGGGGGGCGTTGGATTCGGTGCGGCGGTGCAGTCGGGGCCTCTTTGGTGGCGGTTATTCTTGCGGGGCTGTTGGCCATGCTGATCGTGGCGGTCACGCCAGCGCTCCGATCTGCCATCCAGATTGGCCCTGACGAGCCCTATGAGGTGATGAAGGCGCTGCTTTGGGCAAAAGGGTATCCGCTTTATAAGAGCATTTGGAACGACCAACCGCCGCTGTACACCATTTTGCTTGGTTTGTTGTTTCGTTGCTTTGGCCCAACAATCGGCGCAGCACGAGCCTTGGCTGTCTTCTTCGGGGTCATGCTTCTTGGGGCCTGCTTCGTCATGGTGAGGAAACGGTTTGGCATCTGGGCGGCTACAGCGGCATCTCTGGCGTTGTTGGCGGCTCCTGAGGTGCTCGAATTGTCAACGTCCGTGATGCTAGAGGTCCCGGCAATGGCTGTGGGCCTTTGGGCGCTTTGGCCCATTTGCAGGTGGGCAGAAGAGTCAGGAACGTCGTAGGTCCCGCCTCGCTGTTTCCAGCTTGCTGTTTGCCGCGGCCCTGCAGATCAAGCTGACAGCAGCGATTTTCGCACCCGCCGCGTGCGCTGAATTGTTCCTTGCCGAGAGCGCCCGCGGAGTCTCCCCGACAAGGCAGGGCGTACGGCGGGCGTCATCTTGGCTGGGTTGCGTTGCGGCATGGTTCCTGTTGTTCAGCGTCCTATTGGGGAGCGGCTATCGCCAGGCCTGGGCCTCTCATTTCTCGGCAGGAACGCTTGAGGCGGCTACAGACATGGGATATGTATTCTCCCCGCGGCTCTTGCTTGAACACCCTGAGGGTCTCCTGGGAGCCTGCGCTGGTTTGGCAGTCGCGATTTGCCTTGGCGACTTTCGACGCGTCGCGATGCCGTATCTTCTCCTGCTCACGGTTCTAGAGATCCATCTCTTTCACCGACCATGGTGGCCTTACTACTACGTGCATTTAGCGATTCCGATGGCTTGGCTTACGGGCTACTCGCTGACGCAGCTTTTCCATGTTTCGTTCACCCTTGGAAAGGCCCGCAGAAGACCTGTTTTTGGCTTAATCGCCAAAAGGATTGGACTTGCGACCTTAATCGCGTCAATGGCCACCACAGGGATTGTGCGGATGATTTCAGAGGGTCAGGGGATCCGACGCCTGCCGCGGATCCAGGACGACCGACTAATCGCGACGATGCGACGCTACGCAGCTCGCACGCACTGGGTTTACGCACGTTCCACGATTTACGCCTTTCACGCGGGATTGGTGGTTCCCCCGGAGTTGGCGGTCGTCGTGAAAAAGCGCTTCTGGTCAGGACAGCTTACCGACGCGCAGATTGTGGCTATTGTCAAACGCTATGCCCCCGAACAAATTCTCTTAGGCAGGGAAGACCCTCTAACGCCTCAGCAGCTCGATCGCGCTGGGTATGCGGCTGTGTTGCAAGGCGAGGCGCTTGCTCTATACGTGGCGGGCACTCTCGTAGACGCTCAAGGCCCGAAACTTGGGAGGTGAGAAACTGTCCCCGCTCCGAGTGGTTTTTGCGGATCCCGGCAGTGCTCGGCGGCTGCTGCCTCTACGTTTTGCCGGGGGCGCGCGCCTGGCGCGGCGGCGCCGGTCAAATGCCCACGCTGGTCGTTGCGGAGTATGCACCATGCGGGCGGCTGAAGTCCAACATCCCACAGCGCCCACAGGACATTTGTCGCAGACCACTGTCATCTCCCACAGCGGCCAGTCGCCGACAAGATCGGCGCCGCTGCTGTGGCGGCTAGAGATCCTCTTCTAGCTGCCTGAGGAGCAGGGTACCGAGATCCAATGCATAGTTTGCACCATGCCGTTCGACACCTGGTTCGTCCCAACACAGCCGTAGGATGTGCAATAGCCATAGTTCGTCCATTGAAAACAATTCACCTTGAGGTTTGGATCGAAGCTAGGGTTCACCTTGTATTCGCAGTCAGTGGTCGCAAAGGGCGCCGAATAGGAATTGTACTGGCAGGGTGCGTTGTTTGTCGTCCACATGGTTTGCGTCGGACAAACGACGCACTGTACGATGCTATTCTGTTCGGCGGCGCCCAACCACAGACAATTGATCGCGACCACGCGAAGCGGGACCACCACCAAGAGTGCCATCAAGGGCAACATGCTCCCGAAACGAGCCCACCCGTTGAGAGCCACTTTACATTTCATGCTGTTTTTCATTTCTTAGTTGCAGTATGGTTTATGTTGGAACTTCTTCCGAACTTCTCGGTCGTCGGGAGAGAAATCGTCTGCAGCCGTAAATGACTAGAGGGAGCGCGATAACTGCAGCCAGGCAGAGGCGGACTTTGAGTGTGCCGCGGAAGGAGGCTCGAGTGGCGCGGCGCTGCATGTCCAGGTGAAAGCTGCGCGCTTCCTGCTCTGACGCCCATCGGTTCGACGCCATGTACCCGGCCGCCCTGGCAACGTCAGGGACACTGACAAACGTGATGCCGGGGAACCGCGGCTGGAAGCTGAAGTCGGCCGTTCGCTCAAGCGCGTCCGTGCGCGTCAATCGGACGCGCACCTCCGAAACCAGGTACAAGTCGCTGTTTGATTTAGCGTCGGTTTTCATCCTGAATTGTCTGAGGATCGAAGCACTCGGGACTCTCAGCCCGGCTATGTTGGTGAAGGCCTCGACCTTGTATTGGGCGGTAGTGAAACCAGCCTCATAGGGCTGGTCCAATCTTACGGGTGGCCCTTTGCGCATCAGCCTGGTGCCGTCGTTGAAATACGCGACCTCGGCGGGAAATTGCGGCCTGGATTCTGTCAAAACCCATGACGCGGGAACAGTCAAGTGTCCCGCGCTGGGCCCGAACATGGCGCCGGAAACCGAGTCCTGACACATTGGTGGCTCCACCAAGTTATTCGTCCTGGACGCAAAATATGATCCAGAGGCGTACGTCAACCAAATGGCACAGGCATCCTTGACGAGGAAGCTGCTGCAGACATGACCTTTATACTGAATCCCGGTGGCAACGTTGCCGGCTACCGGGTATCCGCGCTTGCGTTGCTCTTCGACAGCGCGCTTCATGCTGCCAATGAAATAGACGTTTGTGCCGTCGCAGGCGAGTTCCTTATAGTCGAAGGTGTTTGGCCCCTCATCGTGGACGTAATGAATCAACCAACCGTCATTGTCTAATGTAACCGTAAAGGAAACCTGGGGCAGGGTCTTTATTTCCGCACCGAAGTAAAGTGTCGCCTCCGCAAAGCCCTCGAAACGAAGCATCTCTGACGCAGCATACAAACGCGGTGCCAAAAGGATGCCCAGCACGACCACAACACGACGGATCCAGGATCTGGAGCCATTGTGTCGCCCGCCCGAGCATGCCCATCGGTCCGTCGCCAGACAGTGACCAAGGGCCGTGAGGCTTCCGATGAAAAGGTAGGCGAGCACGCCTTTCATTACATTGTCCGCGAGCCTAGGGGAGACGTGGAGCAGATCCGTCAGGCTGCCTAGACAGCGGCACGGTTGATGCCAACCCAGCCACCATAGGCCAACGCGATAAGCGGCAAACCCAGCCGACAACCACGCAACCAAGCCCAGCTTCGGACGCGGGTTGTGACCGACGAGGCAAACATACGCAACAAGCAGTTCGGTGGTGCCCACGAGGAGCATGAGCCGGCGGAAAGACAGCCCGATTATTGGATCGAACTGCGCGAGGGCGTTGGATCCGCCGAGGGTGCTCAACAGCTTGGCCCCACCGGTGACGATCAAGACCGCGCCGGCGGAGTAGGTAAAGAGCCTTGTCAAAGCCGCAGCATCGGGACGGCTTGCCGCACCGCAGTTGCAGGCGTCGGCGTCAGACTGGACTGGAGCCCGCAGGATTGGGGGGCCGGGCTCCCGGTCCGCTGTGCGTTGGCCCGCAGCCGTCCGTCTGCCGTTGATTGGTTCTGGGGGAGGTGGCATGAAGAGACGGTCTCTATCTACGAGGAGAACTGGCCGACCCTGTTCCTGGATCCTTGCGAAAAGCCTCTAAGATCGATCACTCCATTGGCAGGTTTCTCAAACAGGCATGCCGTGTCAGCGGTTTGCGACCCCGCCAACCGAGGACCAACCTTTCTGAGCATTGCGCACAACATATTCCAAAAAAGTTCGGCCGCGAATACACAGGACACCAGCAGTCGCACGCTAACAGAAACGAGGGCGCACGGCAACTACACGTTCGTGCAGGTCAGGTTGCAGACGGCGGAACCTTACGGGCCGGGCAGGAGGCGCCTCTGCGCGGCGACAAGGGCGGCGCGGCAGTGGACCCCGGCGCGGTCAAACATCACTCTGAGATGATGAGCTACCGTTTCCTCGCTGATCCCCAGTTTGTCGGCTATCTCCTTATCTGCGAGGCCTTTAGCGACCAGGCTGTGGATCTGCGCCTGGCGATGAGTCAGTGCGGTTGAGGCTCCCTCATCTGACACGCAGGCCGCACGGACCATTCGCCCTGCCCTCAGGATAGGTGCGGACCCTCTACCGGCTGGCACCTTCTCCGCGTTGCTTCTTGGGTAAGAGAGCGACATTGGACGCTGGTCTGGGGTAATGGGGCGACAATCGGGGCGCGGCCCCGCCGATCCGAAACCTGTCAGGGCACCGCCAGCCAAACTGACTTCCAGTTCCGCGAGGTTCTCCAAACACCACTTATACACCACCAAGCTGGAGGAAGCCTCGGGATCAGGCGTCAATCCATGGCCCGCCGGACCATTCAAAAAAGTGGCGGGCGGGCCTTGGAAATAGCGGTGGAATTCGCGGTAGAAATGGCTGCGGTCGTAATACCGAAGATCTCGGATCACTGACTCGATCTTCGATCCGCTGGACAATCGGAGGAGAGCCCGCCACAGCCGCAAGTCGCCAAGCCACCGACGCGGAGAACACGACAGCCGTGCGTGGAAGAACCTCTCCAGGGTCCGCAGGGAGACCCCGATCAGGGCCGCTAGCTTTGCAGGATCGTATTTGGCCTGGTCGGCTTTCTGTGCCCAGTCCTTGAGGGTCACAATCTGGCTCCGTCGCATCACTGCGCAGAATATCGAGAATGCCATCTCGCGCAAGCGATTTCTTGCCCCTCTCTCAACGCCCCGATCCTTCCGGAAGGATTCGGCTACCAATGGCATCCTCGATGCTCGCTAAGAAACGCCCGAGTCGGACACCGAAGACGCACGTTGGAGCATGCCGAGTCGGTGTTATGAGAGGAAAGTTGATTGACAGACGGCAGAGATCACCCCGCCATCGCCTTGCTTGGGCATATCGTCATCATTGTTCCAGCCTGAAGGAGTTCGGGCAATGGGGCGGTCCTCCGTGAATCGAGCAATATAGGCGATGGAATTGAGCAGCAGCGCCTGCCCCGTCTCGTTCATCTCGGCGGGTGCGAGGTCGAAAGCAAAGGGCAGCAAATGGCCTTGGCGCCACAAGGCCCTTCCATGCAGGTCCTTTTCGTTGAGACCGCCGCAGATGATCTCGATTTCGGGCGAATCAATCAGGCGAGAGGTCGGTCCGGGTCCTGGTAGATTGGACGATGAAAATGTTGCCAATTGGCAACATTCCGTAAATCGTTGACGCAGAGAGGTTTAGATCTGCATTTGCCTCGGATCGCTCCGAAGATGCACCTGCCTCCGATCAAAGGACCATCGGCCTGGCTCAACCTCCCGGCCGTTTCGGAAAAGGATACCAGAGTTGAGATTGCTGAAAGATCGTGCCTTGGAGGACCGTATGTACCGTGAAGCCACCGTGTGCTCCGGCAGGGGCGTCTGAAGGGTTCGGTCCAGAATGAGACCGGGGCAGATACAGTGCTGTTGACGTGGTCGGGTTTCGTCATGAACCACTGCTAATGTGAGACGAATCAACTCCGTAAATGGTTGCCGCGGGACCTCTAGCAGGCGGCACACTTCCCACAAGTTGACCTGGGAAAGGGCTGACAGCAAGCACGTTGAAGTGCTCTGCGGGCCGATGTTGAATGCACCTTGCATAGTGCTGCCGATGACCGAACAGGAACAGAATCGGCTGAGAGATTGCGAAAATATCTTGCGGCGTGGTTTGCGCGTCTTCCTTGAGGTCGGGAATGCGTTGCTGACGATTCGGGAGCAAAAACTCTTCCGGGCTACTCATCCGACCTTTGAACGCTACTGCAAGGAGTGTTGGGGGATTTGCCGCTCATACGCCTGGAGAGTAATGGGTGCCGCCGAACGCATCAGGTTGCTCCCAGAGAGTTGTGATCTCCCAAGGCCAGCCAATGAGTTCCAGATCCGCCCATTTCTCAAGCTCGAACTGGAGGAATTCCCGGGCTGCTGGCAAGAGGTGATCAACAGGGCGAAGGATGGGAAGGTGACTCCGGGTTTGGTGCGCCAGGTTGTAAAGGAACGCTTGCCAAGAGATAGCCAGGGAAGTGTTGGGAAAGGGCATATCAAGCCAGGCAAGTCGAAAAGCCATGCTCAGCTCGGACAGATCCTGGCCCTTCTCAACGAGGCGAAGCGCAACGTACAGACAGGAGACACGGATCAGGTGCTTGAGGCTCTGGAGAGGATCGAGACACTGCTTTTTGGGCAAAGGGTTTCAGAGTTGGAGGTCCACAGCGAATCAACATCTTGGGCTCATTTGTCAGGACAAGCGTCAGAGTCAAATGGCTGACCTTCGAGTTGCTTGCCTTCGGGTACCGCCTTGGTCACTCCGCATGGACTGGGCAGTTTATCTCCCTGGCACCATGAACGGCGGCCACATGCACCCTCAAAGCCCAAGGATGTTTCCAGGTGTTTTTCGGCAGGGCATCCAGTTCCCTCAACGCCTCATCCACCTCCCCCAATTTCAGCCAGAATTCCGCAGCTTTCCCGGATGGCATCTTCTGACGGGAGATGGGCGCCCTTCAGGTTCACGGAGTTCAAGGAGAGGTCGCTTTCCTGCTCAAACCGAGGTTCGATGCTGATTGATTCTCCCTGTTCTTTCGGTCCGCAGCGGTAATTGCACGAATAGCGCTGTGGAGCAAAAGAGCAGGCACGGAATATGCTCTCTTTTTATGGAGTGGTGAATTCAAGGGCAACTCCTCCTGAACGAATCTGCAACAAACCTCATTTTCGCCCCCCTCCCCAACACGAGGAGAAGCAATCGCCGGCAGCTTCTACAAGAGTTCCATCTTCGCATACCGTTCGGGGTTGGGTTGGGGAACCGATGGGCTTCAATACCTTAATTCGGCTCGGCCTCAAGCTCGCGGTTGAGCCCGATTTTCGTGAAGGTCTGCCTGCTGCTCTTTACTTGCCGTAGGCAGCCGACGGTGAGCCCATCGTGAAAGTGGTTCACCGCCAGCGTACTTCGGCATCGAGCAACGCCTTCGCTCGCAACTCGGCCTGTCCAGTCGCCGCTCGAAACCGATCGACAACTTCACCGGTGGTCAGCTTACGTTTCTCATCACCTTTGACATCGAAAATGACTTTTCCGCTATGCAGCATCACGAGCCGGTGGCCATACAGGATCGCCAGAGACACGTTGTGCGTAACCATCAGCGTCGTCAGCGACATCTCTGACACTAGCCGGTCCGTGATTCGCATCACGGTTTCACCAGCAACGGGATCGAGAGACGCGACATGCTCGTCCAGCAGGAGAATCTTGGGCCTTGATAGGCACGCTATCGCCAATGCGAGAGCTTGGCGCTGGCCAGCCGAAAGATTTTGAACCTCCGTCCGCAATCGTTCCTCCAGCCCCAGTCCGAGAGAAGCAAGCACCTCCTTTGCTCGACAACGGCGGCTCGCATTCGCAGCCCAATGGAGCGTAGGCCGTTGCCCGTGAACAAAAGCCATTGCCATATTTTCCTCGACGCTCATCCCGGGAGCCGTCCCGAGGGACGGGTTCTGAAACACGCGGCCAATGAACCGGGATCTTCGGTGCTCTGGCCAGTCTGTCACGTCAGTCCCATTCAACTCAATCCGGCCGGAGTTTGGAACACAGGTTCCAGCAATGGCATTCAACAATGTAGTTTTGCCGGAGCCGTTGCTACCGATGATGGCTACGAACTCGCTGTCGCCGACATCGAGGGAGAGCCCTGCGAGGGCACGCACTTCGTCAGCCGTGCCCTTGTTGTAGATATGCTCTATATCTGATAGTCGGATCACGGGAGATTCAGCTTGAGGGCCTCTGACACTTTTCGTGCTCGGGGGTGGCGGATTGCTGGAATGGCAAGAGCCGTAACCACGATGACTCCAGTTGCCAACCTGACGTCAGTGGCCGCAAGACCAAGCCGCAGAGCAACTGCAATGACCAGTTGGTAGGCAATGGTCCCGAAGACTGCGGACAGCACCAAACGGAGCGCCGTTCGCGGCTTGAGCATGGTCTGGCCCATGACCATGGCTGCCAAACCAATAATGACAATGCCGATGCCCATGGTTGCATCAGCAAAGCCTTGCTCCTGAGCAACCATCGCTCCCGATAGCGCCACCAAGCCGTTCGCAAGGGAAACGCCCACGACTGTCAGCGCACCAGCGTTGACGCCAAGAGTTCGGACGACCTGCTCGTTTTCCCCGCTTGCCCGGATAAACAAACCGAGTTCGGTGTGAAGAAGCCACCAAAGAAGCCAGCCAACAATCGAAAACAAGACGGCAAATGCAACGATGACTGGGACGCCACCAGGGCCACCCATCCTCTCAAGGGGCGACAATAGCGTCTCAGAGCGAAGAAGCGACACATTTGCCCTGCCCATCACTCGGAGGTTGACCGAGTAGAGCATAAACATGACGAGGATGCCGGATAGAAGTTTGCTAATCCGAAATCTGACGTTGAGCAGTCCAGTGATAACGCCGGCCGCAAGGCCGGCAACGATGGCAAGCGCGACTGCCAGCGCGGGGCAGGCCGGCGGCCATCGTCGTTGCCGCGACAGCGCCACCCAACGCAAAACTGCCGTCAACCGTGAGATCGGGAAATCCAACAACGCGAAAGCTCACCATCACACCGAGGGTGGCGATTCCGTAAACCAACCCCTGCTCTAAGGCGACGAGTATTATGTCAATCACGGCGCTCCTATCTAGCGGATGACCTTTTGAGCCCTCGCGATGATGGCCTCTGGGACCGTTACGCCCATCCGCTTCGCGGCCTGCAAGTTGACGATAAGATCATAGTTCCGAGGAATTGCTGTTGGGATGTCAGCGGGTTTCTTGCCGTCTTTCAGGATCTTGACGGCAAGCGCCGCACTGAGTTTCCCAATGTCGTAGTAGTTGATGCTCAAAGTTGCTAGCGCCCCTTTTTCGACGCTTCCAGGATCGCCGGCAAGCAGCGGAAGACGTACTTCCTCGGCCACCTTGATCATCGAGTCAGAGGCGGTGATCGCGGTGTTGTCGGCCGGTATATACATTGCGTCACAGCGCCCCACTAAAGACCGCGCTGCTTGAAGCACTTCGCCCGTTGATGTCACTGGGGCTTCCACAAGCTTCAGTGCGAGTCCCTTTGCAGCCTTGCGGACCACTTGCATGGTGGCAACGGAGTTCGCCTCGCCGGGATTGTGAACCACTCCCAACGTCTTTAGGTTGGGCACAATCTCGCGCAATAACTCCAACTGCTCCGTCACCGGCCAAACATCGCTTGTACCTGTCAAGTTGTTTCCTGACGACTTCAAAGAGTTAACCAGCCTTGCGCTTACAGGGTCGGTGATCGCACCGAAGACAATGGGAATGGTCGCGGTCGCTTTCGCTGCTGCTTGGGCTGACGGCGTCGCGATCGCGAAAATCAGCTCAAGCCTGTCTGAAACGAATTTACGCGCAATGAGGACGGTCTTCGATACATCACCGTCGGCGCTCTCGAATTCGTACACGACATTCTTGCCTTCAACATAGCCCGCCTCTGCCATGCCGCTCTTGAACCCTTCACGCACCTGGTCAAGGATGGGATTGGGTTGGTATTGGGTGAGTCCAACTCTTGTCACAGACACCTGGGTGGAGGGTTTGCAGCCCCCTCCCATCAGGCTGAGCACCATTAATAGTGTCACGGCCCAGGCCCCGGGCCTTACCGCTATGAGTGAAAGGCGATTAGCGACCCTGTCTATCGCTTTTGAAAGAACTTGCATTGTGCTTTGCATAGCAGTCTCTGTAATTGTTGGTTCGTTAAGGATCCCTTGGTTGCCGACGCTGCGTGGCCTGCGGCTCCCGTGAATCTACCGTCGCGGAAGCGGCCACAAAAGAGGCAGCAGAAAAGCTCTTCCTTGGCGTCCGCATCACTGGCGCTGGTTATGAACTGCTGCTTGGACGTCAGGGTTGCGGCCATGAAAGCCTCCGCCTTTTGGCGTACTGCATCGAAACGTCGCTGGAATTCGCCAGTGACCTCTTCTTTGGAAATGAGATTTCGGCTGCCGCTGAGGCCGCGACCTGAGAAGGAGCGGCAGTCTATGGGCAACCGAAACCCAATCGCCCCATCCACCAGGAGGAAGTCGTTGTCCTTCCAGTTGTCTATTGCCTGATTAGTAGGTAGAAATGCAAGATGCGCTCCGGCTGCCAAGTGCGCATTCAACGCTTTCCATGCTTTATTGAGGCGGCGTTTACGGCCCTGGTTCAGAATGAATACACGCGTGACACCGCCTAGGTTTTTGTTAACACGGTCTTTGGTACCCCTCAGGAAGTTTACGTAGCCTCGCGCGTGTCGTCCCTCTTCTCCCCAAACCTCGAAACCAACGGTTCTCCGAAACCACTTCTTCCGCAGGTCTGAAATATCACAAGCCATAACTCCGAGTGGTGCGCCGCCCTGAACTCCTAGGGCAATATGTTCCACCAACCGCTTCAGCAAATCCGGTCCGCCCCGGCGGCTTTGAAATTCAGGTAGCGTAAAGAACTGTGGAACATAATAATCGCGGCGTTTGTGAAATTCGGGCTTATCCATCGGATCCTCCTTTTTTCTCTGGAGGCGCCAAGCCCAAAAGGAGCCGAGTGCAATGAAACCACACGCTAGCATGTACGGCCACAGTTGCCGCAGGCTTAAGCCAAGGAGCCCAGTCCCACCAGCCAGCGCAATTGCGGGAGCAAGCACCTCGTAAATATGTTCGGGTTTCCTGAGGAAATGCATGTTTCAAGGTGATGCCGCTAAGTGTTGTCTTCCCAGCATCCCCTGCTCTCAAGCAGTCGATCAGGGTTGTCGGGGCGGGGGTTCCTGCGAGCAGGACAGCCGTAGCATTCTCGATTCTTAAACAAATCACAGGTTGCGCAGTGTCCTTCAAGTCGGGTGAAAATCTCGCGGACTCTACGCATTGCTGAGCCGTACCAAACTGCAGCTAGACCGTGCTTCCGGACGTCGCCTAGACGCAAGCGAGCCCCGGGGCACGGGAACGCAGCGCCGTGGATGTCAACGTAAACACCTAACTCAAGCTGCCGACAGGGAAAGCCAGCCAGATATGGTGGCTGGACTGGGTACTCGAATCCGAACTCTTGGTCCACACGATGCACTTCCTGAGCAATGGCCCTCACTGAACCGGCATCAACTTCCAATTCCAGCCTCTCCCTCGCCTTTCCCACAGGCATGCAGGGTTTGATCTCGGGAAATATGTTGTGTTCTCGGCACCATCGAACCAAGCTCGGCAATTCCTTGAGGTTGGCCTTTGTTATCACTGAATCTACGCCCAGCCGAGTGGGCACTTCATCCGCGAAGCCGATGGCCAACAGGGTGGCGAGTGCTCGATCACGTTGGGCTGCGTATCCGTTGACGCCCGCAAGGCGATCTTGGGCGTATGGGTCAAGGCTGTTGGCTTTCACGATCACGGAACAGCCGAGATCGAACAGCCTCCTCGCAACCTCGCCTGTTACCCGCGTACCATTCGTGAACACGAGGGGGACGAGGCCCTTCCGCGAGATGTGCGTCACCTGCTGCCAGAAGAACCTGTCGAGCAACGGCTCTCCTGCTCCGACAAGGTGAACGCTTATGCAGCCCAAGTCCGCGGCTTCATCAACGAGGTGCAGCCGCTCCAGGATCGTCAGATCGTCGGGACCCGGACGATTCCCAGCGTCCCGGTAGCAATAGACGCAGCGCAGGTCGCACAAGTCGGACGTTTCGGCGCACAGCATGAGCATTCGACCGCATTTTCTCACGCTGTCTATCTCGGCACCTGAGAACTGCCATCCACGAATCGCCGGGGGCCGGTTTGCCCCCTGAACGCAATCGGCCGCGTGGGTCCGCGCTGCCTGCGGGCGCACTTCAGTTGGCGAAGGAATCGTTGCCATTTCGTTCATGCCGCCTGCTACTTCTCTCTCCGTTCAGTGCGCGACGGATGCATCTGCGCCGGCGCCCCCAACGATGAGACTCTTTCGGGAGGACATTGTAAGCGCCGACCGGCCCATTGCAACGTCAATTTGAACGGCTTCGGGGGTAGGGCAGCGTCAATTCGTGAGATTCGCGCGAAAGAAGGGAAAACGAAGGCACTGAAGTCGTGGGGGTTTTGGCGCCGTTCCTCGCCTTTGCCACGTGCGGCGACTTTCTCAGCCAGGGCGATCATCCCCGCTGGCGCGGAGCATCGAACCGGGGCAGATTGGCCTTCGGCAATCGAAATGACACCAAACAAGATTCAAATCCATCGAGCGCCGGTCCTGACGCTTTGGGCATCGGTTGTGGCGGAGAGGCTGGGGTTCAATCACGACAAAGCGTTATCCCTCGGAAAGGCCGTGGCGGGATTGACGGCGCAGAGCAAGGGCCGACGTTTGGGCATCTTCAAGCCGACCCCGAAGGAACTCAAAAAGGTCCGTGAGCGTGAACGAGGTGAGGAGTTCAGGGTGGAGCTTTTGGGACGAGCTTTGCCGGCGGTGAACACGGAGGAAGGGGTGCGTGCAGTGGTCAAATCCCAGCCAATTGAACCTGAGGGAGTCGAACGATATTTGGAGAGCAAATTCGGTGACGCCCTGCCTGAAGCGCGGAAGGCCATGGTGGAGTTGGCCAGTGCTTTTCACCCGGATGAATTGGCTCAGCAGGCGTTTGGCCTCTACGAACAATTCCGGCCTCAAATTCCAGGAGGCGTCGGTGGTTGGGGTGCGAAGGGAGAGCTGGACCTTGAGGGCATAAAGAAAATGGCGGTCCAAAAATGAGACCGAAGAAGCGCAGCTCATTGATTATTCTGTCTCCATCATCAGCGTTTTCGATTACCTCTGCGCTGCCCTCGTCCGATATGCTGTGGCGTATGAAGACAACCTCAAAACGCTTGCTGTTCTGGGCTCCTCGGGTGTTGTGCATCCTCTTTGCGGTTTTTCTGAGCCTCTTTGCCCTGGACGTGTTTGACGAGCATCTGGGGTTCTGGAAGACGGTTCTGGCCCTGGCAATTCATCTGATACCGAGCTGGATTGTTCTTGGCGTCCTGGTGTTGACGTGGCGCTGGGAATGGATCGGGGCAATTCTGTTCAACCTGCTCGCCGTCCTGTACGTGGTCATGGCTTGGGGGCGGTTTCATTGGTCGGCGTATGCCCTGATTTCCGGTCCGTTGTGCATCGTGGGCGTCCTCTTCCTGCTGAACTGGCTACACCGAGCAGATCTTCGCCCCAGTGCTTGAGGTGGCGCGGTTCGGTCGCCAAAGACCAAGTCCAGTCTCCTCTCGTGTTCTGGCCCTCTCAACCTCGAGTATTTTAGCCCCATGGTCGCCCTCACCAATGCCCAAATCCGCGCTCTCAAGGCCCAGGCTCAGCGACTCAAGGCCACGCTCAAGATCGGCAAGGAAGGCGTCAGCCCGCAGTTCCTCGCCGCCCTGGACCTCGAACTGGATCGTCACGAGCTGGTCAAGGTGAAGTTCGACGAGTTCAAGGAGCAGAAGAAAGAACTCGCCCCACAACTGGCCGAGAAGAGTTGCAGCCATTTGGTCATCCGGGTTGGCAACGTCGTGGTGCTCTACCGGCCGAAGCGAGAGGAGGAGAAGCAGGGTTAGGGATCAACGAGGCCGGTCAACGTGGATTTGGGCTCTCTGTAAACAAGGCGCCGTCGATTCGTCATTTCCCGTTGCCGTTTCCCTGGGCGGCCTATAGAGCGGGAAATCGGAAACGCCGCCTCAAAGACCAGCCGCCGTCCGGTTCAGGTCTCTCGTCAGCGGCCATACGACCAAAAACTGCATGATCCCGTTGAAATACCCGTCTTTTCAGCTTTCCTGGGGGGTGTCAGCGGTAGGGCCAAGTCGTTAACGTGCGTCCTGGGGCAAGCTGGGGGCTAAGATTTTCAGACGAGTGGGCGGTTGGTGGCGCGAGGGCTGCTTTGGGCCGATGAGGAGACTTCAACGGCAACGTGCATTGATTGAGCTGCCAATTCCGCTCCAATTGGCGAGAGTTTTGCATGAGAAAGATCCCAGGTTCGAGCACTGTCGCCTCCAAGATCCATGCACGGCAACACCCTCAGATGCTGGTTCCAGGAGCGGTTGAGAATTAGTAAATGCAAACAACTGTCATGGGATCAAAAAGACTTCCTTTTTCTAGATCTGATACTGCGATCTGATACTATATGCCCGAAAATGGGTCCGTTTGGGGGCGAAATGGGGTCGAACATGAACAACTCGCAAGCGGAGATCAGGCTCGTCAGTATTGATGATTCCTCGTGTGTCCACTTGAGGGCACAACTATTAGTTCCGATTATGAGTCGCCTGCTCTAACCCCTGAGCTATGGGCCCAACAAATTGAAAATCAATGACTTGCAGCGGCTGTGAAAATGCGGGCCGACCATTTGATACTGTTTGCACGAAAACTGATCAAACAAACCAAAACGCAGCCAGCGGCACTCAGTTGAACCGGGTGAAAACGCCGGTCGCCAATCTAGCCCGTTACAAGCCATCAGGGACATACTTCGCCCGGGTGCGCATCCGGGGCAAGCTCTTTCTGCATATCTGAAGCGAAGGAAGATGGAGCCGGTCAAGCGCAAGAGGTTCAAGGACCTCGTGCCCCCTGCTTGTTGTTAAGGAGGAGTTCGACCTGGGCATTCGAAATGAAACCCCGACCCAACGCGAGGGACGGCATCGTGGATGGAACGGGACGGGCTTCGGACCCGGAGCGGGTTGAGCAGAATTAAATCTCGGATACTTCCGCTGCTCTGTCGGCCCCGTGGGCTGAAAACAGAGAATCCTAGTGATTTCACATACCTGGCGGCGGCGTGAGCCTTTGGCCTGGCACCATGAATGGGCTGGGCGGGCTGCGCCACGGCCAGGATGCTTTCAGGGAGTCGCCTGCACTGTCCCGATTGTGCGGCCCAGGCGCAGCCGGGAGCTGGAAAGGGACCACCGACTAATTCAAACGCCACCCAGGGCAAACTCGGGCCATCAGTGCTGCCTCAAGAGCGTCCGCTGACTCTCCCTTCGGGGGCTTCTTGAACAGAAAAGGCTGCAGGACCTATATCAGTTCCGGGGACGCAAGGTCCACAGGATGGCAACGCCTAGGCCAGCCAGAGCGAACGTGCTAGGCTCGGGAATGGCGGTCATAACCAGGTCCATGCCGGCGCTCGTATCCCACCCTGTGATTCCAGCGGGGCTGGGCCTTCCGCCCACCAGCGTGTAGTCAGCAGTAGCGTTCACGAAGGCGACTACACCAGTACGGGTATTCGCCTCTGTCATCCGCGCGCCGAAGGCCTAAACCGGGACAGCCAAGTCAGCGGATCTGATCGGCTTGGAGAGTGGCCCGGTATTCTTCCTCGGTTAGGCCTCTGACCCGCCCGGTGGCGATGTCCTCGATTCGGCGGATGCCCTCGGTGACTGCTTCATTCAGCGACGCGGGTTCCACCACGCTCTCAACCAGGCGACGGGCCAAATCGAGCCGTTCTTCGGGCGGCAATTCAAGTGCGATACGGACCAATTCTGCTGAACCCATGCTTGAAATTTACCTCGTAGCCGGCTGAAAACAAGCCCCTAAACGTCTCCGCTGGGTGCGAGACAAAATAGTAACCATTAGACCTGTTCATTTCCGCGTATTCCGCGTATTCCGCTCGCAGCCCATAAGGCTGCCAGTCCAGCCGGTGGAAGTCCGGCGATGGTAACTGACGATGAACCATACAGTGATAACCGACACGGGAAGGGGCGACCCGACCCGCGAAAGCTCGGTCGTAAAAGTCCTGGCCGGAGCAGGGCGAGCAACACCTCCAGGCCGTAGCATAAAGCGAAAGCTGCAGCTTCGTTACGCTACCCACGGGTTCCGGATTCGTGGGATTTGTGACTGCCGAACCGGTGCGAAAACGGCGAAGGCACAACCAACGATGAAGGCATCGTCGCAGGCAATCGTTGGAGTCACCGGAGTACGGGCGGCGGCATGGGGTGAAAGGACTGGCAGAGTAAATTGGGGACCCTCTGGGGCTGGCGGGTTGGTCCCGCAGCCTGGCGGAATAATGCATAAGCCGCTGGGTGGCCAACAGAGGCGCACATGTGGCCATAGTAAGCGACGAGCCGACCGGACAGCATAACCGGTTGGGGAGCCAAGGGCCACTGGACCCGCGGTCGTGGTCAGAGGTTCTCGGTGCCGCTTGGACGCAAGTCCGACTACGGAACAAACGCCGGGGACGGAGATACCGACAGTGACGGCCTATAAGCGGGCGGTAGCACGCCCGCGAAGGTGGCCGTGGCGTCAGGCGGGTTTGAAGCCGGTACTGGGGAAAACCCACCGTACGGAATTTTAGAGGGGGCAGAGGAAACGAAGTGGATGGCTTGATGACCGTTTGCCACGATGCCCGAAAGGGCCGATACATTGGAAGTCATTGGCCTAATCATGTTCGCGCCTCTGCTCTACTCGATGGTTCATTCTTCTTCGCAGCTTTGCTAGCCTCACCCGCCATGAAAACCAATCTTATTTACGAGGCAGAATCCTACCAGCTTATCGGCGCGTGCTTGGAGGTTTACCGCGAAAAGGGTTGCGGCTTCCGCGAGCCCGTTTATCAGGAGTGTATGGAGATTGAGTTGCGCCTGCGGGGAGTACCGTTTGTCCCCCGGAAGCCCTTGGCCTTGGAATACAAAGGCTGTCCGCTTCGGGCCAAGGACGAGCCGGACTTCATCTGTCATGAGAAGATCATTCTGGAACTCAAGGCGGTGGGCGAGTTGGCGGACGAGCATCGGGCGCAGGTGCAAAACTACCTCAAGGCGACCGGGTTCAAGCTCGGGCTGTTGGTCAACTTCGGCCATTATCCCAAGCTCCAAATCGAGCGCATCGTGGCGGAGCGGGGCCGATACGGCTATGGCACCTGAGGGCAACCGCGGAATACGCGGAATACGCGGAAAACAAAGCCGTTCAGCGATCCCGGGTGGGGATTGGCCGGCATTGGGGGCAGCCCCATTCCTTGCGGTTGCATCCGCATAGATACAATCACCGAAGGGAACAAACAACGCCTGCCTTGGTCTCTTCAACAGAGGTTACTTTTTTGTCCGGCACCCGTCTCCGCTCCCCGCTATGCGGCGGGGAGCTTGTCCCGGTTCTCATAGACCTTGAGGATGGCATCCGCGATGTCATCCATGTCCGCGCGGGAGCCCAGGAGCGGGCCGGAGGCCCAGACCATGAGCATCTCCTGGCAGACGCGGTCGCAGTTGGGGCAGGCCATTTCCTCGCGGAACTGCTGGAGGCGGCGTGCGGAGAAGGCCCTTTGATAGGCCCGGGTCTTGATGACATTCTCGACCCAGGGTTCGCGGTGCAAGCCGCGCTCGATGTAGGGGCTCAGGCTCACGCCTTCGGCCTCGACGGCCTTGAGGAAACGGGCGCGGTTGATGCCGTTGCAGTGCTCTTTCTTATAGCTCATGGCGTAGATATAGAAGGAGCCGCTGGCGGTGCCGGGATAGAGTTTCTGGGGAACAAGGGCGGGACAGTCTTTGAGCTTGGAAGTGAGGTAGGCGGCGTTTTGGTTGCGGCACTGGAACCGTTCCTGGGCAGTGGCCAGTTGCGGGAGCAGCACGGCCGCCTGGAACTCGTTCATCCGGTACTTGGGCCCGATCGTCTCGGTGCGCCCGCGGCGGGAGGTCCCGTGGTTGTGGACCGTGTAGCACCGGTCCATGAGCGCCTCGTCGTCGCCCAGGATGGCGCCGCCTTCGCCGCAGGCAATCGTTTTGCTGGTCTGGAAGCTGAAGCAGCCCAGCGGGGCGATCGTGCCCAGCTTCTTGCCCTGGTACTCGGCCAGGTGCGCTTGGGCGGCATCTTCGATGACGCTCAGGCCGTGTTGGCTGGCAATGGCCATGATCCGCTCCAGGTGGCAAGGCTGGCCCATCATGTGGACCGGCATGATCGCGCGCGTGTTTCCGGTAATCCTCCGCTGGACGTCCTCCGGGTCGAGTTGGAAGGAGGCCGGGTCCAGGTCCGCCAGGATGGGCAGCGCCCGCGCGGAGAGGATGGCCGCGATGGTGCCCGGATCGGTGTAGGGCGTGGTGATGACCTCGTCGCCGGCGCCGATGCCCAGCGCCTCGACGCACGTGTGCAGGGACTGCGTACCCGAGCCGGTGGCCACGCAAAACCGGCTCCCCATCAGCCTGGCATACTCCTTTTCGAACGTGGACACCGTCCCCGAGGCGGATTGGATGCGGCACCAGACCCCGCTGCGCGTGGTCTTGACGACCGAATCCACGACCTTCTCGTCAACGTAAGGCCATGCCGGCCAGGGCTTGTTCTTCCGCACGGGCTCGCCGCCCAGAATGGCCAGCTTTCCAGCAGTCCGCGTGATATCCGCGCAGACCTTGAGTGGGGACGAGGCCACGGCCGCCAGCGAACTGGCGGAGGCCGCCGCGATGAACTGCCGCCGAGTCAGATTATGCTTTTTCATGTCAAGAATGGGGGGTCGAGGTCGAGGGTTGAGGGTCGAGGGACTGGACACCCGAGTCAGATCCGGGACGGAACGCTGGCCCCGGCTTCGCACACAACAATGCCCAGAATGAGCGACCCTGTTGCATAGTGCTGTGAAGGATAGGCCGGGGGGACCCCTCCGGCAAGAGGAAAACGGGGCAAAAGCGGCAGAGGACTGCCGCAGTCGGTCGAGAGCACCAGCTTGTCGGCGGGGATGTGCTGGAGGCAGCGGCGGATGCGCTCGGCGATGACGTTGGGGAAATCGGCCTGCAAGGTGCGGTGGCTGATGACGCCGACGGCGACCTTTTTCTTGAGCGAGCTTTTGTAGCGGTCGAAGAGGGGCAGTTCCTTGAAATTGTTCTCCGTGGCCTCGATGGTCCAGATTAGTCCACAGTCCACAGTCCACAGTCCAGAGTCCACAGTCCAGAGTCCACGGTCCACAGTCCAGACCCAGGATCCCGAGAGCATCGTGGGCCGCCGACCACGGACTCTGGACTGTGGACTGTGGACATTTGAGTGCGGAGTGCGGAGTGCGGAGTGCGGAATGGGCCCGGGGGGGCAACGGCTGGAAAATGGGGGTGATGAGGGGCTTCCGAATGACGAATGACGAATGACGAATGACGAATCCGGACTGCGGACTGTGGACTGTGGACTCTGGACTAATTAGTGATATTCTTGGAGCGTCTTGACCCCGTAACCGCTGCGGCGCAGGGCCGCGATGCCCAGGGCGGCGGCTTTAGCCCCGCTCATGGTCGTCATAATGGGCGTGCCCGTATAAACGGCGGTCGTGCGGATCTTCACCTCGTCGGCGCGCGGGGTCTGGCCGGCGGGGGTATTGATGACAAGCTGGATCTCGCGGTTCTTGAGCAGGTCCACCGTGTTGGGCCGGCCCTCGGTGAGCTTGAAGACGCGGCGGACCTTGAGGCCGGCCCGTTCGAGGACGGCGGCGGTGCCGCTGGTGGCAATCAGCTCGAAACCCAGGTCTGCAAAGAGCTTGCCCACCTCGGCCACGTCGTCTTTGTGGGCGTCGCTCACGCTGATGAAGACCCGGCCGCTGAGCGGGAGCGGCCCGCCGGCGGCCATTTGGCTCTTGGCATAAGCGATGCCCAGATCCGCGTCCAGGCCCATCACCTCGCCCGTCGAGCGCATCTCCGGCGAGAGCAGGATGTCCTGTCCGTGAAAACGGTTGAAGGGGAACACGGACTCCTTGACCGCCCAGTACTTGGGCCAGATCTCGCGTGTGTAGCCCAGCTCCTTCAAGGACCTGCCCGCCATCACCTTGGCCGCCAGTTTGGCCAGCGGCACGCCGATGGCCTTGCTCACGAACGGCACGGTGCGCGAGGCGCGCGGGTTGACCTCCAGGACATACACCTTGCTGCCCTTGACCGCGTACTGAACGTTCATCAGGCCGATGACCTTCAGTTCGCGCGCCATCGCGTGGGTGTAGTCGCGGATGATCCCGATGACCTCCTGGGAGAGCGTGTGCGGCGGCAGCACCATCGTTGCGTCCCCCAGTGTACCCCCGCAAACTCGATGTGCTCCAGCAGGGCGCCGATGACAATCGTGCCCTCCGCCGCCTCGGCAAACCGGCCCACGTCCGCGATGCAGTCCACGTCCACCTCGGTGGCGTCCTCCAGGAACTGGTCCACCAGGACCGGGCGCTCGGGCGAGGCCTCGACCGCGAAGCGCATGTAGTGCCGCAGCTCGGCGTCCGAATAGACGATCTGCATGGCCCGCCCGCCCAGGACGAAGCTGGGGCGCACCAGGATGGGGTAGCCCAGGCCCTTGGCCACCTCGATGGCCTCGGCCTCGCTCGTGGCGATGCCGTTGGGCGGCTGCGGGATGTCCAGCTTGCGCAGCATCGCCGCGAAGAGCTTGCGGTCCTCGGCCACCTCGATGCTTTGAGGGGAAGTGCCCATGATGTTGACCCCGTTTCGCTGCAGGCCCAGGGCCAGGTTGAGCGGGGTCTGGCCGCCGAACTGGGCAATGGCGCCCCAGCACCGCTCCCGTTCGTAGATGTGCAGCACGTCCTCCAGCGTCAGCGGCTCGAAATACAGCCGGTCGCTCGTGTCGTAATCCGTCGAGACCGTCTCGGGGTTCGAATTGACCATCAGCGTCTCAAACCCGTCCTCTTTCAGGGCGAACGAGGCATGCACGCAGCAATAGTCGAACTCGATGCCCTGGCCAATGCGGTTGGGGCCCCCGCCCAGGATCATCACCTTGCGCCCCTCCGAGGCGCGCACCTCGTCGTCGCCGCGGTCGTAGGTCGAGTAATAATAGGGCGTGTAGGCCTCGAACTCCGCGGCGCAGGTGTCCACCAGCCGGTAACTGGGCACCAGCCCGTGCTCCTTGCGCAAGGCCCGGATCTCGTCCTCGGTCCGGCCTGTCAAATTGGCGATTTGCCGGTCTGAGAACCCGAGCGATTTGGCCTTGGCCAGTTGTGCTGCGTTCATATCGTGCAACCAAATCAAACCGGCAAAGCAAAGCCCACCAGGGGCCGATTGTCCAGTGCCGACTTGCGCCCTGCAGAATCATTTGACTTCCGGAAAGAGGCAGAATCATTTGTGGCAAAATCATGGGAAGGAGGGGCCTGCAGCCTAATCCACCAATCCATCAATCCACCAATCCATCAATCCACCAATCCCCCCCTCCCCGCCGCCCCCCGCGCCGGCAACCTCTTCCGGACCCGCCTTTTGTCCAGCACGGCGCATCGGGGCAGGCCCGCCTCCATCGGCGCCTTGACTTCGCCCTCGATCAAAGGCCGGGCATACTCGATGAATCTCTCGTTCGGCAGGAAACCGTCCTCGCTAATCCAGTCGCGCGGAACCAGGTGTTCGACATTGGCGATGTCGGCCAGGGGCTGGAGGCCCGTGCTCCACCGCACGGAACCGCCCGGCTGCGCCTCGCGCACGAGCTTCACCATCTGGCCGCTCTGGCCGGCCATGGCCGCCCTGACCGCCGCCTCGCCGCAGGCCAAGGCATTGTTCGCATCGGTGAGGCTGGCCCAGTGCGCGGCAGCCCGCTGGGCGTAACCCAGCATGACCGCCCGCGCCTTGATGCCCAGCTTGCCTTGCACCAGTTCCCTGAGCTTGCCCGCCGCCCCGGCCAGCACCGGGTGGCCGAAGGCGTCCAGGCGCGCCGCGTCCGCGCCCACCTCCTGGCCGGCTGCGTCGCGGATGCCCTCGCCCACCACCACAACGCAGTACCTCATCGCCCGGATGGTCTCCCGGACTCTGTCCAGGAACTTCGCCTCGTCAAACGCCACTTCCGGCAGGAGGACCAGGTGCGGCGGATTGGCCGGCTCTCCGCGCTTGGCCAGAACGGTCCCGGCGGCTATCCAGCCCGCCGAGCGGCCCATCACCTCCACCAGGCAGCAGGCCCCGTCGTCCGTGGCCATGCTCGCCACGTCCAGGCCCACCTCCATGACCGTCGTGGCATTGTACTTGGCCACCGAGCCGTAGCCCGGGCAGTGGTCCGTGTGCGGCAGGTCGTTGTCGATCGTCTTGGGGACGCCGATGACGCGCAGTGGGCAGCCTCGTTTGAGGGCCTCCTCATGGAGCTTGAGCGAGGTGTCCTGGGAATCGTTGCCGCCGATGTAGATGAAGGCGCCGATATGGTGCGCCTGGAACACCTCGAAGAGCCGGTCCATGTCCCGCGCCGCCTGCTCGGGCCGCTTCTTGAAATCGAGCTTGTAGCGGCAGGTGCCCAGTGCCGCCCCGGGCGTGTGCCGCAGGCCCTGGATCGTCCGCTTCCTTTCCTCGTTGAGGTCGATGAGGTCCTCGTTCAGGACGCCCAGGATGCCGTTTGCCCCGCCGTAAATCTCCTCGATGCCGCCGTGCCGCACGGCCTCCAGGATGACTCCCGCCAGGCTCGCGTTGATGACGGCCGTCGGTCCGCCCGACTGGGCCACCAATAAATTGCCCGCCGATTCCAACATAAAAAACAATTTCCGGGTCGTTTGCCCTCTTTCGAGTCAGTGCCTGCGACCCGAACGGTCCGGCGCTGGAAAAGGGCGGCAAACCTTGCCTGGCCCCGCCCCCGCTGTCAAAAGGAAACCGCGTAACCGGTCAATGAAGGCGGAGACAGAGTCCCCGGCGGACCCCTCACCCCGGCCCTCTCCCCGTCCGACGGGGAGAGGGAGAAGCGTCGGCAGTCCCTTGAACTTCCAGGCGTCTCTGGTTTCTCGAGCCGCCACGGAGAATCCGCCCTCTCCCCATCCGATGGGGAGAGGGTTGGGGTGAGGGGTCTGCCCGCAGTGCCGCTCCTGCCTCCACTGAGGCCTTACGAAACCGCGCACTTTGCCCTTGCGCCCCGGCCCCGGGCCTGCTTCATTAAGGGCGGCCCTGTGCGCATATGGCGGAATTGGCAGACGCGCTACTTTGAGGTGGTAGTGGAGTAATCCGTGCAGGTTCAAGTCCTGCTATGCGCACCACCTTCTTTTGAGCAGCGGGAGGGTTTTGACAAGGTTCGACTCTGGAGGCACAATCTGGCCATGAAGTCGGAAATCATTTTTGAAGTGACCGAGGCTGAAGAGGGTGGGTGCTGCGCCTCAGCCCTCGGCCTCGGCGTCAGCACGCAAGCCGACTCCCTCGATGAACTGCGGGCCATGGTGCGCGATGCGGTGGACTGCTACTTCGACGATCCGTCACAGGCGCCGGGGATTATCCGGCTGCACTTCGTCCGGGACGAAGTTTTGGCGCGGTGAAGACCCCCCGGGACATCAGCGGCCCGGAACTGGCCAATGCCCTGCGGAAATGAGGTTGTGGGTGACGACGACCCGGGTGAACCACTGCTGCTCCATGATGTGCTTGCCTCGTCCCAGGAAGACCCCGCCACAAAGGCAGCCAGGAGCATGGATTGGCAGGAGTTCATGGCAGGGTTATCAAAGCTGGACCAGGCAATCATCCGCTGTGTAACGGAAGGGAAGCGTCTGAGCAGCCTGGTTCGCAAGCGTCACCTCAACAGCTCGACCGTGCTGTACCACAAGCGCCGTCTCGCCGACGCCATAGTTAACTTCATGGGCAGCGACATCCTCATACAGATACAGCGCCGCCCTGGTTGGAAGGACAGCATCAGTTGCACCAGGGAACGGTTGGCCTGTCATGAGGAGCGGCGGCATTTGTAATCGGCCCCGCGCAATAAACCCCATATCCTCTACATCGGCTCCTGTGGCTCTCTTTGAGGGGCTGCAGGGGCTGGTGTGGAGGGTAAATAAAGCAGGGCATTTCGCTCCGACCTTTAGCTATGAGGTCGTGTGGGTGGGTGAAGCGTTGATGGGTTATTCAGGCAGGGCGGGGTAACGAAACCGGGGCCACATCTATACTTTTTTACATTGGAACGGATTGTAGAAATGTATAGATATGACCCCGATTTTGTGTATGTGACCCGATATGACCCCGATTTTGTGTATGTGACCCTGACCCCGATTTTGTGTATGTGACCCCGATTTTGTGTATGACCGGTTTTGTGCGGTTTTGTGATTGGAACGGATTGTAGAAATGTATAGATATGACCCCGGTTTTGTTTTGTGTGCCTGACCCCGGTTTTGTGTGCCGGTTTTGTGTGACCCCGGTTTTGTGCCGGTTTTGTGCCGGTTTTGTGTACCGGTTTTGTGTGCAGCCTTGCGGCTGGCGCGCTGCTTTGGCACGAGCGCGGAGGTGTGGGCGGGCTTGCAGGCCGATTACGATTTGCGCCTCGCCCGTTACGACAAGGCGCGAACCATCGAGCGCGAAGTTGAACCGCTGGCTGCGTTGAGGAAAATGCGGAATCTGGTGCCTCTGACACAGCCCTGACACAGGAAAGGCCCGAATCCGAAGCGCAACCGGAGAAAGACGTGAAGTTCCCGAAGCGAATCAAATTCCGTGGCGGCGAACTGGCCACCAGTGGCCCATCTTGTCTCAGCAGCACGTCGGCAATCCGTGTGTAAACATTGCAGCCGCAACAACTTATGCATTTCAGTTTTCGCGCGACCAAAAAAGCTTTCACAACCCGCTTGACATGGTGTATCAATTGATCCCAAATTGCTCATGTGAATCGAACCATCAGCCGATTAACCGTTACACGTAATGGCGCAGATCGAAATACCAAAGCCTCGGCGAGACCGAATCTGTGCCATCCTCGAAACTGAGGCAACCGATACACTGCTCGAGTGGACAACCGACGCTGAAAGGCGTTATGAGGCGGACGCGACGGCAGCAAAGGTGTGCACAGGTGACACCGACCCCGTGTGGCGCAACGATGTCTATCAGCCCTTTCGGGACTTCCTCTGCTCCCCGCACCCAAGCGGCTGCCTTGTCACCATGGACACTCCACCCGGAGAAACCTACGAATTCTATTTCGAGTTCCTCGCCGAACGGTTTTACGGGAAAATCCTCCTGCGGACAGACCGCAAAAGGGTGGTCATATTTTCCGCCCATCGCCCACTCAAACCGAACCTCTCGTGCAAATAAGCAACAAGATGCGTTAACGAATGAAGATCAAGAATGAAGAATTTGAAGTACTGGTGCCTAAAGCCGATGGCACCGGCATCGCGGAGAAAGTCAAGGTCACCATCCCCGTTCGCTGGGATGAGGAGTTGCAGGACTGGCTCATGACCGCCGAGGCTCACGAGATCATCGACAACACAAAGTCCCGCCATATGGGCCTCCTGCTCCCTGATCAGTTCAAGGAACTCCGCAAGCGTTATGACTATTCCCAAAGGCAAATGGGCGAGCTTTTCCAGGTGGGAGAAAAAAGCTGGACGCGCTGGGAATCTGGAAAGCACCGGCCCAGCCGGAGTATAAACCTGCTAATCCGGGCGCTTTACGAGGGCGAGATTTCAGTGAACTACCTCCTGAAACGCGCTGGGAAGCCCACAGTAGAGGAGCCAGGCACCAGCGTGGTATGGCACTGACACGAGACTACAAGGAAACGGTTGTGGTGCGGATGAAACGCGGCCGGAAATTTGCGCGGGCGCTCTACGGCGAAGCGGCAAGCGCCTTGCTCGAAGGCGAAACCACCGAAGGACTTTCCATGCTGCGGGACTTGGCACACGCCGGGATCACCTTCAAGGAATTGGCCCGGCAGACGGGCGAAGGGCCAGTTCCTTCTTCTGCTCACGCATTGCAGAACTGACTCAGATAATGCGCTCCATGTCGGAAGCCTTCCTCCGGGCCGAAGGTGTCGTCCTCGTGCTCGATGCTGAGCACGCCTTTGTAACCGGCCTCACGGAGATGGCCGATGTATTGGCCCCACTTAATGTCGCCGAAGCCGGGGATGACATACCGCCACCAGCCCTGCCCCAGCACGCCCACGTAAGCGCGCCGGTGCTCGTCCACCAGGCAGTCCTTGGCGTGAGTGTGGAAAATTCTCTTGCCGAACCTCGCGATGGGCACGGTGTAGTCGCACTGCTGGTGGACCAGATGAGAGGGGTCGTAATTGAAGCCGAAGTTCTCGTCGGGAATCGTCTCCATGAGGCAGTCAAGGGTGTCCAGGCCCTGAAGGTTGGTCTCGAACCAGTTTTCCACCGCCACGTGGATCCCCTTCTCCTTGGCATGGTCGAGGATGGGGCGAAAGAGCCCGGGAATCACTTGCTTGATCGTCTGGATCTTGCTCCTGCCGCCAACGGGGCTGCCGAGGCCCACGCAGATCGTCGGCGCGCCAAGCAGGGCTGCCGCGTCAATCGTCTTATTCAAAATCTGCTGAACCTCTCCTGCCCTCCCAGGAGCCGTGCAGTCCATGTAGTTGGACAGGGCGCTGATTTCAAGCCCGCGCTCGCCCAGCTTCTGTTTGATGCCTTCGGCTTGCGCCGAATTCAGGGTCCTGGGGTCGATGTGCGGGTGCCCGGGCTCGGCAACGACTTCCAGCGCGGCAATGTGGCAGCGCCTGGCCATGTCGAGGACTGCCTCAAACGGCAGGTTGCGCAGCGGCGCCGTCAGCATGCCTGCCCGGATGTCCTTTGGTTTCTTCAGCTCCGGCAACGTCTCAGCTCCGGCGGCAGTTGAGGTGAGCGCGGTCACGCCGAGCGAGGCGAGGGAACCTGCCCCCATGGCTCCGGCGGTGGTTCCAATGAAAGTCCTGCGTGATATCGAGTTCATGGACGCGCATCCTCGGCGACTATCGTTTACGACGCAAGCTCATAAACTCGCCGAGGACGAATTTCATGGCACCGCTCAGTGGAGGCGGGAGCGACAGGGCGGGCAGATTCTCCTCCATGAACCCAAGCCCGACGGTTCTGGACTGCGCCAGTCCTCTGGCGCTTTTGGGTCGCCAGGGTCCAAAAAGCGGCAGAGGACTGCCGCAGTCCAAAACGCGTCGGGTTGGGCGATGCCCTCGCGGTTCCGCTCGCCGCCTTCACTGAGGCACTTCGTTCCAAGCGGACGTGACCCGCATCCCGGGGGCGGAGACGGCCGGCACTTCCGACCGCGCCCCACACCAAGATGGAGTTTGACCTCCGCCCGCGCCGGCATAGACTCGCTCCAGATGAACCTGACCTCAAAATGAAACATCACCTCATGAACCAAGACTGGTCCTCTCGCCGGAGCTTCCTGAAAACCGCGTCCGTCGCCGCGACGGCCGTAACGATTATCCCGCGTCACGTGCTGGGGCAGGGCCAGACCCCCCCGTCGCAGAAACTCAACATTGCAGGGATTGGCGTTGGCGGCATGGGGTCGGGCAACGTGGCCTCCTGCGCGCAGGCCGGCGAGAACATCGTCGCCCTGTGCGATCCGGACCGGAACCACCTGGCCGACAACGCCAGGAAATGCCCGGGCGCCAAACTCTACACCGATTTCCGCAAGATGCTGGAGAGCCAAAAGGACATCAACGCGGTGATCATCGCCACGCCCGACCACGTCCATGCGGTCGCCACGGCCATGGCGATGAGGCTCGGCAAGCACGTCCATTGCCAGAAGCCGCTGACCCACAGCGTCTATGAAGCCCGCAGGATCGGCCAGATCGCACGCGAGACCAAGGTAGCTACCCAGATGGGCAATTTCGGGCAGGCCGGTGAAGAGGCCCGCCTGGTGGCCGAGATGATTTGGGCCGGGGCGATTGGCAACCTCAAGGAGGTGCATGCCTGGTCCAACCGCAACCCGGACATTTCCCAGCGCGGCGTCGCCCGGCCCAAGGAGACCCCGCCTTGCCCGGCGCACCTGGACTGGGACCTCTGGCTCGGCCCCGCCCCCGTGCGGCCCTATCACCCCTGCTATCACCCTTTTGCCTGGCGCGGTTGGTGGGATTTCGGCACCGGCGTGCTCGGCGATATTGGCTGCCACGAGCTGTCCGCTATCTTCAAGGCCATGAAGATCGGCAACCCGGTCAGCGTCGAGGCCTGCTCCACGAAACTGGCAGCGCCCCAAGGAGATCAGCAACGAGACCGCTCCGCTGGCCTCGATCACCCATTACAAGTTCGCCGCCAGCGACACGCACGGGCCATTGAGCATCTTCTGGTACGACGGCGGCATGCGTCCCCCTCGCCCCGACGGCCTGGCGCCGGACGAGAAATTCGCCGAGGGCGATGGCACGATGTATGTCGGTGACAAGGGCATCATGCTGCGCGACCGCCTGATCCCGGAGAGCAAGGCCAAAGAGTTCGGCCGGCCGCCGCAGAAGCTGGCGCGCTCCCCGGGGCATTGGAAGGAGTTTCTGGACGCGTGCCGCGGGGGAAGGCCTGCCGGGTCGAACTTCGCCGATCACGCCGCCCACCTGGCCGAAGTCGTCCTGCTGGGCAACATCGCCATCCGCATGAACCAGAAGCTTCAATGGGACGCAGCGAACCTGAGGTTTCCGAATTGCCCCGAGGCGGATAGGTTCGTGAATCCGCCGTATCGAGAGGGGTTCACGTTATGAGGGGAAGACGGCAGGCTGGCCCTGTTTGCTGAGGAGGTCAGCAACTACTGCCCACCACGTAGCCGACACGCACTTGAAGAAAGCAGAACGGGGCAGAAGATAAGCAATTATCAACACCCTCCAGCCCGGTTCCTTTTTCCCGATGCGAGTTGAAGCAGGAGTTGGTCGTCGTTGCAGGCAGCCAACGCCCCGCGTGCAGAGAACACGGGAATCAGGGTGACATGACACGGCCATTTAAGGGTCGGCCGAGTTGAGTGATGGGATTTCTGAAATCACCCGCAGGATGGATGAACTGCATCTGGTTCCGGACTGCTGGCGTTCTTCTGGACCTCGTCTGCCACCCGCCGAATCGGCAATCGGCGGAGACCTGCCGGCTCTTGCATCCTGGGTCTATGGAAGTGATGAGTGAGGAGCCTCTAATCTGGAAAAGGAATCTCACGAAAACCGAACCCCTCAACGGAAAAAGCAAATCCATGAAAAGGCATCCAACGAAACCAACCCGCAATTCGATGTTCAGTGTTCGATGCTCAATGTTCGATGTTCTGCTCAGTTTGCTGCTGTTCTTGGCCGCAGTCGCCCCTGGCTTCAGCCAGCCCGTCATCACCCAAGAGCCGCAGTCCTGCACCAACCTCGCCGGCTCGACTGCCACCTTCACGGTCCAGGCGACCGGCACTGCGCCCCTGGCTTACCAGTGGCAGGGAGACTCCGGCCCCGGGGTGCTGGACTTCTCGAACCTCACGGACTGCACCAACGCAACCTTGGCGCTGACCAACGTGCAGGTCGCTGACTTCTTGGACTATCGCGTGGTGGTCACCAATGCCGGAGGCGCAATAACCAGCAGTGTCGCCACCCTGACCGTTTTCACGCCCCCTGCCATCACAGTGCAGCCCGCTGATTTCCCTTCTGTGAGCTTGGGTGCGAGCGTTACGTCCCGTGTGAGCGCGAGCGGCAACCCGCCGCCCGCTTACCAGTGGTTTCTCAATGGCACCCCACTCCCGGGCCAGACCCGAGGCCTGTTGAACCTGACGAATCTGCAGTTGTCCGATGCCGGAGCCTACACCGTCGTGGCAACCAATCTCGCGGGTTCGGTCACCAGCCGGGTGGTTACGCTCGATGTGGACCCCACCTTCACCAAGATCACCACCGGCGCCCTGGCCGCCGACGTAGGCCACTGGCACGGTGCCGCGTGGGCCGACTACGACAATGACGGCTACCCTGACTTGTTTGTCCATCAGTACGCCCCAGCGGTCAAAGACTTCCTCTACCACAACAACGGGGACGGGACGTTCACGCGCCTGACGGCGCCCATTCCGCAGGGGCTGGTTCTCCAAAACGCGGCCTGGGGCAATGCCTGGGGGGATTATGACAATGACGGACACCCGGACCTGTTCATTTCCAACAATGGAGCCAAGAACGTACTCCTGCACAGTCGAGGCGATGGGACCTTCGAGAGGATCGCCTCCGGTCCTGGAGCCGAAGGCACCGATTCCTCCGCGGCGGCCTGGGGTGACTGTGACCGGGACGGCTATCTGGATCTGTTCGTCGTCAACGGCTATCTGGGCTCGTCCCCCGCGCGCCATTGGCTCTACCACAACCAGGGGGACGGTTCGTTCCGCAGGATGGGCACCAACGACGTGGGATACCTCGCCAGCGAGAGCGTGACGGCGATTTTCGCCAGTTGGGTGGACTATGATGACGGCGGTTGGCAAGACCTGTTTCTGCCCACTACACAAGGAGGTTACTTCAACCGAAACCTTGGCAACGGCAGCTTTGCCCCCCTGACCAACAATGTGCACGTCAATAGTCCTACGGGCTTCGCCTGGGCTGACTACGACAATGACGGCCGCCTGGATCTGTGCATTGCGGGGTATGGCACACCCACCGTCATTTACCACAATGAAGGCGGCGGGACGTTCAAGCAGATGACCGCAGCCCAGGTGGGAATCCCCTCCAGTGACGCGAGCTGGGGCGGCGGCGTTGCCTGGGGGGATTATGACAATGATGGGTTCGTGGATCTCTTTGTGGCCGGCGGGTGGTGGAATTCAAGCAACGTAGGCGTCACCACGAGGAGCTTTCTCTACCACAACAACGGTGATGGCACGTTCACTCGGATCACCAACGGCAGCCCCGTCGTCAACGTATGCGACTCGATGGGGGCCCATTGGGTGGATTACGACCGGGACGGCTTCCTGGACTTGTTCGTCAACGCCCACGGCGTCGCCAATGGGTATATGCCCAACCTGCTCTACCGCAACAACGGCAACTCGAACAACTGGCTCTGCGTGGCCTGCGTCGGCACCTCCTCCCCGCGTGACGGCACCGGGGCCAAGGTGCGCGCGCTCGCCACCATTCGCGGCAAGCCGATGTGGCAGCTCCGGCTGATTAACTCTGGCGGTACCTGCTGGGGCGGCCAGAGCTTCGTGGCCCACTTCGGCCTGGGGGATGCCACGAATGTGGACGTGCTCCGCATTGAGTGGACCTCCGGCACCGTGCAGGAACTGCGCAATGTGTCGGCAAAACAGCACCTGACCGTGGCCGAGCCGGCGAAGCTCTCGATGCCCAGCCTGGGCGAACTGCACATCCAATGCTGGAAGGGCATGGCCTACGAGATTCAAGCCTCGCCCGACCTGTTGACCTGGACACCGCTGGCCACGGTGACGAACCTCAGCTTGACGGGCGGCGTTCAGTGGACTGACCCGGCTGCGCCCGCCCAATCCACGCGCTTCTATCGGGCGGTGAAGCAATGACTCTCAGGAACAAATACAATTAGGACCGGACTCAGGCTTTGTCGTGTGGGTGAGGAAACCACTTTTGCGGCTGGAAAAAGGCGGAAGGTTGTGCGATTGTTGACGCATGTATAATGCCAAAGCTTATTCTGCACCGGCGCAAACCTCACCGCTTGCGCCGTTCGACCTTCAACGGCGCGATCCTGGAGCGCACGACGTGCAAATCGAAATTCTTTATTGCGGCGTTTGCCATACGGACGTCCATATCGTGCGCAACGAATGGCACGGCACCACCTACCCTTGCGTGCCCGGCCATGAAATCGTCGGGCGTGTCGTGAAAGGCCGGCGCGCACGTCAAGAAGTTCAAGGACGGCAACCTCGCCGCGGTCGGTTGCCTGGTGGATTCCTGCCGGACCTGTGACAACTGCAGGGACAACCTGGAACAATTCTGCATGAACGGCCCGACCTTCACCTACAACTCTCCCGACAAGCACACCGGAGGGATGACTTACGGCGGTTATTCCGACAGCGTCGTGGTGGACGAAGCCTTCGTGTTGCGGGTCCCGAAGAATCTGAACCTGTCCGCCGCCGCTCCGCTGCTGTGCGCAGGCATCACCACCTATTCCCCCCTGCGCCACAACAAAGTCGGCAAAGGGCAGAAAGCCGGCGTCGTGGGACTTGGGGGCCTTGGCCACATGGGCGTCAAACTAGCCAAGGCTTTTGGGGCGCACGTGGTCGTCTTCACGACTTCGCCGAATAAAGTGCAGGACGCCCTGCGCCTCGGTGCTGATGAGGTTGTTCTTTCCAAGAATGAGGGCGAGATGAAGAAACATCTCGGTAGTTTCCATTTCATCCTCGACACCGTGGCTGGGCAACATGACATCAATGCCTACCTCGTGCTCTTGAAACGCGACGGAACGCTCACGCAAGTGGGGGTGCCCGCTGAACCGCTTGCCGTTCAGGTGGGCAGCCTCATCTTTGGCCGGCGGAACTTCAGTGGCTCCCTAATTGGCGGCATCAAAGAAACCCAGGAGATGCTCGATTTCTGTGGCCGGCGCAACATCACCTCCGACATCGAACTCATCCCCATCCAGAAGATTAACGAAGCGTATGAACGTCTCCTCAAGAGTGACGTGAAATACCGGTTCGTGATTGATATGGCGTCATTGAGATGAACTGGTCCGGCGAACCTGGCTGCCCGCCTTACGATCTGGTGTTGGGCTGGCTGCTCTCGGTTCCTGGGCAACGTGTCCCGGCCTTAGCAGGCCGGGGCCGTTTGCTTGGCGCAGCCTACCCAGGCCTCCGCTTCGCTCCAGCCTGGGCTTTCACATGGCCGGCCTTCGGCCCTGGTTGCGCGGAGATCCTCGGGCTGAAAGCCCGGAATGTGACAGCCTGGGCTGCAGCGAGCTTGCGAGCGGGGCCCAGGTTGCGGACACATAAACTCCTGCGCCCTGTATGGGCGCCACAAGACCCGGATCCTTGGGCAACGGGTCCCGGCCTTTCAGGCCAGGGACCGTTTCGAGGGGGTTGCCTACCCAGGCCTCCGCTTCGCTCCAGCCTGGGCTTTCACATGGCGGGCCTTCGGCCCTGGTTTCGCGGAAGTCCTCGGGCTGACAGCCCGAAATGTGACAGCCTGGGCTGGAGCGAGCCTGCGAGCGGAGGCCCAGGTTGGCTGGCCGATAAATCTCCGCGCCCTGCAAGGGCGCCACAACGTTCGATTCCCTTGGTCCCGGCCTTACAGCCCGGGGCCGTTTCGAGGGGCACTCGCTAGCCTGGGCCTCCGCTTGGCTCCAGCCCAGGCTATCACGTGACGGGCCTTTGGCCTTGCCGCGCGTTCCGACACTGCCCAGGGGTGAGCGCGAGGATAGGCGCGCTCCCCGCCCCCACCCCGTCCGGCGGGGGCAGTGTCGGGATGCGCCCGGCGAGGAGCGGCGGCACGTTTCGCACTTGAACGAACGGGATGCACTGGCATGGTCTGAGTTTTCCTCAGTCGCCGTCTCGGAAGCCGCTCAGGGCACTTTGAAGGGCAGACAGCCGCTGAATGTCCTCAAAGAGCCGTAATTTCCATCCAATCTGAGGGTGTGCACACAAACGCACAGTTCACGGATCGGGTCCAGGAGCTTAGAATGGGGCTATGGCATCAGTTTTGCAAATTGATCCCTGCGGTACGATTGTCGCCCGAATTGCAGGCTACGGAGGCTCAAATATACCGGTTCCCGCCCTGTCCAGGCTATTAGGAGTCAAACCCACCACGTTGAACGCCCGGTTCCGAAGGAAGCACATTCCGGTGTGCCTGATCGGAAGGACCAATTATCTGCCCTGCGATCAGGCTCTGCAGTTGGTCCAGTTGCACCGGTATGCCTTGATCGGATGGCTGACACTGCTGGACGCAAGCAGAATTACTGATGTCAAACCCGCGACTCTAAAAGCCAGGTGCGAGCAGGGGCGATTGGAGGGGCACATTGATTTAACCAAGCGGCTCAGATTGAACCCGGCTGAGGTTGAAAAACTCTGTTCGACGGCCTGCAGGGGAGAGGCGAAATTGAGACAGCCTCGATTGGGAGCCCGGGCTAAACTCCCGGTCAGAAAGAGCAAGGCCAGAACCGCCACGCCGGCTGAAATGAAAGAGGAAGCGCGGTTTTCAGAGGCCGAAGGCGCAACCGATACACCGGAACTTGCACATGCCCAAAGGACGCCCTTTGGACATGGCAGGTTTGCCTTGCCTCCGGCACCTGAACCGGAGATCGGAATCGTCAGGCCGGAGGACTATGGGCTCACCGGCATGGAAAGGGAACGTCAAACCGGCGGCCGACGACCTCACGGTTCAGAAGACGCACAGAAGAAGCCGGCTCGTTTGGTCTATGATCCGCTCAGGCCATTTTCGATCTCCGTTTGTTCTCCCGGGAGGGCGATAATATATGGCCACCATGTTGGGACGATCCTCGGGCTCATTGATGACCCCTATAATCCGACGATCAAGGTTGCCTTTCCGAATCACGAGCACCCGGCGATGAGAGAGGTCTTGCTGGTAGTCGAAAAGAAAAGGAACTCCGAGTTCTCCGCTTGACCCTCGGGGCATCTTCGATCATCCACCACTCCTCTGCTGGTTCCTGGGTGTGCTGCGTTGCTGATACGCCTGCCCATTTCAGGGGTTGGGTCCGAGCGGTGGACACGACTAATTCCTCAAGTCCTTGCGCATTCCTGCCGATAATGACTGTGGACACAACTTTAGCTCAGCAAAAAGGTGAGAGTGTGAATGGCATAACCGGCATATCACCGGAAAAGTCCTGGTCATTGCGGGCGGCATGGAAGGCCGCTGGCTCTGGCAGCCGGAAGGAATCGACCCCGCCGCCGCCCTTTGCTGACGCCCAAGGTGCCTGCTTGCCAAAGTCGCAGATTTCCCACATTACGGCCGCACTATGAAAAAGCGAATTGGGGTAGTCATTTTAGTTCTCATTTGCCTTTGCCTCTGCATTGTGTTGATCGCGGTCAAAGAGGAGGCTGTCCAGACGCCGCTGCCCCGCGCAGGTGAGATCAACAGCCTTTCCAATAACCTGGTGTTGACCAGGAGCAAACTCGCCAAAGAGGTCCAGCGAAGCACCACCTTCGAGAAGGATCTCGCAGAGTCAAAAAGGGCCTATTCCGACCTGACCAACACGTTCACCCAAGTCTGCGCCAATCTCTCCCAGGCGAGCACCGACCTGGCAAAAACCGAGGCCGCTCTCAAGGCCAAGGAGGAAGAAGTCAAGGAACGCGACGCCAAGATTACCGAGCTAGAGGACCAGAACCAGACCCTCGACAACCGCGCGCTTGAACTTGGCGCCTCGATTACCAACCTTACGGTTCAAATCGAAGACACCAAAAGGAGACTCGCAGCCTCGGAAGGAGACAAGGCGATCCTGGAAACCAATCTCAAGCGCCTGATAGCGGAGAGAGCCGAACTGGAGCGTCAATTCAACGATATCACTATTCTTCGCAAACAGGTGGCCAAGTTGAACCAAGAGATCAGAATTGCCCGCCGGCACGACTGGATTCGGCGTGGCCTTGTCGCCAGCGGTGAACAAAGAGGCGCCCAGAAACTCATCGAAGGCATCAAGCCGCTACGGTTACTGGCCTTGACCCCCAAACCGAAATACGACCTCAACGTCGAGGTCACTTCCGATGGCGGGGCCAAAGTCATTCCGCCTCCCAACGCCAAACAGGCGCCGGCCACCAATTCCCCTCCGAAGTAAGCCAGCCGCGCAGCGTTATGAAAGAGCGGGGCGTCCCAAAAGCAACCTCCTGCCCTTGGTGAAAAGCTGAAATTAGGCAGTTTAGGTGTGCTTCCTTAGCGTGTGGTGTGCCACGGGCCGCCCGGCGTGGCTGGCGCTCTGGAGCGCCAACTCCAGGCGGACACCCCCGAAAAACCCGCAACTGCCTTGCCAGCAACAACCACCCTTTGGCAATTCTGCCTGGCACGGGCTGGAAGATGGTCAACCATACTATTTCCAGAGGCCAATTCAAGCCTCTCGTCCACGTTGCAAAGTGCATGGTTTGGAGGCGGCGGTCGTGCGAGTTGCAATGCCCTTATATCCCTCAACACTCACCAAGGGCGAGGCGAAAACGTCTTAATGAGCTTGGACTGAAGAGCTTAGAGCGCCGGGCGTCAGATTGGCGCGGCATCAGCTATAGGAGAAAGGTAACTGTTCAGGTCGCAGTGGAAAGTGCCGTTCCATAGGAGCGCGGACGCCTCGTCCGCGCGGCTCTGCCCGCAAAAGACGCGCGGACGGGGCGTCCGCGCTCCTATGCGCGACCTGAACAGTTACGCAGAAAGAAGAACAGGCGAAAACAAGCACATCAACGGTGTAATGGCAAATCGCAAGCAGTTGATCGAACGCATTTCTGCCTTTATGAAACCCAATACCATCTTCCAGCACCAAGACCAAAAGCCGGCCAGTGCATCAAGGCCAACTCCAGTTGTTGCGGACTTAAACCAAGGGGCGAGTGATTTTGTGCCGTCACCAGATGAAGTTGCCAGAGGTGTCAACCAATTGAGATGGGAACGAGCATTCTCTGACCCGAATGACATTGACCTCGTGCGGACTGTTTGACAGTGTTCTTTTGGGCTGGCCGCGCGGACAGGATATTCACCCAGGGCCGGCGTGTTCACTTTCTGTCCGAGGAGCTTCTGGCCGAGCTTCTGGACCAGTTGTTTACGCCGAGGGTTTGATGGAGTCAATTTGCTGTGGCCTAAAAGGCTGCTGAAAGGGTTACGCAATGAATGCCAACGCATGGGTCGGTGAAATGAGTGCTCCTCTGGCTGTCGCACTGGGGCTCCTCACATGTTTTCTCGGATATCGCCTTCTTAAGTTCACCTTGGGCATTATGGGGTTCGTTGCTGGCGCGAGTGGAGGATGGGCCGTCGGGTTGTCCTTGGAGCCGGGCAACAACGGGATCGCGCTCGTGTGTGCCGTCATCGGGGCGGCCATTGGTGCCGTCCTCTATATTTGGCTATTTTATCTCGGCATCTTCCTGTTGGGCGCGAGTGCTGGAGCGGTCGTGGCTGCTGCCCTCTTCAATGCGGCCGGGAACCAACCACAACCAATTCCCGTTCTCGCCACTGCCATCGTTTTCGGAGTGCTCGCGCTCGTGGCCCGCAAGTTCATGATTATCACGTCAACGGCCTTCGCTGGCTCTTACCTCGTAACGGCAGGCCTATTTCACTTGGCCGCCGGCCTTCAAAATCATTCTCCGCTGTGGTTTAATCATGCTCAACCAGGTTCGGCCGGGAGTTGGGGTTATGTCGCGTTGGTTTTCTGGCTCATTCTTGGGCTGGCTGGCGTGAGTTTCCAAAATCGAGCACATCGAACAAAGGATCAGGCCACTCGTGACAAAGCGGAAGCTGCTTGAAATGGACCTGCCTGAAGCCAAAGGCACCTACATCCTGATCGCCCAAGTGCTGCAGATGAAACGCCTGGACATCGGCAGCCTGGGCGAATGCGACATCATTCCAGGGTTTTACGCTTACGTGGGCAGTGCATTCGGTTGCGGGGGCATTCGCAGTCGTATCCACCATCACCTGGAATCAGCCGCCGAACCGCACTGGCACATCGATTATTTGCTCCAGGTTGCCGCTCCGATTGAGGTTTGGTACGCCACTGCCGGCAGGAAACTGGAACATCACTGGGCAGACCTGATGGACAATGCTCCCGGATTCCGCGTGACGATTCCCCGGTTTGGCTCCTCTGACTATCACAGGAGCCGGACCAGTCACCTGTTCTTTTCCAAGGGCCGGCCTTCATTTGGCTGGTTTGAACAGCGGATCATGCAGAGCTTTGAAGGCGTGGAAGTGGAGCGGCATCAGATCCCGAGCGGCACTTCCACGGGTTTGGAGGCTTGACATTTCGTAAACGAGCGCATTCAACTCCCTCCAAAGCCCGTCAGCAGGCAGTACTCCCGTCCGACGGTGACCATCGGCGCCACTGGCGCGCTGATCTGCGAGCGGCTGGGATTGAAGACAGGTTACCTCTGAAACTGCCTGAGTGATGCGGCTCAAGGCGAGCTGCCCAAACATGAGGTTTTCTCGAAACCGTTCAAAGTGGAGCCGGTTTACGAGATGTGGGAAACACCAGCGAGCTACCGGCGCTATCCGGGAGGCGGCAGCCTGCCGCACACGCTCAAGGTCTGGCGAGTGCAGCAGATGCGCGACAAACAGTCCAATATAGTCCCGACGTATGGGGCTGTCGCACCACCCTGGAAGCCAAGCGAAGCACCCGATACGGAAATCCTGGCGGCCGGCTATAACACCGGCAAGATGAACGGCGCCGTGGCTGTTGGGCGTCAGGCCAACTTCCTCCAGTGGGGTTTTTCAGCCCCGCCCTCCAAGATGACCGACGCAGGACGCAATTTCTTTCTGAACTCCGTCTGCTACATCGCCAAGTTCCACGGCAAGACACCCGGCTCTGGAAGGTGATGGTCGAGGCAGAGGGAATCGGGTGGCGTAGCTGAGGAGGACGATCAGCAGCGGGAATATGAGGCCGAACGCCAGCATGAAGACCTGATTGGCGGAACGGCTCATCCATCCATTTGGCTCACCGTGGGCGCTGAAATGGGTCGCCACACTCTCGGGCAACTGTGAAGGAGCCCAAGCCCAGAACCGCAGGAAGCCGGCGTAGAGGAGGGCCAGGATTATTGACGGGGTACGCAGTCACAGATTGCCCATGTGCCGGTTGATTGTGGTGTATGAGAGCTGATCCTGCACCATTGCCAGCAAGAACGGGCGCATGGTCTGGACGATCTCCTTGCCGAGACGGATGTCCGAATCAATCGAGTTCCTGGTGTCACGGCGAAAACGCCCCTCAGAGAGGTGGGGTTGGCAGACCTGAATTGTCAGGCCCGGCGCGAAAAGCGTCGAGGGTGAACGACATCAATGATCCCGCTCTGGCTCTTGATTAGGCTGGCCCGAATGGCCTCAGCTTGAATGTCGTACTTTGGGCTCAAGAACAAAAGCATGTTTTGCGCGTACCACCAGGCGACTTTCGGATTGTTCCAGATCCGGGGCCGGATGCAATCGCTTGCCCTGAAACCGTGGCGCTGGAACAGCCGGATCCAGTAACTTTGCCATTGTTCGTTGATGTGGTTTGTCCCGCCTTGACCCGGAACCGCCGCTGAGAAGACGACGGCGGGCGCCAGCGAAATCAGCGAATTCACGAGGCTCCTCGCGCACTTGGGCGGAAGATGCTCCGCAACCTCCAGGCAAAGGCAGAGGTCGAATCGCCGGCCGAGCTTGAGCGGTGTCGTCAAATCTCGAACCCCAAATCGGCTTCGGGGTACTCGCAAGGCCGCTGGATCAATGTAGCTTCCATCTATCCCCTGCACGTCCAGGACTCCATTGTCCATGAATACACGAAGCCAACGGCCGGTTCCGCAGCCAACGTCCACGACGCTCCGGCATCGGGTCATGGCCATGAGAGCCGGGACGATTTCGAGAGCCGACCTGCTGGAAGAATCATCGAGCCTGGAGAAAAACTCCTCGCCGTATGGAGCTTTACGGGAACCTGGATTCATGCAACAGGCCACGTGCTCATCAAATCACGACCATAATGCGACTGGCACCGGAGAGTCAAGCAGGATTCAGGTTTACCCAGGGCCTGACCCGGGGCTGCTTTCATCCAGTGCCCCGAACCGGGCACGAGGTCCTCAAGTGGCTTCCACCTTTATGTACGTCCCCCAAAGGCCCGATCTTGCGGGAGAAGGAGTTCGGGTTGAGCCATGGCGGATTAGTTTGATGTCCTTTCCAGACATCACTTCCCGCTCTTCAGGTGCTCGCTGGCGCGGGCCAATCGCTCGCGCAATGCGAGATCCTGGGGGCGGATCGCCAGGAGTTGTTTCAGGTGGAAGGTCGCCGCGGACCACTGAAGCTCGAGTTCACTCTCTTGGGCCTCAAACTCATGCCATGCTGCAATTTCGCTGGTAGTCGTCGTGAAGTCAGCAGGATATGCCGTCCGTAGCCCTCGCCAGAGCGCCTCAAGCGATGCCACGGGCGTTGAATTCAACTCATTATGAGCGGTAAGCGTCTCGCCGCCCAGCAGCCGGCCCAGTTTCGCGAGGTCCTCCACCGGTCTGTTGTCCACTGGCAACCGCCAAATCCAAGCATCGCCTCGCCTGTTCGAGGTGACTATCCGACGCCCATCGGCCAGGAACCTCGCGCTGACGAGTGCGGCGGTGTGCCGCATGGGAGGGGTCAACGGGTCGCCGGTTTCTGCGCTCCAAACCCGCGCCGTCTTGTCTGCACTGGCGGTCAGAATCCATTTGCCATCCGCGCTAAAAACTGCCGTCTGCACTTGAGCTTCATGCCGCAGTGCAGGAGCGACGTGCCGGCCGGTGACGGCGTCCCATATCACGGCTGTGAAATCCTCGCTGGCAGTAACGACTCGACTGCCGTCCGGGCTGAAAGACACGAAGAGAACGCCATCGCCGTGCTGGAGTTTCTTGCCGATAGGTTTGCCGCTGCCCGCATCCCAAACCTGGGCAAAGCACTTGGTGAACAGCGGGTCGCTGCAGCACGTGACAAGCCGCGATCCGTCCGGGCTGAATTCGGCGTACTGGGCTGGCGCGGGGTGTTGCAGCGGAGCCAGAACCGGGCGGCCGCTGGCCAGGTCCCACACATGCACTTGGGCGCCACTACTGACCGCGATACGGTCGCCGTCATGGCTAAATCCAACCGAGGTAACGGGTGCTTCGTGGAGCAACGGCGGGCAGAGCCGGGTACCCGTTGAGGTGCTCCATGATTGCACAAGCTTGTCTCCGAACGTTATCAGGTGTCGGCCGTCATCACTCATTAAGATTCCGGTCGGCGAATTGGACAACATAATACCTGGCCCAACGGTTCGGCCGGCGGCAATCTCCCATACCTGCAACAGCCGGGTTGTTTCCATCAACCCGGCGCCCGGGATGGAGATGCTCGCAACAAAGTGGCCGTTGCGGTTCATCTGTGCTCTCTCCAGAGGCTTGCCCAGGCCGAGCCTGGAGCTGAGCGCCTTGCCGGAGGTCGAATCCTTAACTTGAAAGCTGTTGCTGTCCACCATCATCAACCGGTTGCCGTCCTGGTCGACCGAGAATCGCGCTGGCAGAACCGGAACAGTGCTCCCGGCCAGGTCCCAGATTCGCACAGAGCCATCAGTGCAAGTCGTGAGTATTCGCCGGCCGTCGTGACTGAAGCACGCATGGGTTAGCCGCTCGCCATGCCTCAGGATGGGGTTGGAGCCCAGCGGTTGCAGATCGTTTGCACGCCAAAGGCGCGCGGTCCCATCCAGACTGGCCGTCAGGATAAGACGGCCGTCTGGACTGAACTCCACGCTCTGCACCCCATCGCCGTGATTCAGATCAGGCAAGATCCGCTTGCCAGTCGCCACCTCCCAGAGTCGTGCCTTGCGATCGAGGCATGCGGTGGCAAGCGTTTGGCCGTCCGGGCTGAAAGCGGCACAAGTCACCCAACTTCCATGTGGCAACGCAGGGCCCTCACGGCGACCGTCCAGCGCATTCCACAGGCGCACGGTTTTGTCGTAGCTGGTGGTGACGATGTGCCGGCCATCAGGGCTGAAAGAAGCAAATCGCACTGCATCATTATGTCCCTTGAGCATCAGGACCATCTGGCCGGTCTGCACGTCCCAAATTCGCGCCACTTTGTCCATGCAGGAACTGACTAGCCGAAGTCCGTCAGGGCTGAACGTCGCAGAGAAGACTAGGGCGGGGTGCGGGAGATGGTGGACTTCCTCGAGACTGGCGATATCCCAAATACAGACGCTTCCACTCTGATTCGCAGTTGCCACGAAACGGCCAGTGGGGCTAAAAGCAGCGCTGAACAACCCGTCCTGGTGGCCGAATGGATGAGAATACAATTCATCGCTCCGGAAGTCATAGATCTCAGCTTTGCCGCACAATCGAGCGATGATCATCGTTTGATCATCCGGGCTGAATTCACCGTCATCCACCTCCGCACCGAATGAGTGAATCGCCGTTAGCTTTGGGCATTGGGCCAGAGCAGAACCGAAGCGCAGGCGATGCATTACCCCCCGTTCCGAGGTCCTCCCATCCACCCGCAATGCCTCCACGAAATAGGGCAATGCCCCAAGCAGGTCTCCCGATTGCACGGCCTGGTTGCCGTACGCGACGCTCGCACCCACCTGGCGTTGGCGTGTATCCTTGGCCCGCTCCCACTCGCGATAAACCTGGTAAAGGACTGCCCCCAGGACCGCGACTATCAGGAATGCGCTTGCACCCACGCGTTTCAGCGTCTTCAACTGCCGCTCGAGTAGCCTCAGGCGCCTGACGGACTTTCCGTTTTCCAGGACCACCATGTCGGCGTGCATCTCCGAGGCCGACTGATACCGTCTGCCTGGTTCATTCATGCACGCCCGGAGGATCACCTCGTTGAGTTCCCTCAAGCCCTCGTGTTCCGGCGACTTGTCCCAGAGTGTCGGCAGTTCGGGAAACTCTTGCCGATCCTTTCCTGTGCTGGCCTCATAGAGCACCTTGCCCAAGCTATAGATATCGGCCTGCGGTGTCCCAGGACCTTCAGGAGGAATGAATCCTTCGGTTCCGACAAAAGAGTGGGCCTCTTTCACTTGGGCCACAAGGCCGATGTCCGCCAGCTTCGGCACGCCATTAACGAAAATGATGTTCGACGGCTTCACGTCGCGGTGCACCAAACCATGTTTGTGTAAATCCGACAGGGCGTCGCTCAGCGCGAGCCCTAGTTTCAGACAATCGCGGAACGGCAGGCCCTTTTTCGGCGAGATTACTTTGGCGAGGGTCCTCGGTGAATACTGCTCGGGGTCAATGTCCTGTCCGGACGCCTGGTCGTCGCCCAACTCCATGACATAATAAAAATATCCCTCCTCCTCGTTGATTCCCACGTGCAGCACATCAACAAAACCTTCATGGAGACGCGAGATCGGCTCAAAGCTCCGGATGCCGGATACTTCGCGTTCGAACGGGCGCGTATCCTGAAAAGCCTTCCGATAGACGATCTTCACGGCCCGATACACTCCCATCATGTTCCGAGCCAGCCAAACGTCCCCATAACTGCCCTGGCCAATTCGCTTGAGCAGTTGGTGGTCGGGAACTAAAGGCGACTGGGGAGGCTCAACGTGCTCAGTGCTGGCGCTCATGCGGGTTGGCGTGGGCTGCGGTTCATAAACGGGCGTTCATTGGTCGGTTCCGAACAACACTGGATCGAGGTGGATTAAAGCCCACGAAAGGAATCCGTGCAACTCATTTTCCGCGCCTGCTTTCCACGCCCGATCCCGACCCCTGCCCGGCAGTGCACACCCCACCGACCCAACCCGTGGACGAACGGCTGCCCGACATGCTGCAGGCTTATGCCCGCCAGTCCGGATCGAAATCTGTCGCTTGATGAAACCTTCCGCCCCAGACGCTTCGGGCGCCGATGTGCTGGACCAGCGAGGGGGCATGATAAAGAACGGGCCTTCCCAACCGCCCAGCCAGGCGAGAGATTTTTATGTCCTGCTTGCCGGCTACTTCGCTCCAGTGCCGAACCAAGTAATCCAGTGCCTCCCTAGAAAGGAGAAAGGCCTGGCTGCCAAACACGGACTTCGGATGGACGATGCGGGCGTTGCTTCCAACGTCGCAGGCCAGTTCTCGAACTCCCGGGTTGTACAAGCTTGCCAAGGTGATCGTCCGACTCCGCAACGGACCCCAGTCCTTCAGGTTGTGGCAAATGTGCCGGTTGAAAGCGAGGTCATCTTCAAGGAAGAGCACGTACTCGGCGCTGCGCCCAAGGCATTGCCTCAACGCGAGCAAAGCGCAGCGGGTCTGCCTCTGCTCATGATCAGTGCCCTTGTCCTCGTCCATCTGGAAAGCGAGCGGCGTTTCGCCCCAATCGGTTTTGGTGAGATTCTCCAAGGTCCGGCCCAGCATCTCAGCGCGTTCGGGGCACGAAATGATGACGCCCTCGATGTTCGCTGGCTTCCTTCTTGGTCGTGATGACCCTCTCAATCCCCTTCTCGCGTGCGGACCGATTGAACCGCTCCAGCCGCGCCGCAATTCAACGAGGTAATCGAGGCACTCCTTTTCGAACCAGAAATCCTCTATCTGTCGATTATTCGGAAACAAGTCCCACTTGGCAGTGTTGCGATGCTGAAAAATCCGCGCGCCGCCAGGATCATGCTGGCACATCGCTCCCTCCAGCGGATGAACTGGCTGCCGGACCAGGAAATAGCTCTGCCTCAATTTTCGAAAAGCCAGGTGAAAGGTCTCCTTGTCTCCGTACACATATTGATAATAGAGCGCCGAATTCTCGTTGAACCACATGGTCAGGCACAGAGCAGCCCAGCGGCGCTGCTTGTCCACCACAATCTGGCCGGTTTCAAATTCCCCGTCACTGGGTGTTCGCAATCCGCAGCTCCTCCAAATGACTTTGGCTTTGGGATTAATTGCGTGGCCGAGATCAGGCCAGAAGATTGCTCCGGTTTCCCTAAACTGGGGTGTATCGAACAGAAACTCGGGATCCACGACCGGCACATTGTCCGCATCCAGCAGCAGAACTTCACGGAAAGATGATTGGATAATCGCAAAGGGCTTCAGTTCCCACCCCTTCAAAGCCCGAGCCGCAAACCGCCTCCTGCGTTTCGCCGCGTCGACGCATTTCACGCCAAGAGGAGCCACAAGCGCCTTCATCGCCCCGTCCAACTCGCTTTCCCCCGAGTACCACAGTTCGACAGGCAGGCGGCAGCCCAGGCGCCTTAGCATATTGATGCAGACCCAGGCGCCGGTGAAGTATCGGACTCCACCGCCACAGATTACGATTCCACGGCCATCGAAACGCTCGGGATATGCAGGGATGCTGCCGATAAATCGGTCGCACGCCGTCCCTGCAGCCTGCAGATTCAGCGATTGCCTGTCGTATGGATTTCTGGCTGCGGCCCTCACGCCGGAGCAGGCTGCCGGCCGTTGATGCGGCGTGAGGTATTTGAGCGCGCCGCCTTTGAAGTACAACTCTATGCGCTGAATGACTTCGGTTGGCGTAATCATGTCCATGCACCGCGGCAACCCATTGGTCACCCTCAGGCACCGGCGTTCGGCTCGGTCCCGCTTATCCCCATCTTTGAGCCGAAATGTGCGGTCCCTCCAACAGCCTCCCTTTCCGCAACAGGGGAGCGCGCCGTTGGTGTGGATGAACTGATGGTCTGGGTACGCCTCCCAATGCGCCGGTTCACGGCCCCCCGCCACCACGACGCACGGGCGGTTAACAGGCTGGCGATGTTTGGTCTCCACTGCCGCCGCCAGGTGCATCAAGCCTGTAATCGAACAGAGCACCCCCTGCGAGTGATAGACCAGTCGGACCAATTCGCGGAGGGTGGTGCGACCGCGCAGATCAATAGCCCCGTCGAGCTTGGGGTGGTAGTGTCCGCGCTGCCCCACCTGCACAAACTGAATTCGACCTTGAAAGTGGTTGACCACCTCCTGATAACGCTCGGACTGCCACCATTTGATGGTGATGTCGTACTTGCCTCCGGCCGCCACAATCCAAAAGGGCGTATCCTCCCCTGTGACTTCATGCACCTGCGAGTACCACGCCTTCTCCTGCTCGGAAAGGTGAATGTCGCCCTTGAAGGCGGTCGGCTTTATGGCAAGACGCAACCGTTCATTCAGGAACTCGATGAACCCATGGAGACAGTGGTAGGGCGCCAGGTTGCACCGGTCGATGAGAGGATAGGCGCAGTCAATTGACTCAACCTCCGGATCCTCTTCGGACAGCGGAGCGATGTACGGATTGTTCTCCCAAAGAGCGCCGCAGGAGGTCCGCACGCCGGTTGCAAACTGTCCGGGATAGCAAAGGTGCAGGTCGCGGACTGCCGCCGTGAGCATCACGATGTCACCGAGCGAGAATCCGCACTTCAGGATCAGTTTCCGCATCAACGGCAGAACAGGACAAAAACACACCTCTCCGGGATTCGTTCTGCGGCAAAAACAAAACGAATCGAGCCGCAGCGAACGATCGAGCTTTTTGTTGCGCTACTTTTTCGGCCGGATGGGCCCTTCCGGGCTTGGTGTCACCGGTGTCGGCGTAAAGCTGGGACTCGGAGAAGTACCCCCGGCTGCCAATGCCTGTTTGCCAGACGCTTTAGTGGCAGGTTTAGGGCTGAACCCAGGTTGGATCTGTTTCTTGCTCGGACTTTTGTCGTTGGTCATGTTTTTTTGATGGTGATGTTTTCTGGTGTCTCAGATTGGTGATCCTTCAGTTTCCATCTTGGGAGAACAATTGTCTCTCCAAGCACTCCTTGCCAAGAGCAGGCGCCGATTCAGATTGCCGCCGCATCCGGAGTTGCAATTTCTGCAAAATGCTTCGCTTGACCTCATGCATAGAATGCGGCGTACCTGGCGCATCGCCGGACATTTCTATTGCATCGTCGGCGTGAGCGAGCAACCACTCGTCGGATTTGGTGCTTTTCGAATTCATTCAGGGTCCGTGTGTTCAGCTTGTCCCCTCCTCAAATCAGGGTGGTTCGGAGGTGCTCGATTTCCTTCCTGATCAGTTTGCTGATCCTGTGTTTAGCCAGGTACACCCGGCCGGGGTTCATTTCCAGGGCCCGCGCCACCCTTGAGACCGTCCATTTCTTGAAAACATAGAGGTCGAAGGCCTGATAGGCCTTCAGATCGACTTTCCCTTTCACCCGCGCAATTGCGACATCCAGTAGATTCGAGTCCCATTCCTGGTCCCAGAGAGCTTCGAGCGCAAGGCCTCCGGGGTCTTCAATCCGTTCGATGGGGGCTGTGCTCGTGGACGCGGAGGCTGTGCGCTGGTGATCCTCGATTTCACGCTGGCGCTTGCGAAATTGATCCGTGATTCGCCACTGGGTCAGCTTCAGGAGCCACTTCTTGAAGGAGCCCTGTTCGCCGTCGTATTCGAAATTGGGCATGCTCTTACAGACCGAAAGCACCGTGTCCTGCACAACATCCTGTGCCTCCGCGGCGTTCAGCCCCGCTTTGATGGCCGTCCGATAAATAAGCCTCCAATACGTCTCGAAGAACTGCCTCCAGCCTTCCTGGTCATTCCAATCCTTCAGCCGGCCCAGCAAGGATTTCCGTGTTGGAATCAGCTCGCCTGCGTTGTTCGCGCTCGCCTTCATCGATCAGCTACAAACCCGTATATAAAACGCCTGGGGGATTCCTTTCAAGAAAAAGTGAAAAAACCTCCGCCCCTCGGGCATTGAGGGCTCCCCCCGTCGCCGAATGCCAACAGAGTGCCCTGGCACCTCGCCCAAGAGCCCTTTCCGGCCAGTGGCGGGATCCTCAAAGGCCCGCTCACCCCAAATATCGCCGGGAGACACGGCTTTCGAGCGATTGCGCATAAATCGATCATTGTTTAGGTACATACGGACCAAAACAGCCGTTTCTTTCAAGAATCTTTCTGCAAAAAATCAAGAATTTTGGCCCCCGTTGAAAGATCTGGCCATCCCGGACCGTATAGGTATTGAGGACTCCGAGGGCTTGAAGAGGGGAACCCGGAGGGCTGCGCCGAACATGGGCCAGGGGTTTGGCGCAGCCCGATCCTGGAGTTGGCGGGGCCGGATCCATAAGCCCTCCTGCAGAACTGGAGAATCGGATGAGTCCGCAGAGGCAATGTGGTCAAATGGCAGCAGAACCCCTTGAATGAAAATCCTGCTCGTCGAAGAAAATCCCGACGATGTGCGCATCATCACAGAGATGCTCAGACGGGCGCCGAGCGGACCCTTTGACCTGAACCACGTGGCAGGTCTCGAACAGGCTCTAACCGCCTTGCGCGAGCAGACTTACGACGTACTGCTGCTGGACCTGGACCTGCCTGACTCACAGGGCCTTGAGAATCTGCCCATCGCTCAGGAACAGACCGGCAACCGGCTCCCGACCATCGTGCTCACCAACTCGGATGATGAAACGGTGGCGATTGAGGCTGTGCGACGCGGGGCACAGGATTTTCTTCACAAGCGGAACATGACTTCGGAGGTGCTGAGGCGCAGCCTGCGCTATGCGGTCGAGCGGCACCGGGCACAGAGAGCTTCTTTGGAAAGCCAGGCACAGCATCGGCAGCTCACAGAGACGAGCCTCATCCAGTCCACTGCGCTCAGCGCAGCAGCCAATGGCATCATGATCACGGATCGTGCAGGCACCATCCTCTGGGTCAATCCCGCCTTCACGGCTCTGACCGGCTTCACGGCCGAGGAAGTGATTGGCCAAAACCCGCGTCTGCTCAAGTCCGGCCAGCATGATGAGGCATTTTACAGTGCCTTCTGGAGCACCATCAGCTCCGGCGGCATCTGGCGCGGAGAATTCATCAACCGGCGCAAGGACGGAAGCCTCTGTATGAACGAACAGACGGTGGCCCCCGTCCGCTCCGGTGGTCAAGAAATCACCCACTTCATTTGCGTCATGCAGGACATTACTGAACGCAAGGCGCTGGCAGACGCCTTGCACCAGGCGCAGAGGTTGGAAGCCTTCGGGCAGCTTGCCGCAGGGGTGGCGCACGATTTCAATAATCTCCTGACTATCATCCGTGGCAGCGCCGAACTCGTGCTCATGGCCGGCACTGGGCTCAGCGTCGAAGCCAACGAGGAGCTCAACCACGTTATCGGCGCCGCTGAACGGGGCGCTGCCCTGACCCGGCAGTTGCTCATCTTCGGCCGCAAGCAGGTCCTGCAGCCCCAGCCCGTGACGTTGACCCAGTTGATTGGGAACCTGGCCGGGATGCTCAACCGCATTATCCGCGAGGACATCCGTCTGGAATGCCGTTGTGCGGAGCAGTTGCCCTTCGTCCAGGCCGACCCGGGCATGTTGGAGCAGGTGCTGATCAATCTGGTTGTGAATGCACGGGACGCCATGCCCCATGGCGGTCACATGCTCATAATGACCGAAAAGGTCACTTTGGACGAGAGCTGCGTTCAGACCAATCCCGAAGCTCGGCCTGGGGAGTATGTCTGCCTGACGGTCAGCGATACGGGCTCCGGCATTGCGCCAGAGGAGTTGCCGCGCATTTTCGAGCCGTTTTTCACCACCAAGGCACCCGGCAAGGGCACAGGTCTGGGCTTGGCCACCGTTTACGGCACCGTCAAGCAGCACCAAGGTTGGATTGAAGTGTCGAGTCGCCCTGGCCAGGGGTCCGCCTTCAGAATCTTCCTGCCTGCGATCCCGCCCCCGGTCCGGCTCGAAATGACGGAGCCTGCCGAGGGCCAGTTCCCCGGGGGAACCGAAACCATTCTGCTGGTAGAAGATGACCTTTCAGTGCGCATAGTCACGCGGCGCGTGTTGGAGAAGTTCCACTACAGAGTCTTGGAAGCCACCAGTGCTCGGGATGCCATGGTGCTCTGGAGCCGACACTCGGAGGAGATCGCCCTGCTGCTCACAGATATTGTGCTACCCGACGGTATAAGCGGCCGTGATCTGGCCAGGCGCGTGCACGCACAAACCCCTGGCCTGAGAATCATTTTCTTCAGCGGCTACAGCGCGGCAGTGCTGGGCAAAGACACGGAGTTTATGCAGCAAACCAGGAGCTACTTTCTCGCGAAGCCCTGCTCTCCGAGCAACCTGCTCCAAACAGTGCGCCGATGCCTGGATCAACAATAAAAAGCCTCACCCGCTTCGCCCCCGGTCCCATCCCACAAATGTTCATCCTGATTGCTCATGGTTGTTGCAGGTAATTGTTGACGCATGGGCTGGGGAATTCAAGGCCGGGATAAATTCTACTTTTGGCTTTTGTTTGGCGGCGTTTTCGGGTAAAGAGCCTGACATGGGCGAGCAAGCATGGCGTGGGCTGTGCGCGAGTGCGGGCCGGGAGTTCACGACGACCCACTGGAGCGTGGTGCTGGCGGCGGGAAGCAGCGACTCGCCCCAAGCGGCCGAGGCCTTGGAGCAGGCTCTGCCGGGCCTATTGGTATCCCCTCTACGCCTACGTTCGCCGCAAGGGCCACGCCGCCCAGGACGCGGAGGACTTGACCCAGGAATTCTTCGCCCGGTTGCTGGACAAGCAGGCGCTCGCCCGCATCCAGCGTGAGGGGGGGAAGTTCCGCTCCTTCCTGCTCAAGGCGCTGAATCATTTTCTCGTCAACGAGTGGGAGCGCCACCGCGCCCAGAAGCGAGACGAGCGCAGGGTCGCCTTTTCCCTGGACGAGCTGGACCTGGAAGGGCGCTTTCAGGCTGAACCGGCCGACGAGGCGGCGCCGGAGAGCTTATTCGACCGGCAGTGGGCGGCCACGGTGCTCGAGCAGGTCATGAAGCGGCTGCGCGACGAGTATGCCGCCGCCGGCAAGGCCGAGCTGTTTCGGCGGCTCCAGCCTTGTCTGACCGGCGCAGAGCGAATGCTGCCTTACGCGCAGTTGGCCACACCGTTGGGCCTGACCGAAAGCGCGGTGAAGATGGCCGTGCACCGGCTCCGCAAGCGGTATGGAGAACTGGTGCGCGCCGAGATCGTTCACACGGTGGCCACTCCCCGGGAGGCCGAAGAAGAAATTCGCTATTTGATCGCCATCACGGCCCGGTGAAGCCAGGTTTCCTGTTACCCGGGGAGTCATTTCCTGTGGTAACAAGGTGATGGCCCTGGTTATGTCAACGCTGCGACACTGTTCCGAGTGCGGTGCGGAAATCTCCGCGGCGAAGCAGAACGGCCTTTGCACGGCCTGCCTGTTGGCGCTGGGGCTTCAGGCGGATGCCGTCTCCGAACCTTCCTCCCCGGCACCTGTCCCTCCGCCTTTGTCCTTGGGGACGGGGGTTGCCTTCGGTGACTACGAACTGATCGAGGAAATTGCCCGCGGCGGCATGGGGATCGTCTATAAAGCGCGGCAGGTGAGCCTGGACCGCATCGTTGCCGTGAAGCTGTTGCTTTCGGGCGCGCTGTCCAGCCCGGAATACGTGAAGCGCTTCCGCGTCGAGGCTTCCGCGGCCGCCAGTCTGCAGCATCCGAACATTGTCACGATCCATGAGGTCGGCGTCCAGCAGGGCCAGCATTACCTGGTGATGGATTATGTGGACGGACCGAGCCTGGCCAAGCTGGTTGTGCAGCAGCCTCTCCCCGCCAAACGCGCCGCCGCCTATATGAAGATCGTGGCCGAGGCGGTCCATTTCGCGCACGAGCACGGCATCCTGCATCGGGACCTGAAACCATCGAACGTTCTGATCGACTCGAAGGACCAACCGCGCGTGACGGACTTCGGGCTGGCCAAGCGGTTCGAGGGCGAATCGGAGGTAACGCTGAGCGGCCAACTGGTTGGCTCGCCGAGCTACATGCCGCCGGAGCAGGCCGCGGCCAAGCGGGGCAAGGTCTCCCGGCGCAGCGACGTCTATGGCCTGGGAGCGATGCTGTATCACCTGCTCACCGGCCGGGCGCCATTCCAGGCCGCCACGCTCACCGACACGTTGGACCAGGTGCTGAACACGGAGGCGGCCGCACCACGCTGGCTGAATCCGGCCGTGCCGCGCGACCTCGAGACGATTTGCCTCAAGTGTTTGGAGAAGGAGCCGGCCAAACGGTATCCGACCGCGCAGACTCTGGCGCAAGAATTGGAGCGATTCTTGAACGGCCAACCCGTGCTGGCGCGGCCTGTCAGCCCACTCGGCAAGACGTGGCGTTGGTGCCGGCGACAACCGGTCCGAGCGGGGTTGATTGCCGCTTTGATCGTCGTTACCGCGCTCGGTCTGGCCGGCATGCTCTGGCAATGGCGCCGGGCGGAATCGCAGCGAGCGAACGCCGAAGCCGAGGCCCTGCTCGCCCGGCGCAACGCCTATGCGGGCGATATGAAGGAGGTGCAGCGTGCCTTGGAGGAGACCGACTTGGGCCGTGCTTGGGAACTGCTCAACCGGCACCGGCCAGCGGGGAAATCCGAAATCCCTGCCCGTCCGGCAGGCGGGCGAAGTCCGAAATCCGAGCCTGATTTACGCGGCTGGGAATGGCGCTATCTCTGGGACCGTTGCCGCAGCAACGAGCGCTTCCGCCTGCACCAATACTCCAACGCGGTGTCCGCCCTGGCATTTTCGCCGGATGGAAAGTGGCTGGCCGTGCGCCGGGAGGGCGGAGCAGTGGCCCTCTGGGACGCCGTGGCGAAGCGGCCGGCGACCGAGCTGCCAGGCGCCGGTCCGTCCAGGGCCTTGGCGTTTTCACCTCGAAGCAACCTTCTGGCTTGGGGCACCAAGGATGCCGGTGGCGCGGCCCTGGTCAGCCTTTGCGATCTGAGCGCTCAGAAGGAAATCGTGCGGTTTCCGCACTCGCACGCCATCCTCTCGATTGCGTTCTCCCCCGATTCCCGGCAGATGGCAGCCTTGGCATTCAACGGGACAGTCCGCGTCTGGAACCTCGAATCAAGACAAGTCATGAGCGACTTCCCCACCGCACTGGACGATGGCCGTCCGGGGCGATACTCCATCGCCACGAACGCGGCGGCGGCCGAACCGATCTGGTCGAACAGTAGCAAGGACTACGGCTGCATGCTCTTCTCGCCTGATGGCCGTTGGCTGGTGGTGGGGGAGGCCAAACCGCGGATTCGCCTCTTGGATAGGGCTTCCGGGAAAGAGACGGTGATCCTCCTCCCACGGCCAGCCGATGGGGTCACCGCTCTGGCCATCTCGCGCGACGGCAAGCTGTTCGCCGCAGGCTGCGGGCACGACGACAACGAAATCCATCTCTGGGATTTGGCACCGAGCACGAACGTGGCACTCATCGGGCACAGCGGCTGGATTGGCGGCACGAACGTGGCACTCACCGGGCACAGCGGCTGGATTACCGGCCTGGCCTTCTCGCCCGACGGGCAAACGCTGGCCTCGGTCAGCAGCGATCAGACGCTCCGCCTCTGGGATGTCGCCCGCAAGGCAGAGCGCCGGCCGTTCCAGGGCAACACGGATCAGGTCTGGGCACTCGCGTGGTCGCCGGATGGCACGAACCTCGTGACCGGCGCCAAGGATGGCACGGTGCGCTATTGGGACCCGCTCGCAAAGCCGCCAGCGGCGTATGCGGTCTTGCCCACTAAGATCTGTTCTTGGGGATTGGCCTTCTTGCCGGACAGCAGGACCTTCCTCACCGCCACCCGGCCCGAGGGCGCGGTGGTGTGGTGGGACGCGGGCCTGCAAAAGCCGGAAGGCTTGCCGTTTCTGGGGACCAATCACTCGACTCTGGACCTCTCGAGAGACGGTCGTTGGCTGGCGCTCGGTGACACGAACGGCAACATTCGGGTCTGGGATTTCCCGGCGCATCGGCTGGTTGCCAACCTGGTCTTCCCGGATGCCTGGATCTTCGCCGTCCAGTTCTCGCCGCAAACTGGCTATCTTCATTGTGGCGCCTTTGTATCGGGCGGGTTTAACACCAAGATCTGGACCGTGCCAGACTGGCGCGAGGTCAGCCTGCAGGGCATCAACCGCGCCAACTTCCGTGAGTTGGATTTCTCACCCGACGACAGGACCGTCGCTACCGGATACGAGGACGGGACGGCTGCCTGGTGGGACATCGTGACCCGCACGAGGCAGGCCTTCTTCGACTGCGGGGGTGCGAGGCGCATGCGCGTGAGGTTCTCGCCGGATGGCAGGCGGTTCGCCACGGCGGGGTTGAATGGCGTGATGACGCTCTGGGATGTCCTCACCCGGCAAGCCACGTCCATCGGTCGCAGTTACCGGAGCGGACTGCACGATCTTGTTTTTTCACCTGATGGGCGGCGGTTGATCACCACGGGGACCAGTCCCAAGGATCTCGTCAAGCTCTGGGATGTGGAGATCGGCCGGGACATGGTGACGCTCCCGGGCGAACCCGGATTGTTCTTCAATCACATTGGGTGTTCGCCGGACGGCAACGCGCTGTTCGCGGACAGCATGGAGGGCGTAGCACTGCTCTGGCGCGCGCCGTCGTGGGAGGAGATTGCGGCGGAAGAGAGAAAAGCGAGTGCTCCATGAGTTCGCACAGAAGCCAACGAAGGAAACGAAGAATGGTGGGACAACTCGGCGTACCGGCTTCTTTTTCCCAATCCCCTTCGTTCTCTTCGTTTCCTTCTGTGAAACCCGCCTTCACCCTGATCGAACTCCTTGTGGTCATCGCCATCATCGCCATCCTGGCTTCCTTCCTGTTGCCCACGCTCTCCAAGACCAAGACCCAGGCCCAAGGGATCGGATGCCTGAACAACCTCAAGCAGATGACGCTGGCGTGGACGATGTATGCGCACGACCAAGACGACCGCGTGCCCATGAACATCGGCTACCTGGCCCAGGCCGATTGGGAATCGTGGGTCCGGGGATGGTTGACCCTGGACTCTCCGGGTCTCCAACCTCCGGGGGGCGCGTCGCCCGGAGACAGCACCAACATCTCCTACCTGCTGCACAGCCCGCTCGCGGGTTACAGCGCCGTGCCCGGAATCTGGCGCTGTCCGGCGGACAAAAGCACCCGCACGCTCGGGGGCGCACGCCTGCCCCGCACACGGAGTTTCTCCATGGACGAACAACTCGGGGATTACAACCCCGATGGATCTCCGCGTGATACCCCTTGGGTGACGGACTGGATGCCCAGACTGGTGGTGAGAAAAACCCCGGATTTCCGAAATCCAGGACCCGCCCAGTGTTTCGTTTTCCTCGATGAGCGCGAGGACTCGATCATGGACAGCCACTTCTTCCTCCATCCAGACGGATTTCGGGAGGCCAATCCGGCCTTGTACCGGCTGGTGGGCTACCCCGGCAGCTACCACAATGGCGCCGGGAGCCTCAGCTTTGCCGATGGCCACGCCGAACCCCGCAAGTGGCTGGACCCGCGCACCAAGCCACGGTTGGTTCCGGACCATAATATTGTCGAGTCGGTTGACGGTGTCCCCTCTCCGAGCAACCCGGACGTTGAATGGATCCAGCAGCGGACGTTCCAAAAAGGCGGCTGAGCGAGGCCCCAGAGGGAAACAGAAGGTAACGAAGGAAACGCACAAGACTCTGAACGCTCGGGGTCCGGAGGCTCGCCGCTGAAACCCCTTCGTTTTCTTCGTTTCCTTCTGTGAAATCCTCCGGGTTTCGTGTTTCGGTTTTTTTGTCTGTTACCTCCGCCGGCATTTCCTGTGGTACCCCAGTGATGACCGTCTATGCAGCCCCCCGGCCGGAACTCCGGCCTCAGGTCTGGAAGGCGGTCGACGACAGGTGGCGTCGGCGACGAAAAGTGCGCTTGCGAGCCGCCGAAAACGCCGCATAACAAAAAACAACAGCAAACCAAAAGAAAGGAACAGCAGTATGAAGCGTAAGACATGGACCGTAGCGCTCGTTGCGGTCGGAATCACCGTGGTCTCTCTGCCACTGTGGTCCGGCGATAGCAAATCCACCGGTGGCAAGGACTTGCCCCCCTCGGTTTGCGACATCACGGGAAGTTGGGTCATCAGTTCCCCGGCCGTTCCCGGGTTTTACAACAATCCATTGGTGGCCGGAGCAGTCGTGACTCCGATTGACCCGTCCGGCCAGCGGTTCGCGGCGGCGGCCAAGGCGATGAACGCCGAGCCAACCTTTGGCGGCCTGTTTCCAGATGCGGATAGCTGGGTCAACTTGCCTGGGATCTTCGTCCGGTCGGGCCCACGAACCTACCGGTACTCCCAGATCGGTTACGCTGTGAAATCGTCGTATCCGGACCGCGGGCAGATGCTGTACATGTGTGTCATGAGCGGCACGGCCGAGTTCATTGATGAGGATACCGTCAAAGAGACCGGCACGGGCGCGGTTTACAGCGCCGTCAACCGGCCGGAACTCATCTTTCCGCCCCTGGGCATCAATGGCTTGCATAACCAGGACAGGGACCACGATGGCTTACCTGACCTGGGTGAAAAGCCGTTCTTGTGCGTGCCGTTCGACATGACCATGAAACGGTTTCCCTTGATGGCGCCCTGCGCGCTGTAATCGCGAAACCATTCCGTGCGGTGGCGCAAGGCCCCATCCGCGCTGACTGTGTCCCCTTGAAGATCTCCATGACCTCCGAGCACTGGTGGCGCAGAGTCGTCGTCTGCCGTGTCGCGGATTGTCAATTCGCGACACAGCAGATTCCCGCCCGTGACGGCCGGCGGCTCAAGCAGACCCCCGAGGCCCATCGCGCCATCCCTAGGCGTGCAACTTCCACGCGGGCTGGGCGGCTCGCGTGGAAGTCAGCAGCTTGGACGCCGCTCAAGCCGGCGAGACGGAAGTGAATGGCCAGATCCTCCAAGCCAAAGGCGGCCCGATGTCCACGCCCCAATTGGCTCGCCGCTGAATCCCCTTCGTTCCCTTCGTTTCCTTCTGTGAAATCCTCCGGGTGTCGTGTTTCGGGTATTTTGTTTGTTACCTCCGCCGGCATTTCCTGTGGTACACCGCTGATGACCGTCTCTGTGTCGGCCACGCAACGATGATTGAAAGTCAAAACCAAAAACTTAATCCGCACGAAAGGATCCTATGAGTGCAACGACGACGAGAAAGCACTTGGCAAACACCATCCTGCAGCCGGCGGACGATCGGGTTCGCCGTCATCCTGGCCTGCTGCCTCTGCCACAACCCGCCATCCGCCCTGGCCGCCCCCGGCTCCTGGACCCGTAAAACGGGCATGCCCATGGCCTTCGACACCCATGCTGGTATGAGCCAGGCCTTTGGCCTGAAAGCCATCGCGATGCACCTCTGGCGGGGGTTCGGCGCCTTTTTGGCTTGATCGGGGGTGCTGGCGGCGTCCATTCTCGGCCCATGGAGACGCGGCGAAGCGGGAAGCTGGTTTGGAGGGAGCGGATGGCAGTCGCGGTCCTGGTCTGCTTTTTCATCGTTGTGGTCCGGCACCTGTCCGGGCCGCCGACGAAGGTCGGGGAGCCGCGCTACTGGGGCAGGCCCTTGAGTTATTGGATCGAGGCCAGCAAGCTCCCCGACACACAAGGAGAGCGGGCGGAGAGGATCGTCCGCCGGGCCATCCCGCGGCTCTTGCGGTGGCTGCGCTCCGAGCCCCCGCGGATGAAGCACCCGCGCTTCCCGAGTTGCTCAATCGCCTGCTGGACAAACAAGGGCTCATCCAACTCCGCTTTAGAGAGCGGAGAAGCGCGTCAGAACCGGATCGCCAGGGTGCCTGGGTGGTGGCGCACCAGTTCCTTTCCAGATTGGGTCCCGCGCGCAAAGAAGCGATACCAAAGCTGATTCATCTGCTTGGCGACAAAGATGAGGACACGGCCGCCTGGGCCGGCCGGACCCTCCAGGAGATCGGGCCGGAGTGCATTCCGGGGCTCCTCAAGGCCCTGTGCAGCTCTAACGAGCGGGCCAGGGCGCTGGCTGCCACCGCCTTGGGTGAGATCGGGCGAGAGCCCGAGACGGTCGTGCCGGCGCTCCGGCAAGCGATGAAGGGAGGCAGCGTGCGAGTGAGGTTCGCCGCCGCGGTGGCGCTGTCGCGATTTGGGGCGGGGGCGGACGAGTTGGCCGGCGCGCTCGTGGAAGGCATTAAAGGAGGCGATAACCAGATGCGCGCGGAGGGTTTTTCGCGACTGATGTGGCTTTGTGAGTCGGACCGGCTTGCGGGCGAACTGACCCGGTTGACGGCGCCGCCAGTTGACGCTGAAGTCCAGCGGACAGCGCGGACCATACTCAAATGGGTTAAGCGAAGCTCGTCTGGCGAGCGGGCAGCGCCAAGCGCCCGCTTCCCGGGACCAGCCGGGCCGGGGAGTCCGGAGGTGTCCAAGGCCCTGGCGGCCTATCACGCGGAGTTGATGTTGTTCCGGGAGCGTTATGGCGGAGTGCGTGAACTGCCCGAGGTGCCGTTCTTCCTTTTTGGCATGGGCCATCGGACCAAGATGGTCTATTGCGAGGGCCGGCTGCTCGATGCGCGCTCGGGCTTTGTGCTGCGGCAATGGCAGGTCCGCTCCCAGGCCATCGTGCCGCCGGAATACAAGGTGGTGCTGGAGACCACGGATGGGGAGACGGTGACGCTGCTCGAGGACGGAGCGGGCGTGTGGGAGATGAGGGCAGGGGCTCTCGTCCGCGTTGCCAGGCACATTGCACCCGGTGAACCTGCCCAACTTCGCAGGGCTTCGCTACGCGCGGATCTTGCGGGTGCTCCACCAGGAACTGTTGTTCAACGTGACCGAGGCGGGCCCGGTGCCGAACCTGTTTGTGTATCCCAAACCCTGGTATCGCGATGGGGCGATGGTGGCCCTGGCGCTGCGGCAGACCGGGAACCTGGGCTTGCTGCACGACTGGCTCCTGGGCCTGGGCGAGCCGTACGACCGCAACAACGCGGGCGAGAGGGAGGCGGACAACCTAGGCCAGGCCCTGTTCCTGGTCTCGTTGGCAGGCGACAAGAGCCATCCCTTGGTGGGCAAGGTCCTGGCTGAGGCGCCGCGCTTCGAGGTGGCCGGGCCGGGCGGGAAGTACCTCCGGGGCCGCTCGGACTTCTCCGAGCACCCGGTCTATCAGACCAAGTGGTTCAAGTACGGGCTGGCCGCGCTGGGCCTGCCGGATGCTTACGCGCTCCCAGCCGTCCCGGACACTTACTCCGCGCTCTTCTGGCTGGCCTATACGAACAGCTATGCCGGCGGCCCGGACGCCGATGACCGAGGTTCCTATCCTTATCTCGGCTGGGCGTGCGATCATTTCCATCGCCTGGCCCGCAGCCCAATCAGCAACCGGGATTACCCGCTGACTTGGGAAAAGGACGCCAGCCAGGCGCGCTACGAGGGCATGAGGGTCATCGCCCCCATCTTCGCTCAGCAACGCCTGGCCGCCCCCCATACCTGGCACGCCGCCGAGGTGTTCCTCTACCTGCTCGACGAGCAAGGGGCGCTGCAAAGAAGTGTTCGTTAGACCGGCGGTTGAACCCAAAAGCCCAGCCAGGGGAAACCTTTGTCGCGGCCTTTGTCGGAGCCTTTGTTGATTTGGGATCCCTCGACGAAGGCCGCGACAAAGGTTGCGACAAAGGCCGAGGTTTACTGCGCCGGGCCGGGCCGGCTACATAGGTCCGCTCGACGTCCGGGTCCAGGAAGACCAGCACCTTTTTGCCGTCCACCTCGGCCAGGAAGCACTCCCTTTGGGGAATGAGGCCAGAAGTTCCTGGTCGGTCATGTAGCGCGCTCTGGGTGGCGTGCTGGGGACCGAGGAGGACCCGACTGCCATGAGGCTGGGGGCTGAATCGGCACGCCCCAACCAATGCACCGCGGCGATGAGCGCCGCCGCCAGCACCGCCGCGCAGGCCGTCCACCGCACCAGGCTGCGGATGCGACGGCGGGTTTGGAATGTCCTGAGCGCCTGGATTTTCAATCCGGCGCTGGCGCTCTCCCAGTTCTCATCGCGCAACACCGCGTCGAGCAACGGGTCATGTCTTTCCGGTGCAGGATGGCTGTTCATGCTCATGGCGCAAACTCCTCAACAATCGTTCTTTGAGCTTCTGGCGCAACCGGCCCAGGCGGGATTCCAGGGCCTTGTAGCTCTGGCCGGAGGCCAGGGCCAGGTCCTGCAGCGGGCGCTCGTCCACATAAGCGGCTTGAACCAGTTCGCGCTCTTCGGGCGGCGGCGCCTCGAGGGCCTCGCGCAGAAGCTCGGAGAGCAGGCCCTCGGCAACGGGAGGCGCCGAGACTGCGGCGCTGTCGAACCCATCGGCCAATTGGTCGAGCGAGACCACGCGCCGCTGCCGCTGCCGGGCGCGGCAGTGGTCAATGAACGTGGTCTTGGCGACCCTGCTCAGCCAGGCCCACAACGCCGCTTCATGCGGACAAACCTCGAAGCGCTTGGCCAACTTGATAAACACCGCCTGGCACACCTCGCGGGCTTCGTTCTCGTCCCCGCGCGCCAGCACCAGCAGATAGCGGTAAAGCCGGAAACTAAACAGGTCGTAGAACCGGGAAAAGGCGGCGGCATCCCCGCGCCGGATGGACAGCGTCAAGGCCCGGATGTCAGGCGCGCCGGGGGCGGCGGGGGAGGCTGCTGCGTCAGACGCGTCAGACGGGTCAGACCCGTCCGACAGGGGATCGGTCATGCTGGTGCTGAGGGCTGCGGCCTCGGGCGCGGGCATATTCCGCTGTCCTATTTCTCGGGAGGCGTGGGGAGAAAAAGGTCTTTGTTTACCTGAAAGGCCGATACAATGGATTCCACGGCCTCGATGAACTCCTGTGGCCCGCGGACGAGGAGCAGCGCGGTGTCCTTGTGGAGGCTGAAATCCATGTCCTGGGCCCTGAGCACCACGGGAACCCTTGCGCCTTGGACCCGGGAGCCCGGACCTCCAGCGGGGGCATCGGCCATGGCCATGGCTCTGCGCCCGGCGGGCTCGCCCGCCGTTGACATCCCCACGAGGTCCTTGGCGACCCGCGCGATTTCGTCCAGGAGCTTATCCCAATACTGCGCTCGAATCGGCTTGAGCGGAAAGGCCTTCACCTTGATTTCGAGCGAGGCAGAACTGGCTCCCGGAACAAACATCACGGCGGCCGGTTTCTCGAAATCGCCTTCGACCACCAGGCTGCCCAGTTCCCGCTTGATGGAGCCGAGGTTGTTGTAGAGAGCGACCAGCGCCTCCAGCGAGCGCGCGGTCTCCCTGTCGCCGGCCTCCGCTCCGCCCCCGCCGCCCCCGCCACGGCCGCCACGCCTGCCGAAGCCGCCCCACCGCGGATTGTTGAGGATCGCCTCGATGGACTCTTTGTTGATCCGCAGGGCCGGAATTTGCACCGACCTCATCTCCTCGGGGATGCTGGTCACGTCGGACCACTGCACCCGGTAGTTCCGTTGCAGGGCGGCGAGGAATTCCTGGGGTGTGCCGCCAGGGAAGTAAAAGGCCGCGCGGTCCTTGCCGCGTTGGTCCGCCTTGTCGTTCGGAGCGGCGGCATTGGTCTGGGACGGCGGCGCACTGGATTCCTGCTGTGCCTGCGCGGGCGCGCCCGCTTGCAGCAAAAGCGAAAGCGACAGCGTGAGGATCATTCTTATTAGATCGGCCGGGTTCGAGTTCATACGGCTTCAGGATGTTTCTATTGTGACTGATCTGCCGGAAAACGCCAAGGCGCAACCGCCCGTGTTTCCCGTCACCAGGAAAGACGATGGATGCCCCAGGAATCCCTCGAAGTTTCTTGGGGGGGGAGGACGGCAACGAGGGAAAACCACTGAGGGCTTGTTTGAGACGCCAACGGCGTCACTCATACCAGCCCAGGGCAACGCCCTGGGGACACCGAGCGGTCTTCATTGTGCCGCAGGCCAACGGCCTGCCTCATAAGGATGAATCGCGCCTTCAGCGCTCGGAATGGCTTTTGGGCGGCGGTTCCCAGGGCGTTGCCCTGGGCTGGTATGAGTCAGGCCTTTGGCCTGAAAGTCATAGATACCATTAGATGCCCTCAATGAGGGCGGCGGAAGATTTGGGTAATGACAAGTCCCGCTGAGTGGGATTGGGCTATTCTCGCTTGTCCCTCCGGGACAACGCCCGACCACGTTGGCTCTGTTGGCGAGCACGTTCAACAGTGCCGAGATGGATCCCGATGGTCAAGGCAGCGCAGGCGACACGAGACGGAAGAAACGGTAGGGGGCCTCGAGCGTGGAGTTGGTGAGCGTCACGAGCCGGTCGGCGGGCAGGGCCGGAATGTCCAGCAGCCTGTTCCAGCCGGAGGCCAAGGGCAGCGCGTTCCACAGAAGGCCGTAGGAGTGGTTGGCAGCCGCCCCGAACTCGAGCACCACGGTATTCGGACCGGCCGTAATGCGGCTAAACTCAAGATTGCTGGCAGGGACGAAGCCGGCCTCGACCAGGGCGCTCCATTGGGAGCCCTGGAGCACGCGGGCGCGGACCGTCGCCGGGCCGGTGAGAGTCAGCGCGCCCGCATAGAGCTGTGCGGCCGGGGCGGGCGTGTTCAGGCCGTAGAGGCGGGGGTCCGAGCCGTCGAGTGTGAAATAGATGGCGCCGGTGGAATTGGTGTGGCTGAGCACGAGGTCAAAGGGCGCCGGGATGGCCCCGCCGAATTGGCTGAAGGCGGGCGCTCCGACGCGCGGATAGAGGCCCGCGGCGAGGAACTGGCCGAGCACGATGGCGGTGCGCCGCGGCAGGTAAGTGCCCACGATATAATCGCGCTCGTGGCGCCAGGCCGCCTGGCTCTGGATGCTGAGGTTGCCGTTGCCCCAGCGGGCGGACTCGGCGAGGATCGAGGCCTCGACCGGGTCGGCAACCTGGTGGAAGCGAGTGATGAGCGCCTGGGGCGTGAGCAGCCCGCCGTTGAAAAAGAGCCTCTGGACCCGGTCGGCGAAGTCGAGTTTGTATTCGGAAAAGGTCTTGAGATCATGATGAGGCACCCCCACCCCGGCGTTGTCGCCATCGCGCGGGACGACCATGGTGAGCGAGGACTCGGCATCGTCCACGATGCCCTCGATGTCCCAGCAGTAGAACTTGAAGCCGGTGCTGTTGGCGGTGCGGTTGCGGCCCAGCCAGAAGTTCTTTTGGGGCCAGTCCCAATTTCCCCCCCAATAATTGAGGATCAGGTAATCGAGGTAGTCGAACTTGTCGAGATAGACGGGGAACTGGGTGTTGCGGGTGCCGTCGGGGTTGTTGCCCTGGAGTTTCTGGTAGCCGGCGGTGCTGGCGGCTTGCGGGACCTGGCTCAGGAAGGTGTTCCAGGCCAGCAAATCACCGTGCCTGACCTCGCCTGCCTTGATTGCGTCCCAGTCATTGGGTTGGCCCCCCAGATAGGAGCAGGAGAAGTCGGCGTTGGGGCGTTCGGTGAGGTTGTAAAGGCCCCAATAGAGGCCGTTGATGTAAAGGTGGACGAACAAACCGCGGGCCGAGGGGTGCCCCATGGCCAGCAGGAGGCGGCGGCCGTATTCGTCGCGAACGTAGGTCGCCTTGCCGCTGCTGCCGCTGAGCCAGAACCAACTGTCGTTGAAACCCGCCCGCAGCACCACGGTGTGAAAGGTCGTTGCCGCATCAGGCTCGTGGAAGAGGTCGTATTTGAGGGTCCCTCCATATTCCTGCTTGAAGAGGAGGCGGAAGGACTTCTTGGGCTCACCGCGGCCCACCCCGCCCTGGATCCGCACCCCGCAATCCAACTGGAAGCCGGAAAGGCCGTTGGTATCGAGCCACTCGATTGAGGCCGGCCGCTCCCAGTTCGTCCCGTGGTTCTCGGGGTTGGAATAGATGCCTGCGCCTGGATCGAACAAGTTGGACATGCTGGTCGAGAGGAAAATCGACGGCAACGACCTCAAGGCAGCGAGCGTCTGCGGCCCGTTTGGGCCGGTGACCTTCGAGTCCATCGCATAGCTGGCCCCGCCGCCGCCGCCCCAATTGGCGGGGAAACCGGCATTGGTCGCGGCCTGCTGGGTCTGGGTCAGAACGTTGGTCAGGCAGACGTAGGTCTGGGTGGCGACAGGCGTGCCTCGATAGCCGGGCTTGGTGGCCAAAGCGCGCAGGACGGTATTCCGCGTGATGGGGACCGGCCCGGCATAGACGATCCCGGTCGTGGGCGTGGGAGCGGCGCCATTGGTGGTAAAAAGAATCTCCGCCCCCTCCGTGTCCGTGGCCAGGGACACCGTCAGGGGCAGGCCGACAAAGCCCCGCGCGAGGCTGAATTGAACGTCATCCACCAGGCCGAGATAAGCGGTGGAGTTGTAGGCCCCGGGTGTCGGCCGTGTCAAATAGGCCTGCTCCCAACTCATCGTTGGGGTGTCGAAAGCGAGGCCGTAAGAAACGCCTGCGACCTGCCTGGGATACCCCGGCCAATACTGGTGGGCGATGGTCTGTCCGTCCGGTTCGACCAGGGCCAGGTAATCCCCTGCGGCGCTGAGCTTGAAATTCGTGTGCAACTGCGCGCCGGCAACAGCGCGGTCCTTGCCCGAGGCAAAGACGACCAGGAACTGGCCGGACGCAAGGTTCGTAGCGGGGAACGTCCACTTCGTCAGGTTCGCCGGCCTGTCAGTCAGGTGCCATCCGCCCAGGTTGACTGGAGCAGCGTTAGTGTTCCATATCTCGATCCAGTCCGGAGTGGTGCCGTCCTCGTCCTTCAATGTGCTGCCGCAGGCCATCAACTCGCTAATCACCACTTGGGCCGGGACAGGCCGGGCAACCAGGCTCAGGGCGAGCAGGGGCAGGATGCTTCTGAGTTTCATATTCCGCCAGTGGGCCAAGGCCTCGCAGTGGGCCAAGGCCTCGAGTTCTGCCGGTGTTTCCCAACGCCGAGCCTACCAGGACTGGCCCCGGCCGGGAAGTGTGCGTTTGGGTGCCCACCCCCTGTGCCTTTCACAGCACAGTCTAATGCGTTGCGCCCGGCGGGGAGTTCGGCACGAAGCTCTCGGCGCTGTTGGGATCGCCGCTGCCTTTATAGACGGCGCGCTGGGGGTAGGGGTAAAGCGGCCGAGTCATAACTACTCTCCCGTGCTCGCTCCTGGAGGCGATGAGTTTGTCGGGGGCTTTGGCGTGTTCGACCCAATCGACGACGACCGAAAGCCAATCCACGTCACTCGCGCCCGGACCGCCGCCGCAGTGAAGACAGCCCGGCACCATGAAGAGCCGGCAATAGTCGGCGGCGCGCGGGTCGCGGGCCTGCACCTGGCGGTAATAGTCGGCCGTTGCCTGGGCCGGCAGGGCGGTATCGGCCCATCCGTGCCACAGGATGAGTTTGCCTTTGCGCGCCTTGAGGGCATCCAGATCCGGGTTGGTCGCGTTGAGGAAGGAAGCGGCCAGCCGGGTGTCTCGCTCGAAATTGGAAAAGTCGTAGGTCGAATAATCCCAATCGGGCTTGTCCAGGATCAAGAACTTGAAGATCTGCGTGCCGAAGGCAAACGAGAGATCGGGGACATGGTCTTTGGCCAGGAACGGGGGCACAGGGCCCACCAGCCAGGCTATCCATTGGTCCGGGACGCATTCTGCGGTTGGGGCAAATCCGGGGTAGATAGGCCCTTGGTTATTGCGCGCCCCCTGGTAGATGGCTTGGATGGCCTTGCGCTGTTCGTCCGAGAGCCCCGTCACCTTGGACAGGTCGAAATGGACTGAGGGCGGGTCCTGGATGATCCCATCCTTGAGGCCATCCTGGGCATCGCATTGCTTGAGAATTGCCTCCTGTAGCTTCTGCAGCGCCTCCTTGGTGAGCACCGTGCTGTCGAGATGCGCGGGATCCGGGTAAAGCGCTTTGGCAATCGCGACCATGGTCGCCGCTATCCCGGTCCAGTCAAAGGCGGGGGCGCCCGCCACGATGCCGTCGAAGTCCTTGGGATAGCGCTGGGCCTCCATCATGGCCTGGCCGCCGCCCCTCGAGCAGCCCACGAAGTAGCAGTACGCCGCCTGGGCACCGTAGTAAGCGCGGATGAGGGCCTTGGCCACCTCGGCCGTCCGGTGCACGGCCAGGTAGCCGAAGTTCACTTGCGCCTCCAGGTTGTCCCGCGCCCAACCGGCCATATAGCCGGTCGGCCACTGGTGGCCGGTGTCAGTGCCCACGGTGGCATAGCCGCGGTTGACCGAATCCCGGGCCGCGTTCTGGACCGTGCCGACGAAGCCCCCGCCCCCGCCCATGACGAATCGTCCGTTCCATGCATCCGGCAGCAACAGCTCAAAACGGATGTTGCCGCCGATGATCCCCTTCACCTCAACGCAGGCCGCCGCATGAGGATTTTTCTGCAGGTCCGGCGCCACGGACGCCGCCGATTCCAGGACCACGTCCGGCAGGTTCAGGTGCCTCAGGTCGTCCACGCTCAGGCGATTCGTCGATTGCCCCGTGGCCAAAGCGGCGCCACACAAGACGATGAGACCGGCCAGAAGGCCTCGATTCAGGGTAGTTGCTCTTTTCATGCAGGGCGGCAGGATCGCCCCCCGCCCCGCTGGCCGCAAGCCAAAAGCGGAGGCGTCCATTACGGCGCGCCCCTTTCTTGCATCCACATCCCGTCGGGGTTGCCGTTTAGCGAGGCTTCATTCTCGTGCGCCCAAATCCGGCAAGACCGCGGTCTTCATGGATGGGCATGTCACTCCGCTCGGAGCATCCTCCGACTGAGACGGTGGAGCTGCTTGCGGTCAACGGGTCTGCCCCATTGCGGGCTGGCGGTGGGGAAAAGTTTTCCTTCCATTTATGGGGCGGGCGCGCATACTGATTTGGCAAACGGCTCACGATGACAGCGAACGCGTTTCTCGACAACCTGCAGACGCATGCGGCCTCCTTTGCGAAGGCGGTGGCGACGAATGAGGGGGAATGGATCATCAAGGGGTTCATCAACGTGTATAAGCGGATTTATACCATTTCTGTGGATACGAGGATCGTATCCAAGGTGCTCGAACTGCTGCTTTTCCCGATGCTCGCGGAGTTCGCCCGAAGGCAGGGCCTGAAGCTGGAGTTGTCCCCACAACAGAACTTCTACCCGGACCTCACCTTCATTCACGAGGCAACCGGACGGAAGTTCGCGGTGGACATCAAGAGCACCTACCGCGTCACCGAGGCCGAAGCCAACGGGATGACCCTTGGGGCATTCACCGGCTATTTCAGGCATCGAGAGAGCGCCAAGAACACGAAGTATCCGTACGGCCAATACTCGGGGCATTTTGTGCTCGGGGTGATTTACTCGAAATGCGAAAATGTGGCTGATGAGCGAAAGCAGTTCACGCTGGCGGATTTGGCCAGGATACCCTCCGTTATCAAGGACTTTCAGTTCTTCGCGCAACCGAAATATCGGGTGGCATCTTAGCGACCCGGGAGCGGGAACACGAAGAACATCGGTTCAGTGACGGGCATCCAGCAGTTGGTCAATGGCACCGGCTCCTTCGCCGAGTTGGGCGAGGAGGTCTATGATGATTACTGGATGTATTACCTGACCCGCGACATGGCGGATGCGTTGAGGGTGAAGCGGCCTTACACAAACCTAAAGGAGTATCTCGAGTATAAAAAGCGCGGCATCGAAACGCTGAGGACCCACGAAAAGGAAATCGCGGAGAAGGCAGAGCAGGAAACGCCTACACAAGAGGAGGAGCCGGATTGAGCACGCCACCGTTAGTTCCGCCCCTCAAATGCCAGGGCATCAAGACGAAATTGGCCGGAGAAATCCGGCGCATTGCCCAGACGCAGCGCTTCGAGCGCTGGGTCGAGCCATTTTGCGGGTCGTGCGTGGTGGCACTGAACGTGCAGCCGGCGCGAGCGCTGCTGTGTGACTCCAATGTGCACATCATCCGGCTCTACCAGGACATCCAGGCCGGCCAAGTGACTCCCGGGCTGGCACGCGAGTTTCTGACGGCGCAGGGTGAGAAGCTGAGCGCCGGGGGGGAGGATTATTATTACGCCGTACGGCAGAGGTTTAACCTCCAGCCGTCCTCGCTGGATCTTCTCTTTCTTAACCGGTCGTGCTTCAACGGGGTGATGAGGTTCAACCGAAAGGGCGAATTCAACGTCCCATACTGCCACAAGAAGGACCGGTTTGCCCAGGCCTACGTGACCAAAATCGTTAACCAGATCAGGCGAATCGCGGAGGTGGTAGCGATGCGGGACTGGACTTTCTTGGCCGCCGACTTCCGCGAGACACTGGGAAAGGTGGGGTCACGGGATTTCGTTTATGCAGACCCACCTTACGCGGGACGGCACGTGGATTATTTCAATTCCTGGTCGGCAGCAGACGAGGAGAGCCTCGCGAGGCTGCTGAAGGGGCTGCCTTGCGGATTCATCCTGTCAACGTGGCACAGCAACGAATTCCGGACGAACGCGACCATCGGCAGCGTCTGGAGTTGCCCGGGATTCCACGTGCTGACACGGGAGCATTTTTACCACGTCGGCTCCTCCGAAGACCTGCGGCACGCCATGGTCGAAGCGCTCATTACGAATTTCGCGGCCGGGCGGGATGAACCGCCGCCCCTCAGGGCCTCGGAGCAGTTGGCGTTTTTCGAGCGCGCGTGAGGGGTCCACGTGAATTAGGGCGCGCGGAGTGTTAACGCAGGATGGGGAAGGTAGCGCACGGGTCAATGGGAGGTCCGCCTCGACAAAGGTGGCGACAAAGGCGCGGCGGACCCTGGGGGCGCGCTACCCGATAGTGAGGCTGCGGGCGCCTTGGGAGCGCGGGAGGGTCAGGAGGGGATGGGGTACTGCGAGATGGCCTTCATGTATTGGGCGCGCTCGAAGGCGCTGGGGTCGGCGCAGTTTTTCTGGCTGAGGCTGCCTTTGAGCTGGGCGACGGACTCGTATTCGTGTTCTTCCATCCAAGCGACGAGGTCGCGTTCGATGACACCGATTTGGCGCGGGCCGTGGCGGATAATGGCGGAGCAGAGCATCGCCACGTCGGCCCCGGCCATGAGGACCTTGAGGACGTCGGTGCCGCGATGGATGCCGCTGGTGGCGGCAAGGCTGGGGCGGACCCGGCCGTAGAGCAGGGCGATCCAGCGCAACGGCAGGCGCATTGCCATGGGGGTGCTGAGCAGGATGTTGGGCTTGACCTCAAGGGTCTCCAGCTCGATGTCGGGCTGATAGAAGCGGTTGAAGAGCACCAGGCCGTTGGCGCCGCACTGCTCCAGGCGCTTGGCCATGTAGGCGAAGTTGGTGAAGAATGGGCTGAGCTTGACGGCCACCGGCATGGTCACCACCGCTTTGACCGCCTTGAGGATGTCGAGATAGGTCTGCTCGATTTGGGCGGAGGAGACGCTCATGTCCGTGGGGATGTAATAGATGTTGAGCTCGAGGGCGTCGGCGCCGGCCTCCTGGATGGCCTTGGCGTGGGCGGTCCAACTGCCGGCGGACGAGCCGTTGAGGCTGGCGATGATGGGGATGCCGGTGGTTTTCTTGGCCTTGGAGATGTGCTCGAGGTATTCCTCCGGGCCGAGCCGGAACTGGTCGGGCTCGGGGAAATAGGTCAGGGCCTCGGGGAAGCTGTAGGTGCCCTGTTCCATGTGACGGTCCAACTCGGCGCGGTCCTGGCGCAACTGCTCCTCGAAGAGGGAAGCCAGGACGATGGCGGAGGCGCCGGCGTCTTCCATGGCCTTGATGGTGTCGAGGTCCTCGGAGAGCGGCGATGCGGAAGGGACCAGCGGCGTGCGCAGTTTTAGCCCGAGGTACGCGGTAGAGAGATCCATAATGATATATGACCGGGATTTGCGGCGGGATGGTTATTTCGATGAAACGTGAAACGTGAAACGTGATGCGTGAAACGTGAAACGTGAAACGTGATGCGTGAAACGTGAAACGCGTGGGATTGAGGTTTCCGGCGGGATGGTTGTTACGATTGCGGTTGGGCCGGAGACTGGGGTTTGGCCGCGGCCGGCGGGCCATTCTTGAAGTCGCGCCCGGCCAGGTACTGGTAGTAGAGCCAGCGCCGGTCGGCATCCTGTTGGGCCTGGGCGAAGAACTTCTTGGCATCGTCGGGCTTGCTCTTGGTGAGCATCTTGAAGCGGTTCTCGGAGAGGAGGAAGTCCTCGACCTTGGTCTTGGCGGCGGCCGAATCGAGCAGGAGCGGGTTTTCGCCCCGTTCGGCGCGGCGCGGGTCGAAGCGGTAGAGCAGCCATTGGCCGGACTCGACGGCCAGGCGCTGCTGGCGGGCGCCGACGCCGCGGTCGACGTCGATGCCGTGGGCGATGCAGTGGCTGTAAGCGATGATGAGCGAGGGGCCCGGGTAGGACTCGGCCTCGATGAAGGCCCGGAGGGTCTGCTCGTCCTTGGCGCCCATGGCCACGCTGGCCACGTACACACTGCCGTAAGCCATGGCGATGAGTCCGAGGTCTTTTTTGCGCAGCGGTTTGCCCCCGGCGGCAAATTTGGCGACCGCGCCGCGCGGGGTCGACTTCGAGCACTGCCCGCCGGTATTGGAATAGACCTCGGTGTCGAGGACCAGGACGTTGACGTTGCGACCGCTGGCCAGGACATGGTCCAGGCCGCCGTAGCCGATGTCGTAGGCCCAGCCGTCGCCGCCGATGACCCAGACGCTGCGCCGCACCAGGTTGTCGGCAATGGCCAAGAGCATCCTGGCGTCGCTGCCGGTCTGGCCGGCCAGCTTCTGTTTGAGGGCGGCGACGCGCTCGCGCTGCTCATAGATGCCCGCCTCGTCGGTCTGGACGGCCTGGAGGATGCCGGTGACGAAGTCGTCGCCGAGCTTCGGGGCAAGCCTTTGGAGCAGTTCGCCGGCGAACTCCTTCTGCTTGTCGATCGAGGCGCGGAAGCCCAGCCCGAACTCAGCGTTGTCCTCGAAGAGCGAGTTGTTCCAGGTGGGGCCGCGGCCGTCCTGGTTGTGGGCATATGGGGTGGTAGGCAGGTTGCCGCCGTAGATCGAGGAGCAGCCGGTGGCGTTGCCGGCGACGATGCGGTCGCCAAAGAGCTGGGTGAGCAACTTCAGGTAGGGGGTCTCGCCGCAGCCGGCGCAGGCGCCGCTGAACTCGAAGAGCGGCTCCATGACCTGCTGCTGGCGCAGTTGGGTGAGCCTGACCTTGCGCCGGTCCATTTCGGGCAGGGCCAGGAAGAAGTTGAAGTTGTCCCGTTCGGTCAGGCGGAGCGGGGGCTGGGGACGCATGTTGATGGCCTTGAGCTTGACCTCGGTCTTGTTCTTTGCCGGGCAGACCTCGACGCAGAGGCAACAGCCGGTGCAGTCTTCCGGGGCGACCTGGAGGGTCCACTTGAGGCCCTTCCATTCCGGGGCGCGGGCGTCGGTGCTCTTGAAGGTGGGCGGGGCGCCGGCCAGCCGGGCCGGGTCGTAGGCCTTCATGCGGATCGAGGCATGAGGGCAGATGGCGACGCACTTGCCGCATTGGATGCAGGTCTTTTCGTCCCACACGGGGATTTCGACGGCCAGATTGCGTTTCTCGTAGCGCGCGGTGCCGGTGGGGAATGTGCCGTCGGGCCGGAAGGCGCTCACGGGCAGCTCATCGCCGCGGTTGCCATAGATGACGCCCAGGGTCCGGGCGATTTCGGCGGGGGCGTCCGCGGTAAAGGGCGGAGGCAGTTCGTGGAGGCTGCTGGGCTGGGCGGGGACTTTGACCTCGAAGAGGTTGGCGAGGGTCTGGTCCACGGCGGCGATGTTTTGCTGGACGACCTCCTCGCCCTTGCGGCCGTAAGTCTTCTTGATGGTGTACTTGATTTGGTCGATGGCCTGGTCGCGGGGCAGGACGCCCGACAGGGCGAAGAAGCAGGTCTGCATGATGGTGTTGATGCGGGAGCCCATGCCCGTGGCGCGGGCGACACTCAGGGCATCGATGACATAGAACTTGACCTTCTTTTTGATGAGGCCCTCCTGGACGGGCCGGGGGAGTTTGTCCCAGACCGCCTCAGGGCTGTAGGGGGAATTGAGCAGGAATGTGCCGCCCGCAACCAGGGGCTGGAGCATGTCGTAGCGGTCCAGGAAGACCGGCTGGTGGCAGGCGACGAAATTGGCGCTGGAGACCAGGTAGGTCGAGCGAATGGGACTGGGCCCGAAGCGGAGGTGCGAGATCGTGACCGCGCCGGCCTTCTTGGAGTCATAGACAAAGTAACCCTGCGCGTAGTTGTCGGTGTTCTCGCCGATGATCTTGATGGAGTTCTTGTTGGCGCCGACGGTGCCATCGGAACCGAGGCCGTAAAAGAGGGCGCGAACGACCTGGTCCGGCTCGGTCGAGAAATCCGGGTCGCAGTCCAGGCTGACGTGGCTGACGTCGTCGGTGATGCCGACCGTGAAATGGTTTTTTGGGCTGGGGGCGGCCAGGTTATCCAGGGCGGCCTTGACCATGACCGGGGTGAACTCCTTGGAGGAGAGGCCGTAACGCCCGCACAGGACCCTGGGCATGGAGCGGAGCCGGCCCCAGCCGGAGGCCAGGCCCTCGTTGAGGGCGGCGACGACGTCCAGATAGAGCGGCTCGCCCTGGGACCCGGGTTCCTTGGTCCGGTCCAGGACAGCGATGGACCTGACGCTGGAGGGGAGGGCCTCGATGAGGCGCCGGGGATCGAACGGGCGGAAGAGGCGGACCTTGAGGACGCCGGCCTTGCAGCCGCGCTGGTTGAGGTATTCGACGGTCTCGTGGGCGGTTTCGCAGCCGGAGCCCATCAGGATGACGACCCGCTCGGCGTCCGGGTGGCCGACGTACTGGAAGGGTTTATAGCAGCGCCCGGTCAGGGCGGCGAAGCGGTCCATGACCTGCTCGACGATGTCCGGGCATCTGGCATAGAACGGGTTGCAGGACTCGCGGGCCTGGAAGAAGACGTCGGGGTTCTGGGCGGTGCCGCGCAGGACGGGGCGGTCCGGGTTCATGGCGCGCTGGCGGTGGGCGATGACGAAATCCTCGTTGATCATGGCGCGCATGACCTCCTCGCCGACCATGGCGATCTTGGAGACCTCGTGCGAGGTGCGGAAGCCGTCGAAGAAGTGGAGGAAGGGGATGCGGCTTTCGAGCGTGGCGGCCTGGGCGATGAGGGCAAAGTCCATGGCCTCCTGGACGCTGGCGGAGCTGAGCATGGCAAACCCGGTGGTCCGGGCGGCCATGACGTCGCTGTGGTCGCCGAAGATGGACAAGGCATGGGTGGCCAGGGTGCGGGCGGAGATGTGGAAGACCGCCGGGGTGAGTTCGCCGGCGATCTTGAACATGTTGGGGATCTTGAGCAGCAGGCCCTGGGAGGCGGTGAAGGTGCAGGTCAAGGCGCCGGTCTGGAGGGCGCCGTGGACGGCGCCGGCCGCGCCGCCTTCGCTTTGCATCTCAACGACCTGGGGGATGGTGCCCCAGAGGTTGCGCACCCCCTCGGAGGCCCACTGATCGCACCATTCACCCATGTTCGAGGAGGGCGTGATCGGGTAAATGCCCATGACTTCGTTGCAGCGATAGGCCACATAGGCCACCGCTTCGTTGCCATCCAGGGTCTTGTACTCGACGCCATTGGCGGCCGGGGTGTGGTCGGGGGTGTGAACGGGTGAAGGCTTGGCGGACATAATCGATGGAATTCGGAAGATTGCAGGTGCGGGTTAGAGAAGGATTTCGGCGCGGAAGTCCGCATCGGCGGCCTCCCGGTTGAGTTGGAAGCCGACGCGTTTGGCGACGTGCTGCATGGCGTGGTTTTCCTTGAGCATGGTGGCGCTGATGCGCTCCAGTTTCTCCTGGCGCCCAATCTCGACCAGGCGCTTGAGCAATTCGGTGCCCAGGCCCTGGCGCTGCCAGTGGTCGCTGATGATCAGGGCGAACTCCGCCTCGTTGAGCCCCCGCAGCTTGCTCAGCCGCCCCACCCCCAGGATTTCCACCGCCCCGGACTTGGCGTCCTTGTGCTCGGCTACCAGGGGGATCTCACGGTCGTAGTCGTTGAAGCACATGCGCGTCAGGCGCTCGTGGGCGATGCGCTGGTCCAGCTTGAGCTGGGTGAAGTAGCGGTAATAGACGCTCTCCTCGGACAGCGTTTCATGGAATTTCACCATGATAGGCTCGTCCTCGGGGCGAATGGGGCGGATGACGACTGTGGCGCCGCTCTTCAAGGTCCAGGGCCCGACGTATTGGGTGGGGTAAGGCCGGATGGCGGGGGCCGGCAGCTTGTCCTCGGTGAGGCCCTTGCCGTGGAGCACCACGCGCGCGTCCAGGGCGATCAGCCGCTCGGACGAGGCCAGGAGCGGGTTGATATCGATCTCGGCAATCCACGGCTGCTCGACCACCAACTGGCTGAAGCGCACCAGCAGTTCCTCCAGGGCGGGGAGGTTGACCGGTTTGCGGCCGCGCACGCCCTTGAGGGCCTGGAAGATGTGGGTCTGCTCCATCATCCGGCGGGCGAGCGTGGCATTGAGGGGAGGCAGGCCCAGGGAGCGGTCCTTGAAGACCTCGACCAACTGGCCGCCGGCCCCGAAGAGCAGCACCGGGCCGAATTGCGGGTCCTGGCTGCTGCCGATGATCAACTCGTAGCCGTTGAGGTTGATCATGGGCTGGACGGTCACGCCCAGGAAATGCTCTTTGCCGGCGCGCTTCTCGACCGAGGTGGCGATGAGGTTCCAGGCGCGGCGCACCGCCGTGGCGGCGCGCAGGTTGAGCTGCACCCCGCCCACGTCGGTCTTGTGGGTGATCGTCTCCGAATAGAGCTTGAGCACGACCGGATAGCCGATCTCCTCGGCCAGCTTGACGGCGCTCTCCTCGGTCTTGGCGACGCGGGTGTCAACGGTGGGAATGCCGTAGGCGCTGAGGAGTTGCTTGGACTCGAACTCGGTGAGGATAGTGCGGTCCTGCTTGCGGACGGTCTGGATGAGGGTCCCGGCCTTGGCGCGGCCGGCGGCATCGGCGCTTTGATCGGCCAGCAGGGCGGGCGTTTCGTAGAGCGAGCGCAGGTTATACGTGTAGCGATACATGTAGTGGAAGGCGCGGGCGGCGGTATCCGGGTACTTGAAGGTGGGGATGCCGGCCTCGTTGAGGATGTCCTCGCCGGGCTCGACCTCTTTGCCGCCCATCCAGCAGGCCAGCAGCGGTTTGCCGGTCGCCTTGGCGTAGGGCTTCAACTGTTCGGCGGTGCCGGTGGGGTCGGTCATCGCCTGCGGTGTGAGGATGATGAGCATGCCGTCGCTGCCGGGGTCGGCGGCGGCGATTTGCACCGCCTTGGCGTAGCGCTCGGGGCCGGCGTCGCCCAGGATGTCGATGGGATTGTTGTGGCTCCAGGCGGGCGGGAGCAGCTTGTTGAATTCGGCCATGGTTTGAGCCGAAGGCTCGGCCAGGCACCCGCCGCTGCTGATGAGCATGTCGGTGGCCAGCACGCCCGGGCCGCCGGCGTTGGTGAGGATGGTCAGGCGCGGACCCGAGGGGCGCGGCTGCTTGGCCAGGACCTCGGCCATGTGGAACAGTTCGGCGATGGTCTCGACGCGCAGGACGCCGACGCGGCGGAAGGCGGCCTGGAAGACCTCGTCGCTGCCGGTCAGCGCGCCGGTGTGGGAGGCGGCGGCTTTGGCAGCCGCTTCGGTGCACCCGACCTTGATAACGATGATCGGCTTGGTCAGGGCCACCTCGCGGGCGGCGGAGAGGAAGTAGCGGGCGTCGCCGATCGATTCCATGTAAAGGATGATGCTCTTGGTGTGGGGATCGTCGCCCAGGTAATAGATCAGGTCGCCCCAGTTCACATCGAGCATCGAACCGATCGAGACGAAGGCGCTGAAGCCGACGTTTTCACGCAAGGACCAGTCGAGAATGGCGGTGCAGAGGGCGCCGCTTTGGCTGATGAAGCCCAGGCTGCCAGGCAGGGCGATCGTGCCGGCGAAGGTGGCATTGAGGCCGATGTGCGGCATCATCACCCCGAGGCAATTCGGGCCGATCAGGCGCATCTTGCCCCGGCGGGCCTCCGCCAGGACCTTGCGCTCCAGTTCCACTCCGGCCGCGCCCGTCTCCTTGAAGCCGGCCGAGATGATGACCGCGGCCGGCACCCCCGCGTCGGCGCACTCACCGATCAGGCCCGGCGCGGTGCCGGCGGGGGTCGTGATGACCGCCAAATCCACCTTCTCCGGGACGGCGGCGATGTTCGGATAGGCCTTGACGCACAGGACACTGGAGCGTTTGGGATTCACGGGATAGACCGTGCCGCCAAAGCCGCCCCGGCCCAAGTTTTGAAAGACGGTGCGGCCAACGCTGCCTTTGTTCTCGGTAGCTCCGATCACGGCAACCACCTTGGGAGCGAGGATCGAATCCAGGGGGTGCCGCCGCACATGGCGCAGAATGTCATGCGCCGGTTCGGCACGGTGAGTCGTGGGGGGAGCCGTGGTGGGGGTCGTGGTGGGGGTCGTGGTGGGGGTCTGCATGAGATTATTTTAATTAAGCTGCTTGTCTCTTGCCAAAATCAAGTCTGTCGAGTCTAACACTAATCAAGAATGTGCCGCAAAGGCAATTTCCGGGTGCCGGTTTTCATCCCGCACTCAGAACTGTGCCGCCGCCGCCGCTCGCCGACTTCACCGGCCTTGGCATTTGCTTATCATATTTTGACCATCGTTGCGTGACGCCGTTTGGGTGGAAGGAGCCGGGGCGCAGGAATTCCGGCAAGAGGCGGGTCACGGGTCAGTGAAGGCGGAGGCGGAGTCTCCTGGCGGACCCCTCACTCCAACCCTCTCCCCTTCCGAAGGGGTGAAGGAGAAGGGTCGGCAGTCGCCTGAGCCTCGTGGACCATGAACCGGATGGTGACCGCGCGGACCCAGACGCGAACCGTTTTGAACTGCGGCAGTCCTCTGCCGCTTTTGGGAGCCCGGGGAGGCCCAAAGCGGCACAGGCGTGACGCAGTCCAAAACCTTGCGGACTTCGGGAGGTTCATGGCGAGGGGTGAGGCTCGCGGGCTAATGGGGTCCCAACCACATTCGTCATTCGTCATTCGTCATTCGTCATTCGTCATTCCCCACTCCGCACTCCCTTCACTCTTCGGCCCGGCTCAGCCGGGCGAGCACGCCCAGGTCCTCGAGCGTTGTGGTGTCGCCCTGGATCTCGGTGCCGGCGGCGATCTGCTTGAGCAGGCGGCGCATGATCTTGCCCGAGCGCGTCTTGGGCAGGGCCTCGGCGAACCGGATGTCATCCGGCTTGGCCAGGGACCCGATCTCGTGGGCGACGTGCAGGCGCAGTTCTTCGCGCAGGGCGCCATCGGGCGTGACCGCGCTCTTGAGGGTGACAAAGGCCACCAGGGCCTGGCCCTTGAGGGGGTCTGGCCTGCCCACCACCGCCGCCTCGGCCACTTTCTGATGGCTGACCAGGGCGCTCTCGACCTCGGCCGTGCCGATGCGATGGCCGGCGACGTTCAGGACATCATCAATGCGGCCCACAATCCAGTAGTAGCCGGACTTGTCCCGGCGGCAGCCGTCTCCGGTGAAATAGGCGCCGGAAACTTCCCCCCAATAAACGTCCTGGTATCGTTTCGGGTCTCGCCACAAACCGCGCAACATGCCCGGCCACGGCTGGCGAATGACCAGCTTGCCGCCGGAGTTGGGGGGGACGGGGTTGCCATTGTCGTCCACGACCTCGGGCGCGACGCCGAAGAAGGGCAGCGTAGCGGAGCCGGGTTTGGTCGGCGTGGCGCCCGGCAGAGGGGTAATCATGATCCCGCCGGTCTCGGTCTGCCACCAGGTATCGACGATGGGGCAGCGTTTGCCGCCGATGACCTCGTGATACCACATCCAGGCCTCGGGATTGATCGGTTCGCCCACGGTCCCCAGCAGCCGCAGCGAACTCAAGTCATGCTTTTGGGGCCACTCCGGGCCCCATTTCATAAACGCGCGGATGGCTGTCGGCGCCGTGTAGAAAATGCTCACGCCGTATTTCTCGATGATGCGCCAAAAGCGGTCGGGCTCGGGGTAATTGGGCGCTCCCTCGTACATGAGGCTGGTCGCCCCGTTGGCCAGCGGCCCATACACCACGTAGCTGTGGCCCGTCACCCAGCCCACGTCGGCCGTGCACCAAAAGACGTCCTCCTCGCGCAGGTCGAAGACGTACTTGGCCGTGACCTTGGCATAAAGCAGGTAGCCGCCGGTGGTGTGGAGAATGCCTTTGGGTTTGCCGGTCGAGCCGCTGGTATAGAGAATGAACAGCGGCGCCTCGCTGTCCATCTTCTCGGGCGGGCAATCGGCTCCGGCGGATTCCATCTCCAGGTGCCACCACAAGTCGCGGCCTTCGCGCAACTGGATGTCGTTGTTGGCCCGGCGAAGGACGATGACCTTCTCGACGGATTGGGCCAGCAACTCCCCCTTTGGTCCCTTGAGCGCCAGGGCCTCGTCCACGTTCGGCTTGAGCGGCACCACCGCCCCGCGCCGGAATCCGCCGTCCGCCGTGACAACCAGCTTGGCCTGCGAATCCTGGATCCGGTCCGCCACGGACTGGGCGCTGAACCCGCCGAACACCACCGAGTGCACCGCTCCGATGCGGGCGCACCCCAGCATCGCAATGGCGGCCTCCGGCACCATCGGCAGGTAGATCAGCACGCGGTCCCCGGCCCGCACACCCTGCCGCTTGAGCACGTTGGCAAAACGGCAGACCTCCCGGTGCAGTTGCCGGTAGGTCAGCGTCCGCTCCTCTCCGGCCTTGCCCGGCCCCGCCGGCTCGCCCTCCCAAATCAGCGCCGCCTTGTTGGCCGTCGGCGTGTTCAAATGCCGGTCCAGGCAATTGGCGGCCACGTTCAACTGCCCCCCCACAAACCACTTGGCGAACGGCTCCTGCCATTGCAGGCATTTGGTCCACGGCTTCAGCCAAACCAACTCCTCCTTGGCCTGCTGCGCCCAGAACTTCTCCGGCGACTGGATCGAGTCGTGGTAGAGCCGGCAGTAGTCCGCCATCGACTTGATGCGGGCGCGCCTGGCAAAACCCTGTGGCGGCGGGAATAGCCGCTCCTCCTGGAGGATGGATTCGATGTTCGAAGATGCCGGATTAGGAGGCGTCATAATACCTATGAAAGTGCCGCCGCCCGTCGCGGTTGGCAAATAAAAAAGCCCATCTCCTGCTGAGATGGGCTCGGAAAATGCAAACGGCTTAACCCAGCCGGAGCCGGATTACGGATGGGCGTAAGGACGGGGCGCGCCCGGGACGCCGGAAGGTTTCGAGAACGAGGGGTCATCGCTGGTGGTCCCGGGCGGAGGCGTCACAAAGGGCGGGCCAATGACCGGCCCCCGCGCCGCCGACGGGTCGGAAGCAGAGGCCACCGCCGCCGCCATGGCCTGCTCCACGATCAGCGCCACGGGCGGGCTGTCGCTGGTGTTGGCAGCCAGCGCACTCTCGATGCTGGCCTTCAATTGCGGAAATGCGGCCGCCAAGGCCGCCAATACCGCCCGGTTGGAGCCGGGCGCCGCTTCGCTGGCCGCCACGGCCACCGCCCGGAGACTGCCGGGCACGGCGCGCGCGACCGCCACCGCTATCTTGGAGGCCTTGCCAGGAGCGGCGGCTGCTGCCGCCTTGGCAATCGCCACCGCCTGTTTGGGCTGCAGCCCGGCAGCGGTGCCGGCGGCCACTGGAGCCATCTCCGGGACCTTGCCGGAAATCGCGCTCACCACCGCAGGCGCGCTGGCCGGATTGGCCTGTACCGCCGCTTTGACCACCTTGACCGTGACCGCGCTCCAGTCGCGGGCCTTGGTCTGTTTGACCAGCTCGGCAGCCTTGGCGGGCATTTCCGCGGCAGGCACCTTGCTCAAAATCCCGGTGTAGAGATTGGCCTTTGGAGCGTCAGCCCCGACCGCAGTCAGGGCAGCAACACATGCAAGACTTGACAGAATGATCGCAGTTCGTTTCATAGCGTTCCCGTTGTAGAACACCGATTATACACTTTACAGAGATTGCCGTTTCTAACCCTGGCATTCTTAGCACCCCCGCGCCAGTGCGTCAATAATAAATTACAACTTTTTTTTTGGCACATTCGTGGCCGGATGCGCCCGAGGCGCGGGGGCGCATCCAGACACGGCCCCCCCGCACCTTCGAGATCCTGTCGGCAGACTTCAGAAACCCTTTAATTTGACCTTTTGGGCTGTGGCTGCTACAACCCCGTCCGGCGTTTTCAAATCGCGGCCGGAGTGCAGCCATGAAAAAGACGAAGCACCCAAAGTATGGGCGGGTCTTGCTGAAACTGAGCGGGGAGGCGCTCGGGGGCGGGGCGCGCGTGGGCATTTGCCCGGGAGCAGTGCGGGACATGGCCATGCAGATCCGCGAGGTCAAAGACCTGGGGGTGCAGGTGGTGGTCGTGGTCGGCGGCGGCAATATCTTTCGCGGGCAGCAGGGCAGCGAGCGGGGCATCGAGCGGGCCACGGGCGATTACATGGGGATGCTGGCCACGGTGATCAATGCCCTGGCGCTGCAGGACGCGCTCGAAAAGCTCGGCGTGGCCACGCGCGTCCAAAGCGCCATTACCATGGCCCAGGTGGCCGAACCGTTCATCCGCCGCCGCGCCGTCCGGCATCTGGAAAAGGGGCGCGTGGTCATCTTTGGCGGCGGAACGGGCAACCCCTATTTCTCGACCGATACCGCCGCCGCCCTGCGCGCCAACGAGATCGGGGCTGAAGTCATCCTCAAGGCGACCAAGGTGGACGGCGTCTATGATCGCGACCCGCTCAAGCACCCGGACGCAAAGCGGTTCTCGCGCATCGGCTACCTGGAGGCCCTCCAGAAGCAGCTCAAGGTGATGGATTCGACCGCCTTCTCGCTCTGCATGGACAACAAGATGCCCATCATCGTCTTCGACCTGTTCCGCCCGCACAACTTGCGGCGGGTCGTGATGGGCGAGCAGGTCGGGACGCTCGTTATGGGGTAAATATGATGTTCGCATCGCGTGAAGATGCGGGACTGAGGCTGGGCCGCTATCTCAAAGAGGAGCAGATCCAGGCCGAGATAGTCCTGGGCTTGCCGCGTGGTGGCGTCATCGTCGCCGCCGGGGTGGCCCAGACACTGCAGTTGCCGCTGGACGTGCTCATCGTGCGCAAGCTCGGCCATCCCTTGCACCGGGAGTTCGCCGTCGGCGCCCTGGCCGAGGGGGACGTGGTGGTGCTGGACGCGGCTGCCGAGGCCATGAATCCGATGCTGCGCGCCATGCTCGGGGAGGTCATCGAGGAGGAAAAGCAGCGCCTGGCGCGCTACCAGGCCCGGTTTCATCCCCAGGGCCGCCCGATCCTGGACGGCAAGGCCGTGCTGCTCGTCGATGACGGCCTGGCAACCGGCGCCACGACCGAGGCGGCGGTAGCATCGGCCAGGAAACAACAGGCCCGGAGTGTGGTGGTGGCTGCGCCTGTGGCCTCGACCCACGCGGTCGAGCGGCTCCAACGCACGGCCGCCCACGTCAAGGTTCTGTTCGCCGACCCGGACTTCGATGCCGTGGGCCGGTATTACGACCAGTTTTCCCAAACTACCGACGAAGAGGTGCTGGAGGTGCTCCGGCGGGCGCGCGTCCGCCCCTGAGCGGCCTTCGCAGCCCGCTCGCGCCCCACATGTCCCTTTCCCAGGGTTCCGGGTTCCGGGTTTAGTCGCCCCGCAGCCCGCTCGCGCCCCGCAGGTCCCTTGTGTCGTTTATGTCGTTTTTGTCCCTTTTGTCCCTTGCTTCTCAAAGGGACAAAAGGGACAAAAAGGGCCAAAGCGACGCCAGCATGGTGGCCGCGTCGTGCATTTGACTCCGGGCCTGTTGGGGCTGATGGTGCAATGTGATGCACCCGGATACTGCGCTTGGGGAATATCTGCGTTTCGGCGCGGCCCAATCCCACCATTGGCTGGTATGGTTCACGTTGTTGCTGGGGCTTGCCAGGTGGGGGGCGGGCCTGGGCGCCGAGGCCGCGGAGCCGGGCGGCGCCGCGCCGCCTGGGCTGCTGCTGGTCGCCAATAAGGGAGATCGGACGCTGGGAATCATCGACCCGGCGGCTGGCCGCCAGGTCGCCGCCGTGGCCGAGGATGGGGTGACGGGCCATGAGGTGGCGGCTTCCCCCGACGGCAAACGCGCCTTTGTGCCGATCTACGGCAACTCGGGCGTCGGCCATGCCGGCACCGATGGGCGCCTGGTGCGGGTGATCGATCTGGCCTCGCGCCGGGTGGTGGGCACGGTGGATTTCGGCAGAGGCGTGCGCCCGCATTGCGCCGTGTTCGGCCCCAGGAACGGGCTGCTCTACGTGACGGCGGAATTGGAGAACACGGTGGCCGTCATCGATCCCCACACGCTCCAGATTGTCGAGAGCATTCCCACCGAGCAGGCAGAATCGCACATGCTGGCCATCACGCGCGACGGGCGCCGGGGCTATACCGCCAACGTCGGGCCCGGGACGGTCTCGGTCCTGGACCTGGAGGCAAAGAAGACGGTGGCGGTCATCCCGGTCTCCAGCGTGGTCCAGCGTGTCTCGATCTCGGTGGATGACCGCCGGGTCTTCACCGCCGACCAGTCCAGTCCGCGCCTGGCAGTAATCGACACGGCGGAAAACCGGGTGAAAAGCTGGGTCTCGCTCCCCGGCACCGGTTACGGGACGGCCCCCACGCCGGACGGGCGCTGGCTGCTGGTCGCGCTCATCGGCGCCCAGCAGGTGGGGGTGGTGGACCTTCAGTCGCTGGAGGTAGCCCGCAGGCTGGACGTGCCCCAGGCGCCCCAGGAGGTCCTGGTCCGGCCCGACGGCGCCGTGGCCTACGTCTCCTGTGATGCCAGCCGCCAGGTCGCTGTCATTGACTTGAAGCTCTGGAAAGTCGAGCGGCTGATCCCGGCCGGCGCGGGCGCCGACGGCCTCGCCTGGGCCGGCACGCCGGCGGATTGATGGATTAGTGGATTGATGGATTGATGGATTGTTGGCCGCCCCCAAGCAATCCCGGCGTCCCCATCGCCAATCCGCCAATCCATCAATCCCCTCCCGAGCGGTCCCGGCGTCCCCATCGCCAATCCGCCAATCCACCAATCCACTAATCCACCAATCCATCAATGCGTCTGATAGGCTCCATGAGTAGTAATAAAAACAATTCTATTCATGAATCGGGCTGGACATTTTTGCGCGCGCCGCTAATATGCCGCCGTCCTCACTGAAAGCGGCTGTTGGCCCTGCTGGATCCGCTTGTCAGTGGGCAGACTGAACAACCTGAACCAAACAACCAGGCCTGAGGGCGCCGGTCAGAGGCGCCTCCGGCCAATTTTGAGCCAACTCATGACGACTAAAGCCCTGGCACCTGCCCTCTGTTCCCTGGCTGTCGCTCTGCTGACAGCCCAGGCCCAAACCAACCAAACTGCGGCGGCCGAACAGCCCACCCTCAGTTCGACCGAGCAGCTTATTCAGGACATCAAAAACCCCGCCCCGTGGCTAAGCTGGGGCGGCAACCTCCGCTTCCGCAACGAGTACTTCAACAACGGCCTTAGCCTGACGACCGATCCGAAGGTGAGCGGGCTTTTTGGCCCGGTCCACGAGCAGGACTACTTCCGCTTCCGCGGCCGCGTCTGGGGCAGCTACAAGCCCACCGAAGACCTCAGCCTGAACGTCCGTCTGGCGGCTGAGCCGCGCGAGTTCATGAAGGCGCCGACCTTCGACACCTTTTTTGGCGGCGCCCCGTTTAACCAACGAGGCATGCAGTCGCGCTACGGGATTCTCGACACCCTCAATATCCAATGGAAAAAGCCCCTGGACCTGCCCGTGACCGTGACGCTTGGCCGCCAGGACGTCTTCCTGGGCGACGGCTGGCTGGTGGGCGACGGCACCCCCAACGACGGCTCCTTCACCTTCTTCGTCGATGCCGCCCGGCTGACCGTGGACCTCAAGGACCAGCACACCACCATCGATGCCATCGGGCTGGCCGAGTTTGCCCGGGCGGATGCCTGGCTGCCGACTATCGGCCAGTCCACCACCGCCGGCTCCTACCCGGAACCCTTGAGCCTAACCGATCAAAACGAAAAAGGCGCCATCCTCTGGGTCGCCAACAAGAGCATCCCGGCCGCCAACTTCGACGGTTACTTCATCTACAAACACGACACTCGCATCAACGATTCTCCGTCCCTGCTCTTCGGAGATAATGCCAATATCTACACCGTCGGTGGCCGGGTCTCCGGCGTGCTGCAGGACCACTGGAAATACTCTGCCGAGGGCGCCTATCAGTTCGGTCAGAAACAAGATAACTTCCTCAACGTCAACGGCGCCAACCCCCTCCTGGCCGCGGGTGCCCAGACCACCGGTTTCCGCGACATCAGCGCCTTTGGCGTCAACAGCAAGCTCACTTACCTGCTCAAGGACAATCTGAACACCCAAGTGGGCCTGAGCTACGAATTTCTTTCCGGCGATGACCCCAACTCGAAGAATGACGAGATGTTCGACGTCCTCTGGGGCCGCTGGCCGCGCTGGAGCGAAATGTATAACATCTACAGCTACGTTCAAGAAACCCGTGTCGGCCAAACCGCCAACCTCCATCGCATCGGTCCGACCGTGACCCTCGATCCCATCAAGGACATGAACTTGAGCGCCAGCTACTTCGTCTTGCTGGCCAACCAGGCGGTGGCGACCCGATCCGAGTATCTGGCGGGTCCCGCCCTCGGTCTGCCCATCGGGGCCCTGGGGCACCCCTTTAGCAATGACAATGGCATTTTCCGCGGCCACTACTTCCAGGCCGTGCTCAAATACAAATTCAGCCAGCACCTGAGCGGCCACCTCTGGGGCGAAGTTGTCCTCCCCGGCGATTACTACACCAGCCGGGACATGATGACCTTCCTGCGCGCCGAGATCATGCTCACGTTCTAGGGCTTTGGCGTCCGCCCGTCCTCGGGCTTGCAGCCCGAGGACCGGCCCACCCCGGCGGGAGTGGCCGGATGCGCCCGGTGTAAGGAGGAGCGCAACAAATGTATGGCGATCTCGGGCGCGCCACATTATTGTTTTGTGGCTATGACGTTGACTGAGAAGGTGCTCGCCCGCGCGGCCGGCAAGGCGCGCGTAGAGGCGGGAGACAACATCTGGGTGAAGGCAGACGTGCTCATGACGCACGACGTGTGCGGCCCGGGCACGATCGGCGTCTTCAAACGCGAATTCGGCCCCGACGCCCGCGTTTGGGACCGCCGCAAAGTGGTCATCATCCCGGACCACTACATCTTCACTGCCGATGCCAAATCGAACCGGAACGTGGACCTCCTGCGCGATTTCGTGAAGGAGCAGGGCATCGTGTATTTCTACGATGTGATTGACGAGCCGGGCGGGCACTGGGTGTTTGACCCCGCCAAGGGCCCCCTCCGGCGCCAGCACGGCGCCCGCTATGCCGGCGTCTGCCACACCGCCCTGCCCGAAAAGGGCCACACCCGGCCCGGCGAGGTCCTCTTTGGCACCGACTCGCACACCTGCATGGCGGGGGCCTTCAACGAGTTTGCCACGGGCATTGGCAATACCGATGCGGGCTTTGTGCTGGGCACCGGCAAGCTCCTGCTCAAGGTGCCCCAGACGATGCACTTCCGGCTGGAGGGCAAACTGGCTCCGGGCGTCATGGCCAAGGACATCATCCTGCACTGCATCGGCGAGATCGGCTTCGACGGCGCCACCTACCGCGCCCTCCAGTTCGACGGCCCCGGGGCCGCCGGCCTGGGCCTGGACGACCGCATGACCATCGCCAACATGGCCATCGAAGCCGGCGGCAAAAACGCGATCTTCGAGTTCGACGCCAAGACCCAGGCCCTCGTCGAGCAGCGCTGCAAGCTCAACGGCACCCAGACCGGCTACGAGCCGGTCACGCGCGACCGGAAAGAGAAGTTCGTCTATGAGACGGTGCTCGATTTGTCGAGGCTCGAAGCCGACCGTGGCCTGCCATCCGGACCCGGGCCAGCGCCGGCTGGCCAGGGAATTGGGCGAGATCAAGCTGGACCGCGCTTACCTGGGGTCGTGTACCGGCGGCAAGACCAGCGATTTCGTCGAGTTCGCCCGCATCCTCCGGGGCCGGCACGTGGCCATCGACACCTTCGGCGTGCCCGCCACGCCGGAGATCGTCCACGACCTGCAATCGGCCCGATGGGACGGCCAGACGATTTGGGAGGTCTTGCTCGCCGCCGGGGTGCAGATGACCGAGAACGCCGGGTGCGCCGCCTGCCTGGGCGGCCCGTTGGACACCTTTGGCCGGATGAATGCCCCCCTCAAGTGCATCAGCGCCACCAACCGCAATTTCCCCGGGCGCATGGGCCACAAGGATTCCCAGGTCTTCCTGGCCTCCCCCGCCACCGTGGCAGCCAGCGCCCTCACGGGCCGGATTACCGACCCGCGGGAGTATTTGCCGGCGTAGCGCGGGCCGCTGGTGTCAATAAGCATGCCGGACCCCTCCGCGGCCTTGGCCCCAGGGGAATGTGCCCCGGCGATTACGGGGACTTGGGCAGGTAAACGATGCGGTTCTGCCAGTCCCACGCGCTGCCCTCGTTTTGCCAAAAGCTGGTCAACAATCGGGACTGGTGGCCGTAATCCGTGCTGCGGACGATTCCGCGAAAGATAATCAGTCCGGCATGGTTTTGCCCGGCGCGAAGCAGTTGCCCCGCATGCCAAGCGAGTGTGGTGCGGTCGAAAGCCACGAGCACGAGCCGGGCTGCCGCGCAACAAATCAACAAAGCCGTGTCTTCCAGGCCCAACCAGATGCCATTTTCCCAAGTGGCAATGTGGATGATGGGGAAATCCGGGACCAGACGCCGGCACGCCGAAGCCAGCCGATGCGAGGTGTTTTCGTCAGCCAACAACCGGAAGGTCGTGCCGCTCTCCTTCCTGGGATCGGCGGATCTCTTCGGGGAATGCTTTGGCATAGGCGAGGGCGCGCTTTACAAGGACCGACGCCCAATGGAAATGCTCGGCGGTCTTGCCAACGGCCTTGAGTTCTTCGTAAACGTCCACGATCTCCCAAACGGCCACGCGATGGCCGCTCAAATAGGCCTCACGCCCGGACAAGGAATCGCGGAAGGCGATGCCGGGAAACTCGCTTTCGAGCGACTTCTCCATGACGTAGCGCGCGACCAGGTTGCTCTTGGAAGTCCTGGCGGCCCGCGCCTGCTTCACCACGAGTCGCTCGTACCTCAGAGGCACCCGGCCGGAGACGTATGCTGTGCTCATCTGGTCAGATCCTTGTGCGCAGTCTGCACAAAGTCAAGCGGAATGCCTGAACCAACCCAACTGTTGGCGGTGAGTCACGTAGAGCAGGCCCAGGATGCGCATGCCCACGGTAACGAGGTAGAGGTAGAGGAAGCTGGAAATCAGGCTCGGCAGCAGCGGCACCGGTATCCACCGGCCCAGGGCGCCCTCGGCAAACGAGTGCAGCGCCAGCACGACTTCAAAGGCCGCCGCCGCCGCCAGGTACGGGATGGGGATGCGCGCGATGGAGGCCGTCAGGGCGATCGGATTCAGGGCCGCCACCGTGTCAAACATGGCCAGGGCCAGCATCCCCATCGGCGCCAGCAAGGCGCCATAGCCCAGCGCGGCCAGGGCGACAAGTCGGGCCTGGGTCTCGGTCCCGGGGCGCCACAGGCCCAGGACGTAAAAGGGGCCGAAGGTGAGCACCGTGAGCGCGAGAAACTGTAAGTAGGGCAGGATGAAGCCCTCTATCCAATCGGTGAACTCCGGCCAGTCCGGCGGTTCATCCCGGCCGCCGGCGGTGGTGGTGATGATGCTCTTGGCGTAGTTGAACAGGTAGCCGGCAACTATGAAGCCCAGGAAGGGCAGGCGGCCCAGGAGGAAGAAAAATGCCGTGCCTGCCGCCAACAGGATGACCCCGCTCCCGCGGAACGGATAAGCGAGAGCCCTGGGCAGAGATGCGTAGAAGCCGGGCGGGGCCGCTGCGGCGGGAACGGACGCCTGCACGGCTTCACACTCCGTGCCGCATGCACGGCAGAACTTCCGTGCCTCGCCCTCCACTAACCTCGTAGTAACGCAGAGTTCGCACACGTTGCGCCCGCACTGCGGACAGGCAAACCGGCCGGGTATCTGCGGATGAAACTTGCAAAAGGCACTCCGCGCGGAGACTGGAGGCGGAGACTCTGTCAGCCGAGGGGCGACCGGGGGCCCCGCCGCGGCGGGCTCGGCTTGCACCTCATCCGACTCAAACCGCATGGCAATCTCTCCCAGCCGGACCACCTGGCCTTGCTTGAGTTGCGCCTCTTCGACCAATTCGTCATCAATGAAGGTGCCGGAAGTCGAGCCCAGGTCCTGGATCCACACCCCGGAGTCCGAGACAGTGATCCGGCAATGGGAGTGCGAGACCGAAGGGTGTTCGATGGGATAATCGTTCTCCTGGCCCCGGCCTAGCAGGAGGGTCCCTGGCTCAAGCTCGATCTGCCAGGACTCAGGGGTCCCGGGATTGACTACCAAACACGGCATAGTCGTCCGACCTGTCGGGGCGATGATGGATCAATTGGCGGCGGCGGCCAACTACAATCCCCCGCGCCCTTTGGAGCCGGGTGTGAGACAAAATTCTTCTCGGACCTCCGGATCGCAACTCTCAGAGCCGATCTGGGTCTTCGAGCCTTCGTTTCCTTCGTTTCCTTCTGTTCTCTTCCTGCATCCCGCCGGCTGGGCACAGGAACAGAACAGAAGGAAACGAAGGAAACGAAGATGCGGCCTGATGCGGCGGCATCAACCGGGTCCGTGGGGTTAGGCTCCGGCGGCCCGTTGGGCCGCGACGGGGCGCACTGAGGTTGCCAGGCGCTTGACCGCAAGCAACGCTCACGCCATCATTCTCCCATGATTGCCCATATCTACGGCCGGGGCCAAATGGTGATTCCCGCCACGTTATGAAGATCGTTTTATTTGGCGTTAGCGGCCTCAAGCCCGGCAAGCACAATTTGAAAGACCCCCGGTTCGACCAGGCGGATGCGCTGGTCGAGGCGGACAAGAAGACCTACGCGCAGGTGGACGTGCTGGGGGAGGACCAATTGGCGGATGCGGACGCGATCCTGGCCACAGGCGAGGGCAAGGTGGACCTCATCCTTAGGGACCTGGAGTTTGTCGAGACGCGGCTGGGGCGCGAGCCGCAGCCCGGGGAGCGGGCCGTGCTGGAGAAGCTCAAGGCCGGGCTCGAGGGCGAGCAGTTCATTCGGGACACGGCCTTGGACCCTGCCGAAGTCCAGGCGGTGGCCGCCCACAGCTTTTGCACCCACAAACCGGTGGTCGTGGCCTCGCCCGAGGAACTGCAGCACCCCGATGCGCTGCTGCTCAGGGCCTTCCGGGAAGGCGGCTACATCTGCTTCCTGACCGTGGGCGGCAAGGAGAACCGGGCCTGGCCGGTTCGCAAGGGCGTGACTGCCTGGGAGGCGGCCGGCGTGATTCACACCGATATGCAGAAAGGCTTCATCCGCGCCGAGATCATCAGCTTTGCCGATTTCATCGCCGCCGGCGGCGAGACCCAGGCCAAGCGCGCCGGCAAACAGCGGCTGGAGACCAAACAATACGTCGTGCAGGACTACGACCTGGCCAATTTCAGGTTCAACAGGTAAGGGAGAGCCTGCTGCAAGAGCGCTACGAGCGCGGACCTTTGTCGCAGCCTTTGTCGCAGCCTTTGCCGGGTTGGCTATGCCTCGACAAAGGCCGCGACAAAGGTTGCGACAAAGGTCTGGCATCGGCGCTTCCACGTTAATCCTGCACGCCGCTCTTTGGGTTGCCTCTGCCCGGCACGATCCGCTCGAGCTGCGCGGCATGGATGTCCAGGCCGCTCTCCGTCCAGACGACGTAGTCGGCGCGGGCCATTTTTTGCTCGACGGGCCACTGGGCGCGGAGGCGCTGCTCGGTCTGGAGAGGGGTCCAGCCGCGGGCCAGCAGGCGCCGGCGCTGGGTGGCCGCCGAACAGGCGACACAGATGGTTGCGTCGAGTTCCGCCTCGGCGCCGGTCTCGAACAGGAGCGGGATGATCACGACGGCCCAGGGGAGCGACTGGTTGCGCCAAGCCCCGAGTGGGCCCTCCAAAGCGCCCGGATCGGCGGGTGGAGAATCGCCTCGAGTTGTCCGAGGGCCGCGGGCTCGGCAAAGACGCGGCGCGCCAGTTCCCCGCGGCGCAGGCGGCCATCCGGGCCGACCATCTGCGGGCCGAAGCATTGGCGGACCTGCTCCAGCGCCGGCTGCCCCGGTTCGACCACGCGGCGCGCCAGCTCATCGGTGTCCACCACCGCGACGCCGCGCGAGCGGAGCAATTGGCCGGAGGCCGATTTGCCCATGCCCACCCCGCCAGTCAGGCCAAAGACGCGCATCAAGCCCCTCCTAAGGCGTCAGTAAAGGTGGGAGCGGCGTGCCCGACAGACCCCTCACCCCGGCCCTCTCCCCTTCGGAAGGGGAGAGGGAGAATTCTCGGCAGCGGGTTCAGGAAGCGGAGACGAAGGAAGCTCCAGAGACTGCCGACGTGGCTCCCTCTCCCCTTCGGAAGGGGAGAGGGTTGGGGTGAGGGGTCCGCTGCGGGCTCAGCCTCCGCCTTTATGGACCGATTATAGCCTTTCGCGGCATTCACTTGACGGTATTGAGCAAAGGCGCCAGGCCCTGGATGCGGACCTCCAGGCGGTCGCCGCAGGCAATCGGACCCACGCCGCCGGGCGTGCCGGTCAAGATGATGTCCCCCGGCAGCAGCGTCATGTTGGCCGAGATGAAACTGACCAGTTGATGGCAATTGAAAATGAGATGGCGGGTCGAGGAGTTCTGGCGCAACTGGCCGTTCTGAAAGAGTTGGACAGTCAGGTTGCGGGGATCGAGCTTGGTCTCCCGCGCATGATCCTCATAGTTCAATCCCACCGCGATCACCTTCGAAGGAACCACCGGTGCGAGCGTCCTGACCCCCTTGAGCCGCAGCGGCCTCCGGTCAAAGGCGGGAGAGCCGAAGACATCGCCTCGCGCACAGTAGATCTCCCCGTCAACCACCTTTCCGTAGAAGATCTCGGCGCCCTTCTGAAATCGCCCAATTGCTGCCATAAAGTCGGTTTCTCGTAAATTGCGGTCCAGGAGTATCCCAGACTCCAGGCCCAAGTGTCGAGTGTAGAAATGGGTGCCATTGAAAGCGGGGCGCACGACCGATTTCTTCGAGCGCCCATCCTGCCGCCTAAAGGCGGCGTTCCGGTTGGCTGCGGAACGCCGCCTTAGGCGGCAGCGAAGAATTCTGTCCTGCGCCCTTGAAAGCGCCGGGCAGGCGCCTCGGGAGTTTTGTCCCGGAGGGACATCTGTTATGTGAAGCTTCACATAACACATGACAATCGCCCGGCGTTTCAACGCCGGGAAGGCCACAAAGGGGACCCTCGTCCTGAAGGGACGGCTGAGAGCACTCCTTGCGTCCCTCGCCCCTCGCCCCTTTTCAGTCTTCGGCAAACAAGTAGTCCAGGTCGGCTTTGGTGAGGCTGCGGGCGAAACCTTCCTCGCCCAGGACGTTGGCGATGGTCTGGGCCTTGCTCTGCTGGAGTTCCCAGATTTTCTCCTCGACGGTGCCTGGGGAGATGAGGCGGTAGGCGTTGACGGTTTGGGTCTGGCCGATGCGGTGGGAGCGGTCGATGGCCTGGGCCTCGACAGCGGGGTTCCACCAGGGGTCGTAGAGGACCACGTAGCTGGCGGTGGTCAAGTTCAGGCCGGTGCCGGCGGCGCGGAGGCTGAGCAGGAAGATGGCGGGCCTGGGGTCGTTCTGGAAGGCATTGACGACCTGCTGCCGCTCCTTGGTCTGGCCGGTGAGGATATGGGTGGCGAACTGGCGCTGGGCGCATTCGCCCTCCAGCAAGAGCAGCATCTGGACGAACTGGCTGAAGACCAGGACCTTCTGCCCCTCGGCCACGAGCGCATCGAGCAGTTCGAACAAGGTCTCGGTCTTGCCTGAAGGGCAATCGTTGCCGACGAGCCTGGGGTGGCAGCAGATCTGGCGCAGGCGTGTCAGGGCGGCCAGGACGTGCATCTGGCTCTTGTGGAGGCCCTTTTCGGCCACGGTCTTCATGACCTGCTCGCGGCTGCGGCGCAGTTCGGCCAGGTAAAGCTTGCGCTGCTCGTCGTCGAGTTGGCAGTCGCGCCGCTGCTCGATGCGCTCGGGCAGGTCTTTGGCGACGTGCTTCTTGAGGCGGCGCAAGAGCAGGGGGCGCAGTTTGGAGGAAAGCCGGCGCCGGGCGATGCGCTGGGCCGACTCGGCGTTGTCGCCGCGCGGCTCGTAGGTCTCGGAGAACTGGTCCTGGTTGCCGAGGTAGCCCGGCTGGATGAAATCGACGATGCTCCACAAATCGAGCAGGCGGTTCTCCAGCGGGGTGCCGGTCAGGGCCAGCCGGTGCTCGGAGCGCAACTGTTTGACCGACTGGGTGACCTGGGCGCCGGGATTCTTGATGAATTGGGCCTCGTCGAGGATAGCGGCGCGGAAGGCGAACTTCTGGAGTTCCTCGAGGTCGCGGCGGAGCAAGGCGTAATTGGTGACGATGAGGTCGTGCTGGGGGATTTGCTTGCGGAGGTTGTGGCGGGCGGCGCCGCTCTCCAGGACCAGCACCTTCAACTGCGGGGTGAACCGGTTGGACTCGCGCCGCCAGTTGTGCAGGACCGAGGCGGGGCAGATGACCAGCGAGGGTTTGGGGTGTCTGGGATTGCACGCCTTGAGCCAGGCCAGCCAGGACAACGTCTGGAGCGTCTTGCCCAGGCCCATGTCGTCGGCCAGGATGCCGCCCAGCTTGATCCGCGTCAGGTGGCACAGGAAGTCGTAACCGTCCTTCTGGTAGGGCCGCATCTGCGCGCACAGGCCGCCGGGCAGGTCCGTCCCGGCAATGCCCTTGAAGTCCTTGAGCCGCTGGCGCAGCGCCCCCGCCTGCGGCGTGTCGGCAAACCGCTTTAACCCCTCTTCGTCCAGGTGCGCGACGTTCTCCAGGCCGATGCGCTGCGCCCCCGCGGCCAGGCCGTCCACGCCCAGGTCCGCCATCGTCTCGTGCGCCGCTTGCACGGCGGCGCTGTCCAATTCCACCCAGCCCGAGTCGGGCAGTTTGACGAACCGGCCGGTGGCGGTTTGGAGGCGCTGGAGGTCGGCGGCACTCAACTGGAGGCCCTCCTGCTCCCACTGGGCGGAGACCGACAGCCAATCAATGCCGCTGCCCCGGACAATGATTCGCGGGCGCAACTGGCGCGGGGCCAGGAACAGCCGGTGAAAGGCCGGGTTGCCCAGGTACTGGGCCTGGGCGGGGCGATTGGCCCAGGCCTGGGCCAGCGCGCCCAGGAAGGCCTCCGTGGCGTCGCCCACCCACAGGCCGGGCTCGGGCGTGAACCAGTCCAATTGCCGCAGCCATTGGCTGGCCGGCTCCAGGCGCGGGTCGTCCAGCAGTTCCGGTTTGTCGCTCGGCCCTCGATTGGGCTGGCGCAACTGCCATTCATGGCCGGTAAAAATCCAGACGCTCTGGTCGCGCTGGCTGTGGGCCAGCAGTCGCAGGCGCACAGTGTCCTGGAGCAACTCGAAGATAAACTCCGGGGCGGCCGCGTGGGTCACGCAAAGCTGCTCCCAGTCCACGCCGCGATCCGACTGCGTCCGGCGCAGGTGCATGAGCAGGCGATGGCTGAGCTTGCGCACCGGCACCGAGGGCTGGCCGGCCCAATGCGCCAGCAATTGGGGCGGCGGCGCATTGCGCACCAGGTAGAAGCTGTGCCCTGCCAGGGCCAGGGGCGGCTGATGGCTGAAGAACCGAACGTCAGCCAGATTGTGGGGGAGGCCCCCGGGGACGCTCAGCCGATGAGTCAAAGAGAGTTCGGTCTGGCCGTTCTCCAGGTGAGGCGTCAACTCGGCCACTTGGCCGTGAAATTCGAGCGGTTGGGCTCCTGGCCTGGCCCCGAGGCCAACTCCAGCCGCCGGGACCGGCCCCAGCGCGCCAGCCAGTGCAGCAGGTCCAGCTCGGACAAGACCACCGCCTCGCCCTGGACCGGGTCGGCCTTGGGCGGCGTCTGGGCCAGCCACTGGATGAATTCCCAGTCGGCTGGCGGGAAGAGCTCCTGCTCGTGCGCCGCACGGGTCGTCAATTCGAGGATGTCGGCCAGTTTCTTGAGCTTTTCCCCGGTGCGCGGGCGCAGCAGGTGGAAGCGCACCGCCAGCCTGAAGAAGGCGGGCAGGTCCGGGTGCGGCTGGGGCTGGCACAGGACGCGCAAGGCGGCGCGCGGGCTGTCCAGGTGGGCCGGTTTGGGCGGGAACAGCCAGGCCTCCAGCAGTTGGACCAACTGCCGCTGCTGGCTGGCCTGCTCGACCTGCGCGAACCGGTCCAGGTTGGCGTAAGGCCCCAGCTCGGTCGGCATCGAACGCTTGGCCCGCAGGAACAGAAAGGCCATCTCCTCCAGGCGCGCCTGGCCCTGCGCCGCCAGGAGCCGCGCCCACCAATCCGTGCCCGGAAAGTCCTTGCGCGAGAGCGAAAGCTTCTCGAAGTAGTCCTCCAGCAGCAGCCACGCCCGTTGCGAATCGGCGCAGGCCGCAAAGCTGCGCAGCAACTCCCCCCGCTCGGCTACCGCCGCCTTCGAGTCCGCCAATTCCCGGCGCAGGTCGGCCAGCGCCCCGTAGGTCTTCGAGAGTACGGTGTTCTGAGCGTCGTACTTGGACGCCAGGCCAGCCCTCAAGCAGGTTCCATTTCTGACTAAAACTCTAGCCATCTGACTGCGCCCCGATAGGGGTTCTACCATCTCCTCACAGAATGGCCGGTTTGGTCAATAGAAATGTAAAGATTTTTTGTAAGGTCTGTTAGGCCCCAGTCAGAGCGGGATGGGCAGCACGGGCGGACCCCTCATCCCGGCCCTCTCCCCATCGGATGGGGGGTGTCCACGGCCACCTTCGCTGCGTCGCTCCGCGCCGCCCGCGCTGCCCCCGGCTCACCGCGTAGCGGTGCCCGACGGTAGCCGTGGACTTCCAGTCCACGGACCCATGGCGCAAGCTCAACCGCGTCGCGTAGCGACGCCTGAAAACCGCAACGCTGTCGGGCGTCGCTACGCGACGCGCGATCATTCCAATGCCCTGAACCGTGGACCGAGGTCCACGGCTACCTTCACTGCGTCGCTCCGCGACGCGCGATGATTCCCCCGCCCCTTCCCCCTATTCTATCGCGCTGAGGACGGCTCCAGTTGACGGGACATCGAGAACTCCAGGACCGCATAGCCGTCGATCTGGAAGTGCTCGACCACGATTTCCACGGTCCGGTCGGCCTCGACCGTCAGTTTCCCCGTGTCCCGCGTCGGGCCGTGCCAGGTCCAGTTCTCGATGACCGGCCGGCCGTTGACGCTGACCCGGACACCGTCGTCGCTGAGCGTGGTGAATTGCCAGGTTCCCTTGGCCAAGGGCAGGCGGGTCCGAGCCACCATGCCGAAGTGGTGTTGAGGGAGTTTGGCGGCGGTGATCTTCTCCGAGATGCCGATGTCGCTGGGTCCGCGCATGCCGTACTTGAGGGAGAGTTCCTCGATCAGGTCCGAGACCGCCGAGGGGCCCTCGGCCAGTTTGCGGTAGCCGTCAAGGTCCTTGCGTGGATCCACTGTGGCTGGCCAGGGGAAAAAGGTGGCCTGCCACCGGGCGGCCAGGAGCGTCCCGTGAAACTGCGCCAGGGGTTTTCCGGCGGCGCTCACGCTCAGCCGATAATCCTGGACGCCGGGTTGGGTGGCGGACACGGTGACGCGGGACTCGTCGGTTTTCCCGGGCACTGGCTCCAGGAGGCCCTTGACGCGGTCGCCCGCCGTTTCCACCTCCAGGTCCGCCGCCGGCACCTTGAGCACTTCATAAACAGCCGAGCCGCCGGCAGACCCGGCCAGGCGCACCAGGGGAGTGACATGGTCCCAAGGGCCCCACTCGGTCATGATGATGTTCTGGCGGCCGCGCAGTTGGGGCCTGGCGCCCACGGGATGCCTCTTGCCCAGGGCTTGGTATCCGGTCTGCCATGGCGGCACGGCCAGGCGCTCGTCGCGCAGGACCTCGTAGGCTGGTTCGTCGATCATCTCCTTGCCGACGCCGGCCAGCAGGTTGGAGCCGAGCGTTGCCTGGCCGGGCCCGCGGAAGTGGAATGCAACGGTGTCGCCCTGGAAGGAGTTGGCGGCGATGACCGAGCCCGTGGAGGCATACCCATTGGCCTGGGCCCAGCCCCGCTTGTCGAAGTCCGGGTTGGGCCCGCCCCAGAGATGGACGCCGCACTTGTTCGTCACGAACGAATTGCACACAATCGAGTTGTCGCCGCCGTGATCGATATTCACGCCCCCGCGCTCCAGGCCGTAGCCCATCTCGCCGTTGGCCTCGAAGAGATTGCCGGCGATGAGCGTCTGGCGGGAGTAGCCCGCCCAAACACCGCAGATAGCATTGCCCACAAGCCGGTTGTCGAGGTACTTGTTCCCGAACGAAAACGTGTTCTCGATGCCGTGGGCGGCCGCATAAGAAAAGTCATTGCCCACCAGCAAGTTGCCCGTGTTGCCCCGGCCTTTGTGCCACTCGACCGGATGGTCGCCGACCTCGCCGAGGGCCTCGCGCCCCGCAAAACCAAAAAAACCGTCGCCGCCGTGGGTAACGGAGTTCTCGGCGAAGACGTTCCGGTTGTTCTGCTCGAAGACAAAGAGGCCGGCCGAATCCTGCCCGCGGTTATAGACGCCGTGGCTGTAGCCGCGGACGCAAAAGTCCACCGCATTGCGGCTGATGAGGTTGTCCGAACACCGCCACAGGGCGATGCCCCAGCCGGAATTGAACGAGAAATCATTGTCATAGACCTTCGCGCCGGTGACCCGGTCCAGGCAGAGGGCGTTCTGGCCGTGCCAGGCGCGGCAGTCGCGGACGATCACATTGGCCGATTGCTCGAGGTAGATGGCGGCGGCGTAATTGGTGAGCCACTCCTTGCGGTCGTTGTTGTGGCCGAAAAGCCAGTCGGAGCCGTCTTCGGCCAAGGGAGTCGATTTCAACCGGGCGCGCCGGCTGTCCGAGGCATCCAAGCCCTCCAGCACCAGGCCATCGGCCCGGCTCGCCCAGAGGCCGCACCAGAACCCGCTAATGCGCGCCCCGCGAATGGTGACGTCGCTGTGGCCGTCCAGGCGGATGCCGCAGCCTTTGTATTGGTCGGGCGGCGTATCGGCCCGCGCCCCCCTGAGCACGGAGCCTTGCGCGAAGTCCAGTTCGATGCCCGGCGCGCCGATCTGGATGACGCCCTCGCCGTCGTCCTCGATGACTGCGCCCGGCGCAATCACCACGCGGCAGGACTGCGTGATCACCGTGTGCCCCGCCTTGGTTTCAAGGGTTGGCAAGTCCGCCGCCGCCCGGACCCCGCCGCAGCCCAGCAATGAGGCGAACAAGAATAGTAACCAACGGCTTCTGGGCTGTATCATGGACCTACGCTCTCAGGTTAGCGCTCGGCCGTCAATCGCGATGGGGTGGCCACAGGGCAAAATCATTGTTGGCAGAATCATTAAAAAGAAAATGATTTTGCCAACAATGATTTTGCCTTGCGGCGGCAGTCCATTCAGCGGTTGACTGGCATTCTTGTTTGGGGCATTTTGCCCGCAAATTCCAGGATTCTGGAGAATCCGGCTGAGTGCACCCAATAGCTTTTCATTTAGGCGGGCTGATCATCCACTGGTACGGGGTGATGGTGGCGCTGGGCTTTCTGGTCGGGCTGTGGCTGGCGGGCCGGCGCGGGCGGCTCGAGGGCGTTGCGGCCGAGAAGGTGCTGGACGCGGGACCGTGGCTGATTGTGGGGGCCATTCTCGGGGCGCGGAGCCTGTTCGTAGCCACTTACTGGCGGGAGCAATTCGCCGGCAGGCCGTTTTTCGAGGTCTTCATGATTTGGCACGGCGGGCTGGTCTATTACGGGGGCCTGATCGGCGCCTCGGTTGCCTGCGTGCTCTACGCGCGCCTCAAGCAGGTGCCCCTTTGGAGGCTGGCGGACATCCTGGCCCCGAGCATCGCCTTGGGACAGGCCCTGGGGCGCATCGGCTGCCTCCTCAACGGGTGCTGTTACGGGCGCCCCTGCCAGTTGCCCTGGGCCATCCGGTTCCCCGAACACAACGCGGCCGGCGCTCCTTCCACTCCGGTGCATCCAACCCAAATCTACGAGTCGCTGCTGAGCCTCGCCTTGTACGCGGGGCTGGCCTGGCTCTACCGGCGCAAGAAGTTCGACGGCCAGGTCTTCGGCCTCTACATGGTCGGCTATGCGCTGTTCCGGTCCTTTGTCGAGATGTTCCGCGGCGATTATCCCCAATACCAATACCTGGGCGGCTGGGCTACCCCGGCCCACCTGGTCAGCCTCTTTCTCCTGGGGGCCGGCCTGGTCCTGCTTTGGAGGCTCCCCCGCCCTGCCCTGGCGGGTAAACCAGGACATGGCTGAACGTTTCATGTTTCACGTTTCAGGTTTGACGCCCTGTGAAAAACCTTAGACCTCGGTTCATAAGTAACCGGACACGCATACACCTCCCAGAAAAGCGGCAGAGGACTGCCGCAGTCCAAAAGGCTTCGCGAAGCAGGGACGCAGCGGAGGTCGCGCTAGCGTCTTGGACTGCGGCAGTCCTCTGCCGCTTTTCTTCGGGAGCTCAATCTCCAAGGCGGTGCCGAGGGGCAAAGATTGCTTTGCTCGACCCTCCGATGTCTGGCTGCCTGTGAAAGGAGGTCTATGCCATGCCGTAACGACATACCCCCACTCGCTCCTCCCCTCCCGGCCGGCGGCATCCTGTTGCTGGCGGGGCCGACGGCCGCGGGCAAGTCGGCGCTGGCCCTGGAGTTGGCCCTGCGCCTGGGCGCCGAGATCGTCTCGGTCGACTCGATGCAGGTCTATCGCGGGATGGACATCGGGACTGCCAAGCCGTCGCTCGAGGACCGCGCGCGCGTGCCGCATCACCTGGTCGATGTGGTGGGAGCCGACGAGCCGTTCGACGCGGCCCAATTCGCGCGCCAGGCGCGCCAGGCGGTGGCGGGCATCCATGCGCGGGGCCGTCCGGCCATTCTATGCGGCGGCACGGGGCTCTACTTCAAGGCCCTGTTCGAGGGACTGGGCCAGGCCCCGCCGGCCGATGCCACCGTGCGCGCCGCCCTCCAAGCCACGCCGATGCCCGAGTTGCTGCGCGAATTGGCCGAGCGTGACCCGGCCGCATACGAGCGGATCGACCGCCTCAACCCGCGTCGTGTTATCCGCGCCCTCGAGGTCATCCGCTTGACCGGCAGGCCCTTTTCCGAGCAGCGCGCCCGCTGGACGCCCCAACTCCAGTCGCAGGCTCCAGAGGGCGAGCCCGTCCCTCTGGGTTTCGGCCTCCAACGCTGCCCGGCCGACCTGCGCCGGCGCATCGATGCCCGGGTTGACCAAATGTTCCGCCGCGGGCTGGTGGCCGAGACCGAGGGGCTCCTGCGGCAAGGACTCAGCCGGAACCCGACCGCCCTGCAGGCGCTGGGCTACCGCCAGGCCGCCGAATACCTCGCCGGCAGGCGGGACCTGCCGCAGACTATCGAACTGGTGAAGATCCGCACCCACCAATTCGCCAAACGCCAGATGACCTGGTTCCGCCGGCAAATGCGCCTGCGCTGGATTCACCTCCAAGAGACGCCCCCAACGCAGGTCCTGGAGGAGATCGAAAGGGCTTTACCTTCCGCCCGCGAACGTCCATCTTCGCCCCCAACAGCGCAACACGAGAGCGATGAACAAACTGGCCATCATTAAGGAATTCTGGAGTTTCCTGCGCGTGCGCAAGAAGTGGTGGCTGGCGCCCATCGTCATCTTCCTCCTGCTCCTGGGCGGCCTGTTGATCTTCGCCAAAGGGTCCGCCTTGGCCCCGTTTATCTATAGCCTGTTTTGAGTGCGGAGTGCGGAGTGCGGAGTGCGGAATCCGGAACGCGGGGTGAGCACTGCGGAATGGGGAGTGCGGAGGCCACGTGGCCAGTCTGCACCGGGAGGTCAAGCCGATGACCAACGAAAAACAGGGCCTTCACTATGTTTCGCCTGCCGAGGTCGAAGGGTTCGATTCTCTGGCGAAACTGGCATTGGATATGCGCTGGTCGTGGAACCACCCCGACGACGAACTGTGGCCCCGGCTCGACCAATGGCCAGACTGCGGCAAGACACGAGATGACGCGCGGGCGGCAATTGGTGGGCGCGGGTAGCGGCTATGTCTATAGCGCGACCGTGCCGGCAACCCGCCCCGCCCGCGAATACACGCCTCGAGCCGTGCCCCACTTTCCCCAGGCCTCGATCCCCTTGGAGGCCGATTCCATCCTCTGGCAAAGGTGAAACTGAGACGCCTTGCCCCGGACCAAACCGGCATTCAATTGGTCCGCTGCCCTGCAGCCAAGGAGTAATTGAGTTTGCGAGCGGCTTCAATCCTCGGTAGTTTTGGCTTATGACGGCAGCGAAAGTCATTGAGGAAATCATGCATCTGCCCCGCGAAGAACAGTCACGCGTGCTTGAATTTGCTCTCGAATTGGCGCGCAGACGTTAGCTTTCGGGGAAGGAGTTGTCCGTGTTGGCGCAGCGGATGGTGGATTCAGACGATCCCGGTGAGGTGGAGAGACTCAAGTCCGAGATCACGCGCGGCTTTTACGGGGAATAACTGTGCCGCGCATTCGGCGACAGAATCTCCCCCGGGACTTATTGGCGCACCTGTTGGAGCGCGTCAAGGGCCGCCATATTCCTGTTGATCAACTTGGCGCGCTGGCGGACTGGCTGGCCACGGAGCCCGAGGTTCCTGATGGAAGATGGTTCAAGAGATTTCCCGGAATGATCGTATGTGGTGAGGGCGAATTGATTAGGACTTTCCTTCAGGCCGGGCAGGCCGCAATGGGTGAAGAACTGAACTGATGAAGTTTGGCTGCAATCTGGGAGGGCTCCCGCTTGGGCTCAAAGAACGCATAGTCAAACACAGAGTCGCGAAGAACACAGAGATTGGTGCTGTTTGTCTTCTCTGCGTTCTTGGCGTCTCTGTGTTTTGAACGGAGTGGTGGGCCGTGGCGCGAACGCGCAACCGCCCACAGTTTTGATTAAGCCGCCTGTTCCTGTTCCGGGTTCTCGACTTCCGGTTCCGAGGTCAACTCGGCCTCGAACGAAGATCGCAGCGCGGGGATTGCTCGCCTTCGACCAGATCCGCCTGCCTCCGCCTCTTGTTGCCCCCGCAACGAGAAACGCGCCCAGGGAATCGCCTTTAGTCGCGCCTCCTCGATGGGTTCCCCGGTCACTTCGCAAATCCCATAGGTGCCGCACTCGATGCGCCGAATGGCCTCAAGCACCTCAGAGACTGTCTCCTGCGTCGTACCCGCAACCACGAAGGCCAGGAGGCGCTGAGTTTCCTCCGTGGCGGCTTCACTGAGATCATCCATTTTGACAGTCGATGCGCCATCGGAGGAGAAGTCCCGCGCGAGCAACCTGTCGCGTTCATCGATGAGGCGTCGGAAGTGAGCGGCCCATTGGGCAGGCACCTTGGAATTTCGCTTGGAACCTAAAATGTCTGCTGCTGTCGACATGCAGTACTTATCGGCAGAAACACCATTCTGTTAAATAGGGAGCGAAATTGGGGAAGACCTAAGCAAGGTTGGTGCTGGCCTCCACCACGACGGCCAGTCCGATGCACCCTTATCTGGACGTCCACATAAGGGCGCATCTGACCCCCCTTGACGGTGGCGGTCTCTTGGGCAAAATGTAAGGCCAGGATGACCGAGACCATAGCGACCCGAAGCGGGCTGGCGCTGGAAGTCGGCGCGCAGGCGCGCGAGCAGACCATCGAGATCCATCTCCGGCTCAAGAGCCAGCGCAATTGCGTGCTGCACTGGGGCCTGAGGCAACCGGGCCAGGAGGGCTGGCGGCTGCCGCCCCAGGAGGCCTGGCCTGCCCGGACCCAGTTGGCAGGAGCTGCTGCGCAGACTCCCTTTGCGCGAGAGGATGGCCAGGAGACCGTTCTGATTCGCCTGCAGGCACCGGCCGCCTACTCGTCTCTGGATTTTGTCCTGTTCTTTCCGGACCAGCGGGCCTGGGACAACAATGGCGGCCAGAATTATCGCATCCAACTCCCCGGAGGCGCGCCGCCGGCCCTTCAACTGGATTCGGCCCTCAAGCAATACATCGGCCAGAAGAAGGCCCTGTTCCAGCGCGTGTTCGAGGTCGAGCCCCACGGGCGCCTGGCGGTGGTGGCCACTCGGGAGGACGGGCGTTTCGCGGTCCAGATGCTCAGCGACATCCCCGGGCTGCTGCTGCACTGGGGCATCGCCCGTTATTCGTCCTATGAGTGGTTTGCCCCGCCCCCGGCGCTCCGTCCGGAGGGGACGACGCTCTGGGAGGGCCACACGGCCCAGACGCCTTTCACCACGCAGGAGGGCCTGAGCCGGCTGCGGCTGGAGATACCCGAGGCCGAGGCGCCGATGGGGCTCCAATTCGTGCTCAAACAAACCGAACCCAGTCGCTGGTTGCGCTACCGCGGCGGCAACTTCTTCGTCCCCGTCCGGGCCGACTACGAGCAAAAGGCCGGGGTCAGCTCGCCGGAGTTGGCCGGCATCATGAACCAGATTGTCCAGGAGGAGATGGGCCGGAATTCCTGGACGCTCATGCACCGGTTCAATCTCTGCCACGACCTGCTGGACCGGGTGGCGGGCAACGCCGACGGTCTGGCCCTGCTTTTTGTCTGGCTGCGCTACTCAGCCCTGCGCCAGCTCACCTGGCAGCGCAACTACAACACCCAGCCCCGCGAATTGAGCCACGCCCAGGACCGGCTCACGCAGAAGCTCGCCCAGTTCTACGGCCAGGACCCGCCCAACCGCCCGCTGCTGCGCCTCATGCTGGCCAGCGTCGGCCCTGGCGGCGAAGGCCAGCGCATCCGCGACGAGATCCTCAACATCATGCACCGCCACCATGTCAAGGAAGTCTCCGGCCACTTCCTGGAAGAATGGCATCAGAAGCTCCACAACAACACGACCCCCGACGACATCGTCTTGTGCGAGGCCTACCTCGAGTTCCTTTACTCCAACGGCAACCTCGACCGCTTCTACGAAAAACTCCAGGAAGGCGGCGTCACCCGCGACCGCCTCCAGGGCTTCGAGCGCCCCATCCGCAGCAACCCCGATTTTGTCCCCCACCTCAAGGACGCCCTCATCCCGGATTTCCAGAATTTCCTGCGCGTCCTGCGCTCCGTCCATGGCGGCACCGACCTCGAGACGGCCATTCATGCCGCCCACTCTCAGTGCGACGGCGATACCCAGGGCCTGCTCTGGCGCATCTGGGAGCATCGCGACGGGCAGGTGTCGCTGGTGGACCTGGCGGCGGAGATCACCGAGGCGCGCCGCCGCTTGCAGCCGCGCCTGGCGGGCGGCGCCTCCGCCCGCGCCCTGCTCTACCTGGACCTGGCCCTCGAGCAATTCCTGCGCCTCATGGTCGAGCGCAACCTCCAGCAGGTGACCGGCGGCGACGCGATGGTCGATCTCATCGCGCACGTGATCGAGAACCGCCTCCTTTCCACCGAAGACCAGGAACTGGCGGCCTGCCGCAGCCACTGGCTGCGGCTCAAGCAGCAGCCGCGCCTGGGCGCCGACTGGTCGCTCCACGCCAAATCGGTCGTCGACCGCATCGGGCGCGTGCTCAGCGGGTTGATCGACCGGACCTACCAGATGCTGCAGCCCAAGGCCGAGTGGCTGGGCCACGGCTTTCACGCGGAGGCCTGGGTAGTGACGCTCTTCAGCGAGGAGGTCGTGCGAGGCAGCAGCCTGGACTTTGTGCTCTCGCTGCTGCTGCGGCGGCTGGAGCCGCTCCTGCGCCAGGCCGCGCACCTGGGCCATTGGCAGGTCGTCAGCCGCGGCGCCGGCGCCGGCTTCGTCCAGGTCGTTGACCACCTCCGCGCCGTCCAGGGCAAGACCTTCGATCGCCCCACCGTCGTCGTCGCCGAGCAGGTCAGCGGCGACGAGGAAATCCCGGAGGCCGTGGCGGCGGTCATTGCGCCGGATGTGACCGACATCGTCTCGCACGTGGCAGTGCGGGCGCGCAACGCCGGCCTGCTCTTTGCCTCCTGTTATGACGCCGAGACTTTCAATCGGCTCAAGGCCCTCCAGGGCCGCGCGGTCCGCTTGCAGGTCAGCCCCAGCGGCGATGTCCTGATCGAGGAGACAGGTTCGGCCGAGACCCCGCCACGGCCACGCGCGCCCCAGGTCCGCCCGGCCAAGATCCGGCCCCCGTCCGAGGCCTGGGTGCTGGAGGCAACCCAGTTCGACCCCTCGGCCACCGGCGCCAAGGCCATCAACCTGGTAGGGCTGGACGGCAAACTCCCCGGCTGGGTCAGGCGGCCCGCCTCCCTGGCCATCCCCTTCGGCGTCTGCGAGCGCGTGCTGGGCGCGGCGCAAAACCGTGCTCTTGCGCAGCAGCACGCCGCGTTGCTCGAGCAGGCCCGGACCGACCCGGCGCGGGCCTTGCCCGCTTTGCGCGGGGTCATGCTCCGGCTCAAGGCCCCGCCCGAGCTGGCTGCGGCGCTGGCCCAAAAGGCGGCCGGCGCGGGCCTGCCCTGGCCAAAGGACCAGGACTGGGAGGGGGCCTGGCAGTGCATCAAGCGGGTTTGGGCCTCAAAGTGGAACGACCGCGCCTTCTACAGCCGCCGCACCCAGGGCATCCCCCAGGAGGACCTGCTGATGGCGGTGCTCGTTCAGCAAGTCGTCGAGGCCGACTATGCTTTTGTGATTCACACCGTCAACCCCTTCACGGGCAACCGCCAGGAACTCTACATCGAGGCGGTGCTGGGCCTGGGCGAGACCCTGGTGGGCAACTATCCCGGCCGCGCCCTGAGCGCCCTCTACGACCGCAACTCGAGGGCCCTCACCCTCTTGAGCTATCCGGGCAAGAGCCTGGCCCTGCGCGGCGGCGGCCTGATCTTCCGCTCCGACTCCAACGGCGAGGATCTCGCCGGGTTCGCCGGCGCCGGGCTCTACGACAGCGTCCTGCTCCCCGCACCGCAGGCCACGATGGTGGATTACTCCAACGAACGATTGGTCTGGGACGAATCCTTCCGCCGCAACCTGCTCCAGCGCATCGCCGAACTGGGCCTCGCCGTGGAATCCGCCCTGGGCGCCCCCCAGGACATCGAAGGCGCAGTCAGCAAATCCGATTATTTTGTCGTCCAGACCCGCCCGCAGGTCGGGCTGGAGCACACCTGAGTGTTCCGCTGAAATCGAGTTGTGCAAAGAGGCCGCCGCCGGTGCGTTTCTGGATCGTTTCGGCCACTTCAGCGACGCCCAGGAGAAACGCCTGGTCGAGCTGCGGGCTACGCTCGCCGCGCTGATGGAGGAGTAATGACCCCCAATTTCGGACCTTTTTCGCTGGTGGTGTCGCCGCCTTTGTCGAACAAGGGCCGACTCGAGGAAGGCTGCGACAAAGGTTGCGACGAAGTTCTCGTTGCTGGTTTGCGCCCGGGATGCGTGTCAGTGACCCGTGCGAGCCTGCACCTTCTCCAGCAGCGTGGCGATGGTACGGCGTGGCGATGGGGCGGGCTGTTTGGCATGTGCCGGAGCTGGGCGGAAGTGGAGCAGGCGCTGCTGGAACTGGTGGGCGAGGTTGGGTTCGCCGCGCGCGAGGCGCAGTAGAAATTGATCGCGCTCGGCGGCCGGGATCTGGCGCAACAGCGTCTCATAATCCGCCGGTTTGGGAGTGGGCAGTGAGGGGCTGGCTTGAGCCGCTACCTTGACCAAATCCTCCTCAAGTTCGAGAAAGTCGGCCAAGGCCCGCAGGGGACGGGTCAGTTTGCCCAGATTCGGCGGGACCGGCGGTTCCACGGGAGCCGATTCTTCATCGTCGTAAGGGAGCAGTTGAGCGCATCGGAGCCATGCCAGGTAAAGGGGACGGCAATCCCCCTCGAGCAACGATTGCCGGAGGGGCAGGAGCGGCGCCAGCATACCCTCGCCCTCGACCCACTCACCCGACGGTTCGTCGTCCACCCTGATGTTGACCACGAGGCGCTCGCCCCTGGTCTGAACGGAGATTGCGTCCTCCAGGCAATAGGGCTTGAGGGTGGCGGCTTTTACGCCGGTGCGAGGCAGGCGGTACATGAGCTGGCGCGAGCCAAAATTCGTCACATAAAGCATGGCATCGAAGTAACGCGCCAGGATCTCCTCCGCCTCGGCGGGGAAGTCACCATAGTTGTATGTGAAAATCGCGCTGGTGGAGGTCATTTCGACCCGGCTGGAGAGCGCCCCGACCTTATCCTGCTCCTGCGATGTGAGCGGTCGATCCACCGCTTGAAATTCATAGAATTGATATTCGCTCATAGCTGCTGGCGAAGACTGGCCGAAAACGACCCGCGACGCAATCAAAGAGGAAACCACGGAACACACGGAGAACCAGAGGTGGGCGATTTCCCTGCCGTTTGTTCCGTGGTTTCCTGTTCGGCTGCGCGTGGCCGACTTTGCATTGCTATAATCGAAGTTGCTCGCAGCCTGCGGAGATTCTTACCACGGATTTCACGGATGACACGGATTCTTTTCTATCCGTGTAATCCGTGTAATCCGTGGTCCGTTCCACTCTTGGTTGCGGCTGCGCTGCTCTGCGTTCTTTGCGTCTCTGTGTTTTGACTACCCTATCGCACTCACTTCTCTTTCCGTTCGGCGGGTTGGGCGCGCCGGGGCCCGGCGGCATGGAGGTGGATGAGCGCGGCGACGGCTTCGTCGCTGGCTTGGGAGGCGCCGCTCTGGTTGATGCAGACCAGGAGGGCGAAATCGCGGCGGGGGGCGACCCAGGCGTTGGCGAAGTTCATGGTGTTGTCGCCCGCGTGATTCAGGACGGTGCCGCCGCCCCAATCGCGTTCCACCGCCAGCCAGCCCAGGGCATAGTCTCCGCTAAAGGGCGGAGTGTGGAGCTTTTGGTAGCTGGCCGGCTGAAGCAGCGCGGGCTGGCCCCGCGCGCCGCGCAGTTGGTCCGCGACGAACCTGGCCCAGTCCTGGATGGTGCAATGGACGCGCCCGGCGGGGCTGAGCACGGGCGGGTTGTCCATGGCCGGGCCGTTGGTGGGCACAGGCTGCCCGTTGCGGCCATGGCCCCAGGGCTGGTCCACACTGCCGGGCGTGCCCGTGCCGCCGAAGCCAACGCTCGTCATGCCCAGCGGGCCGAACACCTCGTCCCGCATGGCCTGCTCCCAGGACTTGCCGGTGATTCTCTCGATCATGGCGCCGACGATGCTGTATCCCAAATTCGAGTACCTCGTAGTGCGTGCCCGGCTCGTGCTTCGGGGCCTTGCTCAACTCATCCTTGACCACGCGCAACCGCTCCTTGGCGCCGTCTGCGCCCCCATAGACCACCAGGTCAGGGTTCGGCTTGAGCCCGGAACGATGGGAGAGCAGTTGCAGCACGGTGATAGCCCGGGCCTCGGTGTGAAAGCCCGCCGAGAGGTCCGGGAAGATTTCCGCCGCGGTGCTGTCCCACCGGAGCCGTCCCTTTTCGACCAGCCTCGCCACCAGTGTGGCCGTCATGGCTTTGGTCTCGGACCCCAAGTGCCATTGGTCGTCGAGGCCCGCGGCGATTTCAGTTCCTTTCTTGCGCGTGCCCACTACGCCGGAGGTGACCAACCCCTTGCTGGTGACGATAGCCGCTGCGATGGCGGGCAGGTGGTGCTTCTGGCGAATGGGCACGAGCAGGCTCGTCACCGCCGGGTCGCCGGTGGCCGGGCACAGGCCGTCCCTGGCGGGCGCCAGCTCGGGTTGCCCCGCTTCATAGGCCCACCCCGAAAAGACCGCGGCAGCGGCACAAAGCACAACGCCCCCCGTTGCGCCCAGCCACTTCGCGCCATCTCTTAGGGCGCGCCGGTGTCTCGTCCGGCATTTCATATTTCCATCCCACTGGCGAGCATTGTCGGTCTTCACCCCCTCCATCCCCGGCGAAGTTGCTCACAATGTAACGGCAGAATAAGCAGACGGGCGCGCGACTGCAAGGCGGGGGTGTTTGAAAGACGGCCTGGCAGAAAAATGAGATGGCAGAAAAATAGGAAAGAAACTCATTCCCGCGGCCTCATCTTTCTGCCCCCATTTTTCTGCCTCGTCTTTCGGGGTTGCCGGGCGTTCGTTTTTGGCCGAGTTGAGGCAGAAAAATGGGGGCAGAAAGATAAGAAAACCATTTCTCTGCCATCTCATTTTTCTGCCAGAGCAGGTTTTGCTCTCCCGAAACGAAGAAACACGCGTAAAGCGGATCGGCAACAACATCGGCAATACGCCAGCCAATATCCCTCTATGAAAGCAACTGCATACTTGCCATCAGGCCAGTTATACATTCTATTGGATCGGCAATCACATCGGCAAAAATGACTCGAAAATCCGCCAGCAGGACGCGTTACGATCACCCATCGGACATGGAGCCGCTCCTGCCTGTCGAGAGCGACAGCCAATCATCGAGCCTGGCGTTGGCGCTCATACGCGGCGCCGAACGGCTCCGCGGTTCACTGCCCCCGGCCACTCGCAGCCTGGTGGCACACCTGGTGCGCTCGATGAACAGCTACTATTCGAACCTCATCGAGGGCCATCGCACCAGGCCGAGTGACATTGACGCCGCACTGAGAAGGGATTTTTCGGCGGACCTGGCTCAACGGTCCCTCCAGATGCTGCACCTGGCCCATATGGAAGCCCAGGCAGAGATGGAAGCCAGGGTGGCGGCCATGGCGGCGGGCGATATCTGCTCGACCGATTTTCTTTGCTGGTTGCACGAGCGGTTCTATCAGCGGCTGCCGGAAGAGTTGCGCATGGTCCAGGATGAAAAGGGAAAGCGCCACGAGGTCCAACCCGGCAAGCTCCGCCAGGGCGAGGTGAGTGTCGGGCGGCACATGGCGCCGGCGAGCAGGAACCTCGGCGCGTTCCTCAAGCGGTTCGCGGAGTTTTATGGTCCGTCGGTCGCGACCGAACCGGGCAGCCTGATCGCCGCCGCCGCCGCTCACCATCGGCTGACCTGGATCCATCCGTTCCTGGATGGCAACGGCCGCGTGGCCCGGCTCTTTACGCAGGCCTGGTTTGTGAAGGCGGGCACTGATAGTGATGGGCTTTGGACCGTCTCGCGGGGCCTGGCCCGGCGGAAGGCGGATTACCAGGCTGCGCTTGCCGGAGCCGATGAAAAGCGGATGAACGATTACGACGGCCGCGGCTATCTCTCGCAGCGCTACCTGGGCGAATTCTGCCGGTTCTTCCTAGGCATCGCAGTCAACCAGGTCCGGTTCATGGGGGACCTGCTGGCCCTGGATGGCCTGCTCAACCGCATCGCCGGTTATGCCGGGCGGCGCGAGTCGGCCGAGGAGCTTCCGCGCGGCTCCGCGCGGGTGCTCACGGAGGTCTTTCTGCGCGGCGAAATCACGCGCGGCAACGCGTGCCGGATCATTGGCGTCTCGCCACGCACCGCGCAGAAGGTCACTGGCGAGCTGCTCTCCCAGCGGTTGCTCACCTCCGCCTCCCCGAAGGGACCGTTGCGCCTGGGTGTGCCTGGCGCCGCCGCCGCCCACTACTTTCCGGACCTGTATCCAGCGGGCGCGGACTAAGTGGTCATGAACATAAATAGCGCCTGTCCCCAAAGCTCTGATTCCGGACCTTTGTCGCAGCCTGTGTCGGCAGCTTTGTCGAGAAATGGCCAATCCGACAAAGGTTACGACAAAGACTGCGACAAAGGTCCCCCCCTCGGGGGGTTTTTGGGACAGGCTCTAAATACGATGACGGGGGTGCTTGACGGGAAGGGGGGCGTAAAACATAGTATTACAACATGGTCAAGACGATTCGCAAAGTCGGCAATTCGCAGGGCATCATCTTTGATTCGGCATTGATGGAATTGGCGCACCTCAAGCTCGGCGATGAAGTGAACGTAGAGGTCCACGTTGGCGGCACCGTCACGCTCACACCCCTCCGGCCGAGGCCCTCGCGCGCGGAGGTCACCCGGGTCATCAAGTCCACATTGAAGGACTACGCGCGCACGATGAAGAGGCTCGCGTGAAGCCCTCGCCGGACAATTGTTTCCACCTCACCGTGGAGATCGTGCGCGAGATTCACGCCCAGGCCATCGCGGAGTTCGGCGGCCCACACGGCGTGCGCGACGCGGCCTTGTTGGAATCCGCGGTGGCCGCGCCGCATGCGAGCGCGGGCGGGAAGTCGCCCTATGCCGACCTGGCGGAGGTGGCGGCGGCCTATCTGTACTACCTGTGCAGGAACCATCCGTTCGTCAACGGCAACAAGAGGGCGGCGCTCGGGGCGTGCATCGTGTTTCTCCGCCTGAACGGGTTGGAACCGCAAGCCGATGGACCAGCATGGGAGCGCTTGGCCGTGTCGGTCGCGACAGGCGCCGTGGATCGCGCGGAGACAACGGCGCGCCTGCGCGGGTTATTGCCGAAAGAGACCTAACCGCGAGGCAGAGCAGGAAAGCCGGCTCATTCTCTCCAAAATCAATTCACATTGTGACATTTCCTTTGCACACGCGCGGGCTTGCGTGAGGCAATTCCTCGTTGCACTCCGGGCCGGAGCCGGGTCACACTGGGGGCGGTATGCGATCTCCGACGATCACCGCGCTGAGCGCGATTGAAATCTCTAGGCAAACCAGGCTCTTGCCGATCGAGGCCGTGGCCGCCAAACTTGGCATCCAGGAAGAGGCCCTGGAGTTCTACGGCAAGACGCGGGCCAAGATCTCTTTGGACCTCTACCACCGGCTCCAGGACGCCCCCACCGGCAAGCTCATCCTGGTCACCGCCATCAACCCGACCCCGGCCGGCGAAGGCAAGACGACCACCAGCATCGGCTTGACCGACGCCCTCTGGCGGCTGGGCCGCAGGGCCGTCGTTTGCCTCCGCGAACCCTCCGTCGGCCCGTGTTTCGGCGTCAAGGGCGGCGGCACCGGCGGGGGCTACGCCCAGGTGGCGCCGATGGAGGACATCAATCTGCACTTCAACGGCGATTTTCACGTTGTCACCTCCGCCCACAACCTGCTGGCGGCGCTGCTGGACAACCATCTGCACCACGGCAACGAACTGGGGATCGACCCACGCCGCATCCTGTGGCGCCGCGTCCTTGACATGAATGAACGCGCCCTCCGCCAGATCGTCCTGGGCCTGGGGGGCAGCGCCAACTCCCTCCCCCGCGAGTCCGGGTTCGACATCACGCCGGCCTTCGAAGTGATGGCCACGCTCTGCTTTTCCGAGTCGTTGGTCGAATTGAAGGAGCGCCTCGCCCGCATCGTGGTGGGCTACTCCCGCACCGGCCAATTCATCACCGCGCGCGACCTCAAAGCCCATGGGGCCATGACGGTGCTCATGCGCTACGGCGTCCAACCCAACCTCGTCCAGACCCTGGAAGGCAACCCCGCCCTCATCCACGGCGGCCCCTTCGGCAACATCGCCCACGGCTGCAACACCGTCACCGCCACCAAACTGGGCCTTCGCCTGGCCGACTACACGGTCACCGAGGCCGGCTTTGGCGCGGACCTGGGCGCCGAGAAATTCGTGAACATCAAGTGCCGCAAAGCCGGGCTCCGCCCGGATGCCGCCGTGCTCGTCGCCACGGTCAGGGCACTCAAATATCACGGCGGCGTCAAGCCCCCGGACCTCTCCAAACCCAACCTCCCCGCGCTGGAGGCGGGCCTGGACAACCTGCTCAAACACATCGAGAACCTCCAATCCTTCGGGCTGCCGGTCATCGTCTCGATCAACGTCTTCGCGGACGACACCGCTGACGAGTGGCAAGTCATCCGCCAGGCCTGTGTCAAGGTGGGCGTGCCGGTGGCGCTCTCGGAGCATTTCCACCGCGGCGGCGCGGGCGCGGAGGACTTGGCCGGGCTGGTCGTGCAAACCGCCGCCCAGCCCCGGAATGGCCCCTTGAATTTCACCTATCCCGACTCGGTGCCCTTGCTCGAAAAGGTCCGGCTCATCGCCCGGAAGGTCTATGGCGCCGACGATGTGGTCGCCGAGGGCCGGACTGCCGAAAAGCTCCGCTCGTTCGAGGAGGCCGGCTTCGGCCATCTGCCCATCTGCATGGCCAAGACGCAATACTCGTTCTCGGCCACGCCCTCCCTGCGCGGACGCCCGCGCGGATTCACCGTCCCCCTGCGGGACGCCCGCCTCAACGCCGGACCCGGCTTCGTCGTCGTGTACTCCGGCGACATTATGACCATGCCCGGCTTGCCCAAAGTGCCCGCCGCCGAAGCGATGGATGTCGATGCCCACGGCAACACGGTGGGACTGTTCTGAACTCAGCCCGCGCCCCGAGGCCCTTTACGCTCCGACGCTCCGCGCTGGCCACGCCCCGCCGGCGGCGGGCTCATCACCGGGATGAGCGTCATGCCGCACAGGGGGCATTTGCCCGGCTTGTCGGAGCGCACGTCGCTGTGTTCGGGCATCGGGCAAGTGTAATAGAGCAGCTTGCCCCCAGGCTGGAGCTGGCGCAGGGCAGAAGGGGACACCGGCACCAGGGTCATCCCGCAAATCGGGCATTTGCCGGGGTGGTTGTATTCGATCGAGATGTGCTCCGGCATCGGGCAGATGTACTTCAACTCGGCCGGCTCCTGAGGCTCGGCGGGGTGCGCCGCCTCCTGGCCCGTGGGGCGGGCGGAGGCAGCGGCGGCGCCGCCCGCTTCCGCGGCGGCGGTCTGGGGCGCGCCGGCCTCATTGGGCTTGGCCATTTTCTGGATGGCCTCGCGGAGCTGGCTCTCCGAATCGAGCATGAACTGGCCCGAGGTGACGATTCGCTCGCCTTCTTCCAAGCCGCTGAGCACTTGGCACATGTCGTTGTCGGCCTGCGGGCCGAGGGTGACGGCGCGTGCCTCGAAGCGGCCGCCCTCCAGCGCCACAAAAACCGTGTTTCTTTCGCCGCTGCGCAAAATGGCCATGCCCGGCACGAGCAAGGCCGAGGGCTGGAGCTCCGCGGCGACGCGGACGGTGGCGAACATGCCCGGCTTGAGAAAGAAGCCCGGGTTGTGGAACTCCATCCGCACGGTGGCGGTGCGGGTCTTCTCGTCCACGTTGGGATAGATGTAGGTCACCCGCCCTCGAAATTCGCGGTCGGGGAGGTAGGCGAGCGTGACAACGGCCTCCTGGCCCAGCCGGATGTAGGCCAGGTCCTGCTCGTAGATCTGGGCCTGCACCCACACCAACCCCAGGTCCGCCAGCCGGTAGAGCCTCATGCCCGGCTCGACCATCTGGCCCTGGACCACCGGTTTCTCGGTCACGAAACCATCGATGGGGGCCTGGATGGGCAGGGTCTTGCGCGCCTGCCCCGTACGTTCCAACTCGGCGATCTGCTCGTCCGAAACGTCGTAGTATTTCAGCTTCGTGAGCGCGCTGATCCTGAGCGCAGATCCGTCCGGCGCGTTGGTGCCCTGCTCGCGGGCCAACAGGTATTCCCGTTGCGCGCTGTAGAGCTCCGGGGCATAGATCTCGAAAAGCGGCTCGCCCCGGTGCACCCGCTGGCCGGTGGCATCCACGTAAAGCTTTTCGACCCACCCCTTGAACTTGGTGGTCACGTCCGCCAGCGCGGTCTCGTTGTATTCGATGGCGCCCACTGTGCGGATGCTCCGGCGCAAGGGTCCATTGGTCACGACGGCGGTGCGGATGCCCATAGTCTGGATGGTCACCGAATCCAGGGCGATGGCCTGGGCCTGGGCTGAGGCGGCGGCGGAGGCGGCGCTCGCGCCGGCCTGCTGATGAACGGGCGTGAGCTTCATGCCGCAAATCGGGCAGTTGCCCGGATGGTCCTGCACCACCTGGGGGTGCATCCCGCAGGTGTAGAGGGTCTTCTCCTTTGCCCCGCCGGCCGTGGGGGCCGCTGGGCTCCGGCCGCAACCGCTCAGCAAGAGACCCGCCCCGCCGCCCAGCACCAGGGCCGCCGCGAGCAGAAGGGGTCCCAACAGATGGGCCTTGTATCGTTTGCCCTTATGCATCGTGTGAGAGGTTATCGGCAACGCCCCGCCGTGCAAAGCTTTTCCCTGCCTGTTTCATCAGCACACCATTGCTACGCCGCGCAGCGGGGAATCCCTCGGGAGATCCGGAGCCAGAGCGCGGCGCCTGCGTCGCGGAGCGACGCAGTGAAGGTAGCCGTGGACCTCGGTCCACGGTTTAGGGCGTAGGAATGGTCGCGCGTCGCGTAGCAACGCCTGACGGCCTGGTCGTGGCGCGTCCCACATGCTGTTGTCAAGCGCCGCTACGCGACGCGGGGGAGCTCGGGCCCTGGGTCCGTGGACCCGAAGTCCACGGCTACCATCACGCACCGCTACGCGGTGATGGAACCGTTCTTGGTTGCAGCCCCGGCGCGCCAAGAGTAGATATTGATTATGCCACTGTTGAAGCTCGAAACCACAGTCGTTCTGCCCGAGGAAAGACGGAAGGCCCTGCTCGCCGCGCTCTCCAGGCTCGTCGCCGAGACCATCGGCAAACCCGAGCAGTACGTCATGGTCGCCGTCAGCCAGGCCGCCATCCAGATGTCCGGGAGCGCGGGCGAGGCCGCCTTCGTGGACGTCCGCAGCATCGGCGGCTTGGGCGGGGAGGTCAACCGGCGGCTCTCCCAAAAGGTCTGCAGCCTCTTGAACGAGTCCCTCGGCGTCCCGCCCAACCGCGTCTATTTGAATTTCACCGATGTGCCCGCGGCCGACTGGGGCTGGAAAGGGAACACCTTCGGATGATGCAGGGAGGGCTCTTGGGCCTTTCGCAGGCCCATCCCCCGATCTGGCGAAGCCCCTGGAGTGCGGCACGTGCGTCGCGGAGCAACGCAGTGAAGGTAGCCGTGGACCTCGGTCCACGGTTTGGGGCGCAGGAATGGTCGTGCGTCGCGTAGCGACGCCTGACGGCCAAGTCGTGGCGCGTCCCACATGCTGTTGTCAAGCGCCGCTACGCGACGCGGGGGAGCTTGGGCCCTGGGTCCGTGGACTCGAAGTCCACGGCTACCATCAAGCACCGCTACGCGGTGATGGACGAGTTGGATTTGCCAGGAGCGCGTGCGCGGGTAACCTTTGGCGCGGGCATGAATCCCTCGATGACAGGCCAAGCCGCCGACGCGCGCGCCCTGGAGACCTCGCGTCTCCGGCTGCTTTTGGGCGATTTGAGAGATGCCCTCCGCGGCACCGGCATGGATTACACCCAGGGGAGCCTTGGCCGCGCCATCCTGCTCCTGTCGGTCCCGACAATGCTGGAGATGGCGATGGAATCGGCATTCGCCGTGGTCGATATTTACTTCGTCTCCTCGCTCGGCGCCTCCGCCATCGCCACGGTCGGCTTGACCGAATCGGTGTTGACCCTGGTCTATGCCGTGGCCGCCGGGTTCGCGATGGGGACAACCGCCCTGGTTGCCCGCCGCATCGGCGAGAAGAACCCGAAGGAGGCCGGCGACGCCGCGGTCCAGGGGATTATCGCGGCCCTGGCGGCATCGGTGCCGTTTTCGCTGGCCGGCGTGTTTTTTGCGAGGGACATCCTTGGCCTGATGGGCGCGGACGCCTGGAGCCTTGAGCACGGCTGGCGCTACACCGCGTGGATGCTGGGCGGCAACACCGTCATCATGCTGATCTTCGTCATCAACGCCGCCTTCCGGGGTGCGGGCGACGCGGCCATGGCGATGCGTGTGCTCTGGCTGGCCAACGGCATCAACATCGTCCTGGACCCCGCGCTCATTTTCGGGTGGGGCCCCTTGCCGGCGCTCGGGGTCCAGGGCGCGGCGGTGGCCACGACCATCGGACGCGGCACGGGCGTCTTGGTCCAGCTCTGGGTGCTGTTTCGGGGGGCAAAGCACATCCGCGTCTTGCCCTCCCAGGTTCGCCTGCACGCCCAAGCGATGCGAGGGCTCGTGCGCACCTCGTTGGGCGGCATCGGGCAATTCATCATCGCCACTTCCTCCTGGATCGGCCTGGTGCGCATCATCTCGGTGTTTGGGAGCCAGGCCCTGGCCGGCTACACCATCGCCGTGCGCATCGTTGTGTTCACGCTCATGCCGGCGTGGGGCTTTTGCAACGCCGCGGCGACCCTGGTGGGGCAGAACCTGGGCGCCCGGCAGCCTGAGCGCGCCGAGCGTTCGGTCTGGATGACCGGCCTGGTCAACATGGGGTTCCTCGCAGCGATCTCGCTGGTGTATATCTTTGGCAACGAGGTCCTGGTCCGCATCTTCACTGCCGAACCGCGAGTCATAGCCGCCGGGGCGCAATGCCTGAGAATCGTGGCCTACGGGTATGTCTTCTATGCCTGGGGCATGGTGATGTCTTCAGCCTTCAACGGCGCGGGCGACACGTTCACGCCCATGAAGATCAACTTCTTCTGCTTTTGGCTGCTCGAGATCCCCCTGGCCTATTTGCTGGCGATCAAGCTGGGCGCCAACCAGAGCGGCGTGTACTGGTCGATTCTCCTTGCAGAATCCGCCGCCGGCCTGGCGGGCATCGCCTTGTTCCGCCGCGGCAGGTGGAAGGAAACGAAGATATGACCCTCACGGAGCCACAACCCGCCCGCGCAAGGCGGCGTCAGCGAGAGCTTGAAAATGGCGAGCGTTGAGCGTGTAGATCCGTTCGGCGCCGCTCTTGGCTGCCGCTGCCAGGAGCAAGGCATCATAGGTCCTGCCCCCCTCCACCCCGTTAGCGGCCGCCTGCTCCAGTGTGTCGGCATACTCTTTTGGGGTGAGAGTCACGACCGTGAAGGCCTTTAAAACGTTGTCGGAAATCAATTGCCAGGCAATTGTGGGCGCCACCTGTTCGGACCCGGGAAGACGCGTTAGCACCGCATACGCCTCGGCGAGGCTGTGCGCCGCAGTGAACCCCTCGTCCTTGCCTGCCTTTACCCGCTCCAGCACCGGCCGGGCCGCGTTGTGTTGGGGATGGCTCTCGAGACACGCCGCCACCAGGACATTCGTGTCGCAAAACACCTTCATGTCCGGCCCCTCGCGCCTCGGGCAATCTCATCCATGCGTTCGTCCCGAGCTTCCGCGACGAAGTCTCGCCCCTCCGGCAACGGCGTTTCACTGGCAAGCACAAGGACCCTGTTGACACGTTTGAGCCGGACCCTCGATCTGGTGGGCCGCAGTTCGATGGCATCCCCCTTGACCTCAAGGGTCAGGCTGTCCCCGCCCTGAAGACGAAAACGCTCACGCAAGCGTTTGGGGAGAACCACCCGGCCAGCCCCATCCATTTGAACGGTCGCATTCATGGCATCGAATCTACCATTATGGCATGCGAATTGGCAAGAAAAATGGTTCAGATCGCATCTGGATACATGAGTTGATTTGGCCGCCGTTTTCTGCCACTGTGGTGTGGTGAACGCTGCAGTACTTCCAACGGTTTCGGCTCCGGGCGCTCCCGTGGGCAGCCCGCGAAGCATCGAGCGATTTCTGACGGGCTGGGTTGAAGCAGTCAACGATTACCTCCAGCGCCAATACCGGGAACTCATTCAGCAAGAGCCATCTCCGGACTCCCTTTCGCGTTTCAAGCTCGAGTGCAAGTGGCTGCTGCGCTCCGCCTTGGAGCTGGACGCCATGGTGAAGGACCCGGAGTCCCCTGCCCGGCATTTCGGCCCGGAGATCGCGGGCAAGCTGCTCCAGCTTCGGGAATCCTGGGGATGCCTCAATAACCCCATGACCGATGCCGAGGCCGATGCAATTCTGAAGAAGGTCTTCCCCGATGAACCGCGAACTGGAGGCCCTTCTTAAAGCCTGGGACGAGTTCGTCCAGACCCCCCAAGGACCCGAGGCGGACAGCCTTTTCCCTATGAACCGACCCCAAGCCCGAAGGTTTTGGACTGCGCCAGTCCTCAGGCGCTTTTGTGTCCCCAGGGTCTAAAAAGCGGCAGAGGACTGCCGCAGTCCAAAACGCGTGGCGTTGGGCGAGGCCCTTCCGGTTCCGCTCTCGGCCTTCATTGAGGCATTACCCGATGCCATTCGCGGGGCGAGGTCCAGAATTCTCCTGTCGATGCTCTAATCCGCGCCCGCCGGCCGTTCGACCCGCAGGCCCTGCACGGGCTTGCCGTCCGCGCCGACGATGCGGGCGGAGGCAGACCAGCCGCCGCCGCCCTGGCTGATCTTGAGCATTAGCTCATTGGCGCCTTTCTTGAGCTGGATCGGCGCCGCGTCCTGGTCCACCAACTCGCCGCGGTCCACGTTGTTGCTGTGGACCACTTTCCCGTTCAGCCAGGCCTTGATGCCGTCGTCGCTGCCCATCAAGAGCACGCCGCTGCAGTCTTGCGGCGCAATGATGCGCGTCCGCAGATAGGCCGCGCAGTTTTCCTCGCCGGGGAACAGTGCCGAAAGGGCCACGTGGTCTGCGGAGGGCGCTGCTTTCCATTGGACGTTTTGGCCGGGCTTCTCGGGGCCGAATGGGATCTCGAAAACTGCCACTGCCCCGACCACGCCGGCTTGGCGATAGGGTCCGCAAACCAGCCAGTCGCGAATGAAAGCCCCGCCCGCGCCGGGCTTGTGCCGCAACGCCCAGGCCCGCCGGAACAGGTCGCCTTCGTGGACCAACTCGAGCACCTTGAGCGCGGCGTCATCGGCGAGCGCCGGATTGGAGGGCGCCAGTTTCTCCGAGATGATCACGGCGGCCAGGCTGGCCTCGGCGCTCAAGGCCGGGTCCTGGAGGTTCTTGAGCACCAGCGCCAGGGCCTCGGGCATCGGGACCTGGCCGAGCTGGCCAAGGGCCTGCTTCTTTTCCTCGGTCCGGCTGGCGGCCGAGAGGGCCTGTTCGAGGAGCGTCAGGCGTTTGGCGGCGTCCGGCTCCTGAGCGGCGCACGCGATCGCCCCGCGCAACGCCAGCGTCCGGAGCGTCGGTTCACCGCCGGCGCGGGCCAGCCCGAGCAGGTGGGGGGCCGGCGCGGCATTGGGCCATTGCGCCAGCACGCGCACGGCCTCCTTGGCCAGTTCCGGGTCTGGGTCATTGCTTGCGGCCTGAGCGGCGGCCAGGGCGTCGGCCGTGCCCAACTCCGCCAGGAGCGGCAGCAATTGACGGCGCTCGGCCGCAGGGAACCGGCCCAGGGCCTGGAGGGTGCTGCGGGCGGCCTCCTCCTTGTTCGGACTGGCCTGGCAAATCGCATAAAGCGCCTGGAGCGCCGGGTCACGCTGGTCGTCGGACTTCGACTTGGCCGCGATTTCGAGCAGCGGCGCCATGGCCTCGGGCGGGGCGAGTCTCCGCAAGGACTCCAGCGCCGCCAGGCGCACCGACGGGGCGTCCGAGGCGGCGTATTGCAGGAGAACGTTGGCCGCGGCGCGGTCATCGCGCTCCCCGAGGGCGCGGAGCAACTCGGCCTTCTCCGGAGCGGGCGCGGGCTCGATTTGGGCCAGCAGGGCCTCGCGAGCGCCGGTGCCGTGCAGGCGGGCCAGGCTCTCGCGAGCGGCCTCGCGCTCGGCGGGCTGTCCTTGAGCAGCGGCCTTGGCCAGCGCCGGAATGGAAGTCGTGTCGTTCAATTCGCCCAGCGCCTGCCATGCCGCCGCGCGCACGGCAACGTCCGGGCTTTGGCCGGCGGTTTGCACTGCCGGCAGCGCCTCCGCGCCGAGCTTCACCTCGGCATCGAGCACGGCCAACTGCGACTCCACCGGGAGCGACGCCCATTGGCCAACGCAGGCCAGGATAGCCTGCCGGTCCTTTAGCTCACGCACCACCTTGAGCGCGACGGCCTGGATCGGGCGATCCGTGCCAGCCAGCGCCTTGCCCATTAGCTCCGCCCGATGCTCCGAGTCCGCCAATACCAGGCCGCGCCACGCCGCCACGCGGACTTGCACCGGGTATTTCGGGTCGAACAAACCACGATAGATCGCTGCTGCGCCCGCATTATCGTCGCGCGCGGCCAGGCGCTCGGCGCATTTCAAGAGGCTCTCGTACACGGCCGATTGCACCGCCAGGGGCGCCGCGTCGCGCGCGGCCGTGAGGGCCTCGAGGGCATCTCGGCCGCCGATGCGGCCAAGCGCTGCTGCGGCCGCCGCGGCCACGGTCGTGTCGGAATCAGACACCAATGGAGCCAGCAGCGGGACCGAGGCCGGCTCGCCGCGCCAGCCGAGCGAGTCGGCGATGCCTGCCTTGAGCAGGCCGGAGGTCTGGCCGAGGGCTTGGCGGAGCGCCCCGCCCGCCTCGGGGCAGGGCAGCGCTTCCAAGGTATGGCGCGCGGCCTGGGACAGGCGCTGGTCCGTGAGCAAGGCAGCCAGGGCCGGCACGGCGTCGGCGGTCCCGATGAGCCTCAGCCTCTGGCAGGCAGCCCATTTCTGCGGTGCGCCCGCTGTGGATTGGAGTGTGGCAACCAGGTCCTGTTCCTCTGCGGCGCGGAGGCCGGGCACACTCGCGGCAACGGCAAGCAGCCAGGCAATCAGGAGTCGATTCGTGCGGCTGGTTTTCATGGTCATCGGATTCTTCAAGGAGTTGGGGAGATGGGTTTTTCGCTAGACTCGCCAGGGTGGCCGGGCGGCGTAGGAGAGGAGACGATTGGCCTCGTCGTCGCCGGGGAACTCGGCCTTGACCGGGTCCCACCTGACGGCGCGTTGGAGGGCCAGGGCGATGCCGCCCACCAGGATCGCATTCATGGTATAGACCGCCGTTTCGGGATGGCAGATGGTGAGCCGGCGCGTGCGGATGCACTCGAGGAAATTGCCCGAATGGCTGTTGGCGTGATAGACCCGGCTGTCCTCGGGCCGCAGGGGCTCTTTGAGGATGCGTTCCGGGTAGGAGACGATATTGGCCCGGTCCACGACAATGCGGCCTTCGGTGCCGACGAAACAGGCGCCGCCGTCGGGGCCCACGCGCTCGCCGGGGTAGTCCAGCGAGTGGACCACTACGCCATTGGCATAGCGATAATGGACCTGCCCGTTGTCATGGCGCGCTTCAATGGGGGCGGTGACATCCGGGTTGATGGTCCATTGAATGATGTCGTAGTGGTGCGGGGCCCAATTGACGTCCCCGACAAAGAGCCCGGTGAGGGTGTGGCCGGCCTCGCCGCCGTAGGGGCGCCAAGGCAACGGCCCCAGCCACATGTTCCAGTCGAATCCATCGGGCACCGGCACCGAGGTGTTGGAGGTCCAGGCGGAGGGGACGAGCGCCCCCGGCAGGCGATAGGCCCAGACTTCCTTGAGCTGGCCGATGCGCCCATTGCGGACCAACTCGCAGGCGAGGCGGAACCTGCCGCCGTATTCGGAGCGCTGCTGCATGCCGGCCTGGTAGATGCGGCCGAAGCGTTTGCTGGTCTCGATGACGCTGCGTCCTTCGCGAACGGTGATGGCAACGGGTTTCTCGCAGTAAACGTCCTTGCCCGCGCGCATGGCCATGATGGCCAAGGGGGCCGCCCAGTGATAGGGCACCGCGATCAGCACCGCATCAATGTCCGCCCGGGCCAGGACCTCGCGGAAATCATTGTAGGCCCGCACGCCGTCGTAGCCGGCCTGGCCGGTTTTCCGGGCGTACATCTGGTTGCAGCGCTGGCGCGCGCTCTCGCGGCGCTCCCGCCGCACGTCGCAGACCGCCAGCACCTGCACGTCGTCACGCGCAACGTAGCCCCCGGGCACATAAGTCCACGCGCCGCCCAGCAGGTGCCCGCTCCCCTGCCCGCCCAATCCGATGAAGCCCATGGCGATGCGTTCGCTGGGCGCGACCGGGCCGCCGCGGCCCAGGGCGGAAGCCGGGACCAGCATCGGCGCGGCCAGCGCCGCCGCAGCCGCGCCGGTCCGCTTGAGGAAGTCGCGTCGTGTCGTCTTGGGCTGTGCGTGGTCAGGGCTGGTTTTGGTTTTCATGGCCGATCTTTCGTTCGATTCTTGGTTGCGATGTTAAATGGACCGGGCGATTCTGGCGAGCGCGGATTTCCACGGGTGGCAAGCGGTCAGTGAAGGCGGCGACGGAGTCCCCGGCGGACCCCTCACCCCAACCCTCTCCCCTTCCGAAGGGGAGAGGGAGAATTCTCGGCGGCGGCTTGAGGAAGCGGGGGCACCTGGAAGTTCGACAGACTGCCGACGCCTCTCCCTCTCCCCTTCGGAAGGGGAGAGGGCCGGGGTGAGGGGTCTGCCCGCCGAAATCCGGAGTTGGCGGAAAAAATGAGATGGCAGAAAAATTGTGCGGGCCCGGCGCCGGGATCGCGCGAGTTGGTCCGCCGGGCCTTGCTGGGCCTGGAGACTGGCCGGGTCCCAACCGGCCCGCTCTCGGTGCATTATTGCGCAAAGGTTGCAGGCGTCTCGATACGGCAATACACGACCAACTCCCGCGTGCTGGCCGAGTGCGTCGCCCGGTACTACGAGCGATTCCGGCCCGACGCCGTTTGGGTGTCGGCGGATACGTGGGTGAGCGCGCAGGCGATGGGGGCGCGGGTCGGGGCCGTGGCGGACGACCAGCCCTTTGGCGGCCTGGGCGAACCGCTGGTTCGGACTGCGCGCGACATCGAGCGCATCCCTGCGCCGGAGGCCGGGTCCCAGGGACGCTACCCGCTGATGTTGGAGGCGCTTGCCCGGGTGGTCAAGACGCTGGGAGACGGGGTTTTCATCGCGGCCTGCTTCGACCAGTATCCGTTCTCGCTGGGGGCGGCGCTGATGGGCATCAACCAGATCATGCTCAAGGTGGTGGAGGACCGGCCCATGGTCGAGGCGCTGATGGAACGTTGCCTGGAATACGGTTTGGCATACGGCCGCGCCCTGGGTGAGGCGGGCGCGGACCTGCTAAGCGGCGGCGATTCCCCGGCGGGTTTGATCGGGCCACGGGCCTATCACGAACTGGTGCTGCCTTTCGAGCGGCGTTTGATTGCCGGGCTGAAATCGGCTGCGCCGCTGCCGGTCTCCCTGCACATCTGCGGCAACGCGCTGCCGTTGCTCCCGGAAATGGCGGCCTCGGGGGCGGACGTGCTGGAAATCGACCACCAGGTTGATTTGACGCGGGCCTGCCGGCTGGTAAGCCCGCAGGTGGCCTTGTGGGGCAATCTCGACCCGGTATCGGTGCTGGCGCGCGGGAGCGTCGAGCAAGTCCGCCAGGCGGCGCGCCAGGCGCTGGAAGCGGTCCGCGCCTGTGGGCGACGCCGGTTTGTGCTCAGCTCGGGTTGCACGCTGGCGATGGAAACGCCGCCCGAAAACCTGGAGGCATTCCTGAGGTGCGAAAGATGAAAAGTTGGCCGTTCATGCTGGGGGTGATGCTTGGGCCGAGGTGCGGGAAGCAGGCCGGTCTCAACTCCACCTCAGAAGCCGGAGTAGAGCTTGCATCGCCTCTTTGCCTCGGGTGAGTTGGACGCTCAAAAACGTCAGCAGGGGCGTGCAAATGACGTGCAGCCAATGGGTGACCTTGTTGATGGGCACGCTGGTTTCGTCGCCGTGGAGAATGGGTTCTTGGGGCAGGATTTCCACCAGGCGCTCTTCAAAAGGTTGCAGCCCCTGGTATTGTTCTTGGCGAGCGCTTTGCAGGGTGCCTTCACTGACGGCAAAGCCGAACATCTCCTGGCCCATTTCGCGGATGCGGCGGCTGGCCCCCTCTTGGGCGTCGTAGAGGTAGGTCAGCAAGGCGCGAAAGTTCTTCCCGTATTGGACCGGGGCTTTAATGTCGACCGGAAAATCAGCCCGGCAGGTTCGCCCGCAGATGGGGCACTCTTTGATTTCAGCTCGATGCTCGGTGCATTCCAAGGTCAGCGTGGGCAAGTCGAAGACTTGGCGAGGCTCAAAATCCACCGCCGGTTCCTGGGAAAGATCCTCGCCGCACCCACACTCCAGCAGCGGATGAATCTGGATGTGCTTGGGCTTTTGGCTGGGTTGGAGGGTGCGACCGGGATGGCCGGGTTGACCGCCGGAGGGGCGCCCGGACTTTTTTCGCAGGCTCTTGGGTTTGGGCTTTTCGGGGCCGTCCGTGGAAGGAGGGCGCGAACTGTTACCGCTATTCTGGGAGGCCGCGTCCCGCAGGCGGGCATTCTCGGCTTGTAACTCCAAAGTGTAGTTGACCAATCCAGCCAAGTCGGCCCGGCCCAACGCCATGAGCCCGTTGCGGTCTTTAATCACAGAGTTGGCCAGGCACATCTGCAGTTAAAGGATAAAGGTAAATGTCCTTGCAAGGCGCATGGACCTGATTGTCCCGGTGCCGCTCATTCTGGCGGGTTCGTCCGCGGGTTTGGCCCACCCGAATCCAGTTGGCCGCCTGGTAAGCGGTGCCCCGGAAGCGGTCCGGTTGCACAAAGGTCTCCAGCAGGTAAAGACGATGATGGTAGCGCGCTTGCCAGTCGGCATCGATCCGCTGGGCGATTCGACCAAGAATGTGGCTGGCCAGACGCTGGACTCCAACCCAAGGCAAAATCAGGAACCGGCTATTGTTGGCGATCAACGGCAAGCCGGCAACCCGTTGCTGGGCCGACCAACCGATCCACCGATCGCGAGGCGCGCACTGCCAGGCCGCCGCTCCAAAGAGCAGGCACGCCAGATCCGCTCCCGCGCAACTCCTAATCAAATAGCCCAGGTTCTCCCCAACTGGGCCGCCATAGCTCAGGTAATGGTGCCGGGCCAAATACCGCTGAAACCGAGGATAGTCCGGATGCCTGGGGCGGACCACTTGCACCTCCAGGGGCAGCAGCGAAGACAAGTCCGCCCGGATCGGCTCAGGAACCACTGAGTCAAAAAGCTCGAGACTCAGCAGCGGACCTCGTCCAACCGGCATTCGCCGGCGTTCCGGCAGTGCAATGAGTTGGCGCCGCTGCAGCTTGAGTAACAGCGTCCGAGCCGCCATGTCTTTGAGCTGGCCGGAGGCCGAATACCATTGCCATCGCTGAGCCAACACCTGCGACAAGCGCCAGCGGCTCCAAAGCGGATGGGCCTCAATCAAGGCCCTAATCTCGCCGATCTGGACGTTACTGATTTTGCGGCCTTGAATGATTTCGGCTTCGAGCACGCGCCCAGATTACCAGGTGGATTTGGGGGAGTCCCGTACAAAATCAAAGTATTTTGCGGCCTCTCTCTCCGCCGCTGTTCACCCGGCCCCGCTCGGACCTGAGTAGTTACCAATTGAGGCACCAGCCCCTAGAACCACCAGTGTTCTATCATGAGCCGGCTTATGCGTGGTCTTGCTCATCAGCTCCGATCGAGTCAACTGTACCTATTCGACCAGCGGCTCGAATATTGAACGGCCAAATCCCAGTCCAGTGGACCTCCTGCCTTGATTTCAAAAAGGTCAACAACACGGCAATAATTCCACGAGTGCATGGGGCGATCTTAAACTCCTGCTCCGACAAGTCAAGCCCGATGTTGCGTCCTTCAGGGTGTCCTCAACTGGAAAAACTGGCTGCTGTTGGAAGGTGAGATGCTGATCACAAGATCATCGTTACTCCGGCAAGGGGTGTCGGGCAATGGTATCCAGGCCGCTGGATTAAGGCTCTCCGTCGAATAGAGCCTGAAGGGGGACGCCGGCCATCTCAGTGACAGGTTCGTGCCATGTCTCGTGGCAGAGAGGCTGACGTTGGTCAGAGCGGCACCTGGTGGGCAGGGCTCCGCAGATGGCTCAATATCGAGATTCTGCTGTGGCCAGGGCTCGATTGAAGAACGGGCTCTCTCAACTGGCGAACCAGGCCCGGAATCTCGCTCACCAGGATGCCACGGAACTGGTCAATCGGTTCGGTGAGCTTGGGAGGAGGAAATTCAACCTGGCGGCCTGAACAACGAACCATGAAAGCAAATCAACTGGTCCAGAAACCTGGCCAGAAACTCCTCGGCCAGAAAGTGAACACGCCTGCCCTTGGTGAGTATCCGGGAGGTGTGGCGACCGTAACCCAAATTGCACCGGATGAGAACGCTCCGGAGATTGTCTTCCAGGTCAGCTTGCCTCATTACGGCGAATGTGGGGTCTTTGAAACTGAGGATGTTTCATTGCTGGTCAACAAATTCAGTCTGCCCCAACTCCATGAACACTGGAGAAACTGAACGGTCCTGTCCACTGCTGCCATAAACCACAACAACCAAGGGGATGGGCTGTGCCGGGCTCAAAAGGCTCGGCACAGCGCCATCCCCTCTGCGTTTCGTCTCCGAGAGGTTTTGGGGGCGTTTAGGTGTGAGGTGCCGAATCTCAAGCCAATTGCGATGGTTGTGTCGGGCGGGTCCGCCTCCTCCGGCTTGAGCATCAGCCGGCATTGTCCAAACCGATAATAGGAACGCAGAACCACCCGCTGTCACGAGGGTGGCGCTCGACAACTCGTAATACACCATAGGCTGAAGCAGGACCTTGATGCCCGAACTTGGCTGCGCATTGCGGTCGGAATCGTTCGGCAAGAGGGCCCAAGTCAGAGACCCTGCCGCTGAGTGCTAGCACCTCGATTTATATTGCCAGTTCTGATTTTCGGAGAAATTCTTGCGGGCGCCTGGCGAAATGCTAATTTCGAGGAAGCGGTCATTAAGGCCCGAGTCATCCGGGCACTGACCCTCTCACAACATGCGACGCAAGCGTTGGCTGATTCTGCTGATGAGCGCCTTGGTTTTGGCACTCGGCCTTTACCTCAGTCGTGAGTCCCTGATCCGCGCCGTGGTTGCAAACCGGATTCGTCAGGCGCACGTTATCACCCCGCCCCCACCCGATCCGGGTAAATCCCGCTGGCACCGGTTCAGGGGCGATGCCCGGTTTTACTGGGATCTCGCAGGACTGCGTTTGGCGAGAGAAATGCGGGCGAAGCAGTTGAACCCCGAACTGAAGCCGTTGGTGAAGGAGATCCAGCGTCATCAGGCAGCCGGAGAAGGGATGCAGGTACTCGATGCATATCTACCGGGAAATCCGTTGGCGGCTTAATTTCACGCCCGACGTCGAACTCACCCGGGCGAGGATTGCTGATCTCCGCCAAAGTCTGGCGCAACCGGCGGAGCAGAAGTTGGCCACCGAGCAGCAGGCTTCGGACGGAAGCTGGGGACGGAGAATCACCGTCTGGTATCTCCGACTCTATTATTCGGTGGAGGATGGCCTGAAGGACGACACCCGGGACCCGCAGTATCCGTTGTCGTTTCTGGATCGGATCAACTCGCCTGAAAAGCTCGCGGCACAACTCGATTCGGTCTTGCTCAATGATTTCGCCCGGACCGGCGTGTTCAATCGCGAGGAGTTGGATGAAACCTTTTCCGCGCTGGCGCGGCTGCTCTTTGGACACAAGCGAACCGGCTACGCGTATCATCCCCAGCTCCAGGATGCCCTGCGCCAATTTGTGCGGTGTTGGCAAAATCCTGTTACCGGCTGCTGGGGACAGTGGCTGGTGGACCGCCAGGGGAGGATCTGGAAAATGGACGACATGGCGATGACGTTCCACGTGATCTCGGATCTCCACGGTCAGGTGGACCATTTGGATCTGATCGCGAAGCGTGTGCTCCAACTCGATGCCGTGGACTTCCCCGCTGGTATCCGCGTCAATGGCCATTACGAGAATCATCTGAATTGGGACGTGGTGAAGATCTTTCACCATGCCTGGCCAACCCTGGATGCCGCGACTCGGGAGCAGGCTCGAGCCGGGATCTTACGGATGCTCAACTGGTGCCTGGCCAACTCTTGCCAGCCGGATGGGTCCTTCAAGGCCAGTGATTTGGATGATACCCTCGGCGACGCTTTTAGCTACGGAGTGAACCACAGAGGATGAACATGAGGAGAACCATCGAAATCATCATCGGAACCGCAGGCGAAATCCAAATTGACGCCGTGGGATTCACAGGGCCTGACTGCGAAAAGGCCACCGAGTTCCTGGAAGAGGCGCTGGGGGTGGTGGGCAAAAAGGTCAAGAAGCCCGAGTACCACCAGCAACGTGCCGGGCTTAGTCACCAGAAGGTCGGGGGCTAAATCTCACTGAGGCCTGGCTGGAAGGGACGGCTGGGCTTCAGTTGTCCAGTCCCTGCGTCTTTCTCAGGACATTTTTCCAAGGCGTCAGGCATCGAGCACGCTGGCAGGCAGTCGTTGGAAGCTGGGTGCGACAAAACGACGCAGCCAACATGCCCGCATTTTATGAAACGATCCATTCACTCCTTCAAATCCTGGAGCTTCGCCTGGAGATCATCGAGTGTGAAGCCTTCAGCGACCACGCGATGGGCCTTATCGGTCAGGATGAGCCATGGCAGAGAGGACGCGCCCCAAGTGGCGCCAGCCTCGCCTGGATTTCCTGCCAAACAGGCGGCCGGAAACGGAATGCCGGCGTCCTTCTTCCAGTCGTTAAAGGCCTGGCCGGACATCGTGCCCGCCTGCAGGATGATGACCGCGATGCCTTCTTTCGTCAAGCCGGTAGGCTGCCCTAAGAGGAGACTTAGCGCGTGCCGAGAGGGGCGTTGTTCAGCATCGATAAGCACGACCAAAAGCGGTTGACTGGGCGGGACATCGGTCGAACTCAGACCTAACGGGGCGAGGTCCGGTACGGGTTTTCCTGCGAGCGGCGTGATTACTGGAGGGGACCCAGTAGTTTGAATGACAATCTTCTCTCGCGTCAAAGTAATGATGTTGGTCTTTCCCAGTTCGGGGTCACCGAGTTCGAGTCTGACCTGTGTCTGTGGCGTGCCACGAATAAGCGTCGCACACTCAGATAAGGTCTTGCCTGCGGTACTACTCCCATCGACTGACAAAATGAGGCATCCAGGCATATTCCCAGCTTTGGCGGCGGGTCCTCCGGGAAGGACCCTGTTTGTTATTGGTGGGCCACCCCCTGGCGCGGCACGAATTTCAATCCCCACTCCTCCGATCTCTTGGCTTTGCGTCGTAGTTATGAATGCCAAGAACCCAATGATGAATGCCGTCTTTGCTTGCACACGCTTTGATCGATGTGATGGAAGACTGCTATGCGGGAGGGCGACAAAGCTGAAATTGCCATACCGCGACACCGTGGAAGAGCGGTCCTGCATGTCAACTGTCCGAAACCTCGCCGCAAAGCTGTTCTGTTCAACTATTACAGCCATCGGGTCGCACATTAAATCAGGCGAATTCAAGATACAATCCTTTTGTTTCGTGCGGTTTGTAACCGGGCTATGGGCGATGCGGACAGCCTACACAGAGCAATCCTGCTCAAGTGGATGGCACAATGACGCTCCTCGAGAACCACGACCGGTAAAGGGGGGCCTTACTAGGCTCGGAATCGAGCAAGGTTTAGGCCGACCAGCACAAGAATCCCGCTAAAGCCCAACCACCTCCCATGCTTTCATGCATGTGAACCCCGTGAATCCTGCGCAGAACAAGTGCTAAGGCTCAATTCATACAATTACCCGCACCCGATTCACAGTAACCCGCTCCCATTCATACAGTTACGGCCACTTGATCGAGAAAACCTCCACAAATGCCCCAGGATCGATCGACACCCCTTTCCGCGGTCTGACCGCCTGCCGCCCAAAAAAGATCGCTGCAAGGGTCATTTCCGCTCCAAATCCCGTACCGCCACCGCTCGATCTGTATCGATAAAGGGAGTGGATGGTGGTTGGTCTCGAAGATCTCAAGTCCGGCCTTCTGAGATGTGATGCTGGCAACGGTTGAGCGTCCCGATGGGTGAACATTATGGCTCATCGACACGTCTAAGGTGTTGGGGTCGATTGGCATTGGATGGTCCGCGGAGAAAAGCCAAAGCTCGCCCCCAAAAAAGACATCTATGAAAAATAACGGGATCGGATATCTGTTAGCTGTCACGCTCACAATCTCCAGTGCCAACGCAGCTCTCTCGCCTGGCGCGGCAGAGGTGCTGAAGCTTTCCAAGTCCGGGGTTCCTGAAGATGTGACCACAGTGTACGTGAATGGAGTGTCGGCAGCCTTCCAGTTGTCCGCCGACGACATTCTCTTACTCAACGCACAGGGGGTCCAACACCAGATCATTACGGCAATGCTGAACCACGACGCGCAACTGCGTGCACGGGCACAGGCATATGCACCTCAAGGCCCGGCCTACTCGCCGCCTCCGCAAGCCCAAGCCTACGCGCCACCCCAGGCACTTGAGGCACCGGCACCAGAATACGCGCCGACCACAACCTACTACCCACAGGAGGCAATCCCGGTGTCCCCAGGTCCCGACTATTACTGGAGTCCAGGGTACTGGGGAGATAACGGCCTATGGATCGGCGGGACATGGCTATATGGTGGGATCGGAGTAGGCATCGGCTGGCCCTACGGATGGGGCGCCTACTACGGCGGATATCGTGGCTACGGTGGCTATCGGGGATACGGAGGATATCGCGGCTACGGTGGCTATGCGAGATATGGTGGATATCACGGCAGCATAGGGGGAGGTTTCCACGGGGGCGTTGCCAGAGGACATGCTGGTGGAGGATTTGGCGCCGGACACGGTGGGCACCGATAATTAGGTTCACTGTGAAAAGAGAAATCCGCATCTGAAAGGGCCGGGGTTTTCACTCTTGCACCTAATTGTCCACCTAATGTTGCACGTGCATGTTCCTGGAGGAGGCGCAGGGGGTAATCGGGGAGAAGATCAAAAAGCCCGAGTATCACGAGCACAGTACCAGGACCAGGAACCAACAGAGGATTGAGGGGTGAATCATTCTGAAGCTCCGCCTAAAAAGATGGCTGGGCTTCAGATCTTCACCAATGGAGGGAATGTGGTTTTTGACGCGTCGCCGGTATGTGGAGGCTGCGCACGTGATTTTGTGTCAATGGCGAGAGCTGACAGTTGTTCGTCGCGGTGCAGACTGCTCTTGCAAGCGATAGCTCTTGCTCCCCTTGAAGCGGCGCTTGCAGCCCAATCTCCTGCGCGTGCGCTCCCTCGCGGCGACTAAGTGTTTCAGGCACCGGCCCGATACTGCCGCGTTGTCGCCACAGACTACGCAACGCCCATTGCGCTGCATTCGCAGTTGATACTTTCGCTGGCGGGACATTGTCAGGTCTGTGAATTCGTCGCGTATGACCTTTGGCACATCACCTTTCGAACCTTTTCTCGCCGCTTTTGCGTGAAAACCGCGAGAATGTGGTTTCGACACCGCACTGGTTCATCGACGCTATGGGGGTGCGCGAGAATTGTTTCTCGCTCGCACTCATTCCGGCGTCATGCTGGCAGACAGGAAGCGGCGTGTCAAGCAGCATGTGTTGGCAGGTTCGAGCTGGACGACGGTTGATTTCTCTCCAATCAGGGTGAATCAGCACAAGAGCGGCAGGGGAAGAGCTGAGACCTGCACCGTGGAAACCTGAGAACTTGTTTGGACACGGGTGGCTAGCGCTGTATGCGGCTTGGGTATCCAGAGGAAATCCGACAGAACGTTTCGAGTTACATTCGCTTCGTTGTCGGAAGGTCACTGGCTGCGGATGGCATCGTTGATTTTGGCCGCCAGCTCTCTCGCCTCCTCTTCGGTGAAGTGGCCGGTAACCTGGGCCTTCCCATCTGATATTTCCGACCTGATCATCGGCGCAGAATACAGGTGGCCGTCCAAGACGATAGCGACGCGTTTGTTGATGTTGTCCTTGGTGAGTGCTGCAAACAGGTCCTTGCCTTCTTCATTGAACTCGACATCGATCTCTGGATCGCCAGATGACGCGTTCTTCGTCACGGTGACCGAACGGATCGCCGTCTGGTCCAAGAGTGGCGTTTTGTTGACCTGGAGGGTTTCTCCGTTGCTCGCATTGTTCGTCATTGGCTGCGTGTCCTCCCCGGGTTCATCGAGGACAAGTTGCAGTTGGAAGGGAGCCGGTGCGTTTGGTTGCGGGGTCGTAACGAGCGAGGGCTGACCAGGCGGATGAGGTGCTTTCGACTGGGCCCAACAACCAATTGCTCAAGCTCATGCTGGCGTCGGCGTAGCCGGCCGACTTCTCCTCTAAGCTTGAGCAACTCTCTCAAGCGGTCTGTGCTCAAGGACGTTCCAGCGAGCCGATTGGAACGGCTTCCGTTTTCGGAGTTGACCTGCACAATTTGTTCGGTCAGTGCGGCTTGCTGTTGCTGGAGCGTTTGGACTTGGGTTCGCAGCCTCGAAGCCTGGCGAGCTTCATAGATTCCTGTGCAGACTGCGGTAACGAGGGTGACGGCAATGAGAGTTCTTTGGATCGTATTCATCGCAACATTCTTGGTTACGGCGATGGAAGTCTAAATTGAAGCAGCAGATCTCGCAAGTGCAGCAGTGGACATGCCGGCGGCCAATCTAACGGGCGCAGTCTGAACGGCGTTGATGTGCGTGGCGGGTTTCATTACCGTCCCCAACTCGCGGCAATCATCACCCCGCCGCCATCCACACCCGGCCGTAGCTCTCATTTCCCAGCTTTTCAGCCCGCCAATTGTATAGTAATCGCGCAACGCCGGTCCAGCTTTCCATCTCAATTCTGACAATAACCAGCCAAAGATCCGGGAAACCGTCCAGAATGCCCCACAAACGATCAACTCCCCACCCCCTTCCCGCAAGACCTCCACCTCAAACGGACAGCTCCCAGGGCCATTTCTGCTCCAAATCCTGTACCGCCTCAGATGACCTTTAACGGTAACGGTCAAAGACAACGCTTGGAGACAACGCTCGGAGATGACCCAAGAGATGATGGCAGGAGATGAACCTGGGAGATGAACCTGGGAGATCAAGTCGCACCAAAAGTCTCAAAAGTCTCAAAAGTCTCAAAGATCTCCAAGGTCTCCAAAGTCCCCAGGATCTCGAAAGTCTTCAAAGTCTCCAAGGTCCCCAGGATCTCGAAGTCTCCAAAGTCTCGAAAGTCTCAGGTTCCTTGATGAGGAGACTTGAGACTTGGTGGCGAGAAGAGGGAAAGAGACCAGTACTCCACCGTGACATGTCCAACTCGTTCACCCCGCCATCAACACCAGGGCATCAGGGCGTCGAGACCACGGCATGAAGATCACCAGGCAACCAGGACGGTGTTTAATCGTGTCGCCGCGGATCTTGAAGGCGAGGGTCCAAGGTCACGCCAGGTCCTCTCCACCTCGACGGCAATCAAAAGGGGGGTGGAGGAATGTGCGCTATAATATCTTGTCTTTTGTCCCATAGGGGTGTAGGGTCGGCAGCGCTCGATTGAGCTATGAAAATATCCTTTCCGTTCCTCTTTTGGGCCGCCGTTTGCGGCCTGTTCATGTTTGTCGAACTTGGCTCTGCTCAGACCCCGCCGCGTCTAGAACTGCGCCTGTCGGCAGGGCAACCGACCCTGAGCATCACGGGAGAGACTGGAGCCGTTTATTCCATCCAGTCATCGACCGGGCTTTCTCCGTCGAACCAATGGGTTGACCGGGCGATCCTTCAGGTGCAGGGCACCAACGATGTTTGGACTGATGCGTCGGCCCCCGCTCCCCGGCAGCAGTTTTACCGCGCGGTGTCCGTTTTTGCCCCGGCTGACACCAACCTGGTGTTGATCCCGCCGGGCACTTTCACGATGGGCAGCCCGGAGGACGAGGCGAGCCGGGGGTCGGATGAGACCCAGCACGTGGTGACGATCAGCCGGGGCTTTTGGATGGGAAAGTATTTGGTGACCCAGGCAGATTATCTCGCGGTCGTGGGAAACAATCCGAGCTGGTTCACGCCCGACAACGGATATGTCGAGGTCCTGACGCTTCCCGTGGAGTCGGTGAGCTGGTTTGATGCGACCAATTATTGCGCGTTGCGAACGCAGCACGAGAGGGTGGCGGGGCTGATTCCCACCAAATATGCGTATCGGTTGCCGACGGAGTCGGAGTGGGAGTATGCGGACCGGGCGGGGACGACGACGGCGTTCTATTTGGGGAGCGGCCTGTACTCAGGGCAGGCGAACTTCAACGGCCAGTACGGATACGATGCGGCGCTGGGCGCCATCGCCAATCCCAACGGACTCTTTTATCAGGTCACCACGGGGGTCGGCAGCTATCCAGCCAACCCCTGGGGATTGTATGATATGATCGGGAACGTGTGTGAGTGGTGTCAGGACTGGTATGGCGATTATCCCACCGGGAGCGTGGTCGATCCGCAAGGGCCTGCTTCAGGTTCGAGCCGCGTGAATCGGGGCGGCAGTTGGGACTACTATCCAAACTACTGCCGGTCGGCGCAGCGCTTCTACAGCGACCCGGGCAGCACCCTCAGAGCCCTCGGTTTTCGGGTGGTCCTGGCTCCGGCTCAACCGTGAGCCGGATGATGAGCGGTGCTCTGGTGGCGGAAGCAGGCCTGACCAATGGGAGAGTACTGCTCGACGTTCAACCTCGCTTCGGTCTGGGCGACAAGGCCACCCAGCCTACGCCGATCACAGTGACAGCGATTTCAAAGGAGTCGCCTTTCCACCTCCACGGCAAACAAGGGGGGTGGATGAATATGCGCTATAATATTCCATCGAGGCCGGCTTCTTGAACAGGGTGTCGGGATCAAATTCCCTGCGACAGGACCTTCTCGAACTCGTCATTCATACATATGCCAACCTCGATTCTTAAAGTTACGGCGGCTGAAACTGTTAATTACTGGCCACTGATCCGAGAAAGGCCTCCAGAATGCCTCACAATCGATCCAACCCCATTTCCGCTGTGGTGACCCTCCTTTGCCGCCCGGATCGCTTCCAGGGCCATTCCTGGTCAAACTCCGGTACAGCCAAGAACAGCTTTATCGGTAACGCCTGGAACTATGCACCACCAGACATGACCACCACATTTCGCCAGAGGGGCGCAACAATTCTGTATGGTTGCGGTTCATTCCCGTGTTTATTCTAAAAACTGAAAAAGTGACCGAACCGAGGATGATAGGCCAGACCGACCTTTAGAGAGGTCTGGCCGTATCGGATGGTGGCTGGTTTTCTTTTTTCCTATTTAAGCGTGGAATAATTTTTCCACCACGGGTTTTCTCGTGGTGGTGGAAAGTGGTTTTCAGTTCAGTTTTGCTGCCGAGTTGGGGTTCGTATAGCTCAGCTTCTTGGTCCTGGGGCTAAGCGTGACCCCATGCACTCGTTCAAGCTCCCGGTACAGGTCATGGAACTTGCTGTCGGACATCCCCACCTCCTTCACGGCCTTTTCCTTCAGTTCAGCCTTCGTAAGACCCTCCACTGCAACCATCTTCAGCAGGTCCTCAACTGTATAGAGCGGCGTCTTGGAAATGGGGGTCTAAGTTTCAACGTGCCGAGGTGTATCCTTTTTGATCTCAGAAGAGAGCGAACCCCGAACGCGAAGCGCAGGCGGAACAAACCCAGGCTCCATCAAATCCGAGGACAAAGAGGCCAAAGCCGGTGCCGGTGGATGGAGGTGTGTTTCGGCGTTTTGTCCACTTGCACGAGAGGGCGTCATCGGCTATAGTGTTCCAAAGCACTACTTATGCACTACGTTGCGATTGGCACTTTTTCTCGGGACGCCTTGATCTCCAAGGAGATCCTGTCACGGCGCCGGAACTACACTTATCCCTCAGGGTTCAAAAATGTGCAGAGTTATCTGGACGCTCAGGGAGGACGAGCCGTAATCCACTTCGAGACGGACTCGGCGGAGTCCATCCTGCGGTACACCGCGGATTGGCCGGAGCTGACGCTCGAATATCTTCCCGGTTGTTCCTTCGGAGAAGGCCTGGGAGACCTACCTGGAAACTGGGCGGTGAACGCGCAGGGGAGTTGCGGTATTCTTGCCCCTGTTCACCGGATGAGGTGCGGGCAGCACTGCATCGAATCGCGGGTTGGCTCTTTTTCCGTTCCGCGCTCTCGAAGTTGCCGGGCAGTGCTCCATCAGCAAACATCTGGGGCGATTTACTCCGGCGTCTGCAACCGGGATGACCACAACATCGCTAACCTCATCACGGACCTGACCCATTTCTGCGACAGGGAGGGGCACAACTTCCGGGGCATCATTCGCAGGGCCATGAGGAACTGGGAGGCGGAGAGGCGAGCAGAGGGCGTTCTGAATGGGGAGCCTGGGCTGACCTTGGAGTGGCAGGGCAGGCCCGTGACTTTTCAGGGCAGCGATGATAGCGTTCTTCATGCACGTGTTAAGGGTATGGCCTGTTGCTTCGCCCCTGAAACAGCAACCGGAGCCCATGTGACCACCATCGTGTAGTGCAAGATACTAACCTCTGGTCGCCCAATGACAGTTAGACCATGAAACGAGCAGCGCTCATCTTCTTCTTTGCGGTGGTAGGTTTCGTTGTAGGGCTGCTGGCCGCACTTTTGATCAGCACATTCCAGGAACAACCTCGTCCTGGTGCCCGTGCAGAAGAAGTAATGGCCAGTGGGTTGTTCTGGCTTGAAATCATATGTCCTGTGATGGGCCTGCTTGGAGCGGTCGCCGGAGGGTTTATTGCCTCACGCCGCTTGAAAAAGTGAAAGGCCTAACCAAAACCGGTCGAGCGAGCTGCCACCCTCCACCCCTGGCAAAGTCCACTCGTTTTCCCGCACCGTCGCCAAGGATCACGGGGAGAAAGCGGCCGTCCTGTTGCAGTACCTGGCCCACCACGTCAGCAAGAGCAAACACGTTCATGGCGGCAAGAAGTGATCTTAAAAGACCCTGGACGAGTTGGCGGAGGTGTTCCCCTACCTCAAGCGCAGCACCATCCACGCCACCCTCCAGAAACTCGGCAAAGAAGCTGGACCCCTGCTGATCGGAGATTACAACAAGAAGGGCTACGACCGCACCAACTGGTTCGCTTTTCGTGATGACAACCTCCGTAAACAGGCCCAATCCTCGAAACCGGCGTACTTCCAGGTCGAGGATGCTGTGAAGTACGGCATTGTGGCGGCCGTGCTCCTGGGCAACCTGGTTCATTGGATCAGGGAGAACCGGAAACAGGACCCTCAATACACCTGGCACAAAATCATGCCTGGCAACCGGGTTGAACATCTGCCTTTCTCCAAATCAACCATGCAGGGGGTCCCTGTCGCGACTCACGGCAGAACCAGCCTGAAAAACTGCGCCCCCGTTGGCGCTTGCACGGTATAAACATTTTCCACGCCGGCCTGCGTGATGCCGTTAGTAATTGGCGTCCAAATCGGGGACGTGAGGCTCTGGCTGCTTTGGAGGTTTGTGGTCAGCACTTGGGTGGCCCCATTCCCCACCCCTGGCCAGGACACAATGACGCCGCCGGAAGATGCCCTGCTCAGCGTTAGGAGCGGAAAGTTCGCTTCCAGCATCGCGCCGTCCGTAGCCAGAAAGTTGTCAAAAGTGGCGTCAGCCGGCCCGTCGCCCGCGCTAGAGTTGTTCGCAATAATCAAGCCCGTCATGCCGCTAACGTGGTCGGAACCCGTCGGATCATAACCCGGATCGGTCGTGCCATAATCAACGACGGGAACGGTCGGGTTCGCCAAGTCATACACTTGTCCCCTGAATGTGCCTCCCACGCCCATAAACACAAAACGGTAGGCGTGGCCGGTCTGAAGATGCACCGAGTCGTTGCCGAAGTAGGTGTGGCCGTCGAGATCGGTCGGGGCTTCGTTGTCAATCCGCACAATATCCATGTCGCCGCCCGTCGGGTTCGCCGGATCCCCGCTATCCCAATTGAAGAGGTAACCGCTGGTGGTCCCCGGCCCCACATTGCCAACGCGAGCCAGGACCCCAAAGAGCTGGTGGACGGTCGCATCCCAGTTGACCACATCAACGCCGACATAGAAATTGGTGAAGCTATTGGGTGCAAGGCTGCCCATCCTGGCCTGGCCGAAAGTGCCCGGATCCGGCGATGCCTGGCTTTGGAGACGATAGCTGTTGCCGCCTGGGAAACTCCAGGTTGCCAGCGCCACAGCGCCACCGGTTGCCTCGGAAATAGGATCATACCGCTGCCAGGCAATGGGGGCCGTATCGTTGCCGTCGTCAAAGTTGTCAGAAATGGTGGCCGCCCTGCCGCCACAGGCGACACTCATCGCGCCAAGGACCGTTACCTGAAAGAGAAAGCTGCGAACGACCATCCTGCCTGAGCTAATTAGAGTTCGTATTTTGGATTTCATGGAAAGACATTCATTTCTTATGTGTGCCGTGGGCAGTACTTTTAATGGTTTCTCGTATTTCGTCAAGGGTAAAGCATAGCGAGCGCCACGTCGCCTTCCGCGGCTCGCTGTCATCGGCTAATGTCGAAAGCGAACGACAACACACCGCACCGCACGAGCAGGAATTGAGAACATTGTGTGCATGGCCACTATTCACAAAGTTGTCTATTCGCATCCTGCCCGCAGGGATTCCGAAACTCAACCCATTCTGATGGCTGACAGGCGCAACCGACGATCTGGGGCGCATCGTCAGGCTCATCAAGAATGCCAAGCGGCAGTGCGGCAAGCTTCACGGTATGGCCAGGAGGTTTGTCCCGTCACTCCGAGCGACGAGATCGCGCAGACGAGAGGAACTGACCTGTTGGACGCTGCTGTCGGCCAGGAGGACATTGCCTCGGCAGTTGTGAATCTCGTGCGTCCAGCCGAGCATAGTGTTGGTCGTGAGGACCAGAATACGATCGGGGGGCAGAGGCGTCCCGTTGGTCACATTGCGGTCGCCCGCCAGGAACATCTGAGGAATTTCTTCCAGAGCATCGAGCGCCATGAAATAGCTGATTTTCCTATTCGAGAGGCTGGCGAAGTCCTTGGCCGCCGTCCGCTGCTCATCTGCAGGGCAAATGAGAACCCTTGGAGTGGACAGTTCATTCGTCAACACCTGGAAATGGGGAAACGCCAAGCCTGTTTCGACTGACTCCCGTGTCCCACCTTTGCTGTCCGAGACACGCATCGGAAAATCATTTGTCCTCTCAACAGCCCAGGTCTTGAAGGCGATTCCGATTTCCTTAAGACGACCGGCGCATGTTGTCAATTGGGCACGCTCCTTTGCGCGTTTCAGTGCCGGCAAGAACATGGCAACCAGGAGGGCGAGGACAGCAACGACGACCAGGAGTTCAGTACGCGTGAATGCCCTGGTCCTTGGCAAGTTCATGAATATTTGCCTTTCCCTTTGTTGCGGAGGTCAGTTCGCACGTCCCCTCCCCAAAACTAGAAGAATCAAGCCCGACGGGACAGCTCCAGCCAGGTACCACGTGCCGACAACGAGGAGCGCCCAACTGAAATACTCCGATGGATCCCCTCCGAGCCAGGTTGGAGACCAATAGAGGCAGAACGAGAGCAGGAAAGGTGCAACCAAGGCCACGAGCCATGTGGACCATCCTGGACGAAACCAGCGCCAGAATCCGGCAAGCAGCGCAAAACACAGACCGACAATGACAGCACCGGAACCGAGCGACAGGGATGTCAGAACATCTCTCATGGCCAACATCTATTCAACCGACCAAGCCTTCGCGTAACCGTTCGCCGGATGATGGGCCGTTCACCTCCAAGATGCAACCCATTTGTTCCGAGGCCCTTCTGTGCTCTGCCGCCTTTCCCCCTGCGTCGAAAAAGGAAATCCGCGGACGACCAAGCTGAAACCCCCCCGAACAGCCCGATCCATACAGCAACCGGCAATTGACCAGGAAACCGCGGAATTCACCCCCTGTGAGCACTGGGCCCTTCATCCGGTATAATCTCCTGGGGGTCAGACCGGCATAATCGCTCCCAGGGCCGTTTCCGTTCGAGAGTTTGTGCCGGACCAGCTCGCTTTCTGCCGCAGTCAATCATCAACACAACAAATCCATGACCAGATACAGCCTCTTAATCTTCCCGCTGGCACGGGAATCCCCTAACTGACATTTTGGCGCTAATTTGCGGCCAAAAGTGGTCACAAATAGCCCAACTGTTCAGCCTTCAATTGAACCGAGACCTGCTCTGGATTCATTTGTAAGGCGTCATTGAGAAATGCCTCCACGGTCTGGTCAATTGTGGTTAAGACCCTTCGAACAACCTTCCGGCCCAAATCTCTTACCAGCCCTTCGAGCGCTCCTTCAATGAGTGCGCGAAACAGGTGCCAGAGCAAGGCGGCGTAAGTGAGGGTCTGCAAGCGCCCGCTTTCCCGATCCCGAATTTGCCCGTAGCTCAACTGCCCACTGCGGAGCATCGCCTCAAAGAGGAGCAGATAACGCAAGGCGGCCAGATGCACGGAGGCGTAAGCCAACTGATAACGTCCGCTCTGTTCCTTCAAGAAACCGAGGTTCTGTTTGATCTCCTTAAAGTAAACCTCGATCGACCAACGGAGCGCGTAGACTTCCAGGATTTTGGCGTCGCTCAGCGTCACGTCCGTGCAGAGAAAGACGACCCAGGTGTCGGCGGAGCGTGCGCGAACCGGAGCGCTGAAGACCAGGCGCACCTCGACCCAATGGGCGGGTTGGCTGGGCTCCGTCGCCAGGTTGAGGCTCACGACAAGGCTGGCCGTCTTATATCGGGCCCGGTGATTGCTGGGCCGCATCCGTCGCTGGACCAGCGTATACAACTGGCTGGCGGTGTAGCTGCGGCCTCGGTACTCATACGCCAAATTGCCGCGCTTCATTTGAAAGATGCCGACCAGCTTGTTCTCCAGGCAGCAGAGAATGTTCTCCTTGCACCCGAACCACGCGTCGCTCAAGACATACCAGGCGCTAAAGCCGGCCCGCAGAGCGCGCTGGAGCATGTCCCGGAACAGTTGGTGTTTGGTTTGCGTCTTGGCCCGGCGCAGATCCCGCGCGGCCGAACTGCGCTGGTCGTGGAAGGGTTTGTCCTTGGGCTTATCGACGGCACACTTTTCCCCCATGACGATCTGGGCCTCCACCGGCAGGAATCCCTTTTCTCCGGCCAGCCCCAGTTGCAGCACTTGGTGTCCCTTCCGGTTGCGGCCCTGGGTATGGTCGTAGTAGCAACTGGTGCCTTCGACCTTGCGGCCCGCACGGGCCTGGCTGGTGTCATCGACCACAAAGGCGCGCTGGGAGCGTGGACCCAGTTCGTTGTCTTGATGGACCCGCCAGGCCAGTTCGCTGGACAAACCGCGCCAGTTGATGTCCTCCCGGCCCAGCAAATCGTAGAGCACGCTGACGTGGCCGGCCAGGATCTGGCACAGTTCGGCGCAAAAGCAGTGGAGCGATTTGACTTTCAAGAGCGGCCACACCAACAGGGCACAAAGCACATTGACCAGGGGCTCTCCATCGGAGCGGCGCTTGCGGCTCATGGCTGCGGCCAGCGACCCGACCAGGGAGTGACGCTGAATGCCCTCGGCCAGTTCGGTGTCGACGAAGGTCAAGGGTTGACTGAGGGCATCGGACAAGGGGGTATAGGAACGGGGCTGGCGGTCGCCCCTCTGGGTTTGGGGTTTGGAAGCGGAAGCTTTGGTTTTTGCCTGCATATTAAGGTATATATACCTAAATATTGACACGCCTGCTACTCTTTTTATTCATGCAAACACAAAACATCTCGTCAGCCTCCGCCCGCCAAAAGGAATACGCCCGGCTTCGAGTTCGACTGGCCAAGGCCGGGTGGATTAGCGAAGGCTATGTTCAAGCTCGGAGACTAGGAGCTGGGAGCGCCTGCTATGCGTGGACCCGCAAAGTCAAAGCCAAGACCATTTGCGTCGCTTTGTCCAAGGAGCAGTATGAGTGGCTTAAGCAGGCGATTGCTAATTGGCGCACTCTCCAGGAAACTCTCCGCCAGATGCAACGCCTCAGCCGGGAGGAGCTCTTCACCTCTCTCCCCAATCCAAAGCGCCGCAAGCAACTCAGCAAAAAGGTTCTAGGGCTTGTGTAGGCGCCATTCGGCCCAGAGGGTCATCCCCAACCTCACCCCGGAGAATCGGCCAACTGAGATTTAGGCGCCTCCCAAAGACAAAACCAAGCGAATCTAGCGCAAAACCACCAACTACAGCGGCAAAACCTTACGCAAATTATCGCCAAAATGTCGAGCTCTAAAATTCCGTACCGTGGGTTTTCCCCAGTACCGGCTTCAAACCCGCCTGACGCCACGGCCACCTTCGCGGGCGTGCTACCGCCCGCTTATAGGCCGTCACCGTCGGTATCTCCGTCCCCGGCGGTTGTTCCGTAGTCGGACTTGCGTCCAAGCGGCACCGAGAACTTCTGACCACGACCGCGGGTCCAGTGGCCCTTGGCTCCCCAACCGGTTGTGCTGTCCGGTCGGCTCGTCGCTTACTATGGCCACATGTGCGCCTCTGTTGGCCACCCAGCGGCTTATGCATTATTCCGCCAGGCTGCGGGGCCAACCCGCCAGCCCCAGAGGGTCCCCAATTTACTCTGCCAGTCCTTTCACCCCATGCCGCCGCCCGTACTCCGGTGACTCCAACCTGCATTTCCTGCGACAATGCCTTCATCGTTGGTTGTGCCTTCGCCGTTTTCGCACCGGTTCGGCAGTCACAAATCCCACGAATCCGGAACCCGTGGGTAACGTAACGAAGCTGCAGCTTTCGCTTTATGCTACGGCCTGGAAGTGTTGCTCGCCCTGCTCCGGCCAGGACTTTTACGACCGAGCTTTCGCGGGTCGCGTCGCCCCTTCCCGCGTCGGTTATCACTGTATGGTTCATCGTCAGTTACCATCGCCGGACTTCCACCGGCTGGACTGGCAGCCTTATGGGCTGCGAGCGGAATACATCGAGTAGAGGAGAGGCGCGCATGATTAGGCCAACGACTTCCAATGTATCGGCCCTTTCGGGCAGCGTGGCAAATGGTCATCAGGCCATCCACCTCGTTTCCTCTGCCCCCTCTAAAATTCCGTACGGTGGGTTTTCCCCATACGGCTTCAAAGCCGCCTGACGCCACGGCCACCTTCGCGGGCGTGCTACCGCCCGCTTATAGGCCGTCACTGTCGGTATCTCCGTCCCCGGCGTTTGTTCCGTAGTCGGACTTGCGTCCAAGCGGCACCGAGAACCTCTGACCACGACCGCGGGTCCAGTGGCCCTTGGATCGACCCAATGCTGTCCGGTCGGCTTGTTGCTTGACGATGGCCACATGTGCGCCTCTGTTGGCCACCCAGCGGCTTATGCATTATTCCGCCAGGCTGCGGGACCAACCCGCCAGCCCCAGAGGGTCCCCAATTTACTCTGCCAGTCCTTTCACCCCATGCCGCCGCCCTGTACTCCGGCGACTCCAACGATTGCCTGCGACGATGCCTTCATCGTTGGTTGTGCCTTCGCCGTTTTCGCACCGGTTCGGCAGTCACAAATCCCACGAATCCGGAACCCGTGGGTAGCGTAACGAAGCTGCAGCTTTCGCTTTATGCTACGGCCTGGAGGTGTTTTCGCTCGCCCTGCTCCGGCCAGGACTTTTACGACCGAGCTTTCGCGGGTCGGGTCGCCCCTTCCCGCGTCGGTTATCACTGTATGGTTCATCGTCAGTTACCATCGCCGGACTTCCACCGGCTGGACTGGCAGCCTTATGGGCTGCCGAATCATCGAGTAGAGCAGAGGCGCGAACATGATTAGGCCAATGACTTCCAATGTATCGGCCCTTTCGGGCATCGTGGCAAACGGTCATCAAGCCATCCACTTCGTTTCCTCTGCCCCCTCTAAAATTCCGTACAGGTGGGTTTTCCCCAGTACCGGCTTCAAACCCGCCTGACGCCACGGCCACCTTCGCGGGTATGCTACCGCCCGCTTATAGGCCGTCACCGTCGGTATCTCCGTCCCCGGCGTTTGTTCCGTAGTCGGACTTGCGTCCAAGCGGCACCGAGAACCTCTGACCAGAAAAAAGGGTCCGGTGGCCTCGGCTCCCCAACCGGTTGTGCTGTCCGGTGGGCTCGTCGCTTACTATGGCCACATGTGCGCCTCTGTTGGCCACCAGCGGCTTATGCATTATTCCGAGTCGGGACCAACCCGCCAGCCCCAGAGGGTCCCCAATTTACTCTGCCAGTCCTTTCACCCCATGCCGCAGCCATTATCCGGTGACTCCAACGATTGCCTCCAGACAATGCCTTCATCGTTGGTTGTGCCTTCGCCGTTTTCAGCACCGGTTCGGCAGTCACAAATCCCACCGATCCGGAACCCGTGGGTAGCGTAACGAAGCTGCAGCTTTCGCTTTATGCTACGGCCTGGAGGTGTTCTTCGCCCTGCTCCGGCCAGGACTTGGGGGGAGAGCTTGCGCGGGTCGGGTCGCCCCTTCCCGTGTCGGTTATCACTGTATAAACGGAATCGTCCATTTACCATCGCCGGACTTCCACCGGCTGGACTGGCAGCCTTATGGGCTGC
>CAVVMW010000023.1:0-893697 GCA_963749495.1 uncultured bacterium
AGGGCATCGGCATCCGGATCAATCGTCAGTTTCATAATCTTCCTTTCATGCTTCTGTCGAAATGCACCGTGAGGATCTTGACCGGATTCGTCCGCGGGTCACACACGACGCGCAGCACACGATAACCCCGACCGGCAATGGCTGCCAAGCAGTGTTCAGTGGCCGGATCCTCCGCATCCTGCTCGGTGAGTTGCGGGCTGGCGAGGGCCTGCTCCACCCGAGCCGCTTCTATCTTTCGCTCCCGCATGCGAACGAGCGCATGGTGGGTCAATTGGTACCTCACAAGTTTGCCTCCAATGAAATTCGTTTGCCATGGTCGTTGGACGTTGCGCGGGGATGATAGACCTGGCGCACGGGGGTTGGAAGGAAAAGAATGAAGGCAGGATGTTTGTGGTTGGGGGGGTGACCCCCTGCCCGTGGTATGAAATAATCAATGCAGCTTGCGACCTTTATTCCTTGACGGCTCCTAAAGCCTGGTCTTGATCCCGCAGGCGCGCACGAGGCACCAACCGCGCGCGGCCTCGTACAGAGCGAATAACCCGGCCAGCATCAACCCGACGCACAGCCAGCCGATGGCGCGCCGGAGCGCCAACCCCAACCCAATCAACGCGAGGCCCCATAGGGCCCGCGCGACCCGCCCGCGCCAATCGATGTTGCGCGCAGAGAATTTGCTCATACAGTCAGTTACCGCACCCCCGCCCAACTGGCAAGCGAGCCGAGGAGCGCCCCAGAGCAGGGCCGCTGACGAAGTTGTAGCGCAGGTTTCCAAACCTGCCGTATCGCCGATTTCCAAATCGGCAGCGCCTCGACATATCGAGCGCGCCCGGTTTGCGGACGGCCTGCGGGTTTGGAAACCCGCGATACAGCAGACTTGGAAGTCTGCGCTACGCTGGCGCCCCTGGCGCGCCGCAGCGCCAACCCCAAACCCATCAACGCGAGGCCCCACAGGGCCCGCACGACCCGCCCGCGCCAATTGATGTTGCGCGCAGAGAATTTCCTATTCGTCATTCGTCATTCGTCATTCGTCATTCCGTCCGCTGCCCGCCCGCCGCCTGCCCGCACACGCACACCGTCTTGATATTGACAAACTCGCGCAGGCCCAGGACGCCCAGTTCACGGCCGTAGCCGGACTGTTTGACGCCGCCAAAGGGCAGCCGAGGGTCGGAGGCGACCATTGCGTTGACGAAGGCCAGGCCCGATTCGATGCGCTCGATGAACATCTCGCGCTCGGCTTGGTCGTTGGTCCAGGCGCTGGCCCCCAGCCCGAACCGGGTGTCATTGGCCAGCCGGAGGGCCTCCTCCATGTTTGGCGCGCGGAACAGCGATGCGACCGGTCCGAAGAGTTCCTCCTGGTGCGCGGGCGAGCCCGGCGGGATGTTCTTGAGCACCGTCGGCGCGAAGAAGAAGCCGGGCCGGTCCAGGCGCTTGCCGCCCAGCAGCACCTGCGCGCCCAGGCCCACCGTCCGGTCCACCTGTTCCGAAAGCGTCTCCAGCACCTCGGCCGTGGCCAGCGGACCAACGTCGGTGGCCTCGTCCATCGGGTCGCCCACCTTGAGCGCCGCCATGCCCCGGACGAACCGGCGTTCGAACTCGTCGGCGATGGCCTCGTGTACCGATGAAGCGCTTGGCTGCGATGCAGGATTGCCCGTTGTTGATCGTCCGCGCCTGGACGGCGGTTGCCACTGCCCGGTCCAGGTCCGCGCTGGGCATGACGATGAACGGGTCGCTGCCGCCGAGCTCGAGCACGGTCTTCTTGATCGCCTTGCCGGCCGCAGCGGCCACACTTCGAGCCTGCGCCAACGCTGCCGGTGAGCGTGACCGCCCTGACGCGCGGGTCCGCGATGAGGGCGCCGACCCGCTCGGGCCCAGCAGCAGCGCCTGAAATGCCCCCTCGGCAAAACCGGCGCGGCGGAAGACGGCCTCGATCGCCAGCGCGCACTGCGGGACATTCGACGCGTGTTTCAACAGGCCCACGTTCCCGGCCATCAGGCCGGGCGCCGCGAAGCGGAAGACCTGCCAGAATGGAAAGTTCCACGGCATCACCGCCAGCACCGGCCCCAGCGGTTGATAGCGCACGCAACTGCTCGTGGCGCCCGCCTCGCCCGGCTCGTCCGCCAGGAAGCGGGCCGCGTGCTCGGCGTAATAGCGGCAGGCCAGGGCGCATTTCTCGACCTCCTGGATGGCCGCCCGCAGCGGTTTGCCCATCTCCAGCGTCATGAGCCGCGCAAATTGGTTCTTCTCCGAGTCCAGGCCCAGTCCCGCCTTGGTCATCAGGCGCGCCCGTTCCTCCACGGGCAGGCGGCGGTGCTCCCGGAAGGCCGCGGCCGCGCGCTCCAGACGGCGCTCGACCTCCTGCTCCGAATGCGGCTCGAACTCCCGCATCATCTCGCCGGTCGCCGGGTTGATGCTGGCCAGGCCCTTCAAAGTGCTTTGCGCGCTCATGCTCAATACTTAAACCTGGGAACGCTCGAATTCAATCCCGCCATGGCAGCCCAGGCAATGCACTACTGCACCGCACTTTGAGTGACTTTCACGACCTTTGTCGCAGCCTTTGTCGAGACCTTTATCGAAACCCGGCCCAGCTCGACAAAGGCTGCGACAAAGATACCGACTTCACCCAAAGTCGAGTGGAGTAGGACATTGCTCACGAAGAGGCTCTCATCTCTCCCGCCGGCGCATCCCGGCACTGCCGCCGAGCGGGGAGGAAACCCACCCCCCTTCCCCCCTCCCATGGGAGAAACCTGGCCCTCGGCCGAATGGGTCGGATGGGGCTTCCGAAAAGGTCCCGGGAAGGCAGACTGCGATAACGCGATCAAGGCAAGCCAAATGGGGGTTTCCCGGGTAATGCGGTCACGCTATGGTCGGCCGCAATGGGATCGCGAATGCCCTGCCAGGAAGTTGCGGGATAGGCGCGCAGCGGCCGCCGGGATCGCTGGGCCGGCGCGCAATGACGCCAGCCTGGATACCCGGGGCCAGAGACTGCGCAGAGACAATCCTGGCTGGGGCAATCGCTCGCCCCGGGCACTGGCGAGGTGCATCGGCGCTGCCTCATGATCGCCCAGCCCGGTCACAAGGGCGCGTGCAAGGACTGCAATGTATACTGCGCCTTATCGTGCATCGCGTGGAGCTGCTCGACGGCGACAGCATGGATTTGTTCCAGTAGCGTCACTTGGCGCTGGGCGTGATTCCCGGCGTTGATCACGAAGCCCATTTTCTCGAAGCTGGTCGAATCGAACTTGGGGCGTTCGGTGGCGAGCAGACCGCCAGGCCCGCCGTGGCCGCCGCCCGGACCGCCGGCGGGGAACTGGTTTTCCCAGCGGGTTTGGAATGAGGCGAGCAGGCCGGCGAGCTTCGCGCCGGCGGCTGTTTCGCCCGGGCCGCCCACATTCTTCCAGGCTTCGCCAGCGGCAGCCATGGCGGCTTTTGCGGACTCGAAAGCGGTCTTGCCGAAATCAGCGAAGGCAGTGTTCACCTGGGCATTTGCCCGGGATGTGCCGGCAATGGTCTTATTGGCGTAGATCGTGAAAAGCTCATCAACCTCATGAAATTTCTTTTCATCGGCCGGTGTCCAGGCATTGGGATTGCCGGCGCGCCGTGTCGCCAGTTGCTGGCGCTCATTCCAGAGCGAATTGGCATAGGCTGATGAGACCTGCGTTTTGAGAGACGTGCCTAGCGATTGGGATGCCTTCCAGGCCGTCTCAATGGCCAACGGAACGGCGTTAGCAAGTCCAGCGCCCACTGCCGCCGCAAAGCTCGCTGCGAATTTGCCAGCGTAAAACTCGGCCTTTTCCAGCGCAACTTGGATGGCAGTCGCAAAGGTCTCGCTGAAGGAATTATCCGATAGGCTCTCGATGAGCAGGCCCACGACCTTGCCGATTTTCTGGCCGAGTGGGGAAAGATCAATCTTCTCGATGTGCGTCAGGAGCGAGTCGAGGGGGCCGGCGATGTACTGAGCGATGCCGAGAAAGATGCTGTTGACCTTTTCTGGGTCCCCCGCACAATTTGTGGGTGAAACATCTGGACACGTGTTCAGTTCGGAGGGTTGACGTTGGTGAGTTGGGCGGTCGTGGAACATCCCGCGGCACGCTCCGCGACGAATCGAGCGGCCTAACGGCCGGAGAAGGACTTCAAGCAATTCCGGCGCGGCCAGGGTATGGCTCCGGGCGGGGCTGTCAAGGTATTGCTCGCCACGTGCCCTCGTGCCCTGCTGCGCTCCACCTTGACAGCCCCGCCCTCCGCCATGATGCGCCGCTAAGGAATTGCTGGTGAAGGTGTGCTTGGCTCGGAGGGCTGCCCAGCGCCACAAAGCGATAGCTGATCTGCCTGGCTTGCGGTAGCCTGCGAGATGTGAAAAGCACGCCCGCCACCGAGCGGCAGACCAGCTATGCAATTGAAGGTTAAGACGGTTCTCAACGACATTCAACACTTTGTGGGCTTCGTTTACCAGGACATCCGCTTGTGCCGGGACCGCCGAGGCCGTGGCCGGCGGCTCGAGATCACCCTCCAACCCCATGGCGGCATTCCCGCCAAGTGCTCCCGGTGCCTGCAGCCAGTCCCCGGCTATGATCAGTTGCCCCAGCGGTCCTGGCTGTTTCCGCCGATGTGGGGCGTCAAGACCTATTTCCTCTACCCCCCGCGGCGGGTCAATTGTCCGCAGGACGGGGTGGTCGTCGAGCATATCCCCTGGAGCCAGGGCAAGCGGCCGGTGACGACGGCGATGATGGGCCTCTTGGCCCGGTGGGCCCGGCGGCTGTCCTGGAAGGAAACCGCCCAGGCCTTCCACACCAGTTGGGAGGCCGTTTACCGTTCGGTGCAGTGGTTCGTCCAATGGGGTTTGGAGCACCGGCGCCTGGAGGGTGTGGAGGCCATCGGAGTGGACGAGATCCATTGGGGCAAGGGCCAGAAGGCCGACAACTTCCTGACGGTGATTTACCAGATTGACCCCCACTGTCGGCGCTTGCTGTGGCTGGGTCGGCGGCGCACTCAAGCCACGTTGCGGCGGGGCTTGGCAGAATTGGGAGCCCCGGTGGTCAGCGCTCTGAAGTATGTGTGCAGCGACATGTGGAAGCCCTACCTGAAGGTGATCGCGGCCAAGATACCGCAGGCGCTCAACGTGCTGGACCGCTTTCATATCGTGGGGCACCTCAACGAGGCGGTGGACGAGGTGCGCCGGGGCGAGCAGTCGCGCTTGCACGGCCGGCCCCTGGCTCAGCGGCTCAAGGGCATGCGCTGGCAGTTGTTGCGCCGGGGCAGCCGGGTGCGGGGCCGTGCCCGCTCCAAGCTCAACGCCCTGTTGGCCAGCAAGCTGGCGACGGCACGGGCCTGGAACCTCAAGGAGAGCTTCGACTACCTTTGGCACTACCGTTCTCCGATCTATGTGGTGGCCTATCTGGGTTATTGGTGCGCTCGAGCCATGCGCAGCCGGCTCGAACCAATGAAGAAGGTGGCCCGGATGCTGCGCGCCCATGAGCCGTTGATCTTGAATTGGTTCGAGGCCAAAGGTGAGCTCTCCAGCGCCGCCGTCGAGGGCCTGAACAACAAGATTCGAGTGGTAACCAGACGATCTTACGGCTTCCGCACCTATCCAGCCATGGAATTGGCCCTGTATCATTGCCTTGGCCGCTTACCTGAGCCTCGACTTACCCATACATTCTGCTGACCAGTCCCTTTTCTTTGAGGCGCCCGATCAAAAGTTCGATTTTCTCGAAAACGGCCGCGACGCGTGCGAAATTCGCCCCTTGCGCTGCCGCCCCCGAAAAGGCTTCCTGGAAGTCGCCCATCGAGCGGCTAAGCGCGACGGCCTGCACCGCGCCCATGCGGCCGAAAATGCCGCCGACCGTGGCCATTGCACCGGTCTGGCTCATCTTGCTAAGGCGGTCCAGGATCTGCACCAGGGCCTGGACGCCGCCGCCGGCGCCGAGTTGGCTGATCGATAGGCCCATACGGCCGAAGACATCCTTGGTGCTTTCGCCCATCTCATTCACGCCCCCCAGAGCCTTTTGCATCCTAATCATCATCGGTTCGACCTCATCCGCGCTCTCTCCGCAGGCCCTAAATGCCTTTTGGAGATCATAGAGCGCACCCACCGATTCGCCCGTGTGGCGCGAGAGTTTTTCCAGCGCGGCGCCTTTCTCAATCTGGGCAAACACCCCGTCAAATACCTTTCGCGCCATTTCTCCGGCACTAACCAAGCCGCCAATCGCGGCAGAGCCGAGGTTGCAATTAACGAGGAATTTATCGACCTCAAGGCCCAGGACGAAATCAAGTGTTCCTGCCATAGAATTTACGTTGTAGCTTTCAACTTCACCGCACTCGACAGACGCACGCGCCCCGGCCGCCCATGACAGTGGAACGGCCGGGGCGCTCATTAACGGCGCGCGGCGCCCTGACCGGTTGTTCACAAAACCGGCCGGGGTCCCCATTCTGCAACGCAAACACAGCCAGCAGGACGCAAACCCCTACGCCTGCTGGACGATACTGAACTGGAAGGGAATCCAGCATCTGGCTGGTTTTGATGGCGCAGTTTTCAGGCTAGCGTGCCCAGACCGGGTTTTACGGAAATTGAGGATTCTGATTGTTTTGACGGCGCTCTTTCAACTTCCGCCGCACTCCTGGGGTCGCCTCTCAGAAACCTCTCGGCCATTAAGAGCGCCGTTTCTCCGGCCGCCGCCGGATCACTCGGCGGCATATAGTCCCGGAACCAAAGATACCAGCGCGTGGCTTCGGAATGCTCGATGATGGCCGCTATGCCGAGCTTGGTCCGCCGAGGATCGCCCCCGAAGACCGATGACCCCATGTCCGCCGTCAGCTTGCGGGTTAGCTCGCCAACCTGGACGCGAGCGGTATCCAAACATGCCTTGTCTAGCAACCTTGCGGCGCCGGAATGTCCTATCAACTCCGCAGTGAGGCGCTCGACCTCTGCCGCCACTTTTGCGCGGATGCCCGGAAACAACTGGAGCTTGTCCCGGATATGGCCGGCATTCTGCAGGCGGCTGAATGTGGCTTTATCGAAGCCGTGGGCACCATCCTGGGGGACAATGAGAGCCTCGGACGGAACTGTCTTGAGCCCCTGCGCCAGATTCCGGGCTTCCGCCTCCAGATCGGCTTTGAGCTTGTCCAGCTTTCCCAGTTCGGCCAAGGCCGCGCGGTAGCTTTGGAGTGCCTGTCGGAGTGAATCGATTTCCTTCATAGCAATTTGAGTTGGGGCGTTCAGTGCAGCGAGAATCGGCGCTTATGAGCTTATGATACAAAGGCCGCCGCGGGTGTCTCCAGGGCCAGCGCCCAGTAAAACGGATAGCCGGGACTCCGCGAACCCCTGCGTGTGCTGAACGTACTGGGTACACATGACGGCCATCCCCGTCTCCGGGTCGGTTACCGTTACCACGACGCCGTACCCTGCCCCGGGCAGCGCGCTGTTGTAATCGCTGGGCAGGCGGCTCTTGGCCACCACCGCAGCCCTGTGCACCGCAAATCCCATCAAGTTCGGAGTCGCATTTGCGGCGTTCAGATTCGGTGCTTCAACGGGGACGAATGTGCCCAGTTTGGGCAACTCATTATCCGTGATGATTTCCGGTGCTCTCTGGCCGCTAAAGAACGTGACCAAGCTTGGGTCAGTGGCGAGCTGGCCATAATAAGCCGAGTTTAGCAGGACCGTCCTTTCCCGGATAGGGACTTCGTTTGGGTTGAAGATCGCTGACAACTTCACCAGGCTGGACCGTGCGAAATCCCCCAGACCGACCGGGAAGCTCGCATAAGCAACGGGGACTTTGGCCCCATTCACCGCGGCATAAGCGTTGAAATTTGCCGGCGTGAGGAGGGCATAGATTTTCTCGACAAACCTTTTGGCGAGCGCATAAGCCGAGGCCGGGCCCGCTCTTCAAAGAGCTTCCGTCCCGTGCTGGCGAGAGTGTTGGCATCGAACACGATGGGGATACCCACATGTTCATCGAGCGTTATCGGGACGTCGATGGCCGTTGGGGTGTTGGCCACATTGATCCAGCCATTGGGCCTGCCATTGACCATCGTGGCATCGTAATTTTGCAGCCCGGGCACGACCACGACGCGCGTCATCTCTGCCTGCTTGAAAAGACCTGGTTCGGCAGAGAAATCGGTGTAAACCCGGCTGAACTCGGGGAACTGAAGGCGAAATAACTCGAGCGTCCGCTGTGAAACGAGCGTGCCCGAGAGCGTGCCAAGACTCACGCTCGTATTGTCGGCCGCCCTGATTTCCGCGTCGAGCACGCCCGCAATCCGGTCGCCGCCCAGCTCCGCGGCGTAGATCTCCCCCATCTCTCGGGACAGCTTGTTCTTGTTGAACCTGGCAATGGGGTCTGCCGGTTGGATCTTGGCGTTGGCCCCGCAGAGAAGGGCGTATTTCCCCAGGGCCGACCGGCGGTCAGATGTGATGCTTATGCTCATAAGTTACGGTTTGAATTTGGGTTCAGGGTGAACGGCCAGCCAGGCGCAGAGATTGCCAAACCAACTTTCCAACAGCCGTTCGCCCGGGGGCTGGACTCCGAGCTTGCGGCAAAAGACGATTAACTGATCGAGATCCATCAACCTGGGGTCCTGGCTGAAATTCGTAATGCAGCGCCGGCGCATTTCGATTTCGTTGGAGCTGCTCCATAGGGGAACGGAGAGGCCAAGAGCGGCTTCGATCTTCCAGCGTGTGCGGCAGTTGGGGACGCCCAATCGGAGCGCATTGGCCATCCCGTGGGGAGTCAAGCCAATCTGTTTGGCCAACCAGGTGCTATCAACGCCGCGCCTCAGCATTTCCAGAATGAGCATGGCCACGGCCAGCGCCGGGGCCGGCGCCATGGCCGGTTGGGGCCTGGCCTGGGCCTTTTCTGGTGCCTGTAGGCAATTCGGCGGTTTCACTGGGCAAAAAATCGGTCCGTCATTCGGGCGGTCACCCGCGATTAGAGCATGGCTGGCCGAAAACTGTCTAGCGTCCTTAGCGTCCTTAGCGTCCTGAGTGCAGATTTTTCTTTCGCTGCCCCCCTATCGCCCTTGGAAAGGGGGGCTTGAGCGGGCGCCAACGTTGGGCAGAGGCCCGGGAAAGGCCCCGGAAGGCACCCATGATCGCCGACCCTGTCCTTGCCCCATGCCGGACGCCCGGGCGCGCTGTACCCCTACGCGAGGACTTGCGAGCGGCAAAATCTTGCCCGGTGACCAAACCTCGAAAACCAAAAAATGGGCAAACTCGCCCCCTCCTTCCTGAGCCAGCTTTTGGGGCGTTTAATGCGAGTGCCTCTGTCAGGGCATTGCCTCTGGAAAGCCGTTTTGGGTAAGACCTCCCGGGAGTCTCTCCGTTTCCTCAGTTTCCTTCTATTAAGTTTCCCCGGCGAACTGCCGCTGAGCCGCGCGCTGGCCGGCGCGGGCTATCTTTTCCTCGGCGGCCGGGGTGAGCTTGCCATTGAGCACGGGGAAGAACGGGCGGGCGGGCATTACCACCTGGCCAACGGTGGCCCAGTCGCGGGCGCCTGGGCCCCACTTCATTCGCAGCCAGGGATGGCCGTGGATTGTCCCGCCGAACTGGTGGATCGCGGCGTAGCGGGTCGGATTGCTCAGGCGGGCATAAGTGTTGCTGACCTGGAGTTGGAAGCTCTTGGCCAGTGTGGTGGATTTCTGGAGGATGCTGGGCGTGCCATCGCGCTTCGGTTTCCATGGGGCCGGCCGATATTCGGCGCCGACGCTGTTGAATGTGCCCTCGGTGATCGATTTGAAGGTGGTCCCCATGGCGCGGAAGATCGGCTCCGGGCGCCGCGCGGCAGCCGCCATCCGGGAGAGTGCGGGGGAGATGTCATTGCGGCGCAAACTGAAATGGGCGAAAGCCGTACGGAGGAAAATTAACCACGGATTACACGGATGGCACGGATAAAAGCAAGGCCCCGGTGGAAGGCGGCCGTGATCTTTGTATGTTAAACGGTGATCGGTTTTGACATACTCATCGGGGCGGGTAATGGCCCGCGCAGCGGCTGGCGGCCGTCCCGGGCCGCCCGGCCGCCAGGCCCTGGACACGAGCGCCATCGCCGGGCAAAGGACGCCCAAAAACCACCCGGGGCGATTTGCCCGAGGACGCGTCCGCAGGCGTCGGATGGCTCACAGTGGCGGATTTTCAAACCGGCCTTGGCTACCCTTTCTTGCATTGGGAATGGCCATATACCTTTCGCAAATGGCGCCATGAAGCTGCGCAGCCAACGCCAGCGGTTCCGGCGCGGCGCCGCGGGCGCGATCCTTCCATTGCCTGTTTGACTCATCACGATTAAACTTCGCCAGATCGTTCGGAAGAGCGCGCAGAAAAAGGCTCCAATAATCGCGAACCCGCTGCTTTCGATCCTCGCTCAGGCTGTCCCAATGGCCACCGCGCTTGCCAACCCTTGCCCCGATCTGCGCCGCACAGTTGGCGAGGGCGCGGCCGGCAAAGATGTCATACGCCCTGCGGGACTCCTCATAGTCAAGGTCAGGGCTGCCCCCCTTAAGTTTGCCCGCAGCAGCCCGAGTAATCCGATGCGCTGGGCTCTCGCCATCCATCACATCGCGGATAGCTGCGGCAAGGGTTTTATCCTCCAAGAGGCTGAAGCACTCATTGCGGAACTCGCGTGCGATCTCCGGCAACGCAGCGTCCTTTTCGCTCAAGGCCGTGCTGAGGGCCAGACCGGGGCCCCGTGTGGGCATGATGATCGGCTGGAACGGACGGTCCATTGTAAGATCCAGGACGATCCGGGACACGGCTTCCGCAGCCTCCATCCACCGGTAGGCAGTCGTTGGGGGTATCTTGTGGGCTTCGAGCCACCGCCAGAATTTCTCCCCTTCGGGCTTGGTGTGGGACTTCCAACGGGGGGTTGGACATTGCTGTCCATGATCATATCCCACGTGGGATATGATCCAGGTCCCACGCAGCGTCGCCCTATATTCCAACAGCATGATCCCGGCGATGAACGCCAGGCGTTGATATTCGCTGGCTGTGCGCCGGTGCTCATTCTCCGCGCCCTGCCCTTTGTGGAAGGAATCGAGCACTTGGCCCTCGGTCACCTGGATCACGGCCAACGCGGCGGCGTCCAATGCGTGAATGTTATTGTCCAGATGCTCCGGGAGTCGGAAAATCGATTCTTGCATTGGCGGGAGTCAAGTTTACCACCGTGTTCAGAGCTTCCCCTTCTTGCCAGAGCCCTCGCCCGTCGCGCCGCCGGCCGGCATAATGGAAAGCGCGGCCATCGTGGCGGCGTGCAGGCTCTTATTTATCAGGAAGTGAAGAACTCTGTGGCGAAATTCGAGCGCCTGCCCAGATAGTTCGTCCTCCTGCATGTAGAGCGTTTCACCTAGGGAGATGCCCTTACCGTCGCTGTCCAGACTTGCTGGCAGAGCATCCCCCGCCTTCAGGCGGAATATGGCCCGGGCAATGTCCTCGGCCGCCTTCATCCATCGACGGGCAGCGGCAGCGGGTACCGACTTCGCGTCCAGCCATGCCTCGAACTTGTTCTTCACCGCTGGGAGCCCACCCCACGCCCATTGCGTCGGGGAAGTGGCGCCTTCCCTCTCCAGAAACTCTTTAAAGTCCCGCAGGAGAAAACCGGCCGTGAAGGCGTGTCGAGCGTGATTGGCTTGTGCCTCAGCTACTTTCTCGGCGGCCCTGCATGATGCCTGATACTCACTCAGGGTCCAATCCTCGAAAAGTTCCTGGTCGTAGTCGCCCCTTTCCCAGAGCGCGTAACCGATGCCGCTGCCTATTTTGGCCTGCATCGGCGATGCAAAAGCCGCCGTGCCAGCGCGCCACGTCTCCCACCTTTTTTTCAAAGCCTCATTCTTGGATTCGCCCTGCAATACGCGCCACAAATGAGAGCGGGACACCCCGAGAACCTCGGCCGCCAGCCCGATCCCCCTTATGCGGGGTCGCCGCTGCGTCTTTTTTTCTGCTAAAACCTTTATCATGAGGCCCATGATAACAGCGCCAGGTTGTGAGTCAAGCCTTTTGTTGCATCGGGCCGGAGAGGGTCAATTACTCCACCGGCCACCGCGCACTTCGCCAATTCAATCGCTCTCGCCATGGCCGCCTTCCGGCGCCGTAAGAAAAAAGCAAAAAGGGGCTTGACTCTTATTACCTATCCGGTAAGATTCCCATCAATGAGAACGTGGCTAATCGAACTTCGAGGAAGACTCCAAAGGGCTACGGCAGAGCGCGGCAAGCGGGCCGAGCTTGCCCGGGCTGTGGGTCTTCCGCCGCCAAGAATCTCAGAATATCTGTCTGGGGTGAGAGACCCAGGCGGGGAAACAACCCTCCGGCTGCTTCACTGGGTCGAGCAGCGGGAACGGGAAAAACAAAGCCCCGGCAGTGCTTCCACACCGCCGGAGCGGAAGACCCGATTCAGGAAGTCCAAGTATGAAAAACCAAAACCGAGTCCGCGGAAAGGTTAGCAAAACCGCCCGGAAGCCTCAACCGAAATCCGCAGCCTTCAGGAATGCCCGCGCGGCGTTCCTGGAGCTCAGGCGAGCCACAAGTACGCTGAACGATCATGAAGGGCTGGAACTGGCTGGCAGCCTGCATGGTTTGGCAGAGGGCCTTCGCGCATCGGCGCGCAACGGCGGCGAATGCCGCCCGGACGAAATCATCTCCGAATACGCCAGCAACCTCATTTACTCGAATCAATGGATCAAGATCGGGCTCTCGCGTGCGGAGTCGGCAATCCTGACGCGCCTGGGGAAAGACTACGGTTTAGCGAAATCGCCGTGTGCATCGGCGGCGCGGCTTTTGATCAGATACGCCTTGGTCAACCTGCCTGCACTGGAGCGATCTTCCGTTGCGATCAAGAAATACTGTGAGGCTGAGGGCCTGCTAATCGAGCAGTACGTCGAGGCCCGGGCTCGCCAGACGCTTGATTCACTGGGGGTTCGCTGAACCGGCTGGGAGCGCGCGGCCCCGTAGATCGCAGGCCGCCACTGGGCAAATCTGCCGCCACTGCTTTCCCACTGTGGATGTTTCCGCACAGGCCATTGCCGAAGCTCAGGAGCTTGTCACGGTTCTTGATGAGTTTATCCGCCTTACGGAGCGGGAACATCTCAGCCACAGCGCCGCGGCCCGGCTGTTGGGGCGCCATCCGAGCCTATTCAGCGGGCCTGATTCCCCATTGGCGCGGTACCAGCGCGGGGGTTTCGCGGCGCTCTTGCGGGAGGCCCGCCAGGCGCCGGCCGCAACCGATCTGACGCGGGAAATCGAGGCGCTGCCATAGTTCGTTCCCGCCGCGCGGTTTTTCTACCTCACGAGCAATGCGCAGCGTTACCGCGGGTCGATGCCCGAGGCCCTCCGCAGGACGATTGCGCTGCCCGCGCTGCCCGCCGGATGGCGCACAGGGACCCGGAGGCAATTCATGAAGGCTCTGGAGCGGAGCGAGCTTCCTGTGTGCCCCGTTGGCATCCGCGCGGCAATCCTCGGCCGCCAGGCCGCCGGCCAACCCCTGGTCCCGGAGCGCATCGCTCGCAAGATTCGCCTCGGCGCGGCCATGGTCAGGCAACGCCGGAATCCGACAAATGCCGGGCTCGATTATTTGAACGCTGCGGGCTCGCTGTTCTTTTTCACCCATCCCCTCACTGGCGAGCGCCGGCCGCCGCTCCCGGGCGAGGTCATTGAATGTGACGATGCTACCATAAATTTCCCCGTCTGTGTCCCTTGGACTCTGGGCGGCGATCCCTGTAGCGAGAAATTCGGGGTGAAACTGGGCCGCTTCCAGTGGCTTCTCGCCATCGATGCGGCCAGCCGATATATCCCGGCCTGGACGTACGTAATGCGGCCCCGATCCAGCTACCGGGCAGAGGATGCGCTTTCGCTCATGTATGCGCACGCCGTGCAGCACGGCATCCCGGTCCAGTGGCGGTTTGAGCAGGGTGTTTGGCGGTCAAAGTTGGTTCAGGGCGCTGTCAAGGCAATGGGCAGCGATCTGCGCACGGTTTACAGTCCTCATCAAAAGCCCCATATCGAGGGTCTGTTTAACACCCTTTGGACCAAGCTGTCCGTTGAGTTTCCCGAGGCCGATGTGGGCCGGTTCCGGGGCGAGAATGAGGCCGCAAATGAAATGTTCATCGCCTGCCATCGCGGGCACCGGGACCCGCGCAAGTGCTTCCCCTCGCTCAAGACCGCTGTGGCCGCCTTTCAGGAGGTGATCGCGGAGAAGCAGATGACCCCGGTCGAAAGTGAAGTCGGGCGATGGGTCCCCATGGAGCGATGGGCCGCGCGCCCGGAACTGCGGCGACTGGCGCCCGAAGCTGCCTGGATGTTCGCGCCCGTGGCCCGAGAGTGGACTGTTCGAGGAATGCTTGTCGGAGGGCGCATCCCGCTTTTTGAAGACCTCTCGGTCCCGTTCGACTTCTCCGCCCCCTGGCTTGCGCAGTACCACGGAGCCCGCCTGCGGGTCCATTTCGACCCCCGCGCGCCGCACTGCCAGGCCACACTTATCCTCTTGACCGCGCCGCCGGCTGGCAGCCAGGCCCGCACCGGCGACGTGCTGGGCACTGCCCGGCAGATCAACGAAATTGCCAGTTACGCCCGGCTCGTTTTGGGATGGGCTGATGATGCGCTCAATGCTGGCCGCGTGGCTCGCCAGCAGGCCGCCGCCGCGCTGCGCCGGGAGGTCCGCGCCATCATCCCCGGGCGCGCGGGCTATTCGAGTTCCACCGAACATGATGGCATTTCTATGACCACCGCCATTAAATCCGGACCCGGGGCCGGTGCCAAGGTCCCTGGGCTCGCGGCCGCCGGCTCGCAGTCCAGTGGCGATCTCAAGGCCCGTGAAGCGGAGGTCGCTGAACGGCTCAAATCCAGCCCGCTCGATTTTATCTGAACAACAGGCCAACCTTATGAACGAACAAGCAATCATGGCGCTGCGCAGTCTCGCCCAGCAGATCGAGGCTTGGCGCCTGGGCCGCGGATTATCCAGAAACCAGATCTGCCAACGGTATGGCCAGCTCGGGAGCTCCAAGACATACGGCCGCATCCTCGACGTGGAAGACGGCCTTGCACAGCTTGACGTTGCCGTCCAGACCGCTAATTATCAGGCCGCGTGGGAGCTGCTCCAAGTCTCCAAAGATGACCCCGAGGCCAACCGCATCTATTCCGACTTTGAGTGGGTCCGCGCGGCGCTGGTTACCGTCACGGAGGCCCTCGATGAACCGGGGATCTCCCGCCTGGTGCTCATTACCGGCGGGACCGGCGCCGGCAAGTCCACAATCCTCGACCTCCTGGACCGTCACCCGATCACCAAGAATATTACCTACCGTGTCGAAGCAACGGAGGCATGGAGGGAATCCACGAATGAACTCCTTGGCGCCCTGCTCACTGAGGTTGGAGCCTTCGAGCGCGCGACGGATGACGCCGCCGCCAAGAGCCCCACTAACGCGCTGCCCCTTTCACCAGGCGCCCGGCTCCGCAAGTTGGTCGAGCGTATCAATGGGCGTCGGGTTATTCTCAGCATCGATGAATCTCACCACATCGGCCCCGCCGGTTACAACATCGTAAAGACGATCATCAACCAAACGCGCGCCGTCGTCGTCATGACCGCTATGCCCGAACTCATCGCCCGGATCAACCGGGCTAGTCACGCCGAGGCTGCGCAGCTCTTTCAGAACCGTCTTTTTGAGCACGTCCGGCTTACCCGCCCCGAAGCCGGCGATGTCCTGGAGTTCTGTAAACGCCGGGGCTCAAGTTCGGTAGCCAGGCTGATGCCGGCGCCATCGCGGCCAAGATCGCTGAAGACTCTGCTGGCTATGGCCTATGGAAATTCGTGGCCCGATGCTGTAAGGAAGCGCGCAAATGCCCCTGCCCCGTTAGCACCGAGAGCTTTACAGCCGCCCTTGCCCGCGTCAAACGCTCCATTTCCTTAGGCGCGTGAACCGCCGGCCCCCGGCGGGAATGTGGCGCCGCATGAGTCCTGTGGAGCCATGCCTGCGCCATGCCCGCGCCCCCCATGCCGCCCCGCCGTGGCCCGATTCAAAATAACACGATCAAGGGTCCCTTCCCCCGCCCCAGGCCCTTTCCTTGGACCCATTCTGGCTTGTGCTTCGATTCAAACCCGCCAATCGTGCTATATTTCACGATAAATCCAAGCTTTTCGTGCTATTTCGCGCTGTTTCGCTCGCAGCCCATAAGGCTGCCAGTCCAGCCGGTGGAAGTCCGGCGATGGTAACTGACGATGAACCATACAGTGATAACCGACACGGGAAGGGGCGACCCGACCCGCGAAAGCTCGGTCGTAAAAGTCCTGGCCGGAGCAGGGCGAGCAACACCTCCAGGCCGTAGCATAAAGCGAAAGCTGCAGCTTCGTTACGCTACCCACGGGTTCCGGATTCGTGGGATTTGTGACTGCCGAACCGGTGCGAAAACGGCGAAGGCACAACCAACGATGAAGGCATCGTCGCAGGCAATCGTTGGAGTCACCGGAGTACGGGCGGCGGCATGGGGTGAAAGGACTGGCAGAGTAAATTGGGGACCCTCTGGGGCTGGCGGGTTGGTCCCGCAGCCTGGCGGAATAATGCATAAGCCGCTGGGTGGCCAACAGAGCCGCACATGTGGCCATAGTAAGCGACGAGCCGACCGGACAGCACAACCGGTTGGGGAGCCAAGGGCCACTGGACCCGCGGTCGTGGTCAGAGGTTCTCGGTGCCGAGTGAAGGGGTCAAACCATAACTTTTCACTTGACGGGACGCCAGGGGTACTGGCAGAGTGTTGCCGATGCCGCGGCAAATCAGAGTCGAATACCCCGGGGCGATTTACCACATCTTGAGCCGTGGGGACCGCCGGGAAGACATTTACCTGGATGACGTGGACCGGCAGGACTTTCTCAAGACGCTGGCCGAGTGCTGCCAGAAGACCGGTTTCCAGGTCCATGCCTACTGCCTGATGCGCAACCATTTCCACCTGGTCGTCGAAACGCCCAACGCCAATCTGGTGGCGGGAATGCGCTGGCTGCTGAGCAGCTATACCATCCGGCTCAACGGCCGGCACAAGCTTTCCGGTCACGTGTTCAGCGGACGCTACAAGGCGATTGTGGTCGAGGGCAGCGGCAACGGGTATCTGCGCACGGCCTGTGACTACGTGCATCTGAATCCGGTCCGGGCAGGGCTGTTGGGTAGGGAAGAACGCTTGTTGGAGTATCCCTGGAGCAGCTTGGCTTGGTATTTGGCCGCGCCGGAACACCGACCGGGCTGGATGCGGGTGGACCGCTTGCTGGGCGAACACGGGATCCAAAAAGACACCGCTTGCGGACGAGAGCAGTTTGAGCGGCAGATGGAGCGCCGCCGCACCGAGGAGGACGATGCGGCCCAATGGAAACCACTAAAGCGCGGCTGGTGTCTGGGCAGCGAGGAGTTCCGCGCCAAGCTGTTGGAGCAGATGGAGGCGCGCCTGAGTGATCAGCATTCGGGGAAGTTGAGGCGTGAGAGCGCCGAAGCCAAAGGGGAGCGCATCGTTGCGGAGGAGTTGAAGCGTTTGCGATGGAGCCAGGATGACTTGAAGGGGCACTTGAAGGGCGACCCGGCAAAGCTGGCCCTGGCGGCGCGGTTGCGGCGCGAGACCACCTTGACCATCCGCCAAATCGCCGAGCGGTTGCACATGGGCAGTTGGAAGAGCCTGAACAACAAGCTGTATCTGCGCCGCAAGACCGAGCCGGAGGAAGTCAAAAGGTGAAAAGTTATGGTTTGACCCCTCCTCCGGTTGTGTGGAGAGCCAAGTGGACTACCGGGCTGGCGCTGAGACGCTGGGACGCAAGTTAGCGGAGGCGGGCAGCGATGCGTGGCAACTGCTGGAGTGGCTGGGCCAGCCCGAGCCATCGCGGGCGGCGACTGGACCCCAGGTGGAGTTGCTGCGGCGGGTTTTTGCCGAACAATTCGACGTGCGCGCTGGTCCGGCGGCACTGGCCGCCAAGGAGATCATCGTCGCGCCGGCCAGACCTGCGTCGGCCGCTTCCGAGGCTGTGGCGGGGACGGCCGCCGCGATAACCATGCCTCCCGACGCCAACTCCGTCCCATCCGCGAGCAGCAGCCCGGCGGCGCCGCCCAGCCTACAGGAAGAGCTCCTGAAGGCAGGGGCGGCCGAACCGGCACCGGTGCCGGCTCAGGCAAATGGCGCGCCGGACCCGAATCGCTCAGTAAGTGGCCAGCCCAAGGACTACCCCACCCAGAGCCAGCCAGCGGCCAGTAGCCCGGAGGTCCAGCCCGAAGACAAAAAGCAGCCGGCCTTGGATCAGGTGCAAAATCCCCACGATCTGGATGCTGCCCGTGCCGCCAAGGGGCAAGGCGACAAAAAGAAGGAACACGTGGGCTACAAGATACAGGTGGCCGAGACGGTGTGTGAAGCGACGTTGGCGCCAGGCGAACCGACCCGCAATTTCATCGCCGGGATCGTGACCCATGCGGCCTATGAGAGCGACAAGGCTGGCGCGGAAAAGATGGAGGCCGAACAGGCGGCCATGGGTTTGGAGAAGCCTCCGGTGCAGTACGTGGATGGCGCTTACATCTCGGCCGACAAGCTGGTGGAAGCGGCGGCGGCGGGCAGGGAGTTGATTGGCCCGGCGCCGGCACCCGCCAACAACAACGACGGCCGTTTCACCACCCAAGCGTTTCAAGTCCAGGTGGAGCAGCGTCGAGCCACTTGTCCGGCTGGGCAGCCGAGCAGCCAATGCAGCCGGCTGGAGGAGCAGGCCACCGGGAGAGTGGCTTACCGTTTCGAATGGGACACCGCCACGTGTGCCGCTTGTCCTTGGCGCGGCCAATGCATCAAGGCCGAGCACAAGCATCGCACGCTGGTTGTGGGGGAGCATCACACCGCGTTGCAGACCCGCAGACAGGAGCAGCGCACCCAGGAGTTCAAGCAACGGATGAAACACCGCAACGGGATCGAGGGCACGCAAAGCGAGTTGGTGCGAGGTCACGGCCTGAGGCATGCGCGCTATCGCGGTCTGGCCAAAACCAAGCTCCAGAACTACTTCACCGGCGCGGCCTGCAACGTGAAGCGGTGGCTGCGTCGCCTCGCCTGGGAGATGGAGCAAGAGCCGGTGGCGGCCGGGCAAAGCCCGGCCGCGACGGCGAACTAAGACCGGACCGCCAGGTCCTTTTGCTTTGAAATTCCCGCCCCGGTCGGTTGGGGGTTGTTTTAGGGCGGCGCAGTGCTTTGGAGCACGGCCGCCGTTGTATTATCTTCCATTGGGGTTATCACAACCAAAAGCATTTGGGTTTCTTGAGGCTTAGAAACTGCTGCTGAAAAACCCCCTGCATTTCTCCCGAATCCATACTATGGCTGACCCCTTTTTCTCCGTCCAGAGCCTGGCGCTTCATCATCAGATCGGCTTCAACGTAGAGGTGGGTAGTATTGGGGCTTTCGTGCCCGAGCCAGAGGGCGATGATTTCCGGGGCGACTCCACCTTGGAGCAAATGCATGGCGGTAGTGTGGGCATGCTGGGCATCAATGAAGCAGGGGATGCCGTTGTTGTAAACGAACCTGGCTGACGAATACTTTTCGGTCCTCTGGCTCTTGGCGGGCGCGTTTGTGGCATCGGAGCCTGGATTTTGTGCTCTCCGACCCGGGCGGCATTCCTTAGCACTTGAATTCGTGCGAGTGAGCGGTATTCTGCGGTCATGACAACGCTGTTTCCCAAACATATTCGCCGTCGAGACTTCCTGGCTGCCGTGGGAGCCTTGGCCGCTACCTCTATTCTTGTTCCTGCCCGGTTACGGGCCGAAACCACGCACCGCAAGGGGCGCTTGAAGCAGAGCCTGTGCGGCGGCGTGTTCAGCGGCGCCAAGCTGGACTTCGAGGGCACGTGCCGCGAGGCCGCGCGCCTCGGCGCCTGGGGCATCGACCTGGTTGGCCCCGAACGCTTCGCGACGCTCAAGCAATATGGTCTGATTCCAACGATGGTGCCCGGTGGGAGCGGCATCAAGAGCGGCATTAACGACAAGAACAACCACGCCGATATGAGCCGGAAAGTGGAGGAGAGCATCAAGGCGGCAAGCGCCGCGGGCGCTCCGAACGTGATCGTGCTCGCGGGCGACCGCAAGGGGATATCAGACGAGGAAGGAATGGACAACACCGTGCTGTTCCTCAATGGCGTGAAGAAAGCCGCCGAAGACAACAACGTGACCCTCTGCATGGAACTGCTCAACAGCAAGGTCAATCATCCCGGTTACATGTGCGATCATACCGCCTGGGGAGTGGAGGTCTGCAAGCGCGTGAACTCGCCGCGCGTGAAGCTGCTCTACGACATTTACCACATGCAGATCATGGAGGGCGACATCATCCGCACCATCCGCCAGAACATCCAGCATATCGGCCATTTCCACACAGCCGGGAACCCGGGCCGTCACGAGTTTGATGACACCCAGGAGATGAACTACACCGGCATTTGCAAGGCCATTGCGGACCTCGGGTATCAGGGCTTCATTGCCCACGAATACACGCCGACCAAAGCGCCCCTGGAGACCCTGGACAAGATGATGACGCTTTGCGAGGTGTGAGTTGGCCGTACATTTGCTTTGTTCTGACCCCGCTACTGGACATGGGGCTTACAAAACTGTAATTCTCCAGACAGGCTGGGGTCATCCTCCGGAGGGTCAGATCTTGCGGATGTCATTATGGAGATGACATTGTGAAAATGACGGAAGTGGCTGTATTCTGACGAGTAGAATGACTATGAAAATGACGTTTGAGAAACTGCAAAGCCGATCCAGGCCAATGAGAATTGGGCTGAGCTGCGCGAGTGCGGCAGCCGCAACAATGCTGGCGGCGGGTTGCGCTGTGCGGGTGACGCCGTACGGAGTGGTTGCTGTTCCCGCAGGGCCACCGCCGCCACTGGTTGTCGCACCGGCCCCCGTTGCGCCAGCCCCCGTCTTCGCCCCGGAGTACTACGTCTGGGATGGGTACGAATATGTCGGTTGGTACAATGGACAGGTACTTGTACTGGAGCGGCGGCGTTTGGCTGGCCTGTCCTGAGGTAGTTCTGGGCCGGTTCCATGGCTGGGAGAGATACCATCCGGATTGGCGTCGAAGCGCGAGACGCTGGGAGCGTGGTCATCGTGAGCCGTACCGATGAGGGGGGCAGCGTGCGGGCGAGGGAAGGGGTCGGCTCAGCCAAATCAAGCCGCTTGCCTGGCTTCGGCTCGGGCTGAGCGGACGCGTTCCAGAGCCAGATCACCAATGAGATGAACCACCTCGTCCTCGGAGAGCTAGTACCACCACGGTGAACGCCTAAGGATTGGAGCGCGGACTTCAGTCCGCTTATGGCGTCCGACGGCCGGGCTGGCGCGGGTCTTTTGCGAGGCCGGTCCTCCTTCTGCTTCTTTGAACTTTGAACACCTCAGCCAGATCAAGCGTGGGGTGGTGCTTGGGCCGTCTAAGCGGACTAAAGTCCGCGCTCCGGGTGGTACTGTCAAGGTGCGCCCAACTCCAGCCCCTGTCCAAAAACGGATTTGCGCGCGCGAAGGGGATTTGACAGATTGGGCCGATGATTCTTGCAGGCGATATTGGCGGGACTTCGACGCGGCTGGCCCTATTCGAGCCCCGCGCCGTGCGCCCGGTGTCGGTGATCGAACAGACCTATCCGAGCGGGAAGTACTCTGGGGCTGGATGAGATCGCGCTGGGGTTCGTCGCGGCGCATCGAGGGAAGGTCGAGCGGGCCTGCTTCGGCATTGCCGGCCCGGTCCGGAACGGGCGCGTGACCACGCCGAACCTGCCGTGGGTCGTGGATGCGGAATCCCTGGCGCGCGAGTTGCGCCTGGAATTGGGCGCGGTGCGGCTCATCAACGACCTGGAGGCCAACGCTTACGGCATCGCTGCGCTGGAGTCCGGCGACCTGGTTACGCTCAACGCGGGGGCGGCGGGGGCCGCCGGGAACCGGGCGGTGATCTCCGTGGGCACGGGTCTCGGGGAGGCCGGGTTGTTCTGGGACGGCACGAGCCACCGCCCGTTTGCGTGCGAGGGCGGGCACGCGGACTTCGCCCCGCGCGATGGAACCGAGACCGAGTTGCTCCTTTACCTGCGCTCGAAGTTCCGCGAGTTCGATCATGTCAGCTACGAACGCGTCCTGTCGGGCCCGGGTCTGCGCCAGATTTATGAGTTCCTGCGTGACACCGGGCGGGGCGAGGAGCCGGCCTGGCTGCGCCAGGCCCTGGGCCAGGCGAAAGACCCGACACCGGTAATCTCGAACGCGGGCCTGGAGGGCCGGTGTGAGTCGTGCGCGAAGGCCCTCGACCTGTTCGTCTCGTTTTACGGGGCCGAGGCGGGCAACCTGGCGCTCAAGGTTATGGCCACGGGCGGCGTCTATGTTGGCGGGGGCATTGCTCCGCGCATTCTGCGCAAGCTCCAGGGCCCCCTTTTCCTGGCGGCGTTCACGGCCAAGGGCCGGATGCGCCCGCTCATGGAGGCCATGCCGGTCCATGTCATCACCAAAGAAACCACGGCCCTGCTCGGCGCCGCCTGCGCGGCGATGGCGGCGTGTTGAATTGCCTCACTGGCTCCATCCGTGGCGCCTTTGTCGTTCCAGTGGCCATATATCCAGGCCAGGAACATAAACCAGATCCTTTCCGCACGCATCTGCGGAGCGGGGACGGCGCGGGAATCGCCTGCGAGGAAAAACGAGGGACAAAAGGGACAAAAGAGACACAAGCAACGTAAGGGACGCGAGCGCCCCCACGTAGCGCAGGTTTCCAAACCTGCTGTATCGCGGGTTTCCAAACCCGCAGGCCGTCCGCAAACCGGGGGCGCTGGACATGCGGACGCCCTGCCGATTGGAAATCGGCGATACAGCAGGTTTGGAAACCTGCGCTACGGCTTTGTCGACGGCCCTCTGCGAGCGCTCCGGGCGCCGGCGGATTAGCCTTGCGCGGGACGGCGGTTTGCCGGACCATCGAACCCGAAAGGCAAAATTATGAGCACGTTCTCCTCTCGGACCCCATCTTCACTCGAGTCCGGATTGTCGCGTCGCGCGATGCTGCGCCGGTCTGCCCAGGCGGCGGCATGGCTGGCCGTGGCCGGCCCTTGCGCCCCGCTGTTTGCGGCGCCGGGCAGACGCCGCTACAAGCTGGGCGCCTGCGATTGGTCCATCGGCCAGATGGGCGAGCCTGCGGCATTCGAGGTGGCGCGGCAGATCGGGTTGGACGGCGTCCAGGTAAGCCTGGGCACGGCGGCGAACGACATGCGGCTGCGCCAGCCCGAGGTGCAGAAGCAATACAAAGAGGCCGCCCGCCGGGCGGGGCTCCAGCCCTCCTCGCTGGCCATCGGCGAACTGAACAGCATCCCCTATAAGAGCGACCCGCGCACCGTGCCCTGGGTGAGCGACAGCATCGATGTCGCCCGGGCGATGGGGGTGCGGGTGGTGCTGCTGGCGTTCTTCTCGAACGACGATCTGCGCGGCGACAAGCCGGGAGTGGACGAGGTCGTGAGGCGGCTCAAGGCCGTCGCGCCCAAGGCCGAGAAGGCGGGCGTGGCGCTGGGCATCGAGAGCTGGCTCAGCGCCCAGCAGCACCTGGACATCATCGAACGGGTCGGCTCCCCGGCCGTCCAGGTCTATTACGATGTCTGCAACTCGAACGACATGGGCTACGACATCTACAGCGAAATCCGCAGGCTGGGCAAACGCATCTGCGAGTTTCACGCCAAGGAAAACGGCGCCCTGCTCGGCCAGGGCAAGGTCAATTTCAAGAAGGTCCGCGCCGCCATGGACGACATCCAGTACAGCGGCTGGATCCAGATCGAAGGCGCCGTGCCGCCCGGCAAACCGATGCTCGAAAGCTACCAGGCCAACTGCAAGTTCATGCGCGGCATCCTGGCTTGAGCCGAGGGGCGAGGGGCGAGGGGCGAAGGCCGAAATTAACCGCAAAGAACGCAGAGAACACAAAAGAGCCCGGAACCAAGGCGTTTCTCTGCGATCTTTGCGTTCTTTGCGGTTAATTCAGCAACCGCCTCCAAGTCATAAAGCCAGTTGGAAGGTGCGGACTTTCCAGGGTTCGATCGGGAAGGCCAGCCGGTTTTGCTGGCGCGCGACGTCCCGGAGCTTGCGGCCCAGCAGGTCCGTTTCCACCGCGCTGCTCACCGGCAAGGCAACCTCGGCCGCCGCGTCAACGGCTTTGCCTTCATTCTCCAGGACGCGCAGTTCCCAGCCGTGGTCGGTCTTGCGGAAGGCGGAGAGCAGGAGGGTGTCGGGCTCTAGCTTAAGGAAGCTCTTTGAGGGCGGCAAGTCGCCGTCGCGGGGCGCCTGGATGCGGCACAGCAAGGGCTGAACAAAACCGGCGGCGGCACGGAGACGCGCCGCATTGGCCAGGGACCCGAGCGGGTGCGGCATCAAGGCATGGCGGTATTCGGCATAGAGCGGCCAGCCGTATTCCTGGGTGAAGTTGGATTCCCACTCGCGCATGAGGAGGTTGCCCACGACCCCTTGTGCGTTGCGGGCAAACCACTGGGTCCCAGGGTGGAGCAGGAGCAATCCGAAATCCTCGCCCAGGAGATCGGCGAACGTCAGGGCGTGAAAGGCCGGCTTGGCCGTTGTTTCCACGGCCAGGGGGTAATCGCGCACGACCTCAGCGACGGCGAAGGCGGGCGTGAAGGACAGCCAATAGCCCGAGTCCAGGTCCAGCGGTCCGGTGCCGGTGAAGAGCGGCGGCACGCGGGCCAGGACGCGGCTGAGCACCTCGACGTAGGGCCGGCCGGCGGCCAGAGTGACACGGGTTTCGAAACTCAGGTACTTCCAGTGATGCCGCGCGCGCACCGTCGCCAGGAGCGGCCCTTTGGCCACCCAATCCAGGTCTGGCTTGGGCGGGGCCGGCTCCGTGGCGGGCGCCGCCCTCATGCCGAGTTGAGCCAGGGCGCTGCCCGGGCGCGCGGCCGCCGCGGCACTGTCGTAGTTGGCCGGCGGGGCCGGGTGCAGGGAAAGGTTCGGGTTGGGCTTGCCGGTAAACCGGGGGAAGGGCGAGCGCTGGCCGTCGATGGTTTCCCGCCCGGAGGCCTTGTGGATGAGGCTGGCGACGGCGCCTGTGACGGCGTCCAGCTCGACGCGCAGGAATTCATTCTCCATGCGGAGGTGGGATTCGTCGATGGCGAGGGCGGTTTTCACCGCGGGCGCAATGCGTGGCGCAGGCTCCAGATAGTAGGTGTCATAACCGGCAGCGGGCACGCCGGCCGCTGCGAAGGCCATCTCGGCCGCGATCAAGCGGCCTTGCGCGTCCACCTCCGCCTGGACCACCTGCGAGGGCACCGCGCGGCCGGAACGGTCCGTGACGACAATGCCTTGCGTGCCTGCAGGCAGAGGATAGAGCTTGCCCGTCAGGACGAGGTCCGTGCGGGCGGCGTCGTGCGGATTGAACACGATGGCGGCTTGCGGCCCTTGTTGGCCGGCCCGCGACTGGATGCGCCCGGCCAGGGCTTTGAGGCCGGCGTCCAGCACGGCTTGGCCTTGCTGTTGAGCCGAGTCGAGCAGGTTGTAGCCCAGGGCGCCCCAGGTGAAGTTGTGCTTGTCTTCCATCCGTTCCAGCGGCGCCATGCGGTCGCCCTGCCACCTCGAGTATTCGCACAAGCCCACGTCATGGCTCTGCGAGGCCAGCAGGTCTTTCCAGGCCCGCTCCAGCGCGCCGGCTTGCGAGGCGGCGCCGAGCGCGCAGGCCACGCCGTCAAAGAGTTCGGCCGCCAGGAGCAGACCCTCGACCTTGCGCGCGAGAAGGCGGACCTGGTCGCCGCCCAGGCCCCAGGTCAGCCACTTGCCGAAGGCCTCCATGGGCAAATAGACCGTCTGCTGCGGGTTGCCGCCGTATTGGTCCAGGTATTCCTTGAGGGTGACGAATTGGATTGAGTGCTTATCGGCCAGGGCGCGGAGCTTGCTCAATGTGCCCCAATCCGCCGGGTACTTGTAGGCGGGGTGCTCGGGGTCCTCCCAGCCGAACTCCTCCCAGCCGAAGACCAGCGGCGTGCCCAGGGCGGCGAGCTTCTTGAAGGCCGCGGACTCCGTCAGGTCCCGCGTGTCCACCGAAGGCGAGGCGAGCGCATGCCGGGGCACGCTGGGGATGGCCGTTCCATCCACGCCTTTCCAGGAGATGACGTTGTAGTCCAGGATGGGGATGCCCGTCCGGCCCCAGGTATCCAACTGCGCCAGGCTCGCGTAACGGTAGCCGGCGCCCACCGCAATCTGCGGCACCTGCGGGTGCGTGAACTCCTCCTCCTCCAGGAACGTCACCATCTCGTAGCCCAGGGCCTGCCGAATTGCCTCCCGGCCCATGACCAGTTGGCGTATGTTGGACTCCCCGCTGACCGTGGTCCCCATCGGCTGGCCGTAAGTGCCGCCAATCAACTCCAGCTTGCCGGCTGCCAGGTAACCTCTGAGCCGGCCCGCCACCTCCGGGAATCTCTGGGCCATCAACTCGTACGCGCGCGCGTCCAGGTTAATGCAAGTCTTGACGTGCGGCGCCTGGTCGACGATTTCCATGGCGTCCACCACCGAGAGCACATCCGATTCAAGACCCAACTGCCAGCCGATGCCGGTGTAGCTCCAGTGGTTGCACAGCACGACGCAGAAGCCCTTGGCCCCGGCCTCCGCGCCCAGGGCCTTCCTCGCAAAAACCGGCCAGCCCAGCGCCATCCCCAGACCCCCCAGGATGCCTGCCTCCAGGAACCGCCGGCGTGTCACCGCGCTGGGCGGGCCCGATTTCATCGCTGCCGTTGGGTCGTTTGCGTCGTTTTCGTTTTTCATGATGCCTTTGCTTCCCGCGTGCCAAGCGCCTCTGGCGCGGGCGGCTCCCACAACCGTGCCGGAGTCCGGCATGGCTCGCATTTCCAGATTATTCATTACGTGAAACAAGGAGGGCGAGCAAGGGCGCGATGAGGGCGCTGAGGAGGTCGAGCGCGGCGGCGCTCCAAAAGCGGCACGCCAGGGCGCCCGTTGCGAAGAGGAGGTTCGCCAGCACCCAGACGGCCAGCGGATGGCAGTCGGGGGGAGTCGTGCCCGGCCGCTTGTTGATGAGCGAGGTTGTGGCGCAGAGCAGCATCAGCAGGGCGGCCCCGGCCCGCGCGGGAAAGACGAGCCACGGCGTGCCGTACCATCCAAAGTCCAGCCTGCCCGGGAGACGCTGCGACCCGGGCGCCGGGAGCGAAGTGACGAATGGTTCGAGCGCCAAATCGAACACCAGCGCCAGCAGGACGGTCAGGCCGAGCACCGCAAGGCCATAGTTGGCCGAGCCCTGCCGTGGGCGCAGGAGCAGCCGCGCAACGCCGCGCGCTGTCAGCAGGGCCAGCAGGCACAGCACTGAGGCCCAGAACATCCATTCGATTGCCAGCCCTCCGGGTTGGAACGTACCGGCAAAAGGCCCCAACGGTGTCCCGGTCCAAACCCCGATGGCTTGCGCCAGGGCGGCCAGGGAGACGATCACCGCCGAACTCAGGGCCACGTTCTGCGCGGGCAGTTGGCGTGCCTGGGCCGCCAGCGTGCCCGCCGTAGCCAGGAGCACCAGCAGACCCTCCGGCCAGCGGGCGCCGCCCAAGGGGGGCTGCGGCAGCCAGGCCCGCACCCATACCAGCCCGAGGGCGGCCAGCAGGAGCGCCAAGCATAAGCGGTGTAGCAGTTGCGTGAAACGGTTTAGAATGACGAATGACGAATGACGAATGACGAATGGCAAAATCCGATGCGTGTGCGGTTTCGTCATTCGTCATTCGTCATTCGTCATTCGTCATTTGGCTACGGCGTCACCGGTTGGCCTCGGCCACCGGTGCGGGCAGGTTCATGCCGACGGCCCGTTCCAGCCGGGCGCGGGCCACCGAGTAATCGTGCAGGGCCTGGATCTCGGTAGTGCGGGCCTCGGTCAGGGCGGTTTGGGCGCTGAGCACGTCCAATTGGGTGCCGGTGCCGGCTTCGTAGCGGGACCTGGCCAGGCGCAGGGCCTCCTCGGCCTCCTCAACCACCTTTTTTTGGGAGTCCAGCACCTCCTGGGCTTCGATGAAGTTGGATTGCGCCGTGCGGACCTCCAACTCGATGCGCCGCCCGGTGTCGTCGAGGTCAATGCCCGCGCGCTCATAACGGGCGGTGGCCTCTTTGACGCGCCCCCGCGTGGAGAAGCCGTCGAAGAGGCTCCAATTCAATTGGACGCCGGTGATCCAGCCATGGTCCTCCCAACTGAGGTCTGAATGGAGCAGGGAATTGTGGACATCGTAACCGGCGAAGGCCTCGACGGTGGGCTTGTAAAGGGCCTTGGCGCCGACGACTTCCTCGCCGCGCAGGGCGCGGGCTTTGCGCAGGGAGCCCAGTTCGGTGCGCCGTTCCAGCGCCAGGGCGATGGCGCGCTGCAGGTCCAACCGGTAAGGCTGCGCGTCCAGTTTGCCCGAGAGGTTGAGCGGAATGTCCTCGAGAGTCTCCCTGGGGACGCTGAACCCGAGCAGGTTGGCGAGGTTGTTCTTGGCGATGCGGAAGCTGTTGCGCGCGCGAATCAGGCGGGGCCGCGCATTGGCCAGTTCGACTTCAGCCCGGAGCACGTTGAAGCGGGGCACCGTCCCGGCGTCGAACCGCTGCTTGGTGTCGCCCAGTTCCCGCGTCAGCAACTCGACCGAGGCCTCCTGCACGGTGATCTGCTCCTGCGCCAGGAGCACGTCATAATAGGCAATCTCGACCTCCTGCACCGTATCGGCCACGCTCGTCTGGTAATTCAGCGCGGATTGCTCCTTGATCAATCGCGCTGTGCGCAGGGCCGAGAGGATGCGCCCCCCCTCGTAGATGGATTCACTGAGCCGGATCTGCGAGGTCCAATTCTGGTCGGAGCCGAACCTGATGCCGCTGGGGGCGCCGGGGAAGTTGGTGAAGTTGACCGAAATGACATCCACGTCCATGGGCTGGACTGCGTTGAAATTGCCGTTTACCGCCAGCCTGGGCAGGGCCACCGCGCGCGTCTGGATGACCACGCCCTGCGCGGCCTCCACGTCCCGCTTGGCCCGGAGGATGTTCGGATTCTGCTGCAACGCGATGTTCACCGCGTCCGCCAGGGAGAGCGGCTGCGTGATGAACGCGCGCGGAGGGGAGACCGAATCGGTCTCCGCCGCGCCCGCCCGGCCGGCCAGACAGAGACTGAGCAGGGCCGCCAGCAGCGCCGCCGCCTGGCCCGCTCCCCCCTTTCCCGGAGGCCCTTGCGCCCCGGCGCCGGCCGCGGGTTCGGCGGCCTTGGGCTCCGGCGTCCCGGCCTGCTCACCCTCCTGGGGGCAGACGAACATGAACACGCTGCGCGCGCCCGACTCGCTGGTGCCCGTCAGGTCCATGTACATCTTCACCAGTTCCTGCTCTGCCTTTTCCTTGTCTTTGAGGTTGCCGTTCATCGGAATTCGGCAATGGTGTACCACTTTTCAATGCCCCAGCACAAATACTTTTGGGCCCGGGACAGCAGAGGGGTGTGAGACAGAGTTCTTCTTGTACCTCCGGGTCGAAGCTCCCAGATCCGATCTGGGTCTTCCGTCCTTCGTTTCCTTCGTTTCCTTCTGTTCCTCTCCCGCATCCCGCCCGCCGGGCACAGGAACAGAACAGAAGGAAACCAAGCAAACGAAGAGGCGGCCTGATGCGGCGGCATCAACCGGGTCCGTGCCAGTTGGAATCTGGATTCCTGGATGTCTTTGTGACGAAAGCCCCGCAGAATCCATCTCGTGAAGATTCTAGTCCTGCGCCCGGTTCGCCAGCGCGTCCACATTTGGCGCTTCGTCCCGATGCTCCGCGTTTTCACATTTCTTCTGATCCCTTCAAGGTCCCAAGTTGGCTCGCCTCCGATTCACTGAGCAGGTCCGGGAAGAGGCCCAGACGGACCAGCCGCTCGCCAGCCGAGGGGATCGAGGTCCAGACGGCCAGCGGCACAGAGAGCAGCCAGCCCGCCACAACTGGCACCAGGAACAGGGCCAGAGGGAACCCGACCCTCTGGACTGCCACCGCGCCCAGGACCCCGAGGGCCGTCGGCGGCCAGAAAGCCCGCAAGGCCTCACGCCATGAGATGCCCTGGCGCGGGTCGCGGGACTGGTTGTTCCAGGACACGTGGCCACCCGTGAGGATCTCGAGGACAAACCGCGCGTGAAGGTAGAAAAGCGCCGGGCCGAGCAGAAGACTCAGGAAGAGCTCGGAGGCGCTCGACGCCATCTCGCTCCACAAGCGTCTGCTCGGCTCGGTCCTGGCCGGCTCGCGATTCCGGCCGTTCCAGGCCCGCTGAAGCCCCAACAAGCGCGGCGTCAGCAACTGGGTCCAGAGCAAACCCAAAGACCCCCACAACAGCGCTGATTGGGGCTGCTGGGCGTGCGCGCTCCATGCCTGGGCCAAGCCGATCCAAATCAGGGCGAGCACGAGCGGCCCGCCAAGATAGGCAAAGATCCCGTTCGCAAAATAGAGCCGGTGCCCCAGTTTCATGCCCTGGGCCAGGATGAACCGACTGTGCTGGAAATTGCCCTGGCACCAGCGCCGGTCCCGACGGCCGTAACTGAGAATGTTGGCCGGCAGTTCGTCAAAGGAGCCGCCACTCTCCACGTCCCAGGCAATCTCCCAGCCGGCCCGCCCGAGAAAGGCGGCCTCGACGATGTCCTGGCTCAGCAGCGGCCCGCCCAGCGGCGGCTTCCCGGGCAGGGTCGGCAACCGGCAATGCGCCTTGAACGGGTCAATCCGGATCAACGCGTTGTGCCCCCAATAAACCGAGTCCGGTCCCAGGAACCAGTACATGCCCTTGGCATAAAGCGGCAGGCAGCGAGCGGTCGAATACTGCATCGCCCGGGCAAACGGGGTCACCGAGCCCTTCGGAACCACCACCGTCTGAATAATGGCCGTTGCTGGCTCGCGCTGCATCCTCAGAATGAGCCGCTCGATGGTCTCGCCGAGCATGACGCTATCGGCATCCAGGACCACCGTGAAATCATAGTTGTCCCCGCGCCGATCCAGGAAGTTCATTATGTTCCCGGCTTTGAAGTTGCGGCGGTCTGGCCGCCTGAGCAGGAACAGCCGGCCGCTGCCGCTGGCTTCGGCCGCGAAGCTCGGCAATAGTCTCCGATACATCTCGTCTTCCCGCCGCCTGTAATCCGGATCTTCGCTGTCGCACAGGAGATAGAAATCGCAGTGCCGGTCCAAGCCAAGACGCCTGACACTCTCCCAGGTCAGCCGCACGCCATCGCGAACCCTTGCCGTGTCCTCGTGGAAAATCGGCATGACGAGTGCCACGCGGGTTGCCACCTTTGCGCCTTCCCCTCGAGCACGTTCGGCGCACTCGGACACTGCCCCCGGAGTGCGCCCGTCCTCGGGCGCAGCAGCGTCGAAATCGTCGGCCGCTCCGGAGTGTTTGACCGCTGCCCTGGCTGGCGGCGTTGCTGCGCCCGGGGACGGGCGCACTCCGATCTCGCCGCAGCACGTGGGGGCGGTGCCGGGACGCGCCCGAGCGTACTCGGAGGAACAACCCGATCTGGGAAAGGCGCTGCCGATGAGGTAGAGCAGCAGGTTGAGCAGCCCCATCGTCAGCAGGGTGAAGTACAACGAGCCTTGGGCAATCTCCAAAAGGCCGAGGTGCGATCCTGGGCCCGGGAGTTCAGGCTGACCCAGGCCAAGCCCGCAAGCAGCACGCTCAGGCCAATCACGATGGCTCGCCGCGCGGGCACCGGGCAGGCCCATGCTCCCGCCCCTGCCGCGGAACCATGGTTGCTCCGCGCCGCGCCAACCGCCGGCCGGGATGGCCCTCCTCGATAAGAGCGACGCCGACGGTCGCGCTCAGGCTCCGTCCCCGGGCTTCTGCCCGCCTCCGTTGCCGCGGGTTGCGGCGCTATCGAGTCCACCAGGGGCATAACAACGATCTGATCACCTCGTAACTGTCGAGGCTGACGCACCGGAGCGCGGACGCCCTCGTCCGCGCGTTTCTTTGCTGTCGGCGCCGCGCGGACGAGGGCGTCCGCGCTCCTGCCTGGACAACCATAACGACCTGCACGGACCCCAGCGCGCCTCACAAGCATACAATGAGACGGGGCCTCGGGTGCCGAGGGCCGTGGCCTACTTGGGCGGCTGGGGCGGTAGCTTCTTGGTGGCCTCCTCCACACCCTTGAGCAATTGGTCCCTCGTTTGAGGGTCCTCGATCCTGAGCGTGATGGCGTTAGTCAGTGCTCCCACCCGGTCGAATTGCCGACCGCCCACAATCCCCGCGATCGAAAAGGTCAATTGGTGTCGGGTCTGACTGGCTATTCTCTTCAAGACAACGTTCTTGTTCACCCGCTCTGTCAGCCTCTCGTTCTCTGCGGCCCACTCCTCGTACTTTTTGCGCTCTGGCGAATCGAGCGGCATCAACACGGAGTCTCCAAAGACCTTCGCTTTTTTCTCGTCGAACGTCTTGTCAATACCAGCGAGGCTGCGGTTGAGCACCTCAAGTTCGAGCAGCAATTTCGCGTCTGCCATCTGGCTGTTGGTGGTCCTAGTCCGCTGGCCCAGGCTGACCACCCATTCCAGTTCCCTGTAGTCCTTGGTGTGGTCGTAGGCCTCAAGGTGCTGTTTAATCTCAGGCCCCCTCTCGCCGAGGGCGCTGTAAATAGCGGCGTCGTTGGTGGTCTGCGCGTACAGGCCGCTCCCCCATACGGTCAGGCATAACAGAGCGATGTTCGTTTTCACTTGTTCTCAAAACTGCGTGGACCCGCCAGAATCCCGCGGCATTCCACCGACCCGAGGAGGGACCGTCTCCCCGGCAGCCCGGCCTACTTTGGCGGCTCCGGCGCCCGCTTCCTGTTCTCCTCTTCCGCCCACCTCTTGCTGCTCTTTCCACACCTTTGAGCAGCTTGTCCCTGGTTGGCGCGTCCTTGACCTTGCGCGCGATTGCGTTTGTGATCGCGGCCACAGCATCGAACTCCCCGTTCGCCACAAACCCTTCCAGCGAGCCCTCCAGCATGCGGCGGCATTCCTCGCCCCACGTCTTTAACATTCTGTTCCGATTGACGCGCTGGCGAAGCCGCTCGTCCTCGGCGACCCACTGGTCGTACTGCTTGCGCTTCTCAGGATCGGACGGAGGCTCGGAATTTCTGATTCTCCATATGTCGTATGTCCAATGCGGGCTGGCTGGCCATTGACTCTTGATCTCATCAAATGTCTTGTCAACGCCGGCGAGGCACCGGCTTAACAATTCAACGCGGAGAAGCAGCTTCGCGTCCCACATCGCGCGGTTGGTGGACTGGAGCATCACGACCTTCCAGTAAGCCGCCGCGATTTCGTCGAGGTTCGTTGTCTTATCGTAGGCGGCGATGTGCGCCTTAATCTCCTGCCCTTTTTCGCCGAGAAGCTTGTAGATGGCGGCGTCGTTCGTGGGCTGCGCGTACAGACCGCTGCCCCATACGGTCAGGCATAATGCAGCGATGAATGCTTTCATTTCTTCGCATAACCGCGCCGACCCGCAACCATCTCCCGGCCTTGCCCCGGCGCGGTCCAGTCTCGCCTACTTGGGCGGCAAAGGCGGCAGCTTCTTCGCGGCCTCCTCGACCCCCTTCAGCAACTGGTCCCTGGTTTGCGGGTCCTTTACCTTGAGCGCGATGGCGTTAGTGAGAACCCCGACCCTTTCGAATTGCCGAGATCCGACGAACCCCTCAAGGAAGAAGGCTACAACGTGTTGGCTGTGCTTGGCTATTCTCTTCAAGAATACGTTCGTGTTCACCCGCTCTGTCAGCCTCTCGTTCTCTGCGGCCCACTCCTCGTACTTCTTGCGCTCTGGCGAACCGAGCGGAATCATAACGGAGTTTCCAAAGACCTTCGCTTTTGTCTCGTCGAACGTCTTGTCAATACCAGCGAGGCTGCGGTTGAGCACCTCCATTTGGAGCAGAAGAGTCGCATCCGTCATGGCCCTGTTCGTGGCGGGGTTCCGCTGGGCAATGCTGACCACCCACTCCAGTTCCTTATAGTCCTTGGTCTGGTCGTAGGCGTCAAGGTGCTGTTTGATCTCACGCCCCCTTTCACCGAAGGCGTTGTAGATGGCGTCGTCGTTCGTGGGCTGCCCGTACAGGCCGCTGCCACATAACGTCAGCAATAATAGGGCGATGATCGGTTTCATTTGTGCTTGGTCTTTCATTGTATCCATACCCAGTACGGCGTGGCCCCAGGAACGTCCTCGATGGCCGCGCTAACCTGGTGGTTCTTGCTGACTGTCCATGTCGTCACCCCGTTCACCGTGTCCATCACTCCCTCCTGGTCAACTGCCCGGAAATCATGGTCCGGCCAGCCCCCGCCGATCGTCCAGGTCCACGGAATCGGCCACACCACACTGCCCCACTTCGGAACGAACGGTGGCGGCGGGCTCCACGTCTGGATTCCAATATAATCGCCACTGAGTGTAAGCGTGCCCATTCCTGGTATCGGGCATAGGCCGCCCATGGCCTTGGGGTTGCCCGCAGTGTGATTAGGCCAGGTGCTGTTTGTCGCAAAGCCCGTGGCAACCGGTTGGCAGCCCCCCTCCTGCAGAGTCAGGTAGTTGAAATTGACATAATCCGGAAGCACGGAAATGGTTGCGTAGTAGTAGACAGAGAAGAACCCGGCGTTGCTTGGACAAGTCCCCGTAAGACCCCGGGTTGTGTCTCCCGCAAACAGGAGGCCGCTGGGCGTCCAGACGGTGAACGAGTTGGTAAACCGCGCGCCATCAGACGTCACGACCGTGATCGTGGCATTGCCCGGCGTATCGAGGGCGTGAAAGAAGTTCTCGCTTTCCGTTGTACCGCCGATTTCACCGACGCCAGTGTAAGTCCAGGTCGTGCTCGGGGGGCCGGGCAGGACCGAGAGGTTGACGTACTCTCCCGCCCCGAGGTCGGTGCGGCTGAGCGGGTCGCCTGGGCAATCGAACTCGCACTCGTGGACGAACTTGTAAGCCTTGATGTACACGCTCGTAGAGGTCTTGAAACTCGCGGGGGGCTGCAAGGGCACGGAGTCGTTGTAATTGCTGCTCCAGAACTGCAACTCGGTAGTGGAGAAGAAATTGGTCGCGGTAAAAGAAGCAGTCAGGCCCGGGCCTGACTGCGCCGTGACGGGTTGGATTGGGTAGCGAAAGATCCACCAATTAGTGGGCGACGCGGCAAGGCTGACGATGGTCACATTGGTTGCGCAGCCGTTGGCATCGTACTTAACTTTGCTCCCGTTGGTCCACGTCGGAACTGAGGCTGGGATGGTGATTGGCTGGTTGACGTAATACCAAGGTTGCGCCGTCACGCTGATCGGCGCAGCGGGCCCGAAGGGGTCGCCCCATTTCCATACCCAATTCGTAGGACATGGATTCTGCTGCGCCAGGCAGGACAACGAGATGCTGGCTGAGCCGGCAACCATAATTGCCCAAAAGTACAGGTGGTTCCTCATAAATGCGAGCTCCGAATTCGGGTTGTTAAGTGGTTGATGGCCTGTGCCAGCGCAGCCTCGAGACCGCCATTAGGTTCGCCTGCAAGCCCATTCAAGAGGGCGATCTCAGGTTCCCCTCCAAGCGCGCCAATGGCCGCGATGGCCGAGCAGCGCAACGGAATCGGCCCCGGCGCAGCGGCCAGCCGCGCCGCCACCGCCAGGGCCTCCGTGGCCCCGAGGCGGGCGCAGACCTGCAGGCTGGTGATCTGGCTGAGCTCATCGGCCCGGTCGACGCCCAGAACGCCCAGGGCGGCGGAGACGACGTTGGAAGTCGCGTAGCCCGTGCTCATGCTGTCTGCCGCGAGGGAGGACAAGCCCAGGAGCGCAGTCCCGGCCATCTCCGAGCCAGTCTCCTTCGTGGCGCTCCAGAAGACCGCCTCCATGCGGGACAAGGCGTCCTCCGACGCGGGGCCGGGTTGCTCGCGCCAGAGCTGCTCGTAAACGTTGAACAGGTGCTGGAGGGCATAGTCTCGGACCGTGAGCGGCACGCTCCTGTCCGCAACGAGGTCCGCGAGCATCCGGTCCCAAGGGGCCGTGAGGCTGGCCTGGCCGCGCAGGACGCGCAGGACCTCATTCTTGATGCCGCCGAGGCGGTGTGGAGGGATGTCCGGGAAGGGCTCCCTTAGAAACTCGTAAAGGCCCTGGCACTCGGCGGCGGTGAGGGATTTGCCGCGCTGCCTGAACCCCTCGAGTCGCCGGTAGATGTCGTCGTCGCGCAGCTCGCTGGCCGAGAATATGCTCGCTGCGGGGACGGCCGCTCCCGCTGGCGCCGGCGCCACGCGGCCACTCTGCGATGCGACACGTGCGGGGCGGGCAGGATTCGCCGACAAGGGGCCCACGCTGGCGGGGCGGCGCAGCACCCACAGTGCAAGGGCCGCCAGTGCCACAGCGCCCAGAGCCAGGCCCATGAACAATTTCGCTTTCATAACAGCGAGGGGTTGCGGGTTTCCCGCAGGGCTAACGCTGGCCAAGGAAGACCTTGCCCTGGAAGCCCTTGACCGTGTGGCAGGTCGAAGTCTTCGAGGTCCCGGGCCGCAGGAAGCGGACAGTGTACTGGCCCAGGGCATCGAAGTCCCGGGCCGATAATCGCTTGACGACCGTTCCGTCGTCGAAAACCACACCGCCGACGACAAGCGCCACCTGCACCTGGACTTCCGGGAGCACCGGGCTGGCCACAAGCCCCATCTCGATGAGGTCGGTGCCATCCGCGTAGGTTTTCGTCACCTCGAAATCGGTCTGATCGGCTGAATAGACCTGGAATCCCTGGACCGGGAGTTGGGCCAGCACCGGGCCATTTGTCCCCAGCCGCGCCAGCACGCGCTGCACACCGCCGGTAGCCATACAGAGCCGGCACGCGCCCTGGCTCGCCGCCTGAAGGTTCAGCAGCGGGTCCGCGTCCAAAACGACGCCCTGGGGCAGGCTCGGAGACGCCCAGGCCCTCGGTTTTCCAACCCAGGCCGCAACCCGGTCCCCGAGGCCCGCGTGGACCACCCGCACCGTCAATCCAGGGCGGCTGACGGCCATCTTGCTGCCCGCGGACGCGGCCGCAATCGTGAAGGTCCCGGCCTTTTCGAAGTGGTGGCAAGCCGCTTGCCCGCCAACGAGCGTGTAATTGGTCACCCCTTGCACCCCCATGCGGCCAGCCTGCCGGTCCGCCCCCAGGGCGAGCAATAACGAGTCGCCCTGGCGAATGGTCAGGTTGCCCCCGGCCAGCACGTCTGTCGCAGTCCATTCGGCCTGCCAGCGCTCGCGGAGGCCCCCGTTCTGGTACACTACCTCGATCAACGCCGGCTTGTCGGGCTGGAATGAAACATCGGCAAACCAGCGATCCCCGGCCCCGGGCTGGGCTGCGGCCAGACCCGTGCCCGTGCGGATCTCCATCATGCTCAGGAAGCGCCCCCGGCCCTCGACGCACATCGGAGAGGTGGCGCTGTGCAGCCGTCCGGGGGAAATCTTTGCTGTCTCGACGCCGCAGGCCGACTTGAGCTGCGCGACAACCCAATCCTTCAGCCCGTCCCCACCGGAGCTGGGTCCCTGCAGGCTCTGCAGGCGGACGGCGAGCAACTCCAGGGACCTGCCCTTGCGGGCATTGTCCCAGGCTATGCGGACCCGATGGAGCCCCGGCTTTACGAAGGGGGTCAAGGTATGGACCGTTCCCGTTTGGTGCGGGGGAACGTCGAGCAGCAGGTTCTCCAGCAACTCCCCGTCCAGCGCAACCGCCACACAGAAACCGGGATCGATGTCATCCGGGTTGTGGGAAGCCCCCTCGATTTCGATCCGGTACATGTCCGCCGCCGGGGCGATGAGGGCGTACTCGACATAGCCGCGGCGATCCACGGCGTAGAGGCCCTTTCCCTCCTGTTTCCAGCGGCCCAGTGTTGCCGTGGCTTCAGCACCAGGGATTTCGAGGACGTTCACGATCGAGGTGTAAGTGTTCGCCGGAACTGTTCCGTTGGTCGAAGCGCCACTGTCAGTCTGCGCCGATCCACCAACCGGACGCGCCGCGGATGGCCCGGCAGCGAGGGCAGGGGGCACCGTGCCGCCCTGGCCGCCTGCGCCACCAGCGATTACCAGCGGCCCGTCCGCGTAGAGTTGCGTCGAGGGGACCGGTTCCTTCGGGGTCGAAGGGCTGCTCCAGAGCAGCTTGGCGATCGCCTCGCGCGAGCGCTGGTAGGTACTCGACGCGCAAAGCTCGCTTCACGCCTGCACTCAGTGAGACTCTCGCGGAGGCTCTGCTGGGCTGCCCGGTCTGTCCACGCATCGATCAGAAGCTCGTCATCGAGCCAGAGCCTGGCCCCGTCGTCGCTGAGGATGTGCAACGCGTACATTTCATCGTATTGCGCCTCGATCCAGCCGGTCCACCTGGCGCTGAAGTTCTCCGGTCCAATACCCTGCGCGGGCGAGGGGTGCGCGACAAAAAAGTAACCAAAATTTGAGCAGGCCCGCCTGCTGATTGATTTTTGTTGCTATATTGTATCTAGTTAGATACAATACGCACCATGACCGCTTCGCTTTCTCAGCTCGAAGACCGGCGCGAGCAGATCCTTGAACAGATCAAGGCTATCAACCGGTTGCGCCGCGGCTCCTTAAGCCGCCAATTCTTCAAGAAACCCCGCGCTGGCTCCAAAGCCCCCCAGGGCCCTTACTACGTGCTCCAAGCCTACTTCCATGGGCAGAAGTTCGCCGAGCGCATCCCGGCCGATCAGGCCCCCCAAATCGAACCCCTCGTCGCCAATTACAGACGCTTTAGCGAACTGGCCGAGGAGTTTGTCACCGTCACCGACCAAATCACCCGCCTGAGTCAAGCCGCCCCCGACGCAAAAAAAAACTCCAGACCGAAGTCGGGCAGGAGCGATTCCGGGAAGCCAACGCCTTCATCCGGTTAGTCCAAGGGCAGTGGCAACAGCAGGGAGTGCGCAATCTCGAGGCGGTGGAAATTGGCCTGCGCGAGGCGCTCTTCCGCGATGCCTGTGGGATTCTGGGGGATTTGCTCAACGACCCGGCGCTGCCGGTGCCCGAGGATCAGGGCCGCCCAGGCGAAAGGTGCCACGCCGGCGGCCCAAGGAGCCGCTGACCCTCTTCGGGCTAGTGGCCCTACGGCGCAACTATTACTATTGGGCGAGCCGGGAGCAAGGCCGTGCCCCGCTGGACCAGGCGCTGGGTCTGTGGGCAGGCTATTCGCCCGGGGTGCTGCGGATCATTTGCCGCGCGGCCGCGCGCCATCCCTTCGACGTGGCGGCGGCCGAGCTCAAAGCCTATTGCGGGCTGCAGGTCGAAGGCCGCCAGATTCAGCGCATCGCTCAGGAAATGGGACCGCGGGTGCGGGCGGTCCAAGAACAATTGCCTCCCTTCAAGCATGACTCGGGCCTGATTCCCGTCATGTATATCGCCGTTGATGGCACCGGGGTTCCCATGCGGCCCGAGGAATTGGAAGGCCGTGCCGGCAAGCAACCCGATGGCTCAGCCAAGACCCGAGAGGTCAAGTTGGCTTGTGTGTTTACCCAAACCACCCTTGATGAGGAGGGATTGCCGTTGCGGGACTTTGAGTCCTCCAGCTACGTGGCAGGCTTTGAAGAGGCACCCGATTTCATGGTGCGGGCACGCCAGGAGGCCCTCCGCCGCCGTCTGCCGGCAGCGCAGGTGTCGGTGCTGCTGGGCGACGGGGCTGCCTGGATTTGGGACCACGGGGCGAAGTGCTTCCCGATGGCCTTCCAAATTCTGGACTTGTATCACGCCCTGGAACATCTCTCCGACCTGACGAAATTGCTCGAACCGGACCCTGCCGCCGCCCAGGCCCTGTGGCGAACTTGGCGCGAGCAGTTCTTGGCCGACGACGTGGAGGAAGTCCTGCGTCAAGCCCGGGAAAGGACGGGCAAACTGGCCGCTCAGACTGCTGAATCAGCAGGCAAGCAGATCGCATACTTCGAGCACAACCAGAGCCGTATGCTCTACGCCACCTACCGCGCTTTGGGATTTTTCTACGGCTCGGGGGTGGTCGAAGCCGGCTGCAAAACGGTTATCGGCGGACGCTGCAAGTGCTCCGGCATGCTTTGGTCAGAAGAGGGAGCTACCCACGTCCTGGATTTGCGCTGCGCTCTGTATGGCAACCAATTCGACCAAGTCTGGGATCGCTTAAACCAAAGCGATTACCTGCGAATTCGCGTCGCCAACCCCCCGGCTCAAGCCGAGGAAGCTGCGTAATGGCACCTAATTGTTACTATTTTGTCCGGCTCCCAACCCCAGGGGGTGCGCGACAAAAAAGTAACCAAAATTTGAGCAGGCCCGCCTGCTGATTGATTTTTGTTGCTATATTGTATCTAGTTAGATACAATACGCACCATGACCGCTTCGCTTTCTCAGCTCGAAGACCGGCGCGAGCAGATCCTTGAACAGATCAAGGCTATCGACCGGTTGCGCCGCGGCTCCTTAAGCCGCCAATTCTTCAAGAAACCCCGCGCTGGCTCCAAAGCCCCCCAGGGCCCTTACTACGTGCTCCAAGCCTACTTCCATGGGCAGAAGTTCGCCGAGCGCATCCCGGCCGATCAGGCCCCCCAAATCGAACCCCTCGTCGCCAATTACAGACGCTTTAGCGAACTGGCCGAGGAGTTTGTCACCGTCACCGACCAAATCACCCGCCTGAGTCAAGCCGCCCCCGACGCAAAAAAAAACTCCAGACCGAAGTCGGGCAGGAGCGATTCCGGGAAGCCAACGCCTTCATCCGGTTAGTCCAAGGGCAGTGGCAACAGCAGGGAGTGCGCAATCTCGAGGCGGTGGAAATTGGCCTGCGCGAGGCGCTCTTCCGCGATGCCTGTGGGATTCTGGGGGATTTGCTCAACGACCCGGCGCTGCCGGTGCCCGAGGATCAGGGCCGCCCAGGCGAAAGGTGCCACGCCGGCCGGCCCAAGGAGCCGCTGACCCTCTTCGGGCTAGTGGCCCTACGGCGCAACTATTACTATTGGGCGAGCCGGGAGCAAGGCCGTGCCCCGCTGGACCAGGCGCTGGGTCTGTGGGCAGGCTATTCGCCCGGGGTGCTGCGGATCATTTGCCGCGCGGCCGCGCGCCATCCCTTCGACGTGGCGGCGGCCGAGCTCAAAGCCTATTGCGGGCTGCAGGTCGAAGGCCGCCAGATTCAGCGCATCGCTCAGGAAATGGGACCGCGGGTGCGGGCGGTCCAAGAACAATTGCCTCCCTTCAAGCATGACTCGGGCCTGATTCCCGTCATGTATATCGCCGTCGATGGCACCGGGGTTCCCATGCGGCCCGAGGAATTGGAAGGCCGTGCCAGCAAGCAACCCGATGGCTCAGCCAAGACCCGAGAGGTCAAGTTGGCTTGTGTGTTTACCCAAACCACCCTTGATGAGGAGGGATTGCCGTTGCGGGACTTTGAGTCCTCCAGCTACGTGGCAGGCTTTGAAGAGGCACCCGATTTCATGGTGCGGGCACGCCAGGAGGCCCTCCGCCGCCGTCTGCCGGCAGCGCAGGTGTCGGTGCTGCTGGGCGACGGGGCTGCCTGGATTTGGGACCACGGGGCGAAGTGCTTCCCGATGGCCTTCCAAATTCTGGACTTGTATCACGCCCTGGAACATCTCTCCGACCTGACGAAATTGCTCGAACCGGACCCTGCCGCCGCCCAGGCCCTGTGGCGAACTTGGCGCGAGCAGTTCTTGGCCGACGACGTGGAGGAAGTCCTGCGTCAAGCCCGGGAAAGGACGGGCAAACTGGCCGCTCAGACTGCTGAATCAGCAGGCAAGCAGATCGCATACTTCGAGCACAACCAGAGCCGTATGCTCTACGCCACCTACCGCGCTTTGGGATTTTTCTACGGCTCGGGGGTGGTCGAAGCCGGCTGCAAAACGGTTATCGGCGGACGCTGCAAGTGCTCCGGCATGCTTTGGTCAGAAGAGGGAGCTACCCACGTCCTGGATTTGCGCTGCGCTCTGTATGGCAACCAATTCGACCAAGTCTGGGATCGCTTAAACCAAAGCGATTACCTGCGAATTCGCGTCGCCAACCCCCCGGCTCAAGCCGAGGAAGCTGCGTAATGGCACCTAATTGTTACTATTTTGTCCGGCTCCCGCGGGCGAGCCGAAATCCCAATCGAAATTGACTTGCGGATCGAGCTGGCTCACGATGGCGCCGGTATTGCCGTCAAAGTAAGTTGCGTTCAGGCCGTTTCCGGTCCCCAATGCGGGCTGAGCGCCTGGTCCTTGGGCCACCGACTCGACCGTCACTTGGTCGAACGTGGCGGTTCCTGGAGTAGAATTGTCATGGCTGCTCACGGCGAGACCAACGAGGGCATTGCTGAGCGAATCGAACTGCTCGCTCGCTACCCATACCCAATTCGTGCCGTCGCTGGACTGGAATGCGCTTATTTGACTGCCGCTCCGCACCAACCGCAGCCAAACCGGGCCGGAGAAGGCCCCGCCATCGTCCAACGTCGTCTCATCCGCGGGCTCCGGGCGGTACAGGCAACCCAGGCCATGTTCCGGCGTCACAGCCAGCATCATGTGGCGGGCGTCCGCGCCAAGCCCGTCTCGAATGATGAGGCCGGCCTTGGCCCACGGATCGGTATCCTGCTCGCTAAGCACGCGGGCGGTTATCTGCCCATCGCCAGCCAGCGGCTGGAAAACAAAGCAGCAACCGTCCTCGTTTGCCCAAATGTCAGCCCCAGCCCCGCTCACAGCCCAGGAGCCGTTTGAGACCTGCACCTGGCCTTCCACCCCGACCAGCCCAACGTCGGCCCGCGACCAACCCGGCGGGCACCCCTCGCTGCTGGCCGTGCCAGGTTGCGGAGCCAGTTCAGCCTGATACATCTGCTGGAGATCCTGCGGAGGCATGACGCTGGTCTTGGAATAAAGCTGGCTCTGCGGGATGATCTGCTGGGGTGTCGAGCGGCTGCTCCACAGCAGTTTCACCATCGCACCGCCCCGATTCTGGAAATAGTCCACGCGAAGCGCGTAATGCTTTCCTGCCTCGAGGTTCACCATGGCGCTGGATACTGACGCAGCGTGGTCATACCATTCGTCGATGAGCAGTTTCCCGTCCAGCCAAACCCTTGCCCGATCGTCGCTGACGACCTGCAGGGCATAGGGTTCGGTATATTGGGCCTGCAGCTCCCCGTCCCAACGCGCGCTCCACCAATAGGGGCCCACATTGGGCATGGGGGCCGCCAGCCCCCAATCGAAGAGAACAACCGGATCGATTCGGCAGGTGGCCGGGCCACTCTGGTCTCGGGTCGAAAAATAGCTGCCCACCAAGCCATCGCCGGCGCCCTGGGCGGCTGCCGCCGCAGGGGACCCCGAGGGAATCAACACCTGGATGCCCGAGAAGCGCGCCCGGCAGATCTGTGTGTCATCGTGGCTGGTGACAGCCAACCCAACATAAAATTGCTTATCGAAGTCGTGTTGGACGGTGCCCAGCCAGACCCACTGCTGGCCATCAGAGGAATGGTAGGCGGTCACAATTGCTCCCTGCTTGATGAGCTTCAGCCAGTGCGGGAAAGCCGCCCCGGTAATTGAGTCTTTGGCCGAATCGACACCCCCCGAACCGCGCTGTTGATAGGTCTGCTTGCCGCCGACACTCACCAGGCGCATCGCCTGGTAGGCGTCGTCCTCGCTTGGGGCGCCCGCGCTGCTCCGCCGAATCAGGGTGACGCCTTTTTCGGGCGTGATGGCCAGCATCACATGTGGAGAGGCGTCATCGAGGGCGTTGCGCAGCATCAGACCGGCCTTCGCCCAAGGATCCGTCTTATCGACGCTCAAGACCGCCGCAACAATTTCCACATCCCCTTGCCACAGCACACTGGCATATTGGCACGCGTCGGCCGAGCCCCAGATGTCCGCGCCAGATCCGAAAAGGTCCACGCTATCGCCGCTGCCCGCCAGACGCCCGGCGGCCCCTGGTTTGCCTATGTCTTTGCTTTGCCAGGAGGGCGGCGGCTCCGCCGCCTTCACCGGAGCACGTGAACCCAGACACAGGGCCAAAGTAATCGCAGCCAAAGGAGCAGCAATCAATGAACACGCATGCTTCATAAGGGGCCTCTGTTTCCAGCAGGGTCATCCTTCGCGAGCGCCTCGTCTCAGTTTTGCTTGAAGCCCCAAACCCCAAGCGCGCATACTTGCGTCCACTCAAGAGTGAGTCCGCTTAATTCCCCTGCTTCCATTTTCAGAGGCACCATGACAGAATGCGAGACTTGTCTGCAAGTCGCCTGCTCAGGCGTCACCTGCTCAGGCTAGATCGGAGGCAGAGCGGGTTAGAAAGCACGATGTGAGCGCCTCAGATCGAGGCGGCAACGCCCTCGAACCGGGCCAGAGCAAATCGGGGGCAACCCGTTTCTGGCCAACGCGGTCAGCGCCAGGACCTCCGCCACAATGCGCACGATCCACTGCACGCGTGAAGTCACTGCCAGTTTCTGGAACAGCCGCCGCATGTGAGCATGCACAGTGTGCCTGGACATGCCAAGATCACTGGCGATAGCGAAATCGGTGGAGTCGGCAAAAACGCCGCGCGTGATCTGCAACTCCCGGCGTGAAAGCCGGAGAGAGTGCGCCGCTTCCGTCCACGCCTGCTCGTTAATCACCGCGGCACCGTCGGATTCGGGCGCGAAACCCGCTGGAGGGCCTTTGTGCCCGTAGGACTTGGTTTGCGCGTGCATTCGTGCCTTGGATCGGGGGTGTATTCTTGTCCTTTGAACCCGATGCCAACATTCTGAAACCACCGAAAATTCCCTTTCCCGACAATCGGTGTCCCTACCGTAAATAGGGTCGCGGATGCCCAGATCTTTCAAGAATCTTTGTTTAACTGGCCTTAGGACAGATTAGGTTGCGGTGGTCCGCGCGTCCTCCAGCCCTTTCTGCCAGAGGCCGGGCAAAGATGGTCGGCTCGTCGGCAGGTTTTTCCCGGGTGCGGGGCGGGGCAGGGGAGGGACCCGGCAAAAGCGGCGGCATCTGGCTGTGGCATCCACATTGCTTCCAAACTGGACCGCGTATGGACGTTAGCCTGTACCAAGCCGCCTCGGGCATGAATGCCAGCACACGCTGGCAGGAGGTCATTGCCGAGAACCTGGGCGCCTCGCAGGTGCCGGGGTTCAAGCGGCAGGACATCAGCTTCAGCGCCGTGCAGGCCGGATTCATGCCGCGCGCGCGCGGCGTTCAGCCCGGCCCGGCCCAGCGCTACCAAATGCCGCTGGCTGCGGCCAGCATCAATTTCCAGCCGGGCGAACTGCGCCCTACCGGGGTGAGCACCGACCTGGCCATAGAAGGAGCCGGTTTTTTCGAGGTCCGGACGCCCAATGGGACGCGCGCCTACACGCGGGATGGTGAATTCCATCTCGATTCGCAGGGCCAATTGGTCAATAAACAGGGCCTGGCGGTCATGTCGGAGACTGGACCGCTGCAGGCGGACCCCCAGAACACATCGCCGCTGAACGTGGCGGCCAACGGCGAGGTTTCCCAGGGCGGACAGAGTCTAGGCCGGATTAAGGTGGCTGGGTTCAACGACCTGCGGGTCCTTGTCCCTGCCGGGGCGGGTTGCTTTGTCCTGGCCGACCCGGCCATCCAGCCGAGCACCTCGACGACGGCGACCCTCCACCAGGGTTTCCTGGAGAGCAGCAACGCCTCGTCGGTCCTGGAGATGGGCAACCTCATCAGCGCCATGCGCCTCTATGAGGCCAACCAGAAGGTCGCGCAGATGGAGGATGACCGCCTGTCCAAACTCATCGGCAACGCAACCAACACGTCCTGAACCGCCTGAGATGAAAAGAGCCCAAGCCACCAACCCCGACCGAGTGACCGACTGACTGACTGACTGATATGTTGCGCGCCCTGTATTCCGCGGCTGCCGGGATGGAGTCCCAGCAGATGAACCTCGATGTCATCTCGAACAACCTGGCCAACGTCAACACGACCGGTTTCAAGAAGAGCAAGATCGAGTTCGAGGACCTGCTCTACCAGACCACCAAGGTGCCCGGTGCCGAGCAAGGCGCCGGCAACCTGCTCCCCACCGGCTTGCAGGTCGGCCATGGCTCGCGCGTGGTCGCCACGTCCCGCATCTTTACCACTGGCGAATTGACCCAGACCGGCGAGCAGCTCGATATGGCGATCAATGGCAACGGCTTCTTCGAGGTCCAAATGCCCGACGGCTCGAAGGGTTTCACCCGCGCCGGCTCGTTCAAGACCGCCTCGGACGGGCGCATCATGACCAGCGACGGCCTGCCGGTGCTGAGCGGCTTCCAGGCCGTGCCCGCCGGCACCACCAACGTCACCGTCGCCTCTACCGGGGACGTCACCTATACCACTGCCAGCGGCAACACCACCTTCCGCCTCCAGCTCACCCGCTTCCTCAACCCCAACGGCCTCCAGAGCCAAGGAGGCAATATCTACCTGGAAACCCCGGCCTCCGGCCCCCCCGAACTGGGCAGCCCGGGCGAAAACGGCTACGGCCAGATCGAGCAGGGCCAGCTCGAAATGTCCAATGTCAAAGTCGTCGATGAAATGGTCGCGCTCATCATGGCCCAACGCGCCTACGAGGTCAATTCCAAGGCCGTCCAGGCCGCCGACGAAATGCTCCAGGAAGGCAACAACCTCAAACGCTGATGAATCCCAGCATGAACTGCAAGGGACATAAGGGACGCAAGGGTGAGGAGGACGCATCTCACATTTGTCGGCCCTCGGCAAGCCAGGCAATTGGAGCGCGGCGTTGGGAAGCCCGCAAGGTCCTGGAGTGCGCCAGTCCTCTGGCGCTTTCTCGTCCCCAGGGTCCGAAAAGCGGCAGCGGACTGCCGCAGTCCAAAACGCTTCGCGAGTTCGCACGCGCGCTTTGCGCTCCGGCCATGAGTTCCAGCCTCCGGGTTTTGGCGGTCCTGGCGCTGTTCTGTCTGACCTCGGGCTGTCCTATCCTCGCGGGCGATGTGCCGGAAAGCGCGGTCATCACGCCCGCCGCGACCAACGCGCCGGCCAGCCCGGCGCCACGCCCGCCGCGCCGCCTGGAGGCGGACGAATTGCGCGACCTGCTCGCCGCGGCGTTGAACCAACTCACTGACGGGGGCGAATGGGAGTTGCACCTGGGCCGACCCTGGACCGCGGTCCTGGTGCCCGACGAACCGCTCAAGGTCCAGATTGTGGAGCCGGCCCTGAACCGCATCACCTCGTCCAGTGTCCTGCGCTTTGAAGTGCGCGCGGGCCGCCAGTTGGCCGGCTCCTGGCAGATGCCGGTCCAAGCCCGATTGTGGCGGGATGTCCTGGTGGCCCACGCGAACCTCCAGCGGGGATTGCCGCTCAAAGAGGCCCCCTTGATGCACGAGCGGCGCGACGTGCTGGCGCTGCGCGAGCCGCTGTGCGAACTGCCGGCCAATGCCGGCGCGCTTGAGGTGGGTGAAGGTGTTCCGGCCGGTTCGCCGCTGCTGGCCCGGGCCCTGCGCCTGCGCCCCGTGGTGCTCCGCGGGCAGATCGCCGACGCGGTCGTTCGCGACGGCGCCATGCTGATCTCACTCAAGGTCGAAGTATTGGAGGAAGGGGTGCCCGGCCAGATGATCCGGGTGCGCAACTATCAATCCCGCCGTGAGTTGCGGGGAAAGGTCCAGGATGAGCACACCATTGCCATTCCGCTCTGAGAGCCGGGGCCCCGGTGCCCAATGCGAGGATAGCCGCACACGGGAGGCTCGGGGGTCGAGGGGCGAGGGGCGAGGGGCGAGGGGCCGGAAGCGGGGACTGGGTTCGCGCGCCCGGATGCGATTGGGCATAATCTGCGGACTGCTGCTCGCCTCCGCCGGGGCATGCCAGGCCGATTCATTGTGGCGGGACGGCCAGTCCAACCCGATGTTCTCGGACAAGCGGGCCAGCCGGCTCGGGGACATCGTCACGATCCTCGTCCAGGAAACCACCACCGCCACCAAGGACAACTCGACCACGACGACCAAGCAGTCGAGCGTGGATTCGGCCCTCGCCGCTTTCCTTTACAGCCCGGCGGCCAGCGGCCTGTTGACCAAGGGCGGCACCATGCCCTCACTCAAGTTCACCGGCAAGAGCGACTTCACCGGCGGCGGCACCATCAACAACTCCCAAAATGTTGTCGCCAGCGTCGCCGTCCGCATCATTGACGTGCTGCCCAACCACAACTTCGTCATCGAGGGCACCCGCGACTGCTCCTTCTCCGGCGAGAAACAGACCGTCGTGTTGCGCGGCACCATCCGCCCGGACGACATCCAACCCAACAACACCATCTACAGCTACAACATCTCGGACGCCACGATCAACATCATCTCCAAGGGCACCATTACCGATGCCCAGCGCAAAGGCTGGTTCCACAAGCTTTGGGACAAGTTCTCCCCGTTCTGATTCTGGGTGCCTGTATATGAGGCCATATAGACGCCGGTTCAGAAGCAGCCAGACAGCCGAGGGCCGAGGGCCGAGGGTCGAGGCCGGATACCTCCGCCTCTCGCCCTTCGCCTTTCGCCCCTGGCCCCTCGCCCCTGGCCCCTCGCCCCTGGTCCCTCGCCCCTTTCGGCGACGCTCCCGCATTCTCTGCCTGGTTCTGCTCCTGTGCTGTCTGTCCGCTCTTGGCGGTTCGGTGCGCGTCCGGGACCTCGTCCTGGTGGCCGGGGCCCGGGACAACCAACTGGTCGGCTACGGCCTGGTCGCGGGCCTGGCGGGTGACGGCGACAAAGACCCGATCTATACGAAGCAGACCCTTGCCAACATGCTGCAGCAATATGGAGTCAATGTTCAGTCTATGCTGATGCAGCTCTCGGCCAAGAACGTGGCCGTGGTGCTGGTGACGGCCGATATTCCGGCGTTTGTCAAGCCCGGCGCGCGGCTGGATGTGCAGGTCTCCTCGATGGGCGACGCCAAATCGCTGCAAGGGGGTGTGCTGCTGCAGACGCCGCTGGTTGGGGCGGACAAGGCCGTCTATGCGGTGGCCCAGGGGCCGCTGGCCATCGGCGGGTTCAGCGCCGGCCCGGGCGGCGGCGGCGGGGCCAACGTGACCAAGAACCATCCGACCGTCGGCACCATCATCGGCGGCGCCCTGGTCGAGCGCGAGATCCCGGCCACCATCGTGCATGACAAATTGATCGAGCTGCTCTTGCGCGAGCCCAGTTTCGCCTCGGCCGCCCGCCTGGCCGAGGCCATCAACCAGTCCTTTACCAACTCCGCCCAGGCCATCGATTCCACTTCCGTGCGCGTCCGCCTGCCCGAGGGGCTGGAGGACCAACCGGTGGATTTCATCGCCCGGCTCCAGGCCATCGAGGTCACCCCCGATACCCCGGCGCGCATCATCATCAACGAACGCACCGGCACCATTGTCGCCACCTCCACCATCCGCATCTCCAACTGCGCCATCTCCCAGGGCAACCTCACCATCACCGTCGCCAGCACCCTGGAGGTCTCCCAGCCCAACCCCATGAGCAGCGGCGGCACCACCACCGTGACCCCGCGCACCGATACCAAAGTCAACGAGGCCAAGGCCAATATGGTCACCCTGCCCGAGTTGCCCACGGTCGAAAAAGTCGCCTCCTCCCTCAATGCGCTCGGGGTCACGCCCCGCGACATGATGGCCATCTTCCAGGCCATGAAACAGGCCGGCGCCTTGCAGGCCGAGCTGATAATCCGGTGATATGGACATCTCCGCCGCTCCAACCTCGCCGCGTGAAGGCCGATGACCTGCCGCTGGACCGCCTGGCCTCCAACTCCCACATTCCGGAGTCCGAGAAGATCGCAAGCGCCAGCCGCGCCTTCGAGGCCCTGCTCCTGCGGCAGGTCTTGCAGGAGGCGCAACGCCCGGTATTCAAATCCAAGTACGCCAGCGACTCGACCACCAGCGGGATTTACCGGGACCTGGTCACCGAGCAGTTGGCCGAGAGCATGTCCAAGTCCGGCAACCTGGGCCTGGCCCAGAGCCTGGCCTGCGGGTTGCAGCCCCGCCGTGCGGCCCCGGAAAAGTCAGGCAAGCCGGACAAGTCGGACAGGCCTGACGGGCCGGGCCGCTTGTCCGCCGCCAGCGAGCCGCTCCCAAGCCCCTCCGCCCCCCAGCCCTTGAGTTCCCCCAAAATGAAGGACATGGCCGACCGCAAGGCAGGCGCTCCCCCTATTTTCCACCTGAAGACACACCATGACTGAATCGTTGAACAATTTTGTCGAGAGCTTGCGCGAAGAGCTCAAGCAATATGGCGAGTTGCTGGCCCTGTTGGATGTGCAGCAGGAGCAGGTCGCCCGGCGGTTGGCCGATGAGTTGCTGGCCACGGTCTCGGCCATCCACGCCCAGGGCGAGGCGATCCAGGGGGCGCGCCATGAGCGGGCCCAGCGCCAGCGCGAGTTGGCGCAGTCGCTGGACCTGCCCTCGGACACGCGGGCGGGCGCGCTGGTGGCGCGGCTGCCTTTGGCCTATCGCCCGCTGGTCAACGCGCTCATCCAGGAGAACAACCACCTGCTGGGCCGTGTCCGGCAGCGGGCCCGTCAGAACCATCTTCTGCTGAGCCGCGCGGTCGATATGATGAGCCGGTTCATCAACTCCCTGTGCGCCGTCGGCGCGCCGACCTATAACCAGGCCGGCGCCATGGCCCACGCAGCACCCGGCTGCGCCCTCTACGAGGGCATCGGCTAATCCCAACCTTATCGAATTATGCCTGGTCTCCTTGACAGCATTTATATTGGGTCGAGCGGGTTGCAAACGCAGCAGCAGGGCGTGGAACTCGCCGGCCAGAACCTGGCCAATGTCAACAACCCCGCCTATGCGCGCCAGCGGTTGGTGGTGCAGACCGCCACGCCGGTCCAAACCGGCATCGGCCCCCAGGGCACCGGCATCGAGGCGGTGGCCATCCAGCAGATACGCGACGCGATGCTGGACGGGCAGGTCCAGAACGAGGCCAGCATCACCTCCTTTGTCCAGGCCCAGCAGAGCGCCCTGCAGAGCGCGGAGGCCGGCGTAGGCGAGCAACTCCAGGGCAGCACGGCCACCTCCGATACCAGCTCCGTTGGCGCCACCGGCGGGCTGGACAGCGCCTTGAGCGATTTCTTCAACGCCTTCCAAAACCTCACCACCAACCCCGCCTCGACCTCCGCACGGCAGGCCGTCATCTCCCAGGCCCAGCAGGTTACATCCGGATTCAACCAGGTCAGTCAGCGCCTGGGCGCCCTCCACGACCAGCTCAACCAGTCCGTCCAGACCGATGTCGGCAGCGCCAACCAACTCCTCTCGGACATCGCCGGGCTCAATCAGCAAATCGCGGTGGCGCAGGGTGCCTCCGGCGCGGCCAACGACCTCTGCGACCTGCGCCAGCAGAAGCTCGAGCAACTCGCCCAGTTGGTCAATTTCCAGACCGCCTCCGGCTCCAATGGCGCGGTCAACGTTATCGTGGACGGGCACATCCTCGTCTCGAACAATGACGTGCAGGACACCCTTCAGGCCTACGACGCCGGCAACGGCCAGGTCCTGGTCCGCAGCGCCGCCTCCAACGCCCAGCTCACCCTCACGGGCGGCAGCATCCAGGGCGCCATCGACGCCCGCGACAATGCCCTGGGCTCGTTGCGCTCCGGCCTGGACACCCTCGCCTCCCAGCTCATCACCCAGGTCAATGCCGCCTATCAGAAGGGCTACGACCTCAACGGCGGCACCGGCGCCAGTTTCTTCACCGGCTCGACTGCGGCCGACATCGGCGTCAACGCGGCCCTGGCAGGCGATCCGTCGAAATTGCAGGCGGCGGGCGTTGCCGGGGCCTCCGGCGACAACCAGGTGGCGGTCCAATTGGCGCAATTGGGCGGTGCGCCCCAGGCGGCCCTGGGCAACCAAACCTTTTCAGGCAATTACAATGCCACGGTCACCGCGCTGGGGTCCGCCCTGGCGACGGTCAACGGCCAGGTGAGCGACCAGCAGGCAGTGCAGAACATGCTCCTCCAGCAGCGCAGCTCGGTGAGCGGGGTCTCGATCGACGAGGAGATGGCGGACCTGGTCAAATTCCAGAGGGCCTACGAGGCCTCAGCCCACTTGCTCAGCACCGTCGACACGATGCTGGGCGATATCGTGAACCTCAAAACAACCTGATGAACTAACCTGACCCGATATGCGCGTCGCTTTCACCTCCCTCCCGGACTCGTTGGTCAGCCAGTTGGCCGTTCTGACCGCGCAACAAGCCCAGTTGCAGAGCCAGGTCGCCTCCGGCAAGCGCATCTCCCAGCTCGAGGACGACCCTGCCGCCATGCAGCAGGTGTTGAACTGGCAGGTCCAAAACAGCTCCACCGCCCAATACCGCCAGAACATCACCTCCCTCCAGGAGCAGGCCAACAGCTCCTACAGCGCCCTGGATGGCCTCCAGAAACTCTCGGCCCGCGCCTCGGAAATCGCCACGCTCGCCGACGGCACCAAGTCGCCCCAGGAACTCGACATCTACGCCAACGAGGTCAACGGGCTCGATCCAACAAGGCGTTCAACTCATGAACAGCCAGGACCAGGGCCAGTACCTCTTTGGCGGCACGCTCGCCTCCCAGCCGCCCTTTGTCGCGCAGACCGATGCCTCTGGCAACGTCACCGCCGTCTCTTACCACGGCAATCAGTCGGTCTCCTCGGCTGAAGTCGCCTCGGGCTTCGCTCTCTCCGTCCAGGCGCCCGGCGCCAATACCACCGGCGCCGGACCCGCCGGGGTTGTCACCGATTCGCGCAGCGGGGCCGATTTCTTCAACCATCTCATCGACCTGCGCAACAATCTCCAGGTCGGCAACACCCAGGCCATCGCCTCCTCGGACTGCACCGCCCTGACCAAGGACCAGGACAACATCACCGCCCAGATCGCCGCCAATGCCCTGGTCCAGGCCCAACTCAGCGACGCCGACTCTGCTGCCTCGGCCCAGTCCACCTCTCTCGACCAGAATATTTCCCAGGCCTCCGACGTGAACCTGGCCCAGACCCTGACCGAGCTGTCGGCGACCCAAACCGCCTACCAGGCCGCCCTCCAGAGCGGCGCCAGCCTCCTGAACAAGAACCTCTCGTTGATGGACTATATCCAATGAGCGCCGGGGCGTAACCCAAACGCTCCCGGCGGTCGTAGGGCCTCAATGAAGGTGGGAGCCTCACGGGGGCCGACCCCTCACCCCAGCCCTCTCCCCATCGGATGGGGAGAGAGGGCGTTCTCGGTGGCGTCCTGAGGGAGCGGAGACCCTTGAAAGTCACAGAGACTGCCGACGCTTCTCCCTCTCCCCTTTACAAGGGGAGGGTCCACGCCTACCGTCACTGCGTCGCTCCGCGACGCGCGCGCTGCCCCGGTTCACCGCGTAGCGGTGCCCGATGGTAGCCGTGGACTTCCAGTCCACGGACCCATGGCCCAAGCTCGACCGCGTCGCGTAGCGACGCCTGAAAACCGCGACGCTGTCAGGCGTCGCTCCGCGACGCGTGACCATTCCCACGCCCTGAGCCGTGGACCGAGGTCCTTGTCGTTACCCACATCGTCGGGTGCCCTCATGAAGCGGATCTGATGGGCGTCACGGATCTCCGAAGCACATTTCTCATCCCGGAGGGATGCCAGAAGGTAGCCGGGGGTCGAAGCGCAGCGAGACCCCCGGTGCCGCGACGGCAAGGGATTGCATCCCGGAGGGATGCCAGAAGGCGCCCGCCGCCAACGTGTGCTCTTCTGGCACCCCGCCGGGGTGCAGGGCCACCGACGCCCTCAACCGGGGGTCGCCGCTGGACGGCGACCCCCGGCTACCTTCTGCCAACCCTCCGGGTTGGCCGGGCGTTGCCGCCGGCTGGTATCAAGGGCGCCTTTGGCGGCTAAAACCGGCATGCTCCTCAGGCCTTTCTCCCGCCTGCTCAAAAGGGGAACTGATATGACCGCTCAGGAGATGAGAGTAAAGACAAGGACCGAGGTCCACGGCTACCTTCACTGCGTCGCTACGCGACGCCTCTCCCTCTCCCCTTCGGAAGGGGAGAGGACCGGGGTGAGGGGTCTGGCCCGCGCTCCCCGCACCTTAGCCCCGGCAAGAATTGACCGCCCTCCGGCACGGATTTTCCTCCCTCCCCCAGCCGTCCTATCGAGCGCAGGCCGGGCCAGGGCGGCAAGAGCCACAGGCTCGGCCCCGGACCCCGGAAAAACAGGGGTCGGATCACGCTGGCACGTGCTCTGCTTCGAGCAAGGCGAATGAACTGCACGGTGATAGCGGGAACAAGCGGGCTGGAGGCGCGCGGCGAGTGCGCTATCCGCATGCCGCTGGGGTTATTGGGTTTCGAGCACTGCAAGAGCTTCAACCTGGGCGCCCGGCCGCTGGAAGAGCCGTTTCTATGGCTGCAGAGCGCCGGGGAGCTCAAGGTATCTTTCCTGGTCATGTCGCCTTTTGTCGTGCTGCCGGATTACCGGCCGGACATCCCGGATGAAGACGCGCAATTCCTGGGCCTTGCAACGGCCGAGGACGCGCTGATCTTCAACGTGGTGACCGTGCGCGGGCCGCAGCAGGCAACCGTCAATTTAAAGGGGCCGATTGTGCTCAACCGCCGGACGTTGGTGGCCAAACAGGTCATCCCCCTCAATGCCCCGGACTATTCCGTGGCGCACCCGCTGCCCGTCCAGGGCGGCTGACCTGGAGCGCTTCCATGCTGATCCTCTCGCGGAAACTCAATGAGAGCATCGTCATCGATGGGCGGATCACGGTCAAGGTGGTGCGGATCGAGGGCGAGGTGATCAAGCTGGGCATCGCAGCGCCCGCGGACGTCCCGGTCCACCGGCAGGAAGTCTATGAGGAGATTCGCCTGAGCAACGAAGCGGCGGCAACCCAACAGCCCGGTCCGGTGCCGAAGCTTTCGACTCGCGGCGCGGCGCCCCAGGCGCGCTCGCGCTCTGAGGGCTGGCAGGAGTGCCGGCCCGAATCTGACACCGAGGTCAGAATCCAGGACCAAACCAAACCCAAAGAAGCCTAGAACTTATGACAATCACGACCAACCTCCAGGCGCTCATCGGCGCCGACAACCTCAATGCAGCGCAGGCCCGGCTCAACAAGTCGCTGGCCCGCCTGAGCTCCGGCTCCAAGATTATCTCGCCGGGTGACGACGCGGCCGGCCTGGCGGCCTCCACACAACTGGACGCCACCATCCAGCGCACCCAGGCCGCCCAGAGCAACGTCGCCAATGCCCTCTCGTTCACCCAAACCCAAGACGGCTACCTGGGCAAGATCGCCACCGCCCTCAGCCGCATGAGCGAACTCTCCGTCCTGGCCCTCGATGAGACCAAGAGCGACAACGACCGCCAGCTCTACGACAAGGAGTTCCAACAGCTTAACTCGTATATCGTCGCGACGGCCGGAAAAGACTTCAACGGCGTCAGCTTGTTCTCCACCAGCTCCGTGGGCATCACCCTCGATGCCAACGATGCGCTCTCCTTGTCCATGGCCGGCATCAACCTGACTACCGGCGCCTATGGCGCCGTTGATGCCACCAACATCGCGACCACGGTCGCGGCCGGCGCCGCCATGGATGCCGTCAACCTGGCCATCAATCAACTCTCCACAGATCGCGCCAGCCTCGGCTCCTACCAGGCCCGCCTCAACTACAGCGCCGACCAATTGGCCGTGGGCAACCAAAACCTCACGGCCGCCAACTCGGCAATCAAGGACGTGGACGTCGCCAACGAATCCACCGAGTACGCCCGCGAAAACATCCTGGTGCAATCGGCCACCGCGATGCTCGCCCAGGCCAACCAGTTGCCCGCCACGGTCCTCAAGCTGATTACCGGCTAAGCGGCCGCCAGGGGGGACCCAAGCCGGCGGATGCCGCGCAGTTCTCGCGTCGCGGGCCCGATGCCGGCGATTGACACCGGGGTCTTTGTTCACCTGAAACCGATCCAACCGTATGCCAAGGTTCACGCTGAAAGCCGAACGACCCGTTGCCGTCGATTCACCCGACCATCTGAGCCCCCACGGTACGAAGCGCGACAACAGCCGAAACCCGATCTTCAACAAGAAGCTTGAGCACCTGCTGGGGCGCAAACCGCTCTGGGTGCTGGACTTGGGGTGCGCCGGAGGAGGCTTCGTCAAAGACTGCCTGGACCAGGGGCATACGGCGGTAGGGCTCGAAGGTAGTGATTACAGCAAGAAACAGCAACGCGCCGAATGGGCGACCATTCCCGAGCATCTGTTTACCTGTGATGTCTCCCGCCCGTTCGAATTGTCGTGCCTGGTCGAGTCCAACCATGAAACGACCCCGGTGCAGTTCGATGTCATTACCGCCTGGGAATTTATCGAACACATCAAGGAAGAGAACCTCCCGCAGGTCTGTCAAAACGCGTTGCGGCATCTGCGGCCAGGCGGCCTCTGGATCATGAGTGTTTCCCCCAATCACGAGGTGATTGACGGCAGGGTTCTCCACCAGACCGTCCAAAGTGCCGGCTGGTGGTTGAACTTCTTCAAGCAGCAAGGCTTCCAAAACCATCCCGAACTGGTGCAATACTTCGATTGCGACTGGGTGCGAGGTCCGCTGCAGAACGCGCCGGGCAGTTTCCACCTGATCTTAACCCGTCAGGGAGAAATCCCTCCTCGCCCGCCCTCTGACGCAGCCTGCTCGCCGGAGGACCTGTTGGCTGCCGGAAAAGAATTCCTTGCCGAACAGGCCTCCCCGAGCTACGCCGAGTACCTCTTGCGTCGCGCACTGCCGTTGGTTTCGCCTGGCACAAGGGTGGAGACTGGCAAGCTTCTGTCGGAACGTAACGTCCTGCTGGAATTGGCACTGGAGTGTTTCGACCGGGCCGCGCCATCCCAGGATGCTAATCCCGAATTGCCAGGGTTGCGCGCCTCGTGCCTGTTGCGGCTCTGTCGCTTTTCAGAAGCCGAAGACGTGGTCAACGCCGCGCGCCAAGATCACCCCAATGACACCGCCTTGCGGCAACTCCGTCAGGAAATTATGGGCCTCCTCGAAGACCCCGCGCGCGCCGAGCCCTATGGCCAGGAGGAATTCTGGCGGCGCGTCCATTTGGGCATATTCCTCCGCAAGCACGGCCTGCTCGACCAATCGGCCGAGCAGCTCGCTCGAGCGGTGGCGCTGGACCGGGCCCGACGAGAGCGGCACGACCCATTACCGCGAGACGCTCAAGCTGCTCATCCAGCGGGCGCTTGAGGCTGGAAAAACCGAAGAGGCCATGCGGTTGTTCAAGACCGGCGGTGATGACGGAGGTGATCCCGAGTGGCGGGCGCTTGCGGACACAATCCGCGCGACAGATGGCGTTGCGCCCTCGCCGGCGGCGGTTGCCCAAGAGAGCCATGCCCAAAGGACCGCTGATCTCGTCGTCGGCCCGGACGAACATCGAGTTGTCGTAACCGCCGAGCAAACCGCTGCACCGGCGCCGCGTCCAGTCTCTGGGGGTCGCGCGGGCGGACCCAAGTTCTCGATCGTCACCCCCAGCCTCAATTGCGCGGGGTTGATTCGCCACTGCATCGAGAGCGTGCTGGCCCAGGGCTACCGGAACCTCGAGCATATCATCGTGGATGGAGCCTCTAAAGATGGCACGGTCGAAATCCTCAAACAGTATCCTCATGTGAGGTGGATTTCCGAGCCGGACCATGGCGAGGCGGAAGCGCTCAACAAGGCACTGCGCCTGGTCACCGGAGATGTGATCGGGTGGCTCAATGCCGACGACCAGTACGTCCCCGGGGCGTTGCCCAAAGCGGCCCGGTGCTTCGAGGAGGATGCCTCGCGCCACCTGGTCTATGGGAAGACTGCCTTCATTGACGAGCAGGGCCAGCCGACCAATTGGGTCATGCCCTACGCGCCGCTCAACCTGACGACCCTCGCGCGATGGTTCCGCCTGGACCTGTTCCAACCCTCGATCTTCTTCTCGGCCGCACTGTTCCGCGATGTCGGGCTCTTTCGCGAGGACTTGAAATACGGCGTGGATTACGAGTATTGGCTGCGCATCGCCGAGAAGGGCTACGCGTTTTGCTACCTGGATCATGTGGTGTCCATGGCCATGATCTATCGCTCGGGCGGCAAGACCGAGACCCCATATGCCGCCAAGGCCCAGGAGTGGCTCGACATCCTCCGCCGATTCCTGCCGCGCCTGAGCGTGGGCGAGAGGATTCACTTCTGGAAGGACTTTTATCTGTTCCGCTCGCGCATGGCCAAGGCCTACTACGATAACGCGCCCATTCCGTTGCCGGAATCCGGTGAGGCCTGCACGGGCTTGCTCCTTGCCCACAAAGAGGCCGGATTTCTCAAACCGGACCAAATTCTGGCCATCCTCAATCAAACGCCGCACGGCAAGACAGCCAATTCCCTCGGGGTCGCTGCCGAAATATTCCGCATCCTCGGCCTGAAGGAGGAGTGCAAGCCAGTCTTCAGTCAGGCCCTGGGACTGGATAGGGAGGGTCCCGCGAGACCCGACGCTCCCGTCGCCCCTGCCCCTCCCCGACCCCAACCAACCCAGCCCGCACCCAGGCAGGCCACGTTTGCCCGATCGAAGCGCGCCAAAAGGCGCGCGCTCATCTTCTGGCCTTACTGTGCCTTGCCGCCGCAAACGGGCGCGCACGGGGTCGAACTGAGTGACTTCAGCGCGCTCAGGGAACTGGGATTCGATGTGACTCTCTGCGGCACGACTTTGTGTACGGATAACCCGTGGGATCCGCTTGGCCGCGCGGATGTGCAGAAAATGCTCGGGGCGCGAGTCTATTTCCATTCCGGCACCCCGGCCGATTTCGAATATGTCCACCAGCAGGAGAGACTCAGCCCCAAGGGGTGGGCGCGCTTCACGCCGCCCAGCCTGCTCGAGCATTTCCGCCAGGTCTTCGCGCACGAACAACCGGACCTGGTGCTCGTTCACTACCCTCGGTGGGGCAGGCTCGCCCTGGGCGAGGAATTTCAATCTGCCGTCCGTATCGTGCGCAGCCTTGATGTCACGACCGTCAACCAGCAGATGCTCGATGCCCTCACTCCCCGGCTCTCCTTCCCGGCCGACCCGAATCGAGTCGACCCCGCAATCCTCGAGGAGACCTTCTTTGCCGGCCTGGAGAACTCCCTCAAAACCGCGCGACGGGAGGAGTTCGACATTTACAACGGCTACGACGCAGTGGCTGCCCTGACGAGGGCGGACGCCCGGACCATTCAAGGGCGGGTCCGTGGCCCGGCGGTCTGCTTCGTCCCCGCCCTGGCGCCCCCGGCCAACGACCTCGCCAACACTTACAACGGCGGCCCTGTCCTGGCGATCTCCGATTATGCCCTGAACTATCAGGCCTACCTCTACTTTGCGGCGCGCGTGCTGCCTCGAATCCGACGGGAGATCCCGTCGTTCGAATTGACGGTCGTCGGCAGGGCCTGCGAGAAGCTGGCGCCCGTGACGGGTGTTCGCCCGTTGGGCTTCGTTCTGGACCTGGCGCCGGTGTACAAAGAGGCGCGGTTTGCGGTATGCCCCCTCATCGGCGGCACAGGCATCCAGGTGAAGATCGTCGAGGCCATGGCGAACGGCCTGCCGGTGATCGCCCTGGCCAATGTCGCGGCCAAGGTCCCGATCGTCCACGGGGTCAACGGCTTCGTCGCCGACAAGGCCGAGGCCTTCGCCCAATATGCCGTGCAGCTCAGCCGCGACGCGCGTCTGTGCCGCAAACTGGGGCAGGCGGCCCGCGCGACCATCCGGGAGGAGTTTTCTTTCGCCAAGAAGCTGGAGGCCTGGCAGGCCGCGCTGGCCGCCGCCGAGCAAGTGCGGGCGGCCGCCGCCCAGGGCCGTGCCTCTCAGCCGGCCCGGCCTCCGGCAGCGGGGCCCCAGCCGCCCGCGCGCCCCGCACCTGTTCAGGTCTGCCTCACGCGCCCAGCGGAACAGTTGCCGCGGCCCGTCATCGTTTCGCAACCCGCCCGCTCGTTGCCGAAGTTTTCGATTATCACGCCCTCCTTCAATTGCGCCCAGTACCTGCGCTGCTGCATCGAGAGCGTGCTCGCCCAGGGCTATTCCAACTTCGAACAGATCGTCGTGGACGGCGGCTCCAAGGACGGCACGGTCGAGATCCTCAAATCCTATCCCCACCTCAAGTGGGTTTCCGAGCCGGACAAAGGGGAAGCCAACGCGCTGAACAAAGGGCTGCGTCTGGTCGGCGGCGACATCATTGGCTGGCTCAATGCCGACGACTTCTACGCGGAGGGCACGTTGCACGCGGTGGCGGGGCTGCTGGACCCTGCGGCGGGCAAGCATGTCGTGTACGGCAAGACGCTGATGCTGGAGGAGAACGACCGCCCGAGCGGGCTGCGCATCCCCATTGTGCCGGCCAACCTCTACACCCTGATGCGGTGGTACCGCCACCTCCAGATCTATCAGCCCTCGATGTTCCTGGCCCGGTCCGTGGTCCAGCGAGTTGGTGCGTTTCGCGAAGACCTCTCCTATTCGGTGGACCTCGAGTACCTGGATTCGCATCGCCATGGAGGGCTTCTCCTTCCATTACGTGGACCGGATATTGTCCCGGATGCGGTTGATGCGCAGCGGCGGCAAGACCTCGCACACTTATGCCGCCAAGGACCGGGATTGGCTGGCGGCGTGCCTGCCTGCACTCCAGGGATTGTCGGGACCCGAGCGGGTGGCCTTCTGGAAAGACTACTATTCGCACCGACTGCTCAATGCCGGCCTCTACGAGGGCGCGCCCTTATGTGAACCGCCTGACGACCAGGCAGGGCGCGGCCTTTTCCTGGCCGCGCTGGACGCCGGCCGATTGGGCCATTTCATACCCGGGCTCGAGGCGGCCGTGCGCCGGTTCCCGGAGGCGGGGGATTTTCGCTGGTTCTTGGGCGAGGCCCTGGCCAGTGCCGGACGCCCCGAGGAGTCCGCTCAAGCCTTCTGTGCTGCCGCCCGCCTTGCCAATCCGGACCATACTCCCACGGCCAGCGTCAGCGCCGCCCCTTCGTCATTCGTCATTCGTCATTCGTCATTCGTCCCTCCCGCATCGCCGGAGTCCCAAGCCGAGCCAATCTCGGCAGCCATCGCCTCGCCTGCCGTCCGCAGCCGGCGGGCCCTGGTGTTTTTCCCCATGCCTTTGAGCCGGCGCGCACGGGCGCGCACCGGCGCTGCATCTCGATGTTGCAAGGCCTGCAGGCCCTGGGCTACGAGGTCGAGTTGGTCTCCAGCGACCTCTTCACCGATCAACCCTGGACCGAGTCCGGCATCGAGGCCATTCGGAGGAGCTACGGCGTCAACGTGCAGTTGCACCGGGGCACTCCTCTGGACAGGCAATTCGTCCAACAAGCCGCGGCGGCGGGGCGGCTCTGGGACCTGCACGTGCCGCCGGGGCTGCGGGGTTTCTTCAGCGAGGCCTGCCGGACCCTCCAGCCGGAGTTGGTCTTGATCAATTATGCCTACTGGGCGGGCCTGGCGGGCGGGCCTGGCCTCGAGGCTCCGATCCGGCTGATCGAGATGCACGACCTGGTCACATTGAGCCGCGCCCGGGCGATGGCCGCCAACCGGTTCCTCCCGCAGCCGCCGTTCACCTTGCGCACGACCAACCCGGTCTTCCTGCAGGAAGATTTCTTCGAAAAGCTCAACCTCGCTCCGGCGCCCGGCGAGTTCGCGCAATACGCCCCGTTCGACGGCGTGATTGCCATCTCGCCCACCGAGGCCGAGATGGTCCGGCAACATGTCCCGGGCGCCAATGTGCATTACCTGCCCGTGGCCTTGCCGGTGCGGGACCTGGACAACACCTACGCCGGCGCGCCGCTCCTGGTAATCTCGAACAATCCTTTCAACATTCAGGGCTACCTCTTTTTCGCGAGGGACATTCTCCCGCGATTGCGCCGGGAGGTCCCGGGCCTCACGGTGGAGGTGATCGGCAATGTCTGCCAATACCTTCAGCCGGCCCCCGGGATGAATTTCGCAGGGTATGTGGACGACCTGGCCCGGGCCTACCGGGCGGGCCGGTTTGCCCTGTGCCCGCTGCTCTGCGGCACGGGCCAGCAGGTCAAGGTCGCCGAGGCCATGGCGCACGGCCTGCCTGTGGTGGTCATGCGCCACGTGGCCGGCAGCTCTCCGGTCCAGCACCAGGTTAATGGCCTGGTGGCCAATAACGCCGCCGAGTTCGCCCAGGCGGTTCTGCAGTTGTACCGCGATCCCGCCCTTTGCCGCCGGTTTGGCCAGGCCGCGCGCCAGCAGATGCAAGCGCGCTTTTCGCCGGAGGAGTTTGCCAGCCGCCTCCAGGCGGCCATCGAAACCGCCCGCCAAAGGCGGGATGAACGGCTCAAAGGCACCGCCCAGCCGGCTGCCATCCCTCAACCTCAACTGTCGGCAGCGCCCAAGGCGGCCAGCTTGAATTGGCGCGACTTGCCCGGCCGCGCGGCGCAGCCCGAATCCGCCTCGGTTTCACCGTCAGCCTCCGCCAAGCCCGCGGAGGCCCAGCCCGGCACTACCCCCGGAGTGCGCCCGTCCCCGGGCGCAGCAGCGACGGAGCGTGCAGGCGCGCTGGAGTGTTTGACCGCTGCCCTGGCTGCGGACATGGCTGCGCCCGGGGACGGGCGCACTCCGTTCTCGCCCCCGGCGGTGGGGGCAATATCAGGATGCGCCCCGGCTTCGGAGCCTGCCGGTCCGCGCGGGGCCAAGGTGCTCATCGATGGCGTGATCTTTCAGTTGCAGCAGAAGGCCCCGGCCGGGATCGCCCGGGTCTGGACATCGCTGCTGACCGAGTTGGGCAAGAGCAACCTGGCCAAAGACATCCTGCTGCTGGACCGGGCCAGCACCGCCCCGGCCATCCCGGGCATCCAAACGCGGCCCGCCCCGGCCTATGACGGCCTGCGGTTCGAGAGCGACCCGCTCCTGTTGCAGGAGATCTGCCAGCGGGAACAGGCCGGACTGTTCGTCTCGACCTACTACACCTTCCCGGAGCGGACCCACTCGATGATCATGCTCCATGACATGATCCCCGAGGTCACCGGCCAGGACCTCAGCCTCCCCGAATGGCGCGCCAAGGCAACGGCCATCCAAAAGGCCAGCGCCTATCTCTGCGTCTCCAATTCGACCATGACCGATTTCCGCCAACTCCATCCCGAGCTGACCGGCCGCCCCGTCTATCTCACACCCAATGCCGTGGGCGATGAATTCCACAGCGCCCCACTGGACGAGGTCGCGGCGTTCTGCTCCCGGTTCGGGATTCGCAGGTCCTACTTCCTGCTGGTTGGCCGGCGCGCCCTCTACAAGAACGCGCAGTTGTTCTGCCGCGCCTTCGCCTCTTGGGAGCGACGCGCCCAATTTGACATCGTCTGCGCCGGCGGCGCCCCTGAGCTGGAACGCAGCCTCCAGGGCCTCCTCCACGGCCTGCCTTGCCACGTGCTCGCGCTGAGCGACGCCGAACTGGCGGCCGCGTATTCGGGCGCCGCCGCCCTGGTCTATCCTTCGCGCTGCGAAGGCTTCGGCCTGCCCATCCTCGAGGCCCACAAATGCGGTTGCCCGGTCATCACCTGCCGCAACTCCTCACTCCCCGAGGTCGCCGGCCAGGCCGCCCTGTTCGTCGGAGAGAACGATGTCGCCGGCCTCCAGGCTGCCTTGGGCCGGGTCCTGGACGACGCAACCCGGCGCCGCCTCATCGAGCAGGGCCTTGAAAACACCCGGCGCTTCTCCTGGGCCCGCACCGCCGGCGCCCTGGTCGAGGCAGTGAAGGCCGTGCGCTCTCAGACTGCCCCGTTGGAGCTCAGGAGCGCAGACCCGCTGAACACGGTCGAGCGGCTCGCTTGGGGCCTGGCCAAAAACGACCAGCGCGCCACCGCCTCCGGCTTGCTCGATTACACTCGGATGGCCCTCAACCGCCGTCCCCCGGACCTGGCGGGCATGGCCAGGCTCGAACAGGACCTCGCCCCCGCCCTGGCCGGCCTGCACCGCGCCTTGGCCTCGTTGCCCGAGAGCAACGGGGACAGCGACGCCCTGCTCTGCTTTTTCCACGGCCTGGCCCTCGAGCATCGGCTCGAACTCAAGCCCGCCTTGCGCGCCTATTCGAAGGCCTTGACCGCCTCGACTCCCTCCCAGGCAGCCGAATTCCGCGTCCGCCTCGGCCTGCGCATCGCTCGCATCGCACTCGAATTAGGCGACCCGGGCGTCTGTGAGCAGGTCCTCCTGGCCTGCGTGCTGCCCATCGACCCGCAAAATGCCCAGGCCCACGAACTCCTGAAACAAACGCGCGGAGAAAAACCAGCACCTCCAGCCGAGGCGTCCGCCGCCGACCCAAGCCCGCGTTCCGATACCGCCACCGAGCCCGCCCCTTCGTCATTCGTCATTCGTCATTCGTCATTGGCTCCGCCCCTCGTCTCCGCTCTGGTCTCCGCCTACAATTCCGTGCGGTTCATGCGCGGGTGCCTGGAGGACCTCGAGCGCCAAACCATCGCAGACCGGCTCGAGATCATCGTCGTCAACAGCGCCTCGCCCCAGAACGAGCGCGCCGTCGTCCAGGAATTCCAAAAACGCTACTCGAACATCGTCTATATCCGCACCGAAGAGCGCGAGACGGTCTATGGCGCTTGGAACCGCGCCATCCGCGCCGCTCATGGCAAGTACTTGACCAACGCCAATACCGACGACCGGCATCGGCCGGACGCCTTCGAGGTCCTGGCGCGCGCCCTGGACCAGCACCCGGAGGTGGCGTTGGTCTATGCCGATTGCCTTATCACCCGCACCGAAAACCAGACCTTCGAGACCGCCACCGTGGTCCGCACTTACCAATGGCTGGATTTCAACCGCGCCGACCTCGTTCTCAAGGGGTGCTTTGTGGGACCGCAGCCGATGTGGCGGCGCGAGGTGCATGACGAACACGGCTGCTTCGACCCCGGCTTCGTCTCGGCCGGCGATTACGAATTCTGGCTCCGCATCGCCCGGACGCAGCAATTCCTGCACGTCAAAGAAACCCTTGGCCTCTACCTGGAGTCGCCCGCCAGCGTGGAACACGCCAGCCGCGACCGGGCCGACAAGGAAACCGCCGAGGCCAAGGCCAGGCATGCCGCCGCCCTCCTCGCACCGGCCCCACCCAATCCATCAATCCATCAATCCGCCAATCCACCAATCCAGCCCGACCGTTCTGCCACCCCCGCTCCGCGCAAGCCCCTCGTTCTGCCCGCTTGCGCCCTGCTCGGCCACCTCGGCCCGGCGCGCGAGTTGCTCCGCCGCCGGACATTGCCGGAGGCCTGGGCCGCTGCGCACGCCGCCATCCAGGCCCGTCCGTTCCATCCCGAGGCCTGGTTGCTGCTGGCGGAAATCGCGTTGGCCGGCGGGGCTTCCATCCCCGCCCGCCATTGCGCCCAGCACGCCCTCAAGCTTGCTCCGCAATGGAAGCCCGCCAGGAAGTTCCTCCAGGGCCGCCTGCGCGGCAATGCCAAGCCCGCCTGGCTCGTCATGCCGGAATTAGTCCACAGTCCACAGTCCACAGTCCACAGTCCACAGTCCACAGTCCACAGTCCACAGTCCACAGTCCACAGTCCACAGTCCACAGTCCACAGCCCACAGTCCACAGCCCACAGCCCACAGCCCACAGTCCACAGTCGTTTGTCTGTTTGCCTCATTGCAAAGAATGAGGAAGCGTTCCTCCCGCAATGCCTCGCCTCGGTGCGCGGCCTGGCCGACCAGATTGTCCTCGTGGATACCGGTTCCACGGACCGCACCGTCGAGATTGCCAGAGAGCACGGCGCCGAAATCCATTCATTCGCCTGGTGCGACGACTTCAGCGCCGCCCGCAATGCGGCCCTCGAGCACGTCACCGGCGATTGGGTGCTGATGCTGGACGCCGACGAGGAATTGCCCCCGGAAAGCCATGCACCGCTGCGCAGGTTGATGCAGGAAAAGGCGGTCATCGCCTGGCGCCTGCCGATTATCGATGTGGGCCGCGAGGACGAAGGCTGCAGCTACGTCCCGCGCCTGTTCCGCAACGGCCCCGCCCTCTTCTTCGTCGGGCGCGTTCACGAGCAGATCTTCAGCAGCCTCGAGGTCCGCCGCAAGGAATGGGGCCTGGACAACCGCCTGGGCGACGCCCCCTTGCGCCACCACGGCTACCGTCCCGAGGTCGTCAAGGACCGCGACAAGATCGAGCGCAACCTGCGGTTGCTCGAACGGGCGGTCGAAGAAATGCCCGGCGAACCCAACCTGCTCATGAGCTACGGCCTCGAACTGGCCCGCTCCGGCCAGCGCGAACGGGGCGTGGCCGAGTACCTCAAGGCCTTCGACCGGATGTCCGAGCAGCCCGCTTCGGCAGCGGTGCCCGAGTTGCGGGAGATGCTCCTCTCCCAGCTCAGCACGCAGCTCATCGCCCTCAAACGCTGGAGCGAACTGGTCTGCCGGCTCCGTTCGCCCCTCGCCCAAGCAGGCGGCCTGACCGCCTCGCTCCACTTCGCTTTGGGACTGGCGCATCTTGAACTGAAGCAGTTCAGTGAGGCTGCTGATCAGATGCGCCAGTGCCTGGACAAACGGCACCTGCCCTCCCTGGCTCCTATCAACAAGGAAATCCGCAAGGCCGGCCCGCGCCATTGCCTGGCCCTCTGCCTGGACCAACTCGGCCAGGCCGATGCCGCCGCGGAGCAGTTCCGCGCTGCGCTCCAGGACGATCCCAAGTCGCGCCCGGCGCGGCTCGATTACGCGGCGTTCCTCGCCGCGCACGGCCAACCCGCCGAGGCCCTGAACCTCCTCTTTGCCCTCGCCGGTGAGAGCCCGGAAGATGCGCAGGCCTGGCTGCGGGGCGGGAGCATCGCGCTGAGCGCGCCGGAGTTTCAGGAAGTGGCCTTGGACTGGACCTCGAGCGCGCACCTGCGCCTGCCGCGCGACCCCGCCGTCGCGCAGCAACGGGCCCAGGCCCTCACACAGGCCGGCCAATGCGAGGCCGCCCTGCCGTTGTGGCGCAGCCTCGAGCGATGAGAACGGCCAGGTCCAGGTCCCACCGGAGCCGGCGTTCGGCCCCCCGCCAATGCCGGCCCGGGTCCTGGCCGCCATCGTCCTGTGCGAAACGGCCGCCGCGCGGGACGTTGCCCCGGTGCCGCCCGAGCTCAAGCCGCCGTGAGCCGCGAGTTCCTCGAGTGGTACCAGCGCCTGATCCGATTCAACGCCCGCGCTGCCATCGAAGAACTCAACCGCCGCATCGAGACCCTCCGCTGCGTGCTCCCCTCCGCCGCCCGCCTCCTGGCCGCCGCCCTGGCCCAGGCCCAACAGCCGGCGGCGGCGTAGCTGCGCGTCGGGCGCTTGTTGTCAGTACAACCGCTTCCGAACGCGTGAGGACCGGAGCGCCGACTTTAGTCGGCTTACGGCGTCCGAACGTCAAGCCGACGCGGGTCGTTTCCGAGACCGGTCGTCCTTTCATTTCTTTGAACGTCCAACACTCCATTCAAGTCGAGCGCGGGGTGGGGTTTAAGCCGACTAAAGTCGGCGCTCCCGCGGCACGCGCCGGATGGACCTCCGCGCCTGCCTCCTTCGCGAAGCGTCTGGAGTGCGGCGCATTCCGCCGCTCTTTGAACCCACGCTCCGTGGCATTCGAACGCCAGACCGCGCGAATGCGGCGCACTCCAGGATGAATTTGTTGGCGATTTCGTGTCGGATTCCGCGCCCGCCGGGACAGTACAAAGATAAAGAATAGCATTGAGGCCGGGCCGGGATTTTTGGCGAGGCGCACGGAGGTGCAGCCGAACAGGATCTTCCCGTGTTTCGGCAGGTGCCTGGCTTATGAAAATCATCAACAGAGTTCGGTTTGAAGTGCTTGGCGCGGCCACAACAATGAGCATTGTCGCGGCCGGTTTGACGCCCGCCCTTGGGCAGGTCACGTATCAAAGGCTCAGGCCCTTCGGCTTTGTCGAGTTGTGCAGCACGTATCCTTCAGGGAGCCTGGTGGAGGGAACCAACGGCGCGCTTTATGGGGTGTCCGAAGGCGGTGGCGAGGCTGAACAAGGCACGCTGTTCCGATTGAACAAGGATGGCACCGGGTTCACCATCCTCAGGAGCTTCCATGGCACGAATTGCGACGGCAGTTCGCCAGAAGGCGGCCTTTGCCTGGCCGGCAACGGTTCGCTCTATGGAGTCACCTGGGCCGGTGGTTGCAGTAATCTTGGCACCCTCTTTCGCATTGACCTGGACGGAGGCAATTACTCGGTCCTTAGGAGCTTTGCCGGTTCCGGTGACGATGGAGCCCAACCGTTTGGCGGTCTGGTCCAGGCGGGCAACGGCCGGCTATACGGGACCACGACAAAAGGAGGCCAGCACAATCTCGGCACGGTGTTCTGTCTCAACCTCGATGGCAACGGCTACCGGGTGCTCAGGAGCTTCACCGGGACGAACGGCGATGGCGCGCAACCCAGCGCGGCGCCGGTGCAGGCAAGCGATGGCGCTCTCTATGGGACCACCTATAGCGGCGGCAGCAACAACCTGGGCACGGTATTCACCCTCCACCTGGACGGCTCCGGTTACCAGGTCCTCAGGAGCTTCAGCGGCACACAGGGTGATGGCGCCCAGCCCCGGGCGTCGCTTGTGCAAGGCAGCGATGGCGCGTTCTATGGGACTACCTGCCAAGGCGGCAGCGCCAACCAAGGGACCATCTTCCGCCTATACCCGGATGGCACCGGCTACTCAGTCATCAAGACGTTCACTGGCAGCGAAGATGCAAACCCGCTTGCGCCGCTGATCCTCGCGACCAACGGCGTGCTCTACGGAACCACCAGAGGCGGAGTCAACGACCTCAACGGCACGGTCTTTCGAAATCAACCCGGACGGCAGCGGTTACCGGGCGCTGAAGATCTACCAGGCACCGGGGCAAGACGGCGCCCAGCCCGTGCAAGCTCTTGTTCAGGCAAGCGACGGCGCCTTATATGGGACGACCTATAGTGGAGGAGGCCCGGACAGCATGGGCACGGTTTTCAGGCTCGATCTCGATGGCGCCACTTACACCGTGCTCCGTAGTTTCCTGGCCAGGGGCGGAGACGGCTACGATCCCGAGGCCGCGCTGGCCGAGGCCACGAGCGGCTGCCTCTATGGAACGACACGGCAAGGCGGCCGCTATGACCTGGGCACTGTTTTCAAAATGAACAAGGACGGCACCAGCTACACCTTGCTCCATGCGTTCGCCGGCACCAACGGGCCGGGCCTGGTCTCCGATGGCGCCCTCCCGGTCGGCGGCCTGCTGCAAGGAACCGACGGCGCGCTTTATGGAACCGCTTCGTGGGATTATGAGTACGAACTCATTGGCCAGGGCACGACCGTTTTCGCCGTCGGTGGAAATGGGACGGTCTTCAGGTTGCAGCCGGATGGCAGCGATTACCAGGTGATCAAGCATTTCAACGGGGGCGCGGACGGAGGTTGCCCCTACGGCGGCTTGATCCAGGCCACCAACGGAATGCTGTATGGGACAACGTTCGGCGTGGGTGGGGCCTGGCTGGGCACGGTCTTCCGGATGAACCTGGATGGCAGTGGGTATGCCGTGCTCAAGAACTTCAGCGGCCCTGACGGATATGCGCCCCAAGCGGCCCTGTTGCAGGGCAGGGACGGCCTTCTCTACGGGACAACCCAATCCGGAGGAGCCGGCGGCGGCGGCACGGTCTTCACATTGAACCTGGACGGCAGCGGCTTTGCGGTCCTCAAGCGATTCCTCGGCTCGGATGGGAGCAGCCCGCAGGCTTCTCTAACCCAGGGCCTCGATGGCGCGCTTTACGGGACGACCCTTACGGGCGGCAAGTACAGCAATGGCACCGTGTTCAAGCTCAACCCGGACGGCACCGGCTTTGCCGTCCTGAGGCATTTCATGGGCCGGAACGGCAACGGCAGCGCACCCAGGGCGCCACTGTTGCAGACCAAAGACGGCCTGCTCTACGGAACCACCAGCGGCGGAGGCAACGACACTCCTGTGGGCGTCGGAACGGTCTTCCGGATGAACCCGGACGGCGGCGGTTTCGTCATCCTCCACGACTTTGTCCAGGACTTCCATGACGGGCTAAGCCCTGGCGCCGGACTGATCCAGGCCAGCGACGGCATCTTCTACGGGACCACCACCGCTGGCGCCAGGGATCAAAACGGCACCATTTTCCGCCTGGTTCCTCAGGCCGTGATGTCGCCGCCGGTCCAGGCTGCGGGCAATTGCCGCCTCCGCTTCTCCGGCCTGGCGAGCCGCGCCTACACCATCCAAAGGGCCTCCGCGATTTCAGGTCCCTGGGCGGCCATCGGCACTGTCACCTCTGGAGTTTCCGGGACCGGAGAATTCCTGGATGCCAACCCTCCGCCTGGCGCCGCCTTCTACCGGGCCGCCTCTCAATGAACGGCCTCCCGTATTGCCTTGGCTGGCGGTTTGGTATCTGATAGCGGCAGAGCGGCCCGGCGCTCCAGCAGCAGATGCGGACCATAACCGATTTGGGCCTGTTGCAGGAATACGCGGCGCGAGGCTCGGAAGAGGCCTTCCGTACCCTCGTGGAACGCTATACGGGCCTCGTGTACTCGGCCGCCCTCCGCCAGACCGGCAACACGCACACGGCCGAAGATATCACTCAAGTGGTCTTTATCATCCTGGCCCGCAAGGCCGGTGCCCTGCCCCGAACCACGGTCCTTGCGGGATGGCTGTTGCACGCCGCCCGGTTTGTCGCCCTCAACGCCCTCCGCCGCGAGGCGCGCCGTCAGCAAATCGAACGAGAAACAATCAGCCTTCGCGCGAGCGGACACGACAACGCCTGGGACAGGATTGCTCCCGTGCTCGACGAGGCGCTTTTCAACCTCAGCAAGAGGGACCGGGACGCGATTGCCCTGCGTTTCTTCGACCAGAGGAGCTTTAGAGAAATCGGTGAAATCACCGGGACTACGGAGGACAATGCACAGAAGCGGGTCTCGAGGGCGGTTGTCAGGCTCCGCGGCGGTCTGGCCCGGCGCGGCGTCCAGGTGCCTGCGGCGCTGGCCATCGCGGCCATCAGCGCCGGGGCTGTTCAAGCCGCCCCAAGCCACCTTGCGGCTTTGGCCGCGAGCGGTGCCACGACCGGCGGCGTTGCGGGCGGGGAGATTCGAACCTGGCCCAAGCGGCGCTCGATGCCCTCCGGAGCGCCCGCGCCAAGACGCTGGCCCTTCGGGGAGCTGCGACCGTATTGGTCCTGCTCATGGCCTTGCTCGCACTGCGTCAATTCAAGCCGCGCGTGGCAACTCCTGCCAGCAGCCCCGCCGGCCTTGCTGCCGCGCAACGCGGAACTCAGTTGAGCCGGGGCGCTTTGGAGGCGGCGCCCCGAACCGCCAGCAGCCAGGGACAACTGCGTTTGCGCGTCCTGGACGCTCAAACCGAAAGCCCTGTCCCCCAAGCCAAGGTCACCTCGGAATGGACCCCTCGAGGTCCTTTCATTCTCCGCACCGCCGCAGTCGCCACCGATAGCCGTGGGGAGTGTCGTGTTTCCTTTGGCCCCGGTTCGAGTGAGGACTGGCGGCTCCTGGTGCGGGTGATTGCGGATGGCTACGTTCCCAGGCTCATCCGTTGGGGCGGGCCGCGTGGCGACCAGGTTGAGCGTCTGCCGGCGGAATACACGCTCAGGCTGGTCCATGGCCTGCCCATCGGCGGCCGCGTCGTGAACGAACGCGGTGAACCGGTCCCGGGCGCTCAAGTCAGTTTCGGGGATGTCCTCCTGCCGCCCGTTGAGGATTATGGCTATGGGGCGCGCGAAGGTCCGGCTCCCGCCCACGTGGAAACGACTGACGAGCGGGGGTTTTGGCGCTGCACCCATCTGCCATCCGAACTCGAAGTCTTACAATTTTCCGTCTCGCACCCGGACTACTTGCCTGCGAGCTTTGACGAGGATCGCCCTGCCTCCGCTACAGAGCGTGGCGGGCAGCCCTTGAACCGTGAGGACCTTCTGAAGCAGACCGCTGTGATAGTCCTCAAACCAGGGTTATCGGTCTCCGGAGTGGTCAGGGATTATCGGGGGCAGTCCCTGGCCGGCGCCGAAGTCATCGAAAGCCACATTGTGCTCGGTGAATTCCTCGAACAACTAGGCACGCGCCTGACAGGAGCCGAGGGTCGATTCAGGTTCAGCAATGTCGCGCAAGGAGATGTAGTTCTATCCGCGCAAGCTGACGGCTTTGCCGCCGAGAGCAAGGTTGTTCATCCGGCGGCCAATGCGGACGAGGTTGACCTCGAACTCAATCCCACGGCGGTGCTGCGCGGGCGGGTCGTGGACCAGGACGGCCGGCCGGTTGTTCTTGCCCACATCGTTGCCGCCGATGAACACAGCCGGCAAACCAAGACAGCCTGGCCGGCCACCGACGAGCAGGGCAAATTCTTCTGGCCCTCCGCCCCTCCCACCATCGAGCGATACGACATCTGGGCCCCCGATTGCGACACCGCGACCAACGTAGAATTGGCTGCGGATGCCACCGAACACCTCATCACGCTGCACAGGCTGCCAACACCCCGCAAGTTCCGCCTCTCGGGCAGCGCCATTGACCGGGCGACTCGGGCGCCTATCGCCGCGTTCGAGGTCTGGATGGGCCGAACAGCCGGCCCCACCGGGACTGAGGTTGAAATGGGCAGGACCCTCCGGACCACTGGAAGCGACGGCAGGTTCCTGTTTCTGGAGCGGGAACAAAGCCTCCCCGGATTCCCTGTGGTGAGGTACCTCGCTCGAGATACAGGCGGATGGCTATCGCCCTGCCACGTTGACGGTTCCGGGGCCCCTCACCAACGATTGCGAATGGAATTTCGTCCTCGATGCCGCCCCAACGGTTTATGCTGCTGTCCAGTTGCCCGACGGGCAGCCGGCCGTTGGCGCCACTGTCTTGCTTTGTGCCAGGGAGCAAGAGGCTGCCTACATCATGCTGCCCGCGCGGCTTGACCTCAGCGTTTCAAAAGGGCCTCGCGTAAGAACGGACCTCAAGGGCGCCTTTACTCTCACAGTGACGAGGCCCGATACCGACGCCTGCATCGCTCACCCCGGCGGATTTGCACACGTGCCGCTCGACGAATTGATGGCGTCCCGCGCCGTCACGCTCCAGGCCTGGGGCCGCGTTGCCGGTTCTCTCCGAACCGGGGGCCAAGTCAGTTCAAACCAGCTTATCTCCTTATACAATGTGCCCTCCGAATCTCGCTCTGCGGTGTGCCTGCTCCGGATAGACAGGACCGACGCCCAGGGCCGGTTCAGCTTCGAAGGCGTCCCGGCAGGCCGATGGGAACTTTCCCACCAGCCAGGAGCCTCCACCGGCCCAATTCACAAAAAAGTCATGCTTCCATATACGAACACAGCTCCGGTGACCCCGGGCCGCAGCCTCGAGCTCTTTTGTGAAACCCGGGCTGACCACTGAAGTTTCGCTGGAATGATCGCCATGCGCCTGTAGGGGCGTCACCCCTCATGTCCCAATCTCCGGCCGACATTGTTGTTCGCCTCGTCTTCAGCACCAAGCCCTCTTCCGCCCTTACAGGGCGGAGGAATCGTCTTTTGTTGTTACCTGGGGCTGCGCGCTGCGCGCTTCACCCCAGGCTTTCACATTGCGGGCCTTCGGCCCTCTCGTTTTCCGCCCGAACAGTTGCGCTTCTTCTTAGCACAACCGCTTCCCGAACGCGTGAGGCTCGGAGCGCCGACTTTAGTCGGCTTATGGCGTCCGAGCGGCGAGCCGACGCGGGTCCTTTCCGAGATCGGCCCTCTTTTCATTTGTTTGAACGTCCAACGCTCCAGTCAGATCGAGCGTGGGGTGGTTCTTGGCCGGTTTAAGCCGGCTAAAGTCGGCGCTCCGGCGGCACGCGCCGAATGCGCCTCCGCGCCTCCCTCGTTCGCGAAGCGTCTGGAGTGCGGGTGTTATGAGTTTACTTGACCGCTGCCCTGGCTGCGGACATGGCTGCGCCCGAGGACGGGCGCACTCCTATCTCGCCCCAGCCGGTGGGGGCGGCGTCGGGATACGCCCGCCGCACGCTTGCCAAAGAGTGCGATTCGTGGTCGGATTTTCGGCGTCAGCGGCTTCTTAGCTGTGAAATGAGCACGATGGACAGCGTTGGACTGCTTCGCGACTACGCCGAGCACGGCAACGAAGCCGCTTTCGGCGAAGTGGTTGCCCGGTACATTGACCTGGTCTATTCCACGGCCGTGCGCCGTGTCGGCGGTGACGCCGACCTGGCCCGCGATGTCACGCAGACCGTCTTCACCGACCTGGCCCGCAAGGCGCGGTCGTTGGGCGGACAAGTCATGCTGGGCGGATGGCTGCACCGGCACACGGGCTTTGTGTCGGCCAGTGTGGTGCGAAGCGAACGACGCCGTCAGGCTCGCGAACAACAGGCCGCCGAGATGAACACGCTCCACCATTTCCCCGACCCCGCCTGGCAGCAACTGGCGCCCGTGCTGGATGAAAGCATCGATGCCCTGGACGCGCCGGATCGCCAGGCCATCCTGCTGCGCTTTTACGAACGGCGCGACCTCCGCTCCGTGGGCGCCGCGCTGGGCGTGAGCGATGACGCGGCGCAAAAACGCGTTGGCCGCGCCTTGGATAAGCTGCGCGCGCTGCTGGCCAATCGTGGCGTCACGCTGAGCGGCGCGGCGCTCGCCGGCCTCATGGCCGCCGAGGCCGTCACGCGGCTCCGGCCGGCCTGGCTCACACGGTGCGCCAGGGGGCGCTGGTGGGTGTGGCTTCCGGTTCCGGCTTGACCCTCGCGCTCATGAGACTGGCCGGTCCGCTGGCAATCAAGTGGGCGCTGGGCGTGGCGGCCCTCGCCACGGTGGCAACCGCCTTGCTCGTGACCCGGCATCCAGGCCCAACGCCCGTCATGGCCAACGGCGCTGGAGCGGCCACCAAGGCAGCGACGGCGCGTTCGTCTGCCGGTGCCCCGGCTGCCGGTCCGGAGGGTCTTGCCGCTGCTGCGCCCGCCGCCAGGAGCAATGTGCTCCTGCTTCACCTCGTTGCCGCCGACAGCGGCAAACCCATAGCAGGAGCGACCATCGAGTTCCAGGTGGTTCCACCAAGGGGGAGCAGCCCCGCTCCTCGGACGCCGCTCAAATTGACCTCCACGGAGCAGGGCCTCTGCGAGATCCCGCTGCCCGCTGAGCCGGCCTGGTCTTGGTTTCAAGCCGCGTCGATGGATTCGTGGACACCAGCCTGGCATGGAACCCTGAACGGGGCCAGACGATGCCCGCGCAATACACGCTGCGCTTGCCGCGTTCGGTGCCCATCGGCGGGCTGGTGCTGAATCAGGACGATAAACCGGTCTCCGGCGCGCAGGTCCAAGTTGCCAGTGGCGGCAGCACCAGCGCTGAGGTTCCCCACATCACCACGCAGGCTGCGGAACTGACGGTCACGGATGCTCAAGGCCGTTGGCGCATTGATCGATTTAGCAGAGAGGCCCTCTGGGCAAAGGATCGAAGCGTTGCGCATCTTTCGCTCCAGGCATTGCACCCGGATTACTTCCAGGATGTCATGCACAGTTATGGCACCGGCGCATGGGACCAGGTACGGACGCAACTGTTGGCCGGCGAGTATGTCTTCAGGCTCGCCCGCAGGGTGCCCCTGCGCGGGACCGTGGTGGACACCAACAGCCAGCCCGTGCCCAACGTGAAGATCACGGTGGACAATCCGCATGGACCCAGTCCCCCTGAGATGACCAATCAAGCAGACGGCACATTCGCAATGGCCCCATGCCGGGCGGGCGCCAACTGGCTTCGCTTCGAGGCAAGCGGGTTTGCCTTGACGAAGCTGGAAGTCGACCTGAAGCCGGACATGGCCCCGATGCGCGTGACGCTTGGGGCGGCCAAACCGTTGCGGCTGCGCATCATGGCTCGAAACGGACTGCCCGTGCCGCAAGCCACCGTTACCCAAAGGACCTTCGTCGAGATAGGGGCCTCGGCGGCCGCATCGGGGCGCGCGCAACGCATGGGAATGTCCCGGGTGCTCTTCAGCCAGCAGGCCGACCCCGACGGGCGCGTCCGGTGGGACAGCCCGCCCGAGGACCTTCTCTCGCTGGAGGTCGCCGCTGCCGGCCTGCGCAGCACCAATGTGCTGCTGAAAGCCGATGGAGAGGAGCACGTCATCACGCTCGCGCCGGCGCTGACCGTTTTTGGCACCGTGCATGACGCCGCGACCGGCGAGCCCATACCTCATTTCACCCTGAGCGCGGCCGGCACACGCGCGCCCGGGGGCCAGAACATCGAGTTTGAGGGCGGGCAATTCCGGCACGTCGAGGAGAATGCCGATGGGCGGACTGTGCGGTTCAAGTTCGAGGCGGAGGGCTACGTGCCGTTCGTGACCCGCGAGGTGCAAGTTGACGCGGGCGAAGTCCAGTTCGATATCCAGATGCAAGCCGCCGCCTCCACGAAGGTCACCCTCCTCCTGCCGGATGGCACGCCCGCGACTAACGCCGACCTCGCGCTCGTCGAACCGGGCGGACACCTGATCGTGACTGAAGGCGGTTTGAGGCCTTTGGGGAGCAGAAACAGCCGCGATCGGCTTTCGCTCGACGACCAGGCCCGCTTCACCTTGCCGCCGAGCGAGGAAGGGACCTGGGTCGTCGCCGCCGCGCCGGAGGGTTACGCGGCAGCGTCGGCGTCGGCGTTGGCCGCCGAACCGACGGTGCGTCTGCTGCCCTGGGGCAGAATCGAGGGCAGGTGCCTGGCCGGAGGCAAACCCGCGGCGGGCGCGTCGTTCAGACTTGCCACAAAGACTCCCATTGCGCAGACCCTTTACGATGTCGAGGCTGACGAGAACGGGCACTTCACGTTTCCAACCGTGCCGCCGGGCAATCTGACCCTGAGCAAATGGAGTGCGCGCGGCACCCGTCAGGCGGCGCTGAACCCGCTGGCGGAGGTGGCGATACAGCCGGGCGAGACCAAGACGATCTCGGTGGGCGCTTACACTGCGGCCGCGCGCCTGCACTGGCCGGAGGGCATGAAGCGGGGAGCCGATTGGAGCATCCTGGCATATTATCTGAAGGCGCAGAATGCAGGTCCAACTGGGCCAGGCCACCGGCTCGCTGAAACTGCCGAGGGCGGATTGGTCGCCGAGGACCTGACGGCCGGGAGTTACGTGGTGAAGGTGTCCATCGGCGGTCCGCCTGGGAGCAATGGCCAGGGCAAGTTCCTGCTGCGCGCGGAGGCCCCGTTCACCGTTCCCGCCGAGCCGTCCAGCGGCACGCTCGACCTGGGCGAGATCGTCCTGCAACGGGCGGATTGACTGGATTCTCACCAGCGATCTGGGTCTTCGATCCTTCGTTTCCTTTGTTTCCTTCTGTTCTTTTCCTGCGTCCCGCCGGCTGGGCACAGGAACAGAACAGAAGGAAACAAAGGAAACGAAGAGGCGGCCTGATCCGGCGCCATCGATCGGGTCCGTGCCGGTTCGTATCTGGATTCCTAGACGTTCTTTGTGACGAAGGCCCGGCAAAATCCATGCCGTGAAGATTGTTGTCCTGCGCCCGGCTCGCCGATTCGTTGCTTTTTGCTCTTGTGAATCCTCTGCTCCCGGCTGTAACAAGGGCGCGTGAGTTCCAAAGACACATTCCGGGTCGGCGTGCTGGGGTCGGGGACGGGCTCGAATTTCGTGGCGATAGCCGAGGGGTGCGCCTCGGGCCGGATACCGGCGGAGGTGGCGCTGGTGCTGAGCAACGTGCCGGAGGCGGGCATTCTGGAGCGCGCGCGGGAGCGGAACATCCCGGCGCGGTTTATCGCGCCGGGCAAGTTCCGCACACGGCTGGACCAAGAGGCCGAGCGGGCTTACATCGAGGCGTTGCGCGAGGCCGCTGTGGACTTGGTCGCGCTGGCCGGGTTCATGCGCGTGCTCAAGGGCGAGTTCCTGCGCGCCTTTGAAGGGCGGATTCTCAACATCCATCCCTCGCTGCTCCCGTCATTTCCCGGGCTCGCGGCCTGGGACCAGGCGCTGGCCCACGGGGTCAAAGTGACCGGCTGCACGGTGCATTTCGTCGATGCCGGCGTGGACTCGGGCCCATCCTCGGCCAGCAAGCCGTGCCGGTGCTGGATGAGGACACGCCGGAGACACTGCACCAGCGCATCCACGCGGCCGAGCACGACCTCTATCCCGCGTGCATCGCGGCCATCGCGCGCGGCCAGGTCAAGGTGTCGGGCCGGCGCGTGAGCGTCGCGATGCGGCAAGGGTCGTGAAGGCGCGGGCGTGGAGTCCCCGGCGAACCCCTCACCCCGACCCTCTCCCCTTCCGAAGGGGAGAGGGGGAAGCGTCGGCAGTCTCTGGGAATTCCAGGCGTCTCCGCTTTCTCAAGCCGCTACCCAGAATTCTCCCTCTCCCCTTCGGAAGGGGATAGGGTCGGGGTGAGGGGTCTGCCCGCCGGATCGCCCGCGCCCTCAGTGAGGCATTACGCTCGTTTCTCTTTTTCGGCAATCATTTCGCCTGGAGCAGGACCTTGGTGTCGGTCTTTGTGTTGATGGCCTGTTTCTGGGCCCCCATGTCCGCAGTTGCCGAGACCTCGCTGTGCACATCAACGGTGCTCTGCTCTGGCAGGAGTTGGCCGAGATCGCGGGTAGCAGTGCCGGTGCTGGTGACGGCCATTTTCGACAGATTGATTGTGACCCCCTGCATCGCCGGGCTCTGAATCTTCTGGTTGGCAGCGTGTTGAGTGAGTGTGCTCTTGGTGATGACCTTCTCGTCTTCGAGGGAGACCAACTCAATCGTGCCCGTTTGGTCGGCAGTCACGCCTTGGGTCTTGACGGCCATCTTGACCTCCCATTTGGCGCCGGGACCCACGGCCTGTTCGGGCAGCGGAGTCTCCACCATCGAGAAAACGTCCTTGATACCATCCACGGCCTGGGCGAGCCAGGGGTTGGTGCCAGCCGAGGCCTTCATCTGCGTGCCTTTGACCATCCCACGGTCGGACAGGGTCAGAGTGCCCGAGATCCCGTTGAAGCTGGAGACCGCCTTCTTCATCTCCTCGACCAATTTGGGCGCGGAGCCCGGCTCATCGAGCACACTGGCCTGGCCCATGGCCAATTCACAGGTGATATCGCCTTCGGGCGAGACGCTCTTGACGGTGGCATTCAAGGCCAGCTTGATGGCCGGGAGTTTCAGCGACGGGCCGCCTGCACCCATGCCCGTGGCCGTCTTGAAAGTCACCTCCAGGGTCTGCTTATCACCGGGCTTGGGATGGAGGCGCAGGACTTTGCGCGGTTCGGCGCCCGCCTCGAGCAACTTCACCGGCGAGGCCGCGTCGGACGCGGATTCCTGCGCGGCGGCGGCGGGGCCGGTCTTGGCCGGGGTGGCGAGTTTCCGGGACAAGCCGTCCAACTTTTCGGCCACGAAATTGAATCGGTAAGTCACCGCCTCGCGATTCCAGGCCGGGTTGTCCTTCTTGATGCCCTGCAGGACTTTCCAGGCCTCGCGGTACTTGTCCAGGGCCGGGCCGGTTTGGCCGCCGCTCTCCAGGTTGTCGGCTTGTTGAATGATCTTGAGGACCCGCAGGTAGAGATCGCCCGGCTCGTCGGCCCCCGCCGGCCGGGCAGAGGTCAACATCAGCGCCGCGAAGAGGCCCAGGCAGAAAATCCATCCGAAGCGGATCTTTTTCACGGGGCGCAAGCTAATATGGCGGGCGCGAAATTGCGATACATTTATTCCAGATTCGCATCGACTTGAGGGCGCCGGCAGGCCATTGTATGGGGCCGGCGCAATGTGCCCGACAGTCCGTGTGGGCAGCACCCGAAATCCGAGAACAGAGCCGCCTCACCGCCTTGCTGTGGCAGGGGGGTGAGGAGGTCAGATGCGTGCCATGCCTGGTCACAAGAACCTGACCGGCCAAGGCGCGGCGGACCCCCTGGTGGAGGCGGCGGCCCGGGAGAGCGGCGAGGTGCTGCTGGGGCTGGGCACCTCGACGGGAGGGTTGACCGAGGAAGATGCGGCGGCACGGCTGGAGCGATACGGCCCCAATGAAGTGGGGCGCGAGAAGGAGCAGGGTTGGGCAGGGCGGTTCTACCTGGCGGCGCGCAACCCGCTGGTGATCCTGCTGACGGTGCTGGCGGTCCTTTCGTTTGCCGCGCAGGATTTTCGGGCGGGGACGGTGATGCTGTTGATGGTGGTGCTGGGGATGTCGCTGCGGCTGGTGCAGGAGACGCGCGCGGACACGGCGGCGGCCAAGCTCAAGGCGATGATCCGGGTGACGGCAACGGTGGTGCGCCGTGGGCAGGCCCGGGAGATCCCGCTCAAGGAGTTAGTGCCCGGGGACCTCGTCAAACTCTCGGCCGGGGACATGGTTCCGGGGGACGTGCGCCTGACCTCGGCCAAGGACCTGTTCGTCATCCAGGCGACGCTCACGGGCGAATCGTTGCCGGTCGAGAAGACCGATGAGCGGGACGCACGGGACAACGTCTCGGCCATCGAGCGCAGCAACCTCTGTTTCCTGGGCACCAGCGTCGAGAGCGGCTCGGCCAGCGCGGTCATCATCGCGACCGGGCCGCAGACGTATCTGGGACGGGTGGCGCGCAGCCTGGGCGGCCAGCCGGCGGAGACGGCCTTCGACCGCGGGGTCAAGAAGTTCACCTGGCTGATGATCCGGTTCATGCTGGTGCTGGTGCCGCTGGTCTTCCTGATCAATGGCTTGACCAAGCAGGATTGGGGCAAGGCCTTTTTCTTTGCCCTGGCGGTGGCCGTGGGACTGACGCCCGAAATGCTGCCGATGATCGTCTCGGTCTGCCTGTCCAAAGGGGCGCTGATCATGTCGCGCAAGCAGGTCATCGTCAAGCGCCTCAACTCGATTCAGAACTTCGGGGCGATGGACGTTCTGTGCACGGACAAGACGGGGACGTTGACGATGGATCACGTGATCCTGGAGATCTACTGCGACGTGTTCAAGAACGAGAGCGAGGAGGTGCTGCGGGATGCCTACTTGATCAGCCACTTCCAGACGGGGCTCAAGAACGTCCTGGACCGGGCGGTGCTGCAGCACCAGGAGCTGCACGGGCAATTGTCCCTGGACCAGTACACGAAGGTGGACGAGATCCCGTTTGATTTTTCGCGGCGGATGATGTCGGTGGCGGTGGAGGGTCCCAGCGGGCAGCGCCAACTGCTGACCAAGGGCGCGCCGGAGGCGGTCTTTGCCCAGTGCACCGCCTTCGAGAGCCAGGGCGAGATCTTCCCCATGGAGCCGATCCTGGTGGGCAACCTGATCGAGCAGGTCAACGACCTGAGCGAGGACGGGTTCCGGGTGCTGGCGGTGGCAACGCGCAAGCTGGACAAGCGCCCGGCGTATTCGAAGGCGGACGAGAAGGAGTTGGTGTTGACGGGCTACCTGGCATTTCTGGACCCGCCCAAGGAGACGGCCGCCAAGGCCATTACGGCGCTGTGTCAGTACGGGATAACGGTGAAGGTGCTGACCGGCGACAATGACCTGGTGACGCGGAAGGTCTGCCGGGAGGTGGGGATCAGCGCGGAGAAGATCGTGCTGGGCAGCCAAGTGGAGGCGATGACGGACCCGCAACTGGCGGAGGCGGTGGAGACAACGGCGGTGTTTGCGCGGCTCTCGCCGGCGCACAAGCAGCGGATCGTGCAGGCCCTGCAGCGCGCCAGGCACGTGGTGGGATTCATCGGGGATGGGATCAACGATGCCCCGGCGTTGCGGACGGCGGACGTCGGGATATCGGTCGACAACGCGGTGGACATCGCCAAGGAATCGGCGGATGTCATCCTCCTGGAGAAGAGCCTGATGGTGCTGGAGGAGGGGGTGCTGGAGGGACGCAAGGTCTTCGCGAACATCCTGAAGTACATCCGGATGGGGGCCAGCTCGAACTTCGGGAACATGTTCAGCGTGATCGGCGCCAGCGCCTGGCTGCCGTACCTGCCGATGGCCCCCATCCAGGTCCTGACGAACAGCCTGCTTTATGATTTCTCGCAGGTGCCGATCCCCACCAACAATGTCGGTCTCCAGCAGATCGCCAAGCCGCGCCCATGGCACATTGGCGAGATCGCCCGGTTCATCGTCACCATCGGCCCGATCAGCTCGATCTTCGACTACACCACCTACGCGATCATGTGGTTCGTCTTCCAGTGCAGCCAGTTGAACCTGCTGGCTCCGCCGGAGCTGGCGGGCCGCTTTTCCAGGCCCGGGGCAGAACCTTATGCGGCGGCGCTCTTCCACACCGGCTGGTTCGTCGAGTCGCTCATGACGCAGACGCTCATCATCCACGTGATCCGGACCAATCTGATCCCGTTCATTCAATCGCGCGCCAGTTGGCAGTTGACGCTCACGACGCTGCTGATCATGGCCTTTGGCGCGGTCCTGCCCTATTCGCCCCTGGCGGCTCCGCTCGGCTTTGTGCCGCTGCCCCCGCTCTACTGGCTGCTGTTATTGCTGACCCTGGCCTGCTACGTGGGCCTGACCCAACTAGTCAAGATGTGGCTGATTCGCAAGGCATGGGTCTAAACGCCCTCTATACCCCTTTTCATTCGGCTGCGCATCGGAGGACTGAATGACGAATGACGAATGACGAATGACGAATGGCAAAGCCGGCGGATCGGTGTGCAATTTCGTCATTCGTCATTCGTCATTCGTCATTCGTCATTCGTCATTCGGGAAACTCCTGCCCTTGGGATTGAAAACAGGTGTAAGCCCTCACTCGAAGCTGGTGGCGGCGCCGGCCTTGGAGGCCAGCCACTTCTCGTAAGCGGCGGGCGATTCCACGACCACGAACCCCTGCGACATGTTCGAGTGGCCCATGCCGCAGAGTTGGGCGCAGTTGACTTGGAAGCGGCCCTCGCGCGTGGGCCGGAACCAGAGGGGAATGCGCATGCCCGGGATGGCGTCCTGCGTCACCCGGAAGGCGATGACCTTGAACGAGTGTACAACGTCCTTCGAGGAGATGTAGAGGACGACCGGCCTGAACCGGCCGTCGGGGTTTCTCACCAGCGGGACGTGGATTTCGTTGAGCGTCTGGACGTCGTCTTTGCCGTGGGGGTCGTTCGGGTCAACGCCGAAGACGTTCTCGGAGGTGACCCAGCGCATGTCCTGCTTGCCGAAGATGCCGTCCGCGCCGGGATAGCGCACGTTCCAGACAAACTGCTGGGCGACAATCTGGATGACCGTGGATTCGCTTGCCTTGGGGAGCTTGTCAACCGCCCCGGCCCAAAAGGGAATCGACAGGCCGAACAACAGCACGCCCTCGACCGCTGCCACCCCAACCTCGACATAGGTCGAGAGATGGCTCTTGACCCCGGTGTAATCCGCCCGCGGATTGCGCGAGCCGCGAAAACGGAACAGGGCAAAGAGGAAATACGCCGACCATCCCACAAACAACACGATCATGAGCCAGTGGACATAGACAATCAGATCGTCAATGTGCCGGCCCTGCTCCGAGGCCACGACCGGAAGTCCCAAGAGTTTTTCGATCATAGATTATCCCTCGCGGCCAAGACCGCCGACCTCCTGGCCAGGTGGATGAAAAAGGCGCCGATGCCCCCGAGCACCAAGAGGATGATTGCCAGCAAGCTCGCGATTCCCCAGTTCATCCCCCGAGCCATCGCCGAGTCGCTTTGCCCATAACAGGCGGCGCAAGCCAGCAGCGAATGTGGCGACAGCGCCAGCCCGAGAATCGCACACCACGGGATGGCGCGGGCGCATCGCGCCGCCGCGCCCCAATTCCTTTGCCCGGATGGAGCGCCCGCGCGGAGCGCGGCACTCTCCAGCCCCGAAGGGGCGGCAAGATAATAGCCCAGGGCAAGGCCCCTCCCGCTCCGAGCGGGACGGGCCGCCGCCCTGGGTAGCGGCGAAAAACAGATCACCCCCCTCCCATGTGCTCCGAGCGCATGGGAGGGGGGAAGGGGGGTGGGCTTCCCGCCCCGCTCGCGGGCGCTGTCGGGATACTGCTGGACGGAACTGTGCTGCCACCGCCCCCTCATAGGTTGCTCACATTCTTGAGCTTCCTGAGAACATAACGCCCGTAGAGGAGCAGGGCCACTCCCGCCGCGGCCGAACCTAACGCGAAGGCCAGGTCCGGCCAGCGGCCGGCAGCGGACGAGTAATTGGCCAGGCCCCACATGCCGCAGCCGAAGGCCAGGATGCTGGCCAGGGCGATGAAAACCAGGTGGAACGTCTTGAGCGACATGCCGGGGTCAATGGGTAATGGTGTGCGGGGGGAAATCGGCGAAGGACAAAATCGTCAGGAACATCAGCCCGACAAAGAAAAAGGCCGTGAAGGCCATGATGCCGCAGATCATCTTCCGCTCGGAGATGAGGTGCATGAAGAAACAGGCCACCAGGGAGGCCTTGCTGAGGGCGATGAACAGGGCGACGGCGATGTTGATCTCGCGGTTGCCGAAGGGGACATAGGAGGCCGCCACGGTGATGAGGGTCCCGAAGATCAGTGCGTAAAAGACATACAGGTAGCGGCGGACGTGCAGCGCGAAGGTGTCGTGGGACGGGGCGTTCATAGCTCGGAGGTTGCGTGCGTTCAACGGTTGGAGATGAGTCGTCATTATAACAAGTATAACACCGGAAACAGGAATATCCAGACCAGGTCGACGAAATGCCAGAAGAGGCCGGAGATTTCGATGCGGTTGGCAAACCGCTCGGGGTCCCGGCGCCAGAGCGCGCTGCCGGGGCCCCACAGGAAGCCGATGACGATGGCCCCGCCGATAACGTGGAGGGCGTGCAGGCCGGTGAGGGTGAAATAGATGGCCAGGTAAGCGTGGTGCCACGGGCCATAGTTCTGCATCTTAACGATCTGCGAGCGGGTGAGGGTGATTTCCTCGCGTTTGTGGGAGGCGCCGGGGGCGCGCAGGTCGAAGAGTTCTTTGCGGTCGGCTACGATGCGGCCGTGAATGACAACGTGGTCCGGCGTGCTCTGAACGAGGTGGCCGTCGGCGAAGCGCCCGTCCTTGAGCGCGATTTCGTAGTGGGTGAACTTGTCGTGGTATTCGTAGGACTTGATGCCGACGAAGGTCATGGCGAGCAGGAGAGTGCAGGCATGGAAAAACTTGAATCGGGCGAATTGGTTCATCTTGCAGGCGGCCCAGGCCATGACGGTGGTGATGCTGGAGGTGATGAGGACCAGGGTATTGACGGTGCCGACGGGGATGTTGAGCCAGCCATGGGGCCAGAAACCATCCTCCGACCCGGTGCGCAAGAGGATGTAGGCGGAAAAGAGCGCGCCAAACAACATGACCTCGGAAGCCAGGAACAGCCAGACGCCGACCTTGCCGTTGTAAAGGCCGGTGTCGGGGCGGAGGGCGACGGTGTAGGGGATGTCCATGGTTCTGCTTATGCGGCTTCGTTCTGCGGGGTGAAGTCCCGGTCATGGCCTGGGACGCTGTATTCGTAAGGGCCGCGGCGGACCTCGGGTGGGGTGGCGAAGTTGCCGTGCGGGGGCGGGGTGGGTGTCTGCCATTCCAGGGTGGTGGCCTCCCAGGGATTATCGGACTGGGCCAACCGGCCATGCTTGATGCTCCAGAAAAAGTTGATGATGAAAGGGGCCTGGCCCAGGGCCAGGCCCACGGCAGCCCAGAGGATGTAAGTGTGCAACCCCATGACATACGGGCTCAGGCCGCCGATGGCCTCGGGCACGCGCGCCTGGGAATAATTGGCGCCCCCATCGTACATGCGCCGCAACATGCCCGCCATGCCCTGGGCAAACATCGGCTGGAAGATGAGGTTCATGAAGATAAACGACGACCAGAAATGCACCTTGCCCCAAAAATCGTTCATGAAGCGCCCGGTCACCTTGGGATACCAGTGATAGAGACCGGCGAAGAGGGCGAAGATAGTGCCCGGGGCGACGATGTAGTGGAAATGGGCGATGACGTAGTAGGTGTCGTGCAGGTGGATGTCGGCGGTGCTCAGGCCCAGCGGCAGGCCGGTCAGGCCCCCAATGCCGAACATGGGCAGGAAGGCCATCACAAAGAGCATCGGTGTGGTGAAGCGAATCGCCCCGCCCCACAGCGAAATGAACATGCAGGTGAGGATGATGACCGAGGGGATCGAGATGAGCATCGTGGTCGTCTGGAAAAAGGCCGAGATCGTCGTGCCCATCCCGGTCAGATACATGTGATGGGCCCAGACGATGAACGAGAGGAAGCCGATGCTCAGCGCCGAATAGACCAGGGACTTGTAGCCCCACAACGGTTTGCGGGTGTTGTTGGCGATGACTTCGGCGACGATCCCCATCGCCGGGAGGATCAACACATAGACCTCCGGGTGCGCCAGGAACCAGAACAGGTGCTGCCAGAGCAAGGGGCTGCCACCGCCGCTCACCCCGGCCAAACCGCCCCCAACCGCCAGGCCCGTCGGCAGGAAAAAGCTGGTGTGGGCAACCTTGTCCATGAGCTGCATGATGGCGGCCGCCTCCAGGGGCGGAAAGGCCAGCAACAGCAGAAACGCCGTCACGAACTGCGCCCACACGAAAAACGGCAGCCGCATCCACGTCATCCCCGGGGCGCGCAACTGGATGACCGTGGCAATGAAATTCACGGCGCCCAGCAGCAACGAGCAAATGAGAAAGACCATCCCGATGATCCAGAACGTCTGGCCGTCGGTCGGAATGGCCTCGGCCAGCGGCGGATACGAGGTCCAGCCGGCCTGGGCGGCGCCGCCGGGAATGAAAAAGCTGACCAACATGACAATGCCGCCAATGACGTAAAACTGGTAGCTGGCCATGTTCACACGCGGAAAGGCCATGTCCGGCGCCCCGATTTGCAGCGGCACCAGGTAATTGCCGAACGCCGCGAAGGCCAGCGGCACTATCGCCAGAAACACCATGATCGTGCCGTGCATCGCCCCGAACGAGTTGTAGAGGTCCGGCGAGATCGTCCCTTTTGCGGCCACCTCCCCAAGGACTGACTCCAGCAGCGGCCCCACCAGCGGCACCGGCTGGCCCGGGTGCGCGATCTGCCAGCGCATCATGAGCATCAGCAGGAAACCGAACAGCAGAAAACACAGCGCCGTCATCCCATACTGCAGCCCGATCACCTTGTGGTCGGTCGAAAAGACATAGTGTCTCCAAAACCCGCCTTCTTCGTGCGCCGCCGCTCCGGCCGGCGCGTGAGGGTCAGAGTGAGCCTGAGTGGGAGGAACAGCCTGCATGAGTTATTTAACCTTGTCCAGCACCAGCACCCCGAGGAGCAGGGGCAGGTAGAGGATCGAAGCGAAGAACAATTGCCTCGCCTTGGAAATTGTCAAGCAACGCGCGAATTGCGCGGCGAACCAGGCCAGGCCCAGGCCCAGGAACAGGGCGCCCGCCAGGTAGAACGGCCCCGCCATGCCAAACAGGAACGGGCAGAGACTCACCGGCACCAGGGCGGCGGCATGGAGGAGGGCCTGCCGCCCCGTGCGGCAACCGGCTGGGTCCAGGACCGGGAGCATTTTGAAGCCGGCGCGGGCGTATTCGTCGCGGTAGATCCAGGCGATCGCCATGAAGTGGGGCATTTGCCACAGGGCCTGGATGGCAAACAAGGCAAGACCGCCGCGCGTGACCGTTCCGCAGGCGGCGGTCCAGCCAATCAGCGGCGGCAGGGCGCCCGCCACAGCGCCGACCGCCGTGTTGAGCCACGTCAGGCGCTTGAGCGGCGTGTAGATGAAGAGGTAAGTGACGAGCGTGATGGCCCCGACCACACCGGCGGTGAGATTGACCGCCTGGGCCAGGCAAATCACTCCCAGGCAGGCGCAGGCGCAGCCGATGCCCAGGACGGTGCGGGGTTGCACGCGGCCCGAAGGCAGCGGCCGCTCGCGGGTGCGGCGCATCCGGGCGTCGTATTCCCGCTCGATGAGTTGGTTGAGCGCCGAGCCGCCTGTGGCCACCAGGGCCATGCCCAGCAACGCGCGCAGCAGGAGCAGACCGTCCATCGGGCCGCGAAGCCCCGCGTAAAATCCTGCCAGCATCGTCAGCAACACCAGGCAGGTGAGCCGGGCCTTGAAGAGCTCCGCACAGACCGCCAGCCAGCCCTTCTCCACCGCAATGGCCTGTATCAGTGTGGGTGCAGTGGCTTTCATGTCGGTGCGGCGGAGGAGAGGAAGCGTGAAACCTGAAACGTGAAACCCATCAGACAGAGCATTGCTCCCAGGGCGAGCGAGAGCGCGCCGACCACGACGTGCGCGGTCGCAATGTCGGCGGCTTTGTCGGACCAGATCGTTGCCGCGCCCAGCAGCACTTGCGTGAGGACCAGCCCCACCCAACTCAGCGCCAGCCGGCTCAGCACGCTCCGGGCGCCAAAGCGCAGGCGGACCGACCACGCGCTCGCCGACACGCCCGCGAGGATCAGCAGCGCCACAATCCGGTGCGCCATCTGCAAGCCAATCTGGAATGCCGTAATCGGATTCACGAACACCGTCTCCAGCCGGTGCTGGTTATAGAGAGCGACTGAGGCCGGGTCCATGGGCGGCCACAGCTTCCCGTAGGCCAACGGCAAATCCGGAATAGCCAGCCCGGCATGTTGATGCCGCATCGTCGCGCCCAGGACGAGCTGGGCCAGGATCAGCAGCGCGGTGGCCGGAAGCAGAGAAACGGAGAGCCGTGAGGGAAAGCCAGAGACAGGGTATCGAATGTGGAGGGACGCCGGCCTGCGCTTGACGCCCTCGCCCCTCGTCCCTCGCCCCTCGCCCCACCAGCGGCTGGTGAACAGTGCCAGGGCGCAGATCAGCACGAAAAAGACCTGGCCCAGCGTCGCGTGAAAAATGCCGAGCTGGTCCTTGAAGAGCACGACTCGCAGCCCGCCCAGAAGGCCTTGCAGCACGACGCCCAGGAACGCGGCCAGGCCCAGCCGCCGCAGCCATCTCGGGCAGGCTCACATCGCGGCCAGGCAAGGCTCGAGCCCAGCAGCGCCGCGCCCGAAATGCCCAACACCAGCCCATCGCTCCAGCGCCGCGGCCAGCCGATCACCATCACAAGCGCCCCAGCCACCAGAACCGCCCCCAGCCAACGCATCAAGGGCCGCGCCTTCCTGCCGTAAAGCCACAGGGCGAGGATGCTGGTCAGCAGACCGACCATCGAGGCCAGCAGGCGATGGGTGTGCTCGTAGTAGATCCCGCCGACCCACTGTGAGACCGGAAAGAAAAACATGTTGTACCCGTAGGTGTTCGGCCAATCAGGAACGGCCATGCCGGCGCCGTGGCTGGTGACCAGCCCGCCCAGGGCGAGCAACCCCAGCGTGGCCAACGCCGTCAGCAGCGCAAACGCTGAGAGGCGGGAGTTGGGAGAATATTGAGAATGAGTCTCAATGAAACTCCGAAACATCTCCAACCTCCGGTTGCGCATGGGGACGGGGCGTGCGATTACTTGATTTCCAGCCTGAAATCAACCTTGGCCGGTGCGCCCTCTTTGACTTCGATTTCCTGGGTGGCGGGGCAGGCCTTGCGGTGGGCGGCCTGGATGGTGTATTTGCCGGGCGGCACGTTCGCTATCTTGAAGGTGCCGTCCTTGGCGGAAACCGCGAAGTAGGGATGATCGAAAACGCTGACCCAGGCGAACATCCAGGCGTGTACGTCGCACTTGAATTTCAGGAACATCTCGGGCTTCGGAAAGCTGAAACCAGGTCCGGGGAGCCGGGGATCTGGGCCTCGTTCTTCACCGGGTTGCCCAAGCTCTCGGCCGGGTCCGTGTGGACATTGTGCATGACCGGGTCCGAGTTTTTGACCTGGATCTTCTGGCCGGTTTGGACCGCCAGGATCTGCGGGACGTAGAGACAGTTCTTCTGATCCAGGACAACGGGCTTGGCCGTGGCGCCGGTGGACTTGCCGCTCACGCCTTGAAGGGAAACCACAACGTCGGCCAGCTCCCCTTTGGGGCCGACAACAAAGAACCGGGTGGTCGGAGTATCCGCCCGCAAATTCTTGCAGTTCACATCGTCTTTGTAAGGAGTGATTACCTTTTCTTTAGGGGGTGTGCCCTTGAGGGTGACGGTTCCCAGGACGTCTGCGGCCGGGGCGGCGCCGGCGGCCAGGATGAGGCCCGCCGCCAGAAGGAGGGTGCAGTTGTTTATAAGTTCGTTCATCAATTGTCGAAAAACGGAGCAAGGTAGCACTCGACAAACGGGGGCGCAAGCGGGTTGAAGGTGAACTAACATTTGTTATTAGCATACATGATTGTAGAGCCGGCGCATTCCCGTGCGGTCACGCCGCCCGAGGGGGACGAGGAATGACGAATGACGAATGACGAATGACGAATGACGAAGGACGAATGACGAAGGACGAATGACGAATGACGAATGGGGCGCGTGAATGACAAGACGAGCGGCGAGGGGCGAGGGGGGAGGGCGTCCGGCGCGTCCGTCATCCCGGAGGTTTTGGAGTGCGCCAGTCCTCTGGCGTGATCAAATGGCGGCGGGCCAATACGGCTCATAGCCTTGAAGAGGTTTCATTGACTTTAATTGGATTTAAGTTTCACGTTTCACGTTTCACGTTTCACGTTTCACTCGTCCTCCGTAGTCCCGAGCCTATCGGGACGGATGGTGGACGTTCCACGTTTCCTCTCCTCGACGGCGAGGCATTTTGAGAATTCAGCGCCCAGGGTTCGGAGGGCCGGGTCGCCAGAGGCGAGGAGCTCGGAGAGGGATTGCTGCCCGGCTGCGTGGAGGATGCGGGCACGGAAGCCGGCTTGGGCTTGCCTGGCTTGGGCCTCGGCTTCGATGCGGTCAGCGCGGCGGCGGTCCAGTTGGAGGGATTGAAAGCTGGAATTTCTCATGGACGCCACTATGCGCCGCCTCGACCGCTCCTGTCCACGGACAGAGCGGACTGTTCGGACAATGCGGAGTTTTTACGCTTGAGCCGGCTCTCGATGGGGTGGATTTAGGCCGCCCGCGAAGCGGCAATGGCGGGTCTTTGTGAATGTCCTCGCGCCGATCCCCACGATTCATCAGATGGTACAAGGCACCCCGAAACTGAATGCGTAGTTGGCGCGGCAGGGTCCCATTGTGGCTGCCCCGCCCGCGCTGTCACTCGAAAATGCACAATGTAAGGGCTTGACCCCTTTCCCCAAAGAAGTGAACCGCGGAACACGCGGAACACGCGAAAAAACCAAAGAGGCCCGCCACTTGGCGGGGCTTTTCATTTCCGCGTATTCCGCGTAGTCCGCGGTTTATTTCCCGCCCTCGGCCCCGATGGTCCGGTCCACAACCTAGCCGGCCGTGACATCACCCGCGCAGCGTCAAAACCGCCGGCGCGGCAAAAACCAAATTCTTATCAGTTTCTGGAGCGAGCTGCTGGCCGACAACGCCGATCTCATCAACACCGACAACCTCGAAGGAGCGCAGACGTTCCTGATGAAAAAGTGAGGGTGGGCCTGGGGACGGATTTTTTAACCGCAAAGAACACAAAGAACGCAAAGAAGAGAGATTTCCGTTTCCTCTTTGCGTTCTCTGTCAGCGTTCTTTGCTGTTAAATAGACCGAAATCACTATGAAAGACATCAGAGCCTTAAGCGACCAAGTACGGCAGACGGCATACGCCATTCACGTGTACCATGGGCACGGTCACCTGGAGAAAGTGTATGAGAACGCCCTGGCTCACCGGCTCAGCAAGGCGGGTCTGGCAGTCGAACAGCAGCACCCCATCAAGGTCTATGATGAGGATGGCACGCTCATTGGCGATTACCTTGCCAACCTGCTGGTGGAGGGTGAACTCATCGTAGAGCTGAAAGCGGTCAAGGCCCTGGCGAACGAGCACGAAGCGCAAGTCCTGGGTTATTTGAAGTCCTCTCGCCTGGAGCACGGCCTCCTGATCAACTTCGGCTCTTACAAATTCGAAATCCGCAAGTTCGCCTTGAGCACGGGCGCCGCTCAGCCGCCAACCGGCCCACTGCTGTCCTTTCTCTCTGCGTTCTTTGCGTTCTTTGCGGTTAAATAATTTCTGTCACACGCCCGCCTGACTCAAACCAAACCCATTGGTCAAACCCATTGGGGTCATGACTTGTCATTTGGACAATCGGTCCAAGATTGCGGCTATTTCTTCTCGCAGGCGGGGATCGGCTTGGAGGCGCCGGCCAAAGCGGGCGAGGGCTTTGCTCACTACGGCGTAGTCCAAACCGCCAGTTAACTCAAACCCATAACCGGGCCAGCGGCTGGCGCCAGGCCCACGCCAGCGGCGGCCGGTAGTCGGCGTAGCCGGGATACGAAAAAATGGAAATGGTCTGCGTCATCACGGAAGATGTCCTGCCGCTCATTGCCGCGGGCGGTGACGTGATACCGGCCGCCCGTCCGTTCGATGCGCAACGCGCGTGCCATGGGCCAGTGGAATCATCCCGGAATCCCGGCGTCCAATGCCAATTGTCCAAATGACAAGACATGACCCCGATGGTTTGCGTCCGAGGGGCGAGGGGCGAGGGGCGAGGCAGTGCGGGCCGCCGTCATCCCGAAGGTTTTGGACTGCGCCAGTCCTCTGGCGCTTTTTGGACGCTGGGGACACAAAAGCGCCAGAGGACTGGCGCAGTCCAAAACCTTCGGGCTTTGGGGTCAGTTCCTCGTCAGCGCAGTTGCCGCATGACGCGGGCCATGGCCAGGGCGGTTTGGGCGGCTTCGGCGCCGCGGTTGTGGGTCTTGCCCAGGCACCGGGCGCGGGCCTGCTCCTCGTTTTCCAGGAGCAGGACCTCGTGGATGACGGGGACGAAGTATCGAAGTTGGATAGCCATGAGGGCGCGGCTGACGGCCTCGCCGATGTGGGCGGCATGGACGGTTTGGCCGCGCAGGATGACGCCCAGGCAGATGATGGCGGAGGGGGGCTCGCGGCGTGTCTGGCTGGGGACATCGGGGCGGGCGGCGCTGGCCAGGCGGGCGGCGATGATGGGGATCTCAAAGGCGCCGGGCACGCGGAAGACCTGGGTGCGCCGGGCGCCGGCGCGCCTCAGTTCGGCCCGGGCTGCCCGGAGCATGGCCTCGACATAGCGGCCGTTGTAGAGGGAGGCCACGATGGCAAAGGAGGCCTGGCCGGCCCGAATGGACTTGGGTTGGACGGGGGTCAACATGGCCTCAGAGCGTGGCCGAGAAACTCCGATTGCGAATCTTTGTCGCAGCCTTTGTCGCGACCCTTCTCGAAAAATGGTGAATCCGACAAAGGTTGCGACAAAGGCTGCGACAAAGTTTTCATTCGGGCGAGTTTTTCGGAGGGCTTCTCAGAGCAGATGCCCAAGCTTCTCACGTTTGGTGCGCAGGTAGCGGGCGTTGTGCGGGTTGGGCTTTATCTTGATGGGCAGTTGTTCGACGATGGTCAGGCCGTAGCCTTCGAGGCCGACGATCTTGCGCGGGTTGTTGGTGAGCAGGCGGATGGTCTTGAGGCCCAGGTCGGCCAGGATCTGGGCGCCGATGCCATATTCGCGGAGGTCCATGCCGAAGCCCAGTTTCCGGTTGGCCTCGACGGTATCGTATCCTTGTTCCTGGAGCTTATAGGCCTTGATTTTGGGGCCCAGGCCGATGCCGCGCCCTTCCTGGCGCATATACACGATGACGCCGCAGCCGGCCTGGGCGATCTGGCGCATGGCCTGGCGCAGTTGCGGGCCGCAATCGCAGCGGCGCGAACCGAAGACATCGCCGGTGAGGCACTCGCTGTGGACGCGCACCAGCACATCCGGCTTTGAGGCGGGATTGCCGCAGACCAGGGCCAGGTGGTGCTGGCCGTCGATCTTCGATTGATATAGGTAGAGATCGAAGTCGCCGTGCTCGGTGGGGAGTTTGACGATCTCCCGGCGCTCGACCAGTTTCTCGCGGGTGCTGCGGTAGTGGATGAGGTCGGCGATGGTGCAGATCTTGAGCCGGTGGTTCCGGGCGAAGCGGGTCAACTCGGGCAGGCGGGCCATCGAGCCGTCGTTGCTCATGATTTCGCAGATGACGCCGATGGGGCGGCAGCCGGCGAGCTTGACCAGGTCCACCGCGGCCTCGGTATGGCCAGCGCGCTGGAGGACGCCCCCGGGTTGGGCGCGCAAGGGGAACATGTGTCCGGGCTGAATGAGGTCCTCGGGGCCGGAGGCCGGCTGAGCCATCATCCGGATGGTATGGGCGCGGTCGGCGGCGCTGATGCCCGTGGTGATGCCGCGGGCGGCGTCCACGCTGACCTGGAAATCGGTCTTGAAGGCCTCGCGGCTTTGGACGGCCATGCGCCCGATGCCGAGCTGTTGCAGGCGCTCGGAGGTGGTGGGCACGCAGATGAGACCGCGGGCGTGCTTGACCATGAAATTGACGGCCGCCGGCGTGATAAACTGGCCGGCCATGATCAGATCGCCTTCGTTCTCGCGACTGGGGTCGTCCACCACGATCACCATTTTGCCCTGCCCCAAGTCCTCAGCCGCGGATTCCACAGAATCAAACCGTTGAACCATAACTCATGTCGTTGGGCCACAGGGTAGCGGGAGCCCTGCCGGTTGACAGCTAGAAAATGCGTGAAACGTGAAAGAGAGCGGGGGCCGTGGCTGTCCCTCTTGTCCCTTGTGTCGCTTTTGTCCCTTTTGTCCCTTGCGAGCGCTGCCCGCTATCTGAGGAACAACAGCCAGATCAGCGCCAGCAGCGGTCCCATGCAGGGCACGGCATAGCAAAGGACAAATCCAAGGAACCCGGGGGTGCGCAGCTTGTGGTGGTCGGCGATGGCCTTGACCATGAGATTGGGCCCGTTGCCGATATAGGTGTTGGCGCCGAAAAAGACAGTGCCCAGGCTGATGGCCAGCAGGTAGGAACTGAGCGAGTCGTTGGCCAGCAGGAAGGCGGTCTGGATCTCGTTTGGGCCGACCTGGCTCGAGGCCAAGGCGGAGCCGTGGCAGTGCTGCAGGGCCTGAAAGGTGAGCCAAATCGGGCCGTCGTGGGGCCCGGCGGCACCGTGGCTCTGAATCAGGGCCTGCACCTGGCCCACTGTCTCGGGGCCGACGAACAGGCCGAAGGCGGCGCTGAGGAAACCCAGGTAAGCCGGGGCACTGTCCAGCAGGCTGGAGAGCAACCCGCTGGCCCAGTAAAAGGAGGCCGGGCTGGGCCTGCCCAGGCGCCCGGCATGGGTCTGCAGCCAATCCAGGGCCGGCATCATGGTGGCGAAGATGCCCGCGAACAGGATAGCCACTTCGATGAGGGGCTGCAGGCTGAATTGGTTGGCCTCGTGCACCGGTTTTCTCGTGGTGACGAAGGACGCCCCGGCGGCCAGGAGCATCAGCGTTTCACGGAGGTAAATGGGGTGGTTGATGAAGACAGTGCCCAGGATGACGAGCAGCCAGAGCATGTTGCCCAAGCCCTGGAAACGCCACTGCTCCGGCGGGCGCGTCTGTTCGGCCTGGACCGCCCGGGGAGCGCGGCGGTAATTCAGACTGTCCACCAGGTAAAACGCCCCGAGCAGAAAGGCCACCGCCACCGCCCACATCGGCCAGCAATGCTCGGCCACCCACCAGAAGGGAATCCCCTGGAGATAGCCCAGAAACAATGGCGGGTCCCCAACGGGCGTCAGGCAGCCACCCACGTTCGACACGATGAAGATAAAGAACACGACGTGGTGCGCGGCGGCGCGGTATTGGTTCATCCGGAGCCAGGGCCGGATGAGCAGCATCGAGGCCCCGGTGGTGCCCAGCACGTTGGCAATAACGGCCCCCACAAACAGGAAGAGCGTGTTCAGGGACGGCGTTGCCTCGCCCTTGACGTTGATGTGAATGCCGCCGGCCACCACGAAGAGCGAGCCAATCAACACGATGAAACTGAAATAGTCGTGCCCGGCCTGCTGCACCCGCCCGAAGGCCTGCAGGACCAACAGGTAATAGCCCGCCGTGACGCCCGCCAGCACCGCCGCTACCTTGGGATAGTGCCGGGCCCACCAACGGGGCCGAACCACCGGCCCCGCCGCGATGCAGGCCAGCATCAGCCCAAACGGCAGAATCATCCACGGGTTTGGTTCCAGGGAATGATCGCCCATCCCGCTCACACTAGCGGCCCTCCTCGGCGCGTCAAACAGAATTGGACCCCCGTCCCCCAGGCAGGCGTAACCGGAGTGCGCCCGTCCCCGGGCGCAGCAGCGGCGGAGCGGGCCGGCGCGCCGGAGTACTTGACGGCTCCCCTGGCTGCGGACGCCGCTGCGCCCGAGGACGGGCGCACTCCCATCTCGCCCCTCCTTCGCAGAGGTCAAGACCCCATATCTTCGCCCGTGCTCAGACACTATAATGCCGCGCGATGAAGATACTCCTGCGCCATGCCGAGAGCCGGCTCTACTACGCAACCAGCGACCGGTGGGTCGCTCATCCCGGCATGGCCCGCGATTTTGGAGACGTGGACCAGGCGGTCGCGGCGGCCAGGCGCGAGCGGTTGCCCGACATGGAAGTGGTCTTGAGCTTCAACCATCCTCCAGGCGAGTTGCTCCTGCCGCTGGCGGCCAAGCCCGCCCGCCGTCAGGCGCAAGAGCAGGACACCCTGCCCGAATCCCTCCTGCCCGGCGCCCTCCAGGCCGCCAAGCGCCGCGTCCGGCACACCGCCTCGCCGCCCTGAACCCGGCCCTGCGTCACCGCGCAGCGGTGCATGAAGGCAGCCGTGGACTTCCAGTCCACGGACCCATGGCCCAAACTCAGCCGCGTCGCGCAGCGACGCCTGAAAAACTTCACGTCCTCTTAAGGTGGGCTGGATTACGATGGCCTCATGAAAAGGACAATATTCATTTCGGCGCTCGTGGCGGCCGACACCCTGGCGACCACTGTGGCAGTGATCCAGGAAGCTCGGGTTTTCATCTCTGGCGGCCGGGCAGCCGCGCGGTATGTGCGCGAAATCGTGCGCGGGCAGAAGAGCCCTGATTGGGTTTGCAGTCACGCCCCGAATACGGCCGCTATCCGGCGCTGAAATTCCTCGGCTTTCGCCCTCGGGTCGGGGGCGGTGCGAATGGGCCGCCCGACGACGATATGGTCGGCGCCGTTGAGAAGGGCCTGCTCGACGTTCGGCCGTGCGCTTCTGGTCGTCCTTGATTTCCCGGTTTTCGACCGGCCTGATGCCGGGCGTCACGATGAGCAACTGCGGGCCAATCTCTGCGCGCAACCTGGGGACTTCCAATCCCGAGGAGACGACACCGGCGCAGCCCAGCGCAAGGGCCCGCCTGGCCCTGGAAAGCACCAACTCCTCGACCTTGCATTGAAAGCCAAGGGCCTCCAGGTCCGCCTGATCCAGGCTGGTCAGAACCGTTACCGCCAGGATCTGCACCTCCGCCTGCGCCTCCACCGCCGCCTTGAGAATCCCGTCATTGCCGTGGACGGTCGCAAAGCGCACCCCCCTGCCCTTCAATTGCTTGACCGCCGAGCGGACGGTCTCGGGCACGTCGAAGAACTTGAGGTCCACCATAACCTGCTTGTCCCTGCGGACAAGCCATTCGACCAGTTCCCAGTAGCCGCCCGCCATGAAGATCTGAAGGCCCAGTTTGTAGAACACTACGCTCTGGCCCAACCGCTCCACCCACTGCCTGGCCTCGTCCACCGTCGGCACGTCCAGGGCGAAAATCAGCCGTTCCGCGGCTGGAATCGGCTTGGCAGACACAATCGTCTTGTCCATATATGCGTTGTGAGTCAAAGGCGCGCCTGTAACCAGGCACGCGGATACCATAGAAGATCCAAGGCCGCCCGCAAGGATTTAGGCGGGGGGACGAGCGAGTGGTGGGACAGCTCGGAGCGGTCAGACGCGGCTGAAGGACCGGTCAGGATAAGCAGGGCGCGGATTGCGGCAGGCTCACCGGCTCGATTCTGGCACCATCGCAAGTTGCCCCTCTGGCTCCATCTCGGGGGCGGGTTCCACGAAGTGGAAACCTTGCTCGTCCTCATAGCCGAGCGGGGCTCGAGCGGCTGCATAGAAGGTGTAGGCCACTCCGCCTGCTGCCAGTGCCAACATGCCAAGCGCAAAAATGATCATCAACTGGCCCACAGCATGAATCAGGCCGGGGCGTGCTAACCAGGCGTTGAACCGGTTTGTGTGGCTCAAATGGGGCGCTCTTGCCGGGCTCAGGGCAAAATAGTGTCCTGCCGATGGAAACACCTGCCTCAAGAGATGACAGCCGCTGTCCACATTTTGGACAGGCCCTTTAGACATCGGAAAGCCGAAAAGAAAAGAGCCTGGCTACTCAGGGGGGAATGCCTGGTAGTTCACCGCCATAGTCTCCTATCGAGCTCGGCGAAAACCTCCCGCCCTGAAAGCCCGGCTGTAAGGCCTGCGTCATACTTGCGGATTCGCTCACGAATCTCAGCATCCCAGGCGGCCTCCACGCCGGCTTCCACCGGAGGTTCCACGCTGGCAAGGATGCGGTGCGCCAGCGCAAACCGTTGATCTTCGGGAAGGAGCAACGCATCAGCAGCGACGTCTTCGAGCGACTTCATAAAGGCACACTACTGCCGCGCCAAAGGGTTGGCAAGACGCCATGTCCCTTCGGGACAGGACTCCGTCCAGGCTATTTGGGCCATCGCGACATTCGCTTCCTGGCGCTGTGGTGAGGAACGGCCCGGCCTTTCTGGATGGCGCGCTCTCCGCGGGCGATGCTTTCACAGACCGCCTGTTTCTCCCCGACGCGAGAAGAAAAAGAACTGTTGACGAGCGGCTTGGCGACGGACATCATGCAGCCCGCACCGCCTGAGAAGGCGCAGAGCAAATGGTGTTTCCAACATCGGTTTCGGTTGGCGCCCGACGACGGCAGCAATCAACATCAAAGTTATGAACGCACTGCAGATATCAGACTCAAAGCATGCACGACGCATTCTCCGCCCCGCTATCCTCATCGCCCTTATTGGCGGGGCCATCCACCTGGGGGCGCAGACCGGACCGTTCAGTCCCACCGACTGGCCGCCGACTGTCAGCCCCACGGCCGCTGTAGATTATGGCATCTTCGACCCGGGCGCGGCTTTCACCACGGAGTCCGGCTGGAACAACACAGTGACCCTGTCGGGCGGGGGCGACCAGACCTTCCAAACCATCACCCTCGCGGGTCTGACAGGCGATCAAGAGACGGGCGCTTACCTGAATATTGCCGACTCAAACTTTGCATCCTGGGTGAACACACCGGTCCTGGACCTTCTGCTGCAAGTTTTCGGGAATGGGGCGCTTTACAATGCGAATGGCACTCCGATTAACACCACTTGGCTGGAAGGGACGCTCGACACCCCGGCGAACAACCTCAACGGGGCCAATGCCAGCCCAACACCGCTCGGCGAGCAAAACAACCAATGGAACTGGCTGTTGCTGGAGATTCCCAATCCCGTCAGTTCCATCACCGGCCAGCGCTATGTCGGCTACGTTGACACCAGCGGCAGCACCGGCGGCAGCGGCGCCGGCGGAGTCAACGGCGGCACCTTGCGCCTCCAGGGCGTCGCGGGCCTCGTTGTTCGCGCCGTCGCGATTGGTCCGCAGGGCGCCTTCGGGACCTCCAACCAGGTCAATGTCTTTGCGGCCCCGCCAGCCTGCCCGCCCGAGCCGGACGTGAACCTGGCATACATTGATATCAACGCGGGCGTCACCAACAACCTGAGCATCCTGAACAACGGGGACCAGACGGTGACCTACAAAAGCGGCGTTGGCCCCGCCGGCGATAAGCGCCAGGCGGTCCAAGCCACCACCGGCTACATGAACTTTGGCATCCTCAATGACTACCTGGGAGCGCCCTGCAACCTCCCTCGAACCATGAAGGTCTGCGTGGAGTTCTATGACGACCCGACGTTGGCCGGCGCGAGCTTCGGTCCGGAGCAGTATGCCACTGACAACGTGGGAGACACCGCCACCTTCCCCGCCAGCCAGCTTTTCACACTCCAGGGCTCCGGCCAATGGCTCAAAGTCGCCTTCATGGTGCCCAATGTTGACCTCCAAGGGATCAATACGGCGCCTCTTACGGGCGGTCCCCGCCTGACCTTCAACGGCGGTTTCCCGTTTATTGACCGGGCCGAGCTGGGCGTTTATCGCATCGGCACGAACCTGTTGGCGGGTCTGGACCCGGACCTGACCTTTCACATAGACCCGAACATTTGCACGACGAACTATGCGAATTACGCCGAACTGGATCTGCAGAATGGCATCACCAACGGCATAGACGCGGGCAGTTCGGGCGGCAACCAACTGATGGTGGTGGAAATGGCCGGGCCTGCCGATGATCAGCGCCTTTCCGAACGCCCGGATGGCGGCGATAACAACATCCAATTCGCCATCGTGGGCCAGGTGTTCGGGCCGTCCTCCCAGGACAACGCCCGGGTGGCGCAGGTCCTGACCTATTACGACGACCCGGCCATGGCCGGGGCCACGCTCTACCCCCAGGTTTACTCGAGCTGGGTGGCGGGAAACAACACCTACCTGTTCCCCAACCAGAACCAGGTCGCCGTCACGTTACAGGGCACCGGCAAATGGCTGGATGCCGATTTCGAATTGCCCGACGCGAATTTCAACGGAGTCAACCAGGGGCCCCAGTCCCTCGTGCGCTATGAGACGACTCCCGCCACGGCCGGGGACCCGACGACCGGTTACATCCACGTCACCCGCGTCCGCTATGCCGTCATCCGGCCCTGCGGACCTTACCAGGGGGTCAATGTTCTGCAGACCAACAAGCCCATCGCCGAGTTTGGCGATACCGTCGCCGGCTACCAGGACAGTTTCACCAGCGCCACGAGGAACACGAATTGGCTGGCGGTGGGCCCAGGCGGCGACAATTACTTCCAGACAAACGGAGTTCTCAAGGTTTTCGCCAGCCATGGCGATCCCAATCACCTGGTCTATGCGGCCCCTGGCTATAGCAATGACGTGCAGGAGGTGCTGGCGCGCATCCGCATCGTCGCTTTTCAACAGGGCGATTATTTCCGGGGCGGCATCGGGGTCGGCGTCGGGACCAACGCCAGCAGCGGGACAAACTTCGAGGCGTTGAACTTCCATTTCCGGGACAACACCAACGAAACGACCCTGCGTCACATGAAGCTGCTCGATGACAGTCGCGCCTGGGGGCCAACGAACTTTACCAACGCCTGGACCAATAATACCTGGTATTGGCTGCGCCTGCGCCAGCAGCCCAAGATGGACGGGACAAACACCGTCTTCGCCAAAGTCTGGCTGGCTGACTGGACCACGCCCGAGCCGGCTAATTGGCAATTGCTCTGGGCCGATTCGTCCCTGCCCACGAGCCCCACCAAGTATCACCTGGGACTGGCTGGCATCACCGCCGCGAGCGGGGACGCGCTGGCCCAGTCGGAAGTGAGCTACATTTTGATCAAGGCTGCCGGGTTGCCCAACGTCACGGTCTCCGCGGCTGCCACCGCGCCGGCGATGCAGGCCGCACCGTTCTTTATCGCTCCCGTTACCAGCTACTACTATCCCACTATTGGCTCCGGGACCACCGCTCCCGGCGCAAACGTCACTTGGTTCGGTCCTGGCACTTTGTTGGCGTCGCCCGACCTAACGGGTCCATACACGAATGTGGTCAGCACGACCAACGGCTATGCGACGCCAAAAGCCAAACTCAAAGCGTCGGAGTTCTACAAGCTCCAATAAAATTGAGAGCCCGCATTCGAGCGCCGTTCTGGCGCGCAGTCGCCGAGTTCGCCCTGCGGAGCGGACTCGGGAGCCTGTCCTGTCTGGCTGGGCCGGCCCTGCTCCTGGTGGGGCTGGGCCTGGCCGGGCAGAGCTTGCCAGCCCAGGTGCCGTCGGTCATAAACTACCAGGGGAAGGTTAGAGCGGGGGGCGCCGACTTCAACGGCGTGGGCCAGTTCAAGTTCGCCCTGGTCAGCGGCAGCGGAGCCGGCACGCTCTGGAGCAACGATGGGTCCAGTTCGGGGGGGGCCGAACCGAACCAGCCTGTGGCTGTGGCCGTCACGCAGGGTGTGTTCTCCGTTTTCCTGGGCGACACCTCGGTGAGCAACATGACGCCGGTCTCCTGGGCGGTGTTCACCAACGGGGACGTGCGGTTGCGGATTTGGTTCAACGACGGCACCAACGGCTTCGCGCGGTTGTCGCCCGACCAGCGGCTTGGCGCCACCGGTTACGCCATGATGGCCGCCAATCTCCCCGATGGCGCGCTGACCGGGAGCAAGCTGGCGCCGGGGGCCGTGCAGACCCAGAACATTGCCGACGGCGCCGTCACCAGCGCGCAACTGGCGGCCAAGTCGGTCACGATTCCCGCCATCCTCGATGGCGCGGTGACCGCCTCGAAGCTGGCGGCCGGGTCAGTCACGGCCGCGGCGATCGCCAACGGAACGGTGAGCCAGGCCAAGCTCAACTTCCAACTCGGCTACATCAACGCGCGCAACCCGCCTTACGTGGCCAGGGGCGATGGCCTGGCGGACGACACGGCGGCCATCCAATCGGCGCTGAATGATGCGGGGGCCGGTGGCGGGGGCATCGTGTTCCTGCCGCAGGGAGACTATCGTATCCTGTCGGACCTGGTCGTTCCGGCCCAGACGACCTTGTCCGGGATATGGCGCGCGCCGACCGCCTTTGCGCCGCACCAGGGCACCACCCTGCTGGCGGTGGCTGGGGCAGGCAGCACCTCCGGCGTTCCATTCATCACCCTCCAAGGCGACAACTCGACGCTGGAAGGGGTAACGATCTATTACCCCAACCAGGCCCTCACCAATCCGCCGATACCCTACCCCTGGGCCATTCGCGCAGGCGGCGCAGCAGGCGGCGTCAACGTGACTGTCCAGAACGTCCTGCTGGTCAACCCCTATCTGGGCCTGGACCTGGCTACTCACCCCTCGGCCGGCACCTGGTGCGCGGGGTCTATGGCCAGCCCCTGCTGGCCGGCATCGCCGTCGATCAGTGCTACGACATCGGGCGCATCATGGACATCCATTTCTGGCCCTTCTGGACGCAAGACCCGCGCGTGCTGGCCTTCCAATCGGCCTATGCCGTCTCGTTCGATTTCATGCGGTCCGATTGGGAGGTGGTGCAGGATGTCTTCTCGTGGGGATACTACATCGGCGCCCGCTTCCGCGCTTCCTCGTACGGCGCCATGAACGGCCAGATGAGCAATATCAACTTCGACAACGTGGACATCGGGCTGCTGCTCACTGCCACCCAGCTCTATGCCATCCACATCGCGAACCTGAACCTCGCCAATGCCGGCGGCGGCACCCATCACATCGGCATCGAGGCCCTGCCGGGCGTCAGCCAGCTCAACGTGAACGGCGCGAGCTTTTGGGGTCAGATTCGCCAGCCGGTTTCCTGGGGCAGCACGGGCCTGCTCACGCTCTCCAACGCGCGCCTGCTGGACTGGGACCCCTCCGTGCCAGCCATTGCCATCCTCGCCGGCCGGGCGATCCTCCAAGGCAACTCCTTCATCGACGCCGTCGGGACTGCCATCCACGTCGGGCCGGCCGCAGACCGGGTGATGATTCTCGGGAACATGCTCGCCGGAAACGTCATGTCCGTCCTCAACACCAACACCCTCAGTGCCAATAACCAACCGTGAAGTCCTCCTCCAAATCCTCTACGCTCAACTGCACCGGGGAAACGCGATGGTCATTGAGATCTGACCCCCGGCCATTGACAGATGAACCGGGGGTCTCGCTGCGCGTCGCCCCCCGGCTACGATCTTTCATCCCTCCGGGATGAATCCGTCAGGCCCCGCCTCGCTCTTGTTCCTCCGCCCCATAGGCCAGGCGCACCAGCAGCGGCGCGCCGCGCACGAGCCACACGCCGATCGCCAGGGTCCAAGCCATCCCCAGCAGCAACGCCAGGAGGTTCCGAAACCAGAGACTGGCGGGCATCTGGAAGAATGAGGCCACCGCAGAGGGCACTGGGAGCAGGCCCTGGTAGAGAAAAATCAGGCCAAAGAAACGAATCATCAGGCTGAACACATCTTTTGGTTTCATTTTTCTCAGAACACCTCGGCCTTCAGACCGGTGGCAGAGCGGACGGTCTGGGCGATGCGGGAGAGGACCTTGAGGGGCAGATGGCCGCTCTCGGAGTTGGGAGAGGGCCGGTTGGCGGAATAGATCTGCACCAGGGAGATGTCGGCGCCGGCGTTCTTGAGTTCGGCCAGGCGGCGGGCATATTGCTCGATCTCCTCCAGCGGCGGTTCCTCGGAACTGATGGCTGGGAAGAGGCTCTGCACCACCACCGGGCGTTGGCGGGCGAGGTTCAGGATGTTGGCCAGGATCTTCTCCAGCGGGATGTCCGAGCGGTTGACCTTGTTGACGTAGGCCTGGGTGCCTCCATCGAGCTTGGCCCAGACCTCGTCGCTCTTGGTGAAGTACCTCAGTCCCTGCTGCACGTGCGGCAGGTCCAGGCCCGTCCCGTTGGTGAGCAGGACCAGTTTGAAGGGGTGGCCCCCCAGCGCCCGCACGTGTACGATGGCCTGGAGGGCCTCGGCAAATTTGGCTGAGAGCGTCGGCTCGCCATCGCCGCTCAGGGCCACGTGGCGCAGTTGGAGCAGTTCATCGGGCAGCGTCCGGTACCACGGGCGCTCCCGCAGCCGGCCGGCGCGCACGTAGCCCAGCGTCTTCTTCAATTCCGCCGCCATCACGTCCACGTCCAGCGGCTCGCGGGGGACGCCGTTGCGGTGGACCTCGCAGTAAACACACCGGAAATTGCAGGTCCGGTCCGGACACAGGTTCACCCCCACCGCCAAGCCGCGCGCCCGCGCCGAAACCACGGTATAGACGAAGCGATTATCCAGGAAGTCACGAGGCGAACCAAACGGCGTGTCCTGCGGGACGCCGCCCCGAGCCGTGCCGCCGCGCTTCTTGTCGGCCGCCGCGCTCGATCCCGCCGCATGTGACGTTGCTTCTTCCACAGTTCTGCTGCAACCGTATGACTGATGGCAATCCCGCACTACACTAAGCTTGCCAAATACTGGACATTTATTGACAGCTTGCGGGCGGCGCCTTTTGGTGCCAGAGTGCTCCAATGCCCGGTCGCCCGGTGAGCCGCCCCCTGGCCGAACTCAAGCAAGCCGCCATTGCCAACAGCCTGCGCAGTTGCCGGCTCTTCGCCGGGCTGGCGCCCGCCGACCTGGCCGCGATTGCCCAAATCACCGTCTCCAAACCGCTCGCCAAGGGCGATTACCTCTTTCACGAAGGCGAACCCTCGGCCGGCTTTTTCATCGTGCAACGGGGCGCGATCGACGTGCACCGGCTCAACCGCCTGGGCAAGGAACGGGTCATTCACATCTTCCGCGCCGGTGAATCGTTCGCCGAGGCGACGCTGGCCGCGCTGCCCGGCTACCCGGCGGATGCGCGCGCCGTCGAATCCTCGCAGGTGCTCCTGGTTCACAAGGCCGGCTTCCTGTGGCTGCTCCGGCGCCAGCCCGAGCTGGCCCTGCGGATGCTCGCCGCCATGAGCGCCCACTTGCGCGACCTCGTCACCCAGCTCGAAGACCTCACGATGCGCGACGTCGAGACCCGCCTGGCCAACTGGCTCCTCAAACGATGCCCCCGCCCCGATTCGGACCAGCCCCTTTCCATCGAACTCAAGACCACCAAACGCGTCCTGGCTGCCGAATTGGGCACCGTCAGCGAGACCTTCTCCCGCACCCTGGCCAGGTTCCGCCAACAACGGCTCATCGCCGTCAAGGGCAAGACCCTCACCGTCGTGTCCCCTGCCCGGCTCGCCGACCTGCTCCGCCGCAATCTGGGGGGGTAAAGGGGCGCATCTCATCTTTGATTTGAATTGGCTTTCGCGGGTTTTTGTGGTTTGAGTGAGCTTTGGTAATCGACGGATTAAGGTCGGATGAAATGAAGCATTTGCTGAGCATCGAGAAACTGGCGCGGGCGGACATGGAGCAGATCCTGGCCGATACCGCGAGGATGAAACGGGAGCGGGGCCGGCACCGGGAACAGCCGCTGGCGGGTCAGTTCTGGACCCTGCTGTTTTCCAAGTCCTCGACGCGCACGCGCGTCTCCTTCGAGGTCGGCATCCGCGAGTTGGGGGGGCAGGCCCTGTTCCTGCCCGCAAACGAGATTCAGTTGGGCCGCGGCGAACCGATCAAGGACACCGCGCGGGTCCTGGGCCGGATGGTCCATGGCGCGGTCTTGCGCACCTTTGCCCAGCGCGACGTCGAGGAGTTTGCCCACTACGCCGGCATCCCCACGATCAATGCGCTCACCGACGACGAGCATCCGTGCCAAATCCTGGCCGACATCTTCACGTTCCAGGACAAGCGCGGGCCAATCCAGGGCAAAGTCGTGGCCTTCATCGGCGACGGCGCCGGCAACATGGCCAATTCCTGGATCTTCGCCGCCGCCAAGGCCGGTTTCCAGTTGCGCATCGCCGCGCCCAAGCCCTTCCAACCCGCCGAAGACCTCCTCCAGCGCGCAGGCGCCAAGGTGTGGGTCACCAACAATGTCAAGGCCGCCGCCGACGGGGCGGACCTGCTCTACACCAACGTTCTGGATCTCGATGGGCAAAGAGGCGGAGTCCGCCGAGCGCATCAAACAGATGAACGGCTACCAGATCAACGCCGGCATCGTCGCCCGTGCCCGCCCCGGCGCCCTGGTGATGCACTGCCTGCCCGCCTATCGCGGCAAAGAGATCGACGACCCGACCTTCGAGGCCCACGCCCAGACCATTTTCGACGAGGCCGAAAACCGCCTGCACACCCAAAAGGCGATTCTGAACTGGCTGGTGTCGTAGGCAGTGCGTCGCGGAGCAACGCAGTGAAGGTAGCCGCGGACCTCGGTCCACGGTAAGGGGACGGGGAAATGGCCTCGCGTCGCGTAGCGACGCCTGACAGCGTCGCGGTTTTCGGGCGTCGCTACGCGACGCGGTCGAGCTTGGGCCATGGGTCCGTGGACTGGAAGTCCACGGCTACCATCGGGCACCGCTACGCGGTGAGCCGGACGCAGCGCACGCGTCGCGGCTGTGAGTCGCTCATCACATCTCAGGCGTATGGCATCGGCTACGCGGTGAGCCGGACGCAGCGCACGCGTCGCGGAGCGACGCAGTGAAGGTAGCCGTGGACCTCGGTCCACGGTTTGCGGCGTGGGAACGAGCCGCGTCGCGTAGCGACGCCTGACAGCGTCGCGGTTTTCGGGCGTCGCTACGCAACGCGGTCGAGCTTGGGCCATGGGTCCGTGGACTGGAAGTCCACGGCTACCATCGGGCACCGCTACGCGGTGAGCCGGACGCAGCGCACGCGTCGCGGAGCAACGCAGTGAAGGTAGCCGTGGACCTCGGTCCACGGTTGGGGACGGGGAAATGGCCTCGCGTCGCGTAGCGACGCCTGACAGCGTCGCGGTTTTCTGGCGTCGCTACGCAACGCGGTCGAGCTTGGGCCATGGGTCCGTGGACTGGAAGTCCACGGCTACCATCGGGCACCGCTACGCGGTGAGCCGGACGCAGCGCACGCGTCGCGGAGCAACGCGGTGAAGGTAGCCGTGGACCTCGGTCCACGGTTGGGGGACGGGGAAATGGCCTCGCGTCGCGTAGCGACGCCTGACAGCGTCGCGGTTTTCTGGCGTCGCTACGCGACGCGGTCGAGCTTGGGCCATGGGTCCGTGGACTGGAAGTCCACGGCTACCATCGGGCACCGCTACGCGGTGAGCCAGCCCACCTCTGCCTACGGCCACGCCGCTCCGGGCGCATAGCGCCGCAGGTACCTGACCGCCACGGTCAACTCCTTGGGCCAGGGCGCCGCCAGGGTGAGCATTTGGCCGGAGACAGGGTGGGGCAAGGCCAGGGCATGGGCGTGCAGGGCGGCGCGCGGTGTGAGGGGATGCTCGATTTGATTGGGCTTGAGCCGGTAATCGCGTTTGAGCCTGGAGAGCAGGAGCAGCGGGCCGCCGTAGAGGCGGTCCCCGGCCAGGGGCAGGCCCGCGCGACGGAGATGGACCCGCACCTGGTGAGGACGGTCCGCCAAGGGCTCGCACTGGAGAAGCGTCCAGCCGTTAAAACGTTCGAGCACTTCAAAGAGGGTGCGGGAGCGCTTGCCGTGCCTGAGGTCCACGCGCGTGCGGCCGGGCATGGCCGGGTGCCGGCCCAGGGGAGCGTCCACCTCGAAACGGTCCTCGGCAGGCGCGCCGTGGACCAGGGCGACGAACTTGCGTCCGGGGTGCTCGGCGCCGAACCATTGCCGGAGTGTGGCCAGCACCGCCCGGCTCTTGGCCAGGAGCAAGACACCGCTGGCCTCGGCGTCGAGGCGGTGGGCAGCGCGGAGCCAGGTGCGCCCGTTGGAAACCGCCCAGGGTTTGCCCGAGGCTATCCCGGCGTGCAGCAGCGGCACCAGGCCCGGTTGGTCCGGCGCCTCGGGCCTCGGCGACACCGGCAGGTCCCCGGGCTTGTCCAGCGCCAGCAGGTGCTCGTCCTCGTGAAGGACGGGGATCTCCCAGAACTGGTGGGTCGCCGGCGACGACAGTTTGAGTGCAGCGCTCACGCAGCCCGGCCGCCCGGCTTCCATGAACCGACCCCGAGCCCGCAAGGTTTCGGAGTGCGGCAGTCCTCTGCCGCTTTCGCGTCCCCACGCTCCAAAAAGCGCCAGAGGACTGGCGCAGTCCAAAACGCTTCGCGGCAGGCGATGCCGGTCCGGTTCATGGTCCCCATGCGCGACCTCAAAGCCGTGGAGGCCCTCTCAGGTCTTGTTGGCCGCCGGGCGCGAGGAGAGGTTGGCCGGCGGCGGCTTTTCTCTTCGACGTAAGGCGGGCGGACGCTCCTGGTGAACTGCTCGCTGAACCATTCGTTGAAGGCCTCCGTTTGCCACCGCTCGCGCAGCCCCTGGGCGAACGCGGGCAGCTCCTTGGTCATCGTCGCCCGGTCCAGGGGCACCTTGGATTTGACGAAGAGGATGAGGGCGCCGTCGCTGGTCCCCTGGACATTGCTGGCCTTGCCGACAGCCGTGGTGAAGGCCGCGTTCTTGAGCACCCCCAGGCTCACGGATTCCTCGATCTCCGGGAGGGCACGCGTGCTGAGCGAAAATGGAGGCAGCGGCGTCGGGCTGACCTTGGCGGCGGCGCAGAAGGCCGCAAAGCTCTTGCCCTGGGCGATGCCATTGGTGAGGCTGGAGTGGAAGGCGATGGCCGCCTGCTGTGCCAGGGCCTTGGCTTGCTCGGACTTGTAGTCGGCTGCCACCTGGTCCCGGATCTTGTCCAGCGGCGGGTATTCGGCGGGCAGGTTGTTCTTGTAGGCAATGACATAGACCCCATCGTTGCCGTCGATGGGGCTGGCCAGCGGTTGGTCGGGTGTGAGCCTGAAGGCGGCGTTGAGGAAATCCTCGCCGGCGTCGACGCCCTTGGGCTCGTGGTCGTTGTCGAACGGTTCGGTGACCGCGACGGTCAGGCCGTTGGTCTGGGCCTTGGCTGCCTTGTCGAGGTCGTCGGGGTGCTGCACCGGCGCGTCCAGAAGCGGGCGCACAAATTCATTGGCCTGGCTGTGGGCCTCGAACAGGGCGCGCCCTCGGATGATTTCCTCGCGAATCCTGGCCCTGGCCTGCTCGGGGGTCTTGACGTCCTTGAAGAACGGGACCTTGTCATAATTGGTGCCTATGCGCCGGAGGGTGTCCTCGACGTTCTCGTTGAGGTTGGTCTTGGCCAGGAACTGCTCGGCCTCGGTCCAGAAATTGGTGAGGGGGAACTTGACATAACTGACCTGGACCCGCTTCGGGATGCGGTAAACGGCCAGGCTATTGCTGTAGAAGGTATTGAGCGCCTCCGGCGTGACGCTCACCCGGGCGAGGTAATTCGAGGCGTTGAAAAAGACGGCCTCCGTGGCCAATTCCTGGTGTTCGCTCACGTAGAGGTCCTGGATCTGCTCCGGGGTGGCCAGCTTGCCGCCCACGGCCACAGTGGCCATCAATTCCTGGAGACCCAGGTAGTGCCTGACGTAGCGCTCCAGGTCGTCAAGCTGAAAGCCGCTCTTCTCCAACAGCCGCGCGATCCCCTCCGGCGACATGTTTTCCATGCCGCGCATCGAGCGGAGCATGTTCCTGGCCACCTCGGCCACCATCTGGCTGGAGATATGGATGCCGAGCTGCTCCTGCTTCTGGGTGAGCAGCAGCCATTGCAGGGACTCCCGTTCCAAGTTCTTCCGGCTCTCCTCGTCCATGGCCCGTCCGTTGCGGAGCAAAAACATCAATTGCATCTCCCGCACCGCCTGGCTCATCGCCTCGTCGCTGATCTTATGGCCATCGATCGTCCCCAGGTTCATCGGCCGTACCCGCTCCCGGTTGATCTTCGAATACGGCGAGAAATAAATCACAAAGCTGATCACCGTGAACGTGATAATCACGAGCCACAACCACTTCTGGTGCCTTCGAATCGTCCCAAACATAAATGCAATTCACTCTAAGAGGGCGCAACGTAACGGTCTTCCCCAAGCCGGGTCAAACGCAAAATGGGAAAAAATGAGCGGGCAGGCAGGATCATTGACGGCAAAACCATCCTGGCAAAATCATTTTCGGCAGAGTTATTTGAAAAAACTCTCTGTAAATGATTTTGCCAGCAGTGATTCTGCCCGCCTCCCGAAATTGAATGGTTCTGCGGCCTGAGCCGAATCTCTTTGCATTGGGGCCGAGGACTCTCTACTATCGGGCTGTTGGCTTACGATGGCTTATGATATGAACTCGAAACTGCTGCTCAAGACTCTTGTGCTGCTGGCTATCTTGCTGCTGCTGGTGGTGATTGGGATGAACAACCCGCAGAAAGTCGACCTGAGGCTCCCGCCGCTGGTGCAGCACCAGAGCCTGCCTGCCGCCCTCATGTACTTCGCCTTCTTCGCCGTTGGCCTGCTGAGCGGCACGATCCTGACCGCCGGCAAGAAGGGCGGCGGCGGCGGCGGCGGCGGCGGCAGCAGGGGAAAAGGCTGAAGGCTAAAGGCTAAAGGCTAAAAAACAGTCCACAGTCCACAGTCCACAGTCCACACTCGGGGAGACGAAGACTCCGGGGCGAGGCTCAAGGGACGAATGACCAAAGACGTGAGGAGTCTGCGCTCTGGATAACGCTTCGCTCGATGGTCTTTGGACTGTGGACTCTGGACTGTGGACTTGCACTTTAGCCTTTAGCCTTTCCTCAACACGCGGGCCAGCCGGGCCGGGCTGGGCGTTGGAGCCAGCGGTTGAGTTCGGGCAGATTCGTTATCTTGCCGTTCGGGCCGTCCCACTGGACCTTGTTGCCGACGCCGGCGTGTTGGGCAAGGTTGCCCAGGAGGACGAACTCTGTGAGTTGCGCGCCGTAATCGAAGCTGGCGGCCGTGTCCTTGCGGCCTTCGCGGCAGGCCTCGAGAAAATCGGTCATGATATTCTCGGGCCGCGGCAGCATCCTGGGGACCTGGTTGAACTCGTTCATCCTCTCCCGCGGCAGGATGTGCATGCTCCCGTAGGTGTCAGTGTAGAGGATGCCTTTTTCGCCGACATAAAAAGTCCCGCCGCCGTAATCAAATTGCTCATCCGGGTATTTGCCGAGCAACTCGGCAAAGAGAGGCGGCAGGTTTTGGTCCTTGCCCTTGGCGGATTGCAGGCTGCCGCTGGCGCTGCTTTGGGCATCTTTCCTGAGGCCCTCGTACCAGTAGGCCCTGAGCGCCGGCATCTGGCCCCGCGCCGGCACGTCGTAGCGCAGGCGGCAGCCGCTCGGATACGACTCGTTGGTGCCGCCCCGGACCTCCTCCAGCTCGATGCTGGCCGGATGCTCGACCTTGAGCGCCCAAAACACGCCGTCCAGGACATGGCACCCCATATTGCCCAGCGAGCCGTTGCCGAAATCGAACCACCCGTGCCAGTCATGGGGGTGGAGACCGCGATGATATTCGCGGTAAGGAGCGGGGCCGACCCACTCGTCCCAATGCAGGCCCTGGGGCACGGGCAGCGTGGGCGGACGCGCCCCGTCCCAGCCGTTGGCGCGGTCGGTCCAGCTATAGGTCTCGGTGATCTTGCCGACCACCCCGCTCCAGACGAACTCGCAGAGCTTGCGGTAGCCCGCCAGGCAATGACCCTGGTTGCCCATCTGGGTCGGGGCCTTGGATTGGCGCGCCAGCTCGCGCAGACGGCGCGCCTCGTGGATGTCATGGCACAGCGGCTTCTCGCAGAAGACCGCCTTGCCCATCTGCATCGCCAGCATGGCGGGCGGGGCATGGTGATGGTTGGGCGTGGCGATGAAGACCGCATCGATGCCTTGGCCGATCTTGTCGAACATCACGCGGTAATCGGTGAAGACCTGCAGCCGGGCGGGGTCTTGCCCGTTCTTCTCCAGGAACCGCTTGACCTCGCCGTGGCGCTTCTCGTCCGGATCCACGATGGCCACGATGTTGTCCTTGCTCTGCTTGACCAGCCAGTCCAGGTGCTCGCTCAGCCCGCGCCCCCCGCAGCCGATCTGCACACAATTGAGCTTGCGCCCAGGCTCGGCGGCGCAGAGCAGGCCGGGGCCCGGGCCAAAACGGGCGGCGGACAGGGCGGTGGCGCCCAGGGCGGTGCGTTTGAGGAAACCGCGGCGGGTCAACGAGTCTTTCATGCTGCGCCCAAGGGTAGCCGAACCAGCCGGGATTGGCAATGGTCGAATTGGGGTCAGATCTCAACATTTGACATTTGTGGTGCCGGGACGCGCCCCTCCAGGCGTCAATTCAATGCCCACAATGCAAACATCATCGGCGAAGCCTGTCCCACCGGCGAAGAGTTTGATCTCCTGGAGCACCTGGTCGAACATCTCGGGGGCGGGCAGTTGGGCCCGCTGGCGCACGCCCTCCAGGAGCTGCGCCTGGGTGTAGAGTTGGCCCTGCTGGTTCTGCACCTCGTAGAGGCCGTCGGTGAAGAGCATGATGAGGTCCTTGGGGCCGAGTTTGGCTTGGGAGGCTTGATAGGAGGCGTCTTCGAAGATGCCCAGGGCAGGCTGGCTCTTGCCCGAGGCATTGGCCAGCGGCTGGACCGTCCCGTCACTGCGGCGCACGTGCAGCGGCTTGGGGTGGCCTGCGTTGCCGTAGGCGGCCAGACCCGTCCGCCCGTCCGCCACGAGGTAAAACGCCGTCGTGAGCATCGGCGTGCCGGCGTGCCTGAGGATGGCGCACAGATCGCTGTTGAGCTTGGTCAGGAAGCAGCCGGGGTCGCTGGCCACCGGTTTGAGTTCCTCGACCAGGGCCCGGATCATCGCGGTGACCAGCGCCGCCTGCACCCCGTGCCCGGACACGTCGCAGATAAAGACCCCGGCCTCCGTCTCAGACAGGGCCGAGACGGTGAAGAAGTCCCCGCCCACGCGGCCGGTCGGCAGGTAGCGGGGCGTGAACTCAAAGGCGCTCGGCCCCGCGCCCCCGGCGCCGGCAAACACCGGGTACTGCTGCGGGAGCATCGTCAATTGGATCTCCTGCGCCATCTTCAATTCGTCTTCCATCTGCGCGTTCTTGGCGCGCAGTTCCTTGCGGTTCTGGGCCAGGAGCGCGTTGACCCGGCGGATCTTCTCGTCCGCCAGCCGCTGCTGCGTGATGTCCCAAAAGATCCCTTGCAGGCCCATCATCAGTCCGTCCGCCCCGCGCAGCGGCGTCTTGACGACCTGCACGTAAATCTTCTCCCGGCCTGGCGGCTGGTGCTCCTCGACCGTGGCGTAGCTCTCGCCGGTCGCGATCACCTGCTGGTCGTCGCGCTGGTACTTGGCGGCCAACTCGGCCGGAAAGAAGTCGAAATCGGTCTTGCCCACGATCTCCTGCAAGGTCCGGCCCAGGCTGCGGCAAAACTGCTGGTTGGCGAAGGTGAACCGCCCCTGGAGGTCCTTGCGAAAGATATTCTGGGGCAGTGTCTCGACCAGCGAATGGTAGAGCGACTCCGAATTGCGCAGGTCTTCTTCGACCTGCTTGCGCTGGGAGATGTCCTCGACGGTGCCTTCGTAGTAAAGGAGCCGGGCTTGGTCGTCGCGCGTCGCGTGGCAATTCTCCGAAATCCAGATCACCGCGCCGTCCTTGCGGAAGACCTGGGATTCGAAATGGGAGAGCGTGTCGTGCTCCTGCATCAGCCGGACGAACTCGTCGCGCCGGCCCGGTTTGACATAAAGGCTGCGCCCGATGTCGGTCAGGGTCCGGGTCAGCTCCTCGGGCGAGGCATAGCCGTAGATGCGCGCCAGGGCGGCGTTGGCCATCAGGTATTGCCCTTGAGGTGTCGTCTGGAAGATCCCTTCCACCAGGTGATCGAAGAGCCGGTGGTATTTCTCCTCGGCCGCCAGGAGCGCCATGTCCAGGCGATAGCGCTCGATCGCATAGCGCACGGATCGCTCCAGGGCGCCCGGCGTGAGCTGGGACTTGACCAGGTAATCCTGCGCCCCTTCGTGCACCGCCTCGACGGCCACCACCTCATCGTCCACGTCGCCGCAAACGATGATCGGCAGCCCGGGTGCCCTCTGGCGAATCACCTGGACGTTGCCCAGGCCCGCGCCATCCGGCACGCACAAGTCCAGGACCACCGCGTCGAAAGCCGCCTGCCGCAGGGCGTCGAGCCCCGCCCCGAAATCCACCGCCACCTCCGCGACGGCCGGCAGGCTGCGCGCCTGGCCCAGCATGTCGCCCAGGTAGCGCGCAAAGACCGCGTCATGCTCGATCACCAGAATTCGCAGTGTTTCCCCGGGCATATAGCAAAAGGGTTCCCCGCCCCGGCGGGGCGCCCCGCGCCGTCGCGTTCTGGGCGGCAACGAGGCCCCCGAGGCCTACTTGATTTCGAGCGCGGTGAACGGGTTGTTGGTGAACGCGCCCGGCTTGGAGGTCTGGGCTTGAGGCTCAGGTTGGGGTTGGGCTTCGGGCGCCGACGGCCTGATGACCTGGACGGCCGGGGCCGGCTGCGGCTCTGTCTCCGGCTGGACGGCTGGCTCCTCGGCCTGGCCGTTGCCGCCTTCGACCTGGCGCGGGTTCCGGGCCCGTTTGTTCCTGGGCAGAGGGCTAATCATCACGTTAATGCCCCGGCCGATCAACTTGGGCTCGAAATCCTGGTGCCCGAAGGCCTGGATCTCGCCCAGGAACTTCTGGACCACCTGGAACCCGTACTCCGTGTGCGCCATCTCGCGGCCCCGGAATTTGAGCGTCACCTTGATCTTCATGTCCTCGCAGAGGAAATCGATGGCGTGCTCGATTTTCACCGCCAGGTCGTGCGGATCGATCTTGGGCTCAACTGGACCTCTTTGACCCTCGTCGCGTGCTGATGCTTTTTGGACTCCTTCTCCCGCTTGGCCTGTTCGTAACGGAATTTTCCGTAGTCCACCAACCGGCAGACCGGCGGCGTGGCGTTGGGGGCAATCTCCACCAAATCCACACCCTTGGCCCGCGCCAGATTCAGCGCCTCGCCCAGGCTCATCACTCCCAACTGCCTGGCATCGTCACCGATGACCCGGACCTCGCGAGCACGGATTTTCCCGTTTACCCTGACGAATGGACCCGAAGAAAAGGAAGAACGTGAAGGAAAAGGGCGGCTCAAGACACCCTCGCCGGTTGAAACTTATTCATGCAATAGCTTAACCATTATTCAGGCAGCTCCGTACAGCAAAACTATGCTCACTCCCTGTGCTTACCCCTTCGGGGCGCGGGATGCAAGCAAAAAAAACCAAAAAAAGAGCCGAGCACAAAGGACATGCCCGGCGTGATCTAGCCATTCCCGACCGAGCCGGGAACGACCTCCTACTTATTCGTACTTGCTGGAGCGTTTGTGCTTCTCTCAATAGGAGGTGAGGTCTGGTCGCCGCCGCCGCAGCCCGTGAGGACCGCGCTGGCAAACAGACCCAATAGTACCATAAGGGCAATGATCCTTTTCATAGGTGGCCGTAACTTCTACAAAATCCTTGAGAAGGACAAGAAAAATCTTTCGGGGAATTGCTTTTGCCCCGCCAAACTGGCAGAGTCGGCTGCGGACACTGATGAAAGACACGGTCTTCCAGGCCCTGGCCGAGGCGGCGCGCACCGGAGAATCGGTGGCCCTGGGCATCATCATCGGCGTCAAAGGCTCCAGCCCCCAAAAGACCGGGGCCAAGGCCCTGTTTTACTCGGACGGCCGCATTCGAGGCACGATGGGCGGGGGGTGTCTGGAGGCCGAAATCCAGCAGCGGGCCATCCAATCGCTGCAGAGCGGCCGGGCGGCGGCCTTCGAACTGGTGCTCGATCACGATTTCGGTTGGGACGACGGCCTGGTCTGTGGAGGCAAGGTCAGCGGCGTGATTCTGCCCGGTGCGCAGAGGGCCGGCGAGGGGTTCTGGGGGGAGTTGGCGGAGCGGAAGACCGCCCGGGCCTGGGGCGTCAAGGCGGATTTTTGCCTGGCGGTTGTTCCTGACGCTGAGCCGGTTGCCGCGCCCGGATGGCTCTACCAGGAGCGGGTCAGCCCGCCCTGCGCCTTGTGGATAGCCGGCGCCGGGCATATCGCGCGGGCGGTCGCGCCCCTGGCCCTCCAGTTGGACTTCGATGTGACCGTCCTGGACGACCGGCCCGCGCTGGCCAGCCGCCAGTACTTTGGAGAGGAAGTCGCCTTGCGCGCCGAAGTCTGGGAGAAGTTGCTCGCCCTGCCCCTGCCCTGCGTCCCCACGTTCGGGCTTATCGTCACCCGTGGCCATCGCCACGATGCCCTCGTCCTGGCCGACTGGATTCACAAGCCGTTCCAGTTCCTGGGCATGATAGGCAGCGCCAGGAAGGCCCGCACCATTTTCGAACATTTGCTCGACCAGAAAATCGCCACAGCCCAGGACCTCCAACGCGTTGCCTGCCCCGTGGGCGTCCCGATCCGCTGCCGGACCGTGCCGGAAATCGCCGTGAGCATCCTGGCCCAGTTTATTGACAAGCGGGCCGAGGCCGCCGGCCAGTAGTCAAAAGCCGGTGCTCAGTCCGCCAATCGGTACCACCACGGCGCGAACGATGGGGCACAACGCCCGCATGTCGAATCCATCCTGAAAGGATGGGAGTCACTCAGCCCAGGGTTGCCCTGCCCTTTCGCAAGAAAGGGCGGGGCTACCCTGGGGCCAAGCCACCAAATCCTGGAAACCCTGAAAGGGTTTCAGCAGCGGGGATACAACCCTTTCAGGGTAGTTGCTCAGAGGGCGCGTGACCCAGGGTAGCGCGTGCCGCGCAACCCCTGGGCTGAGTGATCAGAAGCCCTTCGGGCTAGTGAGAGGGGTCCCTCGGGCCTCTCTCGCGTGGTGCTACCCGCCAGATGCCCCTGTCCAGCCGCAATTCTATCTTGCGAACCTGTTGAGCAGGCTACATTCTTTCCCTGGTGCGAGCGTCGGCTCGAACGGGCAACCGACCTGAGCGAATCCTGAGTGACCTGTTATGAAAGAATATCAACCTGGTGACATCCGCAATTTCGCAATCGTAGGCCATGCTTCGTCCGGCAAAACCATGCTCAGCGAGAGCATGCTGGCGTGCGCCGGCGTGATCAACCGCCTCGGCAGCATCCCCGCGGGGTCCACGGTGTCCGATTATCATGAGAGCGAGCAGCACCGGCAGATCTCCGTCTGGACCAGCCTCCTGCACTTGGATTGGCAGGACAAGAAGCTCAACGTCCTGGATTGTCCCGGGTATGCCGATTTCATCAGCGAGGGCCTGGGCGCCTTGCGAGTGAGCGATTTTGCGGTGCTGGTGGTCCATGCCAACCACGGCCCCGGCGTCGGCACCGACGCCATGTGGAAATACGCGACGCAGCTCGGCATCCCAAAGGTGATCGTGGTCAACGCGTTCGACAAGGAAGAGACCGATTTCCAGAAGACCCTGACTCAACTGCGCGAGCGCTACGGGGAGCGCATCTTCCCCCTGGCCGTCCCGGTCAACGCCGGCCCCGGCTTCAACCAGGTCCTCGATGTCCAGCGCAATGCCCTCCTGACCTACGCCTCCGACAAGAGCGGCAAGTTCACCGAGGCCCCGGCCGCCGGCGCCCTGGCCGAACGCGCCAAGGCCCTGCACAACCAGCTCATCGAGTTCATTGCCGAGTCCGACGACGCGCTCCTGGAGCGGTTCTTCGCCCAGGGCGGGCTGTCCGACGACGAGATGCGCGCCAGCCTGCACACCGCCCTTCAGAAACAGGTCTTCACTCCGCTCTTCGTCACCTCGGCCGACAACAACATCGGCGTCGCCCGTTTGCTGGATTTCATCGCCAAGTACGGCTTCTCCCCCGCCGACTCTCCCAAGGCCAAGGCCGCCGATGCCGAAGGCCAGGAGGTCCAAATCGCCTTGTCCGACCCCGACCCGGTCCTCTTTGTCTTCAAGACCATGAGCGAGGCCCAGTTCGGCGAGCTCTCCTTCTTCCGCGTCTATTCCGGCTCCATCAAGTTCGGCAGCGAACTCTACAACACCGACCGCCGCAGCACCGAGAAGATCGGCCAGATTTATCTCCTCAACGGCAAGACCCGCACCAGCGTCCCCACTTTGAGCGCCGGCGACATCGGCGCCGTCGTCAAGCTCAAGGACACGCAGACCGGCAATACCCTCTGCATTGCCAAGAAACCGGTCTGGTTGCCCAAGGTCGAGTACCCCAAGCCCAACATCCATGCCTCGCTCAAGAGCGGGGTCAAGGGCGAAGAGGACAAGATCGCCTCCGGCCTGGCCGCCCTGCACCACGAAGACCCGACCTTCCTTTACATGGTCGATTCGGAGTTGCGTCAGACCATCGTCTCGGCCCAGGGCGAGTTGCACCTGGAGGTCATCGCCGACCACCTGCGCCGCCGCTACAACGTCCATGTCGAGTTGAGCGAGCCCCGCGTCCGCTACCGCGAGACCATCAAGGCCCGCGGCGAATCCAAATACCGCCACAAAAAGCAGACCGGCGGCGCCGGCCAATTCGCCGAAGTCTGGATGCGCATCGAACCCAAGCCGCGCGACACCGGCGTCGAGTTCACCCAGTCCCTCAGCGGCCAGAACGTGGACCGCGTCTTCGTGCCGTCGGTCGAAAAGGGCGTCATGAAGGCCTGCGAAGAGGGCATCCTGGCCGGTTACCGCGTGGTGGACGTGAAGATCGACTTCTACGATGGCAAGATGCACCCGGTGGACTCGAAGGATATCGCCTTCCAGATCGCCGGCTATTTCGGATTCAAAGAGGCCTTTAACCTGGCCCGCCCGTGCCTGCTCGAACCGATCCACCTGGTCGAAATCCGCATCCCGGAGGACTGCATGGGCAAGGTCATGGGCGACCTCTCCAGCCGCCGCGGCAAGATCCAGGGCATGGACATGGAAGGCGGGGTCCAGCTCATCAAGGCCCACGTCCCGGCCAAAGAGCTCTACCGCTACTCCAGCACCCTCCGCTCTCTGACCGGCGGACGCGGCCTCCACGCCGAGTCCTTCAGCCACTACGAAGAAATGCCCCGCGACGCCGAGGCCAAGGTCATCGAGGAAAGCAAGAAGGCACGCCAGCAGCAAGCGGCCGAGGGCTAGCTCCGGACCTTCGTCGTGGCCTTTGTCGCGACCTTTGTCGGGTTGGCCGTGCCTCGACAAAGGTCGCGACAAAGGTTGCGACAAAGGTCAGGGATCGGAGCTTCCAGGTTAATTTTGCCAGCCGCTCCCGCGCGGAGCTACTCCAAGTTCCACGTCCTGGGCACCTCGACGAGGTCCGAGCGCGTGCGGCCCTTCTCGGTGATGCGTGCCAGGAAATAGACGTTGCCGTTGCTGCCCACGGCGATTGAATTGACATAGAGCGGGCGCTGGCCGTTCTCGTAAAAGATCGCGCCGCGGTCGGTGTACTTGCCCTCGGGGATATCGTAGGTCACCAGGTGCAAGTCCTCCAAGCCCTTGGCCTCGCCCATGGCCGTGCTGGACTTGCCGGCCAGGCGCTTGCCCTCCACATAAATGGGCGCGCCGGTCAGGTAATGCAGCGTGCGCCCATCCGGCCCGAGCGTGAAACCGAGGTAACCGTAGCTGAACTGGTCGAACATCCCTGAGCGTTTGGAAGGTTCCGAGGTCAGCCGCTCCAGCACCTCCAGACGCGGCACGTCCGGCTCGAACCGGAACAAGTAGCCCGAGTTGCCGTGTACGCCATAAATGGACTGGGTCCGAGGCTCCCAAACCGTTTGGCGCCAGTTGTAGCCCATGTGCCCCGGCGAGGCCGGGTCATACAGCCCAAAGTAATCCTTCTTCATCTCCTCGCCCGCCACGGGCTGGAATGAATCGGCCTGGGGGCTATAGACCATGATGGCGCCCTCGGAGGTCGTGAACCAGGCGCGCCCGCTTTCCGGGTCCACGCAGATCGAGCGGCAAATCGTCCGGTAGGCGGCGCCTTTGCCGTCTTCGCCCTCCGCGCACGTCTTGCCCAGGTTCTTGAATTGCCGCTGCGCCAGGTCATAGCGGAAGAAACAGCCCGACGGCCAGGTCAGCCCGAAGATGCGGCCGTGGCGCCTGTCCATGTTCATCGCCAGGACCCCTTCGCGTCCCGGCACGATGCCAAAGTCCTCGAACGAGCCCGCTTTCAAGTCGTAGGCCAGCAGGTGCCCGCCCGGATAGGGTTTGTAGCCGGGCGGCGGCACGCCCATCTTCTCCATGCCGTCAATGATGGTATAAACGCCCACGTGGGTGGCGAAATAGAGTTTGCCGCCGGTCTCGACGAAGTTGACGTGGCTCTTGCCCTGGGGAATCGCCTTGAGGGCCTTTTCACCGCAGACCTCCGTCAAATCGGCCAGGTGCCGGATCTTCCGTGCAGCAGGGTCGAAGCTGAACATCTGCGCGCCCACGTCAATCAATTCGGAGCTGAGCACGTAATAAATCAGGCCGTCGCTCCCCCGTCCCATGGCGTTGTAAGTGTCATGCCCCTGCGTAAAGCCGGAGTCGTAGGTGCGGGCGGCCAACTTGGGTGATTCCGCTGCGCTTGCGGGCGCCGCCCACGCCAGCCAGAGCAGGCAGGACAGGAGGATGCTGGGCGATTTCCATGGACCGCCCCGAAGTCCGCAAGGTTTTGGACTGCGGCAGTCCTCTGCCGCTTTAGCGTCCCCAGGGTCCAAAAAGCGGCAGAGGACTGCCGCAGTCCAAAACGCTGCGCGCCGGGCGACGACCCTCGGGTTCAAGTTCCCAAGGCGGGGTTTGAGACATTTCATAAGGATGGGGTCTAGTTTCTAGCGGTCTTGAACAGTGCCGCCCACCTGGGCTTGGGGTTGGGGCTCCGGTTCGTGGGACTTGCGCCCATGGACCTTCTCGTAGGCGCGGCAAAACGGGCAGAGCTTCTCGAAGGTCTTGACCACCCAGAACGCCAGGCCCGCCTGTTTGCGCCGCGCGCGCCGGCAAACCGGGCACTGCGCGCTGCGCTGAGCCAGGAACCGTGTCCGGGCGCTGACGGCTCGCTCTGTCATGCGCCGATTGTTGTCAGGCGACCCACGAACGTCAATCCCGACTTTCCGGAGATCCTTCTGAAAGGATGATTTTGCCACCAATGATTCTGCCTTGTTCAATGGTTCTGCCCCGGCTGGATTCCTCCCTTTACATTCCCAAACGGATCGCGCAACTTACCGGGACATGTTGAGATTCGGGATGCGTCTATTATCAATGGTGATGCTGCTGTTGGTGGGCAGCCCGCGGTTGCTGCGCGCAGGGGCAGACGAGGCGTCACCCAATTTTGCGGAGGTTTATGAGGCCATTCGTGCCCACCTGGCGGGGGCAAACGATTCGGAGCTGAACCGCGCCGCCGTGCAGGGGCTGATCTCGGCCCTGGCGCCGAAGGTCTCGCTGGTGACCAACCAGAGCCAGCCCGCAGAGAGCGGCGTCGAGACCTCGCCGCTGAGCAAATCGAGCGTGTTCGATGAGGCCATCGCTTACATGCGGGTCGAGCGCATCGGCGGGGGCCTGGCCGAGGCGCTGCGGGATGCGTGCGCCCGGCTGGGCAGGACCAATCAACTCAAAGGGCTGGTCCTGGACCTGCGCTACGCCGGGGGCGCCGACTATGCGGCTGCGGCGGCCACTGCGGACCTGTTCGCCAAGCAAGAGCGTCTGCTCTTGAACTGGGGCGCCGGCATGAGGCAATCCAAGGCCAAAAGCGACGCCATCTCTCTTCCCGTCGTCGTGCTGGTCAACCGGCAGACGGCCGGGGCAGCAGAGGCCCTGGCGGCGCTGGTGCGCGAGCTCGGAGCCGGCTTGATCCTGGGCGGCAAGACCGCCGGCCAGGCCATGATCGCCCAGGAATACCCGCTTAAGAACGGCGACCGCCTGCGCATTGTCACCACCCCGATTCAAATGGGCGACGGCTCGGTGCTCTCCGAGGGCGTCAAGCCGGACATCGCGGTCGAGGTCAGCCCGCAGGAGGAGCGGGCCTACTACGGGGATGCCTACCGGGCAGCAGGTGCGCCCGGCCTGGCCGGGACCGGGCCGGGGCAGACCAACTCCTCCCTGGCCCTTGCGCCGGGCACCAACGCGGCGCGGCGGTTGCGCTTGAACGAGGCCGAACTGGTTCGGGAACGCCGCGAAGGGACATTTCCGGAGGCCGACCTGCCGGCGGCGCGCAATCGCGAGCCGGACAAGCCCCAGGTGCGCGACCCGGCGCTGGCCCGCGCGCTGGACCTGCTCAAGGGCCTGGCCGTGGTCCGCCAGGCGCGCTCTTGATTCCAATGAGTCTCATCCTGAACGCGATGACGAACACGGTTCAGCGTTGACGCTCCCGTGACAGGCATCTCAGCTTAACGCGCCTGATGCTCAAATGAAGACCATCCTCTTTGTTTGCACCGGCAACGTTTGCCGCAGCCCGATGGCGGAGGGCCTCTTTCGGCACGCCGCTCGCGGACGGGGCGAGTACCGGGTGCTCTCGGCCGGACTGGGGGCCGTCGAAGGCCAGCCGCCCAGCCCCTACGCCATCCAGGCCGTAAAGGAGTTGGGCATCGATATCTCGGGCCTGCGCAGCCGCTTGCTCAGCCCCGGACTGGTCCAGCAGGCCAACTATGTCTTCGGCATGACCCACAGCCACATCAATACGGTCATGCTGCTCTACCCGCAGGCCGCCGAGAAGACCTTCCTGCTCCGGGAGTTCGATGAAACGCTGGACCTTTTCGAGAAGGACATCAGCGACCCCATTGGCGGGTCCTACGAAGTCTATCTCAACTGCCGCGACCAGATCGAGCAGGGGATTGTCTCGCTGCTGCGGTTCCTGGAGCCGGTCGAGGCGGTCGGCCAACCGGCCGCCCGGACGACCACCGTCGCCCTCGGTTCAGACCATGCCGGCTACCGGCTCAAGGAGGCCCTGCTGGAGCACCTGGAAAAGCGCGGGGTGAGCGTCGCCGACCATGGGACCCAATCCGAGGAGCCAGTCGACTATCCGGACTTTGCCTACGCGGTGGCGCGGAGCGTGGCGCTGCGCAAGGCGCAATTTGGCGTGCTGGTCTGCTCGACGGGCATCGGCATGAGCATCACCGCCAACAAGGTCCCGGGCGTTCGCGCCGCCCTGGCGTGCGACGAAGAGGCCGCCGCCCTGGCGCGCGGGCACAACGACGCCAATGTCCTTTGCCTGGCTGCCAAGAGCACCTCGCCGGAGGCAGCCCGGAAGATCCTCGATGTCTTCCTGAGCACCCGCTTTGAAGGCGGCCGCCACGAGCGCCGCGTCAATAAAATGGAAACTCAAATCATCCCCATCGACTTGCGCCTGTGCGCCGTTGACCCCGAGGTGGCCCGCGCCATCGAACAGGAACGCCAACGCCAGCAGGAGAATATCGAGTTAATCGCCAGCGAAAACTTCACCAGCCCCGCCGTCATGGAAGCCCAGGGGTCTGTGCTGACCAATAAATATGCCGAAGGCTACCCCGGGAAACGGTGGTACGGCGGCTGCGAACATGTCGATGTGGTCGAGCAACTGGCCATCGACCGGGCCAAGCAGCTCTTTGGCGCGGAGCACGCCAACGTCCAGCCCCACTCGGGCAGCGGCGCCAACATGGCGGTCTATTTCGCCATGCTCAAGCCCGGCGACAGGATGCTGACCATGGATTTGTCCCATGGCGGCCACCTCACCCATGGCCACAAGGCCAACTTCTCCGGCAGGTTCTTCGAGATCGTCCACTACGGCGTCAGCAAGGAGGACGAGCGCATCGATTACGACCAACTGGCCAAGATGGCCCGTGAGCACAAACCCAGGATGATCACCGTCGGCGCCAGCGCCTACCCCCGCCTCATCGATTTCGAGCGCCTCGGCGCTATCGCCCGCGAGGTCAGCGCCTACCTGCTCGCCGACATCGCCCACATCGCCGGCCTGGTGGCCACCGGCCTCCATCCCAGCCCCGTCCCTCACGCCGACTTTGTCACGACCACCACTCACAAGACCCTGCGCGGGCCGCGCGGCGGGCTGGTCCTGTGCAAGGAAGCCTACGCCAAGGAAATCGATTCCCAGACCTTCCCCGGCATCCAGGGCGGTCCCCTCATGCACGTCATCGCCGCCAAGGCGGTCTGTCTCCATGAGGCCCTCCAGCCCGGCTTCAAGAGCTACCAGGAGCAAATCGTGCGCAACGCCCGAGCCCTGGCAGAGGGCCTGCGGCGCAACAGCTTCCGCCTGGTCAGTGGCGGCACCGATAACCACCTCATGCTGGTGGATGTGGGCGCCCGCAACGTCACCGGCAAGGAATGCCAGGGCGCCCTCGACCTGGCCGGCATCACCGTGAACAAGAACACCATCCCCTTCGAGACCCGCTCCCCGTTCCAGGCCAGCGGCATCCGCCTGGGCACCCCGGCGGTGACCACGCGCGGCATGAAAGAGCCGAGATGGCGGCCATCGCCGACATGATTTCCGAGGTCCTCATGGACCTCAAGAACACCGAGACGATTGGCAAGGTCCGCCAGCGCGTCCGCGAGCTCACCGCCCGGTTCCCGTTGCCGTACTGAGCTGATTCGTCATTCGTCATTCGTCATTCGAAACCCCGCTGCCCACGGAGGCAGAGCGCGCCCCGCTCACCTGACGACCTCGAAGGCGAACCCCTTGAGGTACTCGGTCTCCGGTATCATGGGGATGATAGGATGGTCGGGGGCCTGGGAGAAGACGGCCACGCGGCGGAGCAGGCGGCGGGCGTCGAAGGCGGCGGCCAGCACCGTGTCCTGGAACAGGGCGGCGTCCACGTGGTGCGAGCAGCAGAAGGTGGCCAGGGTGCCGCCGGGCTTGAGCAGCTTGAGGGCGCGCAGGTGGATTTCCTTGTAGCCGCGCAGGGCATCGGGCACCGACGAGCGGTTCCGGGTAAAGGAGGGCGGGTCCAGCACGATGAGGTCCCAGCGCGGGATGAGCTTCTCGTGCGGTTGCGTTGCCGTTTGGGCCTTGAGCCAGTCGAAGACGTTCACCGCCTCGAACGAGCACTTGCCCTCGAGGGCGTTGGCGGCGGCATTGCGTTGCGCGGTGGCGATGGCGCCGGCGCTCTGATCCAGCAGGCACACCTGGGCCGCCCCGGCCCGGGCGGCGTGCAGCCCGAAGCCGCCCGAGTAGCTGAAACAATCCAGCACCTGTCCGCCGCCGGCCAGTTCCGCCACCCGCCGGTAGTTGACCTGCTGATCCAAGTAAAGGCCGGTCTTGTGGCCGCCCAGGAGGTCCACCTCGAACCGCAGGCCGTTGAGCTGGATGTGGAACGGACCCTCGAGATGGCCGGCCAGCAGCCCGTTGGCGTCGGCCAGCCCTTCGAATTTGCGCGATGCCGCCTCGTTGCGCTCGACGATAGCGCGCGGGCAGAAGAGCGCCTGCAAGGCGGCCAGGATGAGCGGCTTCCTCTGTTCCATGCCCAGCGAGGAGATCTGCACCACCAGCGCGTCCTGGTATTTGTCCACGATCAGGCCGCTCAGCGAATCGCTCTCCGCGTTCACGACCCGGAATGAGGCCGCCCCGGGCAGGTGCTTTTCCCGGACGGCCAGCGCCGCGCGTATGCGGCCTTCGAAAAACCGTTGGTCCACCTCCACCCGCTCCGGCCAGAGGACCCGGACATTGATCTTGGACCTCGAATTATAGAACCCCACCCCCAGGAATCGCTGGCGGTGGTCCTTGACCTGGACCAAGTCGCCGTCGGCCGCCGGGTGGGTCAGCCGGAGGATCGCTCCATGATAAATCCACGGATGGCCCGCCACGATGCGGTCCGCCTCGCCCGGCCTCAACAGGTACCTGTCGGCAATGTCTCCATAGTGTGCCTGTCGGGCTCCCAACATAGACGTTGCTCCCAAAGTATCCAGACAGGAGTTTCCCGAATGACGAATGACGAATGACGAATGACGAATGACGAAATTGCACCTGGCTGCGCCCATTCGGCCATTCGTCATTCGTCATTCGTCATTCAGTCCTCTGCCCCACATTTCCCTCAAGCTCCTGTCGGAACAGCCGATAGATCCGCTCAGGACATATGATGGAACCGACGATTCTGACGGTGGACGACGACCGGGTAACCCGCTTCATCGTCAGCGCAACCTTCCGGTCCTTTGCCTGCAGGGTGCTTGACGCCGCCGACGGGGTGGAAGGTCTGGCCATGGCCGAGCGGGAGCACCCGGACCTGATTATTCTGGACCACAATATGCCGGTCATGGACGGGGTCGAAACGCTGAGCCGGCTCAAGGCGGACCTGGCGCTGCGGAAGATTCCGGTGCTGATGCTCACCGCCCACTCGCATCGACAGACCGTCATGCGATTATTGGAACTCGGGGTCAAAGATTACGTAGTCAAACCCTTTACGCCGGAGCGAATCCTGGAGCGGGTCAGGCGCATCATCGAGCTCAAGCCGCGTGGGGAACCGACCGTCGGGTCCAAGCGGGCTCTGTGGACTGAGGCGCTGGCGCGCGCGCCGGGCGAGCCGCAGGCCCAATGGACCGCCGGGGCCAAGCGCTCGGACCAGCCGTTGCGAATCCTGGTCGTCGATGATAAGCCGGCCATCGTCGGGCTCATCCAGAACGGACTCGCGGGAACGGCCTGGCAGGTGCAGGCAGTCAGCCACCCCATCGAGGCGCTGGAGGCCTGCAAGCAGACCCTGCCGGATCTCATGCTGATCAGCCTGTCATTGCCCGAAGGGGCCGGGTTCACGCTGTTTCGCATGTTGCGCGCCAGCGCAGAGACCAAGCTGCTCCCGATTCTGGCGCTGAGCGTCAAGACTGCCACGGAGGAGCAGACCCAGGCGCAGCAACTGGGTTTTACGGGCATTGTGACCAAGCCCATCGAGGTGGCTGCTCTCCGGCACGAGATCGTCCGGGTGCTGGGGCTGGACACTTCACACCAGTACTTCCAGGAGCGCGACAACGCGCTGCTGTTGAGTTTGCCAGCGGCTTTGAATCAGGATGTTGCCGCAGAGGTCGCCACCCACCTGCGCCAAAAGGTCCGCGATGCGGTGGATGCCGGGCTGGGCTGGCTCGTGATCGACCTGAGCCAACTCAAGGAGGCCGACTCCACTCTAATCAAGATGGGTCTGGAGGCCATCCTGGTCTGTTCGGAATCCGGCCTGGACTATGCCTTTGTCGCCTCCGAGGCCCTCGCGCGGGAATGCACCCAGCACGCGGTGGCAAAGAACTGGAAGATTGCCAAGTCGTTCGAGGCCGCAACGGAGGCGGCGTCGCGCGTGAAAAGGCTAAAGGCTAAAGGCTGAAGCGCTGAAGGCCTAAGCCTGAACCAACAAACCAAGAGGTTCCGGCCTCGTCTCCCGTCTCTTCACAGCGGCATCCCCGCCTCGACCAGCGTTGCAAGCTGGCGGGTGAACACGGACAAGGTCCTGGCCCGGACGCGCGCGCCCAGGCCGCGCACCCGGATGCTGAGCAGGTCGCGGCCCCCCAGGCCGGCCTTAGGCCCGGGCTCTCTGCGGCAGAGCCGGGGCTTGGGCGCCCGCTTCTCCAGCAACTTGGTCGGAAACAGCCCCATCTCTTTGATCCGCCGAAGGGCCTCGCCCTGATCCGTCACGTCCAGCGTGCCCCGCGTCTCCAGCCCGTGCGGGTCAATGGCCACATAAGAGTAGTTTGACATGCCGTGCTGCTCATTCCGTGAATTAAACAAAGCCCAGCCGGAGGTGTCACGGTGCCTAAGGTTGTCCCTGATGTCCCTTTGGGCGGCTGGCAAAACTGACCTGTAAGCTCCGATCTCAGACCTTTGTCGCAGCCTTTGTCGCAGCCTTTGTCGCGACCTTTGTCGAGGCCTTTGACGAGATCTGGCCCCTTCGACAAAGGTTGCGACAAAGGCTGCGACAAAGGTCCGGACCCGCCGCTTTGACTTGCCTGTGGCCCTTGAATTGCCTAAAGCTTGCCTGCTGCACGCGCCGCCGCGGGTATTGGCCCGACGGGGCGGGCGCGGCCACAACTGAATCGAGCAATCCAAACGTTCTTTTATGCCTGCCGCCGCTGCACCCCGAGTCACGCCCACGCTCCAGACCCTGCCTGGGGACGATATCCGCCAGCTCATGTGGCGCTATGCGGACCGCTACGACCTGGCCATGCTCGTGCAATCGGCGCGGACCGTGGCGCGCGGGCCGGTGGCCCGGCTGGTGGCCGCCGGCGGCCGCAACTCTCACGAATGGACCGCCCAGAAGGCCGGCCTGCTGGCTGCGTTCGACGAGAGCGGCATCACCTCGGCCTTCTTGGACCCGGAACAGGGCGGGTTCATCGAGGGCCCCAAGAACCTGGCGTTGGCTCTGATCGCCTTCGAGCTTTCGTGGGTGGACGCCGGGGCGGCCACTTGCAGCCTGGCCGGCAACCTCGGTTTGGCCCCCATCCACCAGCGCGGCACCCCCGAGCAGCGCGCCCGTTACATGAGCCTGGCGGCGCCCTTGAAGCCCGGCGAGGACCGCAGACAGGTCCGCGCCGCCTTCGCCCTGACCGAGCCGCTTCCCTTTGTGGGCGTCGAAACCGGGTTGCTCAGCGGCAAAGTCCGCATCGCCCGATGGGCTGAGGGGCAGGAACCCCTCCTCCAGGTCGAGAAGCGCGGCCGCTTTATCACCAACATGGCCTTTGCCAACGTGGTCACCGCAGCCGTCAACTCCGACGACCCGCGCATCAAGGGCTCCTGCATGGTCATCCTCGAGGAAACCGACCCCGGCACCTTCGATCGCGGCGTGCCCACGCGAAAGCTCGTACACCAGCTCAGCTCCACTCGCGACCCCGTCCTCAGCCTCCAGGTCCCTGCCAGCCGCATTATCGGCGGTTACACTCTCAAGGAAGGGGTCCTGGTCCCCAACTATTCTCACTCCGAGATCATCGAGGCAGTCTTCCGCCGCACCCGCGTCACCGTGGGCCTGATGACCGCCGCCAAGCTCCTCTCGGCCGTCGCCCCGCTCCTCATGTACCAGCGGCGCCGCTTCCGGGGCGGCGAAGGCGCCCCGGGCACCCCGCGTTACGAATTGGGTCTCCAGCAAAAGCAAGACGCCCTGCACCGCGTTATTGATGTATGGGCCACCGGCGAGGCCGGCGCCGCCCTGGGCTTTGCCGCAGCCCGGCTCTTCGATGAGCTGGAGCCGTTGGAGAAACAGAGGGACCAGTTCCTGGCCGCGCACAATCTCACGGGCCGGGCGGCCTTCAAGGCGCTGGCCAAGGCCCAACAGGACGCGATAGAGGCCCTGCGACTGGCCCAACAACCTCCGGAGCAGCGCGGCGCCTCGCGGCTCGACGCCCTGAGTGCCGACCCGCTGGTCCGCTTTGCGCTGCTGGACGCCCAGGCCAATGTGCTCTGCCCCGCCTGCAAGCTCTGGAACACCGGCCACGGGGCCAACATGATGCGCGAGGCCGTCAGCCTCATGGGCGGTTACGGGGTCACGGAGGATTGCCCGGGGTTCCTGGGCCAGAAATGGATGGATGCGCAGTTGGAAGCCACTTACGAGGGGCCGGAGGCGGTGCAGCGCCTGCAACTCTCCCTCACCATGGCCAACGAATTGTTCCTCGCTCAACTCGAGCAATGGCGCCAGGACCTGCGCCGCCTCTCAGCCCGCCGCCCCGGCACCGGCGCCTGCTCCCTGGCCACCGCCATCCGACTCTGGCAGTGGACCCTCGGCTTCGTCCAGAGCGCCACCGACGCCCAAGGCGCCCGGCTCTATCACAAGACCCGCCAGGGCGTGACCTTCCCGCTGGCCGACGCCCTGTGCTGGCTCCTGGCCGCCCGGCAGTTCATCCTGGATGTGGTGGAACTGGAGGACAAGGGCATGGCCAACCCCGCCCTGGCGGAGGGCCTGCCCGGTTACTTGAGCTTCTTCACCGACCTCTGCCATGTCCAGTGCGCCCGCGCCGCCGGGGAAGTGGGCCGGATCTGTGCCGAACTGGTTTATGGGTTCAACCCTCACCCGGCCTGGGACGAGGCCAGCCGCCGGGCCTGCTATTGCGCCGAGGAACTCCAATCGCTGGAGGGCATCATCCCCGGCATCGAGAGCGCCGCCCGCGCCTGCGGCGACGTGGCCGAGGCCGGCCAGGCGCAGCCGGCCAAGGCCGGCCCTTGCGTCCAGTTTGCCGGCCTCGAGGCCTTCGCGCGCCTGCGCATGAGGCTCGACGGCTGCCTCACCGGCGCCCGCCTGGCCAAAGACCGGGCGGCGAACTCGCTCACCAAGGTGATGATCCCGGAGGCGCTGGATTACCCGGTGTGAAGACGCGGCACGGGCGAGCTCCGGGACTACGCCGGCTGCATGTGGTTTAGCGCACGCAAGGCATTTTACGATGTACTTTGAAATCATCGATGAGATTGGTGAAATTGAGACAATCGCGGCCGGCCGCGGTATCCGCGACATCGCCCGCCTGAATCGGCGTTACGGCGAAGGCCGCTGGCGAAAACTGAAAGGCGTCGCGAGAGTTCGCCTACCGAGAGGCGAGATTCTCCGGGCGGAGGTCCATTGGTACGAAGCACACGGGATCGGCAAGAGGGACTTCAAGATCAAGCGATTCCTGGATTGAGCGTTATGAGAAAGAACAGTACACAACAACGGTATGTGATCTGCGTTAGCAATCGAGGCTGTGAGGACATCGAGGTGCGCAAAATCTACCAAGTCGTTCCGGATGCGAAGGCCACGGAGTCGGGTCATTTGAGGGTTATTGACGACTCGGGCGAGGACTATCTTTATCCGCAAGCAAACTTCGTTGAAATTGCCCTGCCCAAGCAGGCGGAAGAGGCCCTGGCGCTCCGCTAACCGGCATGGAATCGCCTGAAGCGAAGGGGTCACATCTCAACAATTAATGTGACCCCACTTTCCTCCCTTTTGGGCTGGCCAAGGGGCGGGAACGGATTAAAGATGAGGCGAACAAGATGTTTTTATGACACGTTGCCTGAGTGCTATCGCGCCCGATTGGTGGGATTACACAACGCTGCCGCAGGAATTGATCGAAGCGGCGGCCCGGATTACGGCTCGAGACCTGGAGAGGCTCTCGCGCCCGGGTTTCAAGGTCGTGCTTTATGACACGCTGGAGGAGTTTTATTTGGCGGAGGCGCTGGAGTACGTGGGGGCTTGGCGCCAGAGCACGGAGGACAACCCGGTGGGGATCTGCGGGCCCATCGGGCCGACCGAGCAGCTCCCGCTAGTGGCGCGAATCGTCAATGCCCTGGGGCTGGATGCGCGGTCGGGCCATTTCTGGGGCATGGACGAATGGTGCATCGAGGGCAAAGAGGCGCCGCTGGGGCACCCGCTGAGCTTCGAGCGGTGCGACCGCGAACTCTGCTTCAATCGCATCGACAAGAAACTCCGCCCCGCCGAGGCGCACCTGCACTTTCCCAAGGCGGACACGGCGCCCTACCGGGCGACTTGGGAGGCAGGGGTGCGGTGCGCGGTCATGCAGGGAGGCCAGGGGGATGTCAAGCATTGGGCCTTCAACGACCCGCCGGAGCGCAAGGGGCCGCACAAGGACAACCCGCCTGCGCCCGCCGAATACCGGCGCCTGGCCACGCGGGTGGTGCGGCTGCACCCGCTGACCGTCGCCCAGAACGCCCGGACCAGCGGCGGGGGCAACATCTCCATGGTGCCCACCCACGCCATCAGCGTCGGGCCCCTCGAAACCTGGAAGGCGGAAACAGTCTCGATCTGGCACGCAGGCAACCACGACAACCCGTTCGGGCAGCGCCTGACGGCTTACATGATCTCCAAGCGGATTGTGGACACGGCCGTGCCGATGTCGCTCTTGGCCGAACACCCCAACGTACGGTTCAACTACTACCGCGGCGGCGTGGGAAGTTGCGAGGTGGTGATGCACTGAGGAATGACGAATGACGAATGACGAATGACGAATGACGAATGGCACGGAAAGAAAGCCCCCCACCTCTGGTTTTCCGTGTGTTCCGTGTATTCCGTGGTTTCCTCCTCTCGCGCCTTATTTCGCGAATCCCCGTATTTTCAACCAGTAGGCGCAGTCGGCGGTCCAGGGGTGGCGGTGGGCGGGCTCCGACTGGCTGTTACGGCTTTACGTCATGGCCTGATTCTGAGATAAACACGCCATGCCGATTCGGGACAGGATTCTCCTGGGAACAAAATGAAAGCTCTCGACCGGCAAAAACTGGATGTCGTCACCAAAACGCGGAGCAATATTTTTGGCTGGCGCGGACAGTTCACGCCCGAGTTCGTCGAGTATCTGTTGGACGAGGCGAACGACGGCAACGGATTGGTGGTCGACCCGTTCTGCGGCAGCGGCACAGTGCTTCAGGAGTGCGCCACAAGGAATCGCGCGGCTCACGGTTTTGAAATCAATCCCGCCGCTTACGCCATGTCGCGGTTTTTTACGCTGTCCAAATTGTCACGCGACGAACGCATAGCGTTGGCGAATCGCGTCGAACAGATTTTCCGGGCCAGGACCTCCGATTTCGCAGACTTGCCGCTGTTCAATCCCGTCGAGGATTATCGTGGTCGTGCTTCCAACCTTTTGGATTTAGGCCGGGAGATTTTTGCGCAGGCCAAAAGCAAGGGGGAGACACTACTGGCGGTGCTCACGCTGTTCGAGGCGGAGGGTTGTCGTCTGCCGAGTCTGAATCAAGCCGTTTTTACCGCGCTTGCCCGACTGCAGCGGCATCTGCTTGCGCTTCCGAATTCCCCGGTGCCAATTGAAGCCTCGCTGTGCGACGCCAGGCTCGTGCATCGTTACGTCTGCGGCGACGCGGAACTCATCGTCACGAGTCCGCCCTACATCAATGTCTTCAACTATCACCAGAATTATCGGGCCATTCTGGAACTGCTCGGCTTCGATTTGCTCCACGTCGCGGCCAGCGAGATTGGCTCGAACCGCAAGAATCGCGGCAATCGTTTTCGGACGGTGATTCAGTATGCGCTCGACATGGAGGCGTGCGTGGAGAGCTTTGCCCTGAGCCTGAAGTCGCGCGGCCAACTCGTGCTGGTCGTGGGGCGCGAATCGAACGTGCGCGGCATTTCGATTCCTAACTCGCGGCTGGTCGCCAAAATCGTGAGGAGCGTCGGCGGTTTCAATCAGGAGGGCAGTTTTGAACGTCGTTTTACGAACCGTTTTGGCGCGTCCATCTACGAAGATGTGTTGTCGTACCGCCGGGTCAACGGGCAACCTGCACCTGGAGCGGCACGCGGTATCGCCCGCACGCTGTTGGAAGAATTGGAACCTACGGCGAGCGGAGAAATACGAGCCGATGTTCGCGACGCCATCGCTTGCTCGGACGCAATCGAATTGTCGCCGGTGTTCACTCGGAATCCGCAACTCTGATATGCCCGACACTCCACATCTCGATAAACTCGAAGCCGCCTGTCGCAATACGAAGTGCGAAGACGGCGACCTGCGGCTGCTCGAAGAAGCCAAGGAACGATACCGCGTGTGGAAAGCGTCGTTGCAGGCGCTCACGGCAACAGGGAAGCCGCGGGTTATCCAGATGACTCGGTTGCTGAACGAATACAAAGATTTTCTCGAAGTGGACGTGATTGCTCGGCGCGCTTCCGCCTTCATGAAGCGGCAAAAGGGGCAGTTGAAACTCGACAACTCCGTGCTGGAGGAATTCCTCATTGAACTCGTTCATCCGAAAGTCCTCAGCGGACTTCCCGACTTCCCGCTAAACATCGGTCCAAACACGGCTTTCATGTCGCTGTCGTTTGCTCCGGCTGGAATCCGGGCGCTTAACGACACTCCAGAGATTGCGCTCAAGGTCAAGGACCAGGACTTCATTATCGGCAAGGAAATCCACTACCGCTTTTCACCAGACCCGGCGTTTGCGGCGGAAAAGACTGCGACCGGCTCGCTCTCCCTCGCGGTGCTGGCAGCGGAGTGCAAAGTGAATCTGGATAAGACCATGTTTCAGGAAGCCGCCGGCACTGCCGCCCGCCTCAAACAAGGCTGCCCCTATTCGCAATACTACATCTTGAATGAGTTTCTCGACATGGAGGCTGAAGATTGCCGGCTCACCGCGATTGACAACGTTTTCCTGCTGCGGCACGCGAAGCGGTTGCCATTCGAGAAGCGGTCGGTGCTCGAGGAGGTTCGCGCTCAACACGATAGATTCCCGATTGATTCCGGAGTGGTTTGGGCGTTCACGCGGAAAATTCAAGCGTTCATCAACGCCGCTTGGTACGATCCAGCCGCAGCCTTGCAGAGAGGTTCGTTTGTTTGAAGACACGTACAGAGAGAAAACAAACATAATTCTTCGCGCTGGCGCCCCCATGAAAACGCGTTGGGGGGCAGGGGTGCGGTGCGCGGTCATGCAGGGAGGCCAGGGGGATGTCAAGCATTGGGCCTTCAACGACCCGCCGGAGCGCAAGGGGCCGCACAAGGACAACCCGCCTGCGCCCGCCGAATACCGGCGCCTGGCCACGCGGGTGGTGCGGCTGCACCCGCTGACCGTCGCCCAGAACGCCCGGACCAGCGGCGGGGGCAACATCTCCATGGTGCCCACCCACGCCATCAGCGTCGGGCCCCTCGAAACCTGGAAGGCGGAAACGGTCTCGATCTGGCACGCAGGCAACCACGACAACCCGTTCGGGCAGCGCCTGACGGCTTACATGATCTCCAAGCGGATTGTGGACACGGCCGTGCCGATGTCGCTCTTGGCCGAACACCCCAACGTACGGTTCAACTACTACCGCGGCGGCGTGGGAAGTTGCGAGGTGGTGATGCACTGAGGAATGCCGAATGACGAATGACGAATGACGGATGGCACGGAAAGAAAGCCCCCCACCTCTGGTTTTCCGTGTATTCCGTGTATTCCGTGGTTTCCTCCTCTCGCGCCTTATTTCGCGAATCCCCGTACTTTCAACCAGTAGGCGCAGTCGGCGGTCCAGGGGTGGCGGTGGGCGGGGTCCCATTGGGCGGAGCCCAGGCCCAGGCCGTGGCCGCCTTGTTCATAGATGTGCAGGTCGAAGGGGACGCCGTTCTTGCGGAGGGCCTCGGCGAATTGGAGGCTGTTCTCGACCGGCACGGCCTTGTCCTGGAAGGTGTGCCAGATGAAACAGGGGGGGGTCTTTTTGGTGACCTGGAGTTCATTGGACAAATCGCGGACGAGGTCCTCCGAGGGATTGGGGCCCAGGAGGTTGTACTGCGTGCCTTTGTGGGTGAATTGGCCCATGGTGATCACGGCGTAACAGAGGATGCCCAGGTCGGGCCGGGAACTCTGCCGCTCGACCAGGTTGGCGGCGTCGGGTTTGCCCGAGTCGAAATGGGTCAGGAGCGTCGAGGCGAGGTGGCCGCCGGCGGACGAGCCCATGATGCCGACATGCGCCGGGTCCAGCTTCCATTCGCGGGCGCGGGCGCGGACCATGCGCACGGCGCGGGCGGCGTCGTGGAGCATCGCGGGGTGATGATAGCCGCCGGGGCCGAGCCGGTATGTGAGGACGAACCCGGCGATGCCCATCTCATTGAGCCACCGGGCATAGTGATCGCCCTCGTGGACGGCCAGGCCGCCGTAACCACCGCCGGGGCAAATGACGATGGCCGCGCCGGTGGCGTTGGCCGGCTCGGCCAGGTAAGGCGTCAAGGTGGGAATGTCCTTGGGCTCCTTGCCCAGGGCATCGGGCGCGCCCTCGGGCCAGAGCGGGACGGCGTTGGAGGATTGGGATTGAGCGGGCGCCAAGGCCAGGCCTCCCAGCAAAATGAACAGAACCAGAACAGTTTTCATTGGCTCAGGAGCATACGGAAGGGGACACGGCTGGCGATGAAAAACGGGGATGGCAAGGTGGGATGCGGGGATGAAGGCAGAATCATTGTTGGCAAAATCATGAGGAGCAGAGGCCCCAGACCTTTGTCGCAACCTTTGTCGCCGCCTTTGTCGAGGCATGGCCAACCAGACAAAGGTTGCGACAAAGGTCGCGACAAAGGTCCGGACTCCCGGCGCTCAAAGAAACCGGTCGCGCACTTGCCGCGTTGCCGCGGACTGCGGGCGATTTTGCCTTGACTCAAATCCGCAGGCCTGTTCTCATGCAAGCACAGTCTGAGAATCGTTGGAAAACCGAATCGTCCGTGCCGCTTCAGTTTTGAGCCTTATTCCTCGCAGCTATGAATTCTTCACCACTGTCTTTGGCAGGTCGCGCCGTGGCGCGACTCCTCCTTCGGAACTTGATGACGCCGGCGCTGGCAGGGCTGCTGCTGCCGGTGACGGGCCTGGCAGGCACGTGGATCTGGTGGGAAGGGGAAAAGCCAAGCTCTTCCAACTTCCCCGCCACCACCTGGCTGTCGCCCTCCAGCCAGGCTGAACGGAATTGCTGCTCCGGCGGCAACATCCTCACGGCGGTCAACATCAGGACCAGCGGCCCCTATTGGGCGAATTACACCATCAACGTGACGCAAGCCGCCACCTACCGGCTCTACGCGCGCAAGATCTGGGAATACGGGGCGTTCAAGTGGCGGTTCGACAGCGGGGCCTTTCAGTATGCCGACGACCAGTTGCAGTTGATGGACAACGGCAACTACAAGCAGTATTTCCCGCTGAATTGGGTCTATCTGGGCACCGTTGTGTTGGCCGCCGGACAGCACATCTTCCGTGTGGAGTTGAACGCCGCGGACTGGCCAAACGACCCCTCCTACCAGAGCGGCGGCGCAAACCTCGCCGGCTTCGACGCCTTCCTGCTCGACACCGACCCGTTCGTGCCACGCGGCATACTCAAGCCGGGCCAGAACTATAACCTGGCGGAACCGGGCAAGTGGAATTTCGAGCCGCCCATCGACGATTTCACTGCACCAGCTCTTCTCGATTTGCGTTCGCTCAACGAGGCAGTAGCCGGCCAATCCGGCTATGTCCGCCAGGCCGCCGATGCGCCGGGCAAGCTTGTCCTGGGCGATGGGACGCCGGTCCGGTTCTGGGGAGTGTTCGTGGGCAACGAGCAGCTCGACCTCGTCTCCTTGTCCGTGCAGGCGAAGTTCCTGGCCAAACGCGGCGTGAACCTGGTCCGCATCATGGGCGATCTGTCCGCCTCCAGCCCCACCAACATCAACGCGGTGGACGCCGCGTTCGTCGATAACGCGCGCCGGGCGGTGGCCGCCTTCAAGCAAGAGGGCATCTACGCGGAAATAGACTTCTTCTACAACCTGGGCTTCACCATCCGCAAGGAGTGGGGCGTGGCCGGATATACGAACGACCAATCCTCGCCCACGGTCGTCCTGATGTTCGACGACACCCTCAAGGCGGCATACAAACAATGGGCGACCCAATTGTTCGCCCCGACCAATGCCTACACCGGCATTCCGCTGGCCCAGGACCCCGCTGTCGCCATCATCGAAATCCAGAACGAGGACAGCTTCTTCTTTTGGACCTTCAACCCGGACAATTTCCCGGAGGCCCAGCGGCAGAACTTGGAAGCGAAGTTCGGGGCCTGGCTGATTAAAAACCACGGCAGCATCGCCGCCGCTCAGGTCAACTGGAACCCGTGGTTTACGCTGCCCGATGACGACCCGGCCAATGGTCGAATGGGGTTGGCCTGGGCCTACTTCATGACTACCCAGACGGATGCAGGGTCATCCTATTACACTGGCCGCATGGCCGATGAAATTGCCTTCCTGGCGGACCTCCAGCGCGCCTTCTACCAGGAGATGGGCGATTTTTTCCGCAACACCCTGGGCTGCCGCAGCTTGATCCAATCCTGCAACTGGACGACGGCCGACAAACTGTTTCTGCTGGATGTCGAGCGTTACACTTACACGGCCAACAATGTCATTGACAGCCATCGCTACTTCAATCCCATCCACGTGTGCCCCAACACGCCGGATACCAGCAGCTACGCCGTGAGTGTGGGAGATTATTACCTAAGCCGGGCCGTCGTTGCCAATCCGCGCCTCCTCCCCTCGGCCTACAAGCAGGTGGCCGGCTACCCGAACATCGTCTCAGAAAGCACCTGGTATAATCCCAACCGGTTCAAGGCCGAGGGGCCGCTGCTCATCGCCGCCTACAATTCGATGGCCGATATCAACGCTTGGATTTGGTTCGCCACATCGTCGCTGGGCTATGAAGAGTCGGTGAGCAAGTTTCCCCTGGCACTGCCCTCGATCATGGGCCAGTTTCCCGGGGCCGCGTTGCTGTATCGGCGGGGCGATGTCCAGACGCCGGTGGCGGTCCACGAAGCGCGCAACCTCAACAGGGCCTATCACAAGGAATTCGCGCTGATCTCCGAGTATAACGAGGCCCGCAATCCCCCCGACAACCCGGTCTATGACCCCGCCACGGGGACCGGACGGCTGGATCCCCTGGCCATGCTCGCCGGCCGGGTCGAGTGCAGCTTCCTTACGCAGGATGCGTCCAATTACGTGGCCCCGGACCTGCTCAGCCACCTGGACACGACAAACCAGGTCGTCGAGAGCCTCCCGCCCCCCGGCGCGGCGCGCGGGCAGCTCAAGCTGGATTGGAGCAACGGCATCTTCCAGGTCAACAGCCCTTGCAGCCAAGGCGTGAGCGGCTTCCTTAACCGCGTGCCGAGCATCAACCTGGACGATGTCACCATCGCCTCGAGCAACGACTTTGGCGCGGTCCTGGTCATCGCCCTGGACGGCCTGCCGCTGGCCCAATCCCAGAAGATCCTCATCCAGGCCGTGACCGAAGATAATCCTTATGGCTGGCAGGAACAGGACCAGGTCTTCACGAACAACAACGTGGTGTATAACGGCAAGAAGATCGTTTCGCTGGGACAGCCGCCCATGAACGTGGTGAACATTGCGGGCGCCGTCACCCTAAAGGGCCTGGGCCAGGGCCCCGTCCTCCGGGCCAAGGTCCTGGATGAGAACGGTTATGCCCGTGGCGATGCCGCCAGCCAGGTGGTTGGCCCCGACCTGCAGGTGACCCTGCCGACTAACTCTCTTTACACCGTCCTGCTGGCCCCGCCTGTCATTACCAACCAGCCCCAGAGCCAGGCCGTAATGGAAGGGAGCAATGCCCTCTTCAGCGTGGGCGCCAGCGGGGCCCAGCCCTTGGCTTGCCAGTGGCAGTTCAACGGCAACCCGCTGCCGGGAATGACCAACACGACGCTGCCGTTGGATGCGCTCCAACCGGCTCAGGCCGGCAATTACTCGGTCGTGGTCACCAACGCGGCGGGAGCCGCGACCAGCGCGGTGGCGGTGTTGACGGTGAACGCGCCCCCGGCCATCACGGCCCAACCGCAGACTCAGAGCGTGACCGCGGCAACCGCGGCGGCCTTCAGCGTCACGGCCGGCGGGAGCAGTCCCCTGGCATACCAATGGCAGTTCAACGGCACGGACCTCAGCGACAGTGTCTTCATCACCGGCTCGCAAAGTAATCTCCTGACAATCGCCAACGTGATGGCGGGCAATGCGGGCAATTACCAGGTCCTCGTCACCAACGCCTACGGCTCCGCCACCAGCGGCGTGGCCATTCTGTCCGTGCTCCCGGCCCTGCCCGTCATCACCTGGCCCGCGCCGCCGGCCATTACCTACGGCGCCGCGCTCGACTCCAGCCAATTGAACGCCGCGGCCGCCGTGTCCGGCAGTTTCGCCTACAGCCCGGCGGCCGGCGCCGTGCCCGATGCCGGCACCAGCACCCTTTCGGTGCTCTTCACCCCGGATGACAGCGCCGACTTTTCCACCGCGGCGGCCCGCGTCAGCCTGGCGGTCTTGCCGGCGCCGCTGAGCGTGGCCGCCACCAACGCTGCGCGGTCCTACGGCGCAGCCAACCCGGTCTTCACCGGCAGCCTCGCCGGTTTGGTCAACGGCGACATCCTCAGCGCCACTTATTCCACTCCAGCCACCGCAGCCAGCCCAGTCGGCAGCTACCCGATCCTGCCCAGCCTGGTGGATCCGGCAGGCCGATTGAAGAACTACACGGCCACGCTCCTCCAGGGCACCCTCACTATCACGCCCGTGCCGCTCACCCTGACAGCGGCCGGCGCAACACGTGCCTACGGCCAGACCAACCCCGTCTTCACTGGCACCGTTGCGGGTTTGATCAACGGCGACAATATCACAGTCAGTTGCGCCACACCGGCGGCCTCGGGCAGCCCTGTTGGCGCCTACCCGATTGTGCCCAGCCCCGTGGATCCGGACCGCCGATTGGGCAATTACACGCTTAGCCTGACCAACGGCACGCTCACGATCGCGCAGGCACTGTTGACCGTCGCGGCCGCTGACGCAACGCGCGCCTATGGCCAGACCAATCCCGTCTTCACGGGCACGATCGCGGGGTTGGCAAGCGGCGACAACATCACGGCCGCCTATAGCTGCCTCGCCACGCCCGCCAGTCCGCTCGGCAGCTATCCCATCGTTCCCAGCCCGGTGGACCCGGGCAATCTCCTGACCAACTACCAGGTCAGCCTGATCAACGGCGTGCTCACCGTGACACCAGCGGTGCCCCTCCTGGCGTGGACCAATCCGGCCGACATCCTTTACGGCACCGCGCTCGACACCAATCAATTGAACGCCGCGGCGAGCGTGCCCGGCAGCTTTGCCTACAGCCCCGCCGCGGGCGACAGGTTGGATGCCGGCACCAACACGCTCTCGGTCCTGTTCACTCCGGATGATGCTGCCGACTTCCTCACCGCAACGGCGGGCGTCAGCGTTGTGGTCTTGCCGGCCCCCTTGAGCGTGACCGCCGCGGACGCCATGCGTTCCTACGGTGCTGCCAACCCGATCCTGACCGGCGTGGTCGTCGGCCTGGTCAACGGCGACAACATCACGGCCACTTATGCGACAGCCGCTACCGCAGCCAGCCCTGTCGGCGCCTATCCCATCTCGCCCAGCCTGGTGGATCCGGACAACCGCCTGGCCAACTACGCCCCCGCAGTGACCAATGGCACGCTCCTCATTACTCCGGCGCCGCTCACCGTGACAGCGGCCGGTGCAACGCGTGTCTATGGACAGACCAACCCCGTCTTCACGGGCACGATCCTGGGTTTGGCCAATGGCGACAACATTACCGCCGTCTATAGTTGCCTGGCCACGACCCTCAGCCCGCCCGGCGCTTATCCGATTGTGCCCAGCGTGGTGGACCCGGGCAATCTCCTGACCAATTACCTCCTCAGCCTGATCAATGGCACACTCACGGTGGTGCCGGCTGCCCCGCCGATCCTCCTCAGTGCAGCCCCCAGCAGCGGGCCAACCAATGGGGGCACCACCGTGACTATCGTGGGCACTGGCCTGGAGAGCGGCGCCTCGGTCTGCTTCGGCGCGCTGTCGGCGGCCTCGGTGGCTGTCCTCAACTCGACGAACCTCACGGCGGTCACACCGCCCTCAGCACCTGGAACGGTGGACGTGGTCGTCACCAACGCCGATGGCCAGAGCGCCGTCCTGACCAATGCCTTCACCTTCACTTACCTCGAGCGGCCCCTGTTCAAAACGGTGACCCAAAGCGCGGGCGTGGTAACGCTCACTTGGAGCGCGAGCGCGGGCCAAACCTATCAGGTGCAGTACAAGACCCAGTTGAAGCAGGCCGACTGGGACGCTCTAGGCAGTCCCCTCACCGCCACCAACTCCACGGCGAGCGCCTCGGATGTTCCGGGGCCGGATGCGCAGCGCTTTTACCGCGTGGTGCGCTTGCCCTGAGAGGGCCAAGGGGTCAGATCTCAACATTTGACATTTGTGCGGAGAGGCGAAGGGGTCAGACTGACCTTCCCCCATGTGCGAATGAGAGGTCAGGCGGGATTCGTCTGCGCAAGTCCTTCTACTGGCGCCCCTTGCGTGGGTTGGTCAGCCGTCGGACGCTGGCTTTTCTTAGAGACAACATCGGCGGTTTCAACTTGGGCAGCGCTTCCAACACCTCCGTCTGCGCAACCGGATAGCTGGTGGGCAATCGCCACAGATCCACTTCACTCTCCCCCAACCGTACCAACCGGACCGCCTTGAGCCGCTCCAGTCCATCCTGCACCGTCAGGCCCAGCGGTGCCAACCGCCGGTCCAACTCCCGCGCCAGCTTGAGCGCCAGCAAACACACCAAGGCGTGCCCACGCGTACGACCTTCCTTGCGGAGGAAAATCGGCCGCAGCTCCAACAGCCCGGTCTTGAGCGTGCGAAAGTCCCGCTCCACCTCCGGAGATTGTCAACGGCACAAGTCTCACCGGGTTTTGCGCATAATCACAACGGGGAGGCCGTCGTCGCTTGCTGCGGATACAACCTCCCAGCCAACCGCAGCGTTCAGGCGGAGAACACATCAGCGTTCATTAGCGCAGATTAGCGGTTCAGTTGTTCGGTGACCGCAGCTCGCAGGCTCGCCAAGAACCGCTAATCTGCGCTAACCAACGCTGATAAGAGCAACCAACTTTCAAGGACTAATACTCGACGGCCAACTGCCTCGGGGCGGACTGGTTTGGGAATCGTATCCAGAGCAGGCGCTCGGTGGCGGAGTATTCGTATTGGTCGCAAGGCTGGCCGGCGAGGGAGACGAGCCGGGGGGCGAGCGGGGAGCAGAGCAGGACGATGGCGGGGGTGCCGGCAACGCCCTCGACCGCCAGAGTGATGGAGCGCGGCCCGGTTTTGAGGGCAAGCGCCTTGCAGGCCGAGGCCAGGACGCGCGGTTTATCGAGCGGCGCCGCCTGGAGGTCCAGCAGGAAGAGCCGCGCCGCCGGGGCCAGCGTGACTGCGCGCCGGACGCGCAATTCGGGGTCGAACAGGTTCACAAAGCGGCCGCGCAACTCCTTGGGTTCGCCGGGGATTGACTCATCCAGGCCGGCGGCGATGACGTAAGGGCCGCGGCGCAGGAGGAGGTAATTGGTCTCGCGCCAGTCGAGTTTGCCGCGGGCTGCGGCCGCCTTGACGGTCTCCACCAGGCGCGAGTCGCCGTCGGCCGCCCCGGCGAGTTGCGCAGGGTTGACCCGGCTCCAAACCACGCCGCCCTCGCCGATGGCCACAAAGGCGCCGGTCCCGGCCGCCTCGGCCTTTTGGCCAGTCAGGCCGAGTTGCTCGAAGAGGTGCTCGCGCGGGGTGGAGTAGTTGAGCCCGCCGCTGTTCCACCACTCGCGCACCTTGTTGAACGGGTCCGCATCGTCGTCGCACACCACCAGGATGCCGCCCGCTTTGACCCATTGGGCCAGCGGGGCGTGGACCTCCGGGGCGAGCGGTTTCATGCCCTGGTAAGTGAGCAGCAGGAGACGCACCCCGTCCAGGTAATGGGGCGCGGCCAGGTTCTCGAGCTGGACCGGCGCCACGGGCAGGCCGCGCTTGAGCAGGGGCAGCGCCAGCCCATAGACATGGCCCAGGTGCGCGTCGCTCGGGGCCGGCGCGCCGCGCTCGAACATGAGCGAATCGCTCACCACCACGCCGACGCCCGGGGTGCCGCAGTCCCACTGGACCTGCGTTTGGTTGAGGTCGTTGAGGGCGTTGAAGGCGGTCTGCAGTTCGGTGGCGTAAGAGGGCGGGATGGGCTGGGGGTTTGGGCTGCGGGCAGGGTAACGCCCGCCGAAGACCCGCTCCGGCCACGGGGCCACCTCGAAGCGCCAGACCTCGGGCTGGAACAACGAGGCGGTCAACGTCGACTCCCAATTGGCCCGGTAGTCGGGCCAATCATGGTCCGGGTTGTCCTCGACCGGGTCGTCCAGGTACCAGACCGTGCGGCCGGTGGCGCGGACCAGGTTCTGCATCGCGCCGTATTCGAGGAAGGCGGTCTCGAAGGTGCGTTCGCGCAACCGGCCGCGATAGAGATTAGGCGTGCGCGCCGTGCCGGTCCACACCTGGGCGATATAGCCGTCGCACCCCTTGAGCCGGGCCAGGCTGGATTCGGGGCTGACAATGCGCCAATGGGCGTAGTTGAGCAGGCTGTGCGTGGGCACGTAGCAACGCACGCGGCGGCCCGCGCGCCGGTTGAAGTCCTGCACGTAATCGAACACCTGCTGCAAGGCGCGGCGATAGAGGTAATACTTGAGTTTGGAGGCCCGCCACTGGGCATCCACGGAGCTGTGCGGCGCCTGCCACTGCTCCCCGTAATAGTTCTGCCATTCCCGCTTGAAGCCGCCCTCGTAGCCGTCCCGCACCCAGAACTCGGGTTCCTCGAGGTGAATCGCCTCGGCCCCGGCATCCAGCGCCCGCTGCACCCCCAGGCACAGGAACTTCCCGTAGTTGGTCCCCGGACACATGTAGAAGATGTCCCGGCTGCCGCCGTGGCGGTGCGCTTTGCCGGCCGCATCGGTCTGCGCCTCGTCCTCGTGGTTGATGCCGTCAAAGCGGCCATACAGGTAGTCCTGGTAAGCGCCCCAGGCCACCCCCGTCATCACGTGTACCCGGTAGCCCCGCTCCCGCCAACTGCTCAGCCGCCCGGGCAATCCGGTGTCTATCCCATAAACAATCGCCACGTCCGAGCGCAAGTTGCCCGCGCTGCTCCAGGCGCTGCCGGTCTGGAAACAGGTGCGCTCCTGCTCCTGCTCCGGCTCGGCCGGAAACGGCGGCGGGGCTTCTCCTCCTTGCGCTTTAGGGGCCATCATGAGCAGCGCCAGCAAGGGTGCGAGGATCTTCAACATGCGTCCTCAATGCCTGAAACTGCCCTCGGGTTCAACCGGAAAGAGGGGGGATTAGGCAGTCCGAGTGGGCGCTTCCCGAGACGATATTCCCCGCCAGGTTGGAATCCAGGCTGCGGCTGCTTTGCGGACGCCAACGGCGTCGCTCATACCAGCCCAGGGCAACGCCCTGGGGAAGGCCGCCCAAAAGCCATTCAGAGCGCTGAAAGCGCGATTCATCCTTAAGTCCCGATTCAGAATCGGGATTGGCCCAATGGCCTGCTTCATAAAGCTGCCGGAGGATGAATCGCGCTTTCAGCGCTCCAGATGGTTATTGACGGTTGTTCCCAGGGCGTTGCCCTGGGCTGGTATGAATCAGGCCTTTGGCCTGTCAAGGCCCCAGAAAAAAAATCCCGAAAATCCTGAATTTTTCTCTTGACGCGCCGGGGCATCTGTCCTATTGTCATAGGACAGCAGAAGACGCGTATGCTCTTACAGATCAATTTCAAGTCCGGCACACCGGTTTACCTCCAGGTGGTCGACCAGGTCAAGGCGGCGGCGGCGGCGGGCGCCTTGCTGACCGGCGAGCCGCTGCCTTCCATCCGTCCGCTGGCCGAGGAACTTCGAGTCAACCGGAACACCATCGCCAAGGCCTACACCGAATTGGAAAGCCAGGGAGTGATCGAGACGGTCCCCGGCAAAGGCTGCTTCCTGAGGCCCAACGATTCACCGCTGCGCAAGCAGGTGCGCCGCCAGATGCTGAGCGAGGAGATCGACCAGGCGATCGTCAAGGCGCATCACCTCCAGGTGCCGGCGCCCGAGTTTCTGGAGTTGGTCCAGGAGCGGCTCCGGGTGATGGAAGAGAAACGGCGGGCGGCCGAAAAGGCTGACGGCCAGCGCGGTAAGAGCGGCACCCAATAAGCGTTGCACGTTTTATGAATCAGACCACCCCTATAATCGAGATCAAGGGCCTGAATTACGCCTATGGCCGGAGCGAGGCGGTGAACGACTTCAACCTCTCGGTGCGGGCGGGCCGGTGTTACGGCCTGTTCGGCCGCAACGGGGCCGGCAAGACCACCACCATGAAGTGCCTGCTCAACCTGCTGCGGCCGCGCAGCGGCACGGCGCGCGTCTTTGGGCTCGACCCGGCGCGGCGCGAGGTCGAGGTGAAACGGCGGCTGGCTTACGTGCCGGATTTCGTGGCGTTTTATCCCTGGATGACGGTCCGCGAGACGCTCGACTACCTGGCGTCGTTCCGTTCGCGGTGGAACCGCGAGACCGAGCGCGACCTGCTGGAACGTTTTCGCCTGGAGGCCGACCAGCGGACCGGCGCGCTCTCCAAGGGCCAGCGGACGCAAGTGGCGCTCATCGCCGCGGTGTGCCCGGAGCCGGAGCTGCTCTTGCTGGACGAGCCGACGTCGGGGCTGGACCCCATCGTGCGGCGGGAGTTCATCGAGACGGTCATCGGCGCCTACCAGGAGGGCGAGCCGGGCCGGCGGACGATCCTGGTCTCGACGCACCTGATAGCGGAGTTCGAGGGGCTGATCGACGAGTTCACCATCATGGACGGCGGGCGGGACGTGCTGACACTGGGGGCGGACGAGGCGCGCCAGCGCTACCAGAAGATCCGGGCGCTTTTCCCGCACCCGGCCCCGCCGCTCGAGTTCAAGGACGCCCTCCAGGTTCGGCGCAACGGGCGGGAGGTCGAGCTGATAGCCAACGGCGGCGGCGCGCAGATCATGGAAGAGTTGCGCCGGCTGGCGCCCGAGTCGCTGACGAGCGAGGCGCTGACGCTGGAGGAAGTGTTCGTGGCAACGCTCAAGTAGGAGGGTATGAATCCGAGACTGGCCAAAGAATTCCGGGCCTTGCGCCTGCCATGGGTGGCGGGGATGGCGGCGGGCCTGGCGGCGTACTTTGAAAAGGCGCAGCCCTGGGGGGTCGGGGTGGCATTCGCCAGCGTGGCGGCGATGACGGCGATGTCGTTGGGCTCTGAGTATCAACAAGGCACTTTTGCGCTCCTGCTCAGCCAGCCCTTGGACCGGCTGCGCATCTGGCGCGAGAAGCTGCTCGTATCGAGCGTGCTGGCCGGGACGGTGGCATTGGCGCTGCTGTTGGGGCTGAAACTGGCCCCCGGCGACGCTCTCAAGGGAGCGACTGTGGCCCTGCCGGCCGCTTGCCTGGTCGCCGTGCTCTGCTCGGCCGGCTACTGGACGATGATGGCGCGCTCGACTATCGGCGGCATGGTCTTCACGTACGCCGGCATGTTCCTGATCTTCGTCGCGGTAAACCTGGGGTTGGACCAGTTGGCCCCCCCGGGAGCCGCCCCTCCGTGCAACGTGATTTCCTGATGCAGTTCCTGTTGGCGGCCACCTTCCTGGTCTATTCGGGGGTCATGCTCTGGCTGGGGTGGCGGAAGTTCGAGAGACTGCAGTTGAGGGAAGTCATCGTGGGCGAGAGCGGGCTCTTGTCCGCTGCCGGGCCACGCCGGAGCAGGTCATGGGGCTGGTTGCGCATCCGCCCGAAAGGGGAACTAACGAACCTGGTCCGCAAGGAGGTGCGCCTGCACCGGCCCCTGTTTGTGGTGGGCGGGGTCTATGTCGTGTGCTGGCTGGCGGCGCTGGCGGTGAATTGGCTGCTGCCGCTCCGGGGCTACGAGGCACTTTACGTTGTCCTGCCCGGCACTTATGTCCCGGTCGCTGTGCTCCTGGCCGGCGCGATCTCGCTGGGCGAGGAAAGGACGCTCGGTTTGGCGGCGTGGCACTTGACCCTGCCAGTCTCGGCCCGGCGCCAATGGCTCGTGAAATTGGCGGTGGCGGCGGCCGTGGCTATTGGCCTGGCGGTGGTCCTGCCCGGCCTCCTGGCCCTGGCGACGCTGCCGGAGGTCAGGCAGCAACTGCACACGTCCGAGCCGTTCCGGGCATGGTTCAGCCCCGGCGTTGCCTTGGGGACTATCTTCGCGCTGAGCTTTTGGGCGGCGACGATGCTGGGCAACACGATGCGCGCCGCCGTGGCGGCCATACTCGGCAGCGGCGTGCTCGTGCTCTGCTTCGTCCTGGCTCATTGGTGCGCTGACCAGTACGGGGGTTTGGAGTTGGAGACCGGCCTGTTTTGCACTCTGACCGCCTGGCGCCATTTGCCCATGGGCTTTTTCCACGGAGTTGACCTCTGGCTGTGGTGGTCCCTCGCAACCCCTGCGGTGCTCGTGTCGCTCGTGGCCCTCGGGCAAAGCCTCGCCCAGTTCCGCCGCGCGCAGTTCGGGAGCGCCGTGGTGGCGAAATGCGCCGCGCTCCTGCTGGCTCTCCAATTGGTGGCTGCATTCTGGTGCGCCGACCTCAAGGTGTCCGCCAACAGCGACTATGCCGCCCCGCTTCGGTTCGAGGTCGCCCAAGCCCTGTGCGCCTTGCCTTACAAACCGGATGACATCTCCGGCCCCGGACGCGCGGATCGCGCGCTGGCGATCATGGAACGGACCCCGGCCCCGGCCGTGGCCATGGTGGACAAGGCAAGCCGTGTCCACCTCACGGTGGCGGACCTGGAAAGGGTCTTCCCGTTGTCCGCTCGGGCCAGGCGATGGCTGAGCGAGGCGAGACTCTCCATGTCCATCATGAAGGTGATAGAAGCCCGCAAGCCTCCCCGAACCGACTTTTACAGCCGATACGGGCTCGCGCGCCCAATGCCGGGGAAAGAGGCGCCCAGGCAGAACCCGGGCCCTACGCAGGGGGTGGAGCCGCCCAAGCAAGCACCGGACCAGGCGCCCCGAACCGACCTTTACGGCTTGGTCCGCATCCAGTTCCCCAATTACAGCCTGCAATTCTCTTTTGGCGTGTGGCAAGACGGGCACTGGGAAGCGATCACGCCCATGCAGTGGGTTTGGGAGGACTCCCCGTCCCCGCGCGAACAAGCAATCAGGGACAGATACGACCGATTTCGGAAGGGACGGCCATACTGACCCGGCATAAAGGACATAAGGGCGGCTCCCAAAATTAAGAGGCGGTTGCGGAATTAACCGCAAAGAACGCAAAGAACGCAAAGAAACGCCTTCATTCCAGGCTCTTTGTGTTCTCTGCGATCTTTGCGGTTAATTTCGTCACTGCCTCTAAGATGTTTGGTGCAGCAGGGCGGTGGGTGTGGCGCCTTTTTCCACGAGCGCAGCGGCTCCGGACCTTTGTCGGAACCTTTGTCGAGACCTTTGTCGGGTTGGCCATGCCTCGACAAAGGTTTGCGATGAAGGTTGCGACAAAGGTTGGGGATCGGGCCGCGGCCTATTGCCGATTGACAGGAAAATCGTATTCTTGCTGCGGTGTCCGAACTGGGAACACAACGTGGCCCGCTTCAGCCAATGGAACCCGAGCCTGGAACCGCCAGAATCGCCGCGCACTCCCGGCGGGAGGCGATGGATTGGGGGTTGGTGCTGGTGAGCCAGGGCATCGAGGCGACGATCCAGGAGGCGGAGGATGGCACATCGTGGGGCCTGGTGGTGGCGGCGGAGGATTACGAGAGGGCGCTCAGCGCCATCGGGCAGTATCGGCTGGAGAACCGGGGCTGGCCCTGGCAACAACCGGTGTTGCAGCAGGGTTACCTGTTCGATTGGGGCAGCCTGGCTTGGGTGCTGCTGGTGGCGCTGTTTTTCTGGCTCGAGGAGCGCGAGGGCCTGCGCTGGGTGGGGATGCTGGACAGCGCGCAGTTGGCGCGCGGGCAATGGTGGCGGCTGTTCACAGCGGTCTGGCTTCACGGGGACGCGGGGCACCTGGCTGCCAATTCCACGCTGGGATTTGTGTTGCTGGGCCTGGCGATGGGACGCTACGGCACGGGGGTGGGACTGCTGGCGGCTTACCTGGCGGGGGTGGGCGGCAATCTCGCCGCCTGGCTGGGGGCGCTGGCTCCGCACCGCAGCCTCGGCGCCTCCGGCATGGTCCTGGGCTGCCTCGGGCTGCTGGCGGCGCAGTCGTTTGCCATGCGCGCGCGCAACCCTGCGGCGACCAAGCTGACTGTGAGCGGTCTCCTGGCCGGGTTGATGCTCTTTGTGCTCCTGGGCCTGACACCGGGCACGGATGTCGTCGCGCACTTTGGCGGCTTTCTGACCGGGGTGCTGCTCGGCGCGGTCTTGACGCAGGTCCCGAGCGTCGCGCGACGGGCTGGAGTGAACCTTCTTTGCGGACTGGCATTCGGGGCGCTGGTGGTAGTGCCGTGGTGGCTGGCGTTCGGGAGGGAAGGCTAAAGGCTGAAGGCTAAAGTGCAAGTCCACAGTCCACAGTCCACAGTCCACAGTCCAGAGACCATCCAGCGAAGCGTAATCCGGAGCGCAGACTCCTCGCGTCATTGGTCATTCGTCCCTCGAGGCTCGCCCCTGAGCCTTCGGCGCCCCGACTGTGGACTGTGGACTGTGGACTGTGGACTGTTTCTTAGCCTTTAGCCTTTAGCCGCCGGTTGCCACGGGTTCGCCCTTCTAGTAGTTTAGCGCCATGGTTGCCTCGCTGCTCAGCGCCGAATCGCCACCGCCGGAGTTGGCCCGACTCCTGCGCCCCGAGCCGTTGCCCGACGGGACCGAACCCGAAGAGCGGATCATTCTTTGCGGCCTCTCCTGGCAGCGTTACCTGGATCTCGACAAGGCCTTGGGCGACGACCGCCCCGGCCCACGCTTTTACTACCTGGACGGCGAACTGGAGATTATGACAACTTCCAAGGAACACGAGCGGATCAAGACATGGTTGGGCGATCTGCTCGCCATTTATTTCGATGAAATGGACGTCGAGATTATGCCGCACGGCCAAGCCACGATGCGGCTGGCCCTTGAGCAGGCGGGGGCCGAGCCCGACCTTTCGTGGTGCTTTGGCGAAGAGAAGGAGTTTCCGGATCTGGCCCTGGAAATCGCTCTGACCAGCGGCGGGGTCAACAAACTCGAACTGTATCGCCGGTTCCAGGTGGCGGAAGTCTGGTTTTGGCGCGCAGGCGGGCTGAGTGTTTTTGCGTTGCGGCAAGACAGCTCCGGGTACGAGCAGGTTGGCCGGAGCCGCCTGCTTCCGGGGCTCGACCTGGCTTTGCTGGCTCGCTGCGTGAGAATTGCCTCCTGGCAGCAGGCCCGGCGCGAGTTCCGCGCCGGGCTGGCATCCGCGAAATGAGTGTTAATCGGTTTGGGCATGAGCGAGCTCTTTGCGGTTCAGGTTGATGCCCTCGATGACCGGCAGTGTGTGGCCAAGCTGCAGGCCGAGCAGCAACCATTCCTCCAGTGTGCTCTGCAATTCGTCACGGCACTCCTCCAGGTTCGCTCCCTCCGCCCACAAGCCCTGGCACTGCGGAACGCGCCCGAAAAACCGGCCATTCTCCATGAGCTCGTACCTCGCCTGCCGCATGGCCTGTTGGATATACTGTGTCAGCATACACTCATCGCACCGGGTCCAAATATAGGCTGCCGCGGGGGCCTAAGCCAGAGCAAAAGGAGGGGTCGGACGGCACAAGGCGCAGAAGGACACTGCCTCAGGGAAGGCCCGCATCGCAGCCCAGGTTTGGAAACCTGCACTGCATCGCAGGCACTCGGACGGGCTCCCGGGAGCGGTATCGGGAAGCGGCCGAGCCAGGGTCTCGCTTTGATCCGGCTTGAACGCCTGGGGAATGCTGTATAGTGTGTGTGCATGGCGACCACAACGATTGCGCTGACACAGGAAGCTTACAAGCGGCTGAAAAGACAGAAGTTGCCGGGAGAGAGATTTTCCGACGTCGTGTTGCGCGAGGTCCCGGTGGTTTGCGAGACGGCCGGCGAGTTGGTCGAGTATGCGAAGTCTCACCCCGTCCCGAAGGCCAATGAAGAGCGGCGTGCAATCATGCTGGCTGGTCGAGGCCGGCGCTCACGCTGGAAACTTCGTCGGCAGCAAAGATGATCGCAGACAAAGCCCGCCATGAGCGACTCATTCCCTCGGTTCTTTCGGCTGGGCCAGGTCTTCGAGGCGGCGGCAGTGTCCGACCCGGCTGGCGCCACGCGCCAGGCGCTGGAGGGATTGCCGGCGGGGGCGTTGGTCCGGCGCGGCATGAGGGTGGCAGTGGGGGCGGGCAGCCGCGGCATAGCCCATTACGATGTCATCGTGCGGACGGTTTGCGAGGAATTGAGGCGCCTCGGGGCGGACGTGTTGATCGTTCCGGCGATGGGCAGCCACGGGGGAGCGACCGACGCAGGACAACTGGAAGTGCTGGCGCGCTACGGCATCACCGCGGGCACCATGGGCGCGCCGGTCCAGAGCAGCATGGAGGTGGTGGAACTGGGCAGCGCGGCCGGGTTCACGGTCTGCCAGGACCGCCACGCAGCCGGGGCCGACGCTATCGTCCTGGTCAATCGCATCAAACCGCACACCGACTTCCACGGGCCGATCGAGAGCGGGCTAATGAAGATGGCCCTGGTAGGGCTGGGCAAGCAGCGGGGCGCCCACGAGTTTCATCGGGCCACGGTCCGGATGGGTCATGCCCAGGCGCTGTTGAGCGGCGCGCGGGAGGCGCTGGCGCGCAGCCGGATTGCCTTCGGGGTGGGCATTCTGGAGAACCCGCTCCACCAGACCGCGCGCATCGTGGCGGTGCCGGCAGCGGCCATCGAGGCGCAGGAGATGAAACTGCTCGAGGAGGCGCGCCGCCTGATGCCACGGTTGCCCTTCGAGGAAGTGGACCTGCTCATCGTGGACGAGCTGGGCAAGAACCTCAGCGGCTCCGGCCTGGACACCAACGTCATCCGGCGCCAGACGGCGGGCAGCTTCGTCGGGCCCGGACCCAGTCCCGTGCTCCGCATCTACGTGCGCGCCCTCCACCCGGACAGCCACGGCAACGCCACCGGCATCGGCCTGGCCGACTTCGTCCACGACCGCCTGCTGAGCGCGATGGATTGCCAGGCCACGTGGATGAACGCCCTGACCGCGCTCATGCCGGCCAACGCCCGCGTCCCGATGCACTTCCCCACCGATCGCCAGGCCCTCATGACCGCCTTGCAAACGATCGCCCGCGCCGAACCCCGCCTGGCCAAAGTCCTCTGGATTCAGAATACCCTCCGCTGCGGAACCCTGCTCGCCTCGGAGGCCTACCTCGACGAGGCCCGCCGCAGGCCCGATCTCAAGCCGCAGGGGCAACCGGCGCCGCTCGACTTCGACGAGAGGGGGGATCTCAGGCCGGTGTTTGGCGCCGATTGCCCGGGCCATTGATCCCGTCCTGGCTGCAGCCTGCCCGGAGGACTCCCGGTCCGGACCTTTGTCGAGACCTGGCCGGTTCGACAAAGGTTGCGACAAAGGTTGCGACAAAGGCGTCGAAAACGTTTTCCTCGCAACCATTCCATGGACGGCCCGGTCTGGATTTGCTATTCCTGGGGGTGTGAACACGCGAGCATTGAAGACCCTCTTTCAGACCCTCCTCTTGCTGGCCTTTCTGGCCGGCGGCCAGACCCGGCTCCACTCAGGGGAAATCGTCACCGTCCGCCCCCAGGAGATCGACGACGTGCTGGTCAATCCTGGGGTCGGTTTCACCACCTTCCAGCGGTTCAACGGGGACAAATTGAACGAGGGGCTCAAGTGGACCGAGGGTTTCCCGATAGACTATCAGCCCTTCTCCGGGAGCCTGGCCAACCAGGACCACCCGGCGACCAGCATCGCCTACTTCCGCGTGTATTGGAAATTCGTCGAGCCCGAGGCGGGGGTTTACCGGTGGGAGCTGCTCGACAAGGCGCTGGGGGTGGCGCGGGAGCGGGGGCAGTCGCTGATGCTGAGGATAGCCCCCTACGGGACCGGCCCCGAGAACGACGTGCCGGCGTGGTACAGGGCGCTGGTGGCCGGGCAGGACATCGAGAAGAAACTGCCGGTCGAGAAATGGCGGGTCCACCCGGAGAACCCGCTTTACCTCAAGCACTTTGGGGGCCTGGTTCGCGCGCTGGGCGCGCGCTATGACGGGCACGAGGACCTGGAGCTGGTGGATGTCTCGATCGTGGGCGCCTGGGGCGAAGGCGCCGGCTCGGAAGAGTTGACCGATGCCACGCGGCAGGCCCTGCTGGATTGCTACCTGGACAGCTTCCGGACCACGCCGCTGGTGCTCCAACTCCAGGACCCCAAGTCCACTCACTACGCCCTGGCCAAACGGCCGGTGGGCTGGCGCGTGGATTGCCTGGGCGACTTGGGCGGCTTCAGCAAGACCTGGTGCCACATGAACGATTACTATCCGCAGATGCTCATCCAAACGGGCATGCAGGAGGCCTGGCGCCGCGCCCCGGTGACGATGGAGGCCTGCTGGGTCATGCAGTTCTGGAAGGACCACGCCTGGGACGTCAACCACATCATCGATGAATCGCTCAAGTGGCACATCTCCTCGTTCAACGGAAAATCCTCGGCGGTCCCCGCCGAATGGCGGCCCCAAGTGGACCGATGGCTCAAGAAGATGGGTTACCGGTTTGTCCTGCACAAGCTCACTTACCCTGCCGGCGTGCGTCCGGGCGGCAGCCTGGCTTTGACCTCGTGGTGGGAGAACAAGGGCGTGGCGCCGTGCTACAAGCACTACACGCTGGCGCTCCGGCTCAAGAACAGCCGCCGCTCCGAGACGCTCGTCACGGGCGCGGACATCACCACCTGGCTGCCCGGCGACAACCTCTTCGACGGCGCGGTAACCGTCCCGGCAAACCTGCCTGCGGGGCAATACGATTTGGCCCTGGCCCTGCTGGACCCGCATTCGCAGCAGCCCAAGATCCGCCTGGCCATCGCCGGCCGGGACGAGGAGGGCTGGTATGGGCTGGGGAAGCTCGCGGTCGAATAGAAAAGGCTAAAGGCTAAAGGCTAAAGGCTAAAGGCTAAAGGCTAAAGGCTGAAGTGAAGACAAAAACAAAGAACCCCTTCGTGGCGCCGCCAACCTGCCGTCCTTTGGCCTTTAGCCTTCAGCCTTCAGCCTTTCCCCTTGCCTCCGGCCTTTAGCCTTCAGCCTTTAGCCTTCAGCCTTTGCCCATATCGGCGGCCTTCTGCAGGATCATCGGCTTGGCTTCTTCCATCATGTCGCGCATGTCGGCGTAGCGCAGGGTGCGCTGCTCGAAGGAGCGTTTTTGCAGGGCGCCGAGGAAGCGGCCCTCGAATTCTTTGAAATAGCTGCCGTAGATGTGGTAGCTGTCGGCGATATGGAGGTAGCGGCCAACGGTGACAGGCCGGGCGGTGAGTTGGGCGATGCGGGCGGCGATGCGCTGCTGGAGTTGCACCAGGGCGAAGATGTTCATGAAGGCGGCCTTGTAGGCGTCGTTGGAGCGGAACCGGACGTTCATGCTGAGCACCGGCTCGCCCTCCTGTTCGAGCATCCGGCACCAGATGCTCTGCATGCAGGCCGGGTCGTAGCACTCGTTGTCTTCCCAGACCTTCCAGGTGATCGCCTGGGCGCGCCGCGTGTGGGGCGTCTTGGCCAGCTTGCGGCAGATGTTCTCGATCTGGTCGAACGGCTTGAGCGAGGGCGCCTGGTACTTGAAGAGTCGCTGGTGATAGGTGTATTCCCAGCGCGTGTCTTGGGGGTCGTCCGGGTTGCGGACCAGGTGGTCCTTGATGCCGTCGCAGACCTCCATGACGTACTCCTGCAGGTCGAGCGGGCCGCCGGGAAAGTCCTTGTGGATCATCGGCTCCTGCAACGGATCGCTGATCGTGATGAACATCGTCGCGTCCCTGCTCGGCGGGTCTTCCGGTTTGTCGTACTCGGTCCTGAGCCGGCAGCCCTTGGCGTGCAACTCGATGAGCGACAACTCCCAGGCCCGGGCGATGCAGTCCGCCTCTACACTAAGAACAGGTATGCCTTTCATGTTTGGAGGTAGTTGTGCATGGCCTGGGCGGCGCGTTTGCCGTCGCCCATGGCCAGGATGACGGTGGCGGCGCCGCGGACGATGTCGCCGCCGGCAAAGATACCCGGCAGGCTGGTCATGCCGTTTTCGTCCACGATGATGTTGCCGTATTTGTTGAGTTTGAGCTCGGGGCAGGTGGCGGTGAGGAGGGGATTGGCGCGGGTGCCGACGGCCACCACGACGGTGTCGCAAGGGATGACGAACTCAGAGCCGGGGATGGGCACGGGCCGGGCGCGGCCGGAGGCATCGGGCTCACCCAGTTGCACACGGATGCATTTAAGGCCGGTGACCCATTTCTTGTCGTTGCCCAGCACTTCGCAGGGGGCAACCAGGAACTCGAACTGGATGCCCTCCTCCTCGCCATGGTGGATCTCCTCGGCGCGGGCGGGCATCTCCTTGCGAGTGCGGCGATAGACGATGGTCGAGGCGGCGCCCAGGCGCTTGGCGGTGCGTGCGGAGTCCATGGCGACGTTGCCGCCGCCGACGGTGGCAACGCGTTGGCCCTTGAGGACAGGGGTGTCGGACCTGGGGAACTGGTAGGCGGCCATGAGGTTGACCCGGGTGAGGTATTCGTTGGCCGAATAGACGCCCTTGAGGTTTTCGCCGGGGACATTCATGAACACCGGCAGGCCGGCGCCGTTGGCGATGAAGAGGGCGTCGAAGCGCGCTCGCAATTCCTGCAGGGTATAGGTCCGGCCGATGACCGTGTTGCAAACGATGCGGACCCCGGCCTGTTCGAGGCGGGCGACTTCGTCCCGGACGATCTTCTTGGGGAGCCGGAACTCCGGGATGCCATAGACCAGAACGCCGCCCGGCTTGTGGAGGGCCTCGAAGACGGTGACCTCGTGGCCGCGCCGGGCCAATTCGCCGGCGGCGGTCAGTCCGCCCGGGCCGGAGCCGACGATGGCAACCTTGCGGCCGGTGGGTGGGGCCACTTGCAGGGGGAATTGGCCTTCGTGGCCGCGCACCCAATCGCCGACGAAGCGCTCGAGGTAGCCGACGGCCACGGGCAGGCCCTTGCGGCCGCGGATGCACTCGATTTCACATTGGGTCTCCTGGGGGCAGACCCGGCCCGTGACCGCCGGCAGGGCGTTGTCGCTCAGCAGGCACTGCGCGGCGGCGGCCATGTCCCCCTGCCAGAGGAGATCGATGAAGCGCGGGATGTTCACCAGGACGGGGCAGCCGGAGATGCACTTGGGGTCTTTGCATTGAAGACACCGCTCGGCCTCGAGCAAGGCCACCTTCTCGGGCAGCCCGAGGTTGACTTCGTCGAAATTGGCGTTGCGGACCTGGGGGTCCTGTTCCGACATCTTCTGCCGGTCGAGGGACAGGCGTTGCTTGGTAGTGGGTTTAGGCGCCGGCATGGCGAGAGAGACCGTGGTTCAATAAATACCACTAAGGCAGCCCGATTTTGCAGGCGCCGGGTTGGCAGGCGGCCAGGGCCTGCTGCTCGAATTCGCGGTAGGTGGTCAGGCGGTCCATGAGGAGGTCGAAATCCACCAGGTGGCCGTCGAACTCGGGGCCGTCCACGCAGGCGAACTTGGTTTCATGGCCCACAGCGACCCGGCAGCCGCCGCACATGCCGGTGCCGTCCACCATCACCGGGTTGAGCGAGACGATGGTCCGCAGCTTCAGGGGGCGGGTGAGGTTGACGACGGCGCGCATCATGGGCACGGGGCCGACGGCATAGACGACATCAACGCTCCCCTGGGCCAGGACGTCGCGGACGGCATCGGTCACGAACCCGTGCCGGCCATAACTGCCGTCGTCGGTGCAGACCAGGACCTGGCCCAAGCGGCGCAGCTCAGCCTCGAAAATGACCCATTCGCGCGAGCGCCCGCCGATGACGCTGAGCACGCTCACGCCCCGGGCGTGCAGGCCCTGGGCGATGGGGTGGACCACCGCGGTGCCGACACCGCCCCCGATGCACAGGGCGCGCCCGGCTTCAATCAACTCCGTCGGATGGCCCAGCGGTCCAGCGATGTCCGCTATGGCCTGCCCGGGTTCGAGGGCGGCCAGTTCGCGCGTGCTCTTGCCCACCGCCTGGATGACCAGGGCAATCGAGCCGGCGGCGGCATCCGAGTCCGCAATCGTCAGCGGGATGCGCTCCGCCCCTTCGCCGCGCCGCACGATGACGAATTGGCCCGGCGCGCGGACCTGGGCAATGCGGGGCGCGAGCACGTCCAGGCGCGTCACGTTGGGGCTGAGCGGCGCCCTGGCGATGATGCGGTGCGCCAGGGGGGGCAGGATGCCTCTCTCGGGTTCCTCCCCTGAAGGTGCGGTATTCAATTTCATCAACGGTTGCCATGATGCGGGTTAACCTCGCTCTCGTCAACAGCACAGCGCCCCAGCGATGGGAGGGGCGGCGTCGGACCCGTCGGACCGGTCTGACGCGTCCGACGGCCCGCCCGGCGCCAGCGCGCCCGCGCATTTTCGGCTACAGTCCCGCCGGGGGCTGCCGATAACGCTAGAGTAAGTCTTATTGTGAGCGTCGCACCGTCACAGCTACGCTTTCCCAGAGATCGGGCCGCAGTGTCTCGTGGTGCTGCCGGCCGGGCTAGGGGTAGTGACGGGCTGCGCAGATTCCATGCGAATATGAGTAGCGTGCCTGGGTCCGTGGTCTCAAGAGCCACGCCAAGAGTCGCAAGACTGGGGAGGGGGCCACGCCCATTGGGGCCGGCGGGCCTGGCTTTGTGCGCCTGGGGGAGTTTGGGTTTGAGCGGGATCTGGGCAGGCCAGACCGCGCCGGCGCCGGAGCTCGGCAGCTTGGCGGAGTTCTACTCTTTGCCGCAAGCGCGGGTTCAGCAGGGTCTCCCGGTCCGGGTCAAATGCCAGGTGCTCTGTTACGACCCGGATTGGAACCTGCTCTACCTCCACGAGGGGACTAACGCCTGGTATTTCGAGCCGCGGACATTTCCCCAGGGGCTGAAGGCAGGACAGGTGATTGAACTGACAGCCCGGAGTTGCGTTGGCGGCAGCGGTCCTTACCTGACAAACCTGGCCATAAAGGATCTCGGCCCGGCCAAGCTGCCGGCCGCCACGCGCCTGGAGATTTCCGCCCTGGGGGTCCCCATGGGGCAGTGGGTGGAAAGCAGCGGGACGGTGCGCGTGGCCGAGACGAGCCGGGGCCGGTTGGGCCTGGTGATGGAAGACAAGGGCCGGGATTGCCAGGTCTTTGTGATGGGCCAGCCTGGGACCAACGATAACAAGCGGTTGGTCGGCTCCAAGGTCCAGGTGCGGGGGATTGACAGCAGCAAGGTCCGGGATGGCCGGGTGGAGTCCGCGGAAATCACGGCGCCGGGGATTGAGGAAGTGACAATCCTGGAGGCAGGCAGCTTGAATCTCAGCGCCGCCCCCGTCGTCTCGATTGGCGCCTTGTTGAACCGGGAGTTGGGGGACTGGACCAACCGCCCGGTCCGCATCAACGGCTGGGCGGCGGCCTGCAAGCCGGGCGAGTACCTGGTGGTCAGGGACCCCACCGGCGTCATGCGGGCACAGGTCGTCCAGATGACCCAGGTGGGACTCAAGGACCGGGTGGAGGTGTGGGGCTGGCTGGGGGTCCTGGCGGGAGAGACGGTGTTGAAGCATGCTTACTTCGAGACCGCACCCCCGAGCGAGATCGTTCCCGCGGCGAAATCTCCGCCGGCGCTCGCCGCCAGTCCAAGGTCTGCAATCCCCTTGCGGACGCTCACGACGATTGCGGAAATCGTGGCGCTCAAACCCCAGGAGGCCGCCTTGGGCTACCCCGTGCGCGTGCGCGGGGTGCTCACCTACGCCGATCCTGGCTGGCGCAACGCTTTCATCCAGGACGAAAAAGATGCGGTTTACGTGGACCTGGCGCTGCCGGAGGCGCAGGCGGGCCAATGGGTCGAAATCACCGGGCGGACAGACTCCGGGCGGTTCATGCCGCAGGTCCAAGCGACGGCCCTGACGGTGCTTGGCCGCACGAACCTGCCGGCCCCCGTCAAGGTGGACCTTCAGGACATGGCCACCGGCTGCCTGGACGCGCGCTGGGTCGAGATTCAGGGCGTGGTGCGCCGAGTCAATTTCGATTCCGAGGACGGGCGCGCAACCCTGAGCCTGACGACGCGCTATGGCCGGTTCAATGCTATCGTGTTTGGGCTCCGGGGCGGAGAGCTTCCGGCAAACCTGGTTGATTCGTTGGTCAGCGTGCAGGGCGCGTGCGGCTCCGAATTGAATGCCCGGAACCAGTTGACCGGCATCACCTTGCACGTGCCGGGACCGGACCGGGTGCGAGTGCTCGAGCCCGCCCCGGCAGACCCGTTCGCCGCCAGGAGCCTGCCCATCGGCACAGTGGCCACGTTCGACCCGGAGCGCCCGGGGGGCCGCCGCGTCAAGGTCAGCGGGGTCCTGACGGCCCTGCTGCCGGGCGAGGGCTTCGTCGTCCAGGACAGCTCGGGCGGCATCCGCGTGCGGGTGCCCGAGCGGAGCGGGCTGCACCCGGGCGATGCCGTGGATGTCCTGGGCTTTCCGACCATGGGCGATTTCTCGCCGAGCCTGGAAGAGGTCACGTTGCGGCGGACCGGGACAGGTCCTTTGCCGAGCCCACACCGGACTACGGCCTCGCAAATCCTCTCGCAGGGCACCGAGGATGCCACGCTGGTCACCCTGGAGGGCCGCCTCTTGCAGCCGGTGCCCCGCTCCGCGCGGCCCAAACTCGTCCTCCAGGACGGCCCGATCACGTTCACCGCCCAAATGGGGAGATGGATGCCAGGCCGGGAGTGTCCCGATTTCAAGGTGGGCAGCCTCCTGCGCCTCCAGGGCCTCTGCTCCATCCAGGGCAATGAAGGCCATGACCCCGAGAGCTTCCGGCTGCTGCTGGCTGGCCCGGAGGACCTGCTCCTGGTCAGCGCACCCTCATGGTGGACGCCCCGCCGCATGTGCCTGCTGGCGGGAACACTCATCCTGGTGATCCTGCTGGTCCTGGGCTGGGTGGCCTTGTTGCACAGGCAAGTCCAGGCCCAAACCGAGGTCATCCGCCACCAACTCGAAGAGGGCCGGCAGACCGCCGCCTCTCTGGCCCGGGAAAAGAACTTGCTGGCCCATGAACGGGATTTGTTGGGCACCTTGCTGGATAACGTGCCGGACCTGATCTACTTCAAGGACCTCGAGTCGCGGTTCGTCCGCCTGAGTAAGTCCAAAGTGGAATTCTCTTTCGCGTTGGTGCTGGGCCGGCATCGTGCCGGCCAAGCGGGCAACGACGGCCAGGAGTTGCCGCCGCACCTGGCCAGCCGCGAGCAGTTCGCCCAGTTCCTGATCGGCAAGAGCGATTTTGACGTTTACGATGTTGCGCGGGCCCGCTCCGCCTACACGGACGAGCAGGAGATCATCCGCACCGGCCAGCCCATTATCGGCAAGGCCGAGCACACGGTTTGCCCGGACCGGAAGGTCTTGTGGATCCTGACCACCAAGATGCCCTGGCGGGACAAGGACGGCCGGATCATCGGGACCTTTGGCGTGTCGAAAGACATCACCGCCATCAAAGAGGCCGAAGACAAACTCCAGGAGCTGCACAGGGAGCTGGTCGAGGCCTCGCGCCAGGCCGGCATGGCCGAGGTGGCCAGCAGCGTGCTCCACAATGTCCGCAACGTCCTCAACAGCGTCAACGTCTCGGCCAGCCTGATTCTGAACCAGTCCAAGGGCTCCAAGCTCCCCAACCTGGCGCGGGCGGCTGCGCTCCTGGGCGAGCACGCGGGGGACCTGGGGCAATTCCTGACAGCCGACCCGCGCGGCCAGCGCCTGCCGGCCTACCTGGGACAACTGGCCCAGCACCTCGCCGGCGAGCAGGAGGCCTTGCTCAACGAGGCCCGCTCCCTGGTGCAAAACGTCGAGCACATCAAGGAAATCGTCAGCGTCCAGCAGGGCTATGCCAAAGCCCTGGGCGTGGCCGAGACCGTGCGCGCAACCGAGTTGGTCGAGGATGCCCTGCGCATGAACGCCAGCGCGCTGGCGCGCCATGACGTGCAACTGTCCCGCCAATACGACCCTAACGTGCCGGCCATTACCGTCGAAAGACACAAGGTCCTCCAGGTGCTGGTGAACCTGATTCGCAACGCCGAATATGCCTGCGATGAGTCGGGGCGGCCGGACAAGCGCCTGACGGTCAAAGTGGCCAATGGCGGGGGGATGGTTCGGATCATGGTGAGCGACAACGGGGTGGGCATCCCGGCCGAGAATCTCACGCGCATCTTCAATCACGGCTTTACCACCCGCAAGAACGGGCACGGCTTCGGCTTGCACAGTGGCGCCCTGGCGGCCAAAGAGATGGGCGGGGCGCTCCTGGCCGAGAGCGGCGGCCCCGGGCAGGGGGCCACCTTCACGCTGGAGTTGCCCCTCCAGCGCAATTGACCGGGCTATGCCACTCCAACCTTCTCCAGACCATCGCCGCATCCTCATCATCGATGACAATCCCTCGATCCACGCCGATTTCAGCAAGATCCTCGCCGACCACCCCCGGGCCACGGAGGGCCTGGCCACGACGGAAACCGAGTTGTTTGGCAAGGCGGCCACCCAGGAGCAGCGCCGGCCCGGTTTCACGCTCAGTTCGGCCTTTCAGGGCGAGGAGGGCATCGAACTGGTGCGCGAGGGCGTGGAGGCGGGCCAGCCCTTCGCTGTGGCCTTCGTGGACGTGCGGATGCCGCCGGGACTGGACGGCATCGAGACCACCGCCAAGCTTTGGGAGATCGACCCCGACCTCCAGGTGGTGATCTGCACCGCGTTCTCGGATTATTCGTGGGAGGAGATGTCCGAGAAGCTTGGGAACTCGGATCGGATGGTCATCCTGAAGAAGCCGTTCGACACGGTCGAGGTGCTCCAGATGGCCAACGCGCTGACGGAGAAATGGCGGCTGTTCCAGGGCACCAAGCGGCGGATGGACGAACTGGAGAAGCTGGTGGCCGAGCGCACGGCGCACCTCAAGGCCGCCAACGGGCAACTGGAGGCCGAGATTGGCCGGCGCATCCGGCGGGAGCAGTGCCTGAGCCTGCAGAACGAGGTCACGCGCGTGCTCACCAACCCGACGGCGTCCGCCGAGGAACTGAGCCAGAGCATTCTGCGGATCATCTGCGCGCGGATGGAGTGGGACCTGGGCCGGCTGTGGTGCGCCGAGCGGCACACCTCCCTGCTGCGCTGTTCGGCCGTCTTCGAGCGGAGCGGCGAGGTGGCGGTGCCCGTCGAGGGCCAAGCCGCGCCGGGCCCGGGCCGCGGCCTGGCGGGCCAGGTCTGGGAGCAAGGCGAGCCGGTTTGGGTGGCCGAGGAGGCCGGCGCCGGCGAACCCCCGTCGGGAGAAGAGGCGCCCTGGCGCTCGGGCTTTGCCTTCCCAATCCGCCTCGAGCGCGAGGTCCTGGGTGTGCTCGAATTCCGCAGCCGCCAGGGCCGCCCGCGCCAGGACGCCATGGTCGAGATGCTGACGACACTCGGGAGCCTCATCGGCCAGGCCGTCGAACGGAAGAAGCTCGAGGAGCAGTTGCGCCACTCCCAGAAAATGGATGCCATCGGCCACCTGGCCGGCGGCGTGGCCCACGATTTCAACAACATCCTCACCGTCATCCAGGGATATGCCCAACTGCTCCGGCACAAGCCCGGCCTGGATGCCGAGACCCTCGAGGCCTTGGACCAGGTCGCCCAGGCCTCCGAGCGGGCCGCCAGCCTCACTCGCCAGTTGCTCACCTTCAGCCGCAAAGAGATCATGCAGGCCCGCCCCCTGGACCTCAACAGCGTCTTGGCGCGCCTGGAGAAAATGCTCCGCCGCATCATCGGCGAGGACATCGCCCTGGCCTGCCGCCTCTGCCCGGAGCCCGCGGCGGTCCTGGGCGACGAGGACATGCTGACGCAGGTTCTAATGAACCTGGCGTGCAATGCCAGAGATGCGATGCACCGAGGTGGGGAGTTGACCCTGAGCACCGAGATTGTGGCCATCTCCGAGGACGCGGCCGCCGAGTCCTCCGAGGTGCGAAGCGGCGACTTCATCTGCCTGCGCGTCCGCGACACCGGCTGCGGCATCGCGCCCGAGCACCTCCCGCACATCTTCGAGCCGTTCTTCACGACCAAGGAAATCGGCCGCGGCACCGGGCTGGGGCTTTGCACCGTCTATGGCATCGTCAAACAGCATCGCGGCTGGATCGAGGTCGCCAGCCGCCCCGGGGCCGGCGCCACCTTCTCCATCTACTTGGCCCGCGTGGCCTTCCAGGCCCCCCCACCCCAAAGCGCCCGCTCCGAATCCAAGGCCCTGACCGGGCAGGAGACGATCCTCCTGGTCGAGGACGAAGCCCCCGTGCGGCGGCTCACCCGCGACTACTTGCAGCGCCTGGGATACCGCGTCGTCGAAGCCGCCTCGGGCGTCGAAGCCCTCTGCGCCTGGGACCAGCAGGCCCGAGCCATCGATTTGCTCCTGACCGATATGGTCATGCCCCACGGCATCAGCGGGCGTGACCTGGCGGCGCGGTTGCGCGCCCGCCGCCCCAACCTGCCGGTCCTGTGTACCAGCGGCTATACCGCCACGGGCGGCGGGAACACCGACGAGGTGCTGGATGGCGCCGCCTTTCTGCACAAGCCGTTTTCGCTCCAATCCCTGGGCCGCGCCGTCCGCGACTGCCTGGATAAGGGCGCACGACCGGTTTCCCCGAGCGCCCTTCCTGCCGCCTAAAGGCCGCACCCAGCCGCTGGGGTCACATCTCAACATTTGACATTTGTCCGACAAATGTCAAATGTTGAGATGTGACCCCTATGCTTGTTGAGATGTGACCCCACTGCCTAAAGGGACTACACGTTGAACTTGATGAGGAGCACGTCGCCGTCGCGGACGACGTAATCGCGGCCTTCGACGCGGTAGTGCCCGGTCTCGCGGGCGCGGCCGACCGAGCCGCAACTGACCAGGTCTTCCCAATGGACGGTCTCGGCCTTGATGAAGCCGCGCTCGAAATCGGTGTGGATCGTGCCGGCGGCCTTGACGGCGGCGTCGCCGGCGTGAATGGTCCAGGCGCGGGCCTCCTTCTCATTGAAGGTGAAGAAGGTCCGCAATCCCAGGAGCCGGTAAGTGCTGCGGATGAGCGCATCCAGGCCCGACTCGCTGACGCCCAACTCCTTGAGGTAGGCCTGACCTTCCTCGGGCGACAGGTCAGCCAGGTCGCTCTCGAGTTGGGCGCAGACGACAACGGTGCCGCAATGTTGGTGGGTGCTCGCGAACTCGCTCACGGCCGCCACGAGCGGGTCGTCCTGGGCGCCGGCCAGGCCGGCCTCCTTCACGTTGGCCGCAAAGATGGTCGGCTTGTCGGTGAGCAGGCAAAAGGTGCGGACGATGGCCTTTTGCTCCGGGGCCAGCGGCAGGCCCAGAGTGTTGGCCGGTTTGCCGGCGTCGAGGTGGGCATCGAGCTTTTCGAGCAGGTGCGCCTCCAGCAAGGCATGCTTGTCGCCGCGCTTGACGTCGCGAGAGATCTTCTCCAGCCGCTTGTGGACCGTCTCCAGGTCGGCCAGCACCAGTTCGGTCAACACGATTTCAATGTCCCGCACCGGGTCCAGGCCCTCGGTCACGTGAACGATGTCCGGGTCCTCGAAGCAGCGGACAACCTGGACCAGCGCATCCACCTCGCGGATGTGGCTCAGGAACTTGTTGCCCAGGCCCTCCCCGCGCGACGCCCCTTTGACCAGCCCGGCGATGTCGACAAACTCGATCGTGGCCGGGATGAGGGTATTGACCTTGGCCACCCGCGCCACCTGGGTCAGGCGCCCGTCCGGGACGCTCACCACGCCCAGGTTCGGTTCGATCGTGCAGAAGGGGTAGTTCTCGGCGGGGGCCTTGTGCGAACGGGTCACCGCGTTGAACAGCGTCAACTTGCCCACATTCGGTAGTCCGACAATGCCGGCCTTTAGCATGGGGCCACTTATAGCCGGACCTCCGCTCCATTGCAACGGACAAGTCATCGAAAGCTGGAGATGCGCCCGCAGACCCGAGTCCGGACCTTTGTCGCAACCTTTGTCGCGGCCTTTGTCGAGGCATGGCCAACCCGGCAAAGGTTGCGACAAAGGCCGCGACAAAGGTCTGGGATCGGAGTTTCCCGGTTAATTTTGCCAGCCGCTCTTACGGCCTTGCGGGGCTCAGGTCGGTGTCGCGCAGGAGGATTGTTCCGACCTGGTTGGTGGCCAGGGTGGGCTGGGCGCCGGGCACGCGGGTGAATTTGACAGAGTCCAGGTTGAGCCGCTGCACCTGGTCGGCCCTGGCGACGGGGCGGAGGTCATCCTTGGCCAGGCTGAGGCGGACATCTTCGAGGGTGAGTTGCTCGACGTTGCGGGCATAAAGGCCCCAGGCGGGGAGCGGGCGGCAATCGACGCCGGGGCCCTGGACCGGGAGTGTGGCCTGTTGGGCCTTGCCGCCGCCGTTGAACTCAATGCTGGCGCCGCGAACCACCACGTTGGTGATGGGCGCGTCCGACCAACTCTCGAGCGAGAGCGCGGAGCGGTAAACGCCTGTGGCGGTCAGGCCGGCAACGGTGACTCGATTGACCGGGTTGCCCGGTTTGGTCCAGAGGGTCACGGGCGAGGCGACGTCGCGCATGGTGTTGTTAGCCAGCAGGACCTCATCGAGCAGGCCCTGGGTGCGGTCCCAGGCGCCGGGCTGGAGGATGATGCCGCTGAGCATGTTGTTGCGGTTGGAGGTGCGGTGCGGCCGCAAGCCGGGGCCGTAAAAGAGGCAGTGGTCCACGATCAGCCGGGTCGCCGGGCCGATCAGCCGGATGCCGTTGCAGGACGAGTTGATGGTGCAGCCCGCTATCACCACGTTGTCCCAGTAACGGCCTGCGATCGAGTCATCCCCGGTATAGAAACGGCAACCGGTGATGTTCACATGATGGCACCAGCGATCGGGTGCGCCGCGGAAATGCACCCCGTCCCAGCCACCCGTAATCGTCACGTCCCGGATGTCCACGTCATCGCTGGCCTGGAAGAAGACGGCGTAATTTGCGGAGTCCAGGATCGAGAACGTCGCGCAAGGTGAACCGGCGGCAGTTGACAAAGGTGATGGTGTGGGGACCGCGCATGTGTTCCTCGCCCGCCGGGTCGAAGACCTTGCCGCCATCGATCACGCCCTGGCCGGCGATAGTGATGTCCTCCGCGTCCTGGCCCACGAGCAATCCCCGGTGCCAATTGCCCCACCGGGCCTCCGGCATGAACGGCGGCACTTCCGGCCGCTGGTAGAGCGCCAGGTTCGTCGTGCCGGAGAGCGTCGCCCCGGCGCAGAAGAACAGCGTGACGTGGCTCCGCAAATGCACTGTCCCGGAGAGGTAACGGCCCGGCGGGAACAGGACCTGTCCGCCCCCGGCCTCCGCGCAGGCCCCAATGGCCTGGTTGATGGCGCCGGTGTCCAGCGTCGCGCCGTCGCCCCTGGCGCCGTAATCGCAGATGTCGAATGTGCGCCTGGCCGCCCCGCTGCCCGGCGAGCCGGCGGCTTCGGCCCCGAGCGCGGCCCCGGCCAGCAGAGCGCCAAGGCAACTTGCCAACAGAAGAAAGCTTCGATTCATAACTGCACCCGACCCGAGGAGTATCCAAACGCAGGGCCATGTGTCGAGTGCCGAGTGTCGAGGGGCGGGGGACGAGGGACGAGAGGCGAGGGGCTCGACTGCGCGCGCGCGTCGCGTAGCGACGCAGTGAAGGTAGCCGTGGACCTCGGTCCACGGTTTCGGGGCGTGGGAATGGAGGCGCGTCGCGCAGCGACGCCTGACGGTCTCGCGCTGGCAGATCCAATCGTGTTTTCAGGCGTCACTACGCGACGCGGGTGAGCTTGGGCCATGGGTCCGTGGACTGGAAGTCCACGGCTACCATCACACACCGCTACGCGGTGACGGTCTCGATGACCGGCGCTTCGTTCCCTCGTCCCTCGGCTCTCGCCCCTCGGCTCACTCAAACGACCAGTAATGCACCGCCCACGGGTCGAGGGGCACCGCCAAGCGCTGGTCGCCGGCCTTGAGAGTGGCGAACGGCTCGGGGCGCAGGCGGGTGTTCTCGTCGCTGCCGGGGGCGGTCGCGTCCAGGACGATATGCCGGGTGCGCATCTGTTTGGGCAGGCCGGCCAGGTCAAGCCGGGCCTGGACCGTCGCCCCTGAGAAGTTCCATAGCACCAGGGTCCACATCTGCAACTGCTCATCGTGGGCGGCCAGGCCGTGCACGGAGCGATGGGTCGAGGTCAGCCTCAGCCGTTCCCCGGCCAGGCGCGAGAGCAATTTGAAGGCGAAATAAGCGGGCCGGACGTTGTCCTGGTAGTCGAAGAGGCCGTCGAACTGCGGCATGCGGTTCCACCAGCGCGTCATGAAGGCGGTGCCGCGGCGCGACATGAACGGCGCGAACTGCTCGAAGGAGACATGCCAATCGCGAATGTGATAATAGCAGGAGTGGTCCAAGCCGGCTTCCTTCATCTGCCAGACGGTCTCCGCCACAAAACAGGGCTGGAACCGCGAATCCAGCGGCGGGTTCATCAGGTCCATGTTCCATTCGTCCAGGAAGGTCTCGGGCTTGAGCGCGGGGTATTTTCGGAGCAGATCCTTGATGTAATCGATCGTCCCGCGAATGGCCCTTGGGTCGCTGCTATAGATGTGCCAGGAGACGAAATGGAGCGGGGTGGCGTTGGTCTGGCAGGAGTTCAGGAGCGCCGGCAGGAGAGCGGAGCGGGGATTTGCCAGCGCCGGCCCGCCCACGCGCGCCTCCGGGTCGGCCTGCAGCACCGCCGCCGCCGTGTGCCGGTAATACCTGGCGTAGCTCTCCGGCCTGAAACGGTAAGGACAGCCGCCGTCCTCGCCGATGTCCGGCTCGTTGGCGATTTCCCAATAGCGGATGCCTGCGCCGCGGGCCTTGTAATGTTCCACCAGCTTGCCAATCAGCGCCTCCCATTGGGCGTAATCGTTGGGCTCGACCACGTCCTGGTCCAGGGCCGGGAAGAGGAGGCGCGGCTTGAAGCAAAGGCACATCAGCGGCTGCGCCCCCGCCTCCAGGATCGTCCCCACGCACCGATCCAGCGTGTCGAACTGACACCGCCCGCGCTCGGGCAGCAGGTTGAAATACTCCTGGACGAAGAGCCGGATCAGGCGCGGGTGGAGCGCGCGGATTTCCGGGACGCGCCCGGCCCAAATCGGGTCGGCCGCCAGGCCGCCCTGGCCCAGGGCCATCGCATCGATGGCCATAGGCCCAAGCCGTTGGCCGAAGGCAACCTGGACCTCGGCTGTCTGCGCCCTCGCGCTGGCCGAAGCCCGCGCCGGCAACCAGACCCACCAGCAGAAGCAGATGCTGACGATGGCTCAAGTTCATGCCCATTGCATAGCCGTTATTGCGCGGTTTGGAAATGACAAAGACTCCAGTTTGGGCGCACGAGAGAATTCTTCGCTGCCGCCTAAAGGCGGCGTTCCACAGCCAACCGGAACGCCGCCTTCAGGCGGCAGGATGGCCGGTCGAAGAAATCCGTCGTGCGCGCCTCCAGTTTTCCTCTTGTTTTTGGCGCGGGCACGAGTAGTATCGTCGGCACTGGGTTAAGATCGATGCCGGGTTACAAGGCCTGCTCCAGACCGGATGAACAGCCGCCCGTTCGAGGGGCCTGTGCCCATGGCGCTCGACCCGGTGAAGAACACGTGATTTTTGTCGCTTGATGGGGCATTATGGACCCTTACCGCGTTGACCTTGAGCCGTTGATGACGTTGCTGGCCTGCGCTTTCGCCGCGGTGTGCCTGGTCTTCATCGGCTACCTCGCCTGGAGAAAATTCGGACCCCGCCATCGCCACCGGCATCATCACAGCCGCATGCGCCGTTTCACGGGAAGAAGCTGACAGCCAAGGGGCGCGTCCCGGAACCCCCCTGCGCCCTGCTATGGCGCCAATAACGAAGTTCTTCTCTGCGTTCTTTGCGTCTCTGTGGTTTCATGGCCCACCCGGACCGGCCTGGCGCCAGTATCCGGCCCCAACGTCCCTCTCTCAGGCTGCCGCACCGGACGCTCTGGGTTTCGGTCGCAGTTGGGCCGCGCTGGGGCATGCTGCTGATTCAGCCGTCCGTTGGGGACGGACCCAACACTAAGGCGGTGGAAATAAATAAAGGTGGCAAGATGCCGCCGGGATTTTGGCGCCCAGCGAGGCGTGAACGAGGCGCATATCCAGTGATCTGCAACGAGTGAACAACGAAGCTGGGCGGCAAAAGAACAAGGCATGTTGCTACCTTTATTTATTTCCACCGCCTAAACGGGGTGTCCCCGAGCCGACGCGCCGGGCCGTTATCGAAATGCCCCCCCGGGACAACCACGGCTCCTGCTCTGCCCTGCGGCACTTCGGGACAGAGGGTTGACCGGAGGGGGTTTTGGGAGGTAAGCTCCTGGCCGTCATGAACCTCCAATTAGAGTTGCGGGGGCTCAATATGCGAGCCGATGGTTTGTTGAATAAGGGTTAGGCGGTTCCCGGCATGTTATGAAAAACCTGATTCTGGCGCTGGCCTTTGTCGTTATCGCTTCTGCGCTCGTTGCAGGCTGCGGAGAAAAACCGTCGAACCCATCCACGGGGAATCGCGGCAGTCATTTGACCGCGTCAGACTTAGCACAGCTATTTGGACAATGTTAGATTTCCCCGGAAAAGTAGCCACCGCGGTCAATCTTGTCCCGGAGGGACACTTGAGAATAGCCCAACGTTTCAACGTTGGGTTTAGCCGCCACAGGGGAATAAGTCCCGTAGGGACGGCTGAACAGCTTGTTGCTTTCAGCCGTCCCTACGGGACTCATGATTATTCGGTGCGAGTGAACCCAACGTTGAAACGTTGGGCTATTCTCAGATGTCCCTACGGGACAGGACTCGGGAGCGTTCAGCCTGTTTCCGAGGGAATCTAGCATCGTCGGACTATTGAGGGCCTGTCCCAAGAGCTCTGGTTCCGGACCTTTGTCGCAGCCTTTGTCGGCGCCTTTGTCGAAAGAGGGCCAATCCGACAAAGGTTTCGACAAAGGCTGCGACAAAGGTCGCCCACTCGCGGGGCCCTTGGGACAGGCTCTATTTAGGAACCGCCTTGCCCTCGATCTTCGCCAAAGCCTCGGTTGCTGCTGCCCCGAGCGTGTCCGCGAACTGCCCTTTCTCCTGGCTCTTCCTGGCCTCGCGCAAAGCAGGGATGGCGGCCTTCGCGAGCGGGCCGGCGTCTCCCAATTCGTGGATCGCGACGACAGCAAGCCCTTCGGGGGACGCGCCTCTGGTGATCTCAATGAGGGCCGCGATCGCGGCGGCATGTCCTGGTTCGGCCCTCAGGAGCTTGCGGGCTGCCTCCGGGCGCGCTATCGCGTCCCGGTCCCGCAGCATCTTCAGAAGCGGCCGTTCCCAAATCTCCTTTTCCGCGCCGATGCATTCGAGCGCAGTGGCCAAGACCGAGGGATCCACTCGGCCGCAGTTGACCAGCTCCAGGAGAAGCGGTATGGCGGGCTTCGCATTCGGGCCGAGCCTGCTCAGGCTGGCAACAAATTGGTCGAGACCATAAGGGCCCTGTCCTTTCCTCAACTCCTCCAGGAGCGCGAGGGTGCCCGGCAACTCCCGTGCGTCGATCCGGCAAATCACCTCGGCCAGCGGCTGGCGGCGTGAACCCGCCAAAGTCGCGGATTCCACACTCCAGTCGTTTGAATCCCGGTTGGTTCCTGGAATGTTGTCGGATATCGCAAGTCGGCTCCGATATACTTAATGAATGACAGCCAGCGACCTGGATTTGCTCAGGCAATACGCTCGGGAGGGCATGGAGGATGCCTTCACCGCGCTGGTGAACCGGCATTTGGACCTGGTGTATTCGGCGGCGCTGCGCCAGGTCGGTTCGGCGGCATTGGCGGAGGAGGTCGCCCAGTCAGTTTTCACCGACCTGGCCCGGAACGCCCTTCGGCTGAAACCGGACACACTTCTGACCGCCTGGCTCTACCAGGTAGCCCGCCGCACTGCCATCGACGTGGTGCGCAAGGAGTCGAGCCGCCAAATGCGGGAACGGATTGCCCTGGAACTTGCGGACATGAAGACAAATGGCGCGGAGTGGACCCAAATCGGTCCGTTGCTGGATGAGGCCATGGAGGCGCTGCCCGAGGCGGATCGCAGCGCGATTCTCCTGCGCTATTTCGAAAACCGGAGCCTGCGCGAGGTCGGCCAAACCCTGGGGATGTCCGAGGACGCCGCACAAAAGCGCGTGAGCCGGGCTGTCGAGCGGTTGCGCGGGTTTTTCTCGAAGCAAGGCCTCACGGTCGGCGCCGGGGGCCTGGCTGCTCTCCTCTCCGCCAATGCCGTGGAGTCCTCGCCTGTGGGACTGGGCGCCACGATCTCGGCGGCAGCCGCTCTTTCCGGGGCCGGTGTCCAGAGTGCAACAGCCCTCGGCGCGGCCAAAATCATCGCTATGACTACAATTCAGAAAACCCTGATTGCCGCGACACTCGCCGCGGCTGTGGGAACGGGGATTTACGGCGTCCGCCGGAATTCTCATCTCCGAGACCAGCTTCGAGCGCAAGAGCAGCGGGAAGCGCCACTGGCAGAGCAAAACCGGCAGTTGCGCCAGGAGCGCGATGACGCCACACAACAGGCCGCCGCGCTGCGTGACGACAATGAACGTCTGAAGGGCAACTCCGCCGAGCTCCTCAAACTCCGCGGGGAAACGGGCGTATTGAGGCGTCAATTAGCTGAGACCGTCAAGAAGCAAGCCCCACCCCCTGTGCCAACCACCCCGGCTGATGAGCCAAACGCGCCCATCACAGATGCGTCAGGCAACGTTGACCTGCTCAAAAAGGCTGTGGAAAAATGGCCGCATTTGAAAATTCCGGAACTTCGGTTTGTCACCGAGAAGGATTGGCGACTCGCTTCCACCTCCAGTTCGCTGAAAACCGACGATGGCTGTCGCTGGGCATTGTCAGAGTTGAGACGTTTTGTGGAAGACCGCTTCGCCGGCATGGCCATGGAGGCGTTGACAAGATACATGCAGGCCAATAACGGGCAATTCCCCACCGATCTCTCCCAACTACAGCCCTACTTCAAATCGCCTATCGACAATGCGATCCTCCAACGCTACGAGATCGTGCCTGCGAAACCGTTTTCCGATCCGCCTCTGGAAATGGTGGTTGGAGATTGGATCATAGTATCGAAGGCCCCGGTAGATTCAATGGATAGCCGGGTCGGAATCACCCTAGGTGGTTATGGACACGCTTTCAGCTTTCACTCGCCAGCGGCGAACCCGGCGGAGACAAACCAGTGAAGAAACCTTGTTCATGAGCCGAACTCGAGAATAGGGCTGCTGGCCTTGGCCGCTTTGGTTCTTCTGGGCGCGCTGGCGGGCCTCTGCTCGTGCAGGAACAGCGCGCTGGCGAACCTCGAACGGACCCGCCGCGCCCTGCGTCAGGAAGGGTTCAAGCTCGAACTGGCCGAGTTTCAATTCCGAGTTTCCCCGGAAGAGAGCGCCCGCGCCGCCGCCCTGGACGAGGCCGTCGGACGCTGCTTCACCAGCCTCGCGAGATCGGGGTGCCTGCGCACGGCCGAGGATATTGATTGGCTTCCATCCGTGGGAACCAATGCCGCCCTGATCCTGTGGAACCAGCCCGATGTGAGGACCTGGGGGACCAACGAATTATGGGCCGGCTTGCGCCCGTTGAATCACGCCATGCTGGATCGGGTTTGCCAGGTGGCGCTTTCCGGCCCCTACCGCCGTCCCCCTCCAAGAGTGAGAGACGGCGGACTGGAATACTCGCCTGACAGGGCTTGCTGGTTCGTCCGCCCTCTGGCAGCGCGAGCCCTGGCAAACCTGCACGACCAGAACCCTGGCATGGCCTGGACGAACGTGATGGCGCTCACGCGGCTGGTGGTCCAGTGGCGGCCACAGCCGTTTGCGCTGATCTACCTCTGGTTCTATGCGCAGCGGGAGCAAAACTCGCGCGTGGCCTACAGGGCGATCTGGCAGGCGCTGCAGGCGGGCGTGTGGAGCGACCCGCAGCTCGGGGCATTGCAGCGGGAATGGGAATCGGCCGATGTGCGGAGCGGCCTGTCGGAGATAGCCGCATGTGCGCGCGCGTATGTGGATCTGGTGTTTCGTCACGGGCTCGATGCTTGGCCCGATTTCCAGCCAGTCAGGGCGCGTTTGGGAGCGACTCACGGAGGAGTTGGCTGATATTCCCTACCGACTGCATGGGAAGTATGAAGACGAAGAAGTGCTCCTGCGGTTGCTGCGCGACTGCGAGAAGGATTACCGACGGGCCGAGGCCTGCTCAACCTGGAAGCAGATAACAGAGCTGCCTGGAATCTGGTCCTGGACACCAAGTGCCAGCAACCTTGTGGCAACGGCAACGTGGTTGGTGGACCCGTCCGGGGAACGTGATCAAACGTTGAAAGGGCTGCAGCCGGTGTGTGGCTTCGCCTTCGTTCCGGCCATCTCGGGGCCGCCGCGGGCGCCGTGGCCGCTCGGGCGCGTAGCCAATTGGGAGACGCGGCGCCGGCTGCTGGTGGCGGCCATCGCCCTCGAGCGTTACCGGCTGCGCCGGGGTGCCTATCCCGAATCGCTGGACTCGCTGGTGCCGGAATTGCTCTCCAGCCCGCCGCTCGATTTCATGGACGGCAAACCGCTGCGCTACCGGCGCACTGAGGACGGCCATTTCCTCCTCTATTCCATCGGGACGGACTGCCTGGACGACGGCGGGAACGGCCGAATACCGGGCTCGCCTCGGCCCAACTCCGACCTTGACCCACCGGATCTGGTCTGGCCGCGGCCCGCTTCACCGGCAGAAGTCGCCAAAGAGGCTGCCGCACGCCGCCTGACGCATCCCGCGAACGAGACGACCACTTTCGTGCCGTAATGACATCCCGGGCAGGGGACGAGGTTTGGTAGGTTCTCTGTCCCGGAGTGACATCTCCTGAGGTCAGTTGGATTCACCAGACCCTTCAAGTCTTGTCCTTACCCAGATCGTTGGCCTCGCTCAGTGACCGGAGCTTATCGGCTCCGGTGCCTTCAGGCCGAAGGCCTGGCTCATACCAGCCCAGGGCAACGCCCTGGGTTTCCGTGCAGTTTCATTCTGTGGCAGGCCAACGGCCTGCCTCATACGGGGCATTGGTTGCGGGCACCTCGAACCGACATCCCCGGTCCGTTACAACAAACCCTCAGCACAATGAGTCGCGCTTTCAGCGCTCAGAATTATCCTTGGCCGATGAACCCAGGGCGTTGCCCTGGGCTGGTATGAATGACGCCGTTGGCGTCCCAAACTGGCCCGCCACGCCCCATTTATGGGGGAGCGGCCTGGAACTCCGGGGAGCTTGCCGTCCCGGCGAGCGGGCCGGCGTTCCGGGGTCAGTGTCGGGATGCGGCCCCGCAAACACGCTGTCCCCTTTTGCGATTGGCGGGGATGAATAGGTAGAGGAACATGAGCACTATGAGCGATTGGGAACTAATTCAGCTTTATGCGAAAAGCCGCTCGGAACCGGCTTTCGCGGAGTTGGTCCGGCGTCATGTCGGGTGGGTTTACTCCGTGGCCATGCGCCAGGTCCGTCAACCACAACTGGCAGAGGAGGTAGCACAGTCGGTTTTCGTCCTGTTGGCGCGCAAGGCCGGCAGCCTCCGGTCGGGGACTATTCTGGGCGGCTGGCTTTTCCGCACAACCTGTTTCGTGGGCAGCCGCGCCCTCCGCGCCGAACAACGCCAAAAGAACCGTGAGCAAACCGCTTCGTCTATGATCGCCATCACAACTCTCCCCGAGGACAATGAGGCCGCTTGGGAGCGGCTCGCGCCCCACCTGGACCAGGTGGTCGCAGCGCTTTCCGAGCCCGAACGGGCCGCTATTCTCCTGCGGTTTTACGAGAAGAAGCCCTTGCTGGAGGTCGGACGCCGTTTGGGCATCAGCGAAGAAGCTGCCAAGAAACGCGTCAGCCGGGCGGTTGACAAGATGAGGACGTTGCTGGTTGGGCGTGGCGTGGCCGTGGGGAGCACGGTGCTGGCTGCCATTTTGGCACAGAGAACAGTGCAGGCTGCGCCCGTGGCCCTGGGCGCCGGCGTGCTCGAGGCCGCAGCCGCCGGCGTATCGGTCTCGGCAGTGCTGCCGCAATTGGCGCGCGAGACTCTCAGCGCCTGGCGCTGGGCAACAGTCAAACTCGCTGCCGGGCTGGCGACAACCGCGATAGCTTTGATTCTCGTGGCCGCAAGTGCCGGTGGTTTGTTCGTGCGCCACACGGCGTCGCAACCCGTCTCCGTGAAGGATTCCCCTGGGGCGGGGGTCACGACGGGGACGGACCAAGTTGTGGCTGCGTTTGCCGCCCCGACCGTCAAGGACGCAAGACAGGCATTGAAGAAGACCGGCGCGCTCACCGGTTTGGTCGTGGACAACCAGGGCCATCCGATCTCGGGCGCACAGGTGTGGGGCGGCTTTAGCCAGGCGCCTTTTGCCCAGGATAGCACCGACACCTCAGGGCGATTCGCCCTGGACAAGATTGCAACGCCACCGTTCGTGACGGTCACGGCGGACGGATTTGCCGCCGATCAACAGGAGTTTGATCCCACCAACGTGGCCGGAATGTTCGTATTTCGTCTCGTCCCCACGCGCCCGCTCATTATCCGCCTGGTGGACGAGTCCGGCCAGGGGGTGCCGGGGGTGCCCCTGTTTCTGGAAAACTGGTGGGGAAGAAGGCATACTCTCGGCCAGGATCTGCCACAGCAGACGGATGCGGATGGGCGATTGCGGTGGCTTTGCCCTCCCAAAGGTGAGTTGGAGGTGGGATTCGGCAAGACCGGCTACTGCTATTCTCGCACGAACAAGTTGGCGGCCGATGGCGAGGAGCACACGATTGTGCTGCACCCGGCCGCAACCGTAACCGGCAGCGTCAGTGATGCCGAGACAGGCGCCCCTGTGGTCAACTTTAAGTTTACGTCTGGGCACTCGCAACCGTGGAACCCTGCCGACCCAACCCCGATGTGGGATTTGCGCAGCCAAACCAGCAGCGACGGGTCCTATACACTGGTGATCGAGGAGGAACAGGTTCCCTACCTGCGAGTCGAGGCCGACGGCTACGAAACAGTCGAAACTGAAATCAAGTTGACCAATGGGGTCGAAGGCGTTTGTGATTTTCAGTTGAAACGCCAGAGTGCGGCCAATTCCATCCGCGGCACGGTGTTGCTGCCCGATGGCAGTCCGGCGGCTGGGGTGGAACTGGCCCTCTGCACAGCCCAGGCGGGTGTGGTGCTCAGCGGGACAGCATTTGCGCCGGGCGCTTTTGGAAACATCCCCCGGTCCCAGCGCGAGGATTACCGCAAAAGCACTGACGAAAAAGGCTCCTTCTCGTTTGATCCGAAACCGGGAGCGCACACGGTGGTGGCTGTCGGATCGGCTGGACTGGGTCAGGCGCGTTGTTTCGAGACATCAAAGCCGCTGGAGATTCGGCTTCAACCCTGGGGACGCATCGAAGGAACCGTGCGCACGCGAGACGGTCAGTGGGCCGGTCGCAACGTGACATGGAGCCATTCTGGAAACCTGACCAGTTGGATGACGCTCTTTTTCGACGCCAGAGGATTCTCAGCCCTCTCAGACGCCACCGGGAGGTTCACGCTCGAGCATGTTCCCCCGGGAGATTGCCGCGTAGCGGTTGGCGTCGAATCCGGCACAACGTCCATTCTGTCGCCCTCGATCCACGTGAATCCCGGTGAAACTGTGGAGGCCCAGATCGGCGGCGTTGGCACCCCGGTCACCGGAAAGCTCGTAGCTCCCCAAGGCGTCGAGATCCGAAGCTGGCCAAACCAGGTCACATTCGCCCAACTGCACGTCGAATGGGACGACTATCATGTGCCCAAGGGCTTGACCGGCAACACAGTCGAGCGATGGAAATTGGAGTTTGAGGACACGGAGGCGGGCCGGGCCTGGTTCCGGGATCAATACTCTTATGAGTTCAAGGTGGGAGCAGATGGCTCGTTCACCATCCCCGAAGCCCTGCCGGGAAGATACCGGTTATACATAAATGTGGGGCAAGGATACCTTGGGTCCGGGCCCGACTCGAGGCCCAGCCCGCCTGGAAACCCTCGAATCGCGTCAACGGCGATGAAAGTAACTGTGCCGGAGGCGGCGGGAGAAAACGCGTCGTCCCTGGACCTTGGAGATGTTGTCCTTATGGCCGATCATTAGGCCTCGGTTCAATGGGGACGGGGTCAGAAAGCAAAAGGCGCAACACCCCTGAAGAAGCATTGCGCCTTGCCGACAACGACGATTACAGCTTGGTCTTGCCGGCCGCCTTTCTTGCCGCCCACCTGGCTTTCATGATCTCCGAAAACCTCTTCCTTGCTGCCGGTGAATACTTGCTCTTTGGTTTTTCTTCAGACACTGGAGCGTCCATGGCCTTTCTCCCCACCCGCTTCGCTACGCCGGCCCGAATGTTTGCAAGACCCTCAGGACTGAGTTTCCTCCGCTTCCGTTTTGCCGGTTTTGCTGCCGGGGCAAATTCAGGAGCACTCTCCGCCTTGGCCATCCTCTTTCTCCTTTTCCGCCTCCCGTTCTTCGGCCTCACAGGGGCCTCAATGGGGGCAGGAGCAGGGACCTCATTGCCCAGGAGTTCGTTCAGTTGTTCTTGCAGCGCGTCCAGTTTCTCTTTGAGGTCGGCCGCTTTCCGTAGTTGTTGTGGTGACACGTTAGTTATGTCCATATCGGCGCAATGTGGCTGGAACCGTGGGAAAGTCAAGCTTCTCGTGCAAATCTGGGAGATTAACCTCTTATCCGCACTCTGACGATGGTGGCCGGGCCGACAACTTACCAGTCGCCCTCGCTCTATTTGGCAGCACCCGCTTTTTCGGCTTTTTCGTGCTCCACGTTTACGATTGCGCCCGTGAGCGCATCCACATTGACCTCGGTGATGTCTTTCGAATCCGGGGTGGTGAAGGCAAAAGACCAGATCAGTTTGCCGTGTTCCCTTTCCAGTTCGCAATCCTTCACGGTTCCGTTCGGGACCTTGGTCAGGGCCGTGGCCTGGGCGTCGGCCTTGCTGATTTTAGCCTTTGCCTGAAGTTGGGATTCGGATTCCGTCTGACAGCCCACGAGCAAGCCCGCGGCCAGGATCGCACAAAGGGCCAATTGTATTTTCATGGTTTTGCTTTTCGTTTAATTTGTTCTGCGGACAAACTCTACGAGCCGGGCATGAACATCACAATACATAAAATATGACATGGGCATTGAGGTTCTCCTCGACGGCGACAGCCGTTTTTGAGATCCTTCCTCAGGCATCCAAAAGAAATGTCCAATCTCACATCGCGCTATGCCTGTCGAATCGCCGCCGCTGGAGCCCGGATCGAGGAGGCCTACCGCCACCGGGAAAAGGCGCCGGTGCCGTTCCTGGTTGCCGATGCCAATTACTGGCTCTCGGGTGAGACACCGTCGCTCATCCCGGATGATTACTTCACCAACTGCGAGTCCATGCTGCAGTTTCAACTGCGGAAAATGGAGCGGCACATGGAGAGCCTCGATGATGATTTCATTCCGTTCCTGTTTCCTTGGTACGGAACCGGGGTATTGGCGTCGGCACTCGGCTGCCCGACTCTGTTTCAAGCCAAGATGGACCCGGCCATCCAGGGGACGGCCATCCATACACCCGAGCAAGTCCGCCGCCTGTCGCTGCCCGACCCGCAGAAGGACGGGTTGATGCCGCGCGTCCTGGAAACCATCCGGCATTTCCGCGCGCATTCCGATTTGCCGGTGTCCTTCACGGATCCCCAAGGCCCGCTCACGACGGCCTTGACGGTGGTTGGCCCGGAGACGCTCTTTGTGTGGTTCTATGAACGCCCTCGCGAGGCGCGTGAGCTTCTGGAGTTCTGCACCGAAGCGTTCATCCGCTGGGTCAAGGCGCAGAAACAGGAAATCGGGCCGACGGCCGCCAGAGGCTGCTTTCCGCACGGGATTCTCCTGCCGAAGACCTTCGGCACAGTCTGGCTCAGCGACGACGATTGCGTGGCGATCTCGGCGGAGCACTACCGGAAGTTCGTGATGCCCTGCAACGCGCGGGTCTTCAGAGAATTCGGCGGCGGCACCCTGCACTTCTGCGGCAGCGCCGAGCACCAGATCGAGAACTTCTCCAAGACCGAAGGCCTGGCCGGTGTGAACAATTTCTGCATGGGAAATTTCCGCCAACTCTACAAGATGCAGGATGTGTTCGCGGACCGCGTCCTGCTCATGGCGTGCGATTACACGCCCCGCGACATCGAGGCCTACTATGCGGATTTGTTCCGGGGCTTGAAGCGGAAGGGAACCGTCGTGGCGTCATTTATTTCCCCGGAGATGGCTCTGAATGAAGGCAAGTACGAGGTCATCTCCAGGACCGGCCCCGAGCTCGCCGGCGAGGTTTACCGCGTGCTGCGGCGGCACGTTGAGAGATAATGAGCAGGGTCAACCCTGCATGGTCCCCCCCGAACCTGCTCTGGACTTTCCGGCCCCCCTCGCCCTATGCTCACCGGCAATGAAACCGAACCTTGTCGTCGGATGTGTCCTTCTCGAACTCAGTGACCTGGCTCCCGAGGAGGCCGCGCGTGTCACCGTCAACGGCCAGGATGCCGGCGGCTTCATCAGCCGGCCTCTCTGCCTGGACGTGACCCGGTGGATCAAGGCCGGGGAGAACTCCGTCCGCATCGAACCCTTCTCGCCCAGGCAAGCCAGGCTCTGCGTCTATTGAGGGCTGCACTATGAACCGTTTTCTCTTTATCACACTGCTTGCTTTGGCCGGCTTGTCCATGACCGGATTTTCCCAGACCTACTCGACCCGGTTCGAGGGCATCGAGAGCCCGCTCTCCGAAGGCGGGCGGTGGGCCAATAACGGGGTTGACTGGACCCAAATCAGGAAGATGGACGGCATCGCCTGCGGCACTCAAACCGGGACCAACACCGGCATATACCAATACAATGATTCCTACGCCCACCTCTCCGGGTTTCCACCGGACCAGGAGGCCTGGGGAGAGGCTCGCATCGCCAAGCGCAATGCGCCCTGCACCCAGGAAGTCGAGATCCTCCTCCGATTCACCAGCTCACCCCATCGCACGACGGGCTATGAGTGCTTTGCCAGGTGCGTTAACAGCGCGTCGTCCTACGTGCAAATTGTGAGGTGGGACGGGCCGCTTGGAAAGTTCACGTACCTGGCTGACAAGCGCGGCACCAACTGTGGCCTGAACAACGGCGACATCCTCAAGGCCTCCATCGTCGGCAACGTCATTACGGTGTGCATCAACGGAGTCGAGAAGGCCCGGTGCACCGATGACACCTTCAAAACCGGCAATCCTGGGATTGGGGAGTTTCTGGCTTGCCAAAGCGGCAAGGGCGTTGGCTCCAACTCCGATTTTGGGTTCGCCAGTTTTACGGCCAGGGGCCTCGGCGGGACCAACATACAAACGAGAAAACCATGATGACTCCAACTATTTCACGCCGGCATTTTCTGGCCAGAGCCGGGGCCTCGGCCATTTCGTTGGCCGTGTTGAATCCAAAGCTCGCTGGGGTGGCGGAGGCCAAAGGCGGCACTGCGGCCGGGAAGAAAGTGGTGGTGGGCGGGCATCCGTGGGTTTACGCAGCCACCCAACCCAATTACGACATCACTCCTGTCCTCCCTGCCATCTTCGAAGATATGAATTATGCCGGTCTGGACGGGATCGAACTGATGCACACGGCGTTGCGCCCCAAGGATGCGGTGGAGCGCATCGGCGAACTCTCCCGGAAGCACCATCTGCCCGTCATTGGCATGTCCTTTGGCGGCGCCATGTGGGACCGCGCCCAGCACCAGGCGGTCCTTGACGATGCTGAGTTGATTATTCCTCGCCTGGCAACACTGGGCGGGCGCACCCTCGGCACGTCGGTCGGCCCGGCGCCAAAACGCAAGACCGAGCAGCAACTCGACGACCAGGCCGAACTCTTGCGCAAGCTCATCGCTCTGTGCCAAAGGCATGGCGTGGTCCTCAACCTCCACAACCACACATACGAAGTCGCCGATAACCTGCACGACCTCAAAGGGACTTTGTCCCGCATACCCGAGGTCAAGCTGGGGCCCGACCTGAATTGGCTGGTGCGGGCGGGGGTGGAGCCGGCCTGGTTCATCCGCCAATTTGGCAGGCAGATTGTCTTCATGCACCTGCGCGACCAGAAGAAGGATGGCCGCTGGTCGGAAGCTCTGGGGGAAGGCGACACGGATTTCGCCGCCATTGGCCGGGCGTTGCACGAGATCGGCTTCGAAGGCGACGCCGTCATCGAGCTGGCGCACGAAAAGGATTTCCACCTGACCCGTCCCCTGCGCGAAACCTGGAAGCTCAGCCGCAATTTCGTAAAGCAAGTGCTCGGGTATTGAATTGAAGTCCGCGACCCCATTGCTGGCGGCCCTTGCGCTGCTCGCCGCGTCCGGAAATGGACTCCGGGCCGCCGAGTCCGCTGCAAAACCCCTCTACCTGGACCCAGCCCAACCCGCCGAGGACCGCGCTCGAGATCTGATCTCGCGCCTGACGCTCGAGGAGAAGGCGATGCTGCTCAATCACAAGGGGACGACGGTTGAACGCTTTGGCATCAAGTGCGATGGCTGGAACCAGTGCCTCCATGGCGTCTGCTGGGATCGGCCGACGACAATGTTCCCTGTCTCGCTGGCGATGGCGGCGACATGGGATTCCAACCTCGTCTATGAGGCGGCCACAGCCATCTCGGACGAAGCGCGCGCGATCTATAACGGCTGGCATCAGGACCCGAGTTTCCCCGGCGAACACAAGGGGCTGATCTACCGCGCGCCCGTGGTCAACATCGAACGAAACCCCTGCTGGGGGCGCAACGAGGAGGCCTACGGGGAGGACCCGTATCTGACAGGACGCCTCGGCGTGGCGTATGTCAAAGGTCTGCAGGGCCATGATCCAAAGTACCTGAAGCTCGTTTCCACGCTCAAGCATTTCGCGGTCAACAACGTCGAGCAGGGGCGCCAGCAACTCTCCGCCACCGTGCCCGAGCGGATGCTCTATGAATACTGGCTGCCGCACTTCCGCGATTGCATCGTCGAGGGTCAGGCCCAGTCGGTCATGGCCTCTTACAACGCCATCAACGGCGTCCCCAGCAATATCAACCCGCTCCTGCTCACCGACATCCTCAAGAAGCGATGGGGCTTCCAGGGCTTTGTCGTATCGGACCTGGGCGGAGTGAACAGCATGGTCAAGGGGCACATGAAAGGCCAAATGACTTATGTGGATGCCGTGGCCCAATCGCTCATGGCCGGCTGCGACTTCTCCGACAAGGAGTTCGAGACCTATCTTCCGGCGGCGGTTCGGCAGGGGCTCGCTTCCGAAGCGCGGCTCAACGACGCGGTCTTCCGGGTCGTGCGCGACCGGATCCTCCTGGGCGAGTTCGATCCCCGGGACTTGGTGCCTTACAGCAGGATTCCCACCAGTGTTGTGTGCAGTCCTGAGCACCGGGCGCTGGCCTTGAAGGCGGCCCGGGAATCAATCGTCCTGCTCGTCAACCGGAACCACTTCCTGCCCCTCGCCAAGAGCAAACTCAAGAGGATTGCCGTCATCGGTCCCCACGCCTACATGTTCACGCCCGGCGGCTACAGCGGCAAGGCCGACAGGCCGGTCAGGCCGCTCCAAGGCATCCGGAACCGCGCCGCACCGGGGGCCGAGGTGCTTTACGCCCAAGGATGCCGGATCAGCCAAGCCCGGAGCGCCAACGCAAGCGGGGCGCCCGTGGACGGCGAGGCGGCCTCAATCGCCCAGGGGGTCGCGCTCGCCCGCGGCGCGGATGTGGCTCTCGTTTACGTCGGCACCGACAGCCGCATCGAGTCGGAAGGGCACGACCGCTCCGGCCTCGGGCTGCCGGGCCGTCAGGAGGACCTCGTCGAGGCGGTGCTGGCGGCCAACCCGAACACCGTCGTCGTGCTCATGAACGCCGGCCCGTTGGCGGTGCCTTGGCTTAAGGAAAACGTGCCCGCCATGCTCGAGGCCTGGTGGAATGGCGTCGAAGGCGGCAACGCCATCGCCGACGTGCTCTTCGGCGACGTGAACCCCGCGGGGCGTCTGCCGCACACCGTTTATGCCTCCGAAAGCCAGGTGCCCGCCCAGGATGAATACGATGTGAGCAAGGGTTTCACCTATATGTATCTGGAGGGCCGGCCGCTGTTTGCCTTCGGCCACGGCCTGAGTTACACCACCTTTGAGTATTCCAACCTCCGGGCCTCCCCCAGGCGGGTCCCGCCGACCGGCCAGGTCGCGGTGAGCGTGGACGTGGAGAACACAGGCGAGCGCGCGGGCGACGAAGTGGTTCAGCTTTACGTGCATCAGGTGGCGTGCAGCGTGAAGCGGCCGGGCAAGGAGTTGCGCGGCTTCGAACGCGTGACGTTGCGTCCGGGCGAGAAGAAGACCGTCACGTTCACCCTGCAGGCTGAAAAGCTGGCGTTTTACGACGTGACAACCCACGGATTTGTCGTGGAGCCTGGCGCGTTCAACGTCCTGGTCGGCTCTTCGTCCGAGGACATTCGAGCCAAGGGTCAATTGGAAGTGCAATAGCTGTTCAAGGCACCGCTTGGGTGAGCACGATGTTTCGGTAGGCGATGCCACCGTGGTCGCCTTGCAGGTAGATCGGTCCTGGCAATTCCTCATGGCTGTCGAAGGCTCCCCCCGTGATGCCTGGTATTTCTTTGTTGTCGATAATCGTTTGGCCGTTCTGGACGACCGTGACGAACCGCCCCATCAGCGTAATGTCGAACGTTTGCCAGACGCCCGGGCATCGTGGCTGCTCCGGGCTCGGCGCCAGGAAACCATAGACTGCGCCCATGTGATGGCTGGGCGGTTCCTGGATGGAATCATCCTCCACCTGCACCTGGTACCGGCCACGCAAATAGATGCCGCTGTTGGCGTTGGTGGGGCAATTGACTTCCAGGTGCAGTTTGAAATCCTGGAATTTCCCATCCGTGGCGATGTTCGAGCCGGCGGACCTGTTGACCAGACAGCCGTGTTCCACCGCCCAACTCGTCGCTTTCGGTGGATTGTCGAAGGTCCACCCGCTGAAATCCCGCCCATTGAAGAGCGTGATCGGCTCCGTCCACTTGACGTTGTCCGGCGGCTTGAGCGCGGGAGCACGTCTGCCAGTCCAGGTCCACGGGGTTCCGTTGGGCCCCTTGGCCGAGCCGGCCAGGGTTTCGCCGATCAGCTTTCCCTCAAAAACGAGGTCGGTTCGGCTGTCTTCTTCCTGCCTGGGGGAAACGAACCGAACGTGGCCGCCCTGGACGAGGACCTCGGGCAACGGGCGGGCGTTTCCCCAACGGCCCACAAAACTGGCTTTCCAGACCCCCTGACCCAGTTTCAACTCCAACCATGATGGGAGTTGCTTCTGGTTCGCATCTTGGATCGTGAGGTCCCAACGCCCGGCCAATGCCTCGGCGGGGGCCGCTCCGGCCAGGTGGCCGGCAGCGAGGGTGCCGCCCAAGGCCAAGAGGAGCCGCAGCCAACGGGTCCGAGAGGTCGCTTGAAAGCATCTGGATCTGTATTTCATCAGAGGCAGTTTAGATCTCTATTCTCTTGCCTCTTCGAGTCCAAAATTTCGGAAGCTGGGCCTCCGAGGTTGTTTCTGTTCACTCCTTGCTACAGGAAAAAGGTAGGAAGGTTACAAGGCGCAAACCTCACGGCGTCGCTGCATTGCCCAGCACGCTGTGTGCCTAGTCGTTGACGCTGGTGAGCTGGATCCGGAACGTGTCGAGGACCGAAGCCATGTCCATGGAATCTCCATGCGAGTATGCGAGCATGAGCCCTGCAAAGCTCTTCTGCAACGAATCCTTGGCACCTTGGAATTGTGAGAGCAGCGCCGGTTCGGGGACGTGCTCGAGTTGGAACGGCCTGCCGCTGATTTTTTCGAAGCGGGCCACCACTTCAAGCGGGCTAAGCGCCTCCGGTCCGCCAAATTCGATGACCCTCCGCTCGGCCGCACGATGTCGAAGGCCAAGCGCGCACACCTCGGCGACATCGCGGAAGGACACCCAACTGATTGGGTTGGTTCCCGGTCCGCAGATGCGAGCCGTCGCGTTCGCATAGTCGAAACCCAGGGCCGGGCTGAGCCATACCTCCATGAAGAAACTCGCCTGAATGATGGTGAAGTTCAGGCCCTTGATGGCCTGTTCGACCCGTTGCTTGGCATCGCCCAGCGGGAACGACAGGCCGGGCGGGCGGCGAAATGACAGAAACAGAAAACGGCCCGCGTCTGCGGCCTTGGCTGCGTCCACGAGGTCCAACTGTCCGGTGGCGTCCACCGATTCAATCGAATCGCCCGGCTGGCGGGACAAAGTCGAGGAGGCGGTCGAAATCACTGCCTCGACGCCGCGACAGGCGGCAGCCAGCGCCTGAGGTTCCTTCAGGTCGCCGAGGCACAACTCGACACCGGATGAGCGCAGGGCTTCCACCCTTTCCTTCGAGCTGGCAGCTCGAACGCGTGCTCGAATCAATTCCCCTCGCTCGGCCAGCTTTTGACAAATCGCGCTGCCCACCAGACCGGTAGCACCGACAACCACAACCATATCCGGAACTATGCCCCATCGTATGCTGCCGTCTCAAGCATTTTCATGTGGCTGACTAATGATATTCCCCCTCTCCCCATCCGATGGGGAGAGCGAGGGAAATGTGGCGGACCAATCGGGTGCGAGCATCAATGATGCAGATCTGGACCAGGCAACTCCAGCCAACCGTCGAGTGGGCAGAAAGCCGCTGCTGCGGTCCCTGAAGCGCCGCAGGTTCCGAAGCCTTTCACTCCGTGAAAGATTCCCGTCCCCGAGGTGAGGTCGTAATAGCCGGAGGTGTTGACCACACCGGTAGCGGTGTTAATAGTACCCGTCGTGTGAAACGTGCCATACATGCTGCCTACCTCGGTGTCGGTGTCATCATAAAAGGTGATGGTCATAGCGACGCAATGCGCGGAAATGTCCCAAACAGGCTTGGTGGGATCCGCAATAGTGAAGTATCCGACGTTGTTCAGGCTCACGGTATAGGTGGTTTCACCCTCCAGCCCAGACACGGTCGCAGTGCCTGTCCAGCCGCTTTCGAAGAAGAGCAAGGTGGCCGGATTCCCTACCGGCGTGGCCACCGGCAGGGTGACTGGGCCGGAGACACCCGTCGAGAACCTCGCAAACGTATCGGCAAGAGCCGAGACCGCGCTGAGGGCGAGGCCGAGGGTTAAGGCGAAACGGAGTTTTTTCATACTGTTTTTCCTTTCTTTTTCGGAAGCTCTGCCTCCGAAGTTGTTGCTGTTAGTTCTGTTTTGTATTGGTTTGAGCGTGGAATGAACTTCTCCACTTCACGCCTTCATTCACCCGGTGCTACAGGAAATCCGGCGAAAGGTTACAAAGACTTTCGAAGACTCAGGCACTAACAGTCTGGTTTCCACGTGAAACCGTCTTCCTTCCGGACCACGCGGCCCAGGCCCGGAAAGGGGAAATGAAACGACATGACCGCCGCCCCGGTATCAGCGGCGCGTTCGAGAAGACGCCGCCGGCTGGCGATCCCCTTCTCCGGATAAATGTCCACCACCGAGTACCACTCGATCCGCTCGATCATCATGGGGTGCAGGAACGTATCAACGGCGTCAATGAACGTCTCTCCTTGGGAATTGATTTCGAGGGCCAAGTGGCCGGGAGTATGACCCGGCGCCGGGATTGTGCGAATACCCGGAACAAGCTCTTCCTCGCCATCCACCAGGTCAAGCCGGTGCCGGATCGGGGGCAGCATGGCCTCGACATATTGAAGCAGCAACTGCTCGAGGTGATCGCCGCAGTTCAAGCTGGAGAGATCGGGCTTGGAGGTCCAGAAATCCCACTCGACCCTCGACATCACGTAGCGAGCATTGGGAAACGCCAGGTTGCCATCGGAGTCGAGGTTGCCGCCAATATGGTCAGCGTGGGCGTGCGTCAGGATCACCGTGTCGATGTTTCCGGGATCGATACCTTCACTCCGCAGGTTCTGGACCAGCCGCCCCGTCGTAGGCGCGAGGTTTCCGGCGCCGGTATCCACGAGCACCCGATGCTCGCCGGTATCGAGATAAAGACAAACGTAGGGCGTGGTAATTTGATCCAGGGGAAGGTGGCGCTCGCGCAGCCCCTGTTCGTAATCTTCCTTCCGGGCGTTCGCGAAGAGCAGCCCGGCAGGGTAGGCGAAGGTCCCGTCGCTCACAGCCAGGCAATCAAAGGCCCCGATCTTGAATCGGTGTGTCTCAGCTTCCATGGGTCCCTCCTGGCGCCGGCAGCCTGGCGCGACCGAGCATTTCCTGAAGCCGGGTGTCAGAGCGAAAGGCGTCAAAGGCCGGATCCACGTTGAAGTAGGCCATCCTCACCGACCTTTCTTCGCAGGCGTTCCCAAGCCACACCAGCGTTTGATCGCGGTTCCCCAGGCCCGCCCAGATGCCCGCAATAGAATAAGCGGAGACGTACCTTTGAGGGCTGATCGTTTCCAGCCCCTGGAGAAGCTCCCGGGCTTTGTCTTCCTTGCCCCAGAGCGCATAGGTGCGAGCGAGCGAGGCCAGGATGGCCGGATTTTCTCGGGCCAGTTCCAGGCCGCGTTGAAAGTGCCCAAGGGCGTCCTCGAAGCGGCCAAGCTGTTCGCAGGCATACCCCAGGAGCCAGAAAGAAAGGTAATAACCTGGCTCGATCTCCAGGCTGTTCCGGACCTTCTGGATTGCCTCTTCGTAGCGTCGGGCGCAAAAGGAGAGGAAGACGTCTGCGAGAGAAGGGCGGCTGATAGCGGGTCCAGTTCGAGGCCTTGACGGATTTCGTCGGCGGCCTTGTCGAATTCCCCCAAGCCGGTAAGAATCTCCCCATATACCTGGCGCGCTCGAGGATAGTTTGGGTTGAGCGCGATGGCCCTTTGGATTGTCTTCAGGGCGGCTTCGCGGTCGCGTTCGTAGATGAAGAGCACGACGGCAAGAGGGGTATGGGCTTCGGCAAGCTGATCGTCGAGCTCGAGCGCTTTCATGGCCCAAGCCTTCCCCTTGGGAAAGGCCTCAGCCGGGGGGACATACTCCCAACGTCCGAGCGGCATATAGGATTCGGCGAGCCCGGCGTATGCCAGCGCGTACATGGGGTCCACTTCGATTGCCTGTCGGAAGAATTCAATTCCTTTCCGAATGCTCTGCTCGGTGCGTTTGTTCCAAAAGAATCGGCCTTTGAGGTAGAGTTCGTAGGCCCGGCGGTTTTCGGTGGGGCGCTTGGCGAGCCGCTTCTTCTCGCGCTCCGTCAGCTCCACTCGGAGGTTTTCGCAGATCTCGCGGGCGATCTCCTCCTGCACTGTGAACACATCCTGAAGAGGCCGCTGGAACTGCTTGCCCCAGAGCCGCCACCCATTGGTGGCGTCCACCAGTTCCGCCTCAATGACCAGGCTGTCGCCTCGTTGCACGACTCTCCCGGTCAGCACCGCCCGGACGTTCAAATCCCGCCCGACCGCCTGGGGATCGGCCGCCCGCCCCTTGTAGCGGAAGACCGTGCTGCGCGCCATCACCCGGACCTTGGGGAATTCCGAAACGCTGTGAATGATGCTCTCCGTGATTCCGTCGGTGAAATACTCGGCGCCGGGGTCAGAGCCCGCGTTCTCGAACGGCAGCACCGCGAGCGAATCCAAGGCCTTGCGTGGGGAGCGCGGCCGCGCGCCGGACCCGGTGACTGGCTTGGCGGCCGTGCGGCCGCCGTCGGTGTCCCGTTTAAGGCGCTTCAGGTCGGAAAGCAAACCCGACACGTTCTGGTAGCGCTTATTGCGGTGCTTCTCGAGCGCTCTGCCGATGACGCGTTCCAGCCCGGCGGGAGCAAGGGGGTTCAACTGAGTCGGAGGGATGGGCGCGCGGTTGAGAATGGCATCAATGACAACGGCGTAAGTGTTTCCCGGGAACGCCGGCTTGCCTGTGGCCATCTCATAGAGAACAACGCCGGAACTGAACACGTCAGTGCGCGCGTCCATTTCTTCGCCGCGCGCCTGTTCTGGAGACATGTACGGCACTGTCCCCATGGCGACCCCGGCACTCGTCGCGTATTCTTCCCCGCTCGCCGTTGGCGGATTCGCGGCCCCAGTTCCTTCCGCTGCCCATCCTGGTGGCGCGGATAGCTTCGCAAGCCCAAAATCAAGGACCTTGGCCTGGCCTCGCCCGCTAATGAAAATATTCGCCGGCTTGATGTCCCGGTGAATGATGCCCTTGGAGTGCGCCGCATCCAAGGCATCGGCAACCTGGACCGCCAGTTCCAGCAGTTCGTCCGTCGGGACCGGCCCTTCCGCAATGCGGTGCTTCAGTGTCCGCCCTTCCAGAAACTCCATTACGATGAAGGGCTGCTCCTCGAACTGGCCGATGTCGTGAATCACGCAAATGTTGGGGTGATTGAGCGCGCAAGCGGCATGGGCCTCGCGCCTGAATCGCGCCAAGGCCTGGGGCTCTCAGCGAGTGCTTCGGGCAGGAACTTGAGGGCGACAAAGCGGGGTAGTTTGGTGTCTTGGGCCTTATAGACGACCCCCATTCCCCCGCTGCCCAACGGCTCGAGGATGCGGTAGTGAGAAATGGCCTTGCCCAGCATCGGTCGGATGGACGAGCCGCCCAAGGCGTTTCCTGCTTCGAGAGCGGAAAGGGGTGGCGGGGCGGGGCCGCTTGGAATCTCCCGCTCAGTGACGACCACCGCCTCGGCAGGGGCTACACTCTGCAGCGGATCCTGTTGGCCCATGAGGCCCTCGGGCCGCCCTCTAACCGGAATCACAGGGGTGGGGGCGTTCCGGCCAGGCCCATCGGCGGCGGCGTCCACGCCGGAGCCCAGACCGCCGAGCAACATGCAGGCGGGGCAAAGTCCTTCCGGCGCGCAGGCGCTCCGCGGCGTGCCGCACCGTTCGCAACGTCGAGCCGCCGGCATGGGACCAGTCTCGGTGCTCGTCGCTTCCATACCGTGAGTCAACTGCTGATCACCGCGATCAGATGCCGCAGCTCGTCATCCACTTCCTCGGGCGTGGCCACGGTGTGAGTGATTTCCGCCCGCAGCAGCTCCCGGTAACGCTGGCGCAGCCGATGCACCGCCACCTTGAGCGCGCCCTCGCTCAGACGCAACTGTGCGGCCACCTCGGCGTAGGGCGGCGAACCTTGCTCACCCCACAGGAGAACCTTCAACCGCTCAAATTGCTCTGCCTTGCCGCGAGCCGTGAATTCCTCACGCAGCCGGGCCAGCACGTGTTCCAGCATGGTCACCGCCCACTGTTTCTCGAAGAGTTTCTCGGGCGTGGACGCGTCGGCCCGCTCCGCCTGGTAGCGCATTTCGCCCGCCTCCGTGTCCCAGGAGATGGCCGGTGCGCCGCCGCCCCGCTTTTGCGCGCCGCCTTTCTTCCATTCGTTGACCAGGAACCGCTGGAGCGAGGTGAGCAGAAACGTGCGGAACTTGCCGCGCTCGCGGTCGGCATGGCGCAGGTAATGGCGGCCCAGCAAGCGGGCGAAAAACTCCTGGGTCAGGTCCTGCGCGTCCTCCGGGCGGTGGCACCGGCGCCGGACATAGGCGTAAAGCGGATACCAGTAACCGCGGCAGAGCCGCTCCAGGGCGGCTTGTCCGCCGGCGGACGAGCTGTCGGCTGCGCTCAGCACGAGGCTCCAGTTGGTCGTCGTAAACTCGCTTGCCGGGCTGGAGGCGATATCAGTTTCGTGTGTGAGAGCCATCAAGATTTCTGTACACTACCTCAGCTTGAAGTGTTGCGCAAGGTGTCCGCCAGCCGCCGGCGCCCTCTCGCCTGCATCCGGGGTCGAGTAGGGACGCGGGTTGCCCCGCGTCCCCCTCGCAGATCCCGGCGGGCGGTTTTCCCGCACCGGGCTCTTCACGACGCCTCGCTCGCGCACGCGCACGGTCGGTAGGCGTCCCCAAACAGCTTGATCTGACTGAGCCGCTCGAGGTCCCAATCCGCCGGGCCACGCAGACGCAGAGAGCCCCCTGCCCGTTCCACCACTCGCGGTGGTGGCACCTTGAAGCGCTGGAGCAGCCGATCGAAGGTGCGCCAAGTGAAACTGCTCCGCTGACTACGCCGATTCAGCCACTTGAACAGGATGCGGCTGGTTTCGCGGTGGTAGCGGTTCAGGCTCTCAGAGTTGCCTATGACTCCATAGTAATTTCCACCGCCTAAGGGGGTTGGCAGGGCAAGTCAAAGGCCCTCCTCCTGTTCCAACTTGCGCGGGCGCACGACAGAATTCTCCGGGGGCACGATGGACCCGGAGGTGCGTGCTCTGGACGCCAAGGGCGTCGTTCATACCAGCCCAGGGCAACGCCCTGGGAAAAGCCGCCAATGATCATCTGGAGCGCTGAAAGCGCGATTCATCCTCCGGGAGCCTTATGAGGCAGGCCGTCGGCCTGCAACAGAATAGAAAATGTGCGGTGGACCCAGGGCGGCGGCTCGCCTGCGCTGCGCTCCGGCGGGCCTTGCCCTGGGCTGGTATGAACAAGGCCTTCGGCCTGAACACCAGCGTGCCAACCCCAGGCCTGGCATCAGGGAGAGGACCAAGCGGTGTAAATATATGGGCCTCACATACGAGAGCTCCCGAAATCGTCGCAAATCACAGGGTTTGAAGAATGTCCTCATGCGTCCTACTCACGTGCCATCCACCATGCCCCTCGGTTCATTGCGGCGCGTGGCCGCGGGCGTAATCGCAGAGGGCGCGGAGGTTGGCCAGGGGGGTGTCGCGGGGGACCTCGCAGCCGGCGCCGACAATGAAGCGCGGGCCGGCCTGGCGGTGGCACTCGGAAATGCAGGCGGTAACGTCCTCGGGCGTGCCGTTGCGCAGGACCAGGACCGGGTTGACGTTGCCCAACAGCACTTGGGCGGAGCCCATGGCCCGACGCCCCTCGGCAATCGGCGAGAGGTAATCCAGGTCCACAATCTCGCACCCCAGTTTGCCCATGCCCTCGAGCAGCTTGCGCGTATTGCCGCAGATGTGCAGGCGCACCTTGCACCCGAGGCCGTGGATGCCATCCACCAGTTTCTTCTCATAAGGCCAGACAAACTCCTGGTAAAGCTGCGGGCCAACCAGCGAGGCGGCGGCGTCGCCGATGCCGATCACCTCGGCTCCCGCATCGAGCTGCGCCCGGGCGAACCTCAGTTCCATCTCGATGACGAAGCTGAAAAGGTCGCGCACAAATGCCGGGTCATCGAAGAAGTCCGTCATGATGGTATTGATGCCCCGCAGGTCGGCCGCTTCGGCAATCGGCCCTTCAACCCAGCCTTCGATGAGCTTGTCGCGCCCCACCCGTTCCCGGAACAGGCCCAGGGCCTTGATGCGGTTGTGCATCCGCCCCCCGCCCAGCGGGTCCGGGAGCTGCAGGGAAACAAGCCTCGCCTTGTCCGCCAGCAGCGCCCGCTCTTCGATGATCGCCACCGGCTGGTTCTCGAAATACTCGACGTTGGCCCCGCAATCCGCCGCCTCGCAGGCCGGGTCGGACATCGTATTGACATAGTCGAAGCCAAACTCCCGGGCGGTGCGGACCTGGCCCTCGACCAGCACCCGGTAGTCGGTGCAATACTTCCCGTAGCGCGCCCCGATGCGGTCGCAGGCGAACATCATCGTGATCGGCATCAACGGCAGCCGATCCACCGGCCGGCCCTCCAAATGGGCAAGTACTCTTTCGCGACTGGTCATAATTTCAAGGGTCGAGTGTCGAGTGTCGGGGCGCAATCGGACCCTGCCCCCGGAGCGCGGGCTTTAGCCCGCGTTGCGCGGACCTCAACGTCTTTGCCGGGCCTATTGAACATTGGGCATCCAAAGCGGACTAAAGTCCGCGCTCCGGCCATTCGGTGGTGCTGACGGAGGCAGTGTCCGATTGCGCCCCGAGTGTCGAGGGGCGAGGGTCGCTTCACTCGACCCTCGGCCCTCGACCCTCGGCCCTCTACACCACGCACCGCCGGATCGCGGCAATGAACTCCGGGCGCGTGCCGCAGCAGCCGCCGACGAAGCGGGCGCCCAGCTCGAGCAGTTCGGGGATGCGACCAGCAAACTCCTCCGGCGTGGCCGTGTATTGGGCGCGGCCCTCGACCATCACCGGCAGCCCGGCATTGGGCTTGAGCCAAATCGGGCGGTCGGTGGCACAGCGGAGGCGCCGGCCAATGCCGACAAACCCGGCGATGCCCTGGCCACAGTTGGCGCCGATGACATCGGCCCCGGCCTGGGTGAGCCTCCTGGCCGCCTCCTCGGGCGTTGTGCCCATCATCGTGCGGTCTTTGTCTTTGCCGCTGTCAAAGACCATGCACGCCACCACGGGCAGGCCGGTCTGGCGCGCGGCGGCCACTGCCAGCAGGGCCTCGTCGAGGTCGGACATGGTCTCCACCACCAGGGCGTCCGCCCCGCCCTGGGCCAGGGCCTGGGCCTGCTCGGCAAAAGCCGCCCGCACCTGCTCCTCGGTGACCTCTCCGCTCATGAGCAGTTTGCCCGTCGGGCCGATCGAGGCAAAGACCCGGGCGCGCCCGGCGGCCGCGTTGCGCGAGATCTCGACCCCGCGCCGGTTGAGCTCGGACACGTCCCCGGCGGCGGCGTGATCGCCCAGCCGGATTCGATTGGCGCCGAAGGTATTGGTGAGGATGACTTGGCTGCCGGCCTCGACATAGGCGCGGGCGACCTCCGCCACGCGCTCCGCGTGCGTCAGGTTCCAGGCATCCGGAAACTCGCCCAGCCCCAGGCCGCGCGCCTGGAGTTGCGTGCCCCAGGCCCCGTCAGTGATGACCGCCGGGCCCTGGGCCAGCAGTTCTTCAATCAGCGGGTTCATGACAAGCAGGGAAGCGTGGCTCTGCAAGGCAGCTTCTCCAAACACCGTCGGCAAGCCCGCAAGGTTTTGGACTGCGGCAGTCCAAAACGCTTCGCGTCCTCGTTCGCGCGGCCGCGGTTCGGTTCAGGGTCTCAGTGCGGGATTTCACAATCATGGGGCTTTCCAGGCTGCTCCCGGCGTCTCGAGAGGCAGGCCCTCAGCCGGCGGCCACCGCCTTCTTGGCCAGCGCCACCGCGCCGACCGCGTTCTCGCTGTAGCCGTCGGCGCCGATCTCGTCGGCGTACTTCTGCGTGATGGGCGCGCCGCCGATGAGGACTTTGACCTGGTTGCGCACGCCGGCTTGTTTGAGGACCTCGATGGTCGTCCTCATGGCCGGCATGGTGGTCGTGAGCAAGGCCGACATGGCGATGATATTGGCCTGCTGTTGCCTGACTGTTTCGATGAATTTCTCGGGCGACACGTTGACGCCCAGGTCGATCACCTCGAAGCCGCCCCCTTCCAGGAGCGAGCCGACGAGGTTCTTGCCGATGTCGTGCAAATCGCCTTTGACGGTCCCGATGGCCACGCGGCCCAGGGGCTTATCGCCCCGCGCCGTGAGCAGAGGGCGAACCAGTTCGAGGGCGGCTTTCATGGCCCGGGCGGAGATGAGCAATTCCGGCACAAAATAATCGTTGCACTCGAAGCGGCGGCCCACTTCGTCCATGGCGGGCACCAGGTGCTCGTTGACCAGCGTGAGGGGATCGACCCCCTCGGCCAGGGCTTGTTGGGTCAAGGTCTGTGTGGTCTTGGCATCGCCCCTGACCACCGCTTCGTAGAGTTCTTTGAGGTCCGGCATAAGAGTCCTTTCAATATCAATATAAAGTATCTTCAGACGCTGCCGCCAGATTAGAACGGCGCCCCCGGGCAAGTCAATGCTCCATCGAAAGCGATGGTTCCGCGTCAAAACGGGATGTAAGCGTAGCCCCGGGATTGGAGATCGACAATCCGCTGGTACGCCCCCGGCACGACTGTAATGCCCTGCAGCAGATCATCCTTGGACCAGCCGCGCTCCTTCATTTCCAGCCCACACACCTCGACGCTTACCCCACAACCCAGGAGTTTCTCGACAAGGAGTCTGTTTGGATTCCCTTGCTCCGTCCGCGTGAACGCACGATAGGGGCCGTCCTTGAGCAGCCAATAACCGGCCTCCCCGTGGAGGACCACGCTGATGTGCAGTTCGTCGCGCGGAACCCCTATCAATTCGTAATCCTCGACGAGCCGCTCCACTCGGGCCAGGCCTGAACCCACATTGTTCGTCCAGGCATTCCGGTCCACGCCGCACACGACCGCGATGTCACGACACACCTCGATGGGGCCGGAATCAGCGGGGGGTGCCATCCAGCCCCACGAGGCGAAGATGCGGGCACCCTCGGGCGAGGCCAGAAACTCGATGAACCGAGCCGCCAGCGGGTTGTTCCGACCCCGCCGCGTCAGCGCCACGCTGCACTGGCGGAAGATCCTGTACTCCTTGTGGACCTGGATCAGCTTCGCCTCCGTACGCAGGGGGGCCTGCCAGATGTCCCAGGTGAGCCAGGCGTCGATATCCTTCTTGTCCCGCCAGAGGCGGACGGCCTCCGCACTATTGGCCGCGTAGAAGGCAATGTTCTGCCGGAGTTTGCGTAGCGTTTGGACATCGCCCTTCCGGCCCGCCATGTCTTCCCACAGGCCGGTTTGGCCGGAGCCGGTAACGACCATCACTCGCACTCCGGGCCGCAAAAGATCGGGGAAGTCTTCGATCCGCTTCGGGTTCCCAGGGCGCACGAGAATGGCCGACGAGCGCATGTAGAGGGGCTTGACCGTCGAGGGATCGACTTGGAGCAGCGCGTTGCTGACGAACCGGGACATCATGAAGTCGGCGCTGCTGCAAACCACGTCCGCGTCCGCGGCGGCCCGTTCAATCCACTCGGACGGGGGTCCGCCGACCACCTTCACCGCGTCGTCCGCAGAGAAGGTCGTGGCGGCCTCGTGCAGAGCGGGGCCGGGGCCCTCGGCCGAATAAACCCGCACCGGCGCTTGAGCAAGCGCCTCCTGCCACCCAAGGACGGCCAAACTGACGGCCGCCAACAACCCGCCAACACTGCAGGTCCGGGCGAGAAACCCATCGGCTATACGTTTTCGCCAGGAGAGCTGGCAGGCATTGAGTTCCGAGGCGCAAAGAGAATTAGATGCAACAGAGTTCACAGGTTGAGAATCAGCACAACTGCTCATGTTGTCAAGGCCAAAACGGACCGCTTGGTAAGGCCCCAGGGGAGGCGGGGGCGACACGGCGCGCAGACCCCTCTCGATGAACCGACCCCGAGCCCGAAGGTTTTGGACTGCGGCAGTCCAAAACGCTTCGCGTTGGGCGACGCCCTTTCGGTGCCACTCCCGCCCTCACTGAGGCACTATACCGCTTGGCGCGGCCCCAGGGCCGATTCAGGCAAGGAGCGCAGACGCCCTCGTCCGCCTGTCGGGAACCCCCATGAAAGAAACGCGCGGACGAGGGCGTGCGCGCTCCTAATCGTGCGCTTCTTGAATCGGCCCCGGCGCGGCCCCAGGTGTGAAAAGTCGCGCGCGGTTTGACACATTCTCAAGACGGCCGCCGCGGGGGCAATCCGTTCGAGGGCGCGGCATCGTTTCGACCGGCGCCGAGGAGTCCTCTAATGGGCTCCTTTGTACCGGGGATGTTTCGTGTGGACAGGCAGTCGGTTCACGATCCACCGATAAACCAGGACCTCGATGGTAATAATGGTGGCAACGACGACCACCTCTTTCCAGCGGAAGAACTCCCGGTGCGGGAGTTCCCACTGAAAGGCGAACATGGAAACAGTGAAGCGGTTGGCTACGACTCCAAGAATGGTCAGGAGGGCGGTGAATCGCACCAATCTCACGTTCGCCCTCCGAACCCCGGTCAGGAAGAGGCCGCACGGGAGGAGCACGAAACCAATCACCTCAATCGCGAACCAGACCCCGTAATCGGACCGAAAAAGGGCCCAATGATGGCCGTGGGCCAACGCAACCATTTTCAAGCCAAAATAGGTGAACAGAACCAGCGCTGCCCCTTTCCCGAGCCCAAGGGTGAGGCCGTCCAGGGCTTGGCGGTTGGGCTCGTCCATGCGGTGGGGCAGAAATCGGCTCACCAAGGTGCTCTCCACGATCACCATGGAAAGCCCGGCGGCGATGCTCGAGACGAAAAACAACAAAGGCAGGTAAGGAGAATACCACAGCGGGTGCAGTTTGGCGGGGGCAAGGAGAAACAACGCGCCCAAGGCGGATTGGTGGAGCGTGGAGAGAATGACGCCAAAGATGGTGGCCCCAACCGTCACCCGCAGAGCCCAGCGCCGGAACCGGTCGGCCCCCAGCCATTCGAAGATGGCCGGACAGAACTCCACCAGTTGCGTCGAGAGGTAGAGGGCCACGTGCCAAGCCACCAGGAACATCACCGAACCGGTTCCGAATGACTTGAACATGGGGTAGGGCAGACGCCAGGGCATCCCCAAGTCCACCAGCAGGTAAATGACGGCAAACAAGTACCCGATGAAGCCGGTCAGGACGGCCGGGCGCAACAGGGGATAATAGTGCTTAAGCCCAAAAAGATAGACCGCCGACGCCATGAGGAATCCGGTCGAGGCCAACGGAACGCCCAAGAAAAGCCCCCAACCCAAGAATAGCCCCCACGGCTGGTCGTTCGAGGCCTGGGTGACGGCGCCCAAGCCCAGCACGTACCTCATCACGATCAACGGCAGACCGGCCAGGATGATGAAGGCCGCCCCCAGATGAAAGGGAGTGATGAGCGCCCGAAGATACTCTGGCAAAGGTCTGCCCTCGAACAGATGCTCCTGCACCCATTGCCGGGCCGGAACCGACGCCTCGCCAACCTTGATCGTCATGAGACCTCCTTCTGGTCCGCCGGGCCTCCGCTGCCGCTGCCCAGAGCTTGCTGCCGGCTCTTGGCAAACAAATGGAATCCGCCCAACAAAGCCGGCCAAACCACAAAGACGACCGGAACGGCGGACAGAAACCCGCGAGTATACTCGGGGAAGGGTTTCGTGCCCAAGCCCATGGGGAACCCAATCGTGGCGAAGGGGACTTGCGAGAGGTAGAGCCAGGTGGTTCCGCCGGCTTCCTCGACCCCATAGACCTGGTCCTGGTATTTGCCGGGATGCTTCTCCATCGTCTGGGCCGCCAGCTTGATCAGGTCACTCCGCTTGCCGAAAGTAATGGCCTCCCGGGGACAGATGGCCGCACAGGCCGGCCGTTGGCCACGCTGGATGCGCTCGTAACACAAGGTGCATTTCCGGACCTTGGGGGAGGTGGGATTGTGGTACTCGTAAGCGGGAATATTGAACGGGCAGGCGATCATGCAATAGCGGCAACCCAGGCACAGGTCCTTGTTATAGACCACCGCTCCCTCCTTGGTTTTGCGCATGGCACCGACCAGGCAGGCCGAGGCGCAGGCGGCTCGTTGCAGTGCATGCACTGCTTCTTGACGAAGAGTGAAGGCTGGCCTGGTTGCGCCGGAGGATAGCGATTGACCACGGTGTAGTTGTCCGCATCCGTGCGGCGTTGCCGCTCGAAAACGGCCTGGTCTTCCAGCGGGCCGGTGACCGGCGGCAGGTGGTTGGCCTGCTTGCAGGCCTCTTCGCATTTGCGGCAGCCAATGCACAGAGACAAGTCCATGAGCATGCCAACGCGGTCCGGGTAGCCGGTGAAGTGCTCGACCGGGCTGACGGCGCCCGCGCGCTCACCCAGGAAGAGGGCGCCGGCGCCTGCGGCAATCCCCTTTACGAATTGACGGCGATTGCTTTTCATAAACTTCGTCGTGCGCTCGGATGAGGAATCACGGTGTTTTCGAGATTGTGCCCGGGAGCTTTTCCGGGTAGGTGATTTTCTCCTTCTCTTCGTGGCACTCCGAACAAGTGGGTCTCCGGTCGAACCTGCTCCCCGCGTGGCAATCAACGCACGCCGCAGCCTGATGGCTCTTGTCCAGCACCAAGCCCGTCTGCTGGTGACTGAACGCGGGGATCTCCTGGTCCGAATGACAATGGGAGCACTTTGCCTTTTTGTCCTCGGCAGTTTCGTGGCAACCGGAGCAGGGCGAATGATGCTCCGTGAAAGTCTTGGTTGGCACCGCCGGCCTTTCCGGCTTGTGACACTGGCTGCAGTTTTGCTCGCGGTGGCAGCTCACGCATTTGAAGCCGAAACGTTTGACATGCTCCTCGTGGCGGAAGGTAACCAGTTTTCCAGGCTCGTGCTTGGTTTCGAACATCCTCATCACGGGTTCTTCGGCATTGGGATGGAGCCGGCCCATGATATCCGTCGGGTCGGGAATCTTGACGGCCACGGAGTTGGCGGTCTTTTTGGCGTGGCACACCACACACTCGGTTTCGTGGCTCCACTCCCGGTGGCAGTTCAGGCACTGGCGGTGGTAGGCGCCTTTGAGGCTGGGTTTGGCCAGGTCTTGGGAACTGCCCGCATCGTGGCAGTCGCGGCAACGCAGAATGCCTTGGGAGGGATTGTAGTGGTGACACAGGGCGCAGCCACCGCCTATTTCCGTCATCTGGGCGTGCAGCCGATGCGCGAAGACGACCGGGACGTACTGGCTTGAGAGCTGGTCCAGCAAGACCACCTCCGGCCCCTTGTTCGTGGACAGGCGCGCGCAAGGAGCCAACCCAGGGGCCTCCTTGGTGGGATTGGGACTGGCGTGGCAGTCGGAACACTTGCGTTCCGCCGCGGCGGCAGCGGGTGCCTTGATGGCCTCTCCGCTGTTGCCGGCCAGTTCCGCACCAACCACCGCGAACGAAAGGACCGCGAAAAGCGCAAGGATCCTGCAGCGCATTCAGATGTCCTCTGGTTCCTTTCCTTTGTTCAACAACTTCCAGAACAGCAAAAACAGCAGAAGGAAAACGACCGCGATGATGTACTCAACACCTTTGGTCAGATTAATGAACTCCTGCAGGGTGTCGGGACCGCTCGTGTCAGTGATCATGGCGCAACCTGGGTGGATAGGACTCTGGCGGGGCGGCCAGGGCGGCACTGGCCAGCCCGGCCCCGGGGGGTCCCGGGCCGCGAATCCGCGCCCCCCCGAACCCGGTGGCCCGGGTCCAGGGTGGCGGACATCGCCTGGCGCAGCTTCGGCCGGCCGCGGGGCCGCCTTGCGGGCTTTCCAGTTGCCGACAGAGCCAGTGTCACGCCGGCAGTCTAGCCATCAGGCACCTTGACGCTCCCCATTCCTTGGCAAACCCTTTGCATTTTTTGCTGTGATAGGGCAAAGACGCGTCATCCATGAGGATCGAAGACGGGTTCCGGTTCCCCGAAAAGCTGAGAATGCCACGGTAAAGGCGGGGCCAGCGCCGGCGGACCCAGGCCCGGCGCGGGCACTCACCGGCGCCTCAAAGCGCTGAACATTATTCGGCTTTGGCAAAACAAAGAATGACTAACTTGTTTGTCATGATAGATTAAATATCCTCATTGATGGGTTAAGGAGTCGCATGAACCCGATGCCGCCGGTGGCCATGGAGGCAGGGGTGTCCACGTGGACCTTGCTCCGGGCCCGGGGCGGCGCTCAATGCGTCAGGCGGGTGACCATGGCGTAGAGGATGAGCAGGAGCAGGATGACGCCCAGGCCGAAGAAGAAGTAGCCGAAGGAGCGGGCGATGGTCTTCCAGCGCAGCCACTCGTCGCGGACGCGGAAGTCATCGAGGCGGCCTTCTGCGACGAGGCGGTCGTACCAGCGGCGGCGCTCGTGGAGCATCTCGTTTTTGGAGACGCGGCCCGAGAAGATGACGGTGTCCATCGGGAATTTCTCGATGCGGAAGTGGGTGTTGAAGAAATGGATCGAGAAGATGAAGCCGGCAGCCAGCAGGGCCTCGTCCGAGTGGATGAGGAGGGCCACGTTGATGACCCAGCCGGGGAAGAAGCGTGTGAAGAAAGTGGGGAACCACATGATGAGGCCCGAGGCGCCGATGATGGCCACGCCCCAGAAGACGGCGAAGTAGTCGAACTTCTCCCAATAGGTCCAGCGGTCGAACTGGGGCCTGGGGCCTTTGCCGAAGAACCACTTGTTGTGGGCGATGAAATCGCGCCAGTCCTGCCACGTCGGGATCATGGAGTCGGGTCCGAAGAGGATGGCCCAGACGCGTTTGAGGCAGAGGCGGCCGGTCTTGGGGTCGCGGAGCTGGCGGCGGCCGGTCCAGCTCTTGCGGAGGAGGTTGGCGAGGTGGAGCCCGAAGTAGAGGAAGGTGACGAGCGCCCCCAGCCGGTGCAGGGCGCGGGCGGTCTCGGCGCCGCCGATGACGTCGAACATGGCCTTTGCCCAATCGGTGTAGTAGAACTTGAGGGGCATGCCGGTGATGACCAGCAGCAGGAAGCTGCTGACCACCAGGAAGTGGAGGAACCGCTCGAAGGGCTCGAAGCGGGTGAACCACTCGCCGCCGACCTGGCTGTTGGTCTTGGCCTCGCGGAACTGCTTGGAGTCGTGCCAATAGAGGTAGCCAGTGCGGAAGAGCCAGGCGCCGGTGTGCCCGCCAAAGAAGGCAAAGACGCCCACCAGGAGCGCGGTCATGAAGAGGAACGTGCCGTGCAGGAGCGGGTTGCTCTTGCCATCCAGCGGGTTGGCGTGGGGTTTGTACTGGGTGAAGCGCATTGTGGCCGCCGGGTGGCACTGTTGGCAGGTGGCCAGGATGTGTTGCCGGGACAGGCGCGAATTGGGGTTGGAGGGAGGCAGCACGTCGTGATGGCCGTGGCAGTCGTAGCAGGCGGCCACGTCCGAGGCGACGCTCGGTTTGCCCAGGGCCATGGCCTTGCCGTGGTAGGTGTCGCGATAGTGCGCCAGGCGGTCCTGGTGGCATTTGCCGCAGACCTGGTCGCTGGCCATCTTGAAATGACCGTTCCTGGGGGTCTCGATCTGGTGCGCAGTGTGGCAATCGGAGCACACCGGGGCGTGTTTATCGGTCTGGCCGATGAGTTTTCCGTGGACGCTCTGGCGGTAGGTCTGCTCGATCTTGACATGGCACTTGCCGCAGGTCCTGGCGATGTTGGCGGCGTTGATGGGCGAGTCCCGGTCCACGGCGCGCTTGATGTCATGGACGCCGTGGCAATCGTTGCAGGAGGGGGCGACGATCAACCCCATCTTGAGCAGGGCGCGGCCGTGAATGCTCTCCATGTACTGTCTGGCCGCCTCCGGGTATTTTATCTGGTACTCTTTGGTGAGCCCGGGATTGCTGTGGCAGGAGGCGCAGGTGCCCGGCAGGTTGAGCTTGAAGACCGGGGAGTCGGCGTGCTTGGCGGACAGGATGGCGTGGGTGCCATGGCAATCGGTGCAGCCGGCGGCGCCGGAGGCGCCCAGGGTATGGCTCGCGCCATGAATGCTGGTGGCATAGTCGCGCGCGGGCTGCACGTGGCAGGCCGCGCAATTGACCGGCTTGGCGGCCACATTGTCGTCGGGGTGCTTGTCCGAGATATCGGGATGGCAGCTCGAGCAGGTGTTGGTCTTGTGAACCGTCGCGGCAAGCCGGGCTTGGTCCACGAAGAGCGAGATCTCCTTGCCGGCGGCATTGGTCTTGGTGAGGGTCTTGTCGGAGTGGCATTCCAGGCAGGCGCTGTTGGGCCCCTTGTCGGCCGCCAGGCTCGAAAGCGCTCCCAGCCCCGGCCCCAGGCCAAGGCAGGCCAGCAGGGCCAGACTCCCCAGGGCCTGGAGGGTGCGGGCGCGGCCAAAGCGCCTGGGGCGAGGGCATCCGGACCGGCGAGCCGGCCCGGCTTCGGGCTTTGTTGAATCAGACATCGTGGATTTCAGATTTCAAATTTCAAATGGCCGGCTGCGCCGGACGGCGTCCTAAAGCGCACCATTGTGGCAATCGGTGCAGGCGCCATCGACTTCGTCGCCCGGGTGTTTGAATTTCTGGCCCTTGGGTGTGAGTTGCTCCAGTTCGTCGCCGCTGCCCTGGGCCAGGATGGTGTGGCAGGCGTTGCAGTCATTGGCCTTGATAGTGCGCTTGCCGTCGGCGGTGGTGTGCTGGCCGTCGTGACAGCGGAAACAGCCCGGCCAGTCCTGGTGGCCGATGTTGTCCGGATAGACCCTCCAGTCGGCCTTCATTTCGGGGAAGAAATTGTCCTGGTAGATCAGTTGGATCGCCTTGATGGCCCTGTGGAGGCGGGGGTCGTCGGGGTAGCGCGAGGAGAGAAAGGTGGCGATGCCTTCGAGGGCCTGGGTGGAGTTGGTGAAGGGCCGGGTCAGGGCGTAGAGGGCGTTGGTCTTGATGTAGGGCAGCGAGCGGTCGAGGTTGGTCAGTGCGATGGCGAGGTTGACGGCGGTGTCGGGGGTTTGGTAGCGGTGCGCCGGCCGGTTGTGGCAGTCCATGCAGTCCATGCGGCGGATGGCCGCCTGGTCCACGGCATTGGTGAATTTGGGCGAGCGGAACTCGCTCACCACGCCCTGTTCCAGGTCCGTCACCCGGACCCAGGGGATCTTCTGCCGGCGGTCGTCGGCGAGGTACTCGATGCGGTTGCCCACGTTCATGTGCCAATGGATGCCCTCCAGCGGGCCGTGGGTCGGGTCGCCCCCGCCCACCTTGAGCAGCATCCGCACCGTGAACGGCGTGTTGGTCTCGTCGCCTAGAAAATAGGAATACGTCCGCTCGACGTCGCCGACGAATTTTTTGGGCCAATGGCATTCCTCGCAGGTCTCCTGGGCGGGCCGCAGGTTGGTGATCGGTGTCTTGATCGGTTGAGGGTACTTGTGGGTGAGGGTGGCATAGACCTGGTAGGTGCCGGAGAGCTTCGAGCGGACGTACCAGGCGGCGCCCTTGCCGATGTGGCACTCCGCGCAGGCCACGCGGGCATGGGGCGAATGGCGATAGGTGACCAACTCCGGTTTCATCACCTCGTGGCAGGCCTCGCCGCAGAAGGGGACCGATTCGGTGAAACGATAGGTCTGGTAGCTGCCCACCGCGCTGATGAACAGGAACGCGACGCCCCCCGCCAGAAACAGACCGAAGAGTTTCCGGTCGCGCGGGCGCGTCAGATCGATGCGCAAGGGCGGCGGGGCCCCGGCCGTGCGGGCGATCTGCCGCCGCCGCCGCCAGGCGCCCAGCGCGCCCAGGCACAGGCCGGCCATCAGGAACGCCGGGGCCACCAGGTAGGTCAGGATGCCGATGTAGGGGTTGGCCGAACGAGCCAGCGCATCCACCAGCAGCAGCAGCGCGAACGAGAACACGCTCCCCACCATCACCACCAGACCGGTCAGACTCAGCCAGTTGCGAAAGATCGACGAGCGGTGCGGGTCCGGCGGCGGAGAGGAGACTTCAGAATTCATGGTGCGAAAAACAACATAGCGGAACTGGCGGCAGGGTAGTCAAGGTTCAGACTCCGGTCTGCAGGTTCCAACCGAGGATCACGCCCCGGAAACCGCGCGGCTCATCCAGCCCGCCGTCCCGGGGCGCGACATCGCCACCGGCCTACTTCTTCTTGAAGGTCCGCATGTGCGCGATGACGGCCTTGACGTCGCTGTCCGACAGGTCCTCGGCCGGTTTCATCACTTCCTTGCCTTCCTTGTCCTTGTAGCCCTTCTTGACGGCCTTGATGGCGTCCTCGTCCTTGAGGTCATCCTGCACCTTGGCGCTGGTGTAGTCCTTGGCCCCCTGCTTCTTGCCCATCTTGGTCTCGCCTTTGCCGTCGGGCCCATGGCACTTGGCGCACTGCTTCTCGTAGAGGGCCTTCCCATCGGCGGCAACGGCTGAGAGGGCCCCGGCAGCCAGGACCGCAACGGAGAGTATGATTATTTTCTTCATGCGTATTCTGTTCTTGTTTGTTCTCGGGGCGCCGCCAGCGCCCCGTCGAGGGACCGGCGCCATCAGACTCCGGCCCGGACCGCAGGCAACCGGACCAGCCGGGGCGCCGGTTCCCGCGCGACACGTTAGCGCCCGTGATAGGCATTCTCAGTGAACCTTCCAGTATCAGCTTTTCAAATATTGCTAAAGACTAAACATTTTTTGGCACGTTCCGTTCGCATCCCGCCGCCAAAGGCATTGGCACAAGATGTAGATCAACTCATTTTTGCTGCCGTTTGAACAACATCTACTTTCAATCCGGGACTTGCGGGCGTATCCCGACACCGCCCCCACCGGCTGCGGCGAGCAGGGAGTGCGCCCGTCCTCGGGCGCAGCGCCGTCCGGAGCCAGGGCAGCGGTCAAACACTCCAGCGCGCCTGCCAGCTCCGTCGCTGCTGCGCCCGAGGACGGGCGCACTCCGGGGCAGGGTCGCGATGCGCTCGGAACCTGCCGCGGCCCATTTCGGATCTTGAACCCCCGGTCCGGGTGCTCTTACATGGGCCTGTCATTATGGCCCGCACGCCCATGCACCCGCTGGCCGAGCAGCCGCTGGACCGGCTGCCCGGCAGGCCGCAATGCTCGCTGCCGGCCTGGGATCGCACGTATCTCAACGCCCTGATGCTGGAGAACTCGCTGCGCCAGTGCGCGCCTTGCGTCAAGGGCAGGCTCCTGGACGTCGGGTGCGGGCGCCGCCCGTACCAGCACAGCTTTTTCGCCGCCGCCAGCCAGTACATCGGCGTGGACTTCCTCCTGGACCGCTCGGAGCCGGACGTGGTTTGCTCGGCCCTGGGATTGCCGTTCGCGGCGGACGCCTTTGACACGGTGGTTAGCACCGAGGTGCTGGAGCACGTGCCGGACCCGCTCCTGGCCTTGCGCGAGATGCGCCGCGTGCTCAAGCCCGGCGGCTGCCTCATCCTCAGCACCCCCATGTACTGGCCGCGCCATGATGTGCCCTGCGACTTCTTCCGCTACCCCTACGACGGCCTCCTGCACCTGGTCAACGAGAGCGGCCTCCAACTGACCCGCCTCTTCAACCGCGGCCGCTCCTATGCCTTCCTGGGCCAGGTCGTCCAACACGTCCACCCCATCCCAGGCCGCGCGGCCTCCTGGCTCATCAACCGCTTCTTCCTCTGGTGCGACCGGCGGCTCAAGCACGATGCGCTCACTCTGGGGTGGACCCTCGTTGCCAAAAAGACGGAATAGGCCGATGATCTTTGGCTTTCTCCTTTCATCTCCGTTGGACTTGCTGTGCCGGTAGATTTCCGCATACTGCGGCAATGAAGGCTTGCGTATGGTAGAGTTCGCAGAGAGAGAAAAGAGCAGAGCAAAGGCATTATGAAGTACACTGGCAAAATAAGGGGCGGAGTGGTGGTGCTGGAGGGCGCGCCGCCACTCAAAGAGGGGACCATTGTGGCCGTCGAGCCCATTGCGCAGTCTGGCCGAGCTCCCACATTAGGCCAACGTCTCAAGCGCTTTTCTGGCTCGGCGCGGGGCCTGCCTCGGGACATGGCACAGAACCACGACCATTACCTGCACGGACGGCCTAGAAAATGAAGCGTCTGTTTGCAGACACGTTTTTCTTTTTCGCCTACCTGAACGCCGAGGATGGCGCCCATCAAACAGCCGCCCAGTACTTCGACAACTTCGACGGCCATATCATAACGACCGAGTGGGTGCTGACCGAACTGGCGGACGGGATGGCAGGAATTGGCGACCGTGAAACGTTCGCCGAGTTCTATGAGGCGCTCCGTTCCGATCCGTCTGTTACGATCGTCCCTTCCGGCTCCAAGCTCTTTGCCGAGGGCCTCGAACTTTACTCAAGCAGGAAGGACAAGGAGTGGACGTTAACGGATTGTACCTCGTTCATCGTGATGAAGCGCGAGCGGCTGGATGATGCCCTGACGGGCGATCATCATTTCAGACAGGCCGGCTTCACCGTTCTGTTGAGTTCATCGAGTTGACACCCGCTCCCTGGCTCGACGGTTGAGTGCTTGGCGCTGGCAGATCGGATCCCGTGTTCAGGCGTCGCTACGCGACGCGGGGAATGTTCGGCCGTAGATCCGTGGACTGGAAGTCCACGGCTACCTTCACGCACCGCTACGCGGTGACTCAACGTTGCTGCTTTTCCTGCCGAGGCTCCGCAAACAGCCCTAGCTCCGCCAGGGCCGGGCAAACCGGGGCTTGGGTGATCCGCAGCCGGACCTTGTCCGTCGTGATGGATTCGCCCCGGACAAGGCGCTTATGGCCGATGCTGGTGCCTCTGGCAAATTCCACCCATTGGCCGTCTTTCCACTGGTCCAGTCCGAAGGCCTCGATGCGCTGGCCCAGCGGCAGGTATTCCCCCAGGCTCACCACGTTGAACGTGACGGGGCGGCCCAAATCGATGACCAACTCCGGCGTCGTCACTCCATCGTCCGTGGACCAATAGGCCTCTTTGTTCCCGGCCAGGAGATTGTTCGGCGCGAATTGCCTGGCGCCGCCCCGGATGTTGCTGGTGGTGCCCCCGGCGCCGTCCGCTAGGTTCTTGGCGAACGTGGCATCCAGGATGCGGCGGAATTCGCGGAGCGACTGGCGGTCTTTCTCGCAAATCTGGCCGCGCCGATCCGGCGGGATGTTCAGGTTCAGGCACGCGCCGCGGCCGACCGATTTGTAATAGATGTCAAGGAGGCGCGCGGGGCTCTTGACCCTCGCGTCCTCGCTCGCATGATAGAACCAGCCGGGGCGGATCGAGACATCGCACTCGGCCGGAATCCAGTGTGTGCCGGGACGTTCGCCGGAGGTCAGGCCCTCGCTTGACCCGCCGGGACGGCGCCCTGCGGCGTTCAACGTCGCCCAGCACGGGTCGCCCGCAATCCCGTTTTCGTTGCCCACCCAGCGGAAGTCCGGCCCCCCATCGCTGAACATCACCGCCCCGGGCATCAGCTCCCGGACCAGCTTCCAGGTGGTTTCCCAATCGTAATAGGTGCGGTTATCGATGTGCCGCGTCTCGCGTGCCCCGCCGTAATAGCCGCTCCCGCCGTTGGCGCCGTCGAACCAGACGGTGAAGATGTCGCCGTACTGGGTCAGCAACTCGCGCAGTTGATTGCGGTAGTAGGTGATATACTCGGGCCGGGCGTAGTCCTTGTGGTTGCGGTCCCAGGGCGAGAGATAGACACCGAACCGCAGCCCGTGCCGCCGGCAGGCCTCCGAGACCTCCTTGACCACGTCCCCTTGGCCCCCGCGCCAAGGGCTGTTCTTGACCGAGTGTTCCGTATATTGGCTGGGCCAAAGGCAAAAACCGTCGTGATGCTTGGCCGTCAGGATGAGGCCCGTCATCCCGGCCTCCTTGGCGGTCGAGACGATCTGGTCGGCGTCGAAGGCCGTCGGGTTGAACACCTTCTCGTCTTCGTCCCCCTCGCCCCATTCCTTGTCGGTGAAGGTGTTCACGGTGAAATGGAGGAAGCCGTAAAACTCCATCTCGTGCCAGCGCATCTGGCGCTGCGTCGGCACCGGCCCGTAAGGCGCCGGGACCGAAACCGTTCCGGCCCGCAACCCGAGGCCGCTCAAAATCATCCCGAGCGCCAGGCCCCTCAGCAGAACATTCCGTGAAGTCATAATGGCCTCAGAGTCTCAGTTTTCCCGGCACACCGCAACCGCAGGATGGCCGAAAGCCGAAATACGCAGAATCATTGCTGACAGAATCATGAGAATAATTCCTCAAAAAATGATTCTGCCACTAATGATTTTGCTTGTTCCCAGCCGCAAACCCGAAATCAGCAAAATCATTGTTGGCAGAATCATAAGAATAACTTTTCCAAAAATGATTCTGCTTGATTCTGGCCGCGGCCCATCACCTAGCCGTGACCACGACGGTCTGGTTGAGCCGGGGCGCGGTGGCGGGGAAGCGGACGGGCTGGCCTTGGCCTCGCGTGGGCTCGGCCTGGAGGTAGTACTCGAGGTCGTCGTTGGCTGCCGGGGGCAGTTCGACCGTATAGACGCCGCGTTCGACATGTTCCAGCGGGAGACGGGCGAAAGAGCGCTGGCCCAGTTTGCGCCAGTAGAGAGCGGCCTGGCGCGGCGGGGCCTCCGAGAGGACGATGACTTTGAGCCTGAGGGCCTCGTTGGCGGCCAGGCTCGTGCGGAGGGTGGGCACGATGATGCGCATCGGGCCGCGATATTCCCGCCCGGGCTGGGCGTCGGCCGGCAGCGGCTCGCCCAGGATTTTGGCCAGTTCCTCGCCGGGCTTGTCGAGCAGGCCGGGCAGATTGTGCTGGTTCCAGTTGGCCACCGTGCCCAATTCGCCCGGAGTCGAAACCGTGGCCAGCAGGTGCTCGTACACTACGCCGGCCAGCCGAACGAGCTTCTGGCGCGCGGGCAGCGCCTGTTGCCGGGCCAGCTTCTGCTGCTCCGCCGCGCCCTTTTCCTGCTTGACCCTTGCGATGATGCGGTTGTAGTCCGCCCAGGCGCAGTTCAGCTCGCCGATGCCCCGGAAATAAAGGAATGTGTTGAGCCAGTAATCAAACCGCTCGAGGTTGCCCGCGCCCTTGACTTGCGCCCGCAACGCGGCGAACTCCTCGACAAACGCATAGTCCTTCCGCGCCTGCTCCCAGGCGCGCCCATCGGGGCCAATCCCGCCCGGACCGTCAATCCACACCGACGGCTTGGGCAGCCTGCCATCGATCCGCTCGAAGATCGCCGCCGCCCCGGCGCCCGCCCCGGGGCCGAACTGGTGCAGCGCCCAGTCCTGGTAGAAATCCTTGGTTGATGGCAACACGGCCTGCGGCGCCGGAGCGGCCATGTCCGCGGCGTAGTCGCCGTAAGCGGGGCCGCCGCAATTGATCTTGGTGGCGAAGCCGGTGCCTTCGACCGCCAGGGCGGCGATGCTCGGGAATTCGATGCGCGGGACGAACTGGATGTCCACCCAGCCGTTGGTGACCGCTACGCCCTCGAACGTGAAATCCAGGGCGCGGTTCTTGCCGACCCTGCCGAAGATGTCGAGGTTGGTGATGACCGTGTTGCCCTGAAGCTTCACATCGAAGGCGCGTTTGCCTGCGGCATCGTAATGGGGCTCGCAAAACTTCAGGGTCACCTTGCACAGGCCGTTGGTCGCCGGGATGTGATAAGCCGAGAGGTTGTAGCGGACCGTCTGGTAGAGCGGGGCGTCGGTCGTGTCGGCGATGGGGTTGTTGGGAAAGGCGGCGACGGCCCCGCCCTCCGCGCCGGGCGTGTGCGGCGAGCGCGCCGGCGGCAGCGGCGGCTTGTAAGAGTCCAGCCACGCGCTCTGCTCCCAGGCGGCCTGGGCCAGGGCGCCGATGTTCGGGCCCAGCACGCGCGTGCGCCAGTGGATGCCCATCAGGCCGTCGCAGCCGTAACGCAAGGCGTCGGCGGCGTCGCGCCGCATCCGGCCCGCCCACAACTGCGGCGAGGTCAGCGCCGGATCATCTTCCAGCCAGGGGATGGCCCATTTGGACCGGCCGTTGACCTCGGCGAACCCGGCGTCCACGGGGGTGTAACCCACTTCCCGGTTGATGCAACTCACCGCCACGCCCTTGGGCAGCACCTTGTCGAACATCGCCCGGTCCTGCTGCGGCCCCAGCACCCACCCGCACGTGGCCAGGGCGAAGCCGGGCGCCACCTTCTTGTGCGCCGCAATGGCCGCCTCCAAATCGCCCCGCGTCCGGGCGACCTGCTCCTCGCTCACGTTAGACCACGTCCAGTCCTCCGGGGTCCAGAACCAATAGTAATCCAGTGGATAGGCCTGTCCCGCGCGCTGGAAGATCCCTTCATACAACTCCTGCGTCACCGCCGCGTCGGCCGGGTTGCGGCCCTGGGCCTTGAGCCGCTCCTGGACCCGCTTGGGCACCACCAGCGGCGTCTCGGTTCCCACGCACGTCTTGATCCCCAACCGCCGCGCAAAACCGAAGGCCTCGCGCAGCATCGACGCCGTCCGCTCGAACACCTCGTTGCTCGCCTCAACCGTGGCCGGGGCGGGAATCCACCGCCCCAGGACGTCCGGCCCGAAGGCGTCCCGCTCGAAAAGCCCCGCGCTGCCGAACACGTAGTCGCCGGTCTTGCGGGGCGCATAACCCCAGTTGCCGCGCAGCGTGTTCTGGTAGCTCGAGGGGTAGCTGAACCGGACCTGGCCGCCCTGGCCGATGTCGCCGGGCAGCCCGATCCAGACCGTCGGCTCTGCGTTCGGGCGCTCCTCGGGATACGTGTGCAGGCCCAGAAAGTTCATGCGGAGCTTGGCCAATTGCCCGAGGATGGCCAGGTAATCGTCCCGGTTCCACCAGTCCGGGCCTTCGGGGAAATCGTGGAAGGGCTGGATGCCGCGCACGGCGAAGAGCGGCGCCGCCCGCTCATCCAGCGCCGGCATCTGCCAGGACCCCTGCTCGTCGGGGACCACGTCCCCGTGCAGGTAGAACCGCGCGCCGAGCCGCTCCGCGAAACGATAGGCCCCATAGAGCGTGCCGGCATCATCCCCGCCGACCACCAGCAGCAGCGCCCGCCCCGCCCCCGCCCCGCGCGACAGGCCCCGAGGGAGCGTCTTGAGATAATAACCCTGCGGCGCCAGGCCCTGGATAGCGGCCGCAACCGGCCCTTCGGCGCCCAGGCCCTCCAGCACCGCCCGGCCCTTGCGCGCCACCAGGATCGCCTCCCCCTTGCCCCGCAGAGCGTCATCCTCCGAAACGATGGCCGCCACCCGGCCCGTCCGCAGGTAGAGGTAGCGCCGCACCTCGCGCGCCGCCAGTTGCTCCATCCAGGAGGCGCCGCCTGGTGAGACAATCACCGGCTGGCCCGAGGATGAGGCGGCCGCGCCGGCCGGCAGGGTGGGATTCAGAAACCACTGGCACACCAGGGCGCCAGCCGCCAAGAAGATGAAGCGTCGGCTCATTGCGCCCCGACGCTACCAACCCGTGCGCAGCGGCTCAAGGCAGAAACATGGGGGGAAGCATCCGGACACGGGCCCCGGAGTGCGCCCGTCCCCGGGCGCAGCAGCGACGGAGCGGGCAAGCGCGCTCGACTGTTTGACTGCTGCCCAGGCTCCGGACGTCGCTGCGCCCGGGGACGGGCGCACTCCGGCCCCCGACGGTGGGGGCGGTGTCGGGCGGGGGCGCCCGAAAGATGGGTTGTTCCTATTTTTCCGCCATCTCATTTTTCTGCCAACTCCGGATTTCGGATTTGCAAAATTCTTGTGGCCAGATGCCGCTGCTTGTGCTAGACCCACTGGCACTTATGAACAAACGCCTGCCGATGACCCGCCGGGACTTCCTCAAGACCTCGATCGCCACCGTCACCACGCTCACCCTGGTGCCCCGCCACGTGCTGGGTGGACCGGGCCAAACCCCGCCTAGCGAGGTCCTCACCAAGGCCGTCATCGGCGTCGGCGGCATGGGGCAGGGACATCTCCAATCCATTAACCCCACTTCAAAGCTCCTGGCGGTGTGCGATGTGGACGAAAAACACATGCAGAACGGCCTCCGTATCGGCGGGCCGGATGTCAAGGGCTACCGGGACTTCCGCGAGGTCCTCGAGCGCAAGGACATTGACATCGTTCACATCCCGACGCCGCCGCACTGGCACGCGCTCATCTCGATCGCCGCCGCCAAGGCCGGCAAGGACATCTGGTGCGAAAAGCCCATGAGCCGCACCATCGGCGAGGGCGAGGCCGTCCGCGCCGCCGTGGCCCAGTACAACCGCATCTTCCGCCTCAACACCTGGTTCCGCTTCCAAGACAGCTTTTACGGCATGGGTGTGCGGGTCAAATTGATCAAAAAGGTCGTCCAGAGCGGGCTCCTGGGCTGGCCACTCAAGGTCACCATCGGCGGCACCACCGGCTTTGACTGGAAACAGGACCAATGGTGCGGCCGCACCGACCTGACCGAACAACCGGTCCCGCCGGAACTCGATTACAACTTCTGGCTCGGCCCCGCCCCCAAGAAACCCTACCACCCACACCGCGTCCACGCCACCTTCCGCGGCTACTGGGATTACGACGGCGGCGGCCTGGGCGACATGGGCCAGCACTACCTCGACCCCGTCCAGTACTTCCTCGGCAAAGACAACGAGAGCCCCGTCCGCATCGAGGCCGACACCAACCCCCAGCATCCCGACGCCGTCCTGCCCTGGCGCCGCATCTCCCTCAAATACGCCGACGGCTGCGAACTCCTCCTCGACGGCGAAAACCGCGAAACCGGCGCCCGCTACCTCTCCGGGCCAAATGGCAAACTGGGCAAAAACCTCGAATCCGACATCCCCAACCTCGAAGACAAGATCAACGCCCTGCCCGACCCGGAACCCCAACTCACCGACTTCATCCAGGCCGTCAAGACCCGCAAGAAGTTCGCCCTCAACGAAATCAACGGCCACCGCTCCTGCACCCTGGTCAACCTGGCCAAAATCGCCGTCCAGACCGGCCGCCCTCTCCGCTTCGACTCCACCACCCAGCGCTTCATCGACGACGACAACGCCAATGCCTACATCCACCAGCCCATGCGCGCCCCCTGGAAGCTCCAGGTGTAGCGAGTGCTCCCCTGCATTCCCGAAGCATCGCGCATCCCCAATTGAGGCGCGCCCCGGTTTTTCCAGGGCGAAACTGCGTTTTGGTGGGGAATTCCTTGGATCTTGGCTGGTGCAGCTCTATGACTTGGCTCGAACTTTTTTCAAGGACAGCCTGCCGGTTTAGCTCCCTGGTGCCTTCTGAATTCTGCTCGAACCTTCTTCGATGAGAATCCCTCGTGAGCGGGTATCCCCACACCCTTCCCCACGGCGGGGAGGGGTGGAGGTCGTGGAATCACTCGGATTTGCCGTGGCGTCCCCGTGCTTCACCCCTGGGATTGCATCCCCGAGTTCGGTCGGTTTTGGCTCGCGCGGCGGCTGTCTTTTAGTGGATGCCCCGCTCGCCAAAACCTCCCTCATCACCTGTCGTTCACGCGACAAACGGGTTTGACACGGGTTCACACACGACGGGTTGGACGACGGGTAAAGGACACGATGTCCTTTAGAACACGGACGGGTTTGAACACGGTAAACCTATTTGGAGCGTGAACCTCAGATCACCTGATTGAGAATATCAGAGCCATGGGCACAGACTATTATATGTATCCCGACAAAAATACTCAACTTTACAGAGAATTCTCGAATTGGTGACGGGCCATCTTTGCCCCATGCAGCGGGCCGCTCACGCGGCAAAATTGTTTTCGGAGCACGAGTTAGCCCGACAGAGACTCGTGAGCTTTTTCGCCTTTCCGGTGTCTCTCCTCACCCCCTCGACCCCCGCTCGTCGGGACCCGTCCAGGTTGAAAACTCCCGAGACTCTGTCGGGCTCCGGAAGTCGCGCGGGCGGTCGCTCCGACCAGGTGTGGATCGGAGCGACCACCCGCGCTCGACGGGTTCAAAACGACTGACGCCAGGGCGTCACGAGTATTCAACGCATTCGGCCACAGCCTTTAGTGGGGTGTTTCCCTGTGCAGGCCCCGACGGCGCTGGCTGGACGCGTTGCTTCTGCGCGCAACTTTGCGACAAAAGTATCCTGGAGTTACGGCTGTTTTTGTGGTACGCCTCCAAGGCGTGGCATCATTAAAAATCAATTTGAAAAACCTCAGTGAGCCCGTCACAAAGCTGATCAACGCGGTTTCTAAGGCGATCGGAACCGTTTATGAACCAACACGAATAGTCAGGGAGGCCAAGGCTACAGCCGAGGCGAGCCTTATCCTGGCTCAGGGAGAAATCGAAAAACAGGAGCTACTCCTCCGAGCCGCTCACCGCCTTGCGTTCGTTGAGACCCGCAGGCAACAGATCATTGAGGCCATAACGAACCAGGCCGTGGCAGCCCTCCCAAACGCGGTCAGCAAAGACCCGGTATCGGAGGATTGGATGGTGCAGTTTTTCGACAACTGCAAGGATGTTGGAGAAACGGAACTGCAGGCGCTCTGGGCCAGAATCCTTGCGGGAGAGGTTACTCAGCCGCACTCCTTTTCCCGACGAACGCTGGGGACCCTTAAACTGATGCATCGTGACGAGGCCGTGTGGTTCACGGACCTCTGCTGTCTTGGCTTCAAAGGCGTGGACGCCGGTTCCTCCTTCTGCTTCGAGCAATCGGCGGGCAAGGCTCTTTACGCCAAGTACGGCCCCCTCGCCATTATGAGCCACCTCGTGACGATCGGGTTGCTGGCGCCTGAATGGCATACATTCCGGGTTTCCCAATTTAATGGTCTTGTCCTTGATTACTTGGGACAGCCCGTCACCTTCAGAGCGCCGCGTCCGCCGCCAAACAACCTGCTTGAGTATTTTGTTCAAATTAGACCCTTCAGCGGTGTCGGACTGGAATTGGCCAAAATCGTGTCCGCTCATCAAGCTCCAGGCTTTCTCGAGCAACTGGCAGCAGACCTAGCCCAGTTCAAAATCCAGATCGTTCCCGCGAGCAAAGAGTCTGGGCCGCCCTTGTCCCCAAACGGTCCCCCCGCCCCTTCTCAGTCCGTGTGACCAACCTGAAGGCGTCTGGCGAAGGAAAAATTGACCCCGAAACCGCCCCTCGCTCGTTCGCCGCCGCCCTCTCTCCATTGTACCGTCCGGTCAAGGTCGTTCCAGCCCGTCCCGGTCGAGGACGTTCCACCGCGCTCGCCCAACCTTGACTTCGGACGGTGCGTCCGAGAGTGCGGAACGGCGCACGAGCCGCCGCCGCACAAAGGTCGAACGATTATCAACCAACTTCAAACGAACATGACCAAAGTCTGCGTTCTCCCCGCCAGCCGGCCGAAGCCGATGTTCCCTTTGGGCGGCCTCTACCTCACGACCGCAGCGGCGGCAGCACTCAAACCCGAGACGATTGCCGCCGCCATCGCCCGCCACTCGCAAGGCGCCTCGGGGGGATGCTTGCGAAGGTGATCGGGGCCTCAACGAAGGAGCGCTTCAGAACGGCAGCCCGTTCCTCTCGGTTTACAGGCACGGCGCCGCCCTCTGGGCAATCACATGCTCGGCAAACTTCCTGGCGCCAGCCCGCTCCGCAAAAATTGTTCGCCAAATTGCCCAGTTCCCGCTTAACTATCGCTCATGGCCGAAAGCGACATTCGCGTCCACGAAGTCACATTCTGCAGCCGGGTCTCAAAATGGGCGAACTCCGTCTTCCAGAGCCACCCGGAAATGCCCTTCAAGCGCACCGATATCGAAGAATCGAAGGGCATCAAAAGAAAGCGGTCTGACCTCCGCGTTTACGACGCCGGCAACAGGCTGGTCCTCGCCGGAGAAGTCAAACTGCCCGGCACACCGGAGGGCCGCAACGCCTACAACTCCGCCCTCGTGGAGGACTCCTACCAGAAGGCCTCAAATGCCGGCGCCGAATTCTTCTTCACCTGGAACGTCAACAAGTTCGTTCTCTTCGATTCCAAGCAATGGCAGAAGCCCATTATGGAACGGCGCCTGAAGGACTACGACCTTGGACTTGACCTCGACAGCCCCGAGGACGTTTCGCGTCCCGAGGTCGAGAGAGCAGGTACAGGAATTCTTGGCCCGCTTCTTCGCTGAATTCGAGGGCATCCTGGCCGGCCACCAGCCTGATTGGGGCATGGCCCCCGATGAATTCTTCATCCGCGCTTTCGAAAGCCACATATCGTGGCCGGTCAAACTCACCGCCGAATTTCTCTGGGCCAGTTCTGCCGGCTCCAAAGCCTTTGATAATCTTTTGCAGGAATGGATGGCCAACGACCAGGGGTGGGCGGTTATCCGAAACGACCCCAAGACGTGGCGCTCACTGGTTGACCGCGCTGCCCGCACCTTGTGCTACGTTTTCGCCAACCGCCTCCTTTTTTACGAATCTGTCCGCACCAAGTTCGACAAACTCAAAGAGCTTCGCGTCCCACAAGAGGCGACGCCTCCGGAGAACCTCTACCTCCATTTCCAAGAGCTCTTCCAACTCGCCGTCGATGCGACCGGCGACTACGAAACGCTCTTTTATCCCGCCGAAAAAGACTGGGCCGGCCCTCATATCTTTGGCCATGAACACGCCTTGGATGCTTGGCGCTCCGTCCTCGAAAACCTCCGCCCTTTCGACTTCAAAGAAATCCGCACCGACATTCTGGGCAGCATCTTCAAGCGCCTAATCGAACCTGCGGAACGCCACAAGTTCGGGCAGCACTACACCAACGAGGACCTGGTAGATGTCGTCAACGCCTTCTGCATCCGCCGGGCCGAAGACACCGTCCTGGACCCTGCCTGCGGGTCTGGCAGTTTCCTCGTTCGTGCGTACCACCGCAAGGCCTGGCTCGATCGCGACAGACGCCTTGCCCACCCTGCCGTTTCCCATCAGGACCGCCTGGCGCAGCTTTACGGCGCCGACATTTCTCTTTTCGCCGCCCATCTGTCCACGCTCAATCTCGCCGCCCGCGAGATTAACGATGAAGAAAATTATCCCCGAATTGCCCGCCGCAATTTCTTCGAGGTCCGGGCGGGCAAACCATTCTGCGAATTGCCCCAGGGCCTTCGGGGCGAAAGGGAACGTGCCTCCATTCTCCTGCCCAAGCCCAACGCCATTGTCGGCAACCCGCCCTACGTCCGCCAGGAACTCATTCCGCGCCGCAACGACAAGCCAAAACCCAAGGCCATGCAGGCCAAGGAGGATCTGGTCGAGCTCTGCTCCGAACTCTGGCCCGGCTTGCAACTCAGCGGCCGCAGCGACCTCCACTGCTATTTCTGGCCAGCCGCGGCGTACCACCTTCCTGACGGCGGTTGGCTCGGTTTTCTTGTCTCCTCCAGTTGGCTCGATGTCGAGTACGGTTTTGCACTCCAGGAGTGGCTGCTGACCAACTTCAAAATTCACGCAGTTCTCGAGAGCAACGCCGAGCCGTGGTTCGAAGATGCCCGCGTCAAAACCTGCGCGGTCATTTTACAGCGGTGCGCACATCACGCCGACCGCCATGCGCAGCTTGTGAAGTTCGTTCGTTTGAATGTCCCCCTGGCCACCATTCTGGGCGAGCGCAAGGACGAAAACGCTCGTCAGAAAAGCGGCGGAGGAATTTCGAGACATCATTCTGCGCTGTAAAAGGAGCAAAGCGCGCGATCATTTCCGAATCGTTGTCAAAAGGCAAAAGGACCTTTGGGAAGACGGCTTGCGCGCCGGACGGCTCTTCGAGTTGCAGAAGCAGCGCGACCGGGCAGAAGGAATTAAAATTGCTGCCGTGCTAGAGAGCGACGAGGGCGATGACGAGCACGGCAGGGATTTCGACGGAAGCGGGAATGGCATGCTCCACGACGGCGGCGGGCTCCTGTACGGCTCGAGATACGGCGGCGGCAAGTGGGGTAAATATCTCCGCGCCCCCTACCTCTATTTCCAAATCATGGACCGTTACGGCAGCCGCTTCGTGCCTCTGGGCGAGATTGCGACGATTCGCTTTGGCGTCAAGAGCGGTTGTGACGCCTTCTTCATGCCCGAGGACGTCTCGGCCCAAATCCTCGACCACTACTCCAAATCGGAATGGAACAACGCCCCGTTGCACGAGCACTGCAAACGCGCACAGGTCGAGTCGGGCGCGTTGAGGCTGGTAAAGGCTGGTGACTCCACAATACACCCCATCGAAGCCGAATACCTAAAGCCGGAGCTCCACAGCATGATGGCCATTCACTCGCCTCTCGTCAAGCCGGGCAACGTGGACTCCCAAGTCCTGATGGTAAGTCAATCCGAAGCCCAACTCAAGGGCACTTACGTTCTCAGGTACTTGCATTACGGGGAGACAAACCCGGTCACAACAAACAACAAGACGGATGCTCTGACCGTCTCGATGCGGGCCACGTGTGCCAGCCGCCAGCCGTGGTACGATCTTGCGTACACCAGGCCAGGCCAACTTATCTGGGCCAAGGGACAACAATACCGGCATGTCGTCGTTTTCAACAAATACCGCGTCACCGCCAATTGTCGCCTCTACAATATCACGCTGCTTGACGAACTTTCGGACCTTGCCGATGTCGTTGCGGCTATTGCAAATTCCACACTCGCGGCTTACTTCAAGACTTTTTACGGACGCTACACCGGAACCGAGGGCAGTTTCGAGATGATGGTCATCGACCTGAATTTGCTCGAAATTCCCGACCCCCGACACGTCGCCAAACCTGTCGCCAGGGAACTACGGGACGCCCTTGATCAGCTTTGCACTCGCGACACCCAGCCCATGGTTGAAGAGCAATTCATGGAATGCCGCTCCTCGGAGCGCATCAAAAAGCTGGCCCAGAACCCAGTTGAGTTGCCGCAAGAGTTGAAGATGCCCGATCGCCGCGCGCTTGACATCGCTGTCTTTGAATTGCTCGGCGTCACCGGTGTTGCGGAGCGGGAAAAGCTCTGCGATCAACTTTACTACGAAACCGCAAACCACTTCCGGCAAATCCGCATCGTCGAAGTGCAGAAGCAGGAGCAGCGCGCCAGAGCCGAGGGTCGCGAATTTCGCACGGATGAACTCGCCGCCGATTTGTGGGACGGGCTGCCCGAGGATAAGAAGCAACCCCTGGCCCAGTGGATCGCCAGCCACGTAACCGACGGGCTTGCAGTCAACATCCCTGAGGGCCGACCGAGTTTGCCAGACGCCAACGATTTCTTGGATGCGAGCACGGTCTTTTTTAGCCACTCGCACGCCGGCAAGGTGGTCTCACAGCGGCTCCCTTTGCCCAGTCGCGCCCACGCCGAAACCATCTATCTGCTGACCCAACGCGGCATCCGCGGCCCAGTCGTCCTGCCCAGAACCGAAGAGGCCGGTCGGGCCCTGCAACCCAGCATTACCCAACGCCTCGCTGCCGTCTCTGCCACGTCAGCCGAACTCTCCCGCAGCCGCACCGCTGACGAGAGGAAAGCCCTCGAACTCGCCCGCCTCCTCGAGTTCTGGATGGTCCACGGCAAGCCGAGCAGGGCCGCCAAGCAGAAACATTCTTAGCTCCCGCGCAGATAACGGCCCTGGATCATCCGCCAGCAGATGCCCCCGAACTGGCCCTCGCCCGTTCGCGCCGGCCCTCTCTCCATTTTCCGGTCCGGTCAAGGTCGTTCCACCCCGGCCCGGGCGAGGGCGATCCACTGCGCTCGCCCAAACTTGACTTCAGACGCTCGTGATCCGCAAGGGGCAAAGCCGCCGTCGCGGTTTCCCCGCACAAGCTCAATAGTCCAGAGTTTGATTACCAGCCATTATATCACAATAACATGCCATTAGACAGCAAAGACCTCGAACGAATCGAGCGCATTATTCACAAGAACGGCGACGACATCGCCGTATGCTACGAGAGAGGACTGGAGCGCGTGGAAGAACGCATAGACGGAATGAAAACCCGCATCTATGGTCGCCTCGCGGAACTCGAGGACAAACTCGAATCGCGAAACGCGAACTACAGAGAATCTCTGGACGAATAATCGTTCGAGTCGGAAGAACCCCGCCCAAAAAGCGGGGTTTTTCCGTGCCAGTCAGAGTGGCGACGAGGGGCGCTTCCCCGATCCCCCTACCCCCTGCCGGACGCCTCCCCCAGGGGGGATCATCAGAAGCCCCTTTGATTACCAGGAGCCCTCGAATTTCGAACCCACCCTCATTGGCGCTTGGGCCGTTCTGGTGCTATAATGCCATTGCCTGAATCGAATCAGTAACACTTATTAGTGTTACGAATCCTGCAGGGTGAAGGACATCAAGATGATTTACCTTGCGTAGCGACCCGAAGTCGTTACGATTCATCAACTTTATGAGCACCGCGCTAATGCACATGATGACAGCGACAGACGAGCTCCAGCGGGAGCCGGGTGAAATGTGCCCTCAGGAAATTCCAGCGCTCCCCGAAGCCCGTTTCGTCACCGTTGGGAAACTGGAAGAATTCCGCAAATCAGCGGCCCGCCTCCGCGCAGCGTGAACCCGAATTTCTTCCCGAATCACCATGAATACAAACTCCGTCAGAGCAGCAGTAATCGGCAAAGACGGCCGCACAAGTGCGATAATGGAAGCCCTCAGCAGAAGCCGGCGGATTGCTGATGAAGTTGACTGCCTGTCCCAATGGAAAACCTTCTCGTTTGCCTCAAGCCGTTTCGAGGAAGTTCGTCTCTATCTCCAAAGACTGGAGAAGCTCAATCGAAAACCGGATCTTGTCGTGTGCGGCCCGGAAGAACCTTTGGCAACGGAGGAGGGCATCGTAAATTGGTTACATAGCCAATTTGGAATCCCATGCGTCGGTCCCACGAAAAAAGTCGCGCAAATTGAATCAAGCAAGTCTTTCACGCGCCAATTGCTCGCCAAACACGCGATACCGGGAAATCCAAAGTTCAGGATTTTTCCCGCTCTGAGCGGGATCGAACCTTATCTCAAAGAATTAGGGAGTTTTGTTGTAAAACCCGACGGTTTAACCGGTGGAAAGGGCGTCAGAGTTTTCGGTGAGCACCTTCACTCGATTGCAGATGCGCTTTCTTACTGCCGGGAGGTCCTCGAACAAAGACACCCTTCCGTTTTAATCGAGGAAAAACTAGACGGCGAAGAGTTCAGTCTCCAGTCGTTTTCCGACGGCATCCATGTCAAACATATGCCAGTCGTCCAGGATCATAAACGCGCACGCACGGGCGACACAGGTCCCAACACTGGGGGCATGGGCTCATATTCGTGCGCCAACCACACCATGCCGTTTCTGCGTCCAGACGATCTCCGGGAGGCGCGCGCTATCAACGAACTTGTCGTGAAAGCATTGCTGGAGGAAACGCGTGAGCCTTACAAGGGCATTCTGTATGGGGGGTTCATGGCGACGCGCAACGGCGTTCGCCTAATCGAATATAACGCACGATTTGGCGATCCGGAGGCACTGAATGTACTCTCATTGTTGAGAACCGATTTTCTGGACGTTTGCGAGGCCATCCTGCAGGGCACACTCAACAAATTGCCAATCAGATTTGAGAAGCTAGCGACAGTATGCAAATACGTTGTTCCTCTAGGATATCCAGAACATCCCGTCAAGGATGAGGTTATCGATTTGACCGGCGTGCCTGCCAGATCAGCGAGCCTGAGAATGTTCCTCGCGGCGGTTGATAAAGTTGATAAAAGTGACGGCCGATTGTTTCGTTTGTCTGGCTCTAGGGCAATCGCCTTTGTCGGTATCGGTGCAGATGTTGCAGAGGCAGAAAGGATCGCCGAAAGAGCGGTCTGCGCCGTACGAGGTCCAGTCTATCACCGGAAAGACATCGGGACACAGGAGCTGATCGCAAAAAGAGTTGCCCACATGCGAAGACTGCTCTCAGATGATGCAGAGGTCGTAGGCGCGCATGATTACGCCCATCGGGCTGGTGTTCTCAAGCTAGTATCGTGAAGGAGGATACCGCTATGAAAAACCCCACGAAGATGGCCGAATCGCTTACCGAAGCTGTACGCGAGAGGGACCCTGAGCGGTTGCTCACACTCAATCGGTTATCGTTGCAAGCAAAGGTTGACCTTAGAGAGGCCCTGAAAATAGGAGCGCTTGCTCGGAAAGACCGAGAACAGCTCATTCAATGGGCTTGGCACGACAATTCCTCGATCAAACAAGCAGCGAGGACGTTGATCTTACTGGTTGACCTGGATCTCGCAGCATGCTGTTTTGAAAAGTTTCTGGCCACCGGTCACCTGAGTCCTCCATTTGAACTCCGTTACAACAGTTCAGAGCATGAGTTTCACGTGGACCTTCCTGAGACACCTGGCCGTGGCGTCTCCCACTATGGGCGAGACGACAAGGAAATTGATCGAATCCTCCTAGTCCTCGAACGTGCGTACCAGAAGATGTATCCACAACAAACAACGTCCGGCTTTCGCACTTGATGTTCAAGGGCAAGACCAAATGTCCCCGCGGTCCCGGGACTCGCACGATTCGCACAAAAAGAGCCGCGCTGAAGTGCGCGGCTTTGACTTTACAGGGCGAAGTACCCAACTCTCTCAAAGAACAATGGGTTGGATTCCCCACAATCACATGATCGAGAACTTCGATTTTCATGATCTGCCCCGCGCGGATGAGGTCGCGCGTCACCTTGATATCATCCTCTGACGGTTGCGGCTCGCCACTTGGATGGTTGTGCATCATCAGAATTGCGGCGGCGGCGGCGATCACGGCACCTCGGAAAACGGCTCTCGGATGCACCAGGATTGTGTCCATGGTTCCGATGGAGATGAACTGATGCCCTCGGACGCGGCGCCGAGTGTTCAACAGCAAGGCCGCGAAGCAGTCGCACTCCGGGTTGAAGCAGCGGTTTCCCGGCAGGTCCTGCCACGCTCTGCTGGGGAACAACTGGAACGCTATCCAGGGAAACGAGATCACGCCCCTGCCGGCTCGAACGTCGCCAGCGGCTTCACGTCACGCTCGATTTGCTGCTGCTTCGCGTACCGCGCCAACCGCAAATCATAGTCCGCCTGCAAGCCGGTCCACATTTCCGCCGAAGTGCCGAAGAAGCGGGCGAGCCGCAATGCCGTGTCGGCGGTGATCGCGCGCTTCTCCAGCACGATCTCATTGATACGCCGTGGCGGCACCTTCAGCGCGCGAGCCAGAGCGTTTTGTGACAACCCGTGCGGCCTCATGAGTTCCTCCCGCAGAATTTCCCCCGGATGTATCGGGGCCAGTTTGTTCGCTTTCATAGCTCTCAGTGGTAATCCACAATTTCAACGCCCTGCGCGTGCTCACCCTGCCAGCGGAAGCAAATCCGCCACTGGTCATTGATGCGGATGCTGTGCTGGCCGGCCCGGCCGCCCCTCAGGGCCTCCAGACGATTGCCGGGCGGAGCGCGCAAATCGTCCAGTCGCCGAGGCTGGTGCAGCAGGAGCAATTTCCGCCGCGCCACGCGCTGAAGCCGCTTTGAGCGGTTCACAATTTCAAGCCTCGGGCTTTGCCGGAGGTCGCTGACACCGCGTCCCGCAGTGGCGTTGCGCCAACTGCCGGGCTTCGGGGACTGGCTGGTGTGCGGCGTGAGCAGCCAACTCCATCAATACCTGCTGGCAAACGCTGATAGCGGTCGCGATAGCGGCCCGGAGAGACTCCGTTCATCTTGGCAAAAAAGCGGTTGAAATAGTACTCATCGGAGAACCGCAGCTTATCCGTGATGTCCGCCAACGTCGAGTTCGTGCCCAGGACCAGGCGGATGGCTTCTTCGTTGAGCCGCCGGTTGAGATAGGCCTTAATCGGCATCCCCAGCCGGCGCGAAAAGGCCTGGGACAACGTCCGAGGATTGGTTTTGTAAGCGGCGGCCAGGTCGCGAACCCGCAGGTTGGCGGCCAATCGTTGGTCGATCGTTTCCAGCACCTTGCGGAACGGCTCGACTTTGTCCGCCCGGGCACGGAGGATACGGTCCAGGTCCGGCACGGCGTCGGCGATCCACCCAGCGAGTTGTCCACGCAACCGCAAGAGGAAGCTGGCCGTCAGTTTGGCGCCTCGGAGAACTGGTTCAAGCCATTCGGATGACCAGGGGCCCAACCGCGCCGGTTTCCGCTCGGGCCAGTCGAGGAACGGGTCGTCCCCCGCCAGCCATTCGCAGCAGAACTCAAGGAAAACCACGTCGAATCGGTCGCTGAAGGTTCGCTCGACCGGCGTATTGCCTGGCAGCCAATAGGCCCATCCGGGTTCCAACTCGCACACCGCGCCCTGGTGAATCACCCGCGCGAGACCTCCACGCACCAACTCGAGGCGGTGCAGAGACTCGCTCTCGGGCTGGCCGGGGGGAGTGTTCGATTCCGGACCGACGGTCCTCTCGTAGAGCCCGAGAAACTTGAACCGCAGCCAGTTCTCGAGCTCCAGCTCCTGTCGGTTTTTTTCCCCAGTGAACAGGGTCCGGAATTGGCGGCCAGGGATGCGGTGGAGGGTGTCTCGGCATTTCATAGTACGATGCAGGGTTAAGGCCTGCCTTCAAGCGCTGGGTCCACTTTAGCAATCTAACGCCAGGGAAAAAAAACGCAACTGGCTTGGGAAGGCTGGACAGTCGAATGCCGGCAAACTAAGCTGGGAACGAGCCATGAGCCAAAGCATGGAGCGGCGTTGCAGCGTCACGTTTGCTGCCCTCACGGTCAGCTTGGTTTCGCTTTTGCCGGCCTTCGCGGCCAGCGATCTGGTCTGGCAAACGGGCCCCGGTACCGTTTCGCCCATCTCCCTCCCCCGAAGGGCACCGCTCCGGGTTTCACGCTGCTCACTCCCGAGCAGACCGGCATTACGTTCAGCAATCGGCTCACCGACGCAACCGTGGCGAGGAACCGCCTGTATGAAATCGGCTCGGGGGTCGCGCTGGGCAATATCGATGGCGATGGCTTGGTGGACATTTATTTCTGCAGCCTCGAGGGGGCCAACGTGCTGTACCGCAACCTGGGGAATTGGCGGTTCGAAGATATTACCGCGGCGGCGGGGTTGGTCTGCTCCAACCAATTCTCGACCGGCTGTGTGTTCGCGGATGTCGATGGAGACGGATACCTCGACCTGCTCCTCAACAGCCTGGGCGGTGGCACCCGGCTCTTTCTGAACGATGGCAAAGGCCATTTCACCGAGAAGACCGATAGCGGGCTGCTGCGGCGATTTGGGGCAACTTCGATGGCCCTGGCGGATGTCGATGGCGACGGGACGCTGGATCTGTTCGTGTGCAACTACCGCACGGATACCATCCTTGACCATCCGCCGGGGGTGAACGTGAGCGTGCGCCAGGCGCCGGATGGGACACTGAGCGTCGAGCCCAGCGGCCGGTTTGTCGTGTTGCCCGGTTGCACCGGGATTCCCCAGGTCATCGAGCGAGGCGAACCCAGCTTCTTGTACCTCAACCGCGGCGCCGGCCGGTTCCTGCCAGTGCCATGGCACGTTGGGCTTTTTGTGGATGAGGATGGCCTGGCCCTGCGCGAACCGCCCACCGGCCACGAGGATGTGTTCCTGGCGCAGAACTTCTTCGGCTTGGATGCGGAGACCTCGAGGCAGGATGCCGGGGTCGGATTGGTCCTGCTGGGAAACGGGCAGGGTGGCTTCCGCGCCTTGGGCCCTCAGGAGGCCGGGATCGCCATCTATGGTGAACAACGGGGCAGCGCCGTCGCGGATTTTGACGGCGACGGCCGGGTGGATCTCGCCGTGGCCCAGCACGGAGGGCCGACGCGATTGTTTCGCAATGTGCGCGCTGCGCCGGGCGTGCGCGTCCGGCTGCGCGGCTCGACGGACAACCCCCAGGCCATCGGCGCCTGTGTGCGCCTCCGCTGGGGCGAGAAGCTTGGCCCAGCGCGGGAGTTGCACGCCGGCAGCGGTTACTGGTCCCAAGACTCCCCTACCCTCGTCTTGGCCGCCCCGGCTCCGCCTTCCGCAGTCCAGGTCCGCTGGCCGGGCGGCCGGCAGCAGGTTTGGCCCTAGCCCGCCGCGGCCCGCTCGGTGGTGATTTCGCCAGAGGGCGTGCAGGCCCGTTGAAAAGAGAAAACCGGATGGAGGTCCATCCGGTTTTCGGTGATCCAGCCTGGCTAACGCGCGGTTTATTGGTGCGCGCGATAGAAAACAGAAACGCCGCTGCTGGTCGGCGAGTACGGGCTGGTGGCGCCAGTCACCGCGGTATAAGGCCCGCTGACCAACGGGGAGGAGTACAAGGTCCCGGTGTAGGTAATGACCACCTTCCCCTTCACCAACGCGATGCTGATCGTCGGCTTGGCCGTCAAGGCCGGAGCGTCGTCGAACGGCCAATAAGCCAGGAGGCTCGAGGCGGCGCTGATGGCGTCTGGAGCCGTGCCGCCGTATAGCGCGGCGATGTCCGATGGACTCAGGGCGGAGCTATAGACGGCGAAGTCATCCACCAAGCCGTGCATGGCCACGTTATCACCCAGGTCATAGCCGAGGTAAAGAACGTTGAAGTCGGTGGCCAGCGGCGAAGTCGAAGTCCCCTCGAGGAACATCTGCCCGTCAATCCAGATCTGCTTGTCGGACAAGTTCTTGAAGGCTACCAAATGGTGCCAGTTGGTCCACCAATTGTCGGTATTGCCAAAATCAATGTAAGGCTGAAAACCGGTGATGGCGGCACTGATGCGCTCGAGGGAGCCGTCGCAACAGCCAGAGGTGTCGAAATAGATATTATCATCGCTCCAAGGGAAATGAGCCTGGAATCCGCGCTCGGTGCCGCTGCTGGAAGGCGACACGCCCCAGAAGGCCGAACCTTGGGCGATATCGTATTTCTTGACCCACATCGAGAAAGTCATCACGTCGTTGCTCGAGGCGAAGTTGAGGAAGCTCGCGTCGGGCACCGTCACCCAGGCGGTCCCCCGGTACCGAAGTCAATCGCGTAATCGCCGGCCTTGCCGCTGTGGCCGCCCTGGTTGGGCGTATAGGCGGCCGTGCCGGTCAGCAGAGCGATATACTTGTGAGGCTTGTCGAGGCTGTAAACCGCCACGGTGAACGACCAGTTGTAGCTGGGTGAATTGGTGCCGTCCTTAAAGCTCACCGTCGCGGTGTGCTGAGATAGCGCCGCAAAAACCGGGCTCGGCACATAACTGACCGTGGTTTGACCGTTGGTCTTGCTCACCTTCGCGGTCACCGCCGTGCCGTCAATCTGCAGCTTGACGGTGCTTGGATCGACCGGGTTGGCCACGTCCGTAATGACGGCCGAGATCAGGTTCGGCGCGGCAGTGCTGTCGTTGGCCGGGGGGGTAATGGAGGAAACGTAGGCAGCCGAAAAGCTCGGCAGCCACTGGTAAGCCGCGATCGCGTTGGTGATGTCATTGATCAGCACGTCGGTGCCATCGGCATTGATCATGAACCACTCGAGGTTGGCGCCTCCGCCGACTTGTTGGTAGAGCAACCTGAACGGATACAGGCCCGGCTTCGGGATATAGAATTGGAACGTGGTGTCGGCCCACCCGCGGGTGCCATCGTACTGGCCGAGGATGTATGACCCGAAAGCATCAAATGGATTCATGCCCAAGCTCACTCGGAACCCATCATCGCTGTTCACGTCCATCGTGTACAGCCCGTTGCTCGGGAACGACAACGCCGTGTAGAATTGACAAACGAAATTCTCGGTGTTGACGTATGTCACGGGATTGCCGGGGATCCCGGGGAAGTAGAAGTCCGGGTAGTCGGGCGCATTAAAGTCGCCATCGGAAGCGGTCGGAGTAATGTCGAAATTGACGACATTGGTCCATACGAAGAAGCCATCCGGCCCCACACTGCCAAGGAGCGGATCGGCGTTCGTGTTGGCCACGTTGGGGCCATACGCTCCCTTTAACACGGCATTGGCCGTCGCCATGTTCCCCGCCACCACGTCATCAACCTGATAAGTCTCCTCCTTGAAACCGCGGAGCGTGGCCGCGCTGGCCGCCAAAAGCTGGTTGGTGGAGACCAGGGTGAACTGCTGCACCGCGAAGGATCCGCTGCTGGAGTAGCTGTTGCCTTTGGTATCCTTGATGGTCAGAGAGGCGGTATGGGTCGAGCCCGGCAGCAAAGGCGGGTTGGGGAGGACGTAATTGACCGTGATAGTGATGCCGTTGGTGGCCAGTGAACTGGGCGTCACGTTCTGCCCGTCCAAGGTCAAAACGATGGAACTGGTATCGGGCGCGCGGGTGCTGGAGGTGTACAGCAAATAGCTGAGGCCGTTACAATTGCCATCTAACGCGCCAATCAACGGAGGATTATCGAAACTCCAATACGCCATGACGACCTCACCCGGCAGATTTGTGGGCGAGGTCCCGCTGTAAAGCAGGCCGATGCTGTTGGCGCTCAAGGCGGTGGAGTAGAAGGCAAAGTCGTCCATCCGAGCGTGCATCGGACCCGAGGCGTCCATGAGATTCCCCAGCCAGAAATCGGTGAAGTCGCTGGGCAGCGGCGAGGTCGAAGTCCCATCGAGGAACAACTGCCCGTCAATCCAGATCTGCTTGTCGGACAGGTTCTTGAAGAAGACAAAATGGTGCCAGTTGGTCCACCAATCGTCGGTGCTGCCAAAATCGATGTAAGGCTGAAAACCGGTGATGGCGGCGCTGATACGCTGGAGCGAGCCGTCACAACAGCCGGCCGTGTCGAAATAAATATTGTCATTGCTCCAGGGCGTGTGCGCCTGGAACCCGCGCTCGGTGCCGCTGCTGGAAGGCGACACACCCCAGAAGGCCGAACTCCCTGTGCTGGGGTTGATGTCGTATCGCTTTTGCCAGAAGGAGACCGACAGAACGTCGTTGCTGGTGGCGAAGTTCAACCACTGGGCGTTGCTGATAACGATCCCGGAACCGCCCTTGGTCGTAAAATCGATGCAGTAATCGCCTGCGTTGCCCGAACGGGAAGCGGTCGAGAAGGTTGTCGGGCCCAGCAGCGTCCCCGGATAACCGTGGAGCAAATCGTCCACGGCGCCGCTTTGGGCCAGAAGGCTGGTGCTGAGTGGGCCGCCGAGCGCCAGCAGTACGCCCATGCCGGCAGCCGGGAACCAGCGCCTTCGGATCGCACCGGCTCGCAAGTGACTGGGCCGCCCGCTCGGCCTGTTCCGATTGATTTGTTGTTGTGGTATCATAGCTTTGTTTGTGTTGTTGGGACCATTTTCAACGACAAGTAATATTCAAAACTACCCGGCACAATGGACGAATCGGCTGTGAATTTGCACTTTTTCCACACGCTCATGCTCGCCCACACGAGCGGACCCCGTTCCAGAATGCCGAGGCCAATCGGACAAGGCTGCCAACAGGATCGAATTCATGGAAGGGCGTCCCACCGAACGCCCCTCGATCGTGGCGGCCCTGGACGAGACATTCAAGAAGGCCCCGAAGTCCGAAAAGAAGGGCCAGCACCAGCACGACTTGCCCATGAGTAGGGCAAGGCGTGTGCCGGCGTGTTTTCCCGTGTTTCAGGAAGTCGCCGGAACTGCTTGGGATACAGCCGTTTGTGCGTTTTGCGGCGCCTCGGGCACCTGGCCGGCACTCCCTGAAACACCGGGCGACACGATACTAAGTTTGATACTACTCGCCTCCGGCTGCGCTGCCGCGAGGCGGTCAAGCTTCTGAGGATCGGTCTCACTGAGCATGAGGTCGTCAATTCGATCAAGTTGTTTGCGCACGCGGGCAAGTCGCAAATCGGGGTAAGCTTCCGCAGGCTGCGGGGCGGATTGCGGTGGTTGTGGATCTGGCGGTGGGGGTTCTGGCGCAGTGAACCGGCGGGAGCCAGGAGCGTGCGAGCAGCGGGCCATTTCTGCGGCATTTTCTGCGGTGAATCGCACGAGGGTATTGTCCTAACGTCGTGTTGCTTCGTCAAGCCTTTCCAGACGTGATCCCCGAGCCTCGCGGCGGCTGCTGGAGTTTGGCGTGTGCTGAGCGTCTGCGGGATCGCCGTGCGGTTAGCAAGAATGGGCACCGGTCCATGGAAAGGGCGCGTGAGGGCAAATCCCAAAAACTCCCGTGTGTTAAAACCCTTTGTAGCGCATAGGCCAATCGGCGGCGGGGGGTGCCCCCCAGGGGTGTGGGGACGGGTCTGGCGATTTCCAGGGTCCCCATCGCCGGTCAACGCGGCGCCGAACGGGGCGACGCGCTGGCCGCCGGAGCGCAAGCGGCGCAGGACTTGGCCAGGGGCGCCGAAACCGCCTGGCCGAACGCGCCGTTTGCCCCAGGACGCGTTTTGATCCCCGCCGGGGGTCACAGAACACCCGCCTGCCGTCAAGAGCCCCGTGACTCCCGGCCGGCGAGGGGCGCCACCCCGCCGCGGTTGCTCTCAAAGCGTCGCCTCGCGCCAGGGCGGGGAGTCGAAAGGGGCAGCCGGCGCCAGCAAAACGGAGCCCGTTTTCCGCCCTCCCCATTTCTCGCCACGATACTACGTTTGATACTACGGGAGCCCTCCGGGCCGAATCGAATCTGCGTAAGTCGTTGATGGAGTGGTGCCCCGGCCAGGACTTGAACCTGGAACCAATTGATTAAGAGTCAACTGCTCTGCCAATTGAGCTACCGAGGCGACCAATGGATCGTGCCATCTGGTGTCTATTTTGCACCAGTACGCCGCAGAGGCAAGCTGTTTCGCAGGTTGTTATCAGAGAGGCTCAAGAAATCTTCGTTCCCGCCTGAAGGCGGGCGCATCCCGACACCCGCCGCCGACGCCGAAGGGCCGGAGCGCCGGCTTCAGCCGGCTTTGGACGTTCAATGTTCAAAGGGGCCCAAAGGGGTGCGGGTGCGCGCAGACCCGGCTGAAGCCGGCGCTCCGGGGGCGATGTCGGAATGCGGCCCCTGAAGGCGGCCTTCCGCGGCGAACCGGGATGCGGCCTTTGGGCGGCAGGATGGACGCTCGAATGTTTCGCCGACAGGCTGCCCGGCTGTCGAGAATCCCTGGGGATTGCCTAGGGCTTCCCTGGGATCAAAACCGGGAATTCCCAGGGTGGAGCAAAGCAGCATCTCCGATTACCATGTTCGACTGAAGTGCAAAACGAACGCTGGAAGAGAAAGACAAACATGCTCAAGCGATTCACCGTGGGAACGGCAGCGGCGGCAGTGGGGCTGATGCTGGCAGGCTCCGCAAATGCGTCGTTGGCATTCCAAACCCCGGCGGGCTCAAGCACCACGGATGGCAGTGTGGATGCCACGGCCACTTTTGCCTTAAGCGCCGGGGGTGTGACGCTTACGCTCCAGAATTTGCTCCAGAATCCAACGGCTGTCGGCCAGTTGATCAGCGCAATAACGTTCAATATCACGGGCGCCACTGGCTCGGGCGCTTCCGCGGTGAAATCCGGCCTTATCAGCACTATTTCGTCCGGAGGTTCTTACACTGCAGGACAGGCGGATTCACTGAGCCGTTGGGCCCTCAGCGAGTCAGGCACGCGGATTGGTTTGACGACCTTATCCGGCGGCCAGCCCAACAGCCTGATCATCGGGCCGGATAGCGCGGGGGGCTTTACCCAGAGCGGGAAGTATAGTAATGCAAATCCTTCGATCCCCAACCATACTCCCTCGGTGCTCGGGTCCGCGATCTTCGACATCACCATCCCCGGCGTCACGGGCACAAGCCAAATCTCCGATGTGGAGATTCAATTCGGCGGAACGGCGGGTGCGAATACGGTTGACATGATTGCCGCCGTTCCCGAACCGACGACAATGTTTGCCGGTGCATTGATGCTCCTGCCGTTCGGGCTGGCTGCCCTTCGGGGGATAGGGGGGATAGGGGTCAGACCTCAACATTCGACGTTTGTTGGTGCAAATGTCAAATGTTGAGAGCTGACGCAATGCGCTCTCCCGTTGCTAAAGAGGTTTCTCGGGTCCCGGGATATGTTCCGTGGCGCCGGCCACCGTTATACTTCCCGGTCGGTTTTGTAATGGCGCTTCGCGCGAAAGCGTGTAAGAAGGTTCAGGCAAACCAGTGGCGCGGCCGGACCGACAGTCCCGGCCGGCCACCGGCCGAACTAAAACCATAACAGGAAACGCAGATTGCAACGACGAGTATGAAATTAGCACGCTTGATCGCGCCGGTATTAATCGGTTCCTCCCTGACTCTCACGCGGCCCACGGCGGCGGCCGACACGCCCACCGTCAACTCCATCCTGGCCAAGCACGTCGAGGCCGTCGGCGGCAAGGAGGCGATGGAGAAGGTCCATTCCCGCGTCGTCCAAATCAGAATCGAATCCGACGCCTTCGGCAATAGCGAAGGAGAGGTCTTCGCCAAAGCGCCCGACTGGCAGCGGTCGCACATTGATTTGGGCGCGGCCGGTATCATCGATGAGGGCTTTGACGGGACCGTGGCCTGGGTGAAAAACCCCTGGCAAGGTCTGCGGGTCAAGACCGGGGACGAACTGGCGAAGGTGAGACGTGACGCGCGGCTCAATCGGGAGGTGAACCTCAAAAGCCTCTACCCGGACCTGGCGTACAAAGGCACTGAGAAAGTGGGTGACGAAGAAGCCTGGCTCCTCGAGTCGAAGCCATCCGCCTCGAGCAAAGAAAAGTTCTGGTTCAGCACGAAGACCGCCCTGGTGATCCGGCAGGAATCGGAATACCAAGGCCCCGAGGGGGTCGTCAATGTCAACGTGTTCCCGCGGGATTACAAGGCCTTTGACGGCCTGAAATTCCCCGGCGCCATGAAAATGAAAATCTCGACCGTCGGCCAGGAATTTGAGTTCACGATGAAGTTCCTGGGCGTAAAACACAACGTGGAGATCGACGCGGCCAAGTTCGCCAAACCTGCGGAGTGAGGTTTTAATCCAAACCCTGAACAGGAGAAAACAGAGAGAACGGAGATAAGAGCTCTGTTCCCTCCGTTGCCTCCTGTTAAAAACGGCGAAAGGACAGGCAAACAGACCACCAGCCTCGTCAACGCCCTCTACCTCGCAGACAGTTTCGGGCAGCTTGTGCAGAATAAGGAGGAGGCGGTTTCTGACTTCCCGGTGAGCGCCACCGCGAATGAAGCGCACTGCACCGTTCCGCCGCACGCGATCGTCTTTGTGACGCTCGCCGGTTCGCAATAGACGCCGGTAACTGTTCAGGTGTGGGGCAGACCTCTGGTCTGCCGGTTCACGGAGCCTCCGGCTCCGTGTCCCTTGCAGTTGCGACGCTCGGGGCCGGAGGCCCCTCCAACCGGCAGACCGGAGGTCTGCCCCACGCATCCCCACTTGAGCAGTTGCAGACGCCGCTTATGAAAGCAGTTGTGCGGGAATGGGCTGCGGGCCATGCTCGGTGCATGAATGTTTCGCTTCTGCCTGGCCCGGTCAGGTGCGCCATTGTGGCAGCATGTCTGCTCACAGGGATCGGCTTCGAGGGTGTGTGCGCGACTGTCGGCTTGAATCTGGCCGCTGCCTCGGCGGGCCTCGAGGCCAGCGCGGAGAGCGTGATCCCGCCCACACAACGCTGGTCTGCGGTCATCTCGCCGGACAATTCCCTCGAGTTTTACCTGGTGAAGGACCAGGCCCCGGTGGCCCGGCTTGGCCTGGGCGGCTGGGGACCGAATTGGCAGTGGGTCGGGGTGTCGTCCAAGGACAAAGCCGGCGGCCAAGGGCTTGACACCAGCGTGCCGTTCGTCGTGAACCAGGCGAGGGGCGAGGTCATCCAGATTCGGTTGCAGGTTGCGAAAACCGGGCCGCGGCAGGTCTCGTTCCGCTACGGGTTGAGCGCGGCCAAAGATGTTCCGATCACAATGGTCATGGCCGGCCTTGGCATAGATAAGGCCGTTGCGCGGGGCCAATTGAGGGCCTTTCAAGCCAACGGACAACCGAGTGAGCGGCCACTGCCCTTTGGCCGGGGTTCGCTGCCGGCGACCTCGAACCTGGTGCTGCATTTGGAGAAGGGCGGAGACCTCGCTCTTGCCCTGGACCCGCCTTGCCTGATCGCGTTCGACGGCGATATGCGCATACTGCTGGCCTCGGAAGTGTTCAAAGCGGGTTCCCGCACCAATACGCTGACGGTTACATTCCCTGCCGAAACCGAATTTGTGGCCCGGCCCGAGGACCTCGCCCCGTTCATCCGGACCCTGGCCGGCCCGGATTGGTTTGCGTTTGCGCCGACGGACGACCCCGGCCCGAGCGTCATCAGCATGAACCCGTGGCTGGACAAGCCGGCGGGCGCGCATGGCGGCGTGCGCATGGCGGGCGATCATTTCGAGTTCGAGGACAAGACGCCCGTCAAGTTCTGGGGAGTCAATCTCTCCTACGGCGGCGGCTGCGCGCCGGAGAAGAAGACCGCCGAGTTCACCGCCTCCCGCTTCGCCAACTACGGGGTCAACGGCGTGCGCCTGCACAAATTCTCATACCCTGCGGACCAGATGGGCATCGGCGACCTCAACGACGCCACCCAAATGACGCCCGAGGGCCTGGACCGGCTCGATTACTTCGCGGCGCAGCTCAAGAGCAACGGAGTTTATTTCGGCTGGTCGCACACCTACGGCTTCCACGTCTGCCCCGGGAACCGCTCGCGCCTGCTGGCTTACGACGAAATCGAGCGCAACCTGAAGCGCAACACCTACGGGTTCATCAACTTTGCCGAGGATGTCCAGGACCTGATGATCGAGATGGTGGTCAACCTGCTCGGGCACCGCAATCCTTACACCGGCCTCACGTACGCCCAGGAGCCGGCGCTCTCTTTCATCGAACTGCAAAACGAGGACGACATCTTTTTCTACACCTCGGAAAAGGCCTTTGCCGCCTGTCCAACGTATCGCCGGCACTTTACCTCCCGTTTCTGCGACTGGCTTCAGGCCAGGTATGGCACGGAGGAGAAGCTCAAGCAGGCTTGGGCCGAGGCGCTCAAGCCCGGCGAGAGCCTGGCGGCAAAGAACATCGAACCCCAGACCAACCCGTGGTTTTTTGGCCAGGACAATCTGCCCCGGCAGTCCGGCGGGCCGCGCCAGCGCCTGCTGGATGGCGCCGCCTGGCTGCACGAAACTCAAAACCGGTTCTATGCCCGCTTCACCAAGGCGATCCGCGATGCCGGCTACCAGGGGCCGCTCTGCGGCTCACCCTGGCAAGCGCCCGCCATGCTGCCGCACTACTACAACCTTCGCTCAGATGCGTTGGTGGGCTACATCGACCGCCATGATTATTTTGGCGGAGCACTGTCCGATTCCATGCTGGCCCATCCGGGCAGCGGCTATTTTTCTGCCGGCTTGCAACAGTTGGCCAACCGGCCGTTCGGGTTGAGCGAATGGATTCACGTCTATCCCTCGCTCTACAGCGCCAAGGGCCCGGCCATCGTCGCGGCGTACGGCATGGGCCTGCAGGGCTGGGATGCCAGCTATGAATTCCAGGCCCAGGCCGCTCCCCGCCTCTTCAGCAACCGCGCCGGCTGGCCGCCCTGGGGCGTGTGGGAAGCCGACGTGCCGACCCAACTGGGCCAGTATCCGGCCCTGGCCCGAATGCTCTACCGCGGTGACGTGCGCCAGGGGGAGATTATCTCGACGCGCCGCGTGAGCCCCGAGGAGCTTGCAACCGGCCGCTTCGGCTTTTCCGACACGGTGACGCAGGAAGGCGACATCAAGTCCTTCGGCGGCAGCGTGTCTCCGGAGGCTTTGGCCGCAGGGCGGGTCGTCCTCGAGTTCACCGACAGGCCACAGCCCTCGAACCTCCCGGACCTCGCGAAGTACCGGGCAGGCTCCGCGATCCTCTCCGGCACAGGCCAGCTTGCCTGGGACACCGCGCGCCGGGGCTTCTTCACGGTCAACACGCCGGGCACCAAGGCTGTCGTCGGTTTTGCCGAGGGCAAGGACCTCCGGCTCGGTGACGTCACCATCCGGCTCGCCTGCCCATACGCCTCCGTCTTCCTGACCGCCATGGACCGCAACGTCACGCTGGCGGACGCCAAGAGCGCCCTCCTTTGCGCTGTGGCGCGCAATTGCAACAGCGGCTTCAGGTATTTCACCCTCGATTCCCACACCCTGGACAACGGACAGGACCCCATCCTCCTCGAGCCCGTGCGGGCCACGCTTGCTATCTCCGGCCGGAGCGTCGCCGCGGTGAACGTCCTGGACCACAGCGGCCGCCGCACCGGCCAATCCCTGCCCGTCGCCTCGGGTCGTTTCAGTATCAACGGTGCGCATGACCGAACCCTCTATTACGAGGTCCTGTTCAAGTGATCTCCCGTTTTTGCACTATCCTGGGGCTTTGCCTCGCTCCGCCAATCGCTCTGCTCCAGGGCGAAGAGATGAGGCCGGAATTTGCCAAGCTGGCCCCGGCGGCGCCGTGCCCGGCCCTGGTGGAAGCTGCCCGGACCAACCATATCCCGATTGCCGGGTTGGATCCTCCCGGCCCGGCCGAGAGCCTTGAACCGGGCGACTCCACGACCGCTTTGATCACGCTGTTTGAGAAGGGCGGACGGAAGACGCAGTGGCTCCTCTACGTCGAGGCCGCCGCGCCCACAGCCGAAGAGAAATCGCTCGGTCGGCGGGCGCCGACAGTCTTGTACGTGGGGCCTGGAGACAAAGTGCAGTTCGCTCGTTGGTTGGCGCCGGTCACAATGCGGCTGCTCGGCCCCTTTGTGGAGGCGGACGGCAAAGGGAAGGCTGCGAGGGCGCAAGACAGAATCGCGCGCACCGTCGTGGACGGGGGCCTTCTTGGCGTTGGCCTGGACGAAGCTGCGGCGGCGATCCACCGGATGGCACAAACCAACCTGAAAGGCAGATTCCCGGTTCGCCGAGTACCATTCACCGAGGCCCAAGTTGCCGAGGGGCGCAAGACGGTCACCTTGCTGCAACTGACTGCGAAGGAACAACGCGCGCTGGCCGGCTCGCCCCTGGCGCTGAGTTCCTACGTTCGCCTCGTCCAGCAAACTCCGGGCCTTGATCACCTATTCTATAAAATCGTGGAACCACCATCGGTTTGGTCAGTCGCGCGGCATCTCGGCGTGAAGGTCTCTCTCGACCTCGAAAGAGAACACCTCGCCCCGGCAGACGCAGGCGCATGGAATTTGCCACCCGGCACGCGGGCCTACCATTTTCCACTGGCCATTCGGATGAATGGCCAGCCTGCGCTCATTGCCACCCTGGTGGTGGCGCCCGCGCGTCCGCCTTTGCTGGCCTGCGGCGGCATCGTTGGTCTGCTTGCCGAGAGGCCCAACGACAAAGACACTTATTTGACCCTGCGAATTATCAGCGCTCACTCCCGCGCCAGTCCTTGCAGGAAGGCAGCATTGGATTAGGCGCTATTATGAAAGATTCCATCGCTGCAAATCGCGCCCGGCTGCTCAAGGGCATTTTCCCGGAGGGAGTTCCCCTCTTGTGGTGCGCGACGGCCGGCCCGTGGCGGCGCAAGATGTCCTGAGCGGCAGGCAGGTGGACGCTCCGTTCACCCTTGCGCCTCTTGAGGTGCGATTGCTCAAACTCCGGTGAACCGGACCTGGCGACTGGGTTATTGGAGTAATGGGTTGATGGATTATTGGATAGCGCTTCGCGAGTCGAGACCAGGTTGCCGGACCAGAGAAAGCGAACATGGGTGCGCGGGTGTGAGCACTTTCAGGTTCCGGGCGTGGTGAGTTTCGGCAGGGTCTCTAAGCCGGACATCGCTCCCGCAGGGCGGGACGAGCATGGTGGCGCGAGTCCAATTCGGGAATTTTCGAAATCTTTTTAGTTGAGTATGCCCGAAAGAAGCCGCAGTATTGTCTGCCTGTGATACGTCGTCTGTACATTCATAATTTCAGGTGCCTGGAGAATTTCGAATTGCCCCTCGCTGGCCACTCGTCGGTCCTGCTGATGGGAAAAAACGGCGCGGGAAAGACGACTGTGGGTCTTGCGCTCGAAGATTCTGCAAAGGATCGCTCGAGGAACGAACCGAATAAGCACCCTTGTCACCCCAAAGGACTTCGCACGCGGCCGCTCGGATGTTCCCATCCGGTTCGAAATCGAGATCGAGTTGGGAGCCAAGATTTACGAGTTCATTCTCGCATTCGAGCTCCCAGAGGGCTTTAAGGAACTTCGTGTGCTTCAGGAGAGGCTTGCCGTTGACGGCAAACCCGTGTACACGCGAGACAAGGCTCAAGTGCATCTTGCCAGGACAAGCCAGGATAAGGAGGCGAAATTCCTCATTGACTGGCATCTAGTTGCTCTTCCAATCGTTCAGGAAACTTCCGCCAACGATCCGTTGCTCATTTTCAAGCAATGGCTCGGTCGAATGCTCGTTCTTCGGCCGGTGCCCAGCTTGATTTCGGGTGACTCAAAGGAGGAGCAATTGCAGCCTAACGTGCAGGTTACGGACTTCGGCGCGTGGTTTTCAGGCCTGCTGGCCTACTCACCGGCGGCATATTCAAGAATCGACCAATACCTCAGACAGATTATGCCGGATTTGAAAGACATCAAGAATCCGGTGGTTGGCAAGGATTTCAGAAGTCTCACGGTACAGTTCTCCAATCAGAACGGAACTCTGAGCGTACCGTTCGAGGATCTGTCGGACGGTGAGAAATGTTTCATGATTTGCGCTGTGACCCTTGGCGCGAACGACGCCTACGGCCCAGTGCTGTGTTTCTGGGACGAACCGGATAATTACCTGGCATTGTCTGAGGTCGGACATTTTGTGATGGCGCTCCGCAGGGGATTCCAGTCGGGAGGCCAGTTTATCGCGACCTCCCACAACCCCGAGGCCGTGCGCCGTTTTTCCGACGAGAACACGTTCCTTCTCGTTCGGAAAAGCCACCTTGAGCCTACGACGGTCCGGGTCCTGAGCCAGATTGTGAAGGGGGATCTTGTCAGTGCGTTGGTGCAAGGCGACCTGGAACCATGAGCGTGAACAGGCATCAGCCGCATGTGTATGTCCTTCCCGAGGACGATGCCAACCGCCAACTGGCGAACGGCTTCCTCCTGCACCCGGACCTTCTGGCTCGGAACATTCAGGTGCTTCCAGAGGTCGGTGGCTGGCATGAGGTATTGAGGCATTTCAAATCAGATTACGCCCACGGGATGGAACGCTATGAGGAGGGATTTATGGTTCTTTTAATCGACTTCGACGGCGATGAAACGCGCCTCGCCGATGCGCAAGCTTGCATTCCGCCTTCGCTGAAAAATAGAGTTTTTGTTATCGGCGCATTAACACAGCCCGAGGGCCTCCGAGCGCAACTCGGTTCCTACGAAACGATCGGTCTGGCGTTGGCCAAGGATTGCCGCGAAAATACCAATGCGGCCTGGGGGTCGGATCTTCTCCGGCACAATGCAACGGAGCTTAAGCGTCTGCGCCAGCACGTCTTCCCCATCTTGTTTGCCCGAGCAGCCTGAAAGCAATCGCTTGAGGCACCAGTGTGCGAATTCATCAATCCGGGTTCGATAAGCAGATTGAGGGCAGCCTGCGAGAGGCGGAAAGGCTGGCGGCAGAGGCGAACGACTCTCCTCTCCGGCAGCGGTTGGGGCGGCTTGGGAAGCTGCCGTGAGCATCCCGCTCTACATGGATGTCCGTGTCCCCGCTCCTTTTTTTCTGTCCCGACGCCCTCCGGGGCGGCTATCCTCGATGCGCCATGAAAAAGCAAGTTCCCATGAATGTTTTCGCTGCGACGGCCGCCTGGCTTCTGATTCTGGGCTCCGCGTCCACCGGCCAGGTTCCCGCCCCTCGCATCGTGCATCGGACCGTTGACCTCCGCGTCGGCGAGGCCCAGGACGTTACGCTCTCCGACGGAAGGACGGTTCAGGTCAAACTCCTGGACCTCCAGGAACGCCGGGACGAGGTCAATGGTGCCGTCCGGCAGGCCGAGGTCCGAGTCGAGGTGGACGGGCAAGTCACGAACCTCACGAGCGGGACGTACCATTTGCCGGTGACTTTCGGGAGCGTGCAGATCGACTGCCCGATCACCAAGGGATACCTCGAGAAAGCGGGGGACAGAACCCCTGGGGGCTGCTCAAGGACGCGCGCCTGAGGCTTTGGCCTGCGGGGTCTCCCTGGATCCCTCGGGACACTTTCGTTTACCCCGCCAGGCAGCGGTGGTTCGCGAGCTTCACGCAGATGGCGAACGAGCCGGTCTATGTGGATGGGGGCGAACTGCCGGCGAAGAAGGAGATCTACTACCACTTCGGACTGGACATCGGCGGCTCCGAAGGGCTGGTCGATGTGGTGTCGGCCACGGAGGGCATTGTCACTTCCTCCGGGAACGAGGTGCTGGCCGGCCAGGCGCCGGATGCGCCGGCCGAACCCCGCTACGACAACGTTTATATCCTCGATGCCCGTGGCTGGTATTGCCGGTACAGCCACCTCAAATTCATCGAGCCGGCGGTGCGGCCGGGCGCGCGGATAGCCCTGGGCCAGAAGCTCGGGGTACTGGGCAAGGAAGGAGGCAGCGGCGGCTGGTCCCATTTGCATTTCGACATCTGGGCCCGCCAGCCCTCGGGGCTGTGGGGCATCGAAGAGGGATACGCCTTTCTCTGGCAGGCCTATGAGCAGGAACATCCGCGCGAACTGGTCGCCGTGGCCCGGCCCCATGCCCTGGTGTGGGCGGGCCAGAAGGTCACGCTGGACGGTTCGCGTTCCCGGGGGCAGGGTCTGCGCCATGAGTGGAGGTTCACCGAGGGGGGAAGCGCGAGCGGAGAGCGCGTCGAGCGCACATACAACACGCCGGGCACTTATTGCGAAACCCTCAAGGCCACGGACGCGGCGGGCCGGGTCGATTACGATTTCATGGCCGTCCAGGTGATCAACCGGGCCCATCCGGACCAGCCCCCGCCGACGATTCACGCCAATTATGCGCCGACGTTCGGGATCCGGCCGGGTGATCCGGTGGTTTTCAAAGTGCGCACGTTCCGGGACAAGGCGGGCGGGGAAACCTGGGACTTCGGTGACGGCACTCCCCCTGTCCGAGTGAAATCAGATGCGAACTTGGACCGCCAGGCACCCAATGGCTACGCCGAGGCGAGGCACGTGTATGAAAAACCCGGCCATTACCTGGTGAGCGTCGAACACGTCAGCGCCGAGGGGGTCCGGGCGGTGGCTCGCCTGCAAGTGCGAGTGGGCATTGAGTGACGGCAACTGCCGTTCTTGAGAGTCTTCATCATCATACGCATGTTGACATCCTCGGGGCCATCAGTTTAATTTTGTTGCCGCTGTTTCTGTTTGCTGTTTGCGAATGCTGTAAACACCTCTTTCCTATGAGAAGAATCCTCACCCAAGCACTCGGACTTGTGCCCTTGGTTTTGTTCTGGAGTTGGTGTCCGATGCTGGCCCCTTTCGACGCCAGAGCCGCCGTCGTCACCTTTACCCAGGACACGCTCATTGACGTTGGCAACAGCAGTTTTGACGGCCAGGATATCGTCGTCCAGGCTTGCACTGTGACGGCGAACGGAGTTCATGCATTCAATAGCGTCCAGGTGGTCGGCGGTGGCGTGTTGACGCATCAGCCTACGACACCGGCGCAGGAGTATTCACTGGTCCTGGCGATTGTGAGCAATCTCGTCGTGGACGCCGCTTCGAGAATTGACGTATCCGGACGTGGTTACGCAAATGATGGCGCCTTGGGCGCCCTTACCCTGGGCAACACCAACACTGGAGCAGCCTCGGGCCGGTCGGGTGGCTCATACGGTGGTCTTGGGGCGCCTGCCTCGGGCGGACAGGCCAACTCGACCTACGGCGACTACCACAATCCCAATGAGCTGGGCTCGGCCGGGGCTGGAACCGATGCCAACGGCGGCGCGGGCGGCGGGTTGGTGCGCATTAGCGCTGCCAGCGCCCACATTGACGGAGCACTTCTGGCGAATGGGGCCAACGCGGTGGATAGTGGTGACTATGGCGGAGGCGGGGGCAGCGGCGGAGGCGTATGGCTGCATGTGGGCAGTCTGAGCGGCGGTGGCCTGATTGCCGCCAACGGGGGCGGGCCGGCCACCTGGGGTGCCGCAGGCGGGGGTGGCCGGGTGGCAGTTTACTACGGCACAGCCAACGGCTTTGATCTGACCAACCAGGTGACCGTGCATGGCGCCAATGGCAATGGCACGGGTTCGGTGGGGACGGTGTATCTGAAAGAAAGCGGGGCGGTGGGCGAATTGCTGCTGGCCAGCCATGGCACCCCGGCGGGATTGTGGACTCCCTTGGGCCTGGCAACCGACTCGGTGTTTCAGGTGGAGAACTTGGTGATTGCCGGGACGAATGTGGTCGCGGCCACGGCGCGCGAGATGCCCATCCAAGCCAACGCGGTCGCGGTCCTCGATGGGGCGGTGTTGACGCACCAGCCAACAACGCTGACGCAGGAGTTCTCCTTGCAGTTGACCATCACTAACGGTCTGCTGGTGGACAGCAACTCGGTAATTGACGTGTCGGGGCGTGGTTACGTGAATGATGGCACCTTGGGCGCCCTTACCCTGGGCAACACCAACACTGGAGCAGCCTCGGGCCGGTCGGGTGGCTCATACGGTGGTCTTGGGGCGCCTGCCTCGGGCGGACAGGGCAACTCGACCTACGGCGACTACCACAATCCCAATGAACTGGGCTCGGCCGGGGCTGGAGCCCAGGCCAACGGCGGCGCGGGCGGCGGGTTGGCGCGCATCAGTGCCGCCAGCGTCCAGATCGACGGAGCACTCCTGGCGAATGGCGCCAACGCGGTGGATAGTGGTGACTATGGCGGAGGCGGGGGCAGCGGCGGAGGCGTATGGCTGCATGTGGGCAGTCTGAGCGGCAGTGGACTGATTGCCGCCAATGGCGGTGGTCCGGCCATCTGGGGTGCCGCAGGCGGGGGTGGCCGGGTGGCGATTTACTATGGCACAGCCAACGGCTTTGATCTGACCAATCGGGTGACCGCGCATGGCGCCAATGGCAATGGCACGGGCTCGGTGGGAACGGTGTATCTGAAAGAAAGCGGGGCGGTGGGCGAATTGCTGCTGGCCAGCCATGGCACCCCGGCGGGATTGTGGACTCCCTTGGGCCTGGCAACCGACTCGGTGTTTCAGGTGGAGAACTTGGTGATTGCCGGGACGAATGTGGTCGCGGCGCCGGCGCATGAGATGCCGATCCAAGCCGGTTCGATCGCGGTGGTGAACGGGGCGATGTTGACGCACCAGCCAACGACAACGACGCAGGGTACTCCCTGCCGCTGACCATCACTAACAGCCTGCTGGTGGACAGCAACTCGGTAATTGACGTGTCGGGGCGTGGTTACGTGAATGATGGCACCTTGGGCGCCCTTACCCTGGGCAACACCAACACTGGAGCAGCCTCGGGCCGGTCGGGTGGCTCATACGGTGGTCTTGGGGCGCCTGCCTCGGGCAGACAGGCCAACTCGACCTACGGCGACTACCACAATCCCAATGAACTGGGCTCGGCCGGGGCTGGAGCCCAGGCCAACGGCGGCGCGGGCGGCGGGTTGGTGCGCATCACCGCCGCCAGCGTCCAGATCAACGGAGCACTCCTGGCAAATGGCGCCAACGCGGTGGACAACGGCAGCTATGGCGGCGGCGGGGGCAGTGGCGGAGGCGTATGGCTGCATGTGGGCAGTCTGAGCGGCAGTGGACTGATTGCCGCCAATGGGGGTGTGCCGGCCAACTGGGGGGCCGCAGGCGGGGGGGACGGGTGGCGATTTATTATGGCTCGCTCTCCGGCCTTGACCTTGCTCGCCAGGTTACCGCCCATGGAGGCAACGGCAACGGTAATGCCAACAGTCCCGGAGCGGTGGGGACGGTCTATACGTGCCAGGCGGGAACTCCAGGCCAATTGCTGCTGGCCAGCCACGGCACTGCGGTCGGGACTTGGACGCCTTTGGGCATGGTGACGGACACGGTTTTTCAGGTGGAAAACCTGGTGATTTCCGGGCAAGGGATGGTGGTGGCGCTGGCGCACGAGATGCCGATCCAAGCCGGTTCGATTGCCGTGGTGAACGGGGCGGTGTTGACGCACCAGCCAACAACACTGGCGCAGGAGTACTCCCTGCGGCTGGCCATTACCAACAGCCTGCTGGTGGACAGCAACTCGGTAATTGACGTGTCGGGGCGCGGTTACATAAATGATGGCGCCTTGGGCGCTCTTACCCTGGGCAACACCAACACTGGAGCAGCCTCGGGCCGGTCAGGCGGCTCTTATGGTGGTCTTGGGGCGCCTGCCTCGAACGGACAGGGCAACTCGACCTACGGTGACTACCACAATCCCAATGAGCTGGGTTCCGCCGGGGCTGGAACCCATGCCAACGGCGGCGCGGGCGGCGGGTTGGTGCGCATTAGCGCTGCCAGCGCCCACATCGACGGAGCACTTCTGGCGAATGGGGCCAACGCGGCGGATAGTGGTGACTATGGCGGAGGCGGGGGCAGCGGCGGAGGCGTATGGCTGAATGTGGGCAGCCTGAGGGGCGGCGGTTTGATTGCCGCAAATGGGGGGAGCGGGATCACTTGGGGAGTCGCCGGCGGCGGTGGCCGTGTAGCGCTCTACTACGGCACAGTCAACGGTTTCGATCTGACCAATCGGGTAACCGCGCACGGCGGCAGGGGCAACGGCGCGGGTGCGGTGGGAACGGTGTACCTGAAACAGAATGGCGCCCTTGGCCAGTTGCTCCTGGCCAGCCATGACACTCCGGCGGGAGCGTGGACTCCCTTGGGACTGGCAAGCGACTCTATGTTTGGGGCGGAAGACCTGGTGATTTCCGGGACGAATGTGGTGGCGATGCCGGCCCACCAGATGCCCATCCAAGCCAATACCGTCGCCGTGCTCGATGGGGCGCTGTTGACCCACCAGCCAACCACAGCGGCACAGGAATTCTCCTTGCGGTTGAGCATCACTAACAGCCTGGTGGTGGACAGCAACTCGGCAGTCAATGTGTCCGGGCGTGGCTACACCGACGGCTACACGGTCGGCGACACCACGAGCGGGGCAGCCACCGGTCGCTCTGGCGGGTCCTATGGTGGTTTGGGAGCTTCAGCCTCAGGACAGAGCAATCCGGTGTACGGGGACTACCACTATCCCAATGAGCTTGGGTCTGGCGGAGCTGGGTCCTACGGGAATGGGGGCACGGGTGGAGGCTTGGTGCACATCGGTGCCGGCAGCGCGCAGGTGGACGGGCAGATCCTGGCCAACGGGGCCAATGCCGTGGATCACGGCGACTATGGCGGAGGCGGGGGCAGCGGCGGGGGGATTCTGCTGAATGTGGGCAGCCTGAGCGGCGGCGGCCTGATTGCAGCCAATGGGGGTGCGCCGGCCGACTGGGGGGCCGCAGGCGGGGGCGGCAGGGTAGCCGTCTATTCCAGTGGCTTGACCTTTCCGAGAGCTAATGTAGCGGCCAACGCTGGCGCGGGCGGTCCCGCTGGAGCGCAACCTGGAACGGTCCTTTTCAGCGCCACTCCGTACTTCTTATGGGACCATACGAATTCGTTCCTCCACGGGGTCGAGCAGGTAGGTTGTGAAGTTGTGGGCGTTGGCTCTCAGGATTCCGTCAGCGTGCAGATCTCGGCTGCTCAAGCGGGCGTTTCTTACCTCATCGGCGTGCGCACGGATAAGATCGTTTCCTTTTTCTGGGATACGGCCACTGTGCCTGACGGGGTGTATGAGCTTCGCGCGGCCTTCCGCCTCAACATGTCCCAGGTCATCGGAGAGCTTTCACAGACCGTGTTGGTGAACAATTCGGTCGTTTGCCATTCGGGGCTGGTGACAACCAATCAAATTTGGCCAGCCGGGCAAGTTCACGTTGTCAACGGGAACCTCATTATCGGCCAGGGTGTGACGGTCACGATTGAGCCTGGCGCGGTGGTGAAGTTCACCCACGGGAGCGGAATCACCATCGCGGCTGGCGGTGTCCTCGATGCTCCCGCAACGGCATCCGGCCCCATCATCCTCACCTCTTTGGCCGATGACACTGCCGGCGGCGACAGCAATTTGGACGGAAACAACTCGTTGCCCGTCCCGGGGGATTGGCTGGGTGTCACCGTTGAGGGGACCGGCCAGTTTAACGTGGCGGCTGCCCACGTCAACCTGCGTTATGCCTTCAGCGTCCACGGGGGCACGCTCTCTGCGAATGAGACCTGGCCGGGCACGCTGGTCCATCTCGTCAATCAGAACCTGGTCGTGCCCGGCGGCGTGACTCTCACGCTCAATCCGGGCGCGGTCGTCAAGTTCGCATCAGGCGTTGGCATGACCATCCAATCAGGCGGGATACTGACGGCTCTGGGCACCGTGGCCCTGCCCATCACTCTCACCTCGATTCGAGACGATATGGTCGCCGGCGACAGCAATGGGGATGGCAATGCCACCTTGCCGGCGCCAGGGGACTGGGCGGGCGTTTTCGTCAACGGCGGACGAGCTGAGCTCGATCACGCCGCGGTCAACTACGCCGGCTTTACCGCCAACGGCCAGTGGGACACTACTGCGGGCGCCATCAACCTGCAAAACAACGGCACCCTGACGCTGTCCAACTCGATCATCAATAACGCCTTCTTTGACGGCCTCATCGCTTGGGGCAGCGGTGACGCAACCCTGGTCAGTTCACTCATTCTCAACTGCGATCGGGGCATCGACCCGGACGGCTCGAGCATCGTTCGGCTCATCAACTGCCTGCTGGATAACAACCGCATCGGCATCTGGGGCCATAACGGGACGGTCGGGATCACCAACACCATCATCAGCCACAGCTCGCAGGCGGGCCTTTACAATATCCTCAATTCGCCGATTGCCCTGCATTACAGCGATGTCTGGTCCACTAACGGCGCCAACTACGTGGGCAACATCTCCGACCAGACCGGCGCCAATGGCAATATCTCGGCGGACCCCAAGTTCAAGAACATCGCTCTCGGGGACTACCGCCTCAACTATGGCTCGCCTTGCATCAACGCCGCCGATTCGACCGTCGCCCCGCCGGGCGATTTCATGGGGGCGCCGCGCTATACCGACCCGCGCACCCTGGTCAAGACCGGCCTCCCGGGCACCAACGGAGTCTATGCGGATATGGGGGCGTTCGAGTTTGTCGAGACTGCCGTATCGGATGTCAACCTCATCGCCACCCAGGTTAGCGGTCCGGGGTTCGTCACCGCTGGTGATTGGGTCCTGGTTCAGTGGACCGTTGCCAACCTTGGCAGTGGCGTTGCGGTGGGGCCTTGGCACGACACCGTCTATTTGGCTCCCGCCCGGGGCGCCGATGCCCCGCTTTGGGCGGCCGAGGTGCTCGACGGGACGCTGGCCTTGGGCTCCGGCGAAACGGTCACCGTCACCAATTCAGTCCGCGTTCCAGGCGGTGCGGAAGGCGCCTACCAGTGGCAGGTCCGCGTCAACAGCCGCGGCGAGGTCTTCGAGGGCATCAATTGGACCAATAACCTGGCCAGCGGAGCGGCCACGGTGCAATTGCAGGTGCCCGAGTTGGTCGTGGGCGCTAATCCCATTGCCCAGCAGTTTAATGGGGAAGGGCAATCCCAGTGGTTTAAGGTCCAGCTCCCGGCGGGCCAAAATGTCCTGGTAACCCTCTCACCCACGGGTAATTCCAGCACCCTCGAAATGTATTCGGGCCAGGGTTATATGCCCACGCAGTTGAATTATGACGCGCAACAAAGGGCCTCAAACGGCAGCGCGGCCACCCTGCTGTTGCCTAGCGGCGCCGCCAGCACTTGCTACCTCTTGTTATATGCCCAGTCCCTGCCGGGGGGGACGGCCGCTTACAATTTGGCGGCCACGGTCCTCGACTTCTCATTGACGGAAATCAGTTCGGCAACACGGGTCGGGAACACGGGACCCGTGACCCTCGATGTGCGCGGGGGACAACTGTCCGCAAACCTGGCTTACCAGGTCATCGGGCCCGATGGCCAGGCGATTGCAGCCACCTCCGTCTATGCGGTAAATTCATCCGAAGTGTTTGTCACCTTCGATCTCAGCGGGCGTCCCCTGGGGAACTACCAACTGCTCGCGGGGCAAAGCGGCCACACCGTAACGCTCACGAATGCCATCGAACGTAATCCACGGGAACCCCGGGCACGTCAATGTCAATGTGGCCAGTCCAGCCAATACTCGTCCCGGTAGAGAGGGCGTGGTGGTGATCGAATACCGCAACACGGGCAACGTGGATGTGACGGCGCCCTTGATGCAAGTCCAGGCGCAAAACGCCAACCTCCGATTTGACGCCCAGAGCGATTATGTGGGCGGCTCAGTGTGGTTGTTGGGCATCAACAACGCAGGCCCCGCCGGCACCCTGCCCCCAGGGGCAGCGGGCTCGGTGCAACTGCTCTTTGAGCCCGGCACGGCAGCCAGTTGTACTTTCAGCGTGCTGCTGCCGCCCTCAACGAACACTCCCGCCGACTGGGCCAGCCTCAAGGATTCCCTGCGGCCGGAGGACGTTCTGCCCGAGGCCTGGGATGCCATTTACGCCAACTTTGTCGCCCGGCTTGGCCCCACCATGGGCCAATGCCAAAGCGCCCTTGCCCAAGACGCCACTTACCTGGGGCAGCTTGGCAGCTATGTGACGGACGTCCGAACCTTGGCCAGCTTCGAGCTCTTCCACGCCGGTCAAGAGGGCGCCATCAGCCAACGCTATAACTTGGGCACCTTTGGTCGAGGTCAAGTGGATCCCACCAATATCGTCGCGGTGACCAACACCGCCGGGGATGTCAGAATTCGCGTCTCCCAGACCTTTATGCGGCTCTTTAAGCTCCAGGCCGATGGAAGTTACCTCGCCTTGCCCGGCGATTACGGTGTGTTGACCCTGGCCAAAGGTCATTATCAGATCAGCGAATCCGACGGCACGATACTGGCCTTCCGACCCGACAACACATTGGACTATATCGAGGATCCCAACCTCAATCGCCTGACCTGCAACTACACCAGCGGCAGGTTGGCCAGTTGGACCGATTCCTGGGGCGACTCTGTGCTGTTGACCTACAATGCGCAAGGCCGAGTCGTCAGCCTCACCGACCCGGTCGGACGCAACACCACTTTCGCATACGATGCCTTGGGAGAGCATCTCACCAGCATTGTGGCTCCCGATGGCACCACCAATTCCTACACCTACGTCACGGGCCAAGGGGCGGCTCGCGAACACGCGCTGGCGTCGGTCACGGCCGCTGATGGCACACGGCTGAACCTGGAATATGACGACCTGGGCGCCCTGACGCAACTGAGCCAGGCGGGAGGCCAGGCGACGTTAACCATTGATAGCGACTCGCCGGGAACCGTCACCGTGACGGATGCCAATGGCGCTTCGGTAAAGTTCCTCTACGATCACCTCGGCCAATTGCGCCAGCTCATTGATCCCTTCGGCAACCTGACGCGGTTGGATTATGACGCAAACCACAACCTGACCCGCGCCGCTCTCCCCGGCGGATTGAGTTCCTCGTTCAATTACGATCCTCGCGGCAACCTCATCGCCGGCATCGACGCCCTGGGCAGCCGCCTGGACGCGACTTATGACCCGACCCTCAACGTGCCCCTCAGCCTCCGCACTCCCGGCGGCCAGCAAACGCAGTTCACCTACGACGGCCGTGGCAATCCGCTCTCCATGATCTACCCGGATGGACGCACCGAGCAAGCAACCTATGACGCCAGGGGCGCTATCACAAACGCGGTTGATGGCCGCGCAATCGGGATTCAATACGTTTATGATGACAAGGGGCTTTTGACGAAGAAGCAATATGCGGATGGCAGCCGAGTTCAGTTCAGCTATGATGCCCACCGGAACCTAACCAACATTTCTCAGATCAACGGCGCCACGAATCGCGCCACGGTCATGGCCTATGATGCGGCCGATCGGCTGATTAAGGTGACCGATCGCTTCAATCGCTCTCTGGCGTTCAACTATGATGGCGCCGGACGGCGCACCCGGATGCTGGCCGGCGACGGTTTTGCGGTCAACTACGCCTACGATGCCCAGGGCCGCCTGTCCCAAGTGACCGACGCGGCCGGCAATACTAATGTAACCTACAATTACGATGCCGGCGGCCGTTTGGCCAATAAGCAACTGGGTAATGGCGCCCTGGCCACTTACCAATACGACGCGGCGAACCAGATTGTTCGCCTGGTCAACCAGGCGCCGGACGGGTCGATTCTCTCCCGCTTTGATTATGCCTACGACAAACTGGGGCGGCGAACCCGCCTCGTCACGCTGGAAGGCACCAACGACTATGCCTACGACGCCATCGGACAATTGGCCGCGGTCACGCTGCCGGGGGGCAGAACAATAGACTACACTTATGATGCCGAAGGAAATCGGAGCTTGGTCTCCGACAATGGCGCAGCCACCGCGTACCTGCCAAATAATTTGGACCAATACACGATGGTTGGCTCCGCGGCCTGCCAGTATGATGCGGACGGAAATCTGATTTCGAAAACCGATGGTGGCCAGACCTGGACTTATGCGTACAGATAACGAGAACCGTCTCGTTCAGGCTGTCACTCCGGATGGCACGTGGAGTTACGAGTATGATGCGTTTGGCAACCGGGTCGCAACTGTCCAAAATGGCCAGCGCACCGAATACCTGATCGATCCATTCGGTCTTGGCAACGTGGTGGGTGAATTCAATGGTTCTGGCGGCCTGGTGGCACATTACGCGCACGGGGGCGGCCTGGTGAGCCGCGCCGATGGCCGAGGTGAGTCTGCATTTTATCACTTTGACGCCCTCGGAAACACCAGCGAGATGACTGACCCTTCGGGCAATGTGCTCAATCAGTATTCGTACTTGCCTTTTGGCGAACCCTTGAGCGTGGCTGAAGCGGTAGAGAATCCGTTTCGCCACGTCGGGGAATTGGGTGTCATGCACGAAGGGCACGGTATGGAGTTCGTGCGGGCAAGGTCCTTCGATCCGGCAGCCGGCAGGTTTACGCAGCGGGACCCCATTGGTCTGGCGGGTGGCATAAACCTCTATCGTTGCACAGGGAATGATCCGGTGAACTCATCGGATCCCAGTGGTCTGATGGTGAACCTTTGGAGCTCTTACGAAACGTTAAGCGGCCTCATCTTCGAGTCAGGCAGGGCAGTTGATTATCTGGAAGCTCTTCGCCCCTTCCTGAACCAGGGGGCGCGCGAGCAAGTGTATGCCACCTACCTGCGACAGGGCTTGCGCCCGGCGCTCCAATTAGCCCTGCGTTTTAACAACGCAGGCGCGATAGAATATGCGGCCAAGGTCCTTGGCATGAACAGTTCTTTGGAGGCTGAGGCCGCTCGACAAACGGCACTGGCAGCAGAACAGGCTGCCGCTGCTGCAGCGGCAGGGGAGGCGTCGGGTGCCCGCTGGGCTGCAGCCAGAACAATAGGCGGCAAAATACTAGGCGGAGCGCTGACGGTTTACACCCTATACCAGGGTGCCCAAGCGTGGTGCCAGGTATTGTCGGTCTCGGGAATGAACGACTTGGACTACCTCACGGATGGCTGGCTCTTGGGAGTAACACCCGTGGCTCAAGCCGGGACACGGGTCGTTACTTCGCATGACCCCAACGATATCACCGGCCCGGCCGGTTATGGGCAGCAGTCCTACGTCAGTGTGGATTTCACGATGTATTACCTGATCCAGTTCGCGAACAAGACCAACGCCTCGGCGCCGGCACAAATGGTGGTGGTGACAAACCAGTTGCCAGCCGCCCTGGATTACGGCACCTTCGAATTAGGGAATATGGGCTTTGGCACTAACGTCGTGACGGTGCCGCCGGGCCGCACTTTCTATTCCAGCCGGGTGGATGCGCGCGGCGCGCTGGGCCTTTACGTGGATGTGCAAGGCCAGTTCGATGCGACCAGCGGTTTGGCGGTTTGGACCTTCACTTCGATCAATCCGGTAACCGGTGGCGAGCCGGAGGACCCCTTGGCCGGGTTTTTGCCGCCGGACACCAACCCTCCGGCCGGCGAAGGCTGGGTGCGCTATAGCGTGAAGCCGCTCGCGGATACGGCCGACGGTTCGCAGGTCAGCGCCCAGGCCTCGGTTTACTTCGACACCAACCCCCGCATCAACACGCCTACCATCACCAACGGCTTGGATAGCCTTACCCCGAGCAGCCATGTTATTCCGCTGCCGCCAACCAGTCCGCCTGCTTTCACCGTGAGTTGGACCGGGCAGGATGGACAGGGTTCGGGCATTGCCGGGTATGACATTTTTGTGGCCACCAACCAGGCGCCTTATGGCTTGTGGCTCCAAGGCACGACGAACAGCAGCGCTGCCTTCACCGGTTCGGTGGGCTCCACCTATGCCTTTTACAGCATCGCCACCGATGGAGTGGGACACCGCGAATTGCCACCTGCGGTCGCGGAGGCGCTGACCTTGGTTGCTGCAACAGCTCCCACCAATGCCCCCTCTCTGCTGGACGGCCCGCTCATGAACGTCGCCCGGATGGGACATTGTATCGGGGAGATGCCGGACGGTTCAGCCGTGGTTTTCGGGGGCCACGGCCAGGGATTCGTCGCCCTCAATTCCATCGAGATTTGGCGGCCGGCGGCCAACAGTTTCACTCTGCTGCCCACGCCCTTCACCTTTGATTCCGGCGCCCTGGTGCGTCTGGCCGATGGGCGTTACCTGATGGCCGGCGGGGCGGCCAACCTGGGCGTAGCCCCGGGCTATAATACAGCCCAGCTTTTCGATCCCGTCGCCGGCACCGTGGCTTCGACGGGCACCAGCATGGTGCGGCCTCGCATGTCTTGCCGCGGGGCCCTGCTCACCAGCGGCAAAGTGCTCATTGCAGGCGGTTGGTATGACACCGGCAGCGCCACTTATGGAGAACTGTTCGACCCGGCCACCGGGTTATTTGCGGCAACGGGAGCGCTGCGCACTCCGCGAGCCCAGCCGGTGGTGCTGCCGACCACCGACGGCAAGGCGGTGATCGCCGGCGGGATGGGGGTTTACGGCAGTCCGAGCTTTATCGAGCAGGTGGAATTATACGATCCGGTCCAAAATTCCTTCTCGGTGTTGACCAATGCCTTGTTCCCGGGTGAGACGGGCTGGGCCTTGAGCCCGGAGGGGGAGCGAACCATCCGGGACCAACAGACCGCCGATGGCCGTTATGTCCTCCAGGCTTCTCGGGTCACCAACAATGTTACCGAAGTGGTGCTGGCGATCTTCGATCCCACGGCCCGCAAATTCACCAAGCTGGCCGCCAGCCCAGCCTTTACGGAGCCAGTGAGCGCCTGGCTGCCGGTGGTGTCGGCTGCGGAAAATGCAGTGTATTTCCTCTCCGGCTACAACACCAACAGCAGCGCCAACTTGATCTTCCGCGTTCAGCGGGTGGACCTGGCCACCGGACAGCGGGTGGCCTCGGATGAACTTTCCGTCACCAACTACTATCCGGGCAGCAGTGCCACGGTGTTATTGAAAGATGGCCGGTTGTTTGTCACGGGCGGCACCACGGCGATCGATTCACAATTCAATTTCCAGCCCGTGCAGAACACGTTCTTTGTGGAGGGTTTGCCGGCCGGTTCCGTGGCGGGCGCTCCTCCACGCTTGAATTGGTCGAGGGTGGGCAAAACCATCACCCTTTCCTGGCCGTCATCCGCGACTGGTTACATAATTGAACGCACCGGCAATTTAGCCGGCGCTGCCACCTGGAATTCCGTGACCAATTCCCTCACCGTGGTTGGAGATCAAAACACGGTTACTCTGGACATTGCCGGCCAAACCCTCTTCTTCCGCCTGAAAAAGGCAGAGTAATAACCTGTCAATCCGCGCCGCATAACCCTGCAGGTGAATGAATTGGCGGTTGACGTTGCGGGGTCCTTTGCGGGACACTTGGCGCAATAGAAACCAGGTTTGTGCCGACCCACCTGGTCCAGATCGCATGGGGAAATGTCGAATGCTTATTGGCTTGCTCGCCGCGCTGAGCCTGGCCGCCTTGGCTGCCGAGGACAGGGCCGTCCTCGAAAACGCCTTCGTAAAGTACACGGTCTCGTCTGACGGAAAGAACATGGGATTTGTCAACCGTGTGACCGGTGTTGACTATTTGCGCCGGGAGCCTGTCTCGGCCTGCGCCCTGGTCCGCCGGGACGGGAAGGAATATCCCGCAACCTCGGCCGCCCTCGCCAATGGCCGCCTGGCGCTGCGCTTCGGCAATGCCGGAGTCGAGGCCGTGGTCAAGGTCGAACCACGGGCGTCCTGGATTCGGCTGACTGTGGAATCGGTGAAGGGCGCCGAGATCGAGTCCCTGGTGTTTCTCAATGTTCCGCTCATGCTCAACGGCAAGCCGGAGGAATCCTTCGGGGCATGCGCGCTTTCACTGAACCTCATCACGCGGGTGGACCAGTTGCCCGCGCTCCAGAGCGAACTCCGGGCGGCCGCTCACCGGAAGTTCGGCATCGTGGGAGCGAAGGTGGCCCTGGTTGGCATGGCGCCAGGCCGAATGCTGGCGACGCTCAAGGAGGTGCTCCTGGAGGCTGACGAAATGCCGCTTTGCAAGGTGGCCGGGCCGTGGGCCCGGGAGGTCCCTTTCAACCACGGCTCCTACCTGTTCAACTTCGGGTCCTTGACGGAGGCAACCGTTGACGACTGGATCGAAATGGCCAGAAGCCTTGGCTTCACCCAGATCGACAACCACGGCGGCAGCGCCGGCTTCTTCCGCTTCGGGGATTTCGAGCTCAACCGTGACAAGTGGCCCGAGGGCTGGGAGAGCTACAAGCGTATCGTCGCCCGCCTTCACACTGCGGGCATCGGTTCGATCTTCCACACTTACGCCTTCTTCATCAACAAGCACTCGAAGTATGTGGGCCCCATCCCTGACAAGCGCTTGGATGCCTTCCGCACCTTCACGCTGGCTGCGGACGTGGACGCCGATGCGGACACGATCCCCGTGAACGAGCCCACCGCCGGGATGAGCACCTTGACCGGGTTCTTCGAACACAACAGCGTAGTGTTGCACCTGGGCAATGAGTTGGCCACCTTCGGCGCCGTCAGCAAGGAGCCGCCCTGGCGCTTTACCGGCGTCAAGCGGGGCGTGTTTGGGACGAAAGCCGCGCCCCATGAGAAGGGCACGGCGGCGCGCCACTTGAAGGAGTGTTTTGGCCTGTTTGTGCCCGACCCGGAGTCCTCGCTGTTCACCGAGATCGCGGCAAACCATGCCGAGGTGGTGAACCACTGTGATTTCGACGGCATCTATTTGGACGCCATAGATGGCAGCTCCATCCTGCGCGGCGGTGACGAGTGCTGGTATTGGGCGGACAAATTCGTCATGGAGATACAGAAGCGCCTGAAGAAACCCGTGGGCATGGAGATGAGCGCGATGTGGCACCACTTCTGGCAGTACCGGACGCGCTGGCAGGCCTGGGACTATCCCCAGCGCGGTCATAAGCGATTCGTCAACCTGCACGCCGTGGCCGTCAACGGGGGCCTGCTTCTGCCCCTGCACCTCGGCTGGTGGAACTTCCAGTCCTTCAACCCGCCGCAGATCGAGCCGGCCTACCCCGACGTCATCGAGTGCCTCGGGGCCAGGCTCGTCGGCTGGGATGCCGGCATCTCCCTGACCGGAGGCGTGGACCGCGAGCAACTCCGCAACGTTCCCCTCTTTCGGCGGGCAGTGGACACGCTCCGGGCCTGCGAGGAAATCCGCCATGCCGGAACCTTGGACGAGGCCGCCAAGGCGAAGCTCAGAGAACCGGGCGGCGAATTCTCGCTCTTCACCGATGCCGACGGGAAGCGCCGCTTCCGCCGCTCGCATTCCGAGGCGCACACCGCTGCCATTGCCGAGCCGTGGACGCTCTCGTGGTCCGTAACGAATCCTTTCGCCGAGCAGCCCATGACAGTGCGCATCGAGGCGCTCATGTCCGCCGGCTCCAACGATGAGCCTGGAGCCGTTGTCCTCGGCGGCCTCGCGGGCGAGGACGCCGCCGCCTGGAAGGCAAGCGCGGCCCAGGGCGTCGTGGTCTCGCTCGCCGCTGCAGCTTCCGGCAGCAGTTCCCCTGGCGCGTTCATCACGGCCACAAACAGCGGCAAGATCGATCGCCGGGCAGCCTGGGCCTGCTGCCGGAAACAGTTCAAGCCGGCCTTGAACTTGAAGCAATGCCAGGCGCTCGGCCTGTGGATTCAAGGGGACGGCTTGGGTGAAATCATCGCCGTTCGCCTCGAAAGCCCGCAGCACCTGGCCTTCGGCGCCGTGGCCGATCGCTACATCACCGTGGATTTCACCGGCAAACGGTGGGTCACTCTGGTGGAAACCGAATCCGCCCGCTGGAGCGACTTTACTTGGGACGACGGCAAGGGGCTCTACAACGTCTATCGTGAGACCGTCGATTTCGGCACCATCGAGTCAGTGGCCATCTGGTGCCAGAACCTCCCGCCGGGGAAGGAGGTCAGGTGCGGCATCGGCCCAATCAAAGCGCTGCCGATGCTGCCAGGCACGCTCAAGGACCCAGCCATCACTATAGACGGGATGACCACGGTGTTTCCTGGCGAACTCACCTCGGGCAGTTGGCTTGAGTGCAACGGCCCTGAGGACTGCACCCTCTACGGCTCCAAGGGAGAGGTCCTCGGCAAGGTCTCCCCCTCAGGCAGGCTGCCGCCCCTTCGCGCGGGACAGAACCAGGCGCAATTCTCTTGCGCGTCCAGGAACGGGCCGTCCCCGCGTGTAAAAGTGACGCTGTTCACCCGTGGAGAGGCGCTCTAACCACAGCCGAGACACGGTGGGGGGGCACCCATAGCTTGGTTGGTTTTCACGACGTGACGAACTATGCTAATGGCCGACCTCTTCTTCGTGCGAACAACGCCGGGGCAGCACCTGGGTGAGAAACCCCCTAATGTGCAGCAATGCTGCCGCGTTAGGTGGGAATTGGCCCCACAAGGCAGTCCAACTAACCTTGCTTAGCACTTATGAACCAACAAAGTAACGATTCTCATTGTTGGGCAGCAAGGCCCGATGCTCGAACGAACCGACCCGCTGATTGGAGTTCCTCGTGCAGCCCCGGTTCGACGCGCCGGAGTATGTCCAAGACCACCTCCCGCACTTCCGGGAAGAGCCGCTCCAGGATGCCCACATCCCTCGTCTCGAGTAACTCCTTTGCTCTCAGGAACGGCTCCAGCAACTTCAAAACCGCGTCCGTCTGCACTCCCCTTGCTACTGAGCGGGCAAGCCCAGGAAATGCTCGCGGGCTGGTCTCCAACACCTGCCGGAGGAAATTGCCGACCTTGTTTCCAAGCCACTCGGAACTTCCCCAAGACTCCATTTGGAAGGTGCAGTTGAACAAACCCTCACAGATTTGGCTCTCGCCGCGGCGGAGGCAGGTTAACGCCACGGCGTGAAGAAAACCGCAGGTTTGGGACGCCGCATCAGCCGGAATTTGAATTTCCCCGAGTGCCGAAGGCAGGGCTTCCAACAACGGTCCAAGTCGCCCCAGGCATCCGAGCGTGATCTGGCGCTTTGTCTTCAAACTCCAGTCGCCAGGCTCGATTTTCAACCCGGCGTCGAAATCCGCCAACGCTTCGCTGTGCCGTCCGGCCAGGAGGAGCAGGTCCCCATGCGTGCCGTGGTAAGCCACCGGGCCGGCGCCTCCTTGTCTGGCATTCTCGGTGGACGCGAGGGCCTCATCGCTCCGCTCCAGCGCGGCAAGGATCCATGCCTTTGCGAGCCAGAAATCCGGATTGTCAGGCTCGGCAGCCAGCGCCTTTTCGACGGCCAAGAGGCTGTCTTCGAACCGCCCTAACTTTTCGAGAACCCCGGCCTCCAAGGCGAGGAGGTCGGGTCCTTCTTCCCCGGCCTTCCGTGCCTTGCGATACGCGTCCAAGGCAGTGTTAAATCGCCCCAGGCTCTCGGCGGCCATGCCAAGGTTTTGCCATGCCAGAGCGTCGTTTTCGTCAAGCACCAAGGCACGCTCCGCGCACTCAAGCGCCTCCTGGTCTCGGCCGAGGGCAAGGCAAACCTGGCACTGGCGGACCAGCAACTCAACGGACGGCTTGCCGGTCGCCACCGCTTTGCGGAGGGCCTCCAGCGCGCGGTTGAGGTTTCCAAGGATGCTTGCCGCGACACCGAGCCATTCCCAAGCCGAGGCACTGCCTGGGTCGAGCGCCACGGCCTGCTCAGCGAGCTTCAGAGCCTCCTGGGTCCGACCTAACTCCCCGAAAGCCACCGCCTGCCCAACACACAGTTCAGCCGTCGCTCCGCCGAGTTCCGAGGCTTTCCCCAAAGCCTGCAGCGCACGTTCAAAGTTGCGGCACGCACCGGCTACCATGCCAAGCCGTTCCCAAGCCAAATGGCTCTTGTCGTCAAGTGCAACGGCACGCTCCGCGCATTCGAGCGCCTCCGCTGTTCGACCCAAATGCTGAAGGACGAGGGATTGGTACCTCCACAGGTCAGCGCTTGGCCCGCTGATTCGTGTTGCATTCCTGAATGCTTCCAGGGCGTCCTCGTCCTTGCCCGCCCTCCCCAGTGCGATGCCCAGTTGCTCCCACGGCAAAGGGCTTGTGGGGTTTAGTGCCATGGCCTCATGAGCGCATTTGAGCGCCTCCTCCGTTCTCCCGAGGTTAAGCAGAACACCGGTCTGCTCGTTCCAGAGGTCGGCGGTCGGTTTGCCCAGTTCTACCGCCTTCCGGAGGGCGTCGAGAGCGCGCTCGTGCTGCCGGAGATCGTTGGCTACGGCGCCGAGCTCCTCCCAAGCGGCAGCGCAATTTGGTTCCAGTCTCGTGGCCTCCTCCGCGCACGTGAGCGCCTCTGCTGATTGGCCAAGCGCTCTGAGGGCCACGGACTGGTTTGTGAGGAGGTTCGCGGTTGGCTCCCCTAACTCCACAGCTTTGCGAAATGCTTTCAGGGCTGTAGTGTTGTCCCCAAGCCAGCCCGAGGCGACCCCGAACTCCTGCCAGGCGGACGCACTGTTCGCGTCCGTTGCCACCCCGGCCTCGGCGCACTTAAGGGCCTCCTCGGTCCGACCAAGATTCCGAAGTTCGATAGACTGGTACCTCCACAGGTCCGCAGTTGGCCCGGTCGCTTGCGCAGCCTTCCTGAAGGCATCCAGGGCACTAGTGTGGTTACCAACTCCGTCGAGAGCAATCCCAAGTTCTTGCCAAGGCAGGGGGCTGTTGGGATCCAGTTCTGTTGCCCGGTCGGCGCAGAGGCGCGACTCCTCTGCCCTGCCGAGGTTCAGGAGTACGATCGCCTGTGCGGTCCAGAGCTCGGGGCTCGGTTTGCCCAATTCCGCCGCTTTGCGCAGCGCGGCGAGCGCGCGCTCGTGTTGGCCAAGACCATTGGCAGCGGCACCGACCTCTGCCCAGGCCCTCGCACTGCCCACATCCAGCACTGCTGCTCGCTCGGCGCACTCCAGCGCCTCTTCCTTCCGGCCAAGCGCACGGAGAGCGACGCACTGAGAGGCCAGCAGGTCGGCGCTTGCGTCGCTCACCTCAACGGCCTTGCGGAACGCTTCCAGAGGCTCGTGCATGGTTGCCAACGCCACCGGAAACAACCCCAAGTGCCTCCCAGGCCCGCGCGCTCTCGATGTCCAGAGCCACCGCTCGCTCGGCGCACCCAAGCGCCTCTTCTCTCCGACCCAGCTCTTGAAGCGCCATGCACTGACCGGCCAGGAGGTCGGCCGTCGGCCCGCCAACCTCAACGGCCTTGCGCAAAGCCTCGAGGGCCCGCTCGAATTTTCCCACCTTTGCGGCGACGACCCCAAGCCACTCCCAGCCGGAGGCATCCGTTGAGTCCAGTGCCGCGGCATCTTCCGCACATTTGAGGGCCTCGTCAGTCCTATTCAGCTTTCCAAGGACCAACGAGCGAGCTATGAGCAGAGCCGGGGCCGGTGGGCCGAGCTTGGCCATTTCACTGAATGCGTCAAGAGCCCGCTGGTAGTCTCCCAGATTTCCGGCTGCCATTCCCAGCGCCAGCCAGCCTTCCGCGAAGGCCGGGGCGCCTCGCAGGAGATCTTCGGCCGCCGCGACAGCGTCCTGCTCGGCGCCAACATTGATCAGGGTGTGCACGTCGTGTAAAGCAGCGTGGTACCGTCCGGTTTGCACGTGAATTGTCGCTTGGACTTTGGATGCTGCCGCGATTCCTACTTCGTCACCTCTCCGAAGCGACTCCGCGGCGAAGTACTGCGCTTCTTCCTCCGCCCAACGCAGTTCGCCGATTTTGAGCAGCCCGTCCATACGATTGGAGAATGCTCCGTATCGGATGTCATCCCCGCCCGCAGCTTGAAAATAGAAGAGCTCTTCGACATGCTTCACGACCTCTTCGCGCGGCAGGCCCGCAATCCCAAGCAGGCATTTTTCGTGGCTCGAATAAAGGGAACGGATTTCTTCTGGCGTGAAGTAAAGCTTGAGAAAATCGGCGAGAAACCGAAACCTCTGTCGTCCGGCGACGGTCGCCGTTTGGCGCCAGATTCGGAAGAGCCTTTCGGAAATGTCGTACCGGGTGGCCTTCTGGGGCTTGAGTTTGATTGGCCGGACGTACTGGCCGGATTTGAGCCGTTTCAACTGGGCGTTCACCAGCGCCGGCTCCAACCTGGCAGCATGAGCAATCTCCGTTGGGGTCGCCGGCCCCTCCATTTGCGCAATAGTGTCGAGGACCTTGCGCGCCTGGGAGGGTAACTCATCGAAGCGGCGCACAAAATACTCGCGCAATTCTTCCAGGAGGTTGCGCAACGCCGTCTCGATGTCCAGGAAGGCGGAGTGGGCAGCGATTTCGTAAAGGAAAAGAACCAGGCGGGGATTCCCGCCGGTGAGCAACTCGATGGCGGGAAGTTTCCGCGATAACTCCTGGCGGCGGCTCTCGAACTCTGCTCGCCGTCCGTCTTCCTCAAAGCAGCGGCCGACCAACTCAAGCACCTGCTCGTGGGTAAGCTCCGGCAAAATGCGGATCTCGAAAAAGTCGTGGAAGGCCGCGTTTTGACCCAGGATTTCGCGAAAGACGCTGGGAGCGGAGGCCAGAATGACGAGCACGCGGTTGTGCGAGAGGAAGCTGCGCAACTTCAGGTGTTCGGCTTGCGGCCACTGCTGAAGAACCTTCTGGAGATTGTTGATGAGAACAAGGACGTACCGCTTCCCGTCGTTGTGGAAGGCCTGCAGCCGTTCGAAGCAGCAATCAATGACGCTCTGGTCCGGTTCTTGCGGCAGATTGGGCGGGAGTTGCCACGACCGCTCGGCCGGGAGCGCTTCACGGAGCTTGCCAAAGAGGGCGAGGAGAAAGTTGGCCAATGAGTTTTGGCCCGCGTATTCCTCCTCAGTGAACAGAGCGCACTCCCACTCTCTGGACGGGGCACTCCAGTCCTGCGGCGGCGGCAGACGCCCGGCAACATAGAGGGCGATCAACGCTAGGATGTGTGTCTTGCCAATGCCTCGCGGCCCAACCAGGAGGGCATGGTTTGCGGGGCTGCCAGCTTCGATTCGGCGGAAAGATCGCAGGAAGTCCCTTATGAGGTCGTGATGGCCAACGAGGGTTCGCGACAAATGCTCCGCGTCCGCAAGCCACGGGGAGAAACGGGGGTGAAAGCCCATCGAATTACGGCTTGGAGCCATGATATCTCCTCCACCAATCCTGCATCCAGCGGGTTTTGAATCGCACCCGCGCGCCTTCGACCTCCTCCACGTAGAAGTCATCCGCCAACCAGGTCAGGAGAAGATCGAACCCGGATGCATCGGCGGGGGCTTCCGATTCCTTGTGGTAAAGGCCAAGCAGGACAGAGCGGCGGAGCGGTTTCTTAGCGATGGCCAATTCGCGCAAGATGATTCTGGCGACTCGCGCCTCCGCGGGCGAGTAGTAACGCTGCAATCGCTCGTGATAATCCTCGAAACAGTTGCGAAACTCGGGACCAAGAGCCCTCTGCTCGTAGCACTCCTGCACCATCCTCGGATTGGGCGGCTCTTTCCGCCGGCGGGCCTCGTTGGCGACCACCGAAGCCATGATTTGGATGAAGATAGGGAGAAACGTGGCAGTCTGGTCCAGGAACGCTTCTATCGTTGGCTCATCCAACACCACGTCGCGTGCCCCCAACAGAAGAGAAGCCAACTCCTGCGCCTTGGGTCGCTCAAGTGGTCCGACTTCGACGGGTCTGAGGTCGTTGATCTTGGCCGAAGCGCCGATCATGGAGGCTATCCGGGGCAAACCGATGGAGCCGCCTACGAGCTGCCGGACCTGGCGGAACAAATCCGGAGCCTGACGGAGATGCCGAAGCCAGTCGAGGAGATCCTGCGCCAACCTCTTCCCGTCCTGGCCGGGGTTTGCAACTAACTTGTGGAGGAGTATCGCCAGCTCATCAATGGCAATCAGTAGTTTCTTGCCGGGCCTCAGGGCGTCCCGCACCACTGTCTCCCCTTGCACCCGCCAAGAGCCTTTGAGCTGTTCCCGTAGCTTGACCTTAAGTTCCCAAACCTCAAGTTGTTCGATGCTCCCCACCACCTTGGAGAGCAGTCGTTGGAGGATGCCCTTGCTGTCGTTTCGCAGCCTGGAGGCCTTGATCGCCAGATCGGCCACCAGGTCTTCGGGAGAATCGTAGTCCTGACCGTTGATCCACAAGACCTCGAAGCCCTCCATCGGCTCGTCGATAAGCTTCTGAATCAAACTGGACTTGCCCACCCGTCGAGGGGCTGCCAACAGCACCGAGTGACTATCCAGAGTCTGCCACAAAGTCCGAATAGTTTCTTCTCTGTCGAAGAACTCCTCACCGGAAACCGGCGGACCGATTGTAATGTTCATAACGGTTTTGTTACATAACAATAGTGTTACGTAATAAGTACAGTTTGCACCATCTTGGCCCCCATGTCAACCACAACCGGGCTCTATGCGTCACCAACATACCTGCGCCAGAATAGCTCCGTGGCGCGGTTGGCTGAGCCGTGGAAACCGAAGCGGTCGGTGAATCGCCGCGAATGGTGTTGACGCCCTGTCGTGCCCGAGCATTATGGCTGGCATGAACGCGTACCGAAACCCACCCCTTCCACCGCGCGTCCGGTCCGATGTGCGGGGTAAGCCTTTCTTTGCCTCAGCTTTGCGGCCAGTGATCTGCTGCCTTGTGCTCTCACTTTGCGCAGGCGGCCCAAGCCGCGCCTCTGGCGGAGACGCCCCTCAGGTTGTGCCGGCCCCTGTGGCCGCAAGCGCATCTCCGGAAACCAAGGCCTTGCTGCAACTGCTCTATCGCATTTCCGGGAAGCACACTCTCACCGGCCAGCACAATTTCCCCAACACGAAGGACACCTTCACTCAGCGTACGGCCCAGGTCTGCGGCAAAGTGTCGGCCGTCTTCGGCCAGGACTTCGGCTTTGCCGCCCCGGGCAACCAGGACGCGGCAACCGCCCGGCCGGACATTATCGCTGAAATCAAGCGGCAGCACGAGAAAGGCTCGATCATCACGCTCTGCTGGCACGCGGTGCGGCCCACAGATGACGAACCGGTGACCTTCCGGGGCAGCGTGCAGGGCAAGCTCACCGACCAGCAATGGAACGACCTGCTCACGCCCGGCACGGAACTCCACAAACGGTGGTGCGCCCAAGTCGATGTCATCGCGGGATACCTCAAAGAGCTTCAGGCGGCGCGCATCCCGGTGCTCTGGCGCCCGTATCATGAAATGAACGGCGACTGGTTCTGGTGGGGCGGCCGGGGCGGGACCAACGGCACCGTGGCCCTCTACCGCCAATTGTTCGAGCGGTTCCAAAACCACCATCGGCTCAACAACCTCCTCTGGGTCTGGAGCGTGGATCGGCCCACCGCTCCGCAACGGCAGTTCGCCGACTATTTCCCGGGCACCAACTACTTCGATGTGGCCTCGCTCGATGTCTATCGAAGCGACTTCAACCCGGCCTATTATCAGGACCTGCTCAAGATCGCGGCAGGCAGGCCGATCGCGCTGGCCGAGGTTCGGGCCGGCGCCCACGTTGGCCGTGCTGGAGCAGCAACCCGGGTGGACCTGGTGGATGACCTGGGCGGGCATGGTTGGGGGCAGATGGGGTGGCGCCACCAATGCACTCCAGGCGCTGGTGAACGCGCCTCGCTCGCTGAGCCTGGATGATCCCGCGTATCGCGCCGCGATTGCTCCAATCCGCGCAGCCTCGGGTCTGTCGGAGGCCGGCCCAGCGAGCAGTGAAATCAAGCGATGAAAAGAGGGCAGAAGGTATGCTCTGGCTATGACACATGCCGACGCGATGCTCCACCGGTTCAGGGGCTGCGCGGCACATTGACTAATTTCCTCAACCCCCCAAATTGGCGCATGAAGAACCTGAATTTGCGAGCGGCGCTGGTGGCCAGCCTATGGGCGCTGGCGGGAGCCGGTTGCCTTTACGGACAGGATTGGCCGCAGTGGCGCGGGCCGAACCGGGACGGAAAAGCGGCTGGATTTGTGGCGCCCGACAAGTGGCCCGAAAAGCTGACCCAGAAATGGAGCGTTCCGGTTGGGGTGGGCGACTCGACGCCGGCGCTAGTCGGCGACAGATTGTATGTCTTTGGCCGGCAGGATGCCGAGGAAGTCATCCAGTGCCTGGACGTTGGCAGCGGCAAACAGATCTGGGAGAACCGCTACCCGGCTCAGCACGTGGTCACCGGACCACCCGCCCGGCACCCCGGGACCCGGAGTTCGCCGGTCGTGGCGGACGGCAAGGTCTGCGCCTTGGGAGTCGGCGGCATTCTCTCCTGTCTGGACGCAAGCACCGGCAAGCTGCTGTGGCGCAAACAATCCCCGGACGATTTCCTGGGCACTCCCTGCCGCTTCGATGCTGCCATGTCGCCGATCGTCGCGGACGGCCGGTGCATCGTCCATATCGGCGCCAAAACCAACGGCGCTATCGTGGCCTTCGACCTGCCGACTGGTGAGCCGAAGTGGAAATGGACGGGTGACGGCCCGGCATTTTCGTCGCCAATCACCATGGTGGTCCAGGGCAGCGAGCAACTGGTGACCCTCACAGCCAAATTCGTGGTGGGCCTGGATCTGGCTGCGGGCAAGTTACTCTGGCAGGTGCCATTCGAGGCCGTGCAGGGGAACCTCACGACGCCCGTCATCGATGGCCAGACGGTCATCTATACCGGCCAGGGCAAAGGGATGTCCGCCCTCAAAATAGAGAGGCGGGGCGAGGGTTTCGCCGCCACGCCCCTCTGGACCAACAGCCAACTCGGGGCGCGATTCACCACGCCGGTTTTGAAAGACGGCCTGCTTTTCGGTTACAATAACCATTTCTTCTGCGCCAGCGCCCAAAACGGCGCCACGCTGTGGACTGACACAGTCAACCGGGGCAACAGCGCGGCCCTGGTGGACGCCGGGTCGGTCATCCTGGCCACCACCGTCAACTCGGAACTGACCGCCTTGCGTCCCAGCCAAAGGGAATATGTTGAGCTCGCGAAGTTCAAGGTGGCCGGCACGGAAGTCTGGGCCCACCCGGTCCTGGCCGGCAATCGGATCTATGTGCGGGACCGGGAGACCGTGACGCTCTGGGTAACGGAGTGAACTGAGCACGGAAGCTCACGGAGACTTTATGATTACAGTTCGTTCGTTCCTGGTTCTCGGCCTGGCACTCGTTCTTGGCCTCGCCATTTTTGGCTTTCAGATTGGTCGTGCGGTGAAAACCGGACGTGAATTTGACCGCTATCTTGAAGTCAAAGGCCTGTCCGAACGCGAGGTAAAGGCGACCCTGGTCATCTGGCCGATCCGATTTTCTGTCTCCGCCGAGGAATTGGGCGCATTGAAGACGGCGATGGAAACCAACCGCGCTCTGGTCCTCTCCTTTCTGGAAGAGAGGGGTGTAGATTCCAAGGAGATTACGCAGGGCTTGCCCGTAGTGAGCGACCGGGAGGATGAGAGGATTCAGGCTAATCGGCCTTCCCTTGCCCGATACCGTGGCGTGGTCACTTTGGTCGTGAGAAGCTCGAATGTGGACGTGGTGAAAAAGGCGATTCAGGGTGCGGATGCGCTGCTCGAAAAGGGCGTAACACTGGCCGGCAACGAGTCCGGGGATCGGATTGAGTTTATTTTTAACGCCGTGAACGACATTAAGCCTGATATGATCAAGGAAGCCACGGCTAATGCCAGGGCTGCGGCTGAGAAATTCGCCCAAGACTCAAAGAGCAAAGTGGGGCGCATTCGTAAAGCGACCCAGGGTGCCCTGGAAATTGGGGACCGGGACGCGGCTTCTCCCGAGAGGAAAGTCCTCCGCGTGGTCACCACGGTCGATTTCTTCCTGGAATGAGGCTGCCCAACCGCTCGCTGGGCGGGACGGGTGCCAACCGTTTCACTCAGCAAACGAAATGTCACGCCCAAGCCAATATGACAGCGCCGCTCACGATGAGCGCCCCTCCGAGGTAATGGTGCCAGTTCAGTTTTTCGCCAAGCACCATTGCCGCCAGCGCGATGGCGAACACCACGCTCAGCTTGTCCACGGGCGCTACGCGGGATGCCTGGCCCAGTTGGAGGGCGCGGAAGTAACAGAGCCAAGAGAGTCCGGTGGCCATGCCGGAGAGGGCTAGAAAGGCCAGCGTTCGTTGCGACAACTGGCGCAAAGAAGCCGCCGGGTTCGTCGCCAGCGCGATGGCCCACGTGAACGCAAGAACCACGGTGGTGCGCACCGCCGTCGCCAGATTGGAATCCACCCCGGACACGCCGACCTTGGCAAGGATGGCGGTGATTCCGGCGAAAAAGGCTGATAGCAAAGCCCAAAGAAACCAGTTCATGCTGCCAAGCCTGCCTAAACAAGCTTGTTGAGTCAAATCGGCGCCGGCCAGTGGAAAAGCGCAACGGTTTTACTGTGCCCGGCTTGTCTGGTGAGCCCGAACACAACGCGCTCGGCCGTTCGCAATGGTCTTGAATACTTACTCCAGCCGGTTTTCGGAGCTTGCGGTCTGAGCGGTTGCCCCTCACCTTCGGGGCGAATCCGCAACATTCCATGAAATCCAAAATGCTCAGCAACCGCAGGATAGTGGCCGGGCCGCTGCACCAAAACGACAAGACCGGGAGCGTCTGGGGAGAAGTTGGGGCAGCGGCCATGACCGGTCCGCTCGATCCAGGCGTCAGTGAGGGCGAACTGGACAGCGCCCGGCGGTTGGGCGAGCGCGTAGCGCGGCTGGCCCAGAAGCTGAAGCCGCCGCGCCCCTCTTAATTAATTCCCATTTTCCTCTCGGCGGACGAAGCCAAAGCGTCCCGATGGATCGCTGTCCCGGAGGGACACATGAGAATAGCCCAATGCTTTAGCATTGGGTTGGCGTGCCCCAAAACGGTCCAGTCCCGAAGGGACGGCTGAGCGGCCCGACAAACAGCCTCCACATCCCAAGTGACAGAAGTCCGGCCTCCCGGAAATCTGTCAGGAAAACGGCCCGGTCGCCCCGCGCTTGGCTTGGTCCACCCAGGGCTGTTGACAAAGTCGCTCGGCGCGCCTGTGCGCCAGGGGCGCCAGCGTAGCGCAGACTTCCAAGTCTGCTGTATCGCGGGTTTCCAAACCCGCAGGCTGTCCGCAAACCGAGGGCGCTCGACATGCCGACGCCCTGCCGATTGGAAATCGGCGATACAGCAGGTTTGGAAACCTGCGCTACGGCTTTGTCAACACCCCTGTTGGTCCGCCCCCGCCAATTCCCGTTCTTGCTACTTGGGTTTCTGCGGTTACATTAGGTGAAGCAAATCTGCCCAGAACCAATGGCGCGATTCGTCAATTACCAGAAACGCGGCGTCGAACTGCCTCCCGGGTGCAAGGACCTCATCGACGTTCTGAAGGGGAAGTGGAAGGCCAAAGCCGACAACGTGTTCGCGGGCAAGTGGGAGGCAGTGCCCAAACCTGACCTCTTTCCCAGCGGCGGCATTGGGCAAATCGAGCGCTACGTGACGCGAATTTTGGTGTCGCCGGCCAAGTTCGCGGCGTTGATCATGTCGTCTCTCGACAAACAGGTCGTGACGGGGCTGTATCGGCATCCCTGCGCAGACACCTTTGACGTGGTGTTGTTTGTGCGGCGGAACGACGAGGCGCTGGAGCAGGCCATTCGGGGGTTTTTCAAGGAGCGTGGGATCGACCACACGCTGGATTACCTTTGCAGCGGCGGGGTGGAGCCCAACTACATGCGAGCACTGAAATATCCGCTGCCGTCCGACGCGAAGCAGACCGCCGGACTTCTGGCCGATTTGCTCAAAGGCGTGTTCGCCCTGGATGCGGAGGCGGGACTCGCGTTCGCCTATCATGAAACCTTCTAAAGATGGCCAAGCCGGGCGAAACCCTGGACATGGGCGAGACGCCGTTCTGAAGCCTTCGGCCGGCGAGACACTCGGGCAGGGCAGGGGAAGGCTGCCGCCCGTCGTCCGCCCCGACGCCGGTGGGTTCTCCGGCCTCAGCGAGCACGCGTCACCGATCCGGCCACTGAAGCCTTGCCGGGAGGCTCCGAGTCTCGCGACCCGTGTGGGGGTCACGAGCTGCTCGCGGCGGTCGTTTAAACTGCCGCTGAAGCCGCCGCTTGCTCGTCGCGAAGACGCTTCTCGGCGAGCACCGGGGCGCTTCCGATTCGCGAGTTGTCTTCAGTGGCGATTGTGGCCAACCCCCTGCCAAAACCCTTTAGCGTGTTGTGCCAACGCCCATTGCCCGTGAGCGGATCCAGACAAAAGATTTCGCCGCAACAGGAGGCGAGAACTGCCTCGTTTTGCACGACCACATTGACAAAGTCGTAGCCTTTGAGATGGGTCGCCCACACCTGCTGACCCGTGGCGCGATTCACCGCCACGACCGACCCTTTGATGCCAACGAACACTAAGTCCGAGGTTTTCATAAAATATCCGCTTTCACCGCACATGTAGCCTGCGCAAATTCACTTCGCTGACCTGCGAATTGAGGACCCAGGAACCGCAGATCAGGCCAATGCCAAATCACTCGCGTCTTCATCGTTGCTGAGATTACGAGTTCGGGCCGGGTTGTTCAATTCCAAGGACCATCAAGCAACTGCCTGATCCAGAGATGTGGCTTGAAGCCATCGGCGTCTGCCCGTAGATTACACGCATGATTGCGACTGCACCAACCTCGGAGAGTGTGAAGGAACGCTGGCGCACGGCAGCACGCTTTGCCGACGTGCTGGAAGCGGAAGTAAAGGCGCGCCGGAACCCATTCGCAACGCGAGTGGCTTCCTGGTTCAACCTTTGCCGCATCTGCCAGGACCTGGAAGAGCAGATGTTGCTGGCAGAGCCCGCCGACATGGCTGATCAGCGGCTCCATCGAGTAATGCTCTCCACGGCGATCGCCAGTGGGGAGGGGTTGATGATCGAGCACGGGGATGCCGAGGCCCTCAAGGCGCTGCGCCTTTCGCCGGAGGCGCTGGCCGCGAAGCTCGACTCGCTGCGCATCACCTTCGCGCAGTGGCACACGGAGATGAAGCCGGAACGGCAAGCCGCCATTCTGCGGGAGGCCTTCGGTGGCCAGATGTGAGGAACTGGAGGCCATCCTCCAGGCGCAGTTCGAGTTGGAGTATGCCGAACCGGAGGCCCTGGATGAGCGATTGCGCCGCTTGAACGTCCTCCTGGACCAAGTGATTGCCGGCGCCGCCTTGACCCGCCTCGATTTGTTGTCTGCCCTGCGGGACCGCTACAAGGAATACAAGCGGGCGCAGTTGTTGGCGGAGGCGAAGCGGAGAACGGTCTGAGCCGCGCCCGGCGCGCCGGACGTAGCGGCCTCCACAGCGACGGGCAGACCGAACGATTGAGCTGCGCTGGCACCCACATTGCGTTCATGACCACTAAGGCGTCTTGTCCGCCTGGAGCAACTGCCTGAGATTGTAGTGAGTAAACCGGGCGTGGGCGGCGACATTTTGGGAGTCGGCATTGGCGACCCAGAAATCGAGGGTGTCCGGGGCGAAGAGGGCGCAATGGATGTTGGAGGTCATGCAGACGGGGCGGCGCATGAGCTGGCGGGCGCTGTCGGCATCGAACGTGCCAAACCCGGCCTGGACGCGCCGGGCCAGTTCCTCGTAGCGATCGCCGGCGGACAAGACGACGGCGTCCGGGATGGCGTGCGGCAGGAGCGGGTGGCTCTGGCCGGGGGCGATGGTCTCGAACTTGTCGGGCGTGGCGGCGATGCCGACGGCGCGTTTGGTCTTGGCGTCCGAGAGGACGTAGAAGTATTCGCAGGTGCGGGGTCCCTGGCGCAGGATGGCCAGCGCCTGGTCAAGGTCGTTGGCCTTCTCCATGACCTCGCGCAGGAGCTCGGCCATGGGCTTGCCGTCCCAGCGGCCTTGGCCCCGCCCGCCCATTTCGCCGATGGCCACTTGCTTTTCATTCATGGCCGTGACCGTGCCGATCATGCCGGCGTAACTGATGTTGACCCACGCATTGCCCCGCTCCGGCTGGATGACCATCACGACCGCATTCTGTTCCAGGCCCAAGCCGCGCAGGTAATCCAGGACACGCCCGTGGTAGAGCCGCCCGCCTTGGGTTGCCCGGCCGAAGAGCGCGAAACCGCTGCAGTGAAACAACTCGGGAAAGAAATTCGCCAGCCGCACCTCCTCGCGCGGCAGGCCCGCCGCCGCTGCCAGGGCGTCCATCTCGCGCAAATACCGCTCGTCCATGAACGGGTTGAGCCGCTTCTGGGCCGATTCGATCTCGCCGAAGAACCAGCGCCCCTTCTCGAAGGAGCTGGCGACGCCGACCCCGTAGAGAATACGGTCAACGAGGTCGCGTATCTCCTTCTTCAAGAGCGTCCCATGCTGCCGGCCCATCTCTTCGGGCGTGCCCTTGAGAAAGAGCACGCGCGTGCCGTCGAGTTGCTCGAGCCGGGCGTCGCCCTCGCGGGCCACCACGCGCCGCTCGCCAGTGGCCGGGCCCAGGGGCGGCACCTTCTCGCCCAGCGTCCCGAGCGCCACCTTGAGAAAACGCGTCACGTGCGAGCGGGCCACCACCTCGATCAGGTTGCCGTCCGCGGGCTGAAGCTTCCATTTTTCCGGTGGCCGGGCCTCGAGGAACCGGGGCTGGACCAACTCGACCTGCACATCAATGTCTTTGGCATCGCGGTATCCCAAGCGCACCGGCAGGCAATCGCTCGGCCGCAGCCAAAGCTGGAAAGTCGCCTGGGGCAAGCCCAGGCCGCTGATCGCCTCCGGCTTGGGCGTCGCCTTGAGCACACGGCACCGCGCCCCGCCGACCTCCTCGTCGGGCAGGACCTGCACGTCCATCAACAACGGCAGGAGCACCAGTTGCTCCGGCGGGATCGGCAGCTTGAGCGGGCCCAGCGCCGCGCTGTCTTTGCGGTCCGGCGCCGTCGCAAATGGCGCGGCCTCGGGCGAGCCGATCAACCCGAATTTCTTCCCAGGCGCGTGGAGCCAGACTTCTTGCCCGTTCCGGCCGAGCAGGAATCTGTCTTCGCCCAGGTTCAACGCCAACCGCAGGCAGTCCGGGGCCTGGAAGGCCAGTTCCAACTCGCTCGAGGCGAGTTGGAGGGGCAGGCCGTCCGCCTTCGCGACCTTGACTGTGGCGGCGAAAGTCCGGGCGGGTTCGCCGGAGGGCGGCTGGACCAGGACCGCCAGCCGGGTCAGGGCCGAGGCAAGGAGTTGAGCGGCGGAGTTGGTATTGGTCGTCTGGGCGGGAGCCAGCCCGGGCAGGGCCAGCGCCAGGCACAATAGCCAGGGGGCAAGGCGCGAGATTTTCATAATGCCGATACTGTGACTGGATCGGAGCCTATCCCTGCGCGCCGGCCAGGGCAAGCGCATCGTGGGAGCAACAGGCTTCCTCGAGCCGCTGCGGAGGACTCTCCCTCTCTCCATGACCCGGCGGGAAGCCCGAAGGTTTTGGACTGCGCCAGTCCTCTGGCGCTTTCGTGTCCCGAGGGTCCAAAAAGCGGCAGAGGACTGCCGCAGTCCAAAACGCTTCGCGTCTTCCGTCGCCTCCCGCTTTCACTGAGCCTTACGAGTAACGGCCGCTTACTTCTGCGCCGGCTCTGCGCCGGGGGTTGGCGGCCAATTGAGGTGTCTGCGAAGGAATTCCTGCAGCTCCTCGACCTGGCGCTGCTGCCGGGCCTGGGCGTCGGGCAGTTCGCGCAGGCGGGCCGGGGCGGGGCCGGGCGAGTCGATCCGCTCCAACTGCAGCCCCAGCGCGTTGAGCAAAACGGTCAGCGCCGGGTCCGAAGCCGGGCCGATCGCCATGCCCTCCGCCCCGCAGATCAGCGCAAAGGGGGCGAAGCCCTTGGCTTCGCCGGGCTTCAGGAGAGCCTGGGCGCGCTCGAATTCCGCCTCGACCGACTCATAATCCGGCGTGGCGAGTTTGCCCGGGGCGGCGCCTGCCCGGCCCGCGCGCTCCGCAGGCGGGCCGGGGACGGCGGGCGCGGGGCTGTGCTCGACAATTAGGCCGCGGGGCGCGATGAGACTCGCTATCTCCGCGTCGCCGAACTCACGGAGCAGCCCGAAGACATTGCGGTAGATCGGCTCTTCCCAGAGGCGCTGGCGAGAATCGAAGTAGCCGCTCACCAGCGCCGCGCTGATGCGCGGGTCCAGCGCCGCGCTATAGAACGCAATCAAACCCCCTTCCCCGTAGCCGGCCACCGCGACCTTGGGGCTTTGGGTTCTGGACTCTGCGGCTTGGCCTTTGGCCTGAGTAACCGCGTGCCCGCTGTGGCCTCGGGCCTCCAGTGCATCGATGGCCGCCAGGACCTTCTGGACCTCGAAACCGATGATGTGGCGGCCCAGCTCGAAGGCCTGCCGGTAAACCCACTCGCGGTGAGGTTGGTTGGTGAGGCGCTGCATTGCGGGGTTCCCGGACCAGGTGTCCTGGCGGTCCACCAGGACCGGCACGAGCACCTCGCAGCCGTTTTCGGCGAGCCGCCGCGCAAATTGCCGCACGGGCTCGAGTCCCGGAGCCAAGCCCGCCAGCATCTCCGGCGTTTGGTCCGCGTCAGGGATTGCCACCACGCGCGCCACGGGGACGGCCTTGGGCAGCAGCAGGAGTCCTTCGCCGTTGACTCCATCGAGCACCGGCCATCGCGCGCTGTGCACGGTGAAGCCCTCGGCCTCGGCGAGCAGCGTGGCCTCCAGGCCGGCGCCGGCCTGGGCCGCCGGCGCCCGGGTCTCCACCGCCCCGATCATCCGCCGCAACTGCTCGCGATTGGGCTGGATGGATTTTTCGTAGGCTGCTGTTGAGGCAAAATCGCGCTGCCAAAACCTGGCGCGTTGAGCCATCGAGCGCTCGAGTTCCCGGGCCAGAAACTGGTCGATGCCGATGGTCATCTCCAGCGCCGGATCGGGGCTGGGCGCCAGGAGGCCCGTGCCGGGCAGCGGGCCGGGTTCCTGCGCTGCGCCGGCCAGCGCAGGGAGCAGCAGGCTCAACACGCCGAATCTGCTTCTACTGCTCATCTTTCTGGCGCCTTGGACCCAGGAAGGGCAATTTAACGGTCTTCCCGAACAAGCGCAACATGGACGGTTTCTTTGGTTTCTCGCGTTCGATAGGCAGGCACCTGCGGCTGCACAGAGGGCAGAGCTTGAGGACCTTGCCGCCCCGGCGTCTGAGACGGTGCAGGCATTGATCGCACATCACCTCGCGGCAGTGCGTGCATTGGTGCGTGGCTCGGGCTTGGGGATGACGAGGACAGATCAACGAACCGTCCGCCAGCACAACAGGCGGCGCGGGCCGCGGCATGTCGAACTTGGGAATCCCGATGGTGACCTCCGTCGTTTCGACCAGGAGTTCCACGCAGCCCAGGCGCAGGACCTGCCCGGTCCGGATTTCGGCCTGCTGGATGGGTCTCCCATCGATGAGGGTGCCGTTGGTGGAGGCGCAGTCGCGCACCAGGAGGCCGCCCGCCACAAGCATGATCTCGCAATGGATGGCCGAGACCGTCGGATGCTCGATCGGGAACTCGCATTCTGGGCTTCGTCCGAGGCGATTGGCTCCCAACTTGAGTTCAATCACCTGTTCCCCAAATCCGTCGGATGTAATCACAAGCCTGGCCATGCGCTCGCCTTGGACTCGGCAGCGTAATTAACGCAGCCGGAGCGGATTGTCGACGAGAATCTGCGGCGGGTGAGGGCCGTTGACAAAGTCGTAGCGCAGGTTTCCAAACCTGCTGTATCGCCGATTTCCAATCGGCAGGGCGTCGGCATGTCGAGCGCCCCCGGGTTTGCGGACGGCCTGCGGGTTTGGAAACCCGCGATACAGCAGGTTTGGAAACCTGCGCTACGCTGGCGCCCCTGGCACACAGGCGCGCCGAGCGACTTTGTCAATGGCCCTGTGCGGTCGGTCCGGCGGCCGGTTGCGGTTCCTGGCGGCTGGGTTAGATTCTGGAGCACAGTTTTGCGAAAGGAGCGTGTGACATGACAGCATTAGCTCAAAGAGAGTGCGTCCCCTGCAAGGGCGGAACGCCCGCGTTAAGCGGGCAGGAACTGGCCAAAATGGCCGCCGAGCTTGGAGGTGGCTGGAAGGTCGTGGGCGAGCACCACCTCGAGAGGGAGTTCGCCTTCAAGGACTTCCGCGAGGCCCTGGGTTTTACGAACCAGGTCGGGGAACTGGCCGAGGCGCAGGGACATCATCCGGACATCTACCTGGCCTGGGGCAAGGTCAAAATCACGATCTGGACCCACAAGATTGACGGCCTGACCGAGAGCGATTTCGTCTTTGCGGCGAAGGTGTCCCGCCTCGCCTGACCTGGCTCTCCAGGCGCGGAGGGCAGGACAGTGCGCCGGGGCGCTGACAGCCCCGGACGCGCCGTCCCGTCATACCCACCCATTTTGCCTCTGTTGGTGGCGTGCGATTAAAACTGGCGGTCAGCCCACAGCGCCTTTTTGCCCCGAAGGGGCTTCCGACAATAGCCCGGCGTTTCAACGCCGGGTGAGCGGACACAAGGAACAGGTCCGTCCCGAAGGGACGGCCGAAAGCAAGGAGTGTCCTCAGTCGTCCCTTCGGGACGAGGGTCCTTTTGATGGCCTCCCCGGCGTTGAAACGCCGGGCTATTGTCAAATGTCCCTCCGGGACAAAACTCCCGAGGCGCAAGCCCGACGCCTCTAATCGCACCCGGGCTGGTGTCGCCGCTTGACCTGGCCAATCCTGCGGGCGTATTCTCGCGCCCTGGCGTGCGGTGTGGGCGGCATCGTGGCCGGCGGCTAGAGGCGACCGGTTGCGGGCGCCCGACCCGGCGCTTAACGATCTGAACAAAAATGAAGCACCAACCTACTCTCACTCGGCGTCAATTCCTCACCACCTCGACCCTGGCGGCCGGCGCCTTGACCCTCGTCCCGCGCCATGTGGTGGCCGGCAGCGGCCAGACCCCGCCCAGCGAAACACTCCGTATCGCCGGCATCGGCGTGGGCGGCCAGGGCGCCGGGGACATCATGGAGGTTGCAAAGGACAAAGCCTGCAGCATCGTCGCTCTATGTGATGTGGACCGGTCCAATCACACGGCCAAGACGTTCCAGAGCTTTCCGGGCGCCAAGCAGTACCGGGATTTTCGCAAGATGTTCGACGAAATGGAGCAGGGCATGGATGCGGTGGTGGTGGCCACGCCGGACCATTGCCACGCCGTGGCGGCCATGGCCGCGATCAAGCGCGGCAAGCACGTCTATTGCGAGAAGCCGCTGGCCCATTCGATTCATGAGGTCCGCGAGTTGATGGCGGCCGCCCGCGAGCACAAAGTGGTCACTCAGCTTGGCAACCAGGGCCATTCCTTTGGGACGATCCGCGACTTTTGCGAATGGGTCTGGGACGGGGCCATCGGCAGCGTCCACACTATCCATGCGGGGTGCGACGCTCCAAACTCCGGCATCAACGAACTGGCCCGGATCAAAGAGGCACACCCGGTGCCGCCCACCCTGGATTGGGACCTCTGGCTCGGCCCGGCCCAGTTCCGTCCGTATCACCCGGCCTACGTTCCGGGCCGGTGGCGCAGTTGGGTCCCCTTCGGCAACGGCACCGTGGGCGATTGGACCTGCCACGTGGTGGACCCGGTCTTCTGGGCCCTGGATCTGGGCGCCCCGGCGACCATCCAGGCCCAGGTGAAAAACTACGATTTCAAGACCCAGGGTGACAGCTACCCCATGGGCGAGATCATCACCTACGAGTTCCCGGCCAAAGCCAATCGCGGGCCTGTGGTCATGCATTGGTACAGCGGCACCGAGCCCATCCCCAGGCCGCCCGAGATGGAATCGGACGATCGGCCGGTGAAGACCGGCGCCGTGGTCGTGGGCGACAAAGGCACGATCATCTACGGCTCGCACGGGGCAGGACAGGTGCGCATCATCCCCCAGGCCAAGATGGATGCCTATAAGAAACCCGCCAGGACCATTCCCCGCGCCAAAGAGCATCACGCCGATTGGCTCGATGCCATCCGCAACCAGCGCAAGGCCGGCTCTGATTTCTCTTATGGCGGGCCCCTGACGGAACTCGCCTTGCTCGGCATCATCGCCATCAAGATGGGCGGACAGAAGCTGGAATGGGACGGCCCGGCCGGACGCTTCACCAACTCCCCGGAGGCCAACCAGTTCCTCAACCCGCCCTACCGGATGGGCTGGAGCCTTTAAGCGCCGGCCGAGCCGGAACCTCGAAATCCGGAGCAGGCAGAAAGATGAGTCTTATTTCTTATCTTTCTGCCCCCATTTTTCTGCCAAATCCTCTTTCTGCCACATTCGGCTTTCACTACGGATTACGCATTCCTCGAGTAGGTGGTTGCGACTGGCCGGACCTTTATCCATTGGTAGTGATGCAGGATCACCGCTGAGATGCTGAAAAGCAGAAGATAATAGAGGCTGAAGATGGTCTCATTCCAGGCCGTGTGGGGCCCTGTGATCAGTTGGGCGATGGCGTTCTGCACGATAAGGACCAGCCACATGAGCTGGTAGGCATGAGGGAACACGTCGGCCTGCGAGCCGCCCTGCCCCGGGAGGTCTTCGCCGGAACCGGGCGCGGGTTTGGACCTGGGGCCGCCTGGGAAGGGCCGGAACCAAATCCATGCCAATAACCCGGCCAGGGCGGCCAGCAGCAACGGACCCATGACCCGCCACAGGACGCGGTCCCAGTAGTTCTCGTTTCCAAGGTAGATGTTCGCCCAGCCCTTCAAGCCGTTTCGGAGCGAGAGGCCCAGACCCAACAACAGGCCCAGATAGGCGCCCAACCGTTCGAGGTCCGGGTGGGCTCGAGCCGGGGGTCCCGTTTCCCGCCCCCGTTGCGAGCCGCAGGCCCTGCCATTGGCCAGACAATAGGCCAGGCCGTAGGCGATGCCGATGCTGATGCCGCCGCAGGACTCCCAGCAACGCCACCAGTTGAAGCTCGTGCCCGGCCACAGCCGCGGCGCCCAGCGCCAGTTCTGGCACAGAGCCCATCCCGCCCCATTCACCAGCCCGACTGTGAGGATGAGGATGACGTTCCGCCAGTCCCGGCGCCCGGCCTCATAGGCCAGAAAGCCCAGGTAGAGCCCCAGGTGGGTAATGGCGGCCCGGTTGTCGTTGATGAGCCGGCGAAGATTCGGATTGGCATGGAGGTCTTGATACTGCGCCTGCATCGTCTTGTAGAGCGGGAGAAAGACTTCCGGCAGACTGTCGAACAGAATCCTGGCCAGCCACGCTGCTCCCAGCCCGCACGCCAGCCGGAAGCACCAGTTCTGAATGCGCGCCGGCCGCCCGCAGCGGCACCAGGCCAGCAGGCAGGCCCCCAGCCCGGCCCACGGCACGCCGGCGATGAAAAGCCAGGCGAAACCGTAGGCCCTCGAGATCGGCACGCTTTGCCCCGCCGCCGTATTGGTCTGGAGGCGGCCGTCAAAGAAACTGGGCCACTGCATCCAGCCGCGGCTTCCGGAGATGCCAATCCCGATAGTCAGGGCCAGGATGATCCAGCCCGACGCATAGGGCCGAGATTGCCGGCCCCCCGGCTCGCGGGCGATGAACCACCAGGCCGTGCCCCAGGTCACGCCCGCAAAAATGCAGCCGTTCATCCCCCCGAACCCGGAGCAGCCCCGCACCGCCCAGGCCATCCCCCCGAGCGCCGCAAACAGCAGCACCGGCAGGACCAGGTCCTGCGCCAGATCCCGTTGGTTGTCTTTGCCCATACTGTTCTTCACCGCGGAGCGGTGCCTGATGGTAGCCGTGGACTTCCAGTCCACGGACCCATGGCTCCGCCCACCCGCGTCGCGTAGCGACGGCTGAAAACATCTGCCAGCGCCACGATGTCAGGCGTCGCTACGCGACGCGAGACCATTTCCACGCCCCAGACCGTGGACCGAGGTCCACGGCTACCTTCACCGCGTCGCGCCGCGACGCGGAACTCCCCCCGGACTTTGGTTGCGGGTCACATCCGCCTTGGAGAGTGCCTCGATCTCCTCTTGCGTGAGGTGCCGGAAGGCGCCTTTGGGCAAGTCGCCCAGCGGCAGCGGGCCGATGGACACGCGAACCAATCGGAGCACCCCGACGCCCAGCGCAGCCAGCAGGCGGCGGAGGTGGCGGTTGCGGCCCTCATCGAGCACGACCTCCAGCCAACTGGTCCGACCGCCCCGGCGCAGGATGCGGGCCCGCTTTGCCGAAAGCCACTCGCCTTGGACCGCCACTCCCGCCTCCATCGAGCGGGTCAGTGGCTCGTCTGCCACGCGATCCACCTGGACATGATAGAGCTTATCGATGTGGCTGGCCGGGTCGGTCAGGCGCGCCGCCCAATCGGTGTCGTTGGTGAAGAGCAGCAGACCCTCGCTGGCCTGGTCGAGCCGGCCCACCGGCGCGACAAACGGCAGGCCCCGGCCCGCCAGGGGCGCGGCGAGGCATAGCCGCCGAAAGCTTATTGGTCAGAGCCAGAGCCACGGGTCATAGGGCACGGTCACCTACACCTCCCGAAAGGCTCAAAAAAGTGCGAAAGTTCACTAACACCCTCTACAGGAAATGTGGCAAATCTTTTTTTGAGGAATCGCGCCGCTCACAAACCCCTGTAAAATCAGAGGAAATCTATGCCTCAGACGCCTTGTAGCTATAGTGAGTATTTTTTAGGTCGAATTTGGGTCTTAAGCCAGAGGCTTAGTCTGCCGATATACGACGGGCGGCAACAGGGCGATGGGATGGGGCCATGCGCTCTAGCTGAGGCCGTTCAGTGGGGTGAGCGGCAAACGGCCTCGAATCCGATGTATCCGCGCCGACGTTCGGGCCGATACCGAACAAGACAGGCTGCCGATGCGGCCTGGGTTCGGCGGCGACGGAGAACATTAGGTGAAGTAAAACATTATGGTTGTCGTGGTGGACATCGGGCGCACCAACCAGTGTGACGCTCGAGTACGGAAATCAGCGGAAGACCTTGTTTCTGAGATATATTAAACAATGCGTGAGGAAGATGGAAACGACCCATTTTCCGCCCTTTATTGAACGCAACGGGCTGGGCAATAATTGCCTGGCACGGCGGTCGAAATCTCTCAGCCGTCAACCTTCTTGCGGACCGGGTTGCTGCGCCTCTCACCGGATTGGCAGAAGAAGCGGAGAGGTTGACCGTTGCGGCGCGGATTTTATTGGGGAAACGAGGGCGGGCATGTTTACTGCTTTGGGGAGGCCAACAAACTGCATGGCGAGAGCCGAAACAGGCAATCTGCTTGAAACTGCCGGCCAAACCCCGACATGGAGGTCACAACTCCTGACTCAAGCAAAACAAACCAAACAAAAGCTGAAATCGTTTGACCATCAATACAGACATCATGGCGTTGAATGGCGCCAACGATTTGAATGCCGCTCAGACCCGCCTCAATCAGTCGCTGGAGCGGCTATCCTTATGGGATGGAAGTCAAACCGCTGAGAACGGGACAGCCACGATCTTCCAAGGTTCCTTAACCACTATACAAGCCCATCGCTTGGATCAAGTCGGCTCGTGAAAACAAACCTTCCGATCGCCTCTTGGCTGGCGTTGGCGGCGCTGGCAGTTTTCAACCTGCGATCCTCGACCTCCTTCGCCCAGGCCACCACGGCCTTCACCTACCAAGGCCAACTCACCGATGGCGGCAGCCCGGCCAACGGCTTTTACGATCTGCGCTTCAGCCTCTGCGATGCCCTCACCAACGGCAACGTGATCGGCGCGGTGACCAACCCCGCCACCGTTGTCAACAACGGCCTGTTCAGCGCCACCCTGGACTTCGGCGGCGTCTTCAACGGCTCAAACTACTGGCTGGAAATCGCCGTGCGCACCAACGGCGACGCCTCGTTCACCACCTTGAGTCTGCGCCAGCCAATCCTGCCGACGCCTTACGCCATTTTTTCGACCAGCGCCGGAAGCGCAGCCACGGCGACCACCGCAGGATCAGCCACCAACGCGACCTCCGCCTCAACCGCGACGACGGCCCACAACTTCTCAGGCCCGCTCTCCGGCGATGTCGGCGGAACACAAAGCGCAACGGTGGTTGCGCGCGTCGGCGGTCTGGCAGCGACGAATGTGGCCGGCGGCGCAAGCGCGGCCAACGCCGCGACCAACGCGAACCTGGCCAATACGATTGTAAAACGCGACGCTGTTGGGAACTTTGCCACCGCCGGGATCTTGGCCGAATGGCTTTCTGCAAGCGAATGGGTCTGGGCGAATTATTACGTGGGCAACGGCGGCGGGTTGACGAATTTGAATCCGGCCAATTTAAGTGCTGGAACGGCGGCGATCAACATTTCCGGCAACGCGGCTACTGCAACCACCGCCGCCAAGGTGACGGGGGACATCGCCGACTCCCAACTGTCGTCGAACGTTCCTTTGCTGAACGGAACAAACTCGTTTACCGGTGCAAACAACTTTGCCGGAGTTATCATTGCGACCAACGCCGACAACCTCTTCAATGGAACCTTCACGGGCAATTTCGCGGGCAATGCCACGACAGCGTCCAGCGCCACCACCTCCGGCTACGTCACTAACGCGACTCTGACCAACAACATCAGCGGCAACGTGGCCACCGCGACCCGAGCAACCACGGCCAGTTATGCGTCAACCTCGGCAAATCCGACAAACTCAACCCTGACAAATGCTGTGTCGGGGCCAATCACCGGCAGCATAGCGAGCGCGACCGGGCTGACCAGCAGCCAGGTGAGGACCGCCCTGGGATACACTCCGCCTACGAACACCTATGCGGGCATTTCCAATGCCGTCCAATTCCTGATTGCGACCAACGGTGGAGCCTTGACTCTGGGCCAGGTGACTACAGCGGTTGGCACGACCACCTTCGACGCTTACGGTGCGGCAACCACTGCCGCTCAGAACTCGACCAATGGCCTTCCCAACACCGTTTTCGCCCCGGTCGGCACGTTTGCGACCAACACCTACGCCGGCATCTCCAATGCCGTGCAGTTCCTGATTGCGACCAACGGCGGAGCCTTGACTCTGGGCCAGGTGACTACAGCGGTTGGGGCGACCACCTTTGACGCCTATGGCGCCGCTCAGAACTCGACCAACGGCCTTCCCAACACCGTTTTCGCCCCGGTCGGCACGTTTGCAACCAACACCTACGAGGGCATCTCCAACGCGGTCCAGTTCCTGATTGCCACCAACGGCGGAGCCTTGACTTTGGGCCAGGTGACTACAGCGGTTGGCACGACCACCTTTGACGCTTACGGAGCAGCCAGCACTGCGGCTCAGAACTCGACCAACGGCCTTCCCGACACCGCTTTCGCCCCGGCCGGCACGTTTGCAACCAACACCTACGCCGGCATCTCCAACGCCGTCCAATTCCTGATTGCAACCAACGGCGGAGCCTTGAGCAGTGGCCAGGTGACGACGGCCCTGGGCTACACGCCGCCGACCAACACCTACGCCGGAATCTCCAACGCCGTGCAATTCCTGATTGCGACCAACGGCGGAGCCTTGACTTTGGGCCAGGTGACTACAGCGGTTGGCACGACCACCTTTGACGCTTACGGCGCCGCTCAGAACTCGACCAATGGCCTTCCCAACACCGCTTTCGCCCCGGCCGGCACATTTGCAACCAACACCTACGACGGCATCTCCAACGCCGTCCAATTCCTGATTGCGACCAACGGCGGAGCCTTGAGCAGCGGCCAGGTGACAAGCGCGCTGGGTTACACCCCGCCCACGAATACCTACGCCGGTATCTCCAACGCGGTCCAATTCCTGATTGCGACCAACGGCGGAGCCTTGACTTTGGGCCAGGTGATTACAGCGGTCGGCACGACCACCTTTGACGCGCACGGCGCTGCTCAGAACTCGACCAATGGCCTTCCCAACACCGCTTTCGCCCCGGCCGGCACCTTTGCGACCAACACCTACGAGGGCATCTCGAACGCCGTCCAATTCCTGATTGCAACCAACGGCGGAGCCTTGAGCAGTGGCCAGGTGACAACGGCCCTGGGCTACACGCCGCCGACCAACACCTACGCCGGCATCTCCAACGCGGTCCAATTCCTGATTGCGACCAACGGCGGAGCCTTGAGCAGTGGCCAGGTGACAACGGCCCTGGGGTACACGCCGCCGACCAACACCTACGCCGGCATTTCCAATGCCGTCCAGTTCCTGATTGCAACCAACGGCGGAGCCTTGACTTTGGGCCAGGTGACTACAGCGGTTGGGGCGACCACCTTTGACGCCTATGGCGCCGCTCAGAACTCGACCAACGGCCTTCCCAACACCGCTTTCGCCCCGGTCGGCACGTTTACGACCAACACCTACGAGGGCATCTCCAACGCGGTCCAGTTCCTGATTGCGACAAACGGCGGAGCCTTGAGCATCGGCCAGGTGACGACGGCCCTGGGCTACACGCCGCCGACCAACACCTACGCCGGCATTTCCAATGCGGTCCAGTTCCTGATTGCCACCAACGGCGGAGCATTGACTTTGGGCCAGGTGATTACAGCGGTTGGCACGACCACCTTTGACGATTACGGCGCCGCTCAGAACTCGACCAATGGCCTTCCCAACACCGCTTTCGCCCCGGCCGGCACGTTTGCGACCAACACCTACGCCGGCATCTCCAACGCCGTCCAATTCCTGATTGCGACCAACGGTGGAGCCTTGAGCAGCGGCCAGGTGACGACGGCCCTGGGCTACACGCCGCCGACCAACACCTACGCCGGAATCTCAAACGCCGTGCAGTTCCTCATTGCAACCAACGGCGGAGCCTTGACTCCGGGCCAGGTGACTACAGCGGTTGGCACGACCACCTTTGACGCCTACGACGCCGCTCAAAACTCGACCAATGGCCTTCCCAACACCGCTTTCGCCCCGGCGGGCACCTTTGCAACCAACACCTACGACGGCATCTCCAACGCGGTCCAATTCCTGATTGCGACCAACGGCGGAGCTTTGAGCAGCGGCCAGGTGACGACGGCCCTGGGCTACACGCCGCCGACCAACACCTACGAGGGCATCTCCAACGCCGTCCAATTCCTGATTGCAACCAACGGCGGAGCCTTGACTCTGGGCCAGGTCACCACAGCGGTTGGCACGACCACCTTTGACGCCTACGGCGCCGCTCAGAACTCGACCAACGGCCTTCCCAACACCGCCTTCGCCCCGGCCGGCACATTTGCAACCAACACCTACGCCGGCATCTCCAACGCCGTCCAATTCCTGATTGCAACCAACGGCGGAGCTTTGAGCAGCGGCCAGGTGACGACGGCCCTGGGCTACACGCCGCCGACCAACACCTACGCCGGCATCTCCAACGCCGTCCAGTTCCTGATTGCAACCAACGGCGGAGCCTTGACTTTGGGCCAGGTGACTACAGCGGTTGGCACGACCACCTTTGACGCTTACGGAGCAGCCAGCACTGCGGCTCAGAACTCGACCAACGGCCTTCCCGACACCGCTTTCGCCCCGGCCGGCACGTTTGCAACCAACACCTACGCCGGCATCTCCAACGCGGTCCAATTCCTGATTGCAACCAACGGCGGAGCCTTGAGCAGTGGCCAGGTGACAACGGCCCTGGGGTACACGCCGCCGACCAACACCTACGCCGGTATCTCCAACGCGGTCCAATTCCTGATTGCGACCAACGGCGGAGCCTTGACTCTGGGCCAGGTGACTGCAGCGGTTGGCACGACCACCTTTGACGCTTACGGCGCCGCTCAGAACTCGACCAATGGCCTTCCCAACACCGCTTTCGCCCCGGCCGGCACATTTGCAACCAACACCTACGAGGGCATCTCGAATGCCGTCCAATTCCTGATTGCGACCAACGGCGGAGCTTTGAGCAGCGGCCAGGTGACGACGGCCCTGGGCTACACGCCGCCGACCAACACCTACGCCGGAATCTCAAACGCCGTCCAATTCCTGATTGCAACCAACGGCGGAGCCTTGACTTTGGGCCAGGTGATTACAGCGGTTGGCACGACCACCTTTGACGCCTACGACGCCGCTCAGAACTCGACCAATGGCCTTCCCAACACCGCTTTCGCCCCGGCGGGCACCTTTGCAACCAACACCTACGACGGCATCTCCAACGCGGTCCAATTCCTGATTGCGACCAACGGCGGAGCCTTGAGCAGCGGCCAGGTGACGACGGCCCTGGGCTACACGCCGCCGACCAACACCTACGCCGGCATCTCCAATGCCGTGCAGTTCCTCATTGCAACCAACGGCGGAGCCTTGACTCTGGGCCAGGTGACTACAGCGGTTGGCACGACCACCTTTGACGCTTACGGCGCTGCTCAGAACTCGACCAATGGCCTTCCCAACACCGCTTTCGCCCCGGCGGGCACCTTTGCAACCAACGCCTACGCCGGCATCTCCAACGCGGTCCAATTCCTGATTGCAACCAACGGCGGAGCCTTGAGCAGTGGCCAGGTGACAACGGCCCTGGGGTACACGCCGCCGACCAACACCTACGCCGGCATTTCCAATGCCGTCCAGTTCCTGATTGCGACCAACGGCGGAGCCTTGACTTTGGGCCAGGTGACTACAGCGGTTGGGGCGACCACCTTTGACGCCTATGGCGCCGCTCAGAACTCGACCAACGGCCTTCCCAACACCGCTTTCGCCCCCGCGGGCACGTTTGCGACCAACACCTACGCCGGCATTTCCAATGCCGTCCAGTTCCTGATTGCCACCAACGGCGGAGCCTTGACTCTGGGCCAGGTGACTGCAGCGGTTGGCACGACCACCTTTGACGCTTACGGCGCCGCTCAGAACTCGACCAACGGCCTTCCCAACACCGCTTTCGCCCCGGCCGGCACGTTTGCAACCAACACCTACGCCGGCATCTCCAACGCCGTCCAATTCCTGATTGCGACCAACGGCGGAGCTTTGAGCAGCGGCCAGGTGACGACGGCCCTGGGCTACACGCCGCCGACCAACACCTACGCCGGCATCTCCAACGCCGTCCAGTTCCTCATTGCCACCAACGGCGGAGCCTTGACTTTGGGCCAGGTGACTACAGCGGTTGGCACGACCACCTTTGACGCTTACGGAGCAGCCAGCACTGCGGCTCAGAACTCGACCAACGGCCTTCCCGACACCGCTTTCGCCCCGGCCGGCACGTTTGCGACCAACACCTACGCCGGCATCTCCAACGCCGTCCAATTCCTGATTGCGACCAACGGCGGAGCCTTGAGCAGTGGCCAGGTGACAACGGCCCTGGGGTACACGCCGCCGACCAACACCTACGCCGGCATTTCCAATGCCGTCCAGTTCCTGATTGCCACCAACGGCGGAGCCTTGACTCTGGGCCAGGTGACTGCAGCGGTTGGCACGACCACCTTTGACGCTTACGGCGCCGCTCAGAACTCGACCAACGGCCTTCCCAACACCGCTTTCGCCCCGGCCGGCACGTTTGCGACCAACACCTACGCCGGCATCTCCAACGCCGTCCAATTCCTGATTGCGACCAACGGCGGAGCTTTGAGCAGCGGCCAGGTGACGACGGCCCTGGGCTACACGCCGCCGACCAACACCTACGCCGGCATCTCCAACGCCGTCCAGTTCCTCATTGCCACCAACGGCGGAGCCTTGACTCTGGGCCAGGTGACTGCAGCGGTTGGCACGACCACCTTTGACGCTTACGGCGCCGCTCAGAACTCGACCAATGGCCTTCCCAACACCGCTTTCGCCCCGGCCGGCACATTTGCGACCAACACCTACGAGGGCATCTCGAATGCCGTCCAATTCCTGATTGCGACCAACGGCGGAGCTTTGAGCAGCGGCCAGGTGACGACGGCCCTGGGCTACACGCCGCCGACCAACACCTACGCCGGAATCTCAAACGCCGTCCAATTCCTGATTGCGACCAACGGCGGAGCCTTGACTTTGGGCCAGGTGATTACAGCGGTTGGCACGACCACCTTTGACGCTTACGGCGCTGCTCAGAACTCGACCAATGGCCTTCCCAACACCGCTTTCGCCCCGGCCGGCACGTTTGCGACCAACACCTACGCCGGCATCTCCAACGCCGTCCAATTCCTGATTGCGACCAACGGTGGAGCCTTGAGCAGCGGCCAGGTGACGACGGCCCTGGGCTACACGCCGCCGACCAACACCTACGCCGGAATCTCAAACGCCGTGCAGTTCCTCATTGCGACCAACGGCGGAGCCTTGACTCCGGGCCAGGTGACTACAGCGGTTGGCACGACCACCTTTGACGCTTACGGCGCTGCTCAGAACTCGACCAATGGCCTTCCCAACACCGCTTTCGCCCCGGCCGGCACGTTTGCGACCAACACCTACGCCGGCATCTCCAACGCCGTCCAATTCCTGATTGCGACCAACGGCGGAGCCTTGACCAGCGGCCAGGTTACAACGGCCCTGGGCTACACGCCGCCCACGAATACCTACGCCGGCATCTCAAACGCAGTCCAGTTCCTTATGGCGACCAACGGCGGGCCAATCACCGGGAGCATAGCAAACGCGACCGGGCTGACGAGCAGCCAAGTGACGACCGCCCTGGGCTATACCCCGCCCACGAATACTTACGCCGGCATCAGCAATGCAGTAAAGTTCGTCATCGCAACCAACGGTGGCCCGTTGAGCAGCAGCCAGGTGACGAGCGCGCTGGGGTACACCCCGCCCACGAACACCTACGCCGGCATCTCAAACGCAGTCCAGTTCCTTATGGCGACCAACGGCGGGCCAATCACCGGGAGCATAGCAAACGCGACCGGGCTGACGAGCAGCCAAGTGACGACCGCCCTGGGCTATACCCCGCCCACGAATACTTACGCCGGCATCAGCAATGCAGTAAAGTTCGTCATCGCAACCAACGGTGGCCCGTTGAGCAGCAGCCAGGTGACGAGCGCGCTGGGGTACACCCCGCCCACGAACACCTACGCCGGCATCTCAAACGCAATCCAGTTCCTTATGGCGACCAACGGCGGGCCAATCACCGGGAGCATAGCAAACGCGACCGGGCTGACGAGCAGCCAGGTGACAACAGCACTCGGCGCAACGGCAGTGCAGAACGCGACATCTGCGGTGAACTCGACCAATTTTTGGGGCACGATTTCCTCGACCAATTTTACGGCTGCTGTCGAAAGCTCGATATTGGACTTGCTCGGAAGCACCCGTGGGAGTATTATCGAACGCGGTGCTTCCAGTTGGGCTCTCATAACTCCGGGCACAGCCGGCTATATTCTAACGTCGCAAGGTCCTGGTGCAGACCCGACTTACGCAGTGAACGTGGGAAGCAGCGGTTCTGGCTTTGTTACACAAAATCCACTTACCAATAGCGTGTATGGAACGAACGTCACCTCTGTTGGAACAAGCACAAACCTTGGAACCGCATACTTCGCTGCGGGGATAAGCTCAAGTAAAGGAACAAACGCACCCGTAAGCATCACGGTCCCAGCATCAGGAACCGCCTGGGTCAATACCACTGGATATTCCATATTTGTCGTGATTTACGGCACACCCTCAGCTATTTCCTACAATGGAACCTCAATCGCCAGTGGCCTTCACACAACATTTAACGCTCTATATACATTTCCAATGAGTCCGAACGCTTCTATAACGCTGACGTACACCACGACTCCGACTATGTATTGTATTTATCAATGAAGACTCTATTCATTCTTCTTTTGTCTGCGGCTTGCTGGCTGGAAACACTGGAGCAGGGCCTCCAAGCAGGAAACGGAGGCGAGAAATGAACGCGCGAGGATGGAAGAGGGCGGTCGGTGGCAGGCGGGGCCTGTTTTTACCGCTGCTATTCTTCATTATTCTTCATTCATCCCTCTGCCCTCGGGCTTTTGGGCAACGCTACTCCATTGACTGGTACAAAATCTCCAGCGGCGGCGGCGCCAGCGCCAACGGCCGGTATTCTGTCAGCGGCACCGTCGGCCAGCCGGATGCCGGAGCGAGCCTGGGTGGTGGCAGTTATTCGCTGACGGGCGGCTTCTGGAGCCTCATTTCCGTGGTGCAAACCGTCGGCGCGCCATCCTTGACCGTCACGCATTCGGGCAACAACGTCGTTATTTCGTGGCCATCGCCCTCGACGGGCTTTGTGTTGCAGCAGAATCAAAATCCGGCGGCGGGAAGCTGGTCGCCAGCCAACGGCTTCACCGTTTCCGACAACGGCACGAACAAGAGCATTACCATCACATCCCGGACAAGAAATGTGTTCTTCCGATTGAAGCGATGAAAGGTCCAGTCCGAAAATCCTGCAATAATTCATTGACCAAACTGCCGCATCATGATGGGCACTGGGAGGCGACCCTCGATTTAGGGCTGGGACGGCATGAATAGAAGTTCGCGGTCAACGAGCACTGGATACCCGATCCGCTCGGGCACGAGCACATTTGGAAGCATCACGACACGCTCAATTCGGTGATTGAAGTCCGGGCCTGATTATAGCGGATAGCGACTGCGGCTGACCGCAGGTCCACAGCGCGGTGGCGGCGCTTGTCCAGCGCCAGTTCTGGCACAGAGCCCATCCCGCCCCATTCACCAGCCCGACTGTGAGGATGAGGATGACGTTCCGCCAGTCCCGGCGCCCGGCCTCATAGGCCAGAAAGCCCAGGTAGAGCCCCAGGTGGGTAATGGCGGCCCGGTTGTCGTTGATGAGCCGGCGAAGATTCGGATTGGCATGGAGGTCTTGATACTGCGCCTGCATCGTCTTGTAGAGCGGGAGAAAGACTTCCGGCAGACTGTCGAACAGAATCCTGGCCAGCCACGCTGCTCCCAGCCCGCACGCCAGCCGGAAGCACCAGTTCTGAATGCGCGCCGGCCGCCCGCAGCGGCACCAGGCCAGCAGGCAGGCCCCCAGCCCGGCCCACGGCACGCCGGCGATGAAAAGCCAGGCGAAACCGTAGGCCCTCGAGATCGGCACGCTTTGCCCCGCCGCCGTATTGGTCTGGAGGCGGCCGTCAAAGAAACTGGGCCACTGCATCCAGCCGCGGCTTCCGGAGATGCCAATCCCGATAGTCAGGGCCAGGATGATCCAGCCCGACGCATAGGGCCGAGATTGCCGGCCCCCCGGCTCGCGGGCGATGAACCACCAGGCCGTGCCCCAGGTCACGCCCGCAAAAATGCAGCCGTTCATCCCCCCGAACCCGGAGCAGCCCCGCACCGCCCAGGCCATCCCCCCGAGCGCCGCAAACAGCAGCACCGGCAGGACCAGGTCCTGCGCCAGATCCCGTTGGTTGTCTTTGCCCATACTGTTCTTCACCGCGGAGCGGTGCCTGATGGTAGCCGTGGACTTCCAGTCCACGGACCCATGGCTCCGCCCACCCGCGTCGCGTAGCGACGGCTGAAAACATCTGCCAGCGCCACGATGTCAGGCGTCGCTACGCGACGCGAGACCATTTCCACGCCCCAGACCGTGGACCGAGGTCCACGGCTACCTTCACCGCGTCGCGCCGCGACGCGGAACTCCCCCCGGACTTTGGTTGCGGGTCACATCCGCCTTGGAGAGTGCCTCGATCTCCTCTTGCGTGAGGTGCCGGAAGGCGCCTTTGGGCAAGTCGCCCAGCGGCAGCGGGCCGATGGACACGCGAACCAATCGGAGCACCCCGGCGCCCAGCGCAGCCAGCAGGCGGCGGAGGTGGCGGTTGCGGCCCTCATCGAGCACGACCTCCAGCCAACTGGTCCGGCCGCCCCGGCGCAGGATGCGGGCCCGCTTTGCCGAAAGCCACTCGCCTTGGACCGCCACTCCCGCCTCCATCGAGCGGGCCAGTGGCTCGTCTGCCACGCGATCCACCTGGACATGATAGAGCTTATCAATGTGGCTGGCCGGGTCGGTCAGGCGCGCCGCCCAATCGGTGTCGTTGGTGAAGAGCAGCAGACCCTCGCTGGCCTGGTCGAGCCGGCCCACCGGCGCGACAAACGGCAGGCCCCGGCCCGCCAGGCACTCGCAGACCGTCGCGCGGCCCTTCTCGTCCGAAACGGTGGTGACCAGTCCGCGCGGTTTGTTGAGCATCAGATAGACCTTCGCCCGGGGACGGACCTCCTGCGCGTCCACATCGAGCTGGTCGCCTTTGGGGTCCACGCGCCACTCAGGGTCGCGGCGCACCACGCCGTTGACGCGCACGCGCCCGGCCTGGATGACCGCCCAGGCCCGGCTCCGCGAGCAGTAGCCCAGCTTCGACAAGGCCCGCGCCAGGCCGGTCTTGCCGTGCGCCTGCAACCGAGGGTTCAAGGAAAGCCCGTTGGTCCGATGATTCAAGGCAAGTTGGCTGATTTGACTTGCGCCATGGACCCAATGTCTGTGGAGCACACCGGCAGGTCAAGGCGCAATCGGTTCGGGCCGCAATCGGATCGGGCCATCGGATCGGGCTTGGCCCGCGATTAAAACTGTCGGTCGGCGCACGGCGGCTTTTTGCCCCGAAGGGGCTTCCGAGAATAGCCCGGCGTTTCAACGCCGGGTGAGCGGACCCAACGAGCCTGTCCGTCCCGAAGGGACGGCTGAAAGAAGCGAGTGTTCTCAGTCGTCCCTTCGGGACGAGGGTGCTTTGTGTGGCCTTCCCGGCGTTGAAACGCCGGGCTATTGTCAGATGTCCCTCCGGGACAAAACTCCCGAGGCGCATGCCCGACGCTTTTAATCGCGCCGCCGGGCTTGGCGCGCCTTGAATCCTCTTGCGTTGCGATGCACATTGGCACGAGCGCGTGCCTGGTTTTATGGATTGGCGCAAACCTTTTCTGGAGCATTTCGGTCCCGGCGTGCTTGGGGGCATCACGCTGCCGGACTGGCTGAGGCTCCTTCGAGCCGAGGGGGCGGGGATTGATTTCTCGCGCCTGCGCCGGGCCATTGCCATCACCGCACAAAGCATCAAGAATACGGGGATGGGGGCGGCGGAACACCGGCGCTATGACGCCGCAATCGAGAAGGTCACCCTCCAGCCGCCGCTTTTCGTCCTGGGCCATTGGCGAAGCGGCACCACGCATCTGCACGAGTTGATTGCCCAGGACGGCCGGTTCGCCTTCCCTAACACATACCAGGTCTCCTTCCCGCACACCTTCCTTTGCACGGAGCCAGCCGATGCGCGGATGGTCTCGTTCTTCATTCCGAAAGAGAGGCCCATGGACGCAATGAGATTAAGCGTGGCATCCCCGCAAGAGGACGAATTCGGTGTTTGCGCGGCCAGTCTGAAATCGCCCTATCTGAGCATGGTCTTTCCGCGCCAGAGGGCGAAGTTCCAAAGGTATCTCACGTTTCGAGGAGTTGAGGCGGCGGAGATCGCGGCCTGGAGCGAGGCGCTCGTCCGGTTGCTCAAGAAGGTGCAATATCGCTCTGGCCGTCCCTTGGTTGTCAAGTCGCCGCCGCACACAGCCAGGCTGCGGTTGCTCCTCGAGCTGTTCCCGCAGGCCAGGTTCGTCCACATTCATCGGGACCCTTACCGGGTTTTCCAATCCACCCGTCGGCTCTTCCCGATCATGTTCGCGTGGCACGGCCTGCAACGCCCGCCCCCGGCGGACCTGGACGAGTGGGTCCTCAGCCAATACCGGGAAATGTACGAGGCCTTCTTTGCCGACAGAAACCTGGTTCCCGCAGGCAGGCTGCACGAGATGAGTTTCGAAGCGTTGGAAAAAGATCCGGTCGGCGAAGTGGGAAAAATGTATGAGGCCCTCGGCCTCTTTGATTTCGAGGGCTTTCGGCTGGCGCTCCAAAGTTACGTCAATTCACTGGCCGGCTACCGCAAAAACACGTATGCGGACCTGCCCGCGGAACTCAAGGCAAGGATATTTGACTCGTGGAGGTTCTGCTTCGAGGAATGGGGCTATGGCGCATGATTCGCCCTGAATCGAGAGAAAGTTTTTGTCAGAAGCCGCGCCGCCAGCTAGTTTTCCAATATGAACGCAATCGCGGAGACGCCGGCGGCCAGCCTGGGAGAAATGATAGTGCGCACCCCCGGCATTCTGGGTGGCAAGCCTCACCTCAAAGGGCACCGGGTGGGCGTCCACCGGGTGGCGGGTTGGTGGAAGCTGGGGTTGAGCGTTGAGGAGATTGGCGAGGAACTTCCGAGCCTGAGCCCTGCCGAGATCTTTGCAGCGCTGGCCTACTATCATCTGAACAAGGCAGAGATTGACCGTTATCTGGACGAGGAGCGAAGCCTGTGCCGCAATGGAACTCAGGAGGAACAACTCGCGGAATCCGGTTCGGAACGCAGATTCAGGGAGTTGGCTGCACAATGGCGGGCCGGGACGACGTTTTCGCCCTCAGTTCTCGAGATGGCCGTGCACCCGGCATACCAGCGCATCATCGGGATGGGAAGGACTGCGATCCCCTACATCCTCAGAGAACTCTCCCGGCAACCTGCCCACTGGTTCTGGGCTCTCAGGGCCATTACGGGGGAGAATCCAGTCGCCGCCGGCGAACGAGGCAATATCTCCGGGATGACGCAGGCCTGGCTGGCCTGGGGAGCTCAGAACGGCTATGCCTTCTAGCCCTCTTGACGAGGTTTTTCCTGGATTGGCCGGCACCGCCTTCCGGACGACCAGTCCCCCTGATCCAGGATACAATTGTGTTGCGTGGGCTGCGGGTGACACCACAAAGTGGTGGGAGCCCGATCCCTGGGAAGAGTATTACTGGCCTCCGTCTGCGCCTCGCAAATACACGGTTCAGGCATACCAGGCAGCATTCGAGTCGTTGGGTTACGCGCTCTCCCCTGATGGTGCGCGCGACGACAACCGTGAGCGAATCGCCATCTTCTTGAAGGAGGGGATCCCTCGACACGTTTCACGACGGCTGGCCGATAGAACGTGGACGAGCAAGCTGGGCCAGAACATCGATATCAGTCACGAGCTGAATGCGCTCTGCGGCGACCTCTACGGTTCCGTGGACAGCATTATGTGCAGGCCCGCCGCAGCATGACCATGGCCGCGCTTGTGGTTCCAGGCAGAACGGGAATCCCTCTTCAACAAGGCCTGGCCAAGCGGTTGCGACAGGGCTAACCTTGAGCAGATGGTTCAGTGGTCGAGGAACAAAGCGGCGGTCTTCTATTGCGGCCTGCTGGCGTTCTCTGCAGGTGTGATCGGCTGCGGAGCAGCCTGGGCCGCCTCGCTGCCCGCGCCTGGGGCCTATTCGGGTTCTTCCAGTTGCCGGGAGTGCCACCAGGAGTTTTACCGGTTGTGGGCGCCTTCGCATCACGGGCTGGCGATGCGGGCATACGCGCTGGCGCGGACCAACCTGGTCGAGCAAAAAGCCCCGCTCCAGGCCGGCACGAACAGTTTCCAGGCTGACATTGCCCAGGGAGTCGTCGTCGAGCGCGGTCCTGGTGGACGGCGGAGCTATCGCATCGAGCAGGCGATGGGCGGCAAGAACGTCTTTTATTTCCTGACCCCGTTGGAGCGCGGGCGGCTGCAGGTCTTGCCGGTGGGTTTCGATTTGCGGCGCAAGGAGTGGTTCGACGTGGCGCGCAGCGCGGTGCGCCATGTTGCCATGGGGCCGGACGAGGCCCTGCACTGGACCGAATCGCCTTACACGTTCAACACCGCGTGTTTCAGTTGCCACGTCAGCCAACTCACCAATCACTACCGGATTGAGACGGACAGCTACCAGAACGTCCTGGGCGGAGCCCGGCATCAATTGCGAAACCTGCCACGGCCCGGCGGCCGAGCACGCGCGGCTGGCCAGCCAAACGCCCAAGGGCCGGCCGCTCAAGGACCTCAAGCTGGTGAGCCTCAAGACGGCCTCGCCCGAGCAACTCAACTCGCTGTGCGGCGCCTGCCATGCCAAAATCACTCCGCTGGCCGGCTCGTTTTCCCCCGGTGACCGCTTTTTCGACCACTTCAGCCTGGCCGCCCTCGAGCAGGCCGACTTCTACCCGGACGGGCGCGACCTGGGCGAGAACTTCACATTCACGTCGTGGCGGTTAAGTCCCTGCCTCAAGTCGGGCAAGCTGCACTGCGGGCTTTGCCACACCTCCAGCGGGCGCAACCGGTTTCCAGGCGGGCAGGCGGACGCCGCCTGTCTGCCCTGCCACCAGGACAAGGTGAGCAATGCGGCGGCGCACTCGCGGCACAAGGCGGGGAGCCAGGCCGCCCAGTGCGTTGCCTGTCACATGCCGACGACGGAATTTGCGCGGATGCGGCGCACGGACCACTCGATGCGCCCGCCGATGCCGGGGGCCACGCTGGCCTGGGGCTCGCCCAATGCCTGCAATCTCTGCCACACCAACCAGACCGCAGCCTGGGCGGATCTACGGGTACGCCAATGGCACGCGGCCGATTACCAGGCGCCCACGCTCCAGCGCGCGGGCTGGGTCGCCGCCGCCCGCAAAGGCGACTGGTCCAGGCTGCCCGAGATGGTCAAGTACCTCGCCAGCCCAGGGCGCGAGGAGATCTGGGCCGCCTCGCTCCTGCAGTTGCTCAACGGTTGCGAGGACGAGGCAAAATGGGAGGGCATCAAACCGTGCCTCAACGACCCCTCGCCTCTGGTGCGCGCGGCGGCGGCCCAGGCCCTGGGCGAGGGGTTGCGGGCGGAGTTCATTCCCTTGCTGGCGGCCGCCACGCGGGATGAGTTCCGCCTCGTGCGCCTGCGGGCTGCTTATGCGCTGGCGGGTGCGCCGCAGGACCTGGCGGGTCCAGGGGCGCAGCCAGGATGGCCCGGCCAGGATGAAGACCGCCCGGCCGTGAGCAAGGCCACCGATGAGTTGCTCGCCTCGTTCCTGGCCCGTCCCGACGATGCCGCGTCCTACCACAACCTGGGTAACTTCCGGCTCCAGCGCCACGAGCACGCCGCGGCCATCGAGGCCTTCAATGCGGCCTCGAGGCTGCAGCCGCGCGACATCTCCCCCCTGGTCAACGTCTCGGTGGCCTACAACCTGGCCGGCCGCAACGACCAGGCCGAGGCCAGCCTCCGGCAGGCCCTCCGCCTCGCCCCGACCAACGCCGCGGTCCACCTCAACCTGGGCATGCTCCTGGCCGAGATGGAGAGATTTTCCGAGGCCGAGGCGGCCTTTCGCGCGGCCTTCAAGAGCGATCCGAAGTCCGCCCAGGCCGCCTACAATCTGGGCGTGTTGTTGGCAAAAGACCGGCCCGAGGAGGCCCTGGAATGGTGCCGCCGCGCCGCGCAGTTGCGTCCGCAGGATCCCAAATACGCCTATACGCTGGGGTTTTATCAATATCAGCAAGGCAAGACTGCCGAGGCGGCGGCGACGCTGGAGAGGCTCGCGCAGCAGGAGCCGCCCGCCGGTGAGGGTTACGCCCTCCTGGGCCGGATCTATGAAGCGCAGGGCCAGCCTGCCAAGGCGCTGGCGGTCTATAGCCGGGCGGTCCGAAACGGAAAGCTGGCCGAGGAGGAACGGGCGCAGTTCGCCGAGCGCGCCCGGCGGCTCGAGGAGGGCAGGTGAGGGAGCGGCGATTGGGACGGGTCGGACAGCCCGGACCGGTCAGACGTGGTGTGCAGGACAAGTGCTCCTGTTCTGCCGGGATTCTGCCGACGCGAAGGACAGGACCACCGCCAGCCTGTCAACAAATCCCGGCACGTTAGAGCTCGCGAGACCGGGCTTTGCTGCTCCCTCTCCCCGTCGGACGGGGAGAGGGCCGGGGTGAGGGGCAGGCTGCGAGCGATCACGGCGGGTTGCCCCAGGCAGCGCCGGCCGTCACGCCGGCTCCCCCAAAAAAAGAGCGGCCCGCCGAACGCGGACCGCTCCCAACCGTGCCAAAACCAAGCACAACACCAACACGCATCAACGACCAAAACCCAACACGAACAATGGATTAGAACGTCTCCCGGGCAATTTGTTCAATTTTTTGTCTCGCTCCCCGGGCCGGGCGGAGGTAGAGTGGGAGCAAGAAAGGCAAGACTATGAGGAAGATTGGCTTGACCCTCTGCCTGGCATTGGCCCTTGGCAGCAACGCAATGGCCCATGGCCATTGTCACGGATGGTGCTTTTGGCCCCGGTTCTCGATCGAGTTTGGTCTTGGGGCTCTGTTCGGGTGTTCGCTGCGGGTCGGCCCGGATTACTGCCATGCTAGCAGCTACCCGGCCTGCAGTTGCGTTTATGCGCAGCCGGCCTATGTTTCTGCCCCGCCGACACCACTTCCGCCACCCCCAGAGGCGCCCGCCTTCATCCCCGACCAGGCACCCTCGGCTGCCGACTGGGTGCCCAGCACTCCTGGGGCCGGCCATTGGGTGCCTGACCCCGCTCCATACTCCTACACACCCCCGCCGCCGGTCCGCACAACGGCCCAACCCAGCCCCAGGGCCGTCCCTCGGCAAATCGTCACCGCCACCCGGTCCGCCGACGGAATCCTAATCTACTCCATCACTCATTCGCATTGAATGGTTGAGCGCCATGCGGAATTAGTTTGACTGGCCAGCACCAGCCGATAGACTCCTGCCGATGGCCCAGCAACCGCAACAGCTCCGCGAGCTTTTTTGCCGGCGATACAACTGTTCCCCATCAGACTACCCCGAGTTGGCCTTCCGCAAGTGTCTCTACTGGCACGCCAAACCCCTGAGGCCCATCCTCCGCGTGCTGAACCCGGACTTCTTCTTCGAGGACATGAAGTTCATCGAGGCCCTGGGCCTGGCGGTGGACGCGAGAGAAGCGAGGGCGGACGCGGCGAATTTTCGGGACGTCAATCGCCACGCGCGGGGCTTTTTGCGCAATGCCTGGCGGCTCCGGGTGTCCGGCCGCAAGGCGCTGCACTTGGCCTGGGACCTCTTTGGGGTGAAACGGGCGCATGTGCCGCCGCTCGGGCCTGACGAGGACCGGCCCGGCAGCCACGCCGCGTCCCCCTCCGCCGGCGCCGAGGGTGAAACGACGGACCAACACGAATGAGGAGAGGTGGCGCCGCCAAAGTGGACGTCATGTTCGATGCGTCCTGGTGGAGCAGGTTCTACGGGATAGCCTTCGACGAGAGCTACGTGCGGGCGCACCCGCGCCGGCGGGCTGAGTTGGAGGGCCGGATGCAGCGGGCGCTCTGGGAGCGGTTTGGCTCTGTGGGCCTGGGCACCGCCAGCGCCGAGCCGGTCCCGGTCATCTCCACCCGCATGACACCCCTGTGCCACCTCGTCGGCGAGGTGCTCGGCTGCGCCACCTGGTTTTCCCCGGGCAACACGCCCTGCACCGTCCCGCTCGGGCTGGGCCAGGCCCAGTTGGAGGCCCTGGAACCGCCAAAGGCCATCGACACCCCGGTCATGCAGAAGCTGGCCGCAGACATGGACTGGCTCCAGCGCGAGTACGGGCATGTCGAGGGAGACCTCAACCCCCAGGGCGTCCTCAACAACGCGATGTGCGTGGCCGGCGCCGAGGTCCTGGTGTGGTTCCTCACCGACCCCAGCCTGGCCAGGCGGCTGTTGCGCCTGGTCACCGGGACGATGACCCAGGTGGTCGAGGCGATTCGCAGCCGCACCGGCACCAGTTCCATCTCGGTCACCAACATCGTCGCCCAGATCGACCCGGCCCTCTTTGTGACCAGCAACTGCAGCACCACACTCATTTCCCCGGCCACCTACCGTGACTTCCTGCTCGAATGCGACCAGGCCCTGGCCCAGGCCCTGCCGCCCTTCGGCATCCACCATTGCGGGATGGACCTGGCCAGAATGGCCCCCGAATACCGGAAGGTGCGCGGCCTGGAGTTCCTCGAGGTGGGTTGGGGCTCGGATGTGCGCCTGGTCCGGCGCCTCTTCCCGGACACCCACCTCAACGCCCGCTATAGCCCGCTCAAGATGCGCCACGCCGCTCCCGCCGCCATCGAGCGGGACGTCCATGCCCTCATCGATGCCGGCAAACCCCTCGACAAACTCTCCCTCTCCATCCTCGGCCTGGACGACACCGTCCCGGATGAGAACGTGCTGGCCTTCTTCAAAGCCGCGGACAAGCACTGGACATAGCAGATCCGCTCCGCAGTGAAGCGGACCGGACACGAGTGAACCCCGGCTCCCAATGCCTTCTTATTTCCCAGACGAGGGGCGAATTGGCAACCTAATCTCATTCGCAATTGTCAAAAGTTTAGATCCGACCCCAATGCCTTCCCCTCTGCGACAATCCGGTTCATGAATGCAAATCTCAGATCCATGCGGGCGGTCGAATCCAGGAACCCAAGGACCACTTCATCCGAGCCCAAAGCCCGGAATATTGATTGAACACGAGGAATTTCACCCCAAGCCCCTATGCCTCCGACCATCCAATTTCAGGAAGTCCCCATCTGCCAGCATTTTGAGTTTCGTGGCCGTCGATGTCGAAAACTCGCGCTGAACATGGCCAGTGATGAAGACCGGAACGGCACCATGTTCCAGGCTGAAACCGAAGTGCTGCGGCCATCTTCTCAGTTGCCAATACACCAAATAGGAGAGGTCGTTCTTAACGGTGCCCGTCAATTGACGGGAGAGCAAAAGACGCAGTCGGACCAAAAAACGGTTGTTTGATCGCGGCAAAAGCATAATATGAGTTCCATGGGGCCCAAGAGCAGGGGCCGCCAGGCAGCGGGAGAAGTGGTTACGAACGGCCTCAGCCGGAACGAAGTAACCAACGCAGCCAGGCGACGGGCTGAAAAAACATGAAATCGATGACAGTGCCACAGGGGAATCGCGAATACGCCCTTCGTAACGGTTCACTCGCCTTTGAGCCGCCCGAACTTCAGGCGCCTGCCTCTGTGTCCTCACCAAAACCCTGCTCAGGGCCCGGAGACGGTTCCCTCGCCCTCTTCCGGGAATTAAGGAAATACGCTGGGCGCCTGCTACTCTGAGCCATTGTCCAACCCCTCCGCCTCAAATGAAGCCGCCCTCATCTGCCAGATCCTTTTCCTCAAATTCGCCGAGCACTCCGTCACACCGCTTAGGCGCCAGCCTCTGCTCGCTGGAGCCGCTGCCGCAAGCGTCTCGCCATCCCACTTCTACAGTGAATGTCTCGGACCCCGCATTGAGTCGTGGTTCGGGAACGCGCACAGCCCCAGGAGCGTCGACTCGAATCAGCTCTTCGAATTAACAACCGATCTGCTGAGCCGTTATACATTTGCCCTGGCGCCAACCGAAGGCGATACCTGCAACCCCTCCGTTGCACCGTGGATTCTTGGTTACATCTATGAACGCTGGATCAACCAGCGCCCCACTGGAGCGTACTTCACTCCAGACCTCCTCGCCGAGAACATCGTCCACCACGCCCTCCAAGAATGGTTCACGATTCAGTTTGAAGTTCAACACCTTGAGAGCATCCCCCTAGCACTTCTACGCTCGCACCGGGCTGGTCATCATCTGAGCCCCAGACAGATCGAGTCGCTCACGTGGATCGAGCAGAGGTTGCGCGCCCTACGCCTTATCGACATGAGCGTCGGTGGGGGGGCCTTCTTAGTTGCCGCCTCTAGGATCCTTATCCAGATCTACGCCGCCCTCCACGCAATCAAAGGACGCCCAGATCGGCCTCAGCGGTACCGCGAGTGGCTGGCGCACATTTTCGCCAACACGATCCACGGACTCGACATTGCGCCCCAGGCTGTCCTCGTTGCGCGCCTACGCCTCTGGCTCCTCGACCTCGAGTTTGGCGTAGCCCAGACGCAGGGCGCAGCCAGCTTTCCGACACTCCCTCACCTGTCAGTCGGCGATGCACTTGCCTGGGCACCACACCCGAACAACGCAATTGAGTTAGACCTTTTTCAACCGGCGTCAGTCCCCACACCTCTAGGCAAACTCGGCACTGCCGGCCAGCCACACTTTGACCTCTGCGTCGGCAACCCACCATTCATCGCGCTTAGCCAGGGCAACAGTGTTAAGACCAAATCAGAAACCATCCGGCTCTGGAACGCTACCCATCCGACTCACCCGATCAAGACCACCTCCGACTTAAGCAACGTCTTCATTTTGAGCGGCACCGAACTTCTACGCCCGGATGGTGTTCTGGCCTTCATCACCTCGCGCAACTTTGTCGACACGAACTACGGCGCCCCCATTCGGAAGTATCTCACACACGAAGTCGAACTCCGGACTCTCTTCACATTACACGATCACCCGTTTACACAGGAGGGGATCAAGGTCAAAGCCAACACCCTCATTCTTTGCGTCGCGCGGCGGAAACCGGAAGGACCCGTATCGTTCCAACACCTCATGTCGTGGCAGCAGCCGCTCTCTTCAGACAACGGTTGCCGCATCGACCTCGCCGCTTTGCAGACCTCTGACAATTGGACTAGGACGCTCTTCCCGAATCCGGTGCGCGACATGCTAACAGCACGCTGCCCGAGGCGCGTTGGCGACTTCGCCACTGTTAAAATGGGCGTCAAGTCTGGCTGCAACACATTCTTTTTACTCGATGCTACTTCAGAAGCAGCCCGCTCACTCCATTGCTCTCCGGAGAGCTTGTCCGCCGTAGTCAAGAACTCCCGAGACATCAGCGGCTTCGTCCTGCCAAGGGAGACACAACACCGTTACTTCAACCTGCACCACGAGGTCCAACGTATTGCTGCCGGCTACGGTGGCGGCACGCTGCCTCCGCTCGCCAACTACATCTACCAATACGGAATCCGTTACCCCTGCGAGACCTGCCAATCCCTTGCGGCCACACAGCACCGAAGCAAGCCCAACCTCTTCCCGCATGCGGGCATGTGCGATAAATGCCCTGAATGCAGCGAAGGGCACCACCGATGCGACCGTCCCGCTGATCGGCTCTCCACGGAGGGACACCGGCCGTCCTGGTACACGTTGTCGCTGACCACACCACCGCTAATTGCAGTTCAGTGCATCGTTGACACCGAGATCGGGGCTTTTCTCAACCAAGACCAAGTCCACGTGACCGACCAATTCCAGGTCATCGAAGCCCCGGAGCCTGAGGAAATCGGCCAATTGCTGTTCGTGTATCTCAACAGCCGCATCTCACATTTGCTGCTGGAAGGATCAGGTTTGCATCGGGCTCGCTTCGATGGCAGCTTCATGCTGAAGATACAGGTCGAGCATCTCAGAGAACTACGCTGTCCCGACTTCAGGGCCCTCACCCCGCGCCAGAACCACCGCCTGTTTAAGCTGCGAAACCAGCTAGTCAGCGTGCGTAACCGGAAATCTCCGGAAGTCAAGGCCATCCGCGATCAGATAGACTGCGCCTTCCTGGACATCCTGAGCTACGGTGCACATGAGATCGACTCGCTCCAACCCAGGCTCCGTGCCTCCCTGGAAGAAGCTATCCGGTTTCGCTGGATTAAAACGAGAATGCGGCAAGCAAACATCGCGTGACTGATTCTTATGGAACTTAACCTCAACGAAATTCGCGACCTACTCCTCGAATACTTCGACGCTGGACGCTCAATTCCAATCGAGAACACACAGGAACGTCAGGGCAACAGCAAGCTTTGGGAGAAGGACCTTTATGATTTCTTCCGCGCCAAGGGTTACGAATTCGAACGCTACGACAGCAAAACGCCGGATTTCGGTGACCCGTTCAATCTTGATGTAAAAACCCTCCGCTTCGATCGGAGCACAAAAACTTTCAGTGTGGCCCCGCTCACCCCTCAAGAAGCTTTGACGGGAGTGCTGCCGTATCGGATGGTCGTCCTTCTTTGGAGATACGATTCTGACACGGGCCGCGGCCACCCCGTCGGCGCGGTTCTCGTTCCAAAGGAAGCGAAAACTGTTTTAACGAACTGGAGCTATAAGGGCATCCAAGTCAAATCCGGGGTTTCCGAGACGCTAATTCGTGAGAAGGGCCTCCTCGCGGGCAAGAGACTATAGTCAAGGGGCCGTTCAGAAAACCCCTCAGCGATTGTTCCGGCCCACGACATCAGCCAAAAAAGGGTTTCGGCCAAAGCTATTTACACTCTTCATCCTCATTCCGCTTTAGCACCAGGCAATTGGAAACGTGCGTCCAGCTCCCCATCCTAACCCGGTGCGCAATCCATTTCAATGTCATCGTGCTCTCGCGCCGCAGCCGCCATGCTATCCGCACCTTCTGCGGGTCGCCCTTCCGCCGCCGCGCCAGCTCCTCCTCCGCCCAGCCCCGCCGCCGCAATTCCTCCTGCACCAGCCGCTCCGCATGCAGTTCATCGGCCTCGCGCAACTCCGGCCCGTAATGGCCGCCCCGCCGCTCATGCATCTGCCTCAGCAGCTCCTCCTTCACATTTGTCGCCCAGACACCAGCCCCGCTCCACCGCCTTCCCCTCAGCCCTGGGAGTCTCCTGGCTGCGGCGCTGCTCCAGAGACCGCGAAAACTGTCTAGGCCCGGCCGGACTGTCCTTGGGAATACGCCATTCGCCCAGGAGCCGGTCCACGCGCAGCCAGATGTTTCCTTGACTTGAGGCTTTGAGGGTACTCCCCGTCACCCCGGCTCATGACGTGGCAGATGGGGCCCGGATACTGAACTCGGAGTTTGCGCGGCATGACCAGGACCATACGCCAGAGAGGAGTATTGTGTCAATAGTTTTGACCGACCCCGTTCCGATCATAGTTTTGACCGACCCCGTTCCGATCAAACATCCGGCCATGGCTGGACGCGAGGATGAGGTGCGGGCGGCGCTGCAAACGCCGGAAGAGATTCGGCGTAGCAAAAGCAACGCGAACGTGTATCTTTTCTATCGCAGCCGACGCAACCGGCGTTGGGTCTGCGCCGTGAGCAAACAAGCGGGCCGGACCGGCTTTCTCATCACGGCGTATCCCACCGACGCCATCAAAGAAGGCGAACGAATATGGCCGAAGTGAATGTTTATTACGATCCGGCAGGCCGCACGCTGACGGTGTGGTTTGGCCGTCCGCAGGCGGAATATGTCTGCGAAGAGACGGGCGAGGAAGTGGTCTTGATGAAGGACCGGAAGGGTCGCGTCATCGGTTTTGAGCGTCTGAATTATCCGGGCAAAGCCGCCCAGCCGGTGAGGATCGCGTTTGAGACAATTCCCCAGCCCGCATGATGGCCGACAAAGTAAAACAAACATCAAACGGCAGACGTTTTACGGACGAGAGAAGGACAACGCGATTTACCCCATCGCGCTCGCCAACCTCGTGCTGCACAACATTGACGAGCCGCACATCTGGCACGGCAATACGCTCACGGGCGCGGAAACTTACGGCGGATTGTTTCAGGACGCGCCGCAACTCTATGACGTGGTGCTGATGAACCCGCCGTTTGGCGGCAAGGAAGGCAAGGACGCGCAGACGCGCTTCCCATACAAGACCGGCGCGACGCAAGTGCTGTTTCTGCAACACGTCATTGACAGCCTCAAACCGAGCGGGCGTTGCGGCATCGTGCTTGATGAAGGCGTTTTGTTCCGCACCAACGAGACGGCCTTTGTCCAAACCAAGCGCAAGCTGCTGGACGATTGCGACCTTTGGTGCATCGTGAGCCTGCCGGGCGGCGTGTTCACGGCGGCGGGGGCGGGCGTGAAAACCAATCTGCTTTTCTTCACCAAAGGCAAGCCGACGGAGAAGATTTGGTATTACGACCTGTCGGACATCAAGGTCGGCAAGAAAACGCCGTTCACCTTGAAGCACTTTGAGGACTTCTTCCGCCTGCTGCCCGACCGCGCCGACAGCGAACGCAGTTGGACCGTCATGCGCCAGCAAATCGAAGCCCTGAACTACGACCTGAAAGCCGTCAACCCGAACCGCAAGAGCACCGAGGATACCCGCACGCCGGAGGAATTGCTCGCGGTCATCGAATCCAAGGGGTGCGAGGTTGCCGCCGCCCTTGCTGCGCTGCGTGATGGAAGCACCAGACCTTGACGACATCCACCGCTGTAACTATTCAGCCCGCGCACTGGGGCCCGAAAGGGCGCCGGGAGGTTTGCACAGGGTCGTCCCATTCCCCCTCACCCTGACCCTCTCCCCAGGGAGAGGGAACAGCGAAGGCCGACAGTCGTTAATCCCGACGCCGTTGGTTTCGTCAACAGACTGGCGGAAGTTCCCCCTCTCCCTGGGGAGAGGGCCGGGGTGAGGGGGAATGTGGTGGCCCTTGTTCAGGCCAATCTCGGTAAATAGTTGTCAATACCACCAACCGACCCCTGCCAGGCTTCACGCCAGGAAAGAGCGAACCATGCCATGGCTGACCCTTTTCTTTGTGTGGCAGGCCCTGTTTTGCATTGACGCCAGAGGGTTGGTTCTGATAGTGATTTGAAGTCGAGACCGTAAAAACCAATAGAAACCACTGATACCAAAAATAAATGAGTATGAAACACATCCCAATACAACCCTATTGTCTGCTATCTTGCGTGGCGGCGGCGGCCATTCTGGCCTTTGCCAGCGCGTCTGCCCGGGCCAGTCTGCTGGCTTATGAAGGGTTCAATCCCCCTCCTGCAGTCACGACAAACATTGATGGCATTGCCACAGGCACAGGCTTTGCCGGGCCCTGGACCAACTCCGCTGGAGATGATATTGCCCACGGCGCCCTGATTAATTGCACGGCGAACAACAACTTCCTCGCTTTTCCAGCTAACGTCTATTTTCCAGGGCCAGCCGGTGGCATGGCTCAGAATGGTGATGGTTGGGCGTCGGGAGTTGTGGTTCGTCCCTTGAGCATGCCCATCGACCTCTCTGCCGATGGCGTCTATTATATCAGTTGGCTCAATACCTACGGCCCGCCCCCCCCGAGCGCGGCGCGCAATTATGACGCCCGTGTTTATATTGGACGTGAGCCTAACGCGGCGACGGGGGAGCCTGGGCTGCGAATCATGAGCGGCGTGAGTTACGATGTTGACGGTGCCGCGTCAAACGAACTAGCTATTACCGTAAACCCTGGCGCCACCAACATTACCTGGTGGGAATATTGGCCGCATGGTAGCTTCGGCAGCTCAGGTCAGCAGACCGGCTATTATATGTGTGTGGCGCAAATCCAAACCTACGCGGCGGGCGGAGACACGGTGAACCTGCGGGCCTATATTTATACTCCCGGCGGTACAAATCAGGTGGACACTGATCCTGCCAATGTTGTTTGGGATGTTACCTATACAGACAATATTGGGACCATGACCGGTTTGGCCGATCACCTCGGCTTGGCCATCACCGGCGCCGCACTGCCCTCCATCGGTGAAATCCGGCTGGGCACAACTTGGTCAGACGTCGTTGATACCACTGTGCCGGCAACCATAGCGTTTTTATCTCAGCCGGTCAGCCAGGCCGTCGCCATAACAGATTCGGCGCATTTCAGCGTTGTAATGGCCGGCGGATCGGGATCGCCCACCTACCAGTGGCAGAAGCAGGTGAACGGCACGTTCGTCAATCTCTCCGACGGTGGAAACATCTCGGGTTCGACCACCTCTCAACTGACGATTACGAATGTGCAACCCTCCGATGCGACGAATTACTTGGTTCGGGTTAATAATACCACCAACAGCGCCGTGGCCAGCCTGACCGTGGTGGGCAATCCGCAAACCAGCATAGAGCTTCATGCGGCGATTGTTATTAACGGCGTGGTTGGCTTCCACTATCAGGTCCAATATAGTTCGGCCTTGACGGGTGGGACCTGGCAATTGCTGCAAGACATCCCGTCGCTACCGACAACGCCATACCTCGTCTATGATCCGACGGCCGCCACCTATGCAAGCCGTTTCTATCGGGCAGTGATTGTGCCCTGAATCTCGCGCGGCCAGGAGAGAGACTCTCTCCTGGTCGCCTTTCCTCTCGGTCGCGAGCCAGCTTTGTTCAAGCTGGAAAGTTGGCCCCCTCAGCAGAATCTTCCAAGTAACTTCTGTTGTTGAGCAGCTCTCCCGCTAGCCTTCCACCTTCTCGAGCGTGCGTTTTCTAAATAGCTCGCCCTCCAAACACCGGTTGCGCCGAAAGACCTAAAGCGCCTCGTCGTCAGCCTCTTCGAGCCGCGGCGCTTCAATCCACGTGTCAAACTCCTGCCGCCCGGCCGGCTTTCGGGCGCTGGCTGGCATCCCCCTACCCGTCCTGCTGCGCCGGGACGCGCGGGCCCCCACCCCGGGGCTTGGGTTTGCGACCCCGAGATGGACATCGGACGGAGTCCATCAGCCGCCCCCCCGCATCCCAACAAAATTGCCCGTCTGCACTCTGTCAATGGCCGCGTACTGCAGGGCGCAGGACGGGATTCCTCGCTGCCGCCTAAGGGCGGCGTTGCGCAGCCAAGCGGAACGCCGCATTTATGCGGCTGGATTGCGCGCAGGAAGAAGTCTGCCGTGCGCCCATGAAAGGAAACGCACCGTGTCAGGGGTTGATTCAGCGTTCCTGCGAACCTTCGTTACTCTTTTATCAGGCGGAAGAAGGTTTTTGCGCCCATGGCCGGGTAATTGGTCACACTGACCAGGCCGTTGGTCGAGGCATGGCCTTGAGTCCAAGTGGCGCCATCGGTATTGAGGAGGTCCTGCCACGTGCCACCCGACAAGGCCGTGTTGGCTTGCAGGTGAACGCCCGGGCGGCCCAGCCACGAGATCGCCACACTGCCCGCGGAGGCAGGACCCGCGCTGAGCAGGCCGAATGACGGCTCGACCAGTTGCGCGCCGAAGGTGTCGCGCGGCAGGGTGTAGGCGCCGGTGGTCCGGACGAAGCGGACATGGTTGCTGTTCGGGGGGGCTTCGTCATCGTTGCCGTTGATGCCGTACTTATAGGTCTGCTGCACGGGACTGCCCTTGGGCAGCAAGAGGTCAATGGAATAAACCGAGCCTGCCCACGGGGTTGTTGGTGAGCATCGGCAGGGAGGCATCCCAAGTCGCGAAGCCATTGGGCGCCCCGTTGATGAAGACCTGATCGCTGGCTGGGGCGAAGGCGTGGGCGTCCGTCCCGACAGCCTGGGCCATGTCGACGCTAAAGCTCACCACCGTGTCCGCAGGGAGGAAGTCGGCCGGGTCCTGGTTGCTGAAAAAGACGACAGGCAGGGTTTGGGCAGTGCCGCGAACGATGGCCACGGTCCGATTGTCGGCCATGGTTTCCCAGCCGCTGTTAGCCGACACACTCGCCCAGAATTTATACTGCTCTTCAACGCCCACGCCGTCCGTGATGGTGACCACGGCACGGTAGATGTTGGTGTTTGGGTCCGCGGGATTATTCGTGCAAAGGATTTGGGGAGTGCCCCAACTGTTGAAATTGCCGCGCACCTCGACGGTTCCCGTGCCGGGGTCAAAATTGCCCAGCGTGATCTGCGCGGTCATGTCCACCTGGAAAGTGATGATGTTGGTGGCGACTGGGGCATAGGGAGCATCGTTGAAGAACAAGATGGGCAGGCTTTGCGTGGCGCCCGAGCCCAGGTTGAAAAAGCGATTGTTGTTGTCGGCGGGGTCGCCGGTCCCCGGCGCGGGGCTCTCCCAGTTGCTGCCGGTATCGATATAGTACTTGAAATCGGTTGTCTGCCCGGGCGAACCGGTGACGTCGACCGTGTACACATAGACATCCGAGGTCACCAACCCAAACTGGTTGGTCCGCAGAATGGCCGGGTCATTGGTCATCGGAGCGACTTGGCCCCAGCCATTGAATAACCCGCGAGTATAGACCGACGAGGAATTCGTGTTAAATGCCCCGGTGTTGATCTGCTGGGCCATGTCCACCTGGAATGTCACCGACACGGTAACGGGATTTGGGGTCGAATCCCCGAAATAGACTTGGGGCAGCATGAGGCTGGAGCCGTCGGCGGCAGGAAGGGTCACTAGGCGGTCATGATTGGCGCCCTCGGCGACAACCTCGTAGGTGGCGCCGGGCTCAATCGTGTATCGGTAGCTCATGACCGTTCCGTTGCCGGGAATATTGGTCGTGCCGGTCCAAAGATTGGGATTGGCGCCGTGGGGATTGTTGGTCAGGGCGAAGGCGCTCCGCCCATTGAAGGTTCCCCGGGCCGCCACCGTCTGGGAGTTCGAGTCGAAGGCCGCGTTGCTCATATCGACCTGGAAGGTGACCAGGACATTTGCCGAGGCCGCCCAGCCGGCACAAAGCAGCAGCGCGAGGCCCAGCCCGCGTTGATACGTGTGGAGTATTCTCTCAGGATTCATGGGAAGGTTCGATTCAGGTTCACCAGTGAACGTACTGAATCGGTTGGGGCATGTCAACCCAGATCCTCACCCCCAGTAAGCGGTCAGTCAAGGCGGAGAGGGGGTGCCCGGGCCGACCCCTCACCCCAACCCTCTCCCCGTCCGACGGGGAGAGGGAGAGGCCTCGGCAGTCTCGCGCGATCCCTGGCGTCTGCGCTTTCTCAAAGCGCCACCGAGAATCCTCCCTCTCCCCTTCCGAAGGGGAGAGGGCCGGGGTGAGGGGTCCGCTCCGTGACGCTCCCGCCTTCACTGAGGCCTCACCCCCCGAATCCTCGGGTTTATGGGTTCAGGGGCGATCATCGCTGCCTTTTGGTCCGACGTTGCGATCATCCCTCAGCCCAATCTTGCTGACATCAATGGCTTGAAAACCGAGCTTGAAGGCCGGAGACTTGGGTTTGAGGCGGTAGTCATCATGCGCGGGATCGAGAAAGAGGGGATCGGCACCCACGGAATGCTCCTCGTACCCCATCGCTTTCCACTGGACCACCGGAATCGTTTTGTCTGGGCCGATACCCACCCGCTCTGGGCCGTTGCGGCCGCCGCAGAAGAGATTGTAATCCGACCCTCCGAAAACCTGGGGAATTTCGGCCTGATCCGTGTCAATACGGTAGATGGTCGAATAGTCGCACACGATGTTTCGCTCGAAACGATTGCCGGTCATGAAGCCCTTCATATGAGGCCAGAACACCGTCGCCGGCCAGCAGCCAACGGGATCGGGGCAGCCGACAATGATGTTATTTTCGATGATGTTATTACGGCCGCCGTTGATGCGCACTCCACTCAAACCACAGCGCACGAGGAGGTTTCCGTACACTGAGCAATTGGAGGTGAAGTTGTCCAGGTAAATCCCAAAGGTGACAGTGCCCGAAATGTCGGCGATGCGATTGTACCTGATGATGTGGCCCGACCGTTCTTCTCCCCGCTCCGTGCGATCGTTCTCCATCCAGCAATTAATGGCGGCATTGTCGTAGGTCTCCTGACACGCGTAACGAATGTCATTGTATTCGACGATATTGCGGCCATAGCCGTGATTGCCAAGGTTGATCGCGTGGTGCGGCACTTGCTCGATGAGGTTGTGGCCGACCACGTTGGCGTCGCTCAGGCCGCAGAAGACGCCGACCGCCGCCTTATCGAAAACGCCGCAATGGTGGATGTGATTATCCGTGACCTCGTTGCACAAGGGATGCTGGACCGCGTTGTGTGGGCGGTCGCGTGTGCCGATCAGCACCACGCCGCAATGGCCTGCACAGGCAATCTCGTTCCCTTGCACCACATTTCTGAAGTTGTGGCCCTCGAGATAAACCGCATTCCCGCCCACGGCCAGGAAGTGGTTGCCCACGAGGCGGCAGTGCTCTGCGTCCTTCAGATGCACGGCCTCGCCGCAATACGTCCGGTCCTCCATGGGGAACATGGCACCCGTGCCTTCCAGGCCGAGCCGGTGCATGTTGTCACCGCCATTCACGGTCTCCGTGAACGTGAAGCCGGAGAGAGTCAGCCACGACGTGCCGCGCAGATCCACCAGACAGTCCAACACGGGCGCGACCGTCTCATGCTCCTGGACGGGCTCTTGCGGCGGCCAGAAGAACACCTTGCCTTCGTCGGTGTCCAAACACCACTCGCCGGGTTGATCCAACTCCTCCAGAAGGTTCTCGACGAAGAACCGATGGGGGATGGCATAGTCAAAATCAGTGTGGAAGGCCTCGGCCTGCAATGGGGCGGTCTGAGGAGTAACCCAGGGCTGGCGCCGGAAATCGCGCACGCCGCGGGTCAGTGTGATCGACCGGTTGGCTTCGTCGATGGATTTGATGGGAGCCAGGGTCGTGTAGCCCCAGTTGATGATCGTGAAGACCTCCCCTTGCGTCGGCTTGGCCCAATGGCGAGGGAAACTGCCGGCCCTGTACCTGAACGCAGTGAAGCTCCTTGGCTCGGCAGCGCCCTCGATGCTCAGCCAACCCTTGCGCCACTGGTCGCCAGAACCGATGTTCGGATAGCGAGCCCGAACCTGGCGCTGCCCGTCCAGAAACAGTTGTCGGAACTTCCACCTGCCGCCTTTGGCCTCAGGCACGGAAGCCTGGAGGATTTTGTCCTTGTACGGCTGCCAGCCGGTGATCTTTCGACCTCCGCTCACCACTGGTTTCTCGCCTGGATAGGCGGCATACACAATGGGGGACTCTTGAGTTCCACTATCGTCGGACGTGAACACGACGGACTCGTTAAGGAAGTATTTCCCGCCCCGCACCAACACGTGAATCGGTGATTTCGCCTGACCGCCGGGACGAGACTTCCACTCTCGAGCCGCGTCCCGCGCCCGGCCCAGGGTGGCAAATGGGCCATCTGTGCCTGTGCTGTTCGGCTCGCGCAAGGTGCCCGACCAGTTGTCCCGACCGTTGGGAGCGACAAAAAAGGTTCCTTGCCTGTTCTGAGTCGTTGCCACTTCTGCCGCGCCCTGCGCCTCGCAGATTAGGAACACTGCCTCCAGCGCGAAAAGAAACGCAGCGATGTTCTTCCACCCAGACCGCCAGCCGACATATACAGGTTTCATGATACACTTTTCATCTTCTTCTTCTTTCCGGTTGAACACCGGGCAATTGGAAACGGGCGTCCAGGTCCCCATCCTAAGCCGTTGCGCAATCCATTTCAATGTCATCGTGCTCTCGCGCCGCAGCCGCCCAGGGCTATTGACAAAGTCCGGCGGCACGTTTTGGCATCGGCACGGGTGGGTATTTTGAACCCGCCAGCCTCCACGAACGGCGCGCTCACTGAGAAAAAGCGCGTTGCTGGGCTGGTTTTCGAGGTCGGTGGGGCCATCACGGCAAAGCCGGAGGATGGCCGCTTTGGCGCAAGCAGCCTGCGGTTCTGGTTGAGGCGTTGCTTCTTAGTCTGCGTCTGTGCTTGAGCCGGTCATGAAGCGGCGGATTAAGCCCCAGGGACGGCGGCAAACCCGGCGCTCAAAATCCCGCTCAGAGAGCTTGCCGCCCCGGTGCGGGCGGTGAGTTTGGCACAGGAATATGGCCAAGGTGCGAAACAGCGAGAGGTTGCGAGCGGTGTTGGTTTCACGCACTGTGCAGCGGTCTTCGTCTTGAGTGCGGTCGCGGCGGTGATGCTGGCCATTTTCGATGCTCCAGTGATCGCGGGCCAACTGCTGCAACTCGTCGATCGAGGCCTCCTCCGGCCAGAGGTTGGTGAAGGGGAACGCCACGTCGTGAGTCTCTTTAACCACCTGGCCCCGCCGCACGAACTGGACGTCGCGCTCGATGCGCAGCAGTTGAGCGGCCCCGGCCAGACCGAGAGTCGGAGGGTCAACCAGGCAAGACCACACGCGCCGGGTTTCAATCCGACCGTGGCCCTTGTCCACCACACTGAGTTGAGGGGGGAAGGGCGCCGGGCAGCAGTTGCTCGGCTTTGGCCCGGGCCAGAGGCTGGTTGCCTTTTAAGAAAGCAAGTAGTCGGCTCCGTTGTTGAAGGTCAGTTGGCGGCAATTGGCTTTGATGGTATGGGCGGCATCGGCCGTGACTCGCACTCCAGCCAAATCCATCTGGGGCAGATGGGCGGCGACGGCGGCCTCTTCGTTGGTGTCCCGCGGCACGGCGATTTGATCGACCAGGCGTTGGTCGGAGGTCATGAAGTTGACCAGCGTCAGGGCCTTGTCGGCCTTGGGCTTTTGCTGCTCGATGGGAATCTCGCAAGGCTCAGGCGCCGGCAACTCCTGGGCGTTGTCCGCCTTGGGGCGGGCGGGGGCCGGTCGAGCGTTCTTGACGACTTTGCCATCGAAATGCACCGTCTTGAGCGGGGTGGGATCCTCCTGGCGCATCCAGTCCACCAACACCGCCTTGAGCTGATCGGCATTCACCTTTTCTAACAAGCGCCGGAAGGTACGCTCACTGGGTACGTCGAACTGAGCGTGCGCGCCGGGACGGCGGCGGCAGCGCAAATGGCGGCGCTGTCCGTGGTTGAGGCTCTGGGCAAATTCGGCGATGGCGTGCGGCCCTTGGCAGCCCGCCGCCATGGCCAAGGCGACCAGCGTCAGAAGCGTGGCCAACAGATGCCGCACCCCCTTGGGCTTGCGCGGTTCGGTCATGTGCAACCGGAAGCACTCCCAGAGCGAATGCAATCGTCCGGTGGCCACCGGACAAGGGGGCGGCAGGGGGCCGGCCGGATTGAGCAGGGCGGGCGGCAACTCTGGGGCTTGCAGTTGCTCCAAGTTCCGCGGGCTTAAGGGGCGCACCCACAGTTCCTTGGGGTGTTGCGTGTCGGTGTAGAAGTCCTGCCAGTTTCGCTCATAGCCCTGGGTCGGCCCCAGTTGTTGCCAACCCGCCGCTTTGTAGCAAGTGCCCTTGAAACGTTGTGGATCCACGAAGGTCTCCATCCCCAGCACCGGATGACCAAAGTGCTCCTGCCAATCCCGGGCTAGGCGCTCACAGACCAGTTTCAAGACCCGAGAGGCCAAATTCGGCCACCGACCGCTGCTGGGCAGCACCAAAAACCGGGCGTTCTGTGCAATCAAGTGCCGCCGTTCCTTGACTTGGCGCGGGGACCATTTGAGCCAGCGATCCCGTGGCTTGAGGTGCAAGGCGGGCGAACCAAACACCAGGAGCGCCACCCACTGGCCCTGATACTCGGCCACATACCGCAGCACCTGCCCCACTACCGTGGGGTTCTTTAGATAATGCTTGGTCGCCAGCAACTCATCGAAGCGATCTCGATCTGATTCGTCGATCAACCGCAGAGTGATTGCGCTGAGCAGCCTGGGCTCGGGAGGGAGCCCCCTTTGAAACAGTCGGCCAAATGAATAGACATGGCCCCAGTCCAGCACAGTCAGAGGACCGACGCCAGCCAATTCTTCCTAAGTCATTGCCCATTAGAGCGCCCCCCGGGTCCTTGCCAGCCGCCCTGCGCAGCCGCCAAGCTGTCCGCACCTTCTGGGGGTCGCCCTTGCGCCGCCGCGCCAACTCCTCCTCCGCCCAGCCCCGCCGCCGCAATTCCTCCTGCACCAACCGCTGACCCATTTCATGCCAAGCACCAGATTGGGTTGCGCCGTCTCGACCACCAGATGAAAATGGCTGGACATGAGGCAAAATGCCTGAACCGCGACCCCTTTCCGAACTCAGGCAGAAAAATGGAGACCCAAAAGATGCTGTTCATTCTTCTGCCCCCATTTTTCTGCCTCCATTTCGTTTTGTCTTGACTCCGATGTCCCTCTGGTCTTATGATTTGAGTGTCCAAGATGGTTAGTGGTTAGAGTTATGAAAACCGAGCTTCTGAGCGGGAATCTTCGCCGCTGGCTGCTCGCGGGGGTGGTGCTTCTCCTGGCATCGGTTCCGGAGCGAGCGCTGTCCCAAAGCAGCCAGCCTGTCATTACGTCCATCCGCCCCGAGGGCGCCAACATCGTGGTGAGCGTCCAGGTGCCTGCGGGCATCCGGCGGGTCACTTTGGAGAGCCGGACGCGATTGGGCGCGGGAGCCTGGGTCCCGGCCTTGGTGGCGCAGACCGACGGGGCTGCCAAATCCATGACGTTGCGCGTGCCGCGCGGGCGGCAAACCGAGATGCTGCGGGTGCGCGCCGATGCCAGCCAACCGTTGCCCGTGAGCTTCTACAAAGGCACAAACGCCTTTTCAGGCCCGCCGACCAACAGCGTGGTCCTGAGCACTGCCGGCGGCCTCAACTCGTCGGGGCCGGGCGGCGTCACGACCTTCGATCCAACGGCCAACGGGCCCGACGCGCGCAGTCGTCGAATCGGACATCTGGCAACTGGATGGCGACACGCTTTATTTTTTCAACCAGTATCGGGGGCTGCAGGTGATCAACATCTCCAACCCGGACCAGGCGGCGGTGCGCGGCACGCTGGCCCTGCCGGCCTCGGGGGAGCAGATGTACCTGGCCGGCTCGAATCACGTGGCGCTGCTGGTGCAAAACGGTTGCGGCGACGGCAGCCAGGACAGCCAGGTGGTCCTGGTGGCGGCGACCAACGGCCTGCCCCAGGTCGTCACCAACCTGCCGGTCTCCGGTTCCATCATCGAGAGCCGGATGGTGGGCACGGCGCTCTATGTGGCCTCCCAGACCTATCGCCCCGTTCCGGGGGACCCCAAGGGCGCATGGGAGTGGGGGAGCCTGGTCTCGTCCTTCGACCTGGCCAACCCGGATGCGCCGGTCAGCCGCGACACCCTCTGGTATTCCGGCTGGGGCAACGTGGTGTCGGCCACCGACGATTACCTCTTCGTGGTGACCCAGGACACGGCCAACTGGTGGCAATCAATCGTGCGCATCATCAATATCACGGCGCCCGACGGCACGATGGCGCCGCAGGATTCGTTGAGCCTCTCCGGCCAGGTGATTGACAAGTTCAAGATCAATTACGACGGCGAGGTCCTGACCACGATCTCCGAGGACTGGCATTGGGACAACGGAACCCGGTTGGTGACGCGGCTTGAGACATTCGACTTGCCCGCTCCGAACTCCGGGGGACCGCTCCAGATTACCAAGCTCGGTGAATTGGAGTTGGGGAACGGCGAGCGCCTTCACGCCACCCGGTTTGACGGCAGCGTGGCTTATGTGGTCACGTTCTACCAAATCGATCCCCTCTGGGTGGTGGACCTTTCCCAGCCGGCCAACCCTCGATATCGCCGGCTCCGTGGACGTGCCGGGTTGGTCCAGCTACATTCAGCCGCTTGGCTCCCGCCTGGTGACTGTGGGTGTCGAGTCCAACCGCGTGGCGGTCTCGCTGTTTGACGTTCATGACCCGGCCGGGCCGGGGTTGCTCAGCAGGGTTCTGTTGGGGCAAAGCTACTCCTGGAGCGAGGCCAACAACGATGAAAAGGCCTTCACGGTCCTCCAGGACGCCGGGCTGGTGCTGGTTCCCTACAGTGGCGACACCACTAACGGATGGAGCTCCCAGGTCCAGTTGCTGGACCTTAACCCGACCAACCTGGTCGCGCGAGGAATCATCGAGCACCAGTGCCAGCCGCGCCGCGCCGCACTCTCCCATGGCCGTGTCCTGTCCCTCTCGGGGTGGGAACTCCTGAGCGTGGACGCCACGGACCGGGACAACCCTGCGGTGCGCGGGGATGCCGAGTTGGCCTGGCCGGTGGATCGCTTATTCGTTCAAGGGGATTACGTGCTGGAGATAGCCGCCTCAACCAGTTGGTGGGGGCGCCCGGACGAAAGCGCCGTGCGCGTGGCCCCGGCCGACCACACCGAGCAGGTCCTGGGCAAGTTGTCCCTGGGGCCGCTGCCGGTGGTCGGCGCGGGCGTGCAGGATGGCCGGCTCTACCTGGCCCAGGCCCCGAATTTCGGGTGGGGCTACCCATGGCCGCCGGCCGGCGGCGACCCTTCGACCAACCCGCCCAATTTCGTGGTGACGATTGTCAACCTTGCCGCCTTGCCGGGCCTATCAATTCTCGGCTCGGTTTCCAACACGGTCAACCTGCCAGGCTGGGGGTCCTGGCAGCCGCTCTGGCCCAAACCGGACTTGCTGGTCTGGAGCGGAGGCTGGAATTTGTGGGCCATCCCGATGTTCGTCACCGTTGGCGGCCCTGTCATCCCCGGCGGCCCTGTCATCCCCGGCGGCCCTGTCATCGTCGGCGGCCCTGTCATCGTCGGCGGCCCGGCCTTGTGGTGGCCCTGGCCCTGGTACTTCGGCAATTCCGGCAGCGGCCAACTCCTCGCCTTCGACGTTGGCAACTCGGCCGAACCGATGTTCGTCTCGGAGGTCAATCTCCTGACCAATGGCTGGTGGGGGTTCAGCCAGGCAATCTCCGTCGGCAGCCTGGTCTATTTGAGCCACAATGCCTCGGAGTGCTCGTCTGCGCCCGGAGACCCCGAGCCACCTGGGTGCAGCAGTCCTATCTGGATGTGGTGGACTTTGGCGATCCGCTCTCGCCCACGCCGCGTCAGCCCGTGAGCATCCCCGGGACTCTGGCGGGCGTCTCCCACGCAGGCGAACTGCTCTACACGACCGGCTATCACTGGACCAGCAGCCAGCCCGATGATTGGCAGCAATGGCTCGATGCCAGCGCCTATGACGGCGTGGCCGCACACCCGGTGGCGTCTCTGGCCCTGACCGGCACCTGGTCGCAGGTGGTCCTGGTGGTGGACACCAACATCTTCATCGGCCGCTCCGGCTATAGTTCCACCACCAACGTCCCGCCGCCTCAGCTCGAAACCTGGACCTTGCCCGACAGTGGGCAGTTCACCCTGCTCGGCGGCCTTACTCTGAACGCACCCGCCAGCGCGCTCCTGTCGCGCGGCAACCTGTTGGCCGCCCAGGAAACCGACACCTCGGTCTGGCTCTTCGACCCGTCCGTGCCGGCGGCCTTGCAGCCCATAGGACATGGCAATCCCTCGCCGTGTCTCTCCTTCGACCTCCAGCAAGCCGATGGCAGTTTGGCTCGCGGCCTATGGGTCCCCTTGGGCATCTACGGTGTCGGCCGGGTGCCGCTGGGGAACTGAAGGTTGTATCCGGACCGATGCGCGGCGGCGGCCCTGTCCCGAAGGGACATCCGACAATAGCCCAACGTTTCAACGTTGGGTCCGGGTGGCGAACGGACCCGACTCCCGAAGGGACGGCTGAGGCTCAATCCCACAAATAACGTTCGTCGGTACTCAATGCGGTGTTTCTTGAGCAGGGCGATAAACTCCTCCTGGAACGTCATCTCCCGTGGGACATGTCTCCCATTCAGCCGTCCCTTCGGGACTTACGCAACGAAAAAACCGTTCTCACCCAACGTTGAAACGTTGGGCTATTCTCAGGATGTCCCTCCGGGACGACAGGCGCCACGCGCCCGCTCATTTCCACGGGATCTCCGCCCCTCGCTAATGCCCCATAGCGGGCGGGACTGGGAAGAACACCTTGTAGGTCAGCCCATCAACGCTGGCGCTGGCCCCGGAGACGGCGAAGTGAAAGTACTTTCCCACCCTGGCGAAGGGCGGCAGCAGGGAGACGTCCAGCCAGGCCCGGACGCTCTGTTGCGGGGCGGCCATTCCGAGCAGGGCCAGCCAGAAGGAGCCGGCGCGGCCCTGGGTGGACGGAGCGGGGTCGGCCCTGAATGCCTCGAAGGCGGCGCGGGTCGTCTCCAAACGGTTTTCGTATCCAAAGAAGGCCGTTCCTGGGCCGGTCACTTTTTGGGCGGCCTCAGCCAGGCCCGGGATTTCGCGCAGGGCCTTGCCCTGGGTCTCGTTGCTGCGCAAATACTCCTCCAGGAGCGAGGCATCCGTCGAGAGCGCCACATAATCGCGGCTGGCGGCATAGTGGAGAGAAGCGGGCCGCGCGGCCCAGGCGGACGACTCGGCGAGCGGCAAGGGCAGGGAGGCCGGCAAGGGCACCGAACGAATCTTCCTGCCCAGGAACTCGCGTTCCGTGGCGGCGTCGGCGCTCGGCAAGATCACCAACAGCGCCTGGAAGGCAGCCGCAAGCTGCTCCGGGTTGGGGGAGCCCAACAAGGCAATCGAGGGAGGCGAACCCGGTTCGGCGGGAGTCTGGCCCCGAGGCGGCTTTTCATAGACGATGAGGTCGTCTCCAAGGTTGCCGAACAGGGCCTGCTTGAGGTCGTAGCCCGGCTCCTTCTCCCGCGCCTTGGCCTGGGCGGTCTCAAAGATGAGACCCAGCGCCTCGACCGACTGGGGCGAGAGATCTGCCAGGATCTTCTCCAGGGCCGTCCACGTCTTGGGCCCGTCGAAGCGCCAGCGTTCGAAGTTCACAGTGTTGGCCGGCACGAACGGCGGCGGGCTAGTCTCCCGCGCCTGGCCTGCGAGGAGTTTCAGCAGGCCCTGGCGCGTCGCTTCAGGGGCGCCGAAAAAGGCCCGGAAGAGCAGGCCCTCGTTCGAGCCCCTCGATGCTCAAGGCAATGGTCTTGAGGCCCGTCAAGCCGCAGGCGGCAAGGAGCCTTTCGGGGGGGATATCCTCGACCGGGGTGGGGGCATCGGGATTGTCCTTCCTCTGGGCCCAGCAGCGGCAGAGCAGGTCGGACAGGGTCCTGGCGTTGATCCAGGCATAAGCGGAGGCGTTGCGGAAAAAGGCCTGGTGGTCGCTGTTGTAGGCGGCCAGGTCGCCCAGGACCGGCAGGGCGCCGCCGCTCAGGCGCAGAACCACCTTTTCGACGGCCTGAACCGAGTTGCCCGCGATCAGGAGCGACTCGGCCTGGCCGATAACCACCTCGCGCCGCGCCGGCCCCTGCTTCGAGTCGGCGTCGTTTCCCAGTTCGTGGTACTCGAGCGCGTGGGGCAGTAATTGGTTCAATGCCTTGGGCAGGTCCAGGCTGGACATCGGCAGGACGGAAAACTCGAAGCCGCGGAGCTTCTCGCTTCGAATCGGTTTGCCAGCCTCGACGCAGCGTTTCCGCAGCGCCGCCAGGTTTGTCGCCAGGAGGCCGCGCCGGTCTTTGGCATCGGCCAGGAGCAACCAGGCGGGGGCCTGGCCGGCCCTGCCCTGCCAGCCGTTTTGGGTCAGGGCAAACGTCACCTGGCCCTGGGGCAGGTTGGCCAGGCTCTCCAGACCCACCTTGAGTTCGCGTTCCAGCGGAGCGGCCAGTTCCTCCTTCCATTTGGAGACCAGCTTCTCCCGGAACGGCCTCATTGCCTCGTCGCTCCAGACGCGCATTTCGGCTGTGTTCAGGCAAAGCTGTTTGAACTTCACAAAATCCGGGGCGGTCACGACCACCAGCGTGTCCTCCGGCAACAGCCGTTCCGGCGCCGGCACCCCCGCGTGGCACGCCGGCGCCCGCCAGGCCAGGACCGCCACACAAAGGACGGCCCGCAGACCACGCCCAACACGCAGAACCGGGATTTTGAACGGTAAGGCCTTAGTGACGGCGGGGGCCACACGGCGGGCAGACCCCTCACCCCAGCCCTCTCCCCTCGGAGGGGAGAGGGAGAATTCTGGGCAGCGGCCTGAGCAAGCGGACGCGCCTGGAATTCCCGGCGACAGCCGACGCTTCTCCCTCTCCCCTCGGAGGGGAGAGGGCCGGGGTGAGGGGTTCGCCGGGGATTCCGTTTCGGCCTTCACTGACCGATTACTTTGCACATCGCTTTTGAGTTCAGTCTTCAACCCGTGTGCTCTGGGTCCTGCTGGGCGGCGCCAGGTAATGATACGGGTTGCTCGGGTTTTCATTGGAGTAGGCAAACGCGTCGCGGTGGTCCAGGAAAAACTTCACGGCCTCGACCGGGATGGCAAAGCCCAGGCCCTCGCCGAAGGTGATCTTCATATTAGTCACGCCGATGACTTCGCCCCGGAGGTTGAAGAGGGGGCCGCCGCTGTTGCCGGGATTGATCTGGGCGGTCGTCTGCAGGTAGAGTTCGCCCCCCATCTGCCGGGTCTTGGTGCTCAGGATGCCCTCGGTGACGGTGCGTTCCAGGCCGAGCGGACTGCCGATGGCGAAGACCTGCTCCCCCACCGCCATGGCATCGGCGCTGCCCATCGAGACGTGGGGGAACTTCGGCGCTTGCTTGTCCTGGACCTTGAGCAGGGCCAGGTCGGCGAACTTGTTGATGGCAACGATGCGCACCTGTTTGTAGCTGCGGCGGTCCAGTCCGCCGCCCTGCTGGTGATAGACCTCGATGGAGATCTGGGTCTCGCCTTCGATGACGTGGAAATTGGTCATCAGGAAGCCGTCTTCGTTGATGAAGAACCCGGAGCCCAGGACGCCCGGGGTGCGCACCTGGACCACCGCCTCGCCCAGTTCGTTGGCCAGGTTGCGCACGTTGCTCAGAGGCGCGGCCCTGCCCGCGGCCTGATAAAACGCGGGCCCGGTCTCCTGGACCGGTTTCGGCTCGGCGTCCGCGCCGGCCGCCGGTTGAGCGGAGACCATGGAGGCCGCGCCGGGGACGGTGCCCCTGGAAATCTTGACGATCTCGCTGCGCGGGATGGACAGGATTGTATAGCCAATATCCACGGCCACGAGGTCCGGTTTTTCCGCCAGGATATTCCCGATCACGGCGGCCTTGTCTTTCAACTCGATCAGGTCGGCAGCCGCTGCCGGCCAGCCTGCTGCCGCAAGCCCCAGCACCACGACACACTGTTTAAGCATGGCCTGAAATTAGCCAACCCGCAGAGGTTTGACAAGGGCGGGGAGCCAGGGCAGGGGGGGATTGAAAGTGTCGGTCAGCCCACGGCGCCTTTTTGCCCCGAAGGGGCTTCCGACAATAGCCCGGCGTTTCAACGCCGGGTGAGCAGGCCCAACGAGCAGATCCGTCCCGAAGGGACGGCTGAGAGCGAGGAGTGTTCTCAGTCGTCCCTTCGGGACGAGGGTCCCTTTCGTGCCCTCCCCGGCGTTGAAACGCCGGGCTATTGTCAGATGTCCCTCCGGGACAAAACTCGTCAGGCGCATGCCCGACGCTTTGAGGCGCACCTGCGCCCGGGTAGGGGCTGGACGCAGCATCGGAATCCGGTATAGTCTCCGCGCTCATGCATGTCATTCGCCACACGGACGGTGACTTCCAGGCGCGGCGGCGCCAGTTGGCGGCGCCCTCCAGCCTCTTTGACCCGGCCATCGAAGAGCGCACACGCGACCTCCTGGCCGACGTGCAGGCCCGTGGCGACCGGGCGGTGCTCGAGTTGACCGAGCGTTTCGACGGCCCCCGGTTGACGGCCAATCAACTGGCCATCACGCGTGCCGAACTGCTCACGGCCTCGCTCAAGGCGGAGGCCCCGCTCCGGGCGGCCGTGGCGGAGGCGCGGCGCAATATCGCAGCCTTCGCCAGGAAGTCCCGGCGCAGGGATTGGCAGACCCGCAACTCGCACGGGGCGGCGGTGGGCGAGAGATTCGACCCCTTCCAGCGCGTAGGCGTCTATGTCCCCGGGGGCACGGCGCCGTTGGTCTCGACGGCCCTGATGACGGTGGTGCTGGCGGAGGTGGCCGGCTGTGCGGAAATCGTGGTCTGCACGCCCTGCGGCAAGGACGGCAGCATCAACCCGGCCCTGCTCTATGCGGCTCGAGCGGCGGGGGCGACAGAGATTTACCGCATTGGGGGCGCCCAGGCCATTGCGGCGATGGCCTACGGCACCCGGACGATTGGGCGGGTGCAGAAGATCTTCGGTCCGGGCAATGCCTACGTGGTGGCGGCCAAGCGGCTGGTGGTCGGGCACGTGGCCATCGATTTGTTGCCCGGCCCCAGCGAACTGCTGGTCCTGGCCGACCAGAGCGCCAACCCGGAGTTCATTGCCGCCGACTTGCTGGCCCAGGCCGAGCACGGCTCGGGCCATGAACGGGTCTGGCTGGTGACAACGTTTGGCCCGCTGCTCAAGGCGGTGGAACGTCAAATCGCGCGCCAGGCGCCCAAACTGGCCCGGCATGAATTCATCGCCCGCGCGCTGGAGCGCAACGGCTGGCTCATCCAGGTGGCGAGCCTCGATGCGGGCGTGGCCCTGGCCAACCAATTGGCGCCGGAGCATTGCGAGGTGATGTGCCGCAACGCGCGCGCCCTGGCACGGCGGCTCCTGACCGCGGGGGCCATCTTCCTGGGGCCCTGGTCGCCCACGGTCCTGGGCGATTATGTGGCGGGGCCGAGCCACACCCTGCCCACCGGCGGGGCAGGGGCCTCGTTTGCGGGCCTGACGGTTAACCAGTTCCAGCGCCGCACCAGCGTGGTCGAATACAACCGGGCCGCCTTGCGCAGGGCGCTGCCGGCCGTGCGCACGTTCGCCCAACTCGAGGGTCTCAGCGCCCACGGACGCTCGGCGGAGGCTGAGGCTCAGGCCGGACCGGTGATGTGATCTCCCTGCGCACCTTTCTGGCCTTGAGCCGGGCCGCCACCCTCCCGACGGTCTGGTCCAACTGCCTGGCCGGCTGGTGGCTCAGCGGCGGCGGCAATGCCCACAAACTGCCGCTGCTCCTGGCCGGCGCCACCCTCTTCTTCCTGGGCGCCGCTTTCCTCAACGATACCCTGGATGAGCAATATGACCGCCAATTCCGCCGCGTCCGGCCCATCCCCTCGGGTGCCATCACCTCGTCCGCCGCCCTGCGCTGGTCCGTGCTGTCGTTCTTCCTGGGCGAAGCCTGCTGGTTCGCGCTGGGCAAGACCACGGCTGGCATGGGGCTGGCGCTGGCATTGTGCGCCGCACTCTATAATGCCATCCACCGGCTCATCACCTTCTCGCCGGTGCTGCTGGGGCTGTGCCGCCTGTTGCTCTACCTAGTCGCCGCCTCCGCCGCCGCCCAGGGAGTCGGCGGCGGGTCCATCTGGTGCGGGCTGGCCCTGGCGCTTTACGTCGTCGGCGCCGGCTGCCTGCCGCGCCCGGAAAACACCCGCGGCCTGGCTGACTACTGGCCGGCCTTGCTCCTGCTCGCGCCAATTTTCCTCGCCCTGCTCATGGACACGGGTCCCTATCGCCTGCCCGGCCTCGAGCTGTGCGCCATATTCGGCCTGTGGGTCCTCTATTGCCTGAGGCATGCCTACTGGCCGGTTGATCGCAACCTGGCCCGGGCCGCGTCCGGCCTGGTGGCTGGCATCGTGCTGGCAGACTGGCTGGCCGTGGTGGATGTGCCCCGCGAGTTGAGCCTGGTGTTCCTGGGCCTGTTCGGCGCGGCACTCCTGCTCCAGCGCCTGGTGCCGGCCTCGTGACGGGCGGGAATGACGAATGACGAATGACGAATGACGAATGACGAAAGGGACCAAAAGACCAAGAAGGACTAAAGGGACAAAAGGGACGGAAGGCATTTAGTGATTCGTCATCCTCATTCGTCATTCGTCATTCGTCATTCGTCATTGCGGCCTCTCGCGTTCAAGCTTCCCCGCCCTCTCCCCGTCCTCTATTCTCCCTCCATGCGTTGCATCGTTACGGCAGGGCCGACCGCCGAGCCGCTGGACCAGGTGCGGTGCCTGACGAATTTCTCCACCGGCCGGCTCGGTAGCGAGCTGGCCAGTTTCCTGGCTGGGTGCGGGCATGAAGTGACGTTGCTGATCGGCCGGCAGGCCGCCTGGCAGGGGGAGCGCCGGGCGCGCCGGGTCCAGACCTTCACGACCACTGCCAGCCTGCGCGAGCGTTTGCGCGCCCTCTCCGGGGGGCCTGTCGATGCGGTCTTTCACGCCGCCGCGGTGAGTGATTTTGCCTTGGGCAGAGTTTGGCGGCGCTCGCCGGCCGGAGAGGAGGTCGAGGTGAGCGCCGGCAAGCTCTCGACCCGGGATGGGGTGCTCCTGGCCGAACTGGTGCCTACACCCAAGATCATCGCCGAACTGCGGGGCTGGTTCCCCAAGGCGCGGCTGGTCGGCTGGAAATACGAAGTGGATGGCGACCGCCAGGGCGCTATCCAACTGGCCCGCCGGCAAATTGCCCAATGCGCGACAGATGCCTGCGTCGCCAACGGCCCTGCTTACGGCGCCGGCTTCGGCCTGGTCCGCCCCGCCCGCCGCTGCCTCCACCTCAAGGGCGCCACCGCCTTGTTCGAGGCGATCGAGGGCATTCTGGCTGGCTGAAACGGAACCAAGACAGAATCATTATTGACAGGATCATTGACGGCGTGACCCCTTGTCTCCCGAAAATGGGATTGCCGCTATTTCCGGCTGCGAGCATAGTCCGCCTATGAACGCGCATCCGTGCAAGACCTCCCCGGGCGCGCCGTTGAGGCGCTGGCTGGGGCTTGGGGGCCTGCTGGTGCTGGCATCGAGCAGCGGCGCACAATCGCTGCCGCAGTTTGACTTCACCCAACCGTCGGGCGTCCAGGGCTGGGTGGCCGCGCATGACATCTCCGGGCTGGAGGCGACAACCAACGGGTTGGTCATAAGCATCTCCGGTTCCGACCCGTACGTGTTCGGTCCGGCGCGGGACTACCCCGTCAACCAATTGTTGTGGCTGCGGCTGCTGCTCAAGTCCGACCAGGCGGGCATGGCGCAGGTGTTTTACTTCCCGGCGCAGGGCAGCCCGAGCGAGGCCAATTCGGTGATGATGTATGCGCCGGGCGGCGATTGGGCGGAGCTGCGCCTGCCGATGCCGGCGTTAGGCCCGCAGACCCGGCTGCGCTTCGATCCACCCGGCACCGGGGGCGCGTGCGTGCTGGGGCGAATAAGCTTCGAGCTGCGGCCCAGCCTGCCAGAACCGGCCTGGCTCAAGCCGGAGCCGCCGATGCTGGATTCCAACGCCCCGGCAGTGGTCTCGGGCGGACTGGCGCTGGCGCACGGGACCAGCGCGTTGGGCGCGTTCGATTTGCGCGTCAACGGAACGAACATGGCGGTGGGCAACACTCGATCCGTCGTTGGCTATCTGCGCAACCAAACACCGTGGTGGTTCGCGCTCACAAACCCGGTCACCGCCACACTGGCGGGCGGCGCCTTGACGGTGCGCGCCAACTCGACCGATCCGGACGGCGGCCAGTGGCAAGTGGAACAGATGTTTGAGCCTGCCGCCACGCCGGGCGGGATTGAGATCCAAAGCCGCGTCACAGTCAACCAGGATCGGTCGGTGATTTTCCTGCCCATGTTAACCTTGCTGCCGGGGGTGGGGACATTCGGCACCAACAAGACCCAGGCCCTGTTGGCGGGCCTGGAGTACCTCGAAAACGAGCCGAGCAGCTCGCAGGCGGACATCAGTGCGGCTGGCTGGGAGCGGCTGGTCCCCGACCCGGTGAAGCTCACATTTCCCATGATGGCGCTGGCGGCGGGCGGCAACTACGTCGGGCTGCTGTGGGAGCCTTCCACGAACTTCGCCGCGCTGCACGATTCGCCCGATCGGCTCTTGCGCTCCGGCGGCCACCTGATGGGCCTCATTTTTCCCGGCGCCGATCCGGCCTTGCGCCAGGACGGCAGTGTGCTGCCTTACGACGGCCAAAAGCTCCAGGCCGGGCAGACCTTGACGTTGCGAGCCACAATCATCGGCGGGAGCGGCGACACCGTTGTTCCCGCACTCCAGCAATACGTGGCGCGGCGGGGTCTGCCCCCGCTGCCCAACACCGGCTACAGCGCGGCGGACTACTTCGCCCTGGCGGCGCACGGCTGGCTCGACACGCCCATCCGCAACGGCGCGCTCTTCCGCAATGCGGTCGCGGTCAACTTCGGTTTCGCCCCGGCAGCCGACGCGGCCCTGTTCATGGACTGGCTGTCCGCCCGGGTGCCGGACGCAACCCTCAAGACACGGCTGACCAACACGGCCACCTACGCGCGCGCGGCCGTGGCTCCGGCCAGCTACAATGCCGCGGCCGTGGGCCACGTGCGCTTTCCGGTGGAGGCGCTGGTCTATGGGGCGGTGCCGGCAAACGGGGCCACTGCCTTGAGCGGGGGCCAGGCGGAGTTGGGCCTTTTTCAGCCGGACGGCTCGGTCCTCTACCAAGCACCCCAAGGCGGGCTCGACCTGGGCAGCACTTATGGAACGCGCGATGCCAACGGTCTGACCGCCGGTCATGTGGTGAGTGTCCTGGAGGACGGCGCGTTTTGCGGCGACCCGGCGCTGTTGGGTGCAGGGGTGCGCCTGGTGCGGGCGTTGAACAAGTTCCGCAACAGCGTGCCGCGCGGGGCGCAGACCTGGGAGGTGCCGTTGCACACGCCCGACATTCTGGCCAGCGCCTGGCTGGTTCGCTGCTATACCCTGGCATACGAATTGACGGGTGAGGCCGACTTCCTGGCCCAAGCGCAGTATTGGGCCTGGACCGGCGTGCCGTTCGTTTATCTGGCGCCTCCGACCGGCCAACCGGTGGGCGTGTATGCGACGATCCCTGTCTTTGGCGCCAGCGATTTCGTGGCCTCCTGGTTCGGTGTGCCGGTGCAATGGTGCGGGCTGGTCTATGCGGACGCCATCCACCGTTTGGCTCGGCATGACCCTGCCGGGCCCTGGGTGCGCCTGGCCAACGGCATTGCCTCATCGGGTGTGCAACAGACCCACCCGCCGGGCGAGGCGGGCCTCCAGGGCCTGCTCCCGGACAGTTTCAACCTCCGCGCCCAGGCGCGCAACGCCCCGGCAATTAACCCCGCCACACTGCTGCCGGAGGCCCTGCAACTGTTTGGCTGCGACCCGGTCTATGACTTCCGGGCCTTCCGGCATCACGGGCTGCTGGTTCATGCCCCCGGCCCCATAACCGACTGCCAGGAAACAAGCCAGGGCGTCAGTTTCCGGGTCAGCAGTTGGCCTCAATGGGAGTCGTATCTTCTGATCAACGGTTTTGCCGGCGGCACATTCAAGATCAATGGGGTCGAGAACCGCGCCCCACCGGGCCATTTGATCCTGGGACTGATCGCCCCCGCCCTGGTGGAGATTGCCGCGCCCGCAAACGATGCCCTGTCCATCGAGCGGGCAGCCTCCAATTCCAACGTCAGGCTCAGTTGGCCGCGCGTTGCCACCAACTATGTGCTGGAACGCGCCGCCGAGCCTGGGAGCAGCTTGCCTTGGCAGACCGTGACCAACGCCCCCGCCATTGACGGTTCCTGGTTCATCTTCACGACCCCGGCCGACAAGCCCATGGAAGGCTTCCGCCTCCGCCGCCAACCCTAAGAGCTTTCAGATTGACCCCCGGCATGGGGTTCGATACGCTTGCTCCCAGCTCCAGGAGAGCTGCTATGAAGCTGTGCGCCAACTGCGGTAGCGAGAACGAGGACGCGGCAACCCGCTGCCGCAGGTGCAGCGCTGAGCTTGTCACGCCCAAACCGGGCTCCGAGGAGCAAGAACCCGACGCCCGCTTCGAGAAAGTGGCCGTCCTGGACAGCGAAGTGCAGGCCGAACTGCTGGACGGGGTCCTGTCCGGCCAGGGCATCCCCCACATCATGCAGAGCTACCACGATTCGGCCTACGACGGCCTCTTCCAGTCGCAAATGGGCTGGGGCCACGTGTCGGCGCCTGCCAGGTTCCGGGGTGAGATTCTGGCCACCCTTGAGAGCTTGAAGCGCCAAGCGGAGCACCCTGACGCGGCCCCGACGGGGCCCGCAGAGTGAGCCGCGGCCCGAGCACAGCTTCGACTATTCCCGCTCAGCTCATCCTGCCGCCCCTCCCATCGGAGCGCGGACGCCTCGTCCGCGCGTTTCGGGTTCAGGCCAGCGCGCGGACGAGGCGTCCGCGCTCCTTCCGATCAAGCCGACATCGCCGCTTCGGGCTGGGGAGCGGGCGCCTTTTTTGGCGGCGGATGGAAGAACAGGGCCAAGACGACCACGCCCACTGCGGCGATGGCCAGCGGCACCAGGAACAGGCCGTGGAAGTCCACCACACCGTTGTGGTTGAAGACGCTCTGGATGAGAGGCGGGCACACGAAGTTGGCAACCAAATTGCCGAGGCCCAGGATCACCACATTGAACAGGCCCTGGGCGCTGGCACGCACGTCTTTGGGGAAATACTCGTCCACGAAGATATAGACCGTGCTGAAGAAGAAGGCATAGCCGAAGCCGTGCAGTAGTTGGACCAGGATCATCGGCGCCGCGACCGGCCAGAAGGCATAAAGGGCGAAGCGCCCGATGTGCGCGAGAATCCCAACAGCCATGGTCATGCGCCAGCCCAGGCGCGCCAGGGCAGTACCCAGGAGCAGGTTGGCCAGCACCTCGGACACCTGGCCAATGCTCATGATCGGCATGGTCCAGTTGCCTGGGATGCCCACGCCGCCCCCGGTGACCGGCGTGCTCAAGAACCTGTCCGTATATTGGAAGTAGGCGTAAAGCACGAAGGCGACCAGGGCGCTGATGATCCATAGCACGAGCACATAGGGCTGCTTGAGCAGCTTGATTGCCTCCAGCCAGGCGAAGCGGTCGGCTCCCTGCACCGCTTTCTTGGGCGGGGTGTGCGGCAGCGTCAGGCTGTAGGCCGCCAGGAGGAGCGACGCAAGGCCGGCGACGAAGAAAATCCAGCGGGTCTCCTCCAGCAGCCGTTCACCGCGCAGGCCGGAGCCCAGCACCGTGGAGAGCCAGTTCACCACCCCCGACGGGCTCTCGGCATGCACCTTGGCCCAGTCCACGAGGATGAAGGCGAAGGGCCAACTGGCCAGGACCCAGCCCACTGAACTGCCGACTCGCACCACGCCATACTCCTTCTGCGGGTCTTTCATGTGGGCGAAGGCGATGGAATTGACGATGGACAACGTGGGCACGTAAAGCAGGCAGTGAACAAACATCAGGATGAGGAACGGCCAGAAGGACGTGGTGAAGGTCAGCAGGAGCATGGCCAGGCCGCCCACCAGATGGCTGAAGGCCAGGAACCGCTCGGCTGCGAAATGACGGTCGGCGAACTGGTTGCTGAAAAACATGCCCACCAGCGCGGCAATGGGGAACGCATTGAGAATCCAGGCCTGCTCCCCGAAAGAAAAGCCCAGGGCCGCCAGATAGCCGAAGATCTTGGGCAGCCAGCAGCCCCAGATGGCGAACTCGAGGCCCATCATCACAAAAAGTTTGCGGCGTATCGCAGTGTTCATAGCTCAGTTGCCCGCGAGCATAGAAAAGGCGGGGCACAAAAGCAAGGCGAGATGCATCTCATTCCGCAAGGCCCAGGGCGCATCGCCTGTACCACCATTGAACGGAAGAACGGCGGGCATCACTCTATTCCGTCGAATTCATCCCGGAGGGATGAAAGAGGGCAGCCGGGGGTCGAAGCGCAGCGAGACCCCCGGTGCGGCGACGGCGGATGGCTGCAAACAGTGACCCAGCACGAAAGAACTGGGTGGGAAAGCCCAACCAGCTCCCCGAGCCCGAGTGTTGCCGGGCAGAAGGACAAGCCCAAGCTGAGGAGGCCAAGACTTAGCTCACGCGTATTCTTAGCCAACTCGGCCTCCAGTTGAGTGCCGAGAAGACTCGCATCACCACCTACGGAAAGGGCTACTCCTTTCTCGGGTTCGTGATGTCCCGTCGGTCCAAGCGTATGCGCCCCAAGTCCCAGGACAAGTTCAAAGACAAGGTGCGGGAATTGACTGCCCGTAAGCGCAATCCGGACGCGCAACTTATCGGGGAACTCAACCGAGTCATTCAAGGCACTGCCAACTACTTCGCCACGCGCTGGTCCACGAACCGGTGGCTTTTTCAGAAGCTGAACTCCTGGATTCGGCGGCGCTTGCGCTGCATGAAATTCAAGCGTTTCAGCTATCACCACAACCACCGGATGCGCCTGAAGCAGTTTGCGAAACTCGGGCTGTTGAGCCTGGAGAGCTTCTGCTGGTCATGAGAACGGCTCACGCCAAGCCGTGCCAAAGAACGCAGGACGGATTCCCCACGGGGGTTCACTCTGTCCAAAATCGGAGTTGGCGACGCGGGTCAGCGCCGCCAACGGGGGTCGCCCGGAGTCAGAAACTGACACGCCGGTAAATATAGGGAATGGACCCTATCGCGACAACGGGCAGGGGGTGGCCGCAAGGCCACTCCCTTACCCACTGAGCTTGCGAGCGGAGGCCCAAGTGATCGGGCCATAATCGGCGGCGCCCTGTAAGAATTCCCCGAACGAATTCGCGCTTTGCGCCCCTGAACCTCGACGTTGCGTCCCCGTCCCGCGTAGCGTTTTGGACTGCCGCAGTCCAAAACCTTCGGACTTGGTGTCGGTTCATGGAGAGGGCGCCACAAGGTGCGGCTCCCAAAGGGCGGCTGGCAGAATTAACCTGGAAGCTCCGATCCCAGACCTTTGTCGCAACCTCTGTCGAAAACCGGCCCAATTCGACAAAGGTTGCGACAAAGGTTGCGACAAAGGCCCGGACTCGCGGCGCTCCTGGAAACAGGCGCTACACCCACCGGCTTGTTGCACCAAACATTTTGATTTTGCCAGCCGCTCTAAGCACCGGGTCCCGGCCTTACAGGCCGCGGCCCTTTTCGCTGGGCACTGGCTTACCTGGGCCTCCGCTCCGCTCCAGCCCAGGCTATCACATGACGGGCCTTTGGCCCTCTGGCGCATCTCGTCCCTCATCCCTCGCTTGACAGGGGCGGTCTTTCGACGACATTCGCCGATGCCGATCGAGAAAACGGGGGATGGCAACGCCGGGGCTGGAGAGGACCAGCCCGCCCTGCGCGCCCGCACCCCGGACGCTCTGAAAGACCTCGACCGCCCGATCGAGGAGTGCGTCGCCGCCTGTTTGCCCCGTTCGCACGCCCTGCTGGAAGGGGCGCGGCACAGCCTGTTCTATTCGCTGCCGGTCGCTTTTGACCCCGCCGAGGGGGCAGGCTGTTACCTGGCCACGGTGGACCGCGACGAAGCAGGCCGGCCCTGGCGGTTCATCGATATGGGCGCGCAAATCGCCACCTGCCCGTTTGGTGAGAACGATCCCGCGCTGACCAAGGCCATCCTGGCGGCGCTGCCGGCGGTCGTCAACCGCTACGCCCACAGCGAGTACCAGACGGTCCTGTCACTGGGTTTCAAGGCAGCCCTGGATCGGCTGGCGCCGGCCGGCACGCCGCGCCACTTCGTGGTGAACACGGGGGCCGAGACGGTGGAGAACGCCATCAAGGCCGCGCTCCTGGTCAGGTCGCGCATGGCCGGGGTCAAGGAGGGGGGCGTGATCGTCTCCTTCGAGGGCGCCTTTCACGGCAGGACTCTCGGGGCGCTGGCGGTCACTCACCGCAAGAAGGCCCGCCTGGGCTTCCCCACCTTCGATTGGCCGCAGGCGAGCTTTCCGGTCGAGGACCCGCAATCGCCCGCGTCCACGGAGCGGCGCGAGGAGCGCAGCCTCCGGCAGGTCTGGGAGATGCTCCAGGGCAAAGGGCACGGCGGACGCGAGGCCTTTGCCGAGGAACTGGGGCGGATAGACCGGTTCCTGGCCCAGCCGGCAGAGATGGGGCCGTTCGTGGCGGCTCAACGGCAACGGCTGGGCGCCGAAACCCTCAAGCGCGCCTGGCGAGTGGCGGCGGTGCTGGTCGAGCCGATTCAAGGCGAGGGTGGAGGCCGCATGGCCAGCGCGCGTTTCTTCCGGCGGCTGCGGCTGCTCACGCTGATCTACGACGTGCCGCTGCTGTTCGACGAGGTGCAGACCGGGTTCGGCGCCACCGGGCGGCTTTGGGCGCACGAGCACTTCGAGCTGCCGGCGCCGCCAGACATCGTGATGTGGGCCAAGAAGGCCCAGAACGGCGTTCTCTTCGTGAGCGAGGCGCTGGCGGTCTTTTTCCAAGAGGAGAAGAAGTTCAACACGACCTGGGAAGGGGATTCGGTCGGGATGGTGCGCGCCATGGCGTGGCTGGAGCGGCTGGATTTGGCCCAGGTGCGCCGGACCGGGTCGCTGGCCCGAGGGGCGCTGGAAGGGCTGCAGGCGCGGTATCCGGAGCTGATCCAGAAGGTGCGCGGGCTGGGGGTGATGCTGGCCTTCGATGTGGCCCGCGCCGACTGGCGGGACGTGTTGCGCGACCGGGCCTTCCGGCGCGGGCTGATCCTGTTGCCCGCAGGCGAGCGGGCGCTCCGCTTCTATCCTCGCTACGACACGCCGGAGGCGGCGATCCGGGAGGCGGTGGAGATCCTGGCCGCGTCGGTGGAGGACATCCTGGCGCATGGGGCGGCGGTGCCGCTGGGCCCACTGGTGCGCGTGGGCGCCATGACCGCGCCGCCCGAGGCAGTCGAGGTCATCGAGTTGGACGCGCGCAACTTCCCGGAGCACCGGGCCGGGGTCATGGCAGTCGAGATCGAGCGTTACGGCTCGGTTTCGCACTACCCGCCCGATGTGCTGCGCGCCGGGCGGCGGCCGCTCCTCCAGTACCCGGCCGAGGTCATCGAGGCCACCCTTTCCAACCCGCGCGCGCTGGGCCTGGCCCTGCGCTTCTCGGGTCGCATCATTGCCTATGCCGTGGGCAGCCCGCTGGAGGACCACGACGAGCAAGGCGTCCACGATGACCCTCACTATGGCGAGCACCAGACCTTCTACTTGCTGGCCATGGCCATCCATCCGTTGATCCAGAATGCCGAGGAGATCGGAGGCCGACTGCTCGAGGCCCTGCGCGCTCGAGCGGTCCGGCAAGGCTACCTGCGCCTCTCGGCGCTGATCGAGGAGGGCTGGCGCGACTGCGGCCCCGCCTGGCTGCGCGCGGCCCCCGTGCTCCGGGTGGTGGATAATTACCTGCGCAGCGGAATCCGGTTTGTCTATGTGCAGGCGGAGATAGGCCAGGAGGCAGGCCCGCCGGACCCCGGGGCACAATCGTCAGGACAATGACCCGGGGCCGGGGGACCTTCGTCGCAGCCTTTGTCGAAACCTTTGCCGGATCGCAAGGCCTCAGTGAAGGCGGCAGTGTCACGGGGGCAGACCCCTCACCCCGGCCCTCTCCCCTTCGGAAGGGGAGAGGGAGAGTTCCCGGTGGCGCTCTGAGGAAGCTCAGACGCCTGGAAGCTCGCGAGACTGCCGACGCCTCCCCCTCTCCCCTTTGGAAGGGGAGAGGGCCGGGGTGAGGGGTCCGCCCGGCACTCCATCTCCGCCCTCCCTGACCGATCCCCCCGCGTTACAAGTTCGCAACGGGGCTGCGCCGGCGCCCGTCCCTGCCGAGTGGAGGCTGGGCAGAGCGTTGTCCAGTCGAGGCCGAAGGCCTTTGTGACAAAGTGGCCGCAGACTGCAAACGCACGGCCTGGGACTGGAAGTGAATCCGCGCTCTGCTGGTAAGCTTCTGCCGGTTTGAAACTACCAACGCACATGAAAACACTGAATTGCCTTCTCTTCGCAGCCCTTGCCGCAGGCACGGTCCCTGGCGCCGGCGCCATGAACTACACACCGACGGACCTGTTGCTGGTTTTTCGCCAGGACGGCCAAAAGGACGTTGAGTTCGATCTCGGCTCGATAACCAATTTCCTGGGAAAGCCGGCTGGGACGCGGGTCACGGTGGCCTACGACTCGGCCACGGTGCTGGCCAACTTCAGCAGCCTGGACGGCGTCAGGTTCGGCCTGGTGGCCGCCAGCGGCCAGACTGACAGCCAGCCCCGGGTGTGGGTGACGGACGCGACGATCGCGACCGCACCGTCCGACCTGACCTACAGCGCGTTCGGCGTGTTGCGCGACAAGATCGAAAGCGTCGGCATCGCCGCGACCCTCGCCACGCTGAGCAACTCCGCCCCGTATGCGGTCTCGACCTCGTCCTCCTCATCGTACGACTACCTGGTCACCTCCGGCATCGGTTCGGCGGTGAGCACGATGTACGGCGACTCGCCGGTCCCGATGGGGGGCGTGGTTCCGCTGCCGGTGGATGGGGCCAACCCGACAAGCCTCGCGCTCTACGAGGTGCAGGTCAGCACGGCCAACCCGAAACCGGCCGCGACGCTGTCCGGCTCATTCACCCTCGATGCCAAGGGCGGCCTGACGTTCACCGCCGGGCAAGTGCCGCCCCTGCCGCCCACGACCATCCTGAACATCAGCGCGGACATCCAGAACAACATGAACACGATCACCTTCAACACCACCAACGGGGTCAACTACCAACTGCTCTACTCGACCGTGCTCCGGAGCAATTGGGCCCCCGTGCCCGGCGCCGGAACGGCTGCCGGCGACGGCACCGTCCAGAGCCTGACCGACTACAATCCCAGCGACGCGGCCCGTTTCTACCGCGTCCAGAGCACCTACTAAAGCCCCAACGCTCCCTCTTTTCATCACGAACTCAAAAAAACCAACGCGAACCAGAATATGAAACTGAACAGAATCCTTCTCCCGGTCCTCGCCGGCTCATTGATGAGCGGCGCGGCGCAAGCCCAGGTGCAATTGACCCTCACCGGCAGCACGTCCTTCCGCTCGATCACCTTTGATCGCGCGGGCGCGCTCTTCGATCCCGGTTTCCAGGTCAGCGGCAACACAAACGTGGGCCCGGCACCTATAGCGGCACCATGTCCAATGCCGTCCCGTCCCTGGGGCAGACCCCGGTGACGATTCGCATGAGCTTCTCGGGTTCGGGCGCGGGCATGACGGCCGTGGATGCGGCCACGCCGGTGCCGACCATCGACCCGGTCGCGGGCACGACCAACAACCTGGCGCCCGACGTTCTCGATGTCGGACGTGTTCCCCGAGTCGGCGGCCCCGCCGCTGAACAGCGCCGATTTCGACCAGGCCATTGTTGGCGTCATCCCGTTCGTCTGGGTGCGCAACAACGCGTTGGCCGGCATCACCAACATCACTCGCGAGCAGGCGGTTTTGCTGATGTCCTCCTCGGGCGTGGTCACCAACGGCACCCAGGTCATCCCCGGCATGCCGGCCAGTTTCCTGGGCGGCAGCAGCACCAACCCGGTCTATCTCACGGGGCGCGACTCCGGCTCGGGCACGCGCATCACGACCCAGAAGGACATTGGTTACACGGGCGCCTCACCCAGGCTCTGGGGCCTGGACACCGCCGGCAATTTGGTCCTGACCAACGGTTATTCCTCGGGCGGCACGGAACGGAATGTCGTCGCCAATAACCCGAACGTCATCGCCTACCTTGGCGTGGCGGACGCCGCAGCCATCGCCAGCTCGGCCTCGATCATCTCTTACGAGGGGGTTGCCTTCTCGGTCCACGCCGTTCAGAGCGGCAGTTACCCGATGTGGGGTTACGAGCATTTGGTGAGCCGCAAAGGGCTGAGCGCCAACCAGGCGGCCATTCGCAACGCCCTCGTGGCGGCCATCTCCAACCAGGGCTACCAAACCACCAACACTCTCTACACCGTCAGTTTTGTGGACCAGGCAAATATGCACGTGCGCCGGGGTACTGACGGCGGCACGATCACCTCACTCGACTTCTAAGGTGATGTCGGTCCGCAAGCCGGCGCCGAGAGGCGGCGCCGGCATTTTTTTTGTCAGATGAGTCGGTCTGGTCGGACCGGTCTGACCTGTCCGACGGGTCCCTTTCACGGGAACGTCACCTGGACGACATGTTCCTGTAACAAAGGTCTGTCATGGCCTTAGTAGTCGATGAAGACCCTGGTGCACCTGCACGTCGAAGAGATCCTGTTGCTGCCGGGCCAGGAGTGGATGGACGCGGCCGCGGCGTGGCATTTGGTGCGGGTCACGCGCGGGGCGGCTTACTGGCTGGGACCGGGCCGGAGCCGTTCTCTGGTTGAGGGGGAGGTGCTGGTCATTCCGCCGGCAGCGGAGGGCCTGGTGCGCGCCAGCCAGATCAACGAGGTCCTGTTGCACGGCTTCAATTTCGCCCCGGATCTGCTCTGCGGTTTCCTCACGCTGACGGAGCGCCACTACTTCGAGCAGGTCAGCGGGCAGCCGCCCGGCGAGGTCAGGTTCCTGCCCACGACCCACGCGGCGGCGGAACGGTTCGCGGCCCTGGCGGCAGCCGCCCCCGCTGCGCGGGGCCTGGCCCGGCGGGTCGAGACGTTGAACATCCTGGCCGCGGTGTTTGACGAGGAAATCGCGCGCCACCGGATGCCCGCCTCGCGCAGCACCTCAGCGGGCCATCGCTTTGTCCAACTCATTACCCGCATGCCCGACCTGGAACTGATCAACCACGCCCCCGACGAACTGGCCCAGCTTTGCGGGTGCAGCCCGCGCCACTTCAATCGCCTGTTCCACAAGCAGTTCGGCACCTCCGCCAGGGCACGCCAAACCGAGTTGCGCCTGCTCAAGGCGCGCCAGTTGCTCTGCGGCAGCGATGCAAAGATCATCCAGGTGGCCCTGGACTGCGGCTACCGCAACCTCGGCCTGTTCAATTCGCTGTTCAAGCGGCGGTTCGGCTTGACCCCCTCCGAATGCCGCCAAAAGGCCGCCAAAGAGACCGGCAAGGCGCGCAGTCTCATCGCCGGGCTGGCCCTGTTGCTCCTGGGCAGCGCCGCCGGCCTGGGCGCCGGGAAACCGGACGCCGCGCCCCCAGCGGCGCCTTCCACCAACGCCCCGGTCTTCGCCGTCAGGGGCTACGAATTGCAGGGCAACACGCTGCTCGCGCCGTCCATCACCGGGCCGCTGTTCCAACCGCACACCGGCCCGGCGGTCAGCCTGGACTCGATCCGCCAGGCCCTGGCCGACCTGAAGATGGCCTACCACAACCGCGGTTATGTGACCGTGGCCGTGACCCTGCCCCCTCAGCGGCTTACCAATGGCATCGTCACGGTCCAGGTCACCGAGGGGCGCCTGGCCGAGATCAATGTCCTCAACAACCATTATTTCACCTCGAACAACGTGATGCGGGAACTGCCCTGCCTCCACACCAACCTCATCCTCAACGCCCTGATCTTTCAGCAGGAACTGGACCGCGCCAACGCCAATCGCGACCGCCAAATCTACCCGGTCCTCTCGCCGGGCCCGAGCCGGGCACCACGCGCCTGGACCTCAAGATCAAGGACCGCCTCCCGCTTCACGCCCACATCGAGCTGAACAATTATTCGACCCCCAACACGCCCGAGTTGCGGGCCAACCATGCCCTGGTCTATGACAACCTCTGGCAGCTCAACCATCAGGCCGGCGCCCAATACTCCTTCTCCCCGGAGGCACACAAGCAGGGGAGCTACCCGTTCTACGACTCCCCGCTCATCGCCAGCTACAGCGCCTACTACCGGCTCCCGCTGGCCGGTGTCAATGGCCCCGCGCGGGCACGCGAGTATGCCTTGACCGACTTCGGCTACGACGAGGCCACACGCCGGTTCCGCCCCCCGCCGCCCAGCGGGACCAGTGAACTGCTCTTCTTCGCCTCGCGCTCCTCTTCGGACACGGGCCAGTTGTTGCAAAGCTCGACGCTCAGCCCGGCAGTCGTGCCGCCGGCAGGCGGGCTGCAGGTCCGCGACCAACTGCTCAACCGGACGCTCAATCCGAACGAAGACCTGGGCGGGCGCTTCTCCAAACCGCTGCCGCCGGCCTGGGGCATCGGGTCGAGCGTCTCGGCCGGCCTGGACTTCAAGAACTACCGTTCCCGCTCGCTCCTGACCCGGACGTTCGGGGCGACCCTCTTCGTCCCGGAATTCGGCTCGACGGGTCCGCCCTTTGTCGAGTTCCCCTCGCCGCCGACCTCGACCTCGCAGGAGACGTTTGCCTCGGTGCATTACCTGCCGCTCTCGCTTAGTTGGGAGGCTTCTCGACCGGACCGGAGCGGGCTGACCAGTTTCACGCTCGGCCAGAGCTTCAATTGGGGCGGACTGCTCAGCGGCAAAAAAGACTTCCAGGCCGCCACCGGCTCGACCAACACCGATGGCACCTACTACGTGGTGACCGCCGGCCTGACGCGCGAACAGAAGGTCTATGGAGAATGGGGTGTGCGCCTGCACGCCGATGGCCAGTGGGCCAATGAACCGTTGATCAGCAACGAGCAGTTCAGCCTGGGCGGGCTGGCGGGCGTGCGCGGCTACCGGGACGGCGCTGAATACGGCGACACCGGCTGGCGAATCCAATTCGAGCCGCACACCCCGTACCGCAACCTGGCCTTGCTCTTCGACAAGGTCCCAGCGGTGGGCCGTCTCTACACCTTCGTGGATTACGGCGAGCGCTACTTGATCGACCCCGGCGCACGCAAAGGGTCGGTCCCCATGCTTGGCGCCGGCGGCGGCCTGGACCTGAGCCTGGGTGAGCACGCCGACATCCACCTGGTCCTTGGGGTGCCGTTGCTCAGCACGCCGGATCGGGCCAGCGGGCGCCTGCGGGCCGAGTTTAGTCTCTCGGCGCAGTTTTAGAAGGACGGATCGGAGTGCGCCCGTCCTCGGGCGCAGCAGCGACGGAGCGGGCAGGCACGACGGAGTACTTGACCGCTGCCCTGGCTGGGGACGTTGCTGCGCCCGAGGACGGGCGCACTCCGGTCCGGTCCCCTGCTTTGGGGGCGGTGTCGGGTTACGCCCCAATGACGGGTGCGCGACAAAAAAGTAACCAAAATTTGAGCAGGCCCGCCTGCTGATTGATTTTTGTTGCTATATTGTATCTAGTTAGATACAATACGCACCATGACCGCTTCGCTTTCTCAGCTCGAAGACCGGCGCGAGCAGATCCTTGAACAGATCAAGGCTATCAACCGGTTGCGCCGCGGCTCCTTAAGCCGCCAATTCTTCAAGAAACCCCGCGCTGGCTCCAAAGCCCCCCAGGGCCCTTACTACGTGCTCCAAGCCTACTTCCATGGGCAGAAGTTCGCCGAGCGCATCCCGGCCGATCAGGCCCCCCAAATCGAACCCCTTGTTGCCAATTACAGACGCTTTAGCGAACTGGCCGAGGAGTTTGTCACCGTCACCGACCAAATCACCCGCCTGAGTCAAGCCGCCCCCGACGCAAAAAAAAACTCCAGACCGAAGTCGGGCAGGAGCGATTCCGGGAAGCCAACGCCTTCATCCGGTTAGTCCAAGGGCAGTGGCAACAGCAGGGAGTGCGCAATCTCGAGGCGGTGGAAATTGGCCTGCGCGAGGCGCTCTTCCGCGATGCCTGTGGGATTCTGGGGGATTTGCTCAACGACCCGGCGCTGCCGGTGCCCGAGGATCAGGGCCGCCCAGGCGAAAGGTGCCACGCCGGCCGGCCCAAGGAGCCGCTGACCCTCTTCGGGCTAGTGGCCCTACGGCGCAACTATTACTATTGGGCGAGCCGGGAGCAAGGCCGTGCCCCGCTGGACCAGGCGCTGGGTCTGTGGGCAGGCTATTCGCCCGGGGTGCTGCGGATCATTTGCCGCGCGGCCGCGCGCCATCCCTTCGACGTGGCGGCGGCCGAGCTCAAAGCCTATTGCGGGCTGCAGGTCGAAGGCCGCCAGATTCAGCGCATCGCTCAGGAAATGGGACCGCGGGTGCGGGCGGTCCAAGAACAATTGCCTCCCTTCAAGCATGACTCGGGCCTGATTCCCGTCATGTATATCGCCGTTGATGGCACCGGGGTTCCCATGCGGCCCGAGGAATTGGAAGGCCGTGCCGGCAAGCAACCCGATGGCTCAGCCAAGACCCGAGAGGTCAAGTTGGCTTGTGTGTTTACCCAAACCACCCTTGATGAGGAGGGATTGCCGTTGCGGGACTTTGAGTCCTCCAGCTACGTGGCAGGCTTTGAAGAGGCACCCGATTTCATGGTGCGGGCACGCCAGGAGGCCCTCCGCCGCCGTCTGCCGGCAGCGCAGGTGTCGGTGCTGCTGGGCGACGGGGCTGCCTGGATTTGGGACCACGGGGCGAAGTGCTTCCCGATGGCCTTCCAAATTCTGGACTTGTATCACGCCCTGGAACATCTCTCCGACCTGACGAAATTGCTCGAACCGGACCCTGCCGCCGCCCAGGCCCTGTGGCGAACTTGGCGCGAGCAGTTCTTGGCCGACGACGTGGAGGAAGTCCTGCGTCAAGCCCGGGAAAGGACGGGCAAACTGGCCGCTCAGACTGCTGAATCAGCAGGCAAGCAGATCGCATACTTCGAGCACAACCAGAGCCGTATGCTCTACGCCACCTACCGCGCTTTGGGATTTTTCTACGGCTCGGGGGTGGTCGAAGCCGGCTGCAAAACGGTTATCGGCGGACGCTGCAAGTGCTCCGGCATGCTTTGGTCAGAAGAGGGAGCTACCCACGTCCTGGATTTGCGCTGCGCTCTGTATGGCAACCAATTCGACCAAGTTCTGGGATCGCTTAAACCAAAGCGATTACCTGCGAATTCGCGTTGCCAACCCCCCGGCTCAAGCCGAGGAAGCTGCGTAATGGCACCTAATTGTTACTATTTTGTCCGGCTCCCCCCAATGACCAATGACCGACATTTCCCTTGACTGGCGGGCGGCGGGGGGTATTTAGATCTTGGTTCGTGAGTAATGGGGCATCCGAGGCGCGCATGTCGAGTGGCAAGCCCACCGGGTCCGCTCGACACCTGGCACTCAAGACACCCCTGTCTGGACACTTTTGAACCAAGGTCTGATTGCGTGAGCGTAACTGTTCAGGTCGCGCATGGGAGCGCGGACGCCCCGTCCGCGCGTTTCTTGCCGCCAGAGCCGCGCGGACGAGGCGTCCGCGCTCCTATGGAACGGCACTTTCCCCTGCGACCTGAACAGTTACGCGTGAGCTAACTCATTAACGTTGGGAGTCATGGACCAAATGAACACTCTGAACTCCAAGCCCGGCTCCCGCTGTGCCGGGCGGGGCGCTTTCACGCTCATCGAGTTGCTGGTGGTGATTGCCATCATCGCCATCCTGGCGGCGATGCTCCTGCCGGCGTTGGCGCGGGCAAAAGAAAATGCCAGGCGCACTCAATGCCTGAACAACCTCAAGCAATTCTGCATGGCGCTGCACATCTACGCGACCGATAGCAAAGACAAGCTGCCCATGGCCGATGTCGGCAATTGGATTTGGGACTTGCAATGGGACGTGGGCACCACGATGGAGGCCAGTGGGGCCAAGTACAGGATCATGTACTGTCCGGGAACCGCTCCCAGATTCACCGACCAGGACAACTACAATCTTTATTACGTATTCGCGACGAACCTCTTTCATGTCCTGGGCTACGCGATGACGCTGGACGGCACGCCATCCCTGGCACAAACCAACCGGAACCCCACCATCATCCCCTCGACCATCCCTTGGGCAGGGCATCCCTCCTTCCCCGTGCCTTCGTCCAGCGAGCGCGTGTTGGCGGCGGACGCCACGATCTCTCAGCCCTACGAAAACAGCGACAACATGGCGGTCCGGGCGACCTATAACTACACCCAGATCCAGGGCGGCTATCCAAAGCAGCACCTCACCGCGCACATGAGAGGGAAAATGCCCGCAGGGGGCAATGTGGGAATGCTCGACGGTCACGTCGAGTGGCGCAAGTTCCCCAAAATGCACGAGCGGACAGACTCCAGTTCCGGCAGCCCGGTGTTTTGGTGGTGATATGGGGTGAGTGTCGGACAAACACCGATGCCAGAATCGGACCGCACCGAATGGCCGGCAGATGCGGCAAGCCTCATGCTGGCAGGGTGAGAACGACCAAGCGTAAAGCGAGACCCCCGATCGGCCGGACGGCCAGGCTCGCCTTTGAAATGGACGCCATCCGGGCCGGTTGCTGCGTTGCGGCCGGGGGCCTGATGAACGAGCAACCCCTCAGCGAGGCGGAGCTGGAAGAATGCGCCCGTTTGGACGACGCGCTGGCCAAGGCCCAGCGACTGCTCAAGTGTACGGTCCGGAGCATTATGATGTCTCGACTGCAGCGCCGAAGCCGCGCCCGCTGAGGGCCCAAGGCGCGGCAAGCTCCTAAGGGCGTTACGCAGATCTGATCAAATGCGCCCACACCGCAACACCGCAGCGCCGGCCCTGAAAACGGTTGCGCCGGCCGGGCTGCGTGCAGTAGGCTGGCGGGCCGCGAATGGAATTAGAGCAAATCATAGATTCCCTCGCGCTCGGCCGGTCCTTCCCATGCCTGCTCCGGACACGGAGGGGGTCGCGAGCTGCGGATGAATTGGCCCGCGCGCGGGCTGCCGGCCAGTGGAGCGCGCCCGGCCGCCGCCTCCCGGAGGAGGGCCGGGGCGGGGGCGCGCGCGTCAAGCCAGGGAGGAGCTAGGCCGTGTCTCGATTTCGACGCGCTGCCCACGCCTTGGCCTCCGGGTACGTGGTGCTGGCAACCTCCTCGGTGTTCGCACTGGTGTCGGTGCCGGTGGCGCTGCACTACCTGCCGGAAATGCGATTATTCGGGCTGTGGGGCTTGATGTCGAGCATCCAGCTCTTCTTTAGCCTGGTGGATTTTGGCATGTCGGGGTCGGTAGCGCGTCTGCTCATCGACCACAAGGATGACCGGGCCGGGGGTGTCTATGGGGGCCTGGTCAAGACAGGCTGGCTGGTGCTGTTGGCGCAGGGGGTCATCGCTTTTGTGGCCGGTTACCTCTTGGCGCCGGTGCTGGGCGCTGTGCTCCATGGGAGTGAGGACAAGGGGATCCCGCCGGAGTTGCAGCCGACATTTGTCGCGCTGGTCAGATGGCAGTGCGCCATCCTGGCGCTGGGTTTTGCCACGCGCATCTTCGGCCACATCCTGGCCGCCTTTCAGAGGTACGATATCGTCAATTACAGCTCGGTCGTGGCCGGGCTCTTGAACCTTGGGCTGCTTTGGTGGTTCCTGGCCACGGGGAGCGGGGTGTTCAGCCTGATCTGGGCGGGCCTGCTGAGCCTGGCGGTCTCAAACCTGCTCTGCGGGGCGGCGTGCTGGAGGCTGGGCTTGTTTCCTCCGGCCGGGGCGTGGGGGCGCGCCTCCTGGCGCCAGTTCAAGGAGTTGTTTGGCTACGGCAAGGACGTCTTCCTGGTTGGGGTCGGCTCGCAGCTTATCCTTTACAGCCAACCGTTGATCATCACGGCCTGCCTGGGGCTCAAGGCTACCACGGCCTGGACGATCGGCACGCGCCCCTTCGCCATGATCATCCAGGCGGTCTGGCGTGTCTTTGACTTCTCCGGGCCGGCCTTCTCCGAGATGATGGTGCGGGGCGAACAGCCGCTCTTGCGGGAGCGCTACAAGAGCGTCCTGGTCCTGAGCGCTTCGCTCGCAGGTGTCGCGGCGGTTTGCTTCGTGCTTTGCAACAGCGCCTTCTTCACGGTCTGGACCTACTTCAAGCAGCACACGGAGCCCGGCGCCGGCCTGGCCTGGTTTCCGGTCTATGACCTGTTCCTCGGCGTCTGGATGGTAGTCCTGGCCGTCCAGCACTGCCATGATACTTTGGTGTTGCTCACCAAGAAGGTCGGCGCCCTGCGGTATATGATGTTTGTCGAAGGGCTGGTCTTCGCGGCGGCAGCCCTGCTGAGCGCCGGCTGGGGCGGGCTGCCGGCAGTGATTGGGTGTTCCATCGTGTGTACGACTTGTTTCAGCGGGGCTTATGGGGTTTGGCGGGTGAGCCATTCTTTTGGGCTTTCGGTTCGGGAGGTGGCCTTGCGCTGGCTGCGGCCGATGGCGGAGGTCCTGATCCGGTTCATCCCGGCGGCGCTGCTCATCTGGTGGGTGGGCGGGCGGCTGAATTGGCTGCCGGCGCAGGGCGTTCGGGGGAACGAGGCGGCCTATCACGCCCTGTTCAACCTGGCCTTCAATGCGGTGCTCGGGGGAACGCTCGGCTTGTGCTTGTTTCTGCGCTACGGCCTGCCCGAGGCCATTCAGCAGGAACTGCTCCAACGCTCGCCCGGCCGCATCCGCCCCGTTCTGCGCCGCCTCTTTTAATAACAGAAGGGCGCCGGCGCGGTGCGCCGGCGCCCTGTGTGGGGCTGCAGCATCAAGAGGGCAATGTGTCGAGCGTGGAGCGTGGGGTCATCGGGGGACGATACTGCACTGCACACCAGGCCCGCCACGCTCCAACGCTCGAAAGCTCGGGCCTGGGCCGGTCACCTCCGCCAACCGAAATTGACGTTGATAAAGACCTGCTTGGAAGAGGCCCGGATACCCGACTGGCTCAGGGCCTTGGCCTGAAGGAAGTAGAGGCCGCTGGGGGCATTGGACCAGACCATGGAATAGGGCGCATTGGTAGCCGTGCCCAACATGTGGCTGTTCGCATAAAAGCTAACGCTGGCTATCGAGCCGCCCGGGTCGGTGGCATTGGCATCAATTTCGATGTTTGCGCCGCGGGCGAAATTTTGCCCGTTGGTCGGGTTGGTGATGCTCACCGCCGGCACGTCACTGGTGATGGTCATGGAAACCGGGGCTGAGAGAGTCGAGTGGTTGACCTCGTCAACCGCGCGGGCAAAGAGCGAGGTACTGGCCCGGACGCCCGTTGGTCCACACCATCGAGTAAGGGCTGCTGGTGACGCGACCGAGGAGGTCGTCGTTCGCATAGAAGCTCACGCTCAGGATCCGCACCCCCAGGTCGCTGGCATCGGCCTCCAGCGTGATGGAGGCGGGGAAGGCGAAGATGCTGCCGTTGGTCGGGCTGGTCAGGGTAATGGTGGGCGGCGCGAGATTGAAAATATCGTCCACGATCGTGATCGTGGCGCGCCGATTCGGGCCAATCGAATAGGAGGCGTTGGTCTGGGCCGTCACGATGACGGTCTTGTTCCCGCGATCTCCATTCATGATGGGAACGATCGGGACATCAACTGCCAGGAAGCCGGCCGGGATGGTCACCACATCGGCAATCTTCTGGTAATTAACCCCGTTGGAGGCAGTGCCGGAAATCGTCAGGTTCACTGCCAGGTCGGCGTTGGTCGGTCCGGAGCGCAGCAGGGTGAACGCGCCCGAACTTGTCCCGAGTAAGGCAGTCGGGTCTGTGGCCAGCACCATCACCGAAGGCACCGCGACAGGCGGGGGGACGGGCGGGGTCTGCGCGCACATCCAGGTGTTCCACCCCGCAAAGCACAAGATCAAGCCGATCTGTCTCCAATTCCAGCATTCTATCCTCCAGCATTCTTTCCTTTTCATAGCATTATCACTTACTTGGTTTAGTTAATTCATGAGCATCCAGAGTCTCAGGCACAACTCGGTGCTCGATGTGACGTAGGCAGGAAATGTGCCAAGGGCCATATCCGGGTGTCCGGCTCATGGTCCCGGCTCTGCGGGCCTCCCTGGGGGGACCCCGCTTGCCCCCGCAATGCCCGCCACCCCAGCGGGCTCTGCCGGGCAGTTCCTCATACTTCCATCAGGATTCCATCAAGATCCTTATTGTGGCTGCGCCACCGGAGCTTGGGGAGATTTCCCCAGAGGACTGGGGATTAGTTCCCAGCTTGCCCTTTCACTGTCCGCCATGTTGCCCGTGTTGCGGGGATTGCCACGGAACTTTGGCCAAGGGCTGCGGGCCAGGGGCAGGGTCGAGTCCAGGGCACAGAAGTAACCTCCGCGTTCGCAGATGTAGGAGACGCCGCTTGGCCCGACGGCCTGGCAGGCATAGCCGCCGCCGTAGCAATAATACTGGCACACCGGCTCTCGTTTCTCATCCAGGGTGAGCAGCAACCCGCGGCGGGAGATGAAACTGGCGGTGCCATCCGCCAGGGCCACGGGCGCCGCATCGATGGGCTCTTCAATCCAGCGCGGCCATTTCTGCGTGCCGTCCGGGTTCACGGCCCAGAGCTCCTGGTTGACCCCCACGTAAAGGGTCCCGTCCTCGGCTATGACAGGCGAGGACTCGGTAATGCCCCCGGTGAGCAGGCGCCAGCGCAGCGAGCCGTCCAGGTTCAGGGCGTAGAGATAGCCATCCACCGACGTGAAATAGAGCCCTCGATCCAGGTTCAGCGCCGGGGATGAGAGGATTGGGCCGCCCGTGGCGAATTCCCATTTCTTGGTTCCCTCCGGGCCAAGGGCATATAACTTCCGGTCGTGAGACCCGAAATAGATCGTGCCGTCCAGGCCGATGGCTGGCGAAGAGGTGACCGCGCCGGCGGCGGGGAATTGCCACCGCTTCGAGCCATCGGGCCGCAGGGCATAGAAATTCCCGTCCCACCCGCCAAAATAGACGGTCCCATCGCGGGCCAGGGCGGGCGAGGAATTGAACCCATCGGCCGGTGCGGAACTTCCACCTGAGCCTGCCATTGGGCCGCACGGCATAGAAGTGCCGGTCGCGTGAGCCGACATAAACCGTGCCGTCGGCGCCCACGGCCGGCGAGGACTTGATCTCCCGTTCCGTGCGAAACGTCCAGCGGACCGTGCCGTTGGTCTCCACAGCCCAGAGCTTGCCATCGCGGACACCGAAATAAAGCGTGCCGTCCCTGCCCAGGGCGGGAGAAGAATCGCTGTGTTGGGAAACGTTGATTGTCCACAAGTTGGTCAGCCACCGGGCCTCGCCCCGGGCGGAGGCTGCGCTGAGCGCGAGCAGCAGCCACAGGCTCTTTGGCAATATCGTCTTCAATGCGCCCGAGAGCATAACAGAGGAAACGTGAAACGTGAAACGTGAAACGTGAAAGGTGAAACGTGAAACGTGAAAGGTGAAACGTGAAATGGCGGCTCGGCGCCGTCGCGTCCCTTTTGTCGCTTGTGTCCCTTTTGTCCCTTGCACCGTCCCCGCTTGTGGGGCCGCACGTGCACGGTTCAGGGTTCAGGGTTCACGTTTCACGTTTCACGTTTCACGTTTCACGTTTCACGTTCCCCACCGGCGGGGCCGCACGCGCAAGAGCCAGCGGCGCACCAGGCGCGCCGGGGGAGAGAAGCGCCATGGGCGGCCTCCCCGGAGGATTGGTTTGATAGTCCAGCGCCGGGGCCAGGAGACGGGCTGCGCTGAGGGGGGCGGCAGAACGCGCAGCCAGCGATCCGTCATGGCCTGGACGGAGAATTCGAGGCGCACGGCCTCGCGCGCGTTCCGGGAGAGCCGGTCCAGGTCCTGGCGGTGCGAGTGCAGCCAGACAATGGCCTGGGCATAACCGGCAATGTTATCGGGCGCCACGAGCTTGCCGGTGTCCGGGTGGACGACCTCGCACACGCCGCTGGGCAGGTCGCTGACCACCGGAACGAGTCCCCGGGCCATGGCCTCCAACAGGCTCAGCGGCAGGCCCTCGTAATCCGAGGCCAGCAGGAAGATGTCGTGCTCGGCAAGCACCCGGGGCACGTCGGCATAAGAGATCTTTCCCGGCAAGGATACCGTTTGGTTCGGCGCGGCGCTGTTCATGGCCGACTGCAGGAAGGCGCGATCGGGGCCTTCGCCGGCGACGGTCCAGTGGAAGGGGATGCCGGAGGCAACGAGGGCGTCGAGGATTTGGGGAAAGAGGCGCACCCGTTTTTGTTCCTGTTGGAGCCTGCCCAGGTAGAGAATGCGCAGGGCGCCGCCGGGCCGGCGGGGAGCGAGGGTCTCGGGCGCGGGCATGGGCACGCCGTAAGGCAGGTAATGGATGGGCACGCGCGCGAAGCCGGGCAGCGCGGCAAGGCCCTGCTGGATGGCCCTGGAAACGGCTCCCATCGCGTGAACGTGCGGCGCGTAGGGCCGGACCGTCCGATAGACGCCCGGGTCGTGGGACTGGGCCATGCCGATGCGGAACACACCTGGGGGGATGTATCGCAGCGCCTCGAAGGACATGGCGTCCAGGCTGGCAACCACGGCCGTGGCCCGAACCGCGCCACCTCCTGCAGGATGCGTTCCAGCCGGTCCTCGAAGATCGACCGCCGTTCATCGGTAGTAAAGACCGGGATCCCCAGCCGGGCGAAGTCGTCGGCCAGCGGGCTCTGCTGTTGGAAGCTGAATACCGCCGCGCCGGCACCGCGCCGGATCAATTCCCCGGCTAAGTTGCAAAGGAACGTCGTCGCGCCGCCCAGGTCGAGCACTCCCGTGACCAGGGCGACGCGCTCCGATTGGCCCGGGGCTGCGTTCATCCTGGAGCCTGAATCTCAGGCTTCTTCTCAAGGGCCATTTCGAAAAAGTAATCGAACTGCTTCACGCAATCGTCCTCTATCTGACCCGGACCGGGCCTGAAGGGTTCATTTTTCAAAACATTAGTTGACTCACTGGTTAAAATCCTGTAGTTGTTTTGCTTATGCAAATCGAAAGCTTGAAGGTCTTTTGCGATCTGGCCGAGACGGAGAGTTTCACCAGGGCCGCCCAAATCAACGAGGTGACTCAGTCTGCGGTGAGCCAGCAGATCAGCTCGCTGGAACGGCTGTTCAAGGCGCTGCTGATCGAGCGGAGCAAGAAGCGGTTTCGCCTGACGCGCGAGGGCCAGGTGCTCTACGATTACAGCAAGCAGATTACCCAGGCCTTCGAGAGCCTCCGGGGCAAGCTCCAGGAGGTCAAGGAGGCCATCTCGGGCACCATCCGCCTGGCGACCATCTACAGCATCGGCCTGCACGACCTGCCGCCCTACCTCAAGAAGTTCCTCAAGGCCTACCCCACCGTCAACGTCCACGTCGAATATCGCCGCGCCAACCAGGTGTATGCGGACGTCATCGGCAACGGGGTGGACCTGGGCCTGGTCGCCTATCCGGTGCGGGACGCCAAGCTGGAGACCTGCCCCCTGCGCGAAGACCCGCTGGTCCTTATCTGCCACCCCCAGCATCCCCTGGCCCGGCACAAGAACCTCCGCCTCAAGGCGCTCTCCGGCGAGAAATTCATCGGGTTCGAGCCGGACATCCCCACCCGCAAGGCCCTGGACAAAATCCTCAAGGAGCATTCCGTCACGGTCCGCCACGTGATGGAGTTCGACAACATCGAAACGGTCAAACGCGCCGTCGAGATCGAGGCCGGCGTGGCCATTGTTCCTCAGGGCACCGTCCTGCAGGAAGTCGCCAAACAGACCCTGGCCCAGGTCACCCTGGAAGATGGCGCCTTCCACCGGCCCCTGGCCGCCATCTATAAGAAGAGCAAAGTCCTCTCCCCGGCCATGAAGGAATTCCTGGCAACCTTGAGAGACCGGAAGACCTGAGTGTCGAGCGTCGAGGGGCGAGGGTGTGCGATCAAAACCGTCGGTCAGCCCAGGGCGCCTTTTTGCCCCGGAGGGGCTTCCGAGAATAGCCCGGCGTTTCAACGCCGGGTGAGCGGACCCAAGGAGCAGGTCCGTCCCGAAGGGACGGCTGAACGCAAGGAGTGCCCTCAATCGTCCCTTCGGGACGAGGGCCCCTTTTGCGGCCTCCCCGGCGTTGAAACGCCGGGCTATTGTCAGATGTCCCTCCGGGACAAAACCCCCAAGGGGCATGCCCGACGCTTTCAATCGCACCTGTGTCGAGGGGCGAGGGGCAGTGGTCTGAGTTCCCTCGACCCTCGACCCTCGACCCTCAACCCTCCTCTAAACCTTCGTTTCGTTGGCGCTGCCGCGGCGGTAGCCCTGCAGGTCCAGCGTGACGTGCGCGTAGCCGAGCTGCCTCAAGGACTCCGTCACCCGCGCTGAAATGCCGTCCTCGAGGAACCTCCGCATCTCGGCCGGTCCCACCTCGATGCGGGCCAGGTGACGGATGAGGGGCGCAGGCGGGCGGGCACCCGCAGGGGCGGGGGCAGGCGGCAGCCCGGCCGTTGCGGCCGGAAACTGGAAATTGGGCGCGGGCAATTCGTGGTGCCGGACGCGCACGTCGAAGAACCCGAGGTCGCGCAGGACGTCCTCCGCCAGCTCAATCATCCGGAGCTTTGCAGGCGTCACGGCCTCGCCGTAGGGGACGCGCGAACTCAGGCAAGCCATCTGCGGTTTGTCGCCGGTGGGCAGGCCGAGTTGGGCCGAGAGGCGGCGGATTTCCGGCTTGGTGAGGCCCGCCTCTTTGAGAGGGGCGCGGACCTGGAATTCCGCGGCCGCCTGGGCGCCCGGGCGATAATCGCCCAGGTCGCTGGCATTTTCGCCGTAGGCGATCACGGCCAGGCCTTCCGCCCTGGCCAGGGGCGCCAATTGGGTGAAGAGTTCGTGTTTGCAGAAGTAGCAGCGGTTGTTCGGGTTGGCCACGTAGTTGGGGTCGTCGAACTCGCGGGTGCGCAGGACGCGCACCGGGAAATGAAACTGCCCGGCCAGGGCCAGCGCCGCGGCCAACTCGCGCCGGGGCAGGCTGGGGCTATCGGCAATGGCCGCCACGGATTTGTCCCCAAGCACCTGGTGCGCCACCATGGCCAGGAACGCCGAATCCACACCGCCCGAGTAGGCCACCAGGCAGGAGCCGTAGCCGCGCAACAGCGCGCGCAACCGCTCTAATTTCTCCGATTCCACAAGCACGTCCAAAGAATGCCACCTATCACACCCCATGTCGAGTAGGAGGTTTCCGCAATGACGAATGACGAATGACGAATGACGAATGACGAATGACGAATCTCCAATCTCTAATCTCCAATTTCCATTCGTCATTCGTCATTCGTCATTCGTCATTAGCCTCTCTCTCTGTTTCCTCCGTTTCCTCCTGTTCAACTCGGATTCGACGCAGGCCCCGGGCCGGTCGGACTCAAAAAGCGTCAACATGCGCCGCGCCCTCCTGGCATCTTGCGCGCACAACAGCATTATGCGAATACCAGCCGAGACCTCAGAGAAGCTTGCGCGGGTGCCCCGCGCCCGTGATGAACGAAAAATGAAGCGGCCCCAATCCAGTCTGCTGCTGGCCGTGGTGATGGCGTGGGCGTTGGCGGCGCCAGCGGGGGCGCAAGTGCGGCTGCCGAAGGTCTTCGGCAGCCACATGGTGGTGCAGCAGGAAAAGCCGGTCGTGATCTGGGGCTGGGCCCAGCCCGGCGAGACCCTCACGATCCAGTTTGGCCCGGAGAGCCGCCAGACCCAGGCCAACGCGCGCGGCGAGTGGCGGGCGGTCCTGTCTTCGAGGAGGGCCGGCGGCCCCTTCACGCTCAGTGTGCGCGGGTCCAGCACGGTGGAATTGGAGGACGTGATGGTGGGCGAGGTGTGGCTGGCCTCCGGGCAATCGAACATGGAGATGGGCATTGGGGCGTGTCTCAACGCCAGCGAGGAAATCGCCGCCGCCAACTACGCCGGCATCCGCCTGTTGAAAGTGGGCAAGCGCTGGACGCAGGAGCCGCAAACCGACATCGAGGGCGCCTGGAAGGTCTGCTCGCCCAAGACGGTGTCCGAGGGCGGCTGGAACGGTTTTTCTGCGGCGGCCTATTACTTTGGGCGGGAACTGCACCGCAAGCTGGGCGTGGCGGTCGGGCTCGATCAATGCTTCCTGGGGCGGCACCTGCATCCAGACCTGGACCCCGCCGGAGGGCTTTGCCGAGGTCCGGCCTTGAAAGGCGAGTTCGAGCGGGTCCAACTGGGCGACCCGCGCACCGTCCTGCACCAGCGGCGCCTGGAGCAGGTCCTGGAGGCGACGCAACGCTGGCTGGAGGCGGCGCGCAAGGCCCAGGCGCAGCGGGCGCTGGTCCCGGCGATGCCAACCTACCCGGCCGAGTTGCTCCCGCCGGCCGACGTGCAGAACGCCACCGCCCTGTTCAACGGGATGATCGCCCCCCTCTGCCCCTTTGCGCTGCGCGGCGCCATCTGGTACCAGGGCGAGTCCAACAGCGGCGAAGGCAAGCTCTACACCGAGCGCATGAAGGCCCTGGTCGGCGGCTGGCGCCGCATCTGGGGCCAAGGCGATTTCCCCTTCGGCTTCGTCCAGATCGCCCCGTACAACTACGGCGGCAACCCGGAGGTCATCGGCGAATTCTGGGAGGCCCAGGCCGCCGCCCAGGCCATCCCCAAGACGGGCATGGCGGTCATCAACGACATCGCCAACCTCAAGGACATCCACCCCGCCAATAAACAGGAGGTCGGCCGCCGCCTCGCCCTGTGGGCCCTCGCCACCACCTATGGCCAGCCCGACCTCGATTGGTCCGGCCCGACCTTCAAGTCCATGACCGTCGAGGACGACCACATCCGCATCAGCTTCAATAATGCCGGCGGCGGCCTGGCCAGCCGCGATGGCAAGCCGTTGACCTGGTTCGAGATCATCGATGCCGACAAAGGCGGATTCGTCCAGGCCGACGCCCGCATTGACGGCCCCAGCGTGGTCCTCTCCTCGGCCGAGGTGAAGCGCCCGGTGGCGATGCGGTTTGCCTGGAGCATGCTCGCGGAGCCCAACCTGATGAATGCCCAGGGCCTGCCCGCCGGCGCCTTCCGCGCCGGGACCGTGCCCCATCGCGACCTCCTGGCCCTCAAGGTCCCCGAGGCCAAACAATACCAGTTGGTGTACGACCTCGACCTGGCCAAGCTCGGCCGGGACATCACCTATGAGGTGGACAATCACGCCAAGCTCGACAAGCCCTTCGACCGCATCGCCTATTTCCTGGAACTGCAGGCCAAGGACGGCAACACGCACTACCTCTACGTCTCGATGGAGGCCTTCACCCAAGACCTGGCCAAGATTGGCGTGCCGACCCTCCGCTGCGGCTCGCGCTTCCAGCAAAATGTGGCCGCCATGGATGTCTATTCCAACGTCCGGGGCATCGTCTCCGGCACCAACCTCTCCGGAGGCAACATCGAGTTCTGGCCCAACAACTACGGACCCCAAAACGCCGCCAATGTCCCCAATGCCTCTTCCCAGGCCTTCGATTTCGGCGACGAGATTGCCGAGCCTGCCGACGGCTACGGCTCGATGCAGGTACACAACCACGATGCCCGCCAGACGCTCTTCGCCTTGAATCACTGGAGCGAGGGGCGCCGCGCCGACCTGGGCATCGGCAACCAGCCCGGCGGCAACCCCGATTGGACCTTTGCCCGCAACGCCGAGACCTATCCCGCCAAGCGCCTCCGTGTCCTGGTGCGCTGCCGCTAGAGCGGGAGCGCGGGGAACTGGTCGGTGACGGTGGAGACAGACTGCGGGCCAGACCCCTCACCCCGGCCCTCTCGGTCCACGGTCCGGGGCGTGGGAGTCATCGCGCGTCGCGTAGCGACGCAGTGAAGGTAGCCGTGGACCTCGGTCCACGGTTCAGGGCGGCGGAATGGTCACGCGTCGCGTAGCGACGCCTGACAGCCTCGCGGTTTTCAGGCGTCGCTACGCGACGCGGTCGAGCTGGGGCCATGGGTCCGTGGACTGGAAGTCCACGGCTACCATCGGGCACCGCTACGCGGTGAGCCGGGGCTACGGAGAATTCCGCCTCTCCTCTTCCGAAAGGGAAAGGGGCGGGGTGGGGGCTCTGCCCCCGTGACGCCCCCGCCTCCACTGAGGTATGACTCCCTTTAGTCCCTTGCCTTTGCTTTGCCTCCCGGAAGCGGTATAGTCGCCCGTGACCCTGAAGACTTTCAGGATTTCAGAGACTATCGCCAGGTTCCAGGGCCGCGACCTGGACGCGCACTACCTGGCCTTTTTCGAGTGCTTTAACCAGCAGCTCTTCTTCGAGGCCCACGAGGTGCTCGAACCGCTCTGGCTGGAGCGCCGGCACGGGCCGGCCGGACCCTTCTACAAGGGCCTCATCCAACTGGCCGGCGCCTTCGTCCACCTCCAGAAAGACCGGCTCCGGCCCGCAGCCGCCCTGTTCCGGCTGGCCGGGGCCAATCTCCAGAAATGTCCGCGCACACTGGACCTGTTGGATGTCGAGGCGGTGAAATGCGCGATTGCGCGATGGCTGCGCGAGCTGGAGGCCGGGGCATTCACGACCAACCCGCTGGCCGCAACCCAACCGCCCCAGTTGCATTTGCAGGGGTAGCAGATAGAGCCTGTCCAAAAAGCTCTGATTCCGTACCTTTGTCGCAGCGTTTGTCGGCACCTTTGTCGAGAAATCGCCAATCCGACAAAGGTCTCGACAAAGGCTGCGACGAAGGCCCCCGCTCGCGGGGTTCTTGGGGCAGGCTCTAGCTTAGCCTTCCGGGTTGTCCAGAAGGTTCTGCAGCCGGGCGCGCATCGCCGGGGGCAGGCGGGGACACCATGAGGCGTCCACCAGGCCGACATCAATCATATCGCGCAGGTGGGTGCGGTCTTTGTCCCGGAACGAAGTCAGTTTCATTCGGACCAGAGCTTCCAGCGTCACGATTCGGAAGGATTCGGTGGCCTCGGACTCATCCACGTCGGGCGAGGGCGCGATGGAGTCCGGCTGGACTTTCTCTCCGGCAAAGACCACGTGGACGGCGTCACGCGCGCGCGCCTGGGGCCCATCCAGGAACATGTCCAAGCCCGCCACGTGGCGGTGCACAAAGCCCGCGCGCGCCATCGCCTCCTTGGCCGCGGGCAGGTCCGCTCGGCGCAACAGGAGGTCCACGTCCCGGGTATTGCGCACCGCGGCCTCTTCCACGCGCGAGACCCACGCCGCCACGGCATTGCCGCCAACCACGGCGTACGGCACCCGCGCCGCCTCAAGAGCGGCGACCGCTCTGCGCAACCGTTCACGCACCTTCTCCACCGCTCGGATCATCCTCTCCCAGGAAACCGGCCCATAGGGCGGCGCCGTTCCCGGCTTGCAGGCAAGCGCCGCGGCTGCCTTTGGGTTCGCCGACATGCCCGCTACGCTAACAGAGCCGCCTTGCCAAGTCCACCCTGGCCCTAAGGGGTCAACGACAATCTCATTTACTGATCCCTTTCCGCCTGCCAGCATGGGGCCGCGATGAACGGGACCCAAGACCAATTCTCCCTTACCCGCGCGGCGCCCAAAAGCAGTTTCCTATGAGCTCCAATCATGAACGTGGGCATGGGTTCTTGGCCGGGCTTTGGCTGCCATTCGTTTGGCTTCTGGTGGGATGCGCTGCCCCGCGAATGGAATTCGTCCGCGTCGCCCCCGACAACAAGAGCTTCATCCTCGCCCATTCCAACAAGCCCTTTATCCCCTGGGGCCATAATTATGGAGTTAACGAGCCGGGGCAGAGCGGCAAAATGGACTGGCCCCGCATTTCCCGCGACTTCGACAACTTCCACAAAATGCGCGCCAACGTCGCCCGGGTCCACCTGCAGGTTCCCCACTACATGGATGGTCCCGACAAACCCAACGCGGGGGCCTTGGCGGAACTTTCCCAACTGCTCAAGCTGGCCGAGGAGAAGGGCATTTACCTCGACATCACAGGGCTGGCATCCTACCATATCAAGCATCGGGCACCCTGGTACGATGCGCTGGCCGATAAAGACCGCTGGGCCGCCTAGGCGTGCTTCTGGGAAGCCGTGTCCGAGACCTGCGCCAAGAGCCCCGCCGTTTTCTGCTATGACCTGGTCAACAAACCGGTCGCCGGCGGCAAGCGCAAAGACGGCTGGTATGCCGGGCGGATGGGCGATTACGAGTTCGTCCAGAGCCTGAGCCTCGATCAGGGCGACCGTCCCCAGCCTGAGATCGCCAAAGAATGGACGCACATCATGGTCTGCGCCATCCACAAACACGACCAGGTTCACCCCATCACCATCGGCATGCTTCCGGCCTGGGCCCTCCGCCCAAAGTCGTAGGGCCGGAACTCGATTTCATCGCCGTCCACATCTATCCGAGCAGCGGGAAAGTCGCCGACGCCCTCACCAATCTCAAGCAATTCGACATCGGCAAACCGATCGTGGTCGAGGAAACCTTTCCCCTGAGCTGCGGGGTGAGCGACGAACGCGATTTTCTCCTGCAATCCCGGGGCATCGCCGCCGGCTGGATTGGGCAATACCCCGACGAAACCCCCGATCAACTCCTCGCCCTGCAACGCTCCGGCAAGATCACCCCCGCCCAGGCCGCCTATCTCGCCTGGATCGAACTCTTCCGCCAGCTCGGCCCCCAGATGCTCCGCCCGGGAAGCTCGACCGGCCAGAAATGAATTACGCACTTATTCAGGGCCAGAGGATGACGATCGGTCGGTTTGCGCTCTTCACCCAATATTCAATGCCCCGGGGAGCGATACAAATCACGCCAAAACGTTCACGCGGCTGCTTCAACATCCTCCGCCAGACGGCCGGCTCGATCCAACAGCGCGCGGCGGGCAAGCCGCACGGCCTCGGCGACCGCCTCCTTGGTTATCTTGCCGTCTCCCCAGCGGTAGCAGATGAAGTCCCACGCAAGCCCGTGCTCCACGTCGGCCAATACGTCAGCAACCGTCACTCGCGTGCCCTTGAAGGTCGGTCTTCCTCGGCAGATCCTGGGGTCAGCAACGATAAATTGGCCAAGGTCCGCCGCGTTGTTTTCATGCGTCCAGTATGCCACGATGCCTTCGGCTCTGTCAAAACCATCGTCGCCAACACAGTTCAGCCTTCCGGGTTGTCCAGAATGTTCTGAAGCCGGGCGCGCATCGCCGGGGGCAGGCGGGGGCACCATGAGGCGTCCACCAGGCCGACCTAAATCAGCGCGCCAACCGGCCCACCCGGGTAGGCGGAGCTACGTTTATGACGATCTCAATGACCCCTTTCGGTCGATCCTCCCCCTCCAGTCACCCACAAGTTCCTTGGAGGCTGCTCCTAACTCTGCCATTGCTTTTCCCTCCTCAATTTCCTGTTCTTGAGAAAGTAGTCCAGGTCTTGAAGCCACTGCTCAGTCTTCGCTGTCGTCTTAAGGGCATTGTTCTTGATGAAATTCTCCAGCTTCGTCTTGTCCCAGCCATCCATCTTTCCGTCATCGAGTCCTTGGAACAGCGCCTCCTTTCCAGGGTTTGCGTCCAGCAGGCCGTGAAGTACCCTTCGCGCGTGGTCAGAAGATACACGGTGGTAAATCGTGGCACACGCCTCCGCTATTTCTTCGTCGGAGGCACCAAGTTTTTTCAACGTGTTCGCGATTTTTTCGACTCGCTCCAACTTGTACTTCAGTGGGATATACTGCGTCATTCTACCGGAAACCGCCAATTCGTCCACAATTGGGCTGGTCAGAGACAGACCCAATTCCTTGAGCTGCTCGATGGCAGCGTACGCCTCGTTTACTGCCGACTTCAGCTCCGCCTCTATACCGGCTCCCTTGAAGCGTGAAAACTTGTCGATATTTGCAAAACAGAGTGCCAGGCCGATTGCGCTTGCGACTACTGCCATCTCTTTTGCCCCTCGGAAGATACCGAGAAGAACGGGAACAATCACCAACGCAACGATCAGGGTTTTGGTCATGTCGTTCATGTTCGGCACCTTATCACCGGGGGAACCCGCCTCGGTTACAAACTGAGATCATGTTCGGAATGGAGGTCGGCGTGGCGGAGGGGGACGCGGTGGCTCAAACTCGTCCGCAAACACGCCGCCGTGACCTCCTGGGAGTCGCCCCTGATGGCCTGTCCGCCTTCAGGTCGTTGGACACGGGAATACGGTCAACCCATAGCATGGTCCGCCCCGTCCTGGAACCACACCAAGCCGAATCAATCTCGTTGACTCGCCCCCTTTCCGAGAGGAGAGGCGAGATATTGATCATGGCGGGGGAAGAATTCTCTCAATTTCGACAACGAGTGCGGGCAAATGGCGTTGGGCCACGTCCCAGACAGTCTCCTGGTCCATGGCGTTATAGCCGTGGATCAGACGATTCCGGAAACCGATAATGCGCGGCGCCTCGGGAAATTGCGCGAACGTCTCCGCGTCCGTCTCACGCAAGCGCACAAACGCTTCGCCCAAGACCTCAAACTGCCGCTCGACCGCGGAACGGGTCCGCAGGTCTGCCAGATATTCGGCAAAGCTCATGCCGTGGACAAATCCCTGGATAGCCCGGCCCGCTTGCAGGATGTCAAACAGGAGCTTGTGCGTCGCTTCGGTCATAAATTGGTACGCGCGTTGCGTCCACCGTCTTTCGGAAATACGGATTGCGAATGGACCGTTCTGTAACCAGATCCACTGGCCTGCCAAAGACCCGTTCCAACCCCTCGGCCAGGTCCATATAAGCATCAAAGACGCCTCCTTCTGGAAACTGACCGAAAATGACGAGGAAATCCAGGTCGCTCACTTCCGGTCGAAATCTGTCCGAGGCGGCGGAGCCGAAGAGATAGAGAGTAACCACGTTGGCGCGGCGGCAGAGCGAATCGATCTGTTCGCGCTTTGCTTCGAACTCTGATGCGATAGCGGGGTTAAGCCGCATATTCGGGAGCTTTTCGGGCGCCGGCGCGGCCGTTGGCCGCGCCAGGCAACATTTCATGGCACACTAGCCTCGATGGACCGTGCTCATCAAGCAAGTCAGAACCTGACCGTGGCGGTCTGGGCGGGTTGTATCGTGACGGGTCCGAGGAGGCCGGACTCGACCAGGGGGTCGTTCTTTTTCCACAGGCGCCAACTGGTGAAGGTGAAGCGGCCGGTGGGGCTGGGCTTGCCTTGGGCGAGCCACTGCGGCCACGACTTGAGCGTGCCCTCGGGGTTGCGGTCGCTGTCCTCGGGGAGTTGTTCGTCGCCGATCTGGCGGTTGATCCAGAGATTGACGACCTTGATTTCGAGGGCGTTTTCGCCGGGCCTGGCAGCGTCGGTGATGTCCACCCGGAACGGGGGTTTCCACAGGATGCCAAGGGAGCGGCCGTTCAACGTCACTTCCGCCATGACGGCGACCTTGCCCAGGTCCAGGCAGAGGCGGCGTTGAGCGCCAAGCAGGCCCGCCGGAACCTCGAACTTCTTGCTGTAGGCGGCGGTGCCTGAAAAGTACTTCACGCCCGGCTCGCTGTGTTCGCTCCAGGAGATCAAATGGTCGAGCGTCACGCGCTCGGGAGCCCCCCAATTCGGGGGGAAACGGAGATCCCAGGGTCCCTGGATCTCGATTGGGGCGGGCAGAGCGGCGATGTCGAGGTTGCACGTCTTTCCGCCGGCGCTCTTGAGCGCATAGGCCCCTGGGGCCGAGACCACCGCTTCGATTGCCCCACTCCGATTCCGCGCCAGGCAAATGGCTTGCGCGGGCTGCGCGGCCGCGCCCTTGGCAGCGCCGGGGCCCGGACCAGCAGCGGTGTCGAGCACGACCTGGCCGTCGCGCGTCACGGAGACAACGCGGTCGGACTCCGGCTTGCCTTTGCGGAAGATGACAAAGACCGAACCGTAAGGGTCCAGTCGAAGGGGAACGCGGGTGACGCCTCCCGCTGTGTCATAGACTGCCGCCCGCTCGATGCGGCCCGTGTCGGGCCACCAGAATTCCGGGCGCCGGCCGCTCACGCGGAACGAGCAGAGGGCCTCTTCGGGCTGGAGATTCTTGTTGGCCACGAAATAGACGTCCTCGCCCTCGATGGTGCGATGGATATAGCGCAGGCTGTCGGGGGCGTAGCGGGTGCTGCAACTGAAATCGGGCGGCACGCCATGTTGCTCGAGCAACCGGCAGAGCAGAGCGGCATCGGGAATCGGGTCCGGGCCGGTGCCCGCTGCAGTGACATCGCCCCAGGGCGCCATGCCCAGCGGCCCCAGTTCCATGGCCGCGGACCAAGGGCCGGCCACCGACGCGGCCGTTTGGCTCAGCCAATCGGCCGGCACCGTCTGCGCCGCTTCCCAGTGGGCGTCGGTAGGCACCTCGACCAGATGGCCGGCGCCGTAATCGATGCGCAGCAGCGCGATCAGGCCGGCCGGATTCGGAGCGCTGCCCCCGTTGACGGCCTCGACGGAGATTACGTTTGTCCCGGGCTTGAGGAGCGAAGTGACATTCATCCGATACGTACGGCTGAAGTTGTCGCCGGCCCCCGCGGGCCGGCCGTTGATCCAGCACTCGAAGGAATTGTCGGCGGTCATGGCCAGGGTGGCGGAGGCGACGCGGCTGGCGTCGTCGAAGGCCAGGGCGCGGCGGAAGTAGCGTTTGCCGGGCGGGACTGCGGCGGCGGGATTGCCCTCTTTGAACCAGATCCATTGCGCGGCGCCCAGGGGCCGCTCGGCGGGCCCCGGGACGGGGGATTGGCGCCGGAACTCTCCGCCCCAGAGCAACCGGCCCTTGCCGAAGGGACGCTCGGTGACCTCTGCCGGGGAGTCGCCGGTGCCCCAGAGTTCGTCCGCCAGGGCCTTGACCTGCTGGTCACATTTGGGGTAGCCGCTCAGGCTGGGGGACTTGAAGGGCGGGGCGCCGACCACTGTGGCGCCTGCGGCAACCAGGTCCTTGATCTTGCCCAGCAGCCGCGGGGTCATGGCGCCCGCCTGCGGCAGCACCAGCCAGCGGTAGCTCATCCCATCGGGCAGCACCAAGCGGCCATCGCGGACGGCCATGCGCGTGAGCAGGGCCTCCGGCGGGCAGCCGTCGAAGTTGTAGCCCGGGCGGTCGTAACCGGACTTGACCGGGGACTTGAAGCGTTGCGGGGAGGCCTCCGGTTCGAGGAAACAGAGGTCGGCCACGAAGCGCCCTTGCTGGAGCAGGAATTGGCAGCGGGCCAGGTACTGGTGCCAGGCGCGCGATTGCTCCCACCAGGTCTGCGTGCGCTCATAGTGCAGGCCCCAGGGTCCCATCGACATGCCGGGCCGCGCATCGGTCCATGGCTGGAGGGCGTAACGGTGAAAGACGAACCGGTTGATGCCCTCGCAGAAGGCCCAATCGCCAAGGTCCTTGATATAAGCCGGGTGCCCCTGCCACTTCTCGGCGTCGGTAGCCGTGAAGGCCTCCGCGCCCAAGATGCGTTTGCCATAGACATGCGCCGCGCTGGCCATCTCGGTGCAACTGTAAGCGGCGCCGAATTTGGTCCAGGACCAAAACTCGGCCATCGGCTCGTCGGCGCGCCCCGCGTAAGTCATGTCGTCGGCCGGTTCGCCGTCATAGGCCTCGATCGAGAGCCGGATGCCGTGCCGGCGCGCCATCTGCTGGAAGCGCCCGGCATAATTCTCGACCAGCAAATCATTGACCGTCATGCGCACGTCCCAAAGGAACCGTTCGGACACCTCGAGGCTCTCGACCACATGGCCCGCCATGACCGGCAGGTACGGAAACGGGTCGTAGCCCCGGAGCCGCTGGAACTGCTCCCGGAACTTCGGGGTCCAGTTCTGCGAACCGACCTCCCAGCTATCAATGTGGGTCGAGACCAGCGTCTTGGCCTCGCCGACCAGGCCTTTGGAATCCTCGATGACCTTCTGCATCAGCCCCGCGAAGGCCGCCTCGGCCGCCTCGGCACTGAGCTTGTCGCACTCCAGGCCGCGCCCGGCGATGGGCGCCGGGTGATTGTCCTTGCCGGTGGTGGTGTGGCCCAGGCGCAGGAGGGTCCAATTGCCCGCCGGCACCTCCCAGGCCAGGCGCCCGGCAGCGTCGAGCTGGCCGGTCAGGTCCACGATGCGCTCGCGCGGCACGATCGCCTCGGCAGGCAGGACCGGGTAGGCGCTTTGCAGCGGGATGGCCTCGGGCACGGCGGCGGATTTGCCGGCCAGCCTCGGGATGACATAATCGCTGGGCGGCGTGGGAAAGGCGAACACGGCGATGTTGCCGTAGTAGTTACTGACCGTTTCAGGTTGCGGCAGCGCCCCCTCGAACCGTTTGGGGCCCGTGACTTTCGTCTCGGTCCAGACCACGCGCTGCATGGAGAGTTCCGGGGTAATCCAGGGCCCGCCGCTGCCGCACCAGCCGGCGTCGTTGTTCATGTTCACCTCCAGGCCGAGGCGGTGCGCCTCGGCGCAGATGTGCTGGAAGAGGCCGCGCCAGAGAGGGCCGCCAAAGGCCGCCGGGCCCCGCGGCGCGCCCTGGTCGGTCTCCATGTAGAGCACGCCTCCGATGCCGGCGCGCGCCATGGCCTCGAGATCCAGCGTGATGCCGTTGCTGCTGATGTTGCCGTCCAGGGGAAACCAATAGACCCACGGCCGCGCCGAGGCCGGCGGCTGGATGAAGCCGGACTCGAGTTTGTCGGCGGCGGCAGCCACCGAGGCCGCGGCGAGCGCGGCGGCAAGGACCAGGAGGATGCCGGGGCGAGGGGCGAGGGGCGAGGGGCGCAAGGCCAGGGGCGGTGATGAATTCATGGTTAGGCGGCGCAGAGGGTTGGGTTGCATCCGATTCGGTTCACGCGCCGAAGTCTTACCAAAGGCCGTTCGCTGGTCAACTGTTACGTGGCGCTGATGTAGGTCGGGTGGTCAGCACGCCATGTTGAATTCCCGCCGAGGTGCCGACTTGGGAATGGATCGCTGCGCCGGGCCTGAGGCATGCCCCGAAGAAGGTGTGAAAAAATGCCAAAACGGACAACATCCCCGAAAACATCCCCCTGTTTTCCTCGGGATTTTGAAGATTTTTGCGGTCCTTGGCGCCAGAAATCGATTTTTCCACACCTTCGAAGGGCCATCCGAGAATGGCCCAAGGGTTCAACCTTGGGATCCGGCCGAGGACGGACCGAGTCCCGAACGGACGGCGGAAATGACCTTCTCATCGGCCCTCCGGGCGCAGGCAAATCCATGCTGGCCAATCAATTGGCCACGATTCTGCCGCCGCTCACGCTCGAAGAGGCCCTGGAGACGACCAAAATTCACAGCATCGTTGGCCTGCTCGCGCCCGGCAAGGCGCTGGTGACCCAACGCCCCTTCAGAGGATCCCGGCATCGGCCAGAAACCGATCCAAATCAAATGCCACGCCGAGGCGGGCGTCGGCGGGTCGCTTTCCCAGCCAGTCGTGGAACGGTTCGGATGGCGTGCTCAGCGGCATCAAGCCGGAAAGGATGAAGGATGAAGGATGAAGTGATCATTGGGCGAGCACTCTTTTTAAGGCCGCCCACTCGGGGAGGAGGGCGATAGCGCCATCAGGATGATTAAGCACCCAGTTTCTGAGGTGGTTCCTGAGGCGGCCAGGGGACTCGAAGCCGATTCTGCGGGCTATGTATGTCAGGAGGTCTTTTCCGGAAAACCAGACAAGGATGCTGGTGACATCCAAACAGGCAAGTCTGGTTCGGTAATGATCGAAACTCAGCCGGAGCGCCTCCTCGGCAAAAGCAGCAGCAACGGGTTGGATGAATTCCCGGGCCGAGGTGGAAATCCAGGTCCAGTTGGCCGGTTCGGATGTGTCCTGGGGCAGCGCAAACTCGCCCTGCAGGTTGGGCGGGTGGGTTTCCAATTGCCTCGAAGGCGGAAGCCTGGACCTGACTTGGCCGATGGCCCAGCGGGCCGCCTGATAATTTGCGAGTTCCTGTCCTGCTTCTAGGAGAAAACCCTCCAGTTCTGCCCTGGGCTTTTCCAGGGCTGTTGCTGCCAGGGCCGGTTCCAGGAGGTAGCACTCGATGCAGTGCCGGAACCAGCGCCAGCCTACCAGGACACCGCTCCGGGGCGTGGTGATCGGCGTGGGCACGTGGGGTGCGGCTTCGCTCGGCTCGAAATCAAAGTCCCTATCACGGAGGAAGAAGATGGAATTGTTCTCGGTCTCCTCCCGCTCGCGCACCACGATCCCTTGGAGACCGTACTTGGTCCCGCGCTTTTCAACGGCCGGTCCTCCTCCTAAAATGACGGTCAAGAGTTCCTGGTCGAGCTCGCCCTCAACAAAGAGGAGATTCACAGGCATAGGCGGCCCTCCTTGAGCCGGGTTTCTTGCTCTTTTGGTATGCTGCCTTCGACGAAGGAGGAGTGGGTGGTAATTATGAACTGGCAGTCAGCGCCCATCTTCGGGAGCGCTGCCAAGAGTGCTTGCTGCTCTGGTGGGTGGAGGTGAAGCTCCAGCTCATCAATCAGCACTATCGATTTCCGGATGTTGAGCCTGACGAAGTCGGATACGATGGGAAAAACCGCTTGTTCGCCGGAAGACATTTCAGCGATGTCGAAAACTCGCCCCTTGCGTTCCAGGAGGAAGTAGAAGCGCGATGTGCTTTCGGCTCCCGTGGTATCCATCGGCTGGGGGCCGCGAAACCTAGTACCCGGGAAGACGCGCTCGAACGAATCTTCGAGCTCGGGGATGAAATCACGGCCCGCCGTCTTGAATCCGGAAACGTGATAGGTCCACCAGTCCTGGAGGAACCGGCGAAGCTGCTCGACTCCGACCAACCACGATTCGCGCGGCTCAGGCTCGGCTCTTCGGAAATCGGCCTGGATACTCCCGCTCGAAGTGACCTCAGGTGGCTCGGACTGGTCTGGCTCTTCAACGTGGTCGTTGCTTGGCATCGCCAAAGCCTTGCCGAGATTGCGGTATTGGTCGTACCAAAATACGTCCCCAGCCTTGGCAAACATGTGCTTGAGCTCGGGTCTTCGCTGAGCCAGTTGCTTGACGTAGAAGCGCCCGAAGAGCTGCGCGCGCGCGTCTCGGCCGTCGGAATCTGTCACCTTCACCCGTCCGTTTTCGAGTACGACGGTGAGCCGCGTGTCCTCACCGATTTCAACCAACCTGGCCCCGTCCCGCTCGTAGTGCTTGCGCCACTCAGAGAATAGAGTTTTCGCTGTCGTGATTTCCTCGCTGTCGAGCAGTAACTGTAACTCCACGCGTGTCTTGCCCATTGTGCTGAGCCGCTGGGGCACGAAGCCGTACCAAGGAAACCTATCCATCGCGCTGACCCGACGCGTTGCGAGGCCGAGGGTAAGAGCAATCGCCTGGAGGATAGTGGTCTTGCCGGAGCCGTTGTCCCCGAGCACGGCATGTAGCGTGTCGGGTTGCTTCTCGCCAACTTGCTGCATCTTCAGCGTGGCGTCTTTGACGCCCTTAAAGTTTCTTATTGTCGCGGAGGTGATCTTCACGCGTCCTTTCTAAAACAGACTGAAAAGAACTTGCTTTTCACGCGCCGGCATTTACTTGGCGCTGCGGGGGTGAGGGAGAATTGGTTTCTGGTCCCACTCATCATGGGGGGATGATGCCAGAGCGGCGCGGGCCCGTCAACCGGGGAATTCTGCCGCGAATTCTGCCGGTTCTTGGGGCGGTCTTGGCGGCGGCTGGGCCGGAAGCTCGAGCCAGGGCAGGAACCTGCGCAAAAACGGGTCTGGCTCCTCCCGGCCGAGGCATCCAGGGACCGTCGCCGGGCAAAGTGCTTCGGTCCCCAGGGCCTTAAGCCAGAGGCGCTCAATCTGTCAGCACATTCTCGTAATCCGGGGTGGGGTCAACGTCCTCACGGGGTTCGCAGGTGTAGCGCCCTGCGGCGCCCGGCGGAGACAAGCCCGCAGGCCTGCCTGCCGTAGCCTCGGCGCAGGCGGGCGGGTCGTGCCGGGCGCCGAGGTGGCGCAGGATCGTCTCCACCACCCAGGGGTCATCAATCACCGCGATCACGCGCGTGGGGTTCTGGCACACGGGGCAGCGCAGCGGGTCAACCTGCCAGACGCGGAGGATCCGCCTTCGCTAAAGCTACGGCGGGACAGGTCAGGTCTCGCCATTTCTTGGACGGGAGTTTCAAGGGTGGTGGCGGGGAAACCCCCGGCCGCTGCGGGACCAACTCTGGCGGCAGCCCTCGGTGGCGGATGCCGGGAACTGGCACCTGCTGGCGTTGAATCCGGCGGCGAGCCGCGTTGAGACCTTCGCCCTCTCCCGCTGTCACTCCATCGAGGGGACCGGGCTGCACTTCGCGCGTCCGGTTGGCTTCGACGCCCGGGGTTTCTTCAAGGACGCCTTCGGCATCAGCCACGCCGCAGCAACCGGACGACAAGATGGGTTTCGCCGAGGTCAAAGGCCAGGAATCGGTCAAAGGCGCCCTCGAGCTCGCCGCGAGGGGCGGACATAATTTGCTGACGTTTCAGCCGTCCCTTCGGGACTCGGGTTGCCTGCGCCTTCAACGCAAGGTTGAAACCTTGGGCTATTCTCGGATGTCGCTGCGGGACAAAACTCGACGGCAGCGATTCGGCTCCCAAGTTTTCGCGGCAACGCCACCCGGCAGGCGGCGCCTCACTTTCTAAGCCGGTAAAACCTAGTGCCGGCGGAGACGTCGACCACGACTTTGTTGCCGCTGACGCCACTGACGGGTGTCCAGGAGGTGGCGGGCAGCTTGTCCGCGGATTCGAGCGTGAAGCCCAGAGCATCTGCCGGCCAGGTAAGGGTGAGTTGCTGGCCGGAACGCGAGAAGCTGAGCGCAGGCGGTGGCGCCGCTCCGACCATGGCCAGGAAATGGTTCTGGATGGCGCCGGCACTGAGCGTGGCGCCGTAGAATGCCACCTCATCCAGCGCCCCGATCCACCCCTCGGGCGTGCTGGCCGGGGCGGAGGAACCGATTTGGGTGGTCAGACCCGTGCTGAGATCGATCGGTTGGCCGAACGTGCCGAGCAACGCGCCGTCCCAATACATGGACACCGAGCCGCCGCCAAAGGCCGCCGCGTAATGGTGCCAGCCCGTCGTATCGGCCAGGCCCAGGGTCTGGAAATGCGAGCCGTTCCAGTTGCCGATCCCATCCCGGTTGCGCCCCATGTGGATGCTCCAGTCGGTCGGCCCGCCGTTGCGGTCGGCGGCCACGCACGGGTCATAGCCGGGATTGGTGGTCCAGTCAGCCCGTATCCAGGCCTCGACTGTTCCGGCGCCATTGGCGAAATCAAAGTCGGGCACAGTTCCCAAATCAATGTTGCCGGTGCCGTCGAGCAACAGCGCCTGGTCTGTTCCCTGGCCAACTCCCCCGGTGAAGGTCACGTTGCCGACGGTCGAGCCGGGGTGGCTGTCCTTGGAGTCGCTGGCATCGCCGTTGTCGAATGTGTAATACGAGATCAGGCTGGCCTCTCCGAGCACGGCGGCCCGGGTACTGGGCCAGGTTGCTGCCCACTTGCAAGGTCGCCGACATGCTGCTGGTCGTCCCGCCCGGATTGGACACCTTGGCGTAGTAAGCGCCGGCATCGCTCGCCGCCAGGCTCGTGAAGGCGAGCGTCCAATTGGTGGCCCCGCTAATCGGGCTGCCATTTTTGTACCATTGATAGCTCAATTGCGCGCCCGCGGCCCATACGGTCAGTTGGAGCGGCCGGCCGGGATAGGACGTGCCGCCCACCGGCTGCACGGTGATGAGCGGCGGCGCATTGCCGAGAAAGGCCGCATAGTGAGCCTGGACCGACGCGGCGGGCAGGGCCTCCCCATAGAAGGCCACCTCATCGAGCATGCCGATCCATCCCTCGGTCGTGGACAGCCCCGAAGATGAACCCAGTTGAACGGTCGCCGGGCTGGAGCCCAGTGGCTGGGCGATGGTTCCGAGCAATACACCATCCCAATAGAGACTGAAGTTCCCACTGTCCCAGACGACCGCCAGGGCGTGCCAATTGGCCCCGGCGTCCGGCATCGGAAAAGGCTGATAGGTCATGCCGTTCCACATGCCCACGGCGCGCTTGTCCGAAGTCATGTGAATGCTCCAGTCAACCGTGCCGCCCTCGCGGTCGGCAAAGATCGCGGGATTATATCCGATGCTCGTCCAGTCCGCCCGCACCCAGGCCTCCACCGAGCCGGCTCCGCTCAGGAAGTCAAAGTCCGGGACGCTGCCAAAGCCGACAAACCCCGCGCCATCGAGCAGCAGGGCCTGGTCCGGACCGCCCGCCAGGCCCTGGCCGAAGTCGGCCGTGCCCTGGAGCATGCCGTCGTGCGCTCCTTTGGTGTCGGCGGCAGTCAACCGGTCGAATGTGTAATAGGAAATGAGGCTGGGCTCATTGGTGACAGCGTGCTCATAGGCAACCAGGGCCGGCGCCAGCGAAGGCGCCAGGGCAACGATGGCATCGCTGCTGACGAGATTGCTGGCCGGGTTGGAGACCACGACGTGATAGGTGGCGGCGTCGGCCGCGGCCAGGCTGGGGAAGGCGAGGGCGGAGGCCTTTGCTCCCGAGATGGGATTGCCGTTCTTGAACCACTGATAGCTCAGGTTCGGGCCGGTGGCCACCACTTTGAGTTGCAGCGGCACGCCGGGCAGGTAAATCCCGCTCCTGGGTTGGGTGACAATCACCGGGGGCGTGCCGATGAACAGCGCCTGGTAATGCGTCTGCACCGAGGCCTCCGAAAGGGCCTCGGCATAAAACGCGACTTCATCGAGCATGCCCACCCAGCCTTCATCGGTCGCCCCGGCGGACGAAGACCCCAGTTGGGTTGTCTCCGGGCTGGGGCCCAGGTCCTGGTTCCGGGTTCCGACGGCGGCGCCGTCCCAATATATTGTCACCAAGCCAAGCCCGGAGGAATTGTCAAAAACGACGGCGAGGTGATGCCAATTGGTGCCCGGTGGCGGAATGGCCAACGGCGCGTAAGTGTTGCCATTCCACACGCCGACACCGCTCTTGTCTCCATTCATGTGAACACTCCAGGTCACCGGGCCGCCGTCCCGGTCGGCAAAGATACATGGATTGTAGGCGCCCAGCACTCCCGGCCAATCCGCCCGCACCCAGGCCTCGACCGAGCCGGTCCCGGGGGCGAAGTCAAAGGCCGGCACCAGGCCCAGGGTGACACGCCCGGCTCCATCGAGTTGCACAGCCAGGCCGGCGCCCAGGACGCCAGCACCGAACTTGGCCGTGCCCGCAAGGGCGCCGTTATTGGGTCCGACGCTGTCATTGGCGTTGGTCCGGTCAAATGTGTAGTAGGAGATGAGGCTGGCCTCATTGGTAACGGCCTTCTGGTAATCCTGCAGCGTGGCCCTGGCTGAGGCGCTCCAGAGCAGAGACGCAATGGTTAAGGACAAGGTCCAGACCTTGGCCAAAGAGTTGATGGGAATCCTTTTCATATGCTGTGGTTAGTGCGCTGGGGTTCATATAAAGTCAAGTTCAAACGGCAAACTGGGTGGGATTAAAACTGTCGGTCAGCCACGGGCGCCTCTTTGCCCCGGAGGGGCTTCCGAGAATAGCCCGGCGTTTCAACGCCGGGTAAGCGAACCCGACAAGCGGGTCCGTCCCGAAGGGACGGTTGAAAGCAAGGAGTGCTTTCAGCCGTCCCTACGGGACGAGGTTCCCTTTCTTGGCCTTCCCGGCGTTGAAACGCCGGGCTATTGTCGGATGTCCCTCCGGGACAAAAACCCCAGGTCGCATGCCCGACACTTTTAACCTCGCCCCAGAGAAAAGTTGTTCTTGGGTTTGGCAAGTGTCCTGGTAGTATCCTGGTGAAAACGACGAGCCTGGGCCCGGCCCTTTCGCTGAAGCGACGGCGCCCGGCTCGTGCCCCTGTTGGCCAAATGAGAAACGACATGAACCTGTTTGTCCCGACCGCTGTGCGGACGGCCTCGAAGGCCGTTGCGTCTCTGGCCCTGGTCCTGCCCGGCCTGTGGCTGGCGCCGGCCGCCATCGCCCAGACCAGTTACGAGAACTACACTTTCATCACGCTGGCCGGGCAGCAGCCCTCAGGCTGGTGCGATGGCACCGGCAGCGCCGCCCGGTTCAATGCCCCCTTTGCCGTGGCGGCCGACACCGAGGGCAATTGCTACGTCGCGGACTGCTATAATCACACTGTCCGCAAGGTGAGCGCCGGCGGAGTGGTGACCACGCTGGCCGGATTGGCGGGAAACCCCGGAGCGGCCAACGGCGCCGGGCACGCAGCCAATTTCAATTATCCCCGGGGCATGGCGGTCGATTCCGGCGGCAACGCGTATGCGGCCGACTTCCAAAGCCACACGATCCGCAAGATCACCCCGGCGGGGTTGGTGACGACCCTGGCCGGCCTGGCGGGCACGGCCGGGACCGTTGACGGCACTGGCAGCGCGGCCCGCTTCATGTACCCCCAGGGGCTTGCCGTCAACGCCAGCAACAACCTGTATGTGGCCGACACCGGCAATTGCGCGATTCGGAAGATCACTCCAGCCGGAGTGGTGACCACCCTGGCAGGCAAAGCGGGCATCTATGGCACGAACGACGCCACGAAGGGCGCGAACGCCAGGTTCCGCTATCCTTACGGCGTGGCGGTGGACGCGGCAGGCAACGTCTATGTGGCGGATACCTACAGCCACACGATTCGCAAGGTGAGCCAAAGCGGGGCGGTGACGACGCTGGCGGGCGCCGCCGGCACCAGTGGCACGAACGACGGTGCCGGGACCGCCGCCCGGTTCTGTTATCCCTACAGCGTCGCGGTGGACGCCCAAGGCAATATTTATGTGGCCGACACCTCCAACCACACGATTCGCATGGTGACTCAAAGCGGGGCGGTGACGACGCTGGCGGGCGTCGGCGGCAGCAGTGGCTCGGCGGACGGGGCCTCGACCGACGCGCGGTTCACCTATCCGTGCGGCGTGGCGCTGGCGCCCGGCGGCAGTCTCCTGGTGGCGGATACGAGCAATCAAGCGATTCGACAGGTGGTGACCAATGGCACGGTGACGACGCTGGCAGGCGTGTTGGCGGGCCCCGGCAGCGCCGATGGCCCCGGCACGGCCGCCCGCTTCAACAACCCCTGCGGAGTGGGCGTTGACAGCGCCGGCAATGTCTATGTCTCGGACCTGGCCAACAATACGATTCGGCGGATAGCCCCGGGCGGCGCCGTGACGACGCTGGCGGGCCTGGCGGGAAGCCCAGGCACCAACGACGGCACGGGCAGCGCGGCCAGCTTCCGCGAACCCGCCGGCCTGGCCGTGGACCAGGACGGTAATGTGTATGTCGCCGAGTTTGCAAACCACACCATCCGCAAGGTTACGCCTGCCGGCGTGGTCACGACCCTGGCCGGCAGCGCGCTCCAGAGCGGCTCAACCAACGGCCCAGGCACTGCCGCCCGTTTCTTCAATCCTACGGGCGTTGCCGTGGACAACGCGGGCAACGTCTATGTCGCGGACACAATGAACGATATGATCCGCAAGATCGCTGTCGACGGGACGGTATCGACCGTGGCCGGGACAGCCGGCAGCATAGGCGCCCAGGACGGTCCGGCCGCCTCCGCCCTCTTCGGTCACCCGCAAGGTATCGCTGTCGATGCCGCCGGCAACCTGTTCGTGGCGGACACCGGCAACGCCGTGATTCGCAAGATCACGCCGGACGGCACGGTCTCGACCTTGGCCGGCAAGGCGCAGGTTAGCGGGGCCGCCGATGGCGTGGGCGGCGCCGCTCGCTTCAACCAGCCCTTCGCCATCGCCCTGGACCCCCAGGGCGCTCTCTACGTGGCGGAGAGCGGGAACAATACTATTCGAAAGGTCGCTGCCGATGGAACGGTGACGACGCTCGGAGGGATTGCCGGGGTTGCCGGCGGCGTGGATGGGACCGGGTTCGGGGCTACCTTTGACTCTCCGGAGGGCGTGGCCGTGGGGACCAATGGAATCCTCTATGTGAGCAGCTCGAGCAGCCACACCATCCGCAAAGGCAACCCGGTCCTGCCTGACAGCCCAGTCGTGGACTCGGCCTTGGGTCCGCCGGGAACCACCCGGCATTTGGATGTCGCCCATCTCACCGCCACCTCCTGGGCGTGGAGCATCGTTCGCTGCCCGGCCTCCTCGACAAACGCCCAATTGTCCTCCACCTCTGCCCAGAACCCCACACTCACTCCGGATGTTCCCGACCTGTTCGTGGTCCGGTTCCAAGGCACGGACAACCTCGGCCGCACTGCCATGGGCACGGTCTGGGCGGTCGCAGCCGACCTCGCCCCGCCTGCCTTGACTATCACGGCGCCGGTCTCCAAAGCGCAAATAACCAACTCGGCTTATATCATCACGGGCAGCGCCAGCGACGATGTGGGCGTCGGCAGTGTCTGGTGCCGCCTCAACGGCGGGGCCTGGGTCCAGGCCGCAGGCACGACCGACTGGCGGGCGCCCGTGAACCTGGCCTTGGCCCAAAACACTCTCAGGGCCTATGCCGTCGATCTCACCGGCAAATACTCACACACCAATACTGTCAACTTCACCTTCAGCCCGCTCTTGAAGCTGGGGGCCTCCGGCGGCGCCGGGATGATCGCACCTTACTATGACGGCCAGCCCATGGTGCCGGGCAAGACCTATACCATCAATGCCACCCCAGCCCCCGGCGAAATCTTCGTCAATTGGACCGATGGCACCGGCCATGTCCTGGGCACCAACACCAGGCTAACCTTCACGATGACCCCCAACCTGGTCCTGGTGGCCAATTTCGAGCCCAACCCGTTCCTTCCGCTCAAGGGTACTTACGCCGGCCTGTTCGCAGATGCCAACGCCGACCAGTGGTCCACGTTCAACGCCGGGCTCTTCTCCGCTACGCTCACGGACAAGGGCGGCCTGACCGCCAAACTCCAGATGGGCGGCGCCACTTATCCGCTCTCCGGCTCGTTCTCGGCCGCCGGGACCTGCTCGAACTGGATAGCCTCCTCGGCGCAGGGCCCTCTGTCGGTCAAGCTCCAACTGGACCTGAGTGGCAGCCAGGGCATCACCGGAGTGGTTGGCGCCCGCACCTGGAGCGCGGATTTGGCCGCCTACCGCGGGCGGTATTCGCTCACCAACCGCGCGCCTGAATCGGCCGCGAAATACACGCTGGTCATTCCAGGGGCACAGGACCCCTCGCTCGAGCCCGGCGGCTATGGCTTTGGCACCCTGAGCGTGGACCCCTCGGGCAACGTCAACGTCAGCGTCACGCTGGGGGATGGCAACAAAGCGACCCAGACCACCGTGATCGTGGGCCAGGGCCAGGACCCGGACCAATGGCCGCTCTACCTGGTGCCAACCTCGGGCCAGTGGATGGTGCGCGGTTGGCTGGGCTTCGTGACCAATGCCACAGACCAGGCCGCTGTGGGCCAGGTGAGCTGGGTCAAGGCGCCCAAAGCGTCCGATAAACTCTATGCCGGCGGCTTCCATTTCTCCGGCGGGCTCGATGTGTCGGAGTCTCCCTACTCGAGTGTCACAGGCACCGCGGCGCTTGGGTGGACCCAGGGTGAACTGGACCTGACGGGCGGCAACCTTCCTTCGGCCCTGGCCTACGGGGTCCAGTTGGGAGCGAACAACAAGCTGGGCGGGACGACCAACAAGACCCTGAGCCTGACGATAACCTCAACTTCCGGAACGTTCCTGGGCAGCGTGCCCGGGCCCGCGGGCAAGACGCTCTCGGTCAGCGGCGTGGTGCTCCAAAACCAGAACGCCGGCTTCGGCCTGTTCCTGGGCCAGACCCAGAGCGGGAGCGTGCGGATGGGCGGGCCGCAGTGAGGCCCGTGGGTTATCCCACCAGCAAAAGCAGGAGCATCCCCAGGGTGGTGCTCAGGATCGTGACGGGAATTCCAAAACGGGCATAATCCCAAAAACCGATCTCGACATGGCCCCGGGCGGACTCGACCACGATGATGTTGGCCACCGAGCCGAGGATCGTGAGGTTGCCCGCGAAGGTTGTAGCCAGGGCCATAACCTTCCACATCAGCTCGGGCTGGGCAAAATTGCCGAGCCACTTGCCGGCAACCAGGACGAACGGCACGTTCGAGAAGACGTTCGAGCCCAAGGCCGAGAACCAGGCGAGGTTCCAGGCCTGGCTGACGGGCGTGGTCCCGAAGACGCCCCGGAGTTGGCCGTAGATCTGGTCCGGCAAACCGGTGCCGCTGAGCCCTTCGACGACCACGAAGAGCGAGGCAAAGAAGAGCAGCAGGTGCCAGTCCACCAGCTTGAGCACCTCATGGGTGTCCCGCCGCGCCAGCACCATTAAGAGCGCGCCCCCAGCCAGGGCGGTCCAGGACAGATTCCATCCCGCCACGAACCCGGCGAACACCAGCCCCAGCACGGCGAGGGTGAGCCCCAGCAGCCGGCGGTCCAACTGACGCGGCTCGGTGTCGGGCCGCTGGATGACCGCCCGGCTGAGAGTCGCGCGGAAGCCGATTCGCAAGACGGCATACTCGACGGCCAGTCCCGCCAGGGCCGCCGGGAGCAGCGAGGCCGAGAACCGCAGGAAGGCAATCCGGGAGAGGTGGCCGATAATCATGTTTTGAGGATTGCCGACCAGGGTCGCCACGCTGCCGAGGTTGGCGCTCATCGCCAGGGCCAGCAGGTACGGCGGCAACGGCAGTTTGCCCCGCACCATCACCGCCACGACCAGTGGCGTGAGCATCAGGCAAACGCTGTCGTTGACCAGCAGGGCGGACAGCATCCCCGAGGTGCCTACCAGATATAGCAGCAGAGCCTGGGGCGTCCTGGCCACCCGCAGTATCCTGTCGGCCGCCCAATCGAAAAAGCCCGCCAGGTAGAGATAGGAAGAGATCAGCATCATCCCCAAGAGCAGCACCAGCGTATCGTAATCCACCGAACGATAGACCTGCTGCGGCGTCATCACCCCGCACGCCACCATCAGCACCGACCCGAGCAGGGCCGCCGCCGGCCGGTTCAACGGCAGGACCTTCAAGCGCCGGCCGCTGATCAGGAGATAGGTCAGGCAGAAGATGGCGATGGCTGCGAACTCTTTTTGGCTACTGAGAGTGAGCGGGTCCATCGGACTCAAGAGCGGATCTTGTCCCTTCAGGTCATCCTTACCGGTATGCCCTTCCCCGCCAGAAACCGCTTCACCTCCCCCACTGTGAATTCCCCATAGTGGAAGATGCTCGCCGCCAGCACGGCATCGGCCTTGCCCTCGAGCAGCACCTGGGCCATGTGCTCCAGAGTGCCCGCCCCGCCGCTGGCCACGACGGGCACGCCGACCGCTTCGCTGACGCGCCGGGTGATGACCAGGTCGAAGCCCGCCTTGGTGCCGTCGGCATCGATGCTGTTGAGCACGATCTCGCCGGCGCCCAGGGAGACAGCGCGCCTGGCCCATTGGACCGCCTCGAGGCCCGTGGGTTTGCGGCCGCCATGGGAAAAGACCTCCCAGCGGTCCGGGGCGGCTCTCTTCGCATCAATGGAGACGACAATACACTGGCTGCCGAATTTTTCGGCCCCGGCGCGGATGAGGTCCGGGTTGGCCAGGGCGGAGGAGTTGATGCTGATCTTATCGGCGCCGGCGCGGAGCATCGTGTAGATGTCCTCAACCGAGCGGAGGCCGCCGCCGACCGTCAGCGGCATGAAGCACTGGTCGGCCGCCCGCTCGATGACGTCCACCATAGTGGCGCGGCCATGCGCGCTGGCGGTGATGTCGAAGAAGACCATCTCGTCGGCGCCCTGCTCGTTGTAGCGCATGGCCAATTGGACCGGGTCGCCCACATTGCGCAATTCACCGGCCTCGGCCTTTCCGAACCGGACGCCGCGCGTGACCTGGCCCGCGTGAACGTCCAGGCACGGGATGACACGCTTTGCTATCATGGAGGAATATTGAACCGATTCGTCCCCAGGCAAGCCGCTCAGTTCATTTTGATGCTGGTCCGCTGGCGCAGCCACAGATAATCATCGGGGGGCGAGGGGACAAAACCGCCGCCGGCGCCGCCCTGGACTGGGGGGCGCACGGTGTTGGCCAGCCAGCGATGCCGCTCGAGGTGGCCGTCGGCCCACGAGATGTTGGCCGCCGCGTTGTGATAGGAGGCCGGCAGGTTGCCCCACTTGACCGTGTCCCAGGTGTTCATGAAATAGCCGTCGTTAATCGTGTCCGGGTGTTCCTCGATGAAGACGTAGAAGAGGGCCGGGCGCGGGAAGTCCGAGGCCTTGAGGAACTGGAGCCAGTTGGGATTGAAGCGGTTGGGCTTGATGAGGGGATCGCCCACCAGGGAGTTCATCGAGATGCTGCGCAGGCGCGGCCCGTTTTGGGCGCAGGCGGTGTCCGACGGGCACTTATAGACGCCCAGGTTGTTGTTCACATAGCGGGCGAGCTTGCCGCTGAGGATAAAGGCCGGGTTGGTGTTCTCGACGCTGGTTCCCCAGTCCTCGATATTGTTGACCCAACTGAGCCGGTAGGCGCGGGTGTCCACCGTGCTCGAGTTGTTGACCAGCGCATCGGCATTGTCATCGGCATAGACCGCCCAGGCCACGGCCAGTTGGCGCACGTTGCTGGCGCAGGAAGCGGCCCGCGCGGCGGCCTTGGCCCGCGACAGGGCGGGCAGCAGCATCGCCGCCAGGATGGCGATGATGGCAATGACCACCAGCAGTTCGATCAAGGTGAAGCCTCCGCTGCGGCGGCTCGGGGTGGTTTTCATTGCTTTCGGGCCATTTTCCAACGTGACTGCGCGAGGCCAGTATCACGGCAGGCGGCGCCCAAAGTCAAGCGATGGGAGGGGTGCGATTAAAACTCTCGGTCAGCCCAAGGCGCCTTTTTGCCCCGAAGGGGCTTCCGACAATAGCCCGGCGTTTCAACGCCGGGTGAGCGGGCCCAAGGAGCAGTTCCGTCCCGAAGGGACGGCTGAAAGCAAGGAACGTACTCAGTCGTCCCTTCGGGACGAGGGTCCCTTTTGTGGCCTCCCCGGCCTTGAAACGCCGGGCTATTCTCAAATGTCCCTCCGGGACAAGACCCCCGAAGGCGCATGCCCGTGGCTTTCAATCGCCCCCCGATGGGAGTGTGTGCTTGCGCTCCGCCGCGCGGGCGCGTAATAGTGCGCGAGAACAGAACAGAACAACACAAACAGGCATATGCGTTCCAAATCGTTTCTCTTCCCCGGTCTCTGTGTGGTCGTTGCCGCTCTGGCGGCAGGCCCGCTTCGCGCCGAAACCAAGATCCCTGACTCGTGCAGCGTGGGCGGGTTCTTCATCGGCTGCCAGGCCTACACCTTCAATCAGTTTACCCTCTTCGAGGCCATCGAGAAGACCGCGCTGGCGGGCGGCACTATCATCGAGTTCTATCCCGGCCAGAAGCTCAGCCAGCAAGAGCCGGGTGTGGTTTGGGACCACAACGCCTCTGCCGAGACGATTCAGAAGGTCAAGGCCAAGCTGGCCCAGCACAAGATCACGGCGGTCAATTACGGCGTGGTGGACGTGCCCCGGGACGAGGCGCAGGCGCGCAAACTCTTCGAGTTCGCCAAGGAGATGGGCCTTCGCGCCATCACGACCGAATCGGTCGGCGCCATCGACACGATCGAGAAGATGGTCAAGGAATACGACATCTTCGTCGGGTTCCACGACCACCCCAAGGATCCCGGCAACTCCAATTACCGCATGTGGGACCCCAATTACGTCTTGTCCGTGGTCAAGGACCGCGACTCGCGCATCGGCTCCTGCGCCGATACGGGCCACTGGCTCCGCTCCAACCTCAACCCGCTCGACTGCCTGCGCATCCTCAAGGGCCGCATCATCAGCAGCCACCTCAAGGACCTCAATCAAATGGGCCCCGACGCCCATGACGTGCCTTATGGCACCGGGGTCGCGGACATCCCCGCTCTGCTGGACGAACTGAAGACCCAGGGCTTTTCCGGCAACCTCTCCATCGAATATGAATACAATGAGCAGAACTCGACCCCGGAAGTGGCCCAGTGCATCGGCTTTGTGCGCGGCTACGCGGCGGGCAAGAAGTAAAGGGGCGCCAGCGTAATCGGTCAGGCAGAGACGGAGTGCCGGGCGGACCCCTCACCCCGGCCCTCTCCCCATCGGATGGGGAGAGGGAGAAGCGTCGGCGGTTTCGGGAGCTTGCGGGCGTCTGCACTTTGTCAACGCGCCACCGAAAACTCTCCCTCTCCCCTTCCGAAGGGGAGAGGGCCGGGGTGAGGGGTCTGCCCCCGTGACGCTCCCATTTTCATTGAGGCCCGACGCGCTGGCGCTCTACAGTGATTGAAAGGCCCTGTGCCAGCGGGGCCGCCAATAGTGGCTGCGGTCGAAGGACAGGACCACCGAGGCGGCGCGGCCCACGATGCGCTTGCGCTCGACGGGGCCGAAGTAGCGGGAATCGAAGCTGTTGTCGCGGTTGTCCCCCATCATGAAGTAATGCCCCTCGGGAACACGAACTGGTCCGAAATCGCGGCGGGCCTGCACGGAGGGGATGGCGGCCACGGCGTGGGGCCGGCCGGGGAGTTGCTCGGCGGCAAAGACCTGCCTGGCCCGTTCCTGCGGCGCCAGGTCCTGCAGCCGGTCCGGGTCCAGGACCGAATAGTCAACCGCCTGGCCATTGAGGACCAGCCGGTTGCCGCGCAACTCGATGGTGTCGCCGGGCAGCCCGATGACGCGCTTGACCAGGCGCTGGCCGTCGTAGGGGGAGAAGAAAACGACAACGTCGCCGCGCCTGGGCTGGCTCCACTCGGCCAGGTGCCAGGTGGTGAAGGGCACTTTGAGGTCGTAGGCCAGTTTGTTGACGTAGATGCGATCGCCTTCGAAAATGGTCGGTTTCATCGAGCCGCTGGGCACGTCGTTCCAGTCCGCCAACGAAGAGCGGATCGAGAAAATGACCAGGCCCAGGACGATCAGCGGACGGATCTCCTTGCGCCACCAGCGGCGGGCACAGGAGAAGAGGGCTGCGCTACTCATCACATTCACCCCTCTGCCAGGGCATGCTTGACCTTCAGGAGCAGGTCCTGGCTGGTGTAGGGCTTCTGCAGGTAAACCCCGGTGTTGGTCTGGCTGGCGGGCCACACGTAACCGCTGGTGCACAGCACGTGCGTCGGGGGCGAGAGCCGGTGGATGTGCTCGACCAGTTCGCGGCCGCTCATGGCCGGCATGACAAGGTCGGTGATGACCAGGTCCACCGCCGCGCCGCCCCGGGACAGGATGTCCAGGGCCTTCTGGCCGCTGTTGGCCGTCAGCACCCGGTAGCCATAGGCCGAAAGGATTGTCTTGCCCATCGTCAACAGCAGGTCCTCATCGTCCACAATCAGGATGGTCTGGCGCCCCGTGAGGTCGCTGGCCGTGAAGCCGTCGTCTCTGACAATCCCCTTCTCGGCGGGCAGATAGACCCGGACCGAGGTCCCTGCGCCCGGCTGGCTGGAGACCGCCACACCCCCGCCGTGATTGGTCACGATGCCATACACCCATGCCAGGCCCAGCCCGCGATGGGTGCCGCGTTTGGTCGTGAAAAACGGCTCGAAGATTCGCGGCATCACCTCCGGTTCAATCCCGCAACCGTTGTCGCTGATCTCGACGCACACATAGGCGCCCGCCGCCAGGCGCGCATTGCGGTCCTGGGTCGGCTCGGTCAACTCGATGTTGCGCGTCTGCACGGTCACGCGTCCGTTGCCCCGCAGGGCCTGGACGGCATTTTCCAAGAGTTTCACCAGGGCCTGCTGCATCTTGGCCTCGTCGAATTTGGCGGCAAAGAGCTTGCGCTCCAACTGGAGCTGCCAGGCCGTTTTTTCCAGGGCGGTGTCCCGCTGGAAGACCTCGACGCAGCGCTGCAGCAGCAGGTTGAGGTTGCCCGCGGCCTGGGAGCGCACCTCCTTGTCCTGGCGGCTGAACGCGCCGAGGTCGCTGGCGATTTCGGCCGCCTTGGCGGCGGACTTCTCGACCTCCAGCAGCGAGGTGCGCCAGGGGTGATCCGGTTCCATCTTGCTCAGCACCAGAGACGTATGGCCCAGGATGCTGGTCAGGGCGTTGTTGAAGTCCAGGGCCACGGTGCGCGCCAACTGCAGCGCGCAATCCAGCTTCTGCTTGTGCGCCAGGTTGGCCTCGCTGCTGACAGAGCGGGCCTCGACCCGCGCCGCCGCAGCCTCCGGCAGCAACTGCAGCACCCAATACCTTTGGGCCTCCTGCTTGGCCTCGCTCACCAGGGTCGCGGACGGGACCACCTGGCCTCCTTTGCCACGGAACCTCAGGCCCACAACCGGCGCCGGCGCTTGCTCCCATGCCGAGAGAAACTCCTGGGCCGTGCTGGTGTTCTCCGGGGACCAAATCGCCGAAAGCACAGGGTGCTTGCCCTCCAGCAGAGGGCCAAAGAGCCTCAGGGCCGCAGCATTGGCGCGGCAAACCGCGCCCGCGCGATCCACCAGCAACACTGGCCAGCTCGCATCCTCAAACCCAAAAACGACTTCCGGCTTCATCGAAAAGAAACACCGTGCAGCCCCGAGCTTACGCTACTCCTTTCCCATTTCCAATCCCCATTTCCGAATGCGGTTCACGGCTCATACGCCCTCGCAAAGGCCTCGATCAGGCTCGCCGCCGGGACCTTGACCCGCTCGGCCGTGGCCAGGACCTCGTCATGGGAGAGCGGTTGCGGGTTGCGCCCCGCCGCCAGGTTGGTGATGCAGGAGAGAGCGGCGACCCGCATGCCGCACTGGCGGGCCACGACCGCCTCCGGCACCGTGCTCATCCCGACTGCGTCGGCCCCGAGCCGGGCGAAGGCGCGTATCTCGGCGGGCGTTTCGTAGCTGGGTCCGCACAGGGCCAGATAGACCCCCGAGTGGAGTTTCAGACCGCACTTGCGCCCTGCCTGGAGCAACCGGGCGCGCAGCCCAGGGTCATAGACGCACGTCAGGTCCACGAACGCTCCCGCCGCGCCGCCGGGCGGCAGCCCGCACGAGTCGGGCCGCAGCGGGTTGACTCCCATCAGGTTGATATGGTCGGAGAGCACCATGAAATCCCCGGGGCGGAAGCGCCGGTTGATGCCCCCGGCTGCATTGGTGAGGAGGAGATCGCGGATGCCGCTCGAGGCCAGGGCGCGCACGGCAAAGGTCACCGCCGCCATCGAGTGGCCTTCGTAAAAATGCGCCCGCCCGCTGAGCACTATCACCGGCGTGCCCGCCAGCCGGCCGATCAGCAGTCTGCCGGCGTGCCCGCTCACCCCCGCCGGCGCAAACCCCGGCAGTTCACGCTGTGCAATCTCAGCCTCGACCGCCATCCTGTCCGCGGCGTGCTGGAAGCCGCTGCCCAGCACGATTGCCAGCGTCGGACGAAGGCCCGAGAGCCTCTCGAGCCTGGCCGCAGCTTTTTGTGTGTCGGACGATTGTTTCATGCCGCGTTCCGCATTGCCTGGCCCGGCGGAACGACTTATCCTGTGATGGCTCCGGTCCGGGCCGATGCTCAGAAATGCCCCGCTCGAACGCGCGCCAGACTCAAATCGATTATGGAATTGACCAATGACGAACTCCGCCGTTACTCGCGTCACCTCATCCTGCCCGAAGTCGGGCTGGAGGGGCAGAAGAAAATTCGCTCGACCAGCGTGCTCTGCATCGGGGTCGGCGGGCTCGGTTCGCCCGTGGCCCTTTACCTTGCGGCGGCGGGCATCGGCAAGCTCGGCCTGGTGGATTTCGATACGGTGGACCTTTCCAACCTCCAGCGCCAGGTCATCCACGGCACCGGCGACATCGGCCGGCCCAAGACCGACTCGGCCCGGGACGCCCTCCAGCGGCTCAACCCGCACGTCGAGGTGGGCCTGCACCACGCCCGCCTGACGCGCGAGAATGCCCTCGACCTGATTGGGCCCTACGACATCGTCGTGGATGGCACCGACAATTTCCCCACACGCTACCTGACCAACGATGCCTGCGTGCTCCTGGGCAAGCCCAATGTCTATGGCTCGATCTTCCGTTTCGAGGGCCAGGCCAGCGTGTTCGCCCCGCGCCTGGGCGGCCCCTGCTATCGCTGCATCTTCCCCGAACCCCCGCCCCCGGGCCTGGTTCCCAGTTGCGCCGAGGGCGGCGTGCTGGGCGTCCTGCCCGGCATTATCGGCCTCATCCAGGCCACCGAGACCCTCAAGCTGGCCCTGGGCCAGGGCCTCTCGCTGGTCGGCCGCCTCCTGCTCTTCAACGCCCTCGACCTCAAATTCCGCGAACTCAAACTGCGGCGCGACCCAAAGTGCCCGCTCTGCGGCGAGCACCCATCCATCACGCAGTTGGCGGACTACCAGGCCCTTTGCGGCCTTGCTCCATCCCCGGATCGGGCCTCCGGGTCTCAGCCCCCGGCATCAGACCCCGACGAGGCCACCGTCCAGCAGCTCAAGCGCGCTCTCGATCAGCCCCAGCCCGGCATCGAACTCATCGATGTGCGCGAGCCCGACGAACACCAGATCGCCTGCATCCCAGGCGCCCGTCTCCTGCCCCTGAGCCAACTCGCCCGCCGGTTCACCGAGCTCGGACCCCAACCGCCTCTACTATCTCCATTGCCACCACGGCGGCCGCTCCCTGCGCGCCCTCCAGTTCCTCCGCCAGCAGGGCTTCAAACACCTCAAGAACGTCCGCGGCGGCATCGATGCCTGGTCCAGCCAAATCGACCCGACCGTCCCCAGGGTACTGAACAGGATGGGAGTGCGCCCCAGGGCCGAAGGCCCGCCATGTGATAGCCCGGGCTGGAGCGAAGCGGAGGCCCGGGTAAGCAGCGCCCCTCGAAAAGCCCCGGCCTGTAGGGCCGGCACCTTATGGCGCCCCTGCAGGGCGCGCCAGATTCCGGCCCGATGACCTGGGCCTCCGTTCGCAAGCTCGCTCCAGCCCAGGCTTTCACATTGCGGGCTTTCAGCCCGGGGACGAGCGCACTCCGCGGTCTGGGTCGGGATGGCCCCGCCCCCCCCGGCTCACTTTGCGCTTTTTTCCCGGGCCGGCTTGAGACTAAGCTGCGTCCATGCAGGACCTGATTGCCAAGGCCGCCATGCTGCTGGAGGCCTTGCCTTACATTCAGAAATTCAGCGGCGCTACCTTCGTCATCAAGTATGGCGGCAGTTTCATGGACTCGCCCGACCCGGCCGTCCGCAATGGGGTCGCGCGCAACCTGGTCTTCCTGGAGGCGGTCGAGATAAACCCGGTGGTCGTGCACGGCGGCGGCAAGGCCATCACCCGCGCCATGGACAAGGCGGGCCTCAAGTCGCGATTTGTCCAGGGCCAGCGTGTGACCGACGAGGCCGCCGCGCGCATTGCCGACGAGGTGCTCTGGTGCGAGATCAATCCCGAGGTCGTGGCGGCTATCCGCTCATTTGGGGGCCAGGCCAAGGGGTTTGCCGGCCCGGACATCTTCACCTGCCGCAAGGCCCGGGTCTGCGGGCCGGACGGGCGGCCGGTGGACCTGGGGTTTGTCGGCGAGGTCGTGGCCGTGAACACCGCCCCGCTGCTGCAGTGCCTCAACCAGGGCATCACCCCGGTCATCAGCCCCACCGCCCGCAGCCAGGATGGCAAGCTCTACAATTGCAACGCGGACGTGGCCGCCGCCCAGGCCGCCATCGCCCTCAAAGCCAAGCGCCTGGTTTTCATGAGCGACGTGCCCGGCCTCCTGGCGCACCCCAGCGAGACCGACTCGCTTATTTCGCACCTGAAGGTCAGCGAGGTCGGCAGGCTCAAACAGGCCGGCATCATCGAACAGGGCATGATCCCCAAGACCGACAGCGCCGTCGCCGCCCTCCAGGCTGGCGTCGAAAAGGTCTCCTTTGTCGATGGCCGCGTCTCCCATTCCATCCTGCTGGAGATCTTCACCGACGAGGGGTTCGGCACCGAGGTCGTGCTGTGAACACTCATCGGCTATTGGCTATCGGCTATCTGCAACCTCAACTGCAATTCCCACTCCATCCTCAACTGCCTATGAATCCCTCAAATACCCGACCCACCACTAATCTGCGCACTCCGCACTCATTCGTCATTCGTCATTCGTCATTCGTCATTCCTCTCGCCGCCCTCTGGTGCTGCTCCCTGGCGCTGCACCTCCCGCTCGCCTCCCGTGCTGCCGGCCAACCCGATTCCGCCGAGTCGCGCGCCGCCTGGCTCAACGCCTGGCGGGCGGGCAACCCGCTCTGGCGGGGCGCCCATCTCTCCGCCCGCAACGACGGGCAGGCCGAGGCGCTCCGGGCCGAGTTGCCCAAGCTCGGCGCCCTGGGCGTGAACGTCATCGTCCTGGAGGTGGACTACAATTTCCAATTCCACTCCCGGCCCGAGATGGCAGCCGCCCAGGGCATCTCCCAGCCGGGCGCCCGGGCCCTGGCCGCCGCCGCCCGCGCCCAGGGCATCCGGCTCATCCCGCAGCTCAATTGCCTGGGCCACCAGTCCTGGAGCAGAACCACCGACCGCCTGCTGGTCAAGCACCCCGAGTTCGACGAGACCCCGGGCCAATTCCCTGACAACCGGGGCATCTATTGCCGGAGTTGGTGCCCCCAGCATCCCGAGGTCAATGCCCTCGTGTTCGACCTCATCGACGAACTCTGCGAGGCCTTCCAGGCCGATGCCTTCCATGTGGGCATGGACGAGGTCTTCCTCATCGCCTCGGAGCATTGTCCGCGCTGCCGCGGGGGCGACCCGGGCAAGCTTTTCGCCAAGGCGGTCAATGACCTGCACGCCCATATCGTCGGCGAGCGCAAGCTGGAGATGCTCCTGTGGGGCGATCGCTTGCTCGACTCCAAGGCGCTGGGCTACTCGGAGTGGGAAGCCGCCCGCAACGGCACCCAGACCGCCATCGATCTCGTCCCCAAGGACATCATTGTCTGCGACTGGCACTACGGCAAGCAGGCCGCTTATCCCTCGGTGCCCCTGCTCCTGCAAAAGGGCTTTCGCGTCTGGCCCTCGGGCTGGCAGCCGCTCGACGCCACCAAGGCCTTCAGCGCCTACGCCCGCCAGCAAAAAGACAAAGCCCTCCTGGGCTATCTCTGCACCACCTGGGGCAAGGTCAGAATCCCCGAGACCGCCCAATGGCCGCCCCTGGCCGAGGTCCTGCCGGAGTGGAAATGAACCTCAGTCCACAGTCCACAGTCCACAGCCCACGATCCAGATTTCAGATTTCAGATTTCAGATTTCACGTTTCACGTTTCACGTTTCACGTTTCACGTTTCACGTTTCACGTTTCACGTTTCAAAATTCACGTTTCAGATTTCAGATCACTGAACCATGAAAGAACCCGTTCCTGCTCCTCCGCCGGTGGTGCGCAATGACGTGGCGGCCATCCAGGCCCTGTTCCAGCAAAACGTCATCCCAAGCTATGGCCGGTTCAACCTGGTCCTGAGCCATGGCGCGGGCGCCTACGTGTACGATGTCACCGGCAAGCGCTACCTGGACCTGGGCGCCGGGATCGCGGTGAGCGCCCTGGGCCACGCGCACCCTGCCATCACCGAGGCCCTTGTGGAACAATCGCGCCGGCTCATCCACGTCTCCAATTTCTATTACCACGAGCCGCAGGGCCGCCTGGCCCAGTGCCTGGTCCAACTGCTGGGCCCGGGCAAGTGCTTCTTCTGCAACAGCGGCGGCGAGGCCAACGAGGGCCTGTTCAAGCTCGCGCGCAAGTTCGGCCACGATGAGGGCCGGTTCGAGGTCCTCACCGCCTTCAACTCCTTTCATGGCCGCACACTGGCGGGCATCTCCGCCACCGGCCAGGACAAGGTCAAGAAGGGGTTCGAACCGATGGTCCCCGGCTTCCGGCAGGTCCCCTTCAACAACCTCGAGGCGGTGCGCGCCGCCCTTTCCCCGGCCACCGCCGCCCTGCTCATCGAGTGCGTCCAGGGCGAAGGCGGCGTCACCCTCGCCACGCCCGATTACCTCCTGGGCCTGCGCCGGTTATGCGATGAGCACAAGCTCCTGCTCCTGGTGGATGGCGTGCAGGACGGCCACTTCCGGACCGGGCGTTTCCAATGCTATCAACGCCTCCTGGAGGGCTTGCCCGGCGCCGACTCGTTCTGGCCCGACGGCCTGTCGATGGCCAAGTCCCTGGGCGGGGGCTTTCCCATGGGCACGTTCTGGGTCCGCGCCCCCTACGCGGACCTCCTGGGTGTCGGCAGCCACGGCTCCACCTACGGCGGCTCCCCCTTGGCCTGCGCCGTGGCCCTCAAAATCCTCGAAGTCATCCATCGCGACAAACTCCCCGATAACGCCCGCCAGCTCGGCCAATTCCTCAAGTCCGGCCTGGAGCAGATCTCCGAAAAATTCCCGGCCCTCATCGGGGCCGTCCGCGGGCTGGGTCTCATGCTCGGTGTCGAGTTGGCCCCCAACGTTCCGAACCTGCCCGGCGACCCGGCCCGGACGCAGTCAGTCCGCTTCGCCAACCTCCTCCATCAGGCCGGTCTGCTCACCATCCCCGCCGGCCCGCAGGTCCTCCGGTTGCTGCCCCCGCTGAACCTGCGCCAGGCCGAGGCCGAAGAGGCCCTGGCCATCATCGAGAGCGTGTGCGCCAGGCTGGCAAGGTGAGGGGCGAAGGCCGGGACAATCTCAGCATAGGAGCGCGGACGAGGGCGTCCGCGCTCCTATGGCTTTGGCCGCTGCACGGGCTGGAGGCCAAAGCCCGCCGGGCGCCACTTGGCGCTGCTCCAACGCCAACCCTTGGCGTCCGGCACAAGCCCGGCCTTGACCGGGTTGTTTTCAATGTAATGGACGGCCTTATGGAAATGCGCGTCATCGCGGATGCGACGGTCGAAATAATCTTCCTGCCACCATTGCCCGGAGCGGGGCAAAAGCCGGTTCACGTAATGCGAACACATGCCCTTCCAATCCTTGAGGAGAATGCTCAGAGGAGTCGTCCAGACCTCAACCAGCACATGGACATGGTTGGGCATAAAAGTGGACAGAGCCCTCTTCGCAGAAACCCAGGCCAGAAACGCGCGGACGAGGGCGTCCGCGCTCCTATCTCTGCAGGCCGTCGGCCGCCTCGCCCCTGGTCCCTCGTCCCTCTGGCCCTTTGTCCGGGAATTGGCTCCGAACGGCTTCCCGGCCAACATGAGAAAAAGAATGCCATGCCTTCGACTTCACACCTGTCTGAATTCAGCCGCCGATGCAACCTTGCCCTCCTCAGCGCCCTGCTGCTGGGGCTTTGTGCCACCGCCTCTGCCGCGATGCGCGCAGAACGCCTCCAGTGCGACTATCTCGATGACCCGCTCGGCATTGATGCGCCGCAGCCGCGCCTGAGCTGGATTCTCACCTCCAATGAGCGAGCGGTGAAACAGACGGCGTATCAAGTGCTGGTCGCCAGCAGTGAAGCCGCTTTGAAGAAGAATCAGGCCGACCTGTGGGATAGCGGCAAAGCCGTGTCCGATGACACCGCGCAAATCCGCTACTCCGGCAAGACGCTCGAATCGCGCCAGGAGGTTTTCTGGAAGGTCCGCGTCTGGGACCAGGCCGGCGGCGCCTCCGAGAGCAAACCGGCCCGTTGGGAAATGGGCCTCCTGCAACCCGGCGACTGGGGGGCGAAATGGATCGCCCGCACCACGGACACGAACTCGAATCCTGCCCCCCTCCTTCGCCGGGTTTTCAAGCTTGACGGCAGGGTCAAGCAAGCCCGCGCCTATATCTGTGGCCTCGGCTACTACGAACTTTACCTGAACGGCCGGAAAGTCGGCGATCACCTCCTGGACCCGGGCTATACGCGCTACGACCGACGGGCGCTTTACGTGACCTACGATGTCACTGACCGACTCAAGCGCGGCGCCAACGCCGTGGGAGTCATCCTCGGCAACGGCTGGTTCAACTGCCACACCAAGGCGGTCTGGGATTTCCACCAGGCCCCATGGCGGGCGGCGCCCAAGCTGCTGCTGCACCTCCGCGTGGATTACGCCGATGGCCGCAGCGAGACCATAGTCAGCGACGATTCTTGGAAATGCTCCACCGGCCCAATCATTTTCGACAGCATCTACGGCGGCGAAACCTACGACGCGCGCCTGGAGAAACCCGGTTGGGCCGCCGCCGACTACGACGATTCCAACTGGGAACCGGCGAAGCTCGTCGTAGCCCCGGCCGACAGGCTCGTTGCCCAAATGATGCCGCCGATCAAGATTGACGAGACGCTCAAGCCCGCCAAGCTCACCGAGCCAAAGCCAGGCGTGTTCATTTTCGACATCGGCCAAAACCTCGCTGGCATGGCGCAACTGACCGTGTCCGGTCCCGCCGGCACGCGCGTCCGGATGCGCTACGGCGAACGCCTAATTGATATCTCAAGGCAGACTTCCCGTCACGCGCTGCAAGGAGTCGCTGCGGGCGACGCGCCGGCCATCCACCAGAACCTGCAACCCTTTGCCGCGGCCATACCGCGCTCCGGTCTGGTCGTAAAGAATCGTGATCGTCCGTCCATGGTAGCGCACATGATCCAGGCAGAAGTAGTCCCAGGTGCCCTCGGGCACCAGCGGGTTGACCTCGATGAGGTTATCCGCCCGCGGGCGCAGGCCGACCAAACCGGTGATGACCAGGTCGCAGAAGGTGGAGTGATTGTAGTCCTTGCCGCGCTCGTCCGGCGGTTGGCGGCGTTGTTGCAGGAGCGTTCGGGCGATCCAGTCGCCGTTGAATGGATTGAGGTTTTCGTCGATCCAGGGCTGGCGAGTCTCGCGGCGTTCCATTCGAGAAGGGCCCTCGTTCGGGGAGCCGGGGCCGGCCGCAGATAGTTGGGCCTCCGGCGGAATCTGCCGAAACCGGTGGCTGCGCAGGTAGCACTGGAACGTTTTCCAGTAGTCGGCCTTGCCGATCACGTCCTGGGAGTAATGATTGAGCAGGTTGGCCAGGGCCGTGAGCGTCACTGCCGTGGCATACGGCCAACTGGGGCCATTCCACTGGCATTCGTGTCCGCGATAGGCCACCGCGAATCCCGGGTGCCGCTGCTCCGCGGTCGTGGGGCCGAAGGGGGCGTGGAAGCCTTTTGGGTCCATGAGTTGTTTCCACGCCACCGATTTCTCCGGCCCGGGGAGGTCAAAGTACCACGGCGTGTAGCCGTGCAATTCACGGACTTCGGCGAGCGTGGCCTTGCCCCGGGGCAGGACCTTGAAGAACCGCGCCTCCGGGTCCCAGAGTTTTCCCTCCACGAGCCGCTTGAGCGCGGCGGCCTTGTCGCGCCAGGTTCGCGCGAGGTCCGGCTGCCCGTCGCGGTCGGCTATCCGGGCAATGGCCACGGCGTCGCCGTACTGGTAGCTGTTGATCGTGGCGCGGCAGCCGCTGCCCCCAATCGACTCCTCCATGCCGTCGTTGCCGTCGTTTTGCCAATAGAGTCCGCTGGCATCGAGGTGGCTTTTCTCCCAGGCCTCATAGTTGGCGATTAAATCGGGCAGCAACTCCTTGGGCAACCGAAAGTCACCCAGGACCAGGCTGCGCGCGTAGATCGCGTCGGCGGCCCAGAAGCTGTACTTCCGGGGCTCGCCTCCTTTGCGGAACCAGAAGACGGCGTAGTCATCCAGGTACCGCGCATCATGGAGCCAGCGCCCTTCGTAAAAGTGGTGGCCGGCAGGGCAATTGATCGAGTTGTGCTTGCCGCTCCAGGGCACGCCCGGCAGGAACTCCGTGACGATGAAGCCGTCCGGCGTCTGCTTGATGTGCTTCCGATACGTCCACCACCGGAAATAATAGACCTCCTCGAGGTCCTTATCGGGGCACTCCAGCAACGGCACATTGCTCGCCGTCCAGTCCCAAGCCGCCGCATTGGGTATGTGGTTGACCACAGTTTCGCGGTCGAGCCGGGTGAAGCTTTCGATGTAATGCCGAAACCCCTCCGGGTGTAATACCCCGGCGCCCGCGGGCGGCATTTCGCCCGCGACGCTCGTTACAACCGCCAGGAGAGGGGCGGCCAAAAGCAGTTTCAAATGGCGTTTCAATTCTCAGCGCTGCTCCTCGAGGAAAACCGCCTTGCGGTCGCCCGTGGAGAATGAAACCAGCGTTCGGAGTGTCTCCGTGCCGGTGTTTACGAGGTTGTGTTTGACTTTGGCGGGGATGCGTATTGTCATCCCAGCCTTCAACGGGATAGTGCGGCCATTGTAGCTGTGCAGGCCTTGTCCGGAAATGACGTAGAGCACCTCTTCGCAGTTGGGGTGGTAATGCACGGGGTTGTGTTTCCCCGGCAGGATCGTGGCGAGGCCCACCGTCTGCGCCGCCCCGGGCATGAGCTTGTTGTTGCACACCCACTGAAGTGTGCCCCAGGCGCTCTGCTCCACCGGGAGTTGCGCAGCATCTGTGACCTTGCCGCTCCACGGCGCAGGGATCGAGGCCGGTTGTGGCTGGGGCTTGTCCTCTCGCGCCGTGACCGCCAGCCACAAACCCAAGCTCAATACCGCAATGATGTGTTTTTTCATAAGACTTCTCATCGGTTCCGCTCTCAGTGTAGCGCCCGCCTGCCGAATGGCAACGGCGAGGATGATCCGCCTTCGGCATCCTGCCTCGCGGCCCAACGGGCCGCCAGAGCTTAGCCCAGGGCTGAGGCCGTCAGGCCGATGCCCTGGGTTTGGCCATGGAAGCGGGCCAGGCGCCCTGAAGGGGCGCCAGAGCCCTCTGGCGCCCTTTCAGGGCGCGCGTGATCTTCCGCGGGGCGTGGTCCCAGGGCCTCGGCCTGGCGGCCTCAGCCCTGGGCTAGGCTCTGCCGGCCCTTTGGGCCGAAGATTCAGACCGATCGGATAGTCTGGACAGCGCGTGCGTTGCGTGTGAACTCAAGTGCGCGTCAATCACCAGTGTGACATTTGTCTTGCATGGCTGCCCCGCCGACCGGTTTCCGCCCGCAGCACCAGGATCGAATGAGGCGGGAGCTTAACCGGACGATCCAGCGCAACAATGTCGGACAAATGGACGGTGGTCACGCTTTCCGGCCGGCCGGGCTGGTTAATCGCCGCCAGGCTTGGCCCATTGATGAGCCATGCAATGACCGCAGGCGCCGGCGAAACGCCGTTCAGGCGAATCGGCAGCACCGCCTCCTGGTCGGTGGAATAATTGATCAATGCGAGGCCGAGACGGCCCGTCTTGCCGTCCCAAGCCGCGACGGCATCCACCGGCAAGCCGCCGTCCAGTTGTGCCGGCACCAATCTCCCGCCGAGCTCGGCGCGGTAGAGCGCCAGCAAGTGACCGACCGGGTCCATCACTGCGTAGTTGCGGCTGGTCTTGATGGCGGCGATGACGTTGACCGTCTGGGCCCAGTTGGCCATTTGCACGAGGTCGGCGGAGCGCAACAACTCGTTCATGGCGCGGCCCGCCGCTATCATGTCCCCAAGCGTGTAGTAGTGCTCGAACGGACCGATGCCGCCGGCGTCCGGCGTCGGGTTCCAATCCCGCACGATGCCCCATTCATCTATCGCCAGGCGCACCCGCTCCAGCTCGGTGTCGCCCTTGCCAAGGCGGTTGCGGAAATCACTCACAATGCGGCGCACGCCAGCCGCCACTTCGCCGGAATAGCCGGAAAAGTTTTGTTCGGTACGTTCTCGCGTCCTCGGCGCTGAAGGGCACGCGCAGCTTTCGTTCGGTGTAATGATGGCCGCTCAGGAGGTCCATGCTCGCGGCACAATGCGGCAGCATCACGTCGTTCCATCTCCCTGGCGCGCCCACGGCGATGATTTTGATGTGCGGATTCCGCCCCTTCATCGCCGCGACGAAGGCGTTGTGCCGCAGCGCGTATCGTTCCACCGACACGTTGCCGAGCTGCCAGTCGCCGAACATCTCGTTGCCCACGCCCCACCAAGTCACACTGTAAGGCTTGAAGTGGCCGTTCCTGGCGCGCTCCGCGCCCCATTGGGTTTGCGCCAAACCCGTGAAATACTCCACCTCGTCCGCCGCTTCCTCCACGCTCCCAAGGCCGGTGTTCACCGCAACGTACGGCTCGGCGCCGACTTCGGTGCAGAAGGCCATGAACTCATCCGCGCCAAAATCGTTGTCCTCGACATCATTCCAGGCGCGTTCCCAGCGCGGCGGACGGCGGTCGCGGTCGCCGATGCCGTCCTTCCAGTTGTAACCGGAAACGAAGTTGCCGCCGGGCCAGCGATAGAGCGGGGCCTTGAGTTTCTGAATCAGCGCCAGGGTGTCGGCGCGCATGCCCCGCACATTGTCGGCCGGCATGAGCGACAGATTGGCGACCCAAAGATACGCGGGCTGCGAGAGCAACACCGACAGCAACGCGGACTCGGTCGTGGCCCCGGCGCGGAAGCGGAAGGGAATCTTGCGATACGCGCGGCCCACGTCGCCCAGGATGATGCTCTGGCCTTGGTCCGGGCGGTCGCCCCAGGCGAGGCGGATCTCCACCGGCGGGTTGGATGCGCCCACGTGGGCCAGAATCGCATAGCCGGCGTATTCCTTGCCGGCAATGACGCCGAGATGGTTTTGGCGGAGACCGCACGCCGCGCCTCTGGCGTCGCGCAGCCAGAGGGCCAGGCAGCGGTCCCCGCAGTACGCGCCGGCGGTGTCGGGCAGCGCGTCGAAGACCGCCCCGGCGGGCCGCACAATTTCCCACGGCGACTTATTGGTCAGGTCGAGCAGGAATTTGCGGTCGCGTAATTTCTCAGCCCAGATGCCATCATGAACGCAGCGACCGAGGTGCTCGATGAACTGGCTGTAAATGTAAGGCGAAATGGCCGGGCCCGGCCGGGCGAGGTCCACGGAGAGTTGAGCGTCCGCCGCGGAGACCGCGATGGACGACGACCAGTGACCAGCGAGACAAGCCAGCAGAAGAATAAGACTTCTTTTCATCGTGAGGCGATGGATGGCGTTCATGTCGTCGGTGGGATTCAGCATCCCACAAAGCTGTAATCGTAAGGCTTCCTCATTTCCCTCGTGACGTGGGCGTTGCCTTCCTTGGCATTTTCGCCCACGAACCGTTCCTCGGCGGGGTCCCAGTGCAGGCTTCGTCCAACCCGCAAAGCGATCGCACCCAGGTGGGAGATGCAGGCGGACCGGTGGCCCACTTCAACGTCGCAGATAGGCAGCTTCCTCGAGCGAATACAGCCAAAGAAGTTCCCCATGTGGTCATTGCTCACATAGACCCTCTCCGCAGTCTCCGAGAGCGGCGTCTTGATGAGTTCAGGGTCGTTCGCCTTCAAAGTCCCGCGGTTGACCCAGATCCAGCCGTTGGCTCCATCGAAGCGGATGCCATTTCTCTGGCCCTGCGGATCCTCGACGCCCCCGAAGATGTTGTCCGCCTTGGTCGTGCGCACGTTTTCGACCACGCCATTCGAGTAAGTGAACTTAACGTCATATTCGCTGTAAGTCGTGTAGCCTCCAGGAATGGGTTCGGCGAGACGTTTGGCCTCGACTTCGACGGGACCGGGCAGCCCAATGGCCCACAAGGCAATATCGTTGTGGTGCGCGCCCCAATCCGTCATGGTCCCGCCCGAGTAGTCGTACCAGTAACGGAAGTAGAGGTGGCACCGTTGCGGCAGGTAATCGACCTTGGGCGCCTGGCCAAGCCAGTAATCCCAATTCAACCCCGCCGGGACGGGCGCGGTCTTGAAGGGACCATCGCGCAGTCCCGCCGGCAGCCAAACGGTGACCTCCTTGAGTTTGCCAATCCTCCCGTTGCGAACCAGTTCAACCGCCAGCCGGAACCTGGCATCGCTGCGCTGCTGCATGCCGGTCTGCAATATGGTTTTGTGTTCGCGAACCGCCTGAATGAGGCGTTTGCCCTCGTCAATGGTCAGCGTCAGAGGTTTTTCGCCATAGACATCCTTCCCGGCCATGGTGGCGGCGAGATTCACCAACGTGTGCCAGTGGTCGGGTGTGCCATTGATTACAGCATGAACGTCGTCGCGTTCCATGACCTTGCGGAAATCGCTGTATTTGGCGGGAACTTTGCCATCCTTGGCAAACTGTTTGGCGGCCTGCTCCACGTGGCTGGCGTCCACGTCGCAAACGGCGATTATGTCCCCAAAGCGGCCGGCGTTGCCGGCGTCGCCCTTGCCCATGCCGCCGCACCCGACAAGCGCAACCCCGGGACGGTCATTGGGTCCGGCTGTTTGGGGGCTGGGCGCTGCGGCCAGCTCCCGTTCAAGGAACCATACCGGCAAGCCGGTGGCAGCGGCGGCCAGCGAGCACGACTTCAGGAACGACCGGCGGGAAATGTAGAAGTGTTTCGTTTGCACGGGGAGATTCTCGCCACCCGTCCACGCGTTGGCAAGCTATTTAGAGGCAGCGGCGAAATTAACCGCATAGATCGCAGAGAACACAAAGAGCTCGGAATGAAGGCGTTTCTTTGCGGTCTTTGCGGTTAATTCTGCAACTGCCTCTTAGCCCGCATATTTCATAGTTGATCGCGAAATTTGGCATGAAATCGCCATGGTGGGCCGGATTTACCGGGCCTGGACCACTGGCAGGATGGCGGGTGGGTTACCGACAGGGTGTCGAACGCTCAGCCGACTGCCAAAGCGCGGGGACGAGCGCGCGGCGGCGGGGCGTGCGGGCGCACCAAATATAGTTCGCTTCGGTTCAAAAGCTCCCACTCGACCTGCTCTCCCGGCTCCAGCCCAATGGCGGCGGCCAGGGGGATCGGAAAATACACATAGAGCTTGGGGGTCTGCCCCTTGGAACGGATTGCCTGCACTTTGAGTGAATATTTTACTTGCTTTTTCATATCTAGCCTATAGACTAACTACATGTGCGTTGCCAATCAAGCAATTCTCTTTGATGACTTGGGTCCTCGCCGTGTGCAAGCCGATTTCTCCGGCGGCGCCCTCTCCAGTGATGCCGGCGCGCTGCTGCTGCGCCAGGTCGACACTAACCTCGGGGTGACGGCGGAACTGGCGCAATGTTTTTACGACCTGCGTGACCCCGACTGGGTAAACCATTCGGTGCAGGAACTCCTGCGCCAGCGCATCTTCGGAACGGCCCTGGGCTACGAAGACATTGAGGATCACCAGCGCCTGCGCTTGGACCCGCTGCTGGCTGCCGCCTGCGGCAAGACCGATCCGCTGGGACAAGACAGGGTGCTGCCGCAGCACCGGGGCATCGCGCTGGCGGCGCCCTCCACACTCAACCGGCTGGAATTATCCAATAACAAAGACACGCGCTGCCACAAACTGCCGCACGCCCCAGCCAAGGTGGAAGCCTGCCTGCTGAAAATGGGGGTGCGCTGTCTGCCCAAACGCGCCAAGGAGATCGTGGTGGATTTGGACGCAATGGGCCATCGGTTGCACGGATTTCAGGAGGGGCGGCACTTCAACGCCTACTATGACGACTATTGTTATCTGCCGCTCTATGCCTTTGTCGGGGACTTCCCGCTATGGGCGCAACTGCGCACCGCCGAGCACGAGGCAGCCCACGGAGCGGTGCCCGCGCTGGAGAAGATAGTGGCCGCGATTCGCAAGCGTTGCCCCAAGGCGCGGATTATTGTGCGCGGGGACAGCGGTTTTGGCCGGCAGGAGATTATGGCTTGGTGCGAGAGCCAGCGGGGGATTTACTATTGCCTGGGCTTGGCCAAGAACTCGGTGTTAATTGAGAAGCTGGGGCAGGCCCTGGCTCAAGCCCGGGCCCGTCACTGTCTGACCGGTGCGGCCAGCGTGCGCCAGTTCGCTGAGTTTCAATACCGGACGCTCGACAGTTGGAGTCGGGAGCGCCGGGTGATCGGCAAAGCCGAAGTGATGAACGCAGGGGAAAACCCACGGTTTGTGGTGACCAATCTGCCTGCCGAAGGCTTCAAGAACGATGAGGATGAGGATGAGCAACAGAGCCGCTTCAGTCCGGCCCGGCTTTATGAGGAACTGTACTGCGCCCGGGGCGATATGGAAAACCTGCTCAAGCAGCAAGTGCTGGATTTACACGCCGACCGGATGAGCACGCATTATATGGCCAGCAATCAGTTTCGATTGTGGGAGGCCATGTTTGCTTACCTGTTGATGGAGCGCTTGCGCACGCAGGGCTTGGCGGGAACGGAGTTGGAGCGGGCGACGGCTGGGAGCCTGCGTGTGAAGCTGCTGAAAATCGCGGCCCAGGTGCGCGTGAGCGTGCGCCGGGTCTATGTGCAGATGTGCAGCGCCTATCCCTTGCAAGCGCTGTTTCGGCGGTGCCACCGGCGGCTGATGGCGTTGGCGCCGGCCCCGGGCTAAGTGCAGAAAAATGGGGTCGATGTTTCAAGAGTCACGGGAGGGGTGTTTTCAGCGGCAGCCTTTTTGTTTGACTAAAGACTCCGTTGCGCCCTGATCAGTGCCCAGACGGAAAAAACTGCGCCGCCCAGCCCGATTTGTCTCCAAAAAATCCTCCGAAACGCGAAAAGCCGGGTGGGCTATGAAATATGCGGGTTAGGGGTCCCCCGCACAATTTGTGGGTGAAACATCTGGACACGTGTTCAGTTCGGAGGGTTGACGTTGGTGAGTTGGGCGGTCGTGGAACATCCCGCGGCACGCTCCGCGACGAATCGAGCGGCCTAACGGCCGGAGAAGGACTTCAAGCAATTCCGGCGCGGCCAGGGTATGGCTCCGGGCGGGGCTGTCAAGGTATTGCTCGCCACGTGCCCTCGTGCCCTGCTGCGCTCCACCTTGACAGCCCCGCCCTCCGCCATGATGCGCCGCTAAGGAATTGCTGGTGAAGGTGTGCTTGGCTCGGAGGGCTGCCCAGCGCCACAAAGCGATAGCTGATCTGCCTGGCTTGCGGTAGCCTGCGAGATGTGAAAAGCACGCCCGCCACCGAGCGGCAGACCAGCTATGCAATTGAAGGTTAAGACGGTTCTCAACGACATTCAACACTTTGTGGGCTTCGTTTACCAGGACATCCGCTTGTGCCGGGACCGCCGAGGCCGTGGCCGGCGGCTCGAGATCACCCTCCAACCCCATGGCGGCATTCCCGCCAAGTGCTCCCGGTGCCTGCAGCCAGTCCCCGGCTATGATCAGTTGCCCCAGCGGTCCTGGCTGTTTCCGCCGATGTGGGGCGTCAAGACCTATTTCCTCTACCCCCCGCGGCGGGTCAATTGTCCGCAGGACGGGGTGGTCGTCGAGCATATCCCCTGGAGCCAGGGCAAGCGGCCGGTGACGACGGCGATGATGGGCCTCTTGGCCCGGTGGGCCCGGCGGCTGTCCTGGAAGGAAACCGCCCAGGCCTTCCACACCAGTTGGGAGGCCGTCTACCGTTCGGTGCAGTGGTTCGTCCAATGGGGTTTGGAGCACCGGCGCCTGGAGGGTGTGGAGGCCATCGGAGTGGACGAGATCCATTGGGGCAAGGGCCAGAAGGCCGACAACTTCCTGACGGTGATTTACCAGATTGACCCCCACTGTCGGCGCTTGCTGTGGCTGGGTCGGCGGCGCACTCAAGCCACGTTGCGGCGGGGCTTGGCAGAATTGGGAGCCCCGGTGGTCAGCGCTCTGAAGTATGTGTGCAGCGACATGTGGAAGCCCTACCTGAAGGTGATCGCGGCCAAGATACCGCAGGCGCTCAACGTGCTGGACCGCTTTCATATCGTGGGGCACCTCAACGAGGCGGTGGACGAGGTGCGCCGGGGCGAGCAGTCGCGCTTGCACGGCCGGCCCCTGGCTCAGCGGCTCAAGGGCATGCGCTGGCAGTTGTTGCGCCGGGGCAGCCGGGTGCGGGGCCGTGCCCGCTCCAAGCTCAACGCCCTGTTGGCCAGCAAGCTGGCGACGGCACGGGCCTGGAACCTCAAGGAGAGCTTCGACTACCTTTGGCACTACCGTTCTCCGATCTATGTGGTGGCCTATCTGGGTTATTGGTGCGCTCGAGCCATGCGCAGCCGGCTCGAACCAATGAAGAAGGTGGCCCGGATGCTGCGCGCCCATGAGCCGTTGATCTTGAATTGGTTCGAGGCCAAAGGTGAGCTCTCCAGCGCCGCCGTCGAGGGCCTGAACAACAAGATTCGAGTGGTAACCAGACGATCTTACGGCTTCCGCACCTATCCAGCCATGGAATTGGCCCTGTATCATTGCCTTGGCCGCTTACCTGAGCCTCGACTTACCCATACATTCTGCTGACCAGTCCCTCTTAGTAACTGTTCACGTCGCGCGCAGGAGTGGCTTCATAAGGCAAGAACTGCACAGCTTTTTGATGCGTTCGGCGTAATGATGGCGATCACCACCAGCAACTCGATCAAGGTAAACCCCGGCCTTCTGTGCCACCCCGGGCGCAAGCCGAGCCAGCGTAAGGCGCCTCGTTTCCGTCTGTTCTCGCACCTGCGCGTCGCGCAGAAACTCGGCGGCAGCCCCCGCCCTCCGACGCCCTCCGCACGATCCTGCCCCAACGATGTCCGTCCCGGTCCCATAGTTCCTCCAGCACAAAGTCGGCGGGATTCCCCCGCTGCTGGCCGCCGGCTGAAATTCCGAGCGATTTATATGCCGAGGGGGCCGAATAAGTCAAGGAAGAAACGCGGTGTCGATGGCTGACGGGCGCGGGACAGAATTCTTCGCCCTACAGAATTCGCGCGCGTGTTGGAAGGATATTGCGCCTGGAGAGCTAGACACTGGTCCGGCTCTGCTCATCGCGTAGCGATGATACGAAGGTAGCCGTGTGGCTTCAGCCCACGGAAAGGGGTTTTAGCCAGAGGGGTCGCGTCGCGTAGCGACGCCTGAGCCGCCGACGCCCTCGGGGCCGCAGGCTGTTTCAGGCGTCGCTACGCGACGCCGGGGCTTCTCCGGCACCTTGACCGGGGGCTAAAGCCACCCGGCTACCATCGGGACACCGCTCCGCGGTGAACAGAGGCCCGCCGATCCGAAGAATTATGTCTCACACCCTGGCGTCTGGCACGAGTGGCTGCTCACTAGACGAGGCGTCCGCGCTCCTATGGAACGGCGCCTTTCACCGCGATTGGAACAATCACGCTATTCGTTTGTCATTCATTTCGGCGCCAGCGTACAATGGAGACCCAGATCGGCCGATGCCATTTGAACCTGTCATGATCACCAAACATCAAGTCCTTCTCGCAGTCAGGGTCCTGCTTGCGGCGGCGGTCGGCGGTCCGTTGATTCCCTGGGCAGGCCACGCCCAGTCCCGAGCGGCCGACGCTGGGCCGGCTTACATTCCGGGCAAGGTGCTATCCGCAAGCCCGTCCAAGGAACTCCTGGCCGGGCCGGAAAAGCCGGAGGATTTCACGGCCTGGGTGGCCGGGATGCGCGCCCTGCGCCAGGAGACGCGGTCGGCCCTCGACGCCAAACGCGGCGATGTTGCGGATCCCTATTCCGAGCCGGCGCTCCAATGGGCGCGGCGCAGTTTCATTCAGCCGCTGATGATGGCGCACGAGCGGTTCTTCTATGACCCGGCGGCGCACCGCTACACGGTGAACCGCTACCTCGACGATCTGCGGGACCGGTTCGGCGGCATCGATAGCGTGCTGATCCGGCCGACGTATCCCAATATCGGCGTGGACAACCGCAATCAATTCAACGTCTGGCAGTGAACTGATCGTCTTGAAAGGAACAAACCCCTGCTCGTTCAGGTAATCCACCTTCCGATCGACATAACGGAAGTAGGCCGGGTTAACCCGGTCCACATCCGGGAACATGTTCTCGTAGCCCGGGACCTTGCCGGGGAAGAGGAATGGCCGGCCTCCTTCGTTGTCCATGTTCTTGGCGCTGTTCGCCCCGAATTCGAGCCAGGCCGACCGGACGGTGGTTCGCGGCGGGTCGTTCATGACGACGTGCCACGGCTGCTCGTCCGTCATCCAGTTCGGAAACGCGGCGATCATGTTGATCCAGTTGAAGCCTTGCGCCTTGCGGCAACGCGCATAATCCTTAAAGCCCGCCGTTGGCCCGATCGGGCGCTCCTGATCGTCGTCGCACCAACGGAACCGATTTGCGCCCAGCGGCCACCAGGTGTCGCCGAGGACGAAAAACGGGGTCCCATCGGCGTGCTCGAGCGCGTGATGATTGGCGGTCGGCCGCAGAAGGCCTCGGCGCAGGGGGTTCGCCTGTTTCTCCGCTTCGCTCCAGGCCATCGCCTCGAACGAACCGCTTTTGCCCGCCAGGCCATCATCCGCCGGACTCGAACCGCTTCTCCAGGTCCATGTCCCCGGCGCCGTTGCCAGGAGCCGCACCCGAAACGTCTGGCCGCCGTCCCAAAAGCCATAAACCCGCTTCGTGAAGCCGGGTCCGGTGAGATCGACCCAAACCACTGCCTCGGTGTAGGCGTTGGTGAAGGCGCGAGCGGCGGTGAAAGTCAGTTCCTGCTTCTCCCAGACGTGCGCGCCGATTGCACTGGGGGCCAGCGAAACGGTCGCGGCCAGCAAAAAGGGGATAATGGCCATTTGCCCCTCTTTTAGTTTGGGTCGCATTGGAGGGCAAGAAAAACCGACAAGGACAAGGGGGCAGCCGGGCGCATCTCGCCAGTACCACCGCCAGGGTAGGAGAAACGGGACACGGTTCGGGCCACGCAAGTTCATCCCGGAGGGATGAAAGACGGTAGCCGGGGGTCGAAGCGTAGCGAGACCCCCGGTCCAAGGGTAATGCGTCTTTGCATCCCGGAGGGATGCCAGAAGGCACCTCGGGCACCCGGACGCTGGCTTCTGGCACCCCGTTCCGGGGTGCAGGATCCTTCCCACCCTTGACCGGGGGTCACCGCTGTGCGGCGACCCCCGGCTACCATCTGGCAACTCTCCGGGTTGCCGTGCGGCTCGGCAAGAGTGGTGTCCAGATTTCCGCCCCTGCTCTGGACGTGGTGGTACTGTGGAGATACGCCCAGGGGTCAGCCGGGCGCACCACAGAATTCTTCGGGTGCACGATGGAACCGGCGATGCGTGCTCTGGACGCCAAATGCGTTGTTCATACCAGCCCAGGGCAACGCGCCAGTTGTTTTCAAGTTAGATCTTGACGGCCGCGCGAGGGGGAGTTCAGAATCGGCGCGAAGGTCTCGATCCAATTGCGAGGCCGATCACGGAGAGATTTATATGAAAAAGAATATGAAACCCTTGGCACTGGTCCTGTCTTCCATGATGGCAAGCGGGACGATGTTTGCGGCCTCGAGTTACGTCGGCCTGCAGACACTGTTTGATACCGACATTTTCTCGAGCGCGGGCGCGGGTCTGGGGAACGCCTTGGACGCCAATGGGCGGCGGGTTGACCCGGCCACTCTGCCCGCGAGCTACGTGGACGGGTCGCCGGCGGCGACGCAGGACGGGCGGGCGACGTTCGAGTTTGGCATCTTGAAGACGCCGTCTCTGGACGGGGCGGCAATCAATGGCCAGAGCATCAGCGTCAACGCCGGCCAGTACGGCTCGGTGGATCTGGCGTTGCTGGCGGCCCCGCAAGCGTTGATCAATCCCTTTAGCGCGATCGAGTTCCACTATGCCGATGGCTCGAAGGAGACGAACCGGTTCGGCCCGGTGGCAGGCTGGTTTGACAGTCCCAATGCCTTCGACCACGCGATTCTGGCCTTCACGGACAACAGCCAGGTGAGCAATATGGTGAGCTTCCCGACCGATTTCAGCACGGCGGAGGCGCAGTATCTGGTGCAGCAACGAGGCAGCGCTCAATCGGGGACGGCGCGGTTTGCGGACGCCTCGTCCTACGTGCTTTACCAAATCCCCGTTCCGGCGGGGCTCACGCAGGCCAAGCTCGGGATCACGGTGGGGAACGATTTCGTGATCTCACTGGCCACGGATTACTACGATCCGGACGTCTCCACCACCGACGGCTACACGGTTCTTGCCAACTCGGAGACTCTTTATGGGTTCGAGGAGAAGGCCCTGGCGAACCTGAAGGAGTATGTCTTTGACGTGTCGTCGGAGTTGGCCGCGGGCACCGGCAACCTTTACGTCCTGTTCACCGATGCGACGCCCTCGGACGGCTGGGGCCCCTACATCGAGCAGATCCGCCTGTTCACCGGCACGCCGCGGGTTTTCTCGCAGCGGCTGGATCCGGCGGTGGACACCTCCGGCGCCACGGTGTACGCCATGTTCGACACGGGAACGGACGCCGAGACACCCTACCTTTACGACAACAGCGCGTCCGGGCCAAGCAACCGCGGGCACCGCTTCGCTGACGGCTCGCAGTCATTGACCTACAAATTCGACTTCCCCGCCAATACCACCAACGCCAGGCTGACGATTGATATGGCCAATAACTTCGTGGTGTCGGTGCGCGGCGGCACGGGTGCCCAGATTCAATACGTCAACATGGTGACGGGGACCAGTGACGAGACGAATTACCTGGTCGATGCGGACGGCAGCGCCCTGAGCGGCGGCAACCGCTTTGCCGACGGCAATAATTACATGCTCTATCAGTTCCAGCTTCCGAATGACGTCACCAATGCCATCGCCCACATCTGGATCGGCAACGAGTTTGTAATTCAGGTGGCCTCCGGGACCAATGGGGATTTTCAGACGGAGTATGACTGGGTGGCTCAAAGCGGCCAGCAGACGCACGACCTTTCCAACCTCGACTACTACGACGTGGATCTCTCGAAATACCTCGCCAATAACCCGTCAAAGATCATCCAAATCCGCTTCTCGGACGGCGTGCCCTCGGACGGCTGGGGCCCTTATCTGAAGAGTATTACGATCGTGAACACGGTGGCGACAGGCTACCAGACGGTGCTGAATTCCCAGGCGCTTTTCGGGGCTGACGTTCATAGCGAGTACAACAAGGGCTTCTACACCATCAACCTCTCGCCCATGCTGACCAACAACCCCTCAAAAGAGGTCTTTGTGAAGTTCACCGATGGCAGCCCGAGCGACGGCTGGGGGCCTGGGGTCTTCTGGATGGCGGCCTACTCGGGCAATATCGATATCCAGTCGGATCGCCTGGTGTTCAACGGGCTGACATCCAACCAGGGTGACCCGACCAACTACGGGCTCGATTTGCTCCAGCGCCGATGCCCGCTGAACCCGTCGAAAACGCTTTCGAGCATCGTCTTTCCCGCCGCTGACGCTAACAGCCCGGTCTATCTGCTGGCGATGACCCTCAACACAGTTGCGGCCCCGCCGACCCTGGGGATTCTTTTGCAGCCGGCCAACACCGTGCGCCTTTCCTGGCCGACCAACGCCGCCGATTATGCCCTCCAGGCCACAACGAGCCTGGCGCCGCCACAATGGACGCCGGTGACGGCCACTTCCACGGTGGTGGGAGGCCAAATTACGGTGACGCAACCCGTGTCCGGGACCCGGTTTTACCGGTTGGCCAAATGAAGGGTCTGACTCGGCGATAAAGAAGCATGAGCGATCCACTTCCTGAACCCGCGTTGCCGGGCGGCGTCAGTCCTGAAGCGGCCCGGGCGCACTTGGACAAACTGGCGGCCCAATTGCCCGACGGCGCCCTCGTGTACGCCTGCCTGCGCGATCTTTTGGAACACGGCCCCATCGGCACGCGCGGGAGCCCGGTGGTTTCCCGGCCGTCGCGAAGCGATATCACCCATTACCTGGCCAAGTGGGCCCGCTCCGTTGGCCTGTCTCAGGAAGCTTGCCTTGAATGGCTGACCGCCTACGCCCTGGAGGTGCTGGCGGCCATTTCCACCAGTTCCCCGGGCGCCATTCGGCACAATACCAAGGGCATCGTCAAATATGTGTACCGGATTGGATACCCGTTCAACTGTGGAAAGGAACACAACGCCCTGCATTGCCGGTGCGACCCGCAGTGCCCCGTGTATCATCAAATCGAGGCGCCGTTGCCCAAGCCCGGTGCCTTCCCCGTTCCCGCTGCCGCGGGCGCGGCGCCAGACAGGCCGCCGCTACCCTTCGGCGGGGTCAAGGACCATTACCGCGAGCAGTTCGAAAAGTCCCTGCTGGTCATCCGGGAAATGCAGGCGCTCGGGAAGAAACCCGCTGAAATTCTCGAGCGCCTGAATGCGGAGAGTCTCCCGACGAAAACGGGGAGAAAATGGACCTGGCCTACCCTGTATCGGATCTTGAAGACCCTGCGCTGAAGAAAAGGCCTTTGACTCTTTCGCGAAGATCCTTACAAGAGGACAGCGCATGTTATTTCTTTTCGACCTCGATACCAGGCTTTGGAAGCGATGGGAAGCCCTCGCGGACAAATGCCGAACGCGGCTTGCCGCGCAACGGATCGTCGCGGGGGACCCTGGCAGCATTCTGAAGGACGTTCGACACGATCATCCAGTTCATAGGCCCTGAAGGCATCGCCACCAAGAGCCGAAACGCGACCTTCCCCGCCGGGCGGTTGTCCGAACTGAACGCGAAACTGGGGCATCCGATCGAGGTGTCGTTGAAACGCCCGCTGCTGCGAGACTACCCGAACCTGGCCGGGCTGTTTATTTTGATGAGGGTTATGGACCTGCTCCAGATGAAACAACATTCTCAGGGTGAAGCTGGCCGGCTGGCGCGAGGGCGACCCCGGCATTTGGCGCCGTTTGGCTGTGCCGCCCGGCCATTCACTCGATTCGCTGGCAGGCGCAATCCTTAGGGCCTTCGATTTCGACGACGAACACCTGTACGATTTCCGCTACCGGGATTACCGCGGCAAGAACCGGAGGTTCAATCGTCCCTATTCACACGAAGGGCCGTACACGACCGACATCACGCTGGGAGAAACCGGCCTCGCGCTCAAGGACGAGATGGTGTTTACGTACGATTACGGGGACAACTGGGAGTTCACGGTGAAGCTTGAGAAGATCGATCCCGAATGCCGCGTAAGGCGGCCGCAGGTGATCGCCTCTGCCGGCAAGGCGCCCGAACAATATCCAGAGGACCCAGACGACGAGTGATCGCCCGGTGGTTGATGGGGCGGTCCGCCCAAGTCAAGCGGTCGTGACAGACACGCGCATCCCTAACGGCTTCAAAATGTCCTGCAGCGTGGTCAGCGTGGGATTGCCCTTTCTTGAAAGAATTCTGTAGAGGCTCGGCCGTTTGATGGAAACACGCTGGGCCAAGGCACTCATGCCGCCCCCCGCTTCGACCACATCCTTGAGCGCGAGCAAGAATGCGGCCTTATCTCCCTCTGCGAGCACCTGTGCAAGATATGCCGCTGCGTATTCAGGGTCCTTGAGCCGCTGGATCAGATCATCTTTGTAATTTCTTAGACGCATTCTTGTTGAACTCCTTCCATTGTTGCCACAACTGGGTTGCCCGCTTTATGTCACGCGATTGACTGCTCTTGTCGCCGCCGCCCAATAAAATCACAACCTTCTTGCCGTGTTCCCCATAATAGACCCGTAAACCCGGTCCAACGTCGATCTTCAGCTCGAACACCCCCCAGCCCACCGGCTCGTGGACCCCAAAATGCCCCGCACGAACACGCGCCAATCTCGAATCAACTGCTGTCCGCAATTTAAGATCGCGCAGGCTCTCAAACCATTCATCAAACGGAATCCGGCCATTTTCGACCTCGATCTTCTTGATTTCCCGTTCAGTCACCGTTTGACTGTAATCTATAGATGACGGGCGTCAACACAAATAGATATTTTCACGGAAGGCAGCACCTGGGAGGAACTGCGCTCGAATGTGCGGGAAGCTGTGTCCGCATATTTCTTCGACCAGCCCAAGCCTGCGGCAGCGCGCCTGCACGTGGTGTGGGACGAACTTCTGGCCGGTGCCTGAAATCGCCGCGCGATTTGAGCGGCGCGGAGCTGATCAGACTCCTTTGCAGGCATTACGGGTATCGCCGGGTCAATCAGGAAGGCAGCCGAACAGACCTCCGCCAACACGCGTCAGGTCACCTCCGAGCTGGGCAAGAACGCAATCAGGAATTGTGCGACCCGAAGCCATCGAGAAGAACAGATGTCGGCCGCGGCTGGAGGCGATGGTGATGCCGAACTGACGAAAGTTGTGTCAAAATGTATCACCGACCCCTCCATGGTTTGCTTCCGAAACGGCCCGGCACGCGGTCTCTTCCTCCGAATTGGCTGTCCGGTTTGGGGTTTGGGCGGCATTATACCAATGGATTCAAGATGACGGACAGCGGCACATTGTTGTCGGAATACGTGAGGACCGGGTCGGAGCCGGCCTTTCGGGACCTGGTGGGGCGCTACTTCGACCTGGTTTATTCGTCGGCCTTGCGGTTGGTGGGCGGGGACGCACAACTGGCGGAGGATGTGAGCCAGACGGTTTTCCTCAACCTGGCGCGCAAGGCCCGCGGGCTGCCTCGGGACGTGATGTTGGGCGGCTGGCTGCACCGAGATGCGTGCTACGCCGCTCGGGCGCTCATGCGCCGCGAACGCCGCCGCCAGAAACGCGAAAGGCAGGCTATGGAAATGAGCGCGATGGAGGATCACTCGGCGTCCAACCTGGCGCAACTGGCGCCGCTTTTGGACGAGGCGATCGAGGAGTTGAGGACGGAGGATCGCATCGCCATCCTGCTGCGGTTCTTCGAGCAGCGCGACTTTCGTTCCATCGGCCTGGCGCTAGGCAGCAACGAGGAGGCCGCGCGAAAGCGGGTGGGGCGCGCGGTCGAGAAACTGCACGGGTTGCTCAAAGGCCGGGGCGTGAGCCTGTCGGCTGCGGCGCTGGGAACGGTGCTGGCGGCAGAGACAATTACAGCGGCGCCCGGCGGACTCGCGGCGAGCATCGCCGGCAGCGCGCTTGCCGGCGCGGGAGTGGGCGCCGGCCTCCCGGCAACTCTGCTCAAAATGGCAGCTATGACAAAAATCCAATCAAGTCTCCTTGGCGCCGTCGTGCTGCTCGGGGCGGCGACGTCCCTGGTGGTTCAACATCGGGCGCAAGCCGCCATCTGGACGCTGGACGCGTCACTGCGGCGGCAGTCGGCCGAACTGGCCCGGCAACAGTCCGAGAACGAGCGGTTGACGCGGCTGGTGCCGGACGGCGCCTCCGGCTTGAACAGCCTCGGCGACCTCGCGAGCCTCCGCGGCGAGGTCGAGTTGCTCCGCAAGCGGACTGATGGCCTTGCCGCAAGCGTGAATGAAAAGCCCAGTACGTCCTTCCCGATCCTCCAGAGGCATGAGGAGGACAAGAAGTGGCGGATTGCCCAAATGAATTATACCGGGCGTTGGCTCCGGGCGTTCCACGCGTTTGCCAAGGAAAACCACAACCAGTTTCCAACCAGCTTCGACCAAGCCATGCCATTTCTGTCAGGGGAGAGCACCCGGCCCTTTCCATCGGAGGAAGCCACGGCCCAAACCAACTTCACGCCCGGCCAGTTCGAAATCGTCTATCGCGGCCCCGCCACCGACATCGCCCATTCGGACCTGGTCGTCGTCCTGCGTGAAAAGCAACCCAGCCGCGCCTATGACGGCGGGTGGTGGCGGGCGCACGGTTTTGCGGACGGTCATTCCGAAGTTAACTACTCGGCCGATGGTGATTATACGGCTTGGGAAAAGCGGAAGATCGTCGGGCCGCCACTCGACCCATGAGAACCGCCTTCAGAATCGGCATCGTCGGCGCGCTCATTACCCTGAGCGCGGGAGTGCCCTGGGCGTTGCACAACCATGCGCGGATCGAGCTGCGCGCGAGGCTCGATGCCCTGCGGCAACAGGCTGGCCGGTTGTCGTTCCTGGTCCAGGAAAATGGACGGCTCTCCAATCTCGTCGCCCGCGCCAAGGCCTCTCCGCCGCTCACCGGGGAACAGCTTCGCGAGTTATTGCGGTTGCGCAACGAAAGACGCGCTCTTGCCGAACAAACGAACTGGGTTGCGGGATTGCCGGGTGAGAACAGCCTGGCCTCGCCGGCGCAGATTCACCGCGCGGAGTCCGCTGAAATGGTTGAAGCCATGAAGCGGATTCTGCCCTGCCTTCAGCCCGCCTTGGACCTGTATGCCTTGGCCCACTCCAACCAGCCCCCAGCAGGCAGCCTCTCCGACCTCGAAGACTATTTCCCAATGGTTGATGGGCGGAAGATGGCCGGGCTACACACATTCCACTTCGCCCGGGATGACGCACCCAGACCAGGGGATGCCTTGCTGTTGCGCGTGGACGTGCCGGGGGACGGCACCCATGCGCGGATCTACGGGTTCAGCGACGGACGCGTAGTTGAAGTGACCTCCGAAGATGGCCGCTTTGGCGATTGGGAGGGGCAACATTTCAGTTCGCCCCCGGCCGGTACGGAGGAGAAGATCTTCCTGGAGTCCGAAGACAGCGCTCGAGACCGGGCTCATGTCACGAAGCTTGCGGCATCGGTCGGGATTTCCCCCGAGGACGCCAGCCGTTTCTTCGACCAACTCAAGCAGCAGAAACAGGTCCTCGACCAGAAACGGGAGGAGATGTGGAAGAGCCTGGCCGGCTCAGTCGAGGAGAAGCAGAGTCAAATACGCGCTGCCGAGCAGGAGGAATTGACCAAACTGGCCACCGAGACGCTCGGAGACAAAGGCCCCGCCCTTGCTCGCAAGATGGCTGAGGGGATGTAGGAGCGGGAAGGATCACTGGGCGCATCGCTTCGGCGTTGCAAGCGCGCGGTCTTTCGGCACAATGGGCTGCGGCAGTATGGCACACCCGTGAACTGAAAATGAACACCCGCTCTCACTCTTTCTGCGCCGCATTGCGCCCGGCCATCACCGCGCTTGCGACAATGCTCTGTTGCTGCGCCGCCATCCGGGAGGGCCGCGGCTCGGCGCTGGAGCGCGCCTTCGTTCAGCCGCCCCGCTCCGCCCAGCCTTGGGCTTACTGGTGGTGGCTGGACGGCGCCGCCAGCCGGGAGGGCATCACGGCGGACTTTCAAGCCATGAAGCAACAGGGCATCGCCGGGGTGCTCCTCTTCGATGCCGGCGTAGGGGGCACCAATGCGCCCAAGGGACCGGTCTTTATGAGCGAGGCCTGGCGCGAGTTGTTCCGGCACGCCCTGCGCGAGGCGGACCGGCTGGGCATCGAGATGGGAGTCAACTTGTGCAGCGGCTGGAATGCCGGCGGCACCTGGGTGACGCCTGAGTTGGCCGCCAAGAAACTGGTTTGGTCCGAAACTGTCGTGGACGGCCCCGGCGAGAAGCTGCTGAGCCTGCCGCTGCCGCCTGTGACTGCGAACTTCTATCGCGAGATCGCGGTCCTGGCATTGCCGCTGCGCGGCACTCGGACCAACCAGATCCTGAATCTCGAATTGAAGGCCGGCCGCCAGTACGCCCAAGCTCCCTCGTGCAATCAATTGGCCGAGATGCTGGCATGGGATGAAGCCGCGGACACGGACCAGGACACGCCGCCGGGCGAGGCCTGCTGGCTGGACGAGGTCCAGGTCCTGGCTGGGCCGCTCGATGCTCAGGGGCGGCTGAGCTGGCAGGCCCCCGCCGGGCGCTGGCTCCTGCTGCGTTTCGGCTACACTCTGCTGGGCTCGCGCACCAAATGCTGCAGCCCCGGCGCCGAGGGGCATGAAATCGATTTCTTCAACCCCGCCGCGTTCGACGACCACTTTGCCCACACGGCAGGGCCTCTGCTCGAAGACGCCAAAAGCGTCGGCGCCAGGGCGCTCAAGTACTTCCACGTGGACAGCTACGAGTCGGGCAATCCGAGTTGGACCGAGTATTTTGCGGACGAGTTCCGCGCCCGTCGCGGCTACGACATGCTCAAATGGATGCCGGTCCTGGCGGGCCGCATCGTCCAAGGCCCCGAGGCCGCCCACCGGTTCTTGTGGGACATCCGCCGCACCATCGCGGATCTTTACGCCGCCAACTATTACGGGCGCCTGGCCGAGCTGTCACACCGCGCCGGACGCCGCATTCACCCGGAATCCTCCGGGCCGTTCTGGCATCAGATCAATGCCCTCCAATGCGCCGGCGGCAATGACATCCCCATGACCGAGTTCTGGAAGCGCGTGGATGAAGACAAGGAATCGGTCGCATGGCTCACAGGGTGCGAGGCCTTTTGCAACCTGGTCAAGCAGGCCGCCTCGGCCGCCCACACTTACGGCAGACCCCTTTGCCAGGCGGAGGCCTTTACCTCCATGGGCCCCAACTGGGAGGAGGACCCGTTCGCCTTGAAAGACATTGGCGACCGCGCCTTTTGCGCCGGCCTTACGCGCAATGTCCTCTGCTTCTTCGTCCACCAGCCCGACACACGGGCCTTTCCCGGTTACGAATGGGAGGCCGCCGGCACGCATTTCGATTCCCATATCACCTGGTGGGACCAGGGCCGCGCCTGGCTGACCTATCTTGCCCGCTGTCAACTCCTGCTCCGCCAAGGCCGGTTTGCCGCCGACTTCTGCTATTTCTGCGGCGAGGATGTCCCGAATTTCGTGCCCGCCCGTGCCCAGGAGACGCCTCCGCTGCCCCCGGGGTTCGACTGCGATACAATCAACGCCGAGACGCTGCTGAACCGGCTCTCCGTGAGCAAGGGAGACCTGCGGCTGCCCGACGGCATGAGCTACCGTTACCTGGTCCTCCCGCACCGCAAGCGGCTCGCGATGTCGCCTCCACTCCTGCGCAAGCTCTCATCGCTCGTGCGCCAAGGGGCGGCCATCATCGGCCCTCCTCCGCAACACGCGCCCGGCCTGTCCCATTGGCCGGTGTGCGATGACGAAGTCCGCGTCCTGGCCCGCGAATTGTGGGGCGAGAATCCCGGCCTGGCCGGCGAAAACAAGGTGGGGCGCGGACGGGTGATATGGGGCCGGCCGCTCGACGAGATCGCCCGAGCCGACCGCTTGCCGCCGGACGTCGCCTTCCGGGAACTGAATCCCTCTCCGCCCTCGGGTTTTGCGCCCCGCTTCGATGGCGTCAAGTCGCCGCTCGATTGGATTCACCGGCGTGACGGCAGAACGGACCTCTATTTCGTGGCAAATCTCAGCCGGCAGGCAGTGTCCGCGCGGGCCGTCCTCCGTGCTGCGGGCGGCCCGCCCGAGTTGTGGGATGCAGTGACCGGTGAGATGCGCGCCCTGCCGGAGTTCACCGTGGAAGGAGCGCGCACCATCATCCCCCTCGACTTCGCGCCCAAGCAGAGCTTCTTCATTGTATTTCATCCCGGAGCCGGCGCAAGGGCGCCTCGGGCGGGAACCGGGAATTTCGCGGAATTGGAGAACTCTGTCTCGGCTCGACGGCTCCTGGGAGGTCTTTTTCGACCCGGCCTGGGGCGGCCCGGCGCGGGTCACGTTCGAGACGCTCGAAGACTGGACGCACCGGCCTGAGGAGGGCATCCGATATTACTCCGGCACTGCAACCTATCAGAAGACTTTTGAGCTTTCACCTGCTGCGGTCGGCGGTGCGCCAAGGATGTTCCTCGACCTGGGCCGCGTCAGGAACCTCGCCCGCGTCCAGCTCAACGGCAAGGACCTGGCTGTCGTTTGGACCGCCCCCTGGCATGTCGAAATCACGGGGGCCGTCAAGCCGGGCGCCAACCAGTTGGCCATCGAGGTCGTCAACCTGTGGCCCAACCGCCTGATGGGCAACGCCAAACTGCCCCGCGAACAGCGCCGCACCAGGACCAACGTCCAGAAATTCCAGCAGCCGGGCCTCACCCCCTTGGAATCCGGCCTCCTCGGCCCGGTGACTATCCAGGCCATGACCCAAGGGCCGGGTTCCAGAAAAAAAGGCGCCTGATCGGCCGCGTTGTCCTGGAACGTGGCGAGGTCATTGGCCACAGACCAACGAAAAGGCCTCCCCGGAAACAGCAGGATCATTTTTGCACCCTTGCGGTACGGCTGTTCCGAGCTATTTTGTTCGATACGTTCCCAAGTTATGAATACGACGAAAAACAATTGCATGGTTCAACCCTATTTGTGCTTCGAGGGCCGCTGCGAAGAGGCCGTCGAATTCTACCGCAAAGCGCTCGGCGCCGAGGTGATAATACTCGCCCGCTTCAAGGACAGCCCGGATCCGACAATGTGTGCGCCAGGCAGTGGGGAAAAAGTGATGCATGCGAACCTCCGCATCGGCGAGACCACGTTGCTCGCGTCCGATGGCCGATGTCAGGGGCGGACGAATTTCGCGGGGTTTTCGCTGTCACTGACGGTGCCTGACGAAGCCGAAGCGATTCGGTTGTTCGCCGCCCTGGAAGATGGCGGGAAGGTGCAAATGCCGCTGGCCAAGACGTTCTTTTCAGCGCGCTTCGGCATGGTCGCTGACCGCTTCGGCGTCCCATGGATGATCTACGTGGCGCATCCGGTAGAGAAGTGATTTGTTCACAAGTCCTGTGCCACGATGAAGCAGGCTCGCACCGCGTTGTCGCCCAAGGCATCCCCGGACGGGACTCAATAATAGTAAGTGGTCACGCCATCCGGCCCGCCCAGCGCACGGGGCTTGAGCAGGGACTTCTTGCGGATGACAGTGCTTCCATCGGCCTGGCCCACCGGTTGGTCGGGGGTAATCGACCACCCAAGCCCGACGCGGCCGCCCAAGGTCGTCTCATCGAACCCGCCCATGTGCCCAACGTCCCAAAATTTGGAACCCGGAGTCTTGCTCACCCGATGCGTGATGAAGGCCCTGCGGCTGTCGCACTCCTCGGTCTTGGTCGGCCAGGGCCGCTCGTTGAGCTCGGCCACCGGGTTTACCGTGCCGGTCCCATCCACGTACTTCATGAGCGGCGTGAGGTTGGCCAGCCACATGTACGGCGTATAGACATACGACGCCGTCGTATCCCATCCCCCGTAATCCTTGGTGGTGGGGTCGGCAAAGTTGCTCATGCTGTCGTAATTGCCCCAGAGCCGGCCGAAATTCAGGCGTGTGATGGGGCAGATCAGGATGGCCGTGTTCGGCACATAGGTCTTTCGCATGAGGTCCACGATGCTGCTTCCCACGTTTGGGGGTGTTCGATGATAATCGGGCGAACTGTCGTCATGCCGCGCGAATTTCCCGCTGTTGTCGTCCGCATAGGCGATCTGGGACAGGTACTGCTGCCGGATATTGTCCACGCAAGACACCCGCATGCCGGAGTACTTGGCCTTGGACAGCGCCGGCAACAGCATCGCCGCCAGAATGGCGATGATGGCGATCACGACGAGCAATTCGATAAGCGTGAACCCTGGCTGGCAGGAGCTCCACCGGCTCACCGAGATGCGTTCGTAACTCCGGGATTGCATAGCTTCAGCATAACGGACTGGCACGGAAATGCAAACGCGAACAGTCGGCGGCGCGCGGGCGGGTGCATTTCGCTTTCTTGGGTGGCCCCATCGAATCCCGAAGGGATACAATCACTCAGCCCAGGGTTGAACGAAGCCGCTTCGCGGCGGAGAAGACGGGACTCCTGCGGCTTCGCAGTTCGCAGGCTGGAGGGCTTGTTTTGCATTGGCCTTTGGTGGGGACTCCCCCAGACTGATGACGGTTCGCCGTGCATTGACGCACGGCAAACCGTCACCATTAACTTGTAGCTACCGCAGCTATGGATATAAAAAAAGTTCTCCTCACGCAATCCTGAACCGCTTTGCCGATGACCTGGCTCTGCTGCCGCTCCAGCCCCGAAGCCAAGAGATCTACTGGGTCTGTGTACGCCAACTCTCCGATCACTTTGAGCGCTCGCCCAACTTGGTCAGCGCCGAGGAACTGCGCCAGTATTTCATCCATCTCAAGACCGAGCGGCACTTGGCCCGCCAAACCTCCACGCAGGCTTTGTGTGCCATCAAACTCTTCTGGGAGAAAACCCTCCAGCGGCCCTGGCCCGCGGAACTGGAGTTTGTGCGCGCCACGCCCCAATTCAAGCTGCCAGTTATCCTCTCGGCCTCCGAGGTGCGCACGATTATCGCCCAGGTTGGCCCTCTGGACCATCGGGTCGCCCTGACGACGATCTACTCCTGTGGCCTGCGCTTGGGCGAAGCCGTCAACCTGGAAGTCGGCGACATCGATTCCCAACGGATGTTCTTGCACATCCGGGCGGGCAAGGGCAACCGCAACCGTTATGTGCCCTTGCCCCAGCGCACCCTGGAACTGCTGCGCGAACTCTGGCGCAGCCACCGCCATCCACGATGGCTCTTCCCAGCTAAAGGCCACAGCGGTCTGGGCGCTCTTACCGCCACCGACCATGAACCGCACCACGCTGCAACGAGCCTTCCGTCTGGCCCTGCACGCCAGCGGCATCAAAAAGGCGGCCCACATTCATACGCTGCGCCACAGCTATGCCAGCCACCTGCTGGAGCAAGGCGAAAACCTCCGCCAATTGCAGGTCAACCTCGGCCATCACAGCCCCGTCACCACCGTCATCTACACCCACTTAACCACCCTCTGTCAGACTCAGCACCAGCAGCGCATTAACAAGTTCATGGGCAACCTCTAGGCGGCCTCTCAATGGCCGCAGCCGCTCAGGACAGCGGCAGCTCCTTATCCGTCCACGAAGTGTTGTGCCGATGGGCTCCGGCCTATCTGGAGCAGTTCGGAGCTGCCATGCCCACCCGCCAGTGCCGGGTGCTGCAACGCCTCTTGGCTTGCCGCACCCCGGCCCTGGGCGGGGCGATGTACTGTTGCCCCAAGTGCAACCACCGCCACTTCAGTTATCACTCCTGCAACGACCGGCACTGCCCGCAGTGCGGCGGCCAGGATGCCCAGCAGTGGCTTGATGAGAATAGCGCCCTGTTGCTGCCGGTGAACTATTTCCTGGTCACCTTCACCGTGCCCAACGGCTTGCGCCGCTGGATCCGCTCTCACCCCCAAAAGGGCTATGACCTGCTCCTGGCCGCCAGTTCCCAGGCCCTGCAGGATCTGGCTCAAAATCCCAAACGCCTCGGCGCCACCCTCGGTATGCTGGGCGTGCTCCACACCTGGACGCGCACCCTCGAATACCATCCCCACGTCCACTACCTGGTGCCCGGCGGGGGCCTCAGCCCGGACCAGCGCCAGTGGATCTCCAGCCGCCCTCGGTTCCTGTTGCCGGTCAAAGCCCTGAGCAATCGCTGCCGCACGCTTTACCACCAGGCACTCCAAGAGCAGATGCCCGAGGCCCTTGATGACCTCCCGGCCAACCTCTGGCAGCAACGCTGGGTCGTTCACAGCGCTGCTGTCGGCAGGGGCCAAAAGGCGTTGCGCTACCTCAGCCGTTACGTGTTTAAAACCGCCACCGGCAATCGCCAACTCCAATTGCTGCCTGACGGACGCTTGCGCTGGCCCTTCCGCCACAGTGCCACGGGGGCTTGGGGCCACATGGACATGGCCCCCTTCGAGTTCCTCCGCCGCTTCCTCCAGCACGTCCTGCCGCTCAGATTCCATCGGGTCCGCCGCTTTGGCTGGCTCCATCCCGGGGGACGCGCCCAGTTCAACCGCATCCGAGCCCCTGCTCAAAATACCGCCCTTACTCTTGGCGGCCGAGCAAGCCGCTTGGCAGCCTCCGACCTCCAGCCCGCCGACTGACCCGGCCTTGGCCGCTCAAGGAGTCTCCGCCCAGCCCACACCCCTGCCTGTCCGGCAGGCAGGCCTGCTTTGTCCGCATTGTGGCACCGGGTTGGTCCTGGTCGGCTCCTGGCGCCCATGGGACAACGTCATCCACTTGCCCGACGGCTCCCCCCTCGGCGTCCGCCGCACCATCAGGCCGCCATGAAAACCACGCCCTGGACCACCTCACTGCTCGTTCCGGCTGGGGGGCCAACTCCCACCCCCGCGCTTTGTTCGCGTGGCACCCGCTTCAGCGTCCCAAGGGGCCGGCGGCCGATCCCGGAACCTCCACGACGCTGCTGCCCAGTCAGCACCGGGACTGGCGCAGCTTGGCACGGCTCTGACCCGTCCCCAAAAGCCTCGACCGCACACCGTAGTCAAAGCCAAATCCGGCACTTTCCGCAGTACCCCCAAGGATGGCCCAACGAACCTTGGGCCGCGGCTTCGTTCAACCCAGGAATGTAAAGAACACGGGGGCGGTCCCAACTTCTCCAAAGTCACTTCTGTATTCCCGAGTCCCGGATTATCTCGCCCCCGCGTTCTCTACATTCCTTTTTCTGTTGCGCGGAACGCGCTACCCTGGGTCACGCGCCCTCTGAACAACTACCCTGAAAGGGTTGCATCGCTCAAACCCTTTCAGGGTAACCAACGTCGGTGGCTTGTCCCCAGGGTAGCCCCGCCCCTTCTTGCGAAAGGGCGGGGCAACCCTGGGCTGAGTGATTGCCATCCCTTCGGGATAAGTGAACGCTTGACATCCGCCTCTTGCCCGGCACACTCCCGGCAATGAATGCGACTACAATCTTAACATCACAACAACTACGAAAGGCGGCAAACGTCAAAGAAAGGATTGACGCGCTCCAGGAACAACTGAACGAGGTGCTTGGCGGGGAAGTCCTTGCTCCTGCCGCCATAGGAGCACATCGAAGGGCAAAGAATGGGAGGAGAAAGAGCAGAAGAAGGATGGCCAGGACCGAAAGTGCTTTTGAAATGGCACCGGCGGCGGAACCAGCAAAACGGCAGCGGAGAAAGATGAGTCCGGAGGGTCGCGCGAGCATCCGTGCCGCTCAGCAGGCAAGACGGGCCAGGGAGAGAGCCGAAGCCCAATCCAAAATGGCGCCGGTGACAGAAGAAGCAAAGCCCAGAAAGCGGAGGAACATCAGTGAGGCCGGGAGAAAAGCCATGGCCCTGGCTGCCAAGAGGAGATGGGCAAAAGCGAGGGCGGCAGGAAAGACCAAGCTGTAGGATAGAGCCTCTCCCAAAAGTTCTGATTCCGGACCTTTGTCGCAGCCTTTGTCGGCACCTTTGTCGAGAAATGGCCAATCCGACAAAGGTCTCGACAAAGGCTGCGACAAAGGCTGCGACAAAGGTTGCGACCTTTCGGGCGCACCTCCACAGTCCCCCCAATTCCAAGCCCGAGTCAGGTCCCGCCCCGGGGCCAGAAGCGGAGCCAGAAGCGCTGGGGGGATTGGATGAGGATCTCGCGCAGGAGTTCCTCCAGGCCGGCGGCTTCCGGTTCGTCCAGGCGCCGGGCCAGGCCCAGGGTGACCAGGAAGACCAGCGACGTGGCGGCGAAAAAGACGGTGTAGCGGTTCCACCACAGCCCGAGCCACATCGAAGAGTGCGCGCCGACGGCGTCGATGAGCAGACCCCAGCCGATGGGCGCCAGGCCGAGTGTCACGTTGCCGACGACCGAGTAAAGCGCGAAGAAGTGGTTGCGTCCCATGACCGGGATGATCGCCATCGCCAGGCGCGTATTGGACATCTGCACGAGCGCGGCCAGCAGGCCCATGAGCAATTGCAGGAGCAGCACCAGGGTGAGCCGGGCCGGCAACGCCCCGCCCGAGAGGCTCATCCAGCCTGCCAGCACCGCCACCCAGGCCGAGTAACAGAAGGCCAGCACCGGCTTGCTCCCCAACCGGTCCAGGTGCGAGCCCACCATCCACAAGCTGCCCAGCCCGCCCAGGAACGCGACCGAGGTGACCAGCAGGATCTTGCACTCGGACATGCCCGTCTGGGTCTTGAGGAAGGCCACCGTGAAGGCGGTCATCCCGCCATAGGCCGTCGAGTAGCCCACCAGGGCGATCAGGAGCTTGCGAAACGGCGGGTGCGCCGACATCGCCAGCCACGGCACGGGGGCCTTCGCAGTGCGGGTTTCCTCGGGTATCTCGACATCGGGGATGCGTTTGAGGAAGCTCAGGCTCACCGCGCCCATGGTGGCGCTGAAGGCGAAGAGGATGGCGAATTGCCAGGGGCGGGTCTGGCGCCCGGCCAGACAGGCGGCGGCAATGAGGAAGGTGACGAAACTGGCCAGGTTTTGAACGGCCGCGTCGCGCGCGAGGTACTTGCCGCGCAGGCCGCCCGGGACCAGGGCGGTAATCCACGGCAGCCAGGCGCAACTGGAGATGCCGCGGGAGAGATTGAAGCAGAACAACAGCATGAGCATGAGCGCCAGCAGCGTCTTGGCCTCCAGAAAGGTCCCCGCCAGCGGCACCAGGGCCATGCCGAAGATGAACAGGACCCGCGTGCCCCATCCCGCATAAACAAAGCGCCTGAAACCCAGCCGCGGGATATGGTTGGCGGCCGGGATCTGGAAGATCACCAGAAGCGGCATCATGCCGGCGATGATCCCGAGCACCGTGGCGCTGGCCCCCAGGCTCTTGGCGTAGAGCACCATCGGGCTGTTCAGCACCACCTGGTAGGAAAAGGCGTTGAACGTGGAAAAGAGGTACGCATTGTGCAGGCCGGGCGGAAAACAGGCCGTTTCCACCGGCGCGCGCAACGTGTCCGTTCGGTTCTCAGGCATAGGCCAACCAGGGCCCGCAACGGCCCCGCACCGTGCGGCCCGCTCTCATCATACCCACGCTCAGCCCGCGTCTCAATCAAATCCGAAATCCGAAATCTGCAGAATCATGGTCGGCAGAATCATAAGAATAACTTTTCTGAAAATGATTCTGCCAGAAATGATTTTGCTTTTTTGGGATGACGCATTTCCCCTGCCTCCTCCGAAAATCCTTGCAGCCCGCCACGAGGGTGGTATTCCCATATCAGCACCGAAACCGATGAACGCTATGAAAGCCGACTTGCTCAGACCGCGATGCGGACCGGCCGGCCCGCAGATTCATTTCGAACCCTCCACTGCCCCGCTTCTGCCCGGGGCAGGTCTTTTGGGGCGCCGGGCGTTCCTGGGGCTGGCGCTCCGGGGCTCGGCGGGGGCGTTCCTAACGTGGACACCGAGCTTGTGCGCCGGCTCGGCCATGCTGGATTGGGATCCCCGGCGGCCATTTCGCGCCCTGGGCAGGCCGCTGAGGGTGCAACCGATCTTCATTTGGCTCGAGGCCCCGCGCGCTCATCTTCGTCCGGCAAAAGAGTGGGCCGGTCTATTATTGGTACGAGGCGCTCAGCACGCAGTACCTGCGCAAGGACAAGGAGGGCGCCGGAGCGGCATCCGCCGGCCCCGGCGACGCGGAGCGGCTTAACGTGGACGTGGACGACGTGGTCGTGGATGACTGCGGGGAGTTGCTATGGCGGCTGCGGGCGCTCTTCGCCCTGAAGAATTTCCTGGGCACGCGCATCGTCGCCCTGGGCGGGCCCTGGGGCAAATACGCGGCGGATGCCCCGCAGAAGGCCAGGGAACGCTTTCAACTGGAGATCGTCGACGTCAGTTACGAGACCTTCGAGCCGCGCCTGCGCCGGCCCGGGCGGACCACGCCCTGGTGTCCGCCGCCGAGAAAGCGACGGCGCACTACCTCGCCCTGCCCAGGACGAGGCTGGTGGCGGAGCGGCAGGCCGTGGTCAATGCCTTCGTCCTCTACCAGGCCATCAGGGACCTCATGGCCGAGCACGACGCCACCGCCTTCACGGTGAAGAGTTGCATGAACACGATCATCCCGATGTCCGAGACGACCGCCTGCCTGCCGCTGGAGTTGCTCAATGACGAGGGCCTGATCGCCCTCTGCGAATCGGATTTTGTGATCATCCCGGCCGCGCTGCTCTTGCGCCACATCGCCGGCAAGCCGATCTTCCTGCACAACTCGACCTTCCCGCACGGGGGCATGGTGACCTGCGCCCATTGCACCTGCCCGCGGCGGATGGATGCCCGGCACTACGCCCCGGTGGAGATCCTCACCCATTTTGAGTCCGACTACGGCGCCGCGCCGAAGGTGATCATGCCCATCGGGCAGCAGGTCACGTTCATCGATCCGGAGTACAGCGCCCCGCGCTGGGCGGGCTTCAGAGGAGTCGTCAAAGCCAACCCCTTTTACCAGATCTGCCGTTCGCAGCAGGACGTTGAGATCCGGGGCGACTGGCGCAAGCTCCGCAACGAGGCGCGCGATTCCCATTGGGTGATGGCCTATGGGGATTACCTGCGCGAAATCGGGTTTGCGTCGCGCAAACTGGGCCTCCAGTGGGCCGACTTCTCGTGAGGCGGCATTGGCACACTCACGCGGTTCTTGGACCTTTGTCGGGGCCTTTGTCGCGGCCTTTGTCGAATGCGCCATTTCTCGACAAAGGTTGCGACAAAGGTCGTGCCAAAGTTACGTGGTTCGATTCAGATCTCCCCCATGACAGTAATCGCCACCGTGCGCCGGCGCGGCTTGATGTCGCAATCAATGTGAAAGACCTGCTGCCAGGTGCCCAGCACCAGCTTGCCCTCCGCGATGGGCACGGTCAGGGAGGGGCCCAACAGGGTGGCCTGCAGGTGCGAGTGGCCGTTGCCGTCATGCCAGGCCTGCTCGTGGCCGTAGTCGCGGCTCGGCGGCATCAGCTTGTCCAGCATCGCCGGCAAGTCCTGTTGCAGGCCGGGCTCGAACTCGATGGTGCCCAAGGCCCCCGTGCTGCCGACGTTGAAGATATGGACCACCCCGGCGCGCACGCGCGAGGCGCCCACGATTTGGGCGATTTCACCCGTGAGGTCGCGCATCTGCCCATGGCCCGCCGTCTGCACCTGAATTTCTCGCTGGTAGATCATGGCGTTCATTAGCCAGAAAGGCGACGGGAGCGCAACCTCGATCTGGCTCAGTAGCCCGATGGGCTTGTGATCATTCAGCCTTCGTTTCCTTTGTTTGCTTCTGTGCATTTTCTCGGGTTATCTTGGAGTTGCCGCCGGCGGGGGAACGGCACATTATCCCGGCATGGCCTTTCGAATCCATGACAGCGTGGCGCGCGGTGAGATCGATAATCGCGTCAAAGGAATCGTGCGCGGCAAGGTCTGGCTGGAGGGCCGCGCCGAGCCGCTCGCGCTCGAACTCCAGGGCAACGCCTGGCCCGACCTGGCGGGCTGCCTGCTGACGTTCACCAACCCGGGGAAACGCGTGGCGGACCCTGCGCTGGATTCACTCCAGGCCATCCAGCGCGGCAGCATCGGCGACCTGACCGCCTCGCGGAAGGTCCGCGTGTTCGACATGCCGTTGGAGGAGGCGCTGCCGATGCTGCGCCGCAAGGAGAATCCCCCGGAGCACGTCGCCAACTGCCTCTACCTCGAATGGTTCAGCGAGGCCAACGGGCGGGTCGTCATCGAGAGCCGGATTATCGAGCTGACGATTTCCGCTCCGGAGTGGCGGATGACGCCGGCGGAAGACCAGGAGCGGGCCAGACAAGCCGCCGCCGGGATGGGGACTTTCATGAAGCGGCTCACCGAGGCCATCGAACAGCACCAGCGCGGGCAGAAAGACCCCGACGAAAAATGGGACGAGCACGATTACGAGAAGTTCTTCAAGGAGTGCGACGCGCGCACGGACAAGTACATGGAGCTGCTGGACAAATACGGCGACTCCGAGGAAGCCCAGGCCCGGATCGCCAAGGAGATGGGCTGGGACCGCGATGACGACGAGGACGAGCGCCACGAGGACGGCGAACGGATATCGGTCGAGGAGATCAACGCGATCTGCGAGGCCGCCGCCAACGAACCGCCCCCCGAGCCGGACCCGCACCGCGAGGGCATCGACTGGATTCGCACCGAGAACGGGGACCTCTGCCACCCGCTGCAGCATCGCTGCTTCGAAAGCGCGATCAAATTCATGCGCCAGGTCGAGGCGCTGGGCCTGGACCGATTCGCTGACAACGACCTGGAACAGTTCATCTTCGAATTTCAAACCACGGGCGCGAAGCTGGCCGGGGCCTTGAACACACTCGTCGAAGGCGCGAACCACCGGGACGCCGCGTTCACCGTCGCGGCCCTGAAACGCGCCCTGGATCATCTGCACAAATCCCATGCCGGACTGGAGGCAGCGGCCCCGAAGAAGCTCCTGCCGGAGGCGCTGATCGCGGAGGCGCGGCAGGAGCTGTTCGCCATCCGCCAGGAGATCCTCCGCCTGATGGACGAGTTTCGCGGGCGCGCGTGAGCCGCGTCAGACAGAATTCTTCGTGGTCCTCAAGATTGTGAAGATTTTTGTCCTGCGCCCGCGCGTGAGCCGGCGAGCGGGCTGCGTTTGACAACCATCCGGGTTGCGTTATGGTTTTCACATGGCGAGCATCACATTGAAAGATTTGCCGGCCGACCTCCACGGCCAGCTTAAACTGGAGGCCGCGGCCAACTTCAGGAGTCTGGCGCAGGAAGTGGCCGCCCGGCTCCAGCGGAGTTTCGAGATCGACGCGGCGCTCAAGACGCGCAACGACCAACGGCTCATCGACGAGGCGATGGCGAGCGGGCCGGAAGAGCCTCTCACGCGGGGGAAGATGGACCAAATCAGAAATCGGGTGCTGCCTCGGGAAGGGCCGTGATGCGCGCTCTCGTCCAACGCCCGCGATTTCTGCTGGACCTGGCGGAAGAATTGAACTGGCTCAATGAGCGGGCGGGGCCGGAGACTGCGCAGCGCTGGTATGAGGCCGTTTGCTCGGCTATCGAGCAACTCCGAAAAAGTCCCGGCATGGGCCGCCGCCGCCCTGATCTAAAGCCCAAAGGCATCCGCAGTTGGCGGGTGAAGGGGTTCGCCCGCTGGCTGCTGTTCTATCTGGAGCAGCCGGACGCGCTGGTGTTCCTCAGGGTGCGCCAGGGCACGATGAATCTGACGGTGCTGGACATGACCGGTTAGGTTCGATTTTGGAGGCGCTGGACATAGGTGAGAGACTCCACTTACGACAAATTCCCGTTCATCTCTGTGCCGGGCGGGGAAAGGGCCTGCGCGCAAGGGTGGGGAGCCATCGCGCAGAGGTTGAACGGCGCGGTTGGCCGGCGCGCCGCCGGCAAGACAGTGCTGGCAGTCGAGTGTTACGCGGGCGTTGACGAAGAGATGGTCCTGCGCGAGTTGCAGGCCCGGCTTGAGCCGGCGCTGGCCTTCCGGGCCCGAGAAGCCATGCTCCCGCCGGAGCAGATAGACGCCCTGGCGGCGCCCTTTCTTGGGGGCGACGACCCGGTGTTTGGCTTTCTCTGCGGGCTCACGCTGCCGCAATTCTTCGGCGAGGAAGCGCTGCGGCATTGGCGGCAGACCGTGAGCCGGGTGGAAGCCGGGCTGGTCCTCATCGTCGGCTGCGGGGCCGTGCTGGTTCATGAGCCGGACATCCTGGTGTGTGCGGACCTGGCGCGATGGGAGGCGCAACTTCGCTTTCGCCGCAACCAGGGCGGCAATCTCGGCGTCGAAAACCGCGCGCTCGCGGCCAATCTGCAATACAAGCGGGGGTTTTTCGTGGATTGGCGCGTGTGCGATCGCTGGAAGCGCCCCCTCATCCCGAGGTGGGACTTCGTCCTGGACACCAACAATCCCGCCCAACCAAAGCTGGCCGAGGGCGAGGCGGTGCGGCGCGGCCTGCGCCACGCGGTGACGCGGCCGTTTCGCGTGGTCCCGTTTTTCGACCCCGCCCCCTGGGGCGGCCAGTGGATGAAAGAGGTCTGCGGCCTGGACCGGGCCGCCAAGAACTACGGCTGGTGCTTCGATTGCGTGCCGGAGGAAAACAGCCTGCTCCTCGGGTTCGGAGGCGCGCGCCTGGAAATCCCCGCGCTCGACCTCGTTTTCGGCCAACCGCGCGCGTTGCTTGGCGAGGCTGTGCGCGCCCGGTTCGGCGACGAGTTCCCGATCCGCTTTGATTTCCTGGACACCATGGGCGGCGGCAATCTCTCCTTGCAGGTCCACCCGCTCACCGAATACATCCAGCGCCACTTCGGCGCGCGCTACACGCAGGACGAGAGCTATTACCTGCTGGACGCCGCGCCGGGCGCCGGGGTCTTTCTGGGCCTGCGCGAGGGCGCCGACCGGGCGGCCATGGTGCGGGACCTCTGGGCGGCCCAGGCGGGCGGTGCGCCCTTCCCGGCTGAGCATTACGTGAACCGCTGGCCCGCCAGCAAGCACGACCACTTTCTCATCCCGGCCGGCACGGTGCACTGCAGCGGGGCCGGCTCGATGGTGCTCGAGATCAGCGCCACCCCTTGCATCTTCACCTTCAAAATGTGGGATTGGGGACGAATGGGGCTCGACGGCCAACCGCGTCCCGTCCATCTCAGCCATGGCATTGCCAACATCCAGTGGGAGCGCAGGACCGAGTGGACGCGGCGCAATCTCATCAACCGCTTCGAGCCTCTGGGCCGCGGCGGCGGCTGGCGCCAGGAGCGCACCGGCCTGCACGAGCGCGAGTTCATCGAGACGCGGCGCCATTGGTTCACAAAGGCCGTGCCGCACCACACGCGCGGCGGCCTCAATGTGCTCAACCTGGTCGAGGGCGGCGAGGCGATTGTCGAGAGCCCCGACGGCGCCTTCGAGCCGTTCATCGTGCATTACGCCGAGACGTTCATCGTGCCCGCGGCGGTCGGGCCCTACACCATCCGCCCCCATGGCCCCGCCGTTGGGCGCGGGTGCGCCACGATCAAGGCGTTTGTGAGGGCCTGAATCCAAACACACAGCACAGGGACACGCCAGTAGGAGCGCGGACGCCCCCGTCCGCGCGTTTCTCCTCGGTGGGACGCGCGGACGAGGGCGTCCGCGCTCCTGCCGGCGTCAGTATCGGCCCTGCGCCGCGCCGGCATCAATTCGCCCATCTAATTCCACGCTTGCACGCTGCTAATTTGACTTTTTCTCCCATTATGGTAATCTCATGATGCTGTATGAGCGCGAGAAAAGCTGAAAGCACCGGTTCGTTGCCTGGGCACCACCACGTCACGGTCGAAGCGCATGAGACCCGCTTGTCTCTCTCGCCCGACTCGGTCATCTTCCACAAGAACGGCATTGAGTTTCGCAGCGCCAGCCCTTTTTCGCCCTGGGCGGAAATGACGTTGACGCTGCAATCTCCCGGTGACGGGGGCCGCATCCACTGTTCGGGTGTGGTCATTGCCTGCACCGGCAACAAGCACTCGGGTTACCACGTCTCGATGGTGCTGACCGGTCTCTCCCGCCAGGCCCAGGAACGCCTCAACACCATGGCGGTCCTCCAGGGCCCGTAGCCCAGGCCCTCGGGTTGGGAGCCTGGCCGGTTCGCGCCGGGCGTGCCGGAACTGCTCCTGGCCGGGGATCACTGCGTCCATGAACTGCTTCCGGATTAGACTGTGGCGTTCGCGGCAGGCATCGGAAAGGGCGCGATTGATGAGCGCCGAGCGCACATACGGCCTTGGAACTCGATCGGCAGGGCAGGCAGTCCTCGGCCCGCCGCCGCGTGCGGAGGACTGCCCGCCCGGCCTTCGCACCCAGGCGAAAGCCGGCTTGTGCCGGGCAGTGCTGGCCGCCTTGCTCCTGCATCCCATTTCGAGCCCCGGCGATCAAAGCGCGCTCGCCAGGCTCTATTGCCTGTCGCTCCAATTCCAGCACGCCTCGGACTCAACAACTGAGTATTCGCTCGATCTGCAGAACAGCGAGTTGTGGCCCTATGACCCGAGCAGTTACGCCGCCACGATCACCTTGAGCGACGACTGGCTCGGCGGCAGCTTTCCCGGATACATGAAGCTGCCCATTCCGCCGCCCGAGGATGCCGATGGCGATGGCTTTGACGACTTTTTCGAATCCACGCAGCCCGTGAACGCGGTGGCGACCTCGGCTCCTACAGTCTCGGCGGCCTCGGCTCGGGCGCCCTGAGCGCCACGTGGTCGCGTCCAGCCGGCTCCTCCTGGGGCACCTGCGTTTTGAAGTTCAACCTCGCCCAATTCTCCACGTCGCTGGATTTCGTTGCTTCCTACCGGCTGCTGGAGTATCTAGGCCCCCTCAACTACGTCCCCGGGAGTCAGAGCGTAACGGGGCTGGTGGACGTAGCCCAAACCGACTCGCCTGATATCTCGTTCGTGGGGCCGGTGGATTTTGTCAAAACGGCCACGAACCGCTTCAATGCGTTGATCCTTCAGCCCGGCGCCTGGACCAACACCTACCAGGAAACCTGGACCTACACCAACTCCTTGTTCAGCCGCGACGCGAGGTGGCCGACGAATTACTTCGGCTGCGTTATCTTCTACGATGCCTCCAATCCAGGCGTCCCGCCCCCGTATAATGCGTGGGTGCTTTCGATCGACAACACCAACGATGTCAACCACAACGGCATTCCGGATTTCAGCGACGACCCGGCGAGCCCGCTGCCGCGCCAGCCCAGCCTGGTGCTGGCGCGCGGCGCAACGAATTTTTGGCTTACAGTGAGCGGCGATGTGGGGCACGTCCACCTGGTCCAGCAGACACTCTCGCTGGCCCCCGCCAATTGGGCGACCGTCTGGGCGCAGTCTCTCACCAACGATCCGCAAACCGTCTGGCTCCCCATGCCCTCCGGCCCGAGCGCCTTCTGGCGCGTCGTGGCCCAGTAAGCCTGCGCCCCTCCCACTTCCTGGGGGCCTTGGCCGCCGTTGACCAGGAAGAGGACGGCCATGCGGACGGCCAGGCCGTTGGTGACCTGCTGCAGGATGAGCGAGCGGTTGCAGTCGGCGATGTCGCTGTCGATTTCGACGCCGCGGTTGACGGGGCCGGGGTGCATGATGAGGGCGTCGGGTTTGGTGCGAGCCAGCCGGGCTGAACGTCTCAACACCACGGCCGTCCTGCACCGAGCGTAGCCCGGCACTCCGTCCCGGCAACAGGATGCAAGGCGGTCAGCCCCTGAAGAGTGGCGGTTAGCCCAACTTCCAAACCAAGACGGAAGCGTCGCGGAGCTTATGTCTGATGGGCCTGGATTTTGGGCCTTGAATCAGGGAATGTGCTGGATTCGAGGGCATGCCGCCTTGTGCGGGCAGCGGATCGTGGATCACTGTTTGTTCCAGGGCTCGGCAGAACCCGGCTTCAAGGGATACGACTGCCACCGTGTTTCCCGAGCGATCCTGTGCCGCTGTTTCGGCTGGGCTGGCGTACTTTTCCCAGTTTACCGACATTTGGTGATGCGAAAACGCCTGGGAGGAGACATCGCCGGAATCCGGGTGCAAAAAGAGGCGATGGACACGCCGAAACAGAAGCGCAGGATTTGGAATCAGCTCCGGCGCTAACTGATTGGCCATAGCAATTCCAGTCCGGCAAGCCAGCGAAATGCAGCAACGAGTTTGTCAATATCAAGCCGTCCTGTGTCGGCCTGGTGATAGACGCGCTCGCCATGAGGTGTTGTTTCGCTGCCTACAATTGACCAACCGTCCCCTGTGGCCTCGAACTCAAGGGCGCGTCTCTGTGCGTGCCACTCCAGTTGCGTGAAACCAGTAATGGTTGGCACCACGAACGGCTCTTCAAACTCAGGCAGCGCAGCTTGAAGAACCAGGATTGTTCCTATGGTACTGGCCAGCGCGTCAGGCCTCGGCGGGATCGCGTTTTCGCCGTCCCATCCCGGCTCCAACGCCGCCAATTCCATGAGCCGGTGGCGCAAACGCCGCGAAATCCGAACCGGCCCAGAGATGCCCAGGGAGGGTAGCGCGTTCGTGAAGCCCACAGATGGGCGGAGAAGGCCCTCGCCGGGCCTGAGCGACTGCCAACGGGACCTCGCACCAGGCTCAGGCTCAGAGGGAGCGATTTGGGACCGTGGCCTCAGACGTGAGAGCTCCGAATAGACCATGGTTTCGCCTGAGTACGTTGGCCGCGAGCTGGGCCGAAAACTCGACAAATCGAAGGGGTCTTCTGCCAAACCATGCTGGGCAGCTATGGGTATTGCAGCGATCATAAGCTCATCAGGCCGGGAACTCCAGCCCCAATTGCAGTGTCAAGTGCCTGAAAATTCTCGTGGCCTCTGCAAATAGTTCCTTGTTGGGGGAGTGCGGGAACTGAACGGCCCAATCAAGAAAAACCGCCTCCTGGAACACCAGGGAACGGTCCACAAGGAACCTGCCTTCTCCAAATGAGCCGGCAGCGGGCGTGCTGAGAATGCAGCCGGTAATCTGAAGTCCCCGATCAGCCGGGCCAAGGCCCGCCAGGAAATTGTCGCGTTCGGCGGTAGAGGACAGCGAAGCGTGAACGGACGCCTCAAGCCTGTGTTCACGCATTCGTCTGTCGGAAAGCGTCTCGCCGATTCCCACGAGACAGTCAGAGATCAGGTTTGCGTCGTTGCTGTCTTTGGCATTCTGAAACGAGGCGTAAACACCTTCCGCGGTGAGGCGGATCGTGCCGCTCCGGTTGAAAAGCGCAAAACTCAGGTCGTAGTCGAAGAGCCTGTCTCCTTCGCGCTGAACAATCTCCAAGGGGCGCAGTCCATAGCCTCCAAAGCGCAGGAGGATCTTTTTTGCGAGAGCTGGCAGCGAAGCTTCCGCATACGGAACGACATCGGCAAACCAGCTAGTCATCGAGACCGAATACAATTTGGTCGTAGCCGCGCGCATCTGGCATATACATACTCGTCCAACCCGTTGAGTTCAATCGGATATTTCCCCGTATCCGGATTACGCCGGCAACCCGGAGGGTTGGCACCAGGGCGCTCACGCAGTTGACCCGGCTGGCGCACTCTTTGGGCTCGGTGAACTCCCGTTCTTAAAGCGCGTCAAGGAGCGGCGTCATTCGTCATTCGTCATTCGTCATTGGTCATTCCTACGCCCCTCCCACTTCCTGGGGGCCTTGGCCGCCGTTGACCAGGAAGAGGACGGCCATGCGGACGGCCAGGCCGTTGGTGACCTGCTGCAGGATGAGCGAGCGGTTGCAGTCGGCGATGTCGCTGTCGATTTCGACGCCGCGGTTGACGGGGCCGGGGTGCATGATGAGGGCGTCGGGTTTGGTGCGAGCCAGCCGGGCCTTGTTCAGGCCGAAGAGGCTGGCGTACTCGCCGATGCTCGGGAACATCGACTTGCGCTGGCGCTCGTGCTGGATGCGCAGGAGGTTGATGATGTCGGCATCGCGGATGGCTTCGTCCACGTCGTAGGTGACGCGGCAGCCCATTTGCTCGAAGACGCGGGGCACCAGGGTCGAGGGTCCGCAGAGGGTCACCTGGGCGCCGAGCTTGGTCAGGCCCCAGATGTCCGAGCGCGCCACCCGGCTATAGACCACGTCCCCCAGGATGGTGACCTTGAGGCCCTGGATGCGGCCCTTTTTTTCGCGGATGGTGAACAAGTCCAGGAGGGCCTGGGTGGGGTGCTCGTGGGCGCCGTCGCCGGCATTGATGACGCTGACACCCAGGACGCGCGCCAGGAAGTGCGGGGCGCCCGAGGCGCTGTGGCGGATGACGATGAACTCGGCATTGAGGGCCTCGAGGTTGCGCGCGGTGTCCTTGAGCGTCTCGCCTTTCTTGAGCGAGGAGGCCTCGGCGGTGAAGTTGATAATGTCGGCCGAGAGGCGCTGCTCGGACAGCTCGAAGCTGATGCGGGTGCGGGTGGACGGCTCGATGAAGAGATTGACGACGGTCTTGCCGCGCAGGGCGGGGACTTTCTTGATGGCGCGCTCGCCCACGGCCTTGAAGGCGCGGGCGGTGTCCAGCACGGTGAGTATTTCCTCGGCCGTGAGCGACTCGATATCGAGCAGGTGCTTGCGGTTCCAGCTCATCTTATCCCTTCTCCAGCACGACTTCATCCGGGCTGCCCAATTCCGAGAGACGGACCTGAACGCTCTCGGTATGGGAGGTGGGGAGGTTCTTGCCGATGAAGTCCGCTTTGATGGGCAGCTCCCGGTGCCCCCGGTCAACCAGCACGGCCAGTTGGATGCGCCTGGGCCGGCCGAAATCGTTCAGAGCATCCATGGCGGCGCGAATGGTGCGGCCGCTGTAGAGCACGTCATCCACCAGCACCACGGTCTTGCCGGTCACGTCGAAGGGGATGACCGTCGGCTGCACGTCGGGCGCCAGGCGCTGGTCCAGGTCGTCCCGGTGCATGCTCACATCGAGCAGGCCGGCAGGGGGGGCCTGCCCCCAGATGCCGCCCAACAGGCCGCTGAGCCGCTGGGCCAGAGGGACGCCGCCGCGTTGGATGCCCACCAGCACCACCTCCGCGCCCGCCTCGTTGCGCTCGGCAATCTCGTGGGCGATGCGGGTCAGGGCGCGTTGAATCGCCGCCCCGTTCAGAATGAGCGTCTCAGCCATGTCCCGCCTGTCGCCCGGCCATTTGGCGGCTCTTCCGCCACTTGGACCGATGCTTGACGATCCAATCCGTCAGCGCCCGGTCAAACCCGATGTCGCGCCCTGCCTTTTCCGACTCGATCCACTTGTGCTTCAAGATCTCCTCGCGCTCCGCTTGGAACTCCCGGTAGAGCGAAGAGTTCTTCAGCAATTCGCTGGCCGAGAGGTGCTCTTTCGTTTCGTCAGACATAATCGAGAATCCAAACACAGTCGACGCGCTCCGGGATTCTTATACGGCGCGCCGCTCGATGACAATCCTTTTTTCTGCCCCCGTGCGGCAACTCCAGGGCCATCAACAAAGTCGCCCGGCGCGCCTGTGCGCCAGGGGCGCCAGCGTAGCGCAGGTTTCCAAACCTGCTGTATCGCGGGTTTCCAAACCCGCAGGCCGTCCGCGAACCAGGGGCGCTCGACATGCCGACGCCCTGCCGATTGGAAATCGGCGATACGGCAGGTTTGGAAACCTGCGCTACAACTTTGTCAATGGCCCTCTCGGCAACGCGGGTCAGGAGGAATGTAGCACAAAAGCGCGCGGAGAAAGGCAACTAAAGGATTTGCTGACGGAGTTTTTCAGCGATGCTAATAAAGGCCTGCGCCGACGGCCCCTCGGGCGCCGAGACGACGACCGGCACGCCCCGGTCTCCGGCCTCTCGAATCTCCGTAAAGAGGGGGATTTCGCCCAGGAAGGCGAGCCCCTGGCGGCGCGCCTCGGCCTGGCCGCCGCCGTGCCCGAAGATCTCGACCCGGTCCCCCGTGGGGGTGGTGAAATAGCTCATGTTCTCGATGATGCCCAGGATAGGGACATTGACCTTCCGGAACATGGCGATGCCCTTGCGGACGACCCCGAGCGAGGCCTCTTGCGGGGTCGTCACGATCACCCCGCCATCCAGGGGCACGGTCTGGCAGAGCGAGAGCTGGGCATCGCCGGTCCCCGGCGGCAGGTCCACCAGCAGGCAGTCCAGGCTGCCCCATTCCACCGCGTTGACGAATTGCTGGATGGTCTTCATGATCATCGGCCCGCGCCAGATGACCGGCTGGTCGCCCTCGATCAGAAAGCCGATGCTCATCAATTTGACCCCGTGGCTGGCGGGCGGCACCATCTTTTCCTGGTCGCTGATGGCCGGTTTTTCATGGACCCCCATCATGAGCGGGATGCTCGGGCCGTAAATGTCGCAATCCAGCAGGCCCGCCTGGGCGCCCAGGCGCGCCAGGGCGCAGGCCAGGTTCACCGAGACGGTGGACTTGCCGACGCCCCCCTTGCCGCTGGCCACCGCCACAACGCGGCGCACGCCCGCGACCCGGTGTTGTCCGGCCCAGGGACCCGCAGCGGCGGCCGTGGCCTGCCCGCCGGGCTGGTTGACCTCGACAGATACCGCCTTCACCCCGGGCAGGGCCTTCAACGCGCGTTCGCTCTCGGCCTTGATCTCGGCCGCCACTTCCGGCTTGCCCGAGGTCAGGTGTATCGAGATGCTCACCGCCCCCTCGCTCACCCTGATCTCCTTGACCAGCCCGAAAGAAATCACGTCCCGGCTGTAGCCGGGGTACTTCACACTCCTCAACGCGTTCCTGATGTCGCCTTCCGAAGGCATGTTCACATTCATTCGATTCAACGAAGCCAATAAACGGTCTGGGTGTGCCCGTGTCAATCCCGGGGCGCGCGTCCAGGGTCGAGGGTCGAGGGCCGAGGGAACGCAGAGCGGTTGCCACTCGGCACTCGACGCTCGCCCAGGGTGCGATTAAAGGCGCAGGGCATGGGATCCGGGAGTTTTGTCCCGGAGGGACATTCGAGAATAGCCCAACGTTTCAACGTTGGGGTTGGCCGTCACGGAGGAATAAGTCCCGAAGGGACGGCTGAAATCACCCGTGGTTTCAGCCCTCCCTTCGGGACTCCGGGGGGCCGGCGCATCCAACCGAACGTTGAAACGTTGGGCTATTGTCGGAAGCCCCGTCGGGGCAAAAGGGCGCCGTGGACTCCCCGACGGTTTTGATCGCACCCGCGCTCGCCCCTCGCCCCTTGCCCCTCGCCCCTTGCCCCCCTATTCTGGGGCGAATGCAAGAGCTGCGACCCCAGGCTGCCCCGGAGAAGACAGGCCCGGCCGACTCGACCGGCGCATGCGAGAGCCGGCTGGTCTGGGGGTATTTCAAAGGCCAGACGGAAGGCCGCTTCGTGGACGTGGGCGCCAATCATCCGACCGAGCGGAACCAGACGTGGTTCCTGGAATGCCAGGGATGGTCGGGGTTGCTGGTCGAGCCGCACCCGGAAATGTGCAGGCTGCTGCGGGCGCAACGGCCGCGCAGCCGCACCGTCGAGGCGGCCGTCTGCGGCCCGGGCCAGGAAGGGGAAGCTGAGTTGCAACTCGGGGTGGACCCAGCCAAGTCGAGCCTGCGGCCCGAGTGGGACCATGCCTTGAGCGGGCAACGCGTCCGCGTCCGCGCCCGGACCTTGAATTCGATCCTGGCGGAGGCTGACTTTGGCCGCATCGATTTCCTTTCGCTCGACGTGGAGGGGATGGAGATCCCGGCCCTGCGCGGGCTGGATTTCGAGCGGTACGGGCCCGAACTGATCCTGATCGAGGACCATTTCTACGCCTACGACAAGCACTTCTACCTGCGGCGCCATGGCTACAAGCTCGTCAAGCGCACGGGCTACAACAACTGGTATGTGCCCCAGGACGCGGCGGTGTCGGTCTTCTCGATGTCCAGCCTCCCCAAGTTGCTGCGGCTGGGCCGGAAGATGTGGCTCAATACCCCGTTCAACCGCCTGCGCCGCCGGCTCAAGCAACGGAAACGGGCGCGGACCCAAACCACCGGCGGGGCGCAGCAGGGGGATGTTTGACCCTGAAAACGGCAGTTCAAGCACGGATGAACAGGGATAAACGAGCGAGCCAGTTGCGGCGCGCCTACCGGCTGCTGCGGGCGCATTTCGGGCACCAGCACTGGTGGCCGGCCCAGACCGCGTTCGAGATGTGCGTCGGCGCTATCCTGACCCAGAACACGAGCTGGGTGAACGTCGAGCGCGCCCTGGCCAATCTCAAGGCCGCCAGGGTGCTCGAGCCCAGGGCACTCTACGCGCTCCAGCCATCCAGGCTGGCCGAACTGCTCCGGCCGACCGGCTATTTCAATGTCAAGGCGCGGCGGCTCCGCTCGTTCCTCCGGGTGCTGGTCGAGGAATTCGGCGGCGACCTCACCCGCCTCCTCCAGGGCGAGACTGGCCAGGTCCGCGAGCGCCTCCTTTCCATCGGCGGCATTGGGCGGGAGACCGCCGACAGCATGTTGCTCTATGCGGGCGCTCACCAGCGGTTTGTGATCGATGCCTACACCAAACGCATTTTCCATCGGCACGGCTGGAGCGGGGCCGAGGCCTCCTATGACGAGTTGCAGCGGTTGTGCGAATCGGCCCTGGCCCGCAAACCGCGCGGCCGGCGGCTCGATTACTGGCAGGATTACCACGCCCAACTCGTGATGGCGGGCAAGCACTTCTGCCGCGCCAGCCGGCCCGATTGCCAGGGTTGCCCGCTCCGGCCCCTGCTGCCGCGGCAGCATGCCGGTCGTCGTTGAGGCGCTTTACGGGCCTCTCCAAATTCGCGCGATCGCGGGCGCACCCCTACATCGCGCGTGTGTGTGGCCTCGGTGAAGGTGGGTGCGTCATTGCCCCCGGCTCACCGCGTAGCGGTGCCCGAGGGTAGCCGTGGACTTCCAGTCCACGGACCCATCGCCCAAGCTCAACCGCGTCGCGTAGCGACGCCTGAAAACTGCGACGCCGTCAGGCGTCGCTACGCGGCGCGTGCCCCCTCCCGCGCCCTGAACCGTGGACCGAGGTCCACGGCTACCTTCACTGTGTCGCTACGCGACACGGGATGATTCTTGAGCGGGGCCGGATCTGATGTAAGCTTCCTCCATGAAAGGCGAAACCTATCCGTTGGCGATGCCGACCGATTTGCTCCAGGAAATCCGGCAAACCGCCAAGGCGACCGGTCTCTCGATGGCGGACGCCATGCGGCAGAGCATGAGGCTGGGATTGCCGAAGCTGCGGGAGCAATTGCGCGGCCCCGCTCTCAAACCGTTCACAGCCGAAGAAGTCAAGACCGCCTTCAAGCGGGACCAGGAGTGGGAAGCGTTCGAATCGGCCATGACAAACGTGCCTGTCACGCCTCTGGAAGAATGAAGGCCTGGCCTCACTCGATCCCGAGCCTGCGCTGGATTTGCTCCAGTGAGACCCCCTTGGTTTCCAGCATCACGGTGAGCACCCAGAAGAGCTGGCCGACCATGCAGAGGGCGTAGAAGGCAAAGGCGTGGCCGCCGGATTGCCTGGCGATCAACGGGAACGTCCACGAGATTGCGGCGGCCATGGCCCAGTGAGTGAAACTGCCCAGGGCCTGGCCGCGGGCGCGAACGCGGTTGGGGAAGATCTCGCTGATGTACACCCAAATGACGGCCCCCTGGCCGAAGGCATGCGCTGCGACAAACACCAGCAGGCTGCCCAGGAGCAGCCTGCCCCCGGCGCCCGTATAGAACGAATACGCAGCGACGCTCAGGCTGAGGATATAGCCAATCGAGCCGACCAGCATCAGGCGCCGCCGGCCAAAGTGATCGATCACCGCCATCGCCGCAATCGTGAACACCAGGTTGGTCAGCCCGATAATGACCGGCTGCAGCAGGGCGGATTCTTTGCTGGCGCCGGCCATTTGGAAGATGTCCTTGGCGTAGTAGAGCACGGCGTTGATGCCCGAGAGTTGGTTGAACATGGCGATGGCCACGGCCAGCAGGATCGGCTTGTGGTACTTCGCGCAGAAGAACGGTTCGGCCAGCGTGTGGTGCTCCAGGTCCAGTGAGGCCCGGATCTCCCCCAGGTCCTGCTCCAGATCGCCGGTGTCGGTGCCGCACTGGGCCAGGACGGCCCGGGCCTCCTCGATGCGTCCCCGGGCGACCAGCCAGCGCGGGCTCTGGGGCGTCAGAAACAGCAGGCAGAAAAAGGCCGCCGCCGGCGCCGCCATGACCCCGAACATCCACCGGCACTCGGCCTGCCCGAGATGCAGCGTGCCGATCACGTAATTCGAGAGGTAGGCCAGCAGGATGCCGAGCACGATGTTGAACTGCGTGACCGCCACCAGGCGCCCCCGGTACTTCGCCGGCGAGATTTCGGCGATGTACATCGGCGAGACCACCGACGCCCCCCCCACCGCCAGCCCGCCGATGAACCGGAATAGAACAAAGGACCACCACCCCCAAGCCAGCGCGCACCCGACGGCCGAGACGAAATACAGCACGGCCAGGCTGAACAGCGTGCCGCGCCGCCCGAACGCATCGGCCGGCTTGCCCACCGCCAGCGAGCCGACGACCGTCCCGATCAATGCGCTGGCCACGGTGAACCCCTGCATGAATGCCAGCAGGTCGTCCCTCCCTATCGAGGGGACCAGGCCCTGCAATTGCCTGACGATCTGCGCCACAAACCCGGACTTCAGCCAGTCCGTGGTGCCGGAGATGACGGCGGTGTCGAAGCCGAAGAGCAGGCCGCCCAGGGCGGCCACAATGGCGCTGCGCAGCAGAACGGCGCTCAACCCGGCCGGCGCTGCCGTCCCGTGCCCTGGTGTCGTTGTGGTGGGGCTCACGAACCGAAATCCTAAGCCAGTGCCCGGAACCAAAACAAGCGGCAAGTTCAGACGGCAATGGGCCGGGGCGCGTGTCGGCTTTGTCGGCCTTCCGCAAGCCGGGCAATTGGAGGCTGGCATCGCCAAGCCCGCAAGGTTTTGGACTGCGCCAGTCCTCTGGCGCTTTCGCGTCCCCAGGGTCCGAAAAGCGGCAGAGGACTGCCGCAGTCCAAGACGCTTCGCGATTTCGGAAGCGCACAGCGGGGGGAACGCGCCCGTCCTCGGATGCGCTCCGGGGCAGGCTGCCCAAGGTAAGGCGGTGGAAATAAATAAAGGTAGCAACCTGCCTTGTTCTTTTGCCGCCCAGCTTCGTTGTTCACTCGTTGCAGATCGCTGCGGATATGCGCCTCGTTCACGCCTCGCTGGGCGCCAAAATCCCGGCGGCATCTTGCCACCTTTATTTATTTCCACCGCCTAAGCCTTGATTTGCGGGCACGGTCGAACGACACTGGGCGCATGAATCTGGACCGATTCAAGCTCAGGTTGACAGCCGTTTTCGAGCCTGCGCCGGAGGGCGGCTACACGTGCCATTTCGAGGAGCTGCCCGAGGTCTTCTCCGAAGGCGAAACGCTGGAGGAAGCGGGCGAGAACCTGCTGGACGCTCTTACACAAGTTATGGAGTACCACCGCCAGGAGGCGCGCAAGAACCTCAGGGCTGGGGCGCCGGCTTCAGCCGGCTTTGGACGTTCAATGTTCAGAGGCGCCCAAAGGGGTGAAGGTGCGGGCAAAGCCGGCTGAAGCCGGCCCTCCGGGGGCGGTGTCGGGATGCGCCCCGCTACCGGCCCATGAGCCCGGGCACCATGCCGCCCATGCGGGCCATCATCTTCTGGAACTTGCCCATCTTCTTCATCATCTGCTGCATCTGAGCGAAGCGGTTGAGCATGGTGTTGAGCTCGGTCACCGAGACGCCGCTGCCCTTGGCGATGCGCTGGCGGCGGCGGGCATTGAGGATGGAGGGCTGGCGCCGTTCCTGGAGGGTCATGGCGCAGATCATGGCCTCCATGTGCCCGAACTCCTTCTCCTGCTTGGTTAGGTCGGCCCCTTTGAGGGCCTCGGCGCCGCCGGGCAGCAGGCCCACGATCGTTTCCAACGACCCCAGCTTCTTGACCTGGCGCAGTTGCTCCAGGAAATCGTCGAGCGTGAACTGGCCCTTGCGCATCTTCTCCTCCAGGCGCATCGCCTGGTCCATCGTCACGCCCTCCGCCGCCTTTTCGACCAGGCTGACCACGTCGCCCATCCCGAGGATGCGCGAGGCCATTCGCTCCGGGTGGAAGGGCTCGAAATCCTCGAGCTTCTCGCCGACGCCGGCGAACTTGATCGGTTTGCCGGTGACGGCCTTGAGGCTGAGGGCGGCGCCGCCGCGGGCGTCGCCGTCCAGCTTGGTCAGGATGGAGCCGGTGATCTGGAGGGCTTTGTCGAAGTGAGCGGCCACATTCACCGCCTCCTGGCCGGTGGCGGCGTCCAGGACCAGCAGGACCTCCTGCGGCGCGGCCAGGCTGCGCAGGCGCACCAACTCCTGGACCAGCGGCTCGTCGATCTGGAGCCGCCCGGCCGTGTCGAAGATGAGCGTGTTGCGGTTGTTGGCGCGGGCGAAATCGAGGGCCTCGCGGGCGAGTTGGAGCACGTCGGTCGCCCCTGTGCGGACATAGGCGGGCAGCCCGGCCTGCTGGGCCAGCTTCTCCAGTTGCTCCATGGCCGCAGGGCGATAAACGTCCGCCCCCACCAGGAGCGGGGTGCGGCCCTGCTTGAGCAGCAGCCGCCCCAGCTTGGCGCTGGACGTCGTCTTGCCCGAGCCGTGCAGGCCCACCATCAGGATGCAAGCGGGGTTTCCGCTCAACTCGAAGGCCGGCGTTGGCCGAGCCGAGCAGGTCCACCATCTCGTCATGGATGATCTTGATGATCTGCTGGCCCGGCTGGATGCTCTGGACCACCTCGATGCCGATGGACTTGGCCTTGACCCGCTCGATGAAGTCGCGGGCCACCTTGAAATTCACATCCGCCTCCAGCAAGGCCAGCCGGACCTCGCGCAAGGCGTCGCCGACATTGCCCTCGGAGATCTTGCCCAGGCCCCGCAGGTTCCTGAAGGCCTCCTGGAGCTTGCTGCTCAATGAATCGAACATGGCCCCAAGCTAAAATACCCGGAGCGCATTGACAAGGACCTCCGCTTTTGGCAGATTCACCCCTCGCGCCGGGCGCCGCTTCCAGGTGGGATACTCAAGCGGTCAACGAGGGCAGACTGTAAATCTGCTGGCTTACGCCTACGAAGGTTCGAATCCTTCTCCCACCACCACCCCATTTCACCGAATCGAAACCCACTTTTGGCCCGTGTCTTCCGAGCGATAATCGCTTTGATGGATTCTGGCCTTGGGCGCTTTTGTAGCCTTGCTGTCCCCTGCCTGATTTTCTGCAAGCATACGAGATTTTGTATCAATTTTGTATCAAGTCCGATCTGCCCGAAGCCTGCCCTCCGGGGTGTTCTGGCGCATCCAAGCCCTCGGAACGCGGGGAGCTTGCCCGACATACCACCTTGCCCCGCTCGAATGCCTGCCAGAGGCATCTCAGCAACGCGGAGTGGGTTTGTGGCCTCTTGGGGTGCCAGGGTGGCGGAGACGCTCGAAACGGACGCCCCAGAAGCCGCGTAGCAAGCGGTCACACGGCAAGGTGGGCCATTGTGGCGAGACTGGCCAGGCTGGCGGTTGCGCCCCGGCGTGGCTCGCCGGCCAACAGCGCGAGGCAAGCGCCGGCCCGGTGGACGGCGGGGCCCCCCCCGTGCCTATGGAGTTCCTTTTCCCGAAGCCCGCGCCGGGGACCGGGCCAGCCCCTTCCTTGCCGGGGTCGCTCCTCGCTACGCAGGGGCTCGAGAAATTCCATGGGATTTGGGGACTCCCTGGGCACCGGACGGACCGGGGAATCTGGTTGCGCAAAGGCGTTTCGGGCGGCACGCGAGGGTGAATCGTGTGTGAATAAGTATTTCTTGCGTCCGGGCAGGCTCCGTCCCCCAATCTCCCCTGTAATGGGAGAAATATGACGAAAACTCTGCTGTCCCGCACTTGGGTTCTTGGCATGACGAAAAGGAACTGCACGCTATCGGCCCTGGCCTTGCTTGCGCTCGCTGGGGGAGGCACTCAAATCGCCGCCCAGTCAACTTATACACCTTACGCTTTTACCAACTTCGCCGGGATGCCGGGCGTTTCCGGCAGCGCGGACGGCGCAGGAGGCGCGGCGCGGTTTTCGATCCCAGAGGGCGTGGCGGTGGACAGCGGAGGCAGCATTTATGTGGCGGACACCAGCAATCAGACGATTCGCAAGATCACGCCCGCAGGCGTGGTGACGACGCTGGCGGGGCTGGCCGGGAACACTGGCACCAATGACGGCGCGGGAAGCGCGGCGCGGTTCAGAGGCCCCATCGCCGTGGCAGTGGACAGCACGCGCAGCATCTATGTGGCGGAATGGGGCAACTGCACGATTCGCAAGATCACGCCCGCAGGCGTGGTGACGACGCTCGCGGGTCGGGCCGGGAGTTATGGCAGCGCGGACGGCACGGGGAGTGCGGCGCGGTTTGGCAACTCTACCTGTGGCCCCACCGGCGTTGCGGTGGACAGTCACGGCAACGTCTATGTGGCGGATTACGTGAACTGCACGATTCGGAAGGTGACGCCCGCAGGCGTGGTGACGACGCTGGCGGGGCTGGCCGCCACTCCTGGTAGCGCGGACGGCACGGGGAGTGCGGCAAGGTTCTATTGCCCCATCGCCGTGGCGCTGGACAGCACGGGCAACCTCTATGTGACCGACGGACTCAACTCCACCATTCGGAAAGTGACGCCCGCAGGCGTGGTGACGACGCTGGCGGGCTTGGCTGGCAATCCTGGCAGCGCCGACGGCACGCGCAGTGCGGCGCGGTTCGACTGGCCCCGAGGTTTGGCGGTGGACAGCGCAGGCAACCTTTATGTGGTGGATACGGACAACAACCGGATCACAAAAGGCACGCCCTCTGTCCCCTATGCTGCCACGGCTACGGCGACGGTCGTGAACGGATTTGTAGTGGGCGCTAGTATCACCGACGGCGGCTGCGGGTACACCAATGCGCCCACCGTGAGGATCATTGGCGGCGGCGGTAGTGGGGCGCAGGCCGTGGCTGTGATGACCAACGGGGCCGTCATTGCTGTCAAAGTTCTGGATGCGGGTTCCGGCTACGCCGACACGCCTGTCATAGTCATCGCGCCGCCGTTCATTCCGCAACCGACTATGGCGATTGCCGCCCTGTTCTTTGGACCGCTGGTGACTCCTGTTCTCGAACTAAACGTGGCTAACCTCTCGCCTTACGACAACTACGAACTCCAATTTACGCCGGCTGCCGGGGTTGGCTGGACCAATCTCGGCGCCCCGTTCACTCCTTCGGGGACCACGAGCACCCAGTACGGCAACGCCAGCGGCAAGGCTGGATTCTTCCGCGTGCAATACATGCCGTAGCGCGCACATTATGGCGCACCGGTAGCCAGCTCCAGCCCCCGCACCAGCCGGGTTGGGGCAACGGCCCATCGCCTTGCGAAAGCTTGAACTGGCGTCCAGTATGGTTTACGGTTGGCCATGCCGCTATTTACCGCAGAGACCGCCCGCGACTTGAAAGAGTGGATGTAAAACCCAATGCTCGCAAGTTCCTCGATGAGCCTCGGCTCTCAATGGTGGAGTGCGAGCAGATGTTCCAGGGGCGCCTGGCGGCCATAAAAGGGTTCGAGGAGGCGAAGAACACTCTGCTTTAGGGCGCGGAGCCTCAGAATCAGAGGTGGCCGGAGCGTGCCCTCGCAGGGGGAGGAGGGGCGCCGCCCGCTCGAACCGGAAGGGCAGCGCGTTCTCCCCGCCGCGGCCCAGGATGACGGATGAGCGGACTTCGTCAGGTGTCGTTCTTTGCGTATTCATATCAGGGCGATGAGGTTGCGCCCCGAGCCGACCCAGGGGTCCATTGGCCGCTGCGCCGTCAATGACGGCATGTCGCCACTTTCCCTACTTCCTCTCCTCTTCTTGGTTTTCACTATGGATTAAGGAAACTGGTGTCAGGGTGTCATCCGGGCCGCTTGGTCCTGGGCGATTGATCTGCCATTGCCGGACGTTGGCAGTCCGGGCGTCCTCTACGCGCCGCGGCCGCTTTTTGGCCAGTCGGCCCAGGTAGGTCCCACACGCGTTGTCCCAGGAGAGCAGGCGCCGGGCTTCATAACCCATGGTCGAGCCAACAAGCTGGCGCTCCAGGGCCTCGGCAGTCAGGACGCGAGGGCCGGGGCCGGCTGGGGACCACCAAACAGGATGGCATCGATCAGGGAGAGCAGCCGCAATTCGGGAGACAGCGCGTCCAGAGCGTCCAGCAAGTGGGGGTGCTGCCAGGTCTTAATGCCAAACCGGGGGCACCTGAGGTTGTGGGGAATTTGCCAGCGCCGCAGGTAGGCCACAAATGCGGGAAGCTCCGCGATCAAAGCCTGCCAAAAGCGCGCTTTGGCCTGCGGCGTGTCGGTCGGCATCGGCATCGGGCGCCAGGCGGTCCGGAGGAGCATGATTTTGTCGCTGAGCGATTCATCAATGGGTGGTAGGACAAGCAGGTTTTCCGGTTCATCATTCAGGGAAATGGTCAGCCGCCAGAACGGCCGCAAGCTGAGGGCCTGCCGGTTCTTCGCGTGGCACGATTGGACTTCGTTGACGGTGAACTCTTTGATCCTCGCTCCAAACTCCCGCCGGGAGCGGAAGTCGGTACTGCCGGACTCGTCCTCGACCATCAGGTGCTCCGCACAAAACAAGTCTCCGTTGAATGGCGTTGCCACACTCATGTAGCGGTAAGGCTTGGCAGCCCGCCCGCCCAGTATCTCGGTGGTGAGATTCTGCCAGAGGGACTTTCCGCTTCTGCGCGGGCCAGCCATCGCAAATGCCTGGCCGGGGGTTCGGATGCCTCTCCTAAGGGCATCGTCGCCGGCCTTTAGCCAGCCCAGGACAAACGGGCGCTGGTCAGCAACCGGGTCAACAAACAGGTTCTCAAGCAACTGCGAGAGGACGGGGAAGTCACCGGCTTGCGGCTTCAAAGGGCGTGGCGATGTCGTCACCAGAATGCGGCTGCCACACATTTCGACAACGCCCTTTTGGGAACCCGCCAGCGGTCCGGCATAGGCCACCGCCCATTCCATCTGGTAGCCGTTCAATGCCTCGTCAATTTCGCTGAGCAGGGAACCCGGGGAACACTCAGGGGAAAGGGCAGTAGCCTTGAGGTGGCGCCGCAGGCTGGTCTCGGTCAGTTCAATCCAGTTCTCTCGGCGGTCGAGCACCCAGTACCCTTTGCGGGCGCCGTCGTAACACGCCTTCAGGCGCGGGAGGGCTTCAACGGGCGAGCCGTTGTTTTTCATGGGCACCCCCCCAGGTCCAGGTGAAGCAAGCTCTGAGTGCGGCCATCCCGATTCCCACCGGGGAGGCGGCAGGGCTGGGAGAGGCGAAACAGTGCGGGGTCGCAACCGAGCGCGGGCAGGATGATTTTCAGCTCGTCCAGGGCCGCAGGCGGCGGAGGCTCGAACCAGCCATGAAGGCTCTTGCCAGCCGTGTCCACGATAGCGCGGAGCCGGGTGAACTGCTCAACCCATCGGAAGACAGCGCAGATTTCGTCCTTCCGCAAGGTGTCGCTCTCCAATACCAGGTAGCGCCGCAGAACGACGGTGGCGTCACACCTTGAGTCCGTGCCGGGCTTGAAGGTGGACGGGCAGGTGAACAATCCGGGCACCGCCCTTTCGGCGAGCCACTCCAGAGGCCGGCCTGAATCTCGTCCGGCAGAATTCCCGCCAGTGTTCACCATGCTGATCGTTGGCGCTGTGCTTGGTGGTTGCCGCAATCCACATCACATCATCCGGCTGGAACAGCCGCAGTAGAAGCCGCCAATCATCCGTTGGGTCGGCGCTGAACAGATCAACGGGTGAGCGTTCCGCGTAGTCGGCCACCCCGCAACGGTACTCCCGCAAGACAGCGTTGGCGGCGGCGGTTGCTCTCGCCTCGATACGGAATGTACGCTTTTGCGCTTCTATCCGCTGGCGTTGCCCTGCCGTGATGCCCGGGCCTTTGATCGTACCGCTCCCGCTTACTCTTAGCGGCTGGCGGGCGGGTTTTGAGTAGGCGCTTGCAATGGTCCTCCGGGCCTCCTGCTCCGGCAGGCCGTCCCGCATTGCCCGGGGGAGCAGCAGGGATTCGGATTCGGCCTGGCTGTGGCCAGCGTCCCTGCACTGGCAGGCAGCGGCGAGCAGTTCCTCTTTGCGCTGGCCCTCTGGCGCCCCGTGGGCGATGTAGCCGGCTGTGCGTTTGGCGAGCGGGCGTTCAATCATGCGGACTCGTTGATTGGCGGCGAAACCGGCCAGAGGGGCGATGGGGCGGCGGCGTGGCCGGTAGTTCAGGCGGGACTGGCGGAAAGTGGTCATTGGGGCACTTGATCGGAGGACGATTGGGTGTTGACGGCGTGGCCGGTCGTGATACGCTCGGGCAGGCTGGAGATGTTCGGATTTGCACCGAATGCACCACAGGTCCAGAGCCGGGCGCAGCAGTGAGCCATCCCCATCCCGTTTCGGCGCGTTCGGCTTGCGGGCAGGGCGCGCCAAATCGTTTGGTGGTTCTCACGCGGTTTCGCTTTCTGTCTGCGCTTGGCGCGGAATCGGCGCCGGGGCGGTGGTCATCAGCGCGACCAAGTCGGTCTCGAGGAAACCCGACGCTCTGACCCGGCCCGGCAATTTCCGCTTTGGCAAGGCGCCACTCGCGGCGAGCTTATCGATCGTACCGGGGCGCTCTGCGCCCATTGCTGGAGAGGACTATAGGCGTACACAGGACGCAGTTCACGATTGGCCGGGCAAGTTACAGAAGAAAGGCGAGCAGGGGCGCAAACGCCCTGATTTTACGTGCGTTTGGGGGGGCGCTGGGAGGGTTCGGTTTGGAAGTGGAAACCCTTTCAACCTCTTTTTCAGGCTTGAAATCCCCCCGGGAAACGGTCATCTTCAAGGTGTGAGCGACGAACTTTTGAATTTTGTGAACGGGTGCCAGGTTGCGGAGATGGCGAGGGCCGGCAGGGAACTTGATTCAAGCTTGTCCGACTCCTGCCGAATTTTCGGGGAGCACGTGCGCAGCGTCCAGGCCGTTGTGATTCACACGTATCAGCTTACTGCCGCCGCGTTGCTCCGAAAAGAAGACGCGGGCGAGGCCGCCCAACTCTGGAAGGAGATAAGGGACTTGTGCCGCTCGGCATTAAAGGAGTTAAAGGAACTCAAGGACGTTTATCCAGAATGCGGCACACCGGAGTTGTACAATCTTACCCTGGATTACATGCTGGAGGCGGACAAACGGTATTACCAGAACTTAGAGGACTCAGAATGTGCCAAGACCCCACTCCCCCAGGGGTTGTTTCCAGAGACGAATTAGATCGCCTCGTCGCCCTGTTTGGGCAGTTTGAGGGCGCCGCCCGCCCGCTGTCTCGTGCGTGCCACGAAGCCGAAGCGGAGTTTACCGCCCTGGTTGAACAGATCTACTCCCAGAAGGTAAAACCAGTGTGCGAAAGCGTCCCTCTCTCCCGGTTCCGAAGCTACGTGCGTCTCCAGTGCCGCCGCCGGATTTCCAAGCAAGGACCACCATTCCCCTGCGCCTGAGGACCATTTACGGGATCTTCCCGGCGGCAGCAGCGAAGAAATCCATCTCAGCGATTTCCTTGTTTTGTTGAACCCAATGGGCGAGGTTCTTGTCGGGTCGGCCAAAGAAGTCGTCAAGTTCATGTAGGCGCCGGCTTGCGCTACGCTGACGGTTTCGCAGTTCAGAGAGGGTGCCGCAACGGGCAAGCAAGCAACGAGCCTCCTCCGATTTCTTGCCGAGGACCTGGCCCGCCTTGACAATATCGTTTGCCGCGAGCCCGAGCCAGTCGTCAACCCTGCCAGCCGATTTTGGGGCGTTGCTTTTTGGCCGGAGGTGCTTTGCCGGATCGAAGCACGGGCTGGTGACCTTTTTCCACAGCGGGAAGCCATTGGCATCACCCTGAACGGTCCCGTCAGGATTGCGCACCGGTTCCGTAAATTCCACTCGCTGGGTCTTCCAGTGCCGCACGCAGCGGCGGAGCCACTTTTTGCGCTCCGGTGCTTTGAGTTGCGTGTGGAACGCCGCAAGCAGTCTATGCCTGGTGCAGGTTGCCGGGGCGAGGAAGATGGCGAACGGGGGAATGTCCGAGGGAATAATGCGGACTTCGCTCCTCGCGAGTCGCTTTGTGCCGGAGTCGGGTGCAGGCTTCCAAAACTCCGGTTGTTCTCTGAGCACAGCCAGGAGTTGGTCTCGGCTTGCCCTGGTGTCGAAGTAGATCGAGAGGCAGTGCCGGAGGGCAGGGCGGTCCCAATAGGAGGCGTGGCCGGCCACCGGGGCGTGGGTGTCGAGAGCACGAAAGAAGGAGCAGTCGGAAGCTTGTACCAACGGCGGGGCGAAGTGAGGGGTAGGGCTGACAAAGATCTTGTGGGCGGGATTGCGCGCGACGGTGCAAGGGCGAATGGACGGCTTGAATTCGGGTGCGGGAGTCTGCCGAGGCAGAGTGTATTCTCGGTTCACTTTGAAGGCATTCCCCCGGCCAATGACATAGCCCAGGGCGATCAGTCGTTGTTCTTCGGAGTGTTCAAGCCAGGTCAATGCTGGGTCAAAGCCGTGCATCAAGAAATCAAAGCAGGGGGCGGGTGTGGCCTCTCTGACCCGCTGGAACAGGTGCGCGAGACGGGCCCGCGAAGCTTCACGGGCCGCGTCGTCAAGCCCTGCCTGGTGTTGTTGCGCAAGGAATTGCTTGCGGGTCATGGGGCGCCGACAAGCCTCCTCACCTGTCCGGCTCGCTTGGTCGCCGAGAAAGGCGGCGCGTTCACGCACGCACTTCCGCCACAGGGCCGGATAGGACTTTGTGCGCCGAAGCGTTTCCCAGGCGAGGGCGGCGGCCTTGGTCTTTTCGCTGGCATTTGCCGGATTAAACCACCACCACTTATCCCGCAGGCGGGGCGCTGGCTTCGTATTCTGACTCATGGGCACCTTCACAGTTTGCCCGCCGGGGAGCGTGAAGGCGCTGCCCCGGCAGGGCTTCCCCGGCTGATCGGGCCGGGGCGAATCGTCACGCTCAATTTCGCCTCACCGAAGACCGAGGTTCAGCCGTTGTCTGCAACCCAGGTTAATCATGCGGCGCCTCGCGGCTTGGAAACTGACGTTGTGTTCGCGGGCCAGGGCGGCAACGATTTGATCCACCAGAATGTGGCCGCGCTGGTCCACCAACTTGCCGGCCAGGTTCTCGACGAGTGCCTCGACGGCGCTCTTGGGCATCAGTATCGCGGACGCCAGGGCCTTGGCATTGCTTTCCATGAACGCCCGCGTCTGCTCGTCGAGCAAGCCCTCGATTCGCAGGCGGGCCTCGATTGTCCGGCATTGGGCAAAGAGATCGCGGTGAACGAGGAAGTGGGCCAATTCTTCCGCCAGCGTGAAGCGGTACTTCCTCTCGAACCTGGCTTCGTTCATCAATCCGGCATCAATGAAAATAACGGTGGCCGTGGTGTTGATGAAGGCGTATGTGTCCCACCGGCTCTTTAGGTCCGCGAAGGTGGCAATCTTCATTCCGAACCTCTCCAGGATAAGCCGCTCGATGTCCACGCGGGGGCCTCGGAAACAGCGTTCTGCGCCCCGAAGGGCCTCCCCCGCGATCCGTTCGAGTTCGTAGAGCCGGTAATCCCGGACTCTAATTTTTGGTTGTCCTGTATCGGCCACTTCTGAGGTCCTCGATGATGCCCCGCAGTTGTTGCCTGGTCACTTTTTCGTACTCGACTGTGCGCAGCATCGCCGGTATGAGGTCATTCTCTTTGACGATCTGCTCGACATCGGCGGGAATTTCATTGCGGCCGCGCGCCGCCAGGTCATGGAATTGAGCAAAATCGGGCGTGCCGGCTCTCAGGCCCAGGGCCATGCCGATTCGGTCCAGCCCGTCATGGGGAGGAGGGGGCAGGACGTCGCTTTCGATGTTGCAGTAGTTCGACGGCTGCATCCGGACCTTGCGCGCAAACTCGCGCAGGCTCAGATCGAGCGCCAGCCGCTTCGCCTTTATGAATTGCCCAAATGTCTGTTTCATCGGTTTGCGTATTAGAACGGTCGCTCGTGCATGTTCTAATCCAATATAACGGCCAGGGCAAGATCCGCAAGCTGATTCTCAGGCCCGGTGAACTACTCCGAAAGGAGGGCCGACAAGGCGGCTTTCTTCTCGGCCCAGTTGTCGCCGGTGATGCTCTCCGCAATGGCCCGGATTTCGCGCAGGATTGCCGGTTCCTGGGGCTTTGGCGGCGCAGGCTTGGCATAACCGTCACCTATCAGGGCGGGCAGGGCGGCAACGGCCTGGACGGCGGCAAGCTCGCCAATATGCGTGTAGTGCCGGGTCATGGCCGGGTTGCTGTGGCCCACGATGGCCTCGACAACAGCCAGAGGCGCATTGCTCTCCCGGCAGAGGGAAACGAACGTGTGCCGCAGGCTGTGGAAACCGACTTCGAGCACGGCCCGCTTCCTTTCCTCTGACCCTGAGTCCGGCTTTGCGCCGGGGCCGGTCCCCGGCTTATGGAGCGTGATCCCGCAAGCCCGGAAATGGTTCTGAACAAGGTCCGTCACCGCGTCTGTTCTCCGGCCGTAGAGCGCGGCAGTGTCGGGCAGCACATATTCACCGCGCTTTTCCGCCGGGACTTCGGAAAGCATGTCCCGCAAGACCGGATGGATCGGGACAACCACCGGCTTGGGGTTGCGGCGCGCGGTCTTGTTCGGGACGCGCCGGATCAAGGCGCGGTGCAAATCCACTTCGCCCCACCGGAGGGTTGCGCAGTCCCCGAGGCGCAAGCCCGAATAGATGCCCACTGCCAGGAGGGTCCGCAGTTCTCCGGTTGCGGCCTTGCACACACTCTTTAGCTCGTCCACGGTCAATTCCCGCCGGCTCTGAGTGACGAGCCGCTTGCGGGGAATTTCCGCCCAAGGATTCTCCGCTATCCTGGCCCTGTCCTTTACGACGCGGAAGACCAGCGTCAGCAGGTTCAAATGCTTGTTGTAGGTGTTCGGGCTGAACCGCCCGCCGTTCAGGCTCGCTGCGTATTCCTCCGCCACGGGCTTCGACACGCCCCGGAACGTCAGCAACTCGGCGTGTTTCTCTTTTGCCCAGTCCACGAAGGCGGACCATTGGCACTCGTATTGATAAAGGGTCTCGCCCCCACTGTCGGGCCGGTTCGGAGAGGTCAGGAAGGCAGTCCAGCCCTGGGCGAGCGGCAACGGTGGATTCTGCTCCGCATCCCATTTTTCAAGCTCGGCCCGCCGGCCTTCGAGCCGGGCGCCGATGGCTTCCAGGGCCTCGGCTTCATCGGCCACGGCAAACGGCGCCATGAATGCGTCGCGTGCCTGCTCTGCCGCGCGCCGTGCGGTGATCGGCTGGCCGTTCCCGTCCCGCAGGGCCTTGGCGAAGGATTTGCCGTTGATCTTCCAGGCGACATAGAAGTTATCGCCCCGTTTGAATAGGCGTCCGGTTCTGCGTTTCATTGTTTGCCTTTCTTTCGCTTGTGTTCCGTTCTGTGCCCCTATTTACCCAAACGATGCTCGAAAGGCAATCAAAAAGAGTACAATCTCTCAGTTTTCCTAGTAAACGCTCGTTTCCGGCAGACTGTAAATCTGCTGGCTTACGCCTACGAAGGTTCGAATCCTTCTCCCACCACCACCTCCAAGATACCCCATAAAATCAGGCAAACAGCACTAATTGCCTTCGTGGAGAGAAAAAGTCATCACGCATAGTCATAACAAATTCAAACTTGCCCGCTGGTGTTCGAAGACGTTCAAGGCTGTCCGGGAAGCGAGCAAATCGACTTCCGATAGGGAGAGCCCTCCACGTTCGTCTCCACCTTTAGCCAGGTCACCCTCGCTCGGACAAACGACACCGCAACAATCTCCGCCCACGCCACGACCCACCTTCGAATTGACCCCGAGGTGGACCAGATCATCCCTACTCCCCCTGCTTCTCCTCCTCTGGTTTCGGCCGGTAGAGCACCACAACATTGCCAACCCGGGTGACCAGGTGTCATACCCGACGCAAATCAACGCACTTGTGATTTCCGTCACAGACCAGCACGAAGTCGCCTCGGATGCCCTCGTGCGTGATGAGTTTCTGGAGCAGTGACGCAGGGAACTGAACGGTCTGTCCGGTCGTACTGCGGACGAGCACATGCCGAACAGCACCACGGTAGTAGTCCAGATACTGCTCGGCAGAAATGTCCAAATGGAATTCGGTACTGGTTCATCCGCAGGTGGACTGTATCGCCTTTGACTCTCATTGGCCAGAGGTCTCCGAACGCCAACTCGCTCCCCCTTCTCCGGCTCTGCCCTGGTGATATCGCTGATCTGCCTGGGAATTGTGGCCGCCGTGTGCTTCCTGATCAAGAGGGGCAACTGAGGATCGATGCACCTGGGTTTGGTGTCCTGACCTCCATCAAAAAGTCACAGCGTTTTTTCGCCATGGACCGCCAATGTCCAATGGTCTCTGCGACAATCCGGTTCATGAAAACAGCAATTCAGTTTTTGCCGGTGGTCGAATTCCTTGCCTCGGTCCCAATTCACATGCCGAACAATCGAATAGTGCTGGATTTCGATAGGGTTGGCACAGGATTTGCTGCCGTACGCCATTGGTGCATTGGGGCTTATGTCTGACAAAACGAAAGAGCCGCACTCGGCGAACGATTTGCTGAAGAACTCGCTGCTTTACCGAGAGTTCCAGGCGGAACGCGAGGAGATCCTCAAGCACAAGTGGATTGAGTCCGAAAAGGCCGGCGGTGACATTGGGTTTGATCGGGCGTTGACGGACTGGAACGTCAAGCACCGCTCCCAATGGCTAAGAGAGCGGCAAGGCAAGGTTCGCTGACCTGCCGGCGCTCCTCTAAGGCAGATTGTGGACCGGCATGACGAAGTTCAACGCCACGCTCAGGGCACAGATGGAATTGGCGGCTCGATACATGTACGCCGCCGCTGAAAACCCCTCGACTCACCTCGACTCGCGTACCACCCTCCGTTCAATCAATCGCCCCCCAGAGGAAACTTGCTGACTTGCCTGATCGACGCCAGCCCGGAAAACAGCGGCTATGGAGCCGGTCATCGCGGTGGACAACCCTGAATTGACCTGGCGCGATCTTGGCCGGTTGATTTGCGGTCATGGCAGGTGGGCGATGCGCATTGACTGCTTCTTGGGGCGGCGTTAATCTCGCGGAAATGAGAACATCGTCAATGAGAGTTTTGCTTAAGAATGTTCCAACCGGCCTCTACTTGGGGCGGGGTGGAAAATGGACCGGGCAACCAGAGGCAGCGATGGCTTTTCTCGACGAGGTGCGAGCGAAAGATTACAGCATTTATCATGGCCTTTCTGACACCCAGGTAGTCGTGCTGGCTGAAGCCGGTGCCGCAAAAGCCTCATCGACCGCATCCGTAACCAACGAAGCACCAAATATGGCTTTCAAAACGAAAACACACCGAATCAAGAAACAGGCCGAACCCAAAGTGGACCAACTGAGATCGAAAGAGGGAGGTTTCTTGGCGCAGCAAGTTTCCGAGGCGACTCAAAAACATGCAGAAATAGAGCCGATGCCAGCCAAGCCCCCAACCAGGCTCAAGGCTGCAACTCCCGAACCCCGCACAATTGTTCAGGCCAACATCAATGTTGGCTTTGGAAACGCACTCTTCATTCGCGGTGAGGGCAGTGGATTGAGCTGGGACGAGGGTCAGCCTCTCACGTGCATCGACAAAACGTGCTGGCATTGGTCTGGTACACAGACCCAGGACAAAGTGGTGTTCAAGTTGTTGCTGAACGACAAGACTTGGGCCAAGGGAGAGAACGTCGAGGTCGAGCCAGGGAAAACGATGAAGGTTGTGCCTGAGTTCTAGCGACAGAGTCGGGTGGGTATGGCGGGTGGGGCATGTGAATGGAGTTCCGAAATCACTTTGCCTGGATGACCGCCAAGAAAAGGAGTCGCCAGGAAAAACAACAGAACCTGGCGGCCGTGTGGCGAGCAAAAAGGGGGCGACTCAGCCTTCACCAAGTCGCCCCTAACCGAACTATGAAGCTCCACTGGGCTTCATCACCTTCGTTAAAGATAGCATATTCCGTGCCTGCTCTTTGCGCCCACAGCGCCATTCCCTTGAATCACGCCCAACTCCCGTTTGAAGATGCCCTGGATTGCTGCAATGGGGGTGGTGAGGGAGAGGGGCGAGGCGGCGGTTCAGGAATAGCTGGGAAAAGGCCTTCACCACATCGTGTCGTTGATTCCCGGCAGCACCTCGGCTAAACTCGCGCTCATGGGCACGCTTTCCCCCTTTTTCAGACCCCACGGCGAACGCTACACCACCACCCGCTCAGTGACGTTGGACGCTCAAGGCAAAGGCGCATCCCACGAACACCTGAAGTGCGGGGGCGGCGAGACTAATGGGACGAGGGGCACCAGGGGGGCCGCGATGCCGTTTCCCGTGGACTCGGCAAAGGCTTGGTGTAAACTCTTGCCGTGGCCAACAAGCCTCGGTTCCATTGTGACGCGCGCGCCAGCTTTGCGATCGCCTTCCGCAACTGGCGGCGGAACAACAAGGTTACGCTTAAGGCGATCGCCAAGGATTTGGGCGTTTCCATTTCCACGGTCAGCTCGTGGGAGTCAGGTGAACGGTTTCCCGGGGGTTATAATTTCGAGATGCTTGTGGAATATACCGGCCTGCCCCCCTGCAAGCTGTTCTGCGTCATGGCCGACAAGTGTGTCCCCGCCGACTGCTTGCTGGCGATGAGCCGAATATCATCCAAGCGTGCTTGAAAACAGGGTGGCCCAGGCGTCCTGCCTGCACCGCTCGCCCACTTGCGCAGACACCGGCGCGCCCTCCCTGCCGTTTCCACTTTAAAGATTTCATCAAAGCGACCCTTGCGGAGCATTTCAGGCGGCAGTTGGGATACGTCATTGGCAGTAGCGACCACGAACACAGGGGCCTTTTTCTCCTGCATCCACGAAATGAAGCTGCCGAAGACCCTGCTTGAAGTGCCGCCATCCGTTGCGTTCGAGCTTTTGGTGCCGCTGAATCCCTTCTCTATTTCGTCGATCCAGAGACAGCAGGGAGCAATGGCCTCGGCAGTTTGAATGACGGCCCGCAGGTTCGATTCTGACTGCCCCACCAAACCAGCGAAGATCCGGCCTGCATCGAGTTTCAGCAAGGGTACACCAAACACCTTTGCTGTGGCTTTGGCAGTTAAACTTTTGCCGGTTCCAGGAATTCCAATTATCAGGAGTCCTTTTGGAGTTGGCAGTCCGTATTCGATCGCTCTCTGGCTGAATGCATTACGGCGTTTCAGCAGCCATTCCTTCAACACGTCCAGGCCGCCAATGGATTCCAGGCTTTCTTTGGTCTCGATGATCTCCAGAATGCCGTTTTTCTTCACTGCCTGGGCTTTCTCTCTGGTCACAATTGCAGGGTCGATGTTTTTGTTTTCCACGACGGACAGAGCAAAAGCATTCTCAGCTTCAATGGTGGTCAATCCGGAGGCAGCATCGATCACCTTGTCCCTTTGTTCTGTCTCCATGCTCTTTGTGGTCCCTTTTGAAGTATCCACCAAGCCGTCAACCGCACTCCAGAGGACCAGGTTGTACTTGAGGTCCTGGGCGATGGTCTTCATTTCTGCGTTGACCCTTTGTTCTTCTGGAGAGACGAGGTAAAGGCCAGGATAACCAGATCTGATGTAGTTGATGATTTTGGATTTCACTTTGTATTAGTCCTTTCGGTTGATGATGGTTTGATGTTGTGGATAGACTTATGGCCGCCGACCTACACTATTCCGCTCCATGGGTGTGTGCAGGCTCGAGGCCAGTGGTTTGAACGCCGATGGAAGCCGACCATTTTCGTATCTATCTGCGCAACGCAGTACTGGATTGGGCAGACTTTGGCTCTCGGACATGGGTCGAGGTGGTGGCTGGGCGCTCGATTGTTCTTGATTTTGTGTCGCGCAAAACCTCTAATCGGCCAAGCAGCAGACTTTATGAATGGGCCCCGCAGGAAATCGGCCCCGGCAAAAAGGTTTGGACCTGGCAGGAGGTCCACCGGTAGTCCACCGTTTACGCTCATCGAACTTCTTGTGGTCATCGTGCGCAAGGAGCCGCGCTTCGATGTGCTGCCGAAAAGAGCGGGCCTCGGTAAATGATCTTCACATTCCAACAGTCCATGAAAGTGTTGCTCGTGGTGGGTCGGAGGCTTTGTCAATGATCGGCAAGTCCTTCGAACACTATGAAATTGTCGGCTACCTTGGCTCAGGTGGTATGGGCGAGGTCTTCCGCGCACGAGACACCCGGCTGGGTCGTGACGTGGCGGTGAAGACGCTGCCGAAGGAGTTCGCATCGGACACTGACCGACTGAGGAGGTTCGAACAAGAGGCCAAGACTCTCGCGACGCTGAATCACCCCAATATTCTGACCGTGTTCGACGTGGGCCAGTACGAGGGGCAACCGTATCTCGTCAGTGAATTGCTCGAAGGACGCACTTTGCGAGAAGAATTGACTGGCGATGCCCTGCCGGCGCGCAGAGCGACAGAATACGCCCTCCAGATCGCCCACGGATTGGCTGCTGCTCACAACAGGAACGTCATCCATCGCGACCTCAAGCCGGAGAACCTGTTCGTCACCAAAGACGGCCGGGTGAAGATCCTGGATTTCGGTTTGGCGAAGCTCCGTGAAATCGATCCGAGATCGGGCACCCAGACACAGACCTCGGCTGTCGATGCCGATGCATCGACACGAGTGGAACAAGCCGTTGAATCCACCGAACCGGGCCGGGTCATGGGCACGCCCAATTACATGGCGCCTGAGCAAATCAGGGGCGAACACGTGGATCACCGGGCGGACCTCTTCGCTTTCGGTTGCGTGCTGTACGAGATGCTGAGTGGCCGGCGCCCATTTAAGCGGGACACATCCATCGCCACAATGTCGGCGATCATGAAGGACGAGCCGCCCAATCTCCTGGACGCCAAGCCTAACCTCCCGCCGTCCCTGACACAGATTGTCCACCGCTGCCTGGAGAAGAACCCCGAGAATCGCTTCCAGTCCGCGAAGGATTTGGCCTTTGCCCTCGAAACAATAGGATCCGCGAAACCGCCTTCCACACGACTGTCCAGCAAAAGCGGCAATGGACGTGTGCAGGCTCGTTCGGACGCTGTGCCTGCACCTAGCTTTCCTACCGCGAGGGCTCTACGGTGGGCGTTGGTGCTCGCTCTGGGTGGCATAGGAATTTGGCTTTATTACTTCAGCGGACGCTTGGCGAAATTGGAAACGATGCCACGGACCAGTGCATCTTCTCCTCTTGTCGACACCGTGGAGCTCAAGTCCGTAGCGGTGCTGCCGTTTGTGAACATGAGTTCCGACAAGGAGAACGAGTATTTAAGCGACGGGATCACCGAAGAAGCTATGCACAGCGTTGACGCAGGTTCGGGGATTGCGCGTGCCGGCTCGGACTTCCTGCTTCGTCTTTAAGGGCAAGACCGACGATATTCGGAAGATTGGCCAGCAACTCAATGTTGCCACAGTCCTGGAAGGGAGCGTGAGCCAATCGGGCAATAAACTCCGCATCACCGCGCAGCTTATCAGTGTCGCGGATGGCTTCCATCTCTGGGCCACCAATTATGACCGTGAGATGATGGACATTCTCGTGATTCGGAGTGACATCGCCCAAGAGGTCGTGGCCGCCTTGCGAGTCCAGCTTGGCGTCGAGGAAACTCAACGCATCGTAAAGAAACCGACGGAGAATCTTGAAGCCTACAATTGTTACTTGCAGGGCCGGTTCTGGTGGAACAAGCGAACGCTGGAGGGCTTGAACAAAGCCATCCGCCAGTTTCAGGAGGCCATCGTCCTGGACCCTCATTACGCGATCGCGTATGCGGGTTTGGCCGACGCTCATGCGTTGCTCACCTATTACGGCCCGGTGGCGCCGAAGGACTGCTTCCCGCAAGCCAAAGCGGCTGCGGCAAAGGCAGTGGAGCTGGATGATCAACTGTCGGAGGGGCACGTTTCCTTGGCGTTCGTCAGATTCATGTGGGACTGGGATTGGCCGGCTGCCGAGAACGAATTCAGGCGGGCTATTGAACTGAATCCGAACAACGGCACCGCGCATCATTGGTACAGCCTGTACTTGCGGGTCCTCAGGCGATTTGATGACGCCGTTATGGAGTTGAGAAAGGCTCAGTCGGTCGACCCTCTGTCGTTGATCATCGGTGCAGAGCTGGGTTCAGCCCTTACGCTGGCACAACAATATGACTTAGCCTTTGCGGAGTTTCAGAAGAACCTCGAGCGGGATCCTGGCTTTCACTTTACTTACTTTGAGCTCAGCTGCACTTACCGGAAATGCGCGAAGTACCCGGAAGCCATCGCCGCGGCTAAGAAGGCGTGTGAACTGGCTCCAGAGGCCCCCTTCAACTCCGTGGCCCTGGCTGTAGCTTACGCCGCGGCCGGTCAGAAAGCGGAAACAAAACAGGTCCTGGACAAGCTGCTCGATCAGAGCCGACACGCCTACTTCCCGGCGCTTCGAATTGCCTACTTATATGTCGCCCTTGGCGACAAGGAACAGGCGTTGCTTTGGTTGGAAAAGGCCTATGACGAGCGCGCGTATCTCCTCGGCTATGTCAACGCCGAACCCATGTTCGACCGGCTGCGCTCGGAGCCCCGGTTTATTGCATTGCTCAGAAAAATGGGGCTGCAGGAATGAGCAACCGCACTGAACAACGCAAGCGCGCGGCGCTGGCGGAAAAAGCGGACTTGGTTTGGACATCAACTAAGCAGACTTGACTCGATGGAGCTCCTGCCGCTCCCGACGGATAAAACAACTGTTCACCGTCACGCGCCCAGAGAGGCTCGCGGCCTTTCTCACTGGATAACGAAATAATCGTCTTCCAGTCGGAAGAACCACGCGGGAGTCCGGGTGGCCGGTGTGGTGTTGGAGGCCAATCGTCGTGATCAACGACGGTTCAATCCTTGCCGGCGTCAAAGCACTGCTGGCAAATCTCAGCGCCGCCAAGACAGAGAGAACGCCAGTCCGGATCACCGGGACAACCAACTCTGATGAAAACCAGCAGATGACACAAACCAGCGGCCCTTTTGTCCGAAAAAGGAGAACCACAAAGCCTCCGCGCGAATTGGCTGAGCGCCTCGTCGAGTTGTTTGGCTTGCAAGGAAGTGACTCCCAGTTGTGGATATGGCTCAGGCCGATTCAGCAACGAGAGGGCCCTGCTGGAGATTTGATACGCTGAACTGTACGCCTCCGTAGGCGAGTAGATGTGTTTTTCCGTGCCGCGATAGATTTGCAACGTCAAAAACCCCGAACTGATCTCGACCCCACCGTCCGCCAGATCTGTCAATTTGGGCGTGAAGTCAATCGGCGGGTCCGTTCGGAGAAAGGGAACAGGTGGTTTTTTGGGATGAGGCGGCAAAGCTGGAATGGGTCCGGCAAGCGGTTTGAGCCGCTCCAGGGTCCGGAGGTTCCTTGCCCAAGCCGCGGACGTCCCGTTGGAATTGGGATCATACTCATAATAGGCGGGTGGCGCATTACGGCACGCGGCGACCGCATTGAGAATCCACCAGTTCCGTCCGCTCCACGCCGCCTCGAAATCCAGACAGCTCAAGAGGGTCGGAATGGCTTGATCTCCCGCATACATTCGCACCAGCCGGAGCGAATCGACCCACTCGGGGCATTCGGGGGTTTGCTCGCGGCTCATCAGCATTGGCAACAGCCAATGGGGGGACATCGGCTGATGCAGCTTCTCGGCCAACGCAAGAACAACCTCGTAGCGTAACCCGAGGTCGCTTGCATTGACGCGCGGTTTGAGCACGGCAATGGCACCTGGCCCACCATAAATTGCCAGCGCATTGACTGCGGCACGTTGCAAGTCCACCGTGCCGCTCTCAAGCACGTTCGTCAAAACCGGCAATGCGCGTTCGGACTTGCAGGTGCCCAGGGCCCGCAGCAGGGCCTTCGCTACCGGAGACTGTTGCCCAGGCAAGGCCATGATCAAAGCGTCAACCGCTCGGGGCATTTGGATGACTCCAAGGGCGCCAACCGCCGCAATCCGAATGGCCGTGTCAGGATCGTTCATTCCCTTCAACAGGATTTCCAGAGATTCGTCCGCTGGAATCAAGGAAAGCGCGCCGAGAGAGGCCACCCGCTGTTCCGTGGTCCCATGGGTCGCGAACTGGCCCAGGGGCGGAACGGCATCTTCGCCTCCGAAGCGAGCGACCAGACCAAGGATTTCAGCCAGTTCCTTGCCGCGAGACGCCTGGACCTTTGCCACCAATTCATCGAGAACCTGCAGCACACGTTCGGGTGTGCGCTCCAGTATCGAAAGTTGGAAACTGGCGCTTACCACGGGATTGGTCTGGTCCTTCTTGGCGGTCCACCGACTATCGAAGGCGAAACTGCACTTCACGGAGTACTCGCCAGGTTTCTCAATGGTGCGGAAGTCCAGGAGGTTGATGATGTTTGAGAAGCTCTGGCCTGGCGTGAGCCTCACCTGGCGGGCCATGCCACCCAACTCAAACTGGGTGGCCCGGGGATCGGGAAGCACGTTGCCGTCTGCACCCATAACGGTGATTTTGAACCTGTCGTGGCGGCCAGTTGGCTGCCAGTCTCCTCCAAAAACGAAGGCGAAATGTCCCGGCCCCAAATTCTCAACCCTGAACGTGAGTTGCAGCGGTTCGCCCAGGACGAGTTGCGCCTTGTAGGGAACAAACCCAGCGCGCAGCGTGGTGTTCGAGGTGGCGTAATCCTGCAAATAGAACTGCGGGTCGCTGGCCTTCGATGGTGTCGCGGTGACGATGAAGATCGCAGCAGACTGCAAGCCAAGGGTTTCTAGGCATCACCATCTTCATTTCTGGTTTGACGGCATTCTGCTGTCTTCCGTTCAACTCCTCCTCAAGCACAGTGTCCAACCTCCCTGAGCAGTACCCTTCCGTGATGAAGTGAAACGGGGCATCCAGATCCACTGGGCCAACAGGAGATTCTGAAAGCACTTCAGCCTGAAATCGAGGCCGGCAATTATATAAATGGGCCCCCTGGCACTACGCCTTCTCCGCCTTCGGCAGCCTTCTCTTGGCCAGCGTGTGACCCTCAGCACCAAATGAGCAGCAGGAAGAAGCAACACCCCCAACAACGCCGCGGCCAACCCGAAAGCTGCGGCCTTCTTGTCTTTGTCCCTCATGAGCCCGATGGAGGCTGAGCAACAGACCAGCCGGCATCCCCATGAATATGGCCAGCTCGCCAAGGGCTGTAATGGGCGAACCTCAGCCAGGATGAAAGAGCAGCATGGCGCCGAAGGCGGCTAACGAGGCGAGCGAAAAGGCAAGACCAATCCGCCCCAACACCCTCTTCGGCGTGGTCGAAGTCCAGCATTGACCGGCGGTGCATTCTCTGGTTCAGGCATAAGACCCGAGGATCTTGTATTGACCTGGAAGACACTGCGCCCGATCAGGTGTCGAGTCAATGCAAAAATGCTCCGGCAAATCGGATGGGAGGAGGACGACACAAAACGCTCACCCCTCCCCCAGCACCTCCAGGCTCAAAACCTCCCCCGGTTCGCATTCGGCAAGGACCTCGAACGGACGGCAGCACACCTCGCAATCGGTCGTAAACCGCTGCGTTCGGGTGCTCGTGTCAATCACCAGGTCGAAGCTCTGGCCGCAATACGGGCACTGAATGGTTTGGCTGACTTCCATATTTAACTGTCGGGAGGAAGATTCGCCCAGCCTTGAAGCAATTCAGACTGGTCAGCAGAATGTATGGGTAAGTCGAGGCTCGGGTAAGCGGCCAAGGCAATGATACAGGGCCAATTCCATGGCTGGATAGGTGCGGAAGCCGTAAGATCGTCTGGTTACCACTCGAATCTTGTTGTTCAGGCCCTCGACGGCGGCGCTGGAGAGCTCACCTTTGGCCTCGAACCAATTCAAGATCAACGGCTCATGGGCGCGCAGCATCCGGGCCACCTTCTTCATTGGTTCGAGCCGGCTGCGCATGGCTCGAGCGCACCAATAACCCAGATAGGCCACCACATAGATCGGAGAACGGTAGTGCCAAAGGTAGTCGAAGCTCTCCTTGAGGTTCCAGGCCCGTGCCGTCGCCAGCTTGCTGGCCAACAGGGCGTTGAGCTTGGAGCGGGCACGGCCCCGCACCCGGCTGCCCCGGCGCAACAACTGCCAGCGCATGCCCTTGAGCCGCTGAGCCAGGGGCCGGCCGTGCAAGCGCGACTGCTCGCCCCGGCGCACCTCGTCCACCGCCTCGTTGAGGTGCCCCACGATATGAAAGCGGTCCAGCACGTTGAGCGCCTGCGGTATCTTGGCCGCGATCACCTTCAGGTAGGGCTTCCACATGTCGCTGCACACATACTTCAGAGCGCTGACCACCGGGGCTCCCAATTCTGCCAAGCCCCGCCGCAACGTGGCTTGAGTGCGCCGCCGACCCAGCCACAGCAAGCGCCGACAGTGGGGGTCAATCTGGTAAATCACCGTCAGGAAGTTGTCGGCCTTCTGGCCCTTGCCCCAATGGATCTCGTCCACTCCGATGGCCTCCACACCCTCCAGGCGCCGGTGCTCCAAACCCCATTGGACGAACCACTGCACCGAACGGTAGACGGCCTCCCAACTGGTGTGGAAGGCCTGGGCGGTTTCCTTCCAGGACAGCCGCCGGGCCCACCGGGCCAAGAGGCCCATCATCGCCGTCGTCACCGGCCGCTTGCCCTGGCTCCAGGGGATATGCTCGACGACCACCCCGTCCTGCGGACAATTGACCCGCCGCGGGGGGTAGAGGAAATAGGTCTTGACGCCCCACATCGGCGGAAACAGCCAGGACCGCTGGGGCAACTGATCATAGCCGGGGACTGGCTGCAGGCACCGGGAGCACTTGGCGGGAATGCCGCCATGGGGTTGGAGGGTGATCTCGAGCCGCCGGCCACGGCCTCGGCGGTCCCGGCACAAGCGGATGTCCTGGTAAACGAAGCCCACAAAGTGTTGAATGTCGTTGAGAACCGTCTTAACCTTCAATTGCATAGCTGGTCTGCCGCTCGGTGGCGGGCGTGCTTTTCACATCTCGCAGGCTACCGCAAGCCAGGCAGATCAGCTATCGCTTTGTGGCGCTGGGCAGCCCTCCGAGCCAAGCACACCTTCACCAGCAATTCCTTAGCGGCGCATCATGGCGGAGGGCGGGGCTGTCAAGGTGGAGCGCAGCAGGGCACGAGGGCACGTGGCGAGCAATACCTTGACAGCCCCGCCCGGAGCCATACCCTGGCCGCGCCGGAATTGCTTGAAGTCCTTCTCCGGCCGTTAGGCCGCTCGATTCGTCGCGGAGCGTGCCGCGGGATGTTCCACGACCGCCCAACTCACCAACGTCAACCCTCCGAACTGAACACGTGTCCAGATGTTTCACCCACAAATTGTGCGGGGGACCCGCAATTCAAGCGGCCCCTTCAGATGAAACCGGCGAAACTTGCAGGTTGACATCATCTGGCGCTATGGGAGGCTGCGGAACTGATGAGTGCGGGCCAAGTACCGCCCGGAATGCCGTAAAACGATGAGAAAATTCGCCCTGACAAAATCGAGACGCAGATTCGTGTCCCTCGCCCTATCCTTGCTTGGATGCGCCATTTTGACCGTCAATGTTCTGGGACGAGGCGGGTCCGGGAACGAAAACACCACTTCAGCCATTGCGAAGGAACTCGGCGCCCTGTGCTGTCCTGTCGGTCCGGCTTGGGCCAATGTCCTGAAAGAGCGACCCGACGTTCGAACTCTACCAAAGCGACGGGAGCCACCCCAGCCCTGTGGGCAGCTACCTCGGGGCATGTGTTTTCTACGCCATGCTCTACCGCAAGAGTCCGGTTGGCTTGCCGGGCAACGTGATCGCCAAATACGACGCGGCCCGGGTCATAACGCTCGTAGATTTGAGTGAAAGGGACGCCCGGCTGTTTCAGCAAACAGCAGCCGAAACGCTCAACGAATGGAAGGGAGGAGTGACTTCCCCTCCTTGATTTCGGTCATTTGATCTCGCAGGTTTCATGGTTTGACTGACGCGGGAAGACCAGGGCCTTCGCGCTAATCTTCCGGCGTCGAAGTGGCTTTGATGGCCTTGGGGTTTGAGATTATCTGCGCCCCACCCATCATCCCCTCATAATTGGCCAGCGCGCGGTTGATGTCGTAGCAAAGATCGGTGGCGATTGTTTCTTTGCTTCCAGGCCGAAATCAACGGGCGGCCTGGATTTGAACGGGGAAGGTGATGGTGTTCCTGTTCATTCCAGGTCATCGCCATCCACCGTCCGCTTGAAGAACGAGGGATCGCCGATGTTGACATCCTCGGAAATCACCTTACACTGCCTTTTCATGCCACACATTGGGCTTAACGGTGCATCGATCTATTACCAACTTCGTGGAGAAGGCGCGGAGACGATTGTTTTTGCACATGGCCTGCTCCTTAGCGAACGGATTTTTACGGACCAAGTGGCAGCTTTGCAACAGCAGTATCGGTGCGTGACTTTTGATTTCAGAGGACATGGCCAGAGCTCGGCCGCTCGCTCAGGCTACGACATGGAAACGCTCTACGCCGACACCGTAGGAGTCATTCAAGAACTCAGAGCATCTCCGTGTCATTTTGTGGGATTGTCGCTGGGGGGCATCATCGGCCTTCACATCGCCCTCCGCCGGCCGGAGCTATTGAGATCATTGGCCCTTTTCTCCACGACAGCGGATGCCGAAACGAGCCACAACAAGAAGCTCTACCGGTTCCTGGCACTCGTTGCTCTGTTGTTCGGATCGCGCCTGGTTGCAAACCGGGCGATGCCAGTGATGTTTGGTCGGACCTTTCTAAATGACCCTGCGCGTGGTGATCTGAAGCGGCAATGGCGGCAACATCTAATTGCCAACCGTCGCCTCAGAGTTGTCCGCGCAGTCAATGCTCTAATAGGCCGAGAACCCATCTGCGAGCAGATCAACCGGATCACGACACCGACTTTGATTGCGGTGGGTGAAGAAGACCCTGCTGCCACAAAAGGCGAGGCAAACCGGATTCACTCTCAAATCAAGGGGTCGGTGCTCGTCCGTATCCCCCAAGCCGGCCATGTGATCACTGTTGAAGTTCCCGAAACCGTCAACAGGCTGCTAGAGGGTTTTTTCTCAAAAGGCTGTTTAGGATCGGTTGGAAATGGAAGACAGGCGATGGGGACCTAATGGTTCACGAACGCATGACAAGGCGCGTTCGAGTTTTTGGTCGGTTGTCATCGTTGTTTTCGTCTTGAGAAGCAGGGGCAGGCTTTATGGGCCCACCCCTGCATTGTTGATTTCGGTCTCGGTTTACTGCACTTCCACTGTGACCTTCAGCTTTGTGGCATCTCCGGCGAACCATTTCTGGACGTAGAGGCTGCCGATGATGGGAGCTTCGCCTTGGGTCTGGACCTCGGCGAACTTCACTGTGTTTTTGGTGTCTTTCTCCTTTTGGAACTCCACGGTTTTCGTTTTCTTTTGCATGGTCTGATTATGGTTGATGGTTGAGTTTGATGCAAGTGAACTCCTGACGGGAGAATTGAGGCGGTGCTGCTGCTTTCATTTTCCTCTTCGGCAATGTCTTCCGGCTGCAGCATGAGGAAGGGCAGATACGGTTCAGGTGTGTTGGCCCAGATTTCATAGCCGTTTCGGTTGTACTCGCCCTGGACAATCGGCCGTTGGGTTCGGGCTGGTCTCATGTTGCGGGCACCTCCCCTCCAACGTGCCCAATGAGCCTGGCGAGCTTCTCATATCCAGGCGGCAGTTTGTCTTGGCCAGCGGCTTCCAGTTGCTCGAAGTCCGGGTATCGGGAAATGGCCGACTCGACCTCAAGCGGGCTGCCCTCGGTCAGGTCTTTTAACCTTCCACCGAACGCGGCAATCATTTCATGGCTGCTCGGGTTCCTGGATCTTCGGAGTCGTTGGAGAGGACATCGTGAAACAGGAAGATCTCCTCGCCAGCTTCCTCGGTAGTACTGGCGACTTCTTCGAGACTGGTCAAACGGGTCCTGCCATTCAACTGCGTAGCGGAGCCGTAAACGTCAGCCATAGAGGACCCCGTTGACCTTCTGCCGGACTTCATGTGCTGGATGGTGTAGTAGGCGATGTTTCCTGGGGGTCACCTTTTTCTTGGCCTTGTCGACGTTGTGGAGGAGTTTGGCTGCCATGGCGATTGAATCCTGCACCAGCTCTTCGGCATCCTCTGAACCGATGAAGGAGACGGTTTGAGGGACGGCGCTTTTGAGACGAGGGACAATTTCTTCCTGCAATAACCACGCGGATCTTGGGGACATAATCTCTTGAGGTGAAAGGGTTTGTACATGAAAAGGCCCCACATCCAGAAGGAAGTGGGGCGGGGTGGGGATTGGCTCTTGGGGGTACTCCTTGGGGAATTGTCCTCGTGGAGCTAATCCGGCACCTGGATATTATGCCAGGAATGCAGGCAATTTCGCGGGAGGGGTCTGGGGACCTTTACACCAGCACGATCAACATGCCCTTTCGTCCGTGAGCATCCGAAGCAGATCCCGAAGGCTGCTCATTGTGGTTGAATTCGGACCGGATGCCGGTTAAACAATTCAGATGTTCCTGGCCGAAACGAACAAAGTGAAACGGTTGCTGCACCTGAGCTTCATCGGCCATGTGCAGGTTTCGGAGCTTCAAGAAAACCGCGACAAGGTGATGCTGCTCCTGGCCGAGTTGCCTGGCGGCTTCCGCTTGTTGACGGACTTGAGCCATCTGGAGTCTATGGAAACCGCCTGTGAAGCGGAAATCGCCCGAATTATGGAGGTTTGCGACCAAAAGGGAATCGGCTCGGTGATCCGGGTGATTCCGGAGCCCCAAAAGGACATCGGGTTTAATATCCTGACGGCGTTCCATTACAAGCGCCGGGTGCGAGTTTCCACATGCCGGTCCTTGGAAGATGCGGTTCGGATGCTGAACGACGCGGCGCCCCAGTGACGTTTGAGGTGCTTTGGACTCGTGGTCGCACATCCGAACACCTAATATTTCCGATGTGAAATCTCGCACAGTCAAATGGGTCGTGGTTAGCGGGGTCAGTTTTTTGGGTCTGGTCGTGGGCCTGGGAATCGCCATTGTTCATCACTGGGGAAAGGTCCATCAGCACTGTATCAAAGCGGCTGGGATCGCCCTCTGGACTTATGCCGAGGACCATGGTGGCGCATTTCCATACAACACGAACGGGTTTGGTGATGCGCTGCTGCTCCTGGTCAAGGGCGACTATGGGCAGCTCAGCGTCTTCTGTGGACCGGGTGACGATGGCCACGTCCTCAGCAACGCCCTGACCAATGGTTTGCACGTTCCAGAGGAGGCTTGCACCCGAGTCTATGTCCAGGGCTTTGAGGAGAAAAGACCCTGAGGTTCGAGTTCAACGTCCAGAGAAAGAAGACGAAGGGAGGGATGGAGGCGACAATTCCGATCAAAGCATTTTCAAGGCTCCAATGCAGGTCCATGAGAGCAGGCCGATGGAAGAGCCAGCCCCAGAGCACGGCCAGGACCAGCAAAGTCAGCTCACACAGGCACCCGACACGAAATGACAACTCACGTTTCACATTCAGGAGAAGGTTGAGCCTTCTGCTGTTTCGATTCAACCCAGATTTGCACGAAACGCTTGACTTTCCCGCGATTCCAGCCACATTGCACGCATATATGGCAAAACCATTAACCAAATCTCAGATTACAACATCTCTGGCCGAAACAGCCGGAGTCAGCCGCAAAGAAGCCACCCAGGCCCTCGAAGCTCTGGTGGCCCTGGCGTACAAAAATGCCAAGAACAAGTTCACCATTCCGGGACTGGGCAAGCTGGTCCTGCTGAATCGCAAAGCTCGGATGGGTCGAAATCCTGCAACAGGCGAATCCCTCAAGATCCCTGCCAAGCGAGTCGTGAAGTTCCGTGTCGCCAAAGCAGCCAAAGACGCGATTCTGGGCGTGAAGAGGTAGTGGACGCCGGCTTTGTCCGTTGTTAATGGCACAAAGACGTGCCAAAACCCGAATCAACGGAATCAGGACCATGGGCCTCCGTTTGAAAGCCAATGAAGCGCGGTTGGCAGAGGGTGGTTCTGCCGCTTGATTCCAAGCCCTCGGAGTCGCTTTTATTTTTCTTGCCTTCCGGCGGCCATTTCCTGTATTGATGTGGAATGCGGGTCGTACGACCCTGACCTGGAATCAAGAAACTGGAGAACCTTATGGCATTCACAAAATCGGAAATCATCGACGCCATCGCTCAGAAAACCAGCGTTGAGAAGAAAGTTGCCGAGGCCATGCTGGACTGCCTCGCTCAGCTGGCCTACGAACATGCAAAGGATGAATTCACGCTGCCGGGTATCGGGAAGTTGGTTGTGGTACAGAGAAAGGCGAGGATGGGGAGAAATCCTGGCACCGGAGCCGAGATTCAGATCCCTGCCAAACGGGCCCTGACATTTCGGGTAGCCAAGGCGGCCAAAGACGCCATTCTTGCGGCCGAGTTGCCTCCCAGCGCCAGCCCCACGAGCATTTCACCTCCGGCGCCCTGAAGATCAATCATTGCCAATTTGTCTGATTTCGGACGTTTAGAAATCGGTCCGCAGGATCGGTTCGAGACCATATGAGGCGCTACCGACAAAGCGGCCCCCCAGTAATCAACGCGCTTTCTCTTGACTATTGTTTACAGTCCATCAACATTCCGACCAACGTATGAACATAAGCAACTTAACTCCAGAACATCTCCGGAAAGCAGCCGACCTCAAAGAGAACATTGACGCCCTGGAAGAAGAACTCAATGAGATTCTTGGGGCCGAAATCCCTGCTCCTGTCGCCTCTGAAGAACCTGTGAAGCCGAGGAATGGGAGGAGGAAGAGGCGGAAGAGGATGTCGAAGACGCAGAGTGCTCCTGAACTGGGCACGACAGCAAGACCGGCGAAACGGAGGCGGAGGAAGCTCAGTCCGGAGGGTCGTGCGAACATCAGTGCTGCTGCGAAGGCAAGGTGGGCGGCAAAGAGGGGCGAAGCTCAACCCGAAACGAGGCCAGCAGCAGAAGAAGCCAAGCCCAAGAAGAAGAGGAATATCAGTGCGGCGGGAAGAAAGGCGATGTCCCTGGCGGCCAAGAGGAGATGGGCCAAGGCCAAGAAAGCGGAGAAGCTGCCATTTTAGGCTGTAGATTTTGGCCGAGGCGCAATGCTCGTGATGGGGTGTTGCGCCGGCTTGGTTTGGGGAGACGGAAATGGGGAAGCAGAACGTGAGGCTGAGGACCATGCAGATTGGGGATCTGGTGAAGTGCAGGGTGCTCGATTTGTTCGGGGAGGAGTGAACGGTGGGGGGGCTCCACAGCCTCTGCACCCAGGTTCCCGTGTTGATGCTGTGAGGACGTTGGAGGGCAGAAATTGGCGCTTGATACTCTAATCCCGGTTTGGCACCATGCGGGAAGAATGAAAGCGATGGGGAGCAGATTCTCCCTCAGCCGCGCAACCTCGATAAAGAGGCGGTACGGCAAAAAGCAAATTCAGACCAACAAAGCTGAGACCGAGGAATTACCTATGTGCAACGAAATGGATCGAAGAGAGTTCTTGAAAAGGTCATCGGTTTCCGCCGCGGGAATGGCGCTGACGGGAGCGGCTTTCGCAGAGCAGGCGTCCTCTTTCTCGATTAAGCTGGGCTTTATTGGCATCGGAGGCCGTGGCTCGTACCATCTTGACTGCGCGTTGGGAATGGAGGGCGTCGAGGTGCTCGCCCTGTGCGATATTGACGACAAAGCGCTCTACAACGCCAAGCGATGGGTGGAGGAGGCCGGTCAACCGACACCGCATCTCTATGGCGATAGCCGGACGGCATTCAGGCAACTGTGCGAACAGGAAACGCTGGATTGCGTGATCTGCTGTACGCCTTGGGAGTACCATGCGCCGGTGTGCGTGGCGGCCATGAAGAACGGCAAGAACGCAGTCAGCGAAGTCCCGATCATCATCACGCTGGACGAAGCGTGGGAAGTGGTCGAGACCCACGAGAAGACGGGCAAATGGGCGACGATGGGGCTCGAAGGGTATGGCGACCTGACGCTCATGAACATGGTGCGCAAGGGAATCCTGGGCGAGGTCCTTCATGCTGAAGGCGGGTATGTGCATGACCTGAGGATGGTGCAGTACAATCCGCTCCAGGAACCCTGGCGGCTTAACCATTCGCTCACTCGCAACGGGAACTTGTATCCGGACCACCCGATGGCGCGCATCCTGCGCCTGCTGGACATCAACCACGGGGATAGATTTGACTCTTTGGTTTCCATGAGCACGAAGTCCCTTTCGTTGGCCAGGTATGCCCAGCTCAAATACGGTGAAAATGGTCCCTACGCAAACGCGAAGTTTTCGCAGGGCAACGTCAATGTGACCCTGCTGCACACGGCGGGCGGGAAAGTCTGCACCCTCAATTTCGATACCAGCACTCCGCATCCGCGTGAGTTCTTCCGCCTCCAGTGCGCAAAAGGGGTTTACCAGACTGGCGTGAGTCTGCCGGCTCCAAGGAACGCGGAGACGCCGGGCGGTCAAGCGGCTGCGGCAACGCGAGGTCTCGGCGGAGGCAGGAGTGGAATGCTCTACATCGAGGGGAGAACCCCGGGTGAGGATCTGTGGGAATCTGCGGAGCCCTATTTCAAGGAGTTTCAGCATCCTTTCTTGAAGAGCTACACACCAAAAGCGCGAAAGGTGGCTCTGCGCGGACATGGCGGTGGCGGCACCGTCACCCCGGTGAACTGGGAACGGTTGGTGGCCGCGCTCCGTGCCGGTAAGATGCCGGATTGGGACGTTTACAACTCCGTCACCAGCAGCGCGATCTCTCCTCTGTCTGAAAAGTCGGTTGCGGGCGGCAGCGCTCCTATCGCCTTCCCTGATTTCACCAAAGGGAAATGGCAGACCGCCAAACCCTACGAGGTCGTTTAACCGGATAATCCCGTGCATTCGGGTCGGAAAGCAACTGCACAACCGCGGGCCCCTCAAATGCCGCCACCCGGCGTCCCCTGGATTCCGGCTCGAACACATAACCCCGCCGCTCGACATCCCGCCTTACCTCCCGCAACAACGTTGCGTAGTGGTTCCCTTCGGGCTCAACCAGGCTGCCATAAAACTGCGCCAGTTCAGCATCCTGGTCCTTGAGTGCAGCGGCCAGGATTTGGAACTTCTCGCAACTCCGGCCCTCGATCAGACTGCGGCAAATCAAATGGTCAATGACCTGCTCGCGCCGGCCACTTCGAGCGGATTTCATCAGGCCGGCGATCCACGGACTGGGGTGGGCTTGGCCGAAGGGGATGCCGCGGCGTTTGAGCAAGGCGACCACGAATTGGAAGTGTTGCAGTTCCTCGATGGCGATGGCGTTCAGTTCCTCGACACGCTGAAAGAATCCCCCAAACGAATTCGCGCTTTGCGCCCCTGAACCTCGACGTTGCGTCCCCGTCCCGCGTAGCGTTTTGGACTGCCGCAGTCCAAAACCTTCGGACTTGGTGTCGGTTCCTGGGGAGAGGTCCCGGTACTTTCCCAGGTTTAGGGCGCTTGTGGCGGCCTTGCGCTCCCAATGCGCGTGATCCACCAGAACCGCCGGGAGATTGGCCAGCACCTTGGGCAGCCAGTCTGCCGGGATCTTCTCCCGAAACAAGAGCATGGCACAACCTCAATCCGGTGGTTCCAGGCCGCAAGCGCCAGAGGACGAGAGGAGCGGGGTCCCTTCAAGCCCGCTCCTGAATCGCAGTTAGTGCAAAATTGTCTTGAGCACGAACCAGCTTTCAGGTAAACCGCGTTTAACGTTCAAACAATTGAGCAATTCACCCTAAAACATTCTATGAACTTATCGAGATTGCTGTCACAGATCCTTCGGGGCGCGGCCGCTTTGACCTTGGTTAGTGCGGCCATGCCGGCACTTCACGGAGCAGCAACCGATGGCTTGGTGGGTTACTGGAGCTTCGATGACGGGACACTGGCCGAGACGTCCGGATTCACCCCGCCGGGCACGCATGACGGTTTGGCCGTTGGCACTGTGGCCTATATCCAAGGGCCGTCCGGAAGAGCCTTGGACCTGACGGCCGCTAACACCGCCGTTAAGATTAAGAACTCGAATGCGAACGACGCGGGCTACCAGGGCACCTTTGACCAACTGCTTTATAACAGCGCGCAAGGTTTTACCATCGCCGCCTGGGTGAAAGGCCTGCCGGGGACGTGGAATCCCTGGATCTCGAAGGCGGGCGAAGCAACGTCCGGTTACCAGTTGCGACGCCACGGCGCAAACAACGTCGCCACGTTTACGCTTCAATCTGCAACCGGTGAGTCCGACCCGTATAACAGCTCAGGCGTGTCGTTTGCCGACGGCGGCTGGCACCACCTGGTCGCGATCTACGATCCCGTGGCCAGCCAGCGCACGCTCTATGTGGACGGGGCGGTCGAGTTCGCTATCTACGACGCTAACCTTGACTCCAGCACCGCCCCCGGCCAGTGCCTGGTCTTCGGCGCCCGCAACGACGACGCCGCGAGCGGAGTTTTAACGGCCTTTGCAGGGGTCGCGGTGGATGAAGTGCGCATTTATAACCGCGCGCTCGCGGACTCCGAGGCGACGGCGCTGTTTACGCCCGGCATTGAAATCGCCCCCGCCAGCTTGGTCGTCTATACCCCGCGCCCGGACACGAACGCGGTCCAGATCACGGTGCCCGACACGCTGCTCGCCAGCGGCGCGGTTGACGTGGTGGTGACCAGCCAGGACCCGATCGTGGCGATTCCCGCCGGCGCCGTTAGCGGTTCTCTGACCATCCATTTTCCGGCGGGTGGGCCCGGCACCCAATCGTTTTTCGTTCACTCCCAGAATGAGGGGCTCGACCAAGTTTACCTACACCAGCACCAGGGGATGGGTCAATGGGGACACGACGATCGACGTGTGGGCCGACTTGAGTATCTACGGCAACACGGTGTTTCTGGACACCTTCAATGTGAGCGCCGATTCCACCAACCTTGACTTCGAGATTGACCAACGCCAATCGGGCAGCGCCGCCCCCGTGGGCTATGCGAGCCTGGCCGTGAATCTGGTCGGCAATCCGCTCGATCCAAAGTGGTTTCAGGTCGGCGCCCCGGATGCCAACGGCTGGTTGCGCCTGGGCGGCGAGGGCATCGCCAATGCTTTCCCGGGCGGCAGCCCCAGCGTGATGGTCAAACACAGTTTCATCGAGAGCAAACATTTCCTCATGGAGTACGACATCCTCGGCTACACCGACACCGCCGCCGACGGGTGGGCCGGGATTAAGCTCCTGGATTCGACCGGTACCCCGCAATTCCTCAACGGCGGCAACGGTTTCGGGTTCATGTTCAGTGGCGATGGCAGCGGCTTGGCCTTTGACGGCGGGAACCAGAATTCCAGTTTCCCCAGCGGCACTTTCGATCCCGCCGCGACCAACCACATCAGCTTCGAGGTGGTCACGGCAGGCTGGGACGGCTCCAGTAAAGGCCAGACTGTTCTCTCCTTGGTGACCAATGGCCAACCGATGGGCACCTATAAAATAAAGCACAATTACAAGGGCAATTATATCAGCTTGTATTACGCCCTGCCCGCGGTGGGACATCCAAACGTGTGTACCTTTGACAATCTCAAGGTGACCATCGCTCCCAGTGCCTACGCTAACGCCACCGGCACTACGACCGGTGTGGGCGCCAATAGCGCCCCGGTGACGGTTTTTGTCCCCGCCGCAGCGTTGGCCACTGGCGGCGTCGATATTGTCATTACTTCCAGCGATCCAACTATTGCGGTGCCCGGCGGCGCCAGTGGCGCCAGCCTCACCTTGCACTTCGCCAAAGGGGGGACCAATGCCCAGAGCTTTACTGCTTTCGGCACAGCGCCCGGCCAGACTGTTTTCACCCTCACTTCCGGGCAGGTCCGAACCTCGGGCAGCGTGAGCGTCAGCGTCGGGTTCCTGGCCCACTCGGCCGTGGCTAATCCCAGTTTCGAGGACAGTTATACGCCCGCGTGGGCGCCGCCTGGTTATTTGTTCATGAACCGCTGGACCCCCAATACGGACACCACTGGCTTTAATGGCACGGCCAACGGCCAGACCATCCTCGACTTCGCCGATAATGGCCTTTTACCCGACCGCAACCTGGTGGCCTTCATTGACAATGCAGGCAGTTTTCAACAAAACGTCCAGGGATTGGCGGTGGGCAGCACCCATTGGTTGCAGTACCGTTACAATGTGAGCGCCAATTCCGCCAAAGGCCAGCCGGTGGGCGGGCATGTCCTGACGGTGTCTTACAACGGCAAGGTCATCGATGCGATCACCAACGCCCAGCCGGTCGAGACAGCAGGGAGCAACACCCAACCGTGGTACTTCCGCAATGTCCCCTTTGTCGCCGATGTGGCCTCGGGCGCTCTGGAGTTCCAACACACCGTCACCGACCCGGCCAACGCCCCGGCGACCGTGCTTTTGGATGCCATTACGGTGGTCTTGCGGGGAGCCGATGAGGTGGTGATCGAGAATCCCAGCTTCGAGGCCTCAGGCAAGCCCACGACGCCGCCCTATTACTTCGAAGACGACGTGCTGATCACCGGATGGACGGTGGACCCGCCCAACCAATGGGGCTCAAACGCGGCGGGCGATCCATTCTATGACAACGGGCAAAACCCGGACCAGGACTTAGTCCTCTTTGTTCAAGGCGCCGGCAAGTCGGTGAGCCAAACGATCAGCGGATTCACTCCGGGCGAGCGCTATCAGTTGTCATTTGCTTACAACGCGCGTCTGACCGGCGTGCCACCGCAGCTTGACGCAACCATCGGCGACCTCAAACTCATGTCGGCCCCAGTCGTCCCGGTGGGCGGCAACAACCCCTTCTGCCGGACTAACCTCGTCTTCACTGCCAACGCGCCAACCCTAGCCCTCAAGTTTGCCAATTCCGTGGCTGCCGGAGACTCCACTTTCCTGCTGGACGACGTGCATATCACCCACCTAAGGGCGCCCAGCCCGTCGTTGAATATTCAACTCCTAAACGGCCAGGTTCAAATCTCCTGGCCCATCGCTTCGAGTGGTGGCTTCAAGCTCCAAACATCCTCGGCCCTAACAGCAAATTGGACCGATTCGACTTTGCCGGTGCAAACCTCGGGAACCAATAACCTGGTGTTGGACACCTGGAGGGCAAACCAGGCCACCTTTTATTGACTTAAACAGTAACGGTTGGCCAGACCCGCTGGTTGTCCAATGAAGACCGGCAGTTTACGGTGTTTCCGGTCCAACTGAGAATCGCCCAGACCCCAAACCAGAAACCACCGTGAGAAAGCCCCGCCCCATCGTTTACAGCCTTGAGGAAGTCGCCATTACCCGCGACGACATCTACGCCCACATCAAGTACAGGGACCCGGACTTTGGCGAAACCAGCCTGCAAATCGGCCCCAGGATGGCGCAGATGACAGACCAGGAGATTCTCGACCTCTACAACGACATGCTCAAGGCCGATGCAGAGATGATGAGGAACAACAAATACGCGGCCGTTGAACCTCCCCTTGGCTCACCTCAGATCAAATATCACCCGTCCTGTGGTCAATGGAGCCCTCGGGGTGATGTGCTGAGGTGCTTGATTGGCGATGTGGAAAAAGACTGAGAGAGGGAGCCGGTGATTGCGATTGACGGGAAGGAATTGACCTAGCATGAATTTGGCAAGCTCATCTGCACTTTTGCGGGCTGGGGGATGCGGGTTGAATTCACGCCAGAGGAAGAGATCCACCGAAGACCGGCGCTGGAGGTGAGGGAGCCCATGCAGTGACGTTTACGCTTATGCCCTTCAGTAAGGGCTCTGCTATTCAGCGCCAGCCATCGTGCCAAGCCTCTTGTGGTTCACTCATCCAGGCGCACGTCTCCTCGGCTACGGTCATCAGTTCAACCAGGAGCGTGGGGCGACAGATTTCACTTGGTTTTCTTCCCCGTGGACTGGGATTGATTGACTTGGGAATCAGGGTTTTGGGGGACATCTGGTTGGCGCTGCTGGATTGGGTCGGCGCATTTATTGGCATCATTGGCACGAGAAGTGCTTTCATCGCGCACAGATTCCTCTCGACACCTTCGTGGATTTGTGGTGAAGTTGGTTGATCACCGAGCAGAAATCAGCGATCGGCCTTCAGGGCTTGTTGGTTTCCTCACGGTGTTGTTGGGTGGCCAGTGGGTTATGAAATTGGCAGCGGCCATTGCGAGAAGGACTTCGGGCGAGCGTGCATCAACGGCTCACTATCCTGGATTTTATGCCAACTTTCGCCGCGTGAGGGGGCTGAGGAAACGTGGGCAGGACCTGATAGCCATCTCCCACAATGCTCGAAAGGGTGGAAACAGGGGAAGCAATTGGTCTAAACCGGTCGCGCATCAGCTTCACTCGGCCACTTTAATAATACTGCAAAAAAACTGACCTGGAACGCCGAGCAACTTTATGAAAAACACGAGTTTGAAATCCCTGTCGGTCTTCGTATCTCTTTTGATCGGCCTTCTCTTGGGTCTTGCTACCCCGGCCCATAGTCAGGTGCAACAGGCTTGGTCAAATCTATCGGTTCCACTGGCGAATGGTTTGAATACAAATGGTGACTGGTCAGCAGAATGTATGGGTAAGTCGAGGCTCAGGTAAGCGGCCAAGGCAATGATACAGGGCCAATTCCATGGCTGGATAGGTGCGGAAGCCGTAAGATCGTCTGGTTACCACTCGAATCTTGTTGTTCAGGCCCTCGACGGCGGCGCTGGAGAGCTCACCTTTGGCCTCGAACCAATTCAAGATCAACGGCTCATGGGCGCGCAGCATCCGGGCCACCTTCTTCATTGGTTCGAGCCGGCTGCGCATGGCTCGAGCGCACCAATAACCCAGATAGGCCACCACATAGATCGGAGAACGGTAGTGCCAAAGGTAGTCGAAGCTCTCCTTGAGGTTCCAGGCCCGTGCCGTCGCCAGCTTGCTGGCCAACAGGGCGTTGAGCTTGGAGCGGGCACGGCCCCGCACCCGGCTGCCCCGGCGCAACAACTGCCAGCGCATGCCCTTGAGCCGCTGAGCCAGGGGCCGGCCGTGCAAGCGCGACTGCTCGCCCCGGCGCACCTCGTCCACCGCCTCGTTGAGGTGCCCCACGATATGAAAGCGGTCCAGCACGTTGAGCGCCTGCGGTATCTTGGCCGCGATCACCTTCAGGTAGGGCTTCCACATGTCGCTGCACACATACTTCAGAGCGCTGACCACCGGGGCTCCCAATTCTGCCAAGCCCCGCCGCAACGTGGCTTGAGTGCGCCGCCGACCCAGCCACAGCAAGCGCCGACAGTGGGGGTCAATCTGGTAAATCACCGTCAGGAAGTTGTCGGCCTTCTGGCCCTTGCCCCAATGGATCTCGTCCACTCCGATGGCCTCCACACCCTCCAGGCGCCGGTGCTCCAAACCCCATTGGACGAACCACTGCACCGAACGGTAGACGGCCTCCCAACTGGTGTGGAAGGCCTGGGCGGTTTCCTTCCAGGACAGCCGCCGGGCCCACCGGGCCAAGAGGCCCATCATCGCCGTCGTCACCGGCCGCTTGCCCTGGCTCCAGGGGATATGCTCGACGACCACCCCGTCCTGCGGACAATTGACCCGCCGCGGGGGGTAGAGGAAATAGGTCTTGACGCCCCACATCGGCGGAAACAGCCAGGACCGCTGGGGCAACTGATCATAGCCGGGGACTGGCTGCAGGCACCGGGAGCACTTGGCGGGAATGCCGCCATGGGGTTGGAGGGTGATCTCGAGCCGCTGGCCACGGCCTCGGCGGTCCCGGCACAAGCGGATGTCCTGGTAAACGAAGCCCACAAAGTGTTGAATGTCGTTGAGAACCGTCTTAACCTTCAATTGCATAGCTGGTCTGCCGCTCGGTGGCGGGCGTGCTTTTCACATCTCGCAGGCTACCGCAAGCCAGGCAGATCAGCTATCGCTTTGTGGCGCTGGGCAGCCCTCCGAGCCAAGCACACCTTCACCAGCAATTCCTTAGCGGCGCATCATGGCGGAGGGCGGGGCTGTCAAGGTGGAGCGCAGCAGGGCACGAGGGCACGTGGCGAGCAATACCTTGACAGCCCCGCCCGGAGCCATACCCTGGCCGCGCCGGAATTGCTTGAAGTCCTTCTCCGGCCGTTAGGCCGCTCGATTCGTCGCGGAGCGTGCCGCGGGATGTTCCACGACCGCCCAACTCACCAACGTCAACCCTCCGAACTGAACACGTGTCCAGATGTTTCACCCACAAATTGTGCGGGGGACCCCAAATGGTATTATAGTAGGCCCGATCGTGGTGGGCAGCGCAGGCGATGCCTTCGTTAGCGACGGATTCAGCCAAACAGTGAAATTGCGTGGCGGCGATGGCACTACCTTGTGGTCAGCGCCGTATGGCGGCGGATACCTAGCGCTGGACATCGAAAGCAATGCCTTCGTTAGCGACGGATTCAGCCAAACCGTGAGATTGCGTGCCGGCGATGGCACTACCGCGTGGACAGCGCAGTACGGCGGAGGCCTAGCGGTGGACAGCGTGGGCAATGTCTTCGTTAACGGGTGGACGTCGAGTTACGTGCCGATAGTGGCCAAATTGGACGCCGATTATGGCACGAACCTGTGGCTGCCGCTAGCGTCTTATGGCGGAGCCCTGGTGCTGGACAGCGCGGGCAATGCCGTCGTTACCGACGGAGGCAGCAGAATCGGCCAAACCGTGAAATTGCGTGGCGGCGATGGCAGCATTAAGTGGACAGCGCCGTACGGCGGAAACCTAGCGGTGGACAGCGTGGGCAATGCGTTCGTTAGCGAGTGGAGGTGGGTTAACGGGTCGCCGCAGCCGAGAGTGGTGAAATTGGATACCGAATATGGCACGAGCCTGTGGACAAATCTAGCGCCGTACGGATACCTAGCGGTGGACAGCGTGGGCAATGCCTTCGCTAGCGACGGATTCAGCCAAACCGTGAAATTGCGTGCCGAGGATGGCACCACCATGTGGACAGCGCAGTACGGCGGAATCCTAGCGGTGGACAGCGCAGGCAATGCCTATGTTAGCGGGTGGAGTACCGGATTGGGGCAGCAGACAGTGGTGGAATTGGATCCCGCTACTGGCACTGGCCTGTGGTCGCTCGCATTGGGGAGCGGGGAACAGGTCCCGCCCCAATCCATGCTGGCGGTTGTGGTCGATAGCGCAGGGGATGTTTATTGCTATGGTCCGCTTGGTGATCAGTCGCCCAACACGGCCACGGTGGCAAAGTATGTCCAGACATTGGTGGTGGACAGCCTTAACCCCGACAGCACCCAGGCGACTGACTCAGGACCAGATCTTACTCTGACAATCAACGGCTCTGGTTTTATAGACGGCGCAACGGCTATGTGGAACGGAACCAACCTCCAGACAACATTCTCAACTTCAGCTCGATTGACTGCCACGATCCCGGGGGAGTACCTGAACACAACTGTGGCTATCACCACAGCCACAGTCACGGTCTCCAATGTCAACAGCCTCCTGTCAAACCCGCAAGTCTTCACAATCAGCAATAATACTATTGTCGGGGGATTTCAAAGTGCGGTTTCCCTTCCGGGCCAGAGTGTGAGCGTGGCCACCCCGAACCTCACAAATGCTCTGGCTTCAGGCCAAGCCGCAATCGCCGCTACGGTGAACAATTCGGGCACTTCGGATTACATCGAGGTCACCGCCGCGTCCTTGACTTCAGCGCCGGCGAGCGGGACCATCATCGATGTTGGCGGCGGTTACGTTAACCTCAAGGTCACGGGCGCCAGCACAAGCGACTCAGCCACAGTGAGTTTTTATTATTCTTCCACTGTGATGGGCGACGATGAGTTTAACCTTGTTCTGTGTTATTACGCTGGCGACGATAATTGGCCGGAAGTCAAGAGCAGCGGGGATGTTCCTCCGGTCAAGGACATGACTGATAACTTGGACAACACGAAATCCGGAGGCCGCTTTACGGTAACGTTCGATAACACAAGCACGCCGACGCTTACGCAACTGACCGGTTCGGCTTTTACCATGGCCCTGCCTCCCACGACACCGCCCGTCATCGTTTGCCCGGCTAACATCGTGGCGAGCACGGACCCCGGCTTGTGCTCGGCGGTGGTGACCTATGAAGTAACAGCGACGGCCAATGTCGGCGCAGCGACGGTTGTAAGCACTCCGCCGTCGGGTTCCGAATTCCCTAAGGGCACAACGGTGGTGAACTGCATCGCCACCGATGGTTACGGCAACCACTCCTCTTGCAGCTTTACTGTTACGGTCAATGACACCGAGAAACCACAACTCACAGTTCCCGGGCCATTGACGGTTCGCGCTACCAGCATTAATGGAGCCGTGGTGGCTTTCACCCCCACTGCCACCGACAATTGCCCGGGCGTCGAAGTCACCTCGAGTCCAACCTCCGGCGCGTTATTCCCACTTGGTGGGACCACAGTTACCGTGAACGCTACCGACACAAGCGGCAATACCGCATCGAAGACTTTCACAATCACAGTCCTCGCCGACGTGGTGCTCGAAGGACCGTTGAGCGTTAATGCCGGCACGATCAAAGGATCGGTCGAACTGTTGGCTGGCAATTCAGTTACGCTCAACAGTGATGCATCCATTACCGGTGATTTGGTGGCGCCAGGAACACCAAAGCTCGTCAAGAATGGCCAATCGACCGTTCAGGGCACGATCGTCGGATCGGGAAGCCCTCAACCTTCAGGATACTCGGTCACGCTTAATGGTGATTCGAGCTTGCGATATCTGCGCACGAGGATCAATCCCATATCGATGCCCGCTGTGGCGGCCCCACCGGCCCCAACCGGGACCCGCAACGTGACGCTGACCAATTTCGGCCAAAGCCCTGGGGACTTCAGCACCGTGAGAAACCTAACCCTCAGCGGAAACGTCGGACTCGTCACGATACCGCCGGGGACTTATGGTAATTTCACGGTCAATGGGAGCGCTGGCTTTGTCCTGGGCACTGCTGGTTCAAGCCAGCCTGCCGTGTACAATCTGCAAAACCTCACCCTTAACAGCACCGCACAAGTCGTCGTGGTTGGCCCTGTCATTTTGGTGTTGGCTAATAGTTTGAGCGCCAATGGGCCCGTTGGCATCTCGACGCACCCTGCTTGGTTGCAATTAATGATCGCCAGCGGCGGGGTCACCCTCAACGGCGGCTGCAAATTGGCAGCATTGGTCACCGCCCCACACGGTAGTGTAATTATCAATGGAAACACTGAGTTGATCGGCGCTCTTCAGTGCAATCAACTCACCATCAATAGCGGCGGGCTTCTACAAGGTGCAGCAAATTAGGCTGACGTGGAACGTAGCCCACAATTCAGCGACAAACAAATGAAGCTGCCGCCCAGCGCCGAAGAACAAAGGAAGGAAGGGCCATAAAAGGCGAAAGATCCCAACCAAACCGAATGGGGCTGTTGAGGGTCTGCGGCATTGGGGAATGGGGATTCTGGTCCGTGGTGAATGGGCTGACGAACATGGACCTGGGGAGCGGGTGCGATGAGGAATGGCGGAAGAGGCGGGCGAAGGTGAAGAGGGTTCCCAGTCCCCACCCAACCGATTCGGCGGTGGGATAGATCTTGAGCCCGGTGACGTTGTGCCAGATGAATTCACTGGGGCCGCCAACCTGGGAGGCGACGACGGGTTTGCCCGCGGCCCAGCCTTCGAGGGCGGAGATGCCGAAGGGTTCGTTGCGGCTGGGCAGGCACACGACATCGCAGGCCTTGTAGAGGTCGATCAGCGCGGCGGAATTGATTTTTGCACGGGCGCTAAAACCCGCCCTTGAAGAACCAGCGCTGGCTGCTCGGGTCCTGTGCCACGTGCAGCCGAAATTCCTTCTCGCTGCCATCCTTGAACCGGAGTTTATAGGGCACAAACCACATGTTCGAGCCGAAGCTGTTGGTGGGCTGGCCGACGCTCACGATTTCCAGGCCGGCCAGGTAATTGCTCTTCATCTCGTCAGTGAACATCCGGTCATACAACTCGCGCGGCACCCCCGGCTCTGCATAGTTGGTGAAAAAGCCATCCCAATCACCCCGCGCCCAGGCCTCGAAGATGCCCCGGGTAGCGCCGTCGGGGGTCTTTGGATAATCCTCAGTCAATGTCCAGGGCTGGCGCTCGGCCGGGGCATTCGGGCCGCGTGACTGACCCTTCCGCGCATTGGCCAGCAGGCTTGCGAGTTCATTGGTTTGGCGGCGCAATACTCCCACTTCGCCGCGAAGCCGCAGCAATTCGGTCGACTGCCCGTCCGGCGGGGGCTGGGATTGGGCGGCCGGCGCGGGGCGGTTGGCCAGCCCCTCGTTGTCCGTTTTCAGTTGAGTCACTTCCTGCCGCAATGCTTCGTTTTCCGCCTGCGTTCGCTTCTGAACTTGATGCTGCACGACTAGCGCCGTGGTCGCGCCGAGCGCGACGAGCGCCGTGAGGCCGAGTGTGAGTTTTGTTGCTGTCATAAGCTTTAAAATGGCGAGAGTTGCGCCGGTTTGAGACGCGGTGATCGAAGCCGTTGCCAGCGTCGCGGCCAGGCTGGCGGGGGCGAGTTGGACGGCATTGGCGGAAACGACGGAGGCCAAGGCGCCGGTTGTGGCGATGCCGCGCCGGGCCAGCACGCTGCGCAGTTTCTCCAGCGCGCGGTCGACGCGCATTCGCGCGGCGTTTTCGTTCAAGCCGAGTTTGGCGCCGACCTCGGCGAAGGGCCGGTTCTCGAAGAAACGGAGCAAGATGGCCTCGCGGTCGGCGGCCTTGAGCTCGTGCATGACGTCGTCCAGCACGGGGCGGATCTTCTCCCAATCCATTTCCGGCGCGGGTTGGCTGGCGGGTTGGCGCATAAATTGTTCCTCACGTTCGCGCCGGCGGCTCTCGGCGCGCACGATCTTCGCCGAGGCGAAGTGCGCGCTGGTGTAAAGCCACCCGGTCAGGCTCTCGCGGCCTGCCAGTGAACCGGCCTTGCGGGCGAGGTCGGTGAAGACGCTCTGCGCCACATCCTGGGCGAGGTGAGCGTCGCCGGCGCACCGCCGCAACGCGGCGGAATAGACCAGGTTGACATGCCGCCGGACCACCTCGGCGAACGCGTCCTCAGAACCGGTTCGGGCAAATTGCCGGAGCAAATCTGGATCAGATGTCATTTTCAACTTCAATTCATAGCACCCGCGCGAACGCAAATCGCACAAAAAAAATCGCCCGGCGCGCTTGCGGGGACGGGCGGAGTGGTGGATTGATGGATTGATGGATTGGTGGATTGGTGGATTGGTGGATTGATGGATTGGCGGATTGGCGGATTGGTGGATTGGCGGATTGGTGGATTGATGGATTGGTGGATTAGTGCATTGGTGGATTACACCAAGCGCGTGATCCCATTCATCCATTCATCCACAAATCCATTCATCCATTTATTGCTGCGGGAGGATCTCCGGCATCGTCAGCACCACGCCTTCTTTTTGGACGATCTCCAGGCGCAGCAGGACTGACATCACGGCGGCGGCGCGCCGGGGGTCGAGGTTCTGCAAATAGGGCGCCGCCAGCTTGAACAAGGAATCCCCCGAGGCCCCCACGCGAACGTGGCCCGTGTCGTCTTTCTCGCCCGAGAACCGTTCCATCAACTGTTCCAGGAACCCCTTGGGCTCGGGCAGGACGCGCACGTCATAGTCCTTGACTTTGGCCTGCTCGGCGGCATAGCCGAGGGCGTCCCGCAGGGTCCCCAACCGGTCCACCAACCCAAGTTCCTGCGCCTGCCGCCCCGTATAGACCCGCCCGCCCGCCACCTCGTCGATGGGTTTCTTGAGGCGATTGCCCCGGATTTCGGTCACGTGGCTCTTGAAGCCGGCATAAATGTCGTCCATGAAATCCCGCACCCGGGCGCGCTCGCTCTCGGTGAATACGTCATCAGAGGAGAAGATGCCGGCGTTCTGCCCGCGCTTGTATTCCTTGAAAGTGATGCCAATCTTCTTCCACATCTCGGTTGTGGCGAGTTTGCCCGCCAGGACGCCGATGGAGCCGGTCAGGGTCGTTGCATCGGCGAAAATGGTATCGGCGGCGCAGGCGACGTAATAGCCGCCGCTGCCCGCCACGTCCCCCATCGAGACCACGAAGGGCTTTTTGGCCTTCACGCGCCGGGTGGCATCAAGGATGATCTCGCTGGCTGTGGCCGAGCCGCCGGGCGAATCAATGCGCAGCACGACCGCCTTTATAGCATCATCGGCCCCCGCTTTGTCGAGGGCCTCCCGCACATCGGTGCTGAACGCGCCCAGGCTGCCCCCGAACGGGTTGGCCGTGCCTTTGCCAGTCAGGATCGGGCCGTCAACATAGACGATGGCGATGACGGGCTTGGCCGTGGCCTTCTTCTGGGCGCCGCGCAAGAGATCGCCCCAAAGCTTGAAGATGGCGAACGGGGAGGAGAAATCCAGGGCGGCCTGGCTCTTGCGGCCGTACTTCTTGTTGAAGACAACCTCCTGCCCATAGCGCTCGCGGAGCATCGCCTCGAAGTCCTGGCGTTGCTCGACTGCATCGATCAGGCCGGCGGCCTTGGCCTGCTGGGCGGTGAACAGTCCGCTGTCCAGCCAGCCCTGCACCTTGCCGGACTCCGCCTTGCGGCCCTGGGCTATCAGGTCCTTGAAGCTGGCGTACCAACTGTCCATCAGCCAATTCATCATCTCGTCGGCCTCGGGGCTGGGCTGCTCCCGCGTGAACAATTCGACGGCGCTCTTGTAGGCCCCTTCGGTGAGGAAGTCGGGTTTGACGCCGATCTTGTCCAGCAGGCCCCGGACGTGCAACGAACTGCCCTGCAAGCCGGGCACCAGCACCGTGCCCGCAGGCACCACGCTCAGGCGCGAGGCCCCGCACGCCAGCGCATACTGCGCCATCCACAGCGAATCGGCGTGGACAAACACCTCCTTGCCGCGGCTGCGGACCTGCGACATCGCCGCGCGCAATTCCTCCACTTGGCCCAAACCGGGCAAGGCGGACTCGGGCAGGATGACCACCGCCTTGACGGCCGAGTCATTCGCCGCCTTGCCCAGGGCAGCCACCAACTCCTGCAAGGTCGTCCCGGGCTGGCCAAACAGCGGGAACTCCTCCGCCGCCGGCGCCTCAGTCAGCGGGCCCTCCAGCCGGAACACCGCCACCACGCTTTGTTCCGCATCATTGGCCTGCGCTTCGCCGGCCGTTGCCTGCGCCGGGGGTCCCGCCAGCGCCAAAGCCAGGACGGCGCCCCACAGAACCGCTAATGCAACCGGGAAATCTCGCTTTTCGACGCCCGGACAGGAAGAGGAGAATAGATTATAGGTCGTGCTCATGTTTCACCATCGTTGCCTGGATAATGCACTGCCGCCGCTCAGAGTCAACCCTCGGCACGCGGAAAAGAGGGAGGGTGAAGAATTCTGTCCTGGGGCGTAGGACAAGAATCTTCACAAAATGGGTTTTGCTAGGCTTTCGTCACAAAGAGTATCTAGGAATCCAGATACGAACTGGCACGGACCCGGTCGATGCCGCCGCATCAGGCCACCTCTTCGTTTCCTTCGTTTCCTTCTGTTCTGTTCCTGTGCCCAGCCGGCGGGATGCAGCAAAAGAACAGAAGGAAACCAAGGAAACGAAGGACCGAAGACCCAGATCGGCTCTGAGAGTTGCGATCTGGAGGTCCGAGAAGAATTCTGTCTGCCACTCTCTGTCCTGCGCCCGGCCGCTAACGGCTTGACATGGCCGGCACTCTGGGTCCCCTTATCCGGCGGAATGGGCTCGATGAACACAAATCCTGGGAGGCTGTCGGAACGAATGGCCCGGGTGAGGCTCATGCTCGATTTTGCCCTGCGGCGCGGCAGCACGATGAGGGAGCGGGCGCGCTTGTTTTACCACGCGGGGCTCAAGCCGGCGCTGGCCGCGCGCGGATGGAGCCGCTACCGGCCCGAGAGGCTCCTGTGCTTCCCGATGAAAGTCGCGCACCACGGCGCCTTCCGCGTCCACGCGCGCGACAACATGCTGGATCTGTACACGGTGGTTGAGTTCTTCTCCTCCCGCTGGGTGCTCATCCCGCCGGAACTCCCGGCCTTCGAGCCGGAGGTCATCTATGACGTGGGCGCCAACATCGGGATGGCGTCCTTGTTCTATGCCACCCACTACCCAAAGGCCAGGTTCTTTGCCTTCGAGCCGGTCCCGGCCAACTTCGAGGTCTGCCGGCTCAACTTCAGTAATTTGCCGCGCAGCGAGGTCTTTCCCTGGGCGATCGGCTCGCACAGCGGGACCGCTGCCTTCGAGTTCTCGGAGGAGGACCTGCGGGGAGGGCGGCTCCAAGCCAGGCCGCAGCCGGGGGACAATAGTGCGAAGAAACGAATCGAGGTGGCGCTGGTTTCGATTGCCGACCTGGCAGCCCAAAAGAAGCTGCCCCCGCCAGACTTCCTCAAGATCGATGTCGAGGGGGCGGAGTTGGAAGTGCTGGAGGGCATGGGGGAGCAGGCGCCCAGGATCCGGCGCCTGCTGGTCGAGACGCACGGGCCGGAGTTGGAGGCCGCCTGCCGGCGCTGGCTCCAGGGACACGGGTTTGTCATCCGCCACTCGCACGAGGCCGCCCCCGGCTGGGCCGCTATCTGGTGCGAGAGGGAGTGAGAGCGGGGAGGGAAAAATGACGAATGACGAATGACGAATGACGAATGACGAATGACAAAATGTCCCCTGTCCCTTTGGTCCCTTTCGTCATTCGTCATTCGTCATTCGTCATTCCTCGCTCCCCCCGCCCCTCGACGCTCACCACTCCCGGAGGCGGTAGTAGGCTTTGTCCTGGGTGTTCAGGATGGCGGCATCAATGAACGGCCCGGTCGTATCAGGCGGGCCGGCGGGCAGATAAGGCCCGGTCACTGAGGGGGCGCGCTCGATTTGAGAGACCCGGCCGGGGCCTTGCCAATGAAGGACAAGGCTGGCCGGGGGCTGGTTGGTCGTTTGGGGCGCGGCCAGGGCGGCGGGGCCGCTGACGGCGGTCACATCGGAGACCAGGAACAGGGCGTCGAGGCCGAGGCTGGGCGCCCCGGCGGCGGCGCCGAAGGCGGCCGTGAGCTCCCAGTTGCGATAGACCACGTAACCGTGGTCGCTGAGCAGGTCGCCGGCATCGTAGTGAGCGCCCTGGGGGCCGTAAAAGCCGGTGGCGGTGGCGAACCAGATTTCGCGGCTGGGCCAGACGTAGATCGCCTTGAGGCCGTAATCGGTTGTGGCGTTGGTGGGGTTGAGGGCGGCCAGGAGCTGCGCGGCGGGTTCGAGGACCGCGCCGCGATCCGAGAGCAAGTCGCCGCTTTGGATCTGGAGCCCGAGGGTTGCGGAATAGAAGGCGTTCTGAACGGAGAAAGAGGTCTCGCCCCAGTCCATGACCTGCACGGCGTTGAGCCCGGCGCCCGAGGCAGGGGGCGGGGCGGGGTTGAAAGGGGCGATCAAGGAGGCGTTGTCGCGCAGAATCCGGCCCTGGTCGGAGAGCAGGTCGCCGGCGTGCAGCGGACCCAGCGTTTCGCTGAAGATGTCCTGGGCGATCGAAAAGGCGATCTCGCCGCCGGGCAGGACGTCAACATCTTTGAGCCCCAGGTTGGGGACGATCGGCATGATGCCGAGGCGGGCGGCCAGTTGGTGGTTGCGCCGCACGACGCGGCCGGACATCGAGAGGAGGTCGCCGGCGCTGATGGCGTTGGTGGGCGGGTTCCAGAGGGCCGCCTGGAAAGGCTTGGCTGTGGCAAACCAAATCTCCCGGAACGGCGCGGCGTTGATGTCGAGGTGATACTGCTGGATGAACGTGCCGTTGGTCTGGTCCGCCGCGGCCTGGATCATCGGCCAGGGCCGTCCGGCGATGCCCGTGGCGTTGGTCAAATAGCAGAGTTTGTTGGTGGCGGCGTTGTCGATCTGGACCGCCAGGGAGAGCGTTTGCACCACGGCCACCTCGCCGCCGAGGCGATAGATCCCCCCGCCGGTGACCTTGTAGGCCGGGCTGTTGGTGGTCCCGGCCGTGAAGGCAATGTTCTCGACCGCGTAATCGGTGAAGAGCGGGTCCTGGCTCATCACGCGCAGCTCGAACGTCCCCCGCATCGGCACCGGGATCGTGAGCCTGTCGCAGACTGGGCAATCCTCCTCGAGCTGGCTGCCGTCGATCAGCGTATAGACCCACCGCGAACCCGGCTCCAGCACCTGGGCAACCGCCGGCTCGCAGAAGGAGAAGCCGGCCAGGATCAAGGCCCCGATAGCCGGCATTGGGAAGAGGGCAGTTTTCATGGCGCGCCTGCGATCCGCGGTCCGTGTCATCCAGCGGTTGCAGGACGAGTTTACAAGAAAGAAGCGGGGGGGCAACCCCTCCGCCTTTGCGACCTGGAGCGCAGGGAAAGCCGGCGAGTCAGGCGCGGTGGGGAGCCCGTCTTTCGCTTCTTTGGCTTCTGGGGAATTGCAGTCGCGGACCCAATGGGTCAAGTCTAGAGAGGCGGAGCCTCAGACCGTGGCTTGGGCATCTTGCCCAAGCCCGCACGGGCAGGATGCCCGTGCCACAAACTTGACTTGTCTGCATCACGTTTCGAAACTCAAGGAATCTAGCGCGACGCCCTGGATGTCCGGTGAAATCAGTCTGGATCCCTTGCCACTTTTGGGCTTTTGCTTGGCGTCGTTTTCGGATAAAAAACCTGACATGGGCGAGCAAGTATGGCGTGGGCTGTGCGCGGGTGTGGGCCGGGAGTTCACGACGACCCACTGGAGCGTGGTGCTGGCGGCGGGAAGCAGCGACTCGTCCCAAGCGGCTGAGGCCTTGGAGCAGCTCTGCCGGGCCTATTGGTTCCCGCTCTACGCTTATGTTCGCCGGCGCAAGCGACCGGCGAGCGGGGCACCGTGAGTCGCCGGGGCACGATTGCGACGGGTCGCGCGCAAACGGGTGGGCCGCACCGGCTGCTCTCAGCCGTCATTGTGGCGGTTGGGCCAACGGCCTCCGCACACGATGGTCTGGAAACTGGTCATACCGTGCCTTGCTCCACGGCAAGTTCTCCACGTGGCCGTCCGTGTAAATGTAATTGGCTCGACGACCGTGTTGGTTGTATCGAATCCACCCTTTAACTCTCAATGGCCAGGTGTTGGTTTTGGGCGATGGCTTGTTCTGAGTTCGGTGGCGGCGTTTGGCTGGTGCTCGTGATGGAACCGTTGTAGCCCATGAGGTCGGTGGCCAGCAATTGGGAGCGCGGAGTGTGGTCAGCCGGGCAGAACCCGGCCAGACGGCTGCGCAAATAGGGCTGGAAGAAGATGACCCACGGCTTCTCGGCTTGGCTGTTGCCCATGCCACCGCCCGCCACGGCGCTGATGTTCGCAGGAAGGGTATCAACCTGAGTGCCGTCGTCCAGAACCCAACCTTCATGGTGGTGAAAAAGCCCCCCGTTGTAGTTGTCCATGTAAAGGCGGGCGGCCAAGCCGATTTGGCGCAGGTTGGAGCAGCAGGCCGCCTGTTGGCCTTTCGCTTTCGCCCGAGAAAGTGCCGGGAGCAGCAGAGCGGCCAGGATGGCGATGATGGCGATAACCACCAGAAGCTCGACGAGCGTGAACCCGTTGGACATGCCACCCCGCAGCCATGGCTCACGAGCCACGGAGCGGGGCGCATTGACTTCCTGTCGTGGACTGGCCATTTTCACATTATTACGAAATGTGAAAATAGTATTACTGCACAGCCCGGCGTCAAGTTAATTCATTAGGATGCCCCCCCCATCCGGCCGCCTCTTCGTTTGCTTCGTTTCCTTCTGTTCTGTTCCTGTTCCCCCCGCCCGCTTGTAATTGCGCCCGCGCCCGCCAGGCGCTATAGATCCCGCCGTCATGGAAAGCGCATCCGCATGAGCGGGCACCCGTTAGGCAACCAGAACGCCGGGACGGCTGTGCCGGTGATCCAGACCCAGGACCTGAGCAAGGTCTTCGGGTCGCAGCGGGCGTTGGACGGCGTGAGTCTGCGCGTCGCGCCGGGGGCGATCGGGCTGCTGGGCCCCAATGGCGCGGGCAAGAGCACCTTCATGAAATGCCTGCTCCAGCTCCAGCCCATCACTTCGGGCTCCGCGCAACTGCTTGGCCGGGAGGTCGGACGCGAGGGCCGGGAAATCCGCAAGCGCGTGGGCTACACCCCGGAGCAGGATTGCCACATCCCCGGCATGGCCGGCTGCGAATATGTGACTTATTGCGCCCAGTTGTGCGGCCTGCCGTTCCAGGCCGCCCGCCAGCGCGCGCACGAAATGCTCGACTTCGTCGGCATGGGCCAGGAGCGCTACCGCAAGGCCGACACTTACTCGACCGGCATGAAACAGCGCCTCAAGCTGGCCCAGGCCATGGTCCACGACCCCGAGATCATGTTCCTGGATGAGCCGACCAACGGCCTGGACCCCAAAGGCCAGGCGCAAATCCTGGATCTCATCCAGAGCCTCTGGCAGGCCTACGGCATCACCGTTGTCCTGTCCTCCCACCTCCTGCACGACGTGGACCGTATCTGCGAGCAGATCATCATCATCGCCCGCGGCCGCGTGCTCGTCCACGACACGCTCGACAACCTCAAGGCGCGCAGGCGCGGCGCCGCCGAGGTGGTCCTGGCGGGCGGCCACCCGGCCCTCCAGGCGGCCTGCCAGCGCCGGCAATGGCCCTGCGAGATGCTCCCCAACGGCCACCTCAGAATCGAGCATAACTCCCAGTCCCTCAACCCCCTGCTCAACCTCTTGCACGAACTGAAGCTGGCGCCGCTCGAAATCATTCCCAGCCCCAACGCCCTCGAAGAAACCTTCGTGCAAGCCCTGGAGATTTCCCATGCCGCTGCATGACACCGGCTACCAGCATTGGGAGGGCGTCCACTGCGGCTTGTGGCACCGCCGGTGGACCATCGCCCGCAACGGCTTGGCCGCTTGCCTCCAGAACAAATGGATGCGCTACCTCGTCGGGCTCTGCTGGGGCGGCGCCCTCCTCATGACCGCCCTGCTCTTCCTGGTCGGACAACTCCTGGTCGCCGACAGCGCCGTCGTGCAATGGGCCGGCAATCTCAACCCCGACCTCCAGGGCTTCGCCCGCACGTTCACCACCTGGCTGGAGCAACATCCCGAGGTCTCCGTGCGCACGACCCAGGACGTCCTCTTCTTCTATTTCGGCATCGGGCTGCTCCCGGTGAGCATTTTCGCCCTCGGCATGGCCATACCGTCCCTCATCACACGCGACCTCGCCAGCAACGCCATCATCATCTACGCCTCCAAGGCCGTGAGCCGCGGCGATTACCTCCTGGGAAAATTCTGCACCGCCTTCGGATTGATGACGCTCACCTGGCTCGGCCCCATCTGCGGCGCCTGGCTCCTGGGCAATTTGCTCGCGCCGGATTGGCGGTTCTTCTGGCACGCCCGCGTGCCCCTGTTCCATGCGTTGGTTTTCGGCCTGGGCGCCCTCGGCTTCCTCAGCGTGCTCGCGCTGGGCGTCTCCGCCATTTCCACCAAGGAAAAGTCCACCGCCGCTTTGTGGTTCTTCTGGTGGATTCTGGGCGGCGTGGTGGTTCCCATTGCCGCCCATACCAAACCCTGGCTCCGCCATGCCAGCTTCAACTTCAACCTCGACCAGCTCGCGCTGGCCGTGTTCCGCCTCGGGGACGACCTCAAGATCGCGCAGGACAACATCCCCATCTTCGGCATGATGCTGCGCAGTATTCCTCGCCAAACCATGGCGGCGCTCAATTCACCGCCCGTCTGGGGCGCAGCGCTGGGCCTGCTCCTCATGGCCGGCCTGGCCGCGCTGGTGGTCGCCAAAAAGGTCAAACCCGAATGAGCGCCGTCGTCCAGGCCATCGAGGTAAGCCGGTGGTACGGCATTGTCATGGGGTTGAACAATGTCAGCTTCGACATCGGGCCTGGCTTGACCGGCCTGGTCGGCCCCAATGGCGCCGGCAAGAGCACCCTCATCCAAATCGTCACCGGCCAACTCCAGCCCAGTTCCGGCCAACTCACCGTCTTCGGCGAGGTGCCCTGGAACAATCCACCCCTGCTCCGGCGCATCGGCTATTGCCCCGAGCGCGAGGCCGTGCCCAAGGAGTTGCGTCCGCTGGACTGGCTGCGCGGCCTGGCGTGGTTGTCGGGACTGACCGGGCCGGCGGTGACGGCCCGGTGTGAAGCGATTCTGGAGAAGGTCGGTTTGCCGCGCGAGCATTGGGGCAAACGCCTGGCCCAGTTCTCCAAGGGCATGAAGCAACGCGTCAAGCTCGCCCAGGGCCTCTTGCACCAACCGGACCTTCTGGTGCTGGATGAACCGATGAACGGCCTGGACCCGATGGGCCGCCAGGAGATGGCCGCCATCCTCAAGGACCTGGCCGCCGGCGGGGTCAGCATCCTCATCTCCAGCCACATCCTGGCCGAGCTGGAATCCCTCTGCAAAGACATCCTCATCCTGAACTGGGGCCGCATCCTCGCCTCCGGCGGCCAGCAGGAGATACGCAGCGACCTCAAGAACTGGTCAGAAGAACTCTCCGTCCAGTGCGACTCCCCCAAGGTGCTCGCCCGCCGCCTGTTCGACGCCGGCGTCCTTCTCGGCTTCGACCTCGAACCCGCCAATGGCCTCCTCCACATCCGCGTCAAGGACGCCGCCGACTTCTACGCCCGCTGGACCGGCCTGCTCCTGGAGAGCGGTGTCACCGTTCACGCCATCCGCAGCCAAAGCCGCTCCCTCAAAAACATCTTCGATAAGGTAACCACATGAACGCGCCGCACGGACCCCTCACCCGTCCTCCGGACACCCTCTCCCCATCCGATGGGGAGAGGGAAGGGGCATGGCTCACCTGTCGTTCGGACACCCTCTCCCCATCCGATGGGGAGAGGGAAGGGGCATGGCTCACCTGTCGTTCGGACACCCTCTCCCCATCCGATGGGGAGAGGGAAGGGGCATGGCTCACCTGTCGTTCGGACACCCTCTCCCCATCCGATGGGGAGAGGGATGGGGCATGGCTCACCTGTCGTTCGGACACCCTCTCCCCATCCGATGGGGAGAGGGATGGGGTGAGGGGTATTCGTCTCAATTCGGAAGCTCTCTGGAATTGGCATGACTGAACCCGCGCCCGCCTCCGTCCCGCCCCCGCAGCCCACCCTCCTGGGCGCCTGGCGCGGGATCTGGCTCTTCACCTGGCGCCCGCAACTAGCCTGGCGGCGCCTGCCGCTGCTGCTGCTGGGCCTGGTCGCCCTGCCCGCCTTGGTCTTCCTCACCACCCCCTCCCCCTCGAGTTGGACCCAGCGGCCCGCCGCCCTCGGCAACCCGTTCATGCGATTCCGCGTGATGGCCAACCGCCTCGCCCAGGCCGACGCCCGCCTCCGGCCCGAACAACAGGAACCAATGCGCCGGATCTTCTCCGAGGAATTTGACCGCGTCCGCATCCTGGGCCGAGACGCAATCCGCCGAGGCCCGCGCCGAGCAGCAGCGGCAGGAAATCAAGGCCTGCTATGAGCGCATTCATCGCCGCGCGCAGAACGTGCTCGACGAGCGCCAGTTCGCCTTTTTTCAAGACTTCGAGAAAAGGTCGGTCCTGCGCGCCCAGCAGGAAGTGAGGCCCTTGTGGGGCCGGACCGAGCCCTTCTACCATTGGCTCATCGATCTCTACTTCTTCGTCATCCTCCCGCTGCACTGCGTCCGGGGCTTGGGCGGTCTCATCCGGGACGAGGTCCAGGCCGATACACTTGGGTTCCTGCTCACGCGCCCCCTGAGCCGCGCCCGGTTGCTCCTGCTCAAATACCTCGCCCAGACCGCCTGGCTGCAGGCCGTTCTATTCGCCGAAACGCTCCTCCTCTTTGCCGCCGGCAGCCTCCGTCAAATCCCCGGGCTCGGCGCGTTGCTCCCCCTGTTCCTTGCCGCCCAAGTCCTGGCCGTGCCGGCCTGGTGCGCGCTCGGGGCCGCTATGGGCCAGGTCTCCAAACGCTACGTCGCCCTGGCCCTGCTCTACGGCTTCATCGTCGAAATGGGCATCGGACGCATCCCGACCAATATCAACACCCTCTCGCTCATGCGCCACCTCAAGAGCCTGCTCTCCCACCATGCGCCCCTCCAGGCCATCTACGATTGGCCCGCACGCGGCGTGACCCTCTCCGTTGCCGTCCCCCTCCTGGCCACCGCCCTCTTCATGGCCTTGGCCGCCCTCCTCTTCACCTTCCGCGAATACCATCACACCGCCGAGATGCAAAAGTGAGCGGGTATTTAGAGCCTGTCCCAAAAGCCCTGCGAGCGGGGGACCTTTGTCGAAACCTTTGTCGAAACCTTTGTCGGATCGGCCGTTTCTCGACAAAGGTGCCGACAAAGGCTGCGACAAAGGTCCGGAATCAGAGCCATTGGGACAGGCTCGATTTAGCAGCACCGCCGCACTCCGTTGTGCGCTCGCTCGGTCACCTCCAGATACACCTGTTGCGCGTCCTTCCTGGCCTGAGGGCCGCGGCGGCCGCTCACCGCCAGGCCCCCGCGCTCGGCATGGCCTTCTTCCCCGCATTGGCAGGCAGTTGCCGCCTGCTGCGCCCGGTCCATCTGTGCCTCGCCCGAGAGCTCCCGCGCCAACCCGATTCCCAGGGCCAGCACGCCCAGGACGTGCGACGGCCTGCCCTCGGCCACCGCGTAGTCCGCAAGCCAGACGGGTTGCGTCTCGCGCAGCGTCGCGGGTCTTCGACGCCCGAGCAGGAGCACCCACTCCCGCACGCTCAGCACGACGATGGCGGAGATCAACACGAGGAAGACCCCGGCGACGGCTGCGTCCAGGCGGTTGTTGAAGCGCAGCACGCGATTATCATGGATGGCCTTCTCTGCGGCGGCGATGGCTGCCGCCTCGCCGCCGGTCCTGGCCGCCGCGGCCGCCTGCTCCAGGGCGGGCCCTTTTTCATCCAGCACACTGGCCTGCGCCAGAAACCCGATCCGTGGGTCCGGGTGCCAGATCTTCTCGATGCCGGCCGTCATGGTTGCCGCCAGCAGCCAGACCAGCGGGACGAACGTGATCAGGGCGGCTAAATGCGGAGTGCGGAGGGGAAAATGACGAATGACGAATGACGAATGACGAATGACGAATGTGCCCGGGGGCTGCGACTGGTCGGACGCGTCCGACCTGTCTGACCCGTCCGACGCGGCTGTGGAGTGCGGAGCGGCCCGCAGCCCTTGTGGCGGCGCGTCCTTGCTGAGGCGCATCTTGAGGATGATGGTAGTGGCCAGGCACAGAGCGATGGCGGCGAGCATCTGGTTGGCAATGCCGAACAAGGGCCAGAGGGAGTTTACGCCGCCCAATGGGTCCAGGACGCCCTGGATGAGGAAGTAACCCCACGCGCCGACCATGAGGAGGCTGGCCAGGAGGTTGGCGCCCAGGTTCCGCGTCTGGCCCAACGGCCTGGCGACATGGCCCAGGATGTCCTGGAGCATATAGCGGCCCACGCGCGTGCCCGCATCGATCGTGGTGAGAATAAACAGCGCCTCGAACATGATGGCGAAGTGATACCACAAATCCAGCCCGTGCCCGCGCACGACTTTCGCGAATATTTGCGCCATGCCGACCGCCAGTGTGGCGGCGCCCCCGGTCCTTTCGAAGAGGGTCTTCTCGCCCAGTTGCGCGGCCAGTTGGTGCATCTGCCCCGTCGTGACGGGGAACCCCAGTGCGGTGACCTTGGCGACGGTGTTCGCCGCCGGACCCTTGACATTCATGCTCAGATAGACGCCCGGCTCCAGCGTGCAGGCGGCAATGAGGGCCATGATGGCCACCAGCGACTCCAGGCACATCGCCCCGTAGCCCACCGCCCGCGCATACGACTCGCGCGTGAGCATCTTGGGCGTCGTGCCGCTGGCGATGAGCGCGTGGAAACCCGAGATCGACCCGCAGGCAATCGTGATGAAGCAAAAGGGAAATATCTTGCCCGCCACGATCAGGCCCGAGCCGTCCACAAACCGGCTCAGCGCGGGCATCTTCAGCGCCGGCAGCACCAGAAACAGCCCCGCTGCCAGGGCGAAGATCGTGCCCAGCTTCATGAACGTGCTCAGGTGCCCGCGCGGCGCCAGCAACAGCCAGACCGGCAGCACGCTCGCCGCCAGCCCGTAGAGAATGATCGCCCAGCCCAGCGCCAGGTCGTGCAGCCCAAACACCCGCGCCAGGTGCGCGTCCTCGTACACCAGCTTCCCGCCCCACACCGCCAGGAGCAGGCAAATCACACCGATGACCGAGGCCTCCAGCACCTTGCCGATGCGCCCGTAGCGCAGGTAACACCCCATGAACATCGCAATAGGAATCGTCGACCCCACCGTGAACACGCCCCACGGGCTCTCGGCCAGCGCCTTGACTACCACCAACCCCAGCACCGCCAGCAATATCACCACGATCGCCAGGATCGCGCACGATGCTATCACCCCCGCCGTTGTGTTCAGCTCCTCCTTCACCATCTCGCCCAGCGACTTGCCGTCCCGCCGCACCGAGGCAAACAACACCACAAAATCCTGCACCGCCCCGCCCAGCACCACGCCAATCAGAATCCACAACGTCCCCGGCAGATACCCAAACTGCGCCGCCAACACCGGCCCCACCAGCGGGCCCGGACCGGAGATGGCCGCGAAATGGTGGCCAAAGACGATCCATTTGTTTGTCCGAACGAAATCCTTGCCGTCATCGTGGACCTCGCACGGGGTGGCGCGCCGGTCGTCCAGGGCCAGGACGCGCGCGGCAATCCACTTGGCGTAAAACCGGTAGCCGATGGCGTATGTGCAAAGGGCCGCCAGCAGGATATAAACGGAATTGAGCGCCTCGCCCCGGCTCAGGGCCAGCACCCCATAAGCCGAGGCGCCTGCCCCCGCCAGCAGCACCCAGAGGCACTGGAAAAGCATTCGCTTCACGCCGCGCACTCTAACCCAAACGTTCCCCGGACGGAATCGGATAAAGCGCAACCGTGCTGGAAACCCCGCCCGTGCGCGCGCCGAAGACAGCGCCGGAAGATGTCAGTGGTCCTGTTTTCGACCACCGGTCTGATGTCAATCCGGGAGTGGCCCTCCAACCGGGGGTCGTCGGCCGACCAGTCGAACGTGAGGTCGTCACCGACGGTGTTGGCGGAAATGGGCCAGCCAAGTTCATCGCGGAGGTAAGCGAGCAGATCGGCAAGGGAGTTGATCCTACGGACCGGTTTGGGGTTGGCCGCGTACTTGGGCATGGGAGAATGCGTATGGCAGATACCGCCGGCCGCCGTAGCCGGAACTTGAGATTCCATTTTGGAATCTCAAGTTTTCCGCCTCCTCCGGGGTGAGTTGGAACATGAAATCGGAAGGGAAACGATCCAGGTTCCGCCGCACGGCCTTGTTGAGATTGCCGGTCGTAACACCGTAGAGAGCAGCCAGGTCGCGGTTCCCGAGGGCCGTTAATTGTGGCGGGGCGTCTGCTCCCAAACGCTCGCGCAAGCGTGCCGGATAACCCGCATCACCGCGCAGGATGCTTCGAGGCTGCAGATTCACGGTGGAGATTCGTCTGGTTTCTTCATGTCGCGGGTTTCCGGGTTCTTGTCACGGCGCAAACAACAAGCCGCCCTTTTGGTGGCCGATGCCATCGCTGACCGTGACGCCGCCGCGCCACCATTGGCTGGCATCTTGATAACGAAATTGCATCCGCTTGAGGCGCTCGCCGAAAAGGTCGCGAATCCGGTAATACGCCAAGTGGACGTGGATGTTGTTGACGTGGCCCAGGCAATAGACATACGCCGCCATCGGAAACAGGAAAGCCGAGCAAATCATGTCCGCGCCCTGAATGCCCGCATGGTTGTCGCTGTGGCCGAACACCGGCATTTCGACCAGCCCGGCGTAAGCGTCACCCGCCGCACGGAATTTCTGCGTGAAGACCGAGTGCGACACGTTGGTGTTCTTCGGCTTGTTCCGGCTGTCCAGAATCATCAAGCCAGCCGTGTTGGTTGCCGCCAGATAACGCTGAAAGTCCACCGCCAGATTTTGCACCGCCGAAGTGTAAACCGACCTGCCATCAAAGGGTGTGGCGATGGGCTTGACATAAAGCCGGGCGAGCAGCCTGGCCTCATGCGTCTCCAGCAGGTCGAGAAACCTGTCCATGAACCCCAAGGCCTGGCGGCGCGGGTCGCGCCGGCCGTTGCGGATGCGCTTGCGCAAGTCCGCGCCCTTGATCTCCACGGCAATCCAGTCCAGAAAATCGGAATTGGGGATTCGCAAGTGGGGAAAGAAACGATCCTTGAGATGCAGCCAATCCAGAGTGAAATCCTGGAGCCGGGAGCGGTGCAAGAGCACCCCGCCCAGCACGAACACAGGCTGGATGGGCGAGATGGCCGATGGCAACATGCCGGTGCAACCGGCTTCATCAACGTAGAATATCTGCACGAGCTTCCCGGAAAACAACTGTGGCCACCCTGCTTGCGCCGGGTGGCCCCAGGATTTGCCGCCTGGACGAACCAGTTCGGCGTAGGTTTATCTCTGCACAAATAATACTCCCGGCGGCCGGCTTTGCAAGCCCGAATTTGCGGTAGTCCGGCATCATTTGCCGTTCATTCCTTCTGGCCCTCCGGGTCGCGGCCGAGGCGGTATTTGATGTTCTGCCCTTGTTTCAAGGTCACAATTTGTGACCTTGAACGCCGCACCGCCTCTGCCTCCGCCAAAGTCAAGCGGAACATGAAATCGGCAGGGAACCGCTCCACATTGCGTTTGACGGCCTGATTCAGAGCCTTTGTCGGTACGCCGTAGATGGCAGCCAGATCGGGTGCGAGAATTACCCTCTGATCACGCGCGGCGAGAATCAGGGATTCAATGTTTGGACCCGAGGCCAAAGGGCTGTTCTGCTTCATGGTATCATTGGTTGGCCGACTCAAAGCTGCGGAGGGTAAGAAATCGTAGTTCCCGCCTTACTTGCCGCTGCCCAGGAGCTCGAGCACTGCGGCGGTCATGGCGGTGATGCCGGTCTGGATGGTCGGCTCCGGCAGGGGCGCCCACAGAGGCGAATGGAGCGACGGCAGGGGCCTGCCGGTCCGCTCGCTCTCTCGGAGTGCGGCGGGGGCCACCCCGCCCACGCTGAACATGCAGACCGGGATCTTCTCCGGCGTCCGCCCGTATTCGCTGAAGTCTTCTCCGCCCATCGTGGGTTTCTTGAGAAAGAGGTTGGTCTCGCCAAACCAGGACTTGAAGGCCCCGACAACCTTCGCCGTGAGGGCCGGGTCGTTGAGAAGGGCGGGGGTGAAATCGTCCTGGAGCTTGACCTCGGGGAGGCGATCCTCGGGCATGCCGGCGGCCAGGGCGCAACCGCGCGCGATGCGTTTGATGGCCTCCAGGGTCTGCTGCCGGACCGCGTCGGTGTAAGAGCGGACCGTCAACTCCAGGCGCACCTGCTCCGGGATGATGTTGGGCCGGGTGCCGCCGTGAATCGAGCCGACGGTGACGACGGCGCCTTCGCCCGGGGTGATTTCGCGGCTGACGATCGTCTGGAGGCCGAGGATGATCTGGGCGGCCAGGACTATGGGGTCCCGGGTCTTGTGGGGGTAGGCGCCGTGCCCGCCCACGCCGCGCACGAGGATCTCCACCGAATCGACATTGGCGCAAGCGGGGCCGGGGGTGTAACCCAGAGTGCCGGCGGCCAACTCGGCGCTGTCGTGCAGGGCCAGGCAGAAATCCGGGCGCGGGAACCGTTTGAACAGGCCGTCGGCCAGCATCGCCCGGGCGCCGCCGACGGTTTCCTCGGCCGGTTGGCCGATGAAGACCAGCGTGCCGTGCCATTGATCCTTGAGCCCGGCCAGGACCCGGGCGGCGCCGGCCAGGCACGTGATATGGACGTCGTGCCCGCAGGCGTGCATGACCGGCACGTCGTTGCCCGAGGCGTCCTTGCCCAGCGCCGTGCTGGCATAGGGCAAGCCCGTCTGCTCCTTGACCGGCAGGCCGTCCAGGTCCGAGCGGACCAGGACCGTCGGGCCGGGGCCGTTGCGGAGCAGGCCCACCACGCCGTATTTGCCGACGCCGGTGGTGACCTCGCAGCCTGCCTTGCGCAATTCCTCGGCCAGGCGAGCGGAGGTTTGCGCCTCCTGGAACGAAAGCTCCGGGTGCGCGTGCAGGTGCCGATAGAGCGCCAGCAGGTCGGGCGTCTCCTGTTGGACCCGGGCCCGCACCCATTCGCGGGTTGCCGCAGACTCGCCGGCCCGCGCCCAAACAGGGGCAAGGCCCGCCAGCGCAAGGCCCGCCAGGGCCAGGGCGGCCGGCAAAGTCGATCGAAGCGTTTTCATGGCATCAGGGAGCAAGGTTTAACGCTGCGGGCGATGCGGGCCTCGAGCTTGTCGGCCGCCGTTTCGAGGTCATAGTGCGTCTGCAAGTCGAGCCACCAACCGGGCCGCGTGGAAAAATAGCGCGAGAGGCGCAAGGCGGTGTCCGCGGTGATGGCACGCTGTCCACGCACGATCTGGCTGACGCGGATGGGGGTCACGCCGATGGCCTTGGCCAGAGCATACTGGCTCAGCTCGAGCGGTTCCAGGAAGTCGTGGAGCAGAATTTCGCCGGGATGGACCGGCGGGAGTTTCTTGGTCTTCATAGGCTCAATGGTAATCCACAATCTCTACGTCATGCGCGTCCTCGCCCTGCCAGCGGAAGCAGACGCGCCACTGATCGTTGACCCGCATGCTATGCTGGCCGGCACGGTCGCCTTTGAGAGTTTCCAGATGGTTGCCCGGCGGCAGCGCCAAATCGCGCAGTTCCCGCGAACGGTGAAGCTGAGTCAGCTTGCGGAGCGCGACGCGTTCGATTTGCGGCGGCAGGCCGTGGTCCCGCCGCCGAAGCCACAGTCGTTCAGTCTTGCGGCAGGCGAAGCTCGCAATCATTGCTCAATATTATCGAGATCCGGCATGACATCAAGATGGATCGGGCGCTTACCGACAATGCCCCCGCCGCCGCCTCCGAAGGGCCGGAGCGCCGTCCCGCTCGGCGGGACGGCTTCGGACGTTCCATGTTCACAGGGGCCCAAAGGGGTGCAGGTGCGCGCAAAGCCGGCTGAAGCCGGCGCTCCGGCGGCAGTCTCAGGATGCGCCCGATGGATTGTCAAAACGCTCACTTGCCGTTCGGACGCAGACCTGATACAAGCAGGCCGATCCCGGGCGAATGGTCTCTCGACCGCCTTGCAGCCCGTCCTGGAGAACCGCGCATAGTGAACGGCATTTGTCATGCAGATGAGAACACCGAACCCCTGGAGATCACGAGCTAAACCCCCGGATCGCGGCGAGCCTGTCCCAAGCGCCGGGGCCGGGGCTAGCCGTGCGAGGACCGCGGGATACAGCCTTGGTCCCGCCTTCACCCTCATCGAGCTCCTGGTGGTCATTGCCATCATCGCCATCCTGGCGGCGATGCTGCTGCCGGCCCTCTCGAAGGCCAAGGCCCAGGCGCTTCGCGTTCAGTGCGTGAACAACCAGAAGGAGCTGGTCCTGACCTGGTCCTTGTACTCCGGCGACAACCGGGAGATGTTGGTGCCCAACGGCGGCGGGCCGCCGCTGCCCTCCGGGCCATACCTCTGGGTCGAGGGCGATAACCACATGTATCTGCTCTTCCATTATCCCTCCAGCCTCCATCGCCAATCCGGCGTCCTGGTCTTTGCCGATAGTCATGCCGAGTCTCACAAATGGACCGACCCCAGGACCCGGAAAACCGTCCCCGCCGGTCAGATCATCGCCCACAGCGATCCCTCGCCCAATAACCGGGATCTGTATTGGATCCGCGACCATACCACGGTCAAGAAGTAAGGCTAAAGGCTAAGCTCGCCCACTTCAGCCTTTAGCCTTTAGCCTTTAGCCTTTCTTTGCATCACCGCCAGGTCGGCCCTTTTGACCCAGCCGGTATGGCGCCAGAAGGCCTCGCCGGCGGCGTTGTCGGTGAAGAGGAACAGATTGCACTTTGGGATGCCAACGGCGGCCAGGCCATCGAGGCAGGCCCGGACCAGCGCCTGGCCGATGCCATGCCGGCGCAGGTCCCGCGCCACCGCCAGGTGGTGCAGATACCCGCGCCGGCCGTCATGACCGCACAGGACAGCCCCGACGATTCGAGTGCCGCAGCGGGCGACAAAACTCAGGCCCGGATTGCGCGCCAGATAGCTCGCGATGGCCGGCCGGCAATCCGACTCGCCCAGGCCGATGCCTTCGGTCTCGCGCCAGAGGTCGGAGACCGCCTCGAAATCAGCGAGGGTCATCGGTTGGATTTTCCAGCGCATATTCAAAGACTTCGTACCGGGTGCGGCTCATGCCCAGCCGCTCGTAGGACTGCCGGGCGCGGGCATTGTCGGCGTGCATGTAGAGGCGCAGGCTGCACACGTCTCTTTGCCGGAGGGCCAATTGTCTCACGTGCTCGAAGAGGGCCCGGAAGACGCCGCGACGCCGGAATTGCTCTTTGACGTACACACTTTGGAGCCACCAGGTGCAGCCGTTGCGCCAATCGCTCCATTCGTAGGTGATCATCACCTGGCCCGCGATGACCCCATCGAGCTCGGCGACAGAATAGACGCCCTTGGCGGGGTCTTTCAGCAGGGCGTCCACACCGGCCGCAACGCAGGCGGGGTCCAGCGCCAACTCCTCGGTCTCGGCGGCCAATCGAAGATTGAACTCGGCGATGAGGGGAGCGTCACGCAATTCTGCTTTGCGGATGTTCATGGGGGGATTGGCAATGCTTTCCCATAATCAAACGCAGAGACGCGAAGGACGCAGAGATTAGTCTCGTTTGCCTTCTCTCATCTCTGCGTTCTTCGCGTCTCCGCGTTTTCATTGCTCCCCCGAACCCTCCTCGTGCTCCTATCCGGATGGCTCTCTTAGCCGCGCGTCTTTCGGCGTGCGCTGCCCCGGAGCCGCGGCTGCTGCGGGGCGGGGCTTTCGGCGGCGGGCTGCCCCTCGGGCAGGCCGAAGTATTGGCGGGCGTTGCCGTAGCAGATGTTGCGCACCATCGCCCCGACCCTCCGGAGGTCATTGGGGATCTCGCCGTTCTCGATGTCGCGTCCCAGGAGGTTGCAGAAGACGCGGCGGAAGTATTCGTGGCGGGGGTAGGACATGAAGGAGCGGGAATCGGTGACCATGCCGACAAAGCGGGAGAGCAGGCCGAGGTTGGAGAGGGCATTGAGCTGCCATTCCATGCCTTCCTTCTGGTCCAGGAACCACCAGGCCGGGCCCCACTGGAGCTTGCCCGGAATGGCGCCGTCCTGGAAATTGCCGAGCATGGTGGCCAGGACGTAATTATCGGCCGGGTTGACATTGTAGAGGATGGTGCGGGCGAGGGCCTTTTCCTGGTCGAGCGCGTCCAGGAAGGCGGCCAGGGGGGCGGCCTGGGGGAAATCGCCGATGGAATCGAAGCCGGTGTCGGGGCCGAGTTGGCGGAGGAGGCGGGTATTGTTGTTGCGCAGGGGGCCCAGGTGCAGTTGCTGGGTCCAGCCCTTTTGCGCGTTGAGCCGGCCCAGGAAGAGCATCATGAAACTGGCGAACTGTGAGTGTTCCTGGGGCGAGGCGGCCTGGCCGGCGCGCGCGCGCGCGAAGATGGCGGCGGCCGTGGATTGGGGGCAGAAGCCGGCATAGCAGTGGTCCAGGCCATGGTCGGAGAGCCGGCAGCCCTGCTGGTGGAAGAAGTCATGGCGCCGCCGGAGGGCCTCCAGCAGGGCGGCCAAATTGGGGATGTCCAGGCCGGCGGCCGCTTCGAGGCGCTGGAGCCAGGCCTTGAACGGCCCGGGCAAGTGGACCGCCAGCGCCTTGTCGGGACGGAAGGCGGGCAGGACCGCGGTGGCCAAGCCCGAGGCGGCGATGGCCTTGTGCCAGGCCAGGTCATCGGCCGGGTCATCGGTGGTGCAGAGGGTCCGGACGCCGAACTTTTTCAGGATGCCCTGGGTGGTCAATTGCGGGCCGGCCAGTTGTTCGTTGGCCCTCTTCCAGATGCGCGGCGCGCTCCGTTCGTCCAGCAGTTCGTCGATGCTGAAATAGCGCTTTAATTCGAGATGGGTCCAGTGGTAAAGCGGGTTGCGCAACGTGTGCGGCACTGTGGCGGCCCAGGCGATGAACTTCTCCAACGGCGGGGCATCCCCGGTGCAGCACCGCTCAGCCACGCCGTTGGAGCGCATGGCCCGCCACTTGTAATGGTCTCCTTCAAGCCAGATCTCCCACAGGTTGTCGAACCGCCGGTTCTGGGCAATGGCGCGCGGGCAAAGGTGGCAGTGATAATCGAAGATCGGCTCCGCCTCCGCACACTCGTGATAGAGCCGCCGCGCGGTCCGGGTTTGCAACAAAAAATCTTCGCCGATGAATTTCATACTCTGGCCTGATGTTCGCAGGCAGGCATACTACAACCGGGCGCGCCTGGTAAAGCACAACGTGGGAACATCAGTAAGGCATCAGTGAAGGCGGGAGCGTCCTTGCCCCCGGCTCACCGCGTAGCGGTGCCCGATGGTAGCCGTGGACTTCCAGTCCACGGACCCATGGCCCAAGCTCAACCGCGTCGCGTAGCGACGCCTGAAAACCGCGATGCTGTCAGGCGTCGCTACGCGACTCGTGACCATTCCCACGCCCTGAACCGTGGACCGAGGTCCACGGCTACCTTCACTGCGTCGCTACGCGACACGGGATGATTCCCACGCCCCGAACCGTGGACCGGAGCGGGCCGGGGTGAGGGGTCGGCCGGGGACGCTGTCTCCGCCCTCAGCGGTTACGAACGTCAGTGCGCGATCTGGAGGCGATAGAATTGGCAGCCGGCGGTGGCGGGGTTGGTCCAGGCGGTCGTGTTTCCGGCTGAGGGGAGGTTGGTCGCGGCGGGCGTGGCCAGAGCAGGCAACGAGGGGCCGCAGAGGATGTTATAGGTCAGAAAGGGCGCGCTGTCCCATTCCAGGGCGACCTGATTGGCAGGCAGGGCGATGGCGCGGCGGATTTGGAAGCGGTAGCCTTGGTAAAGATACACCGTGCCGTTCAGGTTGCCCAGGACCAGGTCGATGACCCCGTCGTTGTTCCAATCCGCCAGGTCCAGGCGCATGCGGCCGCCGGTGTTGATGGGGACCAGGCCGCTGCCGGCGAGCGGGGCCCGAATCGCCTGGGGCGGCTGCAGGATGGGCTGGGAGTTGCTGTTGGTATTGCGGCACCAATAGACGCCGCTGTCCGAACTGCAGACCAGGTTGACCAGGCCGTCGCCGTCCCAGTCGAACACACGGACGACCGAGCGGATTCCCAGGAACAGGTCCGAGCCTCCGGCTCGGATGCGGACCGCCGGTGCAAAGGCGGGGGACTGGACCGTATTAGTGTTCTTGAAGAAATAGACATAACCATCGCCCGAGCCGCAGAGCAGGTCCGGCAGGCCGTCCCGGTCCCAGTCATAGACCAAGGGTGTCGCCCGCAGCCCCACGCTCAAGGGCGCGCCGCCGGCCAAAAGCCGCACGCCCGGCGCAAGCTGCGGCGCGGCGTCCGTGCCCGTATTGCGATAAAACCAGACCGTGCCGTCGGACCCCGAGCCGACCAGCAGGTCACGTTTGCCGTCGGCATAGAAATCGCAGGCCCAGGGCGCCGGCGCCCCACACCCGCTTGAGGGCAGGCAGATGTCCGCCCCATCGGTTGTCTGGAGATTGGTGAAATTGTCGAAGCGGGGTTGGGCATCGGTGCCCACGTTGAGGTAGAGGGCGATTTTGCCGGCAGTCTGGTAACCCACCAGGAGGTCTTTCTTGCCGTCCCCATTCCAATCCGTCACGCACGGTATGGCGTAGCCGGTGCCGGGGCAAAGCAGCGCCGTCCCGTTGGTGAGCGGCTGGGCCGGCCGGAGTTGGACCGGGTCGGCCCTCGACCAGAGGCCAAGGCCGGCGCAGGCGGCCAACAGCAGGGGAAAGGCCAAAGGCTGACCCGCTGCGACGGCGCGACAGCGCGGCGAGAGGCTGAAGGCTGAAGAAAGAGGGACGACGAGTGCCCGCAGCTTTTCGAGGGAGATATGGCAAAATTCAGACAGCATATGAGGCCCGGTTTTTCACTGCCGGCAACCACCCTATGCGCCGGGCGTCTATTTGCAAGCCCGAAGGGAAGGGCCAGGTCTTCGGGGGTGTGAGACAGAATTCTATCTCTGATTTCTCTGTTGCCTCCTGTGCAACTCCCGCATACATCTTGGAAGAGAACCTGCTCCGCAGTCCTGGCATGAAAACGAAGACTCGCATCCTGCTGGTGGATGACAATCCGGACTTGCTCGACGTGATTTCAGCATTGTTGCGCCTCAAAGGCCACGAGGTCTGCACCGCGCCCAACGGCCTGGAAGGGCTGCGCCTGGCCCGGCAATGGCGGCCGGACCTCGTGCTGCTGGATGTGCGATTGCCGGACGTGGACGGTTTCGAGGTCTGCAGGCGGATCAAGTCCGACCCGGCCCTGGTGGACGTGTTTGTCATCCTGCTCTCCGGGGAGGCGACCAGCGCCGCCCAGAAGGCCGGAGGGTTGGACACTGGCGCCGATGAGTACCCGACCAAGCCGGTGGACGCGGAAGAATTGGCGGCGCGGGTCCGGACGGCAGCGCGGTTGCGGCACACGACGGCGGCGTTGCGGGCCAGCGAACAGGAGTTGCGGCGGTTGTCCTGGCGGATTATCGAGGCGCAGGAGGCCGAGCGCCAGCGGGTCGCCCGCGACCTCCATGACGGCGTCAACCAAATCATCGCCTCCGTCAAGATGCGGCTGCGCAAGATCGAGGACAGCCTCGCCACGGCCAATCCCACTGCGTCCCAGATGCTGGCCCGTTGCGACCAACTGCTGGTCCAGGCCCTCGAAGAGAACCGGCGCATCGCCCACGCCCTGCGCCCCACCGACCTGGACGAACTGGGCCTGGCAGAGGCCTGCAGGCACCTGTGCAAGGAGTTGGAAGGCCGTTCCAACTTGCAGGTCTCCTGCCAAATCGAACCCCTCGCCCAACGGTCCTCTCCCACAGCCGAGTTGAACCTCTTCCGCATCGTCCAGGAGAGCCTGGCCAACGCCGAAGAGCACGCCCGCGCCACCAAAGTGTCCCTGCTCATGCGCCTGCGCGACGGCCGCCTCGAACTCGTCATCCAGGACAACGGACGCGGTTTTGACCCCGCCTCCGCCCGCCCCGGCCAGGACAAACGCCGCGGCATCGGCTTGACCAACCTGCACGAACGCGCTGCCGCCTTGGGCGGCGCCTGCGAGGTCAAGTCAGCCCCGGGCCAGGGGACGACCATCATGGTGCGGGTGCCGATGTGAGCAGCCCAAAGACACGAAATCCGAAATCCATCCCTTTGGTCCCTTTGGTCCCTTTGGTCCCTTCAGCAAGGGACAAAAGAGACATAAGGGACCAAAGGAACGGATTTCGGATTGCTGGCTCGGCCTACGCCCCCGTTTCGACCCAGCAGACGGCGTAACGAATCAGTTCGTTGGGGCTTTCGAGGCCGAGCTTCTTTTGGAGTCGAGAGCAGGAAGCGGCCACGGAGCGGGGGCCCAGACGGAGCTGGCGGGCGATTTGGCCGGTGGTCTTGCCCTGGCCGAGCAAATGGAGGATTTCGAGTTCGGGGTCAGTGAGCTGTGCCAGCGCGCGGGGCGGCAACCCGGGCGAGGGTGGGGCTGCGGGCTTGGACGTGGCGGCCATGACCTCCTCGCTCACGTAGATGCGTCCGGCCAGAACGTCGTGCATGGCGCGCACGATCTCCTCGGGGTCTTCCTGTTTCATGATATAGCCGTCGCCGCCGGCCGCAGGACGCGGTCGGCGTAAAGGGCCTCGTCGTGCATGGAGACGACCAGGATCTTGACGGCCTGGTTGGCCGCGCGCAGCTCTTTGATCAGGTCCAGTCCGCTCTTGCCGGGCAGCGTGATGTCCACCAGCACCAGGTCCGGTTTGACGCGCGGAATGGCGTCGAGGGCCTCTTCGGCGTCGCCAGCCTCGCCGCAAACGGCCAGGTCCGGTTCGCCGCCCAGGATCTGCACCAGGCCCTCACGGAAGACGGGGTGGTCTTCGACAACATAAACGGTCTTACGCGACTTGGAGGTCTTGCCCATAGATTGCCTATTTGTAACCCAACATAGTGCCAACAATCAATCTTCTTTGTCGATCAGCCTGCGTTCCTCGGGAAGGAGCCTGGTCTTGGCGCCCAGCTCGAGGAATCTCTTGGCCTTGGCACGGTTGCCCGAGGCCCGGAGGATGATGCCGTAGTAGGCGGCGATGGAGGGATCTTCCAGTTCCTGGGGTTTGAGCCGTTCGAAGACCGAGAGGGCCTGGGCGGTCTTGTGCTGGAGGCTCAGGGAGAAGGCATACGTGGAGGCGAAGGCGGGATTGGCAGGGTCTTTGTCATAGACCTGGCGGGCCAGTTGGTCGGGTTGGTGTTCCTGGGCGTTCAGGAGAAGGGCCAGGACGGCGAGGTTATTCTTGGAAGCGAGGTCTGCGGGGAACCGCTTGACCCGATCGCTGTAGAGGAGCATCAAGGGCCGGGTCTGGCCGGCCAGGAACAGTCTCTGGACCAGGCCATGGAAGGCCCATTGGTCGCCGGGGAATTGGCGGATGAGGTCCCAGAGCAGGTTTTCCTCTTCGGCGGTCCAGTCCCACTGGGTGGCCACGCGCAGGAGCATCATGAGGCCGGGTTTATCGAAACGGGCGCTTCGCTTGCCGGTTCTGGCGCATTGCAGGGCCGATTCCCATTCGGTCTTCGAGGCGTCGGCCAGGCCCTGCTCGCGCAGGGCGCGGGACAGGAAGGCGTGGCGCATCAAGTCCAGTTCGGCCCAATACTGCGGACTCAGCGAGGCCTGCAGCCCGGCCCAGTCGCCCAGGAGGGTCCGGCATTGGGCGATCAGGAAGGCGGCAGGCTGGTTGGTCTTTTGGGTTTGCGGCAGGGTCTGCAGCCAGTCGATGGCCTCCTGGGAACGGTTGTTGGACATGAGCCAGAGGGCGAGGTCATGGGTCTTGGCGGGGGCGTTGGCCGCGTCGCGCTGCAGGGCAGCCAGCGCGGCGCCCAAGGCGGGGTCCTGCGTGGCCCTCAGGAGGTCCAGCCGCAGGAGTTGGTCTTTGAAGACGGAGTTGGTGTCTTGGCCCAAATCACTGGCCAGGGCCAGGGCAGTCTCCAGGTGCTGGTTGCGGGCGGCGTCGAGGATGAGTTCGCGCAGGGCCTGGCAACGGAGGAGACCGTTGGTGCCTGCGGTGGAGAGGCCCTTGAGGCAGGCGCGGGCGTCCTGGACGGCGCCGGCGTTGGTGCCCTGGAGGCGAACGACGGCGAGGTTGAGTTGCGGCACCGGGTTGGACGGCTGGAGCCGAACCGCCTCCAGGAAATGGGATTCGGCGGCGGCGTTCTGGCGGCCCGCCAAGGCGACGGCCCCTGCGACGTTGTGATAGGCGGCGGTGTCGCGGGCGGCGGCATCGATGCCCGCGATGGCGTTGGTGGCGGCGAGGTAGTCCCCCAAGAGCAGGGCGGTCGAGGCCAGAGCCAGCCGGTCATCGGTCGAATGGGGGCGGAGTTCGACGACCCGGCTGCGCGCCAGCAGGGCGGTGCGGGAGCGGGTCGAATCGCTCACATCGGCCATGAGGCGCCAGGCCTCGACATTGAAGGGGTCGGCGCGAACGGCGCGTTGGAGGTTGTACAAGGCCCACTTGGCATCGGATTTGGCCAGATAATGCCGGGCCAGTTTGAGATAGCGGGCCTGGCGGAGCAACCTGTAGCCCCGATAGCCGCCGTAACCCAGCCCGGCCAGGCCCAGACACGCGGCCAGGACAATCACCAGGACTTTTCGCAGACGTCTGCGTCTCATGACCGCGGATTCATTCTTGGTAACTGTTCAGGTCGCGCATAGGAGCGCGGACGCCCCGTCCGCGCGTTTTTTGCCGCCAGAGCCGCGCGGACGAGGCGTCCGCGCTCCTATGGAAGGGCACGTTTCACCGCGACCTGAACAGTTAGCATTCTTCGACTTGGCCAACCAGCGGGGCGGTGCGGGTTGGTGCCGGCAGATACGGCGAGTAGTCGGGAACCGCCTCGTGGAGCAGGCGCTTGAACTGGTCGGCGTCCAGTTGGTGCAGGCTGGCGTGCAGCCGCTGCAAGGTCTGGCGGACCTGGACCACGTCCGCCGGCTGGGAGAGGAACCGGCGGATCTTGGCATGGTGGGTGGGAGTGAAGTTCTCCCCTTGATGGCTGAGTTCCTCGAAGAGTTTCTCCCCGGGCCGGACACCGATGAACTCGATCTGAATGTCCTGGTCGGGCTTGAGGCCGCTCAGTTCGATCATCTGGCGAGCCAGTTCGACGATGCGGACCGGGTTGCCCATATCGAGGACGAAGATTTCGCCGCCGCGGCCCAGGACGGCGCTCTGGAGGACGAGCATCGAGGCCTCCGGGATGGTCATGAAATAGCGCATCATCTCGGGGTGGGTCACTTTGACGGGGCCGCCTTCGGCGATTTGGCGCTGGAACAGGGGGATGACGCTGCCGGAGGAGCCCAGGACGTTGCCGAAGCGCACGGCCATGAACTTGGTCTTGTCCGGGTTGGCGGCGCCCAGGGCCTGGATGTAGATCTCGGCCAGGCGCTTGGCGGCGCCCATGACGCTGGTCGGATTGATGGCCTTGTCGGTGGAGATCAGGATGAAGCGATCCACCCCGGCGGCCAGGGCCAGGTCGGCAAGCTGCGCCGTGCCCAGGCTGTTGTTCTGGACGGCCTCGCCCGGCTGGCGCTCCATCATGGGCACATGCTTGTGGGCGGCGGCATGAAAGATCACCTCGGGTTCGAAGCGGGCGAGGATCTCCCTCATCCGCCCCTGGTTCTGGATGTCGGCCACCACGGGCACGATGCTGGGGCCATGGCCCAGGCCGATCAGCTCCTGCTCGATCTGGAAGACGTTGGGCTCGGCCCGATCCAGCAGGAGCAGGTGCCGGGGATGGTAGGTGGCTATCTGGCGGCAGAGCTCGCTGCCGATGCTGCCGCCGGCGCCCGTGACCAGGATGACCCGGTCCTGCAAGGCCAGTCGGATGCTCTCGGTCTCCAATTCGACCTTCTCGCGGCCCAGGAGGTCCTGCACCTCGACGTTGCGCAACTGGCTGACCCTGACCTGGCCCAGGGCCAACTGGTCCAGCGAAGGGACGGTCTTGAATTGGAGCCGCCCCTCGCGCAGCAGGCGGACGATCTCACCGACGCGTTTGGCCGGGGCGGAGGGCATGGCGATGATGGCCTCCTGAATGTCCAGCCGCCCCGCAGCCTCCAGGAGTTTCTCGGGCGGACCCAGAACCGGGATGTCGTGTACCCTCGAGTGCCACTTGCGGCGGTCGTCGTCGAAAAAGGCGACCGGCTCCAGGCCATAGCCGGGTTTGAGCGACAGTTCGTGGGCCAGCACGGCGCCGGCGTCGCCGGCGCCGATGATGCCGACGCGCCGAGAGCGCTCGGACCCGCGGCGGCGGGCTACGCTGAGCGACTCGCGCAAGGTGCGCAGCGCCAGGCGCACCCCGGTCAGGCCCACCAGCGAGAAGACAAAGTCCAGCGCGATGACCCCGCGCGGCGGGGCATAGCCCTCTCCCCAGCCCAGCCAGGCCAGCCCCAGGATGAGGGTGCTGAGGGTCAAGGCGTGGAACATCCGGGCCAGGTCGGGCGTGCTGAAGTAGCCCAGGAGCGGGGTCAGTTGATGGAACAGGCCCAGGAGCACCAACTGCAAGGGCACCAGCCACAGCAGCACCCGCAGCCGCTCCGCTTGCCCGGCGGAGTTGACCGCGAAGTCGAAGCGCACTTCGTAGGCCAGCCACAAACTGGCCGCCAACTCCGTGGCATAGAACAACAGCAACACCCAGAACCGCAGCGTCGAGTTCAGATCCAGGCTGAGCTTTTTCATAGAAGGCGGGCTCCGGGGACGGCTTTGGCATCTTTGTCGCAGCCTTTGTCGCAACCTTTGTCGAATTGGGCCGATTCTCGACAAAGTCTGCGACAAAGGCTGCGACTAAGGTCCGGAACCCGCAGGGGCGGCGGCGAAGTTGGTCTTTACCGGCAACATCTTGAGCAACTCGCCCAGTTGCTGGCGCCGGGCCTCGTCCCGCTCCGGCAGGGCGACGATCACTTCATCAATGCCCTCCCGCCATTGGGCGTTGAGCAGACACTCCGGCATCCCAACCACCGGGATGCCATCCAGCCGCTTGTGCCAGGCCCGAGGGTCATCATCGAAGAAGGCCACGATGCGGCGGCGGCCCTCCCCGCACCGGCACAAGTCCTGGGCCACGCCCAGAGCGGCAGGGCCGGTGCCGATGACCGCCACCCTCCGGCCAGGCGGTTGCGGCGCCGATGCCACGCAGACACCGGGACGCCCCCGCGCCAGCCCGCCGCAGGCCAGGGCCACTGCGCCCAGGCCCACCCGCCAAAGCGTCTGCAGGATAATCCAGCAGTCCTGGAGCACCCCAGCCCTGCGCGCATACTCCAGGTTCAATTCGATCTTCTTTGGCAGACAGTAACGGAGGTAAAACTGCTCGACGTCCGCCGCCCCGCGCAACAGCGCCTCCTCGTCGCGGAAGAGCAGACTGGCCAGGTCCGTGATCCCCGGTTTGCACCGCAAGACCTCCAGTTGTTCCGGCGTGTAGTGCTCAACATACCGGGGGACCTCGGGCCGCGGACCCACCAGGCTCATCTCTCCGAGCAGGACGTTCCAGAGTTGCGGCAACTCATCCAGCTTGGTCTTGCGCAAGAACCGGCCAAGCGGCGTGATACGCGGGTCTTGCCCCTGCGTGATGGCATGGCCCAGCCGGTCGGCATAGACCACCATCGAGCGGAATTTCAATATCCGGAACGGCCGGCCATAACGCCCAACGCGAACCTGGCGATAAAGGACCGGCCCCCCATCGGCCAGCTTGCTGCACACGCCGACCACCAGGCCAAACGGCAGCAGCAAGACCAGCCCGGCGCCGGCGCCCAGGAGGTCCAACACACGTTTGGCCGCCGTCATGAGAGTGCGGAGTGCCGAATGACGAATGACCAATGACGAATGACGAATGACGAATGGCATCACAATGCCGGGACGCCGGGCACCGCGTAGCGGTGCCTCGATGGTAGCCGTGGACTTCAGTCCACGGACTCCCGGCCCAGGACCGCCCGCGTCGCGTAGAGCGCGGAGTCCCGAATGACGAATGACGAATGACGAATGACGAATGACGAATGGCATCACAATGCCGGGACGTCGCGCACCGCGTAGCGGTGCCTCGATGGTAGCCGTGGACTTCAGTCCACGGACTCCCGGCCCAGGACCGGCCGCGTCGCGTAGAGCGCGGAGTCCCGAATGACGAATGACGAATGACGAATGACGAATGGCATCACAATGCCGGGACGCCGGGCACCGCGTAGCGGTGCCTCGATGGTAGCCGTGGACTTCAGTCCACGGACTCCCGGCCCAGGACCGCCCGCGTCGCGTAGCGACGCCTGAAGCGGCACCACGCCATCAGGCGTCGCTACGCGACACATCACCCTCCCCTCTGCTCACGCCCCACAACGCCGCGCCCGCGTGCCCGCCGGCGGTGCCGGCACACGATGTCTTTTATGGCATCGCACACGTACAAGACCTCCGATTCGCGCAGGTCCGGATAGAGCGGCAGCGTGACGAGTTCCGGGTAAAGTGAGCTGGCCACGGGCAGGTCGGCCGGGGCATAGCCATAGGTCTGCCGATAATAAGGGTGCAGGTGCAGGGGCATCCAATGGACGGAGGCGTGGATGCCGCGTTGCCGGAGTTGGGTGATGAACCGGCGGCGGTCGATGCTCAGGCGGTCGAGCCTGAGGCGGATGACGTAGAGGTGCCAGGAATGGATGCGATTAGGCATGACCCGGGGCAGGATGATTTCCTGGACGTCTCCGAGGAGGGCGCTGTAGAAGCCGGCCAGGGCGGCGCGCTGCCGCAGGAGCAGCTCCGCCTTGCGCAGTTGGTGCAGGCCAATCGCGGCGGCGATGTCCGTGAAGTTGTATTTGAAGCCCGGGGCGATGATCTCGTAGTACCAGGAGCCCTGGTCCGAATACCGCTTCCAGGCATCGTGCGAGATCCCGTGCAACGACATGACCCGCATCCGCTCGGCGTACTCATCGGACTGGGTGCAGGCCATGCCGCCTTCGCCGGTGGTGATGCACTTGTTTGCGTAAAAGGAGTAGCAACTCAAATCGGCCCCGTGCCCGGCGGCCAGCCATTTGCCGGGCCGGGCGGCCCCGCCCTTTGGCTCGCGATAGTAAGCGGGGCAGCAATGGGCGGCGTCCTCGACGACCTTGAGCCGATACCGGCGAGCCAGGTCCTGCACGCCGGCGACATCGCCGATTTGCCCCCCGTAGTCAACCGGCATGATGGCGGCCACACTCACCCCCTCCTGGAGGGCGGAACGGATTCGCCGTTCCGCATCGGCCACGTCGAGGTTCAAATCCTCGGGCCGGCAGTCCGCCAGCAAGGGCCGTGCGCCCAGGTAGCGAACGACCTCGCCGGTGGCGGCGAAGGTCATGGCCGGCACGATGACGCCCTGGCCGGGCTTGAGGCCGATGGCTTCCAGCGCCAGGTGCAGGGCCGCCGTGCAGGAATTGACCGCCACGGCGTGCTTGTGCCCCAGGTAAGCCGCAAATTCGCTCTCGAACTGCATTGTCCTGGGCCCGGTCGTGAGCCAGCCGCTGCGCAGCGTGGCGACGACCTCGTCGATCTCTTCGGAGCCCAGAGAGGGTTTGTAGAACTGGATTGTCCGCTTGCTCATGGATTTGCAGCCGGGGTCAGCGCAACTGTTCAGGTGGGGACGCGTGGGGCAGACCTCCGGTCTGCCGGTTGCCGGGGCCTCTGGCCCCGAGCCTCACAACTCCAAGGGACACGGAGCCGGAGGCTCCCTGAACCGGCAGACCGGAGGTCTGCCCCACAGAACCGTTACGGGTCAGCCGGGTGCAGGCGGCGGCAGGGCGGCCCTTGAGAATGACAAAATCCAGGACGCCCCGCAGGAAGCCCCAGCCGTAGCCGAAGTGGTAGCAAACGAAGACCAAAGGCAGCGCAGGCAGCAGTCTCCACTCGGCCCGGCGGGCCGTCAGGAGCGAAGCCACGGCCAGGGACCCGGCATAGAGGCCCGCCAGGAACAGGAGCAGCCAGGGGGCCGCCCCCAAAGGCAGGGGGGTCAAGACCGAAAGGATCGAGGCTGCCGACAGCAGGCCCAAGGCCAGCAGAAAAGACCCCGGCACCAAGTGGCGCAGCGAGGCGGGCAGCTTGTGCTTGCGGATAACGCAGACCTTCCAGTAGCCGTACTGGAGGTATTGCTCAAACAAGGCGGCCAGCGAGGCCCGCGGGCGGTACCAACTCCGTATCCTCGGGCTCTGCCAGACCGTGCCGCCACCCCGGATGATGCGCAGGTTGTGCTCATCGTCCTGGTTGCGCACCAGTTCCTCATCGAAATAGCCGATGCGCTCGAAAAGCTCCTTCTTCCAGCAGCCGTAGATGACCGTGTCCACATAACCCTCGTAGTTGGCCTGATGGGAGCGCGCGCCGCCCACGGCGAAAGAGGAATGAAATACGGCGCGAATGGCCTTTTCCCAGAACCCATCGGCAATGGTTTGCATGGGACCGCCGACGTTATCCGCCCCGGTCTCTCGCATCACCGCCAGGCATTGACATATATAGTCCGGCGCATAGACCGTGTGAGCATCCATGCGAACAATGAACTCGCCTTGAGCGGCCCGGATGGCGATGTTCAGGCCCGTGGAGGCGATGCGTTGCGGATTGTCGATCACCCGCAGTCGAGGTTCGGCAGCGGCCAACCGTTCGACAACCTGGCGCGTGCCATCCTCCGAGAGGCCGTCGGCGACAATGATCTCCCAATCGGCGTCCAGGCCTTCCTGGGCCATGAGCGAGCGGAGGCACTGTTCAATCGTGCCCGCCTCATTCCGGCACGGAACAATCAAGGTGACAAGCATAGGCGAGTAATCAGCCAGTGAAGGTGGATACCGAGTCCCCGGCGAACCCCTCACCCCAGCCCTCTCCCCTTCCGAAGGGGAGAGGGAGAAGCGTCGGCAGTCTCTGGGAATTCCAGGCGCCTCCGCTTTCTCAAACTGCTACCGAGAATCCTCCCTCTCCCCATCCGATGGGGAGAGGGCCGGGGTGAGGGGTCGGCGTTCGGTTTGGTCTTTACCGCGGCCCGGAACCCGGCCACGCTGCCCTTCTCATGAAACGGCTCGGGCTTTTGCTCATCGTCAGCTTGATCGGGGCGCCGACGGCGGGCGCCGCCGAGTATTACGCCGCCCCCGATGCCAGCGCCGGGGGGAACGGCTCGAAAGCCAGGCCATGGGGGCTCGAAACGGCCCTGGCCCTGGCCCAGGCAATCAAGCCCGGTGATACGGTGTGGGTGCGCGGAGGGACCTACCGGGGAACCTTTGCCAGCGAGCTCACCGGCAGCCCCAGCCAACCGATCCTCGTGCGCCAGTACCCGGGCGAACGGGCCACCCTCGATTGCTCGACCTCGACTCTGCCGGCCCTCACGATCAACGGTGCCTGGGCCTGGTACTGGGGCTTGGAGGTGTGCAGCAGTTGGCCCGACCGCAGCCGTCCGCGCGCCGCCGGGCTGAGCATCTATGGACCCAACACCAAGTGCATCAACCTCGTGGTCCACGACGCGGGGGTCGGCATCGGTTCCTGGTCCACCGCAACCAACTCCGAGATTTGCGGGTGCCTGGTCTATTTCAACGGCTGGCAGGGCGGCCTGACGGATCGCGGCCACGGCCACGCTATCTACGCGCAAAACGCCGCAGGCACCAAGCTCTTCCGGGACAATATCCTCTTCGACCAGTTCGGCTTTGGCGTTCATGTCTATACCGAGTCGGGCGCCATCCAGGGCTTCGAACTCGAGGGCAACGCGGCCTTTGACAATGGCCTGCTCACCCGCCAGGCGACCCGCTCCGACAACTACCTGATTGGCGGTCTCAAGCCCGCTGCGGCCATCGTGCTGCGGCAGAACTTCGGCTATCACACCCCCGGCAAGGGTGGGGCCAACCTCGCCCTCGGCTATCAGCCCATCCGCCTGCTCCAAGCCCTCTACGGCAACGCCGATGCCCTGGTCCAAAGCAATTACCTGGCCGGGGGCGGCTTGCTCTGCAAGTACTGGACCAACCTGACCGTCCGCGGCAACACCTTCGCCCTGCTCACCGGCTCGGTCGCCCTGGATCCCGGCCCGGGCGCCCTTCCCTGCCACTGGGACGACAACCAGTATTTCCTCACCACCTCCACGCCGTTCAACTTCGCCGGGTCCGCCCTTTCCTTCGCAGAGTGGAAAACACGCACCGGTTACGACGCCGCCAGCCGCCTGGCCGCGAGCCCGCCGCCCACGCCCCAAGTCTTCGTGCGCCCCAACCCCTATGAAACCAACCGCGCCAACCTCATTGTCTTCAACTGGGGCCGGCAAGAAACCGTGCCGGCGGACCTGGCCGGCGTCCTGGCTCCCGGAGTGAACATCGAGGTGCGAAACGCCCAGGACTTCTTTGGACCGCCGGTCTGGAGCGGGCGCTACACCGGCCGGCCCATCCAGTTGCCGATGACCCATCTCACTATCGCTCAACCCGTCGGCGCTGAAGGCCGCGCAAGAGCGCCCGGGCCGGACTTCAACGTGTTTGTGGTCCTGCCCGCTCAAAGGTGACAACTCCGTCGGGAGACCTTTGCCGCAATCTTTGTCGCAACCTTTGTCGAGACCTTTGTCGAATTGGCCATTTTTCGACAAAGGCCGCGACAAAGGCCGCGACAAAGGTCCGGAATCCGAGCCTTTCCGATTACTCATGCCCCATGTTCCCATCCCTCACCTTCGAGACCACCCCTCTGAATTTGCCGCGCTCGGTCCGGGGGATGTCGGGGACCAGTTCGATCTTCACTTTGACGGGGCCAAGCCGTTGGGCAAACCGCGTTTGTATCGTCCGGATCTCGTTCTGGCCGAAGCCGGGCCGGGCCACGAGCCGCGCGGTGAACTGGTCCAGGGTCTCCTGGATGACCTGGCCTTCGATGACGTTGGGCAGGCCGATGAAGACGCCGTGGAACCGCACCATTTGGCGGCCGTCGGGACCCGTGGCCACGTCCTCGAGTCTGCCGACGATCTCCTGGAGGACCGGCAAATGGGCGCGCCCGCAAGGGCAGGCCTCAGCCGCCCAGGCCCCGCAGTCGCCGATTTCATAGCGGATGAGCGGTTGGACCTCGTTGAGCAGCGAGGTGCAGAGGATGCGGCCCTCCACTCCGGGCGGCGCGGGCAGGCCCTGGTCATCGACGATTTCCAGGATGCCGAAGTCGGGGCTCACATGGAGGCGGCCATGCTCGCACTCGGTCGCCAGGACGCAGTTCTCGACGCAGCCGTACTCCTCGTAGGCCCTGGCCCGGAAGGCCAGGCGCAGCACGGCCTTCATTGGGGCGGTGAGCTTTTCGCTGCCGAGGATGAGGGCGTCCGGTTCATAATCCAGGGTCAGTCCCCGCTCGAGCATCAGCCGGGCCAGCAGGTAGTGCGAAGAGGCATAGCCGGTGAGGACCTTCGGCCGAAAGCGGTTGAAGGCGGCGACATAGTCGGGCGCATTGCGGGGCGAGATGTGGAAGGCGGAAAAATAGACCTGCCTTTCCGCCCAGTTGTAGCGGTGGAACGGGGGGCGCGCCACGGCCTGGGGGACCACCAGGCGCCCGCCGATCATCGAGCGGGAGCCCAGAATGCTGGCGCCCGCCCAGGCGAAGGAGCGGGCCTCGCGCGCGGCGATGAACCGGCGATGGCCCTCCACGGAGCAGAGGGCGGTGATGGGTGTGCCGGTGGTGCCGCTGGTGCAGTAGCGGCGCAGGCCGCCCCGGTGACGGCTCGACCGCGTGGCGAAATCGCCCGGACACTCCCTCAGGTGCTGCTTGGGCGTGGCCGGCAGCCGCGCCAGGTCGGCCAGTTCAAACCGGCCCAAGCTGGCGTTGTCGAGCCCCAGCGCGCGCCAGGCCCGGCCATAGTAAGGGACCTGGTCGAGCGCATTGGCCAGGACTGACCGGAGTTGCGAGGCCAGGTATTGCTCGAAACGATCGGAACTCCACCGCTCGCGCGCCTTGAATTCCTCGACGTAATCGGCGAATCGTCCCCCCAGCCGTTCGTGTCTCCAGGCCCAACCATAGAGGGAGAGGCCCAGGTTCTGCAACCAGACCGGCAGGAAGGGATAAAGTTGGAGCGCCAGATGGCTCATGTGGCTCCGGGATGCGCCCTAAATCGAACCACGCAACATTGGCACAACCTTTGTCGCGGCCTTTGTCGCGACCTTTGTCGAAGGCCCCAATTCTCGACAAAGGACCCGACAAAGGCCGCGACGAAGGTCCGGAATCCGAATCGAACCACGCAACATTGGCACAACCTTTGTCGCGGCCTTTGTCGCAACCTTTGTCGAAGGCCCCAATTCTCGACAAAGGACCCGACAAAGGCTGCGACGAAGGTCCGGAATCCGAATCGAACCACGCAACATTGGCACAACCTTTGTCGCGGCCTTTGTCGCAACCTTTGTCGAAGGCCCCAATTCTCGACAAAGGACCCGACAAAGGCCGCGACAAAGGTCCGGAATCCGCATGGGTGTGCCAATGTTGGTTGCTCCGATTTATGCTCGCGCGCAGCGATCGAGTTCCGCCTCGATCCAATCGGCGTATTGGCTGACACGGCCCTGGGCCTCGAAGGCGGAGAGGAAACGTGCTCGTCCATTGCGGCCCATCTCGGCGCGCAACTGGGCGTTGGCCAGTAACCGGCCCAAACAGGCCTCGAGCGCGGCCGGGTCTTCAGGGGGGACCAGCAGGCCATCGAGTCCGTCCCGGATGATCTCGGGGATGCCGCCGACGTTGGAGGCCACCACCGGCGTGCTCACCGAGAGCGCTTCGATGTTCACCAGGCCCAAGCTCTCATGGCGGCTGGGCACAGTCGCGACGGCCGATTGGGACAATTCACGGAGGACCTGCTCGTGCGGGACCTCCCCCGGAAATTGGCAGACGGCCGCCACGCCCAGTTGAGCGGCCAGGCGCAGGAGTTTGGCTCGTTGCGGGCCTTGGCCCAGGAACCGGATCTCCAGGCCGGGAAAACGCCGCGCCAGTCCCGGCAGGGCCCGAAGCAGGACATCCTGGCCCTTGGAATAATCGAGCCGGCCGGGGCAGGTGACACGCAAGGGCCTCTTTGCCGCAGGCTCCGGCGCCCACCGCGCCAGCGGGTCGTCCAGCCCGAAATGCTGGACCGAGCACCTGGGGGAGCCGGACAAAATAGTAACAATTAGGTGCCATTACGCAGCTTCCTCGGCTTGAGCCGGGGGGTTGGCAACGCGAATTCGCAGGTAATCGCTTTGGTTTAAGCGATCCCGAACTTGGTCGAATTGGTTGCCATACAGAGCGCAGCGCAAATCCAGGACGTGGGTAGCTCCCTCTTCTGACCAAAGCATGCCGGAGCACTTGCAGCGTCCGCCGATAACCGTTTTGCAGCCGGCTTCGACCACCCCCGAGCCGTAGAAAAATCCCAAAGCGCGGTAGGTGGCGTAGAGCATACGGCTCTGGTTGTGCTCGAAGTATGCGATCTGCTTGCCTGCTGATTCAGCAGTCTGAGCGGCCAGTTTGCCCGTCCTTTCCCGGGCTTGACGCAGGACTTCCTCCACGTCGTCGGCCAAGAACTGCTCGCGCCAAGTTCGCCACAGGGCCTGGGCGGCGGCAGGGTCCGGTTCGAGCAATTTCGTCAGGTCGGAGAGATGTTCCAGGGCGTGATACAAGTCCAGAATTTGGAAGGCCATCGGGAAGCACTTCGCCCCGTGGTCCCAAATCCAGGCAGCCCCGTCGCCCAGCAGCACCGACACCTGCGCTGCCGGCAGACGGCGGCGGAGGGCCTCCTGGCGTGCCCGCACCATGAAATCGGGTGCCTCTTCAAAGCCTGCCACGTAGCTGGAGGACTCAAAGTCCCGCAACGGCAATCCCTCCTCATCAAGGGTGGTTTGGGTAAACACACAAGCCAACTTGACCTCTCGGGTCTTGGCTGAGCCATCGGGTTGCTTGCCAGGCACGGCCTTCCAATTCCTCGGGCCGCATGGGAACCCCGGTGCCATCAACGGCGATATACATGACGGGAATCAGGCCCGAGTCATGCTTGAAGGGAGGCAATTGTTCTTGGACCGCCCGCACCCGCGGTCCCATTTCCTGAGCGATGCGCTGAATCTGGCGGCCTTCGACCTGCAGCCCGCAATAGGCTTTGAGCTCGGCCGCCGCCACGTCGAAGGGATGGCGCGCGGCCGCGCGGCAAATGATCCGCAGCACCCCGGGCGAATAGCCTGCCCACAGACCCAGCGCCTGGTCCAGCGGGGCACGGCCTTGCTCCCGGCTCGCCCAATAGTAATAGTTGCGCCGTAGGGCCACTAGCCCGAAGAGGGTCAGCGGCTCCTTGGGCCGGCCAGGCGTGGCACCTTTCGCCTGGGCGGCCCTGATCCTCGGGCACCGGCAGCGCCGGGTCGTTGAGCAAATCCCCCAGAATCCCACAGGCATCGCGGAAGAGCGCCTCGCGCAGGCCAATTTCCACCGCCTCGAGATTGCGCACTCCCTGCTGTTGCCACTGCCCTTGGACTAACCGGATGAAGGCGTTGGCTTCCCGGAATCGCTCCTGCCCGACTTCGGTCTGGAGTTTTTTTTTGCGTCGGGGGCGGCTTGACTCAGGCGGGTGATTTGGTCGGTGACGGTGACAAACTCCTCGGCCAGTTCGCTAAAGCGTCTGTAATTGGCGACGAGGGGTTCGATTTGGGGGGCCTGATCGGCCGGGATGCGCTCGGCGAACTTCTGCCCATGGAAGTAGGCTTGGAGCACGTAGTAAGGGCCCTGGGGGGCTTTGGAGCCAGCGCGGGGTTTCTTGAAGAATTGGCGGCTTAAGGAGCCGCGGCGCAACCGGTCGATAGCCTTGATCTGTTCAAGGATCTGCTCGCGCCGGTCTTCGAGCTGAGAAAGCGAAGCGGTCATGGTGCGTATTGTATCTAACTAGATACAATATAGCAACAAAAATCAATCAGCAGGCGGGCCTGCTCAAATTTTGGTTACTTTTTTGTCGCGCACCCAGCACCTGGCCCTGGCGAGCGGGTACAAGCCGGCGGCGTCGCGGGCGGCGGCGGCGGAATTGGCGACCAGGTGCGTGGCCAGTCGATAGACCAAGCCCTTGCGGCGGTGCAGCCAGGCCGACCTGACTCTGCCGTTGGGAGTGTCCAGCGCCAATTGGGAGCTGAGCGTGTGATAATGGATGGCGCGGACCGGGACGCCACGCAGCCAGGCCAGCAAGGTCATCCAATTGACCGACGCAAAATTGGCGACGACGCCATCGGGCCGGGTCGCCTTGAGCTGGTCCCAATAGAACCGGGCATCGGCCAGGTGGGTCGGCCGGCGAGACGGCCAGCAGGCAAACTCGAACGCGGGGCGAGGGCCCGTTTCGCATCCAGCGGCCATCCAAACCAGGGCCTTGGCCCGGTGCCCGCGCGCGGCCAACTCCCGGCAAAGCCGGGAGAAGAAGGCCGACACAACGGTCTCCTCGAGCGAGAAGCTCACCAGGATGCTAAACCTGGAGCCTGGCCGTGTGTGCGGAATAAATGTCACATCGGTGGCCTCTCCCAAAAGCTCCGATTTCGAGCCTTTGTCGCAGCCTTTGTCGGGACCTTTGTCAATAAATGGCCCATCCGACAAAGGCTGCGACAAAGGCTGCGACAAAGGGCTTCCATACGCGGGGAGCGGCGTGTCCACGCCGGCTTGTGAGCGCCAATCTCCGGCCCAAAGGGCCGGCAGAACCCAGCCCAGGGCTGAGGCCGCCAGGCCGATGCCCTGGGACAGGCCGGCGCAAGAACCCCTGCGCCCTGAAGGGGCGCCAGAGGGCTCCGGCGCCCCTTCAGGGCGCCTGGCCCGCTTCTATGGCCAAACCCAGGGCATCGGCCTGACAGCCTCAGCCCTGGGCTAGGCTCTGGCGGCCCCTTGGGCCGCGAGGCAGGATGCCCTGGGCTGAATCGGAACAAGCAACATTGGCACACCCACGCGGGTTCCGGACCTTGGTCGCAGCCTTTGTCGCGGCCTTTGTCGAATGCGCCATTTCTCGACAAAGGAGGCGACAAAGGCTGCGACAAAGGTTGTGTCAATGTCACGGGGTTCGATTTAGGTTCTGGCCGCCAGCACACCTCCCAGGAGTTCGTTCCAGGCGGCAATGACCTGCGGGGCGTCAAAGGCGCATGCGGCTTGCCGGGCCTGCCGGCTCAACGAGTGGCAGAGGGCGTTGGACTGGAGCACGCGGCGCACGGCGCCGCTCATCCGGAGGGCGTCGCCGGGCGGCACCAGCAACCCCTCGCGCTCATGCCGGACCAGGCAAGGGATGCCGCCCACGTCAGTGCTCACAATGCACAACCCGCAAGCCATCGCCTCGATCACGCTCACCGGCGTGTTGTCCGTCAAGCTCGTGTTGAGGAAGATGTCCGCCTCGGACAAGACCCGAGGCACGTCGCGCTTGGCCACCGGGCCGACCAGGCGCACGCGCCCATCCAGGCCGGCCGCCGCCGCTGCGGCCCGGTTCCGCTCGAGGCTGCCGTCGCCTTTATCCGGGCCAACCATGGCCAGGTCCAGGGCCGGGTAGTCCGGCGCCAACTCAGCCGCTGCCCGCACCGCGAGCAGCGGGTTGTAAATCTCATGAAAGGCCCTGAGCCAGATCAGCCTGGGCCGGGCTGAGGCCCGCTCCAGATACGGGCAGGCCGCGATCTCGACGGGGTTAGGGATCACCCGGATGCCAGGACAGCACGGGGCCAGCGCCTTCTCCAGGTAACCCGATGGAGCGGTCACCGCCTTGGCCGAGGCCAGGAGCCGGCGCGTCCGGCGCGGCCACCGCGCGGCAAAACCCGGCAGGTTGCCGCCGTGCAACGTCAGGACATAGGGCTTGTGCAGGCGGCGCAAGACAAGGCCCACCGCCTCTGCCCAGAAGAAGGCCGGCCCGCTGAAGACATCAACCTGCGCAACGGCGTAGTCATGACGATGTTTGACGGCCGCCCAAAGCATGTCGGCCAGGCGCCAGAGCTTTGGCCGCCGGCGCGACGTCGCCAGCACCTGCCAGCCCAGGCCCGGCAGCCGCTCGGCCAACTCCTCGCACACCCCGCGCGAACCGCCCGCGGCGGAGAGGAAGTTCCCGACAATTAGAACGGAGCGGGGCAAGAAAAGGCTAAAGGCTAAAGGCTAAAGGCTAAAGGCCGGAAACGGCAGGCGCAGTGTGGACACGCGGCCGAGATGGCGAAGCGTCCCTTGTGTCCCTTGGGTCCCTTTGGTCCCTTTGGTGCCTTCGGTTCCAAACACGCCGCACTCGGGGCAGCAGCCCCCACTGGGCTGAGGCCATGCCTATGAGCAATCCCGGGGCGGCATTTCTCATGGCGCTGACGGCCATCCAAGCCAAGGTCACGCTCGCGCCCGAGAGCAATACGGCCTTGGTGAAGCCGGCCGGGACTGTGAACCACGGGCGCGCGGCCATCTTCAAGAGCATCAACGCCGCCAGCGCACCCAGCAATCCGTGCTCGGCGAGCAACCGGGTGTATTCCGTATGGGACCCGACGCGCCCGGCGGTGCCTTCCGAGTGAGCGATGCTCGAACTGCCAACGCCGGCCCCCAGGATGATATTCTTCTTCCAGATGGCGATATCCTGCACGGCAATCAGGTCGCGGCGCGTCAGGCTGGTGCTGCTGAAACGCTCGCCGATCCTCCCCTCCGTAAACCGCATCAGGAAACCCCACGTGACCAGGCCAATGACCAATGCCAGACCCAGGATGAGCACGGTCTGCGGCTGGATGAGCTTGCGGATGGACATGACGGGCAGCGCCACCACCAGGCCGATGCCCAGCAGGTAAATCCCCGTCCGGGAAAAGGAAAGCGCCGAGTGGGCCGCGAACCACAATGCCACCATCAGGAAAACCAACCGCACGCTGGCCTTGACTCGAGGATCCAGCGCCAGCAGCAGCGCGAAGAGCCCGCCCAATCCCAGGAAACCCGCGACCTGGTTCGGCCCGAAGCCGCCGCTGGCCAGGATGTTCGAGTTGCCGCCGAACTCGATGTGCTCGAGGATGTCAGGCCCGACAGGACGGCGGCGGCAATGCCGGCGATGGGCAAGACCATCCAGGCCGCCAACCGGCGCGTCCTGCGCTCGGTCAGATGGACGCGCGAGAAGAACAGCGAACAGGCCAGGACCGAGAGCGGCCCGGAGAGATTGAAGCTCAGCAGTTTGCGCGTGTCCTCTAAACCACGAGGCGTGAAGAAGTTGAGCAAGGGCGGGATGATGGCCGGCACCAGCAGCAGCGAATAGAGGATCGGGGTCCAGGGAAGCGAACGCACGGGACCCCGGAAAAACCTGATCAACAGCACCAGCGAGACGGTGTATTTGCCGTATTCCCAAATCAAGGAGGCCCCCACCATCCTCCAAAGGACCTCAGCCCCGGCCACGTACATGCTCCAGCAGGCCACCTGGAACAGTGGGCGCGCCCGGATGGCCAGGTAAAGGCCGAAAACGAAGGTGCCCAGGGCGTGAACGGTGGCCAGAGTGCTGCTGAGCCGAAAGAGCAGACCCAGCGCGCCGTGCAGCGCCAACATCGCCGCGACCCAATTCAAGGTCAGCGGTCTGGTCTCCGTCAGAACCCCCGAACGCCCGAGGCGCGCGAGGGCCGAGGGTCGAGGGTCGAGGGCCGAGGGTCGAGGGGCAACCGAGCTGTATTCCCTCGTCCCTCGTCCCTCGTCCCTCGACCCTTGCCTCGGACCGCCCCCGGACCCGGGTCTAACCGTCAAGCAACGTCTCATAGATTCCCGTGACCTGCCTCAGGACGGCTTGCTGGCTGTAGTGCTGGCGGACGCGGCATTGGAGAGCGGCGGCCAGTGTCGAGCGCAACTGTGGCGATCGGAGCAACTGGAGCATGGCCTGGGCCAGGGCAGCAGGCTGGCGGGGCGGGACCAGCAACCCGGCGCGGCCGTGGTCGAGGATGTCGGGCACCTGGCCTACGGCTGTGGCGGCGACTGCCAGGCCCGCGCAGCCGTACTCCAGCAGCGCCAGCGGCATCCCTTCGGAGGCCGACGCCAGGACGCCGATATTGCAGGCGCGCAGGACGGCCCAAACGTCCGGGCGGCTGCCAAGGAGAAAGACACGCTCGTCCAGCCCCTGCTGCTGTATTTGCTCCCGCAACTTGAGGGCCAGAGGCTGGTTGGTCTCGTCCCCGACCAGCAACAAACTGGCCTCGGGCGCCGCCTCGCTGACTTGCTTCATGGCCTCGATCAGCGTGGCATGGTCTTTCTCGGGTCTGAGATTGGCCACGCACACGATCCGCCGGCCTCCAGTCCCAGGCAGGTCCCCGCGCTGGGGCGCCGTGCCCGGGGGTTCGGCCACGAAATTGGGCACATACCAGACGCGCTCAGGGGGGACTTTCAACCTGGATCGTGCCCATTCGGCGAGCGGCTCATTGACGGCCATGACACCGCGGCAGCGCCGTGCCGCCATCCGGTAAATCCAGCCGGGACGTTCTTCGCTTCCATACCGTCCGAAATGGTCGTGCCAGATAAGCTGGCGGCCTGGGACGAGCACGTGGACCAGGGCGCTGAAGAACAGGGCTGAGCCGTGGGCATGAATCAATTGGATTTGGCGCCTTTGCACCCAGCGTGCCAATCTCCAGATGGCGCCGAGGTCGAGCAAGCCCCGGCGCCCAAGGTCCAGGCGTTCGACTTCGGGCCTTAGCCGGCGCTCGAGCGGCCCGCCTGAGCGCGTGGCACACAGATAGCTCTTGAATCCCAGCCCGCTGAGCGAATTCGCCAGGTTCACGGCCACCGACTCCAGACCACCCACTTGGAGCGAGTCCACTACCTGCACAACGCTGGAAGGACAATGCACGAGCTATTCCGCACTTCGAGACCTCAGCACCACCTGCCATTCCCTCTCCAGGAGGTTCGCCAACTCCTCTTTCAGGCCGTCCAGGGAAAACTTTGCGGCCCACTTCGCGCCGGCCTGGGCCAACAATTGCGCCTGCCCGCTGTTCGTGGCGACCCACTCCACGGCATCGGCAATTTGCTTGGGTTGTCCGTTGTCCAGAAGGACCCCCCGGCCCCCCAGCATGGCGGGTACCTGGCCGTGCCGCACGCCGATGCACACCAACCCGTAGCACATGGCCTCGGCAAGCGCCTTGGGCCAGCCTTCCGAGTGCTCGGAGGGCAGCACGAGGCACTCTCCCCATTCCATCCATTTCAGGCCCGCTTCGTAGGGAAGCGGGCCGGTGAAGGCGACCGCCCCGGCCAGGTCCAGCCGAGCCACTTTCTCGCGCAAGGGCCTTTCGTCCGGACCGCCTCCGACAATCCTCACGCTCAGCGCGACGGATCGGTCCAGCAGCAAGCGCACCGCCTCGAGGAGTGCCCATACCCGCTTTTCGCGGACCAGGCGCCCGACGTAAAGCAGCTTGAGCGGCCGGCTGAACCTCTTGCCGGCGGCAACGCGGAGCGCCTCCGCGACCATCTCGGAGGTCATCATCGAGGTGAAGAAAGGAATGACGTGAGGCGGCCGATCGGGCCATTGGCCATAAACAGTGACTATCCCCCGCCACCACCGGGAGCGGAGAATCGCCCGCTGAACCCAGGCGCCCCATCCCTCCCCCTCATAGCCGTTCCACTGCCCGGCGTACTTCGCGACCAGTCTGCCCGAGAAGCAAGGCGCCAGGAGACAGCCCAACAGACCCAGGTTTCCCGGGCATCGAACGTGGATGGCATCGGCCCGGCGCATGGCCCGGGCCAGGCGCCAGAGATGGCGCGGCAAGGCCAATACTTGAATGGCCTTGGCCCGCAAATTGTCGCCGCCGCTCTCCAACTGCGGGGCGACCGAGATGTTCGACCGGTTCAGGGCAAGGGCATCCCTCGGGGGCGCTTCCAGCCGCAGCGGCGAGGCAATAACCACTTCCGGGAACAGGTCGGCCCAGACCTCGATCTCCCTCGCATAAGGGCCATAGGCAAAGAGGCGCCCCTCCCATTGGAAGTGCAGGACATGGGAGACGATCAGCAGACGATGGAGCCGGGGTTTAATAAGACTGCGCTGCACGATCCACGCTCCCACGGCTCTTGAGGCAGCGCTCATAGAAACCCAGGTTTTTCTCGACGAGGCGGTCCACGGAGAAATCTTCCAGGACGCGCCGGCGGGCGGCGGCGCCAAGGCGCTCGGCCAGGGAGCGGTCCTGGAGCAGGCGAATGACCGAGCCGGCGATGGAGTGAGGGTCGTGCGGATTGCAGAGCAGGCCGTCGATACCGTCCCGGATGACCTCGGGTCCGGGGCCGGTGTTGCTGGCGACCAGGGGTTTGCCCATGGCCATGCCTTCGAGCCAGGCCACCGGGAGCGCCTCCATGTGCGAGGGAAAAACCAGCGCCTGGACCGGTCCCAGTTCGGCCGGCAGGCGGGTGTTGTCCACGTGGCCTCGGAAGGTTATGGACGGGCGGATTTCGCCCGGGATAGCGGCCTCGAGCCCCTGCTGGAATGAACGCCCGGTGCGCGGGTCAATCGCGTCCCGGCCAAACACGAAGAGGCGGGCCTTGGGAACGGCTGCGGCAATCTCCGGCATTGCGGCGACCAACTGGCGGATGCCTTTCTTCTCACACAGCATGCCCACGAACCCAAGCAAGCCCGGTATCACCGCCTCCTCCGGGCGCGGCCGGAATCGCTCGGAGTCCACGGGGTTCGGAAGGATCTCGATGGGCACGTTGCCCAGGTTGATCAACTCCCGGGTCCTCTCCGCCACGAAGCGGCTGACGGCCGCCAGGTGATCGGCGCGGGCAAAGGAGCGCTTCTCCAGCCAGCCCCGCCAAAGGGCCGGCGCTGGAGTGTGACCGAGAAGAAATGGTGTCCGCCGTGCATGCGGATGATCTTGCAGCCCGGGATGCTGCGGGCCACGGCAGCGAAGGCGTTTTCAGGGCCGTCGAGGACCTGCACAGGCCCGCGCGGCGCCAGCCGGCGCAGCTCGCGTCCGAGGGCCAGGCCGTGGAGAAACAACCGAGCCCCGCGCAGACGGGTGTGCGGCAGACGCCGGACCGTCACGCCCTCATCCTCCTCTTGACGGGCGCCGGCAATCGAGTAGAAGCCCAGGACGGTGACCTGGCAGCCTCGTTGGGCGAGGCGGCGTCCGAGGGTTTGCGTGAAGGAGCCTATCCCGCCGTGCAGCCCCGGCGGGTACTCGTTGCACAGGAAACAGATGTGCATTGCAGGCGGCCAATACCGGTGTGCGCCTCGTCGCGGCCCGACGGGCCGCCAGAGCCTAGCCCAGGGCTGAGGCCGTAAGGCCGATGCCCTGGGTTTCGTTGCAGAGGCGGAGCCCGCGCCCTATCGGGGCGCCAGAGTCTTGCGCCCTCCCCAGGAACCGAGCGCTGGCCCGGAGGTTTTGGACTGCGGCAGTCCTCTGCCGCTTTCGCGTCGGCAGCGAGGGGACACAAAAGCGGCAGAGGACTGCCGCACTCCAAAACGCTTCGCGGGACGGGGACGCAGGATCGAGGTTCGGGGGCTCAATGCGCGAAATTCCGTTTGGGGGAGTTCTTTCAGGGCGCGATTGATTTCGCTGGCCTTGTACCCAGGGCATCGGCCTGGCGGCCTCAGCCTGGGCTAGGCTCTGGCGGCCCCTTGGGCCGGCAGATAAAGTACGAATGTCACGCGGTTCGATTGAGGCGGTTGCCCCGCATGGGTAGGCCGCTGATCCTCTGCAGCGCCTGGACCACCTGCAGGCTGGACTCGCCGATCGGAGCGCCCACCTCCAGTTGGACGAACCGCCGGCGCTGCTCCCGTTCCAGGGCCGGGTTGTCCAGGTAGGCATTGATATGCCCGGCCCACTCCCCAGGGGAACGCGCGAACCTGGCCGCGCCCAATTCGACCACCGGACGGTAATGCTCGAAGCGGTAGAAATACTCCCACAGGGGCCGGCCAAAGGGGGGCGGATTCTGAACGTCGAAGGCCAGGTTCACCACCGGGCGGTCGTGGATGGCAAAGTCCAGGGTCATGGTCGAGGCCAGATTAGTGTTCAAGTCCGCGTGGCAGGTCAGATTGGCCAGGAAATGGACGTCCTCCATCCGGGGGATGCAGCGGGCCCAATTGCCCGCCTGGGTGTGCCGCCAGGCAGGTTGGGCGAAGATCATCTCCGGGTACTGGGCGCGCACGGCCTGAAAACGCGCCCCGTCGTCCACCGGGCATGGCCTGACCAGCACCTGGGGCGAGCCTTTGACCTGGCCCGAACGGACCAGGCCCATCAGCAGGCCGACGTGCAACGGGTCCTCGGGATTGGTCCCGATGTCGCCGCCCGAGTAGCAGATCAGGGGCCGGCCCGGGTCGGCGCCGATGCGCCGGAAAAACTCCTCCCGGGTCCACAACAATGTCCGGTCCGCATAGGGGTCGAACTGCGGGGTGCCCACAATGTGAATGCGCTCCGGGAGGACATCGGGATAGTACCTGGAGGAGTTCCTGGCGCATCAACGGGCTCCAGACCAGGTAATGGTCGAAGGGTGCGGCAATCCGGCCCTTGCTGGTCAGGTTGTCCCAGCTAAAGATGAAACAGGCGGTGGGGATGCCCAGCGAGCGGGCGGCCAGCACTGCCGGAAGGATCTCCAGCGGCCGCTGGTGCGAGCAGAAGAGCACGGTGGCGCCAAACTCGCGAAACAGGGCTCGGTAATGAGCGACTTGCGGCACCCGGGCGACCTCGCGGCAATGGCGGCGCTCCAGGAACCGGATGCCCCGGGGCGAACCGAAGAGGCGCCCGGCCAGGCGGGCACCCCGCAGCATCAGCCGCCGGCGCCTGCTCCCCCGCAACTCCGCCTGGCGCCCGTAGCGCATGCTCTGGCTGTCGCCCCAGAACATCTGGGCGTAGGCCAGCGAATACCGCAAGGTCGCTGCCAGCGCAGATTCCAGATACGGCTCAAGCTTCTCCCATCAATAGTGTCCGTTCCAAGCCCCGGCATACTCTTGCAGGGTGTCATCGGGGATGGGGTGCAAGACCAGGCCGCCGCTGTGCTTGGCCAGGAGCGAGAGGAACGGCCCCAAAACAAAGTTCCGGATGCCGACGCCGTCCGGGAGCAGAATGATGGGCGTCATAGCAGAATCATTGTTGGCAAAATCATTTGGAGAATTGCCGCCGGCGCCCCCCATCCAGAGCGGCGGCGAAGAAGCTCTTGCAGGTCTGGCTGACAGCTTCCATGCAGAGCTGGCCCATCTGGGCGGGCGGAACGGCCGCTTCCGCAAGCCGGCCCCCTTGCCACAAACTCCATAGCTCCTCAAGAACCCCGGCGATGCGGGCCGAGTCGGAAGGCAGACAACGATAAGGATAGCCGGCGCCCAACAGGTTGCAGACCACCGACTCCTTGGGCGAAAGGGCGAGAACCGGTTTCTTGCACAACAGGCAATCGGTGAGTTTGGCGGGAAAGAAAGGACTTTCGGCGTTATCGGCCTCGAGCACCACGCAAACCGCCGCCTGGCGCGCCAACTCGAGGGAGTGGGCGTAAGTGACGCGCTCTTCGATGAAGCGAACACCCGGCGTGCGGAGGGCCTCTGCCCAGCGCGGATCAGCCTTGTGAAACCGGTTGACCCCCCCGACGAAGAGCAATTCCCCTTGTCGGCAGCGCGCAGGGTCTTTGGCGGCAAATCGGCGGAAGCCCTCGATCAAGCCCCAGGGCTGCCTGGGTTCCAAGAGGCTGCCGGCGTGGAGTATGACGAAACGGCCGGGCTTGCCCTGGGCGTTGGCGGCTGCCTGGTACTCCGCAGCCATCGGGGTCTCTCCGACAATATGAGGGATCACCACGCCCTTGCCGCGATACCGGGCCAACTTCCCGCGCAACGTCCAGCGCAGCAGGCGGTCGCTCGGGAATGAAACCCAGTCGGCCGCTCGAATGATGCGCGCATTCCATTTTTCCTGCAAGGCCGACATTAGAAAAGGGTGCCGGCAGTATGGCTCCGGATAAAGGCTCAGCGGAAATGGGTCATGGTAATTGGCCACCCAAGGCACCGGCCCATCCAGGCCGGCCATTGCCAGGTGCGGCTCAAACCCGGCACCCGCCCCGCGCACGAAAACCAGGTCGGGTTGCTCCAGGGCTATCGTCGCGCGCAGCATCTTGCGCCAGAGCCGGATCTCGGCCCAGGTTTCCGGGGCGAAACCCGTGCCATAAGCGATAAGGGCGCCGAGCTTGCGCCTGCAAAAACCGGGCCGCCCGTTGCCAGGCTCAGGAGCGCGCACGACCTTGTCCGCGCCTTTCTTCCAGAGCGGTGCCGGACACGCGGACGAGGACGCTCGCGCTCCTTTCGGGGATCGGCCCCAGGCGGAGGCATTACCGACCGGAATCAGCTTGAGTGATTTGAGCCATGCACCGTGACATCGGAGCTGTTCAGGCGTGACTGATGGGGCGGGCGCCAGGCAAACCACCTCCAGCCCGGCCTCCAGCAGGCTGTAAAGGAACTTGGCTGAACAGATGCCCTCCGAGGTACGGTCCAGGCCCAGGAACTTGACCGTAACCAGGACCTTCATGGGCAAGCCTCCAGGCTGTCCACGATCCGCTCGGCAGCGTGCCCATCTCCGTATGGGTTCTTCTCGATGACCATGGCAGCCCGGGCCAGCGGGTCGGTTATCAGCAGGCCGGCTTCGGACACGATTCGCTCCCGGAGGGTGCCAATCAGTTTCACCGCGCCAGCCTGCACTCCCTCGGGTCGTTCGGTGGTTTCGCGCATGACCAGGACCGGCAAACCCAGACTCGGGGCCTCCTCCTGCAGGCCTCCCGAATCGGTCAAAACGAACAGGCAGCGTTTCATGAGATGGGCCAGCGCGTCGTAGGCCAGCGGCTCGGTGAGCAGCACGTTGGGCACGCCGGCCAGGATCTCGCGCGCCGGGCCGCAGACGTTCGGGTTGGGATGCACCGGATACACAAAGGCCAGGCCCTCCTGGCGAAAGCTCTGCGCCAGGTCGCGAATGGCCAGAAAAACCCGGCGCAGGGGCTCGCCAAAACTCTCGCGCCGATGGGCGGTGACCAGGACCAGTTTAGGAAAGCGGAGGGCCTCCGCCAAAGGGCTGCCGTTCCAATCGAAGGGCCTCTTGAGGATAGCCGTCAGGGCGTCCACAACGGTGTTTCCGGTGACCGGCGCTCGTTCGACAGGCACCCCTTCGGCGATGAGGTTGCGTTGCGCCAGACCCGTCGGGCAAAAGTAGAGGTCCGCCACCAGGTCGGCGATTCGCCGGTGGATCTCCTCCGGAAACGGGTGCAGCCTGTTGTGGGAGCGCAAGCCGGCCTCGACATGCCCGAACCGGATGCGCCGATAGAAGGCGGCCATGGCCGCGGCCATCACTGAGGCGGTGTCTCCCTGTGCCAGCAGCCACGCCGGCCTGACCTGGTCCACGGTCTTGTCGATGACCTGAAACAAGCGGCCGGCCAAAGCGCCGAGTCCCTGGTCGTGAGTCATGACGTTGAGCTCGATGTCCGGCTCGATCCCGAACAGGTTCCAGATCGGGGCGAGCATCTCGCAGTGCTGCCCGGTCGAGCACAGACACGATTCGATGCCTTGCCTTCTTTGAAGTTCCTGGACGACCGGCGCCATCTTGATGGCTTCCGGGCGTGTGCCCACGAGGACCAGCACTCTCATAGACCCCGGTTCAAGAAGGTGAACCCTTGCGCAGGATGACCAGCAGATTGTGGCCTTCGCCCCGGGCCGCAAAAGGCCTCAAACTCACAGCCTGGGACCAGCCCGAGATGCTTCGCCGCACTGCCCGGACGAGCCAGCGAAGGCCAAACCGCTCCAAGGCGGCCCGGAATCCGGCGGCGCGCACTGAATCCTCCCCAGAGGCCCTCCCCGCCATTACGGTGCCCTGACCCCGGGTAAACCACTCGACGGTTGCCAACCCGAACCGTGTGCCGTACCGGGATACGCTGTCCGCGTCGAAGTAGAACAGATGTTCCAGGCTGGTTCTGAACCCGAACCAATTGGCGGGGCCGATGGCCCTGGCGCAGCCGTAGTTGGGCGTGGACAAAACCAGGAGACCATTGGGCCTGAGCCTGGACGCCGTCATTCTGAAGAACTCCGAGGGGCTGGGGACGTGCTCGATCACCTCGAAGGCCAAAACCAGGTCGAATTGCCTCTGCCCGGGCAGCGAGGCCAGACTCTCCGAAAGGAACTCGATGGTCGGATAACGCCTCCTGGCCTGCCGGATGGCGGAGGGGGAGACATCGATGCCGGTGACCCGCGCACCCGCCCGGCAGAGCAGGTGCGTGGTTTCGCCGCTGGCGCAGCCCACCTCCAGGCAGTCTGCGCCTTCCAGGCCAGCGAACCCGGACACGATCCGCAGCCTTTCCCTAGCGGTCTCCATCAGTTGGCGCCGCATGTGGCGCGCGAAATAGTGCCCATATCCCAGCGCCTCGGTGGGGCGTTGCTGCTGTTTCTTGGTGTAGTAGCCCGCACCGTAGAGCCGCCCCAGGCGCTCGGGCTTCGGCCGCGGCGACAGGTAGCACAAACCGCACTGCCGGCACTCGACCGCATCGAGCCCGTCCGGGCGTCTGATAACCGGGCGCGCCTCCGCGCTCCCGCAGTAATCGCAAGCCCCCGACTCAAGGTCCGCGGTTGACCAAAGTGCAGCGGCCCTCTCTGGCGAGGCCGGATTCATGCCAGGGCGGTCGAGGCCTCAACACCCGCCGGGGCCGACCGCCAGGTGAAATCCATGACTGCGAATTGGGCGCCAGCAGTCAGGGCCACCCCAGACTTGAAAAAGTCCCCGTCCGCGACTTCGACTCTCCCTGCATCTGAAATCCAGTCCTGGAGCGTCTCGTTAATCTGGAGCCACAGCTCCAGCTTGTACTGGCCCGGCGCCAGGCTCAGGCGGGGGATGTCGCAGATCAGCCAACCGCCGGGACTGACAGGCGGCAGGCCCTTGCCCAGCAGTTTGCTGTCCAGGAGCACGACCCGTTGATCCAGGGCATCGAGGAAGCAGAGCGAAATCCTGGGGTTGTCGGCCCGTTGGGAATTGGACAGGCTCAGGCCGATGCGAGCCGGTTTTCCGCAGAGCAGACCCGCCAAAGGTGCGCCCTCGGGCGTGGTCATGCGGATTTCACGGACCTTGACCTCGCCAGCGCCTTTGCGGTCGGCGATGGATTCGAGGTTCAAACCCTGCCTGCCTGCGGTGGCCTTGAGATAGCCCTGGACGACCGTCTCCGTGCTGCCGGCCAGGGCCACACGCCCCTGGCTCAGCAGCAGGGCCTTGGTGCAGAGATGCTGGATGGCAGCCATATTGTGGCTCACAAAGAGGATGGTCAGCCCGTGTTCCGCCACGTCGCGCATCCGGGCCAGGCATTTCCTTTGGAACAGGGCATCGCCCACCGCCAGCACCTCGTCCACGAACAGAATATCAGGCTCCAGGTGCGCCGCAACAGAAAACGCCAAGCGCAGGTACATCCCGCTCGAGTAGTGCTTGACCGGCATGTCGATGAATCTCTCGACCTCGGCAAAGGCGACGATTTCATCGAGCTTCGCCTCGATTTCGGCGCGGCGCATGCCCAGGATGGCCCCGTTGAGAAACACGTTTTCGCGGCCGGTCAACTCGGGATGGAAGCCGGTGCCGACCTCCAGCAGGCTCCCGACCCGGCCATGGATTTCGGCAAAGCCCTCGGTGGGCTCGGTAATGCGGGAAAGCACCTTGAGCAGCGTGCTCTTGCCGGCCCCGTTGCGCCCGATAATTCCGACAACCTCCCCGCGTTTGATCTCGAACGAGACTTCTTTCAACGCCCAGAAAGGCTCCCCGCCGCGCTCTTTGCCGCCCGCCGAAGGCACAAACAACCCTGCCACCGTGTCGCGGAAGGTCTTGTAAGCCGCGCGCTTTGCCCCGGCAATGCGAAAGCGCTTGCCCAGGCTCTCCGCTCGAATCGCGATGTCAGACATCGCTTCGTTTGTCTGCGATGACGTCCTCGATCATCCGGTCCAGGGAGTGGCGGGGTTTCCACCCAATCAACGAGTGGATTTTCCGAATGGAAGGCACTCGACGCTGCATGTCCTCGAATCCCCCGCCATAGACCAGTTCGTAATCCATATTCCGGATGAGTGACTTGGAGCCGGTCTTCCTGACGACCAACTCGGCCAGGTCCCTGATCGAGATCTCCTCGTCATTGCCCACATTGAAGACCTCCCCGGCGGCCCGCGGGCATTCCATGAGCCCCACCAGCGCCTCAACCACATCAGCGACGTGGCAAAAGCACCGCCGTTGGGAGCCGTCCCCGTGGACGATTAACTCCCGTCCCTGAAGGGCGGCGGTGACGAAGCGCGGCAGGACCATGCCGTATTGGCCGCTCTGCCGGGGACCGACCGTGTTGAAAAGGCGCGCCACGACTACCGGCAGGCGTGATTCCTTCCAGTGTGCCAAGGCCAGGAACTCGTCGAGCGCCTTGGCCCCGGCATAGGCCCAGCGGTGTTTGTGGGTCGGCCCCTCCAGCCGGTCGCCCTCTTCGCGAAATGGCACGTCCTCGGACTTGCCATAGACCTCGCTGGTGCTGGTAATCAGGAACCGCTTTCGGTAGCGCGCCGCCGCGCCCAGCACCGCATCGGTCCCCTGGAAGATGCTCTGGATCGTTTGGACCGGCCGTTCCATGATCAGCTTGACGCCGACCGCGCTCGCGAGGTGAAAGATCTGGCCGCACTCGCGCGCCAGGGCCTCGACCAATTCCAGGCGCAGCACCGTGTCCTTGATGAAACGCAGCCGGGGTTCCTTTTCCAGGCCCACGATGTTCTCGTAGCGCCCGGTGCTCAAATCATCGAGGATGGTGACCTGCTGGCCCGCCGCGATCAGGCGTTCCGCCAGGTGCGACCCGATGAAACCAGCGCCGCCGGTGATTAGGGAGTGCATGTCGGCGCAGCATGTATTCGGCCATCCGGATGGGGAACGGCGATTTCTCTCCAAGGTTTCATAAAGTGGTGGATGGTTGACGGTTGAGAGTTGAGGATTTGACTACGGATGGGCACGGATGGACACGGATGGGGGACCACCGGTGCCATGAGGTTTGAATTAGGAGTGCCATGAGTGGGAACGCATCAGGGGATTGATTCGGCGGTCCAGGGGACATGGGCCATGTCTTGAATCTCGACAACGCGGGGGTGAGCGTCGATCGGTTTAACGAGTTGCTTGAGCTTTTGCTGCACCTCGGCGACATCGTAAGCTCTGGGAAAGAGCTTGGAGTGGGTCCTCCGTTGCTCCAGATGCAGGACTATGCGCAGTTTGGTGCATGTCAGCGACCGGTGGGCAAAGGCGTGGTCGTTGTGGCCTAGCTCGACATTGGCAGCGAAGAGGCCCGCAAGGGTGTCGCGCGCCTTGATTGCCACCTCGTCCCAAAGAGGGATTTTATCTTTCGGTCGGGGGCCGAACCGGTAGTCCTTCAACTCGACCATCCAGAGCGATCCGGAGCCGGGTCGAAGCCAAGAAAATCAACGCCCTTATTGCCGGTGCAGCAGTTCTGGAAGTGCTTACGATAAAACGCCCAATTGTCGTATTTTGTAACGAGCCAGGTATTTGGGAACTCGCAGGCGAGCTTGCCCTCGATGACTCTTTGCACGGTGTGCGGCCTGGTTAACTTGCTGATTGCAGGTTGTCAGCAACGGGACCGGCGGCTTCAGACTCCGCCGCGAGGTAGCGGTCCGACTGGGCGAGATCTTCGTCGAGGGCACTAATATTGCCAACGTCGTCCATGGTGTCCCCGTGTTGGACACTCACGCCGTCGGCTCCCAGGTGGAGTCCGAAGCATCGTGTGTCGAGCGTTTTGAAGTCTCGCTCACGGAGAATGTGTAATTCGCGCATCAAAAAGAGACTATGGGTAGCTATGAAGACCTGAATGCCGCTGGCGGCAATCTGGAGAATCGTCCAAGCGATGGTCTTGATGATTCTGGGGTTGAGATTGGCGTCGGGCTCGTCCCAGAAGAGATAGCCTTTGTCGAGGAGCGAACCGGTGGCAATCAGCCTAGCAACCATGGCGAGTTTGCGCAGGCCTTCGGCAACCAAGTGCATTTCCATGTTGCCCGATGCGAGGTGGAGATAAAAGCGGCCTGACTTGTCCAGGTCAACGCTTCCGCCCATCGCCTCCTCAATGGGAACGAGGAGTTCTTTGATGCGGTGTTCTCGTGGGCCTTTTGCCAAGGGCGCGCCCAGCAGGATGCAGGTGTCGCGCCAGGTCTCGGGGAACTGGAGGCTGCGTTGTTTCATAGAGGGAGACGAAGCCCGGGTAGATGCTGAGCAGCTCCCGTGTAGGAAGAAAGACCGGCAGTCTGTCAGCCCATGAACTGGGTGCTTTTGTGAGTTTTATGTTCGACGTAGCCACTGTGGAGAACTGTAGCGACATATCGAGTTCTTTGGGTGCAAACGCGAAGGCGAGCTTGCAGGCTGTGTGGCCGCCCCCGAGACGTCGACGCGCAAGGCGACCAATGCCATCCGGACGAAAGACGTTGCGGAGCTTGTCTGCCAAAGATGTCTCCAGGAGTGCTTTGGTGGGGGGATTCATCGGTGAACTTACGGCGCGTTGGGCGCTTGTCGCAATCGCGGCATAGGCAACGTTGAGAACGTGCGACTTGCCTGAGCCGTTCTCGCCGATGATGACGTTCAAATTCTTGCCGAACACGAGGTCGGCTTTGGGGAACACCGTGAAGTTTTCGATGTGCAACGACCTTAGCATGGCGATGTGCAGTTAAAGGTTGATGTCTCGTATTCCTGCCGGAATCGCTCCAGCAGCGGCAGGTCCATCAGGTCTTTCTCGCGTCCGCTGGCGCGTTTGCTGGCGATGATGTCCTTCACGTACGGCTTGAGCCGGTTGAAACTGTGGGCGGCTCATTTCGGGCGTTTGAAGCCGAGATAGGCCGGCAGATTCGCCTCGCACCACGCGCGATACTCCGCCATCGTGTCGAATGCCCGCCATGCGGCATCGTCCAAAACGGGTTTGTACATCCGGCAGAATCCGTACTTGATGCGCTGGACCATTGGCCGCTGCATCTGGCGCCGACACTGGTCGCGGAACTCGTCCCAGCCGCGACCTTCGGGGGCCTGAATCCCATCCAGGGCGCCGGCTAACGTCCCGTTCGGCGCTTCCCTTCTGGGCATCGGACTTGCATTTCGTTCGCTCACTGTGAAAAAAATAGCGCCGGCTTTCGACCAATTCAACTCCCTTGACTGCGAATTTGCAGTTGGTGCTTGCCTACACAACGTCCGCAAAATTCCGTTCCATCCGGCGGAAGTAAAACGCGCCGGTGACCAGGACCAGGATGGCCGAAAGGGCCGAAATCAGGACCATCGGGCCCGGGCGCGTGGCTGTGCCCAGCAAGGCCCAGCGGAAGCCCTCGACCACACCGGCCAGAGGATTCAGGCCGTAGAGGCTCTGGGCCAGGGGATGCGACTTGAGGCAACTGCTCGAGTAAACGATGGGCGTGGCGAACATCCAGAATTGGGTCAGGAACGGGATGGCATAGCGGATGTCGCGGTACTCGACATTGAGGGCCGAAAGCCAAAGGCCCACGCCGAGGCTGGTCACAAAGGTGAGCAGCAGGAACAACGGCAGCCAGATGATGTTCGCCGTGGGCCAGACATGGAAGAAGGGCATCATCACCAGCAGCACGGCGAAGGAGATGCAGAAATCCACGATGCCGGAGAGCACGCTCGCAATCGGAATGATCAGGCGGGGGAAATAGACTTTCTTGAGCAGGTTCTGGCTGCCCACCAGGCTGCTGGAAGATTGGGCCAGTCCGTAGGCAAAGAACGTCCAGGGCACCAGCCCGGCCAGGCTGGCAATCGCGTAGGGACGATCATCCAAACGCCCCTTGCCCAGGTTGCCGAAAAAGATCGTGAACACCACCATCATCAGGAGCGGCTGGAGCACGGCCCAGGCGATGCCCAGGGCAGTCTGTTTGTAGCGGACCTTGATGTCGCGCCAGGTCAGAAAGTAGAGCAGTTCGCGGTATTCCCAGAGTTCGTCAAGCCTGAGCGGGACCCAGCCCCGGGAAGGTTGGATGCGAATGAGGGGAAGGTCCACGGTCAGACCCGGATGGTTGGCGTCTTGCGGTTTGTTCACACCGACCCTCCCAGCACCAATCCCAGCGAAATCCATTGCCAGACGTAGAAGCTGTTGTCGCCTTCCCCCGAGCAGTACCGTTGCCATTCGGCGCGGACGGCCTCCGCTTGCAGCCAGTCCCGGCCAGGACCGGCCAGGGCGGACTCGATGCAGTCGCCGGCCCATGGCCGCAAGGGGCCCCGGAGCCACTCCCGCTGGGGCGTCTGGATCGGGCGCTTGGGCGCCTGGCGCAGTTCGGGGGGCAGGATGCCGGCGGCTATCTGCCGTGGCAGGCGCTTGCCCTGGCCGTCGCGCCACTTGCGCTCGGCGGGCTGGCGCAGACCCAACTCGACGATGCGGTGGTCCAGGAAGGGTTCTCGCAGTTCGCGCGCGCACATCATCGAGACCCGATCGGCAAAACGCATGGCCCGGGGCAGTTTGGCGAACCGGATGTCCCGGTACTGCAGGGCCAGCAACGGGTCGGGTGTGGCGCAACGCAACTCCAGTTTCGGCGCCAGGGCGGCGAAGCCGGGCGCCAGGCAGCCTGGGCGAGTGGCCGCGGTTTTGGAACCTTGCACGGGGGCCCTGCTGGCATCCAGGCTGGCGGCACGCCCGTAGTATTCATAGCCGGCCCAGGCCTCGTCCAGGCCGTTGCCATCCAACAGGACAACCACTCCTTCAGCCCGGGCGCGTTGGTGGACCTTGGCCATGCCGAGGGTCGGCAGGCCGCCATACGGTTCGTCCTGGAAGGACTGCACGCGGGCGGCCAGAGCGGGGACCTCCTCCGCTGTGAGCCGGCAGAACAGGGCCTGGTGCCGCGTGCGAGCCACCAGCCTCTCCACCCAAGGCACCTCGTCGTAAGCGGGGTCTCCACAATAAAAGGTGAACGATTTCAGGGCGTAATCGGGCGCCTGAACACGATTGATCAAACCCAGCAGCAGCGATGAATCCAGGCCGCCCGACAGACAGACCCCAACCGGCACGTCGGAGCGAAAGCGCAGCTTGACGCTCTCCTCCATGAGCGCCAGCAATTCCTCGGCCACCGCCGGCTCCGGGCGGGTGTCCGGTCCGGCCTCCACCGCCCGCTCTGCAGGGTCGTACCACCGTTGCTCGATGAACCCCTCCGCCGGCGACCAGGTGAACGAGCCGCCGGGGCGGATGCATCGAATATCCGCCCAGAAGGTCGCCTCGCCATGCTCGTGCATCCCCGAACCGAGGTAAGCCGACCAGGTCCGCGGCTCGGGCAGGCGCGGCAGTCCCGCCGCGTGCAGGGCCTTGATCTCGCTGGCAACCCACAGGCCCCCCCCGGCTCTCAGGTTGTAGTACATCGGCTTGACACCGAAGCGATCGCGCGCGCCGAAGAGCCGTTGTTCCTCCTCGTCCCAAACCAGGAAGGCGAACATGCCGATGAACTTGTGCAGGCACAGGGGGCCCCATTTCAAATAGGCCGCCAGCAGCACTTCGGTGTCGGTGCGCGTCCGGAACGTGTAGCCGGCTTCCAACTCCGCTCGCAACTCCAGGTAATTGTAGATCTCGCCATTAAAGGCTATCCAGTGCCGGCCACGGGGATCGGACATCGGCTGGCGCCCGGCCTCGGATAGATCGATGATGCTCAGCCGGTTGTGCCCAAGGCCCGCCATGGCCGAGACAAACAGGCCCTCCGCGTCCGGTCCGCGGTGCCGCTGGCTGCCGACCATCGCCTCCAGTTCCGCCCGAGACCAGCCTGGGCCAAACGCTCCGGAGATGCCACACATGGGCAACGCTAAGTCGAACCACCCAACATTGACACAAACTTCTAAGCCTTTGTCGCGGCCTTTGTCGCAGCCTTTGTCGAGAAATGGCGCATTCGACAAAGGCCGCGACAAAGGTTGCGACAAAGTTTTGCTGTCGCCGGATTATTGTCCCCGTTGTCTGTTGGCCGGCGGCAGGGCATCATGCCGGAGCCGTCCGCCTCCCCAGCAACTCCTCGGCGTGTCTCCAATCCTCCAGCGTATCCAGATTGACCGAGCCTGATGGGTCAATCAGCAAGCCGGCCAGCCTGGAGCCGTAAAGGCTGTTGCGCTGCACCAACACGTCGCGGCGCGTCACATAAACCGAGCCCTCCCGGCGAAAGGCCTCAGGAAGGTCCTGCCGGCGGGGGATCGGGTCCGGCTCCCCGGTGCTCAGCCCGAAAAAGCCGTCTTCGCCCCGGAAGTAAACCCAGTGAGGATTGTATTGAGGGGGGACCGGCACGAGCGTCACCACGCTGTCCGCCTTCGCCTGGAAGAGCAAATCAATGCAGGCGTCGATGTCCTCGGAGCGCCGGAACGGGCAGGTGGGCTGGAGGAGGCAGATGGCGTCGAAGCGCTGCCCGGCAGCCTCGATCGCCCTCACGGCGTGCTGCAGTACCGGCAAGGCCGGTGTGTCATCGCCCGCCAGTTCCGCCGGGCGCAGGAACGGCACGTCCAGGCCGCAACGGCGGCCCACCTCGGCAATCTCGGCGTCTTCGGTGCTCAGCACCACGCGGGTGAGCCGCCTGGCCGCCAGGGCCGATTCGGCGGTGTACTGCAGCAGCGGTTTTCCCGCCAGCAACCGGATGTTCTTGCGCGGAATGCCCTTCGATCCGCCGCGGGCTGTGATGAGGCCAAGAACTTTGAGGCGGCCCGCCACGTACCTCGTCACATCCGACGGCCTCCGATAAGGGATTCATTTTGGATTCGCCCGGTGCCTCACAAGTCCGTGCAACGGCCTTCGCTCAGGTCGCGCACGGCCTCATCCCCCAGGGCATCAAGGCGGCCGGCGGCGACGTCCGCTTCGAACTGCCGGTCCCAGGCCCCGGCGTCAAAATCTGCGAACCAATCCCGAAACGCCGAGAGGTCTTCGCGTGAAAGCCGGGCAACTGCGGACTCGATTTCTCTGACCGAACTCATGTCTCAACCGGAATCTGCCAGTATTCGATGAATTGTTCAACCGTTTCTCTCATCCACGAAATGGAGACGTTTCTGGATATAGGGATCCAATCCCGCCAGGGCCTTGGCGATGTGCTCGGAGACCTGGCCGTTCCCATAGAGCCCGCTGGGAGGGTAGCGGCCATGAGCGAGTTGGAGCCGCATGGTCTTGAGGATGTCGTCCCGGGCAGGCCGCGCCCGGGTGACGTGGTCGCCGGTCTCGCGGCCGTTCTGGCGGTCGCCGACCAGCACGACGGGGGTCCCGAAATAGCCGGCGTCGCGCACGAAGCTCGAGGAGTTGCCCACGGCGCAGGCGGAGTTGGCCAGGACCTTGAGATAATCCTCGGGGGCCAGGTTGATGAGGGTGCGCAGCCAGGAGGGCTTGACCCGGTCGCGGAAGGAGCGGATGGCCTTGCTGACATGATCGGCGCCAGCGTCGATATTGGGCCAGAGCAGGACGGTTTGCTCGCGAAGGACGCCCAAGGCCTCCAGGAGGGCATCCATCTGGGCGCGCTCGCCGCCGAATTCGGTGGTGGTGGGATGGAAGATGACCAGCAAGAAAGGGCGGTGGGGGTTGATAATGGCGCCGCTGCCCTGGCTGTGGAGCAGTTCGGGAGCCAGCGCGCGATCCAGGCTCCGGGCGATGTCGCTGGAGGGGCAGCCAACGCCCAGGATCGAGTCGGGCCTCTCGCCCATCCGCAACAGGTAGTCGGCCGAGCGCCGGGTGCTGGGGAAATGGAAGTGGGCGAATTTGCTGATGGCGTGGCGGGCGCTCTCATCGATGGAACCGGAGACCTCGCCACCCTGGATATGAGCGATGCAGATGTTCATATAGGCGGCGGCGATTGCGGCCGCCAGGGCCTCGTAACGATCCCCGATGAGCAGGACCACGTCCGGCCTGAGCCGCTGAAACTCACCGGCGAACTCGACAATGCCGAAGCCGACGGACTTGGCCATGGTAGCGGGAGTGGACCCTTCCAGTTCGAGGTAGATCTCGCTGTCCACACGGAACCCGTCCCGGCGAACGAGCTGGACGGGCTGGCCGAAGCGCTCCAGGACCATGGTGCCTGCGGCCACGACCTGGAGCTGCAGGGCCGGGTGGGCGGCCAGAGCGGCCATGACCGGCTTGAGCCGGCCGTAATTCGCCCGGTCCACCAGGACGACGCAGATTTTTCTTCGCGGGCCGCGGCCCGGGTTTTGGTTGGAGTTATTCAAGGTCTTCCTCCGCGATGAGGGCGCCGGCGGCCACCGGGCGCCGCAATGTGCGGCCCAGGAGTTGCGGCAGCCGCTCGGGGGGCAACCCGCTTCCCGGTTTGCGCAAGCACAGATGCTCTTGCCGGAGGCGTGTGCCGGCCGGCAGGTCCGTGGCGGCCAGGATGCTCTTGGTGAACAGGCTGCGCATGGGCGCCAACTCCTGCGCCTGGAGGTCTTTATCGAGCGGGTGTTCCAGGGCGGCCCGGATGAACCGCACCCCTGCGGCCAGTTGGCCCAGCTCGGCCGTGGTCAGGGAAACCGCCGCATCCGGGCCGAAGGCCTCGCGGCTCAAGGTCACATGGACCTCGATGAGGTCGGCGCCCAGAGCGGCGGCGGCAAGGCCGGCATGGATAGTGCCCGAGTGGTCCGAGAGCCCCGTCTTGCAGCCGTAGCGCCCCTTGATGGCGGCCAGCAGGTTCAGACCCAGCTTCTCCGGCGGCGCCGGATACACCGAGGTGCATTGCAGCACGGTCAAATCGAGCCCGGCGCCCTGCACACGCTTAACGGCGCCATCCAGTTCCGCCCAAGGACTCATCCCGCTGGAGAGGATCATCGGGCGGCCCGCCGCCAGCATCCGCTCCAACATCGGGATGTGCGACAGTTCGCCCGAGGCCACCTTCCACGCGGCCACGCCCACGCGCTCCAGCAACTCGACGGCCTCGATTGAAAAAGGCGTACTCAGGAAGAGCAACCGGCGGTCCTGCGCGTGCCGCTTCAGCCCGTGCCACTGGGCCTCGGTGAACTCCATCCGCTTCCAGGTACCTGGAAACGAGTCTCGTCCTGCCAACGGAACTTAACCCGCCAGGGCTCGGACGCCGAGCTCTCGGCCGCGGCGATGTGGGTTTGGAATTTGACCGCGTCGGCCCCGGCGTTGGCGATGGCATCAATGAAGGCATGGGCCATGCCCAGCGAACCGTCGTGGGCCTGGGCGACTTCCCCAACGACCAGGCAGCGGCCGGGGGCAGCGAGCGGGGAACAAACCGGGGAGCTCATGAAGCTGCTCTAATGTCCCTTATGTCCCTTGTGTCGCTTATGTCCCTTTTGTCCCTTAAGCGGCACAAGGGACACAAGGGACAAAGGGGACATAAGGGACGCAGAATGGTTGCCAGGGGTGCTGGTCAAGGGTTTGGGTTCTTCGATAACGATCCACTCGGGCAGGAGCCTTCGGAGTTGGGCTTCGGCCGCTTCCGGGCCTGGGCAACCCATGACAACGACCTCGAGGGTCTGCTGGCCCAGCCACCGCCGGCCCTTGAGCACCGATTGGAGCCGGTCTGCCGCTTTGGAGGCGCCCATCCCGGCCTGCTTGTCCGCGCCGTCTTCCCATTGACAGAAGAAGACATACAGGCGCTGCCCCTTGGCCTGGCAAGTGTATTTGCGGAAGGGCAGTTCGAGGCGGCCGGCCCGGACCCGGACCAGGCTCGAACCGCCCAACTGCTCGAATCCGGCAGCCGGCAGGCAAACTTCCGGCCGGTGCAGCCGGGCATGGATGACTGACTGCACGGACCTGGGCTTCCAGCGGAAGAAATTGACCGACCACAACCAACCATCCTCCTCCCGCCAGCGCCCGGTGGCGCAGGCATCGTAGGCGAGCATTCTGACGGTGCGGGGCGCCAACTCGATCTTCTCGAAAGCCGGCCGGGTATCCGGCAGGCGGACCGACCAGTGGAACAGCCCGGCCTGGTCGATTTGATGGGCCCGGTACCAGGCCTCCGTCAGCGCGAGGATGCCGATCATCCAGCAGCCCAGCGTGGCAAAATAGCGCCGCGGCATCACCCAATCCGGGGCGCGCCCGGCCTGTCCGCTGCCGGCGGGAGCCGTGCCGCAATGCGCCCTCCGGCGTCTGCGCGCGAGCAGCCCGGCCGTGGCCCAGAGGCAAAGAAACGAGGCCAGGAAGATCGTGAACCCGGCCGTATCGTGCCACTTCCGCAGCGCCTCCAGGCCCGCCGTCGAGGCGCGCCAGGTCAGAGCCAGCGTCCGGACCACGTTGAACAAGAACGCCAGCCCGACGCCGCCGGCGATGAACAGCACCCGGACCGGCCAGCCCATCCTGTAGAGTTCGCCCATGAACAACGCACCCATAAGGGTGGACTGAAAGGAACGAATCCCGCTGCAGGCCTCGTCGATGCCAACCACCCCGGAGCCGACCTGGATCAGGTTGCCCGCCTGCTCGACGGGGATATTCACCCAGTCCAGCGCTTCCACAGTCAGGGCCGCAACGACCTTCATCAGCCCCTGGGTCAGCCCGTGCTCAATGCGGTAGGGCCAGGGCACCGCCACCAGGATGAAGCAAATCGGAAATGCAAAGTGAATCACCCAGGCCCGCCCGCCCATCCGGCACACCCCGTAGAGGGTAAGGCCAACGACCGCCAGCGCCGCCATCCACGCCGGCAACGGCCAGTCGGCGTTGATCTCGTAAACGACGCGGATGGGCAACAGGGCCAGGGCCAGCAGCGCCGCCAGCGCCAACAGCCAAGGCGAGTCCGGCGCCTGCCCGGGGGCTGGCCGGCTCATCCACCTGCGCCAAAAAAGGCCCAGGCCCAGCACCGGCACAAACCAACCGTAGGCATACTGCTCGCTGGCCGACCATTGAAAACTGAGCTGCCGAATCAGGTCCAGCCAAACCACCCCAAACAGGGCCACGGGGAGCCAGGCCTTGAGCTTGATTCTGCTTGCGGGAGGATCCACCAAAGGGCCGTCAACGGCGCCGACACTCCGTGCCGGTCAATTCGCACCCGTGCTTTCGCACCGGCCGCGATCTACTCGACATGGGGGGCTGGATTTCTGCCATCGTCACGCCGCCCCAGGATTCATTGAAGCGAGCGTGTTGCCGACAACCAAGTGCCTGCGAAGCAAATTCCGATCCACCATAGGGTAGTCCGCGTGTCCCGACACTGCCCTCGGAGCGCGCCCGTCCTGGGGCGCAGCGGCGACGGAGCGGACAGGCGCGCCGGAGTGGTTGACCGCTGCCCTGGCTGTGGACGTTGCTGCGCCCGAGGACGGGCGCACTCCCATCTCGCCGCAGCCGGTGGGGGCGGCGTCGGGATACACCGTGTGGGAGCAGGCCTCAGGTTCGAGCATGGTATTTTGAGTGGGTATAATAGTAGTAGGAGCGGGCCCTGGCATCGGTGCGATTGAAGACCAGGCCCAGGATCCTGGCCTGGCGCTGGTAGAGCAAGTCGAGGGCCTCGCGGACCTGGCTGAAGCGCGAGAAGCCATTGCGCACGACCAGGAGCGTGCCGTCCACCTTGGGGGCGAGGGTGGTGACATCGTCGGCGGCGAACACCGGGCAGGAGTCGATGAGGACATAATCGAATTGCTCGCGCAAGCGGGCGAGGATCTGGTCCAGGGCGGGGCTCAGGAGCAGGTCGCCCGGGTTCCTCACGTCGCCCCCGCGCGCCAGGAACGAGAGATTGGGCAGGAGATGGGAGCGGAGCAACTGGGGCTGAGCGGAGTCCGGGGACGCGGGCGGGGCGCTTCGAAGCGGTCCGCCGCTGGGGGGCGATGCCTCGGACTGGATGGCCCCGGCCAGGGTGTCGGGCTGATGGAGCACCTCGGCCAGCCCCGGCAGCCGTTCCATGCCCAGGGTCTTGTGGAGGGCGCCGCAGCGCAGGTCCGCGTCCATCAGCAAGACCTGCGCGCCGCCCATGGCCAGGGTGCGGGCGAGGTTGGCGGCGATGGTGGATTTGCCTTCCTCGGCCGTGGCGCTGGTGATGAGCAGGGTGTGGGGATGCTCCTCCCGAATGGGGGTCAGGAAGAGCAGGGCCGAACGCAGATTGCGGTAGGATTCGGCGTAGGTCTGGCGTTGGTCCTCGATCTCGAGCAAGGGGATGCGCCCTTCGCCGTAAGCGGAGGCGACCTCCGGCACCTGCCCGACGATCCGTTCCTGGAGCTGCCGCTTGACCTCGGCCACCGAATTGAACCGGTCGTCCCGCACCGCCACCACAAAGACTATGCCCAGACCCGCGGCCAGGCCGGCCAGGGCCGCCAGCGTCATCAGGAGAATCTCCTGCCGGTGCGAGCACTGGGCCGGGCAGGCATGCTCCAGAATCGTCAGGGCCTCCTGCTCGACGCTGCTGCCCATCTCGGCCCGGCGCAGGAGCTGCCGGGTCTGCTCATAAACGGTTTGCGCGCTGTCGGCCTCGCGCTTGAGCTGCTCGGCCTTGGCCAGCAGCCTGCTCGCCGCGGTCACCCTCAGTTCGCACTTGGAAATCTCCGCCTGCACGTCATCGATCTTCATCTGGTTGGCCTTCAGGAGGGCGGCCTGCTGGTCCTCGTTCTGCTGGCGGAGCACGTCCACAAGTCTTTGGGTTTGCTCGATTTGGCTATCCAGCTTGATCATCTTGGGGTGCTTGGGCCGCAGATAGACCGCGAGCCGGGCGCGCTCGCTCTTGAACACCTCGAGCTGGCGCTGGGCGTTGAAGCGTTCCTGGGGCGGGATTTGCGTCGCGCCGGGCGTCGTCATGCCGGGCAGGTAGTCGCTCATCCCCATGGCCTGGTTGGTGAGCAGGCCATGGCTGGCGGCCCGTTCCAGGGCATTCGCCTCCAGTATCTTGCGTTCCAGTTGGTATTCCGAGAGCCGGCTCCTCAAATTGGCCAGGTGCACACCCGCCCCCTTGGCCTCCTCCTCCAGGACGGCCATCTCATTGGTGCTTTGGAAGGCGTTGAGGGCGCGCTCCTTTTCAATCTTCTCCGTTTCGTAGCTGCGGACCTGCTTGCTGATCGAGCCCTCGGCCGCCCCGGCGACGCTCTCATGGATGCTGCGCTTGTAGGCGAGGTACTCGTTCATGAGGGCCTCCAGGAATTGCTGGGTGTATCCGGGCGAGGGGCCCAGCGCGACCAGGTCGAAGACGGTCGATTTGGGGGTTTGGGTCACCTCGATCCTGACCTGGGACGGGTCGAACCTGGCGGCCAGGCCATTGGTGGCGGCGGACCTGAGGGCCTCTCCGGCCTGGGTGGAGATGTGTGTGCTGCGGAGCAACTCGGCCTCGGTGCCGAACCAGCTCTCGGAGCTCCTTGGTGAATCCCACCTCGCCCATGAGCAGCTTTTCGGTCTCCCACATGCGCCCCTTGGAGACATAGACGGGCGGTTGCACCCAGACGTAGCTTCCCGCCGCCAGCAGGGCCAGCGACAGCGTGAGCAGCGGCACCCAGTAGTACCTGAGCAGGAACAGGAGGAATCGCTCGACAGGGATCGAAGAGAGGGCCGCGGGTTGCTCCTCGATGCTCATCCACGGCTCGTAGTCCGGCTCAGCCGGGGCCGGCTGCGGGGTCGTGGGCGCAGGCAGATGACTTTTCATGGCGCGTTCTCCATTGCGGAATGCCCCTACCAAACGTGGATTTTCTTCTGAGGACGATGATCAGGTCGCCGGGCTCCAGCGGCAGGTCGCGGTCCGTCCTGCCATGTTTCAAAATGTCGGCCCCGTTGAGGTCGAAGGTGCGCTCGTTGCCGCCGGGCTGGCTGGGTTTGCGAACGACCGTGAACTTCCGGTCGTTGGCATACTCGGTGAAGCCGCCCGCGCGCAGTATCGCCTTGCCGGCGGTCAGGACCTCATCACTGGGGATGTCCTGCGGCCCGGGCAAACGCACCGCCCCGGCCAGATAGACCTTGCCCCGGCTCCGGGTCATGACATCCAGGGCCACAATCACGGTGGCTTGGTAGTAGTATTCCTTCTCCAGCTCCGCCTTGATGGCCAGGCCCAGCCCTTTGCAGGTCCGATCCACCGCCGGGAACCGCCCGATATAAGGCAACTCCAGTTCCCCGGAGTCGGTCACGATGAGCGGCTTGGATTCCTCCTCATCCTCGACAATACGGAAGCTCAAGCGGTCGCCGATGGCCAGCTTGTGCTTCTCATCCAGCGCGTCCATGGTGTTGATGAGCGAGGCCTTCAGGAGCTTCGGCCCCTCAGTGGCCTCGGGGAGCCAGGCGGCGGCGGCGGGCGGCGGCGTGGCCGCGGACGTGGCGTTGGTCGGTTGGACTGGCGGCTGCGCGCCCCGGCAACAGACCGCCATGGCCAGCCAAACGGCCAGCCAGAGCGGGTTGCGCCAGCCGCCACGCGGTGCAGAGGTTCCCATTTGCGTCTTCATTTGAACGTATAGGTCAAGAGCAGCCCGATCTGGTTCTGCGTGTATTCACGAAAGAGGATGTCCGAGTCGCGAAACGTCAGCCGGTAATTGAGGCTCACGCTCAAGTTCCGAGTGGCCGCCCAGGTGAGACTGCAGTTGGTGCCGTAGAAGTCGTAATTCTCGGCCAGGCCCCCCGGAGGGGCCCCGCCAGGACTGACAAGACCTGGTGCCCGTGCTCATAGAAACCCGCTCCCGCCAGGGCCCAATCCCTGGCCAGCGCCCAATTGAGACCCGGCCGGACATACCAGGCATCGACGGAATCGGATTCCACGCCCAGGCGCAGTTGGCGCCCGGCGCTCAGGCTCAATCCCAACGCATCGGTCAGTTGATGGCTCGCGGTCAGGTCCACATACCAGGCATCCTCGTCCACGGCCTTGATCGGGGGCACCGTCCGGCTGGTCTGGTCGAAGAGATACGCCGTGTAGCCCGCCCGGGGCACAATCCGAATCGCCGAACTGGGCCGCCAATCGCCAAAAAGACCCGCGCTGTAAGCGGTGTTGTCGTTGAGCACCTGCCGCTCGTAACCGGTCAGCGCCACCGTCGCTTCACTGCCCACGACCAGCCGCGGGTGCATCCGCAAGCCCGCCCGCGCAAAGAAATCTTCCGAGGCGTGCGTCAGGTAATCGAAGGCCGGCGAGGAGGCGACGAGGTTCACATGGTCGTAGCCCAGGGCCAGGTTCACCTGGTTCAAGTCCCAGTTCCCGGAGATGCCCGCATCGTTCTGGAAGTAGCCGTAGAAGCCGGTTCCGGCGACGGCACCCTCCAGAGCGGAGTCCTGCGTGTACGCCATCCGGTCGTGCAGGTCGAACGTCAATTGCCCCGCATCGATGTCCAGGGCGACTTCCGACCCCGACCCGATGAGCCAATACGAGTACTGGCTGTGCCGAAGGTAGTCGTCATACCCGGCCGCGAAATTCACGTTGAGGAAGCTGCTCTGACTGACGGGATAGCTGGCGAGGATCTGCCCGGATGCCCGCAGGATGAAATCCGAGAGCGGATTGTACCTGGTCCCGTTGATGTCGTCGTTCCAGTCCAACTCCAGGCTGGTGGAGGCCAACAGCCGGAGGTCATCGATCTTGACCGTATAGGCCGCGAGTTCCTGGCGCGCCCGCCGAGCCTCCTCTGCGGTCAGGTTCGCCTTCAAGACCTGCAGGGCCTCCTGAGCACGCGCCGCTTCGCAGGCCAGCACCGCCAGCCCCGCCACAGCGGCTTCAACCACCGAATCAGTTGCGGCCCGACCAAAACCGGCATGTGTGGAATGGCGTGATTTAGCATAAGGGTTGTCAGGGGACGGCCACGGGGGGTTGCCGCGGCTCGGCTGGATGGGGGTACCCGATGACGGCCGGGCTGTCGGGCGCCGCCTGCTCGGGCGGCGCGGGCCGGCTCCCGGCTCGGGACTGACCGCGCGTGCCGGGACCGCCGGCCTGAGGACAGAGCCCGCCCACACGCAATGGACAGCCCAGCCGCTCTTTGATTTGCTCCTGGGCCGCGTTGCCGCTCCCCAGGGCGCGCCTGCGCCACTGGCCCGGGCTGGTCCCGAACCGCCGCTTGAAGCAGATGTTGAAAAGACCCAGGTGGTTGAAGCCGCACTCCTCGGCCACGCGGATGACCTTGGCATCGGGATTCCGCAGCAATGACACCGCCTTGAGGAGCCGCATCTCCATCTTCAACGCCGCCACCGAAATGCCGAAGTGCTGGTGAAAGAGGCGGTTGAGATGACGCCGGCTGCAACCGAACTTGGCCGCCAGTTCGGCCACCGAGCAATAGAGCAGCTCGTTGGTCGAGAGCCGCTCGAAGACCTGGAGCATGTGCTCCTCGATCCGGACATACCCGGCGGGCGGGCGCTGCGCCCGCTTGAATTCCGCGGACAGGATGGCGGCCGCAACTCTGAGCACCTGGCTGCGGTGCGCCAAATCGAACTGCGGCGGGACGCCTGCTGCCAGCCTCTGGCATTCCTGCGCCGTCTCGCTGGCTGCCGGATACACCTTCGCCCCCTTGAATCCATCCGTAAACCTCTGCAACAAAGCGATCTCCGGACCGACACATAGTGGGAACAAGTGTTCCGGGCACAGGCCAAAGCCGCCGAACTCAAACCCCGCTCCCTCCTCCGCTATGAGCTTGCCGGGTGACCCCCGGTTCAGCACCAGAACGTCTCCTGCCCCTACAGGCTGGCTGGCCATCCCCAGGACGTGTCGGCCCCGGCCCGCCCGGCCCAGCACAAACCCCAGCCCGCAGCCCACGCTGCTCCATTCCTCAAGAGGTCGCAGGCGGACCGTGCGCAGTCTCAGATAGTCTTCCGTGGCCATTGCCTGATAGATAAACTCGGACGCCGCATCGTGTCCCTCCGGCACACTCCAGGCAACAACAACAGAGCAAAATCCGTGCCTCGCCTTCACATCCCCGCCCTGGCCAGCCCGAAGCCAATCCCAACTCGAGACCGCCAGATCCTGGCAGGCTCAGGCCGGACCAGCGATTGCCGGCACAAAACTCACCGGTGGTCGCCTGGCCACGGCACTTGTGCCGATCAACAGCACCACTTAACTAAAAAGCAGGGGCCAGGTCCATACATAAATTGACCGAAACCCAGGCGGGATTGGGACATGGAGGGAGGTGCGGGGCGAGGCTCGCCTGCCCTAAATCGAACTACGTAGCATTGGCACAACCTTTGTCGCAGCCTTTGTCGAAACCTTTGTCGAGCTCAGCCGGATTTCGACAAAGGTTCCGACAAAGGCTGCGACAAAGGCAGGGGAGCCGAGCGTTCGGCTCAGGCTCTATGCCGGGGTTGGCCGCATGGCCTGGAGGAGCCGATCGGCGCTCTCCTTTACATCGAGCAGGTGGGCCGGCCTGTGGATAACGCAATCGACGCATTCGCAGATCTCGGGAGGGTTGCCCGAGTACATGAGGATGGGAGTCGAGGGGGACCGCGCCTTGATTGCCTGAGCCATTTCCAAGCCGCTCATTCCGGGCATGAAATTATCCGTGATCACCAGGCCGTGCACGGCCGGGCTGAAGACCGCGAGGCCCTCCTCGGCATTGCGCGCCGATTGGACTATATAACCGAAGCTGGCGAGAAACCACTTGGTGGTAATCCGCGACACGTCGTTATCGTCGACAACCAGGATGGTTATCGCCGAGAGCGAAACAGTGTCTTGAGGTTGTTTGGCTTCTGAGTGCTGCATGTGCATCTTCAAACCTCGGCATCCTACCACAAACGTCAAAGTCAAGTCCATGCACATTTGAGACGGGCGCAAGCGCCTCTTGGACATGCGGGCCAACATCAATTCTTGGACGCCCCAGGCCGTGTAGTGTAGCGGCGGACCGGTCTGACCGGCCGGACATGGCCGGTTTCACCTGCACGTTCCCCGTTTCACCGTCTCAGCCGCATAGCCCGAAACGGCGGCCTCATTCCCGGCCCGTTGCCGCCAGTCCGCATCCCCTCGACGCTGCGGAGGGCGCTCGCCGTCGGCGCCGATTCCAGGTCCAGGATGGTCTGCGCCAGGCGCGCGTAGGTCTTGGCCAGGCCGAGGTGGTTCTCCACGCCCTCGATCCAGTCCTCGGCGCCGGTGCGGACGTCGCGTTCCTTGCGCAGGTTCAGCAAATGCCCGTCCAGGATGGCCTGGCTGACGCCGGGACCGATATGCGTCTGCGGCAACCGCGCTCGTCTCAAGCTCCGGACGGCTTTCTGGCTTCCGGACTCAGGACTGTGGACTGCCTGCCCGTCCGGCAGGCGGGTGGACCGTGGACTGTGGACTAACTCTATCACGCCTTCGGCGGGCGTTAAGAAGTCATTAACGGCCGTCTGAATCGATTCCGAGCGGTTGCACTTGATCAGCGGATAGATCCGGCCCTCTTGTGTGAACCCGATCGTCTGCTCGATGCCCCGCGCCTCCCCGGCCACGAACAGCACTGCCGCTGCCCGGATCCCCTTCCATCTCGCCCGCTCCCCGTCCCAGGACAGGCCCGCCTGCCCGCCGCCTGGCAGGCGGGCCTGCCTGCCGGCAGGCAGGGCGCCCAACCCATAGAGCCGCATCTTGAGCAACTCGTTGCGCGGCGCCGCCGGCGGCGGATAGTCCTCCAGGCCGTTGAGCGACAGGACCAGCCGTTTGGTCAGGTCCGGCTCCCCGCCCGCATCCAGGAACAGGCACTCGACGCCCAGAGTGCTCATCAAGACGGGCACCCTGGCCGGGGCGGTGCCGCTGGCGATGAGTTCGGCCCACACACAGGCGCTGACGAGCGGGCCGCGCACCTCATCGCACCAGAACCAGCAGCGCGGCCCCATGTCCATCCCCGCGACGCGGGTACTAGTCCACAGTCCAGAGTCCACCCGCCTGCCGGACGGGCAGGCAGTCCACAGTCCGGCAGGCCCGGTGGGAGAGCGCGTCCCCCGCGGAGACTGTGGACTGCCCGCCTCGCTCGCGCTCCGGCGCGGCGGGTGGACCGTGGACTGTGGACTTGCCAGCGACATGGCATAGGACTCAGCCGCTTCCCGAGATTCAGCCATCCCGAGAAAGCGGCAGTCATCGAGGACGGCCTGGGTAATCGGCTGGGCGGCGCCGGCGTTCGGGATCGCGATGCGGTCGCAGTAGAAGGCCTGCATTGCGTTGCCGCTCGGGTCTTCGAAGGCGGCGTACCAGGCGCCGACAATTTCCTGCACCGGGATGGCGCTGATGTTGAGCTGGGAGACGCGCACGCCAAGCCGCGCCTGCGCCATCCGCTCCGGGTGCTTCGCGACATACCGGCCGCTCTCGCGGTCCAGCTCCGCCCCGCACTCCGGGCAGGCGACGTAGTACCGGGCCAGCCGGTCGTGGCCGGCCTCGGGGGAGAGGAGAGGGTCGAGGGTCGCCATGCCTGCCGGCAGGCAGGAGGGTCCAGGGGCAGACGACAAGCGCGAGGCGGCGCCAGGCGCTTGCGGACTGTGGACTGCCTGCCCGTCCGGCAGGCGGGTGGACTGTGGACTGTGGACTCTTACACAACGCGGGAACTTTTCCTCGAGGCACCACTCACGCCCGCAGTTGGGGCAGGGCACAAGCTTCACGTGGAAGCTCGAGGCCTTGAGCCGCGCGTTCTGCCCGGCGCCGGCCACGCGCTGGGTCCCGATGAAACACGTCAGGTGCACCGGCGAGTTGGTCATGCGCGCATCCACGTAGCCAATGTTCCGGTCCGGGATGTCGTCGACCTCGTCCAGCAGCGCCAGGTTGATGGTGATCGAGGTCGGCGGCTTGTGCATCCCGCAGAAATTGCCGAAGGCCTTGCGTTTGCCGTTGGTCACCGTGTAGCTCTCCTTGCGGTCGATGGTCTTGCCGCTGGCGTTTTGGGTCTTGCCGATCTGGATCATCTGGGCCATCCAGGGATAGAGGTCCAGGACGTTGGGCCGGAATTTTTGCCCCGCGATTTCTTCCACCTTTGGCCGGTCCGGGAGATAGTTGCCCACGCTCAGGAACCGGATAGCCGTTGCGTATGCCATCAGGTTCAACTCGAGGATCGTCTTGCCGAACTGCGCCCCGCCCCCGACCGCTATGCTCGCCCCCTTGAGTTGGCGCGGCCCGAACTCGACCCCGTCGATCTCGACCCGCTCGCCGTCCAGCGTGTTGCGGACGATCTTGTCCAGCCAATCGACCACGACCTGCAGCGGCGCGCGCCCCGCCATCGAAAACCGCCCGCCGGTGCCGTCCCGCTGCAGGACCCGCGCATGGTCCGTCAGGAACTCCTTGAACGTCCCGCACCGCGGCGCGTTGCCCACCCTGGCCCTCTTCGATAGCCGGGCATCCAACCCCTCCAGCGCCGTCGGACGCGGACTCTGGACTGTGGACTGTGGACTGGATTGGTGGATTGATGGATTGATGGATTGGTGGCAGAGGGCGTCGGACTGGGAGACTGTGGACTGTGGACTGTGGACTCTGGACTGCCCGTCCTCCGCAGTAGCTCTGCTACGGAGGGTGGATGGACTCTGGACTGTGGACTTCATTTTAGCCTTTAGCCTTCAGCCTTTAGCCTTTCGGCGAATCGCGCCCGCCACGCGCGGTATTCTTCGAGCAGGTCCGGGTGCTGCTGGAGCACTTGGGCCAGTTCATCGAGGCCGGCCTTGATCTTCTTCTGCTGCTGCAGCCGGAACTTCTCCCAATCCCGCCGGGCCACCGAGTCGTGCAAATCCGTGGCCACCACCTGGAGCCCCAGCTTGGGGTCCCCGCGCATGTCCGCCACCGCATAGAGGCGCTTGATGGCGGCGTCCCGCAGCCGGTCCCGGTCCACGTCCGGACACTGCTCGCGCAGCATCTGCTCATCCTGCGCCGCCATCTCGTTGAGCCGCTCCCATTGCATCTGGCGATACTGCCAGCCCCAGAACCTCTCGAGATGCGAATGGCACCCAAGTGAGATGCCGTGTGTCTTCAAGATGCGTTCCCGAATCGCCGCGTTGGTCATCCCGGGCTGGTCCCTCCATTCCCAGATCGCCGCCCAATCCTCCGGGGGCAGCCGCTTGAGCCGGGTCATCGGACTTTCCAGGTCATTCCCGCGTAATTTCCGGGGGCAACTCATTCCGTTTCAGCCGGCTAAAAATGTCTTCACGCGCCCACTCTGCCGCGCCCCGGCCCGCCTCGTCCAGGGACAGCGCGGACTGCGCGGACTGTGCGGAGGAAAAAGGACCCCCAGACCCCCCCCAGGCGCGCCGGCCCCCCTGTGAATAACTTTTCCCCCTCCATGCCCATGGTTGGACAGGCTTTGTCCTACCACTGGACATATGATCACTAGCGAGAAGAAACGGTTCCGCATGAAAACAGCCATTTTGATCCTGGACCCCGAGCTCGAAGCGGTGGCGGCCCGCTGGAGCGCGGCCCGCTGCCGGAAGGCGGCCCGCCTTTGCAGGGAGTGGGCCCGCGCCCTGAGCCTGAAAGCCCTCGTCCAGGAGTCCTCCAAACCGCCGCCCTCGGCGCCCGAGCAATCCGCGCTCGATCAGAACTAACCGCGCAGCGTTCTGACTGCTCTAGCATGTTCGGGGGCTGACTCGCTATCGCTCGCCGACGCCAGGGGCGCCGGGGGCGGGAACGTGGTGGCCGAAAATGCCGAGTTTGGCGCGCAGGATGGAGTCGAGGCGGGGTTTGTCAGACGGGTGAAGGGAGATCAGACGTTTGCCCTCCTGCTGATAAAGCTGCTGCTTCTTCAACATGCCAATTCTGTAGTCAGCCGTATTCATGCCCCAGTACTCGATGTAAACGTCCAATTCAGGCAAGTAGAAGTCGGGCCGAACGGCATGGCCGCTGAGGATGCGGAAGCGTTCGTCGTAGCGGAAGGCGATGCTGTGGGCGGTGAGCCAGTCGGCGATGAGACGCTCGCCATCGGATTGGACGAGCACGCCAGCCTTGGCAATGATTGTCTTGTTCAGTTCGACCTTCGTGTCAAAGTTGCGCCGATCGAGGAAGACCTCGTCGAAGCAGGAGTCGCAAAACGTGCGTTGGAAGGCCTGTTGACTGCGGGTGTGTTCCTCGGCGGTGGTTTCGCGGCCGCATCGGGCGCATTTGTGCCGGGCCCCTTCTTGCTCCAGACGCAGGGCTTCGCGGACCGCCTCGGCGGCCGAGTGCGCAGCGCGGCGCACGTAGTCCTTCACGCGCTCGTTGAGGGCCAGGTCGTCGAGGTCGTGCAGGTGCTCACGGGCGGCGACGCCGTACGCCTTGAGGGCTTTCAGGGCATACTGTTGGGCTTGGGGATGCGGGTCGCGCAGGGCGACCGGCGCGAGAGCCTGCACGGCTGCGTTCCGATCAGCGCCGAAGGATGCGAGTTTGCCGATGGCGGAGGCGGCGAGGCGGCGCACTTCCGCCGATGGCATCTTCAGCAGGCGCGTGAGTTGCGGCAGGGCGCCGGGATCCGCCCCGCGGCCCAATAGGAGAGCCTGTTGCACCGCTTCATGGTGGAGTTGGCCGTCTATGTTGCTGTTCATTCCGGGAAAGGGTTTGTCGCGTCGGCGAGCGCAAGCGAGTCAGCAGCTTGGACCCTCGGCCTCCAACCCTGGAGCTTTTGTGCTCCTTTTTCGCGGTTCTGGCAACAACATTCTTGCCTGCAAGGTAACCGGCCCAGTGATGGCGAAGACACAGTCCCCCCGCCGTTAGGTTAGAAAAAGTTAGATTTTTCTCTTGACTCTGTCTAACCATTTGTCTTACCTTTGGGGCCGGTAAACAGACGAACACCAACTGCCATGAAAACGCTTGCCATCAGTTCCATGGAGGCGCTCGACACCGCGGCGGGCGAGTGTACCCGGACCCGAATCCAGCTCACCCGGTGGATCGCCCAGAGAGATGCCGCCGTGGCCGCCCTGGAAAACGAGTATCAGCCGGCCGCCACGGGTCTGACCCAGAAGATCGCCGCGCTGGAGGCCTCCATCCAGGATTACTGCGCTGCCAACCGCGCCGCCCTCTTTCCGCAGAAGAAGAGCCGCGAGACCCACCTCGCCGAGTTCGGTTTCGAGATGACCCCGCCGCGCGTCGAAACGGCCAACAAGAAGATCAAATGGAAGGACGTCGTCGCCCGCCTGGCGCGGGTGGCCTGGGGCCGGGCCTATATCCGCACCCCGGAATGCCAGGTCAACAAGCAGGCCCTGTTGTCCGACCGCGAAAAGCTGACCCCCGAGCATTGCCTGGCCGCCGGCATCCAGTTCTGCCAGGACGAACAGTTCTTCATCCGCCCGAAACCCGAGACCGCGCAGCTCACTCTGAAGGAGGGATGAGGCGCGGGTCCCGTCCGCCTACACCCCCTTTTCAATCGAACGGACAGGAGTTTCACGAATGACGAATGACGAATGACGAATGACGAAATTGCACATGGCTCCGCCGGTCTTGCCATTCGTCATTCGTCATTCGTCATTCGTCATTCGTCATTCGTCATTCGTCATTCCGTCGTCGAACTGCCGATCCCAGTATCACGTTCAGGCGCTCTGGGGCGCCGCGCTCTGCCACGGGGCGAGGGTCTCGCCAGCCCAGAGCTGCTCAAGGGGCTGGCGGGTCCGGACCAGGGCGGCTTGCCGGCCCCGAACCATGACCTCGGCGGCCAGGGGGCGGCTGTTGTAATTGGAGGCCATGACGAATCCGTAGGCCCCGGCGCTCATCAGGGCCAGGTACTCGCCCTGGCGGACCCGGGGCAGAGGGCGGTCGTGGCAAAAGAAATCGCCCGACTCGCAGATGGGGCCGACCACGTCGGCCGTGATGGGCCGGGCGCCCTTGCGCGTGAGCGGCAGGATCTCGTGGTAGGCCTCGTAAAAGGCAGGGCGGATGAGGTCGTTCATCGCGGCGTCAACAATCAGGAAGCGCTTCCTGCCGGTGCGTTTGACATATTCAACCCGCGTGAGGAGGGCGCCGGCGTTGCCCGAGATAAAGCGGCCGGGTTCCATCAGGACGCGCAGGCCCAGCGGTTTGAGCAGCGGCAGCAGCCGCGCTGCGTAGGTATCCGGGGTGAGGACGCCGCGGGCGCGCGCCGAGCGCCACCAGGCGGCGGAGCCGCTGGCCAGCGCCGGCTCATAGACAATCCCCAGGCCGCCGCCGATGCTCAGGAACTCCAGTCCGTGCCGCTCCTTGAGCCGGCGCGCCAGCGGGAGGACCTTCCGGACCGCCTGTTGAAAGGGGGCGGCCCGGGTGATCTGCGAGCCGATGTGCATCTGCAACCCGCGCAGGCGCAGGTGCTCCAGCCGGGCCGCGCGGGCATAAACCGCCTCGACCTGCTCCAAAGCGATGCCGAACTTGTTCTGGTAAGTGCCGGTGGTGATCTTCCTGTGGGTATGGGCGGCAACGTCAGGGTTGACGCGCACGGCAACCGGGGCCACGCGGTTGAGGCGGGCGGCAACGCGCTCGATGCGCTCCAGCTCCGGCTCGCTCTCGGCGTTGAAGCAATGCACGCCCTGGGCCAGGGCGAATTCGATTTCGGGCTCGGTCTTGCCGACGCCGGCAAAGATGCACCGGCCCGGGTCGCCTCCGGCCTGCAGGACGCGCCGCAGCTCGCCCGCGCTCACGATGTCGAAGCCGCTGCCCAGCGTGGCCAGGGTGCGCAGCACCGCCAGGTTCGAGTTGGACTTGACCGAGTAACAGAATCAGGTGGTCCACCCCGGCCATGGCCCGGTCGAGCTTGCGGAAATGCTCTTCCAGCGTGCGTTGGGAATAGACATAAAGGGGTGTGCCAAACCGGCGGGCCAGGCCCTCCAGCGCCACACCCTCGCAGCAGAGCCGCGGACCGGCGTAATGGAAATCGTGCATAGCTGACCGCCTAAGCGGCAAGCCGGGAGTATCCGAAGGGCAGGGGCCAGTGTCGAGCGCAGAGTGCCGAGGGTCGAGGGTCGAGGGGCCAGGGGCGAGTGCCGAGGGTCGAGGGTCGAGGGCAGAGGCGCGGGGCTCGCGCTTGTCGCCCTCGTCCCTCGTCCCTCGTCCCCCGTCCCTCGCCCCTCACGCCTTCTGCCGGGTGATTCGGTCGGGGTGGCGGGCGCGGCTCAGGGCGGTATCGTAGGTGATGAGGCACTGGCAATAGAGGTCGTAGAGGCAGTTGTCCATGAGGACCATGCCTTCTTTGCGGCCGGTCTGGATGGTGTTTTCCAACTGGTGGACCTGGTTTTCACGGATGAGGTTGCGAACGGCGCCGTTGGCGAAGATGAGTTCGTAGGCCAGGACGCGGCGGGTGCGATCGGCGGCCGGGAGCAACTCCTGGGCGATGATGCCCTGCAAGGAGTTGGCCAGTTGCAGGATGATCTGTCGCTGGGCGCTGCCCTCGAAGACGCCGACAATGCGTTCGAGCGCATGGGAGACGCTGGGCGAGTGCATGGTGGCCAGGACGAGGTGGCCGGTCTCCGCCGCGGTGAGGGCGGTCGAGATCGCTTCGTAGTCGCGGATTTCGCCCACGACGATGACGTCGGGGTCCTGGCGCAGGACGTGGACCAGGGCGCGGTTGAAGGAGCGGACGTCGGTCAGGAGTTCCTGCTGGACGACGATGGCGCGCTTGTTTTCGTGGACGAACTCGATGGGGTCCTCGATGGTGACGATCTTGCAGCGGCGCTCGCTGTTGATGAGGTCGACCATGTAATTGAGGGTGGTGGTCTTGCCGGCGCCGGTGGGGCCGGTCACCAGGACCAGCCCGTTGGGTTTGCGCGCCAGGTCATCGATTTTCTCCGGCAGGCCCAGCTCCTGGCGGGAGGCGATGCGCTCGCCGCAGAAGCGGAAGCTGATTTCCGGATGGCCGTTGCGGCGGTAGAAGGTGGCGCGCAATCGCCCGGCCGCGCGGTGGCGCAAGGAGATGCACAGCTCCCATTCCTGGTCGAACTTGAGCCGCTGCTGCGGGTTGAGCAGGCCCTCGGCCATCTGGCCCACGTCTTTCTCGCTCAGCGCGTCTTCGTCGGCGATAATGATCTCGCCGTTGACGCGGAAGGCGGGAGGGACGCCGGCAACCAGGTGGAGGTCCGAGGCGTCGAATTCAGCGGCGGCGGACAGGAGTCGGTCCAGGGTATCGGTGCTCATGGCCGGAAGAGGCGGCGCCAAAAGCCGCGCAGGCGTGGGCCAAGCCCGGTGGAGGAGAGTCCGGCCAGGGCCTGGCGCGCCTCCTGGGAGTGTGGATTGAGTTGCTGGGCCTGGGTCAGGGAGTTGCGCGCGGCGCCCACCAGGCCCAGGGCCTGCTGGCAAAGGCCCAGCTCCAGCCAGAGCCGGAAATGGCCCGCATTGGCCTCCAGGGCCTGCTGCAGCAGCTTGAGCGCCAGGGCAAACTGCCGGTAGAAAAAGCGAATCCGCGCCGCCAGCCAGGCCACGAACCAATCGCCCGGCGCCAGGAGCAGGGCCTTTTCGATGCAGGAATTGGCGCGCGGCTCTTTGCGGGCCAGCAGGACATCTGCCCGCGCCAGCCACACGTAGGGCGTGTCGCCGCGCTCCTCGATCGCCGCATCCGAAAAGGCCAGCGCGCCCTGCAGGTCTCCGCTCCGCCCCAGGGCGACGGCCTTGGCGGCCAGCAGTTCCGGCTCGTGGGCAAAGCGCTCCAGCGCCTTGTCCGCCCAGAGCTGCGCCTCGCGATACTCTCCCAGCTCGGTGAGCATGCGCACCTGGCCCGCCCAGGCGGCGGCGTTCCGGGGATTGAACTCCAGGACCTTCGAGTAGAGCCGGAGGGCGGACTCGAACTGGCCGTTTTCGAAAGCAGTCCGGGCCTCAGCGCAGTAGTAGGGCTCGTCCTTGACCAGGGGCGTGGAGGTCTGGCCCTGGCCCTCGGGCTCGCCATCGAGCTCCAGATTGACGAACCGGCTCATCGTAGGTTGTTACCGCACAGAACTATAGCAGGCGGGATGCCGGTCGGCCAGCCAAATTCAGGGGGGCGCGCTGCGAAGGGAAAAAAGGGACCAAAGGGACAGGCGCGGCCGTACTGCACCGGGCTCTGAGTGACTTTCACAACCTTTGTCGCAGCCTTTGTCGAGACCTTTGTCGAAATCCGGCTGAGCTCGAGGAAGGCCGCGACAAAGGCTGCGACAAAGATAGAAAAGTCATCCAAGGTCGGGTGCAGGCAGGCGCGGCCGGTGGAGTTCATTGTCCGGAGAGACCCTCGACGGGGGCGTAATCGTCAGTGAGGATGGGGCTGGTGGCGGCGCTGGTCGGGGGCGCGGTGCGGATCTGTTCGAGGCGGTCGCGGAAGCCGGGCAGGGTGATGCGCCGGGCCTCGGTGAGCATGAAGGCGCGCCGGCGCAGGCCGTTGAGGTCTGGGAGGGTGGTCGCCTTTGTGGCCATGAGCACGACGTTCAGGCTCGACTTGGCAGGAAAGAGATAGACCTGGGGAAAGACCGCCTTGAGTGTGCGATAGGTTGCGCCCACAATGCCGGCGTGCCAGCCGGTGAGGGTGCCGATGACGTTGTCGCAGAAGATGCCGTTGGTGGTGAGGCGGTCGCGGACCAACTCGAAGAACTCCTTGGTTGCCAGGTGCTGCGGGATGGAGGAGCCGTAGCGGCCCTGCACATAAGCGTCCAGGATGATCAGGTCGTAGCGCCCGCTGTTGCGCCGAAGGAACTGGCGGCCGTCTTCGACAAAGACCCTCTGCCGCTCCGATTCGTCGAATCCGAAATAGCTGCGGGCGATGCGCAGGACCATCGGGTCAATCTCAACGGTGTCAATGGTGACATTGGTATAGTAATGCTCGAAGGAGCGCTGGGCGCTGCCGCCGCCCAGGCCGATCATGAGGACGCGGCCCAGGTTGGTGTTCCACAGCCAGGGGACATGGAAGAACTCCGTGTACTCGAAATGGCCGCGCCAGGGGTCCTGCAGCGAGATGCGGCTCTCGGTCGCATCGTCGAAGCACAACAAGCGATAGGTGCCATCCTCGACGACCCGGATATGGTGATAGGCGGAGGTGGCCTGGTAAATCTCGGCGCCCAAGGCGGCGGCGGCCATCGGCAGCGCGGCCGCGAGCACGGCCAGGAGTCTTCGGCTCATACGTAAAGGTCAATTCATAGTTAGCCGGCCACCGGAGCGTCAAGGGGCGAGGGGCAAGGGTCGATGGGGGGATCTCTGCCCCTCGACACTCGACCCTCGACCCTCGGCCCTCGACACCCCTGCCCGGTCACCTTTGAACCAGGTCCATATAGTAACTGAGCCCGCCCCGCCAGGGGAAGCAAAAGTGCGGTTGAGAATCCTCTAAAGGCCTTGAGCCGCCAGCCGATAACAACTACAGCGGACCAAGAAACAAAAACAGAAAGCTGAGTTTGGAACTATGAACGTGAGCAACGTATCTTCAACCGTAAACCCCTACTCGAACGCCGTCCAAAACCCGTGGAGCCAACGCATCCAGGACTTCCAGGCGCTGCAGAGCGCGCTCCAGTCCGGCAACCTCTCGGGCGCGCAACAAGCCCTTGCCGCTTTCCAGCAGGATCAGCCCAAAAGCTCCCAGGCGGTCAGCAACTCCAGCGCCTCCAGCCAGACCAGCCCGGTAGCCAAAGACCTCCAGGCCCTGCAAAGCGCGCTTCAGTCCGGCAACCTCTCGGGCGCGCAACAGGCCTTTGCGAGCTTCAAGCAGGACGTGCAGAGCGCCGGCGGGGCGCACCGCGCTCATCACCATCACGGCGGACATCACGCCACCACCGGCACCCAGCCTGCGGAGGACACTTCGACTTCCGCCACCAGCTCGACCTCCGCGGTTGATAAACTGCTCGATGCCCAGGCCTGAGGGCCAGGACTTGTCCCCGTCCTGACCCGGTTGGTCCCGGTTTTCCCCGGCTCCATCGCATTGCCGGCACACTCCAGGAACCGGCGCCAAGTCCGAAGGTTTTGGACTGCGCCAGTCCTCTGGCGCTTTGGCGTCCCCACGCTCCCAAAAGCGGCAGAGGACTGGCGCAGTCCAAAACGCTTCGCGAGTTCGGACGCGCGCTCCCATCGCTCGGTTCGGCCGGGCTCGACAAAGATGAGATGCGCGCCTCAGCGCGGCTGCGCGGCGGGTTTGGGGGCGAGGAGGCTCTTGCAATACTCGACGCGTTGCTGGAGTTCGGCCGCCTCCTGGGTCAGGCCGGCCTGGGCTGCGAGTTGGCGGCCCTTCTCGGCGGCCTTGAGACCCTCGACGTAAGAGCCCTGCCGGATGTAATTGGTGCTCAGCACGTCATAGAAGTCGGGCAACTGGGCCAAATGGGCGTCGGCGTGGATGGCCTGGTCGAAGAAGGGCAAGGCGGTTTGGGTCTCGCCCAGGCGGGCGCGGGCCATGGCCATGAGGTAGCTGGCTTGGGCGTGCTGGGGCGCCAGGCCCAGGACGGTCCGCAGGGAAGCCGCGCATTGCTCGTAGAGCGCAAGCCGGAATTCAGTCATGGCCAGGACGAAATTCATCTCGACGGCGTCATAGGTCCGGTCGTAGCCGTTGGGCAGCAGACGCACGGCCTGGGCCAGGTGACCGAGGGCGTTGGTGAGATCGCCGTCAGCGAAAAGGGCGAAGCCGAGGTCAAAGTGGGCGAAGGGGTTTTGAGGTTCCAGGCGCAGGGCGGCCTGGGTATGGGACACCCCTTCCTGGGGCAGGTGTTTGACATGGTAGAGGAGGAACCCGAGGCGCAGGTGGGCAATGAGGTTGTTCGGGTTGAGCGAGAGCGCGCGCTTGAAGCTCTCGATCGCCCGGTCGGGCTCGTTGTCCTGGAAGAATTCGTTGCCCGCGCGCACAAAGGAATAATCGTCGAGGAATTGCTCGTGGATCTTGCCGATTGCGTTTGGGGCCAGGGCGACAAATTCGGGGATGTTCGCCGCCCGCTCCGGGGCGACCATGTGTTGGAGCCAGACGGGCGGGCTGGCTTGGCCGCGCTCATCGATGCGCGCCAGGTAGAGCTGCGTGTAATCCGAATGGGCCTTCGAGGAGAAGACCAGCCAGCGGCCATCGGGCGACCAGGTGTGCCAGGAGTTCATGCGGGCCAGGTTGCAGCCCAACCGCCGGGCCTCGCCTCCACCCGCTGGGATGATGTAAAGCTGGCTGTCGGGCTGCAAGAGCATGTAATTGGAGGCCTGGCAAAAGACAATCCACCGGCCATCGGGCGAGAACTTGGGGAAGAAATTGCTGCGCCCGTTGGCCGAGGCGCCCCGCACCGGCTCGGCCCGGCCCCCTTTGCCCCCATTGAACGCCACCCGGTACAGGTCGTACTTGAACTCCTTGCCGCGTTTGAGGAATTCCTCGCACTCCTCGGGGGTCAGGAGAAGGGTGCCTTTGTTGCGCGGCCTTTCCAATTGCCCGGCGCGGTTGCGGGCGAACACGACCCATTGGCCATCCGGACTCCACGACGGATTGCTCTGCACGAACGCCGGGTCGTCGGCCCCCGGCAGGGACGAAAACTGCTTGGTCTGCCGGTCATAGATCGCGATGATCCCTTTGAGGGGGAAAAAGAGTTGCGAAAAGGCCAGTCCGGGCCTGGGAACGAAAACGGACTGATCCTTGACAGTGCTGAGCACGTAACGGCCATCGGGCGAGATTTGGGAGAGCAGGCCGAATGTCTGCTGGCCGTCCTCGCGCCGGTAATCGTCCCAGGTGATGATGTCGCTGGTCGCGAGCCGCATTTCCGGGCCGGTCCGGGTGATGACATAAGAGGCCTTGTTGTTGGCGTAATCAACGTCCATCGCCAGAAACTCCCCCTTCCGGTCGAACGAATGGCAGTTGCCGCACACCGGCAGCTTTTCCAGGACGATGGGCGGCATTTCCTCGCGGTCAATAGCCCCAAACCGCCACCGAATCCGCGTCGGGTCCTTGACCGCCTCGATAAACGGCAAATTGACCTCCCGGTAGAACAGCGGGTAATCCACTGTCTCCCGCGCCAAGGTGAACCGGACCGAGCCTCGCGCCTTGAGCCGGCGGCGCTCTGGGTCAAACGCGCCCACCACAACCTCAATCGCCCCTCCCTGGGCGGAGGCCTTGACCTGCCGCCACACCTCCGCGCTGGGCCGCCACAACGGCCCGGTCCGCTCGAACCACCAGGCCCGCCCGCCCGCCTTGAAACCCGTCACCCAAGTCTCCCCGCCCGCCGCGTTCGTCTTCCAGGTCACCGCCGGCGCCGGGAAGTTGAGCGGAAGGACTGCCCCGGCAATCGGGTGTTGTATCTCCACTGACGGGTAATTGGCGGGGTCCTCCATCACTTCCCCCAGCGGGGGAGCGCCAAACTGCGCGAACATGGCCGTTGCGCTGCCCGCCAACAGCAGGCCAGCCAATATCCACAACAGTTTCCGCTTCGGCCTCATGGAGCTTGGATGGCGCCATTAAGGCCGGGATGGCGCTGCGTGTCAATGCCGAATGCTTCGGCGCGAAAGGCCTCACTGAAGGCGGGGGCGTCACTGCGGCAGTCCCCTCGCCCCGGCCCTCAACCCCTTCGGGGGGGCAACGGCTACCTTCACTGCGTTGCTCCGCAACGCGCCCGCTCCCCTCGGCTCACCGCGTAGCGGTGCCCGATGGTAGCCGTGGACTTTCAGTCCACGGACCCATGGCCCAAGCTCGATCGCGTCGCGTAGCAACGCCTGAAAAGCGCAACGGTGTCAGGCGTCGCTACGCAACGCGTGACCATTACCACGCCCTGAACCGTGGACCGAGGTCCACGGCTACCTTCACTGCGTCGCTACGCAACGCGCGATGATTCCCACGCCCCGGACCGTGGACCGAGAGGACGAGGTGAGGGGTCGGCCCGGGGGTTCTGTCTCCGCCTTCACTGACCGGTTCCCTCAGCGCGGCTGCGCGGCGGGTTTGGGGGCGAGGAGGCTCTTGCAATACTCGACGCGTTGCTGGAGTTCGGCGGCCTGCTGGGTCAGGCCGGCCTGGGCTGCGAGTTGGCGCCCCTTCTCGGAGGCCTTGAGGCCCTCGACGTAAGAGCCCTGCTGGATGTAATTGGCGCTGAGCACGTCGTAGAAGTCGGGCGACTGGCCCAACTGCGCGTCGGCGTGGATGGCCTGGTCGAAGAAGGGCAGGGCGGTTCGGGTTCCGCCCAGGCGGGCCTGCGCCATGGCCATGAGGTAGTTGGCGCGCGCGTGCTGGGGCGCCAGGCGCAAGACCGTCCGGAGCGACCCGGCGCATTGTTCCCAGAGGGCGAGCTGGTATTGGGTCATGGCCAGGACCAAGTGCATCTCGACGGCGTTATAGTTCTGGGCGTCGCCGTTGGGCAACAGGCGCACGGCCTCGGCCAGGTGAACGACGGCGTTCGTTGGATCTTCGCTGGCGAAGAGGGCGAAACCGAGGTCGAATTGGGCGAAGCCGTTTTGGGGGTCGAGGCGGACGGCGGTCTGGGTATGGGAGAGCCCCTCCTGGGGCTGGTGTTTGACATGGTAGAGAATGAACCCGAGGCGCTGGTGGGCCATGGCATTGTTCGGATTGAGCGACAAGGCCTTCTTGAAGCTCTCGATCGCACGGTCGGGCTCGCCGTCGTGAAAGAGCATGTTCCCGGCGCGCGCAAAGGAATAATCGTCGAGGAATTGCTCGTGGATTTTGCCGATTGCGTTTGGGGCCAGGGCGACAAATTCCGGGATGTTCGCCGCCCGCTCCGGGCCGACCAGGTGCTGGAGCCAAACGGGCGGGCTGGCCTCGCCGCGCTCATCAATGCGCGCCAGGTAGAGTTGCGTGTAGATCGAATGGGCCTTCGAGGAGAGGACCAGCCAGCGGCCATCGGGCGACCAGGTGTGCCAGGAGTTCATGCGGCCCAAGTTGCAGCCCAACCGCCGGGCCTCGCCTCCCGCGGCGGGGATGATGTAAAGCTGGCTGTCGGGCTGCAAGAGCATGTAATTGGAGGCCTGGCAAAAGACAATCCATCGGCCATCGGGCGAGAACTTGGGGAAGTAATTGCTGCGCCCGTTGGCCGAGGCCCCCCGCACCGGCTCGGCCTGGCCCCCTTTGCCCCCATTGAACGCCACCCGGTATAGGTCGTATTTGAACTCCTTGCCGCGCTTGAGGAATTCCTCGCACTCCTCGGCGGTCAGGAGAACACTGGTCGAATTGCCCGCCTTTTCCAATTCGGCGGCGCGGTTGCGGGCGAACACGACCCATTGGCCATCCGGACTCCACGACGGATTGCTCTGCACGAACGCCGGGTCGTCGGCCCCCGGCAGGGACGAAAACTGCTTGGTCTGCCGGTCATAGATCGCGATGATCCCTTTGAGGGGGAAAAAGAGTTGCGAAAAGGCCAGTCCGGGCCTGGGAACGAAAACGGACTGATCCTTGACAGTGCTGAGCACGTAACGGCCATCGGGCGAGATTTGGGAGAGCAGGCCGAATGTCTGCTGGCCGTCCTCGCGCCGGTAATCGTCCCAGGTGATGATGTCGCTGGTCGCGAGCCGCATTTCCGGGCCGGTCCGGGTGATGACATAAGAGGCCTTGTTGTTGGCGTAATCAACGTCCATCGCCAGAAACTCCCCCTTCCGGTCGAACGAATGGCAGTTGCCGCACACCGGCAGCTTTTCCAGGACGATGGGCGGCATCTCCTCACGGTCAATCGCCCCAAACCGCCACCGAATCCGCGTCGGGTCCTTGACCGCCTCGACAAACGGCAAATTGACCTCCCGGTAGAACAACGGGTAATCCACTGTCTCCCGCGCCAAGGTGAACCGGACCGAGCCTCGGGCCTTGAGCCGGCGGCCGGCTCGGTCAAACGCGCCCACCACAACCTCGATCGCCCCTCCCTGGGCGGAGGCCTTGACCTGCCGCCACGCCTCCGCGCTGGGCCGCCACAATGGCCCGGTCCGCTCGAACCACCAGGCCCGCCCGCCCGCCTTGAAACCCGTCACCCAAATCTCCCCGCCCGCCGCGTTCGTCTTCCAAGTCACCACCGGCGCCGGGAAGTTGAGCGGCAGGACCGCCCCGGCAATCGGGTGTTGTATCTCCACTGGCGGGTAATTGGCGGGGTCCTCCATCACTTCCGGCAGCGGCAACCGGCGAGGCTGCATGAAAATAGCCGTCGCGCCGCCCGCCAACAGCAGGCCAGCCAATGTCCACAACAGCTTCCGCTTTGGCCTCATGGAGCGTAGATGGCGCCATTAAGGCCGGGATGGCGCAGCGTGTCAATAGGGAAGGGACCCCCCCAGGAACCGACCCCAAGCCCGAAGGTTTTGGACTGCCGCAGTCCAAAACGCTTCGCGGGACGGGGACACACGTTCGAGCTTCAGGGGCGTGAAGCGCGAATTCGTTCGGTGAATTCTTTCACGTTTCACGTTTCACGTTCGTTTTTCCTGTTACATTCCGCCCCTTCCTGGAACAGAGTAGGTGAGTGCAGCGCGTAGATGGACCGACAACAAGAATTGATGGCTGAGTTTGTGGCGGGGCGCCACAGCTTGTTCGCCTTTATCCAGGGCTTCGTTCGCAACCCGCACGACAGCGAGGACATTTTCCAGGAGGTCTGGGTGCGTTTCTCGCGGGCCCTGGCGGAGGGGGTCGAGATTCAGGACCAGGCCAAGTGGTGCCGGGGCGCGGCCCGCAACCTCATGCTGCACTATTGGCGGGACCGGCGAAAGGAGGCCCTGCCGGCCGACGAGCAGTTGCTGGACCTAGCCGACCTGGCCTTCGCCGAGCAGGCGGCCAACCAGGACTACTGGCGCGCCCGGCAGGAGGCCCTCGCCGAGTGCATCCAGGAGTTGCCCCAGCGCGGGCAGAACCTGTTGCGCCTCAAGTATGAACAGGGCCTGCCCGCCGGCGAAGTCGCCGGGCGTCTCCGCCAAACCACCGCCGCCGTGCTCATGGCCCTCTCGCGCCTGCGCAGGGCACTGCGGGAGTGCGCCCAGAGGAAGCTGCGGCTCCAGGGGCTGGGGACGTGAAACGTGAAACGTGAAACGTGAAATGCGAACCGTGAAACGTGAAACGTGAAACGTGAATTTACGATGAACCGTCTGGAACACCTCCTTGCCCGATGGGAGGGGGGGACGCTCTCGGCCGTCGAGGCGGGGGAGCTCAAGCAACTGCTGGCCCAGCCCGGGGCGCGCGCCCAACTGGTGGACAATTGGCTGCTCGATGAAACGATTTACCATACCCTCCGCTCGCAGTTGGCCCAAGCGCCGGCGGCAGAGGCGGCGGCAGAGCAGCCTGCCCAGGTCCCGCCGGAGGCGCAAGCCCTGGGACATCGATCCACCAATCCACTAATCCGCCAATCCACTCCTCCGGCCCCGCTGCAGGCCCCGGACAGGCTGCTCCGCCGCGGTTCACGTTTCACGTTTCACGTTTCACGCAACCCCGCGCAGGCGCGAGGCCTGGAACACCAATCCATCAATCCATTAATCCGACAATCCACTCCCCAGGCCGCCAGCGGGGCGCCAAGCCTGGCCTGGCTCTTCCAGCGGCGGCAGCGGCGCTTCCGGTGGGTGGTGTGGCACGAGGTGCAGATTCCGCTGGGCTGGTCGCTGGGCGTTGCGGCGGCGGCCGTCCTCATCCTGGTGGGGCTCCATTCCTACTTCCAGCACAGTGCGGCAGGCGGACTCACGGACCTGCGCGGGGCAGTGACCGTCGAGCACGGCGGAGCCCGGCAGCCCGCTGTGCCCGGACGGCTGCTTCGCCCGGGCGACATCCTCCGCGTGCCCGCGGGCGGGGCGGCGAGCCTGGCCTGGGCCGGCGAAGCGACCCGCCTCGACTTGGCCGGGGGCGCGGAACTGCGGCTCTTCAACCCGATGTGGGGCAAACGGCTTTCGCTGGATACCGGCGCAATCGAGGCCTCCGTCGCCTCTCAACCCCGCTGGCGTCCCATGATTATCTCCACGCCGCAGGCCGAGGCAAAGGTCGTCGGCACCCGCTTCTCTCTCTCGGCGTTGGGGGCGGCAACGCGGCTCGACGTGCTGGAAGGGGCCGTCCGGCTGCGCAAGACCCACGCGGCCTCGAAGGACGAGCCGCGGGACGTGATTGTGCGCCCCGGCCAGACCGCCACTGCCGCCCCGGAGGTCCGGCTCCAGGCGCGGCTCCTTACCGGCTTCCTCTCCAGCCAGGTCTGGCTGGTGCCGCCCGGCACCGCGCTGGAGGATGCCCCCGCGTTGGGCACGCCCTCGACCCAGCTCGCCGCGGCCGCCGCCCCCAATGCCGTCGAGTGCCTCCGGGGCCTGCTCACCGCTCCTGCCACCGGCGATTACACCTTCTGGATTGCCTCTAAAGATGGCGAGACCCCCGCCCAACTCTGGCTCGGCACCGATGACCAGCCCACGCATAAGCGGAAGATCGCCTCGGTGACGCCGCCCGCCCAGGGCCCGCAGGCCGTGGGAGGGCGCGCCGCCGGCCCGGCCCGCCGCAGGGGCGCCCCCGCCGCCGCCCTCGAGGCAGATTTTAACCGGTTCCCCAGCCAAAAATCCGACCCCCAACGGCTGGTCCAGGGTCGGCGCTACTACCTCGAATTGCGGCGCCAAGGCACCGGTCTGGAATCCCTCGACCTGGGTTGGAGCGTTCCAGGCCAGCCTGCCCGCCAGGAGATCGATAAGCAGGCCCTTTCCCCATTTTTTGACACAAGTGAGGTGAGCAAATGATCACAGACGTTACTCTATTCCGGCCTGGGGAGGCCCGCGCAATGCCGCGAGCCGGCCACCGGGAGACCCTTGAATCCACCCGCTTCGCCCTGCCGGCGGCGGCGGCTAAAGAATCTCCGCGTCTCCGCGTCTCCGCGTCTCCGCGTCTCTCTGAAAAGGAGGGCGACTTCGTGCTGCGGCTCTACCTGCGCGACCTCTCGGCGGACTCGGAAGCGCGGCCGGTTGAGGCCCCCGCGGCGCGGCGCCCCCGGCGCCTCAACAAGTCGGGGCGCCGTCAGCTCGTGCTCGGCCACCTGCCCAAGGTGGTCCACATCGCCTTCGATTACCAGGGCTTCGGGCTGCCGATGAGCGACCTCATCAACGAGGGCAACATCGGCCTCATGCGGGCTGCCGAGTTGTTCGACCCGCTCCGCAACGTCACGTTCGCCTACTATGCCAGGCCGTGGATTCGCGTGCAGATGCAGCGCGCCATCAGCTACCAGGCCTGGCCCGTGAGCCTGCCGGCCGATTTCTCGTGGCGCCATGGCCAGGTCCACACTGCCCAACAGCGCTTGGCCGCCAAACTCAATCGCCAGCCCGGGGATTCCGAACTGGCCGATGAGTGCGGCTTGGAGATGCCCGCCGTGCGGCGTCTCCGCTCGACCCCGCCGCCCTCCTTCGTCCCGCTCGACAGCCCGTGGCCCGGGAGTGAAACCGACCTGACGCTGGCCGAGGTGCTCCCCAATCAGACCGCCCCCACGCCGGACCGGGCGGCCGCCCTCCAGAGCGACCGGGAATTCATCGAGCGCCTCATTGCCATCCTCAGCCCGGCCGAGCAAACGGTCATCCGCCTCCGGTTCGGTTTGGATGACGCCTGCGAGCGCACCCTCGAGGAAACCGGCCGGCTCCTGGGCTACGGCCGGCAGGGAATCCACCGCATCCAGTCCGTGGCCCTGTCCAAACTCCGCCAGCACGCCCGGTTCCTGCACAAAAGGGGCCAGCCATTTTAGAGCGAATGCCGTCCCTTCGGGACTGGACCGTTTTGGGGCGCGCCAACCCAATGCGTTGAACCGTTGGGCTGTTGTCGGACGTCCCTTTGCGACAATCGTTAGAGCGTCTCCGAAAAACTCGCCGGAATGAAAACTTTGTCGCAGCCTTTGTCGAAACCTTCAGACCTCACTAAATCGGCCGGTTTCCCTCTTGGAGAACACCAAAACCAATTCCAACAACAATCGCAGGAGGTCTCCCCACTTTTGGGGAATCCCCCTTGAGTTGCAACGACTTACGCACTGGACACGGGAGATGCCTTGCGATTGTCCGGGGAAACCGGTTTGGGGTTCTCAGGACGGTAACGTGCCGGTTTTACTGAGGTCTGAACCTTTGTCGGATTCTCCATTTATCAACAAAGGCTGCGACAAAGGCCGCGACAAAGATTCGCAATCGGAGTTTTTCGGACACGCCCTTAGCCGGTGGGCCCAGAACCCGTGCCGGGCAGGGCGGTTGCCTTTGCCTTGAGTTCCGCCTCGGTTTTGGCTTTGGCCTGGGCTTTGGCCTTCTCGGCGGCCAGGCGCGCGTCAACCTCGCCCGCTTCCCCGGGATGGATCTTGCGGTAGTGCTCGTTCGGTTTGGCCAGTTGCTCCTTGTGCAGGAGCAACCGGCCGAAGCGGTCGGCGGTGCTCAGTTCGTAGGCCACGTCCATCTTGATGGCGTCAAAGGGGCAGACCTCCACGCAAATCTGGCAGCTCATGCAGACCGAGATGTCCAGGTCGAAGACCTTGGGTTGGAACTGGAGTTTGCCGGCGTAATCGGGTTTCTTGACGGTGTCTTTGACGATGTAAATGCACTGGGGCGGGCATTCCTTCTCGCAGATCTGGCAGGCCACGCAACGCAGCCCCGGCTGCGGGTCCTGGCCGTCATAGACCAGGAATGGGAAATTGCGGGCGGCCTCCTGTTGGGGCAGCCGCTCTTCCGGGTACTGCACCGTGACCAGCCGCTCGTCCCTGGCGTAGCTGCCCAGGAAGTTCCTGGCCGTCTCGACCATGCCCTTGATGATGCCTTCTCCTAACACGCTTACTCAGGAGTCATTCGCCATTCGTCATTCCGCATTCCGCATTCGGTCCATTCGTCATTCGTCATTCGTCATTCGTCATTGCTCATTCCGCACTCCGCATTCCGCATTCCGCATTCGGCGGCACTCCGCATTCCGCATTCCGCACTCTATCTATCCACCTCTCCCATCACAATGTCCACGCTGCCAAGGATGACGACCACGTCGGCCACGAGGTGGCCTCGGCACAGGTCTTCGAGGATGGTCAGATTGATGAAGCTGGGGGGGCGGACGCGGTAACGATACGGGTTGGGGGAGCCGTCGCTGATGAGGTAGAAGCCCAACTCGCCCTTGGGGGCCTCGATGCGGGCGCAGGCCTCGCCCGGTTTTGGGCGGAAGCCGCGCAGCTTGGCCTTGGGGTCAATGACGGGACCCTCGGGCAGGTCGCGCAGGGCCTGGCGGAGGATGCGGACCGACTCGCGCATCTCCAGCACGCGCACCATGTAGCGGTCATAGACATCGCCATGGCCGCCCAGGGGCACCCGGAACTCGAAGCGGTCATAAATGCCGTAATGGTCCACCTTGCGGATGTCGTAATTGACGCCGCAGGCGCGCAGCATGGGGCCGGTGACGCCGGCATTGACCGCCAGGTCGCGCGGCAGGACGCCCACTCCCTGCGTGCGGGACATGAGGATCTCGTTCTCGCTGAGCAAGCTCTCGAACTCGTCCAGGAAGCGGGGGAATTCGTCCGCCAATTTCTGCGCCTGTTCGGCCCAGCCGGGCGGCAGGTCGCACCGGCAGCCGCCGAACCGCATGTAGTTGCACATCATCCGCGCCCCGGTGAGCGATTCGAACAGGTCGAGTATCTTCTCCCGCTCGCGAAAGGCGTACATGAGCGGCGTCCCCGAGGCGCCCATGTCCTGGAGCAGGAAGCCTCCCAGGCAGGCATGGTTCTGCAGGCGCGTCAACTCGGCGGTGATCACGCGGAGGTACTCCGCGCGTTCGGGCACCGGGAGGCCCGCCAGCCTCTCGACCGCCAGCGCGTAGGCCCAGTTGTTGGTCAGCGAACAGAAGTAATCCAGGCGGTCGGTGTAGGGCATCGAGCCCAGGTAGGTCGTGTTCTCCCCAATCTTCTCATGATTGCGATGCAGGTAACCGAAGACGGGCTTGAGCTGGACCACGCGCTCGCCGTCCAGGACAACGTCCATCCGGAAGACCCCGTGCGTGGAGGGATGCTGCGGCCCCATCGAGACCTCCAGCAGGCCGCCATCCAAGGCCGAGCCGTCCGGGGCGGTCTTGGGGGTGAGCCGGAAGGGTGGAGGCCCTTCGGTCTGGTTTAAAGTCATGCAGTCTCTTTGATGTGCAGCGAGCTGATCAGCGGCACGTCAATAATGGCCGTCCCCCCTGAATCCAAGTGAACGAACAGAACCCGCCCGTTGGGATGCATGTGGGCGTGCTCGCCAGTCGGCACTTCATATTCGCCGTCCCCTGCGACTTTGACGCGGAACGGGCGAAACGGTTCCTCTTCCAGCCTTCGTTTGAGTTCTTCTTTGTTCATGGCAGTTTGGTTTGGGCGGTTCGTCTTCCGGCCCAGCGTATCAAGTTTCCTGGTAAATGCCATCTGTGCAATGCCTTGGCCTTGTCCCTCCGGGACAACACGCGACGGCGCCGGCCCCGTTCTCAATGCGGTTCAACATCGTCCAACTCCCTGCTCTGGGCAGCACTGTGCTGCGCGGCGTGCAGCTTGGCCCTTTCCAGCACCTCGTCGTGCGCGGTCGGCTCATACTCGTAGTCGTCCGGCTCGACGTAGTCCTTGCGCATCGGGAAGTCCTTGAAGCCGTCCCACATCAGGATGCGGCGCAGGTCCGGGTGGCCCTCGAACACCACGCCAAACAGGTCGAAGACCTCGCGCTCCTGGAACTCGGCCGCGCGCCAAACCGGGGTCAGCGAGGGCACGCGGGCCTGGTCCGCGCGGTCGGCGGTGCGCAGGCGCAGAATCACCGGGCCCTGTTTGCACTCCATCGAGTAAAGATGATAGACCACCTCCAGGTATCCGGGTATCTTCCGCTCGGTGGTCTCCTCAATTTCCCGCTCCATCCCGTCAATGATGCGCTTGACCTTGCGTTTCTCCCGCACCAATGAATCGGGCCAGTCCACTCCCGTGACATTCGAGGCATAGTCCAGCCGCAGCGAAGGGTCCTCCCGCAAGAAGCTCGCCACAGCCCTGGCGTGCCCGCTATCCACCAGGAGCGAATGCTGGGCCGAGGGGCTGCCGTTGGGAACGATCTCCAAACGCGCCCCCGGCACCGCCGTCTCGATCCGGCTCTTGATCTGATTCAGGTCCACCATGCCACGCTTTATTTGCTCTCCACTCCCGGCGGTTTCCACACCTGCGGGTTGCTGGGCGGAGTCAGATCGTGGTCCCCGTGCTCGGGAACCGGGAATTCGCTCGGGCCCCTGCCACCAGGTGCCGGGGACGCTCCGGGCCGGTGAGGGCCTGGCGCTGGATCTTCTCCTGGAGCGTGATGAGGGCGTGGAGCAGCGCCTCGGGCCGCGGCGGGCAGCCGGGAATATGGACGTCCACCGGTATATAGCGGTCGATCCCCTTGAGGACGTTATAGCCCTGTTTGAACGGCCCGCCGGAGATGGCGCACGCGCCCATGGCGATGACGTACTTGGGTTCGGGCATTTGGTTGTAAAGCCGCACCACCTGCGGGGCCATTTTCTTTGTGACCGTGCCGGCCACAATCATCAGGTCGGCCTGGCGCGGCGAGGGGCGAAACACCTCGGCGCCGAACCGGGCGATGTCCCACCGGGCCATCGAGGCCGCTATCATTTCGATCGCGCAACAGGCCAGGCCAAAACCCAGCGGCCAGACCGAGTTCTTGCGCCCCCAATTATAGAGCTCCTGGAGGCTCGTCGTGAAAATCCCCTGCCGGCTCAGTTCGTTGCGCAGTGCTTCATCGATCATCGCCTAGCTCCATGTGAGCACGCCTTTCTGCCAGGCCCAGGCCAGACCCTCGGCCAGCAGCAGCAGAAAGACCATCATCGCCACGAACGCCCCGGCCGGCAGCCCGGTGAACGAGACCGCAAACGGCAACACGAAAACGGCCTCCACGTCGAACACCAGGAACAGGATGCCGTAGAGGTAATACTCCGACCTGAACTGCACCCAGGCGTCGCCCTTGGATTGGAGGCCGCACTCATAAATCGCGTTCTTCTCCCGACCAGGCTTCGCCGGCGAGAACTTTCTGGCCCAAAACCACGACACGCCCAGCGGGACCAGGCCGAAACCGAGGGCGGCGCCCAGGAGCAGAAGCAATGTTAAATAAGGGCTGCCTTCAACAAACATAACCTGATTCGACTTCCAATCTCATGAGGCACCCTACGGTGGGAACACCACCCCGTCAAGGACCGCGCCGCCGCGGCCATGGCAGTATGGCGCAATCCCGAACGAGCCGGCTGGAACTTCAAAACGAGCGAAACCGAGAGGAGTGTGGTGGAGTCATCGATGGCGAAATCGCGCTCAGGAGATTCTCTTCATGGTCTTGCCATAAATGATTTTGCTCATTCCCAAAAACCTAATGGTTCTGTCACGCCGGCGGGGGCGAGTCCTCTTTTTTCGGGGGCGGGCGGTGCAGGCCGACGGAACGGGCGAGGTCGTCGAACTCCTCGCGGCTGACCTCCTCGAGCAGCTTGCCCCTGGCGGCGAGCCTTTCGTTGATCTTGATTACTTTCTCGGTCATGACCTCGTGGGTCTCCTGGGACCCGCCGAGCAGGACAAAATTGGAACCGGTCGTCAATCGCTTGTGCCCGTCAGAATCGAGGCCGAGGCCCGAACATCAGGGTCTTGCGCGGCCGTTTCTTCTTGCTGGCATTGGCCATACGCCAAGGCTAAGGCCAACCCGGCGGGCCGTCAACACGAGAAGCTGGGCCATGGTAACCGGTTCAATGAAGGCGGAGACGGAGTGCCGGGCAGACCCCTCACCCCGGCCCTCTCCCCTTCCAGGGGAGAGGGAGAGGCGTCGGCAGTCTCGGGAGCTCTCAGGCGTCTGCGCTTCCTCAAAGCGCCACAGGAAACTCTCCCTCTCCCCTTCCGAAGGGGAGAGGGCCGGGGTGAGGGGTCTGCCCCGTGACGCTCCCACCTTCTGGGGCCTTACGGGGGCCCTCAATTTCGCCTGACAAGGCGGGGGCGGGCTGGTAGATGTTGCGCAACAAAACAATTATGAAAACCTGGAAACTCACACGCAGGAGTTGGGTCGTGCTGGTCTTGGCTGTGGCGGCTGTGGTTGGCTGTCTGAGAGCGGGCGTGGCGCAGGGGGCGGAGGGCGCGCCGGCGCGGGAACGGTTGTTGCTGGATTGGGGCTGGAAGTTCCACCTGGGCAACGAGTGGGGCACCGGCGAAGACCTCGAGAAGGCCGGTTCAAGCGCCGGCCCGGCCCGGCCCGATTTCAACGACGGAAGCTGGCGCGCCCTGGACCTTCCGCACGACTGGGCCATCGAGTTGCCGTTCGACCGGAACGCCGACACGTCACACGGCTTCAAGCCGGTCGGGCCGCGTTTTGAGACCAACAGCGTGGGGTGGTATCGGCGGACGTTCACGCTCCCGCGGCAGGACGCCGCCAAGCGCCTCTGGCTGGAGTTCGACGGGGCATTCCGCGACACGCGGGTTTATGTGAACGGCTATTTCGTGGGACACCACGAAAGCGGCTACAGCGGGTTCCGCTACGACATCACCGACGTGGCCAATTGCGGCGGTCGGAACGTCGTCTCGGTGCGGGTGGATGCCTCGCTCTTCGAGGGCTGGTTCTACGAAGGGGCAGGGATCTACCGGCACGTCTGGCTGACCAAGACCGGGCCGCTGGCCGTCGCTCCGGACGGCATCTTCGTCTATAGCAAATTCAACGGCCCCATCCCGGAAGGCCCCGCCGAGATCCGGGTCCAGGCCAGGCTCAGCAACGCCCAGGATGCGGCCGCCGAACCAACCGTGCGCGCCGAGGTGCTCGATCCCACGGGCAACGTAGCCGCCCAGGGGAGCACTACCGCCAAACTGGCGGCCTGGTCCCAAAACAAGGCCACGCTCTCCCTGCCACTGGACCACCACTACCTGTGGTCGCCCGAGTCACCTACGCTCTACAAGCTGGTCACGACGGTCGAGGCGGGCGGGGTTGTGGCGGACCGGACCGAGACGCAGTTCGGCGTCCGCACGATGAGCTTCGACCCCGATAAAGGCTTTCTCCTTAACGGCAAGCCCTACGTGATGAAGGGCACCTGCAATCACCAGGACCACGCCGGCGTGGGCGCCGCCGTGCCGGACCGGCTCCAGTATTTCCGCGTGGCCCGGCTCAAGGAGATGGGCTGCAACGCCTACCGCACCTCGCACAACGCGCCCACGCCCGAGTTGCTCGAGGCCTGCGACCGCCTGGGCATGCTGGTGATGGACGAGAACCGCCTGCTGGGCAGCGACGCCATGAACCTGGACCGGCTCGAACGCCAGGTCCGGCGCGACCGCAACCACGCCAGCGTCGTGGTCTGGTCCATCGCCAACGAAGAGGGCGTGCAAACCACGCCCACGGGCGGACGCGTCGCCCAAACGATGCAGCAGCTCATTCACCAACTCGACCCGACGCGCCAGGTGACGATGGCCGCAAACGTGGGCAATGAATATGCCGGCATCAACCGCATTATCGATGTCCGCGGCTGGAATTACCAGATCGGCAGGGCCATCGACAATTACCACACCGCCCACCCGGCGCAGCCCAACGTCGGCACCGAGCAGGCCAGCACCGTCTGCACCCGCGGCATCTATGCCAACGACCCCAAACGCGGCTACGTCAGCGCCTACGACAACAACGCCCCGCCCTGGGCCCACACAACCGAGACCTGGTGGAAATTCTTCGCCCCCCGCCCCTGGCTCTCCGGCGGCTATGCCTGGACCGGCTTTGATTATCGGGGCGAGCCCACACCGTACGGCTGGCCCTGCATCAACTCGCACTTCGGCATCGTCAATACCTGCGGTTTCCCCAAGGACAATTTCTACTATTACCAGGCCTGGTGGGGCGAGCGCCCCATGGCGCACCTGCTGCCGCATTGGACCTGGCCGGACAAGGAAGGCCAGGAAATCGATGTCCGCTGCTTCAGCAACTGCGACGAGGTTGAACTCTTCCTCAACGGCCAGAGCCTGGGCAAACAAGCCGTGCAGAAAAACTCGCACCTGAGGTGGAAGGTGAAGTACGCCCCGGGCACCCTCTTGGCCACGGGCCTCAAGGCCGGCCAAACCGCCGCCCAGGACAAAGTCCAAACGGCCGGCGCGCCCGCGGGCATCCAGCTCACGCCCGACCGCCCTGACATCAACGCCGACGGCCAGGACGTGAGCATCATCACTGTGGCCGTCACCGACGCCCAGGGCCGCGTCGTCCCGGTGGCCGGCAACTCGGTGAGCTTCCAGTTGAGCGGCCCAGGCCGCATCCTGGGCGTGGGCAACGGCGACCCCAGTTGCCACGAGGCCGATGTGTTCGTCGGCAAACCGGGCGCCAGGTCCGTGTCCCTGGACGGCTGGCGGATGAAGCTCGTGCCGGACACCAAAGACCGCCCGGAGGTGGCGGCGGCTTACAGCGTGAGGAACTGGGCCCGGGTGGATGTCCGGACCGACTACGGCCCTCTCGAACCGGGCCAATGCGCGGTCTTCCGCAAGACGTATTCCGCGCCGCCCGAAGTCCTTTCGGCCACCAATATCACCCTCTCCTTCGGCATGATCGATGACGAGGGCTGGGTTTATATCAACGGCCAACTCGCCGGCGAGTCCCACGACTGGTCCTCCTCGCCCACCTTCGACATTCGCAAGTTCCTTCAGGAAGGCGACAACACGATTGCCGTGGCGGTCAAGAACAACGAAGGCCAGGGCGGCATCAACCGGGGCGTGGCGTTGCTCATCCAGGACAGGCCCGTCCTGCCCGACTGGAAACGGAGTGTCTTCAACGGCCTGGCCCAGGTGCTGGTGCAGTCCTCCAGCGAACCGGGCGAACTCAAGCTCACCGCCAACGCCGAGGGCCTGGCCCCGGCCACACTGCTGGTCCCCGCCCGTGCCTGCGCCCCGCGCCCCGCGGTGCAGTAGGTCGAGGGTCGAGGGGAGAATGACGAATGACGAATGACGAATGACGAATGACGGACAGGGGATCAGAGGCGCCACCTACGGCCACAGGACGGTCACGAACGGAGGCAGGACAGAGGATACGATGCAACGGTTTGCGCGCACCCGCAATGCCCCGTTGTCGAAGGGCTTCTCGCCCGGCGCATCCGGATACTGCCCCCGGAGCGCCGACTTTTAGTCGGCTTTGCGCGCACCTCGCCCTCACTCGCGCGCCTATGGATTCTGGACGTGCTAAGCCGACTGCAAGTCGGCGCTCCGGTCCTTCGACATCGGCCGCGGGGGCAGTTTCCGGATGCGCCCTCACCGCCGACTTGATCACGCGGCGCAAGAGCGATCCGGCCAAGCTCGGAATGGCGGCGCGCCTGCGCAGCCAGACGACACTTCCATTCGTCATTCGTCATTCGTCATTCGTCATTCGTCATTCGTCATTCCCTCGCCCCTCGGCCCTCGATCCACTCCCCCCTCGACACGCGCCCCTCGACACGCGACATTCGGGCCGTGAGACAGACCGAACAACAATTCGAGGGACTGCTCTCGCGCTATTTCGAGCGGTTGCTGGAGGAGGCGCCGGCACTGGCGGCGGTCCATGGGGTGCGGCAAGGGGAGGGCAAACTGGGCCGGTGGTCGGCGGCGTTTCACCGGCGGCGTGAGAAGGCGCGGCAAGGGGCGCTGCAGGCCCTGGAGCGGATTCGCCCCGGGAACTGGCCAACGAGCAGCAGTTGGATCGCCTGGCCTTGCGCAGCCAACTGCTCAAGGAGTGCGAGGACTACGCGCGGGGCCGGCACACCCTCGAGCCCAATGCGCCCGAGCAACTGCTCAATATCCTCCTGCACGAATTGCAGCGCGGCGACGACGAGCCGGCGCGGGCGGCGCGCAACCTCCGCGCCCTGCTCAAGCAGGCGCCGGCCTTCCTGGACGAGGCGCTGGAGGCGGTCCAAGAACCGGAACGGGTCTGGCTGCGCGTGATGGAGCAAACCGTGGCGGGCGGCGCGACGTTGCTGGCCGGGGTGGGAAAATTCCTTGACTCGGCCGGGTCGCAGCCCGGCGACGCCTCGCTGATCCGGGCGGCGGAGCGGGCGCTGGGAAGGTACGGCAACGGCGCGCGGCGCCGCGATTGCGCGCCGGGCTCGTTTTCCGTCGGCGCCGCGGCCCTGCAACGGCGGGTGCGGGACGAATTGGGGCTGGATCACACGCTGGGCCAGGTCGAGGCCGTGGCGCTGGGCGAAGTCGCGCGGGTGGGGGCGCTGCTCCAGGCGGCCTGCGCCCCTTTCGGGCGCCGCCGCCGGGCGGAGGAGATCATCGCGCAGGCGCGCGCGGCGTGGCGGCCGGACCGGCCCTTGCTGGACCTTTACCGGGAGCAGACCCGGCGCGTTGCCGAGGGTTTCCGGCAGGCGCAGGCGGTGAGCTTCCCCGCCGGAGACCAACTGCAGGTCAAGCCGGTGCCCGAGTTTCTGCGAATGCTCATTCCCACGGCGGCCTACAACTCGCCGGGGGCCTTCGAGAAACGCCAGCGCGGCACCTTCTGGGTCAACGACCTGAGCGTGACCCGGCGCACGGAAGCCGAGAAATTGGCCGAGCAACAGCAGCATTTTGGCCTGGCCCTGACTTGCGCGCACGAGGCCTATCCCGGCCATCACCTCCAATTCGTGACCGCCAACCGGCACCCGCGAAAATGGCGGCGCCTCTTCGCGCACGCGGTCTTCTACGAGGGCTGGACGCTCTGGTGCGAGCAGATGATGGTCAACCTGCGCATCGAACCGTCGCCCTGGCTGGGCGTGCAGCAACTCCACGACGCGCTGTGGCGCTGCCATCGCATCCTGGTGGACCTGCGCCTGCAGACCGGGCGCTACTCCCATGAGCAGGGCGTGCGCCACGTGCAGCGGCACCTGGGTTTCACCCGCGCCCGCGCGGAGGCGGACGTCAATTGGTACACCGCCCAGCCGGCGGTCCCCATGAGCTACTGGCTCGGCCGCCTGGAAAACGAGCGCCTCCAGCGCCGGCTCATGGCCGGCCGCGGCTGGAGCCTCAAACAATTCAACGATTGGCTCCTGAGCTTCGGCACCCTGCCCCAGGCCTGGATCGAAAAGTATGGCCTGGACTGACGCCGCCTGGGACCAGCGCACGCCCGATCCCCAACCTTCGTCGCAACCTTTGTCGCGGCCTTTGTCGCAACCTTGCAGTCCATTCTTTCGACAAAGACCGCGACAAAGACCGCGACAAAGATCGGCAATAGGGGTTTTTCGGTCACGCTCCAAGGTCGCGCCGTTTTTTGTTTTCCCCCACACGCGGCTGTGCTAGCTTCCAGCAAATGAGCACGGTGCAAGAAATCGAAGCCGCCATCCTTCGTCTCTCCCGGCCGGAACAGGAGCAATTGCGCGCCTGGTTTGAGGAGTTCCTCGAAAACCAGCTTGAATTGAGCGACGAAGCCAAAGCCAAGCTCGACCAATCCCGCGGCGAGATCGCCGAGGGCAACTACCGGACTCGCCAACGTGGATAACTTCAGTGGCTTGATAAATTAGGAACATCAAAAACCGCGTGGGAACATTTTACACAAGCTGTCACGTGGAGAATCACATTGACCGGAAGAAGTCGGTTGAAGTTCCCAAATTGCTCGTGGACACCGGCGCGGAGTTCACGTGGATCAAAGCCGGCACGTTGAAGAAAGTCGGGGTGGCAAAGGAAAAGAAGAATTACACGTTCGTCACCGCGACGGGCGAGGAGATCAACCGCACGATTGGCTTTGCCATCATTCGCGTTGGTGACGCCCTGACGATTGACGAAGTCGTATTCGCCGAACCCAACGATTTGGAGATGCTCGGCGCCCGTTCCTTGGGAGGTTTGAACCTGCGCGTCGATTCCCGCGCGAAAAAACTCGTAGCCGGTGGACCCATTCTTGCAGCCTGAAGGCCGGCTCGGTCGGTCGCCTGACGCCTTGCGGAGCCGCGTTGTTTTCCGTGCAACAGATTGGAACACCAAACGTGCGTAAACGTGCGTGTTGGCGCCAGATCCACCGGAAGCCGGAAAAGACTAGTTTGCGCTGTATTCATGCGATTGTCATGCCTGTTTGGCGCACAGTCTCGAAAGGCCAATAATGGTTTCCTAAACCGTTGATCCCCGTTCAATTCGGGGTGGGGGCACCAGCGGATTTCGACACGGATATTGACAACGCCTTCGGGAAAGGGGAGATTTGGCTTGTTATGAGGCACCCGCAACGCGCCGCGCAAAAGAAACTCGACTACCCGGAAGAAACTCCCGGCAGCCGTCTGGCTGCCAAAGCTCGCAAGCTGGCCAACAAACTCACCCCGGAACAGCGCCGGGATCATTTCAACAGGGCCATGACGATGATCTATGCCGGCGCAAAAGAAGCAACTCTCCCTCGACACTAACATCGTCTTCGATCTCGCCGGAGAAAAAGACTTCGCCCATGATTTTCGTGAGGTTTTCCAGAGTAAAGGTTACGCCTTGGTCTTGCCGCCCACGGCCGTTCACGAACTGCACGTCATTTTCACTGAAGGCGCCAGTGAAGCGGAGCGGGAACTGGCGCGTACGGCACTGACCCACTTGAAGCAATGGGGCATCCGACCCTTTGACCTGGATTCTGCGGCGGAAGCTATTTGCGAGCAATTCGTTCGCGGCCTGCTTCGGCAAAGCCTGATTCCCGAAGGCGAGTTCAACGACGGCCTGATTCTGGCCGAGACGTCACTGGCGGAAATTCCCCTGGTGGTGACTTCCGACAAGCATCTGCTAAACATCGACGAAGACGCCTTGCTGCTGGCCTTCAACGAAGCCGATCTTTGGCCTGTGCGTCCGGTTCACCCGAGGCGTTTATTGCGGGTTCTGCGTTAGCGCGCTCGGCGCGGATTTTGCCGCAAAGGGTCCGCGTCAAAGCAGGGTGAAAGAGCCCGGCTTTTCATGCTAACCATACAAGTGCATGAAAGACCCTGCGTTGAATCCAGTTCATCCCGGCGACGGGCGACGAGCCAGTTTCGGCGGGTGGCCTCTTCGATGCAGAAGTCGGTGCTCTGGAGCTTGTAGGCCGCGGCAATGGCCTTCCAGCAGCCCGTCTCGTGGGCTCCCGCGATGGCGTTCGCGTCGATGAAGACTCTCGACCCTCTGGGGACCATGGCGGGAATGGCCTCAGAAGGACGGGTCGAATCCGTAGGCGGAGACGATTTCCTTCAGATCATAGGGCTCGCACTCAAGGAGCTCGGCGGCCTTGGGCACGCTGACCAGGCCGCGATCAAGGACGGTGTGGAGGCGCCGGGCAAACTGCGCGCTGTAGCGGTTGGGCTTGGCAGCCCCGTCCTTCTCATCAGAGCGCGACAGGAGCCGGAGGTCGACGGGGACCGTCTTCGACAGCAGGCCGGCGTTGACCAGGCGCCAGTACAGGGCTTGGCCAGACACCCGAAAGTCCTTCGCGGTGGCGATGATCCACTGGTGGAGGTCACTTTCCGGCAGGCGAGGCCGCCACCGGCTCTGCACCTCCCGGAGCGGCATCAGCAGCCCGGAGTCTGAAGTTGTCGGCCAGCTTCTCGACCTTGGGCCGCTGATCGCCTTGCAGGACCGGATCAATTCGGTCCGGCGGCATCTCGGCCCACGTGAGGACATGAAACAGTTCGTGGCCGAGGTCGAAGTTCCGGCAGAAGGAGGCCTCGTTCCGGTTGATGAGCACGTAGTCCCCGTCCGGCAGGTGACACGCGGCGCCCGAGATGCTTTCGGGGGCATCCACGAAGAGGATGGAGACGCGCAGTTGCTCCTCCACGGCCTCCAGGAGCTTGAGCGCCGGAGCCACCCCCAGGCCGAGCGACCTGGCCGTCCGGTCCCCGGCATCCGCGGCGGCCAGCAGGGGCGTCAGCTTGTTGATACCCTTGAGCTGGTTGCCGAACGGTGCCCCGGGTTCGCCGAGCAACCTGCGGAAGCGGCGGTTGGCCGAGATCAGCTTGTGCGCCTTCTGCTCGAATGCGCCGATGTCGGGCGAATTTGGGCTTGCCCGGTAAGAGAATGCGTTTGTCTCCGTGATGACGTAGGGGTCGGTGAAGAAGGACACGGGCTTGGAGAGGATCTTCGCAATGCGCACCATCTCGTCAGGGGCGATGCGCCGTATTCCGGTCTCGATGGCGGAGATCGTCTGCCGGTCGTTGCACCTGAAGGCCGCGGCGAACTGGTCCTGCGTCATGGACCTCTCCACCCGAGCCTGCCGAATTCGCTCCGCTACCTGTGCGGCGAATTCATCTGCCCGCTGGGTATCCATTGGCCGGAGCGGTTTGGGGCCTAACAGCAACATGTGCACAGGGTATCTTGCGGAATGAAAAACGCAAGATTAAAGTTCGGCTCCTTTTTTGGGGGGGAGACGATGGGGCCGGATCTCAACGATTGAGATTCCTGAGAATGTTTCTCTCGGCGCGTTTCAAGCCGCTGGCAGTCAACCCGTATTCGATCAGCGCAGAATCCTCGCTATAGACTTCCACCGGACGCAACGCGACAATTCGGCCGCTCCCGGAGTGGACTATGCCAATGTCCTCTCCTTGGAGAACCCGGGAAAGGATGGCGCCTAGGCTTTGCCTCGCCTGAGTGGCCGTCATTGTCTTCATACGCGCATTATACTGTAACCGCGCAGCCGGAGCAAGACCGGCCTTGCCGGCCTGGTGGCATCAAAACGAATCGCGTCAGTGGCGCAAAAACCGCATTGCCCCAGTGCCCGCGCTCGCCCGAAATCCCCCATGCCGGCCTCGGAATACTCCTCCGCCCTCTGTTCTTCTCCCTGGGCCGGATTGCTCAGCCGGCTCATGCGGGCTGCGGTGAAAGGCCCACCGGCGGACCGATAACTCACCCGGTCGCAGGCTGGGTTGCTCAACGGGGCGCGGGCTGCAACGTGATGACGGAGCACTTGGAAGCTGCGAAGCGTTTTGGACTGCGGCAGTCCTCTGCCGCTTTCGCGTTCCCAGAACCAGGGACTTGCCAGAATGATGAAGCCATGTTAGTCTCCTGGTTAAAGAAGCGCCACAACTTCAGAGCGCCTGCAAGGCGGTGCACGGGCGCACCTATTGAGCGCTCGTTGCGGCCTTTCGAGCTGGGATAGCCTGACAACGGCTTTGGGAATATGAAAGAGCAGCACCCGCGTAGCGGCCCGAGATGGGTGCCTTCGGAAGCAACAATCGCAGGCAGCACCCTCCCCCGAGTGCACACCAGTAACATGAACAGGTTGTGTGCAATCATTGGATTAGCGCTGCTGGCAAGCGGCGCGGCGGCGGCCGCCTCCGACCCGCTGGACGAGTGGCGATGGCGCAACCCGCTGCCCAATGGCAACGATTTGCTCGCCGTCGTCTATGCCAACGGCGGCTTTTTGGCCGTGGGCGATGTTGGGGCCGTGGCCACTTCGATCGACGGGACGAACTGGACCAACGGGAGCACCGGCTATGCTCCTAGTCCCTGGCTTCCGTACCGGCTTAGTGGAGTTGCCTACGGAAATGGGAGCTATGTGGCCGTTGGGGGGGTCGGCCCTGCCGGCAGCCAGGGCGGCCTGATCCTGGCCTCGCCCGACGGTGTCACGTGGACCCAGGAGGCCATCCCCGACAGTACGTGGGCACTGGAGAGCGTTGCCTATGGCAACGGCCTGTTCGTCGCCGTTGGCGTGAGGACCGACCCGGCCACGGACGCAGCGCTGGATAGCATTTTGACATCGCCGGACGGGGTCCACTGGACTGAACGAGGCACCATGGCCGCAAGCTATCTCAGCGCGATCACTTATGGTAAGGGCCTCTTCGTGGCGGTCGGCGGCACGGGGATCCTGACTTCTCCTGACGGGTTGAACTGGGCCCAATCTCTCCCGGCGTGCGGCCCCCAACTGCTGTCTGTGGCCTTCGGCAATGGCAATTTTGTCGCGGTGGGAGCAGGGTTGGTAACGTCGGCGGACGGCTACACCTGGACGGACGTCCGGTCGGTGGTTGGCCCCTGGCCGCTCGTTTCCTACGGCGCTGGTCTGTTTGTCGCCATGGACGGCCAGACGATTGCCACCTCGACGGACGCGGTGACTTTTGCCGAGGGGACCTCCGGCGTCACGCAAAGCCCTGCATGCATCGCCTATGGCAACGGCATTTTCGTCAGCCTGGGCAACGCCGCGACGAGGCTCGTATCGAGCGACGGCCTCCGCTGGACGAACCTGGCCTCAGGGGTGACGAGCTACCTTAAGAACGTCGCCTTCGGGAACCGCGTTTTTGTGGCTGCCGGGACCGCCGGCGCCGTCCTGCTTTCGACCGACGGCGTGTGCTGGGCATCTCAGCGTTCCGGCGCATTCGGCGACCTCTATGCGTTGACCTATGCCAACGGCCTTTTTGTCGCGGCAGGTTACCAGGGCAACATATTCACCTCCACCAACGGCGCGAAGTGGGTGCGCCCCAGTTCGCCGACGGTAAGCTGGCTGCAGAGCGGGGCCTACGGCAATGGACAATATGTGCTGGTGGGCGGGGGAGGCGCCATCGTCACGTCGTCCAACGGGTCTGATTGGGCCCTGAGCGACTCCCACTACACCAATGGGCTGGAGAGCATCGCCTACGGGAACGGCTTGTTCGTGGTTGGAACTGACACCGGGCTCGTTCTGACCTCCCCAACAGGAGAGGACTGGGCCACCCAAGCCATCGATGCCCCCGGTGGCTTTCTGGGCGTGACTTGGGGCGGAGGCACTTTCGTGGCGGCGGGACCTGACGGACTTGCAGCCTCCACCAATGGCCTGGACTGGGTGATGGCGAAAACCCCCGTCCAGTTTACTGAGAATTACTACTGCTCGAGCGTGAATTATGGCCACGGCGTCTTCCTGGCGACCGGCACCCAGGGGCTGATCCTCTCCTCGACCAACGGGCTTGACTGGGTTGACCACGCGTTCGATACGGGGAACAGCCTCTTGGGCGCGGCTTACGGCCTGGGCACGTTTGTGGTGGTCGGGGATTTAGGCACGATACTGCAATCGGGCCAGTTCCCCTCGTCGCCGCTGAGGCTTGGGCCGATTATCGCCCTGGCAGACCGCGCCATGGCGGTTACGGCCGCAGGTCCAGCCGGCTGGACATGGGAGTTCCAGGCCTCGACGAACCTCGTCGATTGGCTGGAGCTGATCGAGCTCCCGGCCACGAACGCGACGGCAACATTCACAGATCGCGATGCGGCGAACTACGCCCGCCGTTTCTACCGCGGGTGGGCCTGGTGAGCCCTTTCAGGGCACAACTGTTCATGAAAGCTGAAAGCAACGGAGACCGGGATGACGGCCCCTTGACGAGGGCGGCGCACGGGAGCGCCTTCACCCTCATTGAGTTGTTGGTGGTCATCGCCGTGATCGCCATCCTCGCGGCCCTGCTCCTGCCGGCGCTGCACCGTGCCAAGCTGGCGGCGGACGCTTCGATCTGCACGAGCAATCTGCACCAGTGGAGCCTCGCGCTGCGCGCCTACGTGGACGACTTCAAGCGATATCCTCCGTTATGGTTGAGCGACACTCTGGGAGGGACGGTGCTGGAGTGGCACCAGAGGATGGAACGTTACACTGCGTGCAAGTGGACAGGGTGGGACTCGCTAGTCGCGATCACACCTGGGGCGCCAAGGCCGAGCGGGATCCAGGTCTGCCCGAGCTACTACCGCCTCGGAGGCGATTTTGGGAGCACGGGTACGGGCAGCTACGGCTACAACGCGTTTGGTTATGAAACGCCTATGAGCAAAGAATTGGGCCTTGGCGGAGACGCCTTGTCGGCAACAATCGGGAGAGAGAGCGACTCCTCAGCCGATCCCAGCAAATACCGCCTTGTCCGGGAGGGAGAAGTCGTGTGCCCCAGCGACATGGTGGCCTTCGGCGACGCTTACACGTGCGACTTCAATGCCCCAGGGTGGCCGGACACGTTCTTCGGGCGGACCGACCTGTCACCAATGGACAGCGTCGTGGGGAACGAGTTGGGTCTGAGCGAGTTCTCGGCCCAGTTCCTGGGGCAGGGCTGGTGGAACGACCCCAAGTGGAATCGCAGGCGTCACAGCGGCAAATGGATCATGGCCTTCGTGGACGGCCACGTCGAGAAACACGGCGTCGTCGAGTGGTTCAATCCGAAGGTGGACGGCATTGTCCGGCGCTGGAATCGCGACCACCAGCCGCACGCCGAGTACCTGGGCGAATTTCGCTAGGGCCGCCTCCTGTCCGAGCGGACGCTCACGTCAGATTGAAACCGACATCCCGTTGCCTCCAGCCCTTATGAACCAATTCACCTCCTTCCGCCCGCCACCGTCGGGTGGTAGATTTGCTGAGTGATAGCACGCCCTTCGGGCTACTGAACCTCAATCACCGCTCACGCGCAGCAGGGTGACGCCCTGCGCCGATTCATCGCCCTTTTCCGCAACGGCCCGCACCACCACTTCGGGCCAGGACAGTTTGGGCATGGCCAGGACGCATTGGAACCGCTGCGCGTCTGCGACGGCGGTTGCCGAGGCGACCACGAACTGGTTGGCCCGGCCGCGGTTCTCGGCCGCGATGCGTTCGCGGGCGGCGCGATTTGCCGGGGAGTCCGGTGGCAATGGTTCCAGGTTCGCCGGCCGCGAGGACAGGGGACGTTCGAGCGTCACGCGCAACGCGGCCCCGGCCAGCCGAGCCGGCACGGTGCCGTTCACGGTGAGGCCCTGGCCCGCGTGCACCGGGCCGGTGATGTCCAGGGAAACATCCACCGGCACCACCGGCAGGCGCAGGGCGGGGTCGCCCAGCAACATCCACATTTCCAGATCTTCGAGGCGCTGCCTCGCCAGCGGCACCTTGCCGGCGGTGCCATCGCCGTAGTCCATCAGCCTGAACGTCAGCGCGTCGATCGGGCCCCGCGCCAATCCGGCCTGCACGCCCAGCCAGTAATCGGCCAGCCGGGGCGGGAATGGCGTCCGCGCCAAACACCCCAGCAAACCATCGCCTGCCAACAATCCCGCGGCGGAGTAACTTTCAGCGCTGGCCCCGATCACCGCCACCGGCCCGGCCGGATTGCGCATCGCCCCCAGGCAGTAACCATCGCCCTCCCCCAACTCGCACCCGAAGCAACCGCAACTCAAGAACACTCCTTGTCCTGGCCCCAGCTTCATCCCTGTCCAATCGTCGCGGGACAGAAACATCCCATCGCCGCCCCCCAGGCCATCAACGCCGGAATGCCCCATGTAAATCGAGAACAACGCGCCCGCTTGGAGACTGTCCATCGCCGCATCGTGGAGGCTGGCGCTCGGGCAATAATAAGCCGAGGCCGGAATGTCAAACACCGCGCGCAGAGTCCAAGCCGAGTGCAGTTTGCCGAGCCGTTGCGCCATCAACTGCCCGACGAACATTTCGCCCAATGGCCCGGCGCCCGGGTTGCCCGCGAGGAGGGCCAGCCGGCTCCTCCACGCGCCGGGGCGGCTGCAATTCTGCTCCATGCTCAACGTCTTCTCCACCATCCCTTGCATCTCCTGGACCGTGCGGGCCGGGAAGCGGCCCACGGCGGCGGCGCAGTCCCCGTCCGCGTCCCGCCGCGGCAGGCCATAGCCGTAGTCGCTGGGCCACTGTTTCATCACGCCATTTTTTCCGGGCATGGCGGGCACCACGATTTGCTGAGCTGCCACGGGGTCCGGCGTCCCCGCGGTGCCCGCCAGCAGGACATAGTTTGGTCCCTTGGCCGGTCCCAGGAGCCGGCGGATGCACGCCTGGAGCGGCGCGCCTTGCGAGAGCCAAATCTGCTCCGGGCTGAGCGCGTTTGTCGTTTCGACGACAAGGACCTTGAATCCCTGCGCGCGTCGTTGCTCGATGAGCGGCGCCAAGGGAGCGCGGAACGCCGGGGCGGTCGCCACGAGCCAGACTCCCTGCGTGGGGGTGAGCGCATCCATGCTCTCCGGCGGGCCCGAACCGGGCGGATGAAGCTCCCTGGCCAGAGTCTCAGTCCCCGCCGCCGCCTGGCGGATGCGCTCGACGAAGCGGTCATCCCCGGCGCCGGCATAGAACCGCACATCAGCCAGCCAACCGTCAAACGAGACCATGCGGAGCACGCCGGCGAACACATTCGTCCGCACCACTTGAGGAACGTCAGCCACCCAACCGTCAGACCACATGAAACGGCGCGGCGCCTTGCCCAGGTAGAGGGCGCCATTGGTCCCGAACTCGACCCTCTGGCGGTGCGCCGCGGTCGTCGTGACGAGTGCGGCCCGCATAGACTCGGCGCCCAGGTAACCCATGAGATTGGTGCCGTCATAGACCATCGCGGCAAAACACCACCGATTCTCCGGCAGATCGAATGGGAACATTGCTCGGGCGCCGATGCCATTGACCTTGAATTCCAGCCCGCAGCCGGCCAGCAATCCCATCTCGATGTTGTTGGCCGCTCCCAGGACGAGGGGATTCCCGCCGCCCCAAAGGAGGAAAAGCCGGGACATGACCGGCAGCGTGTGCGTGCTGCCCGTCCGTTCCTTCTGTTTGAACCACAGCGTCGCCGTGAAGGCGCGGACGTCGCCGAAACCGAGGCTGGCGTTGGTCACGACCGCCACGACGGGTTCAGGGGCTCCCGGCCGCGCGTTCCTCAAACTAAAAAGATGGAGCGCCCCGCCGCGGTTGGCCGGTCCACAGCCAGGGGCAGCCGGATGGCCGGTTGGCGGGCCGGCACCGTTCAGGGTGTGTAAAACCAGACCGAGGCCGCCGTTGCTCGTGTCGCTCGCCGCCGTGGCGCCGGCGGCATCATCGAAGCCAAACCGGAACTTGAGGACCGGCTCCTGTGCGCGCGCCGCCCTTCCGAAAACACACAGCGCGGCAAGGAAGGCAACGCTTGTCCAACCCAGGGAGAATCGGTTTCTGGTCTGGCTCATGGCTGCAGAATGATGGCTCTTCAGGCGGCCTTCCGCTGGCCCCCCAGGTGCTCCGGCCCGGCCCCAATACGGGCTTCATTTGAGCTTCTTAGAGGCGGTTGCAGAATTAACCGCAAAGAACGCAAAGATCGCAGAGAAACGCCTTGATTCCGGGCTCTTTGTGTTCTCTGCGTTCTTTGCGGTTTGTTTCGCCACTGTCTCTTAACCCAAAAACCGCCGCGTGCCGCCGCCACATTGACCGCCTCCCGCCACCGCGTCAAGCTTGGGGCGCCTCGGGCATACGGAGGGAGGGCCATCAACAAAGTCGCTCGGCGCGCCTGTGCGCCAGCGTAGCGCAGGTTTCCAAACCTGCTGTATCGCGGGTTTCCAAACCCGCAGGCCGTCCGCAAATCGGCGGCGCTCGACATGCTGACGCCTTGCCGATTGGAAATCGGCGACACAGCAGGTTTGGAAACCTGCGCTACGACTAAAATAGTGTGCGTGGGAATGGGTCGCATAGGCCAGCAATGCGAACTTGCCGAGCGAGAATTGCTTTCTTGGGCCTCAAGTATTGCCAGCCGCGTCCGATATGCCAGATGGCCCCCGTCAGGGAGGCCGATGAGAGCAAGAATATGAGCGCGGTGACCGGTGTTTCGAGTTCGTCGGGGATTGCTTACGCTACACAGTTGGCGCAAACCTCGTCGCTGAATCGGAGTCTTTACAATCTCGGCGCGGCTGTCCAGAAGGGCGACTTGACTTCAGCCGGCTCCATTCTCAGCGCGCTGATGAAGGCCAACCCGCAATACGCTTCATCCTCTGCCGACGGCACTTCAGCCCAAAATCCCGTCAATCAGGACTTCCAGGCTCTGAGCGATGCCGTGGCCAATAACCAGGCTGACGCCGCCAAGAGCGCCTGGGCGCAGCTCCAGACCGATCTGGCGGCAAGCGGCATTACCACGACCGATGACGGCGCTGCGGCCACGGCCCAACTCCTGGCCCAGACCAAGTCTTCTCTGGATCAGGAAATCCTGAGCGCCTCCTTTGGCAGCACCTCTGCAGGCTCGCTGACTGCCCTTATCGGCGCGGATAACCCCTCAATGGCCGGCGTGGACTTGAGTTCCATCGTGAGCAACTGGCTCACCTATAAGGCTGACGGCAACGCTTCACCGCCGGCATCTGCGAGCACTGCTGAGGGAAACGTCAACACTACGGCCTGAACGGCGCGGCGCAACGCCGGCCTGCCCGACCCATCCCCTCGGGCTGCGAAATATGTCCGGTTCAATGCCTCCTGAGGATGAGCCTGTGGTCCACGCGCCGGGTCTGGTGGTGCTCCAGCGGGGGCAGGTCGGTGAGGGTGGGGGATTGGGTTTCATTGAGGATGGTCCTGGCCATGGCCTGGAGGGCGCGCCATCGGGGCCAATCCAGTTCGGGGGCGTGGGCGATTTGGCGCAGCAGGCTGCGCCATTCGATGATCACCCGGTCAATGTCCCCGGGCCCCAGCAAATCCGTGACCCAGAGGTGTTTGCTCGACGGGTCTTTGTGGACCGAGGCCACGACTTGTTCGGCGCCGGCGCCGTACTTGGGGGGCACGCCGTTTTCGAGGTAGCCGGGGACGGAGGTCAGCCCGAATTTTTCGTGGCAGGCCAGTCCCAGGCGGCCGCCCCAGCGGTTGGTCTCCTGGCTGCAGAAGCGGAACCCGGCATCGAGGTTGGCCAGGTCGTAGATCAGTTCATCCAAAGGATAGGTTTGGTCCTCCAGCGCCGCCGCCACCGCCAGGCCGTCGCCTTGGGAGAAGAAACTCACGATGCGCCCCCGCAAGGTCGGCACGCCGGCACCGTCCACCAGGCCCAGCCGCCGCCACAACAGCGCCACCCCGGTGCCGGCGGGCAGGCCGCGGCAGACCGGCACCAGCGAGCACCGGGCGCAGTCCGCAGGCAACACCTCCCGTTGCGGCGGCCGCCACAGGGCCACGCCATGCGCGTCCACCGGCACCCGCACCGTCAGATCGGCAATGCTCACGTAAGCGACAATCCGCTGGGCCTGGTTTTGGAAACTGACCACCGGCGTCTTCTGCCCCGCCAGTTTCTCCTGGACCAGCGGCGCAATCCGCTCGTTCCAGAGCCGGAGCGGGGCCTGCCGCCCGTTCCAATTGGTCAGCCGGCGAATCCACTTGGCTAGCATGATGCGCCCCCCGTCCAGGCGGTCCGCCACGGTCATCGCCCGGCCATGGACCTTGCCGCGCTCGTCGTCGGACAGGACGCACAGGGTGCCGTGGCCGACCTTTTCGAGGGCGGCCGGCTCGGAGAGGGCCGGGCGCAGCTTCCACTGTTGGGCCTCCAGGGGCCCATCGCCTGGAGGCGGGGATTTGGCCTGGGCGGCGGGCTGCTGGCCGTTGATGAGCGGCAAGAGGCGGACCTCCCGGAGCGGCATCGGGACCGGCGCCGGGTAGGGCTGCCACTGGCCGCGGCTGTCGAGCATCTCGCGCACAGGCTTGCGCACGTGGCGCGCCCGTTCCGCATCGGTCTTCAAACCGCAGGGGACCTGCGGATGACGCAGGGATTCTTCGACACCGAGGCAGATGGGCTTGGTTGCGAAGAGCCGTTCCTGGGCCTGGACCGCCTGGCGGTAGGGGTCCTGGCCTTGCTGGGCGGCCGTAGCCATCAACCCCAGTAGCGCGCCCCAGTCCACCGCCCCGCTCCGGGACAGGTGGCCGGGATGCGCGTCGAGCAGGCGCAATTCGTTGGCCGTGATCAGCACGTAACCGGTCTCGTCCAGGCCGCGCCGCCCGGCCCGGCCGAACATCTGCAGGATCTCGTCCGGTTTGAGCAGTTGCTCGGCCTCGTCGCGGCGGTAGGATTCGGCCGCCAAGGCCACGCTGCGCAGCGAGAAGTTGATCCCGGCCGCCAGGCCCATCGTCGCGACCACCACCCGGAGCTGGCCCGCCTTGGCCAGCGGCTCGATGACCCCCGCCCGCGCGCCGTAGCTCAGTCCGCTATGGTGGAAGGCGACCCGGCTCTTGAGCAGCTTGGCCAAGTGCTCGCCCGCGATCAGCTTCTGCGCCGTGCTCAGGGCCAGCGGGTTGGGTGTGGGCAATTGGCGGGCGAGGTCGGCGGCCATGGACTCGGCGGCCTGGCGGCGCGGGGCGAAGATGAGGATGGGGCCCAGGTCTTCAGCCAGGGCCTTGGCCACCAGGCGCGGCCAGTAGCCGCGAATCTCGTCGGGCAGGTGGTAGTTGAGGCTGTTGGCGTGGACCTCCTCCAGGGGCACGGGGCGGTGCTCATGGCGGACCAGGACCGCCTGGCGTCCCAGCCGTTGCAGCCACTTGACCACGTCCTGCGGGTTGGCCACACTCCCGCTGAGCAGCAGCAACTGGGTCTGCGCCGGCGCCAGCGCCAGCGCCAGTTCGTAATTCAAACCCCGGTCCAGGTCGCTCACCATCTGGTACTCGTCCACAACCAGCAGGGCGGGGCCCTGCCCCTGCATCAGGCGGTTCTTTTGCGTCTCCAGCGTCGCCACCACCACCGGCGCCCCCAGGTTCTCGGCCAGGTCCCCGGTCGCAATACCCACATCCCAGCCCCGCGCCCGCCATTCGGCCAGCTTGTCGTTGGCCAGCGCCCGCGTCGGCACCGTGTAAATCGCCTGCCCCCGGTTCTTGCCTTGGTTGGACCATAGCTCGAAGACCAGCGTCTTGCCCGAGCCCGTCGGCGCCTGCACCACCACGTCCTTGCCCTGCCGCAACGCGGCCACCGCCTCCTGCTGCCACAGGTCGGGCACGGTCACCTGGTTCAAGGCCGGCAATTCTGCGAATGGAGAGAAGTTGGACACGGGATTCTAGTCATCTCAGTTCCGCGGGCGCGGGCGCCTCAGGCGCCCCGAATGCGGCCACGCGCCTAACATAACCGCTTTTCCAGGAACTTGAAATGAAATCCCGCCGCCCAGCACTAAGGCAGCGGCGCTCGGGGCGGGGCGACCTCCAGACAGGCCATGCGGGTGAGGTCGCGGGCCAGGAGCCGGCCGCCGGCCAGCGCCAGGGGTCCCCAGGACTCGCGGCCCTTGAGCACCTGGGCCTGGCCCAGGAGGTTGTATTTGCCGGGAGCCGCCTCGATGAGGCGCAGGAGGCCGGAGTCGTTCATGGCGAAGATCAGACCGTCAGCTATGAGGAACGAGCCCAGGCCGAATTGCTGGCCTGAATCGCTCGCCCAAGCGGTCTTGCCCTCGAGGGTCAGGCAGACGAACCGGCCATCGGGCCGGACGCCGTATATATGGTCCTCATAACAGATGGGTGTGTGCTGGGTGGCGCCAAACACCTCTGGCTGGAGCTTGAAGGCGGTCTGGGCGGAGAACTGGTCACCTTCCTTCTTGAGCTGGAGCATCAAGCTGCCCGCATTGTAGCCGCCCGAAAGAAAAATCCGCCCCCCCTCCAGCACGAGCGGAGAGGGCACGGTGGCGAGGCTGATCTTCCAATCCGTCGTCTCCCAAAGAATGGACCCGGTCTTGGCGGAGACGCCCACAACGCCGTTGTTGGCGCAATACACATACATCCGCTCGCCGCCGAACTCGATGGGCATAACCGAGGAATGGGTCATCTTCCAGCCATGCGGATTTGGGGTTTGCCAGCGGACCTGGCCGGTCTTGCCATCCAACGCCAGGAGCAGAGCGCCTCGGCCACCGGGGGCGAGGATGACTGCGCCGCTCTCGATAAGGGGGCATTGGCAGGCATACCAGGGCGGGACGGTTGTGCCATATTGGCGCACCAGGTCCAGTCCCCACCGCAACTCTCCGCTGGCACAGTCCAGGCAGACCACATGGCATTTCGGACCCATGCCAACGACAATTTGGTCATCTGCGGCAGGGACGGTGCGGGACATGCCGTGGTTGCGTTTGACCGAGACGGAGTAAGCGTAACGCCAGATCTCGGTGCCATCGGCCAGAGAGAGGCAGCGCAGGACATCCTGCTTGTGCTGGAGGTCGTAGTCCATGATATAGACCCGGCCATTAAGAACGGCGGCCCCGGCATAACCGTCGCCAAGGTCTATGGCCCAGAGTTCGCGTGGGCCGGAGGCTGGCCACGTGCGCAGCAAGGGGAGCGATTCCCGGCCCAACCCGTCCCTGTCGACCCCGCGAAACTGGGGCCAGGCGCCGGGCAGAACGGCGGTCGGTGAGCCGCCCGAGGGGTGGTCGCTGGGGTGGGGCGCGCTATCGGCACGGGTCAATTTGCCGGCCAGGACCGGGTTGGGGCGGGCGCCCGCCTCGCCCGGGGGTTGGTCGGTCCCCGGCCTGCGCAACTCCAACGGCACGTTCGGGGCATGCCAATACCAAAAGGCCAGCACGGCCACCGCCGCAAGCCCCACCCCGCCTGGGAAAAGCAGGGTCATCCGCAAAAACCGAGGTCTCTTCATCTCTGCGGCACACGTTGTAGCGGAAGCCGCACTGCGGGTCGAGTGCCGAGTCGCGCCCCAAATCTTAGCGAGGCGGAGCCTCAGACCGTGGCTTGGGCATCTTGCCCAAGCCCCCACGGGTAGGATGCCCGTGCCACAAACTTGACTTGTCTGCATCACGTTTCGAAACTCAAGGAATCTAGCCTGGCCATTCTTAAACCACGGAATACACGGAGTACACGGAATGGGGCCTTTTTCCGTGTGTTCCTGTATTCCGTCGTCTATTTCCTGCCGATTGGCATGGGAATTGAACACCTCCAGTTCTTCCGGCGTTCTTTGCAGCAGCGGATTGACTAAGCGTGGATCTGGGTGAAATGGCGGCGGGCCAATACGGCTCATAGCCTTGAAGAGGTTTAATTGAGTTTAATTGGCTTTAAGGTTCGGGGTTCAGGGTTCACGTTTCACCTTTCACCCGTCCTCCGCAGTCCCGATCCTATCGGGACGGATGGTGGACGCCTCACCTTTTCTCTCCTCGTCGGCAACGCATTTCGAGAATTCAGCGCCCACGGCTCGGAGGGCCGGGTCGCGAGAGGCGAGGAGCTCGGAGAGAGATTGCTGCCTGGTTGCGTGGAGGATGCGGGCACGGAAGTCGGCTTGGGCTTGCCTGGCTTGGGCCTCGGCTTCGATGCGGTCAGCGCGGCGGCGGTCCAGTTGGAGGGATTGAAAGCTGGAATTTCTCATGGACGCCACTATGCGCCGCCTCGACCGCTCCTGTCCACGGACAGAGCGGACTGTTCGGACAATGCGGAGTTTTTACGGTTGGGCCGGCTATCGATGGGGTGGATTTTGGCCGCCCGCGAAGCGGCAATGGCGGGTCTTTGTGAATGTCATCGCGCCGATCCCCACGATTCCTCAGATGGTACACGGCACCCGGAAACTGAATGCGCAGTTGGCGCGGCATGGTCCATTGTGGCTGCCCCGCCCGTGCTGTCACTCGAAAATGCACAATGTACGGGCTGACCCCTTTCCTGGACGGGCCGAAGTGCTCGCTTTTTTATTGCGCCAAGACCGCCATGAACTAAAATCGGCGTCAGGGTCTAAGCTGGATCATGGCTGAACTAACCCCAGAGCAGAAAGCTCGTGAGCGGATCGATGAGATGCTGGTCGCCTCCGGCTGGGCGGTTCAGGATTACAAAGCCTTTGACCCGTCCGCCGCGCGCGGCATTGCATTGCGCGAGGTGCCGCTCAGATCGGGCCGCTGCGACTACCTGCTGCTGGTCGACCGGAAGCCTCTCGGCGTCGTCGAGGCCAAGAAAACCGGCACAACGCTCTCCAGCGTCGCCGACCAATCCGGCCACTACGGGGAAAACCTGCCGGATTTCATTCGCGCCCTTGCGCCGGGCCGCCTGGCGTTCCTTTACGAATCCACCGGCATCGAAACCTTCTTCCGCGATGAACGGGACCCCGCGCCGCGCTCGCGGCGGGTCTTCACATTCCACCGCCCGGAGACATTGGCGGCGTGCGCGGCTCAACCGGAAACGCTGCGCCGGCGGCTGGCGCAAATGCCGGCGGCGCACCCGCTGACAAGAACCGGCATGAGAGGCTGCCAATTTGAGGCCAACACGAAACTCGAGCGATCTTTTGCCGCCGACCGACCCCGCTCGCTTATCCAGATGGCCACCGGCGCGGGCAAAACCTACGCCGCGTGCGCCTTCACCTATCGCCTCATCAAATATGCCGGCGCACACCGTGTGCTTTTTCTGGTCGACCGCGCCAACCTCGGCCGCCAGGCCAAGGGCGAGTTTGATCAATTCGCTACGCCCGACACGGGCCGCAAGTTCACCGAGCTGTACAATGTCCAGCACCTCCGGTCCAACAAACTGGATCACGTCGCGCGTGTTACGATCTGCACCATCCAACGGCTCTATTCCATGTTGCGCGGCGAGGAGATGGACGAGGACCTTGACGAGAAATCCGGTTTTGAATTGGCGGCGGCGGATGACCGCGAGCGCGAGGTTAAATACAACCCCGCCATTCCAATCGAGACTTTCGACTTCATCATCACCGATGAATGCCACCGCTCGATTTACAATCTTTGGCGACAGGTGCTCGAGTATTTCGACGCCCACCTCATCGGCCTCACCGCCACTCCTTCCAAGCAGACGATCGGCTTCTTTAACCAGAACCTCGTTATGGAGTACGGCCACGAGCGAGCGGTGGCCGATGGCGTGAATGTCGGTTACGAGGTTTATCGCGTTCGCACCCAGGTTTCCGAGCAGGGCGGCAAGGTCGAGAAGGGGTTCTACGTCGATAAACGGCACAAGGAAACCCGCGCCCGGCGCTGGGAGCAACTCGACGAAGACCTCACTTACGGCCCGCGGGACCTCGATCGCTCGGTTGTCGTGCCCTCGCAAATCCGCACCGTGTTGCAGGCATTCAAGGAGGCGCTTCACACCGTGCTTTTTCCCGGTCGCTCTCTGGTCCCCAAAACGCTCATTTTTTGCAAAGACGATTCGCACGCGGAGGATGTGGTCCATCTCGTTCGCGAGGTTTTTGGGCGCGGCAACGATTTTGCCAAGAAGATTACCTACCAGGCGAAGCACCCCGTCACCGGCAAGCCGGCTAACACCGAATCGCTGATCCAGGAATTCCGCACGTCGCCTCAATTGCGGGTTGCCGTCACCGTGGACATGATCGCCACGGGCACAGACATCAAGCCGCTCGAGTGCCTCCTTTTCCTGCGGGACATCCGCAGCCGTGTCTATTTCGAGCAGATGAAGGGGCGCGGGACACGTGTGCTCACGCCTACCGACCTCCAGGCGGTCTCGGGCGGGGACGCCCGCGCCAAGACGCATTTCGTCGTGGTGGACGCGGTGGGCGTGTGCGAGAGCGACAAGACCGACTCACGCCCGCTGGAGAAGAAGCCATCCGTGGCCTTCGACAAGCTCCTGCTGGGTGTGGCCCTTGGCAAACGCGACGAGGACACGCTGACGACGCTGGCGGGGCGCCTGGCACGGCTGGATCGCGAGATCACCGCGTCCCAACGCCAGCAAATCGGCAACCTTGCCGGGGAGAAAACGCTCGCCGAACTCTCCCGCGCACTGCTCGACGCCTGCGACCCAGAGGTGATTGCCGGGGAGGCTAAGGGGAAACCCGGCGCATCACCGGACGAAGTACCACCCGAAAAACTGGATGCCGCGCGGCGGGGCCTCGTCGCCGCCGCTTGCGCCCCGTTCGATCTGCCCGCCCTGCGCGAGGCGCTCGCCAAAGCCAAACAGAGCGCGGAGCAAACCATCGACACCGTTACCGCCGATACCGTTATCTCGCAGGGCTTCGACGCCGCCGCCGGGGAAAAGGCCGCGAGCCTCCTGAAATCCTTCCGCGATTACATCGAGGAGCACAAGGCCGAGATCACCGCGCTGCAAATTCTCTACAGCCGCCCACACAAGCAACGGCTCACCGAGTCGATGCTCAAGGAATTGGAAACGAAGCTCCGGGAAAACCATGCCGCGTGGACCGAGGACCGGCTTTGGGACGCTTGCGCCGCCGCCCAGCCCGGTCAGGTGGCAGGCCGTTCCCAGGTCGGTCGTTTCGCCGATCTTGTCGCCCTGGTGCGCTTCGCGTTGGAACAACAGCCCGTGCTCAAGCCATTTGCCGAATCGGTCCACGAACGCTTCGACGAATGGCTCATGGACAAGGCCAAGGCCGGGACCCTCTTTGTGCCCGAGCAACTCGCATGGCTAAACCTTATCCGCGACCACATTGCCACCAGCCTCAGCATCGAGGCGGAAGATTTCGATTATTCGCCCTTCAGCCAGCGCGGTGGCTTGGGCAGAGCGCATGAGGTTTTCGGAGAACAACTGCCGGGGCTACTGGAAGAACTCAATGGGGTGCTGATGGCATGAATTTCATCATTCGGTCTTTGGCCCAGGTCGTCCGACCACGCCGAGCGAAAGTTTCACCGTCGGAGCATCCTGCACTGTCTTACATCGGCCTTGAGCACATCGAAGCACACACCACGCGTCTCCTTGGAACAGTCCCAGCGACAGAGATGCGGAGCACAGCAAACCACTTTCAACCCGGCAACGTACTGTATTCACGCCTGCGTCCTTACCTCAATAAAGTGTGGCGCGCAGACCGCGAAGGGCTTTGCTCGTCGGAGTTCATCGTGCTGCCGGCCAACGACCAAGTTGACTCGGATTTTCTGCGTTACCGGCTTAACGCGCACGATTTCGTTTCGTTCGCAACACATCTCAACGCGGGGGACCGGCCTCGCGTGGACTTCGACCAGATTTCCGTTTTTGACATCCGGCTACCGAAGACTCTGTACGAACAGCGCCGCATCGTGGCGGAGATCGAAAGGCAACTCGCGCGACTCGAGGTGGGAATGGCGGCGTTGCGTCGGACCCAAGCCAAGCTCAAACGCTACCGCGCCGCCGTCCTCAAAGCCGCATGCGAAGGCAAACTCGTTCCCACCGAGGCCGAACTGTGCCGCTCTCAACCCTCAACCAAAGACTCTCAGCCAACCTGCGAAACGGGCGAAGCCCTGTTGCGCCGGATTCTGGCCGAGCGGCGCGCCACGTGGCAGGGCCGCGGCAAATACAAAGAACCCGCCGCTCCCGACACCGCGAACCTGCCAGCGCTCCCCGAGCGCTGGACGTGGGCGCGACTGGAGCAGCTTGGCTTCACGTTTGGCGGACTGACCAAGAACCCAAAGCGGGCGAAGCTCGCGAGAAAACTTCCGTACCTCCGAGTCGCGAACGTTTACGCGAATGAGCTTCGGCTCGACAACATCGAGCAAATTGGCGTCGCATATCCTGAACTTGAAAAGCTCCTCGTTCACGCCGGTGACCTTCTCATCGTAGAGGGTAACGGGAGCAGAGGCCAAATCGGACGCTTGGCAATCTGGGATGGCTCAATCGAACCGTGCGTTCACCAGAATCATGTTATCAAGGTCAGGCCAGTCGTTCCCGCGCTCGGGAAATGGACTCTGGACTGGTTGCTGTCGCCGGGTGGACGGCATTTTGTTGAATTGGTCGCAAGCTCGACATCTGGCCTCTACACGCTCAGTGTGAACAAAGTCGGCGACTTGGCCATTCCACTTCCCCCGCTCGACGAGCAGTCCCGGATCGTGGCGGAGGTGGAGCGGCGGTTGAGCGTGGTGGAGGAATTGGAGGCGGTGGTGAGCGCCAACCTGCAAAGGGCGGGTCGTTTGCGCCAATCCATTCTCCAGAAAGCGTTCGGTGGACAACTCGCATGAACCCGCCATTCATCCTTCATCCGTTTTTCTTCTGGGTTGGCCCGGCTGCCCCAGGCAGTCCGTGTTGCAGAGGGCCTTTAGCGGCCAGTTGTGAATGGCATTTACTCTGATCAATCAAAGTGGCACATTGTGCCAGGACAACGATCCCGCGAACCGAAGGATCAAAAAATGAAACTGCTGGAAAGGACATTTGAATTACGCGGCCCGGAGGGGCTGGGCGCAAAGCCGCGGCCGGAATTGATCGGCCCGGTGCTTGGCCGGGTGCATGACACTTTGCTGGACGCGGTGCGCATGGGTTTCCTACGTTCCAGCCGTGCCTTGGGGCGAGTTCCACTATGCTTGCAGCGAGCGGCGGACGTGCGATTTATCGGGCATGCGGCAGGACAGAATGACTCGACGATTCTCCGCTTTGAGGTGCCTGAGTTTGGTAGTGTAGCTGAAGAGTTGTTTGAACAAGGCCAACTCTGGAATTCCGGGCCGAAGCCGGAACAGACGGCGTTTGACCTGCTTACAGCTTCGTTGCGCGACGTGCGACAAATGGCAAGGAACAGCGAGCGTTTTGATCATGCGTTGCTGCGACGGTTTGCTGGTTACCGGCATTTGCTCCGGCGCGGGCTAAGTTCCATCGCGTTGCCGGACGCCAATGCGTCCGAGATGGAGAGCATTGACGAACCGTTGAGCGCCGCCGCGGAAAGTTTGTTCCGGGAGACCCCGCCTGCCCGTCGAGTGCGCGTGTGTGGACGACTGGATTTGCTCGCTGTCAGCAAGCGCGTCTTGGGCCTTTATCTCGAGGACGGGGCACCCGTGAGGGCAGTCTGGACGATTGAAGGCTTCGTCGATCTGGCAGACTTTCTGGACAAGCAGGTGGTGATTGAAGGTCTGGCCGAATTTCGCCCCTCGGGAACGCTGCTCCGTGTGGACGCGGATGCCATTCGAGACGCTGGCGCGGGGGACGCGTCCTTCTCGACCCTTCCGCTGCCGGAAGTCCATAGCGATTATCCGAAGGCAGCAGCAGTTCGGCCGGGCCAGAAGCCTTATGCTGCAATTTTTGGCCTGATCCCCGGGGAAGAACCTGACGAGGAGTTTGCGGCTGCCGTGGCTGAACTGAGTTGATGCTGCCCACCACAAGCTATCTTCTCGACACTGGCATCCTTCTGCATTGGGTTCGCGGCAGCAAGGTGGCAACGGTCATTGACGAGCAGTTCCAGCTACGTGAGGCACATTTCCGCCCGCTGATTTGCGAGGTTAGCCTCGGGGAAATCGAAGCGTTTGCGCGCAGCGCAAATTGGGGAGAGCAGAAACGAAGCAAGCTCAAAGAACTTAAGAAGGAACTCATCGCAGTGGATATTTCCGATTCGCGCGTGATTGAGGCTTACGCGGATTTGAGTTCACTCGCGAAGGCAAATGGTTGGGGGATTTTCCGGGCGAAGAATGATCTTTGGGTAGGCGCGGCAACGCGGGTTACGGGAGCGACGTTGTTGACTGCGGACAAGGATTTTCTGCCCCTACGCGATGAAAGGCACCTCGACGTTATCTTTTTGGACGCGATGACGGGTTGGAAACTTTCCTGAGCGATGAGCAACCCCGCCCAACTCGTTCACAAGCTTTGGAATTATTGCAGCATCCTCCGCGATGACGGCCTTGGCTACGGCGATTACGTGGAGCAGTTGACATATCTCCTGTTCCTCAAGATGGCCGATGAGCAGAGCCGCCCGCCATTCAATAAACCCGCCGCTGTGCCCAAAGATTACGGCTGGCCGAGCCTTCTGGCCAGGGATGGGGATGATCTGGAGACACATTACCGCCATGTGCTCGAAACCCTCGGCAAGCGGCCCGGCATGCTGGGCGTCATCTTCCGCAAGGCGCAGAACAAAATCCAGGACCCGGCCAAGCTGCGCCGGCTCATCGTGGACCTGATCGACAAGGAACAGTGGTCCAGCCTCTCCGCCGACGTGAAGGGTGACGCCTACGAGGGCCTTCTGCAAAAGAACGCGGAGGACGTGAAGGGCGGCGCGGGCCAGTACTTCACGGCGCGTCCGTTAATTGCGGCGGTGGTGGACGTGATGGCGCCCCGGCCTGGCCAAACGATGTGCGATCCGGCTGGGGGCACGGGCGGTTTCGTGCTGGCCACGCACAACTACATCGCTGGCCATTACGCGCTGGACCGCGCGCAGAAGAAGCTGCTCAAGAGCGGAACACTGTTCGTGGTGGAGTTGGTGGACAGCGTTGCCCGGCTCTGCTGCATGAACCTGCTCCTGCACGGCATTGGGGGCGACGGCACTGCTGAGGTGCCGGTGTTAGTCCGGGACGCGCTGGCCGGAAAGCACGGCGAATATGACCTGGTGATGACGAATCCGCCCTTTGGCAAAAAGAGCAGCGTCACAATAGTCAACGAAGCCGGCGAGCAGGAGAAGGAATCGCTCGTGATCAACCGAGACGATTTTTGGGCCAGCAGCAGCAACAAGCAACTCAACTTCCTCCAGCATGTTTTCACCATTCTCAAGCAGCATGGCCGGGCAGCGGTGGTGCTGCCGGACAACGTGCTTTTCGAGGGCGGCGCCGGCGAGACTGTCCGCCGCGCCCTGCTGAAACAGGCGGACGTGCATACACTGCTGCGCCTGCCGACCGGCATCTTTTACGCCCAGGGCGTGAAGGCGAACGTGTTGTTTTTCGACCGCAAACCGGCCCAGGAAACGCCGTGGACGCAAAAGCTGTGGATTTACGACCTGCGGACAAACATGCACTTCACCCTCAAGGAGAATCCGCTCAAGCGCAGCAACCTCGACGATTTCGTGGCGTCCTACAATCCGAAGAACCGCCACGAGCGGAAGGAGAAGGAACGATTCAAGAGCTTCGCGTATGGCAACCTGCTCAAGCGCGACAAAGTGAACCTCGACATTTTCTGGCTCAAGGATGAGTCGTTGGAGGAATCTGCAAACCTTCCCGCGCCGGGCGTTATCGCCGCCGAGATCACGGAAGATTTGGAGGCCGCGCTCGAGCAGTTTGCAACCATTGCCCAGGACATGAGGAAGCCGGGGCATGGGCCGGAGGGCAGGGGCGACGGACGGAGCGGAGGGGCCGGGGATGGGCAATAGCCGAGAGCGGGTGGCTTGCCCCCTTTTTCCGCGGCTCATTCTGCTCCGGCTCCCGAAACCGATTGGCGTCATGTCTTGTCATTTGGACAATCGGTCCTGGATTGCGGCTATTTCTTCTCGCAGGCGGCGGTCGGGTTCGAGGCGCCGGCCAAAGCGCGCGAGGGCTTTGCTCACTACGGCGTAGTCCAAACCGCCAGCTAACTCAAACCCATAACCGGGCCAGCGGCTGGCGCCAGACCCGGGCCAGCGGCGGGCGGTAGCCGGCGTAACCGGCAGACGAAAAAATGGAAATGGTCTGCGTCATCACGGAAGATGTCCTGGCGTTCATTGCCGCGGGCGGTGCCGTGATACCGCCCGCCCGTCCGTTCGGTGCGCAACGCGCGTGCCATGGGCCAATGGAATCATCCCGGAATCCCGGCGTCAGGTGCCAATTGTCCAAATGGCAAGACATGACCGCAATGGTCTTACGGCCTGACCCCAATGGTCTTACGGCCCGCCCCATCCTCCCAGAGCCACCGTGTGGTCGGACCGCGGTCCTGTTACAGCCACTGTCCATTACCTGACGCCTACAGCCTCTTTCACCCACGCCGGAAAGTGTATGGAGTGAGCGCCAAAATACTCCACCTGAAGCTTGGCCAGAAATGTGACGAGCAACAATGCCACCACCGGCCAAACAAGCACGGAGTTGGCTTTGTGCAGCCGGCGGCCAACGACGAGGGCTCTTGTCTTTACTTCCGGCACGTCCTCCACGATGCGCAACTGGTGAACATGCGCCCATGCCCAAATGCCAATCGAGTGGTACGCGATGTATAGCAGGGTCGCAGGGCACACGTGAATCCCAACGAGGGGAAGCTTCGCCCTAAGAAAAACAGGCAGCAACGTAAAAACCGCCAACCAAAACACCTTTGCGCCCAGCACTCCAGTATAATGTTGTTTAAGATCGGCTTCCAAAGCCTCGCTGGCTCCGCGCGCCGAGCGGATGCATGCCGACGGTACCCCAGCCTCTGATGCCCCAAGGACGGAAGCGCCGAACTTCCCTGGGGCGCTGCTTGGCGTTCGGTCGTCCAGCCGCGGCGAAAGCGAACTCGGCGCTATGGGAGCAGCGTCGGAAGGAGCCCCGAGAGGCCGTCGGCGCATGTCGCTCTTCTCGCTTCTTCGAACAGCGGCAGCCTCTCCTTGATGGACCGGAGCGACTCCAGGCGAGCCTTGAGATCGTTCGAGGAGTCCTCGATTTCGGCCAGGAAGCAGCCGAATGTTTCCTCTGGCTCCCATCGCGCGCCGTATTCGGCGGCAATTCTTCGAGAGTCGAACAGGTGCTGGAGTAACTCCTTGTTGTAGTCATTCCAGCGCCTGTAGTCGGACCACAACGTATCGTGATCCCTCTCGTGCTTTTGCGAGGGTTTTCCCTCATAGCCCGCCTCGCGACGAACCTCCTCCCGCAGTTTATCGAGGCGTGCCAGAAGTCCCTCGCCCGAACCGATTCGCCCCGAAATCTTCTCGTCGGCTTCTTTGCGAGATACCCGCAAGCTGCAGAGTCCGCTGGTTCCGGCCATGTGGTCCTTTATAGGGTCTCGGCCTCCTCCCTTTGCTCCCCCAATCGAGGCAAAGGGCGTTTCGGATCGATCAAATGGGCCACCCAATTGGCGGCGCGCAGGTCAAATCGCAGTCCCATAAGCGGCTTGGTGATTGCCTCTTGCACTTTAAACCTCGAAGGTCTGGGAATCAATAGTTTTTGAGCCCCATGAGTAAGGCCTCAGCCGCGGCGGGAGCGGCACCGGAAGGGCGTCGCCCAACGCGAAGCGTTTCGGACTGCGGCAGTCCCTTCTCATCTTTCCCGCCAAAAAACTCGACTAGCCTGGATTTCCACGGAACACAATTCGCCTAACAACGGTGGCTGGATGGAGCGGACCTCTCGCTCGGCCCGCACGCGCCCGTTGTAGCCCTGATTTTGAGGTAAACGCGCGGGTTTTGGCATCTCTCTCGGCACTTCCATCGCGGGGATTTGCCTCCACATTAGTTAATAAATGGGTTATCTGATAAATGATGATGCGGTATTCTAACATTAAGTAACCGACGGATGTCACAAGAACTGCCTGCCGTCTAGAAAGCCCAATTATGCCGCATTTCGCGCAATAATTGCCAGGATTCTTCCCACCGCCCGTTGTGTGGCCAATCCTCCCTTGACACCATATCTTGTATGTGATATCTTCAGTGCGTGGTTATCAGAAAACCATTTATACTCACGGAACCGCGCGCCTTCTTCCTCCAACCCGCGGTGCCCAAGCAGCGCCAATATGAGGCCCTGCGCGCCTATTTCGTCGAAGGCCGCCCCTCCCACGAGGTCGCCCGCGCCTTCGGCTACTCCCCGGCCTCCTTCCGCGTCCTGTGCTACAGCTTCTGCCACGACCCCCAGCCCGCCTTCTTCCTCACCACCCATCCCGGCCCCCGGACCCAACCCAAAAAGACCGCCGCCCATTCCCTCATCATCGCCCTGCGCAAGCAGAACCACTCGGTCTATGAAATCAGCGAAACGCTCAAGGCCGAAAACCTCCTCTTGAGCCCCACCGCCGTAGGCGAGGTCCTCAGGGCCGAGGGCTTCGCCCGGCTGCCCCGCCGCTTGGATGAGGAGCGACCCCAGGGCCCCCGTCCCACGGTCGAAGCCGTCGCCGACGTGCGCACCTTCTCCCTGGCCCCCCGGCGCTTCCTCACCCAGTGTGGCGGCCTGTTCCTGTTCCTGCCCGAGTTGGCCCGCCTGCCCGTCGAGACCCTGGCCGAGGCGGCCCGCTTGCCGGGTTCCCGCATGATTCCCCCGGCCCATGCCTTGCGCGCCTGCCTCAGTCTCAAGCTCTGGTCGGTGGAACGTAAAAGCCACGTCATGTCGCTGGTGGCCGATGAGGGCCTGGCCTTGTTCTCCGGCCTCAACGTCAGCCCCAAGAAAAGCTTCTTTAGCGAATACTCCTCGCGCATTACCCCAGCCCACACGCAAAGACTCTTGGCCGCTTGGCACGATCAAGCCCAAGGGCGCAAACTCTGGAGCGGGGCCTCCTTCAACCTGGATTTCCATTCCGTGCCCTACTACGGGGAGGATCCCCAGGTCCAGTCGCATTACGTGTCCATGCGCAGTCGCCGCCAGCCCAGTATCTTGGCCTTTTTGGCCCAGGATGATGAGAGCGAGAGCTTCTGCTACTCCAATGCCGATTTGCGCAAGGGCGAGGAGGCCGAGGAAATCTTCGCCTTCATCGCCTTCTGGCAGAAGGCCCACGGAGGGCCGCCCGAACATCTGGTCTTCGATTCCAAGCTCACCACTTATGCCAACCTGGTGCGCCTGGATGAGGAGTTGCACATTCCTTTTATTACCCTGCGCCGCCGCTCCCCCAAGCTGCTCAAAGAGGTCTATTCGCTGCCCCGCTCGGCCTGGCGCCAGGTGGAGTTGGACGTGCCCACCCGCCGCTACCGCACACCGCGCGTTTTCGAGCAACCCGTCCAACTGGAAGGCCATGGGTTCCGGCAACTCTTCGTGTTGGACCTGGGGCACGAGCAACCCACGATCCTGCTGACCAACCAACACCAGGTCTCGGCCCCAGCCCTGATCACCCGCTACGCCCACCGCATGCTCATTGAGAACAGCCTCAGTGACGCCGTGCGCTTCTTCCACCTCGACGCCCTCAGTTCGGCCGTCGGGCTCAAGGTGGACTTCGACATGGCCCTGCTGGTGATTGCCAGCGGCCTCTACCGCCTGCTGGCGCGGCGGATGCGAGGCTACGCCGACGCGCAAGCCCGCCGTATCTTTGCCGACTTGGTGCGCATGCCGGCGCAGGTGGAGGTGAGTGAGCAGGAGGTACGAGTTGAGTTCCACCGACGGGCTCATTTGCCCATCGTCTTGGCTTCTGGACTCTGCAACCGATCCGTAGCGGTCCCCTGGTGGGAGGGCCGCCGCCTTCGTCTGACCACCTACACCGGTCGGTGAATCCGCCAGCGACTCCCCAGCCGGGAGGCTACCGCGAAACCGCCGGTCTGCGCCGGTCTCCGGCCCCGCGGCGGCCCGCGTTAGGTCAATTCTGTTCCGTGGAAATCCAGGCTAGACATTTTTTGCAATCCGGAAACCCATTGCAAACCCGTTGGGGTCATGTCTTTTCATTTGGACAATCGGTCCTGGATTGCGGCTATTTCTTCTCGCAGGCGGGGATCGGCTTCGAGGCGCCGGCCAAAGCGGGCGAGGGCTTTGCTCACTGCGGCGTAGTCCAAAGCGCCAGCTAACTTGCCCAGCTCGGCTAAATGGAAACGGGCGGTTCGCCGCGCCAGCCACAGCGCCGCGTCGCGGCCCCAGTCGCCATGCCGCCCGGCGAAGCTGCTCCAGCGTTCGGCCTTGGCTCGCTCCCAGGCGGAGAGGATGCTCGGCCAGGCCGACGCCTCGGGCGCGCTCCGGAGCGATGCTTGCTCACGCGGGTTATTGAGGCGCTGGAGCGCGCCAAGGGAGAGAGTTGGGCGGAATTCTTTAGAACGGATTATGAATCTGGATCGGAAAGTACTGGAAATGCCGGACGTTTCGGGTAACCAAAGTACTTCATTCACTGCGGAGTTGCGCGACCATATCGGCCAGATCGTCCAGTTCCGGCGCCGTATCGAAAAACCGTTTCACCCCGCCGGGCACCAGCTTATCGAGTTCCTTTCGGCTGATGACCACAACTGGCTCCTTGGTTGCCACAGAGACTTCCTGAGGCCCTTCCCGGAGGGCTTGTTCGACCACCTGGCTGAATTTGTTTTTGGCTTCGCTCAAGGTCCAGCTCTTCATGCGGAAACTCTAGACCTGAATGGCTAGACTGTCTAGATTCCTTGAGTTTCGAAACGTGATGCAGACAAGTCAAGTTTGTGGCACGGGCATCCTGCCCGTGGGGGCTTGGGCAAGATGCCCAAGCCACGGTCTGAGGCTCCGCCTCTCTAGCCTCAAATCTGACCCCACTAACCCCTTCCCCGGGGTCAAGAAAGCGGTCACGATGGATCGGGACCGCAGTCCAAACCCCTGCGGCCTGGCCGGTCGTTCCTCGGCAGGGCCACTGGCGCATGACGCGGGCCATGGCCAGGGCGGTTTGGGCGGCTTCGGCGCCGCGGTTGTGGGTCTTGCCCAGGCACCGGGCGCGGGCCTGCTCCTCGTTTTCCAGGAGCAGGACCTCGTGGATGACGGGGACGAAGTATCGAAGTTGGATGGCCATGAGGGCACCGCTGACGGCCTCGCCGATGTGGGCGGCATGGACGGTTTGGCCGCGCAGGATGACGCCCAGGCAGATGATGGCGGCCGGGGGCCCGTGGCGTGTCTGGCTGGGGACATCGGGGCGGGCGGCGCTGGCCAGGCAGGCGGCGACGATCGGGATCTCAAAGGCGCCGGGCACGCGGAAGACCTGGGTGCGCCGGGTGCCAGCGCGACCCTGACGGGCAGTCCGGCAGCGATTGCGGGCGGGACGGCCAGTTGCGTGGCCGCGGCCAATATGACGGTCGGCTCCTACCAGGTGACGGCCCTCGGGGCCACGGCTTCGGCGTTTAGAACGGCCCTTGTCGGGTGGAATCGGGGCGTGAGCGCAGGCGAGGATCTCGTCGCCACAACGGCTCGCGCACTGTGAATTGCCAGGCTGTTATAGGAAGGATTTGCTCAGATCCGGGCAGCAATGTGGGAAGCCATAGAAACGTCCGGCATGCAGAGAGACCAGACCGATCAGAGCCGAACCGATGCTCAGACTCAGGGGAGCACCCCATCAGGTGTTATTGAGCAGAGGACGACCGACCAGGTCGATGGCCAAGCGGCGATTGTTCCTGGCGGCACAGCGAAAGCGTGGCAGATAGGAGGTGGCTTTGTGCTGGCGGGCAGCATCCAGGGCACAGAGGCCGATGACCAGGTTGCGCAAGGCACCCAGGTTTTGCGGGCCGTGGCCGGTGCGGACGGTGCAAGCATCTTCGCCGAAAGTGACATCGCGCACGTAGTGGACCGACTCGATGCTCCAATGGCCACGGCGAAAGGCCTGCAATTGCGCCGCATCCATCTGCGCATTGGGGCGGCTGCTCAAGACCAGTTCGGCCTCCTCGGTAACGCGAACGGCTTTGAGATGGTGAGTAGTGCGCACGATGACGGCGGCTTGGAGGGCGTGTGGGAAGCCGCACTGTTGGGGTGTGACTTCAAAGGGCCAGACCTCGCGGGTTTCATGCCGTCCATGGCCTTGGTCAATCGTGATGTGCTCAGGGGAAAAAAACGCCTTTCGGCGCGTGAGACAGGCGGGCCAGTTTGTCGAAGAGCTTGGGTTGATTGGCTTTGACGACCAGGAGGTAGTCAGCCTTTTTTTCCTCGACCACATGGTCGGCGGTGGCGGTCTGAGTATTGAGCGCGTCGGCGCTGACCAAGGTGCCGCGCAGGTCCAAGTCCCGGAGCAGGTCCTTGAGGGTGGGTATTTCATTGGTCTTGGCCGGGATTTGGATTTGGCGGCAAAAGAGTTGGGTTTGGGTGTCCAGGGCGCCGAAGAGTTGGATGCCTTGTCCGTTGATTTTGGTGGCGGTGCGGGCACATTTGCCATCAACGGCCAGTGCGGCGATGCCCGCGTTCTTGAGGTGGGAGCGCAGCCAATCGTTGATCAGCCTGTCCAATTCTGTCGGGTCCAGGCGCTGGAGGATTCGGCGGATGGTCGTTTCGCTGGGAGGGATGAACTTGCGGGTCTTGCGGCAACGGCAGGCGCGCAGGCTGCGGAGTTGGTTTTGGTTGAGGGACTGGGAGAACTCGCCAATATCGATCAGGGAGTTGTTGCCCGCAATCATCGCGGCGGCAGCAATGGCCACAATGGAGGCAACGCGGCGATGGCGCCAACCCCGGTAGCGGCGGGGGTCGTGGAGTGGGGCCAGGGCGTGGAGCAAGCTTTGGGTTTGTTTTCCGCTCAAAGGATATTCCTGAGGCGGGGGCTCTCGGCGATAGGGCGCCCAAGCTGCCGGCATGAGCGGAGCCGAGAGGATCTGGCGGGCGTTGCGGACCAGCGGATACACGAAGATGGCTTTGGGCTGCTGGTGGAGTTGATAGAAATCCAGGCGGGAGCGTCCCCAGCCTTTGGTCACGCCGATTTCAAACCAATTGGCGGCACGATAACAGGTGCCTTCGAACCGTTTGGGGTCCACATAGGTTTCGACCAAGGCGATGGGGTGGCCGTAGTGTTCCAGCCAGTCGGCACTGAGGCGCTGGAGGTTGAGGCTCAGGCAGTGGGAAGCCAGGTTGGGCGAGCGGCCTTTGGGCCTGAGCAGCGCGAAGCGAGCGTTGCAGGCCAGCAGGTGGCGTCCGGCCTGTCGCTGAGCGTCGGTCCAGCCGATCCAGGCATCGCGGGGCCGCAGATGGAAGGCGGCGCTGGACCAACCCAACAGGCCGATCCATCGCCCCTTTTTCTTGATCACATAGCGAAGCGACTCGCCGACCATGCGATGCTCTTTGAGGTAATGGTGTTTTCGGATCAGTTTGTTCCACCGAGCTTCCTCCTCAAGGCTCTTGACCAACTCGACGGTGATCGTCTTATCGGTGGTCTCTCGGAGGATTTGGGTGACGAGGTCCTCAGGTTTGGAGGTCCGTTTTATCTGTGCAGGACAAATCATGCCGCCGAGTTTGGCAGCCTCGGGGGGCTTTGTCCAGTCCCACGTTATATCCAATTGATCAGCAACAACTTACGCAATGATCCGCCGAAGCCGTGCCTGGACGACCAGGAAGGCCGACCGATTGATACTGTTTGGACGGACATACCTCCTATCAATTCTCAAGCTAAGGAACGCCTGGGCTACCCAACTCAAAAGCCACTCGCCCTTCTTGACAGAATCGTAAGGACAAGCAGCAATGAAAACGATATTGTATTAGACGCCTTCTGTGGGTGCGGCACGGCCCTGGTTGCTGCTCAGAAACTCAAACGCCAGTGGATAGGCATTGATATATCACCCACGGCCTGCAGGGTCATGGCAAAGAGGTTGCGGAAGGATTGTGGGCTGCACGAGGACGAGGCTCTATGGAATATTGGCGGTGGCTTTATCGTGCGTGACCTGCCGTGGAGCGAAGAAAAGCTGCGTATCATTCCTCCATTTGAATTCGAGAACTGGGCGGTCATTGCTCTGGGTGGCGTCGTGAACAAGAGGCACGTCGGCGATATGGGCATTGATGGCCGTATATTTCCAGTAGGAAGGGAGCCAACAGCATTCAAGGATGATGAGCTTGCCTTGCAGGAACGGTGGTATCCAATACAGGTGAAGCAGAAAGATAAAGTTGGCAGGCCGGATATTGACGCCTTCGAGACAGCAATGCGCAGGGGCAAGCGCGAGAAGGGCTTTTTCGTTTCTTTCGGCTATACCGAAGACGCTTTACAGGAGATAGACCGCTTCTTCAAACAGGACCACGCTATAATTATCCCCCTGACCGTGAAGGAGATTCTGGATGAACATATAGCGAGGAAGCTGGCCTAACCACCAATATGCATGCAACGAGACCATAGCTATCATATCTGGCCAAGAGATTTAGATTACGCCTTGGCCTTTCGTGCTATAGAGGAGTTCGCATTGAAGCGTGGCCTCAACTGGGGTAATAACGCCTCTCAACAATATTCTATCAGATTCGACGCCTATGAAAGCGCCCATCCAGGCTCGTTTGACGAGTTTTTAGGTGCGCTACAACAGGCACGCAGCTTTGAATCGTTGCGCTGTCAGTTGCCATTCGTTGGTTCCAGGAAGTCACCGACTATGACGGTTGCCGTTGAATATCATCCAAGCCATATTTATGTAGCAATTAACGGCTCACATGATGATATGGTTGTCGCAGCTCATCAGTATATCCGAAAGGAATGGAGATTAGGCAACCCACCGATACATCGTCCCCAAGAAGGGAGGCCGAGAAATCTCCAAGCTACAATCTCCCTCGGAAAGCATTTTGACTCTGAATCGCAAGCAGCTGCCAGCACCTTGCGCCGGTTTCTGGAATTACTCCGATTCGACGTGGAAGAGGCCGACGAATATCGAGCATTACCCATACCGGAGAAGGTCCAAAGCCTAATTGAACAACAGGACATTTACGTTGGGATTGTGACTGGCCAGCGTGAGCATTCATGGTTGACCGCCGGAGCTGCATTTGCCCAGGGAAGAAAGCGCCATGTTATAATGGTGGTGGAAGAGGGAGCAGGCTTCGATCCGACCATTCAAGGCCGTGACTGCGAGCACATTCTGTTTCCAGCAGGTTCAGTCGAAAAAGCATTCATCAAATTATTACGGGAATTCAAGTCGCTTGGCATTTCTGGACTGTAGCGTGGGGCCTTTGGTGGGCGTCGCCGCTATCTATACAAATCGCTCGATAAAGGCCCTAAGAGACGTGTTCTTTGGCTATGGGCAGCGGTGGACATCATTGGCACGTTGTTGATAGAGGCTTGTGCGACTTATGGAGGGCCCCTATGTGCTATTGTCGTCAGGGGCCTTATTTAGCACTACGATCAACCTGCTTAAGCGCCTTAAGTAATGCACGGCAGAATTGATAAGCAACGCGAGGTGGTTTACCGGCTCTGTCAGTGGACGCTATTCTGAGCTCAGGGGGCAGTTCTATATGAAATGCTAACCGACTGGTCAGCAGAATGTATGGGTAAGTCGAGGCTCAGGTAAGCGGCCAAGGCAATGATACAGGGCCAATTCCATGGCTGGATAGGTGCGGAAGCCGTAAGATCGTCTGGTTACCACTCGAATCTTGTTGTTCAGGCCCTCGACGGCGGCGCTGGAGAGCTCACCTTTGGCCTCGAACCAATTCAAGATCAACGGCTCATGGGCGCGCAGCATCCGGGCCACCTTCTTCATTGGTTCGAGCCGGCTGCGCATGGCTCGAGCGCACCAATAACCCAGATAGGCCACCACATAGATCGGAGAACGGTAGTGCCAAAGGTAGTCGAAGCTCTCCTTGAGGTTCCAGGCCCGTGCCGTCGCCAGCTTGCTGGCCAACAGGGCGTTGAGCTTGGAGCGGGCACGGCCCCGCACCCGGCTGCCCCGGCGCAACAACTGCCAGCGCATGCCCTTGAGCCGCTGAGCCAGGGGCCGGCCGTGCAAGCGCGACTGCTCGCCCCGGCGCACCTCGTCCACCGCCTCGTTGAGGTGCCCCACGATATGAAAGCGGTCCAGCACGTTGAGCGCCTGCGGTATCTTGGCCGCGATCACCTTCAGGTAGGGCTTCCACATGTCGCTGCACACATACTTCAGAGCGCTGACCACCGGGGCTCCCAATTCTGCCAAGCCCCGCCGCAACGTGGCTTGAGTGCGCCGCCGACCCAGCCACAGCAAGCGCCGACAGTGGGGGTCAATCTGGTAAATCACCGTCAGGAAGTTGTCGGCCTTCTGGCCCTTGCCCCAATGGATCTCGTCCACTCCGATGGCCTCCACACCCTCCAGGCGCCGGTGCTCCAAACCCCATTGGACGAACCACTGCACCGAACGGTAAACGGCCTCCCAACTGGTGTGGAAGGCCTGGGCGGTTTCCTTCCAGGACAGCCGCCGGGCCCACCGGGCCAAGAGGCCCATCATCGCCGTCGTCACCGGCCGCTTGCCCTGGCTCCAGGGGATATGCTCGACAACCACCCCGTCCTGCGGACAATTGACCCGCCGCGGGGGGTAGAGGAAATAGGTCTTGACGCCCCACATCGGCGGAAACAGCCAGGACCGCTGGGGCAACTGATCATAGCCGGGGACTGGCTGCAGGCACCGGGAGCACTTGGCGGGAATGCCGCCATGGGGTTGGAGGGTGATCTCGAGCCGCCGGCCACGGCCTCGGCGGTCCCGGCACAAGCGGATGTCCTGGTAAACGAAGCCCACAAAGTGTTGAATGTCGTTGAGAACCGTCTTAACCTTCAATTGCATAGCTGGTCTGCCGCTCGGTGGCGGGCGTGCTTTTCACATCTCGCAGGCTACCGCAAGCCAGGCAGATCAGCTATCGCTTTGTGGCGCTGGGCAGCCCTCCGAGCCAAGCACACCTTCACCAGCAATTCCTTAGCGGCGCATCATGGCGGAGGGCGGGGCTGTCAAGGTGGAGCGCAGCAGGGCACGAGGGCACGTGGCGAGCAATACCTTGACAGCCCCGCCCGGAGCCATACCCTGGCCGCGCCGGAATTGCTTGAAGTCCTTCTCCGGCCGTTAGGCCGCTCGATTCGTCGCGGAGCGTGCCGCGGGATGTTCCACGACCGCCCAACTCACCAACGTCAACCCTCCGAACTGAACACGTGTCCAGATGTTTCACCCACAAATTGTGCGGGGGACCCTGCTAACCATGGGCCCTTGGAAATCGTGACGGAATCGCTCGCCTTGAAATATATCTTGTCGTATTCGCCGCAAATAGATAGGTGTTTGAGACCATCGGCAGTTGATAGCTTGGACTTCAACGCCTCCGCAAGTGCTCTGGAGAAGGCATCCTTCTTGGAGCTGCCAGACGAGATTTCAATATCGCTCTTTGCGCTAATGGCACCGTGTCCATGAATTTCGATTACGACAGTTGGGTTCCAACGTGCAATCTGCGTCGTGTAATCGCTATTCAGTGACTTATTCACGTCCATGGTGTAGTTGCATCCGATGATACTGCAACAGCCCATCCTCTCTGCAAGATAGCGGCCCAGGAAACCGGCGTTCTCATCCGAGTCTCTGTGTTCTCGACATGGGAGGATCGTCTTGCCAGCAGGAGCATGATGGGGAACGCCAATTACAATATCCTTGCGGGGGCGCTCTTCGATGATAAGAAGAGACGGCTCGGTGGCTTTTAGAATCAATTTCACATTCATACCAAAACCCTTCGTACGTGCGTCGTGGATGTATTGGGAAAAGGCGGCCGATGAAGCAATGGCCGAGACCCTCAATCGGGGAGCTTATTGGCTAATCGCTCAATTTCGGAGGCTATGGTTCTTACCTGTTGGTAGTTGTCGTCGAAATGATACATCACGTTATCAAACTCGTCCGACTGTTGACCATTTTGGTCTAAGTCGTCTCTCATAATCGAGGCTCTGAGCCCAAACCGTTGCAGATACTTTTGAATATTCGGATACCGAATATCTGGCGGGTCTGTATCTTTCCAGTTCTTGATAAAGTCGCGTATTTGCTGTGCCAAGATGAGTGCGGTCTTTTTCAGCGGCATCATATCCCTCGACCGATAAATTCGTAATTGCTCAACTTGCTTAGTGAGTTTATCATTAGCTCGGATAAGGGTAGCCTTTTCCTCTTTGATAAGGTCTATGGTTGCATCCTTTTGTTTTATCTCTCCATCCCTCCCTGGAAGGACGAAGTGTTGATACAGGCCGTGGCATGCCAGGAATCCAAGCACAACGAGGACACAAACGAATTCCCAGGCCGATTTGACGATGGAGCATTGCTTCTCGAAACAGCTCAGGAATGAATGAAGCCAGTGTTTCGGGACCTCCTCTTTGGGTTGCTCTGCCGAGGTTTTATGTTCGTGGGAATCCATATTGCAGACGATTAGAATCCTTGGTGTTGTTTCTGCTCGTCGTGGTTTACATCCCAGCCAAGCGCCGTAAAGAATTTGTCGATGAAGTCCTTCCGCACTTCCGATTCTTGATAATGTGGGGAAAGATAATGGCCCTTGTTGGCATCGAAGTCGGCTGCCAAGCCCTTCACCTTTTCAAAGGCTTCTTCAAATGAAGGCGGTTTCATCGCCAGTATTTCTACAAAGAAACGACTGCAACTGCAAGCCCCATGGAGACGGAACCTCGTAGCTGTGGATAATCGCCAGCATGACTGGCCTGTTCATCGTCGCCGTCCAGTCCAGGTTCACGAGACCTGCCCTTCGCCCACCATTGGCTCTTCAGGGCCCTTGCTGCCGTCTGCTCCTGCCTTGATGTCCGTTGACCAGCGGCGAGGTCCGAGGCCAAGGTGGATGGAGCGGCCGAGCTCAGTGCTGATTGTGAGGATGGAGGCAGCGCCGGGTGACTCCTTTATTGGCTCGCCCTTGAAGCGTGGACGGGCTCAGGAGCGATTCTGGCGGCCGGGAGGCAGGAAGGGAGAGCCTGGAGGTTGGCGAGCGGAGGAAGGGGCGGCGGCGGCGGATAAAGGGGATATGCCTGGGATGTCTAAACGATGTTCTTTGGCTGGTGACCATCGCCCTTCAAGAAACCCCAATGTTTACAGGGGTTTTAAGCGTCTAACCGCCAGACCTGTCTAACCGATACTTCTTGCCGTAGTAGTCCGTCCAGGTGATAGCGCGCGGCGCCCAGGCCGGGTTCGAGCTGGGGGCGTTGTCGCCATTGGGCTCGGCAGGGCGCGTATCGAGCACGTTGACCCGGACATCGACTTCGCCAAAACCGCGGCTGATCCGGAAGCGGCGTCCGCCCAGCAGGAAATCCTCGTTGGTATGGGAGCGGCAGGCGGTGAACGGAAACCGGCTCAGGATGGCCACGTGGATGTTGGTGTCGAAACCGGCCACGTGCTCCTTGTAAGGCAAGTCGAGGCCCCGGGCCATTTGCCGGCCAGTCCCGTCCCGGGTTCGCTGAGCGGCTTTGTTTTCCGCGTATTCCGCGTATTCCGCGGTTGCCCTCAGTCGCCATAGCCGTATCGGCCCCGCTCCGCCACGATGCGCTCAATTTGGACCTTGGGATAATGGCCAAAGTTGACCAACAGCGCGAGCTTGAACTTGGTCGCCTTGAGGGAGTTTTGAATAAGATTGGTTTTCATGGCCGGCGAGGCAAGCAAAGCTCCGAAGAAGAATGAACCGCGGAATACGCGGAATACGCGGAAAAAAATGAACAGGTCTAATGCTTACTATTTTGTCCCGCACTCGATCTGGTCTCTGGCGTTTTCCACTTGGTTCCGGGAGCGGATGGGTTATGCTGAAGGCGATGACGCCGAAGACCGCACCTGCGATTGCCGCCGCTGAGGGCGCGCCTGGGGCGCGGCTTTGCACATGCCGCTCCCTTGATAAGGGCCAGGCCGGATTTACCCTCATTGAACTGCTGGTGGTCATCGCCATCATCGCCATCCTGGCGGCGATGCTCCTGCCCGCGCTGGGGAAGGCCAAGGCGGCGGCACAACGGACCGCCTGCATGAACGATCTCAAACAACTGGGCGTATCCGTGCGCCTGTATGTTGAGGACTTCGCCTGCTACCCTCCCCGCCCCATCTCTGGCGACACCGCCCACTGGCCGGCGGCCTTGTTCGGCTACTACCGGAACACCAACCTGCTGGTTTGCCCTTCGGAATTGGCACTCTACGGCAAGCTCCCGGGCAACAACGCCGCCGGCGGCACTGACTATCCCTACTATCAGGCCGACAATGCCGCCTGCAGCTATATCATGAACGGCTGGAATGACGCCTTTCCAAATGATTGGCAGGCCAAAACCATCTCCATGAAAGAGAGCCAAATGCTCAAGCCGGCGGAAACCATCATTATAGGGGAGCGCAGGCACTCGGATCAGGACGACTTCTGGATGGACATTTTTGAAAACGAAAATGGCGGGATGAATAATCTCATTTACGGCGTCCAGCACGCGCGTCACGGCGGCCATAAACCCTCTCCCTCCGGCGGTTCCAACTATCTCTATGGCAACGCCGGGGTGCGTTACCGGAAATTCGCCTTGGACGCCTTTCCCGTTAACCAGTGGGTCTCCGGCACCGACCAGGCTCGCCTCCAGCAAGCCATCCCGCTGTCGCAGCTCCTCAATTCCCCCGGCCTGGGCCGTGATTAGGGGCGGTGCCGGATTCTTTCACTTGACAGTGACTCCAAGAAGAAGCCGTCACATCTCAACATTTGACAATTGCGATTCAATGCCCCGCAATTCGCGCCGCAACCCTGTCTCCTTTTCCAGCCGTTTGCCGAACCGGCTCACCGCCTGCCCCACCGCCGCGTAGTCCATGTCCCCCGCCAAGCGACCCAACTGCGCCAGGCCCAACCGCGCCTGCCGCCGCCCTAGCCACAGCGCCGCGTCGCGTCCCCAATCACCGTGCCGGCCGCTGAACTCAGCCCAGCTCTGTCCCTTGGCCCGCTCCAAGGCCGAAACGATCTGGCACCACGCCACCGGCCGGCTTAGCCCCTTGAGTTGCGCCTGCTCCCGGGGGTTGCCGCCACTCTCCTGGCGCAGACGCCGCGCAAAAGCCTCCGTACCCAGCACGATGCCCGCAACCAGCCGGTCCCAGGGCCGTGCGACGGCGCCTTCCCTCACAGCCTGCTCCGTGTACTCCCGCAACGCCGCCCGGCGCTCCGCCTCAGTGTGGCCGCCGCACAACCGCGCCAGCGGCTCCGCGCACACCCAGGCCAAACCAGCGCTGTAACCGGCATAGCCCCGGTAAGAGCTCCACTCAAACTCACGCAAGAGTCGGAGCCTCTCAGCCAGGGCTTCCGGGCTGGGCCTGGGAACCGGAACCACGCCCGCGCGCCCAGCGGCGCGCCCCCGCTTGTCCAACCCCATCCCTGCGACCCGCGCCGGGTTCAGGTGAACGTAACGGGCCACTTCCTGCCAACCAGCATTGTCCTCCACCACCACCGCCCGGAAGCGCCCTTGGAACAAATGCCCCGCCCGATGATGGCGCCGGTTAAACCATCCGCTGTAGCTCACGCCCAGCCACTGCATCGCCCGGCTCAGGTTGGCCTCGGGCGTCTCCAGCAGCAGGTGAAAATGATTGTCCATCAGGACATAGGCGTGAACTCTGGCTCCGAAGCGCTCGCCCAGGTCCGCCAGCAACTCCAAAAAATGGAAACGGTCCGCATCCTCGCGGAAAATGGGCTTGCGTTCGTTGCCACGGACGGTGACGTGGCAGCGGCCGCCGGGCCGCTCGATGCGCAATGCGCGTGCCATGACGCGAGCAGAGCAGCGCCACAGGGCAAGGTCAAGCCCAAATGTCAAATGTTGATTCTGCTGAAAAACCCCTCTGATCAAAAAGAGACAGTGAAAAAGACCATGTCTGATGTATCCCTCGGTCATTCAAATCGCGTACAGACCAAATTAGCGCGTAAGAATTCCCGACACTTTTCATGCACCTCCGCTTATCTCCAAAAACAGGGGGTTTTTCTGCGGAATCAAATGTTGAGATGTGACCCCTGTCTCATTCAAGGGTCATCGCCACGAGCACGTAGGATGCGTTGCCCTTGGTTGAAAGCAGGTCAACCTGTGAGATCTCCCAGTCAGGATGGGGGTTTGGCCAGGTGTATTCGAAGAGGCGGACGCACTTCTGGACTGAATTGGCGAGTGGATCGGCCCCGATCCAAGCCACCTGAGCCTGCTTCGGGGCAAACGGCCATGAAGACCAGTCGCACGCAATCTGCACCAGGTCCTGGATGGTGATCTTTTCGATCTGACCGTTGGCGTATTTAACCAGCACGGACGCCATGGCCTGACCTTCGATTGCATCAGCCCATCTGGCGGTGTGCAACAGGTGCATCCTCTCGCAACGTTGGTGAACCTTGAGGCCGGCCACCTGTTCCGGCCCGTGGATGCCGTTCAGCTCGGCCTTCCGGCCGAATAATGTCACGACACCACGCACATCGAAACGGACTCCGGCCAACGTCTGCAAACCCACTCGGACTCCCTCCATCACCGGCCCGGTGTAGCAATCGGTCAAGTCAATCATGCGCGGGCCGGCTTGGGGGTCACGTGGTGGAATGGCGCGGCGCCGTTCGCTGTAACTCCGCGCTGACTCCGACGCTTTGGCCAGACACTTCAAGGCATACTCATGCCGCTCGGCGAACTCGAGGTTGGCGGGTTGCGCGGCTCGAAGCCTCTGCCAGTGAAACGCGGCAGCAGGCCAATCCCGCGCTCCTTGCGCCGCTTCGGCCTCGAGCCGGTGCCAGGCCAGGCAATCCACCGCGGAACCGCGGAAAAGGCCGGGGTATTTCGGACTCAGCCTTTCCCAAGCCGGGGCGAGTTCCTCGAACTTGAGCGAGGTCCAGCCGCCGGTCCCATCCAGGCGGCTGCCGGAAAGAAGCTGGGCCAATTCGGCCGCGTCGGCGGGAGGCAAACCGGCCAATGGAAGTTTGACATTCTTGAACTCGTTCTCGTCGAGGGTATAGCGGCTGGGAATCAGCGGGGTGATGGGGGCGCCGGACGCGGCCTCCCAAACCTGCACCCTGGCCATTTCGCCTTCGACGATCACGAACCGGCTGGTGGCATCGAACCACATCTGCACGGGCACTGTCTTGAGGCTCATCGGGTGCAGCGGGACGTTCAAAGCGCCGGCCATGCTTTGCACGCGAATCAGGTTGTTCATTGCCTTGGAGAGAAAAACTCTTCCACGGGAGGCGACCTCAGCGGGCGACCCGCGCAACGGCCTCAATGACACTGGAGGTGACGGTTCCTGACGCAGGTCCCACACACAAGCGAGGAATTCCGGGTGCACGGTGAGGAAGTAACGCCCGCTGCCACTGAACGCGCTCACATCCGCAGAGGCGGCGTGACTGATCGACGGCGTGAGGGGTTGGCCTGTGTCGGCATCCCACACGCGCGCCAGGTTGTCCTCGGACGCCGTTGCCACGCGGCGGCCATCCGGGCTGAACTCACAGCGGCGCACCGCCTGGTCATGTGGCAGCGGCGGCGTGAGGGGCTGGCCGGTTGCGGTGTCCCAAATCCGCGCGGTCCGGTCGCGGCTGGCGGTCAGGAGCCGATCGCCGTTAGGACTGAAAGTTGCCCACATAAGCCACCATGGATGCACCAACGGCTCGCCGATGGGAGCGGTTTGGAGTCTTGGCCCGGAGCCGGTTGCCGCCGGGACACCAAAGCCTGAACGATCATCCCCCCATTTCGAAATTCGCCCGCCGATCAACGCCACGTTTGCCTTCTGGCTGAAGTAGAAGGTGTTCATGGCCTCGGCGCCGCTCACCGGAAACGGCACGGCCTCTCCAGTGCTGGTGTCCCAAGCAAGGCAAACGAGGTCATTCGCGTCGCACGTAAACAGCCGGGTTCCGTCAGCGCTGAATTGCGCGCGCACGAGCTGATTCGCACGGACCATGCGGGCCCCAATCGGTTTTCCCGTGACCACGTCCCACATCTGAAGTTCCTTCTCTTTGGGTTGTGTCATCAGTTTCTTGCCGCTCGGATCAAAGACCGGCGCGAAGGCGCTGTTGTCCGCGCCTTCCATGCGGTGGGGCAAGGCGTCGATTACCTGAGCGCCGGTTGCGGGATCGAGCAAGCGGGCGGTATTGTCCACCAGCACGAGCAGCAGGCGCGCGCCGTCGGGGCTGAAGGAAAGGGCGATGGGCAACGCCGAGAGCGGCTTGGTTTTCATGAGCGGCTTGCCGCTCGGTATTTCCCACACGCGCGCGGTCCGGTCTGAGCCGATGGTAGCGAGGCGGTCGTCGGTGGGACTGAAGGCGGCGCTGGCGATGGGCCGCCCATCGTGCGAGATGAGCTGGACCAGCCTGGGGCATTGGGCGAGCACGGCGGCGATGCGCATCTGATGGATTTCCTGGCGCGCCGGTATTGCCTTATCGATCTCGAGCGCATCGGCGAACCAGAGGAGGGATTTGAAATAATCGCCGGCCTGCATGAGTTGCACGCCATTGAGGACGCGGAGTTGGGCCAACTCGCGCCGGTGCTCCTCGCTTTTGGCCTGGACGCGGCGCAGTTGGGTGAGCACGCCCGCCAATCCGAGCAGGAACACCAGCACCAGGCTGGCGGCCAGGGCCGCGATGACTGGCTTGCGCCGGCACCACCGCCAGGCCTTCTCGGTGGCGCCGGCGGGCCGTGCCAGGATCGGTTCATCGCGCAAGAAGCGGCCCATTTCATCGGCCAGTTCTTGCGCGCTCTGGTATCGGCGGCGGGGTTCTTTTTCGAGGCACTTGAGGCAAATGGTTTCGAGATCAGCCGGCGCGCTCGGGTTGAGCAAGCGCGGCCGCATGGCGTCCTGATGAATGACCTGGTCCACCGTGTCGGCCATCGTCTGCCCGACAAAGGGCGGACGGCCCGCGAGCAAGTGATAAAGAACGGCCCCCAGCGAATACACGTCGCTGGCGCGGCTCACCTCGCCCGGGTGGACGCCCGCCTGCTCGGGTGGCATGTAGTTTGGGGAGCCGAGAACCTCGCCCGACAGAGTGGGTGCGGAGTGCGGAGTGCGGAGTGCGGAATCTTCCAGCCGCTTGGCCAGACCGAAATCGGTGACATGCGGGACATTCAGCGCATCGATCAGGATATTCGAGGGTTTGATATCGCGGTGCAGAATACCCTGTTCGTGGGCGTAATGGATGGCTTCGGCAACGGCTTTGACCCATTCCGCGGCCTGGCGGGGTGGAACGGGCTTCGCGCGCGCCATCTCGGTGAGGTTCTTGCCCTCGATGTAGTCCATCGAGAAATAATGAAAGCCCTCGTGCTGGCCGACCTCGTGTACGCCCACGATGCCCGGGTGGCGCAAATGCGCCGCCGCTTCCGCCTCGGCCTTGAACCGTTGCGTCGCGCCTTTCCCGGCGAACTGCCCTGCCAGGATCACCTTTACCGCGACGATGCGATTCAGGCTGGCCTGCCGCGCCTTATAGACGACCCCCATGCCCCCGCGCGCGATCTCCTCCAACAATTCATAGTCGCCAAAATAGGCGAGGCGCGGGGGCAGCGGGCTTGGCGCCTGTTGCTCCCCAGTGCCTTGCCCCGGGACAGCCGGCGCAGCGTCGTTCTCCGGCGCGCCCAGACCCCACTCCAGGAGGCAGCTCGGGCACAGACCATCCGCCGCGTTGTCCGGCAGCGGCCGTCCGCACTCGTTGCACAGGCCCGCGCGCTTCATATTCTGCCCAAGGGTTCATGACCATTAGACCTGCGTTCGAAAGTAACCCGACACGAGGGACGAGGGGCGAGGGTCGAGGGGCCGAGGTCCCTTCCCTCGACCCTCGCCCCTCGTCCCTCGGGTGTCTGGCTAGTTATGAACCGACGTCTAAACGTAAGTGAAAGAAACCCGGCAGAATGTTACAACGAACTTTTCCTGTAACAAAGTGAAAGATTTCCGTCATCAGAACATTAGAAGCCACTGTAACCGGTCAATGATCGGGGAGACGGAGTGCCGGGCAGACTCCTCACCCCGGCCCTCTCCCCTTCCAAAGGGGAGAGGGAGAGGCGTCGGCAGTCTCTAGAACTTGCGTACGTCTGTGGTCGCTCGAGCCGCTGCGGAGAATTCTCCCTCTCCCCATCCGATGGGGAGAGGGCCGGGGTGAGGGGTCTGCCCCCGTGAGACTCCCCCCTTCACGGAGGCCTTACAAGTCGCTTGCGGCGGGTGATCGGAAAGTGGACAATGAACCTGGAGCGGATTATGCAAGCACGCTCGCCGAATGCGGGACTTGAGCAACGGCCAACCCGGCGCGGAACGCGGAATTCGTTGTGCCAGCCGGCGGGGCGCCTTCGCCGCCATCACCGGCGAGGTCCAGGAATGCGGAGCGGCTTCACCTTGATCGAACTGCTGGTCGTCATCGCGATCATCGCGATTTTGGCGGGCCTGCTCCTGCCCGCGCTCTCGAAAGCCAAGGCCGGCGCCCAATCCGCAGCCTGCAAGAACAACCTCAAGCAGCTTCAGCTCGCGTGGCAGCTCTATGCCGACGACAACAAAGGCCATATCGTCGGAGACGACGTTGGATTTCTTTCCGGCTACGCGCAGAATATGGACGGCTGGGTCTTGGGCAACGCCCAGTTTGACCAAACCGACGAGAACCTCAGGGCCGGCAAACTGTGGAAATACACATGCGCGACAGGGCTCTACCGCTGTCCCAGCGACCGGTCCACCGTGCGGGGTCGTCCCGATTTGCTTCGTTTCCGCAGCTACTCCGCAGAAATGACGCTCAATTTAGCGTTTGCTCCTGGAAGCGCCGGTGCGGGCGGCTGGTCACCGGGGGAGCTGCAGGCTGGATGCAACCTCCTCAGCGAGTTCAATGCCTACGCCCCCGCAAGCAACTTTTGCTTTCTGGACGAGTCAGAGCAGTCAATTTGTAGTGGTGCATTTTACTTATGGAACGAGGGCGACTGGTTAGGCGGTCCGTGGGAATGGGGTGACCTGCCCGGAGAGCGCCATGGACGTGGCGCTAACTTGAGTTTTCTCGACGGTCATGTGGGGAGCCATCGGTGGCTCTACACGCCGAAGCATCTCCTGGTTTACGGGGGGGTGCAGCCTTTTGCGAACAACCTGGACCAGCAGGATTTCATGTGGTTACTGGATCGGTCCCACGAAGGCCAGATCCGCGAGAAAACCCTGGGCCTCCCCTTCCCCCCATAACACGAAAGGCAAACCCGGCGATGAATCGCTGGGCTGGTATCTTCCGTCCGTTCAGGACTTGTCAGAGGCTTAAGGAGGGTTCTTCCGGAAAGGTCCTGCCCGCAAATAGGTGTGGCGCCTTCATCGGGTGACCCCCTGTTCCACGTCCCGGCCGCCTCCTCGGAGTCACCGGCGTAGCGCCTGCGTCGCGTAGCGACGCGCTGAAGGTAGCCGTGGACCTCGGTCCACGGGGTTGGGATGTGGGAATGGCCCCGCGTCGCGTAGCGACGCCTGAGGGTCTGGCGGTGGGCCAAATCGAATCCTGTTCTCAAGCGTCGCTACGCAACGCAGATGAGCTTGGGCCATGGATCCGTGGACTGGAAGTCCACGGCTACCATCAAGCACCGCTACGCGGTGACGCGGGCTCCCGGCAAGCCCAGTATTGGTCCTCAGATTCCTTGGCCTTCATGACTCCAGGCAGCAGCTTCCCGGATGAGCCACTTTTCCTGTAACAAAACGAAGGTTTTCCTTCATTACCACATTGGAAGCCGATTCCGGCGGCTGGCGCGCCGGTCGGCGAACCAGTTCAAAACGAAAGACCACAAACTATGAAAACGAACATTGCTCATTCAAATCGCGCCGGACGGTGGTTCGGCGGCGGGTACATGATGAAACCCGATAGTCTTTCCCGGCGAGTGGCCGGGAATTTGCCGGGCGTCCTGCTGGGGCTGGCCGTCCTGCCTCTGGCCGCCCTCGGCCAGGCCAATTACGCCACACCCTACACCTTCATCACCCTGGCCGGACGGGCGGGCACTTCTGGCAGCGCGGACGGGACCGGGAGCGCCGTGCGGTTCAACGCTCCTGGAGGGGCGAAGCTCGATAGCACGGGCAACCTGTATGTGGCAGATTCCGGCAACCACACGATCCGCAAAGTGACGCCGACAGGAGTGGTGACGACGTTGGCCGGATTGGCGGGCAGTGCTGGGAGCGCGGACGGGATGAATAGCGGTGCGCGGTTTAATGCACCCATCGCCGCGGCGGTCGATAGCGCGGGCAACCTCTATGTGAGCGACTGGAACAACAACACCATCCGGAAAGTAACGCCGCTTGGGACAAACTGGGTCGTGACGACGCTGGCCGGCCAGGCGGGCAATCCGGGCAGCGCGGACGGGACGAATAGCGCCGCGCGGTTTAACCATCCCAGCGACGTGGCGGTGGACACAAACGGCAACGTCTATGTGAGCGACTGGAACAACAACACCATCCGGAAAGTAACGCCGCTTGGGACAAACTGGGTGGTGACGACTCTGGCCGGACTGGCGGGCAGTTCTGGCAGCGCAGACGGGACGAACAGCGCCGCGCGGTTTAACGGTCCCAGCAGCGTGGCCGTGGATAGCGCAGGCAACGTCTATGTGAGCGCGTGGAACAACAACACGATCCGGAAAGTAACGCCGCTTGGGACAAACTGGGTGGTGACGACTCTGGCCGGACTGGCGGGCAGTTCTGGCAGCGCAGACGGGACGAACAGCCCCGCGCGGTTTAATGCCCCTGCCGACGCGGCGGTGGACAGCGGGGGCAACGTCTATGTGAGCGAATTTGGCAACAGCACGATCCGGAAAATGACGCCGGTTGGGACAAACTGGGTGGTGATCACGCTGGCCGGCCTGGCAGACAGTACCTGGCAGCGCGGACGGGACAGGGAGCGCCGCGCGCTTCAATCAACCTCAATCCGTGGCGGTGGACAGCGCGGGCAACCTGTATGTCGCGGACACCTCCAACGACACGATTCGGAAAGGATTTCCCGCCAGCTCCGTGCCGGCGCCGATTTTACAGCCGCCGAGCCTGAGCGGCGGCCTGTTTGGTTTTGGAATCACCGGTCTTCCCGGCCTGGCGGTGAACATCGAGTCTTCAGGCGATTTGTCCCAGTGGCAGGTGGTCGGCGGCATCTATATCCTCAATGGCGGGACGAATTACTATGTCAATACCTCCCCATCCCAGAGCGCCCAGTTCTACCGCGCCCATGTGCGCTGACCCGCTGGAGCTTGGGGCCGGGCGGGTGAGTCGCGGAGCGTTTTGTGAATGCCAAGGGCAAGGACGCCCAGGAAGCGAAGAAGGAGGGCAGCTTCGGACCAAAACCGCGGGCCTTCCGCTCTGGAAGGCGCTTGGCGATGCGTTCGGTCCCGTCTTTCAGGTACGGGTGCTCACAACAGGTTGACGAATTCTTCCGTTGTAAGGCCCGCTTCCCGGATCAGGGCCCGCAAGGTCCCTTTGGCAAGCTCCCGGTGATTAGGCACCGTAAGCCGGCGCATTTGGGGCTCGCGCAGAATGATGTGGCTGCCGGTCTGGTGGTCCACCTCATAGCCCAGCTTCTGGAAAGCGCGGATAGCGTCTTGGGCGGAGCAAACGGGCAGCCGACTCATGCGGAAATCTCGACGATCTCCTCGCTGATGGGCGGGGGCACTGGCTCGCCGTGTTTCTTGAGGCTGGCCAGATACCCGGTCATGGCATCTTTGATGTTGGCCAGGGCCTCGGCCCGGGTTTTGCCTTGCGAGATGCAGCCAGGCAGCGCAGGACACTCCGCCACGAACACTCCGTCCTCATCCGGCGCAATCACCACTCGATATTTCATGTTCATAAATTGGGGGGACTGCTTGGAGAAGTCAACCCGGGGGAACAAGAGCGTGTTTGGAAAGTCGCCTGAGTGAGGACCTTGGTCGCAACCTTTGTCGAAACCTTTGTCGGATTGGCCTTTCCTCGACAAAGGTTGCGACAAAGGCTGCGATAAAAGCTCGAAATCGGAGCTTTCCAAACGCCCTCTTAGTCCCGCATGACCTCGATGAGATGCCCGAGTTCTCCATCGATCTCGGCCGGCGCGGACACGGTGTGGGCTATCTCGGTGCGCAGGAGTTGGCGGTAGGTCGCCTTCAATCGGTGCAGTTCGACCCGCAGCGCGCCTTCGTTCATGCCCAGCTCGCCCGCGACCTCGGCATAGGACCTTCTCTCATGGCCTCCCGGCAGGAGGCTGGCCAGCTTCTCGAAACGCTCGGGCTTGCCCGCCCTCTCGAAGTGCTCGCGCAGTTGTTCGCGGACGCGCGCCAGCAGCGTCATCGCCCAGGCGCGTTCGAAGATTTTTTCGGGAGTGAGGGGAGTGCTCGGCTCAAGCTGATACCGCTTCTCAGCCGTGATTTCATCAAGCGAAATGTGAACCAGACGGCCACCGCGCTTGAGGGATCTTGCGCGCTCGCGCTGGTTGGACAGGAAATGTTTTAGCGCGCCGAGCAAAAACCATCGGAACTTGCCTTTGTTGGGATCCGCGCGGTCCAGGTAATTCCGCTCGAGCAGGCGCGCGAAAAACTCCTGCGTAAGGTCCTGGGCATCCTCGACGCTCGCGCCTTGTCTTCGAGTGAAGGCGTAAAGCGGATACCAGTAGGTTTGGCAGAGCTGCGCCAGGGCATCGGCCTGCTGGGCGGACGGCGCCTCGCCGGCGCTCAGCACGACGGCCCACCGGGTGGTGGCAAAAATCGGCGACCGCGCTCCCGCGGTGGACGTTCGGTCTTCCCAGCTCTCATATTTTGCATTTTCGCTCATGCCCGAAGCCGCTCGCCATTAACGATCCTTGCTGGTTTGCCAGGCCAGTTTTAGCATTTGGTGACGTGGCAGCGGCCGCCGGGCCGCTCGATGCGCAATGCGCGTGCCATGACACGAGCAGAGCAGCGCCACAGGGCAGGGTCAAGCCAAAATGTCAATTTTTGAGATGTGACCCCTTCGATTAAAGAGATGCGGTTATGAGGAACTGACCCCTTCACGGTTCACAAGGGCTCCCAACTTCCCCTTGCGAACGCCCGAAAAATGAGTATAGTTTCTTCCATGACCTCCATAAGAGAAAGGTGTGCGCGGTGTGTTCAAACCGTGCAAATAAAATGAGGACGCGAAGGAGTAGAGCACGAAACAGCGGCTTGCGCTCGCGCAAGGGATTCACCTTGATCGAACTGCTGGTGGTCGTCGCGATTATCGCCATCCTGGCGGCGATGCTCCTGCCCGCATTGGGCCGGGCCAAAGAGAAGGCCTGGGGCATCCAGTGCATGTCGAATCACCGTCAACTGGCCTTGGGCTGGCGCATGTACGCAGAGGACAACCGCGACACGCTCATCTGGGCCAGCGGGCAGGATGTGGCGATGGACGCGGCGCAAGAGGCCACGCTGGCGAACAATCCCCTGGATAAATATAGCTGGACCTTCACACAGATGGACTTCAATCCCGCCAACCAGGCGGCGTGGGACCCCTCAATCGATCTCCAGACCCGTCCCTTGTGGCAATTCCTCAAGAATGCCGCGGTTTATAAATGTCCGGCCGACCATTCCTACATAACGGTCAACGGAAAGAACATGCCCCGCGTTCGGACGATTTCCATGAACCTCTACCTGGGAGGATTCGGAGGCCCGAACGAATCGAACCTGGGTTGGGCGAAGAATTGCACGGTGTTTTTCAAGATGGGCGACCTCGCGTTCGGGCGAGCAGCTCCTGGACCAGCCAAGACGTTCGTGTTCCTGGATGAGCGGGAGGACTGCGTGAACTGGGGCAATTTCGAGACCGACATGACGGGCTACCCGAATTCGGGGCCGTTCCAGTTCTACCAGGATTTGCCCGGGAATTACCATAGTTTGTCGGCCGGCTTCTCGTTTGCTGATGGGCACTCGGAGTTGCACCGGTGGAGAGAATGGCCCGCGACCGAACCCATTACCCGGCAGCAAGCCACGTGGATCTCGGCTGGAGCCGTCCAGGACAAGGCGCCATATGCCGATGTCAAATGGTTGCAGGACCATACCACCAGACCGAAATAGACCTCGGACATCCTGCACGGGGACCATGAACCGGAAGGGCGTCGCCGGGCGCGAAGCGTTTTGGACTGCGGCAGTCCTCTGCCGCTTTTTGGACCCTGGGGGCACGAAAGCGCCAGAGGACTGGCGCAGTCCAAAACCTTGCGGGCTTGGGGTCGGTTCATGGCGAGGGCCATTCTCTTTCACTCAGCGTTGAATCCGCAGGCGATAAAATGCTCTGGCCGGGTCTGACGCGGGTTGCACCCAGACCGGCCGCCAGGTGTTCAGATCATCCGATTTTTCCACGCTGATGGCAAAGCTCCCGCTTGGCCCGCCAACAGCCCGCCGGTCAGGCAGGGTGACTCCGTCCTCGGCGATGAAATAGGAGATGAACTTGCCGTATGGAAAAAACACGCCGCTGCTGAGGAACAGGGTCCCGGGCCCCGTGAATTCCGCTGGCTGGTTCGGCTCCAGCACAAAGCTCAACGCGCCACCACCCTCGCTGTCCTGGCGAGAAAAGCTCGCGTTGACAGGCCCCGGCACCCCAAATGGATCTCATGAAAAGACGCTACTCCCGACTCCCTGCCTGTCAACAGCCCCACCCGCGGTCGGCCAACGGTTTGAAACCCCGATTGGCTTTAGACCCAGGTTCACTTAGGGCACTACCACGGCGCGGTAGAAGGCCTGACTGGCGCTTTGGACGTTGATCGGGAGGGCGATCGGAGCGCCCGCTGCCGCGGTATTGGTCGAGACCGCAGTCCAGGATGAGAGGTCGCTCGAGGCCTGGATGACGTAGGTCTTGCCGGGGGCCCCGGCGACACTCAACAGGTACTGGCCATTGGCGGATGGCTGGATGCTCAGGCTCGGGGCGGCGGTGACAACGGTGGGGACGTTGAGCGGGCTGACCGTCGTGAGGCTGAGGCCCCAGCCATTGAGGAAGCCGGAGTCGCCCACCTGGTCAGCCAGGATGTAAAGCGACCAGGTCCCGTTGGGGTCGCTGCCATTGAGGCCGGCCAGGGGGGAGGCATAGGGGCCCGGAGGCGCGGGAAGCGGCAGAGAGGACGGGGCATTGTAAGCGGTGGGTTGGTAGGTTGTCCCGTCGAGGATGGCTGAGTCGGCAGGCAGAGGTGCGGCGCCGGCATCATCAAAGAAGAGGGTGATGTTCGTGATCGAGAAATGGGACCCGGCATGAGACATGAAGAGCGCGGAATTGCCGGCAGGGCTGACCAACAAGGCGTTGATCTCACTGGGGAAGGTGTGGCTCAGGCCGAAGAAGTTGACGGTGACCTTGCTGACCACGCCCGTCAGATTCGAGACGGTGAGAGTGGAGGGGTAAGGAGAGGCAGGGCTGGCATAGGGGATGTGGATGGAATCCGGGCTGGCCCAGGTCGAGCGGTCGGGCAGGATGAACACGAAGGAATTCGTGTAGAAATTGGTGGCCTGGACGGCATCGTCATAAGAGCGGACCTCGCGAAGCAGGAGGGTGGCGGTGATGGAGCCGCCGTTGGTGAAGGGAGCGCTGCCGAGGCTTGTGGCGGTGAAGGTGAACGGTCGGACCACGGAGGCGCCACCGTGAACGATGGTGCCATAGACACTCTGGGCATTGGTGGCGGGGATGACACCGCCCGAGTCCAGGAGCGTGGCCGTGAGGTTGGGTGCGGTGTCGGCAGTCCCGGCATTGGTCAGGACCAGCGAGACGGTGACCATCTGGCCGGGGGCAATGCCCGGGCCGCTCCCCGCGACCAGGAGCGCCCCGGCAGACAGGAGCAAGGGAGCGGGGTTGTTGACGGTGAGGGCATTGGTCACGCTGTTGTTGGAGAGGTCGGGGTCGAAGGAGACCGTGGCGACCACGGGGACACTGGTCAGAGGCACATTGGTGCTCAAGCCGCTGGACAGAGGCACGGCGGCCAAGGGGACCATGACGAGCGCCAGCGATGCCCCGGCATTGGGGGCCAGGTTGCCCAGGGCGGCAGTCAGGACGCCGTTGTTGGTGGTCCAGGAGCCGGCTGTGGCCGTGGCAGAGAGGAACAGGGCGTTGGTGGGCAACAAATCGGTGAGTGAAACCTCGATGGCCACCCCGGGGCCGTTGTTAGTGGTGGCGACGGTATTGGTCAGGGGATAGCCCACGACGGCCGGGTTGGGGGCGAAGTCCTGGGAAACCACCAGGTCGGCCTGAGGCAGCACCAACTGGGTCACCGAGACGGCGACGTTGTTGGCGGGGTTGAGGTCAATCTCAGGGGAGCCCACGCTGGCGGTATTGGTCAGAAAGCCGGCGGCGGGGTTTGGGGCGAAGGCGACGCTCACGGTTGCAGTGGAGCCGGCCGTGATGACGCCGAGGTTGCCAATGATGGAGTCACCGTTGAAGCCGATCGTGCCCTGGGAGCAGGAGGCCGAGAGGAACGAGGCATTGGGCGGCAGGGCGTTGGTGAAGACGACATCCGAGGCGTCGCTCGGGCCGCCGTTGGTCAGAATGAACAGGTAGGCCAGGGTGTCGGAAACCGCGGCAGGCGAGGGCGGGGCGAGGGCGATCAACGCAAGGTCGGCCAGCGGGTTGACCGGCATGACCGTGGTCAGGGTCAGGCTCCAGCCATTGGAGATGCCGCCCGTGTCGCCCAGTTGGTCGTCCATGACATAGAGCGACCAGACCCCATTGGGGTTGATGCCGTTGAGGCTGGAGAGCACGGCGGCATAAGGGCCGGCCGGGGCGGGGTTGGAGAAGGCCGGTGCCGGCGTATATTCAGTCGGCCGGTAAGGGCCAGAGATGAGCGAGCCGAAGCGCGGCATAGCCGAAGGCGCGGCATCATCGAAGGTGAGATTGAGGTTCAGGGCAGGCTGGTTGCCGGCGTGCGACATCAGCAGTGTATTGGCGCCGGTGGGGGCGGCCAGCAGCGCGTCCACGTCCCGGGGATAGGTGTGGCTGAAGCCCTGGAGCGTAGCGGTGACTTTGCTCAGCGTGCCGGTCATGCCCGATACCGTGATGGTCGAGGGATACGGCGAACCGCCGAAATCGAGGATGGCGATGGCATCGGTATTGGTGAAACTGACGATGGTCGGCAGCGTGAAGTTGAAGGAAACGACGTTCGTCAGCACATCGTCCCCATCCTGCAACTGGAGCACAGCGGTGACGGTTGCGCCCGGGGCGCCGGTGGCGATGAACGAAAAGGGCTGCTCGACAAAGGAGCCGTCCGGGAACAGAATCCCGTAGTCCTGGGGACCATTGGGAGCCACGGGTGTTATCCCATCGACCGCCAGGAGCGTCGCCTGGAGGTTGGTGTTGCTCACGTTGCCCGCATTGCGCACCCGCAGGCCCACAGTGACGGTCTCGCCGTTGTCAATGGCGCCGTCGGGAGGGGAGAAGCTCTCGCCGAGCAAGACCGCGCCGGCCGGAACAAAGCTGATGAACGGAGGGGCAACCCGCACTACGGTAGTGACCGAGTTGTTGGACGGGTCAGGGTCCGCTTGTGCGCCGACCACCGAGGTCGTCGCCCTGGCAGGGCCCTGGATGGTGGCGATGACCTGGACGCCGACCTGGGCGCTGCCGCCTGCGGCCAGCGAGCCCAGGCTTGCGACGATGTTGTTGCCGGTCAGCGCAACCGTCCCTTGAGAGTTGGTCACCGAGATCAGCTCCAGCGACGCATCCATGCTATGGGTCAACAGGACGCTGGACGCCGCGCTGGGGCCGGCATTCGAGACGATGATGAGGTAAGTCAGGCTGCTGCCCAGCACGACCGGGTTGGCGGAAGGGATGACACTCACGGACAGGTCGGCTGCGGGGCCGACGATGGTCTGGAGGTTGCTGGTGTTGTTTGAAATGACAGGGTCGTACTGGTTGCCGAAGATGGAGGCCGAATCGAGCGCGACGCCCTCGCTGAGGATAGTGACCGCAATGGTGGCGGTGGCCGAGGCGGAGTTGGTGAGGGTGCCGATGCTCCAAAAAACCTGGTCGCCGTTGACCGCAGCCGCGCCCTGGGAAACCGCAAAGGAGATCAGCGCGGAATTGTTCGGCAGCACGTTGGTCACCCCGACCCCGGTGGCCAGGCTGGGCCCGTTGTTCACGGCGGTCACCGTGTAGGTGAGCGTGCCGCCGACCAGCGGCGCGCTCGGAAACGCGCTCAGACTCACCGCCAGGTCGGCCGTGGGCGGGCGCACCCGGGTCAGGAGAGTGAGGGTATTATTGGCGGGATTGAAATCAGGCTGGTCGGCGCTGACGGTAGCCGTAGAGGTGAAATCGCCGGCCGCGATGGCCTGGCAAACCACCGTCATCCGGGCAGGGTTCGAGCGGCCCGCCATGGGGCCCAGGGCAAAGGTAACGACGCCGTTGCCCACGCTCCAGGAACCCTGGGCCGTCGAGGCATCGACAAACTGGACGCCCGAAGGCAGTTGAAGGGTTATGGCGGCGTTCTTGACCGAGCTGGGGCCGTTGTTCGTGGCGTAGATCGTATAGGTCAGCAGGTCGCCGAGGATGACCGGGTCCGGGACCGCAGTCATCGCGACGGCCATGTCCGCGCCGGGGCACTCGCCGCCCCCGTTCAGGCAAGTGGCCGGCGTCAGGAACAGCGACCAGCACTGGAGGGTGCCGACGCCGTACAAGTACTGGTCAATGACGCGCAGTTTCCACGTGCCATTGACATTTGTCCCAGCCTTGCCGATGAAAAACGCCAGGGGCTGTTGCGGCCGGAAGGTGCCCACAAAAGGCGCGAACCCCGTCGTGATGGCCAGACTGGCGTCGTCGTCGAATGTGGTGCGGGCGGCGTCGCTGAGACCCAGGCCATAATTCTGTCCGGAACCGCCGTTGTTGGCGGAGAGCGTCGTGGTCGTCCCATCCGGGCCGATCAGCTCGAGGCGCAAGTCGGCGTCGTACTGGTGCGTGATAAAGAGGCTGACGACGGCCTTAGTGACCGCGGAGGGGAAGTTGGAGATGACGATCGGGGAATCGATCTGGCCAACGTCGGGAATGGGAATAACGGAGAAATTGTCATAGCGCAGAGGAATGGCGGGGACGCCGCTGGTGATGCGGAAGCGGAAGGTGACCGGGCTGAGGGCCTGGTCGGAGTTGATGGTGAGGGTGAAATCGATGGGGGTGCCGCAGGGGAAAGTGGGGGCGGTGCTGATCCTGAGGGGCACCTGGTTGGTGGCGGCGGTGTTGGTGAGCATGACGCCGTAACTGGCGGTCGGTTGGACGACGATGACGCCGGGGGTGGCGGTGGCGAGGGTGGCGCGGACGCCCGTGGCGGCCACGTTGCCGAAGTTGGTCAGGACGATGCTGAGGTTATCACACTCGTTGGTCTGGATGATGCCGTTGCCGTTGCCGCCGGAGATGTAGTTGGTCAAGTAGCGCAACAGGGGCACGGTGCCGTAAGCAGGGGCGAGGATGTTGACGAGGTTGGTGCCGTTGGGGGTGCCCCAACCGGTGCAGAGGTCGTAGCCGGGACAGGCATAAAAGAGGTTGGTGTTGACGAGGTTGGTGTTGTTGCCCGTCGTGACATCGCGCAAGGCGATGGGATAGTAGGTGCGGCTCGATCCAATGGCATAGAGAGCGGGGTTGAGAAAGCCGACGGGTTTATCCCCGTTGACCAGGGCCTGCTCATTGACCAGGGCGGTGAAGGCCGCCCAGAGGGGCGAGGCAGCGCTGGTGCCCCCGACCATCGAGCCCACGCCATTATCCGAGATGATCCAGATGTTGTCGGCCGTCAGGGCCACGTCGGGGACATTGCGCATGGTGGTCGAGCCGGCGTTGGTTGTCATATTGATGCCCTGCTGCCAGGAGGGGATGGCGTAGTTGGTGCTGATGCCGCCGCCGCTGCCCTCGCCTCCGCCCCAATTCCACACGGTCTCGGAGACGTAAGCTCCTCCAGGACCTGTGGTGCTCAAGGTCGTGCCGCCAACCAGCGTGATATAAGGGTTGTCGGAATAATCGGGGGTGCCGATGTAAAACGAGTCCCCGTCACCGGAGGCCTGAAAGAACGACTGGCCTTGAGCGATGAACTGGAGGTAGATCTGGTCTGAAATCGGGTTGTCGGGGATGCCCCAGGAAGAACTGAGCCTGGCTGGCCGCGTTGTCAACGGCCATTTGATTGAGTATGTCAACGTCGGCGTTGGGGTAGCCGTTAGGAGCTTCATAGACAATGATTTGCGAGAGCCCCGGCGCCATCGAGATGCACATCTCGATGTCGAGGCAGACCTCCCCGTTGCCGAAACCCGGCACGCCATTGAACCCGTCCAGCAACACGTTCTGCAAGGGGACACTCGGCAGGCCGGCCTGGGCTTCGTATGACGCAATGTCACTGGCGAAGTAGCCGTCAAGCTGGAAGAGGCCCACGGCCTGGTAGGCTCCGGTGAGGGAGGTGCCTGGAATATAGGCGGCACGGAAGTCGTTGCCCAGGTAGGTGCCGCCAGGGCCCGCACCGAACCTCGGGCCCAAATCGGGGCGGCGCCGGGCGGCAGGCGTTTGATGCGCGGCTTGGGCAGGAAGAAGTTGTTCAGTCCCTTGATGTGGAGGATGGGGACGCTGAGGTCCAGGGAAGGCTCGGCGTCGGGTGCGTAAAACGTGCGGAACTCAGTCGGGTGCTGATAGACATGGAAGGAAACGTGCAATGCCTTCTGGACGTCGCCCGCGGCGCCTTCAACGTCCAGGATGACGCGATTGGGCGAGGTGGCGGTGACCCTGAGGCCGCTGGCGTTGGCGAAGTTGACGACGGCTTGATAGTCCTGCTGGCTGGGGCCGAACAACTCGGCGAATTGCTGCGGGGTCAGATAGTGGCGGTAACTGGGGCTGGCCGGGTCGTAGAGGTCCTGCAGCAAGGCGGTCAGTTGGGCCTGGTTGCGCAAGGGCAGGCCGATGGCCAAGTGCAAGCGCTCGGAGGCGGGGAGGCGGTTCATCGCCTGGAGGCTCAGGGCGGCAGCGGGCACATGGCCTCGAACGACCTGTCTTTCGACGGCCATGGCGGGGAGGGCGACCGCAAAGCCGCAGAGCGCCGCCAGGCAGGCGCGCCGCAAGGCGAGCCCCTGCCCAAGGCAACCAGGCGTCGAGGGTTTAGGATTGGATGGCTTCATAATCAAACAGTCACGAGTTGGCGGCCAGGAAACGGAATCGGTCGGTGAAGGGGCAAAGTGAGTCTCCGGCGGACCCCTCACCCCAGCCCTCTCCCCTTCCGAAGGGGAGAGGGAGAATTCTCGGTGGCGGATTGAGGAATTGGACACGCCTCAAACGTCGAGAGACTGCCGAAGCCTCTCCCTCTCCCCTTCCGAAGGGGAGAGGGGCGGGGTGAGGGGTCGGCCCCAAAGGCGTGCTGGCCTTCATGGAGGCCTTGCCAGGAAACGGGGACCGGGTCATGGCGTCGTGCGGCTCAAGCGGAAGAAGAGGCTGCCGCTGCCGATTGAATTGGTGAAGCTGTACTGCCCGTTGACCAGGGACGGGGCGGGATTGGTCACCGTGGTCCACTGGATGGGCGGGATCAGGCTGGGCGTGGTCTGGACTTGGACGGCGCCCTGGGCAGCGGGCCAGGTCAGGACCAGGGTCTGGGGCGCCGGGATGAGCAGGGTGACCGCGAGCGGGGCCGTGACGACCGTCTTGACGGCGCCGTCGGCGCTGCTCTTGAATGGATCGACGACCTCCGAGTAGCAGGTCGCGAAGGTGAGATTGGTGGCGGGCCCAACGGTAGGCCGGGCGACGACGGAAGCCGAGGCGATGCTGTTGCTGCCGAAGGGGCCGAAATTGGTGAAGGTGACGATGTTGTTGACCGCGTCCAGGGTCCAACTGGCGGGCGAGGCGGAGACGAAGCTGGCGTTGGGGTCGAGGTAGAAGAGGATAGTCAGGCCCGGGGCGCTGGCGGGGCCGAGGTTGGTGACCGTGGCCGTGAGCGCATAAGTGCCGCCCAGCACGACCGCGTTGGGCCCGCTGACCAAGTCCAGGGCCAGCTCGGCAGTGGGGGCGACGACATTGGCGCTGGCGCTGGCAGTGTTGTCCGAGGGGTTGAGGTCGAGAACCATGTTGGTGACCGTGGCCGAATTGACCGCGGTGCCGACCAGCGTCGGCTGCACGGATAGGGTCATCGAGGCCTGGGCGCCTTTGAGCAGGTCGCCGACGGTCCAGGTGAGCGACCCGTCGGCATTGGTCGAGACCGCGCCCTGGGACACGCTCGACGAGAGGTAAGTCGCGCCGGCCGGGAGGACGTCGCTCACGACCACGTTGCTGGCCATGGCCGGGCCGAAGTCGGACACGGTCAGGACGAAGACGAGGTTGCTGTTCCGGATGACACTCTGGGTAAGCGGGTCAACCAGGGCGGACATGGCCAGGCCGACGTCCGCCGAGGGCTGGACGGTGGTGGCGGTGATGACGTTGAGGAACCAGCCATTGGAGATGATGCCGTCGTTGAACGAGGTATCATCCAGGACATAGAGGTCCCAGGTGCCGTTGGGTTTGATGCCGTTGAAGACAGCGAGGTTGGTCGCGTAGGGGTTGCCGGCCGTCGAGGGCGGGGCCGGCAGCGGGAAGGGCGGGGGCGCCAGCGGATAGGCGGTGGGGTGATAGGTGCCTGAGGTGATGAGCGAGGCGATGGGCAGGTAGTTGGTTGACCGCGTCGTCGAACAGGAGGGTGGCGTTGCTCACCGTGAAGCTGCTGCCGCACTTGGACATGAGATAGGACATCTGGCCCGCGGGCGAGACCAGGAGAATATCAATGTCGTGCGGCCAGGAGTGATTGAGGTTAGTGATCATGACGGTGGCCTTGCCCAGGAAGTCGCCAATGCCGCTGACCTCGATGGGCAACGGGTACGGCGAGGCGGCCGCGTCGTCGTTGATGATGATGGGCGCGGTGTTCGAGTAGATGGCCGTCCGGAAACCGATGACGAAATCAAAGACCAGCGTATTGAGCGGGCGCAAGCCGTCCTGGAGCTGGAAGGTCGGTGAGACGACCTGGCCGTTGGTGCCCGCCGCCGTGAAGGTGAAGAGGCGGGAGACCGAAGGTCCCTGGACGGGCATCGGCCCATAGGTCTGGGCGGGGCTGGGGTTGGCGACCCCGTTGGTGGCGAGCAAAGTGGCGATAAGGTTGGTGACATCGAAGCCGGCGCCGTTGCGGAAAGCAAAGAGCATCGTGATGGTTTCGCCCGGCTCGATGGAGCGAGCCACGTTGGTCTCCAGGCAGGTCAGGTCCAGGACCCAACCGCTGTCAAGCGACCCGGAGTAGGGCGGCGCATTGGCCTGGACATAGAACGACCAGTTGCCGGCGGGTTGGCTGTCGTCAAAGGAGGCCAGGCTGGTCCCGTAGGCCCCGGAACCGGCGCCCGGGAACGCCGGGGCGGCGCCGTAGGCGCTCGGGGCATAAACGCCGTTGGTAATGGGCGCGTTGGCGGGCAGCGCGTTGGTGGCAAAATCATCGAAGGTGATGGCGGCGCCGCTCAAGGCGCCGGCGCCGCCGGCGTTGGCCATCAGGAGGGTGTTGGTGCCCGAGGGCCCGGCCAGCAATGCCGCCAGGTTCTGGGCGGCCGGGATCGAGGCGCTGGGCAGGCGCACGGCGACCTTCTCGACCTGGCTCAGGAGGTTGCTGACGGCGATGAGCAACGGGTAGGCCGAACCGTGCCCGGTGGCCGTGGCCAGACTGATCGGGGCGGCGTTGGTGAAGGAGCTTGTGAACGTGAGCGCCATGCCGGCGGGCACGATCTCGCTGCCGTCGGCCTCCAGGATGGTCAACGTCGCCGTGCTGTTGTTGGTCTGCAGGACCGGAAAGCCGATCGGGCCGGTGACGAGCCTGGGGTTGGAGAGGTTGATCTGGACGGTATGATCGCCATCGACCCGGGTGTCGTCTATGACCAGGACGGAGAAGGTGGTGCGAGTCTGGCCGTTGGAGAAGAGGAGCGTGCCGTTGGTGGGCACGTAATTGATATAGGGGATGGCGGAGTCGCTGTTGGTGCCGGAGGCCGTGGCGAAGTCCACGCTGACCGTGCAGTTGGTGTAGCCGGCGCGCAGAACGTCAACGGCGGCTGCGAAGCCGGTCTCCTTGACCTGGTAAGCGGCGCTGGAGAAGCTCAGGCCGGAGATGTCGTCAGTGATGGTGACCGCGGCGCGGGTGGGCGGGAGCAACTGGGTGCCGCCGACGGTGTTCACGTTGGTCGAGAGGAGCACATCGAAGATGACGTCGCCCTCGAGCAGGGCGTTGTTGATGATCGGCACGGCGAAGGATTGGAGGGCGATGCCATTGCTGAAGGTGAGAATGCCGTTGGTGGAGACATAATCGACGTTGGCCCGGGCGGTGCGGTCGGCCGTGGCCCAGTTGACGGTGATCAGGCCGGTGATGGCGTTCGAACGGTTCACAGAGATGATGACGTTGGTGCCGCTCTTGAGCACGCCGAAGGCCGTGTTGGTGAAGCTGACACCGGAATCGGCATCGAGGATGTTGACCAGGGTCGAGGCATAGGGATAGAGGGCGGCAGGCGCCGAGGGGTGCGAGAAGTTCACATAGAAGACGAGGCTGCCGGTGACCCGCGGGTCGTGCATGAGCGGGATGGCCAGCGACTTGGTGGCCTCGCCCTCGGCGAAGCTCAGCGTGCCGCTTTGGGCCCGGTAATTGACGCCGTTCACGGCCGTGCCGTCGGCCGTGGCATATTGCACCGTCGTGACGCCGTTGGTGAGGATGCGGTCAACGGACAAAACGACCGCAGGGGCAAGCTCGTTGGTGACGATGACCGCGTCATGGGGCCCGACGCCCTGATCGGCATCGAGGATGATGATTGAGGCGGAGGCGGGGGCCAGGATTGCGGTGCCGCGCGAGGGATTGGAGAGCACGACCGAGAGGGTGAGATTGCCCCGCACCTGGTGGTCCTGCAGGATCGAGACGTAGAGCGTCTTGGTCACCTCGCCATCGGCGAAGGCCAGGACGCCGTTGGTGGGGATGAAATTGACGCCCGGCACCGCGCTGGCGGCGTTGGTCGGGGCGAAGGTGGCGAAATTCACCGAGACCGGCCCGGTGTGGCCGTTGGTGCGCAAGACGGTCAAGGCCACAAACCCATCCAATTCGCTGACCACGTAATTGGTTTGGGCCAAAACGAACTGGCCGGGGCTGGTGTTGGTGCTCAGGATCGTGAGGAAGGCCGCCGAGGGATTGAACAGCAGCGTGCCCGAGGCGTTGGTCAGACCGATGTCGACGATAGTGTCGCTGAGCATCGTCGGGCTGTTGAGAATGGGCACAAAGGCCGTCAGGTTGGACATGCCGACCGGGAAGGAGACGGTGTTGGAAACGGACTGGTAGTCGAAATTGAGGCGGGCGGTGCCGTTGGTGATCGAGAAGAAATCGACCGTGGCCGGGAACCGGGTGCTGCCCTGGCGGAAGAGGATGACGGGGGCCCGCCCGGTGGGGATGTCCTGCCTCACCGAGTAGTTGGTCGAGGTGAAACTGACGGAGCTGTCATCGTTCAGGATATCGAGCGTCGCCACATATTGGTCGCCCAGGGCCGCCCCGCCCTGCGGATTGCTCAAGGCGAGATTGGCCGTCAGGTCCGGAGTAATCTGATAGTCCTGCATGACCGGCACCCGGACCGACTGAAAGGTCTCGCCGGCGGGGAAGGTGAGAGTCGTCGCAACGTTCGAGTAGTTCACGCCGTTGCGGGCGGTATTGTCGGCGGTCGCGAAGTCGATCGAGACGCTCCCGTCGGTGCCGCCGCTGCGGCGGACGGTGATGAGGGCGTTGGTGGAGTTCTCGTCGGCCCGGAAGACGGGGCTGGCGAAGGTCAGGGCGCCGGCGCCGACCATGCTGCCGCCAAAAACGCGGGCAATGTGCCCGCGGGGCTGCTGGTCGAACGAGGTGAAGCCGCCCCCCACCACGAACATGCCGTTGGCGCCCAGATCGATGGTGTTGATGAAGCTGTCGGCGCCATAGCCGAAGTTGATGGAGGGGTCGGCGGTGCCGTCGGGCATCAGGCGGGTGATGTGGCCGCGGCTGACGCCGTTGACATGGGTGAACGCACCGACCAGGACGATGCGGTTGTCAGGCTGGATGAGGATGGCATCGACCGTATCGTCGGCGCCCGGGCCGAGGTTGGCCGCGAAGGCGGAGTCCAGGACGCCATCCGCGTTGAGCCGGGCAATGTGGTTGAGAGCCAGACCATTGAAACTGGTGAAGGAGCCGCCGACGAGGATGGAGCCGTCGAGCTGGATGGCCAGGGCCCGGACGGGGTTGGTGGCGCCCAGGCCAGGGTTGAAGGTCAGGTCGAGCGTGCCGTCGGCGTTGAGCCGGGCCACGCCGTTGTAGCCGGCATTGTTCACGGAGGTGAAGTCGCCGCCGATGAGGATTTGGCCGGCGTGCAGGGTGTTGGTGGGATAGACCGCGATGGCGTAAACGATGGCGCCGGGGCTGAGGACGGGCACGAAAGTCAAGTCGACCGTGCCGTCGTCGTTCATGCGCGCCATCCCGCTGAGTGTGGTCCCGTTCAAATGAGTGAAATCGCCGCCCACCAGCAGCGAGCGGGCGGAGCCTCCGGGCGGGAAGCTCTCTGCCAGCGCGTACACGCTGCCATCCGCCCCGGACCCGGGACTGAAGAGGCTGTTGACCGAGCCGTCGGGCAGCACGCGCGCAATATGGTAGCGATTGACGCCGTTGATGGCGGTGAACGCGCCGCCCAGGACGATCCGGCCATCGTTTTGGAGGAGGAGCGTGTTCACGCCGGCATTGGCGCCGGACATGTTGTCCAGGAAGCTCGAGTCGAGGGTGGAGTCCGCGTTAAGGCGGGCAATCCGGTTGCGGCCCGCGCCTCCGACTGAGGTGAAGGCGCCGGCGGCGAGGATCCCGCCGTTGGTCTGGACGGCCACCGAGAGCACGTCGCCATTGAAGCCGGGGTTGGCGGGGAAGTTCGGGTCCGGTGTTCCCGGCGGGGCGTTGATGGCCTCGGCGTCCAGGATTCGGACCACGGCGGTCGCCGGGAATCCCAGCACCGCGCCGGGTGGAGTCGGGTTGGTGAGGCTCACGGTGAAGAAGAAGTTGGGCGGATCGACGATATGATCGTCATTGACGGGGACGGCGAAGCTGGCGCTGACCTGGCCGGGGGCGAAGGTCAGGGTGCCGTTGGTGGCGGCGAAATTGCGGAAGAACTCGGGGCCGGTCGAGACCGCCGTGCCATCGGCGGTCGCGAAGTTCACTGTGAGCGTCTGGTCGGCGCCGGCGGCGCGGATGACACTGATGGTGGCGTAGCCGCCGTTTTCGTTGGCGTAGTAATTGGGGGCGCTGAACTGGAGATTGCCGTAGCGATCGTCGTCCACAATGGTGACGGTGGCGACGGTGCGGGAGCCCTGCAGCATGGTTGGGGAGTTGGTGCCGTAGGCCACTGGATTGGACAAGCGGACCTGGAAGGTCGTATCGGGTCCCACCAGGTTGTCATGGATCAAGGGGACCACGACATAGCGCGGTGAGGAATCACCGTTGTCCCAGAAGAGGTTGGTCGAAGTGCTGGTGTAGTTGACGCCGGGCTGGGCGGTGCCGTTGTTGGTAGTGGTGCACAGGACGGAGATGGCGCCCTTGCTCCCGCCGGTGCGGACGAGGGTCAGGACCGCGGCCCCTGAGCTCTCGTTGGTGGTGTAGCTGCTCGAGCTGAAGTTGAGGTAGCCGATCGGGTAGTTGTCATCCACAATGTAAAGAGTGGCGTTGCTCAGGCTGAAGGCGCCGCTGCTCAGGACCGAGAGGCTCAAACCGACGATGCGGTCCTGCGGCTGGATATTGGTATTGTTGATGATGGGGACGGCGAAAACCGCATTGGTCACGCCTGCGGGGAAGAGCAAGGTCCCGTTGGTGGGCCAATAATCGGTTCCGATGACCGCAGTGCCCGTGGCCGTGGTGCCATAGCGCATCGAGACGTTGCCATAGGTGCCGTTGGTCCGGGTGACGCTGATCAAAGCGCGCCCGACGTTCTCATCCACGCTGAACGAGGGGAAGGCAAACCCGAAAACACCCGGCACGTGGCTGTCATCCACAATCGTGAGGGGAGCCAGGGAGCGGCCCAGGGCGCCGCTGATGGGAATGGTCTCGCCGCCGAAGAAGAATTGGTCGGCGCAGGACGGGTTGGCCAGGGCGATGGAGGCCTGCCGGTCGCCCGGCGTCGGGCTGCGCAGGACGCTGATGATGACCCGGTCCGCCGTATAGTTGAAGAAGTAGTTCCCGTAAATGTCGGTGGGGGTGGCGCTCGCGCCGAACAGACCGTCGCTGAAACAGCGGGTCAGCGCCCCGGGCGGGGCCGCCGGCAGGTAGTCGTAGAGACGCCAGGCGGTCAGGTAGGTCGGCACCGACCCGCTGTAGGCGTAATCGGCTCCGCTCACGGCCAGGCCGGAGGGGACGCTGATGTTGGCGGAGAGGAAGCCCAGGATGCCATTGGTGCGGGTCAGCGAGATGGTGGCGGAGGCGGAGCTTTTGACGACGCTGTAATTGGGATAAGTGAGGGAGAGGTTGCCCGGCCCCGGGGTGGCGCCGCCCCAGAGACGGGCGAAATTGGAGCGGTTGCGCAGCCCGGCGCGGGTCTTGGGCTCGCTATAAAGGTTTTGGTTGTAGGGACCAAAGGTATCCGTGGGGTCGATGCGGATAGCGGCGTTGGCTTGGCCTCCGCCCACTTGCGTGAAGCTGCCGCCAATCACGACCTTGCCATCGCTCTGAACGCCGGCGGCATAGACCGCCCCCGCCGGGTCGGAGAAGCGCCGCCGGTGCAGGCCGGCAAACTGGTTGTAGGCCGTGTCCAGGAAGCTCGTATCCACGGTTCCGTCACCGAAGAGCCGCGTGAACCCCAGGCGATGGGTGCCGTTGAAGGAGGTGAAATTGCCGCCGACGTAAATCGTGCCATCGGCCTGAAGGAGGATGGTCAGGACCGAGCCATCGGCGCCGGTGCCCGGATCGAAGGAGGTGTCCAGGAGGCCGTTGGAGGCCAGACGCACGATGTGGCGGCGAGAGATGCCCTGGACGGTGGTGAACTCGCCGCCCACCAGCAGGTTGCCCAGGGGATCGATGGCCAAGGCGTGGACCACGCCGTCCACCCCGGAGCCCAGGGCAGCGGTATAGGCGAGGTTCAGTGAGCCATCGGCGTTGAGGCGGGCCAGGTTGTTCAACGCCACCCCTCCGACCGAGGTAAAGTCCCCGCCGATATAGATCCGGCCGTTATAGACGGCCAAGGCATTGATGGTGTTCCCGGTGATGGTGGGCGGCACGAACGAGGTGTCCAGACTGCCATCGGCGTTCAGGAGGGCGACGTGGCTGCTGGCTGTGCCGTTGTAGAATGAAAAGTCACCGGCGATGAGGAACTCGCCGTTGGGCATAATCATCACGGTCCGCACGGGCGCATCGACCCCGAGCCCGGCGCTGAACTGGCCCGATGCCAGCGAGCCGTCACTGTTGAGCAAGGCGACGCCCGGACTTTGCTGGCCGTTGAATGCGCCAAAGGCGCCGCCCACCAGGACCGTCCCGTAGGGCGTGGCCGCCACGCTGCTGATGAACCCGTCGGCGCCGCCCAGGGGCGGCGCCAGGAACGACTTGTCCAGCGAGCCATCCGCGTTGGCCCGGGCGATGCGGTTGCGCGCGTAGGCGTTATACGAGTGGAAATCGCCGACGAGGATCGTCTGATCCAGGACATTGGTCACCACGACGGTATTGGTGCCGACGATATTGGTCGTGATGAAGGAGTTGGGCAGGACTGCCAGGCCCATAATCTGGCCATCGGGGCCCGGCTTGTCCAGATCGTCCGGGTCCGAGAACGGCGTCGTGGCCAGCGCCGTCGTGAGATTGTGATCGGGGTTGTGGAGTTCATCGAGCGAGCCCGCCGGCGGATTCTCGTCGTTGAAGAGGATGGTCACGTAGCATTCGCCGGCGGCGCCGACCGGGACGATGCCGCCACCGGTGGCATCCCTCCAGATCGAGACCTTGAAAACGCGGGCGAACTTGGTGAAGCCGTCGTTGGTGATGGTGAAGGAGATCGTCTTGTAAGCGCTGTTGTTGCCGAAGCTGAGATCGCCTTCGGCCAGCACAAAATCGGAGTTGGTGCCGTGAATGCTCGCCTGGGTCGGGTCGTACGCGGGCGTGGGCGTGGCATAGTCGCATCCCGGTTCCAGCGGGAAGAAGTTGTCCCACCCCTCGGGAGCCACGTCGTCCACGTAGAGCCTGTTGACGCGATAGTGAATCGCAGCGCCGTCCCCCGTTAACCGAATGAACGTGCGATAAACCGTCAGCAGGACCGAACCGTAGTAGGTATCCACGTCCTCGGGAAAGCGATAGTGGACCTTCGAGAAGTTGAACACGTCCCGGTTCGGCTCGGGATCGGCGACAAAGCTGTAATTCATGACCTGGACTGTGGCGTTGGACCAGGAGTTGTCGAGCCGCGGCGGCGAGACATCCAGCGATTCGGCGGGGTCGGGCCTGGGGTTGGAGAGCATGAGGGAAAAATTGTAGCCCACAGTGTTGGTGTCAAATGAGAAGCCCATGACGGAACCAAAGATGGGGACGGTGAACTCCTTTGCCATCTCGAAGTCATCGAACGCCAGCGTCCCCGACACGGGCATATAATCCGTATAGGGAAATGCGGTATCGTTAGTGCCCACGACAGTGGAGTAATTGACCAGGGCGCGTCCGCTGGAGCCGGCCACGCGCGTGACGGTGACGACCACGCCGGTGGCAAAATACCCGTAGTAGGTCTTGTAATCGCTATTCCAGTCCGGCATGCTCTCGATTGGCGTGCAGTAATACATCGGGATGGGGCCGCTGGGGTTGTTCCAGTTGAATTGCTCGCTGGCGAAGCGAAAGACCCCGGAGGAGTGATAGGCCCAATTGAGGACCGGAAACCCGTTGGGCGCGGTGGTAGTCGTGCTGCCCCCGAAGATCGAGCCGCTCCCGGAGGAGTTGGCGGTCGAACTGCTCTTGCTGTTGATGGCGACGTAGTAGGTGGTATTGGAGACGGCATTGAAACGCAGGGCGCTGGGCCCGCCGAAGGGCAAGGTCGCCAGGCTGCCCAGGCTCGCATACTGGTCCTTCTGGAGCAGGTACGGGGAGAGGTCGTCGTTGGCCGCAATCTGCGTGAGGTGGCCAAGGTCGGCCCCCGTATAGACCGCCAGGATGGTATCGAGCACGCCGTTCTGGGTAACGTTCGTGATGGTGACGAAGAAGATGTTGGTGAAGACGTTGGTCACCCCGCCAACGATGTTGGTGAAGATCATATTGGTCTGGTAAAAGACGAGGTTGGTGGACCAGGCGGCGCTGCCGAAGGTGTCCATCGAGACCTCGCCGTCGGCCGGGGCGGTCCATTTGTACCAGATACTGTAGGTGGGCGCGAAGCCGGCGTGGTTGGGCTCGCTGCCCTCTCCGGTGGCGTTGCCATTGTAACCGACAATGCTGCCTGAACCGCCAACAATCTCCGTGGCATTGGCGAAGTTATCATTGGTGGCGGATTGGGCCAAGGCGGACCCGACAAACGCCCCGCCCAACGCCAGCCAGCCCGCCAGCGCCAGCCGGCGCCACACCAAGCCACACCTGTTCAATTCGATTCTACGCATAACAATAAACTTCACACGGTTATTTGGAGCCTTTGTCGGGACCTTTGTCGGGACCTTTGTCGAAGAATAGCCAATCCGACAAAGGCTTCGACAAAGGTCCCGACGAAGGTCTCATAATTCGCCGTTTCTGGCACAAGGTCTGTCTCAGGGCCCGTCCTGGACCGGCCCCCGGTAAAATTCACCGCGCCAGGTCCAGATAGACCTGCCCGCTTTGCTGCGGACCCAAAAAGTAGCCGTAGCCATTGGTTCCCGGCTGGCAGAGCACGCCCTGGAAAGCCAGGGTCTGCGTCAGGCCCGGGGAGCGGGTGCTGCCGCTAAAGAGGCCGGACGAGGGCGTGAAACTGAGGCTCAGTTTGCTGCCGGCCGGCCGGACGACACGTCCATGGGCGTCAAAGCTGAAGGTATTGGTCAACGGATTGGCCAGGCCGCCGCCGGTGCAGAGCAGCGCGCCCCCGCTGAAGCCGGCCATAGAAGAAGCCGGCGTGTAGGGCCAGAGGGCGGCGGAGACCACGTTGGTAAAGCCGGCGGGATAGCTCTTGGCGCCGGGCACCGGGGGCTTGAGCCAGACCAACTCGCCGCCGGGGGACGCGGCGTTGAACTGGACCCAACTGACAATGCAGCCGCTGCCCCCGTAGAGCGAGGCATAGAGCCCCCAATAGCCGTCTTTGGAGAGCGTGGCGTTCTGGCTCACCTTGCTGCCGTCTGCCAGGGCGCCGCTGAAACGGACATTGCCGGCGGCATCGACTTTGAGGATGCCGTAGCCGTCGCCGGCGGGCGCGGCGCCGAGGCTCACGCCGCTGTGCGGAATGTGTGCCGTGTAGGAGCCGGCCTGGGCCGGGACAGGCCGATAGGCCTGGAGCGCGGCCGACCACTGGTTGCCGGAGGAAACCGTGCCCAACATCTGGCCGCCGCCCCCGAAATCCAGGCGCAGAGCCAGGGCCAGCGGCGGCAGGAGTGCGCCGCGGCTCAGGCTGGCCGTGGCGCTCCGGGTCTGGGCATTGAAGGCCCCGGAGGCCCTGTAGCTCCGCGCGCCCAGAGTGAGCGTGGCGGTGTAGGCCCCGCCGCGTGTCACCTTCGCGCTGAACGACCCCGAACTGGCCGGGGCGGCCCCGTTGGTGTCCGAGAACAGGCCGTTGTAAGTCCCCACGGCCAGTGCGAAGGCATTGGAGGAGGGATCCTGAGTGGAAAGTGAGGCCGAAGGCGGGGCCAGGGCCAGGCCGGCGCCAGGGTTGTTGGTGGAGCCCACGGTAAGGGCCGCCCCCAAGGTGGTGATCGAGCCGAACGGGTTGGACACGACCACCTTGTAAACGCCCGCATCGGCCGCCTGGACATTGCCCCGGGAATAGGCGCTGTCGGTGGCCCCCGCAATATCCGCGTCATTGAACCGCCACTGGTATGCCAGGGGCGGACTGCCCGATGCACTCACCGTGAAGCTGGCAGTGCCCCCGGGCGCGACCGTCAGATTGTGCGGTGCCTCGAGGATAGACGGCGCCATCATCACCGTGAGGGTGGCCTCGGGGCTGACGATATAGCCGGCAAAGTTCGCAATCGCCACCGAATAGGCGCCCGCATCGGAGGGCTGGGCATTGTCAATGGTGTAAGCAGCCGAGAGGGCGCCGGGGATAGCGACCCCGTTCTTGCGCCACTGGTAGCTAAGGGGGGCGGGGCTGGAGGCCACAACGCTGAAGGTGACTGCACTGCCAGCGAGCACGGTCTGGCTCAGGGGCGGCACGGAAACCGCCGCGAGCAGCGGCACGTTGTTCGTGGAGGCGGGCGGCGCAGGAATGGGCCAGATCGGGGCCGTAGTGTTGTTGCAATTGACGACGGGCGGTTGGTTCGTCGTGTTGGAGACCAGGTCGCAACTGGCCACCAGGGCGGCGTTGAGCCGGTTTGACGTGCCGTCAGGATAGGTGACCTCAGTCGAGGAAAAGTAGCCGAAGTTGTAATTGCTCACCCAGCAAAGGCGGCCCTGGTTGCGCCCGTTGAGCTTCTCGGCAATCGAGACGCCGTCGGCCATGGCCTGGGCAAAATAGACCACCATGTTGGGGGAGACATCGATGCCGGTGAAATCGCCCGACGGGTTGCTGTTGGTGGCGGTGAAGCCATCCAGTTCGAGGTAATCGATGTAGAGGGCGTTGTGGCCGCCGGTCCCGGTGAAGACGAACTGGGCATTGGGCGAGCCGACCAGGATCATGCGGCCCAGGGCGGCGTTGTTCAGGAAGCCGGCGCCGCTGGAGCCCGGTCCTGGGCCGCCGAGAAGTTGACCACCGGCATGTCCTGGGCGCCGAAGTTGGTGATCGTGGTGCCCAGCAAGTCGCCGGAGACCGGCGGCGCCAACAGGCTGAAGCCCCCGTGCGCTACCCACACGTTGGCGTTGCTCAGCGTGGCCGACCGGAGCGTGGCCGGGTCCACGTTCACGAGGTTGGAAACCCCGTCGCTGAGATTGGGGCAGTCCAGAGAGATGCCTCGGCCCGCCCGGAGGACCTGGTTGCTGGCCATCAGGTAACCGCTGGTGATGCTGATGTCGGCCTGCCTGGACAGGAGCATGCCGTTGGTGAGAATGGCGGTGTCGGCCTGAAGCGCGAGCGGGCCTACGCCGCTGTCGTTGGTGCCGCCGGATTGGACGAAGCGGGCCCAGATCAATTGGCCCTGGCTGGTGATCAGCCCGTAGTTGACGAAGCTCTGGTAGGGCTCGTCGAACGTGGTGGTGTACCAGGGCGGCGCGCGGTGGCCGGCCAGCTCAAGCGAATTGGGAACAGTGATCTTGCCGTAGTTGGTGAGGTACTGCAGGCGCGGGAAGCTCGAGGCCCAGACCAGGTCAGCGGACGTCAGGTTGATCTCGCCATAAAGGTTCGGGGCGCCAGGCGGATTGGTCACGATGGACAAGCGCTGCGTATCCGGCAGCGAGAGCGAGCGGAAGACGTTGAGCACGTCCGCCACGACCAAGTTCGAGCTGTGCAGGGTGACATCCTCGAACTGGGGCTGCACCTGGGTGACCAGGCGGCTGTCGATGAGGGTCACGTTGAAGTTCAGCAGCGCGCCCGGCGTCGGCGGTACGGCGTTGGTATCCGGAGCCACCCCGTTGGTCCAGTGGCCGCTCCACACGTCAATGTGGCCGCAGATGCGGGGGATAATGGGCGCGACCAGGCTGGAGAAGGTCATGCTCCCGTTGGTGGTGGCCAGGTCCACGCTGGCGAACGGCGCCAGGATGTGGGCGTTGGTGCTGCCCGCGAAATGATTGGTGGCCTGGAGCAGCAGGAAGCTCTGGCCGCTGATGCGCGTGTCGGTCAGGTCCAGGACGTTGTTGGCGCGCAACTCGATGCGGCCCGGCTCGTTGGTGTAGTCCGACCCGGCGACATCCGACCCCGGCACGAAGGGCGTCGGGCTCAGATCGAAACCAAAGGCCGTGTTGGTGGCGAGGACAGGATTGTTGGTCCCGAAGAAAATCGTCGGGTCATAGATCGTCGGACTGATCAGCAGCCCATTGGTGAAACCCGGGAACGAGCGGATCACGATGTAGTTCAGCGGCACGAAATTGGTCGGGGTAAACTGCCACCGCAGGTCGTTGGGAATGATCTGCACCAATGGAGGCGGAGGACCCCCGGCAAATGAGATAAAGGCGCCCAGGTAGTCATAGAGATAGACCGTATCGGTTGACACCTCGCCGGTCAGCGCATTGGTGACCACCGACTTCCATTGGATGGCCCGGTCCGAACCATAGGGATACTCCCCAAAGACCCTGACCTCGGTCGAGATGGCGGGATTGGTCTGGCTCAGATAGATCACGTTCACATCGGCCGCGCCCGAGAAGGGGTTGCTGGTGATATAAACGTAGGCGCTGAACCCGCCGGGGAGCGGGAGATTGCTCAGGACGGCGTCGAAACGGAACGTGGTGGTGTTGGTGGACCAAGAGGTCGCCTGGAGGTAGGCGGTCGGGTCGGTGTCGGCCCCCACGCTGGCCACGGTGCTGCGGACCAGGTCGAGGTTGTCGCCGCTCAACTTGAGCAGGCCGGAGTCGCCCACAGTCAGGGCGCCGCGATTGAAGATGTTCGTGGCATCGACCTCCAGTCCGAAGCTCCCATAAATGCTGGCGTTGTTCGCGCTGACCTGGGCCTGGTTGACGAAATTGGCCGCCGAGAGATGGGTGGCGGCGTCGCTCTTGTAATAATCGAATCGCCAGCCGGGAAAGCCCTGGATGAGATTGTAATTGGTATAGTTGACGGTGTTCCATGTCTCGAAAGGCGGCGGGTAGGCGGCCACGCTGCTGGGGCTGAACTCGGCGAAAAAGTTTGTCAGGAGGATTTGGCCGTAGTTGACGAAGGCGGCGGCGTCGATCTGGGGCGCCGCATCCGGAGGCATGGTGTAGGCGAAGATCCCGTTATTCTGCCAGATGGGCGAGCTGGCCAGGGCCGGCGACGCCGCGAGCAGGCTGCCCAGAACCGAGAGGAAGGACCGCGTTCTATTCATAATGAAAGGGTTGCCGCCGCATGGAGTCCGGCGCTAATGGATGTTGATCGTGACCGTGCCCGTTGCTGTGCGCGCCGCCGCATCGGTCACGGTGGCCGTAAAGGAGAATTGACCGCTCTGGGTGGGCGTGCCGGAGAGCACGCCGCCGCTGGACAGGCTCAGGCCCGGGGGTGGCGGCGCCGAGTTGGCAACCAGAGACCACACGTACGGGGCCTGGCCGCCTGTCAAGGGCACCGCCTCCGAGTAAGGCTGGTTGGCCGCGCCGTCGGGCATCGCCCCGCCGATCCGAAAGAGCACCTGCGACTCGAGCGCATCGAGGGTCAGGCTCGACGGGTAAATGACCGGGGCGTTGGTGCTGCCGTCGAACGAGGCAAAGGCCACCACCGTTGCGTTGGTCTCGCTGAGCCCCGGATATCCATTGATGTGAAGCGGGTAGGCCGTGTTGTAATCGATGTCGATGCCCTGGGACAGAGAGGGAATCAGCGTCCCCGGGCCGAAGTGGGCGGGCAAGGCATTGGCAGTCATGGCAGTGGCGGAGATCGCCGTGCGTCTGATGCCCGTGGGAATGTCCTCCATGTCCAGGGCCCGGAAGAGGACATCAGGGGCAGTGACGACGCGCTGGTATTGCTGGACCGATGCCTCGCCATTGGTGATGGCAACCACCTGGTAGTAATTGGTCACCGGCTGGAAGAAACGGCCCAGGAGTGAATCGTAGCTGGTGTGCTGGAACTGGACGCAATTCATCCCCGCCCGGAGTGTGGTATTGGTGCCGATGCACTGGACCGGCAGGACGAAGAACTCATGGTTGGTGTGATACGTGACGACCTGCTGGGAGAACACCTCCAGGAAGGTGTTGCTGCCGCCGCCGGTGGTGTTCGTGGCACTCGACGTGCTATTGGTTAACGTCACCGTGTTGGTGACGGTCACCACAACGTTGGTCAAAGTGTTGGTGAAGCTGAGCAGGTTGGCCAGGATCTGCAGGTCACAGGTATTGGCCGGCAGGAGGAAATACTCGCCGACGACCTGGTTGGTGATGAAGTAGCGGGTGCTGACGTTGGTCGTCATGGCCAGCGTGCCATAGGGCATGTATGGAGTATTGCTCGGGTTGACACTGATGGTCTGGAGCGCGGCCACCGCCCGGCCGGTGAAAACCGAGGGGTCATCGATCAGGTAATTGGTCCAAGCCCCGCTGACGGACTCCACGACCTCGAGGTTCCCGAAGTGATGCGTATAGCGCATCTGGACGGTGGGCACGTAATTGGTCGTCAGGACCAGCACCGGGATGTTGTTGGTGCTGTAGGGCGAGTAAGGGTAATTGGTGTAATAGCCGGTCGTGACCGGGACATTGATGATGACGGGGTAGTTGGTGCCGGGGGCGGAGAGGACCGCGGCAGGAAGGAGGGTGGCCAATGCGGCATCGCTGTTGGTCAGGGCGAGGTCCGCCAGGGCATTGAGGTTGGACGTGAACAAAGTCTGGCCGGCGGCGCCGTTCGTGAAGTAGAGGGTGCTGTCCGGCGAGGCCGACTCCCAGGCGATGTTGTTGGTGCCGTAGAGATCCTTGAAACCGCCCACATCATCCTGGGTCAGCCGAGTGGTATATTGACCGAGGCTCACGGTATCCGAGGCGACTGTGGAATTATAGCCGAAGGGAACGCCATCGACCAGGAAGGACTCGGCGAGGGCGGTCCAGGGAGGGGGGGTTTGGCCGCAGTCCTCGCGGATGACATAGCTGTAGAGTTGGCCATTGATGTAGGCGCTGGGCAACAGGGTGAAGGGGTCGTAGTTCCGCATGACCACCGTGTAGGTGCAGTTGGTGGGACAGGCCGGGCAAGTGCGGGTGCGCAGCGACCAGACGAAGCGCTGTGGATAGGAGAGGCCCAACTCCTCCATCATGCATTTGAGGGCCGAGCTCTTGAGGTCGATCAAGTTGAGTTGCTGGGCGCGGTAATTGATGCGGTTGCCCTCGGTCGGGATGGCGCTCAGGTCCGTGGCCGAGAGATTGGTCAGGGTGTGGTTGAGCATGTCCATGCCCTGGTCGATAACGGCGACGCCGTTGGTGCCGAAGAATTGGAGAAAAGACTCTTCGAAGGCGTAGTAATTGGTGGGGGTGTTCCAGCGATAGCCTTCACCCAGGGCCTTGGGCGCGCCGATGTCCTGGGCCTGATTGTAGCCGAGGAGAATCGTCTGGTAGGCCTCGTTGTACGGGCCGATTAGCGAGAAGCCCAAGGCGGACTCCAGGCCCAGGGCCAGCACCGCCAGGCAGCCTAATCGTTTTGCAAATCGCAGCATAAGAAACTCAGTTGTTGGACGGTTCACTGTGCCGGGGCCATATAGACCTGCCCGCTCTGGCTGGGGCCCAGGAAGTAGCCGAAGCCGTTGGTCAACTCGAACATCACACCCTGGAACGAAATGGTCTTGTGCAAGTCCGGGTTGAGCGCGGAGCCGTTGAACAGGCCGGTGGCGTTGTTCAGGCCCAGGGTGAACGACTTGGCCCCCGGGTTCACCATCCGGGAGCGCGAGTCCAGGCCGAAGGTGTTGGTCCAGGCGCCCGTCAAGCCGCCGCCGCTCAGGATGAGCTCCGCGTGGTTCCAACCCCTGGACCCGGCCCCGGCCGCCGGCGGCGCATAAACCGCGCCGACGCTCACGACCTCGTTGGTGAAGGCCGGCGTCGAGGCCTTGGCCGTCGAGATAGCCGGCTTGATCCAGACCGTCTGGCCGAAGAGGTCGCACGAAGGATCGTTGGCGAACTGCACCCAGCTCATCACCAGGCCATTGCCGCCGTAGAGCGAGGCAAACAGGGGCCAGTAACCTTGCCTCGAAATCGTCGTGCTCTGCGTCACCTTGGTGCCATCGGCCAGCGCGCCGCTCCATTGGAGATTGCCCGCGGCATCAACCTTGATCGTTCCGCAGCCGTGGCCGGCAGGCGTGGCCGTGGCAGCCGGGTCGCCGCGGATGACCAGCGTGTAGTTTCCCGCAAAGGCGCTCGCCCGGTTTGTCTTGAGGTCGAAGACCTGCCGGAAGGCCAGCAAGTCCGCGGACCAGGCGCTGCCCGAGGAGACACTTCCGACGATCTGCTCGCTGGTGGAGAGGTCCAGGCGCAACTGGATGGTCAGGGCCGGCAGCGCGGCGCCGCGCGAGACCGTCCTGGTCTGCAGGCCTGTGGCGGGATTGAAGTCCAGCCCGGTGGCGGGATCGAACTTGCCGGAGAGGGAATAGGTGCGGTTGCCCAGGGCGAGCTTGGCGCTGTAAGCGCCGCCGCGCGTGACTTTGGCGCTGAACAGGCCCGAACTCAAGGCGCTGGCGCCATTGGTATCCGAAAAGACCCCGCTGTAGGCCCCCTGGGCCAGGATGAGCGCGTTGGAAAGGACGCCGCCCTGGACCGTGAGAACCGGGAAAACGATCTCCGGCGGCGTGGCGTTTGTGGTCGGGGGCGTCGTCCCTGTGGTCGCGTCGGGCGCAGCCGGCGGGGCGGTCAGGAAGGGGTCGTAAGCCGGGGCGCCATACGCCGGCGTGGGTCCTGGCGCCGCCGGCACATAGCCGGCGCTGGCATAGACCTGGCCCAGAACATCGAAACTGTTGAACCCGCCGGCATAGCTGGACCAAACCGCAAGGAAGCGCGCGGAGCCGTCGGAGGCCACGGCCGGGTGCATCTGCTGAAAGAAGTTGCTCGTGTTGACGCGAAACTCATTGGTCCCCTCCGGTGAGCCGTCGCTTCGCAGGAACCGGCCGAAGATTCCCAGGCTCGAACCCGGTCTGGTCGGCGCTGGTCCAAGTGACCAGGTACTCGCCGCCCAGCGCGCTCACCGAGGGCGCGTACTGATCGCCTGTCAAAAAGGAATTAACGCGGTTGACCGGGCCGCCAATGCTGTTGGTGAACGGGCGGCTGTAGATGTCCAGTCCGTTGGACGGCGTCCCCAAGTCCTTCTGCGCCCAGGCCACCACGAAACCGCCATCCGGCGCGCCCACAACGGCCGGCATCGAGCAGGCATTGATCAGGCTGGTGCTGACCTGGATTTCGTTGCTCACAGGCTGGCCCGAGGCCCCGTAAACCCGAGCGTAGATCTCGACGCTCGGCAATCCCTGCGGGATCTGGAGTTGGATCGGGATATCCCCCGGCGAGCTGTCCACCTGGTTGTTCTCCTGCTCCGAGACCCAGACCACCACAAAGCCGCCACCCGTGAGGGGGGCCACCGCCGGGTCGCGCTGGTTGAAGGGCGTGAAGGTATTGACCAGGAACTCATTGCCCGCCTTCTGGCCCGCCGGGGTCAGGACCTGGCCATAAACATCCTGCATGCTGCCGGCGCTCTGCTGGTTGTAGCTGCCATAGACAATCACCACGTTGCCGTTGGCCAGCACCGCCAGGCTCGGGTGCTTGCGGAAACCGGGGCCGGTGAACGTGTTGACCAGCAAATCGCCCGAGAGCCACGTGTTGCTCGGCGAAAGGAACCGCGCGCAGATGTTCTGCTGCCCCAGCGCGCCGCCCTGCCAGGCAAAAACCGCCCCGCCTCCGTTGAGCAAGGCCACCTGGGGCCACTCCTGGTAGCCCTTGGCTATCTGATTGACGCGAAACGGCGCCTGGACCTTGCCAAAAAGGCTGTCCAGGGCCACGGCCCTGATGCCCGTGCCCTCGGTCCCCATGGCGTTGTCTTCCCAGACGGCATAGCCGCCGCTCGGGCTCAGGCCAAGCCTGGGCCGCGTCTGATCGCCGGGCAGGCTGCCGCCCACAGGGTATTCGCTGCCATAGGGCGGAGCGAAGGTTGATTGCGCCAGAACGAGGCTGGGCAGAGCGAGGGCCAAACCCCAGCCGATCACCGTGTTGCGGACGAACAGCGACAATGACATAAACGAGTACTGGTTTCTTAACAAACCCAGGCGGGTTTGTCCATGCTTTACTCAGGGTAAACGCAGTCGGTCAGTGAAGGCGCAATCTGAGTCCCCGGCCAACCCCTCACCCCAGCCCTCTCCCCTTCCGAAGGGGAGAGGGAGGATTCTCGGCACCGGCTTGAGAAAACGGAGACGCCTGGAATCCTCAGAGACTGCCGACACTTCCCCCTCTCCCCTTCGGAAGGGGAGAGGGTCGGGGTGAGGGGTTTGCCCGGGGCGTCACCCCCGCGTTCACCGAGGCCGTACGGGTAAATCCGGCGGGGGGCCAAGTCGTGGTTCACAAGGGGCCTCGAGTTAGGATTTGGGCCTGTCCCCCCCGGGGCCAGGCCGTCGAGCCAAGCGGGGGTTACGGCTGCCCCGCAGCCATGGCCCTGGGCTGGGTTGGGATGCCGGTAAAGGGCATCTCGTCCTCCGAGTGGTAGCGGTTGCCCGCCGGGTCAATGATGGTCGGGGTGACGAAGATCAGGAGGTTCTTCTTTTGAGTCTGGCTGACCTCGTTGCGAAAGAGACGCCCGATGAGGGGGAGGTCGCCCAGGATTGGGACCTGGTCTTTGAGCTTGCTCACGTTGTCGGAAATCAGGCCGCCCAGGACGATGGTCTGGCCGTCCCAGACATTGACCGAGGTGGTCACCTGGCGGATGCGGAAGTGCGGCAGCGGATACTGCGCGGTCACCGGCACCGACAAACCAATGGGGGAGATGGTCTGGATCAGGATGCCAAACGGACCGGGGGGGTCGTAACCAATGAATTCGATCAGGCTCGGAATCAACGTCATCTGCACGCTGAAGCCGTCAGCCGAGACGTAAGGGATGACGTCCAACGTGGGGCCGATCGGGAAGGGGATGGCACTGGGCACGCTCGAAACCGCGCCGGCCCCGCCGCCCACACCCACGCCGCCGACGCCTCCACCGACGCCGCCACCGCCAATGCTGCTGTTGACCGTGCTCCCCACAAAGATATTCACCATGTCGATATCCATCATCTCACACTGCCGCCCGCTCTCGGTGGTGACCTGGGCCTCGCTCAGGATGTCCACGCCGTCCTTCTGCTGCAGGGCGTGCAGCACGACCTTGAACTGCGGGTCGGTGAGGATGCCGGTGAAGCTGGCCAGCGCCGGCAGGCTCGGCAGGTTGTTGGCCGTGCCGCGCACGCCGCTGGTCAACTGCCCGTCCGTGGACGACGGCGCATTGGGGGTGCCGTAGGGGAAGAATCCCGCCGGGTTGGCGGCACTGGGGGCGCCGGTCAACGTCGGCTGCGAGCCGGAGGAGCCGACTACGCTCCCGCCACTCATCAGAAACTGCCCCAGGAACCACTCGAACCCAAAGCCGCGAGAATCGTTCTGGGTCACTTCCACAAACTTGCTCTTGATATTGACCTGCGGCGGCGCAATGTTCAGCACCTGCACCGCCCGCTCGATGGTGTCCAGGTCCTGCATCGTGGCATAGACCAGCAATGACCCCTCGCGATCGTTGAAGAAAATGCTCTTGCCCGGAGGATTGATGAAATCCACCCCAACGCCCTCGAAGAAGGCCCGGACAAAGATCTGCTGGGACAAGGTTGCGTTGGTGCGGGTGACCGCCGTGACGCCGCCGCCGACGCCGCCCCCGCCCATGCCGCCGCCGCCCATCATGCCGCCGCCCATGCCGCCGCCGCCGCCGCCGGCAATATTGACGTGCGGGACCGTGGCCAAACCGCCGCCCCCGCCCATGCCGCCCATGCCGCCCATCATGCCCATGCCCCCGCCCATCATGCCCCCGCCCATGCCCCCGCCCATGCCCCCGCCCATGCCCCCGCCGCCGCTGCCGCTGCTGCTGGAGAGCGACATCAGCAGCGAGGCATAGTCCAGCCCGCTCACGTTCTCCAACCCCTCCTTGAACGTGTTGGGGTTCACCTTGATCACCTTGAAATAGAGCGGCACCGTCTCCCGCCCTTTCAGGGAGAACACCACCGCGTAGTCCTCGACGGTGTACTTGATCGGCCGGTCGGCGACCTTGAGGATGATCTCCAGGAAGTCGGCCAGGCGGATGTCGTGCAGGGCCACGTCGAGCTTGATGCCGATCGTGCTCATGTCCACGCTCTCAGCCGGCGCCGCGGCCGTCGGCAGGCCCGTGGCCGGGTCCGTGGCCGGCGCGGCCGCGGCAGTGGCGCCGGCCGTGTCCGCGTACGGGGCGAGGATGAAATTGAGGCCGCGGCCCTCGGGGTCGCGTTTCCTGGCCTGGTCGTCGAGGAGCTTGATCACATCGCTGAGGGGCACGCTAGGCATCGGCTTGACTTCATCCAGGCGGATGCGGTCCAGCTTGTTGTAGATGATTTGCCGGCCGCGCCCGGTCCAGACGAGGTTGGTGCGGGCATAGAGATTGGGCACAGGCAGCAACTCGGCGCTCGTGTCGATGGCCCACTTGGTCTCGACCTCGCCCATTCTCTTGCGGGAGGCCAGGTCGCGTTCGTTCATGGCCACGTGGTAGCGGGCCTCGCTGATCAGGTTCAAGTAATAGTAGGCGCCGTCGTTCTCCGGGTCCACTTTCCTGGCCTGCTTCAACTTGGTCTCGGCCTCGTCCAGTTTGCCCATTTCATAGAGCAGCTTGCCGTCCTGCACCAGGCCGGCGGCCCGATGCTTCTCGGCCACGGCGCCCGGCACCATCGCCTCGACATCTTCGCTGGGCGTCTTGTTCGCGTTCTCGGCCACGAGCTTGTCATTGGCCCGGCGGAACTCGATGGCCTCGGCGTTGGTGGGGTCAACCCGCAGGACGTCATCCACCTGGACCTTGGCCTCGCGGAAATTGCCGCGGTGCTGGGCGCTGCGGGCCAGTTCCAGGCGCACGACTGAGAGGCCCGCCCGCACCTGGGCCGCCTCCTGCTCCACGCCCGGCCCGATCTTCTGGACCAGGTCCCAGCAGTCATCGTAAAGCTTGGCGGCCACGACCGCCTCGCCGTGTTCCTGGGCATCGCGGGCCTTGATCACAGTATTGCGCAGGAGGATGCAATTGGCCTGCCGATAGACTGCCTCTCTGATTGCCACGTCCTTGTCGGCAACTTGCGCGCAAGCCGCCGTGAGGGACGCCAGCAGTAGTGTGAGGCCGAGGTAGGGGGTAGCTGCTTTCATCATGGTTCAGGTGGTTCTGTCAAACACTAACGCGGTTCAAGGTGTGCAAATAAACCAACTAATCGGGACTGCTCTCTGGGACGATGGTCCACTTCTTTCCGTTGGACTTGGCTCGGAGGACGACCTCGCCCCTGGTAATCGAGACGATGTCGTAATCCTCGCCGCCGAAACTGAGGGGCGGACCCTGGTTGGCCCGGCGGTTGGCCCAGGCCAGGCGGCTGTCCGGCCCGTATTTGAGGTCGGCCGTGTAACCGTCCACTCGCCGGAAGACGTTGGTCTTTTCATTGGAGAGCGCCACTTCCTGGCCGGTGTCGTTGAGGACGACCACGACATTGGTGGGATTGTCCAGGGGGCCTCCGAATGCCTTGACGGTGAAGATCACGTTCTTGTCGCCCACTTTGCAGTAGCGGGTGCTCTTGGCCCGCTCCTTGGGGGTGCGCGCCGCCTCCCGCTTGACCCCAATGAGGAATTTCGGCTCGTTGCCCTCGGGCGTGATGTTGTCCAAGTTCAGTTCCAGGTAAAGCTTGTGCAGCTTGGTCACCTGCACCGCCCTGGGACCAATGTGGCTGGAGTCCAGCCTGACCAGCCGGGCGTCGGGCGTCTTCTGCCATGGCATCGGGTTGAACAGCTTGTGCGGCGAGGCCAAATCCAGCACCACCGGCGCCGCCACCCGCTGCAACACCAACTGAAAGGCGCTCAAATCCAACTCCGCCAACGGCGTCACCCTCGGCGCCTTCAACTCGGCCGCCTTGTTCTGCAAATCCTCCTTCTCGCTGGCAATTTTCAGGAACAGGAATGCCACGGCCCCGGCCAGCCCCAGCAGGACGGCGCCCAGGAGGACCTTCTCGTAATGTTTCTTCAGGAAATCCATCGTGTCTTGGCCTATTTGGCGGAGGCGGGTTTGGAGTCCAGCTTCACGATGCCGAGCATCATCGTGACCTTCAATTGCTTTTCATCGAGCACGACGTTCGGGCCGCTCTTGCCGGGCGCGCCGGGCGGCGGGGCGGTGGCCGGGTTGAGGCCGATGATCCCCACCGTCGAAGACGGAGGAGGTGGAGGGGGCGCACCGGGTCTGCCGCCGGGGCCGTATCCGCCGGGGCCGCCGGATCCGCCGGGGCCGTATCTATTTCTATTCATCGCTGCGCCATAGCGTTTCTCGAAGTTCATTCGGGTGATGGCCCGTTGCCGGGCCTCATCAATGGCCTGCGTCGTGGTGGGGGCCGGCAGGCCAGGGGCCGGCGCAACCGCCGTGGTTGCAACGGTGGGGAGGACCTCCAGGCCCGGCGCGCCGGGGACCAGTCCCTCGACGTTGATGGCCTTGACGATCATGGCATACGGGGACTTGGCAAACCCGGCGATGACCGCGCCCAGTTCCTGGCTGAAGCATCGGAAGGTCAGCTCATAAGGGCTGATCACCACCTTGTAGGCCGGGTTGGTCTGGGACAGTTCGCCCAAATAATCGCCGGTGCTGCTGCCGGCCCTGTCGTCAGGCGAGGCTGCTTCCCGCCGGATGCTGTCGATGGCGTTGATCTTGGCCGCGAAGAGCACATCGCAGATGGCCCTGACCTCGCCCAACTGCACGGCCAGCAGGTCGAGGCTGCCCGGGGTAAAGGAGAGCTTGCGGGCCTGGTTCTGGAAGGAGAAAGAATAATCGTTGGGCAGGACGATGCTGGCGTTGGTGGCCTCGCGTTGGAGTTGGTTGATCGTGCGGCTGAAGTTGGTGGCGAAGGCCATGTCCGTGAGCTTGGGCACATTGGTGGCGCCGGGCTCGGCCAACTGGGACATGTCGGGGATGGGCGGGATGCGCTCGAAATGCTTGCGGGCCTGCTCGAGCATGGCCACCACCTGCGTCGTCTGGAGGCTGGCCGCCTTGATGTTGTCAATCTTGGAATTGCCCGGATGCGGTTTCTCGGCATTCTTCTTGCCCAGTTCCTCGTAATACGTGTTGAGCTTGGCCAGGTTGGCGCTGTCCAGTTGCCACTTCGTGTAGAGGAAGAAGCCGGCCAGGCCGATGAGGGCCAGGGCAACGATGCTGCCGACCAGGAAGTAAAGGTTGCGTTTGAGCCAGGGCATCATACGACTACTTGGTGGGTAAGAGCCGCAGCGGGCGCTTGAGCCGCAGGTCAATCTTGAACGTGAACGTGCCCGGGTCCTCGACAGCGCCCAGGTTGCTGGATAGCACCGTGTTGGTCTCGAACATCGGGCTGCCCTTCAGTGCCTCGACCACCATGAAGGCCATCGCCTCGTCGGCGCTGGCCTGGCTGGCCCCCTCCGAAAACGAGGAGAGGCTCACCGCGCGGAAGGTCACGTCCAGGCTGGTGACGTCGTTGGCGTCCTTGAGCTTGGGCGCAGCCAGCTCGGCCCCGGCGCCAATTATGGCCGTGGACGGCCCGGTCCTGCCCCCCAATCCATAACGCGCGTAGCGCGCCTTGAGAGCCGCGTCCGGGTCAACCCCCGCGATGCCGGTGCTCGCCGGTGCGGCCCCGGCCTCGAGCAGGCTCGTCAGGTCGCCGCCTGGATCGAAGGCCTTCAACGAATCAATCCAGATGCCCCCATCGATGCCCCAGTTGGCCTTGGCGGTCCCCTCGACGTGAAAGAGCGCTTTCTGGATCTCCTTGAGGACGTCAACCCAGTAATAGCGGTTGCCCAACCAGCCGATGACCTGGGCAAGCTGCTGGGTGTTGCTGTTGAGGTTGCGCATCACGCCCCCAAACCGGCTCGACAGGGCTTGGGCCTTCTTGAGCGGCTCCTCCAGTTCCTGCGCCGACTTGTTCTTGGCCTGGGCCAACTGGTCGAAGAGCACCCCCATCAGGCAAACCACTCCAGCCAGGCTGAAGACCGACGCCAGCAGATAGGGCTTCTTCTGGTTGAAACTCTGCCAGCGCAACGTGGTGTCGGGCATCAGGTTCAGCTCGACCGGGCACTGGGCCAGGTTGCGCAGGCCCAAGCCCACCACCTCGCCCAGGGAATGGGCCACGCGCGCCAGGTCCTCCAGGTTGATCGACGGGTCCAACTGCACGTTGCGCAGCGGGTTGAAATACTCGACCGGGACGTTGAGTTTCTCGGCGAAGAACTGCGCCGTATAAGGCATGAGCGAGGCGCCGCCCGACAGAAAGAGCCGCTGCGGGGCCGAGCCGCCCTGCTGGCCGCGGTAAAACTGCATGGTCTGGTTGACCTGGATGTGCAGGCGGGTCATGAACTGCCGGGCGATCTTCGAAATCGCCGCCTGGTTCGGGTTCTCCGGCTCTTCGTAGGCCCCGCCCAGGCTCACGAAGCCCTCGTCGATCTTGAGCTTCTCGGCGGCCTCGAACTTGAGCTTGGCCTCCGTCGCGAAATCGTGCGTGATGGAATTGGCGCCCAGGTTGATGCTGCGGGAAAAGACCTTGCCCTTCTCGAAGAACAGGAGGTTGCTGGTCTTGGCGCCGATGTCCAAAAGCATCGTGCAGTCCTCCAGGTCGCCATAGTTGTAGCGAAAGGCGTTGCACAACGCCGCCGGCGAGACATCCGCCAGTTGCAGGCGCAGGCCCGCGCTCTCCGTGACTCGGAACAGGCCCTCGACGATGTCCGCCTTGATCGCCACAAGGAGCACCTCCAATTCCCCTCCCGGCGTCGAGCCCAGTATCTGGTAATCCCAAACAACCTCCGCCAGCGGGAACGGGACGTTCTGCTGCGCCTCGTACTGGATAATTTGGGTCACTTTCCCCGCATCCACCGGCGGCAGCTTCACGAATTTCGAGAACACGTGGAACCCCGGGGCGCACACGTTCACGTTCCTGGACTTGATCCCTTTGTCGGCGATCAATTTCTGCATCGCCTTCGCAATCGCCGCTTCCCGCGTGGACTCCTGCGCCCCTTCTGCGCCCAGCGATTCAATCCCATATTGCTTGAGCCGCAACCCGCCGGCCTCGTTGACCTCGAATTCCGCCAGCTTGAGGCTGCCCGCCCCAAAGTCAACCGCCAGAAATGATTTCGTGTTCAGCATTTACGCTCGCGTGGTGTCACCCACAGTTTTGCCGCCCCTGCCTTGCGTATTTGGTGAAGGGCAGCCGATGGTGGGTATCTAAATTCAGGGCAACCGTCAAATAAAAAATTGCCTTTCAAGGCCCGGGACGCTCAACAGAATGGGTCGCTGCCGCCTAAAGGCGGCGTTCCGCAGCAAACCGGAACGCCGCCTTCAGGCGGCAGGATGGGCGCTCGAAGAAACCGGTTGTGCGCCCCTCAGACCCTCATCCGGAAATACTCGATGGTCTGGATCAATCCCCGGGCCAAGGGCACATGCGGTTCCCAGCCCAGGATTTTCCTGGCCCGGGTGATGTCGGGCCGGCGCTGCCTGGGGTCATCCTGCGGCAGCGGCTTCAAGGCGATGCGGCTGCGCGAGCCGGTGGCCCGGATAATCTCCCTGGCGAACTCCAGCACGGTCATCTCGACCGGGTTGCCGAGGTTCACCGGCTGGCCGCAGGCGCTGTGCATGAGCCGATAGATCCCCTCGATGAGGTCGGAGACGTAGCAGAAACTGCGGGTCTGGCTGCCCCGCCCGAACACCGTCAGCGGCTTGTGCTGGAGCGCCTGGCTGATGAACGCCGGCACCACACGCCCGTCGTTGAGCCGCATCCGCGGGCCGTACGTGTTGAAGATGCGCGCAATCCGCGTCTGCACCCCGTGCTCCTGGCGATAGGCGACCGTCAGGGCCTCGGCAAAACGCTTGGCCTCATCATAACAGCCGCGCGGCCCGATCGGGTTCACGTTGCCCCAGTAATCCTCCGTCTGCGGGTGTACCAGCGGGTCGCCATAGACCTCCGAAGTCGAGGCCAGGAGAAATCTCGCCCCCTTGGCCTTGGCAAGGCCCAGGGCCTTGTGGGTGCCCAGCGAACCGACCTTCAAGGTCTGAATCGGCAACTCCAGGTAATCGACCGGGCTGGCAGGCGATGCAAAGTGCCACACGTAATCCACAGGCACATCCAGAAAGAGGAACTCGGTCACGTCCTGCTCGACGAACCTGAAGCCCTGGTTTCCCGCCAGGTGCGAAATGTTGTCCACGCTGCCGGTGACAAGGTTATCGATACCGATCACCCGATGTCCCCTGGCCAGCAGCAGGTCCGTCAGGTGCGACCCCAAAAAACCCGCTGCCCCCGTAACCACTGAAGTGGGATGCCCCGACCCCTTGAGGTTTGGTTTCGCGCGATCTGCCCCTGCGGTCATGGAATTTCCTTTCTGTTGAACCACATCCCTTGGCGGACCGGTCAGTCCCCGCGTCCCCGCGTCTCCGCGTCTCTCAGTGCGCCCCTGCCCCTCGCTCATTCGTCATTCGTCATTCGTCATTCGTCATTCGTCATTGCCCGCTCTACCCTCCCCTACCGCGCCCCTGCCCCTCTGAGCACCACCGGCACGGTCCGCCACAGTATCTTCAGGTCCAGCCAAAAGGACCAATTGTCGATATACTCCAGGTCCAGGCGCACCCACTCCCGGAAGTCCTTCGTGTCGTTTCGGCCGCTGATCTGCCACAGGCAGGTCAACCCGGGCCTCACGCTGAGCCGCCTCCGGTGCGCCATGTCGTCGAACCGCTTGACCTCGTCCACCGGCAGCGGGCGGGGTCCGACCAGGCTCATCTCGCCGCGCAGCACATTGACCAACTGCGGCAGTTCATCGATGCTGAACTTGCGCAGGGACCTGCCCGCCGGGGTAATCCTGGGGTCATTGCTGACCTTGAACACCGGCCCGCTCATCTCGTTCAAGGCGGCCAGTTCGTGTTTGAGCTGTTCGGCGTTGGTTACCATGGTGCGGAACTTGTACATGGTGAAGGGCCGGCCGTTGAGGCCGGAGCGCTGCTGCCGGAACAGGACGGGTCCGGGGGAGGTCAGCTTGATGAGCAGGCCGACCACGAAGAGCAGCGGCAGCAGCGCCACCAGGAGCAGCGCCGCCAGCACATAGTCCAGGATCCGTTTGGCCACCCCTTGCCAGGAGGTCTCCGGCGCGCTCCGAAACACCAGCATCGGACGCCCGTTGAAATCGTCCAGGCTGGTGCGTGAAATCTGCGTCTGGAAAAAGTCCGCCACCAGCCACACCTCCACCCCTTCCAGTTCGCACGCCCGGATGACCGCCTCCACGGGCTCGAAGTAGGCCCGCCGCGCGCTCACAATCACCCCGTTGACCGAATGCTCGTGCAGCATCTCCACCAGTTGCGCCACGGGCGTCTCCTCCAGCACCATGTCCCCCAGGATCTCAATCTCCTCACCCGCCTGCGCCAACTCCCTGCGCGCCCGCTTCAACTCCTCCCGCACCCCCACCAGGATAAACCGCCGCCGATACTGCGCCTGCCCCACCCCGCTCCGCAGCGCCAGCCGCACCATCTCCTCCTTGAACCAGACCAGCCCGAAACTCAGGAACCCGAACCAGATGACCACCGAGCGCGGCATCTCGTTTGCGCGGCGCAACGAGAACAAGCCGACCACCACGCCCAGCGACAACAGCACGCACCCTTTGAACAGAGGCCAAAACATCCGCCGCCGCGCGCTCAGCAGCGGGCGGTTGTAAAAACCCTGCATCTCCAGCACCACCGGCGCCACGGGAATCAACAGCACGTAGAGCAGCATGTAGTCCTGAAACGAGAGCGTGCCCACCAGCTTGATGTGGAACAGGTTGCTCAGGGCCGCCGTGGACCGCAACTTGAATGCCAGCCAGAAGCTCAGCGCGAACAGACACGCATCCACCAATTGGTGGATTTGCATCCGGATGAGTCTGTCGCGGCGGAACATAATTCTCGGCAATCGCGCGTTTCAAACCGCATTCTGAACAACTTTGGGAACACTGCAAGGCTATTGTCTATTGGCTCTTGGCTATTGGCTTTTGGCTATTGGCTCTTGGCTCTTGGCTATTGGTCCCGCCCGCGCCCGCCCCCGGGCACAGCAGCGACGGAGCGGGCAGGCGCGCTGGAGTGTTTGACCGCTGCCCTGGCTCCGGACGTCGCTGCGCCCGGGGACGGGCGCACGCCGGTCCGGCCCCCGGCGGTGGGGGCGGTGTCGGGATACGCCCATCACCTTGCCCCGCCCGTGGCCGCCTGGGGCGTCAGTTGAAACTCCGGCACCGCGGCGGCGATGAACTGCTTCATTTTCCGAAAGGTGGCCTCTTCCTGGCCCGGCGCGCAGGGTGAGAAGCAAGCGATGTAGGCCCAGCGTTGGAGCACGCCCCTCCGCAACAGGTCCCGGGCCATCCACCACATGCGCTGCGAGTGGCTCGCCGTGTATTCGCCGTCGGCCACAAACCAATACACAAACAGCAGCCGCTCGGTGTTCTGAGCGTCGCCCGGTTCCGTCGTGCGCGTAGTGACCAGTTTCATCACCGGCAGTTCATAGGGCTGCGGGCGCTCGATGCGCACCTTCTCGAGGCGGGAACCGGCCTCCTCAATCCTCAGGCCCGACCCGCCCAGGCAGATCTCCGGCTTGTGCAGGCTGGTCCGGTCTGCGCCCATCAGCACCACGGTGACCTGGATGCAGGAGTTGTCCGGCGCGGTGTAGCGCCGCTGGCCGAAGCTGGTGTCCTGCGGCAGGTGGTCCAGCACGATTTTGCTGACCTCCAGCGGTTTGGAGGTGTAGTCCAGGACCCGCTCCGGCAACTCCACCTCCAGCCGCGTGCTGTTGGGCAGCGGGTGAGTCTTGACGCCGGGCCGGCCAAGCCTTTGATGGGCCTTGAAGTGGGCCAGCAAGGTCATCGTGCCAGCCATCATGGCCAGCGCCAGCGCCAGGAGAATCCATTTCTGCCGGTTCATATCGGGAGCGATGTTGAATGTCATCCTAGCCTCAGCCTGCCGGGTTCAGGGTTCAGGGTTCAGGGTTCACGCTCGCCTTGGGCTCGGCCTGCGGGGAGGGGGCGGTCTTGGGCTTGGCCTCGCGCAGCCAATGGCCGAGGAGGATTAGGCCCAGGAACGCCGGCACGTACGGCAGCAGGCTCAAGACGCCGCCCGGACCGCCATCGTGTACCGCGTTGCCCGCAGCCTGCCCGCCCATCTCCGCCGCTACCACAATCGTCAGCATCCGCACCAGGTTGCCCAGGACCGCCAGCGGAAAGGCCGACGCCACCAGCAGGCCCCGCTTCCACCAACTCCGGAACGCGACAAACGCATAAACGATGGCCAGGCCCAACGTCGCCATCAGGCTCCGCAATCCGCTGCACGCCGCCGCCACCTCGTAGTGGTAATGGCCGATCGGGTTCATCAGCGCCGTCCCCTGCCGCTGCACGCCGATGCCCAGGAGGTGGTTGGCCACAAACTCGACCAAGCGGCTCACCAGCAGCCGCAACTCGAAGCTGATTCGCTCCGCCTGCCCTCCCAGCGGGATGCAGAAGACCAGCAGGAAAAAGGGAAAGAAGCTCGCCCGCAGCCACGCCGGCCCCCAGGCCAGCCCCATCAACCCGAAAAACCCCGTCAGCAGCCCCAGAATCGACACCTTGGGCTGCTGGACCAGGAACGCGCCCAGGTGTATCACCAGCCCCAGACCCACCAGCCCCAGACCCGGCCACCACAGGCCCAGCGGTTGGGCCATCAACTCTTTCCGTTTCCACCAGCAGAGCCCCACCACGACCAGCGGTATCAGCAGGCAAAACCCCTGCTCGCTCTCGGCCATCCAATGCCAGAATGCGCCCAGGTCCAGGGCGCGCAGCGACGGCACCAACTGCGGATGGTATGCGCCCAGCAGGAAGGCATACAGCGAGGCCGAGTGTACGTAGCCCAGGGTCGGGTTGCCCAGAAAATGAAACAAGGCCAACCAGGCCGCCAGCAGCACAAAGAAAAAACCTTTGTTGGGCAGCCGCCGCCAGCATTCCTGAAAATCCATCCGGAATTCCTCCAGAATGCCCTTGCTTGGCTCTCGTTCCATAGTCGCGTAGAGTTTAGATACCAAGCCCGCCCATCCTGCTCAATCTCAATTCACCGGTCATCGGTCTCGTGCATCGCGTCTTTGAGCCGCATGACGTACCACTCCTGCGGTCCCTCCGCCAGCCAGTGCAATACGCGGGGTATCCGATACGTGAAGGCGGTATGGGTCGACGGCGAGTATAGCGACCCCCGAGCAGCACGAGCGCGGCGAGACCAGCAAAACAAAAGGGCAAAGGCCGCCGGAACCGCCGCCGCAACCGCCGCCAGCCAGTGCCGATTGCCGCTCGGCAAGTCACCGGCCTGCACCCCGGGCGTGCATCCCCTCTTGGCGCGCTTCCGCGCCCCCACCACCCTGAGAACGTGCCGGTGAATCCGAGAACGGCAGCAACGATTACAACGGCGTAACCGGAGCGATTCAACTGTCCCGCGGCGGACAAACCCCACCCCGCAAGACTCGCGAGCACTGAAACCCACAGCCAGATTCTAACTGCCATAATGCGCCACCGTGGGCAGATCGGCGAAAACCGTCAATGGTTTCGGACCTTTTTGTTTTTCAGCGGCGTTCTCAATTCGACTTGATCCCCTGAGGCGGACCGTGGAACCTGCTGCGCGATATGGCGGCCAGGATCGGCTTCGTATTTCCAAAAGACTTCGGCCCGGCAAATGAACGCGTCGAGGCGCTGCTGGCGGGCTGCGCCCATTACGGGAGGTTCGACCGGCCCATCTTCGTTGCCGGGTACAACGAGCTATGCCGGGTGGACCTCAATGGGAGAAAGGTCCTCGAGCTCTGCTGCGGGGTGGGTGAACTGGCATGCGGGCTGGGACGGGCTTTCCCCAAAGCGGAAGTGACTGGCCTGGACCGCTATCCCGACGCTGGGCGCGCCATCCGGGAAACAACTGGCGCCGGAGGGCCAGGCAATGTGCGTTACGTTTGTAGCGACGCATTGTACCTCAAGGAGTTTGCCGACGCCACGTTGGATCTGGTGTACGGCCAGGCAACCCTTCACCATCTGGCACATGAAACCGAGGCGGCCGGGCAGGAATTTGCGCGCGTGCTAAAGCCGGGGGGCCGCCTCGTGTTTATCTATGAGCCTTTCGGCCACAATCCAATCTGGGCCATGATTCGCGCCTATCGCACCGCCAAGGCCCGATTGGTCGATGAAAGCAACGTCGTGGTGGAACAACTGGAGCAGGTCGCCCGCTCTTTTGGCCTCTGCGAAATCCAGCCGTTTAATTTCCTGGGCTACCCGTTCAAATACCTGGCACGCCTCGCCGGCCAGTCCGTCATTGATTTCATATACCGGTTGGACGAAGGCCTGATGCAGCGCTCCTCAAGTTGCGCTCTGCGTGCGGCCAATTTCAATGTGGTCTTTACAAAGTGATGGGAGCGAGGAACGATGGTCACCCCCTTCAACACGATGGCGCGAGCCCCAATGAAAACCCCACGACCGATCTTGACGGGCCGGGCCTTGGTCTGGCCCGGGAACGGGAATTGTCATTGTCTTGACGGTCAACACTGGGCTGCTATCGTTGCCACCGTGAAGGAAAATCGCCTTTCCCCTCTTTGTTTTCCATTTGTGCTGGCCTTTTGTCTCTCGCGGCCGCTCTGGGCGCAGACCTACAGCGACCTCTACAGCGCTTACGCGGCCATTGGTTTTGACCCCTCCGCGCAAGGAAACGCAGCGGTCGTCTTCTTCAGCGATGCGCACATGAATCTGAGTCTGACCGCGGGAATCGGCCCCTACGCCACGACCAATCTGGATCCCCGGCTGGCCAATATTGTCAACGCCATGAATCCGCCACCAACGAAGATCCTCATCGCTGGGGATGTCAGCACCAGCTTGTCTGAAGTGCCGGGTGAGAACGGATTCGATACGCCGTATCTTTTCTCCTGGGCTACCAATGAGATGAACTTCTTCCTCTCGAGCCTTCAAGCCTTCAGGAACGTCGCCCTGACAAACATTCTCTGGGTTCCGGGCAATCACGACCAGGGTCCCTACGAGACCAACGCCGCACTCTTTTGCTCCATGTTCCCGTGGATGCCGCCCTGCCAAAGCTTCGATCTGGCCGGTGTCCGGTTTTTTGTGCTCAACTCGGGCAACTACGGCGAGCCGAGCGATTCCGAGAGAGCCTGGCTGGGGCAACAGTTGGCTGCGACCTCGCCGACCCAGACAGTGGCAGTGCTCGAGCATCTTCCCCCTTTCGCCCGTGCGCTGTTGTATCGTGGCATGGCCACGATGTTGCGGCAATTGTTCAGCCAGTGGCCGTCGCGTTGGTGGTTGCTGGAAGGACACATGCATGCCGAGTCGGAAGCCGTCTACAACATCGGGCTCAGCAACGTCGGATCGCTCCTCACCCGCACTGTCAACGCCAACCAGTTCTGCGGACTGCTTCACACCGCCGGCTTCGAAGTCCTCTGCCTGAGCAATGGGATCGTTGGCTCCATCGCTTACCACTTCGACACCGCAAACTTTGACATCGCCTATGGCAATGGACAATTCCCTCGAGCCCTATCAAGCTGGGAATCCCCCCAGCGGTTTGTCCCGCCGTTTAGTGACGTCAAGGGCCTTCTCTGGAGCCGCCTCAAGACTTCCAGCCCAGCCCCGGAGTTGCTTCTCGTCACCAACTCAGCCTGGCAGGCCTCCCGCACTATCGGCAATCCTCTGGGCGAAATCTACAATGTCGAGGGCACGCTGCTCACAAAACGCACTGCGTCCGGTGACCTCCTCTGGGGCCAGGACCTCGGTGCCGGAATCGCGTGGACCGTGGGGAGAGGTCAGTATGGCGGCTCGCACCTGGTTAAGGAAGTGACAGGCCCGGGGGCTTCCCTCTCGCGCTACGATTACGATGGTAATCTGGTATGGACCTACGGCCTGGGCACGGACTTTACGGTGCTGACTCCACGCCAACAGCTCACCCCCGCCCCTTATGCCATCCTGGCCGGTGACGCAGCCGCTTCGAATGTCGCCCGGCTCAACCTGCCGGGCACGAGCTTTTTCAGCGGGATCAACACGTTCGGCAATCCGGCCAGCACGTTCGCGGGGAATTTCATGGGCAATGGGGCGGGGTTGACGAATGTGCCGTTACCGATCCTGAGCACGCTTGTGTTGCCGCCGCAAACGAACTATTGGGGCGATCTTCCGACCAACGGGCTCGTTTGGTCCGAAGGAGGCCTGACCCCAATGGGGCGATAGGACACGTTGTGGTCTATCGCAATTGGGGCTCCCAAGGCCCGAACCCTCCCATAGGAGAGGAGACCTTGATCCTCGGCTGCCGCAATATACGAACCGAGCCGGGATGGTATACGGGCACGGGATATGCCTACATGTCGATCGGCAACGAAGGCATTTGTGGCGATGTGTTTATCAATTACACGCAGACGTTCCCGCGCCAGGTGGCCGCCAATACAACCGGCGTCAGCATTCCTCTGACATGCGCACCTGGCCTGGTACCCAGGCTGATAGGGCTTGCCAGTGGGGTGTGACGAGGGTGCTGAATCTGGCTCAGCACGGGAACGACTTGCTGGTGTCGGCCATTCCGTTCGAGCATCGAGGCGAGCGTTACTCGATCTTGTCGGTGGAAGCGCGCCTTTGAACCTGGAAAGGGCGTTGAACAGGAGCAGAGCGCTGGGGGCGGAACTTGAGCAGCATTCGGCGGAGGATGCGGACGGGAGGCAGGAATCGCCACGGCTGAGAAGCCTGGAGCATCGGTTTGACTTTGCAGCGGTTCGGCCAATTGGGGCTTCTGCTCGGCGCGGCGGAGATGGCGTCGAGCCAGCGCTCGGTCATGGCCGGCAGTGAGAACTGGATGCGCACCCTTTCCCTGGCATTGTGGCGCAGATGTTGCAGCTGATCGCGGTGCTGGTGGAGCCAGACGATGGCTTCGGAGTAGCCCTCGAGGCGTTTGGGATCCACGCGTTTGCCCGTCGTTTCATTGACCACCTCCCGGATGCCGCTGGGCAGGTTGCTGACCACCGGGACCAGCCTGGCGGCCATGGCCTCGAGGAGACTGAGCGGCAGGCCCTCGTAATCCGATGCCAGCAAGAAGACGTCCTGTTGAGACAGCAGCCGGGGCACGTCGCCATAGAGTACCTTTCCCGGAAACGAAACGGTCTGCGTGGGGGGTGTGCTTCGCATCGCCTCTTGCAGAAAATGACCTTCGACCCCTTCCCCCGCAACGGTCCAGTGAAAAGGGATTCCCGAGGCCATGAGCTTTTCGAGGATATGGGGAAACAGGCGCACGCGTTTTTGTTCCTGTTGCAAGCGGCCGAGGTAAAGGATCCTGAGCGGCGCGTCCGGCTGGGAGGGGTAAGCTGGCGAGGACTCGGGAATCGGTATGCCGTAAGGGAGATAGTGGATTGGGACGCCCGCAAACTCCGGGATGGACGCGATGGTTTGCTGGATGGTTCGAGACACCGCCCCCATGGCGTTGACGTGTGAGGCGTAGGCGCTGATGGTTCTGTAGACGCCGGGATCATGAGATTGGGCCATGCCGATCCGAACCACACCGGGGGGGACGTAGCGCAACACCTCAAACGCTGCGGCGGAGAGGCTAGCGACCACCACGGTCGGCTCGAACCGGGCCAGTTCGTCCAGGATGCGCAGCAGCCGGTCCTCGTAAATCTGACGCCGGTGATCGGTTGTGAAGACGGGGATTTTCAGCCGGTCGAAGTCGGCCGCCAGGGGATTATCCTGCTCGAAACCGAAAACCCCGGCCGCAATTCCCCGCCGGATCAATTCCCCGGCCAGGTTGCAGAGGAAGGTTGTCGTGCCCCCCAGATCCAGGACGCCGGTAACCAGCGCCAGACGAGTTTGGGGCTTGAGGCGGTCTTCGGTCATGGCGCTTAGCTAGTCGAAAGCCGGGTCGAAGGCAAGCGCAGACTCCGGTTTTCTGTTTGCGTTGACCCGTTGCTTTGCTAGGTCGCGCACGATGGCGAGCGCAAGCGGACGGCAGGACCCTGTGGTTGAGCGAGAGGCGCCCGGCCCGTCGGTCTTGGTAGACGCCTGCCCGGGGGGATTGTCCTAGGATGTCAAATCCTACTTCGAAAGCACCCGGAGTCCTCGTGCTGTGGATAGGATTCTGTGCTTTCTGTAACTGCGTCGGTTGGGGTTTGTCCGCTTTGCATTGTCTGGATAGGGCGGGTCACGCCGCGGCATTCGTGGCGGGCATCCACCGGGGTCAGACTGCCGGCCAGCGCGCGGTCATTAGCCAGCGCGGTTATGCCGCCACCCGCCTGGGGGTCGAGGCTCTGAGCGCCCAACTCCATCGCGAGGCCCTGGCCCGCGGCTTGGGCCAAGCCCAACTGGTCCTCATCATCGCCGATGGCGCCATCTGGATTTGGAACCTGGCCAAAGACCGCTTCCCGGATGCCCGCCAGCAGTTGGATCTGTTCCACGCCGAGGAGCACCTCTGGGCCGTGGCTCACGACCTCTATGGCCGGGGCACTCCCGAAGCCCAGGCCTTGGTCGCCCCGCTGCTGCAACAAGTCCGCGACGATCAAACCGTGGCCGTCATTGCCAGCCTCACCGAACTCAAACCCCGCCTGCTCGAAGCTCAACAAAAGAAAATCCAGACCCAAATCGAATACTTTGAGCACAATGCCCCGCGGATGAAATACAAGGAAATACTCCAAGCCAGGCGGCGGCTGCCGCCGCCTCCCCTGATGAATGCGACGCGCCCCCTTCCTATTCCCCGCCTGCAAACCCTAATGATGGCCCGGCCGAAACCCAGGGCGGCGGCGCCCTTCGCAGCAACCTGAACGGTTAGGGCCGCTGAAAAACAAAAACGTCCGAGCCGAAGCAGGCCATACGGGATGGACCGCATTGGCCCAGCCTGCCGACAGCCCAATCACCATTGACGGCTTTCGCCGGGCTGCCTACGGTGGGGCATGACGGCAGTTAGAATCTGGCTGTGGGTTTCAGTGCTCGCGAGTCTTGCGGGGTGGGGCTTGTCCGCCGCGGGGCAGTTGAATCGCTCCGGTTACGCGGTTGTAATCGTTGCTGCCGTTCTCGGATTCACCGGCACGTTCTCAGGGTGGTGGGGGCGCGGAGGCCCGCCCAGACGGAGTGCGCGGCCCGGGCGGAAGCCGGTAGCTCGCCGAGCGGCAATCCGCGCCGGCTGGCGGCGGTTGCGGCGGCGGTTCCGGCGGCCTTTGCCCTTCTGTTTTGCCGCCCTCGCCGCGCTCGTGCTGCTCGAGGGGGTGTTATACCCGCCGACGACCCATACCGCCTTCACGTATCGGATTCCACGCGTACTGCACTGGCTGGCCGAAGGGCGGTGGCATTGGATTCACACGGTCAGTCCGCGTATGAACGACCGCGCCTGCGGGATCGAGTGGCTGAGCGCACCCTTGCTGCTCTTCACTAAATCGGACCGCACCTTGTTCTTGCTCAACTTCGTCCCGTTCCTGCTGCTGCCGGGCCTGATATTCAGCGTGTTCTCGCGGCTGGGCGTCAGGCCCCGGGTGGCGTGGCATTGGATGTGGCTGGTGCCGACGGGCTATACGTTTCTGCTCCAGGCGGGCAGCGCCGCCAACGATGCGTTTCCCACCGTGTATGCCCTGGCGGCGGTGGATTTTGGCTGCCGCGCCTGGGTTTCGCGCCGCCCGGGTGAACTCTGGCTTTCGCTGCTCTCGGCCGCGCTGATGACCGGCGCCAAGGCCAGCAACCTGCCGCTGCTATTACCGTGGGCGATCCTGGTGGCGGCCGGCGTGTGCGGTGGGTGCATGCCAGCGTCGCGTAACAAACCCAGAGACTCCTCGGGTCGTCTCCTGCAATCGGCTTTGAGCGGCGAGTCTGTGCCTGCGCCCCCTCTGAAGGGCAGGCTCGCGGCCACGGGCGGGGTGTTGCTCCTGGCGGCCACGGTCTCATTCCTGCCCACGGCGGCGCTGAACCTGTACTACTGCGGCGAGTGGTCGGGACTGCACCTTGAACGCGCCGGCATGGAGATGAAGAACCCGTGGGTGGGTCTCTGGGGGAACGGGTTCCTGCTTCTGCTGCATAACTTGGCGCCGCCCATCCTCCCGGCCGCGGGTTGGTGGAACGCCTCCGCTCTGTCGGTCCTGCCACCGGCGCTGGCGCGCCCACTCGAGGCGAATTTCGAGAATGGCTTTCAGCAGGTCAAGGAACTGCCGACGGAAGACTGGGCCGGGCTGGGTTTCGGCCTGAGCGTGCTCGTACTGGTGTCGGTGCTGGCGGCGACAAGGCGGGGCAGGGGCAGGCAGAGGGTCGAAGGTCGAGGGTCGAGGGTCGAGGGACCGAAGGCCGGTCCCAGGTCGCTTGGTCCCTGGGTCTCTTGGTCTTTTGGTCTTTTGGTCTCCTGGTCCCTCGTCCGCTGGTGTGTGATGGCCGCTGCGTGGGTGGCGTTGGCGGCGTATTGCGTCAAGTCGGGGATGAACGACGGGGCGCGCATCATTTCTCCTTACTACCCTTTGCTGCTGCCCTTATTGCTGTCGAGCCCGCGGCAATCCGAGATCGTTCGGCGGCGCTGGTGGCGGGTCATGGCGGGGGCGGTGCTGGGCCTGGCCTTCCTGGTTCTGGTGCTGACCCCGGGCGGGCCTTTGTGGCCGGCCCAAACGGTCTTGTCGAGGGCCCTCGCCAGTCATCCCGGGCAGCGGTTGCTGGCGCGGGGCCTCAATGTGTATGAGGTGTACGCCGCTCGTTCCGACCCGCTGGCCAACGTCCGGGCGCTGCTGCCGCCCGGATTGAGGGTGGTCGGGTTTCTGGCCGACGGCAATGATATCGACATTTCACTGTGGCGGCCGTATTTCGAGCGGCGGGTGGAACATGTGCTGCTGGCGGAAACAGGTGCGGCCATCCGGCAGCGGCACATTCGCTACCTTGTGGTGGGGGGGGCGTTTTTGGCCTCGCAGCAGACTGCGCTGGCGGATTGGCAGCGGCGGACGGGGGCGGACCTGGTGGCCAGCACGACCGCCACGTTACTCGTGACCGAAGGACCGCAGGCCTGGTACGTCCTGCGGCTGCGCGACTGAAGGGGCGGGGGAATTTGATTGAGCGGATTACCCGCTTCTGCTATCCATTAGTCATTGATGACGGATTCGCGGAAGGATATGGAACGACAACCGACCAACGGTGTGCTTGAGGATTTCCGGATGGATTTCCTGGAATGGTGGCAGCGGCTGCCGTACCTGGTGGCGTTCCTGGGGCTGTTCCTGGTGGGTCATTGGCTGCGGGAGCGCGCACCGCTGACGCCAATACCACCGGCCACGAAGACGCCATGCCCAGGCGAAAATGGATGATGCTGGCGGTCGTGTTCGCGATGATGGCCGGCGCGGCGGGGATGCTCGCCCATTTGCGGGCGCACCCTTAGCTTGGGCCAGTGAGTCGATGAATCAGTGGATCCTCCAGTTGCAGAAGCATCACAGATGAATTTGATTCGTTTGTCCCGCAAAGTGGCGTAGGGCTGGCCGTACCTGGTCAAAGAGTTTCGGGCCGGGGTTTCCAATCGCACCGGTTGTTTCATTGCCCGGCCGCGCGTCGTGCATTTGTGGCGCAATGGCCCATGCAACGGTGGTTGCGTAATATGCCACTTGGGTTATTCCAAGGGCAAGCGGCGCGAGGAGCTATTCGACTCGCCCATCAAAGACGAGATGATTCCGGGGTTGCTCCAGCAGATAAAGGAGCTGGGCGGAGGCGGGACCATGGTCTCCTATATGTGCGGGGAGCCGCTGCTGAACCGGTCGCTGTTGGACTGGGTCGAACAGGCAAAGCGGCTGCGGCTGGATTTCCGCTTTACGACCAATGGCTACCATCTGGACCGCGCGATGGCGCAACGATTGGTCGCCGCCGGGCTCTTCAACCTTGGGGTTTCCCTAGAATCGCTCGACCCGAAGATCAACGAGCAAATCCGGCCCTACAAGAACGCCACCGATAAGGCAGTGGGCGCCATCGGGCTGCTGCTGGAGGAGAAACGCCGCCAGCGCTCTCCGCTCAGCCTCAACGTCAAGTGTACGCTGACCAACGTGAACCTGGAGTCGGTTTTGGACCTGGCGCAACGGTATGGATGGATGGATGGCGTGATTCTGACACCGCAGATGTTCGAGGTGATGCGGGACATGCCGCCCGAGACCGCCGACAAACTCTGGATCCGGGACGCCGGCCGAGTCGAGGCGGTCGTGCGCGAACTCAAGGCCCTGAAGGCGCGGGGCTATCACATCAATGCCGATGATCGCGCGCTGGACGACTTTGTCCGCCTTTGCCGGCAGGACCCGGGCCATCAGTCCACCATGCACGAGCGGAACGCCAGGGACGAGAATCAGCCGGATTGCTTTATCGGGACCGACAACCTGTTCATCACGAATGGCCCGGTTCGGCTCTGCCCGCATTTCCCCTCGATCGGGGACGTGGTCAATGAGCGGGCGAGTTTGAAAGAAATGTGGCTGAGCGAGCCCGCCCGCCGCGTGCGCGAACAAATCCGCAAGTGCCGGACCCTCTGCACCCTGTCCTGCACGCGGCGAATGTCCGTGGCGCACAAGATCCGAACGTTCCTGAAGCTGTGAAGGCGAAGCCCCTGCAACCGGAGGGCAGAGCGCCAGGTCTGCTCGCACCTCAAGTCATCCCACTTAGCGATGCGACAGGTTAGATGTAATTTGTGCGGGGCAGACAACTACAGGGTGGTTTTTCCGCCGGCTGCGCGCAGTTGCACCAAATCGTCCGCTGCCGATGCTGCGGCTTGATGTGTGCCAATCCCCAACAGCACGTGGACTGCGAGGATTTCGCGGCGCGGCAGCCGGCCGAGGCCTACGACCCGGCGTCGGAATTCAATCGCCAATACTACCAAAAGCAAGTGACCCAGTTGCCGGACAACCTGCGGGCGCTGGCGGTGCTGGACGCAGTTTTGCCCGGACGCGGCAAGTTGCTGGAGATCGGCAGCTTCCTGGGATTGTTTCTGGACCGTATCCGTGCCGACGGGTGGCAGGTGGCGGGGCTGGAGCCGTACCGTCCGGCCGCCAACTACGCGCGAGCCAAATATGGGCTGGAAATCATCGAAGGCGCGCTGCCAAACGCGGCCTTGCCGACGGCCCGCTTCGACGCGGTGATGATGCTGCACGTCATCGAGCACCTGCCCGACCCGGCGGAGGGCCTGCGCGACTTGCGCCGCGTGGTCAAGCCCGGCGGCGTGCTGGTGGTGGAAACCCCGCGCTTTGATTCGCTGTCGTTCAAGCTGCTGGGCCGGCGCGAGCGCAGCATCCAGAACTGTCCGGGGCACATCTTCTTCTTCACCGAACAGACCCTCCGGCAAATCCTGGAACATCACGGCTTCAAGGTCTTCCGCGTCGAGCGGGTGGGCCGGACGCTGACGATAGACCGGTTTCTCTACAACCTCGGCCTGGTGACCCGCTCCGCCCGGGCGCAACGCTGGCTCGCGCGCGCCGCCCGGGCGCTGCACCTGGAAAACATCCGCTTTTACATCAACGTGCGGGACATGCAGCGGATGTATGCCAAGGCGGTGCTTGAGAATTCTGTTGCGCGGCAGGGCGCGTTTCCCTACAAGACAACGAATGTCCATCGCAACCAAAGGCAACGCATCCCGTGTGAGAGCGCCGTTTGACCTCGTCCAGTTTCTAGCCTCGCGCACCCGGAGAGTCAACCGGGCTCTGGACCATTACCTGCCTGCGGCCACCACGCGGCCGGCGACGATCCACCGGGCGATGCGCTACTCGTTGTTTGCCGGCGGCAAACGCATGCGGCCGGCCTTGTGCCTGGCCGCCGCCGCCGCCTGCGGGGGCCTTGAAGCCGGCGCCATGCCCCTGGCGTGCGCCGTCGAGTGCGTCCACACCTATTCGCTCATCCACGACGACTTGCCCGCGATGGACAACGATGATTACCGCCGGGGCAAGCTGACCAACCACAAGGTCTTTGGCGAGGGCATCGCCGTGCTGGCGGGCGATGCGCTGCTGACCCAGGCCTTCGAAGTGGCGGCCCAATGCCGGCCCCAGCCCCGCTATCCGCATCGGCGGATCATCCTCGAACTGGCCCGCGCGGCTGGCTCCCTCCAGTTGGTCGCCGGCCAGGTGGCCGATCTCGAGGCCGAGGGCCGCCAAATCTCCGCCCGGCGCCTCCGCTACATCCACGAGCGCAAGACCTCCGCCCTGCTCTGCTGCTCCGTCCGCCTGGGCGGCATGAGCGCCAACTGCACCCCCGCCCATCTCCAGGCCCTGACCGATTTCGGCTACCACGTCGGCCTCGCCTTCCAGGTGATCGATGACATCCTCGATGTCACACAGACCAGCGAGAAGCTGGGCAAGACTGCCGGAAAAGATTCCAAGGCCAGCAAGGCCACTTACCCCTCAATCGTCGGCCTGGAAAAGTCACGCCAAATCGCCCAGGACCTGACCGAGCGGGCCTTCGCGGCCCTCAAACCCTTCCACGGCCGCGCCAAGGCGCTTGAAGCCCTCGCACAATACCTCCTCAAGCGGGACAGATGAGCGCGAGGCGCCGAGATTAGACAAGGGTGGGCCGGAATAAACCCCCTCCGCCCAACGTTTCCAAGCGCACAGTCCAGAGATCTGCTTCGTTCAAGGCCAGCAGCAAGGCGTCTTCGTCCGGGTTTAGTAGATTTGTGCAGACCCGGAGGAACGTCTGCCTGGCCCAACAATATGCCGGACAACGGCACCACCGGGAAGCCCCTTCGTCCTAAGGTTGGCGTGTGCGGTAGTAGCGTGTTGAGTGGTTGCCGGCGTCGGTATCAACGAACCCGGCCAAGCCGTCGGCGCCGGCGAGCGCTTGGCCAATGTTCACCCAGTTCTGGGCGGACAGGCTCTCGCAGGCCTCGATGTCGTAGGTGACGCCCGGAATGCCGGCCAATCGGATGGTGGCTGTGCCGGCACCGACGGACACGCTGAGCAGGCGTGGGGCCGTGGAAGCGCTATAAATCGCCAGACTGTGATCCCCTCCCGCGGCGATGGCCGTCACGCCGCTCAAGCCCGGGGGCGCGGTGCTTTGGCCATTATCATCGTTTCCCCAGCCGGCGACCGTTCCGTCCTGCTTCAGCGCCAGGCTGTGATCCCCTCCCGCCGCGATGGCCGTCACGCCGCTCAAGCCTCCGGGCACGGTGCTTTGGCCATAGTCATTGTCTCCCCAGGCGACGACCGTCCCGTCCTGCTCCAGCGCCAGACTGTGATACTCTCCCGCCGCGATGGCCATGACGCCGCTCAAGCCCGCGGGCACGGTGCTTTGGCCGTAGAAATTGGCCCCCCAGGCGACGACCGTCCCGTCCTGCTCCAGTGCCAGACTGTGATCCTCGCCCGCGGCGATGGCCGTCACGCCGCTCAAGCCCGTGGGCACGGTGCTTTTGCCAAACCCATTGTCTCCCCAGGCGACCACCGTCCCGTCCTGCTTCAACGCCAGACTGTGATCGTCTCCTGCGGCGATGGCGGCCACGCCGCTCAAGCCAGCGGGCACGGTGCTTTGGCCATAGACATTGTATCCCCAGGCGACGACCGTCCCGTCCTGCTTCAACGCCAGACTGTGATATTCCCCCGCCGCGATGGCCGTCACGCCGCTCAAGCCCGCAGGCAGGGTGCTTTGGCCATACCGATTGTCGCCCCAGGCGGCCACCGTCCCCTCCTGCTTCAACGCCAGACTGTGAGCCGCTCCCGCAACGATGGCCGTCACGGCGCTCAAGCCCGCGGGCACGGTGCTTTGGCCATAGAAATTGGCCCCCCAGGCGACGACCGTCCCGTCCTGCTTCAACGCCAGACTGTGATACCCTCCCGCCGCGAGGGCCGTCACGCCGCTCAGGCCTGCGGGCACGGTGCTTTGGCCATAATCACTCGATCCCCAGGCGACCACCGTCCCGTCCTGCTTCAACGCCAGACTGTGATACTCTCCCGCGGCGATGGCCGTCACGCCGCTCAAGCCCGCAGGCACGGTGCTTTGGCCATACCGACTGTCTCCCCAGGCGATGACCGTCCCGTCCTGTTTCAACGCCAGACTGTGATGCCCTCCCGCCGCGATGGCCGTCAGGCTGCTCAGGCCAAATGGCGCGGTGCTTTCCCCATAGAAATTGTCTCCCCAGCCGACCACCGTCCCGTCCTGCTTCAGGGCCAGACTGTGATTCCCTCCCGCCGCTATGGCCGCCACGCCGCTCAAGCCAGCGGGCACGGTGCTTTCGCCATAGAAATTGTCTCCCCAGGCGACCACCGTCCCATCCTGCTTCAACGCCAGACTGTGATCGTCTCCCGCCGCGATGGCCGCCACGCCGCTCAAGCCCGCGGGCACGCTGCTTTCGCCATAGAAATTGTCTCCCCAGGCGACGACCGTCCCGTCCTGCTTCAATGCCAGGCTGTGACCCCCTCCCGCCGCGACGGCCGTCACGCCGCTCACGCCAAGGGGCACGGTGCTTTGAGCCCATCCATTGTCTCCCCAGGCGACGACCGTCCCGTCCTGCTCGAGCGCCAGACTGTGATAGTCTCCCGCTGCTACGTTCGTAAAGGTGGCGCCAGAGCCACTTAGCGGAAATACCACTTGGTCTCCCCATCCTGTCACCCTCCCCACGGGCGCCGCCTGCGCCGGCAGTGTGTGAAGCGCCGCGACTGTGGCGAGGATCGCCAGCAACGGCGCTGAGCCCAAACGCGCCAGCCCAGCTTGAACGTTGCAGCCCCTCTCCATCCCCGCAAGCGGCGCAAGCCCCGCCAGGGCCGGCCCGCTCGGAATCCCCCAGTTCCCCGCGTGGGGCACCGCTGGTGGACCCGCAAACTCCAGGCGCCGACTCACCAACGGGTCGGCGGTGAGCTCAAATTCGGCCGCAGCTTGACCGGCACGGGCGGGGCTCACGGCGGCTGGAGCATTTGTCCGGCTTGTCCCATCCTCTTTCATATCGTTGCCGAAAACTCGTGGGTTTCAGATCAGCTTGCCGACAATTCAGACATCGCAGCGACGGCCCGGGGCCGCCACTACCACGTGTTCGCCGGGTCGCCAGTGCGCTTGGTTCCGCAACGGAACATCGGCCAAGCCGTGCTGCCGGGGCCCACGTCGTTCCAAAGGGCGTAGAGTTTTCCGTTTTCCGAGCCAACATACAGTACTTTATTACCACCAATGGCCGGGGAAGAAAAGACACCGCCCCCGGTGTAGTACGGCCATAGGCCGGGTTTGTACAGAGTTCCGTTCGGATTCAGGGCGTAAATCTTGCCGTCCATCGAGCCGAAGTAAATTGTCCCGTCCGCCGAAATGGCCGGCGAGCCGTCAACCTCCCAACCCGTGGTGTAGGGCCAGCCGGGTTTCAACGCGCCGGCCGAGGTCAGGGCGTAGAGGTTGTGGTTCTGGGAGCCCACGTAAACCGTTCCGTCCGGCCCAAGAGCGGCAGAGGATTCGATGGCCGCGCCCGTATTGTACTGCCATTTGAGGCTTCCGTTGGTCAGGGCGTAGATTTTTCCGTCGAAGGACCCGACATAAACGGTCCCGTTGCTCGCGATGGTGGGCGAGGCATAGACGTAGCCGCCCGTGGTGAAAGGCCATGGGGACTTGTCGGTACCGTTGGCGGGATTCAGTCCGTACACCTTGCCGTCCATCCCGCCGATGTACACGCTGCCGTCGGGGCCAACGGCTGGCGACGAGTAGACCGTGTTGCCCGTGGTCCTGGACCATTTCAACGTGCCCGACGGGTTTAGCGCATAGACTTTCTGATCGTCTATCGTCGCGAAATAGATGGTGCCGTCCGTTGCGATGGCGGGGGAGGCGAAGATTTCGCCCCCTGTTTGGTACCCCCACTTGTACGTGCCGTTCGTGTTGATGGCGTAGAGCCAGGTGTCATAACAGCCCACGTAGATTGTCCCATCCGGCCCGATGGCCGGTGTGGAGTAGAAGCTCCAGGTCCCGTACTGTCCCGGGTAGCTCCACTTCAACGTGCCGTTGGTATTGATCGCATAGAGCTTGTTGTCCGGGTTGACGGAACCGACGTAGATGGTGCCGTCCGGCCCGATGGCCGGCGAGGAGTAAATGGCGCCTGGGGCCTGAAATGACCACTCAAGCCACTCAACGTAGCCCGGGGCCAGGTCGTTCGTCTCATGCACGCCTGGACCTACGGGCCCGAACGAATTCTGTACGACAGGGGGTTCGGTCGCGCTCCACCCCATCCCCCGCTTGGCGAAGGCGTTCCACAGGTCCTGGGCGCACGAGCCGTTGTTGTCCACAAAATCCGCCTGCAAGAGCGCATCCCGGGCTTGAAGGAAGCTCGGATTCGGCGGGGCAAGCGTCATTCCCTCCATTACGGTCCAAAGCACCATGTCGTTGCCAGGGTTCCACCCAAAGTTGGTGATCACATTCGCGCGCGCGTCCCACAGGGTCACGCACCATACCTCACCCAAGGTGCGAGCCACGTAGGCGTTGTTCACGAGCTCCGTACTCGGATTGCCAGGGACTCCCGGGTGGCCACTGAACGTGGAGGGAGAGATGTCCGCAAAGGTGCGGGGCTCTTGTTCGTGTCGGTGCAGTAGGGATAGTAGCGACATCCGTAGTAATAGTTCGCCCTTTCGCTGCCCCACAAATAGCTGCCGTAAGCCGCGAAGGGGTAACAACCGTTTACGTCGTTGGTTGGTTGGCTAAGGAGCGACAGCGCGTAAAAGTCGGCCCATCCCTCATCCAGACCCCCGGACTCGAAATAGGTTAAGGGATTCGAGTTGTTTGTCGTCCACCCGCCCCCAGCGAGCCTTGCGTTCAATCCGTGCGTATATTCGTGGAGAATGGTCTGTGTGTCCAAGTCGTCGTCCCTGTTAGGGGTCGGCCCGTTGTCCACGCACAGCTCCAGCCAGCCGCTCGTCCCGTCCGGAGATTGAACGAAAGAGGAGTTATAGTAGTTGCCGTTGTCCGCGCCGAATTGGGCGAACACGAGGACCGGATCGTTGGGGGCGCCGCGCCCGCTGAAGTTGGTCTGCTGGAAATTTCCGGCGGCTTCGGTGAAGCCGAGCTGGTAGAGCCTGTCGTGCATCCAGTTGCACCAATAGAACGCGTTCACGACGCTCGCGTTTGTGTAGGTGATTGGGTCGTTGGTCAGGCCGACGGTGAAGCCGAACCACCTGTTCGTAGAGGCATGCACGTAATTGGTGCATGGCCACGTGCCACCGCGGTTCAATGAGGCAAGGACGTTGTTCCCAGCCGTGTAATTGGTGCCGTCATTGATCCAGCCGTTTGGTGAGGCGTTCGTGTCGAAGGCGCTCAGGGTCACCCATTGTTGCGTGACCGTGGTCGGCTGATTGGTGTTCGGCGTCGTCCAGCCCGGCATCTTGGGCGTCGGACTATCGTTCGTATAGACAAGGTAACTGGCGTTGCTGATCCCTTTTGTCAGGTTGTGGCGAACGAGCGCCTCGCCCGAGGATGCATCCACGACTGTTTCAAAGGCCTCCCAAGTCCCGCGGGGGTGGAGCCGGACGAGCCAGCAGAGGCGGACCGAGGAGCGGCTCATGGGCAGCCAGACCAGGGCGGCCTGCGCCTGGCCCATGAGGGCCGCCGAGGCGAGAATCTGCGCCTTGTCGGGCTCCGTTGAGGCAGGGGCCGCGAGCTCGATCTGGTCCGGAGTGACATTCTCCCCAACGTCGGCCAGGGCTGAAATCAACGCGTCCACCGCGGAAATCGGTGGGGCGAGCTCGAGCTGCGTCCGGGCGGCGGCGTCCAGGCCGGAGGCGTGCTCGATCTCCGGAAGGAAGCCGCTGGAGATGTTCACCAATTCGCCGCTTCTGGTGATGTGCCCGACGAGCACGCCGTCGAAGACCGGAATGCCGTCCAATTGCTGCTGCCAGACGACCGTTCGCATCCCGCTCCTGTCGCCGGCGAATTCGCGGGCGATGGTCGCATTGGTCAGCACCTCCGGCCCGTGGCCGAACAAGGCGGCGTTGTCCGCGAGGAACTCTTTGACAGGCCCGTAGGGGTCGCTGGGAGCCGCCGGGGCGGGCGTTTGGGCCGTCCTCGGATGATAAATTTCATCCCCGGCGGCCGGCCCAGTCAGGAAGCCCGAACGGCAACGCGATCCAACTCGGTGCGGCGGTGACTGGATCGTAATCTACCCGTGCATAGGGCACCCTTGCAACGAGCAGGCTCTCCGCCGCTTTTCGTTCCGGGGCAACCTGGACGGGCACTGCCCCATCCAGCCGCTTGTCCATACTGGGCGTGGGCGCCCCTTCCGCAGGCGCGGGTGCCAATGCCTGTTGAATTGTGCCAACCAGCGCCAATAGAATGGCTCTGGACGAGATTATCGTCCCCCTGGATTTCATGGTCTTGCTAACTTTGATTGTCTGCGTCATCCGCTTCAAGTGGCGGGATCCCGCCCCGCCGCCAGCGGTTTCGCAAACGAGCCTCTCAGAAATTTGTTTTCCGCGGAAGTCGCCTGTTCAGGTTAAGCTGTTCAGCCTACACCGGGGCTGCCGTTTGCCGGACTGGCCTTGCCGGAGAATCACGGACCGGGTTTGCAGCCGCCTGGAGCGAAGTGACCGCGGCGCGGGGGCAGACGGGTTGTGGCGGAGGCCGTAAGGATGACCATCTGCCGGACGATCCTCAGGACGAGTTGGGTCCGACTGGTCACTCGGAGTTTCAGCGAGAGCCGGCCAACGTGCGTGTGGACAGTGTGCGCGGAAAGGCCGAGCAGGGCCGCGATGGCCTTCTCGGTCATGTTGTCAAACAGACCGCGAATGATTTCCATCTCGCGCCCGGAAAGGTCCAGAGAGGTGGCGACTTGCTTCGATGCGTGTTGGCTGAGCATCGCGGAGCCAACATTTGACGAGGTTCCTTTGGAGCGCAGCTTCACGGCGCCGCCTCCTTGTGTACTTGCCGCTCGGCCCTCCCGGCCTGATGCTTGTGGACGCGCTCCATACCGGCACGATGGCGGTGGCGCGGCTGCGGGCCGCTCGGCCTGGGGGGGCGGGGAAGTACGAGCGAAGCACCGGAGATGCACGCTGGACCTGCTCTGTGCGATCGAGGCGGCAGATCCCATTGCGCCGGACTGGTCCTCTCCCCTGGATAAAACATGCAACTGACCATTAACTGTGATCGATTGAAACGTACTGCGCGGCGAAAGTCAATGCGCATATGTGACATTTGGGCAACAGCCAGGGCGAATTCTTGAAGCGGCTTGGATTCCAAAGGATCCATAGGGGTTGCCAACCCCTCAAGTGCTGCCGGTATCAAAAAATCGGCAACGGCTTTGGCGGCAACAGGAAAAGGTCGTCAAACACAGCGGATGGACTCTGCTGGTGGCTCCAACGACAAAGCCCCGGAGCCAGGCTCCAGCTCAGAAGAACGCCTCCGCCGCTGCACTCCAAGTCCTTCGGGGGCCAGGCGGTGGCCCTGCACGCCCGCACCTGGTTCCCGATGGAGGGTGAGCTGTGGCGGCCCAATGCAGGATTAAAGGTGCAGTTTCGGCCATTCTTGTCGCCGCTTCGAGCGTCGGAACTCCTTGTAATCATCGGTGACATCCGGGAAGGCCTCCCTCAACACTCGCGCGCGCCTTTCTGGCGGCATTGGTTCGTGCCAACCTCGATAATCTGCGCGGAGCAGTTCGACGGTGGCAGCCAGCGATGCAGAGCTGATCCCTTCGACGTTCTCGGGCAGGCTAATCTGAGCCACCAGCGATAGTTGATGCTCCCCATCGGCGATCAGCCTCTGCAGCAAGCTCTTATGGACGGCGAGATCCTCCGGGGTGGGGTCCCGCACGAACATCCGCTCATCCTCCCCTTTGCGGAAGGCCTCGATTTTCTTCAGCCAAACGGCGGCCTCGGCAAACAGCCGCAGTTGGGGGTCATCGCCAAGAATCAGGTGCTTGGCGACGCCCCATTGCGCCTCCACAGTCGTCATGGCTGGAAACTAATTCCGTTGTCGTGGGATAGCAACACGGGACAATTGATTTTGACATTCTGGCCGGCCAACGCATCAGCGACCAAGTGGGTTGGCATCGGGAATGACAGTCTTCTGGAAATCCCCGGCCTGTTCGGGGTGTGCCAGGCGCGGGCTCGTCCACCCGGCTATGCTTGGCTGGCCCACACCCGGTATGACCACATAGACCCTCGTCCGCTCTGGTACGTGGACATCTTCTGGGAGCTTAATCTGCCCGTTCTCGACGATCCCTTCAAAAGTCGCTACTTTCATACGCAAAGAAACCTAGCTGCACTCCGCACTCCCCTCACTGCCCTCCCCAGACCTTCTCCAGCCGCGCCATCACGTCCCGGTAACTGCTATCCACCTCGTAGATGAGCTTGAACTGCTCCAGGGCCTCCTGACTCCTGCCCATGCTCTCCAGGGCGCTGGCCAGATTGTAAATGATCTCCTTCTTCTCGTCGTCGAAGACCGGTTTTTCCTTCAGGGCGTTCTGGAAGGTGCGGACCGCCAGGTCGCAGGTCATCTTCCGTTTGGCGAAGCATTGGCCCAGGAGATTCATGGCCGCGATGCGTTTGTGGGGACTGGCCTGGGCCTTTTGAAATTCCGCGATGGCCTCGCCGATCTTGCCGGCCTTGAAGTAGAGCTCGCCCAACTCGAAGCGGAACTGCAGGTCGGTGGGGAATTTCTCGACGCGTTTTTGGCACTCGGCCAGGAGGTAGGCCTGCTTTTCGGCCTGCAGGCTGGCCGCCTGCTCGGCCTGGTCCGGCGAGGCCGGGTCAAGCTGCGCTATCCGGTAGTCGTACTTGCGCGAACATGGTCTCGGCGATGGCGCTGTCCAGGGAGGCGTCGCTGCCGATGTCCGACTTCTTGATCCGGTCGTAACAACTGAGCGCCGAATCGAATTCGTTTTTTCTGGGTGTAGAGTTCGGCCAGTTGGCGGAGCAGCTTGAGGTTGTTGGGCTCGGTTGAGAGCCGGGCCTCGTATTCGCGGATGAGCCGCTGGGCAACGTCCTCGCTCTTGACCTGGCGGTTCTCCTGTTCGAGCATGATGGCCTCCTCTTTGTCCTTGAGGATGTCGCGATAGGAACCGGAGCCGTCGGCCAGGGCCTCGTAACCACCTTCGTCCAGGGTCTTGCGGGCCGAGATGTCCTTGAGGGTTTGGGCCAGGTCGGCGTCCCTGGGATTGAGCCGGCAGGCCTCCATGAGGACGTTTTCGGCGTGCTGGCCTTCGCCGATCTCCGCTAAGGCGTTGGCGAACTTGATGGACAGGTCCTTGTCGTGGGGCGAGCCCCGGTGCAGGAGGTCCAGCGAGAGCACGGCGGTGCGCGGCATCTGCAGGGCCGTGGCGGCCTCGACGATCAACCGGTGCGCCGAGGCGCTCTCCGGGTCGCTGTTGAGTATCTGCTCGGCGATTTGCAGCGTCTCAGCCGGGTCTTTGTGCAGGGCCATTTGGCCCTTGGCGACCAGCGGCCTGGAACCGGCCCCGCTGAGCATCTTCTTGAAGAAGCCCCGCCCGCCGCCCGACCGCTGCAACTGCGCCAGCCGCAACGCCTTGCGGCATTCGTAAAATCCCGGTTCCCGCACCAGCACCTGGTTGAACAGGTCGACGGCGTAGTCAATGTTCTCGTGCCTTATGGCCTCGGTGCCCTTCGTATAAAGCATCCGCACGTCGCGGGAGATTTCGTTCAGGCTCTTTTCTGCCATACCCGAGTATAATCACAGATTTTCTGGAATATGCCACAATAAAACCGTTCCGTGGCCCGCTCCGCCCCTGCCGCAAACTAAGACCGGTTAGGGCCGGAAACCTCACGCCAAGGGCGCCAGCCGGCGATAACGCAGGAGAATCGGCCGCCTGAACCAGAAGGGCGCCCCTTCGGCGCAACAGCGTTTTGGACTGCGCCAGTCCTCTGGCGCTTTGGCGTCGCCAGCCTCCAAAAAGCGCCAGAGGACTGGCGCAGTCCAAAACCTCGCGGCCTGCTCGACATCTCATGGAAAGGTCCTAAAGCGGTCCCATTCCTCCTGGCGCCCCTCCCGGGCTGACTCCGCACTCCGCACTCCGCACTCCGCACTCTAATCGCACGGCACGGTCCGCTCGGTAGCCCATTGCCGGGTTTGCTCGACCGTTTCGGCCAGGAGGACCGAGAGCGGCCGGGTCTGCTGGATCTCGGCCACGAGGTCGGCCTGGGACGGCGCGCAGCCCCGGGCCCGGGCGGTGTACATCGCCGAGACGATGGCCTGCTCGATTTCGGAGCCGGAGAACCCGTGAGCCGCCCGCCCCAGGGCATCGAGATCGAAGCCGGCCGGGTCGAGCGCGCGTTTGCGCAAGTGGATGGCCAGGATGTCCCGCCGGTTGTCCGCCGAGGGCAGGTCCACAAAGAAGATCTCGTCGAAACGCCCCTTGCGCACGATCTCGGGCGGCAGCCGGGTGATGTCATTGGCTGTGGCCACCAGAAAGACCGGCTTTCGCCGTTCGCTCATCCACGTCAACAGCGTGCCCAGTACCCGCCGCGACAGGCCGTCGTCGTCATCGCCCACCGCCAGGCCCTTCTCGATCTCGTCCAGCCACAGCACGCACGGGGCCATCATCTCGGCCATGTCCAGCGCCTTGCGCAGGTTGCGCTCGGTCTCGCCGTAGTACTTGCTGTAGAGCACGCCGAAATCCAGCCGCAGCAGCGGCACGCCGAAGATCCCGGCGGCCGCCTTGGCCGCCAGGCTCTTGCCGCACCCCTGCACCCCCAACAGCAGCACCCCGCGCGGCGGGTCCAATTCCGACGGGACGTCTTCGAGGAAAAAGCTCTTGCGCAAGTCCAGCCAATTGCGCAGCCGGCGCATCCCGCCGATCTCGGCGAACCGCGCCGTCTCGTGCTCGAAGGACAGCGGCGAGTCCCGCCCCAGCAACTCATACTTGGCCCGCATCACCTCGGGCATGTCGCACTCGGAGATCACGCCGTTGTCGTTGATGGCCTTGAGCGCCAGCCGGCGGGCGTCCGTGGCGGTGAGACCGGCCAGGTTGCGCACCAGCAAATCGATGGCCTTGTTGGTTGTCTCGACCTTGCGCGCGCCGTGCTGCGCGCCCCAGTCCCCGGCCACGTCGTACACGATGGCCCGCAATTCATCCCGCGTCGGCAGGGGCAGGTGAAAGTAGGCCGTGAACGACCTCAACTCCTCCGGCACCTGCAGCGTCACTCCCACCAGCATCACGGTCGAGAGGTGCTTCTCATACCCCAAGGCGATGTCCTTGAGAAAGCGCACATGTACGCTGTCCTGGAGGTAGGGATGGAAATCCAGGAGCACGAACAGGCTGTGCAACCCGCGGGCCTTGATGTAGCTGAGGACCTCCTGCGACTTGAGCACGGCGCCCTCCGGCTGGTCGGCCGCGTCGAAGGCCTGCAATCCTTCGGTGACCGTCCAGCGGAAGGTCTTGACCTGGAGTTGCCGCCCAATCTGCTGGACCATCCCAACCAACTGCGCCTCCTCGTTGCTCTCGACCGCGATCAACGGCGTGCGCGAGCGGACAATCGCCGCCAGGTCCCGCAAGGGACTCTCGGTGGCCAACGCCCCGCTCTGGGCGCCCCTGACCGCGCGAACGTTCATAGGCAAAAGCCTAAAAGCCAAAGGCCAACAGGGAAAGGCTAAAGGCTGAAGGCTAAAGGCTGAAGGCTGAAGGCTAAAGGCTGAAGGCTGAAGGCTAAAGGCTAAAGTGCGAATATTCTGGGGTTGACCCAGTTGACGTGTTCGAGAAACCGGCCAAGATCTTCGTCATGCCGTACCCGTCGAGCCCGAAGCCGGGGAATGACGACCTGGCATTTATACGAACGCAGACGATAGTGAACGGCAAATCCGAGAAAGGAACGAAGGACCATGAAAAGCAAGGCCATCCAACCCAGGTCGAACTGCGGTTTGTTTGCAGGTGCGGTGATATTCATTCTGCTGGCGGCCTTGGGCTTGCGGGCGGAGGACACGAACACCGTCGAGCTGATCCAGCGGCTTGAGAAGCGAATCGAGGAACTGGAGCAAAAGGTCAAGGCCCTGGAGCGCGACCGGCCGGGGGCGGGGCAGAGCACGAACGCGCCGGCGCAACAGCGCCCGGAAGCCGTCGAACAAATGCCAAAGGGCCTGGAGGGCACCCAGCCCGCGTGGCCGGCTGCGGTTGAAGGAAGCGCAAGTCGGACCCCCAAGATCACAGCGGGCGACCAGGGCTTCTCATTGGCCTCCCCGGACGGCGAATTCACGCTCCAGTTGAAAGGCGTCCTCCAGGTGGACTCGAGAACTTTTTTCAACGATGCCGGCATTGTGGGCAACGATGGGTTCCTATTGCGCCGGGCCCGGCCGGTGCTCGAGGGGACGGTCTTTCGCGACTTCAAGACAACAAGTCGTTTGCCGGACGGCTTTCTTCCAGCCGCTCAAGCCGGCTTTTTTGCGTCCATTGCAGGGTTTTGGGTTTGGGTTGAGCGGCAGCTATGAGAGCGAGCAGGCCCCGAATGCGTCGGCGCTGCCCGCCACAATCGGCGGCACCCTTCCCGGCTACGCCACAGTCGGCCAACAACAGTTCTTCGCCTACAATCCGGCCAGCAATGCGGTCGTGGTTGCCAGCGGAGACCACTGGCGTCTCTCGCCTCAAGGCTATTACTTCTACGGGCCGCTCAGTTTCCTGGGCGAATATGTCATTTCGGACCAACAGGTCAGCCGGACGGTCACCCAACCGTTCACCTCGGCCTCCCTGGAACATACGGCCTGGCAAGTCTCGGTCGGCTATGTGCTCACCGGCGAAGATGCCGCGTTCGCAGGCGGGGTTGTGCCGCGGCACCCATTCCGCCCGCCCAGCGGTTGGGGTGCCTGGCAACTAATGGCCCGCTACTCGGAGCTGGACCTCGACCCGCGGGCCTTTAACTCGTTCGCGAATCCTGCGTCCTCCGCCCGCTCCGCACAGGAGTGGTCCGTCGGGTTCAATTGGTATCTGAACCGGAATGTCAAAGTGTCCTCCAGCTTCGCCCATACGAGCTTCGAGGGCGGCGGCACCGGCGCCACCGTCCCCGGCATAGTCACCCGCCGGGACGAAAACGCGCTTTTCACCCGCTTCCAACTGGCGTTTTAACCTTAATTGAGATTCCCAACACGGGTCACAGCCGCTTAGTCTTCGCCTACGCGACGCCATGAGTGGCACTGAGATGAAGGCGCAAACCAGCGATGCCGCCGCCGCCCCGGTGGGGGGGCGGCTCAATCGGTACCCGGCGCAGATCAAATACATCATTGGCAACGAGGCCTGCGAGCGGTTCACCTATTATGGGATCATTGGGATCCTGGAGTTGTACCTGGTCAGCCGGATGGGCCTGGGCAAGGCCGGGGCAACGCAGACGCTGCACCTGTTTGGAACGGCGGTGTATCTGTTGCCGTTGCTGGGCGGCTGGCTCGCGGATCGATGGCTTGGGCGCTACTGGACGATCCTGACGATCTCGCTGGTGTATTGCGTGGGCTCGGGCCTGCTGGCGTTCTTCGAAGGGAGCCGGGCGGGCCTTTTCGCGGGGCTGGCGCTCATCGCGGTAGGGGCCGGCGGGATCAAACCGTGCGTGAGCGCCTTTGTGGGAGACCAGTTCGGGCCCCGGCAGCAGCACCTGCTGCCGAAGGTCTATGGCTGGTTTTACTGGGCCATCAATCTCGGCTCTGCCGCCGGTTTCTTCATCATCCCCTGGGTCCACAACCACAAGGGCTATCGCTGGGCGTTTGGGATTCCGGGCTTTGCCATGGGTCTGGCGGTGTTGTTTTTCTGGCTCGGCACAAAGCACTATGTGCGGCAGCCCGCCGCCGGCGCGCAAAGCCGGCTGCGTCCGGGCTCGGTCATCTGGCGCGCCCTGACCTGCGGACGGCCCCGCCGCTCGGGCGAGCGGTTCCTGGATGCCGCCCTGGACCGGTTTTCAACCGAGTCGGTGCAGGGCGCCAGGACGGTGCTGGGCATCCTGAGCGTGTTCGCAACGGTGCCGATGTTCTGGGCGCTTTTCAACCAGGTGAACTCGACGTGGGTCTTGCAGGGCAAGAACATGGCGCGTTTCCACTGGCTGGATGGCGAGACGATGCAAGGGATGGGGGCGGTGCTGGTGATGATCTGGGTGCCGGTGCTGACCCTGGGCCTTTATCCGCTGGCGGAACGGCTCGGGCTGCGCCCCACCCCGTTGCGGAGGATGTCCGCCGGCATGGTGCTCGGGGCGGCCGCCTTTTTCCTCTGCGGCCTCATCCAGGCCCGGATGGACCACGGCGCCACACTGAGCATCCTCTGGCAGTTGCTCCCCTACACTGTCCTGGAGGCCGGCGAGGTGATGCTCTCGGCGACCGCCCTGGAATTTGCCTTCGCCCAGGCGCCTGCTCAGCTCAAGAGCGTCATCATGAGTTTCTGGCTCATGACGATCGCCGCGGGACATTTCCTCATCGCCCTCTTCACCGGCCTCAACGAGCGCTATATCAGGGCCGAGGGCGCGGCGGGGTTCTACTTTTATGCCGCGCTGATGCTCGGGGTGGCGGGCGTTTTCATCCTCATCGCCCGCAGCTACCGCCAGCGGCCGTTGGACCCGGTCCAGGACGGCAAAACAAAGGCTGAAGGCTAAAGGCTAAAGGCTAAAGTACGAAAACCGCCCGGCGTTCTTCGGCCTTCAGCCTTCAGCCTTCAGCCTTTAGCCTTTCTCCTTGAGTCTGCCGCCGCGTTGGGGCAGGGTTGGGGCACGCATGAACATGACCCGCCGCGAGTTTATCCGCGCGTCCTCCGTCCTGGGCCTGGCTGCCCTGGCCAGGCCGCCCGGGGCCTTGGCCGGCCCCGGATCACCTTATCAACTGGGCTGCTACACCCGCCCGTGGGACAAGTTCGATTATCGCACCGCGCTGGACGGCATTGCCGAGGCCGGGTTCAAGTACGCCGGCATCATGACTGCCAAGGGCAAGTCCTGGGTCATCATCACGGTCAATTCCACGCCCGAAGAGGTCGCCGCCATCGCCGGGGAGGTGAAGCAACGCGGGCTCAAGACGCTCTCGATTTACGGCGGCGATTTCCCGGTGGCCGCGTCAGTCGAGGCGGGCATCGCCGGGCTCAAGAAGCTCATCGATCACTGTGTCCTCTGCTCCTGCCCGAACCTGATGCTGGGCGGCACCGGCAACCAAAAGCTCTTCGATGCCTACTACAAGGTCGTCGCCGAGTGCTGCGATTATGCCGCCTCCAAGGGCGTCGGCCTGAGCATCAAACCGCACGGCGGCCAGAATGCCACGGGCCCGCAATGCCGGAAGATCCTCGAAGGGGTCGGCCACAAGAACTTCCGTCTCTGGTACGACCCCGGCAACATCTTCTATTACTCGGACGGCCGGCTCGACCCCGTCGAGGACAGCGCGACAGTTGATGGCCTGGTGGCCGGGATGAGCGTCAAGGACTTCAAGCCGCCCAAGGAAGTCCTGGTCACCCCGGGCACCGGCCTGGTCAACTTCCGCGAGGTCCTGGCCCGGCTCCGGAAAGGCGGATTCCGCAGCGGCCCGATGATTGTCGAATGCCTGGCGCTGGGCGACACGCCTGCCAAAATCACCGCTGAGGCGAGGAAGTCGCGGGAATTTTTGGAGGCTCTCACACGGTGAGGGGTTGGCCAGAGTTCGAGAGATCATTTCAGCATGATTAGAAACGACCAGGAATTCCAAACGACCTCAGAGCGCATGAGGCAGTTTCAGCTTCAGGTAGCCAGGCTCCGGCGCGTCGAGCAAAATCCGGAAAACTACCGGCTTTCGGCTTCCGGGTATCTGGCGGAGTTGGACCGGATGACGTTGGAGATTCGAGAGTACCTATGGTCTCATCCGGCCGAGCCACAGCCTGAGACCGCTGTGTGAGCCAGCGGCGAGTTCGCTCTGGATGCGCTGCCAACCGTAGCGCGAGTTAGGCTCCAATCGTAAAAATGCAATCGCTTCAGCACACGATCAAAGCCATTATTCGGCGTGGGGAAGAATCGGGCTGCGTCGCGGAGTGCGTCGAAATCGCTGTGGTTACCCAAGGTGCGACGCTCGATGAGGTCATCCGTCACCTCCAGGAAGCCGTGGCCCTCCACCTGGAAGGGGAGGACCTGGGCGCTCTGGGTTTGGCGGAGAATCCGACGCTCGTGGTGACCATGGAAATCAAGCGGGCCTATGCCTAAATTGTTGTGTTTGGGTTTCAGAGGCTGATTGCAAGGGCGCGATGTTGAGAGCCGGCCGTGGCGCAAGACCCGCTTTGGGACATTTTTGGCAGCTTGACTGGGCGCCCCGATTGCGATGAAATCGGGCAATGATTCAGCATGTTGGCAAACGGCTCGCATCGCATCGGTTGTTTCCTTTGCTCCTGCTTTTCTGGCTTGCGGCGGCGGCGCAGGGGGCTGCGGCCCCTGGCGGGAGCGTGGAAAGCCGGCTGGCGCAACTGGAGGCGAAAGTGGCTGCGGCGCCGGCCATCAACTCGGGCGACAATGCCTGGGTGCTGGCCAGCGCCGCCCTGGTGTTGATGATGACGGCGCCCGGACTGATCCTCTTTTACGGGGGCCTGGTGCGGCGCAAGAACGTCCTGGGCACGATGATGCACAGCCTGGTGCTCATGGGGCTGGTCTCGGTCCTCTGGGTGCTCTTTGGCTACAGCATGGCCTTTGGGCAGGGCAATGCCTGGTGCGGCAACCCGATGAAACACTTCCTGTTGAGCGGCGTCGGCGCGGCCCCCAACAGCGCCTATGCCGCCACCGTGCCGGAGCAGAGCTTCATGCTCTTCCAGTTGATGTTCGCCATTATCACCCCGGCGTTGATCAGCGGGGCGGTGGCCGAGCGGATGAAGTTCAGCGCCTTCCTGCCTCTTCACCACACTCTGGGTGACGCTGGTCTATTGCCCCCTGGCGCACATGGTCTGGGGCAAAGGCGGCCTGTTCAACTGGGCCTCGACCGGCTGCAGGATCCCGGTGCTGGATTTTGCCGGGGGCACCGTGGTGCACATCAGTTCCGGGGTCTCGGCGCTGGTCTGCGCGGTGGTCCTGGGCAAGCGCCTGGGCTACCCCCGCGAGCCGATGCCGCCGCACAATGTGGTGTTGAGCCTCATCGGGGCCGGTCTGCTCTGGGTCGGCTGGTTTGGTTTCAACGGCGGCAGCGCCGTCAATGCCGGCGCCCTGGCAACCAGCGCGTTTGCCGCCACGCACTTCTCGGCCGCCGCCGCCGCCCTCAGTTGGGCCTTGAGCGAATGGCTCCGGAAGGGCAAACCCAGCGTCCTGGGCGCCGCCTCCGGCATGGTCGCCGGCCTGGCCACCATCACCCCGGCCTCCGGCTTCGTCTCCATCCCCTCCGCTCTGCTCATCGGCCTGGCGGCCGGGGCCCTCTGCTACCAGGCCGTCACACGCCTCAAGGCCCGGTTCGGCTACGATGATTCCCTGGACGTCTTCGGCGTCCACGCCATCGGCAGCACGCTGGGCATGCTCATGCTTGGCCTGCTGGCCAGCGGGACCGTCAACGATGCCATCCTGAACACCTGCAATGTCAACGGCCAGGTCGTCCCCCTGGCCGGCGGCAGCGCCCAGTTCCTCAACCAACTCCGGGGCGTGCTCTTCACAATGGCCTTTGCCGGCGCCGCCACTTTCGTTATCTTGAAAGTGGTCAACGCGGTGACCGGCCTGCGCCTCAGCGAGGAAGACGAGACACTGGGTCTGGACCTCTCGCAACACGGGGAGAGCGCCTACAACGATTGACTGCCCGCATGAAAAAAATCGAAGCGATCATCAAACCGTTCAAGCTCAACAACGTCAAAGACGCCCTCCACGAGGTCGGCCTCCAAGGCATGACCGTGACCGAGGTCAAAGGCTTCGGCCGCCAGAAGGGCCATACCGAAATCTACCGCGGCAGCGAATACACCGTCGATTTCCTGCCCAAGATCAAGATCGAGATGATCGTCCCCGACGCTATCGTCTCCGCCGCTACCGACGCCATCATCAAGGCCGCGCGCACCGGCAAGATCGGCGATGGCAAGGTCTTCGTCTTCCCCATCGACAACGCCGTGCGCATCCGCACCGAGGAGCGAGGGGAGAAGGCGATCTAAGCCAGAGCCTGTCGCAAAACCTCTGATTCCGGACCTTTGTCGCAGCCTTTGTCGGCACCTTTGTCGAAAAATGGCCAATCCGACAAAGGTCTCGACAAAGGCCGCGACAAAGGTTGTGCCGACGTTGCGTGGTTCGCTCTAAGCTACGGGGACTGCACGCGGAAGAAGCCCTGGGCGCCGGCAATGGAGTTGGTGAGGGTCTGCACCGAGCCGTCGCCGGTGAGCGAGTAGAGTGTGGTCCAGACGGGATTGGCGAGGTTGTCGGTATATTGGACCGAGTAGTTTTGGCCCGCGGCAGTCTGGAAGGCAAAGGTGAAGCTGCCGCCGCTGCGCTGGGGGTTGACCAGCGCCGGGACCGCCGCCGAGGCAGAAACACAACAGGCATAAGAGCCGTCAATGAGGGACACGCTGTCAATGTACCAGCCGCCGCCGCCGCCATAGTCGTTGCCCGTATCGGTGCCGAACTCCCATTCGAAGGCGACGCTTTGGCCGGCGGCAGCGGCCGGCAGATTGACGGTGGTGGTGATAAAGCCGCCGCTGGTGCCGGTCCATACGGCCTGGCCGCCCAAGGGATTGTCATCCGTCGGATCGATGGTCCCGGTATAGCCTCCGGTGGCGAAGCTGCCGCCGGCAGCCAGGATGTCCGTAAAGGCGCCATTGCCAATCTGGATGAGGAGATGGCCGCCATCATAGCCGACGGTCGAATCGTAAGGGCTGGTTTCGAGATCGTAATGATTTCTGAAGGAGAGCTGGGCGGAGGCTGAGTTGATCGGGATGGTCGGCGAGACCAGCTCGCCCAGGCCCGGGAACGGGGCTCCGCTTCGTAGGCGGAGTTCGGAGCGGTGTCGCTCAAGGCGGTGGATGTGACCCAGTTGGAGCCGCCGCCGCTGGCCGCACTGTTCCAGCCCGCGGGCAAGGCGGGGGCGGTGACGTCGTCAAAACCCTGGGCAAAGACGGTCGAGGGCGAGAACAGGCCCAGCGGCATCGAGTAACTGACCGTGCCGAGGCTTGTCGCGCCGTCCTGGAGTTGAAGCAGGGGTGCGATGGCCGAGCCGCAGGCGCCGTTGGCGATGAAAGTAAACGACTGGTTGAGGGTCTGGCCGCCGGCAGGGACCAGCCCATAGCTTTGCGGGGCGCTGACGACAGTCACGCCGTTGGTGGACAGGAGCGTGGCAACGAGGTTGGTCGTATCGCCCAAGCCGATGTTGCGCAGGCCGAAACTCACGGTCACGGTTTCGCCGGGGTTAACCGCGCCGTTGGTGGGCAGGCAGCTCTCGGCCACCAGCGCCCAGCCGTCGGCAACAACGTTCGGGGGATAGGCCGGGGCGACCAGGGCGTTGATGAGGTTGCTCCCGGTGGGCGTGCCCCAGCCGGTGCACAAGTCGTAGCCGGCGACAGCGTAGAACTTGTTGGGGCTGGACCTGCTCGTGTTGTTGCCGGTGACGATGTCATGGAATGCGCTCGCGTATTGGGGCCCCGTGCCAATGGCGTAGAGGGCAGGGTTGAGAAAGCCGACGGGCGGTTTGCCGCTGGCGGCTGCCTGCTGGTTGATCAGGGCCGCGAACCCCGCCCACAGTGGTGTGGCGCAACTGGTGCCCCCGGTCCCCGGATAGCTCTTCCCGTTGTCGGCTATCGAGAAAACGTTGTCCGCCACCATGGCCACGTCGGGGATATTGCGCGAGGTGGTTGAGCCTTGGTTGGCCGCCATGCTGACGCCCTGCTGCCAGGAGGGGATGCCGTAGGTGGTGCTGATGCCGCCGCCGCTGCCTGTGCCGCTGCCCCAGTTCCAGACCGTCTCCGCAAGCCAAGCCCCGCCCGCACCGCTGGTCGTCACGGTGGTTCCCCCCACGATCGTCGCGTAAGGGTTGTCCGCCGGGGGATCGATCGGCCCGGTCCACGCGTTGGAGTCACCCGAGGCATTGAAAAAGGATTGCCCCTGGGCGGCAATCTCCTGGAGGATTTGGGACGTGTTGCCGTCGGTAGCAAGTGACCAGGTCCAGGACGAGCTGAGCTGCTTGGCCTGGTTGTCCGTGGCCATCCGGTTGAGAATATCGTTGCCGCTGCCCATCGGTCCGGCCTCATAAACGATGACCTTCGAGAGGCCGGGCGCCATCGAGATAACCATCTGGATGTCGAGGGCCACCTCGCCGTTTCCGCTGTTGTGGCCGGGGGTGGGCACCCCGTTGAACCCGTCCAGCTTCACGATCTGCACCGGCACGTTGGGCAGGTTGGCCCGCGTTTCGTAGCTGGTGATGTCCCCCGCATAGAAACCGTCGAATTCGAGCAGGCCGACGGCCTGGCCGGTGCCGTCCAGGGAGACCCCGGGCGCGTAAGCAGCCCTGAAGTCCCGGCCCATGTAGGAGCCGCTCGGTCCCGAGCCCACGTTGGCCTTGGGGCGCGAAGGAGCCGCGCTCTGCCGCAGCATCGCCGGGCGCGGCAGCCGATAGTTGTTCAGGCCGCCAATGTGCAACACGGGCACGGCCAGGTCCAGCGACGGCTCGGTGTCCGGCGCGTAAAAGGTGCGCGCCTCCTCGGGGTGGGGATAGACCTTGAGCGAGACATGGAAGGTCCGCTCGATAGCGGCGACGGCCCCGTTGACGTCGAGCAACAGACGGTTGGGATGCCGGGCTGTCACCGTCAAGCCGTTGGTGCTCATGAAGGCGGCCAGGGCCTCGTAGTCCTGCTCCGACGGGCCGAACCTGGCGGTGAAATCCTCGGGAGTAAGGTAATGGCGGAAGCTCGGACTGGCCGGGTCATACAGCGCCTTCAAAACGTTGGTCAGTGCCTCGCGATTGCGCAAAGGCAGTCCTATAGCCAGGTCCAGGCTCCGGGCCGGGTGAAGCCGCTCGAGCGGTTGCACCCGTCCAACGGCGGGCGGGACGTGGCCCTGCAAGGTTTGGCGCTCGGCGCGCGCAACGGGCGTCAACAATAGAACCAGAAACAGAGACAGACAGGCAACGGGCGCCATCACGGGCAGCCCCTTGAAGTTGAGCGGCTGGCCAGCCGCCCTTACGAAGGTTTTCTCGAGCATAACTCCAGATCGGACACCTCGACTGGGCTTTGAAAAGCCCCGGACCCCAGGGCCGCCGGCCACTCAAAGATGGGGCGAAATCGCCCATGCAGATCTTCTCTGCCACCAATTCGATCATTCAGAACCATATTCTGGTTTGACCCATTTTAGCTCAAGCCAGCCTCAAACGCCAACGGAAACAACACGGAAAATTCCTGGCAGGCGCATCCCGACACTGTTCCTTAATCTCAACTTAAGGTTCACCTTGGTATCTTGTGCGGCATGGGCCAGAGCCTTCGGTCATTGTGGACGGAGTTGCCCCTGCGAGTTACTGGCTGTCTCCAGGGCGGCACCGGCCGCAAGCCTGCAGCGCATTTGCTCTTGCCCTCCATGTTGCCTGCACTGTATGGCCGGAGCGCGTCCGCTGTCGAGTTGGCGGGCGCGCTCTGTGACCGGGGGAGCAGCTTTTTTGCGTGTGCCGGGGCCCTTCTCCCGTTACAATGCGGCGCGAAAACCGTGCCACGATACGATGAGAGTTCTGGTTGTGGAAGATGAGCCGGACCTGCTGCAGAGCCTGATGAAGGCACTGCGGGAGGACGGCTACGCCGTGGACGGCGCGGCCGATGGCACGGATGGCCTTTACAAGGCCCAGAACTACGAATACGACGCGGTGGTCCTGGACATCATGTTGCCGGGCATCGACGGCTGGGAGTTGCTGCGGCGCTTGCGCGAGACGCGCGCGACGCCGGTGCTGATGCTGACGGCGCGGGACGCGGTGCGGGACCGGGTGCGGGGCCTGGATACGGGGGCCGATGATTACCTGGTCAAGCCGTTCGATCTGGCGGAACTCCTGGCGCGGCTGCGGGCGCTGATTCGGCGTTCGGCCAGCCTGGCCGATTCCCGCATCGAACTGGGCGAGGTGGTGATCGATACGGCCGCCCGCACCGTCTCCAGGCAGGGCCAAGCCGTGGCCCTGACGGCCCGCGAATACGCCCTGGTCGAGTTCCTGGCCCTGCACCGGGGCAAAGTGATCACGCGGACCATGCTTTACGACCACCTCTTCGACGAGAACGACAGCACGCTCTCCAACTTGCTCGACGTGCACGTCTCGAATGTCCGCAAGAAGCTGGGCTACGACTTCATCTCGACGCGGCGCGGGCACGGCTACTGCATCGAGTGCCGGCCATGATCTTCAACTCGATTCGCTGGCGGCTGCAGGCCTGGCACGGGCTGATTCTGGTAACGGTGCTCACGGGCTTTGGGCTGACCGCCTACCACGTCGCGCGCGAGAACCAATTGCGCAGGATTGACCAGGAGGAGTTGGGACCGCGCCTGATGCTTCCCATCTTCCGGCCGGGACCGCCCAAGCCGCCCCCGGAGGGGGGGCCGGGCCAGGTGGGGGACCGGGGGCCGCGCCAGCCGCCGGAGCGCGGGCCGGGCCAGCCGCCCAACGACCGGGCCGGCGATGGCCGCCGCCGCTTCGGCCCGCCGGAGTTCCGGGCCCGGCTCCTGGAGGCCATTGCAAGGGCCGGCTCGACCGAGGGCGGCCAGACCAACAGGTTCTATTACGTGCTGTGGGATGAGACGGGCTCGGTGCTGGCGCGGTCAACCAATGCCCCCAACGACGTGCCGCGGCCGGAGGGCCTCGCGCCACCTGGCCCCAAGGCGTCCTCGGCCAACGAGACGCCGGGCCAGCCCTCGCGCCCGCGACCCTCGACCCTCGACCCTCAGCCCTCGACCCTCGACCCTCGACCCTCGACCCTCGACCCTCGACCCTCGACCCCTCCCAAGCAGGCGCTGGGCCAGCCCTCACGCCCTGGGCCTCCCGGTCCGCCGATGCCCCGGCGCGGCCGCACGCGCGGGGAGCGCCGCGAGGTGTCTCAGGTCATGCCGGGCGGGGAGACGCTCCTGGTGGGCCGCTCGATCGCGCCGGAGTTCAGGGACATGCGGCGCCTGGCGCTCTGGTTGACGGTGGCCGGGGCCGGGGTCTTGCTCCTGGGCCTGGCAGGCGGTTGGTGGCTGGCGAGCCGCGCCATCCGTCCGATCGAGGACATCGGGGCCACCGCCCTGAAGATCGCCGCCGGCGATCTCTCACAACGCATCGATGCCGCGGACACCGATAGCGAATTGGGCCGCCTGGCCGGCGTGCTCAACTCCACCTTTGGCCGCCTGGAGGCCGCCTTCGCCCACCAGTCCCGGTTCACCTCGGATGCCTCGCACGAACTGCGCACCCCCGTCTCGGTCATCCTCTCCCAAACCCAGACCGCCCTGACCCGCGAGCGCAGCGCCGCCGAATACCGCGACGCCCTCCAGGCCTGCCAGCGCGCCGCCCAGCGCATGCGCAAACTCACCGAGTCGTTGCTCGAACTGGCCCGCCTGGATGCCGGCCAGGAACCCATGCGCCGCGAACCCTTCGACCTGGCCCGCGTCACCCGCGAGTGTGTCGAGATGGTCCGGCCACTGGCGGCCGAACGGGGCGTCCAACTCCACTGCGAACTGGACCCCGTCCAGTGCCCCGGCAACGCCGAGCGCATCAGCCAGGTCGCCACCAATCTCCTGAGCAACGCCATCTGCTTCAACCGCCCGGGGGGCGAGGTCCGCATCTCCACTCGCCCCGAAGACGGCCACGCGGTCCTCATCGTCGCCGATACGGGCCAGGGCATCCCGGCCGAAGATTTGCCCCATATTTTCGAGCGCTTTTACCGCGTTGACAAGGCCCGCTCCGGCACCCAGGGCCGAACTGGCCTGGGCCTGGCCATTTCCAAGGCCATCATCGATGCCCACAGCGGCGTGATCGAGGTCTCCAGCCAACCCGACGCCGGCAGCGCCTTCACCGTGAAACTGCCCCTGGCCGAGGCGGGCGCAGGGTAGGGGGCTGACAAGTACGGCTTGCCATGGGGAACGACACGCGTAATGTTGAGGCCGTGAGCACATCCGAAATCAAGGCCAGTATAGACCAGATGACCGAGGAGGAACGCTTCTTCGCGGCCGCATATCTGCAGCACCTTGCGCAAGAGCGCAATCCCGCCTATCAAGCCCTGTTAGCCGAACGGATGAGGCGCATGGATGCCGGTCAGAAGGTGACACTGGATCAGGCGCAGCGGATACATCACGCCTTGGAGGCCGAGGGGTCTGATGGACCATTGGAAGATCGTGCTCGACGAGGATGTGTTTCAGTTCTTTGTCTCAAGCCGGCCGAAGGAACGACGCACATTGATGGCGGCCTTTGAGGCACTCCGCTCCAATCCGCGCCGACAAGCGGACTACTTTGTCCGAGACCCCACAGGCCGTTCCCTGAGCGTCTGGGCCTGCCGGCCCTTTCTGATAACTTATTGGCTTGACGCGCTGGTTTGGGAAATCCGCCTCGTCAACCTGCAACGCGTTTCTTTCTGAAGAACCTTGCGAGGTTGTTCCTCGAGAGTTCGATGCAGCGGTGTCCTTGCATCCCGGAGGGATGCCAGCAGGGGATTTTTCCGCCGAAGCCGTTCTCCTGACCGGCTGGTCTAGGGGGCGGGGGGGTATGGACCTGCTACAGTGTTACAAGGCCCATGGAACCGGGGGATTTTTGAGGTCGGACCCGCAACACCACCTGCAACAACGCGCTACGGCGCCGGTAAAACCGGGGAATTCTTGCGGGCACTATTTTTGTTTGACACGGTGGAAGTCAATATCAACTCGGCAAAATCGAGCTTCGGATAGAGGGGGAGGTGGGCCGGGCGCACGTGAAGGGGTCTCAGTTTAGGAGGCAGAAACAGCCTCGTACGATCCCACTGCGGCAAGCGCCGTCGACCTGACCAAAAAGACCATCCCGCCGGCGCGGTCGCAACGCCACGATGCCAGCGCGGCAATTTGGCTGCAAAATACGACGGCACCGCGGCAATCCGGCAAAAAGCCTACGACGGCACTTCGGCAAAAGGTACGATGGGAAAAAAGTTCGTAACACATCACGGAAGATGTCTTGGCGTTCATTGCCGCCGGCGGTGACGTCATACCGCCCGCCCGCTCGTTCGATGCGCAACGCGCGTGCCATGGGCCAATGGAATCATCCCGGAATCCCGGCGTCAAGTGCCAATTTTCCAAATGACAAGACATGACCCCAATGGTCATCAGCTGAACGCCGGTCGGCGCAAGGCCATACGGTCCAGAACTTCGATTTCCGTCAATTGGCCGGCGTCAGGTTGATGCCGGGGTTGGACGGCTCTCGCGCCCGTCTCGCTTGCGACACGTCGGGGTTGAAAGCCGTTTCCGGATACGCCAGTTAGCAACCGATCCCCTCCTGCCGGAGCATGGCATTCCTCCAAAGTAGCGTGTCCAACCCGAACGAAACAATTCGCTTGACCCGTGAACTTGCCTGATGCATCAAACGTATTTGAAACAGCGGAACTGTGCTAAGTCCACAAATGAGAGCATTAAACATCGAGGCGATGCACGACATGGCGAAGAAGCGGCACGGCAAGTGCCTCAGCCGCGTTTATGTAAAGAGCGCCGCTAAATTGCTCTGGTGTTGCCGCAATGGTCATAAGTGGCGGGCATCACCGAACTCAATTCGGCAGGGTAGTTGGTGTCCAAGATGCGTTGGCCAGGGTAAAACCATCCTCGACATGCGAGGTGCCGCTCGCCGGCGAAATGGGAAATGCCTTTCCAACCGTTACAAGGGCGCTTTCGTCAAACTGCAATGGCAGTGTTCTAAGGGGCATGTATTTAGCGCCGCGCCGACTCACGTGCTCAACCATGGAAGCTGGTGTCCTCAATGTTACTTAGGCTCAAAGCGGTTAAGCCTGAAACAGCGGCAAAGAAAACTATTGGAAATGAACCATCTGGCTCGTTCAAGAAACGGCTGGTGCCTGTCAACAGGGTACGTAAACGGCCAGACACGTCTTCGATGGCGCTGTCGAAATGGCCATGAATGGTTGGCAACAGCTGAGTCCGTCAAGAATGCTGGCACGTGGTGCGCCACCTGCGGCGCTGGAATTAGTGAGCGAATATGCCGCGCGGTGTCTGAAAGGATGTTGGCGTCGGCTTTCCCCAAGAAAAAGCCTGCATGGTTGCAAAGCACAAGACGAACACGCATGGAGCTTGATGGATATTCAGAGGAATTGGGAATCGCCTTCGAATATCAAGGCGTCCAGCATTTTGTAAAGAACTCGCGCTTTCATAGGGGAAAAGCCACGCTCGAACGAAGGATGGCTGACGACAGGCGGAAAGCAGCCCTCTGCCGAAAACACGGAATTCTTCTTCTCCAGATTCCATACACCGTGCCGCACGCGAAGTTCGAAAAGTTCATCCGGCAGTCGCTAAAGGCGCGTACCACACACCAGCAAACCAACGACATTCTCAACCGAGGTAGGACCAACAACATCGATCTTTCAACACTAAATGCCTATTCACCTGCCCGACTGGTTGAGATGCAGGAACTCGCCAAGAAGCATGGTGGACAATGCCTCTCCACAAATTATATAAACAACACGACAAAGCTTCGCTGGCGATGCAAAGCCGGACATGTTTGGGAAGCTACACCCGTTTCAATAAAAATGGGAAATTGGTGTCATGAATGTTCCGGATACCGCCGATACACATTGGCAGACATGAAGGCTCTTGCCCGAAAAAGAGGAGGTGAATGCCTTGCGACGAAATACCACGGAAACAGGACTAAGATGTTATGGCGATGTGCAAAGGGACATTCATGGAGCACGACTCCCGGGGGCGTCGTAATGGGAGCGTGGTGCCCCTATTGTGCGAACCGGCCGCCTATAACAATCAAGGATGTGCGGGCATTGGCGCGCAGGCGCCGCGGCAAATGCCTCTCCACTCAGTACGCAAACGCGCAAGGGAAACTGCACTTTCAGTGTGCCGAGGGACACGTATGGAAAACAAGCTGGAACAGGCTCCAACAAGGTATGTGGTGCCCCGTCTGCGGAAAGAGGAAGGCTGGACAAGAGCGGCGTCTCACCATCAATTTGATGTGTACCATCGCTGGTGGAAAAAAGGGGCTATGTATATCGAAAGAGTATGTTAACAGTGGGGTGAAGCTTCTTTGGCGATGCCAGCATGGTCATCAATGGTCGGCCACACCAGCGAATGTCAGGCGTGGGACGTGGTGCCCTGTCTGCGCAGGGCGTAAAGCCCTGTCGGCGGTCAGCCAAATGGGGTGACGTCATTGCGGCGGAGTGCGTGTCCGTCGCTGAGGTGCCGTCGGCCACGCATCCGGATGCCCTCGGTCGCCTCGATAGGGAAGCCCAGCGGCCGGCACTAATGGGATTCCGCTCCGGGGGCGGCCAGGGCGTCGGTGTCGAGCGGGGCCGGCAGGCGGCCAGGGTGGTCGCCAGTGCGGACAGGCGAAGGCTTCTCTGTGGAATTGAACGGGAACGGCGTTGGCATCGAGACGGTGTTCACCAGCAGTGCGCATGGGCGCCAGGGCCGGGTCACCAGACTGCGGGTCCTCGGCGTTGAGGCGGGTCCCGTTCGGGGGATGCCACGGATAGGCTCACCGTCCGGGCGATTCCTCGAGGAGGCGCGTGTGGGCGATGCCGCCCTGCCAGCCCCGGCGCGCCCAGCCGGCGGTCAGCTCGATGCCGAACTGCGGCCAGTCGGGCGGGATGGGCAGGGCGCAAAGCTCCACCAGGGCGAACCGGGCCTGCCGCATGTCCTCCTGGCGGGCCCGGACGAACCACGCGGGGGCCAGCCCGACGAAGACCAGGTTGTGGGCGACCTGCATGGCCTTGTGGAGGAAGGCGCGGAACTGGCAAAAGGGCGAGTGGCGGGCACCAATTCGGAAGGGCGCTACAGATGCGGCCAGCCGGGAGAATTGAGGGGTGGGCTGTTCCGCTCCAGCTTGGCCGTGATGCCAAGATTGTATCATTGACCTTCCTTATGCATGCTCATAGACCCCTCAGTTGCATAAAAATGTAGTTGTTTAACCGCCCTGGCCTCTCGAAAGCGGCCTCCTGCGCGGCTGCAAGCCATCTACTGAGCGCCGCTTCTCTGGCGAAGCAGAAGCCACTAAAAGTGGGGTTTGCCAAACGCCATTTCGCCCTTCTGCCGGTTACAAAAAAAATGCAAAAAAATGCGATTCGGGGCTTGACATGTCCGATAGCCTATATTATGTATCGGACATGAAGAAAACGATCTCTATCCCGCAAATCGAAGCTCGTATCCAACACATCAAAACCCAACTCGCCGCCTTGGGCGATATGCGTCCCGGAAGCCTTTCCCGGCAGTATAACGTCTGCGGCAAGCCGGGCTGCCGTTGTAAGGACCCCGAAAAACCCCGACGCCACGGCCCCTATTACCAACTGAGTTGGGTGCATCGCCGCAAGAGCACCAGCCAGTTCATCCGCCCCGGCTTTGTCGCTCAGGTCAAGGCCCAACTGGCCACTTATAGAACCTCTCGCAAGCTGACGGCACAATGGGTCGAGTTAGCCCTCCAGGCAGCCCAACTGAGGCTCCAAGCCGCCAGAGACACCGCCACGCTCCAACCCAAGTGAGCCTCCACCCGCCCCCCCTCCTTTCACCTCAAACCCTTCTCCCATGAGACTTAGCCAGCAGCAAATCTATACGAGAGCCTCCTCGATGCCGCAGGTGCAATTCCAGGAACAACAACTGACCAGCTTCGGCGGTTTGCTCATCTTCCAGCAACTCTTCGGCAAAATCCAACTCAAGGAGCGCTTGCACCAGTGCTCGGCCCATCTGGCCTGCCTGCCGGCAGGCAGGCCGGCAAGACCCTCTATCAGCCGCACGTGGTTGTGCTCTGGCTCATCGTGCACCTGCTCCTGGGCTTTCGCAAGCTGCGCGACATCCAATTCTATAAAGAGGACCCGCTGGTGCGGCGCGTGCTGGGTCTCAAGGCGCTCCCGGACGTTTCGACCCTCAGCCGCATTCTGGCCGACTTCGATGAACCGGCGGTGGCCGCCCACCAGGGGTTGAATCGCCAGCAGGTCCTGGGACGACTGGCACAGGAGGGGCTCGCGCGCGTGACCTTGGACTTCGACGGCAGCGTCCTGTGGGCCAGCAAACACGCCGAAGGAACCGCAGTGGGCTTCAACAAGCAGAAGAAGGGCGCCCGGAGCTACTACCCCCTCTTCTGCACCGTGGCGCAGACGGCGCAAGTCCTGGACGTGTTGCACCGCTCGGGCAACGTGCACGACTCCAATGGAGCCGTAGAGTTTGTGCGCCAATGTGTGGGGCGCCTGCGCCAAGCCCTGCCCGGAGTCCAGATCGAGGTCCGGATGGATAGCGCCTTTTTCAGTGATGAGATGGTTGGGGCGCTGGAGCAACTCGACGTGGAATTCACCGTGTCGGTCCCCTTCGAGCGTTTTGTGGAGCTCAAGGCTCTGATCCAGGACCGGCGCGTGTGGTGGCCGGCCACGGTGGACGGTAAACTGCGGTATTTCCTCAAGCTCTGGAAGCCCAAGTGCTGGGAAACGCCCCGCCGGTTCATCTTCATTCGCCAGGAGAGCACCGTGCAACAGAAGGGTCCCATCCAGTTAGACATCTTCGAACCCCACCAGACGGGATTTGAATTCAAGGTGATCGTGACCAACAAGACCGGGCCTGCCTGCCGGCAGGCAGGCTGGCCCTGAACGTCGTCCGCTTCCATGAGGGCCGAGGGCAGCAGGAGAAGCTCTTGGGCGAACTCAAAGACCAAGCCCAGATGGATTACTTGCCGGGTCGCAAATGGGTGACCAACAAGATGTACCTGCTCTGTGCCGTGCTGGCCCACAACCTGGGCCGGGAGTTACAGAGGGACGCCCGCGCCCCGGAACGCGCCACCACCCACAAGCGCAGTGCCTTGTGGATCTTTGAGGGCTTGGAGATGATGCGGCGCAAGTTCATCCAACGGGCGGGACGACTCACCCGGACCAATGGCCGCCTGACCCTGACGTTGACCGCCAACAAAGTGGTGGAACAGATCTTCCGCAGCTACCTCCAGGCGTAGCCACCCAGCTTTCTTAAGCCTACAGACCCGGCTGCAACGCTAAAGTGCGTGCCGGAGTAGCCTTCCTTCTCCTCCCCAATTCCTTCCACTGGTCGTTCCTCGCCGTGGTTGCGCTCTGCGGCTGCCCGCTCGCCGCTCGCGCTTGCCGAGGCACAGGCCACGCGAGCCACCGCAGTCCTAAAGAATGCTCCCATTGGTCGCAAAAAGGGTCATTTTTATGCAACGTTAGGGTACAGCGTTCCCTGCCTGGGCCGGACAATCTGGTGGAGCTTCAACCCGCCCGTCCAGGCGTACGCGACGATCTCGCTGGCCGGCAGCACCTTTGACACGCTCATGGCCGGAGGCGTGTTCAACGGGGTCAACAACGGCAAGTCTTGGTACAACGACGACGCCAACGGACTGGTGACCAGTGCGGCCACGGTCCTGGTGTATCCCGGCCAGACCAACCGAATCGTGGTGGACGGCAAGAGCGGCGCCGCCGCCGGCAGCGTCGGGGGAGTCAACCTCGCCGTCAGCCTGGGCGCGCCCACCAACGACTTCTACGCCAATGCCCAGGTGCTGGTTCCCCAGAGCTCTTTCAGCGCCGGCAATACGACCGGCATCAGCATCCGCGTGCCCGGCTCGACCACGTACGCCAGCAACGAGGGAGAAAACTGGGCGGGCAATTACTGGCTCCCGCTCCCGCCCAACAAGAACGTCTGGTTCTCCTACACGGCGACCAACAGCGGAACGATTTGCCTGATGGTCGAGAGCCCGGCTAACCACCTCATCGCGGTCTACAGCGGCAATTCCTTCAACAACGGCTGGATCGGCGGCAGCATCGGCACTGCCGGCGCCTCGCCCAACGCAGCCTTTACCTTCGCCGCCACCGGCGGCACGACCTACAAAATCTGCATCGACGGCACGGTCCCCGGTCCGTTTGTCCTCAACCTCAAGCATTACAGCGCGGCGGCGCCGCTCAACGACAATTTCGCCAGCCGCATCCCGCTCACCAACGGCGTCACGACCGCCGGCACGCTGGCGGGTTCGACCCGCGAGTCGGGCGAGCCGTCTTATCATGGCGGCAACGGCAGCGTCTGGTACAGCCTCGTGCCAGCCTGTACGGGACAATTGGAGGTGGACACCAAGGGCAGCGCCGCCGACACCCTCATCGCCGCCTACACCACCAACACCGTCCCTGGCCAGGTCAATAACCTGACCTATCTGGCCGCCAACATCCACGCCGACGGCAACGCTTCCAGCCGCATCTCGATTCCAGTAACAGCGGGCAAGGAGTACGAGATCGCTGTGGCCTTGAACAGCGGCATGGTCCAGGATTTCGTCATCACCCCGCGTCTCACCTGCGCAGGCTATGTCGAGGCAGATCCCGGCACCGCGAACTTCCTGGAGTGCGGGACGGTCTTTCTCACGACGCCGGGCGGGGGAAACATCTATTATAGCCTCAATGGCGGGGCCTACCAGCTTTACACCAACGGACCCGGCATCACGCCAACGAACCTGGTCTATGCGGCCGTCACGAATGGGATTTTCACCAAGACGGGCGGCGGGAACAACTGGAACGGCGGGTTTACCTCCGTCGAGACGATCGCGGGAGACGGTTTTGCGGAGTGCGTCGCCACGGTCAACAACCAGGATTCCATGTTCGGCCTGCAGGCCACGTACGCGTTCCGCCAGCTACACCGGCATCGACTACGCCCTGTACCTGTGGGGAGCCGGTCAGATCCAAATCTACGAGGCGGGCACCTACAAGGCAACCGCCGGGTATTACAACGTGGGAGACCGGCTTCGGGTCGTTCGCACCGGCAACATCGTGCGCTACTACCGGAACGGCGGGCTCCTCTACACCAGCTCGGTCACCTCGACCGGAATCCTGCACTTCGCCGCCTCGATGTATCAGCCGGGCACCTGCGCCTTGGGGCCGTGTTACCTGCGCAACGCGGGCATGGCCAATGAGACCGGCATCGTCATCTCGTCCGGGGACGTGAACGGAAACGCCACGCTGTCGGCGTACGGCCAGCCGGGAAGCGTGAACAGTTGGAATTATACGGTCCAGGCGGCCCCGCCCGTGGTGCTCAAAGGCAATTACCTCACCTGGACGAACCTGACCGGCGTTTACCAGGCGGGCACGCTCCTCACCAAGTCTTCGGCCAACAACGCCTGGGGCAATGCCCTGGCAGTTTCGGCGGACGCCGCTTCCAGGGATTGTTCGGCTGATTTCGTCGTTTGCCCCGGCTCGTCCTATAACATGGTTGGTTTGACGGCCAACAGCACGATATCCGGTTACGGGGACATCAACTTCGCCTGGCACAACGCCAATAACACCCTCTATATTTACGAGAGCGGCAACTCACGCGGCTGCTTCGGCCCACTCTCCCCGGCAACGTCCTGCGGGTCGAACGGCTCGGCTCGGCCATCAACTATTACCAGAACGGTAATTTACGCTACACGTCGGGTCTTTCGAGCGCCGCAACCTTGCGCGCGGCAACGACCATTTACTCGATCGCCACCCAAGTCGGCCCTGCCGCCTTTTACCTGCCGCAGTCGCCAGCCGTCACGATCGTGCCCAGCCCCTACGGTGACTCGACGCTTTACACCTCCGCAGCGCCGCCGGCCTCGGCTCCGACGGTCACGGCCAGTTCCCCGGATGCCTCGGCCCAACCGCCGTCATTATCGAGTTCCGCCAACTTCCGCTTCAGGAGCTTCCGCACCGGAGTCGTGCCCAGCACAGACGCGCTGCTCTCCTATTTGGCCAACTCCCTGCCGGGGCTGGTGTTTCAGGTGCCCGGGCCGGTTATCTCCACCACCAACCCCATCACGGTGGTTTCGCCCTCGGGCGTGGGCGGCACCTGGACGATCATTTTCCCCAACGGCAGCAAGGTCACCGGCCCGGGCGGCGGCAGCTATGCGTTCAACCCGCAGGGTGGCGGCATCTACACGGCCACCCTTTACGCTCCGGGTTACGACATCCCCGCCGCCTCGACCAACCTTTCGTTCGTGGTGAACGATATGGGGATCACGCCCAGCGGCACTTACGGGGCCATCCCCTTCTACGTCGGCGCCTGGAGCACTTATCCGCTCAGCATCTATTACACGTTTGCCGCGCAGGGAACGCCGAACACCCTGTACACCAACCCCATCGCTCTTTCCAACACCAACGTCACGATCCGGTTCATGGGAACGCGCCCCGGTTTCACGCCGCAGTATTTGTCCGGCACATACGCGTATTGCCCAAACGTGACCATCTCGCCAACAGGAACGTTTTCCAACGCCGCCACCTTCACGGTCAGCGGGGCAAATACCCTTCAATACCAAGCGGGCAGCGGACCCTGGCAGGCTTACACGGGGCCGTTCACCCTGGACGGCATACCCGGGGGCAGCGATTTCCTCCGTGCCTGCGCCCAGACCTCTCCTGGCGTTTATGGGCCGACCAACAGCAGCCTCGTGACTTTTCAAGCCGCCTGCCCCGCCGTCACGCCGCCCGGCGGCGCGGTGAACGGCAGCTACACGCTGAGTGCGCAGTCCGGCACGATCGGGGCCCAGGTCTATTACGCCATGGGCGACACCATGGGCAGCATGCCCGCGCCGGCCTCCGTGACCAATCTCTATGCCGGGCCCATCACGCTGAGCGGCTCCCGAAACTTTGTCTTCATCGCCCGCAAAACCGACTACCTGGACAGCCAGCCCGTCACCAACACCTACACCGCGCAGTTGCCCGCCCCTTCCTTTGTGACGCCCAGCGCCGCCTTCAGCGCTCCCGCGCAGATCATCGTGCAGTCCGGCGACGGCTACGGCGGCACCTTTGTGCTGACGAGCCCGTCGGGAGCGGTTCAGACCGTTTACACCACCAATAACACCGCCGGCTTCATCATCAACGAGGGCGGGCAGTTCACGCTCATGCTCCAGCGGAACGGCTGGGCGCCTTCGCCACCGGCCACACAGATCTACAATTTCATCCTCGCCGATCTCTCGATTGCCCCGAGTCTGTCCTGCCTCTACGCGCCGACGATCATCAGCATCAACTGGGACGGCACCAACCCGCAGACCCCGGCGGTGTATTACACGCTCGACGGGAGCACGCCCACGACCAATTCGACACGTTACACGGGCGCCTTCACCCTCACCAATTCCGCCACGGTCATCGCCCTGGGAATCCGCGCCGGATATGCCAGCGCCCTGGTAACCAACAATTACATCTACGAGTCGCCGGTCACGGCCTGGCCCCCGTCCGGAACGTACAACAATGCCGTCTCGCTCACCTTGAGCAACAGCCAGGCGCAGGCCATCTATTATCAGGTGAACGGGGGCGGGTGGCAAACTTACACCGGGCCGTTCAGCCTCGACGGGCTCGGGAGCGGCAGCGTCACGCTGAGCACCCGCTACGATACCGGGACACAATGCCCCGGCCCAACGAACCTGTATTCTTACTCGTTTAAGGCCGCCGACCCGATCGTCACGCCAGCGGGAACGAATTTCAGCGGGACCATGACTGTCTCGGCCGGCGACAACACCGCCGGGGCGGCGATCTTCTATGCCGTTGGCGACACGAACGGCAACCCCGCCTCCGGCTCGGCCGTCACTAACCTCTACACCGGGCCCATCGCTGTCGCTTCCACCCGCCAGTTCATCTTTCAAGCCCGCAAAAACGGTTACCAGGACAGCGCCCAAGTGCCGCAGGCTTACTCGAGTCCCTTGCCGGCACCCGCTTTCGGAACGCCGGACGGCACCTTCACCAATGCCACGGCCATCACGCTCACCTCGCCGCTGGACACATCCCAGAGCTTTGTGCTGACCTTCCCCACCGGCGACTCGCAAACCAATCCCGTGACCGGAACCTCAGCCGCCATAACCATCAACGAGACCGGAACGTACCTCCTGCAATTGTTCAAAAACCCCTGGCTGCCATCGGCTGTCATGACCGCCAACTACGCCTTTCAAGTCGCGGACTTGCAGGTGACACCGGCCAGCCGATTGTTCAGCGATCTGTTGCAGGTCACGGCGAGCCAGGGTTTCAATCCCAAACCGCTGACGATTTATTACACGGATGATGGAAGCGCGCCGACGACCAACGCCCTCGTTTACACCGGCCCCATTGCGGTTTCCAACACGGTCACGTTGCGGTTTATGGGCTGGCGCGAAGGCTACTCCCCCCAATACATCGATCGCATGTACACTTGCGCGCCCGGCTTGGCGATCTCTCCGCCATCGGGCACCAACGCCAGCGGCATCACGGTGACCATGACACCGTCCGGCACGAACTCTGTGATTTATTATTGCATCAACGACGGCGGTTGGACACCCTACGCCGCCCCTTTCGGAATCGATGGCGCGTCCAACGGCGTGGCTGTGGTCAAAGCCTACGCCGTCACGGGTCCGCTGGTCAGCCCCACCAACAGCGCCACGTACACTTTCAAAGTTGCCGCTCTGACGGTGAACCCGGCGAGTCAAAACTTGAACGGAAACGTTTCCGTCACTGCTGCAACGACCACGCTCGGCGCGGACATCTATTTCGCCAAGGGGAATGACGGCGGAGAGACGCCTCCAGTCGCCGCCATCACCAACCTCTACAACGGTCCAGTAACGGTGAGCAGCACCACGGCGCTGTTGTTTGAAGGGCGCAAGGCCGGCTATCTTCCCGCGGATCAGGTTGAGCGCATTTACTCGGCCACCTTGCCCACCCCGCGCTTCGTGACCCCATCGAGCACGTTCACCAATCAAACCGCTATCACGGTGCAATCCGGACTCGCCGGCTACGGCGCCACATTCACTCTGTCAACTCCGGGCGGTTCGATTCTCACGGCCAGTTCGAGCACGGATACAGCCACGTTCAACATCAATGAGACCGGCGCCTATCAGTTGAGCGCCACGAAGGCCAACTGGCTTCCGTCGGGCAGCACCAATCAGGGTTTCAGTTTCATCGTTGCCGACCTCAACGTGAGCCCGCCCAGCGGCGCGTTCGACGGCCCAACCCTCGTTATCACCGCCCAGAGCAGCATCTCCAACCCCAAGCCGCTGGAAATCTACTACACCAGGGACGGAAGCACGCCGACGACCAATTCCATGGTCTACGGCGGCGGGATCACGATCACCAATACCACCACGCTCAGGTGGCTTGCCACGCGCGATTACTACGCGCCGCAATACGCGACGAACACATACACCTGGGTGCCGGGCGTCACCCTCTCCCCGCCGGCCGGAACGTTCTCCAATGCCACGGTCTTCACCTTGAGCACGCTGGCGGCGGGCGCGCAATTGTTTTATTCGACCAATGCGACCGACTGGCAGCCCTACACCGGGCCCCTCGCACTGGATGGGTTCAATGCGGGCACCGGCACCTTGCGCGCGACCTACACCGACTCCAACGGTTCAGGACCGACCAACTCGTTCACAATCAATTTCGTCGCCGCCGCGCCGGAAGTCATGCCGACCAACCAGACCGTTTACTCGAACCTCACTGTGGCAGCCTCGACCGCCACGGCAGGCGCGAGCATCCTCTACTCCGCCAATTCGGATGGATTCGACACGGCGAACCTGACGAATCTTTACTCCTCGCCACTCACGATCACCAACCGCCGCTATTTCACTTTCCAGGCACAGAAACCCGGTTACGGGAACAGCGCTTTGACGCAGCGCAAGTTCGTCCAGAAACTCCCTCCTCCACACTTCATCACCACCGGGGACTACACCAACTGGGTCACCGCGTTCGTCGAGCTGGAGCAGCCGATCGCAAACGTGGTGTTCGTGGTTATCGGGCCCGAGACGAACACGATGGCGAACGCGCCCGTCTCCGCCACGACAGGCAAGCCGCTGGGGTATTACATAGCCAATGCCACGGGGAATTACGCGGCCAAGGCCACCGCGATCGATTGGGAGGACTCGGATTATGCAACCAACCAACTCACGTTCTGGGTCCAGGATTTGAGCACCCCTCCAACCCAATTGTTCAATGCGCCGGCGTTCATGGTGAGCGCGACTTCCTCGCTGTTTCCGGTGAACCCAAAACCGCTGGTGGTCTATTACACAACCGATGGCACGGCACCGACGACGAACTCCCCCGTTTTCCCAGGTTCGATGGCAATCACGAACACTGCGTCGTTCCAGTGGCTGGCCACCCGCCAGGGCTATTACCCGCAGACCCTGAGCAACACCTACACCATTGTCGCGCCGATGACGGTGACGCCAGCGCCGGGCACATACTCCAACGCGATCACCGTTGCGCTCGCCTCGCCACACGGCGAAGCGGTTTTTTACTCGCTGAACAGCGGGTCCTCGCCGGGCGGGCTACCGGCGTCCTGGCAGAGTTATTCCGGGCCGATGACCTTCGACGGTTATCCTGGCGGGATGCTGAACGTCAACTGCATTTACACTGGCGGGACGACCAACGTCTTCTCCTACGTTTTTCAGGCGGACCCGCCGATCGTCAGCCCGGGCGATCAATTCCTGAGCTCACCCATCCAGGTAACGGCAACGCCCGGCGGCACGGTTGGGGCCGACATCGTCTATTACGAAGGAGACCTGGGCGGAGGTCCGCCCTCGACGAACCGTCCACAGACTGTCTACAGGGACCCGATACCGCTCTCGACGAGCCGTTCATATCTCTTCCAGTCGATCAAGGATAACTACCGGCCGAGCGTCCTGGTAGCGCGCACCTACACGAGCCAACTGCCCACGCCGATCCTGCTGACCCCATCGGGAACATTCAGCAACCAGGTTCAGGTGCAGGTTCAATCGGGCCTCCCCGGCTACGGCGGGACTTACCTCATGATTGGCCCGGACGGGACGACCAACAAAGTGACCACGGAAGCCCCGGTTGCAGTGTTCACCGCCAACGGGTCCTCGCCGGACGGACGACCGTACCAGTTCCTGATGCAACGGCCGGGCTGGATCAACAGCGCAGCCGCAAGCTGGGCGGCAACCTTCCAGGTGTCGGACCTGACCGTCGCGCCGGCTGGAGGACTCATCAGCATCCCCAATTCGCCGATTGCGGCTTCCGGAGATCCAAGCAATCCGAAACCGCTGAAGGTCTTTTACACGCTCAACGGTGACCCGCCAACGACCAACTCCGCGCTTTACACGACGCCGATCCTGATCAACTCGAACCTGACCATTCGCTGGCTGGCTATGCGGGACGGGTACGTTCCGCTGCTCCAGACCAACTTTTACACGTTCGTAGCGGGCGTTACCATTGGCCCGACTGCCCCCTATTTCGTCAACGCCCAGGCATTCACGCTGACGCCTCTGGGCCGAGCGACGGCGTTTATTATCGAACGACTCAAGGAGATACGCCGGGGGACTGGACGAATTACGCGGGACCGTTCACCCCGGACGCGACCAACCTGATCGAGTTCTATTCGTCATACGGGGGCCAACACAGCACCACCAACTCGTATTATGCGGCCTTCCAAGTCGGCGACATCCAGGTCAGCCCGCCCGGCGGCATTTTCACGAACGCCTTCCCGATCACGGCCGACACCCCAACCATTGGCGCCCAGATTGTCTGCGCCCGCGGGGACCTTGACGCCGGCGTGCCGGACTACGGCGCGCCCTACACCAACTACACCGGCCCCATCCAGCAAACGACCGACAACAGCGCCACCTACCGGTTCATCGCGCGCAAGCCGGGTTACGGCGATTCGCAGCCCGCCACGGCGACCTGGAGCTCGAAAATGCCGCTGCCAACGACGGGCCTGGGGACAAACATCGCCATCTGGGCGCCGACTCCGAACCTCCTCACCGTTTACCGGCCCAGCCAGTTCCACCGCTGCCTTACCAACAACTCTGTGGCGACCGGCATCCAATATCTCACCGGACAAAGCGAAGTGCCGTATTACCTCGAAACCTACGCCGCACCGGGCGATTATTGGTACCAGGCTGTGCGGCACGGGTGGGGTCCCTCGGACTGGCTGAGGATTCACGTCTCGCTCCTGAAACCGGACAACTTTGCGGACCGCCTTGATTTCGCGCTCCTGGACACCGGCACGAACTACGCCAATGGGCAGGCGCCATTGACCTACGGCGTGTTGGGGGACATCACCGGGGCAACCAGCGAGTCAGGCGAGTGGGACGGCACGTTCCAGAACGACGATGGGACCGTAACGACAGACCCGAACCGGGCCACCTCGCTGTGGTACCGCTGGGTGGCACCGGCCAACGGATTGGTGCATATCCAGGTCTTCGACAACCACACCGGCAACACCAACTACTTCATCTACGGCGTCTACACCGGCAGCGCCCTGGGCTCGCTCAGCAGGGTGCTCATGGCCGATAAACCCACGGAGTTTACAGCCGCGGCAGGGACGGAATACAGCATCTCCATCAACAGCGGGGTCACGCCGGGATTGGGCGGTGAGTTCCAGGCCCGGATTGAGTTCTGGCCGACGCCGCTGAACGACCTGTACACCAACGCGATTGCGGTTGAATCTGACCAGCCATACAGGGCCTACACCCACGCGGCGGGGAGCGAACCGGGAGAGCCAGCCGGCCACAGCGTGTGGTGGAAGTTCTCGACTCTCATGGCCGGGACGCTGGAGATTCCCCTGGACAATCCGGCCGTCTCGGCCTCGCTTTGGACTGGGGATTCCACGACCAACATGACGGCCATACCGCCGCAGTATTATACAAGCGAGGACTGGCATTGGCCGGTCCTCACCACCAACAATTACTTCTTCGTCCTGCCCGGCAGCGGGACATGCCGCATCCGCCTGGATGGGAACGAGCAGATCGTCGGGTTCACGCCAAGGTTTCACCCGGCGCCGCCGCACGATGATTTCCCAAACACGCTGACTTTCAACCAGGGCGAGAGCGAGCAGCAGGACAACTATCTCATCTCAACTTACCGGGTTTTCTCCGGTTCGCTCGGGGCCACGCTCCAGGACAGTGAACCGCCCGGAAATGAGGGTCCGGCCACCGTCTGGTACCAATGGACCGCGCCCGACGGCGGTGACCTGGACATCTTCCTTTACCAGACCTATCCGAACGGCTGGGAGACGGCCACAAAGCCGTTCGACGCCATCACGGTGCAGGCGTTCACAGGGAACAATTTCAGCGACCTGGCAGAACTGCCGCATCGCGACAACGCGAACTCGTCGTCCTCCTTCACCCTGATGCCGAATTTCGACACGCAGGATCCGGCCACCAACGGGGTGTTTGCGGGCGCACCGCTGGCCGCCACCTACACCGCGACGTTCACAGGCAACGTGGCTTACACCCCCTACCGAGAGGCTTGGTGCCGATGGGAGGCTGCCTTCAACGGCACGGCGCTCATCAACAAGGACTTCAACAACAACGGCACATGGAACGGCTTCAACCTCGAGGTGTTCACAGGGGACCGCTACGAGACGCTCCTCTCCGAGCCGAGCAGCACGTGGTACGGGGACGCCGCCAGCGCGCAACAGGCCACGTTCAGGGCCAAGGCGGGCCAGGTGTACACGTTCCACATCTATTACGGCAGCCGCCCGGCCACGAATGTGAACTACTCGTTCACGGTGCAGCCGATGGCCAGGCAGCAGACCTCCGTCTCCAAGGGCCAGCTCGTCTTTTTCAGAGTCTCGGGAATCGGCTCACCTCACGAGGTCGAGATTGACCTGACTTCGCGCGCGCAAAACGACAATTTTGCCGACGCGATGGTCATCCCGCTGGCGCCGGCCATCTACGAGAATGGCACCAAGGCCAACGGCAGCGCCAAGGGCAGCCTCATCGGGAGCACGGCGGAGAGCTTCGAAACCAACGGCGCGCATTCGGTCTGGTATAAAATAGCTGCGCCCCTCACCGGCCGCGGCAACGCCAGCCTGGCCGGCAATTATTCCACCTTCGTCGATGTTTACGGTGGCAACGACCCGACGAACCTCGTCGCGCTCGACCCGGCTAATTTCCCCGTCCTGAGCGGCGTGACTTACTATCTCCGGGTCTGGGACATGAGCATCCAGAACTTCACGCTCAACGTGACGTTGGCCGAGTTGCCCTACAACGACATGCTGACCAACGCCCTGCCGCTGCAACGGCCGTCGTTCAAGGCGTACAACGATTACGCCACCGTTGAATCGGGCGAGCCGATCAAGCAACAGAGCATTGGCCAGTCCGTCTGGTGGTCGTACAACCCCAGCCTGCCCGGCACCCTGGTGGTCAACTCGCCGCAGAAAACGGCCTACCTGTGGCAGGGCACCAACCTGACACAGTTGGCGGAAATGGGAAACAATACCAACGGCAGCCCGATCATCCAGCCATTGGCGCCGGGGACGGATTATCGCATCTCGTTCGACACCAAGCCGGGCGTGCTCGCCGGGGATTTCGACGCGCTCGCGTCGTATTACGTGCTCCCGCCCAACGACGATTTCGTCAACGCCACGCCCATCGTCAATCGCCAAAACGTGAGCTTCGTCAACGGCACCATGTACGCTTACACAATTCACGGCTATAATTACGGCGCTACCGTCCAGCTCAATGAGCCGCCCATGCACCAGAACTCGGTCTGGTACACGTGGGCGGCCCCCACGAACATGCTCGTCTATGTGAGCTGCCAGCTGCCGGTTTACACCTATGTCGGGGACAATGTTGCCTTCCTGAACCCAATCAGCGAGGCGGGCTTCGCGGCGGCAGCCGGCCAGACCTACCACATCGCGGTTTGCGGCGGGCCGTCCGAGTTCGATCTCCTGCTGCTGGGCACAACGCTGCCGGCCAACGACGGCCTGGCCAACGCCATCGACCTCACCGCCAACAACACAGTGAACTGGTACAGCTACGGCGCAAGCCTGGACGCGGATGACCAGCCGCCGCCCACCAACGGTTACTCGGTCTGGTGGACTTGGACGGCCGGACCGACCACGACCAACATGTTCGTCTATGCCGGACGGCTGTCCGGGTTGCCCGACGACAACGTCCAGAGCAATTATCACCCGAACGGGCAACCCTACGCCGAGGTGCGCATCTACGACACCAATGCGAACCTCCTGGCGGACACCCCGATGGACTTCTTCCAGGGCAACGACGGCTGGAGCGCGCCCGGCCCTACCGTGCTGAGCGCGCCCGTGCAAACCAACGCAACCTACCGGATCGCCGTCCTGTCGCGGAATCCGGAGCGGGGCAGGTTATCGGTTGCGGGCCAGCAAATATCCTCGGGCTATCCGCTGGGGTCCCAGGAGAACCCGGACACGCCGAGATGGGGCAAACGCAGCATCCAGGTTCGGGCGGATTGTGTACGATTACGTCAACGGCCAGATTTACGATTCCAGCCTCTCGGCCTATGCCGGGACGCCCGATCCTTACTGGTACTTTGCCTTGTTTCCGATTTTTTCCATCCAAGGCGCCATTGACCCCGTTCGGGTTTCTTACTTCCGACTCGACCAACATAATCTTCCGGTTCGGAGGCGTGGATACCGATTACACGCCCTGCATGCCGGTGACCGGCCTCATCAAGACCTCAGACACTTTCCGCGTGCCGCATGACGGCCTCACCTTCTATCACAAGCTGAGCGATTACCATCCGCCCGTAAATGACACAAAACAGACCGCTCTGCCCATCCAGCCTTCGTCCGATCTTTTCGGCGGCATCCTGAGCCTGGGAACGGCTTTCGCCAGCTACAATTATTTGGCCCAGACCGAGGACGACGGCCTGCAGAACAGCGTCTGGTATTCATTCTACATACCGGTCCCCGGAACCTTCTATCTGAACAACACCTTGTCCCAGCCGCTGGTGATAATCCCCGTGAACATCACGGACACGAACCAGCTCGCGGACGCGGTTGGGATTTACGATTACCACACCAACGCCCTGCCGGCCTCGCCGGTGTCCTACAACACAGTGATGACCGAGCCGGTCATCAACTTTCGGGGCATGACGCCCGTCAGCGCGGCCAACCTTCAATACGAAGAGGATCTCCAGTGGATAGCCCCCTTCACCGGGCTGGCCTGCATCACCGTCAACCAAGCCCAGGTCAGCATCAGCGCGCCCTACACGGTAATCGCCGGTTCACCGAACTCCGAGTCCATCTCGTTCATGGCGAAGGCAGGCACTACCCACACGATCAAGATCACTGCAAACTACGCCCTTGGCGGGACCTCCCTGCAACTGAAGCCCGCCATCCCCACGGCGGTGCCCAATGCGCCGCTTGGCCAAGCGATCACGGTCGGCCCCGCCAACAGCACTGCAGGGACGAGGGCCGTGCGCATGGACCCGGGCTGGTATTACCTGGTGCAGACCGGTCTGAATTCCGACGGGATCATCGCGTTCAGCTTCTACCAGGACGCCGCCAACAATTCCTTTGACCACGCCATCGCGGTCGGCAACTGGACGACGACGCTTTTCGGGAACGGCCGCATGCTCTCCGCTCAATACAACGTCAAACTCGGCTCGTCTTATGCCAGCGGGAACGATCCCGGAGCAGGCAAACTGGCCGGCTGGTATCAATTCGTCAGCCCAAGCGCCGGGCTGCTCAACGCGTCGTGCCGCGACGGCACGTTCGACATGGCAACGCTCTACACCGGGCCGGACGCCGATCACCTCACGCAACTGGCGACGGGCCAATCCTTCCAATACGCGGTGGCGGCGGGCGTGCAGTATTACATCGAAGAAACATCCACCGGCCCGGCCAGGGGCACCAGGATTCTCAGCATCACGGAGCGGCCCTGGAACGACGATTTCCAGGCGGCGATCACCCTTTTCACCAACAACCCCGCGATCACAAACGTCGCCGGAACCAATTTTTACCTGTACGAGTTTACCGCGCCGCCGGGGTTCTGGCCCACGATCCAGGACACCAACGGCAACGCCTATTTCCTGAGAAACTGGTACCGGGTCGAGGCGCAGGACTTGGCAGATATCTCGGGTCTACGGATGGAACACGACGCTCGACGCCGAGGTGACAACGCCGGGGAATCACGCCTACGCCGACATCAACATGAACGCGCCGATCACGCTGAGCGGCAGCAACGCCTACAACTCGACTGTTTACGTGAGGCCGGAGGCGCGCGCGCAGGTGTTCCCCGCCGTCTGGGGCCCGAACGCGTTCTCGATCAACGTGCCTTGGACCTGGAACTACACGGCCAACCAACTCATCGCCAATGTCGTGTCCAACGGGCCATCTGTTTACGATATTGCGTACAGCTCCATCAACGACCCGCGTTACCAGGGCCTCTTCGATCTGTCCGTGTTTTCGATAGGCAACAATCTCAGCTATCTCTACGCCGTTCCGGGAAACGTGGCGGTGAAGCTGGGCGACCAGGAGGTGAGGATGAAGTACGTTTTCGTCCTGCGGCAACCCACGGGCGTCAAGCTGACGCCGGTATTCCCGGTGGGCGCACAGTTCGCGGCCGACCCGGCGGAGGTGAAATCCCGGAAGATCCAAATGCAGGCGCGGGAATACACCATGCTCTCCACGCTTGAGGGCGGCGAGCCCAACAAACCCGGCTCGGGCGGCGGGTCGATCTGGTGGAACATGACGGCGCCATTTGCGGGCTTTCTGCGCCTTCACCTGGACCCGGTCTACGACGGCTGGAGTTGGTCGGCAATACCGCTGGTCTACGTGTGGTCAGGGGACACCCTGTCCACGCTGACCCCGCTTGGCAGCAACTACGTTTCGGCGAGTTCGCTCAACAATGAGCTGATCATCGCGGTGGAGACGGGACAGCAACTCTGGATCAGCGCCGACCGCCAAGGCGCCGGCAGCATCTTCACCCTCACGGCAACCATGGAGCCACTGCCGATCAACACCGATCCGGACCATGCGACTTCGCTGGTCGGAAGACATTTCGCTTTCGAGAATGGCGACGACTGGGTCTACACCAGCACATTTACGATCTATCCGCTTTCCGCCCTCTACACCAACAACGACCTTTGGTTCAAGCTCACCGCGCCGGCGGACGCACGGTTAAGCGCTGACACCAACGGGTCTCTGCTGACCTTGTTCAACGCGCTCAAGCAGGACCTGCACATCGAACCGCCAAGCCAGAGCTACATCGGCAGCCTGACGCTCTTCCTGGCCACGGACGACCCTGCCGCCATCTACTACACCGTGGACGGCTCAAGCCCGACCACAAATTCCACGCCCTACACCGGGCCGTTCACCATCACGAATTCCGTGACGGTCAACGCCATGGCCTGGCGCGCCAACCGGTCAAGTGTCTATGACACGGAAAGCTACGTGCATTTCAACGGGATCGCCGCCACGCCCAGCACCGGGAGCCTGACCAACAATAACGGGCCGCTCCAACTGACGCTCCGGAACCAGGACGGGGATGGGAGCATCCTCTACCGCTTATCGGGAGGGGACTGGCAGGCCTACACCGGCGGTCTCTCTCTTGACGGGATGCCCAACGGAGAAGGCTACCTTTACTACACGACGGTTCGGAACGGGGTGACCAACCCGATCCAGAGCGCCTTTATCAGCTTCAAGGCAACCGCGCCGACCGTCTCGCCACCCGGGGGAATCATTTCCGATCAAGTCAGCGTCAGCGCGACACCATCGCGCAACGGGGACACGGTTTGGTACGCCATCGGCGACATCCTCGGAGGCGAAGCGGGCAGTCCGGACACGCTCTACACCAACAACATCATCGTGCCGTTTGGGAGCCGAGACCTCAAGTTCACCGAGAGGCGAGACGGCTACCTCGACAGCGACATCATCGATGTGCGCTACACCGTGCCGCTGCTCACTCCCCGCGCAACCGGCTTGGTCACCAACGGCCTGCAGGTCATCCATGTCGATCCCGCCATCCGCGCCGGCACCGTGCTGATGGTGCAACCCGACGGCACTACAGCCTCGGAATGGGCCGCCCAGCCATTCGATTTTCAGATCAACGAACTGGGCAGCTACCAGATTTATCAGACCAATGCGGGCTGGCTGCCGTCTGGCACCAACATCGTCGTCTGCACACAAGCGTGGGTAAACATCAGCTACGCGTTTCCTAATGGGCTGACGTTCCCCCAATTCGGTCCCTATGCGCCGGTGACTGGCTACGATCCCACTCCGAAACTCACGGTGACCAAATGGCCGGCCAGCGCGAGCGTTTTCTACACTCTCGATGGCACCACCCCCTCAGCGGCGAACGGGACTGCGTACGCCACGCCGTTCACGCTGCCAGGGACCAACGGGACCGATAACATCACGGCCGCCGGCTACATCAACGGCGGCCTGGTCCAGCAGACGAACCTTTATATTACTCACCTTCCGGCGCCGCAATTCCAACCGGCGACGTCCGGGGAACCCGCAAATCCGCTGCATCTGAGATTCGACGACGCGTTTCTGCCGGCAGGCGCCATCGTGGCGCTCAAGATGATCGCCCCGAACGGCCAGGTGTCCTACCAACTTGTCGACGACCCGAGCGCGGTGGCGATCGCCCGATCGGCGCTGGACCGGATCAACAACCTGAGCGCGACGCTGCTGCAGGGCGCAATCACCGGATCGCTCTCAGCCCAGCAGCAACAGGACGGGCAGACTTACCTCAACTGCTATCGGACCCAGGGCGCCTATACGACCAGAGCTGTCCCCGCCACGGCCTCCCTCACCGACACCAGGCTGGTTGAGTGGCTGGACGGGCAAAGCGTCCAGGCGGGGGTGTGGAGGCTCAGCCTGGTGACGATCCCATCGGCGAGTTGGGAGGGGTGGGTCTCCTTCTGTCCGATTCCCGACTGGGGCTACGACCGCTATCAAGTGGCGCGCGATTTCGAGAGAGACACGGGCGCAGTCGGCTTCGCAAGTCAAAGCGATCCGAACGCGATCGTGGGGCTGGGCTATAGCATTTCGGCTTTCGGAGCTTATGGAGAATCGGCCTCCGTTTACGTCAACGTCAGCCCGAACGGCCCTTCCGGAACGATCGTCAACCCGTGAGCCGCCGGACAACAAAGGTATGAATCGCAGGACTGAAAAGAGAAGCCCCTGGAAAACTGCACGCTTTTGCAGGCGCACACTCCTGGGACTTTGCCTGGCCGCCGCAGTGTCCGCGTCATTGGGGAGTCGCGCGGCATCCACTGGGGACACGCATCAATACTCCACGCCGTGGCCCGTGCCGGGCTGGTCGCTCACGTATATCCCCGTGACTGCCGACCCGATCACGGAGCGGCCGGTGATCCCCTACGTGGACCTCGTGAACCGGCTGGAATACCTCGTCCGGGCCAGAGGAAATCCCGGCACCTACAACCTGCAGCTCGACTTGCGAACGCTTCCAAGGCACGACCAGTTTGAGGACGCGCTGGTCCTCACCAACTTCCCAACGCAGGCAATCGCGCAGTACAACATTTACGGCACCAAACAGGCCGGCGAACCGGCCGTGATTTACCACGGCGCCACTCTTTGGTACATGCTGCTGGCCCCCAACGGGCGGATCACCGTCACGGTCAACAGCAGCGGCTTCAACAAACCGATCTCACAGCCCTACATATCCGTGTGGCAGGGAACCAGCGTCTCCCAGTTGACGTTTGTGGCCGAAAACCGGGTGCCGCTGACCAACAGCGTGAACCCTTACAGTTTCCCCAACCAGTTCGCGTTCACCGTCAAGGCCGGCAACACCTACTACATCCGCCTCGACGCGGCCGACAGGGACGGCGAATACCAGGCAACCTGCCAATACCAGGGAGATGCGCCCAACGCCTTCGTGGGGAACGCCATAGCCCTTGAACTCGCACCCAAGCAATATGACAATGGCGCGCGCTACACCGGCACGGTGCATGGCAACAATTACGGGTCTGGCACCGAACCCGGGGCGCCCCTCGATCTGCAAAACACGGTGTGGTACAAATTCCAATCCCCGATCAGCGGCTATGTTGATGCCACGGCGTTCAACGGGACTAATCACCAAGCCTGCCTCTTCACCGGCCCGGCCGGGGCCCAGACGCCGGCCATCCTGAGCCGCCAGACCATCCCCAGCTACGTCAACCAGGGCCAGTGGTGTTACCTGGCTGTCAGTGGCCCTTACCAGGGCGAATTCGACCTGCGCATGGCGGTGACCATGGCCCCCAGCAACGATTACAGAACCAACGCCATTGTTCTGAACCAATCCTATCAGTCGCTGATGTACGACTACTACGCGACGGCCAACGAACCCGAGGACTTTCCAGTCCCGGGCGTTCACAACTCAATCTGGTGGGAGATCGATCCGCCGTACGCGGGCACGTTCTCGCTCCGCAGCGTGGGCGGCCCGTCCGGCCAGGACTTCAATGAGCAACCGTGGCGGCTCGTTCTCCTTGACCCCGTCACGCACCGGCCGACCACGACGGTTCAACCGGTATCGCGCAGCCCAGGACTGGTGACCTGGAACGTCAGCTCAAACGCGAGCTACGACCTGTGGTTTGGCGCGCTTGACTCGCAGGTGGGCGAGGGCGTGCTCTCGTTCGAGATGTGGCCCAGCCCGACGAACGACATTTTCAGCAGTCCGATCGATATCACCTCCCACACCAACATTCCCTACAGCAACGGCACGGTAATCAAATACAGCCTGGACGGACACAACAACGGGGCCACTCAGACCGATGAGCCGGTCCAAAACGCTGTCTGGTACCGCTGGACCTCGCCGGGCTGCGGCCATTTGGATGCGGAGATATCCTCGGCCGTTCCGACGTTCCTTATCGGCCAGATCGGGAGCACGGTTTCCAGCTTCGCCACGATTCCCAACCCGAGCGTCGTCACGAACGGTGAGGTTGTGACCATGGCGGTGGGCGGGAACTACGACACGTACACGCTTTCCTGCGACTTCAGAACCACGCCGAGCAACGACGAGGTCACCAACGCGCTCCCCATCATTCTCGGCAATCTCTACACCTGTTACACCCGCTATGCCAATCTCAACCCGGATGACGGCGCCGGGGCGAGCGACATATGGTTCACGTACGATCCGACGCAATTCGCCGGCCCAGTCGAAATCCGCGTCAACCCGGACCGGAATGGCAGGCCGGTCACCCTTTGCCTGACGCAGGGCGGCCAGGCGATCGGATCGCACACGTTCAACAGCCGCGGCGAGGATCCCTACACGCTCGATATACAGACCAACGGGATTGTCACGATCCGGGCCGTGTGCCTCTATGCTGGCGAGGATTTTGGCCTGGTCATGACCTACCAGGCGATCAACGACAACTTCGCAGACCGGATGGCGCTGAGCCTGGAGCCGAGGTCGTGGGACGTGAATACTCCGATGGGTCCGGTGAGCATGGCCGATTATTACCGCCGCGTGGTGGTCAACAACCGGAACGCGACCATGGAATCGGGCGAGGTTGGGCCGAACACGCTGCAGCGGGCGCCGGTTTCCGGCAAATCCTTGTGGTGGCAGTTTACCACGCCGAACGTCCCCGGCACGCTGAGCATCAAGACCAGTCCAGGCGGGATACCACTCAGTTACATGCTGACCACCAGGGGTTCCCTTCCCACGGCGCCGAAAGATTACGTCGCCTACAACCGCACGGAAGACAGCCAGGCGGTGATTCTCAACAGCGTCCCGAACACGGCCTACCAGCTTCGGGTGGACACCGAACTGGGGTACCAGGACCAGCTGGTGGACTTCTCCATCATGGTGATCCCGTTTCCGACGAACGATTTCATGCAGAGCCCGCAGGAGTTGCCGGTCCAGGCGACCACGACGACATCCACTTACAAGAACAGGTACACGCTCACTGAGAATTACTACCAAACGGCGGTGGCTTCATCGATCTACGGCGGAACGAGGCAGGCGATCGGAAACACCCTGGACGGCCAAATCGTCGAGACGTTGGCAATCTTTGCCTGGTACAACACGGGGCTGGCGGACTTTCCCTACGGCCAGACCGTCTGGTACCATCTGAAGTCACCCGACCTTCGGAGTTACACCGTGTCCACGGCGGGAACCACCTTCGAGCCGTTCGTGGCGATCTCGGACGGGTTCCCAGCCCACACAGCCATGCGCTACCTGCCGGACGGCGCCCAGGTGATTCTCGACCCGGCGAAGGATTATTACCTGCTGGTTGATGCGCTCACGCCGTACGCGCAATGGCTCAACGACTACGGGCGCGAACCCACCGTCGGCCCGGTGAACGCCGAGTACCAGGCCTTCGACCTCAACCGGGCGTGCCAGGATTCCATCGCCGGGGCGCTCAACCTCAAGCTATACACCGCCGAACAATCCCCGAACAACCTGTTCGACCTGGCCTCGACCATCACCCTGGCGCCCGCCTTCCTGCCGGGAACCAACGCCGCCTGCGGCAACTACATCAGCGGGTTTTACGGCTACGGCATCGGGGACAACTCGAGTGCCACAGCCGATCAAGCCCGTACGATCAGTTCCCGAACGGCGCGGGCAAAACCCTGTGGTGGAAGGTGCAGGCGCCAAGGAGCGACTTCTTGAGTTTCGACCTTTCCGACAGCTCGTGCCCAGTGGTCACACGCGTATTCGACGACAACACCCGATCGAACTGGGTGACTTACACCAGCCCAAAAGTCCAAATCCTGGCGCAGGCGGGCCACACGTACTTCGTCGGGGTGGATTCGACCGCCGGCAACCAGGGCATTATCGTTGTGGCCGCGACGCAGCTTTCGGCCGCTCCAATCAACGACAACTTCGTCAACGCGCGCGAGATCACTTCCGCGATCACGTGCGGAACAATGGACCACGCCACCCTGGAGCAAGGGGAGAGCACCGAGGGCCAAGGAAGCGTCTGGTACCGGTGGCATAATTACGCAAACACCCCCCAGGACGTCGCGTTCCGGCTGCTGGCCGGCAACTCCAAGCTGATGTCGCTCTACCGGGGGGATTTCAGTTCGGTGAGCAATCTGATCCCGGTGCAGATCGATGCGACGAGCATCGCCTACACGGCTCAACCCGGAGAAACCATTGCGCTGCGCGTTTACGACCTCAGCTATCCGGTGAGCGGCCAGATCGAGATCACGATGCAGACGGGGACGAACTATTACCTCGGCATGCTCGACATCACGCCCTCCACGACCTTCACCAACAGCCTGCTGGTGCGCGCCCGCTCCACCTCGAGCGCGCAACCCACGTTCTTCTTCAGCACCAACGGGCCGCCGGGGCTGGGCTCGCCGATATTCCCGGGAACCATGATGATCACGAACTCGACGCACATGGAATTCCTGGCCTTGTTCCCGGACGGCACCATGTACGGCGTTTCGCGCGACTACAGCCTCGTTCCCGACGTGCGGCTCACCGGCTCGCAGGCATTCAAAGGCCTTCTGCAAATCTCTCTTTCCAATGCGCCGGCCGGAACGACGGCGCTGTTCTCCAAAGGCGATGCCGACGGGAGCCCGCCCACCATGGCGCCGTCCGTACCCTTTGCGGGCCTGATTTTGGACGCCTCGGCGGATGTGCAGGTGTTGGTGAATGCGCCCGGATACAACGCCTTCACGCTGGAGGGCCACTACACCAACACGGTTGCAGACATTGTCGTAACTCCGCTGGGCAGCGAACAACTGTTCTTGTCCACTCCAACCCCGCAGGCGACGCTCACGGTGGTTCAGGGAGGAAACAGCGTCACATATCCGGCGAACCAGGTCGCGATCACTGCGGATTACCCGGTGCTTGATGTCATCGGCGCGCGGCGGGGCTGGCAGCCCACGAGCAACCATATCGACCTTTCCACAAACTACGCAACGAGCTTGCTGCCGCTGGATGTAGCGACCAACGCCGTGGCGGCCAACCGACTCAGCATTACCATTACTAACCCCAATCCGGCCTCGTACATCTGGTACACCTTGATGACCCCGGATGGACAGACCACGACGGGCCGAGCCACCAACTCGTTCCTGCTGGACGCCGCTTACTCTTTTGCCCTGAGCGCTTTTCCGGCCAGCCCGGCCATGAGCAGCCGCGGTCCCTCAACAAACATCACCTTCACGGCCACGCTGCTCGAGCCCGCGATTCTCCAGAACCCGGACGGGACGGTGGTGGTGCAAGACCCCAACACCAACGCCCAGAGCAGTTTGGTCGTGAACGACGTGCCTCTCGGCACGAGTTACTGGGCGATGCCGTATGATGGGGAAGGGACGATAACAGCCTACGCGACATCGCCCGTCGCGAACAACAGCGCCACCAACTCGCTGGCCGTGACCTACGCGCCATACGTGGCGGTGTCACCGCCAACCGCGACGTTTTACACCAACATAACCGTTCACGTCTCCAGCGCATTGGGCAGCCACTTGATCATCGGACTCGACCAGGAGGGAACTCACCAGGACCTCTATTGCGCTACCCGCCAGACCGACATCACGCTGGACAGGCCCACGACGCTGACCGTCAGCGCCGAACGCTACGGCGCGGTTCAAGCCAGTTCGACCAACGTTTTCTACGCCAAGGTGAGCGCCCCAAGCGCAGAACTGCCCCTGCCCCAAAACGGCGCCTACCCCATCCTGACGCCCATCGTGCTGAGTTCGCCTACACCGGGCGCATCGTTCAAGTACGCCATCGACTCGAGCGCGTTCACCGCCAGCAGCGGCCTGGCCTATATGGAGGATGGTGCCCATTACTACCGCTTCGTTGCGACCAAGCCTTACTGGCAGGACAGCGACGAGGTGGACATGACGCTCACCGGCTACACCCCCGATGTGTCGCTTGCAAACTATGTCTCTCCCTTTTGGACGATTCTGCCGGGGATCACCACGTATGTCTATGCGACCAACGCGGCCCTGGTGTCCACTCCGTTCGTGCAGTTCCTCCATCAGGTCTGGCTCGAGGGCGGTTCTCCAAGCCCTTTCATCCCCTTGGATTCTCCGGTGACAAATCTGCTGGTATGGCACCGCGTGGTGAAGGTCGAGTCGAGCGATGGGGTGAACCCGATCAGCGTGGTTGAGGGCGCGCCGCAGGCGACATTCATCAGCGCGAACTACTTCGACTTCCGCGTCGATGACCCGGACCCCAGGCTGCAGGTCGGGCCCGGCGCTGGCGACATCCTGTTTTACAAGCCGGTGTGGCTGATCGGCTCCTCCAGCAACCTGGTATTGCAGGCGGTCGGCAACGCGGTCGCTTACGATTTGACACCCGTCCGACAGGGCGACCGCTGGCCCATTCCGGGCAACCTCACCGGCCAAGACCACCTGACGCTACGCTACCGCGATTCGCAGGGAGGGAATTGGCAGTCATTCGTGATGCGGTTCCAGACCCTGATGCCCGAGCAGTTTTGCGCACCGACCAACGGCGCCTGGGACATCATCGTGAAGCTCGATCCGGGTTACTCGGGCCATCCCGTGGGGGCTTACTATGACACCAACAGCGTGTCGCTGCCGATCACGGCTCCGCTGCCGAATCCGATCGCCATCTCGAACCTGCTGGGATCGTTCGAGTATAGCAGCCACGCAACCAACGACGCCTACTGGATCAACAGCAAGTACGACATCACCAACTGGAGCGGCATCCACTGGTACCAGAACCTGCCCGTTGTCCCCCTTTCACAGTAATATGAGAAGGCTGCTTTCAATCATCAGCGCGGCTGCTGCACTGGCCGCAGTGCCGGCGTTCGCGGGCTCGGCACCAATTTGGCCCTCTACCCGCCCTTCAACGGAACCACGGGATGGCCCGCTCCACAGCCGCCGGCGGGTCCGGTTTTTTATGACACGAACCTCGACGTTTACTGTTCGTCTTACCTGACGACGATAGACCTGCGCTCAAGCCCGACCCAAACGGTCGATCAAGTCACCCGCGTTTGGGTCCCGAAATTCCAGTATTGGCAGTGCGCTTTTTCTTTTTTGATCATGTGGGACGGGAACTGGCCCCGGTACTACGATGGCGGCTATTGGCCCGCCCTTTTCACTTCCGAGTCGGAGAACGCCCCGATCCCGGAGACCTGCGGCAACTTCTACAACATCGTCAGCAACCCCAGCGCGGACCTGGCAACACCGTCCTTCACCGGCGGCGGCCTTGTGGGGTCGGGAGCCTGCGCTGCCTTGAACGACCACAAATCTCCCTACGGGCTGCCCTACGGAACGCCTTTCAACACATACTGCCCAGGCGCGAAGGGAAACGGCTGCTGGAGTTACGTCGGCCCGACCTGCGGCGGGCTCTCAATCTACGCAGTTTATTCGACCTATTGCACCAGCAAACGGGTCGGCACGGTCTATGGAGTCAAAGATATCTCGCTTTCGTGCAATCCGCTCAACCTGGCCATCAACCTCGAAGACGTGGTGAGCGGATTGGATCCGAATGCGATCGTCTGCCGCGATCTTGGCGGCAACGTCGTTTTCATTGCATCCGACCCGTCCAAATGGGGCGGGCTTCCGCACGGTTACATCCGGCCTTACGCGAACTGGGTATTGTTCGGCCCGGACCCGAACCCGAACGCCGCCGCGCTGCCGAACACGCCGTCCGCGCTGTCCAGCGGGTTCGCGGACGTCCTCGCCGCGGCTGCCGCGTTCAACGTCTATACGCCTGAGCAGCTCAAGGCGGTAATCAAAGCCAAGACCGTTGAGTTGATGGCCGCCATCGGACCGCAACCCCTCGCCGGAGGGGGCACCAATGGCGTTTGGGGGATCGCTATCCCCCAAGACCTCGCCGATTCCTGCCAGACGTTGCAGTTCACCGTCTCCGACCTCAACATCGGATTCTGCCCGCCGCCCAACTGCCTGACCTGCCCGCGAACCAATTCTAACGGAGGGCTGAACCTCGGTGGAACGGCCACCGGCGATTGTCCGCCGGATGGCGGATTGGGGAATGGCGGCCCCGGAAGCACCGCCAACACGATCGAACTGGCCTGGGCCACCGACACAAACAAATACGGGGGCTCCACGCTGCTGGCCGAGATGCCCTCTTTGCAGGCGTTGTTGCCAGCGAGCATCCCGCCGAGCGGAAACCTCTACCTGACCAACGTTTACGTGCCTGGCGGTTACGCGGCCATCAGCGTGTATCTGTTTGCGACCAACATCAATACCGGTGAAGGGGCCATCCGGCAATTATCGCTCACGATCAACTCGAACGCCCCCGCCGTGCTGACCAACCTGGCGCCGGCCCTCAGCACGGATACCGACGGCAACGCAGTGGTATCGTTCAGCTTCGATGTGCAGTCCGATGCACCCTCCTGGATTCCATACCGCATACTGCAGGGAAACAGCAGCCAGCAGGGGATCGTCACGGGTCCAACAAACGGGGCGACCCTGCGCTTCGTGACGGACCATTCTGGAGAGGTGGACCTGTTGCTGATGAATCCCTGCGGCTCACCGGCGTTTTCCGGCACCAATGTCGTTCTCCCGGGCGCCATCGCGCCGACCATCGAGCTTCTGCCGCTCTACCCGAACCCGCAAAACCCTCGCTTATTGCCGAGCGAGGACGCAGTGGGGACAGTGCTCTACCGAATCACCAACCCCAGCCCGGGCAACCAGACGGTCTTTTATACGTGCTATAACGCCGATCCCATGCCCGGAGAGCCCGGCATACCGTTCTCGGGCAGCTTCACAAATGCTCAACTGGACATCACCAACAACTTCCGAAACACAGAGATGACCGCATGGGCGGTCCAGAGTCTCTCGACATTGAAGTCCGCCGGAGTCAGCCGCACCGCCAGGTTGCACGTGGAGACGCCAATTCTGCAACTGCCGCCGGTTCTCAATAATGCCCTGACTGCCACCATCACCAATCGCTGCCTAAACAGCCACGCGGTTGCCGGCGAGGAGATAGCCTTGACCGCTTCTCAGGGAATCAACGGCTTCACCGCCCTGGGCTATCGCACCGACATCCCGGGGACGGTCCAAACGGACCTTGATGGCAACAATGTTGAACCGGCGGGAGGACCGGGCTACTGGACCAACCAGCTCGCAAATGTGGCGCTCCCTAACGGTTGGTATGCTCAGGCAAACCCTGGTGGCCTGGCGGGCGAGGACCCACCGGTGCTCACGGACGGGTTTTATGAGGCCAGCACCCGCTTCGACGTGGCCGCCATCCAGCCGACCATCAGCATTTCCAACGGCTTGGCGACTATCCAAGGGACCACAGCCACGACCAATGCGGCCCTGGCGCTCGAACGCTACAGCAACGGTGCATGGACTGCACGGCAGATTCTCGCCGGCTTCTCGCCGGACGGGCCGCCCGTGACCTTCTCCAACGTGAACCTCGGCTTCTTACAGCGCATCTCCGGCACAAAGCTGCACTACAACCCGGCCTACTACAATCTCGCAGTGGTTCCGTACCTCGAGGTCCACGAAGATGTGTGCAACGGCGGATTGGTCTACGTGACGGTCAATCCGGCGGTGACGAACGTGGCGGTGAGCGGGGCCGGCTTTTCGACCAACCTCGTGGCAACCAACCTGACGCAGGACGCAAGCGAGATGCTCCATTTCCCGGCGTTCCGCCTGACGAACGGGCTTTACACCTTCACAGCCGCCGGCAACGGCGACGCAACGGCGCAGAGCCTGTCCGTGATCGGCAACTTCTCCTACGCGCTCCAGTTGACCAACGCGGCAGGTGTCAACTTCGTTGTCGGTGTGAATCCCACGAACAGCCTGCCCATGTACATCCTCGACGTGTCGCAGGCCGGCAACCCGAACCTCATACTCTCCTCACCGGACAATCCGAACCTGAGCTTCAGCACCAATCAGAGCCCGAACGTCATCTTTGTGAACCCGCTCGAGGTTCGGATCGACGTGTCCGGATTCGCCAGTTCCACCGATTTTGTGGTCGATTTGAATCTGATCAATCCGCCCAATTGCGCTGTAACGATCCCCTTGAACGTCGTTCTCCGGCGAGGCGGACCGGGCTTTGATATACCGGTGAGCCAGCCCCAGACAGGGGATTGCCTCAAGCTGACCAATCCGCAAGTGCCCGGAGCTGTCCCCAAATGGCCATGAAAAACCGCGACTAAGAACAAAGTTATGAAAGCGAACACCACCCTCGGAATTCTCGTAATCGGCCTTGCGCTGAGCGTTTCGGCCGACAACTCCCACAACCCGGTCGTGAAGGAATTCGTCGTGCATCCCCCCTCAAAGCCGGGTGCGCCGCAAGCAATCACCTCGAAGGAGGCGAACCCAAACCAGAACCGGCCAATCCCCTCCATTTGGTCCGGCGGGGCTTTGGCCGTTCCCAAAGACATCAACCTCGACTACGAACCCGGAAAACCCGGCTATACGGTGGTCTATTCGGTGACCAACAAGACCGACACGATCACCAGGATCGTTGGTTACATGTCCTCCTGCCAATGCACCCAAGTTGGGATAACTGACCAGACTGTTCCCCCGAAGGGAACGGTCAAGGTCCGGGCGACTGTCACGCAAAACCGACCGACCGTCCAGTACGTCGTTCTGCAGGACGAACGGACCAACCTCTACCAGACGGTCATCTGGATCAAACCGAAAAAGTAAGCCGATGAAAGCAAACCAACTCACCCTCCTGCTCGGCGCGATACTGTGCGCGGTCTTTGTCCCGGCACAGGCCGACGATTTCAAACCGCTGCCGAAAGTATCGCCATTCGCTCAGGCGGAGCGCCAATCGGACGTTGCACATCCGCTTGGCCGAACGCCTTCCAATCCGCGCATCACCGTGGGCAGCCCGCCGCAGGAACCGAAAGAGAAATTCATTCCGCTGGCTAACCTCGCTCTCAGCGTGCCGGGCATGATGGGTGGCAGTCCTCATCAGCTTCCCTCAAGGGATGCCGACAAACTCCAGGCGGCAATCGAGCAATGGCAAACCTATATGACGAACCAGGCGGCCATCATACAATTTCAACAACTGCAAACGGTCATCCGCCTGGCCAACCAGCAAACGAGCGTTCGCACCAAGGTCGAAGCGGCCCGCAAGGAGGTGCAGGACTACATCCGGCTCCACAGCCCCGAACTAATGCCCCTGTTCGAGAAGATGAACGGGGCCAGGGTTCTCGAACGCAAGAACGGCCAGCTCACCGAGGCTGTGTTCTGAAAGTCGCTCAACCTGTGACCGTATGTTCGATTACGTTCTGGCCCTGCTGACCACCTTGCTGCCCATCCGGGGAAGTCAGGTGATGGAACTGGATTACCGCACCTTGGTCTTCGGAGGGGCGCCGTCCGCGGCCCTCTTCAGCTATCATGCCAACAACCCGATTAGAAGCCCAATCCAAGCCACGAACTTCGCCGTGCTCTGCGCGACGTTCGATTGGGACGCGACGCGCTATGTCCCCGCACCCGAATCGCCCGATGAGCTGCGCCTCTATACTTCCTACTACCTGTCCGTCCCAACCGGGGCTAATGGGCTTAAATTCATGCGCCACCATGCGCAGTGCTGGCAAACAAACTGGCTGGCCTCGGCCGTCGAAGAAGACCTCTTGAAGCGCCTTACCGTCGATTCGCGGGCCGACGCCGGCGTCCTGATCGACAAGCTCATCGCCAAGCCCGAGAACGCGACGTTCGTGCGCTGGTCCAACTGGCACGAACTCATGAAGCAGAGACGGAAGTCAGAAGCCTTCGGCTATGCGATCCGTCATGACCTCAAGACCGGTATCAGCTTCTCATCCCGGTTCCCCTGCCTTCCATTCGACTTCGAACAACCCCCGATCTACGTGCTCTGGCCGTCGCCGGTGAGGACGGAACTTTATCAATACTGCTTCTCCGCCCAAACCTGGGCGCTTCGGATCGTCCCCGCACCGCCGAAGGCCACCTTCGTCCCGTCATCCTGGGAGAAACCCAAAAGCAACCATTATGAACGCAGCTGGAAGCGCGGCCCCTCGTGGCAGGTGACTTATGCCCAGAAGGACAACGTCCTGACGCGGACAGCAACCCGAGTAAACGCCGACAGCTACGTCGTCGGAACGATTTCGACCAACGGCTTTTCGGAATCAATTGTCGAGGCATCAGTTCCCCCGAAAGGGTATGTGGTCAAGGCGCCATTTTATGTCGAAGTCGAATAGACTCCAAGCAAGAGCATCGGCGGGCAACTTTGGGGCGCTTCACCCGGGAAGGCCCGGTTGCGCCCATCCAGTGAATCGGTCCACTATTTTTGTGCAGCGGCTTTGAATCAGCGCCGCGACGGGCTTTGCAGCGGGGAGTTCCGCGATTAGGTCAGGCGCTTTTGACAGAACGATTTCCGCCAGTTCCCGCACGCGCCGTTTTACCATTGGCTTGGCAAGGCCAGCTTCTTCCGCCAATTGTTCAAAATCTTTCGGGAGCACCTTTTCAGAGGCATATTCACCCCCGATTTTCATCGCCATCTTTTTCGAGAGTTCCGGGTAATAAGCCGTGCTGAGAACATCGTAAAGCGGCGCCAACCGTGTTTCGCGGCCGTAAACCAGCGAGAAATTCTTTCCGTGAGCATCGTGATTTCCGATCAGAAAATTGAAAATGACCGCGTCCAGTAAGCGCTGGAGGTCGATGACCGGCGCGCTGGACAATTCGCGCAGCAACGCAAAGCACTGCTTGAGCGAAGGCCCGCCTTCGCTCTGATATTTGTTGTCAGGGACAATTCCCAGCGCCTGGCAAAAATCCTCCTGATGCTCCCGTTCCAGATGTTCAGAACCGTCCCGCGGATCCTCCGAGAGCGTGCGGTCGTAACGCTCGACGAGGAGGTAATCAATGGTCTCCACTTTGCCGACTTCCGCCTTGGCAACGTGCAGGCCCATCGCGCGCGCCAATTTCATACAAAGCGCTTCGTTGAAGACAATCCCCTCGAACCGCTCGATGGCTGGCTTCAAAATGTGCGTGCTAGGCGCTCCGCCAAGAGGCAGCGAAATCTGATTGTTCGCAACATGCACCGCGATTTTGTCCTGGGCGCCAGCCAACGAAAGGCGGATGCCATCCACTCCGGCCATCAACGGACGACGCGGCAACTGCCGCAAAATCTCCGCCAATTGCTCGTCGCTCAACTGCCGGTAGCCATAGTTGCGCTCCGGCAGGCCTTCGCCGGCAGGGATGAACACCACCGCGCCGGCGCACTCCCCGCCGATTTTTTCCAACATGGCGAAATCGTTCCGGGCGCTGATCCCGAGATTCTTGGCGATGATCTCACGCTGGGTTTGTTCTGGCAGGACGCCGGCAAAAAATCCCCGGCATTCATTGCGGTTGAATAGCTCTTTTCTAAGCGGCAGGGAATGCGATAGGGCCACCGCCTTTGGATTGTTCAGCCAGCTTTCAGAGTAACAGAATCCCACCTGGCCATGCTCATTTTGAATGAGCTGGCCGACCAACTCTCGACGCAAGTAAACGTCCAGCTTGTGCGACATCCGTTAAACTCCCTTCTTGTCGTCCCTAACGGGCGGAACGAACTCGATTTTGATGCCCAGTGTCTGGAGGACGGTAAGGGCCTTGCCAAGCTGGCAGGTGGGCTTTCCCTGCTCCATCTCGATGATGAACCGCAAGCCTGTGCCGGAGGTCATCGCCAAAGCCTTCTGCGTGACCCCCATGCCCTTGCGGGTGCTTTTGACCAACTCGCCAATGGTTTTAGCTGTATGCTGCATGTTACCGAGCGGTAATATTCTACCACTTCTGCGAAGAAATCAAGCGAATTGTTCCCGAACGGGAATAATTTAGGCAGCAGGTACAACCCTGACGGTCTATATTCCCGGTCGGGAATAAAAGTTCACCACTATGCGGAACGGCTCGGAACGACAAGTTGAGCGTGCTTTCAGCGGTTCAACGACTCGGTTCCAAGATTCCCAAAGTGCGTCTCTGCCCCAAACCATGTTGGCAACGCTCGAAAGCCGAAGAGCTTTGCTCAATGAAGATCTGCGGCGCATAAGGCCAGGCTCCAGCATTTCATCATCCCCGCAAGGCCAAGAGAAGCACGATGCAAATCATGAGAGAGCGAATAAACACCCTCGTCGACAAGGCGTATTCCATCCATGAAGAATTGGAAAGGATCGAGCGCGAACTGCGCCACCACCTAATCAACAAAGGCAAACTTCCGGAGGGGCAAGCGTTGTGCCATCTGGCACAACTCGGTTTGAGCGCATGCCGGGACCGGCTGCGCGAACTCCGGGAGATGGTCCACGCAACCCGGTGAGCGCCCCTGCAGGCGCGAAGGAAGGGACTCGAAACAAGAACCGCCGTGCCCGCCAAGGAGAAACCCAAAAATGCTGACCGCCTTTCAGAAGCTCGGTTGGAATCGAAACTGCCCGCGCGTCTGGATTGAATCCACCCGGCTCCAGCAGTTGGGCTTTGAGGCGGGCAGCTTTCTGGACGTGCAATTCAGGGCCAACAATACCCTGCACATGGTTCCCGTTGGTCACCACACCCGCAACCGGGTGTCGCAACGCCTGATGTCGGGGTTGCGCTGCCCGATCATCAACCTGAACAGCCGCCGGCTCCTGAGCGAGTTTCAAGGGCACACGGAAATCAAACTGGTCGCGAGCCACAAGATGCTGCGGGTGTCTCCTTCGGTGCGGTCGTTCCACATCCGGCGCCACCGGGAACAGAGCCTACCCCTGCAGACCGTTGAATACTTTGCCGGCGGCGCCACATTGACCAGCGCCATCACCGATGACCCGAGGTTCAAGCTCGTCGCGGCCGTCGAAATCTCGCCCAGGTTCGCTTCGCATTTCGCTCTGGAGCACCCCGGCGTGCCACTATACCAATGCGACATTCGTGATCTGGACCCCGGCGACCTGCCACCGGCCGCGTTCATGTTCGCCAGCTTGCCTTGTACTTGCTTTTCGACCGCCGGCACGGCCAAAAAACACTTGAAGAAGGCCAACGAACTCGGCGACACGGGCAACCTGTTCCTCGCCTTTGCGCATCACGTCGCTGCACAGATGCCGCTGGCGGTAATGGTCGAGAACGTCCCTGGCTTCTTTGGGAAGGCCACAATAGCCGGACGCGTGTTGATGGCGCATCTCGAGCGGCTCGGCTACCACGTTCATGGCTTCGAGCTGAAACCGTGGGATGAATGGGCTGAACCCCAAGACCGGAGGCGCGGGGTCATGGTCGCCACTCTGTTCTCCCGTTTTTATCCGAGCATCCCGATGACTCCGTTTCTGGGGACCGCAGGAGACTACCTGGACGCACCCGACCCCGAACGCGACCGCCGGGAAGCCGGCCGGATCAGGAATCGGATTGCGGGCAGAGAGAGGCACATGGAGCGGCACCGGGCGGCGGGTGACCGGTTCGGTTTCAGCGTGATCAACCATCAGAGCCGGAAGGTGCCAACGATCCTGCGCAGCTACTGGAAGGTAAACATGGGGCCGTTTGTCGAATGTGAGGGCGGCGTTCGCCTGCTGCGAATCCCTGAAATCGAACGCTTGATGGGCTTCGCGCCGAAGAAAGGCTTCACCAGCCGGTCCTACCCGACGGCCGTCGAGATTCTGGGGCAAGGCGTGCAAACCCGCATTTTCCGCCAATTGCTGCGTCAACTGGGCGACTTCCTTGAACACATGCTGAAAACCGGCAAAGTGGCGGCGCCGCCGCAGCGCCGGCTGTTCGACTGACAAGCTGGGTGGAGGACGACGCGTGCGGTTGCTGGGCCGAGCGCAGGATCCGGTTGAATTGCTCCTGGAGGGAAACAGCCCGCAGGAACGCAACACCAGTCGAAACGAAGTCGAAAGCGGGGCGTGCGCGCTTCAGGGCCGCCGCCGGACTTTCCGCTTGCACTCAAGATAATCCCTTCCAAGCGCCGCTCGTTTAACGCAACGGGCCTGAGGGTCAACGAAAAGCAGTTTGCCGCGGGCGAGACGTGCCGTCAGTCACGGGTTTCAGCCGAATAAATCGAAGGAAATGCCACGAGGCTGCCGAGGTTTAACCGCCTTCTTGACCTCTCGTCTCACCAGTTTCCTGATCTCCTTCTTCTGCTTCTGTTCCGCGCCCTTGCCGGACAGAGTCGCACAAGCGCCCGCAACGGCCATACCGGCGGCCAACGCGCCCAGTTTTGGGAGGCCGCTCCGACCGATGCATTGGAAGCGTTGGCCGCCATCCTGTATCGCCTGAAACAACTGACTTTGTGTGCCCGAGAACTTCATACTTCATTGTACGCCGAGGGGAGGGTGTAATTCGGGACGTTGGCCTGCCTTGTTCCCGGTCGTTTTCGCCATGCTCCATTTTAGGCCGCAAAAGGGTGTCTTGCGGCTCACCTCCGGCATCGGTCGCTCGGCGCCCGTTTCCTGAAAGCAAACGAGACCCGCCATGGGTGGTGGAAATGCGGCGGAACTGCCCCCCTTTTGGATTTCGCTGTCCTGTTTTGGGCCTGAAATTTGCTCTTTGCGCCTGCAAATTTGTGAAGTACACGCGGCACAAACACACCCTCCCAGTCATATAATGGAGGATGAACGTGGCTGAAGACAAAAAACCATGAAAACCAGAAGGATTTTGACCCTGGCCCTCGGCGCGCGATTGTTCCTCGGAATAACTTCTTCGTTCGGACAAACCAATGACCAGACAGGCGTTGTCTTGAAGCGGGACAGCGTTGTCTCGAATTTGGGCGAACCTCGAAATCAGCGGGTGATCGCCAAAGGCGCCGACGCTGGCCGCGATCATTTGATTCAAATCCGCAATCAGGTCAACCGACGCCCTGCCGGCGCCGGGGCTGCCGCAAACGACGCCCCGACCGAAATAGGCGACCTCGAATGGACCGGCCAGTACGTCGAACGCTTCCTGCGCATACCGGAGGGGAACTCCGGAAAACCGAAGCTCGTCAGATTTCTTATCCCTGTCTACCGGGGAAAAAGCACTAAACCGGAGGCGTCGGTTGGAACCGAGGATAAGCGAGAGCAAGATCAACGGGTGCCGGAAGTCAGTTCCGCGCAATAGGGGTAAGGTCGCCTTTGCTTGCCGGTGTTGGTGCCTGAAATACCCTCCGCCGCAATTTATCATGGGTGGAGTTTAGTCTCGAATCGGAGTCGCATGAGTACGACGTACCTGGACAACTATTTGAATGACATCGGACGATTCGCGTTGCTGACAGCGGAAGAAGAAATCGAGTTGGGCAAGGCCATACGCGAAGGCAGCGGCGACGAAACCTCGCGGGCAGAAATCAAATTGATCGAGGCCAACCTCAGGTTAGTGGTGTCCGTTGCCAAACGCTGGCAGCACACGCACCTCAACATGGAGGAATTGATCTCCGCCGGCAACGAAGGGCTGCAAATCGCCGCCAAGAAATACAATTACCGCGTGGGCACCCGTTTTTCGACTTACGCCACCCAATGGATCGAGCAGAGCATTCGCATGGCGGCCAATCACGCGCACACGGTCCGAGTTCCGATCCGGCGCTCTTACCAGCTGCACAAGGTGCTCACCGCTCCCAGCTACAATGAAGACGCCCCATGCCAGGACGCGGAACAAATCGCGCGCGAGACCAACCTGCGGGTTTCCAACGTCCGTTACGTCCTGCGCAACCGGGTGACCGAGGTGAGCCTCGATTCACCCGCCTGCGATGGGAGCGACGAATCAGTGGGCGGGGTCATCCCGGACGAGTGCTGTCTCCAGCAGGAGCTGATGCAAAGCGAAGACCTCGAGATCGTCCGCAAAGCCTTGGCGGAGTGCCTGAGCGAACAGCAACAGTTTGTCATCAAGCAGCGCTTCGGATTCGACGGGCCCAAGGTAACCCTCAAGGCGATTGGCGATCAAATCGGGCTGACCCACGAGCGGGTTCGCAAGATTGAGCAAAAAGCCCTGGCCAGCCTTCGCCAGAAGCTCAGCGAGGCGCTCCAGCTTACCCTGGAGGCCGCTTAAGACGAAGCGCTGCCCAAGAGCGGGATTTGCTGCCGGGGAACTCCCCCGTCACACCAGCAGCGCGGATGAAATTTCAGCGGAGCCATTACGTCCCGGAACCTTACCGCATCGCGTCGCTGGGCGGGCGGCTCCTCCAGATACCCAAGGCCGAAGACCGACGGCTTCAGAGGGAAATTTACGACCAGGTCAAACACTTGTGCCCGGTCCAATGGCATCCCGAGCAGGTCCAGAAGCGCATACGGGAGGCTCTCGGCGCCGGCACAAAGAAAATGGCCTTGCGGGCCGACTTGCGGAATTGTTTCGGCACCATTCCCCAGACCCTGGTCTGTTCCCGTGTCGAGGCTCTGCCTTTGCCCGAACACTTGCGGCAGGGTCTGCTCAATGTGATCCGACCCGTCCCACGGGGCTTGCCCACGGGAAGCCCGCTTTCTCCCTGGCTGGCCGAGCTGGTTCTGCGCGACGTGGACGCTGCGATGGGCCGGTTCGCTCACTATTTCCGCTACGTGGACGATATTCTGCGTCCTGGGCAGCGCCGAGGAGTGCGCGGCCGCCAAAACATGCCTCGAGCAGGTGCTCCGGCCCTTGGGGATGGCCTTGAGCCCTGAAAAAACCTGCATCCTGCCCGCTGAAAAACTCGTCTTCCTCGGCCGCTCTTATCAAACCCTCGACGACACGCGGTTGCTCGAAGTGGACCTGGGCGGCGACACGTTCCGATTGCCCAACCACAAGCAGGTCTGGTTCCGCGTCAACAAGACCGGCCGGCCTTACAGCGACGCCGGCGGGCGCATCACCTACAGCCTGAGCTGCCTGCTTAACCGCATGAGCCAACAGCCCACGCCTTACCTGCTGGAGATGCTGATGCTGCGCCCTCCGTGCGAGGACGCCGCGCTCAATCGCATCATCCAGACTCCCGAGCTGATCATCGACCAGGGCCTGCCGCACGCCATGCACGGGAAGATATACCGCCACTATCTCTCCAGCGTGAAAGGACTGCTCGGACGCAAAGCGGCTCTGCCCATCGGCGCCGCCGGCGAAGTCTTCCGTTGGCTTCACCTGACGAATCACATTATGCAGGCAGGCCGGCTGCCGGAGGATTACCAGGAGGCGGCGGCGGAATGGCCGGAATTCCTCGAAGCCTTGGAAGCGGGTCAATTCGAGCCCTACCACCGGCGGGTCAAAGAACTTTTCAAGCAGGAATACCGGCTTCGCACCGGACTGCGCACAGGGGCAACCGCGCTGCCGGCGGTCAAACCAGCCGTGGCGGCCTTCACTCTTGATTAAGAGACTGAGAAGCTGACCCGTTCGCCGCCTGGTCCTTGTGATTTCTCGGCCTGGATGGAAAACAACCGCGGTTGCGGCCTGGGATCGTAAAGCGCATTCCAGAGGCCTTTCCGGTGGGCGATCGCATTCAGGTTCGCCTCGAGAAATTCCTGCATTTTGGGGTGATAAGGCTGGAAGTTCGTCACCCGAGCCAGTCCCTGCTCCACCAGAAGTTGGTTGACGCAAACCTCCTTGCCGGAGGCCGGATCCCGCGCATAGAGGTAACACGGCAGCCGTCCATAGAGCGCCGGTTGATTCTTGGCCACTTCCACGCGCACCTTCGAGCCCGGGGGAGTCAGTTGCCGGACCATTTCCCAGGCCTTCTGGGCGCCGGGCTGGGATTTATCCGGGCTCTGATGGTCAACCTCCGGCGTGTCGATGCCGATCAAGCGGTAACGCCCGCGCCGGCCTACAAAGGTGTCTCCATCCACGACCTGCGCCACTGTTTCGGTGCTCGACTCCAGCTCGTAGGCGGATGGGGCGATTCGGATCGTGTGATGGCCCCATTCGCGCGCTTTGACGGCCGGGCTGACGCGGCGAAGGGCGATATTGTTGTCGCCCACCGGGAAATTGCGCAATGCCTCCAAGAATTCCGGGTCAACCTGGCCATCCCCATTCACCGGAATACCTTCCTGCACGCCGCGGGCCACGAGGTCCAACCGCTGGTCCTGTATGATGCGGTTGCCCATCTTGATGTAGCGTTTCAGGGCGGCGATCGCCAGCAACAAACCCACCACGCCTTTCAGGCCCATCGATTTGTAGGCCAACATGCCGGCCAAGGCGCCCAGCACCGCAAGTGTCGGCGGGCTGGCCTGGCGCACAAACCCTAACGTCGCATCGAGCATCCTGTCCCCAGACAGTCCCGGCAGTAGATCCATGTCCTCGCGTGTCTCGACGGGATAAAGGCTCGAATCCACGCTGGCCTGCCCGTGAGGCAACCCTGCCGGTGGCGGCGCTTCGGATTTGATCTCCGGCGACTCCTGCCGCAGGAGTTCCATTTGCTGCTCAAAGTACGGGTTGGCCTCCGGCGGAGATACCAGCCAGAAATCCTCAGCCGGCACGAAGAGGCCCCCGGACTTGTTCCTGGCCAGCTCCTGCAGAGTATCGTCAACGTTCTGCACGGGTCTGCGCGTCCTGCCGTCGGCAGTGCGGACCTCCAGGTCCTGAGGGCGCAAATGAGAGAAATAGACCATGCGCACCACGTCGCTGTCCGCAGCGCAGTAAGAGACCCCGGTGGCCAGGTCATGGAGTTGAAGCGACGGATCCGAAGCGACTCCCTTGAGAAAGGCCGGCGCCGCCTTCTGAAAAGGCAGCTCTTTGCTTGGATCCGGCTTGTCGCCTGCTCGCAGCAAAACGTAGCCGGCAGTATCGGGCATACCTCATTCTACGGGCTCCGAGGGGTATCGCATCAACGATGCCCGCAAGGAACGGCGCAACTTTTCCAGGATCGGCGCGTCGTTCCCAGCCGCCAAGACAAACGGGATCACCTGGCGACTCAAGGCGAGACGGTAGGGAGGATAAAACATGTTCACCTTGATGTGCCGGGGAAAGCGCGCCATCAACTGCCTGAAATCCGGCAGCAGGCACAGACACCCCAGATCCACCAGGGGCATGCGCACAACCATGATTTGCCTGGATTGGGCGATCCTCATCAAGGCGCGGGGGCCCAATAATAAATCCCGTTGGTTTGGGTGAGGACCACATCCTCGGCGCTGACAAGAGACGCGAGGAAGCCGGCAGCCTTGAGCGCCGCGATTCGGCCTGGACTGTCGGTTGGAGGGCAAACCGGTGCCTGGCCCAAACCCGGCGCAGTGGAACTGTTATAGTCCAAGAGCGAACGCTCCGCGCCATTGAGGGCGGCAGCGGCGCCGGTCCGGCGCAGGAGCAGCGCGCTGTCCTTTCCCGACACGAACACCGCAATGACAACGCCGGCCAGGATCAATAGAACGGACACCACCGCGATCAGCTCGATCGCCGTAAAGCCTCGTAGTCGCTGCCGGCTGATGGTTCGGAGCAAGGTTTCGCGAAGCTGAAGGCAACGCAACAGTGCTTGTAAAGCCGCGTCCCGACGACGTATGCAAGCACCCACGCCAGGCCGGCAGGGGACGGCAGCAGGAAGCTGAGGGACAGGTTATTGGCGTGGAGGCAAATCTTGGTCCAGGAATAACCCATCCGCAGGAAATGGATGTAGAGCGAATAGCAAATCCCCACGTGCAACAATCCGGCCAGCAGGATCAGCTTCAAGAGCCATTTGTGTTCGCGGTTGTGTTGCTGAAGTTGGCCCAGTTGCGCCCCAACTTCCCGGTAAAGGGACGCCCCGGCCGGACTGGAAGCGGTTTGCCGGGAGAGGTCCGATACCATTTGGTCAATGCGCCGGTTGAATTTCTCCACGTTGAGCCCAGAATAGAGGAAGATGAGCGCTTGCAGAATGATGACTGCCAGGCTCAGGCGCGACAGAATCAAATAGTAACGTTTCACCACTCCAGTATAAGGCTTTCATGCGCCGCCTATGGTTCCATGGCGGGTTCACACTGGTTGAAATCATCGCGGTTGTCGCGCTGCTGGCGATCCTCGGCACCGGCGCCTTGGTTGGCCTTAAGCAAGCAAGAGACAACACCGCATTTCGAAAGGCGGTGCAGGACCTCAATGCGATCGATCTGGCCAAACAGACCTGGCAGCGATTCCATCCCAACGACACCTGGCCGACCAACGAACCCGACCGCTGGAACGCCGTCGCCGGACAGCTTAACCTGACGGGCAGCGCGGTGGAGACGCCGGCAGGAAGCGGCTACTACTACTGGGACAGGTTCACCCCGGCGGGCTACGCTTTCCACATCGGCTCGCTCGCAGACCCGGCCGCCGGCCAGTGCAACGGGACCCAGATCACGCGGCCCCTGGATTAAAGTTCGGCCCACTCGGGAGCCGGGTGGCCGCGAAACTGCGGCAGGTCCATCGAATGCAGGCTGCCCAGGAACGCGACCAGGTCCGGGTCGTAAACCGGCCGCACGGCAATGGTCTGGTCCGACCGCAACAGCACGCGCTCGCAAAAGATTCGGGCCACATGGCAGCCGTCCGGACAGCCCACCTTGACTTCCTGGGCTTCCAAGACACCCACCATCAAGCGATTGGCCGAAATGGAGAGGCGGCCTTGCGCGGTGACGCCTTCCAGATAGTCGGCGACAATATAGGAGTCGGACAGATCGTCGGCCGACAAATTGAGGAAGTTCAACTCGCCGCGGCAGGAAACCCGGCTGTCCCGCATCAGGATTTCCTGTATAGTCTGCGGTTCCTGGGCTTGTTCATTAAACTCGTCTCTGGGGCCGGAAACCTCGTTCGCCTCGATCCAACTGCGTGAGAGATCAAGGCGCCTGGCCCGGACCACCGGCAGTTGAATGTCCCCGGTAACCTTCAAGGAAGCCACCTCCACCTGACCCATCGGCGAGGGCAAACCGTGGCCGCTGACAATCTCGAGGATGGCCTGGCTGTTCCTGACCGTCACCAACTGCGCCCGGGGGTCGGGCAGGTCATAATGGCGGTCACCGCAGAAGGCCCGTCCGTGGGCGCCCTGGGTGAAGTCCAGGACCAGATGATTTCCATCTTCCGGGCCGAACGAGCCTTTCGGCACACCGGGAACGGGAGCGGAGGGAACATCTGGACCTCAAAGAGCCGAATCCTTCAAGCTCACCAGCACCGACAAGGAAATGTTGGACCAGCTTCAAGCCGTGGCTGTTTGCCGCGGTTACAAAGCCGAACTCACCAGGCAGGGCAACCGGTTCGCGCTCGCCTTGAACCAGCAACTGCACGTCTCGGTCGGCGCGGGAGACCAGGGTTTGCAATGGGACACCCAATCACCGGCCGAGGAGATCGTCTGGTGCGCCTCTACCGACTCCACCAACCTCATCATCCGGCGCAACGGCAGCGCGTCTGTGATCGGCAACTGCCTGACTGAAGGCTTCAATCTGCCGGCCCTGGATTTGGTTGCCATGTTTCGGCCGACCCGCAACGCTGGTTTGTATTTGCAATGCATCGGCCGCGGACTGCGCCGCGACCCCGAGAATCCAAAGAAGGACCATTGCCTCATCGTCAACGTGATTGACACCGCCAAGCGCAAAGGGGGCCAGAGGTTTCCACTGCCGACCGAGGACGATTGCCGCATTTACAGCGCCTTGCACAACCGGCGAGCCTCGATCCCGGAAGTCTTCCTCAGCTGGTTCTACTCCATCAACGATCTGGAGCGGTTGGTGCAGGAGCAGATCAGCGTGGACCAGTGCGGCCACCTGGACACGCCAGAGAAGGTCCATCGCCTTCTGTCACCGTCCTGGATGCAGTTGCTCCCCGGTCAACCCGTCAATGGCAGGCTGCCGCGCATCTGGACCCCCGACGGGCAATACCCGGACCTGCTGCAACCATTCCGCGTCAACGACCCGGAGGCGTTTCGCCTGCTGGCATCCCACAAAGGCTGGGTTTATCTCCCGCACAACCGGCTCCCAAAGCACGAGGAGGCGCTCATTGAGCTTGCGTCCCAGGTGGCCAGCCGGGATGGCTCGGGGCCGAATTACACGATCGAGACCCTGATCTCGCGCGACGCCCAGCTCCGCAACTTCATCTTGAACCTGTTCGACCCGAGGCAGTCGCTCAAAGAGCAAGCCGCCAAATGTTACGACCTGCTGCCCCTCTGCGACGGAGGCCCAAAGGTCGCCTGGTTCAAGGTCATCGCTCTGCAGGCGGATTTTAACTTCATCCAATGGAAGGACGCCGCTCGTCCCGGCATCAACCGGTTCCTGGTCCGGACGTCGGCGGGACTGGTTTACGCCTTCCGGCAAGAAGGATCGGGCGCCATCCAGCCGGAGCCGGGCTACGTGTACACCTACAATGATCTGCCCGACTTCGTGAAGACGACCCGGTGGGCCAATCAAGGAATGTCCGGGAAACAGGCGGAGCACGTGTGCCGGATTCTTTCGGTGTCGCTCGCTGAAGCTGAGCGCCTGCGGATCAGCAAACTGTCGGCCTCCGCGCTCATGTCCAATCACTGGCACAAATCCAGGCTGAAGCGGATCTCCGAGACCCTCCAGACTCCCCAAACGCTCATGCCCGCCGTGTATCAGGAGAGCATCCCCATGGCCTTTTCTGACGAGCTGGGGGAGACACTGCGTGAAGCACAAAATGACAGCAGGGAGAACGCGGAAATGTGCCCCGTTCCGGCCGCCGCCGACGAGATCTTTTGATGCATTACAGCCAGAACATGGAGACGGTGCTCGCCCGCGCGAAAGAATTCGCGCAGCAGCTCCAGCACACGGCCATCAGCCCCCTCCACCTGTTGCTCGCGCTTCTCAAAACACCTGAGTGCCAGGCCTACAAGCACCTGGAAAACCAGCAGGCGCCCATCCAGAAGCTCGCGGATTACATCACCCACAACCGGCTCAACCACGAGCCCTACGGAACGCCGACCGGCAGTCTCAATACCAAGAGCAAGTTCATCCTCAACCAAAGCGGACAGATCTCCCAGCAAATGGGCAGCGGCTACACGCGCACCGAGCACTTGCTGTTGGCCCTGCTCACCGACCAAGGCCTCGCGCGCGACGTTTACCCGGTCGTTGGGATCCAGAACGAGCGGCTAACTCACGCCATCCTCACCCAATACGGGCTGCAGGAGCAATTGGTCGGCGCACCTGAAGGAACCGCGCCCAACCGGGAATTCACCCGGGTCTGCATCAGCCTGAACGAATTGGCCAGGAAAGGGAAACTCAACCCGGTCATTGGCCGGACACGCGAGATTCAGCGCACGCTGCAGATTCTGGGGCGGCGCCGCAAGAACAATCCGGTCCTGCTGGGAGAAGCCGGCGTGGGCAAGACCGCCATCGTCGAAGGCATAGCTCAAAGCATCGTAAAGAAGACCTGCCCGCCTTTGCTGCACAACCGTGAGATTTTCATTTGCAACGTGGCTTCGATGGTCAGCAACACCGTTTTTCGCGGGCAGCTCGAGGGGAGGATCAAGGCCATCCTCGATCATGTCCGCAACAACCCGAACATCATCCTCTTCATCGACGAAATCCATCTCATCGTCGGGGCGGGCAGTTCGATCGGCGGCATGGACATCTCCAACATGATGAAGGCCGCCTTGAGCCGCGGCGAAGCCCGCGTCATCGGCGCAACCACGCTGGATGAATACAACAAGACCATCGCCAAAGACTCCGCGCTCGAAAGGCGCTTCCAGCCGGTGCGCGTCGAGGAGCCGCCCGACGAGGACGTGCTGGCCATCCTGCACGGCAGCCTGCCGGTGTACGAGGAGCATCATCATGTCCGCTACGCGCCGCAAGCCGCGCTTGCGGCCCTGCAATACTCGAAGCGATACATCCATGATCGCCAGCTGCCCGACAAAGCCCTGGATGTGCTGGACGAGGCCGGGTCGGCCGCCAAGATGAATCCGCCGGAAGCTCCAGCAGCCCTCAAGGACCTGGACCTAGCGATAGCCCGGCTGACTGCGGAGAGGGTCCGGGCGGCCGCGCAAAAGCAATTCAACGAGAGGCAGGCTATTCTCTCCCGCTTGCAACAACTCAAGGATCAGAGGCAGGCAATCCTTCGCAAGCAACCGGACACGCGGATCGTCACGGAGGACCACATTCGCAGCGCGGTTAGCGTCATGAGCAACATCCCCGTGGCACGACTGACCGCCGAGGACAAGCAATCCGCCCTGTGCCTGCACGAAATACTGGGCCGTGAGGTCATTGGCCAAAAGCGCGGCATCGCGACCGTCGCCCGATTCCTCCGGCGTGGCCGCACCCGTCTCAACGATCCCAAGCGGCCGATGGGTGTCCTCCTCCTCTTGGGCCCCACCGGGGTTGGCAAAACTCTATTGGCGAAGCGAGTGGCTGCCCACATGAGCGGTTCCGAGGACCAGCTCATCGCCCTGGACATGAGTGAGTACATGGAGCGGCACAGCGTGGCGCGATTGATCGGATCGCCTCCGGGCTACCTTGGTTACGAAGACCAAAACACCCTGGTGGAGCAGGTCCGCCGGCAGCCTTATGCCGTCGTGCTGTTCGATGAAATCGAGAAGGCCCACCCGCAGGTTTGGAACATCCTGCTCCAGATTCTTGAGGAGGGGCGCCTGACCGACGGGCAGGGGCGCACAGCCAGTTTTCGAAACACCTTGATCCTGATGACCTCAAACGTCGGATACGAGCACTTCCGCAAGAAAAGCCTCGGCTTCAACCCCAACCTTGCCTCGACTAATGGGGCGGTGGTGGACGCCGTAAAGAAGGAGTTCCGGCCGGAATTCCTGAATCGGATCGATGATCTTGTCATTTTTGAACCCCTCACCAGGGACGATTGCCGGCAGATCATCGACCTGGAAGTGGAGAAGATCCGGCAGCGCACGAAGTACGCGACGTTGACCCTCTCGCAATCTCTTAAAGAGAAGGTTCTCAGGGAGGGATTCTCGGAGGAATACGGCGCGCGCCAGTTGAAAAGGATCCTCGAATTGTTGGTGACCGATCCCATCAGCGACGCGCTGCTAAGAGAAGGAATCAGCGGCACGGGGGACATTCTGGCGGATTACGACGCGGAAAAGGGGGTTCTGGTCCATGAAGCGGGATCCGCGCCGCAGAACACGTCGGCGCCAGAACCCGTCCCGGCAGCAGTTTGATCATCACTGACCCATTCAGAGCGCGCGGGCCCCTTGTAACTTGCCCGCGGAGTGGGAAGGCTACAGAAGGAAAGTGAACGCCTCATCACGCAAGCCGCCCAGGAGCGGGGGTTACTACCGAGCCGTCAAGGCCGTGGATAAGCTCAAACCCGGCGATCTGATCCTCGCGTGGACTGAGGAGACGGGTGAAATCAAAGCGATGCGAGGAGCGGCGCAATTCTACTACGAGGAGGGAGAATTTGCCGTCCACTTTGAACCGGCTCCCGCCGGACGCGCGGAACGGCTGGCTGAGCTGGAGCAATTGCTGGCCCAGGCCGCGGCGGGAGAGGACATCAACAAAACGGCAGGCTTTCTGGTGGAACAAACCGAAGGCGACCCAGGGGGGCAAGCCCTAATCACGACTCGGAAACGCAACGAAATCGTTCAGGCCAAGCGAGCTGCGCTCCACGCCAAGCAGAGAGTCGAGGTGCTCAAAACGGAGCTGAAAGGCATTCTGGTCGAGCAGGAGAAGATTCTTGAGCTGGCCGCGGCGAAATGGGGAGACCAACTCGCCAGGCTCAACTACGCCATCGAAAGCATCAATCTTTACCTGGGCCGCGACGAACAGTTCACGTGCATCCAGGAGGGAGAACCGGCGCCAGCCGGAGAGCCCATCACGATTCGCCAGACCGTCTTGTTCATGGACGAGGAATGCGCTTTGCAAGCCGAGGAGGGCGGCATCGACTTCAAAACCATAAGCGATTTCGACCAGTGGCTTTGTCAGCCAGCCCATTTGGGGCAGGTGCTGCCAGAAGCCAAGGGCATCGTTGCGATGCGGCTTCGCCGGGGGGAGAAGTTTTATGCTGACGCGACCTTCTGGGAGAGAATCATGTTCAACCAGGCCAACGGAGGCACGTACATCCTCGTCCGCAATGGCCAGAAACTTTGGCGCGTCTGGAACAACCTGGAGCTGCCAGGGCACCTTTACCCCACCAAAGCCGAATTCGAGTCGCTATTCTATGACAAATGGGGCCAGGAACCTCTCCAACCGGGCAGTCTGAAGTACCAAAAAGCCCTCAACGAGGCCCAGGGACTCCGCAAGCTCTACCTCCAGGCGGCACTGCTGCTCCAGGGGATCGTGGACCGCACCCGGGTCTTTCATCCATTGCCGGTCGAACGCGTTAACCTGCTTGACCCGAACCCGCATCCGGCGGTCATTCGCCTCATCCGCGATGCGGAGAACCTGCTGGGAAGCGGACGGCCACCCTACGCCGAATGGAGACGCGAACTCAACGACCGGCTTGAGGTTGGAAAACGCATCGTCTTCGGCGGAACCTCCTACATGCGCTACCAGCACGAGGACCAGAAGTACGGATACAGCCGCACCCACCCCAAATTCGTTGATTGGCCGAAGCGCGATGTCGTTTACACGCTGGCTGACGTTGCGTCTGGCGGGCACGACTTTCAATTTCAGTTCCAACGGGAGGGCACCGAGCGCCGCGCAACCTTCAACCTCTACAAGAGGGACGATTTCATTCTGAATTTCGACAACGCCACCGAGGAAGACATCGAGTTTTATCTGGGTGACCGGGCCAACCGCCACGATTACCTCTCCAGCTTCCCGCTGCTCCAAGCTACCCTCCGGCTCAAACGCGAGGAGAGAGAAAAAGAGAAGCCATTCGTGGATTTGCTGGTTCGGCACGCGGCAGACCAATGCGGAATGGACCAAGGGCAAGCCCGGCAGTGGCTGACCGCCATCATCCCCTGGTGGAAGCAAAGGAACAAATTCTCGCGGGGGCTCACCAGTGCGGAGAAGGCGGCATACCGGCAGATATTGAACGAGGTGCGGTTGCGGCTTGAGATTCGCGCCAACCCAGCGGACACACAAACCGCGACCCGAATTGCTGCCGCGCGCCCCGACTGGCTGGTTATCGCCAAGGACACTGGTTACGGCGTCACCTGCCTCCGGCGCGTGCCAGGAATTCTTGGCCTGGTGATTAGAGAAACCTGGAGCCCTGACGGTCAGGTCCTGAAGGCGACTGCAGATTGGTTCATGCCTGGTTCGGAAACCGGCCGCTGGGAGGTGCTGGCGGCTCGCCCGGAATGGGCGGCATGGCCCAGACATGGCCGACGGCGCGAATTTCTCTCCGAACTGGAATACCAACAGCTATTGGCCGAAATCCGAGAGATTATCGCGAAACAGGAGGAGGGCGAGTGGAGGACTTTTGTTGCCGTAACCGCGTCCCAACACGCCCTTCATGTGCATGGCGTCCGCGAACGCGATCGTTACTGGAACAGCCGGCGCGCAGCCGAATGGACCCTGAAACAAGCGAAATGGGAAAGAGTGAAAGGAGTGGCGAGACTTCAACCATGGGCGCACTGGGCCACGCTTTCGGCACAACTTTGCCTTGATCCCACCGACAAGAACCCAAATCAGCCTGCAGAGAACGGTGGCACACCGGAATATGAAAACTCGCGCCTGGGAAACCTGGCGCCAGACCTCCGCCGGCTGCCCTTCACGGTCCATGGCCACCGACTGCTCTGGTTCGATGAGGCGGCCCTTGCTGAGTCTCGCAAGATACTGCTTAAAGAGGCCACCAAACAGCGTCGGAAGAGTCGGCGTTGGGCTATAGTGCGCTTTTATGTCAGCGGCGGCGGGAACGCGGATGAAAAGCGCCGGTTCCAAAATCTGAGCGGGCGGAGGGTCGAAAAGCAAACAACCGGCAGCTTCTGCTGCCGGTTTTGCGACGGAACTGATAGTGGAGAACCGGATCACGTTTGGATTTGGTCTTTCATGCGAAAGCTGGTGCCTTCGACGACGACCGTCTCGGCGTGATGGAGGAGCCGATCCAGGACGGCGGAGGCCAGCGTGGCGTCATTGTTGAAGATGCTGGCCCACTGTTTGAAGGGTTTGTTGGTAGTCACCACGATGGAACCGCGCTCGTAGCGCTGGCTGATAACCTGGAAGAGCAGGTCGGCGCCATGCTGGTCGATGGGCAGGTAGCCGATCTCATCCAAGATCAACAGCCGGGGACGGAGGTATTTGCGGAGTTCACTTTTGAGGCGGCTGCTTTTCTGGGCGGCGCTGAGTTGGTTGATGACATTGATGGCGTTGGCAAAGAGAACCGAGTGGCCCTCCAGACAGGCCGCGTAGCCGAGGGCGGTGGCCAAGTGGGTCTTGCCCAAGCCAACGTTGCCCAGGAAGATGGCGTTGGCGTTCTGTTCCAGGAACTGCAGGCGAAAGAGGTTCTGCACCTGGAGCCGATTGATTTTCTTAAGCCAATCCCACTGGAACTGTTCGAGGGTCTTGATGACCGGAAAGCGCGCGGCCTTCACGTGCAGGGCCACGGCGCGCTCCCGGCGCTGCTGGTATTGGCCGTCGATGAGCCGGGCCAGGTATTCGGCGTGAGTCCAGGGCTGCCGGGCAGCCTGCTGGGCCAGGTCGTCGTATTGCGCCTTCAGGAAAGGCAGTTTGAGGTAGTCGAGTTGCTGAGCCAGGAGGGAGGGGTTCATGGTTGGGGAGAGGGCGGGTTGGGGTCATAGGGACTCAAGTCGGCCGGGGGCAGGTCCAGTTCCAAGAGGTCCTGCCGGCGGGTCAGGTGCAAGGGCGAGGGCGCCACGGCGTGGCGCTCGCGTTGTTCCAACAGGTTGGCGATGTATTCGCAGCCGTACGCATCGAAGGTCAGGGCGTCCTGGAGGGCGCGGGCCACTTTATCGGGGCCGTAGAGTTGGCTCAACGCGACGATCTTTTGGATGTGATGGGGAGCGTTGAAGCGTTTTTCCCGGAGTTTACGGCCGTAGAGTTCGGCCTGCGGTCCCAGGCTCAGGAACGCTTGCAGGCAGGTTTGGTCGCGGGCGCGGTGACGCTGCGTCAGGAGTTCCTGGATATGGTCGGGGTTGCGGATGTCCTGGCGGCGGTCGTAGCCGCGCAGGTGGGTAGCGATCAGCTTTTCGTGGTGATAGCAGAGCACTTGGTCAGGATAGATTTTGAGGCTCAGTTGCTGGGAGGCATAGAGGTGAGGCACGGTGTAGCGATTGGTCTCAAAAACGACGCGGCAACAACTGTTGGCGCTGGTGGGCCGGACGACTCCGCAGTCATAAGGACGGAGCGGCAGGGCTTTGAGCAGGGGCTTTTCCTGAGCAAACCGTTCCAGGGGTTTGACGTGGGTCTCGCCGTGGATACGCACGTTGGCCACGGTATCCTGCCACTGCCGGGCGGCGGGATTGACGGCCTCGAAGGAGGGGATCTGCAAACCGCTCAGGAAGTTCTTTTTGACGTAGCCCACGCCATTTTCCACGCGCCCTTTTTCGTTCGCCTTTTTGACCTGGCAGGCGACGGGGACGAAGCCATGGTGGGCGGCGAAGTCCAGGTAGCGCGGGTTGAAACGGGCCGCAGCGCCCAGCGGATGTTCGAGCACCCCGACCTTGAGATTATCGATCATGACTTTAGCGGGGATGCCCCCGAAGAACTCGAAGGCATGGCGGTGGCAGGAGAGGAACTGTTCCATGCCTTCGGAGAGGGTAAACTCCACATAGATGAGGCGGCTGAAGCACAGGACCATCACGAAGAAGCTCAAGCGCCGTCTGGTAGAGCCGACGGTGACGGAGCCGAAGCTGCCCCAATCAACCTGCGCGCATTCCCCCGGGGCAAACTCCAGCGTCAGGAAGGCGGGTTTGCGCATCGGGCGCACCAGGCGGACAAACTCCTTGAGGATGCTGTAACCGCCAGCGTAGCCCTGGGGTTTGAGTTCCTGGAGGATTTGCTGAGCGCTGTAAGGATGACGTTCCAGCAGGCCAACAATCCGGCCCTTGAACGCGTCGAGCTTACTGGGGCGTTTGCCGCCTCGGCGTTGGTGATAGCTGGTCTGCTCCGCCCACTTGGCGACGGTTTTGGGGTCCAGTTGAAGTTCCACCGCAACCTGGGCGGCAGTGAGATGCTTTTCATCCAAGAGCACTCGAAGCTGGCAGAAGGTGGGGTAATCGATCATGGCCGACCTCCCGCCAAGGCCCGGCGCAGGATGTCGCCCACGCACTGAGCTTGCTCGCTGCGAGGTGCGTCCGGGGCCACCGGCTCGGAGGAGACCTCCGGCAGGGCCAGCACCTGGTAGAGAGGTTTTTGATAGGCGATGAGCCCGGCCCGCTCCAATTGCTGACGCGCTGAGGCCAGTTCCAACGGATCCAGCTTGAGCTGCCGCCCCAGGGCCGCCTCGGAGTAGTAACTCAGGCCTTGGGCGTCGCCGACAGTGACCAGGAACAGGTAGAGAGCCCAGGCCCGGTGGTCGCAGGTTTTCAGATGGTGGTGACGAATCAACCGGTGGTCCACCCAGCTAAAACTGCTGGGGACCTCACGGAGCCGATTGGGTCGGAGGAGACGTTTGATGATCATAATCAGAACATGGTTTTTCGTTGCGTTGCTCTGGAAGCACCCGCCCCAGAATGATGCAACCCTGTTCTATCAGGCGGCGGATCAAAGGCTGGATGTCATCTTGTAACGTACTGCCCGCAAACATCGAGAGCAGTCCGATAAACGCGGGCTCCTGTGCCAGGCAGAAATCTTGTAACGTACGGGGCAGAGGTCTCGGTACGTTACGAGATGTCTGCTCGGGGTTAACCGCTTCTGCCTCAATTGGTTGAGTGCCTTCAGACGCAGGGGTTTTCCGCTTCCAATACCCTGGATGAGCCTTGCGCCAAGCCCGCACCCGGTCGGTGCCTTCGCCCTGCCGAAAGTGCGAAAGATTTTTGGGTTGGCGATACCAGCGCCGCTGGCTGGCGAGCTTGCTGGCCCGGCGGCAATCCGGTTTTTCGCAGTAGCGTTGATGCTTCCGGTTCCGGTAATCCGGGAAGAAAAACGCGTTGCAACACTGGCACTTACGTCGCTTGGACTTTGGGCTCATCGCGCCCCAACAGCAACACAGCCGCCGAGCGGATCAAAACAAAACAATCGGCCCGAAGAAGAACCAAGGCGAAGAAGCAAGAAGAGCTCTCAGGAGAATAGCCGGAAGAAAAGACCAGGGAAGAAGAAGGGAATTTCAAACCAGCGGTTTTCCGGGAATATCACTCCGCCGCTGGCATTTTATGAGGATCACATCGAAAGAGTGTTGAAGGAACGGCTCTGGGAACATGAAAAACAGAAATACCTCGCCGACGGCGGCCTGGCCGAACTCTGGGAGGACCATCGCAAGACAGTGAAGTTACATCCACTGGAACTCGACAGGACCGATCTGGAGAGCTGTTTGAGGTTTCTGGTCAATGCAGGAATTAAGCTGGCCGGCCGGCAGAGTGGCGAAATATGGGCGCTGGCCGTTGAGAAGGGCTGGACGCCCGGCAACCCGGAAGCGAACCGCAGCATACCGGCCAATATCCCCTTACCCGAACCAGAGGAAGAGTGAAAAGCCGTACCCAAAGCCGCTCCTGGTTCTTGTTCACCCGGGCAGTTTGTGCGGCAGCTATCAGACCGCGCATGATTGGCACAAGGACTGGAGGCGTTACGCGAAAACGCGGCGCGAACAGCTCTGCGCGGAGTTCACGTTCCTGGATGCATACAAAGCGGTCGTGTCAGGGACCGAGTTGGACGACGAAATCCAGCGGTACCCGAATGTGCAAGCGGCTGTCTCGTCGGCCAACCGAAGGTATCAGGCTCACGGCACCGAAACAGGCCTTGTCCAAGCAGCCCGGAGAATCTTCAGGGACTTTTCGGAAAGGGCCAATGCGATGATCGTCACCGGGGCTTGGGCCGACCGCGAAGGCCGCTGTGCGTGGACAGTCTATCGAGAACTGCGGCGTCTGAGCAGGAATCGGCTGAAGGTGACGGTCTCCAGATTGGCCGCGCGTCACGACATCGCGCAGGCCGAAATTGAGGCCGGCGCAACCCACCCTCTCGGAAACTCGCCTTCGCGAGTGCGCTGGCATGTCGCTCATGACCGTGAGGCCTACAGCCTGAACGAAGGCCACTTGCGCTACCACAGCGAGAGAACGCCGGAATGGGAGCTCCTTGGTCGGCGGTTAAAGGCCATCGGCGGTTCTGTCGTTTGCGCCGCTTTTGAAGAGGACATCCAACTGATTCTACGCCACGGCAAGACATGGGTGCCCCTTCAGAAGGACATTGTCATGCGGCGCGGAGAGGCTATCCGCTGTCACGATAATTCCATTCTGCTGCAGGAAGCCTACCCCCATCTGCACGTCTGCACGGGATACGCGCTGTCAAACGATGGAATCTGGCGAAGCCATTCGTGGTGCTTCGAGCAACATACCTACCGGATCATTGAGACCACCGTGAAGCGGGTGGCTTACCACGGAGCTGTACTGGTAAGGGGAACCGGGAAGAGATCCCAACTCACCAATCCCGATACTCGCAACGCACGGCGGCTCTAGCGCCGAGGCAAGCCGGGTTCAGGCGCAAGCTCCGCTCCTCAGGCAACAACCGGCCCAACACCAAAATGAAGAACCGATACAAGAGGTCCATCGCCGGCCGGGTCAGCCCGGATACCGGAAGGCCATTGAAGCGAATCCCAAGGCTGGATGCATAAAACAGCTTGAGAAGCTGACCGGTGGACCGGTCGTGTTGCCTGAAAAACCAAGACCCAGACCGATCAGGGAACGCATTCACTGTAAGCGGCTGACGATGTTCCACCTCGGGTGCCTCGGGCGCGGCAGCACTCCCAACGAGGTGCGCGTATTGGGATACCTGGCGGGATAGAAAGACTCAGACCCCAGCCGACTTGAAAGCGTGTTCGCGCACCTGCTTGCCGGTACGCAGTAGATGCGAAATAGCCGGTTGTATTCGCAAAAGTCCTTGCAGGCGTCTGCGGACGAGCTGGTTGCAAGCGCCTTCAAGCTGTTTGCCTGATTACAGCGCCTTTCCCACACCTTTCCTGAAGGCACGAGATACAAGGCATCTCGTCATGGAGACGCATTGTCCTGTCTGACTGATGCCGGCGGGAGCTCGAAAGAAAGGTAACTACTCAGGGCGTTTTGGATCCCACCGGCAGAAAGGGATGACCGTCGAGGGTGTTGCGGAGGTGTTCGAGCACCGGCAGGCCGTGCTTGCGCAGGGTCGCGATGTAACTACGGATGCGTGCGTGACAACGGGCGCCTTCCAGAGTGCGAAAGCAGCCAGATATCTCCACCCGGACCTTGATCATGCGGAAGTCGCGTTCGGCTTCGTTGTTGGTAAAGGGCAATGTGAAGTTCGACAGGAATGCCAGAATGCATTCATCGCAGCCCTGGAGCCGATCCAATAAGTTCTGTTCTTTGGATTGCTTGGGGCGCTTTTTCTTCATTTGCTCCGGGGTGAGCGGATTGGCTTGGCGGCCAGCGCGTATTACCTTCCTGTATTGCTGATACCACCGGTCCACCTCGGCTGGCGTCAAGGGTGCATCCCGAGCCTTTCGATCCTTGACGCACTTCAACATCTCCAGGAAGAGGTCGTAAAGGTCTTTGGCCCATTGTTGGTGGTGTTGCTCAAAGAGGAACACCAATTCGCGCATCAGGTGGCTTTTGCAGAAGGTGTGAAGGCAGTTCTCAAAGGTTAAGTAGCTGGCGTGGAAGTCATGCATCAACCAACCCTTGAATCGGGGGATGACGCCCATGGCTTGCATCGCCTCTTTGCCTCGGGTGAGTTGGACGCTCAAAAACGTCAGCAGGGGCGTGCAAATGACGTGCAGCCAATGGGTGACCTTGTTGATGGGCACGCTGGTTTCGTCGCCGTGGAGAATGGGTTCTTGGGGCAGGATTTCCACCAGGCGCTCTTCAAAAGGTTGCAGCCCCTGGTATTGTTCTTGGCGAGCGCTTTGCAGGGTGCCTTCACTGACGGCAAAGCCGAACATCTCCTGGCCCATTTCGCGGATGCGGCGGCTGGCCCCCTCTTGGGCGTCGTAGAGGTAGGTCAGCAAGGCGCGAAAGTTCTTCCCGTATTGGACCGGGGCTTTAATGTCGAGCGGAAAATCAGCCCGGCAGGTTCGCCCGCAGATGGGGCACTCTTTGATTTCAGACTCGATGCTCGGTGCATTCCAAGGTCAGCGTGGGCAAGTCGAAGACTTGGCGAGGCTCAAAATCCACCGCCGGTTCCTGGGAAAGATCCTCGCCGCACCCACACTCCAGCAGCGGATGAATCTGGATGTGCTTGGGCTTTTGGCTGGGTTGGAGGGTGCGACCGGGATGGCCGGGTTGACCGCCGGAGGGGCGCCCGGACTTTTTTCGCAGGCTCTTGGGTTTGGGCTTTTCGGGGCCGTCCGTGGAAGGAGGGCGCGAACTGTTACCGCTATTCTGGGAGGCCGCGTCCCGCAGGCGGGCATTCTCGGCTTGTAACTCCAAAGTGTAGTCAACCAATCCAGCCAAGTCGGCCCGGCCCAACGCCATGAGCCCGTTGCGGTCTTTAATCACAGAGTTGGCCAGGCACATCTGCAGTTAAAGGATAAAGGTAAATGTCCTTGCAAGGCGCATGGACCTGATTGTCCCGGTGCCGCTCATTCTGGCGGGTTCGTCCGCGGGTTTGGCCCACCCGAATCCAGTTGGCCGCCTGGTAAGCGGTGCCCCGGAAGCGGTCCGGTTGCACAAAGGTCTCCAGCAGGTAAAGACGATGATGGTAGCGCGCTTGCCAGTCGGCATCGATCCGCTGGGCGATTCGACCAAGAATGTGGCTGGCCAGACGCTGGACTCCAACCCAAGGCAAAATCAGGAACCGGCTATTGTTGGCGATCAACGGCAAGCCGGCAGCCCGTTGCTGGGCCGACCAACCGATCCACCGATCGCGAGGCGCGCACTGCCAGGCCGCCGCTCCAAAGAGCAGGCACGCCAGATCCGCTCCCGCGCAACTCCTAATCAAATAGCCCAGGTTCTCCCCAACTGGGCCGCCATAGCTCAGGTAATGGTGCCGGGCCAAATACCGCTGAAACCGAGGATAGTCCGGATGCCTGGGGCGGACCACTTGCACCTCCAGGGGCAGCAGCGAAGACAAGTCCGCCCGGATCGGCTCAGGAACCACTGAGTCAAAAAGCTCGAAACTCAGCAGCGGACCTCGTCCAACCGGCATTCGCCGGCGTTCCGGCAGTGCAATGAGTTGGCGCCGCTGCAGCTTGAGTAACAGCGTCCGAGCCGCCATGTCTTTGAGCTGGCCGGAGGCCGAATACCATTGCCATCGCTGAGCCAACACCTGCGACAAGCGCCAGCGGCTCCAAAGCGGATGGGCCTCAATCAAGGCCCTAATCTCTCCGATCTGGACGTTACTGATTTTGCGGCCTTGAATGATTTCGGCTTCGAGCACGCGCCCAGATTACCAGGTGGATTTGGGGGAGTCCCGTACAAAATCAAAGTATTTTGCGGCCTCTCTCTCTCTCCGCCGCTGTTCACCCGGCCCCGCTCGGACCTGAGTAGTTACTCGGTGAGAGACTCAATGTGGGTCTTGGTGCAAGCTACCAATTGGTTCAACTGGGAAACGTTGAGGCTCGCGCCGGGGCGATTGGCGTTGAGAAAGGTTCGAGCCTCGTTGGCGCAGTTACCCCATTTGATTCGGGTTTCAACACCTTTCACCACGACATCAACGCGTTGTTCGAGGGCGAGGCCCTGTTGCGGGAGATTCAGGGTGGCAAGGTTCCCTTTGACGAGGCCCATGCGGTGTCTGGAGTCGCCAATTTTGGCGAAGTCAATTTCGTCCTGTTTTTCGAGCCAGCGGGGGAAGAACTGGATAACGGCCTGGCGGCACTGTTCGATCATCGGTTCGACCAGCTTAAACTGTTCGGGAGTCCAGGCTTTGGGACTCTGTAGCATCTCGGAGTGAAGTTTGTGAAAGGCTTCGCCCCAGCGACTGAGGTTCCCCGCATTTTTGTGCTCATAGGCGTCATCGTAGTCGGAATGGAGCTTTGAGCATTTCTGCTCCCAGCGTTCGAGGGACGCCTTGGCCTGCGAGGTTTGAAGCTCCAGGAGTTGATGGCGGTCGAAAAGGAACCCGGGAATCTGGACGGAGTTGCGGAGGGTGGCAGCCTTTTTGCCCCAGTCAACTTTATCAACGTGTGTCTGGGCGGCTTCCCACTCAGCGAGCAGTCTTTCCCACGCGTCGGATTCAATCTTTTTGACGAGGCGGAGATGGGTTTCGTCGAGGACATCGAGCTGCAGAAGGCTTCGGTTACCGAAAGCCTGAGATATCCAAGCGGAGGGATTGGTAGCTTTGCCGCTGAGCGTGAAGGCGAGTTTATCGCGGCGAGCGCTGATGAACAGGCCAAGGAGGAGGCCGGCGGAGGCGAGGTTGCAGCCGAAGGGGGGCAGGCAGAGGTTACGAATCTCCTGGCCCAGGGCGAGTCCGTGGTTTTTGTCGAGGGACTCCTGCAAGGCGCGGAAGATAGAGGCGGCCTCCCTGTGCTTGGGGAGGAGTTGGACATGGCCGTCCGGGCCGATTACATCCCAGCCGCTGGCGAGAAGGAGAGCTCGGGCGCGGTTCTGCATCTGGGCTGGCCGGGCCTGTATCCAATCGTGGGTGAGGTCTCCCTGGAAAAGGGCGATAGTGAGTTCGCGGCAGTCGCGGGCGGCGTTGCCCTGGGTCGTCTGATAGCCATCGAAGGGGAAGCAAAGGGCGTGGGGATAGAGAGCCTGGAAGAGACTGGCACCAAAGGCGTCGAGGCGAGCGGGCTGGATGGCGACGTTGGAATGGCAAACGTAGGAACGCTCCTTGATGCGGTCGGCGATTTCGTTGGTGAGTTCGTCGAGGAGCTGGCTCTCGCGCTCGGCGATGAAGTTGGTGAACTGGGCGACCTCGGGGGTGCCGGCGGTGTTCTTGAGAACGACCCACTCGGCGATAGCGCTTGCGAGGTCGCCGGATTTGTCGTGCAGGAGGACGGCGAAGATAGGGAGGGTCTTCCAGTTGCGGCCTTTGTCGGCGGCCAGTTCGGCGAGGGTAGTGCGGACGGTTACCTGGGTGTCCTGGATGTCGTCGTCGGGGCCGACGTAGCAGAAGATGACGCGGCCACGGGCGGTTTCAACATCGAAGGCTTGCGACCAGTCGGTGTAGGCTTCACGCAGGTGCTGCGGGAGGAGCTGGGGGCAGGAGCAAGCAGCTTCAAAGCGCCACTCCTTGGTTTGAATGCGGAGTTCCTCGGCGAAGGCGGGTTTGATCTCACCCAGATGGGATGACCAGCTTTGGCCGTAGCTGGCAAAGAGTTCCCCGAGTTGTTCGGGGGTGATGGAACCGATCTTCTCGCGGAGCCATTTATCGAAGGCAGCGCGGGGGACAGCGTCCCCGATAATCTCGTATCTGTTGGCGCGGGCGTTCCAGCCGATGACTCCGTAGTCGGCGGTAAGTTTTTGGAGGGCGCGGTTGGTGTCGTGGGAGGAGGTTCCCGCGAGCATGGTGAGGGCCTGGTTGGCCTCGCTCTGGGCGCCCACACGGAGGCCGATCTTACTGGAGATGAGAATGGCGCGGAGGAGGTGGTCCTCCTGGGGCGTGAGATTGTGCTCGTAACGATCGCGTACGGCCATGAAGGCGTGGGCGATGGCGGCTTGTTGGCCGTAGCTTTCGGCGCCGATGAGCTCTTTGACGACGGCGTCGGTGCAGACGGTCGCCGCGGACAGGGACCAGGGTTGGCCGTCGGGGACTGCGGCCGTACGGTGAAGGGAGATAGCGTCTTCGAGAAGGGAGACGGCGGAGCGTTGCTGGAGGGATTTCCCTACGGAGGCCAGGCGATAGAGGAACCAGGTAGCGGCTGGGTGGAGCGGCCAGCACCCTTCCTTGACGATCTTGGCAAACCGGGCCGGGTCGCACCACAGCGCATGGTCTTCCCAGCCTGGGAGCCATTTCCGCATGAGGGCGAAGTGGGGGTCGTCGGTTTTGGTGGCGTCGGCGGCCGTCTGAATAGCGGGAGGGTTGCGCTTCTCGATCAGGCTAGCGAAGATGGTTTCGAGGTTGGTGGAGAGGTAAACCTTGCGGGCGGTGTCGAAGCGGCCGATGTAGCGATTGATTTCGTCGCGATGATCCTGGGCGACGCGAGCGATGTAAGCTTTAAGCTCGTGCTGGATGAAGCAGAGGAGGTGGAGGCAATGGGGGTTGGCCTGGACGCCCTCGAAAAGCTGCTGGAGGCCGGCGCTGCCGGCGATGTGAGGTCGTTCGACGGCGAACTCGAGGTAGCGACCGAACTCGTCGAAAATGATCAGGAGGCCTTGGAAGGGGCCATCCTTGCCACAATACGCGGTGGCGACAACGGCGAGGAGATCCTGAAGGGACTCGCGGCCGACGGCGCTGATGGCTACGCCGTTGGCCTCTTCAAAGACCTGGTTGACGACCTTGAAGGCGTGTTCGTCGCCCTGGCCGAGGCGGGCGACGAGTTCCTTCTTGGAAAGGTCCGCACCGAAGTGGGCGGAAAAATCCTTCCGGTACAAGTCGAAGCTCCGCTGGACGAACTTCTCGGCGGCTTTGAAGCGGGGCCGCAACTCCTCGATGGGAGTGGTATCAAGGTTAAGGGCGCGCAAGCGCAGGAGAAGCAGCTCGGTAATCCTGGAGGCAAGGTCGAAGTTCTCCATGCCGTTGATGGCGAGGACGAGGAACGGCTTGGCGTGGTGCTGGAGGTCGTGGCGGATTTCCTCGGCCAGAGGCTTATCAACGGTGCGGATATTGTCGAGAATCCGTTTGGATTCGGGGCCGCTTGGATCGCCAAAGAGAGTGGCCAGAGTGAGGCCAAGATGGGATTTGCCAGTGCCGTAACCGGCAATGGCGAGGGTGAAGGGGTTGTCAGCGGCGGCGTCTTTAGCGAAGGAGCGGACGACGTCGCGGGTGAAGGTGGCGGTATCGGTGAGGCGGTGGTCGCGGGCGGCCCCGAGGTCCTGTTGAGCAACGCCATGGTAGGACGGGCCGTGGAAGACGAAGCTAGAGGCGGCCTGTTTGGTGCGGGGTTGGTCGGTGTAAAACCAACTGATTTGAACAGCGCCTTCAAACAGCTGCTCCCGGCGGAAGGCAACGAGATCGGCGAGTTTCATAGGTATGACGTTCTAAACGAGATCCTGATAGATGGTGGGCCAGACCTCGGCGGAAGGGCAGAGGCGGGTGATGACCCAGGGGCGAAGCTGGCGGTTAACATCAACGAAGCCGCGTTCCTGGATAAGCGCCAGCAGGTGGTCGCATTGAGCGGAGGACCAGCCGCCGACATCCTGCCAGTTGGAGGCCGATTGAAGGTCGTTGGCGGCGACCTCGCGCTGGTCGGGGAAATGGATTTCGAGGAGAGCGAGCAGCCAAGCGGCGTAGCCTGTGAGGAACTCGTTGGAAATGGGGGCAGGGTTGCGGCGGTAGGGTGCGTTTTCGGCGGTGGACAGCAGGCGGGTATCGAGGAGGGCGGCAGTGTCGGTATAGGTGCGAAAGAGCGGGCCGACAAGGGAGGTCTGAAGCTGGCCGCCGGACTGGTCCTGGAGGAATTGTTCGACCTGGGCCGGGTCGAGGGAATCGCCGAGAATGGGGCAACCTTTGACAAAAGTGAGAAACCAAGCCTCGGCGCCGGCATCGGGGCGGCAGAGGTGAAGGTGAGCGAGCCACTGGGAGAGTGGAAGCTTGAGGAACTTGTCTTCGAGAAAGACGACGCGGCCGAAGTGGGTCAGGCGGGGAGATTTGATGGCTCCGCGTTTGCCGGGGAGCGTAACCAAGCCCATCGCGCAGCAATAATCGAGTATGGCTGGAGTTTTGCCATCGCTCTTGCCCATGGGAATTCCCGTCTGAGTGGAGATCTCCTGGATGGTGCCACTCTTCTCAGAGGCGGCTAACGAGAGCATGGCCGTGAGGTAAATCCTTTCGGGGACAAACGTGCGGTGGAAGCTGAACGGCAGACGCGGCATGGGGAAAGGGTTAGGTGGTGTGGACGGTCACGCGGGACTCGATGGGAGCGATCAAGATGCGGAACTGTTTTGTCTCCAATACCCCAGCCTGGCTGAGAGAGGGCCCGACGGAATAGCATTCGCCCTTCTTCAATTTAGAGAGGTGCTGGACCCAGACTTCGGATTTCTCGCCAGTGGAATTGGCGAGGATGGCGGCATATTCCTGAAGTTCGGTCTCGGCAGGACGGAAAAAGAGCTTGTGGGCAGCCTGGAACATGCGGTCTTGTTCATCCTGCTTTAGGTTACTGAGGGTCTGGGTAGCGAGAATGAGTGCGAAGCCGAACTTGCGACCCTCGGTGAGGAGACCGCCGACGGGGCTGTCGAGTTTGTGGCTGAGGTTCTGGGCTTCGTCGAGGACGACAACTTTGGGCCGGTCTTTGCCGCCGGAACCGCGATAATACCAATAAAGGTCAATGAGCGAGAACTCGGTGACGAGGCGAGCGAAATCCTTACTGGAGCCAACCAGTTGCAGGATGTGGCAGCGGGAGAGGTGATCCGAATACCAGGCGTCCCAGCTCCCGACTTTTTCCTGACCGAAGGGGGTAGCGTCCACGAAGGGTTGGATTTTGCTGAGGACGGAGGCGGCAAAGGATGACTGGGCAGATTCCTCGTCGATCGTGGCTTGGAGCATTTCTGGCAACTTGTCGAGGCACATCTTGTCGCCGTAGGCTTCGATGCCAGCCTTGACGACGGAGTAAAGGGCGCTTGTCTGTTGATCGCCCATATTGTAAACGTCACCGAAAACGTCCTTGATGCGCTGGGCAGTGTTGACGATTTTCTCCGGCTGCGGGGTGTTGCCGATGAGGTTAACCTGGCGACGGAAGGGATTGATGGGGACGGGCTCGAACTGAACGCGATGCTGAGTAGGGTTGAGAAAGTCGCGGCTTGCGGTTCTCAAGTTGATTATCCTCGAAGCCATTGGTGTAGTCCACGATGAGGGAGTTTTGGCCGGCCTTAGCCAGCTCGCAGAGGATGGCCTGAATAGCGTAGGTCTTGCCCATGCCTGAGCTGCCGAAGATGAGGAGGTGGCGGTTGGACAATTGGGGGTGACCAAACTCCCAATAGACGAGACGACTGCCGGTGGAATCTTTGCCGAGATACAACCGTTGAGGGATGGGAGGTGAGGGTTGAGTGATGCTCTCTGGTGATGTGTGAGGCTTAGGGCCAGGCGCTTGGGGCGTGACGGGGGCCGCCGGCGCTGGGGCAGCGGGGGCTGGACCTGGCGCCTCGGGAGCGGGCGGAGGGGTGGGCGGCTTGGGTTCAGCCTGCCAACCGGCGAGGCAAAGGGGTTGATTGCTTGAGGGGAGAACCGGGGAGATGGTGCCGGCGCAAAGGTTGCGGATGAGGTGGCAACCGGTGGCGACGTTATCAATACGCATGGTCTGGCCTTCGAACTCGAAATCCCAGCCGTCCTCCAAGGTGCAAACCGCGTCGTTGCGATCGCACCAGAAGGTAACGGCGGTGGCTTGCCAGCAGATGCTGAAGTAGCCCTCGGTAAGTTTTTCGAGAGCGGCGATGGTCTTGGCCTGGTCGGGCTGTTTGACCTGGCTCTTGCTGGCAATAAGCCGATGGAGTTGGAGCCACCAGTAGCGTTGGTCGGGTCTTTGGCGTTTGCGATCGGATTCTTGGGTGCGCGGGCGAAAGCAGGCGATGAGATGGCGGAGGCCGTTGTCGAGCCTGCTCGTGGGCCTTGATTACGTGATCTTCGTTTTGAAGGGCCAGTTTACATTCAATCAAGTGAGCGGTCAGGTGAATGCGGTCGTCCACGATACGGGCGCGCAGGTGGAGGAGGTCCGGACGCTTGGCCAAAGGGGTGTCATCGAACCAGTGGCGGAAGGCGTCGAGGGAGACGATTTGGTCGCACACGACATCCTTGTCCTGGGGAATGAGTTTGCGGATGAGGGCATAGGCAACGTAATCACGGATGTACTCACTGGCGCCGGTGGCTTTGACGAGGGACAGGCCGGAAACCCAGCGAGACTGGGCGAGGACACTTTCAGCGATGATGTCATTGTTGTCGGTCTCCCAGGGACCGAGCAACTCGCCGACTTGAAGGGCGATTTTGGAACGTAAGTCCGCGAGGTGGAAAAACTCGGTGGAGATAGTGTAGTTATGCTCGCCGTGGGCGCCGACGCCGGTGCCAAAGCCGATGATTTCGCGCTGCCATTTACCCTGGACGAGCTTGCCGACCAAGCGTTCGTCCACGCAGGGTCAATGCATACCACCCAGGCACTGCGGCGGTGGAACTCATCCACCGCCCTTTCCCAAACAGTGAAGTCGCCGATGCCAAGGACAACGTGGTGAAGGCCAGGGGCTTTATCCAATTTCAGACGGGCCATGACCTCGGCGTGGAGGGTGGAGAGACGGAACTGCCGATTGCTGATGACGCGTTCGCGGCGGTTGCGGTAGGCAGGTTTTTCGAGAGCGCAGCAGACTTTCTCGAGGATGGGGAACTTGCGCCGGTTGTCCATCTCCTCGTAAGGCGTGATGAGGGTAAAGTCGTTTCCGTCTTTGCCGGCGCCGATGAAGTTCATCAGGAAGACAAGGTCCGCCTCGAAGGAATTGGCGAGGATCTTGACCAACTGATCGTAGTTTTTATCGGGGGTAATGATGCGGTGAGCGACAGAGATGTCGCATTGAGCGTAGTGGCTGAACTTGGGGTTAGCGGCGGCCGAGTTCCAGCGGTCGCGCCATTCCTCGATCCACCGGACAACGTCGGTATCGTCGGAGGTTTCCGAGAAGACGGTGACTGCGAGATGATAGATACCGGCGGTAGCTGGGGAGTCGGCGTCTGGCACGATCAGGCCGCGGACGAAGGCATCAAGTCCAGCAACCAGTGGTTGGATGTCGCCGCCGCAGTAAGCGGCGATGCGGATGCCATCTTTGGCCTGGGGATGAAGTTGACGATAATCATCGAGGGTGCGTTCGATGAGGACCGAATCGCGGGTTTGGCGAAAGAGGTCAGCATCCGTGATTTCGTCGCCCTCGGCGCCTTCATAACGGAGCAAAACGCGGGTGGTGAGGGTGGCTTCGGAAAGCGGTGGATTGCCGAGGAGGTGGATCAGGCCGTTGTCCTGGATTTGGGTGACGAGGCGTTTCTCCGCGTCGCAGAGGAGGCCGGTTAGGGGCAGTTTAATTCTGGCGAGATCGAGGATGTAGGCCCATTTGCGGTCGGTGAAGGAACGAGAGCGGGTGACGGCGAGGTCCTGTTCAACAGCGTGGCAGAAGACGTCGCACAGGAAAGCGCGTTGATGTTCGAGCAATTCGATGAGAGATGGGTGGAGGGCGGTGACCGCGGCAGCGGGCTCGAACGGGTCCCAATGCCAGCGGTCGGTGCGTGTGAGGGAGTCGCTGCCGAGAGTGAGGAACGCCTTGAACAGGAGGGGGCCGGTGTCGCTATTGGCGGCGGGGCCGGGGCTGACAAATTTCTTGTAGGCGCTTTGAAAGGCGGCGAGCAATTTCCAACCGCTCTCGAGGCCTTTATAGAAACCGTCTTCGTGGACGGCTTTGATGAAGCGACCATATTCGAAGGCCAGGATCCGCAGATCGGGGAGGAGAGGGTCGGTGGGCGGGAGCTCTGGCGCCTGAAGCAGGTCGAGCATCTCGCATTGGTCGCTACGGAGGCACTGGAGGAGGATGCGGTTAGCGTCTTCCTCGCTGCGGGTGAGCATCAGTTCGTTGAAGAACGGGACAGCGAAGACGGGCAGGCAAGCCGTGGGAGAGTTTTGGAGTTCCTTGTAGGCCCACTCGAAGAGGGCCTGGATGTTGCGATAGGGGTGGGTTTCGGGGAATCGCCACTGGAACTGGCGGATGACCTTGAGGCCGTCGCGGGTGGTGATGGAAACTCGAAATTGCAGTCCGGGTTCGGAGGCGCGGGCGGAGCGGTACTCCATGTCGTTACCCGGGGTGAGCGGGCAGAGGGTCGAGCGGACGTCCACGGACTGTTCGCCAGCGGGAGCAACGCCCGAAATGCGGAGGTTGCTCTGAAGCAGATCGTCCAGGCCGCCGATGCACTTCTGGAGCAGGCGACGGGCGTTGTCGCGCATGGTCTCCTTGTCTTCACCGTCACAGTCGTGGCGGAAGCAGGAAGCGGCTATGGAGATGCTTGAAATGGCTTCCTCGGCAAGGAGATTGGCGTCGTCCGCCTGTTCCTTGAAGGCGCGGAGGGTGGTCCAAACGGCCTCCAGGACGACTTCGAGAGGCGAGCCGGAGAGTTTCTTGATGCGCTCGGTTTTGTCGGGATCGGGATCCTCCTTCTTCTTTTTGGCTTTGAGGATCTGATCGCGGATGAAGACGAAATTCGCGCCGAGGAGCTGGTCGGCGGAGGACTGGTCCCGCTGGTCGATGAACCTGATCAGACCGGCTACGAGGTCCGGCGCGTCGGCGTAGGGACCGAGGTCCTCTTTTTCAACGGTGATTTCGCCCTGGTTGAACTGTTCGGAGAAAGTGGCGACGGACTTGAGGGCCTTCTTCCGTTTGGCCTCATCAATGTAGTCATGGTAGCCAAAGAAGGTGATGGCGTCATTGATGTAACCTTCGAGGGCTTTGGGCTTGGTGATTTGGGGCAGATTGCGCAGGAGTGGGAGGCCGACGGAAAAAAGGTTGCGGCCCATTGCGCGGAGGACATCACGACCGTCCTGAGCAGCGGAGAGATTGAGGCCTTCCAGGAAAGAACTGACGCGGACCAGATCCATTACCTGGCAGGCCTGGAGCGTCTGGAGAAAGAGATCGATCTGCTCCAAGTGTTCCTCCTCGCAGGCGATGTGTTTATCAGAGAGCCAGGGTTTCAGCCAGGATTCGAAACTGGCGTCCATATGCTGACTCCAAATGACCTTGCGGTCCACGAGGTAGAAATCTTCAAGGCCGGCCTGGTCGGTTACCTGATCCACGCCGACCAGGAGGATGAGGACGAGGCGGCCGGGGGAAAGGGAGACGATGTTGCGATAGCTGGTGATGTGGTTTTTGGCATCCCACCAATCCTTGGATTTGACGAACTCAAAATCCTGGCGGATGGCGGGGTCCGGGCTGGCAGCCCACTGGTTGCCGAGCTGGTGGGCGATTTTGAAATGGTAATCAACTCTGGTTCCCGGCACCGCGAGGAAGTCAGCCAGGCTGGAGCAGACGGCCCGGACCACGGGGGCGGGCAGAGATTGGAGGACGACGCGGATGGAGCGACCAGAGGCATCGTCGCGTTCGACGGCCAGTTCGACGTGGCGTCGGATGAGGTCGGTGATAGAAGAGGCGAGCCATTTCATGGTAGGAATCTCCGGCTAATGCGTATTCTGGGCGGTAACGACGTCGCCATCGAATGGGTTATGGACCAGAGAGCAGGCGTCCGAAAGGTGGATGAGGAAGCCGGCGGTGCGGAGCATTTCCTCGAACCAGGCAGCGGAGGAACTGATAGCGTCCTCAAGGGGAGTGAGGTCAGACCAACGGCAGGCTTGCTTCAACTGGCCGCCCGAGATGGCGATACCGTAGTGGGCGTAGAGCACGGACCTGAAGGAATCCAAGGTGCATTTCTGGCCAGGCCGGACGAGGGCGAGGACGAGGTAGCGGAGGATCTTGTCGTTGAGGGTAAAGTGAGCACCGGGTCCGCGCTGGGGCACAATGAGGCCAATCTTTTTGCCCAAAGAAAGCAGGAGCTTGTGGCCGTATCGGCGGTCGGCCTCGGCGTAGTCCTTGTCGTCGGCCACCTGACGGATGTCGTCGTGGCGCAGGGCGGAATAAATCAGATTCTGGACGGCCATGAGATTGCGTTCGGAGAGTTTCCAGGATGCGCGGTCGCGTTGGGAGGGGCTGGCGATTATCCAGGCAAAAGAGAGGGGGCCGCCGTTGGTTTTCCGATCCTGGTCCAAGGTGAGGTCGTAACGGGCGCTTTGGGCGCACAGGCTGCGGAGAACCTGGAGGGCACAGCCGACGGAGAGAAGCTCGACGCGTTCGATGGGGTCGATATTGGCGCGGCAGAGCCGGGCAATTTCGACGGCGAAGAGATAGCCTTCGCGCCACGATTCTTCCGGGCACCAACCGCATTCGGCCGCGTTGCGGTTGTCCGTGTAGGCTGCGGTGCTGGCATCAAGCTGGTCAATCCATGAGGCCAGTTCCTGGATGCCGCGTGGACATTGGTTGGTGATGGATGGCAGGGCGCCGGAAAGGTGTTGGTGAAGGGATGATGGTGCCGCTTCAGGGCCGGAAAAGCCGAACTGGGATTGGTTGACCCAGGCAGCGACGGTGGCGTCTGATTGACGGAGAGCGTTACATATCTGCAGGTAGATCAACTCTCCGCCTCGAGCCAGGAAGCGGTGCTTTGAGATGCTGAAGTATGTTGATAGGTGTTGCAGCGCATCGTCCCATGACAGGTTGTCCGCGGCGTTGGCCTGTGTCTCATTCCACAGGGTTTCGCCTGCCAGGACGCCGGGCGACACCGGCATGAAGGTTTGTGCGCACCAGGTGCGGCTGAGGCCGGCGCCTTGGAACCCCTGGAACAAGTTTTCCAACCCGCGTAGAACGTCATCTTTGGAGACACCATTGGCGGTTTCCATTTTGCTCTTCATATCGAGGAGCAACTGTTTGTAGTGCTGCCGGTGGCTGGCGTGGCGGGTGTCCAGCTTGGAACTGCCGAGAAAGGCAAAGAGCTTCAGGTTGAGTCGCATTTTGGGCCGGTAGCAGAGTGGGGTATTGGGCGGCCAGCTAAGGAGTTGATCGCGTGACGGCACGAGAGGACCATCGCCTAGATCCGATTGTCCAATGAGTTTCTTGGAATGCAAGACGAGTAAGAACTCGGCTAGCAGCTCCAAAGCAGTTTGGTCCGCAAAGAATCGGCGGCCGAACAGAACAATCGCGGGATTGCGATCTTGATCCTCCGTATCGAGGGTGAGGTTCGGGAATGGTGTTGGAATCATAAGACCTCGAGGACGCCGTTATTGAGTGCGAATTTCTGGGTGGCGAAGCGGTGATTGGTCTGAAGGCGGACGAGCATCACGTCCTGTTCGGCGGAAGCTTTATAGGCATTCAGAAGCTGGGCTTTGAAGCGTTCGAGGCGGTCGAGGTAGCCGGCCTGGATGGAGCTGGCGATGTCGCCGGTATGGCGCTGGATGACGAAGTTGAGGAACGGGAGCTCCAATTTGAGGAGGGCGCTGGAGCGGGATTCGGTCAGCAGGAGATCGGATCGGCGGGAAACGCCGGGCCAGGCCTTTTCGTTGAGGGCGAGTTTGAAATCGCTGCGATTGAGGCGAGCAAGGACGACCTGGGCGCTTTGGCGGATGTCGTGGCCGTGGCGGGTGAGGGTGATGTAGAGATTGTCGTCCAGGGAAGAGCCTTCTTCCGGGAGGTGGAGGCCGGCGAAGTGCTCCTGGAGGACATGCAGGACGTTCTTGAGAAGGCGGTCGCGGTCAATGTTGCTGAGCTGGGCGCCTTGTTTTTGCCAGGCGGCGTACTCTGGCAGCATACGAGAGTTGAGGAAGGCGGCGACATATTCGCGGGCGATTTCAGGCAGTTGGAAACTGCCGAAGAAAAAGAGCAGGCGGCGGAGTTGGGCGCGGCCCTGAGAAGGGTGAAGGCCTTCGGCTTCAGCAAGTTTGCGACCGAGTTGGCGGAGGCTGGCGAAGACGGTCTTAAGGTTATCGGGGACGGCGGGCAGGGGTTCGTCCTCGCCACGCATCCAGAGTTTACGTTCCAAGCTTGGAACGAGGTGGCGTCCCGCACCGATGGTGCGGAGGACGCGAACGGCTTTAAGTTGGAGAGCGCGGTCGTCAAATCCGGTGGCACCTTCGCCCCAGAAACGATTGAAGAAGAGGAAATCGGTGATGGGGCGGGAGATGGGGTGGAGGGACTGGCCGGAGACATCCTGGCAGGTGAGTCCAGAGGTGATGGCATAAGCGAGGTGGGCTGTGGTCTGGCGGAGAGTGAGGCGGTCGCCATACTCGAAGAGGCGGCGATAGACCAAGCCGACCCGTTCGCGGATAGTGGCCCAATTGTTCCGCAGCAAGGCGACGTTGCGGAAGACAGGGCAGGCGTAGCGGCAGGACTGGGTGGCACACGATTCCCATGGTTTTTCGTCCACCATGCGCTGGAAGATGTTGAGAGTGGCATTCAGGTTATCCACCTGAACGAGGTTGACCACATCAAAGGCTCCTGACGAGAGGGAGAACTGCGAGGGGGGCTTGACGGAGAGGGCATCAAGGAGGGTGTTCTCCAGGTCGGGCCACTGACAGGGTTGGTCCTCGAGCATCTCCTTGAAGGTGGCAAGGAGGGTGCCGGTGTTGGAAATGATGAAGAAACGCTCGGAGTTGGCGGAGCAGGCGCGGGTGAGGACGCGGAGGCGGTCGAGCGCGGGGAGCTCGCTCATATCCTTCACCAGCGTAATGCGAGGCTGGCTGGGAAGGTGAATTTCCTCGACGGGTTGAAGGGGTTGGGAGAGGGGCTTGTCCATCGCCAGAGCCTTCAGGGACTTAAAGAGTTCGAGACCGATGGTGGATTTGCCGTCGCCAGCGTGGCCGGTGAGGATGACATGGCGGCGGTCCTTGCCGGTGAGCTGTTTGCGGGCGTAATCGGCGACGGCCGAGGGGACATGGATCAAACCAAAGAAGGGGTTAAGGGCCTGGGTTTCGGCGAGGGAATTTTCGTTGGACCCCGTCGTATTCTGCAAGGAGTTGAGGTAGGCGAGGAAAGGGTTGCCCGGGACAGGCTCGATGCCGAAGGTGACTTCGGGGATAGGGGTCTCAGGGCGGGTGGGTAGTGGGGCCGGAGCGGGAGCGGGAGTACCGAGCTTCGACCCAGGCCTGAGTGAGGCCACGCAGCATTTCGTCAGCGTCACTGAAGCGCTGGGGCTTTGTGGTAGCTACGGCATGGACGAGCCAATCGTGAATGGGAGAGGGGACGGGTTCGGAGCGCAAGCCGGCGACGTCGCGGCAGGCAGCGCCGACCACGGGAGTTTCGTACGGCCTGAGTCCGTAGAACCATTCGAAGAGGGTGGTTCCCAGCGCAAAGAGATCGCCACTGGGACAGAACTCCAGGTCAGCGCCGTTGCGGAGGTCGGGGGCAACGTAGCCCTCGGTGCCGACATAAGTGGCAACGCCGGGCGGGGAGGCGACGCCGAAGTCAATGAGGACGGGGTGATTGGCGGCGCGGAGCAGGACGTTATCGGGCTTGATGTCATTATGCAGCACGGGGGCCGGGTGGCCGTCCGCTTTGCGGCCGTGGAGCTGGGCCAAAGCCTGGAGGAGAGCTTGAGCGACCTCGATGAAGCGGTCCTGGGTCGGATGTTTGCCTTCGCGGATTTCGTTGCGCAGCGAGGGGCCCTCGATGAGGTTTTGAACGAGGAAGAAGCGCTCATTTTTCCAATGGCCGAGGGACTCGACGCGGACGGCGTAGGGGGAATTGATGGCTTGAGCGGCGCTCAGCTCGGCGCGAGCGCGGTCCTGGGAAACATCGGCATTGAAGACCTTAAGGGCGACGCGCTCTTGCTGCGAGCCGCGGATGGCGCGATAGATCTGGGCGTGGCCGCCCTGGGCGTGCAGGGCTTCGATCTCGAACAGGTCATGAGTTTCTCCGGGGCTGAGTTGCCGGTTGGGTAAGAGGGGAGCGGGGGCAGCCGGTTTGGCGGGGGCAAGCAATTCAAGGACCTGCTCAACCCGCTGAAAGCGTTTTTCAGGTGCGGTTTGGACCAGGGCATGGACGATTTGGCGGGCGAGATCCGGAATAGGCGGGGCCAAGAGGTCAAGCTGGCGTGGCGGCAACTGCCCGCCGGTGGCAGCGAGGTCTGCGGAAGCGCTGAAGGGCGGATGACCGGTCAGCAGCTCGAAGAGAATTACGCCAACGCTAAAGAGATCGGTTGCCTCGCTGGGTTCCTGTTTGAGGAACACCTCAGGAGCGGTGTAGGGATTGGGTTTGATGACGGAGGCATCAGGGATGACGGTGACGTGGTTTTCTTCGAGCTGGTAGGCGAGGTCGAAATTCATCAGGCGAGGAATGGCTCCGCAGATGAGGACATTTTCAGGTTTGAGCATCCGGTGAATGACCGCTTGCTGATGCACGACCGCCAAGCCGGCCAGGATGCCATGCACCAAGGGCAGGGCTTGCTCCCAAGGCATGCCCCGGGGAAAGTGATCGAGCAGGTCGGCGAGAGTGCCTTCCTCGGACCATTCGGAGCCCTCAATGACTTGGCCGCATTCGTGAGGGACGCTCCAGACGCGCAAGAGGTTGGGGTGCTCGCCGGCTTTGGCGAGGGCGTCCAAGGTGTTATTAGCTTTCCGCAGGAAGCGCTCGCGCTCGGCGGGCGGGGCTTTGAGGGGCGGGGAGAAAATGCGAAATCGCTGGAGATTACGGCGTCTTCCGGTGGTGGAGCGGACGATCAATTCGATGAGGTCTTCACGCTGAGTGAGGCGGTCAACGACTTCATAGCCGGGGAAATTGTAGCCTTTAATGCGATCGAGAACGCGGAGGCTTTCGAACTTCGCGGCGACAGCCTTGATTTGTTCCGGGCTGAGTGTGCGACTGGCGTATTGGGCCTGTCGGTATCTGAGAAAATCCATGAAGCGGTGAATGCCCGCGAAGGTGGGATTATGCTGGTCGGTATTGGTTGATGAGGCATTGACGACGGCGGCTTCCGGGTTGGTCAGCACCACTACGGACTCGAACCAGAGGTCGGGAAGCGTGGGGAAGGCATGGCGATAGATGCCGCGGAGGATCTTGGATTTGAAGCGATTACTGGCGTGCGGGTCGGGGCGATACTGGGAACCATTTATACGCCAAGTGCGAGCGCCTACTTCGATGCAACCAGTCCAATGTTTTAGCTCGGTGACAAAGATGCCGAAACCGCATATTGCGATTAGGTCGCACTCGTAGTAATCGTTGGTCGCACGGTCGTAAACCTCGAGTGTTGGGATGCCGTCTCCTAGGGTTGCCGATTGAAGGAGGCTGCATATGGCTCTGAGGCTTTCTGCCTCATGGGGGAAGCGGCTAATGCTCCCGCCTGCGGCAGGGGACATCTCTGATGGCTGCGAGCCGACCGTGTTGCGTCCTGCAACCCAGCGCTGCAGAATGGCTTCCGCAGTTGTGAGGACGTAATCCAACTGTTTTCCTTCGGTGAGCTCTTCATAGAGGTCCTCGTCCAGGTAGGCGTGTGAGACAAGCCGGGCTAGGGCGCCCGGGCCGCCAACTGATTCCGTCCGAGCGAGCTCGGTTTCCATACCTGGGAGAGGAGCAAGTTTCCAGAACCCGGTGGTCCGTAGATGAAAAAATGGAGCAAGAGGCCTGTCTCTGTTGGTAGAAGCCGCGTACTTAACAAAGAGTGTGGAGAATAGCTGGCGGAAAGTGGTGTCAAAGAATATTCTGTTATCCCTTAGCCTCCCCTGCTTCAACCCCGTGAGCACGGCCAAAACGGCCAGTAATCTGTGAGGCTTCGTTGTCGCAGGGTCGTTGGCGAGATCAGTCACATCCTTCAGGAACTCATTGGTAGTCATCGAAAGTTTCCTTTGGCTTCAGGAGCCTGGTCGGGGTCACGGGCTAAGGTCGCGATGGTTGCGAGGACCTGCTGGCAGGCGGAATCAATTTCACCCTGGGTATTGTTTCGCCCAATTCCGAATCGAACCGTGCATCGGGCGTCCTCGCGGGAGAGCCCTAGGGCCAGTAAAACGTGGGAGGGAGAAACGGTGCCGTCGCTACAGGCAGAACCCCCGCTAAAGCATACGCTCGGCGTGTTGGCGATCAAGGCGTCGGCTTGCATGCCGGGAATTGTGATATTAGTCGTGCCAGGGAGACGTTTGGAAAGGGATCCGTTGGCAGTTGCTCCGGGTATTTGGCTTAGCAGTGCGGCTTCAAGGCGGTTTCGGAGATCGGTGATGCGCTCGAACGTCCCGTGAGAGATCGCGGCGGGCGGCGGTGCATGCAGCAGCAAATCCGACGATGCCTGGAACATTGAGTGTACCTGCTCGAAGAGCACCCTCTTGCGCCCCTCCCCTCAGTAGAGGGACAACGAATCGCCGGGGATTGCCCTGCCTTACGAAAAGGGCGCCGACCCCTTTTGGACCATAAAGCTTGTGGGCGCTGAAAGAGGCGAAATCCAGGCCGAGGCCGTAAACATCGAGAGGCTCTTTGCCCAAGAGTTGCGTAGCATCGCAGTGCATGTAAGCTCCGCAAGCGCGGACACGGTCCGAGATTTGCCGGATGGGCTGTATCGTCCCGATCTCATTATTCGCTGCTTGAACGGAAACGAGGAGGGTTGAGTCATCTAGGAATTCATCCAGGGAATCCAAGCGCGCAGCGCCGCTGTGTTCAACGCCGAGTTTCTGGATTGCGAAACCTAAGTCAGAGAGCCGTTCTGCGGGGGCGAGGACCGATTTGTGTTCGATTGATAGCACGATGATTTTGCGTCGTTTATCGGCGGACCAGGCGCAGCTTGAAAGAACCTGGTTGTTGCTTTCGGTCGCCCCGCTCGTGAACAGGAGCTCCGAAGGGTCGCAACCGAGCTCGGCCGCAATCGTCTCTCTGGCTTTTGTGACGGCGACATGTGCCTGGCGCCCAAGCTGATGCACGCTTGAGGGATTGCCGGATTGGAGGGTGAAAAACGGGCCCATAGCCTCGACCGCTTCTGGCGCGCAGGGCGTCGTTGCGTTGTGGTCCAGATATATGGTATTTGGCATGGTGCGGTGCGAGCGGCCTCGGCTCTAGAGGTGGCAGACTAGGCAGCCCGCCGGATCGCTGGAAAAGACGTCCATGAGGGAGCTGTCGCATTTCGGTTTGTGGGTGGATTGCTGTCGGCGCTCATATTCGTCTTTGATCTGAGCGATTCGCTCTGGTTTGGCGAGCTCGGCGAGGCTCTCCCCCTGTACCCAGGTGTACGAAATCCCTGTGACCGCATCTGTTTTCTCATACTCCATCGCTTTTTTAAAAAGGTCGGGGTGCTTCTCTAACAGTCCGACCCATTCGCGCCGTTGCTGGTAAAAGCAGAAGTAACACCCCGAGCGAGACCGCCACTCGTAATAGGAGGGAAGGCCGAGCTTTCTGTGCATTTTGAGAATGTGAAGTACGTCGGCGTGTTTGATCCCGTCTTCAATAAAGGGAAAACGGGCGGTTATGTTGGGTTTTGTGGAAATGTAGCCCTTGCGGTGTGGCTCGTCAGCCCGAATGCCAATGTAGCTTATGACGGGGTCATCGCCGACGTATTGTTCAAACGGTTTGATCTTAAGAGGCTCCGTACACCAGCGGACTTGCGGCGAAGGAAGATAGCCTTTTCTTCTTTCGAGAAGGTCGTCAAAATTGTACCCTTCAGCCTTTAGATGGACTATGGGCTTATTAAGAAAGACCTGAAGCTTCTTTAAGTAGTCATAAGTTTCGTCAAGCTCTTTGTCTGTGTCGCAGAAGACGTACTCCAATTCGGGAAGTTTGTCTCTCATGTAAAGGGCGAGAGCAGTGCTGTCCTTTCCTCCTGAAAGCGACAATATATGCCTGGGAGGTTTGGCATCTGGTGCTGGTGCGTTCGGCGTTTGGGGTGCGCTCATTGGTGTGGTTAATCCTCTCTTTCCTGGAGCTGCTGTGCGAGCGCCAGGAGTGCCGCACATACGGGCTGACGGGAATTGTGTCGTAGAACAGGGCTGAGGAATTCTCGTAGCTGCTTTTGGATTTTCTGAGCTTGACCACGCTGCTCAGGGGAGAGTTGCGCCGTTAGAGCACGATACGCATGGCGTGCCTGGAGGCCTTCGGCTTCGCCGAAGAGAATGCCGACTGACTTGGCATGACTGGGAAAGGCATCGACTTCAGAGTCCGTCCAGGAATTCAGCGGGGCGTTCGCCACCAACTCAACTACGGATGCTATGCCGGCTTGGTGTGTGGTGGCCTGGCTGACGCGTTCCAGGAAAGACCGAAGCTCTGTATTTGTCGCGAATGGTTCGATTCGGATCGCTGCCTCCCGGAGAGCTTGCCAACCTTGGGGCTGGGGCGGGAAACCACATGCTCGCAGGAGATGGTCTTGAGCTTGGCGTAGGGTTGTTGGTGTGACGTCGCGGAGAGCCTGGAGTCTCTCGTTTAGCTTATTGAAAAAGGAATCGAGCGTGGCGGGGCCGATGCCTTCGTCGGGGATTGGGTTTAGGCCAATCGCTTGTGGCAGCTCGACAAAGAGGAAGTTCTCTGGCGATTTGGCGCTATTAAATGCCTGCCTGAGGGATTTGACTTCCTGTGGCAGGCGATTTGTGCGCCAAGCCAGTTCCGGGAGAGAGCGAACCATGGAGAAGAGCGCGCGAACCACTGGTACGGTGGCAGGTTTGGTACTTAGTCCCTTGGCGAGGCGAGCTACTATTTCACGGCGGGCGCCTTGCACGCGCGTGCCGGCGATTGCGAATAGTTCGGGGCGACGGAGGACGGTTTCAAAATCGGCGATACCAGGGTTGGGAAGGAACGTGCCCTCACGGTACAAGGTGACTTCATCGGCATGGACGAGCATGAAGGCGCAAAGGAGTACGGGGTGGAGACCGTCCATGACTCCATGGGGCGGTGCGGCGAGCGAACGGAAGAGCTGGTCGAGAGGCTGGGGTTCGGGCTGGGGCGTAAAAACCAGGTCAGAAAGCCGCTGCCAAGCCGGGGCTAGGCGAGTGGGATGTCTGTTGGGTGGAGCAGTGAAGTGCCAGGCTCCGGAGTCGTCCTGAGCGTGGATCCCGGTGGCGTGGAGTACCGATTCGTACATGCTGCGCTCCGGGGGGTAGCCCTCGATTCCGAGAGCGGGATTAGAACCACGCGTAAGCATGGCCTCAATGAGGTTACGCCGAGCGGCAGCGGCGGCCGAAGATAGAGACCGGCGGACAATCAACTCGTTGCGAATGCGAGGAGCATTGTCGAAGAGCAAATTGCAAACCTGGGAAAGCAGTTGCGAAACGTTAACCCGTGACTGGGCCGGCATTTGCACTCCTTGGTAGTACCATACGCATTTGCTGCCAGCGGGGTCATCGCGGGGATCGAGCAGGCGGTGAACACTTGCCTTCAACAGTTGCTCAGCGTCGGCAATGCGCAGAGCCAACTCCCGCCGGGATACTCGGTCGTCGCGAAGCTGCGGTGTGTTTTCCCAGACCCACCGCAGAGCGGCGAGTTCGGATGCTGCGGAACGAATTTCACCAATGTCCTGGGGAATGGCTATAAGGAGATTGTCGATGCCTGGTTGAAGTGTTTTGACAAGATCCTGGTATTGCTGAACCTGACCCACTGAAGAGGAAAGGCAAACCACGACCTGCCCGTCGGAGTTCGACTTGCCTGTGGCGCTGCGCTGGAGTTCTTCGACATTATCAACATAGCTGACCGAGAAGAAACGCAAGGCGCCGGTCTCAAAACTATGACGACGCGCAACAAGAGGGAGAAGTTCCAAATAGCGCGCCAGCGTGGCGGAGAGGCCAAGAGTATGCAGAGTCCTGCGCGAGCCTTCGGCGACCTTCTCGTCGAGGTCCACGTCACTGCCCTCCCAGATACGGTAGGTTTCGTTGAATTTGCGATAGATGAGGATGGATTGATCCTTGAGCAATGCCAGACCCGTCGCCACCTCGGGACTAGGAGCAATGGTATCGGCTAGCGCATAGTGGATGACCAGCTTGCGGGCGCTGAGCGGGCTGAATTCGCCGAGGGCGTTGAGAATGCCGATGCTTTTGACGAGCTTGACCTGGTGCGGATGAAGGGCGTCCTTTCGATCCAGAACATCGGCCGCCTCCATCCATCGCCGGGCTTGGGGCTGCCGGAACAAGCCCAGACCGAAGTTCTGGGTGAAGTAATCAAAAAGGTGCTCCAGTCGCACAAAGTGAGGATGCTCAGGGTTTAGCTCGTGGCTCCGAAGGAAGGCTTGGAAGCCAAACGGTTCTAGGCTGCTCAGGTAGGAGAAAAGACTGCGCTCGTTTTGGGCAAAGCGGCGGAACAGAAACGGCAAGGCGACCAGAGTGCAAGGATGCAACGGATAGGCGGCCAGTGCCGTGGCCTCAAAGTCGTCCCGGCGCATTCCAGAGGGGATGATTCCGCACTCCCCGCCGAGCTGGACGATGGCTGTGATCTTCCTGCGCAGCGTTTCGTCGTGTGATTGGGCCTTCCAGCGAATCGCCGACGCGATCATGCGGATCACTTGGTCGGCTGGCTCAAGAAAAGCCACGTCCTCGTAGCGTCCCTGTATTTTTGCCCATTCCCTACGGGATACCATGTCGAGATGCTGGCCATAGTCCTCGAAGGATTGGTGGAGGAGCCCAAGGAGGAGAAGCGGTTTATCGGCGCTTCGAGAAGCCTGCTCGGCAAGCTGCTGCAAGAGAAAAACGTCGGCCTTGTTCGGACTGCGGGCGGCGAACTCGAAGAGCTTGCCAAACTCGTCAATGAGCAGGAGCACACCGGAATAGCCGGCATGGATCGCAGTCGAATTAACCTCAACCAGGGCGCCAACCACGGCGGCACTGTCGAGGAAGTTGTCTCGCTGAGCCTGGCGGAGCAGATGGCCAAGGTTTCTGGCGGCAGATTGGAACTGACGCCCCGGTGCTAGAGAAACAGCGGCGGAGGTACCTTGGAGAATGCAGACGGACGTGGCGGCCCGGCGGGCAGTGATCAAGATGGGGAAAAAGCCCTTCCTTGATTCTTCGAACGCCTTTACTCCGAGCAACCGGCTAGCGAGGGCGGGGTCCACGCCTTGAAGTTGATGGCGTGCGGTAGTAGTGGATTCACCGGTGGGGCAGAACAGGCGAGTCAGGAAAACAGCGAAGGCGGATTTTCCGACACCGTAAGGGCCGGTGATGGTCCAGGCTCGATAAGGGGAATTGTCGCGGAGACCTTCAGCCACCCGATTGAGGACCTGGCGGGCGGTGGGAGTGACGATGTCACGGCTTCGGCGGATCATTGCGTAAGTTGTTGCTGATCAATTGGATATAACGTGGGACTGGACAAAGCCCCCCGAGGCTGCCAAACTCGGCGGCATGATTTGTCCTGCACAGATAAAACGGACCTCCAAACCTGAGGACCTCGTCACCCAAATCCTCCGAGAGACCACCGATAAGACGATCACCGTCGAGTTGGTCAAGAGCCTTGAGGAGGAAGCTCGGTGGAACAAACTGATCCGAAAACACCATTACCTCAAAGAGCATCGCATGGTCGGCGAGTCGCTTCGCTATGTGATCAAGAAAAAGGGGCGATGGATCGGCCTGTTGGGTTGGTCCAGCGCCGCCTTCCATCTGCGGCCCCGCGATGCCTGGATCGGCTGGACCGACGCTCAGCGACAGGCCGGACGCCACCTGCTGGCCTGCAACGCTCGCTTCGCGCTGCTTAGGCCCAAAGGCCGCTCGCCCAACCTGGCTTCCCACTGCCTGAGCCTCAACCTCCAGCGCCTCAGTGCCGACTGGCTGGAACACTACGGCCACCCCATCGCCTTGGTCGAAACCTATGTGGACCCCAAACGGTTCGAAGGCACCTGTTATCGTGCCGCCAATTGGTTTGAAATCGGCGTGACCAAAGGCTGGGGACGCTCCCGCCTGGATTTCTATCAACTCCACCAGCAGCCCAAAGCCATCTTCGTGTATCCGCTGGTCCGCAACGCCCGCCAGATCCTCTCGGCTCCGCTCATGCCGGCAGCTTGGGCGCCCTATCGCCGAGAGCCCCCGCCTCAGGAATATCCTTTGAGCGGAAAACAAACCCAAAGCTTGCTCCACGCCCTGGCCCCACTCCACGACCCCCGCCGCTACCGGGGTTGGCGCCATCGCCGCGTCGCCTCCATTGTGGCCATTGCTGCCGCCGCGATGATTGCGGGCAACAACTCCCTGATCGATATCGGCGAGTTCTCCCAGTCCCTCAACCAAAACCAACTCCGCAGCCTGCGCGCCTGCCGTTGCCGCAAGACCCGCAAGTTCATCCCTCCCAGCGAAACGACCATCCGCCGAATCCTCCAGCGCCTGGACCCGACAGAATTGGACAGGCTGATCAACGATTGGCTGCGCTCCCACCTCAAGAACGCGGGCATCGCCGCACTGGCCGTCGATGGCAAATGTGCCCGCACCGCCACCAAAATCAACGGACAAGGCATCCAACTCTTCGGCGCCCTGGACACCCAAACCCAACTCTTTTGCCGCCAAATCCAAATCCCGGCCAAGACCAATGAAATACCCACCCTCAAGGACCTGCTCCGGGACTTGGACCTGCGCGGCACCTTGGTCAGCGCCGACGCGCTCAATACTCAGACCGCCACCGCCGACCATGTGGTCGAGGAAAAAAAGGCCGACTACCTCCTGGTCGTCAAAGCCAATCAACCCAAGCTCTTCGACAAACTGGCCCGCCTGTCTCACGCGCCGAAAGGCGTTTTTTCCCCCTGAGCACATCACGATTGACCAAGGCCATGGACGGCATGAAACCCGCGAGGTCTGGCCCTTTGAAGTCACACCCCAACAGTGCGGCTTCCCACACGCCCTCCAAGCCGCCGTCATCGTGCGCACTACTCACCATCTCAAAGCCGTTCGCGTTACCGAAGAGGCCGAACTGGTCTTGAGCAGCCGCCCCAATGCGCAGATGGATGCGGCGCAATTGCAGGCCTTTCGCCGTGGCCATTGGAGCATCGAGTCGGTCCACTACGTGCGCGATGTCACTTTCGGCGAAGATGCTTGCACCGTCCGCACCGGCCACGGCCCGCAAAACCTGGGTGCCTTGCGCAACCTGGTCATCGGCCTCTGTGCCCTGGATGCTGCCCGCCAGCACAAAGCCACCTCCTATCTGCCACGCTTTCGCTGTGCCGCCAGGAACAATCGCCGCTTGGCCATCGACCTGGTCGGTCGTCCTCTGCTCAATAACACCTGATGGGGTGCTCCCCTGAGTCTGAGCATCGGTTCGGCTCTGATCGGTCTGGTCTCTCTGCATGCCGGACGTTTCTATGGCTTCCCACATTGCTGCCCGGATCTGAGCAAATCCTTCCTATAACAGCCTGGCAATTGACAGTGCGCGAGCCGTTGTGGCGACAAGATCCTCGCCTGCGCTCACGCCCCGATTCCACCCGACAAGGGCCGTTCTAAACGCCGAAGCCGTGGTGACGATGTAGTCGCCATTTCGTTGGCCGCCAGCGTAGTCCTTTTCGAGATTGACCGATCGCAGAAAGCGGGCGCGGACCTGAACACAATCAGAGAGGGTTTGGCAGGGGGCTGGTTTCATCGGGCCTACGTTCGGTAGTGGCTTTCGAGAAGCCGCATGGAGTCGAGTTTTTGGCGCCGATAGATCTGCTTGAGCCCGGCCGTTTCGTCAAGCGCGATAACGCCTCCGGTCATGTCCTCGATGGCCTCGATGTACTCAACGAGGCTGTTTTCATCCAGCTTGAAGGCTTGCCCGGGGCTTTCGATGCCGTATAAGCACTCCTGAACGCTCATGGGATTGCGCTCGGACTTGCTTCTGGCGAAATACTCGTCCAGCGCAACGACAAAAACGGCGGCAGGGAGTGACGGTTTGGGGCCAATGGCAAAGCGGAAAAACTCGCCGTCCGGGGATGCCTGCATGAGGCCGAGTTCCTGGAGTGGACAATCAAAGGTCTCTTCGGCGACTTCAGGACGAGTCCCATTGCGCACCGGCAGATACGTTCTGAGGAGGCAATCAATGTCGCGGGCGAGCGACGATTCGCGGACTCGGATCGAGTGCTTTTCGGCAAACGACTTCACGAAATCAACCAGTTCGCGCTTTGAAAAATCAGGCCGGTGGAAGTGGCCAAAAGCCAGTTGCCAGCTCGTGCCAATGGTCGGATTAGAGACCAGCAGCCAATGAACGAGCCACAGCGAAGCGTCGTTCTCCAGGAACGGGTCCCATCCTCCCTTCAACAAGAGCCGTTTTGCGAGGGTGGAGGGTTGAAAGACGCGCTTAGTGGCGTCTTCGGGGGCGGGTTTCTCCTCGAGCATCTGGGTCGCCAAACACCAATGGCGGATGCTCTCAACCATATTCTTGCCCACGCCCAAATGAACAATGGCGTCCTCGGCCGAGAAGATGTCCGGGGATTCAGCGGCTGACTTCACACCTTTCTCGATCCAGCCGTAGCGGAAGGCGAACGTCTGGTGGCCTGAGAACTTCATCTTTTTTGCAGCTCCGGACATCTCGGACATATTGATACTTGCGAAAATCGCGCCGTTCCATGCAGATTGCCGTTCAACAGACCAATGCCCCTGCGAACTTGTATACGGCTCATGTTGTATGCTGAATCGCAGGGTTCTGCAATTCTTTTGCGATTGGAGCTTCTGGAGAGCCGGGTGCGCTTATTCAGGCCGAAGAGGGCGGCGTGAATGGATATTGCCAGGGTCGGTGATCGGGTGGCCCGGGGTGGCCCCGGCACGGGCAGGCATATGCGCATGGCGACGGCTTCCTATGGCTGGGCGCTTGGGGCGGTCCGTTCGGCATCGCAGCGAAGCTGGGCGCCGTCGAGCAACGTCCGGCTCATGAGCCTGGACATGGAAAGTGAGGCCAAATACGCCGGTTTTCTTTCAGGGTAAGCAAGGGGCCGAGGCGTTTCCCCCTTTACTGCTCTTGGAACCGTTTTCTGGCACGCCGACTGCTTTCATCAACCGATTTACGGAGGTTTTTTCGCCGGGTGTCGTAGGGCAAGCCGTCCAGCCACAGACTATCTGCCAGAGCCGCCGTTTCCCGTTCCCCGCCCTATGGGCCCAGGCGAAACGGAAACGGGAAACGACGCCTTGGGTCCACGCAACGGCACGCCTTGCCAAACTTTGCTGGAGCAAGCCAAAGGCGTTAAATCCCGGGCAGTCCGGGGGGACAGCGCCCCCCAGGACCACTCCGCTGAGCGCCGAGCTTGGCTTGATCGGTTGGAGCAAGCGCCCTCTGCCTGACAAACTGCGCACGGCCTGCGGTTCGAGACGGTTGCTGACCTACCTGCCAGAGGACTGGGCTGAGCAGGCACTTGGGGGCGCACCTCCTCTGCCGGCAGACTCAAGGTCGCAGATGTTCTCATCGGTATCGCGCCTAAGCAAGAGAAGCCGGTGGCGTGACGTCCGCCAGGCACTGCAGGCAGGGCGTTGGAAGGAATGACGCGGCCGGTGCGTTGCGACATCTCACATAAATTCAAGGAAGATGCGCGACGCCGGGGCGCCAGGCGGGCACTTGAGGCGAGCGCGGTGCCCCAGACCCGCGCCTCCGGGTCGAACAGACCAGCGCATCGCTTCAGTCGCTGGTCGGGATGGATGTCGAAGGAGTCGGTGCCAGGTTGGCCCGGACCTGATTCCCGTAGCCGAGAACCAACCGGCCGACGTTGGACCTCCCCAGTTCCGGACAACCCGCCTGGACGCCGGGATCACGGTAGCGCATGGCGGACCTGGGCAAGGCGCTGAACTGGCCTCCCTTGCGCAGACACCAGCCCAGATGCCGGCGCACGGTGCTGGCCGGCTCGCATTCCTGAGGCGCGTGCCGAAGTTGGACGAACTCTAAATGAACCGGCTGATCGGGACGGTCCGCCAAGTCCAGCGGAAATTGCCGGGTGAGCCCCTGCAACTGCCTCCGGCCCAGACCCGCCAGCGCCAGCGAGCGCAGGAGGGTCGAAGTAGCGGGCACCCGCTAGCAGAACGTTCCACCGGCGGAGACGCCCCGGCCCAAGCGTGAAATCATATTCACGATTGTCCAGGTACCGGACGTTCGCCACCAAGAGCCGTTCAAAGTGCATGTGAAGCAGGTTGCCTCGGAGACTCTCCTCAGAATCTGCCAGGAAGGCGCCAGATTTCCAACGCTGGACACCGGACTCCGGGGCAAGCTCGGGTTGTCTCATGAGGACATGGGGCTTCCGCTGAGAACCTTCCGCAAGCTCCCGGTCGCCGGGGTCGGACTGGTGATCACCGAGAACCTGATGAATTTCGAGACCCTTCCCGGCGTTGAAGGAGCGCTGGCCATCTTCGGCGGCGGCAACGCCGCGGAAATCCTGATCACGGTTGACTGGCTCATGGACTGCAACGTTCTTTACTGGGGCGACATTGATGAGCACGGCTTTCACATTCTCTCGCGGCTGCGGCACAGGTTTCCCGGCATCCGAAGCCTCATGATGGAGGCCGACCCCCTCAAGGCCTTCCACGGCCTGGCCGGCAAAGGGGAACGCGTCGGGAAACCTCCGGCCAATTTGACCGCTTCGGAGAACGACGCCTACGCGGAGGTCGCGCGGAAAAATCTTCGGCTCGAGCAGGAGAAGATCCCGCATGCCTACGCCCTGCAGGTGTTGGCCAAGGCGCTGGCAACGTCCCCTGCAAAGCAGCAGACGAGGTAAACGCGGAGCGGGAGGCACCCGCGGTCCAATCGTGAATCCCGTGCGGATCTTCCTCGAGGTCTCCTCAAGCTGACCGAAGCCGGCACGAGGAAGAGACCTGCCGGCACGGGCTTTCTCTGACATTCCAATCCCATGCGGCATGAAGCTCAAAACACCAGGCAGGGCCTTATAATGGGGAATACCGCCTCGGGCGGAAACGGATCGAACATTGAACTATGAAGCCACGACTACTGGCAGCCCTCGCAGCGGCGTCCTGTCTGGTCGGGTGCGGCACGACCCACCTGCAGGATGAAGACGAACGCGCGGTATTCAACCGAACCCAGGAGGTCGGCAGCAAGCTCGCCGTCGAGCTAAGCCGCAAGAACCCCAAGGCGGTCGTGATGGTTACCAGCTTCCAGACCGCCAACGACCTCCAGCAAACGGACGGATTCGGCCGGATCGCCGCCGAACAGGTTGCCGGGTGTCTGGCCAGGAGAGGGTTGCGCGTGGTCGAGGTGCGGCTGAGGAACCCTGAGGATCCGCCCGGCCGGAACTCCCAAACGCCGGCGGAGTTTGCTCTGTCGCGCGATGCCAAAAAGATCGCCCAAGAAGCCAAGGCCGATTACGTGGTGACCGGGGTTTACGCGCACGGCAAGTTCAACAGCATCGTGGCGCTCAGAGCCATGGATACGAATGGTGTGGTCCAGGCTTCTTACAATTACACGGTGCCGGCGCGCCTCACCCCCCGGTGACCTGACGAAACGGGGCCTTATCGGGTGCGTGCAGCTTTGAGTATGGCGCTCCGGTCCCAATCAAAGCTGACGGTTGCCGGCATAGGCCGCCCGGCACGGGGGATTCAACAGTCAAGGGGGCGGCCTTTGACGGGGCCGAGGAAGAGCCTACGGCCAAAATCCACCGCCGACGCGAATGAGGAATCCCAACGCCATCAGACCGCAGGCGCAGGAGCTCAACGAAAGCATCCGTCGGCCGGAGGACATTCTTAAGCTCCCGGTGGGGCCGGTCATGGTCGAGCCGAAATTCGACGGCTCTTTCGCCTACATCACGCGGGATCGCGCCACGGGGGAGACCGTGATCTGCACCAGGGATGGAAACCAAATCCAGCTTGAACCGGCAGTCCAAAACTTCATCGGCCATCACTTTGCGCCCTTGACGGAGCACTTCCTCTTCGAAGCCGAGATCGAGCCCTCACCCTGGACGGAAACCAACAAGGTCCTCTTGAACGGCAATCTCTACACCGCCAAGCCAATGCCATTTCAGATTCACCTTGTGGTGCATGATGTGCTGCCCATGGACGAGATCGGAAAGCCCGCATCCAAGGCGCGCGAACGTTACGGTTTGATGCGCAGCCTGGCCGGTGTGGCGGAAGAAGTGAAGCTGGCGCAACCGTACGTCTGGGACAAAAGCGAGCGCGCCAGTATCTGTATTACGCCTTGTCAGGAGCTCACGCTGGGCGAGGCCGCCGAGTTGTTTCGCCAGGGGTGGGAGGCCGGGAAGGCCCGGAAGCGCGTCATGGTGGCCGGGCTTCCCTACGAGGGCATCGTGCTCGTGAACCCGGAAAGCCTGCACAAAGGCGGCCGGAGCAACAAATGGAAGGTGAAGCCGTTTCACACCCTGGACATCCGGGTCACGGAACTCAGGGCAGGGCACAGCGGCACAGTCCCGCTCTTCGAGGTCCACGGGTACGACACCAAGACCGGCGACACCGCCAAGATCACCAGCGGAATCAGTCCCGAAATGTTTGCGGCGCTCGAGCGCACCGAAAAGCGATATGCCGCCATGGTCGTCGAGGCAGAGGTTTCCTCGCTCAAAGATCTGAACGCCGCCAACCCGACCCTCTTGACGATCCGCTACGACAAGATGGGCTCGCCGAAACCGGAGCCAGAACTGGTTTGAGAGACTCGCAATCTCCCTCCTCGCGTGAACGCTGTGCCCGCAATGCCGGGGAGGCGCTCGTCGGACCAGGCCAAACACAAAGCATGAGCGACACATTCCACTACACGTTCAAGTGCCCCAGGTGTGAATGCCCGACTTTTGAGGAGATTCTCACCGGGGTGACGCAGAGCACCGTTTTCCAGCGGGTCAATTGCGACGACGGCTTCGCGGAGCCTGACTACCAGAACACCTCAACGGAAGGCGGAGAAATCAACCGTTACCAATGCCAAAGCTGCGGTTTTGTCCTGTGCAATGAGCGCGGGGAAACCATTAAGGATCCTCAGGCCCTGCGGCAGTGGGCGGAGAAACACGGCCACAAGCACCCCGAGGATTCACCGGGTTAGCTGGTTAGCTCGAACGGAAGGGTTCGACTCCCTTCACCCGCTCCCTCCCTCTGGCTCAACCACGTGCGCGAGACTCCTCGGAAGATTTACAGCAGCAGCTACAGCGAATTCGCCCTCGTGAGGGGGCGTTCGCCGACGCAAAATGGGTCAGTGGCAGGATCGATGGAGATGAGTCACGCCGTAAGGGTTTCGACTGCATAGCGCACCGGCCGACGGTCACAGTGACGAGGATTCTCAGGTCCGACACGGCAACACCGCCCGATCTCCCCGCGCGAGAATTGATTTCGATGAACTGCTACAGTGCAGGCATGTCGCACTGGCTTTGCAATCAGCCGACATCCAACGGCGCTCGCGGCAGAAATGCATGCTGTAACCTCTTCGCGCGGACTTGCTGAACAGACCGGAGTAGCCGAGAAGAAAATCGTTCGCCGCCTGCGCTGCGGCAACAGCGTTCAGCGTTATGACGCTGGGCGCAAACACCAGTTCATCGTCCACGTACGCTTGTCGTTGGCGTTCCCGCTCCGTGAACGCTTCTTGTTGCAGCTTGGCGGCAGAGATAAGCCCGTTGCAAAGCAGACAGCCGCCGCCGGCATGAGGCAACACGGGTCGCGAAACCGCGAAGATTTCACCGATTTCGCCGGTTTCCTTGTCAACGGGAACCTTCGAACCGACTTGGACGCCCGGGATTTGGTACTGATGCACAAGGGCGTTGAAGACCAATCGAGCTTGTGCAGAGTCGGCGCAAAGAAAAATGAAATCGGCGTCTTTGAGCAACAACGCAGCGTCGCGTCGCGTGACGTCGTCAACCACCGCACGATAACGGATTCTCGGATTTGCGCGTTTTGCAACACGCTCTGCGACCTTCACCTTGAACCTCGCCAAGCGGCGGCCCAACCTTTGCATCCCACTCCAGTTCATCATCGAGAGGAACACCCGGGCGTCGCACGGCCGCGAGCCGACGACGCGCGGTTGGTTGCTCGGATCGAGTTTGTCAAAGTCAATTCCGACAATTTTGCCGATTCCCAGGTGCGCCAGCCATTCGTTCAGGAGCGAGCCGGCGCCGCCGAGTCCGATGATGCCCACCTTTGCTCGCTTCAGGATTTCCTGACCTCCCGCTCCAAAAATCAGGGACTGGCGGTGATAAAGTGGAATGGCCGCGATGGGTGACTTCTGTGGTGACGGGTAAAGCCGGCGGATGTTTTGTCCGATGACAACGAGGTTTTCGAGCGGGAACACACCCTCCACAGTCCAGATGCTTCCCGCGACGGCTTTACGCGCAAACACGAGCGCGCCGACCGGGCCCCCTCTGGTAATATCCAGCAGCGCCGGGTAGCCGCGACGGTGCGACTTCACGTCGGCCGTGGAAAAACCCACGAAATCATCTCCCTCGTGACAATGCACGGCGAGGTAGCACAAGTTCTCTTGCGCGCAATGATGCGAAACACGGGCGACGAAATCGGCCGTGAGCGCCCGATAGCCATACTTTCCCGGCACGTAATCAATGCCGTCTTTCGCAACGAAAACCTCGCGGGCAAGCAAGCGCGCTTCGCGGCCTGATTCGCAAATGCCGGCGGCAATAATCGCTCCGTGCTCGTCAGCGTCGCCGGGGAACAAATGGGACATGAGTTGCTCGAAGAGCGTCTCCGAAATTCTGAACGTAAATTTCTTCATTGGCCTCTTATCCAATCCAACACTTTTGCCAGCTTGAGAGCGGCGGTGTCCGTTTCCGGATTCAAACGATTCGAGCGGCGTGACAGCATGATTGCCGGTTCGGTCGCCTTCGGCGTTCGCCACTGGTTGTTCAGGTTGAACCCGCCGCCGAGCGAACGTCCGTCCTTTCGTTTCAATGCCGGAATGCAGAAATGCGGATAAATGTCCGCGAACGGATATTGAAACGTGATTGGGAACGCGAGCCACGACACAGACGGCTCGTACTTATCGCCAAGGATCAGGTCGTGAACCTTGACGTAGGCACCGCCGTCTGTGTCCGGGTCAACGTCCATCTGGCGACGGGGAAATGCGACTCGGATTTCCGCGATCGCTTGTTGAACCGCGGCTGTCACGGCTAGGAGTTGTCGTCGGGCGTGACACAACGGAATTCCTCGCAGTCCCTGAGCGTGACTTTTTCGGAGTCGCCGATGGATGCGCCCAGGGTGCCGTCCGGCTTCACTTTGTAGAGAACGCCATCAAGGGTGATTTTTACCTGCTGCGCGATGGCGGTCTGCTTGATTTCGAGACCAGTGACCCGCCGTTTGTGGAATGTCACCGGATAATTGTTCACCTTCACCGTGATGGTGACGCGCTCCGTGCGAAACACTGGGCCGTCGGCGAAGTTGGCCGCCTCGTCATCCGCGATTGGCTCGTCGTGCGGCAACTCGTAGTCACGCAGCAACTCGACTTGCGCTGAAAGCTCGAACAGCCGGCGCAAGGTCGCACCAGTCTGGCGGGGATCAAGAGTGATTTCCCATTCATCGTCCACCACGAATGCACATTTCGCCGGTTCATGGCATGGCGGTGGCGGCGCGGCTTCGCAGAGCGGGATCACTCGGAAGACATTTCCCGCTGCCAGATCGATCTCGGCCTCCTCCGCGACGACCACGTCATTGCGGGATTGATAATCGCGCACCAGCACGAAGCCCGCACCGATGCCGGCCTGGTCTTTGATGGTCTGGGCGGTCACGACCCGTCGAGGCATTGAAATCGCCCGATCGTTGACGAGAACCGCCCACTTTGGCGCGGGGCGGCAATCAGGCGCTTCCTTCGCCAGGGCTTTCTCCTGGCCCATTTGAATTTCCGAATCAGTCATAATCATAACTTCGATTTTCTTTGTGTTCTGGACGCCGCCGAAGTTGTTCATCCGTCTGCGGCGAGCCGTTCCAATAGGGATTGCTGAAAACGCGGCCGACCGTGGGGCAAAGAATTTGCCGTTCTGCGAAAGATTTTCCCCCAAAGGCCAAGACTTGTTAGCCTGTTACGTGTGAATGGACCAACTATGGACGACAACGCAATGAGCAAGCTGGGTGCGGTGGACTGGGACGATGCCGCGCCCCGGCTGCTTCAGTTTGCGCGCCGGTGGGCCGCTGGCCTTTACTATTGGTGCGAAGGCACCGCGCTGCCCAACGGGATGGGCATCGAGGACGTCGTCAAGGATGCCGTGGCGGCGTTCGCGCGCGGTGAACGAAAGTTCAATCCGCGTTTCGAGGTCATGGTCCAGTTGAAGGGCGCAATCCGCAGCATCCTGTGGAACATCCACAAGCGGAAAGCCGCGGGGTTGACGAGTTCGGAAGCGCCAGCGTTCTTCGAGGCGCAATTGGATGCGGCGCTCGACCCGGCAGCGAAGGCTGAAAGTGAAGATTTTTGCCGGACGTTGCTGGAAAGCCTCGCGGGCAACCAGCAGGTCCAGGACAGGCCGGAGTTGCTGGCCGTTGTGAAAGCGTATGCAGGCGGCGCCGAGTCCGTCGAAGAGTTGGTCGAACAAACCGGCCTGCCGGTGCGCCGCATCTACGAACTGCGCCGGCAGATGAGGGAGATCGCCGCTAAGGTCTTGGGAAGATTGAGCAGAAAGGGAAAAGCGTTATGAGCAAGAGCTATCAGAATGCCGTTGAGCACCTGCATCTGTTTCTGGCCGACACGGAGGGCGAGAGCCGTGACGAGGTTACGCGTGGATTGCGCGCGGCGGGAGTGGATGTCAACCGATTTATTTCCGACATCAAACGGATTGCCGGGGTGCGAAGCGGGTTTTCCCGTGTGGGACGGTTCGCAAACAAGACGCGCGCGCAGATTCTGAAGCTGCTCGAAGAATTGCAGCTTGAAACTTCGGGGGCGTTTTCAAACGTCGGCCTGGCGGCCCGGGAAGGCGGCGGATTGAATCAGTTGTCCGATGAGCAACTTCGAACGTTGCTGGAAAAACTGGAGGCGGAGCGGTCGCACGACGAGTTGAAGGACTAAAGGGAGGTCTCTCGTCGCAAGCACAACAAAATGACTGCCTGGAAGCCCAAACGAAATGGTTGGAACGGGCCAACCTGGTCCGTCAGCCGCAACCAACAGCTCCAGACGTGCGAGCGCAAATACTATTTCCAGTATCTCGCTGGCGCACGGGTCAACGCCACCGAACCAATGCAACGGCGGCTCGGGATGCTGAAAAAGCTCAAAAGCATCCGCATGTGGGAAGGCGACTGTGTGCATTGGGCCGTCGCCCGTTTTCTCGGAGCGGTTCGAGACAAACGCAGTTTGAGCGCCGAACAGGCACTGGCTCAGCTGCGGGATAAGATGGAACGTGAGTGGCAATTCTCGGAGCGGAGGTGTTTCCGGACGCAGCCGCTGCTCATTGACAAGGGCGGCTTGGGTCTGGTGGAGCACGAATACGATAGCGTGCCGGCGGGCGTTACTGCCGACAGTGTGTACGACGATGTCGCGAGTGGATTCCACAAATTCGTCGCGTGGGCGGACGGCATCTGCGCGAGAATTCGAGTTGCTGACAACGTTTGGATTGAGCCGCCCGTGTTTGGCCCGGAAGCGCCGGGCTTCCCTCTGGACGGCGTTCAAATCATCGGGAAGGTGGACCTTGCCATCGAGAAGAGCGGTGAGTTCTTTGAGATTTACGACTGGAAGACCGGCGGAGCACCGGTTCAGAAGAGATCCTGCATCACGCAAAACGAACTCCAGGTTTGCGTGTACCAATTGTGGCCGCATCTCTCGATGCGACTGCCGCTTAGTCTCGTGTCGAGCCAGTTGGTTTATCTGGGCGGTGAAACGCCGGAAGCCCGCACGCATCGTCTGGATGAAAACTCAGTGCCCCTCGTTGTTCAAATGGTGCGGAACAGCGTCGCGTTGGCAACCCGTTGGGAAAAGAATTTCGAGAAGGGCCTGTTGCGGCTGAACGATTTGGATTACGCCGCCTGGCCCGGCGCTTGTCGCGAGTGCGCGTTCAAAGCGGTCTGCCGTGAAAGTTTGCATTATGAAAACGTCGCCTAACCGAAAGCTGCTGGCGGCGTCTCTGTTTGCCATCAGCGGGCTGCAGGGACTGCCGTTCAAGTTGCGTGTGCTGCGCGTCGTCAATGCGCTGCCGAATGACAATTATCGTCCCATTCGCCTGCAGGGATGGGCCGACAACCTCTGGCATGACGTGCTGAAGTGCCCGGTGTTTCCGACATCGCGCTTTGACTTTCCGGGGTTCATCGTTCCGGCCGACGCGGCCGCGGAAGTCGGTCAGGTGATTTCCTTGCCTGGTGTAGCAGATAAAGAGTTCCGCATCGAGGTCACTGATCGCGTTTTGGAAATCGATCCGAAACAGGCGCGGCCGGAGGAGCGCGACTTGGCGGGCAAGATGATTGAGCGCGTCATCAGCGACCGTCTCAGCTCGCTCAAGTCGAAATTCTGGCGGACTGAATGGACGCTTTATTTCCACCTGCTTCCCGAGAACGAGCGGGAAGCACGTGACCGCGTCAACGCCTATCGCGGGTTCAAATTCGGCGTCGTGTTGCTGGAAACCGGCGAGCTTCTGTTGGCCGGCGACATTCGCACGAAATACATCGGGCGTCGCTCGCTTGCTCAATACGATCAGGTGGAGCGCGAACTCGTATTGGCTCGGCATCTGGACCTCGAAGTTGACATCGAAGACCGCGCCACGTTTGTGCGTGACAACGGCTCGGCGAAATATTCGTGCCGCTACGCCGGGCCGACGGGACAATCCATCAGCGAGTATCGCATCAAAGAATTGAACCAGACTGTGCTGGACTTCTACGTCAAGAACTATCCCCGACTCCGCCTCGATCCGAATGATGCGGCTGTATTCTTCGACAGCGGCGGGAAGAAGAAAGACATGGCTGCGCCGGCGTCACGAATGTTTCCGGTGTTTACCACCGAGGATGAGAGTTTGCGCGAGTGCTCGATCAAACCCCAGATGACCCCCGAAGCGCGAGTTCAGGAAATCCATTCGTTCCTGGGCGAGCTCGCGGGATTGAATTACGCGGGACGGGACCTCAGCATCGATCGCGAACTCGTTACGCGCGAGCGCAGCATTTTTCTTCCGCCGAAACTTGAATACGGCAAGGGCAACATTCTTGCACCGTATCCGCAGAACGGCAGGGCCGGCGCTGTATTACCCGATCTTGAAAAAGCGATTGCCGACTGGCGATTCAGCAAAATGCCAATGCTTTATCGGCACGGGCCGTATTTCAATGAGCCGCTGCCGGACGTGGTGTTCTTCTACCCTGATGGATTGCCTCGCGATATACGCGAAAGATTTCTGGAGCAACTCGACCTGGAAATCCTCAAACAGACCGGATCGAAGATGAACGTCATCGCGCGCCGCTCGTACCGAATCGGACAAGCCGAGCGGAGCGGCGCGTCGCTGCTCGCAACCATCAAAACAGTTATTGGCGAACAGCCCGGAATGTTCCTGGCACTCGTCGCTCTGTGGGATCGTTTCCTTGACAGCGTGCATCCGAATTTGAAGGACGCGGTGAAAGGCCGCCCTTCGCAATGTGTCACCGAGCGGGTGCTGCGGACGATTGCGAATACTACCGACCCGATGCGCGCCACAGGGCGCGTCCGAAACCTCGCGCTTGGCGTTTTGATTGCCGCAGGCGTGCAACCCTGGGTCTTGTCGGAAGAACTGCACCACGACGTTTACATCGGCATCAACACTCTGCATGGCCGGGTCAGTTATCATTTTCTTTTCGGCAAGGGTGGTCGCCAGGTTTTGACCTCGCTCGGAGCGTCCATTAAGCGGGGACGAACACAAGAGTCGCTGGACAAAGTGGAACTTCGGACAAGAATCGAGTCCACTGTTCGCGAGATTCATCAGGCCGGCCATCCGCTTCGCAGCGTGGTCGTCCATCGCGACGGACGCTGGTGGAAGCGTGAAAGTCAGGCGCTCAACGAAGCGGCCTCGAATTTGGTTCGCGACAAGATTCTGGCAAAGGATTGCGCCATCGGGGTGGTCGAAATCCGCAAGAGCCATTTTCCCGTCCGGCTGTTCACGAAAGTTGGGCCGCCGGCAAATCAGCTGCTGAATCCGCTTCCCGGCACTCACTTGGTGCTCGATCAGCAACGCGCTTTGCTTTCGACGACGGGCAGACCCGGCGCATGGGACAAGAGCGAAGGGCGAACCGCGGGAACGCTTCTGCTGAATCTCATCGAGAGTTCCCCGCCGATGGACATCGAGGCTTTGGCGGAAGACGCTTACCGGCTCACGCATCTAAATTGGAGTGCGCCCGAGATTGAAATTTCCGTCCCGGTCACGATTCGGTGGAACGACGATGCGCTGCGGGCTTCGCTCGTTAGCCAGCAGCAGGAGGAAGATGAAACTTACGACGAGACGAACGAACTTAAGATGGAAGGAGCGAACGTATGAGTCTATTGGGATTCATGTCCGTCAAGTTGGACAAGCAGCAAACGTTGCTGGAACGGCTCAACGAGGCGCTGCTCATGGTTCAAAGCGAATCGCTGGGCCGGGCCGCCGACCTCGGCTTCACGTCGGCGCAAATTGCCGCGGCGAAGGAAACGCTGCGCGAGTTCGTCAATCGCTTGCGGACAAAACTGGCGGGCAACCAGGACAACGAAGAATTGAACGTCCTGGTGGCGCGAATTCGCGAAGGCCAGTTCGAGCTGAATGAATGGCTGGAGGAATTAGCGCAACTCGAAACGCAGTTGGCGCAACCCGGGCTGCTGCCGCTGACGGCCATTCCCACGCTGGAAGGAGTTTTGGCGATACTGGATGAAGAACTGACTGCCGAATTCAACCGGCTTTATTCGCGATAAGCACAAGGATGGGGCATGCCTTCATACCGGATCGCCAAGACGGCGGAATTGGATATACTCTTCGATTGGCTGGAGGATCAACTCCGCCAGCTGCGGCAGACCAATCCTGACCATCGCGTCGTCCTTGATTATCTCGACCAGCAATACACCCAGGCCGAGAACAAGCTTGCGCTCCTCCAGGCTTTGCTGGCGCTCAAAGACCCGAACCTCGACAAACGCGCCGACAGGCTGGCTCACGACTTGTCTCGCCACGTTATTCCGACGGCGAACCACTATATCGCGGGTCTGCAGCGGCAAGGCCCGCAGGACCGGCGAGTAAGGCAGGTGCTGCTGCGTCTGTGCCAGCGGCTCCGGTTGGATTGGATTGAAGACATCCTGGTCTGCTTGCTGCGGGATTTGGCATTGCTGGCTGAATACCGCGGAATCTTCGCCATCCCGGTGTTCTACGGCCCGCCGCATCTGCTGGAGACAATTCTCGAAGTCCCCGGAATTTATCACGAATTCGGTCATAGCGTCTTCGCGAGGGATGACGTGTTCCTTCGCGAAATGTCCTCAATCGTGAAGCGCCATTTCGTCCAACTGAAACAACAGGCCGGCCCGATTCCACCGGTGCAGAAGGCGCTCCGCGACCAGGAACTCGACCGTGCCGCCAACTCCTGGAGTGCGCTGTGGTTGGCCGAGGTTTTCGGCGACCTCTTCGCGGGATATGTTTGCGGGCCGGCCAATCTGGCTTCGATGGTGGACCTGGGCCGCGCTCAAGGTTTTCCTCCCTACCTGCTCGCCTCAAACTCACACCCGCCAAACTGCGCTCGCGTCCTGGTTTCCTATTTCGCCCTCTCCGACCAGCAACGTCAGCATCCAACCGTGCAAAAAATCCACGACGCATGGCAGCATTTTGCCCGGGGATTTACACCCGGCCAGGATTATAAGTTGCGTTGTGCTGAGGATCTCTTGAGGTCGGTGGCCAACGCGGTCAATGCCCTCATCGCGCAACACCTGCCAAATATTCCTCGGTACACAAAGATGCCTCCTGATCTGGCATCGGCGCGGGCTGTGAAAGCCGGTATCGCCCTTGAAGACCTTATCAATGCCGGGGTGACGATTCTCTTTGAAGCGCCGGCTGAATTTTCTGCCTGGCAGCAATCCTCTCGCCTGCTGATCGCGTGAGCACTGGCACATCAACTTTGCCTTCGTAAACGTAAGCGGAGCCTTCTGTAATCCGTGCAACGTTCTGGACGGCTGCTCGCGCTACCCGGTGGAACGAGAGATACAGGAAGCGACAGAGTCGGCCGATGCCGAGCTGGTGCTAAAACGGGCCAGGGAGAAGCACCCCAGGCCCGGCCGCAGGTTATTGTTCCGCACAGGTGTTGGCGAAATTAGACTCCAGCGAGTATCCTCGCCGGCTCCCCCCCAGATGCGGAAAGTCGCCGAGAATCTGAAGCATTTCTGGCGACAGAATCCTACCTGTACTCTTGACGACCGTCGATCGCGGCGACAACAACATCGCGTTTGTTGTAAGATCAACAATAACTGAACCTTGGCCGCCCAGCTGGCTGAAGGAACTGCTTCAACAGCCCCCCCCGCACCTCAAGCAGGGGAGGCACTGCGGGATGGACCTGCATTCTTGGGCAAGCTCATGGCTGCGCCCAACAAACAGCGCCAGTGGCCAAATGCAATCAGCCAGCAGCCAGATCGAGTTCAAAGACCTCCCGCCGCGCACCGCACCGGCGCCAGTCGAAGAAGTAAGCGAGCTGGAAGAGGTCCTCTGCGCGCTCTTGCTCGCTCAAACCCCGCCTCAGAAGGTGGAGACGAGCCAGCAACTTATCTGCGCCGCGCTCCGGGGCGAGGAACTCCACCTGCTCATCGGGCCGCCGCGCCTCCACATCGGGCGGATGAACGGCTGTCTCAAAAGGACCATCAAGCTTTCCGGGGAAACGGTGGTAAGGACACTGCTGCGGGTCCTGGTAGGCAGGAACGCGCCGGAACCTCAGCCGTGCCCGGAAGGGCAGGCCCAGAAGAAAGTAATCCGCCAAACATCAAGGCAAACTGATCACGTTTCATGTTCACCAAAATCGCAAAGCCCTTGCTCGAAGGAGAAAGCACGCTCCACCTGGTTGTCTGCCGGGACAGTGACACCCAACTGCGCGTCACTGTCCATGTGATGGACCCCAAGCCGGATGCCAACGCGAAGGAATCGGCGCTCTCGCGGCCTGTCACCATCGTGGACACGCCGGAGAATTTGGACGCCACCCTGGGTGACCAGCTCGCCAATTTCCAGGCGACTCGCCAGGAAGCGCGGTCCTCGCTCGCAGACGTTACCGCGGCACTCAAGGAGGAAGCTGACCAGAACCGCAAGAAGGCCCGGCAAACCCGCGCCAAACTTGGAGCGCCTGAGAAGACTGGCGTCTCGGATACCACAGCCGCCAAAGCTGAGCGAACCGGAACGGCCCAAATGCAGCTTGGCGAGGCCACGCCAGCCCCGGCGCCCGCCCCCGTTGCCGCCGCAGCGTAGCCAGAAACACAAAGGACTATCGACATTATGAGCGTTACAGCCACCGCCAAGCTCAAACCCCTGACCCGGGTTTTCCAGTGGAACGGATTGGAAATTCCCGATCCAAACCCGCGTTTGAAGCCGGAGGAAGCAATCAAGCTGTTGAGCCCGGTTTACCCGGAACTCAACAACGCCTCCCTTGAGGGCCCCTCTTTCCATGGGGACGATGAGGTCTACAAGCTTTGCACCCGCCTCGGCACCAAAGGGTGAAAAGAGGGAGGCGAACTTCGCCGCGTCGCATCCTTCGCGCGTGCCATTGCGAAGAGCATCCCCTGATCCAAGAGGCCCGGCGGGAGCCCACCCAGCAAACATGCGTTCAAGCCCTGTCCGAGTTCCTCGCGGCCATCCGCGAGGGCGCACCCGAGGCCCAGGGTCTCAACGGACCGCTGACCGCTTATTAGCGACGCCGCTGCCGCACCTGCACCCGGCGGTTCCCGGCCGTTTGAAAGTGCGCGAGCACGAATACTCGGCGGCGCTCGTGTACTCCCACCTGACCCAATTGGGCTGGGTGCAGTCCTTGCCCAAAGACAGCATCTTGGCTGGGGCCGCGCGATGCCTCACTGGGCGAGTAGCCCGGTATCGGCAGCGGCGGCTCCCGCTGGAGTTTTGCCTCGCCACCAATCTCCAGCATCTGCCACTCGGCGGGGAGGCCGGCGACGCCGCCATTGTGGTGAGCGTACCCGACACGCAACTGATCGAGTTGCAGCAGCCAATCCAACGTTTGGAGAAGAAGCACCCGCAGGCGGGTCGTTTCGTTTGGAGCGCGTTGCATCGCGGGTTGGGCTCCTGGGGGAGTACTGTTCGCCTCAGTGCCTGCTTTATCTTCTGTCGATGTATTACTGGCAGGGCGAAGAGAATGAGGAGCAAGCTCTAAAAGATCTCAAGGCGCAGGGAGAGGACATCTCCCAAGTCGAAATGATCCGGCGGGCCGACGTTGAGCGGCAATTCCCGAAATGGGTAATCGGCTTGGAAAAGGAACCGGCCAAACCGCCCGCCCGGTTGCGCCAACTGCCCTTCCACGGGGCGGTAACGAGGCTGACCGCCTTTCGACGCGATCAGTTCCCGGAGAATTGGATCGAGAGCCGCAGCCTCCCCATCGTTTACATCCCCTGGGAAGGCACGGTCTTGGCCCAGGCGACAGACGAGCACTTCGAGGCGCTCAATCAGGAATACGAAACCGCCCAGTGGGTGTTCCGGTTCAACCCGCGCTCCCTGGAATCGTTCGAGCTGGCCTGGACACAATTCGAACTTTACCTCGAGGTTCTCCATGCAGTGGAAGACGTGCTTGACGGTCTGCTGGGCGCTGCCGAACCCCGCCCGGTGACCATCGGCGTCCCCAAGGAGGAGCCCAGCGAACTGTCCGCAACGCACGCGTTGCTCCTTTACAGCGGCGGGAGCAACAGTAGCAGGGCCATTGTGACCACGCACTCCATCGCCAGGGCACCCGGACGTTACGTGCTCCTACCCGGAAAACCGGCCAGCGCCGCAGCCTTGTTCCAGTTGCTGGCCCGGTTCAATCCCAATATTGCGTACCAGGGGATTCTGCCTGAAAACCTGCTGCGGCACACGCCCGCTGAACTGTTGTGGCACTGCCCGAGCCGGATCGAGCCAATCTTTTTCAAAACAAACCAGGAGGAACTCAACGCCATCAGCGGCGCCCGCGTGGTCCACCCGCACCTGGCGTTTTATGTAAATCAAGGCAGCCTCTTTGTTGCCGCCCTGCCGGACGACCAGCGCCCGAGCCTGCAAACAAAGCTCTTCCGCGCGCCCTATTTCAACGTCAGCCCGGAAGGCAGAGTATGCCAGGGAAGCATGAAAGGCCCGCGCGAAAACCGGCCCGAGAGTCTGCCCCAGTGGGAGCACGCCTTTTTTCACTCGGCCTTCACGCATCCCCATGGGGGCGCCTATCGCATCACGTCACACCCAGACGGTCATGCGGCGCTCTGGCTGGCGCAGGCAAAGAAGCCGTATCCGAAATTCCCGATCCAGCACCTGGTGCCACTCGAGATGACCTTGGGCGATTGGTTAAAAGACTGTGCCGAATTCAAGTCTGGTTGGCGCCCGTGAGCAGTTTCGTCCACAAACTCCCGGCCCAATGGCATTCGCGCGCCGTGCATATCAACGTCGCCGGCTGCGGTGGAAGCGGCTGCCATCTGCTCATGGGGTTGGCGCAGCTCCAGAAAGCTCTACGGGGGTTGGGGCATCCGGGCCTGGAAGTCACAGCGTTCGATCCGGACACCGTTTCCGAGGCCAACCTCGGCCGCCAATTGTTCACCGAGGCGGATATTGGCCAGAACAAAGCCCTCACCCTGATTCACCGGCTGAACATCGCCTTTGGCCTGGATTGGTCTGCCATCCCGCTGGAATACCGGCCATACCAAAGAACCCCGGACCTGCTCATCTCGGGCGTGGATTCCAAACAGGCCCGCGCCAGCATCTATGAGCGGATCCGGGACGGTCGGGCGGACTACTGGATGGATCTCGGCAACGGGGCCGATTACGGCCAGGTCGTGCTCGGCCAGGTCGGCCCATCGAAGAAACGTTTGGCCAATGTCGCCGAGCTGTACCCGGAGATGCTGGAAGGGTACGAAAACGACGAGCCGTCCTGTAGCCTCACCGAAGCGCTCAACCACCAGGAGCTGTTCGTCAACCGCGCGCTCACGGCCTTCGCGCTTCATTTGGTCTGGACGATGTTCCGGCGAGGCGAAATCCGGGTAGCGGGCTGCTTCCTCAACCTCAAAGAAATGACGACCGTTCCGCTACCGCTGAAGCGACCAAAACCACCAGGCAGGCATAGAGCCGGAGGCGAGCGTCTAAACCAGGGGTGCAAGGTCCCCATTCGACGGGATTGAGAGCGTGTCGGTTTTTGCTCGGTGGAAGACGCCCGATGACTCCGCGGGAGTCGTGGCAGTTAGGGCAGCGCTGCGGAAAGCGTCCCGGGAGGAAGCGTCGAGCCTGTGCCCTTCGACAGGATTGCCATGGAACTCGTGGTGATACCAAGGGTAGTTCACCCTGGAAGTACCGTGAATCAGCCTCCTCCTCGACCTGGCACATCGCCAGGCGCAGCAACCGTCGGCAGGCTCCCATGATTCCAGTCCCGACCGTTTTGCTGGCGGGTGGTTGGTTTTCATGGACGGATTGCCGCAGAGGGGGTTGGCAGTCCAAGGCGAAAAAATCCTGTGACTTTTTGAAGGAGGTTGGGAGCAGAAACCGGTCGGCTGGAATTCAGTGTGCCCAAGCGGTTTACGAGGCAGGCGAAGGCCACGCAAACCACATGAACCCCGGTCTGACGAAATCCAGGCTCGACAGCCGGCAGTTCCTGGTAGAGGAATTGACCAAATGAACGCGATAATTGATTTGTGCATTGTCCCGATTGGCGTGGGCGTATCCCTGTCCCCCTACGTGGCGGCCTGTGAGAAGGCCTTGAAGGAGGCGGGGCTGAAGACGGCGCTGCATGCTTACGGGACCAACATTGAAGGAGACTGGGACGAGGTGTTTGCTGCGGTCAAACGGTGCCACGAAGTGGTTCACCAAATGGGCGCACCACGAATTTCCACCACCATCAAACTGGGGACACGAACTGACCGTGCTCAGACGCTGGAGGAGAAGGTCAGGAGCGTGGAGACCAAATTAGCCGGCCTGTAACACCATCAGCGCGGCCGGATTTCTGGCGACGACATGAGAATCTGCGCACGCTGCGAGGACCCTTGTCAACGGTAGTTCGACCTCAGAAGCAAGGCTTTTCATTCGGACTTTTCATGCGGAAATGCAATCGCTAATAATTGGGCATGGAACGACGCGCATTCATAAAGGACACCGCTTTGGCAGCCGGCCTTGTGGCGGCCATGCCCTGGTCGAACCTCGCCCGGTCTGCGGAGAACTCTGATGCCCCGGTGTGGGACCTACATGTTCACATGGCGCCAGGCTTTTCGATTGAACAGATCCTGGAATTGGCCCGGCAGCGCAAGGTTCGCTTCGGTATCCTGGAGCATCCCGCCCCCGGACCGATCAAGAACGACGCCGACCTGAGGCGCTATATCGAGCGCCTGCGTCAGTACCCGGTCCGGATCGGGCTGCAACCGGTGCACCTGGGATGGTCCAGGAACTTCTCTCCCGAAGTCCTGGCCCAGCTTGATTATGTGCTGATGGATCCGCAGACCATCCCGCTGGGAAACGGCGAATTCATGCACATTTGGGAATTCAGCACCTACGTGGAAGACACGGAAGAATTCATGGAGAAATACATGGCTTACAGCCTGGAAATCCTCCGAAACGAGCCGATCAACATCTTCGGCTGGCCGCTGTTCCTGCCGGTTTGCATCGCGCGCGACTACTACACCTTGTGGACCGACGACCGCATGCAGCAGCTCATTGCCGCTGCCAAGAGGCGAAACATCGCCTTTGAGATCAACGACATGGCGCACACGCCGCACGAGAAGTTCATCAGGATGGCCAAAGAGCAGGGCCTGAAGTTCACGTTCGGTTCCGACTCCCGCAACAACAACGCCGGCCGCCTGGCCTACTGCAAACGAATCGCCGCAAAGTGCGAATTAAAGCCGGACGACTTTTACCTCCCGGCACACAAGACAGCGTAAGTTTGACCCGGACGAATTGGCGCTGCGTGGATTTGGCCTGTACGAGCGATTCCGGCCTCGAATTCCAGAGGGTGAGAGGCGATGGGGAGGAAAGGGGGAACTGGATCTCGACGGCATACGGGAGATGGCTCTGCAAATAAATGAGGCTCCGAGGCGCTGGACCGGTGAGCTTCGAACAGGGCCTTGGCCAGCCCGTTTCCCGTTTCCGTTTCCCAGGGACCCTATTGAGCGGGAAACGGGAAACACCGACACGACCTGAAAAATGAAAAGGGCGGAGGATGTCAACCCTCCGCCGGATCAAACTCGTTCAGATTCCGGCATCAGTAACGGTCTCGACCACCGCCACGCCCACGACCGCCGTAACCACCACGCCCTCCGCCACCGCCCGAACGTTCCTCCTTGGGCCTGGCGATATTGACGGTGATCGCCCGGCCACCCAGGTCTTTGCCATTTAGCCCATCGATGGCCTTCTGCGCTTCCTCCGGCGTGCTCATGGTGACGAAGGCGAACCCACGAGGACGGCCGGAGGCACGATCCATCATCAGGTTGGCTTCCTCGACCGTGCCGAACACCGCAAAGGCGTCCTGCAGGTCATTTTCAGTGGTGTTGAACGAAAGGTCCCCCACAAACAATTTGGTACTCATCTGGTTTGTGTATTGTCCTGGACAGCTCTGCGCTGGCCACAATGTTCTCGCCCGCCGGGTCTCAAATCGTCTCTGCTGACAACGAAAACGGCGACAGACCTGAATCCTCCGCCGGTTCGGTGAAAAGCCTGTGAATACCCTGCAAACAACCCTGCGAACAACTACTTGGCGCCCAAAATCGCGTCTTTGGCGGCCTTGGCAACCCGGAACTTGACCACGCGCTTTGCCGGGATCTGGATCTGCTCCCCGGTGGCTGGATTTCTCCCCATCCGGGCTTTGCGATTGACCAGGACCAGTTTGCCCAGTCCAGGAATCGTGAAGGAATTCTTGGCGTTTTTGTACGCAAGGGCCACAAGGGCTTCGACGGTTTGGACGGCCTGCTTTTTCGTGAGGCCGGTCGTTTCCGCTATTGACGCGGTAATTTGAGATTTGGTCAGTGCTTTTGCCATAGGGCGGAATGAAAGAGGGAAAGGGTGGGCGGGGCAAGCCGAAATGGATCAGGAAAGCACCAACGAGAAGAGGTGCAGGGAGGGAGAAAACGAACGGTTCAATAAGGCTCAATTGCGATAATGCACTGCCAAAAGAAGAATTCCGGTTTTATGGATCTGATGCTGCCATTTGATACTCGGAGGCCCAAAACGGGTCTTTTCAGGGGCTCAGCAGGGCCAGACCTCAAACTGGTGAACATGCGAAGGAGGCCGGTAAATGCGAGCGGATCCTCGCTTGTCCCCGTCAGGGGCGGAACCCGGTTCGGGAGTTTCAGTCCTCTGCTCAACCAACCGAGCTACCCAGCCGGCCCGTGAAAAGAGGCGTTTGCCGACGGCGAGACAGTGGCCGATGCGGGGGCGGCTCGGCAAGTCCCCCAATGGAATTCACCTAAAGCGGACCTCGTAATAAAGCGCGCGGTTGCGGGCACCGTCGATGGTGAAACGGCCCTCGGGGGCGGGCAGCGAATTGCCTGTGCGGCGACCGTTGTGATCCAGCACGTTCACTGCGGCGACGCTGCGGCCGAAGATCGCGACGGTGGCCCTCACCGGCTCGAGGAAGATGGGGTCCTTTCCGTTGTCGAGGGTGTGGCTGTCGAGGGTGAAATACCTGAAGCCGCTGTTGCAGTTGCGGGCCATGGCACAAAGCAGCGCGGCTCGGGTGTTCGCGAGCGTGGCGTTGCGCTCCAGGGCGGTCAGGAAGATCGAGGCAAAAGGGCAGCCGAGACGGATGGTGACCTCGCCCAACCGCAGTTCCTTGCCCCTGGCGAACCCGACGACCCCTTTGGTGCCGGGCGTGTTCACGGTGAAGAAGCCCTGGCCCGAGGTGTCCCAGGCAAGCTGCCCGGTGCTTGAGGCGATGACGCCGCCGGTCCGGAACCTCGATAGATCCGGCAAAGCCGAGGGCTGCGGGTGGTCGGTGAACTCGACCAGGACTCGACCGGCGGCCAGGGCCTCCTGGGGCACGCTGCCGCCGAAAGACTTGATGTCCCCTGCCTGCGTCACCGTATCGGAGAAAGCGAACTGGCATGTGGCCAACTCCTCCGGGCTGAGGCGGCGTGTCGAAATGACCTCGCCCTCGCGCACGTCCCCGCGGTAGAGCATTCGGGCCAGGACGGGATATTGGCCGAGTTGGGTCGGCACGTCGGCTTCCCACACGCCCCAGGGCGGCCAGCCAACGCGGTCGCTGAAGAGGCGGGGAGCAGCCTGGGCCTGGAATTCATAACTGGCGTCCCAGCCCTGCAGGCCCATCCCGTACGCGGCTACGATGGCCGGGCCCTCGGCGCTGTAAAGGGAAGGATAGACGTGAATCCATTCACTCAATCAGAAGGGCCGGTTGGCCACCTGCTGCAAGCCGGAGGAAAAGTAGCCGCTGCCCGGATGGGCCAGCATGGAGTCGAACAAACCCCCGCCGAAGTAGTTATGCCGGTCCACGTAACCGACCAAGGCGTCGGAGCGCAGGTTGCAGTAGTGCGGCAGCATCGCCGGCGCCTGCCAAGGCGAGCCGCAGAGCGGGCCGCGGTAGCCGGCATCGCGAATGGCCCGGGCAAAGCGGGCATAGAACCGATTCTGAATCTCGTGGAGCCAGGCGGCGGCATCCAGCAGGCGCCGCCGGGCGCCGCCGGATTGGCTGGGCAGATGATCCTGGCCGAAGAACCACGGGTTGGTCTGGGGCTCGATGTTCTTTGCCTCAAGGCTCTCGCCGGGCTTGAGGGCGCCGGACCAGGCCTGGCGGAGTTTCTCCTGCGTGCCGTACCGGGCCGCGAGCCAGTCGCTGAACCGGGCGGCAAAGTGCTTGCGATAGCTTGGGCAGGCTGTAAAGGCCCTTTCCGAGGTATAGAAAAAGATGTCGTCCTCGTTCTGCAGCTCGATGAATGAGAGCGCCGGTTCCTGGGCATACGTCAGGCCGGTGTAAGGGTTGCGGTGGTGGAGCAGGTTGACCACCATCTCGATCATCAGGTCCTGGACGTCCTCGGCGAAGTTGACGAACCCGTAGGTGTTGCCTTTGAGGTTGCGCTCGATCTCGTCGTAAGCCAGCAGGCGCGCGCGGTTGCCAGGGCAGACGTGGAAGCCGTAGGTGTGCGACCAGCCGAAATAGACACCGTTGCTCTTGAGCTGCGCCGCGAAATAATCGAGCCGGTCCAGGCCCTCGGGCGTCATTTTGGTCGCGTCGGTTGGGTCGCCGATGCCCATCTGGTCCGCCGGATAAGTGAATTTGTGCAGGCGCACGCCGTTGACACCGTAGTTGGCGAAACGTGCGGCGGTGAATTCGGCGGCCTTCTTCTCCGGCGCGCAGCCGCTCCCGTAAGAGAGATTGAGGCCCCAGAACTTCACAGGCGTCTTGTCCTCGAACTCGAAGTGATCGCCGGCCATCCTCACGCCGCCATGAGCGCCCGCGGGCTTGTCCAACCACTGGTCCATGCTGATGACGCTCGGGCCCGTGTCGTCGGCAGGGGCAAAGGCAAACCAATCCGCGTCCGGCAGCGTCCGGATGAATGGAGCAAGGTCCGCAGGCTGCGCCGCAAACCCGGCTTCGGAAGGGAACGTGACCTCGAGCGTGTTGGTGCGGGAACCCGCCTTAAAGACCTGCGAGGCCAGCACGATGCGCATCTCCCCGTCAAAGGCGATCGGGCAGGGCGGGTCCAGGGCCACGGCGAGGTCCCCTCCTTCTCGAGATGCAGCACCAGGTTCGAGGTCGCCGGCAGCGCGCCCCGGCCAAAGGGGAGAGCCTGTTCATGGTGTTGTCCGTTGGTCTGGAAGGCAATCAACTTGCCCCGCGCGAAGGTCTTGTCTATGCGAAGGCTGGCCATGACCAGGGTGATCGGAACGTCTTTGGACGCCTTCAAGCCGTAGCGAAAGGAGACCTGCCGTGGCCCGGTTTTCACAGCCTGGAACCGAATCTCGATGACCTCGCCCTTCGCCTGGTTCACGGTAAACGGCACGATCGTGACAAGGCCGTCAGCGGCGGCTATGTCCCTGGAGGAGACGCCGACCCACTGCCAATTCGGTCCCCAGCCGCCGAGGCCCAGCCGGCCCACGGGCGCTTGGCCGCCGACGAGGTAAAACTCAAGGGAGTTGTCCGGCGACATGACGGCCGACCAGCGCTCGACGGGCTGACGCAGCCCTTGGCCTAGCGGGCCTTCGCTGCCGGCCGGTTGTCCTGCCGCGGTTCCGGCAAGCAGGAGCCACAAACGCTCACCCGCATCCAATGAAAGAGAGAGGTCATCAACAGGCGACGCAGCACGGCGGGACATTAGGAGGCGGTCCGTAGATTAGTCAAGGCGCGGGTACCGAGGGATAGTTATAATAGCTGCCCGCGGCGCGGTTCGGTTCGGGCACGCGCAGGAAATCTGGCGGGTGCTCCGCGCCGCCCCATCAATGCCGCCCTCGGAATTCAGGTGGCGAAAAATTTGATTCTCCGTGGCGGGAGCGGCTGCTTCTTGGCTGCGCCAAAAAACCGAAGGTCGGCAAGCGCCGTCATGAAAGAAGCCGTCACCATCATCGTCATCCGCAACGGGCACGCCTACCTGGCTCCGCGCCTGAAGATCTCCGATAATTTCGGAAAGCTCGGCTTCCCTGGGGGCAAGCGTGAGCAGAACGACGTGGATCCCACCGAGGCGGCAGCGCGCGAGCTTGCTGAAGAAATGGGTCTGGCCGTTTCCGCCGGCGATTTGCGCTGCGTGGGCCAGTCGGAGTTTCGCACTGAAGATTTTGGGCATTACCGAACGACGGCCTACGTCCTGCGCCTGCGCGACGGGCTGCAACCCAGGAACATGGAACCCTCAAAGCACGGGCCGTGGATCCCAATTCCTATTCCTGAGATTCATGACATGCCTGACGACAAGTTGCTGCCGGGCACAAAGGAGTTCCTCAAAGCGGCTGTGGCCTGAAAGCGCATGAGCGCCCAGCAGATGTTTACCGTTTCTGAAGCAAGCCTGAAACTGGGGACGACCACCATTTATCGCCGCCCCGGTGTTGTCACCCGGGTGACGCCGGTTCACCTGGCGCAGCCTTACTGCGGGTTCCCTGCCGGAACCCTGTTGGGCCGGGTCCAAACCCGCACGCAAGGGAAGCTTCCTCAGGCTTCAGCCACTTTCTCCGAAAGCAGTGGCGCGGTCCTGGGGCACGATTACCACTGGCTTGTCCGCATGTTCAAAGAGGGGCCCTGTGGTGGTAGGCAAGCCCGGCTTGATCGGATCAACCCGGGGAGTCAATACCGGGTGGCGCGAACGTTTGGTTTTCTGGGGCACCAACCGTGTGTTTACGAAGAGGGGGATGAGCTCACCGTGCAGCAGTCTGGGGATCCAATTGCCACGCTGGTCCGACGAAAGGGAAAGGGCCAATATACCGTCTCGTGGCCGCGCACAGCATTCGAGAGCTGCGTGGACACGTTCGCTCTCCGCGAGATCTCATAGCAATGAACACCAAGGCCTTCAATCTGGGGAAAATCCGCGAAACGCTCAAAAACAGCAAGGAACCGTGTCCCTGGCAGCGACTCGTCAACCTGGGCTACGGAGAATGTCAGAAGCCTGAGAACCGCAATTGGGGCTACGGCGGAGTGGTTGAGCGGGCCGGGCACATCTACGGAGAATAACGCATATCAGCCAGATTTTGCCCAAACACAATCGCATGCGCTTTCTCCGCGTCACAACGCCCACCCGCCTCGACATTCGTGAGATCGTCACGCTCGGGATGACGACCAAGGCCAACACGGACAAAATTGGCCACAAAGGCAGCGGGTTGAAATTCACGTTGGCCTACCTGCACCGGCTCGGCGGCTGCCTCCAGGCCCGCAGCGCGGACTACCACCTCCACAGCGAGGTCTTCGCCGCGCGCATCCGCAACCTCGACCATCAAATGATCCGGCTAAGGAGCGTGGAGGGAGACCAGGTCTGGGAAGCCCACATCACGACCCAGGCTGGTGCGGACACGTGGACCGAGCCTTGGTTCATCCTGCGCGAAATGCTCCAGAATGCCCTCGACGAGGGGGGACAATTCGGAGTCGGCGATGAAGAAACGCTGCCGGAAACGGCCGGGACCATCCTCCAGATCCCCCTCACGTCCGAACTGGAGCAAGCCTGGGCTCAGAAGGACCGTTGGATGCAGCCTCGCTATCCTCATGTGATCGGCCGTGGCCATCCTGAAGCCAAAGGGCTGTACTACCACGGCTTCCTCATCTACAACGCAGGCGGCAAATGGAAATACAGCTACGACGTGACGCCGTTCCTGAAGCGCAGCCAGCTCTCCGAGGATCGCCAGCTCCGCAACGGGGATCTCCAGGCCGTCTTCTGCCAGATCGCCGTTGAGGCCGGGTTTAACGCGCTGGCCCCGGAAATCTACGAGGACGCTTTCGATTTGGACCAAAAGGAGGATGTCCACCTCCTCTACGAAGGCGTTTACCATCATATCCAATCCGACCGCAAGGCCTGGGGCGGGCCAGACGGATTCGACCTCAAGCGAATGGAGGAGGTCTTCCACAAGAATTTCGGGGGCAACGCCGCCTTCCACACCCATACCCTGGCAGAAAATGATCCCACGGCCTATTACGCCCGCGCGGCCGGGTTCACGCCCGCCCGGGTGCCTTACCGGACCGGCAGCATCCTGAGCGGCTACTCGGACGTGAAAGCCCTGGAGGCCTGCCTGCCCACCCTCCAGCAACGCCTCCGCAAGGTGAAGAACACCGATTTCACCAAACGCGAGAAGCTGAAGCTGGCGATGAAATTGGTGCGCAAGATCCAGCCGCCGGGCATCAAAGTTGAGGTGGTTCAAAAGATTCATCACGAGGACAAGATCGAATGCCTGGCGCTGGCCGACCCGGCCAACCAGCGCATCCAAGTGCTTGAGGAACTCCTGGAAAAGGATGTTCCCGAAATCGCCAAAGCCCTGATTGAGGAATACACGCACCTCCGAACCGGCGGCGGGGACATGTCCATGCTGCTCCAAAGAGGGCTGATTGAAATCATCTACGACCTCCTGGCGCGCAGGCGCAAGGTGTCCGTCGAACACCTGCAGACCACCTGACCCTCGCCCGCGGCAATGCCCACTCTCCACGCCCAGCACATCGAGGCCGCCAGGCAGGAGTTCTTTGTCCGCGTCCTGCGCGCGCCGTGCTTCAACGTGTTTTTCAAGCCGGCCCGCTGGGAAACCTGGCGGGTGCTGGCAGAAACGTCCGCAGGCGCCCTGCGCGTCGCCCGATACCACTTCTACCGGTCCGACCAGATCGAACTGGCCCAAGTCGGGGCTGCGGCAGCGACTTAAAATGGACAAGGTTATGCGGCTCAAGAAGCTTGAAGAGGGCCATTGGGTGAGCGACGACGCGATGCAGCTCCATTTCTTCGCCAGGACGCCTCCGGAAAGGCTCGCCGGCCAAGCGCCTGGACCGCCGACGGCGTTCAAGGCCGAGCGTGCCGGACACGACGCTTGCTACGACCCATACGCGCCAGTCAATGTCCCGGTGGAGAATCTCCAGCTTCTGGCTGCGGTCAATTTCGGGGAGGCCAGGTTGTGCTGGCCCGGAAACGAAACCCGCTGGAGCGGCGATTCCTTCCGCTACGGCATTTACCGGGTTATGAAGGAGGCTGGGCAGCCAGATGGCCGGCGCGTTCTGCTGGTCGAGGTCACCGGCGCCGGCATGTTCTTTTACCAGTGGCAACAAGCCGATTCACTGCGCCTGTGGGAAAGCCTGGTGGCGGCCCTGTCGGAGCCACGGCTTTGGGACCTCATCCACGGCCTTGTCGGCACGTGGCGAAAGGGCGGCAACCGCGAGCGGGACCGGCTGCACCAACTCATCGTCGCAGGCCGGATCAAACGCCGAAAGGTCCGGGGGGAAGATGCGTGGGAGGTGGCGGTTTCCCCGCACGCGGAGACCGTCCCCTGAAGTGTGAGTGGTTCCCTGCCTCGAAGCGCCAGCTCGACTGTCATGAATCTCGATCGGCTGGGTAATCCTTCGAGACACCGTGCTCGACCTGACTGCGGACCTGTTCCAAGGGAGGAGACAAAGGCTTTGCCCAAAGGACCAGTCCAGCGACAGAGACACTGGCTGCTTCCGCCCCCGGATGCCGGGGAAATATCCACCGCACGAGGAAGATGAGTTCCATGACTTTCGACCAAATAGTTGCGGCGATCCAGAGCCGCCGGTTTCTGCCGAGCAAGCCCATCCGGGAAATCCGCCCCATCGATCAGGAGCGCAACCCGCGCATTGTCGCCAGCCGCAAATACAACGGGAATTTCGCCACGGCTGTTGTCATGCAGCCGGGCCAGGTCGAATTCTACACCTCGTCCAACCTTGGCCTGGCCGGTCTCCATCGCAGCCCGTGGTTTGAGGACGGGGATTGGCGAATCGCCCTGAGCGCGGCCGAGCCGGGCGCCATTTTTCTCGGAGAGCTTTTCATCCCGAGCGCCGGCATCGAAGATCTCGGGGCTTTTCAGACGTGGTATTCCTGGCACCGCAATGGCGCCCGCGAAACTCCGCCCAAAGCCAGATTCCTTTCGTTCGACCTGCTTGCGCTGGCCGGCAAATCCGTTCATCAGCATCCGTACGAAGATCGTCATCAGCTCATCCCTTCCGCCATGCGCGTGGCCGCCGCGCCTTATACGAGGCTGGCTCAGGCAGCCGTAGCGGTTGATGACAGCACCACCATTGGCTGTGAAGGGTTTGTCTTCTGGGAGGCCGAGGCGGCTTCTCTGTGCAAGATCGGCGGTCAAAACAAACACCGCGGAGGCGCGTGGAAAGTGAAACCCGTCCGAAAGGAGACCTTCATCTTGCAACGTTTCCTCAGGGCGGAACCCGGCAGCTTCGTGATGATCCTCGCAAGACCCGGCCAGCCTGAGTTTCCGTGCGGCAGCGGACTCGCCCACGAGGAACGCCGGCAGTTGGCCCAGGACTTCCAATGCGGCAAAACCGTCGTCGTGGAGGTCGCCCACTACGGATATGACGAGAAAGGCAGGCCCGAGATGCCGCGGGCCCTCGGCTGGCACAAGGTCTAATGCCTGGAAGATGCGGCAAAAGGGGAAGATCAAAGGCCAGATGAGCCCGAGCGCAGGTCAGCGAGTGGACCCATCGGACGCTCGCAGTCATCCAACAGCCGGATTGTTGCGACGGCAATTGCCGCGACGGCGCGGGCTCCGTGGGCGGGAAACGGTGCTGCAGAACGTGAAATCCGATTCATCGTGTCCGTGAGCCTTTACGTCCAGATCACCCAACGCTGCAACATGACGTGCTGTCATTGCGCGTTCAACTGTGGCCCCGGGGGAGCGGACATGTCGGCGGAGACCTTCCGGCGCGTGCTGGACCTTGGGGAGAAGGAGCAAGCGCCAATCACTGTTGGAGGAGGGGAGCCCACGTTGCACCCCAGGTTCATGGATTTCCTTTGGTGGGCAATTCGCCGTCAGGCCCCCTTGACCTACGAAATGGGGATGCCTGCTGTGGGCTTGGTCACCAACGGGAGCCAGACAGCAATTGCGCTGGAGTTGGCGGCTCTGGCGCGTGTCGGGGTCATTTGCGCCAGCGTGTCCAGGGATGAGTTCCACGATCCAATTGACCCGAAGGTTTACCGGGCCTTCGAACCGTCACAGGAACCGGGAGACTGCCGGCGCATCAGCCGGCCGGGTTTGATTGTGCCGGCGGGCCGGGCACGGAACTGGGGGGACCATCCTTTCAAGCGCTGCGTCTGCGAAGGGCCCTTTATCGTCCCAACCGGCGAGATCTACTCCTGCGGATGCCGGGTGATCCGGCTTGGGTGCGTGCGCGACGACAACCTGCATCTGCCGATGGAATGGCACGATCTCCCCTGTCCCATCGAAGCCGCGCGGACAGGCGGACGGCAGAAGGCGAAGGAAATGGCGCCAGCGTGACGAGCCCTGGGTGCGGGCAGCCCGTCTGCCGAGCCGCTGCGCATCCAGGTCCCGCCGGACGCGCGGCTTCCGGATCGGCAAAGAAGGCTTCGCCCAGAACTCCTGGAGCCAGGAACCTATGCAGGCACTTCTCGCATATTGGCAGACCGCTTGGGCGATCCTCGCTGGACATCAGAGGTTCCTCGTGCGCGGCAGGAACGCGCAGACCCCGAACCGTTACACCTGCGTTTGGGCCAGAGACCAACAGGATGCCGTAAGGCGGTTCGCAAGACGGAACCTGGAGTGCGACCGCATCGAGGTGCTTGCCTCACTCTGAACCGTGCCGGGGAAAACCCCACTGGATGCTTCCAGCGGCTGGTCTGGTCCAGGCCCACCGGGACCAGAAACGTCCTCGAGAACCCTAAAATAGAGTATGAAGAAGATACTGTTGATTGAAGACACCCCCACGCTGAGGGAGTCGCTCAAAATGATTTTGTCCAGGGAGTTCAGTGTCGTTGCCGCAGCAACCGGCCAGGAAGCTTTGGAGGCGCTGCGAGGCCAGACCTTTGACCTGGTGTTGAGCGATTTTCGCCTCCCCGACATGACCGGCGCCGACGTCTACCGCTTGCAAGCAGGCGATCATCCACCTTGGATGGCCATCTCGGCGTCGGCAGGCGAGGCAGAGTTCCAGGAATGGGTCCAGCGCGAGGGTATCCCCTATTTGACCAAGCCGTGCCCGGCTGCGTTGTTGATGGGCCGCGTGCGCCAGCAATTTTCCGGACCCGGAATTCCCGCTGAAGCAGTGCCGGCGTGACGGCCCTTTTGGCGTTCCGAGGGTGATCGAACACACCGGCGAATCGCCCATCGCTTGAACATCCGCAAAATCATCTCGGGCGGCCAAACGGGAGCCGATCGGGGCGGGCTGGATTTTGGTCTTGCCAACCGCATCCCGATTGGCGGTTGGTGCCCAAAGGGGCGGCGAGCAGAAGACGGAATGGTGCCGGTGAGTTATCAGATGCAGGAGCACCCGCAGTACTCCTATCAGCCGCGCACAATCCAGAATATCAAAGAAGCGGACGTCACGGTGATCTTTGCTCCGGCGCCTCTGAGTCCCGGCAGCCGCTTCACACTCCACCAATGTCAAAGGCTGGGAAAGGCCTGCATCTGGCTCCACAACTTCCCGGATGCGGAAGCCGACGCGAGGCTCCTGCGCGCTGCACTGCTGACGCTCGACGGAATACTCAATGTCGCCGGCAGCCGCGAAAGCAGGTGTCCGGGCATTCATCGACACGTGATGCGCGTCTTCGAACTCACCAACACTCAACCTGGCCTGGCCGCCGTTCGGGCAGCAGCGTCACCGTAGGGCCTGGACCGCTGCTTGCCGGATCAGAACGGAGCGGCGCCGCACGTCAACTGCGCATTCCGGATTGAAAACGGCCGCCGGACTAATTCCGGCCCGGCGAGGGCTCCCGGGCAACGATATGGAGGTTCAGCCCGGCTTCCGCCAATCGTGACAGGCTCTCGATCACCTCGTCGTAGGTATCTCCCAGCGCCCAAGGGTAGGCAACCACCATTTGAGTTGCCCCTTTGGCTTTGAGCTCGGCGCACATTCGGATGAAGTCAGCAAATTTTTGTTCGTATCCAGGCGGCGTGCTGTGGTTCATGGGTCAATTCCTTCCTTGGGAGATTGTTTCATCAGGAGAGCGGCAAAGCTCGGGCCGCCACCCCCGTTTTGTCACGTTGCTTTCAACGGGGACTCTCTCGCCAGATTCGGGCACCGCAGGCGCGCCGCCTTTTGCAGTCTGATTCAGCAGCCTGTGTGCGGGGCCATCATTGAGCATATCCATGCAGGCACGGTAATCCTGAGGAGACATGAGCGCTAGCTTAACCAATGCGCTCCATGTGCGCGGCGGCTCGACACAACAGAATTCAAGGAGCATCTCTGCCAGGCAATGAAAGGGGTGCGCCACGTTGCCTTTTTGCGACAGGCGCTTGATCGTTTCACGGGACAAATATACTCGCCAGGCCGCAACCGTGGAATGCCAGTCCCAAAAGAGCCGACCACCATCGGCGGTCACCTCAGGCGGCAACGCGGCCTGCGTTAAGGGGCCGGCGAGCGAGGAGGCGAAGGCGAGGATCGGCGCCTTCATCAAAGAATATGCGGAGTCGCCCAAGATGGCCGGTCGACGAGAGCGATTTTCACGCTGTCAAGTGGTAACATGATAACTTTGCTAAGGACGTCCGGCCATGGCTGGAGCGGGGCTTCCGCGTCACCTTCGAGTGGTTCCTGGACGAGGTGCAACCTGCGCCAAAATGTGTCCCGCGAAGGCCCCCGACAAGCCGCGCCGGCGAGGGCGATGGACCGAACCGGCGGAGAGAAACGACCTGAAAAAAGGCCACGGCGACAGGAGGCGGAAGGGAGGCGCCCGCCCGAACGGCTCCGTCGCTTATCGAGCGAGGCGAGCCGGAGTCCACTCGCTCGCGAGGACCAGCACGAGGGGTAGAAGGGAGGCTGGCCGGAGCGAGTCTCTGCGACGGCCCAGAAGAAAATGTCGTGGATCTGGGCCGGCACTGGAAACCTCTGAAGGAGCCCTTGCCGGACGGGCGCGAGCCTTCGGGGTTTCGAGGCGTAGTCGCGTTGGAGTGACGGCAGGCACTCCGATACGATCCGAATCGGCCGGAGGATGTGCTGAAGGTGGAGGCTGACGAGCAGGGGATCGGCAGGTACTTGGTGGTGGCTAGGGCGCGAACAATCGCGCAACGCAAGCTAAGAGGCGTTGAATAAGCGGAGGCCGCGTTGCATTTGGGGCCGCGAGGCCACGGTTCCGTAGCTCCTGCACAATGTTGGCGACGTCCTCGCGCGCGAGGTAGTCGAGTAGGCAAAGTCTATTGCCGATTCCGTTCAGCGACGTTCCCACGACAATGCCGCGGGCCCCGTTGACTATCCAGAAGCGATCGTGGAAGTCCAATGAGTGGTGGTTTGAGATATGGAGCGTGGGGTGTGCGGAGAGGAGCGCGGTGGTTATGGTGCTTAGCGCTCCTGGAGTATCCTTCGTCATGTCGCGGACGATTATGAGGTGCTGAACCCGCTGGAGGGTCGGGCCTAAGACGTTCTGGATGGCGGCTACGTACGCCGGGTCATTTCGGGACTTTAGGAAATAGGGGTCGATGATGGTGATGCTTGTTGGTGGGTCGAGTTTTGCGAGGAAGGCCTTCAGCATGTCGTAGAGGGGTTGGCGGGCGGTGCGGGCTGCTTGCGGAAGTATGGCTTCTTCGATTAGGTGGGCGGTCCAGATGGAGGTTGTACCGTTCCGGAGGATATAGTCTGGCCCGTGCTCTTTTATGATGGTGTCTGGGGTGACGACGCCCACCGCCACGTCGAGCGGGTTCAGCGCGTCCTGAATTGCGAGGAGGCGTTCGGTCGGAAAGGGTCGCTGGGAGATGAACTTGACTAATAGCTCTTGCATACGTGTATGTTCAGCAGGGTAATTCTGGGGAGGGGCCTTTCAATACAGAATTTGGGCGGTGGCGGTCGCGTAGCCCCCTGGGAATGCTGAGCTGGCTGCTCTTTGTCGCGTCAGATTCGGAAGCTCCCCTTTTCACTTCCCGGCCATCGCGAGAACTTCGTCCACGAATGTGTCAAACGCCTTTGCCGGGTCTTTTGGATTCTCGGCTTTAAGCTTGTCCAGCAGGTTCTTGAAATCAGCCGTCTGCCTCCGATACTTTTCCGAGTCATCTGCAAACCTATCTAATAATTCGGTCTTGTGGGCCGACATATTCAGAAATCTTCCACTAAGTGTTCCGATTCGAGCCACCATTTTGGCGGTTATCCGTTCGGCCGGCGCCTTGAAGTGACCATCATCGAAATCCACGTAAAGCGCCGAATTCTTCTCCAAATTCGACCGGTTGTGAAAATGCCGCTGGGCGATTTCAAAGGCAGCCGAGGACTCCGCAATTCGTCCCGCCTTCCCGGCGCTCTGTTCTCTCGGCAACGGATTCAAAAAGTAGGCATTCACTTTGTTCTTCCGCTCATGGCTCCGAAATCCCTCAGCCACTTTCTTGAAATTCACCGATTCGCCCATTAGCAAAGCGACGGCATTAGCCCCCAGGATTTCGACTTTGGCACACTCCTCCATTGAAATCTGATGCAGGAACAATGCCCGGCTCAAGGCACCCGCCTTCGTCAAGAGTAGCGCCTCGTTGTAGAGATCAAGCGCATTCTGCAGCACCTTGTGAGTGCCGGCGCTCAGCGTTTTCGACAGCTTCTTATCCATCTGTAGAATGGAAACCCTTTGCTGAGCGGCTGTCGAGAAAATGATTGCCGCAAAGCGACTGACGACAATTACTTACCCGGTGTCGCTGTGACCGGGGTCATACCTGAGCAAGGCTGGCAGATTTTACGGTCCGGGCCTCGGGAATTGGCTGAGCCACCGGCGGCGGGCCGGGGGGCTTAGCCGGTGCAGCTTCTGCAACAGGTCGCTCTATGGATGTCGCTTGGTGCGCGTCGGAAGCGCCGAAGTTGGCCCGTCCAGTCATTTCTGCGGAATGAGCGTCCCGAAGATGGCCGTAGACACTCATGGCCAAGGTTCCGCCGTACTTCTGTCCGGGCCAGTGGGAGACGGTGGGGATGTCCACGCCTGACTCGATACAGCGCGTTGCGAAAAGGTGATGTAGGTCGTGGTGGGTGATGCGGGCCATGCCCACAATCTTTGCGGCCCGGTTCATGGGCTTTTGGCATTCGCGCACGCGCATGACCTGGGTCTGCGGGGTGAGGTCGGGCCATTCAGCACGCAAGCGGCCAAGGAGCTTCTTCATCTCGCCTGGCTAGGCCAGCCTGGCCGGGTAGTCCAGGTAGAACTGGACCGCGTTTTGGAGGGTGCGGCCCGACGGCAGCTTCGCCTTGGCCTCCAGGGCGGCCTGGATGTCCGCCATGGTCAAGGATGCCTCGCAGGCGGGCCTCTGGGTCGGCGCGGGCGGTGCCGGCGTCGCGGACGCAGGGGAGTAGGCGGGCAGTAGGACCGCCCGGTCTCCTTGCGGAGGCTTCTCATGGTGCCTGAGAACGGCGACTTGAGGTGGCCGGGATACTTCACGACGGCCTCCTGGCCCGGCGCCAGGGCCTTGACGAGCTTCCGCCATTCGCGCATGGGCACTTCCGGTGCAGGTGGTGGTGCGCTCGGTCCCAGGCCGCTCATCATCATTAACCACGTCACGCTTGCCCCAGGCGAAGACGCCCGCGTCCCGCTGGGGCCCGCCGGGGACGCGCACTATGATCGTCCGGTGCCTCGAGGTAACCGCCCAGTCAGCCCAGGTCCTGGCCAATGGGAACCCCACAACTCTTTACCTGGCTTCCGAGCATGGCTCTCCACCGTGATCGAGGGTTGCCTGTACGCTGCCCACGCGCGCGCTGCTGATACATTATAAAATCCAGAGGCGTCGCAGCTGAGAACCCGCTCTCTGCCGTTCACCCGGTTTCTTCCGGATCGATGCCAAACGAGTAAACGGCTCCCCAACGAAGCCGGACTAGCGTGAACGTGAGCGATTCGGACCTCTTCCTGGCGGGTCTCGGCCTGTTGATCGGCTTCGTCACCACTTCCTCCATGGACCTGCGACACTGCCGGCTGCTCCACATGGCCCTGATACCGGTGTTGTTGGTCGGGCTGTGCCATCTAATCCCCGACGGTCGGGATTTGGCCGTCAACCTCGCCGGGTTCACTGGTTTTCTTGTGCCCATGCTCATTCTGGCGGTTCTGCTTGCACCGAGCCTGGGCTGGTTCTTTGGCGGGGCGCTGTTGGGCGTCCTCGATCACCCCGATCACCGACCGGAACGGACGCTGGAGTTGCACCAGGTTCGGCGGCTCATCGCAAGTGGCCAACGGGCAGAGGCCTACCAACTGCTGGCCCGCAACCTTCGCCGCACCATGCCGACCTACGAGGCCCTGTACCTGAAGGCCACCCTGGAGCTGGACATGGGGAAGATCAGCCGCGCTCGCTGCACGGTGCGCCGGATGAGACGGTTCGCCATTGGTGACACACAAAAGCAGTTTGTCGCGCAGCTCTTGAGGAGTCTTTAAGGTGCCGAGGCTTATCTCGCCACGTGTGCGAGAGGTTACCGGCCTGCCCTTGGTGGCCCCCCTGGCATCTCCTCCTGTCGGCCCCGCCACTCTTCCAGCGCCCGCTGGGCCTCGGCGAGCGTCCGGTCCAAGCCGGTCAGCTCCCGAATCTCCTGGTCAGGAGGCGCCGCCCTGGAACGGAGCCGCGACCGCTTCCGCTCCCGGTCCTGCAGGGCCGACCGGATGCGGCGGCGCAAAGCGGCGATTTCCTGCGCCAAGCCGTCAGCCTCCAAGGACGCGGATTCGTCTGTACTCCTCATGTCGAACGCAGCCGAGATCATGGTCCATTCTGATAAACTTTCATCGCCGCCACGAGTCCCGGCGGATTACCGGCAGAGTGGGAGGTTTGGCGGGGAATGCAAGCCGGGTCTGCGGTCGGCGTCTCCCATTTGCAAGCTCCGCCAAGTGTGACTGTGCTCGGGAAGGACCACTGACGGAAAGGCCTGAAACCAGGCCGCCTTGGCACTAACCCGCTCAGGCCGCTGGGCCGCATCCTGGCCACAATGGACCTTCGCCCTGCCGGTGGCGCCACCCTCAGGCCGGGCGGCCATTTCAATAACACAATGGACCTTCGCCGGCGCTGTCGCGCCGTTGCAGGGGGCCGCAGTCCGCCCCGGCCAGCTCTTGAGCCTGCGGAACCTGCCCTCTCCTCAGGCGCCGATTGCCCTCAACCTGGGCTCTGCCAGGCGGGTTCGGAGGGGGCGGAAACCATGGCGTTGATTCGTTCCACCCATTGGCAGCCAAACCAACAAACACGAAAGACCCGGTCCAAACTCGGCCCGGCATCCGCCGCCGCCGGTGTCGGCGGTGTCGGCGCAGCGCTTGGCAATTAGGCTGAGAGGCACCACATTGGCGCCGGTGGATGCGCCCGTTGACATCCGAGCGATTTAAGGTCGTCAGCGCGCCGAAGACTTGCGGCGCCTGGCCGCAGGCGAAGTCACGCCGGAGGAATCACGCGGTGTAAGCACGTGATCGGACGCGGCCCCAGCTTCGGCCAAGAGGAGCCAGGCTCCCTCAGGCCCGGGGGGCCATTTCAATTGCACAATGAACCTTCGCCGGGGCTGCCGCCCCGTGACATGGGGCCCTGTTGGCAAAACCGCAACACCCCGTTCCGGACCCAAGCGGCACCCTGCCGGATTGAAAATGCCCGGCGGGTGAACGCGCGAGCCGGTCGGCTACGCCCAGACCGGCGGGCCTGGCCCCCGGAGTTGACTGCGCCTGCTCGCACCTGCTCGCACCTGCTCGCTCTGCGCCCCAGACAGGGAGGGACTGTCGGGAGCATCACTGCGCACCGCGGCTTTCGGACCGGCACCAACCAAGCGCTTTGGCGATCCCGAAGGGAGCCGCCCGGCCGCCCGGTTGTCCGCAGGGTATCCCATGAGGCGCCGGCGGAATGCCGCGCCATCCGCAACGTTGCTCTCGTGATTCTCGCCCTCTCCACCCATCCAGGGCAGGGGCAAGCTCCGCTCAAGAAGGACAAGGGCCAGGTAAACCGATCAATGAAGACCCAGCTCGAACTTGCCCGGCAGTGCCTGACCCTGGCGGGAACGCCGTTCACCGAAGAAACCCTCACCGGAGGCTGGACCAAGCTTCGTATCCAGAACACCCCCGGCAAGTGCCCCGAGGAGAACCTCCGCCGGTTCTTCCCCTCAGCCGCCAGCTTCGACAGCACGGGCAACCTTGTCGCAGTCGGCTGACCCATTGGGGGGGGCGCCAAAGAGGTTCTCGTCCGGGATCCCTGGGGCGCCCACGGCCTCCGCAGGGTTCCGCTTGGCGGCCGGCTGGGAGTTGCCAGGGTCAGACTGGAATTCCTCCGGGCCGATCGCCGGAAGCCGCTCGGCAGCCCAGCTCGAAATAGACTCTGTCCAAAAACCCTCGCCGGATCGTATGAGCAAGGCAATGTCAGCAAAGCCAGGCGATGTAATCACCAAGGTCGCCGTCCGGGTCGTGTTCGACGCCTATTTCGAGCGCGTCATCCTTGGCAGCCACCTGGAACGGCTCCCCCGCGCGAGCCGCCAGGCGCCCATTACCTATCGGGTGAGGGCGGCTCTGCCGCAGCCGGAGGTGTACCGGGAATTGCGCAACCAGCGCTTCACCACCACGGTGGAGGATCTCGTCTCGGCCGCCCAAGGCGAGGTGGAGGCGCTTGCTGGCGAGTTGCGCGACTGGCACGGCAACCTGCCCGAGGGGATCAACAACTCGGATAAGGCCGGCGAGATCGACGAGGCAGCCAGCGCGCTCGAGAACGTCAATTTCCCGGAGGTCCCAGAGGGCCTCTGCGACATAAAGGTGTTGCACCTGCCCGCCCTGGAGCAGGATTCACGGCCCAAGCGCAATGCCGAGGTTGTCAGCATGCTGGACGATGCCCTCGGCGCCCTGAACTCCAAGGCGGATGAACTCAAGGAGGCCATTGAGGACACCAAGAAGACGCGGGATGCCGGCGAACCCGGTGGAGACCCCGACGCTGTGGCAGCGGTGGCGGCCTCGGTTTGCCCCGGCAACGAGGATGAGACCGACCCGCAGGAGCTGCTTAACGAGATCGAGTCTTTTGCGAGCGAGTTGGAGGAGGTCAAGGGCGAGCTTGAGAACGTCAGCTTCCCCAGCATGATGTAGTCCCTCCGAGGCGGAGGGGGAAACCCGCCGGAACTTGTGGCCCGGACCGTTTGAGTGGGGCCGGGCATCTCATGCATGGCCTTTTTCGGCACGGATACCCGGACCAAACCCAGGGGGCTGCTCGCACGAGCGCGTGTTGCACTCGCACCTCCCAGAGCTACAATGCCGCGTATGGCTACGCCACAACAGAGAACAGCCGCCGAAAGGTACTGGAATTCCGTCTGCTTTGACGTGAACGAGGCGATGCGCGCCCACGTTCAGCCCTTCGTCACCCCAGTTTCGATGGTCTTGGCCGACGATCACGGCGAACTGCTCGGGACAGGCTCGTACATTGAGATTAACGGTAGGCGCTACCTGCTTACGAACGAGCACGTGGCTCGCGCACTCAACCACCATTCAATCGCGCACCAGTTTTCCGGGACCAACAACGTCTTCCGCTGTATAAACCCGATGGTCGCCGACCCCGCCCCGGTCGACGCCGCGCTCGCACTCATTGAAGACAGGGTCTGGGGACATTGCGGCCATACTGCCTCCGCAATCCCGCTGTGCCGATTCGCCACAACGCACGCCCCGGTACCCGGCGAGCTCCTTTTTCTCGTGGGCTACGCCGGCGCAAGGGCCAGATTTCTCTTTAACACGCTAATAGCGCCAGGCACACCCTACCTAACGCAGGAGACGCTAATGCAGGCCACCCACGGAAGACCAGAGTACCACTTCGCCCTCCCCTACGCACCGGACAGGGCCATATCGCCAGAACAGCGCGCCCAGCCCCTGCCCACGCCTCCCGGGATGAGTGGTTCACTGGTCTGGAACACCCGCGTTATCGAGTGCCACCGCGCTGGCATTGACTGGACTCCGGCCGAAGCGCGAGTCACCGGGATCGTGTGGGGCTGGCCCGACGTTTTCCTCATTGCCACGAAAGTCGAGCATCTCCGGCTCGCGGATCTTGCCGCCGAGGCATCACGCCAAGCACTATTACGGGCTGGACCCTAAGGTCCGTCACACTCCCCTTAACTTCCTTTGGTGGACTGCTCGCGACTTCGACGCAACCAAGTACCGTAGCGCGTCGGTGGCGTCATCGCCGCCGGCGCGGTCCTCATCCGCATGCACCTTCAGCACGTCAACGGAAGCGTTTCCGCTAGGTGTGCGCACCCGGGTAGCCGCGGGAGTCCCGATGCTCTTGTGGTGCGCCTTCCCGCAGGGGCTTGGAACGGGTGACGCCCAGTAGAAGCGCAAGTAGGTGTTCCACACGCATTTCCAGCAAGGTCATGGGGGAGTTTTTGTGACATGCACGCACCACAATCAGCCCTGTTTTTGTGAGGTCCAGGCCGAAGCCGTGGTTTTCTGGTGACTTGCGCCTTCATGAAGGCCGCTCTTTGCGCAAGGCATGCGGGAGCTTTTGTGACCTGAGGTCCGAATCGGCCCTATAATGGTGACATGGACGAAGGCAACGATGATCGGCGGCGGCATGAAAAGACCCTGGTTGAGGCAGGCAACCTGGAGGGGGACACGAGCCTCGAACGTGGCACGACTGAGTCGCCCAATGGGACCGTCCAGGCGGCCAGCGATAGCGGCATCGAGGAGGAATCCCTTGACGATGGCCCCGGCGTTGATCCGATACAAACCCTTCTCAACCGGCGATACCCCCAAGTCGCCCTGCACCGGGACACGCTCCGTCTGCTCCAGCGCGTTGAATGGACGAGCCGCATTCAAGGGGTCAACGATTTCTGCAACGATGCAATCCGTTACGTAATCCTGGCGCGCGAGTCCGGCACCATCACGTTCAACGACCTGCACGCCGTGTCCGCCGCGCTCGATGCCAGGCTCGATGAGCTGAGCGTAATCCTGCTGCACTTGCACCAGGCCGTAGGCAACCTGTCCATCATCGTCGAGCACCAACGGCTCATCGGGGCTTATGGCGAGCGGCTGAAGAAAGCCGCCGCAACGACGCGCGATCAATAAAAGGGTCATGGACGAGCTGCTGACATTGGCCATCGGGAAACTCGCAGACCATTATCAGGTTAGTGAGGATTACCTGAAGAGGGCCCTGCTGCTTCGGGCAGTAGCCGAGTTGAACGCAACTACGGACCGGACCAGGCCGGCCAGGCCAGGGGAACTTGAGGTCGTTCTCACGAACCTGAACAAACCGCTCGACAACGTCCTCGAGGGCTTTCGGCGGCAGCTCGTTGAGGCAGAGAACGCCGTCCAAAACGCCAACATCGCCATCGCGATCGCCGAACGGGTGACGGCAGTCCTTCGCACACAGGTGGAGGCCCCACCGCTCAAGTCTGCTGGTTGAACGTGATCCTCAAGCGCACCAAGTCGCTCAGGCAGCCCTCCAAGGCGATGGAATGGGCGAAGGAGTATCTGGATGAGCTGGGCAAGCACAAGGGGCAGGGCGTAGGCCAGCTTGGGCTGGGCATCGGAAAGAAATACCACTGCTCGCGCCCGCCCGGCCTCCTTACAGCTCACGGTTATATCCGGCGGCAGGTGGACGAGATCCGGCAGCAGCTGTTCCCCGGAAGCGTTGAACGGGCCGGAGCCTCGGGGAACAACCAGGCCGTCCAGGAGTTCGTCCGCCAGCATTGCCGGTCGCAACGGGAGAAGAAACGGAAGATACTCGCGCTTCGCCTGATAGCGAGCCTGGACCCGGAGACGGTGGAGGCGATGGTTCGCTACCCCGTTGACCTCGACCGGCTCTTGGTCGGCGCCATCGAAGGAACCCTCACCCGGGCGGCCGCTAAGTATTACCCGGGGGACGAACTGGGCTACATCATCGGAGTCCACCACGATGCCCTCGACCGATTTGGCCGGCCACATCTCCACGCCCATGTCTTCCTTCTGCCGCAGACCCGCAATGGGCTCCGGATCAGTATGAGCAACCACAATTGCCCGGGCCGCGACGGGAAGTTCGTAAACGTGCTGTCGGAAACCCGGGACGAGTTCTGTGAAATTGCCTCGGACCTCCTGGACGCCACGGCACCCGCCCGTTACCGGGGCTATGCCACCCAGGAGTGGGACGACTTGGCCAAGGAGATCAGCATGAAGACCGCGGAGACGGTGGCGGCGGCTAGGCCGATGAGCACGGACCGAACCCGGCATTACGCGATCAGCACCTTCATGTTCTACGTGAAGAAGACCAACCCAGCCTGGCTGCGGCGGCGGCTCGACAGGCTGAAGGAGAGAATCCAACGGCTCTCGGAGGCCAGGCGGCAGGATCTGATCTCGGAGCTCAAGTTCATCTACGGGGGGATTGAAGGCCGCATCGTCCGGACGGGCTTCGAGCAGCGGCGCGAGCTCTTGCACAGCATCCTTCCCGCCTTTCGAGCGGAACGGGTGAAGTGTGAAACAAGCGATTGCCGGCTGGAGGCGACCCGCACCTGCCTGGTCCGATGGAGGACGGTGGGCAGCCGAAGAGGGCTCATCGAGCGGGCGATGCAGGAGGTGGACGACCGCCGGATGGCTTCCCGGATAAGCATGCTGGCGGAGACGGCCTTGATGGATTTGCACTTCGCGGCCGCCAGGTTGGCCCCCAACCCGCCTGCCTGGATCCAGAGACTCGAGCTTTGCGCGGAAAACGATCGGTTGCCCAACAGAGAAATGGTGGACCGAAAACAGCCGGAACCTGATTTTGAGGCTCCAGCGCCGGAGCTCGAGACCTCGGACGCAGACCTGCGCGCGCCAGCACCAGCCCAACCTCCGGCGACCCCTTCGAGGGAGCCTCCGCTTTTCCCGCCCACTACGGCCGCCCCCATTTCAAAGCGGTAGCCGACAGAGAACGAAGTCCACCTCAGAAAAAGAACAAGGCGCAACACCCCATCAGGAGCATTGCGCCTTTCGAACGACCAAGATCTACGCCTTCTTTGCCGCCCTCACCTTTGCCCACCTTGCCTCACGGGCCTTCGCCAATGCCGCCAATCGTGCCTCACTCACCTGCTTCTTCTTGGCTGCCGCGGCCTTCTTTGCCGCCCTGAACTTCGCCCATCTCTTCTTGGCGGCCAAGGCCAAGGCCTTCCTGCCGGCGGCACTGACGTTTCTCTTCTTGGGCTGTTCTCCTGTCGCCGGCACTGCCTTCAGTTGAACTTCTCCCCTCTCTCTAGCGCGTCTCGCCCTCTGGGCGGCCCGGAGATTCGCCAGGCCCTCAGCGCTCATCTTCCTGCGCTTCTTCCTGCCCCTCCTTGCCGGTTGAGGTGCTTCAGGGGCAGGCCCAGGGATTTCAACGCCAAGAATCTCGTTGAGCTTATCCTGGAGCGCATCAATCCTCTCTTTGACTGTTGCTGCCTTTCGCAGTTGTCGGGGCGTAAGCGCGGTCAGTGCATTCATTGGGCGCAAAGTGGCTGGACCCGGGAGGATGTCAAGCGTTCTAATCGAAAAGAACCCGGCATGAACGCCACTCGCTAACCCCCATATTCCAGGTCCCGGTAGCGACTGCCTCTAAATCTAAACAAGCGCCGTTATCTCCCGCCAGCCGATCCCGGAATCGCTCAGGATTCCACGCCCGCCAAATGTGGAGGCTCCAATGCCGGAGGTTGAGCCCTCGGATGCGGAGTTGCCCGGCCCCGCCCCGGCCAAAGAGCCAACGGGCCGCTCAAAGGAGCCTCCGGACGCTTCGCCAGCTACGGCCGCCCCCTCGTCTGGCCGGTAGAACGTGGCCGAACAATAGGCATGGAAGAACACGGCCACACGACCGTCCACCTCGCCCAGAAACCGGACGGAACTTGCAAGCGGACTGTTACGATCATCGAGTATGGCGCCTTCTTGAAATTGGTGGCCAAGCCGAAGCGCAAGCTGTTCACCGACCGGCACGGAGATCTCTGCACTTCGAAGTTCCCCGGAGCGGCCACCAGCCAAGTGCTCTACCTGCGCATACAACCGGGTGGAGAATTCCTCTTTGGGAGGCATATCGAGGACGCCACCCTGTTCACCAACGCCTCTCACGTGCTTTCCAGGCTCATCGATATGGTCCAAATCAATTGCGAGCATTGCGCGGCGATAGAAATCGGCAATGACCGGCAAGCCTCCAGAGTCAAACTACCTCACCGAACAGCTTTTCAAATCGCCAGTTTGAAGGCAAAGGCAAAGGCCGACAGCACCGGTCGGCCCGTTCCCATCTTAGTCCCAAGCCAGGGCAAGCCGGCGTCCGTCCAAGACCGCTGATGCCCTCCAACGGCGGCGATCGGTGTTCATGATGTTGCTCGGCCTGCTCCCGCAAGGAATCTCCGGAGATCGATGGTCGAAGGAATCGCCTCGAACCGGGCCTACAATGGAGATAGCGGAGCAAGATGCCGAGTTGATGCACGGACCGTATGGCCGATAAGCCCGCCAAACAAATGAGCGGTATGCGAGCGTTGTACATCCATACTTTCGCACGGCAGGCCCAGGTGGACGACGAACCTGCCTGGGTCAACCCCTTTCATGCCCAGATATTTGGCATATACATGATCGGCGAGTTAAATACCCAACCGACCGCGGTCGTGGTGGCGCCGGGTCAAAAGTTGGAGTGCCGGGAAGCGGCCTTATCTGCTGCGCGAACGAGGCCGACATGCTGAAGCAGTTTTGGGGCTTCTACAAATCAGGCCCCGGAGAACCTGGTGACCTTCAACGGGCGCAAATACACGATTCCGTGCCTTTACTGGCGCAGCGCGCTGCATGGGGTGGAAATCGCCAACACGGACTTGCTGCATGACCGGTACAAACCCGGCCCGCACGTGGACCTGGCGGACGTGCTCACGTATCACGGGCTCCTGCGAATTCCGGCGCTTGAGGTTCTGGCCGCGCAGTTGAGCATCCCGATGCCTTCCCTGCGGGAAGGGGCCGCCATTCAGCAGATGATCAGCGCAGTCCTGGCGGCGCCCAACCCGGCCATGCTGCAGATGCTCGCAAAAAACGGGGTCGAGTACGCCGCCGTGATTTCGCGGATCAGCGCGCACTGGCGCAAGCAGCTCAACAAAACCGCATATCGATGAAGTCGAGGAGACAAGGGTTCACCCTGATCGAAGTGGTCGTCGTCGTGGTTGTGGTCCTCATCCTGGCGGCCATCGTCATCGCCCAATTCGGGCGGGTTGGGGAGAGCGCGCGCAACGCGGTCATCCACAACTTCCTTAAAGACTGCCGCACAGTCTATGTGCGGCTGAATTACGGGCAGGCCCCCGACTATGCCACGGTCACCAACGCCGTGTCGCTCAAGGATTATGTGGCCGCGACCACGTTGGGCGACGTGCAGGCCCAGTTAAACGGGAACACCTTGCTGGTCAGTGGGGTGCCCGACAGCCTCTTCAAGGACAAACGCACCGCCCTCACGGTCGATTACCAGCACAACACTTATGATGGGGACAGCGAGGACGTGTTTCTAGGGAAAGTCCTCTGGTAGCTTGCGCCGCCGAGCCACGATCGCGCTGACGCGGTCCGCTGCACCTGCGCCGCGCAGGGCGGCCTCGAGTACCAGGGCAGGACGGCCGCGCAGAACGGCGATCACGAGATTTCGGCCAGCGATGGGGAAGGCGCCGGACTCATCTCGCTGGGCAGGAGTCCGTTGTTCAAGAGAAAGAACACCTGGGAAGCAACAGAGAAATGGGCGCTTCCTTCTCCGCGGGGATTATCCAGCTCTTGCGCGCTCTCCAGGTCGTCGGCGAGGGACTCAGGCGAGGCCGCCTCGCTGAAGGGGACGGTCCGCAGGTTGCAATTGCCGTTGCTCTGCCGCAGCAGCGTCAGCTTCTTGACCTCAGACGGTTTGAGCCCTGGAAAGCGGCTCACAAAAGCCAGCGTGTCGGCAACCAGTTTTTCCCGATCCGGCGCCCGCCTGGGAATGTTGGCATTCACGATCTGCGCGCGCAATTGCGCCCGGGCCTTGAGGGCGTCCGCTTTTTTCTGCTCCGGCTCATCCATAAGCATCTCCTGGTTTTGCAGCAGTGCCTGGGCCTGCTCCATGGAGGGCGCTTCGACCTTTTCCAGGCGGGAAAGCAATTGGCCGTAAACCCGGTCGAAGTCCATGCCGGGCTTCAGGCCTGCCCAGACTTTCGGAATCAGATCCACGCGGAGCTGGACGGGAACACGACTGCGATGCTGCTGCAACTTCATACCGCCATTATAGGTTTGGCGGGGTGTTAAGCTCTGACCGGGCGGGAAAGCCGCAGGAGAACGCAGCCAATCACAATTCGGCGAATTAGAATGCGAGTGTGAGCGAAAGTGCTGCCAAGGCCATCGACATCCGCCAATTGCGCGAGGAGAAGCCCAAGCTGGGCTGGCTCGCCGACGTTCGCTTTAGCATCCTGCACAACCACCGGAAACTGGAGGAATTGGAGGCCCCGGTGAGCGCCCACCTGAAGGCCAGCGGGCCGCTCAGGGTGGTGACCCGCCAGAACCTGTTCGAGTTCGCCCTGGACGGCGATCAGGTCAGCCTGGTCATCAGGGAAGGACGGAAACTCGACGGTTTGCCTTACCAGGCTGTGCCGGAAGCCGTGCAACTCTTTTGCAACGAGGCCATCACCCTGCACAAGAACCAGCACCTGTTCTGGCATCTGACGGAGGACGAGGTCCGCCAGGTGGCGGCTGAATTCCAGGAACTGGCCGGTGCCGGCGGCATCCTGGTGACGAAAGGGCGCCACGCCGTGCTCGTTCAAATCAAGGACGGGAAACTCGACCTGAGCGCCTGCGATAGCCTCTGACTCGCTCCATCTGCCGTTTTGCGACGTTCTTTGACTTCCGCGAGGGCGACAGCGGCCAAACGGGACGGGAAGGCAATACAATGGAGGATGCTGGGTGAAGTTGCACGCCGACTGGCGCGCCAGGTTCCTGAATGCCGCAACTGGGCATACGGGGCCCAGGCAACCTCGCTTCTAGTGCTGGCCACGCCGCAGTTGGGCGTCTTGTCCCGCCTGATGCGGCCGGCCGCGTTGTGGCTGCCGGGAGGCGTTGTCATCCCCGAGGCCGCGCTGGGAGTGCTCACGGTTTCCCTGGGCAGCCTGATCGCTTCCAAGCTGGCGGTCAAAAACAACTGGCCCATCGCCCGGCCCCGCAAACGGGTCAAGAACCTGGAAATCACCCTGGGCGGCATGACCTTCAATGAACAGGCGCTCTTCACGAACATCATCGCCTTTGGCGCCATCGGCGCGGGCAAAACGGCGGCCGTCATTTATCCGATCCTCAACTCGATCACCGCCCTTTACAAAAACGAAGACCCCAAGGAACCGGACGCCAAGTGGGGCGGATTTGTCCTCGACGTTAAAGGCGATTTCCACGAGGCCCTGATACTTCTAATGCAGAAACACGGCCGCGATCTCCTGGAGGACCTGGTCGTCATCCGCCCGGACAACGACTATTACATCCTGGAATTCGAGGAGGTCACGACGGGCGAGCATTTCCTGGTGAGTTGCATGGGCGGCACTTCAATGCAGGAATGCGACCTGGTCCTGGAAACGGCGGCGGGGCCTCCGGAGGTCATCACCACGGACCCGTCCGGCAACAAGGTGCTGTTGCTGCAGGACGGCAGCGGGCAGGAGATGCTCTCCTCGCACATGTTCAGCGACCGCGGCACGTACCTGCGGCCGGAGGTTTACGCCCGGCTCAAACAACTCGAATTCGACGTGACCGGGAAGGCCATCCGCTGGCTTGGTTGGCGCGAGGAGAAAAGCGGCACGCTGAGCCGGGTTTCCCATACCCAGAAGCGCCAGCGCGTTTACGTTCGCGACGCCCGGGGCGGCATCGTCACGACCGAGAAACCCAAACGCCTGCGCTACCTGGGCGTGCATTCCATCAACAACGGCCTGACATACAACCTCGTGCCGCGCGGCGCCGCCTCCACGGAAGCCGCGGGCCGCATCATGTCGGTGGCCGAGGTCACCGGGAATTCGTTCGGCAGCGACAACGCCTACTGGGCGCAGGCCTCGGAAAAGCACATTGCCCATTGCATCGAGTTGTTCCGGCAGGTGGAAGGCCCCCAGGGCCGCGAATGCAGCGTCAACGACATTCAGCGGTTCACGTCGAATGAAAACGATCTCAAAGAGTACCTGAACAAGCTCGAAGCCGTCATCCGCCGCAAACAGGAGATGGGGGCCAACGATTACGAAATCCTCCTGTTGCGCAACCTGAAGGACTACTTCCTGGGCGAGTGGGTGCCGCACGATCCCAAGACCAAGGGCAATATCATGTCGTGCGTGACCAACCTTTTCGGCGACGTGACGCGCAACGCGCAACTGCTGAAGACCTTTTGCCAGCCCTCCCGCTTCAGCTTCGAGGACTGCCTCAACAGCGGCAAGGTCTACACGCTGGTCTTGAGCGCCTATCCCAACGCGCAAATGCTGATCGGCACGTGCATGAAATTGGATTTCCAGCAGGTGGTCCTGAAGCGAACCCAGGCCGCGCCGGTCAACAAGAAGCGGTTTCTTTGCTTCGTGGCCGACGAATACCAGTTCTTCATCACCACCTCCGGCGGCGGGGCCAGGTCGGGCGGAGACGAGAAGTTCCTGTCCCTCTCCCGCCAGTCGCGGATTCTGAACCTGGTCTGCACCCAGGCCAAGTCCATGCTGCTGGCGGTGCAGCGCGACGAGAACAAAATCGACGCGTTCATACAGTGCTTCGGGTCGCGGGTTTTTCTCCAGGGGCTGGACGAGAAAACCAATAAGCTGGCGGAAGCCACGATGGGCCAGGTCTGGTGGGACCGCGAAGATTTCCAGGGGCACGACCTGAGGCTCTCCACCGCCATGGAAGGCAGAGCCCCCTCCATCACCCGGCGAAAAGAGAAGCAACCGCGGTACGAGGCGTCGTATTTCACACAACTGCGGCCCTTCGACGCCGTGATTTTCAACAAGGAGCAAACAAGCCCCCAGCGCCGCATCGTAAAGACCAACCTTCGCCAGACCGCCTGCTTCTTCGACAAGAACGAACTCGCCGCGGCCGCCAACGATTATTACCAGGCCTACATCGAGAACCGCGCCTGGCAGTTGGGAATTCCTCACCTCTTCGACCCGCGCGACAACCTCAAACCGGCCGACCCCAAAGAACAGGAGCATCGCGCCAAGGGGATTCTGCGCTCCTGGCGCAGCAACCTGCCCATCGGTCTTCCCGAAGCCGCAGCCGGGGCTGGCAACGAGCCAGGGTCCGATTTCAACGGCGACAGCAACGCGGAAGACCAGACCGGGACCCCGGCCGACATCACGGAGGAAGCCGCCAAGCAGATCATGCAGGAACTCGGAGCCCCCAAACCGGAAGACTTGTTCAAATACGTCGAGCAGAACAAATCCTGGCTTTCGGATCTGGAAGCCAGCCAGCGGAGCGATCCTTTCTACCGACCCGAAGACGACAAGATCACGGTGCCCGCAACCACGAGCGAAGCGGAGCCGCCGCCTAATGAGCCGACCAGCGATTTTGACGCCGAGCTGGAGAAGGTGGTGAACGAAATCGAACCGCCCAAAGGAGTGGAGAAAGCCACTCGCGAACGGGCCGTCAACCGGGTGTTCGCGAACCTCGACAGCGTGCCCGACGACCTCCACAACCCGGATGCAGACCAGCGCACCGGCGCATAGGCGCCTTTACGACATCTCGGAAGTCTCCTGCCCGGACTCCTGCAACCAGGCCGGGCACGAGAAAGGCTGCCATTTCCGCATGGGACCGGACCGGTTCACCTGCACCAAGTGCCAGCTGCGCATCTGGCGGAACTTCATGGGGTACGAGTTGACCCCAACGGACCTTCAGGAAATGCTGCACGGGGAGAAGGTGACATCCACCGAGAAAACCCTGACCCGCCACAAGGACGGCCAGGAAATCACGATTTGCGGCCGTTTGATGTTCAGCGAGGAGTACCAGGTCCGCATCGCGCCCAAGATCAAAGCCAAGCAGCCCACCGACCAGCCCTGCCCCAAGTGCCAGACCGGCAAACTCCAACTCATCACCGGCATCGACGATGGGAAATGGTATGGCTGCAGCGCCTATCCGCAATGCCGCTTCACCAAGCCTTACGTTCCGCACACATTCAAATCCGCGCTGCTCGAAGCAGGCAGCCGCGGTGCCAAATCCGATTCCAAAGACGGTCAGGAGAGCGCCGGCGGCGGACAAAGCCAGTCCTCGACACTGAAGATGCGGAAAACCGTGCCGCGGCTGCAAACGCCTGCCGGGAATCAATGCAAACAGCCGCGCGAGGCCCTCATCGCGGAGAACGAGGCGCCAATTCCAATGGCCGGAATTGCCCCGACGGCAGCCGCGAACCAACCCGCCGCCCCGGACAGATACCGGCATATTCCAAAATTCATTTTGGAAATGCTCCATTTGACTCAACCGCCCAAGGTGGCGCCGCCTGAAAGCCGGTCCATTACCTAGGCGCCACTTGGAATCGCTGGCCCAGACCGGTGTCAAGGGGCGTCCCTTGCCATCTGGATCGTTGAGATTCAAGAAATGTTGTCGCCCAGCAGGAGGCCAAACCCAATCGTATGCGCAAACCCCCGCATTCAGCCGAAGGCCCGGAAAGAGGCGGGCAGACCGACTTTCATACTGCCAAAGCATCTGAATTCTTCGCCAGGAACGGCGGCAGAAACCCGCAAGCCATTCGGTTGCGCGCCGAACCCTCGGGCGACGGCGAGAATTACCAGGAAATCGCCATCCGCGCCTTTCGAGGGCGCGACGCCATTGCCGACCTGGTAGTTGGACCTAATTCCGATGGAAACCTTCGAGTTGTCTGCACCGCAGACGGCCGGGGGGACGGGGACCGGGCCGTGGCCCTTTTCCCAGGATTGGCGGCAGGCCAAATGGTTCTGCGCGCGGTTTGCAACCTCGGCCGGGCGTGCGCCAACAAGTCCGAGGCCCCGTGAAACGGTCTTTACGCAAATGACGGGGGGGCGAAGGTGAACGGATCGACTTCCAGTTTCCCGTGGCCCAGCATGGCATTGTTAAAGGCGTCCGTCAGCAGGTCCCGAGCGACGCGCTTGGGCGAGCGTCCCGACGGGTAGCACCGCGCATCGGCTTCGATCTCCACGGCGTCCTTTGATTGTTCCGCGCGTTCGGCCAACGCGGCGGCGCGCGCGTTCAGCTGCTGTTCCCGCTGCTCCGGCTCCGGGATCGCCGCCAGTCGAAAATAATCCGACAGCGCGCCTTCCATCAATTCCTCCACCAGCTCGGAAACAATCTTGGCGCTCTGGGGTCCGCTGTAAACCGAACCTTCCACATTCTTGAACTCCAGTGACGAGGGCAGGCTCGTCTTGAAGAATTCCAACGAATCGCGCACCGTGCGCTGCAGCGCTTTCAGGGCTGCCCCGGCCACCGCCGAAGTCTTGGAATTCACAAGCTCTCCTTTGACTTGCGCTTCCGGACTGAGCGCCTTGACCACGTCTTCAGGCGATTCGGACGCCAGCCGGGCCAACGCCGTCGGAGTCAGGGACTGGACGCGAACCCGCGAATCCAGCGCCGCCTCCACCTTCGCGTGGTAGTCCGGGACGTTTTGCCTGCCGAATTCATCCAGTTTTTCGGCCAGGCGCTGGTTGTCCGTTTCGATGGATTCGTGGAGCGCCAGCGCGACGGCCGCCTCCGTTTTGCTCAGGTTATAGGCAGCACCCAGGAAGGAGGCCTCGCGCCCGTATTCTTCCGGGGAGCGCCCGGTCAGCACGCTGACCTCCCTGAGCAAGGCCTCTGCTTTCTCGTCGGAGACGCTTCGGTAGATGGCACAGGCGCTGCGCAAGAGCAGCCCGCGCGAACGGGTCACTTCCGGGACCCCGGCGCTCCTGGCTGAAAGGCGAGGCAGGAGGGAACGCGGAGGCGCCAGCGTCTCCAAGCCGGAGCCTTTGGAGCACACAAAGCCGGAGGCGCACGACATCAAAAGCTGCCGGGCGGCGTCAAATCTGCGGTAGATGCCGGCCGGATCGGACAAGGGGGTCCGGGTTTTTGTGAAGCGATCGGTCACCTTGTGCTCATTCTCCGCCTGCAGCGCCTCGAAAGCGGAGGCGCAGGGGATCGGCTCGCTGATGCCCCAGTAAGCTCGCAGCAGGTCACGGGAAACGTAGTTCAACAGGGCCGCCTGAGATGCCTGTTGAATCGTGGTCTCATGATTTGGCAGCTCCACGCCAAAACTCCGGGGGTCCGCCACCAGCCGGGACAACTCCCGCCCGAAATCCAGTTCGGTCCCGTCCGACATCTTGAGCGGCGCCCGGGAAGGTGCGACCGCATCACGGGCCAGGTAGTTCAGCACTGCCAGGCCATACTGGGGGACCGAGCGGCGCCGCGAGCCTACCGCCTCGCAGAACTCCTCGAGCGGGCGCAACTTTTTGGCGCTCTCGTCTAGGAGGCTGGCCATGAATTGTTCGAACAGGGTTTTCACCTCGGCTTTTTGCCCGCCCGAGAGCGGGCGGCCGAGCCGCTTTTCCATGTTGGCGGCGATGCGCAGGGGCAGCTTGCTCCGGGCATAATTGTCCAAAGAAGTCACCGCGTAATCCAGGCGCTGACTTTGCCCCAAGGCGCGATCGAGCCTCTCACCCACCGCGTTCATCCAGCGGCTCTCCGCCGGCGGACCCACGATGTCGGTCAGCGTTACCTTGCCATAAAGGGCGCTGTTGGGCTGGGCGCCGGCAAACGTGCGCTCGGCCGCCGCGACCGCCGACAGGGAGTCCAGCCGCTGCTCGATGGTCAGGAAATCGCCCTCGAACGATGCGTGTCCCAGTTCGCGGGATTCCTCGGGCGTCCGGCAGAAAGACCGGCTGTACGGCGAAAGAATCCGCACCAAATCCTTTTGATACGCCTTGAGCGGTTTCTCGCCCTCGCGCGGGAGAAGGAAACCGTGGTTGTCCTGGAAAAAGTTCCGGACATGGTTGAAGACGAAGCCGCCAGCCAGGTCGCGAACACATTGCCGGAACAGCCGGTTAAACCGCGCTGAGGGACGGAACCCCGTCTTTTCGTTCCCCGCCATGATATAGGTCAGGTCCGGGGAAGCATCCAGGACCTCGATTTCCTGCTCGTCGTTCGAGACGGAAACCTTCAGGTTGATGCAGTTGCCCTGCAACATGGCGATCTTGTGTTCCCGTGAGCCGAACTCTTCCGGCGAGGTCATGCCCTCCAGCAGGTCCATGGGAACCTCGACCACGAAGCTGTCAGAATCTCCGATGCGATGGAGATGCCTGAGGAAATCGCGAGCTTCGTTGTCCGAGGGGGAAAGCTCCAAACGGAGCGCGTCCCTCCCCAGCGCCGTGGCGTTGCGGACGAACAGACCTCCGATCGAATGGACGGCCTTTTTCATGCCTATCCCATTTTACGGCTGGCTCGGTCAAACCGGGCGCATTCCCATCGAAGCGCGAAGAAGCCTGGTGCGAGCGGACTAAAATGGAGTAGGATTGAAAAATGCGCCAAACGATGAATTGCGAAATACCGAAATACGGCTCATGCGCGGGGAATCCCCTTCCAAGGGCGGGAGTTGGATCACATGACCCTCGCCGCGGCACACGGCTTACCCTGGCCGGATGATCGGAGCAAAACGCTTCGCGAAAAACACTTCTGCGGCAGAAACACGAAGTGAACAGCGAACTGCAAAACGCCGAGTTCCGAGACCGTTGGGCGCACATCGCCGAGCCGGGATGGGAGGTGAACCAGGAGATCTTCAGCCGGACTGGACGCCGCCGGACCAAAGTCCTCAACTGCGCGATCCCCTTGACGCAAGCCAAACGCCTCACGGATGCGACTTTTCCTGCAGGTTGGAGTGCCGACAAGTGCCTGATCGCCAGTGTCGGCCGCAACGCCAGGCCGGAGCTGGCGAACTGGGACTACACCCCGCAAATCCAAGCCGTGCCGCAGCTCCCCCATTTCAAGACCCTGCCCCCGGAACACAGCACCTTGGTGCGCTCTCCCTGGTTCCAGAGCCCGCCACAGGCGACCGGGATCGGCATCAACGCCCGGCATCTGCGTTACCACTATCAACTTTGGAACGAATTGCGGCCCAAAACCCTGCGCGGCGTGCATACCACTCTGGTTCATGTCACCCCGCAGCTTGGCTACAGTTTGACGCCTCACATCCGGCTCGACCAGGCGTTCAACTATTTTGCGGCCCTCTCGCGCTGGGCCGGGCCAGTGCAGTTGTTCCCGGCCAGTTACCTTTATCCGGATGCGCAACTGGGCTCCTGGCAACGCGCCCCGGCACCCATTTTTGCCGATCTCCTCCCTTGCGTAGGAGGCAGCAACTTCCCGCTCATTGATGGGACGCCGGATCCGTGGGGCAAGATTGCCCGATTTGAGGGACCGGATTACTTCTACGGGTATCCCTTCAATGCCGTAACCAACCCGGTGGAAGATGTCACGGCCCAGCAGAGGGTTTTGGGCAGCACGATCCTTCCCAATGGCCAATTGACCCAGGCGCGTGCTTCTGAGACCTGCGTGTACGCCACCTTGGACGCGGAATTGAACCGCGCGTTAAAGCTGGACCGCGAGGCCTTCCAGGACGTCTACTGTCTGGCCCGCGGTGTTGTCGCCCACGACGGATTGCCGTTCCAGCTCCCGGTTGAGATGCAGACGACCGTCTTCGCGCTGGTGCTGACGGCCTGGGAACTGGAGATGGACCGTCCCGGCGATTTGACCGGGTTCACCCTCAGGACCCAGCATGCGGCGATTCGGGGCTACAACTTTTACCAGCGGATCGAGCCTTATTACTCGAACTTCATGCGGCTGGTGTGCGAGTTGGCCAAAAACCCGGACTTCGAAGTTTACCCGTTGGCCACGCACCTGACGCATTCGTGGTTGGGGGGAAACCTCTGCCTTTCCAATCAACGGTCGGAGTCGGAGAAAACGCTGGGGCCGCAGTTCATGCGCAGCTATTACCGGCAGCAACTGGACTGGTTCATGGGAGTGTTCAACCTCTGGAACACTGTCGAATTCCGCAAGGGCGCCGATTTGGAAAACCAACTCCAGTTTGGCGGCTTGGCCCTGCACCAGATGCAACCCCATCTGGCATTCGACTCGCATTATTTCCAACGGCCGCTGAAGCGCGCTTCCTTCTGGCCCGACCTGCATCCGGAGTGGCTGCATCACGACCAGGAATCGCGCGCCGACCAGCTCCCTCAAACCGCGGAGCGATAAGCCCGACGCCGAGATCAGAACTGCTTTCTGCCGAAGGCTGGGCCCGGTGCTGGGAGCGTTTCCGGGGCGCCTTTTTTCGGCGGCAAAGCTTCGCTCAACAATCCTTCGCGAATCGAATGATGCTTTCCGACGAGAAAATCCAGGCGGTCATCGCGGAAATCCGCGAGTACAACATTTGCATCAACCGAGAGCAAAGGCTCGAGTTGTTTACCGACGGCATGTGCGAAAACCCCGGCGCGATGCACATCGGCCTGTTCGCGCGCCAGGGCAACAACTGTCTGTTCACCCGGCACACCTTCGCTGGCTACGGAACCTGCAACGAAGCGGAATACATCGGGGTGAAAACCGGTTTGACCATCCTCCAGGCGCTGTACCCCCAGCCCGCCGTTCCCGTGGTGGTCTTTTGCGACTCCCAGCTCGTCACCAACCAGGTCAATAACCTCTGGAAATCCTCGGGCAAAATGAGGGATTACTGCATCTTCCTGCGCCGGCTGCGCAAGACTTACCCTTTCACGCTGCAGAAGATCCCCCGGCGTGAAAACGAGATCGCCGATGGACTGGCGCAGAAATACATTCTCAAGAACTCCGGCCGGTGCATGACCCTTGATCACGGGAGGTTCAACGTGCTCAAACAGGTTCCCGCCACGGTCAAGCGCAACGACACCTACAAGGCGGTCACCAGCCAGCAATTCCGCGATTATCTGGCGCAGCACAATCTGCACGGTGAAATGCGGCGATTGCTCCGGTTGTCGAGCGAGGGAGACGCCGACGGCGCCGTGGCGCTGGCCCAAAGCCTCCAGCAACAAGCTCGCACCATCTTGCGGTTGGCCCCCAAGAGCAATGATCTGGTGGCCCAATGGCTGGACAACACCGTCGGGCTGATGCAAAAGGGCCTGGACCTGATCATGGCCGCTTTGCGGCAGGGCGCGGACCTGGTCGAAATCCAGTATATCATCGAGGAATTGTCCGGTGCGGACGGTGCCGAATCTGAGATTTACTCGCAACAAATTGGTTGCTTGAGGGAGCGAAACCTTCCCGAAGCTGTGTTCGCAACCGGCGACAAGGAGGAGTGCTTCGCCTAATCGACCAGGATTCCTGGGAGGGATGGTGGTCCTTCTGGGCCAGGGGCTCAAGCTCCTCGCACTTTCCTTTCTCCCGCTCTCGCACTTGCTGTTGGCAGGACCGCAGGGAACTGCCTTTGACGCCCTGGCGGCCGAACGAGGCGACCGGCCCGCGGCAACTCGCCCTGCAGCCTCGCCGCCCCTAAAAGCCAGGTGCACCGACCTATAATGGTTAAGCGGGCCAAATCCCGCATGGCCGAATATGAGCCGACCGCGAAAAGTATCATTATGGGAAACAGCAGGGCTGCTTGCCTTGGGCGCCATCACCGTCGTTTGTCTGACGCCGGTGCTGCGAAAGGACTACGCCGGATCAGCTCTGCGCACTTCCCTCTTCGCCATGATTGGCGCCTGCCTCATTTATCCGTCCGCTATCCTGGTTTACACCCGCAAGGCCATCGCGCAGCGGAACGGGGATTGGAGGATAACCTTGTTCATTCTGGGCATCACCTACGTGCTCTTTCGCCTGGTCCGGTAGCGCGTGAAGAAACTCTTGCCATACGCTTTGGGCGGGTGGGTGCTGCTGGTCGGCGGCATAGTCGGCAGTCGGGTGTTCCCGAACCACGGGCCGATCACAACTTCTGCAAGATCAACGTCCCCAGCCGCAAAATTGCGGCCCGTTCGCGTCGAGCAACCGCCGGAGGTCCTCTACCTCCTGGTGGCGGAAGGCTTGGTTGAGAAGCTCAAAACGGGGGATACGCTCCTGACCCAACGCGAACATCGGGAGTTGATTCACGAGACCTCGATGCATTTGCGCCAGGATCTCGGGTTGGAACTGCCGCCGGGATTCGTCGTTCCTCCCGGCGTCTCGGGAAGCTGGCTGGAGCACCCCGAGTTGGATGACCCGAACCAAAGCGCCTTTATCCAGCAGGTGCAGGCAGCCAACCGGGAGTACCTGCGAAGGATTGTTGCTCGATTGCTCGATGACTATGCCCCTCAGACGATGCAGCTCATGACCCATCGCCTCGCCGCCATCCGCTCATTCCGCAAACCGGGAGACGATGAGTCTCTTTCCTTTGTCAAAGCGCTCTACGGCGAGAACTTCGTCAACGACTGCGCCGCTGCGCACCGTCAAGGGAAGGACCAGGCCAAGCCGTGGGAGCACAACCATAACCAGCCGGAATCCGGCCAGCCAATCACGCGCCCGGCCAAAGAAGTGGCCGCAGCCCAGGCGCAAGTGTCGTCGTTGTGGCGAACTGAGTTCACTCCGCAAGAGCTTTCCGCGGTTGGAGAATATGTCCTGAGCCAGAAACTTCGGGACAAACTCCGGGACGACTTGCTGTACAACGACCTTTCCGCCGCAGAACGCAGCTTGATGGAGAAGAGCGCCATCGGCTCCCGGCTGATTTCCCTGCACGACCTGACCTGCAAAGTCGTGTCCGCTCCGCAATAACTGGAAGCAACCTCCGCACATGATCCTCAATTCCTACCTGGTCACCGTTCGGGACGAAACTCAACAGATCTCCAAGCGGCTGGTGCAGGCGACCAGCCAGGCCAAAGTTTACGGCCAGATGCACCGGGAAAAGTGCAAGGTCATCGCCATCGAGCAGCGTCCCAGCCCTTTCCTGGAGGCGTTGAAGAAGGGGCGCCTGGAGATCGGCGACGCGGCCAGCAAACGCGAACTGGCGACCTTCTCCAACAACCTGGCGCTGATGGTGGCCACCAAGGTCAACACCGCCAATGCGTTTCAGATTTTGGCTGAGTCCACGCCCAAGGAACGCTTTCGCAGAATCATCATCGATGTGCGCCGCCGCATCACCGACGGCGAGAGCATCTCCCAGGCGCTGGCAAATCACCCGGAAGCCTTCGATGGTGTTTACGTGGCTATTGTCCAGGCTTCGGAGACTTCCGGGCAGCTGCCGGCCGCGCTCCGGGAGCGCGCCAAGGCGCTAAAGCGGACTGACAAGGTGCTGCGGAAGGTCAAGAACGCGTCTATCTATCCTGCGATTGTGTTGGTTATCGCGCTGATAGCCGTGATGATCTTCTCCCTGCTGGCAGTCCCGGCCCTGGCAACTCTGTACAAGGGGACCGGAGTCCAACTCCCATGGGTCACGCGCGCCGTCGTGAAGGTTTCTGAAATCCTCCGCAGCAGCCCGTTGATCGTGATTGGAGTCCTCTCCATCCCGGTGTTGCTCTTCATGCAGCGGAAAGCCATTCTGGCGAACAAGGGCCTCCAGCGATTTCTCCTCAAGGTCTTCATCATCCGCGACCTGGTTGCCAAGGGCGCCTGCCTTCGCGTCCTGCAATTGCTCCAACAGTTCTCCACGGCCAACGTGACCATGCCCAAGCAGCTTCATCTCTGCCAGAAGGTCGCCGGCAATGTTGTGTTCACCGAGGCGCTGGAACGCATCAAGGGCGCCATCGAGGCCAGCGGCGTGAGCCTGTCGGAGGCCTTCAAACAGGAGAAGGCTTTTCCCCCCATCATCGCCGGAAACATCCAGGCGGGAGAGGCCACCGGCAGCCTGCCTGAAGTATTAGGCAACCTGACGGAGTATTACATCGAGGATCTCGATAACGCGGTCACCCGCTTTACCGCCGTTATTGAGCCGGTGATGATTATTCTCCTGGCAGCCGTCATCGGCACCATGGTCATCGCCATGTACCTGCCCTTGTTCAATCTGGCGCAGGTGTTGAATCATCATAGCTAATCTCAACCCGCGGCGGGGCGGTGGGAGGTACGATGCAGAAAGCAAAGAGATGGGAGAAGGATCCGGGCGCGACAACGCCGGGCGCGCGGCGGGCCCGCGCCCTCGTCAGGGCTGTGCTGGCGCTGGTAGGGCTGATGCTGGCCATGGGGGTCGCCAGCAAGGTTGCCGCCCCGCTCAATGGGCTCGCGGAGATGCCGCTCCCCTGGTTCCGCCAGGGGCAGCTGTGGCTGGTGCTCGGAGCGGAGTCCACCCTCGCCGTCTGCCTGTGCCTTTTCCCCAGCCGGCGGACCGTCGCCTGCGCCGCCGTGCTCCTCGTGGCCTTCTGCGCCTGGCTTGGTCACCTCGCCGGGAGCGGGGCGAAGACCTGCGGGTGCTTCGACGGCCTCGGCATACGGCGCTCCCCCGTCGCCGCGCTCGCCACCAACGGCGCCACGGTTCTGGCGCTCACGGCCGTCCTGGCCCGGGTTGCCGCCTGCTGGCCCGCCCGCGGCTCGCTTCGGAGGCCGCCGTGGCGGCCGCCAGCCTGCTCGCGGCCGGGGCGTTCCTGCTGGCCACGACGCTCCCCCCGCGCAATCCGGAGGTGCGAGAGCTCGTCGGGGAGGCCGCCGATGGCAGGGACGTCCTGCTCAAGGTGTCCCCCGGTTGCGAGCGGTGCATCGCCTTCACCAGCAACCTCGTCCTCTCCGTACACCCCTCGCGGGTCGTCGCCGTCAGCTTGCTCGCCGACAACGAGGAGAGCAAGGCTTTCACCAAGCGCTTCGGCATCCCCGTGGTCGACCTGCAGCCCAAGCCCTTCTACGACCTGGGCGGATGCCTGGACGTGCCGAGGGCGTACTGGGTGCGCGGGCGTTTCCTCGCCGAAATGCGGCCCCACGAAAAGAGGAGATGAGAGCCGTGCCTCTGCTACTGTTCTCCCGGGATATGAGCCATGCATGGGAAAAAGCCCAGAGCTTCGAACCAGGTTTCCCGGAAACCGAAGCGGGTGGATTCTCGGTGCAGCAACGTCCCGCTCGCGCCGTCAGCCAGCGCCGTCTGAAGGGTGTAAAGCGTCGGGTGATCCGGTTGCCAGAGTTCGACGCCTGTGAACGGGGCCGTGAGCGTGACTGTGGTGGTGACGAACCCTGGCAGGCCGACGTTTGTAGCCGGCAGGTCAAAAGCGGCGGCGGCAACCGCGGAGTCGCACGGCCAGGATGGCGAACGCGATCATGATGAAGCCGGCGCTGTAGTTCAGGTGGGCCGCACCCTCGAGCCGTCCGAGCCAGGTGAAATGCTTGAACGATCGCCAGCAAACGTGGACCAGAGAGAAGGCCAACAAGACCTCAACGAGGGACGCGGCACACCGGCTACGCGATTGGAGGCGAGGTTCGTCTCTGTTCATTCATCGGTGACGAGCTTCAGCTCCCGGATTCAGCCAGCCTTAGAGGAGGATGGCTGGGCGAACATCGAGTGAAGGAAAGGTCCCGGGGCGACCAGCGCGCTGGCCGCGGGCAGTCCAATGACTCCGCTGAGAAGTTTCATGCGCCAATGGAAGCCGCCTATGATGGCTGCCGCCTCATCGATCGAGCGTCGGTCAAACGTGACTCCACATCATAGTCCCGCGGGTCTTTCACCGGGTAGGCCAGCGCCTGCTCCAGCAACTGAATCGCGCGATCGAGTTGATCCTGGCCCGCCTCTCCCTTCCGATAGTGGCGGAGCAGTTCGGCCGAGAGGGTTACATAGCCCACGGCGCGGTCGGGATGCTCTTGGATGAGCCGCTGGCACCATTGCTCTCCTTCCGCATCGCGCCCAACCGCGAAGTAGAGCATCCCCAGGTCACCGGAGAAGTTCAGGTCACTGTCGCTTTCCGGCAGAATCTGCAATACTTCGCGAATAAAGCGGATTCCCAGTTCGCCGCACTGCCGGTCTTTCAAAGTGCCGTTGAGTGCCTCCATGCGAAAATCCACGCCCCAATTGCCCAGGTGTTGCGACATATGCGCGAACACCTTTCCGCCCGCCTGGCCCAGGTCCTCCATCTCCGGGGTCAACCGCGGCCGCAACGCCTCCCAGACTTTCCACCAAGCTTCCAGCGCTGCGGCCGGCTTCTTTTGAGCCGAGAAGGCATAGCCTTCGCACATCCAGTCATCGATCATTTCCAGCGACGGATGCTCTGGAGAGCGGCGCCGCCAGAGCTCGCACGCGGCCAGGCCCAGGAAGTCGCGATCCGCCCGGCTCGGGGATGATAATCGGCCGGTCCATCCATCGGCGATCTTCCAGGCCGATTCCTCGGTGCGCGTCAGCGCCCCAAACCGTGTCGGCTCGTAATGAATGCCCAGCCGGGGCCCACCTTTGGCAGCGGCCGAGTTCACGCCGCCGAACCTCCTCAATCAGGGCGTTGCGGAGATGGCGTTCATAGCCAGTCAGGCGCTCGACAACATCATTGCCCGGGAAGGCCCGAACCCAGGGCATCCGCTCCCCCGGTCGCCAGGAAGTGCGCAACTTCTCGCTCGCGCCTGGCGGACGCCCGATGGTTCGGCCGGCTGGCGCTCATGGGATGAATCCGGTGTCCTTGAGCCAGGCCACGAAGCTTTCCTTCCAGAGGGCGGCGGATTCACCGCGGCCCTCACCCATATCGAAGCCATGGCCGCCTTTGGCGAAGAGATGCAGTTCCACGTTCCAACCGGCCTTGAGCACCGTTTGGGAAAAGTCCACGCAACGGCCGACCGGCGTCAACGTGTCGTCGATGGCGTTCATGATGAATAGGGGCGGCAATGGCCTGGTCTTCGCCACCATTTCGCCGAACTCTTCCCGCAGCCAGGGATAAAACAAACCTGCAAAGTTCACCTCCCCGCTGACGCTGTTGGTCCCGCCCGTCGGCTCAGGGCGGAAGACCGTGTTGAAGGCCAGATTGCCGCCGGCCGAGAACCCGCAGATGCCGATTTTGTTCGGGTCCAGATTCAGCTCGGCCGCCTGGGACCGCAGAACGCGGATGGCTTGGCGGGCGTCGGCAAACACGGCCGGCAAATAGACATCCCAAGGGTATTTCCGGTCCTCGCCATGCGCGCCGCTGTTGGTGCGGTATTTGAGCACGAGCGAGGTGATGCCCCTGCCTTTCAGCCACAACGCCAGGTCATGCCCTTCCCGGTCCAGCCACACGTCCCGATACCCGCCACCCGGGCAGATCACCAGACCCACGCCGGTCGCCTGGGCTTTCGGCGCCTGGTGAATGCTGTAAGTGGGCTCGGCGACGAAACTGAAGACCCGGTTAGAACCCGACGGCGAGGCGCTGGACGCGCGGTTCGGTCTGACGGTCTCCTTAATGTCGTAGCGAATGGGATTCTCAAAACCCGCAGCCGGCCAAAGGGGCTTTTCCTCCTGTAACTCTGCGCAAAACGCGGCTGTGCAGAGGAAGAGGACGGGTAGAACCGCGTGTTTCGGATTCACAAAGGGGCTTGAACGACATGCCATCCCAGGAGGATTTAGCAAAGGCGCCGAGGGGTCAAGCTCGTGAGGGGGAACACTCGTTCAGCTTTGACGCTCCTTGGGAGGGGGCCTTCTGCGGCTACGTTCGAATTCAAGCCACTTGGCTGCGGGCCGGCACGAGTCGAGTTGAAGATCATCCTGGACAGGAATAGGATTCCTTGAGCGCAAGACCGGATATGGCGGAATACGGTGAATGGAATCGCAAGGGGGCCACCCTGAGCGACGTGACAGCCCAGAAGGAGTATGGGGTCAGCCGGCAATTCATCGTGAAGGGCATCCGGGCGGGCAAGCTCGAATACCGGGAGGGCTCGATTTGGGGAAACCCCTATTTGCGGATTCTGAGAGGGCAACTGGAGGCTTACATCGCCGAGCAGTTCGGCCGGCGGCAGTTGGGCAACTTGAAGAACCAGGGAGAACTGCGAAAAATCAAAAGGGAGATCGGTTCGCTCAAGAGGAAGCTGGCAGCGCTGGAGCTCCGACGAGCCGAATTGGAAAAGGCGGTAGGCAAGCAGTGACGCCAGCGAGTCGCGTTCGACTTACGTTGCACCGGCGCCAACGCTCCGACATCCAGGCTCGGCAGCCGTTTACTCCCTCGCACCAGAGAGCAGGACCGACCTGATAGCCATCTCCTCCCGAGAATGCGGCGGAGATGCGAGTTCAATGGCCAGGCCGACAATCAAATCCCGGTATCCCGACGAGCGAGCGAGGTCGAGGCGATACACATGAAACTGACCATCGGGATACAACTCCATGGTGAGGCTCTTGTTGGTATCCCATTTCTCGTCGTCGAGGCGCTTCCAGAATACCCGTGCTGCGGCCTTCTGTCCTTTGTAGGCCACCTCCAACTCCAGCGCTGGGACGCTTTCCGCTCGCCAGCCCTGCACGGCGCTTTCCAGCCGCGGCTTGTCCGAGCCGAATTTGATGCGCCACTCGCCGTTCAATGGAAAGCCTTGGTCGGTGGCGCCGCGCAAAGTCCAGTGCTGCCGATCTTTGGCAAAGCGCCAGGCGGGCGGCGGGCGGGTAGCCAGGGCGTTGAAGCGTTTGCGGATGTCGGCCAGCCTGCCGACCATGAACTCAGTGCGGTGTTCATAGACGATGTTGTAGTCGAAGTTCTCCACGTGGATGGGCGCCACGTACGCCGTCGAGCCATCCTTGGGATCCTCCGACCGGTTATCGCCGTAAATCCCTCCATGAAACTCGCCGCCGTCGTCCTTGAACACGCCCAGTCCCCAGTCGCCATCGTCGACCAGCGCCGCCCAACGCTCCGTGGCGACAAACCGGGTCCAGGGCCACGGCTTCCGCCAGTCGTTCGTGACATGAGTGAGCGCGCCCCCGGTGAAAGGTTTGTCGCCGGTATAGGCCATCAATCGCCCCAGCTTCGAAATTGTATAAACGGCGGGCAGTTCCTGGGGACAAGGGCGGTAAGCGGTCTTGTCCGCGCGCTGATTGGCGCAGCGGAAACGCATGTGGATGAGCGGCCCGTCCAGCGTTGTCCAGGTCTCGAAGACGCAGTCCCCGGGAACATCGTTCAGCGGCCACTGCATGGGAATGCACTTGATGTAAAGCTCCTTGCCGTCATTGCGGTGCTCAATGACTCTGGAGGGATTCATAGAGCAGTCGCCGGTTTGAATCGGGTTCCAGCCCAAGCCGGCCCACGCCGGATTTGGCTTTTTGTCGCCGACCTCGAACGGCCAGGGGCCGGAGTAATGCGACATTTGTATCTGCCGCCCCAGGTCCGCGCTGTTGATGATATTGCCCGGATGGTCTTTGCTGGAAATGTAGGTCACCGCTCCCCCGAGGGCCAGGTCCATGCCGATGCGCACTTCGCCGTTGTCCAGGAAGGTCATCCTGGGCGCGGGCAGTGACGCCGCCTCCGCCAGGATGCCGACGGCCGATGTGGCCGCCACGATGCTGAGCCAGAATAGCATTCTCGGGCAGACAAACAGGACCCGTTTCATGGCTGCCTTGTAACGCTGCCCCGCTCGTTGGTCAATGCCCGGCCTTGACCCATCAGGATATTTGCCGAATTCTCCAGGCATGGCGCATCATTCAGACCCCCTTCAGAACCAACTGTCCCGGTGTCTGCCGGCGCTTCTCCTTTGCTCTCTGGCCTTGGCTGCCCAGGCGGGAGAACCTTCCGCCCCTGTCCCCGTGCCCACGCCCGAGCAGGTCGCCTGGCACGAGGCCGGGGTGGGCCTTTTCTTCCACTGGGCGCCGAATGTCTATCAGGGCACCGAAGGGGATAACCGCTCCACGCCGCGCGATCAAATCAATCCCGACCGCTTCAACGCCGAGCAATGGGTAGCGGCGGTCAAGGCCGCCAACGCCGGTTACATGATCTTCGTGGCCAAGCACGTGGGCGGCTACTGTGCCTGGCAGACCAAAACGACGGATTATTCCCTCAAAACCTCACCCTGGAAACACGGCCAAGGGGACATGCTCGCCGAGCTCGCCAAGGCTTGCCAGGCGAGAAACGTGCGCTTGGGCGTTTACTTGTGCCCGCGCGACGATATGCAGGGAGCCGGCGACGGTGGACGCGCGTCCTCCCCGGAAAAACAGGCCGCGTACAACGAAGTCTATCGTCAACAGGTCACCGAAATCTTGAGCGGGTACGGCCCAATGTTCGAGATGTGGTTCGACGGAGGAAATGTCGTCCCGATTAACGACCTGATCGATCAGCTCGCGCCGGGGATCATCGCCTTCCAGGGCCGGCGCACCGGCGGCTCGCGGTGGGTGGGCACCGAGCACGGCTTCGCGCCTTACCCGTGTTGGAACACGATTGACTGGAAGTCGGGCGAGACGCCCAGGGAAGGCGCCGGCAGCCCCACCGGAAACACCTGGTGTCCGGCGGAATGCGACGTGTCCATTTTGCGCCCGAACTGGTTTTGGAGCCAAGGCAGTGACCGCCGCATCCTCAGCCTGGATGACCTTGTCGAAATTTACTATATGTCCGTCGGCCACGGGGTGAATCTGCTGCTCAACGCTACTCCGGATACCCACGGTGAAGTGCCTGCCGCGCAGATGAAGCGGCTCCAGGAGTTCGGCGACGAAATCCGCGGCCGCTTCGCCCAACCGCTTTACACGGCCCGAGGCCAGGGAAACGGCCTGTCCTTCGACCTGGGTGGTCAGAAGACGATTGACCATATCGTTCTACGCGAGGACATTCGCAACGGTGAGCGCATCCGGAAATTCGTGGTCGAAGGCCAGCGTGTGGATGGCGGTTGGACGGCTCTCGCCCAAGGCACGCAAGTCGGCAGCCGCCAGATTATTCCCATTCCCGCGACCTTCGTGCGGGCGGTTCGGCTGAGCGTGCAAGAGAGCGTCGCCCCAGTGACGATTCGCGAACTATCGGTGTTCCACGTCAACCGTCCGGTCCCGAAGCGGGCCTACCGCGAAGGCGTTCGGCCCACGAAGTGAATCGGGATGCGCTTCATGACCACGGACCTGCCCGAGGATAAGGGCACCTACGTCCTGATTGCCCAGGTAACACAACTGAAACGCCTGGAGATCGGCAGCCTGGGGAAATTCGACATCGTCCCGGGCTTCGATGCTTACGTGGGCAGTGCCTTCGGGTCTGGCGGGCTTCGAGGACGCCTGGCTCATCACCTGGAATCGACCGCCGAACCCCACTGGCACATCGATTACCTGCTCCGAGTCGCCATTCCCATCGAGGTTTGGTTCACGACCGCGGATCGAAAACTGGAGCATCAATGGGCGGAGTTGCTGGAGAACTCCTCGAACTTCCGCGTGCCGATTGCGCGCTTTGGCTCCTCGGATTATCACCGCAGCCGGACCAGCCACCTTTTCCATTCCAAGCGGTGGCCGTCCTTCGGCTGTTTCCAGCAGCAGGTCCGGAACGGCTTTGAGGGAGTGGAAGTTGACCAATATCAGGTCACGGCCGGCAGTCCTGCGAGACAAGGCAACGGGAGATAGATCCTTATCACTCAAGCCGCGCGGATCAGCCCCCGCATGTATTCCGCGGCAAGCTGCGCGTTCTGGTCCGCGAACTCAATTCCCACCGTCTGGCCGTTGATGACGGACAGCGGATGACACAGCTCGAAACCGAGATAACCCACGTAACCGATCTCCTTCATCGCCTGCACGAAGACCGGATAAAACGCCTCTCCCTTGATGGAACCGTCCGCCTCCCGCTTGTACTCACTGCCAAAATGGGAGAGGACCTGCAACGGTCCCACCGCCCGGGCGGCGGCCTGAATCACCGCCGGGCTTTTGTCGGGCATAATCGGTACGTCCAGGCAGACCTTCAGATGCGGGGAATTGACCTCCTGGACCATCCGCAAGACATCCTGGTGGTCTTTGATGACCGGGGCGTGGTTCTGGAGCGCGAGCGTGACCCCGGCGTTGCCGCCATAGCGGGCGGATTCGATAAGCCCGGCGCGGCACCACTCCCAGGTCTCCTCGGGGCTGAAAGAGTCGTGGACGGTTTTCCAGAAGCCGCGAGCCAGGTCATAGCGGCCCAATTGCCGGTGCCGCGTGACCCCCGGCCAGGCCAGGAAGACCCGCACGGTCTTGACCCGCAAGTCAGCCGCCATGCGGATGAGTTCCCGCAGATAGACGATTTGGGCTTCGCGCACCTCCGGGATAGGGCTGCTCAAGTCGTTGTTCGCCGCCACCGAATAAAGCTCAATGCCCGCGCCCTCCGCCCGCGAGCGCAGTTCCTGACAGCGGCTTCGGGAGAGGTCCAGAGGATTCCCATGGGGCCGTTTGCCATCAATCTCCACGCCGTCATAGCCGTACTTCCTGGCGCGCTCGATGACCTCTTCCAGGCTCAGCGCTTCCCCCCGATACCACAGCCCCAGATAGGTGATGCTATAGAGACCGATTTTCATGCCGGTTTTCTTAACCTGGTTGTCCGAGGTTTGGGAAGCGGGATCGCTGTCCGCAAGGCCGGTGTCATTAACCAGCGCGCCGGCCAGCGCCGAAGCGGCGGTTCGCTCCAGGAAGCGTCTCCGCGAGAGTTGAGTAGGTTTCATTTGGTTTGCGCTTGCAGTAAATCACCGAAGGCCGGCACCAGCGAGTATTTCTTCTGCCAGGGCGTGTACATGAGCCCGCGCACGTTGGGCGTCCGGCGGGCCAGGTCCACCCAGCTCTGGACATCCTTCAAATCATCCGCGTCGTAATAACACCCCACCAATGTCGCAAAGCCCTGGTCCGCGAAGAAGCGCAGGCTCTTCTCCCGCGGCGCTCCGCCCCACACGGCGATGATCAGGTCCTTGGGCACGTGCCGCCAGGAACCGGTGAAATCCCCTTCGACAAGGTAGTAATCGCCGTGGGCGTTGTGATTGGGATCCAGCATGTCCGACCAGATATAGACCTGGGCATTGGGGCTGTATTTGCGGATGCTCTCGACCTCGCGCGTGATACAGCGGCCCAGGAGTTCGCCCGTATTCTTTCCTCGGCAGGCCCGGCACGTGCCGCCCATGCGGATTTCGTCCATGTTCAAAAGCACTCGGCCTGGGTGCAACCGTTCGGCCAGCAGCCGGGCTTCGTGGTCGAAAAAGTCATAGAGCGCAGGCTCACCCATGCACACCGTAACCTGCCCGTCGTGGATGATCATCGAGTGATACCAACTGACCCGGAGCCGCGCACCCTCCTGGATGCGGCCGCCGGGGAGCAATTTCAAGGGCAGCGCCTCGGCCTCGTCTCGGCCGGGGCGGAGATTGGCGCTCTGGAGCGGCTCGTAATCCCGGCCCTCGGCATAAGTAACTGCCCCATCCTCGCTCCGGACCGTGACCGGCGTGCCGGGGCGGTGCAAGACGTTCATGGGGCCGACTTCTTCGAGGGTCCAGTCGTCCAGCCAGACCTTGCCCGCCTTGCCGCCCCAAAGCCCGGCGTAGAGCCGGACCTTGTCACAGCCCAGGCTGTTGAAGAGCATCGTGAGCTTGCGCCAGTCGGTGGTGGCCGGCAGGTTGAACGAGCGGGGTGCCAGTTCCCGGTTCCCCGTTGGGGCCAGGGCCAAGACCTGGAAGGCGTGGGCCGGCTGCAAGCCTTCGGTCTTTGCCCAAAGCGTGAGGCGATAGCAGCGGTGCGGGTGCAGGCGCACCTCCTGCATGATCCGGCCATGGCCATGAGGGTTGGCGGTGAAGTTCTCCAGCCGCAACGAGGCATTGCCGCCATGCTTGACCTCGGTATCCGCAAAGCTGATTTCACCTGGCTGATCCTGAAGGCTAAAGCCGGTAAGCTTGTTGCCAGCGAATTCCTCGAAACCCCCGTTGGCCAGCAGAGCTCGCTCCCCCGGCACAAACCGCGCCTCGCCGCCCTGCACGAGAAACGGCGCGTCCTTGACCGGCACCCCTTCCGCCAGGTTCGGGTCGTGGGCGAGAGCACTGCCGCCATAACCGACCGAGAAGATCGACGGGATCATCTCGAGATGGTTTCGCTCGCAGGCTTGTCTGACCTCGTCCAGCCGACGAAAGTAATCGGCGGATTTCTGGCAGAGAGTATCCAGGCCGAAGGAGACGACGGCGCCGTTGCAGCTGTGCTGGCCCGCAGCATCGAGTACACGGGAAATCTCAGGTACGTCGCTGTCCTTACCCAGCCCCCATCCAAATATCCATACAAATCGGTCGGCGTAGGGTTCGGCAGCGTAAAGATGACCCGCGAGGCTGGCCAGAGCGACGAGGAGGCATGCTGGTTTCATCGTGCGACGAGCTTACCTCTGAACCAGAAGAGGGGAAGTGAAAAACCGTCATGCTTGCCGCATGGCGTTGCGCACGTGAGTCAGGGATTGGCTGTGCAACTGCCCGCGGTTATCCTGCCCCTGAAGTGATGAGTGACAGCCTCCAGAGCTCGACCGCCGGCAAGCCGGCACCGGCACCCGTGGTCCGCTGGAAGCGCCGGTTCGTTGTGGCGCTGGCGGCGTGGCTGGCCGTGGTGTCCAGCCTGGTGCTCGCGCTCAACTGGAGCAAGCGGGGACCCCGGGCCATGGTGCTGATGGCTTGGGGCCTGATCCTGCTCTGGATCGGCGGCTGCGGCTTGAGCATGTGGCGCTGGCGCGATCGGTGGTGCCGGTTGGCAGACCTCGTGCCACTGCCCTGGATGCTGAAGTTCGTCCTCGGCTGCATCGCCCTGGCTCTGCTCGAGGAAGCCATTACGACGCTGATGACCAACTGCGCCCCGCTCCTGGGTGTGAGCATCGGCCAGGCTTACATCACCGCTTCCGCCAACTACTTCAACGTGGTCCTTTACCATAGCGTGGTGATGTTCGTGCCGTTACTTGTCGGTTGGGCTGTCCTGCTTTGGCGCTGGCGATTCACGCCCTTCGCCGCGTTCGTTCTGTTCGGGATAACGGGCACCCTCGCCGAAGCCAGCGCCTTCGGGCCTCAGAGCCTGGCCAACTTCGGACTCTGGATCTTCGTCTATGGTCTGATGGTCTGGTTGCCGGCCCACTGGGCGCCCCCGGAACGGTCTGCCCGCGTGCCGCGGTGGTGGGCGTATCCCCTGGCGACAATCGCGCCCTTCTTCTTCATGCCCTCGTTGTTCTTACTGGCGCCCTGGCTCTGGCTGACGGCCAAGCACCCTCCGATTCACTTTCCACCGATTCACTGAGACGGCATCCCTTTTTCCCGACGGGCGCACGTCCGGCAGGCTCAGGTCATGTCTGCTCGCCCACAACCCGATTCGTCCCACGCGCGGCCTGCAGCAATCGATCCAGCAGCCCGCGGGGCTTGGTCGGCGCGCCAAAATCCTGGCCCTAAGTGCCGCCGCCGGCGACCAGGGCATCAGGTCAGCGGTTGGAGGGGCGGAGCCAAGCTCTCCAATGACGGCTATGGATTACTGCCGGCGTTCGCGGACGGTTTGCTGGATCGGATGCCTGCCGGGATTACACTCATTGACGGCAACGAAGCAGCCTATCGCTACAACAGCGACGCGGCTGGACTTTGGCGGTGGGGTGGGGCATTAAGGCACGAATGTCGAACGGAAACACCCAAGTTCTGGCTGAATCGGCGCCTTCGGGCTCCAGCGGAGGATTCAGGCGGGTGCTCTCGCTCTGGGACCTGGTGCTGTTCGGCCTGGCATTCGTTGGACCGACCGCGCCCTATTCGATGTTTGGCCTCGCCACGGTGAAGTCGCAAGGACACCTCCCCTTGGTCTATCTGCTGGCCATGGTGGTCATGAGCCTGACGGCCATCAGCTACGGGCGGATGGCGGCGGTGTACCCGGAGGCTGGGTCCACCTACGCCTACGCCTCCAAAGGACTGCACCCATACCTGGGCTTTTTGGCCGGTTGGGGCATGATCCTGGACTATGTGCTGATCCCATTGCTCAGCGTCATCTATGTCGCATTGACGGCAAGCAAGCTGGTCCCGCAGGTTCCCTACTGGCTTTGGGCCGTGGCGACGGCGGTCGGAATCACACTGATTAATCTGCGGGGCATCCGCGTCACTGCCCGCGCCAACCTCGTCTTGAATGCGATCATGATCGGTTCGCTGGCCTGGTTTGTTCTGGTGGCGCTGCGGGCGCTCTTGGGCGGAGCCGGCGAGGGAGTCTTGTTCTCCTCGAAGCCCTTTTACTCTCCCGAGCATTTCGCGTGGAAACCGATCCTGGGCGCCACGTCACTGGCGGCCTTGTCTTACCTGGGCTTTGACGGGATCAGCACCCTTTCCGAGGATGCGAAAAACCCCGGCAGGGATGTCTGGCGCGCCACGTTGCTGGTCTGCTTTCTGGCCGGCGGGCTTTTTGTGCTGCAGAGCTATCTCGGCCAGATGGTCTGGCCCGATTACACCACGTTCCATCCCGTGGAGACGGCGTTTATGGACCTCAGCAAACGGATCGGCGGCAGCGCGCTCTATCTCTGCATTTCCTTCGTGCTGGTGGTGGGCGGCTTGGCCAGTGCCATCACGGGGCAGGCCAGCGCCTCGCGTCTGTTGGTGGGGATGGGGCGGGACGCTCTCTTGCCCCGGAGGTCGTTTGCCTTTGTCCATCCGCGGTTGGGGACGCCGGTGTACAGCGTCGTGCTCATGGGCGCCATTCATCTGGCAGGCGCCCTCGTCCTCCGCTACGCCGAAGTGGCTGAACTCGTCAACTTTGGGGCCCTGCTTGGCTTCATGCTCGTCAACTTGGCAGTGGTCCGGCAGTTCTTCTTCCGCTTGCAGCAGAGGGCCATCGGGTTGAACCTCGCCATTCCATTGGCGGGGTTTGCGGTCTGCTTCTGTCTCTGGGTGAACCTGTCCGGGTTCGCCCTGAAGCTGGGCGCCGGCTGGCTGATGTTGGGTCTCATTTACCTTCTGGTCCTGACTCGCGGCTTCCGCAGAACTCTGGTCAGCCTGCGATTCGAATGAAACGGTCGATCCTCCTCCTTTTCGTCATTCTTGCCGCCGCGGCCGACGCCGCAAATCCTCCCGTCCGGAGTTATACCGGCACTTTGACCATCCCGACCTACGAGCCCGGTGCGCGGGAACTGGAACCCGCGCTCTTTTCGAACTCGAGCGTGGCCGGGATGTACCCGTTTCCGAGCTACCTTCTGCCCTGGCGTGAGGGTTCGCCGGTGCCCAAGACCTACCACGCCGTTTTCCTCGAAAATGAGTTCCTTAAGCTGACTTACCTGCCCGAGTTGGGCGGCCGCATCTTTTCCGTGTTCGACAAGCTCCGCAACCGCGAAGTCTTTTACCGAAACGACGTCATCAAGCCGGCGCCCTACAACCCCCGCATGAGCTGGCCGCAGTCCGGGCTGGAGTTGACCGGCCCCCACGACGTCCACATGCTCACGCTGCACGGCGAACCGTTCTGGTCGCACCGCATTGTGCCGCGCGAGGGCGGAGCCGTCTCGCTGGTGCTCGGCGAGACCGATCCCATCTACCAGATGGAAGTGACGCTTTCCGCCACGCTCCATCCCGGCGTCGCCGCGCTGGAGATCGGCGTCTTCTGCTACAACCCGCGCGACGCGCGCATGCCGCAGATGTTCTGGATCAACAGCGCTGTTCCCGCCACTCCCGGGACGCGGTTCCTCTATCAGATGTCGCGCACGGTCGGCCATACGACCGCCGACATCGCCGACTGGCCGGTGCACAACGGCGTCGACTATAGTTGGGACCGCAACAACCAGCATATGCTGGGGCTGTTCGGCATCGATGCCTATGACGATTTCAACGGCGCCTACCAGTTTGACCGCGACTACGGCGTGTTCCGTTACGCCGACCGCCGCATCGTGCAGGGCATGAAACTGTGGACCTTCGGCTACGGCCCGGGTGCGAAGGACCACGAGCGCGGTTATACCGATAACGCCGGTCCTTACGTCGAGTTGCAGAGCGGGCGCCACGTGTGGGACGGGCATTACGAATGGATAGCCCCGCATAAAACCGAGGCCTGGACCGAGTGGTGGGTGCCCGTGGCCGGGACCCACGGCGTTACCAGCCTGACCAGCGAAGCCGCGCTGAACCTCGAAGTGGACAAAGGGACCCTCAGGATCGCGCTGGCCGCGACCCGCCGAATTCCGCACGCGCAACTGGTGGCCAGCGCCCGTACCGGCGAGATCGGACGCGCTGAGGTTGACCTGGACCCTGCCAAACCCGTCCGCCGGGACTTTCCGACCGGGACCAGCTACCTGGCCGAGCTGCGAATACGAGTCGCCGAGCCTGGTGGTCACACCGTTCTCGACTACCGCCGCCCCGACTCCCACCCCAGGGAATATACGCCCTTCACCAAGCCGCTGGAATTGCCGCGGAGGTCCCCGGAGCAGATGAGCGTCGAGGAACTCGTTTTGGCGGCGGAGTTTCGGTCCAAGGAACTCGATGCTGCGGGAGCAACGGCACTGCTCGAAAAGGCGCTCGAACGGGACCCGGGATATTCGCGGGCGCACCTGCTGCTGGGGATCCAGGCATTCACGGCCGGCAGGCACGAAGAGGCGGTGCGCAGCCTCGAAACAGCCATCGCCCGCGACCCCTATACGGACGAGGCGTACTACTACCTGGCAATGGCCCAGCTCGCCCTGGGCCGCGACAAAGAAGGTGAGAGGAACCTCTACTACATTTGGCCCATCAGCGCCTATTATGGCGGGCGCGAGTTTCACCTGGGCCGGCTCAAGCTGCTCGCCGGCGATAAGGCCGCTGCCCTGGAGCGCTTCCGAGGCGCAGTGGACGCCAACGCGCGCAACCTGCTCTCCCGTCTCGCTCTGGCGCTGCTCTATAGGGAACTTGGCCGCACCGCCGAGGCGCGCGAGCAACTCGCCACGGTCGAGAAGATCGATCCCAACCACCGCGTCGTCTTCGCGGAAAAATACTTCGCCACGGCCCACAAGACGGCGGAACGGGAACTCCTGCGCATGTTGGGAGGACAAAGCCAGGAGGCGATTCCGGTTTCGATTTTCTACCGCCAACTCGGGCGGTGGAAGGAGGCGGTTCGCCTGCTGCGATTGGTCGAAGCCAACAACCAGGATCCCTGGGGCACGCCGCCGGAGTTCTACTACACACTGGCCTATTGCCAGAAGCGTGCGGGAGATGCCGACGGCGCCGAAACATCCCTGCGGAAGGCGCGAGCCGCCGCGGGCAGCATCGATCGCTTCCCCTACCGGGACGAAGCGGAGCCGGTTTTGCGCGAAGCGGTCGCCGCTCATCCCGGCGACGCGCTTGCCCGTTTTCTGCTGGGCTGCTTGCTCTACTGGCGGAATCAGCGGCCGCAGGCCATCGAGCAGTGGGAAGTTGCCGTCGCGGCCAATCCATCGGATTTCTCGTTGCGGCGGGCGCTTGGATTGGCTTACGCCGAGCAAGGCTTTCCTCTCAAGAAGGCTGCCGCGCAACTGGAGCGCGCGGTCCAGCTTCAGCCGACCAACCTCCGTGTCCTGAATGATCTCGGCTCACTCTATGCGCGCGCCGGGCGTTTTGGAGATCAGTTGAGTCTGCTCCGCAAGGCACTGGCCCGAACCCCGGGGGACGACAACCTCGCCGAAGGCGTGCTGACCGCCCACCTGAGCGAAGGCAATTACGCGGACGCCAAGCAACTGTTGGCGGAGCACCGGTTCGCCCCGCGCCATCGCAGCTATGGTCTGCGCGACAAATACCGGGTGATGCGCTACGGGCAGGGCGCTCGCGCCTATCGGAGCGGCGACTATGCCGCGGCGCTGCGCCGAATCCAGGAGGCGACCGTGCCGCCCACCTCTTTGGGCGTGGACGATTTCCAGGGCCAGACCTCGCCCCGCTTGAATTACTACGCCGGCCTCGTTCTCCGAAAACTCGGCCGCAACGAGGAAGCCCGGCAGAGCTTCGAACGCGCCGTCTCGGAGCTTGCCCAGCTCTCCGGCGACCGCGATAGCTGGAACAGCGAGAATTTCTTCATGGTGCCGGCCCTGGAGAAGCTGGGCCGGTCAACCGAGGCAGCCGCTCTCAGACAGCGGTTTGAAAACTTCGCCCTTTCGGAGCGCGACTCGAACAACGCGCACCACCGGGCGGAAGCGCGCTACCTCCTGGGGTTGGTGCGGAGAAACGGGGGCCACACCGATGAAGCCAAGGCGCTCGTCGCTGAAGCCCTCGCTGCCCGACCCGATTTGCTCCCGGCAAGACTCGAACAGCGCGGCGACGTCATCAATGCTCTGTCCGAATGATCTCTACGGTTTTACTAACGCTCGGTGTTCTGCCACTCCAGTTTCTGGTGACGGGCCCGCAGACCCTGTGCCCGCGCGAACTCGTTCCGGGCGGCCTGAGTGCTTTCGGCCCATTTGCCCAGCGGATATAGTAACTCACGGTAGATGAGGTAGCTCATGTCCACCGTCCGCACTGGCCAGTGGTCTTTCACATCATCCACCCGATCCAGGTAGCGGCGGCCGTTGGCCTCAGGAACACGGGGGAACCAGCTCTGATACCAAGTCGCCACAGCGCTCTGGTAGGCCTGGTTTCGCCGCCGCCAAATGCGGCGGGCCAAGTCGAGCGCCTCATCCAAGCGAGCCACCGCGCTCGCCGGGGCGTTCTGGGCCAGGTCCTGAGCGGCTTTCAACTCGCCGACGATGCGCTCCGAATCCAGAAGCATCTCCAGGTTCTGCCGGCATAATTGCGCCACCGACAGGAGCACCTCGAGGTTGTAATGGTTGAAGCGAACGCGCAACCGATTCTCCCGCAGCAGGCCCAGCAACTCGTCGTTCTCGGCCAGGAAGCCGCGAGCCAGTTCGAGGCGCCGGCGGTTCTGGGCTGACCAATCCCTGTCGAGTTTGAGTCCCTCAGCTGAAACCGGCAGCGGCGGCAGCGTCTGATCCTGCGCCGGCCGTGGTGGGTTGAAGATTCCGTGGGAATAGCCGAAGATCGGCGTTCGCGCCTGCGAGGGCGCGGTGTCCCAGCTCTCGTCCCAATATTGGGCCTGACGGTTCATCAACTGATACAACCGGGGCATGCTCGGCAGGTCCGCCCCATAGAACAGGGCGTAGAAAGTGCTCATCAACTCCTCCGGCTCGGAGGAGTCGGGATGCCAGGCGGCCGCGGACCCTGTGGCGTATCCGAGCCAGAACGTCTCCGGGTGCAAACCGGCGTCGGCCCAGCCGGCGACAAACGCGCCCATCAGATCTGCCTGCCGGCGGGCTTCGGTCGAGGAGACCGAACGAAAGACCTCGGCCACACGGCCGGGGCCCGCGGCCTCGGTGCCAGGATGCAGCCGCTCCGCCGCCGCCAAGGGATAATAGTTGGGAAACAACGGCTCCTCACCCTCGGTCGAGGTGTAGATCAACTGGCGGATGCCGTGCGCCTTGAAGACCGGGTCGAATTCGGGTCCGGCCGTCTCGCCGTTGACCAGGTAGCCGGGCAGCGCCCCGATGTCCTCCGGCTTCAACGGGTATTCTCCCCAGAACACGACCGTGCGCCCCCGCTCGTGGAGATAAGTCGCCGCGCGCGAGATGAACTCGGCCAGGAGCTTGCTCCGGCCGCCCAGTTCGCGCGCTCGGGCTGCCTCGTCGCAACCCGTTCCCTCCGCCATGCCGACGTAGTAGGGCTCGTCGGTAGAGAGGACAAAGTACTTCCCGCCGCGGTTGGCATCCAGCAGGTCCTGGAACAGGCCGAACAACACCTCGTAGGTCCGCGGATTCACGACACAGAACTCGTAGTTACAATTCGGAAACGCCCGCAGTGGCGCATAAGCCGGGTGCTTCAGAATGAATGCATCATGGGCCGGGGCGTCCAGGTACGGGATGAGCTGGATGTGATAGCGCAGGGCATAGTCAGTGAGCTCCTGCAATTGGGCGGGAGTAAGGGCGTAGGGCTCGACAATCGGCGGAGCGCTCCGGAATTGGAAGTGCCCCTCCAGCTTGAGAGCAAAGCCGTTGATCTTGAAAAAGGCCGCCTGTCGGAGCGCCGCTTTGAGGACGTCCAGGTGCTCCAGATGATGGGCATCGTCCCAGTAGATGACGCGCAATTGGAGGTCGGGCCAATCCTGGATCTCCCCTTCCGGGAACGTGAGACGGCCGCCCCGGCGCCCCAACAACTGGAGAAAGGTCTGCACCCCGTAAAACAGCCCCGGAGGAGCGTTGCCGATGATGCTCACGCGACTTGGCGTCAACGCAATCCGGTAGGCCTGCTCCGTCAGCGCCGCCCGGTCACGGTCGGCCGGTTGGCCGATCGCAACCGACCCCGGCTCGAGGGAAAGGGAAACGACCCGGCCGCCAGCCTCGTTTCCGCCGGCCGGCTTGATCTTCAGATGAAAACGCTCCGCCAGTCCCTCCCTGAGACTGGCCACCGCCGCGTCGGTGGGCGCCACGCCCGGCTCCAACCTCAGCCGCCAATCACTCGTGAACTCCGCGTCTTCCTGGCGGAGCGACACTTTCTGTGGCGCCGGCAACACGGGGTAGCCGCGATCAAAAAGCGGTGACCCCACGGCGGCCGTGGCGCCGATGGCGGCGCCAGCGAAGGCCGCGGCCCAACAGGCCAATCGGTTCATCTTTCGGAGCCGTTCGCTCATTTCGTGCCTCCAGCGGCAAGCTGGTTCTGGCACCACAGATAGAAGGGGGCGCTGGCCAGCCCGCCCCAACTGTCGGGCTTCATGGTCCTCTCGAATCCGGCCTGGAACTCCGGGCAGTACGGCGCCAGGGCCGACCAGGGCCGCTGTAAGGCCTTCCCCGTCGCGATCAGGTCGTCGAGGTCCTGCCGGCTGAAAACCAGACCGTGCTCGTAGGCGTCCACAATGCCCGTGAGGTTGATCTGGTAATAACCGCCATTGGGGTGTACGCCGACCCAATGCTTGGTACTCCTGCCGTCGGGCTTGTAATCCCACGGACCGGCCGGCTCCCAGTAGTTCCACAGCTCGTATGTCCCGTCCGGCTTCTGCTTCTGTTTCAGGCGGCTCTTGAGGAGCTTGAACCACTTCTCGGCGTGCTCCTTGTAAACGTCCTTGCCGGTCACGTCCCACATCGCCAGCATCCAGCGAGCGACGTGGTTGGCCTTGTTGTCGGGGTGCGAGAAGGCCAGGTTGGGGTCGTGCCGCGCCTCGGGCCCGGCAGTCCAATTGCCATCTTTGTCAAGACCGTAATAACCCACGACCGAGATCAATCCGCCGTCCTTGGTTTGGCGCCAGCCGCCGCGCTTGTCCCATTTCTCGTAGAGCTGCTCGGCGAGTTTGAGATAGCTCTCGGCCTTGGCGCCATATTTCTCCTTCAGGGCGAGGCGCTTGAGGATTTCACCGGACATCAGAACGATGGGGCGGAAAACCATCGCGTCGCCGAGCATGCTGTCCCCGAAGAGCCGGTCCAGGCCATCCACCTGCGTGCCGTGAGGATCCTTGCCCGGCCAGCCCACGTAACCGTCCGGCTCCTTCACCGCCCGTTTGATAAGGGAGTCCGCCCATTCCACTTCCTGGTCCACCCACTTGGTGTCCTGGGTGGCCATGTAGCCGTAATAGAAGCCGTCCATGAAGGGCGTCATCAACCAGGCGATGTCCTCGCCCACCGCCTTGTCGCAATAGCGGTTCCGCTCCTCATTGATCAGGTTCTTTTCCCAGCGGGCCAGCCATTCCTTGGCCTTGGCCTCGTCCATCCTGGCCATCTTCCATTCCTTCCTGAAGTCGCGCGTCGGCCGCTGCGTGGCCGCTTGCCCCAGGCAGGCCTCAACAAACTCCCGGAGCACCTTCGTCGCCGGATCACCCGCGGTTCCGAGGTTGTCATTGAGTTTGCTGTGATTCGTTTCCTTCGCTCCAAAGACGGTCGTCTTCACTCCCGCTGCTTTCAGCACGGCGCCGAGACGAAACGCCTGGGCACTGGTGTCGGGATGATCGGCGACATGTAGAATCAAGAAAGGCGGAATATTCTTGTCCTTCGCCACGTGTGTCACCGCGGAGTATTCGCGATGCTTTTCCGCCGTGTTGCCAAACTTCTCGCGATGCCCGAACCGCGGCTGCGGTTGGCCATGCACCCGGCAACGCGTCTCCTCCGTCTCGATAATCGCCGGCACGTCATACGTATCCCCATCGACCGGCACGCAGCCAACGAGGTCGGTGAACGCGATCCCTTCCGCCTTCAAGTAGCGATCGTCCGTGCAGAGCAACGCCGCAAGCTGGGCGCCCGCGGAATGGCCCCCGACGAGCACGCGCCTGGCATCACCGCCGTATTCAGCGATGTGGTCATGCACCCACCGAAACGATTTGGCGACATCGCGGGAAATCTCGATCATCTCGACTTTCGGCAGCAGACGGTAGTTCACCGATACGAAGACAAAGCCCTTCTCCACAAAGAACCGTGGCTTCTCCGCCACGTCGCTCTTATCGCCCCCCTGCCAGCCGCCGCCGTGAATCCAAAACACTACCGGCGCATTCTTCGCTGAGAACGATGCACACACATCGAGCGTGTGAAGCGGACTCGCCGGTTCGGCATAAACGATGTCCTGTTTTTTAGTTATCCCGCTCTCTTGCGCGGAAGCCAGCGGCAGCAGCGCAGTGATAATAGACAGGGTTAAGATGGCATTCATAAGCTGAGCGTAGTTGACCCTGTTCCATGACGCTTTCGTACCAGAACGTCTTGAGCCGAGGGCCACTGCTGGATGGCCGAATTCAAGACTCTCGCGTCGGTTCGGTCAAGCTCAGATTGGTCCCCCGTGCTTGGGGGCTGAAGAGTTGGGACGTGGCGGTGGATGGTTTATCTGCTGGCACCGGCACCGTGCGCGGATTTAAGCTTGGGTCATGATGCGACGAAGAAGCTTCCTGAAATGCGCGGGTGCGGGCGCGCTGACGCTTGGGTTGCGCGGCATTGGCCTGGCGGCATCCACAGCCTCCGGAGTCGCAGGCGCCAATGATGATGTGCGCCTGGCGGTGGTGGGGATCGGCTCGGCCGAAGCCAAAGGGGGCGTCGGCGGCCGGGGACGCCAACTCATCAGTGCCCTGCGGAAAGTTCGGGGAGCGCGGATTGTCGCGTTATGCGACGTTGACCAGAAGGATCCTGGCGCGCCAAGCCGGCGAGTTGAAGGAGCGAGGGCAGGCGGTTGCCGTTTACGGGGATCTCCGCCGGGTGTTTGATAGCAACGAGGTGGACGCCGTCATCCTGGCCACGCCCAACCACTGGCATGCGCTGGCCACCATCTGGGCCTGCCAGGCGGGAAAGGACGTCTATGTGGAAAAACCGATCTCGCACAACATCTGGGAAGGCAGGCAAATGGTGGCGGCCGCTCGGAAGTACGGCCGCATCGTCCAGTCCGGAACGCAAGCCCGAACCAGTTCCGCCCTGCAGGAAGCCGTCGCCTGGGTCCAGCGCAGCGAGATCGGCCCCATCCAATTCGGACGAGTCCTCCTGTACCGGGAGCGCTCGAGCATCGGCAAGGTCACGGCCCCGACGCCGATCCCCCGGAAGTGGATTACGACCTGTGGTGCGGCCCGGCCGACAAGCTGCCGCTCAGGCGTCAACAGTTGCACTACGACTGGCATTGGGTCTGGCCCACCGGGTCGGGCGAGATGGGCAACAACGGCGTTCACCACATCGATGTGTGCCGTTGGGCGATGAACCTGGACACCGCGGCCCCGCGGGTGATGAGCCTGGGTGGACGGTTCGGTTTCAACGATGACGGTGAAACGCCCAACACGCACGTGGCCCTGCTCGATTACCAGCCGACTCCGATTTACTGCGAGGTTCGCGGGTTGCCGGAGAAAAAGGGCTCAAACGTGATGGACTCCATTCTAAACACCAGGTTAGGCGCGGTGATCCACTGTGAGGGCGGTTATTTTGCCGGGCTCATCTCAGTGGCGCGGCTTTCGACACCCAGAGGAAAAAGATCCGGGAATTCGGTCCCACCACCTGGGAGGCGATGGACTCCGGGCATTTGGCCAATTTCGTGGCCGCAACGCGCAGCCGGAAGGTTACGGATTTGAACGCCGATGTTCTCCAAGGACATCTCTCCGCCACCTGCTGTCACCTGGCCAACATCTCGCATCGCTTGGGCCGGGCCGCCGCTCCGGAGGCCGTCGTCGAGCCGATGAAGATCGATCCCGTGTTGGCGGATGCGGTCGCCCGTTATCACGAGCACCTGCGCGCGAACGATATTGCCTTCGCTGGCAACGAAATCCTCGGACCAGCGCTGTCGTTCGACCCCAAACTGGAGCGCTTCACCGGTGAATTTGGCTACCGGGCCAATTCGCTGCTCCGGCGTGCCTATCGCGGTTCATTCGCGGTGCCGAGCCTTAGTTGAGATTTGCTTGCCAAGCCCCGGGTGGCGGTCAACGATCGGCACCCGTGAAGACTACCGCGCGCTTGCTTTTCATTCTGCTGATCCTCGGGGGTGTCGCAAAGCCTGGCACCGCACGGGGCAGCGAAAACTCCTCAACCAATCCCTCGGCGGCGGTCTCGGCCATTGGGCAACAGCCTTTCTCCATCGAATGGCCGGCCGAAGGCCAATTCCCGGCGGATGTTTCCTTCTTGTTGCCAGCGCCGGCGGGGAAAGCGGGCTTCATCCGCGCCAAGGACGGACACCTGGTACTGCCCGACGGCGCGCGCTTCCGCATCTGGGGGCTGAACGCGACCATGCAAGCGGGGCTGCCGTCAAAGGAGCACGCCCCCATTGTGGCTGCCAACCTGGCGCGCCGCGGCGTGAACTGCGTGCGCTTTCACTTCCTCGATCGCCTGGCGCCGGTGGGATTGATCGCCGCCGATCGGAACGACACGCGCGCCTTGGATGCGCAGCAGTTGGATCGGCTGGACTTTTTCATCGCCGAACTGAAGCAGCGGGGGATTTACGCCGACCTGAATCTGAACGTGGGCCGAACCTACAAAGCCGGCGACGCCGTGCGTGATTTCGAGTGGCTGGGCTTTCCCAAGGGCTTGACCTATTTCGACGAGCGCCTGATCGAGCTGCAGAAGGAATACGCCGGTCAGTTGCTGAGGCACACCAATCCCTACATCGGCAAGGCCTACCGGGACGAGCCGGCGGTGGCGTTGGTGGAGTTCGTGAACGAGAACTCGCTGGTGGAAGCGTGGTTCAGCGACCGGCTGCTGGGTCAGCAGACGAACCGGCCTGCCGGCACCTGGCATGACATTCCGCCGAGTTACGCCGCGGCGCTGACGGCGAAGTACAACGCGTGGCTCAATCGGCGGTTCCCGGCGGAGACCTTGTCGCGCTTGCGGGCCGAGGTTGGCGTCGGCCCCGGCGAGCCGATGCCCCGGTTGCGTCGGGATCAGTTCGAAAAGGCCTCGAACGAACGCTTCCAGGCCGAGGCCGGGTTCTATATGGAGGTGGAGCGGGAGTTCTTCACGATGATGTCGCGTTACCTGCGCGAGGACCTGGGCGTGAAGTCGCTCCTGATCGGCAACAGCGACCACAATCACGGACGCTCGGGCTATCCGATCCTCGCCGGCGCATCGCAGTTCGACGTGGTGGATGGGCACGTGTACTGGCAGCACCCGAATTACCGCACGGACCCGAAGACGGGCCGGCAGACTGGGTTCGACATTCCGAACACGGCGATGGTAGATGACCCGTTGCACTCGACGGTGGTGCAACTGTCGCGCTCGGCGGTGGCCGGCAAGCCCTACACGGTCTCGGAGGTCAACCATCCGTTCCCGAACGAATACGCCTGCGAGGGAGTGCCCATCCTGGCGGCCTACGCGGCGTTCCAGGACTGGGACGGCGTCTTCTGGTACACGCTCGCGCACAGGGATGTTTTGGGGCTTGAGCCCGTGGTCGCCGGGCATTTCGATTTTGCCCAAGATCCGGTCAAGCTGAGCCAACTCGCCGCCGGCGCGCTCCTGTTCCTGCGTGGCGACGCGCGGACGGCGGCGCGGACGGTGGGCCGCTCTTACACGATGGAGCAGGTGCGCGAGAGCCTCCGGTTGCCCTGGGCGGAGCAACCGTTCTTCACACCGGGTTTCCCGCTCACGCTGCCGCTGCAGCACGCCATGCGCGTGAGCTCGTTCGAGGGCCCGCCGGCCGGTTCCTTTGAAGGCACGGCGACCACCCCGATTCAGTCGGACACGGGCGAGCTGGGCTGGCAATGCGTCGGGAGAGGTTCCGGATTGGTCGTGGTCAACACGCCGCGCTCGCAGGCCTTGATTGGCTATTGCGGCGGACGGCGGCCGACGACCGAAAACCTCGAGGCCGGAGTGAACGTGCCGTTTTGCGCCATCACGGCCAGCTCGCTGGACGAAAAACCGATCGCCGACGCCGACCGCTTGCTGGTCACGGCGACGGCGCGGGTGGCGAACTCGGGCATGGAGTGGAACGACCGGCGCACCTCGCTCACGGCTTGGGGAAAGCCGCCGACATGCATCGAGCCGGTGACTGGCGAGTTGGTGCTCAAGAACCTTCGCCGGGTCCGGAGTGTCTCGGTCCAACCGCTGGACGGCGCGGGCCGTCCGCTGGGCGGGTCAATTCCGGCGCGGCCGTCCAGCCAAGGATGGACGTTCCGCCTGGGTGAACCGGCCACGACGTGGTTCGTCGTGGAGGTGGGCCGATGACGGCGATGTCAGTACACGAAAGGCCTATTTCACGTCCGACGCGAAGGGAAGGCGCACCGTTTGCCGTTTGGCTGTACCGGAAAGACCGGCAGGGCCGACGCTGCCGTGATGAGCGGCGTCGCTTCTTATTTGCGCATCCTGGCCATCGCCCGCCGGGCCTCCTCCGCCAGCATGACCGGCGTTAGGCCTTTCCGGAAAGTGTTGAAACCGAAGGGCGTGGGCGCATAGGTCCCCACCAAATCCACGTTGGTCTTTGGCGGAATCCGGTCCTCCAGGCCGAGCGTCCAAAAACAGGCGTTTACCACCATTCGGCGGAAGCTTTCGCTCTCGAAATCCTGGCTCGCCCCCATGGTCGTCATGAAGACCCGGGCGCTGCCCCTGGCTGTTGGATACGATTTCGTCCACGCCAGCGGCATCTGCGGTTTGTCGCTGGGCCCGTCGTCGGGCCTCATGCCGCGCAAGACCTTCCCCATCACCAGCACTTGGCCGTCATCCGGGATGGGAGTCCTAATGGTGTAAACGTCCGTAGGACCCCACAGGGTTTCCACGCCGCGCAAGATAGGATGCGACTTCATGGCTTCGACGAGAACGCCGCGGGTACTTTCCTGGCCGTGTGCGCCGTGGTGGGAAACCCAGGTGGAACCGAGCACCTGCTGGCCAAAGCCGTCGGCATAGTCGGGGCCATGATTGTCCGAACTGTACTTAAAAAAGCGGCTGCCGGGCGCATTACGGAAAGCCACCACCGCGGGCCGGACGCCAACGACCGGCCGGCCGGATTCAAGATAGGCATCAACGAACTTCATTTGTTCATCGGGCAATTGACGGAATCGGGTGCAGACAACCATCAGGTCGGCCCCGGCAAGCGCCTCCAGGCCGGGAATGTTGTCGACGGTATTCGGGTCAATTTCGCCGGTCTGCTTGTTGATGGCAAAGAGCACGGTGCATTTGAAACCGTGCCGTCCAGCCAGGATTCGCGCGAGCATCGGCAGCGATTCCTCGGAGCGGTATTCCTCATCACCGCTAACCAAGACAATGTGCTTGCCGACGCCGGGCCCGTTGGTGCCCTCAAGCACGAAGCTGCTGGAAGCGGGAACGACGAAATCCAACGGCCAGCCTTGGAAGAAACGCGCGAGGGCAGCGATGCTGCGATCGTTGCCTTGGAAGGAATCCACCGGGCGGCTTAAGTAGGTGGCTACGGGCAGGGGCAGCGAGTCGGACCCAGGCTGGCTGAAGCCGTAGATCCCATACGCGGCCAGGGCTGGGTCGGCGAGGACCTCGCGCGTCTTGTGGCGATCGCCCCAGCCGGCCAGGCAAAGCACCTGACGGGCATGAGCGCCGAACATCGGGGCGACCTCTTTCATCGCCGCGGGCGTCCCCGATTCGTCCATCATCCAGTCCACCTCCCGGAGTAGCCTTGAGTTCGCGATGGAAGGGTCGTGAACTTGGTTGCAGGAGAGCCAGATGACACATTCTGGATTCACCGCCTTGGCGGCCTCGTGGATGCGCGCCCAGCACCGATCGATGGCTTTGCGCTCGTAGTCCAGGCGCTCGGCGGCGCCGAGTTGGTCCTCGCCTGGAAAAGGCTTTCCCAGCAGTTGCTCGAAGAGGTGTTTTTCGGCAACCAGCCAACGACCGCCGTTAGCCTCCCTGCGCACCGCATCGGTCGGGCACCAGACCCAATCGATCATAAAACCGTCCATGCCGGTCTTCCGCAGGGCGTCCTGGACGGAGGCGCAAAGGAAATCGAGGTAATCGTCGGTGAAGGGCAGATGGTAGGCACTGGGAAATCCATAGCTCAGGTTGGGGTGTTGCTGGCCCCAGCGGGTGTTGGCGCCCACGCAGAAATACCCAAACACCAGCATCCGTTTCTGGTGCCCCAACCGCACCAACTCACGCAAAAAATCATGTTGCAGGCCTGGCTGCTCGGGCACGACACCGTCCTTGTACCATGCGTAGCCGTTGCACGAGACGGCGAATGTCTGGATGACGTTGCACCCGAGTCGCCCATACCAAGCCACGTGCTCCACTGGATCCGCATCCGCCCAGAGGCCGGACCTGGCAAAGCCGTTCGGTCCGTCCGGTCCCCAGTTGAAGTCGGAGCAGAACGCCTTGATGGGGCCGTTAAGGATCGCGTTGCGCCACTCGGAGGCTTCCACGCCCAGAGCTGCCGGCGCAAGAACGCCGGCGACGACGAAGTAAATCCAGTTCATCATTCCGGCCGAAACGGATACACGGGCCGATGGGCGAACTCAAGTTTGACTGGGCGCGTAGCTTGAGCATCCTGAGCGGGCATGGAACTGGATATCGAGCGCGCTGGACTGCACTCCTGCCCATCGTCTGTAGTGCAGCCTCCTCGGATTGCGGAGTCCCCTGCCGGTCTGGAGTGCAAGGAATGGGGCACGCTCCACATCAGGGACAACGGAATAGTCATCGGTTTGATCAAGCGGGTTCATCTGCGCGACGAGCTGTTTGATATCGAAAAGAAGCGCGTGAGGAGCGAGCATCTCTTTCTCATCGGCCGGATGGCTTCGCCGCACTGGTATCGCCGCACCCGGGAGCGATGCGAAATGATTCGCCCGGAATGAACGAAAGCATCGCGTCACGCAGTGGCTTCCTCTTGCCGATCGCCCCCTCATTTCCCTGGCTGCAACTGCCCGTCGAGCCACGTGAATGCCTCGTCCTGCATCGGGACGTTGAATTCATGGGGCGCATCAAAGAGGCGGGTGACCAGGCGATCCCCAGCCTTTTGTGACTCCCAGACCTGGCGCATCTTGTCAAAGGCTTCCTGGATCGATTTGGCCGGAAAGAGCGGGTCGCGACTGCCACACAGGAACATCATTTGCGTTTCTCCGGTGACCTGGCCAGCAGCAGGCCCAAGGGTTCGTCGGGTTTAGGCTCTGCCAGCAAGCGGGCGGCGTCACGGTGCTGAAGATAAAACGCCAGGACCTCCTCGAAATAGACGAGCCCTTCCGGCGGCGCCGAGCCGTAGCCGATGCGCCCCTCGCGGCAGTCGCGGCTGGCGTCACGGTCGGCAGGTTTGCGGTAGAGGCCGTAGAGTTCCTTGCGATCCTTCACTTTGCCCGTGCTGACCTCCCAGCCCTCGAGCCCGCTCAAGATCATCCCGGTCCGCTGCCACCCCAGAATGCGGGCGCGGAGCACTATCTCAATCGCGTCCAGCCACTTGGAGTCCGGCCCCAGCGCCCGCGCCGCCTGGGTCAGTTGCCAGGCATGCTCCAGGCCCTGGCTGATGATGACCGCGCTCGAGCGTGCCCGATCTACTCGCGCCTCGACCACCCGTGGCCACTGCGCATCTGGAAAGTGAAGCCGCTGCCAGCGGTAGAACCGGTTCGTCTCCACGATTTCGAGACTGGGCTCCTCGCTCGAAGTCCGTGGCGGGGCGACCAGCCGCAGGTCCGTCTTCCGGCCGTCCTTCCATGCCAGTTGGAGAGATTCACCGGTTGTGGACAGCGTCACTGGGAAATCTTCAGGTGTCTCAGCCGTCGCATTGGTGGCTTTGAGCGTGCATGCCACGGGTTGCAGGCTCGCAAACCGACGGCAGAAGGTGACCTGCGCGCGGCGGGCAGTGCGGGGTTCCGCGTTGGTGGCAGGACACCAGGAAAGTACCCGCAGCCCGACAGGCTCTATCACCTGGCCTGCCCGGAGGATCACGACTTGGTTGGTGCCCAAAAACCCGCGTGGCAGTGGGAGAGACGTTCTGACGAGTTGTTCGCCGGTCGCGGTGGGCGTCACGGTGAAGTTCACGTTCAGGTTGCCGGGAGTCTCACCGGAAGCCACGAGCTTTGTCGCAAGCCATAGGAGACCGGCCAGCAGGAGCGGAAGGACTCGTGGTGTTTTCATGCGGTAGAGCATTTAATCGGCAACGCCTGCATAGGGACAGGAGAATTACAGAAAAACCTTTGACCCTGACGTTGCGTGAGGCCTGACATTGTGGATTCCGAACTGCGGAAGGCGTATGAGGCCTATCACCCCAAGCTGCCCAAGTTCGCGGCGGCGGCGATGAAGTCCTTCGCGGAACGAGAAGTTGATTGAGTCGGCGTTTCTGCGCAGGCGGTGGTGACATCGGCGAGGCCCCGTGGAATAGTGACCGGGAAATCATGAAACTTGGCTTTGGTCTCTATCGGCACCAACTTAATGCAGACCATTACGCGTTCGCCCGCCAGTGCGGCGCGACCCACCTGGTGATCCATTTGGTGGACTACTTTCGCTCCTCGCGCAGCAACCGGCCCGACGACCAGCCCGTAGGCGACGACGCCGGCTGGGGTTTGGCGGGAGACCCGGACAGGCTCTGGTCTTTCGAGGAACTCTCCGCCATCAAGGCCGAGGCCGCCTCGCACGGTCTTCAAATCGAGGCCATCGAGAACTTCGACCCGGCCCATTGGCACGACGTGTTGCTGGACGGCCCCACGAAGACGCGGCAATTCGAGGACCTCAAAGCCATCGTCCGCACCGTGGGCCGGGCGGGCATTCCCATCATCGGCTACAAGTTCTCTCTGGCCGGGGTGGCCGGGCGGGTCAAAGGCCCCTGGGGCCGCGGCGGCGCGGAGGTCGTCGCCGTGGACGGCCCTTGCGACAGACCAATTCCTCAGGGCATGATTTGGAACATGGTCTATGACCGGGACGCCGGGCCGGGGACCGTCGCGCCCGTGACGCCTGAGGATCTGTGGCGGCGGCATGGCGAGTTTCTGGACGAGTTGTTGCCCGTAGCCGAGGAGGCTGGGGTCACCCTGGCCGCTCATCCTGACGACCCGCCGCTGGCAAGCGTGCGCGGCCAACCACGCCTGGTCAACCAGCCGCGGCTCTACCAGCGGTTGCTCGACCGGCGTCCCAGCCCGCGCAATGCCCTCGAGCTTTGCCTGGGCACGCTGGCCGAGATGACTGAAGACGACCTCTACGCCGCCGTCGAGAGTTACAGCCGGCAGGACAAGATCGCCTACGTTCACTTCCGCAACGTCCGCGGAAAAGTCCCGTGCTACCAGGAGACATTCATCGATGAGGGCGACATCAACCTGCCGCGGGTTCTGAGGATTCTCAAGCGGAACGGTTTCGAGGGCGTTCTCATCCCAGACCACGCGCCGCAGATGACATGCGCGGCCCCGTGGCACGCCGGCATGGCTTACGCTTGCGGTTGGATGAAGGCCGCGATTCAGGGCATCTGACTCAGATTGGGTGGGCCGGCTTTCTTCCGTAGCTTGGGCGCGTTATGAGGTATGGGAATCTCGGGTTGGTTCAGCGAGGAGCCCGCGTGTCCGGGCGTTCGGTCCTCACCCGATAAATGTGGACCGCGAGCGGGGCGTAGGTGTCCTTGAAGGCCCCATCTTGCGAGGGCACCGTGCGATTCTCGTCCACGACATCGACCGGGGTTCCCGCTCGCAGCCCCGGCAGGGTGATCGTGGCGTCGGCGCTCTTCAAACGCGGATCGTAGTTCACCGTGAACAGAAAAACGTCCTGGCCCGATCGGCGCGCCAACAGGTCGAGTTTCACGTCTGATTCGGCGGCGAGGATGGTGGGTTCCGGCAATGGCTGGCCCAGGAGCGCGGGTGCCAGACGGGTAATCTGGCCGTTGATCTCGCGCAAGGCCCGGCGGTTGGGGTCGGGCGCGCCGAACTCGGCGAAGTGAGGTTTCCAGACGTGCGTGAAGTAACCAATGGCCGTGGCCCCACGACAGAGGCACATCCACACCTCCGCGCGGATGTGCTCAGGGGTGACGTCGTGTTGCCCCTCGATCGGGCCCGTCCACTGGCCCCCTTTGCTGGTCTCGATCCAGACATAAACTGGGCGTGGGCCCGCCAGGCGCACCAGCAGTTGGGTCGCGTCGTGGTTGAGGTCCAGCCACTCGGGTTTGTTCCAGCCATAAATCGGGTAAATATCGTAGCCGACCACGTCACTCGCCTGGATATAAGCCGGGTACATGCGGGTGCGCTCCGCTTCGGACCACTTCTTGAAGAAGGGCAGAAAATCGCCGGTCAACGTGATGAACACCGGCCGGGTCGCATCGGCCGCTTTGACCGCCGTGTATTTCCTCAGGGTCACCTCGGGCGTCGCTTGCGGGACCTGCCGGGGCGGTGACAGCAGGACGTTCGTGCCTTCGACGTTCCAGGCTTCGATTTCGCCCAGCGAGCCGTACACCTCCCTGCCGGGCGTGATGGCCGTGATGCGCACCGTGAGGTCCTCGATTCGGACCGCCTGCCGCAGCAGGAACTTCTGCCGTCCGTTCCGGGGGAGCGGCGCCACCTGGAGCAACTCCTTGCCGCCCGACTCGAAGGCGATTTCCTTGGGCAACGATAAGCCTGGGGACACCGTCAAGGCCACCCCCACGCTGACGATGACGGCAGGTTGGGCAGGGCGAATGGTCACGCTCGAGCCCTCCAGCGGATCGAGCACGGTCCATGAACTCAGGTCGCCATCGACCAGCTTGAACATAGGCGTGCCGGGGTTGAGGTGGAGACCTTTCGCCGGTTCGATGCGCGCGTCGCTCACCTTGCGGTCCAGGTCCGGCTCGTCGTCGTGGATATAGCCGAGGACGTTGGGGTTGCCTTTGAGGCTCGGTTGGAACGGCATGACCACGTAGAGTCCCGCCCGCCGGGCCGACTCGACGTAATCCGCTGCGTTGGTGGTCCCTCCGGACCCGGCCCAATAACCGGCGGTGGCGTTGAACCCGCACTCCTTGAGCAACGCCAGATTCTTGAGCGGCTGCAGCCAGCCCATGATGGGGAAGAACGGCTGTCCGTTAACGAGGAAGGCGCGGTTCCGAATTTCCACCTTGTCGATGGGAGGCAGGGACGATTCGGCGGCAACCGCGCTCCAGACCAGTGTCCCCGCCAGAATGGGCGTCAATGTCCGCAGGCTGCGACGAAGGAGAAGGGAGTGCATGTTAGGTTGTGCTCATTGGGTCACCGAGGTTTTGCTCTCAAACGGGATTCACTCCGTCAGCAGCTCCGCGCCAGGGATTTTGAACGTGAAGTTGTGCCTGCACGGAAGGCGCTGAGGCGGCAGCGGCGGGACCTCGATCTCGAGGTCTTTGCCGTGAACCTGGCTGCGGAGCACGCCCTCGACACCGAGCATGGTGACCTGGGGGTTGGCAGGCGCCTTCACGTTGCGGAGGGTCACGCGCGGCGCCAGCCAACCCGTGGTGATGGCATACAACGCGTCCGGCTTCTTGGTGAACAACAACTGTTTGACCGCCCGGCCTGCTTTTGGCTGCTGCCCGATCTGGTCCATGAGGTTGTACTTCACCATGAACTCGCCGTATTCCTGGCCGGGGCGAGTCCCTTCCGACCATTGGCAAGGACGCCCGGCATAGCGTGTGCCGTAAATCGCCTCGCCATTGACCTTGAGCCAATCGCCCACCTCGAGGAGGCGCTGCTGCATGATGACCGGGATGCGCCCATCGCCCGTCGGGCCGATGTCCAGGAGGAAGTTGCCGCCGCGGCTCACCAAATCGCACAGGACCATGATGAGTTCGCGGCCGCTCTTGTAATCGTCGATGCTCTCGGCCCGGTTGTAGCCGTAGGAATACGCCATCCCGCGGCTCTCCTCCCACGGATGAGCGGCGTCTTTGAGCCCTGCGCCGTATTCGGTCGTGTAGTAGCCGCCGTGATGGTGCCGCGTTTCCTTGCCCCACCGGTCGTTGATGACCACTTCGTCCTTGCAGGGCGATTCGTTGAAGAGCCACGCCAGCAATTCCTCGCTCTTCCAATCTGCGGAGGCCAAGTCCCATTCTCCATCGGAGAAGATAATGGCGGGCCGATAGCGAGTGACCAGGTCCTTGAACTGCGGGTGCATGTGCTGCGTGACATAGGCTCGCTTGTCCTTTAGCCAAAGCGGATTGTACCACTCGTAAAGGGAATAATAGAAACCGAACTTGAGCCCCCGCTTGCGGGTCGCCACGTCAAGGTCGCCCAGGAGGTCGCGTTTCGGCCCGATGACCGCCGCGTTCCAGGGCCGGCCCCAGGTGCGGTTGGCCTCTTCACTGGGGCAGAGACAGAAACCCTCGTGATGCTTCGAGGTGAGCACGATGTATCTGGCGCCGGAGCGGGCGAAGATGTCCGCCCATTGTTTCGGGTTGAAAAGCTCCGCGCGGAACAGCGGGGCGAACTGCTGGTACTCGAAATCCTTGCCGTAGTTGGCCTGGTGAAACTGCCACCAGAGATTATCGGGTTTCTTGTCCGTGATGTGGTTCCAATACCATTCCGCGTACTCCTTGGGCGCGCCCCAAGCCGGCACCGAATAGACGCCCCAATGGATGAAGATGCCGAATTTGGCGTCCAGGTACCAATCGGGGCATGGCCGTTTGTCCAGGGATTCCCACTTGGCTTCATACCTGGTCTCCGAGGCTTGCGTGCCGGCCTGGCCTTCCGACAGCCTGGCCAACGCGGCAACAACAATTAGGCAACACACAGATTCAGTCATTTTCATCGCAGTGCTCGCGCTCCATCCAGACTCAATTCTCCACCCGTCCCGCGGCACACCCGCGGGTCGTTCGCATGTTGCCACACTGCCCAGGTGCGATCCAGGTTTTCCCACAACCGAACGGATCGGGCCCCGTATTGCCGTGTCGGTGCTTGAACAGTGACCTTTTTTGAACCACGCTCATTGCCCATGCATCGCCCCTTTGAAATGTAATGCTCATGAGCGGAGGACTATCCCCTTTTCTCGCCGTACTGCTCTGCGCCTCCACGCTTGCAGGCGCCGCGGAGCCCAAGGAACCGAATACGCAAGTGGACCATCCCGCTTCCTCGGGCATTCCTGGCATCCCCACGGTCCACATTGGGACGGTGGAGGTGCCCGCCGGTTGCGCGTTGGCCAGGCGGGAGCATCCGCGCCTGCTTTTCACCAAAGCGGGCGTTTCAGCCATTCGCGTCCGCATCGCGCAGCCGGGCTTGCGTGAGATTTACGGACGCTTGAAGCAGACGGTCGATGCGCAGAACTACGATATCTACGACACGTGGTGGCAGAAGGTCGGCACGGCCGAGTACCAGGAGGACATCGGCCTCGGGTGGTGGCGGGTCGAGGTCGAACCCCCGCGACCACAAGCAGAGGACGTTTTCCTGCACGTCCTGTGGGCGACCGACGGCCAGGTTGCGAAGATGTTCCCGGTCGAGACTATCGAGAAGGAGGGCCAGGCCGGCGCCAGGTTCACCGCCGACGGGATGGAGGTAGAAGTGCTCTTTGCCACGACCGGCGGGCTCAGCGCTCGGCTCAAGTTGGCCGCCAACGGCAAACCCTTCTGTGACCGTTCGCTGGCGAAGGGGGTCGAGGACGATTACCGGAAATGGAGCCGCGATGGCCGTTTCTCAGCGTGGTTGACCAATGCGCCCATGCGGGCCGTGGTGGGCAAGCTGGACCCCATCTCAGGGAACTGAGCCTCCCGTCTTCTCAGCTATTCATCGTTAATGGCGACGGCCTGGAACGCCCGGCGAGCAGTGCCCCGGCAACGTCGCTCACTGCTGCCCGTGCAAGGCCTTTTGGTTCCACCGCCGGTTGGCTTCGGCCGTCAGTTCAATCATGTAGGCACGCGCGTTCTCGAAGGTCGCGCTCCAGTCCTGGCTCTGGCTCTGGAGGTCGAAGACCCAAAATGCCGCCAAGTCGGCCTGTGCCTGCTCCAGGTCGGCGAGGAGTCGCTCGAATTTGGCCCTTGTGTCCCCTGCCTGGCCGCTGGAAGCCAGGCCAAACTCGCCCACAAACACCGGCCGCTTCATCTCCAGCGACAATTGACGAACCGCCAGCAGGTACTCGGCGTGATCTTTGGCCCAAGCCGCGGTTTCCTTCGAGACAGGTTGATCGGCATAGATATGGATGGCGATAGTATCGAGCGGTGCAGGGTTGTCGCGCCGGAGAATCTCCAGGGTTCGTTCCTTGCTGTCGGCTTTCCAGCTTTTCTCGGCGCTGTTGTGCCAGGCCGATGCACGCGGATGCGAGTGGCCCGCGATGATCAGCCGGCGCGCGTCGTGCCGGCGGACTTCCTTGGCGAATTCCCGCAGCATCACCACCATCACCTGCGAGGTCAGGTCGTCGCGCTCGGTGCCCCCGGGCTTGCGATATTGCGCGGCGTTCGGCAAATCGGCCAGAAGGTTGGCTTCGTTGCCAAACTCCCAGGCCCAAAGTGCCGGTGAGTTCTTGTAACGCTCGACGATCGCCCCGACAATCTGCCGCATTAACGCGCTGGTCTTGCTGCCGGGATTGCCCCATTGGTCGCGTGGCTCGTTGGTGAGGTCCGGGAAGGTCATGAAGCTCCAGAAGAACGATGGAATGAGGCCGACGTTGGCCCGCTCGGCGGCTTGGACCACTGAATCCAAACGACGGAAGAATTCCTCCCGCTGGTCGAGGAAGATCTTCCAATCCGCCTCGTCAAAGGCGACCGCAAAGCGCACGAATGGAATGCCCGCCCGGCCAAGCCGCCCCAGACCGTCGAGGCTCGGTACTGTTCGTGGGCTCGTGCAGGACCCGCAGGAACAGGTCGAAGTAGTTGGCGCCCACACCCCGATACGACCCCGCCCCCTTGAACAGGAACCCGTTGGTTTGCCAGAGCCCGGGAAGAAGGCCGAGTGCGCGGGGTTGAGCGCGAGAGTCCGACTCGGCACCGGCGTCACCGATTTCCCGATAGGTGATCAACTCCGAACTCGGGCGAGTGTCGAGACTCAATAAAAGGCCGCGCATCAGGTCTGCACCGCGGGCCTCGCGCTTCTCACCGGAACTGTCGAAGGTCAAAGCGTAGCTCCGTTCGAGCTTCAGGCCGCGCAAGGCGACTTCCACGGTGCGATAGGGGCTTTCGGCGTGGCGGAACGCCAGGATCATTCCCTCACCCAAGTCGGGGCGGTGGAATTGCACCGCCATCCAATCACGCGGATTGCGCGTGTAGGGCAGGAGCGGATACCAGGCGCCCACCAGGAGGTGGCGGATGGCGCGGTAGCGGTCGAGCATCTGCCTGGCCCGCTCGCGCTCGAAGCCGGGCGCGTCGGCGATCCAGGCCGGGATGAGCGACGCCGCGAGCGTGGAGTGGAACGATTTGAAGAAAGGAAAATCCCGGTTGGAGGACCTTCCGCCCCCGGCGCTCAACCGCTCCGTCTGCCCGGCCTTGAGGACCACAGTGGCCGGCTCGAAGTCGGTTGGGTCCGCAGGCGCGCCTTTGGTGCGGTGCAGCCGATAGGGCGCGTCGCGCGCGAGCGGGGCGGCGAGTGCGAGATCGAGCGCCTGGATATTCTCGATGATGGGCGTGTCGCGGCTGCCGGTGTTCTCGAAGTAGAGCACCCACTCGCAGTCCGGGAAACCCCGATGGGTTCGGCTTTCCCAGCGGACACGAAGGCCCGTGGCCGCGTCCGTCCAAGCGCGCCACGAGGTGGTGACACCCTCGCTGGAATTGGTGGTGCCAGAGTCGACGGACCAGGCCGGCAAGAGGGTATCGCTGGACTGCCCGTTGTAAGCGAAGGAGAACGGGTAGCGCCCGCCGGCGTCCGGGGGTGGCGCCTGGGGTAACTCATCCAACCGGAGCGTGCGCCCCGACCGCAGCGTGATGGCCGCATCCGCCCAATCCGCGTGGTCGCAACTCGGACCATCACCGGCATCGCCGACGCGCAGGTCCAAGGTCCGGATCTCACTCGGCGGCGAGTTGCTCACCGCGATTTGCACCGGTTCCTCACCCCCTCGCCGCACGGGGCTGCGAAAGAGTTCGCGTCCATCGGTCTCGACCGAGAAGATCACCGAGCCGCCTCCGCCCTTGGTCCGTTCGTTGGCATCCACCCCCACCCACGCGTCGAAGCGGTCGATCGGTTCGGGGGACAGCACGCGGAGATGACTAATCGAGTGCGTGCCCAAGCCGTGAGCAAAGCCGCGACTGCCGATGATGAGAGGCGTCCCGATCACCGATCGGTTGCGCTCAAGCTGCTCGAAGTCCTGGCGGATCAATTGGAGGGCTGGCCCGCTGGGGACGGCGTTGGTGTACGGAAAAGCGAGCAGCCGTCTGAACCACTCCGCCGCGGGGTCTTTGAGGCTCTGTCCCTCGCTCGCCGCGGCAGGCGCTTCAGCGGGCAAGCGCAGGGCCATGGGCTGGGGTGTCCCTGCCGCGACATCGCTCCCGGCGCAGACCCGGAAGAGAACCAACAGAATGGCGTATCGATGAATCACGTTCATGCAGGAATTGGTCTCATGCGGCGATTATGCTAATCCCAGCGAGGGAGCGACAGAGTTTTTGCGCCGATCTGTTGGTCCACAACGGCGTGCATCGAGGACCAAATGCCGGAAAGCGGCGAGTTGGGAGCGCCTTTCGAGTTCCATTCCGAGCCTCATCGGGACTCCCCGGAAGGACACATTCTCGGGCCGAATCAAGGCAACGGCATTCCCATAGTACTGGGTCGAAAAAGAGGTTGAATTGATGCGTGCCTAAACGCCAAACTACCAACCCAGGTGCGACGCCTGTGCCCTCCATCGGTGCTGCGCCGGGTCAATGATCTCAATGTCACCCGATAGACGAAATGAAAAGGAACCTTGCGCTGCTCCTGCTTGCCCTCTGGTGCTGCTCGCTCATGAAGACGGACGGGGCGCCGATGCCCGCTGTGCTCTTCGCCGGCTCGGACGGCGGTGTCTGCGGGCATGAAACCGCCAACCGGCTGGTGCAGGCGCGTTTTGCCCTGCGGGCGGACCACGCTTCTTTGAGCGAACATCCCCTGATCTGGAGCCAACTCACCAACTTCAACGTCGTGGTGCTCTCCGGCTTGGGCCTCGCCAACGCGGATATGTCCCTGGGTCGCACGCGAGAGACGATTGAGGCCCTCAATCGCTACCTCGAAGCCGGCGGCGGCGTGCTCATGCTGGGCGCTTTTGGCCAGATGGCCACGGCCAAGCCTCCCCAGGATGCTTTCCTCAAATCGCTTGGCCTCACCCCGCTTTTCGATGAGTTGCCGGACGACCCCAAGACAGCCATCACTGCAACGGCCTGGGAACTTCCCTTCGCGGTCACTGAAAATGTTGCCGTGTCACCGGTCAGCGAGGCCGTGAAATCGCTCTGGTATCCCGTTCCGCGAACCCGCGTGGGCGGCCAGAATCACACTATCCCGTTTCTGGCCGAGGCCCCATGGCAAATCGTCGTTCGCGGCTCGGCCTCCTCGCTCACGTACAAGGGGGCGTTGCAGGAGCCTCGCCCGGACCAGCCGGGCACCTACCGGGAAAAGGTCCCGCTCATGGCCCTGCGCTCCGTCGGCAAAGGGCGGATCGTTTATCTGGGCATTACGCCGGAGTATCTCCTTGGCCTGAACGCCGCCAGCACGCTCGAAGGCATTGTGCTGGATAAGGGCCTGAAGGAAACGCCGTCGCACGGGTTCAACCTGCTGGTCAATAGTCTGCGCTGGCTGGCGGGGGCCTCGCTCGATGCCGGGTTGCTGGGCGGCGCCAAGACCGAAGAATCGCTGTTGCGCAATCCGAACAAGGTGCGGTTCGCCGAACCGTATCGCTGGCCCGAGAAGATCGGCTTTGCCCCGCCTGAACTGGCGCTGGCGGGGGTTGTTGGCCCGCGCACGAGCTACTCCAGCGGCAAGGCCACCGCCGATGAATGGGTGCAAAAGGCCAAAGCTGCCGGCCTGGCCTGGATCGTTTTCCTCGAGGATTTCGCCGGCCTCTCGAACGATAACTTCCAAAGGCTCAAGGCCGATTGCGCGCGTTTATCCTCGGCGCAGCTTGAGGCGCTACCCGGGTTCACCATCGATGACGAGGTGGGCAACCACTATTTCTATTTTGGCACCAGCTTTCCTTATCCGGATGCGAAGTTTCTGACGTCCGACGGCAAGCGATTCCGTTCGAGGGATGCCGAGCTGAACGCCCGCCAGCCCTATATTCAGGGCCAATTGGCCATGACCGTGCTCGACTATTCCTACTCGATTTCAAGCTTCAAGCTCACGGCCGGCAACTATCTGTTCAAGCAAAGCGCCGTGCCCTTCGCCGACTTCTTTTCGGACTACGACGCCATGGGGGTGATCACTGCGCGGAACGGCGAGGTCGTCGAGGATGCGAGCAAGGATTACCTCAAGCTGTGCGCCTCGGGCCAGACACCTGTTCCCCTGGTGATCGACCTGATGGACGATCCCGGGCAACTCGGGAAGGCGCGCTGGCGCACGGTCCTGACCTTGCCCCAACACGGCGGCGGCATAATCGGCGGCACGCTCAGACCCGAGAGCAAGGTCCGCGATTACTTCGATACCTGGCATACCTATCCCGATAATCCCGTGAAACCCCAGGTCACCTCCGGCCCGCGGATCGAAGCCTGGTCGCACACCGGCCCGCGCGACTACGAGGGCAATTTGCCGGGGGATTTCGTGTGGCAGAATTATCGCTGGGTAGTCCACGGGAAAGCCAGCTCGCCTGCCGGGCTCAGGGAGGTGGCGGTCTGTGACGGTCCACGCTTGTTCCGCCGTTTTCTTCCCCATGGAAAGGCCGAGTTCGAATTCACGCTGGATTTGACCCATGACCGGCAGCATTGCCTGGTGCTGGTCGCGACGGACCAGGTTGGGGGCCGGGCCTTCAGTGGCGATCAATGGGACCGGAACCACCGGGCGGAGGAATTCATGTGCGGCGACCGGAATAACCAACTCACTTACGGTTACGTCATCAACAACGATGGAATCGGCATCCTGCTGGGCGGCAACCAGACCCTCGGCACCACCATCAAGCGCATCTCATGCGGCATCTCGCCTTCGGGGACCTTCAAGAACGATCGGCTCCTGGGCGCCCCCGCCTTCGACGGCGGGGCCGGCGGAGAGCCTGAGGTGTGGGAAAACACGGTCCCGCTCTCGCCTGCTCACGAGGTGCCGAACCCGGTGGTGACCGAGGCCCGCCGGTTGTTGATCACGCGGGACGTAATGATCGGCGACGGCCCCCGGGAGCATTGCTTCGCCGACAGTGTTCCCGTCCACAACGTCTGGCACACCCTCTGGCGCACGCAACCGGTCCGGGAGTACAGCGTCAACCGCCGCAACCATTTCTTCCAGATCGATCCCGACAGCCCGCTGGCGGTTTTCCTATGGCAAATCAACATCGCGATGAAAGAGGACCTGCCCAACCAGGGCTTCCAGGTCGCCACGCTGCAATCGCGGCAGTCTCACGCTTGGGCCGTGCGATCCGATGCCAACACTTTGCGCAGTGGACACTGGGATCGGCCGGAACAGGCGGCCAAGCCTGTTTCCGACCGTTTCGGACTGAACGCCTACGCGGCCTTCCTGGACTCGCCGTTGGGTGGGGCGGCCGTTCTCTCCCTGACGGATGGCCTCACCGTGCGCACCACCCTGCCCAAACGCGGCGACGTGCAAGTCATCCTTCCCGCCGAAGCGGCGCCTCAAAGGAAAGGCGGAGTCAAACAGGTGAACCTGCTGATCCTCGGCGTTCCCCGTCGCTGCACCCTGACGGAGAGTTGGCCTCCCTCCAAAGATGTCGTCGAGCGATTCTATCGCGATTTCGCGCTCGATGGCGGAAAGGGCGGCTACGCGGTCCGCCTGGATCGAGGAACCATCCTGTCCCGGCGCTACATCCTCTCGGTTGACGGTAAGCTGTCTGGGGCCATGAGCGGCCAATTGGAAGGGAGGCTCATCTCCAGCCTTCCGATCACGGTTTCAGGTCTCAACGATCGCTGGTCCGCCTTTCTCCACGACCGGCGGCTCGAGCAGAGCCGCCCCGTCGGGGTGCTGGAGGGCAAGGCCTGGGCTACCATCAACCTGGCCGGCCGCACCCATTTGTTCCTGGGTCATCCGGTCCTGGTGGACAACCCGGACCTGTTCGTGCAACTGACCCAATCCGGCGAGGACGCGTGGACCCTGGAAATCCACAACCCAACCGACGCGCTGATCACCACGCGCATTCGCCCTCACCCGGACTTTGGCCCGCTGAAACGAAAAGCTCTCCCGGCCGACCCGGTTGTGATTCCACCAGGGGCATCCTGGACTGGCAGATACTGATCCACCTGAGCAAGCCCGCAAATGGTGGACCTCTTCACCGGCTGCGTGCGGCCACGACGTCGCGAATGGCGTCGAGGATTTCGCGGCTGTTCCGGATGCCGCTCCAGTTGTAAATGCAGAGGTAGCGGCAGCGCGGTTGGGCCAGGGTGGCTTCCAGCGCGCAACGCCAGGGCTCGCGCTGGCGGGGACCTTGATAAAGCCACTCGACGGCGGCCCAATAGGGGGCGTCACTGTGCTGAAGCGCCAACCGCACGCCGAGGTCTTTTTCGGGCGCCTCCGCGTGCCGGTAGAAGCTCCAACCCGGACAACTGAACTGGTTCACTGCGGCCGAGTAAAGCAGTTCGCCATCCTTCCAGCCCGCGCCGTGGGTAAACAACCGGTCTCGCGGCACGCCCATCCGGTGGGCTTCGCGCGAGAGGTCTTCCAAATGTCGTCGGGCCACCTCGGCCAGGTCGGCTTCGGAGATGGCTCCCTCGCTCCGCAACCCTGCGACCTTGACGGCCGCGTAGCCGATTTGGACCACGCCGCGCGCAGGCGGTTGGTCGGCCCGCAATCCGGAGGTTGGATCGAGCCGTTCAGGCTGGCTGAGCAGAGCGTTACCGTCGGGATAGTACCAGGCGTTGACGCCGATGGAGGATTCCCACCCGACCTTGAGGCCGATGAATAGGTGCCGCTGGTCTGCTGGCAACGCCTTCCACCAGTCGAGGAGGACGGGAATCAACTCGACCATTTCCGCATGGCACGCGGCCCGGTAGCGCGGGCTCATCAGGTTGGGCGGCGGCAGCACGCGCAACTGCCTTCCCCAGTTGCGCCAAGCGATCTTGATGGCATCCTCGGGCAACCATCCGGTCCACTCCACATTTTCACGGTTGGCGTCGGAGTAACCGGGCGCGGCCGGGTCCCACCAGCTCCACAAATCTGGCCGGGCGCCCCACCAGCTCTCGCCATCGAGTTGGACCACGACCGGCAGGCCGGTTTCCTGGGAACAGCGAAGGAACTCGCGCAACTCAGCTACGGTTCTGGCGCGCGGTTGGCCGAGGTAGGAGAAGATCGCCGCCACACCCACCTGTACCCTGGCGCCCGGCGAGTTGGTGAACTCGCGCCGAATCTGTTCGAAGTCCGACATCGGGACGGCGTTGAGCACGATGAACTGCTCGGGCGCGGCCCCGGCGGTGGACCAGGCACCGAGCGTGGCGGCCAGAAACACCCCGGCCAGGGCGCGGAGGACATTCATGCCAGCAGCTTTCTTGCGCTCATGCGCTCCGAGGTTGAGGACCACGTCGGGCACAGTCAACTTTATGCACATCTGCTCCGCATAACCCGCCTCAGCGGTTGGAAGGTGATTCCACGGCAATTCCGGGCGGCGCCTGAATCCTGGAGCTGATAGTCCCGTCTGCCATCCGCTCGTGCCGGATACGAATGGGGCCCTGAGGTGTCGGGTAGGCCCCCTCGACCCATTTGAGATTGCCAAGCTGAGGCGCGATGCACACACGCTTGCAGCCAGGCTCGAGTGGCTTCACCCCCAGCACGGTCCGGCTCAACCAGGCCGTCGGGCCGCTCGCCCAGCCATGGCACAGGCTGTGCCGAAAACCCAGGTAACAATACGCGCCGAAATCGCCGTGGATGTCCTTCTTGCCGGCAGGCACCAGTTCGTCGATGCGCGCAGCATTGGGAATCCAATCCAGGTTGAAATCTTCCCAGAACGTGGTGGCGCCCAGGTCGAGCATTGCGCCCCAATAAGTGCGGATAAAATCCAGCGCGGTGTCCGCATCGCCTGACTTCGCCAGCGCCTGCAAGACGTAGAAACCGTAGAAGGTAGAAATCCCGCTGGCCCCGCCGGCCTTGAGCACCGTGTCGGACGTTCGCCGGGCATCCATCATCCCGGCCAGCGACAAGAGCGCCGCCCCGGATTTGGACTTGTTGACGTCGGGAACCACCTTGCGGCCACGCGCGGCCGCCTCGGTGCAACGCTGCGCAGTTTCGGCATCGCCCAGTGCGTTCATCAAACGCGCGCCGCTTTCGAGCGTCATGACCAGGAGACCTTGCAGGCCGGCAGTGACACCTTGCTGATTTGGCGAACTCGGCCAGTCCAGAAACCGCATCCCATTGATGCGCTCCTTGCCATCCGGCCCGACCAGGTCCGCCAGGCGCTTGAGCAGGGCGGTCAAATACGCCTTCTGCGCCTCCAGGTATTCGCGGTCGCCGTAGTGCATCCACAGTTCTTCGTGAATGAGCACCCACCACATCGAGTAGCTGGAGATACCGTTCATCCATTCGGTCACGGGCGTCACGTCGCGCGTCAGGTCAAGCGAGCGCAGCACCACCTCGTTGAAGCCAAACACGGCGGTGATCGTGCAGACCTCCGGGTGCATGTCGCCAATCCACACCAGTCGGTCGCGCTTGATGCCGTCCCACAGGTATTCCTGCATGTTGAGGTGGACGGTGTAGGCGCCGACCTGCCAGATGCGGTTGAGCCGCTCGTCATTGCACCGGAATGCCCCCACGTAGGGGACGTCGCGGATTTGGAGCACAGCGCGCACCTGGCTGAGCTCTACCGGCAACTGTGGGTCCACATTGTCAATGCGCACGAAGCGAAAGCCGCTCGGCCCAACCATCTTCTTGCCCAGCCAGGGCAGCGTCACCACCTGATCGCGGATGGCGTGGTCGTTCTGCGCATTCTGTTTGCCGCCCGGTTCGGCCATCGCTTCGGAGACCGACTCGCCGAAACGCACGCGGACCCGGCGCAACTTGCCCTGCTCCGGCATCATCGGCGTGATCAGCTCGACGTAGCCTTGGACTTCCCGGCCGAAATCCAGGAGTATACCGGCGGGCGAGTTCGGCACGGCGGATAACACGCACGGCGGCTGGGGTTCCTTGAGCACAGCCTGGCCGGCATCGGCTCTTAGCATCGGGCCGGCATTCTGCACGCCTGCCTCGCTTTGCCAAACCACGCGGGTGGGGGCCAGGAAAAAGGTGGAGAGCGGGGATTTTTCAGCGCCTTCCAGTCCCGGCGGCACGCCGTAGGCAAGCGTCGCGGAAAGGCTCATCGCGAGAACCGCCAGGGTAGAGGTCATTTTCATGGTTGGAGCTTTAGTGTTGGATGGACGCCAGTTTGCGCTCGATGATCGGCGCGCCCCGTGTAATGCTCGATCGCCAAAAGTCCATAGCAGCCGGCGCGTTGGATGCTCCAACTGGGTTCCAAAAAGTGTCGCGGCGTGCCCATACCCAACCTTACTGGCGCAGGTGATGCGGTGTCAACTCAAACTGGGCACTACGCACTGATCGGACCCCACACGCATTCATCGGCAAGGATCCCTGCCAAGCGGTTCAAGAGCAGCCATGACCTGTGGGGAGAAGGTGTCGTGAGGGAGGATCAGGAAATGCTCAGTGCCGGCGCCTGAGCAGGAATCGGCCGCCGCTCCGGCCTTGCCGGGCGAGGGCGCGACGGCCCGCGCGAGCGCGTCCCGGTCATGCGAACGGAGCGCTCTTCCAGGTTCATCACAAGGTTCACCGCCGGTTCGGGCGGCTTGAGCGTTTTCGGATCCCGGACCTCGTTGGGCTTGCCGGAACTGCGCAGCAGGTCGTTGTTCCGGTACAGGTTTGGCCAGGGCAGGCTGTAATGGGGCGACACATTGTATTCAAAGTAAGCAAGCGTGGCTCGCAGGCGGTTGGCCACCTGGACCGGGTCGGAAAAGAGTTCCGGCGCCTTCTCCTCCAAAAACCGCTCGAACTCCCGGCCGCTGGCGGGCAGACCGTCGCGGCCAATGTAGTCGCCCCCGCGCACCAAACCTTCCGGGCCGTAGTGGAGATCCATGAGGGTACTGAGTGACCCCGCCCCAGTACACGGCCTTAAGCTGGTCTTTGAATCCACCCGGCTCTTCCATCTTCTCAGTAACCCGCAGAACCGACCCATCGAAGGTCTTGCGGTTTTTGGCGCTCAGATCTTCCATTGCCCGGCTCAAGCTCAAAGCGCCATTGTTCCGGGCCATATTCTCCTTGAAGGTAGAGTAAAACGGCTCAACCCGGGCACCAAAGAGCTGGCGAGCCGCCCCCACCCGAGCGAATTCGGCCGCCTTGGCGGAATACATTTCCTCGAACAAATCGTTGATGGTCGCAATCGCTTCGCCAATCAGCCGACGCCCGGCCTGGGGCGGCACCTGCAGGCGCCGCTCCGCAATCAGTTTGCGAAAGGAGGCCACCGCCTCCTTGCGGCAGGTGTCTTCGACCACGTCTTTGCGGATGGCGCCGGCGGCAAACCGCCCAAAGAGCTCGGAGCGCAACGCTTCAATCCGTTCCTGTTCCCGCTGGAAGCCGGGCTGAATCACCGCCGTGAGTTCCCGCATCAGCTGCATCTTGTCCTTGTAGCCGGGCGGAACCAGCTTCACCAAGGCGCTCTGGTTGGAGACCTTGCGAACCGCGTTGTCGTTGAAAATGCGGTTCATCACCGACTCCAGCGAGCCGTCCGACGCGAAAGAGAAGTTCACCGGGCTGTTCGGGTCCCCTACGCGGCCCAATTCCGCGTTGTGCCGGAGGATCTTCTGGTGCTGCTGCTGGTTCAAGGCCAGGCGCTCCCGGGCAGTTTGATAGATGTAGGCTTGCTGCCGCCGGTCATACATCACATATTTGGCCTCGACCAACGGCAGGCCTGCGACCACCCCCTCCGGAATCGTCAAAGAGGGCCGGTTCACCAACTGCAGATAAAAGTGTTCTTTGCGATCCAAGGAAAGCACCTTCGTCACCCCGCCATCCTGATAGCTGTAATAGAGCTTCATCGGCAGGCCGTACGAATCCTGGCTGGTCTGATTGGAGAGGCCGTAGCGCGAGACGGAATGGTGCGTCACCTGGACGCCGTCTGGCACCCCGTAACGCGCGGCCAGCCGCTCCGGCAGGTTCAGGGGCCCGGGGCGTGTGGTGGTCGCCGAGAGCTGCCGCGGGCGGCTCAAGGCGTGCAGAAACAACGGTGCCCGCATGCTCATGACGTAGTAGGGCATGTAACGCAGGTAAAACGGGCGGTTGGTGCCGGTGTAACTGATTGTGGAGAAAATTCGGTTCATTCCGCCACGGTCGGCATCGTCCAGGGAGTTGTCCGCTTTGACCTTGGTTTCCAGGTACACCTCGCCGTCCTCGACGGGCAGGTTGAACACGCTCTGCATGGCCCGGCGAAGATGATTGAACGCTTGGACTGTTTCCATTTCCGCCGGCGAGAGGCCGTTCTGCATAGTGGTCGCGTTGCCGACGGCCTCCGAGACGTATCGGCGGCAATCCTCGGCCAGGAGATCGATGGCCTTGCCCGCCGCCTGCTTGAACTGGTCGTAGCCGCCGCCTTGAAGGGCCACCGCCGGTCGTTGCAGGTCAGCCATGAGGGCTTTCAGGCGGCAGTAATTGTCATCCAACGGGGTCCTGGAGAAGGCTTCTTGTTTGTTCCCAGGCGGCGGCAGCTTTTGGATCACCTGCCCTACGAAGCCCAGAACGCTCACAGGGGAATCCAGCAGCGTACAAGCCAGATCGGTTTTTGCGTAGAGCTCATCGCGGGGCGAGACGGGGTCTCCGGCCAGAGGCTGAAGGCCGGCCATCGCCGGGCGCCGGGATGGCGTCTGCAGGGCCAGGCGACCGGCGCGCAAGGCGGCCGCGGTTAAGTAAGCTGTGCCCGCTGTATCCTTGCCGTACACCAGGTTCACCTGTGCCAACTCCTCCGGACGCAGTCCCAAATTTACTTTCACATCTCCATTTTAGGGCCATGAGGGGTGTCGTAAGGGAGTGAGGTGAATGTGTTTCGCGACCTGGACCACTCGGAGCGATGCCCCGCCGGTAGCGGATTTGGCGGCCGCGCTTTACGGCGAAAGTCCGCACTCTTCCGCCTCGCCGCCTCCTGTTATCGTCCGGCCAAACTGGACACCGCCAGTCGGGCCATGGAATCGAAAATCCAAGCACTCGGCCGCATCAAGAAGGAGTTTCCACCGCGCGGCAACCTTCAGATCTTCCAGCTCGAAAGCCCCGCCACCTTTACCTGCGCCGTGCGCAAGCTCGAGGTCACCTCCGCCAAGGTCGCCCTGGACTTACGGACGGCGAATTACTCTCGAATGGCGCCTACGGTCAACTCGTCGCTGGCCAGCGACCTAGGGTACCGGAGGACGTATGTTTCAGCAATCTGGCGAATGTCCTGATTAGCATCCCCTCGCGTTTCGTTTGGCGCGGTTTAGAGAGGTCACCTCGGACCGTGTCTCCAAGGCGGCCGGCGGGACTCCGCCCCCGCGTTCGGCTCGCGAAAACGTGTCTGTTTACTGAGACTTTTCCCTGAGAGTTTTTGGGTCCCCAGGAACGCCCTCGGCCTCCTCCATAGCCTGGTGCTGCGTAGCGCTCATCTCCCAGCCCTGCTACGCGGTGTGCCGGACGGTGCTCGCATCAATGGAAAAGGACACCTAATAGTCCTGACCATGGGTTATCCCATCAAGATCTGTGGGTCGCCTCTTGGCAGGCAGGTTTCCCGGGCAAGCCCGGGGCCGAGCTCCAGCGCTTCACCAAGACGAGAGACAGGAAGCAGGCCGAGGCGACCTTGGCTGGATGGGTCCTGCAGGCCCATCTGGAGCGCCAGCCCGGCCTTTGCCAGGCCAGGGTCAGGCGGGTCTCCCCTGAGATGTCGCGGCTGGTCGGCGGAGACACCGCTCCAGTGGCGACCTACCAGGCCGCTCGTGACGCCTTCCTGGCGCGGAGCAAAGCGACGGGGCACGAGATTTGCCTCAACCGCAGGAGTGCGCTCAAGAGCTTCGACGTTTACATGGACCAGATCGGCTCGGCGGGTGGCGTGGGCGTCCCGCTGGAGGACGTGACGCGACCGATGGTGGCTGGCTACCGGGGCTTCTGCCTCGCCAAGGGCCAACCACCCAGGAACGGTGAGACAAAGGCTGGAGGTCCCGCACCTGCTTTGGGAGGAGACGATACAGGATGGCCTAATCAGGCACAACCCCGTGACAGGGGTGGACAGGTGCGCGCATCGGTGATGCCTTTGGGATGGAGGCGTCCACGGTGGGCCTGGACGAGGGCAAGATCGGGTTCTGGATTGAAAAGTCGGACGTCTGGCAGACGGTTTTACCTGTTTCCCCCCACGATCAAGTTCCTGTGCGAGTTTTTGGGCCATCACCATCCCGCCCGGCTCGGCCGCGACCTCATGCGCGGCGACTCCAGGTTCCTCATGCCGTCGCTGGGCGTGCCCTCCGGGCCGGAGGTTGCCTCAGGCGAGCACAAGTCGGCCTTGACCGCGGCTGACGATGTGATCGGGACGCTAGTGGAGAGGGCGGGGATCGGGGAGTGGGTGACCCGCCCCTCGGGCAGTAGGACCAGGGATAGCCAGGGGCCGGTTCTTTGGGGACGACGACCACGCACCGGCGCTTGCCGTTTCTCAAGGCGACGTTGATTGAATTCCCTGTGACCTCATTGGCCGGGGCCGTCATCGGCGTAATGGCGCCGGTGGCGTCGTCCATCGAGAAATCATACCTGTCAAACGCGTTGTGCTAGATGGTCTTCTCACCAGTGAAAGGCTTATAGTCGGCTGCGTTCGCGGGTTTTGGGGTGAAGACGGCGGCGGCGAGGACAATGGCCGCCAGCCCAAGCGACGCGTTCCGGATTACGTTCATACTCATGTTTTTTTGCACAACGTATGGACCTCGCAGGCTGTGGCTTGGATCAGGACCTATTGGACCGCTTGTTCAACCAAGGCGCTGCCTTTGGGGGCCAGGGTGAGCTTTTCTCCACTGGCAGTGGGAAACGCCAGCCGTTTGCCTGAGAGATCTTCGGCGGGTTTCCCGTTGCGATAGAGAGAGACTTGGGTGTCCGGCCACGGATTCTGCACGCGGCATTGTCCGCCCTTTTGGGAGTAGAATTCCACAAATTCAATCTGACTCTGTTTCACAGACCCGCTGGCTAGGAAGGCACCGCGGGCCGCCAGCAGGAACTGGGCATCCCACTCTTTCGGCCAGGCCGGGAAGATGTAATTCACCGGTTCCTTCCCAGGGGAGGGTGGGACACTCTGAAGCAAAGCGTTCTGGAGGGCATGAGCAGCGGCGCCGAGACGCTCGAATTCAATCGCCCCGGGTCCTTCCCGCAGCATCAACCGGTTGCGCAACGGGCCAGTGCCGGATTCGCCGCAGCCTGCATAGTCGCAATTGTCTCGTTTGACCGAGCGAATCTCACCTGGGATCAAATACTTGACATCGTCAGCCAGACCGAGGTTGGCCGCGACCACCGGCATGCGCGACAACACGTTGAGAGTGGTTTTCTCATTCAGGTTGGTGTTTCGCCGGCGATAGGCGGCGAGCACTCTATCGTGGAGGGCTTTGTCGTCGGTTCCGACATTGCACAAGTCATAGTACTCTGCGGGTTCCAGCGCGGAGGCCGGGATCGGGATCAGATTATCGAGCACTTCCTGCCAGCGAGGGCGAAGGTCGGCATCGACACTCAGTATTTCCGAGGAGCGGATCGTCAGGGCCATCATCTCATACATGGCCGACAATTCTTCCGGCGCATCGGAGCCGCCCCAGGCGCTTTCGAGATTGTTCACGAAACGGATGTGATATTTGCCGTCCGGCGTTTTGTAGAGGTTGGGGAAATTCCGGTAGAGTTCCGCAGCTCCTCTAATCATGGGATAACCGGTGGTCCGGAGCCAGTCCTGATCCAGGGAATAGGCGTAATTCAACCAATACAGGTAAGCGATCTTGGCAGTCGTGGACAGGATGTGCGAGGTCCAGGCGAATGGGGGACCCGGACGGGTGGTGTTGGCTGACCCAGGGGTCAGGAACCGCCAATTCCAGCGGCTATTCAGGCCGTTCTTGTCCTGTGCAAACTCCATGAATTCTTTCGAGCGCTCGCTCCACGGTTTCCTCGCCAAATAGAGGTCCTGCATTTCGGCAGCGAGGTTCTGGGGGACAGGTTCCAGTCCATCGAACCAGCAGGTTTCGGGGATCCAGACGCCCTGGCTGCCCCACTGCTCGCGCGCCGCACGCGACAGAGAGTCGAACATGCGGCTGTAGGTGATAAAGACCGTCCCCATCAACTCGGGCCGGTTGGCGGGGGTGAAACCGTTGAAATAAGCACCCTGGTTATTCCACCAATACTGCGACCCCCACATGCGCAGGTCGCCGCCTGTGCCCCAGAGCATGCCGCAGAAGCGCGGCATGTAGGTCCCTCGCGAGCAGGACGCCATGAGGTAAAGGAAGTAAGTATAGTTCTTTTCGACCTCGTCCGCGACGCCATCGGCGCTGTGCAGGCAAACAAAGCCTTTGGGCCAGAAGCCGTTCCACCAGGTGCGAGTATCCTTCACCAGGTCATCGAAGCTCTTGGCCTGGGTGGCTTCCAACTGTTTCAAGGCGAGGCTCCCGACATCTTCCTTGCGGTCATAACTCGTCGCGCTCGCCGTCAGAATCGTGAATTTCCCCCGGGCTGGCGGCGCCGACAGCCGTACGGTGGCTTCATTGTAATAAGTGGCTTTGCCCTTTCGTCCAACGACGCAGATGGCGACCGCGGAGGCGCTGTAGAAGGCCCCTTCGCAGAAATCCTGGATGAGCAGAATCCGGCCGTCCCGGATTTCCAACCGCGAAGTGGCGACATGACTCATCGTCCTGATCTGAATGGCATGCCCGGCTGGTAAGACCGTAGTTCGTCCCGGCGTAGTATTCGATGCCGTAGCGTAACATGCGCAGGTCGATGTTGATGGCTTCGGGGTTGGCGCGTTGATCGTCTATCTCCGTAGCCATCACGTCTCCGTCATTCCACATGATAACGCGGGAGGTGAGGCCGTTGCCCTTGGCGGTCGTCAGACCTTCGAAAACCGACAGGTGCTGATTGAAGGCCTTGCCGGTAAATACATCGTCGCCATAATCCACCACGTTGATGTCCATGTATCCGCAGCCGCTGGAATAATCGGTATGGCCTTTGGGAAAGCTCCGGGTGTTGTTCCCCATGCAGAAAAGGTCCACCCGGTTGATCTGGAAATGCAGCGCGGAGGGAGTAGTCCACACGAGGGTGCCCATGCGGCCATTGCCAATCGGCAGCCCTTCTTCGCTGCGGACGACCGGCTCATCATAAGACAGGTCCGCTTTCGACACCAGGCGTTGGTAGTTTACTTTGAGCAGCCGGCTGGTTTGGGCCTGCGGTGTTTCCACCCATAACAAGCACAGCAACGTGACCACCATCGTTGTTTTCATTGTCGCTAATCAATCCACCAGCTTGAATTTCTGAAGGGCGGGGTGCAAATCTTTGGGCGGCGCGCTTTCGTTGGCGGGCCAGATGACCTCGGCGACGTAAATCGCCCCGTCCTTATCCACGCAGAGTCCGTGAGGCGCAAAGAAATTGCCGGGCCTCCAGCCTTCAGACCCGCCCAAGTTCGCCAGTTCGACCCCCGCCGGGTCGAAAACACGGACGCGCGCCCAAGGTCCCGTGCCGTCCGGGGTGAACAGGACGTTATCCACGTACAATCTGTGGCCGAGTTCGGTCACATAGACCTTGCCCTGATGGATACAGATGGCGGACGGCCGATAGATGTTGGTCCATATCGATTTGAGGTTGCCCTCGACATCGAACACCTGGATGCGCTCATTCTCACGGTCCGCCACATAGACGTTGTCATTGTCATCCACAGCTATGCCATGAGGCAGATTGAACTGGCCGGGGCCGGTTCCAGGCTCGCCCCAGGATTTGATGAGCTTGCCATCCGCTGAAAACCGATGGACGCGGGCGTTCCCGTAACCGTCCGAGACGAAGATGTCCCCGGACTTCGAAGTCGCCACTTTGGTGGGAACGTTGAAGGGACCCGCCCCTCGTTTGACGGTCTTGAAATTGCCCTTCACGCTGCCTGAATCGGACGGCACGCCTTTGACGCCCAGCGTCATGAGCAGTTTTCCGTCGGTGGTGAATTTCGAGACGACGTGGTCCTTGGTGTCATCACAGAACACATTGTCATGAGAATCAATATAAATGCCGTGCGGTCCGGCAATCATTCCCTTGCCCCAGCCGTAGAGGAACTTGCCCTCGGAATTGAACACCAAAATGGGTGTCTCACCGCGGACAATAGTGAAGACGTTGTTTTTTGAATCCACAGCCACGTCCGCGACGTTGTTCAGGGGCATTCCATAATCCTGCGGCACCAACACGTAGCGACCGGGATTGCCGGGGGCCGTTTGGACGGCTG
>CAVVMW010000024.1:0-277170 GCA_963749495.1 uncultured bacterium
GGACATGTGGAGGGGGCGAAGCGTGCGCGCCTGGAAACGCTCGGCATCCAGGCCCTCTTCGAACCGGATACTATCCCGGGTTACTATCCTCCTCCATGAGCGCAAAGAGGATCATCGTCCTCGCCTGCGGTCTGGCGGTCGCGGTGATAGGGGCGATTGCGCTGCTGGCCCGGACTTCGGCCGAAGAGTGCGGGTCTGGCCGAAAGAGAACAGGCGATGGCGGCGCTAGGGGCTTGCATTGCCAGGCTCAGGCCGCATTGCCAGGTGCTGGTACTCTGCAATCCGTTTGCCAAGACCGCCGGGTATCTCGATGCGAAGACCCAGTTTGAGCGGGCGGCCCTTTCCGGCTTGCGCAAGGGCCTGGGCAGGCGCGTCCCCGTCACGGTGGTCTTCCCGGAGATCCGGGCCGAATATTACACCAATCGCCAGTCCCTCTTCCTCCCGCCCGAGTGCCGCACACCGCTCAGTTTTGCGATTCAGCCCGCATCGGTGAACCAACTCGCGGAAGCGCATCCCCAGTGCCAGGTCATTGTGAGTCTGATCGGCTTGCCGTCCGGAGTGGAGCAACTGAAAATCTGGAGCGACAAGGACCCCCGGTGCTTCGCGCTGCTCCTGCCCGACTTGCGCGTGCTCGGCCCCTCGAAGAAGGCCGTGGGAGCTTTTCAGGCTGGCAAACTCCTGGCGGCCGTGGACCGCGATGCCGCGTCCGGCGATCCGCTGATTGTCACGCGCAACAACGTCGAAGCCGTTCTCCAACGCCAACCGCAAGCTTTGGGTTACTGATTCAACACTTTATGCGTCGCCCCATGCGTTCATTGTCACTGTCGCTCCTTATCTGCGCCGCGCTGGCTTCCAGTGCGGCCTTTGGTCAATCGCTTTCCATCATCAAAGGAGGCGAAAACAACTATTGGATCGAGGCCAGCGCGCCCGCGAACAATCCCCAAACCCTCCAAGCCAGTGCGAATCTGCATCTCTGGGCGGACATCCATGACCCGGTGCAGGGGCAGTACTCAAGCCAGCTGGATGGAATGGCGGTCGCGCAGCGTTATTTTCGGCTGGTGCCTTCGGCGCCGCCGGCGCCGCCCATAGTGGTCATGCTGCTCGGGGATTCGGTGACCTCCGACTATACCGGTTGGGGAGGAGGCATGTATGGTTACTTCAAGCCGAATGCAACCGTTGTCAACTACGCCATGGCCGACACCAGCACCAAGGAGTTCCTGCAGTCGGACGAGCTGGACAAGATGCTGTTGGTGAAGCCCAATAACGTCCTCATCGCGTACGGCAGAGTTGATGCCTATGGGGACCCCAATCGATTCACCACCCTGGAAGAATTCCGGACCAATTTGGTGACCATTTGCCAGATAGTGCGCGGCTTCGAGGGAGTCCCCATCCTCGTCACAGTGCTTGCCGCCAGGAATTTTGATGAGAACGGCATGGTGAGTCCTTTGTTCCCGGATCGAACTGCCGTTATCAAGGAGGTGGCTGCCGAGCTCCAGACGCCCCTGATCGACCTGAGCCAACTCTCTGTGGACCTGTTCAACCAACTGGGCCCGAGTGGTACGCAGTTTATGAATTATTCGTCTAGCGATAACGTGCACTTGTCGCCGGCGGGCGCGGTGGTCGTTGCCCGGCTGGTCGTCAACGCTGTTCCGGACGCTCTCGGTCCTTACCTGACCGGAATCTTCAATCCCCCACCCATACCGTAGGCGCAGAATGTGGAGGTACCCAGTGGAACAAAGCAGCAATTCTCATTTTGCCAACCGCAGTGAGCCTTTGTCGCAAACTTTGTCGCGAACTTTGGATGACATATCGGAGTTCCAAGCACGCTGGGCGTTCCCCTCTCCTCCTCGGCAGGAGCGGGGGACCGATTGGGCACGCTTGGTGTACCACAGCGTCATCCAAAGTTGGGTGCAGTGGGGCCGTGCTGGCGTCTGCGCTGTGGCTCGCGCTGCTCTCACCGGTCCTGGCCGCTGGGGCTGGCGGCGACGGAGTCTGGCTCGAGGGAGAGACGATGTCCTCCAATACGTTCCAATTTTCGTTTGCAGCCAACGCCGGCCAAACCTATCCCATCGCGGTTTCGGTTGACCTGGTTCATTGGAGTTTGCTTACGAATGTAGTTGGGCAGGGAGGCCCGCTCTGGTTCGCCGACCAGGAAGCCCCGAGCGTTCCGCAGCGCTTTTACGAGATTACCGTTCCGATAACGCCGGTGACGAACGTGGTTTACATTCAACCAGGCACTTTCACGATGGGCAGCCCTGAGTCCGAAGCGAGCCGCTCCACAAACGAAGGACCGCAGACGGAGGTGACAATTTCGCGGGGGTTCTGGATCGGCAAGTATGAGGTGACCCAAGAGGAGTGCGTGGCGGTGCTCGGAACGAACTTCTCGTTTTTTGAGTGGTCTCCGCGGCTGCCGTGCGAGTGGATGAGCTGGGACATGGCGACTAATTACTGCTATAAGCTGACTGAACGGGAACGTGCTGGCGGACGCTTGCCGGTCGGTTACGCTTACCGCTTGCCAACTGAAGCGGAGTGGGAGTATGCGTGCCGAGCGGGTACGGCTACCCCTTTCGGCATTGGTGATGGCACGAGCCTGAGTTCTTACCAAGCCAATTTCGACGGGACCTTTCCCTACGGCGGAGCGCCCCGAGGCCCCTATTTCGACGGGACGACCATCGTCGGAAGCTACGGTCCGAACGCCTGGGGACTTTATGACATGCACGGGAACGTCTGGGAATGGTGTCAAGACTGGTATGGCCCCTACCCCGGCGGCAAGGTAACCGATCCGAAGGGTCCCGCCAGGGGCTCGGCTCGCGTGCTCCGCGGAGGCGGCTGGACCAGCGCGGGCAAGGCCTGCCGGTCCGCCGAGCGCGACAGCGGCTCGCCAACCTTCCAGAATTACAACAACGGTTTCCGCGTGGTCCTGTCTTCAACTGCCGGGTGAGACGACCGCCGGCACCGCCACCCGCTGCCAACCTTCGACGCCCAGCCCGATATCTCTTTCGACGAATTCCCAAAGCACGACTTTCTTGCTCTTGAGGAACACCGGACGGGCGTGGAGTCCCTGTCGCACCAGGGTCGCACCGCCGCCGTCGTTGACCAATGCCATCATCGGTTGCTGGAGCTCTTTGGCCAGGTGCGCGATGAAACCCGCGGATTCTGGTTCGTCTTGTTGGTAAATTCGCATGAAGCTGTCGCCGAGCACGAGAATTTCGGCTTCCGCCTCATCTTTGTACGGCTGGCCATTGTCGCGACGGACTACCTGGGCACACGAGACGGTTTCGGGAGCCACCCGGCGTTCGACGGGCGGCACTTGCAGCATCCGCAGGATATCTCCCAACCGCCACACCGGCATGACTCGCTCCGTGTACAAGACCCGGCCGGGCCTGGCCCAGCCCAATTCCAGCAACCGTCGCGCCGCCGCCTTCGTCGCCAGACCCACACCGGCTGGCGACCAGTGGGTATCCTGCGCCAGGTAGAGAGGAACCGGGGGAACCGAACCGCTCTGCTGGCGTGCGTGCTCAAACTCTTTGAACAGGTCGAGCACCTCCACCTTGGCCGTCCGAAGCCTTTCCAGTAACTCTCGGGTCCCAGGCGCCAGCACCCCGTGCCCGGGCCTCACCCGGCGCGTCAGCCGGTCCGGATAGACGCTTTCCTTGTTCGGGACCGGCATGACCAACAGTCGGATGCCCTGCGCGGCGAGTTGATCCCGAAAATCCACAATCGCGGTCACCGGGTCGTTGGTGGCGTTGGACGGCTTGGCGCGCTCAGGGCGGGCCAGCATGTAATTCAGCCCGGGCTTGTAGAAGTACCATCCCTCTGGTCCGATGACCACCTTCTCCCCGCCCTCCTTCAGCCAGGAGAAATGAGCAAACTGAAGTAATGGCCGGCTCAGCCGCGCTGCCCAGTTAGCTGCCTCTAAATCTCGCTCGTAAGCGCGCAAGTTAGCGGCAGTGGGCATCTGGCTGAACAGCTCAAACGCTCGGATTCCGTTGTCTCCGCGCGTTTCGATGAGGGCTTGGACTAGCGGCACGCCGGCGATGATCCCGAGGAACATCAGGATCAAAACCCATTGGGGATCACGAAGACGCTTCATGGCCGGTCAAAATTGGAAATAGAGGAAGGGGTTGAAAGCCTGCGAGAACATCGCGACCAGTGAAAACACAAACAGCGGAACCAACGCCGCGGCCCGTCCCCAGGTCACCGGCGACTGCGCCCAATCGTGGGCCTGTAAAGGCTGGAAGACCAGGCCGGCGCAGATGCCGAGAACCAGCAGGTGGTAAGGAGTGTAAATCGTCGCTGCCAGCAATGGGGCGATGGTTCCGATAGAGCCCAGGCCGAACATCGCCATGAAATAATCTCTGGCCGCGGTCAGGTTATCGGCACGAAACAAAACCCACGACAGCAGCACCAGCAGAAACGTGAGGCCGATGCGTCCTGGCCGCGGCAGCACCTGGTAAAGGCTGCGTTTTCCACGCCACCTTTCCAAGGCCAGGAGCAGCCCATGGAACGCGCCCCAGACCACAAAGTTCCACTTGGCACCGTGCCATAAGCCCCCCAACACCATCACCACCGCGAGATTGAAATAGGTTCGCCCTTCTCCCTTCCGATTGCCGCCGAGCGCATAGTATAAATAATCCCGCAACACGCTGGATAGGGAGATGTGCCAGCGCCGCCAAAGTTCCGTGATGCTCTCGGAACGGTAGGGCGCGTCGAAGTTCTTCAGGAACTCAAACCCCAGCATGCGTCCCAGACCCACGGCCATGTCCGAGTACCCGCAGAAATCGAAGTAGATTTGGAACGCGTACGCGATTACTCCCACCCAGGCATCGAGCGCATAGGGGCTGGCCGCGTTGAACACCGCGTCGGCCACTTGCCCGCAAGGGTTGGCCAGCAAAACCTTCTTGGCAAAGCCAACCACGAAAATGGAAACACCCGAAGCAAACCGTGCCACCGTGTGTTGGCGTTCCTGCAATTGTTCGGCGAGGGTCTTGTAGCGGATAATCGGGCCGGCCACCAGGTCCGGAAACAACGCAACAAAGGCCGAAAAGTTTGAGAACGAGTTCGCCGGGATCGCGTGCCCGCGATATAAATCCAGGATGTAAGTCAGGGAGTGGAACGTGTAGAACGAAATCCCAATCGGCAGGACAACCTGCAGGACGTGGAACGGCTTCGCCCCAACCGCCGCCAGCAGTTGGTTCAGGCTCTCGGCGCCGAACATGTAATACTTGAAGAATCCCAGGAAGCTGAGATTCGTGATGACAGATGCCAACACCGCCAGCTCTCTCTGCAACGGCGTGGCGCCAGGGCGGGTAATGACTTTGCCCCAGGTGAAGTCCATAACCGTCGTGAAAAACATCAGGCCTACAAACCAAGGCTTCCACCAGCCGTAAAACACATAGCTGGCTAACGTGATCCAGAGATTCCGCCAGCGGTACGGGAGGTTGAAATAGACCAGCAGAAACAGCGGCAGAAAGTAAAAAACGAAGATCTGAGTCGTGAATACCATTTTTTCGTCGCAGGTGAGCCTACTCACGGCCAACCGCAGGGTCAAGTCAATTCACCGGACAGACGTAACCGACCAGTCATGGCGGGCGGAGCGCCGGTCTCCGACCCGGCGTGTCCCTCATATTCGAGGAACTCGCCGTGGGAAAGGGTTCAGCCATTAGGGCAGGGTGCAAGTAAAAAAAAGCGTGGTCCGGCCGGTTTTTTTCTAAACCGTTTTTGCCAGAGCTCTTGGGCCACTGTGCGGGCACTGACTCGAGCCTGCGTTCTCGTTTGCCGAATCGGGGCCTCACGGAACTTGCCCGTCGAGGCGACCCGTTCAGTCAGCCATCTGGGTCCAGCGCCGAGCGGCAGGTCAGAGCAATCCATCCACCTTCGAACCGAAAGGAACTGGGGGCACGAGGCCATTGCCAGTTCCCTCCGGCTCTCATCGAAGGGGTCAGCCATACATTTTTGATCCCGGCCTGACTTTTTGGTTGGGTTCGTCCAAACCCCGGCCACGATGGGCGAGGCATGCGTCGCTGTGCCCAGCGGGACCGACCACTCGAGACGCCGGAGCCCGACCTGGTGGCGGGAATGAAGTGGCTGCTGGGCACCTATACCAGCCGCTACAACCGAAGGCACGGGGAATTTGGGCATCTGTTCAGCGGGCGCTACAAGGCGGTGGTGGTGGACGGGAGCAGCACGGGCTACCTCAAGACGGCTTGCGACTAGCGCAGTTTGATGACTTCATGGCCCAGCGCCTCAAGCGAGAACGCCAGGTCATCGGGCACGTCGTGGTCCAGAAGGAACTTCACGGCCGGGGTCCGGCCATCTGGCGGGCGACGAGCACATCAATCTCGCCCCGGTGATCCTCGTAATAGGCCAGGCACTCGTAAACCTGGGCACGAGTGACAGCAGGGAAGCAGCGCGTGACTACGCTCTCCACGGTCTCGCCGTTCTGGAGCAGGCCGATCCCTGTTCGACATGGCGGGGCCAGGCCGGTAGGGTAGAGTCATGTCAGGCGACTACGCATTGCCGCCGTTCCGCAAGGCGCTGGAGCTGCAGATTGACTACGCGGGCGAGCTCAATCCGCAGCAGCTTCGAGGCGGTCACGGCGCCGCCCGGGCCGGCATTGGTCATTGCGGGCGCGGGGTCGGGCAAGACGCGCACGCTCACCTACCGGGTGGCTTATCTGATCGAGCAAGGCATCGGCCCCGAGCACATCCTGCTCCTGACGTTCACCAACAAGGCCGCGCAGGAGATGATGCGGCGCGTGACCGACCTGCTGGGCCAGGAGTTGGGCTCGCTCTGGGGCGGCACGTTCCACTCGATCGGCAACCGGGTCCTGCGCCGGCACGCGGACCTGCTGGGCTACCGGCGTGACTTCTCCATCCTGGACCGCGCCGACGCCAAGGGCCTGATCACCACCTGCGTGGCCGAATCGGACATTGACACCAAGGCCGCGCCCTTTCCCAAGGCCGAGGTGCTGGCCGAGATCTTCTCCCTGGCTGTGAACACGCTCCGGACCACGGAACAGGTTCTCGAAGAGCAATACGGCCACTTTTCGCCCGTGTCAGACCTGATAGCGGAGGCCCAGCGCCTCTACGCGGCGCGCAAGCGGGCCAGCAACGCGATGGATTTTGACGACCTGCTGGCGCTGTGGCTCGAACTGCTTCGGCAGCAGCCCGAGGTCCTCGAGCACTACCAGCACCGCTTCCAGTTCATCCTGGTGGATGAATACCAGGACACCAACAAGCTCCAAAGCGACCTCATCGACCTCCTGGCGGCCCGGCACCAGAACGTCATGGTCGTGGGCGATGACGCCCAGAGCATCTATTCGTGGCGCGGGGCCAACTTCCACAACATCCTGAAATTCCCGGACCGCTACCCCGGGGCTGCGCTCTATAAGGTCGAGACCAACTATCGCAGCACGCCGGAGATCCTGGAGGCGGCCAACGCGGCCATCGCGGCCAATACCCGCCAGTATGTCAAGCTCTTGACCCCGGTCCGCAAGCCCGGTCCGAAGCCGGCGGTTGTGGTCTGCAGCAATTCCTCCGGGCAGGCCGAGTTCGTGGCCCGGCGCCTGGTCCAGTTGCACGAGGAAGGGGCTGATTTGAACCGGACGGCCGTGCTCTACCGTTCGCATTCTCATGCCCTGGAGCTCCAGCTCGAACTGACCCGCCGCCACATCCCCTTCAGCATCACCAGCGGCATCCGCTTCTTCGAGCAGGCCCACATCAAGGATGTCACCGCCTATCTCAAGCTGGTCGCCAACCCGCGCGATGAATCGGCCTTTGTGCGCCTGGTGCGATTGTTGCCCGGCATCGGCGGCAAGGGCGCAATGAGGTTGTGGCGGGCCTTTAGCGCGGGAGCGCCTCCGGATGCCACCGCCAGCGGCCACGGCGAGGACGGGCGCACTCCGGCTGAACCCCCTGACGCGGCCTCGCTACCGCCGGGCCCGGCCGTGGCACGCGCCTTGCAACGATGCGCGGCGCTCGTCCCGAAGAAGACGGCTGCGGCCTGGGCGCAATTCAGCGCCACGATAGCGCAACTCGAGGGCGAAGACCTGCGGCATGACCCGAGCGCAATGCTCCGGCTCGTGCTCGAGGCGGGTTATGAAGACTATCTCAAGGAGAACTACACCCATTACCGCTCGCGGCTGGAGGACCTCCAGCAGCTTGCCTCCTTTGCCACGCAGTTCGAGGCGCTCGAAGACTTCTTGAGCCAACTGGCCCTGTTGACCAACGTCGAGGCGGAGGAGGATCGCCCTGCGCCCGCCGAGGACGAGCAGGTCCGGCTCTCGACGATCCACCAGGCCAAGGGTCTCGAGTTCGAACGTCGTCTTCGTCATCATGTTGTGCGATGGGCTCTTCCCGTCGGAGCGTTCTTTGAAGGTCCCTGGCGGGGAGGAGGAGGAGCGCCGGCTCATGTATGTGGCCATCACGCGCGCGCGCCAGGAGCTTTACCTGAGCTATCCCTTGACCCGGGCCGGCTACCGCAACGGCGGGCCCATGGCCCAGCGGCCTTCACGATTCCTGGCTGAAATCCCCAAGGCCCTGGTCGAGGAGCAGGACCTCACGACGTTCCTGCCCCACGTGTGACTCATTATGCGCAAGAATGCTCCAGAACGGTTCCTCGTCGAGGTTCGATAAGAGACTGAGCCTCGCGCGCCTCGGTTTGGTGGAAGACGTAAACGAAGGCATCGCGGAATTGCTGTGGCAAATGCCGGCAGAGGAGATTGTAAGCCCGGCCGCCAACTCCAACATGCCCAACGTCCGAATGCGCCTCGAAATGGTAAAGCTGGAGCCCCTGCGCTGCGGCGGCGGAAAGAACCTCCGACGTGGTGTATTCCCGGAAGTGGCCCAAGTCACCGTTAATCAACTCCGGGTGCATGTCGAACGGAGGACATCCGACCGCAAGCTTTAGCCGGTTTTTGAGGGCGGCGGCATTGGGCATGGTGACCAAAATGAGGCCGTTCGGTTTAATCAAGCTTCGCAGTTGGCGGAGCGACAGCCGAATCGGCATTTTGAGGTCCTCGAGAACCTCGCAAGCCGATACCAGGTCGTATTCGCCCCATCCCGATTTCCACGGCGCTGTGTCCAGATCTTGCTCGAAGTGATTCTCCCAAGGCCGCCGCGGCAAATGGTCCGGGTCGAATCCGAGCGAGTCCACGTTGTCGAAGTCTTCGCGGAGCATCCTTGTCAAGATGTGCGGGCCGACATCGAGGATGGTCTGGCTTGGCGTTATCAGGCGATGCACGAGCGAGACGGTCCTGCGAAAGCGTGCGGCGTTGGCCAGTTCGTAGGTTGGATCGCCCTCGGCGTAACGGACGGTGCCACCCGGTTGGCGGGTCGAAACCTGCGCCGGGCTTCCACGCGGGATGGTGAGGGAATCGTCGGAAAACCGAGCGCTCCGGGCATTGTCTTTTGCAAGTATCATTGCGGGTGGCAATTCTTTCCGAGTTCTATGCTCGCAGCGCCTATAAAGCAGGCGCGGTGCCAGGCACGACCGCCATTGCGTCGCCACCAATCGGCGCCCCCTCCGTCCCATCACCCGTCCAAGGTGAAGGATGCCACGCCAAGACCGGAAATTCCTGCCGCCCCACAGCCCGAATCGCTCCCCACCTTGGGCATGGGAAGGCCCTTCTCACATCCCGTAACTATTCAGGTCTAATCAGGGGAATTTAAGCACCGCCTTCGTTGGCGCACGAGCTTTGATTCGCTTTTTTCTCACTTTTTTGCTCATCCGGTACCTGGACTCCAGGCCCCACTCGTGCCATCATCCGGGCATGACCTTGACCGTGCAGGGCCGTTTGCTCGGTGCGGAGCAGTTGGACCAAGTCCGCCAGTTGCTCGGGCAGCACCCCCAATGGAGTCGCCGCAGGCTGTCCCGCGCACTGTGTCAACGGTGGGCTTGGCGGGACCCCAAAGGCCGACTCCAAGACATGGCCGCCCGCGCGCTGTTGGTCAAATTGGAAGCGCGGGGCCTGCTGGTCTTGCCGCCGCGCCGCTGCGTGCCTTGCAATCGCATGCGCCGCCAGCAACTGCGCCCGGTGGCCCATGGCACCCAACGCCTCGCCGGGCCGCTGGAGGCTTTGCAGCCACTGGAGGTGCGGGAATTAAGCCAATGGCCGGACCAACGGCCGCTCTTCGACTGGCTGCTGCATCGCTATCATTATCTGGGCTACACCGGCACGGTGGGCCTCAATCTGAAGTACCTGGTGCTGGATCGCTGCGGGCAACCGCTCAGTTGCCTGCTCTTTGGCTCGGCCGCCTGGCAGTGCGCCCCCCGCGACCAGTTTATCGGGTGGAGCCCCGCCGCGCGGCGCGCGCATTTGCAGGCGCTGACCAACAACACGCGTTTCATCGTGTTGCCCTGGGTCGCCACGCCCAACTTGGCCAGCCACGCGCTGAGTCTGGTCTTGCGCCGTCTGGCCCAGGACTGGCAGCGCAAATACGCCCGGCCGCTCCATCTGGTGGAGACCTTCGTGGACACCTCCCGTTTCACCGGCGCCTGTTATCGCGCCGCCAATTGGATCGCGTTGGGCCAGACCACCGGCCGCACCCGCAACGACCGGAGCAATCGGCCCCAGGTCTGCCCCAAGGCGGTGTGGGTCTATCCGCTGGACCCGCAGTTTCGCCGCCACCTATGCGCCTGAAGAGCCGCCAGCAACTCTTGGCCTTGGCCCGCACGGCCCCAGCCCGGCTCGTCGAGTGGGCGCTGCGCCTGGCGGCCAGGCTGCGGCAAGTGTGTCGGCAACGGGATGCGCTACGCCGTCAAGTCAAAGAACTCCAAGCCCGCCTGGCCCTCAACAGCACCAATAGCAGCAAACCGCCCAGCTCGGATGGATTGGCCAAACCGGCCCCCAAGTCCCTGCGCCAAAAAACCGGCCGCCGGCCCGGCGGCCAGCCCGGGCATCCGGGCCGAACCCTCCAGCCCGTGCGCGAGCCGGATCACGTGCGCATGCATCGGCTCCAACGCTGTCCCTGCGGCGCTTGCCAGGGCCGGGACTTGCGCTCCGAGCCGGTCCTGGACTACGAGAAGCGCCAGGTCTTCGAGTTGCCCGAAAAGCCGCTGGAAGTGACCGAACACCGGGCCGAGATCAAACGCTGCCCCGTCTCCGGGCGGCGGGTCACCGCCACGTTCCCCGAGGGCGTCATCGCCCCGGCCCAATACGGCCCACCCTTCAAGGCCCAGATGGTCTATCTCAACGACCAGCACTTCATCCCGTATCAGCGGTTGACCCAAATCTGCCAAGACCTCTACGGCCAGCCCTTGAGCGAGGCGACCATCGCCTCGGCCAATCAACGGGCTTACGAACACCTGGCCCCCTTCGAGCAAACGCTGGGGCAACAGTTGCCCCAAGCCCCGGTCAATCATTGCGATGAGAGCGGCCTGCGCGTGGCCAAGAGTTTGCACTGGCTTCACGTCGTCAGTAACGCCCACCTCACTTTCTACGGCGTCCATCCCAAGCGCGGCACCGAGGCGATGGATTACTTCGGCATCCTGCCCCGCTGCACCGGCTTCCTTATCCACGACCATTGGAAACCCTATTTCACCTACGACCAGTGCCTGCACGCCCTGTGCAACGAGCACCATCTGCGCGAACTCAAGTTCCTGTGGCAAGAACAGCACGAAGCCTGGGCCCAGCAGATGAGCGCCTTCCTGCTCGGCTGCCTGGAACGTCGCAAAAAGCACGGCGTGTTGGAGGAGTGGCAATTCAAGCGCCTGCGCCGCCAGTATCGCGCCATTGTCCAAGCGGGCCGCCGCCGCCATCCCCGCCAGCAGGGCAACCGGGCACAAAGCAAGGCTGCCAACCTGCTGGATCGCCTGGAGGACTTCGAGTGGAGCGTGCTGGCCTTTACCGTCTTTGAGGAAGTCCCGTTCACCAACAACGGCGCCGAGCGCGACCTGCGCATGGAGAAGACCCGCCAAAAGGTCTCGGGCTGTTTCCGCACCCTGCACGGGGCCAGGGTCTTCGCGCGCATTCGCAGCTACATCTCCACCTGCCGCAAGCAGGGCCGCAACCTCCTTGACGCGCTGGAAAAGGCCGTCGCCGGCACCCCGTTCATCCCCTCAGCCCCTCCCAGAGGCCCGTAAGACCTGAATAGTTACCACATCCCAAACGGGCCATTCTGTCGTGACGGACGCCAGCCGGTCAGAGGACAGATCGTGTCCCGAAACCACCCCGTCCCTTCACTTTGTTTGGCACTTTGTCAAAAAAATGGCCAGATTTCGGCCTGGTGGAGGAGAAAGTGGAAGACAAAGTCCTGGAATCCGGGCCTTTGGGGACAAGCGCCAAATAATGCTCTTGACGGAGCTTTGGGGAAGCCCCCGTCGCCCTTGGACACGGTCAGGGCCGCTCTCTGCCCTGGAGCTTTTTGAGGTCTTCGGCGAGGAACTGGGCGACCTCTTTGAACCTGGGGACGTTATCCGGATTGACCTGCATCAGGGTCTGGTGGGCTTCGAGGCACGCGCGGGTGAGCTCTTCGCGGCTGGGGTCGGCGTGGGCGGGGGCGGCTTCGGGCTGAGCGGGCGTTTGGAGCGAACCGTTGCGCAGCTTGAACAGGTGCAGGATGCCCAGGTTCTCGAGCAACTCGGTGATCCGGGCGTTGGGGTTGAGCAGTTCCACGGCGTGGTTGGGCTGCTGCTGCGGCGGCGGCGGCGGCTGCTGCGCCGGCCAGAGCTTGAGGCCGAAGCCGGCCAGCACTCCCAGGAACGTGCTGTCCATCAGCGCGCACTCCGAGAGGTCGAGCACGAAATACTTGTATCCCCGTTGCCGGAGTTCGCTTATCAATGTCTTGAAATCGACGCTCGAGGTGAAATTGGCCCACCCAACGATCTTGACGCAGGCGAAGTGCTCGCCCACGAACACTGACATTTTGGCTGGCGACACGCTCATGGCTGGCTAATTGGCGCGGGTTGGCGCGCGCGACGGGCCGGGGCCCCGGCCCTGTCCCACAATCTGCACCAGGACCTGCTGCAGCGCCAGGGCCTCATCGAGGCCGCTGGAGACCAGGCGCTGGTTGCACCGCAGGAGCAGTTCCATGGCGCCAATCAACTCGGCCTGCGTGTAGTTCCTGACCTGGGGCAGGGCCTTGAAGAGGACATAGGGGTTAAGGGCCATTGGATTGAACCGGCGGTCCTGGGGCAACTGTTCGACCGGCACACGCTGGAGCTGGGCCTTGAAGCGGCTGAAATCGGCCGTATCCGGCTTGAGCCAGCCCTCGCGCAGCATCTCCCGGAGCAGAATCATAGCGCGGACCTTGGCGATGAGCCCATAGAGCAGGCCGATCTCGGATTTCTGGGGGTCGAGCTTGACCTCCCACAACTCCTCGTCCAGCCGGCGCAGCAGCCGCGGCAAATTCCGATCCCCCAGGGCATCGCCCAGGGCGAAGGCCCGAGCCGTCTTGTTCCGCGTGCAGACCGCGGCGACATCCTCCAACTGGATCTCCTGGCGCGGGCCGGCATAAAGCGCGACCTTCTCGATCTCGTTGTCCAACTGCCGCGCCGAGGGGCCGACGCGGCTGATGAGTTCACCCAGGGCCTCGTCGGAAATCTCCTTCTGCCGCTGGCGCAGCGCCTTGCGCGCCCACAACTCCGCCTGGTCGGCCCAGTCCCGGTCGTCCGCAGACCATCCGGCGAAGCCCTCGACCTTGCCGATCTTGTCCAGGGCTTTGTAAAAGACCTTGCGCTTATCGACCTTGAGGGCGCTGATGAGCAGACGGACGTTCTGCCAGGAGAATTCCTTGAGTTCCTGCGCCAGCGAGGCCAGGCCCTCCGTCACCGGCCCGGCCAGCGCGACCTTCTCATCGCCCAGGAAATTGCAGTTCTTGAGCCAGACGACCTTGCCGCTGCCGAAGAAGGGGAGGGTCTGCAGGGCCTCGCGCAGGCGGGCCAGGACCTTGAGGGCCTCGCCGCTATGGGAGACGCTGCCATCGAGTGTCTCGTGGTCCATGCCGCCCACCTCCTCGGTCCACTCCAGATAGACCTCTTTGGCGCGCTGTTTGACGGCAAATTCGTCCTCGCCGCAGATCAGCACCACGGGGGCAGACTGCTTGACGACAGGTTGGGCCATTGGGCTACTCGGCCTCGCTGCCGTTCTCGTTAATGCGCTCGAGGACCTCGCTCATGTCCTCAACTTGCTCGAAGAGCGAGTGGGTGACGTAGATCGGCCGTTTCTGGGCGGTGGCCAGAGCAAGGCAATCGCTGGGGCGCGCATCGATCTCCACAATCTTGCGCGCCAGTTCGTTCTGCTGCTGCAGGATGAGCCGCGCAAAATAAGTCGAGTTCCGCAGTTCCGTGATCACCACCCGCTCGACCGTGATGCTGAAGCCCTTGAAGATGCTCTGAATAAGGTCGTGCGTCAGCGGACGCTCTTTGGGCGTCTCCCGGAGAAACATCCCGATGACCGCGCCCATGTTCGGCTCCACATTGATCACGAACACCTTCTCGTCATTCCCCACGAACAGGGCGCACCCGGCATTGGCGGGCAGGATCCCCCGGATCTGGACCGGCACGACATCGTTCTTCATACCCTCAGTCTATTGCGCAAATTGGAAAAAACAAGCCCCCTCGCCGGAAAGGCTAAAGGCTAAAGGCTGAAGGCTAAAGTAACGAGAACACGACGTGAGGCCACACAACGCGTGCGGTTAAAACAGTGGGGCAGCCCACCGGGCCTTTTTGCCCCGAAGGGGCTGCCGACAATAGCCCGGCGTTTCAACGCCGGGTAAGCGGACCCAAGGAGCAGGTCCGTCCCGAAGGGACGGCTGAAAGCAAGGAGTGTTCTCAACCGTCCCTTCGGGACGAGGGTCCCTGTTGTGGCCTCCCCGGCGCTGAAGCGCCGGGCTATTGTCAGATGTCCCTCCGGGACAAAACTCCCGAGGCGCATGTCCGGCGCTTTTAATCGCACGCTTGAACAACCCCGCCCCCTCTCGATTCCAGCATTTAGCCTTTAGCCCTTAGCCCTTAGCCTTTAGCCTTTCCCTCCTCCGTCCCGTCCCGGCGGCCGGGACCGCCGGTCCGGGTTCGTAATCCAGATACGGCCCCAGCCATCGCTCGACCGTCTGCAATTCCATGTCCTTGCGGTGGCCGTAGTCCGCCGCCTGGTCGCGCCCGATCTTGCCGACCGCAAAGTACTTCGATTCGGCGTGGGCGAAGTAGAGCCCGCTGACGCTGGCGCCGGGCCACATCGCGCAGGTCTCGGTGAGCTTGATGCCCGTTTTGGCCTCGACCTGGAGCAAGTCCCACAGCGTCAGCTTCTCCGTGTGGTCGGGGCAGGCGGGATAGCCCGCCGCCGGGCGGATGCCCCGGTAGCGCTCGCGGATCAAGTCCTCCTTGGTCAGGCGCTCGTCGCGGGCATAGCCCCATTCCCGGCGGGCCCGCTCGTGCAGGTATTCGGCAAAGCCCTCCGCCAGGCGGTCGGCCAGGGCCTTGGTCATGATCGAGTTGTAATCGTCGTGCTCGCGCTCGAAACGCTCGCAGAGCGCCTCGGCGCCAAACCCGGCGCTCACGGCGAAGGCGCCCACGTAATCCTCCAACTGTCGGGCCGTGGCCGGGGGGTCCGAGACCTTGGGCGCGATGTAGTCAGCCAGGCAATGGTTGAACTGGCCGGCAGGTTTGGCCATCTGCTGGCGCAGGAAATGGAACGTGGCCAGGGACTCGAGTCCGCGAATCGCCGACAAAGAGCTCGAGGTCGTCGCCGACGGCATTGGCCGGGAAGAAGCCATAGACCCCGCGGGCAACCAGCAACTCCTGGTCCACGATCCGGCGCAGCAGTTGCTGCGCCTCCTCGAAGAGATGTCTGGCCTCGGGATTCTTGAGGATGGCCGGATAGCGCCCCCGGAGTTCCCAGGTGTGGAAGAAAGGAGACCAGTCGATGAAGGGGACCAGGTCGGAGAGAGAAATGCGTGAGGCCGGCGCTCGAGCCTCCGGCGCCGCAGGCGGGGCGGCATCGGAAGCAAGGACCCGCACGCCGGTGAACTCGGGTTTGGGAAGGTCGGCCGGATTCCACTGGAATTGCGGACGGCGCCGGCGCGCCTCCTCGACGGACAACAACGGTTTGGTCCGCTGCTCCGCGTGCCGGGCGCGGACCTTCTCGTAATCGGCGCCCAATTCCTGGACAAAGCCCGGTTTGGACTCCGGGTTAATCAGCTTCCCCACCACCCCCACGGCCCGCGACGCATCCAGGACGTGTACGACGGGCGGGGAATAGCTTGGGGCAATCCTCACCGCCGTGTGCGCCTTGCTGGTTGTCGCGCCTCCGATCAGCAGCGGGACCGTCAAGCCCTGCCGTTCCATCTCTTTGGCCACGTGGACCATCTCGTCCAGCGACGGTGTTATCAACCCGCTCAGCCCGATCATGTCCACCCCCCGCTCGCGGGCCGTCTGGAGGATTTTCTCCGCAGGGACCATCACGCCCAGGTCGATGACCTCATAATTATTGCAGCCGAGCACCACGCCGACGATGTTCTTGCCGATGTCATGCACGTCGCCTTTGACCGTGGCCATGAGGATGCGGCCATGCAACCGGTGATTGCCGGGGCCTTGGCGCTCGGCCTCCATAAACGGGAACAGCCAGGCCACCGCCTTCTTCATCACCCGGGCGCTCTTGACCACCTGCGGCAGGAACATCCGGCCCGAGCCGAAAAGGTCGCCCACCACGTTCATCCCCGCCATCAGCGGGCCCTCGATGACCGCCAGCGGCCGCCCGTATTTCAGGCGCGCCTCTTCGGTGTCCTGGTCGATGAAATCGACGATCCCCTTGACCAAGGCGTGGCCCAGGCGCTCCTCGACGCTGCCCTGGCGCCAGGCCTCTGCCGCGACCGGGATCTCGTCCCGCTGCTGGATCGTCTCGGCGAACCGGACCAGGCGTTCCGTGGCATCGGGCCGGCGATTGAGCAGCACGTCCTCGACGTGCTCGAGCAGGGCCTTCTCGATTTCCTCGTACACCCCGAGCATGCCGGGGTTGACAATGCCCATGTCGAGCCCGGCCTTGATGGCGTGATAGAGAAAGGCCGAGTGCATCGCCTCGCGCACCACGTTGTTGCCGCGAAACGAGAAGGAGATGTTGCTGATCCCCCCGCTCACCCGCGCCAGCGGCAGGTGCTCCTTGATCCAGCGGGTCGCGCGGATGAAATCCACCGCGTAGTTGTTGTGCTCTTCGATCCCCGTGCCGACGGTCAGCACGTTCGGATCGAAGATGATGTCCTGCGGCGGCAACCCGACTTCCGTTGTAAGGATGCGGTACGCCCGCTGGCAAACCTCGATCTTGCGCTCCAAGGTGTCGGCCTGGCCTCGCTCGTCGAAGGCCATGACCACGACCGCCGCGCCGTAGCGCCGAATCAGCCGCGCCAGCCGCTTGAAGGGCTCTTCGCCTTCCTTGAGGCTAATCGAATTGACCACGCCCTTGCCCTGGACGCACTTCAACCCGGCCTCGATGACCGGCCATTTCGAGCTGTCGATCATCACCGGCACGCGCGCAATGTCCGGCTCCGAGGCGACCAGGTTGAGAAACGTGGTCATGGCCTTTTGGGAATCGAGCATGGCCTCGTCCAGGTTGACATCGATCATCTGGGCCCCGTTCTCGACCTGCTGCCGGGCGATGACCAGCGCCCCTTCGTAGTCGCCCGCCAGGATCAGCTTGGCGAATTTGGGGGAACCGGTGACGTTGGTGCGCTCGCCGATGTTGACGAAGTTGGTTTCGGGCCGGAGGGTCAGCGGTTCCAGGCCGCTGAGCCGGGTGCAGGGTTGGATCCGGGGCGGCACGCGCGGCGGCAGCCCCCGCACCGCCTCGGCCAGCAGCCGGATGTGGGCCGGGGTGGTGCCGCAGCAGCCGCCCACGATGTTGAGCCAGCCGTTGGCCGCCCATTCCCGCAACTGCGGCGCAAATGACTCCGGCGTCTCGGGAAAACCGCCCGGCAGCATCGGGTTAGGCAGACCGGCGTTCGGGTGGCTGCTCACGTAGATGTCCGCCAGGCCCGCCAGCTCCTCGATAAACGGCCGCATCTCCTTGGGACCCAGGGCGCAATTGATGCCCACGCTCAGCAACTGGTGGTGGGAGATGGAATTCCAATAGGCCTCGACCGTCTGCCCTGAGAGCGTGCGCCCGCTCAAATCGGTAATCGTGAATGAGACCATCACCGGGACGCGGCGCCCCAGCTCGTCAAAACAGTTCTGGATGGCGAACAGGGCCGCCTTGGAATTGAGCGAATCAAACACCGTCTCGACCAACAGCGCGTCCGCGCCGCCGTCCAGCAGGCCGCGGGCCTGCTCGAGATAGGCAGCCGCCAGTTGGTCGTAGGTGATGGCCCGGAACGCCGGGTTGTGAACGTCCGGCGAAAGCGAGGCCGTCTTGCTCGTGGGGCCCAGGGCCCCCGCCACCCAGCAGACCCGGCCTGGGTTGGCCGCCATGAAGGCCTCCGCCGCCGCCCGCGCATTCTTTGCCCCGGCCACATTCAGCTCATACGCCAGTCCCTCCAGCTTATAGTCGGCCAGTGAAATCGCCGTCGAGTTGAACGTGTTGGTCTCCAGCAAGTCCGCTCCGGCCTGGAGATACTCCCGGTGGATGGCTTGAATGATTTGCGGTTGCGTCAGGTTCAGCAGGTCGTTGTTGCCTTTCAGGTCCCCCGGCCAGTCCTTGAACCGCTCCCCCCGGTAGCCTGCCTCGTCCAGCTTATAGCCCTGGATCATCGTCCCCATCGCCCCATCCAGGATGAGGATGCGCCGGCCCAGGGCGGCCTGCAGCTCGTTCGTTCGGTCCAATTCAGCGTTCACGTCAAGTCCAATGCGCGCCCCGGCGCGGATGTCCAAACCCTCCGCCTGGAGCTTCGGGCGGTAAACTACTCTCAAGGAGGAGAGGTTGCAAGCGAAAAATCAACATATCATGATATATAGATATGTCTGGCAAATCCCCGTGAACCCCTCTGACCCGGCTACGCCGGCCGACTCGCCCCCCCTCCCCCGCGCCGCGCTCCTGCAATGGACTTTGGATGACTTTAGTGTCTTTGTCGGAACCTTTGTCGGAACCTTTGTCGAATTTGGCCCGTTTTCGACAAAGGTTTCGACAAGGGCTCCGACAAAGGTCCCGAATAGTCACTCAAAGTCCAGTGCGGTGCCGCGCCGCGCTCACGCCTTCTGCCGCCCACGCTGTTCCAACCGGTAGATGTAGCGGAGGACGTTGCCCGAGATGGCGGGCGGCTTGTGGGCCTGCTGCTCCCGGGCGCTCTCGGCCCGTTCGGCGCGGATGAGGGCTAACTCCCCGGCATCGAGCCAATAGCCGCCGCAGTTCGGGCATTGGTCCACCTCGACGCGGCGTTTGGCGCTGAAGAAGTGGCGATGGAGCTTGATGCCCTCGCAACGCGGGCATGGACGCTTGCGGGCCGGGTCCACGACAACGCGTTGGTCGCGCTGGATTTCGAGCAGCGGTTCCCCCGCCGCCTCGCTCTCCTCGTCCACTTGCTGCAGTTCGAAGGCATCGAACCAAATCCCCCCGCAGCCGCCCTGGCAGACATCCACCTTGAGGCTGCCGACTTGCACCTCGGTCAAATCACGCGAACACGCTGGACATTTCATTTCATGGACCGGATTTGCCGGTAACATACCCGATTCCACCCGCGCGTCTAGAGGAGAGTGCCGCGCTGGTTCTCTGCGTTCTCTGCGGTTGAAAAGAATTTCATTTAACCGCAAAGAAGGCAGAGAACGCAGAGAGAAAGGACAGGAGTGGGCCGGCTGGCGGCTGAGCGGCGCGCGCGCTCCAGGCGAACTTGCGGATTTCGAATTTGTAGGAGCCAAAATTGATCAGGAGGCCGTGCTCCAGGCGAGCGGACTTCAAATAACCCAGGATTTGGGCTTCGTGTTCGTTCGCCAGGGCTTTGACCGCCTTCAACTCCACAACCAGTTCGCCCTCCACTAGCAGGTCGGCCAGGTAATCGCCAATGAGCGTGCCATCCTCATCATAGACCTTGATGGGGTGCTGCTGTTCCACTGCCAGGCCAGCCTTGCGGAGGCGGTGCGCCAAGGCGTTCTCGTACACCTTCTCCAGGTGCCCGTGCCCATGGTACACGTGAATGTCGTAAGCCGTCTGCCGCACCTGGTCGCCCAATGTCTTGATGTCCTTCATAGTGGTTTCGGTCTATTTAACCGCAAAGAACGCAGAGAACGCAAAGAGGAAACGGATTTCTCAGTTCTTTGCGATCTTTGCGTTCTTTGCGGTCAAAAAAATCCGTCTCAAGGTCCGGCCTCAGTTCTTCAACAGGAACTTCTGCACTCCTTCGAGGTCATCGGTGTTGATGAGATCAACGCCGTCGGCCAGCAACTCGCTCCAGAAGACGGGCTGGTCGGGGGCGCCCCAGAAGCGGACGCGCCGGCCTTGTTGATGGGCCCGGGCGACGATGTTCTTGAGTTTGGCCCTCTCTGCCTCGGGCATGGGGCCGGCGCCGCGCCATTTGAAGGTGCGAGTCCAGTTGCTGCTGATCCAGGGAATGAGGCTGGCGGGCTCGGTGGAGTCCAGGTCCTCCAGGTCGCCGTCCAGGGCGGCGTAACGGACCGACTCCCCGGCGAACATCTCCTTGGAGCGATGGCCGGTGATGATGACGATAATGGCATTGGTTTCGCGGAGACCGTTGCGGAAAACGCTCAGCATGCCGGCATACTGCCTCAACACCTCCCGGAGCACGGGGTAAGTGGCCTTCCAATCGCCCTTGATTTCGACCAGGAGCGTGAATTCCGGGCCGCCGGGATAGACGCTGCCGCCATTGTTTTTCACGCGTTCGCGCAATGGGTCCAGATAAAGGGCCTGGAGTGTCCGCCCCGGTTTGACCAGGTGGCGATCATGGGCGACCAGGAGCCGGTCCTGGACCAGATGGATGTCGGCCTCGACACTGCAGAAGCCGCGGTCCAGCGCGTCGAACAACGGCCGCGGGTGCTCGTAATCGTTGTGCGCGTGAACACGGGTCAATGGGGTCGGCTGCCCGGGGGCGCGCGCTGGCAGGCCCAGGAGCATGGCGCCAAGGGCAAGGGCGAGGACGATGCTGGAGTTAGGATGCATCATGCTTCGGATTCTCCGCGGCCCCCGCAGTTCCCAAGAGCGGCTGGCAAAACTAAACGGTTCGGTGCAACAAGGCACTGGGCGCAGCGCCTCTTTCCACGAGCGCCGCGAGCCCGGACCCTTGTCGCAGCCTTTGTCGCAACCTTTGTCGGGTCGGCCATGCCTCGACAAAGGTTGCGACAAAGGTTGCGACAAAGCAGGCCACAAAGCCGCCCTAAGGTTTTGGCCGATTCCGGTACTTATCATAGAGTCGTGTGTGGCGGCTTTCGAGGCTGACTTCACGGCCGGCGAGCCACAGTCGTTTCACGTTGGAGCGGATGTCGAGGATGTTGCCATCGGCGGAGAAGAGGGTGGCGTCTTTGCCGGGCTCGATCGAGCCCAACCGTTCGGCCACGCCGATGAACTGCGCCGGGTAGAGGGTCAGGCCCTTGAGCGCCTCGTCTTCGGGCAGGCCGAAGGCGACGGCCTTGGCCGCCGCATAAGGCAGGTCGCGAAGCAGCGGGGCGTTGAAGGGATCCAGGCCCAGGCTGAAGGCCACCTTCACACCGGCCTGGCGCAGCACCTCGGGCGCGCGGAAATTAGCGTCATAGCCTTCGGTGTCGCGCGCGGGCTGATGAAAGATGTGCCCATAGACGACCGGGATTCGTTGCTCGGCCAGGAGCGAGGCGGCCATCCAGGCGTCGCGTCCGCCGGCGAGGATGATCTTGCAGTTGTTGGTGGCGGCCCAATGGACGGCGGCCTTGATCTGCCGGATTTCCTCGGCATGGACCATGATGGGGAGTTGGCCGCGCACGAAGGGCAGCATGGCTTCCCAGGCGGGGACGGGGTCCGGGGCGGGGGCTTTGCCGCGGGCGGCGGCGTCCTTGGCCTTGGCGTAGGCCCTGGCCTCGTCGAAGAAATCGACCGTCGCCTGCAACCGGGCGCGGCGCTCCCTGGCCTGGTCGTCGAGCGACTTGCCCCGGGCGCGCCCCCGCTCTCTAGGACTGGTATCCAGTTCCATAACCGGCCAGAACAGGTCGAGGGCCGCCGGCCCCTTGATGGTCCGCTGCTCGGTCGTCCAGCCATCCACCGCCACAAGCCCCGACTGGCCCGCCACCACGCCTCCCTGGGGCACGGGTTGGAAACAGGCGATCCCGTTGGCGCGCGCCACCGGAATCAGCTCCGAATCCGGATTGACCGCAATCCACGACTCGACGTCCGGCGTGAACTCGCCGACTTCCGTCGCGTCCATCGTCGCCCGGACCCCGCTGATCTCAGTCAGGCCCAGCGATGTGTTCAAGGCAATCATCCCCGGGTAGAGATGCTGGCCCGAGAGATCGACCGTCTCCGCATCCTCGGCCGGGACTGTTTTGCCAACCGCCGCAACCTTCCCGTCGCGCACGAGGACCTGGCCCGGGCAGAGCGTTTCGCCGGAGATCGTGTGGACGGCCGCGCCGGTCAACAGGAGCGGTCTGGCCGGCCCGCCCAGGGCCGTGAGAGCCAAAAAGAATGCCGCCAGGAGAACCAGGGCGTTAAATTCGGATTTCATTTTCATTCCCCCTCCTGGTCCAGGCAGTGTCTGACCTGTCCGTCAAATTCATGCTCCAGCGAGACGCGGAAGAAGCCATCGGGGCCGTCCTGTGCGGCGCCCGCCTCGGGGCCGGAGGGTCCCTTGGAGAGTTTCCTGGCCTTGTCCAGGAGTTCCCGCTTTTCCTTGGCCAGCCGGGCGGTTCGTTCGGCGGCCAGGGTGCGGTCAAAGTACTTCTTTCCCTCAATCCAGGTCTGGAGGCAGGCCGTCTCCGAGTCGAGCGGGGACTTTGCCCAGAGGGCGAAATCGGCGTCCTTGCCCTGTTCCAGGGAGCCGACGCAGGAATCGATGCGGAGTTGAGAGGCGGGGTTGAGCGTCACGAATTTGAGGGCCTCGGCTTCGGGCGTGCCGCCGTACTTGAAGGCCTTGGCTGCCTCGGTGTTGAGGCGGCGCGCCAATTCGGAGGAGTCCGAGTTGAAGGAGACCAGGACGCCGCGCTCACGCATGAGGCTGCCGTTGTAGGGGATGGCGTCATAGACCTCGAACTTATAGGCCCACCAATCCGAGAACGAAGAGGCCCCCGCCCCGTGCCGCGCGATTTCATCGGCAATCTTGTAGCCTTCGAGCACGTGCTGGAAGGTGCCGATCTTCACGCCGAACTGCTCCATCAGCCGGATGAGCATGAGGATCTCGTCCTGGCGGTAGGAGTGGCAATGAATCCAGCGTTTGCCCTGGAGGATTTCCCCGATGGCCTCCAGTTCGAGGTCGCGTCCGGGCGGGACATTGCCGGAGAGCCTGCATTGCTCGCACTGGGCCAGGTATTGCCGGGCGGCCGTGAACCGGTTGGCGATGAAGGTCCGCACCCCCATGCGCGTCTGGGGAAAGCGCGTGACAAATCTCTCGCCCCAGCCGGACTGTTTGACGTTTTCGCCCAGGGCAAACTTGATGCCCGGCGGGGCGGCCTCGAAGAGCAGGCCCTCCGGGGGCGTGCCGTCGCGCAGCTTGATGACGCAGTTCTGGCCGCCGATGGGATTGGCCGAGCCGTGGAGGAGGTTGATGGTGGTAACGCCGCCGGCCAGTTGCTCGTAGAGGTTCCCGGTCTCCGAGTTGACCACGTCGCTGATGCGCACCATGGCCGAGGAGGGGAGCGTCGCTTCGTTGACCGACCCGAGGATGGCGCTGTGGCTGTGGCAATCGATCAGGCCGGGCGTCACGTGCAGCCCGCTGCCATCGATGACCAGCGTATCCGGCCCCGGCTCCGTCTTGAGATATCCGACGGCCGTTATCTTCCCGCCCGAGATCGAGAGCTGGGCGTTGGTGAGGACGCCCTTGGCGCCGCAGGTCCAGATCGTCGCATCCCGGATGAGCACGGAGGCGGGGGCGGCGAGCACCCCGCGTCCCTCCAGCGGCGAATGCGCCACCCGCGTCTTCTGGGTCTCCCGCCTTTGCTCCGCCTTGCCGGATTTGTCTTGCCCTTTTGGGGGGGCGGGCTCGCCGGCCTGTGCGGCAACCGTGGCCGCTTTGGGTTCCAGGGCCGAAGCGGCCTTGGGCTCCTCCCCCGGCGAGCGGTAAACCCGGCCATCGATCCAAACCTCGCGCACCTTGGCGTCCGGATTGAAATAGCTGTCGCCCGCCACCACGGTCAGGTTGGCCAGCTTGCCGGCCTCGATGACTCCCAGTTGGTTGTCCACGCCGCAGAGCCGGGCAGGGACGGTTGTGAGCGCAGCCAGGGCATCGGTTTCGGACAGGCCCCGGTCCAGGGCCGACCTGAGGTTTTGGCGGAACTTTTGCTTGTCGCTCAGGCCGTGTGTGGTGAGGGCGATTTCGAGGCCCTGCTGGCGCAGCACCGCCGGGTTCTCCGGCGCCCAATCCCACGCCCGCAAAACGTCCAGGCTAACCTGTTCCCAATCCTCATCGCTGGGCAGCCGGGGCAGGGTCGGAAAATTGAGCGGCACGATGAAGGTGGCGCCCGTGGCCTTGGCCAGGTCGGGCCGGCGCCACTCCTGGCCGGAGGAAAGGAGGCAGAAGTCCAGGCCCAATTCACGCGCCAGCAGCGCGGCCCGATGCGTCATCAACACGCTGCCAGGCTCGAAGGCGACGCGCATCTTCCGGGCGGCTGCCGGGCCGAGGGCCTCCAAGGCGGGGTTGAACTCCGGCCGCTTCCGGCTCTGGGGGTGCTGCAAGTAATCCGCCCGGTCCTGCGCGTAATGCTGCGCGTCAAAGAACCTCTGGCGCACGCACGCTATGGCTCCCATCAGCGACGCCGGATACGCCCGCTCCGGGCCCCGGGCGATGTCGAAGGAGATGTGCTGGAAAACGTCCGGCTTAAGGATGGTCTCGTTGGGAGCGGCGTCGGCCAGGCTCACCAGGGCGCTGGTCCCGCGAATGATGCCCCGCCCAGGCGCCAACACCCCAACCGTGAAACCCAGCTCGCGCAAAGGCCCCAGCTCCTTTTCTCGAGGCGCGTGATCTTTCACCGCCTGGTATTCCGGCGTAATCCTCGCTATCGCGTCGCCCGGCCCGCGAAGCCCCGCCTCGCCCCCCTGCCCTCCCACGCCGTAAAAGCTGGACCCGCCTGCCGCCAGAGTGGCGGAGGTGACCGTCTCGGACTCGACCGTGGCCACCGCCGCGTTGGTGCCCCCGAGGACCAGCCAGCAATCGATGAACCCAGCGTAAATGGTCGTGCCTTTCATGTCCCACACCCTGGCATCCGGGGGCGCGGGCAGGTCCTTGCCAACGTCCTTGATGAGGCCGTCCCGGATGATGATTGTCCCCCCGTCGAGCATCCCACCCGGCCGGAGGACGATTCGGCCGCCCACCAGGGCATGGGCTCCGAGGGGCACTGGACGGAAACCGGGCGGCAGCAACTCGCCCGCCCAGGAATGAAACAACAGGAAGCCGGCCTGCAGCACCGCCAGCATCCCCAACGGCATGGCGCGGCCATGCAGTCCAAAAGGCTTGCTCATGTATAGGCGTCTATCTTACCCGCAGGGCGCGGCAAAAACAAGTTCGAGCTAAACCGCGGAGGATATGGCAGAAAGATGTCATGCTGGAAAAACAGCCCGAACTCATTTTTCTGCCATACATCCGGTTTGCCGCCATTCCGCGCCTGGAAATGAGTTGCCAAAACCGGCCGGGCTGCGAGCTTACCTGGGATGATTCGCCGTGACTATATCCTGCGGATGATCGAGGAATTCATCCAGGTCTTGTCGAGGATCAATTCTCTAAAGCGGGGCCAGCTCTGGCGGGAGGCCTCCGGCGCCGTGGACGAGGAATTTCAGCGATTGGTCAGAGGCGGCGCCGCCAGGGTGGCGCAATTGAGCCAGACCGAGTTGCTGGCGCAACTCATTCAGGGTGAGCCGACGCAGGTCGTGCGCGAGAAATCGCTGATGCTGACAGCCTTGCTCAAGGAGGCCGGCGAGGCGGCCGCCGCCCAGGGCCGCCTCGACGAGAGCCGCTCGTTCTACCTAAAGGGCCTCGATCTGCTCCTGGACACACTGGCCCGTTACGAGATCGTCGAATGCCCGGATTTTGTCCCGCGCGCCCAGACCTTCGTCTCCGCTCTCCAGGACAATGCCCTGCCGATCCAAACTCAAGCCCGGCTCATGCGCTATTACGAGATGACCGGCCAATTCGCCAAGGCCGAGGATTGCCTCTTTGCGATGCTCGAGGCCGGGTCCGCCGATGCGGGGCTGATCGAGTTCGGGATGGCCTTCTACGATCGCCTCCGGAGCCAGAGCGACACCGCCCTGGCGGCCGGCAATCTCCCCCGCCCGGAAGTGGAGGCCGGCCTGCGCAACCTGCGCGCAAAACGGGCCGCATGATCGAAACCGGGTCTGCGGGCTAACGCCGAGGGCGCACAAGGGCAGAACAGTCTGCGCCAGGACTGGCGGCAAAAGCGGGCATCAGTGCCCTTTCATCCTTTGTCGAACAGCATCATTTCCGACAGGGTGGTCTTCGGACATGAGCCTTTGGACCAGAGATGGGTCTTGGGATCGTAGCGCCAACCCCGCTGTTCCAACCGGCCGGCGAACTCACGGCGATCCAGGCTGAGGCACCCGAGGGCCCGGCGGCGCCACAACTCGATGACCACCCGGTTGAAGAGCGCCTCGCTCGTGAAGCTCGTTGTGCCATTGCCCAGGCAACTGTCGAACACCTCGGCGAGGACAAGGGACAAGTCCTGGCCGGGCGCCGGGCTGGACGGCTCGACTGGTTTCACACGCCGCGCGGGTTTGTAAAACGTCAGGATCATCTCCCCTGCCAGAACGCTGGCAGAGTTCTTCTTCTTGTGCATCGACCAGATCACATCGCCGGTCTGGGTGATGGCAGCCTTGAGCTCAGCCCCGCATTCGCTGGCGGTTTCGAGGATCGTGGCAAAGTAACTGGTGTCCCAATGCTGAAACACGATGGAGAACCAGCGGTCAGGCCGAAGCAACCGTAGAGCCACCGTGATGCTGCGGGCGAGACTGGCTTTGTAATGCTCTTCCGAGTGGCCGCGCTCGCCGCCAACGATAGTCTCCTCCTGCCCCATCTCCTCGCTGACCGCGAAACCCAGCCAATGGTTCCACAAGATGGACAGATCAAGATAGCTGATAAAGGCGCCGTAGGGCGGGTCCGTGAAGATGTAATCCACGCTGCCCGGCTTGAGAACCTCGTCCAGGCGTGCCGCATCGTGAGCCAGGGTCATGAAGTCGCGCCCGCTGTCGAGGCGCAAGCGCCCTGCGGACTGCTGCTGGCGGTAGTCGCGGAACCGCAACACCTCCTCTTTGGCGGCCAGCACGTTCAGGAGGCGCCCCTGAAAGGTCTCCCAGATCGGCAACTCCACACACTGGGAGGCGAGCTTGTAGCGGTAAATGCTGAAGATACTGGACCCGCCTCGGCTCGCGGCCCGGCCTTTTGCGGAGAGAAAGGTCTTGTTGAGCTTGGCGACCGAGGCTGACCAAGCCAGCAACAGCAGATCCCGCACAGCGGCTGCTTCCTCGGCATCAATGGCCTGCTTGATAAGGGCCAACCCGGCCAACTGCCGAGGCGTGAACATGTCTAAGTAGAACTCCGCATCCGAGCTGCGCGGCAGCCGTATGTTCTCCGGCAGCGGGAGCCGCCGGAGAAAGCGAGCGGCCGTGTCGTCGCCTTTTTCGATTTCATCGAGCGGACCCCGGCACAGCCTCTCGACGCGGCCGAAGGCCTCCCTGAGCGGGGCGGTCGAAGGCAAGGTTGTATCAGCGATATTTCGCGCGATAAAGTTGGCAAAAGGGTTGAGATCGTTCTGAATCGCACGGCGGCCAAGCAGGAAGGCCTCGATACCAGTGACCCCCGTGCCCCCGAAGGGGTCCAGAACGGTGTCTCCTTCCTCTGAATAGCGCTCGAGGTAAGCGCGCACCACATTGGCGGGGCGGCGTGTGAAGTAGGGATGCACGCCGTAATGCCTGGCGTCTTCCTGCCGCGCGGCAGGAATCGCCTTGAGGATTGGTTGAACGTCACCGCGGCTCATCTAAACTTGCCCAAATATTCCCCCAATGCGGTCAATTCCACAACATCAACGTGATCCGGAGGATTGACCAGGTCGTGCTCGATGCACAACACTACCGCCCTCGGAAGATTGGTGTAGTGCAGAATCTGATAATCAAAGCGGGCGGAGCGCTTCTTGATTTCGACGGGACATGGGTAGGGTGGGAGGCCCGAGAAGCTGAAGCTGCTCCGAGGACAGTCGTAACCCCTGGTCTGGTAAACGTCGAGGTCCAGACCGAGCAGCGAGAGCGCACCCGCAACGCGCAGCAGATCGGCTTCATGGATGTGCTGCGCGTCCACTTGCCGGTGGCCAGCAACCACGCGGCTGATCTGTGAGGCTGCCCAGGAAATGTCCTCCGCAGACTGGCTCCGCCGCCCCTCGATTTCCTTCCTCCAGAGCTTGCTTTGATAGTCTCGATGAAATGTCAGGGGACAACTAACCTTCTCGAAGACTCGGGCACGCGTCGCGCCGCGCATAGTTATCGCGATTGGGACAAGTATAAAATGGCCCTCAGCGTGAAGGATAACCTCGACATCGATGCGCTTGAAGGGGCCTTCAGACTTGAGCCTGTACCAGTGCCGAATCGCTTCCCCGATGGATTCTTTGCCCTGGATCCGATCATGTCCAACCCTTCCTCGAACCGGCTTGCCGGCCTTCAGTTTGTGGTAGCAGCCGACCGCGGTGAATGGGCTGCTCGCGATGCCATAGGGGGTCTGCAACAGGACCGGGCAACTGCCCCGTTTGCGGAGGAATTCACTCACGTGGTCCGGCACATCGTGGAGGTAGTACCTGAGGACCGCCGCTTGTGAGGCTGGCGTCTTTTGTTTGGGCAATGTGCATGGCAGGCTAATGAGTCACCACCTCATAGATCATGCGGGGGCCTGAGCCGGATCGCCGGCGACGTCGGCGGTGAAGCAAAGCCTCTCGTCTTCGATTTTGGCGGGGACTTGGGCGAGGCGTTTGCCGCTGGGTGCGAGGGCCCAGACCTGGTATTGGGCGGGGTTGTCGAGTCGGATGCTGAGGCCGGCCTTGCCGGCGCGGACCAGGTGCGGCAACCGGCCCCAGGCCAGGAGGGTCTGCCGCGCCGCTTCGGCGTAGCGGATGCCGCTGTTCTGCAGATCGGTCAGGTGGGTGACCAGGAGGCGGCGGCTTTGGCGAATCGGGTTTTGGTCCAGGGCGCTGACCCAGACGGTGGCATCGCTGCCTTCGACGGCGATTCGCACGCCGCCGCGGGACGTTTCGATGGTCTGGCCCGCAGGGGCGTAACCGCCTGCCGTGCGCGGCGTGTCGAGCACCAGGCGGCCCTGGGGGCCGTCAATTGTGATTTCGCCGGTCTCGCTGCGGAAGAACTTGCGGGCGGGATCGGGCGGCTCGCCGGCGCCGCAGAGGCTCCGTTCCCGGAGGGCGGCGATGAGCCGATCGTTCGAGACGGAGTAGGGGTCAAGCGGCAGGACCTGATTCGAGGGATAGGCGGAAGCGGGTGTCTGCCAGCCCAAAGGCACGAGCGCGCTCTCGGGCCGCGGCGTTTCGGGCGAGGGCAAGACCAGTGTACCGACCCGCGTGACCCAGGCCAGCCAGTGCCAGTTCGGGGCGAGAGTGGGGATCTTGGGGGCCGGTTTGGCCAGGTCGGCTTCGGTCATGGCGAGGGCGACGCTGTGGGGAGCGGGTTGGAGGTCGCCGCGCAGGAACAGGCAGAGCGAGGCGCGCTCGGCGGCCTGGCTGAGGGGGTCGGAGGCAACGTCGAAATAACCCATTTGCGAGGGGGCGAACAGGGCCTCGCGGCTGTGGGAATAGGCAAAGCGCCAGATGCCGCCCCAGCCCTGGAGGGCGCCCATGGCGCCGGTGAGGATGCCGCCGACGCCGCGGAAGCGGCCGGGGCCGGAGTAGTTGTATTCGGTGACGGTGAAGGGTTTGTCCAGGAGGCGGGTGAAGGTGATGCTGCGGCCGCCGGCGGCGCCTTCGCTCAGGGGACTGGTATTGGGGCAGCGGCTGGGCAGGCGCCACGGGGCTTCGAGGAAGCGCGGGTGGTCCACGTAGAAATGGTCATCGACGTAGTCATAGAGGGTGCGGGCGGACTGGTCGGTGGTGAAGCGGGTCCAGGAACTGGAATTGCTGATGAGGGCGCGGCAGCCGAGTTCGTCGCGGAGGAAGGCCTTCATGCGGGACACCATGTCGCGCTCGGTGCCGGCCAGGAAGGCGATGCAGTCCCGGGAACGCAGGCCGACAGACTGGAGGTTGTCGGGCAGGGCGACGGTCCGGGCGGCGGGGTCTTCGCCGGATTTGAGGTCCTGGCCCCAGGCGGCGGCGAGGGCCTGGCGGTCCGAATACCGCCTGGCCAGCCATTGGTTCCAGGCAGTCTTCCATTCGGGGAATGTGAGGATGTCTTTGTAGAAGTTACCGAAGTTGCCTTCGTTGATCATGGCCAGCCAGGCCAGGGCCGGCTCATCGGCATAGCGGCGTTGAGTGTAGGGGTTGACGTGCCCAAGCAATGCGCGGGCGAATTTCTGCCAGTTCGCGTAGGCGCCGGCATGGACCGGGACGAGGATCTTGAAGGTGTCCATGGGGATGGGGCCGTCGCGCTCGATGCCCACCTCGCGGTAGGGGACGCTGCGGGAGACGTAGAGGTCGGTGGTGACATAGATGCCGCGGCGGATGAGGGCCGCCACGAGGCAGTCGAACTGGTCGAGCCTCTCCGGGTTGAGCGAAGTGCTCTGGGCCTGGCCCTGGGTGAGCAGGCTCTCGTAATGATGGATGCGCACGGCGTTGTAGCCGAACCGCGCCAGGCGCTCGGCCAGGCGCTCGGCCTGCTCCTTGGGAAGATACTGCGCGCTGAAGCAGAGGTTCACCCCGTAGAAACGCCGGGGCTGGCCGGGTGAATCGGCGAAGGCAAATTGGCCGTCCGGCCGCGCGATCACACGGCCATGCTTGCCGGCCGGGGCGTCGGTGAAGCCCATGCCGGAAAAGTCAAGGGCCGAGCCGGGCTCGATTTCCAACTCGGGGCGCAGGGGCAGCCAGTCGGCGCCCGCGGTGATGACGGTTTGCCCGCCGGGCGTATCGGCTGGGGCCTGCGTGGGCTCGGCTGCAGGCGAAGGGAGCGCCAACAGCATGGCTGCCAGCCAGGCGGGAGCAATGATTTTGGTTTTCATATTAAGAAGGGATGAGCTGCGGGATGTCCATAGGAACCGGGCCCGGCCAAGCCTTTCCGTGAACCGGCGCCAAGTCCAAAACGCTTCGCGCGGCGGGACGCATGAGCCCTACCTTTCGCTTGGGCTTGGCGGCCGGTGGCGGGGGATCTCGGCCTTGAAATCGCCCAGGCTCACCCATTGTGTGCGCCGGTTCAGGTCCACTTCCGCCACGGCCACGGTGCCCCACTCTTTGGCCTGGGCGATGATCTCGCCGCTGTGATCGAAGACGGCCGAGACCATCCAATTGCGCGAGACGTCCTCGTAGGTGCTGCTGACCAGATAGACGTGGTTTTCGCAGGCGCGGGCGCGGGCCAGCAGCGGGTTGCAGCCCCAGACCGGCCAGGCAATGACCTCGGCCCCCGCATTGGCCAGTTCCCGCGCAACCTCGGGGAAAAAGCCGTCGTAGCAGACCATCATCCCCAGCTTGCCGAACCGCGTCTCGAATACCGGGTATTGGGCGCCGGGACACACGCCCTGTTCGACCTCGCCGCGCGGCAGGCACACCTTCCGGTACTTGCCCGCCAACCGCCCGTCCGGCCCGAGCAATACCGCGGTGTTATAGACCAGGTGCCTGTCGCGCTCGTACAATCCGGCCACGATGTAAAGGCCGTGCTTTTGGGCCAAGCCCCCGAAATACTCCGTGGACGGCCCGGGCACCGGCTCCGCCACTTCCTCGGCCTTCTTGCCCAGGTTCACATCAGTGAGCGTCTCGCCCAGCACCACCAGGTCGGCCTTTTGCCGGGCTGCTTCGGCGATGAGCGGCTCGAATTGGCGGCAGTTGTCCAGCGGGTTCTTGCCGCCGCTGGGGCGGTAGTGGACGGCCGCCAGGCGCACCGCGCGGGCGGGCAGCGCGGCCGACTCGCTCAACGACACCTGGCTCCAGCGGACCTCGCCGCCGGGAGCCCATTGCAGGTGCAGCGAAACCACTGCCTGGCGCGCCCGGCTCGGGGCGTGATAGACATCCGAGACCTCGGTCCACCCCTGGCTGTCGGCCCCGCGTGTGGTGGGGAACTCGGTCTCCGCCGTGCCGATCGAGCCTCGCAGGTAGCCTGCCACCGTCGGTTCGTCCAACGGCACGCTGCCGCTTTGGGCGTCGCGCCAATCCAGCTTCGCGACCACGCTCTGCCGCGGCACCGCCACCGAATTGGCCTGGTAGCGCGCAACAAAGCGATAGGCCTTGCCGCCCTCGACCGGATAAGTCCGGGTCCACCAGCCATCCAGCCCCTCGCGCCCGTCGGCCCGTATGATGAAGCACCCCTGCCCGTCCGCCCCGCCCTTGGGCTCGTAAGCGAAGGCGGGCCGGAGTTCCTCACGCGGGGCGCCCGTCTGCCAGCCCTCTGGGGTGCCAAAGGGAGGGGGAGAGGAGGAGGAAGGGCTGCCCTCGCTGCGGCCGATGCCCAGACCGAAGGCGAGTAAAACGAAGAAGCGAGCATTCATGGTCTGGAACCCTTAACATGGCAGCGCACAAAGGGGAAGCTGAAAAGGGGCGTGGCCCCGCAGGTGGAAATAAGTGGACTCAAAGAAAGGGACAAAAGGGACAGAAAGGACAAAAGCGACGCCAGGATGCGGGTCCATCCTGCCGCATCTGGCCGCCTCTTCGTTTTCTTCGTTTCCTTCTGTTAAAGGGCCCTCATCCCCCCGCCCCAAGCTGGGCCAGGGCCTCGAGCACGGGCTGGCAGGGGCGGGTTGCCTCGTTGGTGAAGGCACGCAGCAAGGGCAGGGCCTCCTTCCAGCAGGAGGCGAGCGGGGGCAGCAAGGCATCCTTGGGCGCCGCCGGTTCGGGCAGCCGATTTTGAATGGCCAGCGCGCAGCCCAGGGGCACGACGCCTTCGAGCAAGGCGGCGCGGGCCTCCTCGGCCAGCCCCGCTTCGTTGAGCACCCGGGCCATCTTGAGCTTGCGGGCCGCATGTTGGCGTTGGGCGGCCAGCTTCTCCAATTCCGCGGCAGAGAGCGCGGGCGGGGCCGATTCCGGGGCCTCGGCCGGCCAGAGCGGCAGGCTCGCCCGCATGGTCCGGGCGATCAAACCGGCGTCCATGAGCCGTTGCAGCGCCTCGTCGGTGGCTTGGTCAATGACCTCCAACCGCACCGGCGCCAGCGGGTCCCAGCGGCCCGGGCCGAAGTACTCCTCGTGGAGCGGGGCAAGCTGCTGCCGGTACTGGGCGGCGTCGCGCTCGACCACGACGTAAAGGACCGAATGGGGTGCGTCGTTCGGGTAACGCTCCTCGCAGCGGAGCAGGGCGGCGCTGAGGCGGCCATGGGCGGCGGCAGCGAACCCGCGCGCGCGGTCGGCCGGCAGGGGCGGTTTGGCCTCGGGCAATTCCGGCTTGGCCGCCACGGACGGGGTCAGGAGCTGGCGCAGCCGGGAGACAAAGGCCTGCCGGCCACTGGTGAGTTTCAATTCCTTGAGATTGCCCTTGCGTTCGAGCACGCCGTCGGCCAGCGCCTGTTTGAGCGAGAGCTTGCCAATCATCTCGTGCTCGATGGTCTTTTCGGAGACCAGGTTGATCACGGTGACCGAGCGGGTCTGGTGTTTGCGCCAGGCGCGGGCGATGCGCTGCTCGAGCTTGGCGGGGTTCCATGGGAGGTCGCAGTTGATCACGACGCTGGCGGCTTGCAGGTTCAGACCCGAGGCGCCCGAGTCGGTGCTCAGGAACACCCGGCATTTCGGGTCGGATTTGAAGGCATTGATCTCGGCCCGCCGGCGTTTCTGCGGGACGCTGCCGGTGTGCCAGGCGAAGCCCAGATCGAGACGGCGGCACAGCTCGCGCACCAATTCGAGCATGCGCTCCCACTCGGAGAAGACCAGCACCTTGACCTCCGGATTGTCGCGGCATTCTTCGAGCAGCCTCCCCAGTTCCCCCAGTTTCGGACAGGCCCGCTGGTTGGGGTCCAGGATGTAGTTGGTGTCGCAGATCATGCGCATCATGGCCAGGTGGCGCAGCAGCTTCTCGGACTCCTGCTGGGTCAGGGGACGGCGTTCGGCAATCGAGACCAGCCGCGCCACCACCCCGGCATGGCTGTCATACTCGCCCTGCTGCTCGTCGCTGAGGCGGACGAAAAAATTGCGCTCGGTCCGCGCCGGCAGCTCGGTCTCCACGTCGGCCTTGCGCCGGCGCACCATGAAGGGGTGGATGAGATCGTGCAACTGGTCGAGGTTGCGATAGCCTATGGGGCGGCCGCGGTCATCCAGTTCGTAGAATTGGCGGTTGAACCGGAAGAGCGGCCCCAGCACGGAGGGGTCCAGGAAATCCATCAGCGAGTGGATTTCATCAATGCGGTTTTCGATCGGCGTGCCGGTGAGCACAAAGGCGTAACGGCTGCTCAGCCGCTTGATGGCCCGCGTGGTCTTGGTGTCCCAGTTTTTGATCCGTTGCGCCTCGTCCAGGATGACCACGTCGGGCCGCAGCCGCTGGTTGACCTCCAGCGAGTCGGCCAGCATCTGCTCGTAATTGACGATCGTGAAAAAGGGCAGGACCGGCCCGTTGCCGGCGGATGGAGCGGCCAAGGCGCCCGCGCCGTCGCGCTGGCCGGCGATGCCGTAGGCCCGCAGCCGCGCCCCCCGCCCCCCATACACCAACTGATAAGGCAACTCGGTAAACTGCTGGATCTGCTCCTCCCACTCCGTTTTCAGCGAGGCGGGCGTGACGACCAGAATCCGCGCCGCCTGGCCGAGCCGGTTCAGCAGGGCGCACGCCGCAATGGCCTGGATGGTCTTGCCCAGCCCCATCTCATCCGCCAGCAGCGCCCGCTCCGTGAAGGCCAGGTGCAGCATCCCCTCCCGCTGATACGGAAAGAGGGCAACCTTGGTCTCATGCGCCGGCCAGGCCCCGCTCTGGACTTTCAACTCATACTCGCGCCGAAGCTCCTTGCGTTGCTCGGCGCGCCGCCGCGCCTCCAGCCACGGCCCCAGCTCCTGCGAGAGCCGCAGTTTGGGGACCTTTTCCCCGGCCAGCCGGCCCAGGGCCTCGACCGCCTCCTCGGGCGAGCCGGCGCACAGGGCGCCGTCCTCGTCGAACCATTCCCGCAACGCTCCCGGCACCGGGGCGTCGTCCTTGGCCAGCCGAACCAATCCGCTCGCCCCGTCAGGCACCACGTCCAGCCGTTGCGGACCGCTCCGCGCCGCCGCCGCGAACAGCCGCTTGAACCGCCCCTCCAACTGCAGCAGCACCGCCTCCACGTGCTTGCACGTGCCCAGCCCGTTGATGCGAAAATCGACACAATCACAAGCAAAATGCCGCCCGCGCACGTCCCGGATCTCGACCGAATAGGTCAGGCCGCTGGTGGACTTGACACGGAAGTTGGAGCAGATCGGGTGCCGCGCGTCGGTGTTGGACACCGAGAACCCCTCCGTTTGGGCCCGGGCGCGGCGGCGGTTGATCTCGTCCTGGTCGGTCGTCCGCCAATTGTGCGGCGACGGCACTGCGATTTCGGGCGTTGCTTTGCTTCGCATCCGCCAAATTAGCCAACGCCCGCTCCGGAAAGTCAAAACCGAGTTGGGAAAAGTTGTTCACAGGATGTTCACTTGGCCCCTCTGCGTCGCTCCGCAACGCGCGCGCTACCGCCTCGGCTCGTGATGGTTTTGCCAGCAATGATTTCGCCCCGCCGTAACCGGTCACTGAAGGCGGAGGCAGAGTCCGCGGGGGACCCCTCACCCCGGCCCTCTCCCCTTCCCCGGTAGGATCGGGGCAAGGGGGCGGGGAGAGGACCGGGGTGAGGGCTCTGCCCGCGGTGCCGCTCCCGCCTCCACTGAGGCCTTACCGTTGGGTCGCTCCTCTTGTTGACCGCATCGCCCATAGCCCATATTCTCCCCCATTCCGATGCAGCTTCCGTTAGCCACGAGATTGGTCAACAGGGGTTCTGGAGAAAGCGTGCCCGGAATCATCCGGATCGCGATCGAAAGAGACCTGCTGTTGTGGACGGGTTGGCGATACAGGCAGACCGACGAGGACAGAGCCTGGGATTGGTGGGGCATCTACCGGGAATGCAGAGCGTCGCGCGGCCGGTACGAGTGTTATGCTGCGCTGGCCCTGGATGACCTCCAGGGGCTTGCGGTGCTGGATCTCAAAACGAAAAAGACAAGCGTGGGTGGCGCCATCACTGTCGATTACCTCTCTACCAACCCGGCCAACCGGAAGCCGACTCACGGTCTCAAGCACGTTGGGGTGGCGCTCCTGGCTGCAGCCGTAGCCAGGAGCGTGGAAAGCGGTGCAAGAGGCAGCCTTTGGCTGGAGTCTCTGCCAGGCGCAGCAGGTTTTTATGAGAGTCTGGGGATGGCTAGGCGGCCTCGCAGGTCAGCAGAGGGGAACCTCGTCTACCTCCTTGATCCAGCAACGGCAGAACAATTGCTTGAAGAAATCAAAGGGCACGGCATAGTGGTACTACCATGAAGCATCGAATTGACCTGGAGAAAGCCGCTGAGGTCGAGGCCTTCGGAGCGCTGGCCTTGCGCTCATGGCGTAAGCACCGTAGCGTCGGAGTTGCTGACGGGCCGTTCACGTCGGCTCAAAGCCGCGCGCTTTCCGACTTGGCTCGCTCAATGCTTCAGATCGCGAAGGAGGCGGGCGCCCAAGAGAGGCCTATTACCATCGGGGGCGTTTCCTTCGAGTTGCGGGAGAACGGAGTCGAGGAAGTCCTTTCAATTCGAACGGGTTCGCCCTCTTAACTCATTCAGTTTCAGTCATGTTGCCCGAGGCGTCTGAACCAATAGTGAAGACCAATGGAAGCTTACGATACATTGCAGGCGGAACTGAAAGAGGCGCCGCGAACCTGGCTGGTGACCGGGGCGGCAGGGTTCATCGGCTCCCATTTGCTGGAGACGTTGTTGCGGCTGGAGCAGCACGTGACGGGGTTGGACAATTTCGCGACCGGCAAACGCGGCAATCTCGAGCAGGTGCGGGCGCAAGTGAGCCCCGGGCAATGGGCGCGGTTGCGGTTTATCGAGGCCGACATCGCGGAGGTGGAGGCCTGCCGGCGGGCGTGCGCCGGGGTGGACCTGGTGTTGCACCAAGCGGCGCTGGGTTCAGTGCCGCGCTCGCTGGAGGACCCGCTCGGCAGCCACCGCGCCAACGTGACCGGTTTTGCCAACATGCTGGTGGCCGCGCGCGCCGCTGGGGTCAAACGCCTGGTCTATGCCTCCAGCAGCTCGGTCTATGGCGATTCCCCGCGGCTGCCCAAAGTCGAGCAGGAGACCGGCTCGCCTCTGTCGCCTTACGCAGCGACCAAGGCGATGGACGAACTCTACGCCATGGTCTTCGCGCACGCATACGGGTTCCAGACCGTGGGCCTGCGCTATTTCAACGTATTCGGCCCGCGCCAGGACCCGGAGGGCGCCTATGCCGCGGTCATCCCCAAATGGATTGCAGCCCTGCTCCACCGGGAGCCGGTCTGCATCAACGGAGACGGCGCGACGAGCCGCGACTTTTGTTACGTGACGAACGTGGTCCAGGCCAACCTCCTGGCGGCAACCACTCCCCGGCCCGAGGCGGTCAACCAGGTCTATAACATCGCTCTGGGGGACCGCACCACGTTGAACCAACTCTTCGGGCTCGTCCAGGGCGCATTGCGCAAGCTGGACCCGACCCTGCCCGAGCAAAAGCCGATCTACCGGGACTTCCGGCCCGGGGACGTCAAGCACTCCCTGGCCGACATCGCCAAGGCCCAGGGCCTGCTCGGCTACGCCCCCACCCACCGCATCGGCCAGGGCCTGGATCTGGCCATGGCCTGGTACAGAGCGAACTTGATATAGGCCCTCGGCCAAGGGCGCTTCCCGGCACTGCCCCCGGAGTGCGCCCGTCCCCGGGCGCAGCAGCGACGGAGCGGGCAGGCGCGATGGAGTGGTTGACCGCTGCCCTGGCTCCGGACGGCGCTGCGCCCGAGGACGGGCGCACTCCGGTCCGGCCCCCGGCGGTGGGGGCAGTGTCGGGATGCGCCGCGCAGCCATCAGGATTCGGACAAATCCAAGAATCAAAAGAAGGTCATGCGGGCAGACTCCTTCACCCGGGTCTGTGGTGCCCGATCATTGCCCTGCTTTGGTTTCGGAGCGGAGGGCGTCGAGTTCCGGGCGGACCTGCTCCTTGATTTGCGCGCTCATGCGGTCGATGAAGAGGATGCCCTGGAGGTGATCGATTTCGTGCTGGATGACGCGCGCGAGCAAGCCCCCGCAACGGAAGCGGGCCGGCTCTCCCCGCGCATCCAGGGCGGTTACATCCACCATGTCCGGCCGGGCGATGTCGGCGTAGATCTCCGGGAAACTGAGGCAGCCTTCGGGGCCGGCCACCGGATCGCCGATGGGGGTGATTTGCGGGTTGATGAGCACCAGGGGCATGAATTGGGCCACGTCCGCTGGCCCTCCGTTTAGCTCGAGCGAGGAAGGGCGGTCGGTGGCCCCGCGCACATCGATGACCGTGAGTTGGACGGGCACGCCGACCTGTTGCGCGGCCAGGCCAATGCCCTTGTAGGCGTACATCGTTTCGAGCATGTCGGCGATCAGCCGCGTGATGGCGGGCGTGACGCTCTCGATGCGCGCCCCTTTCTGGCGCAGCACCGGCTCTCCGTATTTCACAATCATCAACACCACACGCCACACCCTGCCTTATCCGCGCCTGCTCCGCAACCTCCGGTGGTCATTCGGGCTTTACGCCGAGAATCTCGAGCACGCGCTCGAGCTCCGCGTCGCTGAAGAAGGAGATCTCCAGGGCGCCTTTGCCCTGCGCGTATCGCAAGTGGACTTTGGCGCCCAATCGCTGGCGAAGCCGGTCTTCGAGGCTGGCCAGGTGCGGGTCCTGATGGGGTTGGGGGCCGGGGCCCGGCTTTGCCAACCCAGCCTCGGTTTGGCGGGCCTGGAGGCGCGCGACCAGGACCTCGGTCTGGCGGACGTTGAGTCCATCCCTGACGATGCGCTCGGCCGCCAGCTTCTGCTGCGGCTCGGCGGGCAGGGCCAGGATGACTTTGCCATGGCCCGGCGAGAGCCGGCCTGCCCGGATGAGGTCCTGGATGGCGGGGGCCAGCTTCAACAGACGCAACGAGTTGGCCACCGCCGCCCGGCTCTTGCCCACCTGGGTGGCGACCTGCTCCTGGGTGAGCTGAAATTGCTCGATGAGCTGCGAGTAGCCCTGGGCCTCCTCGATGGCGTTGAGGTTTTCCCGCTGCAGGTTCTCGATGAGGGCCAACTCGAGGGCCGCGCGGTCGTCGGCGGCGCGGACAATCACCGGCACTTCGGCCAGGCCGAGCAGTTGGGCGGCCCGCCAGCGGCGTTCGCCGGCAATCAACTCGAGCCGCCCCTCGCGCTCGCGCACAATGAGGGGCTGAACGATGCCCTGCTCCTTGATCGAATCGGCCAGTTCGCGCAACGCCTCGGGGGAGAACTCCTTGCGGGGCTGGAAGGGGCTGGAGTGGACGCGCCCCAGGGGCACCTGTCGCACCTGCTCGAGCGTGTCGGGCGGGGCCGTTGCGGCCAAGGTTGTCGAGGAGGCCGGCGCGGGCGGCTTGGCGATGGAGTTGCCGCCGAGAAGCGCGCCCAAGCCCCGGCCCAGAGCTGGCTTTGCCATGGCCCCAGAGTGTCGCAAGCCCGCCAGGTTGTCAATCCGGGGCCTACGCTCGGTAGTGTCCTAATTTGGGCAGTGGGGGCCTGTCAGGAGTGAGTCGGGGGATGATTTTTGGCTTTGGAAACGCCCCGCCGGCTGGTATCTGAGGGGTGTGGAACTCCTATCCGCCAAAACGAAAGAAACGCTCAGAGATTCCGTTCAAATGTTTCTGCTGTGTTTTTGTCTCCTGGCCTTCGCAATTTGTTTCACCTATGTGGAAGATTGGCTTGTTAAAACAAACCGGCCCGCCTACCTGTGCTGGGGCGCGCAGTACTTGGCCCTGGTGTCATTCGGTGTCGATATTTGGATATTCACCGCCACCCTTGCAAAGCTCGCCATCCGGGCATATCGTGACTTTAGAAATGAAATCTCGAAAAAATAATCTCTGGTCAAAATACAGGTTCGATTTTGCATTTTCTGTAGTCCTGGCCTGTGTGGCCGCTCCGGTGATTATTGCGCTCCGTTACAATGGTTGGGTTATTGGGGCGGTATTCGCTATTGGAGCCATAGTGATCATTGTCCATGAGCTGGCCTTATCATTTCAAGAAGACCCAGAGGATTATTGTTTCAGTGTTGACATCCAACATACTCAAGTGTTAGATTGGCGTTGGAAATTTGGACAAAAAACGCTTATGTCAAAGATTATTGCTGCTGGGGCGGCTGGATTTGCGGCGCTGGCGGCTGGGGCTGGGTCGACGGAGTTTGTCGCACGCTCAACAGGAACGTTGCCGCCTCCATCCCATCAATCGCCAAGCCAAGCGAGTAGTCCCCAAAACTCGGTAACCGTAATTGCGGAATTACCATCACCATCTGCGTCGTGGCAGATGTTTCATTGGGTCCAATTTGAATCTGCGTCTGAGCGTCAAGCCGCGGCATTATCAGATGACCGTCCGCATCGGTGAATGAAATCCTGATCCGCTTTACGCCTTCCTCGATTTGGGTAAACCGGATTTTGATTGCCAGAGTGCAAAGGGGATAAATGGCCGGAGTCGCTTGGAGCCACATTCGGTCGAACGTTCCGAGGATATTGAGCTTACCAGATGCATCCACGGTCGCGGCATCGCAGAGGGTGAAGATTTCTACTTTCATTTCGGTTATTTTTTGCTTTTAGATTCACTGACAATTGCTGCCCGGAGTGCGCTTTGCGGCGAAGCCACTGGCGGCATTTCCAGCACCGCCACAAACTTCTCGTTCCGGTTCTGCGGCGCGTCTGGGTGCCTCCAGGCGAAGCAGCGTTTGGCTTTGGGGTGTGCGCTCAAATAAAAGACTTCAACCCGGCCCCGCCAAACGGTTTGGCCTCGAAAGACTTCATGCACCGGCACGGTTTCGCGCCAGACGGCCCCGCACTTGTGCAAGTTCTGGATCGCGACTTGCAGCCGGTCCACGTATTGCCGCTTACTCTCCACAGGCTTCAACCAGATCGCCAAGGGTCCAAATGCTCTGCTCGACTCCGGCAGCTTGGGCCGGCGTGGTTCTCAGGGCAAGATGAATCTTGCACAGGTTGTAGTAGCAGAAATGCAGGGCGATTGCGGCCCTGAAGTTCTCTAGCTTCTTGGAGAAAGCGTTTGTCAGCCTAGTAAGCCGCCGGACGTGCATCCTGACCGTGTGGTCCGAGGCCTTTGGGAGACTTTTCACGTTTCGCGTTTCACGCCTCACGTTTCGCGTTCACGGTTCACGGTTCACGTCAACTTTTCCCGGCGACAAAATCGGTTGCAAAGCGGTGCCGGGGCCTGCAATCTGGTCACGTGCAATCGGTGATTACAGGACCAGTGTACGTGGTGCGGGACCACATCGATACCGACCAGATCATTCCGGCCCAGTATTTGAACCTGGTGCCGACAATTCCCGAGGAGTATGAGAAGCTGGGCGCTTATGCGCTGAGCGGGCTGCCCGAGGCGCTGTATCCGGCGCGTTTCGTCAAGGAAGGCCAGGTGGACAGCGACTACGCCATCGTGGTGGCGGGGCGCAATTTCGGGTGCGGCAGTTCGCGCGAACACGCCCCCATCGCCCTGGGCTCAGCCGGGTGCAAGGTGGTCCTGGCCGAGAGCTTCGCCCGCATCTTTTTCCGCAACAGCGTTGCCACCGGCGAACTCTACCCGTGTGAATGTCTGGATCGGCTCTGCAACGTCCTGAAAACGGGCGAAGTGGTCGCGGTGGACTTGGACTCCCAGACCGTCACCGTGCAGAGCACCGGCCGGGTCCACAAGTTCAAACCGCTGGGAGACGTGCGGCCCGTGGTCGATGCGGGCGGGTTGTTCAATTACGCGCGCCAGACCGGGATGATGCCTGGCGCACCGGGCAAAACAGGGCCGCGGTCCTAAGCAGGAGTGCAAAGGAAATGTCGCAATGTGAATTGACGTTCGGGCCAGGCCCGGCATCCGTTGGTTCAGGCCGCAGGCCCGGAGATTCTGGTTTTCCCTGCCGGCGTGCAAGAGCCAAAGCCCATGCTCTTTCAGCCCGAGGAGGGGCGCGTTCGCTGGGCAGTGCCGGGATGGGCCCAGGGGCACCCGGGCCGGCTCCACACCAATCCACTAATCCACCAATCCATCAATCCATCACTCCACCCCCCGCGCCCCCGGGGCGCCTGGCAATAGGCGATAGCCGATAGCCGATAGCCGGCAGCCGATAGCCGATAGCCAATAGCCAATAGCCGAGTGCCGGCTCACCGTTCGGGCCGGGTGCGCACGAAGACCACGCCATGGCGCGGCACCTGGGCCTTGAACTGGCCCTCGCAAGTTTCCAGGTCCTGCTGCCGCCAGAGGTCGCGGACAACTTGTTGGCCCGCCAGGCCGAGGTCGGTCCACGTGGCAACGACCGTCGAGGCCATTTCGCCGCGGTTGAACAGGCCGAGGGCCTTGGTGCCGTCCTCGAGGTCCCTGGCCCAGACCTCGCAATCGTCCTGCTTGGCCACGCGGCGGGCGGGCTTGCCCAGCGGGTCCTGATCGACATCGATGACCTCATCGTTGCTGAGCAGGCCCCGGGTGAAGTCATCGAGCCGGGTGATGTCGCCGCTGAAGATGAGGGGCGCGGCCACCAGGCACCAGAGGGAGACGTGCGAGTACTGTTCGTTGGGGGTGAGGGGCGTTGGGGCGGTCTGGCCCTTCCAGTTGCTCAAGTAACCGAGCAGGAGGTAATCCGGGTCGTTCCAGCCGCCCGGGCCGGCGAAGTTGTGGAGTTGGTTGCGGGCATAGACATCGAAGCCGTCGCGGAACAGGGCGGCGGGGATGCCCTCGAAGGAGCCGCCCAGGTCGCCGGCGGTGCGCCAACTGTGCCCCCCAACCTCCTTGCCCCAGGTCCAGACGTTGCCCATGCCGTATTGGCACAGGTTCAGGACCATGTCGCGGTCCAGCCGCCGCAGGATGTCCCCCATCAGCTTGTAGGGCTTCTGGAATTCGGGCAGGCTGTTGCCCTTGGCCTTCTCGCCGTAAGAGCACCAGTCGTATTTGAGGAAGTCGAAGCCCCACTCGGCAAACCGCGCAGCATCGGCCTCTTCGTGGCCGAAGGCGCCGGCGTGCCCGCCGCAGGTCAGCGGCCCGGGCGAGGTGTAAATCCCGGCCTTGAGACCCTTGGAGTGGATATAATCGGTGAGCGCCTTCATATCGGGGAAATGGCGATTGGCGTTGACCTTGCCCTGGGCATCGCGCGGCTCGCCGCCGAGCATCGGGTCGTTGGACCCGGGCTTGACCGCCCAGCAATCATCGATGTTCACGTACTGGTAACCGTGATCCATCAGGCCGCTGGACACCATCGCGTCGGCCGCCTCCCGCATGATCTTGTCGGTCACGTGGCTTTCCCAGACATACCAACTGTTCCAGCCCATGTGGGGCGTCAGGGCCAGGGTGTCGCCGCAGACGATGCGGAACTTGCGCGAGGCGGCGCCGAGGCTGTTCGAGGCGCGGAAGGTCACTGTGTAGTCGCCCGGCTTTTCGAGCCGGCCGGTGATCTGCCCGCTCCGGGCGTCCACGCCCAGGCCGGGTGGCAAGTCATCCACCGCGAAGGCCATTGGCCGCTCCCCGGTGGCCGGGATGGTGAACAGGAAGGGGTGTCCGGGCCGGACACCGAAGATGCGGGCGCCGTTGATGCGCGGCGCGCTCGGCGGCTTGGGGGTGAGCACGACGGCCTCTTCGCGCGGCGGCTTGGCAACTGCCGGCTGCGCCGCCGGGGCCTGGAAAGCAAAGGCCGCGGCTGCCAGCAGGGCAGTGGCCAGCCCGGGTAGAGCAAGTGCGTGGGTCTTCATGGGCGTTCGCCTGGGGATTGAGTTTTTCATTGCAGACTTCTGGTGCCGTATTCTCCACGCGCAGTGCGCGAAGTCAAACACGAAGCTCAGCCCCAAATCCTCGCGTGACCATTTTACGCCACGGAATACACGGAATACACGGAAAAGGGCCTTTTTCCGTGTATTCCGTGTATTCCGTGGTTTATGTTTTCTGGATTGGCACGGAAGCTGAGAGGGCCTGGCCGGCCGATGGGTTCAGGCGGGCGCCGCTTCACCGACCTGAAAACGGGCGAAGCGCCGGATGGTGAGTTCGTCGCCCAACTGTTTGGCGACGGCGGCGATGTGCTCTTTGACCGAGATCTCGGAGTTCTTCTTGACGAACCCCTGATCCACCAGGCAATAGGCCTGGTAGAATTTCTCGAGCATCCCCTCGATGATCCTCGCGACGGCCTGGGGCGGTTTGCCCTTGAGGCGGTCGGACTGGGAGGCGATTTCGCGTTCCTTGGCGACGACGGCGGCGGGCACCTGGCCGCGCGCAATGGCCGAAGGATTGCCGGCGGCAATCTGGAGCGTGATGTCCTTGACCAACTGCTTGAAGTCGGCGTTGGCGACCGTGCTCTCCTTGCCGGCGCCGACCTCGACCAGGACGCCGACTTTTGCGCCGGTGTGGATGTAGGCGGCGACCATGCCGTTGCCATCAACCTGCATGCGGGCGTGGCGGGGGACCTGGACGTTCTCGCGGATCTTCGCCACCAACTCGACGCGCTCGGCCTCGAAGTCCGCCTGGGGACCGGCGGCCAGCCGGCGGGCAACCTCGTCGGCAAAGGCCTTGAACAGGTCGTTGCGGGCGACAAAATCGGTTTGGCAATTGACCTCGACCAGCACGCCCAGCCGGCCATCGGGTGCGATATACTGGGCGATGACCCCTTCGCGGGCCTCGCGTCCGCCCTTGAGCACGGCCGTGGCGGCACCCTTCTTGCGCAGAATATCCACGGCGCGGCTCATGTCGCCATTGGCCTCCTGGAGCGCCTTTTTGCAGTCCATCATGCCGGCGTTGGTCATTTCCCGGAGTCTGGCCACGGTGGCAGCAGTGATTTGAGCCATATTGAAGAGTGGTTGGGGAGTTGGGAGCGGATGAGGCTATGGGGCGGGGGGCATCAGGGGCGCGGGCGCCGCTACCGGGGCCAGCGGCGGCAGCGGGGCGGAGCCGGCGCGGGCGCCGGGGCGGGGGCGGGGAGCGGTTCGGCGGCGGGGACAGGCTGGGCCGCGCCGGCCTCCTCGGCGGCCTTGCGGCGGGCAAACTTCGCCTCGAACTCCGCCTGGGACTGGGTGATGACCTGGCCCACGGTGGCCAGGACCATGCGAATGGAGCGGATGGCATCGTCATTGCCCGCAACCGGGTAGGCCACCAGGTCGGGGTCGCAGTTGGTATCGACAAGGGCCACGACGGGGATGTTGAGGCGGCGGGCTTCGGCCACGGCGTTGTGCTCGCGTTTGATGTCCACCACGAACATGGCCCCGGGCAGCTTGTCCATGGCCCGGATGCCGTCGAAGAACTTGACCAGCCGGGCGGCCTCGCGCCGGATCATCAACTGCTCCTGCTTGACGTAATTGTTGATGCTGCCATCGGTCTCCATCTTTTCGATCTGCTTGAGGCGGGCGATGGAGCGCTTGATGGTGGCAAAATTGGTCAGCGTGCCGCCCAGCCAGCGTTCGGTGACAAAGAACTGGCCGCACTCCTTGGCGGTGTCCCTGACCGCCTGCTGGGCTTGCTTCTTGGTGCCGACGAAGAGCACCTTGCCGCCCTTGGTCACCGTGTTGGCCAGAAAGGCGCAGGCGGCGTCCAATTGGTTGAGAGTCTTGCTGAGGTCAATGATATGAATGCCGTTGCGCGCGTCGAAGATGAACGGCTTCATCTTGGGGTTCCACCGTTTGGTTTGGTGCCCGAAATGGACGCCGGCATCCAGCAATTCCTTTACGCCAATGCTAATCACAAGTTTCCTTTGGTTGAGAGTCCGCCTGCCGGGCGGACCATCCCGCGGAACACGGGATTCTGTTCAATGTTGTTATGGCCCCCGGCGCCAACACAGCGCCGGCAATCAAATCCATTATGGCCGTGAACTCGCTCCATCCGCCGCCGGCCCCGGGGGCCGCCGCCCGGACAACGGGCGCAGAACCATACCAGACCCGGGCAGACAGGCAACTCTTATTTTGAGGGAAAGCAGAACCGCAGAACCGCTCTTGCAGAACCATGCGCGGCAAAATCATTGCTGGCAAAATCATGCAGAAAGAATTCCTTAGAAATGATTTTGCCAGCAATGATTTTGCTTCATGCCTGCTGCCTATGATTTTGCCTCATTTTAGGATTCATTTTTCAACCGCCTTTGCGCAACGTAACGGGGATGGGCGCAGACACAGACCCGGTGAGAGGGGCCGAACCGCTGGCGGGCGACACCGCCCAGGGCGGCCCGGCGGCCCGGCTGCCCTGGCGCAAGCTCGTGCTCCTGGCGGGGATGGCCGGCGTCTTGCTGGCGGTGGTCTATCTGTCTCCAATGCGCGGCTATCTGGGCCGATTGCGCGTGAGCGAGCAGGTCCGGGGCCTGGGCATCCTGGGGCCGCTGGCGTTCATGCTCGGCATCGCGGCGCTGGTCGCCGTCGGGTTCCCGCGGCTGCTCCTCTGCGCCATCGCCGGCATGGCGTTGGGTTTCTGGTCCGGGCTGCTCTGGGCGCAACTGGGCACGTTGCTGGGCAACTACGCGACCTTTCTGGTTGCCCGTTTTGGCGCCAGGCACTGGGCCCAACGCTATCTCTGGAGGCATGCGCGGCTCCAGGGGTGGGTCCGGCGCGAGGGCATCGCCGGGGTCATCCTGGCACGGCAATTGCCCATGCCGGGCCTGCTGATCAACCTCGGGTTGGGCCTGCTCCCCATCCGCCAGCGGCATTTCCTGCTCGGGACAGCCCTGGGCCAGTTGCCCGAGGCAGTCCCCTGCACGCTCATTGGCGCCGGCGCCCTCCAGGCCTCTGCGGCACGGAGCGCGGGACTTGTCGGCCTGGGCGCGGCGGCAGCGGTCCTGGTTTGGGTGGGCCTGCGCCGGTTCCTGTGTCCCGAAAGCACGGATGAGAAGACGCAGGGCGGCCTTTAACAGTCTCGGAGGATTTGGGATTCAGGTAAATTGTTGACAACCTCACCGAATCTGAGAAAATGCCCGGGTTCTCCACCGAGTTGGCCAAGCAGAAGAACCAGCTTTTATGAAAACCTCGAAGGTCCTCCCCACAACGCTCACGCTAGCCATCCTCTGTCTGGGCCTGGCCTGGCCGGCCACCACCAGGGCGGGTTTCAAGATCACGTTGAAACAGCCCCCGGACGGCGACTACATCAGAGGGGGTCTGCCACCCATCGGGGGCTGCATCTACTCGTGGCCGGATCCCTGGGTGTGGCCGCTGACCGGCACATGGGTGGCGATTCAGCGCGATAGTGATGGGGCTTTTTGGAGCGGGTCCCAATGGCAGGGCTCCAGCGCCTGGATTACCGTCCTCGTCCCCGTCGGACTAATCTATAGCGGGCCTTGGACCTTGCCGGTGCGGTTGCCTTCATACGCCGACCTGAGCGAGGGCAGTTACACGATCTCCGCCCACGCCGAAACGCTGGACGACAAGCGGGACGCACAAACGCATTTCAAGGTCGATCGCACGCCGCCAGTCGTGAGTATCACGTCGCCAACCGATGGCGCAGGGTTGAGCAGTCTGACGCTGATAAGCGGCAGTGCCACCGATACGGGGAGCGGAGTGGTCTCCTGCGATGTGGTGCTCCAGCGGCAGAGCGATCAACTTTGCTGGGACGGCCAGAATTGGAGCAGCGGGAATCCGATCAATACGTCGGGGCCTTCTCAGTTTACGGGTGACTATTGGAGCAATTGGAGCATCAGCGATAATCTACCCGGCGACTCTGACCTGCTCGAGGGGAACTATCTGATCACGGCGACCGCGCTCGACCGGATGGGCAACATCGGCACCGCCACCGTGACTTTTATCGTGGATCGGACTCCGCCCCTGGTGCCAGTCGTGAGTTCGCCCGCCGACGGAGCGACGATTCCAGCCCTGTTCAACATCTGGGGAACGACCGCCGATAATCCCGGCGGGGCTGGCATCGATCACGTCAACGTGCTGATCCAGCGAGCGCGTGACAATAGTACTTGGAACGGTTCGGATTGGGTGGCTAACCAGACCGAACTGCCCGCGACCTTGGGGGTTGTCCTAGTAAGAGTCCCGGTAAATGGGCATTGGGGGTCCATGCTGCAAACCTCATGGTCGCCCAGCGCCGGCCTGCCCACCGGCGACAAATTGGAGAACGGCGACTACGAGTTAATCGTCACCGCTTACGACGTGATGAACCTCCATACCGCAGCCACCAACACCTTCACAGTGAACAAGGTGGCGCCGACCATCACCATTGCCGCCCCCAGCAATGGCGGGACTTTCTCCAATGCCGCTTTCCCAGTCCTCTCAGGCACTGCCACCGTTACGTCCGGCCTCGGGATTGCCAAGGTGGTCCTTTATTTGGCGTACACGTATATCAATGACTACAACGGACAGGAGGACGAAGACGACTGGAACGGAGTGGAATGGGTGAACCGGCAAACCACGGCTTTGACGGCCACGGTGTCCGGCACTAATTGGACTTACAGCGCCGGGTTGCCCTCCGGAGGCAACCTGTCCGAGGGCCATTACCTGGTCCTGGCGTATGTCTATGACACAGGCGGCAATGACAACTTCGCAGCTTGCCATGTGTACATTGACCGGACAGCCCCGCCTCCGCCCGTGATCCAAGTCCCCACCAGCGGCGCCGTGCTGAACGCCCTTTCGGGTATTCAGGGCACAGCAACCGACGACCCCAATGGCTACGGCCTCGATCACGTCGAACTCGCCCTGGTGGGGCAATTTCTCGATCCAGCGTCCCAGACGACGAAGAGTTACTACTGGGATGGCTCGGTCTGGCAGCCCAATGCGGTTTATCTGCGGGCCTTGTGCTCGGATACCAATTGGTTCTGCACCAACGCCCTGCCGGCGGGCACGAACCTATACGACGCTTCCTATGTCATTCAGGCCCACGCCATCAATTTGGCGACCAATGTCGGTCCCGATGCCACCTGCAACTTCACGATCGATACCGTGCCGCCGGTGGTGACCATCACCTCGCCCACCAATGGCGAGGCGCTCTTGGATCTGAGCGGCTGTGCCGGGACGGTGACGGACAGCAGTCCGATTCGGAGCGTGACGCTCAATCTGTGGCGCGACAGCGATCTTCGCAGTTGGAATGGCGCTGCTTGGGCGAACGGCTACGCGGTGATCACGGCCACCGTCTCGGGGGCGACCTGGACCTGCAATACCAGCCTGCCGCACGGGGACGATCTGCCGCCGGGAAGCTATTACTTGAATGCCGAGGGCGATGACACGGTGGGCAACAGCGGCAGCGCAACGGTGCTTATCACGGTCCTGGCCCCGAACCCGCTTCCCGCTCTTTCCTGGTTGGACCCCAGCGCCGGTTTTGCCGGTGATCCGGGCTTCACCTTGGCCGTGGTCGGCTCCAACTTCGTCCAGGGCGCCACCGTGCTCTGGAATGGAGCGGATCGAACTACTTACTACGTGGACGACCAGGAACTCCTGGCTCAAATTAACGCGGCCGATGTCGCCTCCGCGGGCACGGTGGCTGTCTCCGTGTTCAATCCCGCCCCGGGCGGGGGGACTTCGACCAGTCTTGGCTTTGCCGTTCAAACCCGCCCTGTAGTGCCGAACGACAATTTCAGCGACCGTATCGTCCTGGGCGGCTATTCGGCGTCGGCAACGGGCAGCAATGCGGGGGCCACCCTCGAGAATGGCGAGCCCAACCCTGTGAGTGGCATGACGGGCGGGCGCTCGGTTTGGTGGTCCTGGACCGCCCCGGGCTCGGGCACGGTCACGACCGACACCAAGGGCAGCAGTTTCGATACCCTCCTGGGCGTATATACCGGCAACTCCCTGGCCAGCCTGACGCTTGTGGCCAGCGATAACAACAGCGGCGGCAATTTCACGAGCCAGGTCGTTTTTCAAGGCGAGGCGGGAACCCAGTACCAAATACAGGTGGATGGCGTGGCGGGTGCGTACGGGACGATTCAATTGAACATCAACGAAAGCCTCTCTGAGGAAAACCCGCACCTCACGAGCCTGGTTCCCCCTTCCGCTGTTGCCGGCGGGCCGTCCTTTACCCTGCAGGCAATCGGGTGGAATTTTGACATGAACTGCATCCTTCGCTGGAATGGCTCCAACCAGATGACCACCCTGGTCAGCGGCACGGAGTTGACCGCGACAATCCCCGCCGACTACATCGCGGTGCCCGCCACCTGCCACGTGGACGTGTTGATTCCCGGCTCGGGCGGTCTCCCGCCCCCGGGCATGAGCAATCCTCCTGTGACTGGGACCTTTTCCGAGGTCGTCAATTTTGTTATCCAACCGGGCAATCCGACCCCGGCCATCTCCAGCCTGAGTCCCGGCTTCGCGTTTGCGGGCGGGCCGCCCTTCACGCTCACGGTCAATGGCAGCAACTTTATGAGCAGCGCGGTGGTGGCATGGAACGGCGTCAACCAATCCACAACCTTCATCAACAGCAACCAGTTGATGGCCATCATTTCGCCGACACTTATCGCCTCCGCTGGCACCGCCGCGGTAACGGTGACGCAACCAGGCGCCCAGCCTTCGGCTTCAGTGACGTTCACAATCAACCCACCGAACCCAGTCCCTGCCTTGACGAGTCTGAGTCCTCTCTCCACTTGTGCAGGTGGGCCGGCCTTAACGCTGACGCTTGGTGGGAGCAACTTCATGGGCGCCTCCGTCGTCCGATGGAACGGCGCTGATCTTGCCACCACTTTCGGCTCGTCAACCCAGTTGACCGCCACGGTCACCGCTTCGGCTATTGCCGCGACTGGAGCCGTCCAGATAGCTGTCTTCAACCCGCCGCCGGGCGGCGGCCTATCCGGTCCCCTCGACTTTGCGGTCCTGCCACCCAAGCCCGTCCCGCTTCTGGTCAGCCTCAACCCAAGCTCGGCGCTCGCCGGAGCCGATTCGTTGATGCTGACGGCTAACGGGAGCAACTTCGTGCAGAGCGCAATAATTCAATGGAATGGGACCGGTCTGGCGACCACATTCGTGGACAACACTCAACTCATCGCCCTCGTGCCCAAGACCTTATTGGCTTTGGCCGGTTCAGTGAACATCATCGTATCCCAGGACGGAGTGCCTTCGCAGCCGCTTGCATTTGTGATTGGGAGTCCCAATCCCGTGCCGGTGATCAGCCAGTTGATTCCCAATTCGGCCACCGCCGGCGACCCAGCCTTCATCCTCTCGGTGACGGGCACCAATTTCCTCACCAACTCGGTCGTGCGGTGGAATGGGGCGGACCGGGAGACCCTTTCTGGCTCGATCACTCAATTGATGGCGAAGATCACCGCCGCCGATGTCGCCTCCACCGGCACGGTGGCCGTCTCCGTGTTTAACCCCGCCCCGGGAGGCGGGCTCGCCGACGCCCTGGATTTTGTCATCCAGCCTCCCAAGCCGGTGCCCACTCTAAGCACGTTGAGCCCGAACTCCGCGGTCGTGGGCGGCAACCTGTTCGTCCTGACCGTTTCCGGGAGCAATTTTACTGCCAGTGCCAGTATCCTCTGGAACGGAACGGCTTTGGCCACCACTTTTGTCGGCAGCGGACAACTCATGGCCATCATTCCGAAGACCCTCCTTACGACCGCTGGCACGGCAACGGTGACGGTGGTCCAGGACGGCGTCGCCTCCAATCCGTTGAGCTTTGCGGTCGTGGCGCCAAACCCGGTGCCCTCTGTCGCGGCCCTCAGCCCCAATTCAGCCTACGCCGGGGGAACAGGGACCACCGTGACGGTCAGCGGGACGAATTTCATCCCGGCCTCGGTTGTCCGTTGGAACGGGGCGGATCGGCCGACAACGTTTAATTCCTCGACGCAGTTGGTGGCGCAGTTCAGCGCCGCAGACCTTGCCAGCGCCGGGACAGCCAGTGTGAGCGTGTTCAATCCGAGCCCGGGCGGGGGCGGCTCGACCGCGCTGGTCTTCACTGTCCAGCAGGGCAATGCAACGCCCGCACTCTTCTCGTTGCAGCCGAGCTCGGCCACTGCCGGCGCCGGGGTCTTCTTGTTGACTGTCAACGGCACCAATTTCGTGAATGGCGCCACGATTCGTTGGAACAACGCGGACCAATCGACGAGTTTCATAAACAGCAACCAGCTCTGCACTCTCATCCTGCCGGCCCTGGTGGCTGCGCCCGGCACTGCAACGGTCACGGTGTCCAACCCACCGCCCGGCGGTGGCATCTCCGGTCCTTTGCCTTTCGCCATCGCCGGCCAGCAAGTCCTGCTGACGTTGGCGCCCTTGCGCCTGCAAGGCGGGGGCTTCTACTACCGCGTGACAGGGCCACCCGGTTCTCGCGTGATTATTGAGACGTCCACGAATCTGTTGAATTGGACGGTGGCGAGCACCAACGATCTGACCGGCGGCCAGACCGATTTATCGGACCCCAGTGTCGCGACTTCCAAGCGCCGATTTTTCAGGGGCGTGTTGTCCCAGTGACCAGCGAGCCTTTACCCGCGTAGCGTCAAAAAGCAATCGCCTGTCAGTTATTCCTCAGAACTCGCCCTTAAAGTGGCCGCTTGACGGCCTTGAGGTTTTCCGGGCAGAGTCGCGCCATGTACAAGATCATCGGAACAGACGGCAATATGTCACAATAATATGTCCCTGGCAGGCAAAAAGTGAGTTTCTGGCGGCAAAAGGGGCCGGTGCCGGGAAGGACCGACCCTTCGTTCACGCAGCCGGTTGAGGACGGCCCGGTGCAACCCCTACGGCGTCCTCAGAGGGGCACCGGCTTCCGTGCGGGCAATCAGCGCACGCCGAGCCAACGAGGACGAGCCTGTATCAACTGGCCATGCTCAACACCTTGCCGACCGAGGACACCGGCATTTTCAACTCCCGCGCTATGGCCCGGACCCCCAGGCCCTTCTTCTTCAGTGCCAGCACATCGCCGCGCTTCTCGGCCAAGGTGCCGGGCCTGCGCCCAACTTCACGCCCTTCTCGCGGGCCGCACCCAGGCCGGAATTGACGCGCTCTTTGATTATCTCCCTCTCAAATTCCGCGAGTGCCATCAAGACGGCCATCTGGAATTTGGCACATGGATTGGACTCTGAGGTATCGATGCCCTGGGTGGTGCAAATCAACGGCACCTTCAACCGGGCCATCTCGTCAATGATGAACGCCAGGTGCGTCAGGCTGCGGCCCATGCGGTCCAACTTGTAGCAAACCACGCGCGCTATCTTGCCTGCACGCATGTCCTTGAGCAGCCGGTCGAGCGCCGGGCGCGTGGTGGACGCGCCGGACATCTTCTCGGTGTAGAAGACCAGGTTCTTCCAGCCGCGCATTTTGCCGCAGCGCTTCAACTCCAGTTCCTGGGAATCCAACTTCTGGTCCTTCGTCGAGACTCGCATGTAAACGGCGGTGTCCATAAAACTGATGTTATATGGACATTGGGCCATGTCAATCGAAACCAGTGAAATTGGCAGAATTTAAGGGCCTGGATTGAGGGGGGATTTGTGGACACCCCTTGCGGGCGTTGAAGGGGCTGGGGGTGTCGAAGCTGCTGCCCGTCGTCCACGACCACGTCCACGACCACGTCCAGGGCCACGATCACGACCACGACCATGTCCACGACCACGACCACGACCAACCGAGCGCGAATTTCCCCGCCTGGTGCTGGGTTGCCGGGGTTGGTGCCCGGCTGGGCGCTTCAATGTGGCAGAGCAACCCTTCACCCTGGGTTGCGGCTCAGACTTCGATGTGCGGTGCCCCGTGCTCGCATATTTCGGCCACGGGGCCCGTCAGCGTTTCGCCGGAAATGAACTTGCCCTCCACATCGGCCACGCCGACCTCAGCGAAGCCAACTCGAAAACCCGCCGATCGGAGTGCCGTAATCCACGACCGCAGGAGAGCGCCGTTGTCCTCCGCGAAGACCCGCTCGGTCAGCCGCATCTTGAACGAGAATCGTTCCCGGTCGGCACTGAGCTGAAGATCGATGTCGTTGAACCCGGCTTTGGCCAACTCACCGCGAAGCCGGTTGAGGTCTGGGCAACCGTGGACCGGCTGATCTTGCGCCCAAGCAATCTCCTCCGGGGAAAGCCTGCTACGGGCGACAAACTCCGCGATCGTTTCACCCTTGGCCCGCTCGTTCGCGCCGAACCTGCCAGACTGGATGTGCGGCAGCCGCATCGGTTTTGTCAACCCTCGTTCGCGGGCGCGTTTACCTGCTGCTGCTGCTGCGGGGTTGGCCGCTCCTGGCCGAGCATCACAAAATACAACGTGCTTTCGACCAATTCGACCGTCACGGCGTCGCAGCCTTCGTAGTCGAGCCGGATCAGCGGATTCACCATCCGAGCCGCCTGGGCGAAGTCGGCCTGGCGAACGCGCCGGCAATACTGGGCCACTTCGTCGGGGCGTTCCCCAGTCAAGCCTTCGGGCGGCAGCCCTGGAGGCTGCTGCCGGGCTGCTGCCTGTTGCCGCTGTCGCGACACGCGCTGCAAAAAGGCTTTCGGGTCTTCGCCCCTTGCCGCTGCTTGCTTGCGCGGCATTTGGTGCAGGAAGAAATCCTTCGGGTCTTCACCCCGGATAATTTGCCGGCCAGCGGGTAGATTCATGGCCCGACGTTAGCCGTCGAAGCCACGTCTGTCCATTCCCACTACTCCCGCTAAAGCCGCTGGAGGACGCCCTCCACGGCCGCGTGACCGGCCCTTGACTCGACCTGGCCCGGACGGCGGGCGGGAACAGGGCACCACGGACGGCAAGGCCCGGTGCCGCGCCGCAAACCGGCCTCGGCCAGGCCGCGAACCAGTGGAACGCCTTCCTGGCCTGCTTGGCGGATGAACGGAGCGCGATCGGGCTTAGGTCGGGACGCTGCCCGCTGATACGGGCACCTGCGCAGGCCCATCGGGAATGGCGGCGTCGAGAAGCAGCGGAACCAGTGCCGGGCGCTGCTCCGGTGGGCCATGCGGCATAAGACCACGAACCCGAAGGCCAGCCGTTGCCACGCGCCTTGACCGGCCTGTTATACTGATGCCGCAATATGCAGAGCGAATACAACTATACGTGTCCGAATTGCTCCAAGGAATGCTCTGTGCCTGAATCCATGACCGGGCAAAATCTAATCTGTCCGAACTGCTCACAGGAGTTTTTCGCTACGCCGCCCGTCCTCGAAGAACCATATGAAACATTGATGCAAAAACCTACCGTCCCATCTGTGAACGATGTGGAAGGCTTTGTGAAGTGGATGGTGAAGTATGGCCAAGACTTCGCTCTCTTGAGAGAGCTTTACGCAGGGGCACTCGATAGATTCCTCGAGGCACTCTGGGTGGACATTAGGAATGAAATCATGCAGAGGAATCTCACTTCATCGGACGCGCTGATGACGCGGGCAGGTGAGCTTTCCGAGTATTATACCGCAAATCTTGAAAAGCCGGTTAACGCTAGTGGGGGCATCATGGGGTGCCGGGCGGACCTTCGACTCGTCGCCACAGTTATCCAGGCGAAGATGATGGTGATGTTTCGGCTGGCAAAGTAAAAGTATGGCGCGCCAATCTCAGATTGGGTCCTCGGCCCCCTCCGCTAGCGGGTCAGTAGCTCTGGGAAGAGCGCGGCAAGCAGGTGCTGGCCATCATCCCCCTCGACCTGGACGGCTACCTGTTCGACCCGCAGTGGCAGGACTGGAGCAAGCAGCACCTGACTGACCGTCTGGGAGCCGACTTCAGAGGCTGGGAAGCCGACAAAGCGAAATTCGAGGAGCAGTTTCAGTGCTGATTAAGGCCGGTCCGAGGGAGTAGCCTCAACTACGAATCCAGTTGTCCCTTCCACGTCCTAGCTTCGAGTCATTCCTCGCTGGGATTCTCATGGAGGAGTTTGTTCACGGTCCTTAATCCCTCCTCGACCGTATGGCAAGCCATGTCGCCGCGACAACTAAGCCATCTCTCGAAAATAAGCAGCAACAACAACTCCTGATCACACTTTGGTGAGAACCCTTCCTGCGTCCTTTGGTCAGCCTGTCTAAACTGCCCCGCCGTACGCAGCAAATCTGCACAGATCAAAAAGTTAACGCCGGGGCGGTCTGCCGTGCCCTGTCCCTTACTTATGGCGCGCCCAAGAATGTGCTCCCCACGCAAGCGGCATGTTTTCGCGGCTTCGGTCTCTCCGGCGTCGTCGCAAGCCCATGCCCCGTAAACACAAGCCCATCCTGCTTCGTTAAGGCGACCGAGGGTCTCCAAAATCAGGGAGGAGCAAAGAAAACGGTTCGCCAACTCTGGATACTCCTTGGACTTCAGTTGTAGGCGATACTCATTACTGGCCAAGATAGCCGATATGTCAGGCAGCGGGGCCGTGATGCTGGGCATACAGTAGCCGCAATGTGGACAGACTTGAACCTGTTGGGGCAATGTGGAACGTATTACCTCCGCAGGGCGAGTGTCCAGGTCCGGCGACCCCCAAGCACTCGTGGACCCGATTATCGCCTGTTCGCTCAACCCCTGGCACTGGGAGCATCGAATTTGCTCTTTATACAGCATCGTCATACGCTCACCATGTCCCCAGTTGACGCTCCAGATATTTGCCGAGGACTGCCCGCGCTCCGGCCAATTGCTCAGGAGTATATAATGGATGGAAATAATCCTGGACTGCTTGGGCGTTGGTGATTTTGTTGACCAGGGTTCTGTCGCCCAAGTCGAAGCGCATCTCGTCAACGCTCCTGAACCCTTTAACGTCTCGCGCCTCTCCATCTATACGCACGAACACGTGAGCAAACGCTGTCGCCTCTCGGTTCGTCAGTCGCCACAATTCCGCTTGGGGAAATCTCAGCTTTAACAATTGAGGGACCAAGAAGCAGAAGCCTCCGGCCCCTAACTCCTCTGGGCTAGAATTGCTAATCTCGTCGGGCGAGAGACGGCTGAATGGAGTCTTGCGCAGGTCGCCTGTCTGGTTCTTGTCATCCATAAGTATTTTATCGCTGCGTTCTCTGATTCTAAGCGACGGCCTCTGGTCACGACTGATTCAGGTCAAGAACTGCGAGCAAGTCCGGGATTTCATCTACGTGGTGCAAGTGGAGCAATCCCGTTACCAGAGCTTACAGTGCTCTGGAAAGGCGGTCTGGAACGGAACCCACCCGCCCAGCCCTTCGCGCCAGACCAACGAAGTGGATGCGACCTCGCCGTAGTGGAATAGCCTTAATAGGTCGGACTCGGACACAGGCCCACGCCGATTGTCCCACCGGTCATAGTAGAGCCAGTCGTGCGTTTGGTGCTCAGGTTTTGCGGCTCCTAGCGGGCTAGGCGGGGTTTCGGTATTGGCAGATTTGGTGATGAAGGCCCAGTAATCCGCCAGGGACTTCTTGTCCGAGCCTTTCAAAAACAGTAGTCCCGCTGCGGTCACGAACGCCACGCTTAACCACTGGATAAGCAGGCGGTCGGAAGCTATTGAAACACTCTCATAAAACTCACCTGGCGCGGCGAATGGAGGATTAGCCAACTGATGCGCTGGCGGCGGTTCAAAGAGGAACGCGTATCCGGCAAATTCCTGGGTTTCGGTCTGCATGACGGGCTGCCCCCGAGTGGCCCCCAAAATAACCTGATGCCTGGCCTTCGTCCAAGGGGGATAGATGAGCATCGCGGCCATCACCGCAACCATGAGCACCAACCACTGTTTTTGTATCGCGTTCATACTATTGAGTTTTCATTTTTCCATTCCGCTTTGGGTGGTGCCATCGCGACTATGGACCGGCCATGCGGCAGGGCAAGCGAAAAGCGTCCACAACCAGGCCCTCCCGCCGTCCGCCAGCCTGCTCCTGGTCGGCGACGTGCACCAGTTGCCCTCGGTCGGGCTGGGCATTGTCCTGCGGAGCCTCATCGAGAGCGGCCTGGTGCCGGTGGTAGGCAGCCTGCCGGGCACCCTGCTGGCCAGGGGCGTAATGGCACGTGGTGCACTGGTCTCGCACCGTGACCTATCCGGCTGGATCGTCGGTGTCAACTGCCTCATCAGCATTCTGAACCCTGTTCAGCCCTACAAGCCACGCTTTCTGTCCGCCAGCCCGGTCGTTGGCCGTCGTGGAGACGAGGTATCGAATTGGAAACTGCGTGAGCATCGACGCAGGTTCGTCCGTCTTGTCCTGCGGGACCACCTTGACCTCGTAGGTATGCCCTCTCTCGACTCTTCCGTGGTGCCGATAGTGAATCTCGTAGTCTCCCGCATCTGGCCTTTCCGGGCAAAAGCGGAGCATCACCGTAAAAGCAGGTGTAGATGTTTCGATAACGAACAGCCCATCTCGGCAGATGGCATGAGAAACCCTTGGCCAGTCACCAAGGCAACTCGGAGGTGACTCGCGAGCTTCATCGTTTAGGAGAGCAAGAAATCTCTCCTTGAGTCTTTCACGTTGCTCAGGACGACTCAAGCCCCAATTTGGGTCCTCGAAGCTTTCCTGTGGCATGAACTTAATGACGCCGAGATTCGCGTCGCGTCCATTCGACATAACGTATTACATATTCATCCACGTCTTTTCGTTCAATGGCCAGGAATGCTGAAGGATTAGAGGTTGGGAGGCAAGCCAAGGCTTACTCGACTTCGACAGGCTTATGAGGCCACACTCGGCTGATTGTGAGCACTGCGGCCAGGGAAGCTCGAACGACTGCTCGTCGCTGGCGGCGAGCACGTTGACAAGCGCGTCAAATGTGCCCCGCAGCGCCCTTGCTAAGGTTTTACCGGTAGTTGCGCCGGTCGCCAGCGTCAAAATACCCTCCACGGCACCGGCAGGCGTCAAATTTGACAGGTCAAAAGCCGCCCCGGAGCGCCCGTCAAGGGCACACGCTGCGCGGTCTTCCAACATGTCGTCATCGTCGTTCACAGCACGCCAGGCTTCTGGGCCATGATGAGCCGATGGTGCTTTTGAATCAACATATTTGACATCGGTTTGACGGCGCAACCCTCCGTGACCACGGCGCTTGCGCGGGTGCCCTGTGTTGGCAAATGGACCTCTGCTACCGGTGCCGGTCAAGCGGGTGGAGTGCGCCAGGCAAAAAATTTGTATTGACCGAATGGGTCTGCCGGGTCCACTGGCGGCAAGTTAAGCGCAAGTCCAGTGCCAGCGAGACTTTCGCCTTCGGTCTGCCGGGTTCTTGCGGACCAGCGAGTCTTGGGCTGACCGTCGTTCGCACCGCATGGCCACGCCCTCGATTTCGAACCTGGCCCGCTGGCTGGCCGAGAAGTTCCACAAGGTGACATCGACCTGGGCGCACGACTGGCCGAAGGCGCTGACGGTAATGCCGGGCAGCGCGGTGGGACGCGTTCAGCTACATCGAGGCCCTGGCCGCCTGAAGCGCAAGGCCGAGCAGTTTGAACTGGACTGGGGCGAGCCGCAAGCGTTCGCCCTGGTCCAGCAGGAAACACTCGACGGCGAGCAGCACGCCGGAGAAAAAACAGCAAAAGGAGGACGACGAGAAACAAGCAGAGCGGAACCAAAAGCCCCTGATATGACAGACGACTTCGATCCATTCATCCTGTTCTCCCGAGAGTCGGCACCGCCGCCCGCGATTGAGTCGCCGCGGACTCCACCACCACCCAAGCCGCCGCTCAAACCCGAGACCAAGGAGTTGCCCTACACCATCTGCACCCTCATCGCGCAGTGCAGCGGGTTTAGGATCAGAGGCGTGTTCGGTTACACCGGTGCGGACATTTTCACATACAGGTAGGGGCCTGTGCCAGACCACGAATGCCGCTCAGGCTATCGCTCCCGCGTTACTGAGCAGGGCGCGATTGACTACGACGTTGGCCTGGCCTTTCTGGTCAACGGAAAGCGTGGTCAGAACTGGACCACGGTGATCGCTTACGAGCCGGACGACACCTGCTGCGCCTCGCACGGCGTCTGGAGGCGCACCGCAAGATTCCCGAAGAGCGTGCAGGGCGTGTGACCGAGCCAAACGTCATCGAGGGCGTCACGGTCCTGGACGGCAGGAGCCAGCCCCAAGCCTTGCACAAAGACCTGGGCTGCAGCCGAGCCCGTCATCGCGGTAGCGCCGCCGAGTACGCCACAAGGGCGCTCCAAGACACTGTCGCTGCCGGCGCGCCCGAGGAGCTGAGGAACGATCTGGAGCAGGTCCTGGCGCGCCCGTACACCAACGGTGCCCGGTTCGGCCTCTTCCTGGCAAGCCGCCCCACATCCAATCCGCCCACGGTCGAGAGTCCCCAGCGCCACAATGTCGCGGCAGTTCCGAGGGGGTGCGGCCCGCTAAAATCGAGCGGCGGGCGTTCGAAAAACTTCGGTGTCATCCGGTTCTACGAGATTTCTGGCGCGAACAGGAGACTGGCGAAATCAAGGAGGCTGCGCTGCCCACCCCCAGAGCGTGGGCATTGAGCCAGGCGGAAATCGCTGCTGTTTACACTCTCGCCGAGACGCCCGCAGAGCGGCGGGCGCTGCGAAAGTCCCTGGCTCTGACCCATCTGGTATTACCCCGCCAGGGGCCAGGCCCCGACCAGCTCGTAGCGCAGCGTGACCGTACATGCCCAGGCTCATGCCTTTGTCACGGACTCGAAGTCAAGCGCCGAGCGATCCGGTGGGCGGGTCACCGCGGTGGACTTCATCGCTCAGATTGCGTTCGGCGGAACGAATGCCATGACCTTCGCCGTTTCGGGCTTCGTGAGCGAGACACTCACGGACATCATGCGCGGCCGCGAGTGCCTGGAGTCTGCCGGCGATTTCCGGGCAACCGTCTCCGGCTCCGGCACGGCCATCGTGGGGGGCGTTGCCTGCCCGGCCCTTTACACCGGCACCATCATGGCGACGGGACGCAACTACGAAGAGGACGAGGATTAGACGTTGCATCAATAGTGTAGTGGCCGGATTTCCAGAAAAATCCACGATGGCACAGAAAAGACTACCATTTCAATTCTCCAAATGGTATTATGAGATGGTATGAGCACAGGAACGATTCAGATCGACAAAGCCGGGCGGGTGGTGCTGCCCAAGCTGCTTCGGCAACAGTTCAACCTTGAGCCCGGGGACAAGCTGCGCCTTTCGGTCGAAGGCAACAGCATCAAGCTCGAGCCGGCTGACACGGGCGGGAAGCTGGTCCGCAAAGGCAGTGTGCTCGTGTTTGTCGGGGATTTCGTCGAGCCCGTCACAACCGCCTCGGTCGAGAATTTGCTTTCCGGGCAACGCGAGGCCTGTTTATCCGACGCCGCTGGAAAGCTGCAAAAGAAATGAAGGTTTTTTTGGACACCAATCTGCTGGTGGCGGCCTGTGTCGAAGAGCACGAACATCATGCGCGCGCGCTTCCGGTGGTCGAGGCAGTCCACCAAGGCAAAACCGACGGTTATGTGAGCGCGCACAGTCTGCTCGAAACCTACGCGGTTTTGACGCGCCTGCCGCGTTCCCCGCGTATTACGCCCATGCAGGCAGCGAAGCTGGTGGAACAAAATATCGGCAGCCATTTTACCGTCGTCGCGCTCACCGCAAAAGAATACGGCCAGCTCGCGCACAAATTGGCCGAAGAGAATATCCTGGGCGGGCAGGCGTTCGACGCTTTGCACCTGGAGTGCGCGGCGAAAAGCGGAGCAGAACGCATCTACACGTTTAATGTGCGACATTTCGGGCCATTGGGCCGTCATCTGCGGGCCGCAATTTGCGCGCCGTGAATCGTCCATACTGGTTCGAAACGCTCCCACCTTCACTGAGAAGGTGTGAAAAAATTGATTTCTGGCGCCAAGGAGCGAAAAGAATCTTCAAAATCCCCAGGAAAACAGAGGGGTGTTTTCGAGTATGATGCCCGTTTTGGCATTTTTTCACACCTTCTGAGGCCTTACCTCGAAGGCAACAGGCCGCTTGACGGCCTTGAGGTTTTCCGGGCAGAGTCGCGCCATGTACAAGATCATCGGAGCAGACGGCAAGGAGTATGGCCCGATTCCTGGCGAGGTTTTGCGCCAGTGGATCGTCGAGGGGCGAGCCGATGCGCGGACTCGAGTGCTTGCCGAGGGGAGTGCCGAATGGAGGCCGTTGGCGGAGGTGCCGGAGGTCTCCGGGATGCTGGCAGCGGCACCGGCACCGGCGCCGGCCGCCCCCGCCGCCGCCGCGCCGGCGGGGCCGGCGCCGAGGACCAACCCGATGGCGGTGAGCGGGCTGATCATGGGCATCCTGGCGCTGACTTGCGCGGCGTGTTGCTGCTATGGGTTGCCGTTCAATGTGCTCGGCGTCGTCTTTTCGAGCATCGCCTTGTCCCAGATCAAACAAGACCCCGCTGGGCAAAAGGGCCGCGGCATGGCCGTGGCAGGGCTGGTCCTTTCGATCCTGAGCATTCTGCTGACCCTGCTGGTCCTGATCCTGGGCCTGGGTGTCGCGTTCAGCGCCTTCGATATCATGCGCCGCTTCCAGAACTATTGACCCGCTTGCGCGGGGAAATGCGATTGAGCCACCCATGAACACGGATCGACACGGATTTGCGGCGTCCAGGCCCCCAGTGGCGTTGCTGGTCGCAGTGCTCGCCGCGCTCGCGGTGTTGGCGGGCAGCGTCATCCTTTTCGAGTTCGACCCGGACCGCTCCTGGTTCTATCCGGCCTGCCAGTTTCACCGGGTCACCGGGTTGCTTTGCCCGGGCTGCGGTTCACTGCGCGCCCTGCACCACTTGCTGCACGGCCGGATCGCGCTGGCTTTGCATTTCAACGCCTTGCTGGTGCTCTGCCTGCCTTGGGCGGCCTGGTTTGCCGCGCGCGCGCTGCTGCGCTTTCTGAGGAGCCAGCCGCTGCCCTCGGGCATTCGTCCGGCCTGGCTCTGGTGCGCCGTGGCGGCAACGCTCTGCTTCGGGGTCCTGCGCAACGTCTTCTAGCTTGCGCCCCGGCCCGCAATCCCCTACAAGCAGCCTCGATCCGTGAACCGGACAAGCTATGTATAAAATCATCGGTGGAGACCATAGGGAGTACGGACCGGCAACCGCCGAGGAGTTGCGCCGCTGGATTGCCGAGGGCCGGCTCAGCGGCCAGAGCCTGGTCCAGGCTGAGGGCACGGGGCAATGGAAGCCGGTGTCGGCATACCCGGAGTTGGCCGACGCCCTTCGGGCGCAAGCCCGCTCTGCCCCGGAGGCGGGCGTGGCAGCGCCCGTGCCGGACGCCGCCGCCTGGTCGGCGGACCTGCGGGCGCGCCGCCCCGAGGTGCGAATAGGGGAGTGCCTGGCGCTTTCCTGGGACCTGCTGCGCGACAACTTTGGCCTGCTCCTGGGCGCCACGTTCCTGGTCTGGTCTATCGAGACGCTCTGCCAGTATCGCTGGTCAACGGGGCTGTTCTATATGCTGCTGCAGGGGGTGTTATACGGCGGCCTCTCGATGGTTTTTCTCAACCGGATTCGGGGCGAACCGGCGGCCGTCACGGACGTTTTTGCGGGCTTCAGGGTGGCTTTTGGGCAATTGCTGCTGGTGGGCTTTATCAGCCACCTGTTGACCTTTCTGGCGGGCCTTTGCTTCCTGATCGTGCCTGGCATCTACCTGTTCGTGGCCTGGCTCTTCAGTGTGCCGCTGGTCATCGACAAGCGCCTGGAATTCTGGTCGGCCATGGAGACCAGCCGGCGGGTGGTCACGCGCGCCTGGTTCGAGGTCTTCGCCCTGTTCCTGATCGCCCTTCTGCCGACGCTGGCCATGGGCGTGTTCATCCAGGGCAAAGTGGCCGTGGCCATGCTGCCGATGCTGCACGGCGCCTTTCCCCCGGGCGCGCCTCCGGACTTCGGCCGTCTGAGCGAACTGCTCAACCAGGCCGGGCAAACCGCCCGCATCACGCCAATGCTCCAACTCGCCTCGAGGCTGGTCTTTCTGGTCAACCTGCCCTTCGCCCTGGGCGCCCTGTTGCACGCCTATGAAAATCTCTTTGGCACTCGGCGCGCGCCAACCCCTTAGCCGCCAGACCGCCTGGGGTTGCCTGACCACCAACGTGGCCCTGCCCGGGTTCGGCTCGCTCCTGGCCGGGCGGCCCTCCGGCTACCCCCAGGCCGCCCTGGCGCTAGGCGGCATGGCCCTGACGGTGTGCTTCGGCCTGCGCTTTCTCCTCTGGTACTCCCAAAATGCCGCCCACATCCGCAGCCCCGAGGCCGACCCGGCCGAGGTGCTGCTGAGCATGTGGGTGGAGGTGCGTTGGGCGGTGCTGGGTATCGCCCTCTTCGCCATCGGCTGGCTCTGGGCCCTGGCCACAAGCCGCGCCATCCTCCGCGCCGCCCGGGAAGCGGAGACGCAGAGAGTGCCTCCGCGTCTCTGAACCGGGCTCCGACAGCGGCGGCGGTGATCCGCTCGAGCTGCGTCGCGTAGCGACGCTGTGAAGGTAGCCGTGGACCTCGGTCCACGGTTTGGCGCAGCGGAAGAATCATGCGCCGCGTAGCGACGCCTGAGAGCCTCGGATCGGCGGATCGAACCGCCCGTTCGAGCGTCGCTACGCGACGCTGATGATCCCAGGGCCGGCGTCCGTGGACTGAAGTCCACGGCTACCATCAAACACCGCTACGCGGTGAAATGCCCAGACGCGTCCAGCGCCGCCCCCGCCTGACCCGCCAGGTCCGCGTTGAACACCAGGCGGCACGGCCAGCCCCAGCCGCTCGAAAAAGGACATCCTCTTGGGTGAATTGCTCTCGTCCATCCACGGGAAATAGCGCCATTCTGCGCCCGCGCAACATGGAATCTCATCGGTTGAGGCTTGTGGCCGGGATTGGATTCGGCTAGACTGGACAAAAGAAAGAATATGATGAAAGTATCTCAAAGTTTGTCGCAACGGAGCTTATCGCTGTCCTTGGTGGTTGGTCTGGCCGCTGGGGTGCTGGCGCTGGGGTCCCGGCCCGCGGCGGCTGCCGATTCCTCGAGCCCCGGCCAGGTCAAGCCGGCGGCTGCCGCTCCCGGCAACCTGGTGCCCCTGATGCTCAACATCCCCGCCGCTGCGTTCAAAGGAACGCCCAAGGACCTCAATGTCGGCCCCAATGTCGAGCCGATCTCGGACAAGCCGCGTCCGCCCATGTTGGTGCCCCCGGAGTTGAAGAATGTGGCCCTCAACACCAAGGTGACCTGCAGCGACAAGAATGCCTCCGCCGACATGCTGGCCAAGATCGTCAACGGCAACAAAGACGCCTCGGATGACAGCATCATCTTCCTGCGCAAAGGCACGCAATGGGTGCAGGTGGACCTGGGCAGCGTCAACGAGGTCTTCGCCATCGTCATCTGGCACGCCCACAACACCGCCAAGGTCTATCACGACGTCATCGTCCAGGCAGCCGACGACCCCGATTTCATCCAGAACGTTCGCACGGTCTTCAACAATGACATCAACAACACCTCCGGCCAGGGCGTGGGCAGCGACCGCGAGTACTTCGAGACCAACGAGGGCAAGCTCATCAACGCCAAGGGCGTCAAGGCCCGCTACTTCCGCTTTTACTCCAAGGGCAGCACCGAGAGCGTCATGAACGAATACACCGAGATCGAGATCTACGGCCGCTCCCCCGCCGTGGCCGTTCATGGCCAGCAACCCACCCTCTCCGCCGCGGCATCCAAGTAGCCCAAAGAACATGATGAAGATGACTCAAAGGCTGTCTGAACGATGCGTATGGCTGTCGTTGCCCGTTTGCCTGGCCGTCGGCGCGCTGGCGCTCGGGCCACAGTCTGTGGCGGCTGCCGATTCGTCGAGCCCTGGCCAGGCCAAGCCGGCGGCTGCCGCTGCCGGCGCCCTGGTGCCGCTCAAGCTCGACCTCCCCAAACCTGCGTTCAAGGGAACCCCCAAGGACATCCCAGCCGGCCCCGATATCGAGCCCTACCCCGACCTCGACAAGCCGGCCCCGACGATCTTTGTGCCCGCCGACCTGAAGAATCTGGCCCTCAACGCCAAGCTGACCTGCAGTGACAAGAACGCCACGGCCGAAATGCTGGCCAAGATCATTGACGGCAACAAGGACCCCTCGGATGACAGCATCATCTTCATCCGCAAAGGCACGCAATGGGTGCAGTTGGACCTCGGCAGCCCCAACGAGGTCTTCGCCATCGTCATCTGGCACGCCCATAATACCCCCAAGATCTATCACGATGTCATTGTGCAGGCAGCCGATGATCCGGGGTTCACCCAGAACGTCCGCACCATCTTCAACAATGACATCGACAACACCTCCGGCCAGGGCGTGGGCAGCGACCGCGAGTACTTCGAGACCCTCCGCGGCAAGCCCATCGACGCCAAGGGCATCAAGGCCCGCTGCTTCCGCTTCTACTCCAAGGGCAGCACCGAGAGCGCCCTGAACGAATACACCGAGATCGAGATCTACGGCCGCGCTCCCGCCGTGGCCGTGAATGGCGAGAAACCGACCCTCTCGGCCGCGGCATCGAAAACGGCGCAATCATCTGCCGGCGGGCGATGAAGACTCTCGATGAACCTGCGAAGCCCGCAAGGTTTTGGACTGCGGCAGTCCTCTGCCGCTTTCGCTTCCCCCTCCCCACGGGTCCGGAAAAGCGGCAGAGGACTGCCGCAGTCCAAAGCGCTGCGCGCGGCGCATGTACGATTGCAATACCACTGAGACCCCCACGTAGCCTTTAGCCTTTAGCCTTTAGACACCATGCCCCGTTGGGTCCTGCTCGGTCTGCTAACCGCTCTGGTCGCAGCGGCGGTCCTGCGCGCCCCCAGGCTCGGCGAGCGCCCCCTCCACAACGACGAGGCCGTCAACGGCATCAAGTTCGGCCAACTCTGGGACACACGGCTCGCGCAGGTGTATGGCCCCTTCAAATACGACCCCGACGAGCACCACGGCCCATCGCTCTTTTACTCGACCTACGCCCTGGCGGGGCTCACCGGCGCGCCTGACATCGCCCATTTCTCCGAGGCGCGCCTCCGGCTGATCGACCTGCTTTTCGGCCTGGGGCTGATTCTGCTCCTGCCGCTGGTGGCTGACGGCGTCGGGCGCCGGCCCGTCATCTGGGCCGGGTTCTTCACTGCGCTCTCGCCAGCCATGGTTTTCTACAGCCGCTATTTCATTCACGAGATGCCGCTGGTCTTTTTCAGTTTTCTGGCCCTGGCGGCGGGCTGGCGCTATTGGCGCTCGCGCAAATTGGGGTGGGCCGTCCTGGCCGGGACTGCCCTGGGCCTCATGCACTCGACCAAAGAGACCTTCGTCCTTGTCCTGGCCGCCGCGGCATTCGCCCTGGCCCTGAACCGGGCCTGGAACCGATGGCTCGATGCCAGCGGCCTGCCGGTCAAAGCCCCGGCACTGAATCCCCTCCACCTGACCGCCGCACTCGCCGCTTGGCTCGTAGTCGCTGTGGTCCTCTTCTCGTCATTTTTCACCAATGCCGCAGGTCCGCTCGACTCACTGCGGAGCTATGGCGCTTGGCTGGGACGCGCCGGCGGCAAGTCCGAGCACATTTATCCGTGGACATTCTATTTCCACCGGCTCCTGTGGTTCCAGGCCGCCAAGGGGCCGGTGTGGAGCGAGGCGCTGATCCTGGCGTTGGCGGTGATCGGGGCCGCCTCCGGGTTCAAGCGCAAGCAACTGGGCCGCGCCAATGCCGGCTTTATCCGGTTTTTGGCCCTCTACACCCTGGCGCTCACCGTGGTCTATAGCCTGATCTCCTACAAGACGCCCTGGTGCCTCCTGGGCTTCTGGCACGGCATGATCCTCCTGGCGGGCGTCGGCGCCGTGGTGCTGCTCCGCAGCCTGAGACGGCGCACCCTGAAAAGGGCGGTCACACTGGCTCTGGTCGCCGGCGCCGCACACCTCGGCTGGCAGGCCCGGCGCTCGAGCTTCCCCTTCGCGTCCGACCCCCGGAATCCCTACGTCTTTGCCCAAACGCTCCCCAATTTCCTGCTCCTGGTCCAGAACGTCAGGGCCCTGGCCCAGACACACCCGCTCGGCCTGGAAGTGCCAGTCAAAGTCATTGCGCCCAAAGGAGATTATTGGCCATTGCCCTGGTACCTCCGCGACTTCAGCCACGTCCTCTGGTCCGAGGCGGTGCCCCCGGACCCCTACGCCCCCGTCATGGTCGTCTCCAGCAGCTTCGACGCCCGCCTGGACGGGGCCAAGACCCACACCATGATCGGCTACTACCAGATGCGCCCCCGGACCTTCTTCGAACTCTATGTCCAGTCCGACTTCTGGCGGGCCTACATCGAGAAGCACCCGCCGCCCAAGGATGAGGAGTAATCGGGCAGGGCCTCAGTGAAGGTGGGAGCAGCGCCACGGCCACACCCCTCACCCCGGCCCTCTCCCCTTCCGAAGGGGAGAGGGAGAAGCGTCGGCAGTCTCTGGGAATTCCAGGCGCGTCCGCTTGCTCAAGCCGCTGCCGAGAATTCTCCCTCTCCCCTCCGAGGGGAGAGGGCCGGGGTGAGGGGTCCGCCTCCACTGACAGATTACATGATCGGGATTTCCAGACTGGCACAGGGGAGCCTTTGCTGCCATAATCTGGCCGATGACGACGATGAACCTTAATCTAAAAGAACTGGAGGTCTGGTTTGTGACGGGGAGCCAGCATTTGTACGGGCCGGAGACGCTCAAACAGGTGGCGGCCAACTCGCGGGAAATAGCGCAGGCCCTCGGGGCCTCGCCCGCCATCCCGGTAAAGGTGGCCTTCAAACCCGTCGTCAAGACCCCCGCCGAGGCCACCGCTCTGTGCCAGGAGGCAAGCCGCCAGCCCAACTGCATCGGCCTGATTACCTGGTGCCACACCTTCTCGCCATCGAAGATGTGGATCAACGGCCTGAAACTGCTCCGCAAACCGCTGGCGCACCTTCACACCCAGCACAACCGCGACATCCCCTGGGCCTCGATCGATATGGATTTCATGAACCTGAACCAGGCGGCCCACGGTGACCGCGAGCACGGGTTCATCATGAGCCGCATGCGGCTGGAACGGAAGGTGGTGGCCGGTTACTGGCAGGACCCTGCGGTCCAGGCCCAACTGGGCGCCTGGAGCCGCGCGGCGGCGGCCTGGCACGATTGGCAGGAGGCCAAATTCTGCAGGTTCGGCGACAACATGCGCGAGGTGGCCGTGACCGAAGGCGACAAGGTCTCCGCCCAGCTCCAGTTCGGCTACTCGGTCAACGGCTACGGCGTGGGCGACCTGGCCCAATGCGTCCAGCAGGCAAAGCAGTCCGATGTGGACCGCCTGGTCGAGGAGTACCAGGCCAATTACGTTTTGCAGCCTGGCCTGGTCAAAAACGGCGAAGTGGCGCGCTCGTTGCGGGAGGGCGCGCGGATCGAAGCCGGCCTGCGCGCCTTCCTGGCCGCAGGCGGGTTCAAGGGCTTCACCACCACGTTCGAGGACCTGCACAACCTGGGGCAACTGCCGGGCCTGGCTGTGCAGCGGCTCATGGCCGAAGGCTACGGCTTTGGCGCCGAAGGCGACTGGAAGACCTGCGCCCTGGTGCGCGCCCTCAAGGTCATGGCCTGCGGGTTGAAGGGGGGCACTTCCTTCATGGAAGACTACACCTATCATCTGGACCCCAAAGGGATGAAGGTGCTGGGCGCCCACATGCTCGAAATCTGCCCGAGCATCGCCGCCGGCAAGCCCGCCCTCGAAGTCCATCCCCTGGGCATCGGCGGCAAGGCCGACCCCGCGCGCCTGGTCTTCGAGGCCGCTCAAGGGCCAGCCCTCAACGCCTCGATCATCAACCTCGGCAACCGGTTCCGCCTCCTGGCCAACGAGGTGGACGTGGTCGCGCCGGACAGGCCGCTGCCCCGGCTGCCCGTGGCCCGCGCCATCTGGGTGCCCAAGCCCAACCTGCCTGTGGCGGCCACGGCCTGGATCTACGCCGGCGGCGCGCACCACACCGCCTTCAGCCACGCCGTGACCATCGAGATGATGGAGGACTTCGCCGCCATGGCCGGGGTCGAACTGGCGGTCATCAACAAGGAGACCCAACTGCGCCGGTTCAAGCAGGAACTGAATTGGAACGAGGCCTACTACGCCCTGCGCAAAGGGTGGAACTCGTAGGGGGCGCACCTCACCTTTGCCGGCCCTGGGCAAGCCGGGCAATTGGAGCGCAACGCCGGGAAGTCCGCAAGGTTTTGGACTGCGCCAGTCCTCTGGCGCTGTCGCGTCCCCAGGGTCCGAAAAGCGGTCCCGATCCATCGGGACCGCAGTCCAAAACGCTTCGCGAGTTCGGACGCGCTCTCTCACCCTGTGCCCATCCCCGATTGGATCGGGGCAAGCGGGCGGGGGAGATGGAGCATGGTTGGCCGCCACGCCCTGTAGGGCAACGTGACGACCGCGCAGTAGATCCCTTTTGTCCCTCGCGCTTAGTCAATTGTGTAAAGCGTCAGCGAGTCCTGGTCCCTGATGAAAAGGCGATTGCCTGCCGGGCACCGGGTAAGCGTAGGTCTGTTTCTCTTTCTCGGCCACCTTGATGCTGGCGACTTCCTTGTACTCCTTGTCGGTGGGCTCGAAGGCCACCAGCGTGGACTTAGAGGTCAGCCCGAGCAGGACGTCTCCGGCGTCCACGACCGAGCCAAACTGGCCGCGCCCGCCGTTGGACTCCGCCCAGGCCGTCTTGCCAGTCTTGGCGTCGATGCAAAAGAAGTTGCCCCGTTGGGACAGGCCGAAGACCAGGCCGTTCTTGAGCACCGGGGAGTCGAACTGGACCGCGTTGTCCGGGTTGCTCCAGAGTTCCTTGCTGACAAAGGAATCCCCTTGCTTTTCGATCTTCACGGCCTTGGCGCCACGGCCGGAGCCGCAGTAGATCACCGTTTGCCCGTCCACAATCGGGGTGGCGGCATTGTAATTCATCCCTATCGGCGCAAAAGACGCCTGCCACAACAGCTTGCCGTCCGCCAGCCCCAGGCCCACCACGCTCTTGGCTGTCAGGGTAACGATCATCCGCGTGCCGGCGACCGTCATCACCACCGGCGACGCATAGCCGGGGCCTTCATCGGTCCACTTCCATTTCACGTCACCGCTGGCAAGGTCATAGGCCACCACCGCGCCTTCACTCTCTTTGCCGACCTGCACGATGCACAGGCCGTCCACTATAAGCGGCGAGGTCGCCGTGTGAAATCGAGGCCATCCCGGAAAATCGTTCTTCCGCCACTTCACCGCCCCGCTGGCCGCGTCCAGGCACGAAACGGTGCCGGAGACCCCCAGCGTGACGACCTTGCCCTCGGCCACGGCGGGCGAACTTCGCGGCCCGCTGTGTACCGACAAGTCCGGCCCGCTGATGCCGGCCACGGCGTTCTTGTCCGACCAGACCTCCTTGCCGTCGGCGGCGTTGAGGCACGAAGTGACCTCGTTGCCCTCCTGGCGCGCGAAGACAAACACCTTGTCGCCCACCACCGCGGGCGTGGCATCGCCCAAACCGACGGTGATCTTCCACTTTTGCGTCAGTTCCTTGGGCCAGGTCTTGGGACAGTTGAAACCGGCGGCCTTGGCATCGCGATTGGCCCCGCGCCATTGCGGCCAATCCTGCGCCGACGCCGCGCTCGCGCCTGACACCACGACACATCCGGCCACCAGCACTATGATTCGATTGGTATTTTTCATTCCAAATCCTTCCTAATCTTTTTCGCTGTCGTCTTGGTTGTTGAGAAACGATGAGTGCGTTCCGGCCTCGAGAATACACCGGCCCAGCCTGTGAGCGGAAGCGAAAAAAGGGACAAAAGAGCGTGGCCCGAGGCGCGCCCTTGCACCCGGGGGCGGCGGACTCTACCTTGCGGCTGCCATGTTGAAGTCGTCCGTGCCGCCTGCGATTCGCCTGCGAGGCGTGCGCCACAACAACTTGAAGAATTTCGACCTGGACCTGCCGCTCAACCGGCTTGTGGTCATCACGGGCCTGAGCGGTTCGGGCAAGAGCTCGCTGGCGTTCGACACGCTCTTTGCCGAGGGGCAGCGGCGCTATATCGAGACATTCTCCCCGTATGCCCGGCAGTTTTTCGACCGGATGGACAAGCCGCAGGTGGATAGCATCGAGGGGATCCCGCCCGCCATCGCCATCGAGCAACGCAACGCGGTCAAGACCACGCGCTCGACGGTAGGAACGATGACCGAGGTTTGCGATTACATGAAGATGCTTTGGCCCCACATTGCCCAGCTCCATTGCCGGCAGTGCGGGCAGCCGGTCCGCAAAGAGTCCCCGCGCCGGATTTGGGAGGCCCTCCAACTGCGCCCGGCTTCACCCGAGCCCGCGAATCGAGCCCTCGCCCATCGCCCCGCGTCCCCCGTCGAGCCGCCCGAGCAGCTCATCACGTTCACGGTTCCGCTGACCGAGAAGCTCTCGGTGGAAGAGTGCCTGGCGCTGGTGGCCAGGCAGGGCTACCAGCGCCTGCTGCTCGATGGGCAGGTCGTCCGGCTGGATGCCCTCGCATCGAGCCCCTCCGGGCCGGCGGCGCGCCCCGCCTCGCTCACGGTCATTCAGGACCGGTTGCGCCCCACCGAGTCCAACCGCGCCCGGTTCGTCGAGGCCTGCGAGCAGGCCTACCACTTCGGCAAGGGCAAGCTGGCTCTTTGCGAACTCGACCCGGCCAGCGCCGCCCCCGGCCGCGCGCGCCGGTTTTCCAACCGCCTGCACTGCGCCGCCTGCGACCTGGACTATCGCGAGCCGACCCCTGCCTTGTTCAGCTTCAACCACCCGGTGGGCGCCTGCCCCGCCTGCCGCGGCTTCGGGCGCATCATCAGCATCGATTACAACCTGGTCATGCCGGACCGTTCCAGGACGCTCTCCCAGTGCGTCGTCAGGCCCTGGCAGACCGGCACCGGCGCCGAAAGCCAGGCCGACCTCCTGCGCGCCTGCCGGCAATTCAACATCCCGACCGATGTCCCCTTCGAGCGCCTGCCCAGGAAATGGCAGGACTTCGTCATCGAAGGTGAGCCGGGCTACGGCAAGGACGAGGCCCACCATTGGCCCCGGTGCTGGTATGGAGTCAAAGGTTACTTCCGCTGGCTGGAATCCAAGGCCTACAAGATGCACGTGCGCGTGTTGCTCTCCCGATACCGGGCCTATACGCCCTGCCCGGATTGCCAGGGCAAACGCTTTCAACCCGAGGCGCTGCTCTACCGGGTTGGCGCGCCGCCCGGCACGGAGGACGGGCGCACTCCGTCCGCCCCCTCGCTGAGCCTGGCGGACTTTTATCAACTGCCCATCCGCGATGCCCTGCGATTCATCGAGCAGATCGGCGCTCAGCACCGCGTGCGGCCGGCTGACCCGCTGGGCCTCATTCTGGGCGAGGTGCGCTCGCGCCTCGGATACCTGGACCAGGTTGGCTTGGGCTATCTCACGTTGGATCGCCCTACGCGCTCGCTCTCCGGGGGCGAGACCGAGCGGGTGAACCTCACCACCTGCCTGGGCACCCGGTTGGTGAACACCCTCTTCGTATTGGACGAGCCCAGCGTGGGGCTGCACCCGCGCGACACCGAACGCCTGGTCCGCATCGTCGAGCAGTTGCGCGACTCCGGAAACACCGTCGTCGTCGTCGAACACGAAGCCAGCGTCATGCGCGCCGCTGACCAGATCGTCGACCTCGGCCCCGGCCACGGCGCCACGGGCGGACAAGTGGTCTTCCAGGGAAGCTTCCGGGAAATCCTGAACTCACCCGCCTCGCTCACGGGCCAGTACCCTGAGCGGACGGCGCACGATCGAGGTCCCGGCGCGCCGGCCCGTGCGGACGGCCCTGGCGCAGGTCGCCTGCCTGCGCGCCCCGGGTGCCCGGACCGGCGCGCGCCCGTCCTCGGGGGCAGCGAGGTCCCCGGGCGGCTCAGCGGCAAGGGACTCCAGCGCGCTGGCCCGGCCGGGGCCTGCTGCGCCCGGGGACGGGCGCACTCCGGCGGCGTCTTCCGTGGCGCTGGTGTTCAGAGAGGCCTCCCGTCCGTTCGGCGCCGAGCCGGCCCGGTGCAACGTCCTAAGGCTCTCCCACGCCACCCGTCACAACCTCAAGGACCTGGCCGTGGAAATCCCCTTGAACCGGTTTGTGTGCGTGACCGGCGTGAGCGGTTCGGGCAAGACCACCCTGGTGCGCGAGGTCCTGCTGCCGGCCCTGGCTGCCAGGCTCAAGACCCAGGCCCGGACGCTCAACTCTCCGGTGCAGGCCTCCTGCCTGCGCGCGGCCGTCAAGGCCTCCGAGCGTTTTGCCCAAGAGCCCAACGGCGGAGAGGAGAACGGGGACTCGGCGCCCGGCGCGCCACCGGAGGCGCTGCTCGAAGGGGCCGAGCCGCTCGGGGGCGTGGTCCTGGTGGACCAGTCCATCCTCGGCAAGACGCCCCGCTCGAATCCCGCCGTGTATATCGGCGCATTCGATGACATCCGCGAGGTCTTCGCCCAATCCGATGCCGCCCGGCAGCGCGGGCTCAACGCCAGCGCGTTCAGCTTCAACTCCAGCCAGGGCCAGTGCCAGCGCTGCCGCGGGGCCGGGTTCGAGAAGATCGAGATGCAGTTCCTGAGCGACGTCTTTATCCGTTGCCCGGAGTGCGGTGGCCGCCGCTACCGGCCCCATATTCTCGAGGTGAGGATTAGTCCACAGTCCACAGTCCAGAGTCCACAGTCCACAGTCCGCAGTCCACAGTCCACAGTCCGCAGTCCACAGTCCACAGTCCACAGTCCACAGTCCACAGTCCACAGTCCACCGCCTGCGCTCCGCCTTCATCATTCGTCATTCGTCATTCGTCATTCGTCATTGTCCATCGCCGATCTGCTCGAATCCACGGTCGAGGAGGCGGTCCAATTCCTGTCGGGCTTTGCCGAATCGCGTCCTGCGCGGCGCGCGGTTCGGGGCCTGGAGTTGCTCGAGGAGGTCGGCTTGGGCTACGTCAAGCTCGGCCAGCCCATCAATACTCTGTCGGGTGGCGAGAGCCAGCGCCTCAAACTGGTCAGGCATCTGGCCGAAGTGGAGGCGGGGCCCGAGTCGCCCGCCGGCCTCGCCAAGCTCAACATCTTCCTTTTCGATGAGCCGACCACCGGCCTGCACTTCGAGGACGTGCGCCTGCTCCTGCGGGTGTTCGGGCGCCTGGTGGACGCCGGCCATTCGGTAGTCGTCATCGAGCACAACCTGGACGTCATCAAGTGCGCCGACTGGCTTATCGATCTCGGTCCCGAGGCGGGCGACCTGGGCGGACGCGTCGTTGCTGTGGGCACCCCGGAGGACGTGGCCGCCTGCGTGGACAGCCACACCGGCCGGGCGCTGAGGGAGGTGCTGGGAGCGCATCCCGACACTGCCCCCGTAGCGCAGACTTCCAAGTCTGCTGTATCGCGGGTTTCCTAACCCGCAGGCGCCGCGATTTCAGGCGCCCTGCCGACTGGAAGTCGGCGATACAGCAGGTTTGGAAACCTGCGCTACAAACTGCTGTGCCCCGCCAAATGGGGGCAGTGCCGGGATGCGCCCGCGTTCCGGAACCCGGATTGACGCGGCGAGCCAAGGCGGATAGAGTGCGGTGATGGCAATGCTGTCGCTTGAACTGCAGCCCCAGGAGACTCAGCGGGCCTTTAACCTGAGCCGCTGGGCTGAATTGTTAGAGGACCCGGAACTGGCCAGGTTCGAGGGCCGCATCGAAACCGATCGCCACGGCCATATAATCATGAGCCCTCCCGCTGCTGCAACTCACGGAAGTTTTCAGGCCGAGATCGCGTACTTGCTGAGGACTCTCCTGCCAAAGGGCCGTGTCTTAACCGAGTGTCCGGTCTCCACCGCTGACGGCGTGAAAATAACTGATGTGGCCTGGGCGTCGCCTGCGTGCCTGAGGGAGCTGGCCGGGGGCGTTTGCTTTCCGCGCGCGCCGGAAATCTGCGTCGAGGTCATTTCCCCGAGCAACACCGAGGGCGAAATCCGGGAGAAAACCGCCCTCTACTTCGATGCGGGCGCCAGCGAAGTGTGGCTCTGTGCCCAGGACGGGCAGATGAGTTTTCTCGGCCGGGCGGCGGGCGCCCCGCTCCGGGCCTCAAAGCTGTGCCCGCGATTTCCGAACCTGATTCAGTTGCGTTGAGCAGCGCAGCCATTGCCATTCACGGGGCGCGCGAGCACAACCTGAAGAACATCTCGCTGGAGGTGCCGCGCGGCCGATTGGTGGTGGTGACCGGTGTGAGCGGTTCGGGCAAGAGCACGCTGGCGTTTGACCTGCTCTTTGCCGAGGGCCAGCGCCGGTTCCTGGATTCGATGAACGTCTATGCCCGCCAGTTCGTCGAGCAACTCTCCCGCCCGGACGTGGACGTGATCACGGGCATTCCGCCCACGGTGAGCATCGAGCAGCGGACCAGCCGCGGGGGCGGCAAGAGCACCGTGGCCACCGTCACCGAGGTCTTTCATTTCGTGCGCCTGCTCTTTGCCCGGTTGGGGACACAATACTGTCCCGATTGCCAGGTGGCGGTCGAGGCCCAGACCCGCGACGAGTTGGGCCGCCGCCTCCAGGCTGAGGCGCGCCGCCGGGGCCAGTTGGTGCTCCTGGCGCCGGTGGTCAAGAACCGCAAAGGCTTTCACACCGACGTGGCCGAATGGGCCGCCAAGCACGGCTATGGCCAGGTCCGGGCGGACGGCCGGCTCTATCCCACCAGCGAGCGGCTTCGGCTGGATCGATTCCGCGAACACAACGTGGAGATCGTCGTCGGCGTCCTTTCCCCGAACCGGACGACGAGCCGCAAGGTTTTGGAGTGCGGCAGTCCTCTGCCGCTTTCGCGTCCCCAGGGTTCGAAAAGCGGCAGAGGACTGCCGCAGTCCAAAACGCTTCGCGTCGGGCCACACCCCCCGGTTCACGGTCCCAAAGCGCGCTTCCAGGAGCGTGGGGGCTTTCCATGAACCGGGGCCAAAGCCGCCAGTCCAAAGCGCTTCGCGCACAACGAGGCCCGCTCAGAGGCGGCCCCAAGACACCCCAGCAATTGGTCGATGAGACGCTGGAGCTGGGCAAGGGGACGCTCCTGGCCTGCGACAGCGCCGGCCGGGTCTCCGTGCACTCAACCGAACGCGCCTGTCCCCATTGCGGCCGCTCGTTCGAGCCGCTCGACCCGAAGAACTTCAGCTACAACTCGCCCCAGGGTTGGTGCCCGCGCTGCCGCGGGTTTGGCGAGCTGTTCTACCTGCCGGACGTGGACCGGGGCGCGCGCGCCGATGCCATCGAAGAGTCCTGGTACGAATGGCAGGAGGGCAACCGGGAGACTTGCCCGGAATGCCGCGGGGCGCGGTTGAACCCGGTGGCGCGGGCCGTCAGGCTGGACCTGGAGCAGGGCCGGGGGCGGGCGGTCCGCAGGCAGTCTGCCACGATCGAGGACCTCTCACAATTGTCCGTCGAGGCGGCGGCCAGGCTCTTCAGCGGCGTGAGACTCAAAGGCCGCGCCGGCCTCATTGCCCGGGACATCCTCCCGGAAATTCGCGAGCGGCTCAAATTCCTGTGCGAGGTCGGCCTGGGCTACTTGCAACTGGGCCGCGGCGTTCCCACCCTTTCCGGCGGTGAAGGCCAGCGCATCCGGTTGGCCGCCCAACTCGGCTCCAACCTGAGCGGCGTGCTCTATATCCTGGACGAACCGACGATCGGCCTGCACCCCCGCGACAACGAGCAATTGCTGGCGGCGCTCCAGAAACTCAAGTCGCGTGGCAACTCCGTCCTGGTCGTGGAGCACGATGAAGAGACGATGCGGCGGGCGGACTACATCATCGATCTGGTCGGGGCCGGCAGCCACGGCGGCCAGGTTGTCGCCGCCGGCACCCTGCAGCAACTGCTGGGCCACCCGGACTCCATTACCGGCCAGTGCCTCCGAGCCCGGAGGACCTTTCCCACACGCGGCTATAGGCGGACGGTCAGTCCACAGTCCACAGTCCACAGTCCACAGTCCACGGTCCACGGTCCACAGTCCACAGCCCAGAGTCCGGATGTCAAATCCCAGAGTCCGCCGTCCGGGGCAAACAGGAGTCATTCGTCATTCGTCATTCGTCATTCGTCATTGCCCACTCCCCCCTCGCCAGGCTGGCTCACCCTCGCGGGTGCGTGCCGGAACAACCTCAAGGGCCTCACGGTCCGTTTTCCGCTCGGACGTTTGGTCCTGGTGACGGGCGTGAGCGGCTCGGGCAAGAGCACGCTGATACGCGAATGCCTGCTCCCGGCGCTGACCGAGGCGCTCAAGGCCTCGAGGCACGCGCACCCAGCCTGGCGCAACCGCCCTCACGCCTCGCTTCTGCCCCTGGCCGGCTACGAATCCATCCAGGCGGTCTATGAAGTGGACCAGGCCCCGATTGGGCGCACCCCGCGCTCGGTCCCGGCAACTTACGTCGGTTTCTTCGACATCATCCGCCAGTTGTTCGCGCAGGTGCCCGAGGCGCGATTGCGCGGGTATTCTCCGAGCCGGTTCTCGTTCAACAGCGCGCAGGGCCGCTGCCCGGAGTGCGAGGGGGCCGGGACGATCAAGCTGGAGATGAGTTTTCTGCCGCCGGCGTTCGTGCGCTGCGAGGTGTGCGGCGGCACGCGGTTCGACCGGGAGACGCTCGACATCGAGTATCATGGCCGGAACATCGCGCAGGTGCTCGAGATGCCGGTGGAAGAGGCGATGCAGTTCTTCAGCAGCATTCCCAGGCTGCGGCGCGCCTTGCAGGCGCTGTGCGACACCGGCCTGGGCTACCTCAAGCTGGGCCAGACCAGCCCCACCTTGAGCGGGGGCGAGGCACAGCGGGTCAAGCTCGTGACGCACCTGCTCGCGGGCTTGAGAGGGCCCGAGGAGTCGGGCCGCCTTCTCAAACCCAACCTCTTCATCCTCGAAGAGCCCACCATCGGCCTCCACATCGCAGACGTCCAGCGCCTGGTGGACGTGCTCCAGCGCCTGGTCGATGCCGGCCATTGCGTCATCGTCATCGAGCACAACGTCGACGTCATCGCCGAGGCTGACTGGGTGATTGACCTGGGGCCGGAGGGGGGCGAGGGCGGCGGGCGCATCGTGGCCCAAGGCACGCCCGAGCAGATCGCCCGCAATAAACGCTCCCACACCGGCCGGTTCCTGGCCACTGCCCTGGGGCGGGGGCGGTGAGATTTCAGATTTCAGACTTGAGACCTCAGATTTGAAATCTGAAATTTGAAAATGGACTCGGCACTGTCCACGGCTTATTCTAGCGGTTGAATATGATCCAGGCCGTGGTTTTCGACTTGGGCAAAGTGCTCGTCGAGTTCGATTACAGGATTGCCGCGCGGCGAATTGCCGCGCGCAGCAGGATGTCCGCCGAGCAACTCATGGATTTGATGGTCCGCTCGCCCCTGTTTGTGGAATACGAGAAGGGCCGCGTGACGCGCGGGCATGTCTTCGATGAAATCCGCGGCGCCACTGGTTTCGAGGGCAGTCTCGAGGAGTTCGCCCGTTCCTTCGGCGACATCTTCACGGAGATCCCGCCCATGGTCCAACTCCAGGCGGCCCTGCGCCGGCGCAGTCTGCCCACCTACATCTTTTCGAACACCAACGACCTGGCCATCGAGCATCTCCGGAGCGCCTTCCCGTTCTTCGCCAATTTTGACGGCTATGTGTTCTCCTACGAGCACGGTGTGATGAAACCCGACGCCCGGCTCTACGAGGTGCTCGAACGGCAATCCGGCAGGCGCGACGGTGAGCTGCTTTACCTGGATGACCGGCCGGAAAACACCGCCGCGGCCGCCGCGCGCGGCTGGCAAGTAATCCTCCATGAATCACCCGAGAAATCCCGAACCGCAATCCGGAACCTGGGCCTGTTGCCCTAAGACCGCGCGCAAGCCGCAGCCCGGTGGCTTTACGCTCATCGAACTGCTGGTCGTCATTGCCATCCTGGGCATCCTGGCCGCGCTGTTGCTGCCGGCCCTGGCCCGTTCCAAGAGCAAAGCCGAGGCCGCCACGTGCGCCAACAACCTCAAGCAACTCCACCTGGCCTGGGTCCTCTATGCCGAGGACAACGCGGACCTCCTGGTCAACAATCACGGTGTGCCCGAGACCCTGGCCCGGCGCCAGACCTGGGCCAATAACGTCGAGGACTGGATGGCCGACGACGACAACACGAACCTGGTCTTCCTGACGGACTCGAAGCTGGGGCCGTTCGCCAGCCGCTCCGCCAGGATCTACAAGTGCCCGGCCGACCGCGTGCCGGCGCCCAACGGGGACCGCATCCGCAGCATGTCCATGAACTCATTGGTGGGCAACCCGGGCGAGTTGACCAACCGCTTCAATCCCGCTTATGTCCAGTTCTACAAGAACACCGACATCCGAAACCCTTCCGGCATCTTTGTCTTCCTCGACGAGCACGCCGACACCATCAACGACGGGTTCTTCGTGAATGTCCTGGACCAGATGGCCTGGGGCAACCTGCCCGCCTCCTACCACAACGGCGCCGGCAACTTTACTTTCGCCGACGGCCACCTCGAACGGCACCGCTGGCAGGTCGGGTCCACTATCCGCCCCGTCCAAAAGGCCCGCATCCCCTCCTTCGCCGCAAACCCGTCCACGGATTTCGATTGGCTCAAGGCCCGGGCCAGTTACAGGAAATAGGGGCCAGCAGGTTGGCCTGGCCAGGCACCACGCAGCGGGCCCGCTCCGCGCGCGCAAATTCCGAGAGCACTTCCGCCACGTAATCTGCCACCGCCCGCTCCCGGATGTCCGAGCGCCGGAAGACGTGCCGCACCAGGATGTAAAAGTAAAAACGGGTCGAGACCCGCAGACAGCCCCGGCGCTCGAGTAACGCGTGGAAGAGGGCCTCATCGTCCAGAATCACATCCCGTGACTCCTCCTCTGCCAACAGCTTCACCAGACACTCCGCCGTCCCCGTCTTCGGGCCAAGCACCGACAGGATAAAATCGATGTCTTCAGCCGCGAACTGGACCCGGCAGTTCGGTTGAATCATTTTCATCGTCTGCTCTGCTGCGATTTCGACGAATCACCCGGTTGCGCCTGCCTGCCGGCGCCCTGCCCGCCCTGATTCGGGTTATGCCGAGTGTATCGCACCGCCTGGTCCATGAAAAGTCCATCTTTTCGCCCGATTGTCCATGGGGCGCATCGCGACATTGCTGCAGGGCTGCAGCCGCTGCCTGCCACGAGCAGTTTCCGCTGCCAGACCATGAGGTCGTCCTGGTGTTTGTCCCAATTGTGGGCCAGGTCGGAGAGCATGGCGCGGCTGGCGATGAGAGTGGGGTCGATGCCGAGTCTGGCGGCCTGGGCATCCCGGCGGGCCTGGAGGTCCAGGAAACGGCGCCGTTCCCCCTCGCTGGGGCGGCGGCTGATCGAGCGGAGGATTTTCGGGTGTTGTTCGGGGGAAAGGCCCAGGCCGGCGGCCACTGCCTTGAGCAACCCGCGCCGGCGCCGCTCGCTCAGGTGCCGGGGCAGGAACGGCTCGACGGGCCGGGCGGTGGCGGCCGCGGCGGCGATGTCCACCAGTGCCTGGTGGCTCAGGATGAAAAAGGGCGGCTTGTTGGCGGCCAGGGCCTCGGTCTGCCGCCACCGCCATGACTCGCGCAAGATGGCCAGGGCAGGCCGGCCCAGCAGGTGGCTGCCCTTGATGCGCCAGACCGAGTCCATGTCTGCCGGGCGCTCGCGAGTGGAATCCGCGATGAGCCGGGCGCAGGATTCCTGGTGCCAGTTCAGCCGCCCCATCGTTTGCAATTCCGCCCTGAGCCGGTCTGCCAGCGGTTTGAGATAGCGGGTGTCATTGCGCGCATACCGCTCCATGCGTTCGGTCAGCGGGCGCAAGGCCCAATTGGCCTTTTGCGGCCCTTTCTCGAGCCTGGCGCCCAGGTATTTCTCGACCAGGCAGCTCAGGCCGAACTGGCGGTGGCCCAGGAGGCGGGCCGCCAGCATGGTGTCGAAGATGGAGGCGGGGACGAAGTCATGGTGTTTGCGCAGCAACCGCAGATCGTAATCCGCCCCGTGCACGAGCAATTCGTGCCCGGTGAGCGTCTCCAGCAACTCCCCCAGGTCCAGCCCTGCCAGAGGGTCGATAAGCCGGTCCCCGGAAACGGTGCTGATCTGTATCAGGCATACCTTTTCCGGGTAAGCGTGCAGGCTGTCTGCCTCGGTGTCCACCGCCACCCACGTTGCCGCCCGCAAGACCGGCAGAAAAGCAGCCAGCCTCTCTTGCGTATCAACCACGAGAAAATTATAGGGGTGCTGCTCTAAAAGAGCCATAGGAAAAGCGGGGCAGCCCGAACCGGGCGGCAAATCGAACCGGGCGAGGCCCGCCTGGCGCGAAGCGTTTTGGACTGCGCCAGTCCTCTGCCGCTTTTCCAACCCCAGCGCGCACGAAAGCGGCAGAGGACTGCCGCAGTCCAAAACCTTGCGGGCTTGGCGACGGTTCATGGAGAGGGGAAACCCGGCGGTCAAATCCGCGCTGGGTCTTGCGGATGGGCCGGTCTTATCCGTAATATGCCGGGGATGAATCTAGCCGGCGCCTTTGCAGAATCTGTCCAACGGCATCCGGGGAAGAGCGCGTTATGCTGGGGCGAGCGCGAATACTCGTATTCGGAGTTGTGGGACCTGACGTGCTTGGTCTCCGGCCAACTGAAGCGGCACTACGCGGTCAAGCCGGGGGATCGGGTGGGGCTCTGGCTCAAGAACTGCCCCGAGTTCATCCCGGCCTTGCTGGGAATCCTCCATGCCGGCGCTGTGGCCGTGCCCATCAACAACTTTCTCAAGACCGACGAGGTGAACTTTATCGTGGGCGATGCCGGCATCGATGTGCTCATCACCGACGAGGAGTTGGGTTCCCATTTCCGGGCCCTGGCCGCCGCGCGCCCGCAATTGCGGCTGCTCCAGGCCCAGGAGGCGGCAATCCGGGGACACGCCCCCGGCGGCAGGAGCCAACCCCGGCACACGGGGGACCTGGCCGTGCTGATTTACACCTCCGGCACCACCGGGCGTCCCAAGGGGGCGATGCTCTCCCACGGCAACCTCCTGCACAACGTCGAGAGCTGCCGTATCGTGCTGCAGACGGTGGAGGCCGACCGTTTTGTGGTCCTGCTGCCGTTGTTTCACAGCTACATGCTGACGGTGGGGCTGCTGTTGCCTTTGGTGGTGGGGGGCTCGATCGTCCTGGTCAAGTCGGTCCACCCCGTCAGGAACGTCCTCCAGGAGATCCTCCAGCGGCAGGCCACGGTCCTGCCTGCCATACCGCAATTTTACCGGAGCATGGCCAACGCCCCCATCCAGGGTCCTTTGCCCTTGCGCGTCTGCGTGAGCGGGGCAGCCCCGCTGCCGAGGCAGATCCTCCACGATTTCGAGGCCCGGTTTCAAATCCCGCTCATCGAGGGCTATGGGCTGAGCGAGGCCAGCCCCGTGGTCACCAAGAACCCCTTGGACCGCACTCGCAAGGCGGGGTCCATCGGCTTGCCCATCGCCCATGTCGAGGTCAGCATCCAGGACGATGCCGGGCGGTTGCTGGAGGACTACCAGGTGGGGGAACTCTGCGTGAGGGGCGGCAACGTCATGCTCGGCTATTGGAACCAGCCCGAGGAGACCGCCAAGGCCATGCGCGGGGACTGGCTCCTGACCGGCGACCTCGGCTACCGCGATGCCGAGGGCTACTATTTCATCACCGACCGCAAGAAGGACATGCTCCTGGTCAATGGCATCAACGTCTATCCCCGCGAGATCGAGGAGGTCCTCTACCAGTTTCCGGGCGTCAAAGAGGCCGCCGTCATCGGCAAGGCCGATTCCCGCAGGGGCGAACAACCGGTGGCTTTCGTCGCGCCCGAGGAGGGGACGCTCCTGGAGGAAAAGACCCTCCTCCAGTTCGTGCGCAAGCGGTTGGCCGACTATAAAGTCCCTCGAAAGGTCCTCTTTCTGCCCGCCTTGCCCCGGAACGCCACGGGCAAGATCCTCAAGACCTCGCTGAGACTGATGCCGGTGCCGACAGAGGGCTAAATCGAGACAACCAACTTTGCGACAAAGGATGTGCCGATCTTGCAAGGCTGGGCGTAAGCGCAGGGCAAGATCCGGTCCACAAGCGCCGTCCTGGCATTGGTTTTGCCTCGGATTTGATCAAGAATCGGTCTTTTGGCCTGGCTTTGGCCGGATTATTGCTCTCGGGGAGGGCGGTTCAGGTCCTGGGCCTGCCTTTTCGCTGTTGACGCTGATTGGAGCGGCCCCCTAAGCTAATGCCAGTAACTGCTCCGGCGCATGAAGCCCCGGCGCGGCAAATGTTTTCTATGCCTGAAGGATACTGCGTCAAGTGCAAGGCCAAGAAGGAAATCGTGAACGGCGTCGAAGAGACGATGAAGAACGGGCGCAAGGCCATCAAGGGCAAGTGCCCGACCTGCGGCACGGTGATGTTCAAGATCCTCGGGGGCAAGGCCGCCGCTGCCCCTAGCGCGCCGGAGCCCGTTGCGCCGCAGCCGGCCACGACAGAACCGGCCAAGCCCACGACAATGCCATGATGTGCTATGTCTGAGGAACTTGCCTATGTCATCATTACCCCCTACTCGCTGCACAAGTCGCGGACCGGGGGGATACTGAGCCGGCTGATTACGCGGACGGGCCTCGAGTTGGCGGGGGCGCGGATGTTCGGGCCGAGCGCCGAGCTGGTCAAACGTTACTCGGATGAGACGATTTCGGCCAACGACCCGCAGGACCGGCGCATCCAGGAGTTGATCTACCAGGTACATCCTGCGCAACCTGAGCCCGGACCCCAAGAGCGGCCGCAGACGGCGCGTCATGATGCTGCTGTTCCGGGGGGAAGACGCGGTGCGCAAGACCCGCTCGGTCATCGGCAATATCAGCGCCGAGCGGCGGGGCGGCGAGACTATCCGCGATACCTACGGCGACCTGATGATTGACGAAAACGACCAGGTCCGTTACTTCGAACCAGCGGTCCTGGCCGCCCCCACCCCGGCGGAGGCTGAATCCAAGCTCAAGCTCTGGGCGCACTACTCGGACACCGACGGCGGTGTGCTGGAAAACGTCATCGCCTATCAGCCCGGCGAGAAGCCCCAGCGCACCCTGGTCCTCATCAAACCGGAGAACTTCCGTTTCCCCACGGGCCTGCCCGGGAACATGATCGATTTCTTTTCCCGCTCCGGCCTGTTCATCGTGGCCGTCAAGGTCCATCGCATGAGCGTGGCCGAGGCCGTCGAGTTCTACGGTCCCGTCCGCGAGACCCTGCGGACCAAGCTCAAGGACGTGGTTGCCGCCAAGGCCAAATCCGCCATCGAGAAAGAACTGGGCTTCAAGCTCGGCCCCGGCAGGAACAACAATTGGGCGACCTCCTTGGCCCCTCGTTTGGGGACAACCAGTTCGAGAACATCGTCCGCTTCATGTCCGGCCGCGCCCCCTCCGAATGCCCCCGGGGCGAGCAGGGCCGTCCAGGTTCCGAGAAGTGCATCGCCCTGGTCTATGAAGGCGTCGAGGCCGTCCGCAAAATCCGCGATATCCTCGGTCCCACCGACCCCTCCAAGGCGCCCCCTGGCTCGATCCGGCGCGAGTTCGGCCAGACCGTCATGGTCAACGCCGCCCACGCCAGCGACTCGCAGGACAACGCCCGCCGCGAAATGGACATTATCAAGGTCGGCGAGAACCACTTCCGCCAGATCGTCGAGGAGTTTTACGGGAAGGTGTAGCGCGGCTCCGGCCCTTTGGGCCGGCAGAACCTAGCCCAGGGCTGAGGCCGCCAGGCCGATGCCCTGGGACCATGCCCCCGGAAGATTCGGCGCCCCTGAAGGGGCGCCAGAGCCCTCTGGCGCCCCTTCAGGGCGCACGGCCCCGGTTTGACGTGAATGTTCATGCGGGGTCAACGTTGAGCTTTGTCCCGGAGGGACATCCCGAGAATAGCCCGGCGCTTCAGCGCCGGGTACGATGCCCAAAAAACCCGCGTCCCGAAAGGGACGCCTGAAGCTCAGTCCCATAAATACCGCTCATCGTACTCGATGCGATGCTTCTTGAGCATGGCCAGAAATTCCTCCTGGAATGTCCTGCGCCGATGGTGCTGCTCCTGGCCTTGGATGTAGCGAATAGTTTTGTCCAATACCGACACGCTCACGCTGAAGGCGCCAGACTTCTCCTGCCATTGGAAGCGCCGGTGCTCCGGGAAGCTCTCATGCACCCATCTTGAGGAGGCGCCCTTAAGGAGTTGGAGGGCTTGGGCCATCGAGAGGGTCGCGGGAAGCGACAGCAGGATATGGACGTGATCGGGCGTGCCGCCAATCTCGATGGCTTTCATCCGGTTCTGACGGGCGATGCCGCCCAGGAAGGGCCAGAGCCGTTCCCGTAGCTCGGGCGTGATCAGGGGGCGCCGTTCCTTCGTGCTGAAAACGCAATGCAGCCAGGAGCTGATGTATGACACGCGGCTGATTCAACCGTCCCTTCGGGACGGAAGCAACACTAAAGGGGCTGTCCCGGCGCTGAAGCGCCGGGCTATTTTCAGGTGTCCCTCCGGGACAAAATCCCCTAGTCGCACGTCCGACACTTTTAATCGCACCCGCTCCTGGCACATCATGAACCAAGCATGAAGCGTTGGACGACTGCGGTACGGCGGTGGCGGAAACTACTTTGTCAACAGCCCTCCCTCCAGAGGCGGGGATCGGCGCGGAGCGTCTCGATCAGCCTGGCATCGGCGGCGGGAAAGGCGTAGTTGGCTAGTTCGTCGGGGCCAATCCATCTGAAATCGGAGCAATCCAGCGGCTGCGGCTCGCGGGCCGTCAGGGTGCAGCGATAGAACCGCAGGTGCACGGTCTTGCCGGGGTAGGCATGGGTCAGGCTCTGGACCAACTCCCCGACGGCGACCTCGATGCCCAGTTCCTCCCGCAACTCGCGTCCCAGGCAGGCCTCGAAGGTCTCGCCCGCCTCGCGTTTGCCGCCCGGGAATTCCCACAGCCAGCCCAAGTGCGCCTCCCGGTGGCGCTGCGTGATGAGCAGCTTGCCGCGGCGGAAGACCAGGCCGGCGGCGACCTGGATGGGCTGGGGAGAAGATGGCATTGTGTTGAATTCCTTAACTGCTGCGACCAAGCTGCTTGCCGGCCGCCAAGACCCTCGGGCGCGGCAAATCGAAAATAGCCAATGGCCAATAGCCAATGGCCGAGGGGCGCACGTCAGTCCTTGGGGTTCAGGCGCCTCGCCCGATGCTCTTGTAAATGAAGCCCAACCGCTCCATCTCGGCGGGGTCGAAGAGGTTGCGTCCGTCAAAGAGGATCGGGTGGGTCAGTGTCTTGCGGGCGCGCTCCAGGTCGAGTTTCTTGAACTGTTCCCACTCCGTTGCGATGACCAGGGCATCGCAGCCCTCGGCGACCTGGTTCATGTCCGGGACAAAGGTGACCTCGCGCAGGAGGGTCCTGGCCTTGTCCATGGCCTTGGGGTCGTGGACGCGCAGGTGGGCGCCCTCCTTTTGGAGGCGGTGGCAAAGCTCGACGGCGGGGGACATCCGGATGTCGTCGGTGTTTTGCTTGAACGCCAGGCCCAGGACGCCGAGGGTTTTGTCCTTGAGCACCCAGAGTGTGTCGGCGATCTTCTTGACGAACCGGTCCATTTGCTGGGCGTTGACTTTCTGGACCTCTTTGAGCAGCCCGAAATCGTAGCCGACCTGCTCGGCGATCTTGACGAAGGCGCACAAGTCCTTGGGAAAACAGCTCCCGCCAAACCCCAGCGAGGCCTCCAGGAACCGCCGCCCGATGCGCTCGTCCATGCCCATGCCGTTGGCCACCTCCTGCACATTGGCCCCGGTCGCCTCGCACAGGACCGAGATCGCGTTGATATAGGAGATTTTCAGCGCCAGGAAGGAGTTGGAGGCGTGCTTGATCAATTCGGCGGAGTTGATATCGGTGACGATAATCGGGGCCTTGAAGGGGGCGTAGATCTCCTTCATCGCGGGCACCGGCCGCTCCGAACGCACCCCGATCACCACCCGGTCCGGCCGCATCAGGTCCTCGACAGCGAACCCTTCCCGGAGAAATTCCGGGTTGCTCACCACATCAAACTCCACCCGGACCTTGCAGTAGCGTTTGATGGTCTCGGCCACCTTGTCGCCGGTGCTGACCGGCACGGTGCTCTTGTCCACCACGACCTTGTAGCTCGTCATGGCCCCGGCGATCTCACGGGCGACCTTTTCGATGAAACTCAAATCCACCGAGCCGTCCGGCATCGGCGGGGTGGGAACCGCGATGAACACCACGTCGGACCTGGCGACGCCCTCGGCGGTGCTGGTGGTGAAACTCAAACGGCCCTCGGCCGTGTTCCGTTTCACCAACTCCTCGAGGCCGGGCTCGTAAATCGGGATGGCCCCGGCCTGGAGCACGCTCACCTTCTCCGGGTCGTTGTCCACGCACACCACCTGGTGGCCCACCTCGGCGAAGCAGGCGCCGGTGACCAGACCCACATAACCTGTTCCGATGATCGTCAGTTTCATCCTAAATACAGGTGTGAGGATTTGCGCCTGGGCTACTTCTTCCCGGTTGGCTGGGCGGTGTTGGTGGGGGTGATGGCCAGCACCTTGACCGGGGCGTTGGAGACTGGCTTGGTCAGGAGGTTGGCCGGAGCGTTGGTGGTGGAGGCCCGCTGGAGGGCATTGCTGAGGGCGTTGGGGACAGTGTTGCTGCTGGAGAAGACGTTGAGCGCCGGGCTGGGCGAGGCGGGAACCGCGGCCGGCGGTGGAGCGGGCGCGAGTTCCGGGTGTTGGTGGAACAGTTCCTGGAGGCGGAGGCCGGCCTCGGAGCTGATTACGCTGCCCCGGACGCGGACCAGGTCCTCGTAGATGTTGCGGGCCAGCTCGAGCCGGTTTTGGCCTTCGTAAAGCCGGGCCATCCCGAACTTGGCCTGCAGCGTGACGGGATCGTTGGGATGCTGGTTGATGAGGCTATTGTAAGCGGTTATCGCCTCGTTGGTCTTGTGCTGGGCATCCAGGCAGGAGGCAATCCCCAGCAAGGCGCCCGTTTCCATGGGGCCGCGGCGATGCTCGCGCACGAACCTCTCGAAATCCGCCCTGGCCTCGTCATACTTGCCATCCATAAAAAGATGCGCCGCCCCCAGCAGCATGGCCTCTGCGCCCCCTTGATAGCCGGGATACCTGGCCGCCACATTCAAATACTGCTGCGCCACCTGCGGCCCTGCCTCCCTCTGGCTGATGAGTTGGGAGACAAAGACCTCGGACAGCGCCTCGCCGGCCCTGACTTGCTGCTCGCCGTGGCGCCACGCCAGGAACCAGACCACCAGACCCAGCGCCGCCACGGCGGTGCCGCCCCATAGAGCTTGCTTCTTATTCGTTTCCAGCCAGGCCCACATCCGGAGCAGGCTGGCCATCTGCGTAGCTTCTTGCATATATCGGGCCGTCAATGTCCCGGCCCCAGGCCAAAAAGGCAAGCGAATACTCAAGCGGACGGTTCAGCCTCAGTGGCGCTGGCGCCGCTTGGCTTTGAGCATCGCCAGGGAGTGGGCCAGGGCGGCGCTCACCATCGCCGCCTGCTCGTCGTCCAGGTGCTCTGCCAGGCGGGCTTCGGCGCGTTGCCGGGCCTCCTCGGCCTTGGCCTCGTCAATGTTCTCCGCCCGGATGGCCATGTCGGTCAGGATGGCAACGCGCTGGCCCGTGATTTCCACGAACCCCTCGCCGACGGCCAGGGAATAGTCGCGCCCGCCCCTGCGGGCGATGATTTCCCCCGGAACCAATTGGGTGAGCAGCGGGACGTGCTGCGGGTAAATGCCCATCTCCCCCTCGATGCCCGGCAGCGAGACCATCTCCACGTCCTCCGAGTAGGCCGTTCCGTCCGGCGTCACGATTTCCAGTCGCAGTGTCATCGTCTGGATTGCAGTCTATTGCCCGATCTCCTCGATAGCGCCCTTCATGTAGAAATTGCCCTCCGGCACGTCGTCGTGTTTGCCTTGGAGGATTTCCTTGAAGCCGCGGACGGTCTCGGCCACGGGGACTTGTTTGCCGGCGTGGCCGGTGAAGACCTCGGCGACGCTGAAGGGCTGGCTGAGGAATCGCTGGATCTTGCGGGCGCGGAAGACGGTGAGTTTGTCGTCCGGGGACAGTTCGTCCATGCCGAGGATGGCGATGATGTCCTGGAGGTCCTTGTAGCGCTGGAGCACGCGCTGGACGCCGCGCGCCGCCTCGTAGTGTTCCTGACCGACGATCTCCGGGGCCAGGGCCCGCGAGGTCGAGGCCAGCGGGTCCACGGCCGGGTAGATCCCCAACTCGGCGATCGAGCGCTCCAGCACGATCGTCGCGTCCAGGTGCGCAAAGGTCGTTGCCGGCGCCGGGTCGGTCAGGTCGTCGGCCGGGACATAGACTGCCTGGAATGAGGTGATGGAGCCTTTCTTGGTGGAGGTGATGCGCTCCTGGAGGTCGCCCATTTCGGCGGCCAGGGTGGGCTGGTAGCCGACGGCGCTGGGGGTGCGGCCCAGCAAGGCCGATACCTCCGAGCCTGCCTGGGAGAAGCGGAAGATGTTATCGATGAAGAGCAGCACGTCCTGGTTCTTTTCGTCCCGGAAGAACTCGGTGACGGCCAGGCCGGAGAGGGCGACACGCAGGCGGGCGCCGGGCGGCTCGTTCATCTGGCCATAGACCAGGGCGATCTTGGATTCGGCCAGGTTGTCCTGGCGGATGACCTTGGCCTCGGACATTTCATTGTAAAGGTCGTTGCCCTCGCGCGTGCGCTCGCCCACCCCGGCGAAGACCGACACCCCGCCGTGCAGCTTGGCGATGTTATTGATCAGTTCCATGATGACCACGGTCTTGCCCACACCGGCGCCGCCGAAGGCGCCGACCTTGCCGCCCTTGAGGAAGGGGCAGATCAGGTCGATGACCTTGATGCCGGTGGTGAGGACCTGAGGGGAAACCGACTGGTCGAGCAGCGTCGGCGGCGGGCGGTGGATCGGGTAGCGCTTCTCGGCCTTGACCGGCCCGCGCTCGTCCACCGGGTTGCCGGTCACGTCGAACACCCGGCCCATGACCCCGTCGCCCACCGGCATGGAAATCGGGCCCCCGGTATCCGCCACCTCATAGCCGCGCTTGAGGCCCTCGGTGCTCGACATCGCCACCGTGCGCACCCAACCGTCGCCCAGGTGCTGCTGGACCTCCAGGGTCAGCTTGGCCGGCTGGTTGTTGACCTTGAACTCCACCGTCAGCGCGTGGTAAATCGCCGGCAGCGACCCGGGAAACTCGACGTCGACCACGGGACCAATCACTTGTACGATTTTTCCTTTGTTCATGCTTGCTGATTTTCGACGTGGTTCATGGCGATGGGCGCTACTGCAGCGCCATGGCGGCGGTGGAGATCTCGAGCAATTCTTTGGTGATATTGTCCTGGCGCAGCCTGTTGTAATCCAGGGTGAGGTCTTTGATGATCTGGTAGGCGTTGTCGGTCGCGTTCTTCATGGCGACCATGCGGGCGCTCTGCTCGCTGGCTTTGGCCTCGAGCAGGATCTGGAAGACCTGGAAATTGAGGCTGTGGGGCAGCAGCGCGCCCAGCACTTGCTCGACATTCGGCTCGAAAAGGAACTCGGCCGTGGGGGGGGAAGCTTCTCCTGGGCGGGGCGCTCCCGGAGGCCGGCGGTCACAGGCTTGATCTCGGCAACAGGCAGGAAGGGCCTGAGCTGAGGCCGCTGGACCAGGGTGGAAACGAAATTCGTGAACAGGACATCCACCTGGTCCGCTTCTCCGCTCAGGAACAGGTCGCGGGCGAATTTGGAGATCGCCCGGGCCTCGGCGAAGAGCGGCGCGTCTTTGTAAGTGAACTCGGCCACCAGGCGGCGCCGGGCGCGGGCCACGAACAGGGCCCCCTTCCGTCCGGCGGCGATATAGAGGGTCTCCCGGTCCAACTTGGCCGCCTCGCGCATGAGGTTGCTGTTGAGGGCGCCGCACAGGCCCTTGTCCGTGCTGATGAGGATGACCGCCCGCTTTTTCGCCTCCCGCGCCTCCATCAGCGGGTGGGTGAAATCGCCCGCCCAGCTGATGACGTTGCCCAGGACCTGGTTCATCAGCAAGGCATAAGGGCGGCCCGCCAACGCCGCCTGCTGGGCCCGGCGCATCTTGGACGCCGCCACCATCTGCATCGCCTTGGTGATCTGGGCGGTGTTCCGTACCGACTTGATTCGCCGGCGTATGTCGCGGGTGCTAGGCATGAGTCCGATAGGAGGTCTGCTTAAACTCCATCACCGCCGCCTTGAGGTCGGCGATGAGGGGGTCGCTGAGGGCTCTTTCCTTGGCGATGCGCGCCAGCAGCTCCGTCTTGCGGCTGGTCAGGTAGTCGGTGAGTTTGGCCTGGAGGTCCTTGATGCGGTCCACCGGGACGTCGTCCATGAACCCGTTTTGGACGGTCCAGAGCAGGGCGACCTGGACCTCGACGAGGATGGGGTTGTATTGGGGCTGTTTGAAGACCTCGACGATGCGCTTGCCGCGCTCGATCTGGGACTGGGTCTTGGCATCGAGGTCGGAGCCGAACTGGGCGAAGGCGGCCAGTTCGCGGAACTGGGCCAGTTCGAGCTTGGTGCGGCCGGCGACCTGTTTCATGGCCTTGACCTGGGCGGCGGAGCCCACGCGCGAGACCGAGATGCCCACCGAGATGGCAGGGCGGATGCCCTGGTAGAAGAGGTCGGTCTCCAGGAAGATTTGGCCGTCGGTGATCGAGATGACATTGGTGGGGATGTAGGCCGAGACGTCGCCCGCCTGCGTCTCGATGATCGGCAGGGCGGTGAGCGAGCCGTTGCCGTACTTCTCGTTGAGCCGGGCGGCCCGCTCCAGCAACCGGCTGTGGAGGTAAAAGACGTCGCCCGGATAGGCCTCGCGGCCCGAAGGGCGCCTGAGGATGAGCGAGACCTGGCGATAGGCGACGGCGTGCTTGGACAGGTCGTCGTAAATGATCAGGGCGTCCATGCCGTTGTCCATGAACCACTCGCCCATGGCGGCGCCGGCGAAGGGGGCCAGGTACTGGTTGGTGGCCGATTCGGCGGCGGTGGCCGAGACGACAATGGTGTAGGGCATGGCGTTGGCCTCCTCCAGCACGCTGATGACCCGCGCGACATTGGACTGTTTCTGGCCCACGGCAACATAGATGCAGTAAAGCGGGCGGTAGTCTTTGTCCTTGGCCTCCTCGGCCGCGCGGTTCAGGCGGGCCTGGCTCAGAACCGTGTCAATCCCCAGCGTCGTCTTGCCGGTCGAGCGGTCGCCGATAATCAGCTCGCGCTGGCCGCGGCCAATCGGGATCATGGCATCCACTGCCATAATGCCCGTTTGCACCGGCTGGTTCACCGGCTGGCGCTTGATGATGCCCGGGGCGATCTTCTCGACCGGGTAGGCCACCTCGCTGCGGACCGGTCCCTTGCCATCGAGCGGCTGGCCCAGGGCGTTGACCACCCGGCCCAGCAAACCCTTGCCCACCGGCACCTGCAAGAGCTTGCCGGTCGTCCGCACCTCGTCCCCTTCCTGGATCGCCGTGTAGTCGCCCAGGATAATGGCGCCCACCTCGGTCTCCTCCAGGTTCAACGCCAACCCCACCACCCCCTTGCCGAAGTCGAGCATCTCGTTCAGCATGGCATCGGTCAGACCCTCGACGCGGGCGACACCATCGCCAATCTCGCGCACCACCCCGACGTTCTGCCGGACGGTGCCGGCCTTGACCCCGGCGATTTGGGCTTCAATTTCCTGCAGTAGGTTGCTCATAATATCTGAGTTAAGCGGCCTCCTGATCGAACCGCTCCTGGACCTGCGCCAGCCGGGCCTTGATGCTCCCGTCATAGACGTCGCTGCCCACCCTGATGCGCAGGCCGCCGATGAGGGCCGGGTTGCGAGCGAAGGTGAAAGACAAACCGGGTCCGTAGGCGCGGCCGAGTGCGGCCTGGACGCGGTCCTGCAAATCGGGGGGCAAGGGGGCCGCGCTCTCGATGCGGGCGGTCCGGCGCTCGACTTCGAGTTTCACCAGGCGCTGAAAATGGCTCAGGATTGCAAGGTACCGCCGCGCGTGGGTCTGGAGCAGGCGCCGCACGCCCGCCCGGGCGCGCTCCGGGTCCAGCAACCCGTCGGTCAGGCAACTGCGAAACAGATCTTTGGCCTCGCGCCTGGATTGTTTGGAAATCTTCATGCGACGGAGCGGGCTGTCTCTTCGGCCAGCCGGCGCTCATCCTCAGGGGTGAGAATCTTGCCGGTGACGGTGGCGGTCGTTTGGAGGACCAGCCGTCCCACCTCGCGTTTGAGTTCGGCCAGCATGCGGGCATGGTCCAGGGCGGCGGCCTCGCGCGCCTTGGCGAGGATCTGCTCGGCGGCGGCGATGGCCTTCTGGGTTTCCCGCTCCTGCACGCGCGCCGCCGCCTGGCGGGCCTCCTGGATGAGGCGGGTCGCCTGCTCATTGGCCTGGGCCATGACCTGGAGGCGCTGGGCCTCGGTGCGGGCCAGTTCGGCCTTGATCTTCTCGGCATCGGCCAGGCCCTCGGCGATGCGCTGGCGGCGCTCCTCCAGCATCGCCAGCACACGGCGGTAGGCCAGGAAGTAAAGAGCGACGCAGACGATAACGAAACTGATTGTCTGGGCGATGAGGTGGGCCATGTCCACCCCGAAGGTCCTGGCAATCTGTTCGACGGGCCCTTCGCCCGCCTGAGCCAACACAATGAGTTGATTCATATCAATAGTATGCCGGAGTTCATCCGGGCGGCAGCGCCAGGCGCAAGGCCCAACCGGCCTTGCGCCCGGCGTCGTTGACTCGGTTCAGACGCCGGCGCTCCATCTTCGTTTAGGGCGTTGCCCTTGACCAGGAACAAGGCGTAGAACACGATGGCCTCGGCGAAGGCGATGGCCAGGATCGACTGGACCAGGATCTTGGTGGCCGCGCCGGGATTGCGCCCCACCGCCTCCGAGGCCTTCATGCCGATGAACCCCACGCCGAGGGCCGCGCCCAGCGCCGCCAGGCCCACGTGCAGGTTGCCGGTCAGTCCCTGTGCCAACATTGGCATTAACGACATATATGTTTTCCTTTCTGTTCTATTGCCCGGCGGCTCCCGCGAGTGAACACGGTCCAGCCGCCGAAATTGTGAGTCTCAATTCAATGGTGCGCCGCCTCGGCGCCCTCTTCGTGGGCGCAAATGAGCATCGTGAAGACGGCCGTCAGCAGCATGAAAACCAGCGCCTGGACGAACCCGACCAGTAATTCCATGAAATAGAACGGGATGGGCAGCAGCCAGCCCAGGCCGGGCACCAGCTTCGACATCGCCTCGAGCATGTTCTCACCGGCAAAGATATTGCCAAAGAGACGGAAGCTCAGCGAGACCGGGCGGAACAGGATCGAGATGACCTCGAGCCATCCCACCACGAAGAACACAATCACCATGAGGAGCTTGAGCGGGCCCCGGGTCTCGCCCTTGGGCGCGAACAGGTGCATCAGGAAGCCGATGGGGCCGATCTCCCGCAGCGCCCAGAAGACCCAGCAGGCGAAAAAAACCAGGGCCATGGCAAGGGTCATGTTCAAATCCGCGTTGGCGCCGCGCAACCAAGGGTCATCCACGACAAAGCCGCGCGGCGTTTGGTGGCCCCAGCCCACGCTGCCCACCCCGGGCACCAGGCTCAGCCAGTTGGCCGCCAGGATGAATATGAAGATCGTCGCGAAAAACCAGAATGTCCGCTTCACCAGGTGCCCTCCGATGATCCCCTCTAGAAATCCGTAAAGGTCCTCCACCATCCATTCCCAGAAGTTCTGCAAGCCGTCGGGCACGCGCTTCATCCTCCGCGTGGCGGCCTGGGCGAAGAGGATCAGCCCCGCCGCAACCACCCAGGTCACCACCATCGAGTTGGTGATGGGAAAATCGCCCCAGGGCATGGGGATGCGTGCAATCTCGACCGCGCGCTGGGGCAGGGCGTGCTCCTCCCGCTCCGCCGTGCCAGCCGCCGCCGCTCCCGCCTGGGACGCCGCAACGGGCGGTTCGGCGCTCCAGCCCAATCGAGGCGCTCCTGCCAGAAGGACCCACACCATTATGATTCTGAGTAATCGCATGTGCGCAAACAAACCGCCAAAGCTGTTCGAGGGGGAGACCCTGGCCTCGATCCACTGCCGACCCGGGGCCGGAAGCCGGGAAAAACTGCATCATGCCGGCCCGTTGCACAAGTACTTTTTGGAGTGAGGAGGGGCGAGGGGGGAGGGCCGTTGACAAAGTCGTAGCGCAGGTTTCCAAACCTGCTGTATCGCCGATTTCCAATCGGCAGGGCGTAGGCATATCGAGCGCCCTCGATTTGCGGACGGCCTGCGGGTTTGGAAACCCGCGATACAGCAGGTTTGGGACAGTTAGTGCGAACTGCACATGGTGCAGGTGAACTTTTGGGATGGGCGGTAATCACCCACCCCTTCCATCCCCGGCGCGGAGAGCGGTTCCGGGTGGTCGAAGCCCGGCGCTACCGCGGTCAGGCCACGCTGATTCTGGAGGGGGGAGAAGGTGGCACCTTTTCCATTTTGGAGGACTGGACCGACAAGGCGGTGCCGACGAGCGCGGGGACCGCGCGCCGGCTGTCGGCGCCCGCACTGCTGGAGTTGGTGCAACTGCTGCGGCAGTTGAAGGCGTCCGGCCCGCCGGCCTCTTCGAACCAGAAAGGAGTTGACAGATGCCCTTGACCGATCCATTATCAGAACAGTTATTTAACTGTTCTGATAATCATGCCCGCTTCCATCGCCAGCCTGCGCCGCAAACGCCAGGCCTTGATCCAACGCCTGCCTCCTTTGGCCCGGCGCGTGGTTCGCGGCTCGCTCATCGAGCGATACCTGCCCTGCGGCAAGCCCGGTTGCCACTGCGCCTCCGGCCGCGGTCACGGTCCCAAATACTATTTGTCGGTCAGCTATCCCCACGGCCGTCCCCAACTCCAATACCTCTCTCAGCAGCAGCACGCCCAGGTCCAAGCCCTGATAAAAAACTTTCAGCACGTGCGCCATCTGTTGGAACAGATATGCGACATCAACCGCCAACTCTTACGCCGCCAGGAGAAGGTCTGAGCGATGCAGCCGGCGGCCTTGCGGATCGATCCCCGGCCGGTGGCGCAGGTGGTCGCCACCATGCTCCAGGCGTTCCGTCGGGCTGGCGCACCCTTGCCTCCGCCGCCTTGGGCGGCCAACGCTGCTTATGAACACCGAGTTGGTCCAGGAAACTCATCGCCAAAAACTGGCCTGCATTTACCTGCGCCAGTCAACCCTCAACCAAGTGCGCCAGCACCGGGAGAGCACCGAGCGCCAATACGCGCTCCGGGACAAGGCCCTTCAACTGGGCTGGCCGCCGGAGCGGATACTCACTCTGGACGGCAACCTGGGGATCTCGGGCAGCCAGATGGCCAACCGACCGGATTTCCAACGAGTGGTGTCGCTGGTCTCCTTACAGAAGGTGGGCGCGGTTCTCGCCCTGGAGGCCTCCCGCCTGTCGCGCTCGGATCTGGACTGGCATCGGCTAGTGGACTTGTGTGGGTGGACGGGCACGTTGCTCATCGACAAAGACGGCGCTTACAACCCCGGGGATTTCAACGACCGCTTGCTCTTGGGACTCAAGGGTACGATGTCCCAGGCCGAACTGCACTTCTTGCGCGTCCGCCTCCAGGGCGGCAAGCTCAACAAAGCGCGCAAAGGCCAACTGCGTTTTCCCCTGCCGGTGGGCTTTGTTTATGCCGAGGCCGAGGGCATCGTTTTAGACCCGGACCAGGAGGTGCAGGGCGCCGTGCGCCTGGTCTTCAGCAGCTTTGGGCAAACCGCCAGCGCTTACGGAGTGGTGCAGCATTTTGCCAAGCACCAGTTGCTCTTCCCCAAGCGCAGCTACGGTGGAGTCTGGAACGGGCAGTTGCGGTGGGGCCGCTTGAACCATGGCCGCGTCCTGAGTCTATTGCGCAACCCGGCTTACGCCGGGGCCTATGTATTCGGTCGGCGGCGAACCTGCAAAAACTTCTCGCCCACTGGCCAGATGCACAATACCGTCCGCTCTATGCCTTTGGCCGAGTGGCAAGTGAACCTGCCCAACCAACATCCGGGCTACATCCCCTGGGAGGAATATCTGGCCAACCAGCAGCGGCTGGCGCAGAACCAAACCAACGCTTGCCCTGGCGCCGCCGGTTCGGCGGCGCGCGAAGGGCAGGCGCTGCTGCAAGGTCTGCTGGTCTGTGGTCAGTGCGGGCACCGGCTCTCCCCGCGTTACGTGGGACAGGGCGGTTGCCTGGTTTGGTATGAATGCAACTGGCGGCGGCGAGAACTGGCAGGCAAAGGCTGCTGGTCGGTTCGTGGCAACCTGCTGGATGAAGCCGTCGCCCGGCGGATCTTGTCGGCGCTGGTGCCGACGCAGGTGGAAATCGCCTTGGCTGCCGTGGCGGAGGTCGAACAGCGCAACCAGGCGTTGGAGCATCAATGGCAGCTCAGAATCCAGCGAGCCGAGTATGAAGGGCAGTTGGCCCAACGGCGCTTCGAGGAAGTCGATCCGGCCAACCGTCTGGTAGCAGCAACGCTCGAACAACGTTGGGAACACGCCTTGCAGCAACTCGAAGGGTTGCGCCAGCAATACCGGCAATATCAGGAAAAGCAAACCCCGCCCTTGTCGGCGGAGCAACAGGCCCAAGTACGATTGCTGGCCGAGGACCTGCCGCGGCTCTGGCAAGCGGCCACCACGACCGCCAAGCAGCGCAAGTGCATTTTGCGGCTGCTGCTCAAGGATATTACACTGGAAAAGCGGCCGGCAACGCACCAGGCGATCTTGCATTTGCGCTGGCAAGGAGAGGCCACCGAGGACCTCGTGGTCGAGCTGCCGCTTAACGCTGCCGACCGCTGGCGCTACACGGAGGCCCTCGTGAGCAAAGTGCGGCAACTCGCCCAGCAACAGACCGACCGCCAGATTGCCCTCACCCTGAACCAGGAAGGCCTCCGAAGCGCCAAAGGCCGAGCTTTTACCGTCAGTATGGTCGCCTGGATTCGGTGCAAGCACCACATTCCGGCCCCAGTGCTGCAACAACCCGGCGAGTTGACGGTGCAGCAACTGAGCCAAAAGTTTGCCGTTAGCCAATACGTGGTTCACTATTGGCTCAAGAACGGACTGGTGACAGCTCGAAAAGCGCAACCCGACGGCCGGATGTGGATCGCGTTGACGGCCCAACAAGAGCAGGCGTTGCGGGCTTGGGTGGCCAACTCCAAGCGGATCGCCAAATCAAAAAGCCGGCAAGCCCTAAACGAAATTGCACCAGGTGTAGTATGAAACCACCGTCGGAAACCTGCGCTACGCTGGCGCCCCTGGCGCACAGGCGCACGGAGCAACTTTGTCAATGGCCCTGCCCCCGGGTGCGGCGCATCCTGGAACAGAGTTGACAAACGCCGATGGAGTGTGCGAGAATCTCATCTATCTTTAGCAATTAACTTATGATTGCAACCGAATCCTCCGCGAAACTGTCGCGCAACGAGCGGCTTAAAGAGGGCAACCCGCTCCTGGCGGGCACCATCGGGCAGGCCCTGGCGGATTCCTCGGTGGATCGGTTCACCGAGGACGACTATGAATTCCTCAAATTCCACGGGGTCTATCAGCAGGACGATCGGGATCTGCGTAAGACGGGCAAGCGATACAGCCTGATGGTGCGGACCAAGTTTCCGGGGGGAGTGCTGAGGGCGTCGCAGTATTTGGCGTGCGACCGCCTATCGAGCGAGTATGGAAACGCCACGATGCGGATAACGACGCGCCAGGACTTTCAGTTCCATGGGATCCTCAAAGGCAACCTGCGCCAGACGATCCAGAGCCTCAACCAGACCCTGGTCACAACGATAGGAGCGTGCGGCGACGTGGTGCGGAACGTGATGGCCCCTCCCACGCCGGCGACCAGTCCGTTGGTCGAGAAGGTGCTGGAGGAGGCGCGCGGGTTATCGGGCCGGCTCGTGCCCAGGACGCCCGCCTACCATGCAATCTGGGTCGAGGGCAAGGAGCTGGATTTGCGCCAGGAATCCAATGCCGCTTTCACCGACCCGTTTTACGGGAAGACCTACCTGCCGCGGAAGTTCAAGTTCGCCTTTGCGATTCCGCCCCTGAACGACATTGACATTTTCACCAACGACGCCGGGTTCGTGGTGATCGAGGAAAATGGGCAACTGGCAGGATACAACCTGCTGGCCGGGGGCGGGATGGGGATGTCTCACGGCAATCCCCAGACCTTTCCCCGGGTGGCGGATGTAATTGGCTTTATCAGGCCGGAACAGGTGGAGGCCGCCGCCAGGGCCGTGGTGGCGATACACCGCGATTTCGGCGATCGAGCCAACCGCAAGCATGCCCGGCTCAAGTACATCATCGCGGAGCGCGGCGTGGAGTGGTTTCGCTCCGAGATGCAGCGGCAGATGGGTTTCGAGTTTGCCCCGGCGCGTCCGTTCCGATTCACCGCCCAGGGCGACAAGCTGGGCTGGCACCTGCAGAGTGACGGCAACTGTTTCCTGGGGCTTTTCGTAGAAAACGGCCGGATTCGGGATGCGGGCGATTATCGGCTCAAGAGCGGCCTGCGCGAGGCCATCGGGCGGTTCCAACCCGAGGTCCGGCTGACGCCCTCGCAGAACCTCCTGCTAGTTGGGCTGCGCCCCGACCAGCGCCCCGGCCTCGACAAGCTGCTGGGCGAGCACGGGGTCCGGACCAGCAATCCGTTCAGTCGCACGCGCCTGGCCTCGATGGCCTGCCCGGCCTTGCCCACCTGCGGCCTGGCGTTGGCGGAATCCGAGCGCGTGCTGCCCGATTTGTTGACTGGAATCGAGCGCCTGCAGGCGGAGTTGGGGCTGCAGGAGGAGGAACTGATCGTCCGCATGACCGGCTGCCCCAATGGCTGCTCCAGGCCCTATATGGCCGAGATAGCCTTTGTGGGCAAGGCCCCGAACAAGTACCAGATTTACCTGGGCGGCAACGAACCCAGCACCCGGCTCAACCGGCTCTACAAAGACTCGGTCAAAGGGGAGGATCTGGTCAACGAGTTGCGGCCCCTCCTGGCGCGCTTCGTCAAGGAGCGCGCCGCCGGGGAACGCTTCGGCGATTTCTGTGCGCGGGTGATCTTGGGCACCACGGAAGCATCTAAACCTTAGCCCCAAGCGCGGCCGTCTTACGCAGGGTGAGCGCTCATACACACCGTCGGATTCATCCCGGAGGGATGAAAGAAGGTAGCCGGGGGTCGAAGCGCAGCGAGACCCCCGGTCCGCGGACCGCTTGCCTCTGCATCCCGGAGGGATGCCAGAAGCCCGCCCACCCAGCCCCGCGCGGTCTTCTGGCACCCCGTTCCGGGGTGCAGGGTCGTTCTCCCCCTGGACCGGGGGTCGCGCCGATGGCGCGACCCCCGGCTTCCATCTGGCAACCCTCCGGGTTGCACCATGTCTGCGCAGGCGGCCCGGGCAGGAGGGGAAGCCGGTGAGCGAGTCCGAGCGTGGGCCTGGGAGGCTGGATGCCGCGGAGGCGCGATGCCTGAACGAGCGATTCAGCGGGCGGCCGACGGTGGAGTTGCTGGGCTGGGCCTGGGAGAGGTTTGGCACGCGCGCCGCCATCGGCACCAGTTTTCAGGGGGCCGGGCTGGTCATGTTGGACCTGGCCGCCAAGGCCGGCCTGGCCTTGCCGGTCTTCACACTCGATACCGGCCTGCTTCTTCCCCGAGACCTTGTCCCTCAAGCGCCGGCTGGAGGACTTTTTCCAAATCAAGATCCAGACCCTCCAACCGGACCTGACGCTGCCCGAGCAGGCGGACATCCACGGCCCGGAACTGTGGACGCGCGACCCCGACCTCTGCTGCACGGTCCGCAAGGTCCTGCCGCTGCGCGACGAGCTCTGCGATCTGGATTGCTGGATTACGGGCCTGCGCCGCGAGCAATCCGACACCCGTGCCGGCATCGGCCTGGTCGAGTTGTATGTCTTTGACGAGGCCTCCGGACGCGACATCGTCAAGCTCAACCCGATGGCCCATTGGACACGGGAGGCGGTTTGGGAGTATCTTCGCAAAAACCATGTCCCGTACAATCCGCTCCAGGACCAGGGCTACCGCTCGATCGGCTGCCAGCCGTGTACGCGCCAAAGCGCCAATGGCCAGGGCGAACGGGCCGGCCGCTGGACCGGTTTTGGCAAGGTCGAGTGCGGCATCCACACCTTCATGCCCAAGAAGGTTGATTTCGAGATCTGATCATGGATTACCTGTCTAGACTCGAAAACCAGAGCATTTACATCCTGCGGGAGGCCCTCAACCACTTCGAGCGCCTGGCCATGCTCTGGAGCATCGGCAAGGACTCGACGGTGCTGCTGTGGCTGGCGCGGAAGGCCTTTTTCGGCCACGTCCCCTTCCCCCTGGTACACGTGGACACCTCCTATAAGATCCCGTCCATGCTCGAATACCGCGACCGCCTGGTGCGCGACTGGAAGCTCCGGCTCATTATCGGGCGCAACGAATCGGCGCTCCATGGCGGCCTGACCTTTCCCAACGGCAAGGCCACGCGCGTCGAGTGCTGCGCCGCGCTCAAGAAAGACGCCCTCAAACAGGTCCTTGACCGCCACCACTTCACGGGCGTCATCGTGGGCGTGCGCCGCGATGAGGAGCCGACCCGCGCCAAGGAGCGGTATTTCAGCCCGCGCGATAAGAACATGGAATGGAACGTCGAGGACCAGCCCCCCGAATTGTGGGACCAGTTCAAGACCGATTTCGAGCCCGGCACCCACATCCGCATCCACCCTCTCCTGCACTGGACTGAGGTCAATGTCTGGGAATACATCGAACGCGAGCACATCCCCGTCATCCCGCTCTATTTCGACAACGGCCGGGGGGAACGCTACCGCAGCCTGGGCTGCGCCCCCTGCACACTGCCCGTCAAGTCCACCGCCCGCACCGTCCGCCAGATCATCGAGGAACTGCGCCTGACCCGCACGCCTGAACGCTCCGGCCGCGCCCAGGACCAGGAGAGCGAGGAGGCCTTCGAGAAGCTCAGGCGGGATGGGTATATGTGAGCAATGACGAATGGACCGAATGCGGAGTGCGGAGTGCGGAATGCGGAGTGTTCCGGTGGGCCAGTTGGGCCAGGATTGCGGCGCGGGAAATGACGAATGACCTTGAATCCTCCAGCACTCCCGGATAACGGCCAAGAAACGGGCGACGCGGCACCGCCGGCGGCCACCGCTCCAAGCGAGCAGCTCCGGATCGTGATTGTCGGCCACGTGGACCATGGCAAATCGACGTTCGTGGGCCGGCTGCTGCACGACGCCGGGGCGCTGGCCCAGGGCAAGGTCGAGCAACTCCAGGCCATCGCGCAACGGCGCGGCGTGCCCTTCGAGTGGGCCAACCTGATGGACGCCTTGCAGGCGGAGCGGGACCAGAACATCACGATTGATACGGCGCAGATCTGGTTTCGCACCGCCCGGCGCCAGTACGTCATCATCGACGCCCCGGGCCACAAGGAATTCCTCAAGAACATGGTCACAGGCGCGGCCAGCGCGGAGGCGGCGCTGTTGCTCATCGATGCCCGCGACGGCGTGCAGGAAAACTCCCGCCGCCACGGCTACCTCCTCCATCTCCTGGGCATCCGGCAAATCGCCGTGCTGGTCAACAAGATGGACCTCGAGAACTATAGCCGGATCCGCTTCGAGCGCATCGAGTCCGAGTACCGCGCCTGGCTGCAGAGCATCGGGCTCCAGCCCCGGATCTTCATCCCGATCTCGGCCCGGCACAGGGCGACAACCTGGCGGCGCCCAGCGCCAACATGCCATGGTGGCGCGGCCCGACCGTGCTCCAAGCGCTGGACGGGCTCCCGGCGGCGGACCTGCCCAAAGATCAGCCGTTGCGTTTTGCCCTCCAGGACGTTTACCGCTTCGATCATCGCCGCATCCTGGCGGGCCGCGTCGAGGCGGGCACGGTGCGGGTGGGCGACCGGCTCCTGTTCTCGCCCGGCAACAAGACCAGCACCGTCCAGAGCATCGAGCGCTGGAGCGCGCCGCCCGCCCAGGCCGCCGCGGCAGGCGAATCCATCGGCCTCATTCTGGCCGAGCAGATCTTCGTCGAGCGGGGCGCCGTGGCCGCCCACGAAACCAACCCGCCCTACGAACTGTCCAGCTTCAAGGCCCGCCTGTTCTGGATGGGCAAGCGACCCTTCGAGCAAGGCAGGGCCTACAAGCTCAAGCTCGCCACCCAGCACGTCGAGTGCCGCATTCAATCGATCGAGAAGGTCATCGATGCCGCCACGCTCCAGACCCTCCCGCGCAAGGAAAACGAAGTCTTCGTGGGCCGCCACGAGGTCGCCGAACTCACCCTCCACACCAAGCGGCCCATCGCCTTCGACGCCCACGCCGACATCGCCCCGACGGGCCGGTTCGTGATTGTGGACGGCTTGGACGTCGCGGGCGGCGGCATCATCGCGGCGGACAATTACCCGCGCCGCACCCACGACGCCCACACCAAGAGCGACAACATTTACTGGAGCGGCGGGCGCGTGACCGCCCGGCAGCGCGAGTTGCGCAACGCGCACCCGGGCTGTGTGCTCTGGCTCACCGGCCTGTCCAGCTCCGGCAAATCCACCATCGCCGCCGAACTCGAACGCGAACTCTTCAACCTGGGCCGCCAGGTCTATGTCCTGGACGGCGACCGCGTCCGCCACGGCCTCTGCTCGGACCTGGCCTTCTCGCCGCAGGACAGGACCGAGAATATCCGGCGCGTGGGCGAGGTGGCCAAGCTCTTCGCCGATGCCGGCTTGATCTGCATCACTGCGTTTATCTCGCCCTATCGCTCGGACCGGGAGTGTGTCCGCAAGCTCCTGCCTCCAGGCCGGTTCGTGGAGGTCTTCGTCAACGCCCCGCTGGCCGTCTGCGAGCAGCGCGACCCCAAGGGCCTCTACGCCAGGGCGCGGGCCAAGGAGGTCAAGGAATTCACCGGCGTCTCCGCCCCCTATGAGCCTCCGTCCAACCCGGAACTGGAGCTGCGCACCGACCACCTCACGGTCGCCGAATCCGTGGCCAAGGTGCTCGATTACCTGCAGGTCCAGGATGCCGGCTGAGGCGTATCGATCTAGGAAAAAGCTTGAGGGATCTCCACGGCTCTGGCGTATAATCCTCCCAGCGAAAGCACACGCACATTTATGAAAAAACTCAAGAGCCTGGCCGCGCTCCTCCTGGCAACGTCCCTTTTGGGCGCTGCGCTCTCGGGGCTTGCGGCCGACCAGAAGGCCGACGCCAAACCCAAATCCAAGGCCAAACCCTACATCCTGAAGACCTGCCCGGTCTCCGGAGACAAACTGGGCGAGATGGGCGACCCCTATGTGTTCGAGTACCGAGGGGCGGGAGATCAAGCTCTGCTGCAAGTCCTGTTTGAAGGACTTCAAGAAGGATGCGCCCAAGTACATCAAGCAAATCGAGAAGGCGGAGGCCAAGGAGAAGCAAAAGGCAAAAGAAAAGGCCGATGCCAAGAAGTAGCGGCGACGGCGAGGGCAATAAAAAAGCCGCCCCTCCCTGGTTGGCGGCTGAGAATCTGTTGGCAACATTATACTTACCACATTTCTCGGATGCGCGATATGGGGGGTTTCCCCCAGGCCTAGGCCGGCCAAGAAATAGGCCCTGGCTCGCGCTTGATCCCCCGACACTAACACAAAGCTCGGGTCAGGGCCTCTGAAAGCCCCGCTCAGTCTTCGCAGTACCTCAGCGCCACCCTCTCGGGCGGCACGCGCCGGACCTCGCGGCGGTCACGATCGTTGAAGGCAAAGGCCAGCTCCACTTCCTGGAGGCGCCAGGTCTGGATGAAACTCAGCGCCCGGTCAATCGACTTGAAATTAAAGGCCTGGCCGGGGTCGCTCGTCCATCGGTCCGGCCCCTGGAAGTAAAGCCCGTTCGACATCTTCCGCAACAGCGTTCTCATGACTGCCCGCAAACTCCACTATTCATATTCCTTCACTTGCCCATTATATCCATGCAACCACACTGCATACCACGGCTATAGCATTGCCAATGCCAACCATCGTTTTCCACGGGAATGGGCGCTTTTGCGGGCATCGGGCTGCCGAGGATGCGTGGTTTTCACGCATTTTGCGTGAAGATCACGCATTGTCATCCTCACTCAGGGTTCCGGCCCCCCTACCGGAACAAGAGCCGCCCCTCCTTGGAACGGCGGCCGAGAATCTGTTGGCGTCCTCTTTCCAGCTCATCCCCAGACTCAGGGAAAAGGGGCATCGACCCCACTTTGGAGTCAGGCCTCACCCCTATTGCCTCAGATGCCGCGCTCGGTGAGGATGGCGTTCTTCTCGCCCAGGACGATGACGTGGGGTTTCCAGAACCTGGCCTCGCCGAGGTCGGCCTCAGTGAAGCTCATGATGGTCAGGCGGTCGCCGGGCTTGCCCAGGTGGGCGGCGGCGCCGTTGAGGATGATCTGACCGGAGCCGCGTTCTCCAGGGATGGCATAGGTCTCAAACCGGGCGGCATTGGCCACATTGCTGCAGAGGATCCGCTCATAGGGCAGCAGGCCGACCTTATCCATGAGGTCGCGGTCGATGGTCATGCTCCCCTCGTACTCGGAGTTGGCGCCGGTGACCACCGCGCGGTGAATTTTCGATTTTAGTATGTGAACCAGCATAATCAGGCCGGCACGAGTGCCCCCTTACTCTAGTCCCGAGCAGGCCCGAGTGCAAAGCGGGTTGGCAGGCAGTTCGGGCTACCTGGCCGGGCCATTGACAAAGTCGCTCGGCGCGCTCGTGCGCCAGGGAGGGGCGCCAGCGTAGCGCAGGTTTCCAAACCTGCTGTATCGCGGGTTTCCAACCCGCAGGCCGTCCGCAAACCGGGGGCGCTCGACATGCCGGCGCCCTGCCGATTGGAAATCGGCGATACAGCAGGTTTGGAAACCTGCGCTACGACTTTGTCAACGGCCCTCGCCTACCTGGGCGCGGCGCTGTACACCATCCAGGCCGAGTCGGGCCTGGACTTGAGGGAGAGGGGCAGGCCCTGGTCAAGCAACTCCTGGCCCCGGTACACGACCTGCCGCTGCGTATCGAGATCGGTGACCCGGTATGCTGCCTGCGGGTCCAACGCCCGGAGGACAAACCGCGCTGATTCATAAGGGCTTTGCGGGCGGCGCAGCACGACCACCATGCCGCTTCCCAGGTCCGGGCGATCCAGTTGGTAGGCCATCCAGGCGTCGCCCTCCTGCGAATAGCTGGTCAGCGGGTAGTAGTCGCCGTAATAGTACTGCCGGGCTTTGAGGTATTGCTGGAGGGTCGCTTTGGCCCAGGCGAACGGAAAGTCGTCCGGGATGCGCTCGGCCGGGGCATCGCCCGAGACCCACCAGTTGAGGCACAGCCCGCTGCACATGCTGCTGCGAAATTCGTAGTTGTCGCCCGCTCGATCCTGGCTGGTGGCGCTCAGGGGGACCCACTCGAGCAGTCCGTAGGTGTGGCACTGGTGAGCGACCGGATCGCGCGGACCATCCGTGCGCCAGAACGGCGTGGCCCGCCCCACCGTCTCGAGGTCGATGCGCCGCCCGCCGCTGGCGCAATTGTCGATCAGCAGCCCCGGGTTACGTTCCAGCAACTCGTCCCAGAAGGCATAGAGGCCCTCGATGTGCCGGATCTCGGCCATGCCCTGCCGGTCCGGCGCGTCGGCTCTGCGCCAGAAGGGCAGCGGGTCCATGTTGAAATCCTGGCGATAGCATCCCAGCCCGAACTCGCGCACCTTGGCGCAAATGAAATCCGCCAGGAACTTTCGCGCCTCGGGATTGCCCAGGTTGAAGAGCAGGCTCTCGCCCCCTGCGTCCAGCAGCCACTGGGGATGGTCCCGGTGCCATGGCGTCCCTTTATAAACCCGCTCCGGCTCGAACCAGAGCATCAGCTCGCGCCCAGACTGGCGCAGGGCGTCGCTCAGTGGCTTGAACCCGGCGGGGTAAAGGTCCGGCTTGACCTGCCAATTGCCGACGTTGACGGGCCAGGCGCCCTGGCCGAACCACTCGGCGTCGATCCAATAATAGTCGATGGGCAACTCCTGGCGGACGATCTTGCGGATATTGTCCAGGTGTACCTCGGCCCGCGTGCCGCCCCAGTTGCCGCAAGTCACGGGAGCCACCAGCGGCTGGCCGGCGCGCATGGGCCGATGGTGGGCGAGCAGGAACTGGCGCAGCAGGTTCTGTCCGCGCCAGCGGTCCCCCTCGTAGAAGAGCAGGAGCATCCTCGGCGTGCGAATCGTCTCGCCCGGATAGAGCACCAGGTGAGTCCGGTCCATGCCCACCTTCATGGACACCTCGCCGCGCGGGCCACAAGCGAACTCGGCCGCCCATTCGCCGCTCCAGCCCGCCGCCGCCACAATGCCGCCGTTGGCCCCCTCGATATTGAAGAAGGGCAGCACCTGGCTGGAGGAACGGCCGCCACCGGGCTGGAGCCGGAGCCTGGCGCCAGGCTCAAGCGCCTGTTGCTGCGGCGCAAAGTCATCGAACGAGGCCACCGCCCCTTTGGCCCAGTGGAGCACCGCCTGGCCTGCGGTGGGCACGGGCAGCACGGCGTCCAGGGCCTGGATGGCCTCCAGCAGGGGCGTGTTGGTCTCTTGCGTGTTGGCCAGGCGCACGACCCATTCGACCGCGGGGAAATCGGTGAACTGCACCGCTTCGAGCCGGACTTCCAGCCCGCCTGCCGGGTCGTGCCAGGTGGCTTGCCGGCGCCGGCCCTGGCCTTCGACCCGTTGCTCCTGGCCCTGGCGCGGCCAGCCGCTCAACAGCCCGGCGCTGTTGGCGCCGCGGCAACGAAAGGAGAAGCCGTATGGATTGGCGTCCGCACTCCCTGCCCAGGGCAAATCCTGAAGCCGCCGGCGCGTCCCGTCCTCAGCACCACCACCGCCTCCCCCCAAAGCGCCTGGTCCCAGCCTCGCCCGTCTCCGCCGTCCTTGACCCGGATCTCGAATTCACGCGCCCCGCCCAGCGGGAGGTCCAGGGCCATCGGGCCGTCTTTGCGCCGGCGCACCGGCGAGGCGAATGCCTCCTTGCCCCCGACCAAGACGTGGAAGGTGACCGACCCCTGGCCCAGTGCCTCGCCTCGCCGCGTGTCGTCGTTGTTCTCCAGGCCGATCTCCGCGGTGAACCGTTGCGCCGGTCCGCCGGGGTGGACCAGGATGTGCTTGGTGGAGTTGAAGGCGATGCCGTGCGAGTAGGTCTTGTCGCCCAGTTGGTAGGGCGTGCCTCGCCACGATTTGCCGCGGGTTATCCCATCGGGCACGTCTTCATACAACAGCTTGAGATACTGGCCCCCTCCTGCCGCGGCATCGGTGCTGAAAAGCCGATCTACCCACGCCCCGCACGCCATGAACTCCCCCGCCTGCGGCGTCACTGCCGGGGCACGGCAAGCCGCGCACGCTAAAACCAGCCCGAGGGCCGCAACGGCCCGAAACTCATCTCGCACTGCTCCTTTTGCAGGAATGTGTATGAAAATCATAGTGGGCTCTCGACGGTTTTCTTCTCAGAACGGTTCTAGTCTAACCCGCTCCCAGGCCGCGAGAAAAGCCCTCTTTTCTGTATCGCACCGCGTAGCGGTGCCTGAAGGCAAGCCCGTCAGGCGTCACTACGCGACGCGGGACCGTTCCCGCGCCGCAAACCGTGGACCGAGGTCCACGGCTACCTTCAGTGCGTCGCTCCGCGACGTGCGCGCTGAGTCCGGCTCACCGCGTAGCGGTGCCCGATGGTAGCCGTGGACTTCTAGTCCACGGACCTATGGCCCAAGCTCAACCGCGTCGCGTAGCGACGCCTGAAAACCGCAACGCGGGACCGTTCCCACGCCGCAAACCGTGGACCGAGGTCCACGGCTGCCTTCATCCCCTCGCTCCGCAACGTGCGCGCTGAGTCCGGCTCACCGCGTAGCGGTGCCCGATGGTAGCCGTGGACTTCCAGTCCACGGACCTATGGCCCAAGCTCGACCGCGTCGCGTAGCGACGCCTGAAAACCGCGACGCGGGACCGTTCCCACGCCGCAAACCGTGGACCGAGGTCCACGGCTGCCTTCATCCCCTCGCTCCGCAACGTGCGCGCTGAGTCCGGCTCACCGCGTAGCGGTGCCCGATGGTAGCCGTGGACTTCCAGTCCACGGACCTATGGCCCAAGCTCAACCGCGTCGCGTAGCGACGCCTGAAAACCGCGACGCGGGACCGTTCCCACGCTGCAAACCGTGGACCGAGGTCCACGGCTTACCTTCAGTGCGTCGCTCCGCGACGTTCCGCGCTGAGTCCGGCTCACCGCGTAGCGGTGCCCGATGGTAGCCGTGGACTTCCAGTCCACGGACCTATGGCCCAAGCTCAACCGCGTCGCGTAGCGACGCCTGAAAACCGCAACGCGGGACCGTTCCCGCGCCGCAAACCGTGGACCGAGGTCCACGGCTGCCTTCATCCCCTCGCTCCGCGACGCGCCCGAGCGGTCTCCCCGTTCTTTCCGCAACGCCCTTAGGCTCGCCGCGCAAACCATTGCTTGAGTTTCTCCAGCGCGCGGGCGCGATGGCTCAACCGGTTCTTGCTCCCTTCGCCCAGTTCGCCGAAGGTCCGGTCGCAACCCGCCGGAACAAAGAGAGGATCATAGCCAAAACCTCCCTGGCCGCGCAAGGACGAGATAATCCGGCCTTCGCAGACGCCTTCGAACAGTTCCGTGAGCAACTCGAGTTCGTTTGCCTGGCAGACCGGCAACGCGGTTTGCGGTTCCTGGGGCACCACCGGCGTCAGCGCCAGGAGGCAGCGGAACCGGGCGGTCCGTCGTTCGGCAGGGACATCTTTGAGCAGGCGCAGGAGCTTCGCATTGTTTTCGGCACTCGAGCAATTGCCGAGCCGCCCGCTCTCCACCGCGGCAAACCTGGCTGAGTGTGCCCCCGGCTGGCCGCCCAGCGCGTCCACCTCCAGCCCGGAATCATCCGCCAGGACAAAGAGGAGGGAATGAGGAATGACGAATGACGAATGACGAATGACGAATGACGAGCTCGGACTGTGGACTGCGGACTGTGGACTGTGGACTGTGGACTGTGGACTGTGGACTGTGGCCAGCCACCGCGCCAGTTCGATCGCCTTCTTGGAGGCGTTGCCCGCAAACGTCGCGGCATCTTCGGTCACCGTGGGCGCCCCCGGGACATCATCGAGAGTCAGGCAGCGAAACTGCTCCCCGAGGATCGCGCGGATTTCTCCGACCTTATGGGCGTTGCGCGTGGCGATGAGCAATGTAATCATGCGCCGGCAAAATACCGCAGCCGGGCTGGAAAGGCGGCAGAAAAAATTTGATTTTCTCGGCCGGCGTTTTTGGGGCATTGTTTGAGCATGGGAAAACGACGAGAAGCACGGGAGCGGGCCGTGCAGTTTCTGTTTCAGCACGATCTGAACCCGCCCGAGGACCTGGAGCAGGCCCTGGACGAGTTTTGGCAATCGCAGCGGGGAGCGGCCATTGCGGAGGAGAAAGGCCCCGCCACGTGGGGCCAGGCAGTGGAGTTGCCGCCGCCCACGGCCGAGGAGGCCTCGGTGCGGCTGTTTGCCGACCCGCTCATTCGCGGCGCGCTGGAGCATCGCGAGGAGGCCGACCAGTTGATCCGCAAACACGCCCAGAACTGGGAATTGCACCGCATCGCGGCGGTCAACCGCAATATCCTGCGCCTGGCCATCTACGAAATGCTCCACCGCGACGACATCCCGCCGGTCGTGAGCATCAACGAGGCGGTCGATGTGGCCAAGAAATTCTCGACCCAGGACAGCGGCAAATTCGTCAACGGCATCCTCGACAAGGTCAAAGGGGAGTTGATGCGTCCGGCCCGGGTGGTTCAAGTGAACCGAATCCCATGAACTGACCTGATGCCGCCCCCAGCCCAGCGCTCGCGATGTTCGCCGATCTCCACCTGCACACGCGCTTTTCCGACGGCACCTGGACGCCGGAGGGACTGGTAGCGCAAGCCCGCAGCCACGGCCTGAGCGCGCTGGCGCTGACCGACCACGACACGGTCGAGGGCTGCGGGCCGATGGCCGCGGCCTGCGCGGCGGCGGGGATCGAGTTCATCGCCGGCACCGAGTTGACCGCCCACCAGGACGGCAACGAGGTCCATATCCTGGGCTACGGCATCGAGCCGCGGGACCCGAAATTGCTGGCCGAGATTGCCAAATTCCAGGCCGTGCGCCAGAACCGGATTCGGGAGATGGTCATGCGCCTCAACCGGCTGCAGGTGCCCCTGGCGGCCGAGGCGGTCTTTGCGCTGGCCAACTGCCGCGCCCCGGGCCGCCCGCACGTGGCGCGCGCCCTGGTCAAGGCCGGCCTGTGCTCGAACCTGGACGAGGCCTTCGAGCGGTTTCTCAAGCGAGACCGCCCTGCCTGGGTGCCAAAGTACAAGATGTCCGCGGCGGATGCCATTGCCTTGATCCACCACGCGCGCGGCGTGGCCGTGCTGGCGCACCCGGGATTGAACCGCACCGACAACGTCATCCCGCGCATCGCCGAGGCGGGATTGGACGGCCTGGAATGCTTCCACACCAAGCACTCGGCCTCCGAGTCGAGGCATTACCTGGACGTGGCCGCCCGCTTTGGTCTGCTGGTCACCGGCGGCTCGGATTGCCACGGCGTGAGCAAGGGCCGCCCGCTCATCGGCACCGTCAAGCTGCCTTACCTCTACGTCGAAAGGCTCAAGGCCAGGGTGCAGGAATACAAGACCGCCGTTGCCAACTGGCACCCGCCTCTCCATATTGCGCGCTGACCCATGGGTCTATTTGCCAAATTCAAGGCCGGCCTGCACAAGACGCACAACAAGCTGGCCCATGAGATCAAACGCATCGTCACCCGCTCGCCCCGGCTCGAGGCGGAGGCTCTCGAGGAACTGGAGGCCGCCCTCATCGGCGCCGACCTGGGCGCCGCCATGACCGCCCGGATCATCGAGGCCGTCAGGAAATCCTACGAGACCCAGGGCGCCGCCGGCCCGGACGTCTTCGCCATCGCCCAGGCCGAAGTCGAGGGCAGCTTTGACGCCGCCCCGCCGGAATTGGGCCGGGCGCCGCAGGGGCTGACGGTGGTCTCGATTGTCGGCGTCAACGGCACCGGCAAGACCACCACCGCCGCCAAGCTGGCGCACCGGGTGCAGGCGCGCGGAGAGCGCGCGATGCTGGCCGCGTGCGACACCTTCCGGGCGGCGGCCATCGAGCAACTCCAGCTCTGGGGCCAGCGCCTGGGGGTCGAGGTCGTCGCCGGGGCTTACGGGGCGGACGCGGCCGCCGTGGGCCATGACGCCGTGACGGCGGCACAGGCGCGCGCGGCGCATTACCTGTTTGTGGACACCGCCGGCCGCCAGCACACCAAACACAACCTCATGCAGGAACTGCAAAAACTCCACCGCGTCCTGGCCAGGCAACTGCCCGGCGCCCCTCATGAAGTGCTCCTGGTCCTCGATGCCTCCACCGGCATGAACGCCCTCAGCCAGGCCCGCGAGTTTAACAAGGCCGTTCCCCTCTCCGGCCTGATCGTCACAAAGCTCGACGGCACGAGCAAAGGCGGCATGGTCGTGGCCATCCATCGCGAACTCTCGCTGCCCATCAAATTCATCGGCCTGGGCGAGCAACCCGATGACCTGCAGCCCTTCGACCCCAAGCAGTTCGCCCAAGCGCTCTTTGAGACTGATGAGCAGTGAATCCCATTACCTCCGCCTGGCCCTGAGGCTGGCGCGCCGGGGTTACGGCGCCGCCTCGCCCAACCCGATGGTAGGCGCGGTGCTGGTCAGGGCGGGCAAGATCCTGGGGCGGGGCTGGCATCGGCGAGCGGGCGGGCCTCATGCGGAAATCGAGGCGCTCCAGGATGCGCAACGGCGCGGACACCGCGTCGCGGGCGCCACGCTCTACGTCACGCTGGAGCCCTGCTGCACCCAGGGCCGCACACCGCCATGCGTCCAGGCCATTATCCGGGCGCGCCTGGGCAGGGTCGTCGCCGGCGCGACCGACCCCAATCCGCGCCATTGCGGCAGGGGCTTCGGCATCTTGCGGCGGGCGGGTCTCCAAGTGGTGGAGGGTGTGCTGGCCACGGAGTGCGCGGACCTCAACGAAGCCTTCAACCATTGGATCGTCGCCGGTACGCCGTTTGTGACCGTGAAGGCCGCCATGACGCTGGACGGCAAGATCGCCACGGCGTCCGGCGAGTCCAAGTGGATTACCGGCCCGCGGGCGCGCAACCACGCCATGAAACTGCGCTGGGGCGCCGATGCCATCCTGGCCGGCATCAACACCATCCTCGCGGACGACCCCAGCCTCACGGCCAGAACAGGCCAGGCTCGGCGCGCCGCTGCTGGCGGCCGGCCGTTGCGGCGCATCGTGCTGGATTCGATGGCGCGCACGCCGCTCGGCGCCAAGGTGGCCAGTGACGAACTGGCGGGGCTGACGACAATTGTGGTGAGCAAAGCCGCCCCCAGGAAACGCGTGGCGGCGCTCCAGGCGCAGGTCAAGGTGCTCGTCGCGCCACGGGCCAAAGCGGCGCGCGGCAAGGCCGGGCGCGGCGGCCCAGCCCCCAAGGGCCTCGACCTGGCCTGGCTTCTCAAGAGGCTCGGGGCCGAGGGAGTGACGAGCCTGCTGGTCGAGGGCGGCGGCGAAGTCAACGCCTCCTTTCTGCTCGAGGGCCTGGCCCACCGCATCGCCTTCTTTTATGCCCCGAAGATCCTGGGCGGACGCGGCTCACGCCCGGCGGTCGCCGGCCCCGGCGCCCAGGCCCTCGACCAGAACCCTGTCGCTGAGCCGCGTCCAATGGCGCAGGCTAGGCCCCGACTGGCTGCTGACGGCACGGGTGGAGGGGTCATGAGGGCGCATTCCGGCACTGCCCCATTTGGCGGGGCACAGCAGTTTGTAGCGCAGCTTTCCAAACCTGCTGTATCGCCGACTTCCAGTCGGCAGGGCGCCGGAAATCGTGGCGCCTGCGGGTTAGGAAACCCGCGATACAGCAGACCTGGAAGTCTGCGCTACGGGGGCAGTGTCAGGATGCGCCCGGGTCATGACCCCAGGCCCCATTGTTCTTGCCACGCCCGGGTCCGCTTGCCAGTGTGGCGGTCGTGTTTACAGGAATCGTCGAGGAATCGGGCGCCGTCGAGCGGATCCAGCCGGCGGACAAATCAATCGAGTTGACAGTGCGGGCGCGGGTTTGCGGGCGGGGACTGAAGGTGGGCTCGAGCCTGGCCGTGAACGGCTGTTGCCTGACGGTGGTGAAGGTGGCGGCGCGCGGCAAAGAAAAGCTGGCCTGGTTTGATCTGCTCAAGGAGACCTGGCAACGGACCAACCTGCAATTTGCGCGGCCCGGCTCGCTGGTCAACCTGGAACGGCCCTTGCGGGCGGACGGCAACCTCGGCGGCCACTTTGTGACCGGGCACATCGACGGCACCGGCACCATAATCCGCTGGGAACGGCAGGGCCAGGACCATGTTCCTGGACATTGCCGCGCCGGGCGAGGTCATGCGTTACGTGGTCTCCAAAGGCTCCATCGCCGTGGACGGGATCAGCCTGACGGTCGCCGGGGTCCAGGACAAGGGGTTTCGCATCTGGATCATCCCGCACACCTACGAGGTGACGGCGCTGCGCGAGCGCAAGGTGGGCGACGCCGTGAACCTCGAGGCCGACCTGATCGGCAAATACGTCGAGAAATTCGTCACTTCGAGGGCGTAAACATAAAGCCGCTCTCTTTCTTGGCCATCGAGGCCGGCTCGATCTCCATGACCCGCCCCTGGGAGAGCTTCTGCTTCTGACCCCCGAGGTCTGTGTAGAGGTAATCGTTGCCCTTGAGCTTGGGTTTGCCGCGCGTCGTAATCTGTCCGCCGGTGTTGAGTTTTATGACGTAGTAATGCGCGCAGCCGCAGAGCAAGAGCAGGCTGAGCAATACAGGAACTACCAGTCTCTTCATAAGCATTCGTGTTGGAGTCGTGAAATCATCGCCCCACCGGGCGGCTGCCGCAGCAGCGCCGCCCGCTGGCCCGCACAATATCAGGCTGCGCGGCCGGCGGCAATCGCGAAGAAGAGGCACGGCGCCGGGGGCGCATCTCACCTTTGTCGAGCCCGGCCGAACCGGGCGATGGGAGTGCGCGTCCGAAGTCGCGAAGCGTTTTGGACTGCGGCAGTCCTCTGCCGCTTTTCAGACCCTGGGGACACGAAAGCGCCAGAGGACTGGCGCACTCCAAAACCTTGTGGGCTTCCCGGCGCCGCGCTCCAATTGTCCGTCTTGCCGAAGGCCGACAAAGGTGAGATGCGCCCGGGCGCCGGCTCAACCACAAATGAACACGCCTTTGGATTCAATCCAGAATGGTGACCGTGCCCCGGTTGCCATCCACCTCGAGCCGCTGGCCGGTCCGGATGAGCCGGGTGGCGGGGCCCACGTTCACCACGGCCGGAATGCCGTACTCGCGGGCCACAACGCTGCCGTGGCTTAACAGCCCGCCGACATCCACAACAATTCCTGCCGCGGCAAGAAAGTAGGGCGTCCAGCCCGGATCCGTGTAGGGTGCCACCAGGATTTCTCCGGGCTGCACGCGCCCGGCAGCGTCGGCCTGGAGGATGACGCGGGCCCTGCCGATGACCAGCCCCGGGCTGACCGGCAGACCCTGGAGCGTTCGCGGTTGCGGGACGGCACCGGCGGGTTCGCGCGCGTCGGGCTCGTAGCGTCCCACGATCACGGGCGGCGGGCACAAGAGCTTGTCACGGGCGTAGTCGGCCTTGCGCGCGGCAATTACGCCTGAGACATCGAACGCCGGGCGGCCCAGCAGGACCGGCCCCAGCTCCTCCAGGCGCAGGTAAAAAACATCGTCGGGCCGGCTGAGCGCGCCTCTTGCCACCAGGCGCCGTCCGGCCTCCAACGCGGTCCGCCGCACGACCGCCACCAGGCGCACACCTTCGTTCTTCACGTTCTCGCGCTGGGCGAGGCCGCGCCGGCCCATGCGCACCAGGAACGCGAGGAGCCATCTCTTGAGGGGATTCCGCAGGCGCCTGCGGCATTCACCCAGCAGGGCCTCCCGTTCACGGCGTTGCCGGGCCTGGAGAACCAGCGGATCGGAGGCCTCATCGAACCCGAGATAGAGACGCAGGTTGTCCAGGACAAAGTCGGGCATCTCGGACCACCTGGGTTGGAAGAGGTCCATGCCGCCGCGCGCCTGGTGGCCATGGGATTCCATGAAGCCGCGCCAGCGTTCCAGGAACTCGGGTCCGCGCGGGACGTCCGCCAACTTGCCCTCGAGTGCGGCGAAGGGAAGCGGTTCGAGCAGGGCCTGTTTCAATGTGGGGTGCCCGCGCGCCCAAGCCGCCAGGCGCACCAGCGCGAGCCCGTTCTCCGCAGACCACATCTCCTCCGCCCCGGCCAGCAGGCGGTTGGCGAGGCTGCGGTCGGTGTCGCCAAGCCATTTGCGCGCGAGGTAGAACAAACCGATACTGCCGCCCACGGCACCGGCGGCCATCCACACTGCGGCGGCGGTCGTGCGGTGGGCTTGGCCAGGGATGAGCGGACGGAGGAATGCGAGGGCCTTGCTGCGCGCGCAGGATGGCCGCGCCGCCGCTTCGGTCAGGGTGGCCAGGCGCAGGAGCGCGAACGGGTGGGCCGCCAGTTGCTCGTCGGACAACTCGGCGGGAGGGGTGCGGGCCAAATCACCGGACACTCGCCGGCCCGAACGCTCGATCAGTCCTCTCTGGTCAAGAAGGCCCGGCAGCAGCCAGCAGACGAGCCTCGCCAGCCGCAACAGGCCCGGCGGATTCATGGAGCGCCAGCCCGGCGCCGCCTCGGATTGAATCACTTTCTCGAGGCCGTTGTGCAGGCCGCCGAAGGCGGCGATCGCGTCAATTTGAAAAGGACCGCCTGGCTGCTGCACCAACTCGGAGAGCGTTCGGACATTCAGGTAAGCGCGCCCGGCCACGAGTTGCACCAAGGGCCGGCGGTCGGGATCGATCCCCAGGCGGCGCATGATCGGGTAGAGAAAATCGTTGAACAACACCTGCATGAATGACCAGGACAGGGGCACGACCACGTCCGGGAGCGCCTCCATGATATTGGCATTGGTCCACACCTCGACCTCGGGCCCGGCTCCGGTTTCGGGCTCGGGCGGCGGCGCCGGCGGCAGAGCGGTGATGGGGCGGGACTGAAGCAGGAAGACCTGGCCGTCCCGCGCCGCCCATTCGATGTCCTGCGGCCCGCCAAAGAGCCGCTCCGCGCTCAGGCCCAACTCACCGAGCCGGCGGATGAGTGCGTCGGTGAGGCACGGTGGACCCGCTCCTGCCGGCTCGATGACCCGCAGCGACTCCTTGTCCACCATGCGCCGGTCGGGATTGACCTTGCCCAAGACCAGGGATTCGCCAAGGCCGGGCGCGCCCTCGATGACCATGCGGGTGGTGTCGCCCGTCAGCGGGTTGGCCGTGAACAGGACCCCGGAGACCTCCGCCGGCACCATCTCCTGCACCACGACGGCCATTGCCACCGCGCGGTGAGGGATGCGGTTTTTCAACCGGTAAAAAACGGCCCGGTCGCTGAACAGTGAGACCCAGCAACAGCGCACAGCATCCAGCAGCGGCTCGGGGCCGCGCACGTTGAGCAAGGAGTCGTGCTGTCCGGCGAAGGAAGCCTCCGGCAAGTCCTCAGCCGTCGCGCTCGAGCGAACAGCCCATGGACCGGGCGCCGCGATGGCACGAATCGCACGCTGCACCGGCTCCGGCACAGGCGAGGCCGCAAGCGCCCGGCGCAGCGCGGCGGCGGTCTCGCGTATCTCGGGCGCCGCCTCGGGCGCCAAATGGCTCAACCCGTCCAGGAGCGCGGCAGCGTTGCTGTTGGCCTCGATCCACAGGCGAAAGGCCGCTGTGGACACGCAGAAACCCCCGGGCACGGGCAACCTGGCCCCGATCATCCGCCCAAGGTTGGCCGCCTTGCCGCCCACAAGCATCCTCTCCCGGCCGGTCAGCCGGGCCAACGGCACGACCCAGGTCGCGGGGCCCGACTCCAGCGGGCGGGATTGGGCACAGTCTCTACGGCGCACGCGGGTTTAGACCGGGGATGGAAGGAAACCTCACGGCTCTGTCATCCGCGCCCCGAACCACGGAACCGGGATAGCCAAGTCAGCGGAGCTGATCTGGGCCTTCGATCCTTCGTTTCCTTCGTTTCCTTCTGTTCTTTTCAAGCCAAAGTTCCCACACCACCCGAAGGTTCATTTCCCGCCGATCGGGCCTTGAACCGTGCGTCAAGCTCACGCTCTGTTCCACTTGACGAAGGGGGCGAGGCCTGTTATGGTCCTCATCGATGCTTCCGATCTCCGGCCCCTTCCGAAACAGGCCCGCGTGGCAACCGCGCGCGTCGCGCGCGCTCACGCTCATCGAACTGCTGATCGTCATCGGCATCATCGGCGTTTTGGCTAAATCCTCTTGACCGGCTGCCGAATGTTTGCCACTCTCAGCCCCAAAAGCGCATGAAGCCTTATATAAAGAAACTCACCCGATACTCGTTGATAGTGTCCGCACTGCTGTTGGCGTGCTCTGCAGGGGCCAAGATCATCACTGTGAACACGGTGGATAACTCCGACTCCACGGCCGGCAAAACGAACCTCGTAAAGGCGATCAGCTTGCTCGCGGACGGTGACACCATCCAATTCGCCATCCCCGGCACAGGGGTTCATTACATTGACACGCCTCCCGATGGTTACCCGCTCATTACCAACAACAATATCACCATCGACGGCTATAGCCAGCCGGGCTCCTCGCCGAACAGCGCCTCGATCCACTCGACTAACAACGCCCAACTCAATATCTGCCTCACTTCGACCAACGGGAATGCTCTATCCATGTACAGTGCCGTCACCAACTCCGCCGGAATTGATTATCCCAACCTTGGTTTTGGCGATGGCGAACAGGCCCTCCTTGGGTTCTTCCGGGCTACCAACGCCTGGGTCAAGGGCCTGGCGTTTCTTTCTTCATACCAAACCTCGACCAGCCAGCAGACTGGCGGCGACTCCAAAACCATCTGCTTTGCGGTGGATGCCCCCGATGTGAGCGACCTGGCATGTCAGGGTTTTCACGTCAGCGGGTGCTGGTTTGGCGTTGAGCCGACGACGAGGCAAGTGGCATACATGGGCGATGGCGTCAACCTGGCCACGCCCACGATTTGCATCGCAACTTACAGTACCGGCACCAATGGCACGCCAGGGTTCCCGAACACCGAGAACTCGCCGGGCCCCGGCACAATTGGCGTGGCTGCCGCTTCTGCAAACCCTCGCGCCGAATTCAACGTCTTCGTCACCGGCTACGGGTTCGACTCTCAGGGGGGTCCCTTTCGGGTTTGCGGGAATTTCTGGAACGTGCTCCCCGACGGGACCACCCTTGCGGACATTTCGGTCCTCAACGGCGGAGCTCAAGAAGGAGATGCGTACGTTGAATTCGGCAGCTCTCACGGCATCCTCATCGGCACGGATGGTGATGGCGTCAATGATGCCGACGAAGGCAACGTCTTCGGTTCCTACGCGCAGGGCGGCGATGTGATCTATTATTATGGCTCACAAGCGGATTCCGTGATAGCGGGCAACACTTTCGGAGTGGACATCCACGGCAACTCGTTTGGAGTCGGCCAACTCACCAAGATTGTTCACCATTTCAGCACCAGTTCTCAGGCGCGATTTGGGAGCGATTTCAACGGCGTTAGCGATGCCTTGGAGGCGAACACTGTGGTGGACTCACTGTTATTTGATTGTGATACCGGCTCGACGACCAACTCGCATTGGATTTCGGTGCGCGGCAATTCGCTCGTGAACACCACCACCCCAACCAGCGGCGCGCCTCCGATCGGTGACGGCCAGACGAGTTCCGATGGTTTTGACATCTATACCAATTTCGTTGATGTTAGCGGCGCCAACGGGACGCTCGACATCATCCCGGCAATCGGCGGGGGTACGACCACAAACTTCTTGATCGGCACTTGCGGGAAGCCCCTCGGCGCGCCTTACACGAGATTGATTGTGGATCTCTATGAGGCGGATGCGACTTCGGGCGCGCCTCCGCAAGGAAAGAAGTGGCTCGCCAGCTTCACGGATAATTCGGCAGCCGATCTCAACCGGGCGGTGGGGTCGTTCAAGTTTGCTTTGCCCGCCGGGCTGGTGGCGTCGGGAGAAATGGTCACGATTGCGGTCACGTATTCGAGCGACACCCAGCCGATACTCGGGCCAATCCGGCGAGACGGCAACCAAACCACGCTCACTGTCACCGGTGGAACCGGGCTCACTTACGGCCTCTTCGAGTCACCCGTCGTGGCTGGTCCTTACGCGTACATCGGCGCGCAGACCGGCTCCTCCGCGACTTTTACAGATCTCAACCCCACATCGTTTTACAGAGCTGCCGGTGGTTCGGCCACCGGGCAAACGTCACCGTTCTCAGGTTTGTTCACGATGCCCTGAGCGGGCCTCAGTTCGCCCGGCTGTCAGGCCTGGCCCGATCCCTTTTTGCGGCTCTGGAACGGGACCCAAAATCCGATGAGGCCGCCGGCCGCGATCATGATGAGCGTGAGCGGCCTGAGTCGGTGCGCATGGGCAAGAAAGAACCCCAACCCAGTGTCCTGTGCAAAAGGCGCAAAACGCCATTCCGTGAGCAAGCCCAGCGTGAGCGCCAGCAAGCCACAAACCACACTGACGGCAATGGACCTGTTCCCGAACAGGCCGGCGCCGATTCCGACCAAGGCTCCCGGCAGTATCAATGCATAGAAACCTTGTCTGGCGATCCAAAAAAACGCGAAATATCCCAGTATCCCTCCGACCGCAGCGCCCAGCAGGGCGAGAGTGTCCTTAGTGGTCATGTTCATTCCATAATTGAAATTGCCGGCAGCACCGGTCTTCGGTTTCATCAGCTATGGCACGAGTAAGAAAGCCGCCTGGGGTCGGTCAAGGACAAAAAATGCCCAAAAGTAATCGGTCAGTAAAGGCGGAAACGGAGTCCCCGGCCAACCCCTCACCCCAACCCTCTGCCCTTCCGAAGGAGAGAGGGAGAAGCGTCGGCAGTCTCGCGAGCTTCCAGGCGTCTCCGCCTTTTCAAGCTGCTGCCGAGAATCCTCCCTCTCCCCATCCGATGGGGAGAGGGCCGGGGTGAGGGGTCTGCCCGGCACTCCGCCTCCGCCTTCACTGACCGATTACACTTCGCGCTTGATACTCCCCTCTTATCTGGCATTATCCAGGCATGAACGGAAACCACGTCCGGGATTGGAACACCAGGCCGGCTCGAGTCGGGTGCGCAAGGATTGGATTCACGTTGATCGAGTTGTTGGTCGTCATCGCCATTATAGCCATCCTGGCGGCGATGCTGTTGCCGGCGTTGACCCGAGCCAAGGAGGCGAGCAAGCGCATGGCCTGCCTCAGCAACCTCAAGCAAATCGGCCTCGCTTTGAACCTCTACACCAACGTCAACGGAAACAAGCTGCCCTCGGCAATGTCCTACGGGGCGCTCCGCGGTCCGAATGCGGAACAGAATGCCGCCAACGTGGTCCAGTTCACCGATATGTACGCCGGGGTGCCCAAGGACCTGAATCTCCCCAACTCCCGTGTCTTCTGGTGCCCGAGCGACCGGTTCAGTTTTCCGACCAACAAACCGAATGGCACCCTCGACACCACCAACAGCTACAGCTCTTATCGCTACCGCTTCGTTATTTGGTACAATACCGTTCTCACGCCCGGCCTGAAGACCACGGACTTGTTCAAGCCGGTGGCACAGATCGTTTATCATGAGAACGCGGACAATCATTACCGGCGCCAGGACAGCTCATACGTCACCATCCAGCCCACGCTCAATGCCATTTATGGCGATTTTCACGCCTCCCTATGGAAGGTGCTGTTTCGGCAAAACCCATTGCCCCACTACTACGACCCGAACTGGTTCAGCTACGGGCCACCCAATGGAGCCCTCAACACCGACAGCCCCAATTTCGGCGGCGATGTGCACACCGGCTGGGACTTGAAGTAACGCATCATAAGGGATCGCCGTGACGCAACCGGATCCCTCTTGCCGGCCGGGACACAGGGGCAGTTGCAGAGTTCCCGCATGGACGAGAGGCGCGTGTGCCGCCCCGCCCGGGCACACGACAAGATCGTCAGCCGTATGGCGTCGTTTAGTCAGCTTGGCTCCGGCGCATCCCCACTGCTGCGGTTTGGTCAGCTTCCCGCAACCTGGTTGCACACCGGGTGCCAGAGTTCGATGAGGTCGTGCTCCTCAGAGCAGCGGGCCGCCTGGCCGATAGTGGAGAGATGGACATGGATATGAGTGGCGCCCTGGGCCATGGCGTCCTGGGTGGTGATGTGCCCTTCCAGCCGCTGCTTCAATGCGCGGGTCTGGGCGATATAGAGGGGCACCCAACTCCCATCCTCGGACTGCCCGGCGTATATATAATTGGCCGGCACCGGCGGGAACTGGGCGTCGATGGGGTGGATCTCATAGGGGTATTGGGTTCCAGACTGCCCAGGCCAGTTGATGAAAGGCGAGGGTGCGGTCTCGGTCTGTTGGTTCCGGTGAAACATGCGGCTTAGGAGGCTCATAATAGGCTGCTTTGGCGCCCCTCCGGGTAGGGCAGACACTCCTGTCTGCCGGCAAGAGGGGCTTTCCAGACCGGCGTCGGACTGGCGGCTGAAAAGACGCGCTAACCTGACCGGCAGGCACGAAAGCCCGCCCTACGGGGACAGGCTGTTGAGTTCGCAGCGAAGACCACTTGCCGGGCTTAACGAGGTAGGGGTCAAGGCAGGGACGAAAACGACCCTGGCCACGAACCAAGTTCCAACCGCCCGGGCTGGAAAAGGACTTCCGCCCGGCTGTTCAATCTTGTCAGCCCCTTTTTTCAAATTGCCGTGGTTTTGTCAAGCAGATTCTGAAGAAAGGGCCATTTCCACTCCAAAGTAATGCTGGCGGCGTTGCGCCTTTGGCCGCTCCCGGTAAATCCCCTGGACCATTTCTAGCCGCGCCCCCAATTGCGCCGCGCCGGGCGGGTGTGACAAGGTAGCGCCGTAGTTGACGAGTGTTGATGAGCCATGCGCGACCAGACCCTGCATTCTCTTTTCGGAAGCAGACACATCCTGTTGGTGGAGGACGATCCACGGCTGCGGGAGGCCATGAGACTGTTCCTCTACCTGGAGGGGTGCGTGGTCACGGAGGCGGAAAATGGACGCAGGGCCTGCCTCTGCTTCACACCGGGCGATTTCGACCTGGTGATTACAGACTACTCGATGCCCGAGATGAACGGTGACGAACTGGCCAGGACCCTCAAGTGCCTGGTGCCGTCCCAGTTGATCCTCATGATGGCGGCCCGGGCGGAGGAGTTCTGGACCCGCGGCAGCCCCGCGGACCTGCTCATCGAGAAGCCCTTCAAGATGGCCGAGCTGCGCCAGACGGTGGCGACACTGCTCTCTTCGCAGCAACCGGGTCCCTCGCCGGGCCTCTGCAAGGGAACCCTGAGCCGCCGCTAAATCGAACCACGCGAGGTTGGGAGAGCCCGGCGTGAGCATCCGGGCGCAGGGCTGTCCATTATTCGATGTTTGACTTGTCTTGCATGCTGTCCTACTGTCATAGGATAGACGGTATCCCGGCTGAGTTTTGACATGAAACCGCGCGACACTCCGGTCATCGAAGTCGAGAGCTTGGGTAAGAGCTACGGTGAGTTTCCGGCCGTGTGCGACTTGAGCTTTACCGTTCACCCCGGCCAGATCGTCGGCCTTGTGGGCCCCAACGGCGCCGGCAAGACCACCGCCCTGCGCGCCATCGCCGGCATCCTCCGTCCCACCGCCGGCAGCATCCGGGTGGGCGGGTTCGACCTCGGGGCGGAACCGGTGGCCGCCAAACGGCAGTTCGCCTACGTCCCGGACACGGTACACCCTTACGATTTGCTGACGGTGACGGAGCATCTGCACTTTATCGCGCTGGCCTACCGGATTGAGGGGGCGGAAGCCAAATACGCGGCGCTGCTCGAGGAAGTGGGGCTGGCGGACAAACGAGACGAAATGGCGGCCAACCTCTCGCGCGGCATGCTGCAGAAGCTCTCGCTGGCGTGCGCGTTCGTGCGCGAGCCGCGGGTTGTCATCCTGGACGAACCGCTGACCGGCTTGGATCCGCGCGGCATCCGCGACATCCGGGAATCCATTCGCCGCCGCGCCGCCAACGGCATGGCCTTCCTGCTCTCCTCCCACTTGCTCGGGCTGGTCGAGGCCCTGTGCGACCAGGTGCTCATTCTGGACCGGGGACGGAAGGTGGCCTTTGGCTCGCTGGAGGAGATTCGGCGCCTGGCCACCGTACACGCAGGGGCCTCGCTCGAGGATGTGTTTTTCGCCGTGACCGAGCGAGAGGAGGTTTCCCAGGGCGAAACCGGGAGACCAGTGGCTGAGCCCGAACCATTCAGTTCAAGCAAATGAGCCTCGCGCAAAGCCCGCAAAGGATGAAATCGAGGGCTCGCTGGCCGATTCACGCGCTGGCCTACCTTTGGCTGAGGTTGTTGAAGCGCCGGCTGCTGCAATCGGCGCGCGGGTTGCGCCGGCCGACCACCCTGATCGGAGCCGTCGGCGTGACAAGCCTGGTGGGCTGCTTGTTTTACTACCGGCACGAGGAGATATTCGCCCAGGTGGTGCGGCCCGAGAGCCTCGCGGGCGGCGCCCTGGTGATGCTCTGCGGCTCGCTTTTCAAAGGGTTCCTCCAACGTGGATTGGCCTTCGCGCCGCCGGACATCGAGTTCATCTTCACGAGTCCGTTCACCCAGCGGCAGGTGGTGTGCTATCGCCTCATGCCCAGTTATTTATACGCGCTGGCGCAAGGGATTGTCTTTGCCGCTTTGTTCCAACCCCACCTGCACCGGCCCGTGCTTGCGGGGGCCTGCCTGGTCCTGTTCCAGCTCGTGTGTTTTCATGTCGCCACGGCGGCGGCGATTTGGGCCGGCACGCTGTCGGATGCGGTGCACCATCGCATCCGCTGCATGATGCTGGGCGCGTTTTTTGTCGAGGGGGCGTTATATCTGCGGGTTGCATGGGAGATCAAACTGGTGCCCGCCGCCGCGGCGGCGCCGCTGGCGCAGCTCCTGTTCTATCCCGCGGTCAGCTTGTCCGACACGGCGAATGCGCCGGCCCTGCACCACTGGGCGGCCTCGATGGCCCGGGGTGGCGGCTTGGGCGGCGGGCGGTTCTGGGAGCCCGCGCTTTACCTCGCCGGCTTCGCCGCAGCGACCGTCCTGAGTTTGTGGTGGCTGCTGCGGCTCAAGGCCAACATTTTCGAGGCCTCCTTGGCGACAACCGTCGCGGTGACCGAGCGGCGGCACCGGCTCCGACAAGGACGCGCGGTGGACGCCGGGCCCAGCCGCGCCCGCTCGGCTCGCCTGCCGCGGCTCGCGCTGTTTCAAGGCTCCGGGGCGATCGTGTGGAAGAACCTGCTGGCGGCCCGGCGCTCGAGACGGGAACTCCTGGTCGCCTTCGTGTTTACCGCTATCTATACGTGCATGCTGACGGCGTTGCTCTGGAAATTCAACCAGATCAGGACTGAAGCTCTCAAGGATCCTAGGCTTGGACCCGGGATCGCTGAGGATGTTGTGAGGGTGTCGAGGACCTTCTGTGCCGGCGTGATTTTGTTCCTCGGCGCCCTGGCTTTCTTCCTGCAACGGATGTTCCCGTTCGACTTCCGCCGCGACGCCCGGCACGCGGCGGGCTTTCGGACGTTGCCGGCGCACCCGTTCGCTTTGGTGCTGGCTGAGGTCTCGGTTCCGGCGGGACTGGTGCTCCTGTGCCAGGTGGTGGGACTGGTTCCGCTCTTTTTCTATGGCTGGTCGCAGTGGCCGCTCATACTGCTGCTGGCCTCGGGCTTTCCCGCCGTGGCCCTGGCGTTGAACTCGGTCTGGAACCTGCACCATCTGCTGGCGGCGAGCCGCTGCGCGGGCGGACCCCCGGAATCCGCCAGCGCGGTCGGGACGCTCATGGTCGTGGCCTTGTCGTTCCTGGTGTTCTTCCCAGCCGCATGGACGTTCGGCAAACTGGACCCGCACTTTCCAACAGGGGGACACGTCTTCCTTGCCGCCGGCATCGGTATCGGCATCCAATACCTCGTGGACCTTGCGCTGCTCCTGGTGCTGGCGCGTCTGTTCCAACGGTTCGAGGCGGGACGGGAGGGGTGATGAAAAGGACCATGAATCCCCCGGAGGCGAGCCCCGCTGCAACGATGTCGTTTTGCAGCAGGCTCGTGAATCTGTTCCCCTGCCCGGGCGAGGTCTTCGATGCGGTTGCCGGGGCGCCGACAAGGCTCTCAAATTGGCTGGTGCCGACACTCTTGGCTGCGCTGGCCGGCGTGTTTCTGGCCAATGTGGCCGGCTGCAACGGAGCAAGCTGCGGCCGCGGCCGCCCAACTCATAGAGGCCCAAACGGTGCCACCGGCCCCGGGGGCGGCGTTGGGCGCGCACTGGGAAGAGACTTCGGCAGCGATCGCGGCGCTCGGGGCCTTTGCCGGGACCTGCTGGTCGGCGTTCCTGCTGTGGTTCATCAGCCGCGCATTCCTGAAAGTGCGAATCGCTTATTTGAAGGCCATGGAGATAGCCGGCCTGAGCGGCATGGTGCTGGCGCTTGGGGCCGTGACAACCATGCTGCTCATTGCCGCAACCGGTGACGCAGCGGCGCGGCCGGCCCTATCATTGCTCGCGCCCCATTTGCCGGCCGCCAGCCATCTGCGCGCTTTGTTGGAGTGGGCCAACGTGTTCTACGTGTGGGCGACGGTTCTGCTGGGAATCGGATTGACGAAGCTGACCGGCGTATCGTTCAAGGAATGCGCGTTTTGGGTTTTTGGCTATTGGATGGTGCTTCGGCTGGGAATCCTTGTGCTGGCGTGGTAACTGTTCAGGTCGGGACGCGTGGGGCAGACCTCCGGTCTGCCGGTTGCAGGGGCCTCTGGCCCCGAGTCTCGCAACTGCAAGGGACACGGAGCCGGAGGCTCCGTGAACCGGCAGACCAGAGGTCTGCCCCACATGTGAACAGTTACCAGACGTGAAGCGGTTCATTCCAGCCGGATCGAACGGATCTCGATCTTCACCCCCGAGGCAGTCGTTGGGTCGAAGCGCAACGAGGTGACGCAGCCGGCCCAGTGCTCGTTTTGGCCGACTGGGAAGGAGCAGGCGTGGAACCGGCCGTCCTCCTCCACCGGCGCCGTCACGCTGGCGGACTCCGACGTGGCCGGCTCGGATGTCGTGGTCCAGAATAACTGGGCCGTTCCGGAACGGCTAAGTCTCATTTGGACAATCGCGCGCGTGTAGCTGGCGGCGCGAAGCCGCGTTTCCGGCAACACCCACGCCGGGTCGTCAGTGCTGGAAACAGCCTGCAAGGTGTCCCCTGAAAGGTTCGTCTCCGTCAGTCCCATCATCGGACGCCAGGCACCGAGGGCCGGCCCGACCAAGCGGCCAGGTCCGGCGGCAACTTCCTCTCCGCCTCGCGCGCCGCGCAGTACCAGGAATCACAGGAGCGTCCGACATCGCCCGGCGCGATGTCCGTGTGCGCGCCCGGCGCGTCCGTGAACACGTCGCGGATGACGTCCAGGTAATCGAACCCGTAACCGCGCGTCGGCTCGATATAGTGGCCCTCGCCAAACTCGTTCCAGCAGCAGAAAATGAGCGTGTTCCTCGCCGGCCCCATCGCGGACCGTGAGCCCGCATCGATGAGGGCCTTGGCGCGGCGGCACAAGTCCCTGAACCGCTCGGGCGTGTTGTCCGACCAGAAAAAGGGCGTCTCCTTCCACGGGCGCGAGTCCCAGCCCATCATGGCCGTCGGAATGTCCGGCAGCAGCCCATAACCTCGCTTGGCCTTCCAGATCTGCTCTTGTTGCTCGATGAAACCTTGATACGGGGCGCAGACGAAATCGCCCGCGGTTTGAACCTCGGCCGGTTGGCGCCACCCGAATCCGTAGGCCGAACTGGCGTCCCAGCCTTCCTGGGCCATGCTCTGGAGCGTCTGCCGGTCTGCGGTGCCCACGCAGCCGACGATGTAAAGGCCGCCCAGACCCCGCTCCCTGCACATGGCCCGCATGGCCTCGAAGGCGCGGCGCACCTCACCGCTCGAGCCGAGTTGGCGGGCCACGTTCTGCGGGACCCAGATGTAGAGCAACGGCTTGCCGTCCACCCGCAGATACGACGGGTTGGAAAAGTAGTTTTCGATCCAGAACGGGAGCAGGTTCTCCAGCAGGTCCCGCGTGGAGCCGACGCCCTGGCCGCAGCCGTTCTCCCACATGATGGCGAACTTGATGCGGGGCAGAAACCGTGCTTTGAGCAGCCCGTCATGAATGGCGTGGCCGAGGGTCTGCGTCACCGGGGCATCGAGATTGGAGCGGTACCAGCAGTAAATGACGCCCGTGATGCCGTGCTCGAGCCAGTACTTGATGTGCCAATCGGCCACCTCGGGGTCACCCTCGTTGTACCAGCCCAGCACCGGCTCGCGTTCGGGCCACGGCTCGATGGCGCCCCAGCCGGTGTGAGTCCCTGTCTTCCAGAGCGGGCAATAGTGCGTCCAGAGGGTGTAGCGCCCCGCCGGCACGGCGACGGGCTCGGGAACGTAATCGGCTTTGGGAAAGTCCAGTCGTTGATTGAAGCGGATGGGCTGGTTGTTGGTTACGCCCGGCCCGCCGCCTGCCGCGAGCGCCACTTGGAATGAACCGGTCAGGGCCTTCGAGGCCCGCAAGCTCCAGGCGATGTCCTTGGTTTGCTGGAAGCCCAGTGTTCCGAGAGGCTGGACTTTCCCGCTCTCCAGCGACACGTCTGCCGGCACGGTCAGTGTGGCCTGGACGTTGGAGGCCGCGCCGCCGGCGTTTCGGATGCGGACCACGACGGTCTCCGGGCGGCCTGCCCGGGGCAGCGTCGAACCGGGGAAGATGTCCAGGATGCTCAGTTCCGGCTCGGCCTGGACATGGTCCGTGAGGCGGACACACTGGATGGTCGCCGTCGAGGCGGGGGCTTCTGAGGGCGCAACGCCCAGGGCCAGCAGGCGGCCGCTCCAACCGGGCCACATCCAAGGCTCCAGCACGTATGTGTGCGGCTTGCCATCCGCAACGGTGCCAAACCGAATCCGGCCGCCGCCGGACGTTGTCACGAAGATGACCTCCCCGCGGGTTCCGCGGTCCACGCTCATGCGAAGGCCCAGGAAATCCTTTTTCCCAACCGCGGTGTCCAGCCCCTGCCGCAAAACAACCCCCCGCGGCGACTGGTTGGTCACTCGCAGGCCCTCAGGGCCGGGGCTCGCGGAGGCCTCCCCTCCGGCCCGCCAGCCTTGAAGGCCCTTCGAGAAATCGAACTCGCTCAGCGCGTCGCCGGCCCCCTGGGCCTGGGGGCCAATCCCGTAAGCATGGCTGAGGATGTCGGCTGGCGGCAGCAGCTTCCGATAAATCCGGACATACTCGATCTCGCCCGCGAAGGCCGCGCCCAGCGCCACACTCGAGCCAATGCACACCGGGTTGTCCGTGGCCGGGGGCGCCGCCGCCTCCCGCGCAACGCTGAACGGCTCGCCATCTACCCACAAACAGGACTTATGACCGTCCCACTCGGCTACGATATGATGCCATTGGTTGGTTGCCGGGAGATACGCGCTGACCCGAGGCTCCCATTGCTCGTCGCCGTAAATGTAGAAGGAAATCCGGCTCCCTTCCGACGGCCAGTCGATGCGCAAGGCATACTCCTTGTCCTTGAACACGATGTTGCGGCCGTTTGAAAGGTCGCTGGGACGAATGCGGACCTCGATGCTGAAACCCGTCGTCAGATTCAGGCCGGGAGTCGAGGCCACCCTCATTGACGGCCCCAAGCCCGGATGCCAGGACCCAGCCAGGCCATCATCGCCGGCCGGGGGCTGCGGCGCCGCTGACAATGTCCACAACGCGAAGAGGCCTAGGGCAATTCGCAATCTCGTGTTTCCAACCGCCGCATTCGGGTTCATGGGGTTACAGATAGGGCCGTGTTGCGCTCAACGGGGCAACCCTATCCCCTTCAACGCCCACCAGCAAGCCATCGCTCGATTTACAGGTGCAATGAGGCGCATGTGGCCGGTGCCACCACGGGCACAGGAATTGGAGACGCAACCCAAGGCTGCGCGCATGCGCTGCAACCCGGAGGGTTGCTAGAGGGTAGCCGGGGGTCGCGAGGCCGTCGCGACCCCCGGTTGACGATCTGAAGGGTCCTGCACCCCGGAATGGGGTGCCAGAAGACCGCCCGGCGTGCGGTGCGCCCATTTCTGGCATCCCTCCGGGATGCAGGCGCCCCCCTGCGCCGAACCGGGGGTCTCGCTTCGCTTCGACCCCCGGCTACCATCTTCCATCCCTCCGGGATGAAACTGGTGGCCCGGAGCCATGTCAGGAATTCCTATCCGTGGGGTGGTACATCTCCACATGCGCCCCTAACTATTTCCCACGGCGCCTCAAGTGCTCCTGCAACTCGGACGCACGGAGGCCATTGCACTGGCAGGAGGCAAAGGCGCACATATGCCAGCCATCACCGATGAGAGTGTCGTCATAAAACACGACGAACCGGGTCCGGTCGTTCGCTTTGGACGGGCACTTCTCGCCTGCGGCGACATAGATGTATGGCCCGCCGCTTAGCAGCGATTTGGCTTCCAGCGGGGGTTTGAGGTGGCCGCTCTCGAAGAGGACAGCCAGGCTCTCCGGGTAAACCTGGTCGTGCGCCTGCGCATAGCTTTGGATGGCCCAGGCGATCTCCAGCATCCTCCCGCCGTTTTTCCGCGAAGGGGCGTTTTCCCCCGCCTTCCAGAGCGCGGCCATCGCCTCTTCATTGGCCGCCGCCGCCTGGAAGAGGTCGGGCCGTTTGTGCATGAGGCCCTGCACCGGCGTCCACGAGAACAACGCGCCGCCCTCACGCGGCGCCTGGGGGAGGCCCTTGAGGTAAGGACCAAGAACACCGTCCGGATCGGATAGAGCGACATCGAGAAGCCTCCTGGCGGATTGGGCGGCAGCCTGTTTGGCTGCTTCCAAAGCTGCCCGCTCGCTCTCAGGCGCGTTTGGGTTGGTTTCCCCCACGACGCACGCGTCCATCAATGCCGGTTGCGTTGCGGCAAATGCCCCCCAGATCCGGTTCGGAAGGAACTGCGCCAGTTGCAACGGGCCGTGCTGCCACCACTCTTTAATGCCCGGCCAATTGAACATCTGGCTGGCCATCCCGTACACAGCGGCGGCGTAGCCGTTCTTCTTCGGAAGCCAGTCAGCGGCCAGTTCGGCTTTTAACCCCAATCCCTCCTGGACTGCGAATTGCGCGTACCACCGATTGGTGAAATTGGTGACAAAAAGGTGGCCGGCCAGCGTCAGGAGCATCTCGGCTGCTTCGGAGCGCGTGGCGGGCTCCGCGGCCCTGCCTATTTCGGAGAGCGCCCCGTAGGTCGGCTGCATGCCCGCACCGCTGAAATCCGCCCAACGCGAGGTCTTCCAACTCAGCGCGCAGAGCCGGTCAAGGCCATGGAGGTGCAACGCATCGAGGGCTTTGAAGAGCGCCTCGCCGAGGATGGAATCATAGAAACGCATCTCGGGACACGCCGCCGCCTTTCGATACGCATCGAGGGCCTCGTCCCTGCGGCTTGAGACGTGCAGCAGCGCTCCTTGCAGATAATGGCCCAGGGCGTTATCGGGGTCGGCCCGGACGAGTCCGCCGACGGTTTCCGCATCAATGCTATCCAAGGCGACCGCGAGCACTGCGGCGATGGGGGCGTATTCGCTCCTGGCCCTCACCGCCATTTCGCTTAACTCCTTGCGCACGGGGTCACCCGCCCGCGCCAGAAAAGCCAGACCGAGCAAGACCGGCGGGTCGGTCGCAGCCGCTGCAGCGGCCCCGAGGCTCTCGGCCGAAACCGCCTTGTCCACCGGCTCCCGGTACGAAGGCAGGTCCGGGATTTTTGTCGGCAAGCGTGTCATCTCATGGTCTCTACACAAATCCCCGGTCGTCAGCAAACACCTCTTACCCCACCTCATTTGACACTGGAGGGCCGTTGACAAAGTTGTAGCGCAGGTTTCCAAACCTGCTGTATCGCCGATTTCCAATCGGCAGGGCGTCGGCATGTCGAGCGCCCCCGGCTTGCGGACGGCCTGCGGGTTTGGAAACCCGCGATACAGCAGGTTTGGAAACCTGCGCTACACTGGCCGGAAGGCGTTGTTCCACAGCCAACCGGAACGCCCTCCCGCCCGGCGGGACGGCAGGATTGGCGCTCGAAGAAATCGGCCGTGCGGCCTCCCCAGGAACCCAACGTCCGGCTTGCCTTTTTGTCCTCCAGGCACTTAATTAGCAGCCATGAAGATTGTCCTAGCGTATTCAGGCGGCCTCGACACGTCGGTCATCCTGTCCTGGCTCAAGGAAACCTACGATGCGGAACTGATCACCTTTTGCGCCAATATTGGGCAGGAAGAAGAACTGAAGGGCTTGGAAGCCAAGGCCACAAAGACCGGCGCCTCCAAATGCCACATCGTCGACCTGCAGGAGGAATTCGCCCGCGATTTTATCTTTCCGATGCTCCAGGCCGGGGCGGTCTATGAAGGCCAGTATTTCCTGGGCACCAGCATCGCCCGCCCGCTCATTGCCAAGGGCATGATCGAAATCGCCCGCCGCGAAGGGGCCGAGGCCCTGTCCCACGGCGCCACCGGCAAGGGCAACGACCAGGTCCGATTCGAGTTGACCGCCGCCGCCCTGGCCCCCGATCTGCAGGTCATCGCCCCCTGGCGCGACGCCCGTTTCCGCAACCGGTTCCCCGGCCGCGCCCAGATGATAGCCTACTGCGCCCAAAAGAAGATCCCCGTCCAGGCCTCGGCCAAGAAGCCCTATTCCATGGACCGCAACCTCCTCCACATCTCCTTCGAGGCCGGCATCCTCGAAGACCCGTGGATGGACGCCTTCGCCCCCGCCAACAAGGACATGTTCAAGCTGAGCGTCGCCCCCGAGGATGCCCCCGGCAAACCCGAATACGTCACCCTCGACTTCCAAGCCGGCAACTGCATCGCCGTCAACGGCAAGACCCTCGGCCCGCTCGGCGTGATGAAGGCCCTCAACAAGCTCGGCGGCAAGCATGGCGTCGGCCGCGTCGATATGGTCGAGAACCGTTACGTGGGCATGAAATCGCGCGGTGTCTATGAGACCCCGGGCGGCGCCATTCTCCATTTCGCCCATCGCCAAATGGAAACTCTCACCATGGACCGCGAGGTCATGCACCTGCGCGACTCGCTCATCCCCCGCTACGCCGAACTGGTCTATTACGGCTATTGGTTCTCGCCCGAGCGCCTCGCCTTGCAGGCCCTGGTCTCCGAGAGCCAGAAGAACGTCACCGGCACCGTCCGCCTCAAGCTCTACAAAGGCAACCTCATCGTCGCCGGCCGCAAATCCCCCGTCAGCCTCTACAACCCCGCCATCGCCACCATGGAGGCCGACCCGACCCGCGCCTACAACCAGGACGATGCCACCGGTTTCATCCGCCTCAACGCCCTGCGCCTCAAGGTCGCCGCCAGGGTCCACGGGAAGTAGGGCCTGTCCCAAACGCCCCGCGAGTGGGGGACCTTTGTCGCAGCCTTTGTCGAAACCTTTGTCGGATTTGGCCAATTCTCGACAAAGGTCCCGACAAAGGCTGCGACAAAGGTACGGAATCAGAGCTTCTGGGGCAGCCTCTAAGCAGGCCAGCCCGTCAGGCCAGCACCATGCGCAGGGTGCGACTAAAGCTGCCGCTCAGCCCGCGGCGCCTTTTTGCCCCGAAGGGGCTTCCGACAATAGCCAGGCGTTTCAACGCCGGGTGAACGGACCCAGGGAGCAGGTCCGTCCCGAAGGGACGGCTGAAAACATGGAGTGTTCTCAGTCGTCCCTTCGGGACGAGCGTCCCTCCTGGCACTTTGCCGGCGTTGAAACGCCGGGCTATTGTCAGCTCTCCCTCCGGGACAAAACCCCCAAGGCCCATGCCCGACGCGTTTAATCGCACCCCCATGCGCATCGGGATGAGCCGCCGCTTGAAAGGGTCGAGCACCAGGCCGAGACTCTCCAGAGTGACTCAGATGTTACCCAACCCTGCCCGTGCCGCCAAGCCTGCTTTGGAGCGGAACCGGGCGCCCTAAGTGGTCATGAACATAAATACGATGACGTATCCTGGATGCGCGGCAGGGCCGCGGCCATTGTAGCGCAGACCTCCGAGTCTGCTGTCTCGCAGGTTTCCAAACCTGCGGGCCAACCAAGGTGCGGACGCGCGTGCCTTCACGGACGCGCAGCCGACTTGGAAGTCGGCGATACAGCAGACTCGGAGGTCTGCGCTACGTCACCGTATTTGCGTCCGGTGGTCCTAAGCGTGCGCGAGTTTGCCCGGCGGGCCGGCATGCACCCCTCGAATCACTGCAGCATGGAGGCCAACGTGCTGCCACCGCCGCCAGACGAAACCCTGGAGAAGCTGCGCTGTGCGCTGGGCTTGCGGACAGGCACGGCCGGCTACGAGACGTTCTACGACCTGGCGGCCAAGGGCCGGGATGAAATTCCCGCGGACGTCGAAAAGATTGTGAAGGAGAGCGTGCTCATCCCGGCGATGCTGCGCACGGTCGAATAACTGGCTTGACATTCCTAAATGAATGTGTGTCTCATTATCTGCGGCATATCTATGAAGGCGCCTTTTGCTCCTTGCGGAATGCGTCCGGGGGCGTGTTCAAGAGAGAACACAACGGACGGGTTCACCCTCATCGAGCTTCTTGTGGTCATCGCCATCATTGCGATTCTCGCTGCGCTGCTGCTCCCGGCACTCGCAAGTGCAAAGGCATACGCGCGTTCTGCAAGGTGCAAGAGCAACTTGCACCAAATGGGCGTGGCGCTCCAAATGTACGTTGGGGATTACAAGAGGTATCCCTATTCCTTGCAGCAACCTTTGCAGACGACCCAACTGGCCCCAATGCTCTTCTGGATGCAGGCACTGGAGCCTTACTACCCTCTGCGATTCGCACGTTGGATCAATGCCTCCCACAACATTCTACAATCCCACGAACACGGCGAAGATGTGGAATAACGACCATCAGCCACATCCTGAAGCGTGGGTCCAGTAGCAACCGCAGGCGAAGGCGGTCGTGGTCGGTTCAGCCTGACCTGGGGAACATTGATTGCGTGGATTGATCTTGAGGGTTGGATCTCAGAAGCCTGGATGTTCAGGACCGCCCTGGCATTAGAGTCAGCCGCAGCCCCCAGTCCGCATCAACCGGGAAATCCGGCAGCGCGATGATTCCGGTCGCGCTGGCTCGCAGCGTCCCTCCGCCAACGTCTTGCCAGGAGCCGGTGCGGGGATCGAACCATTGCGCGCAGTAGAGGCTTTCGAGCCCGGCCCCGCGGACCTGGGTGCGCGGGCAGCCCTTCTCCAAGTAGAGCAGGAATATGTCCTTGTCCAGCGTCCGGGCGCAGTAGGCCCAGCCTTCATCGGACTGCAGGACGGGCGTCTTGTTGGGAGAGACCAGGTCCGCATTGGGGACCAGCTCCTGGCACCGCTTCCCGATCGAAAAGGCGAAGGTCCGCAAATGCTGCTTTTGCCTCGCGGAACTCCAGTGGAAGGCGTCCCACATCCTGATCGGCGCCTCCGACTTTCTTCGGGCTGAAAGCCCGACATGTGAAAGCCTGGGCTGAAGCGAGCTTGCGAGCGGAGGCCCAGGTCCATGGGCCGGGAACCCCCTGCGCCGTGTGAGGGCGCCACAAGGCCCGAATTTCCGGGCGACGTGTCCCGGCCTTACAGGCCCGGAGCATTCTCAGCACTCGCTTAGGCGGTGGAAATAAATAAAGGTAGCAACCTGCCTTGTTCTTTTGCCGCCCAGCTTCGTTGTTCACTCGTTGCAGATCACTGGATATGCGCCTCGTTCACGCCTCACTGGGCGCCAAAATCCCGGCGGCATCTTGCCACCTTTATTTATTTCCGCCGACTTACCCGGGCCTCCGCTCCGCTCCAGCCCGGGCTTTCACATCACGGGCCTTCGGCCCTGGCCCATCCCGACACCGCCCGGGCCACAGCCCCAGCTTTTTCAGGGCCGCCTGGGTCCTGGCGCCCTCGCAGCCCCGCTGTTTTCCCCAACTTCTTCAGATCATCCATTCATCCACTCATCCATTCATCCGCTACCCCTGTCCCGCCAACTCCCGCAGTTTGCGCAATGCCTGGCCGCTGTCGATCACTTGGGCGGCCTCGTCCCATCCCGCGATGAGGCTCTTGGCGCGGCCGCCAACAAACAGGGCGGCGCCGGCGTTGAGCAGCGCCACGTCTCGTTTGGGGCCGCGCTCCTGGCCGGCGAGCACGCGACGGATGATGGTTGCATTGGTCTGGACGTCGCCTCCGCGCAGGTCGGCCAACGTGGCCGGTTGGAGCGGGAAGAGATCGGGCTGCAGCGACGAGCAGGCCAGGCCGCGCTCCTGGTAGAACTCGGCAACGGTCGTTGGGCCAAGGGTCGAGAACTCGTCCAGGTGCCGGGTCGCCCCGGCCTGGTCGGGCGCCGCCCCGCAAGCGACCATGGCGCGGCGCACGCCCAAGGACTGGAGCACGCGGGCGAATGGCTCGCAGAGGTCCGGGCGCGGCACTCCCACCAGGGCGGCGGTGGGCCGCGCAGGATTGAGCAGCGGGCCCAGGAAGTTGAAGATGGTGCTCTGGCCGCGTTGCGCGCAGAGCTTGCGGGCGGGGACAATGTGGCGGAAGGCGGGATGGTATTGGGGGGCAAAGAAAAAGGCGAACCCGTGCTCGCGCAACGAGCGGGCCGCCTCCTCAGGCCCCAGGTCGTGGCGGATGCCCAGCGCCTCGACCACGTCCGCGCTGCCGATCGTCGAGGTGCTGGCGCGGTTGCCGTGCTTGGCGACGAGCACCCCCGCCGCCGCCGCGATGAGCGCCGCCGTGGTCGAGATGTTGAAGGTGCTCAGCCGGTCGCCCCCGGTCCCGACCACGTCCAGCACCTCGCCCGCGTCGGCCGGCAGATCCAGCGTCGGCTCGATGCACCGGGCGCGCAACGCCCGCGCAAAGGCGGCAATCTCCTCCGTCGTCTCCCCTTTGCGTGCCAGGTGCGCCAAAAAATCCGCCTTCAACTCCACGGAAATCCCCTCATCCACAAGCGATTCCACCGCCAGGATCACTTGCTCCTCGGCCAGGTGCCGCGAGGCGGCAAGCTGCTTTATCAGTTCATCGAGCACGCGCCGAATATAACGATCCGCCTGCTCCGCCCAAAGCCAATTCCGGAGGCTCCCGGCATGGCCTTTGACGGATGTACCGCTGAATGACGAATGACGAATGACGAATGACGAATGGGAGAACGGGTGGATCCATGTGCAGTTTCGTCATTCGTCATTCGTCATTCGTCATTCGTCATTCCTTCCACCCGCAACTCCGCGTCGCACCCGGTGTTGAATCCGCAATATGAGAACACCACCTGCGCTCATGGCTTTTGTCCTGGGAGGCCTCGTGCTCGGGTGCTCTTCCACGAGCACGCAAACCTCACCAGCCGCCTGGAACAGTCTCAATAGCGGGATGACTCGCCAGGAGATAATCGGCGTGTTGGGTCAGCCCTCGGGCCGCACTGGTTCGGGTGAAGATACCTGGCGCAACGGGAAATGGGAATTGCGCGTGGGCTATGATCAGCGTGGGCAGGCGATCCGCATTGTGCGTCAACTGATGATGAAGTGAGAGACCCGGACATTGCTAGCCGCTAAGCAGTAGCCTGTACCGCTGAACCACGAATGACGAATGACGAATGACGAATGACGAAATTGCACACCGATCTGCCGGTTTTGCCATTCGTCATTCGTCATTCGCCATTCGTCATTCGGGAAACTCCTGTCAATTGGATTAAAAAGGGGTGTAAGCTCGGCGGCAATGAACTCCACGGAGATGGGATTTCGACGCTCCTCTTTGGCGGTGGCTGCACTCTGCGTCCTGTCCCTGACACCAGCCGTCCTGGCCGATACTTACTACGTTCGCGCCGGCGGCAGCGACACCGCGGATGGCGGGACGCCCCAGACTGCCTTCAGGACGGTGCTCCACGCCGCCGGGGCCATCAACCATGGCGACAGCCTGGTCATCGGTCCGGGCACGTTTCAGGGCTCCGCCCTGATGGCCGAGCGTTTCAGCGCCGATGGTGCCACAATGGCCATCACGGGCGACGAGAGCGGCCAACTCACCGGGGACCCGGCCGGGGCGGTCGTGCTCGTGGCCTCGAGGCCCGCCGAGGCGGCGCTCACCCTTTATCGGTTCCGCAACCTCAGCCTCAGCGGCCTGACCTTCCGCGGCCCGGGCCAGGGCCTTAAACTCGACAAATGCATCGGCGTGACCGTGCAGCGATGCACTTTTGACGGGCTGGCCCGGGCGGTGCTCATCGGTGCATGCCAGGACACCAGGGTGCAGAGTTGCGTGCTGTCGCGCAACATCCTGGGCCTCTTCATCCAAGGCTCGGCCCGCACGCGCGTGGAGCATGTGACCCTGTCGGGCTCGACCTCGGCCGGCCTGCTCGCCCTGTCCTGTGGCGCCGGGGAGATCCGCAACTGCCTGCTGGCGGCCAACAATTCCAATCTGGTGCTCGATCCGCTCTCCGCCCAGAGTTGGACGAGCGACTACAACGTCCTCAGCGGCACGACCAGCCCCTGGGGGGACGTGCCCGCCGTGGCAAAGATCCACGAGTGGACCAGCGCCTCGGGCCAGGACCGCCACAGCGTCTGCGTCGTGCCGGCCTTTGCCGGCGCAGACCGGCACGACCTGCACATTTCTGACAACGTGACCTGGCCGGGCGGTCTGCCGGGCATGAACACCGCCGTCGCGAGCGGCCACGCCGTGCTGGATCGCGACGGCAAGGCCTTTCGCGTCCGCGGCGCAGCAACGTGCGCCGGCGCCTATGACTACCCCGACCCCAGGCCCGCCGCCGGCTGGGCAAAGTTGTCCGTAAATCTCGACGGCCGGGAGCCGCGCCAAAGCGCGGGCATTTACAGAGAGAACGGCGAACTCATCCGCACGCTCCTGGCCGATGCCGCCGGTGTGACGGAACTCTACTGGGACGGCCTGGACGACAAAAACAACCCGGTCTTCGATTTTGAAAAAGCCGCCAGGTTCGGCCCGATGAAGGACCCCTCGGCGCGAGGGATGAGTTGCATTCGCGCCCTGAGTGTCGCCCCCGGCGATGATGCCATTTATTACGGCGCTGTCACCAGGCTCTACAACAAAATGGTCCCCGCCTGGGGCGCCGACGGCACCGGCGTGGGCAAGTCCGCCGCCGACGGCACGCCCTTGTGGTTCGCGCTCTCCAGCGGCGGCAACTACATGTCCGTCAGCGCCATGAGCGACGGCCGGCACACCTTCGTGCTGGCGGGCAAGAGCTTCGGCGGGCAGATCGACCTGTTCGACGAGGACGGGCTGCGCCTGACCACCGGCAATTGGTCCTGGCCTTGCAACTACAGCATCGGGTTCGTGGACCTGCGCTACGGTGTGAACGCCTACCTCAGGCCCGACGGCAAGGTCGGGGCCTACGTGGAGGACGACTCCATCGGCCGCTTTGCCCGCTGCCGCATCGATGGGGCCGAGACGATCCGCAAGACCTGCACCCCGCTCGATTGGCGGCCCACGGGCGCCGCCGCGGGCGAGCCGCCTGACACGGACAGGGTCCGCGCCAAGGGCCTCGAGACCGTCCAGGTAATCCCCAAGGTCGCGGCGCTCAAACCCGACGGCGACTGGCGTGCGTGGGAGAAGGCCGGCATCGCGCCCCAGATCATCGCCCTGCCAACCGTGAGTTTCCGGCACTGCACCTTGCCCGACGATCTCTGGCAGACCTTCAGCCTGGGCACCGCCATCGGCGCCCTGGCACACGACGGCAAGTGCCTTTACGCCTGCTTCCTGGTCTGCGACCAGCCCCAGCGATTCAACGCGGAGACGCCGGCCACCATGTTCTCCACCGACAGCGTCGAGTTGTGGGTCGAGCAGGACCAGTTCGGCCTGGGCTTCATCCAGGACGGCTCCGCCCACCTGTTCAAGTACCGCTTCCATGATCGCCAGGGCAAGCAGTATGCCGCCAACTACCCGCTGGCCGACGAGAACGTTTGGGGCCGCAAACTGGACGACGTGTCCGCCCATCCTCTGGGCAGGCAGTTGGCTGAGATCACGGGCGTGCCGCTGCACGGGCGCAAGGGCTACGTGGTCATGGGCCGCATCCCCATGGAGGAGATCAAGCTCGTGGGCGGGGTGGCCGGGCGCGGCGGCACCGACATCCTCAACATGACCGGCCAGGGCGGTGAGGTCATCCGCATCGCAGTGGCCTTCAGCGGCAACGTCGCCTGGGGCCATTCGCAGGACTACAAAGTCGCCTGGCCCGCCGGCATGATGTTCAGCGACCCCACCCGCTCTTCGGCCTTCGTTCTGGGAGAATAAAGGTTCGTGTGAACAGCCTGTGAACAAGTTCCCCTTGGAATCATTTGGGGGGTGGTGGTATAAACTAGGTCAAATTAGTTGTTTCTGGATAATTCTGGAGACCCATGGCGAACCCCAAGCCAAAACTCCCGGCCCTTCCGGCCAGCCCGGTCATCAAGTACCTGGGCGCCCACCCACGCGGCTTGGACCACGGCAGAATCATCATTCCCCCGGAGTGGCGCCTGGCGGGCTGGCCAAAGAAGTTCATGGTGATGGAGTGGCCCCTGATGAAGCCGGAGTGTTTGCTGGTCCTCTCCCCGGCCCTTTGGCAGGCCTACCACGACAAGGTGGCAGCGCTCGCCGTGACTGCGGATATGGACGGGGAAATCAAGCGGCGCATCGGTCTGCGGACTTACCCTCGGGCCCTGGATAGTTATGGCCGTCTGCCCTTGCCTGAAAACGCTGCCGGGGACCTGGGCATCCAGAGTGATGTGACCCTTGTAGGGCGCGTAACCACCTTCGAGATCTGGGCGACGGACCGTTTCCAGGCCCGCGAGGCCGGCATGAATGTCGAGCCGATCGCGGCCATTCTCAACTCAGTAAAGGTATGAAGCTGGGTTTCCTATTGAGCACCAACCATGAGATTGTCGGGCACCGTGCCGGCTCGAATCCATTTCATCTTATCGAGGCCGACCGCCTTCCGTTTCTGCTGAGGGTCAGGCCGGCGAGGCTGGGCCCGGTTGCGCCGGCCTTGGGGCCCGGCCCGCCTGCAACGGGCCGCCGCCGCGTGAGGCGGTTGGGCGCCAAGGCCGGGGGCTGGGTCACCAGGCTGATGATCGGGCTGGCCATCTGCACCGCCATCGGGTGCGGTTTTGGCGCGCAACACATCGCTTACACGAGGCAGAAGGCCCAATTGTGCCGGGTGCTTCGGCAGAGGGAATTGGAATTGCGCGAGGTTGCGCAGGCCCGTCGCGTCCTGGAGTGCTGCGTCGCAGTGCGCGCCGCCCAAAGCGTGGTGGCCATAGCCGGAGCATGTCCCGAAGGCTCCGATTCCGGACCTTTGTTGCAGGCTGTGCATGCGCCTTTGTCGAAAAATGGCCAATCCGACAAAGGTTGCGACAAAGGCTGCGACAAAGGTCCCCGGAGATTTTGGGGACAGGCTCCCGCGAGCTCCGCGGCAGGTCCCTCTGTGGCTCAGGCAGCGGCGGCCCGTCTGGGGCGCGCGCAACTTCGGCCCATCGTGGCCAAGGCCCCGGCCCCAATGCCAGGAAGGCGCATTTGAAACATGTGGCGAGCAAATCAATATCGGCGCCTGGGAGGCGTCCTCTTGCTGGCTTGCCTGTGTTTTGCCGCGCTGGCGTATCGGTTGGTGGAGATCCAGGTCCTCCGGCACGAGGAATTGAGCCGCAAAGCGCGCCGCTACACTGAGGCCAGGCGGGCCATCGAGGCCTGGCGCGGCCAAATCCTGGACTGCAACCGCACCGTGCTGGCCATCTCCGTTCCGATCAAGCGAGTCTATATCGCTCCGGCCTTCTGTGCCAAACACGTCGAGGAAGCCGCCCGGGCCTGCGGTTCGTGGCTGGGGATAGCTCCCGAGGCGCTGGCCCGGCGCCTGCGCGCCTGCCTGCAAAGGCTGGGGCATTCCGGGCCGCCCAAGGCGCTGCTGCTCAAGAGCAGGGTCTCGATGTCCGAGTGGGAGAGGATAGCCCAGAGCCTGGAACGTGAGACCTTCGGACTGTGCAAGCCGAAGATGACCGCCGCAGAGAAGGCGGAACTGAGCGCCATGCGCCGGAGACTGCTCTTCGCCAGGGACGGCCAGGAGCGCGTTTATCCGTTTGGCGAGTGCCTTTCCCACACTGTCGGTTTCGCCTCGGCCGGGTCCCATGGCTGTGGGCTTCTGGGCAGGTGCGGGGAGGAACGCGCCTTTAACGCGGTGCTGGCCGGAGAGGATGGGTTGCTCGTCTCCGAACAGGACGCCGCCGGGAACGAACTGCCCTTGCGCCGCACCGTCGAGAAACCGCCCAGGGATGGCGACAACGTCGTGCTCACGATTGACCTGCGGGTGCAGCACATCCTTGAGGAGGCCCTGGCCGCCGCGCTCGCCCAAACCGAAGCGCGCGGCGCCTCGGCTCTTATCCTGCGCGCGGCAACCTTCGAGGTCCTGGGAGCAGCCAGCCTGCCCAATTACGACCCGCAGCACCCGGGCGTCGCCCCCGGTGAGAGCTGGCGCAACCCGCTCTTCAGCGACATGGTCGAGCCTGGCTCGACACTGAAGCTCATCGCGCTGGCGGCGGCCTTGGACACCCGGACGCGGACATTGGAGAGCACAATCAACTGCGAACAGGGATGCTTCATCGTCAATAAGGTGGTTGTCCACGACCACGCGCGATATGGCTGGTTGTCGCTGCGGCAGTGCTTTGCCAAGTCCTCGAACGTCGGCTTTGCCAAGGTTGCCCTGGAGCTTGGCCCCGAGCGGTTCTACTGCTATCTGACCAATTTCGGCTTTGGCCGGCGCACCGGCGTTGCCTGCATCGGTGAAGCGCCGGGCCGCATTGAGCCGCCAGGGACCTGGACCACCATGATGCTCACCCGGGCCGCCTTCGGACAGGGTCTGAGCGCCTCGCCGCTGCAAATGGCGGTTGCTTACGGTGTGATTGCAAACGGGGGGCGCCTGATGCGGCCGCTCTTGGTCAGCCGCATCGAGTCGCCCCAGGGCCGGGTCCTGCAGCGATTCCCGCCCCAGTTCATCCGCCAGGTCATCAGCCCCCAAACTGCCCGGGACGCAACGGACGCCCTCAAGACGGCAGTACTGCCGGGAGGGACCGGCGAGCAGGCGGCTCTGGACGGCTACACCATGGCGGTCAAGACCGGCACTGCCCAGAAATCCGATCAGCACGGCTATCTGCCCGGCTGCTATTACTCCTCCATGATTGGGTTTTTCCCAGCCGATTCCCCGCAGGTGGTGATCTTCGTGGCCCTGGACCAGCCGCGCAATGGCTACTATGCGGGGTCGGTCGTGGGACCCGTGTTCCGTTCGATTGCGCAGCAGGTCGCCGCCTGCCTCGCCATCCCCCCCGACAAGCCGGCCCTCGCCCGGACGGGCGGCTCAACCAAGTGGACCGTGTCCCAAACACGCTGACCCTCGACACCCGACAATGAAACGTGATGCGTGAAACGTGAAACGTGAAACGTGAAGCTACTCGGGTTCGTCCCTCGACACCGTCATATGAAAAAGCTCACCGCTATCCTGCTCCTCTCGGTCGGCATCCTGGTCGCTCTGGGACTGGTGATGCTGTTCAGTTCGACCACCAACGAACCGCGGTCATCCCGGGTGGGGCTCCAGCTCTGCTGGGCAGCGCTGGGCGGCATTCTGGTTCTGCTGCTCTCGTTCGTGGACTACAACCAGTTCACGAGATTTCACGTCGTCGAGGTGGTATTGGCCCTGTCGCTGCTCAGCTTGGTGGCGGTGTTGATTCCGGGGATCGGGGCCCTCAAGAACGGCGCCCGGCGCTGGTTGCCCTTGGGGCAGCCGTCTGAAGGCGCCAAGCTCGCCCTGGTGTTGTTCCAGGCGTCCTATGCCTCCAAATACCAGGCGAGGATGCGCGAACGAAACGTCGGTTTTGCCTTTCCGGGCTCGATGGCCGCGTTGGTCGCCCTGTTGATCTTCGCCGAGCCCGATTGGGGCACCGCGGGGTTGGTCACGGTGGTGGCCCTGGCCATGCTGGCCATCGGCGGGGCGGATTTGGGTTACGTCATCTCGACGGCGGTCATTGGCGCGGGGTTGTTCCTGCTGCTGCTGCTCAGCGACCCGTTGCGGCTGGACCGAGTGCTGGCCTTCCTGGATCCTGAGGGATGCCGGGATGGGGCGGGCTGGCAAGGCTGGCAGTCCGTGCTCTCACTGGGCAGGGGAGGGTGGTTGGGCAGCGCCTTGGGCGAGGGGAGCCAGAAAAACGGCTTCGTCCCAGAGCAGCAGACCGATTTTGTGCTCTCGCTCATCGGCGAGGAATCGGGATTGGCCGGCACTCTGCTGGTGGTGCTGTTGTTCGTGACCATCCTCATTTGCGGCGCGTGCGTCGCCTGGCGGGTTGCGGACCCCTTTGGGAAGCATCTGGCCGCCGGCATCACCTTGCTGATCACGCTGCAGGCCATGATCAACATTGCCGTGGTCACCAGCAGCATCCCCAACAAAGGCATCGCCCTGCCCTTCGTCAGCTATGGCGGCTCCAGCCTGGTTTGCTCGCTCGCCGCCGTGGGGTTGCTCGCGAGCGTGGCAAGGTATGGATCGAGGTCTGAGACTTACTCGCCGTAGAAGCCGCGCGTCATGGCCGACTTGAGCCGAACGATCTCGGCGGGGTCGGTAGATTCGGCAAGCCGGTCCGCCAATTCGCCCAACTCCTGGGCGGTGAGCTGGCGGCTGCGAGCCAACTCGAAGGCAAACTGGATGACTTGCGCCTGGTCGTTCGGCGCCAAGAGCTTAATCTCCTCAATGACTTTGGCCGCGGTCATGGGAGCACATTAGCCCGCTATAGCCCCGTCAACAAGCTTCGAACCTTCTGACCGGTTACGCGAAGGTTGCCACAAGGGTTGCGGCCAAGGTGTTCTTTTGCCAGGGTTTGGGGTCGGGCTTTATGTAGAGCCTGTCCCCAAAACCCCGCAGGCGGGGGACCTTTGTCGCGGCCTTTGTCGGAACCTTTGTCGTATTGGCAGCTTTTCGACAAGGGTGCCGACAAAGGCTGCGACAAAGGTCGCGACAAAGGCTGCGACAAAGATCGGCAATCGGAGGTTTTCGGAGAGGCTCTAAGATCCGAAAATCTCTACAGATGTAAAGATTCCGCTTGACAACATCTACATGTGTAGATATATCTGGGCCGTATCGTATGAAAAAAGGCAAAATCGAACTGACCGAAGCCGAGTGGACCATCATCAAGGCCGTCTGGGCGGCGGAACCCTGCACCGCCCCGGCCATCCAGGACAAACTGCGCTCCGCAACCGATTGGACCTACTCGACCGTGCGCACCCTCATGGATCGCATGGTCGCCAAGGGCCTCTTGAGCGCCAAGAAGGCGCGCCATGTGACGCTCTTTCGCTCGGCGGTCACGCGCCAACAGGCGCAGCGCAGCGAGCTGCTTTACGCGCTCAAACACGCCTTCAACGGCGCGCTGACCCCGATGGTCCAGTGCCTGCTGGACACGGGCGACATCTCGGCACGGGACCTCGCCCAGTTGGAGGCCCTCATCAAGGCAAAGAAAGGAGCGCGGAGACTGCCATGAACTCCATTATTCTCACTTTGAACCATTGGGCGGGGCCGGTCCTGGCCTTCGCCTGGCCGATGCTCTGGCAGTCCGGCCTGCTGATCGGCTTTTTGTTCGCCCTGGATCTCGCGTTGCGGCACAGGCTGCGCGCCTCGGTGCGCTACGCGCTCTGGCTGGTGGTGCTGGCCAAGCTGGCGCTGCCGCCGTCGCTGGCCCTGCCCTCCGGCCTGGGCTGGTGGCTGCGTCCGGCCGCAGCAGTGCCCGCCGCGCCTCGCCCCGTTGTGGTGTCCGTCACTTACGGACCCGTCTTAGCCAACGGGCCCCAGGCGCCGATGGCTGCCCTGGCTCGGCCCGCGCGTCCGGCGCCGCGGCTCTCCGCTGCGGCCTGGGCGCTGGCGGGGACGGGCGCCGTCAGCCTCGGTTTGCTGGCCTGGATGCTGGTTCGCTGGGGGCAGGTTGCCCGCGAGGCGAGGCGCGCGGCGCCCGCCCCGGGCTGGCTCGAGGAACTGTTCGCCGAGGCGCGGCGGCTGAGCGGTCTGCGGCGGGGCGCGCGGCTCAGGCTCATCGATGGCCCGATGTCACCGGCAGTCTGCGGCCTGCTGCGCCCGGTCATCCTGGTGCCCCGCGCCCTGGCCGAGGAGCTCCCGCCGGACCAACTCCGGACCGTGCTCCTGCACGAGTTGGTCCATCTCCGTCGCGGCGACGTTCTGGCTCAGCTTGGTCCAATCGCTGCTCCAGATTATCTATTGGTGGCACCCGCTGCTCTGGCTGGCCAACGCCCGCATCCGCCGCGCCCGCGAGGAGGCCGTGGACGACGCGGTCGTGCTCGCGCTGGAGGGCGGCGCCGAGGCCTACGCGCCCACGCTGCTCGAGGTCGCCAGGCTGGCCCTGTCGCGTCCGCCGACGGGCCTCGGCCTCGTCGGCATCCTCGAATCCCGCAGTTTCCTGCGCCAGCGCATCGAGCGGCTGCTGGAGTTTCGTCCGCCCCGCCGGGCCGGGCTGACGCTCGCCTCGCTGTTCTCCGTCGCCGCTTTTGCCGCGCTGGCCCTGCCGATGGGCCAGGCGCGGGCAACGGCCACCGCGGAGCCGGCAACGCCGTCACAGACACAGGCAAAGGTCATCGTCGCTGATGAGAGGGCCGAATCCTGGGATGCGGAGGCGGCCTCGACCGCTCCTGGCGGTTTCATCTCCTCAAACAAAGTCTCGACTGAAGAAAGCCGCAGGGCCGCTCATCTCGTGCAGGATGGCAAACTGCTCTACGAGATGGGCAAGCTGGACGAGGCCGAGGCCACGCTGAAGGTGGCCATGCGCCTGGATCAGGGCTGGAAGGACGCGGCCTACTATTATCTGAACCTAATCTCGGAGGCCCGGTTCCATGAGCGTCTGAGGGACGAGGGGGGATCCACGCGAACGAACCTCATCTACACCGGCCGTGGCCGTCAGATCATTTTCGACAAGCTCAACCACATGCGGTTGGACGAAATCAAGGGCCTGAACAATGCCCCGTTGAGCGAGGTCATCAAAGTCCTCGAAGAGTGAGGCCCTAAAGTGCGATCCGGCGGGACACGGCATCAACTTTATCCTCGCCCCCGCTTCGGAGCCCGGCGCCATCATCACGAACGAAACGCAAACCGACCCCTATACGGGGCTGCCTGTCGCCGCGGCACCGACCGAGACCGCCGACATCGGCACTGTCCGCGTCAAGCTCAGCCAGACTTTTCACGACATCCTCCCGTTTGATCTCCTCGAGGAGATCGTCAAGGCGGCCGACCGGCCGATCAAATACACCGTCGAGGATTTTGGCATCGTGTTTTCTCTGAAGGGCCGGGAGACGACGCCGCTTTACTTCCGCGTAATCAAAGTTGACCCGAACAGTTTCGAAGAGGGCATAAGGAAGTTCCTGGGCGTGCCGGAGAGCGACGGGGGCGCTGGAGACAAGGCCAGCCGCTCTCTGGGGACATTCAGGCTGTTCCGCCAAGTCTGTGACAAGCTCGGCGTGGACATGTCTGGCGGCAAGAGCATTTTCTACGGAGACCGCGAAGGCTCCTTGTTGGTCTATGCCACGTTGGACGACCTGGACAAAATCGAAAATTGGATTCGGGCAACCTACACCGCCGCCGCTCAGCTCAATATCAAGGCCGTGTTCCTCCAGTTGTCGAAAGCGCAAGCGCAGTCCTTCTGGGAGGAGTTCGGCTATACAAACCTGCCCGCTTCCTCGGGCAGCGTCAGGACCACAACTCTGACTGATTCCGAGGCCCAAGCCCTGTCCCGCCGCTGGGAATCCCAGGGCGGTACACACATCCTGGGCCGGGCGCAGGTCACGACCCTGGACGGGCGCCAAGTCCAGGTCAGCGTGCAGGACGTGCTGGCGATGGTCACGCGAGATGCCCAGGGCCAGGCCAAGCCGGGGAACGTGTCGCTTGGCCCCACGTTGGACGTCATCCCTTACGTCTCGGCTGACGGCTTCAGCGTGCAGATGACGCTGATCCCGAGCCTGGCCGAGTTCATCGGTTACGACGACCCCGGTCCCTTTGCCAACCTGATCCAGACCATCCCGCCGGCGGGTTCCTCGGTTCCGGTGAGCACCCAGGCGCCGCTGCCGCACTTCCGCATCCGCCAGGTCACCACCTCGGTCAATGTCTGGGACGGCCAGACTGTCGCCGTAGGTAATTTCACCACCAAAGACATGAACACGCTCAAGGAGCAGGACCCAGCCCTGGCCGACCTCCCGATCGTCGGAAGGCTTTTCCGCAACGAGCCCGCTGCAACCAACAACACCGAGGTCCTGGTCTTTGTCACCCCACGCATCATCGATCCCGCCGGCAATCCCATCCACTCCCCGCCGAGCGAATAGTGAAATCGAACAACGCAACATTGGCACAACCTTCGTCGCAGCCTTTGTCGGGTCCTTTGTCGAGAATTGGGGCCTTCGACAAAGGTCGCGACAAAGGCTGCGACGAAGGTCCGGAATCCGCAGGCTGTGCCAATGTTGGTTGCTGCGATTTAGTTGCTAACTCCCGGATTTGGGCGCCGGTTGCGGCATCTCCGGGTAGCCCCACGCCCAATCTCCCTGTTCCTCCCGGAGGTAGCGTCCGTTGCGCGAGAATCCCATCGTGCCGCCATCGTCGGTCTCATTCCAGCCGACCGAATAGAGGACGAACCGGTCATCGGCGGTCCGGCGGTATTTGAGCGGTTGGCCGTTGATAATGTCAGATGGGAGCCGGTCAATCAATTGCGGTTTGAGCGCGTCGAGCGAGTCGGGGAGCTTGCCCTGGGAAAGGCGGCAGCGTTCGAGGGCGCAGGCGACGGCGGCGCAGTCCAGGCCGGCCTGCGTAAAGGCAATGCGTTGCGGGAAGTGTTGGGCATCCCTCACGAAACTCACCGTGCCGGAACAGTTGGTGGCGCAGAAACCAGTGGAGGCTGGGATGCTCCCGTTCGTTCCCAACCACTTCGGCGAGTTGGCGGGCGGCGGCGGGGCTGATGATGCGCTTGGCAGCGTCAATGGTGGGCAGGGCATTCTCCTGGTACACCCGGTTCAAGTCGAGTTGCTCGAAGGTAGGACCAGCCCGTGGGCGCGAGGCCGGCGATGACCAGGAGGTCCTGCTGTCGGGGATCACGCGAGGCGAAGTTGCACAGGTAATTGAAAAGGTTGTGGCGTTCCGGTCCGCGGCGCAGGTGATCGATCAGCCGCACCTCGATGAAGACGCGCTCCGCCTCCAGCGCGCGTCTGGCATCCGCGCAGAGGTCCGTGCGCAGGAGGCGCTCCTGGAGGGCGCGCAATTGGGGTTCAGACCATTGATGGCCGGCGAGGCCCTCGCTCAACGCCTGGAGGGCGCTTTGCAAGGCCCTGGTTCGAACAAGGCTCGAGATGATTAGCGGCTCGTCGCGAATAGTGTCGGCGAGGTCGAGGACCAACTGCAGGTCGTCAAAGGCGGCATCGGCCTGGCCCAGGGCAAGCCTGGCGGAGGCGCGGAGTTCGAGAATCGAGCAGGCCCGCCGGATGGGGCTCAAGTGCCGCTCCGGGATGCCCCAGGGATATTCATAGTCATAAGGGAGGTTGAACCGGGAATGGGGGCGGCGGCAGGCGGCACGGAGTTCCTCGAAGACCGGGTCGCATTCGGCCAGCGCGGCCAGCACCGCTTTTGCGGCCTCGGGCACCGTCGAGTTGGTCAAGGCCCGCGCCGCCTCAGGGGGCACGGTATAATTGGTGCCTTGCAGGAACTGCACGTGCCACCGTTGCAGGTGCGGGAGGTGGGCCCAGGAATGGAGCAGACCTTCGTCCGGTGGCTTCAAGCTCATCCAGGTTGTGGCCTTGTCGGCGGCCTCATAGCGCGGGGCGAATTTCTCAATGCGCTCCACGGCCTTCGGGTCGCGCGGCTCATAGGGATAGGACCCGCCAGTCTTAAACTCAAAGAGCGGCGCCAGGAAGGGCGTCATGGCGAAATTCTCGGCATCCGGCACCGGCGGCGGCACGAAGTCCGCAATGGTCAGTTTCCCGCCCTGGGCCTTGAGTTGGCCTTTGTAACTTTCCCACGCGTGTCTTCCGCGCCAATTCTCTTCCGTGTAGAAAAGCGCTACCACCGTGGCGCAACAGGCCAGGCCGAAAAGGGCCAAGCGCCCGGCGAGCGGGGGCCTGGGCAGGCCGGCCGCCTCGGGCAGACGGGCCATAGGCGCCAACCAACCCCACACCAGCGGGGCCGCGACGGTCAGCAGAAGCACCGCCCCGATGAAAGCCAGGAACATTGACTCGAGCGGCCAGCCGGCGGCGAATTCATTTGCCCAGAGTCCCAGGATCCCCTCGTCCCTAAGCCCCGACAGCGGGAACCATATAAGGTAGCCGGCCACATACAGCGCGGCTGCCCCGAGGCTGTGCATCAACAGCCGATAGATAACGGTGGACCAGGCGACAACGCGTTTGCCGTCCGCCTTGCCCACGAGAAACAATTTGGTGGTTTTCATATGTTGGAATCGGATTTCGCCCACGTGTGCAGTTGGCGCATTCGTCATTCGTCATTCGTCATTCGTCATTCGACGCCCCCTGCCCACGGAGTTGGTTCACTACGCGAGATCGATCTGGCGCCGCGCCTCACTGTGGGGCTTGGGGGGCGATGGCCTGGGCGGGGCAACGTCCGGTGGTTCAGCGGGCTCGATCCATTTGGCCAGCAGCCGCTGCTGTTCCATCCGGGCGTCCATCAGCGCGCGCACCGAAATGCCCGCCTCCTGGGCCGGAGCAGCGGGGGCCTGGTCCCGCATCGCCAGTTGGGCGCCCAGAATGCCGAGCCAAACAATCGCCAGCGCCGCCCAAGCCGTTGGCGACGGCCAGAGGATGGCGGGGCGCGAGTCGAATGGAGCCAGGAGAGCGCGCCACCAGGGCGCCCGGCGGCCTGGCCGCGCGGGGCCGGGCAGCGGGGCCGCTTGGCGGGCGGCCTGGAGGATCGGCGCTCGCCAATCGGGGGGATCTCCCTCAAGGGCTGCCGTGCGATCTGCCTTTCCAAGTCATCCGGTTTCATTTGATTTCGTCATAGAGAGGACGCAGCCGCTGGCGCAATTTGTCTAATCCGTAGCGATAGCGGCTGGCGGCCGTGTTCGGGGGAATGTCCAGGAGGCTGGCAATCTGCTCGAAGGTCAGTCCCTCCCAAAGCTTGAGATGGACCACCTCCCGCTGGTCGGCGGGAAGCTCATCCAGCGCGGCCTCCAGGGCCTGGCGGAAGGCCCGTTCATCCGGGTCCGAGGCCGGCGCGAAGAGCGGGGATGCCTGGACTTCGCGCGCCAGTTGGTCCGAATGCCTCTGGGCTGCGCCGCGCCGCCGGAACAGATCTATGGCCAGGTTTCGAGCCAGGCGCAGCAGGAACGCGCGCTCCTCGCGCACGCCCTCGAGCAGGTCCGGACGCTGGGCCAGCTTGGTGAACAGGGCCTGGAGGAGGTCCCGTGTGTCGACCTCGTTCCGCGTCAGGTTCAAGAGGTACGAGAACAGGGCCTGCGCATGGTCCTGGTACAACCGCTCAAGCTCGATCGGCGCTGGCATCTGTTTATATCATGACGCGCCCCGCAGCCGGATTTGTCTGCCGGCCCGGGTGCGGATCTGAGCATTTGACAGTCGGTCCTGGGTTTGCCTCACGTTCGTTTCGCGGAGTCCTGCGCGCGCGTCGCGCAGCGACGCACTGAAGGTAGCCGTGGACCTCGGTCCACGGTTGGGGACGCCGGAAGGCTCGCGCGTCGCGTAGCGACGCCTGACGGCGTCGCGCTTTTCAGGCGTCGCTACGCGACGCGGTCGAGCTTGGGCCATGGGTCCGTGGACTGGAAGTCCACGGCTACCATCGGGCAGCGCTACGCGGTGAGCCGGACGTAGTGCGCGCGTCGCGGAGCGACGCACTGAAGGCAGCCGTGGACCTCGGTCCTTGTCATTACCCACATCCTCACGCGCCCTCATGGAGCGGATCTGATGACCGTCAAGGATCTCCGAAGCACATTTCTCATCCCGGAGGGATGCCAGATGGTAGCCGGGGGTCGAAGCGTCGCGAGACCCCCGGTCCCGCCCAGGGCAAGGGATTGCATCCCGGAGGGATGCCAGAAGGCGCCCACCGCGCACGTGTGCCCTTCTGGCACCCCGCCGGGGTGCAGGGCCACCAACGCCCTCAACCGGGGGTCGCCGCCGGACGGCGACCCCCGGCTACCTTCTGCCAACCCTCCGGGTTGGCCGAGCGTTGCCGCCGGCTGGCATGAAGGGCGCCTTTGGCGGCTAAACTGGCCTGCTCCTCGTGCATTTCTCCCGCCTGCCCACAAGAGCAACTGATAGGATCGGTGAAAAGATGTGGGTAATGACGTGGACTGGAAGTCAACGGCTACCCTCAGGCACCGCTACGCGGTGCCGAAGCGTCCGGAAACGCTCCAGGCCTTGGCAGTGCCCATCATGCCCCTACTCCCTCAGCTTCGAGTCGATGATGATCGTCACCGGCCCGTCATTAGTCAGGCTTACCTGCATCCGGGCCCCGAATTCCCCGGTCTGGACTGGTTTGCCCAGCCCCTGTGAGAGCCGCGCCACGAACCGCTCGTAGAGCGGCACCGCAATCTCCGGTCCGGCGGAGTGGCTGTAAGAGGGACGGTTGCCCTTGCGGGTGCTGGCATACAGAGTGAATTGGCTGACCACCAGGACCTGGCCCTGCACGTCCTGCAGTGACCGGTTCATCACGCCGGCCTCATCGTCGAAAATCCGCAAGCGGGCAATCTTGCCGCTGAGCCATTCGATGTCCTCGTCCGTGTCCGCCGCTTCCACCGCCACCAGGATTAGCAATCCCTTTGCGATGGCCCCTTTGACAGTGCCCTCGATAGTGACGCTTGCCTGCGAAACTCGTTGGATGACGGCGCGCATAATGGCTCGCCACAGAAAAACCGAGCGAGCGGTCCCGGACAAGAAAATTGATCCGCCAGAAAGAAAGACCTGGCAGAAAAATGAAATGGCAGAAAGATGCACTACAGAGGGACGGCCCCTCACCCCGGCCCTCTCCCCATCTGATGGGGAGAGGGAGACAACCTGACGACCGCGTAGCAGGCCTCATTCGTCATTCGTCATTCGTCATTCGTCATTCGTCATTCGTCATTCGATTCCTCATTTCCCGGCTTGCCAGCGGCCCGATTTCGCCTTATTTTGGCGGTGCGCGACGATGAAATAGTTGTTGCAACATAGGGTTCGTCTGTTATATTCCGCGTTCCTTTGCCCTGCAACGCGGGGCAAGGGACAGGAATTTTGTTACGCGAAAATGCCGACCATCAATCAATTAGTCCGTCAAGGCCGCCGCAAGCTGAGGCACAAGTCCAAGTCGCCGGCGCTGGGCAATTCGCCGTTCCGGCGGGGGGTGTGCATCCAAGTGATGACGCGCACGCCCAAGAAGCCGAACTCGGCGATGCGCAAAGTGGCCAAGGTGCGCCTGACCAACGGGCACGAGGTCATCGCCTACATCCCGGACGAGGGCCACAACCTGCAGGAGCACTCGATCGTCCTGGTCCGGGGCGGGCGCGTGAAGGACTTGCCCGGCGTGCGCTACCACATTGTGCGCGGGACGCTGGACGCCGCCGGCGTCGAGAAACGCCGGGTCAGCCGCTCCAAATACGGGGTCAAACGCCCCAAGGAGGGCGCCAAGCCGGCGGCGGCTGCAGCCCCGGCCCCCGCCGCCGCACCTGCCGCCTGACCTGACTTCAGCCGATTTAATCGTTTAACGCTCAACGCACACATGTCTCGACGACGACAAGCGGCCCGCCGGCCGGCCATCAAAGACGCGAAATTCAACAGCACGCTGGTTTCGCGGCTGGTGAACACGGTCATGCAGCGTGGCAAGAAGAGTGTGGCCCAAGGCATTGTCTATGGCGCCTTCGACCAGATCATCGCCAAGAACCCGGCGTCCAACCCGCTGGAGGTCCTGCAGCGGGCGGTGGACAACGCCAAACCGCGCCTGGAGGTCAAGGCCCGGCGCGTGGGCGGCGCCACTTACCAGGTGCCGCTGGAGGTCCCGGCCGACCGCCAGTTTTCCCTTGCGCTGCGCTGGCTGGTGGACTTTGCCGACGCCCGCAAAGGCATCCCCATGCAGGACGCCCTGGCCTCCGAGATCCTCGAGGCCTACCAGGGGCAGGGCAACGCCATCCGCAAACGCGACGAGGTCCATAAGATGGCCCAGGCCAACAAAGCATTCGCCCACTTCCGCTGGTAAGACATAGCCCTGAATTTCGCCCCGACGGCGCCGGCCGGTTCCTCGGGGCGTTTTTATTCCCAGATTTAACGATATTGATACGGAGGACACTATGGAAGCGGTATTAGAGAAGAGCAAAAGCAAAACGGCGGCGCCTCGGGGGCCTGATTCCCCGCGACGGCCCTACTCGATGGAACGTACCCGCAACATCGGCATCGCCGCGCACATCGACGCGGGCAAGACCACGACCACCGAGCGCATCCTCTTTTACACCGGCCTCATCCACAAGATGGGGGACGTCAATGACGGCAATACCGTCACCGACTGGATGGAGCAGGAACGCGAGCGGGGCATCACGATTACTTCCGCCGCCACCAGCTGCTACTGGACGCAGAAGGAAGACGGCACCTTCAAGCTCTTCCGCGGGGTGCCCCACCGCGTCAACATCATCAACACTCCGGGCCACGTGGATTTCACGGCCGAGGTCGAACGCTCGATGCGCGTCCTGGACGGCGCCGTCGCCGTCTTTTGCGGCGTGGCCGGCGTGCAGCCCCAGTCCGAAACGGTCTGGCGCCAGGCCACCAAGTACAAAGTCCCCCGCATCGCCTTCGTCAACAAGATGGACCGCACGGGCGCCAACTTCGAAAACGCGCTCAACGACATGCGCAAGAAGCTTAGCGCCTATGCCCACCCCGTCTTCCTGCCCCTGGGCAAGGAGGACGACTTTCGCGGCCTCATCGATGTCGTGAACCAGAAGGCCATCGTTTATGACCCCAACGATGACGTCGGCCTCGAGTACGCCATCACGGACATCCCCGCCGAGTTCAAGGACTGGGCCGGCGCGGCCCTGGCCCAGTTGGTGGACGCGGTGGCCAATAAGGACGACGCGGTCGCGGAGTTGGTCATCGAGAACAAACCGGTGCCCCCGCACGTCCTCAAGGCCGCCATCCGCCGCCTGACCTGCAGGCTCCAGATGGTGCCCGTCCTCTGCGGTTCGGCCTTCAAGAAACGCGGTGTCCAGCCCCTGATCGATGCCGTCATCGATTACCTCCCTTCGCCCCTGGACGTGCCCGCCCCGGTCGGCGTGGTTTCCGACTCGGCCCAAACCGTCGAGGTGCGCTCCGACGACCATGCCAAGTTCTGCTCCCTGGCCTTCAAGCTCTGGACTGACCCCTATGTGGGCAAACTGGTGTTCTTCCGCGTTTACAGCGGACAGCTCAAGAAGGGCGACATCATCTACAACACCCGCACCCGCAAACGCGATCGCGTCAATCGCGTCATGATGGTCCAGGCCGACAAACGCATCGATGTCGAGGCGGTCTATTCGGGCGACATCGCCGCTCTGGTCGGGCTCAGGAACATCAAGACCGGCGACACCCTCTGCGACGAGGACCTCGACGTCATGCTCGAACCGCCCACCTTTCCTGAGCCGGTCATCTCGATGGCCGTCGAGCCCAAGACCAAGGCCGACCGGGAGAAGATGAGCGAGGGCCTGCAGCGCCTGGCCGAGGAAGACCCCACCTTCCAGTGTTTCACCAACGAGGAGACCGGCCAGCTCATCATCGCCGGGATGGGCGAACTGCACCTCGAAATCATCCGCGACCGCCTCTTCCGCGAGTTCAAGGTCGCCGCCAATGCCGGCGCCCCGCAGATCGCCTACCGTGAGACCGTGACCAAGTCCGCCCAGGGCGAGGGCAAGTTCATCCGCCAATCCGGCGGCCGCGGCCAATACGGCCACGCCCTGGTCACGCTGGCCCCCAACCCGCGCGGCAAGGGCCTCGAAATCGAAAACAAAATCGTCGGCGGCGCCATCCCCAAGGAATACATCCCCGCCGTCATCGATGGCATCAAGGAAGCCGCCGCCGGCGGCATCCTGGCCAACTACCCCGTGGTGGACGTGAAGGTCGCCATTATTGACGGCACCTTCCATGAGGTCGATTCGAGCGAACTGGCCTTCAAGATGGCCGGCATCTTCGCAGTCAAAGACGCTGCCAAGAGGGCCAACCCGATCCTGCTCGAACCCATCATGAAGGTCGAGTTGACCACACCCGATGAGTACCAGGGCGACCTGCTGGGCGACCTCAACCGGCGCCGCGGCAAGATCGTCCATATCGAGGCCAAGGAAGGTCTGACCATCGTTACCGCCGAGGTGCCCCTGGCCGAGATGTTCGGTTACGCCACCGCTATCCGCTCCTTGTCCAAGGGCCGCGCCTCCCATGCCATGGAGCCCCTCCGCTTCGATCCTGTCCCCGCCTCCATCGCCGCCGGCATCCTCGACGCCGCCAAAGGCAAAGCCCCCCCGCGCGCCTGAACCTGAAAAACGGCGGTTCAACCACGGATGAACCATGGGCCTGATTCTGTTCGGGGTATGCCACCTCGAATGACTCCCATCAGAGCCCGTCCGCAGGGTGAGCTCGCCGATGCACCAGGGCCGAAGGCCCGCAATGTGATAGCCTGGGCTGGAGCGAGTCCGACGAGCGGAGGCCCAGGTCAGCCTCCGTCGCGGACATCCCCAGCCCTGTAAGATTTCCCCCAAACGGAATTTGGCGCATTGAACCCCCGAACCTCGTCGTTTTGTGCAAGTACTTCGCCTGCAATTGATTGCGCAGTAACTCCCCCCGGAGGTTCCTGGGGAGGGCGTCACCCCTCATGTCCCAGTCTTTGGCCAACATCGCTGCTCGCTCGCCTTCAGCACCAAAAGCCATCTTCCGCCCCTACGGGGCGGAGCAAAGGTCTCTCTCGGCCCTTACCTGGGGCTGCGCGCTGCGCGCTTCACCCCAGGCTTTCACATTGCGGGCCTTCGGCCCTCTTGTTTTCCTAGCTTATGGCTGCCATTTCCAGGATTATTTCTTGCACGAACCCTTGGCGCCATGAATGTGCTTGAGCGGTGGATGCGCCGGCTCGGGCGAGGCCTGAACCGGGCGGGCCTGGGCTTGGTTGCCCTCTTGCTGGCCGGTTGCCTCTCGCTCCCGCCCCAATCTCAACCGCAAGCCCAATCCCAGTCCCAAGCGCCCCCGCAACCGCAGTCCCAATCGGCCGCCTTCACTTTCGTGCAGCTCTGCGACCCGCAAATGGGCTTCGTGGACTACGCCGCCGAATTGGCCCGGTTCAACCGGGCCATCGACCAGGTCAACGCGCTCAAGCCGGACCTGGTGGTCATCTGCGGCGACCTGGTACACTATGCCAGCCGGAAGGCATTCGCCGATTTCAATGCCGCCAGGGCGCGCCTGCGCGTGCCCTGCTATTGCGCCCCCGGCAACCATGACGTGGGCGACGCGCCCACACCGCAATCGCTGCGCCTTTACCGGGAGTGCATCGGCCCGGACTATTATTCCTTCGAGCACAAGGGCTGTGTCTTTGCAGTTGTCAACAGCCAGCTCTGGAAATCGCCTGTCCCCGGCGAATCCGAGCGGCAGGATGCGTGGCTCAGCCAAACCCTGGCGGAAGCCGCCTGGCAAAGGCCGGCCCATCATCGTCGTCGAGCACATCCCGGTCTTTGCCAGGACGCCGGAGGAACGGGATGCTCACGACAATCTGCCCTTGAAAAAGCGCCTCGAACTGCTCGCCCTCTTCGAGCAGCGCGGCGTCCAACTTGTGTTGGCCGGCCATGCCCACCGCAGGCTGATTGGGCAGTTCCATGGCATCCGGATGGTCGCCGGAGAGACCACGAGCGTCAATTTCGACTTTCGGCCCTTTGGCTTCCGCCTGTGGCACATCGGTGTTGGACAGCCCTGGCGCAATGAGTTTGTGGTGCTGCGGCGGGAGGGGAAGCGGGGCGAATGACGAATGACGAATGACGAATGACGAATGGCGAATGGCGAATGGCGAATGACGAATGACGAATGACGAATGACGAATGACGAATGACGAATGGCGAATGACGAATGACGAATGACGAATGACGAATGACGAATGACGAATGACGAATGGCGAATGACCAGGACTCGCTTGTCATTCGTCATTCGTCATTCGTCATTCCTCATTCCTCTCCTGTCCCTTTTGTCCCTTGCATCTTCATCTCGCGTGGTGGCGGCGGGGCGGGGGGGATTGCTGTCCGCCGGTGTGCCCTGGCCCGGTCCGTTGGCCCGGTTTTTGCTCGACTTTGGGCGGCAGAAGAATAGTATAGCTGTGGTGTGAACTCGGTCGTCCGTCATGTTGTGAGTCTTCGAGGCCCCCGCAGGGGCAGTTCCCTCTCCACCCAGGCCGTTTTGGCGGGCTTACTGCTAGGGGCTGTGACGTGCGCGCGCGCCACCGACTGGCCCCAGTACCGCGGTCCCAACCACGATGGCACCTACCCAGGCAGTCTCACGACCAACTGGACCGGGTCGGCGACGACGCCCTTGTGGCGGATGACGTTGGGCCAGGGCTTCAGTTCTTTCGCGGTCTCGCAGGCAAAGGCCATCACCCAGGTGTATCGCAACAACAAGGAGACCTGCTCTGGTCCTATGACGGTTTTGGGCGGGGGAGTGTGACGCTGGCCGGGGGCCTGATCCTCGGGTTGAGCGAGGCGGGTTGGCTGCGGCTGATCCGTCCGGACACCAGTGCCTATACGGAACTGGCCTCGTTCCAGGCCCTGGACAGCGGCAATTGCTGGAACTCCATCGCCATCGCCGATGGACGGGTCTATGCGCGCAGCACCTCCCAGGCGGCCTGCTTCGACTTCTCGCCCCCCAATCTGCCCAAGCCGGACCTCAGGCTGGACCCTCCTGCTTGGGCCGGACCCGACAAGTTCCGCCTGACTGTGCGCGCGGCCGACGGCACGCCCGTGGATTCGAGCCGCCTGGCCGCCATGGAAGTGATGGCCAGCCCCAGCCTCGGTTTGCCTCGCTCCCAATGGTCCAGGCTGACCAACTCGCTGGTCCTCACCAACGGCAACGTCCTCATCGACAACCTGGACGCGGCGGACTGGCAGGCGGAGTTCTTCATGGTGGCTGAACCGAAATAGCCCAACTATGTCAGACCTCGGTTCACAAGAGAGGGTTGAGGGTCGAGGGTCGGGGGTCGAGGGAGCCCCGATGGGCGGCACATCTCTCCCTACGTTTCACGTTTCACGTTTCACGTTTCACGTCGAAGGAATCCAAAGCCGCCGACCCTCGTCCCTCCTGCCTCGCCCTTCGCCCCTCGTCCCTCGCTCCCGCGCCTTCACCCTGATCGAGCTGCTGGTGGTCATCGCCATCATCGCAATCCTGGCGGCCATGCTGCTGCCGGCGCTGGCCAGCGCCAAAGAGAAGGGCCGGCGGACCACCTGCAAGAACAGCCAGCGGCAGTTTATCCTGGCCGTACACATGTTTGCCAACGACCAAGAGCAGTGGCTCCCAACCGGGGCCTCGGACATGGGCCCCCTGGATGACCACCTCCCCGTCTTGTGTACCAATACGCGCAATGCGATCATCGAGTACACCGGGAACTACAAGATCCTCGATTGCCCGAGCCTGGGCTTGCCCTTCAATCAGCCCTGGGGCTGGATTCCGGATGATGGCGCAGGCTACGGAGTGGTCATCGGCTACAACTACAACGGCGGCCACACCAATACCCCGTGGCCCGCCCTGCCGGGCAACAGCGCCGTGTGGATCTCTCCTCAGAAACTCACCGACCCCAGCAGCCTGGTCCTGCTCTCCGACCTCAATGACTGGTCACCCGGCTACGGCAAGACCTTCGCCCCGCACGGCAAAAACGGACCCGTCCTGGCCGGCGGCGATCCCACCAACGTCGGCGCCAACGGCGCCTCGTCACTGGCTGTCGGCGCAACCGGCGGCAACGTCGGCTTGCTCGACGGCTCGGTCTCCTGGCGCCAGGCCCGGACCATGCTCAGCTATCGCGCCTCCCAGCAGTGGGGCAACAGCGGTTGCCAGGCGATGTGGTGATGAATGACGAATGACGAATGACGAATGACGAATGACGAATGACGAATGACGAATGACGAAGGTGAAACGTGAAACGTGAAAAACGAAGGATGAACCTCTGGTGATTCGTCATTCGTCATTCGTCATTCGTCATTCTCCTACGGGTCCAGGGCTGCGGCGGCGGTCATATCGGGGGTCCACGTGTTGACTATGTTGCCGTCCACACCGTCATGGGCTCGGTAGTCATTGTTCCAGTGCCGGCGCCACGTCGTGTTCTTCGGGTCCACCATCGGAGGGCGCTGGGAGGTGTCAACGTGGGTGTCGGCGAAGATGATGTCCACGCGATAGTTATGGCGGTTGGAGGGCCATTGGCTGTGCCCGGAATCGGCGGCGGTCGGATCGAGATTGGCGTCGAAGCTGATCAGGCCGGCGATTTGCTCTCCCTTAACGTCGGCCAGCATGATCATCTCGGATGGCCGTACGATGTCGCTGTCCTTGACCGGCCCCTGATACCAGCCCCCGTCCACATCGCCCCCCAGGCCGAGCTGCGGCTTATGATTGATGTCCAGGCCCCAATCGTTGTATCCGAGCGAGAACCGTGAGGCGGGCGTGACGACAAATGGATCATATTTGCGGGTATATTCGCTGGTTCCGCCCAGGGTCTTATTGGCGTTGGTGTCCCACCACGCATTGGGCGGCGCGGCCGGGCAGTCGAAGGCGGCACGATTGTTCCCCATCAGGCTCAGGAGCCGCGTTGGCCAGACGTAGCTGCCCAGATTTGCCGAATAGTCGCCCGGATATTGCTTGAAGTCGCTCAGGTACATCGAAGTGGCAACGCCGATCTGGCGGAGGTTGTTGATGCACGAGGACTGCTTGGCGCGCGTCTTCGCCTTGGCGAGCGCCGGCAGGAGCATCGCCGCCAGGATCGCGATGATGGCGATAACGACGAGCAGTTCGATCAGGGTAAAGCCGCGGCAACGCCGTCCTCCCCTGCTCCCGCCCCCGCTCCCTGGATTCATGGGACTCTTCATATTCGTGCCTTTCTATGCTGGCAACTACGAGACTATGGACAATATGCCCCAGAGAAATCAATGAGCAAATTCCATGTCCGTTCACCCGGCCGGGCCCGTTGACAAAGTCGCTCGGTAGGCCGGTGCGCCGGGAGCGCGAGCGTAGCGCAGACTTCCAAGTCTGCTGTGTCGCGGGTTTCCAAACCCGCAGGCCGTCCGCAAACCGGGCGCGCTCGATATGCCGACGCCCTGCCGATTTGGAAATCGGCGATACGGCAGGTTTGGAAACCTGCGCTACAACTTTGTCAACGGCCCCGTCACCCCGCCAGTGCCCGTGCGGTGGATTGGATGAGTTCCCAGGCGCGGCGGACGTGGCCGGCCTCGGTGCGGGTCTGGCCGACGCACAAGCGCAGGGTGAAGCGGCCGTTGAGGACGGTGTGGGTCAGGTAAAGGCGGCCGTCGCGGTTGAGTTGCTCGAGCAGGCGCCGGTTGAGGTCGTCGCCGCCGCGGTGGGCGAAGCAAACCAGGTTGAGCGGCGGCGGGGCCAGGAGTTGGAAGTCGGGCGAGGCCTCAACCCAGCGGGCGAATTGGCGGGCCAGCTCGACATGCCGCCGGACATGGTACTGGAGGCCCTGGACGCCGTAGTGGCGAATAACGAACCAGAGTTTGAGGGCGCGGAACCGGCGGCCCAGCGGCACCTGCCAATCGCGGTAATCGATGACGGCGCCGGACTCGGTGGCCTGGTTGCGCAGGTATTCGGGCAAAACGCTCAGCGCCTTGATAAGGGCCGCCCGCTCCGCCACGTAGAAACAGTCGCAGTCGAAATTGGTGAACATCCACTTGTGCGGATTGAAGGCGTAGGAATCGGCGTATTGGAGCCCCTCGAAAAAGTGGCGGAATTCGGGGCAGAGAGCGGCGGTGCCGGCCATGGCGCCGTCCACGTGAAGCCAGACCCGGTGCTCGGCACAGAGGCGGCCCAGCTCGGGCAGCGGATCGAAGGCGTTGGACGAGGTGGTGCCGGCCGTGGCCGAAACGAAGCACGGCTGCAGGCCGGCCTTTCGGTCCTGGGCGATTTGATGGGCCAGGGCCTCGGGCCGCATGGCGCAATGCGCGTCCACCTCGATGAACCGCAGATTGCGGCGTCCCAGCCCGGCTATCTTGACCGCCTTCTCGACCGATGAATGGGCGTGCGGCGAGGTATAGGCCGCCAGGCGGGCGGCGCAGCCCGTCTCATTGGTCTGGAGGCCGGTGGCGCGTTCGCGGGCGGCCAGCAAGGCGCAGAGCACGGCGCTGGAGGCGCTGTCCTGGATGACGCCGCCGCCGCTGCCGCAGGACTTGAACCGGGCCGGCAGCCCCGTCATGTCCGCCATCCAATCCAGCACATGCGTTTCCAGCTCAGTACACGCCGGGCTGGTGGCCCAAAGCATCCCCTGCACCCCCAGGCCGGCCGAGAGCAACTCTCCAAGGATGGACGGGCCGGAGTTGTTCGCGGGAAAGAAGGCAAAGAAATTCGGGGACTGCCAGTGCGTGATGCCCGGCAGGATCACGCGGTCCACGTCTGCAAGGATGGCGTCGAACGGCTCGCCCTGCTGGGGCGGCTGGGCGGGCAGCGAGGCGCGGACCTGGCCCGGCTGCACGGCAGACAGGACCGGCAGGGCTTCGACCCGCTCCAGGTAGGCGGCTATCCAATCCACCAGGGTGCGGCCCCAGCGGCGAAATTCCTCCGGGCTCATGTGGTAACTGGGCTCCATATAATCAGTAGCCGGCAGTATCCCGGCGCGAGGGCCGAGTGTCGAGGGCCGAGTGTCGCTTGCAGATCAAATCCTCTTGAATGCGTTGGCCCCGTAATGGCACTATCGAGCCAGTCAAACAACAAAGCCTTTTTTTCGATTAACACCCGGCGCGGCGGGAAAACTACGATGGGTCCATGGACGCGATGGAGCACATTGCCGGTTCGGCCGAGTTGCGCAAACACGGCACGTCGGTGCTGGGCTTTGCCAGCGCGTATGTGCGCTCCATGCGGCTCTATTACTCGTTCGTGACGGGGATAGCCGGCTGGCTGGGGGTGGCCTACTACGAATATCTGGCGGGCAACCCGGCGTTGCGGACCGTCGAGGTCGTGCCGTCGGCCGACCGGAAGGGGATCATTCTGGGGCTGCTTTTTCTGAGTTGGGGGATAAACCAGATCGTCAACGATTACCTGGGGCTGGCGGAGGACCGGATCAATGCGCCGCAGCGGCCGATGGTGACGGGTGAACTGCCGCCGCGGCCGGCGCTGCTGGTGTCCTTTGGGCTGCTGGCCGCAGCGGGAGCGGTGACGTGGTTTTGCCTGGAACCGATCGCCCTGGTGTTTCTGCTGGCGGGAGTGGCTCTCAACGTGGTCTATGAATATGCCAAGGGCCACGGGGTGTGGGGCAACATTGTCTTCGGGCTGATGATTGTCATGGCGCCGCTCTTCGGCGGCTTCGCCTCGGGGCCCACCGCCGCGAGCGTTTTTCAGCCCAACCGGATTTCGGTGCTGTTGCTGGTCGGCCTGATGAACGGCTTGATGACCTATTACACCTATTTCAAGGATTACCAGGGCGACCTGCTCGCCGGCAAACGCACGCTCGTCGTGAGGTCCGGGCTGGAGAAATCCCGCGTCCTGGCGATCGTTTCGGCGTTTCTGCCCACCCTGGTCTTCGCGGCGTTGCGGCTGAGCGGGATGCACCGGACGCCTTTGAACCATACCTTCATCCTCCTGGGAATTCTGACGGTCTTTCTCCAACTCTGGACGGGTGTGCTCTACTGGCGCAATCCCAGCGGGGTCAAGACGTATGCCTCGCTCAAGACCAACTTCCGCGCCTGCACGTGCGGCCAGGCCGCCCTGGTCGGCATCTTCAACCCGGACCTCGCCCTCTGGCTGTTTATCTTTTCCTACGTCTTCGTCGGGTTCCTCTTCGATCTCCATGCCAACCCCAAGCAATGAGAAAAGAATGCTCAACCACAGATGAACACGGATAAGATGAAACCACGGAATACGCGGAATACACGGAAAGAAAACCGTCTGCCTCTGTGTTCCGTGTGTTCCGTGTGTTCCGTGGTTTCTTCCTTGCTCTGTTTTAGGTGAACCCACTCTTATGCGCGTCTTCGAACCAGCGAGAATCGGGGGAGTGGAACTGCCGAACCGGATACTGCGGTCCGCCACGTTCGAAGGGCTCTGCGACGGGCAGGGCAGTCCCGGGGAGAGCTACCGGGACTTTTACGCCCGGCTGGCCACGCAGGGCTCGGGGCGGTGATTACCGGCTTTGCTTATGTGAGCGCGCAAGGCAGGGCCATGCAGCCGGGCCAGGCGGGCATTGAGTCGGACGCCAAGGTGGCGGCCTTTCGGCGCGTGACCGAGGCGGTCCATCGGAACAGCGGGCGCATCTTCCTGCAACTGGCCCATGCGGGGCGGCAGACCACGCCGGCGGCGGCCGGGGGCGTTGTCTTTGGGGCCTCGGCCAGGCAGTCGCGCTACTTCAATGCCCGTCCCTGCCCGCTGACGGGGCCCCAGATTGAGGAGACAGCCACGGCTTTCGGGGCTGCCGCGGGGCGCGCCCGTGAGGCGGGCTTCGACGGCGTGCAACTGCACGCGGCGCACGGCTACCTGCTGCACCAGTTCATCCATCCCGCCATCAATGACCGGACCGATGGTTACGGCCTGGATGCGCGCCGCGGCATCGGCACGGCCTTCGTCGAGCGGGTGATCGCCGAGGCGCGCCGGGCCTGCGGGCCGAGTACCCGTTGCTGATCAAGGTCAGCGCCGGAGACAACTACCGGCGCCCGCTGCGAGAGAGCGAGTTCGTCGAACTCATCCGTTTCCTGGAAGGCTGCGGGCTGGCGGCGGTGGAAATCAGCTTCGGCACCATGGACGATGCCCTGAATATTTTTCGCGGGCAGACGATCCCATACAAAGCCATCCTCGCTTTCAATCCCCGCTACGGGCGCCGGTGCGGGCTGCGGCGGTGGGCAAACCGGGTTTTCATCCTGCCGGTCTTGAAGCGGCGCTGCACGCCCTTCGAGCCGATGTATAACCTGGCCCGCGCGCGGCTGGCCAAGCGGCACACGAAGATGCCGGTGATTTGCGTGGGCGGTTTCCGCAGCGGACGCCACATCAAGCACGCGATCGAGGAGCAGGGGATCGATTTTGTGAGCTTGTGCCGGCCCATCGTCTGCGAGCCGGGATTCGCGCTCAAGCTCCGGCAAGACGAGGCCTGCAAGTCGCGCTGCCGCAATTGCAACCAGTGCGCGGTCTTGTGCGACTCCGGCCGGCCTACCCGGTGTTATGGGGCCGCGCAGGAGGGAGGGCAGATATGACCCCCGCGCGTTTTCTCGGGGCAGACATTGGGCTGGGCTGCGGTGAGATGGGAGTGCGCCCGTCCTCGGGCGCAGCGCCGTCCGCAGCCAGGGCAGCAGTCGAGTACTCCGGCGCGCGGGCCCGCTCCGTCGCTGCTGCGCCCGAGGACGGGCGCACTCCGGCCATTTGTCCGGATGATTGTGTTTGAGCTATGAGCATCGAAGAAAAAGTCGTTTCCATTGTCCGTGCCAATACCGAAGAAAAGGACGGCGTCACCCTGGACAGCGACCTGCGCAAGGAGTTGCGCCTGGATTCCTTCGGGACCTTGATGATCCTCAACGCCCTCGAAGAGACTTACAACATCGCCGTCGACGAGGCCGACTTCGCCCAGGTCAATCGCGTGAGCGATATCGTGACCCTGCTGAGCTCGAAATATGGCGTCGGCGCCACATGTTCAGTGGGGGGCGGGATAGGGCAAACCCCCAGACCCCTCACCCCGGCCCTCTCCCCATCAGATGGGGAGAGGGAGACCACCGCCGGCCGTCCGATGAATCCGGCGGAGCGCACCCATCAGTAAACCCGCCATGGAAGCAACCCAATTCTACAAGACCCTGGGGGTGGACCGTTCGGCCCTCGACAGGCTCGGGTTCAACCCCTATTACCGGCCGCTGAGCGGCTTGCGCCGCGGGCTGCCGCTGAGTCAGGGGCGGGTGTGCTACGATCTGGCCTCCAACGATTACCTGGGCCTGGCCTCGGAGCCGCGCATCCACCGGGCCATGGCCGCGGCCATCGAGCAATACGGCTCATCAATGTGCGGCACGCCGGTGGCCACGGGTTACGCCCATATCCTGGGCGAGTTGGAGAAGGCGCTTTGCCAGTTTGTCGGCCTGGAAGACGCTGTGGTCTTTCCCTCGTGTTACCAGGCCAACCAGGCCCTGTTCGGCGCCATCGCCGGGCCTGGGGATGTCATCCTGGTGGATCGCGGCGCCCATGCCTCGCTGGTTCAGGGCATCCGGGCCGCAGGCCCCAAGATCAAGCCGTTCCGGCACAACGACCTCGATCACCTCGAAAAACTCCTGGTTGCCTCCACGGGTTTCCGCCAGAGCTTCGTGGTCACCGAGTCAGTGTTTTCAACCGAAGGCGCGGTGGCCCCGCTGGCGGGGATAGTTGGATTGTGCCGGCGCCACGAGGCGGTGGCGGTCGTGGACGATTCGCACGGGCTTGGCGTGCTGGGCACGGGCGGACGAGGCATCCTCCAGGACCAGGCGCTGGCCGATTTCGAGGGCATCTACACCGCCTCGCTCGGCAAGGCGCTGGCCAATGCGGGCGGGGTCATTGCCGGGAAACGGGCCTTGATCGAGGCGCTGCGCTACTGCTGCCCGGCACTGATCTACTCGACGGCGCTCACGCCCTCATGCGCCGGGGGCGTCCTGGCCGCGCTGGACATCCTCCGGCTCGAGTTCGGCGTCCTGGGCAAGGCGATGTGGCAGAACCACCGGCGGCTCCAACAGATGCTCCAATCCCGCGGCTTCGAACTACACCCGGCTGGCGCGCCCATCGCGGCGATTCGCTGCCTCTCGCCCGAGCACACGATTGCGCTGGCCCGGGATTTCTGGCGCCAGGCAGTCCTGACGACCCCTTTTGTGCCCCCTTCGGTCCCGCCAGGTCAGGGCGTGCTGCGGCTGATCGCAGGGGCCAAGCTGAGCGAGCCGGCTTTGAGCCAGGCGCTCGAGGCGGTGGAGCGCGTCGGCACGCAGATACCAGAGGCCGCCCTGGCGGTGGCGGAGAAAGGCCAGCGATGACAAAGGTGCCAATGCGTGACCTTCACAAACTTCACCGCGTAGCGGTGGCTGACGGTAGCCGTGGACTTCCAGTCCACGGATTTCAGGACCGGGCTGACCCGCGTCGCGTAGCGACGCCTGAAGCGTCGCTACGCGACGCTTGCTGCTTCCCCCGCCCGACCCCATGGACTGAAGTCCATGGCTACCTTCAAGCGTCGCTCCGCGACGCACAATGTGGCGTATGCCAACGATGAAATACTCTTTTATCGTCAATCTGCACTCCCGGAATGGGCGGGGGCGGAATCGGCTGGCGGCGTTGCGGGAGCAGATCCGCCGACGGGGGCTGCGGCATGAGCTGGTCTGCTGCGAGACGTTCGACCAGGCGCGCCAACTCTCCAGACAGGCCGCCCTGGCGGGGTGCGATGTCGTGGTGGCCGTGGGCGGCGACGGCACGATCAACCGCGTGCTCAACGGGTTGTTTGACGCGGACGGACACCGCCTCTGCGGGGCGCGGCTTGGGGTGGTGCACATTGGGACGAGCCCCGATTTTTGCCGCAGCTACGGCGTGCCGACCGAGTTGGGCGCCGCGATGGAGGCCCTTTGCTCGGGTGAGAGCCGCGCTATCCCGGTGGGGAGGGTGACCTACACGACTGAGGACGGGCTGGAGAATGGACGTCCAAGCCAGTTCTTCGGCTGCTGCGCCAACATCGGCCTGGGCGCCGCCCTGGCGCGGCTGGCCAACGGCGGCATTCGCAAATATGCAGGCGATTTCCTCGGCACGCTCCTCTCACTGCTGCGCTTGTTGCCTCGTTACCGCCCGCAGACGGTGCCGATGGCCCTGGATGGCCGGGCGCGCCGCATCTCGGGTGTGTACAACGTGGCCGTGGGCAAGACCGCCTATATCGCCTCGGGCATCAAGGTGTCCCATGCGCTCGGGCCGCACGACGACCGGTTCTACGTCCTGTGCGCGCGCAACCTGGCCTGGAGCAATGTCGCCCGCATGCTGCGCGCCCTCTACAGCGGCCGGCCAATCGTCTCGGATGCCAACCTTTGGCTCGAATATGCGCGCCGTGTCGAATTCGGCCCGGTCCAGGGCGGAGCCGAGGTGGAATTCGACGGCGATCCCGCGGGCCAATGCCCATGCCGGATCCAGACGGCGCCTGAGCCTGTGGAGCTGGCGGGGGCGGGGACAAGCAAGGACCGCCGCTCGGCAGAAAGAAGAGGAAGGCAGAAAGATGGGGGCAGAAAGATATGAACCTCAGCGAAACGGCGATCGGTGAACCTTCACGTTTCACGTTTCACGTTTCCCGTTTCACGTTTCACGTTTCAGCCTATCTCCGGCTATGACCCTCAGCGAACACGCCATCTGTGAACTGCTCAGCGGGAGGCTGCCGTCGGGGCGGCTCAACCAGTGCTTCGAGTCGGACGCGGAAGTGATTGTGCTCAACGGGGGGCAGTGTCTCTTCACGATGGACGAGTTCTCGGGGGAAGACCTGTTTCGCGAGGGCGATGCGCGGCTGCTGGGCTGGAACATTGCGGTGGGGGCGATCAGCGATATTTACGCCTGCGGCGGCCGCCCGCTCTATTATGCGCACGCGCTGACAGTGAATGAGAGGTGGGACGGCAGGTATGTCGGCGGGTTTGGCGAGGGTGTCCGGGACGTACTCGAGGCGACGGGCGCGCGGTTTATCGGCGGGGATTGCGGCCGCTCCAGGCTCTGGCGCTGCACGGTGTCGGTGCTGGGCGCGTGCGACGGCACGCCGATTCTGCGCCGAGGCGCGGCGCCCGGCGACGGCATTTACCTGAGCGGTCAGGTCGGCGCCGGCAACCTCGAAGCGGCGCTGCGGTTGGCGGAGGCCGGGGCAGCGCCGGGGCAGGGCCTGGCCTTGCCCGCCGCCGCTCTGGCGGGCAATCCCAATGGCGGGCCGGCGGCGAGTTGGAAGCTGGACTGGGTGATGCGGCTGCCTGTGCGCCGGCAGGAATCGATGCTCGTGAAGAAGTTCGCCTCGGCCTGCATTGACACGAGCGATGGAGTGTGGGCGGGGCTCAACGCGCTGGGGGACCTCAACGGGTGCGGCTACGCCGTGGCCGATCTGCCCTACCTGGAGGCGGGACTGGACTTTTGCGGGAGGCTCTCGCGGCCCAGGAGCCTGCTCTTCCTGGGGGAGTGCGGGGAGTACGAATTGCTCTTTACGGTGAGACCGGAGCGTGAGGAGCCCTTGATGGCTGCGGCGCGGGAGCAGGGGTGCCGGTTGCACCGGCTGGGGAGCATGACGGCCGGCCCAAGGAGTCTCCGGGAAGAGGGGCGGACCACGGACCTCGCCTCCTGGCACATCCGGGCCCGTGATTATGCGACGCCAGAGGAGTATCTGGAGGCGCTCGTGGACGGGCTCGGGCGGGCTGCGGCGCCGGAGGACCGGCCCGACGGGCCCAGGAGTTGAACATGGCGCGCCGGGTTGTCATTACCGGGCTTGGTCCCGTGACGAGCGTGGGGGTCGGAGCGACGGAGTTTTTCAAGGGCCTGTGGAATCGCCAGTTTGCCGGCCAGCCGATTCCTGCGGAGTTCACCCGGTGCTACCCGTTCCATTCAAAATGGCACGTGCCGCAGCCGGAGGTATCGCTGGCGGATTACCAACTGGAGTTGGCCCAGGAGAGCATCATGCACCCGGAAGACCGGATGGCGGTGCTGGGGGCGAAGCTGGCGTTCGAAGACGCCGGCTACCAGTTGGTCAGCCGGGGTGGCCGCCTGGGGGTCGAGGGGCTCGATCAGTGCAGTGTCATTTTGGGCACGAGCCTCGGCAACCTGGAGACCGCGTTCACGTCGTTCCTGAGCCACACCCTGCCGGGCGAGGTGCTCGAGGCCCTGTTCCCGGAGCGGCGCCCGGTATTCAGCCGGATGGTGGTCCCCAAGACCATGCCCAATTCCCCAGCGGCCTGGGCGACGATCTGTTTTGGGCTCACCGGTTCCTCCCAGACGCTCAATGCCTCCTGCGCCTCGAGCACTTATGCCCTCGGAGAGGGCTTCCGGCGCATCAAGGACGGGTATGACACGGTCGTCTTGTCCGGGGGAGTCGAGTCAATGCGCGAGCGTTGCGGCACTATCATGCGCGGCTTCGATGTCCTGGGCGCGCTCACTCAATCCCCTGACGGGCGGCCGCGGCCCTTCGGCGCCAGGCGCAGCGGCTTCCTCTTTGCCGAAGGCGGGGCGTGCCTGCTCCTCCTCGAGGCCTTGGACCATGCCATTGCGCGAGGGGCCCGGGTCTATGCCGAGATCACCGATTACCGCGCCAACAGCGATGCCTGCAATATCATGCAGATGGACCCGGCGGGCACCCAGATCACGCGCCTGCTCCAGGAACTGGCCGCCGGCAACAAGATCGATTACCTCAACGCGCACGGCACCGGCACCGCCGCCAATGACCTGATCGAGGCGCGCGCCATCAAAGCGGTCTTCGGCGCGCGCCAGGACCAGCCCTGGCTCAACTCCACCAAGGGCATCCTCGGCCACACTCTCGGGGCCAGCGGCGCCATCGAGGCCGCCGTCGCCGCCCTGGCCGTGGCCCAAGGCGCCATCCACGGCAACCTCACCGAAGAGCCCATGGACGACCTGAACCTGCCCCTGGATTCCCTCCGCGCCCCGGTCGCCACCGCCATCTCGGTCTCCTACGGCTTCGGCGGACATAATGGGGGGCTGGTTTTGAAGAGGGTCGAGGGGCGAGGGAGGGGAATGACGAATGACGAATGACGAATGACGAATGACGAATGACGAAATGTCGAGAGACGTGGGGCGAAGGAGTGCGAGACCTTTGTCGCAGCCTTTGTCGCAGCCTTTGTCGGATCGGCCAAGCTTCGACAAAGGTTGCGACAAAGGTTGCGACAAAGGTCCGAAATCAGCCATGACATGAGCGCCCCTGGCAAAATCCTCCTTACGGGTGCGACCGGATTTATCGGGAGCCACATTCTCGAGGCCTTGCGAAGCGCGGGGATTGCCGTGGCGGCGTTGGTGAGGAGCGGGGCCAACCTGGCCCATGCGCGCGAGCGCCAGGCCGAACTGCGCTTCGGGGACCTCCGCGACCCCGAGAGCCTCCGCCAGGCCGTGCGCGGGTGCGAGGGCGTCATTCACGCCGCCGCCCTGGCCAGCGATTGGGGGCCGCGCCTCGAGTTCCGCCGGGTGAATGTCCAGGGCACACTCAACGTCCTGGAGGCCAGCCGCGCCGCAGGCATCCGGCAGGTCATCCTCACCGGCAGCATCTCCTCCTACGGAGAAGAGGACAGCCTGCAGCCAAAGGACGAGACTTGCCCGTTTCACTCCCACTATGCCTACTTTGCTGACCGCCTCTTCCCCTCGGGCTACAACTGGTATCGCGACAGCAAGGCCGAGGCGACACGGCAGGCGATGGCCTTCGCCCGGGAACACGGGCTGGATGTGACGGTGCTGGAGCCGGTCTGGGTGTTCGGCGAGCGCGAGTTCGGCACTGGCTTTTACACTTACGTCAAGGCAGTCCGGGACGGCCAAAGGCACGTGCCCGGCTCGACTCGAAACCTGTTTCACGTGATCTACGCGCCCGATCTGGCGCGGGCCTACCTGCTGGCCCTCCAACGGCGGTTGCCGGGGGTCCAGCGCATCATCGTCGGTCCTCCTCACGCCGAGCCGATGCACCGCATCTTCAGCCTGTTTTGCCAGGAGGCCGGGCTGCAGCCGCCGCGTTTGCTCCCCCAATGGTGCGCCTATCCCCTGGGCTTTGCGCTCGAACTGCTCTATACGGCGGCCCGGAGACCGCGTCCGCCCCTGCTGACCCGCGGCCGCGTGAACATGTTCTACGACTCGATCCAGTTCTCCACCGAAAAGGCCAGGAACCTCCTGGGCTTCGATTGCCGGCACTCGCTCGAAGAGGGCATTCGCCGGACCGTGTCCTGGTATAGGGAGAACAACCTGCTGTGAAACGTGAACTCATGAACAGTCCACAGTCCACAGTCCACAGTCCACAGTCTCCTGCCCCGGTGCCTCGGAGCGATTCAGCGCTCCAGCCGATGGGACTGAGGCCACGGGCTGGTGATCCCACTGCAAGACTCTGGACTGTGGACTCTGGACTGTGGACTGATATGAACCCTGAACCGTATGAAAGCTCCCATCCGTAACATTCAGGGCCTGAGCCGGGCCTGGTTCCTCCTGCGGCTCAAGCTGGCGATGTTCTTTCATTTCCTGCCGTGCCTGTTCGCAGCATCGGGCCCTGGCCCGTCGTCCTTGCGCCGGCCTCGGCTCTCGCCCCGGCGTTTCGTCCTGGTGCTCAGGCGGCTGCTCTTGTTCTTGTCCAGGCTCGGCCACAACAAGTTTGTGCGGATCGGGTCCGTCACGCGGCTGGACCTTTACGTGCCGGGTTTCCCGGGGCCGGCCTTCAACCTGGCCTGCCGGAAATTCCTCACGTTTGACGGGCCGCTGCCGTGCGCCACGGTCCTGCTCTCGGTCACTAGCGCGTGCCGGTTTTCGTGTCCGCACTGCTACCAGCGGCTGGACCGCGGCAAAGACATGCCCCTCGAGGTCCTCGTCTCGGTCGCGCGCCGGCTCCAGGAACGCGGCATCGCCTTCTTCAACATCGAGGGCGGCGAGCCGTTCCTGGTCTATGAGCGGCTCAGGCAGGTCTGCGCGGCCATCGATGCGCGGTCCGAGGTCTGGGTCAATTCCACCGGGGACGGCCTGACGCTGGAACGGTTGCGGGAGTTGAGGGATTTGAACCTGACGGCCGTCATGTTCTCGCTGCACGCGTCCGAGCCGGCCCGGCTCAACGCGTTCATGAAATCGGACCGGGCCTGGGAGATGCTCCAGCGCGGGGTCGAGGTGTGCCATGCCGCCGGCGTGCCCGTGGCGTTCAACACCTGCCTGGGACGCGAGGGGTTTTACGACGGGGAGTTCGAGCGCATCATGGAACGGGCGAAGGAATTCGGGGCGTGCCTGGTGCAATTGATCAAGCCCAAGCCGGCCGGGGCCTGGCTGCGGGATGCGCCCGTGCCGTTCAACCCGCAGGACCAGGCTCGGGCGGTCGAGTTGGTGCAGCGCTACAACCACCACCGGGCCTTTGCCGCGTATCCCTCGATCTCCGCTCAGACCCTCGAGGAAGACCGCGCTTGCTTCGGCTGCACGGCGGGCGGCACCGACCGCTTCTACATCAATGCCAAAGGCGACGTTCCAGCCCTGCGAGTTTCTCAACCTCTCATTCGGCAACATTGTCGAAGAGGATTTCGACGCTATCTATGCCCGGATGCGGCGCGTCTTTTGGCCCCCGGGCCAAACCTGGCTTTGCGAGGCCAGCACGCCTCGCATCCGCCAGGTCTTCGAGGCCAACGGCCTGCGCAGCCTGCCCCTGAGCCAGCAGTTGAGCGAGCAAATTTGCCGCGACTGGGACCGCGGGCAGCCCACGGGCCTGTATGCGGAGATGGAGAAGCTGCGGTGAAGAGAAAACCACGGAACACACTTTCGTATCCTTGTCGCAGCCTTTGTCGCAGCCTTTGTCGAGCTCAGCCGGATCTCGACAAAGGTCCCGACAAAGGTCCGGAAAGGACCCAGGGCCCAGGCTGAGCCGGCCAACCCGGAGGGTTGGCAGAAGGTAGCCGGGGGTCGCCGTCCGGCGGCGACCCCCGGTTGAGGGCGCCGGTGGCCCTGCACCCCGGCGGGGTGCCAGAAGAGCACACGTGCTCGGTAGGCGCTCCCTGGCATCCCTCCGGGATGCGGTCCCTTGTTGTCAGGGCTCCGGGGGTCTCGCTACGCTTCGACCCCCGGCTACCTTCTGACATCCCTCCGGGATGAGAAATGTGCTTCGGAGATCCTTGACGGCCACCAGATCCGCTCCACAAGGGCACCTGGGGATGTGGGTAAAGAAAAGGACCGAGGTCCACGGCTACCTTCGCTGCGTCGCTACGCGACGCGCGCTCCGCGCCCTCGGGCCCCACGCGCCTTGCCCTTGCCCTTGCTCCTCTTTTTCTTCCGGGCCTTGGGCGGGGCCGGGCCGGCAGGGGGCGCGGGTTGCGCCGGCTGGCTGGGGGGCGGCTTGGGCGCCGTCTTCTGGTGGATGGCCTGCCGGACCTGGCCCAATTTCTCGTTCAGCCCGTTCTTTGCCCGCTCCAGGCCCTGCTGGCTCAGGTTGACGGCCTCCGCCAGCACCTTGCAGCCGTTGTGAATGAAATTCGTGTAACTACCCTCTTTGAGATCGATCCCTTTAGCTCGCAGAAACGCGCTCAAGTGCCGATAGAGTTCATCTTTCTCGATATGTTTCATATTCCAATCCAAACTGCCGGGCGCCAACCGGTTTTCAACCTGAGGCCCGTCTGCGGTTGGCTCCGGACCTAACGCTACAGTCTCCAGGATCTGCGCCCGCCCCGCAATTACAGACCCGATCTCCGTTTGTAAGGGCGCACAGAACAGAGTGGTTCGCTGCCGCCTAAAGGCGGCGTTCCGCAGCCAACCGGCCGTGCCGGAGCGCGAGCGAGGCGGGCCGGAACGCCGCCTTTAGGCGGCAGGATGGACGCTCGCAGAAATCGGTCGTGCGCGCTTTGTAGAGGGTGTCAGACATTTTCGGTGGACCGGGTGTTTTTCTGCTCAAAACAGGGGGTTTGCCAGCCTAACCAAATGTTGAGATGCGACCCCGATTTTAAAGGGCTTATGCGTGGTCTCTCCCAGCCGCGGCGCCGCCCATCACGGCTGAACCACCGCCCGATAGAACCGCCGCGGAGCGTTGGCGGCAGGCTGGTCGTCCGTGAACGTCTGGGGTGCGGCGCCCTGCGTGACGTTGGTCCACACCGTCCAAGGGGCCTGGTCCAGGTCGGTCGCGTATTCCAAGCGGTAACCGCTCCCGGCCGGGGCACTGACCGTCACTTGGGCGCGGCCCTCGGCAGTGAACGCGATGCCCAGACAGGGCACGGAGAAAACCGTCAGCACGGCCTCTTGGCTCGTTGCCCAACCATAAGAATTGTTGCCGACCTCCACCCTGTAATTCCCCGCGTCCGAAGGCTGCACGTTCGACAGGGCCAATAGGCTGCTGCTGCTGCCCTGGATGCGTCCTCCGTCGGTGAGGTTGGTGCCGTTGAACTGCCAGCGGTAGGACAGCGGGTACAGGGCCCAGGCCGCCACGCTGAAGGTCACGTCGCTGCCCGCGCGGACGCTCCGGCTGGCCGGCTCGGTGGCAATCAACGGAGGAAAAGCCGCATACTTACAGTTACCATCCGCCAAAACTAGGTCGCTGTTGGTCCAACCCACCAGGGGAGGCGGCGCCGGCGACGGAAGGCGTGTGTAGTCGGCCGTGGGATTCACGAATGCCACGATGCCGGCCCTCGTCTCCGCCTGAGCAGTGCTTGTCATCTGCCAGAAGCTGGCGGCGTCGTTGTTCCAAGCAACCAGCGCAATGACAACCGAACTGCCGGCAGGCCAGACGTTCGGCATCCGGACTTCCGGCAGCATGGAGATGGCGCCCCCATTGGCGAGCTGGCCCGCAAAGGTGGCCTCCTTGGTGAACCCGGTGCCCGCCAGCGCCTCGTAAGCATTCAGCACATCACCACATAGACCGGGGATGGCACCGACTTTGGGGTACAGGACGGGGGTGATTCCGGGCGGAATCGTCGTGCCGTTCAGTTCCCAGACCTCGAGCCCGAAAGTGCCGGTGTAGTAGCTGCCGGGCTCATCGATGGTAAGGCCGTACATCCCCTGCGAGTTATCAATCTGGATCGAGCCTTGGGCAAATGCTCCCATGGCTGACGCAACGATTGCCAACGCGGCAAGGCGGACTTTTTTCATCTGCCGGCCGAGTGGAGTGCAAACTCCCCAATGGTGAGCGTTCGATACATGCTCGCCCGAAGTCGATCCCGCAAATCCCGCTTCCAATTTCATAACGCACGGGCCACCCGACAAGACCCCCACCGAGCCAGCAAACCCTGACGGCCGCCTGCTGATCTCTACTCCAAGATTAGCGCAAGCTCACCACGAACCCAAGAAGCTGTCGAGCACAATCGTAAGGCCTCAGTGAAGGCGCGGGCTACACGGCGGGCAGACCCCTCACCCCGGCCCTCTCCCCTCTGAGGGGAGAGGGAGGATTTTCCGCTGCGGCTTGAGAAAGCGGACGCGCCTGGAATTCCTAGCGACTGCCGACGTTTCTCCCTCTCCCCTCCGAGGGGAGAGGGCCGGGGTGAGGGGTTCGCCGGGGACTCCCTTTCCGCCATCACTGACCGATTACGCACAATCCTTTCGCGGGTCTGCACACCTCTCGCCACAATGATGCCCATAGATGTTCCATCACAATCCAGAAGGCCCGCGCAGATCTCCCCAATGATTTTGCCAATAATGATTTTGCCTTTCTGCCTTCATCCGTGATTGAATAGGATTCTGGACTATGCAGACTCAAATGGATCAGAAGCTCGGTTTCATATTCGGACGCCGGAGCATTCGGCTTTACTCCCCAGGCGAAGTGAGCGAGGAGGCGGTGCAGAGCCTCCTGGAGGCGGCCATGGCGGCGCCGTCGGCCGTGGCCAAGGACCCCTGGCGTTTCGTGGTGGTCCGCAGCCGGCGCCAGCTCTCTCGATTGGCGGCCGTGCTGTCTAACGGCCAGATGCTCGATTCGGCCGCGCTGGCCATCGCCGTCTGCGGTGACCTCAATGCCGCGCACGACGGACAGCTCAGCTACCTGCTGCAGGATTGCGCGGCAGCGGTCGAGAATCTTCTCCTCTGCGCGCACGTCCTCGGGCTCGGCTCGTGCTGGCTGGGTGTTCACCCCAGAGAGCCGCGGATGAGGAGTCTCAAGGAGATCCTCTCCCTGCCGGGCTCGGTCATCCCCGTCGCCTGCATCGCCATCGGCCACCCCGCCGAAACCAAGGAACCGCGCACCCGTTTCAACCCGGACTACGTACACCGGGATGCGTGGTGATACTCGTCATTCCATCGCACAAATTCCCGGAACGGAATTGCCTTGTCGGTGTCTAAGAGTTTGGTATAGTCGCCTCCTGGAAGTGCCACGGCCTATGGACAAGAAAATGGCCCCCGCCAAAACGGTGCTCTTAGTGCTGGCCGGCCTGCTCTGGCTTGGGGGAGCGGAGGCGCTCGCGGGCGCTCCCACCCCGCCGGTCACCTCGACCCAATCCGTCTATCTCGCCTACCGGGAGCTGGGCTATAATGTCGCAACTTGGAGAATCCCCGTCACATACCAGCCCAGCCCCTTCAAGAAGGAACCGGACCTGGGCAACCGCGCTGCCTTGCGGGGCACACTCAAGTTCGGCAACACCACGGATGCCTTCGTCCCGTTCTTGTGGGACTCGGCCCAGGGCAAACTTTACCTCGACCTCAATCGCAATCAGGACCTGACAGATGATGCCGATGGGGTCTTCGCCTGCACGGGGCGAGGCAACACCCCGTTCCAGTTCTTCGACAAAGTGCGGCTGCCATTCAAGACGCCGATGGGGCCCCAGCGGGTCCTGGTGGAGCTTTTCTTCGACAACACTCGTGGCCAGAAGGAAGTCAGTGCCATGGCCAATTACTGCTGGGAAGGCAAGGTCACCCAGGCGGGCCGCGAGTGGCAGTTGGCGCTGGTGGACAATCTCTCGTTCAAGGTCGGGTCTGCGGAAGGCGGCTTCCTCATCGCCCGCCCCTGGGCTGATCGGGACAGGCCCATTGAATTGCAATACGGCCCGCTGGAGACTCCTGTGCCTTTTCCGAACGAGCTCTTTCTGGGCGAACGGGTTTGCCAGTTAGCTTGTGTTTATGAGCAACAGGGTGTCGGGGCCAGGATGCGGCTGGACCTGATCGAACGTGCCGAGCCGCTGGGCGAACTGAAGATTACCGGCAAGTACATCCACCGCCTGGTTTTGAGCCGCGCAGGCGCGCGAGGGATGGCGACCCCTTCGATGGCTGCGCAGGAGGCCATCCAGAGGCGCTATGTCCTCCGAAGCGGCGCCCTCCCAGTAGCTGCCCAACCCCCCTCCTTGACCGTCGTCCTCGACACGCCCGGACCTGTCGCGAAGATCCCGCTCGGCACGTATTCCTACCAAGTCTCCCTCGACCAGGGCGGGGTCCAGGCCCAGCCGATCTTCAACGCTGCGCCCAGTGCCAGGTCGGTGGTCGTCAGCGCTACTAATGCCGCCACGCTGACCGCCGGAGGACCACTCACCAACTCCGTGGACGCGGAGCGGCACGGGCGGACCTTGTCACTCAGGTACAGCCTGCTCGGGGCCAATGGCGAGGGCTATCAATTGATCGGGGTGCGCAAAGAGCCTCGATTCACGATTTCTCGAGCGGACAAGGACGGCGACAAGAAGCTCGCCTCCGGCAACTTCCAGTTTGGCTGAGGCAGCACTTGCACGTACTCATGGCGAGTACCTCCGTTCGAAGCCGGTGTGTTGAAGATAGTGGCCAGCGAGGACCTCGGCGGGTTGGGCGCGAAGGACGGTCCCCCGGTGACCTGCCGTTTGGAACGGGCCAGCATGTTGCCCGTCGCGTTGCCCTGGCTGGCGGCACTGCTCCTGCTGCTCCTCCAGCCTAACCGCAGCCTGCGCGCCTGGTGCATATTCGCGCCGGTGCTGTGCCTGATCTGGGGCGTCGGCCTTCTGCCGGACTTGTTCCCTTCGATTCCGTGGCAAGTCATCGGCGTCCTGCACGATCTGGTGATTGCGCTGGCCTTTGGCCTGGCCGCCGCGTGGCTGCTCTCCGCTTACATCAAGTCACGCTTCCGCACACTCAATGCGCTGCGGTTGGCGCTGATCATCGAGGCCCTTGGCTTTGCGACATACGTGTTCTCGGTGTATTGGAGCGAGTCCGAGAGCGAGGCGGCGCCGGTCGCGATTATCCTGGCGCTCAGCGCCGCCATTATTCCCGCAGCGACCGGCCTGGCCGGGTTGCTCTGCTGGCGGCGCTATCGCCCCGTGGTCCTATGCGCGTGGCTGCTCGTCATGCTCTTTGGCCTGTGGCTGGCAGTGGTCTGGCCGCTCTTCATGATTGAAAACGCCTGCCGAGGCAACGCGCCGGCATGGGTGTTCATGGAGCCTGTGTTAGCCATCACCGCGGCCTGCTTCTGCGCCGTCCTGCCATTCCTGCTCCTGTCCTTCTGGAACCGCCTCTATCGCGAACGGCTCATCCAGCTTTTGCGCCTGGCCCCGGAGCCGCCACCGGCCCCCGCCGCCCCAACCCCGCCCGTCTCCGTGCTCAGCCCCTCGGTCGTGGAACGGCTCAAGGCCGCCGTGGCCGCCGCGCCAGGCCACGGCGCCCTCGATCCGGCCAAGCAGCAGCCAACTGGAAAATGACTTGAGCTGCAGAACGCGCCATGGACTCCGAAATCCGAAACAAGTGCAAAATTCGGAAGAAGCAAAATCATTACTGGCAGAATGATTTTAAAAAGAGTTAATCTTATGATTCTGCCAACAATGATTCTGCGGATTGCGGATTTCACATTTCAAACGGGTGAATCGAACTTATGAAACTACTGGGGAAACTTAACACACTTATCCTTCTGTCGCTGTTTTTGCCGTCCGGCGCGGCGTTGGCGCAGAAGGAGCAATGGCTGCAGTACCACACCTCGCGCGAGGAACGCGGCTACCTTTGGCTCGACCTCACGGCCAACCCGCCGCCCAATGTCGCCTTGCCCAAACTGAACGCAAAACCGTGGTTTGCCCGTTGGACTACGCCCCTGGATCCGAAGGGCCGCTGGCTCTGTTTCGATCGTTCCCGCAGGTCCGGCCCTTATGATCGGGTCTTCATCGACAGCACCGGCAACGGACGGCTCGATGACAAGACCGCCCTGAGTGCCGCCCGCATCGACCCCTACAGCGCCACCTTTGATCCCGCGCGCATCGTCTTCAAGGGCGAAGACGGGCCGATCACTTACCACTTGCTCCTTCGGTTCATGAACTACGGTCCCGGCAACAACGTCCGGTTGCTGGCTTGCTCCGGCGGTTTCTACTCCGGCACGGTGGACTTCGGCGGCAAGAAACACCGCATCGAACTCATCGATGGCAACGCCAACGGGGCATTCAACGATTTGGCTTCCACCTCCGGTGCTCGTGACGAGGTGGTCATCGACAGCACCGGCCCGCAGGCCCTGGGCCGGTTGCTCGAAGTGGACGGCCAATTCTATCGCCTCAACGTCGCCCGCGACGGCGCCTTCGTCAAGGTCCAGAAGGCAACTGACGTCGCCCTGGGCACGGTGCGCATGCCCACGAACATCTCTGAATTCATCGCCTTGGGCGAAAACGGCCAATTCACGCGCAAGCCTGCCAAGGGCGAAGTGACGCTGCCGGCCGGCGCTTACGTCGTCAACCAATACATCATCAAACGCAAGGATGAGCGCGGCGCCTCCTGGCAGCTCATGGGCTCCGGCTTCGAAGCATCCGCCGGCTTCAATGTCGCCGCCGACAAGCCTGTCTTGCTCGACATCGGCGAGCCCGTGCGCGCGGTCATGCAGTCCGCCGAATCAGGGAGCGAGGTCTCCTTCAGCGTGCGCTTCCTGGGGCGCATGAAGGAAATGATCAATATCACCAAGGACAACGACCGGCCGCGTCCGCCCCGCCTGACCCTGACGAGCCTCGACGGCTCATATCGCTACACCAATTCGTTCGAGTTTGGCTGAGGCGGCGTTTGCTCGCTCTCATGGCGAGAGCCCAAAAAGGTCCAACGTCCCGTCATTGCCACCCTCGGTTTCGTCACCCCGTTCCAGGTGCAGACCCGGCAGGTGACCCTCAAGCCCAAGAACCGCAAGCCGCCTGATCTGGGCCCCGTGGTCCAGGTCCAGAGCGTGCGGCTCAGCCCCGCCGCCGAGGATGCCGGCCTCAAGGCCCTCATCAATGGCGCCGGCCTGAAGCACATCCATAGGGACGGCCTCCTGGAGCATGACACCGACCCGGCCACGATGTGGTTGGGCGCCTGCGCGCCGGACCTGAAGATCGAGTTCGAGCTGTCCCAAGCCGTTGCGCTGGCCGCCATTGAAGTCTGGAACTTCAACGCCGAATTCGAGACCGCCAACGGCATCCGCAAGGCCGACGTGGCCGTCTCGGCCGATGGTTCGACCTGGCAGACCGTCCTGGCAGGCGCCGAGTTTGCCGAGGCCGAGGGCACCACTGATTATGACACCCCTGTGGTGCTGAAACTGAACAGCGCCATGGCCCGCAAGGTGCGCCTCGAAAACATCGTGCCTTGGAGCGCCTCCGGAAAGGTCGGCCTGAGCGCCGTCGTCTTCCACCAGGCCCCCGAAGTCTCCCGCCGCGCAGACGCGAAATGAGCCAGGCGTGGGGCGTAGAATCGATTGGACTCGTCTGACGCGTCTGACCAGTCTGACGCGTCCGATGGGTCCGCATTCGTCATTCGTCATTCGTCATTCGTCATTCGTCATTCCGCACTCCGCACTCCGCACTCTATGAGTCCCCCCTCCCGCCATCTCTTCCTCCTGCCCCTCCTGCTCGCCTTCACCGCCGGCGCAGAGACCAACAGCGTGTTTCATTGCCGGGCCAAAGTCGTGGATGCCAACGGCCAACCGGTCCCCGGCGCCATAGTGGAGCGGTATTGCACCCCGGTTCCCGTACTGTGGCGTTACAACCTGCAGTTGGTTGGGCGGTTGGCCGCCGATCAGGACGGCGCCGCAACGTTCACTGCCACGAACGAGGCGTGGTCGATGTTCGTGGCCTCCAAGCCCGGTTTCTCGATGGGCTGGGCCTCCACGACCCCGTTCGCCGGCGTCGATGAGGACATCGAGACGATTACGCTGAGCGCGCCGCATTGCGTATGGGGGCAGGTGCAGGATGCCGACGGCAGGCCGGTCCCGGACGCAACGGTGTGGGTCAGTTTCGCCATCCAAACGATGGAAGGGACGGCGGCATGGCAGGCGCCGCTCACCTCCCGCCTGGGAGGCCAGGTACTTCTCCGCGCGCACCGGCCCTGACGGCAGGTTCCGCATCGAGGGCCTCCCCGGGGAGACCGGGTTGGAACTGGCCGCGCGCAAGCCCGGCCTGGCCATGGACTTGTCGGAGCGCGCGTCCATCTACATGTCCCTGGACGCCATGAGGTTCCATGCTGGCCAATCGAACATCGTCCTTACGCTTAAGCCCGCCGGCGTGGTCGAAGGCCGGGTTGTCCGGGAGGACTCCGCCGCGCCTGTCGCCGGGGCCCGGGTTGCGCTGGTGGAGGGTTTCATGTCCGGCCAAGACTCCTTCCCGAGCCCTGTAGTGACGGGCGCGGATGGCGCCTTTCGCCTTGCCGACCTCGGCCCGGGCCAATACAGGCTCCAGGCAGTCGTTGGGACCAACCAACCGCCGGACTTGGTTGGCGAGCCGGTTGTTGTCGCCCTGGAGGCCGGCGCCACGAACCGGGACGTGAAACTCACGGTTGGGCCCGGCGCCGTGCTCGAAGTGACCGTCCACCAGGAGGCCGGTGATCGGCCTGTGAAGGATGCGACGGTTTTGGCCGCCAGCCCGCCCGACAGCGCCGAGTATGCCTCGACCTCCGACCGGGGCATTGCCCGGTTTCGTTTGCGGCCCGGCGAGTACCAGGTGAACGCGTCTCAGGCAGGCGGTTTCGGCTCTGACTTCCAGCAGGTGTCCATCGAGCGGAACCAGACCAACTCGGTCGCCCTGACGCTGGCGGCGCCTTCGAGCAGCCGGCTGGCGGGCACGGTCGTTGATGCAGAGGGCAAGCCCGCTCCCGAGGTCATGGTGACCGCCTTTCCCTTCTTTGGTGTGAGCAAGCAAACCGACGCCCAGGGCCGGTTCTCGCTCATGGCCGATAGCCGCCAGTTTGGCGGCATGCAAAACACCGAGCGGGTGCTCATCGCCCGCGATTTCAAACGCGGCCTCGCCGCCGCGCTCGAAGTGGACGAAGATGCCACCAACGCCGTCTTGCGGCTCGAACCCGGCTTGACTCTGTCCGGCCGCATTACCGATGAGCACGGCAAACCGATAACCAATGCCCAGGCCGACTTCATGTTTCACACGGAGCGCATGAGTATGGGCTTCAATAGACCCGCCAGGGCCGATGCCGACGGTCGTTTCGAGATCAAGGCCCTGCCTCCTGCCCGGCAATACACCGTGAACGTCTCCGCCAAGGGCTTCGGCCGGGACAGCCGGCACCTCGACGCTGCGGAGACCGCCGCGCGCCGCGTCGAACTCGAACCGTTTCAGCTCGAGACGGCCAACCTGCGCATCTCCGGCGTGGTGGTCGGGCCTGACGATAAACCGATCCCCGGCGCCATGGTAAACTCCTTCGACCCGAAGCAGCCCCAGTTGAACGGGCAGACCGATTCCCAGGGACGGTTCGTCTTCGAGCACGTCTGCGCCGGCCCGATCGGCCTCAATGCCCATAGCCCGCGCCAGGCGGGCCGCTGGGGTAACACCACCGCCCAGGGCGGTGACACCAACATCGTCATCCAGCTTGCGGACCAGGCACGCGGTCAGGTCGTCCGCTCGCCCTACGGAGGCTCGAAGCTCAGCGGCTCGGTTGTCGGTCCCGATGGCAAGCCCGCTCCCAGGGTCATGGTCAGCCTCTTCCCCTTTTTCGGCTACGCTCAGAAACGCACGGACGAGCAAGGCCGCTTCACTCTCAACACCCAGTCCACCATGATGGCCGGTTCGGCTCCCCAACGCGTCCTCATCGCCCGCGACCTGGAGCGCAACCTGGCCGCCACCCTCGACCTGGACGAGGACGCGACCAATGCCGACCTGAAGCTCGAGGCCGGCTGGAGCCTGTCCGGGCGTGTTACCGACACAAACGGCCATGCCATCTCCAATGCCCAGGCCCAGGTGAACTTGAGCACCGACCGGATGAGTTCTCAGCTCGGCCAACCCGTTCGCGTGGACGCCGTGGGCCGCTTCGAGATCAAGGCCCTCCCTCATGGCCGCCGCTTCGGCGTTACCCTCTCCGCCAGGGGCTTCGGCCAGGACGAGCAGAACGTCGAGGCGCCTCAGACCGGGACCCAGCGGCTCCAACTGGAGGAACCCTTCACGCTGCTCGCCGCGGACCAGCGCATCGCAGGCGTGGTGCTCGATTCCGACGACAAGCCCGTGGCCCGGCGCGCACCTCTATATCTACGGCGCCAAGCAACCCCCCCAGAACAGCCAAGCAGATTCCCACGGGCACTTCTCGCTCGAAAAGGTCTGTCCCGGTACACTCCAGATCTCCGCCAACAGCCAGCGCGGCAGCAGCTACGGCTCCGTCTCCGCCGAGGGCGGCGATACCAACATCACAATCCGGCTCGGTTCCAGCCCGGTCCAGCGCTTCCAGGCTCCCAGGGCCGCCTCGCTCCGGGGCAAACCGCTGCCGGACCTTGCGCCCCTGGGCTTGGGGCCTGCCGAGGCCCCGGCTGGCGAACCGCTCTTGCTCCTGCTCATCGATGCCGAGCAGCGCCCCTCCCGCCGTGCCTTGCGCCTCCTGGCCGAGCAGGCCGCCGACCTCAAACAGAAGGGTCTCGGTGTGATCGTGCTCCAGGCCGGCGCCCTGACCGACGAGGCCTTTGCCGCCTGGAAACAGGAGGCTGGCTCTCCCTTCCCGATCGGCTGTTTCAAAGAGCCGGGCGAAAAGGCCTCCTCCGCCTGGGGCGCCACAGCCCTGCCTTGGCTGATCCTGGCCGACAAAGCGCACCGCGTGACCGCCGAAGGATTCGAGCTGGAAGAACTCGATGGGAAGGTGAAGGAACTCAAGTGAGTGCGGAGCGGGGAATGACGAATGACGAATGACGAATGACGAATGACGAATGACGAATGACGAATGACGAATGACGAATGACGAATGACGAATGACGAATGACGAATGCAAAGGGGCGCCTTCGTCATTCGTCATTCGTCATTCGTCATTTCTCACTGTATCCTTCCGAACTTCTTCTCCAGTTCGCGGAAGTTCATCTCGATGAGGGTGGGCCGGCCGTGGGGGCAGGTGTAGGGCATCGCGCAGTGGCGCAAGTCCTCGACCAGCGCCTCCAACTCGGGCCCGGCCAGCGGGTCGCGGGCCTTGACCGCATGACGGCAGACGGTCTTGGCCACCATCTGCTCGCCTAGCCGCATCGGGTTGACCGCCTGCCCGCTCGCCTTGAGTTCATCGAGCACCTGCAGGACGAATCGCCGCGGGTCGGCCACTTTCACGAACGGCGGCAACGCGTCCAGCAGGAAGGTGCGCTCGCCGAACTCGCTCAGCCCGACGCCTAGCCGCGCCAGCACGGGCAACTGCTCCCGGACGAAGACGGCGTCCCGCGCCGACAACTCGACGGTTTCGGGCAGCAGCAGCCGCTGGGTGGGCGCCTGGTCTTTCTGCTCGAGACGGCTGAGCATCTGCTCGTAGAGAATCCGCTCGTGTGCCGCGTGTTGATCCAGCAACACCAGGCCGCGATCCGATTCCAGCACCACGTAGAGCCTGCCCACCACTCCAACCAACCGCAAGGGCACGCTCAGCAACGGCACCGCCGCCGGCGCGGCCAGAGGCCGGAGGTCGGAGGTCGGAGGCCGGAGGTCGGAGGTCGGAGGCCGGAGGTTGGGGGCCGGAGGCCGGAGGTTGGGGGCCGGAGGCCGGAAGTCGGGGGCCGGAGGCCGGAAGTCGGGGGCCGGAGGCCGGAAGTCGGAGGTCGGAGGTCGGAAGACAGAGTTCTCCGTCCTCCGACTTCCGTCCTCCGACCTCTGTCCTCCGGCCTCTGGACTGTGGACCGTGGGCTGTGGACTGTGGACTGTGGACTGTGGACTGTGGACTGTGGACTGCGGACTGTGGACTGTGGAAAGGGTCCGGCGGAGCGCGTCTGCGACCAACCTTCGGACTTCCCCTTCCTGGTGGAACCTGACCTCGCGCTTGGCCGGGTGGATGTTCACGTCCACGGCGGCGGGATCGAGTTCCAAGAAGAGGCAGCAGACGGGATAGCGGCCCTTCATGAGGGCGGTGCGGTAGCCTTCGAGCAGGGCCAGATTGAGGCCGCGATTCTGGATGGGGCGCCGGTTCACGAAGAGGTGCTGGTCCTCGCGGGTCAGGCGTGACACACCCGGCGCGCCGATGAAACCCCAGAGGCGGAAGCGCGAGGCGGCTCTTTCCGATGATGATTCCGGCGAAGGCCCCTGGCTTGGGGAGAGAGGGGGGCACTGCTCGAACTGGGCATCGGCATCAAGCTCTCTTTGGAGCGGCTGGCGGGACGGAATGAGGGCGTCGAAATCCACCGGCAGCAGTCCTTGCTCGCCGCCATAAAGCGCCCTCAATCGCTCGCGGAGGGCGTCCAGGCGCGCACGGGCGTTGCTGCCGCTCCTGATTGCCGGCAATTGCCAGACCAGCCGGCCGTCTTTTTGGAAGGTGAAGGCGACCTCCGGAAAGGCCAGCGCGGCCAGCATCAGGTAATGCTGGATGTGAGCCGACTCGGTCGGTTCGGTGCGGAGGAATTTGCGGCGGGCCGGCAGGTTGAAGAAGAGCTGGCGCACCTCGACGGTGGTGCCGGGGGCGGTGCCAGCGGCCTTGACCTGGAGGATTTTTCCGCCGTTGATGACGACCTGTGTGCCCTCGGGCGATTGGCTTTGGCCTTCGCGGGTCGTCAAGGTGAAGCGGCTTACGCTGGCAATGCTGGGCAGGGCCTCGCCCCGAAAGCCCAGGGTCGCGATGGCGGCAAGGTCCTCGGCGCGTCGGATCTTGCTGGTGGCGTGCTGCTCCAGGCAGAGCAAGGCATCGTCGCGGCTCATGCCGGTGCCGTCGTCGGTCACCCGCACCAGGCTGCGCCCGCCCGCCTGGACCTCGACCGTCACGCGCCCTGCCTGGGCGTCCAGCGAGTTCTCGACCAGTTCCTTGACCACGCTGGCGGGCCGTTCGATGACCTCTCCGGCGGCGATTTGATTGGCCACTTGCTCGGGGAGAAGGCGGATGCGGTTCATGCCAGGCAATCCTGGGGCAACGGCAGGCCGAAGGAGAAGATGGCGCCGCGGCCCGGCTCGGAGCGGGCGCGAATCCAGCCGCGGTGGTCCTCGATGATGCGTTTGCAGATCAACAGGCCCAGGCCGGTGCCATGGCTGAAGATCTGCTCCCCGGCCGGGTACGACCGCTCCTGGGCAATCCGCCTCAGTCCGCCCATCTCTTCCGGGGTCACCCGGGAAAAACACCGGCTCTCTTCAAGCGTCACCATGCGGGCACTTTAGGACAAAACCCCGGCAGGTAAAGCCACTTCCGGGGTGAACACCCGTTCACGGGCGGGTTTGGTGAGTACCACAACGGCATGAACGACCGGGCGCAACGCCCGCGTGCCGACCCCATCCCGAAGGGATGGTAATCACTCAGCCCAGGGTTGCACCGCCCTTTCGCCAGAAAGGGCGCGGCTACCCTGGGTCACGCCGCCCGTGACTAACTACCCCGAAGGGGTTGCATCAACCGCTGATAAAACCCTTTCAGGTTTTGACCTTTGGTGGCCTGCGTCCCAGGGTAGCGCGTTCCGCGCAACCCTGGGCTGAGTGATCAGAAGCCCTACGGGCTACTGCGCGGCTCCACCTTGCTCTCCGCCACCTTTTCGAGCTGGCGCAGTATGCCCTCCGGCTCGGCCACACCCATCCTGGCGATCTCTTCCGCCCGTTCGAGGCTGTCCGCCACAGCGTAGATCCTCAGTTCGTCCGCGTTGCCCGAGGGCCGGAAGTGGGCCACGTCGCCGTTGTCGAAATAGACGCGCACCCCGTCAATATAATTGATGCGGCGCAGGGCGCCGAACCCAAGGGCAGGGCTGAAACAGCGGGCGAGCGCATCGCGGATGGAGCTCAGGCCGGCTGCCGCGCCGGCTGACGGCAGTGGACGGCCCTCCTGGTCTTTGAGGACCGTTTGCCCGGCCTCGAACCAGACCTCTTTGACCCTGGGGTCCGGGGGTGAAAACGCGGCGACAAGGCGAAGGCCGGCGGAACGGGGAAAGTGCTCGAGCAGGGCGGCGCGGCTGAAGCGGGCGGGGAGTTGGGCGAAGAGTTGCGGGAGCGACAGGCCCTTTGCCGCGGCAGCAAAGAGCACGCCGAGGATGGGCAGAAAGGCGTCTCGGGTGGGCAGTGCCTTGAGCAGCCTGCCCTGGCGCAAGATAGCCGAGCCGGTGAGAAAACCGCCGTTGGCTTCCCAGCCGCAAACGGCCCTGCGGCCCTTGGCCAGCGCGCCCTCCATGCCCGCAATCACGTGCGGGGAGCCGATGCGGGTCCTGGGTTCGAGGGCCTCCTTGAGCGGGCCGCAGTCCACACCGTCGTTGCAACTGATGGGCACCACCACGGCGTCCGCGTCCAGGAATTGCGCCACCACCATGCCCACGAGGTCGCCCCCGAAAAACCGGACGCGGCAAGCCCCCGGGCCGGTCTGCGCCTCCACGCCCAGGATGAGCGGACGATCGCTGTCGCCGTCGGTGGACACGATGGCGTCGAGTGGCCCGTGAGTCCGCCAGGCCTCGGACGCCAGCGCTTGAATGGCGGCCAACTGCGCCGCGCCAATGTTCTCCGTGTCGATGGGGACAAAGTCCTCGCTGCGTCCTGCGGGCACGACCTCCGCTCCCAGCCGCCGCAGCAGTTCGACCAGCAGGTCGCGCCCGACCGCCGAGTGCTGATAGACCAGCAATCGTTTGCCCCGGAGGCTGCGCCCCGCGAAGAAATCCGTGTAGCGGCGCAAATAGGCCTCCGCGGCGGCGGCCGTTGCCGCCGGCAATTCCCGGTGGCCCCTCTTGAACCGGCCCTGCTCGTCGAAGGGCGATTCGCCGAAGGGCTGCGCGTAAAGCCGCCGGCGGACCCGCTGGGCGCGCTCCCGGATTGGGGCCTCGTCTCTCTTGAGCAACTCACCGCGGGCCGTGTTGGTCTTGTAGCCGTTGCGGTCAAAGGGAATGTGGCTGCCGGTTACCATGGTGCTCGCCCGGCCGTGTTCCCACGCGAAAGCGGCCAGCGCGGGCGTGGGCACCCGCCCCAGAAACACCGGCTTCATCCCGGCGTCCTCGATTGCCGCCGCCACCGCCTGCGCCAGTTCGCCGCGCCCTTGTTCCTCGGCCACATACCGGCTCGAACTGGGGCGCAAGTCACAGGCGAAATAGAACTCCTGGCCGCGGACAACACCCCCCTGGCCCGCCGGCAACGACTGCAGATACTCCAACTCCGCCACGACATTGAGATACACCTCGAGCTGGGTCAGGTGAATCACCAGCCCACGCCGGCCGCTGGTGCCGAACTCCAACGGCACCGGCTCATAATCCAGACGCGAACGCAACGAATCGCCGGGCTTGACGCTTTCCATAACCGTTGCAGGATTGCTCACTGCGCCACATCAACTTCCCCCTTTAGCGCACGACCTCTTCGCACGCGCCCCTGGAACCTTGCCAGCCCCATCTCCAGCGCCGTGCTTCTCGAAGAAGGCCATTTGTCTCGCCGATGCCGACTCCTTGGGGGTCCGCCCGACGTTGTACCGCGCGACCTGTTGTACATCAGGCCACGTGACGGCATCCTCCGCGGGTTGGGCGCTCAACGTCGCGTCGATCGCGCCCGCGATGTCAAGCCTTCGCAACCCAAGCCGCTTCTCCGCGATTTGAGTGTACTCCTCTGAATGATCACAGATGACCGCACAACGGCCCATACCCCGTGCAGCTTCGGCTGTGGTCCCCGAACCGCTCATCGGATCCAGCACGAGATCGCCTTCGGTGGTGGTCATCATGAGAAGCTGCCGGATGACCTTCACCGGCTTCTGCGAGGGGTGGCCGGTCTGCTCCTTTCTGCCCACGAAACCCACAAGCAGTGATTCCTCGATGACACTTGGCGGACCCGGCATGTAGCGAAGCTTGCCATCGGCCCACCTCTCCAATTGCGCCTCGTTCAGGAAATGCTCCACGTAAAGCTTGGCCCCAGGATGCGACAGGTGCAGACACGTCATCTGCGCCGATCGCCAGCCACGAATGACTGAAGGATTGTTCTTAAAGTACCACGTCAGCCAGGACACGAGCGCCAATGGCTGTGGGATCCGCTCGAGAAATGGAGCGAGGATTTCTGGAAAACCCCACAGGTAAATGTGCCGCGCAACCTCTTTGGCCAACCCCAAAATCCCCAACACGTACGGGAGATAATCCTCGCGGACTCCACCCACGCCCTTGTTGTACCAAGGATCGAGCACAACCGTGGAGAACGGAGCGCGAAGGAGCGCGGCGAGTCTGAGCGTGTCATGGACGTCCGCTGGAGGAAGGATTGCGATGCCGTCGTGGCGGAGAGCGTCTGCGATCACCCTCTGCACGGTCGCATGGGCTCCTCGAACTGGGTTGCTGTTGGCGTTCATCATCACGGCTGACGGTTCTACCCGGTTGGTTCCCGACTGCAACTAAAATACTTCAAAAGAAAGTCCAACGCTCGTCGTTTCTCTTCTTTTGATGCCGCTTGGAGGATGGCAGTGATGTTGAGCTTTCCGGTCTGGCTGTTCCAAAGATTGCAGTGCTCCGCAAACTCCTCCTGAGACCAGTCTGCTGCCTGACGCAGTTTCCTGACTCTCAATCCAAATTCGCGGAGGAATATTCTGTCAGATTTGGCGTACGCCATAGAGCGCATATTGGTAGGCGGCGTGAGCATGCATCCACACACGATGAGTGGCATCATCACGCCGGCTGCGAGGCTCTGGCTCGCCTCTCAGCCACTATGCGGGTCCAGTGGGCCTGCACGGCGCCAACGCCGACCAGCGCCGCTGCGGAGGACCGTCGACGAATTCGGGGGGGTCGGAACAGCCGCGCGCGTAAGAGTTGAGCACAAGGGTGTCTCCCCCAGAGAAGCCCGCCAGACACCTTCGTCCCTCACCGCTTGAGGGCCCTGCGGGCGCGCCAGAGCAGGACGAGGCCGGCGGCGATGAACGGCAGGCCACAAGGTCATGTGCAGCACGGCAGAGTCAAGGGGGGGGGCGAACACACGTCTGTCGTTCTCGTTGCGGAGCGGGCCTGGGTTGAGGCAAGATTTGAGGGATGGATTTGAACCAAAGCGATCACCTCAACCCCGGTTTATCGCGGCCATTTCTTTCGCTGGAGGGCGCCGCCTTTCGGTTGGGGGAACGGGTCGTGTTCGCAGGCACCAACTGGGTGTTCCGCCGGGGTGAGCACTGGGCGATTGCGGGGGTGAACGGCTCCGGCAAATCGCTGCTGGCCGATGCATTGCGGGGGCGGCTGCCGCTGGCGCGGGGGAGATTGCGCTATCACTTTCGGACCCCGCCCGGGCTGATGCCTGAAGAGACTATCGGGCACGTCTCGTTCGAGGCCCGCAAAGGGGAGGTGCGCGAGGCGGTAGTGCAATCGCGCTGGAACAGCCTCGAGGAGGAAGGGGCGCTGCGCGTGCGCGACTTCCTGGCCTACGACCGGGTGATGGAGGTGAACCCGTTCGAGGTCGACGCCACGGACCGGCACCGCAGGGCGCGCGCGCAATTCGAGCTGCGCAGGAGCCGGGCCGTCCGGCAGTTGAGAGTCGAGCCGTTTCTGGAACGGACGCTCATTTCGCTCTCGAACGGCGAGCGGCAACGGGTCGAGCTGGCGCGTGCGCTGTGTCATCCGCTCCGGTTGCTGATCCTGGACGAGCCCTTTGCGGGCCTGGACAAAGGGATGCGAGAGCATTTTGGCCGCCTGCTGGAGGGGCTGATGCGCACGCCGCTGCGGGTCCTGTTGATCACGACACGAATCGCGGACCTGCCCCCGCCGGTGACGCATCTGCTGTGGGTCGAGCGGTGCCGCGTGGCAGCGGCGGGGCCGCGAGCGCAAGTCCTTTCCATGAACGGACCCGGAGCCCGCAAGGTTTTGGACTGCGCGGGAAGCGACGAGGGTCGAGGGTCGAGGGTCGAGGGTCGAGGGAAGAGAGCTGGCTCGCCCGCTCGCTCCTCGACCCTCGACCCTCGACCCTCGACCCTCGTCCCCGGCCGCGAGTTGGTGCGGATGCGCAACGTCACGGTCCGTTACGGCCGGAACACGATCCTGGAGGGGATCAATTGGACCGTGCGGGCGGGGGAGAGTTGGGCGCTGCCGGGGCCGAACGGGTCGGGCAAGACGACCTTGCTGAGCCTGATTCTGGGGGACAATCCCCAGGCCTATTCCAACGAGGTGACCGTCTTTGGCCGGCGGCGCGGGAGTGGGGACTCGATCTGGGACCTCAAGCGGCGCATCGGGTCGGTTTCGCCGGAGCTGCACCTGCATTTCGACGGCGCCATGACGTGCTTCGAGGTCGTGGCCTCGGGCTTCCACGAGACGGTCGGCCTGTTCGAGGCACCGTCGGCGCGCCAGCGCGCCCTGGCGCGGCGGTGGCTGGCGCGGTTCGGGCTGAGCGAGTCGGCCGGCAGTCCCTTGCAGGCGCTCTCGGCGGGGCTGCAACGGATGGTCCTGCTGGCCCGGGCCCTGGTGAAGCGGCCGCAAATGGTGCTGCTCGATGAGCCATGCCAGGGATTGGACCCGGCCCATCGGGCGGTCTTTCTGAAGGCCGTCGAGGAGTTGGTCCGCGACGGGGCGGTGACGGCGATCTATGTGACGCATCGGGACGACGAGATCCCGCCTTCGATCCGGAAGGTCTTGCGCCTCGGTTCATAGTGCCCGTCCTCGGGCTGAAAGCCCAAAATGTGAGAGCCTGGGCTGGAGCGAGCTTGCGAGCGGAAGCCCAGGTCATCGGGCCATAATCTGGCGCGCCCTGTAGGGGCGCCACAAGGTCCCGGCCCTTCAGGCCGGGGCGTTTCGAGGGGCGCTGGCTTACCCGGGCCTTCGCTCCGCTCCAGCCCGGGCTATCACATGACGGGCCTTCGGCCCTGGGCTCAGTGATTCTCGACACCCGCCTCCCGCCGCTCGACACTCGACACTCGACACTCGACACTCGACACTCGACACTCGACACTCGACACAGGACACTCGCACGCAATGAAAGCGATGCTTTTAGTCCTGGCTGTTTGCGCGGTGGCAGGCGCGGGTTTTTCGGCCCAGGCAGGCGCAGGCGGGTCTGGGCGGGACATTCCCCAGCCGCTGGGTTCGCACCCGGGCAACATCTTTGTTGCCGGCGAGCCGGTGGTCGTGGCGGCGCCGCCCGGGGAGGGTGCGAGTTGGCAGGTGACGGATTATGAAGGGAGGCTTGTGGGCGAAGGGAGCTTGAAGGACGGGCGGGCGGAGTTGGGGCCGTTGCCAGTGGGCTATTACGAGGTGGCGCGCGGGGCGGGGCGGGTGTCGGTGGGAGTGCTGGCGGGGTTGCGGGCGCCGACGCCGCCCAGTTCGCCCATCGGGGCGGATGTGGCGATGGCCTGGCTGGTTCCAAAGGAGCAGATGGAGAGCAGCGCGAGCCTGTGCGCGCTGGCGGGGCTGAACCGGGTGCGCGACCGGCTGAACTGGGAAGAGATCGAGCCGAAGCGGGGGGAGTTTGCGGCAACCACGCGCTACGACTTTCCGGTCCGCGCCCAGGCCGCCGCCGGGTTGCAGGTGCTGGAGGTCAACCACATGTCGCCGCGTTGGGCCAATCCGAATCCCAAACGGTTCCCCCTGGATTTGCGGGATGCCTATGCCGTCGAGCGAGCCCTGGCGCGCCGCTGGGGGGCGGAGGTGGGTGCGTTCGAGCCGTGGAACGAGGCGGACATCAAGGAATTTGGCGGGCACACCGGGAGCGAGATGGCCTCGCTGCAAAAGGCCGCCTGGCTGGGGCTCAAGGCGGGCAACCCGGCGGTGACGGCGTGCATGAACGTGTTCGCCGTGCACCGTCAGGCCACGCTCGAAGACCTGCGCGACAACCAGGCCTGGCCCTACTTCGACACCTTCAACCTGCACCATTACGAGCCGTTCGCGGGCTACCCCCGGCTTTATGCGGACTTTCGCGCCGTCTGCGCCGGCCGCCCGCTCTGGGTGACAGAGTGCAGCCTGCCCGTGAAATGGCGGGGCGATGAGCGGCTGCAGGAGCCTTCGGCCGAAGATTTGCGCACCCAAAGCGAGCGTGTTCCCATCACCTTCGCCCTGGCCATTCACGAAGGCGCGCAGGCGGTCTTCTATTTCATCCTCCCCCATTTTGTCGAGGGCCAAACGCAATTCGGCGTGCTGCGCAAGGACCTGACGCCGCGGCCGGCGTTCCTGGCACTGGCGGCCACGGGACGTTTGCTGGCGGATGCCCGGCCGATGGGGCGAATGGAGGGAGTCGAGCCCGGGGTGCGCGCCTACCTGTTCAAGGCCAAACCCGACGGACGCCCGGGCACCGTCCTCGTGGCCTGGTCCGAAGGGGAACGGTCCCTGGACCTGCCACGCCCGCCGCTGGCCCTCTTTGATCACCTGGGCCGCGCGGCGCCGGTGACAGGCCCCAGGCTCAAGCTCGGCCCGGCGCCCCGATTGGCCATCCTGCCGGACGACGCCGGCTTGCAGTTGGCGCCGCCGCCGGCGCTGCCCGCGCCCGCGCCAGGCCCGACCTCGCCCTCGCCCGTGGTGCTCCAGGCCGTTCTCCCGGAGGGCAGCGTCGTGCTGGCGGATTCGGCCTACAAACTCCCGGCGGGCCAACCCGTGGACATCCCGCTCTTTGCCTACAACTTCAGCGACAAACCGGCGCGTGGCCGGCTGCGGGTGACGCCGCCGGAATCGTGGCAGGCAGAGTTTCCCCAAGAGACTGAGATTGCGCCCGGCCAACGCAAGGAATTACGGCTGCGCGTGCGCGCCGCCCCGGGCCCGAGAATTGCACAGGTGCGGATAGCGGGCGACTTCGGCCCGGCGGGAGAAGCGGTGCTTTCCGTTCGGCTCGTGAACCCGGAAAGCGGGGAGAAGGGGCAATGACGAATGACGAATGACGAATGACGAAATCAAGAAACGTGAAACGTGAAACGTGAGGCGTGAAAGGGACGGGTTCCGGATTTCGGAAGTCAGGATGGGAGCTGGCGCAGTGCGCTCAGGGCATCCAGGAAGTCCGCCGGGAGCGGGGCCTCCAGGCTCATGCGCCGGCCGGTCCGGGGATGGATGAAGGAGAGCTGGTAGGCATGGAGCATCTGGCGGGGGGCGACGTAGCGCGTGAGGTCGGCCAGGCGCTGGTTTTGGCGGTTGCCGTACGTGGCATCGCCCACCAACGGGAAGCCGAGAAACTGGAAATGCACGCGGATCTGGTGGGTCCGGCCGGTGTGCAGGGTCGCTTGGACCAGCGTGGCGCCGCGCAGCCGTTCGAGCACCTGGTAGCTGGTGCGGGCCTCGCGTCCGAATTCATCATCCACCGCCATGCGCTTGCGATGGGTGGGGTGCCGGCCAATGGCGGCGCGGATCTCGCCCTGCTCGCGCTGCAACTCACCGCAGAGAATCGCCCGGTAGAACTTCTCGACCTTCCGGCTGGCGAACTGGGAGGCCAGGGCCAGGTGCACCGCGTCGGTCTTGGCGACGACCAGGCAGCCGCTGGTCTGCTGGTCCAACCGGTGGACGATGCCGGGCCGGGCAACGCCGCCGATGCCGCTCAACTGGCCGGCGCAATGGTGCAGCAGGGCGTTGACCAGCGTGTGCTCCTGGTGTCCCGCGGCCGGATGAACGACCAGGCCCGGGGGCTTGTTGAGCACCACCAGCGCCTCGTCTTCGTAGAGGATGTCCAGCGCCATCTGCTCCGGCTGCGCCTGCGCCGGGCGCGCCTCCGGCCAATGCACCTCCACCTGCTCCCCGGCCCGCGGCGAGTGCGTGGGCTTGACGGTGCGGCCGTTGACGCGGATGTGGCCTTCTTCGATGAGCCGCTGGAGGGCGCCGCGCGACACGGCGGGAAAGCGGCTGCGCAGGTAGGTGTCCAGCCGCTGCGCCGGAAGCGATTTCTCGATAACCAGAATTTCCGTGCGGGAGGACATCCGGGAGGCCTAGTTGGCGGTTAGGAGGTTGAATAACGCTTGTCCTGCAGACCGCGATTCCGAGCCTTTGTCGGGGCCTTTGTCGAAACACGCCCGATCCGGCGGCGGGTGCGACAAATGCCGCGACAAAGGCTGCGACAAAGGCTGCGACAAAGGCTGCCACGGAGAATTCATTGGGGCGCAACCGACGCCGTCGCATTGATGTTCATGACCACTTAGCTGGAATTCGGGCCGGCCCCCTGCCCCGGGCCACTCGCTCCGCGCTCGCTCCTCCAGGTGACCAGGAATATCAACCCTACCCCCGTGCAGATCGCGCTGTCGGCCACGTTGAACGCAGGAAAGCCGATCTCGCCGCCGCCCCGCTGCCGCAGGTAAAAATAGATGAAATCGATCACGTGCTGGACGCGGAGCCGGTCGAGGAGGTTGCCCAGGATCCCGCCGAAGATCAAGCCGAAGGCAACCTGGCCCAGGAGGGTGTGGGCGTCAAAATGGTGGCGGCTCAGAAACAGGAGGACCAGGGCCACGACGGCCACCAGGGCCAGGAGGCCGTTGCGGCCCCGGAACAGGCTCCAGGCCGCCCCCGTGTTGCCCCAATAAACGAAACGAAAAAATCCCTCAATAATGACCTTGTCCTCGCCCACGCTCAGGAACTGCCGCACCAGGTGCTTGGTCAGTTGGTCCACCGCCAGCACCGCCAGGGCAATCCAGGCTATCCGGCGTTTCGACGCGCCCGGGATCACGTTCAACGGCCTTATTTCCATGCCTTAATGGTCATGACCACTCGTGCTCATTTACTCGAGGCCATCACAAAAAACAATTTAATTTTGCCCCGGGAAAAAACTCCATTGACTTGGCGGATTTGTTTGGTAATCTCACCCTTCCTTTGATCAGGATCAGGATTAGAGATGAAAACGCATTTGCCGAAAATCAACCTCGACGAACGGAAGTGGCATGTGATTGATGCCGATGGCGCGGTGCTGGGCCGCTTGGCGGTGCAGGTGGCCGATATTCTCCGGGGCAGGAACAAGCCGGTTTATACCCCGCACCTGGACGCCGGGGATTTTGTCGTGATCATCAATGCCGAGAAGGTCAAGGTGACCGGCAAGAAGGAGACCAACAAGAAGTTCATGACCTACTCGGGGTGGAAAGGCGGGGAAAAATTCACCTCGGTGGCCCAGATTCGGGCCCGCCACCCGGAGAAGCTGATTATGCACGCGGTGCGCGGCATGGTTCCCAAAAACCGGCTCGGGCGGGTGCTCATGACCAAGCTCAAGGTGTACAAGGGCAGCAAGCACCCGCACGCGGCGCAGAAACCCGAGCCCCTGGCCCCAGCCAGGTGACGTGAAGTGAAGCGACCTCCAGCTCTGGCTCCCAATCCCGAATTCGCACTCAACTTTCAACTCCTAGCCTAACGTAGCGGTATGGCCGACATCAAAATTCCCGAAGTCAAAATCCCTCAACACCTCGGCACCGGCCGGCGCAAGTCCGCTGTGGCGCGTGTGCGCCTGAGCAGCGGTTCCGGCAAGATCCTGATCAACGGCCCGCCGTTCGAGAATTATTTCCCGATCGAATCCCTGCGCGTGGTGGCCAGCCAGGCCTTGACCGCCACCGGCACCATCGAGAAGTACGACGCCCAGATCACCGTCAGCGGCGGCGGACCCACCGGCCAGGCCGGCGCTGTCCGCCACGGCCTGGCCCGCGCCCTCTTGACGGTGGACGCCAACCTGCGGCCCGTTCTCAAGGCCGAGGGCCTGCTGACCCGCGACCCGCGCATGAAAGAGCGCAAGAAATACGGCCAGCCCGGCGCCCGCCGCCGCTTCCAATACAGCAAACGGTAGGGCCTCGGGCTCCCGGTTCAACTGAGCTCCGCAGGTCCCGCCGATCGGCCCGGCGACATGGTAACTTTGTCGCGGCCTTTGTCGCGGCCTTTGTCGCAACCTTCGTGGGAAAAAGACGGCCAATCCGACAAAGGGTGCGAGAAAGGCTGCGACAAAGGTCCGCAAAGCGACGGCATCAATTGCGCTCCGTTCTGCCGCTTGATACGCTTGTCCCATGCTAATTGAGATTGAGAGCCTATGAACCCCCAGCCCATTGGCGTTGTCGGGGCTTCGGGCTACTCGGGCGAGGAGTTGGTGCGGCTGCTGCTCTCGCATCCGTGCGCCGAACTGGCCGCCGTGACCTCGCGCCAGTATGCCGGCCAAACGGTGGCCCAGGTCTTTCCCAAGTTCGCCCATCATCAGCGCGCGCGGCGCTCCGGTTCAGCGAACCCAAGGCGGAGTTGCTGGCCAAAGAGGCCCAAGTCATTTTTCTGGCCTTGCCCCACGGGGTGGCGGCGGAGTTCGCCGTGCCCCTGCTGCAACGGGGCTGCCGGGTCATTGACCTGAGCGCCGATTTCCGGCTCAGGAACGCGGCCGTGTATGAAGACTTCTACGCGCACACCCACCCGGCGCCCGAGTTGCTGGCCCGGGCCGTCTATGGGCTGCCGGAAATTTACCGCGCGCAAATCAAGTCCGCCTCGCTCATCGCCTCGCCCGGCTGCTACCCGACCAGCATTCTCCTGCCGGTCATTCCCTTGCTCCGGGCGGGCCTGGTCAAGCCCGGCAGCATCATCGCCGACTCGCTCAGCGGCGTCACCGGCGCCGGCCGCAAGCCGGAACCGGACTACTTGTTTGCCGAGTGCAACGAAAGCGCGCGCCCTTACGGGCTGCCCAGGCACCGCCATCTCTCCGAAATCGAGCAGGAACTCTCGATTGCGGCGGGCGTCCCGGTGGTGCTCCAGTTCACCCCGCACCTGATCCCGGTCAATCGCGGCATTCTCACGACCATCTACCTGGCGCCGACGGCCCGGTTTAGCGGCCCCGAGGAGGTGGCGCAATTCGGTGAGAAGGTGGGCGCCTGCTACCAGGCTGCGTATGGCGAGGAGCCTTTCGTGCGCGTGCTCCAGGGCAAGGCCCTGCCCGACACCAAGAACGTCGTCGGGACCAACGTGCTCGAACTGGCCTGGCGCCTGGACCCCCGCACCGGCCGGCTCATCGTCATGAGCGCCGAGGACAACCTGGTCAAAGGCGCCAGCGGCCAGGCCGTGCAAAGCCTGAACCTGGTCTGCGGTTTTCCGGAGACGGCGGGGCTGATGTAAGGGGGCGGCGGCAGGCCAGGCGTAGTGAAAAAGTGGAATGCAGCCCGAGCCGGAGAGACTCGCAGCGCGTTGTTGCCCGCGGCAGTGCTGCGAGGTAAAATGTGGTTATGAGCATCGTGATTGGTGACGCTTTTGCTGAAGTGTGGGAACGCACGATCAAGCCCGGTCAGGCTGGCCTGCCACCGGACGCGGCCAAGTATTTTCTTGATCTCCAATTTGCCGAGAACGATCGCGCACGGATGAATGAACTCGCCGCCCATGCCCGCGCCGGCAGCCTCGCTCCGGAAGAGGAGAGCGAGTTGGCGAACTACATGCAACTCGGGTGGTTCATCGACTTGCTCAAATCCAAAGCCCGGCTCTCACTTGGCATCCCTGCTAACGCCGCGTGAAGATGGATGCCGCGCTGGAGGAGTTGGTCCGCAGCCGCGCTGGGTTCCGTTGCGAGTATTGCCTTCTGCCGGAATCACTGGCGAGCACGCCGTTTCAATTTGACCACATTATCGCACAATCACACGGCGGCCAGACCACCGCCGACAATCTTGCGTTCGCCTGTTTCCACTGCAATAACTTCAAAGGCCCGAACCTCGCCGGAGTTGACCCGCAGACCTGCCGAGTCATCCGGCTCTTCCACCCGCGCCGCGACCTCCGACGAGACCACTTCCGTTGGGACGGCGAGACCCTGATCGGGGTAACCGCAGTCGGGCGCGCGACCATCGCCACATTGCGGTTGAACCACTCGCTTCGCGTCGCCATCCGCCGCTCCCTGCTGCGCGAAGGGGTCCACTTCGCATGAACCTGAGCGAAATGAGGACGAGCAGCACGCCCACGGCATGAGTTGCGCCCAACCCGCTCTTGACCCGAGCCATCATTTCTCAGCAGACTGCGGCTCATGAAGACTACCGCACCGACTCTGGGGTTGATGATGGCTCTGGGCCTTGGCACGCAGGCGGCTCAAACCGAACAGGCAACCCTCGCCATGGTCCAAAATGTTTATAGCCTGCAACCCAGCGAGGGCACCGCGATTGCCATTGAGCAGGCGCACGCCCTCCCCATCGCCGCCGGCCCTTTCGAGCCGACCATGGAATCCCTCACCAACTATCATTGCCCGGATTGGTTCCGGGACGCCAAGTTCGGCATCTGGGCGCATTGGGGCCCGCAGGCGGTCCCGATGTTCGGCGACTGGTACGCCCGCCAAATGTACCAGCAGGGGCATGCTCAATACCAGGACCACCTCCAGCGCTACGGCCATCCCTCGACCAACGGCTACAAGGACATCATCCCGCTCTGGAAAGCCGAGAAATGGGACCCGGACCGGCTCATGGCCCTCTACAAGCGCGCCGGCGCCCGCTACTTCGTCAGCATGGGCTCCCACCACGACAACTTCTTCCTCTGGAACTCGAAACTCCACCGCTGGAATGCCCTCAACATGGGACCCAAACGCGACGTCGTCGGCGAGTGGCAGAGGGCCGCCACCAAATACGGGCTGCGCTTCGGCGTCTCCGAGCACTTGGGCGCCAGCTTCACCTGGTTCCAGGACAGCCACAAATCCGACGCCAAAGGCCCGATGGCCGGTGTGCCTTACGACGGCGCCGACCCCCAATACCAGGACCTCTACCATTTCCCCGCCGAGCCCGGCGACGGTGGTTGGTACAGCACCAATCCCCGCTGGCAGCACCAGTGGTTCGAGGAGATCAAGGAACTGGTCGACGGCTACCACCCCGATCTGCTCTACACCGACGGCGGCGTGCCGTTTGGCAACGAAGTCGGCCGCAGCCTCATCGCCCATCTCTACAACTCCGACGCCGCCCGCCATGGCGGCAAGCCCCAGGTCATTTACACGTGCAAACAGAAGTCCGAAGGCCGCTGGGTCGAAGACCTCGAACGCGGCGTCATGGCCGGCGTCAACCCCAACCCGTGGCAGACCGATACCTCGATCGGCGACTGGTTCTATAACCGCACCTGGAAGTTCCGCCCGCTCGGTTGGACCGTTCACATGCTGGTGGACATCGTCAGCAAGAACGGCAACTTGCTCCTCAACGTCGTGCAGCGCCCGGACGGCTCGCTGGACGCGGAGGTCGAGCAGATGCTCAACCAGTTGGCCGATTGGATGGCCGTGCACGGCGAGGGCCTCTACGCGACCCGCCCCTGGCAGGTCTATGGCGAAGGCCCCATCCGCGCCAAGGGCGGCCACTTCGGCGAGGACTTTGCCTACACCGCCCGCGACATCCGCTTCACGACCAAGGGCAAGACCCTCTATGCCTTCGCCTTGGGCTGGCCTCAGGATGGCCAACTGGTCATCAAGGCCCTGGCCAAACCCGCCGATGGCAGTGCCAACAGGCTCTCGCGCATCGAACTGCTCGGGCACAGGGGCAGACTCCAATTCACCCAGACCACCAACGCCCTGGTCGTGAGCTTGCCTGCCCAGAAGACCAGCGACATCGCCTGCGGCCTCAGGATTAGCGGCGCCGACCTCAAGCCCGTCCTGGCTCCCGAAACGGCCGCGCTCATCCAGCCCGAGTCCAACGGCGGCTTCATCCTGCGCGCCGACTCCGCCGAACTCCACGGCAACCTCCAGCAGGAGGCCCAGGGCGGCCAACCCAACATCGGTTTCTGGGACCAGCCCGCCGATTGGGTTTCCTGGAAGGTCCAGGTGCCCCAACCCGGCCGCTTCAGCATCAGCGGTTCCTTCGCCACGGTCCATGAAGGCGCGCAGGTCGCCGTTGTCGTCGGCAAAGAGTCGCTCGCCGCAAAGGTCCCGCAGACGGAGACCTGGAGCCAGTTCCGCCCCGTTGAGTTCGGCCAGGTCGCTCTCAAACAGCCCGGCCCTGTCGTGGTGTGCGTGCGCGCTGCCGACGCCGCCGCGTGGAAGGCCGTCAACCTCCGGGAGATCCGATTGGTCCGCGAGTAATGCCTGAGAGCGGGGGCGACACGGCGGGCAGACCCCTCACCCCGGCCCTCTCCCCTTCCGAAGGGGAGAGGGAGGATTCTCGGAAGCGGCTCGAGAAGGCGGAGACGCCTGGAATTCCCAGAGACTGCCGAGGCTTCCCCCTCTCCCCTTCGGAAGGGGAGAGGGCTGGGGTGAGGGGTTCGCCGGGGACTCCGTTTCCTCCTTCACCGATTACGTCCTCCAGGCGGACTAGATGCTTTTGCGCCAGTAACCAGGTCGCCGTTTCGATCGAGTTGCCTCGGCGTATTCCTCCGCCGCCTCGGGATGAAAGACGTGCGGCTTCACCGCCCGATGATTTTACGGATTCGGGCGGAAACTACCTCGGCGGGGACACCTTGCACCTTGCCGGTTTGGATTTCCTCGATACGCCGGTGGACCTCAGTTCTCCAGGCGGACTCGATCTCCGGGTCGCTGGTGTGCAGGTCTTCGGTCAGACGGCCCACCAACTCCCCGACCTTTTCCGGGGGCCAGTGGCGGGCTTCCTCAACGATTTGTTCCAGTGTTATCGGCACGGTGTTTATCATACGACGTTCCAGTTTTGGGTTCAACCGGCGAAACGGCAGTCTCAACTCGACGGGCTTCGCTCCCTCGCCCCCCGGGGCCATTGACAGAGTGGCCCGGCGCGCCTGGGCGCCTGGGGCGCCAGCGTAGCGCAGGTTTCCAAACCTGCTGTATCGCGGGTTTCCAAACCCGCAGGCCGTCCCTAAACCGGGGGCGCTCGATATGCCGACGCCCTGCCGATTGGAAATCGGCGATACAGCAGGTTTGGAAACCTGCGCTACAACTTTGTCAACGGCCCTCCCTCGCCCCTCGTCCCTCGACACTCTGCCCTCGACACTCGGCACTGGTGTCCGGTACTCTTTGGCCGACATCCGAGCGAGCCTATGCCCAGCAAACATCGTCCCTGGCAAGTCCTGGAGACGCGCGAGGTCTATTCCGCGCCGCCGCGCATCCGCGTGAGCGTCGAGCGTGTCCGGTTGCCCGATGGCCGGGTGGTCGAGGATTTCCACCAAATCGAGTCCTTCGACTATGCCCTGGTCGTGGCCCGGCTGGAGGACGGGCGCATCCTCCTGGTGCGCCAGTACAAGCACGGCGCCCGCTCGGTGGGCCTCTACGTTCCGGGCGGATACATCGCTCCCGGAGAAGAGCCCCTGGTCGCCGCGCAACGGGAATTGCTCGAAGAAACCGGCTGCACCTCCGAGGAGTGGCGCAGCCTGGGCAAGTACGTCTGCAACGCAAACCAGGGCTGCGGCCACGCCCACTTCTTTGCGGCCGAGCGCGTCCAGCCCGTCACCGCTCCCCAGTCCGGCGACCTCGAGGAGATGGAGTTGGTCCAGTTGACGACACAGGAGACCCTCGCCGCCATCGCTCGGGGCGAAGTCCACTCCCTGGGCGCCGTCACCGCCCTGGCCCTGGCCCTGAACCCGCTCCTGGCGTGATGCGGGCAGCACCGGGTGCGATTAAAACTGTCGGTCAGCCCACGGCGCCTTTTTGCCCCGAAGGGGCTTCCGACAATAGCCCGGCGTTTCAACGCCGGGTGAGCGGACCCAAGGAATTGGTCCGTCCCGAAGGGACGGCTGAAAGCAACCAGTATTCTCAGTCGTCCCTTCGGGACGAGGCTCCCTTTTGTGGCCTCCCCGGCGTTGAAACGCCGGGCTATTGTCAGATGTCCCTCCGGGACAGAATTCCCGAGGCCGCTGCCCGACGCTTTTAATCGCACCCGGCAGCGCCGCCCCTTGCCAGGGCATCCCTCCCGGGCTATGTAATTGGATGATTGAAGCGCGAAAACTTGGCGGCGAGGCAGAGCGAAATCCGGCGGCGGCAGCCGCGCGAAGCAGCCCGGGCAGGCCGGGGCCCAGGCCCTTGCTCTGGACCGGGCTTGGGCTCGGCCTGGTGCTTCTCATGGGCGCGCTCCTCTCCGCGGCCCTGCAAGCCCAAAGCGCCGCCCGCACGCGCCTGCCCGTCTATGGTTCCGTCGCCGATTTCACCCTGACCAACCAGGACGGCGCCCCGGTCTCGCTGGCGGACCTGCGCGGGCACGTCTGGGTGGCCAACGTCATCTTCACCCGCTGTCCCGGACCGTGCCTGAAGATGACCCGCCAAATGAAGGAACTCCAGCAAGCCCTGGCCCAGGACAGCCAGGCCCGCCTCGTCTCATTGACCACCGACCCTGATTTCGACAAGCCCGCTGTTTTGAAGAGCTACGCCGAGCGGTTCGGCGCTGATCCACAGCGATGGATGTTCCTGACCGGCCTCAAGAAACAGGTCGCCAGTCTGGCGACGCAGTCCCTCAAGCTCACCGCCATCGAAAAGACCCCCGGAGAACGCCAGTCCCCCAATGACCTCTTCGTTCACAGCACCCTCCTGGTGCTCGTGGACCGCCAGTCGAGGTTGCGCGCCATCTTCGAGACGAGCGGCGACGACATTGATCCCGACCACGTGAAAAAGCACGTGGTCGAGGCCGTCAGGCAAGTGGAGCGCGAGCGATGAGCCTGGCCGACCTGCCCGTCGTCAACGCTTCTCTCAACGGCCTGAGCGCCGTCCTCCTGGGGAGCGGCTACTACTTCATCCGGCGCAAGCGCCAACTCGCCCACCGCAACTGCATGATTGCGGCCTTCGTCACCTCGACCCTGTTCCTGGCTTGCTATTTGACGTACCACTTTTACCTGGCCTGGCACTTGCACCGGGGTCCCACCCTCTTCAGGAATCCCGCATGGTTCCGCCCCATTTACCTGGCCATTCTCCTGAGCCACACCCTCCTGGCCATCCTCATCGTGCCCCTGGCGCTCGTCACTCTTGCCCGTGCCTTGCGCCGCCGTTTCGACCTCCACCGCAAAATCGCCCGTTGGACCTGGCCCCTCTGGATGTACGTCTCCGTCACCGGCGTCCTCATTTATCTGCTGCTCTACCAGATCTTTCCTCAGCGGTGAGACCTCAGTCTTCCTTCGGAGTCCACCGTGATTTCTCTGGCCCCGGCGGGGACCGGCGTGGTGGTCGTTTTGCCCCCGGGCCAGCGCACGCAGAGCGCCTCGGGTTTGGCCGGGGTGGCCATGACTTGCGTGAGGCTGTCTTGGGACCAGTAACCCGAGCCGGCGTGGATTTCGCGCGCCGGGCCTTGGCGGCCCTGGTTTTGTAAATCCGGCTGCGCTGGATACCATCGATGACGCTGCGGGCGCCGTTGCGCCAGCGCCCGCAGAAGATTGAGGCCGGGCTGAATGAAGCCCGGCCTCGTGAACTCGATCTAAAGCCCAGTGGGTGTGTTAAAAGCCAACGAGACCCAAGCGATAGAACTTCTCGGGTGTGGCGGGACTCGGAGTGACGGTTATGGAGCCGGTGATTGGACCCTCGTCCACCCACTCGCTGCTAGCCAGGTCGGTGGTGGAATAGAGTTCGGCCGGCACCGACGAGGTGATGGTGATGGTTCCCGGCGTCGTCCCGTGAGCCAGCGTGATGGCTGGCGCCGCGATGCTGCCGTCGACGCCCAGGAACTGGACTTCGGCGACTTGGAGGCTGTTGGCGGCAGTGTCGTTCCGGGTGTGGTTGAAGGTGAGGCGGTAGATCGGGTAGGGCGTAGTGTTGACGAAGAAGATCTCCTCTTCGGCCATAGTGATCGGATCAAGGAACACCGATGCAGCGTTGCGATCCAGCGGGAGATTCAATGCCCCCGAGGCAATGTGGTGGAAGGTGGTGCCGTCAAGTGAACCTTCCAGCGTATAGTCGGCCGGATCGCGCTCGGGATTGGCATCGGCGGTGAAGATGCGCAAGCCAACGACCAGCGTGGGCCGGAGCGCGCCGCTCAGATTCAAGCTCTCGTTGGTGAGAACCACGCCGACCGGTCCCTGGAACGGCGGGAAGCCGGCCGAAGTGCTGAAGCCGCTGCCGCCATTCTGCCATTTGACGGCTGTGCCATCGATCAGATTGAGCCCCGCATCGGCCGGATAGAGCGGGCCGCCGGCTTGGGCCACCGCCTCATCCCCAAAGGTCAGGATTGGGTCGGTGGGGAAGTCCACGTTGGTCAGCAAACTGACGATGCTCAAGGTCGCCACCGCGCTGGTCGTGTAACCGAAGGCGTTGTTGGCGATGCAAACGTAGTCCATCGTGTCGGCGTAGCTGGCCGGGTTAATGCCCAAAGAGCCCGTTTTGGACCCTGAAATGTTGCCGGCATCGGAGAGCAACGCATACACCCCGTTGGCGCCCTTGGCCCACGAGTAAGAGGGCGAACCGCTGGCCGAAGCGGTGAACGAAGCCGAACTGCGGTTGTAGGCCTTGATCGACTGCGGCTGCTGACTGAAGACCGGGGCGGGCGATGAATTGAGGATGCCCAGGAACTGAACTTCGGCCATCTGGACGCTGTTGGCCGCGGCGTTGTTCCTCACCAGCGTGAAGGAGAGCCGATAGGACGTGTAGCCAACGGTATTATGGAAGTCCACCTCCCCGAAGGCATCCACCGTGAGATCAATCGCATTGGCCGTGCTGTCCGTGTTGCGCGTGGTCGGCAGCGAAATCAGGTTGGACGTGATGAGCGACCAATGCCCGCCGCTGTCGTTCGAGCCTTCCAGGATGAAGTTCGCCGGGTCGCGCTCGGGCGCGTCATTGGCCGTGAAGATGCGGATGCCGGAGATGATCACGCTGCCCACCTGCGGAGTCCAGATAAGGCCGCACGGCCCCAGGAACGGCGCGCCATCGTTCAAGCCGAAGTTGAGGTACTTCTGAGTCGTCCCATCAATGGCGGATTGGGCGTATTCCGGCGACGCATTGGGAAAGCCCGCGTAAGCGACGATTTGGTCGCTCGGTTGGGCCATATTGGCCAGGACCGAGTAAACACTGAGCGAGGCGGGCTGGCAGTTCACACTGCCGCCGGCATTGGTGATGACCGCTCGGAAGTTGACGCCGGAGCTGTCGGTGGTGACGGCGGTCAAGGACAGGGTGGGCGTCGAGGAACCGGAGACGCCCCCGCCATCGGTCAGGTTGGTGAAAACCCCGGTGGCGCCCGCCGCCTGCCATTGATACGTGAAGGGGCCGGTGCCCGCCACACCGACAGTAAAGGACACACTTGTCCCGGCGGACACTGTCACGCTGGCGGGTTGGTTGGTGATGATGGGCGCCACGGTGCCGGCCGTGCCGCTCACGGCCAGGACAACGAAGCGCGAAGTGGCGGCAGAACCGTTGTTGGTCGTCCAGAGCACGGTTGCCCCCGTCACCGGGCTGGTGGTGTCGGTCAGCGTGAATTGCGCCTCGTACAGGTTTGGGTTGCCGCTGTTGAGGCTGTTAATGACGCCCGTGTCCAGATCAATGCGGCCGTTGGCCGTATAAGCGGCCGGCACGCCGCCGAACCAATCCTTCGAGTTGAAGTAATTGGTCTCCATCGTGCCATCCTGGTGACTCGCGACCACGCCGACGGTGATGGCGCCGTTGCCATCGGAACTGAGGAATGACAACGCCGAGAAGGCCGTTGGATTGGCAAAGGTAATCTGAGCGGACGGGCTGTTCGCGTCGGCATAGATGGCGTTGGGGGCGGTGTAACTGGGGGCCAACTGGTAGCTATGGTCCGGCAGGTTGGTGCTGGTCAGAATCGAGCCCGCCGGCGGCAAGCCCGTTAACGGATAGGCCGCGACGTACCCTTGCTCGTACCACGTGTTGCCCGTGTTGGCGGTCCCGGCATCCATCGTGGCGGTCGTGAACTGCGTGAGCGGGGCCGAAGACAAAGTCCCGGTGTCGGAGACCGGTCCGGCGCTCGCCTCGACCACGATGTCCGCATTATATCCGGTCACGGTGATGGGCTTGAAGTTGCCGCCGCCAGGGGCCTGGCCGCTCACGGCCATAATGCACGTGTGCGCCCCGGCGGCACTGCTGACGTACTGCAAGTCTATTTGAGTGACGTCACTCGCAGTGTTCGTCAGGGTGACATCTTTCCCGTAGAGGCGCGGGTTTTGGCTATTGTAGTTGTCCAGCGTGAACGTTTGCGCGTTGGCCCGCACGTTGGCGATGAAGGCCTGATTCGCGCCGTTGAACCAGTCCGCCGAGGGTTGCGTGCCGGTTTCGGTGGTGCCGTCCGCATGGTGCGCCGTCCAGCGGAATGTGCAGCCGCCGTTGCCGCCGCTGGTCAGGAAGGTCAATTGCGCGTAGGGGGCGGGGCTGGCGAGGGTGAAGGTGTAAAGCCCGCTGAAACTGCTGGCATCGAGCATGATCGCGTTATTCGCCTTCCAGCTCGGGGCAAAGGTGTATTGGTGGTCTGCGAAGGTCAAGTCCGTGATCGTGGTGCCTGCCGGAGGCAGCCCGACGGTGGCGTCGCTGGCAAAGAGGCCCATCTCGCACCACGTGTCGCCGCTATTCCCTGTGCCGTTGTCCATCGAAGCGGTGGTGTAAGCCCCCGGGACCAGGGGCGGTGTGGCGGTTTTTTCCACCACCACGTCGGCATTGTAGCTGCCGGAAGTCAGGGCAATCGGGCTGTAAGCCGCCCGGGCAACGCCCCCAGTCGTGAGGGCGAGAATGATGGGAATGAGTCGTGCTCTCATATTCAGGAACTGAGTTGAGTGAGTGTTTGGTTTCATGGGTAGGTCCAGTCTCCGTGCTCGTGCCATTTGTTCTTCAGCAACCAAGCCAAATGAGGACTACCTTCATTGCGTTGCTCCGCGATGCGCCCGCAGCCCTCGGCTCACCGCGTAGCGGTGCCCGATGGTAGCCGTGGACTTCCAGTCCACGGACCCATGGCCCAAGCTCAATCGCGTCGCGTAGCAACGCCTGAAAACCGCAACGGTGTCAGGCGTCGCTACGCGACGCGTGACCATTCCCACGCCCTGAACCGTGGACCGAGGTCCACGGCTACCTTCACTGCGTCGCTACGCAACGCGTGACCATTCCCACGCCCTGAACCGTGGACCGAGGTCCACGGCTACCTTCACTGCGTCGCTACGCGACGCGCGATGATTGCCACGCCCCGGACCGTGGACCGAGAGGACGGGGTGAGGGGTCGGCCCGGGGACTCTGTCTCCGCCTTCACTGACCGGTTCCGACAAAATGAAAGGGCGGGGGGGGTGACGGGGCGAGAAGGGTCGCACTGCCCGCCGCTGAGCGCTTGCCCCGGCGCTGGATGACACTAGACTGCCCCTGAGAATGAGCGCGCTGACGAGCCGCCAGAGGGTGAGGATGGCCCTCAACCATGAGGAACCGGACCGGGTGCCGGTGGACCTGGGCGCCAGCCGGGTCACCGGCATCAGCGCCATCGCCTATCGGAAGTTGCTGCGTCACCTGGGGCTTCACGAGGAGGTGCGGGTCTATGACATCAAGCAGCAGTTGGCCGACCCGTCACTGAGCGTTCTGGATCGGCTTGGGGCGGACGTGGTCAGCCTGCACCGGCTGGCGCCGACCACCGGGATGGCGTTCCTGGCCCTGGACCGCTGGAAACCCGGCCGGCTCACGGACGGTTCGCCCTGCCTGGTGCCCGAGGCCTGCGACGAAATCGTGGCGAGCGACGGCCAGTTCCAAATCCGCTGGCAGGGTGAAACTTATGCCCGGCGCGCCCCCGAGTCCCTCTACTACGACGTCTGCTGGGCGCCTCTGGCGAACGCGCGAACCACTGCTGACATTGACCGCTTCGCCTGGCCCGACCCGTGGACCGACCGTGAAGAGCAGTACGTGCGGCAGCGCATCAACGAGATCTACCACCAGACGGACAAGGCGCTCTTCGCCGGCCTGTCGAACCTCCTCGGCTCCTTCTTTGAGATCAGCCTGGTCCTGTTCGGCTTCGAGAACTTCATGGTGAAACTGGCCTGCGAGCGCGACCTGGTCGAGTACCTGGCTGGAGGCCAAGCTGGCGCACGACCTGGCCATCCTCGACCGTTTCCTCTCGATTGCCGGGCCGTATATCGAGGCCATCCAGATGAACGACGATTTCGGCTCGCAGACCGCCTTGCAAATCTCCCCGCGGCTCTACCGCGAGGTCTTCAAGCCCAGGCAGCGCCGCTGGATCCAGTTCGTCAAGGCCCGCACCCCCGCCAGGGTCTTCATCCACTGCGACGGCGCCATCGAGGAGATCCTGCCCGATTTCATCGAGCTCGGCATCGAAGTGCTCAACCCGCTCCAGACCTCCGCCAAAGGCATGGACCCGGGCCGAATCAAGCGCCGGTTCGGCCGCAACCTCGCCTTCTGGGGCGGGGGCGTCGAGACGCAAACCACCCTGCCGTTCGGCTCCGTCGAGGACGTGCGCCGCGAGGTGCTCGAGCGCCTCAAGCTCCTGGGCCCCGGCGGCGGCTACGTCTTTGCCGCCATCCACAACATCCAGGCTGACATCCCGCCTGAGAAGGTCCTGGCCGTTTTCGACACCGCCGCACAATGCGGGGCGCGGGGAGCGTGAGGAAGGGACCAAAGGGACGTGAAAAACGAGGAAAAAGGCAGGGAAATGAAAGGCAGAAAAATGGGGGCAGAAAGATGGAGATGGAGAGAGATGGATTGTCTTCATTTTTCTGCCCCCATCTTTCTGCCTTCAAAAGAACGATGGAAGATGCAGGGAATATAAGAGGGATGAGAGGCCATGGTTTTCGTTTTACATTCAGCGGGTTCTGACTTTGAATTTCCGGTGTCATGAGACCTGATTTCCCCTTGAAATGTTCCGGCCCAGCCTGCGGCTGCGCTGGCGCCTGGCCGCGGCGGGAGTTTCTGAAGGCGCTTGGCCTGGGCGCCGGCGCCCTAAGCATTGGCCAACTGCAGGCCATGGCCGGCCCCTTCACGCGGCAGGACTTCGACAAGCTGGTCCCGGCGGACAAGAAGCTGCGGCCCGAGTGGGTGCAGTCCCTCACTGCTCGAGGCGAGCGCACCGTGTACCGCGGGCCGGACCTCGAACGCATCGGGATGCCCATCGGCGGCATCTGCGCCGGCCAGGTCTATCTCGGAGGCGATGGCAGGCTGTGGCATTGGGACATCTTCAACCGCCATATCGGCACCGGTGCCGAGCATTACGCCGCGCCAATGCAGCCCGGCTCGCCCTTCGGCCACGGCTTTGTCCTCCGGCTCAAGGCGGGCGGCCAGTCCCAAGGCCAGGTCCGCCCGCTCGAGCACGCCCACTGGCGCGACCTCTCGTTTGCCGGCGAGTACCCGATCGGCTATGTCGAGTACCGCGATCCCGATTGCCCGGCCAGCGTCAGCCTCCAGGCCTTCTCACCCTTCATCCCGCTGAACACCGAGGATTCCTCGCTCCCGGCGACGGTGCTCGAGTTCACGGTCAGGAACCAGGGCAGCGCCGAACTCGAGGTCGAGCTGACCGGCTGGCTTGAAAACCCCGTCTGTCTCTACAGCGGCCAGATGCGAGCGGGTTTCCGCCACAACCGCCTGGTGCGAGTGGGGCCGCCTGCTCCCGAAACGGACCCTGCCCAGGAGCGGACCCCTCACCCCGGCCCTCTCCCCGTCAGACGGGGAGAGGGAGACGAGCGAAGCCGGCAGCCCAGCCTGCTGCCGTTCCTCTTCCTGGAGTGCAGCGCGGAAGACCTCCCTGCCGCGGCTCCGCCCCGAGGCCCGACATCGTCTTTGCGGACTTCGAAGGCGAGACCTACGCACCCTGGGTCGCCACCGGCACCGCCTTTGGCGCCGGGCCGGTCGAGATCTCGAAGATCCCGGATTACCAGGGAGACGTTGGCGGCAAGGGCAAACGCGTCGTCAACAGCCATGCCTCCGCCCCGGGCGGCAGCGTCACCGAGAAGGACTCTGCCACCGGCACGCTGACCAGCCCCCCGTTCACCCTCGAGCGCAACTACATCACTTTCCTCATCGGCGGCGGCTCTCACAAGGGCAGGACCTGCATGAACCTGCTCGTCGAGGACCAGGTCGTGCTCAGCGCCACCGGCCAGGATAACAACCGGATGCGCCCGATGAGCTGGGACGTCCGGCGGTGGCCCGGCAAGACCGCCCGCCTCCAGATCGTGGACCAGGAGCAAGGCCCCTGGGGCAATATCGGGATCGACGACATCCTCTTGAGCGACCAACCGCGCACGCCCCTGGGTCCGCTGGCTCAAGAGCCTGATTTCGGCACACTGGGCCTGGCGCTCCTGGACGCCCAACCCGGCGATTCGGGCAGCGTCGGCGCCGCAGGCCCCGGGAGCCTCGTCGACGCCGCCTCCGGAGCCCCGCCCCCGGACAAGTCTGCGCGCAGCCCCTTGGATGAGAAACTGCCCGGCTCGATCACGCGGAAGATGAAGCTCGCCCCCGGCGCTTCGGCCAAGGCCACCTTCGTCCTGGCCTGGCATTTTCCCAACCTTCGAATGAATCGCCTGCCGCCAGGCCGTTATTATGCCAGGCGCTTCGACTCCGCCCGCGCCGTCGCACAGTATGTCCGCGACCACTTCGCCCGGCTGGCCGGCCAGACGCGCCTGTGGCACGACACCTGGTATGACTCGACCCTCCCGTATTGGTTCCTGGACCGCACTTTCCTCAACACCTCCATCCTGGCCACCTCGACTTGCCACCGCTTCGGCGACGGGCGCTTCTACGGCTGGGAAGGGGTCGGCTGCTGCGAGGGCACCTGCGGCCACGTCTGGCAATACGCCCATGCCCTGGCGCGGCTTTTCCCCGACCTGGAGCGCCTCACGCGCGAGAAGGTCGATTTCGGCCTGGCGCTTCAACCCGACGGCGCGATCCATTTCCGCGGGGAATTCATCGATTTCCCCGCCATCGATGCCCAGGCCGGGACCATCCTGCGCGCTTTGCGCGAGCACCAGGCCAGCGCCGACAACTCTTTCCTCAAGCGGGTCTGGCCCGGCGTCAAAAGGGCCACCCAATGGCTCATCGCCAAAGACGCCAACGGCGACGGCCTGATCGAGAGCAACCAGCACAACACCCTGGACACCGATTGGTATGGGCCGGTGGCCTGGCTGAGCGGTCTCTACCTGGCCGCCTTGCTCGCCGCCCAGACCATGGCCCTGGAACTGGGCGACACCGAATTCGCCGCCCAGTGTCGCGCCATCCTCGAACGCGGCCGCAAAAACTTCGTCACCCAGCTCTTTGACGGGCAGTACTTCATCAACAAGCCCGACCCCAGGCACCTGGACGCGATCAACTCGGGCAGCGGGTGCGAGATCGACCAGGTCTTTGGCCAGAGTTGGGCCTTCCAGGTCGGCCTGCCGCGAGTGCTGCCCGAGCAAGAGACCCTTTCGGCCCTCAAATCGCTCTGGCGTTACAACTTCACGCCGGATGTGGGACCCTACCGCCGGGCTTACAAACCCGGCCGCTGGTACGCCATGCCCGGCGAGGCCGGGCTCCTGATGTGTACCTTCCCGCGCTCGGACTGGGATTACGCCCAGGCCAAGGGCAAAGGTCCCGAATGGGCCGCCGGCTATTTCAACGAGTGCATGAATGGTTTCGAGTACCAGGCCGCCGGGCACATGATTTGGGAGGGCCTCCTCACCGAGGGCCTTGCCGTCGCCCGCGCCGTCCACGACCGTTACCACGCCGCCCGCCGCAATCCCTGGAACGAAGTCGAGTGTGGCGACCACTACGCCCGCAGCATGGCCAGTTACGGCGTCTTCCTCGCCGCCTGCGGATACCAGCACCACGGCCCGCAAGGCCGCCTGGGCTTCTTCCCGCGCCTAATCTCCGGGGGCCAATCGCCAACCGGTGCTCCTGACTCGCACCCCGCCTCATTCCGTTGCGCCTTCACCACGGCGGAAGGGTGGGGGACCTTCTCCCAACTGCACGGCGCGCGAAGCGCCCAATACGAAGTGGTCCTGAAATGGGGCAAGCTGCGCCTGCACACCCTGGCCCTGGCCCTGCCGCGCAACCTGCGCCCCGCACAATGCCGCGTGTCCGTGGACGGCAGAACTGTCGAAACCAGCCACGAGAGCGCCGAGGGGCGGCTTAGCGTGACGTTCGCGCGCGAGGCCCATATCACAGCCGGCCAAACGCTGGCAGTAGCCGTCCACCCAGAAGCGTAGGCGGGTGGCCGACGGCTCAGACGGGTCCGACCCGTCCGACTGATCACCGCGTAGCGGTGTCTGAAGGTAGCCGTGGACTTCCAGTCCACGGACCCAAGGGCCAAGGTCAGGCGCGTCGCGTAGCGACGCCTGAAAGTCGGACGAGATCTGCCAGCGCCAAGTCGTCAGGCGTCGCTACGCGACGCGCGGCCATTCCTGCGCCCTGGACCGTGGACCGAGGTCCACGGCTACCTTCAGTGCGTCGCTACGCGACGCCATCGCCGCCCCACCATTCCGATTTCCGTCATTCGTCATTCGTCATTCGTCATTCGTCATTCCCCACACCGCAATCCAGACCCAACATTCCCACCGGAACACTCCGCACTCCGCATTCCGCACTCCGCATTGGGTCCATTCGTCATTCCCTCCTTCCCACTCCGTTCCTGCCTCGTTACAGTCCCCCTGTTATGCCACTTGAAGGCGCTGCCGCGCCGGCCGCTGCCGGCGCCGGCCAGGTCCCGAGGCTGAAACGGGTTCTGGGATTGTGGGACCTGATCGTCTATGGGATGATCATCGTGCAGATCGTGGCGCCGGTCCCGATAGCGGGGCTGCTCGAGCAACGGTCGAATGGCCACGCGGTCACCACCGTCCTGGTGGCGCTGGTCGGCATGATGATCACCGCCGTCAGCTATGGCCGGATGGCCGTGGTCTATCCGATGGCCGGGTCCGCTTACAGCTACGTCGCCCGCAGCATGAACCCGCATCTGGGGTTCCTCGTCGGCTGGGCCATGTTCCTGGATTACCTGATCATCCCTTTGATCAGCGCCATTATTCCGGCCCTGGCCATCCAGCGCCTGGCCCCCCAGGTGCCCTTCCCGGCCCTCACTTTCCTGCTGGTGCTGGGCATGACGGCCCTGAACTTGCGCGGCATCCGGGCCACCGCCACGGCCAACGTCATCCTCCTGGCCGTTACTTCTGCGGTGGTCGGGGTGTTTCTCATCCTGGCCACGCGTTACCTCTGGCAGCGGGCGGGCTGGGGCGGCATCTTCTCCCTGCACCCGATCTATAATCCCGCCACGTTCGATACCCGCAGCGTCTTCGGCGGCATCTCGCTGGCGGTCCTGAGCTACATCGGCTTCGACGGTGTCTCGACCCTGGCCGAAGATGTCACCAATCCCAAGCGCAACGTCGTGCTGGCCACCGTGCTGGTCTGCTTCTTCACCGGCCTGTTGAGCGCCACCGAACTCTACTTCTTCCACCAGGTCATCCCGGACTGGAAATCGGTGGCCGACCCCAACACCTATTACCTGGACGTCATGAAGGTCGTGGGCGGCACGCTGTTCTTCACCCTTTTTTCAATCATCATGAGCGTCAGCCAGTTCGGCGCGGGCTTCACCGGCCAGGTCAGTGCCGCGCGGCTCGTCTATGGCATGGGCCGCGACAACGTCCTGCCGCGTTCGCTCTTCGGCTACTTGAGCCCGCGCACCCAGAACCCCAGCCGCAACATCCTCCTGGTCGGCGCCCTCGCCTTTGCCGGCACCATCATCCTGCGCTTCGACGATGCCTGCGACCTGTTGAACTTCGGCGCTTACCTTGGGTTCATGGGCGTCAATCTCTCGACCTTTTGGTGCTACTATCTCCAGGCCCCGGCCGGCCACCGCCGCCATCTGATGTGGGATGCCGTCCTGCCAATCGCCGGCTTCCTCCTCTGTTTTGTCTGTTGGCTGGGGCTGCCCAGCCTCGCCAAGCGCGTCGGCACCTGCTGGCTGGTCCTGGGCATGGCCTATTGCGCTCTCAAGACCAACGGCTTCCGCCGCCGCCCGTTGTTGTTTGATTTCAGCGACAAGTAGGCGGCTCCCGTTGCCGCAAGCCAGACCCCTCTCCCCAAGAACCTCCGCCACGTCCGAAGGTTTTGGACTGCGGCAGGCCTCTGCCGCTTTTCGGTCTCTGGTCCTGGGTAGGCGAAAGCGGCAGAGGACTGCCGCAGTCCAAAACGCTTCGCGGCTTCGGACGCACGCTCCAATGGCCCGGTTCGGCCGGGCTCGACAAGGATGGGATGCGCCCGACCTCCGTTCAGAACCCAGTTTTTGCTTGCCCATTGAGCTTCCCACGGTTTCTCCTATTCCCAGCAGATCCTTGATCCTTGTTTATGGCCCGTAAACTCATGCCCGAACAACTGGCGCTTCACGGCGGACCCAGAGCCAAAACCACGCCCCACATCCCGATGTACCCGGGCGGCCTCGAAATCGGCCCCGAGGAGAAGAGGCAGGTGCTGGAGGTCCTCCAGCGCAAATACCTCTTCCGTTACTACGGCCCCAAAGGGTTCCCCTCCAAGGTCAGCGAACTGGAGCGGGAGTTCGCCTCGAGGTTCGGCGCCCGGCATGCCCTGGCCACCACCTCCTGCACCGGCGCCCTCATCTCCGCCCTGGTCGCCTGCGGCGTCGGGCCCGGCCACGAGGTCATCGTCAACGGCTATACCTTCTTCGCCTCGTGTGCGGCCATCGTTGGCGCCAAGGCGATCCCGGTCATTTGCGAGGCGGACGACACCCTGACCATGGACCCCGACGACCTCGAGCGCAAAATCAACCGCAACACGCGGGCGGTCATCTGCGTCCACATGCGGGGCGCGCCGTGCGACATGGACCGCATCAGCGCCATCTGCCGCAAGCACAAGCTCAAACTGATCGAGGATTGCGCCCAGGCCTGCGGCGGCTCCTACAAAGGCAGGAAGCTCGGCACCTTCGGCGACGTCGGCTGCTTCAGCTTCCAATATCACAAGATTATCACCGCCGGCGAAGGCGGGATGTGCCTCACCAGCGACCCCCGCCTTTACGACCGCTTGATGGGCTACCACGACACGGCGGCCTGCTGGCGGCCCGACCGCTTCGCCGAGGAACGCTACGCGGGCGAACTCTTCTGTGGCGTCAATTATCGCATGAGCGAGCTGACCGGGGCGGTGATGCTGGCCCAGCTCAAAAAACTGGATCATCTCCTGGCCGCAATGCGCCGGAACAAGCGGCGCATCAAGGAGCGGATTTCCGGCCTGGAGGGCATCACCTTCCGCCGGCTCACCGATCCTGCGGGCGACACGGCCATCTGCCTCATCTTCATGCTCAACGACCCGAGCAAGACCGAATGCTTTGCCGAGGCGCTCCAGGCCAAGGGTGTCGGGGCCGCCGCCATTTACAACCAGGGGATTCCCGACTGGCATATCTACGCCCATTGGAAGCACATCATGTCCAAGGCCACACCCACGCCCGAAGGCTGCCCCTGGACCTGCCCGTTTCACAAAGGACCGGCGGTCCGCTACCGGCCGGATATGTGCCCCAACCTCCTGGAGTACCTCTCGCGCGCCATCCACATCAACATCCCGCCCCAACTCACCGCCGCCGATTGCCGCATGATCGCCGACGCCATCCGCAAGGTGGCCGGCGCAATTCTCTAGACCGCATCTGCTCCGCCGATGCCAAGTCCGCCCCGAAACATGAGTTTAACCGAACGTGACTGTTCAGGCGTTGGGCAGACCTCCGGTCTGCCGGTTCACGGAGCCTCCGGCTCCGTGTTCTTGGCGAGGCGCAACTCCGGGCCAGAGGCCCGGACAACCGGCAGACCGGAGGTCTGCCCCACATTCTGACGCGCACATTTGTAAGCGCATCCAACCCATGCCCGAAATTGATGTCTGTCTCGAATCGATCTTTACCGACCTGCCAGCTCACGAGCGCATCGCGAGAATCGCCCTCGCCGGCTGCCGCTGCGTCGAGTTCTGGTTCCATGACGCCACCTTCGACGGACGGGACTGCTCTCGTAAGCAGCCCAAGGACTCCGCTTCGTTGGCTGCGGCCTGCAAGCAATACGGCATGACGATCAACAACATGGTCGTCAATGCCCCGGATGGCTCATTGGGCGGCGCCCCGGTCCGGGCCCAGGACCGCAGCCGCTACCTGGACCGTCTCCAGGAGGTCATCGCCTTCTCGACCCGTCTCGGCTGCAGCAAGGCCATCACCTGCTCCGGCAATGTCCAGCCCGGCTCCAGCCGCACCCGCCAGCGGGCCAACCTCGAGCGCGCCTTGGCCCAGGCCGCCGAAATTGCCCAAAAACACTCCTTCACGCTCCTGCTCGAGCCCCTCAACACCCTTGTCGACCACCCCGGCTACTACCTGGACTCTTCCACTGAAGGCGCTGAACTGGTCCGCGCCATCGCCAGCCCCAACCTCCGCCTGCTCTATGATGTCTATCACATGCAGATCATGGAGGGCAACGTCATCGCCACCATCCGGAAGCACCTCGATGTCATCGGCCACTTCCATTCCGCCGGCGTCCCGGGTCGCGGCGAATTGTTCACCGGCGAGCTGAATTACCCGGAGATCCTCGCCTGCATCGACGCCGCCGGCTACCAAGGCCGCTTCGGCCTCGAGTACTTCCCGAAAATGAAAGACCACCTCGCTTCACTGAAGAAGACCCTGGCCCTCCTGTGACCCTCTCGCCCTTCCGCGTCCTCTCGCCTGCGGACATCCAGCACGTCCACCAGGCGAGCCTCGAGCTCCTGGAAACCTGCGGCGTCAAAATCCTGAACCCGCGCATCCTCTGCTTTCTGAAGGACCGGGGCCTGGCGCTGCGCTCCGGCCACGACGAGACCGTCCTGGTCAGCCGCGCGTGTGTCGAGGACGCTCTGGCGCGCGTGCCTCGCAGCTTCGAGATGTTCGACCGGGACGGGAATCTCGCCTTTCTGCTTGGGGACGGCACGCCCCGGATTGCCGCCGGACACAACGCAGTCTTCTGGGTCGATTCAGAGACCGGCGTGACCCGCGAATCCAGGGTGGCTGACGTCGCGCAATTCGCCCGCATCTGTGAGCAGTTGCCGAACATCAATGTCTTGGGCATCCCGGTGATGCCGCAGGACGTGCCCAATCCTGCGGCTTCACTGCTTTACGGCGTGAGGGCCTGCATCGAGCAGAGCCGCAAACCCATTTTCTTCTCGACCGATAATCCGGCTGTGAACCGCAAGGTCCTGGACATGCTGGCCGCTGTTTTCCCGAGAGACCTCCAGCGCCAGCCTTACGGCATCGGCCAACTCTCCCCCACAAGCCCGCTCTTCTGGGAAGCGCCCGTCCTGGACGCCCTCGAGGAGACCGTAAGGCGGCAGGTTCCGCTGGCCATCCTGCCCGAGCCCAACGCCGGGGTCTCGGCGCCCTTCACCCTGGCCGGGTTGCTGGCCCTCAACAATGCCGAGTGCCTCTCGGGAATCGTCATCGCCCAATTGCTCGCCCCCGGCGCCAAACTCCTTTACGCCAATTCCTGGACCACCACCGACATGCGCAAAGGCTATGTCCTGGTCGGCAGCGTCGAGACCAGCCTTTGCCGCATCGCCGGCGCCCAACTCGCCCGTTTCTACAAGGTCCCTTGCCACACCACCGCGCCCAACTCCGACAACCACGCCCACGACGAGCAAAACGCCTGGGAAAAAACCCTCAGCCTCTTGGCCGCCCTCGGCGCCGGCAACGACCTCATCGTCAATTGCGGCATGTTCGCCACCGGCATGACCTGCAGCCTCGAGCAGTTGGTCATGGACGAAGAAATTGCGGGGATGTGCCGGCGTCTGGCCGCAGGCATCGAGGTCAACGAGGCGACGCTCGCCGTGGACCTTATCCGGGACATTGGCCCCCAAGGCTCCGGTTACCTCACCGCCCCGCACACCCTCCAACGGCTTCGCTCCGGCGAGTACTTCTCCCCGCGGCTTGCCGTCCGCGGCCCGCGGGCGCTCTGGGAGGCGGAGGGCGCCAAAGACACCTGCCAACACGCCCGCCAGCACGCCCGAGCCCTCGCCCAGCGCTCCCCGGCCCAACTGGACCCCAAACGCCAGGCGCTCCTCGAAGCCTTGCTGCAGACGCCTTCCTGACTCTCTGGCCCTCTCCCCTTCGGAAGGGCAGGTGCACGGCTACTTCCAACGCGTCGCTCCGCGATGCGCGCGGTGCCCCGGCTCACCGCCTAGCGGTGCCCGATGGTAGCCGTGGACTTCCAGTCCACGGACCCATGGCCCAAGCTCGGCCGCGTCGCGTAGCGACGCCTGAAAACCGCGAAGCTGTCAGGCGTCGCTACGCGACGCATGACCATTCCCACGCCCTGAACCGTGGACCGAGGTCCACGGCTACCTTCACCGCGTCGCTCCGCGACGCGCGGTGCCCCCGGCTCACCGCGTAGCGGTGCCCGATGGTAGCCGTGGACTTCCACTCCACGGACCCATGGCCCAAGCTGGACCGCGTCGCGTAGCGACGCCTGAAAACCGCGACGCATGACCATTCCCACGCCCTGAACCGTGGACCGAGGTCCACGGCTTCACCGCGTTGCTCCGCGACGCCACCGCCAACCCACCATTCCGCTCTCCATCTTTCGTCATGCGTCATTGCCCGCACCGCAATCCAGACCCAACATTGCCACCGGAACACTCCGCCTTCCGCATTCCGCACTCCGCATTTCTTCTGCGGGCCGCCTTTCATTTCTTATTGCCAAGCGCACCGCTGGTGCCTAAAGTCGGCCTCTACAGTGCAACCTCGCAACCTCATCCCCGCGCTATGAAAGCCGACCTCCTGACCTCCGCCCACCGCGCCACGCTCCTCTGCTGCCTCCTGCTCTCGAGCCTGGCCGCCCGGCCCGCCTCCGCCGCGGACCCGCTCGAACAAGGCTTCGCCACGCCGCCGGCGCAGGCGCGGCCGTGGGTCTATTGGTTCTGGCTCAATGGCAACATCTCCAGCAACGGCATCACGACCGACCTCGAAGCCATGCGCCGGGTCGGCATCGGCGGCGTGCTCATCATGGAGGTGGACCAAGGCGCCCCGGTCGGCCCGGCCGATTTCATGGGCCCCTCGTGGCGCGCCCTCTTCCAGCACGTCGCGAGCGAGGCCGGCCGCCTCGGGCTGGAAGTCAACATGAACAACGACGCGGGTTGGAACGGCAGCGGCGGTCCCTGGATCAAGCCCGAGCAATCCATGCAGAAGGTCGTCTTCACCGAGACGAACCTGGCCGGCCCCAGCCATTTCGATGGCGCCTTGCCCCAGCCGGAGACCGTCGCCGGCTTCTACCGCGACCTCGCGCTTGTGGCGTTTCCCACGCCGGGGAACTACCGGATTGCGCGCATTGACGCCAAGGCGGCCTACAAGACCGAGTTCATCGGCGGCATCCCCCGCGACAAATTGGCCTCCGAAATGGTCATCGAGCGCAGCCGCACGCTGACCTTGACTCCTCAACCGGATGCCCCGGGCCGCCTGGCTTGGGACGTGCCGCCCGGCCGCTGGACCGTCCTGCGCATCGGGCACACCAGCACCGGCGTCGAGAACGCCCCCGCGCCGAAGACCGGGCGCGGACTCGAATGCGACAAGCTCAGCCCCCAAGGCATCGAGGCCAATTTCGCCGGCATGATGGCCAGGTTGGCTGATGAGAACCGGGCCGGCGCCAAAGGCGGGCTGGTCGCCACGCACATTGACAGTTGGGAGAACGGTTCCCAGAACTGGACGCCCCGGATGCGCGAGGAATTTCAAAAGCGGCGTGGCTATGACCTTTGGCCGTTCCTGCCGGTCTTCAGCGGACGGGTGGTTGAGAGCCTGGAGGTCTCCGAGCGGTTCCTGTGGGACTTGCGCCAGACCGTATCGGAGTTGGTGATCGAGAATTACGCCGGGCGCATGCGCGAGTTGGCGCGGGCGCACTCGATGCGCTTCACGGTCGAGGCCTACGGCGGCCCCTGCGACGACATCCCTTACGGCGGCCGCGCCGACGAGCCGATGGGCGAGTTCTGGAGCCCGAGCGGCGCGATGGAGACCTGCAAAGGGATGGCCGGCTGCGGCCACGTCTATGGCAAGCGCATCGTCGGCGCCGAGGCATTCACCGCCGGCGACCAGGAGCGCTGGCGCGAGCATCCCGCCGCCATCAAGGCCCTGGGCGACCACGCCTTTTGCGAAGGCATCAACCGCTTTGTCTTTCATCGCTACGCCCTCCAGCCCTGGCCCCAGGAGCGGCGCCCCGGCATGACCATGGGGCCCTGGGGACAGCATTATGAACGCACCGAAACCTGGTGGGATGAGACCCCCGCCTGGCACCAATACCTGGCGCGCTGCCAGTTCCTCCTCCGGCAGGGCCTCTACGCGGCGGACATCTGCTACCTGCAGGCCGAAGCCCCGCCCCAGGGCTTCGGCGAGCATCCCCGCCGCGGCTATGACTGGGACGAGTGCGGCGCCGAGGTTGTCCTGACCCGAATGTCGGTCAAAGAGGGCCGTTTGGTTCTGCCTGACGGCATGAGTTACCGCGTCCTGGTCCTGCCCCAAACCCCGACGATGACCCCGCCGTTGCTGCGGAAGATTGGGGACCTTGTCCAGGCCGGCGCCACCGTCATCGGCGCACCGCCTGTCCATTCCCCCAGCCTCAGCGGCTTCCCCCAATGCGATGAGCAGGTTAAAGAGCTCGCCTCCCAAATCTGGGGCGATTGCGACGGGAACGAAGTCACCGAGCGGCGCTTGGGCATGGGACGAGTCGTCTGGCAGGCCGAACCGGAGAAGGTCCTGCGCCAGTCCGGCGTTTCACCGGACTTGGTCAGCGGCCAGCCTCTGCGCCACATCCATCGCGCCCTGGGCGGCGCCGACCTCTATTTCGTGGCCAACCCAGCGCCGCGCCGCGTGGCCACGACGGCGAGCTTCCGCATGAGCGGCAAGGCCCCCGAGTTGTGGTGGCCGGAGAGCGGCCTGCGGGAACCCGCCCCGATTTACCAGGAACGTGACGGCCTCACGACGGTCTGCCTCACCCTGGAGCCCAGCGGCTCGGTGTTTGTCATCTTCCGCAACCGGGCGGCCCGGTCGCAGCCCATTGAGAGCCTGGCCCGAGATGGCAAGCCGCTCTTCTCGGCTGTGCCCGAGCCCCTCCTCGAGTCCAGGTCCTCCGCGCCTCCTACGGCGTGCCCAACGACCCCCAGCGCACCCGCGACGTGCGCGAAAAGGTCCAGCGCCTCCTCGAAGCCGGCGAATCCAGCTTCCGCGTCTCCGTCATGGCCGAGGGCGATGACCCCGCGCCCAACGCACCCAAGACCCTCACGGCAGACTACTCCATCGACGGCAAGCAGTTCTCCGTCAAGGCCCAGGACGCGAGCATCATCCATTTCACGCCGGACACCTTGAAAATCACCGTCCAAAAGGCACGCTACGGCGTGCTCACCGACCCCCAGCGCACCCGCAACGTGCGGGACCGTGTCCAACGCCTGGTCGATGCCGGCGAGAGCAGTTTCCAAGTCGCTCGCATGGCCGAGGGGGACGATCCGGCCTTCCTGGTGGTCAAGACCCTTGAGTTGGAGTTCACCCGGAACGGCGAGCACGTCTCCGTGTCCGGCACCGACCCGGAGACCATCGATCTCAAGCAGGCTGTCTTCGAATCCGCCCAGCGCGTGGTGGAAGTGCGTGGCGCCTCGCCCGGCCACGTGCGCCTGCTGGCCTTCGAGCCTGGCCGTTACCAGGCCCAGACGGCCGCCGGAAAGCGGGTCGAGCACAATCTCACCAGCTTGCCCGCGCCCGTGCAACTCGAAGGCCCCTGGCAGGTCGGGTTCGCCCCGAACCTGGGCGCCCCGCCGACAGCGACCTTTGACCGCCTGATGTCCTTGACCGACTCTCCTGAGCCCGGCGTGAAGTACTTTTCAGGCGCCGCCACCTACTACAAGACCTTCGGGCTGCCTTCCCAATTCCTCTCGAAGAGCAGGCGGATCTTCCTCGACCTGGGCCGCGTCGAGGTCATGGCACGCGTCAAACTCAACGGCAAGGACCTGGGCCTGCTCTGGAAGTCACCCTTCCGGCTCGACATCACCGAGGCTGTTACGGGCGGGAAGAACCAACTCGACATCCGCGTCGTCAATCTCTGGCCCAATCGCCTCATCGGCGACGAGCAGTTGCCTGAAGACAGCCGCCGCCGGCCCGACGGCACCCTGGAGGCCTGGCCCGATTGGCTCCTGGCAGGCAAACCCAGCCCCGCCGGACGCATTACGTTCACCTCCTGGCGTCTCTGGAAAAAGGCCGACCCGCTCCTCCCCTCCGGCCTCCTCGGCCCCGTCACGATAAGCGCGGCAGAACAAATCGAGCTATAAGCCCAAATCTGCTTGAAGCCTCATCAGCGCACTGTTAGTTTTGTGTCGTGAGAAACGGGAAGAAGCGCCCCCAGGCAGGTCTTGCCCGGCGGGTTGAACTGGGCCGGTTTATCGTAGCCGACCCTGCGATTTGCCACGGCAAGCCCACGTTCAAGGGGACACGAATCATGGTGTGGCAGGTGCTGGATGACCTGGCGGATGGCCGGTCCTGGGACTTCATCTGCAACACCAGGTGGGGTGGGCGCATCCCGCTAGCGGCTGTGGCGGAAGCGGTCAGGCTTTCTCGCGAGGCCTGGCTCGACAAAGGCGGCGGCTTGCTGACCTCCAAATCCTCACCGGAAGCCACGACTGTCGCGGCTTGAACCTCCTCGACGAGAACTTCCCGGACGACCAGCGCGCAGTGCTTCGTGCGTGGGGGATTGCGTTTCGGCAGATCGGGCTTGACTTCAGCCACCGTGGGGTGAAGGACGAAAACATCGTGCCGCTCTTGCACCGGGAGCGGGACCTCACGTTCTTCACTCAAGACGAGGATTTCTTCCTCCGCAGGCTGTGCCACGCCGGCTACTGCCTGGTTTGGTTGGACGTGAGGGCTGACGACTTGGCGCAGTACACTCGCCGTTTCCTGCGACATCCGCGTTTCGACACTGCGGCCCACCGCCTGGGCATCGTAGCTCGTGCGCACCATGACGGCGTCCATTTTTGGCAGCGGAATCGGCCTACGCTCCAGTATGTCCGCTGGCCCTTGGCTCCGTAAGCGGACATAGCGGGAGCGGGATGCGGCGCAAAAGGCTGTCCCATTACGAATCCACCGCCTCTCACTGATTCTGCTCATTCCATCCCCTCGAGCCGCGTCGCCGCCTGTTCCCACTCGCTATTAAGTTGGGCCAGGCGCTCCTGGAGGTCCAGGAGTTCCCGGTTGATCGAGACGGCGCGGCCCGGCTTTTCGTAGGTCTCGGGTTTCTCCAGTTCGGCAACCAGTTCGGTCTGGCGGGCCTCGGATTGATGGATCTCGTGTTCCAGGCGCTCGACGGCCTCCCGCCGGGCGCGGCGCTCGCGGTAGCGGGTCTGGCGCTGTTGGGCATCGAGGCGGCGCTGGTCCTTCCTGGAAAAGGCGCCCGAGCCGTCCTCGGAGTCTGCCGGCCTTTGAGCGGGGACCTGGGCCTGTCCGTTGCGGGCGCCGGCGGTCAGGCCGGCCCGCTCGGACTCCGCTTTGGTCTTGTCGAGGTAGTATTGGTAGCCGCCGGGATAGTGGGTGAGGCGTCCGGCATTGATGTGGACGACGTGGTTGGCCAGGGCGCGGATGAAATAAACGTCGTGGCTGATGAAGATGAGGGTGCCCTGGAACTGATCCAGGGCGAAAGCCAGGGCATCCACGCTCGACAGGTCCAGGTGGGTCGTCGGCTCGTCCATGAGCAGGAGGTTAGGCGGGTCCAGGAGCAGCTTGACCAGCGCCAGGCGGCTCTTCTCGCCGCCGCTGAGCATGCTGACGGGCTTGAAGACGTCGTCGCCCCGGAAGAGAAAGCAGCCCAGAAGGGTGCGCGTGAATTGCTCGCCCACCTCCTGCGGGGTATCCAGCGCCTCCTCGAGCACCGTCCGGTTGGGGGTGAGCATATCCACTCGATATTGGGAATAATAACCGGCGTTGACGTTGTGGCCCAGCGCGCGCTGGCCCGCCTGCGGCGTGAGCAGGCCTGCCAGGAGCTTGAGCAGGGTGGACTTGCCCGCCCCGTTGGGCCCCACCAGCACGATGCGCTGGCCCCGCTCCGCCTGGAAGTCCATGCCGCGATAGACCACGTTGTCGCCGTAGGCCTGGTGGATGTTCTCCAGCTTGATGACCCGCTGGCCGCTGCGCCGGGGCTGGGGGAATTGGAAATCGATCTTCTTCTCCTCGCCCGCCGGGGCCTCGATCCGCTCCATGCGCCCGATCTGCTTGAGCTTGCTCTGGGCCTGGGATGCCTTGGTGTTCTTGGCGCGAAACCGGTTGACGAACTCCATCAGGCGGGCGATCTCGCGTTCCTGGTGTTTGTAGGCGGCCAGGAGTTGCTGCTCGTTGGCCTCGCGCTGCTCCAGGTAATCGTCATACCCGCCCCGGTAGCGGATGAGCCGGCTCTGGCGGATTTCGACGATGCTGCCGACAACCTGGTTGAGAAACTCGCGGTCGTGCGAGATGACCACGATGCCGCCCGGATAGGTCTTCAGGTATTGCTGGAACCAGAGCAGGGCGTCGAGGTCGAGGTGGTTGGTCGGCTCGTCCAGCAGGACTAGGTCCGGCTCCTGCGTCAGCAGCCGGCCCAGGTGCGCGCGCATGACCCACCCGCCGCTCATCTCGCGCACCGGCCGGTCGAAATCCCGCTCCCGGAAGCTCAGACCGGCGAGGATCTGCTTGGCCTTGGCCTCAAGCCGGTAGCCGCCCAGGTCGTTGAACCGGTCGTGAACGTCGTCATGAATCTCTTCCGGGTGCAGGGCCTGGACCGGGTGATCGGCCTCCCATGCCTTGAGGATGCGGCGCAGCCTGGTGTATTCGGGCGTGATCGCCGTGGCCAATTCAACCACCGTCTCGTCCCCGGCCGGCATGTTCTCCTGCGGCAGATAGCCGATCGAGATGCCCCGCTCGACCGTGATCTCGCCCGCGTCCGCCGATTCCGCGCCAAGGATGATCGAGAACAGCGTCGTCTTGCCCGCCCCGTTCGGTCCTACCAGGCCGATCCGGTCCTGGCGATTGACCTGCAATGTGGCGTCGGCAAACAGGACCCGGTCCGCGTAGGCCTTGCGAATGCCCGACAAAGTCAACATGGCCCACTAGCTTAGCCCGAAGCCGGGGATTTTCCAGGCGCGAGTGCGGCGGGGACGGAATGACGAATGACGAATGACGAATGACGAATGACGAATGACGAATGACGAATGACGAATGACAAGTGCGGAGGGCAGTGAAGGGAGGAAGGAGGAAGGGAACTGCACCCTGCAGGGATTTCGTCATTCGTCATTCGTCATTCGTCATTCGTCATTCCGCCCTCCGGCGTCCTCACGCCGCCTCCCACTGCTCGCGCAGTAACTTCACAGCGGCGGAGATTGCCTTCTTGCGGTCGCCTTTGCAGCCGCATTCGAAGCTGACGAAATCCTGGTAGCCGATGAGCTTGAGGCCGCGGAAACCGTCCACGTAGTTGTCGTGGTCGTCTTCGCCGGGCATCAAAGGCGGGAACCATGATCATGCCCGTGGACTTGAGCGCCCCTGCGGCAGGGAAAATCTCCTTCAAAGTCTTGAGGGCCAGCCGCCGCTTCTCCTCGTCATCGGAGATGACCACGCCCTGGTAGCCGCCGCAAATCGCGCTGATCCGGATCTGGCGTCCTTGCAGCGCCTTTTGGAGTTCCTCGACCCGCTTGGCCAGACCGCCGCCGCCCGGCTCGAACCCCTCGAAGCCGTTGGCCTCCAGGAAATCCAGCTTCTCGGACAGTGTCTTGCCCGGAGCCACGCCTTCCTGGCAGGAGAGGCGCAGACGCGCCTGCTGCGGCGGGTCCGGCAGCGTGAATGCCCTGGCGGCAGGCGCGACAGCGCCTGCAATTGTCGTGATAGCGGATGCGGCCAGGAAATCTCGGCGATTGAGTTTCATAGTGTTCTCTGGCCCGGCATCCTGTTGGATGGGCCGCTCCCTGGCCAGAAGAATTTCGCCTCCGTTTCCTGGCGGGCGCTTCCTGTCGCTGCCTCCGGGATGCGGCCGTCCTCGGGCTGAAAGCCCGAAATGTGACAGCCTGGGCTGGAGTGAGCTTGCGAGCGGAGGCCCAGGTCACCGGGCCATAACTGCCGCGCGCCCTGCTAGGAATCCAGATGCGAACTGGCGCGGACCCGGTCGATGCCCCCGCATAAGGCCGCCCCTTCGTTTCCTTCGTTTCCTTCTGTTCTGTTCCTGTGCCCAGCCGGCGGGATGCAGGAAAAGAACAGAAGGAAACTAAGGAAACGAAGGATCGAAGACCCAGATCGGCTCTGAGAGTTGCGATCTGGACGTCCGAGAAGAATTCTGTCTCACACCCTTCCGTCCCTTTTGTCCCTTTTGTCGCTTTTGTCCCTTGTCCCTTTCCACTAAACTCTGCCCATGACCGTCTTGGAAGTGATTCAGCGCAGCGCACAGTTCCTGGCCGGCAAGGGCGTGGATTGTCCGCGGCTGCAGGCGGAGCTGCTGCTGGCGCACGTGCTTGGGCTTGCCCGCATGCAGTTGTACCTGAATTTCGAGCGCGTGCTCACTCCCGCCGAAACCGAGGCCCTGCGCCAACTGGTCAAACGCCGGGGCGGTCGCGAGCCGCTGCAGCAGATCACCGGCTGCGCTTGCTTTTGCGGGTTCGACATCGCCGTCAACCGGCACGTGCTGGTGCCGCGCCCGGAGACCGAGTTGCTGGCGGAACGGGGCTGGCGGTTTTTGCGCGAGCTTGCGGCCCGGGGCCAGGGCCCGGAGGCGGCGCCCGCCGCCCTGGATTTCGGCACCGGCAGCGGCTGCGTGGCGATTGCCCTGGCGGCCAACTGCCCGGAGGCTCGAGTCTATGGCGTGGACGTGTCCGCCGCCGCGCTGGACCTGGCCCGGCAAAACGCGGCGCGGCACGGCTTGGCCGAACGTCTGCGCTTCGAGCACGGAGACGGGCTGGGCTTCCTGCCGGCGGACTTTCGCGTACACCTGGTGGTCAGCAACCCGCCCTACATCCCCAGCGGCCAGATAGCGGGGCTGGCCCCCGAGGTGAGGGACTTCGAGCCGCGCCAGGCGCTGGATGGCGGCCCGGACGGGCTGGATTGCTACCGGCGCCTGGCGGCCGAGGCGGGGCGGCTCCTGCACCCCGGCGGCCGCCTGATGGCGGAGTTGGGCGATGACCAGGCAGCGCCCTTGCAGGCCCTCTTCCAATCGCACGACTGGAGAGTCGAAGCCATCGAGGATGACTACACCCAGCGACCGAGGATCCTGGTGGCGCGCCGGGAGTGAACAGAAGGAAATACTGAAACTGAACAGAAGGAAACGAAGGGAACGAAGAAGCCAAAACGCTGTCGCACCCACTGTCGCTTTTGTCGCTTTTGTCCCTCGTCCCTTGTCCCTCGGCCCTCAGGGCCACTGACAAAGTCGCTCGGTGCGCCCGTGCGGCGTAGCGCAGACTTCCAAGTCTGCTGTGTCGCGGGTTTCCAAACCCGCAGGCCGTCCGCAAACCGGGCGCGCTCGATATATCAACGCCCTGCCGATTTGGAAATCGGCGATACGGCAGGTTTGGAAACCTGCGCTACAACTTTGTCAACGGCCCTCCCCGCCGCTCGACACTCGACACTCGACACTCGCCCTGCGCGCCGGCATACTCTGGGAGCGAGGTCTGAGTGGCCGGGCGAGTCCGGCAGGACCTGCCGGATATTTGCATGGATAGTTTGCTCATCAAAGGCGGAGTGCCGTTGCGTGGGGAGGTGCAGATCAGCGGCGCCAAGAATGCCGTGCTGCCGATCATGGCGGCAACGCTCCTGACGCGGGAACCGTGTGTCATCCGGCGTGTGCCCCACCTGAGCGATGTTCAGTTCATGGGCCAGATCCTCACATGGCTGGGCGCGGAGGTGTGCTTCGAGGGGGGCACCGTCCAGATCACGGCCAAACAGATTAAGGGGGCCGGGGACTACGATTTGATTCGCAAGATGCGGGGCTCGATCTGCGTGATGGGGCCTTTGCTGGGGCGCTTGAGGGAGGCGACGGTGTCGCTGCCCGGGGGCTGTGTGATCGGCGCCCGCCCGATCAACCTGCACTTGAAAGGTCTTCAGGCCCTGGGCGCCAAGGTGGCGATTCGCGGCGGCTACGTCCGCCTCAGCGCCAAGCGCCTGATCGGCTCGGCCATGTTCCTGGGCGGGCGGGCGGGCCCGACGGTGCTGGGCACCGCCAACGTGATGATGGCCGCCACCCTGGCCGAAGGGGTGACGGTCATCGAGAGCGCGGCCTGCGAACCCGAGGTCGTGGACCTGGCGGCCTTTCTCAACGCCATGGGCGCCAGGATCTCGGGCGCCGGCAGCCCTACCGTCACCATCACCGGCGTCAAGGAACTGCACGGGGCCTGCCACGAAGTCATCCCCGACCGCATCGAGACGGCCACTTATGCCATTGCCGCCGCCGCCACCGGCGGCCACGTCACCCTGCGCGGGGCCCGTCCCGACCATCTCCGCGCCGTCATCGACAAGCTCAACGATGCCGGCGTCCGCATCGATCGGACCGACTCCGAATTGACCGTGCGCCGCCCCGGCCGCCTCAAGGCGGTCGATATCACCACTCTGCCCTATGCCGGCTTCCCCACCAACGTCCAGGCCCAGATGATGGCGCTGATGGCCCTGACCCCGGGCATCAGCATCATCACCGAGCGCATCTTCGAATCCCGTTTCATGCACGTGAGCGAACTGGCCCGCCTGGGCGCCGATATTGAAATCGAGGGCCCAAGTGCGATTGTGAAGGGTGGCAGGCCCTTGACCGGCGCGCCGGTCATGGCCAGCGACCTGCGCGCCTCCGCCGCCCTGGTCATCGCGGGCCTGGCCGCCGGCGGCACCACGCTGGTCAACCGCGTCTATCATATCGACCGTGGCTATGAAAACATCGATGGCAAGCTGCGCCAGCTCGGCGCGCGCATCGAACGCATCGGGGAACCATGACTAAAATCATCGCTGTCTTCATCATCGCGCTGTTCCTCTTCGGCGTGTACCACCTTGTCCTGTACTATGACAAGGTCCAGAACGAGAAAGAGGCCGACCAGCAGGCCGCCCGCTTCAAGCCCAAGGGGGGCGACCAACTGCCCGGCATGCCCTACCAGCTCGAGTCCTCCCTCCAAGCCGCCGAGCAGAACGGCGCTACCGGCCTGGGCAACTGGCTCAAGGTCTATGGCCCCAAAATCGAAGACCCCCGCAAGGCCTGGATCGAGCTCGATTATTGCGTCCTGCTGGCCCGGGACAATCCGGCCGAAGCCCGGCGCATCTTTGGCGAGGTCAAACAACGCACCCCGCCCTCCTCGCCCCTCCTCGGGCCCCGCATCAAGGAACTGGCCAAAACCTACGAATAAAGCGCAAACTCGCCGACTTTCTTCTGGCCATCCGCCGGATAAACCGCTATCCTCGCCCCACAGTTCCCTAACGAAAGACCGCTTATGGATGTCATCTTCAATTGTCCAAAATGCGAACAGGAGCTGGCTGTCGACAGCACTGGCGCCGGCACCGAGATCAACTGCCCCGCTTGCGGGGAGGCCATTACCATCCCCGAGCCGGAAACAGTGGTTCCCCGGTCCGGTGTCGAGGCCGAGGCGGGCGCCCCGCGCATCGAACCGCACACGGTCAGCCCGATCGCCTCCTCGGCGGCCGCCAAGGTCGAGAGACACTTGCGCGTCCCCAGCAACAAGGCCCCCGAGAGCCTCATCACCAAGCCTTTGGCCACGCTGGAAACCGCCGCCCCGAAGGACGGCGAGAAAACGATCCACATCCGGACCATCCGGCACACCGACTGCATCGAGGTCGGCCACGACAAGTTCGACGAGATTTTGACCAAGTTCCTCGGGCAGGTCGGCGAGGCCAGCATCATCAGCATCAATACCTTCAGCTACACCTACCTGGACATCGGCACGCAGAAGCTCCTGACCGACTTCGGCCTGCTCGTCGTCTATCGCGGGTAGGTCCCGGTTCCTTGACTTGCCTGCCATACCTCGCTACCGTGGGCGCATGAATCGCCGGTCAATCGCATTGGTCTTGCTGGTCGGGCTGTGTCTTTTGGCCTTTCCCTGGCGCTGTCCGGCGCCACTGGTCTGGCGCCCGGGCGAGGGGTGGACCTACGAACCCTACGGCGGCGAGGCCACTTGGCACCGGGCCAAGGCCAAGGACCAGTTGGACGTGGCCCAGGCGGCCTTCCAGAAGAAAGACTACGCCCTGGCCCTGAGGGCAGCCCGCCGCCTGGTGCGAGTATGGCCCTTGTGCGATTACGTCCCCGAGGCCCGCGACATCATCGCCCGCTGTTACGACGCCCGGGGCCAGTCCGAACGCGCCTTCAAGCAATACCAGCAACTCCTGGAGAAACACCCCAGGATCCCCAATTACGAGGAGATCCTCCAACGCCAATTCGAGATCGCCAACCTCTACCTGGCCGGCAAGTGGTTCCGGCTCTGGACCTACATCCCGTTGCCCCCTTCGGCAACCCGCACGGCCGGGATGTACGAGAAGATCGTCAAGAGCGGCCCCTATAGCAGCGTCGCCGCCCAGGCCCAGCTCAAGATCGGCACCGCGCGCGAGAAGGCAAAGGACTTCCCCGCCGCCGCCAAGGCCTTCCAACTGGCCGGCGACCGCTACACCGACCGCCCCGCCGTCGCCGCCGAGGCCCACTTCCGCGAAGGCCAGGCCTACAACCGCCAGGCCCTCAAAGCGGATTACGACCAAAGCGCCGCGGGCCAGGCCATCAATGCCTTCAGGGACTTCCTGGCCCTCTACCCCAACGACGCCCGCACCAATCAGGCCGCCAAGGCCATCGTCGCCTTGAAACTGGAGCAGGCGCGCGGCTGCATCCAGACCGCCCACTTTTACGAAACCGCCAAGTTCTATCCCAAGCTCACCCGCTGGAAAGGCGCCCGCACCTACTACAACGAGGTCGTCCTCCTGGACCCCGGCTCCACTTATGCCGCCGAGGCCCGCAAGCGCATCAATGCCCTCAACAAGCTCTTGAAAGAAGCCGAGAAATGAAGCCGGTTCGCACGCTGGGACGGTCCCTTGCAGGGCAAGAAGGAACCACGGAACACACGGAATACACGGAAACCCGGAAGTCTGCCGGTTTCCCTTCCGTGTATTCCGTGTGTTCCGTGGTTCCATCCTTCGGCGCCCTGCTCCCCGCCTGCCTGGCCGTGCTCCTGCTCAGCGGCTGCGCCGGATACCGCCTCGGCCCCGCCAACGGCATGGCCGCCGGCGAAAAATCCATCCAGGTCACACCCTTCGCCAACCGGACCCTCGAACCGCGCCTCACCGATGCCCTCACCTCCCAGCTTCGCAGGGAACTCCAGCGCGACGGCACCTTCCGCCTCGCCTCCCACGACGACGGGGACATCGTGCTCAGCGGCGTCATCACCCGTTACAACCGCCGCGAAATGAGCCTTTCGCCCTTCGATACACTCACCGTCCGCGACTACCGCCTCATCCTCACCGTGCAGGTTACCGCCCGAGAGCGCAGCACCGGCAAGCTCCTCCTCGACAAACCCGTCAGCGGTTCCACCCTCATCCGCGTCGGCTCCGACTTGACCAGCACCGAGCGCCAGGCCCTGCCCCTCCTGGCCGCCGACCTGGCCAAAAACGTCACCGCCCTGCTCGCCGACGGGACCTGGTGAGGGAAATCAGAAGTCGGAGGTCAGAAGTCAGAAGTCGGAGGTCGGAAGTCGGAGGTCAGAAGTCAGAGGTCAGAAGTCAGAGGTCAGAAGTCAGAAGTCGGAAGTCGGAAGTCAGAAACCCGGATTCCGGATTTCAAATGGAAGGTCCGCCCGCAATTTCACCCGTTCCGTGACTACCGCCCGCGGCTCGTCCAGAGCGGGATGCCGAGGAGCCGGACGCGGGTTGAAGGGCCGGTGCGTGAGACGCCGGTGCCCAGGACGTGCAGGGCGGCTTTATGGGGCGCGGTCGTGCTTCGGAATAGAAGGCCGCCGGGGAGGAAGCACATGGTCCGCTTGCCGTTCTTATCCGAGGTCCGGCTGGCGGCCAGTCCCCAAAGGAGAGTGGCGCGGGAGATGGAGACGGTGTTGGCGGGGGTTTGCGGCACGAGTGCGGAGAATTGGCTGCCGAGCACACCCCAGGGCAGCAGGGTGGTGCTGGCGACGCCACGGCGGGCCTCGGACTCGTGCCTGGCGGCCAACCCCCAGCCCAGCGACCATTTGTTGAGCGAGGCTGTCCGGCGCCATTTGCCCACGGTCCCCAGCAGGAGGCGGTCGGCGGCGCCAACGCTGTTGTGGTCGTGGCGCCAGAGCAAGCCCCAAAGCGAGCGTGTGACCGCGTAATCCCCGTCTATCCTGCGGGAGAGCAGCGGATTGAAGCGGAGGAGGGCAGGGTTGGCGGCGGCGCGCGCGGCGTCCTTGGGCGGTTCGGTGAAGGTGACGGCCCCGGCCAGGGCGGACACGGTTTGGAGCGCCTGGGGGTTGTCGGTCTCGATGAGGATGACCCGTTTGCCGCTGCGCCGAATGATGCCGGCGTGTCCATCGGGCCGGGCCCAAGCGGCGGCCGTGCCGGGTCCCGCAGACCTTGGTTCAAACTCAGGCGAGGGTCGAGGGTCGAGGGCCGAGTGTCGAGTGTCGAGTGGCGGCCGCATTGGGTTCCCTCGACCCTCGGCACTCGACCCTCGACCCTGGGCCCTTGTGCGTTCCTCGAGGCAGGCCCGGGCAAACCGCTCGGCGGCAAACGGGGAGTCCCAGGCCGAGGCCCAGACCAGGAGCCTGTGCCCATCGGGGTCCGTGTAGAGCGCGGCCCGGTCCCCGTCCCATTGGGCGGCCACGCGCAGTCCGCGGTCCGGGCTCTTGAAGTGGCAGCCAAACAGTACCGCCATCCCGGCCTCGCCGAAGGTGTCCTGGGCCAGGCGCTTCCAATCGCCGGGCAGGGTCTCGGGCAGGCCGACCTGCACCGGGAAATCGCGCCATTCCCAACACTTCTCCGGGTGCATCACCTGTTCGGTGCTCACGGGCCGGTGCTCATAAATGTAGTCCAGCCCGTCCAGGCCCCAGTCGCGCAGCATCCTCCGGCAAAAGGAATAGCCGAACGAATAAGGCACCACCTCGGCCCGCGCGAGCGTCTCCGGCACGCCGGCCACTTCAATCTGGTCACTCTTCCAAATCTGCTTGAATGCGAAATCCAGAACCATTTCCCCAAGACCCGAGTGGATCAATTTCCAGGCGGCAATATAGGCGCCGGGTTGGGCGCGCTCGATTTCCATGGGAAAGGCCTCGACCATCAGGCGCGTGGCCGTGCCCTCGACCAGGAAACTGTGCGCGTCACCACGGTCGCTCGACCCCTGCTTGTCCGTGTCCCGTTCCTCGGGATCGTCCAGCGGCCAGTATTGGTCTTCGAGGGCATGGACGTATTCGTGGAGAAAAACAATGCTGGAATCGAGCCCGGAAAACCGCTCGAGCTTCTGCCGGAGCTTTTTCTCCGGCGGTTTGGCAGCGGGCTTGCGGGCCGGGGCCTGTGAGGTGGGAATGCGCATCTCCTTGGTGTCGCTGTCGTAGAGGCCCGCCACTTGGTCCACCATCAGGTTGGCGCAGGCCGCCTTGAGGTCGGTGCCCGGCGGCAGCAGGTCCAGCCAGACCATGAGTTCCTGGAACTCGGCCAGTTTCCGGCCCGGGTACTCCTTGGCAACCTCGCGGTCGATCAAGTCCCGCAACTCCTTTTCGGAAATCGTGCGCGCCGGCACGTCGTGAACGAACTTCTTGCCGCGCAGGATCTCAATCTCCTCGCGGATTTGGGCCATCTCGTTATCGCTCGGGATCTTGGCTTCCGCAACCGGCGGCGGCGGAGCGGCCGGTGCGGGCGCCGGCACCAAAACGGCCACCAGGGCCAGGAGCAGGATAGAATGGATGCCTTTCATCACTGGATTCCAGTCACTGCGAATCTTGGGGCCACCTCGAACCACCGGTCAAGGCAAGATGAAATACAAGGGACAAAAGGGACGAAAGGGACGAAAGGGACGCCAAACCAGGGGAAGGCGCAGACGGAGGGCCGGGAAGACCCCTCACCCCGGCCCTCTCGGTCCACGGTCCGGTGCGTCCGAGTCATCGCGCGTCGCGTAGCGACGCAGTGAAGGTGGACCTCGGTCCACGGTTCAGGGCGGCGGAATGGTCACGCGTTGCGTAGCGACGCCTGACAGCTTCGCGGTTTTCAGGCGTCGCTACGCGACGCGGTTGAGCTTGGGCCATGGGTCCGTGGACTGGAAGTCCACGGCTACCATCGGGCACCGCTACGCGGTGAGCCGGGGCTGCGGAGAATTCTCCCTCTCCCCTTCCGAAGGGGAGAGGGCCGGGGTGAGGGGTCTGCCCCCCGTGCCGCTCCCGCCTTCACGGAGGCCTTGCCACTGCCGTCTTTCTTCGCCTGTGCATCCCGGGCCTTTCGTTGTACTCTGCGCCCGTGCAATGGATCACGCTCACCACGGATTTCGGCACGGCAGACTGGTTTGTCGGCGCGATGAAGGGCGTCGTTGCGGGCATCGCGCCCAAGACCGTCGTGCTGGACCTGACCCACGAGGTTCCGGCCGGAGACATTCGCGCCGGGGCTTTTGCGCTTTGGGCCGCGTGCCGGTTTTTTCCCAGAGGCACCGTCCACCTGGCCGTGATCGATCCTGGCGTGGGCAGCGCCCGCAAGGCCATAGCTGTGCAGACCGCCGGCTCTTGGTTCGTCGGCCCCGACAACGGCGTGCTCTCCTGGGCGCTGGCCCGGGAGAGGGTCTTGAGCGTCCACGCCCTGGAAAACCGGGCCTACTCTCTGCAACCGATCAGCCGGACCTTCCACGGGCGCGACCTCTTCGCCCCGGCGGCCGCGCATTTGAGCCGCGGGCTCGCCATCCGCAAGCTCGGCCCCGCCTTGAAGGATTACACGCGCCTGCCCTGGCCGGAGCCGCGCCCGGCCGCAGATGGAGTCGAAGGTGAGGTGGTCTATATCGACCGCTTTGGCAACGCGATCACGAACCTCGACCTGGCCATGCTGCGGGGCCTGGGCCAAGGGCCGGTGGAGGTCTGGCTGGGGCGCAAACGGCTCTGCCCTGTGGCGGACCACTACCAGGCGGTGCCGCCCGGCCGCCCGGTGGCGGTGCCCGGCTCCAGCGGCCTCCTTGAAATCGCCCTCAACGGCGCCAGCGCCGCCCGCCGCTACCGCCTCCAAATCGGGCGCAGACTGCGGGTTGCTCGCAGGTGAAACGTGAAGGGTGAGAGCGCGCGACAGAATTCTTCGGCTGCGCGATGGAACCGGCGGTGCGTGCTCGGGACGCCAAAGGCGCCGCGCATACCAGCCCAGGGCAACGCCCCTGGGAACAGCCGCCAAGAATCATCTGAGCGCTGAAAGCGCGATTCATCCTGGGTCCTGCCCTGTGCCGCTGATGAGGCAGGCCGTTGGCCTGCGACAGAGAATGTGCGGTGGACCCAGGGGGCTGGCCCGCCTGCGCTGCGCTCCGGCGGGCCTTGCCCTGGGCTGGTATGAATCAGGCCTTCGGCCTGAACGCCAGCGTGCCAACCCCACATCCGGCATCATGGAGAGGACCAGGCGGTGCATATAGGGGCCTCAAATATGAAAGCTCCCGAAATCCTGGCAAATCACAGGGTTTGGAGAACTTCGTCATGCGGCCGAAACGTGAAACTCTGGCACCTCCGCTTTGCACTTACTTCTGCGGCTTGGGTGTCGAGCCGGATTGGGCGGCGAGGCAGGCCTCCAGGAAATGGCGGGTACACTGGAATTCGGCATGGAGGTCGCGGGCCAGCGCGGCGGCGCCTTCGAGCTTGCCTTGGGCGGCCTGGTGTTCGAGTTGGCGCAGGAGCGGTCCGAGGCGGCGCATGCCGCAGGTGGAGCTGGCCCCGGCGCAACTGTGGGCCAGGCGCCGGACCTCGGCGGGTTTGGCGGCCTGGACGGCGGCATCGAGTTCGGAGAGTTGCGCGTCGCTTTGGTTCAGGTAAAGGCAGATCAACTCGCGCAGGCCCTCGGGCGTGCCGTCGGTGATGCTGAGCAGACGGTCCATGTCGACGGGCGCCTCGGCGGGAGGCGGCGGGGCCTGTGCCGCCGGAGGTTGGGGTTGGCCTGGGGCCTGCGCCGGCGGCGGGCCGGCGGCGGGAGGCGGCGGGGGCGAATCGGCGCGCACGGCCGCGGCGCCCCAACGCTCGACGATGGCCTGCACGTCCTCGAGCCGGACCGGTTTGGCGATGTAATCGTCCATGCCGGCCGCCAGGCATTTCTCGCGGTCGCCGCGCATGGCGCTGGCGGTCATGGCCACGATGAGGATAGGGGACTTGTAATTGGGAAACCGCTCTGGCTGGCGCTGGCGCTCGCGGATGAGGCGCGTGGCCTCCAGGCCGCTCATCTCGGGCATCATCACGTCCATGAAAATCAGGTCGTAAGGCTGGCGCTCCAGGGCGGCGAGGGCCTCCAGCCCGTTGGCGGCGAGGCCGGCGCGGTAGCCCATCTGCAGGAGCAGGCGCAAGGCGACCTTCTGGTTGATGATGTTGTCATCGCACAGCAGGATGCGCAAGGGCAGGCGCGCGGCCAGAGTGGGGTCGAGTTTGGCGGCGGCGGGGGCCTGGCAGGCGCAGGGTTTGGAGCCCGAGACGGCGCGGAGCAGCACCTCGCAGAGCTGGGCCGGTTTGATCGGCTTGGTGATGCAACCGGCAAAGGCAACGCGGGCGAGATCCGGGCGGTCAGCGCGGACGCGCATCGAGGTGAGCAGGACCAGCGGGAGCGCGGCGGCCGCGGGCAGCTTGCGGATCTCGCCGGCGAGCATGACGCCGTCCATCGAAGGCATCTGCATGTCGAGGATGGCCAGGTCGAAGGTCTGGCCGGCCCGCAGCCACTCGAGGGCCTGCGCCGCGCTCTGGGTCTGGCTGGGAACCATGCCCCATTTGGCCGTCTGCAGGCTCAGGATGCGGCAGTGGGTCGGGTTGTCGTCGACGATCAACAGCCGCAGTTTGGCCAGTTGCGGCTGCGGCTCCTCGAAGGCAGGGCGCGAGGTTTGGGCCACCGCGCACAGCGGCAGCGTGAAATGAAAGGTCGAGCCCGTCTGCGGGACGCTCTCGACCCACATCTTGCCGCCCATCAGCTCGACCAGCCGCTTGCTGATGGCCAGGCCAAGGCCCGTGCCGCCATACTGGCGCGTCGTCGAGGCATCCGCCTGGTTGAACGATTGGAAGAGGCGCGACATCCGCTCCGCCGCAATCCCGATCCCGGTGTCCCGCACCGAGAAGTGCAAGAGCCAGAAACCCGCGTCATCGCCCTCCGGCTCGGGCGGCGAGAGGGTCCTGACCTGCACGACCACTTCGCCGCCGGCCGTGAACTTCACCCCGTTGCTCACCAGGTTCACCAGCACCTGGCGCAATCGCGTCACGTCCCCCACCACCTCAACCGGCGCCCCGTCCTCCATCCGGTAGGCCAAATCCAGGTCCTTCTCAGCCGCCTTGGACGCCAGCAGATCCAGGGCGTCCTCGACGCAGCCGCGCAGGTCGAACGGGTGGTTCTCGAGGTCGAGTTTGCCCGATTCGATCTTCGAAAAATCCAGGATGTCGTTGATGATGGTCAGCAACGACTCGCCGCTGGAGTAGATGGTCTCCACGCAGCCTTGCTGCTCCGGGGCCAGGGGCGTCTCCAGGAGCAGGCCGGCCATGGCGATGATCCCGTTCATGGGGGTGCGGATTTCGTGGCTCATGTTGGCCAGGAACTCCGCCTTTGCGCGGGCGGCGGCCTCGGCCGCCACGCGGGCCGAGAGCAGGTCCCGGTTGGTCTGCGTCAGTTCATCCTGCAGGTGCTTGGCGCGCAGGGCGGCGCACAGCCGCGCCCGCAGCTCCGCCGACTCGAACGGCTTGGTCAGGTAATCGACCGCCCCCAACTCGAAACCCCGCAGCTTGTCGCTGGTGCTGTTCCAGGCCGTCAGCACAATCACCGGGATGGACTCGGTTGACGGCGCCGCCTTGAGCTGCCGCAGCAACTCGAAGCCGTTCATCCCCGGCAACCCCAGGTCCAGCAGAATCAAGTCCACCGCCGATTCGCCGATGCGCTGGAGAGCCGCCGGGGCGTTGCCCGCGCTCCAAAGCGTGATCTGGTCCTCCTGCAACAGCGCGCCCAGCAGCTCCGACATGCGCGGGTCATCCTCGACCAGCAGGACGTGGGAAGGCGGCACTTTCATAATCTGGCGATACTGCAAGTACATCGGCCGAATTGCGGGCCGGCCTTAGCCCTATTCAACACAATTCCTCTCGCCAAAGCCAACCGCTTTTTTTGAGCGGGGCACGGCGGGCGCATCCGACACCGCCCCCATTTGGCGGGGCACAGCCGTTTGTAGCGCAGGTTTCCAAACCTGCTGTATCGCCGACTTCCAGTCGGCAGGGCGCCGGAAATCGCGGCGCCTGCGGGTTAGGAAACCCGCGGTACAGCAGACTTGGAAGTCTGCGCTACGGGCCAGTGCGGACCGCCTGTAACTTATGCCGCCTGGTGTTCGTCTTGCTCTACGGGCTCTGCTGGGGCTTGCCGATGCTGGCGCGTCCTGGCAGAAAGCGCCTAATAAAGCTCAACCAGTAACAACAAAGTAAGATCACCTATGCAACGCAGACAACACTCCATGATTCCTTTGCTCCACACCGGCCTTTGCGCCCTGATGCTCGTGGGCGCCGTGGCCGTCAACGCCGCCGAAGAAAAAGAAGGTTGACCCCACCGGCACCTGGATTTGGACCGTCCCCGGCCGCCAGGGCGGGGCCGAGCGCAAGGCGACGCTCAAGATCAAAGTCGAGGGCAGCAAAATCACGGCCAAGCTGATCACCCCCGCGCGCGGCGACCAGACGGCCGAGACCGAGATCAAGGACGCCAAGATGAAGGGCGACGAGATCACCTTTTCCGTAAGCCTCACGCGCGCCGGCGTCGAGCGGGTGACCAAGTACACGGGCAAGATCTCCGGCGATACGATCAAGGGCAAGGTTGTCACCGAAACCGACGGCAAGGCCGGGCGCGAGCGCGACTGGGAAGCCAAGATTGAGAAGCCGCAAGCCGCCAAGTGAACTGCATTGCCTCGGACCTGCCCGCCGCCGCGTGAGCGCCAGGCGGGGCTGGCTCGCCGCCCAACGCCGGAGTCAGATGCCGGCCTGGGCGGCCCTTCTTTTGGCGGGAACTCGGAGCATTGCGCTGCGCCTCCAATGGCCAACGCACCAAGAGAAAGGCGCACCAACGGGGTGCCTTCATTCGCTTATTTCTTCGCGTTTTCGCACTTTTGGCCAGCGCAAGTCATTGGTATTTACACTATTACCCTTGACGGCTGCCGTCAAGTCGTTCAGCGCGTTAGGGATATTGCCCATTTGAAACGTGTTAGGAATTGCTAGGAATCAGCGGACGGGCTGGCAGTCCCGGAACACCATTCTGAAGAAGGGCACGCCAAAGCCTGCTCAGTCTCCTGTCTTGGCCAATCGCATTTTCGCCAAGTTGGTCGCTCAGAGGACGCGCCGGGAGCGCCGTGGCCGAGCCTTGGGGCACCCGGAAACCCGAGGGGCCTCCAGCAAAGAGCCGCCAACCCCGTCCGGGATCGAGCCTTGTCCGGCAACTCCGCCCTACGCGCCTATTCCGCAGCGAGATGGTCCACGGACCCGACCGGGGCCGGGTATAGGGCGTCGCCATGCGTGGTTTCCACCTGGCTTGCCCTTGGTCCCCATCCTCTCGATGAAACCGCCAGCTCAAGTGGCGGTCCCAGCCCGCCGATACACCGATTGGGGCGTCCCTGAAAAAGGCTCGCTGGCGAACGAGATTTCGTTTACGATTCTGACCAGCAGTAAGCAACCATGATGAAGTAGCAGCAACGTTTACATTTTAGCGTAGCTTCGGCTACGGCCTCATCAGAAAACCGAGAATTTTCAGTGCGGAGGCCAAGCCGCTTGAGCACGCGCCCAATCGGGCGCGGCTTGGCGTGTCCTTCCGCACGGGCGCTTCTCGGTGCCTCTGATGGGGGGTGCGTTGGGTTCGCGCCCCTTTCGTTTTGGCCGTGGTTCGTTGGCCTCGCCATGAAAAACACGAACCATGAAAAACCACTTTCCCCTCCACCATGCCCTGCTGCTCACCGTCCTGGCCGTCAGCCCCCTTCGGGCCGACACCTTCACCGTCACCCGGCTAAACAACACCGGCCCCGGTTCCCTGCCCGTGGTCATTAGCCAGGCCAACGCGACGCCGGGGAACCAGACGATTGAATTTGCCGTCAGCGGGACCATCACCCTGGTCGCGCCGCTCGTCACGATCACCAACAGCCTGACGATCAACGGGCGTGTTGGCAGCCCGGTGGTCATCAGCGGCGGCGGGACCACCCCGGTTTTCACCTTCGCGGCGGGGACCACAAACATCCTCAACCAACTCACCATCGCCAACGGCATCACCAGCGGCAGCGGGGCGGCGGTCAATAACGCTGGAACCCTTCTCGTGAGCGGTTGCCTTTTCACCAACTGCCAAGCGCCAAACGGCCCGGGCGGGGCCATCGGCAACGGCGGGACGATGACGATTGCGGCTTCGACTTTCTCGGGCAATCAAGCCGCCGCAGGTGGGGCGATCTACAACTCAGGCGGCATGGCCGTTGCGGATTCTCAACTGCTGACCAACCAGGCGGGCAGCGGCGGAGCGATCTCCAGTTCAGGCAGCATGACCGTTTCTGATTCCCAACTCCTGGGCAATCAGGCGGGCAGCGGCGGCGCGATCTACAACACCGGGCAAGCCCGAATTGAGCGGAGCAGGCTTTCTGAGAACACCACGATGGAGGGATATGGCGGGGCGGTGTTCAACAGCGGACAGTTCACGGCGTCATCCTCGACTTGGAGTCACAACCGAGCGCAGGGAGTATCGGGCACCGTTGGCGGGGATGCCGGAGAGAACTGCGGCGGGGGCGGGGGCGGCGGTGGTTCGGGGGCGTTCGGGGGCGCGATCTACGTGGATAGCGGGTCGCTAATGTTGACCAACTGCACGATCAGCGAGAACGCAAGCCAAGGCGGTCAAGGAGGAAACGGGGGAGCCATCAATATCTCCTGGCTCTCAGCATGGATGGGCGGGAACGGTGGAAGCGGCGGCGGAGGCGGAGGAAGCGGCGGTAGCGGCGCATCAACGATTTTGCCTAACGAGTATTACGCCACGCCGGGCGGCGGAGGGGCTTTTGGCGCTGGTGGGGGAGGGGGCGGAGCTGGAGCCGAATACGATGCGGGTGGTGCGCCGTTGCCGTCCCTTTATCCCTACGGAAAGGCCGGTGGAGCCGGAGGTTTCGGAGCTGGTTATGGTGGATACGGAGGGAGGGCGACCAATAGCCTTATCGGCGCGGCTACAATGGGCTATGGGGGGGAAGGTGGAAGCGGCCTCGGCGGCGGCATCTTCTGCCGGAGCGGCTCAGTCGCCATCGTCAGCTCGACCATTTGCCAGAACGACGCGTCGGGAGGCAACGGGGGTGTCCTTGGAGGTTGGGCAAGCGGGATTCAGCAAGGATTGAATGGAACAGGTGTAGCTGGGGGCATTTACAACTACGGGGCAACGGTTTTCCTGCTGAACACGATCATCGCCAACAACAGCACGCCGTCCACCAACACGGACCTTTCCGGGGCCTTCGTGTCGAGCGGATATGATCTGATCGGCAATAGCCAGGGTGCAACCGGCCTGAGCATCAACGATTACCAAGACGTTCCCGCCGACCTCGGCCCGTTGCAGGACAATGGCGGTCCCACGCTCACCTGCGCTTTGCTCCAGGGCAGCTTGGCCATCGGCGGCGGCACCAGCGTCGGCGCACCCGCTACCGATCAGCGCGGCGTGCTGCGCCCGCAAGGCAGCAACTTCGACATCGGCGCGGTGGAGTTTGTGTCCGTCCCTGTGATCGCCGCCCCTCTGAGCGAACACGGTGCTGGCTACCTTCTGAGCACAATTCTCGACACCACCAATGCCTATCAGATTCAGGGATCGACGAACTTGGCGGCTTGGATTGAGCTGACGAATTGCCCCAGTGGCGGTTCACTCCGCGTGCTCGACGCCGCGACCAACTTCGACCGGCGTTTTTACAGGGCCGTGATTCCATGATCGAGACCACGAACCAGGAAAGCAATGGGTCAGGTGAACTAAGAAAGGGCCAAATATGAACGACGACAACGTTGACATGAACGACCTTGATCCTCCCGAACCCCAGGAAGTCCGGGAGGTCCGCACCATCGGCTGGATCGAAACCCTGCGCCGGAAGCGAGTGTGCCTTTTTCCCGGAGCCGACATCTCTCCCCTCGGCGCTCATTATACCGATTTTGTTTCCTGCCTGCCTTACCTTGGCGACTGCAACGCGCTCATCTTCTGCGAGCCACACGACAGCAAGGAGGCGGTGAGAGCGTGCATCAACAAATACGCCGGTAGGTCCCGTGACGAGAATGGTCATGCAATCAACGATGTTGCGCTCCACGACGTTGCCTTCAACGGTGTGAAGTTCAACTGCGGAGCGAGCGTGGGGATAGAAAACGACCTCATAGAACAGGACGAACTTTGCTTCCCGACCCAGCAGGAGAACCTGCTGGTCTGGCGACCCCAGGCCAATGCAGATCCTCAATCCATGCGACCACCCGACTCCAGGTTCTGGGCGCATTATGCAATCCTGGAACTCAAGGAGCGGCACGAGAAGATTCACCTGCTCCATCTTGGGCTGCGCGGCGACCACGCTTGGCTTTATTTCATTCAGCCGCTGGGGATTCGTGTTGCCCGGCTGATCTCCCACGCCTCCTACCGGTAGCCCCCTGGCGAATGAATCCACAATCGGAGGCCGGTCTATGGCGTTAATCAAATGCTCCAGATGCGGGCGGGAGATGCCCTCCCAGGCCCTGGTCTGCCCGCATTGTGGTTGTGCTCTGGTCGCAACACCACCGGAACCAGCGCCGCCATTTGAACCAGAACCGGCACCCAAATCACCTGCGCAAGATGATGCATCGCCGGTAGCGGAGGGTGCGCAACAAGCGACCGCACCGCCTGCGGTAAACATGATCGTCGCTGACCCGCCTTATGGCGACGGAGACCAAGAGCCGTGAGGACAAGCGGTCCCGTCGACCTCGGCCTTGACCGCCGCCTGGCTGGTCGAGCAGGTCGGACAATAGGGCACCGGCCAGACCGGCGCGGTCTGGCGCAAAATGGGAGCGTAGTATGAGATTCCTGTGCCCTAAGTGCGGAATGCCGGAGGACCCATCGGGCGAGTGCCTCGGGTGCCACTACCAAGACCCGGAATCTACAGTTGAGCTGAACCTAACCAACCCACGGCCTGACTGGGACGGCGACATCGGAATCAGCCAAATCGTGTGGGCCGTCGTCATCCTCATCATTGCCACGCTGCTCGGCACGTTCTTCGAGTCCCCAGGCGACTGGATGCCGGTGCTGCTCGGGCTGGGTTTCGCGGTCGGCCTGGTCCTCGCCCTTTACCTGGCGCTGTGGCTGATCCGCGCCGTCTTTCGCACCACCCACTGGATCGTGCGCCGCGTGTGGCGGGCCGAGCGCACACTCGCCCAAGCAGAAAAGGAGTCACGGAGATCGGCTGTCCAGCCCGCCTGCGGGCAGCCGGAAGCTCAATGGAGAGCGCGATCAACGCCATCAGGTGGGCGGGGTTCTGATGCCCGAACTGACCACTCAGGGCAAGGGCGATGAGATTGCGCATGACGACCTTCGTGCGCTGCGCCAGAGCGAGGGCCGAACAGGGCAATGGCCCGCAGCGAGGGCGACCGCCGTGGTCTTTCTGGCCGTCGCCGATCACCGGGTGAGGTGAGGAATTGTCGAGTTTCTTTGACTGGAAGGAGTTTACATTTTAGCCTGTTCCGGCAGTGCGTTCATCCACACCATCGGCCATGACCCTGACCGTCAAAGCCATCCTGAGAGAATTTGTGGGCTACGTCGAGAGCGTGGGCTACAGCGGCGTCCAGGACCCGTCCAGCCCGTTTGAACTGCCGGTGAGTCCGAAGGTGCTGGCGCAACTGGAGGTCGCCCTGTGCGCGGCCTTGGTCCTCAGCGCGTCCAGCGCCGAAGTAAAATCGAAGTGGATTTCGTTGTTCAACGGCAAGGACCTCACCGGCTGGACCGCTCACGGCAAGGCAACGTGGTCGGTTCAGGATGGTGTCCTGGTGGGCGTTGGCGGCATGGGCCACATCTACACGGACGCCGCTTGCTCCGATTTCGAGGCCAAGGGCATGTTCCGCGTCACCAGCCAGGGGGCGATCCCCAACAGCGGGTTCTATTTTCGCGCCAACCCGCCAGCGGACAACCCGAACGCCTTTCCTCGGGGTTACGAGGCCCAGATTTGCAATCACGGCGACGGCTACACCGGCTGGCTCTGGAAGCCGGGCACGCCGACCGGGAAGGCGACGGAACTGCTCACCAGGGACGGCGAATGGTTCAGCTATCGCATCCGGGCTGTGGGCACCCACATCCAGTTCTGGATCAACGACAAACTGGTGATGACGTATGACGATGCCGAATACAAGAGCGGCCACTTTGCGATCCAGGGGCACAACCCCGGCATGAAGGTCGAGGCCAAGGAGTTGTATTACAGGGACCTGAGCAAGTAGGCCCAGGCTGACCGCCCAGGACCTCTGGGTCCAGGACGCCAAGTCTGACCTCCCGTTTCGGACGGAGGCGCTCAACAGCACCCGTGAAACGACCGGATCTGGCTCGAAGGGGGCCATCCCCTGAATCGCGGGTAGAGTTGGCGGAGATCCGCAGAAGTAATTACGGCATGACCTGTGCGGAACGGATAATTCAGTTCTTACTGGACGACAAACAGACACGTCCAGCGGCTATGACGGGAGCGCAACGTGTGGACCACTTGGCTGAAACCCAAATATACAAGGACGAATGGGAAGCCGAAGCGAGCGTGCCCCGTTCCGGCTGGCGCGATTGGCGCGTCGCGGGAGTCCAGTTCTCGGCCTTCCATAAAGAAGGCACCCCATTTGCCCTGCCGTTCCGCCCGGACGACTACCGGTGGGCCGGACCGTTCACGTTGAGACTCCCCGCCGAGCATGTGGAATCGGCCCGGCAGGGTTTTCGGCGGGCGCACTACCAGCGGGGCGTCAGGAAATACGCCAACATGCTGGCCAGAGGGATCAAACCGCCGCCCGTAGTCCTCCTGTATCATGACGCGTGGGGTTGGACAATGCAGGACGGCAATCACCGGTATGAGGCGCTGGCCAAGGCCGGGGCGACTACCTACGACGCTTTCCTCGGCAGGCCCAAGAGAAAGCAGGCGTTCGATTCGTTCTAATCGTCTCCGAGTCGCCAGGCCCACGCGGGAGGAGATCAATTCAATTACGGCTCCGGCGCAGCCAGGGCCGGATCAAAAATGAGAACGGCTCGGTCCTTTTCTCCTGCTTGAGCAACAACCCCGGTTTGCCCAGAGGCCAGAGGAACGAGAGCCGGAAGTAGGCCCCGCTGCGGGTCACGCCGACACAATCGCTCTTGATTGGCTTTCCGAGGTCCTTGGCGATCTGTCGGATCTCGGACTTGAGCTGTGGAACAAGGAGATCGGGAGCGGAGGCATGGGCTTTTGGAACCGGCTTGGTCACGAGCAAATAAGTCTGCACGGCTAGGCTGCCGCGAAGTCGAATCTCCCAAACCGGGTGGTGCGGCAATCGTTCAATCGAGATCACGTAGAAACCGATCTCGCGCAGGCGGTCTCGCCACAGTTCATGGAAATGAAAGCGGCCAGAATGGTAATACGCCCCGCACCGCCTCATGATTTGTTCGAGGAGTTTGTCCCTCGGCGGCTGAGAGGAAGCGAGTGCTTTGAACGTCAATTTCATGGTGCCTCGGTGCTCAGTTTCCGCCAAGCCTCTTGCTGCAAGCGTCGCACAGGCCCTTCGTCGGCGAGTCCCTCCAGATGGGCACCGCCGCCCTCGGCAGAAGAATGCCACGGGCCACGAGCCTGCCGGTGCAGCGTGCGCAGTATCTCCAGCCGCCGATCTGAAAGCCCGCCAACTCGGGATTGCCCGCTGCCGGTTCCGGGCAGTGCTCCAGCCATTCTTTTACGTTGTCAGGGCTGAAATCGATGCTCATCTCGCGCTTACTCTTTTCCGCCGATCAGAACCGGCTCAAGCCAGAGGCGCTTATGGCAGCGCAGGAATCTCTCGCGGACATCCGGGGCAACCTGCTCCCAGTCAATACCGCCGTTGTCGGTCCGGGGGAGCACACTGGCAGGAATGAACCCGTCAGCCGTGCGCGGCCCAGTCACCTGCCAGGTCACGTGGCCTCTGCGGATGTGGAGGCGCGGCGAGGCGTGAGTTCCGGTGCGCTCCCGCGCCATCCGGTAGCCTCGCCCGATGAAATTGGCGCTCCAGAGTTCCCGCTTTACGACCTTGCCGGGCTTGACCCGCTCAGCCCGTCCTTCGGTGCCACGACTGATCAGGGACGGCTGCACGTTCAACACCACCAGGAGCTTGAGCATCAAAGCCGAGACGCGCTCGGTGAGTTCCTTGTCAGCGTTGACCTTGCCAGGCTGCTCGCCCATGAAATCGGTGTAGGCGTAATCGAAGAGCGCCTGAGCCAGCTTGTCCTTCGTCAGGTAGGCTGAAACGAAGCACTCCGGCCTCCCGCCGCTCCAGGCGTGGTAAAACCATCCGATCTTGCTGCGGCCCTCCGGCACTTCGATGACCGGCATCCCTGGCAAGCCCCTGGGCCGATAAGCGCCCGCTGGGCAGTTGGCCGCATACACGTAACAAAGCTCGCGGTCCGTGTATTCGCGCATGAACCGGGACGGCCAGCCGATGACCATGCCCTCTTGCGGCCAGTGGAGGTCGCCGAACGTGAAGTCGTCGGGCAGTTGAGTGGCGGCGACCGCACGCGCAAATTCCTCATCCACGAAGTAAACAGGGACATGGTGCTCCAGCACCCGGTAAGCGAAAGTGGAACCTGTGACCTCGGTCGGCAGGACCTCGCCATCTGCCGCCGCGAGCCTGGCCTGCGTGAGGAGCACATAAAGCCCAGCGGCGGCGCATTTCGTGGAATGGAAGCCTTCGGGGGTCATGACCCTGCGCGGCTCGAACAGCGCCCGCCTCGCCTCGTCCTGGGCCAAGTGGCGGTCATAAACGCCGCCCAGGAATTGGGCCAGTGTGGACCAGATCATCCGGGGATGGGGTAGCGGCTCGCGCTCAGGGCTTGGTGCCGCCGTAAGAGGTCGGATGTTGTCCATACGCGTCCTGGATTTATGCGAACTGGAAGCCAGTGACCTCCGCCAGTGGCAAACCGGATTCAGCCTCATTGGCATCGAACGGATACCGGCGACAGCCCAGCGCCCGAACGAGGTCACCCCCTGCCGCCAGGGCTGCCTCAACCTCATCGAGCACGACGTATTCGCGTGGGCTGTGTGCGTTATAGTAGCCGCAAGGGAGGTTCAGGCATGAAACGCCGAAACGCCGCCTGAGCGCCACTACGTCCGTGGCGGTATGCCGGTGCCAGCGGTTCAACCCATGGCTGGCCAGGATCGGCGCGGCCTCGCGGATGAACTCACCATGATCGGCAAAGAGCTGGATGCCGCCGCACGTGTATGATGACGCACCGCCAGGACTGTCGAATTCGATGACGTAGCCTACATCGCGGAACCATTCGGCGGGCGCGTGGTAGGCCCCATGGCACCCGACTTCCTCAGCCGCGAATAGCGCGGCGTCAATGTTGTCGAACCGCTCCAGTAGTTCCAGACAGATGAAGACGCCCGCCTTATCATCCGCGCCGATCCCAGCCCGCTGGCCGTGCTCGTCCACGCCAAGAAGAACACCGTCCTGCTCGACGATCTTGACTGGCCGGAGAGGATGGACCGTGTCCAGGTGGGCTGCGACGCACGGCAGGTAGGGCGCGTGCCCCTTGCGGATGAAGACGTTGTTGTTGCAGTCCTCCACGATGCGGGTGCTGCGCAGAGCCGCACCGTGCCGGGCCAAATGGTTCACCAGGAATCTCACCATCCGGTCTTCCCGCCCGGAGCATGTCGGAATGGCCAGGATTTCTTTCAAGAGGTCAACGCGCATAATCAAAGAGCGGCCAGCAGCTTAGCGATCTTCCCCGCAAGGTCCGGGCTGACCTCGATTTCGAGTTTGAGCGATTCACAGAGGGGCTTGGCGGTCAGCCTGAACTTGCCCTCGCGCTCAATGGAGAGCGGGCGCGGTTCGCCAGTCCGCTCGTCGCACAAGACGCGCTCACCGAAGGGCGCGGCGACCTGGGTGAGGGCCATGACGCGCTTGGCGTTGGTGTCGTCCCATTGGGCCTTTCTGGCAGCGCAGGCAGCGGCCTCCCTCTCGTATTCCGGGAGCAGCCTGCGCCGGACATCCGCCGCGATGCGCTTCGCGTCTTTGGAATTGGATACGTTGATGCTGGTCTTGGGTGCTTGCCCGTCCCGGTAGTATGGCCGGTGCTCACGGAGGACTTCGGCCACGCTGGCAGAGATGCGCAACTGGCCTTTATCCCGCGCCGCCTGGAAAAACAACCTGCCGCCATCGGGCAGATCGAAAACCCGCGCCCAATGGTCCTCGAAACCCGTGGCCGCCGTGAGTTTCAGTTCCCCCGCCACGGCATCCGCCAGTGCGCGTTGTTCCGGTGTCATACGCCCTGGCCTTTGTCGGCGTCCGCCGCAACGATGGCCTGATACGACTGGGCGAGCACCGTGCCGGTCGCTGATACACCCAAGATTCTGGTCATCCGGCCAGGTTACACGCGCACCGGTCTCGACCGGAATTGGTGCAAATTTTCCTCGACAACATCCGGGCGGGGACGGGGGCACACCCGCGCCATTCAGCGTCCTGGCCGGGCCAGGATGGCAGAGGCCGCGCCTTGCTCCGGCTCAAAGGCGGTAGTCTGCTTCCACGGGTTGAAAGCCTGCGCAACTTTCCCAGTCTTCAATCCGCGCCAACCTGATCGGCCTGCCAAAGGTCCGGTCGAACAACTCTTTGCCCTGAGCGGTGATGAGCGCCGCGCCGATGGTGCGTGCGCCATGGCCTCGCGCCCATTCCGCGATGCGCCTGAGCAAAGCGGAGCCGATTCCACGGCGTTGCCAGTCACTTCGATCCCGAAGACCTCACATGCCCCGTTTCGCACATAGCCCGACGCCCGGCCCGTTTCGTGCCCATTGACATTCGCCAGCGCGGTGAATCGGTTCTCGGGTTCCTCGATTACGGATACGCGAATCTCATCCTGTTCGAGCAGGAGTTCTATCAGCTCATGAGCGTTCACACATTTAATTAGCGATCCTTGGCGGACTATTCCACGGTCTGGTTGAACACCAGCGCGTTGGGGCCGCTGTTGTGAACGCCTTGGCGTCGAGCCGACCGGGATGTAAGGCTGCTTCCGCATGGTTGGAGCATGGGCTGCCAGGCCAGCACTGCAAGTGATGCGGCAAACCGGCCACAGGGTCGGCCCATTCCTTTTCTTCGCCCTCACCGGTTGTCTAAAACGACTCGACCGTAACGCGGCGGGGGTAAATCAGCCGGACGATGGACTTGACCAGGGCTTTCTCGAATGAGATCGAGCCGTCCGCCTCCCCGCTGGACAGGTGGACATATTCCTCCACCAGCGCCTCGGCAATCTGCTCCGTGCTGGCCGTGCTGACGAAATCCTCCAGGAGCAGGACCTCGTTCTTCTCCCGCACCGCGAAGGCACCGGCCTCCATCCGGTCGTTGGCCAGCTTGGGCTTGGAGACGCGCACCTTGCAGCCGGGCGGCTTCAACTTGCGCGTGATGCGCAGGGCCAGCTTCAGGCGCTCGGCGGACTCGGTTGCGATTTCGCGCACCGGGGCCAGGCGGGCGGCGACGGCGGGCAATACGCCCTCGGCCTCCACCAGGCGCTCCGAATACAGGAGAATGCTCTTGGTGTAGTAAGGGACCGGCGCGACCGCATAACCGGCAGCGCGGGCAAAGTAGTGCTTGGGCGAGTCGGGGTTGGTCTCGGTCGTGAAGGCGATCCTGGGGCCGTATTTCTCCTCCAGGACGGCCTCCAGCTTCGCCATCTTGAATCCGCCTGGGTTGCGGTTGCTGTGGTCGATGAGGCAATAGACCCCGTGCTGGAGATTGGCCACGTCTGCCGGAAGATTCTCGTGCTCGCCGGTGTTCACGATGCTCGTGTAAAACTCGGAGGGCAGGTCCGGGCAGGTCCTCACGATCTTCTTGAACAGGTCATCCACGTTTAGGCTGCGGAGTTGGCGGTCCTCGGAAGGGTTGTCGCGCTGGATTAAGCCCGTCACGTCGTAGGCCCAGCGCCAGCCTTCGCCGGGATAGACGTTGAACCCGTGGTAATACAGGCCCGCGCACCCGTCCGCATCATAGATGATCTCCGGGTGCCTCGGGTGAAGCCATTTGTGGCGCTCGGTCCACGCGTCGAGCAGCGGCGGCGTCAGGGCCAGCAGCATTTGGGTGCCGCCGTCCGGGTGATGGCCGTCGTCCTCGACCACCTTCCAGCCCCCGCCCTCATCCAGCGCGTTCTGCACCAACTCGCGCAGGGCGAACCAGGGTTCAGTCCAGGTGTCGGCCCCGGCCTGGTCGGTGATGTGCGTCTCGATCCGGCTGGGCTGGCCAGCGGCGGTGCCCTCCAGCCGGATAATCCGGTGCTCGTGCCCCCGGATGATTTCGGTCACGGCCACGCTCTTGAGGTCATGCGGCCCGACGCGCACGAGCAGGTGACTGCCCAGCCGGTGGATGAGCGCCAATGCGAACTTCATGCCGCTGCCCTTGTGGCCGATCTTGGTGCCGTCCCGCTTGGTGGTCAGGCCCAGCGTAAACAATTCGCGCAGGTCAAGCTCGGTGGGTGTATGGACGAGGAGGTAGTTGGGCTTCGGATTATCCGGGGACGGTTCAGTCGATGTTCGCATAAGCCAGCCAGTTTGGCACGTCCGAGGCGCGAAGCGGAATTGGTGCAGAGCCACCGGTCACCCTGGCGACAGGCTGCACCCCTCATCCTGGTTGGCGGCACGATGATCGCCCGCAACCCCACCGTCGCGTTTACGCCGCCCTTGCTTGTGCGAGGGTGGTGGGCCAAGTTGTGCCGGAGTCCATTGACCTGCGGAACGTTTGATGAAATCAGAACAACCTGGCGGCTCCAGGCCACGCTATGACTCACGACAATGCACAACAGATCGTGGCGCTCCTTAACGCACAAAACCAACTCACGGTCGAATATGATGCCGCAAAGGTGTTGGAAAGCGCCGATAATTACATCTACCGCCTGGGCGAGGACTCGTGTGTTGTCGGTGTGGTAGAGGTCAAAATGGTTCAGTGGTATCAGTGCGAGATCGATCATCTCTCAGTCGCCGTGAAGCGTAGGGGCACAGGTTCGTGGCTCCTTGCTGAGGCACTCGCCAAGGCAGTGCATCTCGGGGCACGAATTGCCCAATGCACGATTCGCATCGGAAATCGGGAGAGCGAAGGTTTGTTCACAAAGCATGGATTCACGCGGACAGTCACATTCCTGAACCGAATTAGCGGCAATCAGGTTGCTGTTTATCAGAAGGCGCTCGTCTGACGGCCCTACTCGCGGTCACCCCTCCAGCAAGCCCCACCAACACCGGCTCGATCCACAGGGGCTTCCGCAACGACCACTCCGGCCCGTGCGGCTGGCTCCGCACATGCCCCCGACGCCAATGGACCCTTGGGCTGGCGTGGGTGCCGCCGCCAGGCTCGCGGTCGTCCCGGATCGCGTGATAACCCCGGCCAATCAGGTTGGGCAACCACAGCTCGCAGTGCTTCACGCGCCCGTGCTTTATCTTCTGCGGTCGGACGCAGTCCCCGGCCTCAACCAACTGCGGGCGCGTGTTCAGAATCACCAGCAGCTTGAGCATCAGGGCCGAGAGCCGGTCGGTGACCTGCTGGTCCGTGGCGATGCCTGCCTCGTCGTTGACGCCGGTGTAGTCCGTGTAAGCGTAGTTGGAGATCGCCTCGTCCAAGCGCCTGGCGTGGGTTCATAATGTTACGGCTTCCGTGGCTTCGGTTGGGCTTGGCTGACCGCCCGGCGCGGGATACGCTACGCCGCATGAAAACGCCGCGACGTATCGGCATCGCCTTGACGCTCGCTACGCTCTTGCTGGCGCTCCTCGTGTTGATTGTGTTGCCCTCTCGCCAGCCACAGGGGGTCTGCGTTTTGGATCGGCGGCTCCGCGTTGTGGGGTGCTATGGGTTCACGAACCAGATTTTTGCCTACCGCGTGGGTTGGCAAATGGAAATGGGCAATTTTGCTCCTGGCTATAATTGCCTTGCGCTGGTGTTTACCTGGAAGGGCGACGCCCCCCAAGCACTTGAACTGATTGACGCTTCGGGCCAGCATCATTCGGTGACGCACAGCACGCAAAGGAGGTTCCTGGCAGTAGGCCCGCGCTTCCAGACTGCCCTGTGGGTCTTCCCCGTCGCATCTCAGGCTCCTTATTACATCTACTCGCCCGCATTGAAGGCGAACTTGGCCCAAGTGAATCCCCGATGGCAGAGAGACGAGCATCCTCCGCTGGACTGGCAGTAGGAGAAGTTCATCAAGCAAAAGGCGATGCAATCGTCGCCGGTCTGGATGTCGCAGTCGGCAATCTGCACTGGTGCAGGCTGCGCCGTCCGCTTGACTGGGGCGTTGGAACGCGCTCAATCCGGCCAGCCAATCGAGTTTTATGGGCCAGTGCCCTGCGTCAACGCGAACAGCTTCCTCAGCGCCTGGCGCTCCGCTGGCGTCCAGGCCAAAGCGTAAACGGCGGCGATTTCGACCCGGCTCAACGCCCAGTTTGCTGGACCGTCCGAGTCCGCCTCTTTGATTTCGCCCGCCGTCCATTCGCGCCAGATGCTCCTGAGAGCAGGGTGACGGCGCAGTTTAGCAAAAGCCCGTTTTTCAATTTCGCGGACGCTGCGTTCAGAAATTCGCATAATCGTGGCGACCTCCTTCTGACTGAGAAGACCCAGCTCGCGTTCCGCGCTGCCGCGCCGGACCCGGATCGTCGGCTTGCGCGGCGGAGCAGGTTGCGCGGCCCGCCTGCGCCTTGCAGCGGTTTCCCACTCCTGGGCAAGGGACAGTGCCGCTTCCCGGTCCCGCAGGCCGGTAGTTCGCCAAACCTGCCTTCCAGTCTCGTCGCGGAAAGCGGCGACCCACCTGGTGCCGCGATGAGGCCGATGCAAGCTGACCTCGATTAAGGCTTCGATGTCCACTGGCCCGTCGCTCTGGAGCAGGATTTCGACTATTTCGTGCGGTTCCATACGCCTAACTACACTAGGCCAGAGCCGAGACGTGATCACCGACCAGAAGTGCGCTGACCGGCGCTGGCGAACCAGGGTGGAGAGGGCTTTTCCGGCGTGGGCACGGACTGAGAGGCCCGGCGCTGGAGTGCAACACCGGTCAGGCGAGGCCGGGAACGACCAGGGTGCCATCTCTTTGGCCCGCGTGGTGGTCGGATGGAGCGCAAGCGAGCTTTTGCTGGTCCTGGCGACAGGATTTGACTTGCACAGGACCGCGAGCAGCTTACGTTCGGTTTCATCCGCTCCATGCAAGCAACGACTCAAGGCTCCGTTCCCCGCAGCGCCTACGACCGGACTGGCGGCATCGTGTATTTCGCCCGAATGCTCGACAAGATTCGGCTCCACGGCGCTGGCACGTTGCGCTCGGATTATCATGCCAACCTGGGTTCTGGCTTCGATGGCCGGTGCTGCCGGTTCCTGGGCGTCGAGTATCCGGCGCTGCGGGAGCGGGTCTTGAGCGGCGGGACCGATGACGAAATCCTGGCCTGGTGCTTCACGCACGGAACCCGCCCCAATGACGAGCAGGTCCTGGTCTGGAACAAATTCATGGTCAAGCGCGGCTGGCGCGATGAGGACGACGGCTCGACGCAGGAGCTGGAACATTACAAGGCTTCGAGCGGCCTGGCCCACCGCACGGACATCCTCACCTTCTTCGACTACTACGAGGTCGATGAAGGGCGCAAGCCTTGAACCCCACTCGACAGGCACTGGCCCGGCAGGCTGCCGCCTTGGCAGCGCAAGGCGTTTATGTCGGCACGTCCCCCTGGAAACATCCCGGCTGGTGCGACATGCTCTATGACCGTGCTCGCTACGAAGGGCGCTTCGTCGAGACTTGTTTCAAGGGCGGCTGCTTGGCCGAATACGCCGTGTTTTTCAGGGCCATCCGCGTCAATGACGACTGCTGCGCGGAAGCCATCTCCATCAGGCACTGCGCGTTTTTATGACCGGTGATAAGAGCACAGCAAAGATCGACTTCAAGAAGCTCACGTTCACGTCTCTCGTCTTCGGCTTCTTTCTGGTTCCGCTGCATGAGCTGGGCCATGTGATTTGCGATTGGCTTACGGGCCATCCGGCATCGATGTCGTATGCGCGGGACTACCTTCTCTCCGGTGGCGAGACCCCTTTCCTGGGCTTGCTGGGAGGACCGGCGCTACCCATCGTTGTGTCCGCAACGGCGGTGATTTTCCTCTACCTGGGAAAGCACCCGTCGTTGTTTTATCCCGTGGCGATCCAGGCTGCCATCGAGAGACTGGTTCCGTATGCCTGCGGATTGCTCCCCAGCGATGAGAGAGACCTTGCCCGGCTGGCCGGATGGAGCTTGTATTCCTTCAAGCACATCTTTATGGGGTTGGAAGCCCTTCTTCTGATTTTAATCTTCATTTCGTTTTACAAGCACAGGTTGGGCTTCAAGCAAGCCGCCTTGACCTTGCTCATCGCCTTGGCGAGTTTGGTGGTAAGCGCGGCGGTCGGCATCTGCGTTGTCGAGCGCCTGGTGTTCCCCCAGCAGTTCAAAATACAATTCGGGTGAGCCGTTGGTGGACGCTGTGACCAGAGTGGTTCCGTTGCTGCTGCCAATCCTCCGGTCAGGCCAGCCAGCGAGAGGGCGGACGCTCAAGGCTCCAGCCCAGCCCCCAGCCGCTCTCCTGTTTCAACGTCTCCTTGACTGCGCGGACCAAAAGGTCAACGCCTCCGCCCAGGCCCGAGCCGCTGGCCAAGTCCGCGACGGCGCGATACGGCCACAACTACCAGGCCCTTTTCGCTCGCGGCAAGGATACCTCCACCGGCCAGAACGTCGGGGCCATCCTGGACACGTCCAGCGGCTGGGGCATTTACGGCAGGCCGTCGCGTGTCTCGGACCTGGAGCGCGAGTTGTCGAAGCACCTGGTCGTTCGGCTCACCAACGCGGTGACCGCTATCAACATCTGCGTAGTCCACCTGCGGAGGCCCATCGGCAACGACGGCGTTGAGAAGCAGCGGAACCAGTGCCGGGCAGTGGGCGATGCGGCATCTGCCCGGAGGCCCCAGGGCCAACTTGGTCATTATGGGCGACTTCAACGAAGGGCATCCGGTCGGCAGCGACGGCCAAGCCCTGGCGGTGCTGTTCCAGGCTCCACCGCCGATGGTGGATGCGCTCAGCACGTTGAGCGGCAGGATTTCGACCCATACCGATGGGGGCTGCATGACTGCATCCTCGTGTCGGACGCGACTGCCAAGGGTCTGAACAGGTTGAGGCTCGAACGGGTGGTCATTCCTGGCACCGGTGCGCAATGCCGATGGCCCTGGCGGGCCTGGACGCGAATCAGGCGGTTCGGCTGTGAACAAAGCCCGGATAACCTCTAATAAGTTTTGATGGCACCTGGCTTCCGTTCTGGTAAAGTCATCTTTGCGGCCCAAAAGCCGCAGTCGAATCGAATCGAGTCGAGCGTCGCGACGCAAGTAGCCCCGGTCGAAAGGCCGGGGCTTTTGATGTTAGCTGGCTTTGCAGCCCGGTTCACGCCAGCCGAGGCGCGGCGACTTAAAAGCACCATCCCCCGTTCTGGAAAGGGCAAGTCCAAATTGATCAGGAATGTCTTGCCTTCTACCAGCCAGACCGCTACTGTTGAGCCGCATTTGGAGCCAGAGGGGGTCGAACCCTCGGCGCGTTAGGTGTAAGGCCGTGCGCCGCCACCGGGCTGGCCCCGATGATGCCATTCGGCTGACGCGGCGATCTTGATGGACCCACCGCGTCAGCCGTTTTCTTTTCTGGGCGACCGGTTTCGGCGTCACCGGCCCCCACGTTCTCTTCTCACGTTCGCAAACAAAAAGCCCAGTCTTCAAAGCCTTGCGGGAGGTGCTGCTCTCGCGGTAACAGCGGACTGGGCGGAATTGCCTGATGTCCCATGGGCTTTGAACCCGCGAGCACTATAGCAGGTCATAAATCACTGAAATTCAGGTCAATACGCTTACGAACCCTCACTTTTGTTCTTGCGAACCCTCACTTTCCTGAATGCGAACCCGCACTTTTTCAGGCCCTTGGTCTTGCGAACCCGTAGATTCAGCGGTGCGAAATATCACTCATGCGCTTTTGAAGGACGATCAAGAGTTTTTTTCGATTTTCTTTCAGCCATCGGTTCTTGTTCGCCTGTTGGCGCTGATAAACCCGATTCAACTGCCTCCACCGCGCAACGTCGATCATGACCTGGAAAAACCAGTTCGGATTAGATATACCCTCCCGGCTCTGCTTCTCAATCAGAGCAGCAGCTTTTCTTTCAGCCGCCTCAATTGCGGAGGCTTTGGAGGGATCGCCCGTGAAGTGTTCCGGTGTTCCGAATGAGTGGACCAGATACTTTCGATAAAGGTGCAGCCGTTCACTGTGGAGGCGCCCCCCGAGGATTCTGCGCAGAAACTCCCGGAACTTCATCGGGAAGTTCGGGGCTTTTGGAGGCTTTGGCCCAGGAAACCCAAGCAAAGGCTCTGGACGATTCTTTTTGGTCCGCTTTTCTTTGATGCCGACAGAGAATCAGCCGGAATGGAAGCACGCAAGTCAATACCTTGAAGACCTTGCGTGCCCAAAGCCAGGCGAGAGTGGCTTTCATGGGTTCTTGCTCCTGTTCTGGGCCGCGTGCTCCTCCAAAACCCTGCCCAGGTCGTCCAACTTCACGGACATCTTGGCCACGTCCACCTGCATCGTTCGGAACGCCGCCACAGCCTCCTCCACCCGCTGAATCCTCTCCTTGGTCCTGGCCTCGCGCTCGTCGTCCAGTTTGATGTGCTCGGCAACGGGCGGGCTGCCATGGGCCTCGATGTTCGTCAGCCGGATGATGAGGCAGTAATCTTCCGCGCCAGATTTGGGCAATCGGAGGCGTCCTCCGCGAACCAAGCCCTGTCGGTGACGCTCCCTGTCCCCTGGACAACGGCTTGCTCGAACAGGCTTTCGGCGAGTATGGCAAATTGCTCGTCAGAGAGCGTCGTGTAGGACTGGATAGGAACGACCTCGAAGGGAGCGGACTGCTTTACGGGCTGACCGACGCCAGCATCTCCGAGGAGGACATGGAGTCGCTGCTGCGGATGGGCACGGTGATCGTCGGGCACCCCGGCAGTGCGGGCAGCGCGTAGTCCCCGGCATCGCAGTTGGCGGCGTAAACGTAACACACGTCCCGTCCCAGGTATTCCTGCATGAACTGCGCCGGGAACGCGACCACCATCGCGGGCATTGGCCAGTGCAAGTCCTCCAGCGTGAAGTCGTGTGGCAGGTCGGTCGCCGCCACGGTCCGGACGAAGCCCTCGTCAATGAAATAGAGCGGCACACGATACCGGACGACCTGGTAGATGATAACGTGGGCGGCGACCTCGGTGGGAACCTGCGGAAGCCCGGCAGCTTCCTTCAGGACCCGGTTGCCGAGCAGCGGTAACAATCCGGCGCTGACGCATTTCGTCAGGTGGTAGCCGGGCGGGGCCTGGATTCGGCGCGGTTCGAGCAGGGCGGCAAGCCCGGTGCCCTCGAACATCCGGTGCTGGGCCGTGAAGTAATCGGAAAGGGTGCGCCAGCGCAACCTGGAGCCGCCAGCGAAGGGGTCGGCGATTGCAGACAGACGGACGCCGCTCGGCCTGCGGCGGGCAACTGGGCAATCGCGGCGTCGGTCTCCGGCATGATGCGCCCGAGTTGGAGCGTGAGTTGCCGCCAGGGGCGCTGGCGCAGGCGGAGGCCGCGCTTCTTCCGGCCCTCGCCAGCACGTGTCTGCCGTGGCAGACAAATCCGCCAGCCGGGCGCTCATCCTCACGGGCGGGCCGGGCGTCGGCAAGACGACCCTGGTGAACGCCATCCTGCTCATCCTCCGGGCCAAGAAAGTCCGGTGCCTCCTGTGCGCCCCCACGGGCCGCGCCGCCAAGCGCCTCTCGGAGACGACCGGGGTCGAGTGGTCCAGGATCAGGTCCACACCGCCATCGGCGGAGATGACTTTAACGCCGAGTTTACTCAACTCGGGGCGGATGGTCTCACTGCCCATCAGATCGCGGGCGGTGCAGGTCACTCCTTCATCACCACGAAAGCCGCGAACTCCCCGTCCATGGGCACCTTGATTGACGGGCCTGCTGCCCTGCCGCTGAGTATGGGTTGCCCGAAGAAATCCCGTGGATTCAACAGCCGGAACCCATCGCCCGGTTTGAGCAGACGCGACACATCCACCACCACGGTCGATTGTCGCTCCCAATTGAAGATGGCCAGGTTGGCGCGGCGTGAATCGTATTTGTTGACGCGGAAAAAGACCCTCGCCCCGTCTGGCCGCGCATCGTTCCTCGCGAGGATCAGGTTGTCCTCCCTGACAACACGCTTGAATCGGTTGATGCTGAGGCCGGAGTCCACGATGAGGTTGCCCCGAACTTCGCAATCCTCGTTGGTGGGCGCGTTGTAGCCCAGTTGCACGGGGACGCCGCAGAAGCAGTTGGTTAGCACCCGGATGCCGTGGCTCGGCTGCCCGCCGCCGAGGAGGAACGTGTGGGCATCGTAGGCAATGTTGCCCTCGACCAGGTAGTTGTTCACGTCGGCGCGGCTGGAGCCATAGGCGTGCAGCGTGTAACCATAACCACCCGTGAAGATGCAGTCGGAGATGGTTTTGAGGCCCTCGTTGTTCTGCGTGTAGATCGCATGGCCGTGGCCACGGTCGGTGCCAGCCCAGCCGTTGTCATAGATGAGGCAGCCGTGCATCTCGCTGTCCTGGGAGGCGGCCCACCAGCTCACGCCTTGCGTGTTGTCGTGGATGACGAGGTTGATGAATTTACACGCCTTGCCGCTGGACACATTCAGCCCGCCCCACGGACGGTTCACGTTCGCGTAGGTCGGGTCGGGCGCAATCGCAGACGAGGGACGCGGCTCGGAGACGAGAATTTCCAGGTCCCAAATCCAAAGATGTGTGGTGGGCGGCTGCACGTTCAGCCCGCCGTCAATGGTGACCTGCTGTCCCTGCCAGGCACGCACCTGCACCGGTGCGCCGTCGCGCCCGGCGAGTCTGACGAGGTAGCCCATGCCCCCGACTTTGGGTGCAGACTGGTAGTGGCCCTGGTGAATCCAGATGGTGTCATTGGGCAAAACCTGCTGTTTTCCTTCCAGCGCCGAACCGATGTCCCACGGCGCGGCTTGCGTTCCCAGCCCATCCGGCGAACCATTCGTAGCGACGTGCCAGTCTGCGGCGAGGGCGGGCAGGTCCTGCGTCCGCCAGGCGACGGAGAGGAGACAAGCCGCAGCGCCAGCCTGGAGCAGGCGAACGCAGAATGGTTTGAGAGGGATCGGCATGACCAACGATGGTCCCCCCACGGAATGCGGGTCAAGTTCGGAATGCCATCGCGCTCCTGCGAACCAAGGCAGGGCACGGGCCGGAACCCCGGCCCGGTAACAGAAGTCGCCGGTCGACCCGGCCTCCCACGCGGCCTTGTGCCGCTGAGCGCCGAACCGCCATCACGACCAGCCTAAAGCCTCCCCGGCTGATCGAGCGAGTGACCTTCCACAAAGAAGACGCTCTTGGGCGGGAGTCGGTTTTCCTTTACACGGCCCGTCCTTTGCGTTGCCATGGGGCAGATTGAATTGTGAACTCATCCCAACGTTTTCCAGGAGCAGAACCCAACCTGACCCGCCGCCGCTTTCTCGGACTTAGCCTCGGGGTCGCAGGTCTGAGCGGTCTGAGCGTCGGACAGATTTGGGCGCAGCCGAACGCAGATTCGCCGCAACTAGCCGAGGCGATTGCGCGGCTGGCCTATCTGACCTCAGACGAGCAATTCGTCAGCTTCGGGCGCGGGAGTCCGCCCCCGTGCGACTTGCCGCTGGAGAAGCGCCGCGCCGTGGGCCTGGTGCGAGAGACCTGGCAGCTCGAAGTGGTGCCCGATTCCGACAGCGACACCAGGCTGGACCATCCGCTTTCGACGCCGCTGGGCACGGCCTTGAACTGGGAGGGCCTGATGCAACTGGCCGAGAAGCACGCCGTCCGGTTCCTGCACGTGATGTCCTGCACCAATGCCCACGCCCCGCTCGGTATGGGCCTGTGGGAGGGCGTGCCATTGCGCGAAGTCATCTGGCTGACCCGGCCCGCCGCCAACGTCCGGCGCGTCTTCTACTACGGTTACCATAACGAGGACCTCCAGCAGCGGTTCCAAAGCTCGCTGGTTATTGACCGCATTTTGGAGGACCCGCCAGGCGAGTTGCCGGTGATTCTCGCCTATAAACTCAACGGCCAGTGGCTGTCGCCTAAACGCGGCGGGCCGGTGCGGCTGTTCGTGCCCGACGCCTACGGAAACAAGTCGGTCAAATGGCTCCAGCGCGTCGTTTTGACGAACAACATCCACCTCAACGACACCTACGCCGGGTGGAACAACGACACCGAGAGCCACCTCAAGACCTGCGCGTTCTTCCTTGAGACTCCCGGCGCGGCCAAAGCCGGGGGAGCGGTGCCCATCACCGGCCTCGCCCAGGTCGGCATGTCCGGGTTGAGGAAGGTGCAATGGTGTCTGGTGCAACAAGGCCCGCCGACGCTCAAGGACACCGACCGCCTCGCCGGAGCGAACTGGCGCGACGCGGAGATCCTGCCGCCGCCAGTTCGCTGGGGCGGCGGATTGCCCGAAGGCAGGCTGCCTGTCAACACGTTCGGGATCAACCCGGCCACGGGCAATCCGCGAACCTGGCCGCTGCGCAACACTATTGTCCATTGGGCCGCTTTGCTGACTGGCCTCCGGCCAGGGAAATATGATCTGTGCTGCCGCACCATCGATGCCAATGGTCTGGCCCAGCCAATGCCCCGCCCCTTGCTCAAATCCGGCTACAACGCCATCCAGAAGAAACCGTTGGTGGTTGAGGCGTGATGAGAGCCTGCGCCAAGCCGCCGCAGAAGCGTTCGCTCGCCCCGACGTGGAACGGCTGTGGCCAGCCCCTGCTGCTGCTGGGCCGCATTTCCTCCGCCTCGGGCTGGATGGCGGGCCGGAAAGGCGTTTTCGGAACCAGCCTTTTCGGCTGTGGCGCGAGATCGTGAGGCTTGGAACATGAGGGTTTTGTTTACAGCCCTGGGCCTATTGCTCACCCTCGGCCAGGCCCGGTTGCCGCGCCCAGCGTCTCCCTGGTGAAGCTGAACTGCTGCCGGATGCTGGGCGGTGGAGAGGGCAGCGCCACAGCGGGCAATTTGGCGATGATTGCCGGGCAGGCGGACCAGCCCGGACCTGGTTGCCGCCCGCTTCCTGCTCAAGCCAGGCCGGAAGTATGAGCAGGCCGTGAAGGCGTTCGAGCCTTGCGACAGCATCAAGGAGGAAAACCCGGAGGCTCGGGCGGCGGGCCGGGCGCTGATCGCCGAGGCCAAGGCGGCGGGGCCGGAGCGCCGGACGTTCGTTTTCGTGAACAACCGGCTGGAAGGGAACGCGATTTCGACCATCGCCGCGATGATCGAACTTGGTTGATGCGAGCCTGGCCCCACGGCCAGCGCGGGCGGTGCTACTGCTGTAACGCCCATAGTTGGGCATATCGTAATTTTGATGGCGACGCCGTAAACTTTCCATTGCTGCTCCCTCCGCTAACTGGTATCCTCACAGTGTGAGCGACCAACCTCGACCTGCCCATCTCTTCCGTTACTTTCCACGCGCCGCTTCTGATTTTTTCGCAGAGAAGAAGCTTTGGTTCTCCGCCCTTGGAGATTTCAATGATCCCTTCGACGCCCTACCTCGATTTGATGCGATGCTGGAGAGCCAAAGGCAACATCAAATAAAGGTAGAATACTCCTTTCTGCCGCAGCAAGAGCACGTCGATTGGAAGCATTTCAAAAGAGAGATGGAGCGCGTGACTTCCGATGACTACCGTGATGCAGGTGAGGCGGTAGCGGCTAAATGCAGAGAACTAGTCAACGGCTGCCTTAGAATACTCTGCCTTTCGGAAAAGCCGGACAATCTGCTAATGTGGGCACACTACGCGGAGTCGCATACAGGATTCGTGGTCAAGTTCCACCCAGGACACCACGTTTTCGCAGATGATGAGTTTGGGAAAGTTGAATATCAAGCCCAGAGGCTGCGAATCGAGGATAGGGATCAAGACCAAGACGAGCTGAGGCCGGTGCTGTTCAGGAAGTCTCCTGACTGGGGCCACGAAGGAGAATGGCGCTTTGTGAAGTCCGTGAATACGCTCCTCCTTGGAAAGCGGCGAGACGGAAGAGAAAAGCATTATCTGGACCTCCCGCCTGACCTTGTCGAAGCCGTATATTTCGGGCATTGCACACCTGCGGACACCCGTGACGAAATCCTTCGATCTCTCCAGGCTGGCGAGTGGCGGAACGTCAAAATAGTTGTCATGTGTCTTAATGGCGCTGAATACGCGCTCAAGCCGGTCCCTTGGGATGAGTGGCGGCGAAGACCGAGACAATTCGCGAAGGAACTCAACGGCCTGATCAGAAAGCGCGGATGACCGTGGAAGAACAAATGGCAAAGATCGATCCCTAGCTAACCTATGCCGAACGACGATGCTGCGGCTGGAGCAGAGTCCGTTGCCCGATGCGGTTCTCACACATCACGCCCCGCCCACACCGGCCCACACCGCTTCTGGATTGGAATCGGCCACGTTTACGTTTACGCTCGGGTGGGTATGGGACTGAGCGGCATCAGGCTGGTGTCGGGCGGGCAGACCGGCGCTGACCGCGCCGCGCTTGACTTCGCCATCGAGCACGGCATCCCGCACGGCGGCTGGTGCCCGCGAGGGCGCAAGGCCGAGGACGGCATCATCCCGGCACGCTTCCGTTTACGCGAGACGCCCAGCGCCGGGTATTCCCAGCGAACGGAATGGAACGTCCGGGACTCGGACGGAACTGTCATTTTCACCGTCGCCGACCGGCTCCAGGCCGGGTCCATGAAGACCGCCCAGTTCGCCCAGCAATACGGCAAGCCCTGTCTCCACCTGGCTGCCCAGCGCCCCGGTGTGGACCACGCCGCCGTCCTGCGGTGCTTCGTCCAGCAGCACCGGCTCAAGGTGCTGAATGTTGCTGGCCCACGAGGTTCAGAGGAGCCAACGATTGCGACGTTCGTGACCAGCACCCTCCGATCTGCTTTAACGGGGAAGATGTCGGCGAAGCGCACCCTTTGCGCCTTGGTGCTCGATGACGACGCTCTGCTCCGGGTGATGTATGAGGCGGTTCTACCAGGGTTCCGCGTATTTGGGGCAGAAACAAATCAGCAGGCACTACAACTGGCGGACCAGCACAGATTCGACTTGGCAGTCACTGACTACGCCCACTCTGGGCTGGGCAACGGCTTGCAATTCATCGAGGAGATGAAGACAGCCCACCCCTCCGTGCCTGTGATCATGGCCAGTGGCATTAAGGATCAGAGTTTCAAGCTCCAGGCGCTTGAGTTGGGTGCTTGGGCCTACATAGCCAAGCCGTTTAAGGTCCAGACGTTGCTGGCGGTGGTGGACGACGTGCTGTCTCAGGCAGGGCGCAAGGCGGCGGTGCGGCATTGAACGCGAACTCGCAATCGCTACGCGCTGGCGCAGACGCCCCGCGCCGACTACTTCAGCGTATCGAGCGCAGCGTGCGCCACACGGACGGCAACCTAATCTTCACCGTGGCCGTGAAGCTGAGGGGCGCACCGAAGTTCACGGCGGCCTTTGCGGCCAGGCACGCCAAGCCGTTCGTTCATCTTCCCCTGAAGCGAATGCCGACGCCGAAGTAGGCGACGTGCGAAGTGCGCAGAGTTGTCAGCATTGTCACTGTGAACAGGAACTTATATCGTCCACCCATGAGCCATCTTGAGTACGTCGAACGGGAAGCAGCCAAAAACATGGAGTTCCACATGCAGGACATGGAGTGTCTGCAAAAGGAATCCAATATAACCCTGACGCTTCTGTATGTCCTCATCGCCGCCTCCTTCACGGCGGCAGTGAGACTTTTCGAGTCTGGCAGGGCAACGGGCTTGGCGCTCGGCCTGTCGGGTTTATGCGCCTATTTGACGATTTTGGCAGTATTCTTGGTGTTTGCCTGTTTGTCCCCGCGCAGCGTGAAACCGCCAACGAACGAGCCGAACAACCTGAAGATGCGGGAGGGCTACACGTCAGAGGAAATCCGCCAATTTGAACTGGACAACCTCCAGGAGCGGATAGACTTCAACACCGACCGAAACGAGTTTACTGCTCGTCGGCTCAACTGCGTGCGCGTGATGGTGTGCCTTAGCCCGTTCCTTTTCGGGACGTTGCTCCTCCTCCTGCTCGTGTTTGCGAGGGCTTCGGGCCGCTCGTGGTTCTGATCCCCGGCGTTGTATCTGTGGAACGTTTGCCGTCCCTCGGCTGCGGCACCGGATTGGGCTTGGGCGTTGGCGTCGTCGTCGATGGTTTGTTTTGTTCAGCCATGATTTCGAGACGTGAGCAGACCAGAGTCCTCATGATCTGGCAAGGCGAATTTCGTCCAGGGTGTCCTGCACCGACATGCTCTTGTCCGAGTGCATCTTTTTGGCCATCTGCACCCTCGGATCATCCACTGGTATGGGTTTTCTACCGCCAAGCCGTCCACGGGCACGGGCCGCTTCCAGGCCAGCGCGTGTGCGCTCTTGAATCAACCGGCGCTCAAACTGCGGCCAATCGCCCACGGTGTCCACGTCGTCCACCTGGCAGGCCCATCGGATGTCGTCGTCAAGGTCCCTCGCTGAGGTCGTTGTCGAGGTCATGGCCAGGCTGCATGTCGAGAACGAGGCGGATGGTGCCCCAAAGCCCGGAGGCCGGTGGTGGGCACGCCAAATGCGGCCATGGGCCTCTTTTCGGTGCGGTGGGGAAGTCCATCCAGGATGCTGCGGCGGCTCTGTGGGCCTGCCAGGACGCGTAAACGGGCCTTCTGTCGCGCCGCGTGACCTTCGAGGGCGTGGTTCACGCCCCGGACTCCGCCATCGCCAGCGGCATCCCGGAGGGCGGTTGGTGCCCCAGGGGCCGGAAGGCGGAACACGGGCCGCTCTGGTCGAGACGCCCGCGCCGACTACATCCGGCGCACCCAGCCGGGCGGGCGCGATGCGGGCGGCACCCCTGGTCGTCCTCGTGGCCATCCAGTCGGTTACTCCCTGCCGAGGCTCCGCTGTTGCTCGGCGTCCAGGAAATCGGCGGCGAGGAACTGGCAGCCCTCGCCAACGGGACCAGCGCACGCTCCAGGAGGCCCTGCCAGGCGCTTCTCCTGGTCGGCGGGCACAAAGTGACCGGCCAGAACGTCGCGGCCATTCTGGACGCGTCCAGGGCTGGGGAGTGGACCAGACGGCAGACCGGTGCCGGTAGCGGACCTGAGCGGAAGCTACCTAAACACCTGAACGTCCGGCTGACCACCACGGTCGCTGGCCCGGATGCTCGGCACGGTCGGCGCACCATGGACGGCAATGACCGCCGCTGGGCCGGAAGGTGGCCTGGGCCAGGCCGGGAGCGAGCGAGGTGCCGTCCACCTCGCGTGCTGGATGGATGGAGCGCAAGCGAGTTCACGGAGGGGCGGCTGCCGCTGGATTTGGGCACCCCGTTGTTCCGCCTGCGGCTTAACTGAACGACACCTGCCACATGGGATTGAAATCCCGAGGGCACCGGCTTAAATAAGGTGCGTGATTCTCGACCGGCAAGGTCTGGCCCAGCAGACTGCCGCCCTGGCCGCGCAGGGTGTTTACCTCGGCACGTCGCCGTGGAAATGCCCCGGCTGCTGCGGGACGCTCTCCGACAGCATCAAGTTGTTAGTTGAGTTCCCTTGATCCAATCTTAATGTGAGAAACCATGACAAACACGTGTATGAGTATTGCTGATGACCAAAAGATAAAAGATGTCATCGCTGCACTTGAGGACTCGCGATACAAATGGCGCACCGTGAGTGGCGTCGCAAAGCAAACCAGCCTCCCAGAAAAGGAAGTATCCGACACGATAGCCGTGCTCAGTTCAAAAGGTTTGGTGATCCATTCGTCCATTCCGTCCGAGAATGGTGCGGACCTTTTCACGACGCGCAGCCACTACTCGAAGGCTGCTTCACTTGGTGTTCTTTCCATTTTCTTCGCAGTGATCGCAGAGGTCGGGCTTGTCTTTTGGACCTCCTCCGAGTTGTTTTCCAGCGTCGAACGTCCTATGCTGGCCGCAGTATTGCTCCTGCTGGGCATTATCTGTTTTGTTCTGTATTGCACCCATAAATTAGTCGAGTTTGAGACTCTGAAACGGTATTCGCGACCGCTTTGGACGATATGTTTGTTGTTGTGCGGCACTGTGGCAGTGACATTTTGTGTGGCTTTGTGGTCACTTTCGGAGCGGTTGCGAATCGCCAAAGAACCAAGAATTGAGCCTTCGGTGGTCCACTTGCATGATGGAACATCCAGCCTGGCAACAAGAGTCGAACTTTTTAATCCGAGCGATGCGCCGATATTTAAGGTCGTAGTCCTCGCTGACGTGGAGAATAACGTCGTCCCCGTCAGCTCCGTTACGATGAGCGTGTCGGAGGAACATGTTGAGAAGTTTTCTGATAAGATTGGCATCGAACCTTTCATGGATAGTTGGGGAATGGACTATGGTGAACCGGACTTCCAGGGAAGGCTCCGAGTATTCTATGTGATCCGACCACATGAAACCCGTGTTCTTTGGATTCGGGGGACAATGGCCACAAATAGCTGGCTGAATCTCTCGGTCGTTGACTATTTAAGGCATCCGTTCCCGATTAAGAGTGATACCAATGGGGTGGTGTGGCCCGGACCGCGTAAAAACTCCCCTTTTTGGCGACATACCAAGGCTGAGCCAATGGACTTGGACATTAAAGTCCAAGTCAACGGTCCGGTGCCTAGCAATTCCGTTAATCATTTAGATCTCCCGATGCGCCGCTGAGCCATAATGAGAACGGCGATGGCGCGATTGAGAAGGTCAAAGCCGACCACTACGTTCTGAGTCAGGGCACCACCGCAAGCGGCTTCAAAACCGCCGACCAGATCGAGCAGAAGATCGGCATCCCCTCGCTCATCCGCGCCTGCGCGGGCCTGGGCCATGCCCTGCTGGAGGCGACCGGTAACGGCCACTGCGCCCTGCCGGTCAAGACGCTCAGGGAGGAGACTGGTAAGCTCCTGGTCGTCGAAGAAGAAATTGTAAACTCCGCGCTGGAACGGACCTTGGCTGGCGGCAACCTCGTCCAGGAGAAAGTCGGCAACCAGGGCCTGGTGTTCCTTGCCGCCGCTCAAGCGGGCCGAGGAGGGCATCGCCGCCCGGATAAAGTCCCTGGCAGCCGCGCCCGCGAACTACCCTGCCATTGACCTGGAGAAGGCCGTCGCCTGGTGCCAGGCCAGGACCGGCAAGGAGCTTGCGCCCAGCCATGGTGCTGCGGAGCCTCATCAACAGCGGCGTCGTGCCGGTGGTGCGCCTGACCGAAGTCTTCCGGCAGGCGGCGCACAGCCGCATCATCACTACCGCCCACCGCATCAACGAGGGCATGATGCCGGAGACGCCCGCCAGGGAGGCCGAGTCCGACTTCTACTTCATCAACCGGGCGGAGCCGGAGGCCATCGCCGCCACGCTGGCCGAGATGGCCAGGACGCGCATCCCGGCCAGGTTCCGGCTGGACCCCATCCGCGACATCCAGGTGCTCTGCCCGATGAACCGGGGGTCGCTGGGCATCCGCGAACTGAACGTGAAACTCCAGGGCGAGCTGAATCCGGCCAAGCCGGAGGAGCCAGTCGCGGAGAAATTCCGCTGGCAACCCAGCAACTCCTCGTCCTCCAGCGCACCTTGGTTTGCACGGGCATCACGCCAGGCAAGAAGGCGGTCGTGGTCGTCGGCCAGGGGAAGGCGATGGCCATCGCGTGGCGGATTCCGACCCCCGGTGAAGTCGGGGCTGGGGCACCTGTTGATCGCGCAAAGTTCTCGGTCAATTCGCTGGGCCGGGCTGAACCTGGATCTGGTCGATGCGGGGGCCTCGGGGTAGCGGAATAGCCCCGAACAAAAGCAGGTGTAACTGGTGGGCCACGTCCCGCAACACATCCTCGGGAGGCGGGCCTGGTTCCAACAACGGAAGGTCGAGTTGAAATCGTAAGGTCCAGATCTCCTCGGGTTCAGGGTTGTTGGGGTCAAGAGGGCGAGGCCGGGGGGTGACGGCAACCCGGTCGAATGCTATGTGAAACCCTGGAACGATGAGCAGGTCCTGTTCGACTGCGGTGGAGCGGAGCAAATGTCTTAGCTCCCTGCAAACAATGTCCTGGATTGTGGCATAACGATAGTCGCGGTGCCAGTCTCCTCCTAAGTCGAGTATGATGTCGAATTGCACTCCTAAAGTGAACCGGTGAACGAGAAGTCAGTCAAGGGAAAGATCCAAACCTGCACAAGTGTCCAGGCTCCAAGTGATACGGAGTCGCTCAAGGCCAAGCACCAAATGGCGGAACACAGGGCCGCACTGGACTTCGCCATCGCCAGCGGCATCCCTCACGGGGGATGACCTCAAAGGCCGGAAGGGGCCGGACGAGCCGAAAAACCGGCGCTGACGCGCTGGCAGGATCAGTCTCTCGGCCATATCGTCCCCCCATGGCGGACATTCCGCACCCCAAGCTGGAATACAGCCCTATGGCGGGGCACATGGTCGGCCTGCTGCTCAGAAAGGCCCCGCTCCTGGTCGGCGTCCAGGAAAACGGCGGCGAAGAACTGGCAGCCCTGCTAATGCGGCCAGCGCAAGCTTCCGCAAGCCCTACCAGGCGCTTTTGATGTGCGGCAGGGACAAAGGCGACATGCCAGAACGAAAGGGCCGTTCCGGGGCCTTCCAGCCGTGGGGGGCCGTGCGGCGGGCAGCGCGTGCGGCGGGCCAGCGCCGGTCACGGACCTGGGGCGCGAACTGTCCAAACACCAGGCCCTCTGGCTGACTAACGCGGCTACGATGTTGACATGCTCCGTGAACTCGCGCATAACTCTCTTCCTGAATGAGCGAACAGGATTCAGCAGCAAGAATCATCGTGAAGACTGCCGGAGTTTGGAAGGCCAGCCAGATGGCCGAGACCCTTAACGCTTTAGACGGCTTGGCCTCGCGTGTGGGAATGGCTTCCCACATTGCCCAGACTTGTCAGCAATTTGATTACGTCACATCGAACCTCCGCGCGTTAGGTTTATTAAAAATCGGTGCTGCCGAGAACTGGGACAAAGCAAAAACGCCGACTGACATGATTGGCCGGACAGATTGGGTGAAGTTCGTCGCTCTCATGCGCACGAAGGGAGTTGATATTGAGTTGACTCCGGGCAGCCTCAAATTCCGCTTTCTGGTTTCCGACGTGCTTGAACTCGTGCCATTTTCTGCTCGGCCCGAAATTGAGCGGATCGAGATGGCCTCGCCTGGTTCATGGAGACTACTCCTCACTGGGATCCTGGCCGCAAAAGAAAGCGTAAAACTCTTGGAGAAGATTTTTGATTTTCTTGTTGCTCCCAAAGCGACACGGGCTAAGAAACATGCCGAAGCCAGACAAACCAGGGCGGAAGCTCGAATGACCGAAGCAAAAGCGAAGCGGGAGGAAGCCCTCGCAACTGGGACGATTCTGAAACTGGAGCGACAGAAGGTGAATCTCCTGTTTGATTACACTGTGGCCATTGATAGCCTGACAGCATCTTTGCGCAACGCCGGGTTCGACAACGCAGACATCAAGTCCGCCCTACATGCCAGGATTTGCAAGGACATCGACGTTTTGAGCAAGCACAAGAGTATTGGCCTCCTTGAAAGTGTCAGTGTGAAACGGCTGTTGCTAAAGGACAGCAGCCCCCCTCTACCGACTGACAATCTACTGTAGGGGCGTCTATGCCGTCATACGAGCATGAATGCGCTAAGTGTCGAAAAAGCCTCGACATGTTGCAGCGATTCGGCGACTTGCCTTTGAAGCACCCCTGCAAATGCGGCTCAATAGAAATCAAAAGATGCCGACATACGAATACGAATGTGGAAGATGCCAAAGGATATTCGATGTGATGCAGAGAATGGCCGACGCCCCATTGAAACGCTGCCCTCAATGCGGCTCAAAGCGCATCGAACGTCGCATCTCACTCCCCACTATAATCGCAGCACACAGAACATCGGTCGTGCGCAAGGCGATGACCGACCGCGGCCTAATGATGGACAACAGGACGATAGACGCCACTGCTCCTCCAGATTTCCGCCTTGGAGTGGCGCATGTGGTTGAGGGTGAGAGAAAGTAGGCAAGCTAGAAGCGATTGTTGCGTTATATGCCAACATACGAATACCAATGTGAGAAATGTCAAACGACGTTCGATGTCGTCCAAAGGCTGGCAGATCCGCTCTTGAAAAGATGCCCCAAGTGCGGCTCAAAGAAAATCAAAAGGGGCATTTCGCTGCCCATGATTATTTCACAACCAAAGGCTTCGGGTGTTCGGCAGGGGGTGCCGCAACGCGGCCTTTCATTTGATGCGAAACCTGCTGAGTTTTTCCATCCCAGATCTGGAAGTGCGATCGGATTCGTCCCGGAATCGTAGTCCTCCAGAGCGGCGTTGGTGGTTCAAATGCCGACATACGAATACGATTGCTCCAGGTGCCGAAGGACATTCGATGTTGTGCAACGAATCTTCGATTCACCTTTAAGTCGCTGCCCGAAATGCGGCTCGAAGGAAATCAAGCGATGCATATCCCTTCCTGCAATCATCTCGCACCCGGAGACCTCGATGGCTGGGAAATCGTCCTCTGATTCTGGGGCATTACACATTGGAAATGCTCCGGCTGATTTTCGGCATCCGAGTTTCGGTGCTCGGTGCGCAATACGCGTTCCGTTTCGGAGGAACTAGAGCCAGGCGTGACGACCCCGAGCGGTCGCTCGGCGTCGATGGTGGAGGCGCTCGTCGCCAATCGTGCGTCCAGATGCCCACCAGGACCGGCTCGATCCAGACGGGCTTACGCAACGACCACTCCGGCCCGTGCGGCTGGCTCCGCACATGCCCCCGACGCCAATGGACCCTTGGGCTGGCGTGGGTGCCGCCGCCAGGCTCGCGGTCGTCCCGGATCGCGTGATAACCCCGGCCAATCAGGTTGGGCGACCACAGCTCGCAGTGCTTCACGCGCCCGTGCTTTATCTTCTGCGGTCGGACGCAGTCCCCGGCCTCAACCAACTGCGGGCGCGTGTTCAGAATCACCAGCAGCTTGAGCATGAGGGCCGAGAGCCGGTCGGTGACCTCCTGGTCCGTCGCGACCCTGCCTCGTCTTTGACGCCGGTGTAGTCGGTGTAAGCGTAGTTCGAGATCGCCTCGTCCACGCGGTCCTGCCGGAAGTAGCAGGACACGAAGCTCTCCAGGTTGCCGTCGCGCCACGAGTAGTGCTGCCAGGAGACCTTGGACTTGGGCACGGTAATCGTCGGGCAGCCCGGCAACGCGGGCGCTGCGTAGTCCCCGGCCTCGCAGTTGGCGGCGTAAACGTAGCAAACGTCCCGGCCCAGGTATTCCTGCATGAACCGCGCCGGGAATCCCAAGACCATCGCGGGCATCGGCCAGTGCAGGTCCCCCAGGGTGAAGTCGTGCGGCAGGTCGGTCGCGGCCACGGCGCGGGCGAAGTTCTCGTCAATGAAGTAGATTGGCACCCGGTAGCGGACCACCTGGTAGATGATGACGTGGGCGGCGATCTCAGTGGGGACCTGCGGAAGCCCGACTGCTCTCTTGAGAATGCGGTTGCTCAGCAGGGCGAACATCCCGGCGCTCACGCATTTGATGGAGTGGTAGCCAGGCGGCGGCTGAATCCGGCGCGGCTCCAGGAGTGCCGCAAGCTTGGTGTCCTGGAACATCTGGTGCTGGTGCGCGAAATAATCGGAAAGGGAACGCCAGCGCGAGCCGGACCTGCCAGCGAAAGGGTCGGCTGGCCGGTCGTTCTGCGGCGGCTTGAGCTGTTCAACGGTTGCGTAGGCCATCCCGCCAGAGTGGCACGAAATGTCGGCCAACAGGAATTGGTGCAAGTGGCCGGTTGCCTGCGACTCCCGCCCCGACCACCCGAGGACGAGGCCGTGAGGCCGGATGCCGCCCGGACTTCTCTGTTCCACCCGATTATGTCAATCTCCCGGGCGATGCTTCGCGTGATCTTCCATTTGGACATGGATGCGTTCTACGCCTCGGTGGAACAAAGAGACGATCCAGCCCTGCGTGGCCAGCCGGTGATCGTGGGTGCGCCGCCGACACAGCGGGGTGTGGTGTGCGCCTCCAGCTACGAAGCCCGGAAGTTCGGCGTCCGTTCGGCCATGCCCAGCGCCACGGCGGGCCGCCTTTGCCCCAAGGGAATCTTCGTGCGGCCCCGCATGGAGCATTACCGGGAGGAATCGCGGCAGATCATGCGGATCGTCGCTGAGACGGGGGCGGTTCTTGAGCAGATGTCCATTGACGAAGCCTACATCGACATGTCGGCGCACTGGGTCGGGATCGTCCAGTTTGCCGGGTCGGAACAGCCCACCGCCGTAGCGCATGATAGGCAGCGCCTCGTGCTCGGAGCCGTTGCAGATGAGGCGGAACAGCGCCAGGAGCCGAGGCCAGGCGGAAACGCGATGGCGCAACCCCGCGTGGCCGCGCCCACCGCTGTCACGCTCCAGTTGCTCGCGCAACCCCTGAATGCCGTATGAGGAGTGGTAAATTTGGTTGTTGCGCGGCAGGAGGTCACGGGCTTCCGCGAACAGCACCACGACGCAGCGCATGATTAGGCGCGTGGCCGCGATGTAGATGTCGCGCCGGGAGGCGGCATGGTCAGCGTCCGCTTCCAGGGCTTCGATGGCAGCACGGGACTCGCCGATCAACAGCTCGACCGCTTGGCGAACCCGTTCGCCCAGGGCGGCGGACAACTCGGACTGGCCTTTCCTGGAATCGAGGATGGCGGCCACCAGGGGCGGGTGTTCGCCGGTTGCCGGGGCGGTGAGTGCCTGGCGACCCAGGAGCGCCCGCAGGGCCGTGACCTGGAGGCTTGGCTCGCCTTCGCTGAACCACAGATCAGTGTCCCACTCGCACCAGGCATCGTAATCCTGGCCCGCGTGGATCAAGCGCCACTGGCTGCCGTTGGTCAGCAAGGCGATCCGGGCGTCGGACTTCTTCCGCAGCCATTCGTTCACGCGAGCAATGGCCCGGCGACCACGGCCCAGGCCAAGCCGATGGCCTGTGCGCTCGTGACGGGCCGCGCCATCCGCGTCCACGAAGACCGGAAGCAAACCGCCGTTTGGCTCGCCCCACAGACGGCGAGGCCGGATCACATCGCCGGTCACTGACTTGATGGAATACTCGCTCGGAACGCCGCTGGCCTTCGTCCATTGGTTCGGCGTCAGGTCGAGAATGGTTTCGAGGACGGTATCCAGGAGCGCAGACAGTCGCTCGGCGGAAGCGACTTCGAGCGCGGTAACTTCACGCCGCAACCGGTCGGCAAAATGGCGAGGCAGAGGATCGAGCGTTTCTGGAAAGTGCTCCGCCAAACGCGCCGGAGTAATCAGGCAACCGCCATGACGCAACTCGGCCCACCAGGCGTATTCGGTGCTCACGCGCAGCCCTCCGGGAGACGGATTTCCACCACCACGGGCATCACTTGCACCGAGCCGCGCAGGGCGTGGCGATTAGGGAGTATCTGCTCCAGCACCCGCCTTTCTTCGTGCTCCAGGAAACCACGCATGTTTTCGTGGTGCTGGCGGTGCCGCTGGAGTTCATCTTCGATCTCCTTAACCGAATCGTCGATCTCCTTTTGCTCTTTATACAGGTCGAGCTGGCTCAGTTCATTCAGCACTTTATCCATCCGCTCGCGGATGTCCTTCGACTGTCTTTTTAATTCCCGCTCGATCTCCTGCCGCCTGACTTTGAACAGCGCCTTCTGGTCGTCACTTTCCCGGCGCAGGTCAACTTGGAGCTGCGTCCTGGCTTGCTGCGTCAGGGCATCGGTGTGCTGCTTCAGGAAGTCCTCGACCTCCAGGCTCACGCTCGCCCACAGGTCACGGGCCTTCCGAATCAGATCGGGGGAGGTCACCAGGGCACCACGCTGGTCCTCGCTGGCCGGGACGTGTGGCAGTCGCTGGCCCAGGCTGCCATCAACGACCGGGAAGCGGATGGTGCGCACCCATTGGTGGAAAGCCTCGCGCAGCTCGTTGACGGCGAGTTCTTCAACCGACAGAGCCACGACCGCCTGCGCCCCGGCAGGCACCGCGCCGTAGCGCACTGTCCACCGGGAGGCCCATTGCGATTCCTCAGTGCCTGGATAACGCGCCCGCGCCAGCAAGAGCAGCGCCTGGTGGATGATGGGATGGCTCAAGCTGAACAGCACGGTGTCCTTGGCCGGACGAAAAACGCTGCGCCCGTTGCGATGCAACATGAACCTCCTGGGATCGAAGACGAGTCCGGGCAACGCACCGAGATTGGTATCGCGGGATGGCAGTCGAAGCTCCGAATCAACCAACTGTTTCCACTTCGGCGGAAGGTTGCCGGGAAACCGGTAGCGCCCG
>CAVVMW010000025.1:0-77377 GCA_963749495.1 uncultured bacterium
TGACAACCCGCGTTCACATTGTAAAAAAGTATAGATGTGACCCCGATTTCGACGGTGACCGATTTCGACGATTTTGACCCCGATTTCGACGATTTCTGATTTCCCCTTCTTAGATGTGTGATTGTAAAAAAGTATAGATGTGACCCCGATTTCCCCCGAGTATAGATGTGACCCCGATTTCCCCCGATTTCTCCGCCGATTTCTCCGTCGGACGCGCACGGATTTGTTCTGTAAAGGCGTCAACTTCTCGCTGGAGGGTCTGCACCGGGATGGGCTCGCCGTCATGGTTGAGTCCTTGGCGTCCGCTCACCGGGGCCAGGTGCAGAGCTTGGCGCAGTTGGTCGAAGAGTTGGCTGTGGCTTTCCAGCCGGTTGAGGGTGTGTCCCAAAGGGCGGTCCTGGATCAAGTCCTGCAGGTCCAGACCCAAGTGGTGAAAAGGCAGGTTGCGCCGCCACTCTTCGCCGCGGCTCAGAGCGATGAAAGACTGGAGTTGGGAGTGGACTTGCTGGGCCCGGCGGGCCAGCACCAGCAGCGGGCGATCAAAAGGGAAGCCATAGCCTTGGCCCTGGTGTAATCCGGCCAAGATCCAGTGGGCCAGCAGATAAGCCGCCAGCAGCGGGGCTTGCGCAACCGGTTGGGCGGGCCAGCCCGAAACCGGCAACTGGGAGAGCGTCTGGCGCAGTGGCTCATCGGCATCGATCTGTTTCTGCCACGCCCGCAAGCGGGCGCGCAATTGAGCGAGGGTGCCGTGAGTTTGGAGGCGTTGGCGCACGGTGTCATATTCGGCCCCGAAGAGGTCTTTGCCCAAATCGCGCAGAAAGTGGAAGTGACAGATGAAGTCGGGAATGCCGGGAAAGACTTCCTGGATGGCGGCCAGAATACCTTTGGACATGTCGTGCACCAGGGCCAGAGGCGGGCCGAAGCACTGGTGGAGGTGGCGCAGGAAGGGCACGATCCCGTCGGCCTTCTCACTGGGCAGTTTGACATTGCCCAGGACGATTTCCATGACGGCGTTGATTCCGGTCATGAGCATGGGGCTCTTGTCTTCGTAGGTGGCATCCAGGTGGAGGATGTAACCGCCCTGGAGCGCCATGGCTTGCTGGAGCCGGGCGGAGCAGCGGCGGTGCGCCAGCGCCAACAGGACGATGAAACGGCGTCCCAAATCGGCCACGGTGCTGGCGCTCAAGTGAACGTGGCGCTGAGCCAACTCCGCGATGATCTGGCGCACCGGCTGGGCCTCGACAAAGAGCCACCGACCGACCTCAACCACGACGTCGTAGCCGTAGTTGCAGCCTGGGGCCACCAGGCGGCGCAAGTCGGCCGAGCCATAGACCTGATCGGTGGTGGGATCGCGCCAGATCGTTTCGCGCGCGATCCAGGGTCCGATGGGCAGAGTGGTGACCTGACGCCTGTGGGTTTTGAGGACCTGAAAGGGGCCCGTGGCGGTTGGGGGCAGAGTCGGCGGCTCGGTGAAATCCAGGAGCGGCGGCTGGGCAAACAGAGCGGCACTGGAGGTCTGTTGCCGGAGTTGTTGCCGGTAGTCGTTCAGGCAGTCGAGCCAGGCGGCAGTGGTGTTTTTTTTAGCGTCAGGCCGTGGTGGGCGAACAGGCCGACAATGGCTTGGGCGCTCAGGTGGGGATAGGCCGCCTGCAGGTGAGCGGCCAACTGTTCGGGGCTGCGCTCCGGATGCTGGATGGCCTGGACCAACACGGCGATGGCTTCCTGGGCCGAAGGCAACGGGACTGGGGCCAGGGCAGCACTGCGCAGGGCTTTTTGGGAGGCGGCCACAGTCGGGTCGGCGGCGAAATAGACGTAATGGCCCTGGTGTTTTTCGCGCTGCAACTCGGGATGCTGATGGAACTGCCAGAGAAAGGAACGGGGGTCCGAGTGCAGGTGTTGGCCCAATTGCGCGGCGGTGAGTCCGCCGGGGGATTGGCGCACCAAGGCCACGATGGTTTGCGGCAGATGGCCGTGGCGGGAAAAGCCGATATCGCGATGGAACCACAGCCCCTGCTCGTCGAATTGGGGCAACTCGGGCAGAGTGTAAAAGCGGCTATTGTAGTTGAAGCTGGCCAGGGCAGCCCAGCCTTTGAGACGCCGCCGGGCAGTGCGGAGCGAAAGGCGCAGCTCCTGCATGAGTTGGGGCAGGGTGATCACTTTTTGTCGCCGCCAGCGCCGGAGCAGGGAGGTGGCCGCATCCCGGACAGGTTTCATGGCGAGCAGAGGTCTGAGCAAACCGCCACGTTTTCAGCCGATTTAAGAAAATCTTTTGGTGGGTTGGCTATTGGACGTGGTAGCGGATCGGAAGATGAAATCTATCTGCGGTCACGGGCCGCATGTTGTTGAGGTCTTCAGCATAGGTGCCGGGCCGCGTAGTCGATCTCCGGATTGCTGAATCTCCTCAAGTTGACTTCCAACTGCCCCCTTTCCAGTTTCACGTAGCCCGTTCGTTCCACGATCATCGCCAGCGCCGGGACGACCTCCTTCTTCCAATCGTAATGTCTCAACAAGAGGCGGCACATCTGGGCTTGGAGGTTGCAGGCAAACACCTTGATGCAATCCAGGAATCGCTTCTTCTCGTGGTTGAGTCGCAGCAACTTTTCCCCAGCGTGGGCCTCGTCGAAGCGAACCTCGGCCGGGAGGCCGTCCAGTTCACGGTCGGTTAACAGGATCGCACTCTGAGCCACTGCGATATCGTCGAGCACCTCCTTCTGACTCCGGGTTGGGCGGCGGCGTTGATTGGCCGGCGCCGGGAGCATGTGGTCGGCTAATTCAATCTTTAAGCGGTTCAACTCCCCGACCAAACCCGCTCGCTTCTGCTTGAGTCCCTTGACCTGCGGGTTGTCCACCATCGGTTGCTCTTCCAATTCCTCGGCGACGTATCCCGGCGTGTAGTTGATCAGGTGCTTGTGGAGCAGTTCCTTGATAGCATTCTCCTCTCCCCAACGCCCACAGATTAACTGCACGATCCGCTCCGCCCCAATCTCCTCTGCCGCGCCGTTGGTGTAAATCGCGCAGCGCTTTTTGTCCCCGGCGCTTTGAATCACCACGGCCCGGATCTTTCCGTACTTGCTCATCAGGCGCGTGGTCTCCAGGTAGGGAATGTCCTCGGCCTTCTGGATCTGATAGGCCACGTGTGCCACCTGGGTGAATTGCCCCTCCGGCAGGTCGTTGACCCATTTATCGGCATACTTAGCCCAACTGATGAACAGCGCCCGCCGTTTCCCCTCCCCTTGGTCTCGGCCATCCAGGTAGCGGTAGAGCTCGGCACTGTACCCCTCACGATCAAACAGCACGATCAGCTTATCCAACCGCTCCTGGCTCACTCCCGCTTTGGCCCCGACCCTTTTGGCTTTCTCGATCAGCTCCGGTATCTTTTGCAGCAAATCCTCCGCGCACGAGCGGATCAGGAACAGCCAGGGACTGAAGTGCTCATCCACCGCCAGAAAATTGTAGCTGCCTTTCATCGGCACCTGGCGCACCCCGTGCCAGCCCTTCTGGATCGGATTCAGGCCGTAATACGGCATGAAGTGTTCATCAATGTACATCACCCCCCACGCGGCCAGCCCAGACCTCAAATACGCCACGGCAAATTCATCGATCAATGCCTCGCCCCGCCCCAATTCCCTGACCTTGTGCAGAAACCGCCGCAGCGTGAACAGGCTCGGACTCAGGGCGCGCCCCACCAACACCCCAAATTCCTCCCGGTAGGCGCGCTTGAAATCTTCCATCGACCGAAACCCAAACACATCCAAGTAAAACAGTGCCAACCCTAGTTCCTCCAGACTGTAACCTTCGTGAGTCGCCATCGTGATGACTCCTCGCAGCGTCGGCAGAAAATGGTAGCGCGCCAACAGCGGGGCGAAGAGCAGATCCGCCGGCATACGCGTTGTAGGCACCTTGTTCCAACTGATCCAGGTAGACCCGCTGCGCCGATGAATAGTTCCGCCGCGATCCTCCCCCCGACTCCTGGCCTCGGGGCTCGCCTCCCGGGACGCTGCCTTGACCCATTCCATCTTGCGTCTCCCACGCGCTGCGCCCGGCCACTGGCTCCTCGGCCCCGTTGGTATTGGCGCCCAAGTTCAGAAGCAACTGCCGCGGGTTCTCAAGGCCAAAAAGCTCACCCTGGACCCCACCGCCCTCGCCGCCACCCTCCCTCGATTCACCCAGCCCGTTCTCCTCCAGCACCAGTTCGATGCTCGGCACGCTCACCACCTCATGCCAGCCCTCGGCCAAGCGCTGCTGAATCGCTTCGAGTTCGCGGATTCCCTCCTGGAAAACGATCAGCAAAATCTTGGCCCGTACCGCGGCGGTGATCTTCCAAGGGCCCTTGGGTCCGCTGCGCTCCGGCACCAACCCTCGCATTCCCTCGTCGGCAAACGCCGCAAGGTAGTTCCGCACCGAATTGACATGCCGGCCAAACGCAACTGCCAACTCTTCCTCGCTTCCCAGTCCGCATTGGTATAACTGCACAATCGCCAGGCGAAGGCACCCCTCATCTTCCGACTGCCAACTCATATAGGGCTGGCCCTTCACGAGCACCCGGGTGGTCTGCTCATCAGTGACCACGCTGATCGACCTTTCTGGCTGCCATCCCGGAAAGCTGACCTGGTCCATAGCAAGAACTGGTTTTGGTGGCAACTCTTACCATGAAATGGCCCGGCGAAAAATCCACAAGGGATTTTTTTAATTCGCCTCAATCGTAAGCTGCTCTTGCCAAGCAGCTTACGAAAACGCCTTTTTCAGCGTGGCGGTTTGCTCTGACCTCTGGCGAGGAGGAGATTTCGGTCCTTGGCACAGTATATGAATATGGTTTAAAATATACATATAGTATGCCATACGGGGGGAAGCGCGACAAGGAAAAAGCGGACGATCTGGCGGAAAATCAAAGACCCAAACTCACCTTAACCGGCCTTGCCGGCTACATATACTGGGCCACGTTCCCCTCAAGCCCACCCTAACTAATTGGGCGAAAGGCATCTGCGTGATCGCGAATTCCCCAACCGAATTTCGTGATCATAGGTACGTTGCCCATTTTCACAGCGAGAGAAACCACCAAGGCAGGGGCAATGTGATTCTGTTTCCGGTGCCGGCTGACCAGATTGGGGAGAAGGAAGGACCGATTCGGAGGAGAGAGCGGCTGGGAGGGGTACTCAGGTTCTACTACCGTGAGGCTGCATGAATTGTTTGACCTTACGGGTTGCCTGGCTGAGGCCGCACCCGTGGAGCTCCACGTTGCCACCAACGGCAACGACCTTTGACCTCGCGGGCCTACCACATGTTCCAGTAGCCGCCGCCTTGGTAGGCCCAGTAGTTCGTCATGTTCCGGAGGTTCTTCCAGTTGACTGAGCCCGAAAGGAGCAGAACATTGCCGCCCGCGCCGCCGACTTGGCGCGAGGTGGTGAGCTTGGTCACGCCCCCGATAAACGGGTCGCCGGCTTCCTTGGCCGCCCCGCCCGGCCCGTGCGGCGCAATGAGCCAGCCGTAACCGGTCGCAGGGTCGGCCCAGGCATTTGAGGGAAAGGGGTCAAACCATAACTTTTCACTTCAAATCGGCTTGCGCTTCGGTTTGGTCATCTCGAAGTTGGCGCGGCATATTGTCCTGCCAACCGCTTCGACCGCTGTCGAGGGGAAAAAGTATGGTTTGACCCTTTCATTGAAGGGGCACTTGAAGGGCGAGCCGGCAAAGCTGGCCCTGGCGGCGCGGTTGCGGCGCGAGACCACCTTGACCGTCCGCCAAATCGCCGAGCGGTTGCACATGGGCAGTTGGAAGAGCCTGAACAACAAGCTGTATCTGCGCCGCAAGACCGAGCCGGAGGAGGTCAAAAAGTGAAAAGTTATGGTTTGACCCCTCCTCTGTGCGTTCCGGGTTCACGTTTCACGTTTCACGTTTCACGTTTCCTCTCCTCGGCGGCAACGCATTTCGAGAATTCAGCGCCCAGGGCTCGGAGGGCCGGGTCGCGAGACGCGAGGAGCTCGGAGAGGGATTGCTGCCCGGCTGCGTGGAGGATGCGGGCACGGAAGCCGGCTTGGGCTTGCCTGGCTTGGGCCTCGGCTTCGATGCGGTCAGCGCGGGGGCGGTCCAGTTGGAGGGATTGAAAGCTGGAATTTCTCATGGACGCCACTATGCGCCCCCTCGGCCGCTCCTGTCCACGGACAGAGCGGACGGTTCGGACAATGCGGAGTTTTTACGCTTGGGCCGGCTATCGAATGGGGTGGATTTCGACCGCCCGCGAAGCGGCAATGGAAGTCGATTCGGAACGCCAGCCTCTGCTCCCATGAGACCTTCTGCTGGCGTTCCCACCACCCAAGCGACGCCGCCCGAGCCAGGGATTCTGCACGCCGCGGGCCAACGCCGCCGCCGCTGGCCCAAGACCCGCAGAAACCCGGCAAAACATGCCGCTTGACACCCTGGCCGCCCTCTCGCACGATGTCGGCATGCTCAGTGAGACCCAAAACCAATTCCCCCTGACCCGCGCAGCGCTCAGTACATGCGGGCGCCCAAAAAAGCAATTTCCATCTATCAGTCCTGAGTAACCAACAACCAGGAAACGAACTTTATGTCAGGAGTAAGGCTCCACAACCTCCGGCAAGGCGACCGGAGTGAATACCTCGCTGTTTACCTCCTTTCTGCTTTGGGACTTGTCACCCAAGTGCCTCGGCAGGAAGACATTGGTTTTGACCTCATCTGTAACCTGGCTGAGCAGGAGTCGGGGATTCTCAGTTTTCGGCATCACTACGCGGTATCGGTAAAGTCAGCCTCGACGCCGAACGTGGTGCTCGAGCCGCCGGAATCCAGGCAGAAGGATCCGAGATACACATCCCATTTCGATTGGTTATTTCACCTTGAGTTGCCGCTCATGCTCGCGGTTGTAGACAAAGCCCGAGAATCGCTCTCGCTTTACTCTACCCTGCCGGCGTGGTTTCTTTACTACGAACGTTTCCACGACTGTGGCATCGTCGAACTGGTGCCGCGGACCCAAACCGGTGGTGCGAATCTCGTGGTTGACCATCCAGCAGAGCTCGGAGCCGAGCCGGGGCCAGGTGGCCTAAAGCGCTTCCAAGTGGATCTCGGCTATCCCATCACGGTCATCTCCGCCGCTGACTTGCGGGATAGGGATCTGCTACAGAAGAAGAAGGTATCTTTGGAACAGGCGATTGAACTCGGTGCTCAATCTGCTCGATTTGCCCAGATGCAGACACCGTTCTTCTGGTGGTTCAACGTTACAATTCCCAGCGGCTACATCTTCGGTGACACGAATCCCGACGGATACAACGGGGGCACGGCCTGGTGGGTGGGAGCCTGCCCTAATGCGCTACAACTAGCGCAAATGATGCGAGGTTTAGCCCCTGGATTGATGTCCGCGGCTTTGCTGTTTAAGTGCGCAAACGCGACACCCCTTCTCGAATCCATGCGCCCCGCCCTGAGAATGCTTCCTCCTGGGAGCGTTTTCCCAGAGATTCAAAAACTTCTGCCTGAGGTCTACGCCGACCAAGCCCCACAGGCATGACCCGCGCAGCGCTCAGTACATGCGGGCGCCCCAAAAAGCAATTTCCTATCAGTGACAACGACCGGCACTTGAGCTTGGCAGAGAAACGGAATCGTTTTAAGGCAACATCCTGAATCAACATGAACACCGAAAGAAAATCCGCGAGCGTGGCCAAGCCTGTTCTCGTACTGGCCCTAGGTCTGATCCTGGTCACAGCAGCCTGGTGGTTGACAAGAAACAGCCCACAGCAACGAAGAATACATAGGCAAAGACAGGAATTTTTCGCTGTCAGTGGCCTACAAGTGTTGAACCGGGAGCAACAGAGGAATAAGGATGCGATGGAGCGTGCCAAGCAACAGCTCGCAGTTCACTTTGCGCGGTATCGCCTTGGGGCATCCGACTTTGCCGAAAACTTAACCACATGGGGAACACGATACAAAATCAGCGAAGCTGCGCTACGGGACTGGTGGTCCAAGTCCAACGAAGCGCGAAAGATAGCCACTGCAAAGTTCGAGGAGTTCGTAGTTAGTGGCCAGCGACTACAGAAGGATGTGACCAACGTGATTGCGCAGTTCGCGTCGGACCTGGAGGCTAACAGAAACAAGATGCTCAGCGAAATACAGGAAAATGTCTCCCTCGCTGCGGTTCCGTGCGCTTCCACGGAGCTTGGTTCAACCAATCTCGTCGGAGCCTTCATGCTTGAAGTGCAGCCTTTGATTAAGGCGCGAGCCACGCAATCACCGATCATCGCTGTCCTGGCCTCGGGCGGCGGTTTCATCGCCGGGGAAGCGGGCGCTCGGATTCTCACGCGGATCTTCACCACAATCGCCGCCAGGGTTGCGACGGGTGCTGCCGTGCGCGGTAGCGCAGTTGCGGGCGGGGCGGTAGCGGGTGGAGAGGGCGGCGGTCTGTTCGCGCCTGGTGTCGGCACTGCAATAGGTGTCGTCGGGGGCATCATAGTAGGTTTTGCTGTGGACTGGTGGACGGAAAAGAGATTCAAGGAAAAGGTCACGGGCGAGTGCAACACGATGCTTGCGGACATGGAACATGCACTGTGGACCCACGAAACCGAGGGATTGGGGCACAGCTTCACAAGAACGATCCAGACCATACGCGAGTGCCACAAAACCGCGTTACGAAAAGTAATCACCGGAGAAGCAAAATGAAAAACCTACGCATCGTTACTATGCTTGGGTGCCTGGCCATAGGCTTTTTTCCGGCGGCCCAGGCCCAACTAGGCTGGGTTGGGAAAGCCGCCAAGGAACTCGTTGAGGCGGTAGCCGCGAAAGGAGGGCAACAAGCGGCGAAGGAATTGACGGAAATGGGGGGTGAGGCCCTCGCCAGGGAGGCACTTGAAAAAGCTGCCCAAGAAGGCGGCGAGAAGTTGGCGCAGAAACTTGCAGCGCGGACGGTTGAGCACGGGCCTGCCCTGTTGAAGGTTGCGAAATCCTCGCCAGCGAAATTCCTCTCTGCCTTTGATGAAATGACCCCCGCGATGCAGAAGGCGGCGGCGCAAGCGATGACCCGCGAGCCTGACTTGATGGCCCGCTTGTTTTCCGATCTGGGAAAAGAAGTGCTGACAGCAGCGGCCAAGCACCCTGGGGTGGGCACGCAAGTAATGGAGATTCTGGGCGGCGAGGGCGCAGAGACGCTGGGCAAGATCACCACAGACGAAGCGATTCAACTTAGCAGGCTGGCTCCGAAGGTTGCCAACGTGGCGGAACCCGGAAGGCAGAGCTTAATGGAAATGATCGGGGAGGCACCGAGGCCCATTATGGACTTGCTGGAGAGACACCCAAGGGTCATGTTGACGGCGGCAGGGGTAGCCTCCTTCATCGCCGCGAAGGAACGGTTACTTGGGGGAGCTGAAATAGTGGTCGATAAGGACGGAGTTGCGCATGTCGTCGCAAAACCCGGCTTCATCGAAAGGATATGGCGGCTAACGTTGGAGACATTCAAGGGTCCGCTTGGAGCCAGCATTTGGGCCGCAGGCTTGATCATGCTGAGCTGGGGAGCAATCAAGCTTTGGGGGGCCTACAGAATCCAGAAAGCGAAAGTTCTGATTAAAGAAGCCCAACTCGCTCAGGAGGCAGAACACCCCAGGCAAGGCTCTCCCAAATAGGGCATGACCTTTCTCAACGCCATCATCCAATCGCTCAGCCGGGCCGGGGAATACAACCGGGACGACCAGGTTGCCCCTGCGGAGATCCTGTGGCCGGACAAGGAGCGGCAGTGGGAGCCGGTGCTGCCGGTGTTGCGCGAGCGGCTGCCGCACCTGCTCACCCTGGGGCCCTATGCCGCCAACTGCAAAACCGGCCCGGCAATCTGGCTGCGGTGCATGATTGCCCGGAGCCGAGGTTCGGCCTCGCCATGTTTGCCGGAGGCCAACTGGCCGGAGAAGACCACGGCGGATAAGGGTCGGTCATAACTATTGATTCGGGAGAAATGCAGCGGGTTTTTCAGCAGCAGTTTCTAAGCCTCAAGAAACCCAAATGCTTTTGGTTGTGATAACCCCAATGGAAGATAATACAACGGCGGCCGTGCTCCAAAGCACCGCGCCGCCCTAAAACAACCCGCAACCGACCGCGGCGGGAATTTCAAAGCAAAAGGACCTGGCGGTCCGGTCTTAGTTCGCCCTCGCGGCCAGGCTTGGCCCAACCGCCGCCGGCTCTTGCTCCATTTCCCAGGCGATGCGGCGCAGCCACCGCGTCACGTTGCAGGCCGCGCCGGTGAAGTAGTTCTGGAGCTTGGTTTTGGCCAGACCGCGATAGCGCGCATGCCTCAGGCCGTGACCTCGCACCAACTCGCTTTGCGTGCCCTCGATCCCGTTGCGGTGTTTCATCCGTTGCTTGAACTCCTGGGTGCGCTGCTCCTGTCTGCGGGTCTGCAACGCGGTGTGATGCTCCCCCACAACCAGCGTGCGATGCTTGTGCTCGGCCTTGATGCATTGGCCGCGCCAAGGACAAGCGGCACACGTGGCGGTGTCCCATTCGAAACGGTAAGCCACTCTCCCGGTGGCCTGCTCCTCCAGCCGGCTGCATTGGCTGCTCGGCTGCCCAGCCGGACAAGTGGCTCGACGCTGCTCCACCTGGACTTGAAACGCTTGGGTGGTGAAACGGCCGTCGTTGTTGTTGGCGGGTGCCGGCGCCGGGCCAATCAACTCCCTGCCCGCCGCCGCCGCTTCCACCAGCTTGTCGGCCGAGATGTAAGCGCCATCCACGTCCTGCACCGGAGGCTTCTCCAAACCCATGGCCGCCTGTTCGGCCTCCATCTTTTCCGCGCCAGCCTCGTCGCTCTCATAGGCCGCATGGGTCACGATCCCGGCGATGAAATTGCGGGTCGGTTCGCCTGGCGCCAACGTCGCTTCACACACCGTCTCGGCCACCTGTATCTTGTAGCCCACGTGTTCCTTCTTTTTGTCGCCTTGCCCCTTGGCGGCACGGGCAGCATCCAGATCGTGGGGATTTTGCACCTGATCCAAGGCCGGCTGCTTTTTGTCTTCGGGCTGGACCTCCGGGCTACTGGCCGCTGGCTGGCTCTGGGTGGGGTAGTCCTTGGGCTGGCCACTTACTGAGCGATTCGGGTCCGGCGCGCCATTTGCCTGAGCCGGCACCGGTGCCGGTTCGGCCGCCCCTGCCTGCAGGATCTCTTCCTGTAGGCTGGGCGGCGCCGCCGGGCTGCTGCTCGCGGATGGGACGGAGTCGGCGTCGGGTGGCATGGTTATCGCGGCGGCCGTCCCCGCCACAGCCTCGGAAGCGGCCGACGCAGGTCTGGCCAGCGCGACGATGATCTCCTTGGCGGCCAGTGCCGCCGGACCAGCGCGCACGTCGAATTGTTCGGCAAAAACCCGCCGCAACAACTCCACCTGGGGTCCAGTCGCCGCCCGCGATGGCTCGGGCTGGCCCAGCCACTCCAGCAGTTGCCACGCATCGCTGCCCGCCTCCGCTAACTTGCGTCCCAGCGTCTCAGCGCTGGCCCGGTAGTCCACTTGGCTCTCCACATAGCGTTCCCACAGCCCGACCCAAAAGCGTGGGCGCGCATCGGCCGGCAGCGCCTCCGCCAGTTCATGGAGGGCGAGCCGCAAGCTTTCCCGCACGCAGTCCAGCCGGCTCATCTTGGCTACCCGCCCGAACATCTGGGTGGAGTCCAGTCGCTGACGACTCTGCCGAGAGACCAAACCCGCTTTCTCCAAGGCGTCCAAAATCGTCGTGAAGCCCAAGGCACTCTGCCGGCACTCCTCCAGACGGTCGCGGAAATTGCCCAAGCTGGTGGGGTGGAACACCGGATCGCCCAACTGCCGGTTCAAGGCAAAGTTCCACCCCGCGTGGTACTGGAGCATCTCGACGGCTTGCCGGTCGGGCACCCCGTCCAGGTATTGAAGGATGCTGGTGCCCAGCATGAAGACCGGCTCCAGGGCCACACGCCCGTTCTCCAGACAGTAGCACTTTTCCAAAGTGGCCCGAGCCGCCACCAGGCGCGGGTAAACCACTTTGGCAAAGAGGCGGTAGCGGTCAGTGGGGGCGAACATGCTGGCCGAGAGCCCCGCCGTAGAGAAGAGCTCCCCTGGGTCGAGAAGTCGGGCAAGCTCATAGCCGGGCTCCCCAAGACCAATGATTGGCGCTGGACATGCGGCTACCCTATGGGGTAGCATAAGGAAATGCAAGCCGAATATGTGATGAAGGTCCAGGTCATTAAATCCCGCAAACAGCCCCCACGGTTCTACGTGAACATCCCCCTGCCGCTGGCGGCCGCATTGGACCTTCGAGCCAGGGAACTGGTCCAATGGCAACTCCTGGGGCAATCGGATCTCCGGTTGGTCCGGCTGGAGGCCCCTCCCGCCAAACCAAGGAGGAAATAATTGAGGGGGTTTTTCAGCGGAATCCATACTATGGGTTGGCCCCTTTCCTCGGGTCCCTTCGGGACGAAGCGACTCACTGTTTGGATCGCTTGAACAAATCCACCGAGCGGACGGGGTTGATGCCGCGCTTCTGGAGGGCCTCGATGGCGCGGTCCGGGTCGTCGAAGCGGAAGGCCAACAGGCCCTTGCCTTCCTGGCGGAGGGTGAAGCCGTACATGAACTCGACGTTGACGCGCGGCTTCTCCAGGGCGGCCAGTATCCGGGCCAGGCCGCCCGGCTCGTCGGCCACCTCGATGGCCACCATGTCGGTCACCTTGACGACGAACCCCTCCTGCTCGAGCAGCGCCTTGGCCTTCTGCCAGTCCTCCAGGATAAAGCGCAGGATGCCGAACTGCTGGGTGTCGGCAATCGAGAGCGTGAGGATGTTGAAGTTGGCTTTGGCCAGCAGGTCCACGGGGCGGTTCAGGGCGCCGGGCTTGTTTTCCAGGAATAAAGAGAGCTGTTTGACTTTCATAGGGAGTAAGGGTTTGGGGCAGTTACATCTTGCGCTGGTCCAGGACACGTTTGGCCTTGCCTTCGCTGCGCGGGATGGTGCGGGGCTGGACCAGGCGCACGTTGGCGCGCAGGCCCACGGTTGTCTCGATCAACTTGCTGAGCTTGGCCTGCAACTGCTCGAGGGCGCCGACCGTGTCGCCGAACACCTCGGGCGTCACCTCGACCTGCACCTCCATGACGTCCAGGCCCCGGTCGCGGGTCAGGAGGATTTGGTAATGGGGCAGCGCCCCCTCGACCTTGAGCAGCGCCGTCTCGATCTGGGAGGGATACACGTTGATGCCGCGGATGATGAACATGTCGTCGGAGCGCCGGCTAATGCGCTGGATGCGGCGCAGGGTGCGCCCGCACTCGCAGGCTCCGAGGTGAGGGCGGTGATATCGCGCGTGCGGTAGCGGATCATCGGCATCGCCTGCTTGCCCAGCGTCGTGAGCACCAATTCCCCCTCTTGCCCTTCGGCGCAGGCCCGGCCCGTCTTGGGGTCGACGATCTCGGGGTAGAAGTAGTCCTCGAAGATGTGCGGACCGGCCTGGCACTGGCATTCCATGGCCACTCCGGGACCGACGATTTCGGTCAGCCCGTAGATGTCGTAGGCCTTGATGCCGCTGTCGGCCTCGATGCGCCGCCGCATGGACTCAGTCCAGGGCTCCGCGCCGAAAACCCCCGTGTGGATGGGCAGGTCCTTGATGTTCACGCCCACCTCCGGGGCCTGGTCGATCAGGTGCAGGAAATAGCTGGGCGTGCAGCAGATCGCCGTCACCCCGAAATCCTTCATCACCATCAACTGCCGCTGCGTGTTGCCGCCGGAGATGGGGATAACCGTGGCGCCCAGGGCCTCGGCCCCGTAATGCGCCCCCAGGCCCCCGGTGAACAGGCCATACCCGTAAGCATTCTGGATGATGTCACCCTCGTGCAGCCCGCACGCCGCAAAACTGCGCAGCATCACGTTGGTCCACACCCCCACGTCCTCCTGCGTGTAGGCCACCACGATCGGCTTGCCCGTCGTGCCGCTGGACGCGTGCAGGCGCACAATGTCCTTCATCGGGCTGGCGAACAGCCCGAAGGGGTAGGTGTCCCGCAAATCGGTCTTCTCCGTGAACGGCAGCTTGTCAATGTCCTCCAGCCGTTCCACGTCCCGCGGCGTCAAACCCCGGTCCGCCATCCGCTTGCGGAACAGCGCCACGTGGTCGTCGGCCCGCTCCACGATCCCCTTGAGCCGCCGCAATTGCAGGTCGCGCAACTGCGCCAGGGGCAAAAAATCCGGCGCGCTGACCGGGTGGAAACTCAGGTTCTTGCGATTCAGGTCTTTGCTCATAAGCATAGCGTCTGCTGCGGTTAAGCACCTTTACCGCCTTTGCGCCCAGGATTGCAATCATGAAGTAGGGGTCTGCCCCCGTGACGCTCCCGCCTTCTCGAGCAGGTTGATGAACCAGGCCGGGGGCCGGGTGGGCTTGCCGTGGCGGTCGGTGAAGGCATGGACGGTGTAGCCGCGCACCACGGGGCGGCCGCTGTCTGCCTGACGCACCTGCACCTCGAAACGCAGCCGCGCCCGCCCCGCCCGCTCCACCCTCGAGACGATCTCCAGCAAATCGTCAAAGCGCGCCCCGCCCTGGAACTGGAGGTGCGCCTCGACCAGCGGCAGGAAGGAACCCCGCGCCTCCAGCGCCGCATAAGACATCCCCAGCTTGCGCCGCATCAGCTCCGAGCGCCCGCACTCGAACCACTCCAATGCCCTGGAGTTGTAGAAGGTCCCCATCTGGTCGGTCTCGCTGTAGCGCACTCGCAGTTGCAGCACATCGGTTAACGGGCTCATCACCGGCAGGCTGCCCCAAAACACCCGCCCTTTCAATTTGAATCAGATGGGGCGCATCACAGGATTCTTCGCTGCCGCCTGAAGGCGGCGTTCCGCAACGGACCGGAACGCCGCCTTTAGGCGGCAGGACGGGCGGTCGAGCAAATCGGTCGTGCGCCCAATCAACCAATCAACCATCGTCCTCATAAAGTGCTTGACGGGCGAATGGGTTTTTCTTACTCAAAGAAGGCCGAGGATGGGGCGCCAGCACCCATCCTCGGTGTTTGTTGAAGCTAAATATGAAATCTGATGCTCCGGCCCCGATTCCCGTTCCCCTGGCGCAACGTTGGCACGAGGTGCGTGTGCGCTATTTGCCCTGGCTGGTCTTTGCGGGGGCGGTGGCGGCGGGCGGGCTGCTCTGGAGCTGGCAGGCCGGCTCGCCCAGGATGGTCGGGCAGGCCGAGCCGATCATCGCCAACGTCAGTTCCCACAAGACGGGCGTGCTGACCGAGCTCAACGTCAATCGCTTTCAGCGGGTCAAGCTGGGCGACCCGATCGGGACAGTTATGCTGGCCGACCCGAGGATCGTGGCCGCCTCGCTGGAGGTCATCCGGTCCGAGATAGAGCCTGCTGCGGGTGGACCTCAAGCCCATCGCCGACCGGCAGCGCGCCGCCTTGGATTACGACCAACTCCGGCTCAACGGGCTGAGGCAGCGCACCCAACTGGCGGGGGCGCGGGCGGACTTGCAGTATGCGCAGAGCAATTACGTCCGCATGGACACGCTCTTCCGGGAGAAGATCGTCGCCGAGAGCGTTTTCGAGCAGGCCAGGGCCGCCCGGGACAAACTGCAGAACGAGGTCGCTGAGCTGAGCAAGCTGGTCAGCGAATGCGAGACGCACTTGCAGGAACTCCAGCTCACCAACGCGGTGGAACTCTCGAAGATCACCTCCGACCCATTGGACGCGGCCATCGCGGAGAAGGTAGCCAAGCTGCGCCTGACCGAGGCGGAACTCAACCCCGTGGTGGTCAAGGCCCCCATGGACGGCGTGGTCACGGCCATCTTTCATCGCGTGGGCGAGGCGGTGACCCCCGGACAACCGATCGTGGCCATCTCCACCCTCGAACCGGCGCGCATCGTCGGCTACCTGCGTCCGCCCATCCAGTGCGAGCCCCGGGCGGGCATGAAGGTCTCCGTGCGCACCCGTGGCCTCCGCCGCCAGACCGGCTCTGCCCAGGTCCTCGAAGTCGGCACCCAACTGGAGCCGGTGCCCCCTACCCTGGTCGGCCCGGTCAACTTCGCCAACATCATCCAGGGCCTGCCCGTGGACATTAGCCTGCCCACAAACCTCAGCATCCGCGCCGGCGAGGTGGTCAATATCACGTTCCAAACAGGGCGCAATTAGACCCCGTGCGCACCTTAGGCTAGAGCTTGTCCCAAGACCTTCCTAAAATGGGATCTTTGTCGAAACCTTTGTCGAAACCTTTGTCGAGCCGGCCATTTGTTGACAAGGGCTGCGACAAAGGCTGCGACAAAGGTCCGGAATCAGAGCTTTTGGGACAGGCTCTAAGCTAAGGTTGGCATACGCACATGAAGCGGGCGCGGCATCGGAATCGTTCCACGACGCCCGCCCCGGGCGCCAAGCCGGCTCCTCCGCCCCCCTCCGCCTCAAAGGCAGCCGGCGTGAGGGCAACCCGGGTGCCGGCACGCCGCAGGTGGGTCTATCGGTTGGCCGCGCTGACTCTGGGACCGCTGCTGCTCCTGGCACTGCTGGAGGGGGCGTTGCGGCTGGGCGGCTATGGCTTTTCGACCTCTTTTTTCAAGCGGCTCGACATCGGCGGGCAGGAGTGCCTGGTCGAGAATGACCGGTTCGGCCTGAGATTCTTCCCGCCGGCCCTGGTGCGCCTGCCGGCGCCGATAGTGATGAAGGCCCGGAAACCCGCGGGCACGGTGCGGATCTTCATCCTGGGCGAATCGGCTGCGCTGGGGGACCCGCGGCCCCAGTTTGGCGCCGGCAGGTATTTGGAGGTCCTCCTGCGCCAACGTTACCCGGGCCAGGATTTCGAGCTGGTCAACACAGCGATCACCGCCATCAACTCGCACGTCATCCTTCCCATCGCGCGGGAATGCGCCGCTCACCAGGGAGACGTTTGGATCGTCTATATGGGCAACAATGAGATGGTCGGCCCTTTCGGCGCGGCCACGGTCTTTGGCCGGCAGGCCCCGCCGTTGGCCCTGGTGCGGCTCACGGTCTGGGTGCAGCAGGCGCGCCTGGGCCAATTGCTGGTGGACCTTTCCCGGAGGCTCAAGGGGTCTTCTGCCCAGCCATCCTGGCACGGGCTGGAGATGTTCCAGGAGAACAAAGTCTCCCCCGATGACCCTCGCAAGGAGGTGGTTTATGGCAGTTTCGCCCGGAACCTCCAGGACATACTCCAAGCCGGCCTGCATTCGGGAGCCAAGGTTCTGCTGAGCACGGTGGCTGTGAACCTCAAGGATTGCCCGCCCTTCGCTTCCGAGGCCAAGCGCATGGCTGTTGCAGAGGCCCAGCGGGCCGAGTGCCGGAGGCTCTGCTCGGAGGCCGCGGCTGCGGAGGCCCAGGCCAGATTCGCCGAGGCCCTCGAGGCCTACGCAAAGGCCGAGACCGTCCTTCCCGGCTCGGCGGAGGTCCACTTCCACATTGCAACTGACCATTTGCGGCTGGGCGATCGCGGCTCGGCGGCAGTGGAGTATCAGATGGCGCTGGACTGCGATGCCCTGCCGTGCCGCGCCGACTCGCGCATCAACGGCATCATTAAGGACCTGGCCCGCCGCCTGGCCGGTCCCGGGCTGGCCTTTTGCGATGCCGCTGCTGCCCTGGCCTCCGCCAGCCCCGAGGGCATCCCGGGCCAGGAATCCTTCTACGAGCACGTGCACCTGAATTTCGACGGTAACTATCGGCTCGCGCGCGCCTGGGCGGCGCAACTGGAGAAGGTGCTGCCGCCCGCCCTCACCCGCCGCGGGGCGGCTGGTTGGGCCTCGCAAGAGGCCTGCGAGCGCCTCCTGGGCCTGACCGACTGGAACCGCCTCTCGGTCTTTGAGGAGATGGACCGGCGGCTCGGGCAACCTCCCTTCAGCGGCCAGCTCGACAATGCCCGGCGGCTCGAAGCGGCCAAGGCCGCCGTTGCCGAACTGGAGCGGCGCATCGCCGCCGCCTCGCCCGACCAGGCTCGACAGAACTACCTGGAGGCCCTCAAGAGCGCCCCCGACGACCATAACCTCCACGAGGCCTACGCCGAATTCCTCGAGGCCATCCACGATCGCCCCCAGGCCACCGTCGAGCGCGAGAAGGTCTGCAGCCTCATCCCGCATTTCTATTTCCCCCATTACAGCCTGGGCCAAATCCTCAAGGAACAAGGGCGGCTGGCCGAGGCCCTGCAGTGCCTCCAGCGAGCCGCCGCCTTGAACCCGCGCGGGAGCAACGTGCGGCTGGAGCTGGGCATCGTCCTGGCCCGCCGCAACCAATGGGAGGCCGCCCTGGCCCAGTTCGACCTGGCGCGCCGGTTCAACCCGGACGACCCGCAGGCCCTGCTCTACTCCGGCGAGGTCCTCCGGCAGCTCAACCGCGCCGCCGAGTCCCTCGACCGCTGGCGCCAGGCCATCCGCCTCCAGCCCGCCTATTGGGAAGCCCATTACCGTCTGGGCGAAGGACTTGCCCAGCAAGGCAACACCGCAGCCGCCGCCCAGGAATTCGCCCAGGTCCTCAACCTCAATCCCGGCTACATCAAGGCCCTCATGAACCTGGGCGTCGCCCTGGTCAAACTCGGACGCCCCGCCGAGGCGGTGCAGCAGTTTGACCAGGTCCTGCGCCTGGACCCCCGGAACCAGCAGGCCGCCCAGTTCAGACAGCAGGCGATGAGCCGCGTGGGATTCAAGTAGGCGGGGGCTCCAAGTTGATTCAGAAGATGGTGCGCGATAGAGGGTTTGAACCTCTGACCCCTTCCGTGTCAAGGAAGTGCTCTACCACTGAGCTAACCGCGCGACCAATTTGCTGTCAACCGATGGAAGGTTAAATGGAAGTTACCTCAGGGGCAAGAGATTTTGGCCCATCATTACACCACGTTGCACGGCCGCCCACCGGCGGAAGCGGAGATGGCAGACTTCTTTCCGACCGGCCTTTCCCTTTCCTTTGGAGTCGTCCCGGGATTATGGTATCGCGCATGAGCAAGCGCCGAAGAGCAGACGCGTTGATTGCGGAAATCCAGCACGAACTCAGGCCGGGGCATTTCGTCCGGCGTGAGGATGTATCCCGGCTCGCTGGCAACCTGGGCCAATTGGAGGAACGGCTCCAGGATTTGGCAAAGGCCGGCGAGGCGGAGCGGGCGGTGCGGCTCTATGAAATACTGCTGTCCGGCACGTACGCGAAGAACGAGGAGTGCGACGACAAGTGCTATTTGTCCATGTCCTTCGCCCGCGCCTTTTGTGGCTGGATCAAGGCCCGGCAGACGGCGGGACGGCCGGCGGAAGAAACCGTCGGCCAGATTCTGAACTGGAAGAAGAACGACAAGTACAGCTTCTGCTTCGAGATTGAGAAACACGTGGTGAAGGCGCTGGACAGGGAGGGACGGCGGTTGTTCATCGGCCATTTTGAGGGACTGGTGGAGAAGGCGGTGCCTGCTTCGGCAGCCACACCGGCCAAAGCGATTTTCGAATACGAAAACGATGTGCGGTTGCCGGCGCTCACCCTCAAGGAGATTTACGAGTCTTTGAACGACGCCCAGTCTTACGCGGGTCTATGCGAACGGCTGGGTTTCAGTCCGCTGGATTGCGAACGGCTGGCGAAGATGGAGATGGCCAGGGAACGTTGGACCAAAGCGCTGGAATGGGTGGGAAAGGGGGTCGCGCTCGGACCCACGCGGAATTGGCACAACGAGGGCGGCTATTCGCTGGAGGGGCTCAAGCCGGAGTTGCTTCGCAAGCTCGGTCGCAAGGAGGACGCGTTGGCCGCGGCGTGGGCTGATTTTCAGGAAAACCCGAATGATTCGAGCTATGACGAACTGATGCGTTATGTGCCAAAGGGCGAGAGACCCGCCTGGCACGAGCGGGCAATCACGGCGGCCGGCGAAGCGGAGCTGGGGGCGTTCATCTCCTTGTGCTTGAAGGCCAGGGAATGGGAACGACTCGCCGGCCGGGTCCGTTCGGCGACCCCAGGTGAATTGGAGACCCTGAGCCATTATTGCACGGAGCCCGCCGCCAAGGCTTTGGCCAAGAGAGATCCCGTCCCGGCAGCCAAGCTGTATCGGGCCTTGGGCATGCGCATTCTGAATGCTGGGAAAAGCAAGTATTATGATGCGGCCCTGGACCACTTTGAGAAGGCCCGAGACCTGTATTGTGAGGCGGAGCAACCGTCGGGATGGGAGGAAATAGTGGGGGCCGTGCGGACGGCCCATTCGCGCAAATCTGGGTTTCTGTCAGCATTCGAAGAGCTTGTCTCAAGGGATTCCCAGCGGTCCCCCGGCGGATCCCGGCGGTCCCCTTCATTTGCCGATGAGGCGCAGGACCGGTGGAAGCGGCTGAGTTCTTGAGGAGGCCAGCCCTATCCCCTGGCCCCTTTAACGACGGCGCGCCTCAACTCGTCGGCCCATTCCGGCACTCGCTTGGCCAGGAGCGTCAGCAGGCTTTCCTGCGCTGATCTCCGCGTTGCCGGACGACACGCCTCGATGAACTCGCCCACAACATAAGCCGCGTGCTCTCCCGGGAATTCTTCGGCCCAGCCCAGAGCGCCGTCCGACGGCGCGTCTCGTGCCTCATACAGTCCCTCCACGATTCCCACGCAAACCGCTTCGGCGGCGGGCACCAACCCCAGTTGCGCCTTCCGCTTCATGTCCTCCACCAAGTCGTCGAGCGCCTCCTCCAGGAGGTCAATGGCGGCCTGCGCTGGTTCCACATAGCCCCACGAATGCCGGCAGGCGCGCCCGTTCAGAGCATCCAGATCAATGCCTGTAATTCGGTCATGAACATCTTGCGCGACGTCCGCGATGGAGCGGGAGGACGCATGTTTGATGGCGAGTTCCTCTGCTTCCTGCCGCAGTTCCGGATGTTTATCGAGCAGTTGGCGCATAACGGCCACAGCTTCCTCGGGGCTGAGCCGCCCCAGCAGATCGGAGGCAGGGGTCCGGGGCGCCGCGCCGGAAATCCTCGTTTCGGCTGTGTGCTTTCGCCTCTTCACGATGAAAGCCCTCTTTCTCGTAGCCGTCCGATGAGTGCGGGTTTACGGGCATGGGCCTCGCGTAGTCGAGCCAAACGCCGGGAAAACTCCTCCTCTTCCCCTTCCCGGACGGCCAGATCCCGCAAATCCACAAAGTCTTGTACCGCCAGATCGTAGCTCTTGGCCAGTTTGGTGGCAACGAGTTGCTCGACTTCGGTCCACAACTTCGGCTCTCGGCCCTTGAGGGCGTCCAGATGCTTTTTGCCGGGCGATGGCCGCCAGGCGCTCCTGACGTTCCTTCGCCTCGGCGGCTCTCCGCGCCTCCTCGCGCTGGCGCTTCGACCGGAAGGCCTCGGCCGCCGCCAGGAGTCGTCCCACCGTCCGGCGTGGCCTTTCGGACGGGGGACTGGTGTCAGCCCGAGTGCGATCGAACCGGCAACGGAGCTCCGCGCCGAGGGCCGCATCCTCCCCGGCCATGAGTCGCACGAGCAGTTCGTTCTTTTCCTTCGACGGGAGTTGCGCCACCCAAGCGGCCATCTCCCCGGGCTGGACCGACCGCGTCTGGGTGCGTGGGCTTGCCTCGGCGGCCACAGCCAGCAAATCCGGGTCAATGCGGAGGAAATCAACCAGGCTCGACAGCGGAGAGGAAAGCTGGTCAAGGCTGGGCGGCACCGGGGGCTCTACACTTCCATTGTCCATACGTCCCGTCTGCACATTCAGCAGCCAGCCGATATACAAAGCTCGCAGGTCCCCTCGGGCCAACTCCGTCCGCAGCGGGAGCAGCGAGGATAGAGCGCCCTGGCCCTGGACCCACTCCCGACCCGGTTCCGCCTGCGAAAGGAACGTGAGAATCACCTTGCCGGAGTTCTCGCGCACGGAGGCCGCCCGGCCAGAACAATAGAGCCGGGCCGTTTCGGCCGAAAGCAGCTTGGCCGGCAGTGCGAGTTGAAATTCAAGCGTCCCCCAATTGGCCAGATAAACGAATCCGTCGAAATACTTCTCCATCAAGGCGGCCGGGTTGCCTTTGAAACTGCCGAACGAGTACTCGTTGGAGAAGCTGGTTGGCGTGATGACGGCGCGCGTCGAGTACGAACGCAACTCCTGCATTTCCTTCTCGCTCAGCCTACGGTCGGCGGTCTGAAACTCGTAATATTGATATTCACTCATAGACGCGCGATGTCCATGGCCCGCAGTTTCGTGCCAAATCGTTGCCGGCCCCGGGTCCGTTGCACGTTCCCTGCTGCAGCCATCCGGCATGCCGGGCGATGCCGACTCCTGGCCGGACGTGCTCTGCCCCCAGACGTGATTGACCCATTAGGGCAAACGCCGCCCCTGGGCGCAAGCCTTTGATTATAACGGTTCCAGCGACGGGGTCGCATCTGACCTTTGTCGGCTCTCGGCGAGCCAGGCAATTGGAGCGCGGCGTCGGGAAGCCCGCAAGGTTTTGGACTGCGCCAGTCCTCTGGCGCTTTCGCGTCCCCAGGGTCCGAAAAGCGGCAGAGGACTGCCGCAGTCCAAAACGCTTCGCGAGTTCGGACGCGCGTTCCCATCGCTCGGTTCCGCAGTGCCGTGAAAAAACGTAACAATCCGCCTCTTGCGCTATTGGTGCAGGTGTCACAAGATCGTCACAAATCACAATCCCGCGACGGATCGAGAACCAGCCAGGCTCCTCGACACGCGGCACAACGGATGACGTATGAAGACCAGCACCATGAAGAAGGAGAAGGCAGATGGAAAGGCAGCCCTGGATTTGCGGTCCTTGGCCACGAAAGCTGACGCGGCGGAAAAAGCTGCTGAGGCCGCCCGAAAAAGGGCGCGGCAGGCCAAAGCCAGGCTCAAAGCGGCTCGCAAGGCTTTCAAAAAGGCGCGAAAGGCCGCCAGGAAGGCTCGCAAGGTGGTCAAAGCGGCAGCCAGGGCTCTGCGAATGACCGCCAAAACCCCAACCTCCTCGCCCGGAAAGCCCGCAAGAGCCTCCAAGCCTGCCAAGGCGGTTCTCAAGCCTGCCAAGGCGGTTCTCAAGAGGGTTCGGAAACCTTCCGTGAAACCAATCGCTGCCGTGTCTGCTCCTGCGCGAGTTCCTCGGGACGTTCCGCCTCTGCCGCCACAATGATGAGGAGGATCCGCTCTGTTTTTCGCTGGACTGGGAATTCGATCTGGTTCAGAGTGGGGCTGTGGAAAGCGCCTTGTTGTTTCAAATGCTTCAAGGCCGCGTCGTTTTTAACCTGACTCAATTCGCAAATGGGCGTAGTTGAGAACGAAAGAACTGTGCGCTTATGAGTACGGTCCGCGAGCCGGTTTTTGGAATGAACCTTCAGGTGAATAAACAGGGGATGGGGCGGCCAGGCGGCAGGAGCCGCCCAGGTTTTACCCTGATCGAATTGCTGGTCGTCATCGCCATCATCGCCATCCTGGCGGCAATGCTCCTGCCGGCTTTGGCCAAAGCCAGGCAAAAGGCGCAGGGCATCGGCTGCCTGAACAACACGAAGCAACTGGGGCTGGCCTGGTTGATGTACGCCAACGACAACAATGACCGGCTGGTTATCAATACGACGATTGACGGCACGGAGGCGAGTCGCACGAATAACTGGGTGGCGGATGTGATGGGTTATACCCCGCAGGAAGACACCAACACGATGCTGCTCCAGGCAGGGCTGCTGGCTCCCCAGGTCGCCAAAAACACTGGCATTTATCGTTGCCCGGCTGACCGTAGCATGACCACGGAGGCGGACGGGAGGCAATACCCGCGGGTGCGCAGCGTTTCCATGAACGCGTTTGTCGGTCCTTGGGATAAGGTCGGCACGCCGGTTGAGTCGGGCTGGGCACAATTCATCAAGCTGCCCGCGATCAGAAACCCGTCGATGATTTTTGTCTTTCTGGACGAGAGCCCGCAAACCATCAACGACGGCTGGTACATCTTCTGCAACAACGGTCCCAACGGGAACCTGTGGAGCGATATGCCGGCCTCCTATCACAATGGCGCGTGCGGTTTTTCCTTTGCCGATGGGCATTCGGAAATCAAGCGCTGGCTGGTGCGCAGCACAATCGTCCCATTTTCAGCCTGGCCGATTCCCACCGGCCCTGACAAAAGGGATTTCCTCTGGGTCTCTCAGCGGGCCACATATCCTCAGTAGGTGGGGCAGACCTCTGGTCTGCCGGTCAGAGGGGCCTCCGGCCCCGAGTCTTGCACCTGCCAAGCACACGGAGCCGGAGGCCCCGTGGACCGGCAGACCGGGAGGTCTGCCCCACACCTGAACAGTTACGAAGGTTCCTCATCGGGGCTGGTGATAATTGGGATAGGGGGGCCGCCGGGGTGTTTGGGGTGGGTTCTTCTTGAGCAAGTCCATCACGAGTTCGACGGCCTTCTCCAACTGAGGGTCGTGTCCCTGGCGCACGAGGTGGGGGTCGTACTCGACCTCGACGTCCGGCGGGACGCCGTGGTTCTCGATCTCCCACGTGGCGTTTGGCGTGTAGAACGCGAGGTTGGGGGTGTCGGCGAAGCCCCCGTCCATCAGGTCGGAGGGATTGGTGTAGTGGCCCACTAGTCCGCCCCAGGTGGTCTTGCCGACCAGGGGGCCGATGCCGGTCTGGCGAAACATCCACGGGAGCATATCGCCGCCGGAGCCGGCCATCTCGTTAATGACCATCACCTTGGGGCCGAAGATGGCCTCGAGGGGCGAGGTGATGTCCTGGCCCTCGCGGAGCGCCCAGTAACTCAAGAGGGGCCGGCGCAGGTAGTCGATGATATAGTCGGCAATATCGCCGCCGCCGTTGAATCGCTCATCAATAACGGCGGCGTCTTTGCCGACCTGGGCGAAGTAATAGCGGTTGAAATTGCCGTAGCCGGCAGCATGGGTATTGGGCAGGTAAACGTAGGCGACACGGCCGCCGGACAGTTCATCGACCTTGCGGCGGTTGCCTTCGATCCAAGCCAGGTTGCGCAGCGGGAGTTCGTTTTCGACCGGCACGACCGTGACCTGGCGGGAGCCTTTGGCGTCGGGATTGGGGCCCACGCTGAGAATGACGGCCTTGCCGGCCGTTTCTTCGAAGAAGGCATAGACGTTGTCCTTGGCGGTGAGATCGCGCCCGTTGACCGCGAGCAGGTATTCCCCGGCAACCACGTTGACGCCGGGCTGGGTCAATGGGGCGCGCAGCTTGGGATTCCAGTTTTCCCCGTTGAAGACACGGCTAAACCGGTATCGGCCGTTCTCGATCGTGTAATCGGCCCCGAGCAACCCGCCCTTGACCCGCTTGGGCTCGGGCGTATCACCGCCGCCGACGAACATGTGGCCGACGGTCATTTCGCCCAACATTTCCGTGAACAGGTAGTTCAGGTCTTCGCGGCTGGAGATTCTCTGGAGGTAAGGTTCATAGCGTTTCTTGACGGCGTCGAGGTCCAGTCCGTGCAAGGCGGGGTCGTAGAAGAAATCGCGTTCGCCACGCCAGACCTGGTGGTACATGTGCCGCCACTCGGCGGCCGGGTCCACATAGACCTGCATCGAATCCAGTTTGAGGGGCCCGCCCTCGCCGGGCTTGGGCGGGCCTTCAGACGGCTTTTCGGCCGGTGAGATGGTCCACTGGTCCTTGCGCCGGAAGAGCATCTTCTCGCCATTGAACGACAACTCGAAGGCATCCACATCGCTGAGGATCTTCTCGGTCTTGCGCGTCTTGAGCTCGAACTTATGGACGGTGAGCGCGGGTGCTCCATCGTCACCTTCGATGGGATCGACCAGGGGCCCCTCGACCATGAAGAGGACGCCGGTCTTGCCGGCCGCCAGGGCCTGGTAATTCCCGGCGGGGATGGGCAGCGCCAGGATGCGCTGGCTGATATTGTCGAAGTCAATCTGGCTCGGGGCGGGCTTTTGCTCCTTGGCTTTGTCTTTTTGCGGGTCCTGCTCCTTGTCCGCGGGCTTTGGTTTGTCGGCTGCCTCGGCCTCCGGCGGTTTCTCCTCGTCACTCTCGGGGGCGAGCGGCGAGGGGAGGTCCCTTCTGAGGACGGCCAGATAGACGCTGCGGGTCACCGGACGATTCAGGCTGGACATATCGAGCCAGCCGGTGTTCAGCCCGATATCGGTGCTCGCCGCGAAGTAGAGGTGCTTGCCCTCCTTGTCGAAGACGGGGAGCGTGGCATCGCTCATGCCGTCGGTGACCTGGTGATTTTGGCCTTGCTCCAGGGAGTGGATGAAAATGGCGTGCAGATGGCTTCGGAGTTGCTTGGCGTAAGCCAGCCAGCGGCTATCGGGCGACCAAACCGGATCGAGCGCCTGGAACGGCCCGGCATAGGTGTCCGTGTCAACCCGCACCGGCATCTTTTTGTCGAGGTCCACATACCACAGGTTGAGCCGTTTGTCCGTATAGGCGATCTTCCTGGAATCGGGAGACCAGCGGGGCGAGTAATAGAAGGTCGGCGAGTCCCCGAGTTGAAATTTGCGCACCTCGCCCAAGCCACTCTGATCGCGGACGTGGAGGGCGTACTCGCCGGATTCATCCGACAGGTAAGCGATGGACTTGCCGTCCGGCGACCAGGCGGGGTCCCGCTCGACCGCGTCGGGGGTCCGTGTCAGGTTGCGAATATCACCTTTTTCGGCGGGCACGGTGAAGATCTCGCCGCGGGCGCCAAAGACGGCCCGGGCGCCGGTTGGCGAAAGCGCGGCGGATCGAATCCGCCCGGGCTCGATCTTTTGGAAATGGGGCCTGACTTCCGGCAGATCGCCCGCCAGCCGGATCCCCAGCCGGTGGTCGCTGCCGGTATCGAGATCCAGCACGTGAATGGAACCGAACTGCTCATAGACGATTGCCCCGGGCCCGGCCGAGGCCGACTTGAGGTCCAGTCCTTCGTTATGGACCAACTCCTTGACCTGGCTGGATTTGAGGTCCCAGGCAAAGAGCGTGACCGGCCCGTTGCGGTCCGAAAGGAAGTAGAGGGTGTCCCCCACCCACATGGGATTGAAGTCATTCGAGTTGTCGCGCGGGACCTTGGCTTCGACGTTCGAGTCCGAGAGATTGGCAATCCAAATCCGCCGCGTCTGGCCGCCGCGGTAGCGTTTCCAGGCCTGCTGCCACTGGATGTTGGGCACGTAGGCGATGCGGGCGCCATCGGGCGAGAAAGAGCCCTCGACAGCGCGGGCCAGCGGGACCTCGCTCGGGAATGAACCGTCGATGGGCATGGTGAAGAGCCGCGGGGCGGCGCCGTTGAAGCTCGCTCGCGCGGACCCGAACAGGACGCTCTTGCCATCGGGCGCCCAGCCTATGGCGACGTCGGGGCCCGGATGATAGGTGAGCCGCCGCGGCACGCCGCCCGCGGCGGGCACCAGATAAACATCCTGGTTGCCGTCGTACTCCCCGGTAAATGCAATCCACGCCCCGTCCGAGGAGAAGCGGGGCTCCCGCTCGTGGTTTCCGGAGGTCAACCGGCGCGCGTCGCCCCCGTCGCGGCCGACGATCCACAGGTTGCCGGCGAAGTTGAACACAATCTGCGTGCGGCTGAGCGAGGGATTCTGCAAGAGCAGAGGCCCATCATTGGTGCTCGATCCGGGTGCGCCGCCCGCAGCGGTCTGCAGCATCCAGAAAAGGACCAGCGGAATGTTCCAACCGAAAATGAATCGTGAGAATTTCATAAAGGTAATAGATGAACCGGATTTTCAGGCGCCGGCCAATGTCCCGTTTTTTGGAGAGGGAGTCAATCCTGGGGCGCCGCCCCAAATCTTCGCGGGCGCAATCGGACACTGCCCCCGGAGCGCGGGCTTTAGCCCGCTTTGCGCGGAGCTCGACGTCGTTGCTGGGCCTATTGAACATTGGGCATCCAAAGCGGACTAAAGTCCGCGCTCCGGCCATTCGGTGGTGCTGGCGGGGGCAGTATCCGATTGCGCCCATCTTCGCTCAGCCATTTTTTAAGAACGGAATACACGGAATACACGGAAAAAGGCCCCCTTCCGTGTATTCCGTGTGTTCCCTTTTCTCCAGAATGCCGTGCTCCGCGCGGAACAAACAGGGTTTGGGGGCGGTGTCCGGTTACGCCCCGGTGGCCGTCGCCGTTACTGATTCTCATTGCTTTTGCCGGCTGGTCTGAGGAGGCTCTGCGCATTCTAATTCATGAAGATCGAGGTTGTTCAATTGTGCAAGCGAATGGGCCTTGCATCCAGTGTGAAAAGTGTGCACTTTTAGGGCGTAAACGCGACTCTGACGCAACTTCGCCGTGAAGCAGGCGAAGTGCTCTCCGCTGTCCTGCACCGCAACAAAACCGTAAAACTCACCCAGCACGGCAAGGCTGTGGCTGAAATCCGCCCCCGGCCGCAGCCGATGTCTCCGGGCGAGTTTGCCCGACTGTGGCGCTCCCGCCGTCCTTTGGGGAAGGAAACCGCCGATGAAGTGGCCGCGGCTCTCAAGGAATTGGATTCCGCTCGATGAGGGCGCTGCTTGACACCAACCAAGGCCATGGGCGTGCCGGCGCTCAACCCGCTTGCCGATTTGCCTTCGAGCTGAAGGGACAGGGGACAGCAGGCACGCAGAACTGAGCCCGATTAGCCGAACCTGAAGATGGGCTGCTTCAGGTCTTGGGGAGGGGCTGCTGGGAGGCGGGGGCGGGTTGGGGCGGGTTGGGCTTTGGCTTGGTCTGCTCGCTGTAGCTGATCAAGGCGGCGCCGATCATGATGAAGACCACGCCGGCCCAGCGGCAGCCGCTGACCCGCTCGTGCAGGAACCAGATGGCGGCGAAGGTGGCGAAGACGAAACTCAAGGCGGTGAGCGGCCAGAGAAAACTGATGTCGCTCCTGGCCATGAGGATGAGCAGACAGAAGAAGAAGAGGGCCTCGAAGAACATGCCCAGGAGGATCTGGGGGTTGGTGGCGCCGGCCTTGACGACACGGACGATAGCGGCGGCATTGACGGTTGGGACCTCGCCGATGCTGTTCATGCCCTTCTTGAGGAACACGACGCCGGTGCTTTCGAAGACCAGCCCGATGAAGAGGATCAAGAGCACTTTGAGCATGTCACAAATCCTGGTAGCGAATCAGTTTGATGCCGAGCTGCTCGACCTGGCGCCGCACTCGCGGGCTGACCAGGGCGTCGAACTCATCTCTAAACTCGCCGAGCGAGGGATGAGAGTAAAGCTCCGAATCACCGGCGGGCAGGCGCGGCAACAGCCGGCTGAGGTAGGCCTCGTCCACGCGCGCATTCTGGAGCAGGCCGAAGACGGCGCGGGTATGACGCACGGCCCGGCGCCGGAGGGCCGGCCGGGCGCGCAGGGCCAGGAGGTGGAAGATGGCGGCGTGGGTGATGCGGTAGGGCAAACGGCCCCAGCCCAGGCGCAGGTTCAGCCAAAACGGATCGAAGGTCAGCCGCACCCGCTCCAGCCCCAGCAGGGCGGCGTCGGCCATGAGGATGCCGAAGACGGTCGGGTGCAGGTGGAGGTGGAGGTGGCCGTTGAGATGGTCAAGGGGCAGGCCCGTGGCGCGGAATTTGCCGAACTGCGCGTGGATCTCGGCGCGCAACTGCTCGCGGAGGCTGGGCCGGACAAAAAAACGCCACCCCGCCTCCACCGGCTTGACGCCGAACTCCTGCCGGGCATTGACCAGGCCGGGGATGGCCTCGGGCGGCAGCGCCGAATGGCCGGACAAAAGGGTCAGGTGCAGCCCCACCCCCAGCCGCGGGTTGTCTCGCGCCAGGGCCACTGCCTCGTCCACCGCCGGCTCGTTGACCATAAGGCTGGCACTGGTCAGGATGCCCTCCCGGTGGGCGCGGAGGACCGCCGCGTTGATGGGCGCCGTCCGCCCAAAATCGTCCGCGTTGACAATCAGCCGGCGCGGGGTGCAGGGCGTGTTCATCCGTGGTCGAGTGCCCTCGTTACGGTCCTGCGTCCGCCTCGGGTTCGGCGACCCCTTGGCCCGGTTCCGTGTCGGCGCCGTAATAAGGAGCAGCGCCGCAGGCCCAGCGGCACCACGCGCGCAAGACCAGCCACAGCTTCCGGCCCTTGTGCAGGCGGATCGGTTCGGCCCCGAAGACGTTGAAACGATGCTCCTGGAGCTGGCGCAGCAGCCGCCAATAGACCGAGCCCATCAGCTCAGCGGCGACCATTGCCCGCCGGTCCACGACAGGCAGGGTCTGGCGCGCCAACCGGTAGAAGTGGCGGGCGCGCCGGGCCGTGCCGGCGGCCAGTTGGAAATACCGCTCGGAGTATTCGCCCCGCAGGATTTCCTCCGGCGCCACCCCGCAGCGGGCCAACTCGGCCAGCGGGAGGTAAATCCGTCCGCGCCGGGCGTCGGCGCGGAACGTCGCGGAGGATGTTGGTGAACTGGAGGGCCTTGCCGAGGAAGACGGCATAGCCGCGGCAGGCCGGGTCCCGGTAACCAAAGACCTCGATGCTGAGCAGGCCGACCACCGAGGCGACCCGGTAGCAGTAGACTCCAACTCCTGGTAAGTCGGGTAACGTTGGACGTCCATGTCCATCTCGACGCCCTGCAACAACTGATCGAAGAGCTCGAACGGGAGGCGGTATTGGCGGATGACCGGCTGGAGTTCGCGGTTGACCGCCAATTGCGGGTCCTGGGCGGCGCAGGCGCGGCGCAGGTCGGTCCGCCAGGCGCCCAGTTGCCGGCGCCGCTCCTGGATCGGGAGCGATTCGTTGTCGGCCACGTCGTCCACCTCGCGGCAGAAGGCATAGAGCGCGCACATGGCCAGGCGCTTGGCTCGGGGCAGGAGCACGAAGGCCAACGCCAGGTTCGAGGCGCTTTTGCGCGTGATGCTGCGGCTCTGTTGCATCGGGCTGGGTTCAGGGTTCAGAGGTTCAGGGTTCTCACAACCCAGGACGGGGAACCCTGAACCCTGAACCGTGTGGCATTCAAGGCGGCGGATTCTCGGGCGGCCGTTCAGGGCGGACAGGAGGCAGACCGCCAGTCTCAGCCAGGGTCGGGTTGCGCGGGCGGTGCTCGCGCCGCCGCCGGCGATGGCGTTTCTGAGCGGAGGAATCCTCCGCCTCCTCGCCCTCCACGCCCTTCTCTTCCCGGTCAGCATCCGGTTCCTCGCTGTCGCGGGGCGAGTCGTCATGATGCTGGTGATGGTGGTGATGATGGTGGCGGTGATGGCGCCGGCGGGGCTTGCGGACCAACACCGCCCAGAAGAACGCCAGGAGGATAACCAGCGCCAGGGCCCCGAAGATGGCGTAAAATTCACGCCGCGACTCTATCCCCCAACGCGAGGCGCCGGGGAGGACGTCGTCGACCGCCCCTTGGGCGAGCAAAACCAGTATTGGATTCATGTCAAAATTCAGTCCATCGGGCCGAGCGGCTCTTCATCGGCGTCGGCGCCGGCGGAGATGTTCAGGCGCTGCATCCGGTAACGGAGTGCATGGCGGCTGATGTCCAATTGTTCGGCCGTTTTGGCCAGGTTGTAATGGTTCTGCTCGAGCGTGCTGATGATGAGTTCCTTCTCGAATTGAGTCATCATCTGCTCCAGGGACCCGCCGCCGGGCGGGTGGAGGGCGGGGGGATCTTGTGCAGGCGGGCCTCGACCTGGAAATCAGGCAGGCTGCCGGGCTGGATCTCGCGGGTGGTCTCCAGGATGAGCGCCCGCTCGATGACGTTGCGCAACTCGCGGACATTGCCCGGCCAAGGGTGGGCCATGAGCTTCTGGCGCGCGGCGCGGGAGATGGTCCGCGTGCTCTTGTTCATCGAGAGGGCGAAGTTCTTCAGGAAGTACTCCGCCAGCACGGCAACGTCCTCCCCGCGCTCGCGCAGCGGCGGCAGGCGGATTTGCACGACGTTGAGCCGGTGAAAGAGGTCCTCGCGGAACTGGTCGGCCTTGATGGCGGCGATGATGTCGCGATTGGTGGCGGCCAGGAGCCGGACGTTGACCCGCAATTCCTGGGTGCCGCCCACGCGCGTGAACGAACCGTCCTCCAGGAAGCGCAGCAGCTTGGCCTGGAGCGGACGGCTCATGTCCGCAATCTCATCCAGGAAGATTGTCCCGCCGTCGGCCTCCTCGACCCGGCCGGGCTTTTGCTTGAGGGCGCCGGTGAAGGAGCCCTTTTCGTGGCCGAAGAGTTCGCTCTCCAGGAGGGTCTCGGGGATGGCGGCGCAATTGATGCGGACGTAGTTGGCCCTTTGGCGGCGGCTCAGGCTGTGGAGGGCGCCGGCCACCAGTTCCTTGCCGGTGCCGCTCTCCCCGAGGATGAGCACCCGCGCATCGGTGGGCGAGACCGTCTCGATGAGCCGGTGCAGTTCGCGCATCCTGGGGCATTCGCCCACGATCTGCTCCAGCCGATAGGTCTCGACGGCGCGCGCGCGCAGCCGCGCGTTCTCCTGCAGGAGCCGGAACCGCTCGGCGCAGCGGCTCACCGCGTGCAGCAACTCCTCGGGCGCAAAGGGCTTGGCCAGGTAGTCCATCGCCCCGGCCTTGATCGCCTCCACCGCCAGCCGTGACGTCGCGTAGGCCGTGATCATCAGCACCGGCAGGTCCGGCCATTGCGCCCGCGCCTTGGTCAGAAACTCGTAGCCGCTCATCCCCCCCAGCCGCGCGTCGGTGATGACCATGAAGAACTCCTCGCGCTCCAGCAGGGCCAGCGCCGCCTCCGCCGACTCAATCGCCCGCACCGCATAGGCCTCGTCCGCCAGCATCGTCTGCAACGACAGGCGCATGTTCTTCTCGTCATCCACGACGAGCACCGGAGGCAGGGCCAGGCTCATAAGAGCACCCCACACTCCCGCGTCATCCCTTCGGGCCCTCTGTCTGGCACAATCTTCACGGCTGCTTTGCTAACTTTATCAGAGTCTTAGCCGGGAACACTAAGATAAACCGAGCCCCCTTTCCAAGCTCAGATTCGACCCGGACGGAGCCTCCGTAAAGCTCGACATTGTGTTTGACGGTGGCCAGGCCCAGGCCGGTCCCCTTTTTCTTGGTGGTGTAGTAGGCCTCGAAGATCTGCTCCCGCTTGTCGGGCGGGATGCCCGGGCCGTCGTCGGCGATGGCGACCTCGATCGAGAGGTCCTTGTGGCAGCGGGCGCTCACCCAGATGTTGCCGCTCCGGCCTTCGAGGGCCTCGCGGGCGTTTTGGAGCAGGTTGATAAAGGCCTCCGAGACGTGGCGGCGGAGCATGAGCAGCGGCGGAAAGTCCGAGGCGTAATCGCGGTGGACTCGGATGGGGTAGCCGGCCGCTGGGGGAAAGACCTGCCCGATGGCGTGGTCCAGCTCCTCGGCAACGTCGAGTTTTTCGACACGGCCCTCGCTCAATTGGGCGTATCCCATGATATCGGTGATGATGCGGTCCGAACGCTCGACCTCCTCCTGGATGATCTGGATCTGCTCGGGGCCGACCGGGCGGCCTTGCTTGAGGGCGCGCTGGGCCGAATAGGCGGCGTTGTTGATGACGGCGAGCGGGTTTTTGATCTGGTGCGCGAACTCGGCGGCCAGCCGCCCGGCGGCATGCACTTGCCCCTGGCGCAGGGCGGCCTCGCGCGCCTCCTCCTCCGCCTTGCGCTGGCGCTCCAGCAGCACCTGCACCCCGTAGGAACAGACCGACACCGAGACCAGCAGCACCAGCCGCACCATCAGCGGCTCAGCCTGGCTCTCCAGCACAATCGCCGCCCCCCGGCCTTCGGGCGCTATGGGCGCGGCCGGGTTGATCTCATGAGCCCGGCTGGCCGGAGGCGGATGGCCTGAGCTCTCGTCAATCCAATAGCCCGGCGTAGGGCTGACCTCATGCGCGCCGCTGGCCGATGGCGCCAGGGCTAGCGCCTCTCCGGGATGCAACTCCCGGTAGCGCTGTATCTCGGCCTTGTGGCTCTCCGCCTTGCGCCACTTTTGCTCGTTGCGGGCCTCGGCCTCCAGACTGGCGCCCACGCCGGGCATCATGAGGCCGGTCATGACGTAAGAAATGATGATGGTGACGTGCAGGGCCAGTTGCGAGGTCGCCCGGGGCACGCTCACCGCGCTGCGCAAAATCAGCGCCAGGAACAGCCAGTAGGAAAAGCTCTGCTCCCCCGCCGTGAACACCGTGAGCGCCGAGAGCACGATGATGTCCAAGAGGCCCGAGACGAAGACCGCCCACTGGACCAGCCCCAGCGGCAGCCGCCGCAAGGCCAGCAACACCCCTGCGATGATGACGTTGATGGGGACATAGTACCAGAGAAGATAGCGCGTCCATTCCGCGACATCGATGTGCAACTCGTCCATGGCGCCCCCGAGCCAATGGCGGAACACGGGAACCAGGAGCATCGCCAGGCAGGCGAGTTTGACCGGCAGGATGATGTCCCGCTCCATGGTGGAGATCCTTCGCAGGAGCTGCTCGGGATCGGGCGTGGGGATCTCCAGCAGCGACACCCCCTGGCGCAGGAGCCGGGTGCAATCCCACGCCAGGCCGCCGAAGCGGCCTTCTCTGACCCATTGCCGCAGGACTGTGCTCATCTGCATCGGTTCAGGGTTCAGGGTTCACGTTTCACGTTTCACGTTTCACGTTTCACGTTTCACGCTTCACGTTTCACGTTTCACGCTTCACGTTTCACGTTTCACGTTTCACGTTTCACGTTGCTTTGCGCCCACGCCGGGTCTCCGCCAGGAGTTCCAAGGCGCGCGCGGCCACTTTCTCCACCGGCCACAACCGGCCCACTCCCTCATAACCGCAGGAGAGCAGCCCCTCGTCCGGGCCAATGAAGTGAACGCCGCGCGACTTGAGCGTGGCCACGTTTTGCTGCGTGGCCGGGTGCAGCCACATCTTGCCGTTCATCGCCGGGGCCACCAGGATGGGCGCCTGGGGATTGAGCGCCAGCGCAACGCAACTCAGCGCATCGTCGGCGAGGCCGTGCGCCAGCTTGGCGATGGTATGGGCCGTCGCCGGGGCAATCAGCAACAGGTCCGCCTCGTCGGCCAGTTTGATATGGGTCGGCTGCCAGCCTTCCGCCTCGTCGTAGAGGTCGGTGACCACCGGGTGGCGCGAGAGGGTCTTGAAGGGCACCGCCGTGACAAAGCGCAGGGCGTCGCCCGTCATCACGACGCGGACCGCGCACCCCTGCCTGGCAAGCTGGCTGGCCAGATCCACAGCCTTGTGGGCCGCAATCGAGCCGGTCACTCCTAATACCACGTTGTTGTTGATGTCCGTGTTCATTGGTGGTTGAAATCCGCTATTGAGTTCACAGGTCCGGCGGGCGTGCGCGGGCCGAGCGCATCTTTTCGGCCTCGACAATCGCCAGTATCCGGCGCAGGTCCTCGCCGATAGAGCCGCTGAGCAGCAGGTAGTCGAAATGCTTCCACTGGGCGATTTCCTGCCGCGCCAGGCCCAGGCGCTTCTGGATGATCGCCGGGGCGTCGGTGCCGCGTTTGCGCAGCCGTTCCTCCAGAACGGCCAGCGAGGGCGGCGTCAGGAACACTGTGGCCAGCGCCCGGGCCAGCTCGGGGTCCTCTTTGGCGCGCTCGCGGATGGTGGCCGCCCCCTGAACGTCCACGGTGAGCAGGACGTCGCTGCCCTGGCGCAGCTTGCCCAGGACTTCGGATTTGAGGGTGCCGTAGCTGTTGCCATAGACGGTGGCATGTTCCAGGAAATTGCCCGCCTGCACCCGCCGCAGGAACGAAGCCGCGTCCAGGAAATAGTAATCCCGCCCCTCTCGCTCGCCAGGGCGCGGCTGGCGGGTGGTGCAGGTGATGGCCTGCGCCATCTGCGGCCGGGCCGCCAGCAACTCCTGGCAGAGAGTGGTTTTGCCCCCGCCCGAGGGGGCGGAGATGACCACCAGCAGCGGGACCGCCGCACCGGCCGGTTTGGTTTGGCCCTCGATTCTGGGTTGGTGCGTGTCAGGGCTCATCCTGGCTGAGGTGTTCCAATCTGCGCTGGCCTCTGGCAAGGAATCCGCAAGCTGCGACGAACCCTCGGGGCGGCAGAATGAAAACTGAAAATTGGGGCCGGCGGTCTTTGACCGGCCGCGTCAATTCGCAATTTGCAATTCTCAATTTTCAATTTTCAATTCCTCTTCGTCGCTCACTCGACGTTCTGGGCCTGCTCGCGGAACCGTTCCAGCTCGGCCTTGAGGTTGACCACCTCGCGCGAGATGAGGCTGTCATTGGCCTTGGCGCCGATGGTGTTGACCTCGCGGTTCATCTCCTGGGCCAGGAAATCGAGCATGCGGCCCACCGGCTCCCGCGATTTGCGGCAGTCGGCGAATTGCTGGAAATGGCTCTGGAGGCGCGTCAGTTCCTCGGAGATGTCCGAGCGGTCGGCGAAATAGACGACTTCCTTGAGAAGGCGATCGTCTTGGAGGCCGGGCACCTCGAGGCCGGCGGTGCGGATGCGTTCGACCAGTTGGGCGCGGTAGCGCTCGGCCACTTTGGGCGCGTTCTGCTCGATGCACCCCGCCGACTTGCGCATCAACCGGATGCGCCCGGCCAGGTCCTGCTCCAGCGCCGCCCCTTCCCGCTCCCGCATCTTGAGCATCTGCCTCACAGCCCTCTTGAGCGCCTTGCTCACCGCCGGCCAGAAATCCTCCTCCACCGCAAGCTGCTCGTCGGTCTGGAACACCCCCGGCGCCCGCGCCAGGTGGTCCAGCGTCACCGGCCCCGGCAGGCCCAGTTGCTTGGAGAGCCGCGTCAGTTCCCGCGCGTAGGCCTTGGCCAGGGGCTCGTTCAAGTGCATCCGCGCCGAGAGTTTGCTGGCCCCGGCGTGCAGCGAAACCCGCACGGTGAGCCGCCCGCGCGCAATGCAGTTGTTGAGGAGATCGCGAATTGGCGCCTCCAGCAACTCCATCTCGCGCGGCAAGTTCACCGAAATCTCCGTCTGCTTCCGGTTCACCGAACTGAGTTCAACGGTGACCTTGAAGCCGTCCTGGGAGCATTCCCCGCGTCCGTAACCGGTCATCGATTTCATCCGCCCAACACTATGCGAAAAAACCCCTCCTCAGGCTAACAAAATCTGCCTTGTCGCGCACCTGAATCGGTCCGCCTGGGGTGCGGGACAAAATAGTAAGGCGGTGGAAATAAATAAAGGTGGCAAGATGCCGCCGGGATTTTGGCGCCCAGCGAGGCGTGAACGAGGCGCATATCCAGTGATCTGCAACGAGTGAACAACGAAGCTGGGCGGCAAAAGAACAAGGCAGGTTGCTACCTTTATTTATTTCCACCGCCTAACCATTGGACCTGTTCATTTCCGCGTAATCCGCGTATTCCGCGGTTCATTCTCCTTCGGGACGAGCATCGGGCGCAGGTGCAAAACTACCTCAAGGCGACCAGGTTCAAGCTCGGGCTGTTGGTCAAGTTTGGCCATTATGCCAAGCTCCAAATTGAGCGCATCGTGGCGGAGCGGGGCCGATACGCCTCTGGCAACTGAGGGCAACCGCGGAATACGCGGAATACGCGGAAAACAAAAGGCTTTCGGCGGTTCTCTCCCTTCGCTCGATTGGCACGAGATCTGGGGTGCCTTGACTCTCCTGATCTTCCTCGCACTGGAAGGTCGTTAGGCGAGGATTTGGGCCACCCCCTCCGGGAGACTGTCCAGTCGGGAACGACAAGCCAGCAACGCGGGTCAGCGCTCACCACCGCAGTTCCCAGAACTGCGCCTGGCGCGGCGCGAACGTGGCGTGCTTTTCCGGCACGCCAGCCGCCGTCGTCACCGCCGCTGCTGGGGTCGGAACCGAGGGAGCCCTTGGGAGCGCCGGAGAAGCAGGTGTTGGCGCGATGGTTGTGCCAGCACACGACAGTGCGGCGGCGCTTGGCGGGCGAGCGGTTAGGGATGGGGGACGAATCACGGGTGACGCAAGACACCGGGCCGGTCAACAGCCGCGTGGACCTCGGACTCGAGCGGTTTAGGGAGCAGTTGGAACAAGCATACGGAGAGGCTGCGCCGACAGAGATATGAACAAGTATCAGATTCCCGGGACCCCTTCGCTGTCAAAAAGCGCCTTTTCGGCTTGTTGCACGGCTGGTAGCGAAGTATTTTAAGACGATGAAACTCCTGGAGCGGATTACCGTGGAGCCCGGCAAATGCGCCGGACAGCCCTGCATCCGTGGCAAACGGATGCGCGTCACCGACGTTCTTGATCTCTTAAGCCATGGCGCGAGTCACGAGGAGATTTTGGCGGATTACTCCTTTCTTGAACCCGATGACATCCTGGCGGCCATCGCCTACGCTTCCCGCTTGACCGATCACGTCGTGCTCACGAGTGCGTGAATTTCCTGGTGGACAACCAGCTCCCAGAAGCCCTATGCCGCTTCTTGAACGGGCACGGTCACCGATCCGACCATGTGCTCGGCCTGCGCCTGGACGAAGCATCCGACAAAACAGCGTCAGTCCCGCATTTCCACACGCTTCACTCATTCTGGCCCCACCGAGGCAAATGGCCGCGTGACATTCGGCACAGATCCCAAGCGCACGGGGAATCCACGCCAGGGTCCTGATGATTCCGAGGCGCAGCTCTTCGGCATTCGCCCGCTTCCCCGGACCGCCTTTGCGCCGCCGCCCCGAGTCGCTCCGGCCCCCGGCTTGCCGCCGCCTTTTGACGTCCCGGCCAGGCCCGCGAGCCTCAAGGAGGGTCGGAACATGCGAAAATGCGGGACTGACCCCGTTCCTGGAAAGCCAAGGGTGAGCGAAATCAACGGCATACGGGCTGGGGCTCGATGGGGGCCCGGTGAGGGTGGGGGACTGGTTATGGCGGCATTATTGGCAGGTTTGAGGTTGACGACAGGGCCCTGCTTGAGCAATATCCGGCATGACCCTGAGAACAATGAGTGCGGCCAGGAACCAGTTCCCGCTCACCGGTGCAACGGCAGGGACCGGCGCGCCGCTCAACAACTGTCGTTAGGCGTCCTCACCAACTTATGTCTGAACAATCCTGGAAAGACGCAATCATCAGCGTTCTCACCGAATCAAAGGAGCCGCTCCACTATCACGAGATTACAGAGCGGATTATGACGCGAGGGCTCAAGACCACTGCCGGCGCGACTCCCGATGCCACCGTCAACGCGCAGATTTCCGCCTCCATTAAGCACGAGGGCACCGCGTCCCCATATCTCCGCGTCGGCAAAGGCACCTTCACCCTCCGGCCCAGCGGCGCGGCAGCAGGAGAACCCGTCAATGAGCAAGCGGTCGAGACTTCCGACAACGTTATCCGTGCATTCGGGATTCACTGGCAGCGCGAGCACGTCCTATGGCGACGGCAGCCCCGCTTGTATGGTCGCCAGCAGGTTGCCGCCAAGAGCGTTGATTTCAGCGGCCAGCGCGGAGTCTATGTGCTCTCAGACCATCACACCGTTGTTTATGTCGGTCGTGCCGTAGAGCGGGACCTGGGCCAACGACTATACGAGCACACACTTGACCGCGTCTCGGGCCGCTGGAATCGCTTTTCATGGTTCGGTCTCTATGATGTCTCTGACGCGGGCAAGCTCACGCAGGAGTCATTGACTCCAACCTTTGCCTCGATTGTCACTGCTTTCGAGGCCATTTTGATTGAGACATTGGAGCCGCCGCAGAACCGCCGCCGAGGCGACGACTTCACCGCTGTCGAATACATACAAGACATTGACCCCGAACTGCGCGAGCAGGAGCTTCAGAGCACACTCGGCAGCATCGAACAAAAACTCCGCCAAGCCCAATAAACCGATACTGATACCCAACTGATCCGAAATTCCTCATCCCGGCAGCCTCAATAACCGCCAGTCCAGCAACAAACCATCCACTATGAGAATATGAGCGACTTCAACGCTAAACTGACCGCAATCGCGGAGCAGTTACAAAAGGGCATTGCCCCACCCAAAGAGACGGTCCGCACGCTCTTAAGTTGGTATGGCGCTTCCCGACGTGGCTACAACGTTAGTCATGAAATAAAACGCGAGCTCAAGGAGCATGGCCTGCGCACCGAACCAGATTTCGAATCTGAGTACATTGACGGCTACGTCTCGTTCGAAAAGGGAGCGACCAAAGAGCCACCTAATGAAGAATCGGCAACTGACCCGACACATAAAATCGCTCGACTTGCCTCCGCACACCGACCCCCGCTTTCTGTAAAACCTGACAGCACACTACAGCAAACGATTACTGTAATGCTGACCAATGACTTCTCGCAACTCCCAGTCATGACCTCCACGCGCGAGCTAAAGGGGGTAGTTAGCTGGAAATCAATCGGGACCCGTTTGGCGTTAAGGCGCGCCTGCAACAACGCACAAGATTGCATGGAGGCTGCCTGTGAAGTTGCAATGGGAGACTCATTATTCTCAGCAATTCGCACAGTGATTGACCACGAATATGTTCTAGTTAGAGCTGAAGATAAACAAGTATGTGGCATTATTACTGCGAGCGACCTCACAGAACAGTTTCAGAAACTTGCTGAGCCGTTCTTGCTCGTCGGTGAAATTGAGAATGGAGTTCGGCAAATGCTTTACGGACGTTTTACCAAGGAAGAGCTGTGCGCTGCAAAGGCCGCTGAAGATAAGGAACGGAAAGTGCAGGCTGTCGCGGACCTCACTTTTGGCGAATACATACGATTACTTGAGTCAGAAAAGAACTGGACAAAGGTGAAGCTTGAGATTGACCGCGTGGAATTTGTCAACCGGCTCCATCAAATTCGAAAGATACGCAACGACGTAATGCACTTCGACCCAGACGGGCTTGACGACGCGGACTTAACCAACCTCAGAGAGTTTGCCCGCTTCTTGAAACGGCTGCGCGACGTGGGTGCAGCGTGAAGAATCATCGTGCGACTGTATCAGGAATGCAACCAATGAAAGGCCTAGGCCATGCGCTAGAACCTACCTGAGTCAGGTGTCCTTATGAATCCTGCTATAGACCCTCAATTAAGGGCACTTCACCTCGTAACACTTGCCCTTTATAACAAGCAGACAATGCTCCTTCGGTCTAAGCCAACACCTATCGCCTCCATCAATGCGACAGATTTTCTAGCTCACCAAGCAACGATCTTTGCCGACTCAGCATTATTCCGCATGGAAGCTGCTAGACAGCCGCTAAACACTGCCTCCGCTCGCTTGCGAACTTGCTTGGAGGCTCAAGCTAGAGCAAATCATATTTTCGCTGTGACAGGGAACGAGCGTGAACACTGCGCAACTGAGAGGGGTCAGTTAATGAGATTGTCATATTCCAGGCAGGCATTGTCCGCCTGTTTGCGAGTTTCTGCCCTCTCTGCCCTGTCCCAGCAGCCGGGCTGAGAAACTCGCTGAGAGCAACCGCTCACCAGCGCACTTTGCAGCAACCCGGTTCACAGTCCGAACCAAAGACGCAACGCCTCGTCGAGTTTTACCAGGTCAGGTGCGCGCAACTGGCCGAGTTGCTTTCTGACCAGATTTCCCGTCACCGAGGCCACCGCGCGTTTGGCAAAAGAAGGATGGATCAGCCCCGCCTCGCGCCAGGACTGGAGGGCGAACTCGCCCGGACGCAGCCCGTCGCCCACGGAAGTCACCGCCACCACCAGCAAATCATCCGAAGGATAATCCGGGCTGACCACCACGGCGGGGCGGATTTTGGCGGAGGATTGATCCGAAAAAGGAAACGGCAGCAGGACGATGGTGCCGCGTTTATAGCCGGTCATAATCGGCATCCAGCGGATTTTCCCAGATTTTTTGGAAGGTGGACTCGGACAGCCGCGCACAGGCGTCGGCCAGCCCGTCGTCGTTCGGGTCCGGCGCGATTACCGTGACCTTGGCGTTGGGCTGCAACCGAGCCGGTTCGTCCAGCACGATGAACCTTCCGTCAAAATGCGCGCTCAAAGTTTGCATTGTTCAAGCCTAGTTTCCCCGGTGGCCTTTATCAAGCGGCAAAATCACCGCAGACCATCCGTGTTCCGATCAGGGCCATAAAATAAGGTAAGTAAATGAGATTGTCATGTCCCCGGGAGGCGTCGTTCACTTGTTTGCGACTTTCTGCCCTTTCAGCCCTTTCCCAGCCGCCAGGCTGCGAAACTCGCTCGGAGCAGCCGCTCACCATCGCAGTTCCCAGGCCTGCGGCTGGCGCGGCGGGAACGTGGCCGGTTTTTCCGGCACGCCGGGTGCAGTCGTGACGGGCATCGAGGCGCCGGAGGTCATTTCGCAGCGGGCAGGTCCTGCGGGCAGGCCCCATCCTGCAGCATGTCGGACCGATGCAGTGACGGGCGCGTCGCTGACGTTGACGAAAAGGAGCAGCAACCGGCCTTCGGCCGGCAGCCTCCAGGCGCCGGCCAGCACGGCGCCGGTGGTGGCCCACCATTCGCCAGACCATTGCCAGTCCGCCTTCACTTTCGCCACATCGCCCAGCAGCACCGGGGGGCGGGCCATTTCGCCGGCGAAGACATAGCGGCTGAACCTGGAGCGCAAACGCACCAGTTGGCGGAAGAACCCTCGATCTTTTAGCTGCCGATTGTTGGAGCGCCTCGGTCGCATCCGCCCGCAATTGTGCCAACTGAGCCTGTTCCCGCAGATGCAAATGCGCGCGCCTGCGCTCCGTCACGTCCTGTTTGACGGCGATGAAATGGGTGACCGCGCCACGAGCGTCCTGGACCGGCGTGATCGTCATTTCCTCGTCGTAAAGGCTGGCGTCCTTGCGTTTGTTGACCAGTTCGCCCTGCCAATTCGTGGGCTCTGTCCAGTTTCGCCTTGCGCGCGCGCGGGGTTCCGTTGACTTTCAATGTGGCACAGCTTCTCTGCCTGCTTCCGGAGCCGGGGAGGCGAGCGGTTGCGGTGTGATTCTGCCGATGCGGCCAAAGATTGTCATTGCGGTCTTGTTGCTGGGGGCGCTCCTGGCCGGTTCTCTGCGCCTGCTTCGGCAGGCCGGCGGCCAATCGCAGCAAACCGCTCCGGCCGCCTCAGCCGCCCCCGACACCAGCCCCGGCCTGACCCATACCGGCGGCGCCCCCGTGCCGGGGCCACGGCCAACCGCCGGGATCGCGGACGCCACGAAGCCCGCGGCCACCGGCCCAAAACCCGCGGGCACAGAGGATTCGGATTCATCCCAGGCGCGCCATCGGGCCTACGTTGAGAGCCGGGTGGCCGAACTCCTGGACCTCGGCGCCCAGGGCGATCCGGCATCGCTGGAGACCATTCTGTCCGAGTTGACCAACCGCGACCCGGCCATCCGCAGGGCGGCGCTCGGCGCCGCCATGCAGGTCCGCAGCCGGGACGCCATCCCCCGGTTGGTGGAGGCCGCCCTGCAAACCGACGATCCTCATGAGCGGGCCGCCATCGCGGACGCCATTGAATTCCTGAAGCTGCCTGCGCTGGGTGAAGTCATGGGGCAGACCAACTGAGCGGGTCAGGCTTCGAAATCCTGGCGCGCGAGTGTTGCTTCAGCGTGAAACGTTTCATTGCGGGAACCCGAACCAGCTTTCGATGGCTTCCATGGAGGTGTGCGTCATCGCCGCCAGGATGAGTTGGACCGGCCGCAACTGCATGACAAGGATCAGGATGAGGAAGCCGTAGCGGGCCAGTTGGTGGTAGGTCTCGTAAGTCATGCCGGTCAGGCTGCGCACGACCTGCGAGCCGTCCAGCGGCGGGATCGGCAGCAGATTGAAGAAGCAGAGCAGCAGGCTGAGGTTGGCCAGGGAAAGGCAAGTCTCGGACATGCCGGGGAAATGGGCCACTTCGGTCAGGCGGGCCAGGCCCACCAGGACAACGGCCAGCAGCAAGTTCATCCACGGCCCGGCCAGCGTCACCAGGATGTCGTCCATGCGCGGGTTGCGCAGGTTATAGGGGTTGACCGGCACCGGTTTGGCCCACCCCACCAGGAACCCGCGCCCGGCGGAACCGGTGAGCGAGAGGAAGATCATCAAGCCGGGCAGCAGGAGCGTGCCGATCGGGTCGATGTGGACCATCGGGTTGAGGGAAACCCGGCCTTGGGCATACGCGGTGTCATCGCCGCATTTGTGCGCCATCCAGGCATGGCCGAACTCGTGAAAGGTCAGCAGCACCAGCAGGCCCAGAAACTCAATGGCCCACTCAACCAGCATTCTCTCGTCCATTCGGAACCAGCTTAGCAGAAGGCGCGACCCGTGGATAGCCAAGAAGTGGGCGGACAGCAATTCCGCAAGGTGGGCCGCGCCTCCGCTCTGCTTTCGGGGGGCCAGATTTTCGTCGGTGCCGAACGCTGTCGTGATTGAGGGGCGGCTGGGCGGAGCCTTCGCGGGACGACACCTCTCCCGTGGTCCCCGAGTCCTCCTTTTTGCGTCGGCCAGTTTGCAAAGAGCAACATCCCGAAATCGCTCACCCAGGCGGTCGTCAGCCGCAGGCAAACCACAAATCCCAGGGCAAGTCCTCCTCCAAAGCCAGATCCAGGTCATGCGCCAGCTCTTTGAGGCTCACCTGGCCCAACCGGACCTGTTGACTGTGGAGCACCGCGTAGGCGCTAAAGAGGACGAAACCCAGGATTAAAATCAGCATTTGCGCCAGCATCGCCACCGGTTCGTGATGGTAGCAATGCTCCAGGTGGTAGAACTGCGTCAGTTCATTGAAAGCCTTGTTCTCGATGCCCCAGCGCCGGTGACCGCCCTCATAGACGACCCTGACCGGATAGCCAGCCAAGCCCTCCGATGCCATCCACCACCAGTCGCTGGTCTGGGGCTGAGAGGTCTTTTTTCCGCCCACCATTTTGTGCTGGATCCAGGTCTCCTGCGAATGGACCACCCGCACTTTGCGGCCGTAGCTCTTGCTGAAGTCCAGGTGTTTGACCTCCCACAGTCTGACGTGTCGGCCACGGGTTTTGTCGTCAAACTCCAGGGCGGGTTCTTGGCCGGCACTCAGGGCGCGCGCCTCTTGCAGGACTTCCATCCGTTCCTGTTTGAGTACCGACGATCCAGGCCCAGCCCAGCTTCTCCACCGCCTTCAAAAAGGGGCCTTGCACATACCAACCGTCAATGGTCACCACGTCGAAAAAGCGCACACCGTAAAGCCGACGGATCCGCCCCAGCAGGCGCAGGGCGGCCTGGGCTTCCTCTTCCCCGGGACGGATAGGCTCCACGTCCAGCAGCACGTTGAACTTGGGCCCGTTGATCTGGGCAAAGACATACCGGTGGTAGTATTCGATCACCGTGTGTTTTTGGCCTTGGTCGTCGGTCTCTTGAATCTCCCTTTGGCAGCAGCACGGACAACAGCGACTGCGACTGTGGAAGTGTTCGTTGGCGTCCAAACTCAGGGGGAGCAGGCCGTTGATTTTACAGCTTTCCAGCGCCTTGTTGGCCTTCAGGTTCTTGTTCACCCCGGCCAGGTCTTGGCGCAAGTCCTCCAGGTAGAAACGCTCGCTCACATAATGAAAGGCGTCGTCGCTGATGCGCTGGCTCCAATGGATGAGGTGTCGCCAGCGCCGGCGCTTGGTTTGCTTGGAGATGTCCAGGTAGCTGCCGGCGCGCATGACGACTCCCAGCAGCAGGCTCAGGAACAAGGGCCGGGTGGGAATCTTGGCGTAGGGCCGAGAGTCACGCACCCCGCGCACCACCCGGTTCAGAGCGAAAACCTTGATGACGCAGCCCAAAAACTGGGCCAGTTCGTTCATAAGGGTGCCGCAGCCAGCGGTTCGCCACGCCGGAGCAGTTCGCGATTGATTTGACTGATTTGGTCGAGCACCTCTTGCACCTGGGCATAAGCAGCCACGCCTTGACGTGCTTGGTCGAGCTGGTCCGGGGATTTGAGCAGGAGCGACTGCACCTGGCCTTTGGCGAAGCAGCGGTTGAGGTAGAAGAACGGCCCGTGCCTGGGACCGCCACTGTGGCAGCGGCAACTGGCTTTGCCACACTTGAGGAATCGCTCGATCAAGGAGGCGTGCAGGACGCCCGGGGGCAGTTGGAAGGAGGGCAGGAGATGGGCCTTTCGCTGGCGCAGAGCCAGGGTCGAGGTGTGCTGGAGCATCTGTATCCTACTCATATATAGATGTAGGATACCAAAGCGGGCGGGCAAAGCAAGCGAAAAAGAAAACGCCTCTATTTCCGAAAATGCCCTAACTGCCTGGGGTCAGGGAAATTGCAAATAAAAACCCACGCACCTTACGGAATCGCTGCCTTTGTCGGCTTCGTCTACCAGGACATTCGCTTCTGCCGGGACCGCAGAGGCCGTGCCCGACGCATCGAGATCACCCTCCAGCCCCATGCCGGCATTGCCGCCAAGTGCTCCCGGTGCCTGCAGCCAGCCCCTGGCTATGATCAGTTGCCCCAGCGGTCCTGGCTGTTTCCGCCGATGTGGGGCCTCAAGAGCTATTTCCTCTACCCCCCGCGGCGGGTCAATTGTCCGCAGGACGGGGTGGTCGTCGAGCATATCCCCTGGAGCCAGGGCAAGCAACCGGTGACGACGGCGATGATGGGCGTCTTGGCCCGCTGGGCTCGGCGGCTGTCCTGGAAGGAAACCGCCCAGGCCTTCCACACCAGTTGGGAGGCCGTTTACCGTTCGGTGCAGTGGTTCGTCCAATGGGGTTTGGAGCACCGGCGCCTGGAGGGTGTGGAGGCCATCGGAGTGGACGAGATCCATTGGGGCAAGGGCCAGAAGGCCGACAACTTCCTGACGGTGATTTACCAGATTGACCCCCACTGTCGGCGCTTGCTGTGGGTGGGCCGGCGGCGCACTCAAGCCACGTTGCGGCGGGGCTTGGCGGAATTGGGAGCCCCGGTGGTCAGCGCTTTGAAGTATGTGTGCAGCGACATGTGGAAGCCCTACCTGAAGGTGATCGCGGCCAAGATACCACAGGCGCTCAACGTTCTGGACCGCTTTCATATCGTGGGGCACCTCAACGAGGCGGTGGACGAGGTGCGCCGGGGCGAGCAGTCGCGCTTGCACGGTCGTCCCCTGGCTCAGCGGCTCAAGGGCATGCGCTGGCAGTTGTTGCGCCGGGGCAGCCGGGTGCGGGGCCATGCCCGCTCCAAGCTCAACGCCCTGTTGGCCAGCAAGCTGGCGACGGCGCGGGCCTGGAACCTCAAGGAGAGCTTCGACTATCTTTGGCACTACCGTTCTCCGATCTATGTGGTGGCCTATCTGGGTTATTGGTGCGCTCGAGCCATGCGCAGCCGGCTCGAACCGATGAAGAAGGTGGCCCGGATGCTTCGCGCCCATGAGCCGTTGATCTTGAATTGGTTCGAGGCCAAAGGCGAGCTTTCCAGCGCCGCCGTCGAGGGCCTGAACAACAAGATTCGAGTGGTGACCAGACGATCTTACGGCTTCCGCACCTATCCCGCCATGGAATTGGCCCTGTATCATAGCCTTGGCCGCTTACCCGAGCCTCGACTTACCCACACATTCTGCTGAGGAGGCAGAAAACAATCGCGGCCAATTCCTGCGGATTACCGAAGCGGTCGGCGAACGGCGCAACACGATTATCATCCCAGCTCCCGGCCTGGAGGATTTCAGGAAGCTGCTGGAGGAAATGGTCGAATTCATCAGCGGAAGTCCCTCCAAGTTTTGATAGGGGGCTGTTCAGACGCAGGTGTTGAGCGTCGAGGGAATGAAGTGCCGCTTTTCGACACTCGCCGCAATAGCTTCAATGCTCCTTTCCCTTGCAAACACACGGCTTTGCGGTTACTCCTCTCTCCATTATGGCAAAACCATTAACCAAATCTCAGATCACAACATCTCTGGCTGAAACGGTCGGAGTCAGCCACAAACAAGCCACCGAGACTCTGGAAGCCCTGGTCGCGCTGGCCTACAAAAACGCCAAGAACAGGTTCACCATTCCGGGCCTGGGCAAGCTGGTCCTGGTTGCGGATTCCAGCGAAAGCGGACACCTGTTCCAATCGAAAGCGGACACCTGTTCCAATTGATATCGGACAGTTGTCGGAGCGAAGCGACGCTCTGGGGTTAATCATAAACAAGTGTCCGATATGAGTCAAGTTTCCGGTCTGGTTTTCGGAGCTCCGGAGGAGCGACGCGTTTTCCCGAGAACCAGAGACGTCATCGCGCCGTGCATTTGCGCGGGCGGGCGAGCGGCGGAGACGGACTCCGAACCTCCAGTTCGCGTCTCCGCCGGTCGCCACGCGTAACGGACTCGCCCCGCCCGTGCAAATAGGCGCGCCACTGATCATCGAACTCATTGATCCGAAGGCGTCTGGTTTTGGGGGCCGGCGCCGGTGTTTTTGCGCATCGACTCGCCCTTGAGTTCGATCCGATAGGCGTTGTGCACCAGGCGGTCCAGAATGGCGTCAGCGACCGTGGCATCAGCAATGATTTCGTGCCACTGGTGGACGGGAAACTGGCTGGTCATAAGGGTGGCTCCCTGGCCGTGGCGGTCGTCCAGGATCTCCAGCAAGTCGCGATACGCTTTGCCGGTGACGCTGGCAATACCCAGATCATCGATGATCAGCAAGGGGGCGCGGGCCATCTTCTTGAGCAGGGAAAGGAGGCTGCCATCGGCTTGGGCGGTCTGCAGGGCGCGGAAGAGCTTGGGCGCATAATAGTAGAGGCTGCGGTGTCCATCCCGGCAGGCCTGGTGGCCCAAGGCACAGGCCAAGTAGGTTTTGCCAATGCCGGCGGGGCCGGTGATGAGGCAGTTGCGCTTTTCCTGGATCCACTGGGAAGCGCGGAGTTGCTCGATCTGCGCCCGCTTGAGACCGCGTGGGTGACGATAATCAATGGCCTCCAGGCTGGCGGCGATTTTAAGTTGGGCCGACTTGAGGCGCGTCGAGAGCGAGCGGTTCTCTTTCCAGCTCCATTGCCGTTCGACCAGCAGGCCCACGCGAGCTTCAAAATCCAACTGGCTAATATCGGTCTGACGGCGCTGTTCTTCCAAGGCCTGAGCCAGGCCGTCCAGGCGCAGGGCGTAGAGCTTTTCCAGAGTTTGAGTGTAGAGCATAGGTTCAGGGATCGGTTGACGGGTTTGCGGGCGTTGAGGGGTTTGAGCTTGGGTCGTAGTAAGGGCCACCGCGCAGGTTGTCGTGCGGCGGGTTGGGCAGATGCAGTTGCTCTTCCAGGGGTTGGTTTTCCAGGTGGTTTTGGAGGATGGATTTGATGCTCCGATAGGAGCAGGTGCTAAAGTGCAGCGCCCGTTTGCAGGCGGCTTCCAGGCGCTCCAGACCCGCCCCCTTGCCCAGATGGATGATGCCCATGCAGGAGCGATAACCCATTTCCGGATGCGGCTGGCGGCTGAGGATTTGTTCGACCGCTTGGGCGCAGTGGGGACCGGTTTTGGCGGCCCAGTCGATCAGGCGGCTTGGGGTCCATTGCAGGTGTTTTTGATGGGACTTGGGCCGGTGTTCATCCAGCGTGGTGGCACGTCCCGCCAGAGACCTGAGCGCGTGAGCCGCGACCCGTTTGCCCTGATGAAACAACTCCACCGTGGAATCGGTTTTCCGGACGTCCAGCAGCTCATGGATCAGTTGATAGGGAACGCTGTAGAAGTGGTGGTCCACCACGACGTGATAATCGATGTTGGCTCGGGCCTGCGACCAGACGGCCAACTGGAACGGCATGGCCGGCAGGGGCAGAAGCTGGCCTTTTTCCAACGATTCAAACCAACTGTTCCGCGAGCCTTCGAGCTTCTGGAAGGGTTGCTCATTGAGCTTGGCCAACAACGGAGCGATCGCTTGATTCAAAGCGCCCACACCGAAGAAGCGCTGGTCGCGCAAGCGGGCCAGGATTTGCCGTTCGGCAATCTGCACTGCGGTTTCGACCTGGGCCTTGTCGCGGGGACGAGCCGGTCTGGCCGGCAGCACGACCGTCCCGTAGTGCTCCGCCATCTCCGCACACGTGCGATGCAATTGCGGTTCATAACGACAAGCCCGCACCACTGCGGTCTTGGGATTATCCGGCACAGTTACCCTGGCAACACCGCCATAAAAAGCGTAGGCATGGACGTGCCCCGCGATCCAGCAGGGCAGTTGCTCGTCGGGGAAGGCCTCGACGAAGGTCTTGTTGCTGGCTCCCAGCACGGCCACGAACAGATGCCCTTGACTCAGACTGCCATCGGTGGCGTTGTGGATCGGCACGGTCTGGCCGGCCCAGTCCACGAACATCTTCTGCCCCGGCACATGCACCTGGCGCAACACCGGATCCAGGGTTCCTTCCCAGTCCCGATACAGTTCGCAAAAACGGCTGTAGGCATAGCCCTCGGGATGGATTTGGTGGTATTCGTTCCACAACAACTGCAACGTTACTGCCTTGCGGCGCAACTCCTGGTGGATCTGTTTCCAGTCGGGCAAAGCTCTGGCCGGCGGGTTCACCACCGCCTGGCCGGTGCTGCCCAGCAGCTTTTCGACGAGTTGCTCCTCAGTCAGTTCCTCCGGTAGCGGCCAGTTCAGCCCGACGCTTTCAGCTCGCTTGAGGTAGTCGCCCACGGTGCTGATCGGCAGGCCGCAACTGCGGGCGATTTCGCGTACCGACAGCCCATGCTCATGCTTGAGTCGAAGTAGTTCTTTAATTTGACGCATAGATAATGTCTCTCGTGCCATAATGATGCCTGCTACGATGGGTTCAAATCGCAACAGCCACACTTCTGGCAGCTTATCTTGCGTCGCTCCGCTCCTTATGAGTTCCGACCAGTTCGGACACCGTTCCGAGGCAAGTCGGACACCCTTCCGACGATGTCGGACACCGTGCCGACGCACCGGAAAAGTGTCCGATATGATTTCGGAATCACTGTCCGATATCAATCGGAACCGGTGTCCGATTTGAATTGGAATGCCTGTCCGATATGAATCGGAATGGGTGTCCGACAAGCGTCGGAATACGCAACATAGACCGTGGGATTGTTAGGGCTGCCGAGAGGTCCAATGCTCAGACTCCAGAATTCATCGAGCACATCCAGGATTTCGATTGATGGGGCCTTGCTAAAGTCAGATTCCTCCCGCTCCAAAAAGGCCTGGAAATGTTTGGCGACCTCGGGGAAGACCAAGGCCGCGGCTCCATTGGCTGTGGTTGGGTTCGGGGGTGGAGATTGAGACATTATTGTGCCGTTGTCGGTTTCTGTAAGATATTGGCTGTTCATGCAGCTTACTGAGTTCATGTAGATTATCTTTATGATTGGGTTCGAGTCCTACTGGCTCGCGTATCCTTCACTTTCGACTCCTGCGCTTCGGTAGGTGGCAAAGAAGGAAGCGCTGGTTTTTCGGCCGCCCTAGGGGTGGGTCTCTTCAGGAACCTTCGAGGCAGATCCGTGCTCTTGCTCGACATGCTGCCGGAAGTCGATGCTCCACTTGCTCTGTCCTCCCCTGGTCTCCTCAAATACTGGCGCGGGTCCTGATATTCTGCCTCCTGACGCTTTTTCAGGAGTTCCGCGTCGCTTCGTTCATAAATGCAGATCGGCCTCACGGTCCATTTCTCCCTGGCACTGTTGTAGGCGTCGATATATTTGCGCTTCAGATCCTCGTCAACGGTGATTACAGGAACCGGGTACTCCTTCACCATCGCCCAGCAGTCTTCCAGCTTCTTCCTGCCCTCGTTGATCGCCTTCATGTCCTCGGCAGTGTAGGTTAGCCCGTAGTTCGTGCATTCAACAGTGATGTCCACGAGTTTGCGGTCCTCGGGGCGTTCGTCGTCCCAGATCCAGCGCTCTTCCACCTGTGCGCTAGCGAAGGGATTGCGCCGTGGATACTCACCTGCAATGGTGACGCCCTACATGGATTCTGTAAGAGTTGTAAGTAATTGATAGAAAGCAAGATATGGAGCGAGCGAAGGGATTCGAATCATAAACCGGCTTTTTCGCATCTCTCTAAGCCACAGCAGGTTAAGCACTTACGAACTTCGTGTTCGGCGCGAAATCCGCACCAAAGGGCACCGAGGCGCACGGAGGTTGATGCAAATTGATGCAAAAGTTCCACTGGCACGCCTTGACGAGACCACTGCGGCTGTCCCAGTCCAGTCGCACGAGCAATTCCCAGATCAATATCTTGCCGTATTCATCTGCCGCTCTGAACAAGCCTACGACTACCATACCTGCTCCGGTCTGGCAAGGGAAGGCTCGTTCGTTTTCGCTCGTTGGTCGCAAGCGCGAGTTTATTCGGACGTTGGCCATTCCCCGCCGCGCGACCCTGGTTCTAGCCAACTGGAGGGAGTTGGAATCGGAGGGTTGAAGCTGGTGCATTGTGCCTCGGGAAGGGCTTGAACCTGCAACCGTCTGATCCGAATTCAACGCTTGCCGTCGAGAAGAGTCTTCAACTTCGAGGTGATTTCTGCCACGGCTTTAGCGGGCGACCAAACAGGGTTGCGATCTTGATCCCAATTCACGGGGGAAGGGGTATCGCAAAAAATCCCGTAGGCCCGGAAGGCTCGCCGGCCTTCTGATACGTGCCATCAGAAGGCGCTGGTCATGTCCGGCGGTTCGGGTTGGCGCCTTGTCCAAGACTCGATGGTGTTCAGGATGTGCATAGTCGCGTCCATTTCCCCTCCTCGTGCGTTGGTGTGGACGCACGAGATCCACTGGCTTGCGTTGAAACACGCGGTCAACCAACGGTCGCAGTTGCCCTCTCGGTGAAACCGGAGGCGGGGTAAACCGCGCTGATTCTTTGAACGCGTGAAGGAATCTCAGAGACCTACGGTCGCTTGGCACTTGATTCCGCCTTGCTCTTGGCGATTACGGGGAGACACTATGCCGAACATGACAAACGATTCGAGCAGCACCAGGGCCAACCTCATCGAACGTCATGGGGTAGAAGATGCCCAGCGTGCTCAGCGGTTGTTCACGATTGGCTATGGCGGTCGGAAGCCGGAGGAATTGATCGTGCTCTTGCGCAGCCGAGGCGCGAGTAGCATCGTGGACGTGCGGTTGCGGCCCGACCGAGCGGCGATGGGCGTTTAGACCTCGGTTCAGAAGTATCCAGACATGAGCGCCACGGGAGCGCGGTTGGGCCGCTTCTCCCAGTACATCGGCGTCCAGGGTGTACTCCGCGAGGCCGAACGCGGCGGCCTCGTTCATGGCACCCAACGTGTAAGCGCCGACTCGCTTCGCCACGGTCGCCAAGTCTGCCCTCAATTTCTTCCAGACGCTTTTGTACGCGTCTTGTACCGTGGCCGCGGCATCGGAGGAGAAGTCCTTGAGCCTGTAGAGCCTCGTTTCCGGCCGCGCCGCCTCGAACACGTCAGCCCTCCGCAGGTCGGCGGCGATGAGGCCGGGATCTCCGCCAGCGCCGAGGCGGCCTGGCGCGAGATGTGGGCCTTCACGCGCTCTGGGCGCAGTTACCCGGGAGCGAACCGCCGGCTTGACGAAACTAAACCTTCGGAAGAAAAGAGACGCAATCACGCGGCTCTTTTCTTCTTCTCGTGTTGGCACATTTCGGCCCAACCCAGGTAGTTGATCGTCGAGCTGCAATTGCAACCATCCTTGATGCCGTTTCGCCTGCGTGGGCAGCCTGGTCCCTGAACGCAGGTCGCACGATCCTCAGATGGCCGGAACTTCCGCACAACGGGTAGTCAACGACACATATTCAGGGAACCCTTGTATGACGAATATCAGATGAAGAGCCGAGAACTCAACAAAATCACATGCGGCGTATGACGAATAGAGAGAATATGTCACGTGTGCAAAGAAACTCCCGCGTCGGTTTTTGAGGCAACGCGGCTCCAGCCTCGCTCGGTTTGAGCTTGGCTGGGTTTAGGGTTAGCAGCAGCGGTGAGTGTTGTGGAGCGGTAGTCGTTTTCCACGAGGCGGAGGTCTGTTGGGACAACGGCGGTGGTTTTCGGTCGGGGGGTGCGGAGTTTAGGGAGTGGGGAGATTGGTTGCAGGAAAAGACGGCGTCGGGCAGCGACGGGCGGGTGACCCCATGGCCACCCTATGGCGTGGCCGGGTCGCCGGCGATCGGGTGCCAGACATGGGGTTGCGGGGCGGATGGTGTTGGGACCAATGCCAGGGATTGGGGATCGGTGTTGTGTGGTCATCCGGGTTGGTTTGGCGGAGGTCCGGAGTGGGCGTGGCGGCATTAGAGGGCAGTGGCCGCTACGAGCGACGGGACTGTCGGTCCGGGGGCCATCGGGGTTGCTTTGGTGGCGGCGTTTCGGGGAGATGATGATTGGACTGGGACAGGGGTTGTCGTTGGGCCGCCAGGGGTTTGCGCGTGGTTTGAGGATTGAGGTCTGGCTGGGGCATCTCGAGGCGGGACCGCCAGGGCTGATCTGGCGGGTGGCAGCCCTGCCGTTTTTTGGGGGCTGGATCACGGCGTTGATGCTCCCCATCGCCGCCCGAACGCGCACTTCCCAGCCGGAGCGGAGACTGAAACGTTGTCCATTGGTGTCCGCCATTGCCTGAACCAGGCGCGCAAGCCGCCGGACGTGGGACCGACCCTGGCCGTTTGGGCTCGAGATTGTTCACTTTCCGATTGTCTGCTGGGGCGGTTCGATTTCGACCAGCAGAACTTCATCCGGAACTTCCAGTTTTGCCTGACTCGAGGCCGCGAGTCGTTCTGTGGGCTCGGCGGAAGCGTTTGGCCGGAAGAGACGGATCTCGGGCGCGGTCCAGGGCAACGTCAGGGTTACCGTTGCCTGGGGCACCTCGAGGTCACGGTGGGTTTTCGCATCGTAGGGGGCCACTTCCTGGAAGAGGGCAAGCCAGAACGTGCCGTCCCGCTTTTGCAGCAGGGTTAGGTGGAGATCGTTGGTCGCTCCGGAAAGCTGGAAGGCCAGAGAGCCCGTCGGGCTGGCCGGGCCGGGGTCGGCCAAAAGGTGGAGCAGGTTCTTGAGCGCATGGAAGGCCGGCTTGGGCGCGCCGTTGGTACGGACCAGGCCAAAGTGCCTCTCCATATCGGTGAAGCCGGGGTCGGGTTTCTCGTCGAGCAGTTCGTATTTGTAAGCCCTGGTCATGCCCCGGTTGAAATAGACGAACAACAGGCGCGGCAGGTATTTCGCGTGCGCCGCCTCGCTCACGCCCGGATGCCCCTGCTCCTCCATCCGGTTATGATAGCCGCACTCGGTCACCAGGATTGGCTTGTCGCCGCTGACCTTGCCGGCTTCGGCAATGGCGCGCTCCATGGACAAGCCCCAGCCCCAGTGCCGGCTGGGCGGGTTGCCGGCGGCGTAGGGATGCATGTTGCCAAAATCCAGATACGGCGTCAGGTCACCCAGCTTGGCCAGGCTGTCGCGCAGGTTCGCCACGGAGGAGACAGCCACGGGCAGGTCCCGGGTTGCCGGGTCGCCCTTGACCGCCCCGTAAAGCCTCTGTTGCTCGGCTCGGATCCGCGGGACCCAGTCCCCTCCGCGCCCATCCGGCTCGTTGACCCCCTCGATGGCGAAGAGCACGGACCGGAGCTGTCGCGCCCGTTCGACTGCCCGCTTTGAATCCGTGATGAACAGGAGCCGAATGCCGTGCTGGCCCAGGTCGAGGTATTTGCGCAATACGTCGTCATTGAAGGTGCCATCCCGGATATGCCGGACACCCAGTTCCATCAAGCGGGGTTTGACCATGCCTTCGTAATCGCCGTAGGCGGTGTCATAGTAGCCGAGGTGCGTATTGACACCAAAAAAGTCCACGAAAGCATCGGCAGGCCGGGTCGATTCGGCCCTGGTAGTGGCCGAGGCGGCGCACAGCGCCATGGCCAGGACAGAGCTGAAAGCCGGCGCCAGCCGTATGAAGAGCTGGAGCGCTTTGGGACGTCGGCAAGCCGGGATCCCCTCGGCGGTGGCGGCGATGGGGCCGCGATGACATGTCAGGCTAAGTTTCATCACCTGGTCCTCATAAACTTGTGGGTCAAATCCAGCGCCGAGCGGGTGAACGTCCACGCCTCGGTCTCCGGCAGGCATTTGGGATTGCCCGACTGCAGCCAGCTCTCGATGACGAGCTGGTCCGGCCGGCCATCCACCATTGCATAGGCAACGCCTTGGTGCATGACGGCTATATACCAGGAGGATTCGTCGGCAAGGCCTTTGCGCTCTACCACGGGCAGGTCGGAAGCCCAGTAGATGAGGCTGAAGGGCAGCCTTCGCCGGCGGCAGGCCAGTTCGATCTGCCGCACCTCGCCCCAACAACCATGATCCTGCACGATGAAGTTGGCCCAGTTCACGTCAAGCCGGTAGAAGTCCAAACCGCGCACGCCCATTTCCGCGAGCTCCCTCTGGAGGGCCTCGATCCACCAGATATGGTCGGCCAGAGGGATGGACGGACAGGTCTCGATGTCGCCGATTTTGATCTGCGGAAAATGCCGGCGGACGAGGGCGATGTAGTTCGCCGTCTCCTGGACGGCGTAGTCGTCGGGCTTTTTGATGTGCAGGCGGCAGCAGAGCAGCGGCTCGTCCATCGCAATAGCGTAGAGATTGGCGCCGAGCTTCTGAAGCTGGTCCCAGATCGGCTCCTCGACATTGAAGCATGCCTCGCCGGTCTGGCCCCACGGCTTAATCGCGCCGACCTCCATCCCAAACTTGAGCTTCCACTCGTTCAACTGGCCGAACCACTTTCGCAGCTCGTCATCGGTAAATTGCCGCTTCAGGTTGTGATCGGCATAGAAAAGCACATCGATTAAGGATCGCGTCTCCTTCCACTCGTCCGGCTTTTCGAACAGCTCGCGGAAGTATCGCCCGTTGTCACAGCTCGGAGGTCCCATCCATACTTCCGGCCGCGCCTGGGGGGTCTGTGCCCGGCAGATGCCGACGCTGGCGCACAGAGTCAGGGTCATGGCAAACAAGCGGAGGCGCTTTCTAGGTTTGTGCATAAATTCTTATCGATTCAGAGTGGGAATTCGTTTCAGCTCACAAATTCGTGCCGCTGACTTTCGCCCAAGGCGAGAACGCACCCATCGCGTGCTGCCGGATCTTGCGCTTCCAAATTCTGTCTCCGCAGAAAGCAAACAGTGTGTCCTTGTCCGGGCCGCCGAGGGCGACACCGATGACACGACTGCGGTCGGGTACGGGGAGAATGACTTGCGTCGGACCGTCGTCGGCGCTGATTTGGACGCCGGTGCGTGTGGCGATGAACTGGCGGCCTTCAATGGAGTAGCAGATACTCTCCGGGCCAGCGTCGTCGTCCCAATCGGCGACGAATAAATGGAAGAACCGCTCTTTGTTGCTGAGTGTGCCGTCGGCCTTGATCTGGTAGCTATAAACCCATTTCGAGTGGCCTTCGGCAACCGAGAGCAGCCATTGGTCGGGCCGGTAAGCCATGCCAGTGGCGAACTTGATGCCGCTGTCCACCAGCGTCTTCTTGCCATCCTTAATCAGCCAGACGGTGCCGGGCAGGTTGGCTCTTCCGTCGTTGCTGGTGACGTAAAGGCCGCCATCCGGGCGCGCGAGGATCGAGTGACCGACAATCCCATCCATCACAACGCTGGCTTTGCCTGTCGCATCGTAACGCATGACCTTGCCGGATTTCTCTGAAATAGCGAACAGGGTGCCATCCACGCCGACGGTGACGCAGTGGGCTTGCGCGGCGTCTTCGGCAAAGACACTGACTTTTCCACCGAGGCCGATGCGGTGGATCTTGTTCGCAGAGGTGTCAGCAAAGAAGACCTCGCCGCTCGCGTTGCACGCCGGGCCGCGCGTGCTCTTGAAACCTTCGGCGACCAGTTGCCAATCCTCGCCCGGATTCAAGATCTCCTGGGCGCGCGGCGCGCTGGGGCCGGCCTTCACGCGCTCGGGCCAACCCCGCCACAGATAGGCCATCGCCTCCCGCCAATGCTCGAGGTACCCGGCGACATGGGGGCCATCAATGACGCGGAACTGGTACTCGTAGCCGGAGAACTTCAGCGCTTTCTCCATCTCCTGGTCGAGCAGAAACCAGTCGCCCGCGCAGTTCTCCATGTCGTGCGTCGCCGTCGTGAGAAAGGCGCGGATCGGCTTTGCCTCAAACTTGCGCACCATCGTCGGGAACTCGTGCCCGCTGCGGAAGGCGACCCAACTCCCGCTCGCTGCATACACCCGGCTGAAGGCCTCGGGCCGGTTCCACGCCGCGGTGAATGCCGCGATGCCGCCGCTGCTGCCGCCGGACATGCAACGGTCATTGCCGTTGGTCGAGAGGTTGAGTCGATACTCCTTGGCCACGAAAGGCAGCAGTTCCTCGATCAGGAATCGTACGTTGTTGTCGCTGACGCCGTCGTATTCGAAGTCGCGGTTGCGCCGGCCGAGGGTGCCTGGCATCGGCGCGGGCAGGTCACCGGGCCGCACGAACACGCCGATCGTCACAGGCATTTCCTTCGTCGCAATCATCGTCTCCAGGAGCATCTTTTCGCGTGGGTTAAAGCCGTCGGTCCTCACGTAAACGCACGCGGGCAACCTGCCGTCGTATTGAGCCGGGATGAACACCGTGACCTCGCGCACCGTGCCGGGAAAGATCTTGCTCTGAGTGAAAGTGAATTGCTTCGTCATGCCCGGCAGAATGTCCTCCGGCTTGATGGCGGGCGGCTCGTGTTTCGGTATGGAATTCGCCGTCTGCCCCTCGGCAACGCCGCTGCCGGCGAGCGGACGGATGAACCACTGCAAGTGCAGGTCCGTTGCCTGGTAGGTCCAGAGGTCAATCTTCGCGCCGGCGCTCCGCTTCCCGCCGAAATGGTCGAGGCCCAGGCCCGGGGCGTGTTTCGGGATGAGCGCGTAGCTGCCGTTCTCGTGCTTCGTCAACGCCCAGAGTTGCGAGGGCTTGCCGCTGTCCTTCTCCAGGACAATGGCCGTGCCAATATTGGTGCCGCTCCGCGCCGCTGTGAGCGCGAGCGACGGTTCGTGCGCGGGCTTCACCTCGAAAAACCCTGCCTCCTTCGCCACGACAATCCATTTCTGGTGCGGTTTGCCGGCCGGGCCGTTGATCGAGACGGCCGTGCCGTCTGCGGTGCCGCCGTCCACGGCCTCGAGCACGAAGTCCTGCGCGCTGGCCGGCACGAGGCTATAAGCGCCCTGGTCTTCAACTGCGGCGCCGGTGGTGAGTGCGGCGAGAACCAGCGCCGTGACGAGCAAGAATGATCTCATAACCGGCATCGTATCGAACGATCCGAAAAGGGTCACCGCTGAAGTGAACCGTCCGCTCTAGTATTACTCTGTTAAGTAGTAACAGGCAAAAAGTCTTTAAATTCCGTCAGACAGCAAGGACAGAAGCCGCGCGAACGCACGATCAACGGCCTCATCTCTCGCAGTGCCTGTTCCCACGTGAGGCCAGAAGTTTTTTTTAGTGCGCAAGTAATCCAGCACCACATAGAGGTAAGCAATAGCCGACATCACCAGGTGATGGTGAAACCCACGCCAACTGCGTCCCTCATAATGATCTAATCCCAGGTCGTCCTTGCCTCGCTGGAAGTATTGCTCGATGGGCCAGCGTCCGCGGCTCAAGCGCAGGCTCCGACCCTTGCTGGGGGCTTGCTTGAGCCAGGCCACGTATAAGTGGTACGGATCGGCCTGGCCCTCCGGCCAATCAACCACCAGCCAACATGCCGACCAATGTCCGGTCTGCTCGTCCAGGTCACTGTTGAGATAAATCTGCCGCCAAGCCAACCGCGTCGTGCGTCTCTCGCCACCTGCTGCGTCCCAAGCCGCACCGTGCCATTGCGTCATAGGGCCGGTCAGCCGCTTCAGGTCTTAGAAAGCCGCAGATGGCAAGCGGTGCCTGGAGGAAAGCGCCAGATCGCTTGAAAGCTACCCATATTGCTGCTCATCGTCAAAATACTACGCCCGCGTCCGCTGGCACCATCGCAGCCTGTCGTCTCCGATTTGGGGATAAACATCAATAAGCGCCAAAGGACAGTTTCTTCCCGGCCTCCCGCGACGGAACCTGAACCTGAGCCGTCCGAAGACCGCGCCTTAGTCCTTTCGATACCACGGTAGCCGGCTTAACGATGCGGGCACCTCGATACGACACGGGCCCGTTACGGTGCTGCCCTCGTCGCCTTTCCACGTTCCGGGTGGGAACTGGATGGTCCGGCGGACTGCCCCTTTCTCCTGCACCGGCGCCACCAAGATCCTGGGTCCCAGAAGGAACTCGTCGGTGATGCCCGCGTAACCCAGCCCCGGATACTCATACTCCAGAGCTCGCACGATGGGTTCGCCCGTCTTCGCCGATTCACGGGCCAGGGCCAGGATCTCCCCGCCCAAACGCGTGTGCAGCTCAGCCATGCGCCGACAGATGGCCAGGTTTTCCCTGTTCAGGACGCGCCAGGGGGCGACGGAGAACTGCATCATCGGCATCAGGGCGTGGCAGTGCGCGGCCCGCACAATCAGTTCCTGGTCCACGTTCGTGAGGTCGAGAAACGACAGGTAGTCACCTCCGCCGATCAAGTCCGGGCAAGTGAACGGATAGCCCATGAGGCCTTGACCGATGCTTTGGGATGGCGGGCGATCTTGGCCGGTATGTCGGCAAAGAACCGGCGGTCAAGCGGATCGGGAAACCGGTAATTCGCGAGCGTCGGCTCCGGCAATACGCAGCCTTCGACGATGCCGATGTCCTTGTCCACGCTGCGGTCCCACACGACGCCGAATACATCCCGCGTCCGGTTCTCTCCAAGGTCCTCGAAGAAGCCGATGGCGGAGCCAAGTTCGAGAATGTGATTATCGATGGCGGCTTCGGCCGCATTCTCACCGCCGAAGTGGTCGGTGAGCATCGCCCAGGGCTCCTTGGTGAATTGGAAATGCCACGGGACATAAGGTGGATGCCTGCCCTCGAACACCAGTCGAACGACATCGCGTTTGCTGAAAGACTTCATGAGAATCTTGTGGGTTCACTAGAAAAATCGGATATAGAGCGCGAGCACACAAAGGACGAGCACTGTGGCCCAAAGCCCAAACGAACGCCACCATGGGATGGAGCGCACGAAGTCGGCGACTTCGGGAGTGAACGACCGGTCCACGATGGCCTGGGCGGGAACCTCGGGCGAGCGGGTGCGGAAGACCCAGAGGATTAGCCACGCGAAGGCAAAGTCAATCACCGCGCGCGTCAGGAACGCAACCGTTGGCACCCACTTTAGGTTCTCGGCCAGGGTAAAGCAGATGGCCCAGACGGGCCCGGCGATGATCGCAATGAGACTGCCTTTGGCATTGGCTCGGCGGTAGAAAAACCCGGCCAGGAACAGCGCGCACACGGAAGGATACGCAATGGACCAGTATTTTTGGATATAAATGAAGATTCCTTTGAGGTCGCGCAGGAAAAAGCCCACTACGACCGCCACGATGAGCACCAGTGTCGTCGCCACGCGGCCGACCCGCACGAGGTTGGCGTCTTCGCCGCCCTTGCGGAAGTACTGCTTGTAGATGTCGAAGGTGATGATGGAGGAGCTGGCGGCGAGCATCGAGGCGATGTGGGACATGACGCACCCGACCAAGCCCGCCATCACCAACCCGGTGCAACCGGCCGGGAGCAACTGCTTGACGAGTGTCGGGAACGCCAGGTCGCCCCTTTGCAGGACACAGGCGTCGCGCAGCAGTCCCGGTGGCGGGATTGTACAACCGGAACGCAATGATGCCCGGCAGGACCACCAGGACGGGCACCAGCAGTTTCAAGAACCCGGCGAAGACCGCGCCCATCTGCCCGTGCCACACGTTGCGGGCCGAGAGCGAGCCCTGAGTGATGAACTGGTTGCAGCCACAGTAGAATATATTGGCTAGCCATAGCCCGCCGAAAAACACGCCGATCCAGGGCAGTTCCGGGTCGTTCCAGGGCCGTACCATGTGGAACTTCTCAGGCGCACCCGCGACGATGGCCTGCAAGCCGCCCCAGGCGCCATTACCGAATCCTGGCGCGAGCCGGCCCACTTGCTGCAAGCCCAGCCAAGTGACCAGCAATCCGCCCACCACCAGTACCGTCACCTGGATGATATCCGTATAGGCCACGGACTTGAACCCGCCGTAGATGGCATAGGCACCCGCCAACCCGAAGATCAGAAGCCCGTATTCCAAGCGCAGCCCGAAGATGGAGTGCACCGCGAGGGCTCCTGTGTAGAGTACCGCCGCCAATTCGATCACGATATAACCGATGAGGCTAATGATCGCATAGACGAGCCGCACCCGGTGATCAAACCGCCGTTCCAGGAATTCGGGCATGGTCGTGATTCGAGTCTTGAGATAGTACGGCAGGAAGAACTTCGCGTACAAGATCAGGGCCAGCGCTGCCATCCATTCGAAGCTGGCGATGGCCAGGCCGACATCAAAGGCCAAGCCTGACATCCCGATGAAATGATGCGTTGAGATATTCGCTGCGATCATCGATCCGCCGATCAACCACCACGTCAGGTTCCGGCTCCCCAGGAAATAATCGTCGGCCTTCTTCTGGCGGCGCGACGCGACGAACCCGACGGTGGTAACCACGGCCAGGTAGATGCCGAACACTATCAGATCAGGATTGAGGCGAGGCATTCGGCTCCTTCTATGGCAGCGGCGATTGGGCCGGTTGGTTTGGTTCATCCGGGAAGTATGTAACTGAGTTATTTGGATAGGATTTGAGGATGAGTGAATGTAACATCTGGAAATGAGTCAAACGTTGCTGCGGAGAGCCTTTGGCGTGAGCGGGTATTACCAGCATGTACGCACCGATTTTCTCTGGGGCGGGGTGCAGTTTTACTTAGACCTCAAGGCCGAGGCGTTAGTCTGTCCGCAGTGTGGGTTGGCCGATGAGGTGATCCGGAAAGGTAGGCGGTGCCGTTGCCTTCACACCGTGCCGATCGGCCTAAAACCCGTTTACCTGCTCACGGAGGTGGCGCGTTGCCAGTGTCGGCGCTGCCAAGCCATCTTCGAGGTCCACCCCCCTTTGCCCGGGCGCAGGTGCGCTATGCCCGCAAGCTCGAAGAGCTCGTGGAGCAGTTGAGCCGGGTGATGACCTTGCGCGATGTGGCCGAGTTGACAGGGCTGTGTTGGGATGCGGTGAAGGAGATCGCCAAGCGGCGGCTACGGCGCGACTATGGGCACATTGCCTTGAAGGGCGTGCGCTACCTGTCGATCGATGAGATTTACGTGGGCAAGCACCGAGGCTACTACACGCTGGTCCTGGATTTGGAAAGCGGGCGGATCCTCTGGGTCAGCCCGGGGCGCGGCAAGGCCGGTTTACAGGGCTTTTGGCGACGTTTGCGCCGGAGCCGGGGCCAGGTTCGGGCTGTGGCCATGGATATGAGTGGGGCGTATTGGGCGGCCGTGCTGGAGCAGTTGCCTGGCGTGGCGGTGGTCTTCGACAAGTTTCACGTGATTCAGTTGATGAACAAGCGGCTTGATGAACTACGCCGGGAACTGGTGCGCGAAGCGGAGGGGCCGTTGAAGCTGGTGATCAAAGGCACGCGATATCTGCTGCTGACGCGGGCGGACAACTTGGAGGCGGATCAACTCCCGAAGCCGGAGCGGGCGCTCAAACTCAACGAACCGCTCTCGCAGGCGTGGTATCTGAAGGAGGAGTTGAGCTTGCTCTGGGAGCAGGAATCCTATGCGGCGATGAACCGCTTCTTGAATCAATGGTGCGAGCAGGCCAATCAGACCGGCGTCAGGCAGTTGCGGCAGATGGCCAAGACCCTACAGGTGCATCGGTCAGGCATCTTGAGCTGGTGGCGGCACCCGATCAACAACGGGCGCATGGAGGGTACGAATAACAAGATCAAGATACTCAATCGGCAGGCGTACGGCTATCGCGACGAGGATTTCTTCATTCTAAAGCTGCTTGGACTCCATGAATCCAGGTACACACTTACCGGATGAGCCTGAAAACGGCCAAAATCGGCTTAGCGCCGGTGCAAAAATTAATTCCGATTTAATCTCGGGAAGAGCGTGTAATTCCATTCGGGCAAAACGTTGTGTTGGAGTAGATCCAGGCTGCCCATTTCCTTATCGGAGACTTTGATTTTGGTGGCGTAGCGTGTCCCGCTCAAGGCGCATTTGACCTGCAACCCGGTTCGGGTTCGCGTTCCGGCAATCAGGCGCACAATGGTGGCATAATCCGTGAACGGCTGGCCCGCGCAGTGCTTGCTTATTTCGCTGAAGACCCGGTGCTCGATCGGGTTCCACTTGGAGGCGCCGGTGGGATAATGAGAGACGGTCACCGTCAGCGCGTAAGGATCAACCAACTTTTCTTGCAGGGCGTATTTCCAGAGCCGACAGCGCGCGCCGTTGCTGCCACCGCTGTCGGCCAGGACGAGCAACTCCGCTGCCTGGGGATAACGTCGCCGCCCCTCGCCACGCCACCAGTCCACGAGGGCATCCACCGCGAACTCCGGTGTGTCGTGGGAAGTGCCCACCAAAACTGAGCCCCGATTGGCCTGCACATCATAGAGGCCGCGGGGAATGGCGACGCCGCTGGCCAGCGAAGGAAAATCGTGGTCGTTGACCAGCAGCGGCTCCCGACTCCATATCCGGCCAGGATTTTTGAACCGACCGACCTGCTCCTTCTTCTTGGTGTCCACGCTGACGATGGGCAGCCCCTCTTGGGTGAACTGCTCACGCTGGTAGCGGATGTATTGGAACTGGCAGTCGCGGTGTGGACTCTGCGGACCGGACAGACTTTTGCGGTTGGCGTGCAAGGCGTAGCCCAGTTCGTCCAGCAACCGTCGCACGGTGTTGGGACAGACCGACAAGCCCAACTGCTGCAAATGACTGCTGATCTCCTCCAGGTGCTGGCCGGTCTACAGGCCCCGCCGTCCCATCGGATCGCCGGCCGTGTCCTCGCGCAGCAACCGCCGCAGTTGGCTCAGGATGTCGGGTGTTTTTTTTCGACCCGCGGCCGCCCCGCGCCAGCCCGACGCACCCGTTCTCGGAGCACCTGGCCACTCAACAGCTCAACCCGGCCCCGCGCGACGGTGTCCACATCCAGCCCGAACAACTGGGCCATCCGTTGATCCCCGCCATGGCCCCATTCCAAGCTCTCCAGCCCGGCGTAAAGCCGCCGCTGCTGTTCGTCCAGCAGACTATGAAAGAGCACAATGGCCGCCTGCAAATCGTCCTCCGGATGTTGCTGTGCCTGCCGCGCCGCCCACTGCTGCTGCTGCCGCCGCTCGCGGTCCACCGCGCAATACAGGTAGCGGTCCTCCCACTGCCGGCGATAGAGCCGGCCGCGTTGCACCAGTTGCCGCAGGGCGTCTTTGGCCGCTACGTGAACCACCGCTTCCAGTTCGTCGGTGAAGTATCCCGCCGGGGCGTTGCCCACCAGTGTCGCCGCCGTGTCCAGGAGCGTGCCGTCCCGGGAAGAGTGGATGTCGCGATAGGACCACAGGCCCAATTCGTCGTAATGAGCGATGCTGTCCAGAGTGTAATAGGCCCCGCGGTGGGAGTAGCTGGTCCGATACGGCAGCGTCGATAATTTGCGGAACACGGTGACATCGACGGCGGTGCCCAGAGTGGTTTTAAGCTGGGGCAGCGTGGCGACTTTCGCGTCTTGGAAAAAGGCTTCCAGGCGTTGGGCGGAGAAACGGATTGGTTTCATAATGTTAGAATAACGCCTTTAGGCGCCTTGTCGAGCGTTATTCTAACATTCTGAGCTAAGGATGGACCCGGCAGGGTAGCACCGTTCAGGCATTTATTTGCAGGCATCGCGCACGACGGCCTCGATCCTGCGCACCCGTGGAATGGCTCACGTAATTGTTTGAATTGCGCCTAAAACACGGAAGTTATTTATGCACGAACCCTAAGCGCGCAGAACTGATTCGCCCAAGCCACGCGAGCCGCTGTGGATTAGGACCTCCAGTTGCTGTTTGCCCAGACCCAATCGCCTGAAGGCTGCTGCGCCCAGGACGGCCTCGACCTTCTGCAGCTCAGCGAAGTGATTACCGCTGCCGATCGTCCCCAACGCTTCGTCGAACTCCGTGGATTCAAGCTCCGCCGCGGCGAGAACCTCGCCCACATCGCCTTCCCAAGGATGCTCCAGGTCAAAGCGAAGGTCGGCCCAGCGGCTGAGCTTGATGTCGCGCTGCACCAGGTTCGTTTTGAACAGGGCCATGCCGCAACCGATGTCGCCGCCGATGAGGTGAGGATAAATAACGCCCTCGGTGATAAAGGCGGCGCCCACCGGACTGCCTTTGCCCGGATGCAGGTCCGGGAAACCGACGGCGAGCCGCACGCCTTCGAGTCGTGCAGCCGTGTAGAGCTGGCGAACCGCTTCGCCCTCGATCCAGCTATTGGCCGAAGCGAGGAGGCGCACGTTCGTTTCCGTGAGTGTGTTCATGCTTCCTTTCGTGCCCGCCAGAGCGGGATTGAGTTTTGGGATGGGCCGCATGCTGAGTTCACAATTCCGCACTCCGCATTCCGCATTCAAATGGTCCCCGAGGTTGGTATCGCGCCAACGTCTCCTCCTCTTCAGGGAGGCGCTAATCTGCCTCAGCTACTCGGGGCGAAAACCAATCAGAGAATCAATGAATCACTGAGTTTGTCACTGGCAGCCGGCACAGCAACGAGTTCTGCCACTCACTGATTCACTGACTCCATAACTCTCTAATTGAATTCTGGTCGTCCCGGCAGGTAATGCTCCTGCGTCGCCCGGTTATCGACCGGGTGCTCTGCTATTGAGCTACAGGACGGAAAGTGGACCCAGAGGCGGCCGTTTAAGGACCCCTCGCGACGGCTTCTTTGCGGCTAATCGACGAACGCTACGTTCCGCGTCCTCTCCGTCCTCACTCAGAAGCTTTTCAGTCGAGGACCGCCTCGTGCGGGGCGCACCACCAACGTAACCTTCTGTGCCGGTCGAACCCGAATGCCCCGATTTGGTTTGCAGCGCTTGCGGAAGAGCAACTGACTGCGGTAACGGATCACTGGTTTCATGGCTACTCCCTTCGTCCTGGTCCGCTGGGCAAGCCGCAACGGTTCAGATCCGCCACAGCCACCGTTCCGCGGGACGACTTTCGTCAGCCTGGGAGCGGATGGCAGCGTGGTCAGGTTTCGACACCATCGGAAGGACTTGTCGGTCCTTCTTGGTGAGATTCTCGGGGTCCTGCGAAGCCGGTTTCTGGGGTTTGCTCCGCAGCCACTGCGGCAGGTATTGGGCGATGGTCATAGCAGTCTCCTGGGGTTGAGGGTGGAAATGGCGGAAGGCCCGGGTAACGCTCCCGGCTCCGGTGATCGGACCCTGTTTTCGAGACAGGTGCAGCCAGCTTATATCTGCCTGCCTTCCGCAGGATGGCTGCCAGAGTTGGACTCGCACCAACACCGAACGGCTTAACAGGCCGCCGTGCTACTTTGACACCACCTGGCAATTGGCGCTGCCGGCAGGAGTTGCACCCGCGTGAATTCGTTTAGAAGACGAATGCCTCGTCTATTTCGGCCACGGCAGCACATGTAAAATGGTCAGCGCGGCAGGAATTGCACCTGCGATCCCTCGGTCCCAAGCCGAGTGCGTTGGCTGCTACGCTACGCGCTGTTGGCACCGCCGAGCTGATGACGCCGGAGCGGGAGAAACGCAGGACACGAACCCTGGCAACGGGCCTGCGGTAAGCTCGCTAAGAAATGGCGGACCCGAAGGGAGTTGCACCCTCAACCCTCCCGTAGACAACGGGGCGCTCTGCTGGTTGAGCTACGGATCCAAAATGGCCTGCCGAGCCGAAGCCGCAGACCTAAACGGGAGCCCGCCTTCGCTAAGGCTACGGCGGGCACCCTTCGCCATCCGACACGCGGACGGCGAAGGCCGGTGGGAGGTGCTGGTAATGCTCCAGTCGTCACTTCCGACAGTTGTTTGCGACACGGGTTTTACGGACCCGCAGCCGGAACACCTCCCCGAGATTGGTAGCGGGGGTGGGAGTCGCGCCCACAGAGGCTGAGCTTATGAGGCTCGCCTGAATCTTATTCTCCCCGCAGTGAAATGGCTCGCCAAGGCGTAGCCTTGGCGAAGGCTGGTGGAGACCGACGGGTAACGCTCCCGTTTGACCCTGCTTGCAAGCCAGGTGCATCACTTTTCTGCCACGGCCCCAAAAACATTGAAAACTGGCAAGCCGCCCTGGTGCTGCCCCAGGCAAGCTGAGTTTTGGAGACTTGGCTGCACAGGCTGGTGCGCGGCTTATCCGAGATTGGTGCGGCTGCCGGGAGTTGCACCCGGACATCCTCCGTGGCGGGGAGATATTCTGCTGTTAAATCACAGCCGCAAGGAAAGTAAAAGGGCCGGGAGCATTCGCGCTCCCGGCCCGCGCCAATTCAACAAAGAACAAACACCTCTTGCTATCTTGCGATGCCAACCCACGGTTTCACGGTGGTTCTTTCGGTGTTTAGGGGCACACCTCCTGCAAAGCCCTTAGATTGTAAAATCCGGCTCAATTCATCCGGCGCGCTTTGTCGCGACCCGTGGGCAGATCCCACCGGTGGAGAACCTCGGCTCTCCCGCGCCGTTCTTCGTTTCCTGCCAGGTGACATCCTCAAGACGTCGGTTTCTTTTCGTTCACAGTGCGTTGCCTTTCGTTGTCGAGTGTTGCTTCTTTTCAGTGCTGCATGGGTAAACAAAAAACCCTGCTTCCATTTCGGTAAGCAGGGTCTGGAAATCCTATGATGTTCGGTTACCTGCTCACCTTGAGTCTATCCAGATAGGTTTCGGGCTTCTGCCCAAGACACACCCTGGATAGGCCGAGGCGGAACATAGTGCCTCGGCTGGACCAGCTATGACGTGTCGCTTGCGCGACCGACGTCATCGGCCCAATCGAGGTCAATATGTTCATGCAGGTTTTCATCGAACGTGCGCTCACCTTATCACGGTCCAGCTAATCTTGTCCACTTATATCTTTAGGGGTGCATATATCTTAAATTCAAATATCTCGATGGGTTGATGGGTGACTTCACCGGAGTTTAAGCAATCGCACGTCAAGAGGCGCAAGGGTGAACGGAGCGTCCACCCGCCTGCCGCTCAGAACATCTTCTGCTTCCACTGGCCGGCCGTCCCGCACCAAGACTGCCGTCACCGGCTCCTTTCGATAGTTGCAGAGGTTTGCCACGGTCCCTTCGCGGATTTCGGTGCTCCGCCATTCCACCCCCCATGCGGGCTGCTGGCCGGCTTCGCGCAGCTCCAGCGCGGGACGCAGGTTCCATGCTGGAAGCTCCGCCAGGATTTGTTCGTGCAGTTTCCGGGACGAAGTGGACCCGTGCCGGAAAGGAAGCTTGTTGAACGGTTGCCAGCTCTGGTCGTCTCTCGCGCCCGTACTCGTCCCGAGTCAGCACATCGTCGCCGCCGACCAGCACCACGCGCCCCTTGAACTGCCGCAGGCCGGCCAAGGCTGCGCCGGAGAGATGGACGACCCCGGGCACAAAAACCACCTGCGCCTGCGGGACGAAACCGGTCTCCAATTGGCGTTCCGTAACAAACCCGAGTTTCAGCCCGGTGAAGGACAGCGCCGCGTAAAGCTTCCGGAGACATTCGCTATAACCTCCGCCATCCCATACGGAGGCGGTCATGCTCTGCAGCACCAGCGCCTGCGCCGGGGCCTGCTGGAGGGCCGTGACCTCCAGCGCGGCACGGTTGAGGTCATAATTGACGATGCCCACGGCCTCCGCGCAGGCGGGGCGGTGCATGATGCTGCCGGCAAAGTCGCTCTTGGGATCGAAGGTCCGCTCCCACACCCAGATGGCCGTGGCGCTCTGGCCATGGACCGCCGCCTGCCACAACGCGGCCCGGACGTGCGCGGCCGGCACGTAGCGCGTGTCGCGGTCCTCGATGAGATGGTTCTCGGTATTGAACACCGGCGCGTCCAGGACCGACCGCTGCAAGTCGTACCCCATGGCGTTGAGTTGCCAGCCTTGGGCGAACTCGCCGTCGCCGAAATCGTAAAAGTTCACCGAGTCGTTGCCATTGATGTCGCTGAAGCGGGCGAACAAGGTGGCATCGACGCCGTATTTGATGTCTCCATTGTTGATCAGGGTCCAGGTCATGGCTTTAGCGTGAACGGGCAAGCGCGGCGCCACCTCGTGCACGGCGTCGGCCAGCATCCGGTGCCAGTCCGCGAAAAACTCCTGGTTGAAGCGGATGTAATCCATCCAGAGGGCCGACGCCGGGCGCGGGCCGAACGGATTGGGCAGCGGCACCGCGGCAAACGCGGCAAAGTTGGACCCGCACAGCGCATTCAACGTGGCGATGGTCCCATGGCGCTTTTCGAGCCAGGTCCGCCACTGCTGCCGGGCTGGTTCGCAAGGTTCTTCCTCGTTCACCGGCTCATTCGAGAGACAGATGCTATGGAGCGCGGGATGGTCTTTGATCGGCGCCAGCGCCGCGCGGACGAACTGTTGCAGCAACTCCCGGCCTTCCCGTGCGTGCAGGCAGTATTGCAGGAACCCTTCGCGGTGGACACGCAACTGCGGCCATTTTTCCAGCGCCCAGCCCGGCATATAATGCGGGCTGATCAGCAGGCAGACGGCCACACCCGATTTCTGCGCGCGGTCCAGCACCCGCGAGAGTTCGCGCACGGGGGCCTCGTCGGTGCGGCCTTCGCTTGGGAAGACCCGGCTCGGACCGAGTTCAATCTGGATGATGTTCACCCCGTAGTCCGGCCATTTCTCCATGTCCGAGACGACCTGGCCGAAGTGCCCATAGCCGGTGAAGAACACCGGCCGTTCCTGCGGGGTGCCGCCGGGCAGGCGGACCGGAGCCAAAAAGGAACTGGCCCTGATGACTGGCCGCTGGGCGCCGGTCCAACGCGGGACGGCAGGGAACTGCCGGAGCCCGGCCAAGGCCTCTTTGACTTCGCCGCGTAGCCGCGCTGCCATCCGTTCCAGGTCGCCGACCTGCTCGAGGGAACGGCGGACCTCTCCGCGCCGCGCGTCCTCCTCGGCATAGCCGATGAAGTCCTCCAGCACGGTGGCCGCAATGGCGGGATACGAGGGGTCCTGCCCCCGCAACTTGACCGCCTGCAAGTCCGCCTTCAGCGCGGGCAGGCCCGCCTTCAACGCGCCCAAGCGCTGGAGCGCGTTGGCAGCGGAGAAGGCGCCTTCGGTTGCGTAAACCTCCAGTTCTGCCACGCTCATCTGGCCGCCTTTCTGATGATCACCGTCGGGCTTGAGGGCGCGGACGCGGACGTAGCGCGCGGACACTGGCGGGAAGCTGTTTTCCCACTTGGCGCCGTCGTGGTCTTTCACCTCGGCCACCGTCGTCCAAGCCGAGTGGTCCAGTGAAAGCTGGACTTGGAAACGGGTGGCGAAGTTCTTGCCGAACGTGATGACAATGCGCCGCATCGCGGCCGGTTCAGTCAGATCCACTTCGTAAGTCCAGGGCCATTCGGCACTGGCCTGGGCATCGGTGGCCGGGTCGCCATCCACACCGCACCGAGCCAGGTGCAGGCGCCCGCCGCCGCCGTTGGGCGGGAGGGTGCGCGTGCCGTCGAGTGAAAGGAGCTTGGCCGGCTTCCGGTAGGCGAGATTGCCCGGAGGAATGGGCGAGCGAATCTTGTGCTTCGCCGTCAGTTCCTGGATCGCCGGACGGAGCCGACTCAAGAGCTTGACCTGGCTTGGGTCCAGCGAACCGTCGCGGAAGAGAGCGATGTCTATCGTCACCACGCCGCCGGCCTCGTTGACCTGCGAGACATAGCCGGCGAGGAAGGCCAGGTCGTAGCGGCAGCCCGGCCGGCCCCAGTCCCGGCCCAGATAGGACAGGACGTGGAACTGCTTGCCGTCGCGCCAGCGCTCCTCGGGGATGTCGGTGAACGCATTGACCTCGCCCGTGGTGAAGTCGTCATAATCGGTCGAGGAGTTGGCGTAGGCCATGGCGGGGTTGTTGAGCGCGATGATGGCGTGCCGGTTGCCGGCCTTGACGCCCTGTGAAAGGATGCGCCAGCGGGTCTCGTTATAACCGATGTGCGCGTAACAGCCATCCACCCACCAGCCTTTGACCTTGTCGCCGTAGCGCCGGCTGTATTCGGCGGCCACGGCAGCCCAGTTCTGGACGTATTGGTCGCTGACTTGGCCGGTCCAGCCGCCGAGGCCCTGGGCGGCCTAGGCGTCCTCGCGCGGGCCGTCGCCGGTCCAATAGAGCATGAGCTTGATGCCGCGCTTCTCCAGCGAGCGGTAAAGGTCGGCCACCAGGTCGCGGGTCGAGCAGGCCTCCCCCGGTTTGTAGCCGGTGAGCCGGTCGTAGGTGGCGTTGGGCGCGATGAGGTAACGCGTGCGCTGCATCATGGTGAAGAACACGTAGGGCGCGCCGGTCTCCTGGACTTGCTCGGCAAACCTCTCGGTGTCGAACTCGCGCACCAGGGCGTCCCAGGTGGTGGGCGGCTTGCCCTGCGTGTTTTCGCGCCCGCCGACATTCTGCACGTCCCAGAGGTAATGGACAAACACGCCCCAGCCCGCGTCATGGAACCAGTCCGTGTGCGGGTTGTGGGGTGAAGCCGACGCGGAGAGCGCCAACAACACCGCCGCCATGATGGAAGCGCCTCGGGGCCAACACCTGGATTTGCTTTCCTCGTTTCCGCTTGTTGGAATTGGAATCATCATTGTGGTCATAGGTGACTGGCTGGGGCAGGTGAGGCCTTGGCGGGGTTCCCGGGCTCCCAGGCGCCGAGGTTCGGGCACTCGGCGCGGGGGCGCCGGCAAATGTCCTCAGGCACATCGGCCAGCGGCACGCCTTGGCCAAGGGCACCCGTGGCGGCGGAGGTCAGTGCCAGGCTCCCGGAAGCGGGGTCCACGAAGCAGCCCTCCAAATGGCCGGCCAGGACGATCGTGCCGCCGGCGGGGAGTCGCTCAACGGCGGCGAGCAATTCCTCAGCCGTCGCAACGTGGATCACTTCCCCTCGGGGCGGTGGAAGGGGAGGCACTGCGGGAAACCAGGGTGGGATCGATTGCCCGGCACAGAGCCAGCAGCAACCAATGATAGCCGCAAGAGCCAAGGCCGGTTTCCGGGAGGATGGGCGCCTGAGCATCTCGAGCCGCTGGCCATGTGACGAGTCCAGAATCAACTGCGCCAAACGGCGTTCACGAGTCTCCCCCTTCTTCGCGCTGAGCACCCAGAATGTGGCCGTGCGCCGGTAGGACGGCGGTCGCGTCATGAAAAAGGCCCAGGCTGCGGGATTGGCCCGAAAGGTCCTCTCGAGAGCCGGCGGCAGCTCCCGGGGCGCCGACTCGAACGAATAGCGGCCCGTGCGGCTGGATTCGCGCTGCTGGAATGCCTCCCGACCCGCAGCCGTGACGCTGCCCGTCCGTTCGAGCCGCTTGTAGTGGCGGATGTTGACTTTGCTCCAGGTGCTCTTGGGCTTGCGCGGCGTGAAACGAACCGCGAAGGACTTGCCGTCCACGGCGTGGCGCACGCCGTCAATCCAGCCGAAGCAAAGAGCCAAGTCGAGCGCCTCCGAGTACGTAACACCCGGGTCCGGCACAGTGGTTTTGCGCAGGCGCAGCCACAGTTCCTGCGACGACGCGTGGTTGGCCTCGAGCCAGGCCCGGAGGTCGGACGGCGTGTGAAAGAATTGCGGTGTCATAGGGTTCCCGAGGATAGTGGCATTCGTTGTTTGGCGGCATCAGAGGACGCGTTTCAGAAGAGGGATTCTGCGCAAGGCGAGGCTGCTGACGAGGCACGTGGCCGCCACTGCCAGCCCCGTGGCGCAGAGGAACTTGACGAGCTTGGGGGCGTCGAAGCCCCGCAAGGCCAATGTGACCGCGATGAGCACGGGCGGATGAAAGACGTAGACGGCGAAGCAATTGTCGCTCAGCCATCGCGCAAACTTCCCCTGGCTGTTGAATTTGTCGCGGAACAACACGATGAGCCCGAGGCAGGCCCCTGTGCAAAAGAACGATTCCCAGAGGCAATAGGCGGCACTTTGCCAGGTCCACCCGCCGGCCAGCTTGGCCTCGGTGTGCGTGCCCGCGACGGCCAGGATGGTGGCCAGCCAAGCCACGCTGCCCGCCGTCAGAGCCAACGTCAGCCAGCGCATCCCGAACCGGTACGGGATGCGCAGGAGCCAGTTGCGGCGCCACGCGCACACGCCGACGCCAAAGAGCAGGATGTACTGGGAGAAGAAGCAAAGCTGCATGTTCAGGATGTCGGTGCCCACAGGCTGCACAGTGCGCACGAGAAACGTGCACAGGGCGATGGCCGAGGCCAGCCCAAGCACTTGCGCGTGACCGGGCAACGGCGCCTCGGAATTCGGTTCGATCATGACCCACCGCAGGTTGTCGATGAAGGCCAACCGCGGCTTCGCTTGAGCGATGCCCCCGGCTCCCGCGGTCACAAGTGGCGCTGTGTCCATTTTTTTTGGGACGCGTGGAAGAGGATGCCCGCCCGAACGGGCGCGCTGTGTTTCATCAGGGGGGTGATCCAGTGAAACAATAGAGCGCCTGGTTGGTGCGGAGGTAGAGGCGGCTGGGGCCAAAGGCGGGCGTGGCATAAATCTTCTCGTGGAAATCGCGCGACGAGATCGTTTTCCATTCCTTCTGATTGGCGACAACGGTCACCACCCCTTGCTCGCTCGCGAAATAGACTTTGCCATCGCCGGCGACGGGGGAGGCATAATAGCCGCCGCGGCCGGGCAGGCGCTGTTCCTGGAGCAGTTGGCCGCTGGCCGCATCCAGCTTGGTCACAATGCCGCCATCCTTGACCAGCCACAGGATGCCCTGATCAAGCAGCGGCGAGGAGACGTACGGGATGCCACGCGTGTACTTCCACAATAGGGCGCGCTCGGGCAGTTCGCCGCGGCCGGAAGGCCGGAGCGCCAGCAATGCGTTCTGCGCCCGCCGGAAAACCGCGGCGTGGCGATCCCATTCCGCCTGGTCGAGGTCCCCGCTCTGGTCCAGGTCCATCCGGGCGAACCGATCGAGGACTTCCGGGTCGTCAATTTCGGCGCGCGACAAGCGGCCATCCTTGTTCTTGTCCCATTTGGCGAGGGCCACCGGCCAGGGATCGAGGGCGAGGCGTTGGCCGGGGTCTCCGCCCGGCGCCCACGAGGCCATATAAACCATGTCGCCGGCCGGCACGGGGACCGGGATGACGATGCGGGCCAGGCCATGCGTCCACCAGGCGAGTTCGCCGTTAGCGGGATTGTAGCCCGCCAGTTCGAGCGAGCCGGCGACCAGCAGACTCCGTCCGCCCGTCGCGCATCCAGAGCACCGGGGTCGCATAGCTGCGGACGGCATCCGGGCGCCGGACCTTCCAGATGGTCTTGCCGGTGAGCCGGTCCACGGCCAAGAGGAAGCTGTCGATGTCGTGGTCTTCGCACAGGACCACCTTGTCATCGACCAGGACGGGCGAGCTGCCGGCGCCGTACTCGTCGCGCAACGGCCCCAGGGGATGCTCCCACAGGGTCTTGCCGGCCAGGTCGTAGCACACCAAGCCGAAGCTGCCGAAGAAGACGTACAGCCGCGTGCCGTCGCAGGCCGGGGTGGCCACTGCCGCGCTGCCCATCTGCGGATGAAAGACTTCGATCCGCGAGGCCGGCGCCACTCTTGTCCACTTAATCTGGCCGGTAGCCGCGTCGAGGGCCAAGGTAGCGACCTCCTTCGCCTCGCTGCGGTAGGTCGTGAGGAAGAGCTGGCCGTGTGAGAGGATGGGGCTGGACTGGCCGGGCGCCAAGGGCGTCTTCCACACCAGAGCGTGAGGGTCGTCCAGGTTGTCCGGCAGGGGTCCGGCGGTGGCTTCGGCACGCCCCAGGTCGGAACGGAAGTACTGCACTTGGGCCTCGGCGGGCGCGGCTGCCAGGGAGAGCGCGCCGACACACAAGAGGCCAAGAGCACAAGGCAACCTCGACCACGGAGCCGAGGCGACGCTCTGAGAGGCGGCGGAGTGGCCCCGCCACCGGCGAGCGCGGATTGAGCAAATCATGGTGGCACCAAGATAGATCGGCCGGCGGTACCTGGACAAATCCGTTCTGAAAGTCAGGGTGGATTCAACAACTCCCAGATCATGCTCGCGCCTGTGGTCTGCTATTCGATCCTTGCCAGTTGGATTTGATAGACGTTCACCGCACGCCAATGCTCTGGTGCAGCGGGTTCCAGCACCAGGTGAAACACCCCAGTCCGGCCAAATTGGAACTCGCCCAAAGAGACAAACAGCGGTCGAAACCACCCGTCGCTCTTGGGCACTTCCGCGGACCGGCTTTGGTCGGCGACGGTGACTTTCAGTTCGCTCGAGCCGTAGGCCGAGGAGAACTCGCCGCGCAGCATGTAACGGCCGGCGGCCTTCACCGGCACCAGCCAGTGCAGCCGGTCGCCGGGTGCATCCCAATAACCGATATTGGGCCGGCCCTCATTGACCTGCAAACGGAGCGACCCTTCGCAGGTGGCCTTGCCCGGTTCCAGGCGGATGGCATCCGGCTGCTCGAACCGCGCGCTCGAGTGGACCGAGGTCCTGAAGCCGCTGAGCTTGAAGGCGAAGGCGTGCTGACAGGGCAGTTGCGCGGGCGCCAGCGCGGGCACGTCAATGACGATCTGCTGCTGCGCATTGATCCGGTGCGACACGACGCCATGGCCGAGCAGTTCCACCCGCGCGTCGGCGCCGGCGGCATCAGCGCGGACGGCCTGGAGGGTGAGTTGGCGTTCTGGCCATCCCAGCGTGAGGGCGTAAAGCGCGTCCCCTTTGGTGGTAAAACGAATGTCCCGGGCGCTGAAGGCCTGGTCGTGTCCCTCGCTGAAGCCGCCTCCGCCGCTGCGCGTTGGGCCTTCGCCATAGACCAGCCACGGCCGCGTGCCGTAGATGGCCTCCCCGTTCACCTTGAGCCAAGCACCCAGCTCGAGCAACAGCTTCTCCGCCCGCTCCGGAATGGAGCCGTCCGCGTTGGGCCCGACATTGAGCAGCAAGCAGCCGTTTTTCGCCACAATATCGGCGAGCACATGGATGAGATTCTCGGTCGAGCGGTACGGGTCGGCCTTGCGGTTGAACCACGGACCCAGCGCCGTATCGGTGAGCCAGGGATACGGCACCAGCCGGTCTTCACGCCCACGCTCGAAATCGAGGATACCGGTGTGCTCGTGAATCTCGCGGAACTTCTGCGCCACGGCGGATTCCTTGCCCTGCCCGGCGGCCCAGTTGTAGTAATCGGCGAACATGCGTTGCTGGTATTCGGGCGTGATGACCTCGTGCAACTCGAAGTCGAACCAGATCATGTCGGGCTGGTACTGGCGCGCGACCTCCATGACCATCGCCAGCCACTGGTCCTGAAAGCGCCGCGAGGGCGGGTCCTTCGGCCCGTGCGGCTCGCTGTAGAGCTGGAAGTTCCGGCCGTCGGCGGCGTCGAACTGGAAAGCCGGCTCGTAATAGCGCCAGGCGAAGCCATGGTGGAAGGTGGTGATGAACTTGAGCCCGCGCGCTCGGTAGGCTCTGGCCAATTCGCCGGTGATGTCACGCTTGGGCCCCATCTTCACCGAATTCCATGGTGTCACCGCGGAATCCCACATGGCGAAGTTGTCGTGGTGGACCGCGACCGGGCCGGCGAACTTTGCCCCCGCGCGCGCGAAGAGGTCCGCCCACTTCTGCGGATCAAACTTGGGCGCCGTGAACCGCGGGATCACGTCCTTGTAGCCGAACGTGTGTTGGTCACCAAACCTCTGCCGGTGCCAGGCGAAGATGGGATTGTTGGTCAGATACATCTCGCGGCCATACCACTCGCCGCCCTGGGGCGCGTCTTCGCACCCGACCGTGACCGGCCCCCAGTGGGTGTAGATGCCAAACTTCGCATCGCGGAACCACTCCGGGTCCCGGTGTGCGTGGAGCGACTGCCAGTCCGGTTTGAAAGTGGGCTCAGGCGCCGTCCAAAAGGCCATCAGGATCTTCGACAGGATCTGTTCTCCATGGACGTAATAGTCCTTCTCGGCCGGTTCGTCTCGAACGTGGACATCCGGCGGGTACTTTGACGGCAACGCTCCTTCCTTGGGGAACGTCACGGGCGAATCCGCCATCATGTTGGCGGGATGCGCACGAGTGTT
>CAVVMW010000026.1:0-46283 GCA_963749495.1 uncultured bacterium
ATGGTTTTCATCATTGGGAGATTGCCAACGAGCCTTACTCCTCGTTGTGGGGCGAAGGCCAGGCGTTCCCGACAGCGGAAGCGTTCATCAGCCACTTCAAGGCCGTGAGCGCAGCCATTCGCCAGGCCGACCCGCAGGCCCGGATCGGCGTGGACATCTACCCGGAGCACCTGCGCTGGGGCAACTACCTGCTCAAGCAACTGGTCGGCCAATGTGATTTCGTGGCTCCGCACTATTATTGCGGCGCCAACGTCCACAAGCTGAGCTTCGAGGAGGTCACCCTCACCGAGAACTACCGGATGCTCGACCGGGCCTTGAGAATCCAGGCCCTGCTGCGCGCGTATAATGCAGGCCGCCAGGCTTATCAATACGACACCGAATGGGGCATGATTTGCGGCGCCCCGGACGGGAAGCCCGCGGACTATGAAGACCGCAACGCGAACATCATCGGGACGGTGCATCGGGCGGTGCGGCTGATTTACTACGCGCGCGAGGGCATCCTGCGTGGCGCCGACGATTGGCAGATGCTCAGCGCGCTCAATGGCCAGGGCTTCGGCATCTACTCGCAGCAGGCCCCGGAGCAGCGGTTCCTGCTCTATTGGCTCTATTACTACTTCAACCGCCACGTGGGCGAATGGGCGCTGCGGACCAAGAGCAGGCCTTCCACCCGCCACGGCAGGGGTTCGAGGCATTCGCGGGTGGTCACGCCGGTGCCGCGGCCTGAACCGGGACGGGCGCTGAATCTACCTGGTCATCGCCAACGGTTCCTGGACGCGGGCCGTCCCCTGCCGCGTGAAGCCGGAAGGTTCGGTGCGGACCGTGCTGGGGGCATTGTCATTACAAGTAGAGAGTTCGATCGCAAACCACTCTGCAGAGGAAGGAAGACGCGGTTTCCAACTTCCCGGTGAGCGTGGCTGGGAATAAACCAACTGCACCAATTAGCCACATGCCATTGTTTTTGTAAACGGTGGCGGCTCACAATAACATAAGGGTATGAATACATACACATGAACAAAAGAGAACAAAGGAAACGAACGTCTGAGACCTTCCCCGGCTCTGCGTTCTGCTGGCCGGTCTTGCCCTGGGCAATGCCGCGAGCGGCGGATCGCGCGTGCTGCCCTCTGTCGAAAGCGACGACCTACGCAGATGGACGGCCCGCAGCAAAATGGCGGCTCGAAGCCGGGGACAAGGGCGTCGTGCTCCAGTGCACCGCGGCCAGAGCATTGCGATGCTTTGCCGGGACCGCGACGTTTGGGTGTGGCGCCATGCCGACATTTACTACATACATTACAATGGCGCCGGTCCAAAGGGCTGGCTGGCCTGCTTCGCCACCACCGGGACCTGGTCATTGGACGACCAAAGGCCCGGTGCTGGATATTTGGCAAAGCCGGGAGGATAACTCGGCCTCGGGCCTACTACAGCGTAACGTATTTCGATGGCCGGCAATGGCACATGTTTTACATGGGCACGCCCCATGTCACCCCTGCGCACCGATTTCATCCCGGCCTTTCCCTCCTAACGATGAAGGCCTGCGCGCGGTCTCCGGAAGGCCCGTGGCAAAAGCAACCAGCGGTGACCCCTTTCCGCACCCGGCCGGGGACTTACTACTCGGCGACCGCCAGCCCCGGCCAAGTGATCCGCCACGGCGACACCTGCCTGATGTTCTTCAGTGCCTCGACGGACCGCCCCATCAACCGCGCGCTCGGCCTGGCCCGGACGAAAAACCTGAACGGCTCCTGGACCGTTGGCACCGAACCCATCCTGCCGCCCGGGAGCAGGTGGAAAATACTTCGCTTTATTACGACAGGAGACCAGACCGGGTTTTTGTTCACCAACCACGTCGGCGTCGAGGATGGCCTCGAGTTCGCCGACGCCATCTGGGTTTATTGGAGCCGGGACCTCTCCCGCTGGAACCGCGACCACAAGGCGGTCGTGCTCGACCGGAGGAACTGCCGATGGTCGAAGCCTATCATCGGCCTGCCCTCGGTGGTCAAAGCCGGCAACCGGCTGGCCATTTTCTACGACGGGAACGCGGCCGCCAAAATGCCGGGCGGGGTGAAGAGCCACATGGATCGCGATGTCGGCCTGGCGTGGCTGGACCTGCCGCTTATCCCGCCGGCGATGGTCCGGCGGCCCTGAAAAAGGGTGACGTGGTTTACAAGGCCGATTTTGAAAACTCTAATGCGCTCAGCGGGTGGTCTGGCACGGCGGCGTTGGAACCAGGCTACGCCAGCCCGCAAGCGGTGGCTTTGGAAACCCAGGCCAATGCGTCCGGCGCCATCATTTCGAGGCGATTGCCGGTCGCAGCCTGCGCGGCTGCCGGATTCGCGGCTCGGTGATGGTGCGGGCGGAACACGTCAGTCCCAAGCCCAACCCCTGGAATGGCATCAAATTCATGCTCATCACCGAGAGCCCGGCGGGAAAGTCCTACCCGCAAGCAACCCTGGAAACCGGCACTTTCAACTGGCGGCGAGCCGCGTTCACCGCCTATGTGCCGGCCGACACCACGAACCTCACGCTCGTGCTGGGCCTCGAACGGGTCACCGGCAAGGTCTGGTTCGACAACCTCAAAGTCACCGTGGCCAAGGCGCCGCGCACGTCCCACCAGAACCTACCGCCGGTCCGGTCTTCAAAGGCCACTCCTTGCCACGGCTGCGGGGCGCGATGGTCAGCCCGGCCATTGACCCCGAGAGCCTCCGCGTGTTCGGCCAGGACTGGAAGGCCAACTCATTCGCTTTCAACTCATCCGCTCTGGCCGAGCCGGCCAAACCACAACACCCGGCCAGTACGATGCCTGGCTGGAAGGCGAGTTGAAGAGGCTCGATGCCGTCCTGCCCTTGTGCGAGAAATATGGTGTCCTGGTGGTCGTGGACCTGCACTCTCCTCCGGGCGGCAAACCTACGGCCGGCGGGTATTTCGGCTCGGACGGCGGATTGTTCAGCGACCGGCAGGCCCAGGGAAAGTTCGTTGAGGTCTGGCGCCACATCGCCACTCGATATAAGGACGTCAAGGCGATTTGGGGCTACGACTTGGCCAATGAACCGGTGGAGGACGAGGTCGCGGACGATTGTGACGACTGGCAGGCGCTGGCCGAACGGGCTGCCCGCGCCATCCGCGCCATCGATCCCGATCGGGCCATCATCGTCGAGCCCGCTCAATGGGGCAGCCCCGAGGGCTTGAACGAGTTGGTCCCCATCCCCGTCCCGAACGTGGTCTATAGCGTCCACATGTACCTGCCGCACGCCTTCACCCACCAGGGCGTGTTTGGTTCGGACCGGCCTATCGCTATCCCGGCCTGATCGAGGGCAAACAGTGGGACAAGGCCCAACTCGAACGGGCGCTCCAGCCGGTGATCGCCTTTCAGGAGCGCTACCATGTTCACATCTATATCGGGGAGTTCAGCGCCATCCGCTGGGCGCCCGACAACAGCGCAGACCGGTACCTGAGGGACCTCATTGACATCTTCGAGGCCCATGGATGGGACTGGAGCTATCACGCGTTCCGGGAATGGAGCGGCTGGAGCGTCGAGCACGGCTCGGACCGGCAGGACACCGGCCGACCGCCTCGCCCACCGACCGGCAGCAGCTCTTGTGCGATTGGTTCGCCCGGAACCAAAAGCCCGGCGGATGGCCGGCCGTCGATTCCAGGGTGGCTTGGGAGGTGGATTGGGAGACCGTCGCCAGGTGGTCGGCGCCTTATCGCGGCTGGCATTACCGGCCGGAGCACGTCATCCCGGCCGAACCGAACATTCCCGGGTACGAGAAATTCCACAACACGGATTGCCCCTGCGTCTATCAACTGCCCGGCCAAGCCGGACAAGTGGTTCATGAGCTTCATTGCCTTCAATGGCCAGGGCTACAACTCGTTCGTCGCCGAAAGCACGAACCTGGTCCATTGGACGCATCCCCGGCTGGCCATGGGCTTCGGTCCGCCGGGCGAGTTCGATTTCGGCGGCTGCGTCATCGGCGCCTTCCTTTACGAGTCCTACGACATCAAGGCCCCGCGCCTGCTCAAGCGGCGTGACGGCAAGTACTGGACGCTCTACGGGTGTTACCCGCGCCAGGGCGGCTACGAGCTGCGCCCCGGCTACGAAGGCGTGGCCTGCAGCGACGACGGCCTGACCTGGCGCCGGGCCAAGAACGCCCCGATCCTGGCCGTTCAGGACCCCGACTGCGGGGCATGGGAAAAGGACTGCATTTACCAGCCCTGGCTGGTCGAGCATCGCGGCCGGTTCTTCGACTTCTACAACGCGGCCAACGGCGGCACCGAGCAGACCGGCCTGGCCTTTTCCACCGACCTGCTGCAACTGGATGCGGTATCCGGCCAACCCGGTGATCCGCAACCGCCAGGGCGGCTACGATGCGCAATTTGCCTCCGATCCCAAGGTGTTCCGCGACGGCGACCACTGGACGATGTTCTACTTCGGCGTGGGCCGGGGCGGCGCGCACATCATGGCGGCCTTCTCGCGCGACCTGGTCCATTGGACGGCGCATCCGGAACCGCTCTACAAGGCCGGCGGCAATCCCAGCGGCCTGGACAAGCAATACGCCCACAAGATCTCGCTGGTCTACAACCCGAAGAACGAGACGTTCTATCTTTACTACTGCGCCTGCGGCAACAAAGGCCGCGGCATCGGGCTGATCACCAGCAAGCCGCTATAAGCTGCCAGCACACACCTATGAGCACGAAGACTCAGGTCACAACAGCAGGAAACGAAGGAAACGAAGAGAGGAGTTGGTCCGAAGGCGCTTGCATTCCCCGCGCGCCCGCTCTCTGGGCAGTGGCCGACCTGGGAGGGGATTCCAACTCGGCGCCTGCTCCTCAATTCGGTCTGCATCTGCTTCGTTTCCTTTGTTCTCTTCTGTTCAGGTGAGCTTCTGTTGTGTGGTTGGGCTGGCGGCGGTGCTATTTGCGGCCTCCGTGTCCGCCTCACCCCACAACCCGGACACTGGCGGCGGTGCTATTTGCGGCCTCCGTGTCCGCCTCACCCCACAACCCGGACACGGACTGGTTCCATGACGCGGGCTGGGGCGTGTTTGTCCATTACCTCTGGGACGTGCAGAATGTCGGCGGGCGCGAAAACACGCAGGGCAAGCCGCCCACCACCTGGGACGCCCTGGTGCGCGAGTTCGACACCGAGAGGTTTGCCGAGCAAGTCCAGGAGACCGGCGCGCCCTACGTGTTCTTCACCATGATGCAGCGCACGCGTTACCTCATCGCGCCCAACGCCACCTACGACCGGCTCACCGGCTACAAACCGGGGGAGGCCTGCTCGACCCGCAACCTGGTGGCCGACCTTTACCGCTCGCTGGAGAAGCGCGGCATCAAGCTCATGCTCTATTGGACCGGCGACGGCCCGCGCGAGGACGCCCAGGCCGCCCAGGGCCTCGGCGGCTGGACCGGCCAAGTCAGCGACCAATACGTCCAGAACTGGGCTGCCGTGGCCGCCGAATACAGCCGGCGCTACGGCAACAAGGTCAAAGGCTGGTGGGTGAATGGCTGTTACGCGCACATCGGTTATAACGAGACCCGCTGGCGCATCCTTTCACAGGGCGTCAAGGCCGGCAACCGGCACGCCATCATCGCGCTCAACAACCCCGCCATGGCCTACGCCAACTCCTCGACCGATTATGACGACTTCACCACGGGCGAGGTCAATGCGTTCACCGACATCCCCGAGGAGCGCTGGCGCGACGGCAAGCAGTTCCACGTCCTGTCCTATCTGGGCCGGGACTGGGCCGGCCGGGCTGCCGCTACGACCTGGCCTTCCTCGCCGGCTATGTCTCGCAGGTCAACGAGGCCGGCGGCGTGGTGACGATAGACATCGCTCTCTTCCGCGACGGTTCGCTGGACCCAAGCCAGGTCAAGCTCTTGAGTCGGCTCCGTCCGGCGATCCAGGAACTGACGGCGAAGCACAAGATTCGCTCGCCCATTCCTCCGGGCAATCTCGCCTACCGGAAGCCGGCCAAGCTCCTTTCACTCGACGGCACGCGCACCCTCCCGCCCAACGGCGGCGGCGGGCGCCTGCACCTGGCTCGGTGCGGTGTGGATGGCGACCCGGCCACCGATGCCCAGGCCAGTGCCGAATGGCCCTGGACTTACGAAGTGGATCTGACTGAACCGGCCGCGATGCGGCGCATTGTCATCACGTTCGGCAAGAACTTCGCCACCCGTTTCCAAGTCCAGCTTTCACTGGACCACTCGGCTTGGACGACGGTAGCCGAGGTGAAAGACCACGACGGCGCCAAGTGGGAAAACAGCTTCCCGCCAGTGTCCGCGCGCTACGTCCGCGTCCGCGCCCTCAAGCCCGACGGTGATCATCAGAAAGGCGGCCAGATGAGCGTGGCAGAACTGGAGGTTTACGCAACCGAAGGCGCCTTCTCCGCCGCCAACGCGCTCCAGCGCTTGGGCGCGTTGAAGGCGGGCCTGCCCGCGCTGAAGGCGGACTTGCAGGCGGTCAAGTTGCGGGGGCAGGACCCCTCGTATCCCGCCATTGCGGCCACCGTGCTGGAGGACTTCATCGGCTATGCCGAGGAGGACGCGCGGCGCGGAGAGGTCCGCCGTTCCCTCGAGCAGGTCGGCGACCTGGAACGGATGGCAGCGCGGCTACGCGGCGAAGTCAAAGAGGCCTTGGCCGGGCTCCGGCAGTTCCCCGCCGTCCCGCGTTGGACCGGCGACCAGCGGCCAGTCATCAGGGGCAGTTCCTTTTTGGCTCCGGTCCGCCTGCCCGGCGGCACCCCGCAGGAACGGCCGGTGTTCTTCACCGGCTATGGGCACTTCGGCCAGGTCGTCTCGGACATGGAGAAATGGCCGGACTACGGGGTGAACATCATCCAGATTGAACTCGGTCCGAGCCGGGTTTTCCCAAGCGAAGGCCGCACCGACGAGGCCCCCGTGCGCGAACTCTCGCGGGTGCTGGACCGCGCGCAGAAATCGGGCGTGGCCGTCTGCCTGCTGATCAGCCCGCATTATATGCCGGGCTGGGCGTTGGAAAAATGGCCGCAGTTGCGTGTCCACCGCGAAGGGTTCCTGCAATACTGCCTGCACGCACGGGAAGGCCGGGAGTTGCTGCAACAGTTCGTCCGCGCGGCGCTGGCGCCGATCAAAGACCATCCCGCGCTCCATAGCATCTGTCTCTCGAATGAGCCGGTGAACGAGGAGGAACCCTGCGAACCGGGCCGGCAACGGTGGCGGACCTGGCTCGAAAAGCGCCATGGGACCATCGCCAGGTTGAATGCCCTGTGCGGGTCCAACTTTGCCGCGTTTGCCGCGGTGCCGTTGCCCAATCCGTTCGGCCCGCGCCCGGCGCCGGCCCTCTGGATGGATTACATCCGCTTCAACCAGGAGTTTTTCGCGGACTGGCACCGTATGCTGGCCGACGCCGTGCACGAGGTGGCGCCGCGCTTGCCCGTTCACACTAAAGCCATGACCTGGACCCTGATCAACAATGGAGACATCAAATACGGCGTCGATGCCACCTTGTTCGCCCGCTTCAGCGACATCAATGGCAACGACTCGGTGAACTTTTACGATTTCGGCGACGGCGAGTTCGCCCAAGGCTGGCAACTCAACGCCATGGGGCATGACTTGCAGCGGTCGGTCCTGGACGCGCCGGTGTTCAATACCGAGAACCATCTCATTGAGGACCGCGACACGCGCTACGTGCCGGCCGCGCACGTCCGGGCCGCGTTGTGGCAGGCGGCGGTCCATGGCCAGAGCGCCACGGCCATCTGGGTGTGGGAGCGGACCTTCGATCCCAAGAGCGACTTTGCCGGCAGCATCATGCACCGCCCCGCCTGCGCGGAGGCCGTGGGCATCGTCAATTATGACCTCAACCGTGCCGCGCTGGAGGTCACGGCCCTCCAGCAGGCCCCGGCGCAGGCGCTGGTGCTGCAGAGCATGACCGCCTCCGTATGGGATGGCGGAGGTTATAGCGACTGTCTCCGGAAGCTTTACGCGGCACTGTCCTTCACCGGGCTGAAACTCGGGTTTGTTACGGAACGCCAATTGGAGACCGGTTTCGTCCCGCAGGCGCAGGTGGTTTTTGTGCCCGGGGTCGTCCATCTCTCCGGCGCAGCCTTGGCCGCCCTGCGGCAGTTCAAGGGGCGCGTGGTGCTGGTCGGCGGCGACGATGTGCTGACTCGGGACGAGTACGGGCGCGAGAGACGACCAGAGCTGGCAACCGTTGACAAGCTTCCTTTCCGTCACGGCTCCACTTCATCCCGGAACCTGCACGAACAAGTCCTGGCGAAGCTTCCCGCGTGGGACCTGCATCCCACACTGGAGTTGCGCGAGGCCGGGCAGCAGCCCGCCTGGGGCGTGGAATGGCGGAGCACCGAAATGGCTCAAGGGACCGTGGTGAACCTCTGCAGCTACCGAAGGGAGCCGGTGACGGTAGTCCTGGTGCGTGGAGGCCAGCCCACGGCGGCACAGGAAGTCTTGACCGGCAGGCCGGTGGACGGTCCGCTCGTCCTTGCGCCCCTCGAGGTGCGGTTGCTCAAACTCCGGTGAGGAGGGCAGAGTGAAGCAGGCAGAAGGCAGAATGTGTACACGAAGCCGAATTCTTAACAGGAGCTAACAGAGGAGACAGAGGGCCATCTTCTCGGCTTCTCTGTTTGCTCCGTGGGCCCCTGTTCGTCGTTGCGATGATCAGAATTGATGGCTCGGCAGGTGAAGGTGGCGGACAACTCTTGCGCACGTCTTTGGCGTTGTCGCAGGTGACCGGGCAGGCCTTTCGGATGGAGCATATCCGGGCCAAACGCCCCAAGCCGGGCTTGTTGCGCCAGCACCTGACTGCGGTGGACGCAGCGAGGACCGTGGGCTGCGCCGAGGTGGCGGGGCGGAGGTGAATTCCCCAACGCGGGGGCAGAAAGACTGCCCTGTTGACGCGCCCCGTTCAACCTGCGATTCTTGATCCGTGCCTGTCGAACTGACATATCCACACATCGTGAAAGAGCCGGGCCAGCCGGCGCGGTTGGAGCGGCAGCCGAGGACACGCGTCTCCATGATTGTCCGTGACCATCAGGAAGGCGGCCTGTCGGTGGAGGGGATCGTCCGCCAGTACCCTTACCTGACTCGGGCGGAAGTTCACGCTGCTTTGGCGTATTACTTTGATCACCAGGACGAGATAGATCAGGAAATCAGCGAGGAGAACCGCCTGCTAGAGGAGGTGAGCCAGAAGAGCCAGCCACCCGTGGCAGAGAGGCTGCGTGCCCTAAAGAAGAGCTCGGGATGCCCGTAGCCTTCTATATGGACGTGCATGTGCCCGCAGCGATAACGGAACAGTTGCGGTTGCACGGCGTGCAAGTGCTTGCGGCCACCGAGGAGGGGACGAACAGGCTGCCGGATGATGAACTCCTCCAATTGGCAACGGACCTCGGCCGTGTTGTGGTCACTCAAGATATCAGGTTCCGCGTGATGGCGGAAGAATGGCAGCGGCTGCAACGCCCGTTTGCGGGTCTCATTTTTGCGCGCCAGCGCCCAAACCAAGTCGGACTCTACACTGCTGATTTGGAGCTAATTGCCAAGGTCTCTGGACCGGAGGAATGGAAAAACGTTGTGGCCCGTCTCCCGCTTTGACCCAGAGACGATACACCTCGCGCATCCGAGCGGTCCTGCGGGTGCTGCTGGTCGCCGCCGGCCTGATTTGTTGGCAGTCCCTCGGGGCCACCGGTCGTCCTCAGGAGGTGCAGCCGACCACCTTGCACGGTAAGGTCATGTGCGGTTACCAGGGCTGGTTCCGATGCCCGGGCAACGCCGCCGGCATGGGCTGGATTCATTGGAGTCACACGCCCAAGCGCGTCGCACCCGAGACCCTCTGCTTCGAGATGTGGCCCGACGTGAGCGAGTACGGCCCTCAGGAGCGCTTCATCGCGCCGGGCTTTACCCATTCCAATGGGGCTCCGGCCGAGCTTTTCAGCTCGGACAATCCCGCCACCGTGCAACGGCATTTCGAGTGGATGCGCGACTATGGCATCAACGGAGCGTGGATGCAGCACTTCCTGGTGGACTTGCCGGGCGGTCTGCAACCCCAGCACTATGCCTCCCGCATGCGGGTGCTGGCCTACGCCCGAGCCGCTGCCCGGAAGACCGGGCGCGTGTGGGCGCTCTCCTATGATATTGCCGCCATGCCCACGGAGCTTATTTACGATGTGCTGGTCAACGACTGGAAAAAGATGGTCGATGACCAATGGACAGCCGATTCGCGCTACCTGCGCCAGAACGGCAAGCCAGTGGTCCAAGTCTGGGGCTTCTACTGGAACAATCCGCAGAACCGGATGACGGTGGACCTGGCGAACAAGCTCATCAACTTCTTCAAGGCGCCGGGGCGTTACTCGGCCTTTCTCGTGGGCGGGGGGAGCTGGGACTGGCGGCGCGTGCCCGACCCGGAGTGGCAGAAGTTCTACCGGCGCTTCGATGCCTACGGCCCGTGGAATGTGGGTAATTGGACGAAGGACGCCAAGGGCGAGGCCCACGCCTCCACGGGTTGGTGGGCGAACGACAAGGAAGAATTCGAGCGTAGCGGCGGGCTTTGGATGCCGGTGGTCTATCCGGGGTTCAGTTGGGACAATCTGCAGCGCAAACCTCCCGGCACGACCCTGATCCCGCGCCGGGGCGGCCGGTTTCTATGGGAGCAGTTCCACGAGTTGAGCAAGCTGAGCGTGGATTGCGTCTATGTCGCGATGTTCGATGAGGTGGATGAGGGCACGGCCATCTTCAAGGTGACGAGTTCGCCTCCGGTGCAGGGGCATTTTGTCGGGTTCGAGGGCTTGCCTTCGGATTGGTATCTGCGGCTGGTGGGGGAGGCGGCGAGCCGCCTGCGGCTGCGGCAGCCGATTCCCCTCGAAATCCCGATTAAACCGTGATCGCGGTGAATGCATGAAACAGCCGATCCCTTCCTTCATTCCGATCCGAGCGGCCGTGCTGTGCGAGCCGGGGACCCCGCTGAAGATCGAGTCCCTGGAAATGGAAGGCCCGCGTGAGGACGAACTCCTGATCCGCATCGCGGCGAGCGGCATCTGCCATACCGACATTGATTTCTGCGAGGGCGGCGTTCCCGGCCCGGTCGTGCTGGGACATGAGGGCGCCGGCGTGGTGGAGCGGGTTGGCCGGAAGGTGAAGGGATTCAGGCCCGGCGACCACGTGGTGCTCTCCTACCAATCCTGCGGCCAGTGCCGGCCCTGCCGACAGAGGCGTCCGGCCGATTGCTAGCGATTTTGGGAAGCCAACTTCGGGTTCGCACGTCTCGACGGGACCAACGCCCTCCAAAGGGGCGTGCGCGGTCACTTCTTCGGCCAGTCTTCGTTTGCCACGCACACCCTGGCGACGGCGCGCAACGTGGTGAAAGTGCCCCGAACGCTTCCACTGAGACTGCTGGCGCCCTTGGGTTGCGGCTTGCAAACGGGCGCGGGCACTGTGATGAACTCTCTGCGAGTTCCGGCCGGAGCCAGCCTCGCCGTCTTTGGCGTCGGCTCGGTCGGTCTGGCTTCGGTGTTGGCCGCACGCATTGTCCGGGCCAAGACCATTATCGCGGTGGACATCCATAATCACCGGTTGAGACTGGCCCGGGAACTCGGTGCGACTCACTCCATCAACAACCGTTCCGGCAACCTCGGCCCGAGGATTGCAGCAATTACCGGAGGCGGTGTGGATTACGTGGTCGAGAGCAGCGCCGATGGCGCCATGGAGCGGCTTGCCGTTGAGCTGCTTAATCCCGGTGGCAAGGCGGCTTGGTTGAGCGGTGCGAGGGCTCCGGGCAGGCCCCCAGACGGCCGCCAGGTCTTAAGCGTCATCCAAGGCGATGCGGTGCCCCAGAAGTTCATTCCAAGACTCATCAGGCTGTTCCGGAGCGGGCGGTTCCCTTTCGACCGGCTGGTGAGGTTTTACGACTTTGCCGAGATCAGCCGGGCCATCGCCGACTCAAAGCGCGGCCAGACCATCAAGCCCGTGCTGTTGATTGGCCAGCGAACCGGCGACGGAAGCTAATGAGAGGGATCTGCCTGTTTCTCCGCTCGACAGCACCGCCTCCCATTTGGTGGAATGGGCGCCGGGCGCGGGATTGGGGCTCGAGTCCCCTTTATCGGCGTCTACGAGTGCGCATTAACGGTTCGACTTTTATGAGACATTTCCTCCTCTGTTCGATTGCGATCACGAGCTTGCTAAATCTCTCTGTCCTTGGAGGGGAGCCGGGGCAAGTCGTGCCGGTCCCGGTGACAGCAGATGCATCTCCTGAGGCCAGGGCTCTGCTGCAGTTGGGAGGACGAACAGCCATTATCAGGAAGTTGGATATGTTACCCTATGTTGAGAGCGAATACACAAGGCTGTTCCGGTTCGAGAAGTTCAGCAATCCCAAACTCAAAGAACTGCGCGAGCGCTACAGGCTCGATGCGGTCGTCGCGCCCGGCAAGGACGAGTTCGAGCGGCAGGTGCTGTTGCTGGATTGGGCGCACCATCAGTTCAAGAAGTTCGGCCGGCCGTCCATCGAGACCACCGGCGCACTCGACATCCTCAAGGCCATCGGGGAGGGGCACGCGTTCTTTTGCACCCAATATGCCCACGTGTATGCCTCGGCCGCGGCGAGCCTTGGGTGGGTGGACCGGGAACTGGCCCTGCGGCGGCACCAGGACCCACCCGACGGCGGATCCACCGAGCACTTGACCACCGAGATTTGGTCCAACCAGCACCGCAAATGGATCATGATGGACCCCACCGCCAACATGCACCTCGAGAAGGACGGGATTCCGCTCAGCGGGTTCGAGATTCGGCAGGAGTGGTTTTACCACGAAGGCACCAACCTGGTCTTCGTCGTCGGCAAGGAAGGCAAGCCCTACCGCAAGGCGGACTTGCCGATCTTCCTGGCGCGGTTTGCCGGTTTCGGCGACCTGACGGTTCCGGCGGATGAATTGTGCAAGTACGGCTTCATCGGCTATATCCCGAACACCGACCTCATGCATACCGGGCCGGAATACGGGCGGATGTTCATCGTCAAGGACAAGCTCTGTGAAGGGACTCGTTGGCACACCCCGGTCAATCCGGCCAATCCGGCGGTCGATCCGTATTTCCCCATCAACCAGGCCGCGTTGAGCCTTGCCCCTGAGCAGGACAAAGTCCGGGTCGCGCTTCGGACGCTGACACCGAATTTCAAGAGCTACGAAGCCCGGATCGATGGCGGGGTCTGGGCCCCGAGCGACGCCAGTTTTCTCTGGAGCATCCACCCAGGCTCCAACCGGCTGGAGTTGAGAGCGGTGAACCAGTTTGGGATAGCCGGTCCAGTCTCCACTGTGGAGATCGAGCTGTGAAATCTATGGACGGGCTCCAGATGCTCAGCCTGGCCCAAGCCACCAGCCTGGTCGATGGGGTGCACTGCAACTCCCTTGGCTTCTACTTCAATGCGCTGGGGTTGGAACCGCACCTCCGAAAGGCGCTCCGGTAATGGCTTGCGGGCCTGGAACTCGGCGCCTGCATCGCTCCCGGACCTCTTTGGTATCAGCGAGTAACCCAGTCAACAAAGCGTCGCTGCACACGCGCGGTAATCCCGGTGCGATTGAGCCGGCCTTCTGGGAGTTGAGGCAACGGCGGGGTCCCCCCGGCCCGCGAACAAACATCGGGCGCTCGTTCATCAAGCTGGCCACTGTGCGGGATCCTGCCGGTAGAATCGCTTGAGCTCCTCGTAGAGCTCCGGGTGCTTTTCCCGCATCTCGCGCGAACGCTCGAAAAAGGTTTCAGTCGCCACGGCGAAGAATTCGGCGGGGTCCGTAGCGCCGTATCCGTCCAGGAAGCCCGTCTTCCCTGCCTGTACCTCCGCCCGCAGGCGTTCAAACTCCGCGCTCAGCACGCGGACCCAGGCCGCATACCGGCTCTTTCGCGTGGACCGCCTGTCTCCCGTGCCGAGCACGGGCGCCCCGTCGGCCCGGCCGTCCTCAAAGTCCAATAGGTGGGCAAACTCATGAAAGACAACATTGTGCCCGTCCTCGGGTTCGGCCGTGCCTTGGCAGACCGCGTCCCACGCCAGGACCACCGCGCCCTGCTGCCAGGCTTCGCCCAACCGCGCATGATGGCTTTCTTCCAGGACACCGGCGCCCAAGGGCCGCGTCGTCTTGACGAAGAAGGTGCTCGGATAAACCACAACGGAATGCAGGCCGGGGTAGTAGTCGGTGTCCCGACGCAGCAGGAGCAGGCAGGCCTGAGCCGCGATGCAAACCCTAATCTCATCCGTCAGGGCCAAGCCGCCGCACCCCTCGAAGCTCTTTTCCGCCAAAAAGACCTGAATGTGGCCCTGGAGTTCCCGCCGATCCTCCTCGGGCAGACGATGATAAAACGGGCACTGTGTTTCGAGAATCCGACTCCAATCCTGGGGAAATGGAGCGGACTGCAGCTTTCTTCTGCGCTGTTGTTTCCACATCGTTTCAACGGTAGTTCACAACCACGTCCGGTCCACCTTGCGCCAGGACAAGTCCGCCGCCCGCCCCATGCCCTGGCCAACCCCGGTGAGCTGGCGACCCCCGCGCACTTCGTTCCTCATGCGTCTCCAGGCACTGTGTGATCATCCGTGACGAGCGACAAGTGACGAGTGACGAGTGAACGCAACGCCAGCACGTCTTCCCCCCTCTCCACTCCGCACCCAACATTCCGCATTCCACATTCCGCATTCCGCACTGAATCGGGTATTGTCCTCAGGCGGCCTGCTGTTCAAACTCACGACGGAATGATCCGATCCGACCTCTCAAGCCGATCGATACCAGCAGCCAACGCCTGGCCCTGTCGCTCTTCTGGGGGTAAGCCTCGGGCCAAAGCCTGGCATCTTACTGGGCAGGGTTTATCAATTCCAGTGAAAGCGATCCAGCAATCACTCCCGACCGGGTCGGGCTTGCTCGCCAGCCTTGACCCCCATTAAGCTGCATCTCGCTGTGAAGAAGCCGTTTTCCATCGACAAACCGCTTGCCGCTTTCGTTTTGGGGTTCGGCGCGCTCAGCCTTATCCTTACGATGGCTTTGGCCGCCGACTCCCTGCCGCTGCCCAGCCCCCAGCAATTGGCCTGGCAACGGCACGAGTTCATCGCCTTTGCCCACTTCGGCATGAACACCTTCACCGACCGCGAGTGGGGCGAGGGCAAGGAGGACGAAAAACTGTTCAACCCGACCGACTTTGACGCCCGCCAGTGGGCTTCCGTCCTCAAGGATGCCGGCTTCAAGCTGCTCATCCTCACGGCCAAGCACCACGACGGGTTCTGCCTCTGGCCGTCGCAGTTCACCGAGCACTGCGTCAAGAACTCCCCTTGGCGCGGTGGCAAGGGCGACATGGTGCGCGAGGTCGTGGACGCCCTGCGCGAAAAGCAGATTCGCGTCGGGCTGTATCTCTCCCCCTGGGACCGCAACCAGCCCACCTACGGCGACTCGCCCAAATACAATGAATACTTCCGCAATCAGCTTCGCGAGTTGCTCACCAACTACGGCGCGGTGGATGAGGTCTGGTTCGACGGCGCCTGCGGCGAAGGCCCCAACGGCAAGAAGCAGCAATACGATTGGCCCAGTTGTTATGCCCTGGTTCGCCAACTCCAGCCCAACGCCCTCATCGCCATCTGCGGCCCGGACATTCGCTGGGTCGGCAATGAATCGGGCGTGGCCCGCGAGAATGAATCCTCCGTGGTGAAGCAGGGGGATCGAACCTCGTGGTATCCCGCCGAGTGCGATGTCTCCATTCGCCCTGGCTGGTTTTATCATTCGAGCGAAGATAGTAAGGTCAAGTCTATGGCAACGTTGGCCGACATTTATTTCAAGTCCGTGGGCCGGAACTCGGTCCTGCTCCTGAATATCCCTCCAGACCGGCGCGGCCGCATTGCCGAAGCCGACGTGGCCCGGCTTAAGGAGTTCCGGGCATTTCTGGATCAGCTCTACGCGACGGATTACATCAAGTCAGCCTCGATTACGGCTTCCAGCCGTCTCGATGCGGCCCACAGTGAAGACCGGCTCAGGGATGGCGACCCCGATACCTACTGGATGCCGGCCGCGGGCCAGACCACCGGCGAGGTCCAATTCGACCTTGGCCAGCCTCGCACATTCAACGTCGCGCGCATCCAGGAGAATATCGCCCTGGGTGAGCGCGTGCAGGCCTACCGCGTCGAGGCCCTCGATGCCGGCAAGTGGCGCGCGATCACCACCGGCCAGGTCATCGGCCAAAAGCAACTGCGGCGCTTTCCTGCGGTCACGGCCCAGCGGGTGCGGTTGGTCATCGACCAGGCTTGTGCACCGCCGGCCATTTCTGAATTTGGCCTCCACCATAACCCGCTGGCGCCCACCGGCTCGGGCGCCCTGACCGCCAACCGGCCGGCCACGGCCTCCGACGTGCATCCTGGCGGCACTCAATACGGAGCGGACAAGGCGGTGGATGACGACCCGGAAACCCGCTGGGCCACCTCGGACGGCACCAGGCAAGCTTGGCTTGAGGTGGAACTGGCCGAACCTTCCACCGTCTCGCGCCTGGTCATCAAGGAGTACGAACCCCGCCTTTCCAAATACCAGCTTGAGTACCGCCTGGATCGAGATCAGCCCTGGCAACTGGCTTACGAAGGCAAGCGAGCCGGCACTGATTTCAGCGCCACTTTCCCTCCGGTGCAGGCGCGCTACGTGCGCTTGAACATCCTCGACTCGACCCGGCCGCCGACCCTTTGGGAATTCCAAGTATTCCCGAAATAGCGAGGTGAGTCTGTACGAAGCTCACCAGCCAGCGCGGCACTCCCGCTGCACCCAGTGGTTTAGCTCCGGCAGGTTCGGGCAGCGCAGGTTCACGCTGTCCCACTCGACTTTAGCACCGGCCCCCGCCCTGATAGCCAGGTGCCCGAGCAAGAGGAACTCGGTGATGGCCGAGGCGTAGCCGAAGTCCGCGCACGTCGGCTTCCCCTCTTTGCATCTCTGGATGAAGTGATCGAAGTGCGAGCCATTGATCCGGGGGATGCGCGGTTCGGGCACGGGAAACGCCCGGTGCGCCGCCTCCGGCCACAGCCGCGGTCTTTGGCCGTAACACCTGGTGTGCATCACGCCCTTCGTCCCGATGTAGATCGTGCCGCCGTCCCAGCCCTCGTGGAAGTCCCATTCGTTCTTTTTCTCGAACTCCGCCAGCATCGGCGGGTAGCTGGGAACTTGGATGGAACCCTTGCGATCCTTGGCAGCATCGGATGGGAGCTTGCCCCCGTCGTACCAATAAGCCTGGAACGGCGGCAGGCCCTCGCGAGCCGGAATGGTCCAGCGGATGACGCTCGCCTGCGGGTACTTCTCCTCGCTGCCGCCGATGGTCCCGAGGCACTCGATGCTCGCAGGTTGGCCGGGTTTGAGAGCCCAAAACACGCCATCCAGGTTGTGGCAACCCCAGTCGCCCAGACCGCCGGTGCCAAAGTCCCAGTAGTAGCGCCAGTAGAGCGGGTGCAGACCCTCATGATATTCACGGTAGGGCGCCGGACCCAGCCATTGCTCCCAATGGAGGCGGGCCGGCACCGGCTTGGTCGGGGGACGTCCGCCCGCCCCGCCGTTGACAAAACCGCTCCAACTGTGAGTTTCGAGGACATCACCGATGGCGCCGGCCCAGAGGTACTCGCAGAGTCGGCGATAGCCTTCGTCGCAGTGGCCCTGGTTGCCCATCATGGTAGTGACCTTGTGTTCGCTCGCCGCTCTCGCCAGGGCGCGGGCTTGCCAGAGGTCGTGGCAGAGCGGTTTCTCGCAAAACACATGTTTGCCGAGTTGAATGGCCCGCATCGAGGCCGGGGCATGATGATGGTCTGGAGTCGCCACAAAGATCGCATCGATCTCCCGGTGCATGGCGTCGAACATCTGACGGTAATCGAAAAACGCCCGTGGCTTGGCCCCGCTCTCGGCTGCCTTCTTGCCCGCTGCCGCCAGGCGGCCATCGTCCACGTCCACAATCGCCACCAGCCTCTCGCCCAGGGCCGCCGCCAAGCTTGCCTCGCCCCGGCCGCCGCAGCCGATCACGGCAGTGGCGAGCTTTGAATTGGGCCTCGAATCGGCCAGGACGAACGGGGCCTGGAACAGGCGCGAGGCTCCCACAAGCCCCGCGCCGGCCACCATGTTCTTGAGCCACCATCGCCGGGTGTATCGCTTTGTCATCTGGACGGACCTTGTAACACACGGGACGGTGATGGCCAAGCCGTGAAAAGAGCTGGTCTTTGTTCGGTTCGGCCTCCGCAGGGAGGGTCTACCATCGGCCCCAGTGCCTCCAATTTGGAAACACTTGCCCCCCCCGGAACGGCGAGGCCCTTGAAGTCTTTCAAGGCGACAAACGGTCTTGGTCTCCAGGACCATCGGCGATACCTTCGGCGCATGAGACCTTTCAACAGAGTGATCAGGGTCCTGGCGGTCAGTCTCCTGGCCGTTGCGGGGCCGGCAGTCAAAGCTGCCGAAATGAAAGTCTATAGCGACCCGGAGCACACCGACGCGGACTTCAAGTTCCAGGGTGAATATGCCGACGCGGGCGCCAGGCTTGGCGCACAGGTCCGGGCGCTGGGCCATGGCGCGTTTCGCACGATGTTCTTTGCCGGTGGCCTGCCCGGGGACGGTTGGGACGGCAAGACTATTATCCAGAAAGCCCCCACCACCGATAACACGACGCCCGCCGACGCCCGGCTGGAAGGCGATGAGGTCGTCATTGACCAGGTGTACCATGCCGTTTGCGACGGCCAAACCATCACCGGCCAGACCGACACCGGCCGGAGGTTCGAGTTGAAGCGCGTCCGTCGGCGCAGCCCCACCCTCGGCGCGCCCGCTCCGGTGGGAGCCATTGTCCTCTTCGACGGCTCAAACCTCGACAGAGTGGCAGCCAGGGGCCCAAATGACGCCTCAGAAATGGATTACCTCGGCCGGCGGAGCGACCACCCGACGGAAGTTCCAGGACTTCACGCTCCACTTCGAGTTCATGATCTCTTACATGCCCGAGACCCAAACCATTTGGCAGCGTCCCAACAGCGGCGTCTATTTGCAGCAGCGTTACGAGATCCAGATTCTGGATTCCTTCGGCGTGGTGGAGGGCCAGCACGATTGCGGCGTCCTCTATGCCCAGGTCACGCCGGACATCAACATGTGCTACCCGCCGCTGACGTGGCAGACCTACGACATTGATTTTACGGCCGCCCGTTACGACGCGGCCGGGCGGAAGACAAAGCCGGGCCGCTGCACGGTGAAGTTCAACGGCGTGACCATCCTGGACGATGTAGAGATCAAAGGTTCGACGCCCGGCGGGATTGCGGAAAGCCCGGCGCCAGCCGGCATCTACCTCCAAGCCCACGGCCACCCGATCTTCTTCAAGAACATCTGGCTTGCGGAGAAGAACCAGAAAGCATACCAACCGGCGCCGCTGCCCCGGCTTGCCGAGATGCGCGACCGACTGCCATCGCCCATCTTTGAGGAAAGGCCCGAGTGGGTGTCCATGTACTGGAAAAGCTGGGAACTGGCATTCAAGAACTTCCATGAACCGGCCCCGGGCAGCGGCCATGTTTCCCAGTTCATCGATGCCGCGTTCAATGAGAACATCTTCCTGTGGGACACCTGTTTCATGACGATGTTCTGCAATTGTGCGCATCCGCTGGTTCCGGGCATCGCTTCGCTGGACAATTTCTACGCCAAACAGCACGGAGACGGGGAGATCTGCCGTGAGATCAACCGCTCCACTGGCAGGGACTACGCCCCTTGGGTGAACAGCGAGGGGCGACAGCTTTTCAGCCGGTGGGGGTGGACGGGCGTGGGCGGCGCACCCGTCGTCTATCAGGGCCGTCCGGCGCCGCAGCCGCCGCCCGAGCTCACGCTCGACGCCTTGAATCATCCGATCCTGGCCTGGGCCGAACTGGAGAGCTATCGCGTCACAGGCGACCGTGAACGGCTTGGCAGGGTGTATGAGCCGCTGGTGCGCTACTATCGCGCGCTCCAGAAATATCTGCGCCAAGGGAACGGGCTTTATATGACCGATTGGGCCAGCATGGACAATTCGCCTCGGAACGCGTTCCTCAAGGGTGGCGGCTGCGCCATCGACACCTCCAGCCAGATGGCACTCTTTGGCCGGCACCTCGCCACGATCGCCGAGTCCTTGGGCAAGGCGGCCGAGGCAGCGGGGTTTGCGCGCGAAGCCGACGAACTCGGCGTGGCGCTCAATGCCCTGATGTGGGACCCGGCACGGCGTTTCTATTTCGACCTCACGATCGAGGGCAAACGCGCGCCGGTGAAGACGGTTGCGGGGTTCTGGCCGCTCCTGGCAGGCGTGGCCACTGCCGCCCAGGCCGACGACCTCGTGAAGGAACTTGAGAATCCAGCGACATTTAATCGTCGGCACCGGGTGCCTACGCTGGCCGCCGACCAGGCCGGCTACGACCCGGCGGGCGGCTACTGGCGGGGGGCCGTTTGGGCGCCGACCACCACGATGGTGATCCGCGGCCTGGAACGTTACGGGCGCGGCGCTTTAGCGCGCAAGATAGCCCTGAATCACCTCGCCGCCATGGGTGAGGTCTTTCAGAAGACCGGGACGGTTTGGGAGAATTACGCCCCGGATGCTCCGGCCCCAGGCCGCCCGGCAAAATCTGACTTCGTGGGCTGGAGCGGCCTCGGGCCGATCCTCTATCTGTTGGAATTCGCCGTTGGCCTCAAGCCGGATGCGGCCTCGAACACCCTGGTGTGGGAGGTGGCTTCGGCCAAACCACTGGGTGTCGAACGGTTGCAATTCAACAGCCACATTGTCTCGCTCAAGGCCGAACCGACCGGGGGCGATGGGCGGTCGCTCAAGTTGTCGGTCGCCTCGGACGGACCGTTCAAGCTTGTAGTGCGGCACGGTGGGCGGGAGGAAACCTGCTCCGTTCCCAAGGGACAAAGCGCATTTCGTTTGGACTGAAGAGGCAGACCAGGCGGCCTCATGGCGCGTCGGACTGCACACCCAGAATAGCGCCCGGCACTGGGCCTCGCGGATAGACCTGCGCCAGTTCATCTATCGCCGGGCGGCTTATTCGATAATCGCGCGCCCGCCCGTCTGCTAGAGCTCGGAGTTCACGCATGCATGGTCCTCGGACAGGACGCTGAATTGGCCGGTCAGGGACTCCACATCCTGCGCAACCCCTTGTCCGCTGAGAAGATGACACTGGAATCTCCCGGCGACACCGTCATCTACCGCTCCAGCCTCAATGCCAAGATCAACCGCAACTTCGAGGTCTTCACCCCCACCGACTTTCTGGCCGCCATCACCCAGCATATTCCCGACAAAGGCGCCCGAGTGGTCCGCTACTACGGCTGGTACAGCAGTAGGATGCATGGCGTCCGCAACCGAGAGCTGCCGCCGGAACTGGTCCTGCGCCGGCCGGGCCTTTCACCCCCACCCCCAGTCAAACTGCCCTCCAGGAAATGGCGCGACCTCATCCTTCGCGTCTGGCACGTGGACCCGCTGCGCTGCCCCGTCTGCCAAAGCCCGATGCGCGTCATCGCCGTGATCGACGATCCCCGGGTGGTCGAGAAGATTCTCCGCCACCTCGGCGCCTGGCGGGCACCGCCTGCCGGCCTGCCCCCACCGCCCGGCTCCCGGCCGCTCACCTACGAACCCTGCCTGGACACCGACCCGATGCCCGATTACGAAAACGTGCTCACAGACTGAGCCCAAGCGACATTGAGGACGATTCGCAACGGCAGCCCCTGCTTCGACGAGACCTTCTGCTGGCGTTCCTACGGCCCGAGCGACGCCCCTGGCCCCAGGGATTCTGCCCCTCGCGGCCCAACGCCGCTCCCGCTGGCCGAAGACCCGCAGAAACCCGTCAACATAAGCCGCTTGACACCCCAGCCGCCCTGCGGCACGATGTCGTCATGCTCAGCGAGACGCGAAGCCAACTCTCCCTGACCCGCGCAGCGTTCAGTACTTGCGGGCGCCCCCAAAGCAAATTCTTATGTGCAGCCTTCAACCTTGGACATGCTCGCAGGTAATGGTCCTGCCTCGGCAATGGATGGTTGGGCCGAGTAGTGATAGCAGACTCCGGCGAGGGGAGGCCCTGGCTGGAGCAAGCTCTGCCGTGAATGGGCGGGCCTGTCAGTGGCCTCAAGCCGCTGGCGGGGACTGGTCAGCCGCTCTAGCCAACGTCCAGGCCGCAACGTTAAGAATTGACCGCCTCCCCGAAACTGCTTCCTTCTCTGAAACCAGTGAGAAGGGCGTTTTGGAACAGCCGAACCGTGATACGAACGGTGAAGGCTCTGATGACCGGGAGATCAGCCATGAAATGAACTCGGTCAGCCAACGGGGTAGAGGTTGCAGCATGGCCGGAAAGTATGCCAGAGCAAGCAAGGGAAGTTGAGGCGAGCGGCCCGCGAGGGCAAAGAGCGCCCAGAGCAAGCCGAAGAGGCCCAAGCCGGACGGAGTTCGTCAGACCGCCGCATCAGGCCGTAGTAGCGATTGTAAGCGCGGGGATAATAAACCGTGCCGAGCCAAGGGCCTGTGGGGCCAGCCGCGGTTCGAGATGTCCGGACGCTCAGCCGGCCAGTCAAAGGATGGCCAGTGCTGCGTTAAACCGGACCGGGAACGGCCCTGGAAGGGCGCCGCCTGAATGGGCTGGGGCCTCCAACCGTATCGGGGAAAGCTCGCTTTACGGGAGGATGAGGGCGGGGTGGAGGAAACGTGAGCAGGATCTGGAGGCCATTTGCCACGATGCTCGAAAGAGCCGATACCATGGAAGCCGCTGGTCTAAACTGGGCGCGCCTCCGCTCCACTCGACCACCCGGCAGCCACTGGCTGTGAGTGGCCTAAACTCTGTTTTTTTGACTTTGTTTTTCGTCCCCGATCTTAGTTAGTCCGAGTAGGTACTGTGAGCTGCGTTGGCCTATGGGTGCCAAGAAAGAACATCAGTGTGTGGCGGAGCCCTGTTCCAAGTGCGGGCAGGATCATTGCCTCTGTTCACCATGTCCCGAAAGAGTGCAAATCCGACCCCAGCCTGTTCCGACTGGGACGCCGACGGTTCTGCGCGACCGTGGACGAGTGAGCATTTTCGCCAAGATTTTCAAAAGGGGCCGACGGGCCGACACCGCTTCTGTCCCGAGTCATGCGCCCGGAATTCGGACGTACGACTCATCGTTCAGTGCTGCAGAAATCCTACGCGACCCTAGCAGGCTCGCTACCGACCGCTCGCTTCGCTGTGCCGAGTGTGGGAAATGCCCACTCCTGAAGAAAAGCGACATAGTCGTCGGTGGACCTGTGGCATTCAGCGGGTCGTTTCGCGAGATGGCAGAGTGGCAGCAGCAGATTCAGAAGATCGCAGACGCTACCGTGCACATGCGGGCCGGCAGGTGCACGTCCTGCGGCCGCGTGTATTGCTTTGACTGTATCACAGCCGCTGGCAAGACGCTCCCTGGGGGCGCAAGGGGCTGCCTGCGATGCGGCGCTCGCTTCGATATTGTCCTCTGACACCGAACAGACTGGGCAAGCCAAAGAAAACGACGTGGCAAAACAGTATGACAAAACAAAGAAGGGAAGGTGAGGCCGAGGGCCGGCGAGGGCCGAGACCGCCCAGAGCAAGCCGAACAGGCCCAAGCTGGGCGGAGCCCTTCAGACTGGCGTATCAGGCCGTAGTGGCGATTGTAAGCGCGGGGATAATAAACCGTGCCGAGCCAAGGGCCTGTGGGGCCAGCCGCGGTTCGAGATGTCCGGACGCTGAGCCGGCCACTCAAAGGACGGCCAGTGCTGCGTTAAACCGGACCGGGAACGGCCCTGGAAGGGCGCCGCCTGAATGGGCTGGGGCTTCCAACCGTATCGGGGAAAGCTCGCCTTACGGGAGAATGAGAGGGGGGTGGACGAAACGTGAGCAGGATCTGGAGGCCATTTGCCACGATGCTCGAAAGAGCCGATACCATGGAAGCCGCTGGTCTAAACTGGGCGCGCCTCCGCTCCACTCGACAACTGAGAAACGGATGCTATGAATGCAGCAGAGTATGAACCTGGGAGGGGGTGTCCCTACTACTCCGACGGCAAGTGCAGAACTGACAGTGGTAGTGGTACTATGTCTTGCAGCTTCCGTAGCAACGGAAGAAAGTCGCCTCCGCGCAACTGGCTTCGACGTGTGTGGCAGAGGATGGAGAGGCCATGGAAGGATTGTCCGTGTTATGTTATGCGGTCGGAATCTGCGGTCCCTTCAGCGCGGATAAGCGCAGCGGCCGCACTCGCGCAAACCGGAACAAACTGGGTCCAACAATATCTCAGTGCCGTCTTGGAAGATGGTCTGAAATGTATCCAAGATTACTTTGACGCGAAGAGGTACCAAAAAGGAATCGGCCAACTGAAGCCAGTGTGTGGTGCCGCGACCACGACAGCCCTGGCTATGTGGAGCCTCTCTACGGTGAAGCAAGACGATGGGAAGGCCCCACCAAATCGGCTCGCCTACCCCAGCGAAGGGTGGAACGAGAGCGCTGCCGCAGGCCAATTTCTGGGCCGCATGGGAGGCAGGATGTTGGCGGGCATGGAGCTAACAGAGCTTGAGTCGGCTCATGTCGAACTCAGGTTCCTGATGCTCGGCGGGTACGGGGCGGCAGCCGAACTCCTAATTCTCGCTGACATGACAATCTTCGCCTGGGCTTGCGACCCGCTACATCAGTACGCTAAGCTCCCGCTCCGCGCCCTTCTCACCAGGCCAAGCCTGTGCGGGCACGGATGGTTCAAATCCGAGGACTGGGAACAGAGGCTGAAATCCGAAGTCAGGCAGCAGATACTAACCGGACCTATTGCAGGCTTGCTGCCAGCAATGAAAGAATTCGGAACGTCGTTGCTCCGGGCCGCGGCAGCTCTGCCACCGCATGTCCATCTCTTGGACGACTCTCTGGATTCGCTTGCGCCGGCCGCGATCGAAGCGCCGTTCCGTGTTTTGCAGGCCTTGGACCCGAATTGGGTAAAGAGAAGGGGCGCTGCCAAAGCCCGACACGATGTTGGCGAACTCCTAAAGGCACTGCATGAGTGAGGCGCGGCGGGGTTCGCGAGATAGCGTCTGGTCCAAGAACTCGCGTAGCGGTCAACGCATCGCATGGTTCGTTTTCCGTCGTATTGCGGGGTGGGCCTGGGCTTGATGGGGTGCCGGACTTCGCCCGATGGCCGCCTGTAGGCGGGCCTTCGCGCTCTTGGACGCGCCTAAGGGCAGGCGCGCCGCGATGGCCTTTATCGAGCGCGTGGTCTCCTTCCGGGAATTATTCCGTCGGGTTCGGCCCAGAACTGCGGCGGGAGAACATTGAGCGACAGATCGCGGGCCCGGCGCATCAGGCGCGGTCCGGGGCCCGCCGGACGCCTTTTGGCTTTTCGGATGAAGTCATTTGCCGGCCGCCGATTGGGACCAACGCGGTGGCGCTGGCCCATTTTCATGCCTGGCTCAAGGAACGGGGCGTGGCCCCGGCCGACCTGGGCGTGGTCTCGCTGGACGACGTTGTGCCCATCGAATCGCCCGCCATGCTGCGCGAGCGGCAGAAGCTGAACCGGTCCGCGGCCAACCGCGTGTTTGTCTGGACGACTCGGTTCCGGCAGGATTCGGCCACGCAGCGGCTCAAATGGCTCACCCAGAGCTTTCACCGGCACGCGCCGACCAACGTCCTGACCACTACGCTGGTTGCCGACCACCCCTACTTCGGCGGTTCGGGGTTGGGGATGGGCATGGACCGCGAGAACACGACCTGGGGCGGCTTTCCCCTCTCCCTGGACTGGTTCGCGCTGGCCCGCGAACAAGTGGTGGACGTGATCGGGATCGAGGACTGGCTTGGACTCAACTTCATGTACGGGCCCGCGTCCACCTGGGAGGGCTTTCAACTGTTGGGCTTCCAGGCGGCCATTTTCCGCAGCGGCAGCCAGGGCCGGCTGCCGATTATCACCTGGATCACGCCCAGCGACGAGACCAACCTGCGTCTCAAGAGCGCTTCGGCCTTGTGCCAGGGGGCCAAGCATTTTTTCTACTGGACCTACGGCCCGACGGCCACCAGCACCGAGAACTACTGGAGCGACTTGCGCAGCGCCTATGACGGCATCGTGGCCATCACCCGGCAGCTTGCGGGGGCGGAGCATATCCTTGCGCCGGGCCATACGCGCCCGGCTCGAGTGGCACTGCTCTATAGCCTGTCGAGCGACCTGTGGCAGCCGTTTGGCTATATCGCCATGGCCGAGCGGCGGCTGACCTATTTTTCGCTCATCCACGACCAGTACCTGGTGGACTTCCTCACGGAAGGGGACGTGGAGCAGGGAAGACTGGGCAATTTCAAGGTGCTGTATGTGACGGACCCGTGCGTGTCCGCCGCAGCCTGCGCTGCGATTCGGCGCTGGGTCAGCAGCGGCGGCTGGCTCTATGGCTCGTGCGCCGCAGCCGGTCGGGACGAGTATGGTGAAGAACAGGCCGGGCTGGCAGACGTGTTTGGCCTCTCACCACAACTCGCAATTGAGGTGCAGTCTGGCCGTTTTGATCTGCGGGGACGGTTGAACGATTTGCCGTGGCTGGATCAGGTCAGGTTGCCATCGGATTGGGAGGGCTTCGGCGCCCTTGGGCTCAGGGTGAAAGTCAGCCAGACGATGGCGAAGGTGACGGGCACGTTCAATGATGGCACACCGGCGGTGCTGACGAACCGATTCGGGAAAGGCGCGCAAGTCCTGCCCCGCGAAGAAGCGCAGCACAATCGCCAAACGATCCGGCGCGCTCAGTTGATTGATGGCTTGGTCCAAAACCGGCGCAACGTCATCGAACCTGGCTTCCTCGTGGTCTTCCAGTCCACTCATCTCCACGGCTTGCCTTTCGCGGTTTTGACGGCGGCGCTCGGTGCGCATGGCTTTGGCGGCCACGAAGCAGGTGTGCTGGTGCAGCCATCCGCCCAGCATCACCTTGTCGGAGAGCCGCCGGCGAGCCGGGCCAAATCGACGAAGACCTCCTGGGCCACGTCCTGGGCCCGGTCCCTGTCACCGTCCACCAACCGCACCGCCGTCGAATAGACCAAATCGACATAGTCCGCGACCACTTGGCGAAAGGCCTCATCAGAGCCGTTCGCGGCGTAGTCGGCGAGCAATCTCAGGCTGTCGGTCATGTTTCAATCCACTGGTAAAGACCCGCACGGGCGTCGAATCGGACAGGGTTTTTTCAGGGGCCGCGATCCGCGCCACAGGATATAGACAACCTGGCGAAATTGCTCACTGGCGACACACCAACTCCGGTGCGGCGGCCCCGCCGGGGCTTGGCCCCCTTCGGCCAAACGGCGCGCCTCGAGGCGGGCGGCAAACTGCTGGCGCCCGGCCGCGGTGTCCATCGGAATGCCCCCAATGTCGATGATCTCGACGTCAGCATATGTCAGCGCTCATTCCTGACGCCCTGGTTTGGCCCTCCCCGGGCGAAGCGCCACCGAAGTTGCGTTATGCGGGACTTGCCCCTTTTAGATGCAGCTACTTGTGCAACGTTCTTCATGGCGTGAGCCGCGCCCGGTAGAAACGCTGGGCGCAATTGGTCGAATCAGGATCGTTGAAGTAGAAATGGCCCGTTAGTAGTGAATTGGTCAGAAGTGGCGTCCAGGATGTCAGGTTCGTCGAAGCTTCAATCACCACCGTTTGCCCTGCCATCCCACTGAGATTGAACGCGAACCCGTTGGAGATAGAGCTGCCACTGCAGTCCGGAGTCAGGACTATGGGCGTCGGAAGTTGCACGGTGAGCGCTGCCACAGAACTGGTCACACTACCGTAGGTGTTGGTCACAACAACCGTATAATCGCCAGCGTCACTCATTTGGACGTTGGCAATCGTCAAGTCTGTTGTCGTGGTTCCTGAAATCGTGGCTCCGGAAGACTGCACACCCTCAGCCAGATTGACACCGTTCTTGCGCCATTGACAGGTCAGCGGGGCAGTGCCAATGGCGGTCACGCTGAAACGGCTTGTGGTTCCCACTAGATTCACCTGGCTCTGTGGCTGGCTGTCAATCACCGGTGTCATTCCTCCCGACAGATCAATTCTGAACACCGTGCCAATATTGAAATTGCCGCCGTTAAGTGTCGTCCCATAGAGCGTACCGCCAGACAAGACCAGATCAGAGGGCCCCGACCCATCGCCATTGCCGGTGAAACTCTTGAGCTTGGTAAAACCCGTGCCATCCGTGTTCACCTTGAACACCGTCCCGTCATCCAGAGTCTGGTCGCAGGCAGTATTCCAAGTCGTGCCATAGAGCGTGCCGCCAGACAAGACTAAATCAGCCTGGGGCCACGCCCCATAGCCGATACCGGTGAAGTTCTTGAGCACGGTATAGCCCGTGCCATCCGTGTTCACCTTGAACACCGTACCGTTGTCCGAGCTGCCGCCAAGTCGGGTCGTCCCGTATAGCGTGCCGCCAGACAAAATCAAGCCAGCCTGGGGATACCCTCCATCGCTACCGGTGAAGTTCTTGAGCACGGTGTAGCCCGTGCCATCCGTGTTCACCTTGAACACCGTCCCGGCATTTGAACTGCCGCCACTATACGTCGTCCCGTAAAGCGTGCTGCCAGACAAGACCAGACCGGCATAGGACGAACCGGGGAAAATCTGGAGCTCGGTGTAGCCCGTTCCGTTCGTGTTCACCTTGAACACCGTTCCACCCATCATCCCGTAAAGAGTGCTGCCAGACAAGACGAGACCAGCCTGGGGCGAACCTGTGACGCTCTTGAGCACGGTATAGCCCGTTCCGTTCGTGTTCACCTTGAACACCGTCCCCTTATCCGAACTGCCGCCAGAATACGTCGTCCCGTAAAGCGTGCCGCCAGACAAGACTAGACGAGCCTGCGGCAACGACCCATCGCTACCGGTGAAATTCTTGAGCACGGTATAGCCCGTGCCATCTATGTTCACCTTGAACACCGTCCCGGCATTTGAACTGCCGCCATAATACGTTGTCCCGTAAAGCGTGCCGCCAGACAAGACTAGACCCGCACGGGGCAACGCCGCAGCGCTGTAGGTGAAGTTCTTGAGCACGGCGTAGCCCGTGCCATCCGCGTTCACCTTGAACACCGTCCCCTTATCCGAACTGCCGCCATAATACGTTGTCCCGTAAAGCGTGCCGCCGGACAAGACCAAGCCACCAAAGGGTTGCGCCCCCTCGCCCGAGTTGGTGAAGCATTTCAGGACCGCGAACCCCCTCCCATCCGGCTGGATTTTGTACACCGTTCCATAACCGTCAGCATAACCTGCTGTTCCATACAGTGTGCCATCCGGTCCCTGCACCAACGACGCTTGTGGATTTGACCCCGTCACCCTGGTTAGGTTACCAAAGTTTTTGATGATAGTGCAGGGCGGCCCGGGGGGTGCGGGGTTGGAATGGGGGTCGCCTGGATTGCTGACCCACGCGCCGGGCGTCGGTGTGCCGGTCCCGTTGGGATCGCCGAGTTCCTGGCCATTGGTTAAGCCGTCGCCGTCGGAGTCCAGGCCGGCCAGCGTGGCGTTCCATGTCCATTTGTTGTTCTTGAAGCTCTGGCCGAACGGATTGAACCCGAAGCCACTGGTGTGGCAGGTGCTGCAGCTCGCGATGCTGCCATTGGGAATCCGCGAGACGAAGGGAGCCAGTCCAAAGGCGCTCTGCGCGGTCAGCGCCAGCGCCCCCGCAGCGATCACAAACCATGAACCGGTCCAGCGTTCGTTGAAGCCGTTCAGCCTTGGATGTTGGTATAATGATTGTTTGCGGGTCTTCATGGTCGGTTTCTGTTTCGAGGTTTGCTCAGTGATGAGTTTGGTTTGGTGTTTCATATTACTTGATTCTCTGGTTATTAGGGGTCAGCAGGGCAGACACAGCCCTTGCGGCGCGTTGGGCGCCAACGGCTGGTGACAGACTGGGCATGTGCGTTCAGTGCTCACGACTGCGTCCTATCCTTCTTTTAAGAAATCCGCGGCGAAGGTTACACCGAGTGGTTACCCCGCCAGCACCTGGAAGCGGTGGCGCACCCTTTGAGCCCGTTGAACAGCTCGCCCTGGCCACTGGCGCGCGACTCCGCCCCGAGTTGCTTCACCCCTGCAGGAGATTTTTGAGGGCAAGAGGATCAAGCCGACCGAGGCGGCCGCGACCCTGAGCCCCAGAATGGCCGAATTTTCCAAAGCAAAGGCCAAGCAGCCCCGCCGCGGGCCGCCGTACTGCTGCCCCCCATACCCGCGCCTGGGTGCCCGCGACGCAGCTACGGCCCGCCCGTGGTGAAGGTCACAGCCACCGGTTCCAGCGCCACACCTTCTTCGCCGCGGAAAGAATCACGGCAGTTTCCCGCTCGGTTGCGCCTGCGTGGCGGCAAAATCCTTGGCGTAGTCATGGAAGAACGCGACCAGGCGGGGCGCAAACGCCTCCAAGGTGGGGTACCGATCGCGATGGGCTTCATAATCGCCAAGCAGGTCCGAAAGTTCCTGGATCCACAAAAAGCCGCGGCTCTTTTCGCGCCGAGTAGCCTCGGAGGCGGCCTTGGTTCCTTCGGTACTGGCGCGCGTAACGGACCCCACAAGCGCGCACCAGCGACTCCCGCAGCATGGTAGCAGCCTCCCCGTACGCTTGGGAGCGCATCTTTTGAGCCACTGGTTTGTCGAGTATCTGGGCCGGCGCCCGCAAGTCGTCCCAATGGCGATCAATCAGCGGATTCGCATAAGAATGGCCAAATTCGTGCACGACCGTCCCGAGCATGCCGCTGGTGAACTCGGGCAGGCCTGCCGAATCGGTTTGCCAAACGCCCAGCATGCAAAAGAGTTCTTCCTGCCCTCCCGCAGCCCGGAAGTGCGGGCCATAGCAGCAGCCGCCATTGAGCATTCCGGGGATCACCGTGAAAGCCGCGTTTGGCTTCTCGCCGAAGAAGTCCCTGAACCATTCCAGGTGCGCCTGCCGGTCCAGCAGTTCTTTGAGCCGGCTTTCAGTGGTCTGGTACAGCGCCCGGTGTTTGGCCATGAAATCATTGAAGCCGGTGTCTTTGACGAATTGCCGGGCGGCCGCCAGGAAGTCGCTGCCGCTCTTGACCGTCCAGCGCCGGTCAAGGGATTCGGGCCAGGGCACCAGTGGCGTTCTGAATCGCAAATCGCCCGGATCAGTCAAGTGCACGGCCATGCCCATGCAGGCGTCGTAGGAAACCCCTTGCGTATTCCGCAGCTTGGCCGCCAGCGCGACTACCGGGTGATCACGAAAAGGTCCGAACTGCCTCTCCGCATCCTCGGCATAGGATTTAACGCGGGCCTGGTTGTATTCGGAGTTGCCGGCCAGCCGAAAGATCAGGCTCAGCAACTCGACCCGCGCATCCACGTGGATCCGCAGCAACGTGCCGGAACCATCGCGCTTCATTGGCGCTGCCGATTGGGTCGCGCCATCCGGCGCTGCTGGAACAAAGCTCTGCGCGCTCCCGGCGCACAGAGCGAGTATGATCAGATGCTTTGCTCTCATAAGGCTTTGAAATTCAGCGCCCGGTCGGCGCCCTCTTGTCACTTTGGTCCAGGCGAAAGCGATAAACAATTTCCAGGCTGTCGCCCGGTGGAATGAGCCGGTCAATAAACAGCTCGATCCGTCCGTCCCGGACGCGCTCGTGCAGGTCGTTGGGTTGCTTCTCCAGCAAACACGCGCCGGGGGGCAAGCGGTGCCATTCAATCCGCCGGGTGCGCTGCTGAGCGACGGGCCGGTGTCGGTTCGAATACTCGAATACGCCCGGAGCGCCGGCCGGTTTGAACGAGCCGGTCATAGTTCCCTCACCGATGTGCGAGACCGGCTGGCCGGGAGGCACAGGCTCGTTGAGCGTCACCGAATACCGGAAGATCCCCCCCCATATCATCTCGTGGGTCTTCGTAAACGCGATCGGGCGGTGGCGCGCGTCGGTCATGTTTGTGACACTCACATTGTCGGAATTGATGAACTCGAAGGTCTGCAAGTTTGTCCCGCAGTCATTCAAGTGCTGCGTGTGCTCGCGGAAACGCACCACGCCGTCCGGAAACAATTCGAGCCTCTGATATTGAATAAGTGGAGTCTTGCTGTCGGCAATAGCAGGAGTTTCCGGCCATTGCCAGTCAGTCGTCTGGACCGCCGTTCCGAGACCCTTTTGCCGCGGCCGGGTCACGAAGTTAAGGAGCATAATGACCGCCACCACCGAAACCAGCAGCACCGCCATGACGGACCAGCTTCGCAGTTGAAGGCGTTTGCGCGGCCGCGCCTCCGGCGCACCCGGCGTCTGCCCGCTCGGCCCTGGGGCGGGTCGGGACACGATCGTCTCGACGTCGTTCTTGACCTGGCTGGCATGCTGATAACGGTGGTCGGGTTCCTTTTCCAGTGCGTGCAGCACCACCTCATCCAACCGCACGTCCACTTGCACTTTCCTGGATGGCGGCTGGAACCTGCCCAGCGGCAGTTCGCCCGTCAGCATTTCGTAGAAGACCACGCCTAACGAGTAGATGTCGGCCCGGTGATCCACTGTCTGCGGATGCTCGATTTGCTCGGGCGCCATGTAGTGCGGCGTGCCCATGACCTCCTGCGCGCCGGTGAGCCGCAAACCCTTGGCGTCCCGCCCTAAAATCTTGGCCAGCCCGAAATCGGTGATCTTCACCCGGCCCTTCTTGTCCAGCATTACGTTTTCCGGCTTGATGTCCCGGTGAACGACGCCCGCATCGTGCGCGAACTGCAGGGCGTCACAGATTTGCGGGATCACCTTCAGCGCCTCGCGTGGCGAGAGTTGGCCCGCCTGCTGCACTTGCCGCAGATTCAGCCCCTCGACATACTCCATTACGAAATAATGCAACCCGCCGGCTACGCCGAAATCATACACGCCCACGATATTGGGGTGGTTGAGCCGCGCCAAGGCGCGCGCCTCGCGGGTGAACCGCTCCGCAAAACCCGCACCGCCGGAGGTCTGCGGCGGCAGGATCTTCAGCGCCACCAGCCGATCCAGCGCCGGCTGCCGCGCTCGATACACCGCCCCCATGCCCCCCTTCCCCAGCAACTGCTGAATCTCCAATTGCGGAAAAAGGCTCGCCAACTCCGCTATCGCGGGCGGGACGAAACTGCGCGTTTTGCTGGGTTGGCCCGGCTCTGGCGCCAGCTCGGTCCCGAAGCCCGCCTCGATCAGGCAGGCAGGGCAAAGCTCCTCCGGGGCATCGGCCGCCAAGGGCCTCCCGCACGCCGGACATTTTCGTTCGCTGCTCATGACTGCGTCCACCCCTGTGTTAAGATTTCGCACCCCGAGGTTACACAAGAGGCCACCTCAGCGTGTGAGCACATTGAACAAATGATGCATCTCCGCCTCAACTTCGCCCGGCGAGGCCACGGTGTTGGCAATCTCGGCCCTCAGCAGTTCTCGATACCGCTGCCGCAAACGGTGCACTGCCACTTTCACCGCCCCCTCCTCCATCCCCAGCTTTGCCGCCAATTGGCCGTAGGGCTGTGCTGAGCCATGACCGAGCAGGCACCCTTTGAGCCCGTTGAACAGCTCGCCCTGGCCCCTGGCGCGCAACTCCGCCCCGAGTTGCTCCACCACCTCCTGCAGCAGCGTCACCGCCCAACGATGCTCGAACGCCTGCTCGGGCGTGTGGCTGTCCGCTGGTTCCACACCGTAGCGGGTCTCGGCGCTGTCGAGCTGGATGGGGATATTCTCGAGGCCGCCACCGCGCTTGAGGGCACGGGCCTTGTCCCATTCATTGGCCAGAAAACGCTCCATGGCCGTGAGCAGGAACGTGCGAAAGCGCCCTTTGAACTGGTCGGCCTCGGCCAGCCAGTGGCGTTCGAGCACGCGTGCGAAGAATTCCTGCGTGAGATCCTGCGCATCTTCGACTGAATAGCCGCGCCGTCGCACATAAGCGTAGAGCGGGTACCAATAAGCGCTGCACAGATTCTCCAAGGCGGCTTGCGCCGCAGCAGTGTCCTTGCGGCCCGCCGTCAGCACCACCGACCAGTGCGTCGTCACAAAAGCCCCGCCGCCCGACACCGGCTCTGTGCCGTTCTCAATCATCTGGCGCGAGAGAATACCAACGATCCCGCAATGCGCGCCAGCGTTTTGGAAACTGATTGGAATTTGCTTTTTTCGGGCGCTTCCCCCACCGCTTTTAAGGCTCCACCGGTGAGGTCCGAAATGGGGGTCAAGCCGTTACAAAGTGCAATTTCTTTCATACTGGCAACTCGCCTCCGGCCGGCGCAATGGCAGTCTGGCCGGCCTTGAAGTATTGCTGGGCGGAAGGAAGGTTTGCGAGGCCGTTGTCGGGGGCCGTGCGTTTGAAGGCCTCCAGCCATTGGCGACGCTCTGCGGGCGAGGAATCGTCCCGGTCCGTCATCGAACCTGGCTTGCTCGTGGTCTTCCAATCCATTCATCTCGGCGGCTTGTCTTTCGCGGTTTTGACGGCGGCGCTCGCAGCGCATGGTCTTGGCGGCTACGAAGCAGGTGTGCCGGTGCAGCCAGCCCCCAAGCATCACCTGGCTGGAAAGCTCGCCGGAGAGCCGGGCCAAATCGACAAAGACCTCCTGGGCCGCGTCCTGCGCCCGGTCCCTGTCGCCGTCCACCAACCGCACCGCCGTCGAATAGACCAGGTCGACATAACTCGCGACCACTTGGCGAAAGGCCTCTTCGGAGCCGTTCGCGGCGTAGTGGGCGCGCAGTCTCAGGCTGTCGGTCATGTTTCAATCCACGGATAAAGACCCGCACGGGCGTCGAATCGGACAGGACTTTTTCGGGGGCCGCGATCCGCGCCACAGGATATAGACAATCCAGTGCGCCCGTCGTCCTGCCCAATTTGCACGAAGGCTATGTGGCGCGCATTGTCCCCTCCGCCACAATCTGGCTCGATGACGTGCAGGTTGAAGAGGGTGGCCAGACCGATTACCAGCCCGCGCAACCGGTCGAAGTGGGTGCCGAAACGCCCACGCGCTGGTGCCGTGTTGGCGACGTGGTGCAGGTCACCGCCCGGGCAGCCGCAAGCTCGCAGCCCGACGCGGTTGCCCTAAGCTACACCCTTGAGGACCTGTGGTTTCGGCCGCTGACCAACCTGGTACACCAGGTCAAATTTGGCCAACTGGACCGCGCCCAGTTTCTGCTCCGACAACCCGGCATGTACCGGGTGCGGGTCCGGGCCAACGAGTCGCCCGCGACCGGCGAGGTCTGGTTCGGTGTCTTTCCGGAACGGGATCGCCGGCTGCGGCCCGATTCGCCCTTCGGCACACATGTGACCTCGATGGTGCCCGAGCCGGGCAACGCACTGCTCGCCTCGGAGGCGATGGGGGCGCGTTGGGTGCGGCTGCACGATTTCGGCGACTTTTGCCACTGGTGGCGGGTGGAACCGGAGAAGGGCCGGTTCGTGTGGCATGACCGAGAGATCGACGCGCTCCGCGATCGTGGGTTCCTGGTTTTCGCCAACCTTGGGCATCCCCCGCCGTGGGCAGGCCGCGACCGCGAAACACGCCAAGGCGGGCGCTCCTGGACCCCCGCGCCCCCGCGCGACCTTGGCGAGTGGGAGAATTACGTCTTCCGCACAGTGGAACACTATCGCGGGCGCATCCAACACTGGGAAGTGTGGAACGAGCCCTACTGGAAGGGGTTCTTCACCGGCACGCCTGAGGAATATGCCGAACTGCTCAAGGTGGCTTGCCGCGCGATCAAACGCGCGGACCCCCAGGGTGTGGTTGTGGGCGGACGCTTTACGCCCACCGCGGAGGCCTGGACCCAGCGCGTGCTCGCGGCCGACGGTCTGCAGTTCATGGACGCGCTCTCCTACCATGTGTATTGGAGCCGCCCATGACCGAGTCCGCCACTGACGGCGCCGCCCCGCTGGTCGCCCAGCAGGTGCAACGCTATGTGGAACTGATGCGCCAGCACGGCCAGCCCAAGCCCATTTACATGTCCGAAGGCGGCATCCGTTGCCCGCCCTTTGCGTCCTGGCTGCCGCCGGACGGCTTCGACTGCAGCGCCCCCTTCGGACCGGAGACGGGCGCGGGCATTCCCTTGACTGGCCTTGACGCGGCGGCCGGGTTGGTGCGCGGCATGGTCGAGATGCTCTCCGCGGGAGTGGAGAAGATCTTCTTCTACTACAGCGGCCACGAGACCGGCGCCATGCCGTGGTTTTCGGCGATGGCCAACGGCTACTACGTGCTTCTGGACTACGACGGCCGACCCAAGCCGACCATGATGGCTTACAGCGCACTGGAGTCGATGCTGATGGGCGCCAAGCCCGCCGGGGTGATGCGCCGGGACGGCCTCACGGTCCATGCGTTTGAGCGCGCCAACGGCGCACTCGCAATCGTCTGGAGCGCCCGAACGCGGCCGGTGTCAATGCCTCCCGACGTGCCCGTGTTCGATCTCATGGGCAACGAGATGAAGGTGCCCGCCCTCAGATGGGGCGAACCCGCGTATGTCGTCGCTCCCGGATTGAAACCAGCGCAGCTCCAGGAATCACTTCGGTGAACGCCGCGAGGCCATTGCCTTAAAGGTGAACAAGTTGAAACCGGCGGGGAACGCGAATGCTCCCCTTTTGGGGCGAGCCTTCATCCGTATATTTGATGTTCAGGGCCCTTGCGGGTTGTGGCCGCTGCCGGAGACAGGTTTGGCTTCCCCGTCAGCCCGGGCGAAAAGCAACTCCAAGGACCACCAACCGCCTCCAACGATCAGCAGAAAGACCAACCCAAGCCACATCGAAAAGTCCGTGCGGGCCTCGTGAACCATGCTCAGGAAACCGTAGCGCGGCAGCTTCGGAAAAGCAAAGCCCCAAAAAACCGTGTCCCAGCAGGACCGGGATCTTGGTCGAGAGGATAGCGACGGAGATGTTGAGCAGGAGCGGGACAGCGGCCAACCGGGTAAAGAGGCCCAGCAGGACAAGCGCTCCGCAAATGGTCTCGACGCCGGCGACGAAGGGGCCCATCAGCTCCGGGGCGGGAATGCCGATCTTGGCAAACCGCCCTGCGGCCAACTCCTCGGGATGAAGGAACTTCAGGAGGCCTTCCACGAGAAAAACGCCCCCAACCATTAGCCGGATTAGGATGGCTGCCTGGGCCGTGACTTGTGGTCCAGCCGGTTTGATGAGCTTGTTCATTCTCTGACGCGTGGACGGGAATTCAGTCCTTCGTTCGAGGGACAATCACGGTGAGCTGGTTCATGATGGTCCGAACATATCGCATTGGCCCATCCCCGACAACCGATCAGAAGCGAACCCGGTGAGCCGGCTCGGCACATCCGCTACCCTACTCAACACCCGTCAGCTCCCTTGACATGCACCTGTGCGTCAGCCAGCCTGCGCTTCCGCATGAGCAAGGTCCAAAATCAACTGGAAGGTGTTGAGGCAAATTACCCAAACTGGCGGCCGTTTCTCCTCGCCGCCGGCATTCTCGGGGTCCTCGGGCCTTTCGGGCCAACTGTGTCCGCGGCGACAACATGGTATGCCGCCGCCGTCGGCGAAGCCTCGGACGCAAATCCAGGAACGGCCCAGCAGCCTGTCCGCAGCGTCGCCAAGGCCGTGTTGCCTCCTGAGCGCGGCGGCGCCCGCCCTCGTGGAGGCCCTGCCCCCCCTCATGGGAGGCGCCTCGCAGCCTTGGACGCGGGAGGCGCCTGAGACATTTGGCTGAGAGTCCTCCGGCCATCGTCTCCTTCTCCTCTGTCGCGAGCCATTATCCCGCAGTGGGTTGTGCAGTTCGAGTCGGCGCTTTCGTGGGCTCAGCGCCCCAACGAACTTCGTTTGGCGCGGTTTAGAGAGGCGGCGTCCGACCGTAGCTCCAAAGCGGCCCGCGGGGCTCCGCACCCACTTGAGCGCGCCATGCGGGTGCTTGGGAAGTGAGAGTTTTGCATGAGAGCCTTGGCCCACACGGGAACGTGTTTGTCACCTCTTTAGCCTTGGCTGGCGTAGCATTTTCTTCCCGGCGGTGCTGCGCCCGGTCGACGGTCGGGGCAAATCTCAAAGAGCAAAGATAGAAAGGAGAACTAATAGTTATGTTGGGTTATATCCTCAAGATCGACGGGTCGCAGTTCTGGCAGGCGCGGTTCCTGAACGGTAGTGGCAAGAAGGTCCAACGCAGCGCGCGGACGAAAGACCGCAGGCAGGCCGAGGCGATCCTGGCAGGCTGGGCGCTCCAGGCGCATTTGGAGCGACAGCCCGGCCTCAGCCGGACCGAGTCAGGCAGGTCTCCGCCGAGATGTCTCGGTTGGTCGGCGGAGACACCACTCCGGTGGCGACGTACCAAGCCGTACGTGACGCCTTCCTGGCGCGGAGCAAGGCGATGGGGCAGGAGACCTACATCAACCGTAGAAGCACCCTCAAAAGCTTCGACGCTTACTTGGACCAACTCGGCTCCTCCGGCGGCGTGAGCATCCCGTTGGAGGACGTGACGCGGCCCATGGTAGCAGGCTACCGGGACTTCTGCCTCGCCAAGGGCCAGGCGCCCGGAACGGTCAGGCAGAGGCTGGAGGTGCTCCACCTGCTCTGGGAGGAGACCATGGGGGATGGCATCGCCAGGCACAACCCGGTGACAGGGGTGCTGGTCAAGCAACTTAAGCTCCGGGTCAATGTGAAGGTCCAGAAGCGTGTGGCCTTGTCGATGGCCGAGGCGATGAGGCTCGCGGACGTGGCGACAGCGGATGAGTTGGTCGCGGTTGTCGTGGGACTCGACACCGGGGCTCGCATCGGAGACGCTTTGGGGATGGAGACGCAAAGAGTGGAGCTAGCCGAGGGCAAGATTGAGTTTTGGGTTGAAAAGTCGGATGTTTGGCACACGGTCTATCTGTTCCCCCCGACGGTTGAGTTTCTGCGCGAGTTTTTGGGCTATCACCATCCCGCCCGGCTCGACCGCGACCTCATGCACGGCGACTCCAGGTTCTTGATGCCATCCCTGGGCGTGCCCTCGGGCCCGGAGGTCAGCGCTGCCGAACACAAGTCGGCCTTGACTGCCGCCGACAATGCGATCAGCACCTTGGTGGAGCGGGCCGGGATCGGGGAGTGGGTGACGCGCCCCTCGGGCAGCAGATTCCACACGGTCCGCTACCATGTGTTCCGGATCACAAACAACAACGCGTTGAAGATGGATGGCGTCACGACGGAATGGGTTATGGCGCGCATGTGCCAGAAGAGCAAGAAGGCCAACGAGGCCTACGACCGCTCTGACGAGCACAACGTCAGGAAGGCGGTGTTTGGCCAACTCGGTATCCTTCACAAGCAGGAGCAGTCTGGGGACGGCATGGAGACCAAAGTGAAGGACGGCTCGATGACGTTTACTGAGATGGTGGAATTGATCCGCTACTCGACGCGACGGTTGATTGGGCTCCGGCTCGGTTACAAACCGCAGCCTCCGACCCGGCAGCTGACTCTATACGGGTTCATCTGATCGAGTCCTCGGAGCCGCGGCCGGGGCGGGCCTCGGTGAGGGACCCGGCCGCCTTTTTTGGTGAAACGACTGAGCAACTCGGGGAGGGCAACGCGCATTCCGCCCCCATTGGCCGGGCGTCGCGCGAGAGTGGCTTTGGAGGCGACGCGGTTCTTCAGTGCGCAACGAGAAGGGTCTCCGGCCGATCGGCCCTCCGAGCGCACGTGGAAACCCAGCCGCAATTCTGCCAGGCAAGTGCTCGGATACTGAAGCATGAAGCTCCGGAGTGTCATCGAGTAGAGCAGAGGCGCGGAAATGACTAGGCCAACCGCGGCATCCATTGGCAAAGCGATTCTTCCGCGCGTTCAGCAGCGCTCTTCATTCGTAAGTGTGACTGGGCCGGACAGGGACCGATTACGCTGGCAGTCGCAGGAGACGTTCCACTCCAGCCGAAACCGATACCGGGGATTGACGGTGCCGAACGCAGAGGGGCATTATACGCACATGCGGCACATCATTTCTTTGTTTCAAGCTCCATCGGCGGCGCCACTCCTCCTCGGTCTTGTGGCCGTGATTCTCACTGGCTGCTCGTCGCCCAAGCCGAAGGAGGCAGTAACTCATCAGCGCGGCTGGATCGGGGGCCAGTACCAAGAGGTCCGGAGGTTCCCGCCCGGACTCAAGCACCCGCCAAAGGCGGCGCTGCTGGTCACTGCCCTCGGGACCAACACGCCAGCCCGCCTCGCCGGCCTTGGTGAGGGTGACCTGATCCTGGAACTGAATCACCAGCCTGCGACCCGGCTACGGGGCTTTTATAGGACCATCGACGGGAGCGAACCTGGGACGTTGCTGCCGGTGAAGACCTGGCACGATGGGCAAACAGTCGAGTGCCAAGTGCCGGTGGGACGTGAGACGTATGATCTGCATGTCAGCTTTGGGGCCGAGCTCTTTTTCCCGGCTTTGTGGCTCTGGCCTGACTCCGGTTTTTCACTGGCAGTGTTGGGCTACGAGCCGGAATCCCTCGACAGCCGAATGGACCTCGCGTCCGCCAGGGAAAAGTTCCTCAAGAGCTGTGACCAAAAGAACTACCGGGCGGCAGAGGACGGCTGGAGTGCCTGGCTGGCGATCCTGCGGGTTGGAACCCAAAAGCTGATCCACTCCCAAGAAAACATGAGCCCTCGGGCTCCCTCTCGACCACCGGTTGGCGCCCCTCCACGGTGACCCACTGGAGCGCCGCCGGGGCGATTGGGCCCAAGCTCAAGCGGCTACGGGTCAATAAATCCATGGAATGAATCGCCGCACCCGTCGCTCGTAGCGCGCGTAATCCGAGAATTGCTGTCGCAGCCAAAGTTCTTCGTGCCGCGCCTTGGCGTCGAAGAACACCGCCAGTGCCAGCGAAGCCGCCAGAGCCGGCCAGCTTGACCAGATCAGCGACCAGCCGATCGCTCCGCAAATGACTGCCGTGTAAAGCGGATGGCGTATCAAGCCGTAGATGCCACGCTGAACCAATTGTGTGCTCCCCACAGGCTTGGGAAACGGCGTGAGATTCCGGCCCAGGGTTATGCCGCCGGCGATGCCGCAGACCGAGGAACCTGCCAGAAAGACCAAACCGCAAACCAACAACGGAAGATGCTTCGACGGACCACGACAGGCGATACCCAGGACCGCAACTGCAAGCATGATCGTGGATTGTCCAAGAACCCACAATCCGCCGCGCTGGATGAAACTGCTACTCATTCGCGGTGAGCGGGCAGGAGCCGGAACTGCACTGGCCGAAGCGGCCCAACGGGGCGCCGCAGCCCCCACCGATCAATAGGCTGGCGAGCATCGCGATCATACGTGCGCCTGCAAGGCCTGCGGCGTCTCTGGCACCGGCGCAGTCTTCGGCCCGCGGCTGTAAGCCATAAAATAGAGCACGGGCACCGCCATGCGGCTGATCAACAGCGAGGCAATTTCTCCGGCCATCAGCGAGATGGCCAGGCCCTGGAAGATCGGGTCGGCCAGGATCACGCTGGCGCCGACCACCACGGCCAACGCCGTCAGCAACATCGGCCGGAACCGCACCGCCCCTGCGTCCACGACCGCTTCGTCCAGGGGCATGCCTTCGGCAAGACGTTGCTCGATGAAATCCACCAGGATGATCGAGTTGCGCACCACGATGCCCGCCCCGGCCATGAAGCCGATCATCGATGTCGCGGTGAAGAAGGCGCCCATCAGCCCGTGCGCGGGCAAGATGCCCACCAGCGAGAACGGGATGGCCGCCATGACGACCAGCGGCGTCAAGAAGGATCGAAACCAACCCACCATGAGGATGAAGATCAGCACCAGGACGGCGGCGAAGGCGGTGCCCAAATCGCGAAACACCTCGATGGTGATGTGCCATTCGCCGTCCCATTTGAGCGCCGGATTGTCTTCAGTAAACGGCTGGACAGCGCTGTAAATCTGGAGCGGCGCTCCGTTCCCGCCAAATTCACGGGTGTTCAGCGAGCGCAGCGCCTGGTTCATTTTCAGAATGGCATAGACCGGGCTTTCGACCACGCCGGCCACGTCGCCGATGACGTAGGTCACCGGCTTGAGGTTCTTGTGATAGATGTTCTTATCAACGGTGGTCGAGTCGACCTTGACCAGTTCGCGCAACGGCACCAGCGGGGCGGAAGGGTTGGCGGCCGAGCGCACGCGCAAGGCGAGCAACTCCTCCGGGCTGGTCCGGCTCGCCCGCGGCAATTGCACCAGAATGTCAATGTCTTCCTTGTCGCGCGGCACGTGGAGCAGGTCCACCGCCTCGCCACCGACCGCAATGCGGAGGGTCTCGGAGATAGTCTCGGCGCTGATGCCGTGGAGGGCCGCCTTCTCTTTGTCGATGACGAACCGCGCCTTGGGCTGCTCGGCCTCGATATACCAGTCGGTGTCCACCACGCCCGGCGTGTGGTGGAAGATGTCAATGACCTTGTGGGCCAGGGTCAGGCGGCTTTCCTCGTTGGGACCATAAACCTCCGCCACCAGGGTCTGGAGGACGGGCGGGCCGGGAGGCACTTCGGCAACCGCCACGCGGGCGCCGTATCTGGTCGCAATAGCGGCCACGCGCGGGCGCACGCGCTTGGCGATGTCGTGGCTCTGGGCCTTGCGCTCGCTTTTGGAGACCAGGTTGACCTGGAGGTCGGCCACGTGGGGGCCGCGGCGCATGAAATAGTGGCGCACCAGGCCGTTGAAATTGAACGGGGCCGCAACCCCGGCGTAAATCTGGCAATCGGTCACTTCCGGCTCGACCCGCACCGCCGCGGCAATTTCGCGCGCCGCCTGGGCCGTCTGCTCCAGCGCGCTGCCCTCGGGCATGTTCAGAATGACCTGGAATTCGCTCTTGTTGTCAAAGGGCAACATCTTGACCTTGACCCAGCCCAGGCCCACCAGCGCCATGGCCACAAGGAGCAGCCCTACAATGATGGCCAGAAAGGCATAGCGCCAAGGCCGGCGCTGGATGAGCGGAGCCATGAACCGGCGATAAACCCGGGTGAAAAAGTCCTCCGGGTGCGCGGAATGAGGCGCCAGACCGGGAGCGCCGGCATCCCCACCGGCGATTTCTGTCGTTTTCGCAGGCCTCGGCGAGGATGCCGGCGCTCCCAGTCCGTCGCTGCGGGTAAGCGAGGAGTACTTCCGGCCCCAGCGCAACACGCGAATGGAGGCCCAGGGCGTGACGATGAAGGCAATGGCGAGGGAAAAGAGCATGGCAGCGCCGGAACCGGTCGGGATGGGCCGCATGTAAGGCCCCATCAGCCCGCCGACGAACGCCATCGGCAGCACCGCGGCAATGACGGCGAACGTGGCCAGAATGGTGGGGTTGCCCACCTCGTTCACGGCCTCGACCGCAATCTCCGACCAACTCCGGCCCTGGTTCTGCGGTAGGTGGAAGTGCCGCACGATGTTCTCGACCACCACAATCGCATCGTCCACCAGGATGCCGATCGAGAAGATGAGCGCAAAGAGCGTGATCCGGTTCAGGGTGTAGCCGTAGAGGTAGAAGACCAGGAGGGTCAAAGCCAGCGTCGCCGGGATGGCGATAGCCACGATGACCGACTCGCGCCAACCCAGTGTGAGCAAAATGAGAATAGAGACGCCGAGCACCGCCAGGCCCATGTGGAAGAGCAGTTCGTTAGACTTTTCCAGGGCCGTCTCTCCGTAGTTGCGGGTGACGGTCACCTGGATGTCGGCCGGGATTATCCGCCCCTTGAGGGTCTCGACCCTCCCCATGACCCGGTCGGCGACCGCAATGGCATTGGCCCCGGGGCGCTTGGCGAGGCTCAAGGTGACGGCGGGTTGTTCGTCGGCCGCAGCCGAACGGGCGGCGCCGGACTCGAAAAAGACATATTGGGAAGGCTCCTTTGCCCCATCCCGGATGTCGGCCACCTCGCGCAGATAAACGGGCAGGCCGCCGAAGACACCCACGACAACGTTGCCCACTTCCTGGGCGTTGGCCAGGAACCCGCCGGTCTCGACGATGACCTCCCGGTTGTTCCGGGTCAAGCCGCCCGCCACGAGCTGTCGATTGGCCTGGGTGAGCATTGGGATGATTTCGGCGGCGCTCAGGTCCCGCGAGGCCAGCCGCGCGGGGTCCAGCAGCACACGCACCTGGCGCCGGGCGCCGCCGATGAGCGTCGTCTCGGCCACCTGCGGCACCTGCTTGAGCGCATCGTCCACCTGGGCCACGAGCCGGCGCAATGTGAGATGGTCGTAATGTGGACTGTGAAAGGTCAGCGCCAGGATCGGCACGTCATCAATCGAGCGGTGCTTGATCAGCGGGTAGGAAACGCCCTTGGGGATGCGGTCGAAATTGGCCTGGAGCTTCTGGTTGAGCTTCACCAGGCTGCGCTCGACATCTTCGCCGACCTTGAACCGCACGATGGCCAGGCTCTCGCCGGGACGTGAGGTGGAATAGATGTACTCGACGCCGGGAATTTCCCAGAGCAGCTTCTCCATCGGCCGGGTGGCGCGCTCCTCGACCTCCTTGGCGCTGAAGCCGGGCATCGAGACCAGAACGTCAATCATCGGGACCTTGATCTGGGGCTCTTCCTCGCGCGGCAGCAGGACCACGGCCGCCGCGCCCAGCAGCACCGAGGTGACGATGATGAGCGGCGTCAGCTTCGAGTCGATAAACGCCCGGGCGATGCGGCCGGCGAAACCGAGACCGGCGCCGCGGGATGGGTTGGGAGAGCGGTTCATGGGAGAAGTGCGAAACCCGAATTCACTTTACCTCGACCGGCTGTCCGTCCACCAGTTGCGCGGCGCCATCAACAATGACGGCATCGCCGGCGTCGAGACCGGAGAGGATCTCAACCTCGTCGCCGAGGCGTTTTCCAGTCTTCACCAGGTGCAACTGCGCGCGCTGGTTGGCGGCGACAAAGGCAATCTCCAATTGGCCCCGCTGGACCACGGCGGACGCCGGCACACGCAAGGAACTGCTCTCGCCCACCGGCACCACCAACCGCGCGAACTGGCCCGGCATCAACCCCGGCGACTCCGGCAAGTCCAGCTTCACCCGAAGGGTGCGGTTGAGCGGATCGGCCGCCGGCGCGATTTCGGCGACGACGCCCAAGAGTTCGTTGGTGAGCGAGTCGACGCGAATGCCCAGGCGGGCGTCGCGCCGAATCCTCGAGGCGATCGCTTCCGGCACGTCGGCCTCGACTTGCAACGCGGACGTGTCCTCGATGCCCACCAGCGGTTTGCCCGGCGCTGCCAGGTCGCCCACCTCAGCCCACTTCTTCATCACCACCCCATCGAAAGGCGCCCGGACCTCTACGTAACCCAGCATCGCCTGGGCCTCGGCGACAGCGGCCTTGGCCAGCCGGTAGCGCGCATCAGCGGCATCGTAATCGGCGCGGGTGACCGCCTGCTGCTGGAGGAGCGAGGAGATCCGTTTCCAGTCCCGATCGGCTTGATCGAGGCCGGCTTGGGCCTGCTCCAGTCGGGCCTGGATTTCCGGCGCATCCAGCCGGGCAATCAGGTCGCCGGCCCTGACGCTTTGGCCCAGGACCAGCGGCAGCTTTTCAATCCGGCCGCTCACCTTGGCTTCGAGCGTGGCCCGCAGTTTGGCACGCACGGTCCCCACCACCTCTTCGGTGGCCGTCTGCTTCTTGCTCTCGGCGGTCTGGACGTGCACCGGCACGGCGGGCAGACCACGCGTGGCAGCGGCGCCGGCCTCCGGCTGCTTGTGCCCGCAGCCGGCCACCAGAGCGCAGAGGGCCAAACCTGCTACGATCGAATCATGTGTCTTCATTTGCTTTGAAAACTGGCTTGGGAATCCAGTTGAGGCAGGGCCAGGGCTTTGCGCAGGGCGGCCACGGCAATGCGCTGGTCGGCCTGGGCCTCGGCGCGGCGCACCCGGGCAGCAACCAGCGCGGTCTCGGCGTCCATCAACTGCGTTGCCAGCGCCAGGCCCTGCTCGAAACGGCCCCGGGTGAGGTCCGCGCTCTCCGCGGCCTGCGCGACGACTTGCTCTGTGACGGCCAGGCGCTCGCTTGCGGCTTTGAGTTCCAGCCGCGCCTGCTCGACTTCCAGATCCAGCGCCAGGCGCAGCTTGCGCTCTTCCTCGCGCGCAGACTCCAGGTTTGCTTCCGCCTCCCGGACTTTGGCCCGCGTGAGCCTGCCGTCCCAAATGTCCCACTGCGCCAGGGCGCCGGCGGTGTAGCTCTTGCCGTCGCTGTTGTATCTTGTCCCGTAATCGTAATCCACGCTGCCAAAGGCGCTCACGCGCGGGAGATAGCCGCTTTTGGCGCTGCGCACCTGCTCCTGGGCGGCGCGCTCGCGCTGGCGGGCTGCGGCCAGCTCGGCCCTCGTCGAGAAATCCGCGGACTCTGGCGCCCTGGCGACCGGTGCGGTGTCGGCCACCGCGAACTCGCCTCCCTCGATGCCCAGGAGGTTGCGCAAGGCCCGCTCGGCCAGGGCGTTGGAATTCCGGGCGCGGACCAGGTCCTCGCGCGCCTGGGCCAGGCGGACTTCAATATCCAGCACATCGGCCTTGAGCAAGGTGCCGCCCTCCAGGCGCTTGCGGGCG
>CAVVMW010000027.1:0-103420 GCA_963749495.1 uncultured bacterium
CCACACTGTTGACCGTAATGACGGCGTAAGCATGTTTTTCGCCCGCCTTGGCTGAGGCATCCACGAAACGCATTTTCGGCGTCGGCTGATCCGGAGTATCGTGATACGTCATCGATTGGAACAATGGCCGTCCGAACTTGCCCACCGGCTTCTCTGGCACCTGGGCAAACTCTTTCCCATCGCGCATGACGATGAAGCCGCCAATGCCGCTTTCGAAATCCGCTTCCGCGTCCCAACTGATTTCTGCTCCCTGATCCCCCGCTTCGGTCACGCGCACGTCGAAAGGCGCAGGCGGCGGCGTGGTGTCGCCCACGGCGCCGGTCTTGACGTACTCCATCCAAGCCTTGGCCACCGCTTCGTTTGGCAGCCACATGGACTCTTCCGACTTTCCCTTGTAATCGGCCGCCGGCACCGCCGTGTCGCCACCGAGTGCCGCCAGCCAAGCCCGGCTCATGTCCACCGGTTTAAGGGTTTGGCCGTTGCTCGACTTGTCCGGCAGCCGCATCGCCAGGCACGCGTCAAGGAACGGGATGGCGAAATAGCGGCTGTCGCCGCACTCGTGGCCAGTGCGCGGGTCCGGCGCAAAGCCGGCGGGGGCGCCTTTGCTGCGGTAAACCCCGTAGGTGGTCAGCAGGATTCCAGTCAATCCTTTTTCCTTCACGCCCGTGCTGCACATCCTCGGGATCGCATAACTTGTGGCTGGAATGGCGACCGGCGGGTACATGGCGGGTCTGTTGGTCCACACGAAAGCCGAGCCGGAGCGGTAGTAAACCGCGATGACGCGTTCGGGATGCAGGGTGCTCATGACATCGGCCCATCCGGCGCCGGCGGAATGACCCCAGAGCGCCCAGGGGACGGTCGCCAATTCAGGATGGCCGGTCTTGGCCGCGAAATCGCCCAGGGCTTTGACGAAGGTCTTGTCCGAACCCAGGCGCGGGTCGAACCAGTAGTCCGAGCCTGCGGGCCGAGGTCTCCATCGTTCAACACGTGGTAGGAGGGACCGAGTAGGGCGCAGTCCCACTTCTTGGCCAGGGCCTGCCAGTGCAGGTCGTAGGCGGCAGTGGATCCTTCCTTGGAAGCCGTCATGCCCGCGCCATGCTGGTGAACGATGATGCCGCGGAAGCTCTTCACGCCGTCCGGAATCCAGAGCGTGTACGTGACGGCAATTCGCAGTTGGCCCTCGACCGTTGACGCCGGATAATCAACTTTCACATATTGTCCAGCCCCGCGCATCATTCCCGCGCAGCCAAACACGGCGGCGATAAGCAAGGTGAGTGCCTTGAGCCTCATTCGCGGGTGAGCACATTGGCTGGCTCTGGCGGTAATCCATTCGGTTTGGGTCTTCATGGGGTTTCAAATGTCTCCTTGTCCATGAGGAAATCGTACCGGACAAAGTCGTCATGCCAGGTGCTCTTGCCGCCGTCGAACGTCTGCGAGGAACTTTGCGCCGGTGCCAATTGGTCGGCCGCGTGGATGGTTCCGGCGCAACCACACACCGAGAAGGCGACTGCCGCAACGGCGAGGAGTCTTGCCGGTCTGGCTGTGTGAGAATTCGCATTCTTCATAATTTCACGCTGTTGATGATTTGACTGTGATTGACATCGGACCGTTTGAACGCTTGCCCGGCAAGCAAAATGGCTCATCGCTTGATGTTCAGGGTTATTTCCTTCTGCTGCCGCGAGACGACCAGTAACATGCTTTGGACGGCGGCCAGCGCCGGAGCCTTCTGGAGCAACGTGCCGACATCCGCCGTCTTGAAGCCGTCCATCGGGAAGTTGACGAAGCCCAATGACAGGGCGGGAGACCCCTCCTTGACCCGGTAGTCTCCCTGCGCAGGATTGACGAACTGCGCGTCGGCCACCATGGAATGCTCGTCGCGGCCGCTTTGCCCATGCAGCCGGGTCGCGGGGGCGTTCGTGGCCCAGTCCCGATGCATGAGGTTGTAGTCCACTTCCTGGCCCCATGGCGGGGCCGGCATGAGCGCGGGCTGGTATTCGCGCCAGACGATGTTTCGGCGGAAAATATCTCCACCCGCGGCATACCAAACGTGAGGGTGCAGGCCGGAACCGACCGTGATGTTGTTCTCAACCATGCGTCCGTAGCCTTCGCGGTTCTTGATGCCACCGTGCAGACAGAGATTGTTGGTAATGATGTAAAATGAGGATCCGTCATCAAGGTCGATGTCCCAGCCGTGGTCGCAACGCCAGCGGTTGTTCCGCAGGATCACCGGCTCAATCGCATCCAGGCGCGGGAGTTCGGGGACCTGCTTCACCCACGCGTTTACCTCGGCAATGTTGGGCCGCCAATAACGGTCGCGCCCCCAGGAATTGAACGAGCCGTGGTCCCCCGTCTCCTTCACCGTGTCGAACACATCGCAGAACTCGATGACATGCCCGCCCCAGCAGCCGTCGCCGATATTGATCCCCGCGCGCGGCATGTCGTAAATCGAGCAATGGCGGACGGTGATGTTCCGGGCCAGGTCGATATCCACTCCGGCGGTCTGCTTTTCCACCCGCCCAGTCAGGTAAATCAGGCAGTCATCGACCAGGCAATCTGCCGGGTAGTTCTGGGTGCGTGGACCAGGGGTGCGGTCGAGGTCCTCGAGCTTGTTGACCTGGCTGTAGTTGAATAGAGGGTTGCGTGCTGCCTGAGGGTCTCCGACAAAGCAGATGCCGCTCGCCCCGGCTTTGGCAATGTGGCAGCCGCGTATCGTGACCCGGTGGTTGTAATGGTTCACGAAAACAGCGTTGCCACCAACCTGGTCCAGAAAACAATCCTCCAGCGCACAGTCTTCAGTGCCCTCGAAGAACACCGCGCCGCCACGGTAGATGGCCCAGTCCGTGCGCAGGAGCGGTTCCTTGGTATCCATTACCGTGCGTGCCGCCTGACGAAAAGTCAGGCCCCGGAAAATGACGAAGCGCACAGGCTTTTCCTGGCTGCCGCGAAACTCGACCAGGCTGCGGAGCCGTGTGGCTTCCACGGTCGCTTTGGCCAGGTCAAGACCGGGAGGCGGGTAGAAGTAGAGACGGTGCGTTTTGGTGTTGAGGAACCACTCGCCGGGAGCGTCGAGTTCCTCAAAAATGTTTTCTACAAAGCGAATCTTCTGGTGCACCGCGCCACCCCGGTTGTTTTGCCATCCACCCTCCTTCGTCAGTCCGCCCTGCGGGTCCTTACCCGTGATCCGCCAGGTGAAGTCACCCCAGAGGGCAGGATGCATCGCATGAAAATAGCCCCCCGCCGGATCAGCCCAACGAGCGACTCGTTCCGGCGAGATGGCATCCGCCGCGAAGCCGTCGAAGTACTGCGCCTTGCGGTCGAAATTAGGATAGCGCGCCAGAATCTGCCGCTCGCCATTGACGAAGATTTCCTCAGTCCGCAAATCTTCCGGCACTGTTGCCTGAAAAATGCCATTCGTCCAAGGTTCCCAAACAAGGTTTTCCAGTTTGACCCCGCCGCTGAGGACGGCGTGTTCATTTTGATAAGGTTGAAAAACAACCGGAGCATCTTTCGCCCCCGAATCTTGCGCGGTGAAGATAAAGGTTTCTGACAAATAATAGGTTCCTTCTCGCAGGTAAACAGCGCCCCGCTTTTGGCGCAATGCCGCTTGCGCGCGCTGGAGACTGGCGAAAGGTTTTCCGATCGTGCCGGGATTGGCGTCGTTGCCCGCAGGCCCGACGTAGTAAGGTTGTCCGAACGCCGGCAAAGCAACGGCGACGAGGATCTGTAACGACAACAGTGATCGCAACAGAGCGGTTGCAATGATGGTTTGTATGGTTCGGCGTTTCACAGAATGTCAATAATTACTCTGCGGACATAAATGAATTAACCTTGCTGCTTTGTCCTCATTCTACTTCTTCAAGTTCGCGTCGAGGAAGTTCAGGACGGCTGCGTCCACCTCGGCCGGCGACGGCTGGGCGGGTGGGCCGCCGGGCGGGGCGACGAACGTGTAGCCGTGGCCGGCGTTCTTCACGATGATCAGCTCCACCGGCACGTTGGCCTGCTTCAACGCCTCGGTCATGAGCTGTGCGTGGAACAGCGGCACGGTCGTATCCTTCTCGCCATTCACAATGAGGAACGGGCATGCCTGCGGGTTGACGTTTTCGAGCGGGCTCATCTGCTTGAAGACGTCGGGCTTCTCTTCGTAGGTGCCGCCGGCCATCTTGCGGGTGACGTCGGAGCGGCCCTTGAAGTCGGTCGGCCCGCAGAAATCGACGACGGCCTGCACGCGGCTGCTGAAGCCCGCGGAGCCGCCCTTGCCCTCCAGGTCGGGCTTGTCGCGGGTGACGCCCATGAGGGCCGCCAGGTGGCCGCCGGCGCTGGCACCCCAGCAGCCGATGCGGTCGGGATTGACCTGGTACTTCGCCGCGTTGGCCCGCAGCCAGCGGACCGCGAGCTTGCAGTCTTGGATCTGGGCCGGCCAGATCGCCTCGTTGACGAACCGGTACTCGACGTTGAGGACCAGGTACCCGTGGTTTGCAAGTTGTACAGTTTGCTGGAGGTCATGATGCGAGCCGGATGTCCAGCCACCGCCATGAATCCAGAGGACGGCGGGCATGAGGCCGGCGGGGGGCGTCTTGGGACGGGCGATGTCGGCGTGCAGCGCGCGGCCGCCGCCCGTGCCGATCTCGACGTCCCGAAGCAGCTCGACCCCGTCCAAGGCTCGGCCTTGCCGGGGCGGGTCTTTCTGCGGCGCTGCCTTGTCCGACGGGGCCGGCTTCGGTTCCCCGCTGTTCACGGCGGTGACTCGCTTGCGAACTTCCTTGAGCACATTAACGGCACTCGGATCCACCGTGCCATCCTGGTACATACCGAGGTTGATCGTCACCGCGCCGCCGTTGGCCTTGCACTGGCTGACGTAATCCCCCAACCGTTGGGCCGTGAACTGAGGTCTCGGCATGTCAACCCTCTGCTGCACCCAATAAGGTTCCATGAGTAGCAGGGCGTGGTAGCGCAATCCCGCGCCGGGGCCGTTCTCTGGGGTGGTGCCATTGACGGGCAACCCGACAGGGCTGCCGACTTCCCCAGCCCAATACTCCTGCCATTCGGAGACGTTCGGGTAGATCCAGGAGTTCAGCGTAAGGATGCGATTCGGGTTCCCCGCTTTGCAGGTCTTGAAGAACTCGCGGAAGGAGAAGCCCGGGTATTTCTCTCTGGCTTGATAACAGCAGTCGAACCAGTAGCCAGCCACCTTTTCCTTGTAGTGCTGGCCGAACTCCGTCACGACCTCCGTCATGATCCGGGTGAACTCCTCTTCGCCGGACCTCGGGTATCTGGCGAGACTGGCCACGTTCAAGTAGCACATCATCTTGATGCCTTTGGCGTTGAGCGCATCGGCCATCTCGGCAATCAGATCGCGCCGCGTTGTCTTGCCGGGGTGGTATTTCTCCCAGGCTGTGATCGGTCCCGGACAATAGGACTCGGCGTGGCCGATCGTGAGAAACACGTAGCCCGCTCCCGTCTCTTCTACCATGTCCGCAAAGGGCTTGACGTCAAAGTCGTCAACGGCCTGGGCATACGGCTTGTGGGTTCCGTCCTTGCCGATGGTCTGGGAGGTCCAATGGAACATCAGCCCGTAACCGGCCTTGACGATCCACTCCGTGCTGGCCCGCGCCCGCTGGGCCTCCTGTCGCTCTGCCTCGATGGCCGCCTTGGCGGCGACGGGAATCAGTCCCAGACTGCGAAAATCGAGCACAGCCATCGCTTTCGGTGCGTTCGGGATGCTAAGCGCGATCGTCTGGGCTCCCGCCTCGAGGCGGAGGGGGCCCTTGATCGGCGTCATTTCATAGGACTTGTTCCCAAAGACCCCTTTGGTCATCGCCAGCGTGTACCTGACCCTGCTGCTACCACTGCTGACCTGCAAGTCCTGTCCAACCGCGCCGGGTTCCGCGGCGTGGCCAAGGGCGACCTCGTAGTCTCCCGCCCGGTCAACTTGTACCTTCCAGGTAATCTGTCCGCTGCCCGTCCAACGGAAGCTGTCCCCGGCTTGCTTCCTGACGCAATTGTCCCTCGAGGCCGCTCCGCCTCCGTACAGGAAGGTGGGGGCGTCGCCTTTGACCGGAATGGCGGTCGGCTCGGGTTGGGCAGCCCCAGCAAGGGAGACGAGGACAGCAAGTACGAGAAGTGCCGTTCCTCCTCGAATTCTCACGGCCGCTTCTCTCCGCCATATACGTCCACGCGCCACCGTCACCGCCGACGCCAACAGGCCAACGACTTGTTGCTTGGTTGTCATGTTGCGATCCTTTCTGAGTCTGAGTTTGTATTGTCGTTTCTGCGTCAGGTATCAATTGACATTCGTCATGATGAAATCCACGACCGACTTCGGGTCTTTCGGCGAAAGTGGAAAATGCCCTTCGCCCTCCCTGACGATCACCGTGATCTTTCCGCCGAGTTCCTTATAACGTTTTTCGACAACGCGAGTCTGGCTTTCCAACCAGGGATCCGAGGCGCCGCAGTCGTGCAGGACCGGCACGCCTGCCTTCGCCAATGCCGCAAGGTTGTCCATCGGTTGCGCTTTGCCCGCCATGAGACTGCGCATGAGCGGATTCCGGGCATAAATGCAGGCGACCTTGCCCGGGTTCGCAACCGCCCAGGCGTAGGCTTCGCCGGCCTTCGGCCCGGTCCCTTTCAACACCGGCTTGCTCGAGAATCCATTATCCACAAGGAGTTTGTAGGTATCGTCCCACCGCTTTTGCTCCGCACCCCCTCCTCCGAGCCGGGCGATCACAATGTGGTAGCCCTTCGCCAGCAGCGCCTGCTCGACGGTCGAATCCCTCTCGATAAGATCCCCCGTGAACATCCAGGGTTTTCCCTGCGCCACGGTCTTGGGCACAACGATCGATATGCCGTCCGACCTGAAGGTGCCGGGATTGTTGGCGTAGTAGTGGTCGTAACACTCCGTGAACCCTGGCCCCCGGGCCGTGGCATAGGTGGCCTCTTCCTTCAGAAAGATGTAGGAAGGCTCGAGGCTGTAGTAATACCTCTTCGTGTAGTTCGCATCCACGAAAGCGGGCCGGTTGGCCGTGGACCGTGTCATATGCTGCTCGATCCAATCGGCAATCGGCTTAGGATTCTGCAAGCTATGCGGGTGATGGGCGTGGCCTTCCTTGATCATCACCGTGATCAGGCCACCCGCCTGATGGTAGATGTCCTCGATGGCCAGAGTATTCAGCCGCAACAAAGAATCCTCAGTGCCGCCAACCTCCAATACAGGGACGTCATGCTTGGCCAGCTCTGGAATTTTGGCGAAGTCCTCCTCGTACAGTGCGCAATTATCGGCATAGATGCACGCCACTTTGTCGGGATTGACCACGCCCCAGTTGAACTCATTCACCCCGCCTTTGCTCATCCCGATGAAAGCGGCCTTCTTCGCCAGCCCATGCTTCTCCGTCAGGAAGGTGTACCACCTGTCCCACGCTTTGCCTTGCTTGCCGCCATCGGGGGCGACGAACGCGATATGGAACCCGCGCTTGAGCAGCTCGACTTCGGTTTGGGGCTCGTGGTTCCAATAGCAGCCCCGCCAGGACCACGGATAGCCGGGCGCGGCCTTCTTGGGAACGACCACCACGCACCGGCGTTTGCCGTCCTTCACCGCGGTGTCGACACCAAAGCCCGTCACCTCGCCCGCGGGCGCCGTCATGGGCGTGATCGCGCCCGTGGCATCGTCCATGACGAAGTCATAACGGTCGAATCCCTCGTGCCAGGTGGTCTTTGGACCGTCGAATGGGACGTATCCATCGGCCGCCAGCACAGCCTTGAGACGTCAGCAGAATAGCCAACAGGGCGGCTACTCCGAGGCCACGACGCAAATACATTCGTTATACTCTTGTTCATTGGATCGATCCTTTACCTGTGAGTTCTTGTTTCACGGCCTTCATAAACTCCAGCGAGGCTTCGCCCACTCCGCCATCCTGGTAGATTTCCATGTTGACGGAGGGGACAATCCCGTGAGCGATGCCCGCTTTCATGTCCTGGACGAACTGCTCTTTCTTGTACTGGGGCGCCGGAATGTCGGTGTTCAGCCCGGAGTGAACCCAGCCCCGCTCGAGGACGAAGTTGGTGTGGGCCTGCAAGCCCTTGTAGGGCCCGGAGGTGTAAATGCCGGTCCCATCGGCGGGAAGTCCGTCCCAGAGCCTTGAGGAATTGGTATCCCTCCCCGCACAGGTAATCCTGGAAATCGGTGGAGCGCGGCAGGATCCAGGGGTTGTAGCAGACCACGCGGTCCGGGTTTCCCGCCTTCGCGGCCAGCGTCAGGCGGCGGAAGTCGGGGTTCAGGGGATAATAGACACAGGCATCGTCGAAGTACCAGCCCGCGAGCCCTTTCCCGTAACGGTTGCCCGCCTCGCTGGTGATCGCGCACCAGTTGTCGAGAAACTTCTGCGGGTTCTTCGGATCATACCCGGTGTGCCGCCACCAGCCGTCCGGGTTCCTCCAGTCGTCGTGCCCGCAATGGTAGTAGAGAATCAGCCGGATGCCATGCGCCCCCAGCGCGTCAATCCAGTCCCGCACCAGATCGCGCTCCGCCGTGCGCCCGGGCAGAACACGGTCGATGGCCTTGATGGGCGCAGGGAAGTAGTGCTCGGCATTCGAACGTCGTCACGATCGCATAGCCGGCGCCGCTGTCCTTCACGATCTGGGCGAAGGTCTCGGCCGGGAAATCTCGCGTGGCGTCGCGGTAGTTCTTCCGCGGTCCGCGGTGTGGCATCGAAGTCGATGTCCAGTGGAACTGGAGGCCGTACTTCGCCTTGCGCATCCACGCGGTGTCGGACCGCATCTCCTTGGCCTGCTGCCCGAGCTGGCGCTCCAGCGCGGGGGAAACCAGCTCGAGCGAGTAGAATTCCATTCGCCCGCCCGGTTTGGCGGCTCGAAGCGTTAGCGTGTGAACGCCCTTGTCGAGCCGCAGCCGTCCCATCTCGATACAATCCCAGTTGGTCTCGACGGCACGCTCCAGTTTCTGGTTGCCGGCCTTCAGTTCCAACACGGCGCCCTTGCTCTTGGTCAGGGCCGTCACGAGGAACTCGTCGGAGGACGGCACGTCCACCTGCCAGGTGAACGAATCCTCGGCACTGGTCCAGTTCCCCACCTGAAGACGCTTGGCGCCATGGCCGACGCTCTGAGGTTTCGGCCCTCCGGTTATCACCGCCTCGTCTCCCATGAGAAGCGTAGGGCGGTCGCTCTTCATGCTGATCGGCCCGGAAGGTCCGGGCGGGCCTCCAGCCTGTTGTCCACTCACGACGCGGGCCGCGGTGGCGGCCGCCGCGGCGGCCGCGCCCTTCAGAAACTGACGACGGGTAACGGACAGACCTGCTGGCTGGTATGAGGGAGACTCAGGTGTCCATTTCATTTCGTTATGAGCTTAAAATGGTCATATATGCACGCACGAATAGTGTTCACATGGAACATACTAATCTATAGGTGCGGGGCAAACTTCACCGCATCGGCGATGACGTTGCCGTCGGCTTTGCTGGTGAGGGTAACGTTGCCGGCCGTACCGGCCGCGAAGGTGAAGGTGCCGAGAAGGTTCCATCGGCCGGTGTTGGCGCGAAGGTTGACCGGCACCGTCTTGGTGCCACCATCGAACTTGATGGTGAACGGCGCGTTGGAGGCGTGGTCGGAGTTGGGATCATCGCCGTGCCATTCGTACACGTCATACTGGCCGGCGACCTTGATGGCGGGCGTCCATGTGGCCGTGGCGGGGGTGTCGGTGGCGCCGGCGGCCGTGGCCCAGACAACCTCATCCTTGTAGTCATGGCCACCCGTCGCGGACGCCCAATCGCCTGCCCCTTTGAATCCGGGGTCGCCATTGTCAATGATGATCTCGGCGGCGGTGGCCAAGGCTGGGGCGGCGGCCGGTTGCGCGGACGCCGGCTCCGACTTCAATCCCACGCTGTTGACGGTGATGACCGCGTAGGTGTGGGTTTCGCCCAGTTTTGGCGGTGGCGTCCCGATAACGCATCTCCGGCACGGGCTGACTGGGGGTGTCGTGATAGGTCATGGACTGGAACAATGGACGACCAAATTTGCCTACCGGCGTTCTGGGGCACGCCTGGCCAGTTCCTGCCCGTCGCGCAGGATGATGAACTGTCGGATGCCGCTTTCAAAGTCAGCCTCTGCACTCCAGTCTGACTTCCATGCCTTGGTCACCCTTGGGCGTGGCCGTGACATTGAACGGAGCGGGAGGCGGTGTGGTGTCACCCACTGCGCCGGTTTTGACATATTCCATATACGCCTTGGCCACGGCCTCATTGGGCAGCCACACGGATTCCTTCAGGTCGCCCTTGAACTCGGCTGCAGGCACGGCCTTGTCAGGACTCTTGAGTGACGCAAGCCATACGTGGCTTCGATCCATGGGTTTTAGGGTCTGATCCTGGCTGCCCTTTTCCGGCAGCCGCATGGCCAGGCAGGCGTCCAGATAAGGGATGGCGAAGTAGCGGCTGTCACCGCACTCGTGCTCGGTGCGAGGGTCGTGGGCAAAACCGATGACTGCGTCCTGATCGCGATACTGCTTGAATGTCCTCATCAGCTTGTCCGTGATCCACTCCTCCTTGATGCCGCAACTGAGCATCATGGGGATGCCACAGGCTGCGGGTGTAACCGTGGTGGGGGGGACTTGCAGGGGCCGATCGAAGAAGACGGGCTGCGAGCCGGATCGACAGTAAACGGCTATGACGCGGTCAGGATGCAGGGTGCTCATGATGTCGGACCAGATCCCGCCTGCAGAGTGACCCCAGAGAACCCACGGCACGGTCGCGAGTTCCGCGTGACCGGTCTTGGACGGAAAAATCATCGCAGGGCCTTGAGGAAGGTCTTCTCTGACCCGCGACGTGGATCCATCCAATAGATGGACCCGGCAGCGCCCCAGTCACCGTCGTTCATTACGTGGTAGCAGGGCCCCAGCAGGGCACAGTCCCACTTCCTGGCCAGAGCCTGCCAGTGCAGGTCATAAGCGGCAGTGGACCCTTCTTTGGAAGCGGTCATGCCTGCACCGTGCTGGTGAACGATGATGCCACGTAGGGTCGTGACACCATCAGGAATCCAGAGGGTGTAGGTGACTGCGAAGCGCAACTGGCCTTCATCAGAGATGCCTGGATAGTACATCTTCACGTACTGACCGGTGTAGCCCACAGGCGGCGTGCGGTCGGCCACTGTCTTGGCAGCAGCCAGGAAATCTTCAGCCAAGCGAGGTGAAGGTATCGGACCGGGTGCGCCTCGCGGGGATGTCGCAGCAGCCACAGGAGCTGCCTTCTCAATGATGAATTCCACGACTGACTTCGGGTCTTTCGGCGAAAGCGGAAAATGCCCTTCGCCCTCCCTGACGATAACCGTGATCTTTCCGCCAAGTTCCTTATAACGAGTCTCGACAACGCGAGTCTGGCTTTCCAACCAGGGATCCGAGGCGCCGCAGTCGTGCAGGACCGGCACGTTTGCCTTCGCCAACGCCGCAAGGTTGTCAATCGGTTGCGCGTTGCCCGCCATGGAGACTGTGCATGTAGCGGATTCCGGGCATAAATGCAGGCGACCTTGCCCGGGTTCGCAATCGCCCAGGCGTAGGCTTCGCCGGCCTTCGGCCCGGTCCCTTTCAACACCGGCTTGCTCGAGAATCCATTATCCACAAGGAGTTTGTAGGTATCGTCCCACCGCTTTCGCTCCGCACCCCCTCCTCCGAGCGGGCGATCACAATGTGGTAGCCCTTCGCCAGCAGCGCCTGCTCGACGGTCGAATCCCTCTCGATAAGCATCCCCCGTGAACACCCAGGGTTTTCCCTGCGCCACGGTCTTGGGCACAATGATCAATATGCCGTCCGACCCTGAAGGTGCCGCGGATTATTGGCGTAGTAGCGGTCGTAACACTCCGTGAACCCCGGCCCCCGGGCCGTGGCATAGGTGTTCTCTTCCTTGAGAAAGATGTAGGAAGGCTCGAGGCTGTAGTAATACCTCTTCGCGTAGGTTCGCATTCACGAAAGCGGGCCGGTTGGCCGTGGACCGTGTCATGTGCTGCTCGATCCAATCGGCAATCGGCTTAGGATTCTGCAAGCTATGCGGGTGATGGGCGTGGCCTTCCTTGATCATCACCGTGATCAGGCCACCGGCCTGATGGTAGATGTCCTCGATGGCCAGAGTGTTCTGCCGCAACAGAGAATCCTCAGTGCCGCCAAGCTCCAATATCGGTACGTCCTGCTTGGCCAGCTCTGGAATCCTGGCGAAGTCTTCCTCGTACAGTGCGCAATTATCGGCATAGATGCACGCCACTTTGTCGGGATTGACCACGCCCCAGTTGAACTCATTCACGCCGCCTTTGCTCATCCCGATGAAAGCGGCCTTCTTCGCCAGCCCATGCTTTTCCGCCAGGAAGGTGTACCACCTGTCCCACGCTTTGCCTTGCTTACCAGCATCGGGAGCGACGAACGCGATATGGAACCCGCGCTTGAGCAGCTCGACTTCGGTTTGGGGCTCGTGGTTCCAATAGCAGCCCCGCCAGGACCACGGATAGCCGGGCGCCGCCTTCTTGGGAACGACCACCACGCACCGGCGTTTGCCGTCCTTCACCGCGGTGTCCACACCAAACCCCGCCACCTCGCCCGCGGGCGCCGTCATGGGCGTGATCACGCCCGTGGCATCGTCCATGACGAAGTCATAACGGTCGAATCCCTCATGCCAGGTGGTCTTCTCGCCCGCGAAGGCCGCAGGGGAGGGCGGTTCGGATGGTTCGGCGCCGCTAATCCTGCCCGAGACTCCGCATGCGACAACGGCAATCGCCGTAAGACCGACAAGTTGATTTCGCTTCAAACCCGAAGAGTTGATCATTTTCATAATTGCCAAGGTGCTTCCTCCCATGAAGTTTGTGCTTAATCCGGCGTTTAATCACCTGCTAAAGCATCCGGCCATTCATGAGCTTACCTCAGGGCGCAGCTTCCTCGGGAACAGGGGTGACGATCCACCTGGCGCCTCGCTTGAATCCCGACGGCCCTGGCTGGTTGCGCATCAGGCCGGTGAGCCTGAAATAATTCTCGAGGTGTTTGTTGAAGATGGCCTCTCCCGCGCCGACCTCGATGATCCCGCGGTCCTGGTCGGCACCGAAGCCCCCCAACGCCGCGCCCTTGATGCTCGGCACATATCCGGGCCACTGACCCGCGTTCCAGGTGTATCCGAAGTAAAAGGGATTGGCCGCCTCGGCTTGCATCTTCGCCTTCCATTCGAGTCCAAGCTCGGCAAACAGCTCGCCCGGATTGGCCGCGATGACGATATTGTCATTGATCACGATGGTAGTCACGCGAACGTCGAAGTGCCTGGCCGGGTCGAAGCGCCCCGTAAACGCAAGGGCGGCGTCCTTATATTTGATCGTCGTTTCCTCGCCCTGGCCGCGCAAGGACTTTGCCACCTTGACCGTTTCAAACGCCAGCAACTCTCCCATCCGTTCCATCGGCCCGTAATCGGTCTTGAAGGGATCGTTCGGACCGTCTCTTCGCGGGACCGTGAACAACGGGGCAACATTGCCGGCAGCTCCATTGACGAAGAGGCAGTTCACCCCTTTGCCAAACGCCTCCTCAACCTTCCGCGCGGCGACTCCCGGGTAATCGGCCGAGATCGCGTAACTCTGGCAGACCACATCCGCATGGCAGGCATAGTTCATGATAATGGCCCGGGCCTGGCCGTTGGTGTCCTCCACCCGGATGACGCCCACTTCCTGGTCAACCGGCCCGAAAGGAATCCGGTCCGGGTTGATCGCGCCGTAATGATCATCGCCCATCCATGACTCGCGGGCATGGCCGTCCTCCCGGACGACCAGGCGTTTGAATCCCAACTGGGGAAAACTCTTGCGCCCGGCGGCAATCCTGGCCGGGAACATATTTGTCACCGCCAACCCCACGGCCTGGATGATTTGCTTCTCGTAGAAGGCCTTCAGGTCGCTGTACCTCGGGGGCTTTGCCGGGCTTCGAGGGGCCCGTATGATTGTGCGATGAGCAGAGGAAAACCTTTGAAATCCCGTACGTCTCTTTGCAGGCCGTTTCGACCTTCTCGCTGGTGAAGACGCCTAAGTCAACCGAGACAAATGCCAGGCGTTCGCGGTTGATTTCCAGCACCAGGCTGCGGGCGTAAACGGGATCATGCAGTGGCTCATCGGTAACGGGAGTGATGCTCACTTTGGCCGTCCCGGCCATGAGCTTTCCCGTCGCACCCTGCGCCGGGCTGGTGAAGTTACAAACGCCGCAGAACACCAGCGCCGCGGCAAGAATTCTCGTCGGTTTCATATATCTTCTCATTGATTGACTGATTCACTGATTCAAGGCCTGATCGGTTTCACCCGCGAGTCCGCTTTCAGTTGGCGGGGGCGATCTCCGCGTTCAAATGCGCCGCCTCGCCGGGCTTGAGGGTGACGGTTCCGGTTTTCTGACCGTAACGAACCTTGACTGCTCCGCCCTTGAGGTTGTGGAGGTCGGCAGCCTGCAATTTGCCATTCTTCCATTGAATGCTCACGTCATACCCGGCGCGGGCGCGCAGGCCCGAGACTGAGCCGTCATCCCAACCCACAGGCAATGCGGGCAGCAAGCTGATTTCGCCGGCATGGCTCTGCACCAACGCCTCGGCCACCGCCGCTGTAAAGCCGAAGCTGGCGTCGGACTGGTTAGCGCCGGCATTGTGCAAGTTCGGCGCCGGGCACCGGCCCATGTAGGTTTCGATGCATTTGGCAACCTGGTCGCCACGCTCCAAACGGGCCCACATCGCGATGCCCCACGAGAGGATGAACCCGCCGCCCGGCCGGTGGGCTTCCATCCATTTCCTGTAAGCGGCGGCGAATTCCGGGTTACCGCGCAATGTAATCGAGCTTCCGGGATAGAAGGCGAAATTGGGCGAGACGTTGTGCCCTTGTGGGCCGGTCTTCCAATCTTCGATCCATTCCTGGACAAATCCGGAGCTGCCGATTTGATAGGGCGGCATCTTCGTCAACGCGTCTTCCAGTTTGGCCCGCAACTCGGTGTCCACGCCCAGGAGTTTGCTGGCTTCGATGCAATGCGGGAACAACTCGCGCATGATGGCAACATCCATCGTCGGCGAGGGCGATAGGACGGCGGGCTTGCCATTGGCGTCGAAATAGCCGTGCTCCGGCGACATGGAGAACGGTGTGACCAGCCAATGGTGCTTGGGCTCGACGATCATGAAGTTCAGCAGGAACCTGGCGCAGTCTCTCAACGTCGGATAATACTTCCTGAGAAAATCCACATCCCCGCCAAAGGCGTAGTGCTCCCATAAGCTCTGGCAGAGCCAGGCGCCGCCGACCGGCCACATGCCGAACCGGGCCGCGTCCACCGGCGCGGTTCCGCGCCAGAGATCGATGTTATGATGGGTGACCCAGCCGTCCACGCCGTAATAGACCTTCGCCGTCTTGGCGCCCGTTTCGGAAATGTCCTGAATCACGTCAAACAAGGGCTGGGCGCATTCCGGCAGGTTGCAGACCTCGGCGGGCCAGTAGTTCATCTCGGTGTTGATGTTGATGGTGTATTTGCTGCCCCAGGGCGGAAGCACGTCTTCGTCCCAAATGCCCTGCAAGTTGGCCGGTTGGCCGCCCGCGCGGCTGCTGGCGGCCAGGATGTATCGGCCGAGCTGAAACACCAATGCCTCCAGGTTCGGATCACGAGCTCCCGTTTTCACTGCGGCGAGCCGCTCGTCAACGGGCTTGGCGTTTTGCGCCGCGTCGCCCACGTGCAGATGAACGCGCCCCATTAATCCGCGAAAATCCGCCTCGTGGCGACTGCGAAGGCCGGCGTAATCCTTGCCGGCGCAGTCGGCCAGGACCTTCTGGCACTGCGCGGCTGGATCGCCGCTGATGTCGTGGTAATTGCGGTAGCTGGTCGCCGTGGTGAGAATCAACGTGACGGCGTCCGCCTGCCGGATGCGCACCCTGTCCGCAGTGGCCTCCGATTGGCCGCCTTCGGCGCGGGCCGCCATGGCGGCTTCAAAGCGGAAGCCCTCGCCTTCGACCGGGGCGATCAGCCAGTTGGTTTGCGAGCCCGGCCTCCTCCACGTTCCATCCAGGACCAGCTTGCCGGGCGTAGCGGTGATCTTGTCCACAAATGCGGCGGGACTCTTGAAACGCGCCTCGACCGATACGGAGCCGGGCTTGTCCGCCGAGATACGCACCACCAGCACACGGTCCGGGTAGGAGATGAAGGTCTCGCGGGTGTAGGATACGCCGCCGGAACGATAGGTGACCGTAGCGACGCCAGTCTCCATGTCCAGCTCACGGCGATAATCGGCGACTTCGCCCACGGCGTCGAAGGTAAGCGACAAATCGCCGATGGGCTGATAGGCCTGCTGGCCCTTGGGGATGCCCCAGAAATGGTCGTCGGCCATTTTTTCAGCCTCCTGGAATTTCTGCTCCGCCATCAGCGCTTTGATTTGATCGAAATACCGGCCCGCGTTCGGGTCGTCGTAATCATGGGGCTTTCCGGACCAGAAGCTCGAGTTGTTCAAGGCGATCCGCTCCGTTTTTGTTCCGCCAAAAACCATGGCGGCGGTTAGCCCGTTGCCCAGGGGCATCGCCTCCAGCCACTTGACGGCCGGTTGGCGATACCAGAGCGTCATCTCCCCGCGCCCGCCGGCGGGCCTGGAAATGGACTCGGCAGAACCCGTTGCCTTCTTCTCCCCTTGCGCCGCCGCAGCGGACGGCTCTGATTTCAGGCCCACGCCGTTGACCGTGAGGACGGCGTAAGAGTGGTTTTCGCCAGGCTGAGCGGACGCATCAACATATCTCATTTGCGGCAGGGGTTGACTTGGCGTGTCGTGGTACGTCATGGACTGGAACAACGGGCGCCCGAATCTCCCCATCGGGTTTGGCGGCACCTGGGCCAATTCCTGCCCGTCGCGCAGCACGATGAAATTCCGAATGCCGCTCTCGAAATCGGCCTCCGCGTTCCAGGAGATTTCGGTTTGCTGGTCTCCTTTGGGCGACACGTGCACATCGAACGGAGCCGGCGGCGGCGTGGTGTCGCTCACGGCGCCCGTCTTCACATACTCCATCCAGGCATTGGCCACCGCCTCGTTTGGCAGCCACACGGCCGCCTGCGAGTCGCCCTTGAACGCCGCGGCCGGCTGCGCCTCATCGCCCAGCAACGGGGCCAGCCAACCCTGGCTCAGGTCCACCGGCTTGAGCGCCTGGTTCTGGCTGCCCTTGTCGGGTAGGCGCATTGCCAGGCAGGCATCGAAAAATGGGATCGCCAGGTAGCGGCAGTCGCCGCATTCATGCCCGGTGCGCGGGTCGGGCGCGAAACCAATGGGCGCGCCCTTGGCGCGATATTCCTGGAAGGTCGCCAGCGGGCCGCGCCAGGGGGTGTTTGGCTTCTCCTTAATTCCTGGATTACACATCGTCGGAACACCGTAAGCCGCCGCGGGGACTTCGGGCTGGGGGAATTCAGGCCGGGTGCGAAACATCGCGGCCGAACCGGAGCGCAGCCAGGCGGCGACCACGCGCTCGGGATGCAGGGTGGTCATGACGTCGGACCAGATGCCGCCGCCTGAGTGTCCCCAGAGCGCCCAGGGGATGGTTTCCAATTCGGGGTGGCCGGACTTGGCGGAGAGCTCGCTCAGGGCTTTGAGAAAGGTTTTCTCGGAGCTCCGGCGGGGATCGAACCACCATTCGGAGCCGCCCGGCGTGAGGTCGGTCTTTTCGTTCAGCACATGGTAGGAGGGCCCGAGCAAGGCGCAGTCCCATTTCCGGGCCAGGGCCTGCCAGTGCAGGTCATAAGCCGCAGTGGAGCCCTCAATGGAGGCCGTGGTGCCCGCACCGTGCTGGTGGACGATGAGGCCGCGCAGGCGGGGGGCGCCCTCGGGAATCCACAGGGTGTAGGTGACGGCGATCTGCAGTTCGTTGGTCGCGGTCGAGGCGGGATAATCCACTTTCACGTAACGGCCGCCTCGAAACGCGCTGAATTGAGGCTGGGCTGAGGCCGTCGACCCAGGCGGGATCAGCGCCTGGACTACGTTCGTGTTGAACCGGCAGTTCTCGGCTTTGGCATTCTCGGCCAAGTCGAACAAGGCCCTGGCTGCGATTTCGCGGGAAGGCCGCTCGCCGCCCCGGCTCCAATACTCGACGACGGTCCTGAAATCATCCGGACGCCGAATCGTGAGCGTGCAGGACCCGGAGTTCACCTTCTTGTGCGGCCACCACGCCCAGCCAATATGGTTTTTCTCGACCAGGGCCACGCAGTCGCGAAACCATTGGTCGTTATTTTCACCGCTTTCGCCGAGCCACAGCGGGACCCGGTGCTTTTCCCGGAGGGCGAGGAAGCGAGCGATGGCTTCCTGGGTGTTGGGGTTCCAATATTTGTGAAAGCTCAGGACCATGTTCGAGTCCCACGGGCCGGGAAATCCGTTGTAGTTGTTGCCCCAGCCGTTGCCCTCAATGATGACAATGTGGTTGGTATCGACTTCCCGGACCGCCTTGCTGATGGCCTGATACAGTTCCCAGAGCGGTTGGTTCCGGGTATCCTCCCTGCCGTTCTTGTCTTTCCCTTCAAAGGTCCAGTTAGGTTCGTTGAGCAGATCATACCCGCCGATCCACGGCTCCCAGGCATAGCGCCCGGCCAATTTGCGCCAAAGCGCGATGGTCTTTTGCCGGTTCAAGCCACTCTCCCAAAGCGACGGTTTGGCGGGATCGTAATCCGAAATGTTGGCGTCCTTGCCTTGCCCGCCGGGAGCCGCGTGCAGGTCTAGAATCAAGTGCATCTGATTCGCCTTGCACCAGCCAAGCAGGTTGTCGAGCATCGCAAAGCCCGTTTCGAGCCAGGTGTTGACGCCTTTGACGGGCTCTTCTTCAATGGGCAGCGTGAACAGATTATAGTGCATCGGCACGCGGATGCTGTTGAAGCCTGACTTGGCCAGCAGATCGACGTCCGCGCGGCCCATGTGGTTTTGCCGCCAGAGCTGGTAGAACTTCTCGCAATCCTCCTTCCCGACCAAGTCGGTGATCCGCGCCTTGATCGAATGCTGGGTGCCTTCTCGGTTGATGCCGAGCATGTAGCCTTCTTGCAGCATCCAGCCCCCGAGTCCCATCCCGCGCAAGATGACCTCCCGTCCCTGGGCATCAACGATCCGCCCCTCCTGAGCCCGGAGGAAGCCTGCCGGTTCGGCTCGCCCCGCCCCGATGATGCATGCGAAGAACAACGACAAGATCAATACTCTCTTCATAAGCTTTTTATGCTGTCGGCTCACGGCTCACTAGCACTGTTGCCCAGCGTTACTGCGATTTTGGTGTGGTTGGTCACGCGCGGTTTGCCACTGAAGATGTTGTCCGACACGGCCGCTTGCCGCACCCCTTCACCCAACTCGAGCTGCGGTTTGTCCTCCCGGAACTCGCAGCCGCGCACCAGGATTTTGCCGCTTTGGGCTTGGATCGCGTGGCGGCCTTCCTTCTTTTGGTCCCATTGCACGAACGTGCAATCGCTGAAACCGACGGTGCCGCGTCCGCCAATTTTGGCGATCTGGTTGCAAGGCCCCCAAAAGGCGCAATTCACAAACCGCACCGCGCCACTGTGGTTGGTGCTGACAGCGACCATGGTGGGGTCGGGGCCGTGGAAGGAGACGAATTCACCGTTCGAGATGAGCAAACCGAAGGGCGCCGAGTTCTCGACCACGACCGCGGTGAAGCAGTCATCAGCGCCGATGCCCAGAAAGTTGCCGTTGCAGACGCCGGCGCGGGTCTGCGTGAACTTATAACCGATGTTGTAGCCAAAACAGAACGTGTTAAACACGTACTGCCAATCGCTTCGGGCGAAGATGAAGGCTTCCCCGTGCTCCTGTTGCCATTTGAACAGCTTCGGCTGCATGCTCCACCAGGGATTGAAATGGACGTTCTCGATCCGGCCAATGTCGTAGATGTCATCCACGTAGATGCCGCGGCGGAGGGGCTGCCCCGAGACGTCGCGCACGAGGTGCCGCTCGTTGTGGGCGGCGTCGATCCCGTTGTACGGGTTGAGCATCTCGACGGCCAGCACCGCCGGGTTCTTCCCGCGCATCGCGATGGCATAGGGATAAGGCTTGGGTTCGTCGGCCGGGTTCTGGTTCGGGTAATAGAGCACGACGCCTTTGAGCGTGCTGTTGTCGTGCAGCGTAATGAACGCCTGGCCTTCCTCCTTGTCCTGGTTTTCCGTGACCAGGAAAGTCGTTCCATCATCGGTCGGTTTGGCCGCGCCTCGGTTTCGTATGCCGACGTGCGACGGCACCGATTCCCAAACGCCCCGTAGCGTGACCGCGGCCGGGACATTGAGGCGGCCCGCGAAGAAGTAGTTGCCGCGAGGCGCATAAACCACCCCGCCTCCAGCCTCGCTGGCGGCGTCCAGGGCCTTTTGGAAAGCAGCGGTGTCGTCGGTCTGGCCATCGCCCTTGGCGCCGAAATCACCAACGGGGTAAAGGTCCGGGTTTGGGGCCGCCGCGGCCAGAAAAGCGGTGGCAATGAGTGTCAGGAGCGTGTTGGTGAATCGTTTCATGCCAGTTTTCACGTTTTGCATAGCACCCGTCATGTCGCAAAAGGTCCGCGCTGGGACCCTAATCGACCGAGCGTTCGAAACAGAATGGGCATGTTTCGGCCGGGGCGCTATCCCCGAATACGGGGATGGCCAGAAACCACCCGCTGAGTTGCCATTCTCCACCAAAAGAGCCAACACTGGCGCGTGATCCGATTTCTCACGATCGCCGCCTCGGTGGGTTTGGCTTTGGTCATGGAATCCGCCGACGCTGACGCGGCACCGGCCAGCCCGAGCCAAGCCCGGCTCGAAATCCGATCCGTGGCGGTGGGCGGCAAAGCCCTCCCATTGCGCCCCGGTGAAACCGTGCGCCTGCCGTCCTTTCCTGAAAATGTCGTCTTTGGTTACGGAGCGGCCGATAAGTCAAACCGCGTCCCGACCCGGTTGCGCTACAAGTTGGAGGGATACGACCACCAGTGGCACGAAAGCTGGGGGCAAATGTTTCTGGCGATCCGTTTTCTGGACGAGGCGGGGGAGCAAATCGCTCGCAAGACTTGGAACGTAAGCGGCGAGAGCCCGGGTTGGAATGGTGAACTGGCGAGCGCTACGCTCAATCATCGGCGAGAAACCCTGGTGGTGCCGCCTGGGGCGGCCCGGTTCCAAGTCTCAATTTCCTCTGGGGGCCCGGCGGGGACAGTCGGCATTTACGTGGTGGATGGGTTGGTGGTCTCGATACTTTCCGGGGCGGCGAGTACCCGTGGTGCTGAGGTCGCCGGTTGGGCAAAGGCCTCCAGAGGGGTCCGATGGAGAGGTTGGGCCAGCTTGGGTGCGCAACGGGACGCGGCCGAGCATGGCGAAAGTGGTCGAAATTGGGCGTAATCCTGCAACCAAGGCGCTGGCGATCGTGGACGAAGATCCGTTCGGTCACGCGGATTGGGACAGTCCGAAAGGTGCTGCGCCGCGAGTCTCGCCCGGCGAGCAATTGTTGTTAGAATGGAACGAGGTTTACTCAATGGGCATGGCGACGGACTGGGGCGCCATGTACAGCAAGCTCCCGGAAGGCAATTTTCGGTTTTGCCTGGCGGAACTGACCACGATGGGCCAGCCCACAGGCACGCAAGTATCCTTGGGGGTGCGGGTGCCGCCGCCTTTTTGGAGAACGGCTTGGTTCTGGGGGGCAATCGCCCTTCTGCTGGTGGGATTATCAGCCGCTACGGGCCGATACCTTACCAGACGCCGGGTGCGGGCCGGAATCCTGCGCCTGCGCCAGGAACGCGCACTCGAGCAGGAGCGACTGCGCATCGCCCAGGATATTCACGATGACCTGGGCGCCCGCATCACCCAGATTTCGCTCCTGAGCGGCATGTCGCAGAACGATCCCCAGCTCCCGGAAAAAGCGCGCGCGGCCTTTGACACCATTTCCCGCATGTCCCGCGACCTGGTTTCTGCCCTTTACGAAACCGTTTGGACCGTCAATCCCGAAAACGACAATTTGGAGGCCCTGGGCAGCTATCTTTGCCAAATGGTCAATCAATTGTGCCAGCAGACCCAACTACCCTGCCGGCTCCATCTGTGTGAGCTACCGGCCGGTGTCCAGGTTTCGAGCCACACCCGCCACCACATGACGTTCGCCGTGAAGGAAGCCGTCCACAACATCATCAAACACGCTCAGGCCTCCGAGATTGCCGTGCGGGTGGTTTGGGCGGAGCGCGAGCTGACCGTCTCCATCCAAGACAATGGCTGCGGCTTTTCCGGGGACAGCGCGCCGGTTGGGCATGGCTTGGCCAATATGAAACGGCGCTTGGCCGAGCTGGGCGGCTCCTGCGCCGTCCACAGCGAGGCGGGCCGCGGAACCACGGTCGAGCTGCGCCTGGCGGCGGGGTTGCTGGCGCACTCGAAGAAGGCTTCCGTCCATTCCGACGTTGGCGATTGACTCATGCGCGGCCACATCATTTGTCCGGGTTATGAATAAGACAGTCGTGTTGGTGGAAGATGATAGGGGCTTGCGCGAGCAACTGACCCAAATCCTCAACAGCGCCCCGGACATTCGCTGTGTGGGTGCGTTTGCCTCCGCCGAGGAAGCCCTGCAGCAACTTCCGGCCCGCTGTCCCGACGTCGTGCTCATGGACATCAAGTTGCCGGGCATGTCCGGCATCGAATGCGTGGCGCGGCTCAAGCGGCTCATGCCTGGGCTGCAAATCGTGATGGTGACCGTTTATGAAGATAGCGAGCGTATTTTTCGGGCCTTGAAAGCCGGGGCCAGCGGCTATTTGCTCAAGTCCAGTCCGCCGCAGCAGTTGCTCGAGGCCGTGCGTGATGTCCATGCGGGCGGGGCTCCGATGTCCAGCCATATCGCGCGCCAAGTCGTGCGGCATTTCCACTCGGCGGGCGTCGTGGCCGACCAGAAATCGCCCTTGTCCCCCCGCGAACGCCAGGTCCTGGAATTGCTCTCGACGGGGTATATCTACAAGGAAATCGCGGACCAACTGGACATCGGCGTGGAAACCGTGCGCACACACGTCAAGAGCATCTGCCAGAAGATGCACGCCCGGAACCGCCTCGAGGCGGTAGCCAGGCATCACGCGAACCTGGAGTGAGACGCGCCACACCCATGCCAGGTCGCGGGTGAAAAGCTGCTGAATCTTGGCAATCCACGGGTTGGCCGAAATCTGGGACCTGCTGCTCATCGGCGCCAGGATACTCGCGCCGGCGAACCGAGCGAATTCAAACCGCGGTCTGCGATTTGTGTTGGGAGTGGATGAATTTCTGCACCCTGCAGGGCCAGGTTTGCGAAACCGCAGGAGAGTGCGTGGGAGCATACCGCACGTGTATTCGTCCAAGTGCGCCGCAAGCGAAAGCGTCAGGATTTCCCAAGGACTCCGGACCCCTGTTCGCCGGGCGTGGGCTGCTTTTGCAGGTGCGCCCCGCCACGGCGAGCCCTCGGCAGGGCGAGGAGGTGTTGCGCAGTCTCCAGACGAGATGCTGTGCCGGCGATGTGCCAACGGAGGGCCGGGCACCGACCGCTCTATTCTTCCCTCCCCCATCCGGGCGGAGGCCTGGGGCAGGGCGTCTGGTTGAGTGCAACTTATCGTCACCCGTCAGGTCCGGTTGCCCCCTAACTAGCGCAACGGCCTTCCGCCCTGCAGCCCCGTCACCCTCACGGGACGCGTGCGCCCACCTGGATCCCGGCGCAATTGCCTGAGACTTTTGCCTGAGGGTCCTGCGACCATCCACGGGTTCTCATCTTTCGTAAGCATTTATCCGACAGCGGGTTGTGCGGTTCCAGGCGGCACCCTCCTGGCTTTCGCACCCCCTCCCCTTTCGTTTGGCGCGGTTTGGAGAGGCGGCGGCCGACCGTGCGCCCGAAGCGGCCAGCGGGGCTCGCCGGATGAAAGGCGTTCATCAATTGGCTGGTTGCTGCCGAAGCGTTCCTGGCTATCGGCGCCATGACCGCACTACCCAACGGATCTCAGCTTAAGCCTCCATCTCCCGCTCGACCAACCGGACGACGTAGTGGAGGTTTGAACCTCCGTCCAGCGCCCCGCCGTGACCGAGAACTTAACCGTCCTGCTCCTGCCAAAACCGGATTGTCTCCTCAGGCATTCTCTTTCCGGCGGTCTCGCAAGGCCCCCAGAACCCCAGCCTCCCCATAGACCTTAAGCAGGTAAGCAAGTTGGCTGGCACGCCCTCCGTTATTGACACTGGCCGCGTGCTGCTCGGCCGACGTGATCAGGCGCTCCTGCCGCCTCGCATCGGACGTTTGATTCAGCCGCGTGTTGTCCTCCTGGGCCGCTTCATGGACCACTTCGTCCAGGTCCTCTTGCGTGATCCTCAGCCTTTTGCATTCCTTTCGAATCCGCGCCAGCGCCTCCTTCAGTCTTTCTGCCAGAAAAGCTTCCACCTGCACGCGCCGTGGTTTATACCGAAACGGGTGCCCTTCGTTGAGCCATTCCCCGGAAGTCGCAAACAGGTCCCAAATGCGATTCCCGGCGTCGTTCTGTTGAACGACATCAACCTCGCCGAATCCGGGGATGCTGTAACTGGCGACGGGGATCATCTTTGGAAATTCGTTTCGCGGTTTTACAATCCGATACGAATGCAAGATTGCAAGGGTTTTCGCCGTTTCTCGAGATTTGCGGGCCGGAACTTCGTTTGATGCCCGGTTTCCTGGGCCGCGTAGCTCAGGCGGCAACTTTCCGGCCTATTTTTCCAGAGCGGTTTAGCGCATTTGAGCTACGCGAAAGCCATCTGCGGGTCCTGCAGCGCTTCGACTTTGGTCCGCAGGTTGGGGAACATAGACGCTGATCTTGTAGCTGTCGGCGTCGTAGCCATCGAAGAGCTTCTTGCCATGCAGCGGCCTCGAGGTACTGGCGCCTGGGTGGTTCGTGCCATTCCAGCCTCCCGCCATGACGCTTGATGATTCCGGTCATTCGGGCCATCAGCCCATGCAGCGGAATTTCAAACTCGATGCGCCTGCTGGCGCAGTCTCTCCGGAAACGGTTATGCAGTTCGACGAAGACATTGAAACTGCCATATCCATTATCATCATCAACAACGGCCCTCTTCACACCCCGCAGCTTGACTATTTCGCCCGTGATTTCCGAGATAATGTGGCGCTGCGCTTGCGTCGTCATCAAAAAACTTTTGTGACGGAGTTCTCATCCGCTGTTAAACCCCGGGGGACCTCTTTCGTGGTCAGCGCAACAGCAAGTAAAGTGCCACCCCGACCGTCAGGAATGCGCCTGCCAGGACGATGGCAAGCGCCTTGGCGGTCTGATATCGTTCGTAAGCCTCCTGGTGAGCGAGGCAGGTCTGAATCAAATCGTCGCTGGCGGTCAGCAGATCATCCACGCGATCACCCAAGTCGCAAGCGTTCCGCCGGCATTCGGCGATCTGATCGCGGGTGCTCTTGCCGATTACGTCCTCCAGCTCCGGACCGCTCATGTCCGGTATGTGGGAGGCGCCTCGGTCGAGCAGTTGACGGGTTTCGCGGAGGTCGGCCTGGATTTCGGAAATCAGCGTGACCGCTTCCTGCGTGGGGAGCATTTGCCACTCAGCCTCCACCCGCTTGAATTTCTCGACGGCTTCACGGTACCTTCGGCACGCGGCGTTGATGAGGCTGGTTCCGGTCGCAACCGGCGATTGAGCAACAGCGGGAGACATGGCGTTTTGCTTTTCTATCCCGGCACCGCCGTCGCACCCTGCCACGGTTGGGCCGTTTCCCCACTATAGTTCCGGCGGTGGCGGTTTTGTCTCTCAAATGTGCCGGGAATCGCGATCGTCCTTCACGACATAGCCGTTCTCGTGGCGCCTGAAGTTGACCGCGTTCTTCTTAACGCAAGCCTCGAATACGTCATCGGCGCCCATGCCGAGCACTTGCGCGAGGCTGATCACAAAGTGAAACAGGTCCACGACCTCCACGCGGGCATTCTGCACCTCAAACGTCTGGTAATTGGCCCACCATTTCCAGGGAACGCTGTCGGTGAGTTCGGCGACTTGCTGGATCACCGCGCGGGAATAGTTCAAGATCCATTTGATCTTCTCCTCCTCGCTCATGCTCGCAGTATGCAGACCGACGCGTTCGTTGAGCGCTTTCTGCATCTGGAAAAGTTCGTGAAGCTGATCAGGGCTTTCCATGGTGTGATGTGCGTGCGTTTGCTGGCTCGGGAAACGTCGCCGGGGAGCAAAGAGGCGCCTGCAAATCGTAAAGCCAGTCGTAAGGCCTGTAAGAGCAGCTAGCCACAGCTAGCCACACCCCGAACTCTCACCGCAACCTGGGCATCGGTAACACGCCCCACTACGCACCAGAATGGTGCCGCAGTTCTGACAGGGCGGCGCGTCGGATTGGAAGTGGGCCATCGCAGCGTTTAGTTCCCGGACGCCCCCAATATCCGCCTCTGTTTCATGGCCGTTGTTCTTGGTCGGGGCGGCGGTGCCGACGGCAAGTAAGGCCGGTTCGGCTGTCGCCGTCGTCGCGCGCTGAGCGGCGTGTTTGGAGCGGTTCAAGGGGACGGCCTCCGGGTCCACTCCTTCGTCGCCGGAGATGAAGGTAATGCCCAGCCAACGGAAGATGTAATTGACAATCGACTTCGCCATGCGGATCTGTGGGTTCGCAGTGTAGCCAGACGGTTCGAAGCGTTGGTGCGCGAATTTCCGCACGAGATCCTGCAGCGGCACTCCGTACTGCAGCGAGAGGCTGACCAGGGTGGCGATGGTGTCCATCAGGCCGCCGATGGTTGAGCCTTCCTTGGCCATGGTGATGAAGAGTTCGCCCGGCTGGCCGTCCTCGAACAGGCCGACAGTGAAGTAACCCTCGTGGCCGGCGATACTGAATTTGTGGGTGAAGGAGGCCCTTGTCTCCGGCATGCGCCGGCGCACCGGCTGCCCCACCTGTTTGCGGAGCTGCTCCGCCTCTCGCCTAAGCTCATCGAGTCGGCTCTGGAGGATCTTTGCCTCGCCCCCTCGGTCCTGACTCTTGGTGTTGAGCGGCTGCGAACGCTTGGAGCCATCCCGGCAGATGGCCACGCACTTGAGGCCCATCTTCCAGGCTTCCACGTAAATGTTCCGGATTTCCTCGATCGTGGAGGCGTTGGGCACGTTCACGGTTTTCGAGATGGCGCCCGAAAGGAACGGCTGCGCGGCCCCCATGATTTTCAGGTGGGCCAGATAGTGCAGGCTCCGGCTGCCCCGCGCGGGTTTGAAGGCGCAATCGAACACCGGCAAGTGGTCCGGCTTGAGCCCGCTCGAGGCAGTATCGCCCTCCCGGGCCAGACCCTGCTTGACAGCTTCGTCCTCTTTACTCAGCACAACGTCCTCGATGGTGTCGTGTTTTTCAATATGGGTGCTGATTTGATCGATCTGTTCCGAGGCGTAGCCAAGGTTGCGAAGCGCTTCCGGCACCGTCCGGTTGACGATCTTGAGCATCCCGCCCCCGGCAAGAAGCTTGTATTTGACGAGCGCAATATCCGGCTCGATGCCGGTGGTATCGCTGTCCATCAGAAAGGAGGTGGTGCCGGTCGGCGCCAGCACGGTCACCTGCGCGTTGCGGTAGCCATGCTTTTTTCCCAGATCAAGCGCTTCATTCCAGCACTGTTCAGCGGCTTGCCGGAGGTAGTTGAACTTCTCTGGGGTGCGGATGTCACTCAGTGCCGCGCGGTGCAGTTCGATGACGCCGAGCATCGAGGCCACATTGTCGCTGGCCTGCGGCTTTTCCACATTCACACATCGCGCGTCCTTGTAGCCTTTGAAGGGACCGATCTGTTGGGCGATGAGTGCGGATTGCTTGTACGCCTCGCCGGTCATGACGGCCGTGATGGCCCCGGTCAGCGCGCGGGCCTCGTCCGAGTCATAGGCCAGCCCGTAACTCATAATCAGCGAGCCGAGGTTGGCGTAACCCAAGCCCAGAGCACGGAAGACGTGGGAGTTTTCGGCGATTTCCCTGATGGGATAGCTCGAATTGTCCACCAGGATATCCTGCGCGACAATGAACAGGCGGACGGCGGCTTTGAATCGTTCCACGTCGAGCGCCCCATTCTCGCCCTTGAATTTCATCAGGTTCAGCGAGGCGAGATTGCAGGCGGTGTTGTTGAGAAAGACGTATTCGGAGCAGGGGTTGGTGGAATGAATCGGCCCGGTGCCCTTGCACGTGTGCCACTTCTGAATGGTGCTGTCGTACTGCAACCCGGGGTCGCCGCAAGTCCACGTGCCTTCGGCAATCTTGAGGAGCAGTTTAGCGGCATCCTTCTTTTCCAACGGCTTCCCTGTCGTAACGGCCCGGGTCCACCACTCCTTGCCGCAGACCGCCGCCTCCATGAATTCGTCGCTCACGCGCACGGACAGATTCTCGTTCTGGAACTTCACGCTCCCGTAAGCCTCGCCGTTGAACGACCCGTCATAGCCCTGCTCGATCAAGGCCCGGGCCTTTTTCTCTTCCAGTGTTTTGGCTTCGATGAACTCCTCGATGTCGCCGTGCCAGTCGCGGAGCGTGTTCATCTTGGCCGCCCGCCGGGTCTTGCCTCCCGACTTCACGATGGCCGCAACCCGGTCGTAAACCTGCAGGAACGAAAGCGGGCCACTGGGGCGGCCGCCACCGGAAAGCTTCTCCCGGCTCGACCGCAAAGGCGTCAAGTCGGTTCCCGTCCCGGAGCCGAACTTGAAGAGCATCGCTTCGCTCTTGGCCAGGTCCATGATCAATTCCATGTCGTCTTTCACGGCCTGGATGAAGCAGGCGCTGCATTGCGGATACTCATACTGCGTGGAGGCGCGCTCGGCCGTCTGCGTCTTGGGGTTGTAACGCCAGTTGCCGCGCGTGGAATTGCTCCCGATGCCGTAAACGTGGTGGAGCCCCACGTTGAACCACACCGGCGAATTGAAAGCGGCGTACTGGTTGAGGCAGAGCCAGACCAGCTCGGCGTAAAAGATCTCTCCGTCCTCCTTGCTGAAATAACCGTCTTCGACTCCCCAGTCGGCGATGGTGCGGCACACCCGGTGAACCAGCTGGCGAACGCTGTTTTCACGCTCGCTCGTGCCCTGCTCGCCGTAAAAGTACTTCGGAAACGACCAGCTTTCGTGGCCAGAGGCGACCAGAATTCCGGGACCAGCACTCCAGTTTGGCGGAAGATGACCTCATTCTTCTCGTCGGTGATCTCCGCCGTGCGTTCCTCCCACTTCAACCTCGTCAAAGGGGTCAACGCCGGCTTTGCTGAACACTCGAGGTACTTCGATGGATTGCACGGGTTGCCGTTCGTCCGCTTTCTGTTTGGCGCCGTATTTCTCAATGCCGTTCGCCGCCTTCTACATTATAGGTATCAAATGGAGGCGTTTCAGAATGTTGTGCGTTGTTGTTGTGGTCCCTTAAACTCCCTGAACCTCAACCAGCGCTCAGTCCCCTTTTGGCCCGCGGGCGCGCACGTTTCAGAAAGGGTCGTGCCTCCAAAGCGCGATTTCTTGGATTGTAAAACCTATAATGGGTCAGTATGTCTGCGCAGCTCAATACTGGCCTTGAACCGAGGAGGTTGGCCGGGGGCATGGAGTACATCTTGTGGCTAAACCTGATTGGTAAGTCCAGGACCACCGGATGGAAATGGAGGAAGCCGGGCCCCAATGGAGAACCACCGCGAGTAGTGTGTTGTCGAATAGACAACACTCTTTACATCACCCAGAAGGAGATTGATCGGTTTTGGGCCCTGGCGGAGGCGGGAAACTTTGAAGCCGACTAAAAGGCCTCGTCCAAGTGCTTGGCCATCTCCGCGGTGTGGCCCGGGCGCAAGTGTCCATACACACGGCAAATCAAGACGCCTTTGTCACGATGCCCAACCCAATTGGCAATCGTCATGTAATCAATCCACGGCTGCGCCATCACGCAGTGGGAGATGAAATAATGGCGGAAGTGGTGGAACCCGAGATCCGTCATACCGGTCACCTTGCGCACCCGGTTCAACTGCTTTCTGAAACTCGTCCTCGGCCCGTCGCCGGTTTCACTCGGAAACATCCAGTCCGAGTTTTGGTTTCTTCGCTCGTGCATGGCCTTCAGGTGTGCCTCCAGCTTCTTGTTGAAATCCACATCGCGATCTGGGGCTGGTCGGCCAGCGCCCTTCTTTGCCCGCTCGCCCGGGAAATGCAGCACTCTTCGGCCCCACTTCACATTGGACCAGCGCTGTTGAATTGACTCCTTCTCCCGCCCGCCGGAGTAGGCCAGCAGGTAGATGTAATCCGAAAACGCTTGCTCAGCTTTGCGGAGGTAGTCGCGATATTCCTGACCATAGACCTCCAGCTGGGCGTCGGGGATGAAGGCAGCCTTGCAACAGGTCTGCAGGTCTTCCGGCTCCAGAAGCCGCACTTTTTTCATTGGGCCTTTGTCCAGCTTCTTCCACTTGCCGAGAGGAGACTTTTCCAGCCAGCGCAACTCGACGCACCTATCGACGACGTGATGGATGGCGCTGATATCCAGGTCGACGGTCCGCCCGGACACCTGCCCCCCGTCTTCGGTTTGGCGCCACTTGGCGTAGTCCTTTGTCAGGCTGTCGTCCAATCGCGACAACGGCAAATACCCGAACTTTTCATCAAACTTGTTCAGCCCGCAGTCTTGTCGAGCGTCCGTCTTTTCGTCGAACTCTTTGAGTTCGGCGCGATGGGTCCGGTATTCGACAATGGCGTCATGAATCGTATGACTGTTGTTCGTGTATTCTTTTATGTATTCTTTTTTGGTGAAGGACGGCGGGACGAGCTTCCCCTCATGCTGAAGCTTTTTCAACGCCTTCATCTCCGTAACGGCTTGAGGAACTGTTCTTGCGTCCTGCAGCAGGTACTTGTATTGTCTGCCGTTGTTCGCGTCGAGCTGGGCGTAAAATTGGCCTTTGCGAAGCCATAAACCACGCTCGCGCAGGCCCTTGTCATTATAGACTTGGTTGAATGGTTGGGCCTTTTGGCGGGGTTTAGCCCCGTTCGTCGGCGTTTTAAGGCGTTTCATGCGCTGAAAAGAATATAAAAAGAATACACGCTGTCAACAGCCAAAAACGCCAGAAGTGAATTTGGACCCGATTTTTCAAGGGTTCGGGTTGGTAGCTCAGTCGGTAGAGCAGCGGCCTTTTAAGCCGTTGGTCGCGGGTTCGAGTCCCGCCCAACCCACCACCTATAGAACAAGGAAGATACTCCGGGACAGTAGCACCCGGGCTGGAACTGCCTTTCTGCGGCCAACCGGCGCGCAACGCTCAGCCATTGCTGAGAGTTTCAACATCACCCGTTCCGGGTTCGGTTCAAATAAACCCGCTCGCTTGGAGAGGGGCGAAGCGACGGTCTCCCCCTCGCGGCCTGGGGCCGCAGTGGCCCACGCTGGCCGGATGTTCACGACTCTGAAAAGCAGCCCACTCTTGACCGTTTCGGCCAGTACCTTGCTGACATTCCGGCTGTTGCGTTTCGTCCATTTACTGGACGCCACCGCGACGGGTGCTTGGTTTGCCGCTCATCCTCCTCGGCCCCCAAGGCCCGCCCGGGCGCAAAACGGACGCCCGAGGCCACACCGCGCGAGGCATTAAGCCATTGGGGCGGCGGCGAAAACCGTGGAGGTCTCGTCCGGGGCGGCGGCCGGAAAGGGGAGCCCGTCCGGCAGGAGCTGGGCCGGAGCAGGCGCACATGAAGGCTGATTTGGATCTGGCCCGCGGATGGCTTAATTCATGCTGTTCCGAGTGTGCAGTCGAGGGCGGCCGGAGTAAAAGCGCCCCTCATTTTGAGCAGAATTGGGGGTGGCCGGTTGAACCCCGAGAAAAAAAAGGCCCCGATCCTGATTTGTTTGCTTGCGGAACTGTGCGAATATGGAGTATCGGATTGCAGGTCGGTGCAAAATGCGCAACAAAATCGTCTAACAGAGCCATGAAGAACAAAGTCACCGTTGTTTCACGGCACGGCAAGTTTTACACGGTCAGGTTTGTTTCCAGTGGAAAACCTTCGGTCCGAGGGCCGCAGCAAACCACAGGCGGTGGCAACCGCATTTCCGCTGAGGAGGCCGCTCAAAGAATTGCTCAACGCTTTGGCAAATCTCTCGCTGTACTAGCCGACTGAACTCGGCAGCTTGAGGCGACGCGGGGGGAACTCCCCGCGAAGCAGGACGTGTTAGTGTGGTCTCCTCCGGTCGCTCCGACTCCTGCGGGAGGATCTTTTCGGCCATGCCCATACTCTCGAAGAAGGGTGTGGGGAAGCGGAATTTGTACATGCGCTGCGAGCCTTCCTCTGTGAACGGGTTTACAATGGGAAGCTTATCCCTTACCCTCTCGAGGCTTTCCACAGACCACGCCAACAAAACCTCTCCATTTGCTATCATCGCGAATTCTGCTTTGAGCAGGCCGCCGCCGGTGAGTTTATCGGTCTTCGCAGACGGCGCATTGGGTGGGGAGGGAGATTCTGCGAAAAACTCGAATGAGCATTCGAGTTCGTAGTTGACGAGTTTGTCGGGCAAGCCGCCTGGGGCGAACTGGGCTGTTCTCTTTTCTTTGACGAACCGAAGAAAGGCCAGCAAATGCGCGTTGACTTGGTTGCCGACACGGATTCCGACATGCATACGACGGGAGGTGTCATTGTTGGAAACGAGCGTGTAATAATTTCCGAGGTCAACCTGGGTGCCCTTGAAACGGAGCTTGCCGCTTTCCTCCTCCGCGCTTTCCCGGATGCCCTGACTCTGGCGCAACAAAGGAAAAATCTTCAGAATTGTTGATTTGCCGGAGCTGTTGCTCCCGCAAAAGACGGTGAGAGGCGTGAGCCGGAACGTCCTAAGGTCATCGGCGAACAATCTTACGTTTCGTAAGGAAACTTGAGTTATCATAGTCTCTAAAAGGCAGTGATTTTGGCGATTTCTTGGGATAGTTGCGGTGGGTTCCGACTGGCGAGGAAGTCCCATCTGCCGAGACGGCGCCAGTCATGGACGGCGGCGCTCCGGAGGCGGGCGACGTGATGTGTGGGGTTCATACGGCACAGTTCCAGCTGGTTAACGGGTCCGGTTGGCTCGCCACAGACGATTGAACCCATCGATCCAGGTGAGGAGAGCGGATTTGGCGTCGCCCGGGTTCGTGAGCGGGCTTTCCTGGTGGGCAACCTTCGTGTTTCGCAATTCATTGATGGGTCCCCAGCGGAACTGGTGAGCATTGTTGTTCGTCGCCATATCGCACCTGTCGTTTTAGAGCACCGGGGCGCAATGTTCGAGCATTTATTTTCGTAGTGGTGACGGCATTGGCCGACCGGAAATCGAAGCCGAGTGGACCAGCTCGGCAACCGGCAATCCAAAGGAGAGCGAACCAGAGGCCGCGCTGCGGGCGCAGGTTCCGGTCCAGTCGGACAAGGCGTTTGGCTCGGCTAGTCGGATTGTCGAGGCGCCTAGCGTCGGTCCTCTGTTTCACCGAACAACCGGCCCACAGTCACGCTCAGGCTGGGGGCGATGGCGGAGATCGCGTAATCCATCAGGTAGCGCGTCCGGTTCTCGATCCGGGAAATGGCGCTGCGGTCAATGTCGATGCCCTGGGCTGCCAGCCGGCCCGCGAGGTCCTCCTCGGAGGCGGCGGGCGAGCAGCGTAGGTGCGTCTGCTGCACTCTTGGCCCGATCTGGTTCCGGGCCGCAATCTTGGAGGTTTTCTTCATTCCAGCGTGTGCGGCATTAACACGCCTGACTTGTAGGGGATTTCGGGGCGTAATGTGTGTGAAGGCGTTGAGAACCGTTGCCTCCGCAGGTTCGTTTTCCTGCTTTTTTTCGGCGCCGCCGGCTTGCGTCACGCAATCCCAGGGCTTAAGTTTGTTCCGATCAATTCATGAAGCCCATTCAACCAGCACCTTCGGTCAGCTACGGTTTCACGATGCGGCTGGCCTATCCGAACCGGATCGGCGCGTTCGCCCGCATCGTGGGCGCGATTGGCAAACATGGCGGCGACCTGGGCGCGGTGGACATCGTCACGCCCGATGCCAAAGTCATGACGCGCGACATCACCGTGCGCGCCCGCGATGTGGCCCACCAGGAGGAGGTCGTCGGTGCAGTCCGCCGCCTCCATGGCATCAAAGTGGTCAACGTGTCGGACCGTGTCTTCCTGTTGCACCTGGGCGGGAAGATTTCCATTCAGAACAAGGTGCCCCTGACCACGCGCGACACGCTCTCGATGGCTTACACGCCGGGCGTGGCGCGCGTGTGCGAGGCCATCGCCGCCGACCCGCGAAAGGCCTGGCAACTCACCATCAAAGGCAATTCGGTCGCCGTCGTCAGCGATGGCACTGCTGTCCTGGGTCTGGGTGACATCGGGCCGGAAGCCGCCATGCCGGTGATGGAAGGCAAGGCGATGCTGTTCAAGGAATTCGCCGGGATTGACGCCTACCCGATTTGCCTGCGGACCAAGGAACCGGACGAGATTGTGGCTGCCGTCCAGCATATGTCCGTCGGCTTCGGCGGCATCAACCTGGAGGACATCTCGGCCCCGCGCTGCTTCGAGATCGAGCGGCGGCTCCAGGAACTGCTCAACATTCCTGTCTTCCACGATGACCAGCACGGCACGGCGGTCGTGGTGCTGGCGGCCTTGCTCAACGCGCTGCGGCTCACCAAGCAAAAGCTGGAGCGGCTCCGGATTGTCGTCTGCGGGGCGGGCGCCGCCGGCACGGCAGTCACCCAAATCCTGCTTCGCGGCGGCGCGCGGGACCTCGTCGTGTGCGACCGGCAAGGCATCCTGGGCGAACACCGGCTGCCGGGACTGAACCCGAGCAAGGCCTGGCTGGCGCAGCACACCAACCCGCGCAAGCTGCGCGGCCCGCTGGACGCCGCGCTCCGCGACGCCAACGTGTTCATCGGCGTCTCCGGTCCGGGCCGGCTGCACGCCAAGGACCTGAAACGCATGGCGTCAAAACCGATCGTCTTCGCCCTGGCCAACCCAACACCCGAAATCATGCCCGAGGAGGCCGCGCGCGTGGCCCACATTGTGGCGACAGGCCGCAGCGATTATCCGAACCAAATCAACAATGTGCTGGCGTTCCCCGGCATCTTTCGCGGCGCGTTGAACGTGCGGGCGCGGCAGATTACGGAGCAGATGAAGCAGGCGGCAGCGCACGCCATCGCGGGTTGCATCGGCCCGCGCGAGCTGAGCCCCGAATACATCGTGCCCAGCGTGTTCAATCGAGAGGTCGTCCAGCGCGTGGCCCGCGCCGTGGAGCGCGCCGCCGTCAAGGCGGGAGTGGCGCGGCGCAAGAAATGATCTGCTTTTTCGTATGCACGCCGCCCAAGCGATCCGCCTCAATGATTACAGCCTTGTTGGCCAAGACACCACCCTGGCCATTGCGCGGGGCCTGGCCGAGGCCACATGGTATGTCTCGCCGGTGCCCAAAGAAGAAATGCGCGCGCTGCTCCAACGCAGGGACGCTCCTGCCCTCCGCGACACCCTGCTCTGGTTCGCCCTGCTGATGGGTTGCGCCTGGGCCGCTTACCGGCTTTGGCAGGCGGGCAGCGGCTGGGCGGTCATTCCGTTCGTGATTTACGGCGCCCTTTACGCCAGCACCTCCGATTCCCGCTGGCATGAGTCCGGTCACGGCACCGCCTTCAAGACCGATTGGATGAACAACCTGCTTTACGAAATCGCTTCCTTCATGGTGATGCGCGAATCCACCGTCTGGCGCTGGAGCCACACCCGCCACCATAGCGACACGATCATCGTCGGGCGCGACCCTGAAATCGCCGCCCCGCGCCCGCCCAACCTCGCCAAGCTGATTCTCAATTTCTTCGGCCTCACGGTCATCCCCGCCTATTTTCGCCACGTCCTGCTCCATTGCACGGGGCGGCTCACGGCCGAGGAAAAGGCCTTCATCCCGGAATCCGAGTATGGAGCCGTTTATCTTCGCGCCCGCATCTGCCTCCTCATCTATGCGGGGGTCATTGGCCTGGCGGTCCACACCGGCACGGTGCTGCCGCTGATGTTCGTCGGGCTGCCCACTCTCTACGGCTCCTGGCTGATGCCCATTTATGGTTACACCCAGCACGCCGGCCTGGCCGAGAACGTGCTCGACCACCGGCTCAACTGCCGGACGGTGTACCTGAATCGGCTGAACCGCTTTCTCTACTGGAACATGAACTATCACGTGGAGCACCACATGTTCCCCCTGGTCCCGTATCACAACCTCCCGCGCCTCCACCAGTGGGTCAAGGCCGACATGCCCCCTCCTTACCGAGGCCTCCTCGAGGCCTGGCGGGAGCTCCTCCCTGCGGTCTTGCGCCAGGTCAAGGATCCCGCCTACTTCGTCGAACGCAGGCTCCCCGCCCCGCCTGTTCGAGCCGGCGCGCCGGCCCCGGCCCCCGTCTTCACTGCCAAAGGACGTGCCGTCAAAGGCTGGCTGGAGGTGTGCGCCAGCGCCTTTCTGGAGCAGGAAGACGTCATCCGCTTCGATCACGAACAAAAGACCTACGCCATCTATCGCACCGCCCAGGGCGCTCTCTACGCGACCGACGGCCTCTGCACCCATGGCAGCGCCCATCTGGCCGAGGGCATGGTCAAAGGCACGCTCATCGAGTGCCCCAAGCACAACGGGCGCTTCGATTTCACGGACGGCTCGCCGCAACGCAAGCCGGCCTGTCTAGCGCTCAAGACCCACCCCACGCGCGAACACGACGGGAAAATCTTCCTCAATGTGGCCGCCGGCCTGTCAGGCCAACCTGCCGGAAAGCTCGCGAGCGCAGGCGCGCAGACCGGCACTGGCCCCAACTTCACGGTCCCGGAGCGGAGCGCCGCTCTCTCCAGCCCCGAAGGGCCGGGAAGATGATGGCCCAGCTTTGCCGGCGCACACCCACGCAAAGGCGCCGCCCACGTCACGCCCTTGAATAGCCAACCCTCCGAATTGTTTGACCCGGCGCAAACGTCCGGGTAATCTTCTCTCGTGGTTTGTGGCGCCTCAACACTGAGTGGCCGGCGACCTTCTGATCCCGTATCAGACGGTTGCGGTTTGTCCCTGCGCCCCTCCAGAGCGATCACTCGTCATTCCGGGAGACGGGTTCCGCAGTTCGCCGGCAACTTGGACCATGAGTTTAGTCGCCGTTTGGTCCCCATCCTGGCCGTATTCCAGGATGCCGCTGGATACGGCAGCCGGGATTCAACCCCCGCAAGATCGTCAAAACCAATGGATTTTGAGCGCGTCCGTAGCTCAATTGGATAGAGCTTCTGACTTCGGATCAGAAGGTTGCAGGTTCAAGTCCTGCCGGACGCGCCAACTCGAAGGACTCAGGAAGGCTGAGAAGAAGGCCTGGACGTTCAGTCCGGATTAGGCGGGCCTTATGGAAAGAGCCCATTCCTCGCCGGTCATTGGCTACTCGTGGTTTCGCCCGGGCCGCCCGGTGTCTAGGGGCTTGAGGGATGAAACTCCCAGGCCGCATTTCAGGGCTCCAGGTCCACGATCAATTGAACTTCTGATATTTTATCAGAAGGTCATTCTCTAAAACGACAGCTTGTCCTCATGCCAGTCAATGGTCAGCCAAGGGTCCGGCGCACCCCATTCCACTGGCGGATAACGACCTCGTGGCGGGTTTCGGGTCGGCTTGCGAAACTTACAACGGCAAGCGCGGGCTTCTCCCGGAAGACAGAGTTGAAATGCCCGCCGCTTGGAAGGCCATTGTGGCCAACAACAAGATCAAACTCTGACAGGTTTACGCGGACTGGACCCAGGAGCGGCGAACCATAGGTTTGGTCAGTTCATGGGCCGGGCCGGGAGTCTTGCTCCGGCCAGGCCTGCGCACCAGCAGGGTCCGCCGCGTGCCAGCGGGCCAAAGCCGGTTCGAGCCAGCCGTGCCCCCTCTCAGGGTCGGCAATCGTCGCCAGCCATTGAACCGCCCGTTGTGGGTCCAGCGCGGTGATAGCGTAACCAAAATGCGCGACCACTTCGTCCCAGGAGATCGTCGCCCGGCTGGCGCGAAAGCACGGCGCAGCGCTGGTGCATTTCCAGAGGGTCTTCGACGAGGCCGCGAAAGGGCGCCGGCCGACTATTGGATCTGGGACAGTGTGCATCCCACTTATCGCGGCCATCAGCTCATGGCTGACGAATGGCAGCGGGGGCCGCGGGACTCTTGGAAACAAGGCTTATCTTCAACCCACAGATCTCAACGCGGCGGCGGTTCCACCATGAGCAACGCATCCTCCCATCCGGCCGGAGTGGAAAAGGACTTCTGCCCGGCGGCTGAAAAACGACCCATCTTCACCGATTGGGCGGTCCTCGGATCAATCCAAGAGGCTTCCGCCAACTTCGCCGCCGTGAGCTTGTTCAAGTTGACGGAAAAGGGCGCCCTGCCACCCAGGTACACCATCAGCCACTGGCCGTCTGCATGACGAGCGGCCAGGTTCAATACCTGCCCATTGGTGGTGCCCCCGCTGGCCAGAATGCTTTGGTCAGGCACCAGCCTCCACCATTCCCTTCGGGCCATGAATACCCGCTTGAGGATGCCCAATTGAGTGGCGCCGGGAGCGTCCAGCGCTTGCCGCCAGGTGGGCAGCACCCGCCAACTGTCGTTGTGCCCATAAGTGTGGTGGCCTCCGGCCAGGTACGAGTAATAGGCCCGGCGGCGAACCCACAGCGGTGTGACTTCGAATCCGTATTCAGAACCCTGTTCGTAGGCGCCTTCTGCCATCAGAACGGGTTTGGCCGGCTCGAGATTATAATCCTTGGTCACCATCGGATAGATGAGTTCGACCCATTTCCAAGTCTGGATGCAGTTGAAATCCAGCCATTTCTCGCCCTGCAGAAAACTGGAGGAAAAGGGAGCCGGGTCCGGTTCAACAGTCACCAGGTGGCAACCGCTGTCTCCTTCGCGCAGGCCCGCCGCCAATTCACGCAAGACGGGAACAAACTCCTGCCTGGCCTCGGGCACCAGGCACCAGACGAGATTGGGCATATCCTTATAGCGCCGGGCGACCCATCTTGCCCACGCACGGGCATTTTCGACCGTGAGATACTTCCGATTGGTCTGGTGATACATCGTCAGGGAGGTGACCACGCCCTTCTCCCGGGCGATGCCAAGGACCGTATCAACGTTCGTGAAATAGGCCTCGTTGGGCGTGAGCGGGTTGTTATCCGTCCAGGGCTTCTCCCCATAGACGTTGGTCCTGGTACCATCGCCGACGCCCACCAGCATGACTTGCGCGAAGACAAAACCCTTTCCCCTCGTCCTTTCCAGAATCTCCCTGGCCTCCGACAGTGTGTAGTCCCGGACCAGTTGCCACTGGGTTGTGCCCAGCCAAAAGAGGGGCTCGCCGTTTTGGTCGGTGAAATACCTCCCGCTCTCACTCACTTTGACCGGATACACCGGCTCTCCGGCGCTCGCGGCATTCCCCAGGGCAAGACTGGCCAGCAGCACGCAAAGCCAGCCGGGCCGGATTATGGTCCTTTCACGGAATCGTTGTGTTTTCATGGATTGGAGGCCGAGCCGACTTGCTCGCCACGCAGTACCGGCTGGTCCAGGGTGAGTTCGATGACGGTGACCGGGTTGTTGGTTTGGGCCTGGAGGATAGGCGTGGCAGTGGCAAAGGCGCAGATCGAGATGGCAAAGAATCGCCGCCTGAGCGGGAGCGTGTTCATGGGGTTCAATGTTTCATTCCAGCCAGGCGCCTTCGATTTCCACGGCGTGCCTTTCGGCGGCGTGCGCCGGAAAGAGCCAGGCGCCAAAGCAGAAGTTGATGGCCTGCAGCTTGCCGGCCTGGAACCGGTCTCCTGGCTCGCCCCGTTCCCGGGGTGCTTGCCAATGCGAAAAGTAACGGAATCTGTCCCAAGGCACAGTCACGTCCTGCCAGGAGCCCCTCAGAGGCACATTGCATCCCCACGGCGCGCCATCCTCCTCCAGGAGGACCACCTCCACGGCACTGGTTCCTGGTTCCCCGGCCCGCACGCGCAGGCGCAAGCCTTTGCACGCGCTCAACCAATCCTCCCAAGGACGAAGCTCCTCGCTCAATTAAGCCCTGTCCGAACGCAACGGCAGGCCTTGCCAAGGAGTGTCGGGTTGGGTCCGATGCTCCAGGCGGATTTCGGGCGTGCCCGGCGCCGCTACTGTTAGGTGGATGGGCAGGTCCCGGCCAGACACCCAACCTGGCACCGGGTCATGCCACACCGCAGGGTTGAGCTCTGGGCGCTCCGGTGGCGCTATGAACTCGAAGTCATAATTGGGAGGAACGCCGGCCTTGACCCCGGGCCGGGTCAGAATCCAGACGCCGGGGCTCGCCGTGATTTCCCCCTGGTTGGCCCGAGCGGTCATGCGGGTGTTGTGAAAGGCTGCCGTAAAGTCCGGCCCCAGGTCCGGCAGGGAAATGCGCATGGGCCAGGAGCGCCAATAGACCCGGGACACCTCCCGCTCAAAGCTGTCCGGCCCGAACGGGTCATTGACCCAAACCGCATCCGGGTAAACCTGCATCACCCAGCATCCTGGTGCCACACGGTCCAGGAAATAGGCGCCGGTGCCTCCGTAGCGAACAATGGGAGAGGAGCCGCGCCCCGCAATGCGTTCAAGCTTCTCGCGAACAGGCGGGCTGGTGCGGGTGGTGTTCGAGTAGAGAAAGGCCATCTCCGAAACATACTCGCTGAGGTCCTCCTCATAGCTCACCCGGAATTCCGGCGGCAAGCCGGGGCGAAGCACCCCGAACACGTTGTTGGCAGGATAGCGGCGCTGCTCTCCCAGGCGCGGCAACCGGTGGAAGGCCTCGGCCGCGACCATGAAACTGAGCGTCTTGCCGGGCGCATAGACGAGGTTCAGATAATGCGTCTGCCAGCCCTTGTTGAACGGGGCCAGGGGGAGCGGGTCGTATTGGAACTGCGCCGCGAACTGAACCCCGCCGCAACGGAAGGCCCGGGCCATGGCGGCATACATGTAGCTGCCCGGAACATCGGCGGCATCGAACTCGTACACGCCTATGGCCTTCCCCGCCAGAGCCGGCGAACGCATCTCAGGGTAGTCCGCCACCACGGGCAGGAAGTTACGGCGCAGGGCGTGCCCAGCCACCAGGCCCGAGGGATACCAGCCAAAAGTGCAGCCCTCGATGGTGGCTCGGCTCACCGCCGCGAGGTGCCCGCCCCACCCATTGTAGAAGACCGGTTTACCGCATCCGGCGCCTCGGACGCGCCGTGCCAGAGTATTGATGTAATCCGTTATCGTGGCGTCCGTAATGTCGGGGGGGTACTGCGGCTCATTGATGAGTTCGATGGCGGCGATGGCCGGTTCGTCCGCGTAAGTCAGCCCGGTATATCGGTTCGTGTGCCGCAGGAACTGCTCGAGATACCGGCCCTGCGCAGCCCAGGCGGCCGGGTCAGTGGTCATCCGGGGCATCGAGTAGGCATCGGAAAACCCGTCGCTTCGCCCCGGCACACCCCACCAGGCGATGGGGGTGAGCACCAGGTAAATGCCGCGGCCCCTGGCCTGGGCGATGAGGTAGTCGAGCAAGCGCAGGTGATCGTTGTCCAATAGGTTACCCTGCCGGTCGCTGATCTCCCGGTCAAAGACATGCAAGCGCAGCAGGTCCAAACGCAGCCGTTTTAAGTGCGCCAGGTCGGTGCGGATGGTCTGCTCGTGGTCCGCGCCGATGGCCTTGAGGTCGGCGTAATTCCAGTGAAAGGGCGCATAGTAATTCACGCCAAACAGCGCAACCTCCTCCCGCGTGTCCTTCCAGCGGAGCAACCCCTGGTCGAAAACGATTTCCCGGTCGGCCACTTGGCCCGCCGCAGCCCCGCCCGCGAGCAGGAGCCCGCTAACCCAAGCGCTCAGCAGCGTCCATTGGCAGCGAGAATACAGGCGAGGCAGAAGCAAAGCGTTCATGGCCCAAGCATGGCCACCAGCCAAGAACCGCACAACCGCTTTTTCTCAGGACATCGTCTCGGCCGAGTCGGCTGCAGGGCCTCGATGGCGGGCGCGCGGGCGAACTCGTTCACGGGCAGCCGCGGGATGATTTCATGGCGGTGCACCGGGCCTATGCGAAACGAGCGAAGGTGAAAATCCCGGCGCTGGAGGATTACGAACGGAAGCAGGCAGGGGCCAAAGCCGAATCAACAGCTATCAGTTGGCCGCAATCGGGGCGAACAGAAACCGCGGGGCGTGCTTTTTGCCGCAGATGTGAGGGGGCTGGGAAAATAAACCGCGATTGAATGTCCACGACTCGCGGTTTGCCGGAAGTACTGATAAGAACTGACCGATGTCAACAGATCCAACGCGTCGGTTCGATGAAATGATACTTCTATGGCAACCCGCATCTTGCCCGCTCCGGCGGACTCAAAGGCGCTAATACTGGCGCTGCTCGCCTCAGTGGCGGCAGCCTTGGCAACCCCTGCCGCCGACACACCGCCCTTGCAGGATCATTTCCAGTCTGAGGCCATTTACCATGAAACCCTGATGACCCCGGGCGAGTTGCAGCATCAGAAAACGCGGCTGCTCCTTCGGATCAGAGAACAGAGCCCGGCTGGAGCGGATCCGGTGCATAGCGGTCCGACCGAGAGGTTGATCGCCGATTGGCTGAAGGTAGCCGATTGGCTGAAGAATGGGGAGGATCACTGGAGCGGCCGCAAGAAGGAAGAGATTGCGTACAAAATTCTGGCTACTGAGCGGGTGGCGTTTAGGATTCTGGCCTCCGCAGGAATGGACCGTGACCTGGCTGCACGCCCGTTCGTACCCAACTCCTCGAAGGTCGAGCCCATTGCACAACAGATTCTCTCAGCAGAGGATGCTGAAGCCAGTGGGCAACTAAGAAGAACCAAAGACAACCCTGCGGCGGTGGTATGAACAATTGGGCATGGCTGCTTCCTTGTTGGGTTTGGAAAAATGGGTAACGTCCTCATAATTTTCGATGCCGGTCGCATCCGCGCCAACGTCAAGGTCCAAGACGCGCGGCAGGAGCAGGCGCTGGCGAGTTACGAGAAAACCGCGTTGGCTTCCTTCGAGGACGTGGAGAACGCACTCGTGGGATACGCCAAGGAACAGGTGCGCCGTCGTTCGCTGGAGGAATCCATGTCTGATTATGCACAAAGGCAGCAGAGCAACTGATAACGCCATGAGGATCGTTTTTCAGAGTGAACCTGCGCCGGCAGCGAAGCGATTTCTTCTCCGCCAGGAAACGGACTATAGCTTTGCTGCTCCTCCGGTCGGCCTGCGGCGAGGTTTTGCCTTGGCCGCGTCTCGCCCGGTCAAGGTTCCCTGGCTTGCCCTTGGCCAGAGGACATGGGTCCTAAAGGGACTGCGCAAGAAGCTGGCTCATATCGCGTCAGCCTTTTGGGAAGCGCGCGCATTCCCTCGCGTGCAACGCTCGGCCCCTACAGGGCATTTGGCGCATCCACAGAGCCAGCTGGCGCTACTCTCGGCCAGTCGCATGAGGGCGCGCTTCCCTACATACTCAGCCCGCTGGAAAAGCGGGATTTTCAATACACAAACGCCAACCGTACATCCCCGTTGAGTGGGAACACAACTGCACTTTCATGAGCACCCTGCGAATTCTGGTTGCCGATCACCACGAAGTAGTCCGGCAAGCGCTCCGTTCGATCCTGGAGGAGCAATCGGGTTGGGAAATCTGCGGGGAGGCTACCGGCGGGCAGGGGGCGATTGCAAAGGCGAAGGAGGTTCAGCCGGACGTTGTCGTACTGGACTTCCGCATGCCCGACTTGAATGGACCGGAGGCGACCCGCCGCATTCGACGCGCGCTCCCCGCGGCCGAGGTGCTGGTTCGCGTGAGGATGCACGATTCTGAACGGTTGGCGCGGGCGCTTCTGATGGCAGGGGCGCGAGGATTCATCCTGAAGGCCGACCCAGGAAACGCCCTGGTCGAGGCGGTGAGGAAGCTCAGTCAGCACCAGCGTTTTTTCACCCCGAAGGTCCCCAAGCCGATGCTCAACGACTGTCTGGAGAACAGGAGTGCGGGTGGTGAAGCCAACTCCGAGCCATTGACAGCGCGCCAGCACCCGGAAAAACATATTAGAGTTGGTTTTCATATTCGCTATTTCCCGTCCGTGCCGACGCTTATTCAGCCAGCGCAATAACAATATTCCCGCTATAGGTCTCACCCTGCTTAATTGGTTCTTCCTTCCCGTCAATCTTCATAACTACCTTAGCTCCGTTGGCTCCCTCAATGGTACCATTGTCAACAACGAGTTTGCTGATTAAGCTTTCTCCGATGACCTTCCATACGCCGCCGTCTTTAAGGCTGACGGAAATGGTGCTACTGCCGTTTCTGTAGTTCCTGTTTGCCACATGCCCGAGACAGTAGTACTCGTTAATTGTGAAACGGGTATTCTGCTTCCCGGTTTCATCGACATGCCTGGTTTCTGTCAAAGAAATCCCCCCGTTAAGCGTTGCTCCCTTTCGGATGGAGACCTCTAGCGCCTTTCCGCTCTGAGTATAGTAGCCGGAGCCGTTGAATACGTTGCCTTTATAGTTGCCGTTTAACAGTGCCAGTTTAACAACGCTGCTGCCGCCGGGGCCGCCGGGACCGCCGGGGCCGCCGGCACCACCAGGAGGACCACCAGGACCACCAGGACCACCGGGAGGACCATCAGGACCGCCGCCACCAGGACCATCAGGACCACGGGGAGCTCCACCTGCCTGTTCACCAGGCATTCCGCCCTGCTGTCCACGGGGCGAGGAACCGGCTTTGGTGACATTGCCGCTTTCAGAGGGCCAGCCCGGTGCTTCATTAAACTCGGTCTTGAATCCATCCCTGCTTCCGCCAACCGTGCGGTCGTCATTGTCGATCATCTGTAGTATGGTGCCGGATGCGGAACTCAGCACCGCGCTGTCGACCACAAAGCTCACACCGCCCGCCTTAGCCAGGAATATAGCCTCCTCGCTGTTGACCACCGTTCCGTCCAGGACATTGACGGTACCTTGGCCGTGCGACATGAAGCCGAAGACAGAATTGATGGTGGTCGGCTTGCCTTTTCCGGTAACAGTCTCGATGACCTTGCCCTCGGCATCTTTGAGGTCAATCCTTCCGTTGGAGGACTTATAAGTACCCTCGCCGCCGGTATAGATTCCAGCATAGGTCAAGCCGTTGAAGGTCGCGCCGTAAAAGTTCTGCTGAGCGTTGCCTGTGAGATAGGTGCCGTAGCCTGAGCCGTATTTACTGCTGTAGGAGTACTTGCCGGAGCTCATGCCGCCTTTGAGAGGCCGGCAGGATCTGCAGTGTGGTGTCCACCACATTCATCACAGGACTGGTGCCCTCATCCGTGGACAGGACCGCCCAGGCGCCGGAAGTAACTGTTGAGTTTATGACCGTCAGGGTGGACTTGTTGCCTATCATGTTGGCCGCACGTACCCCGCCCTGGATGCCCAGCACCCATGGGGGCGAGAGCATGATATTCTGATTCGCGCTGTTGACATATCCTTTCCAGGCTTGGGTCAGGGGGTTGGCTCCCATGGTTGTGATGGTTGAATCCTCAACGAGGATCTGGGCGTAGTTATCGGAGATCAATGCCGCGCGCAGGAAGCCCTTGGTGTCGATCTTCATGGAATGCACCTTCACCTTGGCGTGATCGGAGGCGACGATCTGGACGCCGAGTCCTGAAAAGTCAGAGGCGTTCTTGCCGTCGCCGTTATCAGAGGCGGATATAGTACCGGTCAGGGTGAGATCGGTCCCCTTTCCGGTTGCGATCACCGTGTCAAACCCTTCACCTTTGGCTACGATATCGAGGTCGAGATTGGATACGGGCCCGTCTTTATCAACCAGCAGGGAGTATTCTTCAATGATAGCGCCGTCTCTGACATAGTAGCCGACGCTGAATTTGTCATTCCCGCGGCGTGTGTAATGGGTTGCAGTGCCTTCGAAGGTGGTGGCTGCATCAATGGTCCTTCCTTTAGCAGTTACAGTACTTGTCCCCTCCGTGCCGCCGCCGTCATCGGTCCGGAATGGAATGGCGGGCAAACCAGCGCCGTTGAAGAGCGTCGCTTTGGGGTTGGCTTGCCAGGCGTAGCGCGCGGCGACTGGGTTGGGCACTTCGGATGACGATACCACCACGGTCTCGCCTACAATCCTGGCATCAGCCCAATGCCATTTGCGGTCTTCGCCGCAAACAGAGAATTCTTCCAGCTTGTCGCCGTTAACGACCAGACCACCGTCCGTGTGAGTGAAGGAGATTTTCAGCGCCCCGGGGACCTTCTCCACGGAAGCAAAGCGCGGACCGGAATAGGGGATGTTCTTGCCGTAATGCCTGGCGAGGGCCACCAGCGCGAGGCGCTCGCCCACTTCCTTTTTGTCTTTTGGATGGACGTCCCTCGCGTCGCCGACATCGATGGCCACCGCCAATCCCGAGTTCGTCACCGTGTTCGCGACGAAATCCTGCGCTGCGCGCAGCTCCGCCCATGAATCATCGCCGGGGGCGTCCTTGTGTTGCTTGTGAGGCGCGAGGCTTACGATATAGAACGGAAGATCTCCTTGGCCGAAAGCTCTCCGCCAGTCGGCAATCATGGCGGCCAAAAGCTTGCGATATTCGGCAGCACGTTCGGTGTTAGATTCGCCCTGGTACCAGATCGCGCCGCTGATGGCCAAGGGCGCGACGGGAGCAATCATGCCGTTGTAGAGAACGGCGGGCGTGTTCGGCCCGCTTCCAGTGTCACTAATCCCGAGCGATCGGAGCGTCTCGGCCCTCGTCCATGCTTCCGCCGGCGTGCCTCCACCGCAATCTTCCACCAGCCCGATAGGGACATCAACCTCTTGCTGCAAACGGCGCCCAAAGAAGTAAGCCACCGCTGAGAAGCCGCTCCATCCCTCGCCCACATTTTGTGGTGAGCACATCTTCCATGAGCCTTGCGGAATCGCCGCTGGCTTGCGAGCAGTCTGCTGCTTCACGACGAACAATCGGATTCTCGGCTGGTCCGCCGCTTTGACTTCCTCGCTCCCGTTTCGGGCCTTGCCCAGCCCCATCTCCATGTTGGACTGCCCGCCGCACAACCACACATCTCCCACCAGCACTTCGTGGAATTCGACGTGTTGGGGCCCGTCGATGATAACAGTGTATGGACCACCCGGCGCGGGAGGCTGGATCACAACTGACCAACGACCATCGTCCTTAGTCACCGTCTTTACCGTGTTCTCCGCGATTCTGACGCGGATTTCCTCCCCTGGCTTGGCCCACCCCCAAATGGTGTTGGGTTTTCCGCGCTGGAGAACCATGTTGTCGCCGAATATCGGGCTGACAAACGACGTTTCAAAGCCGCCCTCGACGGCTGGCGGGCGGTTGCCGTCCGGACCCCCGGGGCCGTTGCCCGGACCGCCCGGAGCGCCGGGTCCGCCGCGGGGAAAACCGGGGCCGCCAAACCCGCCTGGTCCGCCTCGGCCGCCCATATTCATAACCATCATGAGCGCCGGAGTCGGGAGGCTGAGCTTGTTCGGCGAGGCTTGGAGTTTGGCGAACGCCTCGGCACGCGCCAGGGCTCGAGCCAATTCAGCGGCGGCTAGTTTTTCAGCTTTCGCCTTAACGTCCCCCGCGTCGGATTTCTCGGTGTAGATGGCTGCATTCAGGGCGTTTCGGGCTTCCGTGACCGCCTGGTCCAGCGGAGCGTTGGCCTGGTTCATGGCGCGAATTGCGGCTTGCTGCTCCTGCGTTAACTGCGGCATGCCAGGCATGCCCGGCATACCCTGACCACCGCCAGGAGGGCCGCCGCGCGCTCCTGGACCTTGAGTTTGCTGTGCCTCTGGACTGCGACCCCCCGGACCATCCACCGGCTGGCCCCCAGAGGGCCAGGTCCAGGTCAAAGCCAAAATCATCGCCGCAAATGAGACTGCATGGTTCGTGATCATAATGACCTCCAAAAGTGCCTCGATTCGCCAGTGAGCGTTACCTGCCCGGTATTGGGCGATGGCCTTTCATTCCGGCGAAAGCGTGCCGCCGTCAGCCAGTTTCCAGGTTTTTCCGCCGAGCCATTGATTCGCGGCCAGATCCGCTTTGTAACGGACGGTGTTGCCGTTGCCATGGATGTTGGTAATGCTATCGCCGGAAACGCAGTCCGCGTCCGCCAGGCTAGTAAGCGTGGAATCGGCCGTGACTTTCCATTCGCTGGTGGCGTCCAGGGCGAGCGCGGCATTGCGCACTGCGCCGGTGAGCACGGAATGATTCTTCAAATCCACTTTAGCGGAACTGACCTTGTCCACGGTAATATCGCCCGCCAGCTTCTGGTTATCGCCCGTCAATTCGACGTGGCCGCCGTTGGAACCGGTGCGGCCCCAGCGCGACGCGGCGGCGTTGACCAGCACGCCGGAGGCGGCGGACAGCTTCACGTCCTTCAGATGAATCATGCCTCGCGTGTTGTTAACAAAGAACAGCGGTCCTTGCGCAGCGGAAAGTGAGCCGCCGTCCATGCTAAAAGCTCCTTCCTGGCCTTCGGCGTCGCCGGAAAAACTTTGGTAAACCATCACACCGCATTTCAATGCGCCGGACATTTCGCAATTCTTCAGAGCAATCGAATTACGGCCTTCAATCACGGCGCCCTCGGAACCAGTCGCAATGAAAGTGGCGTTTTCTGCCCGGATGTCGCCGGTGGAATAAATGCCCGGCGAGTCCTGGCCATGGGAGGTGATTCTGCCGCCGGAAACCCAAATCGTCCCGCCGCCACGGTCCGTGGCGACCACGCCGCCGTGAATGCGCTCAGTGGTCATGTCGACGTTCGTGATGGCGAGCGAGCCGCCGCCGCTGGCCATCACGCCATGGCCGCCTTCTCCCGTTGCGGTTATGGAACCGCCATTCATCGAAGCGAACGCGCCAGCACCGTAAGCGAACAGGCCATTGGCGCCCCCGCCGGTGGTGCTGATGCTGCCGCCGTAAATAGCAATGCGGCTGTTTTTGGTCACGAGCACGCCGGCGTTCTGGCCAAGGAAACTGCTGTTCTCCTGTGACGAGGTGTTGCCGGTTGTCGTGACGGTCACGTTGGACAAGACCAGATTGCCGCCATTGAGCACATAAACGCCGGACACATCGGTGCCGTCCGAAGAAAAAGTCTTGTCCGCAACTGTTTGCGTGGTGCCGTCCACGGTGAATGCGCCGCTCAACTTGGCCGCCGAGCGGGAACCGCCGCCAGGACCGCCGGGGCCGCCGCCAGGACCGCCGGGGCCACCGCCGCCGGGCGGCATGTCAGGCGGACCACCTCCGTCGTCGGGGGGCGGTCCACCGAATGCCCCATCGGGTGGCGGACCTGGGGGCGGGTCGCCGAACCCACCCGGACCCCCGCCGAAACCGCCCGGACCACCAAATCTCCTGCCCGAACCTCCGAGCAACATGACGATTTGCTGCGTAGGCAGGTTTAGCTTATTTGGCGATGCCTGGAGCTTGGCGAAGCCTTCCGCTCGCGCCTGGGCGAGTGCCAGTTCCGCGGCCGCTAATTTTTCAGCCTTCGCTTTAATGTCCGCCGTATCGGATTTGTCGGTGTAGATCGCTGCGTTCAGGGCGTTGCGCGCTTCGTTGACGGCCTGAGCCAGCGGCGCATTGGCCTTGTTGAAGGCCTGGACGGCTGCCTGCTGTTCCTGCGTAAGCTGTGGCATACCGCCCATGCCGGGACCGCCGCCTGGAGGACCACCAGGGCCACCACCGCCTTGCTCCGGGCTTTGGGCTTCCTGGGCCTCGGACCCGGGACGGCGCTCCAATTGTCCCCACGACGACCATGTCCAAGTCAGGACCAACATCACTGCTATTATCGAGAATTTGTTCTTCGTCATAACACTGGCCTCCAAAGGTTCACCTGCTCTCGCTCCGGCCATTCCTGCCCGTCAGACTGCGACACCGTTCAACTCCCGGCTCTGGCGAAACCTGGGCTTCACGTAATCGTCGGCTTTCTCGGTGGCCGGAAACGAGTTCAGTTAGTAGTTCTTTCATGCCCTCACCTTAAGTCAGGCCGCCGCTCAAAGTCATGTTAAGGAGTGTTAAGAAACGGCCGGCTCCTTGACCCCGGCGCGCGAAACCGGCTATGATTCTCCGTGCAGTGAACGCCGGCCAGTCATGAACGCCCGCTCGCAACAACCCTTCATCGAATGGGGGTTGGTCATCTTCCTCCTTGTCCTCTGCGGGATTCTCACGGTCTTGCAGTACCATTGGACGGGCGAGGTCAGTCGCGCGGAAGTGACCCGTCTGCGCGGCGCGCTCAGCGAACAGGCGCAGTCGTTCGTCCGCGACTTCGACTCCGAACTGGCCCAAAGCTGCCGCGCGCTTCTGCCGGGTCTCTCGGAACTCAACACGCAAGGCCGCGAAGCCGCGCACGTCGCGCGCCTGCGGGAATGGAAGTCCGCCAGCCCGCGCCCGCTCTTCACCCGCGTCGCCATCGTCGTGCCCACGCGAGATGGTCTCGAACTCCACGCGCTTGATCTCCAGGCGGAGAAGTTCGTGCCCATGGAATGGCCCTCGCACTGGGCCGCGCTGAAAGACAACCTCGACCGCAAGCGCCAGACGCCCGGCGGCGCGGGACCGTTCGTAGATCCCAGCGGGGCACTGTTGGAGTTCCCTGTGTTCGGCGGCGGAGCGGGCATCAGCGAGTGGCTCGTCCTCGAACTTGATCTCGACTACGTGCGCAACATCTGGCTGCCGGAGTTGGTGCGGACGTACTTCGGCGACAAATCGCTCTACGACGTGGAGGTGAAGACTGTGGCAGCCCCGGCGACGGTGCTGTATTCCTCGCGCCCCAATGCGGCGGAGAACGGCGAAGGACCCTATTCAATCAGGTTTCATCGCCAGGGCAAGACTGGGGAGAGTCCGCGCCAGCGTCCGCCTGACGCTCCGGCCGGGCCCGATGGCCGCGCAGCGCCGGAGTGGAACCTGTGGGTCCTCAAAGCCCGTCCGCGGCCCGGCGCGCTGGAAGCAGTGGTGTCCGCGTCGCGCCGACGCAACTTTGCTGTGGCGGCGCTGGTGAACGGGTTGATCCTCGCGGCGGGAGTCGCGCTTGTGGTCCACACTCGGCGTTCGCGGCAGCTTGCCGAGGCGCAGATGAATTTTGTTGCCAACGTTTCGCACGAGCTGCGCACGCCGCTCACGGTCATTCGCGGCGCTGCCCACAACATTAAACGCGGCGTCGTTCAGGAGCGCGCCCAGCTTGAGCAATACTCCGGCCTGATCATCCAGCACACTGAGCAGCTCACGGAGATGATCGAGCAACTCCTCGAACTCGCCGGCGCGCGAAAGAACCAGGCTGCGCTCACGCGGAACCCCGTCGAACTCACGGAAGTGTTGCAGGACGCCATCGCCGCCACCAAACGCGACGCGGAAATCGCTGGCTGCGCTATAGAACTCTCCCTTCCCACGTCGTTGCCGGAGGTGTCCGGCGATGCGGCGGCACTGCGGCGCGTGTTTCAAAACCTGCTCACCAACGCCGCGCGCCACGGCGGGACGGGTGGCTGGATCGGGGTTACCGCGACGGCCGCGAATGGAGCTGAGCCGATGCTCGAAGTGCGCGTGGCGGATCGCGGGCCGGGAATCCCTGAGAACGAACAGAGGGAAATCTTCAAACCTTTCGTGCGCGGCACGGCGGCGCAGGAAAAACAAATCCGCGGCAGCGGGCTGGGCTTGAGCCTGGTGAAGGAAATTGTCGAGGCTCATGGCGGTGTCGTCTTTGTTCGCAGCCAGCCCGGGCAAGGCGCTACCTTCACCGTGCGGCTGCCCGCAAACACAACCACAAAGCCAACATGAAATCCCGCATCCTCCTGGTTGAAGACGAAGCTGGCGTGGCTTTGGTCGTGTCTGACCTGCTGCGCGCCGAAGGCCATTCAGTCGAGACCGCGTCCGATGGCAAGAGCGGCCTGCGCCAGGCGATGGAGGCGAAGTTCGACCTCCTCATTCTAGACGTGATGCTGCCGGGACTGAACGGCTATGACCTTTGCCATGCCATCCGCGAGCGCGGCTTCGATGGCGCGATTCTCATGCTCACCGCCAAGGGCCAGATTCCGGACCGCGTCCACGGGCTGCGGACGGGTGCGGACGATTACCTCGTCAAACCGTTCGATCCAGACGAACTGCTGGCCCGGGTGGAAGCGCTGCTGCGGCGTGTTCACAAGGAACAATTGACTCCGGTGCTCCACTTCCAATTTGGTAACGTGACGGCGGACTTCGATAGAATGGTGTTTACCAAAGGCGGCCTGCCTATCAGCCTTGCCGCCAAGGAAGCGGAACTACTGCGGTTGCTCATCAACCATCGGGGCCAGGTGTTGACCCGCGAGCAGATTCTCCATCAAGTTTGGAGCGAACAACCGTTCATCACCGAGCGCACCGTGGATGTCCATATCGCTTGGTTGCGGCAAAAACTGGAGGAGAAACCTCAGTCCCCCAAGCATATACTGACAGCGCGCGGTGAGGGGTATCGCTTCCAGCGTTGAAAGGTCCATAGACCATCATTGCCGTCCTCCACTGCCGCCATTATGAGAGGATGATACCCGTGTGCTCATTCCAGACCACTCGGAGTCTTTCAGCGACCAGCCACCGCCCAGGGCTTTGTAAAGTTGAACGACCGCAAGCCGGCGGCCAGCCTCGATCTGCGACAGGGCGTTCTCGGCAGGAAAGAGTTGCTGTTGGGCCTCGAGAACTTCGTAGTAGCTCGCCTTGCCTTCTTTGTAGCGGTCGGTCGCCACCGCCACGGCCTCGCGACCGGCCTTGACAGCCTCAGCTTGCTCAACGCGTTCCTCGTCAAATCTGCGGTGGGATATGAGCGCGTCGGACACCTCTCGGAACGCGCCGAGAGCTGTGTCCTGGTATTGAAGCTTCGCTTCCTCGCAGGCGGCTTTGGCCTGACGGTAGCGCCCCGTCAAACGTCCTCCTGTGAACAATGGTCCAGCGTCGCTTGCGGCAACTGACCACATGTTTGCGCCCGATGATACCAGATTATGCAGTTCGGTGCTGGCACCACCGTAAAACGCCGTCAGACCGATGCGGGGGAAAAAGTCTCCTACGGCAACGCCGATTTCTGCGTTGGCCGCACGGACCTTTTGCTCAGCCATCCGAATGTCGGGCCTCCGCTCAAGCAGAGCGGAAGGCAGGCCCACCGGGATCTCCAGGGGCAGCTCTTGAGCCAGGAGGGTTGACGTTCCGAGGCACCGGTCCCGGGTTGCGCCCTAGCAGCGTGTTAATCTCGTTTTCCTTGAGGGCGATTTGGCGCTCGATTTCCGGGATGTTGGCTGAAACCGAGCGCAGGGCCAATTTGGCGCGTGACAACTCCAGGTTCGAAACCAAGCCGGCGGCGTGCTGATCGTCAAAGAGCCTGAAAGTCCGCTCGTAGGAATCCCGGGGGCGTCTGGCGATAGCAAGCTGGTCATCCAGTTCCAGCAACTCGAAGTAGGCCCTGGCGACGCCGCTAACTACGGAGATCATTACCGTCCGACGGCCCTCCTGCGTGGCCATGAAGTTCGCACGCGCGGCCTCGTTCATCCGGCGGACACGACCCCACAGGTTGACTTCCCAGAGCGCTTCAAAGCCGCCCAGGAAACTGTTCATGGTCCGGCCACCGTTAGGAATGGGCAGGTCGAGAAACTCTCGAAGGGAACGGCTTTCCCGTCCGGGGTTGGCGCATAAAGGCCTCGAATCTTCTCCGCCTCGCTGCGGTCCCCAATGCGGCCACGAGCCAGGACCGGGATGAGCCGGTCGCCCTCCCGCAGCTCGGTCAGCTTCAACCCGGTAAAGGAGGCCTGGGCCACCAGGCCGATTTGCTGGTTATTCAGGCCCAGCGAATTAGCGCGGTCCTGGTCGATATCGATCTCAATGTTGGGCATGCGGAGGCCCAAGTCATCAAACACATGATAGCCACCGGCGGCACGGAGTTCGGCTGCGGTTTGGTCGGCCAATAGCCGCAGCTTATCGAGGTTCTCGCCGCTGAGGCGGATTTGAATCGGTTCCTTGACCGGCGGCCCCTGTTCGAGCTGCTTGACCACGCAGCGCGCACCGGGAACCGATTGATCCAGTTCCTGGCGCAGCTTGACGAGCAAGCCTGTCACCTCGTCCTGGTGACGCGTGTTGATGAGAATCTGCGCGAGATAGTTCGCCGGTTCCTTCGGTTCGACGTTGTAGTAGAAGCGCGGGGCGGTGCCGCCGGAGAAAACCGCCGCGCTGGAGACCTCCTCATGGCCTTTGATCAAGGCAACCACTTGATCCACCGTTGCCCTCATGCTGGTCAGCGAGTCGGTTGAGGGCAGACTCGATATCCACCAATAACTGGTTGCGCTCGGCCGGCGGGAAAAACTGGCTTCCCAGCAGCGGAACCAGGAGGCAGCTCAGGGCCAGCACCGAATAGCCCGCCCCCAGGACCAGCCAGGGACGCTTTAGGGCTCCTTCCAGCGCGGCGCGGTAGTGTGGCAAGACAGCGGCAAGCGCCTGGTCCACATAACGGAACAGGAAAAATGACCGGACCTCCCCGCCCTCATCAAACCCTTTCTGCCCTCGCAGGACGTAGTAGCTGATGAGCGGAGTGAAGGTGACCGAGACGAGCAGCGCGGCAGCCAGGGCCAGGGTGACCACGGCCGGCAGACTCTTCATAAACTCACCCTTATCGCCCGTTAGCAGGAGCAACGGCAGGAACGCGAAGATGTTGATCAGCGTGCCGAACACCATCGGGTGCCGCAGGTGAAGCGGGCCAAGCCACGCCGCGCGCAATCTCGGCTCCCCCAGGTGCAGTTCCCGATTGATACCGTCAGAAGCCACCACCGGCACGTCCACCAGCATTCCCAAGGCGATGATGAGCGCAGCGATGGAGATCTGCTGCAAGGGAATATGAGCTGCTGAGAATATCGCCGGTCTTGACCGCGCGCTGCACCGCCTTGCCGTCCTGGACCACAAAGACGCCGAGTTGCGCCGGAGCATCGGTTCCCTGCCGCCCGCCGGCGGGAAGGGTCACCAGGGCCGAGAGCGGCACGCGGACCGTGCCCGCTTTCACCGCCGGCGCATTGCCGATGCGGATGCGCGCCGTCATGCCGGAGCGCAGCAGCCCCTCCGGGTTGGGCACCTTGATCACCACCCGGAACAACCGGCCCTCGGCGCTGGCCGCCACGCCCACCTCGGACACGCGGCCCCGGAACGGGGGCAGGCCCTCCAACCCAGACACTTCCACGTCCACCTCCTTGCCCGGGGTGAGCCGGCCGACCAACCGGTCGGGCAATCCCAACTCGACCGACATCAGGCTGGTATCGGCAAAGCGCAGCACCCGCTGGCCGGCCCCGACGGTGACGCCCGCATTAACGTAGCGCGCCAGCACCGCCCCGTCTTTGGCCGCCACCAGCCGCGAATCCCGCAGATTTTGCTCCGCCTGGTCCAATTGCGCCCGGGCGGTGCGCCAATCGGCCTCGGTGACATCCAGTTCCTGCTGGGAAATGGCATCGGCCGTGCGCAGCTTGCGGAAACGTTCGAGCTGCTTGCCCATCAGTTCCGCGCGAGCGCGGGCCGATCTCAGAGCGTTGGTGAAATCCGCCTGCTTCAGCTCGGCCAGCAGTTCGCCTGCCTTAACCGGCGTGCCCTCGTCCCAGTCCGTGCCGGGCGCCGGGCCGATGGTTTCGACGATGCCTCCCACCTTAAAACTCAGGTCGGTTTCCTTTTCGGCTCGCACCAGCGCCAGGTAGGAGGCGTCGCCATCGGGCCGGACGTTGTCCATTGACTCGACTACCGCTGTGTGCACCAAAGTCTTCTCGGGTGGTCTGGCCGCCGGCTTTCCACACCCGCCGAGCGCTAACGCCATGCATAGCAACGTCAGCCCTTTGCATCCAACGCTCGCCAAACGGAGCCCTGGATTAACAGTCTCTATCATAGGAACTCTTCGCATTTTCATGAGCAATTCATGGATTGGAAACCTCCGGCTCCTTCCCCTCCCGTTCGAGAGCCCCCAACGAACGCTGCGTGAGAAAGTGGGCCAAACGCGCCCGATTTGGCAAACACACGGCCAGTTGGGTCAAGGGGTGATGCAGGTTCTCTCCCGCCAGAGAGTAAGAAACACATTCACCAATCACGCTCAGCGCATGAAGCCGGATAGCTTCGCTATTGGCTTTAGCACCGAGCAAATCTCTCATCACCGCCTGGAGCAGGACAAAATCCCGCTCCAGCCCTGATGCTGCGTAGTTGTGCGCTTTGCCAGCCGGGTCCACCAATTCCCGGGCCAGGAGCTTGGGAATCCAGGCGCCCTCGGCACTGAGTCTCTGCAACAGGGACTCGACGAGCTTTAGCAGCTTCTGTTCAGGCGGCAAATGCCGGGACACGACGAAGCCCTCGTCTTGGTCGGAAAGCCGCCAGCCAGCCTCCATGATCACCGCCTGATAAAGTCCCTCCTTGCTGTGGAAATTCTTTGCCCGTTCCGGTCTCGCCCAGGATGAGCACCGAAGCCTCCGTAGGGGCTACCAGGTCAATCTGGCTGACGATGTGTTTCAACGCCGCGCTCTGCCCAACCAGATCGCCGAAGGCTTTGGCCTCCACCACGGCCTCCTGCAAGTAAGTATTCCGGAGTTCCAGTTGAGCTCTGAGGCGCTGAATTTCCTCGAAGGCGCGCGCGTTGGCGATGGCCGCTCCTATGTGATTAGCGAGAATAGGGCCCCATGGCCGGAGTTCATCCTGAAACGGCTCGCGTGTGGCTGATACTATCGCGCCCAATGCCTCCCCTTTGTAGCTGATCGGATTAATCGCATAACCACTGATGCCCTCTTCGCGCATCCAGTCGGGATCGAGCGGAGATACAGGCTGTTTGTTCAAATCCGGAACGGCTCGCGTCTGGCCGCTTATGACCAGGTTTCCAATCGGCGGCACTCCCAGCGGCTCGCGAGCGGTCTCAGGGTCAAGCCGCCCAAATCCTTTCCCGGGCCCAACAATGGATTTCGCTTTCGCCGCAGCCAAGTGCAGGCAGCGGGACTGGTCGGGACATTCGGGGCAACGCGGGCAGGTGGGGCACAGGTCACCCTTTTCAATCAACCAGACCTGAGCACAGACGATGTGGGGCCTTTCCATCACGCGCTCGGCAAGTTTCTGCAAGAGCTTTGCCAGCGACTGCTCGTGCGCAATCTCCAGCAGTATTTGCGCGACGAAATTGGCATCGAAGCGGTTTTCGCTCGTTGGTTCCATAACTGGACCCTACTGAAACGTTGCGGGCGAGGCAAATCGCAAAATACGGTTTTTCGGGCCGGTTCGATTTTTAAGGAGAATTGAAACTATGTTCACCGAATCCCACGCCGGCGGCACTTTGCCGCGTTACTCCGCAAAACGGAACCTTCATCATGTGGCCTTCTTTTGCCACGCGCCGGAGGCAGAGCAGGTTTCGCTCACCGGCGATTTTGACAACTGGCAGCCCAACGCGACCCCGATGGTCCGCCAGCCCGACGGCCGATGGATGGCCAGCTTGGAACTGAGTCACGGTTACTACCAGTACGTGTTTCTTGTGGATGGCAAACGTGTGCTCGATCCGAATGCCACTGGAAAAACAAGAAACTCCCTGAGCGAGCCCGTTTCACTGCTAGCCGTCAGCTAAACTCACTTTCCAATAAGCCCTATGCACTCGCTACTGCTCATCGTAGTCGCAGTCCTCGTCACGCTGTATGCGCTCGCCTGGCGCAATCAACCTGCACAGGAACATGAGCACAAATCTGCCGAAAGCGCCAGGCGCAAAGCGGGATTATGAACTCAGCCAATGACCATGCACCACCTGCAGCGCAATCCAGCGGTGCCGTCCCACAGAAATGCTTGGTTTGTGGCGACCCGATTGGGGAGCGCTGCTTTTGCCAAATCCACCGCAAAGAGGGAGGACCAATAATGCTCTGCTGTCCCGAGTGCACGATTCAATACATCAACTCAGGGCGAGTTCCGGACACCTGCGAGCAGGAATTCCGGGCTTACGAGAAGAGCGTTCATTTCTTTAAACCAAACCTCGGCCTTAACGGGGTTACGGGACTGCTGGGACTGACTTATTTCTTCTGAGCCGGCCTATGGAAAACCGATCTCAACCTCCCCACCCAAATTTCCCCGGCGGTGCACAACTGCACTGCGCAATGCAATTAAAAAATGACTATCACTACTATCGCAAGAAGCATTTTGTCGGCGACTCCGTGTAACCGGGATATGAAACGGCTGACTTGGCTCTCGGTTTAGAGCTTCTCCGTCCGGTTCGGGTCTCACGTCAGGGAGCCCCAACCTGGGCGAAGCGCCCTTAACAGAAATAAACAACACATAAACACAATGAATAGTGCAATCCTCACTCAAACCTCTCACGCCGGCAAGGGCCTGGTCCTTCACCCGCGCAGCGTCAAAACCGGCGGCGCGGCAAAAAAGCAAATTCCTATCACTCGTATGAAGACACCCTCTCCACGCGTCCTCCCGGCCGTTCGGATTGCACTGGGACTGCTCATGTCCCTCATCGCCGGTGAGGTGAGGCCCAGGTGACACCTCCGGCCACACTGGTGCTGACAGAGGCCGACAACGGGACCACGGTGGGCGCGATCATGGGGCAATCGATCCAGGTCGACCTGCGCGGCAACCCGACCACGGGCTACGCCTGGGTGCTGGCCGGCACCAACGGCGACTCGGTCCTGCCCAACGGACCGGTGGACTACACCCAGGATCCGGGCGGCGGGGTGGGACGTGGCGGCACCTTCGCGTTTCCGTTCCTGGCCGCGCGAGCGGGCGATACGACGCTGTCATTCGAGTATCGGCCGCCGGGAGGAGGCGTGCCTCCCCAGAGCTTCACGGTGACGATCCAGGTCGTCGCGGCGGGGCTCCCGCGGCTGTCCATCAGGCTGGTCCAGACGGAGGTGGTCATTTCCTGGCCCATGGCGGGAAGCACCAACTTCTTCCTGGAGAGCTCTCCGGGGCTTGACCCGCCGCAGTGGGCGGTGCTGAATGTGCTGCCATTGCCGCAGGGCACCAATTACACCGTCACGCTCGGGGCAGGGGGCACGGCCCTCTATTTTCGGCTCCATCGCCTCTGAGCGGCGGGTGGACCCTTCTGCCTTTGCACAGCGCGGGGTCGGGCGGCGCTGACCACATAACCCTGGACGAGTGGTGTGATGTGGAGGAGGAACTCAAACGAACACTCGTAAATGAATACCATGAACATCAGCAATAACAGGAATCTCTTCGTAACCTCCTTAAACGCCGTGCCCGCGTGCCAAAAGCAGGACGGGGACACCGACTGGTTTCCAGCCGTGGACGTAACCGAGACGGGGCAGGAGTACGTGTTCGAAGTGGACCTGCCCGGTCTCAAACCGGAGGAGGTACAGGTGCGTGTGGACACCCAGGGGCTTTTTCTGAGGGGGCAACGGGTGACTCAGCATCAGGGCGGGAAACCCGTGCGGGTGGAGCGTCCCTTTGGAGCCTTTGTTCGCCAGTTGCCATTGCCGCCGGTTGCACACGGCGAGATCCACGCCTTATTTAGCGATGGAGTTTTGGAACTGCACGTGCCCAGGGCCTGCCCTGACAGTGAGCCCGAACAAGCCCAAGCACTCGCCCGCGAACCTGAGGAGGCCGTGCCATGACCACGACCCCTGTTGATCTGACCCTGGAAATCCGTTCGGACTCGCCGTCCGAGGCTTCCTGTTTTGTCTGTGGGGAAGATGTTCGCAGAGGATGGTTTGCGCGGATGAGCGTTGGTGGTCGGACGCACTTTCTTTGTAGCGCCCCCTGTGCCCTCATGTTCTTTGAGGCAGAGGAGGCTCTGGCCCACGATCACCAGGCGCGCCACGACTTCGAACGCGCTCGGGCGGCCATCATTGAAGCCGCGCACCGCACAACGAAGGACGTGAACTCATGAATACCACAAGGATGAAAAGCAGACCCATTGAGAAGGAGAATCTCCTCGCACGCTACAACTGCGGGCCGGTCCGATTGTCCGGCGACCCCAATGTGTTTTACGAGCGGCATCTGACATTCGATCAAGTCGTTCCGGACACGAAAGCGACGGCGCGCGACGAGTACGAGGCGATCGCCCGTTCCGTGCGCAACGTGCTTTCACAACGCTGGCTGAAAACCGAAGAGACTTACCGGCGGCGCAATGTCAAGCGGGTCTATTACCTCTCGATGGAGTTTCTGCTCGGGCGGTCGCTGGAGAACAATATCATTAACCTCCTGCTTGACCCGGCCTGGCATGACGTCTGCCAAGATCTCCAACTCGATCCGCTCCAGATCATCGAGCAGGAACCGGACGCCGGTCTGGGCAACGGCGGCCTCGGCCGGCTCGCGGCCTGTTTCCTCGATTCGATGGCGACGCTGGCCATTCCCGGCATGGGCTACGGCTTGCGCTACGAGTACGGGATTTTCCGGCAAAGCACCCGCGACGGCTGGCAAAGCGAACAGCCGGACCACTGGCTCGCCCCGCCCGATCCCTGGGAAGTGCCGCGGCCCGACGAAGCCGTCGAAGTGAAGCTGTACTGTTCCTTCGAGATTCGGGGCGGCGCGCTGCGCGTCGTGGAAGGCCGTCCGTCGTCTCTCATCGGCATTCCGTACAACCGGCCCGTGGTCGGCTACGGCGGCCGGACGATCAACACGCTGCGTCTGTGGGCTGCCAAAACGCCCAACTCATTCGACTTCGCCCGATTCAGCAGTGGCGATTTCGTTGGCGCGCTGGCCGAAACGCTCACCGCTGAAACCTTCACGCGCGTTTTGTATCCCGACGATCACACAACGGAAGGCAAAGGTCCGCGATTTTTCCAGGAATACTTTCTCGTCGCCTGTTCGCTCGCCGATCTCGTCCGTCGTTTTCGCGCTGCCGGCAATGATTGGCCGGCGCTGGCCAACAAGGTCGCCATTCAGCTCAACGACACGCATCCAACCCTGGCCGTGCCGGAGTTGATGCGCCTGCTGTTGGACGAGGCAAAGCTGAGCTGGGACGACGCGTGGAATCTCACTCAACGCACGCTGGCGTACACCAACCACACGCTGTTGCCGGAAGCGCTGGAGAGATGGCCGGTCGTGTGGTTTCACGATTTGCTGCCGCGCCACCTGGAAATCATTTGCGAAATCAATCGCCGCTTCCTCGACAACGTCCGCGCCCGGTATCCCGGCGATGCCGGCCGCGTCACGCGCGTCAGCCTCATTGAGGAGGGGGCACCCCGGCAAGTCCGCATGGCGCATCTGGCCATCGTCGGCTCGCACAGCACCAACGGGGTGGCCGCGCTGCATTCGGAGTTGCTCAAGCAGCGAGTCGTGCCGGATTTCGCGGCCATGTTCCCGGAACGCTTCAACAACAAGACCAACGGCATCACCCCGCGCCGCTGGCTGTTGCTGGCCAACCCGTCGCTGGCGGCCGTCATCACCGAGGCCATCGGCGATAGCTGGATTACCGACCTGGCGCAGTTGGAGAAACTGAAACCGCTCGCCGACGACACCTCGTTTTGCGCCGCGGTCCGCAAAGCGAAACGCGACGCGAAGACGCGCTTCCTCCGGTGGCTCGACCTGCCGGGGATTGATCCCGACACGATTTTCGACACGCAAATCAAGCGCTTCCACGAATACAAACGGCAACTGTTGAACGCGCTGCACATCGTCGTGCTCTACAATCGCCTGCGGGCCAATCCAAACCTCGACACGCCGCCGCGCACGTTCTTCTTCGGTGGCAAAGCCGCGCCCGCGTACCACCTCGCCAAGCTCGTCATCAAGTTCATCAACAACCTGGCCGGCACCCTCGACGGTGACCCGATTACCAAAGGCCGGCTGAAGGTCGTGTTCGTGCCGGACTACCGTGTGTCGGTCGCGGAATACCTAATCCCGGCCAGCGATGTGTCCGAGCAAATCTCGACGGCCGGCTACGAGGCCAGCGGCACGAGCAACATGAAGTTCATGATGAACGGCGCGCTGACCATTGGCACACGCGACGGCGCGACCATCGAAATGGCGGAAGCGGCTGGTGCGGAGAACTTCTTCCTGTTCGGCCTGACCGCGGAGCAGGTCCAGGGCAGCCGCGGTTGGTACAACCCGCGCTGGCACTACGACCACGAACCGGAAGCGCGCGCGGCGCTCGACCTGATTGCCGGCAATCATTTCAGCCGAAACGAGCCCGGCGTTTTCGCGCCCATCCTCGACGCGCTGCTGAACTACGGCGACCACTACCGGCACTTAGCCGACCTCACGAGTTACGCTCAAGCGCATCAACACCTGGGCGAGTTGTGCGCGAACCCGGCGGCATGGACGCACAAAGCGATACTGAACATCGCCGCTTCCGGCAAGTTCTCCTGCAACCGCACCATTGCCGAGTACGCCAAGGAAATTTGGAACGCCAGACCATGCTCCACCAGATAACAACATTGGGTGAACCCCGCTATCCCTCGCCCCTGAGTCGTTTCGTCAGCGACGATTGGTTCGTGCCGGAGCACATCATCCGGGGCCTGTCGGCGCCACAGCAGGAGTGGGGATTCGAGCTGGCCTCCCGCGCGCGCCACCAGCAGCCGCAAATTGTCCGGGGACGGCCTGGCCCGCCTGTCGCCTCTTTGGGGCTGCAAATTGAGCATCAGATCGAGGCCGCCGCCCTTTTTGAACAGGAAGCGGTAGTCGGTGGCCGCGTTTGCGATCAGGTCCGGATCGTCCGTCTGCCATTGGAGGTAGAGATAGTTCTGGTCGAAAGCCACGGCCGCCGATGCCCGGCTGTCAATCGCGATGACCGACGCGGGTTTCCACGCGGCCAGGTTCTCCATCGGCGCGGCCAGAGGCGATACCTGCAGTTCTTGGCTGCCCGGATTGCGGCGCGGTTCGCTTTGGGCTGCCGGAACGCGCCGGACAAGCTCCTGCGTAACGGAGACCGTTCCGAAGTCGCGCCGTCGAACCGAGTCCCAGCCTTCGACGTGATAGATGCTCGAACAGGTGAAGCCAGCGACCATATAGACCTCGCCGCTTGGAATCTGGGTGATCGTCGGATGGAAGTGCTCTTGCTCGAAGGTGAAACCGTCCATGATCTGCCCGCGTTTGGCCAGCGCCAGCCGGATGGGCGGAAACCGGCGGGCGTCTCCCCCAAGTGTTTGTACGAACAGTCCGTCGGTGGTGAGGACGTAGAAGTTGCCCATCTCGCCGTTCATCACGAAGACCTCGCCCGCCTCGCCTTGCGGTTGAAAGGGCGGCCCCAGGAGCCGCGTGGGCGCGATGTATTGGCCCGGTTCCATCGGGATGGTATTGTCGTCAGGATACTCGCGGTAGCTCCACATTTTCTGGCCGTTGCGGTAACCGACTGCCGTGCTGATTAGCCATCCCTCTTTGGCGGGCACCGTCAGCAGTCCGTCTTCCGATTTCCCCATTTCAGAGGTGGGTGGAATCATGAACCGGGCCTTTTCCAAGTCGAATACAAGCACGCCGTCGGAGGTGATGGACGGCGCGGGTACCCGAATGGACCAACTCCCGGTCGCCTCGAGTCCGGGGCCGAACACAAAATCACGGTAGCCGTGCGTCCGGGCCAGGCGACCGTTCTCCCCGGGAAATTGCTCGCTGAACACGCGGTAACGGAACTCGTTGGTTTGGACTTTCATGTCTCCATTGAGGTCGCTCCAGGTCATAAAGTGCTCGTGCTCCTTGTTCGGGGCGCCCTCCAGGATGTCCGGCCGCTTGTACAGGTAAGGCCACCAACGGTCAGACCCCAAGTACGCCACGGGGCGGCCGATCTGGGTTTTCTCGTCCAGTAAATAAATGGCCGAGTAAGTGTTTCCGCGCAGACCTCCCTGGTAACCGCCGACCAGATAAGTCCGGCCGCCGGCGCGGATCGGGCGTTCGGGAAGCCAGTTTTCGCCGGGCATTGGGTCGTTGCCTTGCGCCTCTTCCCGGGCCACAACCGCTTTCACCCGGGCGGTTCCGCGCAACCAGTCCAACTCGAACTCGATGATACCTCCGAACTCGGCGTAAAACATGCGGTTGGGGTTGTCGGGATCGATTGTTCCGCCGCCACCATACCGAGGAGGCCCATATTTGGCTCGCAGCAACTCTCCCTCAGCGGACCACTCGCTTACGCGCTTGGGCAGATTGTCGGTCTCCGCCACCCAGAGGTGGTTTTGGCTGTCAACCGCAACGCCGGTCGGGTACTGCATGCGGCGCTCGTCGTACTGGCCCAACTGCGGGCCGCCGGGCTTGCCGATAGTTTGAACGAGTTTATACCCGGCGTCGAACACCTTGATCTGATGGCTGGCCCCCCAATCGCTAATGTAGAGCTTGCCGTCGGGCGCGATCTTCATTCGTTGCGGGTCCTCCAGGCCGGTGACCAGCGTTTCCTCGCCTGAAAGCCTGGCTTGTTTCCCATCCCCCGCCACTTCGACCGCGTAGCGTTTCAGGTCCTTACCGGTCAAGACCAGCAGGCGGCCTTGGGGGTCGAACAGCAGCCCTTTGGGGCGGGGGAGGCTGACCTCGCCGAGGGCGGCTCTTTTCCGGCTGTCAAAGAAGTAGAGCTTGTTCTTCCACGGGGCGCTGGTGGCGATCAATCCGTTGTGAACCGCCAATCCCGCTCCCTCGCGCACGCCCTCTCGCACGCCACCCGCGTACTTGCCGATCAACCTGGCCTCGAACGTCTCGACTTCAGCCGCCCCGCCGCTCCGCTGCCGCGGGCTCTTCGCAGCGTAAAGGCCGTGGACCGGCGTTGCCGCGGTGCTCAGGTTGACGGTGTAGGCGAAGAACTCGGGGTCGCGATTGGGTCCGGAGTCGCGGGCGACCGCGTTCCCTCCCGCCCAGCCGTCGATCTTGGGACCGCCGACGATCTTGTTTCCCTCCTCGTCCATCACGAGCAGCGTGTCGCCCGCCTCGCCGACCCGGGATGCGACGAGAATTTGGGGCGCTCCGTTGCGCGCGGGGCCGGTTCCTTTGGGCAGGAACAGCACGTCGCACGGGACCGAATGGTCGGCCAACCAGGCGCCGCTGCCCTCCAGTGTGGGCCACGGCGGGTTGCCGCCTCCATAGACACTAAACTCGTAGCGTAAGTGAAGACCGTCGTGAATCAGCCCGCGGACACGATACGCGCCCTCAGCCACGCGACGGCGCACAAAATCGCCGGCCCGGGTGGTGCCCCCCTCGTCGTAGCCGTCCCAGTAAACGACGTTCTCACCCGCCGGCAACTTGGTTTCGGAAATCAAATTGCGAACGCGCCTCCCTTGGGCGTCCTCCAACACCAGCGTCACGTAAGACGCCTTCGGAAGCTCAAACCGGACGGGAATGCCAACCTCCGCGCCGTCGGCCCGAGGGACGGTCAAGAACCACGGCAGGGTCAAAACAAGGGCCATAATCTGCCGGGTGGCGAATATAAGCTTGTCACTTGCCGCCCCTGGCTTGGCCGCGGCCCCGCTGGTTGTCTGGAGGAATATCTGTCGGTTCACGTGATTGAGATGGTCGTGGTTCGACATTCGGTGACGGTTCATATTCGACGGCACTGGCATTTTGTTCTCCGGGCGGGCGGGCTACTCCTGTGCCATCCACCAGATGATGACGTTGTCTTGGCCGGAGGCTGGGGCTTCCTCGAAAGCCACCTCGACCGCTTCTTTGGAAACCTGCGCCACCCGGGTGCGCGCGAACTGGTTGCCGCTAAGGGTGACGATGGGTTCCACCGTGAATGGTTGGCGGAAGCGGATGGTGAACGTCTTGGTCGTTCCGTCCCCTGAAAAGACTGCTTTGCCCCGCGTGCGATCGTTGCCCTTGAGGATCCCTCCCAAGGCCACTGTGTCGTGTCTGACCGAGAGAGGAACGTCGCCATGCTCGGTTCGAATGTCCATGGCCCGCCCCTGGCTGGAACCCTGAAGATATGGGAGGTCCGGGCTGTGATAGCAGCGTAAGATAGGCACATCCGGCGCGGCGATGAAAGCGCCGTCGAGCGGATCGCCATTGACGATGACACCGTTGCCCTGCTTGTCCTTGGGGAGTTCGATTCTCATCCCGATGCCCATATTATAGGAGTTGAACGCGATCCCGTTCGCCGGCCGATTCTGGAAGAAGCTGCCGCAGTTGTAGCCCTGCACCCAGTCGTTGGGACCGAGTTCCCCGTCGAGCCAACCCCAGGAGATGCTCATGGTTTGGCAGGTGCCGATCGCGGCCAGGAGTTTATCGCCTGCTTTCCATTCCGTGGTGAGGGGCTCGACATGCAGGCCGCGCTCGTTCCATGGGTCGTCAAAGTGGGTGCCCGGCGCCATCTGGTAGCCTCCTTGTGCCGCCGCGCCTTCGAGCGCTTTGGGCAGAGTGCCGATGGCGGCCGGGTTAGTGTAAAGTGCGCCCTTGCCTTTGAGCTTTTCCTTGTCCGCGAGTTTCAGTGAGGTAAAGAGGGCGTCCGAGGGCGCGCCTTCCGCACCGCCGTAAGTCAAACCAGCCGCCTTCAGGCTGGGGAGCGTCTGCCCACGGGCGGGATTATAGATGAATCGGCTGTATCCCAGGTTGGCATCCCGCCGCCAGTTGGTGTGCATGACCACACGAACGTGCGTCGGACTGAGGACTTCCGAGATGTTACACCAGGAGCGTTTTGTGCCAACGTTGTCGATGTCGAAGCTGATGAACCATCCCGCGTGTTCCGGCCGCCAGTCGGTGCCCTCGCTATAGACATCGCAGTTCACCACATGATCGATTCTCCCGAGACTCCGGGTCCGAGACAAGTTGATGAGGATGCGGCCTGAAGCCCCTTCGATCTGGCCTGAATACTCCAGGTGACGCGAGCCGGGCGGAGCATTTCTGGCCAGCGTGACTGCGCCGCCTTCGCGCAGACCTCGGGTAGTGAAAGTTCGCAGGAGAGAACCGCCTTCGTCCCCGCCCTCGCGATTGCCGCCATAGAGGTTCGCGGTCAAATCCTGCACCACAGAATCTCCCGCCCCGTAGGCATTCAAGGTGGCTCCCTGGACGACATATTGCCCCACGGTTTTTGTCGTCAACTCGGTTTGCAGGGCGCTGAAAGTACTTTTGTAGCCGCCACACCCCCCGTCCACTGGCGGGCACTGATAATTGTAAATGCCACCGCTTTCCGCCCGCACATTCAAAGAGAGAGGACGGTACCAGCCGTAGAAATCATTCTCCGCCGAGGTCTTATCCCGGAAGACGGAAGTCAGTTCGATCCCCTTGAAGGCGCCATAGCGACTGGATTGGGTCGTAGTCAACCGCTGTTCGAACGACTGCTCCAAGGTTTCGTTGGCGTTGGGCGCCACTACCATCTGGAGCTCTTGCCCGAAATCCTCGACCGTGAGTTCGGAGGTGGAAGCTAGCAAGAACCGGCCTCGGCCCTCAGGCTTCGCCTCGGCTGGGGTGGCTTCAAAGGGTCCCGGCCCCCAGGTCACGAAATTGTCGGACTTGTGAATGATCACGCGAGGATATTTCGCGGGACCTTGTTCGCTATGCGGCCCGAGCAGCGCGACCAGGTGGAGCTTGCGTCCAAACGGTGGTGCGGGCGTCTGGGTGACCCACAAGCTCTGTTTCCACTGCAGCGGCGAGCCCGCGCTGACGGTCAACTCGTTCTCACAATCGTCCGGATCGCATTTCACCGGAAAAGGGCCGGCCAGTTCCGAACTGCGCCAACCGTTATGCCCCTGCACCCAGTAATACAAATCGTTCGTTCCGGGCTTTCTCACTTTGATCTCCATGTGCGGGGCCGGCAGCCTCTCGGTGCGCAAGATGTGATACCGGACCGCTCCCGCCACCGGACTGATCGTCAGACGAACTTTGTTGTTGGAATCCAATCGGTCCGGCAGGTTTTTCACCACACACGGGGCCGACAAATCAGTGATCTTGCCGGGGAAATCCCCCGCCTGGGTTTTTTCGGCTGATTCGGCATAGACCCAGTAACAGGCCGTGCGTCCTCCGGCCTGGCCCACAATTTGCGCTTTCGGAGGCGGAGGTGCCGGCATCGCGCTGGAGGAGGAGGCATGAGCGAGAACCGCCGCTATGAAACCGAGACCAGCGAGAGGTTTGAGAAGAGTGGCTGCCACAGTGTCTTTCATGATGAGCTTTTTAATGAATGCCTTGGGAGGGCGAGATCCGTTGATCATTTGGAATACGCGATTTCAGGGGGTCCGGAGCCCCTGACAAAAGAGCGGTCCCATAGCCATGGTCGTTGACAGGCTGCGGGCACGCTTCATACACCGTTCCCCGGATGGCGAACGAATAACTCTTGTTAAGATCGAAGCCCACGGCACTATTCCTGATGGTGTTGCCTTCGCACAAGGTGGCGAAGGTCAGCGGCGCATTCGTGGGCGTTTTCATCCAGTTTTGGTTGAAGGTGGCAATGGCGGCGTTGCCCGCCAGGCGTTGGGTCTGGTTCGAACAAGAACTGCGGTCAATGACGTTGTCCCGGATCTCGGTGCCGTAGTCGCCAATGCCCCGATAATGCACGGTCTCATTTTCCACACGCAGCGTAATACCCATGGTCGCGTATTTCGGCGCCACCCCCGTGAAGGTGCTCCGCTTGAGCTGGTTGAAATGGACCGGGCAATGCCAGGCGCCACCGTTCGGGGAATTCGCCGATCCGGCCCCAATTGTTCCACCCCTCGGTGTCCCGCGAAACCGCTTCGGCATCCACGCAGTCGTAGCAGCCCCCGTAGTACATGTTGTAGGGGGATTTGGAGCCGCGCGCGATATTGTGGTAGAACACGTTGTTGACATGCCAGCTACCGGCGCTCACCACGCTGTTGGTGCCGGGTGGCACATCCCAGGGGGGACAGACGGTAAAACGAACCGCCGCCGGGTTGCCGCCCAGGTTCCGCTGCGCGGACATCCGCCGAAGCTGGCCTAAGCCCTTTCCCTTGACGACGATGAGCTCCATTTCGTGAGTTGCCAGCCCCTTAAAATCCGAGCTCACATCGGCGCGGACGTCAACCGTGTCGCAGCTGGAAACGGTCACCGCCCCGGTCAGGCACGACCAGGCGGAATCGATCCGTGGTCCCACACCCAGTTCGAAGGACTTCCTTCGCGCAGTTCCCAGGCCAGTTCCAGGTTCTCGCCAGCGAACTCGTCGTTGAAAACCGTGATCGCCCGTGATGCTCTGGACTTGGCCGGGAGGACGGGGGCAATCACGGGGAAATGCCCGAAGGCATCGCATTTCCGATTGGCCTTCCAAAACTCGCCGTCGGCGGCCAGTAAGGGATGACACGCCGCTTGGAGCAGGCGAATGCCGGGGTGGCTCCAAGGATCGGGGAGATTGTCCTCGCCGTAAACCGGATGCCGATTTTCCTCGGTGACGAAATCGGACGTTTTGACTCCTGGGATCGAGGAGACCCAACTGGAGAGCAGTACGTACGGGCGGACATCCGACGCGCCTTGGAGACGAGCCAGAACCGTGGTGGTGGCAAACCAAGACAATCCGGCGGGCGTGGTCGAGCGCACCCAGTCCGCCTCGCCCAATCCGTATGGGCGTTCACTCATCGGGATGACGGCGTCGTTGTGCCCGATGGTTTGAAAGGTGGGACGCCCTTGGCTGTTGCAGGTGAAATAGTGGTCAATCCAAGTGAAGTCAGGCTTGTCCCAGAGAAGCTTGAAAACCCTCTTCACATCGAAGGCGTTGGGATCGCCATAACAGATGTCCTCGCTGATCGGCCGGGTCTGATCGACGGCCTTGATAGCTTCGTATAGTTCGAGATGGTAGGCAGGGTCGGTGCATTGCGCCTCGTTCTTTGAACTCCAGCGGATGATGGACGGATGGTTCTTGTCGCGGCGGACGAGCTCCTGGAGGCACTTGACTTCGTGGAAGCCGCGGCCGTTCTCCATATCGAATCCGTCCCAGCGGGTGGAACTCTCCCCGATGAGCATGAGTCCCAATTCGTCGCACACGTCGATCATATAAGGCGTCCAGGGCCCCATGTGCTGGCGCTGCACGTTGTAATTGAGCCTAAGGAAGTTGCTCACCGCCGCAGGCCAGCCGGGGTTTTTGGCTGAGGGCGGCAGGAATCCGGGCAGGGTATCGATGAAGACATCTGGGTAGGTGCGGAGATGAGCGCTGCGGAAGAGGCCGCGAGCAATGCATTCGCACCACTCCGCCCAATGCGGCGCCACGGGACGACCATTCTGATAAGCCCGGATGGCCAGGCGCAAGAGGAAATCCCCTCCTGGTCGAACGTGGGGAGTGAGGTCGAAGACCTGCGGAGTAAATGCGGTTACGTCCGAACCGATCTTCTTGAGGGAGGCTTGATCTCGACCGAGAAAACAACCCGTGATATGGTTGACGGCGCCCAGTTCGAGCCGGACCACCTGGCCAGGGGGACCGTGCGGCACCTGAATTCGCCGTTGATACAGGGCCGCTTCGCAATTGAAGCCTTGCTTGAGCCAGCCGCCGCCCGGCACGCGAATGCTTTTCCAGGACCCGCCCTCGGGTCGGAAATCCCAAACCCCGGAGAGGTCAACCTCGTGCAGGGGCCGGCTGGGAGTGGGAATGCCCGGCGGAATGGGCGCCGGCATGGGAGGATTGGAGCTGAGGGGCGCTGCCGTACCCGCCAAGCCCTTGGGGAGGTTGTTGGATAGCACAATTCCCAGGCCGGATACCGAGCTCACACGAATAAAGTCTCTACGCGTGAGGATCATATTAGTCGTTGGCCTTGGCAATCCCGACCGATCCCAGCCCGTAGCGCAGCACGGGATCGGCGCCCTCGATGCCCAGGCGGACCTGCGGTTTTCCGGTTTCGTCCGCCAGTGCGATGCGGAGGTCGTAGTCTCCCGGCTTGAGAGCCAAGGGAAGACGGAAGGCGCTCTGCCCAGGGAAGACCGCGCCGCCAAGCCAGGAACGGGAATCGAAGGTCTGATTCACCTCGGACCAGGCAACCTCGCCGCCGGAGTCCATGAGGAACAACTTGAGCCGGTACGGATAGACACACCAACTGGCGTTCCGGTTGAGCCATTCCTGGCGCAGCGTCAGCGTCTGGCCGGGGCTGCGCTTCGCTTCCCAGGCCGCCGCAGTTAGCACGAAGCGGTAACCGATGCCTTTCGGCCGCAGAGCCCGCTCGAACTCGCCGCGATCCTCCGCCATCGCCTGACGGTAACTGGCGGCATGCATGTACAGATGGGCATAAGCGGAATGAAATCGCACAAAGGCATTCACATGCTCGGCCATGCTGCCGTGGGTTTTGTCCTTCTTCATCTGCTCGTAAGACCAGTCGCCCTCGCCGATGAGTTGGTGGTCGCTCCAGTAATTGTTCATCAGGTCATTGGGCCAGCCGCCCAAGCCATCGATAAAGCCATTGCGGGTCAGCGCCAATCCTTTTGCCAGTGCGAGATCGAGGGCCTGGCGGCTGATGGCCTCAGCCAGCGGGGTATCGCCGCCACAGTCATCGTCGTAAACATGCGCGATGGCGAGGTTGCGAACAGGCTCGCTGTCCGATTGATCCGGCGCGAAGACGTCCAGGTAAGCGCGGATGGCCTTGCCGAGCACCTCGCGTTTTTTCTCCCGGCTGGGCCAGGGATAATGCGACCACATCGTATGCCATTCACCCCAGTCGCCAAAACCCATCACATGGTCCAGGATGATGGCGCTGCCGTGCTTTTCATAACGGTCCCGGTAAGCACCCAGGAATCGCTTCAACTTCGGCAGATAGATTGCCTCCCAGGTGGGGTCCGCGTAGGCGGGGCATTTCTGTTTGACTCCCCCCTCCGCCTTGTATTCGTGGTGATCCGGCCCCAGTCCACGCCTCCGACCAGGTTGGCTTGGGTGTCATAGATGGAATCGCCATAGACGGGCATCCACCGACCCAGCTCCAGGAACCGTGTCCGAATGGCCTCGGGGATCGTACCATCCGCAGTCGGCCCCGCATTGATCAGGTAATTGCCGCCCTTGGAGGCGATGTCAACCGTGTTGCGGACAAGTGTCTCAGCCGACTTCCAATTGAAATCGTGGTCGCTGTAGCCCCACGTGTCGTTCAAGGTCATGCAGGATTCCCAGTCCACGCCTTTCATGCCCGTGGCCGGGATGTTCTGCTCCGGCGTGGTGAAATCGCCGTGAGCGGTGTCGAAGATTCCGAGATTGTCTCCCTCGACATTGGGCAACCAGAAGAGGCGATTGTTCATGATGATCGCGGGTTGGTTCTTCCGAACCAGAGCCATCAACTCGTTGGCTCGCCAGGAATCCCCCTGCGTTTCCTTGCTGCTCCAGTCCCACCAAAGAACATCAATCCTGCCATAGTTCCGGGTGATCTCGTTCGCCTGGTGGTGCAGGAAATCAATATACCGATCCCACTGGCGGCCGGCGTCGGGATCCGGGAGGCCTTTGTAGCGCTCATTGGCCAGGGGATGGGGAAGGCCGGTTCCATGGACCTTGAAATCCGGATGATGCCAATCAATCACGGAGTGATAGACGCCGACCCTCAAGCCCTCGGCACGAAGGGCTTCGACAATTTCCTTGAAGAGGTCGCGCCCGGTGACCTGCTTGGCATCGAACGTAGTGAATTTGCTGTCGTGGAGGGCAAATCCCTCATGATGTTTGCTGGTGAAAACCACGTATTTTGCGCCCATCGCCCTGGCCAGCTTTGCCCAGTCCTTCGCGAACCCCGGCTTGGGAACGAACAAGGGCTTGAGTTTGGCCTCATATTCTCCGGGTTCGACGCCGGCCAGTTGCTGAATCCATTCCACGCCGCCGCCATACGGCTTGCCCTCCCAGTTGCCTTCCGCGGCGCTGTAAAGGCCCCAGTGCACGAACATTCCCAGCCGGGCTTCACGCCACCAGCCCATGCGCTGGTCGCGCTCCTCCGTGGTTTCCGCGCGCATTCCAGGGGCCAATGCCAGCAGCATGGCGCCCACCAAACCGATCAGACAGGTCTTTTTCATATTGCTACGACACCCCAGGAGTCGATTGCCTCACCCTGCAAATAGCCGCTGAGGTAAACCGAGTCGGTCGCAGCGGCGTAATTGACCCGCCGCACGTTGGCGAAATCCTCCGGCCACGGCCACGAGGCTGGGTGCTCCGCTTCAAAACGTGGCGTGCCATCATCATTCCACCCGCGAAAGGCGTGACGGCGGATCGTCTTGCCGGGCGCGTCGCCGTGCCAGATGTCGCCGTTGGCCGCGATGACCGTGCCATCCGCGGCAACCTCGATTTCATCCGCGCCGTTTTGCACCCAGTAGCCAAATCCGTTCGGACCGCCATCGCCGGCGAAGGTGTTGCCCACCCACGAGGTGGCATAATGGCCGGGTGGGGCGTGAAAGTCAGCCGAGCTAGCCCAGAAAGGTCCAAACAAGAGTTGGAAGAGCGAAAAGACGACAAATGCCCGGGGCCGCATAATCGAATTCAGGATGCACGTGCGAGAACCGATGGTCAATCACGCGAAATGCAGCTAAACTTCTCTGCGCGTGCAACATACCGAAATGCTTATGAAGAAATCAATTGCAGTCTTGTTTGTGATCGTGGGGCTGGCCCTCCTTGGCGGGATGTGGCTGCATGCTCAACCCACCGAGTCCCGCAGACCGCCCGAGGTTCAAGAGAGCCGGCTCGCGGTGGTGTGGAGCAGTGGCGATCCGGAAGTGGCCCACCGCGTGTGCTTGATGTATTGCCATAACGCGAAAAAGCAAAAATGGTTCGACCAGGTCATCTTGGTCGTTTGGGGACCTGCAGCCCGGTTGCTGGCTGCGGACAAAGACCTGCAGGCGAAGATAAAGTCCATGATGCAGGACGGAGTTCAGGTTGAAGCCTGGAACGGGTAGATGGAACCCGTTCGCCACGTCGGGTCTTTCGGGTCGGGATCGCCAATCTCCATCTCGTGACCCTGGCGCACCGCATTCCAGGGGTCATTGCCTGGGTCCGGGAAACGCAAAAACACGCCCGAGTCGGCGATCTGCTCCTCCTGCACAAACTCGCCGTGGAGGACAAAATTTGTGTATTGCCGGCCCGTGTACCACCATAAACCCATCCCACTCACCCCGGTGGCGACCCCGTTGGTCATGTCGAAGCGGCCGGGGCCGCATTGGCGCCATTTCTTGAGCGCGTCGGCAGAGAACAGCGAGACAAAACCCGCCTCAGCCGCAGCCTTGGCTGCCAGGGTGGCGGCAGAATCCGCGGGTTGAGCACAGGCCAGCGGGGCCCGGGGGATGACCGTGGCCAGAACGGTCAACAGCACGGAGACTGCAAATAGAGGTCTCATTTTCTGGTTGAGGACGGTGGGGTGGGCGCATTTGCACGGCTGAAAAGCAAATCCAGCACCGCCAATTCGCAAATTCTCGGCGCGACGGCGTAACTGCCGCGACGGAGTTCGACCGCCTGGCCCAACTCACTCGCCGGTTCGTTGGTGATGCCCAGGGGGTTGTCTCCAGGTTCGGACCGGCGTGGCGTGCGCCGATTCTTACGATGTCTCGGAGCGCTTGCGCAGAACGGCCTCGGTGTCGAAGTCAACGGCATGGGGCGTCCCCTCACGGACATGCTTCAGCAGTGGTTCAAAGTGCTGACGATTTAAATCCCGAATCCCTGGCGATAGCGTTTGCGGATTAAGGCCTGAGCTTCAGGAGCGTTTGTTGCCTGCATGGCGGCTGAGTCCCACTCTATGCGTCGCTGCATGCGCCCGGCAAGATTGCCGACGAGGAGGGCTTCGGTGAATGGTCCGGAGTAGGCGAAGCCGGCGTGGGCATCCGCAGGCCTTTTATCTTTGCAGGCCTGGATCCATTCCGGGCGATGGCCGATGGAGCGGGGAATGGTTTTCGCGGGTGGGCGGAACGAATTATGGAGATCCACCGGGAAGAGCCTGGGTGGTCCGGACCAACCGCCGCACAGGATCGTGCCGTTGTCGCCCAGGAACAGGCGGTGTCTCGGTCGGACGCAGTGCCGGCTGTTTCCACCAATTCCCGGGGCGGTCAGTCCAGCCGTGCACCTCGCGCACGGTGCCGATGGCGCCGGCCAGGATATATTCCCGGGTTAGGCGGATGCCTTCACCCGCATGGCCGGCATTGCCCATTTGGGTCACCAGCCCGGTTTCCCGGGCCAGCCTAGTCATGATCCGAGCTTCCTCGATGGAATGGGCCATGGGCTTCTCGACATAGACATGTTTGCCGGCGCGCAGGGCGGCCATGGTAATCGGGGCGTGCATGTGATCTGGCGTGGCGATCATCACGGCCTCGATGTCTTTGCGCCGCTCAAGCATGACCCGGTAGTCCTTGAGGCGTTCGGCCCTGGGGAAGGCGTTGAAAGTGCCAGCAGCCTTGGCCCAATCGACATCGCACAGCGCCACGATGTTCTCGCTCTTCATGTCGCTGAGCACGCCACCGCCCTGCCCGCCGATGCCGATGCCGGCAATGTTCAACTTCTGACTCGGAGGCGTGAGCCCTTGACCCAGCACATGTCGGGGAACGATTTGAAAGCCAGCCGTTACGGTGACCGCAGTCTTGAGGAAAGTGCGTCATTTCATTTGATGCTTGCCAGTTAGGGAGCGTTGGGCGCGGATGTCAATGGTCAAAGAGGGGTTCGAGCTGATGTTGGCCCTTCCAAAGAAGCCGACAACGTCGGAGGTGTTTTATGATTCCGTGACGACAACCTCACCACCGATAAAGCCAGACATAGGTGGTGTATTCCGTGGGAGGCGGGTCGTGGAACACTTTGTCGCCGATCTTCTCGCCGCAGCGGCAGGTCAGGCGCAGCCCGTTCTGGAAGAACAACGGATCGTCTTCGTGGAAACGATACGCCGAAAACTCGTTCTCCTGCGGGTTGAAGTGGGTCAATCCCGCCACCGGCGTGGCGTAACGCCCGCGGTTAAAATAGTAGGTGCCGAGAAAATAATCTTCGAGGCCTGACGAAAGCATGAGCGGCTCCTGGTTGCCGCCCATATAAGCCCGCATACAGGCTTCCATGAAGCCCAGGTCTTTCCATTGGTCCTTCTCGCTCTTGCGCAGACCTCTTGCCGCCATGGTCACCTGGTAGAGCGCTCCGTTACCCGTCACGTTACAGAGCGCAAATTCCTCCAGCGGCTTGGCCGTAAAATGCTCCAGTTTGTACAGCTTTAGGCGCGCGGCGTCGGGCAATACCACGCCGCCTAGCGTCACCGGCAGATTTTCCGTGCCCCGGATGATCCACCAGAACTCCGGCGCATCGGGCGCGGTCGGAGCGCGCTGAGCGGTGACCCGAATGCTCGTGCCGAAGGTCTTGAGTTTGGATAAGTCCGTGGTCTGAGCCAGGGCCAATTGAGAGAATGCCAGCATAGCTGGCCAAAGCCAGTCACTCAGCGCGTGCAATTTCCTGTATCCCTGTTTCATGGTGTTCATGTCGTAATGTAGTTCTCTCGACAACATCGGCTGGACATTCGACCACGACAACCAGGATGGCCCTTGCAGTCAATCTGGATGTAGTCGGGGTGGACCGCCTCGATGATTTTCTCGACCCTCTCCGGAGTGGTATTTCCGCCGGTTTCAGGGTTGTCAGGGCCGGCATGAAGATCGAAGTGGATGCCAAAGAAACTGTCCGCTCGCTTGAGCCGCTTGGGCGTAACCGTGCCGGCCCGCTCGCGCAGGGCCGCCCGGATGGCTTTGACCTGTCTCACCTGGTTGGGCGCCAACTGACCGATCGGCCCGGCGGCGGGATCGTAGTTAGGTCCCATGTCCAGGGTGATCACGCCTTGCCGGGCAGTGACGTTTCGCGCCCATTCAACCCATTGGTCATCGGCAAACCGCGTGTTGCGCCGCATCCAGGAATCTCCCAGATAGGTCAACGCATGCCACTGCGAACCCTCCAGCCAGCGATCGCTGGGAACGACTTGCAGCGGCTCGTTGAGCTCGCCGGCTGTATAATCTTCGGCCTTTGTCCAACGGATTACTCTGACACCGGGATTGAAGGTGACGATGGCTTTGGGGTTGCCGTGTTTGACTGCGGCGGCGTAACGGGCGGCAATGGCATCGTTGAAGTGAATGTGCTCGTAGCCGCCGTCGAACCACCAACCCGAGACCTTCTCCCCATACCGGTCGGACCATTCCTGGATGACCTCGCTCCATTTCTCGGCGAAGGCAAGGTCAATGGGCTGGTCCCGCGCGCCCTGAGGCAAGCCGAAGGCCTTCTGCGCGCGCACATCTTCGTTGGGGGTCTGGCAAGGAAGATAGAGCATCAACCGGATGCCTTTGGGCTGTAGCGCCTGGTAGAGCGCCAGCGGCAGATCGCGGCTTGCGCACCGCTCGCCCGGGGCGTAGCCGGTCCGCTTTTCGTAGGCGGCGTTGGGAGAGTTGAAATAGCCGGAGTTTTGTCCCAGGGTGAGGACCAGGTAGCCGGCGCCCATCTCTTCCAACTGGTCCGCCAGGGCCTTTACATCGAACAGTTCGGCCTTTTTGAGACCCGGCTGGCCGGAGGGGAGGAAATGGATGAAGACCCCGTATTTGGCCTGGCTGAACCAGTCGGTGTTTGAATTGGGGAGTTGCGCCTGGGCGATCGCGGCCAGCGCGAGCAAGAGGCCGGTCAATGGTTTCAGCATGGTTGTTTTCACTTATACAATTGGCATTTTCCTGATTAGTGTTGGGATGCTCGATAAAGCATGGCCAACTGATCCGGCCGCACGGCCGCGTACCCGGGTCCGAGCCCTTTCTGGACTAGTTCCAGAACGTCCAAGGCCTTGAGCCAGTTGCCCAAGAAGATGTGCAGGAAGGCCGGACGGTTCGTCGGCGTCCACTCGCGGATTTCCTTGATCATGAAATCCGCGGCCGTGCGGCACCCTTCCGGGGTGGTAACATCGCCCGGCGGCCCCGAGTTGATGGCCCGGAACACGGGTTTGCCCGCGGACAGGAACACCTCGTTCTCGCGTTTGGTCCCCGCCATCCGTCCGTAATTGGCAAATATGCCTTGGAGCCCTGGCATTCCGGCAAAGCGGGCGAGTTTGTCGGGAGACATCTCGAAAATCGTGGACATGACCGTCGCATCGAGCCGTGCCCGGTACTCGGCCGAGTACCGCAAGTAATCATCCCAGACCTGCTTTTGCTGATCGGCGGGCAGGAACTCGGCGAAGTTGTCTTCCCAAATATAGCCCACGCCGGTCAAAGCATTCACGAAACACTCGTTGGCCGAGGCATGCTTGTAATAGTAATCAAGTATGTCCGGCATCAAGTCGGTGGCGGAAGTCCCGATTTGCCAGCCCATTGGAACCCGGCCATGCGAGGGCTGGTTGAAGAGTTTCCGATACCAGAAGCGAAGGAAATTCATTCCGTCGCCATCGGAGCGCACGAACGAGTAATAGACCTTGTCGCGTTGCAGCGTGATGGGAGGGATGGTCTGGCGGAAGGTGGCCGTAGTGCCCGAGTGCACGGACATGTTGCCTGCCGCCACAGCTCCAGCATCATGCCCGGTGCAAATCTCGTATTTGCCGCACTGGCTGGCCAGCTTAACTCCGGGCCACTCCCCAATGCCGTTGTCCGTTCCTTCGTTCATGTCATCACCCGGCCACCCCAGGCAGGGGATATTGGCTGGCCACTTCAAGAACATTTCTTGGACAAAGGCCTTTTCCTCCTCAAACGACGAGTAAGGGAATTTGTGGCCCGCTTTCTCGTGGCAGATCCAGACGACCGGCACCTTGAACTCCACAAAATAGTCTCGATTGGGATGTTTCGTGGGGTCCGCATAAGCCACGGCCTTGCGGGAAAGCTGGCCACCGATTTCAACCAGCGCCCAGCGATAGGCCTCCACATCTTTCGTCCAGCGCAGGTTGCGTAAATCCAGTCCGCCTCTGCTTGGACCTTTGGCGGTGGCCACGGGCAGTTTGAAACGACTGGCATGGTCGGGCGTGACCACCAGTCCGTCGTGTACTCCCGCGAGCATGGTTGCCACGTTGATGCTGGCCGGAGTCGCCGGATCGGTGATGAACATGCACCTGGCTGCGGGAAGGAACTTCCTCCACAGCTGTTCCAGAGTCAGCCCGACAGTGTCCTTGACGTCGCCGCGCTCTCGAAGCCACTCCAACCATTGGTCATCGTATTCGTCCTGCACCAGATAAAGCTCGGGCCGGCGCCTGTTTACCAAGCCTTGGAGGCATGTCACGGTTAGTTCCAAGTCGCGCTGCTCTGCCGTCAACTCGCTCAGCCGAAATACGTGGATTCGCCTTGAAATCGGTTTGGATTTCATGGCCGCTTGGAAATGGCGCTCCCGGCCGGTGGCGGCGCCGAGCGCGCTGGCGGCCATAAGGAGGGCGCAGGTTCCGACAAAATCCCGCCGATTCATCGAGGGTCGCCAATTTTGCATAGGGGTGGTTGCTGCCCACCGCGGCGGGGCTCCGTTTAATGCATTTGGGTGATTCATTTTGTCTTATCGAAATCTCCTGTGTGTGCGCTTTAGCCTTCCAGCAACGCCCCGTTCGCCCCTTGCCATTGTTCATCGAGCCACTGCGCGATGCGGGCGAGTTCGCGCCCGCCGGGCGTTGTCGCGTGGCGGTTGCGCGCGGCGATGTCGCAGACTCGGGCGAGTTGGTCGCGCAGAAACGCGCGCTTCTTGCTGTCGAGCCGGCCGCTCTTCCGGCGCGACTCGACCAGCCCGGGAGTAGTCAGCGGCGCGGGCACGGACCAGTCGCGGTCGGTGCCAAAGACGCGGCAGAGTTCGAGCAGGTCCAGCACCTGCGCAGGTTGCCAGCGCCCTCCGAAAAGTTCGAGGCCCAGCACAGCATGGAGTGCGTCGTTGGAGAGGTCGGGGTCGGCGGTGTATTCTCGATAGGCGATCCGGGCAGCGCGCACCGGCAGCTCGCGATAAGGCGATGTTCCTTCCGCCAGCCAATGGCAGATAGCGTAGTCGCTCGACTCGATAAACAGGCCATCCGCCCCGGGATAAAACTCGGACGCCAGTTCGCGAACATATTCGAGCATGAACCGCTGTGATTCGGGCTTGGCCGGGCAGAGGTTCCAACCCCAGCAGTGAATGCCAAACTCAGCGACGGGCTTGGCATCCGCTCCCATGGCCTTCAACTCCGGGAGTTCACGCGGATACTGATTGACGCCATCGTAGCCGAAGGGCGTAAACCCGAGCAGGCACTTGATGCCGCGCCGGTGCGCGTGCCGGATGAGCCGGCCCATGAAGTCGTGCCGGACGTTCAAGTGCTCCGCGTTGTATTGCCAGGTGATAGGGAATTTCCTCGACCGGAAACCGCCCCCGAGCCAGAGAATGAGGGTGTTCACCCGCTCCTTGGCCAGATCGTCGACCAGGTCGCGATAGGCGTCGTAGCCGAGGGTGGGCGTGCGGCAGGGAAGGAGATAGTAGCCACGCTCAGAGAACACCTTAGTCGCCGCGGGCCGCGACGCCCCCGTGGCCCCGATACCGAACGCCCCGGCCGCGGCAACCGTGGCAAGGAACTGGCGGCGAGACCATCTGCTGTGCGTTGGCTGAGGATCGAAGAGGATCGGTTGGTTCATGTAGAATTACCTAAAGTTCCACCATCATCGTGGGTACCCGGCCATCCCGTGCCAGCGGAACTGCCGCCCGGCGGTTCATGGCTGGACGTTGAACTTGAGTTTCTTGGCTCCCACGATCAGAGTGTGTTTTCCGGGGCGATCCATCACCCACGGGAACGTCAGCACCTGCTCCTGCGCGCCGCGAGCCCAGGCCCAGCGAGAGTCCGCCGGCTTGCCGTCCACCTCGAGGAACACGCGGCTGCCATCGAGGAACGTGTTGGCCACGCTTGCCGCGACGGTGAACCGCTCGCCCGGCTTGATTTCCTTTGGCGAAACCTCGAGGGCGTGGCAGCCAACCTCGCTCTGCACGTTCCAACCGCCCACCTCGAGCCTCGCCTTGCCGTTCGCGGCGTCCTTTGCCGCAAACCTGGCCGTGAGTTCGCGCGACTCGCCCGGCAGCAGGCTGAAGTAATTGTCCTCCCAAAGCACCGGCAGAATCTCGGCGCCGCCCCGTCCTTGTGTCAGCGCCAGTTGGACAAAGAAAGCGAGTTGGCCGGTAGGATTGGTGACCTTTACGCGCGCGACTTTGTCCGCCCCGCGCGTTTGGATTTTGCAGGTTGCCCGGAGTTTTGCCGGCGGCAGCGAGCGCAGTGCTTGCATCGAGCCGCCTTTTTTGGCGGGGAACCAGTACAGGTTGTCCGAAACCCGCCTTCCGGCTGAGCCGCTCAAATCAAGCCGGACAAAATAGACGGGGGGCAGATCAGGTAGTTTGGGCAATTCAAAGATGTTGCGATACGTGTTCGGAGCCACATCCACGCTCCCCTGTCTTTCGAAGAGGACACGCATCGAGGGGTCTAAAACCCGGGCGCGGACCTGGAGACCGCTCCGCGGCTCGAGCGAGTGATTCACCACCGTCACTGTCGGCTCGATCAATCCGAGTTGGATGTGAACTGGTTCGTTGGCGCGCTTGATAAAGTAGTAGCTCACCATGGGTTTCAGGAACCAGTCGAAGATCTGCCACTGCACATCCGGCCAGGCGGAGTTGATCTTCCACTGCGTGAACCCGCTGGTGATGTCCCACAGCCGGTGATTTACCGCTTCGAACATGGCGCGATGTTGATCGGCCGTGGCGAGGTGCCCCTGCCAGACGTAATCACCCACGGTGGCCGGTTGCCCATACACGCGGCGCACGGCGGCATCGTAAGGCTCGTAATACTTATTGGCGCCATGATGGGCCCAGGTGGCATCCAGTGGGAACGTCGGTCCGGGAGCCACCTCGCCCAGCTTGGGAATGAACTTCTTCAGGCTGCTGAGCGGAGGCAGGGAGGCTGAACCACTCTCGACCATGAACATCCAATTCGGGACCTCGCGCACCCTTCGGTAGTACTCGGAGGGTTCTTCCCAACCGTAGGAATTGCCCCCGTTGTCGCTCATCCCAGCGGGCACGTCCTCCCGGAACCAGGGCTGCACCTTGTCCCGGGGCACATCGGGCATGCCATTCGAGGGAATCCAAAAGCGGCTTCCGTCCAGTTCGATCACGCTGGAGCGCCACGGCCGGTAAACCTCCTCGCGCGTGAACCCCTCGTTGCTGGCCATGTACATGACCAGGCTGGGATGGTTGCGGTAGCGCTTCAGAATATCCCGGGTGCATTTGACCACGAGCGGCACGTCGGCCGGATACTTGGAGCCGGTCTGCATCCAGGCGCAGCCGTAGAAGCACTGGCCAATCATCACGCCATAGCGGTCGCAGGCCTCGAACAGGTAATCCGGAGGGTTGGCGATGTCCTCGAAATAGATCAGGTTGAGGTTGGCTTGGGCGTAGTAGCGAATCTCGGCGTCGATGCGCTCCGGCGTCCATTCCCAGAGGGCGTCGGGCTGGATGTAGCCGCCCCGGGCGAAGATTCTTTGGCCGTTGACCAGGATGCGCCGTCCGTAATGGCCGTTTCTCTCATGCATCTCAGTGGTGATTTGGCGCACGCCAAAGGGCACCGTCTGCGCGTAGGAGACATTCCCGCCCGCCACAAACTCAAGCTTGAGCTCATACAGGGGTTGGGCGCCGTACCCGTTCGGCCACCAGAGTTTCGGCTGCTTCATCACCGGTGCGGGGTCGAAGGCAACCTGCCTTTCTTCACCCACCGAAAGGGCCACGGGCAATGCAAAACTCATTCCCGCTTCCGCAATCGAGCCCTTCAAAAGGCCGCTGATCGCCTGCTTCTCCGCATTGAACAGGGTGGCGGAGATCTTTAGAGTGGCCCTGTCCGTGCGCGGCAGCGGCAGTTCGATCACCACGAACGGGTCGCGGATGGTGACCGGACCGCTGACCCCCAGCCACACGTCCTGCAGGATGCCTAAGTAACGGTCCGGAATGGACGGGAAGCAGTCGTAGCCGCCGGCCAGTTGAACGGCATAATCCATGGGGGCATCGCTGACATGGTCCTCGAAGCGGTTGGCCGCGAGCGGCACCAACTGCGGGCCGGGCGAGCCGACGTGATCCACGGGCCAAATCTTGACCGCCAGGCAGTTCGATCCCCCCACGGCCCAACGTGTCACCTCGAACGCGAACCGCTGGTTCATGCTGACCATCTGTTCGCGGCCGGCGACCTTGTTTCCGTTGAGCCAAACCTCAGCCCGGTAGTTGATGGAATCGAAGTGCAACCAGACATGACGATCGCCGGACAACTTAGGCAGTGTGAACTCCCGCCGGAACCACCAGGGATCGCGCCAGGGGTTCCTTTTGTCGGGTAGGTGGCTGTATTTTGCCAGGTCGTTCGTGCGGTTGAACTCGTCCGAGCTGTCAGGGATTTGGTAGGCGCTCAAGCCGAAACGAGGGTCCGGATAAACACCGTGCTTCACCAGGGCGCTAAGAACCGTGGTGGGCACCTGAACGGCGTACCAATTCCGGGCGGCATGCCTAGGCCGGGATAAGCTGGTTCCATCCGCCGCCTCCACGGCCGACAACTGCATCTGCCACGGTCCTGAAAGCCTGACACGGTCGAGCGTGGCCGGCTCCGAGCCGCTGGCCAAGACGGCAACCGTCATGTTGAGCCCAACCACCAGGCCGAGCGTTGCGCTTTTCATAATTCCCTCTTCCGCATCCCAGAGCGGCCTGGGGGTTTCGCCACACCGACAGAGCCGGGGGCCGTAACGCCCGGTTCCTGCGGTTCTTGGCGGCTTCCGCGGTGGCGGGTTCCGCGCTTTACCCCGGCCCCTTTCTCGATTAACTGAACCGTCACCAACCGCACCGACTTGCCCCGGGCGCAACGCCCCCGGGCCGCTCGTCCGGCGGGGATGTAAAATGCATCTCCCGGTTGGAGCACCTGGGGCTCGTCACCCTGCAACTCGAACTGCAGCTCACCGGTCAGGACGTAGCCCGCCAGATCGCCGCTCAGGGATTCAAAATCCGGCTTCTCGCCGGCAAAAAGCTCCTCATCCAGCATGATTAGCCCGACGTTCCGGCCGGGCCGGCAGCACGAGCGTGTAGCACCGTCCGGCGTCGGTCATGGCACACATCTGCCGCCGGCGAAAAACCCAACCTGAAGGCGCCGGCAGTTCGTCGGCAAAGAACGGCCCCAGGTCCGTGCCCAAGGCGAGCAGCAGCTTCCGGAGCGTGGCGAGGCTGACCGAGAGCCTGGCCTCGATATTGGAGACGCAGCTCACAGCGACGCCGGCCTGCCGGGCCAACTCGCGCATTGACAAGTGAGCGCGAAGCCGCAGCGCGTGCAATCTCCGCCCCGTGTCGGCATCCACCGTTTGCGTCGTTTTCATAGCGCAGGGCGCAGGGCCAGCCAGCCGTATAAAATCATACAGGCGTTGTAAAGAACACTCGTTCTAAGGTCAAGACCAAACCCGCAGGCAGGAAACCTGCCTGGCGCCTCCTCGCTGGCCTCCCGGTTCATCTGTTCAACCGATTCGTTACCTCGCCGACCAGCCGCGCCTCGGCCCAATCGCCATGGTCGTTTCCAGACCGGCCGTTGTCATCCCAGTTGCAGGACAGGCGCAGCATCAACACCTGGGCATGACGGACGTCCACATTCACTTCTTGTGACGGAGTGCGAGCGCACATCGGGCCGCTCTCAAAACGGAGCACTCCGTCCACAAAAGCTGTGAAGAAGACCGATGCCGGAGGATTGGTCTTGCCGGCGACAGAGGAATCCACGCCCACGGTGGCTTCGAAGCGATCAAACCTGCCCTGGAGTTCGTAGATGAGGACGGTGTTCGCGGCGCAGCCTAGACCCTTGGCGAAGGCCTTTTCGCCCAGGGTGAGGGGCGAACCGTCGAAGCTCCGGTCCTTTTTGTAAACCGGCTTGGGCAAGCCGGTCCCTCGTTGAGCGGCAAAGGGCGTCAGGTCGCTGAGCCAGGTCACGCTCGAATCGTAGGCCTGGGCGCGCGGCGGCAGGGGTGGTTCAAGCCGGAGCGGTTTGACTCGAATGCGCCTCATGGAATTGCCGGCGAGGTTCGCGTCAAGGCCTTCAGCCAGTTGCGAGTGAGTTCTAGCGCCGAAATCCCGCCCGTCCACCTTGACGTCGTAGCGGCCTGGCTGCAGGAAGCGGACCTCCAAGCGCGTGTCCCGCGGCTCGCGCCTGCCGTTCAGCAAGACGAGATCACGCTCATGCCCAATGTTTATGTCGCTCTTGGAAACCAACTTTTCCACCGAACTCACCCAAGGATCGCTCGAACGGTTGAGGGCAAACATCAGATTGGCCATGCCCCGGGCATAGGTGTCACACATCGTGCGAAGATTTGTGTCCCGAAGCTCCATGGCCCAGGCGCTGTTCCAGGAGTCCTTGGCCAATACGAGCCGGCAGAGCGCGATATACTTGGCGTAGGCCGGGCCGGAAACGTGGTCGAGCAACGGCCCGATAATATGAACGAAGGTCAGGTCCTTTTCGTGGCAGAGATTGGGCGCGCAGTCATAGTCCACGCACCCACGGACGCCGACGCAGGTGGTGCCCGTCAGCCAATTCCCCCGGGTGTCCTTCGCGGGCGTCGTGCAGGTCGTCATGATGGTCGTCACCGGCGCGATTAATCACGGCGCTCCAGCAGGGGGGATAGGTCAGCATATCGAGGTCCAGCTTCACGTTGAGATCATGCCGGACCATGTCGAGCGCAGCCTGACGCAGTTTGTCATCCTTCAGGGCCAAGGCCGTGCGATACAGGATGTCGGCCTGCCACCAGGTGCCGCCGTCGAGTTGGACAAATCCATCGCGGTACGTGGCAAAATAACCCCAGCGCGTCAAACCGCCCGGGCGGCGCACAAAGAAGCTTTTGCCATCCGGGCCTTCGAGCGGGGTTTTGTCCAAAAAGTACCGGGCGAAATTGCGCTCCCATTCCCGTCCGGTAGCCAGGCCTTCGAAGGCCAGCAGAGCGGGAATCTGCCAGATGGAATCATGGGCAAACGGGTAGGCAGCGTGCTGAAACTCATCCATCATCAGGCCCCACCCGGGAACAAAGGCATCTGGAGCTGCCAGGCGGACCGGCATCACTTCGAGGCATTTCTCGGGATCGAAAGTGCTCCTTGGCACTTTGGTGATGTCCACCAGCATATCGACTCCACCGGCGAAGTATTTCTCGCACACATCGCTCAGGCGCCCGCCCAAGTCGCGGTCGAACAAGGCTGCAAATGCCTTTGGTTCCTTCTCGCCCAGGCGCAACTGCCATACGGCGTGAAAGCGGCCCCCAATCTCCGGACGACGTTCGGTCTTGAAGAAGGTTCCCGTCCGTTGTTCGGTGCGACCGTTTCTTTGGGAATTGCCCTTCACCTCGGGCAGGAAGACGTAACCCGTATCCAGATCGCCGACCCGGCTGTGGCCGAAGACGAGGGGATTGCTGGCATCGATGAACGCCTCGGAGCCATCCGCATCGGTGGCCACCCATCCGCGTGTCACCCAAGCGCCGTGCTCGTTTGCGGCGCCGGCCTTGGAACAGAACGCGCAAAGGAGTTCCCCCGGACCATCGAGTTCCACATGCACGACGGGCAGGGCGTCGCCTGCGCGCACCCGGTAAGTCGCACTGCCATGGCCGAGTGGAAAGCGCACTGCCTTCTCCGTCGGGCTGTTCGTCAACACCTCAAGGCTCAGCCCCTCACCAGCACCCATCCAAAACGAATCCTCGCGAGATGAAGGCCGCGCGACGGTCATGCCGCGGACCTCAATTCCAGCCAGGGACCATTGCCCGGCCTCTTGGTTGAACCGCCAGGTTTGCGGACCGGCACGGAGGTGGATCTGTGTGGACGAAATGTCTAAGCCAATCCTGGCCGCGATAGCGCCCTGCCCCCGGCATAGGACCACCATCAGGCAGGGCAAAACCAGATACCTAAGGAATGCGCGCATCATGCCGGCTTGAGGAAAACGTCCACGTTCTCGCGAGTCACGGTGTAACTACCCGTATTGATGACTTCCGGGGCCGCGAAGACGCCGGCCTTGCGGTCGTTGGCGGTGAACTTGAGCGGGCTGTGATTCAGGTCGAACAGCACACGCAAGCCAAGGTAAGTGAATAGCTCGCGCTTCTGGCCGATGGCGGCAGTGACCACGCCTTCCTTGATCAAGTTGAGATGGACAGGTTCGGCATCCACACAAGTAACGATGATCTGGCCGACCTTGCCGGCCTCTTTCACCGCGAGGCCAATGCCCGGGCCGCTCTCGGAGTCGAAGCCCGCCATGCCAATCAGGTCAGGAGTGGATTGAATCATCGTGCTCGCGATGCGGGCGGCGGTGGCCGAGTCGCCGCGGTCGTGCTGTGGCTCCATCGGCGTCAGGCCCGCCTTCTCAATGACGGAGCGAAAGCCGGCAAAGGCCTGCTGGTCGATGTATTGTTCCGTCAGACCAAGCAATGCAATTTTACCCTTTTTGCCCCCGAGCGCTTTGGCCATGGCCTCTCCCTGGCGTACCCCCAGGTCGAACCAGTTCGTCCCAACGAAGGTCAGCCGTTTGCTGGTAGGCGCATCAACGTCAACGGTCACGACGGGAACCTGGGCCTCGAGGGCCTTGGCAATGGGCGCGATGACCACCGAGGGGTCCCATGCGCTGATCAACATCCCTGCCAGGCGCCGCGCGATGGTGGTTTCGATCATGCTGACGAACATCGGCATATCGAGGGTGCTGGGGCCGGTGATGGTTACCTTAACCCCCAGTTCCTTGGCGGCCACCTCAAGCGCGGGGTGGTCGTGCGCTTTATAGAGCGGCAGATTGGCATGCGGCGAAATCCAGACGTACTCCTCGTTGGAGTAGTCGGCCTTCGGTTTGGAGCCGGTGGCAACCGGGGTCGAATTCTCCGCTTGGCGGCAGGAAACAAGCCAACCGGCGCTGCTTGCCAGGGCCAGGTTTCTTAACCACGAACGGCGGGAGTGATGCGGATAGTCTGGTGTCATAGTGTGCAGTTGCTGGGTTTACTTTTTGCGGCCCAGGACACGGTCCAGGGCGACCGCGATGACGAGCACGGAGCCAATAATGATGCTTTGCCATTCCGGTGAGAGCCGCGCGAAGATCATGATGTTGTTGATCAGCGAAATGAAGAGGACTCCCGCGAGCGTACCCCACACCGTGCCCCTGCCGCCACTCAAGCTGGCGCCGCCGAGGATGACCGCGGTGATGATGCGCAGTTCCGCGCCGTCGCCTGAGGTGGAAGTTGCGGTAGCAACCCGGGCGGCAAACGCCATCCCGGCCAGGCCCGCGAGCAAGCCCATGAGGGCGAAGGCGAAGATCTGCATCCGCTCGACCGGAATGCCCGAGAGGAGAGCGGCTTTGGAGTTGGCGCCAATGTAGTAGTACTTGCGGAAGAACCGCGTCTTGGCCAAGAGATACTGGCCGGAAATGGCGACCCCGAGCATAAGCCAGATCGGGGACTGGAGGCCGAGCCATTCGGCCTGGCCAAGCCGGGCAAATCCCGCTGGCAGGTTGGCGATGCCCGGTCCGCCGACCAGGACCGCCACACCGCGGAAGACCTGCATGGTTCCCAGCGTCGCGATCAAGGCATTCACCTTAGCTTTGGCCACGATCCAACCGTTGAGCGTTCCGCCCAGGGTGGCGATGGCAAGACCCGCGAGCATCGCTAGCGGGATCGGGACCCGCCCATCAGTCAACATCCACCCCGTGAGCACCCCGACCATTGAGAACATCGAGCCGACGGAAAGGTCGAACACGCCGCTCACCATTAGAACCACCATCCCGCACGCCATCACTCCGTCCAGGGCCATATTCCGCAACAACGCGGTCAGGTTGGCCCAAGTCGGAAACGAACGCGGATAAGCCAGCGTCGCCCCGATGACCGCCGCCAGCATCAGAAGCAAAAGCACAGTCTCGCGGGTCAGCCGGAACCGGGATTTCGGTCCGACCGGCGCGCTCGTTTTGATGGGAGTGGCTATGGTTTCAGGCGCAGGCATGAGGGGTGAGGGAGTGCGGCAGAGCCGCTAACCGAAGGATGTTCTCCTCGGTGGCTTGGGCCCGGGGGATTTCACCCGCCAAACAGCCCTCGCGCATCACCAGGATGCGGTCGGCCAGGGAGAGGACCTCGGGGAGTTCCGAGGAAATCAGGATAATGGCCACACCCTCTCCAGCCAACTCGTGCAGGAGTTGGTGAATCTCCATCTTGGCGCCGATGTCAATGCCTCGCGTGGGCTCATCTACGATAAATATCGGTGGCCGCACCAGGAGCCAGCGCGCAACCATGATCTTCTGTTGATTGCCGCCGCTGAGTTCCAGGATAGAGCGGGCGTGTGGGTTTGCTACACGGAGACGCCCCGCTGCAGCCACCGCCTGTTCTTCCATCGCTCGGTCGGCCAGCCACCAGCAGCCAAGACGATTCAGGCCCGCGGCGCCGAAATTCGCGGGCAGGCTCAGCTCCAGGAACAAACCGGCATCCTTACGGTCTTCCGGCAAATAACCAATGCCAGCGCGGATCGCGTCACGCGGGGATCGGATGGCAACGGGCCGGCCCTGGATGAGCACGCGTCCTGAGGTGATAGGCCGGGCGCCAAAGATAGCCATCGCCAACTCCGTTCGTCCGGAGCCGGCCAGGCCCGCCAAAGCGGTGATTTCCCCCGCGTGCGCTTGAAAACCGATCTGCCTCAACAGGCGATTATCACTCAACCCCTGGACTTCCAGCGCGGGGCGAGGCGCAGAGAACTGCCGCGCGCTTGCGGCCGGACGGAAGCGGAACTCGCGCCCCACCATGCGGCTGATAAGCTGTTCCTCGGTGACATCCCTCCGGTCAAACGTGCCCTGGTATTCGCCGTCGCGGAGCACGGTGATCCGGTCGCAGATGCGACAGACCTCGGCCATGCGATGGGAGATATAGATGATGCCGGCGCCCCGGTCGCGCAGGCGATTGATGACACGGAAGAGGTTTGCGGTTTCGGCCTCGGTGAGCGTCGAGGTCGGCTCATCCAGCACCAGCAATTGGGCCTGGAGGGAAAGCGCTTTGGCGATCTCAACCATCTGCTGCTCCGCGGGCGAGAGGTCTTCGACAACAGTCTCCGGGTGGAGATGAATGTCCAACTCTGCGAGGATTTCACGAGTGTCTTGATGCATACGCGGGCGATCGATCACACCCCAGCGCCCCAAGGGTTGTCGTCCGAAGAAAACGTTTTCCGCCACACTGAGCGGCCCCGCCAGACTGCGCTCCTGGAAGACCATCGCGATGCCCGCGGCCTGGGCCGCCTGGGGACCGGTGAACGAAACCGCTTGCCCTTCAAAATAGAGGGAGCCTTCGTCGGGCGGGAAAACTCCCGCCACGATTTGCACAAGCGTGCTCTTGCCCGCGCCGTTTTCGCCAAGCAGCGCGTGGACCTCGCCGGGCCGGACCTCCAGGTCCACCCCATGGAGCGCGCGAACGCCCGGGAATGACTTCGAGATTCCGCGGGCTTCGAGCAGCGGCGAGGGGGTGGCGCTGGCGCTCATTCGTGCAGGTACATGTCCCAGCCAAGATAGGTTGTAACGGCCTCGTTGATGGCGCTGGCGCAGTTGGCGCGCACCATCGAGACATGATGCTCGAACCCTTGCCGGCAAATGTATTTCATCAGCTTCTGGAGGTTCGGGATCTGACAGACGGCGATGGAGCCGAGCATGTTGAAGGGATCGGCGGTGAACTGGCCTTCACCGACATATCCGCGCACTTGCCCGTGGAGGTCATCCGTCGAGAAGCGCAAGTAGGTCATCGGACCCGGCTCGACCTTGGCATTGATGCCGCCAAAGCAGAGCTCCTCGCCCAGAACGCTCCCGAGCACACTGAGGTTGGCAATCTCAACGGGCTTGCCGACGAAGCCCTTCGGATAGTTGCCGCAGTGCTGGGCCACGCATTTGTTACGGTCCTCGGCGTAGTTGTTGTTCCAATCCACGATCGCGGCTGGGTTGCCGGTGGCCAAGACCAAAGCGTACATCGCGGTTACCCCGGCGATGTCCACCTCGCAGGCGCACGGGATGAGTTGGTCGCTCATCATGCTCATCGTCAGGCAGGTCGCACAGCCGTAGTTCTGCTGAATCGAGGTCCAGCACTGGAACCCGGCTGCGTCAATGGCGTTGGCCTGCATCCAGTCCTCGGCCGCCAGGAACAGCCGGAGATGCTTCTCGAACTTCGCTTCCAGGTTCCCGATGCCCGGAGCGACCGATCCATAGCCCTTGATCTCAGCCAGCTTGTTCCTGGCGCGGCTGGAGGTGACATCAACCTTGTGGGCGGCAGCAATGATCTCCGAGAGGTCCACCGGGATGACGGTGATACCGGATGCCTGCAGCAGCTTTTCGCTCGCGCGCATGGTCTGGAAGGCGGCGGGGCGCGCGCCAATGGCGCCGATGCGGGCGTTGCGCAGGCCGTTGGCCACTCGGCAAACGGAAGCGAAGAACTCCAGGTCATTGAAAAAGGCCGGGCCGCTGAGGGCGACGGTGTGGGTCGCCGTATTGGTCCACGGAATGCCGTACTGCCGGAGGTTGTTGCAGACGGAGATCTTGCCGCAGAAGGAGTCCCGCCGGTGAGTCGTGTCGAGTTTGTCCAACTCGTCATCCGAGGCCTGCACCAGGACCGGCACACCGAGTTTGGCCCAGTTGAGCGTATTCACGATGCCCAGTTCGTCGCTGAAGTTGGGCAGGCAGACAATCACGCCATCAATCTCATTGCGATGGTCGTTGAAGAAATCGGCGCACTTCCGGGCATCGGCAACTGTTTCGATGGCACCAGTCGGAGTTTCATTCGCTGGCAGGATTAGGCTTCTGTGGCCAGCCTTCGCGATTTGCGCCAGGAGTTGCTCGCGGCCGCTGCGCGCCAGCTCGGCGGAGAAGCAGCCGCGGGTGCCAACGATCACGCCAAAGGTAAGTTCGCTCTTTCTCATAAGTCTTCTTTTCGGTAGCCGGTTCCCTCATTCGTCATTCGTCATTCGTCATTCTCAACGTGTCAACTCGGGCAGTTTCTTCGCCAAGTACTTGAGGCTTTCCTGCACCCAGCGGTCGGGGTTGTCCACGGGGTAGTGGGGTTCGCCCATCTCGATCCCGGCGATGCACGGTTCGCCGACCCTCTTGCAGTTCTCTTCGATGCCCAGTTCGATAGCTTTGTGCACATAGGCGGGAAAATCCGCCGTGCCCGTGCCGATGATGCTGTTCGTATGATCATACCCCTGGGTTTCGCTCAAATGGATGTGGATGATCTTGTCCTTGATTTTCTCGAGGCGCTGCGGCCCCTCGCGGTTGATCACGAAATGGCCGATGTCGAGGTTCGGGAACACGTTCGGCTGACCGATATCCTCGACCATGCGCGCCGCTTTGTCGGTGCTGTTGAGAATGAAGTAGATGTGGGGTTCGATTTCGAGGTCCACCAGCAATCCCTGCTTTGACCCCCATTGAGCCAGCCTGCGGATGGAGTCTATGGAGTTCAACCACGCAACCTCCGGCAGCATTTCGGCAAGATGCACCCCGCAGCCCCAGCAAACGAGCACCTGGCGGCCGCCCAATTCCAGTTGGAACTCGCTGCATCGTTTCATGTAATCGACAACCTGTTGGCGGGTCTTGGCATTGGGACAGGCCATGTGCTCGACCTCGGCCAGCAGCATCTGCGAGCTGTGCAAGCCAAAGTCGCGGTGCATCCGGACGATGTCGCGGCGCTTCCTGGCGCTCCTCAAGGTAGGGTCACCGGAGCCGCAGGCGGCATAGTCGGTGAACTTGAAGCCCATCCGCTGGGCGCTCCTGAGCGTTTTCTCGATCGGCCATTTGGCCACTTCATAAACATAGGTATTCAGGGCAAGGTTCATAGGAGACGTTGGTTGCTATCTGTTGAGCTTGGCACGATGGCGTTTATGTTTGACCGGTTCCTGGTGCTGGAAATTCCCTGGCCGCGCTGTCGATCACCAATACGCAATCGCTGCACGGATCCGCCCATGGCGCGGTGAAACTCATACGCTCTCCGCGCGGCAGAGCCCCCAGGTCGCGCGCTTCACCGGTCCTCGGATCATACCACCAGGCACGGATCATCGGCCCTTCAATCGAGTCCAGTCTGACCTCCACCGATCCTCCCTGCGGGAGATAAATGAAGAGGTAACCGTCTCCGCGGCAGGCCCGGCGATGTTCCGGCCCGGACTTTTCCTCGACGAGAATAGACTGGTCGGGAACACGTGAAAGCATCGGACGTGATTCCATCAGCCGGCGCAGGTGGCGCATCTGGCAGGCCCCGGGTAAGTCGAGGGCCTGACGCCAGTACCGGCGGGCAAAGGTGATGGGCGCGTATCGCTCCTCGAACAATTGCCAGACCGGGTGACAGCCGTAGGTATGGCCAAAAGCACCGGCGAACACGGCCCAATAGGCCGCCTGGCGCGCATCGTAGTCATCGAACCAACCCAGTGCCTGCGGTTTCCAGTTGACGGCATGGTCCTCGTAACGCGGCTCGCCGTCGAGGCAGGGTTTGACGGGCAGGAGGCCGTAGTCGCGGCTGATAATCTCGTAGTTTGGGAGGTGTTTCTGTTCATGGCCGGATTGGGCGAGGTTGAAGTCCAGCCAGTCCGATTGGTGGAACCACTCCGAGGAGCTGTGCCCGCCCTGGCCGCCCAACGGGTGGAAGGTCATCAGGTGGTTCGGGTCAGCCAGCTTGATCCCGTGAGCCAGCGCCTCCCAGATGTCGCGGTTGGCGCCGCCGCCCTGCCGGTCACCGCCATTGATCCAGGTGATGTTCCAAGTATCGCGGTAGCGGTTGCCAAGCCACTCGCCGTACCGCCTCGCGCTCTCTGGGTTGAAAATGACCGGGCCTATGCCGTGGGCCAGCAGTTCAACCTTGTCGCCCCAAGTCGGCAGGAGGCCAACCATCAATCCCTTCTGCCCGGCCAATCCGATGATCCGGTCTATGTGCCGGAAGCAGGCCTCGTTTGGCCGGAGTGGATCGTTGTCAATCAGCGGCCGTTCCCCGCAAGCATTGGGGACGTTCAATCCGTCGAACTCCGCCAAGACCACCGCCTGCACCACGGTGAAGCCCTTTTGCCGACGATTCTCCAGGTAGAAATCGGCTTCCTCCATCGTCGCCCGGTGGAAGAGTTCCCAAGCCGTATCGCCGAGCCAGAAAAAGGCCTGGCCGTCCTCCCAGGCAAGGAAACGACGATTATCGGAGATGGTGAGGCGCTTCATTTCTCTTAGGGTGCCCGGCCGGATTCCGTTTGGTGAGCCGGCGCTGGAACGGCCTTTGGGGAACCGACCGCGACGGGCTCCGGTGTTGTTCGGGAGCGATTCAATGCGTAAAACAGGGCAAACAAGTAAGGGACGACGCAAATCCCAAACGAGCGTTGCAGCCCGATAGTATCCGCCAGTCTCCCTTGCAGGATCGGCAGCGCGGCGCAGCCCAGGAAACCCATGGTTAGCAGCCCCGAAGCCTTCGCGGTCTGCTCTCCCAGACCCTCGATGGCCAACGAATAAAGTGTGGGGAAGAAGATCGAAACAAAGAACCCGACCACCATGATCGACGTAATGGCCAGGCCGCCTTTGGCCACCATCATGAGGCCAACGAAGATTAGTGCCGCCACAGCGTTGAACGCCAGTGTATGGGCGGGCTTGACGCGCTTCTGTGCCCACGAGCCTGCCAGGCGGCCAAAAGCAAACACGGCAAAATAGACGGTGAACAACTGCTGCGACGCGCGAGAGGACATCCCGGCGACCGCCGGGTCTTCAAGGTAATTGCGGAACAGGCCGAACAATCCGGCCTCCGCGCCCAGCACGAGAAAGATCGTTACGAAGCCGAGCCATACTTGCTGCCGAGCCCAGAGGCTGTCGGTCGGCGCGGCTCCTGCCGAATTGACGCCGGCGGACCTAAGGCTGGCCGAGATATCGACCGTCCTGGTCATCAACGTGAGGACGAAAATGCCGATGAGGACGACTCCAATCGTAACGAATAACCCTTTCATGTAGGGCATCTTGCCCATGACACCCACGGTGCTCGCCGGGATGATCAGCGTCAGCATGAAAGGGGCGATGATCTGCGCGATGGCGCCCAAGGCGTTGCCCAGGTTGAGCCGACTTGCGCCGCCGCCCGGCGGTCCCAGACCCGAGAGGAGTGGGTTTCCCGCTACCAACTCGAAATTGAATCCCATCCCAATGACGAAAAACGCGCCCAGGACTACCGCATAATTCCCGCTCTGCAGTCCAGGGACAAGCAGCAACGTGCCCGCAGCGAACAAAGCCATGGCAATGCTCAGGCAGTTTTTATACCCCACGCGCGGGATGAGAAAGCCGATCCCCACCGCCAGGACGAAGGGAATGTTCTTGGCAAAGGTCGTGTATTGCTGCTGCTGGTAATTGAGATGGAAGTAGTCCTTGAACTCCGGGTTGAACGCTCCCTCGAAACATAAGGCCATCCCGCAGAAGAAATAAATGAAATAGACCGTGTAGAGCAGCGCGCGGGCGGAAGGAGGAGCGAGGACAGGGACCTCCGCACCTCGGGCATCACCCCCCGCCCCTTGCCTCTTGTGTCCGCTGGATATTGAACTGGGCTCTGTCATGCGGGGTTGATTCGGAACTCCTCGACGAGGCCAGCCGAGTGCTTGCGCCAGGCATCGACGATCCGATCGTAGAACGGGTATTTGTCTGAGTTCTCGATGAGGTTGTGCCGGGACAGGTGATCCAGGCACTTCTGCACGCCTTGCTCGAAGGTTACGGTGTAGCGAAAGCCAAGGTCCCGTTTGGCCTTTGAGTTATCGAAGATGTTGTGGTGCCGAAAATTCTCGAGGCACCATTCGGCTTGTTTTGGCGCCATCCGGGCGAGCAGGTCGGCGGGGATATAGACGAAGTCGGGTTCGGGGGCCTCCATCAGGCGGGCGATGGTTCGCCAGATATGGTTGTGGGTCATCCATTCGTCGCCGGAGAGATTGTAGGCCTGTCCGAACGCTTTGGGGTTGCCGACCGCGCCGATAAACCCGCTGGCCGTATCGTCCCGGTAGCTCGCGACCCAGACCGAAGTGCCGTCCCCGTGCAGGATGATGGGTTTGCCGCGCCGCAAGCGGTCCAGATGATAGCTCTGGCCGCCAAACGAATGGATGCCGGGACTCCACGCCTCGTTGTAGGTGAAGGTGGGCCGGCAGACGGTCAGGGCGAAGTCGCCCCGCCGATGCGCTCCCAAAGCGCCTGCTCGCACAGCATTTTCTTGTGCGCATAAGGAAAGCTCGGGAGCGCCCCCAGGATGCCGTTCTCCTCCGTCACCGGATACCATGGGGGCGTCTTGGTATAAACATCAACCGTGCTGCAGAAGATGAACTGGCGGGTGCGGCCGCGGAAGAGCTCGATATCGCACTGCGCGTCCTCGGGTTCGTAGCAGATCATGTCGATGACGCAGTCAAACGGCCCCGCGCCGCTCAGTTTTGCGCGGAAGTCATCGCGGTGGGTTCGATCGCCGGTGATGATTCCAGCGCCGCGCAGCCACTCCGGCGGTTTGGCATCATAATTGAAAAGGGTCAGGTCGTGCCCCTTGGCGAGCAGCGCCCTGGTTATAGGGGTACTGATATTGCCCGTGCCGCCAATGATCAGGATATTCATGGCTGTTTTGTAGCCCGTTGCTCTGGCTGAAAAGGCTCGTTGTCCCGCAGGAGCGCCTTGTCGCCGATGTCATTTTGGATGTTCACGCCGTAATAGCCGTTGTTGCCTTCGATGATGGCGGACTTCAGACCGGCCTTGAGATGAATGCTGCCCGGTTGCTTCCGGACGTCATCCCCGGTCCACGCGTTGCCGGGCTGGCGTTGGCGCGACCGGGCGTCAAAGGTCGAGTTGTGGACCTGGAGCTTGCCGTTTTCGGCGACAATCGAGAAACCCGGGTCCTGCTGGTTGTCGTTTGAGAAATAGCAGTCGGAGAAGGAGACGTAAGCGCTTCCGCGCAAGACCGCGTTGTGCGCTACAGGCCCCCAGAAACCGCAGTTCACAAAACGGATGTTCCCGGAACAGCTTGGTTCCACGACTACCTGGGTGCTGCGGCCGACGCGATGGGCATTGAATTGGCCATTGTTGATCAATAGCCCTTGAGGCTGGATGGCCTCTACTACCACGCAGGTGTCGCAGGCGTCGGCGCCGATGCCGCAAAACTGGCCATTGCAGGCGCCGTTCGTGGTTTCCATAAACCTGTAGCCGACTTTTGCAGGAAACACGAAAGTGTTATTGAAGTATTCCCAGTCAGTGCGCCCGAAAATGAACGCCTCCAAGTTCTGCTGCATGTAGGCGACAACCCGCTTCCAATCCCCCGCAAATGCCCGGTTTGCCCAGAAGTGCGAATGGAACTGCACGTTCTCGATGCGGCCGATGTCGCCAGTCCAATCCACAAGGATGCCCCGCCGGAGCACGCGCCCGTTAATCTGCAGGAGACGATGCCGGCCGTTCTCCGTCGGGCCGGTCCGGATGGCGTTGTAGCTGTTGATGAGCGTCACGTTTTCCACCGTGCTGTCGAAGCTCACTTCGTTGGCATGAGCTGGGTTGGCGCGAATATGGATGGTCCAAGGATAGGGCCGGATGTCCTCCACGCGTTGCTCGGGATAGTAAATTGTTACGCCCTTGATGGAGGTGGAACTGCGCATTTCGAGGAAGGCGGGGCCCTCTTCGTGGTCCCGGCCCTCGATCGGCAGGAGAACCGAACCGGTGGCGGGTTCCCACGATTGAGGGGCCTGGTTGAGCCCGGACAAATGAACGCCCATCTTGAGTTCGAGATGTCCGTTGCAGCGCCAGCGGCCAACGGGGATGACGACCACGCCGCCTTTTTGACTCGCGGCATCGATCGCCTCCTGAATCGCAGCAGTGCAATCGGTCTGCCCGTTGCCGACCGCGCCAAAGTCCGCAATGTTGAGCGCGCCTTGCGCCCAGGCCTCAGGAGGCGCGGTCGAAGCTGGAACCTGGGCCGGAATGCCCACGCCCAAAGCCAGGGCTGGAAGCAAGCAAAGCAAGGTGGAGTTCTTCATGCGTTTCATTTCGCCGCTTGATTGCTCCCAATGCAGTACAGGTTGTTTGCCGTCCGGATGAATAGCTCGCCCAGTGAGACGGCCATCGAGGCCTGGACCTTTTCCTGGAGGTGATTCCGGGCCAGCACTTTGAACTGGGGTCCGGCGTCGATGACGACCGTTTCGCCTGCATCTGACAGGAGGTAAATGCGGCCTTCTGCCGCCACTGGCGAAGCGGAGAAGTTTCCGCCCAACCGCTCCTGCCAGACGATTTGGCCGGTATCGCTTTGGAGGCACATCGCGCTGCCGCTTTCGCTGATTGTGTATAGGTAAGGCTCGAGGTAAAGGAACGAGGGAATCCGCGGCATGGCCTTGCGCTGTTCCCAAATCAGGTTGGATTCTCCAAGGTCCCCCTTTCCGTCTAATCGGAAAGCCTTGATTGACTCGCGTCCGCCCCAACCGGAAGCACTAAAGGCCATCCCTTCCCCCAAGACGATGGAAGGGACCACCCCTTCCCCGATGTTCTTCGAGGTCCAAATCCGTTCCCCCGACTTGGCATCGAAACCTTGCACCACGTCGCCCGCGCCGCTGATCACCTCAGCGCGACCGTCGGGCGCGGCCCAAATCGCGGGGACCACGTGTGCGAGCCGGGACAGGCCCCGACTGGCTTTCCAGCGGACCGTGCCTGACCGTTTATCGAGCGCGATCAGATAGGCCTGGTCCCAGGGCGTGTGCCAACCCGCACTGGTTTCCGGCGGCGGATGACTGCCGTCCCGTGCCATGATGAGCAAATCCTCCCAGAGGATGGGCGAGGTGCCCAGGCCGTGTTCACTATAGAAGGGAAAATCGCGGTTCACCCACACGGTGTGGCCGGCAAAATCCAGCGCCACGAAACTGCCGTCACCGAACACTGCATAGACACACTCGCCGTCAGTGCAAGGGGTAGGGGTGGCATAGCTGTTGCGGTCGTTCTTGTGCCCCGTGGTTTGTTTGAACACCTCCTGGTCCCAGATGATCTTGCCGCTCTGCCGGTCAAGCGCGAGCACGTGGCAACCACTGCCCTCCCCGGTGGCCGTCGTGACAAATAATCTTGTCTCCCACACAATGGGAGAGGACCAGGATGAACCCGGGATCGGTACCTTCCATCGCACGTTCTCCGTCGTGCTCCACTTCAGCGGCAAACCGGTCTCCGTGGAAACGCCTTGCCGGGTCGGTCCGCGAAAGCAGGGCCAGTTTTCGGCGGAGGCAAAAGCCGTGGTCGCCACCAGGGCGAGGACGATTCCGAATTTGGCTGGAAGGCTCATCGTTTTGAAAGGGTTCCAGGCGCCGGGAAATGTTTTCCGGCATCGTCGAGCACCAACACCCAATCCAGGGCTTCACCGGGATCGGGCGGGTTGAACTCGCGTACGCCGGCGTTGGCGAACTCGCCGATTGCGGTCGCCTCGCCCGTACGTGGATTGAACCACCAGGCTTTTACCAGGCTACCCTGAATCGCATCCATGCGGACTTTGAATTTCCGGCCCACCGGCGCATAAACCATGGCATAGGCACCACCGCTGTCGCGCGTGGCGACGAAACGATAGCGCCCAGCGCCCGGAACGCTGGTGGGCACCCGGTCCGTCACAATCACGGTGTCATCGGGAATCCGGGTCAGAAACGGTCTCGAGAGCAATAGGTTCTTGGCATGCTGCATCTGGGCTGCTCCCGGCTGATCGAGGGCCTCGGGCCAGGGCATGAGCGGGTTATTGATCGGCGCGCGGTTAGTCGTCCACATTTGCCAGACCGAATGGTGCCCATAGGTATGGCCGCACGCGCCACTGAACAGGTCCCAATAGAGGGGCCGGCGAACGTCGGCGGCCACTGAATGGCCGAACTTCTTCGCATCAAAAGCGACCGGGTGGTCTTCGTAGATCGGCTCGCCGTCGATCACCGGTTTTGGCGGCGTGCGATTGTAATCAACGCGGGTCTGGTCGTAGCGCCCGGTGAACTCCGCTGCATGGCCGTTCTGGCGCAGGTTCAAGTCCAACCAGGCCTCGTCGTGAAACCATTGTGCTGAGCCTGAGCCGCCGGTTGGGTGCAGCGTGATCAGGTGCGCTCCGCCATCCCCCTTCCGCAAACCCCCGGCCATCGCTCGCAGAATCGCCTTATGTCGCTCGTTCTCGACCGCCCGGTCGCCCCCGAGAATCCAAACCAGGCCGGCATCCCTGTAGCGCCGCCCGAGCCACTCCCCGTAGGCGGCGGCATTTCCCGGCGTGAAGATCTCCGGTCCAGCGCCCCAGGCCTTGTTCCATTTGTCGCCCCAGGTGGGGAGCAGGCCGATATAGATACCCAGAGCATTTGCCCGGGTAACAATCCAGTCCACGTGCTTGAAATACTCCTCATTGGGCTTGGTTGGATCGTTGTCGATCAGCGGGAGTTGGCCATAGGGATTGGGGTCCGCAAGCCCCGCCAACTCGGCCAGGACGACCGCTTGGACGACAGTGAAGCCCTTCCTGGCCCGATTCTCGAGATACCGCCCCGCCTCCTCCCGATCCAAACGGTGGAATAATTCCCAGGCGGTATCCCCCATCCAGAAAAATGGCTGTCCCGAGTCCGTCACCAGGAAGCGCCCGTTTTCGCTGACCTTCAGCCTTGGAAGTTCCGCGGCCGAGCAGGACAGGCTGGTTGAGACCAGGCAAGCGGCCAAAGTACATCCCAGCAACCGCCAGAAGGGGTTTGGACCAAGCTCAGTTTTCATGGGTGTTCAGGCCGAAAGGGGGTCAAATTGCCGGTTCTTATTGAAATACCAAGCCCAAAGCCAGCACTGCTCCGATGGCGGTCCAATTGACACTGCTAGTGCCAGCACGCACGGGAACAGTCAGAACCGTTGTACCCTTGCCGCTGGCCTTCTCTGATTGCTGCCCGTGGCCGGGTTGACAGATTCCGGTCGGCATTCCACCACCCAAAGGTGGCTTGATCCGCAATCTAAAACGCTTAGGCCAGTGAAGCTGCTTCCAACTCCACGGGGCAAGGGCCCTCAACGGGGGCAGAAACAAAGCATCATACAGAATCGATTCAGGTTCGGTATGGTCCGATTTCTTTTTTGCTTCACGATAATGCTCTCCCGGATTATCGTGAAACGGAACACCACTATAGAGGTTGGCGCTTCTTGCCGTGCCCTTCACGGGTATAGAAACCTCTTCGGCGCCCTTCGATGGCCCGCCTTCGCCGTGGAAAACCTTCCTAAACCAACGGGTCAAGCTTTCGCTAGCCTCTAGGAACCAACCATCAAGCAGGATCACCTCTTTACCGGTCTCACCGTGTTTAGAGGAAGGAACACCCTTCCCTAACACGTTCTCATCCTCTGAGGAAGCAGCAGCGCCCCTCATCTTCGCAGGTGTTGAGTCTTTGTCGCGTCCGAAGTTCATTGAATGCCTTTCTGTCGTTAATGGCCTTTGCCTTGAGTCACCTCACCCTTCGGAACGCCAAGTTCGGTGATCGCGATTAGCCTGCCTTCGATCCTTATTACACTCGATAGCACCGCCCAATCGTTGTCTTGGCTGCTATGTGCCATGTACTTCAGCGAATGCTGATTGCCAGCAGCCTCGAACGCAAAGCAGCACTTTGTAAGTCGCTTCGAGACGAGGTTCGGAATGAGATTAGTGGGACACTCCAACTCCGCAACGCACTCTCGCGCGTCTATCAATGACCACAGGCCAAGGTCAAAATCGCAGAGTTCAATAACTGCTTGTACATGTTCGCCCGACTGAACCAAGTCGATCAGCCGCCCAGCCGCCGCAAGCTTTTTGTTGGCGTTTAAGACCTGCTGGATGTTAAAGGCAAAAACCTTATTCGTGCCAACCCCCTTGCTGATTTCCTGCCTTAGCAGAACGCAACCATACTGCTGGCCGAGTGCAGTGAGCTGCTCCGTTGGCTTTATGAGACTCTTCGTGCCATTCGCTTCTGCATCATCCGATTTCTGGGAACAAGCGCCGCCAAGCAACACCATCAAAAACAGGCAAGCAAAGGGATTCGATTTCATATCTCCCGATGAGTGCGTTTTAGGCTTGCTGCAAAAAGGTGAAATCATAAATCTTGCAAAAACTCATCCCAGACAATAATGCGCGTTTTGAGCATATCGCGAACAACAGTAGGATGATCCATTGAATCGATAAAGCGCACTAAGTGAGGCACCTCATCTCGCGTTTTGACAAGCAACTATCTCACGTGGTCAGGAAACACTTCAAACATCCGGTCTCTGCGCCTTTCAGCGTTTGCCTCTTTCAATTCCCGGTCATCTCGAAATTGATCTTCTTTTAAGAAAAAGCCATACTTGTTTTCTCCGCCGACTCCTTCGACCCAGCGGATGAAACGCCATTCACTTTCAGAATAGAAATCCCTTGTCCTTTCAGTCCCATCCACTTCGGTGATGCCCTCAAGTGGTTTACAGTGCGCAAGGAGAACCATGCCAGCGGTTCGCTTCCGAGGGTCCATAGTTTTCTGAGTATCCAGAAACAATTCCCTGAGAAAATCTCTTAACAATGAATCTGGCGAAACGTACAAAAGAGGATTCAAGCCGAACGGGGTCAACTCGTTACGAGAAAGGCCAATGGCGTAGTTTCCATACAGTTCGATGTGTTCGCTGAGTCTGGACATCGGAATGTCACAAAAGCTGACCATTGGCCAAGCCACTTTAGTGACTCCGGGAACATCGAGCCACTTTACATCTTCCAGCGAGTAATGTGGCCAAATTCCTTCTTCCAGGATTTTCAGCTCAATATCGAGTGACTCTGTGAAATGGAAAAGAGTGCTTGTCCTAGCGTTCATAATTGGTCGAGTAGGACCGAAGTGAGCCCGGTTTTGACCAATCGCTTCCTCTGTATCTGCCCTTTCGAGCATCGTGGCAAGGAGGCATCAAGTCGTACCGACGTTTCCTCCACCCCCTCAAGCGCCGGATACGGGTATAAACTCCCCAGTGGTGAGCAATCCATGCCTGCTCGCCCAAAACCCAGCTCGCAATTCCCGCTGCCAATTTCATAAACCACTGGCTGCCAACAACACCGCCACCAAGCCAGCAAACCCTCAAGACCCATCGGTGACTTCTGCTCGGTGACCACCCACGGCTTCGGCGTTTAGAACGGCCCTCGTCGGGTGGAATCGGGGCGTGAGCGCAGGCGAGGATCTCGTCGCCACAACGGCTCGCGCAGTGTGAATTGCCAGGCTGTTATAGGAAGGATTTGCTCAGATCCGGGCAGCAATGTGGGAAGCCATAGAAACGTCCGGCATGCAGAGAGACCAGACCGATCAGAGCCGAACCGATGCTCAGACTCAGGGGAGCACCCCATCAGGTGTTATTGAGCAGAGGACGACCGACCAGGTCGATGGCCAAGCGGCGATCGTTCGTGGCGGCACAGCGAAAGCGTGGCAGATAGGAGGTGGCTTTGTGCTGGCGGGCAGCATCCAGGGCACAGAGGCCGATGACCAGGTTGCGCAAGGCTCCCAGGTTTTGCGGGCCGTGGCCGGTGCGGACGGTGCAAGCATCTTCGCCGAAAGTGACATCGCGCACGTAGTGGACCGACTCGATGCTCCAATGGCCACGGCGAAAGGCCTGCAATTGCGCCGCATCCATCTGCGCATTGGGGCGGCTGCTCAAGACCAGTTCGGCCTCTTCGGTAACGCGAACGGCTTTGAGATGGTGAGTAGTGCGCACGATGACGGCGGCTTGGAGGGCGTGTGGGAAGCCGCACTGTTGGGGTGTGACTTCAAAGGGCCAGACCTCGCGGGTTTCATGCCGTCCATGGCCTTGGTCAATCGTGATGTGCTCAGGGGGAAAAAACGCCTTTCGGCGCGTGAGACAGGCGGGCCAGTTTGTCGAAGAGCTTGGGTTGATTGGCTTTGACGACCAGGAGGTAGTCGGCCTTTTTTTCCTCGACCACATGGTCGGCGGTGGCGGTCTGAGTATTGAGCGCGTCGGCGCTGACCAAGGTGCCGCGCAGGTCCAAGTCCCGGAGCAGGTCCTTGAGGGTGGGTATTTCGGG
>CAVVMW010000028.1:0-103270 GCA_963749495.1 uncultured bacterium
GCCGAGCGACTCTGTCAATGGCCCGGGGGTTCCTCCAGGTGTGCAACCCGTTTGGGGCGAACACCGCTTGGTCCTCCGCCTCAGGCCAGGGCTGAGGCTGGCACGCTGGCGTTCAGGCCGAAGGCCTGATTCATACCAGCCCAGGGCAAGGCCAGCCGGAGCGCAGCGCAGGCGGGCCGCCGCCCTGGGTCCACCGCACATTGCATTCTGTTGCAGGCCAACGGCCTGCTTCATAAGGCTCCCGGAGGATGAATCGCGCTTTCAGCGCTCCAGGTGATCATTGGCGGCTGTTCCCAGGGCGTTGCTCTGGGCTGGTATGAACGACGCCTTTGGCGTCCAGAGCACGGACCGCCGGTTCCATCCGGCACCAGAGGGATTCTGTCGTGCGCCCCGCGACAGAGAGCGCCGCCCCAAAACCACGCCTAACCAACCCTCCCCTGCAAACCATGCCGGAAGAACCGGACGCGCTCAATTCCCATGCCAATCGAGAGGACATAGAGAACCACGGAACACACGGAAGGGGGCCTTTTTCCGTGTATTCCGTGTGTTCCGTGGTTCTCAAAAACGCTTAACCGAGGATTTGGGGCCGCCTTGCACTCTTGCTCCCGCAGCCCTCCTGGTACACAATGCCCCGATGACGCCGAGCCTGAACCTCCAGCGCGTCCTGATCAAGTTGCGCCGGAGAGACCCTGTCTTATGAGCCTCACGACCTTTTCCTTTCCGACACCGACCCTGTTCGGCCCCGGCGCTCTGAGCGAGTTGCCGGCGCGCTGCCGCCGTTTGGGGATCCGCCGCGCGCTGGTCGTCACAGACCCCGGCTTGCTCTCCACCACCGCGTTTCAAGCCCTGGTCAAAACTCTGGGCGAGGCCGCGCGAGACAAAGACTGGTTTACTTATTCCGGCGTGCACCCGAACCCGGTCGAGCAGGACGTGCGCGAAGCCGCCGCAGCCTTCCGTGCCAACCACTGCGACGCGGTCATCGCGATCGGCGGCGGCAGCCCTCTGGACGCGGGCAAAGCGGCCCGGCTCCTGGTCAAGCGCCCCAATCTGGATTTTGCCCGGTTCTACGACGAATCCGATTGGTCCGGCCTCGCTCCGTTCATCGCCATCCCCACGACCGCCGGGACTGGCAGCGAGGTCGGGCGCAGTGCCGTCATTACCTTGGGTGCAACCCGCCGCAAAGCGGTCTTGTTCCACCCCGAATTGCTCGCCAATGTGGTCATCCTTGACCCCGAGTTGACCGTCTGCCTGCCGCCAAAGCTCACCGCGGCAACCGGCGCCGACGCCCTCACCCATTGCGTCGAGTCCTACACCTGCCCCGTTTTTCACCCGATGTGCGACGGCATCGCGTTGGAAGGGATACGACTGATTGTCGAGGCCCTGCCGCGCGCTTTCCGCGACGGCGGGGACCTGGACGCCCGCGGCAAAATGCTCGCCGCTGCCGCCATGGGAGCAGTCGCCTTTCAAAAGGACCTGGGCGTGGTCCACTCCCTGGCTCATCCGCTCTCGACGATTTGCGGCCTCCACCATGGACTGGCCAACGCCCTCTGCCTGGTCGCCGGCATGAGGTTCTGCGCCGCCCGCAGACCGGGTATCTATCGGCGCGTTGGGGACGCCTGCGGCCTGGAGGTGTTCCGGTGCTCGGACCCCGAAGCGGACGACCTAACCATCGCCTTCATGACCCAATTCCTCGCCGGTCTGGGCCTGAACACCCGTCTGCGCGAGCACGGCGTGAGCGCCACGCAACTCGATGCCCTGGTCGCCCAGGCCATAGAAGACCCGTGCCATAAAACCAACGTTGTTCCTGTGACCGAGGATGATTTTCGAAATCTCTATCTTCAAGTCCTATGACAATTCCCTCACAGCTCTTCGTTGATGGCGCCTCCCGCGAGGGCGCTTCCGGCCAACGCACTACCCTCATCAATCCCGCGACCGAGGAATCGTTCGGCTCGGTCGCGGCAGCCGAGCTCGAGGACGTGAACCGGGCCGTCGAGTCGGCCCAGCGCGCCTGGGAGTCCGGCTGGCGCGATCTGAGTCCGGGCAAACGCAGCGAGACCCTCTACCGAGTCGCGCGCGTCTTGCGGGAGAACCTGGAATGGCTGGCGCAGCTCGAGACCCTGCACATCGGCAAGCCGATCGTCGATGCGCGCGATGAGGCCGGGCTGGGCGCGCGCGTGTTCGAGTTTTATGCGGGCGCGGTCACGCAGTTCGGCGGCCAGACGCTCCCGGTAGCGCGGGGCGGATTCGACTTCACGTTGCGCCAGCCCATGGGGGTCGTGGCCTGCATCGTGCCGTGGAATTTCCCGTTCCCGATCGCCTGTTGGAAAGCCGCCCCGGCGCTGGCCGCCGGCAATTGCGTCGTCCTCAAGCCCGCTTCGCTCTCGCCCCTGACCGCGCTGGCCTTGGGCGAATTAGCGCATCGCGCCGGCCTGCCGCCTGGGGTGCTCCAGGTGCTGCCCGGTTCGGGCGCCGCCGTCGGCGAGGCCCTGGCTACCCACCCGTTCATTCGCAAGGTCTCGTTCACCGGCTCGACCGGCGTCGGCCGTCGCATCATGGAGCTGGCGGCGCGTGACCTCAAACGAGTTTCGCTCGAGTTGGGCGGCAAGTCTCCCAACATCATCTTTGCCGATGGCGACTGGCAGCGCGCTGCCCAAACCTCGCCGATGAGCGTCTTTGCCAACACGGGCCAGGATTGCTGCGCCCGCAGCCGCGTCTTTGTCGAACGCCCGGTCTATGAGTCGTTCGTCGAGAGCTTTGTCGCCGCTACCGGCAAGCTGGTGGTCGGCGACCCAACGCAGCCTGAGACCCAGCTCGGGCCGTTGGTTTCCGCTGCCCAACGCGCCACGGTCGAGGACTACCTTTCGGACGCGCGCGCGAACAGGGCCCGGTTTGCCTTCGGAGGGAACCGCTGTCAGGCGCGAGGCTATTATCTTCAGCCAACGGTGCTGCTGGACGTGGAGAAGAGCCAGCGTTGCTGGCGTGAGGAGATCTTCGGACCCGTGGTCTGCATCGCGCCCTTTGACGATGAACAGCAGATGCTCCGGGAGGTGAACGCTTCCCCTTATGGCCTGAGCGGCTCCCTCTGGACCAACGACCTTCGCCGTGCCCTGCGCGTCGCGCGCGTGGTCGAGAGCGGCGTGCTCAGCATCAACTCCCACAGCAGCGTCCATGTCGAAGCCCCCTTCGGCGGCTTCAAACAGAGCGGTCTGGGCCGCGATCTCGGCATGGCGGCGATGGAAGGCTACACGGAACTCAAGAATGTCTATGTGGCGGAGTGACGTGTGTCATGAACCTCCAGACCCTCAAAACCCAAATCCGTTCCGGCGCCATTGACACGGTGCTCGTCGCCCTGCCCGACCCCTTTGGCCGCCTGGTGGGCAAACGGTTTCGCGCCGAGGTCTTCCTCGACTCCGTGGCCAGGCACGGCACCCACTGCTGCAATTACCTGCTCACCGTCAACCTCGAGATGGACCCCCTCGACGGTTTCAAGGTGGCAAGCTGGGACGCCGGTTTCGGCGATTTCACTCTGCGCCCGGATCTCGGGACCCTGCGGTGCCTGCCCTGGCAGCCTGCGACCGCCCTGGTGATTTGCGATCATCTGCGGCCCGACGGTTCGTTGGTCGCGGAAGCGCCGCGCTCGGTTTTGAGCCGCCAACTCGACCGCCTGGCCGCAAGGGGACTCACCTGCGCCTGCGCCAGTGAATTGGAGTTCTATCTGTTCAACCAAACCTACCATTCGGCCTTCATGGCTGGCTACCGCGACCTTCAGCCCTCCAGCGATTACCGCATCAACTATCATCTCATGCAGCCTGCGCGTGATGAACCGCTCCTGCGCGCCATCCGCAACGGCATGACCCGGGCGGACATCCCCATCGAAAGCAGCAAAGGTGAATGGAGCCGCGGCCAGCACGAGATCAATTTCACCTATGCCGACCCGCTTGCCATGGCCGACCGGCACGTGCTCTTCAAACAGGGCATCAAGGAGATCGCCGACCAGCATGGCAAAGCTATTTCCTTCATGGCCAAATACGCTCCCACCGAGGCTGGCAACTCCTGCCATATCCACCTGAGTCTCTGGAAGGGCGGACGCAATTTGTTCTGGAGCCCCGGCGAACCCGCCAAGCGCGGCCCCTCGAAATCCGGGCCTCGCTGCGGTTCTGACCTTTTCCGCCAGTTCCTAGGTGGTCTGCTGAAATACTCACCCGAGCTCTGCCTCTTCTTCGCTCCCACCATCAACAGCTATAAACGCTACCAGGCCGGGAGTTGGGCCCCTACCCGCATGGCCTGGGCCCTGGATAACCGCACGGTGGGATTTCGCGTCGTCGGCCAGAAGAACGCCTTTCGCATCGAAAACCGGATGCCGGGCGCCGATGCCAACCCGTACCTTGCGTTCGCGGCCATGCTCGCCGCCGGCCTGGCCGGCGTGGATGAGAGGCTCGATTGCGGGGAGGCCTACTCGGGCAATGCTTACGTGGATGACCGGCTGCACCGTCTTCCTGGCAGCCTTCGAACCGCCGCCGCTCTATTGGACCGCTCGAAGCTCGCGCGCTCCGCCCTGGGGGATGCCGTCGTTGATTTCTACCTCCACCACGCCCGCCTCGAAGCCGACGCCTTCGATAACGCTGTCACCGACTGGGAAAAACTCCGTTACTTCGAACGGATCTGAGCCCATGCAAAAGTGGATTTTGCCGGAGCCAAAGGCCAGGAGAACCTGGGGCGGGCGCAATGCTGGAGGGCAGTTGACAAAGCCGTAGCGCAGGTTTCCAAACCTGCTGTATCGCCGATTTCCAATCGGCAGGGCGTCGGCATGTCGAGCGCCCCCGGTTTGCGGATGGCCTGCGTGTTTGGAAACCCGCGATACAGCAGGTTTGAAAACCTGCGCTACGCTGGCGCCCCTGGCGCCCGGCGCGCCGAGCGACTTTGTCAATGGCCCTGCTTGAGTCCGCTGGCGGAGCAGTCGCGCCTTGCCAGGACACCCAACGGGATGCAGACTGCAGGCATGAGCAAAGAACTGGTCTTCCATGTGGAGCAGGAGGAAGAGATGCTGGTGGCGGTTTGCCACGAGCCGGAAATGGCTACGCAAGGAGGCAATCTGGAAGAGCTCATCGGCATGGTCCGCGACCTCGTCCGGTGCCGCTTCGACGCTGGGGACGAGCGGCTGAGGTGGCAGATTCGCCTTCACTTTGTCCAGGACCCGGTATTGCCGGCACAAGTCGTGTGAAGCTGCGGCGCGATCTTTCAGGACCAGACGTGTGTCGCGCCCTGAAGCGTCTGGGTTTCGACTTCCTTCGCCGAACAGGTTCCCATTGCCATTATGCCAAAGGGCCCCTCCATCCTTGCGTGCCAATGCACCGGGACATCAAACCGAAAACGCTCCAGTCGATTCTGCGGCAGGCGAACATCTCGCTTGACGATTTGCTGGAGCACCTATGAAGCGCGGAGTGAGGACGTAGTCCCCCCGCTCTGCGTCCGGCAGGACCCGCATTGATCGACGAGCTCGCGGTACGTCATCCCGGTGAGCCGGCTCATGCGGGCTGTAGTGAAAGGGCGACCGGAATCGCTGCCGTGGAGACACGCTGCGAATTCTTGATGGCCTTGCGCACGGCCGGCGGGAGCGGGTCGCCATGTTCCAGATGCGACTCGATGAGCCGGCGCGCCACATCCTGCGCGATCTCCATGGTCTCCGCCCGGGTTCGGCCTTGCGCAACCAGACCCGGCAAACCGGGGCTCGTGGCCAGGAATCCCCCTTCGTCAAGAGGTTCGATGCGCAGCTTCAGGTAAAATTCTCCATCTCGCATAGGGGAAAGATAGGAGGTGCGGACATGTTTGCAAGCGCCAACGAGGGTCGGCCCCGTGAAAGGGGGCAGTAAATTAGAATGTAATATTCCGTTGACGGCTGAATGGGCCGGCCGTTACTCACCCGCGCAGCGTCAATAGCCGGCGGCGCAGCAAAAAAGCAAATTCCCATCAGTTATCAGTTTGTTCCCTACCATTCCCACCCCTTGAACAGGTCGGCGACGGGACAGGAGAAGCCGGGCAGGAGGTGCTCGCCGGCGAGCAAGCCGCCGGAGCCAAGAATTTGGCGGTCTGTGGGCGAATGACACACCTCCACAAATTGTTCGTCGGGATGAACGATCCACGCGATTTGAGTCCCACTGCTGAAGAAGTCGCGCAACCTTTCGTCGGTCTCAACGCGAGTATTGCCGGGTGACAAGACCTCGACGGCCAAGTCGGGCGCGCCAGGGAAGAAAGTCTTGGCATCCGGCCTGAAGCCCAGGCGGAGCAGGCGCTCCTTGAGAACGAAGGAGACATCAGGCGCTCGGCAATTTCTATTCTTCATCCAAAAACCAAGACTGGAGCCAAAAACAGCGCCGAGCCGATGCGCGCGGTTGAAGCTTTCGAGGGCGAAGTTCAACCGTTCGCAGATTTGCTCGTGCTGAAAATTGTTCTTGGGGCTCGATAACGAGTTCGCCGTTGACCACCTCATGCAGGTAGCCATCGTCCGGCAAGGCCTGAATCTCGGCCTCAGTCCAGATTTTCGCCGCTGGTTCGGTCACCGCGCTCATGACTGGAAGCCTATGCCGGGCAGCCGAAGGTGTCAATGCGGGGCAGGCGGGCTGCCCGGTTCTTCTATTCCGCGGCCACCATCCATCCCCAAGGCAGCGCGAGGATCTCGGTGCCCAGGGGACGAGTTTGACCGGCGTGGAACACCGCAGTGCGCACGAGCGGCGATTTCGTCTTGAGCGAATCGCGAAATGCCCGATTGCCGGCGGCGTCGGCGCCGGTCACCCTGCTGGCGGTTTTGGTTTCCAGCGCGACCAGTTTCCCGGCCTGTTCGAGGATGAAATCAACCTCGTGTCCCGAGCGGTCGCGCCAGAAATGGAGTTTGCGCTCAAAGGGCTCCAGCGCGCGCCAGACTTGAGAAGCTGGCGCACGAGCAGCCGGCCCCCGTCACGTCCACCCAGGACAAGCTCTTGTGAGTCAAAAAGCGAGGTTGACAAATGGTTCACATTTGGTATACATTTGGCTCATGAAGACGTTACTGGTCACAACTCCGAGGGCCAAAATTGAAGCCGAAGCCGTTCGCGACCTTATTCCGGAGCCGCTGGCAGGTTGGCATATTGAAGCGCTGCCGTCTGGCTCCCTCAACCAAACGGTGGCCTGCCCTGATGTCACTTTGGTGCAAATAGACGACGACACCAAACCAGCCGACTTGAAGGCCATCATGCCTCGCCTGGTTCAAATTCAGGCGAGAGGGTATAAGCCCTCGTACGTCTTGTTTTCCATTAAGAAACCGAAGCCCACGACCCGCGCCCGGCAGTCGCAGCAGCGGATCTCCTCCGCACTTAATCAGATCACCCTTCAGTTGCCGACGTTTCCAAACCCGCAGCTCGTGGACGTCACATTCGCGCAGACTCCAGTGGATATTGCTGCCCAGTTGACCCATATCGGCTCGAAACTCGATCTCTCACTGCAAATACTGGATCTGCAACTCCCCAAAGCGGTGCCACGCCCAAGCCCTCTCGACCGGGTAAAAGAGGTCCTGCGTGCAACCGAAGATCTCCGTGTGTCCAACGGCAATTTATCGGCGGCGGCCGTTGCCACTGCATTTGGAGTCAGTGTCAACCAGCTTGCGGCATGGCTTGGCCGTTCCCGACAAGCGCTCAGTAAAACGCCTGACGCGGATACCCTTCAGGACCCACTCAGCTTCTTCGAGCGCGTTGCCCGGCTTCGTGCTGTCCTTGCAAAAGGGCAGTTTTTGAAGTGGCTCCGGATGCCAAACCCGGAACTGGACGGCCAGACGCCACTGGCACTTCTCGCCAGTGGTGAGCGCCAGGTTGTGGCCGACTTGGTGGACGACATGCTGACAGGAGCGCCTGCCTGAACTCCCACCTTGAATCGCTCAAAGCCGTCCTCGCAGTCGCTCCCGCCCTGCAGGTGAAAACGCGCTTGGCCCGCCTCGTACCATTTAACGACCTCGTCGCACACAACCCACCCAACTGGCTTTCCACCTCCGGCAAGCCCAACCGATACGGTTCGGATCCTGGGGCCGACGGCCAAGCCTCTCCAGGAGTGGCCCTGAGCGGCCATGGATCAATGGCCCTGCTTGAGTCCCGCTGGCGGAGCAGTTGCGCCTTGCCAGGACACCCAACGGGATCAGACTGCAAGCATGGGCAAAGAACTGGTCTTCGATGTGGAGCAGGACCAAGAGATGCTGGTGGCGGTTTGCCACGAGCCGGAAATGGCTACGCAAGGAGGCAATCTGGAAGAGGCTCATCAGCATGGTCCGCGACCTCGTCCGGTGCCGCTTCGACGATGGGGACGAGCGGCTGAGTTGGCCGATCCGCCTTCACTTTGTGCAGGACCCTGTATTGCGGGCCAGCAGGGTTTCCGTGAGCCGACGAAAGCGGGCTACTCCGGCTTGCGGGTATAGGTCACCAGATAGAGCCGCGTGCCCGGGACAGTCTTGAACTCTGCGGGGCGCTTCTTCCCCGAAAGGTCGTAGCAGATCCGGAGGGTCCCGCCCGCCAGTTCATAAATGGCGGGGAAAGTCTTGCCATGGTTGGGTCCGTCCGTGCCGGCGATGGTCATGCTCTTGGGCTTCGTGGAGGGATCGATGGTGTAAGTGCCCCTGTCCGGCTGGCCCGCGACCGAGACATCATACCTGCCGTTGTCGAGTTTGAGGCGGATCGTTTTCAGGACGTCGTCCGTCATGGGCTGTCCGGCCAGCTCGGCCTTGACGGGCACCCAACTGCCCTGGACCGCCCGGACGTTGGTTTGGCCGGCGGGTGGGGCGGCGGCGAGGGAGGTCAAGGCCGCGGCCACGAGGAGCCCGAAGCCGAGGGGAGGTTTCACCAGGTGCGCGGGGAGGTCAACATTAAGGATATGCATACTATGTATAACATTGAGTCACACCACCATACGTTCCGGGGGAGGAAAATGCAAGTCGAACATGCCCGGAATGCTCCGCCACGATCGCGCATCTGCGCATCCAGGCCCGTCGAGGGGGTCAGTAAATGAGATTGATTCCGGCAGGCGTTGTTCGCCTGTCTGCGAGTTTCTGCCCTCTCTGCCCTGCCCCAGCAGCCGCGTCGGGAAACTCGCTGAGAGCAACCGCTCACCACCGCAGTTCCCAGGCCTGCGCCTGGCGCGGCGGGAACGTGGCGGGCTTTTCCGGCACGCCAAGTGCAGTCGTCACGGGCATCGAGGCGCCGGCGGTCATTTCGCAACGGACAGGTCCTGCGGGCAGGCCCCATCCTGCAGCAGGCCGGACCGATGCGGTGACGGGCGCGTCGCTGACGTTGACAAAGAGGAGCAGCAGCCGGCCCTCGGCCGGCAGCCTCCAGGCGCCGGTCAGCACGGCATCGGTGGTGACCCACCATTCGCCAGACCATTGCCAGTCCGCCTTCACTTTGGGCACATCGCCCAGCAGCACGGGCGGGCGGGCCATTTCTCCGGCGAAGAAATAGCGGCTGAATTTGGAGCGCAATTGCACCAGTTGGCGGAAGAACGCGGCATTATCGGCCTGCTTGACCAGGCTGGGGTCGAGCCAGCCGAGTTGCTCGCCAAAGACCAGTTGCTGTCCGGCCTTCATGCGCAGGGCCAGGTCCCGGGTGGCGCCTCCGCGATAGGCGCGCCCGAACATCTGAATCGCGCCGCCATAGACGGCGGGAAACACGGGCACCTGGCCGTCATGCTGCCAATGCCAGGTCAGATAGCCGTCGAACCAGCGGATGAACGGCTCGCTGTTGCACTCGGTGGTCAGGATGGCTTCGCGGGGCTTGGCGCTGCGGATGGCGTCGAGCATTTTCCAATACCCTTCGGTCCACCAATGACCGCCCCCGAGGGGATGGCCGTGCGTGGGGTCCATGCAGAGCTTGGGCGCCGCCGCCGCCACCTGGTCGATATAGACGCCGCTGGTCTTGCACTCGCGCACCAACCGCCAGACGAGGTTGCTCACCGTGTTCTGCCAGAGCGGGCTGCTCGGGCACATCACCCCCAGACGCACCGGTTGGCCGTTGGTCTCTTTGCTGCCGTAGCTCTCCAGGCAGGGCGTGCCGTCGCTCTGCCTGGTGACTCCCGCCAGCGCCAGTTTGCTGAATTCGAAATCCTCCGTGCCACGGTCGTGTGAGTCCCAGAGCCGCCCGTTGATATAGGGCATGGGGAAAACGCCGGCCGCCTCCAGTTCCGCCACGCCCTGGGCGAAACCCTCCTTGGCGGGGAAATAATGCGGATAGTCGTTGTCGAACGGGATCTGATGCCAGTTGTACCAATGAAATCCCAGCGGCGCGCCCAGAAAGGCGCGGAACTCCTTCACGGCCGGAACGCACTCGCCCTGCGCTCCGCCGGTGAGCGTCCAGGCATTCAATTCGCGCATCCAGCGCGGCGTATCCGGGCGGCCGTCGCGGCCCAGGGGCGGCCACCACTTCGCCTCGCGTTGCGCCCAACTCCGATAGATCATCGCCGCATCGAACCAGTCGCCGCGCAGCAGCCCCCAGACAGCTTCGCCTTCCAGAGCGAAGCTGTTTCCGGCCAAGCCCATGTTCGGGACCGGGTGCTCGAAGCTGAGCCGCAGGCTGCGCGTGGCGGGGTCGCTTTGCAGCACGAGGTCTTTGGTGCTGGCCCACGGATCGTGTGTGGCCAGGTAAAGCCCCCTCGGGTTATCGCCCCCGCCGTAAGCGGCCATGAACTGCATGGTACACCCGCTGTCGGGGTAATTGCCGTGATAGTTGAAAGGGCGCTCCCAGACGCCGCGTTGCACCTCGCCCGGACCGCGCGGGAAGAGCATCGCCGGGTTGGCGCCCGGGCCAGCCAGCGCGAGTTGCGGAAACACGACGCGCCAGAGACTCCAGCGGGCGCTGCGGTTTTCAACGCGCAGCTTCCAGTGGAGGGCGCTCGCGCCGGCGTCGGCCGTGGCGACAGCCCGAACGGAGAGGCCGGCCAAAGCTTCGTCCATAGGCTCAGACCAGCGCAACTCCAGGCCCGTCGCTGCCTGCGTCACGACACACTGGCGCCAGCCTTGGTCGGAGGCCAGGACGACCTCGCGGGCGGAGCCGCCCTGGCGGAGCGCCAGAGTGAACAGTGGCCTCGGCCCCGGGGCCAGTAGTTCCCGGGCCTGCTTCGAGTCCAGGAGGCTGTAAACCCAGACGCCCTGGACCGAGCGGCGGACCGTGAGTTGAAGGTCTCCAGCGCTGAGCTGAGTGAGTTGCTCGTCCGCGCCGAACGCGGCACGGCACGCCAGCCAAAGGACCAGCGGCGGGAGCAGCCTGGACACGACCCTGAATCGTCCGTGCTTCATAGCCTGAAGGCGGGATGGTGCGCCCGATCGATCTGGCTGTCGATGCTTTTTGGCGACGGGCCTTCTGCCCCTTTTAGCCTTGAGGGGCTTGTGAGATCGGCGTATCTTGCCGTCGCTATGAAACCCTCTGCAAATCTCCAAGAAAACGATTGATAATATCCACGGGCCAGAATACTCTCCCCGTCCGAGTGACAACATCGGAGAAAACGGCGCGGCGGATTCTCGTCGTAGATGACGATGTGGGCGTCCGCGAATCGATCAGGCAGATTCTAGCTCTGGACCGGCATGAAGTAGAAACTGCTGCCAGCAGCCAGGACGCTTTGCTCTCCTTCCAGACGGGCAAGTTCGACCTGGTCATCATCGATTACGAGATGCCTGTGATGAAAGGCGACAAACTCGCTGCCGCCATGAAGGCCCTGGCCCCGCAGCAGCCGATCCTCATGATAACAGGCTACAGCGAGGCGTTACGGCTGGAGGGCAGTTTTCCGCTCCCAGTGGACTTGGAGATTGGCAAACCGTTCGCGGTTCAGGAATTTCGTGAAGCCGTTCGCCAACTCGCTCAACCAAGACATGGCTGAGGTCTTCCTGATGATGAAACCGCGCAAACGAAGGTCATGGGAGGAAACCGCGCTTATCCTTGCGGAAACCATTGCCGAATGCCGGTCCCAAGACCCCTACGTGCAGGTGGGTGCCTGCGCTGTTCTGCGGGACAACTCCGTCAGCCTCGGATACAACGGCCCCCCTCCGGGCGTCGAGATTGACTGGTCGCAAAGAGATGACCGGGGCGCAAGGATAATTCACGCCGAGGTCAATGCGTTGCGTTCGGTCGGCCCCGGACAGTGCAGGTTTCTGGCCGTGACGTTGCTTCCATGCCGGCATTGCATGACGTTCATCGCCTCCAAGGCAGTCAAGAAGATTGTCTATCGAGAGGTTTACGAGCGGGACACGCTGGCGCTTGAACTGGCAAAAGAGTTTGGAATTGAACTCGTGCAAATGCGTCGAAAGCACGTGCCGAAGTGATGATGACGGACCTCCGAGGGCGAAACCGAAGTGACGCTGGACACCGTGACGCTGACCAACTCGCCGCAACTTTATTTCGATGTCACCGCCTTTCGGCACGCTCCCCGGCTCTATCGCCTGGTGTGGTCGCCGTGACGCCCTGCCTGGATTTGTTTGGCAGAACGGATACAGCACGGCGGCCTCGCGCCCGATCCCCTTTTTCACGGCGACGGTGATGCAGCCTTCACCGAAGAATTGTCGTGCCTCCCGGCAGGTCGCCTCATCGCCGGTCACCATGATCGGCGGCACGCCGTAATGGCCGGCAATCGCAGCGACCTGGGCCAACTCCCCTGATTCAACCCCGTTTTATTTCCGGGTCCTTGTGCCGTGGATTGAGTTTTGATGCCAGCCAGGCCAGCGCGATTCCCGCCACCAGCCCCGAAATATGGCCCTCCCAGGAAACGGCTGTCGAGGTGGGCAGGATGCCTTTGAGCATCCCTCCGTAACCGAGAATGCAGACCGCCGACAAAACCAACGTGCCGAACGTGCGCCGGAAACAGGCCAGCGAAGCGAGATAGCCGAAAAAGCAGAATATCAGGCCGCTGGCTCCGATGTGGCAGGCGTTCCGGGCCAAGAGCCAGGTCAACCCGCCGCTCAGCAGGCTGCCTGCTAGGGCGATCGCCGCGAATTCAGCGTTGCTTCGAGCGCAAATAATGCCGCCCAGGATGAGCAGGGGCACGGTATTGGCGGCCAAGTGCTTGAAAGAGCCGTGCAACAGCGGTGCCCAGAGGATCGCAGGCAGGCTCCCGAGGTGCCGGGGTATGATGCCGGTACTGGTTGAGGTGCCCAGTCCAGAGCAGATTATTGACCACGAAGACCAGCCAGCAGAGGGCAACGAGCGTCACTATTGGTGTGAATCGTTTGAGCATGATTTGCAGCACATCCAGGCGGTTTCTCAGATTCGTTCAAACCCTTGGCGTGAACGTATTCGATGCCGTCGAGCGTGGTCGTCTTCGGTTGCACGCCGTAACCAACCATGAACCCAGGCGACAGCGCAATGGCCAAGCTCGTGGGCGAAGGCCGACACCAGGATGGCGCCGGCGAAGAAAAGCCAGGGGTTTGCGCCCGCGAGCAGAAACCCAAGCCGGAGCCGCTTCTGTGTTGTCGCGCTCAAATCCATTGCCGGAGCGAGCATAGGGGTTCCCAGGGCCTTTGGCGAGCAAACTGTCTTGGCCGGAAGTGCGTCAAAATGCGCCGGGCGCGGCGGCAGCTCGCAGGGATGTTCGCGAGATGCTTGCCCTCGACGTTATGGGTCTTGACGCCGCAGTGCCCGGTCGAAACCGGAGCCTGCTCATTTGATGACATTGAGGCCGCAGGTTTGTCGGGCGCCCGAGAGGATCTTCGGCCCTGAACCCGCCCCCCCCAAACGCATACCCATATATTGTGGAATATGGTTGACAACAGGCCATATAAAGTGTACGAATGGACCATGCTTTCGATGGTGAAAACCTTTTTCGTCAGACTCGGGCCAGCGCAGATCCCAAGAAAGACTCGATATGAAAAAACTTCACTTGCGCGCTACATCAACCGCCACCCCAAAACTGGTGCATGACATCACCCTGACTCATGAGGAGCAGGACCAACTGAAGAATGGTTCGCTTAGCCTTTCCCCTGAGAGAATCAGGGCCGGAGCCACCACCAAAACAGAGCTAATGAACGAGATTCTCCAGCGGGACACAGGATTTGGTTCTTTTCGTCACTGGGGAATAAACGAGTAACGCACTCATTGAGCGGCATTGATCGCCGCCGATGTGTCCGAATACGTCCTCACGAGCGGCTTTCCCGCTCCTCGGCCACCGCCTTGCCGATGGCCTCGGGATCGAGCGTGTATCCGCTGGGGATCTCGAAGACCAGGCAGCCGTCCTTCTTTACGAGCTTGGCGACGAGCCGCTTGGGCTCGGGCTTCGGAGCGACGGGCACCAGTTTTATGGTCCCGTCCGAATTCGGCTCGTACGCAAAAACCTGCCCTGCCTTCGCCTGGGGAAGCCGAATCCGCTGCCGATCGTCCACGGTTAATGTCTTCATGTGGGGAAATTCCCCCCGGAGACGGCCAGATTCAAGTTTTTTCGTTGCGAGGTGATTGGAGGAAGACTCGATGGACGCGGACTTGCCATCGTCGGGGCTGCCGGAAAGCAGAGGGGGTCCAGAGGCGGCCACAATAGGCAATGCGGAAAGGGCGGCGGCGGGGCGGCGCGAAGCGCCGCCCGCCGACGCCCTTCCTTGTCTATATTGTGACAACTCAACCGGGGGCGGGTCGCCTGGGGACATCAACCGGTTGACCGGGGCGCATAAGAAATCGGCGGAGGTTCTGCGCCTGGAGGCTCGGGCGCTGGCGGAAGCTGTGGGGCTGGAAAGGCTGGCCTTTCTGACGCTGACTTTTGCCGATGCCGTCGCAAGCCGCAAGGTCGCGGAAAAGCGTTTCAATAGTTTGGCGACCCATGTTATCCGGCGTCGCTACGGACGCTCAATCGTGGTCACGGAGCGCCAGAAGTCGGGGCGCCTCCATTACCATCTGCTGGTCGAGGTCCCGGTGGACATTCGGACACGGTTCGACTTCGCGGCGGTGAAGCGGCGGGATTACCGGAGCGCCTGCCCGTGGCTGCGGGCGGAGTGGAAGTTCTGGCGCAAGACGGGGCCGCGCTACGGCTTCGGGCGGTGCGAGATGATGCCGATTCGTTCCAACAAAGAGGGTATCTCTCGTTACCTGGCGAAATACATCGCGAAACACATTCACGGGCGGGCTGAGGAGGACAAGGCGGCGCGGTTGGTGCGCTATCTGAATTTCAAGCCGGGGTGCCGGGTGGCTTCAACCCGGTTCAGCCGGGTGAACGATTACTCCTTCGTCTGGCGCCACAAGGTGGCTGCGTTCGCTGGGCGGCTCGAGATTGCGAGTGTCGAGGAACTGTCCGAAAAGCTCGGTCCGCGTTGGGCACGCAATCATTTCACGGAGATTCTGTCGGAGTGGGTGCCATACGAGCAAATCGTCTTTCCGTCGTTGGAGGCGGCTGAAACAAGTTTGCTTCTGGAGCACATTGGCGCTACGGCCAGGATGCACGCGCAGAAACTCCTGGAGGCTCGCTCGCCTCGGCGCGCGAGGGAATATCAGCTTGACCCCGACAAGACATTCATGCCGCGCTCGGAGGTCTCCGCCCGGTTGGGGCGGGCCGCGTCGCTTGGGCTCTCGGCGGACAGGGTGGAGGGGCGTGAGCAGGTTTCGGAGGGAGAAAGGGCGAGGCGGCGGGCGGTGCTTGAGGCGAGCACGGCGCGGTTTCAGGCAGGGCTTTCGCGCACTCCTGAGGCCGGTGAACCTGCTGCCGGGGTCGAGGTCGGTTTACACCGTCGTAACGACGAAGAGAGCGGCTTGAAGGATTGTCTCATCTGGACTTCCGCCGGCTGCTGGCTGCAATCGTCCGAGTCTGGCCGGTGGGCCTGGGACTACCTGGGCGACATCGGCCCAAAACGCGGCGTGTACTTTTTCTGCAAGGCCATCAAGCTCGACTTTGCTGAATAGAAACTCTGCAAGAGAGGCGTGGCCAGGTGCTTGCGCCGTTCCAAACGGCGCTCGGTCCGCGCCGTCTCTTTATGGCCTGTCCGGCCCGAGGATTAGGGGCAACTGATTTTGCCGCGCGGTCGCCTGCGGCTGGGCTTTTGCGAGTCGAGGCAGCGTGACGGCTGCAACGGTCGCGTGCAACCATCGAAGCGCGCCACCTCCAGAGCCAATTACCGCGAGGTCTGAGCGCGTCCTGGCGCGACAGCGCGGTGCGTCCGGCGGTCTTGCAAAGCATGCCTTGCCGCGGCCACCGGTCGGCACTGGGACTTCGATAAAAGTACTAAAGGTTTGATTTTGGGGCTTGGCGGGGACATCTTTCAAGTTGTATATTAATTAATTAGGCCAGATTACACTATGAAACTTGTAGAACAGCTTGAACACATAATCGGGCTTCTTGAGAAACCCGCGACGGTTCCAGAAATAAAGTCTGCGCTCTTGGCCGCACATCAAGAGGCGGAAGGACACGATCATTCGGCGGAAGAACATGTGAAAGAAGTAGCAGGACTGCACGCTCAAATAGCCAAACTTGAGGCGGAGAAAGCCAAACTTGAGGCGGAGAATGCGCAGCTTCAGCCACCGCCTGATTGGCTCGAACAAGAGGTGAAAAAAGAGCGTGAGTTTCGAAGGAAGAACGAGCTCAACTATGATGTCGGCTGTGTGTGAGCAAAGTTCGAGAGAGTAAAATCGGCGGCCTGTTGATCGTGAACGAGTGAGTCGCCTTGGCGCGAAATGTGTCCCAGTGGTTTGGGATTTTGTCGTTAGGCTTCTAGAAACATGAGCGCACCAACACCACTGCTTGCGTACTTAGCACACCAAATCATCAGGCCCGTGACCAAAAAGGGTCTGTTTTCGGATGAGTACGTCCTTTTCGGGCACTATATGCCATGCGCTGGCTTCCTGTACGAGACCGGGGCCATACTTGGATACACATTTCGGGACAGGTTGCCGTCGTTCGTGGGGCTTTTCACCGAATCTGGCCATGAGGCTGATGCAGTGGCTCACATCGGCGATCCCGCGGCACGGCGTCTGGCCGGGTTGGGAGAGGAGCCCAAGGATTTTACCGATTTGTTTTGGAAACCAGAGGCCGAGAGACTTATGAAGATCATGCGTGACCAGGGGTTGACCAAGTGTTGCGGTTGGTCAGATTTTCCAGCCGTAGCCAAGCAGAAGATGCGGTTGGCTGACATTTTTTCAAATCTGCAGGTTGCTGCGTGGGAAGGAATCGGGTTCGGCAGCCGTTATCCCGAACTTACCCAAAAACTGTTTGCACATGCTGAGGACGTTGAGGTTTGGAAGGAAGCCCGGGCAGCCGGTTTGGACATACCGGCCGCTCCACCGAGGCGAAAGGCGATTTGGGAGCGTGAGGGTGAGGCGAGGGCGATGATTAGACCGTATATTGAGAAGGTCCGCCCCGACTTGCTCTTAAACTTAGGGTTGTAAAAACTGAGGAAACGGCGAAGCCCTTTCTGGTGGTGGCGGCATTGGCCCCAGTGTTGCGAGGGCAGCAGGGGCGCAATGCTGGGGCCAATGCCGACACGACCAGGCACTTGTCGGGGCGGAGCGTTCGCGTGTTGGCATTCGGCTTGCCCCTCCTGTTTCCAGCAAGCCGGATGCCAACACGGGAACGCGGAGCGGGGAGTGCCGTAGAAAAGCGGCCCCCAAAAAGGGGATTGACAGATTCAGGCGGATTGAATATTCTAGGCTGTTGAACACTCAAAATACTTGAATATGGGCAAAATCCAACGGCAAGACGAAACAGAACGAGAAAGATTTTGGTGCGGCGAATGCGGGCGGGCGAGTTTTCCGCAAGAGAGCAGCGCGCCTGACAACCCGATTTGCCCCGGCTGCGGCAGTGAGATGAAGGAGTTGCGAAAGTTGAGCAGGACGGAAAGGAGTTTGCTCGCTTTTCAGGACTGGATGGAGGAGGTCCATAAAAAAGGGTTGTGGGGGCCGTCTCCTGGTGGGGCGGTGGCCGAGTTGGGTTGTGACCGGAGCATGATTGATAAGCTGGTTGACCGCAGGATTCTGGAAAAAAGCGTGTATGACCGGGAGGGGCATTTTGTGGTCCTGATCGCGGAACGTTCCATCAAGAAGGCCAGGGAGAACAAGGCGAAGCGGGGGAAATGGACGGATTCGGGGGAGGATTGATGGAAACGGCAGGCACAGCGAATTCGGATTGCAACCTGGTGCGGCTGAGGGCGGCGGCGGTGATTCACGGTCAATCCAAGCCCGCCTCTTTTTTCACTTGCGCCCAGGGGATGCGCGGCTTTTTGCCGTGCGCGCTCTTGGCCCGTTCAATGGTCCGGGCGTCTTCAATATCTTCGACCGTTTGACGCATCCTGCGCAGAAGGGACTTGGCCTCAATCAATTGCGTGTCCAATTGAGCCCAAGCTGCCCGCGATTTGTTTGGCACTGCGACCATGTTACTCATAGACGTCTTTGCGGTCACCGACATCATAAACGACAATTGTCCCGCCCTCCAATTCAAAAAGGACGCGGTAATTTCCTGCACGCAGCCGGTATTTGTTCTTGAAACCCTTGAGCTTCTTGACATCGGCGGTCAGGTCGTTTTGAAGCCGGTCAAGTTTCCCGCCGATCAGGCGCCGAATCTCCTTGGGCAGCGCCCGGAGTTGGGCGAGCGGCACCGGCAGGAATTCGATCTGATAACGCATGGCCAAAACTACTTCGCCTCTTCGAGAAAAGGAAAGGCGAATCGGAAACCTCGCCGAAGATCATCGCGGCTTGCCGAGTCGCAGTTCGGAGCGCCCGTGCGAGCGCGCAACGGGTCCGCCTTGGCCCGAGGACGGGCTGCGGCGCGGCAGTCTTCGTTCTGCGCTGGCGCTCCGAACGAAGACTGGTGGCTTGCCGAGTCGTAGTTCGGAGCGCCCGAGCGGATGCGCAAAAAGCCCGCCTTCGCCCGAGGACGGGCTGCGGCGCGGCAGTCTTCGTTCTGCGCTGGCGCTCCGAACCAAAGTTAATACTGGCTTGCCGAGTCGTAGTTCGGAGCGCCCGTGCGAGCGCGCAACCGGCCCGCCTTCGCCCGAGGACGGGCTACGGCGCGGCAGTCTTCGTTCTGCGCTGGCGCTCCGAACGAAGACTGGTGGCTTGCCGAGTCGTAGTTCGGAGCGCCCGTGCGAGCGCGCAACGGGTCCGCCTTGGCCCGAGGACGGGCTACGGCGCGGCAGTCTTCGTTCTGCGCTGGCGCTCCGAACGAAGACTGGTGGCTTGCCGAGTCGTAGTTCGGAGCGCCTGTCCGAGCGCGCAACGGGCCCGCCTCCGCCCGAGGACGGGCTGCGGCGCGGCAGTCTTCGTTCTGCGCTGGCGCTCCGAACCAAAGTTCATACTGGCTTGCCGAGTCGTAATTCGGAGCGCCCGTGCGAGCGCGCAACGGGCCCGCCTCCGCCCGAGGACGGGCTGCGGCGCGGCAGTCTTCGTTCTGCGCTGGCGCTCCGAACGAAGACTGGTGGCTTGCCGAGTCGTAGTTCGGAGCGCCTGTCCGAGCGCGCAACGGGCCCGCCTTGGCCCGAGGACGGGCTACGGCGCGGCAGTCTTCGTTCTGCGCTGGCGCTCCGAACGAAGACTGGCGGCTTGCCGAGTCGTAGTTCGGAGCGCCCGTGCAAGTGGGCAACGGGTCCGCCTTGGCCCGAGGACGGGCTGCGGCGCGGCAGTCTTCGTTCTGCGCTGGCGCTCCGAACCAAAGTTCATACTGGCTTGCCGAGTCGTAGTTCGGAGCGCCCGAGCGAGCGCGCAACGGGCCCGCCTCCGCCCGAGGACGGGCTGCGGCGCGGCAGTCTTCGTTCTGCGCTGGCGCTCCGAACGAAGACTGGTGGCTTGCCGAGTCGTAGTTCGGAGCGCCCGTGCGAGCGCGCAACCGGCCCGCCTTGGCCCGAGGACGGGCTGCGGCGCGGCAGTCTTCGTTCTGCGCTGGCGCTCCGAACGAAGACTGGCGGGAGCGGCGGGGCTCGAACCCGTAACCTCTGCCGTGACAGGGCAGCGCTCTAACCAATTGAGCTACGCCCCCGCAATGGGCAGCAGAACCTAAGGAAAGCGGGGCCGCGCGTCAAGCGGAACCGCGCAAAAAAGCGTCGGGCAGCAGACGCCAAGGAGGTGGGGGTGGGGAACCCCGCTGAAGAAACGCACTGCTACCCGAACGTCAATAGTGTATTGCACCCGTTCCCGCGTTGTCAACAGGATAACAAGGCAGGGTGAGTGACCAGTGACCGGATTTGCCCTCGACAAAGCGTCAAAGTTGGCTACGTTGCACCCTCAAATTATGACCGATCCCCGCTATACGAAACTGGCGAATTTGCTCGTGAAATACTCGACCACCCTCAAGAAGGGCGACCGTGTCTTGCTCGATATGATCGATGTCCCGGACGAGTTCACGGTGGAGTTGATCCGCGCGGCGCGGGGGGCGGGGGCCACGCCGATCGTCGAGGTCCGCCACACGCGGGTAAGCCGGGAACTGCTGCTGGGCACCAACGACGCGCACGCCGCCCTGATTCGCGACATCGAACTGGCCCGCATGAAGAGGGTGCAGGCCTACATCGGCGCGCGCGGCAGCGCCAACGCCAGCGAGAACTCGGACGTGTCGGCGGAGCGCATGGCGCTCTATTCGCGGATCACCCGCCCGCTCATGGATTACCGCGTGAAGAAGACCCGCTGGTGCGTGCTGCGCTGGCCCTCGCCGAGCATGGCCCAGGGCGCCTCGATGAGCACCGAGGCCTTCGAAGACCTCTACTTCGATGTCTGCACCATGAACTACCCCCGCATGGCCCGCGCCATGGCGCCGTTGGAGAAACGGATGAAGAAGGCCGACCGCGTCCGCGTCAAAGGCCCGGGCACCGACCTGGCCTTCAGCATCAAAGGCATCGGCGCCAAGATGTGCAAAGGCGACCGCAATATCCCGGACGGCGAGGTCTTCTCCTGCCCGGTCAAGACCTCGATCAACGGTCAAATCCAGTTCAATACCCCCACGCTCTATTCCGGCACGAAATTCGAAAACGTCCTCCTCGAATTCAAAGACGGCAAGGTCGTCCGGGCCGCCTCGAACAACACCAAGCGGCTCAACGAAATCCTCGATACCGACCCCGGCGCCCGCTACACGGGCGAGTTCTCGCTCGGGTTCAATCCCTATATCCTCAACCCGATGTGCGACATCCTCTTCGACGAGAAGATAGCGGGCTCGCTGCACCTGACCCCCGGCCAGGCCTATGAGGAGTGCGACAACGGCAACCATTCCGCCGTCCACTGGGACATGGTCCTCATCCAGCGGCGGGACTGGGGCGGAGGCGAGATTTGGTTTGACGGCGAGTTGATCCGCAAGGACGGACTGTTCGTTCCCAAGGACCTCAAACCGTTGAACCCGCAAAATCTCAAGTAGGAGCTGATTGATCTATGAAGGCTGGAAATCAACCTGCAATTGTGCGAAGCGCGAAACTGGTTTTGGGCCTGGCCATCCTGGGGGCGGGAGTGGCGCAGGCCCCGGCAGCCGACGACCTGCTGGCGCCGTTCCGTGTCGAGGCCGACGGCAAACCGATCGAGACGGCGGGCGGCAACGCCGCGCCGTGTCTGTGCGATTTCGACGGCGACGGGGCCTTTGACCTGCTGGTCGGCCAATTCCAGGATGGGAAGATGCGCATCTTCCGCAACACGGGGAGCAACGCGGCCCCGAGGTTTGCCGCGGGCGCATGGTTCAAGGCCGGCAGCGCCGATGCGCGCGTGCCGGCGGGCTGATGCATCGGCTTTGGTCCATATGGCGTGGACCTCGACGGCGATGGGAAGCTCGAAATCCTCTCGGGGTCGCTTCCGGGCGAGATCTATTGCTTCCACAAGAAACCCAACGGCGCCTACGGCACGGGCGAGGTCCTTAAGGACCGCACCGGCAAGGCCATCAACGTCGGGCGGGCCTCGGCGGTGGCCGTGGCGGATTGGAATGGCGACGGCAAGCCGGACCTGGTCATCGGCAATATCGATGGCGGCGTGTTCGTGGTCCTCAATGAGGGCACGGCGCAAAGGCCGGTCTGGGGGACCCCCCAGCCGCTCAAAGCCGACGGCCGAGACATCCGCGCCGATGGGGATCGAGCCGGGCCGTTCGTGGCGGACTGGGACGGCGACGGCAAACTGGACCTGGTGCTGGGGGGCGGCTCGGGCAAGGTCGTTTGGTATCGCAACACCGGCACCGCCCAGAAACCGCAATTGACCCTGGCCGGCACGCTCGTCGAGGCCGCGTCGGACAAACGCGCCGTGGCCGGCAGCGCTCCCAAGCGCAGCGGCCGCTCGGCCAAGGTCTGGGTGGCCGATTGGAACGGCGACGGCCGGCCGGATTTGATCGTCGGCGACGATGTCGATTGCGGCAATAACACGTTCCGAGGCTACGTGTGGGTGTATCTCAGGAAGGGGCCGGGAGGGCAGGCGCGGTAGCGTCCGAGGGACGAGGGGCGAGGGACGAGGGGCGAGGGACGGGGGATGCGCGGCCCACGTTGCGAAGCGTCTGGAGTGCGCGGCCTTCCCGCGCTCTGGCGTTCGATCGCCGCGGGGCGTGGGTTCAAAGAGCGGCGGCATACGCCGCACTCCAGACGCTTCGCGAAGGAGGGCCATGTTGCCTGCTCGTCTCTCAACCCGACCATTCCATTTTTAGCTGTTCCGCGCGAGAGTTAGTTCCTTCGAGAATTGCGTCCGCAAGCCGCGCCGGAAATCCCACCGGCAGAACGCTGCGCACTTGGCGAATCACCTCCGGCGTCCTTGCAATCACTTCCTCCAGAATCAGCTTCATGTCCCCGAACCCATGCCGTTTTCCCGTTTCGATCCAGTGCCGGGCGTGGATTTCATTCCAGCGATAATGCCGGCTTTTCCGTGCACGGCCATGGCCATCCGGATCTTTTCCGGCGCAAACCTTCCACGCCCATGTCCCAGGATCGGATAGGCAGACAAGATGTCATACCGGGGTGTGAGCCTGAAGGCGCCACCGGGCAGGAGAAAAAAGCTGAAGTTTTTCGCGTGCCCATTGATCGCCGCAAGCACCCAGAACACGAGCTGCGTGAACATAAAATCCCGTTGATCTTTTGCCGGCCGTTCGGAGCCCAAAAGCAGGCTCATCATCTTACCGATACCCGGTCCTCCGTCACTTTCGTACTTTAGCGCCGGAGGTGTGGCCGTGGCTTGGCAGAGGTCCTCCTGCGGCAGTCGCAAATACCACGTTCGGTCCGGGGCCAGACGGCGGTCAAACCGCTCCACTACGAGCGTCTTGTATTCGCCAAATGTTTCCATCCGGCACGATGCCACCTCGATGCCATAGGCCCGGGCTATTTGCGCACACAGCCATTCGTTTTCCACGGATGTCGAAAGATCAATGCCTTGGCAGTTGATCCCGAGCGGGAGCTTAAGAATATGTGTTGTGGGCGTAGTGTGCGTCGGCCGGTGCCATACGCCCTCGTGGAACAACAGCGCCGTTTTCTCTTGTGCTCCCGCAAGCGAGATTCGGAACGCATCTTCGATTCCGTCCTCGCCAGCGAACGTCGAGTCTAAGGACCCGGCGAGCAGTTGTGCGACCCCGTCAGTCGTCAAACGTTGGCCGGTAATTTGTCGTATGTCTGCCGGTGACGCGTCCACCGGCAGAAACTGCAACGCACCGACGCAGTCTCGCCCAATCTCCCACAACAGGTCAAATGCACGAATCGAACTCGGTGTGGAAACGCCGCTGGATTCTGTCGCGGATCTGTCGATTATCCGGCAGCAAGTTGTCAAAGAAGGCCTCGACGCCGGTGCGATATGGCTCCCGCGATGGGCGCAACGGCAGCGACAACGAAATCGGCCGGGCAGCAGGGGAGGAGAGCCACGGCTCTGCATACATATCGTTTAAACAATATAAAACTGGTTTATCACGAAAACCAGATATTCGAGTCCGGCACCGCTAATTCTTGCGCGGGGCCTTAGCGAGGGCCGTTGACAAAGTCGTAGCGCAGGTTTCCAAACCTGCTGTATCGCCGATTTCCAATCGGCAGGGCGCCGGCATGTCGAGCGCCCCCGGTTTGCGGACGGCCTGCGGGTTTGGAAACCCGCGATACAGCAGGTTTGGAAACCTGCGCTACGCTGGCGCCCCTGGCGCACAGGCGCGCGGAGCGACTTTGTCAATGGCCACAGTGCCTAGCCCGCCCTGCGCACTGCCGGGCTGACCTTGAGGATATCGAGGATGGGGATGCGGGACCAGCAATCGTGCTGGCCCGGGCCGGAGCGGCCGAGGTTTCCTTCCGGGGCTGAGATGGAAAAGGGGGCGCTGTAGATGCGGTTGCCGAACTCGATCCGCACCTCGCCGCGCGGACCTCCGGGGCAAGTCCCCTTGTAGAAATTGACAAAGGCCTCGACCTGACGGATGTCCACCGGGGACTCGAACTCGATGAACTCGTACTCGCGCCCAGGCGAGGAGCGATGGTCTTTGTAGTAGTAACCCTCGGGCGAGCGGGTGTGTTGAAAGAACAAGGTCTGTGCGCCGGGGCGGGCGCTGGCATAGAGGTCGAGATCCAGGTTGTCCCGCCAGCGGATGCCGATTTTCATGGGGCCGAGCATGGCGGTGGGCGGCGGCGCGCCCTCCGGCACGGCATCGCGGGTCAGCCAGTCGGCCAGTTCGACGTTGCGGCCCACCCGGAGCATCTCGATTCTCGTTTCCTGTGCGTCCACGGCCCATCGCCCGGCGGGGGCGCGCCCGCCGGCGGGACCCTGGCGGAAGCCGGCCAACGCGGTGGGAAAATCGCCCGTCAGCGCGGCCAATTGCCCCGCCCGGCGTTCCAGGTACAAGGTCCAAAAGCGGGTGACCTTTTCCCGGTGCAATTCGCTCAGCCAGGGGTCGCCAAAATAGACCCAGTGCACCGCCAGGAACGGCATTGCCGCGGGCCCGGCCCCGAGTCCGAAGACCGATTTGTCGCGTGGCGCCTGCAGGTGGCCGTCGGACGGAAAGTAGCCGTCCCGCATCGAGAAAGGCCGGCTCCTTGGCATCCTGGTACAATGGGCTGCCGATGAGCAGGAGCGGGAGGGGGCAATTGGTGTCCGGGAAGTTCTCCGCCAGGAAGTCGCAGAACTGCGGCAGGCGCAGAGCGCCATCGAAATCGAGGGGTGCGTTCCCGGGTCGGGAGCACTCGCTGGCCAAAAACAACTTGAGGTCGCGAATGGCGGGAACGAACTGATTGGCGCGCGTCTTCGGGCTCCTGAAGGCGCCCACGTTGGGCAGAGTGACCCGCGTGATGCTCTTGAGATGGAAGGCGTCATAAATGCTGAGCGTGCTGTTGAGCGGGAGGTCCTCGAGCAGGAGCCGGACCAGGTCCCGGTAAACCTCGTCCTTGACGGACTTGTCCAGGAAGGGAGAGATCCCGATGACGAACGGCTGCGGACGCGGGGCGGGCTTGGGCTTTTCAGCGGCGTGCAGGCCAGCCGCGAGGAGGACGCTTAGCAGACAGGTGGAGAGCACCAATTTGAGCTTCAGGTTCATTCGCCATGGTTGCGGCCCAAGGCGGCGGTGGTGGCGCCGACAGGCAGCCCGGTTGACTCGATGTGCTCGCGCAGGTGCTCCGACAACTGGTCCAGGATGACCTGCCTTTTCTCGGATTGGTTCTGCCGCTTTGCGGCCTCCCGGTGAAAGAGGGACTTGCCGTAGGCGAGCAAGGCGGAGAGTTGGTTCTCCAGGCGGACCACGTTGCCGCTGGCCTCGCCCAGGCTCAATCGTTCGCGGGCGATGCTCTCCTCCAGCTTCTGGTGCTCCTCGTGCAACTGGGCAAAGGCCGGGTCGGGCGCCAGGCGCACCGGCCGATGGCGCGCATAGAGGCTGGTCAGGTACATCCCCAGGACTGCGGAGATGAATATCTCGGCAACGGCCTGGCCCGCTACGGTGATGACATCCACCCATTTTGCGCCCGCAAAGTCCAGGCCGGAAACCGTGGCCGGCCCGGAGGCGGGGCGATCGAAGACCGTGAGCGCGGCGATATGCTCGTTGATGCCCTTGGACAAGGTCGGATAGACGCACGCATAGGCCCCCACCCAGACCAGCACGCCCAGCAGCCCCAGCGCCAGGCAAGTCCAGAGATACAAGTCGCGACGCCTCCCCGGCGCCAGGCAGTCCCAGCCGACCTTCACGGCCAGCGCCCCCACCGGCAGCAGGGCCGCCCACAGATACGAGCGCAGCGGGTTCTCCCGGAAGGTGATCAACCCCGATTCCAATAGGTTGAAAGAAATGTTCAGCACCCCGAACGTGATCAGGGACACTATGCCCAGGCAGCAGGCCGCCAGCATCGCCAGGTCCCACCCGTTCCACGGAGAGGTCGGCTCGGTGTCTTCATGGCCGTCCACGAGAGGCCGGCACCAGCTTGCTCCGCTCACTCAGGCCGAGCTGGGTCGCCTTCAGCCGGCCCTCCAGGAACGAGAGCCGGTCCTGGTGAATCTTCACCTGCTGCCGGTATCGCTCCCATTCGACTCCATGGTGGTGCAGGAACAGGGCGCGATGGTACTCCTCGACCTGGCCCGGGGCCGAAGGGTCCGTGTTCTGGAGTTGGTTCTGAATGAACTCGAGGTGAACCGCGGGCGTGATGTTCTCCGTGCTCGCTTTTGGCGCCGTGGCATTCATAAGATGTTCTGGCATGAATCAGGCCTTTGGCCTGCGAGCGCCAGCGTAATAGTCCCCCCGATGGGCATCAGGCGAAGGGTCAAGCCGGGCATATACGGAGGCGCTGCAGGTCCTCGCACGTCGCTGGTTTCGAAGAATTCTCTCATGCGCCCGAATTACCACTTGGGCGAGGGAGCAGGCGCTGGCGCAGGCGCTGGCGTCGGGCTTGTGGCCGGCACGGCAGGTGTAGCTACTGCAACTGGAGCCGGGGCTGCGGCCGTCGCCACCGCGCTCACCACCGGCGCAACTTTCCACTCGACCTCGCTGTCTGACGGCAGCGAAGCCGGCGGTTGGGTCATGGACTTGTCGGCCTTGGGTTCATCGCCTTGGTTTTGGTTTCGGTTGCGGTGCGGGCGGGCTTCTTTCCGTTCGAGGCCTTGCTCGAGCCTCTCGATTTGGCGGTCGAGCCTCTCCATTTGGCGTTCGAGCGCCTCACGTTGTTTTTGCAGGGCCTCCAGTTGTTTGGCCGGTATTTGCTCGCGAATCTCGTTTTGATACCGGGCTGCGTCGGACTGAAACCGGGACGCCTCGGACCGCACGGCATCCTGGGCCTTTTGGGCCGCGCGCGTGGCCTCCTCGACGGCGCGCTTGGCCTGTTCCATCGCGCGGGCCACTTCGCTCTGGACATAGTCCTTCAGGCGCTTCCCGTCGAACAATTGCCCGTATTCGTCTGCCGGCCGCTTGGGCTGAGGCGCAATCTGCGGACGTCCCAGGCCCTGTTTTGCCATCAGCGCTCGAACCATCTGTTCCAGTCGCGCCAGGCGTTGCTCGATCGAGGCGCCGGGCGGCGGCATGTCGGGCTGCAGGCCGGTCCAGTCGGACGCGGGTGGCGGCGGCGCTCCCGGCGGGACCGGGGCGTTGATGCCCGGAGTCTGCAGCGGCAGGGTCGCCTCGCCGGTGTCCGGTTTGTACTTTGCGCCCGGCGCGACGTTTGTTGGGGCTTGCGCCGGGGTTGTTTCCTGTTCCTCCTGCTCCACGCCGTTGGGCGGGGCGGGAGTGAGGTCGGGAGCGCCCTTGGCGGCGCTGTCAGGGGTGTTGTCCCCTTGGCTTTGAGGCGCAGGCGGCGCCTTCTTCTGGGCCTGGTCTTGGGCCAGGACCAGCCTGGGTCCGGAGTAAAGGGCGAGCACTGCAACCAGCGCCGCCGCCGATGTGATGATCCCCACCTTGCCTTTGGCCGGGCGAGGCGAGATGTTTCGGTGTGTGTTCAGTATCATAGCTATCCTTTGTTGAAGTTGGCTTTTACTGCTCGAAGCTCCGGGGGCGACCGCGGCGTGCGGCGCCTGCATGCGCGCGGCCAGGTTGGCCAGCAGCAGCGCATAGGGCCGCGGCCCCACGCCCTGCTGCAGCACGCAGTCGTCACAGGCTATCTCCCGCTCGATGGCGAGCCGCCTGCAAATCCACACCACGGCGGGATGAAAAAAGAGCGCCGCCTCGATAAAATGTTGGAGCAGGTTCGCCCAATCATCGCGCCGGAGCACGTGCGCCAATTCATGCCGCAGAATGTGCTCCCGCTCGACGCTGCCGCCTGTCCCCGCCTCTGCCTCGGGAAGCAGAATCACCGGGTGGACGAATCCCAGGACGATTGCGGAGCGATGCCGCCTCGAGATCTTCAACTCCACCCTCCGGGCCACGCCAAGCCGCGCCCGCTCGCGGTTGAAGAGGTCCTTCAAACCGTCGCTCGCCGGGATGGAAGTCCGCTTGAGCTTCCGAAGATGGCCAAGGCGCCACACCAATAGGAGCATCCTCGCGCCCGCCACCGCCACCCAGGCGGCCAGCAATATCAGGCCGGTGCTTGGCGGCAGGAATGGCACGGCCGCAAGGTTCCACGAGACAGGCTCCAGGAATCGCTCCGCCCGCCAGAAAGAGGATCCTTGCGGCCGCTGCGCGTCGGGCAGGCTTGTTCCCGTCCCAACGGCTTCGGGTCCAACGCGCCCAGCCTCCGGCGAAGCCATTGGAGGCTCTCTATGAACCGATCCCGAGGCCGCAAGGTTTTGGACTGCGGCAGTCCTCTGCCGCTTTCGCGTCCCCTGGGTCCAAAAAGCGGCAGAGGACTGCCGCAGTCCAAAACGCTTCGCGCCCAAGGAGCCAGCGGCAAACGTGCGCCCCTGGGCTGAATCGGCTGCACCCGCCGCCGCCCCGGCTGCGACCGCGGCGCCGCCCGGCGCGGCGGGCGCAAGCGCCGGCTCCTGGGCGTCGCGCCAGGCCATGCGCTCGCCCATTGGCCCGCGGTGAGCGGATACCAGGTGCTGCCGCCAATAGTGCGCCGGAAACAGGAACACCACCAGGAGCAGCGTCGTCAACCAGGCCGCGTGGCGCGTCGCGGCATTGGTGCGCCCCAGCAGCCGCAGGCCCAGACCCACCAGGAGCGCGAGCAGTATCCCCTGGCAGCAGCCGTTCATGGCCGCCGTCACGACCTGGTCGCACGCATTGAGAATCTCAGTTTTCATGCCGGTTGTCCTCGGATTCCAGGATCTTCCTCTTAATGACGTCCAATTCCTCGGCCGTCAACTCCTCCTCGCGCAAAAAGGCCAGCACCAACTCGCTGGGCGACCCGGCGAAAAACTTCGTCAGGAGCTGATGCGTGGCCTTGCGGGCCGCCGTCTCCCGGTCCACTCTCGGCATGAAGACAAAGGCCCGCCCCTCTTTGCGCGACGAGAGATACCCCTTGATCTTGAGGATGCGCATCAGCGTCAGAATCGTCGTGTAGGCGTCTCGGTCTCCCAGGGCCTCGACGACATCCGCGACGGTGGCGGCCCCGCGGGCCCAGACGACCTCCATGATGCGGTGTTCGGCGTTGGTCAATGTTGTGGATTTTCTGCGCGACATACAAACGGCTCTTACTATTAAATCTTTAGTAGCTGAAAATAGATCCAGCCGCGCCGCCTGTCAACTATTTTCTTAGTACAAAGTGAAGTTCGCGCGCACGCCCCATTTTTTAGAGCGCCCCTGCCGCCTGAAGGCGGCGTTCCGGTTGGCTGCGGAACGCCGCCTTCAGGCGGCAGCGAAGAATTCTGTCGTGCGCCCGTGGGGTGCTATTCCGGGTTGGCACTGAGCCAGTCGCGGATGGCGTCGGCCTGGCTCAAGCCCGGTTCCAGTCGCAACACTCTCAAGTAGTGCTGGCGGGCCTTGGCGGGCTGGCGCAATTGCTGGGCGTAGAGGTTGGCCAGGGCCAGGTGGGCGCGGGCGTCGGCGGGATGGGCGCCCAACAATTTGTCGAGTTCGTTGACCGCGTCGGCCAGGTAATTGGCCTGCTTGAGAACCAGGGCGAAATTGTAGCGGGCATCGGCTGAACGGGGGTCGATGGCCAGGGCGTGCTCGTAGGCGGCCAGGGCGGCTGGCCAATTGCGCGCCTCGGTTGCCGCCAGGCCGAGGTTGTATTGGGCCGCAAAAAAGGCGGGGTCCAAGCGCGCGGCCAGGGTATAGGCCTGCACTGCCTCGGCGGGCCGATCGGCGGCCTGGGCCTGGAGGCCCTGCTCGAAGGCGCGCAGGGCCTGGGCGCGGTCGCCCGGCGCAGGTTTGCGGGGAGAAAGGTAGGCATAACGACGGGCGGCGGCCCGGCCTGAGGGCGCGGGGGCCTTGGGAATGGCGGCAGTTGCGATCGGCGGCAAATCCCGCGCCGGTCTGGGAGCCGGTTCCGGCGTCCTGGAGGCCCGTTCAGCCGTCGCCGAGGACGGAGCCGCGCCGGTCGAGGCCGGGCCCGGTTTTGGGGCGGGGATGGCCGCGGCGCGGGCAACGTTGGTGGAGGGCGCCGGGCTTGGAGGCGTGAGCGCGCGGGCGGCGTTCGGGCCGGCGTTGGTGTGCGCAACCCGTGGCGGCGGTGGCGGATTGTTCGTTTCCGCCAGGCTATTTGCAGGCGCCCGAGCCGCAGCGGGATTGAGCTCCTCGTCGAGTTGGCGTGAGACGGCGCCCACGGCCTCGGCGTTGGGCGGCGCGGGCTTGAGGGCCAGATACTCATGGTACTTCTGCGAGGCGAACTGGCGGTCGCGCAGATATTGGTGCGAGACGATAGCCAGGTCGAGCAACGCGGGGCCGTAATGCGGTTGGGCCTTCAAGGCGCTGGCAAAGAACGCGGCGGCATCCGAGGGGTGCCCGCGCTGCGCCCGAACCAGGCCCAGTCCGTTGAGCGCCTCGGCGTTTTGCGGACTCAATCGCAGGGCCTGACTGAAGCTCCTCTCCGCCCCGGCCGGGTCGCGCAGGCGCAACTGGGCCACCCCGAGTTCGACCAGGGCCTCGACCCAATTGCCGCGGCGCAGGGTGCAGGTGGTCAACTCGGACCTGGCCGCCTCGAGGTTGTTCTGCTCCAGCCACAGGCAGCCCAGATTGTAGTGCGCCTCGGTCAGGTCCCGGTTGCACTGGAGGGCGTGCTGGTAGGCCCGATGGGCCTCCTCGGCCTGGCCCGAGTAATGGCAGGCCAGACCCAGGTAATTCCAGGCGACAGCGTTGGTCTTGAGCAGTGCCGTGGCCGTGGCGGTTTTCAACTCCTCGACCGCCTGCTTGGGGCGGCCCTGTTCGAGGAGCCGTTTGCCCTCCAGCAGCGCGCGCGGCCCCGCCGGCGTGCAACCGGCCAGCAATGATAAGAGCGCAATCCAGAACGCCAAAGAGCGCCACGCAATGCCGCCAGCCTCGGATGCGGCTATTCCCGTCCCGGCCGGTTGACCCAGGGCGCATCCCGACACCGCCCCCACCGCCCGGGGCCGAACCGGAGTGCGCCCGTCCCCGGGCGCAGCGGCGTCCAGACCCAGGCCAGCGGTCAAACCCTCCAGCGCGCCTGACCGCTCCATCGCTGCTGCGCCCGGGGACGGGCGCACTCCGGGGGCACTGTCAGCATGCGCCTGTCGAACCAGCGGAGGTTCCTTTTTGATGGTCACCATCACGCGTGGTGGTAACATCTCAGGCTGAACGTGTCAAGAAACGCACCCTTGGAAGGAAACACTACAGGCACAACAGGAGTGAAAGTGCCCGGACGCGCCCGTGCCCCGCTGGTGTCGGCGCTGGCGCTGGCGCTGATGCTCGTGCGCGCCGCGACCTCTTCCGCCCACGCGGCGGAGCTGCCCTCGTCCCAGGAGCGGCCGGCCCTGGTCGTGGCCGTGCGAGACCCCGAGGCGACCCAGGCCTTCGAGGCGCGCGGGGACAGGGTCCGGGCCATGGTGGATCGGGCGATAACCAACCTCACCGGCAAGCCGAGCGTGGAGGCGGCCTGGCTCAGCCTGGTGCGGACGCAGGACGTAGTTGGCATCAAGGTCTATTCGCTGCCCGGGCCGACTGTCGGCACACGGCCCTCGGTGGCGGCGGCGGTGGTCGAGGGCTTGCTGGCCGCCGGCCTGCCTCCCGGGCAGATTATCATCTGGGACCGCCAGGCCGCCGACCTGCGCCAGGCCGGCTTCTTCGAGCTGGCCCGGCGCTACGGCATCCGCGTCGAGGGCAGCGCCGACGCCGGTTATGATGAAAGCACGGAGCCTTACGACAAGCCCTGGCCGGGGAGGCTGGTTTGGGGCGACCTGGAATTCGGCCTGAACACCAACGGGATCGGCCGCAAATCGTATGTCTCCAAGCTGCTCAGCCGGCGGATCACCAAGATCATCAATATCAGCCCCATGCTCAACCACAACCTGGCCGGCGTCTGCGGCAACCTCTACAGCCTCGCCTTTGGCAGCGTGGACAATGTCCTGCGCTTCGAATCCGATGCGGAGGTGATGACCGAGGCCATTCCCGAGATTTACGCCAAGGAGGAGATCGGCGACCGCGTGGTGCTCAGCATCACTGACGGCCTGGTCTGCCAGTACCAAGGCGAGGACCGCGTCCGGCTGCCATACTCGATCGCCCTCAACGAACTGCGCTTCAGCACCGACCCCGTCGCGCTGGACGTGCTCTCGCTCGAGGAATTGGACCGGCAGCGCGAGGCCGCCCATCTCCCGGCCATGACGCCTAACCGGAAGATCTACACCGTGGCCGGGCTCCTGGGTCTGGGCACCTGCGACTTGAAGCACATCCTTGTCGTGCGCATTCCTTAGCGGCGCTGGCAAGATTAGACCCCGGTTCAGAAGCAGCCCGACAGGAGGGTCGAGGGTCGAGTGGCCGACGGCAAGCGCCCATCGGAGCGGTCTTCTTGCGGCGATCCTATTCCTCCGTGGCGACCTCTTGCGCTTGTCGCCCTCGACCCTCGTCCCTCGTCCCTCATGCAGGACTACTTCGCAACCGGGGTCTAATTCTGCAGGCCCCTCTCAGCCCATCACCCTCACCCTCCCCTCCCGGTCCATCCCCGCCACCAGGTGGAGCAGGTTGCGCTGGGCGCAGAAGGCGACATCGTCGCGCAACTCGTCCAACGCCAGCAGCCGCCGGCCGTTGCGGGATCGGCCGAAGGCGGCGGGCAGGTCCGCTGACTCAGCGGCGAAGAGCCGCAGCGCCATCAGCGCCGAGTCGGCCACGATGCACCGGGCGCGCAGCGGGGCGAGCAACTCACTCAAAGCCCCGGCCGCCAGGGCGTCCTCGTAAGCCGCCTCGTGGACCGAGCCGCTGCAGACCAGCAGCAGTGGCGCGGCATCCTCGCGGGCCAGGAAATCGGCCGTGGCGCGCAGGTTGAGCAAACTGCAGATCAGGACCCGTTTTGCCCCCGCGCAGGCCCGCACCGCTCGAGTGCCGTTGGAAGTGGTCATGACGATGGTTTTTGCCCGGACCTTGCCGGGGGTGAACTCGCGCGGCGAGTTGCCGAGGTCAAAGGCGACACCCTGCGCCAGGCGGGCCGGGATACGCACGCCATCCCGTTCGCCGGCCAGGAGCACCGAGGGTTGTTGTTGGCGCAGGCGCAGGGCCTCCGGGATGCTCTGGACCGGGATGACGGCCTGGGCGCCGTTGCTCAGCGCCACCGCCATGGTGCTGGTGGCGCGCAGCACGTCAAAGACCACACAGGTGGTCCCGCCCAAATCGCGGGCCTTGAGGGCCTCGAACTCAGCCGGCGCGAACGTCACTTCAAAAGTCGCTCTGCTCAATGCTTTACCCTCGTGTAGTGAAACAGGTATTGCTGCGCAAATCCCGCATAGGGACCGAAATGGGTGGCGGCAAACCGTTGCAGCCTCGCCAGCTTAACCCGCCTGCCGGGAAAGTAAAGTTGACGCAGTCCCCTGAGCACCCAGACGTCCAGGGGGAATGCGGTTTGAAAGCCATAAGCAAAGAGCAACACGCAATCGGCTATCTTCGGTCCGACGCCCGGCAGGCGCGTCAGTTGGGCGCGGGCTTCCCGGGCCGGCCCATGGCGCAGCCGGGCGAGATCGATTTGGCCGGCGGCGACTTGCCGGGCTGCGGCCAGGAGGTAAGGCGCCCGGAACCCCATCTTGCACGCGCGCAGCTCGGCCTCGCCTACACCCGCGAGTTGGGCCGCAGATGGAAAGGTGTGTGCAGGTCCAAAGCCCGGAAGGGCCGGGAGCGGCTCGCCGTAACGTTCGCAAAGGCGGGCGACGATCTGCCGGATTTGAACGATCTGCTTGGTGGACGAGAGGATGAACGAGGCCAGGCACTCCCAAGGCTCCTGGCGCAAGAGCCGCAGGCCGCGGCACGCCCCCACCGCCGCCCGCATCGGCTCGTCGTCGGGAAAGCTCCGCAGCACCTGGGCCAAGTCCAGGTCCGTTTGAAGATAGTCCCTCAGCCACTCCCAATCCGGAACCGGTTTGGCCGTCTGGGCCAGGATCGTGCCTGGCTTGGCGCGCAGGCAAACCCAGTGCCTGCCGATCACCCCAACCCATCCCCGCGCGCTCCGTTGCCAGCGAAAGGCCTGCCCTGAACTCAACGTGGCGTCCAGGTCGTAATCGGCCGCGGGACAGAGACGAACGTGCGAGGAGCGAGTCATGGAGCCGCGCGTCCCTGTGTTTCAGTCACCGCGTAGCGGTGCCTGATGGTAGCCGTGGACTTCCAGTCCACGGACCCACGGCCAAGGCTCACACGCGTTGCGTAGCGACTTGAATACAGGGTTGGTTTCAGGCGTTGCTACGCGACGCGCGATCACGGCCACGCGCCGAACCGTGGACCGAGGTCCACGGCTACCTTCACTGCGTTGCTCCGCGACGCACGGATAGCGGGGCGCACGTCTGGTTTTCCGTGTGTTCCGTGTATTCCGTGGTTTCCTCATGCTCTGGCAAATCCGTGCTCATCCGTGTTCATCCGTGGTTGGAGCACGTTCTGCCTGCTCATTTGAGTCCCCGGCACTCGAAGATCTGGAGCGGCCTCAGCAGGTAGCGGCCCTGGTAGAGCACCTTGCGCACGCCGCAGTCGGTCACGGAATCGAACTGGAGGGCCAATTGCGGGGGAATGGGTCTTTGGTCTGGCCGGTCCTTTTCGAGCCGGTCGCGATCGAATTCGCGAACGAAGATGGCGTTTTGGCCTTTGCGGCCACCGTAACCGGGCCAGAAGTAGAACTGGTTATCGGGCCTGCCGGCGGTCAGGCAGAAGACCAGGGGCTGCTCGGGCACGCCGGCCTTGGCCTCTGGCAGATAGAAGGAGAGCACTGCGGCCAGCCCATAGTGGCCGGCAATGATGAAGACCGGTTTGCCATCTTGAGCCAGGAGGTCCTGCCTGGCCTGGCCGATGACGGCGGCGACGTTGCTCCATTGGCGGACCCGGTGCAAGACATCGAGGTTGACCGGCAGGGGGCGTCCGGCGAGCTTGCGGACAAAGTCGGTGTTGTGGCCCAGGATGACCAGCGGCAACCCCAGGCCCAGCCCCGCCAGCAGCCAGCCCTTGACGCGGGCCATGCCCAGGCGCCATTGGGTGTCCCAGTAAATGACCATCAGGCAGAGCAACGGCAGGACGGCCGGCGCTATCCAATTGGGCATCACCCTGGAGTGCAGGGTGTAGAGCAGATAGACCAGCGCCAGCGGGGCGCCCATGCTGAAGAGATAGACCAGGCGCGGGTTGTGGCGGCCCCGGCGCCAGAACACGATGGCCGTCCAGACCAACCCGGCGAAGAAGATCGGATTGAGCAGCCCCGCCTCGGCGCCCATGAATTCGCCCAGGAACCTCAGCGTCGGTTTCCACGGCTCGCCTGCTTTGGCATCGCCGGCCACGTGGGCGACGGTGATCCACTGGTGCTGGGCATTCCAGATGAGCACCGGCAGGGCGCAGAGCAGGTTGAGGGCCAGCGCCAGCCAGGGTCCGGGCTTGAGCAGATGCTTGCGCGCCGGGCGCCAGAGGGCAAAGAAGACCGCCCAGCAGAGCCATTGAAACAGCGCGGTGTACTTGCTCAGAAATCCCAGGCCCATCCAGAGCCCCACCCAAAGCCAGTGCCGCGTGCCCCCGTCCGCCTGGACTGCCCGCCAGCCCTCGAGCATCGCCAGAGTCCAGAACAAGACCGAGAGCGAATCGACGGTCATCAGCACCGACCCCACGGCCATCATCGGCGCGGCGGCCAGGATGAGCAACAGCACGACCCCGGCCCGGGCGTTGACCTCGAGCGCGAAGAACCGGAGCAGGACCAACCCCAGGAGGCTCGACACCACCGGCGAGAAGAAGCGCACGCCAAATGCATTGTCGCCCCAGAGCGAAGTCCCCAGGAACTGCGTGTAGGCGATCAGCGGCGGCTTGCTGTAGTAGGACAAGGCCGGGTGCTTGGACCAAAGCCACTGGTACGACTCGTCTTCGCTCAACTGGATGGTCCCGCTGGCAATGTAAGCCAACCGCGCCAGCAGCAGCGCGGCAATCAACAGATACCCCACTCGCAGCCAGTGCTGGTCCAGGCTGACGTGCGGGGGGCTAAAGCCGGGGCCGGGCAGACCTTTCCGGGGCGGCGGCACCGGACCTTCCTCTTCATCCTCGGAGGGCGGACAGGGATGCCCGCCCCACAACAGCAACGAGGGCAACTTCCGCCACCAGAGCGGAAACCACCTCCGCCCCGCCCATCCCCACAACCCGTCCAGCGACCACACCACGGCCGCGCCGCAACCGGCTCCCAGGATTGCCCCGGCCAGAACGTCGCTCGGATAATGGACTCCGTTATAGACCCGTGAAAAACTCACCAGGACCGCCAGCGGCAACATGAACCAGAGGCTGCGCCGATAATAGATGAGGGCGACCATGGCTGCCGCAAACCAGTTGGCGGCGTGGGACGAGGGCATGCTTCCCAGATTGGCCGAGGCGGAGGCGGGTGGCGCGGTGGGTTGCGGGGTGTGGTCCCGCACACCGGGAGGGTGCGCCTCCTGCGGGACCGAAGGCGCAGGCGGGGGGGCCTGCGCTACGCCGGGGCGATGGACCCACGGAAGGACCGCAAAGGGCCGCGGGCGCTCCAGGGCGTGCTTGAGGTTGCGGCACACCAAACCGTCGGTGACCCCGACGGCCAACAGGAGCATCGCCAGGCAAACCACGCCACGCACCCGCCCCTTCCAAACCAGCCCGATGGCCAGGAGGAATGCGCAGGGAAAAAGAAACGGTTGCCGCTGGCCAGGGGCATGAGCCAATCGAAAAAGGGATTGACCAACCCGAGGTTGATGAATCCAAACAACTCAATATCCAGCGTGTGCAGCCAATGCATCCCGCAGACAATAAAGGCTAAAGGCTGAAGGCTAAAGGCTAAAGGGCGTGACAAAGGCACCTCGCCCTGTTACCTTCGCCGCACAGAACTATGCGCTCTGATATCATCAAAAAAGGCTTTGAACGCGCGCCGCACCGTTCGCTGTTGCGCGCCACCGGTTCCATCGAGTCGGAGGCGGACTGGGAGAAACCGTTTGTTGCCATCGTCAATTCCTACACGGATTGCATCCCCGGGCACGCGCACCTGAACGAGGTGGGGATGCTGGTCAAGCGCCTGGTCCGCGCGGCGGGCGGGGTGCCCTTTATCTTCAACACGATCGGGGTGGATGACGGCATCGCCATGGGCCACAGCGGGATGAAGTATTCGCTGCCGTCGCGCGAGTTGATTGCCGACTGCGTCGAGACGATGGTGCAGGCGCATTGTTTCGACGGGATGCTCTGCATACCGAACTGCGACAAGATCGTGCCGGGGATGCTGATGGCGGCGATGCGGGTGAACATCCCGGCAGTGTTTGTGAGCGGGGGGCCGATGGCGGCCGGGATCGCCCGCCAGGCCGAAGGCGAGGCGCCGGCCCACTTGCGGCCGGCGGCGCAGAAGAGCGACCTGATCTCGGTGTTCAAAGGGGTGGCGGAGTTGCAAAGCGGCCAGATTTCGGCCGAAGACCTGCAGAGACTCGAGCAGAGCGCCTGCCCGACGTGCGGTTCGTGCTCCGGGATGTTCACGGCCAATTCGATGAACTGCCTTTGCGAGGCCCTCGGGATGGCCTTGCCCGGCAACGGGACCATCCTGGCGGTCTCCAAGGAGCGCGAGGCGCTCTACGAACGCGCGGCGCGGGCCATTGTCAAGCTGATCGAGGCGGACCTCAAACCGCGCGACATCGCGACGGCCGAGGCCTTCGACAACGCCATCGCGCTGGACGTGGCCATGGGCGGCTCGACCAACACAGTCCTCCACACGCTGGCCATCGCGCGCGAGGCGGGCATTGCCTACGAGATCAAGCGCATCGATGCCATCTCCAGGCGCGTGCCTTGTCTCTGCAAGGTGTCCCCTTCTTCCAATTACCATGTCCAGGACGTTCACCGGGCGGGGGGCATCCACACCATCCTGGGCGAACTCAAGCGGCTCGGCGCTCTGACCCTCTCCTGCAAGACCGTCACCGGCAAGACCCTGGGCGAGAACATCGACGAATGGGACATCCGCTCGGACCAGTGCACGGCCTGGGCCAGGGCGGCCCGAGTCTCCGGTTGCTCGGCCCTGGTGCTGGACCCCAACGATAAGCTGGGCCCGGCCGCCCGGACGCCCAGCGGCAACCTGGCGCCCAAGCCGATGATGTTCTTCCCCGGCGACCTGCGCGCCATCACCCTTTGGCGCCTGGCCGCCGCCTTCAACGCCGCCGATGCCGCGACCGCCGCCGCCTTGTTTTGCGACGACGCCCAATTCCAGGTGGACGAGAACCTGACCTGGAAGGGCGCCGCGGCCATCGAAGCCGGGCTGAAAGAGGAGTTTGCCCAATGGGGCGGCCTGGTCCGCGCCGAGTTGGGCAGCCTCAAGCAGACCCCGGTGCTCGTCCTCTGGCAATACACCAAGACCGGCCAGAAGAGCATCGCCTGCCTGGTCCGGACCGGCCGTTTGCGCAACTGGCAGATTGCCAGGGCCTACCACGAACGCCGCCCGACCCAACTCCGGAAGACACAGCCCAGCGGCCTGATGCCCTACGACCCCGTGTTCCTGTTCGATGCCCAGGATTGTATCCGCACCAAAGCGACCGCCTACTCGGCCGACGGCGGGTTGGCCATCCTGCACGGCCAATTGGCCCCCGAAGGCTGCGTCGTCAAGACGGCGGGGATCAGCGAGGCCTTCAAGGCCTATTGCGGCCCTGGTTTCGTGTTCGATGGCCCGTGCATCATCTTCGAGAGCCAGGAAGAGGCCTGCCAAGGCATCCTCGCCGCCAAGGTCAAGCCCGGTGACGTTGTCGTCATCCGCAACGAAGGCCCGCGCGGCGGTCCGGGGATGCAGGAGATGCTCTCGCCGACCAGCTACATCGTGGGCATGGGGCTGAGCGACAAGGTGGCCCTGGTCACCGATGGCCGGTTCAGCGGCGGCACCGCCGGGGCGTGCATTGGCCATGTCTCTCCCGAGGCCGCCGAGGGCGGCCCCATTGGCCTGCTCCGCGACGGCGACCGTTTGCGAATCGATTTCCCCAATCGAACCATTGATAGCCTGGTCCCGGAGGCCGAACTGGCCGCGCGAAGAGCCGCCTGGCAGCCCGTCAAACGCGAACTGACCGGCTGGCTGGCGCGTTACCGGAAGCTGGTGACCAATGCCAGCCAAGGGGCGATACTGGGGGGGTAGGGGGACAAGGCTAAAGGCTGAAGGCTAAAGGCTAAAGGACGGACCACGAAAGAACGGGCTTTGGCTCGCGGCCCAAAGGGCCGGCAGAGCCCAGCCCAGGGCTGAGGCCGCCAGGCCGATGCCCTGGGTACAGGGCCAGCGAAATCAATCGCGCCCTGAGAGGGCGCAAGACTCTGGCGCCCCTTCAGGGGAATGGCGCTTAGTTAGTGCCTAAAACTTTAGCACTGAGGCGCTTGCGTCGATGGGGATGAGGTGCCCTCCGGAAGATGATTATTCGGGACAGCCGCTCCATGTCCCGTAACAGCCCTCGCACCTGCCGGTAGCGGTTAACGGCTTGGCGCATCTGCTCGAACTGTTCCTGGGTCAGTGAGACGGTCACCGTCTTCTGGGCGACTTTGCGCGTCCATTGGTAGCCGGCACCTCCGCCGGAGCGCCGCGTGCGGTCTTGCACCGAGCCCTGGCTCAGGTAGCCTATTTGGCCCAAACGGCGCCGCAACTGCTCGTATTGCCGCTGCCAGGAGGCGGTGCCCTTACCCCGATTTTTGTTCATTGGCCTCAATTTTAGCTTGCAAGTCAAGCCTTGTCCAGTATATATACTGGACATGCACACGCCCTTTTTCCTCCCCTGGCGCTCCTTCCTGGCTCCCCTGGGACCCCGCCTCCAACACGCCGCCCAACCCCTGGGCCGCGCCACTCTCACCGCCATCGAGCAAAGTCTGGCTCCGGCCTTGCCCGCCGACCTCCTCCAAAAGCCTGCCTCCGGACCCCACTGCCGACACCGGATCTTCTTCCAGGCCCGTTCCTTCTGGTGCTGGGTTTGGCAGATGTTCCAGGGCAACACCTCCTGCCGTGAGGTTGTGCGCCAAGTCCAGGCCCTGCTCGGCCTCCTGGAAGAGCCCCCATTGATGAAAACACCAGCGCTTACTGCCAGGCCCGGGCCAATCTATCCTTGGGCCTGTTGGAGAAGGCATTCAGCGCCAGCGCTTTAAGCGCCCTCAAGCAAGCCCCCGCCCAAACCCTGCTCCAGGGCCGGCCCATCAAGTTTGCCGACGGCTCGACCGTGCGGTTGGAGGACACCCCTGCAAACCGCGCCCAATTTCCTCCCTCCTCAAACCAACACTCCCGTCCGGGCTTCCCCACCCTCAAGACACTGGTGCTCTTCGACCTGGCCAGCGGCGCGGTCCTGGCCCGAGCCACCAGCAGCCTCAAGGTGGCTGAAACGCGCCTGTTGATGAGCTTGGGCCAGCACGTCCAGCCCGGCGACATTCTGGGCGGGGACCGCGCTTATGGCCTTTATGTCATGATGCACTGGGCCAAGGGCTTGGGCGCCGATCTCTTTGCGCGGCTCAACGCCCGCTCCCGCCGGGTGGACTTCCGCAAGGCCATCAAAAAGCTCGGCCCCAACGACGCGGTGTTCCTGTGGCACAAACCCAAAGCCCCTTCCAAGCTGCTCACCCCCGAAGAGTGGGTCCAAGTGCCCGATACGATGGAGGTGCGCCTCATCCACATTCGGATTGAGCGGCCAGGCTTTCGCACCCGAGAACTAACGGTCGCAACCACCCTGCTGGACCCTGAGTTGTACCCAGCCCAGGAGATCCTGGCCGCCTTCCTCAAGCGCTGGCGCCTGGAGATGTGCCTGGATGATTTGAAAACCACCTTGCAGATGGAACAGCTCAAATGCCGCAAGCCCGAGGGGGTGGAAAAGGAGTTGCTGGTCTTCTTGCTGACCCACAATCTGCTACGCTGGATCATGGGCCAGGCCGCCAAAGCCGGCGAGGCGGACCTGGAGCGGATCAGCTTCACCGGCACAATGCACGCCTTCCGGCAGTGGACCGTCGCGCTGGTGCAGGTGCGCGGACCCGGCAAACTCTCCAAACAAAAGCGCCTGTGGCAACTGTTGCTGTGGATCGTGGCAGCGGATTTGGTGCCGGAACGTCCCGGGCGGCAGGAACCCCGGGCCGTCAAAAAGAGAAGCAAATACCCGCGCCTGACCAAGCCCCGTGACCAGTATGTCGAACGGTGGAGCCGTAACAAGCGCCGCCGGGTTCAGCGCGCAAAAAAACATGCCTCGCTAAACTAAGCGCCATTCCCCCTTCAGGGCAGCGGGGTCCGCCTCTGCAACGAAACCCAGGGCATCGGCCTGACGGCCTCAGCCCTGGGCTAGGTTCTGGCGGCCCGTCGGGCCACGGCGAGGCGCACGGCGGTCACATGCTTTAGCCTTTAGCGTTTAGCCTTTAGCAGCCAGGGGCTAGGCGCCCCTGGCTGCTTGGATTTTGCGGACAGGCCTAAGGCCCGGCGCGATAGAACTTCTTCGAGCTCGTGGGGGTGATCACGTACGGCGAAGTCGTGGACACGACCGTGGTGTATGGGCCGGTGACGTTGTTGGCCGAATAGAGGGTCCCGACGTCCCAACTGAGTTGGACCTGGCTGCCCACCCGCTGGAGGGTCAGGGTGGGGGCGTTGGTAACGGGGGGACTATAGGCAAAGCTCAGTTTGTTGGAGGCGCCGGCCATGAAGATCGAGGCCGCTTCCAGCGGCGTGAGAGCCCTGCGCCAGATGCCGATGTCATCGATGTCCCCGGAGGCCGTCACCACGTTCGGCGTCAGCGAATAGGTGCCAGTGGGGTCCTGGCCAATGGTGAACCAATTGCCGGTATCGATGTCGCCGGCGGCCTGCTCCGAGGTGCCGCCATCCTCTTTGTGGAACGGGACCGCAAGCCCGTCGAGGTAGTTGAACAGGCCCTTCTTGCGGTCAAACACATGGACCAAGTGGTGCCAGTTGCCGTCGTTGATGGCGCCGACTTCGCCGTAGCCTCCGATGCCGTTGCCGCTGAGGTCGAAGATCGTCGCGCACCAACTGCCCGCATAGGCCGGAATGGCGGAACCGTTCAGTCCATAGCTATAGGCCAAGACCAGGCCCGGGCTGAATGTGGAACCGATCGCCGTGGAGATGAACGGCAGGTCGGCGCCCACGTAATTCTGCGGCGAGCGGATCCAATAGGCCAGCGTGAAGTTGACGTTCGAGCTGAATTGGAGGTCGGGACGCAAACCCAAGGTGACGTAAGAATTGTTGGTGGTCGACATGTCGGTCGAGAAGTGCAGGGCGGAGCCGATAGCGCCGTCGCCGACGTAAGTGGGGGCGGCGACGTTGCTGGAGGAGCCGCTGATATGGATGCCGACGGCGTTGTTGCCGCGGCCGGTGGTGTCCGTGAGGTTGTTATCGAACGGCAGGTGAAGGACCAGGCCCGGGATGGCCGGGGCGGTCGTGGGAGGCTGGAGCACGGTGAGCGTTGCAGGGGCGCTGTTGGTGGACCCGAGGCCATTGGAGATGTTGACCGTGTAGCTGCCGGCATCGCTCGGCGCCAGAGGGCTGATGGTCAGTGTGTCCAAGGTGGCCCCGCTGATCGCCACTCCGTCCTTGGACCATTGGAGGGAGAGAGGCACGGTGCCTGCCGCGCCCACCGAGAAGGTGGCAGCAAGCGACACGTAATTCGTGAGCGAGACGGGCTGGATGCTGATGAACGGCGCCAGGCTCGAACCGTAAGCGGCGCCGTAATGCGTCTGGATTTGGGTCTGGGTCAGCGCCACTGGGTAAACCGCCACCTCGTTGATCGTTCCGGTCCAGTAGCCGTCGTAGGCCGGGTCGTTGCCCAGGTGCTTGGAACCGATGGACACCGGGTCGCTGGAGACGCGCAGGCCGGCCGCGCGCGTGGCGCCCGAGCCGGATTGTTGGCCGTCGACATAGATGTACATCGAGGGGGAGCCGCTGATGATGCCGGAGTCGTCGTAAACCCCGACCACGTGCTGCCAGGTGCCGTTGGGGCCGGCCTGGGCGGTGGCCTCGTAGATCGAGTTGCCGCCTCCGCGCGTGAAGAAATGATAGTAGCCGCCGATCACATCCAGGCCGAACTGCTCGGTTGCGGTGGTGCCGCCGCCCCCGCTCCCGTTGCCCTTGGCGATGATGGTGGACTCATCGCTCTGGCCCGCGGGGCCTTTGACCCAGGCCTCGAGGCTGAAATTGACATGCCCTGAGAAGTTGACCGCAGTCCCGCTGATGTTGCCGACGTAAACATTCACGGCGCCGAACTCCGCTGCAGTGTCCGGATCGAGCGTCGAATAGCCCGGCACGCCCAGGGTGACGCCGTGATAGATGCCGTCGTTTCCACCCCAGTAGTCATGCGCCGCGGCGCCGTTGGTTTCCCCCAGCCGCCAATAGGAGAGGGGCTTGTCGCCCAGGACCGCCGCGGGGTAGGCGCTCGGGGCGGGCAGGACGGACAGCGTGGCAGCGTCCGTGTTGGTTGAGCCGAAGACGTTCGTGATCGTGCAGGTGTAGGGCGTGTCAGGGCCGGCGGCGGCCGTGTTAGTGTAGGACGCGAAGGTCGCCCCGGCAATCGGGGCGCCATTGGCGCTCCACTGGAAGGAGAGCGGCGTGCTGCCGATGACCTGGACCTGGAAGATGAACTGGGCGCCAGGGAAACGGGTGAGGGATTGCGGCTGCTGTGTGATGAGAGGCGGGCTGGTGAGCACCGTCAGCGGGACGGAACTGGTGATGGAGCCATAGGCGTTGGTCACCACCACCGAATAGGTGCCGCTGCTCCCGGACTTGACGCCGTTGAGCACCAGGTTGGTGGCATTCTGGCCCGTAAGCGGTGTGCCATCCTTCAGCCATTGGTAGTAAAGCGTCGGGCTGCCCTCGGCCCAAACCGAGAAGCTGACCACGGACCCTTCATAGACGGGGCCCGAGGGGGGCACCGGCGCGGCAGTGATGACGGGAGAGACGTTGGCGGCGTTGTAGAGGGCGTTGATGTCCGAGGCGCTCAGGGCGGTTTTAAAGATGGCCGGTTCGTCAATCCAGCCGCCGAACCGCAGGCCCTCGCCGGGGGTGGGATCGCTTCTGGAACCGATGGACCATCGGTTGGTCACATCCAGGTTGCCTGTGTCTCCCTCGCTGCCCGCGTAGGAGCCGATCAGCACGCCATTGCGATAAAGGTTCCAGTTGGCGCCATCATAAGTTCCTGCCAGGAACACCCAGTTGCCGATGTCCCCGGGCGGAATCGGGACCAGGACCGAGTCATAATAGCTGCTGCCATCTGTCACCCCCACTTCGTAGTAATTGCCGTCGCCTGCCCCGGTGCCGCCTGAGCCGCGCGAGATCCGCAAGAACGTCTCGGCGGCGTTAGCGTCCATGCCGTGGGCGATGATGTCCCGGAAAAAGTCCTGTTCGATCGGCTTGATCCAGGCCATGAGGGTGACGTTGCCGGAGAAATGCAGCCCGGCGGCGTCGTTGATCGTAATCCCGCCGTTTTCGCCGTCGAAGAAACAGGCCTGGTTGGTTGCCCCAAAGCCCGCGTAGCCGGAGCCGCTCTGGTCGCTGAGCGTGCCCCAGGAAAGGGTGCCATTGGCATCGGCGCCCGCGCTGCCGAGGTTGCTCACGACCGGGAACGCGCTCGGATCCGGGGTCGTGACCGCCGGTTCACCCAGGTTCCAGTAGCCGACCGGGGCGTCGGCGAGGATCTGAGCGCCGTAGTCGGCGGTGTTCGTCGAGGCCGCGTCGTGGTGGGCGGCGATCGTGGAGGGCGAGAGGACCTTGGTATAGATCGCCACCTCGTCAACCCAGCCGTCCCAGCCCCGGTTTCCGCTATGCCCGGAGTCGCTGATAGCCGGCACCTCAACATCCAGGTCGCCCGTGAGTGCGGTGCCGCCCATGCGCAAGGCGGTCTGGGGATTGGGCTGCCAACCGGTCGCTGCCACGCTAGCGGGGGCGGAGGCAATCTGCACACCGTTTGCATAAATCAGCACCGTCGTGTCGTCCCACGTCGCCACGATGTGCTGCCAGGTCCCGACCGTGGCATTGCCGCTGGTGCCAAGCACGTTGGCGGCATAGCCGCTGGTCAGGCCGAGGCGGAAGTTCCAGCGCCCGGCGTTGTTCACATAGAACAGCCATCCGGAGCGGTTGGCGTCCCCATACCAGTTGTTGTCGAACGAGGAGAGGGGGCACACGCCGGTTGTATCGCTGACGGGGAGGGCGTTGGGTTTGGCCCAGAATTCGATGCTGAACGGAGGCGCGGGATTGAGCGCGGGATTGTAAGGGACATTGACTTTGGAGCCGCAGTGTCCGATCGTGACGCCCGGGTTGTTGAACCGGATGCAGGTGCCCACGATGCCGGGTTCGCCTTTCGTGGCATCCATCACGGCGTAGCCGGTGCCGGCGCTGCCGAGCGTCCCGGAGTTGGACACGGTGTTGAGCGCGGGCGCCATGGCCGTTTCATCCAGGCGCCAGTAGGCCAGCGGATTGTGCGCGAGAACGGCGGACGGGTAATCCGCCCAGGCGGTCAGGACCGCTGTGCAGGAGAGCAGGCCTGCCGCCGCCAGAGTTGAACCCAGGTTGCGATTAGTCAATTTCATGTTGGGAGTGTTGTTGGGATTCTAGTTGGTCTAGTTGGGAGTGCTGTTGGGATTCTGTCTTCGTTGCTACTGAAAAATCTGCGTCTATTCCTCTTCATCGGTGGTTAAACCGCCATCCGCCATGTGAGTTCGAGCTGCTCTCGCCGCCTTCGAGCTTGCTCGCCGAAACGTAACTGTTCACGTGTGGGGCAGACCTCTGGTCTGCCGGTTCACGGAGCCTCCGGCTCCGTGTCCCTTGCAATTGCAAGGCTCGGGGCCACAGGCCCCTGCAACCGGCAGACCGGAGGTCTGCCCCACGCGTCCCCACCTGAACGGTTACGCCAAAACAACACACAAACCGGCCCGCCTTTCTGTTTGGGGATCCGCCGCGCGCGTGGACGATTCGAGTGAGCTTGCAGCAAGGTGAGAGCGCCCCGTCCTGGCCGCCCTCAAGGCAATCCACCCCCAAGCGGGCGAGTCGCACGGTCCTGGAGCCACGCGACGTCCGGGTTGCGAGGGCTGGCTGTTTCGGTCGAGCCATCGAAGGTGAGCGCGTTCTTTTTCAGGGGCGGGGTGGTGCGCGGGTCCATCCATTTCTTGAGTTCGGAATGGCCATCGGCAAAGGAGAAGCCGCAGGCGTTGCCGTGATAAGCGGCGGGCAGGTCCGCCAGCTTGTACTCGGCGGCGTTGCGCATCGAACCGCTCGTGGGATAGCCCGTCATGTCGGTATAGAAGTTGCCCCAGTTGATCGCATCCTCCCGCTCGTCCAGGAATACAAAAATCTTGGCCGCTCCGGGGATGGCCAGATCGGCGTACTTCTTGTAAAGGATCCAAGTTTTAGCGCTAAAGACATCGCTCCCGCTAGACCCCCCTCCAGTGCCCTCGAAGCCGCCCAAGAAGAGGTTCATAACCATCGTTCGCACCCGCGGCATGCTCACCCCATTCACCACGACGTAGGAGGTATCGGACGGGCATTTGAAAATCCCGAGGGCCTTGCCGCAGTATGGCCACATCGGGCTGCGCCAGATATTGACGCTTGGGTCATAATTTGACGGGTTGCCCGGGTTGAAATCCAGGCCGCCGCTCATCCAGGTGCCTGGCTGCCAGGCGCCACCATTGAGGTTAGCGCTTGCATAGAGCAGGACGTCCCGGTTGTCTTCCGTATATTGCCGCCAGGCGTAGGCCAGTTGACGGTGATTGCTCATGCACTGCACGCCCTGGGCCTTGAGCTTGGCCCTGGCCAGCGCCGGCAAGAGCATCGCCGCCAGGATGGCGATGATCGCTATCACCACCAGCAACTCGATCAACGTAAATCCCCGCTCGTTACAAGCGGCTGTTTCTTGTTTGTGGATCATATCACTTCACTTCACACATTCATGGTTTGGGATGCTGCCTCGGGGTAAGCCGTCGCACATCGTGTCAACGCGTTGACCACGATTTGGCCGCACTCGGAGAGGGTCCGCCCCGCAAACCCCATTATGCCGACCGGCACACAGGGTCTTGCCCAGCCATTTCTTGCCCTTCGTTTTCTCATTCGCAACGTTGCAGAGGCCGGGGCCTCTGCTCAACAGAATCCCATCGCTCCAGCTCTAGCCCGGACCACCTCGGCGCGCGCGTGCTGGTCGCCGCGCCGCAAGCAGTCCAGACATCCCACAAGCCCCGGAACGGCGCGCTGGCCAACGGCCGGCCTGGCACCCCAAACCGGGCAGACGCCGCTCCATCACCCACGCCCAGTTGTCCTTCGGCAGGCTGCTTCCTCGGCAGGACCCGCCTCGGTTTCGCTGGCACGCAATGGATTCGTAACGCCAAAATAGAGTTTCTGCCAGCCCCTGTCAAGGGCGATTTTCCGTCAAATCTTCATCGGTTTGACGCGCTGGCCGGGGTGGACGCGGGTGCCGGGATAGAGAATGACCGATTCGCCCTCCTTGAGGCCGTCGAGGACCTGCATTTCGGCGCTGCTGAAGCGGCCGAGCTTGACGGGCCGCAATTGGGCGCGGCCTTGGGTCAGGACAAAGGCCGCCCACTGGTTGCCTTGGCGGAACAAGGCCCCTGCAGGCACCTTGAGGGCCTTATCGGTTTCCCAGATGACAATTCGGGCCTCGACGCGGAAGTTGTCGCCGACGCTGGGCCGTTGTTCGGGCGCGGTGAGCAAGTCGGCCACAACCTTGACGCGTTGTTCCTCGACGCCCAGGGCTGAGACCTTGGTGAAAGCGGCGGGCTCGACGAGCCGGACCCGGCCCTCCATTTGGGGCCGGTCGGGCGCGCCCCATTGCTCGAGGTAAACCCGGCTGCCGGGCGCGATGGCGGCGCCGTCTCGGGAAAGGACCTCCACGACCGCTTCCAGGTCGCGGGGATCGCCGATCTCGACCAAGGGCGTCCCAGCGGCCACAACACGCTCGTTCTCCTCGAAGACGCTCAAGACCCGCCCGTCGGCGGGGGCCTTGACCTCGCTCTGGACACACGGGGCATTGGTGGCTGCCGGAGCCGGCGGGTCGAATTGGGCCAGCTCGGCCTGGGCCTCGCGCACGGCGCCTTCGGCGGCGGCGGTCTCCTGCCGAGTGGAGTCGGCTCGAGACTGGGCGGCTTCCAGTTCCTGGATGGAAACGGTGCTGTCGGCAAAGAGCCTGCGCAGGCGCTGCAACTCGCTGGCGGCGAAGGTCTCGCCGGCGCGCGCCTTGGAGGCGCGGGCGGCGGCCGAGTCGCGCCGCGCCTCGGCCAGGGCGCGCGCCCGCGCATCGAGCATCGTGGGCGGCAGCGGGTCCAGCACCGCCACAAGCGTCTGTCCGGCGCGGACCTCGTCGCCCGCCTTGAGCGCAATCCGATGGAGTTGCCCGGCCACGGGCGCCGAGACCACGTAACGTTGTTTGATGCGCGTCTTGCCTTCCTCGTTCACGGTGGCGCGGAGGGCGCCGACAGTGGCAACGGCGGTCTCGACCGGCACCGGCTGCGGCCAGAGCCCCGCCACGATGAGCCCCGCCAATAAAACCGCCCCGGCGTAGGGCAGCCAACGGCGGGTGTGGCGATTGGCCGGGTTGCGCCGGGGGGCCGGCGGGTGTGGATCGTCAGTCTGCGTCATAGCCAGCGGACACACAGTGCCCGATGCGGACCCATCATAATCGAAGGCGGCTCGGGGTAAAACTCGAAATCCAGGGCAGAACCATGGAGGGAGGGTCGAAGGCAAAATCATTTCTGGCAAAACCATCTTAAGGACTTCTCTGTGCATGGTTTTGCCAACAATGATTTTGCCTTGCGCTTCCTGTCCATGGTTCTGCCTGGCTCATTCCGGCGCCTTGAGCACGCCGACCAGGTTGAGCTGGCTGAGTTTGCGCAGGACGACCAGGGCGGAGAGGGCCGAGGCGATTACCACGACCAGCACGGCGAAGGCGTAGTTGCCGGCGGTTAAGACCAGCGGGACGCGAACGGTCTCGGTGTTGATCTGGCGCACGATGCCGGCGGCAAAGCCCGTGCCCAGCAACAGGCCCAGCGGCACCGCAATCAGCGCCAGAATCACCAGTTCGGTGATCAGCACGGCCCCGACCTCGCGCCGCGAAAACCCGACAACGCGCAACGTGGCCAGCTCGCGCGCACGTTCCGCCAGGGAGATCCGGGCGTTGTTATACACCACGCCGAAGGCGACGACCAGGGCGAAGGCCAGGTAGAGGTTCTGAAAGGTCCCGATGCTCTTGGCAGTGGTCTGACGGAAGTTGTCGCGCATCGATTCCTTGATGGCCACGAAGCTGATCCGGGGGATCTCCTTGAGCGCGCGGAGAAACTCACCCCGATGGGCCGCATCGATCGTGAAGCTGGCACTGGTGATGACGTCGCCCTCCCCCAGGAGCCGGTTCAAGGCACCCAACTCCATGTAGGCCGCCATGCCCGAGAAGTCCTGGGCCAGGCCCGCCAGCCGCACCGTGCGCACCGGGCGTCTGCCTTCGAGGACCTCGACGGTGAGCGGGTCGCCGGGGCGCGCGCCCAACACCTCCGCCAGCCTGGCCGAAAGGACCAGGCCCTCGGGCGGCAGCGGCATCTCCCGGGTCTCCTCATCGATGACCCGGTTGTGCTGGCCGCGAGCGGGCAGGCCCAGGATGCCCAGTTGGCGGCGCTGATGGCCGTAACTGAGCCGCACGAAGGCCTGCCGGGCCGGTTCGACGTGCAGCACGCCGGGCAGGTGGCTCAAGAGATGGCCCACGCTCAGGCTGCCCGGCTCGACCAGCCCGGCGCTCAGGTCCTGCCGCTGGACAACGTCCCACTGGAAGTCCATGACCTGCGCAACGCCATCCCGGAAGGCATTGGGCACGATGAGAATGCCGGTCGCCAGGGCCAGGCCCGTAATCGTGAAGAGGGCCTGCACCGGGCGGCGTTCGAGGTTGCGCACCGCGATGCGGAAGGTGTGCGACAACAGGTGCCCGATGCCCGTGCGCTCGATGAGCGCCGGCCTGTAATTGGCCGGAGGCTCCGGGCGCATCGCCTCGGCCGGGGGCAGGCGCGCCGCCCGGCGCACAGCGCCCAACACGCCGAGGGTCGCCGCCCCGGCAGCCACCAGAAACGCAAGAGGAAAGGCGGCCCGGTCCGGGCGAAACGCCAGAACGGGAAACCGGAAAAAAGCATGATACAAGCCCGTCAGGTGGCGGCCCAACACCATCCCGCCCAGGCCGCCCAGCAGCGTGCCCAACGCCACGATGACGAACGCGAACTTGAGATAGTGCAGGACGATTTGGCGGTTGGTGTAGCCGAAGGCCTTGAGAATCGCAATCTGTTCCCGCTGCAGGTTCAGGAGCCGCGAGAGCACCGCATTGATCATGAACGCTGCCACGCCCAGGAACACGGTCGGAAACCCGATCGACAAGATATTCAGGATGCGGATCTCGTCGGTCACGCGGATGTGCGAAGGGTGATCGGCGCGTCCGTAGGCCCCGCGCCCGCCGTAAGGCCGCAGGAGACGGTCCAGCGCCGCGATGACGTGGCCTTCGGCTGCGCCGGGCGCAAGGGTCAGCGACAGGTAATTGAAGGCGCCGTCCAGGTCGAAGGCCGAGGCCAGGTCCTTGTAGCGCATCCAGAAGATTCCGTAGGTGCGGTTGTCCGGCAGGGCGGCCCCGGGCCGCGAGATGAAGATGAATTCGGGGCACAGGACAATGCCCGCGATGCGGAGTTGCCTGCGCTTGCCGTTGAGGAGCATGGCCAGGGTGTCGCCGGGCTGGAGCCGGTTGGCCTCGGCGAAGGCATCGCCGACCAGGACTTCATCGCGGCCGTCCGCAGCCAGCCAGCGGCCGGATTGCAGGAACAGGCGGTTGAGGTGGGGCTGGCCCAGGGCCTCCGGACCGCCCTCCGGGGCGGCGGCGCCGAAGTCGGGCAGCGACCGCACCAGGCCGCTGGCCGGCTCGTCCAGTTGCGGGATGTCCAGGGTGGCCTGGACCGAGATGGCCGGCTGCACGGCGGCCACGCCCGGGATTTCGGCCACCTGCCCGGCCAGCGAATTGGGGGCGCGCTTGAGGGCGGCGAAGACCTCCGCGAAACGATTGGCCTCGTAGTACTCCTGCCGTGTCGTTTCCAGCGAATGAATGAGGCTGCGCGTGGAGATCATCATCGCCAGGCCGCACGCCATAACCAGCGCCACCGCGATGGCCTGGCCCCGGATACGGCGCAAATCGCGCCAGAGCTTTCGATCAAGCTGTGAGATCACCAGTTCAAGGTGCTCGGCGCTGCGCGCCGGGGGTTGTGGTGTGTGTGCTGGACGCGGCCGTCCGAGAGGTGAATCACGCGGTCGGCCATATCGGCCATGACGGCGTTGTGCGTGATGATGACGGTCAGGGCGCCCAACTCCTGGTTGACGCGCTGGATGGCCTCCAGGACAACGATGCCGGTCTTGACATCGAGCGAGCCGGTCGGTTCGTCGCACAGGAGGATTTCGGGCCGCTTGGCGATGGCGCGGGCGATGGCGACGCGCTGCTGTTCGCCGCCGGACAATTGCGCCGGGAAGTGGTCGAGCCGGGCGCCCAGGTGCACGAGGTCGAGCGCGGCCTCGGGCAACATCGGATCGCGGGCGATTTCCGTGATCAACGCCACATTCTCGCGGGCGGTCAAACTTGGAATGAGATTGTAGAACTGGAAGACGAAGCCAACCCGCTTGCGGCGGAAGTCCGTCAATTGGTCTTCGCTGGCGGCCGACAGGTTCATCTGGCGGTAACGCAGCTCGCCGGCGGTCGGAAAGTCCAATCCGCCGAGATTATTGAGCAGCGTGGTCTTGCCGCTGCCCGAAGGACCCAGCAGCACGACCAACTCGCCTGCGTAGAGGTCCAAATCAACCCCGGCCAGCGCCCGGACTTCGGCGGCCCCGCTCCCATAGACCTTGGTCAGCCCCCGCACCCAGAACACCTGGGCGCGCGAGCCGCTCGAAGGTCCGGCCTCATCTGAGGACGTCACAGTCACCCCCCTCATAGACCATACTCCGGCCGGCTTTTCAAGTTTAAGGGATGTCCTTGATGAGGATGTCCTGGTTGCGGAAGACCTCCGGCCAGGCATCGACGGCGGCGCAGATGCGTTCCGGGTAGTGCTCGCGTCTTCGCGTGCTGCCGGGGTTCGAGGCCACGACGGCATAGCGCACGGGCGACTGGCTGACCAGCACCAGTTTGTTGTAGCCCAGGGCTTTGAGCCGGCGCAGGTCCGCCTGGTTGCTGAGCAGTTCAAACAGCCCTTTGGGGTTGGGACCCTTGGGGTAGCCCTCGAGGGTTTGCACGCACAGGCCCTTTCGGTCGGAGCGAAACAGCACCTCCCCGCCCCAAAGCGGGTCGCACGTATAGACCAGCAACCGGTCGCCGGGCTCGGTGTGCCGCGCGATGACCTCGCCCATCTCCTTGGGAAAGTAATCATAGTCGGCGGCGATCTTCATCGTGATGACGCCATCGACGCTGGAAAAGACCAGCACCAGTCCGGCCAGGGCCAGGCGCAACTCGGGCAGGGGCATCTCCCGCGCCCAGAAATCTTCCCAACGTTCGAGAGTGGCCCCGCACAGCATGGCCACTGCCGGGCAGCACATGAGATAGAAGTGCCAATGCTCCAGGACCAGGTGCGTGAAGACCAGCGCGGTGAGCAGCGTCGCCAGCAGCCAGAGTTTGGGCAGGCGGTTGCCGGGGCGGACCAGCGCCAGGACCAGCAGCGCGGCCATCGGCAGGCTGCCCAGGGTCCCGTGCAGAAACCGCCAGCCGCCCTTTATCCAATGCCCGGGGCCGAGCCGGTAGTGGAGGTCGCCGAAAAACCAATAGACCATGAACGGGCTCTTCGAGAGCCGCAGCTCGGTGTAGGGGTACTCCGCCTGCGCGGCCAGGGCATTGGTGTGGTGGGTCCAGGCGGCGAAGGCCAGCGCCGCCACGGCCCCCACCCCCGCCAGCAGCGCCCAGGACCGCCAGCCGCGGCCCTCCCCGGCCATCAGCAAGAAAAGCGTGAACAACCCCGCGGCAAAGAACAACGGCATCTTGAGCAGCGCGCTCAGCGCCGCCAGCAGCGCCGCGGGCCACCACCACCAACCGCTGCCCGCGCGCACCAGCTTGTCCGCAAAGAAAACGAACCAGACCGTCGCCACCAGGCACAGACCGTCCGTGGCCGCCTCGCCTGCCATGACGACCACCAGCGGTTGCGCCAGGAAAAAGGCAGTCGCCCACCACGCCGCGCGCCGGCCCACGTACTGCCGCGCCAGTTCAAAAAACGGCCGGAGGCACGTTGCGAAAAACAGAAGCGAGACCAGGTTGGCCCATCCGTACCAGGTCGAATGAGCCAGCTTGAAGGCCAGCCCGGCGGCGGCCTGCCACACCGGCAACTCCAGCGCGGTCGGCGTTCCGGTCGCATTGAAACCCACGATCACCGGCCGCAGCAGGTCCACCGGGCCGCGGGCATATTCCAGGGCCGTGCCCAGGTGGCTGGCGCGGTAGAGCGATTTGCCCAGCACCGCGCCCCCGAGGTGGAACGCCGCTATCAGGCCCAGCAATCCCACCACCAGGGGCAGCAGCGGCCGGCCCTTGCTCTCGCTATCTTGCACCCTCGCCTGCTACAAAACATCGCGCCGGGTGTCAAGCCGGCGGCTGGCGGAACGATCTCAACCGCGGTTCTCGTGCCGCGACGGCCCAGGGCGACTCAGGGGCCGGTATCGTGCGCTATTTGAGGGTGGCCTCAGAGCAACTCCGGCGCGTAGGCGAGCATGCGCTCCGCTTCAAGCGGTGCTCCTTGGTTCAGCCATTCAATGGGTTGGGCATTAGCATCGGCGGGATTGATCCACACCAGATCCCGCAGTTCCGGCGCCTTTGGAAGCGCAACTATCAAGCGTCGGCGGATTGCGCTGTCGCGAGAGGCCACGGGGCTGGCAGTCTCAATGGCTGCATAGACCAGGTGCAAATCCTTTCGAATCGACTCTGGATCCAACCGGGCAGGGTTAGCTGATAGGATGCGCTGCTCCAGGCCCGCAACCACTTTGGGAGTGCAATCGCTCACCTTCCGCCGCGCATACATCTGGACCAGCCACTTTCGAGAAAACCGACTCGCATGCGTCTTCCACTCAGTGGCGATGGCCGGCGTGCAAACCGCGCGGTGACACACTTCCAGGACAGTTTGCAGGAAGTCCCGGCACGCCTTGCTCGTGCCCGTCATATCGGGGGAATCGCCAGCGGCCCGTGCCACGTCCGCATCAATGACCAATTGCCGCGAGGCAACCTTGCTCATGCGGCGCGGCGACGCGCGTCCACAGCGTCGAGGTAGCGGCGTTCAAGATCCAATTCCACCTTGCCAAAGTCCTCGGGCCAGTCCCCGAAGGATCCACTGCTGTCTATGTCCGCGCTTTGCACTACGGTGGCGCCGTCGGAGGAGTCCCTGGTGAACCAGTGCAGTTTGACATCTCCCGGGCTGATCTCGGCCCCCTGGGCGGCCAGCGCCTGGATGGCCAGCAACAGAAGCGCGCTGTGGGTCTCAGCGATGACCTGGACTCCGCGCCTGATAGCCTTGGCGAGAACAGAAGCAAGGGCCACCTGGGCGCGAGGGTGCAGATGGATTTCAGGCTGCTCAAGATAAACTATCTGACCCGGACTGGCCGCCTGTAGCGCAACGGCCACTGGCAGCGCCTGTGAAACCCCGAATCCAACGTCGGCGATGTTGACCAAGTCCCAGGCTCCCCCTACAGCGGCCCTGGGCAAGCGGCCAACCACAAGCTCCACCTGCGTATCACTGAGACGCTTGGCGGCGACCTTCCACGTGAGACCGAGCGCAAAGAGGTCTTGGTTCAGTTGGTCCAGCCTTGCGTTGTCCTTTTCGCCCTGCCAGTGGGCGACTATGGCCGCCGTGTAGGTCTCGAAGGTCCCCGGATAGAGCTTGCCCACTGCCGTCATCGGATAGGTCCGTAGCGGATTGCCACGAAGCCCGGGCAGGTGGATTAGTTCGTGGAGTGCTTTCTCAGTCGCGTCCAATGTCGGGTGCGGCAAAGGAGCAATCGCAAAGCCCGAATTTGGTTCCTTGGCACGTGCTCCCAAACCGAGGAGAAAGCGCCGCCTGGGTACGAAATACTCGAGTGCGTGTCCGGGCAGACTCTCACCAAAGTCGATGAACCCCCTGTGCTCCGGTGACTGATTCACGATGTCCTCGCTCGTCATTTCAGGGCGCAGTCTGAGCGGTGGGTTCCCGCCGAACTCAGCCGCAACCACGTCAATCACCTTTGCAGCGTGACGACAGAAGGTCAGCTTGAGCGACGGTGCCCGCCCAAAACGCAGCTCGATTTCGAACCTGTCAGCGCTCCTTTTTTGGGCGAGCCTGGAGAAGAGCTGCTCGGCTGAAGAAAACCTCACATTAGGTCCCTCCAGCAACAACACGCCTGGATCGTAGGCGACCTCCAGGCTCTGTTTTAGCAGGAGCAATGCCTGCATGAGGCTCGATTTGCCCGAGCTGTTCGCGCCCGCAAGAATCGTGAGCTTTCGAAATTCGACAGACTGATTCCGTATAAAAGACTTGAACCCGCCCAAGGCCACGCCGGCCAAGGGGGCCTGTTTGAGCTTATCTCGCTGTTCGGACATCGTTCTCTAAGTTAGCCGGGCCTGCCTGATTTTGAAAGCCCTGATTTGGCGAGCACGCTTGCCGCAGGCCGCGTTGCGCGTAAACCTGAGGCCTCGCGTGCGCCACCCCTGATGCCCAGCAGTGGCCTTGGAGCGGCAGAGCCAGAATGACGTCCTCTGTGCGCCCTGCACTAATTGGCTCACGGCCAATCGTCTCCGTTTGGATACGTTCAACCAGCGCGTTCGCAAGGCTCACCGGCAGGTTCTCGTCGAGGAGAATTCTCACGCCGCCAGGAATTCTTGAGCGCCCTCTTTCCACGGGGCTGTTCTTGGGGTATAGAGGGGCAGATGTTCAAGCCGCTGATTGAGAAACTGATAAGCTGGTACATGGACCGGTTGTCGGAGTGGGGTTACCTGCTCATCGGGCTGTTGATGGCGATGGAGAGTTCCATTGTGCCCCTGCCGAGCGAGTTGGTCATTCCGCCGGCCGCTCACCTGGCCCACACGGGGAAGGTCCCCCTGGGGCTGCCGGGCATTATCCTGGCAGGGACGATCGGCTCCTGGGTCGGCGCCACGGCGATGTATTGGGCGGCGCGGTTGGCGGGGCGTCCGCTGGTCCTGCGCTACGGACGCTGCTTGCTGATCTCTGCCCGCAAGGTCGAGGGGGCCGAGCGCTGGGCGGCGCATTACGGCGCGATGGGCATATTCATCTCGCGCATGCTGCCGGTGGTCCGGCATCTGATCGGCATCCCGGCCGGGGTCGTGCGCATGAACTACAAGACCTTCTCCCTGTTCACCCTGCTCGGCTCGGCCATCTGGTGCGCTGTGTTGTGCTATGTTGGCATCAAGATGGGCCAGGACGAAAAGCTCATGAGAGGCGAGATGCACCGCGTCTCGCTCTGGCTGGGCGGTGCAATGCTCGTGCTGGGCGGCCTCTACTACTTCTTCGTCCATCGCCACATGAAGGCCGTGGACAAATCCCGATGAAAAAGGCAAACGCACCGCCTTCAAGAACGTGGACATCAAAGTCGCCCCGCGCGTCTGGCACACGTTGCGCGTGGATTTCCGCGCCAATCGCTTCATCGTCACCTTCGACGGCCGCAAGGTCATCGAGGCGAGCGACGACCATCTCCAGCAACCCGGGCGCGTGGGCGTGTGGACCAAGGCCGACAGCGTGACGGTCTTCGACAATTTCAGTTTCGGGGCCGAGTAGAAACCGCGCAAAGCAAAATCACTATTGGCAAAATCGTGGCACAGGACCTTCTGCCTCTGCCGCTCATGATTTTGCCAACAATGATTCTGTGTCGAGAATCTGCGTGCCAAATCGCGGGCCATCGGCTATTTGTGGAGAATGACCAGTGTGCGCCTCATCCGCAATCTTGCGCTTGTGGGCTTCATGGGCACGGGCAAGTCCAGCGTCGGCAGATTGGCGGCGGATGCGCTGCATTTCACTTTCCTGGACACCGACCGTGTGATCGAGGCGCGGGCCGGGGCGGCGATTTCCGAGATTTTCGCGCAGCAGGGCGAGCCGGTCTTCCGTGAGTGGGAGCGGCGCATCGTCGAGGAACTGACCCGGCGGACCAAGACGGTCATCGCCACGGGGGGCGGGTTGCCCGTCAACGAGTCCAACCTGGCGAGCCTCAAGACCCATGCCCTAGTGGTTTGCCTCTGGGCCTCGGCGGAGGTGATCTTTGGGCGCGTGCGCCATCACGGGCACCGTCCCCTGTTGAACCAGGCCGAGCCGCTCGAAGAAATCCGCCGCCTCCTTGCGGTTCGTGAGCCACATTATCGCCAGGCCGATGTGCTGGTGAACACGGAGCGGCGCTCGTTGAGGGAAGTGGCCGCCCAGGTGGTGCACCAGTTTCACCTGGCGCAAGCGGCCCATCCATGAGAGAGGCCATCCGACGCCGTGCGCAGGAATTGGGGTTCGAGGCCTGCCGGTTCACCACGGCGGCGCCGCCCCAATCCGCCCCGGCGTTCGGGCAATGGCTGGCCCGGGAGCACCACGGTCAGATGGCCTGGCTCCAGCGCAGTGCCCACAAACGAGTGGACCCCCAACTGGTCTTGCCGGGCGCCCGAACCGTCATCACGCTCGCAACCAGTTACGCCCCCCAGGCCGAAGGGCTTCCCCTCACCCCGACCCTCTCCCCATCCGATGGGGAGAGGGAGAACTTTTTGCAGCCTGTCGACGAATCGCAGCGCGTTGGCACCTTCGAGAACCGGGCTTTGCCGCGCCCTCTCCCCGTCCGACGGGGAGAGGGTCGGGGTGAGGGGCAAGAGGTGGCCGAGCACATTGGGTTGGTAAAAACCGAGTCGCCTCACGCTGGCTCCGCCCCCCGATCCCAATGCGGGGTGGTGGCCCGGTATGCCCGCTACGCCGATTATCATCGCGTCCTGGGAGAGCGGCTCCAGCAGTTGGGCGGCTTGGTCGGCCAACTCGGCGGCCAAGGCGCCCGCTCGCTCTGGTACGTGGACACCGGACCGCTGCTGGAGCGCGACCTGGCCCAGCGCGCGGGCCTGGGCTTCATCGGCAAGCACACCAATCTCATCAGCCGCCAGCTCGGCAACTGGGTCTTGCTTTCCGAACTCATCACCACCGTCGAACTGCAGCCCGATGCGCCGGAGCACAACCGCTGTGGCTCGTGCGCGCGCTGCATCGCCGCCTGCCCGACGGGCGCCATCCGGGCGCCGTTCCAGCTCGATGCCCGCCTCTGCATCTCCTACCTCACCATCGAGCCTCAAAGGCCCCATCCCAGTCGAGCTCCGGCCCGCTATCGGCAACCGCATTTACGGCTGCGACGACTGCCTGGCCGTGTGCCCTTGGAACCGCTTTGCGCGCCAAGGCCGGCTCCTGAGCGCCCACGCCCGCCCGGACCTGGCGGCCCCGGACCTGCTGGAATTGCTGGCGCTGGACGAAGCCGGGTTCCGCAGCCGGTTCGCCGGCACCCCGATCCTGCGCACACGTCGAAGTGGTCTCTTGCGCAATGTCTGCGTGGCACTTGGCAACACCGCCGGCCCGGCCGCCCTCCCTGCCCTGGAAAGGAGCGCCTCAGACGCCGAACCCTTGATCGCCGAGCACGGCCGCTGGGCGCGTGAACAGATCCGGGCGCGGGGGAAATGACGAATGACGAATGACGAATGACGAATGACGAAAGGCCCCGAGCCCCAGCGACCGAGAGGGCAACCGCCACGGCTCATTCGTCATTCGTCATTCGTCATTCGTCATTCATTTCTGTGCCGAGCACCCGTAGGTGCTCGGGCCGGCGCTGACGATGCCGTCCGGCAGCGGCTGCAGCTTGGTGATTTTGACGCGGAACTGCTCGGGGCCCTTTTCCAGGTAATCCCACTCGAACGTGCCGGGGAATTCCGCCAGGAACTGGCGGCGCATCGGCGCCGGGTCGTGGTCGTTGAGCAGGATGAAATGGTCGCCCACCGCCAGTTCCCGCCAGGTCTTCAAGACCAGCCCGTGCTTGACGCTGCACGGGACAGCTCGCACGTCCATGACCTTGTTCCGGTCCATCGGAGATTCGCTCTGTGTAGTCATGACTTGAAGAGCGTCAAGAGCATCGAGAATTGGCTGGTCGCCTTGACGGCGTGGGGCGCATTGGGGGGCATGTAGAGAAAGCTGCCGGACTTGAGCGCGTGCGGCTTGCCGAAGAGGGAAAACTCGCACTCCCCGGACAGGATCTGGATGAGGGCGTGCTGGGTCGAGGTGTGCTCGGTCAACTCCTGGCCCTCGGCAAAGCCAAACAGGACGACGCGCGCGCCGGGCGTTCGCAGCAGCGTGCGGCTGACAATCCCGTTGGGCGCGAACTGGGTCTCGTCCGCGAGCGACAGGATCTTTTCCCGGCTGATATCGATCAATGGTTGCTCGTTCATACCGACAATATGCCCTTGAATGGTGGCCGCCGCATTGACGGAGATCAAGGAAAAGGGGATTGCAATTTCCCTGCCCTGGCCTCTTACTGGGCGCAGATATGAAGACACTCCTCTTTCTGGCCGGCGCCATGCTGGGAGCGGGCGGCGCTTTGGCCCAGGACGCCCTCAAGCCGGACAGCCCCGCTGACAAACTCGGATGGCAAGTGGCCATTCATGCCTACACCTTCAGGGAATTCCCCATAGCCGAGGCGATCGACAAGACGGCCTCCCTCGGCCTCAAATACATGAGCCTCTCGGGCAGCGTCAACCTGGGCGCTCAGAAAATGCCCCGCACCATTGACCTCCCCGATTCCGAGATGGACGCCATCCGCAAACGGGCCCAGGACGCCGGCATCAAGCTGGTCAACATCGGCGTGGTGCAACTGCCGCCCGACGAGGCCCAAAGCCGCAAGGTCTTCGACTTCGCCAAGAAGTGGGGCATTGATACCCTGGTTGCGGAGCCCGAACCCAGTGCCATGGACCTGGTTGAGAGGCTCTGCAAAGAATACAACATCAAGGTGGCCATCCACAATCACCCCAAGCCCTCGCGCTACTGGAATCCGGACACGGTGCTGGAGGCCGTCCAGGGCCGCAGCCCGCTCCTCGGGGCTTGCGCCGACACCGGCCACTGGATGCGCTCCGGGCTCGACCCTGTCGAGTGCCTCAAGAAACTCCGAGGGCGCATCATCTGCCTCCACTTCAAAGACCTCGCCGAGCGCTCGCTCAGGACGCACGACGTGCCCTGGGGCACCGGCGCGGGCAATGTCAAAGAAATGATGGCCGAGTTGAAACGCCAGGGCTTCCACGGCGTCTTCGGCATCGAGTACGAATACAACTGGAAGAACTCCTTGCCCGAGATCGCCCAGGGCTTGAAGTTCTTCGACGCCACCTGCGCGGAGTTGGCAGCCACGCCCTGAGCGGGTGCGTGGCATAGGCCCTCATCGCCGCGACTGCAGGACGGTTTTCGAGAGGGAACTCCTGGATCTTGGTCCGCGCAGGACATCGGCCAGTTCCTCTTCCAGTTCACGCCGCCGACGATCGTCGTCGGGTTCCGTGTTGGCGGGGTGGATGACCCACAATGGCTGCCCGTTGTCGGTGACTTGCACAGGCCTGCCCGCGCGGGTCATGCGCTTGATTTTCCGCGGCTCGCGGACCAGCGTGCGCAACGTGATCGTCTTCATGATGACTGACGTTAGTGGCTGACAGCTCGGCCGTCAACCCCGGTTTCCTGCCGAATCGGACCGCCGTGATCGAGTGAAAACGAGCCTGCCGCTGGATTGGCCGCCCATATTTGCCGGGAAATCATCGTCATGCTCGATTCCGGCGTTGCCAATGGCCGGGGGGCCGCCTATCGTAACGTGATGCTCACATCGGTTCTGACACACCACAGCGGGCGGAGCGCGTTAGACGAGTTGCTGCAGGCTGAGCCGTCGGCCAAAGGCGCAGAGCCCGAGCAGCGAGTTGTCTTCTGCGGCATTGCCTGGAACCGCTATCTGTCGTTCGACAAGAGGCTGGGCGACGATCGGCCTGGCCCGCGCTTGTATTACTTGGATGGGGAACTCGAAATCATGACCACCTCGAACGAACACGAACGAGTCAAGAAATGGATCGGCGACTTTATGGGAGACTATTTCCTGGAGACGGGCATAGAGGTCATGCCCCGCGGCCAGGCCACCATGCGGCTTGCTTTGAAAGAGGCCGGCGCCGAGCCGGATGAATCGTGGTGCGTCGGCCAGGAAAAGGAGTTTCCCGATCTGGTGCTGGAAATTGCCCTGACCAGCGGGGGCATCAACAAGCTGGAAATCTATCGCAGGTTCAATGTGCCCGAGGTCTGGTTCTGGCGCCGAAACCAGCTTGAGATATTCGCGCTCAACAATTCGGGGAATTACGAATCCTCACGGACCAGCCGCCTTGTTCCCGATTTGGACATCGCCCTGCTCGAGCGTTGCGTGGGAATCAGTTCCTGGCAGCAAGCCCGGCGGACCTTCCGGGCGGCGCTATCCAAACCGCAGTGATTCTCGCTGTGCCGCCTGAGCACAAGGGGCATTGGGGCGTATTCGGACACTGCCCCCGGGCGCGCGCTCTGCCTCCTGCCGATGGTAGGGCGGGCAGTCCTCTGCCCGCCGCGGCCTGCACCGGCACACGGCGCGCACGGAGTGACGCGCCCTACCGAGCCGCGCCCTGCCAGGGCGCGACAACGCCCGAATCCATCGCCCGAGGATTGGGGTCTGAGGGCGTCGGGCTGGGCCAGGCGCCGCGCCCGGCAGGGGCCGTCCCTCAGCGGTGGATGGCCTGGGGCCTCTTGGCGCGGCTGCCGGCGCGGCAGAGGGACTGGATTTCCGAGGCCATCAGCGCGCGGGCGTAGAGCCTGATCTCGTCCATCTTGCCGGCAAACCGCGTCCCCGCCCCGTCATCATAGGGCCGCAGCCCGAACCAAAGATCGCCCGTCGTCATCGGCCTCACCAGCCCGATGGCTGCCCGCTGGACGGCGTTTCCGTTGAGATACAAAGCCGCAACGCCGCTGGTCTTGCTGTAGGTCAGCGCCACATGCTGCCAGGCATTGGGCACCACCAGCCCCCCCGTGCTGAAAATCGGATGTGGCTGAAGAGCGACGTCTTTGAGGTCGGCCCACAATGACCCGGGCCCGCCGCCCGCCGGCAGTGGCCCCGAGAGCCAGAAGTTGACGCCGAAGGAGCCATTGTTCCATTCCACCAGGGGCTGCTCTGCCGCAACGTCGGCCGGGTTGATCCAGGCCGCCACGGTGAACCCGTCGCCGGCGCCCACATCCAGACTGTCCGAGGGCGGCACACGCACATCGGCGTCCACGCCATTGAAGACCAAGGCCCGCCCCACCTCACCGGACGCAAAGGCCAGTCCTCCCTCGGCTTCCCCGTTGTTTGTGCCCGTGCTGTCCAGGGCATTGCCCTCCCCAGCCCACCACCCAACCAGACCCGAGTGTGGAGAATAGTCGGCGGCGGCCTTTTCTCTGGCGAGCCTGGCTTCGTCATAATCCTGCTGGCTGATGACATGGGCATCCCGCAACTCCGTCATGCGCTTGAGTTTAGCGTCGGCTTGCTCAAAACCCAGGCGAGCGGCGGCGTCCTGCCGGCTTTGGCGTGCCCCCTGCTCCTTGAGCCTGGCCTCCAGACGCGTCACTTCGCTCGACCAGAGGGCGTCCTGCCGGCGGGCCAGGTCCAGCCCGGCCTGCGCCTGCTCGACCTCCGCCTTTTTGCCGGGGTGAAGCACATCCATTTGAAGCATAGCCTTGGCCGCCGCCAGCCTGGCTTGCCCATCGGCCACGCCGCGCCTGGCCTTGAGGAGTTCATTTCGCGCTTGCGCCAGTTGCCATTCCAGGGTGGCGGTCTCATCGGCGGAATGCGGCCGCGCGCCGGCGCCAACCTCGGCTTGGGGCGCTGCGCTCGTAACGCCAGGGGCGTACCGCTGGCACAGCCTCACGAGCACCGTCTGATCGGAGAACTCGCGCAGGATGCGCCCGTATTGCGAGCGGGCATCGTCCATCCGGCCCATCCGGCGGTAACACTCGCCCATCCGGAAGATGGCGTTGGCCGCCAACGGCCTCTGGGCGTCGAACTGGCTGATGAGCGACTGGTAGGACTGGACCGCGGCGGCCAGGTCCAGATTGAGGTCCTCCTCGAGGATGCCGCGAGAAAGTGCTCCTTCGTTGACGGGCCGAGGCCGAGGGGCGGCTGGCGAACGGAGCACTTCGACATTCGAGGGCTCAGGGGCTGGCGGCTCAGCCTCCCAGTTCGGAATCCCGTAAGGCCCGGGCAGCACTGCGCGCGCGGTCATCCTGAAATTGCTCAGCCTCAGCCCAACGGCCTGTCCTCCGAACCCATTGCCGGTCCACGACCCCACGTGTATTTGATAGTCCCTAAGGAAGAGCGGGTTGCCGGACTGTTTGCCCGTCAGTACCCAGGCCTCGTCCGGTGAACTCCGATGATAGCCCAGGAGCGTTCCTCCCTGGCGCACCAGCCGCAGAGACCCGTGCTCATCGTCCGTGGGCACATTGACAAAGGGGCCCGCAATGAAGCAGTAATTCTCCCCCCGTTCAGGAGTTGACTCTCGATGCATGCCGACAAACGGCCGAAGACCCAAGCCCAGCCTCACCCCGTTGGCCCCAGGCCAGTTCTTGAGTGTGTAATCGATGTCCACCGCGAAGTCCCCGCGCAAGGCGAAGGTCGAAATATACTCGGCACCCAACACGCTCTCACCGGTTGCCTCGGCCGAATAGTCCACGTCGAAGCCGTTGCCCGACGGGGTCATTTGCACGCCGTCGCCCGTCACGTGGCGGAGCCAGGTGGCGGCGTCGGCAAAATCGGACCTCCGCTCAGAAGGACCCGAGACCGAGCGGTTGCGCAGGGCGAGGCCCTTGTCACGCGGTGGCTCAGCCTCCCAGTTCGGAATCCCGTAAGGCCCGGGCAGCACTTTGTCCGCGGTCATGGTGAAGTTGCTCAGCCTGAACCCAACGGCCTGCCCTCCGAACCCATTACCGGTCCACGACACCACGTTCACTTGATAGTCCTGCAGGAAGACCGGGTTGCCGGACTGCTTGCCCGTCAGTACCCAGGCCTCGTCCGGCGAACTCCGATGATAGCCCAGAATCGTTCCTCCCCTGCGCACCAGGCGCAGACTCCCCTGCTGGTCGTCGGTCGGGACATTGACAAAGGGACCCCCCGCGAAACTGTAAATCTCCCCCCATTCAACAGTCGAGGCTCGATGCGTGGAGACAAACGGCCGAATACCCACGCCCAGTCTCACCCCGTTGGCCTCAGGCCAGTTCTTGAGGGTGTAATCGATGTCGAGCGTGAAGTCCCCGCGCAGGGCGAAGGTTGAAACGTAACCGCCGCTCAACACGCCTGGGCCGCTCGCCTCGGCCGAATAGTCCACGTCGAACCCGTTGCCCGACGGTCTCACTTGCACGCCGTCGCCCGCCACCTGCCGGGTCCAGGTCGCGGCGTCGGCAAAATCGGACCTCTTGTGAGAGCCGCCGGGGTCGGACAAGTCCCCCGTGGTTAAGCCGGTCGATGGGTTGCCAAGCTGGGAACTCTGCTCAGAGGCACCCGACGGCGGCGCAGCGGCTTGGGGCTGCTCGGCCTGGTCCGCCGGTTCGGCCGCCACCGCGGTGCAGGCACTCACCCAGGCCGCAGCCAACAGGCCCGCCAACCCTGCGGGCACACACTGCCGAAACCTCGGGCGGCGCAGATGGGTTCTTGGCACCTGCGGTCGGTCGGTCGCCCTCTTCCCCTCACCCCGGCCCTCTCCCCATCGGATGGGGAGAGGGAGCAGCAAGGCATGGCTGTCACAAGCTCCGGCGCGCCGGGATTCCTCGACCGACCCGCGACGGTCCACCCTCTCCCCATCCGATGGGGAGAGGGCCGGGGTGAGGGGCTGCCCCGCTTTGCTCGCGGCGTTCAAAAACCGATCGCCCAACCTCGAATAGGCATGCAATTTATCTTGGTGTTGTTGTTTCATAGCAAGCATAACCTTCAGTCTTCGTTCATATATGGCCGCGATTGTGGCGCAGGCCGGAGTGGGAGTTGTTACCCCTCTGTAACTTCCGGCGGCAATTCCAGGCGATAGCCCGTGCCATGAACGGTGATAATCCAGCGCGGCCGTTCGGGCTGGTCCTCGATCTTCTGGCGCAGGCCCACGATGTGCCGGTCGACGGTCCGTGTGGTCGGGAAGGCCGCGTAACCCCAGACCACATCCAGGAAACGGTCGCGCGAGATCACCTCGCCGGGATTCTCGAGCAGGAGGCGGAGCATCGCGAATTCCTTGGGGGTCAGTTCAAGAGGCTGGTCCTGGCGCCAGGCCCGCCGCCGGACAAAGTCAATTTTGACCTTGCCGACGGTGACGGTCGTCAGTTCGCGCGCCTGGCGCTGGGCGCGGCGCCAGAGGGCGCGCACTCGGGCCAGCAATTCCTCGCGCGAAAAGGGTTTGACCAGGTAATCGTCGCCTCCGGCATCCAGGCCGGTGACGCGGTCCTCGACCCGGCTCCTGGCGGTGAGGAACAGGACGGGTGCGCGGTTGCCCAACCGGCGCAGTTCGGCGCAAACGGCGAAGCCGTCCAGTTTGGGCATCATGACGTCCAGCAGGATGAGGTCGGGCTTTTCCCGGATCGCCCGGTCCAACGCGCTCGGGCCGTCGGTGGCCAGCAGCACCCGGTAGCCCTGACGCTCCAGACAATCCCGCAGCACCGTGCGCATGGGCACTTCATCCTCGACCACCAGAATGCGGGGCAGCGGGCTCATGCGGGTCCATCCTGTTCGCCGCGCGGCGCCACCGGCAATTCCAGCGTGAAGCGGCTGCCCTGGCCGACCGCGCTGCGGACGCTCACCCTTCCGCCATGGGCCTGGGCAACGTATTTGACGATTGCCAGGCCCAAACCGATACCCTGGGTCTCCCGCCGCAACTCCGAGCCGCGGCGATAGAACCGTTCAAAAATCCGCTCGTGCTCTTCCAGCGGAATGCCCTCGCCCGCATCCTCGACCCAGAGGCGCAGGGTTGCCGGCCTCCGCCCGTCTTGCGAGGGGCAGCCCGGCCACCCGGGGCCACATTCCACGCCGACGGTGACACCGGCTTCGCCGGGGGAATGTTTGATGGCATTATCGATTAGGTTGACCAGCGCCTGTTGGAGCGCGCGGCCATCCAGCTCAGCCGGCTGGCATTCTCCCTGGAACGCCGCCCTCAGCGTGACCCGCCGTTCGGCCGCGCACGGCTGCATCAGCTTTACCGTCGCCTCGACCAGCGCCCGCACGTCGGTCGGCTCGAAGCTGTATTGTTCACGGCCCTGCTCGTGCCGCGAGAAATCGAGCACGTTCTCGATGAGCCAGGAGAGCCGCCGGCATTCCTGGTTGATGAGGTGATGGTAGCCGCGGCTCAGGGCGGGGTCCGGGGCCGCTGTGTCCTCCAGCTCTTCGGACATCAAGCGGATGGAGGCAATGGGCGCCCGGAGTTCGTGCGAGACGGCCGAAACGAAGTTGCTCTTGAGCGCCCCGAGTTGCTGCTGGCGGCGAAAGGCGCGCCACGCAGCGAAAAAGCCCGCCACCACGGCCGCCACCGCCGCCGCAACGAGCGTGCCGAACCAAATCGTGCGCTTGTGCTGCAGGGCGTACAATCGGTCCGGCGCGGCCAGGCGGACCGTGACCCGGGCCTCCGGGGCGCCGCTGCCAGGCGAAAGGCCGCCCGTGCCGCCAGCCAACACCTGGCCGCCGCCTGCCGCACGGACCAGGCTCCGGCCCGCCAGATCGATCGACACCCCCAAATAGGCTGGGATGACCAGGCGTCCCAGGGCGTCGTGAACCAGTCGCCGAACCTGCTCCTCAGGCAATGCGATCAGCCAATAGTTGGTCTCCGCACCTTGCCAGATGGCCAGCCAATCGTTGGTGGGAGTCAAGCTGAGCCACCTGGAGCGGGTCTGCACCGCGCCGTCTGCCCTATCGACGAGGCCGGCCGACCTGGCCTGGCTGTGCAGTGCCCGGGCCAATTCGTGCGTTTGCGCGACCTCCAGCCACGCGGCGGCCGGTTGCGCTTTGGCGGCCGCAGCGGCCACCTGCGCCAACAACAACTGCGACAGGGCCGAGGGCTTGACCACCGCTTGCGCGCAGAGGGCCTCGATGACCTCCTCCTTCCGGGACGGGCTCAGGCCCAAAGCGTCGGCCGCCCGCAACAACTGAATCTGCGCGTAGCTCCTCAATGGGTAGCCCGTCTCGGCCACAGCCCCCGGGTAGCGGCTGGCAACCTGCTCGAGGCATTTCAGGGCCGTATTCGTCTGGCCTTGTCTGAGTTCCAGCAGGCCCATCCGGTAACAGGCCGCCGCGGCAAAACGCTCGGGCAAGCCCTGGGCGAGGAGCCGCTCGCCGGCAGAGATGGCCATGGCGAGGTCATTGGTGGACGCGGCCGGGCCGCACATCGCCGCCCAATCGGCGCGCTGTCCCTGGCCCAACTCCTCCAGGTCGAGCGGTTCCGGAGCGGGCGCGGGTGAAAGGGGCGGCGGGTAAAGCACGTCTCCATTGGCGCTGACCAGGCATGCAACGCGCCCAGGGGGCCTGCGGGCCAGGTCGAGCACCGGCTCGTCCTGGGGCCGGCCAGGATGCTCGCGCCATCTTTCCAAGGCGGCTCGCTCAGAGGGCTCCAGTGCAAACGTCCGCGGCAATAAGTCCCCGACCAGGCCGTCGGCGATGAGCTTGGCCTGCTCGGCCGCCCCCCGCTCCGCCAAGAGCCGGTCCTGGCGCAACGAGTAGAAGCAGACCCCGCCCAGCACTATGGCCGGCAGCACAATGAGCACCCCCTGCCAGAAAAAGCCCGGCTTCGTCGCGCCCGCCATGCGCCTCTTGCTGGACCGGTTGACACGCATCTGTTTAGGCCACGGTTCACGAATAGTCCGACACCCGAGGGGCGAGTGTCGAGTGCCGAGTGCCGAGGGGCGAGGGGCGAGGGGCGAGGGGCGAGAGAAACCAGATAGGCAGCCCCTCGTCGTTCGTCTCTCGCCCCTCACCCCTCGCCGCTGCCGCCCGGATACGATCGAACCAAGGTCTATGGATACATTAGCCCGGTGGCGGGAGCAGTTGTTACGGTCTTGTTACGTCGTGCGCATCCCGAGAGACCACCCCCGAACTCACGGTGCCGGCGCGGGGCGAGTAGCGATCGAGCGTGCTTTTACAGCCCCAGCCAGTCCCGGACCCCAGCCTCGACCGCTGCGAGTTGCTGACCGGTCAAGCGCCCAAGAAAACGCTCTGCCTTCACCACGGGAATCGTGACTGGGTTTTGAACGAGGAAAGCGCCCGGCCTAAGAAAAGGAACAGTGGCCGCGACCTCTAAATCGGAACCTCGCAAGGTCGTAGTGTGGGGGATAACCATGATTAGCGCGCGGTCGGTGTCTTTGAAGGACCGATTCAGGACAAGCGCTGGACGCGACTTTTGTGCCAGGCCAAGGTCCACAATCCAGACCTCACGGCGGCTAGGCACGCGTCTCCTCCTCGTCAAGCAGCGCAAATGTCTGCGCCGCAATGGCTGTCAGTTCGGCGTCGGAAAGCGGGCCGTAATCCTGTGGCCCGACGGTGCGTGCGATGGCCTCATACACGCTCAACTGCTCTGCGCGGGGCAGCTTTATAAACTGCTCCAGGAGGGCTTGGGCATCCGCGCTCATGCACGTGAACATAGACTGTGGCCCCCTGGTTGGCAACACTTTGGAGAAACGCTTACACTGCAGGAGCAGGGCCTCTTCAATTCCCAGGCCAATCGAGAGGAGACAGAGAACGGAATACACGGAATGCACAGACAGGGGCCTTCTTCCGTGTGTTCCGTGTGTTCCGTGGTTCTCAAAAAAAACCTTTAGGCGAGGATTTGGGCGTTGGGCTTGTGGTTTTCTCTTGCAGCTTCCGTTGCGCCGGGGTAAAAGGCTTCTCGAATCCTATGGCAACTGGCCATTGAAAACCTCTAACCCCTATGCAAGCTCCTCACCAATGTTGCGGCTGCCTTTCCCGGCGGCATTGTCTTCAAATCATCTCCACGGCGGCGGCCGGACTGGCCTTGAGCCCCGAGTTGTTCCCGGCCCTGGCAAAGTCCCGCAAGGTGGACCCGGACTTCGTCGACCCCAGCCGGTTCCGCCCCCGTCCCAAGGTCCGCCTGGACGCGGCCATCCTGCAACAACCGCGCCCCTATTGGCTGGGCTGGCCGGGAAAGTGCTACGATCTGGACCAGCACCAGAAGGAATATCGGGCGTCGCTGGCCAACTCCTGCCAGCGCCTGGCCATCGAGCTGCACGAAGAGGACAAACCCATCGAGACCGAGGCCGCGTTCACCTCTTTCGCCAAGGCCGTTGGGGAGCGCAAGCCCGATGGCGTGGTGGTCATCCTTCAGCACATGAACTGCTGGAGTTGGGTCAATAGTCTGGCCAAGGAAGCCAGCGTGCCCCTCATTATTTTCGCTCCCATCGGCACTTCTTTCACCGGCCACGTTGCCGGCCTCGGGCGCCAGCGCGGTGTTTATTTGGTCTCCTCGCTCGAATGGTCCGCGGTCGAAGATGGCCTGCGGATGCTCCGCGCCAAGCGCATGTTCGAGGAAACCCGGCTGCTCTGGATCCTGGGCAAAGAGCACAACGAAACCGTCCTGGACCGCCTCGGAACCAAGGTCCGCACCATCCCGCGCAACACCTTCAACGAACTGTTCGATAAAATGCCTGTCACTGAGGAAGTCAAAGACGTTGCCTCCACCTTCCGCAGTCACGCCAAACGCGTCGTCGAGCCCTCTTGGCAGGACAGTCTCAACTCCGCCCGCGTCTATACGACCACCAAGCGCCTGCTCTCCGACGAGCAGGCCAACGGCCTTTCGATGGACTGCCTGGGCATGGTCAGCGCTAAACTCATGCCCACCCCGCCCTGCGGCGCCTGGACCATGTTCCAGGACATGGGCGTCACCTGCGGCTGCGAGGCCGACCTCTTCGGCGCCACCTCGCTCATGCTGACCAGTTACCTGCTGGACCGGCCGGGTTACATGAACGATCCGGTGGCCGAAACTGTCAAGAACCTGCTCGTTGCCGCGCACTGCGTTTCCGGCTCGCGCATCAGCGGTTTCCATGAGAAACCGGCCCCGTACATCCTGCGCAGCCATTCCGAGTCGGGCTTGGGTGTCTCGGTGCAGGTGTTATGGCCGGTGGGTCACGTGGTCTCGCTTGTCCGCTTCCAGAACCCCAATGAACTCATCATCGATACCGGCACGGTCGTGAGCAACGTCAACACTCCCCCCGCCGGCGGTTGCCGCACCTCGGTCGAGATCAGGATGGACAACGTCGAGGACTGCCGCGATGTGCTCGGCTTCCACCAGGTGGTCACGCTCGGCAACCATCGGCGCATTGTCGAGGACTTCTGCCAGCTCTACGGCATTAAAGTCATCCATTCCCCGGAACATCCTGCGCGCGCGAAAGCGGCGTGAAACGCGAAGGCCCGGAATGAAAGCGCTCCATGCTTGCTGTGCCCGCTGGTTTTGCGCGCTGGCGCTGCTCGCCGCCGTTCAAGCGCCCGCCGAGGTCACTTTCACGTCACCGGGCCTGGCACCCACCCGTATGGACGACCAGGGCCGCCTGGTCGAGGATTGGGGCTCGCTTTCAGTCACGCTGTCCGGCGCCGGCCTGCCCGGGACTGCGCCCGTCACAGTGCAAGGCATCAAGCTGGACGGCCTCATCCCGGCAGCCCAGGCGCTGTCTCAGCACGGGACCGTTGGGCTCACGCTGACGGCGTTTCGCGCCCCCGTTTGGCCGGCCGGACTCGATGTCCTGACCGTGCGCCTGGTGGAAACCGCCGGACAGGAAACCCCGGTCCGGCTCTCGCTGGGCCTGCCGGAAGCCGCACGGTTCGGCTCCAAGACCGTTTCTCTCGGTGGCCGGACCGTCCTAAGTTTGCCCACCGGCACCTCAGTGTCCCAGGCCACGCGCGACTGGGGTTGGGCCGACGATGCTGTAGCGATGCCCGGGTGGGCCACGCCGGCGGTGGATTGCGACCCCGCCTTCCGGAACATTCGCGCCGGCATGGGCGGCGTTCCGATCCTCTACCGCTTCAAAGTGGACCCCAAGGCCAAAGTCAATGTCGTGCTCGGCTTCTGCGAAAGCTTCTGGGACCAAGCGGGCCAGCGCCCGGTCCTCTGCCAGGTCGAAGGCGCCCCGCAACAGGAAGTTGACCCGCTGGCGCGCTGGGGCCGGCACCAGCCCGGCGCCCTCCTGTTCGCCGCCAGCGATGCCAATGGCGACGGCATGCTGGATGTGGCCGTTCTGCCCAAGCCCGGCGCTCCGGATCAGAATCCCATTCTGAACGCAATCTGGCTCTTCCCCGCGGAGACCCGCCCGAACCTGGAGCAGGTCATCGCCAGCAAGCTCAACACCACCGCCTTGCGCTACGTCCAGGTCGGCGGCGGCAACGACCAATCCCTCTACGCGGGCGGCCGTGTGGAATACGCCCTCACACTGCCGGCCCGCGCCACCCAGGAGCTGACATTCCTGGTGGCCTGCCCCGGCAGTTCGGTTCCCCCGCCCGACCAGAGCGCCTGGACGTTGGAGAAGTTGCGCCAATCCGCCGCCGCAGTCTGGCGCAATTGGTAGCCCAGGTCTCGTCACGAGGATTAGCCCAACGGTCGCTGGGAACTCGCCAAGCCCCAGGCGTGGACCGGCCAGTTGGCCTTGGTGCGCGCCTCACCAAGGGTCCGAAAGAACTGCTTCCGGTCCTCAGCGTCGGCAAAGCTCGCCTGCCGGCGGGCCCCCGGTTCATCCTAAAAACGGCAGTTGAAGGAGCTGGCCAAAGCCCCACGGGCCTGATTCCCTTGGCCTATCCCACGTCAAGTAAGTCAAATCAGGGCTCCCCTCAGGGTGAGCGCGCCGGTGCGTCAGGGCCGAAGGCCTGCAATGTGAGAGCCTGGGCTGGAGCGAGTCCGACGAGCGGAGGCCCAGGTCAACCACCGTCGCGAAGGTCCCCAGCCCTGTAAGATTCACCCCTCATGTCCCAACCTCCGGCCGACACCCTTGTTCGCCTCGTCTTCAGCACCAAAGCCCTCTTTCGCCCCTACAGGGCGGAGGAAACATCTCGTTCGCCCCTTACCTGGGGCTGCGCGCTGCGCGCTTCACCCCAGGCTTTCACATTGCGGGCCTTCGGCCCTCTCGTTTTCCTAGCGCTCTAACAAGGCCGTCGGCAATGAGCTTGGCCTGGCTTGCACTTGAGGGACGGTCCTGCGACCAGCCTCACCAAAGCCGTACTGGAGGAGTTCGCGCCGCGATTCCTATTCGAACCGGGAGTGGTGAGAGTGCTGCAACCGGGTAGCGCCACGGGGGTCTGCGGCCCGGATCTCTTTTCAGCACTAACTATCCCGACCAGCCGGCTGAGGCAGATGCCGGAGGTCGTCCTTGTAGATGCGTCGCCCAAGAAGTTTCGGATCGCATTTGTGGCGCTCGTCCCGGACAGCCGGCCAGCCCATGCGATCACCCCGGCACGCAAGAACGCCTTGTCCCAAGCAGCATCCGAGGGTGGCCTAACCGAATCTGCGATTTGCCTCGTCTCAGCCTTCTGCCGCCGCGATGGACCGGCCTTCCGTGCGGCGGCAGCCCACATATCATGGGGCACGTTCGCGTGGTTCGCTGATGAACCGGATAGGCTGCTCGCTTTCCGCGAGGGCCGCACCACCGAGTTGGCCTCACGGTTCGCCTACACCGGGACGAATCGGACATGAACCAACCCCAAATTGCCCTTCCCGGTTCGATCTTCCTGTCGGCGGATGCAGCCAAAGCGTTGCGATGGATCGCTGTCCCGGAGGGACACATGAGAATAGCCCTATGCTTCAGCATTGGGATGGCGTGCCCCGAAACGGCCCAGTCCCGAAGGGACGGGTGAGCGGCCCGCCATTTTCAGCCGTCCCTTCGGGACTGGACCGCCTCGGCCGCAGCACCCAACGCTGAAGCGTTGGGCTATTCTCAGGCATCCCTCCGGGATGAAAACAAGCACCTCCGTGGCCGGCGGTATGCCCCTCTTTTTAGTCCTCCGTCGTCAGCGCCACGAGGAATGGGGCTGAATCCCCCTGGGTGGACACGAAGTCCACCGTCTCGATGAGCAGGTCCGGCTTGGGATTCTCGTAGGTCCGTTTGAAGAGTCGGAGAGAGGCGCCTGCCGCCTCCGTCACTGGGTTGGAGCCCGACCAGGCGATCGATGCCGACTTGGCCTCTTTGGGCTCGGAGTCGTTGGCCCACCAGTCCCGGACATCCACCCCATAAACGATGTTGAGCGTGGCCTGCTGGGCGCCGGCATAATGCAGCACGTATTTGCCCACCGGCATCCCGTCTTCCGAGCGCCACCCCGCCCCTTGCAGGAAATGCAGCCGCGCGCACTTGCGGCCCACCTTGATGCCGTTCTGCGCCTCCGCAAATGCCGCCCCGGCGTCCTCCGCCAGGCCCCCCGTGAGCTGGATCACGCCCCGCACGTCGAACTCGACTCCGCCCAGGTTCTGCACGCCCCGGGGCAGCGCGCCCAGGTGATTGGCCCCCGGCGGGAGCCCGTTCACCTCGGGGTGCCACTGCTCGGTGAGCGGCGCGGTGTACTTGCCGCTCAGATCGATGAGCTGCGGCGCCGCCTTCGAGTCTCGCGCCGGGATCTTGCTCAGGTCCGGACCCTTGATGGGCGGCGCCTCGCTGGAAATCTTCCGGGCGGGCTTGTCGCCGTCCTGGTGGAGGACCAACCCGGTGACCTTCCCGCTCGAGTCCTTAACGAACGTCAACTGGGCATCCACCACACGGTAGAAGAACCTGGTCTCCGATTCCGGGAACACCTGGAAACCCGGTTGCCCGGTGAGTTGGGCGCGCAGTTTATCCCCGTCGCGCCGGATGGTGAGGACTGTCCCCGGCTCCAGCTCGTATTGGCCCACCAGCGCATCGAAGAGCTTGGGGTCCACTTTGGCCGGCACGCGGTCCCTGGGCACCTCGCTCGAAATCTTCTGCGCCTCATGGTCCCCGTTCTGGTGCAGCACCAGTTGTGTCACCTTCCCGTCCTTGTCCTTCACGAACGTCAGCGAGGCGTTCGCGGTGGGCGAGTAGAATTCCGTCTCCGAGCGCGTCATGAGCCGTGTGCGCGGCTGCCCGGTGGCTTGGGCCGTGAGCCGCTCGCCCTCCTTCCGAATCGTCAGCACGAAGCCCGGCCCCAGCCCATACTGGCCCACGCAGCTCTCGAGGACCTTCGCCGGGACGCTCACGCTTGATTCCTGGGCGTGCAGCAGCGCACCCACACAAACCGCCGCTAAGATTCCAATGATCTTCAAAACCGCTTTCTTCATAGTTCCATTCCGCTGCCCACCGGCACGCCCTCGGCCTGGCGCCCGAGGAAGTTCACAGCAAAAAAACGCCGCTCTCCCGCCGAGTCTGCCCGACATGCACCGGCGCCCGTCGGCCCTGTTTCCAATCCGAATACCCGGCAGCGCGCCCGAAAGTTTCACTTCCGCCTTTTCCTGCCCCTCCGCGGTGAGGCTGAGGTGCGCTCAAAAACAGCCGTTGCACAATGGGCGCACGCCGCTGCCACCACTTTCCAGTCATGCCATTTCGCAGCAAGATCCTTGTACTCCGTCAGCCTTGTTTCCTCCAAGTCATAGGGAAGGGGATTTGCCAGTTGAATCTGCAACTGCTGCAAGGCCGAGGCGTCGTTCGGCTGCGGATACAGGCTGTCAAAATTCTTCAACGCATCTGCGGTTTTTTCATCGCCCAACTGGTCCGCCAGCGCGACGAAATCCAGATAGTCCCGCGTCGCATTGCGTCTGAGAATGAGGGCGCTCTTGATTCGCAGGATCTCCGGCTTCGTTGGGACAGTAATCGCCTGCCCGCTATATTCGACAACCAGGGTCTCGAGTGGCGCTTCACGAATCAACTGGCGGATGCCGGTTTCGATGCCATCCAAGCTCCCAAGTATCTGCACCGGCCGCTGAACGCGGGCGGTTTTCCATCCTGCGACAGATTCCAATTGCGCGAGGATTTGGTCGAAACGCTCCCGCAGACCCGTGAATACATGGTCCGCATCGCGCGAAAAACGGTGCCGGGCATGCAGCGCCGCGGCCGTTCCCCCGACCAACACCGCGCCGGGCAGTATTTGCTGCAGCCGGGCCGCCGCGGACAGGACCCGTTCCCACTCAGGCATCGGCTTGCTCTTTGACATAATGCACCCAGAAGTGATACCGTTGAGCCCGGGGATCCGCCACGTGAGCGCGACACACTCGCAGGACTTTCTCCAGAATGGTCCTGTCTGCCAAAACAGCTTCCCGCAACTCCGCCCAGTCTTGGCGGTTCCCGCGCGAGATCACGTCGTCCACCGCAGCGAGCGTCAGGCCCCGGTGGTTGAGATGGCGATGATCCATGCTTGCGCGCGATTTCACCACAAAACCTGGCACTATTCCAGCCCATCCTGACAGCCTTGTCAACCTTTTGCGCCGCACTCTCCTGACACAGCCTCCTCGGCGTGAAAGGTATAAAAACAGTATAGAAAAAGCGCTTGCGCTTGAGGCCCAAAACACGGAGCCTCCAGCCTGTGCTCTTTGAATTCGACCCGGAAAAATCCAAGCGAACGAAGGCTGACCCCAATCGGCAGATCGATTTTGTCGAGGCGCAGCGGATATGGAACGATCCTGAACACGTCGAGATCCCGCTGCCCTTCACTGCCGAAACCCGCTGGGCGGTAATCGGCAAGATGAGGGGAAGGATCTGGACTGCCATCATCGCCAGGAGAGGCGACAACATCCGGATTATCTCGGTTCGCCGGGCGCACAAAAAAGAGGAGGCCCTCTATGAGCAAATCTAAAAACACAATAAACACAATAACGAGCCGCGACGGCAAGGAAACCATTTCGGCTGAAGAATTCGAAAAACTCTTTGAGCGGGGCGAGGATGTCTCGCGGTTTATGGACCTGGAGCATGCCCAACGCCCAGGGCGGGCGGCTCAGCGAGTGAATGTTGATTTTCCCAGGCCCTTTTTGGCGGAAATTGATCAAGAATCCAAACGCATCGGCGTAACGCGCCAGGCATGGATTAAGACAGCGGTGGCTGATTACCTCGCGCGGCATAAACGGCCGGAAAAGAAAAAGGCGCCCGCCTGATACTTGCGCCTTGGCCGCCGAGCAGGATCGGTCAATGTCACTCAACACCACATGCCATCCGCCACCTGGACCCGGCTTGGCCCGGTGCCGGACACCTCACCCGGCCAGTTCCAATTCACCGACGCCGCCCCGGCCGATGCCCAGCGGTTTTATCGCGTGCGCTCGCCTTGGGCAGAGAAGGCATTTCAGGCGACTCCCTCAAATCTGCTCGCTTTTGCTATTGCCTTCTGCCGGCCACCGGTTGATGCTTAACCATGAACAGTCTTCAACACCACGGAATTCACGAAGCTCATAAACAACTCCGTTTGCGAATGCAGCGGAGCGGTCTGTCATCCATAAGGGTCCAGGTCACTCGAAGGGCGGGGAAAATGAAGTTTCACTTCACCGGTCTGGATGAGGAGGTGACGAAAGCCAAAAAGATCCTCGCCGGCTGGAACTGATGTGAGCCTGTCATCTTCCAGCATACTTCGACGGGTTCCGTATCCGGTCGAGCCGTTCGGCTTCGAATTGGTGCTGCGTGCGCTGCTGGCGCCTTTGCTGAAGGGCGAGCGCGACTGTTTGTGGCAGCAGCCAGGCTTGTTTGACCAGTTCGACCGTTAACACCCAGACAAATTTGAATACATACATAAAGTTCGTTCCGTCCAAACGAGGATCTTGCCTGGCTCGGTTGCCGGATTGACGTGTTCCATGTCCTTGGGTTCAGCTTGAACTGTGCCGCTGGGTGTTCCTCTTCGCGTACGTTGCCGTTCAACGCGTTAGGGATGTCGAAGGCCCAAGCGCGCGTTTCCTGAGCAGTGCATTCCATGCACATTGCATGGCGGGCGGGACTGAAGCCGGGCAATTTGCGCGATTCGTTGATCGGGATGGCGGCCGTTGCACAGCCTGCCGGATGCGGATGCAATTGATCTTCAATGGGTTGCGAGTTGATGCAGATAGTCGGCACTTCGCCTGCTGGCTGTGCCCGCGGCGAGATGCTTACTGGTAAGCTGGCTTAAAGTATTTGGGTGGAAGGTCTCCGGCACCGGCAAAATCTTCGCCGGCCTGGGCTGCCCCAATGGCTGCGACTTCTGCTGCACCTCGCATTTTTTCTCGCGCAAGCACATCCGGCTGCTGCCTGAGGGCAAGGACATCTACGCGGTCGCCGAACGTTACCTCGACATGAACCCGGAGCTGGTGTTGCTCATCATCGATGAGGATTTCCTGCTCAACAAGAAGCGGGCGATGGAGTTCCGCGACTGTGTGATGAAAGGCGGGAAGACCTTGTCCATCTTCGCGTTCTCGAGCGTCAAAGCCCTGAGCCAATATACGGTCGAGGAGATTCTGGAGATGGGCATTGACGGCTTTTGGATCGGATACGAAGGGACGCGCTCCGGCTACGCCAAGCAGCAAGGCCGGCCGATCCAAGACATCATCACCGAATTTCGCGAGCACGGCATCACGATTCTGACCTCCATGATCCTCGGGTTCGATTACCAGACCCCCGAGGTTGTGGCCCAGGAACTGGACGGGCTGATGCAGCTCAAACCGGCGCTGGCGCAGTTCCTGATCTACGGTCCGGTCCCCGGCACACCTTTTTACGAACGCGCCATGAAGGAAAACCTGTTGCAGGAGGCCTACGCCAAAGACAAGGACCTGTTCTACCGGCGGGGCGACGGATTCGCCACGATGATCAAACACCCGACACTCTCGCCCGAGGAAATCGAGGCTCTCCAGCGATGGTGTTTTAAAGAAGACTTCGAGAAAAACTGGCCGCCCACCGCTCCCGCATCCGGCTCATCCTGCCCAAGCTGGCGGCGGCCCATCCCGAGGTGATCCTGCTCGCCAGCATGTTCCACACCTATCAGGCCTGAAGCGGCTTCAGGAGTATCGGCCGGCAGTCTCTCTGGATGCCTGACGTTTGGCTGCGTGCTCCAGGACTTGCTGGATGTGCACATCAACCTGCCGGAGGAAGGCGGGCGAGACGGCGTAGCCGTCGCTTTCGTAGGTCAGGATGGGCGTGCCGCGCTGCAGGCTCAGCGGCTTGAGGATGGCTTCCGAAATCCGGTAGGGCAGGCAGTTGAACGGCCCAATGACAATGATGCCATCATACCCCTCGCTGGCGGCGTCCAGCCCTTTGCCGATGGTGGGAATAGTCTCGCCATAGAGGGCCGGCGAGACGTGTTCGGCCGCTTTCTCGAACAAAGAGGAGACCTCGTTCGACCCGGCCACCAGCAGGCCGGTCTCGAAGAACAGACCGCGGTAATGTTGCTCATACCACCGCTCGGCCTGGTAGCCGGCCCACTTCCGCAAATAGTCCTTTCCGTCCGGCTGGAACATCCGCGAGCAGGCCCTGGCCAGCGCCAGGCCGCCCGGCTTGAGTCCCCAACCGTCGGCGGTCCGGGCGATGCCGTGATAGGCGCCGTAGAGCAGGAGGTCGCTCAGATCCACCGGCTTGAGAATGATGCCGCGCGCAGCATAAAGCTCAGCGACGCCTTCCATGAAAAACGGACTGAACCGGGTGAAGAAGTCGCCGGTCACCACGACCCGCGGGCAGGTCAAAGGACTTCGAGTTCGTCGTCAGCGCCCGTGGAATGCCAATCGAAGGTTGCGGGGCCGTCGGCCAAGGCGGCGAGGATGGAGGGTGGAGGAGCGAGGATGGCAGGAGACGCTGGACCCTGAGGCTGGCGTTCTGGAGCGGGGAGAGGCGCGGTTGGGTGCCTTGGGCAGAGGCACCCGATTTGTTGATCGCCTGAGATTGGATGCCCTCCTGCCCGGGCCCTCCCTTGGCCGGGGATTGGTTGGCCGAGCCAAAAAGCAGCTTCGCCCTTTGTTGCACCAGGTCGGGAGCCGGAGCGGTCCGCGACTTGCGTTTCCAGACGTTTTCATAGAGGCTGCAGCGGCCGCCAAAAGGAAAGCGCCGGCCCGCCACCTCGAAACGGTCAATGCTGCAAGCCAGCTTGCAGGCGCCGCAGGTGAATCGGCCCACCAGCGCCAGCTCAGGACCGGCCAGCGCCAGCAGGTCGCGTATCTCATCGGCGCCATGCTGCGATCCGCACCGCTGCAGTGCGAGCAGTGCGACCCCCAAGGCCCCGAGCAACTCGGGGTCACGCGGAATGACCACCTGGCGCCCGACGCTATGGGCAAAGGCGTGCCCCACCGCGTGATTCAAAGCGACGCCGCCCTGCAAGAAGACCTTGCGGCCTACGCAACGCGCTCCCTTCACGCGGTTGAGATAGTTGCCCGCGATGGCATAAACCAGCCCGGCCACGATATTGCCTCGCGACTGCCCTTCCTGCTGCGCCAGCCGGATATCGGAGTTGATGAACGCCGCACAGGTCGCCTTGAACTGCACCGGAGCAGGGGCCGCCAGCGCCAGGTCGGCAATCTCAGATACTGCCACCCCCAAGTCGCCTTGGGCGCTCTCCTCCAGAAAGGACCCCGTGCCGGCTGAACACGCGTTGTTCATCGCATAGTCAATCGGCACGCCATTGCGCAGATGGATGTATTTGGAGTCTTGGCCGCCGATTTCAAATATGGTGTCGACCTCCGGGTCGAAGTGCGTCGCCCCGGCGGCCTGGGCCGAGATCTCGTTATACACATGCTCGGTGCCCAGGTAAGCGCCAATGAGTTCCCTCGCCGAGCCGGTAGTTCCCACGAGGCTAACCCGGCCGCAGCCCCTCTGGCCGGCCAGTAACCGGAGGCACTCCCGGACCGCCCCCACCGGATCGCCGTTGGTGCGCGTATAATGAGAGGCCACCACGCCGCCAGTCGCGGGGTCCAGCAGAACGGCTTTGGTCGTGGTCGAGCCGGCATCCACTCCCAGGACCATTGGACCTTCAGGGGGCGCCTGTCGTACCGCTGCGCCGATGACCTCGACCCGGTCGGCATAGCGGCTCAGCGGTGGAAGATGACCCAGGCTGGCCCGCACTGAGAAATTGGGCCATGTGTATAGAGGCTCGTCCCGCGCCAGGAGCGCGCTGCCCCAGGCCTCGAACCACGGACTCTCCTGGAGCACCGTGAACTCCGTGGCTGGGAGTTTCTCCCGCAACGCGGCCACCATCGCTCCGTTGCGGGTCAGGCCGCCGATCAGCAGCACTCGCGGCATCTCGCGTTGTGCCTTCTCCAGGAGCGCAACCACCTTGCTGGCCATGCTGTCGTGCAACGTGTGCAAGGGGAGAATCGCCATTGCGGCGGCCTTAATTTGGTGTATATTACAAACCGTTAGGCGAGGCTCCAAGATCTGGCTTCCCACCTTTTGGCGATCCCGCGAGAATAGAAAGAGAGTATAAGAGAGTATTTATGGCAGGGGATTCGATTTTCGCCAAAAGCGATCAGAAAGCGCCAGTTCCCAGGTGGAAGGAGGTCGTGGCCAAGTACCAGCAGCCCGCGCTCCAGCGCAGTCTTTGGCAGCTCATCAACACCTTGGTGCCTTACGGGGCGCTCTGGTATTTGATGCGCCTGAGCCTGGGCGTATCCTACTGGCTCACGGGGGTGCTGGCGCTCCTGGCGGGAGCCTTTTTGGTGCGGGTGTTTATCCTTTTCCACGACTGCGGGCATGGTTCGTTTTTCAAGTCCCCCAAAACGAATGATATCCTCGGGTTCATTACGGGCGTTCTGTGCTTCACGCCCTATTACCACTGGCGCTGGGAACATGCTCTCCACCACGCCACCGCGGGCGACCTGGATCGGCGCGGCAAGGGCGATGTCTGGACGCTGACGGTGCAGGAGTATCTGGAGGCCTCGTGCTGGAAGCGCTCCGCCTACCGGTTGGCGCGCAATCCGCTCGTCTTCCTTGTGCTGGCCCCGCTGTTCGTCTTTTTGATCAAGCAACGGTTTCCCTCAAAAGAGGCCGCCCGGCGGGAGCGGAACTCGGTGTGTTGGACAAACCTGGCTCTGCTGGCAATGGCCGCGGGCTTGGCTTGCCTGTTCGGCCTCAAGACCTACCTGCTGCTCCAGTTGGGAGTTTTGATGGTCGCCGGCGTGGCGGGGGTATGGTTGTTTTACGTGCAGCACCAGTTCGAGGGCGTCTATTGGGAACGCCGCCAGGAATGGGATTGGTGCGCTGCGGCGCTGCAAGGCAGCTCGTTCTACAAACTGCCTAAAGTCCTGCAGTGGTTTTCGGGGAACATCGGGTTCCATCACATCCATCATTTGAGCCCGCGCATCCCCAATTACAACCTGGAAAAGTGCCACCGGTCGGAGCCGCTGTTTCAGGCGGTTAAGCCGGTGACACTCTTCTCCAGCTTCAAATCATTGACGTTCCGTCTGTGGGACGAGCAGCGCCGCAAACTGGTAGGGTTCCGCGCCGCGAAGAACCGGCCGCCATCTGGAACGTGGCGCATTGCCTGGCGCTTTGTCACCGGCCTGTTGCTCGGGCCGGGCCATGTTGGGCGCTCCAAGAACTAACGTCTTGCCGGCCCGCGGGCCAAGTTGCATTGCAGGGCATGATGAATGTGAATAAATGCAAACAACAGTTGCTTTATTATCCCGTCTCGCTTAGAGTAATCCCACATTTAGCCAACTTGCCGATTTCGAGGCAGGAAGATCCTCAATGAATTAGCTTCAGTGATGATTTGAAACCCGAGCGTCGGGAACACCCTGGGAAAAGCAATAGACTAAGTTCGAAATTCACTTATGGGCACCAAACTGTACGTCGGCAATCTCCCCTTCGACATCACCGAAGGCGACCTGAGAAACATGCTCTCCGAGCACGGCGCGGTCAATGAAATCGCGGTAATCATGGATAAATTCACCGGCCAGGGGCGAGGCTTTGCCTTTGCCACCATGAACACGCAGGAAGGCGCCAATGCGGCGATCCTCGCCTTGAACGGCAAAGACTGGAAAGGGCGCGCCTTGACCGTGAATGAAGCCCGTCCGCGCGAGGACCGTTCGGGCGGAGGTGGTTACGGAGGCGGAGGCCGCTCGCGCCATTGACGGACCACGTGCGGGATGGCTACACCCGGCTGGGCCGCGACGGCGGCATCAAGGCCGCTTTGCCGTACTGCGATATTCCCGTGCAAAGCGCATTGCCTGCGCTGTGGAAGTTTATGCCGTTTCGCGCTTCTGGCCTCGAATCCCGCATCCTAAAGGCCGTCCAGGAGGCCGGTTACACTGAGCCCACGCCCATCCAATCGGCCGCCATCCCGCATATCCTTTCGAGGCTTAACTTCCTGGTTCTGGACGAGGCCGAGCGCATGCTCGACACGGGATTCCTGCCTGACATCCGGCGCACCGTATAGCTAACTTTTTGTCCAGTGCTGAGGCCGCCGGCGGCCCTTTCCCGTCGGACGAGTCAGTTCGATGATCTCGGGCATCTCGAAGCCCATTTTGTCGTCGACAATTTCACGCAAGGCGATGTCCGCGGCGCCGAGATTGGCAACGTCCGCCACCAGTGGCCTGCCCCTGCCTCCGCCGCCCAAGTTTAGCTGGCGGACGCGTTGTGAAACCATGTTGACCAGGACGTTGGGGTTAAGGACTTTCTCCAGGGCTTTTTTAACGAGAGTTGCATTCATAGCTTTCCAAAAGCAGGGAGCATCGGGATGTTGTCGTTGAGCGCGCGCCAGACAGGGTGATTCGGCTTGGCCCGCATCAAAGCACGCGCCCGACACAGGCCATCGCCAGCACCGACCTCCGCGAGGTTGCGCTCCAAGCACGCCCCGAGGTGGGTGTCGGTGACATTCACGACTGCCATGAGTCCTCTGCCCAGCTTGGGATATGCCATCGAGTTTTCCTAATTCGCGTACGTTGCGCCGCAATGGTTTATGGGATTGAGCCAATCGCGGGCGCCTTCTCGTTCCGACCTGATTCGTGCAAAACGCATCGGAGCCCAGGATGGAACCGAGCAATTTGCACGGTCCGAGAAACCCTTTGAATATCCCTCGGCAGAGGTAGCCGCCGATCTCAAGGGGTTGGAGGTGATCGAATACCGCGAGAGCCAGCGGGAAATGAACCAATTCGACGACGATCTTCGGCGAGGCTCCCCGGTAATGGGTCAGAGATGGCGGGGCTTGGATTCTTTTAACCACGGATGGACACGGATAAACACGGATTTGGGCCTTATCTGTGTTCATCCGTGTCCATCCGTGGTTGGAACTCCCGCCGTCACTGAGGCCTTACGCTCCCCGTCAAGTGCCACTTTCCATCCCTTGACCCCTATGGTAGGGTTCGCAGCGATGAAACCTCCTTGCCGCCGAGTCGAATTCCACGACTTCCTCCGCAACAGCAGGCGGTTTGCCGCGGGTCTTGCCTTTACGTTGATCGAACTGCTGGTGGTCATTGCGGTCATTGCGATTCTGGCCGCCCTGCTCCTGCCGGCGCTATCGAAGGCCCGAGCGCAGGGCCTGCGCATCTCGTGCGTGAACAACCAGAAACAACTGGTTTTGACCTGGGCGCTGTATGCCGTCAACTATCGTGAATACCTGGTCCCGAACGGAGCCGGCCTGCCACGGCGTTCCGGGGCGTATTTGTGGGTGCTTGGGGACGATCACAATTACCTGCCGGCCTTTGTCAACACGCAGTTCCTGGTCAATCCCACGAACGCCCTGTTCGCCCCTTATCTCAAAACGCCGCAACCCTATAAATGCCCGGCGGACCAATCAACCCTGCAGTTCAACGGGACCAATGCGCCAAAGATCCGCAGCTACGCCCTCAACTGCTACGTGGGCACGCCTATCGGCACCCTGGAAGACCCTTTCACCCCCTCGCCCGACGCTCGCTACTACCTGAGGACTTCAGATTTGGCCGTGACGACGCCGGCCGGACGATTCCTCTTCATGGATGTGAACCCGGCGAACATCTGCGCTCCGGCCTTCGGCGTGAACATGGACGCGGACATTATTTTCAACTATCCATCCTGTTTGCACAATCTGTCCGGCGTGGTGAGCTTCTCTGACAACCACGTCGAGACCCACAAGTGGGTGGATCCGAGGACCAGGAAGACCGTTCCCAACGGCCAGGTCATCCACCATACCGATGCTTCGCCCAATAACCAGGATCTGAACTGGATCCGGCTCCGTACCACGGCCAAGAAGTGATCGGGATAGAAATTGTAGTTGTCGTAAACGAACTCGTTAGCGGCGGGGAACCTCTTGCGCAGCGCCCGGCGCACCGCTCGAATCAAGGTTTGGTGCTGGGGCTCGAACTTATCAATAAAGGCTTTGAGCTGTTTTTCGGGATCAACGGTGCTCATTGTTCTTACTCAATGGCCCTTGGCGTCCGTGGTTTGCTCCGCGGATTGTGGTGCCGCATTACGGGATCGGAGCCTGCGCAACGTGCAGCCTGACAATTTCATCAAGGCGCCGAGCAGTGCCCCAAGGCAGGGCCAGTATAGAAACCAGAGCACAACGAACAACGAACCAAACTCGAACTTCCGGAGCGAAGGGATTGCCCGTTGGAGTGAAGTTGTGATCCACAGCAACGGCGCCTCGATGAACGTGCCCTCTGTCGGTCGTTGCTCAAGCAGAAATAGACACGCCGCCAAAGCAACACCTGCGCCAAAGCCTGCAAAGACTAAGATCCACTTTTTCATAGACGTGAATGCTGCGACTAACGATTAAGCTGAGCCACGCCGGGCCGACGACCCAGGACAACCTGCGTTCAGGCAAGCCTAAAACCTTGCCCTGATAAGTCAAGCCCCGATGCTGCCACTCCCAGGGCAGCCCCAGGGCAGCCAAAAACGTCGTCAGGATCATGCGCGAACACCTCGAAGGCTTATTCCCCAAGGCCTGCGCCAACATGTGGAAGCCCTCCTGCAGGCCCACTGATTACTGCGACGAGAACAAGCTCGCCACGCGCGAGCGGTTGGACCTGTTCATCCCGATCTGCCAGGCCGTCCAGCACGCCCACCAGAAAGGCATCATCCACCGCGACCTGAAGCCGTCGAACATCCTCGTAACACTGCACGATGGCCTGGCGATGGATGTGCAGCGTCATCTGGGCGATGAGCCGGTGCTGGCCCGGCCGCCGAGCAAAGTGTACCGGTTTCAGAAGATGGTGCGGCGCAATACGTTGGTCTTTGGGGCGGGCGCCGCGGTGGCGGCATCGCTGGTCATCGGGCTGGGGATCTCCGGCTGGTTCATCATCAAGGAGAAGAAACAGCGCAGGATAGCAGAGGGGGAACGCAACCGGGCCGCCGCCGCGCAAAAGAAGGCCCAAGCTGCCGAACAGGTCGCGGAGGCGAGGGCAAACCAACTGCGGGAGGCCCTTCGTCTGTGGCATTGGGGCATGACCAACCTAAGCCAGACCGAGACGTTCTTCCGCCAGGCATTGCAGACGCAGAGAAAATCGTCAGGAAACGATTCGTTCGACCTGGTGCCCGGGCTCCAGGACCTGGCCAGCATCCAGCAGATGGAAGGCAAGCTGGGCGAGGCCTCGGCCGCATTGCGTGAGGCCTTGGAATTGCAAAGGAAAACTCTGGGCCAAGAACATCCGGCAGTGGCGGCCGGGCTTCTCGAGCTGGGAGCGATGCTCCAGCGCCAGGGCAAGCTTCAGGAGTCCGAGGCAGCGTTCCGCCAAGCCCTGACCCGCTGCGCCGCCGCGCCGCAGCCAATCCCTCCGAGGCGGATCACAATCTTGGGATTGTGTTGCACCATTTGGCCGACGTGCTGCGGGAAGAGAAGTCGCTGCCGGAGGCCCAAGTGCTGGCCCAGGAGGCGGTCACCCTGTATGAGCGCCATTCAGAATGGCCGGCTGCCGAACGCGTCCACGCGCAAAAAGTGCTGGCTAGCGTGCTTGGAGACTCGGGCAGTCCTTCCGAAGCGCAACAGTTGTTGAGCCGGATGCGCCAGACGCGGAACCTGGCGATGCAGGCCATGCTCCATGCCGTGCACGGCGAATGGCAGGCGGCGGCTGCGGAAGTGCGCCAAATCACGGAACTCGATCCCTCGGACCACTGGAACTTTTTCGTGCTGGCGCCGCTTCTCATCCAGAACGGCGATGTGCCCGGTTACCAGAAAAACTGCCGCACGATGCTGGCCCTGTTCGGCAATTCGGACACCCCTGCCATCGCGGAGCGCGTTGCCAAGGCGTGTCTGTTGCTGCCCTCTGCCATCAGCGCAGACGACCTGGCCAAGATTGGCAGGTTGGCAACGTTGGCCGTGGACTTCGGACAGAGCAGCCAATGGCTGCATTGCTAAGATCGATGAAGCCTTGACATCCCCTCCCTGTCCGGCAGCATGGGACCCGCATGAGCGAGGTGCAACACCAACTCTCCCTCAACTGCGCAGCGTCAAAGCCAGCGGCGCGGCAGAAGACCAAACTCCTGCCAGTTTTCGTGTTTCGCAATAAATTGTCCCCTTTTCGCCCGGGCTTACATGTATAAGGTGAATGATGGGCCACGACATGGAGTTGCTGCGGGAGTATGCCGCCCGCCGCTCTGAAGATGCCTTTGCCACCCTGGTTGCGCGGCATATCGGCCTGGTCTATTCGTCGGCGTTGCGGCAGGTGCGTGATCCCCTTCTGGCCGAGGAAATCACCCAGGCTGTTTTTATCATTCTGGCCCGAAAGGCGGCCTTGCTCAGCGCAAAAACCATCCTTCCCGGCTGGCTCTATCGCACCACCCGTTTTACGGCGGCCAATGTGTTGAGAACCGAATCCAACCGTCACCGCCGCGAACAGGAGGCGCAAATGCAATCCACAATTGACAATGGCCCGGCGGAAGCGGTCTGGCAGGAATTGTCGCCCATGGTGGATGAAGCCATGAACCGGCTTGGAAAAACCGACCGCGATGCCCTGCTGCTGCGCTATTTCGAGAACAAGAGTTTGCGGGAGGTGGGGGCGGCTCTGGGCACGAACGAGGAGGCCGCCAAGAAACGGGTGGCTCGAGGCTTGGACAAGCTCCGCGCTTTCTTCGCCAAACGGGGCGTTGCGATGTCATCAGTGGCGATTGCCGGGGCCTTGTCGGCCTATTCGGTCCAAGCCGCGCCCGTCGCGCTGGCAAAAGCAGCGACTGCCCTTGTCATTTGCAAAGGCGCGGCAGTGAGCATTTCAACTTTAACCCTCATCAAAGGAGCATTGAAACTCATGGCATGGGCAAAAGCAAAGACGGCGGTAGTGGTTGGCGTGGGAGCGTTCCTCGCGGCGGGAACGGCGACGGTTCTAATCGAAAAGCAGAATGAAGCGAAGCAATACACCTTGGCCAGTGAACCTTGGTCGGAAGTTGGGGCGGCAACGCCCAAGGCGACATTGGAAAGCTTGGCGTGGGCATTAACGCAAGAAAAATTTGACCGTGCCCAAGAGTTGATGCATTGGGATGAAAAAGGCGTGGAACATGCCGCCAATCTCACGCGTCAGCACCAAATCACCTTAAGGTCAACGCTCGCTCCCGCCCTCAAGGACATCGAGTCGTTCAGGATATTATCAATCGAGCCAACCAAACAAGCGAACGAAGTGATAGTCAAGTTCGAGAAGACTTTCAAAGATAGAAGTATTGTGCCGTTTGCCGTAACAGCAAAACTCCGCCGCGTGGGAGGTCGATGGCGCGCGGTTGGCAATATCGAATACTTTGAAGGCGGCGGCGTATCCATGCGTCTCCCATTTACTGGTTCGTTTTGAAGATTCGGGATTATGTTTGTCGCTTCAGACAGCAGACCCATGGGCCGTCCTGTACGCCAGGGCTTCACCCTTTTGGAACTGTTGGTGGTCATCGCCATCATTGCCATCCTGGCCGCGTTGCTCCTGCCGGTGCTGAGCAGCGCCAAGGCCAAGGCCACGGGCGCGAGCTGCCGGAACAATCTCAAGCAGCTCCAGGCCTGCTGGCAATTGTATGTCGATGACTACCATGGGATGGTGCCGCCCAACCGTTCGCTCCTCGTCAACGGCGTCTGGCGCAGCACGCCCGATTCCTGGATCGGCTCGAGCAGCGCTCCTTATGACGACAACTTCCAGCCCATCGAGCAGGGCCTGCTCTTCAAATACGACTACAACCGCTCCCTGGGTGTGTACCGCTGCCCGGCCGACAAATCAACGGTCCGGCGGCTCAACGGGCAGAATACCGGCTTGCCCCGGACCCGCAGCTACTCGATGAGCGGCTGCCTGGGCGGCCGGACTAACGAGGTCCAAAACACCGTCCTCCGCGCCAGCGACATCCCCAACGCCGGGCGCCTCTTTGTGTTCATCGATGAAAACGAGGACAGCATCGATGACGCCCACTTCCTCACCTGGCCGGCCCCGGATGACCGCTGGGTCAACATGCCCGCGGATCGCCATGGGCGCGTGGGAGTTCTCTCCTTCGCCGACGGCCACGCCGAGACCTGGAAATGGAGATGGCCCAAGCAGTTCAAGCAAAAACAGAGCTATTGGAAGCTGGCGGAGAGCCCGGCGGACCTGGCCGACCTGCGCAGGCTCCAGGGCGTCATCCTCCAGGTCCCGGATTTCGTCCCGCAGCCTTGATTGAAGGCTACTGCAGCGTCACCAGGGCCAGGACCAGGCCTTTGCCTTCCGTCAGGTTGCTCATCGCCTTGCCCGGAATCGCCCCTTGGGCCCTGGTCCAATCGGTGACCTTCATCGCGTGACCCGGAGCGCCGGACGTGGTCAGCGGGTCTCCCCTTCGGAAGGGCAGAGGCAGAGTTCTCGGTAGCGCTTTGAGGAAGCGGAGACGCCCGGAAGCTCCGGAGACTGCGGACGCTTCTCCCTCTCCCCGTCGGACGGGGAGAGGGCTGGGGTGAGGGGTCCTCCGGGGACTGTCGCGGCCTTCAATGACCGGTTACGCGGCGGCTGAGATTCCCCTTGCCGCGCTGGCATTCGCAGCTACATTTTCCTTGAATGAACTCGTTGCTGTCGCGCATCACGATTAATCCGGAGATTTGCCACGGCAAGCCGGTGATTCGGAACCTGCGGTACCCGGTGGAAACCATGCTGGAATACTTGGCCGCCGACGATGGGATCGAGGACCTGCTGGCTGAATTTCCAGATCTGGAGCGGGAGGACTTTCTGGCGTGTCTTGAATTCGCCGCGCAGTCGCTGCGGGTCAAGAGCCAACACCTCGTGCTGTCATGAAATTCCTGGTGGACGCGCACCTCCCGCCAGGAATCTGCGCGCTTCTCCAATCGGCCGGCCACGACGCCGTCCACACCCGGCAGCTTCCTGCGCAAAACCAGACACCCGGCCGGATCATCAACGATCTTTCCGTCAGAGACCAGCGCGTGGTCATCTCCAAGGACACCGACTTCTACTACTCCCACCTGCTGCTGCAAAGGCCGCACAAACTGTTGCTTATTCGGACCGGCAACCTCCGCACCCGGGAACTCAAGGCCCTTTTTGAAGCTCATCTTGGCGAGATCACACACGCCCTCGAAACCAACTCCCTCGTGGAATTGGATCGATCCTCGGTGCGAATTGTGGTCTGACGCCGCAGGGTTGTCGGGAGAAAGGATTCCTGAAAAGAGGGTCAAACCGTAGTTTGGAGCTGGACCTGTACGCATGCCGCAACGGCGGTTGTGGTTTTCTCCTTCGCGTGCAGCCAATGGTGCAGCACGGACTTGGCGCCCTCGGAAGTGCCGATCTGCAGCCTCGCGGCTATCAACTTGATGGGCAGCGTCGTTTCCTTTCTCACCCGCTCGGCGACTGCCAGCCTCGCTCGACGCGTCAAGCACCAAAACCACGAAATCCCACATCACAGCCGCGAATCTGCGGTTTTGACCCATTTCCTTTACTGCAGCGTCACCAGCACCAAGACCATCCCTTTTCCCTCCGCCAGGCTGCTCATCGCCTTGCCCGGAATCGCCCCTTGGGCCCTGGTCCGATCGGTGACCTTCATCGCGTGACCCGGGGTGTCAGAGGTAGTGAGCAGGTCACCAGGTGTGATCGCGCCGAAGGCAGCGTCGGCTTGAACATAGACGCGTCCGCTCAAGGCAATGTCCTGGCCATCATCCATGGCGCCTTCCTGGTGCAGGCTGATGCCCGGATGGATGCCCTTTGCCCCGCTGACGATTCCGGCGACGCGGGTGTCATAAGCGCGGCCGCTCAGTTTGAGTTGGCCGGGATGTTCCTCGTCGATCACCATCACCGCGCCTTTATCGATGTGCCCCTCGGCAGTAGGAAATGGTTCGGCCAGGTTGCCGCCGCCGCGAATGGTCAAGGAGCAGACGGAAAAGTTGCCGCCACCCACATACGTGTTCGCCCAGTCGCCGCAGCAGTTGATATCCAAGGTGGTGCCAAGGTCCGACAGCGCCCTGCCGGGGCTGCCCCGCCGCCCCGACCAGCCAATCAACAGGTCGGCACAGCCGATCGTGGCCGCAAAATTGTCCCCCACGGTCAGGGGGCCTTGCAGGTTGACTGAGCCACGAACGTCGAGGGTGGCCGCGGGAGTCGAGGTGCCGATGCCAACCTGGCCGCCTGGGGTGATGGCCATTAAGGAGGAGCCCCAGGAGCCTGGGGAAATACCACGGCCAGGGCTCCAGTGGTAGAACGCCGGATTGGTGATGAAGATCTTCTCCACGTTCCGGTTCGATTCCTCACTGTTCAGAATGGTTCCGGAGGCGAACTTCTGGCGGTCCGGCTGCGTGATGGAGCCCGGGCTTTGGACGATCTCCGCCGTGGCGTTGTCGTTGTCCATGTCCACCAGGAATTGGATCGTGTATCCGGACTGCGTCGTGTAACGGTTTTGGGTCCCGGCACTGAATCTTGCGTTCGGGCCATACCGGGCCAGAACGTTGGCTTTGAACTGGTCATAGCTCAAGCCGGGATGGAGCCAGGTATCATAGGCCTCAAGGAAACCGAAGAATTATGATGAAAGCTTTGATAGAATTCGCGGTCTCTAGGATTCACGAATAGGTCCAGGATCGGGTCTGGGAGCCGATAATCGGACAGCCCGGCGCGCACCATGTCCTCGTCATAGTTGATCTCCGGCAGGTTCGTTGGAACAAAAGCTGGTTCACCAGGTACCGCGCCGCGTTGATGCCCAGCAGGTGGTTTTCTGTTTCCGACACATCAACCGTAGAGTCCACGTGCACGAACTCGAACTCATGCGCGTCTGCCCTCCCGGCTACCCGCCGCCCGCCAGGTATGCCGCTTCGGGTTGCCCCGCCAAGGAGATCGTTGATGATGTGGTCGCGCAGGGCGATCGAACCTCCGAACGCCGGGTCCGCCAGGTCGCCGTAGTAGCGGTAAACCAGCGGAAGGTAAAAGTGCATCAAGAAGTCATACTCTGCCTGCGCGGGTGTGCCCTTTGTGGTTCCGGCATAGCCTGGCTGCGCTTGCGGAAGGAAGACCGATGCATCGAGGCGATACTGAATCCCGTTCGCCTGGCTGCCCGAGGCATCATCGACGAAATAGTCCAAGTAAGCCCACATCGCGAGAATCGCCACTCCCATCCACGACCCGTCCGAGTTTATAATCCCGCGGTTTTTTGCCGCTCCAAACACCGCCGCCCCGGTGCGGTCGTTGAGACTCAGCCTGGAGCTCTGGAGGTTTGTCGCCGGCTGAATCCCGCTTAGATCGATGCCGGGATTATTGAATGCGCTGCCGGGCGCGATTCTCGGCTGCATCGGCGGCTTGTTATAGAGCGGCTGCTGTCCGTTGGCCGGCCAAAGGCCCGCCAAATAGAGCGCCGGGACGATTTTGAACAATGCTTCGCGCCAGGTCTGCTTCACACCTGGTTAACTAAGAATCCCGCGGCCCGGATTACAGAAAAAGGAGCCAACCGTCCGTATCCCGCCTGGCGGCCCAGCGGGCGGTCAGAACCTGGCCCAGGGCTGGGCTCTCCGGGCGCCTTGCCATTCGGGCCGGAGACTGGGATCACCGGACAACCTGGACAAGCCGGCCCTCGCGTATGGGGCCGGGCGGAGTGGCGGCTGGGAACTCGGGCCAATCCCAGTCCAGGCCCATGGCCTTCAACTGGGTGCGGATCAGCGCCAGGTTCCAAAGATGGGCGGTCTTGGCATACCTGGCCGTGACCACGAGTCGCCGGCCGTCGGGGGTAAAGGCCATCCAGGTCGAGCGGTCGCCGAAGGGATCCTCGAGCCTGGCGACCGTCCGGCCAGTGGCCGCCTCCTTGAGATGGATGACACCGGGCGCCAGTTCCAGCGCCATCAGTTTCTGGTCCGGTGAGAAGGCGACCTGGCCGGGATAGAGCACCTCGTGCTCCAGCCGGAGACTGGCCTCGAAGGTCTCGAGGTGCCGGAGTTCCCGATCCTCGGGCACGTTACGCACGCTGATGTCCCCCCGCTCGCTCAACCGCGCATAGCGCCGATAAAGACCGTCGAATGCGACAGCCCGAGTATCAGGACCCCGCCCGGACCAACTGGGCCCGTGTCCCACATCCGGCAACACCATGGCCGCTATCGCTTCGTCTCTCAGGCTGTCCTCGGTCCGGATGCGGGCCGCCTCGGCCACGGCCGCCAGGCTCTCCAACCGTTGGCCTGGTTGCCGGCTGAAACGGCGGGCTTGGGCCTGGCTGCGCAACGCCTGGAAAAGCTCCTCGCGGGCTTGCTGCTCGCTTCGGCGCGCTGTTTCCAAGGCGCTGGCCCTTTGCCGCAGGGCGAGGTCTTTCTGGTTTCGCTCCTGCCGGATTCGCACGTTATCCGCGGCCAGCACTACCACGGCCAGCAATACCGCCAGGGCCAGCACTCCGGCCAGCACGGCCAGCGCCGCAACGGCCCGGTTCCGGCGGCACCAGCGCCAGGCCCTTTGGAGCCGGCCCATCGGACGGGCCGCAATGGGTTGATCGCGTAAAAAACGGTCCAGTTCCCCAGCGAGGATTTCGGCGGTGTGATACCGGCGAGCGGGCTCCTTCTCCAGGCACTTGAGGGAGATGCCAGGTCACGCCCCTCGATGAAATCCATCGTAAAGTACGGCTGCCCTTCGGCCTCGCCCACTTCGTGAATGGCCACGATATTGGGGTGCTGCAGGCTGGCGGCCGTCCGCGCCTCGGTCCGGAAGCGTTCGAGCGCCGCCCGGCTGGCAAATGGGCCCGAGAGGATCATTTTCAAGGCCACCTCCCGCCTCAGCGAGATCTGCCGGGCCCGATACACAACCCCCATGCCCCCTCGAGCCACCTCCCCCAGCACCTCGTAGTCGCCGAGCTTCCGGGGAAACGGCTCCTCGGGAAACCCGCCCGGCTCCAGCCGGCCTTCCTCCCCGAGCGACACCCGGACCAGGCATTCCGGGCAGTGTCCCGCCAACACCCGCTCAGGCAGCACGGCCCCGCAGAGCGTGCACCGTCCACTCATACATGTCGAAAAGCTTGGAGGCGCTCGCCCCGGCCCGCTAACGCCGCTTGTTCCCGTTCCTCAGTGAATCCGAGATTATCCGTGGCCATCCGTGGTTGAATGGCCGTTTTCAGGAGTGCCGGCAAATCGAACTCCGCAATACCGCGATCAAATAGCGCATTTCTTCCTCGGCATCCGCGCCGTCCGCCAGCGTGCCGGCAACCTCCCCCCGCACCATCTCCCTCAGCCGCAGCCGCAACCGGCGCACCGCCACCCCCACCGCCCCAATGCTCATCTCCAGTTGCCCGGAAATCCTCTCGTAATCCCCCGGTTCCGCTTCGCGCGACAAGAACGGGCCGAGCAGCTCGAATTGCCTCGCCTTGCCGCTCGCCTCCGCTTCCTCTCTCAAGGCAGACAGGGCTTGGTCCATCAGGGCCAAGGCCCAGCCGCAATCAAAGAGGCCCTCCGGCGCCTCGCCAGCCGCCGGCTCGCGCAAATAGCGCCCTTCGGCCTGCTCCTGGTCCAGCGAAAAGACCGTCCGCCCCCCGCCGCGCTTGAGCGCCCTGTTCCGGTCATATTCATTGCACAAGAACCGGTTCAAGGCCGTCAGCAGGAACGAGCGAAAGCGCCGCGATGGCCCGGGCCGCAGGGAACGTGAATTTGGCTTTTCAACGAAGGCGCGTATGTTAGGGTCCATGCTTGACGCCATGACAAACGGTAAGCGGATTTTCGGCACCGACGGGGTGCGTGGGACGGCGAACATCGAGCCCGTGACTGCCGAGACGGCCCTGCGGCTGGGCCGGGCGGCGGGCCATGTCTTCAGGACCCTCCAGACCCAGGCGCGCGACCGGGTGCGCCACCGCATCGTCCTGGGCAAGGACACGCGGCTGTCCGGCTACATGCTCGAGAATGCCCTCTCCTCGGGCATTCTCTCGATGGGAGTGGACGTGCTGTTCATCGGCCCCCTGCCCACGCCCGGCGTGGCCTATGTCACGCGCAGCCTCCGGGCCGATGCCGGCATTGTCATCACCGCCTCGCACAACCCTTACGACAACAACGGCATCAAGTTCTTCCGCGCCGACGGCTACAAGCTCGATGACAAGATCGAACAGCAGATCGAGGGCCTGGTCTTCAGCGGCGAGATCGAGAACATCCGCCCGACGGCCGATGCGATTGGCAAGGCGGTGCGCATCGAGGACGCCTTGGGCCGCTACATCGAGCACGCCAAGGCCTCGTTCCCGCGCGGCCTGGTCCTGGAGGGCCTGCGCATCGTGGTGGACTGCGCCCACGGCGCGGCCTACAAATCTACGCCCTGCGTGCTCCGGGAGTTGGGCGCCGATGTCATCGTTTATGGCAACCAGCCCGACGGCAAGAACATCAATCAGGAGTGCGGTTCGATGCACCCCGGCCTCCTCTGCCAGAAGGTCTGGGAGCACCGCGCCGACGTCGGCCTGGCCCATGACGGCGATGCCAACCGGGTCCTGTTGTGCGACGAGACCGGCAAGCTCATCAATGGCGACAACATCATGGCCATAACCGCCGTGGAGTTGCTGGCCCAGGGCACGCTCCGCCACAAGACCCTCGTGGCCACCGTCATGAGCAACGCCGGCCTGGACGCCCTCATCCACGAAGCCGGGGGCCGGGTCGCCCGCACTGCCGTGGGCGACAGGAGCGTCATTGACGAAATGCTGCGCAACGACTTCAACGTCGGGGGCGAGCAGAGCGGCCACATCATCTTCCGCGATTTCAGCACCACGGGCGACGGCCTGGTCGCCGCATTGCAGGTGCTGCGCATCATGAAGGCCAAGGATGCCCCGCTCTCCCGCCTGACCCAGTGCTGGACCCGCTTTCCCCAAATCCTCACCAACGTCATGGTCCGCGAAAAACGGCCGTTCGACCAACTGGAGGGCCTGCTCCAGCTCGTGGCCCAGGCGGAAACCGAACTCAAATCCCAAGGCGGCCGCGTGCTCCTCCGCTACTCCGGCACCGAGCCCAAGGCGCGCCTGCTCGTCGAGGGCCGCGACCCCGCCGCCCTTAACCGCTGGTCAAAGCAGATTGTTGAAGCCATACGCAAGGAAGTCGGGGCGTAGCACGCCTGACCTTTGCCGCGGCCTTTGTCGCAACAGAGCCAACCCGACAAAGGCTCCGACAAAGGTTGCGACAAAGGTCGTGCCGGGCGCATGCGGACACCGCCCCCGCCGGGCGCAACGGGATGGGAGGGCGCCTTTGCTCGGACGCATTCCGGCGTCGGTCTCCGAAGGCGCCCCAGGGCCGAAGGCCCGTCATGTGATAGCCCAGGCTGGAGCGGAGCGGAGGCCTGGGTAAGCCAAGCCCAGCGAAAACCTCCCTGGCCTGCTAAGGCCGGGACCTGTTGCCCAGGGATTCGGGCCTTGTCGCGCCCCTACAGGGGAATGGCGCTTAGTTTAGCGAGGCATGTTTTTTTGCGCGCTGAACCCGGCGGCGCTTGTTACGGCTCCACCGTTCGACATACTGGTCACGGGGCTTGGTCAGGCGCGGGTATTTGCTTCTCTTTTTGACGGCCCGGGGTTCCTGCCGCCCGGGACGTTCCGGCACCAAATCCGCTGCCACGATCCACAGCAACAGTTGCCACAGGCGCTTTTGTTTGGAGAGTTTGCCGGGTCCGCGCACCTGCACCAGCGCGATGGTCCACTGCCGGAAGGCGTGCATTGTGCCGGTGAAGCTGATCCGCTCCAGGTCCGCCTCGCCGGCTTTGGCGGCCTGGCCCATGATCCAGCGTAGCAGATTGTGGGTCAGCAAGAAGACCAGCAACTCCTTTTCCACCCCCTCGGGCTTGCGGCATTTGAGCTGTTCCATCTGCAAGGTGGTTTTCAAATCATCCAGGCACATCTCCAGGCGCCAGCGCTTGAGGAAGGCGGCCAGGATCTCCTGGGCTGGGTACAACTCAGGGTCCAGCAGGGTGGTTGCGACCGTTAGTTCTCGGGTGCGAAAGCCTGGCCGCTCAATCCGAATGTGGATGAGGCGCACCTCCATCGTATCGGGCACTTGGACCCACTCTTCGGGGGTGAGCAGCTTGGAAGGGGCTTTGGGTTTGTGCCACAGGAACACCGCGTCGTTGGGGCCGAGCTTTTTGATGGCCTTGCGGAAGTCCACCCGGCGGGAGCGGGCGTTGAGCCGCGCAAAGAGATCGGCGCCCAAGCCCTTGGCCCAGTGCATCATGACATAAAGGCCATAAGCGCGGTCCCCGCCCAGAATGTCGCCGGGCTGGACGTGCTGGCCCAAGCTCATCAACAGGCGCGTTTCAGCCACCTTGAGGCTGCTGGTGGCTCGGGCCAGGACCGCGCCGCTGGCCAGGTCGAAGAGCACCAGTGTCTTGAGGGTGGGGAAGCCCGGACGGGAGTGTTGGTTTGAGGAGGGAGGAAATTGGGCGCGGTTTGCAGGGGTGTCCTCCAACCGCACGGTCGAGCCGTCGGCAAACTTGATGGGCCGGCCCTGGAGCAGGGTTTGGGCGGGGGCTTGCTTGAGGGCGCTTAAAGCGCTGGCGCTGAATGCCTTCTCCAACAGGCCCAAGGATAGATTGGCCCGGGCCTGGCAGTAAGCGCTGGTGTTTTCATCGATGGGGGGCTCTTCCAGGAGGCCGAGCAGGGCCTGGACTTGGCGCACAACCTCACGGCAGGAGGTGTTGCCCTGGAACATCTGCCAAACCCAGCACCAGAAGGAACGGGCCTGGAAGAAGATCCGGTGTCGGCAGTGGGGTCCGGAGGCAGGCTTTTGGAGGAGGTCGGCGGGCAAGGCCGGAGCCAGACTTTGCTCGATGGCGGTGAGAGTGGCGCGGCCCAGGGGTTGGGCGGCGTGTTGGAGGCGGGGTCCCAGGGGAGCCAGGAAGGAGCGCCAGGGGAGGAAAAAGGGCGTGTGCATGTCCAGTATATATACTGGACAAGGCTTGACTTGCAAGCTAAAATTGAGGCCAATGAACAAAAATCGGGGTAAGGGCACCGCCTCCTGGCAGCGGCAATACGAGCAGTTGCGGCGCCGTTTGGGCCAAATAGGCTACCTGAGCCAGGGCTCGGTGCAAGACCGCACGCGGCGCTCCGGCGGAGGTGCCGGCTACCAATGGACGCGCAAAGTCGCCCAGAAGACGGTGACCGTCTCACTGACCCAGGAACAGTTCGAGCAGATGCGCCAAGCCGTTAACCGCTACCGGCAGGTGCGAGGGCTGTTACGGGACATGGAGCGGCTGTCCCGAATAATCATCTTCCGGAGGGCACCTCATCCCCATCGACGCAAGCGCCTCAGTGCTAAAGTTTTAGGCACTAACTAAGCGCCATTCCCCCTTCAGGGCGCAGAGATTGATGTGCTCGCAACCTGGGCCTCCGCTCGCAAGCTCGCTCCAGCCCAGGCTGTCACATCTCGGGCTTTCAGCCCGAGGAAGCGCGCACGCCCGGGGGCAGTGTTCGAATGCGCCCGGTTGCGACAAAGGCCGCGACAGAGGTTTGGCACCGGAGCCTCCGCGCTAATTTTGCCCGCCGTTCTACGGCACGTTCAATATCTCCGGCCTTAGCCGTCCTACGAACTGGCTGGGCATCCTGGGGTCGATCGAGCCGGGCACAGGGGCCTCCTGCGCCAGGTGGCCGTCGCAGAAGGCGGCCTGGGCCTTGTGCGCGTGGCGGAAGTGGCCGTTGGGTTGATTGGAGTTGTTGTCCACGTAATACCATTCCTCGAGCATCGGGTTGGCCGTCGAGGCGGGGGCCTGCCAGGTGTTCACCTGGGCGGCGTCGGCCAGGACCGCGGTGAGGGCGGGCCGGGCCAGCCGACCCAGGTTGACGGGCGGCTGCCCTTGAGGCGCCGACAAGTAGAGGTTGTAGCCATAGCCGTAGGTGGCGCCTTGGGCCTTGGCCTTGAAATGCGACATGAAATAGTCGAAGGCCGGGCAACGCTCGACGCCGCGTCCTCGCAGGTAGGGGTAGAGCGCCCCGGGCGTGGCATCGAAGGGGCGCTGGCCTTCCGGTCCCGGCCCGATCCAGCCAAACCAGTAAAGCTGCCCGCCGTTGGTAAAGCCCCCGCCATAGCGGAAGCAGTTGCCGCCGTTGTCGTCCCAATACAGATTGGCCGCCAACTCGAGCTGGTGCAGGTTGCTCACGCACTGGACGCGCTGGGCCGAGGCCTTGCTCCGCGACAAGGCGGGCAGGAGCAAGCCCGCCAGGATAGCAAGAATGGCGGTGACCACCAGCAACTCGATAAGCGTGAAGGCCGCCAGGGGCGGCCTCCATGATTCTGCGACCCCGCATTGGGAGCATGGACCTAACTGGCGGGCCCGGGCGCGAAGCGTTTTGGACTGCGGCAGTCCTCTGCCGCTGTTCAGTCCCTTGGTTGGCGACGCCAAAGCGGCAGAGGACTGCCGCAGTCCAAAACCTTGCGGGCTTCGACGCTTCATGGTCAGTCCACCCGGACGCGGTAGAAGGCGCGAGCCGCCGGTGCGGCGGGGTCCTTCAGGACCAGATTGGCGCCGATGCCCGCTGTGGCGGGCGAGACCGGGATCCAGGACTGGAAATCGGCCGTGCGCTCCAGGGTGTAGAGGCGGTTGGTGCGGCTCAGGAATTGCACCTGCCAGGCGCCCCGGACGAAACCGCCCGCCAGGTCCGGGGGCGGCGGCACGGTGATGCTCACCTGGATGTTGTCCAACACGCCGTGGGCCAGGAGCGAGCCGGCATACGCCGGGTCCTGCCCCGCGTCACTGTAGCTGCAGACGGCCACGTGATCGAGGCGGAAGTCCAGAAAGTTGGTCCCCAGAGTGGTGTCTGCGAGTGTCCCATAGGGCTGCCCGTTGCACGTCAGGCTCGTCCGCAGGACACGCTCGGCGGCGCTGTAGGCCAGGTCCACGTGGAACAGGTCGTTGGTGCTCAGGCCCAGCGGGGCAAAACCGCCGGACGACCAGTTGGTGCCGGTCCAGTCACAACACATGGCCGTCAGCGAAGGGCCCCAGACCCATGCCCCGCCCGGGTCGGGAAAGAAACTGAACTCGGCCAGGTCCGGTGAGTTCAGGCCGGTGCCGCGCACGAAACCGGCCTGAGTGGCCTCGGCAAGGTTGATCAGCCCCACAGACAGGCTCGAAGGGGTTGGGTTTGGCCGGATCGATGCCGGCGGCGAAGTCGCTCAGGCGCAGGTCAAAACCGAGGCTGAAGTCCTCCTGTGCGCCCAGCACGCTCCCGAGGGGGTGGGCGAAGTAGCTGTTGGGGCGCGAGGAATCCCAGGTGACCTCCAGGTCCTGGTTGAGCGCGTCCCACTGGAAGAGCGTGGCGTCGCCCAACGCCGTCCAGCCTCGCCCCGCGGGGTCGGCGGAGAAGTCTTCCTGGACTGTGACGGCCGCCGGGCTGTTCACCAGGGCCAAGAGCCAGCCCGCCAGGGCCGGCACGCACCAAGACCAACCAATCGCTTTCGTGTTCATACACTGATCTTTCTAATGCAAGCAGGTTTCGGTAGAGAGACCAGCGCGGGGCCTGAAAACAAAAAACCTTCAGACCCCGCCAAATCGGAGAATGAAGGCACTCGGCGAATCCGGCTGCGCACCCGCGCCGCCGGCTGGCCTCATCCTTCTCTTGGACGGAGAAGTGGGCCGTTTGGAGGGCGGGCCTTGCTGCCGGGCCCCGGACGCGATGCGTCGGTCAAACGGCCATGACGAGCACAACCAAGCCGGTATCCTGGCTTCGGGTCTTGGAACCTTGCTCCCGCCTTCCCGGTCTTGCCCGATCGAGGACAAACCAGTGGCCTTGGGAGTTTGTAACCCGTTACAGTGGCGCAACCGTCCCCGATTCTCACGGGGTTCCCTGACGCCTGGCTGTGTTTTTTCAAAGAACACCCCCTGCTTACGCCCGGCCAAGCGATTTGCCAAGAAAAATCGAGCGCAGGTCGAGGCGGGGGACCCACGACAGCAATCCTCGGGTGCGGGATGGAACCGGCCGTGCGTGCTCTGGACGCCAAAGGCGTCGTTCATACCAGCCCAGGGCATACGCCCTGGGTACCGCCGCCAATAATCATCTGGAGCGCTGAAAGCGCGATTCATCCTTGGTCCTGCTCTGTGCCGCAACAGGAGCAATCCGCCTCATTCCCAAACAGACCTTTCCTCAACGTCGGTTCATGGAGGGCCCCCTTTGCCTTCTGCCAATGCATTGGGACCATGAACCGGTCAGGGGTCCGGAGGCTGCGAAGCGTTTTGGACTGCGGCAGTCCTCTACCGTTTTGGTGTCCCCTGCGTCTGGGTCCAAAAAAAGCGCAAGAGGACTGGCGCAGTAGAAAACCTTCGGGCTTCGCGACGGTTCATGGGGCGCATCTCGTCAGTACCACCACCTTCAGCCAGGAGCAGCGGCTCGGGGCAACCCGGAGGGTTGCCAGATGGTAGCCGGGGGTCGCGGCGTCGCTGCGACCCCCGGTTTGCGGCCAGAAGGGGCTGCACCCCGGAACGGGGTGCCAGAAGGCTGCTCACAACGAGGAGGTGGCCTTCTGGCATCCCTCCGGGATGCTGACCCACACTGCCTCTGAACCGGGGGTCTCGCCTGCGCTTCGACCCCCGGCTACCATCTGCCATCCCTCCGGGATGAATTCCTGGGCGGCGGGCACTCTCGCTGACCTCAGGGCTCACATGCTGCTACTGACGAGATGCGCCCCGGTTCAGGGGAGAGGGCAATCCTTGCTTGTGCGGCGGCGTGGATCGATGTTATAGAATCTGCGCAAAGGTCATCACGCGCTTAGGAAGGTCTGGCGTCCTGTGGCAAGCGAGCATCGTCGGAACAGCAATGCGAGCGGCACCGTCTTTTTGACGGTGGTTGTGGTTGTGGCGGTGCTTTATTTTGCGCGGGCGCTGTTCATCCCGCTGGCGCTGGCGGTGCTGTTCGCGTTTTTGCTGGCGCCCCTGGTCACGCGTCTGAGGCATTGGGGCCTGGGGCGCGTGCCCTCGGTGGCCGTGGTGGTCCTGTTGTCCTTCCTGGTCATGGCCAGCATCGGCATGATCATGGCCTCTCAGCTTGGCGAGTTGGCGCGCAAGCTGCCCGAGTACCAGCACAACGTCCGGCAGAAGCTGGAATCCCTGCGCAACTCCGGCAGCGGCCTGGTCAACGAGTTCTCGAGGGTGGTCAATAACGTGACCGAGGGATTGAGCGCCGCACCCACGAACGGCGCGCCCGCGCAACCGGCCGGGGAGAGGCCCCTGGCGATCGAAATCCACCGCAACCCCTTCTCGCCGATGGAGGCGATCCAGAAGATCCTCGGTTCGGTGCTGGGCATCCTGCTCACGGCGGGCATCGTGGTGGTGTTTGTCATTTTCATGCTCATCCAGCAGGAGGACCTGCGCAACCGGCTGATCGGGCTGGCCGGGGCGGGGCGCATCAACGCAACCACGCAGTTGCTGGACGAGGCGGCGCGGCGAGTGAGCCGTTACCTGGTGGCGCAGGTGGTCATCAACGCCTCCTACGGCGCGCTAGTGGGCCTGGCCTTGTCTTTGATGCGAGTGCCCAATCCCCTGTTGTGGGCCATGCTGGCGGCCCTGCTGCGCTACGTCCCGTACCTGGGGATCTGGGTCGCCGCCGCGATGCCTGCCGCCATCGTCTTCGCCGTCAAACCTGGGTGGGTGGAGGCGCCCCTGGTCCTTGGCATCTACTTCGGCATCAACCTGCTCATGTACAATGTCGTGGAGCCGCTCTTGTACGGCACTTCCACCGGGGTGTCACCGATTGCCATCCTGGTGACGGCGGTCTTTTGGACCTGGCTGTGGGGCCCGGTGGGCCTCCTCTTGGCCATGCCGCTCACGGTTTGCCTGGTGGTCACGGGCCGGTATGTGCCCCAACTGCAGTTCCTGAGCGTGATGCTCAGCGACGAGGTCGTGCTCACGCCCGAGACCCGCTTTTATCAGCGCCTGCTCGCCCTGGACGCCACGGAAGCCACGGAGATTGCCGAAGACTATCTCAAGGGCAAGTCGCTGGCGGACCTTTACGATGATGTCATCATCCCGGCGTTGAGCCTGGCCGAGGAAGAGCGCCACCGCGGACGCCTCGAGGCGGCCCGCCAACAATTCATCCTCCAAAACACGCGCCTCCTGGTCGAAGACCTGGGCGAGCACGCCGGGGCTTTGACCGCCCGCAACGGCCGCACGGAGACCCGCAACCCAACCCAGGGCGCCGAGCCCTGTCCGGCTCCGCCTCCTGCCGGCCACCCCGTTGTCCTCTGCACCCCCGCCCGCGACCAGGCCGATGAAATCGCCGCCCTGATGCTGGTGCAGTTGCTCCGCCAGCGCGGGGTCAGCGCCAAGGACCTGCCCGCCGGCGCCTCCGCCGGCGAGGCCCTCGAACAGGCCGACCCTGACCACGTCAGGATTGTGTGCGTGACGGCGGTGCCCCCGTTCGGCTTCATGCACGCCCGCTATTTGTGCCGCCGCCTCCGCGCCCAGTTCCTCGACCTCAAGCTCATCGCCGCCGTTCTCACCGAAGACGATGCCTCCCAGGCGGGGCAACACCGGCCCGCCATCTGCGCCGATGAGGTCGCCTCCAGCCTCAAACAGGCCCTGGCTCACATCACCTCGTTCCTGCCGCTCCCGGCCCGCCCGCCCCAGGACCCAGCCCTCGCCGCCCCCGGCGGCAAGTGAGGGGGTGGGACAAAAAGGGGTGCGCGACAAAAAAGTAACCAAAATTTGAGCAGGCCCGCCTGCTGATTGATTTTTGTTGCTATATTGTATCTAGTTAGATACAATACGCACCATGACCGCTTCGCTTTCTCAGCTCGAAGACCGGCGCGAGCAGATCCTTGAACAGATCA
>CAVVMW010000029.1:0-139356 GCA_963749495.1 uncultured bacterium
TCCCAATGCTCACCCAGGCCATTCGACAGCTCGTGGCGGGCGGCTTGACCCGGAACAACCGGGAGGTCATCGTCGAGACCGGCGGGTTCCTGGCCAACGCCCAGGAAGTGGGCAACGTTGTCGTGGGTGTCTTCGGCGGCCGGCCCGTTTATCTGCGCGAGGTGGCCGACATCCGGGATGGGGCAAAGGAGCCTTCCCAATATGTCTTTTTCGAGTCCGGCGCCGCCCGTTCGGCTGCGGCCGACGAACAACCCGCCGTCACCTTGAGCCTCGCCAAGCGCCCCGGGGCCAATGCCATTGCGGTTGCCGACCGGGTTATGGGGAGGGTCGAGACCCTCAAGGGGCGGATAATCCCGGCCGACATCCAGGTGACCGTCACCCGCAACTACGGAGAGACGGCCCTGGAAAAGTCTAACGAACTGCTCTTCCACATGGGCCTGGCGGTGCTCGGCGTCTCTATTCTCATTTTGCTCACACTGGGTTGGCGCGAGTCGGTCATCGTGGCTATCGCCATCCCGGCGACGCTGGCTTTGACCCTCCTGGTCTTCTACCTCTACGGCTACACCCTGAACCGGATCACGCTCTTTGCGCTCATCTTCTCGATCGGCATCCTGGTGGACGATGCGATTGTGGTGGTCGAGAACATCGTGCGGCACTTCCACCTACCGCAGAACCAGGGCCGGAGTTGGTCGGAGATTGCGGTCGAGGCCGTGAACGAGGTGGGCAACCCCACCATTCTGGCCACGTTCGCCGTCATTGCCGCGGTGCTGCCGATGGCGTTCGTCGGCGGGCTCATGGGGCCTTACATGCGGCCCATCCCGACCGGTTCCGGCGCTGCCATGCTCTTTTCCCTCGCCATTGCCTTCATCGTCACGCCCTGGGCCTCCATTCGCGTGTTGCGCTGGGGCCGGAAGTACTCCTCGCTTACCCGCAGCGACGGACTGGGAGCGCCGGCATCCTCGCCGAGGCCTGCGAAAACGACAGAAATCGCCGGTGGGGATGCCGGCGCTCCCGGTCTGGCGCCTCATTCCGCGCACCCGGAGGACTTTTTCACCCGGGTTTATCGCCGGTTCATGGCTCCGCTCATCCAGCGCCGGCCTTGGCGCTATGCCTTTCTGGCCATCATTGTAGGGCTGCTCCTTGTGGCCATGGCGCTGGTGGGCCTGGGCTGGGTCAAGGTCAAGATGTTGCCCTTTGACAACAAGAGCGAATTCCAGGTCATTCTGAACATGCCCGAGGGCAGCGCGCTGGAGCAGACGGCCCAGGCGGCGCGCGAAATTGCCGCGGCGGTGCGGGTCGAGCCGGAAGTGACCGATTGCCAGATTTACGCCGGGGTTGCGGCCCCGTTCAATTTCAACGGCCTGGTGCGCCACTATTTCATGCGCCGCGGCCCCCACGTGGCCGACCTCCAGGTCAACCTGGTCTCCAAAAGCGAGCGCAAGGCCCAGAGCCACGACATCGCCAAGCGCGTGCGCCCGCGCGTGGCCGCTATTGCGACCAGATACGGCGCCCGCGTGGCGGTCGCCGAAGTGCCTCCCGGCCCGCCCGTCCTCCAGACCCTGGTGGCGGAGGTTTATGGTCCCAACGAGGAAAGCCGCCTGACCCTGGCCCACAAGGTCATTGACATCTTCCACCACACGCCGGGCGTGGTGGACACCGACTGGTATATCGAGGCCGAGCAGCCCAAGGCGCGGTTCGTCATCAACAAAGAGAAGGCGGCCCTCCACGGCATCAGCGCCGAGACTATCTCCGAGACCCTCCGCATTGCGGTCGGTGGCGAGGCGGTGGACCTGCTCCACGTGCCGCGCGACAAGGAAGACATCGACATTCTGGTGCAATTGCCGCGGGCGAGCCGGACCAGCCCGGAGGAGTTGCTCGCCTTGCGCGTGCGCTCGGCTGCCAACCCTTCCGCCCCGCTGGTGCCGTTGCGGGAACTGGTCAAGGTCGAATCGTCCACCGTCGATAAGAGCATCTACCACAAGAACCTCAAGCCGGTGACCTACGTCATCGGCGACGTGGCCGGCGTGGTCGAAAGCCCGGTCTATGCCATTCTGAAAATGAACCAGGCGCTACGCTCGCTGAACACCCGTGAATTTGGCGGGAACGGAGCGCCGCTCCAGATTTACAGCGCTGTCCAGCCGTTTACTGAAGACAATCCGGCGCTCAAATGGGACGGCGAATGGCACATCACCATCGAGGTGTTTCGCGATTTGGGCACCGCCTTCGCCGCCGTCCTGGTGCTGATCTTCATCCTCATGGTGGGTTGGTTTCGATCCTTCTTGACGCCGCTGGTCGTCATGGCGGCCATCCCGTTCTCGCTGGTGGGCATCTTGCCCGCGCACGGGCTGATGGGCGCCTTCTTCACCGCGACATCAATGATCGGCTTCATGGCCGGGGCGGGCATCGTGGTGCGCAATTCGATCATCCTGGTGGATTTCATCGAGCAACGTCTTGCCGAAGGCATGCCCCTGGACGAAGCGGTCGTGGACGCAGGGGCGGTGCGGTTCCGGCCGATGTTGCTGACGGCGTTGGCCGTGGTGGTCGGCGCCAGCGTGATCCTGGCCGACCCGATCTTCCAGGGCCTGGCCATCTCGCTGATGGCCGGAGAAATTGCCTCGCTGTTGATCAGCCGCATGGCGGTGCCCGTGCTCTATTTTATGGCTTACAGCCGCGGGCCGAAGACTGCGCCGGTGCCAGAGACGCCGCAGGCCTTGCAGGCGCACGTATGATCGCGATGCTCGCCAGCCTATTGATCGGTGGGGGCTTCGGCGCCCCGTTGGGCCGCTTCGGCCAGTGCAGTTCCGGTGCCTGCCCGCTCACCGCGAATGAGTAGCAGTTTCATCCAGCGCGGCGGATTGTGGGTTCTTGGACAATCCACGATCATGCTTGCAGTTGCGGTCCTGGGTATCGCCTGTCGTGGTCCGTCGAAGCATCTTCCGTTGTTGGTTTGCGGTTTGGTCTTTCTGGCAGGTTCCTCGGTCTGCGGCATCGCCGGCGGCATAACCCTGGGCCGGAATCTCACGCCGTTTCCCAAGCCTGTGGGGAGCACACAATTGGTTCAGCGTGGCATCTACGGCTTGATACGCCATCCGCTTTACACGGCAGTCATTTGCGGAGCGATCGGCTGGTCGCTGATCTGGTCAAGCTGGCCGGCTCTGGCGGCTTCGCTGGCACTGGCGGTGTTCTTCGACGCCAAGGCGCGGCACGAAGAACTTTGGCTGCGACAGCAATTCTCGGATTACGCGCGCTACGAGCAACGGGTGCGGCGATTCATTCCATGGATTTATTGACCCGTAGCCGCTTGAGCTTGGGCCCAATCGCCCCGGCGGCCCTGCAATGGGTCATCGTGAAGCGGCGGCAGCCAGTGGCTGAGAGGCAGCCCCGGGGCTCATGTTTTCTTGGGAGCGGATCAGCTTTTGGGTCCCAACCCGCAGGATCGCCAGCCAGGCACTCCAGCCGTCCTCTGCCGCGCAGTAGTTCTTTTGATCACAGCTCTTGAGGAACTTTTCCCTGGCGGAGGCAAGGTCCATTCGGGTATCCAGAGATTCCGGCTCGTAGCCCAACACGGCCAGTGAAAAACCGGAGTCAGGCCAGAGCCACAAAGCCGGGAAAGAAAGTCCGGCCCCAAAGCTGACATTCAGCTCATACGTCTCACGTCCCACCGGCACTTGGCACTCGACGGTTTGCCCATCGTGCCAGGTCTTCACCGGCAGCAACGTCCCGGGTTTGCTCCGGTCGATGGTCCTGTAAAAACTCCGCAGCCGGGTCGCAGGCTGGTGATTCAGTTCCAGGATCAGGTCACCTTCACCAAGGCTGGCGAGGCGGGCGGGCGTGTTGGTCCCAAGGGCAGTGACCAGCAGCGCCTTTACGTCAGTTGCCCGAGAGCGAACGAGATTCGCGTTTACGACGCCGAAACGATGGTGCCGGTGGCACGCTGGCCTGCGGAGCATCCCGGGCCCGTGGTGCTGGACGAAAGCGGAACGCTGTGGCTCCTGCACCCCGGGACCTTGTCGGGCCGGCTTGGATCTCGCGGCACACGGCCGAGGGAAAAGCCCTGCCCCAGCGAATCGAACTTGCGGCGGAGGCGCAGCCCACCTCTCTTTGCCTGGCGCCCAAAGACCGCCTGCTGGTTGCGGACAACGGGCCAAGCCAGCAGGTCCTGATTTTCGAGAACGTCTCGGAATCACCCCGCCTGGGGGGCACCTTTGGCGCCAAGGGCGGCATTTTCTCCGGCATTCCCGGCGAGTTTGGCCCGCTCAAGCTCAATCATCCCACCGCGGTCGGATGCGATTCCCGGGGCAATCTCTACATTGCCCAGGATGGCCAGAGCGGGGGTGGAGGCACGGTGCTGGAGAGCCATGCGCCGGAGGGCAATCTGAACTGGCGCCTGCTCGGCCTGGAATTCGTGGACATGGCGGACCTCGAGCCGGCATCCGAAACCGACCTGTTCACCAAAGAAGAGCACTTCCGGATGGACTACACGCGGCCCGCCGGCCAGCAATGGACCTACCAAGGCTACACGCTCGACCGGTTCCGGTATCCCGAAGACCCCCGGTTGCACCTCTGGCCGGCCTGCGCCTGGGTGCGGCGGATCAAGAGCAAACGGTTCCTGTTCGTCAATGATATGTATTCGGAGGCCCTCCAGGTTTACCGCTTCGACGCGGCCACGCACGGCGACATTGCCATGCCCTCCGGCTTTTTCGCCAAGAGCCATGTCAAGAAGCAGGCCCCGGACTGGCCGCCCGGGCAGCCCGAAAAAGGGGAATGGATCTGGCGGGACGGCAATGGGAACGGCGCCTTCGATGCGCCCGAGTATCTGAGCAACGGAGGGAAGGACGCGCCCCCGTTATGGGGTTGGTGGGTGGATAGCGACGGCGGCGTGTGGCAGGCCACCCAGACCGCCGGCATCCGCAAATTCCCGTGCCAGGGTTTGGATGCGCAGGGCAATCCCATCTACGATTTTGCCTCGCTGGCGACGATGCCCATGCCGGCGCCATTCACGCGCCTGGAGCGCATTTACTACTTCCCGGCCACCGACACGATATATCTGGCCGGCCATACCGCCGACCGTCCTCACCACGACGGCCTGTGGAAAGTGATGGGCCGGGTCATCTGCCGGTACGATCATTGGAGCAGAGGCCCCAGAGCGCCCCGCTGGCAGATTGCCCCCGATTATGCGGTCGATGGAAGCTGGAAAGGCAAGCCAGCCTCGATGAGCGTCGCCGGCGATTACGTATTCGTGGTTTATGTCGAGGGCGGGCGAGTAGAGGTCTATGATGCGCAAACCGGCGCCGGCGTCGGCCATCTCAAGCCTGGTCCGGAAGTCGGCGGCAACCTGCCCGGCGAGGCCGTCGGCTGGGTGGACATCCCGGAAGGCATCCAGGCGATTCGCCGTTCCAACGGCGAATACGTGGTCCTGGCGGAGGAGGACTGGAAATCCAAGATCCTCATGTACCAGTGGAAACCGGAGGCCTTCATGGGCAGATAGCCGCCGGGCCGCTGAACACGCCGGAGAATCGAGTGCTCTGGGGCTTCGCGGATGTCCATCCAGACGTCCCACATCAGGCGTCCTCCCGCAACGTAGACTGTCGCACGGCTATCATATCTTCATCCGTGTTGACGGGAATACCCCGGCCGCATGAAAGAAAAGCGACGTGTGGCAGTCCATAAAGCCAGGGCTAAGAGCCGGGGTCCTTGCCGAGACAGTAGAGTTCTCCGTGTGTTCCGCCCGTCGGTCAAGTCCCTCGCCAGAGACACGCCTCCTCAAATGCCTCCGGCCAACAGGGAGAACGCCCAAAGAACATCATCCACCTGTCGGAGAGGTTATGAAACCCAAAGGCAAGAAGCATGGCGAGACGCCTGGCGCGGACCGGAATCGCCAGACCGAGTTGGAGAGATCACATGCACTAGGGATGCAGTTGCTCCGAAATATCAAGACACGGTTGCCAGAGCTGGAAAAGCTCCTGGAAAAGGTGTGGTCTTACGGCGACGGCCGCGGCACGGACTTTGGAGCATGTTGTTTAGTGCACAATTGTCTGGCCTGCTCGACTGGAAGCCATTGGATGCCGTTCTGATACCTGTAATCCATTAGCGAACTCGGCGCTTTCGGATCTTTCCAGCGTCGGTCAATCACGATGCCACTGCCTTCCGCCGCAGGCGACAAGTCGCCGCGCGAGCAAAAAGGCCGCACGGCGGTCACAGTAGCCACCGCCTGTTTGCGGCCGCGATATGGCGGGACGGGTTGACCCGGCAGGATCGGTGCCGGCGCGGCGGGGTAACCGCTCATCTTCAGATCAAACACAAAGCCGTTCGGGATCGGTGTTGTTCCCGCGTTCGTCACGCCCCTCGCCGCGTATCGAGCATCCGGAAATACCACCCTGGACGGCAGCGTGCCTGGCCCGTTGATGAGTTTCCATCGCGCTTCCCGCCTCAAATCAGGTTGGACGGGAGCTGAGGCGTTCAGATCATAAACCGGGGTAATCCAATTCGTGGAGAGGTTTTCAAAGTAAGAGGCGGAGGCGAACATCATCCAAAGGTGGCAGACGAAATAGTCGTCCGACAGACCAACAGGGACATTGTCGGAAACGATTGACCCCACACTGTCAGTGGGACGCGATGGAGGCTTGCCATCCAGGTTCTTGTTTCCGACATCGGTCGCCACTTCATATATTTCCGCGCCGTTGACGCAGGCGGTTTCACGTTCCACAAGGGGTTTTCCGCTTTCGTCGTGGTCGGTTGTGTGAATCAACCAGGAGGAACCTCGGACAAAGACCGTGAACTTGGCCCTGCTCTGGAACTGAATGCTGCCGTCCCGTCGGTATCCGTTTTGGAGGATCTCCCCGTCCACCTCGTATTGCGCGCCGTTTGTGGTCACGGGCGTCCGCAGGGGATTCGCAACGCCGGCAGTTTCCTCTGGACGAGCGGGAAGCGTGGTATCCTCGCGCACTTCAATCTCCACTGGGTTGCTCACCGCCCGAATCTCGGGAGCGGGACCCGAACCGGCGCCGGCGTTCCGGCGGGCGATCAGGGCAAAACGAATTTTGTGTGTGCCGGGCGCCAGATTCAATGGCGCGCCCATGTCCTCGCTCTGGCCAACGGCTTGTGTCTTGGCGCGCCATTGACGTCCGACAATCACCTTAATTGTAGAAAATGGGTTATTGGCTCCATTTGCGGGCGTGACGAACATATTTGCTGCGTCGGGCCAGGTGTACCACGCGCCATCCACCTCCAGTTCCCCGCCTCGCTGGTCGCGAGCAAAGAAAAAGCCGTTCGAGCCACGGTCAGCAACGTTGATGTTCAAGGCAGCGTCTCGACCGAGCTTCCACACCGTCCCAAGCCCGAGCGTATCCAGCCGCACCGAAATGCCCTCGACCTCCGCGCCCCAGTGAAGATTCGGAGTTTCGAGAGCGGAACCGTGCTCTGCAGCCAGCCTTTTCAGCGCCGCCACCAGCTCCGGCGTCGCCGGGAACGCGCCAAACTCAAAATCATCCGCATTCCAGACCTTCTCCCAAACAGACGAGGCCTCCGCTCCCTTTCGGGCGGCTCCCCCTTGGTAGTTCAGGAAAAGAACCAGCTCTTCGCCCTTTTTCAAAATGGATGCATGCTGTTGGGTTACCTGCACCTGTAGTATCGAGCCGGGAACAGTCTTGCCTTTAATGGCTTCAACCACCTTGAATTCACCCCGGAGGTGAAGCCTCATGCCGGTCACGAAGCCTCCGCTCACGTCATTCATCGCCGTTCCGACAACCACCATTTCGCATCGCGATAGAAAGTAATCCAGTGTCGGGTCATCCAATTCGGCCGGGGCTGGGTCAAGCCCGTCCGGATTCATGCCGCTTGGACGCATGACTCTGGCGGTCTTGCCTGACTCGAAATTGGGTCTGCGTTCGCAAATATCTGCCACATTGCCGGTCGCCCTGTTCATGAAGACCAACTCCATGGGGCCGACGGCTCTGACTTCGGCCGGAGGACCGACATACGCGGGAGTGACCAGCCAGCTATCCCCCATAGGCTCCGCCTTGACCGTCCAATACTCGAGGGCGCGCGGACCGGCGCACAAACCAAATACCAGCTTCACGTAATCTTCCGCATCCTGGGCCGACCGGACGTTGGATCGTTCCCACAGCGCGCCCAACAGATCGGGACAGTGCATGTAGGCAACGCCGCTTTGCGCGTCGTGCCCGCCGCAAACCCACTTCAGCTCCCTGCGGTCGTAATCCTTCGCCAACCCCGTCAATACAGCAGTCGAGCAGGTCTGATCTCCAAGCGTATATTTCTGCTCCCGAAGAGTGCAGTTGGGCACAAACCTCCGCATCAACACCCCAAGCTGTTCCTCGCCGGAGTTGGGAGTTTGGATGGCGGCAAGCCTCTTCAACGACGCCACCAATGTTGGCGTCGCCGGCAAGGCTCCGAATTTCAGGTCCCTGGGCCTCCAATACGGCTCCAAATTGTTGCTTCCACGGACCTGACGCCTGTAGAGAAACAAGACTATGTCACCGTCGGGATAATCCATGTTAGGGCCAGGCCAGCCCCAGTCCTCGCCGACCTGGATGTAGGTCTGAGGCTCGCCTTTGATTGCGTAAACCACTTGGAATGGCTCGGGGTCAACACTTCGTTTATTCAAGAACAGAAACTCCCCAATCACGACAAGCTCGGACTGCCCCAGGTAGGACCGCAGGACATCATCACCAGGCACAACTTCCGTTTCTGTCGCGGCACTATTCAGCGCCGGAGTTGAAATGCCTGCCTGGGCCACTGCCGAAGCCCCTCTGAGCTTGCCTGCCGGGGCGAGGATGACCGCCAGGAATGCCAGCGTTGAAAGCATCGTCAGCCTGTTCAAGCCTGCAACTCTGCCGCTTCTGCGGGATGGCACAGCCGGCAACAACAACAACAACGAATGAACAGCGATTTTCATATCTCATTGCGGCTTATAAAGGGAATCAAAGTCCGCCACTCGTCGAGCAAGCGCCCACGCCTCTCCCCGAGCGCTTCGTTGGCGATGGCCTTGATTTCGCCGCTAATGTGCTGTCTTGTAAATAGCATTAAAGAACGGCTTTTACTTATAAGAATTTGCTTTTTGCCGCGCCGCCGGTTATTGACGCTACTCGGGTGAGGGAGAGTTGGTTTTCGCTCGCACTCACTATGGCAGGATGATGGCGGAGGAGGACCAGGGTGTCAAGCTCCGAGTTTTGCCGGCTTTTTGACAGTCTTCGCCTAGCCCGCGGGCCGCGGCGAAGGTCGGCGGAGGAAGGGGGGTAGCGGCGGTTGGAAATTGCAGGGGAGCCAACCAGTCTGCGCGCTGCCCCAACCGGGAACCTGCCGTTGCCAGGCCAAGAGGCTGCCCTCGAGGTCGTCGTTCTCGGGCGGTTAGCACGTTTCCTTAGTCGGGCATCCGGTCCACGTCGCCACAGGGTTCGTAGGTATAAGGCCGTGGAGCGGCGGGAGGGGACATCCACGGCAGGAACCTCGAGGACCTCTGCGAGGAACACCACATCGAACTGAACCACCACCACGCCCTATCCGACGCGAGGGCCTGCGCCATGCTATATCAGCGCGCGCTGGAACGGGGGCTCGTTTAGCGCGCTGGTTGCGCTACAGGTCGGGCGTCAACGCCAGCGGCCTCGGGCTCCTCGTAAGAGACGTGACCACGCTCAAGCTGGAGGGGAAAGCGACAGGAACCAGGGCGTAAGGCTCAGGCCGCCCCAACTGTCTGGGCGGTGGTTCGCCAGGAAGATTTTTCGGAGCGCGGCGTCGTAGGGCACGAGGGCGGTCCAGAGCACGCCGGGGTTGTTCCTCCAGCGCGGGTCTGGCTGGCCGCCGTCAATCCGCTGGAACTTGGCCCCGGGGACTTCCTGGTTCCACATGAAGTCCCGGTTGGTGTCAATGAGACGGTCAATGTCCGCCCTGTCGAATACCAAACCATGTTCGAATGCGGCGACGATGGCCTCGACATCAATGACATAGGCAGGGGCCATGAACCTCGCCGTTACGGGGCGGCGGTCGCTCAGGGAACGCGGGAGATGCTCAGATTGTCGAAAAAGGCCCGGTTCCAGCCGGTGCCCAAGCCCACCACTCCGGTTTGGCAGGAGGCATCTTTTACTTTGGCCAAGGCTTGCTGATCGAATCAGAGCTGTGATTTCAGTCCCTCTGAACGCGAGACCCAAGCCGTGCCAGTTGTGGCCCAAAGGAGCGACTTGGCCCGAGGCCAAGACTTGGGCTCCCGCCTTCAACGTCCACCGGCCATCGTCTTTGACCTCGAATTGGTCCGCGGCAAAAGGCGCCCCGTCTTCCCAGCCGAAGCGGTTCATCCGGCCCCAGAGCATGAGGGAACCCTGTTCCGGGAGCATCGCCTCGACCGAGACCCGATAATCAGACCAGCCAATATCGCCCACAATGGTTTGGGCAAAGGAGTACCCTCCCCGCCAGGTGATTCCCTGCCGGGTCATGGTCTGCACCAGGCATTGGCCTTGTCCGTCGGGCCGGGGGGCTACCTCGAAGGTTCCATGCTGGTCGCACAGATATTTGGCCGGTCCGCCAACGGGGTCGTGCTGGAAATCGGTGGCGAAGGGAAACGGGAAGGGTTTGGGGTCGGGCACAGCATGGGCCGACCTGCCCTTTTGCTGGCCCCGCGTGGTGGTCAGCGAGTAGATCGCGTTGGGGATCACCGTCAGCCTGAACTCCCGGTTCCGCACGGGCGCATCGTCCTGGCGGATGAACAGCTCCTGGTTGAAGACCGAGCGCCAGACCGCCAAATCCCGGGTCGAAAGATCCTCCGACAGCCGGCAACGCAGGGTCCAAGGCTCCTTGGCATCCATCGTTTCGATAATCAGGCTGTAGTCATCGGTGGTGGGCGACTTGAGCGCGTTCAATGACCAGCCCGCGCCCAGGCCACCCTCGGAGTTGAAGAACCGGCAAGTCCGGTCGAGATACGTCCAACCCGGTTCCGCGAATTGGGTCGTGTGCGCCATCATCCACAGCGGCGGCTGCACTTCATAATGGCCGGACCAGGGGGTGTTGGCCTTCATGGGACCGCTGGCGGGGGCGACCAGGAAATCGGGGTAGGCCGTAATCAGGCTCCAGGAGATGATCTTCGTGATTTGCCCCAGCGGATAGGCCCGGTTGTAGCGGGCGTAGTCGGCGGCGGCATACCAGTCGCCCCCGTAAGCGTGCGCCTCGCCATCCCACAGCGGTTTGTTCAAGCGCCGGGCCTCGGGGGGCGTACGGAAGTTCACCATTTCCGGGACATGCGCGTTGAGGACGGCCACGGCCCCATTCAACCCGGCGTCCTTGGCCATTTCCTGGGCAATGACCCACTGGTCCTCTGGCGGCCAAAGGTCCGCCGCCACGATCTTCACCCGCCGCAACCCGTTGTCATCGAGCGCTTGTCTCAGGCGCTTGATCCAAGCCGGGTCATACCTTACCTCGTTGCGCACGCCCTGGTAATCCATTTCAAGGCCGTGGTGCCGTTTGGCTGCCTGGATGAAGGAGATGATGAAATTGATATTGTCCTGCGAGTAGAATGTCCCGTTGCCGATCCAGCCCGGCGCCCCCCACTGCAGCCCTTCCAAGAGGATCTTCGGGTTGCGTTTCTTGGCCTCTTCCATTAACCACCACTCATATCCCCGGCGGTAGTATTCCGGCCGGGGGTGCTCCCACTCCTCGCGGCTCGCCGCGTGGCTGGCTCCGAGCCATCGGTGGAATTGACGTCACCGCCAATTTCGACCTTGAGATGTTGAAGGCTCGCTCCGAATTTGGGCTTGAACAGGAGGTCCAGGATTTCGCCGCGATAAGGCTCGGGATAATCCCACAATAACCGTGAGGAAGCGCCGGCGCTCAAGGCGCCAAGGCCTTCAAAGGTCCGGCCGGGGGATTTCCCATCGATGAATATCTCGACCTCGCCGACCGGGAGGTTCACCCCTCCGCTCAGTGCTACCAACAAGAATAACGACCAGGGTCGTGCGTTCATCGCCGCCGACTTTAACAATCCAACGTCCGGAACGGAATGGGAAACTGGTGACTGTTCCAGGTTGTTCTTCTCTCACGGTGCGAGCTCGTCACGGTGAAGGGCGGCCTCCGCATCGGTAGCCAAGCCAGGCTGCTTTTCCTTGCCACCGAGGGCCCCAACGGGGCCAGACGTTGCCGCCATGGCGGCGAGGGCGGTCTGGCGGAGGAAGGCCCGTCGCATCATCATGGGGTTTCCTCTCCATAGAGGGTCGGGCGGAAGAAGGGGCACAGCATGCCGATCCCGAGGGCGTGAAGGCCGGTTTCTCTCCCGGCTGGAATGCCTGCTACGGCAAGGCATCGGTTGGCTCGCGCAGAAAGGCCGTTCTCAGCCGGTTTGGGCTTCGCTCGTCAAGCGGGTTCGCCGGATTCGAGTTCGTGGACCATGCGCCAGATGCGATCCATTTCGCCGCGCTCGATCACCTGGAGCGGGGTGGAGCCGTCGAAGGCGGGGTTGGGTTCTTTAAGCCAAGGGCCGATGGCCTCAGGCGAGACGAGTTCTTCGAGCGCCGCGAAGAGACGTTTGACCTCAATGAGGCGCCTGATGGTGGAGGAACTGGGCTTGGTGCCCTGCAACCAATTGGCGAGGGCGCGAAGCGAGAACCCGGTAATGCGAGTGAGGGTCTCCCGAGATATTCTGAACCGGGTAGCGAGATCTTTGACCGAGACACTGCTGGAGCCAGCCTCAGGCGCGAGTCCGAGAGCTCCCCTTCGGCCCTGGTTGGACAGTTTGCCCGAAAGCGGTCTGCTCACCGCCGGCCGGACGGGCGAGTCGAGTACTTTCTTCATGGAAATACGCTGATGCGAATTGGGCATTTATGCAAGCACATATACGTGCATTTATGCACTATAGCTTCTTGAGCCAGCGGTTGAGGTCGTCTTCGCCGAGGACCTCGACCTTGCTCCTCGCGCCCAGGGACTCTGGAAAATAGACGAGGTTCATGGCGCCGGGGACACGGGCGGAGGGGACAAGGAGGCCTTCGGCGCCGAGGTCGTCGGCAGCGCGTCCGAAGGCTTGGCTTTGGGATTCGTGGCCCGCGTTGTTGACCTTCCGCCAATCTCCGGCGAGCAATTTGTCCAACTCCAGCCAGGGTTTGGTGCGAATGCCTTTGGGGACGACGAGGTCGAGGACGCTCGAGAGGTTGACGCGAACCGCGACGAGGACTCTCGGGCGAACGTCGCTGAAGGCGAAGTTGTAGTAGGTGAAGTTAGCGCTGCTTTCGGAAAGGGCAGTTTCCAGGGCGGTGGAGAGATTGTTGGCGGGGAATGTTCCGGCGGCGGACCAGCGGCCTCCGTGGGGGAAGCTCCCATTGCCGTCGAGGAGTTTGGCAGCGCGCGCGCACTCCAGCGGGGAAGCACGGAAGACGAGGCCCTTCCATTTGGTGAACGGGCGTTTGAGCCTCCTGAGTCCGCCATGGCGCCGACCGTGTCTTCGATCGGCGTGTTGGGATCAACGCGATGCTGATAGCAAAGGTCGATGTGCTCCACCCCGAGCCGCCTGAGGCTCGCTTCGCAGGCCCGCTTCACAAACAGTGTCTTCCAGTTCACGAACGGACTTTACCGCAGCGCCTGCCCCAGCGTCAAACCGCGGAGGCTGTCTTTGTTCTCCCGGATCGGGTATGCTTCGGGCCAGAGTATGAGACTGGAAATTGGCAGAGATGGTTGCTGCCGGGACGTGGCTGGGGTTTATTCGCATTACCACAAGGTGGCGGAAACCATTCGGGCACTGCGAGCCATTGGTGAGGTTGTTTCGCAATGAGACTTATCCCGGTCCAAGTTGAATGCTACGCCGGAGCCAAAGCCGACGAGACGCCGCGACGGTTCATTTGGGAAGGACGACCCGTCGAAGTGGGAGAAGTGCTCGACCGCTGGTATCAGGTCGAGAGCCAGCCCGAATGGCCCCGGGCGGACTACTTCAAAGTGCGCGGCACGGACGACCACGAGTATCTGCTGAAGCACGATTTGGAGTCCGATGAATGGTTCCTGGGAAAAGAGTGGTGATGATGCGCAAGACACTCTTCATTTCAGCCGCTGCGGTGATTGCGGTATCTTCAAGCATGGGCTTTGAACCGCCAGGACCGCAGAAACGGCTCGAAGCTATCGGGACGACCGATGGACTTCCTGCGGTGCTCCAGCGCGCCCTGGCTCCTGATGACAGTTTCCAGCCGGTTCCTGTTCCCGGCCCGAGCGACTGGCTGACAGTGCATCGGGAGCCGGGCCAGACGTTCGCGGAATTCCGGCGCTCGCACCCTAACCGGCCCGACGCCCAGCGGCGGATCCTCTATCTGCAGCCCTTGGGGGCTTTCCCCGAGCAACAGAGCCCTTCACTTGAGAGGCTCCGTGAGTATGCGGCCGGGTTTTTTCAAATGGAAGTGAAGGCCCTCGCGCCTGTCACCATCAGCGCCGGCAGCTTCACCACACGAACCAACTCCATGACGGGCCGGCGGCAAATATTGACTGGGGATGTGCTGCGCTGGCTGAAAGGAAAACTGCCCGGAGATGGTTTCTGTCTGCTGGCGATCACAATGGAGGACCTCTATCCAGAAGCGTCCTGGAATTTCGTCTTTGGCCAGGCGTTGCTGAACGAGCGCGTAGGGGCTTACAGCTTTGCCCGCTACGACCCGGCCTTTTACGGGGAGCCGCGGGGGAAGGATTACCCGGCGCTGCTCTTGCAGCGGAGCATGAAGGTGCTCACCCACGAGACAGGGCACATGTTCGGCCTGGCCCACTGCGTCCACTTCCATTGCGTGATGAACGGCTCCAATCACCTGCAGGAAAGCGACCGCCGCCCGCTACACCTTTGTCCGGTGTGCCTGCGGAAGCTCCAGTTCGGCGTAGGCTTCGATGTGGTGAAGCGTTATGAGGCACTGGCGCAATTTGAGCGACAGGCGGGGCTTGAAGACGAAGCCGCATGGGTCAACCGGCGCCTGGAGAAAATCCGCCATAGTGCGGGGAACTGACCGGTTCTTCGCGATGGCCCCCATTCACGAACTGCTGAACCTCATCCGTGAAATACCTATGGCCGGCAAACCTCTTGTCAGCGGCAATCCTGCGGGCGTGATCAAACTCCCCGAGCCACGCCAGGACAGCAGAACATCAGTGGAATGGGCCTTGCGCCGACAACGGTCCGTCCGGGAGTTCGGGAAGGCAGGACTGACGCTGGCAGAGATTTCCCAACTCGATGATGCCGAGGTCAAGCGGGTATTGACACTTGCCGTGAACGAGGAACCCATGTGCCTGATGCCGGTCGGCAAGCCTGGCTCGTAGCTCCAGCCCGGCGCGCGCAACCTCCTCGCGCCGACCATGCCGAGGCGGGCGGTCTTGCCGCCTTCCTGCTCGCCACGACTAACGCCAAGGCGCTCAAGAAACCGAGTTGACGCTGCGGAGGCATCGCTCACCGAGCGGCGGGCTCGCGCGCATTCAGCCGCCATAAACCGGCCTCCTCTGCGCAGGCCAGGGCCTGCCGGAACTCGGGGCGAGAGATGCGCCGGCTGATTTCAGAGAATTGGGGCTCCGTCTGGGCTTTGTGCGCGGGATGGTACTGATCCATCAGATTCACATAAGTATCGGGCGACAGCTCGGTCGCCAGCCAATGGAGGACAGAACGGATGTTGCACGCAATCACCACGCTCGAATTAAAGGACTGGGCCGTCGCCAGGGGCTGGAGCGCGAAAACAAAGAAGGACGCGCTTGGATTGGTTCGCCTACTTTACGCTGACGCCCTGGAGCGGAATCAGGCAACGGAAAACCCGGTGAAAATAGAACGGGTTAACAGTAAGAAGGGACAGGGGAAGGAGGACATACAGATTTTCCGGCCCGACGAGGTCCAGCGGATTTTGGATGCGGTTGAAGACCGGCTCAAACCGTTTTTTGCTCTGACGTTTTTCTCTGGCTTGCGCGAGGAGGAAGCCAGCAGATTGTCGGTCGTACAGGTGCGTGAAGGGTTGCAGTCAGGCGGAATTCTCTTGCCGGCCTCCATGGCGAAGACCAACCGAAGCCGCACCGTGTCAATTTGCGCCAATCTGCGGGCGTGGCTCACTGGGTACTTACCACTGGACGGCCCACTGTTGCCGGCGGCATGGCAAGCTATGGAGCGGTTGGACGAACTGCCAAACTACGCGTCACGCAAGTCTGGCGTGCCGTGGCTTCGCAATGGGCCAAGGCATTCTTTCGGGACTTATTTTCTGCGGCTGAGCGGCGACCCGGGTAAAATGACGGCGGAGATGGGCAAATCGCTTGCTCAATTGGACCGGCACTACCACAGCCACGCGAAGGCCGTCACACGAGAGGTCGCCGAGCGGTACTTTGCCATCGTGCCGAAACCGGAGAAGAAGCGCAAAGAGAAGATGTTCGTCGATTTCCACAAGGGATACGCGGCGGCCAAGACGGTCTCTGGGGATGTGAATAACGGCAACTCGAACTGTCTGAACATGCTCACCCAGGATCACGTGGCCTTCGCTCATGCCATGCAGGCGCTGGAACCGACCGGGGTGGCGCTGGATCTCGCTGCCAAGGAGTACGCCGCCGCTTGGGCCTTGCTGCGGGGCGCCGGCTCGCTCGTGCAGGCGGCGCGGGAATATGCCAAGCGCGACCTGCATCGGCTACCCACGAAGCTGGTGCCGGAGGCCGTTCAGGCGATACTGTCGGGGTATTTGCGCGCCCTTCACCGGAGTCGCCGGAACAGAAACTCGGTCTGGACTCCGACGGGCTTGCCATTCATTTCCATCACAGGATAGGCCAGGAGATTGATGGCGCCGGAAGCCGGCTCGGGAGCGACGACCAGGTCGCGGCCTTTGCTCAGCTCAAACCGGTTTGCCGGGTGGTGGCCAAAATAGTAATCGGCCAAGCTCGAATTCTTGTTGGCTTCGCTGATGTCCACCGGCACCCATTTTCCGTCAGCGAAGAACTCCGCCCAACAGTGGTATCCGTCAATGCCGCCGTCATTCCGCTCCGACGGGATGGCGGCACCGATCGCGAATCGAGCGGGAATGCCGATCGCGCGAGCCAGCGCGATGAAATAGGCGTGAAAATCCGAGCAATTGCCGCTTCGAGCGTCGCAGGCGTACACCGCATCACCGCGGCCCCAGCCTGGACCGTACTTGGCATAGCGCACCTTTTCGATCGCGTGGTCATAAAGCGCCCTGGCACGAGCGAGGTCAGTCGTTTTGCCCCTGGTGACTTGCTCGGCAATCGCGCGGAAGGTTTCGTTGGCGGGCACCAACATCTCGGGTTCGAGGTATCTTTCCGGCGTTGGCTCCCGAACGGCGTAAGCGGACTTCTCGAAACGCTTGACGTGGTAGCGGATCTCAATCGCCTTGCCGGAATCAGCCGACGAGGCATTTAGAAACAGAACTTTGTTCCCGTGCTCCCGCTCCTCCAGCTCGCGCCACGGCCCCGGCGCGGTGATGCCCATGACTTCAACCCGCTGAAAAGCATCCGACCTGGCCAATGGCAGCCAGGGCCGAGACAAAACATAGGACCAGCAGCCAGCGGAACTGTTTGAGGATTCTTTGGTTCTTCATGTCATTTTTCTATTAAACTGACTCAACAGCCAACTAACAGCGCACAAGACGCGACTCATCATCAGTCGGTGTATCGCTCTTGTCAAACGGCAGAGCCAACCGGGCCGCGCAGCCCGCAACGCCGGATTTTGAGCGGATGGGTTGCGCAGGTGGAATTCCAGGCCCGGGGCGGAAAGCGTTTCTGCCCGTGTGTGGCCGCCCACTTGGACCCCAAGGCGTAATTCTGGGGAGCGTGCGTTGAGTCGTGGGTTTTCGGACAGTACTGGCGGCGAGGGAGCGCTTGACAAGGGGGTCGCGGAGCAATATTCTAGTATTCACTTGACGAGGGCGCCATCAACATCCCGATCAAGGAGCTGGAGCGGCGGCTGGCGGAGGTGGGGCGCAGCCGTGAGGTCGTGGCGTACTGCCGGGGGCCGTATTGTGTCATGGCTTACGAGGCGGTCGCTCGGCTACGGAATCTGGGATTTAAGGTCCGGCGGCTGGTGGACGGTTACCCGGAATGGCGGCTGGCCGGGCTGCCCGTCGCAACGGGGCTGCCAGAGCCAAGAGGCCGCCTGGCGCCGCCGGCCAGCGGCAAAGCGGCGACAGCCAAATGAATTGGACGGCTCAATCTTCCAATGGGCAAACGAAGACCGGCTGCTGGAGCGCGATAGGCCGCCGGTCAAAGGGGTGCATCCCGACAGCAGGACTTTTGGCCAGCTCTTGCGCCCCGAACACCGCGCCACGTCAGGCCCGTGAAGGAGTAACGGTATGGCCGATCTCATTACGGAATTAAGCCGGATCAAGACCGCCTCTTCGCTGTTCTCTTTCTGGGATCGGCTGTTCGGCACTCTGCGATTGCGCGAAGACCCGCGCACGTTGCAGTACGGTCTGGAGGAATTCGATCCACCCAAACATCAGACGTTCGCCAGCCTGCTGATCACGCCATTCCGGGAGTTGGCGAAGACCCGGCCGCCTCAAGTCATTCCCCGCGTGAACGAGAACTGCCCTGAGGCAACCAGGCTCGACGCCCATGAACGCGGCAAGCTCCACGGGGCGAGTGAGGGCCAGATGCTCAGACCATGAACACAGTGGAACCTTGTCACCTGCCACCTGCCGTCCAGGAGGGTGGCGCCCGCCGCACTCAGGGACTGAACCCATTCGAGGAGAAGCTCGTGGCGCATGGCCGGGAGTTGAAACGGACTGCCCTGCAGACGCTCCAAATCAACGTAGGTCGCAAATGCAATCAGGCCTGCCGCCATTGCCACGTGGACGCCGGGCCGTGGCGAACCGAGATGATGAGCGCCGAGACCGCGCGGCGCGTGGGCGAATGGGTTCAGAGCCATCGGCCTGCCGTTGTGGACATCACCGGTGGAGCGCCGGAATTGAGCGAGCATTTCCGCTTCTTGGTCGAAACCGCCCGTGGCAACGGGTGTCGCGTGATTGACCGCAGCAATCTTACAATCATCGAAACGGAGGCCTTCGCCTGGCTGCCGGATTACCTTGCGGCCCACGAGGTGGAAGTAGTCGCATCGCTGCCGTGCTACTCGGAAGAGAACGTCAACGCCCAGCGCGGTGACGGTGTGTTCGAGAAGAGCCTCCGCGCGTTGAAGAAACTCAATGCCGCGGGCTACGGCACACGCCTGCCGCTCAACCTGGTTTACAATCCGCTCGGTCCAAAGCTACCGCCGCCGCAACCCGAGTTGGAAGCGGACTACAAGGCGGAACTGCGTCATCGCTACGGCATCCAATTCACGCGGCTTTACACCCTGACCAACCAGCCTATCGCCCGGTTCGCCGAGGATTTGCGGCGCCAGAGCGCGTGGGATGATTATCTGAGACTGCTGGCAAACAGCTTCAATCCCGACACCGTCGATGAGCTGATGTGCCGCACCACCTTGAGCGTCGGCTGGCGCGGCGAGATTTGCGACTGCGATTTCAACCAGATGTTGGGAATGCAGATGCACAACGGCAAGCCCCTTTATTTGTGGGACGTGACGCCGGGACTGCTCGAGGGCTGGGCCATCCAGACCGGCGTGCATTGCCTGGCCTGCACCGCCGGCTGCGGCAGCAGTTGCACGGGAGCACTCCGCCCGGCGGCTGACCCGGAGGCCCTTCCATGAGACCCCTGGAAACCAACAAGCTGGACGAACACCAGCCGAGGGGCTCGCAACGTGGCGACCGGGGAAATCCTGGTGCTATTCAGCCGGTATCCGCAGGCAGGCCGCACGAAAACGCGACTGGCGCGTTTGCTGGGCCCGGACGGCGCGGCGAAGCTTCAACGGCGCCTGACCGAACGGGTAGTCGCGCAAATCGCGCCTTGGCTCTCCAGGCGCGGGGCGCGGTGCGAAATCCGGTTCGACGGCGGCAGTGCGGAACAAATGGGCGCTTGGCTTGGTGGAGGCTTTTCGTACCGAGCGCAGGGCGGCGGTGATCTAGGCGTTCGGATGCAACGGGCCTTCGCGGATCATTTTGCCGCTGGCGCCACCGCCGTGGCGATCATCGGCGCCGACTGCCCCGGACTCGACGCCGACATTCTGGATCAGGCCTTCGCAGCGTTGGCTCAGCAAACGGTCGTCTTCGGTCCCGCCCAGGACGGCGGCTATTACCTTGTCGGCTTGCGCCAGCCCCTGCCCGACCTTTTTCAGGATGTCCCGTGGGGGACGGGCGCAGTTCTGCAACGTTCTCTCAAGAAGGTTCGCCGGCGCGGTTTGCCGCCGACCCTGCTGCCTTGGTTGAGAGACGTGGACCGCCCTCGGGATTTGCCCTCTTGGGCACGAGCCGCCGGGCCTGGCCGGACCATTTCGGTCATCATCCCCACCCTGAACGAGGAAGCCGAAATCGCCGCGACGCTGTCCCACGTTGTTCAAGGGTGTCCGGATGAAGTCATCGTTGCCGATGGGGGCAGCGCCGACGACACCTGCGCGCTGGCCCGCGGCTTCGGGGTCAAGGTGATTACCGTACCCCGCGGCCGCTCCCGGCAGTTGAACGCCGGGGCCGAGGAAGCGCGAAGCAACCTTCTCCTTTTTCTGCACGCGGACACATGGGTCCCGAACGGCTACTCTGGCCTGATCGCGCAATGCCTCGACCAACCCGACGTTGCTGGCGGCACTTTTTCCTTTGCGCTCCGTGAGCCCTTTGCCGGGCGTGGCGTGGTGGAAACGCTGGTCAACCTGCGCTGCCGCTGGCTCCACTCTCCGTATGGAGACCAGGGCCTGTTCCTGCGCCGTGAACTGTTTGAAACGTTGGGTGGGTTCCCTGGTTGGCCAATCCTCGAAGACGTTGAAATGGTGCGCCAGCTCCGCCGTAGCGGGAAAGTCGTCACTTTGTCCGCGCGCATCTCTACTTCCGGCCGGCGCTGGCAGCGGCTGGGTGTTTGGCGCACGCTGCTGATCAACCGAACCATTATGGCCGGGTCCCTCTGCCGGGTTCCCGCCGAGCGTCTGGCCCGGCTCTACAACCCGTCGGCCATCGGACCGCGCCGCGACTTGCACGGGTCCCAGCCGGGTTCGGCGTTTGATAGCCCGGCGCGCGACATTGTGCGCGGCCCCCTGGCCGCGCCGATGAAAGAAGCCAACAAGGATCATCCACCGCAACGACACCGTTGATGCGTTCGAGGCAAAGCGAATCGGCTGGTGCGCCGGCTCGCCGAACAGAAGGCTTGCTATGAAACTGCGTGAAAGCGGGATGCCGGAAGAAGCGTATTGGGAAACGCTCTTTGATGTGCCGCTGATCCTGGACCGGTTGGGAATTGACGCCCGGCTGAGGAACGTGATGGAGCTGGGCTGCGGTTACGGGACGTTCACGATTCCGGTGGCGCGGCGGATTTCCGGCACGGTGACGACGTTCGATATTGACGAGGTGATGATCGAGCGCACGCGGCAGCGGGCGGCGGCGGGGGGAGTGTGGAACGTGTTGTATAAGGTGGGCGATGTGTCTGCGGATGGCTTTGGCGGCAAGGCGGGCAGCAAGGACGCGTGCCTGTTGTTCAATATTCTGCATGGTGAGGGGCCGGTGCGTTTGCTGGCTGAGGCGGCGCGTGTGGTGCGTCCAGGGGGCGCGGTGGTGGTGATTCATTGGCGTTACGACCCGGCGACGCCGCGGGGGCCAGGCATGACGATCCGGCCGAGGCCGGAGCTGATTGTGGGGTGGGCTAAGGAAACAGGGTCGCTTGTGGCCGACGGCCCGGTGATTGATTTGCCGCCCTGGCACTATGGTTTGCGGCTGCGGCGCGGGGCAACCTGAGCGGCGGGGCTTGATGCGGGAGAACAAAGATGCGTTTACCTCCTTTATTGAAAAGCAAGTTCTATAAGCGGGCGGCAGTGTTCACGCCGGAGAATCTGCTGCGCGAGGCGCGAAGGCAAAAGCGAATTGCCAAGCGGAAGGTGCCGGAGATTTGTGTGCTGGACCCGGATGGTGACCTGGTGAGGCATCTGCGCAGGCTCGGGGCGGCGGAGATGAGCGCGGCCTGGGCTCAGGACGGTCTGCATAGCCACCCTATACGGGCAGGTGCAAAGGCCCTGGGTATTCCGCCATCGCACGGCACAAAAAAGCAGCCCGTCAGGCAAATCGAGATCTGGTTGGAATCCGCTTTCCCGCCACCTTCCCGAGGGTTAATTGTCCCGCATGAAACGAAAACGAGACAAGAACCGAAAAGGCCCTGCGGTGATTTCCGGGCACCTCCGAGTCGAGCCCGCTTGGGGGCCTGCCGTACGGCGCAACCAGCTCAAGGTTGATTGGGACAAAGTGCGCTTCCTCTCTCCGCCCGTCAATCCGGCACAAACTGCCGGCAGCCCAAAAGGGGCGCCTCCTGTGCGTGGGACTCGAACCGCCGTGAAACCGAAGATCCGAACGCCGCCCTCCCCGCTATGAAAAAACCCCGGACGAGATTTCCGAGCTCGCTGCGGCGTCCTCTGCCGAGCGCGAGGATCGAAGCCCTGCTACGTGTGGCCGAAGGGAAATGGCACGGAATCATTTTGATGGGCCTGCGGGCTGGCCAGCGGCTCAACGACATTGGCTTTATGCGGCATCGGAGGCGTCGCGCTGCCGCCGGTGCCAAGTGCGTTGCGAGTCCCTATACACCTCCCGCACCCGGTGAAAAGCCACGCGGTGTGTCCGGCCATCTGCATCCATGATCTGAAACGTTCGTGGGCTCTCCGGCGGAAAGGCTCACCTCCTTCAACGGAACGAGAATTATCCTATTCTCAGCCCGGTCGTAATATAGCCTAACTGAAAGCTCCCCTGGGCGAACCCAAGATCCCACCGGATGCGGTTGAGCAGCTCGTGAATGGGAATCATGCCCGCATAATCACCACTGTTGCCCCAGATGCCACCCCTCCGATTCGAGGCCGTGGTTCAGCGGAAAGCCCCCGCTCATCCACGGCCCGCACGTTGAAACAGTCGGCCCGGGGGCACTCGGGCTTGCTTTCGATCTGGCACCAGCGGGCGAGCACTGCACCCACTTCCCTGGTCCGTCCTTCTCAGGCGAACCTAAGTGGCGTCTCATCCGCGTCGGCCCCGGCGCGGCATTCGACTTGAATTGGAATAAGCTTCATCCCAAGAAGAAATCTGGCACCTCGCCTCTTTCCACCACATGCACATGCGTCCTTTCGTCCTTGCCGGAGACTTCCTCAAGTGCATGCAACAGCTTTTCCCTGTCCTCAGCCGCATTCTGGGCCTGCACGACCAAACGAAAACGGTTGAACTTGCCATCATCCCTGGCCTGCCTCCCCTCCCAAATGGCCTTCTCGAGCCGGGAGGGTCGGGAACCTGAAAGGCCCTCAACCGATTCGGAAGTCACCACGACGAGGAGCCGGCCACCAATGCGCAGCTCGTAATCAACTGGACAGCTTTTGACGGCAGTGCTCCCGCGCCTGACCTCAACGTCCCTGAAGACCTCATCCGGACAGGTGCAACCGAGGATCTCGCGGATGAATCTGGTGACCACGGGAACGCTGGCAGGTCTCTCGTTCTTCATGATCCAATGATGCACAAAGCCGGCCCAATGTCCCGGAGTTTTCCCTATGGACTTGAGCAAAGCGCTCCGTGGATGTAGAGGTTGATTATGAACGGGAAGTTTTTGGATTTCAGGCCAATTCAGGGTGGCCTGCCGGGGAAGCCCCGGCGGCAGATGCGGTTTGTTCTTGTGAACTGGCAAGCCTCCTGCGGACCGGATCTCGAAATCCCGGTCATTGCTGAACCGGAAATCGAGAACCGTACGGCGCTGGCCGTGAGCGCCGGTGAAGGGGATTGGCTCTGCGCCTGGTGCCTGAACCGTGTGGCGAATGAAAGGGATCGCTTTGCCTTCAACGGCAAGGACGAATACGCGTTTTCGAACCCGGAAGGGATTCGATTTGAGATCATCACCTTCTCCCGGACGCTGGGCTGTCGGCAGACGGGCGTGCCGACCCTTGAGCACACCTGGTTTCCCGGCCATGCCTGGTCCTATTGTCAGTGCGACCGTTGCGGCCAACATCTTGGCTGGTTTTACGTTGGAGAGCATGATTTCGCCGGCCTGATCAAGGACCGCATCGTTCGCGCGCTAGGCTTGCGCAATTAAGGAATCGATTATGCCGCTGCCGAGGACAAACAGAAAACACTGCTCGCCTCCCGTTCCAAGATCGTGGCGGAGACCATCGGCAAGCCGGGGCAATACGTCCTGTCGTCGGCACCCAAACCAGCCAGGTTCAACGCGCCGAGAAAGCCGATCGGCATCGCACCTTTTCTCATGTTATCTGGTTTCATAGAGGCCAATATCCGGGGCCTGACCGTAGTAGTGCTCCACGAGCTTCGGATCACCCGAATCAATGCAGAGACTGCCAGGCTGGGGGCGAAAGTCCAAACGGGCGGCATCCACGAACCCGGGTTCACCTTGGATATTGTGGACACCCACTGGGTTGAAGCGCAAAGCCGTGCTTGAAGCCGTGCTCAACGTGCTGACAATGCAGTTGTAATCGAGCACGTTGCCTTGCGGTTGGTCGGCGGGCGCATCCGAGCCGGCAGCATCGAACCGGAACGCGGCTGGCTCGAGGATGATATTGTTGACAACCCTATTGTTGCGGCAGCCGCGACGGAACAAAAACACGCCTCCGCGCCTGTCTCGGTAGAAGATGTTGTTGAATACTCTGCAATCGGAGCCGCCCAGGATGACCGCGTCCTCCGCGTTCCCGCCGATAATATTGTGGGAGATCGTCAGCCGTTTTGGCTCGGTGTAGCCATGGATGCCCCAGCCCGCAGTGTTGAGCAGGATGTTTCGCCGGACCGTGACGTCGTTCGCCGGCAGGTAGATGGCGTGGTCGTGGGCTGTTTGGCCAAGGTCGTGAATGTAGTTGCCTTCGATCAGGAAGCCCCTGCCGCCGTGACCCATCTCCTTCACACCGCAGTGGCCGGTGTTCTCGATCTCGTTGTCGAGCACGCGGCAGCCCAGTCCTCCGCCGCCGACGATCGAGATGCCGCTTTCGGAGTAGAGGTTCATTGGGAGCCGGTCGCGGACGCCGATCAGGTGCAGGCCGCTGATTTCCACGTGTGAGCCTGCGAGAGTGATGAGGGAGGGATAGTGCAGTTCTTTGCCGTCAGCGCCCACGGCCCCTTCCTTGCCGAGCCTTGCAATCCGGGCCTGCTGCTGGCTCACGAAGGTGTCATCGTAGGTGATGATGACCTCCTGGCTGGCGATGGCCCGCAGGGCCGCCGGTGACTGTTCGCTGGCTTTGGTCCTAATCTCGACCGGGCCGTAATAGGTCCCCGCCATGAGGTAAATGACCGTGCCCGGCTTGAGGTTGGCAGCGGCATGCGGCAGCGTCCTCCAGGGATGGTCCCTTGAGCCTTCGGCAGCGTCGTCGCCGTTAGGGCTGAGGTAGAAGACAGGGCCGCTGAGGCTGAAATGTTGGTCGGCAGGAACGCCTGGGATGTCGAGTTTCTTGATCCGTTCCCAGGCCGCGGCCATGAGTGGACGGGGCAGGTTGATGTGCCAGGGCTTGGCGAAAAGGCTGCCAGCGGAATCACGAGACCCTGACGTGGGTGGAGTCTGATTCTGGGCCGGGGCTGGTGATGGGGACATCAGGAGGGCAAGGACCACTGTCAAAACCGGGAGGAGGGGCGGGAACACGGCTTTCATTGCCGGCTGATCAACAGTACGGGTTTGATGGTCTGCCCTCGCTTGGAGTCCGCGATGGCCCGGTTGATCTCGGTAAAGTTGTAGAACCTTACCAAGCGGTCGAAAGGGAAACGCCCACTCCGGAACAGCCTGATGAGTCTCGGAATGAACTTCTGGGGCACAGCATCGCCCTGAATGACGCTCAGGACTTCGCGACCGTCCGGGAGCCTAGCCGGTGCTCTTGCCCCGCTCAGCCAGGCCGCCTTTCCACCTGGATTCAGCAGTTCAACTGCAAGCCGCTCCATGGCGCTGTCGGCGGTGCTCTCCACCACGTAATCCACACCGCCGCCTGTAATTGCCGCAATCCTCGGGCCAAGGCTGCCCCGACGGTTGTTGATGGAGTGAGTCGCACCCAATTCCCGGGCAAGTTTCAACCGGCGACTATGGATGTCCACCGCGATAATGGTCTTGGCCCTGACAATGCGCGCGGCCATCACCGCGGCCAGGCCGACCGAGCCGACGCCAAAAACGGCGATGCTGGCTCCGGCCCGCACTCTCAGCGAGTTCATCACCGTGCCGGCCCCGGTCTGCAGGCCGCAACCCAAGGGCGCCAACAGTCTCAGCGGAAGCGTTCGGGGCACTTTGACTACATTGCGCACCGTTGCCAGGGTGTGTGTGGCAAACGAGGACTGGCCGAAAAAGTGACCGCGCACGCCGCCTTGCAGGGCGTTGGTCCCGTCGAGACGGGCGAAACCGAAGTTGGCTTCCCAAAACCGCTCGCAGCCGGCCGGGCGCCCGTGCCGGCAAGGTCTGCACTGGCCGCAAGATTGATAGGAGAGCACCACGTAGTCGCCGGGCCTGAATCCGTTCACCTTTCTGCCGACTCGCTCCACGACGCCGGAGCCCTCATGCCCCAGCACGACCGGGCCGGAACCCCCCAAGAAATCAATGTCGGTGTGGCAGATCCCGCTGGCCACGATGCGCACCAGCAACTCATCCTCGCGCGGGCCTTCCATTTCCAAGCGCTCGATCTTCAGCGGTGCGCCTGGCTCGCGCAGCACGGCCGCTCGGATCGGAATGAAAGAAGGGATCGGCTGTTTCATGCATTCGCCCCACTCATGGCTGAGTTGCTCCTGATGCCATTCTTTTGCAGGCGGCCTCCAATCCCTGGAGCAACCGCAGCGTGTTGGATTCCTCTCCGGCAAGCTTGCGGGCAACGTATTGGAAGGGCGTCTCGCCCGGCAGGGGCTTGGGCGGGGCGAAGGGATCGAATCGGGTGTCCAGCACGGCATTGACCTCAGGGGCGTTCAACTTTCGCAGCACTTCGTCCAGGTTTGGCCACCACCAGGTGTTCTCGTACCCGTGCTGATGCTGCCATGCTTTTGCCGCCGCAACGAATTGTCCCAGCGGTTCAGTGGCCGGGGCGCCGCGCTCGACCGCCGCGCGCAACGATTCGAATCCCGCGCGCACGCGCAGCATCATGGCCAGGTCGTTGATGAAACGGCGCGGGTTGCCAAAGAGCAGGCCCTTGAGAGGGCCGGGCTTGAGCCGCCGCGCCGGGAGTCGGGCCAACTCGGCGCCGCACGCGCGCATTGCCGCCGGGTCGCTGCCGGCCAGGGCCTTCCAGGCGCGCACGATGGCTTCACCCAGCCCGGGAATCAGGTCTTCGGCGAAGGCAACGTAGCTGGCCTCGGTGACCGGCTTTCCAGCGGCGCCCCGGGCAAAAGCAAAGGTATTGGGAAGCTGGATGCAGTGGGTCTGGGCATTGCCCATCACGCCGCGCGGCCCCGGCTGCGCTCCACCCTCGTAGGCGGTCTTCCCACCAAAGTTGGACATGGGAAAAGAGGGCTCGCCTTCGATCCGGCCATAGTTGAAGCTGACGACCCGCTCCGCAATCCCTGCTTTCTTTGCAAATTCCAGGCCGTTGGCGATGCCCCAAGGCTCCGGGTTCAGGGCTTTCAACCGCATCAGCACGTCCGTCTGTTCGGCTTCGGTGGAAAAGGACAGCTTGCCCGTTTCGTAAAAGCGGCCGTAGCCCAGCCAGCCGACGTGCATCCAGTAGTACAGTTCGATCCCCGGCCGCAGGCGGTCCAGCAGCTTGCGATGCGCCATCAGCAGGTTCACGAATTGCTCGTTGCTGGAGCCGGGGTAGCCGCCCGGGTCGCTGTCAATAATCGCCACACCGTCCATGTTCTTGAGCGGGGCCAGCAGCCTGCCCCTCCGCTCGAGTAGGCGCTCCATCGCGGCCGGGTCGCCCGGGTCCACGCGGGTGTCGCAGTAGAAGAAGTGCCGTTCCTGAAAGGAGACCTTCGCGGCGGCCTCATCTTTGGCAATCACATTCGGGCAAAGAGCGATGCAAGCGCGCATGCCGAACTGGCTGTGCAGCATGTCAATGACCCGCGCGATCTTGCGAAGATGGGCGCGGTCGCTGGCCGTCGGCGGTTCGGGCATGGTCTCGATGACCGGCCAGATGAGCACGGCATTGTAGCCAAGCCGCCGGAGCCCGTCGGCATAACCGCGCCAGTCCCCGAGCGTCCAGGTGCGCGCGGCGTAGGGATGGTGATAGGGCCAGTGCTGATGCACGTACATTCCAACGAGCTTCTCGCGCGCCTCGCCTCCCTGCGCAGGGCTGCACGGTGCCAGGATGAGCGCCGCCCCTAGCAGGCCGATCGCGCCAGCAGCCAGCTTTTTCCAGAAGGTCTCTGTATTGCGTGATTCTCTGCTGGTCGCTCGCATTTGTCCGGGCTGGTTGAGTGTGATGAGCAGGGTCCCAGAAACGGCAGTTGCCTTCGAGGAAAATTTTCCTCGACAGTCTCAATCACGGTTTAAGAGGGAGTTCAAGGGGAATCCGCTGCTGCTGTCGCACGTTACTCGAACAACACTACGTCATTCCCCCCAAGTTCGACTGCGCACCGGACTACGCTGCCATAGCCCTCGGCGGCAACGTTCGATGGCGCTGCCTCGATCGTGAACTCCAGCGGTCCCTTCTCCAAGGACCGCACCTTTTGCGGTGCCTTTTTAACGGGCAGCCCAATGCCCAGGCGCGAAATCCTCTGGTAAGTGAAGTTGGCCAGCACCAAGGCCTCTCCCTGGGGCGATTCGAACACGCCCGACTCTACCACGGGATGCGATAACTCGACCAACCGCGGCGCCCCGCTCGCGCGGGCGGCGGTATTGATGAACCGGCGCTGGCGGGCCGGCCATTTCTCCTGCAAGCCGTCGAGCAGGAAATGCGCATCCTTGGCGTAGGACAGCGCTGGGCAAGTCGCCGCATACACCGCAGCGCCTTTCCCGCATCGGTTCGTCAGCACGGCCGGTGTGCCATCATTGAAAGTGCCTGTCGCCTTGGCCCCGGCCTGGCTGACCTTCACCTTGAGGCCAAGGGCGCCGAACGCTTCCCGATCCGGGGCCAACGTGACCTGATCCAACCAGGGTAAATCGTTCAACCCTCCGCGCAGATCAAAACGGCCAGGCTGCACCTGTGCTTCCACTCGTGGCGAGAGGCCAAACACGTCGGCCAACCCGGCCTGTTCCTCGCCAAACTCATCCCGACTGGCCGCCGCGCACGAGCCATAGAGCCAGCCCCCGTCGGCAACCCAGCGGCGAATCGCAGCGCAGGCCGCGGCGGACACACACGGGTCGGCCACATAGAGCACCTTGTAATCGCCCAGTCTTCCCTGCTCCACGTCCCCTTCTGTGAGCAAGTCCACCAGGTACTGGTCGTGGATGAGCGAAAAATAGGTCAGCCGCCGGGCGGTCATCTGGCTGGCTGTCTCCAGCGAGTCGGCGTCCGCGCGCAAGGCGGGCGACACCAGAAAGCTTGTCAGGAGAAAGCAGGGCAGGAGGATGCGACAAAGCAAGCAGATGAACGAGCCGAGCAGCTTCATGGCTCGACTTTATCGCGCCTACTCCTGCTGAAAGCAAGAAAGCAAACCGCAGTTCAATGACCGCCCATCGGTGAAGTTGCCCTTGGGTCGAACACTATTCGGCGGGCCGACAACGGATTCGCGCGAGGTAGATCGAAGCCTTGCCCTCGTGCGAGGCGTAGTAACTCATCCACAACTGGCTGTCCTGCCAAGCCAAGCCGGGGTAGCTTGTATCCCCGCCGCTCGGCAGCGTCAGCAGGGGGGTGGCGTTGGTAGCGGTGAGCAGGCCGCAGACCGTCCTGGCCCCGGCCGGATAGTCGCGTCCAGCGTAGAACATCGCGCCATTCGGCAGCACCAAGAAGTTGGGGCCTTGGGCGGCGTGGCCGGTATCTGCCCATCGCCAAGCGGTGTAGGGCGGCCGGCTGGTGCCCACGAACGCATGATGGTCGGACTGCTCGCCCCGCGCCAAGGCGACCATCGTGTCGTCAGCCAGGAATCGAAGCGTCGTCTCGTCCGGCCAGCAGCCCGGCGGCACGGGCGGTGTAGCCACGCGTTCGTAGTTTACTCCATCGGTCGTGCGCCACAGCGTGAGCGAGGCATCCTGGGCTGGAACCAGGAAGGTGTAGCCAAAGCCATAGCCCGCGCCCTTGTGCCAGGTCACGCGCCAGAGCCATTCGCCTTCTACGGAAACGGGCACGGGGGCTGTCCACGCCCGGCCATCTGCGGAAAACGACACCCGGGTCCGCGCGCCGACAAAGGAGCGGTCCTGGGGTCCTTCTTCGCCCGCGTAGGTCGAGCCGCCCATTAGCAGCATCAGCCGGTTGTCGGGCCTCACGGAGATTTTCGGATCGCGCAAGTCGACGCCGGGCTCCCGCACCAGGGAGGCGCTCTCCCAGGTTCCGCCGTCGGCGCTGCGCAATACGCGGATGGCGCCGTTGGTTCCGGGAATGTGTCCGCTGCCTTCGCGGAAGACACAGAACCATTCCCCGCGGTATCGGAGCAAGTCCGTGAAGGCATTGTGCGGCGCGGCGTCCCAAATCTTCCGTGATTCGATGAGTTCGGCCGTCGGTAAGGCGGACGGCGCAACCGAGCCAGAGGCGAGCGCCCGTTCACCGTCAGGCGGCTGCACCGACCCTGCCCGCGCCTCTTCGCCCAGCGGCGCGGCAGTGGCGCCACCCCAGGGATTCTGAGCCTCCGCCAAACCAAATATGGACATTGCGACAACCGAGCTGAGAAACAACTGCTTTTTCCCACTCAGCCGGGGAGGGAGGATCGTTCCGCTCGGGCGCTTCATCGCCGGTCATTCTCCTGCTTTTCCGATCCGGGGCAAGCCCCGTCTCAAGGCACCGCGGGGCGCAAAACTGAATGGTTAGGGCTTCGGCAGGGCCTTCAGGCTCAGGTTCCGTATCTGGAGGTCCACGTCAAAAATCCCGGGGACTTCCCAACCAATGAAAATGCCCAACGGACGATAGTCGGCGAGTTCCTGCGAGCCCCTAATGAATCCTTTGCGCCGAGCGTCTGAGATGAAGACAGGCGCTCGCCCGGCTGCAAGGGGAACCTGCTTGACCATTTCGAGAACTTCCGGTTCGAGAATTACCACAGCGTCTGCCTGTACATCACTGGACGAAGCCACGACCTGCCGTTCAAGCGCGTCCGGGAGACGATTACTCTCAGGACCTGCGCGACCTCTACGCGGAAAAGGACGTCCTGCCTCTATACGACGTCATCAATCTGCACACCTACGCTTCCGTCGAGCGAAGAAACACCTCCGAAAGTCCTTGGAACCGCAGCTTCCCGGAAGACCCGGCCATTGCCTACCTTAAAGTCGTGGACGAGGCGATTGCCTGACGCGACGCCCGCGCCCCCCGCAAGGAGATTTGGGTCACCGAGTTTGGCTATGACGCCTGCACGCCGGAGGCCATGAAGCGGCGCGGTGGCTGGTTCCTGAACCTGGACTGGCAGGGCGTCACCGACCTCCAGCAGGCGCAGTATCTGGTCCGCTCCTTTCTTGCCTTCGCGGGGCGCGACGTCCAGCGCGCCTATATCTACTTTTACGACGACCGCGAGGACTGCGCTTACGTACGCCTGCTCGAATCCGCCATTGCCAGAGTGGAAGCCTCGCCACGTCCGGGAAGTCCATCAAATTCGCCAATCCGAGGGTTTATCGAGGCGCTGTGATCTCGTACCAAAGCGTTCTGCTCTGCGGCCCGATGGAGAAGGCTGCGTTGCCGTGGGCGTCCGCCTGCACGGGTAGTGGTGTCTTGCGCCGCCCGCGTTCGTCCAGCGCCCACGCCTCCACGCGATGGGCAGGCAACGGCAGGGTGATTCGGGCGGGGATCCCTTCGACAAGCGACGGGGCCTCGCCCCAATCCTTCCCAACGCTGGTCTTCTCCGGGTTCTTCCACCCCATCCTTGTGTTCTCGACGTAGCCCGTCGCAGTGATCAGCCAGCGGGAAGGCAGGGCGTTCGCGTCGTCCTCCATCACCGTCACCGTGATCGCACTCCATCCATCCTGCAAGGTTGGCCCCGGCTCGATAACCACCCCGCCCAGGTCGAACCGCCTGCCGGCGCCGTAGCCGATGACGGCTTTGCTCCGAGGGGCGTTCAGGGTAACGACTCCCCGCTCCTTCCGGCTCAGGTCCCACGCCAACTAGACAATGTTGATGCCGAACTTGGCCATGCGCGCCGCGAGCTTCCCGGCATCGTCCTTGCGAGGGAAATTGGCGCTGAACGCCAGGTCCACGCCAAAGAAGCGAATGCGGTCCTTACCGGCGTATAAGTGCCCATCGTCTCCGGCGCGAATGTGGCCGAACTTGCCCGCAGGCTTGTGCAACAAGCCGCTCAGGTTGGCCACGCTCGGCGTTGCATCGTCCCAGGGCAGCACGAAGGGGAACAACCGTGGCCCCGTTGTCCCCGGCAGCACTGCCTCCTCGGCGGAGTGCGCCAGCCCCTGTTCTCCCGAGGCGAGCAAATTTCCCCCAAACGCCGCAAACGGAAGCCGGACGGCCAACAAGCAGCACGCCGTTGAACTGGCGAATGTGGAAGTCAAATCGTATTTCACGCGAGGTTTTTAGCAGCGATCCTGAGCAGAAAGAAGTGCAATTCGAACAAATGCCGAATTCAGGTTCTTTTCCAGCTTCGGCTGATTTTTTCCCCACCTTCACCTGTGCGGCCCCTCAGCGTCAAATGCGAGTTGCGCATCGCGAGCGGCTTGACTAGATTCGGGTAAGTTACGCACAACCCGTATTAGAGCGAGCATGGAAAGAATTCGGATCAACAATTTTGCGGGGCTGAGGGAAGTCGATATCGCAGTAAGCCAAGTGACCGGCTTTATCGGCCCTCATGCCTCCGGCAAGAGCATCATCGCCAAGCTGCTCTACTTTTTCCGGGGGATCGCCTCTCGGTTGCCGGATGCGGCCATAAGGTTCGGGCCGGGCAGTGCCCACTACAAGGACGACTGCATGGCGCGATTCAACAGTTTTTTCCCCGTGGGCGTAAGCGCCGGGGCCTCGGACTTCCACCTGACTTACACCAGCGGGAGCGAGCACGTAAGTGTGGAGTCTGCTCCTGACCAGGACAAACCGAGCTCCAGGAGGTTGGAATGGAGCGCCTTTTATCCGTCTGCATTCGGGAGCTTGGCGGAAAAGTGGAGGGAGTACCGCGGCGCCTTGGGTGAGGCCTCCGAATTAGCCATTAGCGACGCCCAGGAGAAATTGCTGAGCGAATACGACGCGGGAGCCAAAAAGGTCTTGGATCGATGGCCCATCTACCAGCACGTTTTCATACCCGCAGGGCGTGCGTTCTTCTCGCAATTTGTCGCTAACGTCTTCACCGGCCTGCAATCCGGTGCAGGCCTGGACCCTTTTATGGTGGCCTTCGGTGCTCACCTCGAGCAAACCAGAGGACTTCTGCAAGAGGATCATCTTTTTGACCCCGCCTCCCCGGGCGCGAGGCGCTTCGGAGGGTTTGGCCTCCTCATGAAGAGCATCCTTCACGCGGAGTTGGGCTTTGACGAGAAGGAAAAGCAGTACTTCCTCCAGCATGATGATGGCCGCCGAGTGTGGGTGAGCCAAGCATCCTCGGGCCAACAGGAAGTTTTGCCGCTTCTCCTGGTCCTCGCACGCATCCTCTCGCGGCTTCACGGGCGCGGCCGTGCCCTGTACATCGAAGAGGCCTGAGGCGCAATTGTTCCCCTCAGCCCAAAAGCAAGTCGTCGAACTGCTGGGCCACGTGTTTCGCCGCAGGAGGCACGAGATGAACCTCGTCGTAACGACTCACAGCCCGTATATACTGACCTCCATCAACAACCTACTCCAGGCGGGAAAACTTTACAGACGGCGCCCCGGAACGAAGCCTAGGCCAGCCAAGGCTTTCGAGCTTTCGAAGATCGTTCCAAGCTGGTTCGATCCTGACGAAGTCTCGTTCTATGCGCTCGAGGGCGGCTCTGCCACGTCCATTATGGACCCGGAAACCGAACTGATCGATGCTGCCATGATCGACCAGGTCTCGGCCGACATCGCCATCGAGTTCGACAAACTCCTCTCGGAGGCTGATGAAAAGCCCTGATGGCCGCGAGTGCAGCACTTTCCTGCGGCGCAAGAAGATTGCGCTCACGGGCAGGAGAACCTCCACGCTTTATCTTCTGAACCCACAACTGCGGGGGGTGGAGCGCGTCGAAGTGGACGATTGCGTGATCACCGAAGGACGCCGCTGCGATTGGCTCGTCCGTCTGGATGACGCCACCTCGCGGGAGGAGATTTATGTGGAGTTGAAGGGTTCGGATATTCTCCACGCCGTTGATCAGTTGGAGGCCACAATTAACAAACTGTTGATTGACTGCAAGCAGTTCCCCAAGCGATGTCTTGTCGCGTGCTCCCGCAGCCCGCTGACCGGCACGGACGTTCAGAAATACAAAGCCCGCTTCCACAACAGGTTCAGAGCCGCTTTCCAAGTCGTTAGAGATGGGGCGGAGGTCCCTCTCTGAATGGGGGCGGGCCTCCGGGAGCGAGGCCCCACCGCCCCGGACCCTGAGGACATGACATTAGCTGGGGAGGCGCAGATCGCGGCTCTTGACATTTTCGGCGACGCGGGGATCAGATCGACCCCATGAGAAAACGGAACATGCGAACTTGGATCGGCATGGGAACGTTGGCGATTGTGTGTGCGGCGTGCACAGGCGGGACGTGGGCGCAGAGCGCCCCGGGCCCGGCGGCCCCGTCGCGGGTGCCGATTTATAGCAAGAACAACGCCCCGGCCGCGCCGATGCTCGAAGACCTGCCGCGGAGGATGTGATGAAGATCCTGACACGGACCGTATTGCTACTCATGCTGCTCACCTCCGGCCCGGTTTCTTCCGAAATCATCCCCCCCAACCGGATCTGCGATTGGACGCCCGGCGTAAACGTGGGTGTTCCGGGCGGGATTCCCAATCGCACAGTAATCGGTTCCACAGTTGATGCCGCTGTCTATGGAACAGGCTCAGCAGACGCCTCCGCAGCACTCAGCGCCGCGATTGACGCCTGCCCTTCGGGTCAGGTTGTGATGATACCTGTCGGGACGTACAGGCTTGACAGCCGCGTTTACCGCGCCTCTGCGGGCAACATAACCATCCGGGGCGCGGGCATGGGGAAAACGATCCTCAAAGCAGCCTCCAACACACAGGTTCTCCTGCTCGGCACGGCAGACTGGCCGCGGCCAACCGCGGGACTCGCTATCACCGCAGGAGCGACTAAAGGCAGCACGGTCCTCACCGTGGCCGACGCCACTTCCATCGCCGTGGGCAAACTGGTGAGAATCCAGCAGAACGATTTACCGTATGTCATTTGCAACAGCGCTCCCACCAACAACAACAAGCTGATGAGCGCCATGTTCAGGGTCACAGCAAAAACAGCAACCAGCGTAACAGTCATGCCGCCCCTGCCCATTGATTTCGCCCAGTCGCCTGAGCTTGTCCAATACGGAATTCCTCCTCTCACAAATACGGGCGTGGAAGACCTGACCATAGACTGCAATTCCATCTCATGGGCCGGCATCGAGTTCGACCAGGCATGGGGATGCTGGGTCAAAGATTACCTGGGCCATTCCATTGCGTGGGACGCGGCGATTTCCGATCATGCGATTCCGAACAGCTATTTCCGATCGAGCAAGCCCTTGTGGTTCGGGAACCTGCCGTGGCCGCCTTTTGATCCGGCGAATCCGCCGGGGGCGTTGAATGATGCGAATCTGTGCAGGATTCCGGCAGGGTACAGATATGTGCACGGGACGGATCCGGTGGAGGCGGCCAAGAAGCCGGGGACGGAGGCGGAGAGACGGATAAACAGTATAGAGGGCACCCAATAGAACGAGAATGAATTCGCGAGAACACGTGTTTTTGGTCGCACGCTGCATGTTGGCATGCGTGGGTGTGTTGGCTGGCATGGCTGGCCGCCGAGCCGAAGAAGGTCCTGCGCGACGGCCAGCCGTGGAGCCAGTTCAGCTATGACAGGGCCGCCAAGCGAATCACAACGAAGACCGGGGGCGATCCTCGCCTGCACGTCTTCGAGACCATCCTGCGGGAGCAAGGCCTCGTCCTGTCTGGCAGAAAGGACACGAAGATTGAAGGGATCACCGTCGTTGACACGTTGAAGGCAGGTGCCGCGAATCCGTGAGGAGGCATGCCTCCATCTGTAATTAGTCCTGCCGCTCAGCAACATCGCCGGCTGGCTCCCACCGTGGGCCTTGGACCTGGACACGGCACTCATGATCCATTGAGCACGGCGATCCACGGATGTCGCTCGCCCGGCCGGCTGTTAGGCCGGTCGCCGGCCTTGCCCACCGAAGAATTGAAAGCCATCACCGGCTCGTGGCCGACCCGGTTGCAGGAGTTCGAGCTTTTCACCTGCGATGAGGAGATGAAGAAACTGGTCGCCGAGCGGAAGATCATCCTCCTTGGCTATCGGCCTTTGCGCGACTTGCAGCGCAAGGAGCGGAAGGAAGGGTGATCCCGACTGTGGAACTGGGCCAAGAGCCCGAGGAGCTATGGGTTTTGTCATCGTGGATGTCGAGGCGGATGGGCCGATTCCGGCGGAGTTCTCCATGGTGTGCTTTGGGGCGGTGCTCTTCGATGAGGCCCTGGACCACTCCTTTTACGGCCAGACGCGTCCGATTGCGGACCGCTTCCTCCCGGAGGCCCTGGCCGTGAGCGGCTTCTCCCGAGAGCAGCACTTGGCATTCGACGACCCGAAAGCGGTCATGGAGAGCTTCGCCGCCTGGCTGGACCAGCATTCCAGGGGACGGCCGGTCTTTGTTTCCGACAACCTGGCCTTCGACTGGCAGTTCATCAACTACTACTTCCATCGGTTCCTTGGCCGAAATCCTTTCGGCTTCTCGGGCAGGCGCATCGGAGACCTGTATGCCGGCCTGATGAAAGACGCCTCCAAAGCGACCGAATGGAAGAAGTATCGGGTCACCCGGCACACGCACAACCCGGTCGATGATGCCCGGGGTAATGCCGAGGCGTTGAAGAAGTTCAGGAAATTGGGGCTCCGAATGTGAAATGAGCCTTCTTTACCCCAAGTTCCGCCTGAGCCTGCTGCCCGCCATGATCGGTTATGCCATGCTGACCGCCATGCGTATGACAGCAGTCACTTTGTCGGGTTTGATGCTGGCGCTCGCTCTGACCTCGGGCGCAGCGGAACGCGATTGCCGCTTCGACGGCAAGATTTCTCGCGAGGTGCTGGACAATTATCTTTCGCGCGCCGTCACGTTCACCGACTTCCTCCACGGCAAGGGCAGCATCGCGGATAATCTCCGGTTCCTGACCAACACCGGGGCCAAGTTTGTCGGACGCGCCATCTACCGCTGAGGTGGCGAAGACGCTCTCCCGGCGCTGCTCGAGACCGCGAAGCCCATCGCCCGCCAGGCGCACCAGGCGGACCCGGACATGGTCCTGCAGGCCGCCTGTTTCGAAATCGTCACCACGAGCGTCGGCAAGCTCCCGGTGCCCGAGTGGCTGTTCCGTCAGATCAGTTGGTTCGCGCATCAGCCGGAGCCGTATCGGAACGAGTGGCTGCGCTATGCGTGGAAGTGGTTGCGTGAGCACGACCCGAACGCCTGGCTTGAGATGCCCGGCAGCCGCACCCTGCACGCACCTGTCGGCAACCAGTGGTGGTACTGGGCCAACACCCGCAGCCCAGCGACGCCGGAGGGCTTCAACCAGGAAGAGACCATCAAAGCCATCTGGGCCGAGAACACGTTTTGACCAGACCTGGGGCGGCTACCGCCAAACCACGGTCCTGGCGCGGGACCTGGGCCCCGGCGAGCACAAGGTGAGAATTGAACTGCTGCCCGAAAAGAACCCGCAGAGCACCGGCCACGAGTTCAGGGTATTGGGTCTTGGCGCCACGGGGGTCGAGGCGGGGCTGGGTGTGGGAGGAGGGGGATAGGGTCCCCGGGGGCGTTACAGCCGCTACACCGTAACATTACCGATAAAGTCAAAGGATTCTTGAAATCTGCCCCGTAGCATGAGGCGTTACTTACCCGTAACATTTCGATCTGGGAACGGCTCTTGGCGCTGGCGGACGCGGCAAGCGGCGGTTCGCTTGGCCACGGCCCTCCACCCCCGCTCAGCAAAACACCTCGCCACCGCCCGGCCGATGCCGGAGGACACGCCCGTAATAAGTACTGTTTTCTTCACGCCTGTGAAGCCTCGAGCCAACCACGCGCTCGATCTGAGTCCGATGAAAATGGCCGAACCTCTGCTTCCCCGCAACCCAATCTCCGGCCAACGCCGCTCGCCCGCCGCCAGGCCTGGACCCGTCCCACGATGAAACTCACCCAATCCAGCGTGATGGCGCTCCGGAGCGCGGACGGGAAGAACCTGGAGTCCTGAGCGAGCGTCAAAAAGTGCGCTGCGTTCGGTGGCCGCTAGGCTAGCGAACATGACTTTTTCCTTGCATTCAGGGCGGAGAGGGCAATTCTTCGCTGACGGAAACGACTCGACGCACAACGGCGCCTAGCTTGCAACCAATATGAGAGTGCTACCTGACCCAGAAATATCCCTCCGCAACGCTGCCGACTTCATCTTCGACAGCAGCCTCTGCCGGGCTGCCCTCTCGGAGGACACGCCGCCAGAATTTGCTGTCCTCGTCCGGGACATCATCGGTGCGGTTCATAGATTGACAGTGAGCTGCCACCTGCCCGAGTTCACCGACCATGGCTTGGCGCACCTGTGCAGCCTGGTTGATAGGATATGCCGATGGACCCCACCGCCCGGAAGGGGTGCGCCCCCCACCGTTGTGGAGGACTTGGCAAACAGCGAATGCGCGGTGCTTCTACTGGCGACTCTGCTCCACGACATTGGAATGCTGTCACAAAGGACTGAGGATTTAGAGGACCCAGCAGATCCGCGATGGACAAAGGGATACAGGGAGATTGCGAATTGGGTCAGGAGGACTCACATTGCTCGCACAAGGGGACTCGTTTCGCGCCTTTTCCGGAGCTCGTACCCTGCATTCTTTGAACCAGGCTCATTGCTTCTGCGCTCCATTCCTGTCGCGAAGGCGCACGGTTCATGGCCCTGGCAGGCCGACTTCAACTCGCTCCCAGACAGGGACTCAGCACTGGCAGCGATTGTCGCCGTGGCCGACCTGATGGATGAGGACTCGAACCGTTGCGACACAAGGACCCTCGTGGAGCACCGCCAAGGAACGCTTCTGAACAAAGCGCATTGGATTCGGCATGGACTCACGGCAAACCGCGTCATCGTGGAGGGTGGAGTGATCCGCGTTCGACTTACGCGGCCACCGGGGACGGCGTCCCAGCTGACGCCGGTTTACGCCGCGCTACGAAATCACTACCGCCTGGCCCTCCTTTATAGCGCTGCCTTAGAGCAGGTTAACGCTGGGCTTTTGGCACCGATAATATTTGATCCTCCGACTGGGATTCCCACGGTTGAGGCTATCAGCCTCGGTGACTGGAATGACATTGAAGGGCTTGGAACTCAGTCCGCCCTCGTCTTCCACCTCCTCTCCTCATTTATGCCGGAAGCAACTTTGGACGAGCGAAGGGTCGCAGAGGAAACCATCGACCGATTGCGCCTCCAGGGATTCGAGCCCGTGGATCTAACGAACTTCCAAGCGACACGCGGAAGCCATGAAAGAAGATCTCCAGACGAACTCGCTTTCCGGGCCATGACCGGCCCCTGATCAACCATGAGCAAAAACAACACTTCGGCCGCGTTTCGCGAGGGAACCCCAGCAGCCCAACAAAAGGCGGCTTTCGACTATCTTCGAGAACGGTGTCGCACGGCCCACAACGAGGGGGATGGGCTCCTCGCGAGCCACCTCTCGATCCTTGCGCTGGACGAGGCGACCAAGCTCCTGAAAAGCAACAAGTGCCACCTCTTCTTGCCAGATCTCAAATGGGCGTTCATCTTCTCCCACTACTGGCTCATCAACGGTTATCTGCTGGACAATGACATCGCTGAATTCCTCAGCCGTGCTCCCCGGAAAAATGAGGTGGAGGGGAAACTTCTGAACCTGCTGAGGATCTATAGCAGGCTCGTCAAGGAGCCCCTTTGGTCGGATCCGGAAGACCTGTCGTTCCTCCAGGCTCCATACTGTGATTGGATGGAGGCTAGTGGCGCACCCGAGGATTTGGCGTTGGCCGAGCACTTGGCCGAGCTCGTTTGGTTCCGTGATCCTCAAGGCGACTCCTGGGGGAAGGTCATCCATGCGTGGGCAGCGGCCGCCAATATACCAGGGAAGTGCAAGCAACTATTAGCCCGCCTCGAGCGACGCCTCAGACTCCAATCAGCATTGACGATACCAGGTTCACTTTACCCCTCCGTGGCCCTGGAGGACGCCGAGAAGTGGGCAGCGGACTTTCCCGAAGCGGAGATCTGGATCCATACACTCCACGGAAACAGGCCCGGCGTGGAGGCCGCCGTGACGCGGCGGTTGCCTTTTGTCTCCGACGACCCCGTTCTGGTTCGACAATTGCTTGATTTGCAGCGGTTCAACTTCTTCCACGGCGACGACCAAGATCCCCAGGCTGTCAGTCTGACGCGTCGGAGACTGTTCGACAGCCCTCTTCTCCGATTCGATGAGACCCGAGAGCAGTTTCTCTCAGAAACCCTGGGTGCCATTTTCCAAAGGAATGAAGTCGGGCAAGCGTACCGAGCGTTTCAAGGTGTTCCGCTTAGCAATGTTGTGCGAGCTCTCTGCTTTGCGGCAGTGGGATTTTGGCATGTGGTTCGATGCCGTCAAGGCTCAGTCCAAGGCAGGCCTTGAATTGGCTCAATGGGAACCGACCCAGCTTGGCCCTGCGAGCAACGGGCTGTTGCTAGCTGTCCTCTCAATGTCCTACGAGCGAGAGCGAAAATTGGTTCAAGGCGGCCTCGACGCACTTGAATTCGCAAGCGATGGTCAAAGAGGGGGATTGCTTCGATGCACTCTCTTCTGCTACCCCAGGCAGGCATACCATGCCATCAGTCTCCTGAGTGACCTCTCCGACGCTATTCCAGAGGATATGTGGCTTGAAGTGGTTACATGGTGCCGCCGTTTTCTCGAAGAGGGCTGGAACAGCCCAGGCAAGTCCGGTGGAGGCATGCTGCTTCCGTTTGAATTCTGGGGGCAGATCTTCCCTTTCGTTGGGGCAGGCAGCCCTGTCTGGGAGAGATTTGCTCCCATTCTGCACCAGGAGGCGCGCAACCCTCTTAAGTGGCAAACTGACCGCCGTGGATTCTTTGTCCAGTACCTCCTCCACGCTCCCGTTGAAGTGGCGAAAGCCGCAGGCAGGGCGATGCTCCAGGCAAGACTTGGGGACCCAGTGTCGCGGGGGTACAGGTTCAGAATCCTGCGCACAGCCTGCGAACGCCGCAAGGATCTCGCGGACGAACTCGTGCCGGATCTTCTGAGGGTTGCGGAAACCCCCGTGCAAAAGTGGCGTCTCAAAGCGAAACCCTTGGGTAACGGAGCAGCCCCTGAGGAGGAGCGAGCCGCAAGGGAGCAGATGCTCGGTTCCCTCGGCGATTTTGTAAAGAGAATATCTCCTGGCGGAGTGCCGCAGTATCCGCCCCAAATTGACCTAGAGGCTTATGCCTTCCTGGACTGGAGCGAGGAGGATTCAGAATGCCTGGCATTGGTTCTACAGACGATTGGAAACCCGGGCACCGATAAGTCAGGAGTTCCCTGCCTCCTCTATCTCTTACAGACGCTCGTCGCGAGGGGACCCCGAGTGTTCGCAGAACGAGACCCACGAAGCCTTCGTTGGCTGGCTAGGCGTCATGCCACTGTGGCGGGATGCTGACTGCTTTCCCCCAGGCGGCCCGCTCTCTGTGGTGAATATCCAGCGAAATGACCAGGGCGCAGTTGAAGACGCCCTGTCAGCCGTCGCGTATCAACTGAGAGGCCGGCTAGGCGCACAGTTTGATGACGCGCTCTCGCGCTGGGTCCTGGACTGCTCCATCAAATCCGACGTTGCCGCTGGCCCTAACCTCACCCGCCTGACCCTGGCGCTCGCATCCTCGATCCATGGTCCGAACGTGTCCGGCCCAGAAGCGGATATAGGGAAGCTGGTGCGTCGCCAGGCTCTGCTGGACGCCTGCGGAGCCATGCTGCGCTCCTCCTGGCAACGATACCGTCTGAATCCGGCCAGCTTTACCTGGATCGCGTGGGGGCTTCAAGGGATCCACCTTGCACTTCGGAGTGAGTCGGAGGCCGGAATGAGTTGGGCGAGTCCCGATCCGTCCGTCGTTACGTCCCTCCTTAGAGGCATCGGCGCGCTCTTGGAGCAGTTAGTTGCCTGCCCCAGGCCTGAGGTGCGTTCCGAGGTTGCCAGAACGCTGCGTGCCTTCTCGTCTCTGGTCCCGTTGCCTGAAAACCTCCGAGGATGCCTCGCTGGACTATCTTCCGACGCTCGGGCCCGCGTCAGGCGAGCAGCCGTGGAGCGTGCCGGTCCCTGAGAGCGTTATTCTTTTGATGCCATGCACCCTCGCGGGACCCCGCCGCCCCAGCCCCAACGCCCGGCCCTCCGGCCTCCCGAACCTCAGTCCTCCGCCCACCTTTGTCCAGGCGCCCGACCTTGCACTCCGGACTACGGAATCTGGACTCCGGCCCCGGCACTCCATCCTGCGCCCGCCGCCCTCCGCCGCTTCATGCACAATCTCTGCCTCACCTACGCGAGTGCAATGTTGGCAACTCCTTCTGCGTCAACAACTCTCCTCTCTACCTCCCTGCCGATGGTGCAATTCTGCTCCACGCCCGATTCTCGGCCCTAACCACCCCATCCTCGTGCGCTCTTTTTCCTTCTGTTCAAATGCGGGCCCGACCAATTAGGGTGTTCGGACTACAAAATATGAAGTTGCTGATCCTCCTATTCTCTGTGGTATTTGCATGGGCTTCCTGGGGGGAAGAGACCAATGTGGTATTCTTCGATGACTTTGAAACGCCCTCTCCGCAAAGCCCGCCATCTGGGTGGGCGATGTGGGGCGCCGAGGAGTTCAAAGTGCCCGCCAATTACACGCGAGACACCGCTCAACCGCACGAAGGGCAGGGGTGCTTCCGCATCCACCACCCGGCCAACACGGGCGGCTATGTCGTGTCCGCGCCCAGCCGCGCGATTCGGCCAAGGCCGCAAATGATCTACACCGTGTCGTTCTGGGCGCGCGCCGATAAGCCCGGAAAGGCCCTCTTCCACTGGACGGCTTACCGGAGCATTCAGCCCTTCGCCGATGCGCCCTCGCCCGGGTCGCTCGCCTGCAAGGTCGGTGGCGATTGGAGGCCGTTCACGTGCTCTATTCGGGAGGGCCTCGACTTCTTCGCCGACCAAAGCCGGTTCCTGCTTCTGTCGTTCCACGCGACAGCCGAACCGGCCGAGGAGCAGACCCTGTGGATTGATGACGTGCGTGTCTCCGAGCAGCCCGACCCCGCCCCGGTGGCTTTGCTCAATGCGGACACCGTTCCCCATGAGGCGCTCGATCACGGGTTGCGTCCGGGCGAGCGGCTCGAGTTTACGGTCAATCCGACAAACCGGCTGCGCAGCGCCAACGCCGAGGCGGGCGGGGTTTCCTTTCACCGGGTCTGTGGTTGGACCGGGCAACCCTATAGCCGGAATGGAGATTATACGCTCCGACCGGAGCTGGAAACGGCCATCCGCGAACTGCGGCTGCCAATGACGCGGTTTTACGCGGTGGGAGACGAACCGTTTGGCGTCGAATCGAGCATCGATAAAGCCGCCGAGGTGTGCCGGCGTGTGGGCGTCGGGCAAGACCGTTGTGTGCTCGAGTTCGAGGAGCAAAGCGCCAATCGAGCGCTTCCACCGGAGACGTGGGCCCGCGGAGTCAGCCATGCCCTACGGCAGGGTTACGGGTTTCATCATTGGGAGATTGCCAACGAGCCTTACTCGTCGTTGTGGGGCGAAGGCCAGGCGTTTCCGACCGTCGAGGCGTTTATCAGTCACTTCAAGGCCGTGAGCGACGCCGTTCGCAAGGTTGACCCGCAAGCCCAGGTGGGCGTGGACATCTACCCGGAGCACGTGCGCTGGGGCAATTACCTGCTCAAGCAACTGGCCGGCCATTATGATTTCGTGGCCCCGCACTATTATTGCGGCGCCGACGTCCACAAGCTGGGCTTTGAGGAGATCACCCTGACCGAGAACTACCGGATGCTCGACCGGGCCTTGAGAATCCGGGCCCTGCTGCGCGCCTACAATGGCGGCCGCCAAACCTATCAATATGACACCGAATGGGGCATGATTTGCAGCGCCCCTGGCGGGAAGGCGGCCGATTACGAAGACCGCAACGCAAACATCGTCGGGACGGTGCACCGGGCGGTGCGGCTGATCTACTACGCGCGCGAGGACATCCTGCGGGGTGCCAGCGGCTGGCAGATGCTCAGCGCTCTGAACGGCCAGGGCTTTGGCATCCTCTCCCAGCAAGCGCCGGAGCAGCGGTTCCTGCTCTACTGGCTGTATCACTATTTCAACCGCCACGTGGGCGAGTGGGTGCTGCGGATGGACGGCACCGCGCCTTACCACCAACCCCGGCAGGGGACAGAATTCGCGGGTCCCCTCACGCCGGTGCTGGCCACTCTGAGCCGGGACGGGCGCGAGATGTACCTGGTCATCGCCAACGGCTCATGGACGCGCGCCGTGCCCTGCCACGTGAAGCTGGAGAATTTCCACGCTGCCAGCGCCCGGGGAATCGTCATCACGAATGACAAACTGGATGGGAAACCACTCTTGCAGAGCAAGGAGGAGGCGGTTTCCGACTTCCCGGTAAGTGCGGCCGGGAATGAAGCAGACTGCACCGTTCCGCCGCACGCGATTGTCTTTGTGACACTGGCGGGTTCGCAATAAACATCCCTTCAACAACGCCCAAATCAAATGACCTCCCTGGACCGCATTCGTTGCGCCGCCCGCCGGCAGCCGGTGGACCGGGTTCCGGTCGCGCCCTATATGGGCAATCACGGCGCCCGCGTCGCCAGTGTGCCCGTTGGGGAATATTGCCGCTCGGGCCGGCTCATGGCCGAGGCGCAGTATCGCGCCTGGCAGATTTGCGGCCAGGATGCCGTCGTCGCTCAATCGGACAATCCGATTCTCAACAGAAGGCCACGAAGAAAACGAAGCACCGGGGCCCGAACGCTTTCTTTTCGTCTGTTCAAAGAGGTTGTGCGGGGATTGGCCGCGGGCCATGCTCGGTCTATGAATGTTTGGCTTCTGTCCGGCCTGACCAGGTGGGGCATCGTGGCGGCATGTCTGCTCACAGGCATCGGCTTCGACGGTGCGTGCGCGCCTGTCGTTGCGTCCCCTCCCGCGAGAACCGGGTCGCGCGTGGAGCGAGCTGCCGAAGCGGCAACATACCCGGATGGACGGCCGGCGGCGAAGTGGCGCCTGGAAGCCCGGGACGAGGGCGTTGTGTTCCGTCACGGCGGGGGTCCGGGGAGTTGCGATGCCCTGGGGGCAAGAGATGTCTGGGTGTGGCAACATGGCGGGGGTCTGGAGTACACCGACGCCATCTGGGTCTATTGGACCCGGGACCTCACCCGCTGGAACAGCGACCACAAGGCCGTGGTGCTCGACCGCACCAACTGCAAATGGTCCAAGCACATCGTCGGCCTTCCCTCAGTCGTCAAAGCCGGCAGGCGGTTGGCGATCTTCTACGACGGGAACGGTTCAGCGAAAATGCCGGGCGGAGCGAAGAGCCACATGAATCGCGACGTCGGCGTGGCGTGGCTGGACCTGCCACTCATCCCGCCGGCGGACCGGGCGGACGAGCCCGTGGTCTCTCCCGAGATCACCGTGGTCAGCTACTACTTCGGCAATTGCTGGAACGAGTGGACCGAAGGTAGCTACCTGGAGCCCAACACGGTCAACGGGTTCAGATACCTGGAAGCGGTGCGCGACGTTTTCGCCGAGGATAAGTAGCCCAAACGATGCAGGTTGAGCTTGCGCCGCTCTTCCGCCAATGATTCCCTCACGCGATGAGCAAATTCGGTTTGCTGAGCCTTGGCCTTTTTGCCCTCGCTCAAAGTTGCGCGATCCTTCATGCCAAGCCTGTTGACGTGACCCTGGCCAAAGGAGATGTGCTGCGGGTCGAGGTGGTGACGCCCAATATCCTTCGGGTGCGGTTGGCGGCGGATGGACGGTTTGAGCCGTCGTTGATGGAACGGTATGGGATCGTAAGAACTGACTGGCCCGCCGGCGACTTTACGACGCGCGCCGAGGGCGGGAGCACCACCCTCGAGACGGCCGCTGGTTCGTTGTCCGTGCGCACAAAGGACGGCCAGATGCAGTTGCGCGGTCGCGGAGGAGAAATCCTCTGCGACCAGATTCTGCCCCAAGGCACTCGCTGGAGCGAAGCGGAGCTCCAGGCGTTCAAAAAGCGTCAGGCCTCCTTGGCCGAGTATTTTCGCGGTGAAAAGCGGAAGGAGGGACAGGTTCAGATCCTTGGCGGCGTTGCCCCTGACAAAGCGGAATACTCCGATGTCATGCACGAGTTCTTCCTGCCGGCCAACTCCTTCGGGGCGACCTTCAGTCTGCGAGCAGATGAGCGGCTGTACGGGCTGGGCACGGCCTCTGCCAAGCGCCTCCAGTTGCGGGGGCACGGCTACCGGCTCTGGACCCAGTACCACGGCAATTTCGGATACCACGGCCAGGGGGCCTGGGAGCACACCGAAGGACCCATCCCCTTGCTGCTGAGCACCGGCGGGTGGGGCATCTTCGTCAACACTACCTGGGTCCACTATTATGACCTGGGCCGCTACGAGGCCGACCGGGCCTTGTTCTGGGGACCGGGCGGTCCGCTGGATTTCTACCTGCTCATCGGGGATTCGTTGCCCAAGCTTATCGAGCTCTACACTGAAATCACGGGCAGGCCCCGGTTAATGCCGCAGTTTGCTTATGGCCTCACGTATGTCAGCCAGATCACGCAAAACGAGCACGAGATCCTCAACGACAGCCGGCTGTTCCGGGAGAAGGGCATTCCTTGCGATATCATCGGGATCGAACCGCAGTGGATGAAAAAAAATTACGATTTTTCGCACGAAACGGAATGGAACCCCAACAAGTTCTACGTCCCGGATTGGATGGGGCCGGACTCCAAGGGGGGGACCTTCATCGGGGGATTGGACCGGACGGGTTTCAAACTCTCACTTTGGTCCTGTTGCAATGATGATCTGACGATGGAAGAGGAACGGCAGGTTGCCCTCCGTGAAGGCCGGGGCAGCGAGTTTCCGAAGGAGCCGGACGCCTGGTTCAATCATTTCCGGAAGTTTGTGCGGAACGGCGCGCGCTGCTTCAAAATGGACGGGGCCAACGAGATTGAGGAGCATCCCGCCAGGAAATACTACAACGGGCGCAGCGACCTGGAGAACCACAACCTCACCCAGGTCCTCTATCACAAGCAGATGTGCCTCGGCTACGAGGCCTTCGCCAAACAACGGGCCATGACCTATTACGGCGCCGCCTACGCCGGGGTCCAGCACTGGGGCGCCACCTGGATGGGCGACAACGGCGGCGGGCGCAACGCGCTGGTGTGGATGCTCAGCTCCGGCATGAGCGGCCACATGAATACCACGTGCGACATGGAGACCCGGGGGCCAGGGCTTCACTTCGGCTTCCTGCAACCGTGGACCCAGCACAGCAACTGGGCTTATACGACTCAACCCTGGTTTTTAGGCAAACGTGCCGAAGCGATGTACCGCGACTACGCCCGGCTGCGGTATTCCTTGCTGCCTTACATTTATTCCGCCGCGCACGCCGGGCATCTGACCTCGATGCCCATCATTCGTGCGATGCCCCTGGTGTATCCCGACAACCTCAAGCTCGCCGATTGCGTGACCGAGTACATGCTCGGGGACAGCCTGCTGGTCGCCTCGTTTACGGACAAAGTCTATTTGCCCGCCGGCCGCTGGATTGATTATTGGACCGGCGCGGAGTTCGAGGGACCAAGGGAGATGCCGTGTGTTTATCCTGCGAACCGGGCCGGTGGATTGTTCATCAAGGCCGGCGCCATCATCCCTTACTGGCCCGAAACGGATTTCGTCGGCGAACAAACCGTTAACACTCTCAAGCTCCACGTTTATCCGGAGGGCAAGAGCGACTACACCCTTTACGAAGACGATGGCAATTCCCTGGCTTACCTGAGCGGCGCGGTGGCGGTGACGCGAGTCCACTGCGAAACCGGCCCCGGCGCGGTGACTCTCACCGTCGAACCGCGTCAGGGAACCTATGACCGCATGCCCCGGGAGCGCGATTACGAGGTCTGGATTTGCTCCAAGCCGGCCAGGAAACTCGCCGTCAACGGGAGCCCGGCCGCCGGGGATTACGATGCGGCAGCCAAGGCGACGCGCATCGCCGTGCAGGAAGATCCCGCACGGAAGGCCGCGATTCGCATTCAATGCGAGTTTTGAAGAAGGCTCATCCCCCATCGGTCGAAGCCTCGAAATGAAATATCGGATACCGGAAATGGGGCCGCGATGGCCGCTTTTCAGCGTGGTTGACCAATGTCCCCATGCGGGCCGTAGTGGGCAAGCTGGACCCCACCTCTCGTAACTGAACATCGCCTCTTTCCAGCTATTCATCATTGATGGCGGCAGTCTGGCATGCCCGGGGAACAGTGCCCCGGCAACACCGCTCACTGCCGTCCGTGCAAGGCCTTTTGGTTCCACCGGCGAAGCCATGAATTCATGCGACAATTTGACCATGCGAATTCGGCAAGCTCAAGTGAATGCTTAGTCTCCCCAAGGCCGCTGAACTGCCTCGACTCGAACTTGCTCCATCCCTTAAAGTGTCTGCGACGGGGATCTGGCAGGTGGATGGGTGGAGTGTTCATGCGGCGACAAAGCCTGAATCACTGCCCCGTACGCCGGCTTGGGCTGAAGCTTTCGGTCAAACAGCAACGGATAATTCGTGCGCCTTTTCGGGTGACCGTTCAGCCACGACTGCCTGTCTTCGACGCCCCAGAAGGTCACGCGCGGAATGAGATCTCGGTGTCTGTGGAACACCGCAAAGAGCTCCGCGTAGCGCCTTGCCTGCTTTTCAAGAACGCTGCCAGGGATGCCTGCCTGATACGGATTGCCGCCGTTCCACGCCAGCACGTCCACATCCAGCTCCGTGACGATCACCTTGATCCCCTCCTTCCCCAAGGCCTCGATCCCCGCGTCGATGGTCCTCGCATCAGGGTGATGCAGGTGCCAATGCCCCTGAATCCCGATGGCGTCCAGCCTTGCCGCCGCCCCCTTGAGACTGCGAATCAATCGAATCACCTTTGGAAGCTTCACCGGATCTTCCACGTTGTAATCGTTGTAATAGAGCGCCACCTCCGGCTCCGCTTCCTGCGCAAACTCGAACGCCTTCCGCACATAATCCTCCCCAATCGCCCGCAAAGCCGGTGTGTCGCGCAAATATTCCCGGCGCTCGTCACTGATCGCTTCGTTCACCACATCCCAGCAGCTCAGTTTCCCTTTGAAGGGCTTTGCCACCGTCTCGATATGCCTCTGCAGGTTCGCCAGCGCTTGCTCCCGCGACAGCGGCTTATGGTCCCCATTCTCGAACATCCACGAGGGTGTCAAATGATTCCAGCACAGCATGTGGCCGGTCAGCGGCAACCCGTGCTCCTGAGCAAAAGCCGCAATCCGATCGGCCGCTTCGAACGTGAAGCGACCCGGTTCCGGCTGTAGAAAACGAGGCATGAACTCGCATTCCGCCGTCAGACAATCAAACTGCTAAAGGCATCGATGCCCTCATGGCGGGGACTTTGTTGGCGGGTGGGCCTCGTACACCTCGAGGTTGACCGGTTCCGGCAGTTCCGGCCCGGTCAGCGGTTGGATGAGGAAATTGTCAAAGAGCCCCTGGTTCCAACCGGTCCCCAGGCCGGCCTGGCCCCTGCGGTAGGTCCAATCGTCCACCGTCGTGAGTGCGAGATCGTCCGCCAGCGCGGTGATGCGGCGGCCGACAAAGCACAATTCCAGCTTGTGCCAACTGCCAGGGCTGAAATCGGCCTGGCCCGCGGCCAGAGTGCGCGTGAATGCCTTGAGGGCCCAGTGGCCATCCGTGCCGATGCTCAGCCAATAGCCTTTGGCTGGCTCGGCGCTCTGCGGTGACGCACAGACGCGCCCCCACACGGACACCGTTCCGGCGGTTTCCACCCAGGCATCACAACTTACTTTGTAATTGCGCCAATTCGGCGAGCCGATGAGCGAGTACGGTTCCGGGGTGGGGTGAAAGGGCCAGTCAATGTTCCGCCGGGCGACCACCTGGCGCAGGGCGTGGCCGGCGCCGTCGGGCCGCTGGCACACCTCGAACACACCTCCCTGATCGGAGAAATAGCGGGCGTATTTCCCGACCGCGCCGGATTCGAAGCCGTCGGCGTAAGGCAGCGGGAATTCCGACGAAGGCGGGCTCTCGCTACGGCCCTTTTGTTGTCCGGTGGTCGTCGTGAGCGAATAGACCGAATCCGGTTCCGCTGTGAGGGTGAATGAATCGCCGTTCGGGGGAACGTCCCCCGCCGGATCGAATTGGCTACGTTCATTGCTGTGCCAAATGTGCAGTGGCTTCTTGGCGAGTCCATTCGCCACGCGGAAGACGAGCGTCTGCGGCTCCTTTGCATCCATTGTCTCCACAATGATGCTGTAATCCTCCGGAGTCGAGGCACTGTGCAGTGTAACGCAACTGCCACCGCCGGGCAGGGAGACGCAGCCCGAGTCCATATACTTCCAGCCGGGTTGGGCGAACTGGGTCGTGTGGGCGATGACCCAGGTAGCCGGCTGCACTTCATAATGGCCGGACCAAGGCTCCTTTGCCATCATCGGACCGGAGTTGGGCAGCGGCAAGGTGTCATAGTAGGAGGTGACGAGGCTCCAGATGACGGTCTTGGTCATTCGCCCCTGGACATAGTTGCGATTGAAGACCCGCGCGAGTTGCCGCGCGCCCTGCCAGTCCCCGCGCCACGGCCCATCTTCGCTCGACCACACCCGTTTGCCCGTGGCCAGCGCCTCCGGCGTGGACTTGAAGCCCACATAATGCGCGCCAATCACCTGGACTGCGTTCATCAGTTCCGGGTCGGAGTCCATTTCCCGGGCGATACGCCAGGGATCGTTGCCGGTCTGGTCCGAGGCCACGATCTGGACGCGCGGCAGGTTGGCGCGATCCAGGCTGCGGCGCAGGAGCTTGATCCACGCGGTATTGTGGGGCGTCTCATTCCAGATGCCGCAATAGTTGATCTCGATCCCGTGGTATTGGCGGGCTCCCTTGATGAACGACACGATGAAATCCGCGTTGTCCTGGCTGAAGAACTTCTCGGCGTCAGACTTCCCCCGGCCAATCCAGCCGGGCGCGCCCCACTGGAGAATATCCGTGATGATCGCCGGGTTGCGCTGCCTGGCTTCGCGCAGCAGCCACCATTCACAGCCGCGGTCGAAATATTCGGGCTGGGGATGCTCGAACTCCGCGCGGGTTCGTGCATGGCTCGGTTCGGTGCCGTCCGTGGAATTGACATCCCCGCCGATCTCGACCTTGAGGTGATGGAAGGCGGCGCCAAATTTCGGTTTGAACAGGAAATCCAGCACCTGGCTGCGCTGGGGTTCAGGATACTCCATGAGCAGCCGCGAGGACGCGCCGGCGCTCAGGGCGCCGAGGCCCTCGAAGGTCCGCCCCGATGAGGCTGGATCCAGCGTGATCTGGATTTGAGCCGCGCTCCCGGAGGCGCCGACGAGCAAGACCAAGGAGGCTAAGATCGGTTTCATGTCCGCGCGCCTGAAAAGTACCACAATCGGCCGGCAAAGCGATAGCGCAAACCGGGGGGCCGGGATACCAGCCGCGCGTGGGCCGATCACCTGCCTGCCGGGAAGGTGGAGTTCTTGGATCAGTTTCTGCCGCCCTATGAGGCTTGAGCAGGTCATCCCGAGTCCGACGGCTCCGTGTCACCTGACGGCTCGCAGAAGAACTGCGAATGCGCAGCGGTCATGGCGCGGGTCATGTTCCTCAATCGAGAAATCTTCTTTGAATGATGCCATTGAAATATGAGCCACACTAACAATTAAACGGGCCGCTTTTGACCCCTTTAAAAACCCCTAAGACTCAAATGCCGGTGCATGCCGGCTCATGCCGCTGGTTTTTGCAACCCCTTCCACCACAATGTATAACAACTTGATACTCAAGTGCTTAGCAACGCTGCACCTGACTTCGGATCAGAAGGTTGCAGGTTCGAGTCCTGCCGGACGCGCCATTTTTACTGGGGATTTTGAGGATTTTTGCCGAACGAAAGTCGACAAAAAGCTTCGACCCATATAGAAACCCCGAAGACCAAAACCCTAACGATTTCGCCCATGAGCAGGCGGTTGGCCAAAGTTGACGGAGAGAACTACCTCTACCAGGAGGAGCCGGGAACATGCGCGACATAGACCAGCACCGGCAGCGTGACGATAGATCCGCCGCTGCCCAAGAGGCCCAGCGCCAAACCGACGAGGCCCATGAGCGATGTTGGTGCGCACGCCGTCCAAATCGAACCACTGCGACTTCATGAAGATGTGCTGTCCATCGCTGGAGAGCAAGTCCGCCAAGGCCACGGGCGCGTTGAAGGTCTTTTCCAAAGTCGTCAGGCTGTTGGTGGTCCCGGGGATCTTGTCGTCCATCACCTTTTCGATGAGCTTGACGCCGTTAGTCGGGTTGAGCGCCAGGAATCGGCAGCCGCCATCCAGGTACATCGAGCGGCCCGCCACGCAATAGACCTTGTCGTTGAGCACGAGCACGCTGCCGCTCACAGGCCAGACCGACTCGACCTGCTCATAACACATGTGCCGCAAATCGGTCGGCGCCACCAGGAAACGCCAGATCAGCGCGCCATCGGTTGCGCGCAGGCAATAAGCGTAGCCGTCGGCCGACCCCGAACAAGACGCGGCCCTGATAAATGGTGGGGGGCGAATCCACGCGGCCGCCGGCGGTAAAGCTCCATCGCTTGGAGCCCGTATCGGCATCCAAGGCATAAACTGTGTGCGTATCCACGCTCGCCACAAAGAGCGATCCCTCGGCTACGGTTACGCTGCTGAGCCTGCCGCCCAAGGTCGTTTGCCACCTCAGGTTCAAGGTCGAGGGCACTGCGTTGGTGGTGTAGCCGCTGCGCACGGTGTCATGCGCGTAATGCGTCCAGTCGTCAATCTCCGGCGGACGCGGTTTGACGAGCTTCATCCAGGACCCGCCTTGTTGGATATAGGCCACCCCGAGAGGCGCGAGCACCCGGCTCACCTCGTTGGTGGTCATCGTTCCCATGTCTTGCACCCCCGCCAAATTGACAAAATTATCAATATACGGCAGGTGGGCCCCGTCCCATTGATCGGCGGAGACATAGCCATAAACCCCCAACGACATCATATACTCTCGCGCCGCGGCCACCTGCGCGGGGTCTTGATCCAGGCCCTGGACCCTGTAACTGGTGTTCAGTTGCAGGGCCGCGGTCAACTGGCCGTTGCCGCACCCAACATGCGCGATGAACCCGCCTTTGACACCCGTGTCCTGGATAATTTGCGCCGCCTCGTCCTCGACCGTGCCCAGCTCGAAGATTGCGCGATAGAACGCCTGTGCGGGCGGCGGGGAGGGCAGACTCCGGTCCTGGAAAGTCAGCAGGCCGTTGGTGGGGATCACCTCGGTGAGGATATTTACCCAATCGACCAGATTGGTCGAGCGTTGAATAATGTAGTAGTCACCCGGGAATCCGGAGAAACGCAGTTCGAGCGGGCCTGCCACCGGCGGCGCCGATAGTGCAAACCGGTTGTAGCCAGAATTGGCCGGATTCGTCACCTCGACCATGTTGGTAACGGTGGTCAATCCACCATGTCTGTCGCTGATGGTATAGGTGAACTGGTCCGGGCCTGTATAACCGGCGTCGGGCATGTAGATGAGGGTAGTGCAATCCGAGTCCAGGCTGGCCGTCCCGTGGCTGGGTGCGCCAACCGCGACCAGCGCGAGCAGTTCGCTTTCCGGGTCCAAGGACAAGGACAACAGGTTTGCGACGTTGAGGTAAAGCGGCACGCCGCGCAGGGTCTGCGCCGCCAAACTCCCGGCCACTGGCGGGCGGTTGACGGAGATGGTCCCGTCAACAGTCAACCGGTTCAAAGACCAGTTCAAACCAGGGCCCAGTGGAGGCAGGCTCCAGGAGTAGAGTGCGCCGTCGTAACTGGGGGCGTCAAACAGTTGAAAGATCTCTCCTCCGACCAGGGTGTCGCCCTGGTAGAGCACCGTCAGGTTGCTGGCCCCGCCGAAAGCCAGTTGCTGCCTTACGACGACCTTGTTGCCACCAAACACGCCCCCATTTTTGCTGATCCGCAGTGTCGCATTTCCCTGGAGGGTCAAGCCAGCGGAGAAGTTCAACGGGCCTGGGGCTGCGCCTGGAACGAGTGAGCCGCCCTGGGCGACAGTCACCGCACCGAGGATGGTCCCGTAGCCCCCCAAAGAATTGCTGTTGCCTACGATCAAGCCACCGGTGAGCGCCGACGCATCCAAGATGGCGTTGCTGGCCACCAGGACACTCGAGCTGCCGGTGATGGCACCCTGGTACCGATCAGCGTAAACTGGCCGATGGAGAATCCCGAACCGGTGATGTTGATCCGGTTCACACTGTTCACGGTGAGGTTCGTGGCATAAATGACCGGGGCGGCCGGATTGCCGAATTCGCCGAGGTTAAAGATGTTGGTCGTGCGAGCCGAGCCACTGTCGCCAAGAACCAGGCTCGAGCTCTGTATCGTGTTGCCGGGACCTGAGGCTGTAATCGAGAGTGAGGCCCCGTTTCCGACGGTGAGCGGGCCGGTTGGTTGCCCTGCGGTGGTGGTCGCCAGGGTGCCTCCCAGCACCTTTGTCGTGCCGGCATAACTGTTGACGCCGGAGAGGGTGAGGGTCCCCGCACCCGTTTTGGTCAGGGAGAGCGTCCCGCCTGAGTTCTGAATCACGCCGCTGAAGGTGCTGGTCTGGTCGTTGCCACCTACGCTCAAGGTCGCATTGCCGGCGCTGGCATCGACCACGCCCGCGCCGCCCAAGCCGTTGATGGTGTCATTAAACCCCGCCAGATCCAATGTGCCGTTGGCGGTCACGTTGCCCTTGCCGGCGCCGCCGGGAATGGCGCCATTGGCGCCGAGTTGCAGGACCCCGCCGCTGATGACGGTATCCCCACTGTAGGTGTTGGGGCCGGTCAGCGTTACCGATGCGGTTCCCTGCAATGTTGATCGTCCCAGTTCCGTTGACCGAGAAGTTCGTCGCGGTGATGAGCGGTGTTGTCGGCTTGCCAAAGGCGCCCAGGTCAAGCGCCAGCGTTTCCTGGTCGGCCGCACGGGCGCCGAGCGTCAAGGAGGACATGTTCACCATGCCATTCGAGGTGCCCACGGTAACCCCAAGGGTTGCCCCGTTGCCCACACTGAAAGGACCTCCGCCGGTGGGTCCGGTCCATACGATCAACTCCGAGCCCGTGTTGGTCACCAGCGTCAGGCCCCGATAGTTGCTGGCCGCCTCGTGCAAGGTGAGACTGCCGCCGGCAACAGTAAGGTTCACTTTTCGGAGGGGTTGGTCCACGATCCGGCCCAGGTAGGTCGAGGGAGTCAGGCTATTGCTGAAGGTCAGAGTGGAATCGCTTGACCCGCTGCTGTTTGTGCTCTCCCATTCAAGTCCAACGTGCCTTGCACCACCACGTCGCCAAAGCCCGCCCCGAAAGGCAGCGCACCGTCGGCCGCCAGGACCAGGGTGCCCGCGGCCACGGTTGTATCACCGGCATAGTCGTTGGCTTGATTCCCCAGTTGGAGAGCACCCGCGCCCTCTTTGGTCAATCCGCCGCTGCCCGTCACATGGCCGTTCAGAATAACCGTCCCGCCCGCCACATCGCCTACTGTCAACAGGTATCCTCCATTGGTAATTGAGCGCGTAAAAATCAAGGCATCGGCCGGAGCGGCATTGCTGATGATCGCCGGGCGGGTGAACGTAACCGGCATCTCCAAAACGTTGGCGCTGCTGGGAGCCACGCTTGGATTCCAGAACACCGCTACCCCGGGCCCGGTCAGATTGATCGGCATGCCAGCCAGGTCCCAGCCGTCGTTGGTGAAGGTGATCGAGGCGAAGGCCGTATCCGCAGGGAAGTCGTTCCTGTTGGCGTTCAGGCTGGTGCCAAACACGAGGCTGTCACCCGGCGAGGGCGCCACCCCTCCATACCAATTCCCTTCGGTCATCCAAGTGGCTTCAAGCTCCGGGTTCGAGCCATCCCATGCCACCGTTGCCGCCTGCCCCTGCCAAACCGCCCAGAGCAGCCAGGCTGTGAACACCAAACATGCCTGCGCAACGCCGCCGTTGCCTCCGTGGCGCGGGGTCGGCCAGGCTCCGAGATTTCCAATGTTCATGCCGTTTCCTTTCATGCCGTTCCGTATTCAGGTTCGGCTAAACTCCCCCTGCCCCACGGACCCGCGAGTCTGCAGGGAGCAGACGCTCTTGCCGTGGCCGAAGCCGGCCGGCTAAACGAGCGCCTGGTGACGGGCTTTTCTTGACTCAAGGATCCCCAGCCGGTCAAGCGAGGATACGAGAAAATTAACCACAACGTAAGATTAGTCAATAGATCACGTCCCGATGAATGTCAGGCCAAGACACCCCGAGATTGCGGTTGCGCCATCGGCAACCCTGTAGCATGGTTAGAGGCCTTTGGAATATTGATGCCGCAATTTCGCACCATGCGTATCGTCTTGCCCGCGGTTGTCGGCGGCTTGCTCGCGCCGGCGGCCCTGCTCGCGTGCAATGTGCCCGTTTTTCGGTACGCCCTGGAGCGGTGGACCCCGGACCAGTACGTGGCCGTCGTGTTCTACAGGGAACCACTCCGAGCCGAGCAGCAGAACCTGGTCGAGGCGCTTGAGAAAGCGGGCAAAGACGGCGGGGCCAATTTGGTCGTTTGGAAAGTCAAATTTATGGTAGTAATCGGACCGATGCTATTCGCGACCCACCCGGGTGGTCAGCTCCAGTCGAGCATTGGAACCCTGTTCCCCCGGCACGAGGTCATCATCACGAGCCCACCCCTGCACGCCCTGCAGCGGGAGGCTTTCAAGGAATGGTTCCAGAAAAAGGAAGCCGAGGCGGGCCGGCGGGCCGCGACGGAGCTAAAGCTTTGCTGGGAAGCCGCCGAGAGCGTGGACCTGTTCTTTGCGCGCGGCGGGCTTGTGATGATCCGCCCGGAGCTGGAGCGGCTGGATCTGGCCTTCGACGCCGACGAGGATCTGCAGGCCAAATGGGGGGTGCCCCTCCACCGCATCAGCTTCATGTCGGTCAACGACAAGCGTGTCAGGCAGGCGCTGCGGGAACGAGGGGAGCTCTGGCGCATCAGCGCGCCGGCCTCGGAGCATGGGCGGACTGAAGATGCCATTGCCCAAGCCAGGGTGGGAATCCACCACGGGGCCATCTACTACTACAACGCCCAGAGCGGGACGCGCTGGCTGACCTGCGGTCAGTTCGCGCAACTGGCGTCCCTGCCAGACGAAAAGTTGGCCGCGCAACTGGAGGAGGTCGCCGAGCACTGCGGCCACCGGAACCGGCACGGAAACCCGGAGGTGGCGTTCCTGGGGGCCGACCCCCTCCGGTTCGGGGCCCCAAACCTGCAGGGCCACAAGTTCGGCCAACTGCCAGCCGCGGAAACGCGGGCGCGCCACGCGGCCCTGGCGGCGCAGTTCCGCGAGGCAACCGAGCCGGCCCTGCAGGAGGACAGGCCGCAATGGGGGCCCTGGCAAGTGCGGGTCTTCGCCGCCATCACGGCAGAGGCAGGGGGGCCGCGCGAAGAGCTGGAGGGGATGGGGGGAGAGCTGGCCCCCAAGGTGCGATGGCTGCCGGGAGGCTGCTTCAAGGAGGGCGAATTCCACTTCGCGCCCAACTGCAGCGCGGAGGGCGCCCCGCCCAAGGACCAGGAACTGCGGGGGCTGTGGGATTCCCTGGCGCGCGGGTTCATCACCAACTTCATACGGGAGCACAGCGACATCGAATACCTGAACCTGGGCCGGATCGAGGGCACCGGCCCGAGCCCCCAAGGAGGCCGGCGAGGGGTTTACCTGGCGGAGATCAAAGTGCGGGACGAGCCCAACCCCCGGCGCCTGCTCCTGCGGGTGCTGCGCTGGGGCCTGCCGGAGCGGCTGGACGAGAGGGACGAGCAGGGCCGGCCAAAAGACTTCTTCCGGGCGGTGTTCGAGACCGAAGAGTACATTGACTATACGCTGGACCGGCGGCTGGGGTGCCTGCAGTTTGGGATGCACCTGCCCAGGCGGGTCAACATGCGGCGGGTGAGCGAACTCTACCGGGGGACGCGCTTCGAATTCACCGGCCGCTTCCTGCCGGTCATCTACTTCGAACGGGACTTCCTGGCCGGGATCCCGACCAACAGGGTCCCGGAGCGCAAGCTGGCCGAACCCCGCTACGCGCTCCTGCTGGCCAACCTGCTGGGCAAGGCAGCGGCACCCAACATCATCGTGGGACGGAGCCGCGAGCCCAAGCCCAAGGAAGAACTGGAGCCCGCGGTGTTCGACGATGGCAACGAGATCATCGTCGAGTCCTCGGAGGGACTGCCGCGAGATATCGTGGTCGTGGACCACAGCGGGGCCTTCGCGGGGTGGCGGCCGACGAGCCTGCTGGCGTTCGCCGAGGCTTACGCAGGACCGGTGAACAACCGGGCCACGCAGGTGCCCGACCCCAGGGCGTTCGCGGATGCCTACCTGGGGGCCTTCGCAGCGGAATTCCAGCGCATCCAGACCGAATACCGGCGGCAGCCGGGTGCCTTTGAAGGCCTCTTCAAGCAACAGCCCTGCAACGAACAGGGGAACTTCGCCTGCCGCTGGACCCGAGTGCTGCAACGGCTGCGGGAGACGGACCTGCGGAGCCTGGTCGCCGGGATCCGCCGCCACATCACCGTGCTCAAGCAGGCGGAGGCCAAAGAAGAGGGGGCGACGAGATACCGAGCATTTAGCTGATTTCAAAGGTATCCGGTTCATTTTCCAACAAGCGGCTGGGCGACGTTTGGCGGTGCTGGGGGGATCTCCGCGGGTTTCGGCAGAGTGGCTTCGATCAATTGGCCTTTGTTCAGAGTCAACTCGAAGTTGTCGCCGACTTTGCGGACGCCGCTCCGGCTCCACTCCGGGGTTCGTCCTCCGAAGTTGTCCCGAATGCGCACCAGACCGTCCTTGCCGGCCACGAGCCGGAACCAGGTCGTCGCGTTGTTCTCGCGGCGGGCGCTGAGGCGGTGGCCGCCCTCGGCCCGCAGGCCGGCAAACGACGCGTCATGCCAGCGCCACGGGGCCGCCGGGAAGAGGCGCACGATCTCGGTGTCGCGCCGGCCGGGAGTGGAACTCCAGCTTTGCAGCAGCATCTCGTGCACGGCTTGCATCGCCAGGAAGTTTCCCTCGAGCGTGAAGGGGCGGTAGGTCATGCTCGAAAACCCGCTGTGCGTCTGGTCGCCGTTCACATGGAAACCATTCCGCAAAATGAAGGCGTGGACAAACACATCGAGGTCCCGCACCGCCGTCTCGGCGTCACCGGCGCGGGCGCGCAGACAGCTCATCCACGACCACGAGTAGCCGCACCAGGCGCTGGTGCCCAGCGTGTCCCATTGCGCCAGCGAAGCCCGGATGTGGCGCCGGTCTTGCTCGCCGCCATCAGAGGTGGTGAGGTTGAATGGATACAGGCCGATGATGTTCGAGAGATGGCGGTGGCTGTACGGCAGTGGGGTTGCTGTGTCCACCAGCAACATGCCGCTGGCATCCGCGTGAAAATCGCCGAGTGCCGCGGCAGTGGCAGCCCACGATTTCGCCTCGTCGGCCTTGCCAAGGGCATCGGCCATTTCGGAGAGCGCCAGGAAGAGCATTTTCAGGCAGGCGATGTCGTAGTTGCTGTTGGGGATCAGCCAGGCGCGGAGGCTGTTGTCGAAGATCTCCGGCGAAGAGGACCGGAACAATTTCAACACCCCGTTTGTGCCGGGTTTGAGCAACGCGCGTTCGCACTCGCCGATCTCCCGGCAGAAGGGATAGGCCCGCGAGCGGAGAAACTCGTTGTCTGCGGTGTAGCGCCAATGCAGATAAAACAAATGCGCGTTCCACGCGCCCATCGTCGGGGAGAGCGAATACTGCCCCCAGCCCCCGAGTGGTTGGCCCGCCAGCGACATCACCCCGGGAACCGCGGCGCCGGGGGTTTCATAGAAGTCCCTGGCAAACTCGCGGAACACCGGCAGGAGATCGAACAGGTAGTCGAGAAAACAGGCGCCTTCGTCGAAATTCCCCGCCTCCTGGTAACCGATATAGGTCATCTGCGTGTTGAGGTCGTTGTGATAATCGCCCTTCCACGGCGGCAGCCCGCCGTTGTCGGCGGTCCACACACCCTGCAAGGGCATCGGCGGGGCGCCGCGCCGCGAGGCCGCGCCGTAAAAATAGCGCGCCAGATAATAGTGCCTCTCAATGTCAGGCTCGGGCACTTGGAGGTTGGATCGTGCCCAGAACTGCCGCCACCACAGCGCGTGCGGCTTGAGCATCGCCTCGTGTGGCTGCGCCAGTGCGCCGGAGCAGCGCCGGCGAGCCAGGGCCAGCACATCGGCCGCATCCTTCGTGGAGGTGACGGCGACCGCCGCGATCGTCTGGTTGCCAACGCGTCTTGTTTCGATGCAGACGCAATACGTCAAGCCTTCAGCGGCTTCCTGCACATACCATTGGGCGCGACCCTCGTGCCCGTGCACCGCCGGCGGATATCCCAGCGCCCGGACCGCGCCGCCGCTGCTCGGCCCCGCATCACCGCCCTGCTTCTTGGCTCCCGACGGAATCAAATCGAACGACTTCGGCTCCGGACCAGGAATGCGGATCAAGGCAACCGGTTCCGCCGCGCTGAAAAACGCTTCCAGATTCGCGCCCCCGGCGAGATGCGCAAAGCCTTCCGCCGTGGCAAGATTCAGCTCGAACGCACTGATGCTCTGCGAAGAGTCCAGCGTGATCTCCAAACGGCCCGCAGGGAGTTTCGTGGGCGTCACGCCGTTGTACGGCCCGTCCCAGTCGCCGCCCTTTTTCCAGTTGCGGCTCTTCCACCACTCCCTTTCGCCATTGGGCCGCTCATCCCACAGGTCGCCGCGGTCGAGCGAAAGGCGCACCACATTCCTGTCGCCCCAAAGCAATCCGCCCATCAGCCCGTTCCCCAAGGGTATCGCCTCGTCCCAGGAATTGATCGGCGCAGTGAGACGCAGATTCAGTGTTGCACCCGGCAATGACGGCTCATCTGGCAACGGCGGCTTTGGCCCATGGCCGGTCTGCGCTCCCGGCGCGGCGCACAAGGCGGCAGACGCACACACGACAAGGCCAAGCCAAGTCCTTAGAACTGTTTTGCGCTTCATTGCTCCCGAGTGAACCCGTTCGCGTTCGTTTGTGCAATGAACTTCTGAGCGTGGCGCCTCGAGTGATCGACATGCCCGAGGGGCACGAGGTCGGGAATGTCGGGCATAATCGAACGTACCGGATGGGCCTCAGGAGTTTCCAAAACCGGGGGCTTCATGTTAGGCTGGCCGTCGATGCAACCGGACATGGCCGTGAAACTTAACAGATTCCTCTGGCGACTGAGCCCCCTGGCAACTGTGATTCTCCTTGAACTCGTGTCCTCCGCCGCAAATGATCAGTTGCTCTACTTTACGTCGACGAGTCTGCTGGCGGACGACCAGCGCATCGTGTTCCTCAGCGACCGAAGCGGCCAGCCGAACATCTTTCTGCGAGACCTCAAGACCGGGGAGGACAAACAGCTTACCTTCAATACCGAGGGTTTTCTCAAGTCCTACGTTTACTTCGATGGCCAACCGTATCGCGGCCTGGGCCGCGCCAGCGTGAGCCTGGACGCGCAGCGCGGGGCCGTCTATTTCATCCAGGGCCGGAAGATTTGCGCGGTGCACACCAACGGCCTTGAGCGCGTGCTCGCCGAATATCCCGCAGGCCAGATGACCGCGTTCACGCACGTTTCCGCCGACGGGACGCGGCTCTGTGTGCCGACAACCGACGCCCGCGCGCTGGACGACGAAGCGCCCTTGAAAGGCAAACCGGATTACGACATTGATGAGCGGGTCCAAAAGGAGAATCTCTCGTCGTATCTGCGCGTTTATGACACCGCCACCGGCAAGGAGATTCTGTGCGAACGGGTGCCGAAGGCGTGGATCACGCACGTCCAGTTTTCGCCGCGCGACAACAATCTGATTCTATACAATCACGAGTGGTGTTCCGATTGCGGCATCCGCCGGATGTGGCTGTGGGATGGCCGCCGGCACATCCGCCTGCGCACCGAAGGCGAGGGCCGCAGCCGCGCGGACTGGACTTGCCACGAAATGTGGGAGCGCGACGGCTCGGCCATTATTTATCACGGCAGCTATCGCAATGGCCCAACCTACCTTGGCCGCGTAAACCCCGATGGCAGCGGAGTGACGGAAATCGCCCTGCCCAAAGAGTGGAACCGCTACGGACATTTCACCGTCGGCCGTCCCGGTTGGCTGGTCACCGATGGTTGCTATGTGCAGCCGGAGGACCCGAAAAAACCCGGCGGCGCGTGGATCAGCGTGCTCAAGGTGGACTGGGCGGCCAAGCATTACGACTGGCAGCCGTTGTGCCAGCACGGCTCAAGCTGGAGCTCACAGGACGCCCATCCGCATCCGATCTTCAACCACGCCGCCGACGCGGTTTACTTCACATCCGACGCGAAGGGAAGGCGCACAATTTGCCGCGTGGCTGTGCCGGAAAGACTGGCCGGGCCGACGGCGCCGTGATGAGCGGCGTCGCTTCTTTCATCATGCACCCCCGGCCATAGCTCGCTCGGCTTGCACCGCCAGCGCGGCCGGCGTTAGGCCTTTCCGGAAGGCATTGAAACCCAAGGGCGTGGGGGCAAAGGTTCCAACCCAATCCACGTTGGTCTGCGGTGGAATCCGATCCTCCAGGCCGAGCGCCCAAAAACAGGCATTCACGACCATGCGGCGAAAGCCTTCGCTCTCGAAACAATGAGGAAGATCCCACGTTTCACACTAATTGAGCCGGATGGCGCGCTGGATTCCGAAGGGCGGAGTCAGGCGCTGCCCGTCGGCCGGCAGGGCGTGAATTCGGCGCACCAATTCCATGCCCTTCACGACGCGCCCGAAGGCGGCGAAGCCCTGGCCATCGGGGTTGCGTTTGCCCCCGAAATCCAGTTCGGGCTGGTCGCCGATGCAGATGAAAAAGTTGTCCTGCGCCGAATCCGGGCCGTCGCGGGCCATGCTCAGGGTGCCGTCCAGGTGCCGCAAGGCCGTGTCGCGCGTCCGCTCCAGCGGGATGGGTGGATAGAACTGGGGCGCTCGCGCCGGGTTGGCGCCGCCTTGGATGACCTGGATTTTGACCTCGTTGTCCGGCTGGTTTGAGAGCGTGACGGTGCGGAAGAAGGAGCCGTTGTTATAGAGCCGCTCGTGCGCGTAGCGCAGGAAATTGCGCACCGTGATGGGGGCCGCCTTGGCGTCAAACTCGATGAGGATCGGCCCCAAATCGGTCTCGATCTGCACGCGGGGTTTGTCCGGGACGGGCACCTCCCGCCAATGAAAACGAGGAGCCTGGGCGGGGTCGAAACCGGCGAGGTGGGCACGCTCTTCGGCGGGACGTTCCATGGGCCGCTGATAACGCCAAGGGCGGTCGCCAAACACTTCGGTACACAATCGGGCAATGGCCGGGTCGTACTCTTTCAATTGCGCCCGCGTATGGACCTCGTTGTGGAGCGCATCCTTCGCGCAACCGCAATCGAACCAGTCCTGGACCGATTCGGCCCAGTATTCGTCGGCGTTCACCGCGGAATAGGTGCCTTTCCACAGGCCGCGCTTCTTGGCGTCGGCGAAGGCGGCTTCAAGCCGGTCGTTGAACGCAGGATCCAACCGCCGCAACGCAGTGCCATAAATGACATGCGAGAATTCGTGAATGAAGATGTTCTCGCGCGCATACGGGTCGCCGGGGTAGCAGAGCAGGTTTTCCTCGGCGCAACTGCACGTGCGCCCGCCCAGGCCGCGCGCCCGGCTGTCCCAATAGACCTTGGGCGTCATCTCCCGCTGTTCCGGCAGGTCGGTGGTGTATTCGTTATACGCCATGACCACGACCTTGGCATGATGTTCGGCCAGGGTGCGCAGGATGTCCTCGCGCCCGGCCAATATATGCTCGAGGATATACGCCGCCTCCCGCAAGGCGCAGTCCGAGGCGTTGGCCGAGCTCACGATGGGCAGCGGACCGCCCCCGAAGTACTTCTGGTAAAACGGGTCCAGCTTCCATTCCTGGCGCACCGCCTCCGGCACCGGGCCGACAATGTTGGTCATCTCCCCGAGGGCGAGCCCGGGCAGGAACAAGGCTCCCAGCAGGGCAAACAAGGTTCGTGATTGATTCATGACAAATCTCTTTAAGTGAGCGCCTGGTTCTGTTGTTTTCTTCGGGGCGAACATATCTGAACAGCAAGCATATCAGGTTTGCCGAAGAAAGCACCTCTAATCCTTGCCCTGCTTCATGTTGATATCTTTATGACCCTTTCGACCGCGCTGACGCCGGTTCATCATGTCTGGATCCGGATAATACCGAGTTGAAAATTGACAATAGGCCAAGATCCGCTAAAGGACCGGCATGAAAGGCGCTTTTTGGGGGTTGCTGCTCTTGTCCTTTCTCTCCGCTCGGGCCGCGCCGGTCGGCTCCATGCGGATTACGCTGCCCCCGCAGGCAAAGCCTTCGAAACAGAACACGGCCCGGATTCTTGAACGCCAAGTCACGCAGCGATGCAGCGCGAAAGTCACCACATCAGGCGAGGCTGCCTTGACCCTCCAGAGGAGAAGCCGGGAGCAAGCCAAACCCTGTCTTGAAGCAGGCCTTTGACGCATTGACCGCCATCCAGCACGCTGACCGTGCGCTCCAACGCCCCCCGCAGTTGCCGTGAGGCAGGGCGGTTCGAGTCGGAATTTGTGCGAACTACAAAAACAGGGCCCACATCAATATGGCCGAGGCGGTGCCGTCCATGGTGGGTTCGTTGGAGGAGTAATCGTGGAGATCATCGTGATAGACGGCTTGGGCGCTTTGGAAGGCGGCGTAGGGATCATCCTTTGAGGCGCTCAGGCCCTTGAGCGTTTTGAAAATGCGTTCATGGACGGGGCCATCCACCAGGCCGCCGCGCACGGGGCGCCCGGTGAGTTGGCTGGTCATCAAGTGCGGATGATGCGGGTAAATGCCCTCTTCGGGAATGCCCGTGAACATCGAAACGCCCCAGGGATTGCACCCCAGCAGCCAGTCGCGCTGGCGGCAGCAAAAATCATGATAGTGGTGGTCGCCGCTCATGCGCTCATAAAGCAGGCATTGTGTGATCAGCGCGGCCATGAGGTTGTTGGAGCACCAAATAAACGGAACGCCGGCGCGAAATGGATTCGCGGCGGATGCCCTAAGGCAGCGTTCGATGCCCTCGCGATAATAGCCGGCCAGACGGCGTTGCAACGCGGCATCGGCGAATTCGTAAAGCATAAAGTGGCCGAGGTTGACAAACGGGTAGTATTGGTAGTGGCCGGTTTGTTCCTTGCCCATCCAGGACTCGGAGGCCGCCAGCGCGGAATAGTGCTGGGCGTCCGCAAGATATTGCGGGTCCCGCGTGGCGGCGAAGAGCGCCGCCGCGCCCCATTCCATGTCGTCGGTCCAGGTGGTTTCGGCATAACGGTATGGCGCACTGTAGGAATTGCCCTGTTGGACGCCCGGATGCGCGCGGCCCATCGCATAAACCTCCACGCCCGCTTGAAGACATCGCTCGGCGAAGGCAGGGTCGCGCTCCTTGAAGATCATCTGCGCCAGCGCCATCGCCGCGGCATAACGGCCGGCGAGGTTGGCGACGCCCGTGGACTCGCTTTTATAATCCCTGAGGCCCTGCGGCCGGCCTGTAGCATAATAAACGACGCGCGCCCCGCCCTTGCCCCAGCCGTAATTGGCGAAGTCATCCTTGGGCAGGCGCCAGCCGCAATGATCGCGATCGTCGGCAACCTGATGGAAGAGAAGGTTTGGGGCGGGGTGCAATTTGAGCATCCATTCCAGTCCCCAACGCGCTTCGTCCAGGAGGTCTGGCACGCCGTTGGCTCCGGGCCGTCCATCCGCGCGGGCAGCATCGTGGAAAATGGAGCGGTCGCCGGCCAGTCGCCACGCCATCAACAATTGCGCCGTGGCATTGCCCGAAGTCAGAAGATATTTCAATAAATCGGCGGCATCATGCCAGCCGCCTCTGCAATCCACGCTCGTCCCGCCGGGCATCGGGCCGTCGGCGGTCCGCGCATCGAGTTGGTGGCACTTCTGATCCAGAAAGGGATTGTCGCCGCACCGCTGCTGGCGCATGAATTCGAGCAATTCATCCGGCAACGCCGCATAGACGCCGGCGGCAACGGCAAAAGGCGGCGATTGGGCGCGGCCTTGGCGCAGGAAGAAGCGCCCGGGTTTGTCGAAGGCTGAGAAGTTCAATTCGGCGAACCGGGTGAATGTGCCCCACGCGGCGCCGGGCAGCGCCGTAGCCGGGCCGAACCAAACCACCGCCCCCGTGGCGGCGTCGCAAACGGTGAAAGCGCCGACCGGAGCAGAGGAGCCGAAGGCGACGGCAATCTTGGTATCGTGAGGGAGGTATCCGGCTTGATTAACGCGAAGGAACTCCTGAGCGCCCAAGGGGAGGGAGGCGCGGAGCCAGAGCAGCAGGAGGGCAATCCACCAGCGCGCTTTCATGTTGTGAGAGAATTGGCTGACACCGCCGCCGCGTCCAGCCAATTCAGTTTGATCGTCCGGGCGCTTTTCCGCCCGCATAATTCAAGGGGAGATCGAGGGCGCCGAGTCTTCGCAAATCATCCGGGGCCGTGGCAACCTGTCCCAAAGCGCCTTCGGGGAGTTGGTTTTTCCCCATGCCCGCGCCGGAACGAGGATGGGGATAGCGCCAGCCGCCCCCGCTCTTGCGGCCGTCATTGAGAGGGCAGCCCCGGCGTGCGTCCCCGGCCTTGGGGCCCTCGGCCCGCCCTCCGGGGCACAGGCCCCCAACCACGCCGACGCGGTGAGGCGGGTAACAGCGGCGCGGTCAATTGTTCGTAGAGGCGAAAGAGATGTTCCACCCGCTCGCGGTCTGAGTGGAAGGTCTGCGCCCGGTAGCAGCGTTCGACTGCTCGAATCCAGCTCGTGGTGGGCCCGCAGCAACTCCCGCGGCATGGAGTTCGGGTCGTAGAGGTCGGCTAGCGTCGCCATCCCACGCGGCGGCAGGTGCGGCTCTCGCGCCGCCAACACCGCCCGCGCTTCCTCGACCACCCGCGCCCTCTGCTCGGGCGTAGGATTTGGCCAGGGGAAGTTGTTATAGACAATGTTGCCAGAGTACTGAAAGTCACTTTTCATGCGGCCAGCAACGCACTCCATCCAGGCATTGTGCATGGCGGACGTGAGAACGCCAAAGTGGTAGTGCGTCGCCCCGGGCACAACGAGGGCGCTGCCGCTGGCAATGATTTCAGGCTGGACAAACCCGATCGGAATGTATGAGCGGAGCTCTGAAGACACTTTTGGGATCAGGATGTAAGGTGTCGATGGCTGCCGGATCTCCCCGAAGAGTCCAGGCGTCGAGGCCAATCGCCGCGTTTGCGCGCGCCCACTGCTGCGGCGAAAACGCCTCACCTTTTCGATCCTTTCACGGAGGAGCGGGCTTTGGCGGACGAGGTCTGGCGGAGCGTCCACAAGCCAGAGGCACCATCGCTCGATACCATTGATGAACTCATCACCGCCGTACAACTGCCGCACGTACGGCGCCAGCGCCGGGCATTCAGCTAAGAGCGCGTCACGATGCCGGCGGCTGAGGATTAGCCCCTCGTCTTCGCCGGAGCGGCGGTCCTTGTCGATCATCATGCTGCCGTAACTGATTGCCGGCCCGCCGTTGATTGGCTCGGTACGGGTGCGAACGGTCGTATCGCCTGCGGCGATGAGGTAGGGATTGATATTCGCGACCTCGGTGACGCTGACGTGGTCCTCCCCTTGCTCGTAATCGTAAAGCGTCTTCGTTTGAACATCGGACGCGCCGAAGCCGATGATGACAACATGCACGTGGGCCGCGCCACGGGCGTCGCTCTTCCATGGGAATGTCCTATGGGCAAAATGGATTTTCAGGTGCCAACGTCCGAACAGCTCGGTCCACAAGACCCCCACCTGTTCGCCCTGGCAAATGGAGTTGGTGGAGACAAAGGCGGCGCGCACCAGCGTGCCAGAAATGTACGCGGCAGCCGTCCGATACCAGCAGGCAACGTAGTCGAGCACGCCCGTTCCCCTGGCCCCGTTCCAAACCCGTTCCATATCGGCCTTCTGTTCGGCGTTCTGCTCCTTCTTCCCAGCGTAAGGCGGATTGCCCAGCAGGTACGAGCACTGCTCCCGCGCCAGCACCGAGTTCCAATCCGCCCGCAGGGCATTGCCGTGCACGATGTGCGGCGAGGCTCGCAGCGGCAACCGCTCGAAGCTCTGACCAAAAGCCTCGGCCGCTTGGGCGTTCATCTGGTGGTCCATCAGCCACAGTGCCACCTCCGCAATGCGCACCGGCCATTCCAATATCTCGATGCCGTAGAACTGGTCCACGTCAACCTTGCACAAGTTGCGCACGTCCAGTTCCTGCTGCTGCGCCCCGTGGATTTGCTTCAGGACCTCTATCTCCAGCAGGCGCAGTTCACGGTAGGCCAGCACAAGGAAGTTCCCACAGCCGCAGGCCGGATCCATGAATTTCAGAGAGCGGAGCTTTTGCTGGAATGCCTCGAAGTTGGCCCGCCGGCGGGTGGAGCGGTCTCGCCGAAGCTGCTCGAACTCACCGCGCAGGCCGTCGAGGAAAAGTGACCGGACGGCCTTCATAATGTCCCGCTCGTTGGTGTAGTGGGCCCCCAGTTGGCGCCGCGCCCGGTCCTCCATCACCCCTTGAAACAGCGACCCGAAAACCGCCGGAGAGACCCGTGCCCAGGAGAAGGCGCAGCAGTAAAGCAGCGAGTCGCGCATCGCCCTGTTAACGACCGCCGTGTGCAGGCGCTCCCGAAACAGGAGCCCGTTGACGTAGGGAAACGCCGCCAGGTCCTCCTGCATCCCGGGCTGCCGGCACGCAGGCTCTGTGTCAAGCACCTCAAAAAGGTAATTGAGGTGCTGCCCCAAATCTGACCCGTCCTCCCGCGTTCGGGTGCGAATGTACTGCGTGAAGGAATCGGGCGGGAAGATGCCGGTATCCTCCGCGAAAAGGCAAAATAGCAGGCGCACGAGCAGCCTTTCGAGTTCGTGGCCCGTGAAGCCCCCGGCCCTCAGGGCGTCGTGCAGTTGGCACATGCGGTGGTACGCTTTCTGATTAGCCGGGTCTTCGGGCTGAAGCCGCAGCCGCGTCTGTCCGAGCATGAAGGCGAAGTGCCGGATTGCCCGGGGAAAGTCATTCAGCGTGAATGAGACCCGCGAGCTTGGCCGTCCCGCGAACAGCCTCAGGCCGGGCTGCTCGTCTGGCTCAAGGTCGTAAAGGACAAAGCGCGCAAAATCCGACACGAGAACGAAGCGCGGGACTTCGTCGTGGCGCCCCTCACGGGTAAGGTCTTCGATGTACCCGAAGGCTTGCGTTTCGGCGGCTTCCAGGCTTTGCCCAAAGCTCTTGTGCTCCACCAGCAGTGTGCCGCGCCACAGCAGGTCAATGGAGCCTGTGTTGCCCCGGAGGTTCCTCACGTTCGCTTCGAATGACGCCACCGAAGCCCGGCGAATCCCAAAGGCCTCAAAGAACTCGTTCCAAAAGGTCTGCTTGTCCGCGCGCTCCGACCTCGGCCCCGCCCATCGGTGCGAGAAACGGATAGCTCGGTCGCGCACTTCGCTCCATGAAAGATGCGGCATGGACTTTCGTAGCTCGCTTTGCGGGCCTTGTTTGCGATGTTGCTGTGCTTCCAGGCGCGCGGCATCTTACGACAACACCACGCGCAACTCGGGTCAGCCCCCTTTTTACCGACGGAGCGTGGAGAAAGCAACCTCCATCGCAAGTGTGTTCCGGCGGCGGGGGTCACGGCGGCGGGGGCTCAAATCATAATTTCTCGCCTTGATTGCCGATGAAGCAATTCGCGTGGTAGGCACCATGCGGCGCCGACTGCGAGTCTCACCCCTTTCCCGTTCCTTGTTTTTGCTCAGATGGCCAGCCGTTTGGCCAGCGCGTCCCGCACGCGCCTCATTTCATCTCCGTTTAATGCGCCAAGCTTCCGCTCCAGCTTCACGGTAGAAACGGTTTGGACCTGTTGCAGGTGAAACGCGCCCGGTTTCAGAAACGGCTTTGGTATGCAGAGCTCCCACCGGTTTCCGCGCAGCGCGGTTGTGTGGAGAAGCACGGTGACAATATCGAGCTCGTCGTCGGCGGGGGTGCCGGTCAGCAACAGGGCGGGCCGGACCTTGGCCGCCATCCCGAAATCGACCATCCAAACTTCACCTGGATTGAGGAACGGCACCATCATCCTCCATGCGGTCGAGCATTAACGCCCCCTCCAGCGCCGCTTGATTGCACACTTCGATGTCCTGGTTTTGGGCGGCCAGTTCGAGCAACCGCTGGCGCACCAACCGCAGTTCAGCTTCGGTCAATTTAGGCAGCTCGTCAATGATTTCGGTCGCGCTCATGGTGGGAAACTAATGCGCCTCCACGGGTTTGTCAGGTCAAAACTGGTCGCGCTTGGACCAAGGGTGCGAAGGCTCCGCATGTCGTGCGTCCCCTGAGGCTCCGCGCCGCAAGCTCAGCGCCGGATCATGGGCAGCACCAGGCGTGAGGGGTGGTCGCGGTCATGGGATGATAGGAGTCTGAGGCGCAGGGTGTCAGGGCCGGTTGGTGGAGCGCTCCGAAACTCCGGGCTTGGACGCGCTCACGGTCCTCAAGCCGCCGAACAAGGAGACACCTTTGGCGCCGCCAGCCATCGCGAACTGCACGGCGCGATCGAAATCCTCACCGTGGAGGTCGGGAAGGTAAAGCCCTGCGTACAAGGGGCGATGGGCGGGCAGCGCGTCAACGCCTTCCTTGACCGCGCGCTCGATCCACTCCGGTTTCTCGTTGTAGAAGCTGTGATAGGTCATGGGCAGGACGGCGTCCAGATTCCAGTGAACCCAATCCTGTCGCACCAGCTTCTTCGCCAGGGTGGGTGTGGGAAAAACCGCGGCGGTGATCTGTTGGTCGGCGCGGGGCAGAGCGAGCGGTACTTACTCCACAGTTGCTTGACCCAGGGTTGGTCCGCATAGCCCTCGTGGAACCAGTCCTTGCTGTCGTCAAGGTAAACGTCCTTGCTGTAGGGCGGGCGGCAGTACTTAGCTATCTCGATGCGGAAGGGCTTGTCGTCCTCGAACAAACTACAACACGCAATGGCGGGCGAGGCGGGCCGCCTTGGCCAGCCAGTCTGGGGTCCCTCCCTGCGCACCCCCCGGACATTGAGGCTTTGCGCCGCGCGATCTCGGCCGGGAATGCCCATGAGGCAGCGCCCTACCTCTCGCCGGCCGAGACTGAATGTCGTGCTCTCCTACCGGCGGTATAGCTCGACGACCCTGGGGAAATCCCACCGCTGGAGGTCGTCGAGACGAGAGGCGACATCAACCCCAGGCACGGTCTTCAAGAGCGGACGAGATCCGGGCAGATGAAGCACGATGCGCGCAGGCGGCGAGCGTCCTGGGGCTCGAATCTCACTTCCACGCCCTTGGCTTTGCCCCGCACCTGGAGGCTGAGGCGGCCAAAGTGCGTTGGCGCATTCTCCACGCGGATTTCGCGGCCTGGTTCCAGCCACCAATCGGGGGCGCCCCCGAGCAAGTGGAGTTCATTGCCGCGCTCGTGAACGAGCGCGTGGCGCAGCATAAACGCGTAGTTCGCCGCCCCGGTCGCGTGCGGGATAGTGTCGCTCCACGCGATCCGCTTCTTGTAGTAGATGCCTTCCGGGAAGGCGTGGGTGGCCGTCGAGTGCAGCAGATACCAGTAGAACTCTTTGACGAATTGCTCGTGCTCGCCGCGCACAAGCGAGGCCATCGTGGTGTAGGAGCACATGTAGGGATGGATCACGTCTGGAAAGCCGCCCCAGCGGATAGTGCCCTCGACAAAACCGCCCAGGAACGTCTCGCGCAGTTCGCGAAGCGAAGCCGTCACGCGCGGATCATCCGGCGCAAACAACTCCGTAGGCCAGAGTGTTTCGGTGTCGCCCCAGTGTGTGCCCGCCTTTTCCCAACTCGGCGGGAAGTGCGGCAGGCCGGTGCGTTGCCACGCGGCGTCAATCGCCTTGCGGTAAGCCTCTGCCTCGCGGCGGAAGTCGAGCGCGTCGGCGGCTTCACCCAGCGACTGAGCGGCATCCGCGGCGCACCAGAGGCCGCGCAGATTCCAGAAATCGTAACCCACAATGTGGCATTTGCCGTCCCAGAGATATTCGCCATCGGCGACCGCATTTGGGAGCAAGCCGGCGAAAGGCGAGCCGGGAGGCACTGCCCGCCGCGCCTGCTTGATCCATTCCGCGGCGCGCCGCATTTGCGGGCAGGCGCGTTTCAGGAACTCACGATCGCCGGTGATCTTCCAATATTGCCACAACGTCCAGAGCGCCTGGCCATTGGCATCCAATTGGTTCTTCTGTGTCTCGAAGCGGCCATCGGGCCGCTGCGCTTGCAGGTAAGACTCGATGGCTTTTTTCGCGGCCTCGGCAAACCCGCCTTCCTCGAACTGCAAGATCTGGTAAGCCCCGTCGCGGATATAGAACTCATCGTAAAAGCCTTCGCCGCCCTTCAACACACCGTGGTCGTTGTCGATAAACTGCTGGACGTGCGCCGCTCTGAGGGCCTGCGCCGCCTTGACGCACGGCACGTCAAATCGCGCACCCGAGGCCAGCAGCTCCCGCCAGTACCGGATCGCGCGGTCGAGCCACACTTTTGGGTCTTCCCGGCCTGGGGACGCGCCGTTGGGCGCCGGGGCGAAGGGAATTCGGAAGCAAGTGGCCGCAGTGTGCCGCGGCTGGATCCGCGCGCTCCACTGCGCAAGCGTCGCTGCATTCGTGCCGGTGCGTTCGAGCCGGACGCCGGCCTCGCGGATTGTCGGGCTCGAGTTGCTGGCTTGGATCCAAACCCAGTTCATGAAATTCTCGCCCTCGGTCGGCCAATCAAATGCCGCGCGCCAATTTCTGACCGTTGGCAACGGCGTGGCCCAGAGCGTGAACTGATAACGCACGCCCGCTTCTTCGGTCTCCAGGAGCACGACCGGCAGCCAGCCCTCGAGCAGTGTCTTGGTTTGTTTTCGGCTGAGAGGCGTCTGACCCGGCCCTACGACCAGCCGCGCCTTGGCCTGGTTGGCGAGTAGCAGCTCATTTTGCGGGGTCAAGCGTGTAGCATGCTCGTAATCCTTCAGGCCGACGACGCTCCACGAGTTCTCAAAATAATCGAACGGTTCAGAACCGATGCCCTCGACGTCGGGGGCGGAGACGGGCTTCGCCCCTTGACCGCCGCTGCCGGGACCGATCTCCAAAGCTTGCACGAAGGCCTCACCACGCGCGGTGGTGTCAGCGCTTGAAATGCGCGCGGCGGTAAACCGGATTTCGAGAATCCCATTCGTCGGGGTGAGGTCGTCGATCACCAGGTCCACCGCGCGGTTGGATCCACCGGCCGTGGCAGCGACGTCGAGGCGCTCCACCACCCGCCGGCCATTGACACGAATGTCGAAGCAGTTGGTGCGCGTGTCCAGTCCGCGGGTTGCGGCGAACTTGAGACGCGCGTGGTAGCGGCCCGGGCCGACCGTCACGTTCACCCAAAACTCGCGTCCGTGCACGCCGTAGAGATACAGCTCCGGATCGATGGTGCCGCTGATTTCGCCGGGTGCGGTCTGCGTCCACCAACACGCCGCCACGGTATCCGCGCCGTTGGCCACGCGCGTGACCAACTCCGCGCCGGGCCTCCACGTGTTTCCGGCAGCATCGCGATAATCCTCGCGCCTCGGATAGCCGAAAATCATCCGTTGTGACTCCCGTGGGCCGGTTCCGGACGGAAAACTCGCCACGCCCGCCGCAGCGGAAAACTGTATCCCCTCGATGCTGACGCGCGCCCCTGCCGAGAGCGGGTTGCCGACACCGCGGGCGACCAACTTCAGCGCGTGTGGTCCCTGAGCCAAACCGTTGCGGTAGTAGAGCACTTGCCGGTCGCGTGGCGTCGGATTCCAGCAGTCCACCGGGACGAGTTGCTTTTCGCCGTCCAGATAAACGTCCGCCAGTCCGCCCTCCGGCGCGAAGCTGCCGATAATTCGAACCTGGTTTCCGTTGAAGCGAGCCGTGAGGCAAGCAGCCGCGCGTTCGGTGGCACGCGTCAAGTCTCCAGCGCTGTGCCATGCGCCATCGAAATGAAATTCCTCAGGTTTCACCACGCGTTGCGGATCGGTGCCGGTCACGACCACGCTCCGAGCGCCATCGTGGCGGATGGCAACGATGGCATCGCCGTTGGCAAGTGGTTTCACAGTGTAACCGTTGGAGTCGAGATCGCGGCGCTGCTCGAGGCCGCTCCCGTCGGCAGTGATTCTCTTGGGCGCGAACGCCAAACGCAGCAGGGTGACTGTTCCCGCGGGCGCGCCGAACGTCGAGTATTCGATCCGGCCATTCCCGTAGCGGATCGAGTTGACCACCGCGCTGCAGCGCACGAGGTGGTTCTCGCGATTGGCGCCGAGTTCCTCCGGCAACCAGCCAATCGCCGCCAGCACAAACCGCAGGGGCATCGGATGCGCGATATTGAACCAGTCTCCATTGACAATAACGCCCCCGTCGAGGTTGTCCTCGGTGACGCCGGTTTCGTGCGCGTCGTAGGTTTGGAGGACCATTTGGCGGCAGGCCAGCTCCCGCATCCAGGGACTGTCTGCGGCGACCGCGTATTGAGCGAAGGTGGGGGCGACATCCAGGGGCGCGTACCAAAGCGAACGGCCGCAGCAACTGGAGGATTCCGGGTAGGCCCAGGCGCCACTGTAAACGTCCCCGCCCGAGCCGGGACTGGCGCTGGTGCGGTTGAGAAAGAGCGTGAGGATGTTGCGCGCGTCATTCCGCCAGCTCGGAAACTCCGCCGGGTGATTTAAGAGGTAGGTGACCGCATCGGGTGTGGTGAGGCAGTTCTGGGTGGGGTTCGGCCAGTCCCAGAAATAGCGTCCCCAGGTATCATCGGCCAGCCATGCGGGGAGGAGTCGATCCCTCAGATATCGGCGGCCCGCGTCTCGCGAAGCCAAAAGGCAACCGTTCCTGCCGGTGTAGCCGAGGCCAATCAACTCGTCGAGAAATCCGAGAATCAGCGTCACGCCCCCCGTTTGTTTGTTGTCCTTCCACTGCGTCTCTTGGGGATTGGCGTAACGCGGCCAGGGATCGGCATTCGGGTCCAGGTTGCAGCGCTCGGCAAGGAGATCACCCCAATGTCTGGCCGTTTCAAACCAGCGCGTGTTTCCGGTGAGCTGGTAAGCGCGCAACAGTCCCTGGCCGGCCGAAGCACAAAGATCCAGTTGAATCATCCCATGCGGATCGGTCTTGAAGAACGCCTTGCCGCGGGTCGGCACACTGACGAAAAAACCGGGCCACGGGTGGTCCGCGGGCGTCTGGCAGTGATCCACGATGAACTCGGCCATGTAGGTAAGGTGCGCGATGGCTGCCGCATCGCCGGTGTAGCGATAATACTCCACAAATCCATTGAGCACGCTGGTTGCGCGCTGGCTGAGATCTCCGTTTCCCCAATCGCCCGGGTCCCGGGGCGTGATGACACCGTTTGAGGAAATCTGCCAGAAACCGCTGAAGATGTAGGCGGGATACTCGGCGATGGCGCTGGCGTGTGTGGTCCACGGATACCGCTTCAGCGTCTCCGCGGCGATGCGCACCCGGAAATCGCACTGGCCATTCAGCCCGCGATACCACGGCGCGATCACTCCGTGCTGGTCGTGGGCCGCGGCGTGGCCGTAGTACCGCGATTGGACTCCCGACCCGAAGAGCGGCCCTGCCAGGAAGGTCCACAATGCCAGTGCTCCTGCGGAGCTTGTGACCAGCTTAGGAACAGAGACCAGGGTCTTTTTCATGCGTTCAAGAGCGGAGACTGCTCTTGCCGCTACGCCTTTCGCGGGTAGCGGAAGATCGCCTCGTCTTGCAATGCCTTTTTCTTGATCGCCTCCACTTCCGAGGCTTCCAGAGGGGTAATCTTCCCGCCTAGTTCGAGCGCCATGCGAAACAGCTTCTCATCGCCCGGCGGAATGGCCGCCGTGACTGGGTGTGACAGGGTGAAGCGCAGTGCCAGGAGTGCCTCCTCGGGATGGGAGAGAGGTTCATACCAGCACTTGGGGCTGCTGTGGGTGGCGCGGCAGGCCACGGCCCTTTGGCCATGGCCTTCAAAGCCAGGATGCCCATGCCCCGCTCCTGTGCCCGGGCGAGCACTCGGGCCGAAGTTGCCCGCGTGCCAGGTCACATAGTTAATCGGGAACAGGATCGTGTCAAAGGCGAATCCCTCGATCAAGGCCAGCGCGGCCTCGACGGAATGCGCCGAAAAACCCAGAAACCGAATCTTCCCGGCCTGCTTGGCTTCGACAAAGGCCCGCAGGGCGCCTTCGGGTCCCAGAATGGCCTCGACTTCCTCGCCGGTCGTCACGGCGTGCAGTTGATAGAGGTCCACGTGGTCGGTCCGCAGCCTTTGCAGCGAGCGGTCCAGTTCGGCGGCGGTTTCGCGTTTGCGCCGCTGCTCGGTCTTGCAGGCCAGAAAGACCTTGTGGCGGAACGGTTGCAGTGCCGGGCCCAGCCTTTCTTCAGCGTTGCCATAGCTGGGTGCGACGTCGAAATAGTTCACGCCGTGATCAATGGCTTCCTGGACCCGGAGCGATGCCTCCTCCGGCGTGGCGTCTTTGACTACAATCCCTCCGAAGCCGAGGATGGAGAGCTTCTCACCAGTCTTGCCCAAGGACCGCTTTTCGAGGCCTTGGGGCGGTTGCTCCCGCGCCAGGGATGCAAGCGTCGCTGGAAACATGTCCAGCAGGGCGGTGGCTGCCGCTCCGGTTTTCACGAATTGTCGTCTGTTCATAGCGATATCCTTTCGCGAGCCGGACGGAATCTGAATCCCGGTCCAATCTCGACAATACTCTACCTGGGCCTTGCAGCGTGGCCAGCCCAAATATCAGTGGCGGCTGGCCCTTCCCTTGGCCGCGCTGATCGCGAACCGTAACGCCCCTTCGTTAAAGGCCAGCCCATGTTCGGGGTCTCTGGACAAATTGCAGCAGAGATAACAGATGCGTCCGCCGTTGGGCAGTTCGATTATGGACCCGCTACAGCGCTACAAGGCGCATGGAACCGGTGGATTTTTGAGATAAGACCCGCAACATGACCCGCAACAAGGCCCAACAGCTTCGGTAAAATGGGGGGATTCTTGCGCGGGCGATATTTGTTTGACACCGTGGAAGTCAATTCCAGCTCGGTAGAACCGAGCGCTTTCCGGAGAGCGGTGTGCGGGGGGGATTGGGAGAGGGCGCGGGCAGGGGCGAAAGGGAGGAAAAGGAGAATGGGGATGGAGGAGACGGTCTTTTTTGGTGCTGCCTCAGTGAGGGCGCAGAGCGGAACCGGAAGGGCGCCGCCCAACGCGAAGCGTTTTGGAGTGCGGCAGTCCTCTGCCGCTTTCGCGTTCCCAGAACCAGGGACTGAAAAGCGGCAGAGGACTGCCGCAGTCCACAACCTTCGGGCTCGGGTCGGTTCATGGAGAGTGGTCTGCCCGCCGTGTCGCGCCCGCCCTCACTGAGGCCCTACCTTTTTTGGGCGGTGGAGGAGGGGTGGACAGTATTTGTCCCACCGGGTGTGGCATGGTGAGGGCAAAAAGGCTGATATGAAAGGCGGAGATATGAGGACGGGGTTGGAGATTGGAGAGCGGGGTGGGGGCGGTGCGGGCAGGCGGGCGGCGATGAGCTTGAGCGCGAGCGCGGAGGAGAACAGCCCGAGCGGGGCGCTGTTGATGGACATATTCGTTGTGTTCATCCTTTTGAAGGTGGAGCGGCTGTTCAGCCGGACCCTGGCGGCGGGGTTGCACGAGTTTCGGGACCGGCCATGGTCGGAGGGCCTGAGCGGGAAGGGATACACGGAGCTATGGCTGGCGGAGCAGTTGCAACCGTACGGAATACGGCCTGCAACGATTCGGATAGGGGAGGAGGTGGGCCGGGGGTACTTGAAGGAGGATTTCGGTGAGGTGTTTCTGCGCTATATCCCGGCGTCGGAGGTGGAGGCGCTGAGGCAGAAGGGCAAAAGGACAGTGGAGGATTCAAAGCGCGAAGCGGGGAGCACTAAGGCCGAGGCGGGAGGGTGCGGGACAAAATAGTAACCATTAGACCTGTTCATTTCCGCGTATTCCGCGTATTCCGCGGTTCATTCTTCTTCGGAGCTTCGCCAGCCTCGCCAGCCATGGAAACCAATCTCATTTACGAGGCAGAATCCTGAGCGCAACCGCGGAATGCTTAGCGGAATACGCGGAAGTGAGAATTCAAAACTGGACCAAACAACGGTGCCTGTGAATAATGCGTGCCCATGAAAACGCCCACAGTTGTCTCTGTGCTGGCTCGGGCGTCGAGGCCTGGGGTTGTGCTGTTCATCTGCATCAGCGTCGGCGTGCTGCCCGCCTCAATCCAGGCTGCGGAAACATGGACCGATGTCTCCAGCCCATTGCTGGCGCGCTTGACCAACAGTGGGGCGGCGCTGGCCTGGCCCGGGGGTTGTTCGGGAGTCGTGGTGAACCGGCTCACCGGCGAGGTGACCATCAAAGTCGTCGGCTGCGGTCTTTGGCGCAGCCGGGACAAAGCCAAGAACTGGCAGCGGATCGATGATGACTGCGTTTCGGGGAGAGACGAGACAGGCTGGGCCACCAGCCTGGATCAGGACACGCCCACACGAATGGCCAGCTTTTCCCTGGATGGTTCAGCGGGCTGGACGACCGACGGGCGAACCTGGAGGCGTTTTGCCAGTTCAATGAAAAACAAAATCACCAATTCCATCAGAGCCGTTTATCCTGGCCTTTACCTGGTGTCTAATGCCAGGTTTCAGGATGGGGTTGGTGGTCGTTGTTCCAGCGCAGGCGGGCAGAGGTGGTGGCCTTCATCCAATTGGTCTGTTTGCCGAATTCGACATGAGCGTCGCAGAATACCACGTTGCCTCCGCCGTTATGGCGGTTGGAGATGTAATCGTCCTGCTCGTCCAGTCCGCCGAGGATATCCCCGTCCTGTTGATTCATCCTGGTGCCAACGTTTTGTTGAGCCAGTTCCGGGTAGTCGCCAATGCCGATCATATCCGCAGGCGCCAGCACACGGTTCTCAGGGAGCGCAATTAAGGCGCCCATACTGCCGCTCCCTTCGCTGCCCCCGAGCCCCAGCGCCAGCGAACCGGTGTCGTTTTGATACCTTCCGGTGCCCAGGGCATTATAGCCGTAACTGGGGTTGAAGGTGAGCAGATTGGTCCAAGAGGCGGATGACTTTCGCGCGCGGCAAAGGAAGACGTTCGGGTTGCCACCAGCCATCGGCACAAGGAGAGCATCCCAATTGGTGGAAGCACCTCCCGGCGCGAACGACATGCCCTCGCGCCAAACAGGGAATTTCTTGAAGTCCCCCAGGTAAATGCCCACAGCCAATCCGATTTGGTGCAGGTTGCTCCGGCAGGCGATGGATATAGCGCCGGCCTTGGAGCGAGAGAGCGCCGGCAAGAGCATCGCCGCCAGAATGGCGATGACTGCAATCACCACGAGCAATTCGATCAGTGTAAAGGCAACACCCTCGGCGCGCCTCTTGTTTCTGCGGAGGAAGTCCTGGGGGAACGTGCCTCGGTGACAAAGAGGTTTCATCGCCTCAAACGTTACCACAGGAGTCAATGAATGAGAAGCGGCGTTTTGACGGTCAGCCTTGCGGAACACCTGATCAAGCCGGCCTCGGGAGGACTCAACCGCCAGGGACAGGAGATCCTACAAGCTCCGAAACATCAACCAGAGCCAGGGTCAAACCATAGCATGGGGCGGTTTTCATGTTGACGGAGCGGTTGGAGGCGCTGTAACCAAGGCCAATGCCGCGCAAGCTACGTGTCGAATATCCAGGGACCATGTATCAGGTGATGAGCCCGGGGCTCGGCGGGAGGACATCTTCCTGGATGACGTGGACCGGCAGGACTTCATCAAGACGGTTGCCGAGGCTTGCCAGGAGACCGGATGGCACGTGCATGCGGTTGCCGCTCGCAAGCACCTGGGCGCGTCGAACAGCGCCAACGCCCGGCTGCACACGTGGTTGGGGCAGGCCCCGCACCCCGACGCGAACCAAGGTCACCTCCAAATATGAAGAAAAACGAACCAAGCTATGGTTTGACGCCTATGACGAGAATAAGCTGGGAGATCCGGTCGCTTTGTTTTCCAAGCGGGCTGGTCGTCTCCCAGCAGGGCGTTCAAGCGGTCACCTGCCGCGAGCGGGAGAGAACTGAGCGGTGACGGTGGTAGTCCCGCCGTCGTCGCCAACCCGCAGGCCGACGGCAACCGGGTTTACGGTGCCGGTGAGATCGGCGCCGGTTCCTGCCGCTAAAAATTGGAAATTAGGTCCTCGGAGAGGCCAGATTGCCACCCCCAAATCCACGCCTTGGATCACGCCAAAGAAGTAAAACAGGCCTTGAAATTCTTTGAAGGAGCCGGCGGGGATCGTCGTATTGAAGGTCCCGACCTGCAAACGGACGTCCTCGGTGAGGGGAGCAATCCCGTCGCTCCCGGCGCCCAGCCTGAACGCGCCGTCGATGGCGAACTCGCCCTTCTTGGAGTTGGCCGGCTCCTTGATTGCGGCGTGGGCTGAGAAGGCAGCGAAGGGCACGACGGGGGGCGGCACGACCAAAATGGCGGCCTGGATGCTCGGCGCCGGGTTGTAATAGTCGTTGCCCGCCTGCGAGGCCGTAACGAGCACCGTGCCGACTCCCGTGAAGGTGAGGACGTTCCCGTTCAGGGTTGCCGGGCCCGAGACCAGGGCGAAGCTCACGGGCAGGCCGGAGGAAGCGGCGGCGCTGAGGGCGAGCTGGCTGCCAACGGTTTGGGAGGCCGGCGGCGTGAACGTAATCGTCTGGTCCTGCTTCGTGGTGGCCGCCGCGATGATGGTCCCGGTCAGAGCGGCAATCGTAGGCTGGCTGAGCCCATTGAACACAACCGTAAACGTCCAACCCCCCGAGACCCACACCCGGTGCGGTGCGCTTAACAGCACACCGTTCGACCACCTGCGGCCAGTACCCATGAGCCGGATCATTCGGATCATAATACAGCAATTGTGGTAGTCCTAAGTGGCCGGGGTCGGGACTGAAAAACGTGGCCACCAAGGTGGCGTTGTTGACGTTGTTGACCCCTCCTCCCGTGACCTGTAGATCGGTGTAGGTGCTCCCTGCCGCGAAGGCCGTGCCAGGGACTGGGCTCCCGGTGTAGGCAGCGGCCGAGACCACTACGGGCTGCTGACTGCTGCCCGCGGGGTTGCTAAGCGTTGCGGTAACCGCCGGGGGCTGCCCCGCGCTCGGTGACGAAGTGACGGTCACCGTTTCCCCGGCCCCCGCGACTTGGCTCTGCGCGGAACCGCTCTGCACCAAGGGGACGTACACCACCAGGGGCGCTTGGGCGGACATCCTATCGTTAGGGTTGCTCACGGAGACAAGGGCAACACCAATGTTCTGACCCGGCCGCAGCACAAGGGCGCCGGCGGGAATCGTGACTTGAAGCTGGTTCGGGTTATCGAACAATGTGGTGGCAGGCTGGTGATTGCCGTTGTCAACGGGATCGCCACTGATGGTTACCGTAGCAGGATTGGCAAAGCCGTAGCCATGGACGAGGAGCGTGAAGCCTGCGTTGGCGATGTTCGTGATCACGGAGGAGGGGTCCAGACTCCCGACAACCGGTACCAGGCTGGCAAACCAGGCCCCAGCGCCGTTGGGGCCGGTTCCATTGCCAACCATCCGTTGGCCGTCCGGGGACACGCCCACTGCGCTGGAGAGGGCCCAGCCGCTTAGGCCCGGTATTAGAGGGTCCAGGATGTTATGAACCGTTTGCATCCCGTCCGCGGCCGTCCAGCAAAATGCCTGCGGCTGCCCGCCGGCGTCGCCTGCGGTGCCAACGACCACGGAACCGTCGGCGGAGACGGATAGGGCTTCGCTAAAAGAGTTGACTGAGAGTGTTCCCAAATCTACCATTAGGTCGCTGGTGGACCATCGAAACGCATTCGGAATCCAGCCCGAGCCTGGGGGCGCAAGTGGGAACGCAAAGCCGACCGCGACGGACCCATCCGCGGATATGGCCGTAAGGCTGTTCGTAAAGCGCAGTGTGCCCCCCAGATCTCCCAGCTCTTGGGGCGTGCTGTCGCTGGCGGGCGTCCATCGTAACCACTCATTCGCGGTTCCGGTTCCGTTAAGCCTAAGGCCAATCCCGAACACGACCGAGCCGTTGGCGGAGACCGCCACGGCGTCGCTGAAAGTATTGGGTGGCCCCGTGGGCGCCCCCAAATCCTGCGGCGCAAAGAGCGGCGCCGTCCATCGCAGGGCGTGGCCATTCCCGCTGCTAGGGACATCGCCGTAGCCAACGATGACTGAGCCGTTGGCGGACACTGCGTTAGCTTGGCTATGGCTCTGCAGGACCCCCAGATCCTGCGGCGCGTAGCCCCCGTCCGCCGTCCATTGCAGGGCGTGGAGATTCCCGCTGCTATCAACAACGCCGTCGCCAACGATGACCGAACCGTCGGCGGAGACGGCCTGGGGAGAGCTGAAAGCGCTGGCTCCCTGGGGCGGCTCAAGCAACTGCGCCGCCCAGCGGCCGCCGGAGGTCCACACCACCGCTTGCTGCCAGGCGAACGCTAACTCGATACCTACGACCACCAGACCGTCGGCGGAAACCGCCTTGGCGTAAGTGGAATCCCCCGTGAATGCCGGCGGCAGATCCGTCAGGGAATTGTCGCTCGCCGACCACCGGAAGGCGTGGTGGGTGACGCCGTTCTGACTCCACCAGGGTGCCAACCACAACCGAGTCGTCGCTGGACGCTGCCACCGCGGTTGCCTGCTGGCCGACAGATCCTATCCAGGTGAGACACTGCGCGCCCGCGTTCGAGACCATGGCCAGGATTACGAGGGGGGCAATCGCTCCCAAGACCGCCCGAACACTGGCTGCGAAATACAAGGCCAGCGCGCTGGCCAACATTGCGGGCTTGAATTTCACAGTCATCTTCTCTCTATGGTTTTGCATTTTGCTGTTCCTTTCGTTTTTGGCGGCTGGCGCCCAGGTTTGTGCTTGCTATTCGTTCGTTTGGCATTTCTTGCCAAGTGGTAGCACAGGAAAATTGGGGAAACGTTACAGGCCTTTTGGTTTGTTGCTGTTTTTTGCTTCGCGGCGTTTTCAGCGGCTCGGAAGCGTCCTTTTGCTCGCCGAGGCAACCCGCGCCAGCCACGTTTCCAGTCCACCGGCCGCAATAAGTAAAGGAGCAAAAACTGAAGAAGGTGACACCCCAAGGGGCTGGATTTGTCGTCACCCTCAATATCGGGTGGTGCCTTTGGCATGGAGCCTGAAGGCCGTATCGCCGAAGCCAGGCATGCGAGATGAAGGAGGCCGCATTGGGTGGGTAGGAAACGAGGTCGAAAAGAACGCCAGCCGTCCGGAACCAGATGCGGCTCATCCCTCCTCCGGGTGATTTCGGAAATCCCATCACCCAACTCGGCCGACCCATAAATGGCCGTGTCATGCCACCGTGATTCCCAGGTTCTCTGCACGCGGGTCGTTGGCTGAAACAGGCGTGAATCAGCGGCTCGTGGAGGCAGTTGTGCTTAGTTCATCACATCGCCTGAAAGTTGTCCAGCCTGAAAAGCACTTTGTTTGTATCCTCTTCTCAGGCAATTAGTTGCGACGAAGATTTTGCCCCCGAGTTCTATGGAAACAAAAGTCCGTTGGATCGGTGCGTCAGGCGGCTTTCTGAAATAGGCGGCAGATGGCCTCGGGGAAGGCGGGGAGTGCGATCAGTTGCCGGATTTGCGGAGGTACTTTCTCCAAGGAGCCTTGAACCGCCCGCAGTTCTTCGCGAACGGTTTGAGCGTCGATCTGGGCAAAGCGTTCTTCGAGGGTAGCCTGGCCGTTGAGCAGGATTTTGAGGTAGCCAGGATTTTCCAGATTTCGGACCAATGGGGTGTCGGCGATCATGCTTTGGAGCAAGCGGCTGATCGAGTTGTGCCCGCTTCTGCGGCGAGCTCCTCGCCGAAAATCGCGGAAGAACCGCTCCATAAGGTTGTTGGTGCGCTGGGGTTGGAGGCGCCGTGTTCCGCTGGGGGTCCTCACCGTGATCGGATCGGCAAAGAGCTTGTCTTTATACTTGTCGATCTGCCCGATGAGGGCCTGCCAGTGGGGGGTGGAAGGGTAATCGGCACGGGAGGTAATCTCCTGGTGGAAGTGCTCGACCGCCTTTTCAATCGGGCCCATAGCCATCGGGCGGCTGCCAGAGTTGAGACCAGCGGCTCCGCCGGCTTCGGCAATACGCATCGCGCTACGCAGTCGGTCGAACACCGCGATCTTGAGGTCGATGGCGGTGAGCATTCTTTGCAGGCCCTCATCGGCGTAGATTCCTTTGAGTTCACAGGACAGCTTGAATAGCGGTTTGTTGTCCGCCCATTGGCCGCGGAGGTGAACGTCCTTGATTTGTTCCAAGCCCTGCCCCAGAGCCCGCAGGCGCTTGGCAAACTGCACGTGAGGCCGATCAAAGGGGAACCCGTAGCCCTGGCCGTCGGTTTTACCCTCCAGTGCCCACTGGATCAGAGCGTAGGCACAGAGCAGCGGAAAGACCTCCAGCTTCTCGCTCGGCAGACAGTGGCCCTGCACATCCTGACAGAAGCTCTCGACCAAGCCGGGCTGCTCATCGATGGCAGCTTTGAACCGGCGAGCGTAATAGAGCAGCTTTTCGGTCAGGCCATGCTTGCGCAGGCGCTGCCGGATAGCGTCATAGTCGGCCTCCAGGAGATCCTTGCCGGCATCGCGCAGAAAATGAAAATGACAGACAAAGTCCGGCACGCCGGGAAACACCCTCTGGACTGCCGCCAGGATGCCGTGGCCCATGTCATGGACGGCCGCCACCGGCACCCCAAAGCGGCGCTTGATCTCCTGCAGGAACGGGACAATCTGCTCGGTCTTTTCCGAGGGCACCTTCACATTGCCCAGCACGATTTCCGAGAGCGAATCCAGGCTGCTCATCAACATCGGCCCGCCCCCTTCACCGGTGCCATCCAGATGGAGAATGTAACCGCCTTGGGCGCGCATGGCTTGCTTGAGGGGTGGCGCCGACTGCCGGTGCGCCAGGGCGAGGTAAACGACGAACTTTCTTCCCAGATAGCCGACTTCACTGGGACTGAGCCGAACCTGGTGCGCTTGCAATTCCTCGATGATTTGCTCGGCCCGGCGCTGGTGCAAGAAAAGCGCCTGGCCGACGAAGACCAGCACATCGTACCCAAAGGTGCAGCCCGAGGGCACCAGTTGACTGAGAGACTCGGCGCCATAGAGGGTGTCGTTGGGGCAGTGCTCGCAGTGCAGGAGGGTTTCGTGCGCGCTAAAGCAGCCCAGCGGCAGGGTCTGAACCCTTCGGCGCTGGGTTTTGTAAACCTGGAGCGGCGCCCGACAGTCGGGGCAATCGGTTTGGGCGGGCCGAAAGGGCACGGTAGGCCGTTGCGCGAACAGACAGGCCGGGGAACTCTCTCTCGCCAACTTCTCCTGGTAACTCCGGAAGGTGGCCAGCGTATTCAGTTGGGTGCCTGGGGCGTTTTTTTTAGACCGTGTTCCTGGAAGAAGCGCTGGATGCTCTCGGGAGCCACGGCGAGGTTACGTTGCTCTCGGAGCCGGGTGGCGATCTGCTCGAAGCTCAGTGCGGGCTCCTTGATGTATTCCACCAAGACCCAGAGGGTGGTTTGCGTGCTCAGCGCGGCCGTGGGGCTGGTGGCTTGCGCGAAGGCGGCTTGCTCGCGCTGCTGGCGATTGAGGTGCGGGTCGGCCGCCAGGTAGCGAAACTGGCCTGAGAGCCGGAGACGATCCAATCGGCCCGCCTTGTGCAGTTGGCTCAAAACGGCGTGACAGGGGTGTTGCAACTTCCCGGTCAGTTCGCTGGCGGACAGTCCGGCGGGGCTGCCTCCGACCAGGTGATCAATGGTGGCGGTGAGACTGCCGTGTTTGGAAAAGCCGATCCCTCTGTAGTGCCACAGGCCATCTCGGTCAAAGTCTGGGGAATCGCGCAGAGTGTACCACTTGCCGTTCTGGGTGTAACTCCTGAAGTAGCCGACCTGCTTGAGGAAGCGGCGCACCGAGATCAGGGCGTAGCCGAGAGCCTCGGCGAGTTGGTCGAGCATCCAGCACTTGCGGCGGTGGAACAATTTTTCCAGGCGCTCGGTCGCGGGCCGTGGAGGCGTCATAGGCAAATGATATAGTGTTAAACTATCCGTCAGATATTCAATACTGTATCATGGGCTGGGGGCTTGTCAACGCCTTGGCTCGCTCGGCCCGTCCAACGCAGCGCACCGCTTAAGCCACGCCGGGAGAAGGGCTTACGACTACCAGACCTTCAAAGCTGAAAAACCAGATAGGGCCACCGATGGGACAAAATGATCGAGTATGAAAGTCTGCGGTCGCTGTAAGTGCCTGCCCACCAACGACGCAACCGAGCTTTGCGATCATAGCCCGAGTTCGTCCTGAGCGCCCCCAACTGCACATCTTCCAGTCACAGGCACAGATGAATCACCAGCCGCCACGGAAATGAGTGTGCCCACAAATCGTGACGGCAAGCTTCTCCATTTGGGCACAAAAACCAAACCCCTCACGATCAACAATGAGCATCAACAGAAAGGAAAAACAACTAAACCAAATGAAAACCATCCTCCTCCTCCGCGACTTCCACCTGTTTTCTGCAAGACCCCAACCCCATCCTGATCCGCCAGCTCAAAGACGTGCTCCAGGAGGCCAAGACCAAATCGAAGACGCTCAGCATTCAGAGCCGTACACGGGACTGCCAGGCCATGACCAGTCCGAGCCCCGCAAGAGGAAGCGTCAATGAGAGGGGGGGCTGACGGCGGGCCAAATGAAGCGCAGCGGTCGGATTCCTGGCCGAGACCGGGGCAAAAAACAATTGCTTTTCAGCGTTGAGCGGACTAATCTGTGTTCACTTACTATGAGCACAACTACACCAAAGACAATTGCACTCGAAATCGCCGCATTGGCGGGTGACGGCATCGGCCCGGACATTATGCGGGAGGCGATCAAGGTTTTAAGGGCAATCGAAAAGAGGTTCCACCTGACGCTTGAGATTACGGAGGGGCTAGTGGGTTGGGCAGCAATCGACAAGGAAGGGAAGGCCTTGCCGGATAGCACCCTGGCTCTGTGCAAGAAGTCCGGCGCGATTCTCTTCGGCGCGGTTGGGTTATATTACCGGGATCCCGAAGCGGTTAAAGAGAAGCGGCCGGAGCGGGCATTGCTGCGGCTGCGCAAGCAGCTAGGGTTGTTCGCCAATCTTCGCCCGGTTAAACTTTATCCTGAATTGGCGGATGCCTGTCCTCTGCAACCGGAACGTCAGGGTGAGGGGATCAACATCCTCATGGTGCGTGAATCAACGGGAGGTCTCTACTATGCCTACCCCAAGAAGACCGAACCGGTGATGGAAATGAAAGAGGCGGGGACCCCAGCACAAGAGGTCTTGCGAGCAGTGGACACGATGGCTTTGACGGCGTCTGAGATCGAACGGATCGCTCACGTGGCTTTTCGAGCGGCGTGGCTGCGGCGAAGGAAGGTGACCAGCGTTGACAAGGCCAATATTCTGGAAACAAGCATTCTCTGGCGCAAAATAGTGACTGAAACGAGTCATCAGTATCCGCAAGTGACCCTCGAAAACATGTTGGTGGATACAGCGGCCATGCAACTGGTCTTGCGACCCTCGCAGTTTAACGTGATCCTCTGTGAAAGCACTTTCGGAGAGATTCTCAGTGACGAAGCGGCGGCTCTAGTGGGGTCGTTAGGGATGATGCCGAGCGCCAACCTCGGCTATGCGCGTGATGGCCAGACCCGCGGCTTATTCGAGCCTGCGGGTGGCACCGCGCCCGATATCGCAGGGAAGAATCTGGCCAATCCGATCGCAGAGATTCTGGCTGCCGCCTTGATGTTGCGCTATAGCTTCGGATTGGACGAAGCTGCCACAGCTATCGAAACCGCTGTCGGAAAAGTGATTTCCGCCGGGTACCGCACGGCTGACATTTTCACCGCTGGCGCAAGTGCCCTTCGCCAGGTCAGCACTTCACAAATGGGCGATGCCATTGTCGAGGCGATATCGTAGGAGAGGGGAGTGCGCAGGCGCGTGGCGGTTCACGGTTTCCCCACTTTTCAACAGACTCAATATGGGGGAAGGAGCACCGTGCATCGTGCGCCGTCGGCCTTTAGGTCGAGGGCTGATTGATCAGGGCATCAGGGTGCTGCACGGCTTCTCGATATGGCCATGGCCCTCCTGACCATTGAAGAGCCAATATTGGCTGGGTTCAAGAGCCGTCCCGGGGTTGTCGAGCCGGATGATTTGTTCGGCGGCAAACAACGCGCATGACGATTTGAATGCACAAATGTCAAACTGTGTGTTTCCAGCAATGTGTGCGTCTTATTTGCTGCTCGTCGTCGATCCGATGAAATCTGTGGGGATGAGATGACGATTAGCCGGGCTGTAACGCCATCAGAGCGAGCGGCTTCATGGCGACCGCACGGACAGCATTGTCGAAACATGGATCCAGGTGAAAGGGGTTTCTCAGGGGTCCGTACCGAAGTCCTGGGCCACGAGATCTAGGCACGCCGTAATTCCCCACCTTGCCTCGCCAGTCCTCCCCACCTAGTGTAAATTGGCAGCGCCGAACATGAGCGTCAGAGCAGTCTTGTTTTTGTGCACCGGCAACTACTATCGGAGCCGCTTTGCCGAGGGACTCTTCAACCACTTGGCCGGCCAACTGCGCCTAGGCTGGCGAGCCGACTCCCGTGGGTTGGCCCTGGGGCAGGCAGAAACGGACAATGTGGGCCCCATCTCCATTTGCACCCTGGAGGCCTTCAAGCTCCGGTCCATTCCAGTCGCCGAGCCGATTCGTTACCCCAGGGCAGCCACTCTTGCAGACTTGACCTCGGCCGACCTCATCATTGCTCTGAAGGAAGCGGAGCATCGCGCACTGATGCGGCAGCATTTTCCCGATTGGGAACACCGCATTACGTACTGGCATGTGCATGATCTGGATCAGGCGCCGTCCCACCTCGCGCTGGCCGAGATTGACACCCTGGTCCGGGATCTCATCGCTCGCCTTTGAAAGCCCTTGCCATAGCACTAGGCTATGGCAACTGAGGGCAACCGCGGAATACGCGGAATACGCGGAAAACAAAGCCGCTCAGCGATCCCGGATGGGGATTGGCCGGCATTGGGGCAGCCCCATTTCATCGCGGTTGCATCCGCATAGATACGATCACGGAAAGGAAGAAACAACGCCTGCCTTGGTCTCTTGAAGGGAGGTGACTTTTTTGTCCTGCGCCCTCTCCGTGCTGCCGGCAGGCCGGGGCCCTCGCGTCCTTTGCGTCGCTTTTGTCCCTTTTGTCCCTTGCACTTCATGCCGCGCGATCCCGGCGAGGGGTTCCTGCCCGCTCCTGACTCGCCCGACCATCCGGCCGCTACGGTTTGAGCGCCGCCACGGCCTCATCGAGCGCCTCGGCCAGCACGGCCAGGCCCTCGCGGACGGCCTCCTCGGGGATGGTCAAGGGCGGGGCGATCTTAACGGTCTGGCCCCAGGCGCCGACCGGGCTGAAGAACAAGAGCCCTTTGTGGAAGCAGCGTTCGACGATGTCATGGGCCAGGTCGTGGTTTGGCTCTTTGCGGCCGGGCTGAGTCATCTGGAGGCCGCCGACAAGGCCCCGGCAGGTCCAGTGCCCGACCACCTCCGGGTGCGCGCGCTGCAGGCCCGCCAGGCCCGCGGCCAGGGGTTTCTCCATCCGCGCGGCATTGGCCGGGAGGTCCTCGGCGACGATTTTGCGGAGGTTGGCCAGGGCGGCGGCGCAGCAGACAGGATTGCCGGTGTGTGTGCTGGTCATGGAGCCGGGGGGGAATTGGTCCATGATCTCGGGACGGCCGATGACGGCCGAGAGGGGGAGCGAGCTGGAGATGCCCTTGCCGCAACAGATGAGGTCGGGCGTCACGCCGTAGTGCTCGAAGGCCCAGAACTTGCCCGTGCGGCCGAAGCCGGACTGGACCTCGTCGAAGATCAGCAGCGCGTCGTTGGTCCGGCACCAGTCTGCAAGGCGGCGGATGTACTGGGCTGGCGCAAAGTCGGGGCCTACGCCCTGGTAGGTCTCGAACATGACCCCGGCAACGTTGCCGGGTTCGAGCCCCTTTCTTTCGAGCGTCTCCAGGAACAGCTCGAAGCGGGTGTCCGTGGTCCAGTAACCATCCGGGAATGGGACCTGGACGATGTCCGGGTCTTCGTTGACGATCCAGCCTTTTTGTCCGGGAATGCCGCCGGCCTGCTGGGCGCCCAGTGTGCGGCCATGAAAGCCGCGTTCGGCGCCCACCAGGCCGATCTTGCGGGTGCCGCCTTTGCGGATGCCATGGGCGCGGGCGAGCTTGAGGGCGCACTCGGTGGCCTCCGAGCCGGTCGTGAGCAGGAAGACCTTGCCCAACCCCGGGGGCGCCAGGCGGACCAACTCCTCGACCAGGTCGGCGCGCTGCCGGCTGGGGAAGACGTAGTTGTGCAAGAGACCACCGTTGACCTGCTCGATGATAGCGCGGCGGACCTCGGGCGCGCCGTGGCCGGAATTCGCGACGAGGACCCCGCTGGTCCAATCCAGCCATCGGTTGCCGTATTTGTCATAAACAAAGATGTCCTCGGCGCGGTCCCAGACCAGCGGGGGTTGCCCGCGCATGGACTGGGGCTCGAACCGGCGCAATCGCTCCAGAATCGGCACCGAGTCGGGGTGCGGCAACGGTGTGAGGATGCGCCGGTATTTGGTTTCTACCCGCGGCACGGCGCGGGGGGTGATGTCGAATTCTTTGCCCATAGTCAGATCGGTCGAGCGTAAACCACCTCAAACACCTTTCCCTCGCCCTCGCGGTTTGGGTCCACGATGGTGAGGCCCTCGGGGCCGAAGCGGGCGGAGACGGTGGCGCCCTTGCCGGCCTGGAGGTATTTGAAATTGAGGTCGCGCACGATGCGGGCGGCGTGGACGACGGCGACGGTGATGCGCGCCTCTTCGGCAGTCGGGTAAATCTGGGCCAGGTCCTGGCGGCTGGCGCCCAGGAACTTCATCCGGCAAACAGCCGCCAGCCCGGCGATGAGGCTGTCCACGCCGTAGCCGACATACCCCTGGGAGCCGTCAGGGCGATTGACCTCGCGCGTGAAATGGTTGTTGGCGGTGCGGCTGCCCCCGCCCTGGTTCCACCAGCGCAGCCCGCGGTATTGCTGGTCGCTCTCGACCTTGCCGCGGGCGCCCACGATCTCGTGGCCCTGGTTGACGGGCCCCTCGAAATCGGGCGGCGTCACCCAGTTGTTCAGGAAATGGATGCTCATGCCGTTGTCGAAATCCACGCGGACCTGCACGGCGTCGAAGGCATTGATGCCGTCGCTCACCAGCCGTTTTTTCTGGCCGACGGCCGTCAGCGAGACGGGTTTGCTATGGTAGTAGTGGCAGATCAAATCGAACCCAGTGCGGCCCGACGTAGCTGAAGGGGTCGCTGTGCTCGACCCACTTGAAGGTGCTGGTGGAGACCTCCAGCGGTTCCTCCAGGTAGGCCACGCCGTAGAGGGGTTGGCCGATGCGGTGGCGCAGGTCGTGGCGTATCCGCAGGTGGTCGGGGTCGTAGCGTTTGTGCATGTCCACCGCCACGATACGGTCCCGGCTCCGGGCCAGGTCAATGATGCGGTCGGCCTCGGCCAGGTCGAGGCACATCGGTTTTTCGGTCAGGACGTGCGCGCCGGCCTCGAGGGCGGCGAGGATGACCTCGGTGTGCAGGTGATCGGGCGTGGCCACGGCCACGATGTCCAGGCCGGGAAAATCCCCCAGCATCGCCAGCCATGGCCGCTCTCCCCAATAGGCGCGCGGGGCGCAGCCGGTCCGGCCCTGGTAATCCGCCTGCGCCCGGCGGGCGGATTTTTCCGTGCGCGTGGCCACGGCAACCAGTTCGAACCGGAGCGGCGCCAGGTCCCGCGCCCAGGCATCCAGGCCCAGGCGCCCCAGTTGCGGGCTGATGCCGCTGCGCTGCAGATCGGCATAGGCGCGCGCGTGAACGTCCCCGCCGAACATGCCCGCCCCCACCAATGCCAGTTTGATGCTGCCTTCCATCGTGACGGCGAGTTCTATCATCCAGGGCGGCCGGGTGCAACGAAAACACTTCGGCTGGACGGCGGGATCGGCCAAACCTAAGATGCCCAAGGATGATCGGAACGATTGTCAACGTGGGCGGCATCGTGGTGGGCGGCATCGCCGGCCTAAGCGGACGCCGGGCGCTCCGGCCCGTCACGGAGTCGAATCTGAAGGTGATCCTGGGGGTGTTCACGGTCTATTACGGTTTGCGGCTGGCGTGGCTGAGCCTCGGGGGTTCAGTGGGGCAGGTCCTCAAGCAGGTCCTCATCGCGGTGCTGGCATTGACGGTTGGCAAGCTGGCCGGGCGGTTGCTGGGCCTGCAACGGATGTCCAACGCATTGGGCCGGGCGGCGCGCCAGAAGATTGCCGAGGCCAGGCCGGACAACCCGCGCCGCCTGGGCGAGGGATTCAAGGTCTGCGCGGCGCTCTTTTGCGCCGCCCCGCTCGGGGTGGCCGGGGCCGTGCAGGACGGGCTCTCCCAGTATTGGTACCCGCTCGGGGTCAAGGCGGCGATGGATGGGCTGGCAACGATGAGTTTTGTCTCTCTATTCGGAGGCGGGGCGATGCTCTCGGCGGTGCCGGTGCTGGCCGTGCAGGGCACGATCACGCTGGCGTGCGGGCAGTTCCTGAAGCCATTCCTGGAGGGGCGCGCCCTGGTGGATTCCGTGAACGCCGTGGGCGGGTTGGTGGTCTTTTGCGTGGCGCTGGTGATACTGGGTCTCAAGCGCATCGAGTTGGCCGAATACCTGCCGAGCCTGCTGTTTGGCCCGCTGCTGACCTGGCTCTGGAGGTAGGCCCCGTGCAACAATGGGGTCAAAACCCCATTGTCTGGCTAATGCAGCCAATTAAACGTAGTTATTATGCAAAACGTGTTTGGCGTTCCGCCTTTCGGCGCTTCGGATCTCGAAGCGAGTCCCAGTTTCAATGTCGTTATCGCTTACGAAGATTTCCAAACCGGCAAGCACGCCAAGAGGACTTACGATTTTCTGGCGGAGCACCTGGGCCGGGAATGCGAGTTCACCAACCAGATGTGGAAGTTCGACGTGCTGCGCATCGCCAAGCTGCGGGAGATGGCGGTCAAGGACGCCGCCCAGGCCGACATCATCATCATCTCCAGCCACGGGGCCGACGAACTGCCGCAGCCGGTGAAGGCCTGGATCGAGATGTGGCTGGCCGAGAAAGGCAACGCCATCGCCCTGGTCGCCTTGTTCGACTGCCCCAGCGATGAAGCCGCCAGGACCAGCGGGATTCGGGCCTATCTTGCGGACGTTGCCCGGCGCGGCGGCATGGAGTTCTTCGCCCAACCGGATGATTGGCCGGGCCGGCGCGAGGCAGGTGGCGAATTGCAATTCGAGGATGCCTTCCGCTTTGACGCCAGGACCCTCGCCACGCTGGCCGGCGTCGTCCAACAGGACTCGGGTCCCCCCCGCTGGGGAATCAACGAATAGGCCTGTCCCGGTCCGTGGAGTCGCGAAGCGTTTTGGACTGCGCCAGTCCTCTGGCGCTTTCGCGCCGCCAGCGTCCGAAAAGCGCCGGAGGACTGGCGCAGTCCAAAACCTTGCGGCTTCCCCGACGGTTTAGTCCCTTGTGTCCCTTGTCAGATGTGCCCTCTGCTCTGGGCGCGCGACTTTCCCCTCGCCAAGGCCGGGCCGCCGATTACACTGCGCCTCATGACGAACGTCCGTTTGGGGCTCATCGGTCTTGGCAACATCGGCCAGCATCATGCCGGCTACCTGTTGGCGGGCAAGGTCAACCGCGCCCAGTTGGTGGCGGTGTCCGATGCCGTGCCGGGGAAGCTGGAGAAGTTCAAGCAGTTAAAGGCATTCACCGACGGCGAGGAGTTGATCGGCTCGGGCCTCGTGGATGCGGTCATCATCGCGACGCCGCATTACCAGCACACGACTCTGGGCATCGCCGCCCTCCAACGGGGTCTGCACATCATGGTGGAAAAGCCCATCTCGGCGCACAAGGCCGACGCCGAGCGGCTGATTGCGGCGCACCGGCAGAGCCCGCGGCTTGTCTTTGCGGGGATGTTTCAGCTCCGGGCCGAGCCGCGCTACTTGAAGATGAGGAAGCTGCTGCGGGAGGGCGAGCTGGGCGACCTGGTGCGGATGAGCTGGATCATGACGGATTGGTTTCGCACGGAGGCCTACTACGCCAGCGGCGGCTGGCGCGCGACTTGGAAAGGCGAGGGAGGCGGCGTGCTCCTCAACCAGTGCCTCCACAACCTCGATGTCGTCCAATGGCTGCTGGGCATGCCCGCCCGCGTGCGCGGCTTCTGCCAGCTCGGACGCTTTCACCAGATTGAGGTCGAGGACAACGTCTCGGCTTATCTCGAATATCCCAATGGGGCGACGGGCCTGTTCGTTTCCTCGACCGGCGAGGCGCCGGGCACCAACCGGTTCGAGCTGGCCGGCACGCGCGGCAAGCTCGTGCTCGAGCGCAACCGGCTCTGCTTCACCCGCAACGAGACCGATATGCTCGAGTTCAGCCGAACCTCCAAGGTCGGGTTTGCCAAGCCCGATGTGTGGCAGATCGAGATCCCGTTCGATAACGCCGCCAACAACCATGCGCTGCTCCTGCAGAACTTCGTCAACGCCATCATCGAGGGCGAGCCTTTGATCGCCCCGGGCCAGGAGGGCATCCATTCGGTCGAGTTGGCCAATGTGATGCTCTACTCCTCGCTCGCCGGCCAGACCATCGAACTGCCCCTGGACAGCGCCGCCTACGAGAACAAACTCAATGAGTTGATCGCCCAATCCAGGCTCCAAAAGAAAGTGGTCGAGGTCATAGACGAGGATTTCACGAAATCCTTCAACCGGTAAACGCTCCGGCGCCGACCTTCCGTCATTCGTCATTCGTCATTCGTCATTCGTCATTCGTCATTCGTCATTCGTCATTCACGTCCCCCTATGATCTACACAGGCATCGGCGACGAAGCAGCCGCGGGCATCGATGGCCAAATCGAGGCCACGCGCGAACTCAATTGGACCTGCCTGGAGATGCGCGGCGTGGAGGTCCCCGGCTACGCCAAGGCGAATTTTCACGATATTCCGGATGCGGCCTTCGACCTGGCGGTCCGCAGGCTGGAATCGGCCGGGGTTGGGGTCTATTGCTTCGGCTCGACCATTATGAATTGGGCCAGGCGGATCGAGGACCCGTTCGAGTTGACCTTGTCCGAGGTCCAGCGCGCCATCCCGCGGATGCTCCGCCTGGGCGCCAAGTACGTGCGTATCATGAGCTTCAAGCCGGGCGACGAGGAATATCGGATCCCCCCAAGGTCTTTCGGCGGGTCAAGGAGGTGACCACCCGGTTCCTGGACGCCGGGCTGCAGCCCGTGCACGAGAACTGCATGAACTTCGGGGGCATGAGCTGGCAGCACGCCCTTGAATTGCTCGACAAGTGCCCGGGGCTCAAATGGGTCTTCGACACCGCCAACCCGATCTTCAACCCCGACCGTTCCAAGCCCAAGCCCTGGCCCAGGCAGGACCCGTGGGAGTTTTGGACCCACCTGCGCGACCACGTCCTCCACGTGCACATCAAGGATGCCACGTGGAACGCGGCCAAGAACGATGCGGACTACACATGGCCGGGCGAAGGCCACGGCCGCGTGGGCGACATCCTCAAAGACGCCCTGGCCCGGGGTTACCCGGGCGCCCTGTCCATCGAACCCCACATGGTCAGCGTCTTCCACGACCCCCAGGCCAAGGCGGCCAACGAAAGCGCCTTGCGCCAGAACTACGTCCAATACGGGCGCCGGCTCGAACAGATGGTCGCGCGCCTCGCCGGGGCGTGAGAGGCGTCGCATAGCAACGCACTGAAGGTAGCCGTGGACCTTGGTCCACGGTTTGGAAGGTCGGAGTCGTCGGGCGTCGCGTAGCGACGCCTGAGGTTAAGGCGGTGCCCCTTGAATTTTTTCCGACCGTCGCTACGCGACGCGCCTGCTATTTTGAATCGAGGATCCGTGGACTGGAAGTCCACGGCTACCATCAGGCACCGCTACGCGGTGGCTCCGTGCCCAGCCGCCGCCAATAGCCCAGGCGGCCCGGGTTCCAGGTGCAGACGGCGATGTCGCCGTTGGGCAGCCAGATGGCATCGTGGGGGTGGCGAAAGCCGCTGCTGCCGAGCAATTGCCCAACCTGAATGACCGAGACCACGCGGTTCTCTCGATCCAGGATGACCAGCGGGCCGTCCAGGTCGGGCACCAGGAGGTAGTCGCCCCGGACATCGGCATTGCACGGCGCCGTGATCTCCCTGGCCTCGATGGTGCTGTGGTAGGCGCCGTTGAGGCTGAAAGGGATGTTCAGCCCGTGAGGCACGCCATGGGCCAGGGTGTTGTCCGCCCCGAGCAGGACCGGCTCCGTCCCGTCGGGCGCAAACCGGACCAGGCACCGCGTCCGCTCCTCCACCTGCTCGGGCTCGAAGGTGAAATAGATGTTGCCCTGGGTATCGTGGCACAGGCCGTGGCCGTTTTTCATCCGGACCTCCGGCGGCAGGACCAGCTTCTCCGGGGCATATTCGTAGCGAAAATCGCCCGAGCCGCTGACAACCGGTTGGCCGGTCTCGGGCGCGTCGCCGCAGGCGCCTCCAACGGCGCCTCGGTTGCCGAATGATGGGAATGGGCCTGGCCTGTTGCCGTCATCGCGGCCAGCGAGGCCCCCGTCTGCAAAAAATCACGTCGGTTCATGAGCATGGTACGAGACCAAACATACTCCGGCGCGGACATTCGGCAAGGGGGGCTCACGCAAGGACCGCCAGGGCCGCAGAAAAACCAATGACGAATGACGAATGACGAATGACGAATGACGAATGACGAATGACGAATGACGAAATCTGCCTTGGAGATTGAGCTCCCGAGGAAAAGCGGCAGAGGACTGCCGCAGTCCAAGACGCTAGCGCAACCTCGGCCGCGTCCCTGCTCCGCGAAGCGTTTTGGACTGCGGCAGTCCTCTGCCGCTTTTCTGAGAGGTGTATGCGTGCCAGGTTACTTGCGACCCGAGGTCTGCGTGCCCCCAATCCCCTCAACTCCCGAATCTCCCCCGCGCCTCGGCGATGTCCCGGGCGATTTGGCTGCGCAGGTCCTCGAGCGAGGCGAATTGGCATTCGTCGCGCAATTTCTCGACGAAGACGATTTCGAGTTCCTGGCCGTAGAGATCGCCTTGGAAGTCGAGCAGGTGGGCCTCGACCTGCAAATGGGGCTCGGGCCGGGACAGAGTCGGGCGCAGGCCGATGTTCAAGACCGCGCGCCGGGATTGCCCGCCGGCCAGGGCATGGACGGCATAGACGCCCCGGGGGGGCAGGACCAGGCCGGCGACGTCGAGGTTGGCGGTCGGGAAACCCAACTGGCGCCCGAGCCGGTCGCCCTGGACCACCTGGCCGGCCAGGGAGCAGGCGCGGCCGAGCATCTGGCTGGCCGCGTCGAGGTTGCCCGCCTGGATCACCTGGCGGATGCGCGTGCTGCTCACGGCCCGGCCATCAAGCGAGACGGCAGCCAGGCCATGCACGGCAAAGTGGAGTTCCTTGCCCAGTTGCTTCAACAGCTCGACGTTGCCTCCCCGCTTGTAGCCGAAGGTGAAATTGGCCCCGACACAGATGCTCAGGAGCTGCCTCAAATCCCGGCTCAGCCCGCGGATGAACTCCTCTCCCGTCTGGCGGCTGAAGGCCTCGTCGAAGTGAATCAGCCACAGGGCGTCCACGCCGAGGGACCCGATCGTTCGCAGCTTCTGGGGCAGCGAATAGATTCGTGGCGGCACGCGGCCCGGCGCCACGACCGTGTTGGGGTGGCGGTCGAAGGTGATCACCAGCGCCAGGCCCTCGTGCTGGCGCGCATCGTTGATGGCCTGGCGGATCGTCTGCTGGTGCCCGAGATGGACGCCGTCGAAAAACCCGATGGCCAGGGACACCTTGCGGGTGCCGGGGCGCAGTTGGTTTGCGGCGTGGACGATCTTCATTCCGGGCTGGATTGCAGCACAATTCCCGTTAACCCCTGTGCCAGCTTCAGGAATGGGATGACTCGTTTTTCGAGTTCGCGCGGGGTGAGCTTGAGGATGTCGGCCAGGGGTGCGGCCTGGGCAACGTCGAAGCGGCCGGAGGTGATGCGGCGCAGGGAGGCCAGGTGGGCGCCGCAGCCAAGTTGTTGGCCCAACTCATGGGCGATGCTGCGCACGTATGTGCCTTTGGTGCAGGCCAGGCGCAAGCGCGCCAGCGGCTCCTGGTATTCGGTGAAGCGGAAGGTGTAGATGTGGATCAGGCGGGCCTGGCGCTCGACCTCGATGCCCTTGCGCGCCAGTTTGTAAAGCGGCACGCCATCCTTTTTCACGGCTGAGACCATGGGCGGGGTCTGCATCTGGTCGCCGACAAACTGCGCTGCGGCCTGGTTGAGCTGGTCCAGGGTCATCGGCGGCACTGGCAGCGATGCGGTCAGCCGCCCATCCGCGTCATAGGTGTCGGTGCTCTCCCCAAACTTGATTGTCCCCTCATAGACCTTGTCGTCGGCCATGAGTTTTTCGGAGAGCTTGGTGCCCCGGCCCAGGACCAGCACCAGCAAACCGGTTGCGTTGGGGTCCAGCGTGCCGCAGTGCCCCACCTTCTTGATCCCGAAATGCCGGCGGACCGCATCCACCACGTCGTGGGAGGTTGGCCCGGCCGGCTTATCAACCAGTATCGCCCCGTCCAGCGCAGAGAACTCTTGCATCATGCTTAATTAAATCGCTTTTCGGGATGGTTGCAATTTGATACGCTCCTTTTGAAGCAAAAATTGCATCGCCAATTGCCCATGGGCCTACGACAGAATTCTTCGCTGCCGCATAAATGCGGCGTTCCGAGGCGAACCGGAACGCCGCATTTATGCGGCAGGCGGGCGCCCTGGAAGAAATCTGTCGCGCCCCCATTGCCAATTGCCATTTGCCAAGTTGGAGAATTCCGCCTCGCCCGAGGCGCGGCCAGTCCTCTTTCGCCATGACTCCGCATTCGTCATTCGTCATTCGTCATTCGTCATTCGTCATTCGTCATTCCGCACTCCGCAGTCGATTTAGGGTCTTGACGTGGCTCGGACTGGCACTGCTGCCGTGGTTTGGCCGGGTTCACGCGGCCTCGTTTGGCGAGAGCTTCGAGGGCTACGCCCAGGGCGACCTGGACAAGAACCTGGCAAACGGGAACAATGCGGCGCCCAACGGCTCGGGCAACCCGTGGTGGGGCGCCAATCCTCCCAGCCTTGCTCCCAACTTTGCCGTGGTCGGCAGTGAAAACGGAGTTGACCCCCATAGCGGCCTCCAAATGCTGCGCAACGAGGTCGGCTCCTTGTTCCGGGTGGGGACATACGACAACGACCGCGAATACTATAACCTGGCCTTCCGGCAGAACGGGGGGACTCTTTATTATGGCAACCTGGCTCTGGAGTGGTGGTTTTATGACCCCTGCGGCGACAGCGCTACTGATCCGTGGAACCGGGACTATTATGACGAGTTCGCCGGGCTGGCCAATTTCGGGACGGGCATCCCGGGCGATGCGGATTACAGCGGCAGCGGCGACGACCCCGCCAGTCCCGTGCAACGCCTGATGCTGGGCGCCTTCAACGCCTTGGGCGCCGCCGACACCTCGAAGTACCAGGCCATAGTGCTCGGGGCGACCAACGGCCTGAGCGGCGCCTACCCGGCTTATTTCAACACCGCCACCACCCGCTCGGTGGGCTGGCACCACGCCCGCATCGTGCTGGGCACGCCAAACCCCCGGACGCACACGGCCATGGTCAAGTTCTACCTCGATGACATGCTCAATCCCGCCTTGACTCATGACAATGCGGGCGGGACCGGCATCAACTGCATCCAGGTCTGCTCGCTGGTGGACATCGGATCGCCCTCGCCAATGGGCGGTTACCTGGACGATTTCTATTTCCAGGACGGAGTCACCGCACCGGCCATCGCCGCCGGCCTGACAAACCTCGCCGTCGCCCCGGGCGATACCGTGACGCTGGCCGTTGGCGGCGTCACCGGCACGCCCGCCCCTGCCCTTTATTGGCAGAAAGACGGCTCGGCCCTCACCAACGACAGCCACATCAGCGGGGCCGATACCACGGCCTTGATCATTTCAAACATCACGCCCGCGGACTTCGGGGCCTATTCCCTGCTGGCCAGCAACGTCGCCGGGTGCGCCCTCACCAGCGCCGTGGTGGGCCTGCCGGTGCCGCCGACGCTCGACAGCCAATCGCCCACAGGCGGAACCGTCGTGGCCAGCCTGGGCGCCACGGTAACTTTTTCAGTGAGCGCCCATGCCACTCACCCGATCGGTTACCAGTGGAGCAAGGACGGCAGCCCGCTCTCCAACACACTCAATCTCGCCGGCGCGACCGCGCCCACACTGACCCTCAGGACCCTCGCCGCCAACAACGCCGGCAGTTATTCTTGCACCCTGAGCAACCTCGATGGCGCCACGAACAGCATCCCGGTCCTTCTCCAACTCTCGGCCGTTCCGGTCATCCTCAGCCAACCGGCCAGCCTCGTCATCGGCGCGGGCACAAACGCGTCCTTCACCGTCGCTGCCGCCTGCCCGAGCCTGGTCTATCGTTGGAGCAAGGATGGGACGCCGCTCAGCAACGGCGCCAGGACCTCCGGGGCCGCCTCGGCCTCGCTCACCATTGCGGGGGCCCTGGATGCCGATGCCGGCGCCTACACGTGCTTCATCACCAACACCGCCGGCTTCACCAACACGGCCCCGGCCAGCCTCCAGGTGGTTGACCCGCCGCTCATCACGCTCCAGCCGCAACCGGCCAGCCAGGTGACCTATCCCGGGAGCAACCTGGTCTTCCAGGTTGCCGCGCAGGGGACGCCGCCCCTGGGCTACCAATGGTTGCGGAGCGGGGTCCCGCTGCTCGACAGCACCAACGTCTCCGGCTCGACCACCCCCACGCTCAACCTGACCGTTGCCTCGACGGAAGATGAGGGGCTTTACCAGTGCAGCGTCAGCAACTTTGCCAACGTGGCGTTGAGCGCCGGCGCGGTCGTGCGCGTGCGCCAGGCGGAGGTTGCGTTCTTCGACGATTTCGAGAGCTATCTCTCGTGCTGCCTGCCCGGCGGGCCCGGGACCTCGGGCTGGCGCGGCGGCGCACAGCTCGACGGCCAGGGACCGTGGTGGGGATGGAGCAGCCCGAACATCCGCGTCTATACCGCCCAGAACGGCATCACGCCGCACACGGGCTCGCAGATGATCGGCGGCCCGTTCAACGGCGCTATCGGCACCAGCGACGACGACCGCACTTACCTGAACATCTCCTACCGGTTCAACAACGGTGCGCTCTACTTTGGGAACATCCTCCTGGATTGGTATTTCTGCGACCTCTTCCCCACCAACAATGCCAGCTACAGCGACCAGGTCTCGCTGGCCAATTACGGCCAGCACGTCCCCCCGGACTCGGACACCGACCTGAGCAAGCCAACCAACCTGGTCCAGCGCCTGGCCATCGGCGGCTGGCCGGGCGGGGACCTGGCCCGCTACCAGTGCGCCGTCATGACCGCCCCAGACGGCTTGAGCGGGGACAACGGCGAACTGGGCGGCGTCTGCAATTACTTCAATACCACGGCAGCGCGCACCAACGGCTGGCATCATGCCCGCATCCTGGTCGGCCCGGCCGATGCCGCCACTCGAGTTGCCACCTGCTCCTTTTACATCGATGACATGCTCGAGCCGGTCCTGATCCACGACAACGCGGGCGGGCCGGGCTTCAATGCTATCGATATCGCCAGCGACATCATTTACAGCGGCGGCGATGGCCAGACCGCAGCGGGCTATTTCGACGACCTGGCCTTCCGCGCCGTCAACGACCCCTTCATCCTCGAACAACCGGTGGACCAGGCGGCCCCGTCGGGCGAGAGCGCAACCCTGGCCGTGGCGGCTTTTGGCGCCGGGTTCCAGTGGCAAAAGGATGGCGCGCCTCTCCAGGGCGCCACCAACGCGCAACTGACCCTCAACCCCGCGCTGACTACAGACGCCGGCGGCTATGCCTGCGTCGTTACGGGCGCCAACGGCTCGATCACCTCGAGCATCGCCTCTCTCTCCATCATCAGCAACGCCGCCCCGCCGCTCCTGGCCGTCGCCCGGGCGGGACACGCCGTCGTCATCACCTGGGCCGGTCCATCCGTCCTGCAATCCGCCACCAATGCGGCCGGCCCATACCTGGATGTGACCGGCGCCACAAGCCCCTACACCAACAGCCTTCCTGCCACGCGGGTGCGCTTCTTCCGGTTGCGGACCTCCGCCGGCGCGCGGCCCACCCTCGCCATCGCCCGTGCCCGAAGCGGCGTCGTCATCACCTGGGCCGGTCCTTACACGCTCCAATCCTCCACCAGCGCCCCCGGCCCATACCTGGATGTGGCCGGCGCCTCGAGCCCTTACACCAACGCCCTGCCGGCGGTGCGCAGCCGGTTCTTCCGGCTGCGGAATTAAGCGCCAACCCCAGGGATCTAGGTTCCAGGCGGCCGACGGGCCTTTTGCCTGCCCGAAGGGCCGCCAGAGCCTAGCCCAGGGCTGAGGCCGGCAGGCCGATGCCCTGGGTACAGGTTCTTCGTAATCAAGCGCGCCCTGCATCAAAACGAGCTTGTCCGCGTTGCCCTGGCTCGACATTCTTGCTGGCATTCGGAATGAAGGCCGTGAACGAGTTCGCGTTTCGGATCAACCTGCAGGGTTCGCCGCAGGCGGCCACGCTTCGCTTTGCCAGCGAAGCTGAGATTCAGCGGTACCATCGTTCCCTCCCCCCTTTCGCTCGGCAGGCTCCAGGAGCGTTACGTGATGCGGTTGAGTTCACGCGGCTTGCTGCCAAGCGTTGGCGCTATTATTCGCACCAAGGCGAAGCCGCCAAGAGTCTGACCGACCTGCGGCACAGGATTCGCCCCACCTCAACTTGTGAGGTGGCCTTCATCATGGTTGCCACCATCCGACAGGACCGGCGCGACTTGCCGCTCGGCCTCGCGTACTGCCGCCGGACCTGGTGTCACCACCCGGCGCTGGACTTTCTCGCTTTGCACCCGCGAGCGCTTGCTCCGGGTCGGCGCATCAGAGGTGTCGGGAGCGGGATTGTATTCGGACTGGTCCAACTGGCCAGGGCGCTGAGGATTCCACGGATCTGGGGGGAAGCCACGGTCAACTCCGCTCCCTTTTACGAGAAGCTGCTGGCAATCCGCCCCGTTCAAGACTTGTTCATCATCGGCGGGCCGGAAATGTCGGCGATCGCCGAGCGCCAAGAAAAGGCATGCCTTGGCCTTGCAACCCGACGGAGGGGTGGCGTACAGTAATGGTTGCATGAAAACGGAGCGGACAAAGCCGGTCAGCCTCGAGCAACTTTGGGATTACGAGGACAAGCACCCGGTCGTCTTCGCCTCGCCGAGAGCGCTGGCCGAAGCTCGTTTGATCGCCGAGCTCGAGCGCGCTAAACGGAATCATCGCCGCTACACCCGTCGAAACGGGGCTTCCCATTCCCACCGCCGCAAAATGGCCGCGGCCTGACTCTCCCTGGTTTTGGCGGCGGATTGGCCGTTGCGGCCGGAGCGAGGCGGGGGCGGCGGATCGGCATCAGCGAAGGGGCTTGCCAATAACCAGCCGCCTTCGGAGAATCATCGGCCCCCTAACGGCGGCGGCCGAAGCCAGACCCAACGCCGCCACCATACCGGGGAGTGTAAGCATCCTTCCTCCGCTCCTCAGGGACTCCTGGACTAGCCGCGCACGCCTGATTGAATACACCGACTGCTTGGCGATCCGGCGGAGAAAACGAAAATTCATCCCCCCCGCTCGTGTATATGATGGCCTCGGCCCTGGACACAGGCCACCGTCCCGGAGCCCGGCTTCCTGTTGGACTTGGCCGCCGATCCGGGGGAAGCACGCGACCTCGGCACCACTCGCCGGGTTAGAATCATGGAATTCCGCGTGCTCCTGGCCCACACCTCCTATTCCGGCCGGACGCCCTGAGGCGCCGCCAAAGCGTTTGAAGGCCTTCTCCTCCGGCGGCGCCAGCGCCCTCCTCCGTACCCAAAGGTCATGGGTTGGCCCCGCCCACGCCACCGGGCGGCTTGGCACGACCCGCCCGGCGGCCCCTCCCTACCGGGTGCCCAAGGGCCTTATACCGACGGCAAGAAACCGGCAAAATGTGCTCCTTGAGTTTCTGGTCCTCCTCTGGTATCAACCGGCCATAATCAGTGAGACCGAGAACCAATTCTCCCTCACCCGTGTAGCGTCAAAACCGCGGGCGCGGCAAAAAACCAAATTCTTATCAGTTAGAACCTCGAAGGGCGGGGTCTTCGTGCGTCCTGGCCGGCCACCCTGAGTGTGCGAAAAGGTCGTGTTGTCGCACTGGTTTCTCAGGCAAAAATCAACACTAGAGTTCCTGCGGCGGCCAGCCCCCAGGCTACCCAACCAAGCCAATCTGGGAAGTTAGGGGAGTGTTCCAGAAGGAGAACCGACGGGCGTTTGAGCCGTTCAAAAAACCCCAGAACGAGGCCGATCACAGTCACGCAGATACCTATAATCTTAAATGTGCTCATAGGGAATTATTTGGCACCTTGGTGTGCCTTCGTCCGAGGGATTTGGCCAGTGCTCCGGAATGGATTGGCAGTTGTCCCTTCTATTCAAGTGCCATAGCCCCACTTGGTTCGGTGGTAGTGCAGGTAGGTCGCAGTGTCCGGCGGCGGCGGTTTTGTGAGTGCCCGTTCGAGGACACCGTAGATTACCTGCTCGCGAGGCGAGAGCTCCGGTGAGACAAGCATGCAGCCCGAATCCTCGAACGAGATCAGGCCTGCATCGAAGAGTGCGTCGAGGCTCGCTACAAGAGGGAGCCCGTTCGCTGGGTCAAGGCGTTCTTCGTTCGTTGAGTCCTTCCACGGCTTGATATGTGAGGCTCGAATTGCCTCCAGCGTGGAAGAGTCTGTTACACAGCATCGAACATTCCAGCGGCGAAGAACAGATGAGCGAAACTCGCCCTGACCTACGCGGGCCTCGACAAGCCTCTGCTTAATCGTTGCATTGACGGTTTTACTCGAGAAAATCGCGCGGAGGTCTTCGGTCAGGGTGCTGTGCGCCGGCGCGAGGCCGTCCAGTTCGGTGAGGGGAATGCGCGCTGTGATGCGGGCGTAAACGTCGTTGCCGTCGTGAATAATCTCTCCAAGCTGAAGTAGCGGGCTTTTCTGAAAGCTTTTTATCTGGAGACGCTCATTTGTACTTGGGTCTTTTGCGGTTACAACGACCCCGAAACCCTGAGCACCCCTCTTGATGGCCGCGATGTGTTCGAGCCGTTCAGCGTAACCAGGAGAGCTGGTTCGTGGATTCGTCCAGTAAATCTGGCCCTCTCGCCCTCCGCATCTGGTTTTATTTGATGCTCCCAGACCTTGAGAAATACGCGATTCGAAACAGGGTGGACTGCGCCAAATGACTGTCGGTAATTCCTCAGCCTGGCCCCGAGCGTGTCCTGAAAGAAACTTCTAACGCTCATCGAGCGTGGATCCTGCCAGACGGGGATGAGGGTGTCAAGCCCGCCTTTTCTGACCGCTTCGGAGGGTCAGGGCTATTGACAAAGTCCGGCGGCACGTTTTGGCATCGGCACGGGTGGGTATTTTGAACCCGCCAGCCTCCACGAACGGCGCGCTCACTGAGAAAAAGCGCGTTGCTGGGCTGGTTTTCGAGGTCGGTGGGGCCATCACGGCAAAGCCGGAGGATGGCCGCTTTGGCGCAAGCAGCCTGCGGTTCTGGTTGAGGCGTTGCTTCTTAGTCTGCGTCTGTGCTTGAGCCGGTCATGAAGCGGCGGATTAAGCCCCAGGGACGGCGGCAAACCCGGCGCTCAAAATCCCGCTCAGAGAGCTTGCCGCCCCGGTGCGGGCGGTGAGTTTGGCACAGGAATATGGCCAAGGTGCGAAACAGCGAGAGGTTGCGAGCGGTGTTGGTTTCACGCACTGTGCAGCGGTCTTCGTCTTGAGTGCGGTCGCGGCGGTGATGCTGGCCATTTTCGATGCTCCAGTGATCGCGGGCCAACTGCTGCAACTCGTCGATCGAGGCCTCCTCCGGCCAGAGGTTGGTGAAGGGGAACGCCACGTCGTGAGTCTCTTTAACCACCTGGCCCCGCCGCACGAACTGGACGTCGCGCTCGATGCGCAGCAGTTGAGCGGCCCCGGCCAGACCGAGAGTCGGAGGGTCAACCAGGCAAGACCACACGCGCCGGGTTTCAATCCGACCGTGGCCCTTGTCCACCACACTGAGTTGAGGGGGGAAGGGCGCCGGGCAGCAGTTGCTCGGCTTTGGCCCGGGCCAGAGGCTGGTTGCCTTTTAAGAAGAGCAAGTAGTCGGCTCCGTTGTTGAAGGTCAGTTGGCGGCAATTGGCTTTGATGGTATGGGCGGCATCGGCCGTGACTCGCACTCCAGCCAAATCCATCTGGGGCAGATGGGCGGCAACGGCGGCCTCTTCGTTGGTGTCCCGCGGCACGGCGATTTGATCAACCAGGCGTTGGTCGGAGGTCATGAAGTTGACCAGCGTCAGGGCCTTGTCGGCCTTGGGCTTTTGCTGCTCGATGGGAATCTCGCAAGGCTCAGGCGCCGGCAACTCCTGGGCGTTGTCCGCCTTGGGGCGGGCGGGGGCCGGTCGAGCGTTCTTGACGACTTTGCCATCGAAATGCACCGTCTTGAGCGGGGTGGGATCCTCCTGGCGCATCCAGTCCACCAACACCGCCTTGAGCTGATCGGCATTCACCTTTTCTAACAAGCGCCGGAAGGTACGCTCACTGGGTACGTCGAACTGAGCGTGCGCGCCGGGACGGCGGCGGCAGCGCAAATGGCGGCGCTGTCCGTGGTTGAGGCTCTGGGCAAATTCGGCGATGGCGTGCGGCCCTTGGCAGCCCGCCGCCATGGCCAAGGCGAGCAGCGTCAGAAGCGTGGCCAACAGATGCCGCACCCCCTTGGGCTTGCGCGGTTCGGTCATGTGCAACCGGAAGCACTCCCAGAGCGAATGCAATCGTCCGGTGGCCACCGGACAAGGGGGCGGCAGGGGGCCGGCCGGATTGAGCAGGGCGGGCGGCAACTCTGGGGCTTGCAGTTGCTCCAAGTTCCGCGGGCTTAAGGGGCGCACCCACAGTTCCTTGGGGTGTTGCGTGTCGGTGTAGAAGTCCTGCCAGTTTCGCTCATAGCCCTGGGTCGGCCCCAGTTGTTGCCAACCCGCCGCTTTGTAGCAAGTGCCCTTGAAACGTTGTGGATCCACGAAGGTCTCCATCCCCAGCACCGGATGACCAAAGTGCTCCTGCCAATCCCGGGCTAGGCGCTCACAGACCAGTTTCAAGACCCGAGAGGCCAAATTCGGCCACCGACCGCTGCTGGGCAGCACCAAAAACCGGGCGTTCTGTGCAATCAAGTGCCGCCGTTCCTTGACTTGGCGCGGGGACCATTTGAGCCAGCGATCCCGTGGCTTGAGGTGCAAGGCGGGCGAACCAAACACCAGGAGCGCCACCCACTGGCCCTGATACTCGGCCACATACCGCAGCACCTGCCCCACTACCGTGGGGTTCTTTAGATAATGCTTGGTCGCCAGCAACTCATCGAAGCGATCTCGATCTGATTCGTCGATCAACCGCAGAGTGATTGCGCTGAGCAGCCTGGGCTCGGGAGGAAGCCCCCTTTGAAACAGTCGGCCAAATGAATAGACATGGCCCCAGTCCAGCACAGTCAGAGGACCGACGCCAGCCAATTCTTCCTAAGTCATTGCCCATTAGAGCGCCCCCCGGGTCCTTGCCAGCCGCCCTGTTCGGAGGGTGGCTCGCATGTCCTCCACCAGCTCCGGATGCTTGCGCACAAGCCGTCTCGCTGAGCGCGAAAAAGCCCGAGTGGGCAGGAGTGGTCGCTTCATTCAAGGAGGTCCCCGACGATTTCGTCCGGAGATGCAGGTCGGCAACGGCCTGCGCTGAACTCCCTGCGAGCCTGCCTTCACCGTCAGCGCCAACTCGGCCCGCCGGCGTTCGCGCAGGCGCTGCTGGATAATGGATACCAGTTCCTGTTGATCCTCCAACGGGAGCGTCTCGACCGATTCAAGCACCTCACCAAATGTGTTCACGGCCTCCAAAATAGACCCATCCCTGGACGCGAACAAGCCTCCTTTCCGCGTGCGTGGTCAGGAAAGGGGAACGCAGCATTTGAGTTGTTTCACTCCTTTCCCAACGCACGTTACAGACAAATCCATCCGCGCCGACCAGCAGGAACGACAGGCCCTCGCTCCGGCCGAGCACGGCGAGGCTCGGCGAGCCCGTCTGGGCAGGCAAAGGGAGGCGCCAGAGGACGGAACCTTCGGCGGGGGTGCGGCCGGCCCTCAGGCAGACGAGTTGCCGGCCGATGACGAACACGGCTTCGTCCCGCCCGTCGCCGTTGAAATCCGCGCTGGCAGAGCCAATCACACTCCCGGGAGCAGGCATGGGCAAACGCCCGAGCAGCAGGCCGGCCGCGGTGCCCTAGCAGCGGATGCCATCGGGGTAGCCCGCGCCCATAGCCTCAAGGCGGCCTTGGCCCGTAAAGTTGCCGAACACCGGCCAATCCTGGGGCCAATCGAGCGAAGATAGAGAACGGATTAAGGTTTTTGTAACCGCGGAATACGCGGAATACGCGAAAGCCTTTTGTTTTCCGCGTATTCCGCGTATTCCGCTCGCAGCCCATAAGGCTGCCAGTCCAGCCGGTGGAAGTCCGGCGATGGTAACTGACGATGAACCATACAGTGATAACCGACACGGGAAGGGGCGACCCGACCCGCGAAAGCTCGGTCGTAAAAGTCCTGGCCGGAGCAGGGCGAGCAACACCTCCAGGCCGTAGCATAAAGCGAAAGCTGCAGCTTCGTTACGCTACCCACGGGTTCCGGATTCGTGGGATTTGTGACTGCCGAGCCGGTGCGAAAACGGCGAAGGCACAACCAACGATGAAGGCATCGTCGCAGGCAATCGTTGGAGTCACCGGAGTACGGGCGGCGGCATGGGGTGAAAGGACTGGCAGAGTAAATTGGGGACCCTCTGGGGCTGGCGGGTTGGCCCCGCAGCCTGGCGGAATAATGCATAAGCCGCTGGGTGGCCAACAGAGGCGCACATGTGGCCATAGTAAGCGAGGAGCCGACCGGACAGCACAACCGGTTGGGGAGCCAAGGGCCACTGGACCCGCGGTCGTGGTCAGAAGTTCTCGGTGCCGCTTGGACGCAAGTCCGACTACGGAACAACCGCCGGGGACGGAGATACCGACAGTGACGGCCTATAAGCGGGCGGTAGCACGCCCGCGAAGGTGGCCGTGGCGTCAGGCGGGTTTGAAGCCGGTACTGGGGAAAACCCACCGTACGGAATTTTAGAGGGGGCAGAGGAAACGAAGTGGATGGCCTGATGACCGTTTGCCACGATGCCCGAAAGGGCCGATACACTGGAAGTCATTGGCCTAATCATGTTCGCGCCTCTGCTCTACTCGATGGTTTAATCCGTTCTCTATGTCTTCTGGATTGGCACGGAAACTGACGAGGCCTGATTCTAGTGCCTGGCGTCGCGCGTTCGGTTCTCTTCGGATTTGCGTCGCACAGCATGGAACGGGGCCGCACGTGTCCGCTCGCGATCTCCCTCTCACGCCGCTCTACCTCCGCCAACTCATCGGCTTCCGTCATTTCCCCCCAACCGGCGGCGGCGCATTAGGCCCCGCGGCTGGCTCGGCGCCGACGCTCCCGTCCTTCTCGTCGTCGTTTGCCGGTGAACTCATAGACCTCCGGCAGCCTGCCGGCTGATATGTGCGCCGTCAACCGGACCCGCCAAAGGGACTTAAGCGCCCGTGCAAAAAACAATTCGGATTCTCTTTCCATTATGCCGGCGGCTCGGGCTTAATTCTTCGGTTTCCTATTCTTCAACTGTTCGGCCAGCGACTGTATCTGGGTGTTTTTGGGGTCGAGCTTGAGGGTGGTTTCGGCCAGGAGGCGCGCGTCGTCCACGCGGTTTAGACTGAGCAGCAGTTGGACGTAGCGGAACACGGCGTCGGGGCTGACAGGGCAAAGGGCGTAGGCCTGACGGAAGGCGAAATCGGCCTCTTTGGTCATCTGCTGTTTCTCGGCGGGAGTTTTGGCCTCGGTGATGCGCCAATTATAGACGCCGCCGATGGAGCTGCGCAGCTTGGAGAAGAACTTTTGCGCCCAGGTGTCCTCGGCGAATTGCGGGTCGCCCTTGAAACCGCCAAGGTCATGCCTGCCATAGACCTTCTCCGCAAAGGCGGCGACCTTGGCGACCGGGGTGTCGTAGTTGAGCCAATCGCCGAGCATCGGCCGGAGATAACCCGACCAGTATTCATGGTCCTGCCGAATGAGTTCCTCGGAAAGCCTGGGCAGCGGCTGGCGGTTGATTTTCATAATCAGGCCGTTGGGGGAGAGATAGGGATACATCCAATCCAGCGGGAAGCTCTCCTCGATGTAAAACTCGCGGTCGGGGTTGCGGTCAAAGATGATTTTTGCGAGCACGCCATTGATGCTCATGACGGCGACCTGGCCGCTGACCTGGAGCGTCGGGCCGCTCATTCGCACGTCCTCGCCCGGCTTGAGCTTATTCGCGGCAAGCCGCCCGCGGGCATCCGCCAGGTATTCCTCAAAGGTGTTTCTGCTATCTTCGGCAGTGGGGGTGTAGATAGTTGGGCCGTACATCGCCCGCAGGTAATCCAGGTAGGTGCCATCCGCCAGGGCGTTTTGCGTGAGGGCAAAGAATGGTTTGCCCTCCGCATGGGACTCGGACATGGCGGTGATGACCCCGCGGCCGGGGTCGGTCCCGCCGAAGTAAATGCTGCCGGGCGGGATGGATTTGATGATGTCATTGCCGTACGCCAGCACGTATTTCTCCTTCCAGTTGGCAAATTGCTCCCAGGCCAAGTCGGTCTCAAGAACGGCGGACCAAACCGGCGTGCCCGTGTAGTAGACCTTTTCCCCGGCATTGGTGTAGGAACCTCCGCGGCGTTGGCGCATCGCCAACCAAAGGTTCGTCGCAGTTTGCCAATCGCCGCCCGTGCCGGCCTTAAAGTACGGCCAGACCTCCGGCTCGAGAAACAGGGGCCTTTTCTCCAGTTCGGCCAAGCGATGGGCTTGCGCGGCCTTTGCGGTGAAGAAGGCCCGTAAGCGGGCATCGTACCATGGCTTTGCATCAGCAGTGGGAGCGGGAGTATTTGCCTCCGGCTTCTGCGCGGCGACGGCTGCAACGAACGCGAGCACGGCGCCACAGCACAAACCCACCAGCAGAGCGCGCGGACCGCCTCGGGCGCGGGAGCCATCCACGATGGCGGCAATCCGCCCCTCGAGGCGCGTGGAGCGGGCCATCGCAATGGCTGCTACCTGCGGCACGCGCCGGAAACTCCGGGCGATTTCCAACAGGTGGGCCGCGTAATCGGAGGCCTTGCAGCCGCCGTTCAGGACCAAGTCGTCGCAGGCCCGCTCGCGTTCGATGCACATCCGCCGCGCCCCCACCCAGACCAGCGGGTTGAACCAATAAACCGCACAGGCCACGCGGGCCATCATTTGGGTCAGGCAATCCCAGCGTTTCACGTGCGCCAGCTCGTGCAGCAGCACGATCCGGCGTCGCTCCGGCGACCATTCATCGGCCTGGGCCGGGAGCAGGATGACCGGCTTCCACCAGCCCCAGGTCACCGGCATCAGGTCGTCGGCAGACTGCAACAAGGTCACCCGCCGCCCAACCCGCAATCTTTCGCAAAGCAGGCGCAACAACGGGAGCCAGTCCGCACTCGAAGGCGGGTGCGCGGCCCGGCGCAGCCCCCGGAGCCGCAGGCGTCCGACCGCGACCCAAAGGAGAATGACAACCGTCCCGCCCAGCCACCCGGCCAGGACCAAGGCTGCCCAACCGGTGTGGAAATGAGTCGCCAGCCCTGGTCCTCTGGCGCCCTGGGCAGGGGCAAGAACCGGAACCGCCGCGGCGGGCCAAGGGCCAGCCGCCTGGCGGACGGAGGCTGTAGTCGCTTTGGCCGGCATAAACTCCAGCGTGAGCGTGAATTCGTTTCCCGAATCGGCGCGCATCCCCACCGTCCAAAGGGGCCGTTGCCATGCCGGCATCAGGCCCGAAAGGCCCGGCAAACAGAGCAATCCCCCCATCGCCACAAGCCACACCAGGTGGCGCACGGAGGCGGCCGCCCGGCGCCAGCAAAGGCAGACTCCGCCCGCCCCGATGAGAATGACAAAGCTCTTGAGCAACAGGTCCGGAAACCCGCCGGCAAGCTGCGAGTGCTGGAGCCAATGCGTCACCATTGCAGTCCATGAATTCATGCTAACGGCCTTCCTTCCTGGCTTTTTTGATGAGCTGCTCCAGTTTGATCAATTCTGCACCCGAAACCTCGGTGTCGGCGCTCTCCAGGAGCGCCGCCATCGCCTGCGCCACCGACCCCTGGAAAAACGTGGAGACCACCCGCTTCAACGCGGAACGGCGGGCGATCTTGGGCGAGGTTCGCGGGACATAAACATAACGCGCCCCCTCGCGCCGGTGCCGCAGATGGCCTTTTGCCTCAAGGATGCGCAGCAGGGCGCGGACGGCCGAATAACCCGGAGGGGACGGCAGGGCGGCGAGAACCTCCGCCGCGCCGGCCCGGCCCTTGGCATGGAGGACATCCATGATCTGGCGTTCGCGGCGGCTGAGATTTTGTTCCAAATTCATCTTAAAGTGCTAAAACATTAGCACATTGGAACCGGGTGTCAACAACAAAATGCGAAAAAGTTAGCAGCAGCCCGGGGCCGTCGAGAATTGAGGTCAAACCCGGCCCGGGACCTTCCAAGGCATAAGCGACGAAAGAGACTCGGGTCCCGAGCCGGCGGCGTTTGCTCTCGATTTTCCTTTTCCTCCTCCGCCCGGCTATTGGAGAATTGGGCCCGGTTTCGATGACTATGAGTGCCTCGGCCCGTCCTTTGGTCCATCTGGAGTTGCTGCCCCTGGGCAAGGTCGTCTCCGTCGAGCGGGGCACGGCGTTGCAGGACGTGCTGTTCGTGCACGGCGTCGAGTTTCCTTGCGGGGGGCGCGGCCGGTGTACCGGGTGCAAGATCAAGGTCCTGGCAGGCTCGTTGCCGGTCACCGAGGAAGACAGCCGCCGGCTCAGTGCGGCGGAGTTGGGCCAGGGGTGGCGCCTGGCGTGCCGCGCGCGCGCGGACGGCAACCTCAAGATCGAACTGGCCCAGTGGGAGGCAGCCATCCTCACGGACGACTCCGCCTTTGCCTTCAAGCCGCGGCCGGGCCTGGGCATCGCCGTGGACCTGGGCACCACCACGGTCGTGGCCCAACTGCTCGACCTGGAGACGGGCCAGGTCCTGGCGGTGCGGGCAGAGTTGAACGCCCAGGCCAAACACGGCGCCGACATCATGAGCCGCGTGGAATTTGCCGTGGCCGGCGGCGGCCAGCGCATCCTGGAGGCGCTCATTCGGGGGCAGATCTGGCGCCTGGTCCGGGAACTCCTCGAGGGCGCCAGCCGCCGGACGGGACTTGCGGCCGCCGAGGCCTCAAGCCCCGGCGCTGCGCGCCGCGGCGCCCCACCGCACAGGCTCGAACGCATCGTCCTGGTGGGCAACACGGTGATGCACCACCTGTTTTGCGGCATCGATGTCGAGCCGCTCTCGCATTATCCGTTCGAACCGCGAGAGCCCGGGCTGCGCGGGTTCCGGGCGGCCGAGCTCGGGTGGGCGCTGCCGGACAACCCGGCGGTGCAGTTCCTGCCCTGCCTGGGCGGATTTGTCGGCAGCGACATCCTGGCGGGCGTGCTGGCAACCCGGCTTCATGAGGCCCAATCACCGGCCGCCCTGATCGACCTGGGCACCAATGGCGAAATCGTCGTCGGCAACCGCCAGGGCCTGTTGTGCGCCTCGACTGCCGCGGGGCCCGCCTTCGAGGGCGCCCGCATCTCGATGGGCATGCGCGCCGCCACCGGGGCCATCTCCCAAGTCTGGCTCGAAGCCGGCCAGCCCCGGTGCCGCGTCCTGGGCCACGGCGAGCCGCGCGGCATCTGCGGCAGCGGGTTGGTCGATGCCGTGGCGGCCGGCCTCGACCTGGGCCGGGTCCTGCCCACCGGCCGGTTGACCGGCGGCGACTCGTTCGTGCTCGCCGCGCCCGTCTCGCTCACGCAACAGGACGTGCGCGAACTGCAACTGGCCAAGGGCGCCATCGCCGCCGGCCTGCGCCTGCTCCTGGAGCAATGGGGCGCCGCCCAGCAAGACCTGGACCGTGTCTATCTGGCCGGGGCCTTTGGCAACTATATTAACTATGCCAGCGCGCGGCGCATCGGCCTGCTGGGCTTCCCGCCCGAGAAGGTCCGGCCTGCGGGCAACACCGCCCTGCTCGGCGCCAAGCTCGCCCTCTTCAGCCTCGGCGAACAGGATGGCTCCTATCCCCATGTCCTGAGCAAGGTCAGGCACGTCTGCCTCAACCAAGACCCGCATTTCCAGGATGCTTACGTCGAGGAGATGTCGTTTCCGGCCCTGCTGGAACCGGCGTGAGAACGTGAAACGTGAAACGTGAGAACGTGAAACGTGAAACGTGAAACGTGATGCGTGAAACGTGATGCGTGAAACGTGAAACGTGAACGCTGAACCCTGAACCCTGAACCGTTATCCTTGACCTGGGTCAAGGCACCCGGGGCCGGAAGATGGCAATTTATGTCAACGAAAGTGCAAGAAACGTGTGGAGACAGCAGGGGCTGCGGAGGAGAATCTGCACAGTTGCGTTGATATGAACTGGACGAAGCTAGTTGATTCGGATTACGTCGAAAAAACCGTGTGTGAGGTCTGTCCGTTGAACCGGGTCAAGGCCGGCGTGGCGGTGCGCATCAAGCGGCTGTGCGCCTCGCCCGAGGTGCAGAATCGCCTGCGCGAGATCGGGTTCTGCGAGGAGCAGATCATCAGCCTGCTGACCAGCCACACCAACTACATCTGCCTGGTTTGCAACGCCCGCCTGGCCATCAGCGAACAATTGGCCCGCCTGATCCTGGTCGAACCCCTCCAGCCCGCCCGCGTCGTCGCGTAGGCGCGCCGGGGAAGTTGAACAGGAGGAAACAGAGAGAACAGAGGGCTTCCACCTTTTTCCCCCGCCCTGCCATTTCTTCCAGCGCGTCGGGTGCATTTCACTTTCTTGGGTAGCCCCTTATAATCCCGAAGGGATGCAATCACTCAGCCCAGGGTTGAACGAAGCCGCTACGCGGCGGAGAAGACGGAACTGCTGCGGCTCCGCAGTTCGCAGGCTGGAGGGCTGGTTTTGCGTTGGCCTATGGCCGGGACTCCCACAGACTGATGACGGTTCGCCATGCACTGACGCACGGCAAACCGTCAACATTAATCTGTACCGCAGCTATGCATATAAAAAAAGTTCTCCTCACGCAATCCTGAACCGCTTTGCCGATGACCTGATTCTGCTGCCGCTCCAGCCCCGAAGCCAAGAGATCTACTGGGTCTGTGTGCGCCAACTCTCCGATCACTTTGAGCGCTCGCCCAACTTGGTCAGCGCCGAGGAACTCCGCCAGTATTTCATCCATCTCAAGACCCAGCGGCACTTGGCCCGCCAAACCTCCACGCAGGCTTTGTGTGCCATCAAACTCTTCTGGGAGAAAACCCTCCAGCGGCCCTGGCCGGCGGAACTGGAGTTTGTGCGCGCCACACCCCAATTCAAGCTGCCAGTTATCCTCTCGGCCGCCGAGGTGCGCACAATTATCGCCCGGGTTGCCCCTCTGGACCATCGGGTCGCCCTGACAACGATCTACTCCTGTGGCCTGCGCTTGGGCGAAGCCGTCAACCTGGAAGTCGGCGACATTGATTCCCAACGGATGTTCCTCCACATCCGGGCGGGCAAAGGCAACCGCGACCGTTACGTGCCCTTGCCCCAGCGCACGCTCGAACTGCTGCGCGAGCTCTGGCGCAGCCACCGCCATCCACGATGGCTCTTCCCAGCTAAAGGCCACAGCGGTCTGGGCGCTGCTACCGCCACAGAGCCCATGGACCGCAGCACGCTGCAACAAGCCTTCCGCCGGGCCCTGCGCGCCAGCGGCATCAGGAAGGCCGCCCACATTCATACGCTGCGCCACAGCTATGCCACCCACCTGCTGGAGCAAGGCGAAAACCTCCGCCAATTGCAGGTCAACCTCGGCCATCACAGCCCCGTCACCACCGTCATCTATACCCACTTAACCACCCTCTGTCAGACTCAGCACCAGCAGCGCATTAACAAATTCATGGGCGACCTCTAGGCGGCCTCTAAATGGCCGCAGCCGCTCAGCGCAGCGGCAGCTCCTTATCCGTCCACGACGTGTTGTGCCGATGGGCTCCGGCCTATCTGGAGCAGTTCGGAGCTGCCATGCCCACCCGCCAGCGCCAGGTGCTGCAAAACCTTTTGGTTTGCCGCACCGCGGCCCTGGGCGGGGCGATGTACTATTGCCCCAAGTGCGACCACCGCCACTTCAGCTACCACTCCTGCAACGACCGGCACTGTCCGCAGTGCGGCGGCCAGGATGCCCAGCAGTGGCTCGATGAGAATACCGCCCTGTTGCTGCCGGTGAACTATTTCCTGCTCACCTTCACCGTGCCCGAAGGCTTGCGCCGCTGGATTCGCTCTCACCCCCAAAAGGGCTATGACCTGCTCCTGGCCGCCAGTTCCCAGGCCCTGCAGGATCTGGCTCAAAATCCCAAACGCCTCGGCGCCACCCTCGGTATGCTGGGGGTGCTCCACACCTGGACGCGCACCCTCGAATACCATCCCCACGTCCACTACCTGGTCCCCGGCGGCGGCCTCAGCCCAGATCAGCGCCAGTGGATCTCCAGCCGCCCTCGGTTCCTGTTGCCGGTCAAAGCCCTGAGCGATCGCTGCCGCACGCTTTACCAGGCGGCACTCCAAAAGCAGATGCCCGAGGCCCTTGCCCTCCTGCCGGCCAAAGTCTGGCAGCAACGCTGGGTCGTTCACAGCGCTGCTGTCGGCAGGGGCCAAAACGCGTTGCGCTACCTCAGCCGTTACGTGTTTAAAACCGCCACCGGCAATCGCCAACTCCAATTGCTGCCTGACGGACGCTTGCGCTGGCCCTTCCGCCACAGTGCCACGGGGGCTTGGGGCCACATGGACATGGCCCCCTTCGAGTTCCTCCGCCGCTTCCTCCAGCACGTCCTGCCGCTCAGATTCCATCGGGTCCGCCGCTTTGGCTGGCTCCATCCCGGGGGCCGCGCCCAGTTCAACCGCGTCCGAGCCCTGCTCAAAATACCGCCCTTACTCTCCGCGGCCGAGAAAGCCGCTTGGCAGCCTCCGACCTCCAGCCCGCCGACTGACCCGCCCTTGGCCGCTCAAGGAGTCTGCGCCCAGCCCACACCCCTGCCTGTCCGGCAGGCAGGCCTGCTTTGTCCGCATTGTGGCACCGGGCTGGTCCTGGTCGGCTCCTGGCGCCCAGGACAAAAGGTCATCTCCTTGCCCGACGGCTCCCCCGTCGGCGTCCGCCGCACCATCAGGCCGCCATGAAAACTACGCCCTGGACCACCTCACTGCTCGTTCCGGCTGGGGGGCCAACTCCCACCCCCGCGCTTTGTTCGCGTGGCACCCGCTTGAGCGTCCCAACTGGCCAGTGGCCGATCCCGGAGCCTCGACAACGCTGCCGCCCCGTCAGCACCGGGACTGGCGCAGGTTGGCACGGCTCTGGCCCGTCCCCAAAAGCCTCGACCGCAGACCGTAGTCAAAGGCAAATCCAGGACTTTCCGCAGTACCCCCAAGGATGGCCCAACGAACCTTGGGCCGCGGCTTCGTTCAACCCAGGAATGTAGAGAACACGGGGGCGGACCCAACTTCTCCAAAGTCACTTCTGTATTCCCGAGTCCCGCCTTATCTCGCCCCCGCGTTCTCTACATTCCTTTTTCTGTTGCGCGGAACGCGCTACCCTGGGGTCAGGCCACCAAACGCTCAAAACCCCGAAGGGGTTTCAGCGGTCAGAAGGGATACAACCCCTTCAGGGTAGCTGCTCAGAGGGCGCGTGACCCAGGGTAGCGCGTTCCGCGCGACCCTGGGCTGAGTGATCACAAGCCCTTCGGGCTACTGCTTTGAGTGTGGTTTGTCACAGGCGACGCGACCAGGAGCCAGCGTCTCACCGGAGGTTTCACGTTTCACGTTTCACGTTTCACGCATGGCGTAGCGGCGCCCGGGAAGTTGAACAAGAGGTAACGGAGAGAACAGAGGCAGGAACAGGCCTCTCCTTTAGCCTTTAGCCTTTAGCCTTTAGCCTTTAGCCTTTAGCCTTTCCCCACCTCCCGACCATCCCTTCCAGCGCGTCCAGCCAGAGCGGGTGCTCGTTCAGGCAGGGGACGAGGGTGAACTGGGTGCCGCCGGCGCCCAGGAAGGTGTCGCGGCCGCGCAGGCCCATTTCTTCGAGGGTCTCCAGGCAATCCGAGACAAAGGCCGGGCAGATGACCATGAGCCGCTTGATGCCGCGCCGGGGCATTGCGGCCAACTCGTGATCCGTGTAAGGCCGCAGCCACGGGTATCGGCCCAGGCGCGACTGGAATGCGACCGAGTATTTGCCGTCGGGGATGCCGGCCTGCTTGACAAAGCCCGACACGGTCTTGAAACACTGGGCGCGGTAACAGGTGGCATGGGCTGGGCTGGGCGTCCGGCAGCAGTCCGTCACGGTCAGGCAATGGCGACCCGTCGGGTCCGCCTTGCGGATCTGCCGCTCCGGCAGCCCGTGGAAGCTGAAGAGCAGGTGGTCGTAACCGCCTTTGAGGCAAGCCGCCGCGCTGCCCACCAGGGCGGCGATGTAATCCGGGTGATCAAAAAAGGGCGGCTGGACCTTCAAGGCCATCCGCGGCGTCAACTGCGCCACGACCTGCTTCACGCGCTCGACGGCGCTCTCATAGCTCGACAGGGCGTAGTGCGGGAAGAGCGGGATGAGCAGCGTCTCCTGGACGGCCCGGTCCGCCAGGGCGCGCACCGCCTGCGGGATCGACGGGTGCTGGTAGCGCATCGCCAGTTCCACGGGCATCGGGAGCCGCCGCGCCAACTGTGCCTGCACGTTCCAGCTTGTCACGATCAGCGGCGAGCCGGAGGCGGTCCAGATCTTGTGATAGGCCTCGGCCGATCGCCGTGGACGCCTGGGCAGGATGGCGAAATGCACGATGCAGAAGCGCGCCAGCCAGTTCACGTCCAGCACGCGCCCGTCCATGAGGAACTCGCGCAAATACCGCCGCACCGCCGGCACCGACGGGGCGTCGGGCGAACCCAGGTTGACCAGGAGCACGGCCTTGTTCATCCCAGATATTGCGCCACCCGCTCGGCGATATTGCACCCGGAGAGGATCGAATCGCTCAACGAGACACCGTCGCGGTAATGGCCGGCAAAGAAGAGCCCGGCGCCTCCCGTTCGATCTGCGAGAGCAGTTCCCGGTAGCGGCCATAGCCGAGGTTGTACTGCGGGATGGCGCGAGGATAGAAGACGATGTGCTGGTAGGTCGGCCTGCCTTTGACGCCCAGCAGGGGGCGCAAATCCTCGCACGTCAGGGCGGCCAGGTCCGGGGGCGGCAGCGAGGCCAGTTCCGGGTAACGCTCCCCGCCGACGTAACTGGTCAAGGCCAGGTGCCCCGCCGGGGCCCGGTTAGGAAACAGCGATGACGAGAAGATGGTGCCCAGGATCTTGAATCCCTCGATCTTCGGGATGAGCATGCCGAACCCCTGGCAGGGATGCTCGACGTCCTGGCGGCGGAAGCCGAGCACGACGCTGGCCACGGGCGGGTAGCGTATCTGGGCGAAGGGGGCGAAGCTCAACGGCGGCTGCGCCTGGACCTGCAGCTCGGCCAGCTTGTAGGCGGTGCCGGCATAGACGACGGCGCTGTGCCCGGCGCGAACCTCCCCGCCATCCTGGCGCGCCTCGACCGTCCAGGCCCCGTCCTGGCCCGGCCTCTGCACGAGCCGGGTGACGGCGGTCCCCAGGCGGACGGCCTTGCCGAGGCGCTGGCGCAGCGTCTCCGGCAGCACCTGCAGGCCCTCGTCGAACGAGAATTTCGGCGCGCGGTCCTTGGCCACTTCGCCGCGCCGTTTCCGCTCACGCGCCCCAAAAATCTGTCCCTTGATCAGCGAACCGTAGCGCGCCTCCAGTTGCCCCAGCTTCGGAAAGGCCTGCCCCACCGAGAGCTTCCACGGGTCGCCCGCATAGACCCCCGCCACCAGCGCGTCAATGGCCTGGTCAAGAAACTCCCGGCCCAGCCGGCGCAGGACGAACTCGGCCACGCTCTCCTCTTTGCCATCGCGGCGCGGCGGCACGAACGGCTCGCGCAGCACCGCCAGCTTGGCCTTCGCAGTGAAGAGCCGGGTGGTGAAGAAGCCCAGTGGCGAAAGGGGCATCTCCATCGGCCGGCCGTAGCGCACCACGTAGCGCGCCCCCGCCTTGGGGTCGGGGTCCAGCCGCCGCCCGGCCAGCCCCGCGTCCTGGATCAATTGGGCTATCCTGGGCGAGGTCTCCAGGATTGTGTTGGGCCCGAATTCGGCCAGGTAACCGCTCTCGCGGATGGACTCGATGACGCCCCCCACCCGGCGGCTTGCCTCATAGAGCGTTACCGGCACGCCCCGGCGCTGCAGGCAAAAGGCCGCCGTCAAGCCGGTGACGCCGCCACCGATGATGGCAACCGGTTCAAGAGACTCGAGGGACATAAGAGACGGCGCGCGCCGGGTCAGATTGTCCGGGAGAACCGGTTCTCCTTGCGGGTGGCGGCATAGGCGTCGAACCGCATGGCGATGTTGCGGATCAACAGGCGCCCCAAGTCCGTCACCACCAGGCCCTCCGGCGTCTTGAGGAGCAAACCGTCGGCCTCCATGTCGTCCAGCGAATCCAACTCACGGGCGAAATGCTCCTTGAAGTCGATCCCCAACAACCTCGACATGGCGGTGAAATCCAGGCCCAGGTCGCACATGAGCCGCATGATGGTCAGGCGGCGGAGCTTGTCCTCGGCGGTCATGAGATAGCCGCGATGCACCGGGAGCCTGCCCGCGTTGAGCGCCGCGTAATACTCGGGGAGTTCCTTGTGGTTCTGCCAGTAGAACCCCTCCGCCTGCGAGATCGAGGACATGCCGAAGGCGTAGATGTCCGCCCCGCCTCGAGTGCTGTAGCCCTGGAAATTGCGCTGGAGAGTCTTCTGTTTCTGGGCCACCGCCAGTTCGTCCCCGGCCAGCGCGAAGTGGTCCATGCCGATATAGACGTAGCCCTCGGCGGTGAGCTTCTCGATGGTCAGCTTGAGCAACTCCAGCTTGGTCTCGGGCGTGGGCAGCGCCTCCACCTTCAGTATCTTCTGGGCCGGTTTCATCCAGGGCACGTGCGCGTAGTTGAAGACCGCAAAGCGGTCCGGGCGCAACGTCAGGATCTCGTCGAGGGTCTTGAGGAACGATGCCGGGGCCTGGTGCGGGAGGCCGTAGATCAAGTCGATGTTGACGGAGTGAAAGCCGGTCTCACGCATCCACTCGACCACGCGCCGGGTCATCTCGAAGGGCTGGATGCGATGGACCGCCTTCTGCACCACCGGGTCGTTGTCCTGGACGCCCATCGAGGCGCGGTTGAATCCCACCTCGCGCAGGGCGGCCAGGTGGTCGCGCGTCAGGCGGCGCGGATCCACTTCCACCCCCGCCTCAACGTCCTCGGCCAGGGTGAATCGCGCATGGATGCGCTCGCCCAAGGCCCGGATCTCGTCGGGCGCCGAAAACGTCGGCGTGCCGCCGCCAAAATGGAGCTGCACCACCTTCCGCTTCGGGTTGAGCAGCGGCCTCATCAGGTCCATCTCCCGCTCCAGGTAACCGATGTACTCCCCGCTCTTCCTGGGGTCCAGCGTGATGACGGTCGTACACCCGCAAAACCAGCAGAGCGAATAGCAGAATGGCAAATGGAAATAGAGCGAGAGGTCGCGCTCGGTCCGGTTGTTGGCCCGGATCCGCTCGATAAACACCTCCGGCGGGATCTCGTCCGTGAAGTGCGTCGCCGGCGGATAAGAGGTGTAGCGCGGCCCGGGGACGTTGTATTTCCTGATCAACTCGAGATCGACTTTAAGCATACGACAAGATTCGCACCGTCCAACATAACCCCGGGCCGTGCCCAATTCCAGCCTGGCGCGCCCGCCAAGCCGGGTGGATGTGGCGGCAGCACCACCCGGGCAAGAATGCCGCAACGCACCCTGCGGGTCGCCGGTTTCATCCCGGAGGGATGAAAGAGGGTAGCCGGGGGTCGAAGCGCAGCGAGACCCCCGGTTGAGCGGCATCGGGGGTCTGCATCCCGGAGGGATGCCAGAGGGCCTTCGAGCTCGAGAGCGGGGCATTCTGGCACCCCGTTCCGGGGTGCAGGCCCTTTCTGCGCGCCGACCGGGGGTCAGGGCGATGCCGCGACCCCCGGCTACCATCTGGCAACCCTCCGTTGCCGCCTCTGGCCCCTCGTCCCTCGTCCCTCGCCCCTCTCATTTATTTGGGTGGCCGGTAATTGCGGACCAGCGTGACCAGGGCCTCGATATTCTCGAGCTTCGCCCCCGGCGGCACGCCATGGCCGAGATTGAAAATGTGGCCTGGCCGGTGGCGCATCCCGTGCAGGAGCAGGACCGTCTCGGTGGCCATGTCCGCAAACTCGGAGCAGAGGAGGAACGGGTCCAGGTTGCCCTGCACCGCCACGCGCGGGGGCAGTTGTGCCGCCACGTCTGGCAGGCTGACGGTCCAGTCCAGGCCCAGGACCTGCGCGCCTGTCCCCAGCAGGTCGCCCCAATTGCCGTGTACGCCCTTGGCGAACACGATCACCGGCACCCGCTTCCCGAGCGAGCCGATGATTTGCTCCATCCATTTCAGCCGAGGCGCCCGCATACGCGTAGGTCGAGAGCACCCCGCCCAGGCTGTCAAAAATCTGGACCGCATCGGCCCCGGCGTCAATTTGCAGTTGCAGGAACGCGCTCACCGCCCGCGTCAGCTTCTCCATCAGGCGATTGAAAAGCTCCGGGTCGGAATAAAGCAGCGCCTTGGCCTTGGTGTATTCCTTGACCCCGCCGCCCTCCATCATGAAATTGGCCAGTGTCCAGGGCGAACCGGCGAAACCCAGCAAGGCCGTGCTCGTGCCCAGGGCCGAGCGGATCATCGGCAGGGCGCGCGCCACATATTGCAGCCGCTCCGTCACCGCCTTTTCCTCCAACCGTTCGATGTCCGCGGCGCGGTTGAGCAAAAACTCCATCTCGATCCCGCCCTGGTCCCGGAAACGGTAGCGCTGTCCCATCCCTTCGGCCACCACCAGGATGTCGCTGAAGAGTATCGCCGCGTCGAACCCGAATCGCCGCACCGGCTGGAGCGTCACCTCCGCCGCCAACTCCGGCGTCTGCACCAGCTCCAGGAAGCCGTGCTTCTGTTTGAGCGCGCGGTATTCGGGCAGCGCGCGCCCCGCCTGGCGCATCAGCCAGATCGGCGGCCGATCCAACGGGCGGCAACGGCAGGCCGCCAGGAATCGCTGCCGGCCCGTCAGGTCGGACGGCCCCTTGCCCGGCCTGGCCGCGTCTGCGCTCTTGTTCATCAGTTAATTTAGATGGCCAACGGGGAGTTCACTCGAAGCGCCGCCGCTGGTTGGTTTGCCTGTTCCAGGCTCGCCCAGGATAGCAGGACCGACCGGCAGGTCAACTCAGGGCGCCGTGTCGAGATGCGCCCCAGGGCCGAAGGCCCGTCATGTGATAGCCCGGGCTGGAGCGAAGCGGAGGCCCGGGTGAGCGAGTGCCCCGCGAAAACGGCTCGGCCTGTAGGGCCGAGACCCACGGCCCACGAAGGTGACATGATCATTTTTTCACCGCAACAGGTTTAATTGGGTTTAATTGGGTTTAATGGGGCCTCTGGTCGGCAGTCCGGCGACGGTGGCCCCAGCGCACTGCTCGCTGAAATAGGCGGCGAGCACGGCCTGAACCTCGGGCAGCGAATTGAGCCAGGCGGCGAGGTCTTTGGCTTCCTGGCCGTCGTCGAGCCGCTGGTTGAGCTGGTCGCGTATGGCGCGGGGGAGAGGGGCGATTTTGCCGTTGCGGCTCATTGGGCGGCGCGGCAGGGCTCCCGCGAGTTCAGGGGGGGATGCTCGTGATTCAAGTTTACGGGGTAATTCCATGGCGGAGTTGGCGAGACCTCATTATTGGAATTTCTCATGGACGCCACTTTGCGCCGCCTCGACCGCTCCTGTCCACGGACAGAGCGGACTGTTCGGACAATGCGGAGTTTTTACGCTTGGGCCGGCTATCGATGGGGTGGATTTTGGCCGCCCGCGAAACGGCAATAGCGGGTTTGTGTGAATGTCCTCGCGCCGATCCCCACGGGTACGGGACAAAATAGTAACCATTAGAGCTGTTCATTTCCGCGTATTTCGCGTATTTCGCTCGCAGCCCATAAGGCTGCCAGTCCAGCCGGTGGAAGTCCGGCGATGGTAACTGACGATGAACCATACAGTGATAACCGACGCGGGAAGGGGCGACCCGACCCGCGAAAGCTCGGTCGTAAAAGTCCTGGCCGGAGCAGGGCGAGCAACACCTCCAGGCCGTAGCATAAAGCGAAAGCTGCAGCTTCGTTACGTTACCCACGGGTTCCGGATTCGTGGGATTTGTGACTGCCGAGCCGGTGCGAAAACGGCGAAGGCACAACCAACGATGAAGGCATCGTCGCAGGCAATCGTTGGAGTCACCGGAGTACGGGCGGCGGCATGGGGTGAAAGGACTGGCAGAGTAAATTGGGGACCCTCTGGGGCTGGCGGGTTGGCCCCGCAGCCTGGCGGAATAATGCATAAGCCGCTGGGTGGCCAACAGAGGCGCACATGTGGCCATAGTAAGCGAGGAGCCGACCGGACAGCACAACCGGTTGGGGAGCCAAGGGCCACTGGACCCGCGGTCGTGGTCAGAAGTTCTCGGTGCCGCTTGGACGCAAGTCCGACTACGGAACAACCGCCGGGGACGGAGATACCGACGGTGACGGCCTATAAGCGGGCGGTAGCACGCCCGCGAAGGTGGCCGTGGCGTCAGGCGGGTTTGAAGCCGGTACTGGGGAAAACCCACCGTACGGAATTTTAGAGGGGGCAGAGGAAACGAAGTGAATGGCCTGATGACCGTTTGCCACGATGCCCGAAAGGGCCGATACACTGGAAGTCATTGGCCTAATCATGTTCGCGCCTCTGCTCTACTCGATGGTTCATTCTTCTGCGGGACGAGCATCGGGCGCAGGTGCAAAACTACCTCAAGGCGACCCGGTTCAAGCTCGGGCTGTTGGTCAACTTTGGCCATTATCCCAAAGTCCAAATTGAGCGCATCGTGGCGGAGCGGGGCCGATACGGCCATGGCACCTGAGGGCAACCGCGGAATACGCCCGTCCTCCGCAGTAGCTCTGCTACGGAGGGTGGACGGAATACGCGGAAAACAAAGCCGCTCAGCGATCCGGGGGGGCTGGCCAGCCTTGGGGCAGCCCCATTTCATTGCGGTTGCATCCGCATAGATACAATCCCGGAAGGGAAGAAACAACGCCTGCCTTGGTCTCTTCAACGGAGGTTACTTTTTTGTCCGGCACCTGACCCCCACGATTCATCAGATGGTACACGGCACCCGGAAACTGAATGCGCAGTTGGCGCGGCAGGGTCCCATTGTGGCTGCCCCGCCCGTGCTGTCAATCGAAAATGCACAACGTAAGGGCTTGACCCCTTTCCCGCGGAAGATGTCCTAGCGTTCGTTGCCGCGGGCGGTGACGTGATAGCGCCCGCCCGTCCGTTCGATGCGCAACGCGCCTGCCATGGGCCAATGGAATCATCCCGGAATCCCGGCGTCAAGCGCCAATTGTCCAAATGACAAGACATGACCCCAATGGTTTTCGGGGCGAGTCACTCGACTGCTTAATCATTCGCTCGGTTGGTCCACATGCCGAGGGTGGATTTCTTGACGGTTTGGGCGTGGCCGTCGCAGAAGCTGGCGTTGAAGCCGTCGCTGTGGCGCTTGGCAATGTGGCCCGTGGTCGGGTTGTTCTTGTCCGGGCTGTCGCCCAGGAAGGCCGGACCGAAACCGGCATTGTACCAGGCATCAGTCTCCTCGAGCCGCCAGATTTCGAAGACGTTCGTGCTGCCGTCGCAGATGGCAATGGTTCCGACGGTGTCCTGGATCTCATTCATGGAGCGGCTGGGGTTGTTCCAGTTATTGATGAAGGGTCCATTGGCGTTCACCCAAAACGGTTTTCCGCTCGAGGCATAAGCGCCATCCTGGGCGTTGCAGAGGTAATCCTTGATCAACGGGTTGGGCGTGCCCGGCGGACGGAGGTCGGTCCATTCCGCGTGGGGCCAGGCGCTGGGGCAACTATAGACTGCCTCGCTATTGATGTACGGCCGGCACTCGTCCTGCCACCAGAACAGCTCCTGCTGGCCTGGCCAGGTATAGGCATAGCCGTAAGGGAGGTAATTCTTAAAGTCGCTCGCGTACATCGTTACGGCCAGGCCAATCTGCCTCATGTTCGAGAAACAAACCGTCTGCTTGCCTTTGGCTTTGGCCCTGGCCAGCGCCGGCAACAGCATTCCGGCCAGGATGGCAATGATGGCGATCACGACCAGCAGCTCAATCAGGGTGAAGGCGAGACAGCGGCGTTCCCATTTCATGAGACGATCTTGCACGTGCCGAAGTCAGGGGTCAAGCGGCAAGTGCCATTCAGTCTTCCCCCCCATCCTCTGGCGAATACTCCCCGAACGCGTGCCCAATCCAGCGTATCCGTGCAACCCAAACCCATTGGGGTCACAACCCAAACCCATTGGGGTCATCTCTTGTCATTTGGACAATCGGTGCCGGATTGCGGTTATTTCTTCTCGCAGGCGGGGATCGGCTTTGAGGCGCCGGCCAAAGCGGGCGAGGGCTTTGCTTACTAGGGCGTAGTCCAAACCGCCAGTTGACTTGCCCAGCTCGGCTAAATGGAAACGCGTGGTTCGCCGCCCCAGCCACAGCGCCGCGTCGCGGCCCCAGTCGCCATGCCGCTCGGCGAAGCTGTTCCAGCTTTCGCCCTTGGCTCGCTCCAAGGCGGAGAGGATCGTCGGCCAGGCCGACGCCTCGGGCGCGCTCCGGAGCGATGCTTGCTCAGGCGGGTTGCCGCGGGCTTCGCCCCTGAATAGCTGCGCGAAAGCCTCGCTCCCCAGCGGCAGGCCGCCCACCACGCGCGCCCAAGCTGGCTCGACGCCGCCCTGGAGCAGCGCCCCTTCAGTGTTAGTTCCGAATCGCCGCGCACCGCTCCTGGGGACTGTTGCCGCCACATAACCGGGCCTGCGGCTGGCGCCAGACCCACGCCAGCGGCGGGCGGTAGCCGGCGTAACCGGGATACGACAAAATGGAAATGGTCTGCGTCATCACGGAAGATGTCCTGGCGTTCACTGCCGCGGGCGGTGACGTGATACCGCCCGCCCGTCCGTTCGATGCGCAACGGGCGTGCCATGGGCCAATGGAATCATCCCGGAATCCCGGCGTCAAGTGCCAATTGTCCAAATGACAAGACATGACCCCAATGGTTTTACCCAATGGTTTTTCTTGCGCGCAAACGCTCTACGCTGCTATACAGCCCCCATGGCATTGGATGCGGCAGTCCCGGTGCGGTTCTCCGCCGACGCGACGCGGCGCCTCAACGCGATCAGCCAGCGCAGCGGCATGCCCGTCGCGCAACTGATCCGTATGGCTACCGAGACGTGGCTGGCCGAGGCTGAACGAAAAGGCGAGATCACCGTTCCCCTCCGCTCCGCTACATACGAGCAGCCCAAATCCCGCGTCGCCTCCGCCCTCGGCGCCGCGATGAACCGCAAGAAGAAACCCCAATCATGAAGCCCCTTGGTTCCCTTCGTTTCCTTCTGTTCATTTCGGTCCTCTCGGGCTGTGGCTCGCATGAGCCCGAGCAAGAGAGCGCCTCCCAGCGCCTGGCCCGCTGGCGACACGAGGCCCGCGCCGCCGCTCCAGCCGCCATCAGCAACGAGGTCATCGGCATCACACGCGTGCTCAACGTCACCATCGATGACGACGCACCCTCTCCCGCCCGCTGGACCGGCCGGGCCAAGGCCGAATATGTCAACCGCCTCGGCGGGATCAGCCGGACCAACATCAGCCTCCTCTTTTTCGTCGGCATGGCCAGCGTGGATAACCGCAGCCACGCCGGCGCCAGCGCCACGGCCGCCGGAATGTATTAACCGCAAAGAACGCAAAGAACGCAAAGAAGGAATTCCCTCCCTGCGCTCTTTGCGTTCTTTGCGGCTCAAAAAAAGGCCCGGCGCAAGCCGGGCCTTTCGCATGGCTATGAACGGGGTCAGTTCTCCATCTTGCCATATCGCTTCAGTCTTCCGGCGTGTTTTAGATCCCCAGTTCCGGTTGAGGAGGGTTAGGTGCCGTCTGACGCAGCAGGTTCGACAAGTATTTCCAACTGCTGATCCCAAGCTGCTCAAACCCATTGGGGTCATGACTTGTCATTTGGACAATCGGTCCAAGATTGCGGCTATTTCTTCTCGCAGGCGGGGATCGGCTTCGAGGCGCCGGCCAAAGCGGGCGAGGGCTTTGGTCACTACGGCGTAGTCCAAACCGCCAGCTAACTTGCCCAGCTCGGCTAAGGGGAAGCGGGCGGTTCGCCGCCCCAGCCACAGCGCCGCGTCGCGGCCCCAGTCGCCATGCCGGTCGGCGAAACTCCTCCAGCTTTCGCCCTTGAAAGGGGGCAAGCCTTTACAATGATTCCGCTGAAAAACCCCCTGTTTTTGAAGATGAGTAAAGATACATAAAAAGTGTCGAGCATTCTTACGCGCTAATTTGGTCTGTACGCGATTTGAATGATGAGGGGATACATCGGAGATGGTCTTTTTCACTGTCTCTTTTTGATCAGAGGGGTTTTTCAGCGGAATCAGTTTGGTGCGTTTTCGTTAATTAGTTTCCATCGGCTCAGATGCCCAGGGCGCTTGCGATGCATCGTTCGCCGCCGCGCAGTTTGCGAGGCATGGTGTCCTTATGCCTGCTTCAGGTGGCCCTGGCAACCAAAAAACAACCCAAACTATGGGTTGACGCCTTTCCTGCTGGCGCCTCGGCAGCCGTGCCGGCCAAAGCCGCCAAGGCCCTGGAATACCTGAAACAGCAAGTCCCAGTGGGCGCTGACGAGCGTCTATTGCTCTCCATCAGGATCGTTGGCCCTACCGGAAATCACCCACGGATTCTTTTAGAGAACCGAAATCGGTTCCCGCCTCTCCTCGTCAGGCGGAGAGGGGCTGGGGCGGCTATCGAGGGCAGTTCACCCCCGCTGCGGCCCGGCGGACGCCGTCCACACACGCCTCAGCATCCTCGGTCAACTCGTGCTCCCAAATCCGGTGTGGCCCGCATTATTGACATGCACGAAGAACAGCCTTACCCTCAATGCAGTGAAACACCGCGAACAGGACTTCGACTTATCCAGCCGCCTCCGGCCAAGCTGTGCCCGTGCGTTATCCCAGAGTCACGGGGCCGGCGCGCCTGGCCCAGCCCGTTCGACGTACCGCAAGTAGCCAGGAACGCCACCTATGGACGCATACGAACAAATTCAAGCGCTGATGGCTAAGAAATACGGGAAAGGAACAACGACCAGAAAAGCAACAGGCGATTTCATGCTATCAGACAATCATGCTGTGAATGTCAAGAGCAATAACGTGGACAAGGAGAACTACTCTCGAAACATGATTTCCATAAAGAAGATGCATGAATGGGTATTCGAGGAGCGCAAGGAACTTAGCTTTCTCTTTGTAGATTACAGCGAACGCGGCGATGAACTGACAATATTGAAGGAGACCGCGCCAATCCCTATCGAGCACATCAGTTGGGACTGCCTCACAATAGAGGCTCAGGGATACGGTGTGATTCAAATGAGCAGCCCTCTAAAGATTGTCCACAATCAGACCAAACGGGATTTCTACAGAGGCTTTCTAGCAGCGTACAGACAAATACAGACAGAAGGAGCTCAAGAAACATGAAAAGTTTTCCAAGAGATTTATAAAAGACTTGGATACTATAAATTGGTGACGATTCACGACTCGAATGCCTATGAGCAATAAGAAGGAATTCGGAGACTTCCAGACTCCAGAAAGCTTGGCAACCAGATCCGTCGCACTGGTTGCTGAGATTTTCGGCACGCCAGATGTCGTCATCGAGCCCACTGCCGGGCTAGGGGTGTTCCTCAAAGCATCCGCCACGCGGTGGGGGCGCAAACCGGAGTACCAAGGTTACGAGATCAATGCGGAATACGTTGACGCCGCTCGCAAGCACCTGAGTCAATTCGGTGTCCAGATTCTCCACCGAGACTTCTTTACCGAGGACTGGAAATGCAACCTCGCCCGACCAGGGAAAAAGCGGATTCTCGTCATCGGCAATCCACCGTGGGTGACGAATTCAGACTTGGGGCAACTTGGAAGTAGCAATCTCCCCACGAAGACAAACTTCCAAGGGCTGCGCGGCTTCGACGCCCGCACGGGAAAATCGAACTTCGACATCTCCGAGTGGATGCTGGTGCGACTGATTGAAGCCCTTCCACCCGACGGCGCTATCGCCATGCTGTGCAAGACCATGACCGCGAGAAAGGTCCTGCGGCATTTCTGGAAGACGTACGGAGGGCTACAAGGTTCAAGTTTGTTTCTCATTAACGCCAAGGCAGAATTCGATGTAGCAGTCGATGCTTGCCTTTTCTTCGCGTCCGGAAAGCGCACAACTGAACGGGTCGCGACAGTTTACACTGATCTCGACACTGCCTCTGCGTCTACGCGCTTCGGATTGGTTGACGGCACCTTGGTTGCTAACCTTGATGCCTACCGAGCACACAAGAGTTTGGATGGGGGCTCGTCGACACATACATGGCGGTCGGGCGTTAAGCATGACGCCGGCAGCGTCATGGAATTCACTCGCGATGGCAGTAAACTAATCAACGGACTCGGCGAGCTGGTGAACATTGAGAAGGACTACGTGTTTCCACTCTTGAAGTCCTCCGATCTCGGTAACGGGCGGACTGCCATTCGCAAAGCTGTGTTGGTTACACAGAGACACACCGGCGACGACACTTCGGAGATCCAACAGAGGGCCCCGAAAACGTGGCGGTATTTAACGCGCCATGCAGATGCCTTGGACGACAGGAAGAGCTCCATATACGAAAATCGTCCCAGATTCTCGGTTTTCGGAATCGGCCCATACTCGTTTGCACCCTGGAAGATCGCCATTTCAGGCCTGTACAAGAATATTTCCTTCGTAGTAGTTCCGCCATGCGAAGACCGCCCGGTCATGGTAGATGACACCTGCTATTTTATTCCATGTCAGTCTCAGGAAGAAGCCGAGCTTCTCTTTGAAATGTTGGCTTCGGCTGAAGCCAAAGAGTTCTTGAACTCTCTCGTTTTCCCCGATTCAAAGCGTCCAATTACCGCCGATGTACTCAGGAGACTCTCCTTTGTCGAGCTAGCTCGAGAGCTAGGGAAGCTCGATGAACTACAGCAGTTGGTTCACTCCGATTCGGCGACCGAAGGGAGGACGACCCAGATGTCGCTTTTAATGGAGTCGACACACAAATATCGAACAGGGCCGTGCCGCCAACGTGCTCCCGGGCGTGCCTTACCGTGTTAGCTCTAAATGCTGTTCCGTTTCACGCTTTTCTGGGAGGAGAGTATCTTCAGAGGTCTGAGCAAACCGCCACCTTTTCGCGGTTTTTAAGAAAATTGGTAACTATTTCGACAATGTTAGATTTCATGCGTAACCGCTTGCCAATACGTCAGTTGCGAACGAGGTTGAGGGTGTGAGACAAAGCGAGGGAAAGCCCGTCCTTTTGACCCGGACCGCTGGGGCATTCCCAACGCAGCGGTCAGATCGTTGGGTGCGAATTTGCGGCGATTCTTCAGGCATTTCCGTTCCTGTTTTGAGACCCGCACGCGCGACACCAGTGCCTATGCGTTGCGTTACTGGCGGGGACAATTGACCACCGAAGATCAACGCAACTTTGCCAACATTGAGCGGCGCCTCGAACCCGGGCAGGACGGTCAGCAGTTGCAGCAGTTTATGAGCGACTCGCCTTGGTCGGCCAGGTTGGTCTATGAACGCATCCAGGACGACAAACCCACATTGGGTCATGTCTTGTCATTTGGACAATCGGTCCTGGATTGCGGCTATTTCTTCTCGCAGGCGGGGATCGGCTTCGAGGCGCCGGCCAAAGCGGGCGAGGGCTTTGCGCACTACGGCGTAGTCCAAACCGCCAGTTGACTTGCCCAGCTCGGCTAAATGGAAACGCGTGGTTCGCCGCCCCAGCCACAGCGCCGCGTTGCGGCCCCAGTCGCCATGCCGCTCGGCGAAGCTGTTCCAGCTTTCGCCCTTGGCTCGCTCCAAGGCGGAGAGGATCGTCGGCCAGGCCGGCGCCTCGGGCGCGCTCCGGAGCGATGCTTGCTCAGGCGGGTTGCCGCGGGCTTCGCCCCTGAATAGCTGCGCGAAAGCCTCGCTCCCCAGCGGCAGGCCGCCCACCACGCGCGCCCAAGCTGGCTCGACGCCGCCCTGGAGCAGCGCCCCTTCAGTGTTAGTTCCGAATCGCCGCGCACCGCTCCTGGGGACTGTTGCCGCCACATAACCGGGCCTGCGGCTGGCGCCAGACCCACGCCAGCGGCGGGCGGTAGCCGGCGTAGCCGGGATACGAAAAGATGGAAATGGTCTGCGTCATCACGGAAGATGTCCTGGCGTTCACTGCCGCGGGCGGTGACGTGATACCGCCCGCCCGTCCGTTCGATGCGCAACGGGCGTGCCATGGGCCAATGGAATCATCCCGGAATCCCGGCGTCAAGTGCCAATTGTCCAAATGACAAGACATGACCCCAATGGTTTTTGCCAATGGTTTTTCTTGCGCGCAAACGCTCTACGCTGCTATACAGCCCCCATGGCATTGGATGCGGCAGTCCCGGTGCGGTTCTCCGCCGACGCGACGCGGCGCCTCAACGCGATCAGCCAGCGCAGCGGCATGCCCGTCGCGCAACTGATCCGTATGGCTACCGAGACGTGGCTGGCCGAGGCTGAACGAAAAGGCGAGATCACCGTTCCCCTCCGCTCCGCTACATACGAGCAGCCCAAATCCCGCGTCGCCTCCGCCCTCGGCGCCGCGATGAACCGCAAGAAGAAACCCCAATCATGAAGCCCCTTGGTTCCCTTCGTTTCCTTCTGTTCATTTCGGTCCTCTCGGGCTGTGGCTCGCATGAGCCCGAGCAAGAGAGCGCCTCCCAGCGCCTGGCCCGCTGGCGACACGAGGCCCGCGCCGCCGCTCCAGCCGCCATCAGCAACGAGGTCATCGGCATCACACGCGTGCTCAACGTCACCATCGATGACGACGCACCCTCTCCCGCCCGCTGGACCGGCCGGGCCAAGGCCGAATATGTCAACCCCCTCGGCGGGATCAGCCGCACCAACATCAGCCTCCTCTTTTTCGTCGGCATGGCCGGCGTGGATAACCGCAGCCACGCCGGCGCCAGCGCCACGGCGGCCGGAATGTATTAACCGCAAAGAACGCAAAGAGCGCAAAGAAGGAATTCCCTCCCTGCGCTCTTTGCGTTCTTTGCGGCTCAAAAAAAGGCCCGGCGCAAGCCGGGCCTTTCGCATGACTATGAACGGGGTCAGTTCTCCATCTTGCCATATCGCTTCAGTCTTCCGGCGTGTTTTAGATCCCCAGTTCCGGTTGAGCAGGGTTAGGTGCCGTCTGACGCAGCAGGTTCGACAAGTATTTCCAACTGCTGATCCCAAGCTGCTCAAACCCATTGGGGTCATGACTTGTCATTTGGACAATCGGTCCAAGATTGCGGCTATTTCTTCTCGCAGGCGGGGATCGGCTTCGAGGCGCCGGCCAAAGCGGGCGAGGGCTTTGGTCACTACGGCGTAGTCCAAACCGCCAGCTAACTTGCCCGGCTCGGCTAAATGGAAACGGGCGGTTCGCCGCCCCAGCCACAGCGCCGCGTCGCGGCCCCAGTCGCCATGCCGGTCGGCGAAACTCCTCCAGCTTTCGCCCTTGAAAGGGGGCAAGCCTTTACAATGTGCATTTGTTCTTCACACAACCCTGGCACTTTGCCACCCTCGCGCTATGCCGCGCCAACTGCGCATCCAGTACCCGGGCGCCACAGTGCCCGCCCGACGCAACCTGCCGATATGAAGGAATACGCACTTTGTAGAGGCTTGACCCCTTGCTTTTGCTGTTCCAGGCTCGCCCAAGATAACAGGATGGACCGGCTGGTCAACGGCCCAGGCAAAACGGTTTGTGGCAAAGGGCAGGAAGGAGGCAAAATCATTGGATTTGACGGGCCGAGCAAAAAAGTCTTGTCATTCCCCACATCGTTTCGCCGCTCATCTCAGTTCCGCTTCCGCGCGCGTGGCAGCACCCATGCAGCCTAGCGCCAACGGCGCGGTGTTATACGAGCCTGGGGCAACGCCCTTGCTCGCGCGCGTCGCGGAGCGACGCAGTGAAGGCAGCCGTGGACCTCGGTCCACGGTTTGCGGCGTGGGAACGGTCCCGCGTCGCGTAGCGACGCCTGACGGCCACGCGGTTTTCAGGCGTCGCTACGCGACGCGGTCGAGGTTGGGCGATGGGTCCGTGGACTGGAAGTCCACGGCTACCTTCGGGCACCGCTACGCGGTGGACCTGGGCCGTTGGCCCAGGCTGGTATGGGCCGCGCCGTTGGCGCTCCAGGCGTTGGCGCTACTTCGCTTGGACCAGCCGGCGTGCCGCGTCCCCGATGCGCGCGGCGATGGAGGGCAGTGCGGATTCGAGGGCGGGGGTCATTTGCGTGGCGAGGGTGAACGGGTCGGCGACTTCAACGGCGAAGATGCGGACGTGGGCGGGCATGTCGAGGCCCAGCGCCCGGCCCAGGGCCAAGTCAGGCTCTGGCGCGTTCCTCGAGCAATCGGCCGTCGTGGCCAAAAAGCTGAACGTGGAGCCCCATCCGCCCCACCGCGTGGGTGGCGCAGGAAAGGCAGGGGTCGTAAGCGCGAATGACCACCTCGATATGGTTGAGCAGGCCTTCGCTGATTTCAGATTTTCCCGTGAGATAATCCCTGGCGACCTTGGTGACCGCGCGATTCATCGGTTCGTTGTTATTGGTCGTTGAAACGATGAGGTTGCACATGGTTACCTCGTCGTTCTGGTTGACGCAGTAGTGGTGAAAGAGGGTTCCGCGCGGCGCCTCCACCAGCCCGACAGCCTCCTCGCGGCGGGGCCCATGGGAAACAAGGTCGTCCCCTTGAAGATCTTGGTCTTGGAGCAGGTCGCGAATGACCTCGATTGAGTGCAACAACTCGATGTTGCGCGCCCAGTGGTAACACATGGTCACATTGTTGGGACGGCCATGCGTGAGGGCGAGGAACTCCCGCCGCGCGGCCTCGGCCTCAGGAGTGGGAACGAACGAGCAGGTATTCAGGCGGGCGAGAGCGCCCACACGATACCAACCCTTCTCGGGCCCCAGTGACTTGAGGAAGGGGAACTTCATATATGACCAGGACCGAACCTCCTCGCCGACAACCTCGAGATAGCGCTGATAGTCCACATCGTTGACCAGCCGCTGGCCGTCTTTGTCCACCGCACGCAAGACGCCATGGTACAGGTCCAGGGCGCCGTCTTCCTGCCGCACGAGCGACAGGTGGTTCGAATCAAATGAGCCAAAGGTCAGAAGTTCAACGAGATGGCTCATGGTAAAGTCGCGGGCGATTTTCACGGCTTTGCGCGCCCATTCCAGCATCTGCGGCACATCTTTTAGAAGCGCATCGCGCTCAGCGAGAGAGAGGTTCTTATTCACCCCACCGGGAATGGCTCCCGTCCCGTGGATTTTCTTTCCTGCCGTTGCCTTGATGACCTCCTGCCCGAACTTTCTCATCATGATCCCCTGGATGGCCAGCTCCGGATATTTGGCGGCTACCGCAATAACGTTGCGCTGGGCGACGGGCGCCCCGAAGGCACTGGTTGCCGTGCCGTCAGTGCCGAAGAGCAGATCCGGACTGGCCAGATGGAAAAAGTGCAAGGCGTGGCTCTGCAGGATCTGACCGTAATGCATCAGGCGACGGACCTTCTCGGCGGTAGGGGTCAGTTGTTCACCGCCCACAATGCGGTCCATGGCCTTGGCGGCGGCCAGATGGTGGCTGACCGGGCAGATGCCGCACAATCGTTGGACAATGACTGGAACTTCCCAGTAGGGTCGGCCGAGGATGAATCGCTCAAAACCGCGAAATTCCACGATGTGCAGACGCGCCTCAGTGACTTCGTTGTGGTCATCCAGGTGAATGGTCACTTTGCCGTGACCCTCGATGCGGGTCACAGGCTGGATGGTGATCTTCCGAGTCTGGCCTGGCGCAGCAGTTGCCGTGGTTGTGGTCATGGTCAATGGCTGTTTAATCGTATTTCAGCCGGTCATACGCCAATGTCACCGGTTGCCGGGTCAGGAGGGCAACCACCGTGTCCCAGATGGCGTCGGCGGGCGGCGGACAGCCGGGAATGAAATAATCAATTTTCACCACCTCATGGCATGGGTAGACCCGGTGAAGCAGAAGCGGAATTTCCGGGTCGTTGGGAATAATGCCTCCCGGATTCCATGTGCCAGGGGATTTGAGATACGCCTGTTCGAGACATTCGCTGAGAGGGATGTGGTTCCTCATCGCCGGAATGCCGCCATTGATCGAGCAATCGCCCAAAGAAACAAGCACATCACAATGTTTGCGGAAATCCTCAAGCACATGGACGTTCTCCTCATTACAGCAGCCGCCCTCGATGATCCCGACGGCGCACCTCTCGTTAAACTCCTTGTAGTCGTTAATCGGCGAGCGAGCGAACTCAACCAGTTCAGCCAGCTTGAGAATACGCTCATCGATATCGAGCAGTGACATGTGGCAGCCGAAACAGCCGCAAAGGCTTGCTGTGGCGAGTCGAGGTTTTATCGGGCTGCTCATTCAGATCCTGGTTTCCGGAACGAACTCGGAGCCGATCGGTCTCCAATCGAAGGGCCGCTGGCCAATCGGCACGCCATAACCAACCCGCTTCTTCATCAACGCTCCGCACGGACAGGAGGCGGTTACCTCGTCGGTAACGGTCAGGCTGGTGGATGCCAGCGCCTCCCCATTCACCCGGAGCCGCTTCCTAAAGCCGCGGCCCACGAACTGGAACACGTTCTTGTGGTCCAGTTCCTGGGAAACGCGCACACAACGGCCACAAAGGATACAGCGATTGTGGTCCAGATACACGTCCGGGTGTGAAAGATCGATGGCGCGGTCCGGATTCAGGAAGGGAAACTGGGGTGCCGTGATGCCGAAGCGGTAGGCCAAAGCCTGCAGTTCGCACAGGCCGCTCTTCTCACAGAACATGCAGTAATGGTTGCCCTCGACGAAGAGCATATCCAGGATAGCCTTGCGGAAGTCGCGAATCTCCGGCGTGTCATTTTCCACCACCATGCTATCGGAGATGGTCTGCGCGCAGGCCGCCTGGATCCGGCCATTCACGCGCACGGAACAGACCCGGCAACTGCCACGCGGGATGAGATTCCTGTATGCGCAAAGCCGGGGGATATAAATACCGGCCGCTTCCGCAGCCTTGAGAATGGTCTGGCCGACCCGGCCGGTCACCATCTTGCCGTCAATCGTGAATTTGACTTCACCCGTCATGAGTTCTCCCGTTTAGACATACTCCGACATGCGGCCGGCGCGCAGTTCGGCATCGACCACTGCTTTGGACAGGTCGAAGGTGGAGAGCAGCCCGGATTTTCTTTCGCCCACCATGTCGGCGTAAGCGTGGAAGTTCTGGAGAGCTCCCAGCACCGGGTTCGGTGCGGCCTGGCCGAGCCCGCACCGGCTGGTTTGCACAATAACGTTCGCTAAGCGGCGCATGTAGTCGAGGTCCGCAGGTTCGCCGGCGCCGCTGACGACTTTGTGAACAGCCTGCTTGAGCAGGACCAGCCCGACTCGGCAGGGCGTGCAATGCCCGCAGCTCTCCTCGATGAAGAAATCCAGGTAACGCTCGGCAATTTCCAGTTTGTTGCGGGCCCGGTTGAAAATGAGGATCGCACCGCCCGTTGCCAGGTTGTCGTAGCAAATCTGACCTCCGAACCGCTCCGGGCCAATCATCTGGCGGCAGGGACCGCCAATGAGCATCGCCCCCGGATTATCCGCCTCGGCTAATTCCAGCAACTCACGTGCAGTGATCCCAAAGGGGACTTCGTAAACGCCGGGCTTGCGGCAGTCCCCGCTGATAGAGAGGAGTTTAGTGCCGGTGGTCCGTTCGGAACCCATCTCAGCGAACCATTCGGCGCCTCTCTGCATGATCCGTGCGACGGCGCTGAAGGTTTCCACGTTGTTGATGATCGTCGGGCAACCCCGGTAGCCCTTCTGCGCCGGGAAGGGAGGGCGATTTTTGGGATCGCCGCGCAAGCCTTCGCAAGAACTGATTAGCGCGGTCTCCTCACCACAGACGTAAGCTCCGGCACCCAACTGAATGCGAATGTCGAAATCAAAACCGCTCTTGCCGAGGAGAGCCTTGCCCAGCAGCCCCCGCCGCCGGCGACCTTCCAGCACATCCTCAAGGAAGGGGCGCAGGTAAGCATATTCGCCGCGCAGACAGACGATTCCGGTGTCACTTCCCAGCGCGTAACCGGCGACCGTCATGCCCTCGAAAACCTGGTCTGGCCGTTCGGTGAGCAGGACACGGTCTTTGAATGTTCCAGGTTCCCCTTCGTCCGCGTTGCACAGGACATATCTCTTGTCACCAGGCGCATTGCGGGCAAATTCCCACTTCTGCCCCGTCGCAAAGCGGGCACCCCCGCGCCCCCGCAACCGCGACGCCCGGATTTCAGCAATGACCGCCTCCGGCGTCAGTTGCAGTGCTTTCTGCAGCGCACTCCCGGATTCGAGGCCCTCGAAGTGAACCGGACCCCGGCGGCGGATATTGTTGCGCACCATGGCGTGGACCAGAGGATGCGCGTTGTTGCCATCACCAACCATGGTAATGAGTGCGGCGGGTCAAGGTGACGCCGCAGATCACGGACGACCTGGCGCGCACGCTCGGGAGTAAGGTTGAGGATCACTACATTGTGATGAGCGCGGCCGGAGCCTGGTCGCTCA
>CAVVMW010000030.1:0-243781 GCA_963749495.1 uncultured bacterium
GTGACCCAGGGTAGCGCGTGCCGCGCAACAGAAAAAGGAATGTAGAGAACGCGGGGGCGAGATAATCCGGGACTCGGGAATACAGAAGTGACTTTGGAGAAGTTGGGACCGCCCCCGTGTTCTTTACATTCCTGGGTTGAACGAAGCCGCGGCCCAAGGTTCGTTGGGCCATCCTTGGGGGTACTGCGGAAAGTGCCGGATCTGGCTTTGACTACGGTGTGCGGTCGAGGCTTTTGGGGACGGGTCAGAGCCGTGCCAAGCTGCGCCAGTCCCGGTGCTGACTGGGCAGCAGCGTCGTGGAGGTTCCGGGATCGGCCGCCGGCCCCTTGGGACGCTGAAGCGGGTGCCACGCGAACAAAGCGCGGGGGTGGGAGTTGGCCCCCCAGCCGGAACGAGCAGTGAGGTGGTCCAGGGCGTGGTTTTCATGGCGGCCTGATGGTGCGGCGGACGCCGAGGGGGGAGCCGTCGGGCAAGTGGATGACGTTGTCCCATGGGCGCCAGGAGCCGACCAGGACCAACCCGGTGCCACAATGCGGACAAAGCAGGCCTGCCTGCCGGACAGGCAGGGGTGTGGGCTGGGCGCAGACTCCTTGAGCGGCCAAGGCCGGGTCAGTCGGCGGGCTGGAGGTCGGAGGCTGCCAAGCGGCTTTCTCGGCCGCCAAGAGTAAGGGCGGTATTTTGAGCAGGGCTCGGATGCGGTTGAACTGGGCGCGTCCCCCTGGATGGAGCCAGCCAAAGCGGCGGACCCGATGGAATCTGGGCGGCAGGACGTGCTGGAGGAAGCGGCGGAGGAACTCGAAGGGGGCCATGTCAATGTGGCCCCAAGCCCCCGTGGCACTGTGGCGGAAGGGCCAGCGCAAGCGTCCGTCAGCCAGCAATTGGAGTTGGCGATTGCCGGTGGCGGTTTTAAACACGTAACGGCTAAGGTAGCGCAACGCCTTTTGGCCCCTGCCGACAGCAGCGCTGTGAACGACCCAGCGTTGCTGCCAGACTTTGGCCGGCAGGAGGGCAAGGGCCTCGGGCATCTGCTTTTGGAGTGCCGCCTGGTAAAGCGTGCGGCAGCGATCGCTCAGGGCTTTGACCGGCAACAGGAACCGAGGGCGGCTGGAGATCCACTGGCGCTGATCTGGGCTGAGGCCGCCGCCGGGGACCAGGTAGTGGACGTGGGGATGGTATTCGAGGGTGCGCGTCCAGGTGTGGAGCACCCCCAGCATACCGAGGGTGGCGCCGAGGCGTTTGGGATTTTGAGCCAGATCCTGCAGGGCCTGGGAACTGGCGGCCAGGAGCAGGTCATAGCCCTTTTGGGGGTGAGAGCGGATCCAGCGGCGCAAGCCGTTGGGCACGGTGAAGGTGACCAGGAAATAGTTCACCGGCAGCAAAAGGGCGCTATTCTCATCGAGCCACTGCTGGGCGTCCTGGCCTCCGCACTGTGGACAGTGCCGGTCGTTGCAGGAGTGGTAGCTGAAGTGGCGGTGGTCGCACTTGGGGCAATAGTACATCGCCCCGCCCAGAGCCGGGGTGCGGCAAGCCAAGAGGCGTTGCAGCACCCGGCACTGGCGGGTGGGCATGGCAGCTCCGAACTGCTCCAGATAGGCCGGGGCCCATCGGCACAACACGTCGTGGACGGATAAGGAGCTGCCGCTGTCCTGAGCGGCTGCGGCCATTGAGAGGCCGCCTAGAGGTCGCCCATGAACTTGTTAATGCGCTGCTGGTGCTGAGTCTGACAGAGGGTCGTTAAGTGGGTATAGATGACGGTGGTGACGGGGCTGTGGTGGCCGAGGTTGACCTGCAATTGGCGGAGGTTTTCGCCTTGCTCCAGCAGGTGGGTGGCATAGCTGTGGCGCAGCGTATGAATGTGGGCCGCCTTTTTGATGCCGCTGGCGTGCAGGGCCAGACGGAAGGCTCGTTGCAGCGTGGTGTGGTTCATGGGCTCGGTGGCGGTAGCAGCGCCCAGACCGCTGTGGCCTTTAGCTGGGAAGAGCCATCGTGGATGCCGGTGGCTGCGCCAGAGCTCGCGCAGCAGTTCCAGGGTGCGTTGGGGCAAGGGCACGTAACGGTCGCGGTTGCCTTTGCCCGCCCGGATGTGGAGGAACATCCGTTGGGAATCAATGTCGCCGACTTCCAGGTTGATGGCTTCGCCCAAGCGCAGGCCACAGGAGTAGATGGTCGTCAGGGCGACCCGATGGTCCAGAGGGGCAACCCGGCCGATAATCGTGCGCACCTCGGAGGCCGAGAGGATAACTGGCAGCTTGAATTGGGGCGTGGCGCGCACAAACTCCAGTTCCGCGGGCCAGGGCCGCTGGAGGGTTTTCTCCCAGAAGAGTTTGATGGCACACAAAGCCTGCGTGGAGGTTTGGCGGGCCAAGTGCCGCTGGGTCTTGAGATGGATGAAATACTGGCGCAGTTCCTCGGCGCTCACCAAGTCGGGTGAGCGCTCAAAGTGATCGGAGAGTTGGCGTACACAGACCCAGTAGATCTCTTGGCTTCGGGGCTGGAGCGGCAGCAGAGCCAGGTCATCGGCAAAGCGGTTCAGGATTGCGTGAGGAGAACTTTTTTTATATGCATAGCTGCGGTAGCTACAAGTTAATGGTGACGGTTTGCCGTGCGTCAATGCACGGCGAACCGTCATCAGTCTGGGGGAGTTCCGACCATAGGCCAATGCAAAACAAGCCCTCCAGCCTGCGAACTGCGAAGCCGCAGGAGTCCCGTCTTCTCCGCCGCGAAGCGGCTTCGTTCAACCCTGGGCTGAGTGATTTCCATCCCTTTGGGATGGAAGTCACGGCCTATTCTGAGACCTGCCGGCACAGGCATGGGCCTGCTGACGCGTCATAGAGGCTTGAAATCTTCGCCGGAATTTGCTTTGGTTTGGCAGGGCATGGAAACCGCGGCGGCCCGGCAGGCGAGGCCGGTTCGTCAGGATTGCGGCGGCACGGGGCGGTCGAACGCGGGGGAAAGGATTTTGCTGGAAGTGTCTGCTCATAAGAGAACGTCGTTCATTGTCGTGCTGTCTTGCCTGGGCGCGCTGGCGCTGGCAGCCGTGCTGCTGGGGCGGAACAGCGGGGCGGAGCGCCTGGCGTACAGCCCTGCAGGCTCGGATGCCGATGCACAGGCCCTGGTGGCCCGGTTGCTCGACACCAACCTGCCCTGGTTGGACCCGAAGCTTGTGCGGGCCGCCTACTCGGTCCGGCAAACGTCCCTGGAATGGCAATTGGGCGATGCCTTGCGGCAGCGGTCGTGGCGCCGCCTTTACCGGCAAGGGTCCAGCACCAATGCCGTCACGGTGAAGTGGAGGTCGGAGCCGGGTCGCCGGGTTGGCACCCGGCTGCAGACGCCCTTGACCGCCATGCTGGAAAGCCGGAGCAATTACGCGGTTCGCATGGTGGGAAAGGGCCGGTGGCGCGGGAAGACCGTCGTGGCCGTTGATGCCACCTTCCACCCGCCTGCCGCGGTCCGAGCCGATTACCTCGACCATGCCGGCGTGGCGCGCATTCTGATCGAGCCGGGCCAGGCGCTCCCGCTATTCATCGGCACCTCCCAGGCAGGGAGTTTTGGGGCCAAACCGCGCTTCGAGAGCACCTTCGAGTTCGGCCCGGACTTCTTCGGCCTCGATGGCGGGCGGGCACCGCGCTCGCTCGAGTGGCGCGGCGGAGGCCGAATGAGGACGCACGGCCGCTATGAGTTTCAGATCTTCAACCACTTCTGGTTCTTCAAGCGAGGCCGCATGGCGGGGCCGATCACGGGCCAGTGGTCGCACGCCAGTCAAAGGCTCGAATTGATCGGCTTGCGCGCCGAGCCGCTGGCCTCGGACTATTTCCTGGAGGAGTATCCGACGACGCTGACAACGGGCGACCCCGCGCCGGACCGGGCACGAGCCTGGGAATTCACCCCAGAGGATATATTCTGCGTGTCCCGGTTCAAGCTGGAGGCCGGCGCGGGCCTGCGCGTTGAACTGGCCGGCGGACTTGGGGATCGGGCACTGTGCGGACGGCGCCGTTTGGGCAATTCTCATCCCGCGCCAAGGGGGGACGCTAGCCAGCCGGGCCGCCAACGGGCCGGAGCGGATTGCCCACGTGTGGCTGCGCTTTCACCCGAAGGAAATCGGAACGTTTGTTTCCCCTGGAAACGTTGTCCCCCAACGGGGCGGCCGACCTCCAGCCCCAGATGCTCGTTATTGCCAACCTGAAAATGATGTCCGGCTGGCAGGCCGGGGGAATGGCCGCCATTCCCGAGCCCAACGAGATGGTTGTGGACGTGGATACCCAGGACGGCCCGCGGCGGCGCTTCGCAGTGGACACCAGGGCCGGGACCGCCGGGTACGCCGGCCAACTCGAAGCACAACCGGTGGACCTTTCGCCGGAGGCCATGGCGGTCACCTCCCACCCATTGCCCGACCATAGGCCGGAAAGCCTGGCCGAGGCGCGCGATTCGACCCGGCCCAAGGTCGTTTCCGTCGCCCCGGCCCAGGACGCGCCGGCGGTGGCTCCCGTTACCGAACTTCGGCTCCGTTTCGATCAGCCGATGGATCCCCTCTCCCTGGGCCTGGCCTGGGAATCCGGCGCCTGCCTCGCCTGGGACCCTCCCCAATACGATCCCACCAATTATGAGTTTATCATCCCGGTCCGCCTGACTCCCGGCGTATTGCACCAGGTGGTAATCAACCAGTGAACGCACGGGTTTCCATTTCCACGCTTCCGCTCGACCGAGGCGAAGGCGGCGGCTCTATTCGTCTGGCGGTTTGTGACTCAGAGGGCCCGCGCAGATGTCGGGAACACGCGTCCCGAAGCGCCAACGAGGGCAGACGCACCCGGGGAAGAGGCCGGCGAGGGCAGCCAACACGCGCGGCTCCTGCGCTTGCTCGAGACGATGAAGCAGCGCCGCGCTCAGGTCACTTCCATCACGGAGCGCGTGCAGTCCCTGTCAGAGCCAGGCGGTGAGCTGTGGTTGGGGGTCGCCGCCTTCAAATGGCAGCAGCCCAATCGCTTTGTCAACATCCTCGATGGCAGCGGCGGCAACGTCAACGTGTACTGGGGCAAAATGGGTCCCACCGCCCGCAGCGGCAGCGGCATACGGTGACTGCTTCGACAATGTTGGATTCCCTCGCAAATGCGGCGAGCGGGGTCACTCTTGTCCCGGAGGGACACTCGAGAATAGCCCAACGTTTCAACGTTGGATTTAGCCGCCCCGGGGGAATAAGTCCCGTAGGGACGGCTGAAATCACGGTCCATTTCAGCCGTCCCTCCAGGACTCATCATCGTTCGGTACCGCTCAACTTCGTTTCCTTCGTTTCCTTCTGTTCTTTTTCTGCGTCCCGGCGGCTGGGCACAGGAACAGAACAGAAGGAAACGAAGGAAACGAAGAGGCGGCCTGATGCGCCAGCATCGATCGGGTCCGTGCCGGTTGAATGTTCGAGCAATCTCTTCAAGGGGAGAGGGCCGGGGTGGGGTCCGCCCGCGGTGCCGCTCCCGCTGTCTGAGGCCTTTGCCCGGGGATTTCGTTTTCCCCTGTAACAAGGCCGCGTCTTTCCGTATTGTGGGCTTGTATGGCGGAAAACGAATCCGGGGGCTCGGCCCGAACCCCGCCTCAATCGATCTTCGTGACGACCCATTGGTCGGTGGTCCTGGCGGCCAAGGACAAGACCTCGCCGGATTGCGCCCAGGCCCTGGAGACACTCTGCAAGACGTATTGGTATCCGCTCTATGCCTTTGTCCGCAGTTCGGGGTATTCGCCGCCTGACGCGCAAGACCTGACGCAAGGGTTCTTCGCGCGGCTTCTTGCCAAAGACTACTTGCGAGTGGTGGAACCTGAGAAGGGCCGTTTTCGCACTTTTCTGCGCATGGTGTTGAGGCGGTTCCTGGCCCATGAACGGGAGCGGGTCCGGGCCGAGAAACGCGGCGGCGGTCGGCCCTGCCTCTCGCTGGACACCGCCCTGGCGGAAGAGCGCTTCCAGGCCGAAGGTGCGGGCGCGCTCGCGCCGGACCAGCTCTACGACCGTCGCTGGGCGCTGGCTTTGTTGGATGAGGTCACGGCCCGGTTGGGTCACGAATACGCCGCCGCCGGCAAAGGGACTGAGTTGCAGCAGCTCAAACCCTACTTGACAGCCGAGCGCGGCCAGATTCCCTATGCCGAGATAGCGACTGCGATGCAGACCACCGAGGGGGCCGCGCGCGTGGCAGTCCATCGCCTGCGCAAACGATTTCGTGAATTGTTCCGCGAGGTGATAGCCGAGACGGTTGCGGACGCCGGAGAGGTCGAAGCGGAACTGCGCCATGTCATCGGCGCCTTGAGCCGGGCTTGACCGCGGCACGGAGGGGCGCAGATCAGTTTTTGAACACCGTGAGCAGTCCGGGAAAACCCCTCACCCCAGCCCTCTCCCCATCGGATGGGGAGAGGGAGTGGCAAGGCGTGGCTTTCGCAAGCTCCAGCGCGTTGGGATTCGCCGACCGACGTGCAACGGTCCACCCTCTCCCCATCCGATGGGGAGAGGGCCGGGGTGAGGGGAGCCCGGCACGGCAAAACAACCGAACCTTCCGTAACAAACAACCGCAAGTTCGTATTTAGAGGATGATGAACGAACCTACGACTGCCAAATGTCCTCGTTGTGGCGGGGAACTGCCCTCGGGCGCGACCGGGGGCATCTGCCCGCGCTGCGCGGCTGCCTTGCTGCAAGCGACTCAAACCGAGATGCCCGGCGGCCCTGAGAGCAAACGCGCCTTCACTCCGCCCGCGGCGGCCGAACTGGCGCCCGCCTTCCCGCAATTGCAGATCCTTGAACTCCTGGGCTGCGGGGGGATGGGCGCGGTGTACAAAGCCCGGCAAAAAGAGCTCGACCGCGTCGTAGCCCTCAAGATCCTGCCACCGGGCATCGGGGACGATCCGGCCTTTGCCGAGCGTTTTGCGCGTGAGGCCAAGGCGCTGGCCAGGCTCAATCACCCGGGCATCGTCACCATCTATGATTTCGGCCGCGCGGGCGGCTTGTACTACCTTCTCATGGAGTTCGTGGACGGCGTGACCCTGCGCCGGCTCTTGCAGGGCGGCCGGGTCTCGCCGCGGGAGGCGCTGGCCATCGTCCCTCAGATTTGCGATGCGCTCCAGTACGCCCATGACCAGGGGATTGTCCACCGCGACATCAAGCCGGAGAACATCCTCCTCGACCGGCGTGGACGCGTTAAGGTGGCGGATTTTGGCTTGGCCAAACTGGTCGGAACCGTGGACGAGCCGGCTTGCAGCGCAGAGGCTGCCGGTGTCCCGCCCGCGCTGACCGGCGCGCGGAAAATCCTGGGCACGCCGGCCTACATGGCCCCCGAGCAGGCGGAGCACCCGGCGGAGGTGGACCACCGCGCCGACATCTATGCCTTGGGCGTGGTGTTTTACCAGATGCTCACCGGCGAACTGCCGCCCAGGCCCTTGGAACCGCCTTCGAGGAAGGTCCGTATCGACGTGCGCCTCGATGAAGTGGTCCTGCACGCCATGGAGAAAGAGCCGGAGCGGCGCTATCAACAGGCCAGCCAGATCAAGACCGCAGTCGAGACCATCGCCGCCACCTCGCCGAACGAGGCGGGCCAGCGCGGCGCTCAAAGCGAGGAGGGCGCGACCGCAAAGGGGCCGTTGAAAGGCGAGGGCGACGCGGAACGAGGCAGGCTTCCCCGGTGGCAGATTTTCCTGGCCGGCATCCTGACACTTCTGCTTGTGGAGTTTGGCGCCCTGGCTTTCCAGGGCGGCGGGGAACTCTTCCCGGTTCTGTTGGTTGCAGGGGCCGCATTGGCCATACTGGTCTTGGTGAGGAAAGGCTGGTGGGATGTCTGCATCTCGGGGGCCGTTGTCATTTTGCTTTTGTTGCTGGCCCTCGCTGCCGCCATGGGGGACGCGTTTGGGCTCGCTCTTGGGGCGGGGGTGCTCGCGCTGGCGGCTTTCGCCCTCACGGTTACTCTCGCGGTCAGGAGGTTGCGCCTGTCGCGCGCTTTCCTCGTCGGATTCGCAGTGGTCTTTCTCTTCGTGTTCGGCGCCACCGCCGTGATCACCTTCCTCATGCCCGAGTCCTTTGCCAGCACCGCGCGAGTCAGGATAACGGCCGATGCCGCCCAAGCCCCTTCGACCGCCGGGCTTGCGCATTCCCCGGGCGGCTACGACCCCTTTCTCATCCAAACTGAACTCGAAGTCCTCCAGTCCGACGTCGTTCTCGGCAAAGTCATCGAGCACCTCGGTTTGAACAAGGAATGGGGCAAGATCTACGCGCGTGGAGAGCAGCTCAGACCCAACGAAGCCTTGGGCCTGCTCAAAGCCCGACTGGAGCTGCACCCAGTGCGCAACGCCAGCGTTATCGAAATCCACGCCTATTCTGAGAGGGCCGAAGAAGCCGCGGCCATTGCCAATGAGATCGCGCACGTTTACCAGGACCGCTACGAGCACCCCGAGTCACCGATGCCGGATTCCCGTGTCCTGAGAGTCGAGATCATTGATAGGGCATTTCCCGCCTGGAGACCCATGCGTCCGAACAAGCCGGCCAATCTCGCTGTCGGGGCCCTGGCGGGGCTGTTATTGGGCGCCGCCGGCGGCGCCGGCCTCAGTGGTTACCGGTCCAGGAAGAAGACCGCATAAGGAGGCGGGTGTGGGACAGTAAAGGGACCACGCCATAAGGGGGCCACCGGAGTGGCGGTTCCTTGGGGGTGCAGTTGTATCCGCGCCGATACACGGCTGCGGCCCTGTCCCGGAGGGACATCCGAGAATAGCCCAACGTTTCAACGTTGGGTCCCGATGGCCGAGACACCCGAGTCCCGAAGGGACGGCTGAGGCTCAATCCCACAAGTAACGTTCCTCGTACTCAAAGCGGTGTGTCTTGAGCAGGGCGATACACTCCTGCTGGAACGTCATCTTCCGAAGGACATGTCTGCCCTTCAGCCGTCCCTGCGGGACTTGCGCAACGAAAAAACCCTCACCCAAGGTTGAAACGTTGGGCTATTCTCAGAATGTCCCTCCGGGACAAAGACGTCCCAGCCCTCCCGGGGACTTGAAGCCGCTCTAATGGTTACTAGTTTGTCTCGCACCCGGTGATTGCAGGGCCTGGAATAGCTGCTTGATCCGGCCGCAGCTCTGGATATGCTCAAGACTATGAATCACGTCAAGGCTGAGCAACCGGGCGGCCCCAGGGCTGGCACGCCCCTCGACTTCGGGAAGTGGCCACGCCTAATTTGGCTCTTGCCGCTCCTGCTGATGGTGCTGTTCATCTCGAATTGCCCGGCGGCCGAACTACGCAGCCTCAAAGTGCTCTATGTGGGCAACGCCCGCTCGGCGCGAGCGGCCGATTTCAAGGCCTTTCTCAGCACCAATGTCGCCCAGGTGGCCGTGGCGGAGCGCACCGCTTTCAACCCGGCGCAAGCCAATGACTACAATATCGATCCCCTGGCCAAGCGCCGTGGCATCCCCAGCGACCAGTTGCGCGGCCCGGCCCGAGCGTCGTTAGCGGACTGACGGGGATTGGCACGCGCACACCCTGGAGCACCCGGAGAGCCGTCTGGAGCCGTGTGGGCCATGATTTCGTTGGCTTTGAGTTCGGCCACACCGAACGGCTGCTAATTTTTTCGCATTTTGTTGTTGACACCTCGTTCCATGATGCTAAGCCTTTTCCAAATGAGCATCGAACGCGAGCGTGCCTGCGACAACCTGGTCCTGAACGGGGGCTGCAAGGCCTCTGATTACGCCGCTCACCTGCTGGACATCGCCCGGAACCTCCGGCGTGTGCCGCAGGTCCCAGCTATTGCCATGGCCCGCTCCTCACACCTGGAAGGGCGGATTGTCGCCATTGTGGATGCTTCCCGCGTCCGGCGCCCTCCGCGCACTGCGCTCGTGGGCCTTTGCTGTTTCGGCGCGCTGGCGTTCGTCGCTGGCATGGCCGCGCAGAAACCCCAGGCGTACTCTCCGCCTGCCACTTCCTATGCGGAGCCGTGGCTCGATGAAACGTCGGCAAAACCAAACTCGAACGCAGAGGCGGGTTCCCAGTCGGCGGTGAACGCGCAGGGGCTATCGGCCGCAGGCGCTCAGTCCCCGCTCACCGCTGAGAACCAGTTTACGGCCCCGTTTGCTGATTTCAAACGGCTGCTGTGCAGCACCGGACTGACCATCAAGTATCTTTCGCTGATTCGCGGGTGGATCAATGAGCCCACAAACTGGTCTTTTTATGAAGGGTCGTTGCAACCGCGCACATTCTATGTGAAGGAGACAATTAAGGCGAACGGCCGGACGATCACGAGCGTCGCGGGCGCGTCGTTTGACAATGTTTGGCGGATCTTGGACAACGGCCAGATTCACGTCGCGGCGCCTGACACGAACAGCGGTCCTTCGGAGTTGGAAGAATCCATCAGACAAACGCATGCCGGAGTCCGCTGGTTAGTCGAGGAGACGTTCGACCTGGGAATGGGGCGCCGGAAAAAGGATACCCTGCGATGGTTTGGAGGCGACAGGTTCGAAGCCTCCTGCGATGGAATTGTGCTGACCGACGGGAACGGACACACGTTCCCCGGCCTGGGCACGCTTTCGGGCCGGCTCATCGGCAACGATCCACGGCGGCCCGATTCAATGGAATACGCCTTCAGCGGCAGGCCGGGGGTGAAGATCACAGTCAAATACCGGTACAGACAACAATGGGAACCGTCCGTTTTACGTTCCGCACTATATTGACACTACCGTCACGATGCGTGACCGGGGTCAAGTTTCGTTCGTCCGCAACAAGATTGAAAAACTGGTTCTGGGACGCGTCAAGGATTCAGCCCGCGGGTTCGAGTATTCCGATTTTGTCGGCCGTGGCACGCAGTCCGCCCGCCCCAGTTTGGTTATCGCGCAACACGGGTTAACGGTTGTAGTGGACGGGAGTGGGACGCACGAAGTTTCAACGCCCGCTGAAAAGCGAAGTTTCAACGCCCACTGAAAAGTAGAAGTGGATTGTGCGGCGGCGATGGATGCCGCCGTGGCTCCGCAGGTGGCTCTGGCGAGGAAACGGGACCATGCTGGCCGGACCCCCGGCGTGTCGAAACCGGCCCGTTACGGGAAGCCCACCCCTGCCGGTCAAATGCCTTTGGCTGAACAGTTGCCGGACTCCTCAAGCGCTGGAGTATTTCCGGGACAGGGCCCTGATTTTCTCAATGAGCTTGGGCACGCCGGTGAGGGCATCCTCCTGGCCCTCGTATTCGGCGGACATGAAGCCCTGGTAGCCGCCCTTGGCGAAGATTTGCCAGACCCGGTCGAGATCCAGCGGGGTCCTGGGCTCGCCGTAGAAGTCGCGGATGTGCGTGTGCGTGGCAAAGGGCAGGCAGGCCTCGATCTGCTCGTAGGGGTGGTCGAGAAAGTTGCTGATGTCCAGGTTGCACCCGGCGAAAGGCGAATCGACCCGGCGCAGGATCTCGAGGATGTTGGCCGCTTTTTTGGAGAGACCGCCGTGCGTCTCGATGCCGAGAATGACGCCCTTCTTGGCGGCGTATTCGCAGGCGGGTTTCATGGTCTCAACCACCCAATCAATCCCTTGCTGCTCGGTGGCCCCGGCGGGGCGCTTCTCCCCGAATACCCGCAGGTGAGATGCCCCGAGGAGTTCGGTGGCATCGACCCATTTCCGGACCGTCTCCAGGACTTCCCCGCGTTTGGCGGGGTCCGGTTGGCAGAGATCGGCGCCGATGGCCAGGCCCGAAAAGGGCATCCCGTGGCGGTAGGCAAACCGGCGGAAGCCGGCCAGGTATCCCGGCTCGGTCAATTTGAGCCAATAGGTGGTGATGTCCGCTCCCAGGACACCCAGTTCCACGGCCTTGAGGATGAAATCCTCCATGGTCATTTTGCCTTTGCCCAGGTACGAGCCGTAGGAATAAGCGCAGCACCCAGGCAGAAGCCTGGCGCGGGAGGCCGGGGCGCTCGGGTCCGGCTGGGCCTGCGCGGCAAAGCCGCAGGCCAAGGAAGAAACCGAGGCCAGGCCCGTAGTCTTGAGAAAATCTCGGCGGTGAATTGGAGTGTGCATTCGAGGAATGAGGTTACAGCGGTTTGACTAATACTCTTCGCTCAGCAGCTTGAGCTTCTTCAACTGCTCTTCCACGTAGTTGGTCAGCTTGACCTTGACAACCACTTTGCCCATGCGGGCGAGGTTAAGCGCGCAGGCAGCGCGTGTCAAATGCCCAATTCGGAGCCGGGCGAGTAGAAGCGTCCGGCATGGGCCTCGGGAGTTATGTCCCGGAGGGACATCTGACAATAGCCCGGCGTTTCAACGCCGGGGAGGCGACAAAAGGGACCCTCGTCCCGAAGGGACGACTGAGAACACTCCTCGCTTTCAGCCGTCCCTTCGGGACGGACCTGCTCCTTGGGGCCACTCACCCGGCGTTGAAACGCCGGGCTATTGTCGGAAGCCCCTTCGGGGCAAGAAGGCGCGGTGGGCTGACCGGCGGTTTTAATCGCACCCCGGAGATGGAGACCCTCCGGCTGGCGGTACGACCAGGGGACAATGGCAAAGCGACCGCCCGTTTGCTACATGTAAAGTGTTCTTTGAAAGACCGCGGAGAAAACAGATAAAACCCATCTCTGCGTTCTTTGCGTCTCTGCGGTTAAATGCACACTCCGAAGTCTCCGAGACGTCCTCGCGCTTCTTGCATGCGGGCGAAGAATTTGCGCAACCTGCGAAAACCCTTCTGGATATTTGAGTTGCTTGCAAGCCTGTTTGGAGCGATAACGATTGCTGCTGCCACCACGAGCCGCTGACTCGCTTCTGTTTCAGCCAACGACCCGCGCGCGGAAAACCCGTAAACCGGTATGGATTGCCAGCTTCCAACCTGGCGGAGGCAGGGTGAATGGTTTGGAGCCTTCATCCGACCGACTTTCACAATCTACGCCCGGCAGTTTTCTGGCGGTGAACCTCAACCTCTTCGAGAAAGGGCAAAATGAACAATCCAATGTGTTTGACAGCGTGGGCGAGAAATGGTGGTGGCAGGGGCGTCCCGCCCCTGTTTCCTACGGGCGAGACGCCCGAGCCACAATTATTCGGACACGCTCTGACGGTTTGCGCCCTGCTGCTGGCAGTCTCCAACCTCTCCGCGGCCACGCTCTGCGTATCGGCGGCGAGCACGAACCCGAGGCCGCCCTTCGCCACTTGGGCCACCGCAGCCACGAACATTCAGGATGCCGTGGACGCGGCCGCGGCAGGTGACGCGGTCGTGGTGGCCAACGGCACCTACGCCACTGGCGGACGGGCGGTGGGAACAAACGTGCTGGCCAACCGCGTAGCGGTGGATAAGCCGCTCACGTTGACGAGCGTCAACGGGCCGACGGCCACCGCAATCCTGGGCTACCAAGTGCCCGGCGTAGGCCACGGGAACCCAGGGGTGGGCCTGGGTCTGGGCGCGATTCGGTGCGTGTATCTGGCGAGCGGTGCCAGTCTGTCTGGGTTCACTTTGACGGGGGGCGCAACGCTGTCAATGGCAAGTGCCACTTGCCTCGACGACCTGAGCGGCGGTGGGGTGTGCTGCGCATCCCCAAGCGCCTTCCTCACCAACTGTGTGCTCTCGGAGAACTTGGCCTACGAGGGCGGCGGGGCGGTCGGGGGCACACTGAACCGCTGTGTGCTGACCGCGAACGGGGCCTACGAGGGGGGCACTGAGAGCCGGGGAGGCGGCGCTTACAGGGCCACGCTTAACAACTGCACGCTGACCGGCAACGGCTCTACATATGGCGGTGGGGCGAGTTGGAGCACGCTGAACAACTGCACGCTGACCGGCAACTTCATCAGCGGGGCGTGGAACTGCGCGCTCTACAATTGCATTGTCTATTTCAATCAGGATTCAGATTTGGGCGAGGCCGATGGCGCGGACGAAAGCAGCTTGAACTACTGCTGCGCGTCGTACATCTCCCCAACCAACGGTGTCGGCAACATCACCAACGCGCCGCTCTTCGTTGACTATTACACCGGCAACGTGCGACTGCAGCCCAATTCCCCGTGCATTGCCGCCGGGAACATTGCCTACGCCCCGGGCCCAGTGGACCTGGACGGCAACCCACGCATCGTGAATGGCACGGTGGACATGGGTGCTTACGAGTTCCAAGGACCAAGCTACGGGCCGCCTGTTTTTGTTCGCCAGCCGGCCAGCCGGACGAATGACACTGGCACGACCGTTACGTTCAGAGTTTTCGCCGGCGGCTCCGAACCCCTGAGCTTCCAATGGCGCAGGGACGGGCTGCCATTGGCGGACGGAGGCAACCGCGCGGGGACAGGGACGGCGGTGTTGACGCTGACGAATGTGCTGAGGGCCGACGCCGGCGGCTACAGCGTGGTGGTGAGCAACGGCTTTGGCAGCGTCACTAGCGCGGTGGCCACGCTCGCGGTCCTCGACCCCGCGATCGCCATTCAACCCGTGAGCCAGATCGGCCAATGGGGGCAGAGCGTGACGTTGAGTGTGACGGCAGTGGGGACGGCCCCATTGGGGTATCAATGGTGGAAGGACGGGGCGGCGCTGGCCTGGGGCACTGGGGCCTCCCTGACTCTGACGAATCTTCAAGCGGGCGATGCCGGCCAATACTACGTGGTGGTGAGCAACCAGTACCGGCAGCGCGACCAGCGCAGTGGCCCTGTTGGCCGTGAACCTGGGCACGCTGGACAGCGGGTTCAATCCGGGGGCAGACAGTTGGGTGTACTCCCTGGCGTTGCAGGCGGACGGGAAAATTCTGGTGGGCGGCCAGTTCACCACGCTGGGCGGGCAGAGCCGCAATTACATTGGCCGGCTCAATGCGGATGGGACGCTGGACCCGAGCTTCAACCCCAGGGCAAACAGTGGCGTGGATTCCCTGGCGTTGCAGGCGGATGGGAAGATTCTGGTGGGAGGGACCTTCACCACGCTGGGCGGGCAGAGCCGCAATTACATTGGCCGGCTCAAGGCGGATGGGACGCTGGACACGAGCTTCAACCCGCGGGCAGACGGTTCCCTGGATTCCCTGGCGTTGCAGGCGGACGGGAAAATTCTGGTGGGCGGCCACTTCACCACGCTGGGCGGCCAGAGCCGTAGTTGCATTGGCCGGCTCAATGCGGATGGGACGCTGGACCCGAGCTTCAACCCCGGGGCAAACAGTGGCGTGGATTCCCTGGCGTTGCAGGCGGATGGGAAGATTCTGGTGGGAGGGACCTTCACCACGCTGGGCGGGCAGAGCCGCAATTCCATTGGCCGGCTCAATGCCGATGGGACCGTAGAAACGGGCTTCAATCCGGGGGCAGACTATGCCGTGGAGTCCCTGGCGCTGCAGCCGGACGGGAAGATTCTGGTGGGGGGCGCCTTCACCACGCTGGGCGGGCAGAGCTGCGGTTGCATCGGCCGGCTCAATGCCGATGGGGCCCTGGACCCGAGCTTCAATCCGGGGGCGGGAGGAGTAGATTATTGTACTTACGTGTGTTCCCTGGCGTTGCAGGCGGACGGGAAGATTCTGGTGGGGGGCTACTTCACCACGCTGGGCGGACAGAGCTGCGGTTGCATCGGCCGGCTCAATGCCGATGGGGCGCTGGACCCGAGCTTCAATCCGGGGGCGGACTGGCCGGTGTTTTCGCTGGCGCTGCAGGCGGACGGGAAGATTCTGGTGGGGGGCGAGTTCACTACGCTGGGTGGGCAGAGCCGCACTAACATTGGCCGCCTGAACAACACGGCGCCCGCCACCCAGAACCTGATCTTGAACGGCTCGACCATCACCTGGCTCCGGGGCGGGACCAGCCCGGAGGTCTGGCGCACGACCTTCGACTTCTCGACCAACGGCGCCGACTGGGCCAGTCTCGGAGCGGGCGCGCGCATTCCCGGCCTGCCTGCCGGTCAGGCAGGAGGCTGGCAGTTGACCAGCGTGTCCCTGCCCTCCGCCAACGGCACCATCCGCGCCCGGGGCTATGTCACCGGCGGCCAGTACCAAGGTTCTGCCTGGTTTGTGGAAAGCGACCTCGTGCTGGGCGCTCCGCCGGTGATCCTGGTGAACGACCCAAGCTTTGGCTTCACCTCCAATCGCTTCGGGTTCAAGCTGAGCGGAGCCGCGGGGCAGGTGGTGATTGTGGAAACCTCAACCAACCTCGCAAGCTGGAAACCCGTGGCCACCAATACCATCGGCGCCACCCCGGTCTATTTCAGCGAACCCTATTCAGGCGATTTCCCCCAGAGATTCTACCGCCTGCGGAGCACCGCCCAGTAAGTGCCCGTGCAAGAATTAATTCCAACTTTCCTGTCGGCGGACATAGCCAAAGCGTGGCCGTGGATCCCTGTCCCGAAGGGACATCCGAGAATAGCCCAATGCTTTAGCATGGGTTGGCGATGAATTTCAAGCCTGACAATCGCGTCTCGGTTGATTAAATTACGGCCATGAGTACCGACGGAAACGATTAATGCCATGAGGGGCTTGACCGAAGAGCAGCGGCGGCGGGCGCTCCAGCTTAAGGCACAGATCGAAGCGATGAAGTCCGAGCTTGAGGCGATCTTGCGAGAACCCGAGACCCAACAAGGAACTGTGGACTTGCGAGCTCGGAGCATTGACGAAACCCAGGCCGCTGATCTTCGCGCCCGACTGAAAACCTTCTCCGAGGACTGGGATCGTCCCGAGACTGCCATCTATGATCAATCCCCGGCGCGGTGATGTGGTTCTGGTTCTGTTTCCCAATTCGGACCTCAGAACTGCGAAACGGCGTCCCGCCTTGGTGCTTCAGCGGGATGACCTCAACAGCGGCCTGCCGCAGACCATCGTCGCGATGATTTCCAGCAATCTCGCGCGACGCGGACATCCAAGCCGGGTCTTCGTGGGCGTAGCCTCAGCGGAAGCCAAGGCAGGCGGCCTGCGGCTCGATTCCGTCATCATGGCCGACAATGTTACAACGGTATTCGAGACCGAACTCGATGCGGTGCTGGGGCGGCTGCCAGATATGGCCGCCGTTGACTTGGCCTTGAAACATACGCTCGCGCTCCTATGACCCGCGAGTTGGCGCGACGGTGGACTTGCCGCCTTGGAATTGGTGGGGACGGAATGAACGGATGCGCGGGCGGCGGCGTCTATTCCACATGAAAACCAGTCGAAGACAGTTCCTCTATCGTACGACGGCAAGTTGCACCGCCGCGCTCGCGTTCCGCGAGGGCTTCCTCCACGCAGCAGAGCCGGCTTCTTCAACGGAAGTTCTGCCCGGTCAATTCACGGTTCACGCTTACGATGCCAAAGGGGAGCCGCTCCCGGAATCAGCCTTGCAGGGCTTGTTCCTGTTTGAGGCCGGCGTGGACCGCAATCCGCTCCCGCATTCGCAACGCGAGGTATCGAGTGGTTGCGTGAGCGTCGAGGCGCCCGCGGGGCCTTTCGGCTGCTCGCTTGTGACGAAGGTGGATGGCTTCGGCACGGTGAGGTTGTATGCGGACGCGGAGGGCCGTGGATACCGCGCGGGGCAGCAGGTCGTCCTGAACCGCGAGTTGGCGTCGTCGCGCCTTGCCGCGGTGGACAAGGCGCTCGAGCAGGCGCGCCAGGAGGGCGCCGTGCTGCCGCCACGAATCACCGGCCGAATGGAGCAAGGGCGGTCGCTGCTGCGCCAGGCGGATGCCGTGGCGGCCGACCCGAAGCGCGCAACGCCTTTGGCGATGGCATCTTTGCGCGAGTTGCTCTGGGCGGGAGAAGAGGTCGTTCTGGCCCGGGCAAGGCACGCTATCGGCCGGCGCGGTCCCCGCAAGGGCTTTCTCTTCGGCTGCAACTTCTTCCAATACCCGGAGCAGGGGGAGGCCTACGCGGAGAAGTTCGCGGGGCTCTTCAATTTCGCAACCCTCCCGTTCTACTGGCGCAGTTTCGAGCCGGAGGAAGGCAAACCGCGCTTTGGCCCGGTGGACACGAGGTTGGCCCGCCTGGAGAAGGCGGGCATCACCGCCAAAGGCCATCCGCTGTGCTGGTTCCACGAGGCGGGTTGCCCCGCGTGGATGCAGGGCCGCTCGTTCGAGCAATGGCGGGAAGAACACCGGCGGCGCATCACCGAGATCGTGAGCCGCTACCGGGGCCGCATTCGGGTCTATGATGTGATCAACGAGGCCCACGATTGGGGCAATGAGCCGCAGTTCTCCCAGGAGCAGTTGCTCGAGATGACGCGCCTGGCTGCCGATGCAACGCGCGCCGCCGATCCGAAGGCCGTGCGTGTGGTCAACAACTGCTGCCTCTTCGGCGAATACGTTGCGGAAGGGGGCACCTACAAAGGCAAGCAACCCCGGCCTCTGCGCACGCCGGTCCAGTACCTGCGCGCGGTGTTGAAGGCGGACGTGGACTTCAACGCCGTCGGCCTCCAGGTGTATTATCCCGAACACGACCTGTTCGAGATTGCGCGGATGCTGGACCGCTTCGCCGCGCTGGGCAAGCCGATGCACGTCACGGAACTGGGCGTGTCTTCGAGGGCCGACCGCGATGAACAGTCTATGGGCAAGGAACCCAGCCAATCGGTACTGGCACGGGCCGTGGAGCGAGGGCATCCAGGCCGACTGGATCGAGCAGTTCTACACACTCTGCTACGCTCGTCCGGCAGTAGAGGCGGTGACTTGGTGGGACTTCTCGGACGCGGGCGGTCATTTCTGGGCGCACGGTGGATTCCTGCGCCCTGACGGCGAGCCAAAAGAAAGCTACGGGCGCCTGCAGCGGCTGATCCGAGAATGGACCGGGGCGTGAGGGGAGCTTATGAGAACTCTGCACGATCGCTCTGCCTTGGCGGCCACGGCCGCGCTGGCCATGTGTGTCCTTTTCCCGGCTTGGTCTTCGATGGCCGCTTTAACCGGCGGCAACGAGGAATTTGTGGGGCCCTTCCCGAGTTGGCGCAATGCCCAGCGCGATTATGGCGCCCGCGGCGACGGCCAGGCCGATGACACCGCGGCCCTCCAGCGCGCGCTCGATGACCTGGTAAAACACACGAACACCTGCGTGCTCTACCTTCCTGCCGGCACGTATCGCATCAGCCAGACGCTGAAAACGGTCCGCAAGGCGCACACGGATTGCCAGGGCGTCGCGGTCGTCGGCGAGGACCCCCCGAGCACGGTTCTGCGCTGGGACGGCGCCAACGGCGGCACGATGTTCCAGTGGGATGCGTGGTATTCCAAGATTTCGCGGCTCACCTTCGACGGAGCGGGCCGCGCTGACACGGCGTTGACGTACGGTCCAGCCTTCTCGACTTACAACGAAACCAGCGACCTGATTTTCCGCGACGCCACCAACGGCCTCGTCTTCGGCGGCCCCAGGACCGAGGGCCAGGCGGAGAATGCCGTGCTGCGCTGCCAGTTCCTTCGGTGCGGGACGGGCATCCAGACGGTGAACTGGAATTCGATGGACATTTGGGTCTGGTATGGCCGCTTCGAGGATTGCGGGCGTGGCGTCCACAATGTCATGGGCAATTGGCACGTTTGGGAGTCGCTCTTCCTGCGCTCGCGCATTGCCGACCTAAGCAGCATCAATCTCATGGCATTCTCGGCGGTCAACAACACCAGCGTCGGCTCGCGGCGCTTCTTTGATTTCTCCACCGGCCACTCCTGGGGTTCGCCCGTGAGCCTCACAGGCAACCGGGTGCTGGACCCCGCGGGCGATTGGGCCGTCATCCTCGACAACGCGGGACCGTATCTGGTCGTGGACAACCAATTCCGCCTGGCGGGCGCGGCGCGCGGTGTGCGCATGACCTGGGCCGACCAGACGCTCGTCGGCAACCTCTACTCGAAGACGAACGCCGTGCAAGAACGCGGCCGGTTCCGGCGGCTCGCGGAGAGGGTCGTCACGGCCGACGAGATCCCCGGGACGCTCCCGCCGCTGCCGTTCACGCCGCCGCACCGCGAAACAACGGCCATAGAAATGCCCGCCGGCGCCGATGCCGAAACCATCCAGCGGGCCATCGACCAGGCGGCGAAACTGGCGGGCCGGCGTCCAGTGGTCCACCTGCCGATGGGCAGCTATCCGATAGCGAAGACGCTCGTTATCCCGGCCGGCTGCGACCTCCAACTCGTCGGCGACAGCGCCGGCGAAACCGGCACACGCCTCGAGTGGACCGGACCCGAGGACGGCATCGTCCTCTGGGTCAGGGGTCCCAGCCACGCCACGCTGCGCGATTTCTACGTCCACGCCGGGCAGGCTCGAGCGTTGCTCGTGGAGGATTGCGACCAGGCGCAAGGACACATTTTCGCCGACCAACTGAACGTTAACGGTCCCAGCGCCTCGGGCGGCACCAACACCGCTGCGCTTCGGATCAGCGGACTGGAGCGGACCGACGTCCTCCTCCGCTCACTACAAGGCAGTGGCAACGGCGGGCGCTGGGTGGAAGTGGTCGGCGGCCCCAATGCCGAGCACGCCACCAACCAGGTCAGCATCTTCACCGGCGCCACGGGCTCAGCCGCCGGCCAGTATGATGTGCGCCACGGCGGGCGTCTGGTGGTGCGCAGCGTCTATCACGAGCGCAGCAGCGATTCGCTCAATGGCCTGCACCTGGCCGACCGCGGCACATTGAGCATCGATGCCACGCGCTTTTCCTATGCAACCTCACCCACTTCGCCCACGGTTGCCGCCGACAACTTCCGGGGCCTGTTCACGCTCGCCACCTGCATGCTCCTGCCAGTGGAGACCAAGACAAGCTGCCGCTTTGAACTGCGCGGCGACGGCGGCGGGGCCAGCGTGCTGGCACTGAACGACCAGTTCTGGATTGAGCAGAGAACCACGGCCGATGACGTCTGGCGCAATGTCGCCGAGCCGCCCGCGCGCGGCGGCCTCCTCGGGTGCAATGTGAACACCGCGAGAAAAGAGGCCGCGCCCAAAGGCTATGAGGGCCTGGCGAACCCGGGCGAGCATCCCGACCCGGCAAGGTCCGCTTCCGGCTCCGGCCCACTGGACAACCGCGGCCTCGTGGACGACGCCACGCTCCTGCGCCACCTGGCTCCGTTGCGAGGAGCGCGTGTCTGGCTGCCGGACGCCTCCGCTCCAACCAACGCCACGGACCTGCGCATCCATCGCGTCATGGCCACCGGCGGACGCGGCGCGGTGGTGGAATTCCGCGCTTCGCCTTGAATTCTCTGGCCCGTCACTTCTTCTCGTCTCCCGGCAACGGCGGAACATCCCTGACCTTTGCCACTACGCGGTCAAACTTCTTCCAGCTTCCGCGCTTGGCGCGCTTGGCAATCGTGTCGCGCCTCCGCCAGGCGGAGACCTGATAGGCCAGGGCGATGCTCACCAGTTGGTCAACGCTAACCTTCTCCTGCTCGGCAAGCTCCTCGATTTGCCTCGCCAGTGGGTCCGGCACTTGCGCCTGAATCGTTGTCATTCGCTCTTTCTCAATTTGGCCAAAAATTCGGCCGGTGTCACAACCTCTATACCAAACGCAAGGATCTCAAAGGCCGCCCCGCGCCTCGACCAAAGCGCGCTTAAGAAGACATTGGTGTCAATGATGGCGCGCACCGGCATGAGCCGAGTGAACGACAAAACATTCGGTCGGTCAAGGCAGCGTGCTGGACGACGCCACGCTCCTGCGCCGCCTGGCTCCGTTGCGAGGAGCGCGTGTCTGGCTGCCGGACGCATCCGCTCCAACCAACGCCACGGACCTCCGCATCCATCGCGTCATGGCCACCGGCGGACGCGGCGCGGTGGTGGAGTTCCGGGCCCAGCCCTGACGCGGAGGCTAGCCTGGAAGACCGCCATGAACGAACGCCGGTATCGAATTGTTATGACTAAGGCCGCTGAGAAGACCGTCGTTCGCTCCATTCGCCGCAAGCGCGAGCAGATCGCCACGCTGCGCGAGGATTTGGAGGATCTGAACGACTTCCTGGACGTGATCGAAGCCCGAGTGCGGGACGAAGGCAAGCCGCGCCTCGCGCACCAGGAAGTCAAACGACGCTACGGAGTTCGCTAAGGGTTTGTGCAAGAGCCAGGCCGCGGGTGAAGCGGCGTATCAAGCGCAGATTCGTTGGCTCCGCATTTTCTGGCGAGGGGGCGCGCCTGTATGGGGTCGTTGGAATTCCACGGGCGTGGCCGTGGTTTACACCTCCAGTGCGATCTCGTTGGCGATCCTCGAGTGGATTTTGAATCCAGCGCATCCGGGCTTCGAGAGGATCAGCATGGGCAAGCCACGGAAGTTCAAGGCCGACCTGCGGCTCGGCTCATTGGTCTCCCATTAATTCAGAAACCGCTCGAAAAACGCGCAGAGCTGCTCGTTGGATTCCGGGGTGGGCATGTGCGCCGGGCGGCTGGTCAGGGCGACCCGGTTGGTGCAGCCCAGCAACTGATTCACTGCCAGGAGGTGGTTCAAGGCCAGCCAGCGCGCGGGCGGGTCTTCGGAGCCGCCGGAGACCAGGAACGGGCGCGGTGCGATGAGCGCGTGCAGCTCGTGCAGGTCCCGGCCGGTCTGGACCATGCGTTTGTATGCCCCGGTGCGCGGGTTGTCCGCCGAGGGCAGGCCGGCCTTCGGACGTTTCTCGTTCGCATCCAAACCGAGATACCACGGTTCCCAATAATTCACGTTGGGACGGGTCTCATCAAATACAATGCCGGGATCGCTGACCGCCACGGCGGCGAACTTCTCCCAAAGCGCGCCCGCAAACAGCGCCCATTTGCCCCCGTAAGAGTGCCCCACGACCCCGATGCGCGCCGAATCCACTTGCCACAGGTTGGCCAGGGCGTGCCAGCAGTTGGCGGCCACATAAGCATGATAGGACAGCGGTTGGCATTGCGCGGCACCGAGTTCCGGCTTCCAGGCATTGCCCCCGGGCGTGCCAATCGAGAGGGTGACGAAACCGCGCCGGGCAAGCTGCAAGCCAAAATCCCGAAGCGGCTCCTTGCCCAACCCAATGCTGGTTTCCGGCTCGTAGTACAAGACCAGCACGGCCGGAAAGGGGCCTTGGCCCTCCGGCACCAGCAACCAACCTTCTCCCGTCTGGCCCGGGGCGATTTCCACGCGAACCCGGTGGCGCGAGAAACGCTCGAGCGGACCTGGAGCAGAAGCCTGGCCTGTCTTGGCGAGGGTCGGACCCGCGTTGGTTTCGAGGGCAAGACGGTTTCGCATAGGGGGACGGGACGCCTGCTGGACTACGGGCAGGAATTCGACCTTCGGCGTCTGGAGGATGGGCGGCCAGGGCCCCATAAGGCCGTGCCATTGCTTGAGAATCTCCTCCCGGCGCCGCGCCCAGTCCGCGGCGGTCCTCACCTGCGAGCCGTCCTCAAATTTCAGCGGCGAGCGGTAGGGGCCAAACTGGTTGGCGTACTCGGGCGGCGGGCGGAGGAACGGCGCGAGAGTTTGAGCAGGGCCGGTCCTGCCGGCTGAAATGACGGCCGGTTCGTCCGGGTGGAGCGGCAAAAGGCCCTGGCACAAGACGAGGTTGGGCAGGAGCAAGAGAAGCACCGCGAAGGCGCTCGAAGTGCGGAGGTCGTTTCACGTGTATCAAGTGTGCATCATGCCTGGACCAATTCAAGCCCTTTCAACCCGCTTTTAGTTTCCGCGAACTTGTCGTACGGGCCTGATGCGAATTGACTGGGGCGCGGCGTTGGCCAAGGATTCGCCATGCTCTTTTCCCGCTGAGGAGCGTATCTCGAGCACAAGCCCAACAAACGGTCGTGCAGTCAGCGTCCGTCCCCGGAATCGGGGATAGACGGAGTTCTGCCGTTTTGGCAACATGGCCTAAAACCACAAGGCCGGACGTGGAAACCGCTTGGCGGCTGCGCCTCCATCCGCTCTGGCAACGAGCGCGAACGACTATGAATACGCTGTCAAACCTGATGAGAATGGGCACCTGGACTAACCTGATGCCATATCCCCTAGACTCCCACGTTGCGCGCCCAATGGCGTTGCTGGTCATTTGCGCATGTGGCCTGGCCGAAAACATTCGAGCAGCCGATCCGGCCGCACCTGCGGCTCCGGCCGCTGCGAAGGAAAAATGCTTCTGGCAGGGAGAACTCCTTGCCGGAACCGCGAAAATCAACGTAACTCCGGAGAACACCAAGCAGCCCGTCCACGACAAGGTAAACGCCCGCGCACTGGTGCTTGAGATAAACGGCAAACGCCTGGCCTTCGTTTCCGTCGATCTCGGCATTTACACCAGCGAGCATTTGGTCGCCACTTGCAAAGAGAAATTCGGGCTTTCGCAAATGGTGCTCAGTTCCTCTCACACGCACTCCGATCCAGGCCGCAATTACAAGAATTTCTACGAGGAACAGATCATCCAGGCGATGGACACCGCCGTCAAAAACATGTTCCCCGCGCGAATTTCCGCCGGCCACAGGAGCTTTCCGCAACTGGGCTTCAATCGCTTGATCACTCGTGATGACGGGCATTCCAGGGAATCCTGGGTGTCGGACGAGCATTACCTGTGCGAAAACCCGGACCGCATCCCTTTCGGGCCGGTTGACCCCGAAGTTGGCGTTATCAAGATTCAAGACGCCAAAGGCCAACCGCGTGCCATCATGATGAATTACGCCTGCCACGCGGATGTCGTTTGCCAGAACTACGCGGTGTCGGCGGATTTTCCCGGCGTCGCCTGCAGAAAAGTGGAAGAAGCCCTTGGCCCCAACCTCACCTGCCTTTTTGTTCAAGGCGCCGCGGGGAATATTGAATCGCTGATCATTAGTTCCCGCAGATCCGGTCCTGACGATCCGTTCCAGACGGATTATAATTCCATCGAGCGCGTTGGCCACCTGCTTTCCTACGAAGCCATCAAGCTGGCTAAGTCCCTAACCCCCAAACCGGGCAACGAAACGACGATCCGTTACATGAACGACTCGCTGAAATTCACCGGACGCTTTGACAAACACGCAAACTTCGACCTCCATATTTGCACGATCTTGATCAACGACGAGATCGCCATCGCCACCGTGCCGGGCGAGCCGTTCATTCAACTCCAGCTTGACTGGAAGCATAAGGTGAACATGCCTCATCCCTTTGTTTTCGGATACACCTGGCACGAGGGGACCTGGCCCAATTACGTTCCCGACATCATGTCCGCGGCCCGCGGCGGATATGGCGCTGATCAAAACGGCCCCACGATGATAGAAGTCGGCTCGGGCGAAGCCATCATGAATAAGCACCTGGAGAATGTCCTCAGGTTGAGCGGGCTGATGCGCGAAACCCCGGGTCCGACTGGCTGGACCCCCGGGGACCGTTGGATATATACGCCGGTTCCGCGAACAAATCGGCAGCGTTAACGAGGCTCGTCCTGCCGACGCCAGCGCCACCGGTGATGACCAAGTCCCGGTTCGCCGGTGTGCGCCTGCTGAGTCGTCGCCGCTTCGCCAGGGTGATGACCGTATTGTGGACCGATGGGACCAACACCCTGAAATGACGTTTCATGCCGGTTTCAGCGGGCGGAAGGAAGCGGGAGGATCAAGACGGACTGTATCCCGCATCTCAGCATCATTGCGCAATCCTTACGGCGAGAGCACCACCCGGTAAAACCGTCGCGGACCGTTCGTGACTGAGTCCGTGGCGCTGAGCGTCGCTGCCGTTGCGGTGACGGCGCTGCCCAGGTTGGCCCAGTTGGTCGAACTCAAGAATGAAGGCTGGTCAAGACCACTGCGGCCTGTGCTCCCAAAGTGGGCAGCACGAGCACGGCTGCCCAGAGCAATCGCATCAGCAGAGCCAAAACCGGCTTCCTGCCGGACACCGGCTCGCTCATTTCCCCGGTTTGGGAAGTGCGGTTGGTGGTAATCCCGAATTGTGCTCTTGTTGTTTTCATACGCGTCTTCATCGTGCCCGGAAACAACATGTCCATACCCACCCCGGCTAGCCTCAAGCCTCGCCGGGGTTGGGCAGCCGTCCGCGGCAGCAAAAAATGGGCCTGCACTGACGGCTGCCGGTTTGCATCGGGACGGGCGACCCGCCCGGCGAGCCGGTTAGGCTTTCACCTTCAGCACATAACTGAGAATCCAGTAGTGCCGGAGAAACTCGACCTGCACCTCCATAGCCATGCCATCCACAGCGGCTCGTAACTCGGATTCGGTCGGAAAATTCTTGAGCACCTCGTGAACGGACCCATCGTCCAAGTTGCGTATCTGGTAGGTTTCCCCAGACCCATCGGTGCGCGAGATGGGAGTGCTGCTGCCCTCCACGTAGGCGTTATCGATGAAAACCACTCTGGCGCTTTGCGAAAACAGGCGGTGAAAACCGGCCAGAAAACTGCGCAGCCGCGCCCGCGGCACGTGGGACCACCAGAAAGCCGCCAACCCGCCGTTAAACCGTTGTGGCAGGGTCGGCAGTGCGTAGGCGTCCTCGCGGCGAAACTCGACGTTCCGAGCGGCGATGGGTTTGGTCCGGGCGATAGCCAGGACTTCCTCATTGACGTCCGTGGCAACCACCGACGAAGCCGACTGCGCGACGACCTCCGTCCAGTAGCCAGTGCCGCACGCCACCTCGAAGACATGAGCACCGGCAAAGGTACGCTCAACAAAACTCTGCAACCGCCGCAGGTCATCCTGACGCTCCGGCTTGGCGTAGATGCGTTCGTACTCATTGGCCCGTTCGGCATAGTAGTTGACCATTGAACCTTCGATGCTCATAAGCTGCAGCGCTTCCGACTGCCGTGTTGAGGCTATGCCGCTGCTCGCCATTTGTCGAGGTCGAGTTTAGTCCGGGGGCAGAAGCGCCAGTGCCGCAAAGGCCGTGGCTGCGTCCGACATGAACATCCGCCTCCAGGGTTCGCCGTCGTCGCCGCCATGTTCGTGATCATAATTGAGCGAGTACGTCCGCCAGCATTTCCAGTGGCTTTGATCGATCTGCCATTCCCGTTGATTGGCTTTCAGCCAGTCCGTGGCCCGCTTCAGGCTCGGATGGCCGGCGGGCAATCCCGCCTGCCGAAGCGCATAGGCGATCAAGCCCGTGGCATACGCATCCGACTTGGACAGCAGCGCGTAATCAGGCTTTCCCTCCGGCCCATACGGCGGGCTGGCCTTGGACCAAGTCCACGGCCCCAACTTGTAAAGGGACCAACCGCCATCGGCGTTCTGTTTGCTCTGCAGGCCGGCCTTCAACGCATCGGTCTGCTCGCGGCTCAGCAAGCCCGCCAGACGAGTGGAGGCGAGCAGCACCCAAGCCCTGCCGTAGAGATTCTGATCGGCATAGTTTGCGTTCAGGTAGGAGCGCATTTTGCCCAAGCCACTCGGCACCTTGCCGTCCGCGCCGCCCGCGTACCCAGGGGCGGTTCCGACCGCCATCGCCGCCAGGGCCGCCCCGTAGTAAGCGCTATCGGCGGACTCGTAAGGCTCCAGCCCGAAGTCCAGCCAATCCCAGGCTCCGTCAGCACATTGCTCTCTCCAAAGCTCTTCGAGCGCCTTGCAGGTCGGCCCACTCGGCTCCCGGCGATTCTGGCGGGCATCCTCACCGGCCAGGATGAGAAGGTTCAGCACCGCCTCGGTCCCGCGTGACTGTTCCTCCTTATTCTTGTAGAGCGGTTCGTGATTTGCGCACGTGTCCACCCGACGAAGCGTTTCGTCGAGCATCTTCGCTTCCTGGGGCGTCGACTGGCTCACGCCAGACGCTTTGCGCAGCACCGGACGGGCGAGCGCATAGGGGAGGACTGTGTGGCACGAAACACACGAGGTGCTTCCCTGGCCGGTTCGCAGCTTTTTTGCTTTGTCGAACCACAAATCCATCCGGTCATCCAGGTATGTTGCCGCCGCTTGCTGGTCCCAGGCAGTTGGTGTATTTCGCGCCGTCGTTGCCTGGGACGGCACCGGCGCGGCAGAAGCGGCGAGGGCCGGCACAGCAACGAACACCAGGCCGAAAATCGGTGCGCAGTATTTCATGGTTTACCCTGTAGCCCCGGCGAAGCTGTCAGTCAAGGCCCCTCCACCTGGCGGGTGCGATTGAAACCGTCGATCAGCCCACGGCGCCGTTTTGCCCCGAAGGGGCTTCCGACAATAGCGCGGCGTTTCAACGCCGGGTGAGCGGACCCGAAGATCAGGTCCGTCCCGAAGGGACGGCTGAAAGTAAGGCGTGTTCTCAATCGTCCCTTCGGGACGAGGGGTCCCTTTTTTGGCCTCCCCGGCGTTGAAACGCCGGGCTATTGTCAGATGTCCCTTCGGGACAAAACCCCCGAGGCGCATGACCGACGCTTTTAATCGCACCCCCACCTGGCCCGACCGGCAGGCAGACTGCTGGGCCAATTCCTGCCGGTCGAAGCTCACGGCTTGCGCCCTCCATCGACTGTCAATCACAGGCTGGCCCAAGGCATCCGTGCTCGACTTCGCTGACTGCAAGGCCGTCTGGTCCAGCAGGACGGTTTTCTGGACGTTAAGCGTTTCGGTGTGGGTATGCTCCGCATTTTTGCCGGTGAGAGCAATTTGCTCGGAGTCCGCAGATGGGGAATCAAGCACCAAACGCAACTGGAATACGGGTCGAGTTGCGCCGACACGCCGCTGCTGGAACGACTTGCAGCCCGGAGCGAGTGCCACTGCGGCAAGACAAATCGCCATGATGTGGATTGTTCTGCTTTCCATGCGCGGACATTACCATACCGTCGGGCTTGGCGTTCTCACGAGGCCATCGGCAGCGCGAAGTCAGGGCTTTGTACGTGCCGGATGTAGCCCTCGGCCTGCTTGTGGCCGCTCTCGACCCCGCGCATCCGCGTCACCATTTCCTGGAGGGCGTAGAACTTGTCCGGGGCCTGGCTGGCGTGGGCGTAGCAGGCCGCCCGCTTCCGTGGTTCGGTCCCCGTAATATCAACGTAGTGGGTTGGGGTAAACTGAACCGTATCTTCCCCGTTGGAAACCTCGTAGTAGTAGAGGGCGAATTTCTTCCCCATGCGGAGCCAAGCCTCATAGACCAGCATCGAAATCGCCCGGTGGTCGGCATGGTTGTCGATGGGCCAGTGAGTGAAAACGAGATTCGGTTGTTCGGCCTCCAGGATGCGTTGGAATCCCTTGTAGTGCGCGGAATCAACGATCGCGGCGCCGTTGATCTGTCCAGCGTAAGCGGGGCGGGCCTTGAGAATCTCGCAGGCTTTCTTGGCCTCTGCTATACGCACCGATTTGGCATCTTCCAGCAGCGGGTTTTCGGGCCACTCACCTCGGTTGAGGTAGAGCAGGACGACCTCGTGGCCCAGATCCGTGTAGCGGGCGACGGTGCCGCCGCAGCCGTATTCGGGGTCGCCTGGATGCCCGCCGGTGACAATCACCTTGAGCCTGGGCTTTGCTGTGGCCGGTGTCTTGCCGGGCAACGGCTCGGCAGCGGTTGCCGCCAGCGGCAGGCCAACGGCGACGGTGGTTCCCAGCCAAGCGGTTTGGCGCAGCATGTTGCGGCGTGAGATCGGTTTCATTTGTGCTCGTCCTGGATGCAGTTCCTTTGAGTATGCGAGCAGAAAGGGCCGACATCAACCGCCGTTTGCCGAGCCGCTCCGGCCCGCCAATAAACGAAGCACGTCTGCCCCGTTTGCCGCCGCCCTGAAAATCGAGACCACGTTTGGAAGCATAAGTGCCTGCGGCGCAGGCGCAACCGAATTGGCTCCAGAGGCAGGGCTCGAACCTGCAACCCGCCGGTTAACAGCCGGCTGCTCTACCATTGAGCTACGCTGGAACCCAAACTGCCGGTTCCCGCCCGCCGGCAAGTTCGAGGGGTACGAACCGCTGCTGGTGGAGATCGCGAAGTTCTTCAAGACCGGCCAGCCGCCGATGTCCGTCGAGCACACGTTGGAAATCTACGCCTTCATGGAAGCCGCCGACGAGAGCCTGCGCCAGGGTGGCCCCCCGGTGTCCGTGGCCCTCGTTGAAGTCGCCCATGATTGCCAGGTTGGCCTTGGGGTCGCCGGACATGTGCCGCATGGCCCACCGGAGCCGGACTGCTCTCCATTGTGGCCTTGCTCAAAGAAACCGCTTTACAGGTCTTCGGCTGTCAGGTAGAAACCAGGGCCGATGGAAGAGCAAAAGCAGCCGTTGAATTCCGAGTCGGTCGCCCGCCTAAACCGGCCGGATACCTCCATCAGGAACGCTCGCAAGCGGCGGCGCATTCCCGGCCATCAATCTCCGGCGCGTCGCTGGACCCCGCAGGAGGATGCCCTGCTGGGCACTCTGCGCGATGAAGAAGTTGCGCGGATTACCGGCCACGGGTTAAGCGGAGTCACCCAGCGCCGCTTGAAGCTCGGCCAGCCCTTGCCGGATCTGAGGCGCAGGCCCTGGACCGCTGAGGAAGACAACCTGCTGGGGACCCTGAGCGACGGCGTCCTGGCCAAACAGTTGGGCCGTCCTCGCAAGCTGGTCCGCGAACGCCGCAGGAGGCTGGGGATTCCGAAGTTTTATCCTGACCGCCGGGTCTGGCGGCCCTCCGAAGATGATCTGCTGGGCACTATGTCGGATGGGAAGCTGGCCAGGCGATTGAGGCGCAGCGTAGAGGCGGTGCGGCAGCGCCGGGCGCGCAAGGGCCTGGCGCCGTTCGCGCCCAAGCATCATCACTGGAGCGCGGCCGATGACAAGCTCCTGGGCAGCCGCCCCGATGGGCAGATTGCTCTGTTTCTGGGCATCAGCCTGCGTGCGGTCAAACACCGCCGCCAAAAACTGGGCATCCTAGCGCCCAGCCAGCGCCAGCAGAAGGCGTGGACGGCGGCAGAGGACGCGCTCTTGGGCACCGCTTCAGATGGCGAGGTCGGGCGCAAGCTCGGACGCACCCGCCATTCTGTCCAGGCCCGCAGGCGCAGGCTGGGTATCGGTGCGCCCCGAGGTCTCGGTGTTGCTGCTGAGGCAGGCCAGGCAGGTGCAGACCGCCGAGACGGAGGCGGCGGCATCATAGAGTCGTTGCCCGGCTGAAAGGCCGCGAACCTTTGCCTGTGCTGATGAGTACCAGGGCATAAGCCGCCGAGTGGACTGCGGTTGCGCCCTCGCGGGCATGGTGTGGATTGTTGATGCCCTGCGGAAGCTCGCGGATTGAGCGTGGCCGCTATGCAGGAAAACCGAGCCAAACAAGTCTCTGGAGGAAGGGAGTGGACACCTACGCGAGGGCTGTAGCAGCTTTTCGCAGTTCTTCAACGAACACCGCGAGCGGCTTGTCATCCGCTCGATTGGCGCGATGGCCGACGGCGATGCGGACCGGCTCCGGCGCGGAGGACAGCGTTATCAATCGGACACGGTTCGGAAAGAGCCGCGCCATCTGGGTCGTGACCAGGGCGACTCCCAAACCCGACTCGACGGCAGCCATGAGGTTTTCCGCGCCGCCGTATTCGCCAACGATTCTGGGCCGTTGCCGGTGGTCGTGCAGCCAACCGGTGATGATGTCCCAATACTCTGGATAGTCGCGCTGGCAATAGACGAGCAACGGTTCACCTGCCACTTCCAGGGGCGTCACTTGCGACCGCTGGGCCAGCGGGTGACTTCGGTTCACGGCAAGCCGCCAAGGGGCGCGGACCAGTGGCGTCCATTTCAATCCCCGCGTCTGGCGCTGCTGCCCAACACAGAGGGCGACATCCAGTTTGTCACTTTCCAGTCCGGCCAGCATTTCTGCGGTCGAAAGGTCCAATAGCTCCACATGGGCGTTCTGGTGCGCCTGGGTGAAGTTCTCGACGGCGACGGACAACATCCCGGCGGCGAGCGAGGGCGCGTAACCGACGCGCAGGCGCAGCCCGCGCCCCGCGACACGCACCCGTTCGAGCACCTGTTGGGCGTGCTGGAGCAGTTCGCGGGCCTCGCGCAGCAGTGCTTCACCGACGGGCGTGAGCCGGATGGAATGGGCTTGGCGTTCCAGCAGGCACTGGCCAACCTCGTCCTCCAGCACTTTAATCTGACGGCTCAAGGCGGGCTGCGTGAGGAAAATCCTCTTTGCGGCGCGGCTGATGTTGCCTTCTTCGGCTACCGCCACGAAATAACGCAGTTGTCGGAGTTCCATGCCGGACAGCATAACCGAAAGGCAGTCTCAGGCCAATAAATCGGCATTGGAGGGAATCGCTCAAGTCGGCGATTGTGTTTCCATGAGAACGACAGCGACCGAATTGGACATTCGACGGGCCAACGAACGCGGCCATGCCGACCACGGCTGGCTCAACACGCATCACACCTTCTCCTTCGCGGACTATTATGACCCGGCGCACATGGGCTTCCGCTCGTTGCGCGTCATCAACGACGACCGGGTTGCTCCGGGGCAGGGCTTCGGGACGCATCCGCACCGCGACATGGAAATCTTCAGTTACGTGCTGGAAGGAACACTGGAGCACAAGGACAGCATGGGCAAGGGGCGGCAACTGAAGCCGGGCCAGATTCAACTGATGAGCGCGGGACGGGGCATCACGCACAGCGAGTTCAATCCGTCCCGCACCGACCCGCTGCATTTCCTGCAAATTTGGATTCAACCGCGAGAACGCGGTCTCACGCCGAGCTACACCGAATGGCACCCCAAACCCGAACAGGCCGACGCAGCCAAGGTGCTGGTCATCTCCTTGGACGGTCGGGACGGCTCGGCGACCATTCACCAGGACGCGGACATCTATCGCATCCGGCTCAAGCCTGGACAGACCGTGACGCACAAGCTCAGGCCGGGTCGAGGCGCATGGCTGCACATTGCTGAAGGTGCGCTGGCCCTCAACGGGGTCATCCTGACGACGGGCGACGGCGCGAGCACCGAAGAACCCGGAACGCTCACGCTCACCGCCACTCAGCAGACCGACGCGATTCTTTTCGACCTGAAGTAAAACACCAACAAACGCAGCAACAACATGACCAAAATCGCCATTATCTATCACACCACCTACGGCCACACCAAATTGCAGGCCGAGGCCGTCCATCGCGGAGCACAGTCGGTTTCCTCCGCCTCCGCCAAACTTTACACCGTTGAGGAAGCGACCAAACGGCTGGATGAACTCGATGCCGCAGACGCCATCATTTTCGGCTGCCCAACCTATATGGGCAACATGTCCGCCGGGATGAAAGCCTTCCTCGAAACCGCCGCCAAGAAGTGGTTCACGCTGGCTTGGAAGGACAAAGTGGCCGGGGCGTTCACCAACTCGTCGTCTTTCTCCGGGGACAAGCTCAACACCCTGCTCGGATTGGTCATCAATGCCATGCAACACGGAATGATTTTTGTCGGCCTCGGCCTGATGCCCTCCGCCAACCGGCCCGAGGAGATGAACACCGTCAGCGGCCCCGGCCCGGAGGCCCAGAACCGGGTGGGCTCCTTCATCGGGCCGATGGCCGCGAGTTTTCAGGTGAACCCACCCGGTGCCCCGCCCAAGGGCGACATCGAGACCGCCGAGGCATACGGTCGGCGGGTCGCAGAGATTACCAGTCAGTTAACCAAAGGCCGTAATGCCTGACAAAATCCGCAAAGGACATTCACAAGGAATAAGAGCAAATATGCAAACCAAGATAATGTTGGGATTAACCGCTGCCGCCTGCTTGCTGCTGGCACGCGCAAATGCGGCTGATACCTACAAAATTGACCCGGCGCACAGCAGCCTCACCTTCTCCGTCCGGCACATGGGAATCAACAACGTGAAAGGGCATTTCGACGAGTTCGTCGGCTCGATGGTGACGGATGACGGCGTTAGTCACCTGTCCAACTGGACCTGGAGTGGGGGCTTGACCACGGCGCATGGGCGGTGTTGTGCCGGATGTTCCCGGAGGCCGATGTGCCGGTGGTTCAATTGAGTCTCGACCAGAGGAAACCGCCTGCCCTCCACTATGAACTGGGCCGGGAATTGAGAGGACTACGGAAAAAGGGCGTGCTCATCATCGGGAGCGGCAACATAGTCCACAACTTGCGCGAGATGGCGTGGGAGGATACGGCGTACGATTGGGCACTGGAGTTCGACGCCCAGGTGAAGGAATTGATTCTGTCGGGCGACCACAAGGCGATAATTGACTACTCCAAGCTGGGGCGCTCCGCCCGTCTGGCCGTGCCGACCCTCGAACACTACCTGCCGCTGCTTTACGCGCTGGGAGCGCAGGATGAGGCGGACAGCGTGGGGTTCTTCGCGGACAAGGTGACGCTGGGGTCAATGTCGATGCGTTCCGTGAGGTTCGGCTGATTCAACATGGCGCTTCCTGCCACGCTCAAGCGTGCGCCTGCCGGTACTTTGCTTTGAAGAACCGGAGCGATGAAATCACCGCGCCCAGCAGCGCCAGGAGCCAGCCAATAGGGTACGGCAGCATCAGAACTCCCCACCACATCGAATGCCCGCTCTTGCCGCCGATGCCTCCAATGGCGTCCAGCGCGAACAGAGCGCCGACACCAAAGGCTATCAGGATGAACACCCAAGTCCAGTAGAGCACCGTCCTGCGGTCCCTCCCCCCAAGGTACATGCCCAGGGCGACCATGCCGCTGCCGGGCAGGATGAGCAGCGAGCCTTCCATCGGGTCGAGGGTTCCGAGCATCATGGCGATGCCGCCGACGACCTTGAGAATACGGGACCAGAACACACGTGAGTTCATGGCTTCAGGTTACCGCTCCAGCGCCTGAAGGTGTCAATCGAAAAAACTCACCGGCGCAATCATGCAGTCGATGAACGCTGAGAGGCTGGCATCTATCTCGCTGTGGCGGGAGCGCGCCTTTATCCCGGTGCTGGAGCCAGCTTCTCCGCTCGGCCTGGATTGACGACGCGCTGGCGGCGGCACCCATCCCATCCCACGGGGCCATCGGCGTGGAGGCCATATTCGGAATCAGCCGCACGGGCCGCACTGGTCGATGCGCAAACCCGCGGGTCGAGCCGGTCCTGGTGGGGCTTCAGGTCTCAGACGAAGCGACCATTGCTGGCGAGCAAGGTTGAGCGTAAAGGGCGTGTCCCGACTGCGGCGCGGCTTGAGCAGGAAGCGGGAAGAGCCTCTTGCTCGGGGCGTTACGCCACGCCAAGCCCCGAGCGACGCTCCTTACTGCGCCTTCAGCGTCCTCACGGCTTTGGCAGCGTCGGCTGGACTGTCGAGAGCAATGTGCGTTACGAACTTGTTCCCAATCGCTGCTACCGACAGACCGCGCAGGTTCAGCCCCTTCTCGGCCAAAGCCTGCGTGATTCTAGCTCCTTGACCCGGTTTGTCCGGCCCCTCAATTGGTACGGTGTGCAGGCTCTTGGTCTTTGCAAAGCCTGCCTGCCGGGCAGCGCGACTCCCGGCTGCCCCTTTGATGGGGGTCACGAAGACCACCCCTTTGCCGGATTTTTCGGGTGTGCGCCGCGCAATGACGAACTCCAAGTTCACTCCCGCGTTCGCCAAGGCGCTGAGTTTGGCGCTAAGGCTGCCGGGCTTGTCTTCAATGGAAGCCGCCCACGTGTCAACTCGTTCTGCTTTCAATTCCATAATCCACCTTTCGCTTTGCTGCACGGTTGCCGTTTTCTGAACCATTGTCAGCATAGGCTTGGCGAAGAGCGCGGTCAATTAGGTTTCCCGGCTCGAAGGGGAGCCGACATCGTAGGTCCGACCACTCGTTAGTAGATTGAAGGTGCCGTTGGTCGGGTTGTGGTCAAGCACCCCTCTCGGCCAGAATCGCCGGAGGCGTGCTTGCCACCGCGAAGAGGGCTGACAGCATCAGGGGCGCGTCGAGCACCACGGCGAGCGCCGCCCGGCGGCAACCTCCGTCGCGCCCCCCTATTTGGCCCACCGGAACAGATTCAGCGGAAGTGCGCGGAATCTCTTTTTGGGCTTGACGTTCGGAACTTCATCCCCAATATCCGGCGCTCCAATACTGAAATTGCGAATCCAAACAAGACAAACAATGGCAAAGAAGTCCTCTAAGAAAGCGAACAAACCGCTGGTCGCAGGCCAGCCTGCGAACCAGCCTGCCCCAGTCAATCCGGTCGATAAACCAGCCCAGAACCGCCAGGGGGCGGGGCTGAGCGAAGCGGTGGCGACGGAAACTCAGGCCGTGAAACCGTCCGCAAGACCCCCACCGGCAGAGGCGCCGCCCAAGCTCCTGACGCCGCTGGCGGCTGTATGGCCAACGGCCACGCTGTCGGAGCCGCCAAAATCGTCGGAGAAGGCGGCGGTGGTCGCGCAGGCCCCGACGCCCACAGTGCCCCAGAGCGTCAAAGTGCGATTCCTTCTCTTTGAACCCGATGCAAAGCAGGTGGCGCTCTGTGGCGATTTCACCGGCTGGGCGTCCGACGCAACACCCCTGAAACGACAGGATGGCGGGCATTGGGAGACGACCGTTGCTTTAGCGCCGGGACGGTATGAATACATTATTTCTTGAGTGTTACACAACACCTCTTGACCCCCCAAGGGCCGCCTCTCACTGCGCCCGTTTGCCGCCCATTCGATACAGGCATCGTTCGAGCATTCTTCGCTCCGGCGCATTTTCTGGATGCCTCATATTTGCGCCCAGCACATTGGGATGGGAAGCTGCTGCGATGAAACCAGAGAAATATGGAGTGACGACGACGTGGCCAACCCGGCTGCTCAGGCCAACAGCGGGACTGCGTCTCTGTGCGTATCGGACGCGCTGGGCCCGCCGCGTCTGAGCCAACATCTGATGCCGGTCGCGGGCCATGAAGACACGCACCGTCCTGTTTCTTGGAGTCGGGCTGCTTGTTCTCGGAGTGGCTGCTGTTCCGTACGTGGCTCATTATGCAGTTCGGTCCGGCATCGGTCCTCAGCACGTTTACGAGCTTTCGGAACAGCCGGGCTTTTTGACCGAGGAGTTGGCCATCTCCAAGGCGCAAGAGACGCTCAAATGAGGCCGTCAGGACGCCAAATCGTGGCAAGAGGTGAGCGGCAGTCGCCAAGTCACGTCGAATCGAATCGTCTTCGTGTTTCGAAACGGCGCGGCATCCACGCGTTTTGTACGCGTCGAGCTACATGGTAACCGAGTGGTTTGCCAAACCTCGATAGGGAAGTGAGATACATGGCCGCGCCGTCCAATCGGCTCGCCAGCCGGATTGCCCGTGGCGGAAAAGCCGAGCGCCACGGAGCAGGTCATCCAGCGACTGCGGTCCATCGACTGGTTCCAGTTCGAGCGACTGGTCGCCCACGTTTATCGCAAGCAGGGCTACGCCGTCATCAGGCAAGGCGGCGCGAACCCGGACGGCGGCATCGACCTGGTGATCGAAAAGGACGGAACGCGCACCACCGTCCAGTGCAAGCACTGGAAGACCTGGAATGTCGGCGTGAAGGCCGTGCGCGAGTTTCTCGGGGCGCTCACCGACGCGGGCATCGGGCGCGGGCTGTTCATCACGCTCGGCGGATACACGGGGGACGCGAAGCAGTTGGAGGGTGATGCGCTCCAAACGACGGGGCCATGATGGACGGGACGAGCCTCCCTGGTTGATGACCCGAGTTGCCGCGTGTTTTCGGCATAAGTGCGTGAAATTCACGCATTTCGCGTCAATTTCACGCGTCCTTTTATGATGGGCTGAGCAAATCCGGCTAGAATCTGCGGGAATGCAGGACGGCATGAACCATGCTATAAGGTTTTGGCTTGATTCCTCGACTGTTGCGCGGGACTGGCGTGTTTGACTTTCGGGTTCAAAACGTGGCCAGCGGATGCAGCGCGGAGGAATGGGTTATGGATGACTTACAGCAGGCTGTGAGGGTTTGTTCGGAGAGCAAGGAGAAGGCCCTGATCGGCTTTACGCTCATCGAACTATTGGTGGTCATTATCATTATCGGCATTCTGGCCGCGCTCCTGCTTCCCACCTTGGCAGGAGCCAAGGAGCGGGCACGCCGCGCCAACTGCAAGAACGCCCAGCGCCAGTTCCTCCTGGCCGTTCATCTTTATGCCAACGACAATAACCAGGTAGTGCCGAGTGGCGCGGCGAACCCGCCGTTCACGGACGAGCACTTGCCAATGCTCAGCAATGCCACGAGCAATGCCGTGGTCCAGTATCTAAAAGCCCAGCAACTGGTTCATTGCCCGAGTTTTGCCGCACACTTCATGAATAACGCCTCGGTGCAATGGGAGACGGAGGGGCGCGGTTACGTAATCGGCTACAACTACCATGGCGGGCACACGAACACGCCCTGGCCCGCTGTGACCGGCAGCACCGCAACCTGGATTTCGCCTCAGCGGTTGACTGACCCTAGCACCCTGGTTCTGGTTTCGGACATGAACGACTGGTCACACACCGATGGGCGGACTTGGGCACCCCACGGGAAGAATGGTCCGATCCTGAACGGAACAGACGCTTCCAACCTGGGAGCATTTGGTCCATTTGGCGGGGGCGGGCAATCCTCCGCACTCATTGGCGCAATGGGCGGTAATGTTGGCCTGCTCGACGGCTCGGTTTCCTGGAGGAACATCAACCGGATGCAGGTCTATCAGGGTTCACTGGGATGGCGTGACGACGGCTGCATCGCCATGTGGTGAATACCGGGGTGGGTGATCACGGATGCCTGTGGCCGGGATAAAGACCGGGCTGTGTATGGCGGCGTGCTTGAGACGTTGTTAATTAGAAAGCAAAGGAATTGTCGGGAAAAATGTTATCTCATTCAGCCAGCCAGCCCGGTTTGCCGACCTGAACCGCGAGCTGTCCGAGCACTTAATCGTGCGCCCGACCAACGCGGTCGCCGCCCTGGCCTGTCCGCGTCGTCCGCCTGGGCAAGCCCATTGGGATTGGCGGCATCGGAGAGCAACGGGACGGACTGCGAACGCATCTTGCGGCAAACGGCGAGACCGTGCTCGCCAAAACCGCCTGCATTGCGCATAATCACTCCGGCAATGAGCCTCAGCGCGACAACAGAGAAAATGATCCGGCTGGTCGAGGAAAGGACCGGTTTCCCGGTTTACGTCGAACCCGACGCGTCGCTGCCCCCGGCTCAACTGGCCAAGGCCGTCGTCGCCCGTGCTGATCTGCACTTGCACCGGGTTCTCTATCGCCCGGACGCCTCAACCGCCCCGGATTACCTCATCTGCCATCAATGCGCATTCATTTTGCGGCATTGGCATTGAGTGACGCGGGACGGTTGGACAGGGCGGTGAGGCACCTGCGCCGGGCGGCAGAGTTGAGTCCCGCAAAGACGGAAGTCCGAGTTGCTCTGGCAACGGCGCTCGGTCGTATGGGCCAGGATGATGAAGCGGTCGGGTTGCTGAAGGCGGCGGTGGAGGTAGCTCCCCGCAACCTCCAGGCACAACGGGGCCTGGGAGAAACCTTGCTCAAGCAGGGACGCCCTCAAGCACTTTGCCAAGCTCTCGCCCAGTGAGCAGAGGAAGCTGACGCTGGAAATCTCCATGCTTGGCCGGAACGGGTTTGAGGTTCACAACCCGCAAAGCCGATACCGGCTCAAGAGCCTTGAGGGCGAGTTCAGCGGCCTGGCCCTGGGCGCTCTGTTCCAGAGGAAACCGTCAATGGTGGACACCCTGAACAGTTTGAACAAGTGGAGCCAGATGGCTGGTGGAGATCTCCTCAAGCTGAACCGAATCCGTCCGATATTGAAGTGTCAGAGTGGTTGTTAGTTGGTTTCATAGGAGAGGGCGACCCTGAAGCGCGTCGCCGTTCTTGTTTCGCCCAAACACCGCCCCGATGTTGACCATCGCGAACTCGGCGTAGGTCAACAGTTCATGAAGGAGTGAGAACTAAGCTTCCAGGCAATCGGCGGCGGCGGCATCGCCAACCACCACCGCCGTCGATCAGGTCATTGACTACGGCTGGCGGTAGTCATTCACGGCTCCCACTTCCGTTTAACTCCTGCTGCCGGACCCCAGTTTAACGCTGACCAACTCAATGCCTGCGCCGGTGGCGAGATTGCGCGAGTACTTCTTCTCACGCGGGTTGTTCCAGTGCTCGTGGACCCCCAAGCTGGGCAACCTCTTCGTGGCCGTGGCGTGGTTTGGATCATAAAACGTCCCGGATGGGGGATCGTCCGCCAGCGCGGACTCACGCAAGTAATCGTCCGCGCCCTTCCGGGCAAAATCCGGCCATTCGGTTGCGAGAAAATCGAAACCGACCGAATCAATGGCGACCGGATCTTGCGAGGCCAGGAGACTGGAGGACCACTGGCCATTGAACGGCGGCTGCTGCATCCGCTGCGGGGCCGGGTCGCGGGGATGCACGCCTGCAAACAAGCCGTCCACCAGGTAGAGCACCGTCTTGCCGCCGAAGTGGGAGTGCCCCATCAGGTCCACCAGGGGGCGGTAAATCCCGGCCTCCTTTGCAAAACAATTGGGGTGGATGTCGTAATACCCTTCCTGGACAGGCCACCGTATCAGCGAGCCAAAGTGGTTCTTGGCGCAGAGCGTCACCCCTCCAACCGTGTGGGCCTTGAGGCTGGCGAAATTGATCAGGTAGTCGGCCTCCGCAAAGCAAGCGGGGAGATGGTCTTGCGCTTTGCCCTGTGGACGGCTGCTCCAGTAAAGCGGCTGGCTCGATGGCTTCACCTTGATACGCCCAAACTTGCCCGCGTAGTCCTCATAACGCACTTCCGGGAACGGCTGGCAGAAAAGGTCATGATACTCGTTGACCAGGCACGCGAGGGTGTCGCAGACCGTGACGTTGGCCGGGAGGACGCCAACGCTGGCAAGCTGGCGCAATAGGGCCATAATCATCTGCGGCGTGGTGTTCATGTAATCGTGCCGCCGGATAAAGGTGCAGGTGTCCAGGTTGACGTGGCCCTCGCGGTAGATCATGCCCACCCAATTTGGCTTGATGGCGACCCGCTCGCCCGCGCTGTAGCCCACGTCGCCTTTGCCGCGCAATTGGTTCAAGTGACGGAAAAGCTTGGACCATGCTCCTGCCACCCCAGTCTCGCCGGTCAGTTCGCAGATGGTGCGTGCCATCATGGCGTCCACGCGCTCCTGTTTCACGCGGTTGCCTTCCCACCAGTGGCCGTCGCCGGGGCCTTTCCAATCGGTCACTTCGGGATCATGAACCCATGCGACGCGTCCAGGGTGGATGCCCTTGGCCACGCCAACAGGCTTGAGCGACTCCTGTTCCTGCGCAGCCGTGGCCGCCCGGACACAAACCGCGCAGCCTCCGGCAAGGACCAGCGATTGTCGCAGGAAGGCGCGACGGCCCAAGGCACGCGGGTTGGTCCTAAGCGGGTAAGAATCCATCCTGGAGAGAAAAGCCATTTTCGCTTTCATGCAGCGATTTGACCAGAAAGACGGATCGTTTTCAAGCGTTCAAGCGCCAACGGCTGCTACCGATTTTCTTGCGGGACGAAAAGGCGCTGGCGGGGCAGATGCCGCTGCCCCCGACCCGCCGGGCGACGCTCGGGGCGAAACCGGCTGGCCACTGTTCCCGCGCCTGCGAGCGAGCGGGGTACACCCCATTGCCCGCAGGACGCAACCGGAATTTTGGGGCGACTGGACCATGGCGGCTGCCAATTCGGTCGGGGCAGGTGCTTCCAGAGTCGCATGGCTGACCTGGCCTGACGGTCACCGACGCGCCGAGACAGCCGCCGCCGCACTCCGTCTTCGCGAGCATCGAGCAGCTCCAGAACTCCCGGCCCGCGTTTCCCCTGGTGCTGGCCCGGCGGAGCACCCTGTCGCTGCCGCAGCGCGGGCTGCTGCCCGTCCGAGCGTCCGTCCGCACCGGCCATTCACAAGCCCACCCTCGACAATCCTGCAAGTCCCGTTTCGATTTCCTTCACCTTGGCTTCTGACAGGCCCTCCATGTCGTGCAAAGGGATGATCGACAACGCCCACGTCTTGCTGCCGTGGTAAATCGCTTTTTCCACCGGAGGCGTGCATTGAAAACTGACCGCATAGCGGTCAACGCCACGCCTGGCCAAGTGATACACGAGCAGATGCTCGTGGTGGCAGGCCACATACCAGTTGTCGCAGTCCAGTTCATGGAGCAAGAACTGGGTGGCTTGACTCACGTCCATTTCGCCAGCCAAGGGCACATCAACTTTGTGCGCGTGATCCATAACTCTCATCCTCAGATGCGGAGTACTGACCGTTCGCTGCTGCTTGATGGTAAGCAAAAGCCGGCTGGAGAGTCAAGCCTCATGAAGCGCCTTGAGCGGAGCAGTGGGCGCAGTGGCCCAAGTTCGGAACCCACGCAGGTTTGCGCCGCAGGCTACAGCATTTGCCAGCAGCCGGGTAAATTCCCGGTCGAATTTGCACGGGCGGCCTTGCAACGTTCACAAATGCCCTCACGCGCTACCTGAAGTCAGGAACAGACAGCCGTGCAGCCCCGCTGACGGCAGGACTTCTGTGTTCCACCGGATTGTGGCAATCTGAGCCGATGACCCGAATGTGCCGCCGAAGGAGGTTGCGGCGTTCGAGGAGGAGATGCGCCAGGCGGGGGTGGACTGGCAACTGGTTGCCTACGGCGGGGCAGTCCACTCCTTCACGGACTGGGACGCTGGCAATGGCAACTCGAAAGGTGCCGCCTACAATGAACGGGCGGACCGGCGGTCCTGGGAGGCGATGAAGCAGTTCTTCGCCGAGTTGTTCAAATGACGTACGGGTGTGGTCACTCGACCGCTCATCAAGGCTCTGCCCGCAGCAAATCCCCGAAGGCGGGCAGGAGCGAATATTTCTTCTGCCACGGAGTGTACATGAACCCGCGCACGTTCGGGACCTGGCGTGCAAGTTGCAGCCAGCCCTTCACCTCGTTCAGATCGTCCGCGTCGTAGTAGCACGCCACCAATGTCCGAAATCCCGCTTCAGCAAAAAAGCGCAGGCTCTTTTCTCGCGGCTCCCCGCCCCAGACCGCCATCACGATGTCTTTGGGCGCGTGCTGCCAGGAGCCGGTAAAGTCCCCGTCCACCAGGTAATAGCCGCCGTGCGCGTTGTGGTGGGGATCAAACATGTCGGACCAGACGTAGATTTGCGCTTCGGGAATATGGCTCCGAAGGATTTGCGCCTGGCGGGAGACGCACCGGCCAAGGAGTTCACCCATCTTCTGGCCCCGGCAGGCGCGGCAGGTGCCGCCCATGCGAACCTCGTCCATGTTCAGGAAAACGCGGCGCGGGTGGAGCCGCTCGGCCAGCAGTTTGGCTTCATGGTCGAAGATGTCATAGAGGGCAGGCTCGGCCATGCAAACCGTGATCTGCGAGTCGTAAACGACCATGGGGTGATACCAACTGACCCGCAGGCGCTCGCCCTCGCGGATGCGGCTGCCGGGAAGGAGCTTGAGAGGCAAAGATTCACGGTCGTCGCGCCAAGGATTAAGCTGCGGGTCTTGCAGCGCCGCGTAGTCCTTGCCCTCAGCATAAGTGACCGCTCCGTCCTCGCTGCGCACCGTTACGGGCGTTCCAGGCCGGCGGAGGACGTTGACGGGGCCGACCTCTTCCACGGCCCAGTCATCGAGCCAGACCTTGCCAGCCTTGCCGCCCCACAAACCGGCGTAAAGCCGGATCTGGCTATAGTTCAGGCTGTTAAAGAGCATCATGATCTTGTGCCAGTCACCGGTGGAAGCCAGGTGGAACTGACGCGGGGCAATCTCCCGGTCCTCTGCTGTCAGCGCCAGCAGGTTGAAGGCGCTTGCGGGCTGCAAACCCTCCGTCTTCACCCAGATTGTCATGCGATAGCAGCGGCGCGGCTGGACCCGTATCGTCTGCATCACGCGCCCGTGTCCGTGCGGGTTGGCGGTGAAATTCTCCAGGCGCAACGACGCCTTGCCGGCGTGCTTGACTTGCGTATCGACGAAACTGATCTCGCCAGGCTGGTCGTGAAAGTCGAAGCCCCTGAGCTTGTTCCCGTTATAGTCCTCGAACCCGCCATTGAGGATTTGAACCGCGCTGGTGCTCACCAGCCGCGCCTCACCGGCTCTTGCGAGAAATGGAGCGTCCTCGACCGGCAAGCCCTCAGCCAAGTTGCGGTCGTGCGAAAGAACGCCGCCGCCATAGCCAACAGAAAAGACGGCCGGGATCAACTCCAGGCGGTTTTGCTCGCAGACCTGCTTCACTTCGTTCAGGCGGCGAAAGTAGTCGGCGGGTTGCTTGCAGAGCGTGTCCAGGCCGAACGAAACGACCGCGCCATTGAACCCGTGCTGGCCGGCGGTCTGGAGGACGCGGGAAATCCCGGCCACATCGCCGTCGTTTCCCAGCCCCCAGCCGAAGACCCAGACGAACCGGTCGGCGTAGGGTTCGGCTGCCCCCAGTCGGGCAGCGAGGCCCCAGACACAAACAAGCAGAGTCAGTATTTTCATGATTTCAGTTCCATCGGCACCGGCAGTCAGCCCATTGCCCCGTCGTCTATTTCAAGCACCGTTCCAGGAAATCTCGAACCGGGGCGATTGCCTCCGGCCCGCCGAACCCGTGTCCGGCCCCTTTCATCGGCACCAAGGTCGCATCTACTCCGGCCTTTTTCAGCGCAGCGTAAAGCAACTCGCTCTGGTTGAAGGGCACCGTGCGGTCGCGGTCGCCGTGCATGATGAGGAACGGCGGTGCCTCCTTGGAGACGTAGCTGATCGGGCTGGCCTTGGCTGCCTTGTCTTTGTTTTCCAGGAGTGGCCCGCCGATGAGTTTCGACTCGGGCGAGTCCGGCGCATTGTGCTGGAGCTCGCTCTCGGCGCTGCCGATGTGCAGAAAGTCGGTCGGGCCAAACCAGTCCACCACGGCCTGCACCCGGCTCGATTCCTTGAGGTCGTTGACGCTCCCCTCCAAATCGGCCACCCCGCCGCTGGTGCCCAAGAGCGCGACCAGGTGTCCGCCTGCCGACCCGCCCCAGGCCGCGAATTTGTTCACGTCGAGGTTGTATTTTTGGGCGTTGGCCCGCAGCCAGCGCACTGCGGCTTTGCAGTCGTGAATCTGTGCCGGGAACTTCGCCTCCTGGCTCAGCCGGTAGCCAACGTGAGCTACGGCGTATCCATCAGCGGTGAACCGGAGGGCCGGGCTGGGGCCATCTTTACTGCCGGACATCCAGGCCCCGCCATGAACCCAGATGATGAGTGGCACCGGCTTGCTGCCCTTCTCCGGCAGATAGAGATCCAGCAGCATGGCCCTGCCGCTGGCCTTCCCGTATTCCAAATCCTTCAGCACGTTCACTCCAGGCGGCAGAGGAAACCGGCGTGGTGGCTGGTTGGTGCTGGGCTGGGCAAGGCTGAGCGTGAGGCCCAAGCCGGTCAATAACCCTATGGACAGGAGGACTGCTTTCACGCGGCGCATGGTAACAGGCCGTTGGGGACTGATGCAATCGCCTGTTGGTTGTCCACCATGGCGGCGGCCACGGGTCGTGGTTGGCACTGTGTCGCGCAGCGTGGCCGTTGGCCGTGCAGCCGCCAGGGGCGTCAGGAGCTTGGGCGGTGCCTCTGCCGGTGTGGGTCTTGCGGACGGTTCGGCCAGACGACGGTGCCCAGCGACCTGAGCGGGGTGACCGCCATCGCGGCGGGAGGGCACAGCTTGGCGCTCAAGCAGGTCGGGACGGTCGCGGCGTGGGGAGGCAACTACGATGGCCAGACGAACGTGCCCACGGGCCTGAGCGGGGTGATCGCCATCGCAGCGGGAGGTCAACGATTCCGACCGCGACCCAAACCGGATGCTCGGTTTGGGAACTGGCAGCCGCGCAGCCGCTCCAGCGAACATGCAGGCTTGACAGCCAGCGGTCTCTAAGTAGGCTCATCAGCATGAGCCCGTACGAGCACCAATTGGGGAATGGGGCAGGCTTTTCAAATCCTGATCCTGCAAAACGGACAATATTTTGCGAGTCATCCTGGCGATACCGCGGGGAGCGGGACCAGTTGGCATACGGTGAGCCTGACGAATCGATCCGCATCGGACTTTTGTTTAATAACAAGCCCCGGCCAGTACAACTGTGCCCTGCACCCGGATTTCAATGCCGACGGGACCTCGATGAGTTTCGGCTTCATGATAGGGACTCATATCAGCGGCAACTACACACAGCTTTACGACAATTGGCAATTGACGGTTGCGCGAGGATTCCGCGTCCCCAAGATCATCCAAGTAACGGCCCGTGCTGGCGGTGGCCCCTGCTCTAGCTGCTGCGGCATTGATCATCGCCAGCCTGTTCTGAGTCCCGATGGCGGCCGGTTCGTGTTCTCCTCAATTTGGAATGTGGACGATTACGCCGGGAATCTGAATCCTGAGAGGAACCGGGAGCTTTTTTCATACAACATCGCCTCCAACAAGTTTCAACAACTGACCATCACGACGAACGGGATGTCGCTTCCCTACAGCTTGCAGGGTGGCAAGATCGGCTTCGTTTCGTGCAGCCCACAGTTTGGGCTGAACACCGACACAAATGCGGACGTTTTCGGGTATGATTTTCCCACGCAGACTGTGACGCAATGGGTCAACACGGTGGGGCCTGCCCGTGTTCAACTGGGCACGAACTGCCCCTACGCCTGGTTTGTGGCCTCCGACTGGACGACGCTGGCCAATCTGCACGTGGATCTGGCCGCGGATCAACGGCACATTGTCTGGGCCTCCACTCGAAACATTCCGTCCGCAGGCGCCCCACGTGGCAACAACGCCGATGGCAACTACGAGGTTTACTGGAAGGACGTGGTTTCAGGGGAAGTTCGTCAACTGACGAGCACCGGAGGGGGAGACAATGTGTCAGCCGCCGCCGGCGCGAACTTATGGCCGCGAACGAGCGCGGATGGATCGCGGATTGTATTTGTGTCCAACCGGGATTTGGGCGGTACTCCCGTCAGTTCCAATCGTTATGGGCTCTTTCTGTCCGATACCAACGGGAACATCCAACGCTTGACGGAGGCAGAAATCGAGGTGGCAAGGGAGTTCCCTGCTTTCGGCATGGATGCAGCCGGGACTCGTATTGTGTTCGCTTCGGACGCTGATTTGCTCGGCCTGAACACGAACCACACTCGACAGGTTTTCGCCTTTGACCTGAATCGGAGCAACCTCACACAGATCACGCGGACTGGGCTAGGTGTCACCAACAGTCGCCCGATTCTCAGCGGCGATGGTCTGAAGCTGGCCTTCGTGTCGAACGGCAGCTTCAGCGGTAGCTATAGCAATGGCGTTGAGCAGTTGTGGGTTCATCATTTTGACGCTGACTTGGCCTATCCCACCGCGTTTATTGAGGTGACGAGCCTCTTGAGCAGTCCGTCGGCAACCGAAGGTCGGATTTCGTGGGCGGACTGGTATTCGCTGGATTACGCCGGCTCCAATCTCGTGTTCACCTGCAACGCGGATCTTGTCGGGAGCAACAGTGTTCATGCGTACCAGAGTTTTTCTAGCGAGTTTTGACTGGCAACCATTCAGGTGCAGCATTGCCCTGGCGGGGACGAACCTGTGTCGGCTCAACTGGCCTGCGACTGGCTACGGCTCATACACAGTGGAAAGCTGCACCTCGCTGGTGAATCAAGTGTGGCTTCCCGTTGCGCCTACGAACCAATGGCCAACCATCGCAACAAGCTGGACCAATAACATCAACCCCAACGAACCAACCCGATTCTTCAGGCTAAGAGCGAACTGAAACAGGGGCGGCATCCAGAACGCGGCGGACGCAACCGAATTCGTGCTGGCGTGCGCGTACGCCAATGGTGCCCGGTTCGGCCTCTTCCTGACAAGCCGCCCGACATCCAATCCGCCCATGGTCGAGGTCCCCAGCGCCACAATGCAGTGCCGAGGGGCCAAGTCCTCGACAACGCTCGGCGTAGCGCATTCGAGCAGCTCGTGTTCTTCCGAGACCCAGGTGCCTGGACAGCTCGCGGTTCTTGCCTTCGCAGCAGCCCTGATGTTTGCACGACCCTCCGCACTGACCTTCTTTCTCCGCTTCCTCCTCCCGTTCTTCGGCTTCGCAGGAGCTTCAGGGGCAACGGGTGATTCAGTGGCGAGAGGAGCAGCTATCTCTCCGCCCCCAAGCACCGCGTTTAGTTGTTCTTGCAGCGCGTCAATTCTCTCTTTGAGGTCGGCTGCTGCACGTAGTTGTTTCGGAGACAAGGCGGTGATGTGCACACGGGAGCCTTCGAGTTAGTTGGTGCCCAGGATTGCGTCCTTGGCTGCCTTGGCGACGCGGAACTTGACCACGCGCTTGGCCGGGATCTTGATGGCCTCGCCCGTGGCGGGGTTCCGGCTCATGCGGGCTTTGCGGTTCACCAGCACCAGCTTGCCCAGGCCGGGTGTGCGCCGGACGTGCCGGGCAGCTTTCTTCGCTTCCAAATACTTTTGTCCAATAAAGGCCGATGAAATAGTGTTATCGACCTTCGCTGACATCCTGCTGCACTTCGACGCGGTGGATTACAACGCCCGCGTCTGGTTGAATGGCCGGTTCCTGGGTGAGCATCGCGGCGGCTACACCCCTTTTGCCTTTGAAGTCACAGACGGCATACGCAACGGCGACAACGAACTGGTGGTCCATGCCAAGCCCTTCCTCTACGACCTGACCATGGAGACGTTGCGCAAAGGCAAGGTCCTGGACAGCGTCCACAGCTACTGTGGCCTCCGCAAAATCACCATCGAGGGAAATCGCTTTCTCATCAACGACCGGCCCATATTCCAGCGGCTCATCCTTGACCAGGGCTTCTGCCCCGATGGCATCTACACCGCGCCCAGCGACGAGGCGCTCCGCCGCGACATCGAGCTTTCACTGGCAGCGGGGTTCAACGGGGCGCGGTTTCACCAGAAGGTCTTCGACCCGCGCACCCTCTACTGGGCCGACAAGCTGGGCTATCTGGTGTGGGGCGAGTTTCCCAGTTGGGGAGTCAATATCGAGAATGAAGAAGCCGTGCGCCGTTTTGTGGACGAGTGGCACCAGGTCGTTCGCCGCGACCGCAATCATCCGTCCATCATTGGTTGGTGCCCGCTCAACGAAACCGCCACCAACGAGTACGTTGCTCGCCTCGAAGACCCGCTGGCGACCACGCGCACAATGGACCCGACGCGCCCGTTCCTCGATTCGAGCGGGTACACGCACTTCCTGCCTGGAACGGATGTTTTTGATGCCCACGACTACGAGCAGAATCCGCAAGCCTTCGCAGCCCGCTACGCCGCGTTCGGGGCAACCGGCTGCGACCCGTGGCACAATAACCCTGGCGACCCGCGCAGCCGTTATCGTGGCCAGCCGTTCTTCGTCAGCGAATTTGGGGGCATCCACGTCAAGACCGCCCGCGACACAGGCACCGGCTGCTCCAAGGCGCGTTTCCGTGTGTCCGCGTAGGTCGTAGCGTCGCAAATGCGTGCTCAACGCCCCTCGTGCGCAACCACCACTCGTGTCTGGTGCATGACCAGAAAGGTGAGCCATTGATTCTTTACAGAAGGCCCGGCACGGTCGCCAAGGAGGTGGGGATGGGGAATCCCGCTGAAGGAAACGACCGCCACCGGGCATGGCGAGTGTGCCAAAGCCGGTCCCTGCGGTCAAGCAGCTTGCTCGTCGTGCTGCCTCACCCACCGCACGGACATCGTCACCTTCTTCGACTACTACGAGGTCGATGAGGGCCGCAAGCCATGAGCCTCGACCGGCAGGAACCAGCGGAGCAAACTGCCGCAAAGCAGGGAGCGCGCGATATTGACCAACTGGAAGCGAAGTGACGATTTTTCCGGGTTGACACCTTTTCCAGTTTCCGCTAGAAATGGCTCCGTTGTCCCAAACATGAGCACAAAGCTTTTAATCATTGGCGTGGCGGTTCTGCTGCTGGCGATAGTGTTGTCGTGGGTGAAAAAGTCAAAATCGTGATGGTCCGCCTCCCGAGACAATGCGGGGAGCCGCTTTCCTGGGTGGACCGTTGTTCGCGGTGATGACTGAGTAGGCTGCGGCTCTCCAACCCGGCGTTCACCGGTCGCGCTGGGCCTCAGCGTCGCCAGAGGCATCTGCCAAGGCGGCGGCTGCCGTCGAGAACCTGATGACGAGGCTGTCCGCCAGCGCCGTTTGATGGGCAATGACGGCAGCGGCGGGCAGCTCAGCTAGACGCTGCGCTGGCCGAAATCAACTGCCGCGCCCGTGCCTCACGGCCAGCGCAGTCGGTAAAACCGAGCCGGATAATTCGTCCACTGCGGGTCGCTGAAATAAAACGAACCGCTGGTGAGGGTGTTCGTGGCCAGCGGATACCAGGTGGGATTAGCGAGACTGGTGCTGGCCTCAACCACGACAACGATATTGGATGTCCCAGCGATGGTGAACCCAAATCGATTCGTCCGAAGGCCAAAGCTGGCATCGCTGGTCTGCACCTGCGGGTTCCACAGCTTCGTCGGACAACCGGCAAACGTCGTGCCCCAGCCGCTGGTCCCAGGTAAGTAATAGACCGTCGCGTTTGTGTCAGAAAGGAAAGCAGAACCACCAACGCTGGGGGCGTTACCCTCGAAATAGACGCTGGTCAGGCTGGTGCAGGATTGGAACGTCTCGTATCCGATGCAGGTGACGCTCTTGGGGATCGTGACGCTGGTTAGGCTGGTGCAGTACCTGGAACGCCTCGCTGCCGATGCTGGTGACCGGCAGGCCGTTGATCGCACTGGGGATGGTCACCGCACCGCCAGGGCCGCTGTATCCCGTGATGGTGATCGTGCCATTATTGGCCGTGTAGGTGAATTGAGCTTGCACCACGACAGGCAGTGCCAACAGCAACAGCAGCGGCAGCCAGGCGGTTCGTAACGGTGTGGTCACGCCCTTCGGGCAGGCTGTTCCCGCAGCGGAGGTTTCTGTTTTCATGGTTTTCCACCTGCTGAATTGATGGCTGAAAGATAGCGGGAAGACTGGGGGAGGCGCAAGCGCCCAGCGCGCGCTTCAGGAGAGCCTGCCAGGCGCTTTTCGTGCGCGGCAGGGATAACGGCGACCGGCCAGAGCCTCGGGGCCGTCCTGGAGCCGTCCAGCCGTGGGGATTGGGCGGCGGGCCAGCGCAGGGTGCAACCTGGGGCACGAGCTGTCGGAGCATCTGGTCGTCCGGCTGGCTGACGCAGGTTGCCGCCCAGGCTGTCGGCCTGCTCCACCTGCACCATCCGATGGGCGACGATGGCGAGGCCAGGCCCGAAGGCCAGTCGAAAACAGCCCAGGATTATGCTTGTTCACCTGCGCCGCCGGAGATATAAGGGGACATCAGCCATTGCCACGAGCCGCTGACTCGCTCCTGTTTCCGCCAACGACCCGCGTGCGGTGAACGCCTAATAAACTCGCGAATTGGAATGACCCACCAGCTTCCATTCTGGCGTGGGCAGGGTGAAGGGTTGGGAACGTTCACCCGGCTGACTTCTCGCATCTGCTTCCGGCGGTTTCCTGGCCCAGAACTCCCACATCTCGACGAAAGGTCAACATGAACCATCCACTCCACCTGACATCTATCACCCTGCTGCTGGCAGCCTCCAACCTCCCCGCTGCCACGCATTACGTATCCCTGGGGAGCGCGAACCCGACGCCGCTCTACACTAATTGGGTGACGGCAGCCACGAACATCCAGCAGACGTTGAACGCGGCGGCGGCAGCCGATGTGGTCGTGGTGACCAACGGAGTTTACGCGGGGCGCGTAAATGTTACCAACGCCCTGACACTACTGAGCGCCAACGGCCCGCAGTTCACGGTAATCGATGGCGGCGGGGCGATTGGCTGCGCGTACCTGCGCAACAGAGCCATCCTGTCGGGATTCACCTTGACTAACGGGGTGGATTTTTACAACACGGCTTCTTCAAGTGGAGCGAATTACGACGGCAATACCGCGAACTACTGCTGCACGATGCCCTTGCCCACCAGCGGTGTCGCTAACATCACGAACGCACCGCTGTTCGTGGATTACGCCGGAGGCAACCTGCGCCTGCAGTCCAACTCCCCGTGCATCAATTCCGGGAACAACGCCTACGTGTCTGGCACCACCGACCTTGACGGCAACCCGCGCATTGTGAGCGGCACGGTGGACATCGGCGCTTACGAATACCAAGGCACCGGCTCCGTGATTTCCTACGCTTGGCTCCAGCAATACGGCTTGCCCACCGATGGCACGGCGGATTTTGCCGACCCGGACCACGACGGCCTGAACAACTGGCAGGAGTGGATTTGCGGCACCTGCCCCACCAACGCCCTCTCGGTCTTGCGCCTTCTCTCGCCCTCCATCACCAGCACCAACGCGACGGTGAGTTGGCAGAGCGTGGCCGGGGTGAACTACTTTCTGGAGCGGAGCGCGAATCTAACCTCGCCCTTTATGCTCCTGGCCACGAACATTGTCGGCCAGGCGGGCACCACCAGCTACGGCGACACCAACGGTGCCGGCCCCGGGCCGTTCTTCTACCGCGTGGGCGTGAAACCCTTTTGAGACACAGCCGACCCAGGATTCGGCGCCGGAGAGAAAAGGCAAATATGAACAAACCAATCCATTTGAGAGTCACCATCCTGCTGCTGGCAGCCTCCAACCTCTCCGCTGCCACGCGCTACTGCGCCCCCTTGCCCGCGCGACGCGCTGCCGCGCTCAACTCTGCACCTTCACTCCGCAACTCAACCTGAACGACTGACTCCATGAAAACGAACCTTCATTCTCCATTCTCCGTTCTGGCCACCTTGCTGGCCGCGCTGGTTGCACTTTCGACCCTCCACTTTCAACCCGCCTGCGCCCAAACAGCCGACGGTTTTAATCCGGGGGCGAGCTATACGGTGTCTTCGCTGGCGGTGCAGGCGGACGGGAAGATTCTGGTGGGCGGCAGTTTCACCACGCTGGGCGGCCAGACCTGCAACTACATCGGGCGGCTGAATGCGGACGGGACACTGGACACCGGGTTCAATCCGGGGGCGAACTCTCCGGTGGTTTCGCTGGCGGTGCAGGCGGACGGGAAGATTCTGGTGGGCGGCAGTTTCACCACGCTGGGCGGCCAGACGCGCAACAACATCGGGCGGTTGAACAACACCGAGCCGGCGACCCAGAGCCTGAGCTTCGAAGGCTCGACCATCACCTGGCTGCGCGGCGGCGCCAGCCCGGAAGTCTGGCGCACGACCTTCGACTACTCGACCAATGGCACGGATTGGGCCAGCCTCGGAGCGGGCACACGCACTGCCGGCCTGCCTGCCGGTCAGGCAGGAGGCTGGCAGTTGACCAGCGTTTCGCTGCCTTCCGCCAGCGGCACCATTCGCGCGCGCGGCTATGTCACCGGCGGCGAATATAATGGTTCGAGCTGGTTTGTGGAAAGCGACGTTCAGCTTACGGGTGTGGCGAGCCCTCCGCCGGTGATCCTGGTGAATGACCCCAGCTTTGGCTTCAGTTCCAATCGCTTCGGGTTCAAGTTCAGCGGGACCGCCGGGCAGGTGGTGATTGTGGAAACCTCGACCGACCTCGCAAGCTGGACCCCCGTGGCCACCAACACCCTCGCCGCCACGCCGTCCTATTTCAGCGACCCCTATTCCGGCAACTTCCCGCAGAGATTCTATCGCTTGCGGACCACGGCCCCGTAAACCGCCGTGCATTACATGAACACTCCACTTGGTCTGACACTTAGGAGGCCATTCAAAATAACATGAACACTTTCGCTTGGTCTTTTGACCGCTGGCTTCGTTGCTCGCTCGTTACAGACCGCTCCGGGTATGCTCCTCGCTCCCGCCTCGCCAGCGGTCAAAATCCCTGCGCGCCAGTTGTCCATGTTATTTTGAATAGCCTCCTTAGCACCTTATTCACCCGCGCAGCGTCAAGGGAATCGGCGGGCCGCAAAAAGCAATTTCCTGTCAGTAAGGAATATGATTTCCGGCCTGAAGGCGTGAAGCTCATTGGGAGGAGGGGGCAAGCGAACTTGGGACCGTTGAGGGCCGGAAAAGCAGTTTGACAACGGGCCCCCAAATCCTCGCTTAAGGATCTCGGATGTGGAGCATCCAGCAGTCGAATCAAGCATCTTCAGATTCGATGCCAATCGACACAGCATATAGAACCGCGGAAGACGCGAAATACGCGGAACAGGGCCTTTTCCGCGTATTCTGCGTCTTCCGCGGTTGTCAGAATGCGCTTAGCCGAGGATTTGGGGGGCCGAATTCGACTTGCTTTTGGGAGCGGCCTTATCCAGAATTACTGCTAGTCGCTTTCGGGGGCCGCTGACTCGCTTCTGTTCCTGCCAACGACCCGCGTGCGGCACAGGCCCGGTAAACCGGCATGGATTGCCAGCTTTCAGTCTCGCAGGGGCAGGGCGAGTGGTTTGGAGCGCTCACCCGACTGATTTCTGCAACCTCCGTCCGGCGGTTTATTCCCGGTGAATTTCGATTCCTGGGGGGCATCTGCATTCTTCGAGGACAAGGTCAACTTCATCACGTCCACATCAAAGAGAATATGAAATCCAGAAACCCGATTTGCGGCCTTTCCGCTGCGGTCCTTTTGCAGTCGTGGGCGTGGGCGGGGTCAGACCGTGGAAAGGGCCATTCCGAACGGACAAAGCTGGGCTTTTTCTACGGTCTGACCCCACCCATTCATTCACCGGCCATGATGGCGCGCCTCCCAATGGGCTGGTGCAGGGCAGCGACGGCAATTTCTATGGCACGACTGAAGGGTTTTCGCAGCGTGTGGAGTTCACCCGTTCGTCATTCGTCATTCCTCATTTCTCTCGCCCCTCAACCCCTAACCCTTCTATGAAAAGCATCCCAACCAATCTATCAGCCGGTCTGCTCCTGGCCGCCTTGGCCATGGCGGCGACGAGTAACGCCGCAGCCCAGGAATACACCTTCACCACCCTGGCCGGACCCGACGAGAGTCCTGGCGCCGTTGACGGCACGGCCAGCGCGGCCCGCTTCTACCAACCGTGGGGCGTGGCGGTGGACAGCGCGGGCATCGTGTACGTGGCGGACACGGGCAACAACACGATTCGCAAGGTGACGCCGGGCGGGGTGGTGACGACCCTGGCGGGCCTGGCAGGAAGCTCGGGCAGCGCCGACGGCACGGGCAGCGCGGCGCGCTTCTTCTATCCGATGGGCGTGGCGGTGGACAGCGCCGGCAACGTCTATGTGGCGGACCACGACAACTGCACGATTCGGAAGGTGACGCCGGGCGGGGCGGTAACGACGCTGGCGGGCCTGGCGGGAAGCTCTGGCAGCGCCGACGGCACGGGCAGCGCGGCGCGGTTCTTCTATCCAGAGGGCGTGGCGGTGGACAGGGCGGGCAACGTGTTTGTGGCAGACACCTGGAACCAGACGATTCGGAAGGTGACGCCGGGCGGGGTGGTGACGACGCTGGCGGGCCTGGCGGGAAGCTCTGGCAGCGCCGACGGCACGGGTAGCGCGGCGTGGTTCTTCTATCCAGAGGGCGTGGCGGTGGACAGGGCGGGCAACGTGTTTGTGGCAGACACCTGGAACCAGACGATTCGGAAGGTGACGCCGGGCGGGGTGGTGACGACGCTGGCGGGCCTGGCGGGAAGCTATGGCAGCGCCGACGGCACGGGCAGCGTGGCGCGGTTCTGCTACCCATCCGGCGTGGCGGTTGACAGCGCGGCCAACGTGTACGTGGGGGACAGCGAGAACTGCACGATTCGGAAGGTGACGCCGGGCGGCGTGGTGACGACCCTGGCGGGCCTGGCGGGAGCCCAAGGCAGCGCCGACGGCACGGGTAGCGCGGCGCGGTTCAACGCCCCTTATGGCGTGGCGCTGGACAGCGCCGACAACGTTTATGTGGCGGACAGCAACAACCAGACGATTCGGAAGGTGACGCCGGGCGGGGTGGTGACCACGCCGGCGGGCTTGGCGGTAGCCTGGGGCAGCGCCGACGGCACGGGCAGCGCGGCGCGGTTCGCCCAGCCATGCGGCGTGGCGGTGGACAGCGCGGGCAACGTCCTTGTGGCGGACAGCGACAACCACACGATTCGGAAGGTGACGCCGGGCGGGGCGGTAACGACGCTCGCGGGCCTGGCGGGAAGCGCTGGCAGCGCCGACGGCACGGGCAGCGCGGCGCGGTTCTTCTATCCAGAGGGCGTGGCGGTGGACAGGGCGGGCAACGTGTTTGTGGCGGACACGGTGAACTCCACGATTCGGAAGGTGACGCCGGGCGGGGTGGTGACGACCCTGGCCGGCCTGGCGGGAAGCTCTGGCAGCGCCGACGGCACGGCCAGCGCGGCGCGGTTCAACGTCCCATCCGGCGTGGCGGTGGACAGCGCGGGCAACGTCTATGTGGCGGCCTGTGGCAACAACACGATTCGGATTGGCGCAACGAACACCTGCCTGGATGCGCCCACGATTGACCTGGCTGTCGGGCCGGTGGGTGAGACCCGCCAACTGGATACCAGCCCGCAAACCGCCGTCGCTTGGCAGTGGAGCGTTATCCGCCGCCCAGCCGACTCGGTGGCTGTCATCTCTGCCGCCAATATTCGCAATCCCACGTTCACGCCCGAGGTCGGGGATTTGTACGTTTTCCGGCTTGAAGCCACCAACGCCGCCGGGGCGATCTGTATCCGCACGCTGGACTTTACCGCGGTGCCGCCGCCTCCGAGCATAACAACGCCGCCTCTGACACAGACCGCTGAGATGGGGTCACTTGCCTTCTTCTCGGTGGAAGTGACGAATACGCCGCCGGAATCAACTTACTACCAATGGTACTTTAGCGGCACCAAGGCGCTCGGCGGTGCCACCAACTCTTACCTCGACCTGACCAACGTCCAACCCGTCCAGGCTGGGGCTTACACGGTGGTCGTCACGAACCTCGTGGGGGCGGTGACCAGCGACCCGGCCCTGCTGAGCGTCATCCCGCCAGTCGAGAGAAAAGTCGTGCCCGCCGTTGGTTTGCCGGGCGGCACCGGCACACTTCTGCACCTTGAGTATGCCGACAGTCTGGTCGCCGCCGCCACAACATGGTCCTCCTTTACGAACGTGACCCTGACCAGCGGGACGCAACTGTGCTTTGACCTTTCCCAGCCGCTGCCCGCGCAACGGTTTTACCGCGCCTGGCAGACCAGCGGACCGCAGCCCGCCCTGGTCATGAGCATGGCCACCGAGATTCCGCTGACCGGGGCGATTGGCAGTTCGGTGCGGATTGATTACATCAACCAGTTCGGCCCGACCAACGCCTGGGTGAGGCTGGACACGATAACCCTGACCACATCGCCGCAACTTTACTTCGATGCCACCGCATTCCGGCAGCCCCCCCGGCTTTATCGGCTGCGAGTGCCGTGACGCCCTGGTTGGATTTGTTTCGCAGACGGCCCCGGCTTGGTGCCAGCAAAAGGCCGGCAAAGAGCTTTCGCCCAGCCAGCGAGAGGCGCTCAAACAGGCGCTGGCCAGCCGGGTGCTCATCATCACGGGCGGGCCGGGTATGGTGCTGGGCAGCCTGACTGACAGCGGCGTGGTGCCTGCCTGCGCCTCGTTTTTGCGGCAGCGGGATGTTAACAGTTGTTGACATCCGCGACGACTTCCAAGCCGCGGCATCCGCCGCCCTGGATGTCTGCGCCGTCCACCTGGCTAGGCCCATCGGATATAGTCGTCAAGGTCATGGCCGATGCCATCGTCGAAGTCCCTGGCCGGGCTGAATGTCGAGAACGAGGCGGCTGGTGCCCCAAGGGCCAAAAGGCCGAGCGACGGCACCGTGGTCTTTTCCATTGCCCCGGTTCTGACGGGCGGCTCCAAGAAAACGGTGGAACTGGCGCACAAGCACCGCAAGCCGGTCATCCACATCTCGCTGGACGGCAGCCCCTTTACCGAAAAAGCGGCTTGCTCTCCGGAGAGGCAGGGTGCAAGGATGATGGACATGAATTGGAGAGCGATTGACAGGCCCGGCATCATCCTTGCCCTGGCGGAGGCGGCACAGTAGGCAACCCGGAGATGCGCCGTGGCGAGAACATTCTTTGAAGCGATTGGATACAAGCTCGGCCAGAAAGCCGCGCAGGCCAAAAACGCCTTTGACCTCATTGGCGGGACGGAGGAGGAGTCCTTGCGCGCCGAAATACGTCTGGGCCGCGACCTGGCCGCAGCCCTGCTGGAGAGGACTCCCCTGATTCAGGAGAATGAGACCACAAGATTCGTGGCGCAAATTGCGAGTTGGTTGGCGGCGAACGTGAGGGAGAAGAAGCTCCCCTTGAGTGTCCGGGTGACGGCGGAGCGGGAGCCGAATGCGTTTGCCCTCCCAGGCGGGCCGGTTTTCGTGAGCTGGCCGTTGTTGGAAATGTGCCAGGGCCAGCGGGACGAGATCGCATTCGTACTTGGCCATGAGATGGGGCATATCGTGCTGCGGCACACCCTGGATCGGATAGTCAAAGACGCAGTTCTTTCCCTTTTGCTGCGGCAAACCTCCGCCCGGCAGGCTGCCAGCGCCTGGGTGAGCAAGGTGGGGCGGCAGGTGCTGGTCTGCGCCTACTCCAGGGAGGACGAACTGGAGGCGGATGCCTTCGCCGTGGCTCTGGTCAGAACCGCTGGCGGGGACGCGTTGGCAGGGGAGCGCCTGTTGGAGAAACTCGCTCAAAGCAACTCTGGCCGGGGCGTCGGCGTCGCGGGCGATTACTTCGCAACCCACCCGCCCCTCCCAGAGCGAGTCGCCCATCTGCGGGCCAAAAGACCCCCATCCTGACCTGAAGCGCCTGAATCCTTGGTTGCGCAGTTTACTCTCCGCTCGCCATGTGGAAATACATGGATTGCAGGGCGATTTTTCCCGGCCCGGTGAAGCGGTTCCAGCAAATCTGGCCCGCGCTGGCGAAAAGCCCTGTGGAGAGCTTTTGAAACATAGTTTGCACCTGCAGCGTTCGGTCCTTGTAAATCCAGCCGCCCGGTTCGATGTCATCAAGGCACGCGGCGGGCGCGGCAAACGGAGCCAGGCCATAGACAAGGTGCGGCACGCAGCGGTCATGCTGCTGCGCGGTGAATCCATGGACAGCGCGGCCACGGCGGCGGGGTTCAAGGGCATTGGGTCCGGCCGTCATGCCGTGCGGTCTGGTCATGTGCTGGCACGGGCAGCGCGCCGGTTGGGCGTGTGTTTCTACCTCTGCCAGCCCGTACCCGGCACCACGTCTTCGATCCCACTCTGCCAACACCGGCCGGACATCCTCTAGTGTGAGGGTTCGCCCAGCCAGCTTTGTGTCGCTGCCATAATAGGCGACGTGTAGCTGGTTGGTAGGCCCCTTGCCGACCGGCTCGACTTGATACGAAATCGTGATCCTCTCTCTTGGAGCCGGCCCACTCTCCTCCGCGCCCGGCGCTTCGTAGGACTCCATCTCGCCAATCCAGCGGTATCCGTCCGGCGTTTTGCGAAAATGGACCAACCGCCCCATCGCCCGAGTGAAAATGTAGAGGTTCGCATCTGCGCCAGCAGGCCACGTCCCCAGCCGAATCTCTGCTGTCTCTGGAAGCGGCGTTTGGAAGGGAGTGAGGCCAAGTTCGGGCCGGTCAACCCTCTGCATTGAAGTGGATTCATGGCGTTTGAGGCGGTGCCGTGCCCGGCCTGGGCCTGCCAGAAGCCAGAGCTGCCCCAGCCGTGCAGGCTCGGGGCATTTTCGGCAGCTTTCTGCCAACATTCACTGGTGCCAATGGCCGTCCAATGGGCCGCTCGCGTCGAGACCGGCCACGGGCGCGCCTCAAGGCAGCGCGGCGGGACCGGACAGACTCGCTGCCGCGCGCCAGGTGCTCAGGCACGGGCCGTCCACCGACCGCCCAGGATTTGGTTTTTGTAGTTCATCCACCAGGCGCGGCTCCCGCCGCCGCCACGTCCGAGGTCAGCGGCAGCAGGACGGCCTGTTTACGGGTTCTTGGCCGTCTTGGCCAGGGGCGCGTGCGCTGGCTCATGGTGGTGGCGCGCTAGAATGGGGAGTGCAGATTCCTGCGGTGCAGAGGCCCTCGGTCGGGCCAGGCATGGTCATGGTACTGGGTGGGGCAGCTCCGGCCTCCGGCACCCTCAAACGCCATCAGTCCGCTCAGGGAGAAGGCACAGGCTTCGAGAAGCCAGGAGTCCGCCAGGAAGCTGCGGCGGCTCCAAGCGCCAGCCAGGCCCCGTGGCCGCTGGCGACGAGACCAGGCTCGACGCTGACCATGGCAGCCGGATGACCTGGCAGGCCACGGTCGCGCTCCATGTGGCCAAGCCCTGGGCGCGCAACGACCAATCAGACGCCGCTGACCACACGGCCTGCCTCAGTTTACACCTGGGGCGCTTCTACAGCGCGTAAACCCGGCGCAGGACCGGAAAAGCCAGGATTTGAGGTTCGCGGCCTTTCAGCCGGGCAACGGCTCTATGATGCCGCCGCCTCCGTCTCGGCGGTCTGCGCCCGCCTGGCCTGCTTCAGCAGCAACACCGAGACCTCGGGGCGCACCGATACCCAGCCTGCGCCTGCGGGCCTGGACAGAATGGCGGGTGCGTCCGATCTTGCGCCCAACCTCGCCATCTGAAGCGGCGCCCAAGAGCGCGTCCTCTGCCGCCGTCCACGCCTTCTGCTGGCGCTGGCTGGGCCACTGGCGCCGGGCCAGGAGTGCGAGATGTCCAAGCACTTGGCCGATGCCATGAACGGTCCGTGTTGCATTTTGTCGAGGTAGGCATTAACGGAGACAAACGAGAACAACAATCCGCCGCCAATTACCTCCCAGCGCCAAGCCAGCAGCAACACGGACAGCGCCTGACCCTCGCTGCCGACCGGCTGCCCTTCGTTGAAGTCGCCCATGATGACGAGGTTGGCCTTCGGGTCGCCGACTTGCCAAGGCAAAACCGGTGGACTCCGGCCACGCCCAGGAAGGTGAGTAAAACCCACTCCCAACGGAGTTGGCGGCAATATTTACCCCTTGACACTTCCGGCGCAGCCCGGTATCAGACGGTAATCATGAGTGAGACTAAAAACCAGTCCGTCCTCACCCACGCAGCGTCAATCAAAGAGCGACGCTTAAAACACCGATTTCATCTCAGTCTTTCCCGTACGGAAACCGCCCGATGGCACCGTGACTCCCGACGACACAATGCCTGAACCACGAAACAGCCCCCATATTTGGACGCCGCCTGGTCTAGTCCTGGCGCACCCAACAATGTTCCGAGCGTTCGAACTGGACCTCTTTGAAAAAAGCTCACGGAGTTGAAGGCCAACATCGAAGCAACGGACGAAGCAATTCGCAAGCGTATGGCGTTGGGTCACGAGGCACGCGAGCCAGCTCTTGAAGAGATTAAGGAAGCAGAAGAGTGGGTTTGCACATGTACACGCGCGCTCTATTCAAGATACGTTAACGCGTTCCTTTGGCACAGCCGTGTCCCGCGAGCAGTTACCGAGGCGACGCGGCAGAGCCTTCATAGAGCTCTGGACTGTATAACGGTTGAAATCCATTGTCGTATGGCCACACAAAACCGGCTCATGGAGTTTGAGGCCGTCTCCCAAGGAGTGCAGCCCCCTCTATCAGCGGGAACCATTTTCCACGGATTTGCACTGGGCCGACGAAGGAAGGGGAAAGGGGATGAATCCTGAATCGCGTCTCGCAGGGTCAATGACGGGGGCCAAAGAAGGCAGTTGCCTGCCATCAGCTTGATTCTCTGAAAATGGCCGGCTTCGAACGCTGCTTGAAGCCACTTCCGTGCCTGCTCCAAGACGCCCAACCCGCACTCGTTTGACGATGGAGCTGTTGAGCGACACTGCGTTCATCAACTTTTCGCGGCTGATCATCTCCAGCATGAACGCCTGCCGGACGGGCATGTCGAAGGCCATCGCCACCCCACCCAGCGCGGCCGGTACGAGGATGTGCCAGGGCCGGATGTGCCGGCTCCACACTAACGCCGCAAACACGAAGGCCAGCACCATCATGGCGGTCTGGGTGAAGAAGACCACGGTGCGCTTGGGATGCCGGTCAGCCACGGAGCCGCTCCAGACGGAGAGCAGCTTGGGCAACGAGCGGTGTTCGAGTATTTCGGGCTGCCGTATTCAGCCACGGCCCTGACACTGGGCGGCAAAAGACCCCCAGGCCGGAGCTTTCAACCGAGCTGGCGGCGTTCGCCACAGCAGGCCGCGCTGCGCTTCCTTTCGGCGCGTCCAGGCCCGGCCCCGACGCGCCAGTGGGTTGATACACTCCAGCCTGGCCACGGCGGTTTTGGAGAAACCGCACCCAACCAGTGAACCGCCGCCGCTGTCCAGACCCGAGCCAGGCGGGAAAGCCCGCTTTCCAAGGTTGCGACGGCCTCGCAGTTCCGGGCGTGTGTTGGAAGTGAATCCCGCCACGGGGGATTCACCCGGAACGAAGCGAACCCCCTGGAGTGCGACCTGCTGTGTGCTCGACCGCCTGCGACCGGAGGGTTGGCCCACGATGCCCAGGAGGACTGCGACACACGAGAAGGGGCACGTCTTTGCCGGACCGCAGGGCCTCTCATCGTGTCAGGCCCTTGGCCGCGTTGCGCCTTTTGGCCTTGAGCGGCCTGCGAATCGGCATACTCTGCCCTCGCTATGAAGCCCTCTACAAATCTCCGAGAAATCGTCAGCGGTCTCTGGTTCTGGTCGTCCCTCCATGAGGAATGGAAGGTGGATTTTTCGTGCTGCGCGTGGGAAGCAAAGGAGGGGTTGGTGTTGATTGATCCCATCGAACTCGACGCCGTTAGCCTTGCGAAGCTGGAGAAGGTCGGCAAACCGGCAGCGATTTTCCTCACAAACCAGAATCACGAACGCGCCGCTGAGTGGTTCCGCAAGCGGTACGGCATCAAGGTTCATGTCCATCGGGATGCCGTGCCGGGAATCGAGATCACGCCCGACGAGTTTTTCCGCGACGGCGCGACCGTGCTGGGCGGGCTGAAGGTGATCCATCTGCCGGGCACTTGTCCGAGCGAGTGCGCTTTCTACACTGAGGCGAATGGCGGTCTGTTGCTCGCCGGGGATATAGTCGTGAACGGGAAAGAGGGCCTGGCGTTTCTCCCGGAGGATTACTGCCAGGACGCGAAACAGAGCCGGGAGTCGGCCAAGAAACTCCTGAAGCTCAAGTTCGACACACTAACGGTCGCCCACGGCAATCCGATTCATCCCAAGGCATTCGAGCAGTTTGCCAAGCTGTTTAGCGCGTGAGCCAGGCAGCAGTGGATTCCGAAGTGTCGCCGGCAAGGAGCTTGCGCCCAGCTAACGGGAGGCGCTCAAGAAGGCCCTGGCGAGCCGCGTGCGGGTCCTCACGGGCGGACCGGGCGTGGGCAGGACCACCCTGGTCAGCGCCATCCTGCTCATCCTGCGGGCCAAGAAAGTGCGGTGCCGGCTGTGCGCCGCCACCGGTCGCGCCGCCAAGCGCCTGTCGGAGGCGACCGGGGTCGAGGCCAAGACCATCCGGCGGCTGCTGGAATTGAGTCCGGCCTCGGGCGGGTTCACGCGCAACGATGCGTTGCCGCTGGAGTGTGATCTCCTGGTGGCCGACGAGTGCTCCATGGTGGACGTGCCGCTGATGAACCACCTGCTCCGCGCCCTGGCGAATGACGACGCCTTCTGCGCTCTTGGTATCGAAAATTGACTGCTGAAAATTGGTCATTGGTTATCATGAGAAAGTTCACCCTGCTCACGCTGCAACTGTGCGTCGCCGCCACGGTGTCCGCCGGCAACTGGCCCGGTTGGCGCGGACCCGAGGGCACCGGTGTTTCGTTGGACGAAGATCTGCCTGAAACGTGGGGCGCCAACCAGAACGTGCGCTGGCGGGTCGCGCTGCCCGGTCCTGGCAATTCTTCCCCGATCGCCTGGGGCAAGCGGGTCTTCATTACGCAGGCCATCAAGAGCGAGAAGCGACGCGCCGTGATCTGTTTCGACCGCGCCGATGGCAGGCAGCTCTGGCAAGCGGGCGTCATCTATGGCGAGGACGAGCCGACGCAGGAAAACAACCCTTATTGCTCGGCCACGCCGGTGACCGACGGGGGGCGGGTCGTCGCGTCATTTGGCTCGGCGGGGCTCTATTGCTACGACTTGGACGGCAAGGAATCCTGGCATCGTGACTTGGGCAAGATGGACCATGTATTCGGCAACGCCTCGTCTCCCGTGCTTTACGGCGAGCTTTGCATCTTCAACTTCGGTCCCGACCCCAAGGCCAGGCTCATCGCGGTTGACAAACGCAACGGCCACACGCTCTGGGAAGTCCAGCCCCCGAAAGTTGACCCCGGCGCACATCTCGCGAGCGGCGGCCCCGGTGGGCCGGGCGGCGCCGGGGAAGGGCCTCCCGGTGGGGCGTGGAGCACGCCTTTGCTCATCAAGACCGCTCAACGCGACGAACTGGTCATGGCTTTCCCGAATTGTCTCGCGGGATACGAGCCCGGACCGGCACGCGGGTCTGGCTCACCCGAGGCATTGACGACTGGATTTTCACTACGCCCGTCTGGGGCGACGGAGTGGTCGTGGCGATGAGCAGCGGCGCGTCGCGCTGCCCGGTCCTGGCCATGCGCCCTGGCGGCAACGGGGATGTGACCGGGCGCCAGCGGCTCTGGCGTTTGGAGCGCCTCAAGAGTCAGTCCATCGGCTCAGGGGTCATCCACGACGGGTATCTTTACCTGATCGCCGAGAACGGCTCCGCCTCCTGCCTCGAACTCAAGACCGGCAACAAGGTGTGGGAGACGCGCCTCAAAGGTCCCGGCGCCAAGACCAGTTCCTGGTCTTCGATGCTCCTGGCCGGCGGGAGGATCTACGTGCCCAACCAATCGGGCGACGTGTTCGTCCTCCGCGCCAGCCCCAAACTGGAGCTGCTGGCCACCAACTCGGTGAACGAGCCAACCAACGCCTCCCTGGCTGCCTCCGATGGAGACCTCTTCCTCCGCACCGACCGGAGCCTTTGGCGTCTGGCTCGCGCAAAGCGATAGTCCGATCCGCTTTTTCGCCGCAACGACCGTTCCCGGCTCAGCGCACTAGGCCCGGAACCGTGAGGACTTTGTCGCACCAAACTTCGTCCCAAGGAGACGTGGGCGGGGTTTTCAGATGCAGCAGGCCCCGGATGCGCAGGGACCAGTACCTCCACTCCCGCCAAGTTGGATTCGTCACGGGCCGGGGAGGACGCAACCATCCAATGCCCACCTGCTTCGGCGGGGCGCCAGCCTGGACTGGGGCCAGAAAAGTAACGCTTTGACCTGGTTCCAACTCCCGGTAGGTGAAGACCGCGCCGCTGGATTCAGGCTCGGGCTTCCTCTCACTCCATCCAGCGGAAATCTTTTCGCGGTAAAACAGCACTACGGTGTTGGGACGGGGACCGTCGCGCATGATGGGGTATTCGACGGTGTTGGTGGTGCCGTTGCTCAGGCGCAGTTCGGCGTATCGAAGGCTGCCCGGCCAGTCCTTGTACTCCACAAACACCAGGGACAGCTTGCGGGGCACTGGGGCATGGTGGGCTATCACGAAGCCCGCTACGAGCACCACGACGGCGGCGCAGCCCAGGGCGGCGCCAATCCGTCCCGGCTGCCAGGCACGGTGGCGCGGGCGCCCACCCCGGTCAGAATGTTGGGGGTCTGTACCAGGCATCGCTTGTGGGGTCCAACGGTGCAAGTTCAACATTCGGTGCTCCGCCGCGCAAGAAGAAAAACGGTGCATCCCTTCGCGGTCGTCAGCAGCGCGTTGCCAGAGACTCTGCCTGTCAAACCGCCCAAGTCCGGCGCATATCAAACTGGCAAATGCCTGGCAGTCTCTCCGGAGGCATCCGACGCGGTTTGACAGCGTCAAATGGTCTGTTGTCCCTGCCGATTTGCCGCTGTCAAATTTGCCAGGAGGCCCAAACCAGCGCGATTTGACGCCAGCGTGGAATCCGCTGAGAGCGTTTGCCGCACTTGTCGGAGCGCGTCTTTGACGGGCACCGCGCCAATTTGACGGGACCCGCCAGGAGGCCGGGCCTTGGGCCGCAACATGGCCTTGGCCAGGCGAGGAACGGGTGGTACGCATTCCTTTTGGCCTCAATGGCAACTGGCGGGCTGCTGATGATCGTCGTGAACCTGACACCACGGGCGGCGAGGCCCGAACGGTGGAGCGCAAACCGGGTCAGGCCAAGCCGGCAGCGGGCGGAACGCCTTCCTTTGGCCCACCTGGCGGATGAACGGAGCGGCAGCGGGTTTTCGCGGGCTTCGGTGCCGGGACCGCTGAGACTTTCGCTTGCACAGGACCGACGCCAGTTTAGGTTCGGTCCAGTTCATCAGCATCATGCAACCAACGACTCAACACGCCGTTCCCCGCAGCGCCCACGTCCTGTCTGCCCGAAAAATCGTCTCGACAAAACGCTTGATTTGTGATGCGCTCTTGATGCAATCGAGCTGCTCGGAATCAGCAAGCGTCGGTTCGGGGCTTACTTCTTTTCGCGGGGCAACTCCCTTGCTGGTCGGATGAACTTGGCGTGGCCATTGTCGGGCGCACAGGGCAGCGAAGGTGGGGAACTTTCTTCGGCCCCGGTCGCCGAGCGCAGGTCCACACGCTGGCCCGGTCTCGTCCGGTTGCTTCCACCGATCATTTCTCAATGAGCCTGATATGAAAACACAACTCTCAAACCAGCTCGGATTCCCGCAAGACATGGCTTGCCGGGAATTGCGTCCGCTGCTTCATACACAACTGGCCACAGGACTTCTGGCAATCGTCGTTGGTTCGGCGGCCCTGCTTTGCCCGACTGCCGGAGCGCAACAGCCTGCTGGAACCGTCGTCGCGTGGGGATGGAATGGGGAAGGCGAGTGCAACGTGCCCAGCGGCCTGAGCGGGGTGATTGCCATCGCGGGTGGTGGTGAGCACAGCCTGGCGCTGAAGCAGGACCGAACGGTCGTCGCATGGGGGTATAATGGCTGTGGCGAGTGCAATGTGCCCAGGGGTCTCAGCGGGGTGATTGCCATCGCGGCGGGACAGCTTCACAGCCTGGCGCTGAAGCAGGACGGGACGGTCGTCGCGTGGGGGGATAATGGCTATGGCGAGTGCAGCGTGCCCAGCGGTTTGAGCGGGGTGATTGCCATCTCGGCAGGAGGTATGATTAGCTTGGCGCTAAAGCAGGACGGGACAGTCGTCTCGTGGGGGAAGATTTGGAATGGCCACAATGCATGGATTCCCGAGACCGTGCCCAGCGGTCTGAGCGCGGTGATTGCGATCGCGGCGGGATATGCTCACAGCATGGCGCTGAAGCAGGACGGGACGGTCGTCGCGTGGGGAGATAGTGGCTCTGCCGAGGACAATGTGCCCAGCGGTCTGAGCGGGGTGATTGCCATCGGGGCGGCGGATTCGCATAGCTTAGCGCTCAAGCAGGACGGGACGGTCGTCTCGTGGGGCGAGACTACTTACGGCGAGTGCAATGTGCCCAGCGGTCTGAGGGGGGTGATTGCCATCGCGGCGGGCGAGTATTACAGCCTGGCGCTCAAGCAGGATGGGACGGTCGTCGCCTGGGGAGACAATAGCTCAGGCCAGGCGACGGTGCCCACCCGCCTGAGCGGGGTGATCGCCATCGCAGCAGGAGGCTCTCACAGCCTGGCCCTCAAGCAGGACGGGACGGTCGTCGCATGGGGAGCCAATGGCGTTGGCCAGGCGACTGTGCCTCCCGACTTGTCGGGAAGCGGGGTGGTTGCCGTCGCAGCGGCATTGGCGCACAGCATGGCACTGGTCGGCCCTCTGGCACCGATCATTGTCGAACCTCCGCAAACTCAAACGGCAGAAGCTGGGTCCACATCCGGCCTTTACGTCGTAGCTGACGGCGTTCCGCCCCTGATTTACCAATGGTTCTTCGACAGCACCAATGCGGTGAGCGGCGCGACCAACTCGTTCCTGGTCCTGGCCAACGCCCAGCCCTCGCAGTCAGGCGATTCCTACGCCGTGGTTATCACCAACCGCTATGGAGCTGTCACCAGCGACACCGCCACGTTGAGCATCATTGCGCCAGTTCCGAGAAGGACGGTTCCGGCCCTCTACTTGACCGGCGATGTTGGCAGCTTTCTGCGCCTGAGTTACGCCGACACTCCCGGTCTCGGCGGCGCATCCTGGCAGGCGCTGGACGCCCTCACCCTGACCAATACACCGCAACTCTGCCTCGATCTTTCTGACCCGCTGCCGCCCTATCGGTTCTACCGCGCCTGGCAGACCAACGTGCCGAGCCTGAAGCCTGCGCTGGACCTGGGCCGCGCCACGGAGATCACCCTCACCGGAGCCATAGGCAGCAAGGTCCGCATTGACTACATCAACCAGTTTGGCCCGACCGACGCCTGGGTGACGCTGGACACCGTAACCTTGACCAACACGACACAGCCTTACTTCGATCTGACAATGTTTCGCCAAGCACCCCGGCTCTACCGCGTCGTTCCGGTGCTGGAGGCAATCCAGACCTTGCACCCTGTCAGCCTGCCGATTTGCCCCAAGAGCGTCGTGGTGATCTCTGGGCCTGTGGATGGGCTGCTCGGGATTCGCCTGGACCCAGTGAGCACAGAGGATCAAAATGGCCCCTGGGGACTTCTCGGCGCAGACCCCAGGTCCAGCGATGGCCATCAAGCGCCGCTGTGGGTTCGCAGCGAGGAAACTGTGGGTTTGACCGCCGACCAAGCCGGGACGCTCGCCCGACAGTTGGCCAACGAGACATCGCAAAGTCTTTACCACTGCCAGCCCTTTCGTAACGGCCAGCCCGCCCGCTTTGTTCAGGGACGATGGCTCTGGCGGGAGGCTGCGAGGACATGGACTTGTTGACATCGAGGCGACGGTTGAGTTTGAGGCCGATGGTGCCAAGCCCGAGGTGAACGTCATCCTCTGGGACAGCCGAGCCAAGTGAACGAAAGGCGACCGACCGAAACGTCGGGGCCATTCTGGACGCGTTCAGGGGGGGCGTTGGTGGAGCCGTGACAGCGGTCACAAACGGCACGAACCAAAGGGCTTGCACCATGGAGTTGGATAATTCAAGATTCTAACCGCCGGTAGCGCAAACACAGTTGCCCCATGACAGAGCAGCAGTACTTCGAGGCGCAGCAACAGCTTTTCAAGTCGTTGCCCCTTGGCGCAGCGAATGCAGCCGTTGTTCCGTTGCGAACGACGTTTTCATCGGGAACATCACCCTGTGTCGGTTCACAACCATGCCGACAGCCGCTCTGCGGCAGGCGGTCCTGGCGTGCGAGCGTCTGTTTCTCGGCATGTACAGCGCACGCACCATGCAACTCGTCGAATGCGATGAAGTCTGTAGTTTCGGGTCGCGAGTCCTCCATGTTTCACTCGACATTGGGGCATGAGCAATCGGCTTGTCAGGGCGGTCGCCCTCCCGACTCCCGCAGCACCTGGACTGCGAGTCTGCGCCCGGCGTGTCCAGATACCGAGGCTGCGGTCGGGTGCCTGGGCGGGCGGCCCCGGCTGCCTACCGCGCTGGCGGGCAGCGGCCAACCCGCCAAGCGGAGCCCATCCGCTGGTTCTCCGGTTCGGCCCGTAAGGGCGGAGGCCGGGGCCAGCGCCGCACCCGAGCCATGCCGACCGGCGTGATGGCCACGACCACGGCGGCACCCCCAGGGAAGTTCCGTGCGCCAATGAGCGCGTGCGCGTGCGCCGGGGTTCAACGATTGGATTCCAACCGCAGCGCGTGACGGATGCCGGATTCGTTTGTCAGATTGAACACAAAGGCCATTGCTATGCGTGAACTGACATCGCTCGAAACCGGTTACCTCGCCGGTATGCTGCTGCTCTCCTTGGTTCTGCCGTTGCTGATGAGCACCTGTGCTCCACGAGATGCGGTAACCAAGAGGTCTTGCATGAAGACGGTCTGGATTGGACAGGCGCTTCTTGCGGTCGCCGGGCTGGCTGTGTTGGCCTCAGCGTCGGTTGCTCCTTGTGCCACTGCGTTCGGCGTGACGAGTTGCATTTGTTGCACGCTCCTGCTGCTCCGGCAGTTCCGCGCCGTCCGTCCAGCGTGAGGCATGTTTTTGAAAAGTGGGCGGGCTAATCAGGTCGCCGGGAAGACTGCCCAACGGCTCCCACGCCACCCGGAGGCCGCGTGGTCGGGACGAACCTGTTGGGCAACCGCGTGGCGGTGGACAAGCTGGTCACCTTGAGGAGCGTCAACGGGCCGCAGTTCACGGTCATCCAGGGTTACCAAGTGCCCGGCGTCACCAACGGCGACGGCGCGATTCGCTGCGTGTATCTGGCCAACGGCGCCAGCCTGTCCAGCTTTACCTTGGCCAATGGTTCGAGGACGGAGACTTCCATCTCCAGCCAGGGTCGGCTTGCATTGACGCCGGGAACAATGCTTACGTGTCTGGCACCACCGACCTGGACGGACGCCCGCGCATCGTCGGTGGGACGGTGGACATCGGCGCTTATGAATTTCAAGGGCCGTTCGACGCTTGGTTGCAGCGATACGGCCTGCCAACCGACGGCTCGGCGGACTTTGTAGATACTGACGGCAACGGCATGAACAACTGGCAGGAGTGGATTTGCGGCACTTGCCCCACCAACCCGCTCTCGGCGCTGCGCCTGCTTTTGCCCTCCATCACCAGCACCAATGCGACTGTGATGTGGCAGAGCGTGTCCGGGGTGAACTATTTCTTCGTTGCGCTTTATTGCAAAGCGGGGGGCTTCCCGTTGCGGTTGGTGCGAGACGATGCCCACTACAAGACCTGCTTCATTGGGATCAGCTTCTATGAGGCACTTGACCGCTCCCGCCTTCGGACATCGCTTGCCGAGGTGTTTGATGAGCGTGGGCATGGTCTGGTGGTTCAGGGAGGCCAGGTTGAGTTCGACAAGAACGACCGCCAGCCGCACATGGATGAGGAAGGCGCCCACGCTCTGCTCAAGAACGCGATGATGTCCCAGAACCCCATCGAAACAGAAAACCGAGGCGGAGGAAAAGCTGAGGTTGATTGCATCGAGCCTGGTGGATCACGGCATCAAGATGAACCTGAATGGCTTGGCAGCATTGGGGCAGCCGCGGGGATACCCCAAACGGAGTCTAAAACTCTGCCGGGCCGCCGCGAGTCTTTTGTCGTGTTCCTCCAGGCGGCCAGCCATTGCCGGTAAACGTGCCGAGAAATCAATTGCCCGGCTTAACAAGGACAACAAGCGAGCATCAAAGGTCGAAACCTCAGTCGCTATTTCTTACCCACAACCTGCTTCGCGGCGGCGGCTTGCCGCTTCTTCTGAGCAGCCGCGTTGGCTTTGACTTGCTTCTGTGCTGCCTGCTTATGTACGGACTTCGGAGACTTGTCGCCCATAATCACTTTGCCTTTCATTGACGGTTTACTACCCGGATTGGTGTAGTTCGTTGCCAGACACTGGTGACCGTATCCAACATCTGCGAACGCTGCAAACACAAACACCGTGCAGGAGCTATCCTGCGATATTCCAGACCGGCACCGGCGCAAATCAATGCTCCCGCCGCGACTGTCCACGGCACACCCACGGCGTGCGACAGCAGACCCGATTCGAGTCCCCCAAGGGGCATCAGGCCGCCGAACACCAGCGCCCAGATGCCCATCACGCGCCCCCGCATCGCATCCGACACGCTGGTCTGAACCAGTGTGTTCGTCGTCGAGAAGTAGAGCAGCATCCCCCAACCGCCCACCGCCAGGCACGCCAGCACGAGCGGAAACCACCGCACGACGGCCAGCAGCAGCAGCATGGCCGAGAACAACCACAGCCCGCCGAAAATCATCAGTCGCGGGCGGACGTGGCTGCCATAGGTCGCCACGGTCAGAGCGCCCAAGAGCGCACCGACGCCGTTGGCGCTGAGCAGTGCGCCGTTGAAAATGGAACTGTTCGGCGAAATCGCGTTCATCAGGTCTTTGCGGCTGGTCATCTCCACCGTGAACGCCTGCCGGGCGGGCATGTCGAAGGCCATCGCCACCCCGCCCAGTGCCGCCAGCACCAGGATGTGCCACGGCTGGATGCGCCCGCTCCAGACCAGGGCCGCAAACGCGAGGGCCAGCAGCATCATCCCGGTCTGAGTGAAGAAAATCACGGTGCGTTTGGGATGCCGGTCGGCCAAGGAGCCGCCCCAGACCGAAAGCAGCAGCAGGGGCTGCGACCCGACGGCAGCCACGGTGCCGAGCAAGACCTTCGAGCCGGTCAACTGGTACACCAGCCAGCCTTGCGCGGTGTTTTGCATCCAGGAGCCGGTGAGCGACACGAGTTGACCGGCGAAGAACAACCGGTAATTGCGATGCTTCAGCGCGGCGAAGGTGTCGCGCCACGTCACGCCGCCCACCACCACGCGACGAGGCTGCCCCGTAACCTCTGGCGGGACATTGGCGACTCGTGCGGGCGATTGAGTTTGTTCAGCAGGCATCGCTGTCGGCGGTGGAACTCTACGAGGGCGGTGTTCGGGTACTTCAACCTGCCGTTCGATGCCGAACCGCCGCCCTGACCACGACCGAACGCCATTTGCTGGATGTCCCGAATGGCGTCGAGGCCGCACCTGGCCGGTATCCTCTTTTTCACCATGTCCGGGACCGTGGCGGCGATAGCCTCCGGCTCCGCCCGGTCAATGAAGTAGAAGTCGGATTCCATCTGGCTGGCGGGCGTCTCCGGCATGAGGCCCTCGTTGACGCGGTGCGCGGTCGTGATAATCCGGCTGTGCGCCGCCCGGCGGAAGACCTCCGCCAGCCTGACCACCGGCACCACGCCACTGTCGATGATGTTCCTCAGCACCATGCCGGGCCCGACCGAAGGGAGTTGGTCCACGTCGCCCACCAGCAGCAGGCCGGCACGTGGTGGGAGCGCCCGGAGCAGGTGGTTCATCAGAATCACGTCAACCATCGAGGTTTCGTCCACGACCAGGAGATCGCATTCCAGCGGTCGCGCCTCGGTGCGCGTGAACCCGCCCGAGGCCGCGTTGACTTCCAGGAGCCGGTGGATGGTCTTGGCCTCGACACCGGTCATCTCCGAGAGGCGCTTGGCGGCGCGACCCGTGGGGGCGCAGAGCAGGTGCTCAAGTTTGATGTGGCTTGCGATGTATTGGCGCATTGTGTGGGTGTGGCCGCGTGGCCCAGCGTTTATGCCCAGCGGTGGAAGCCAGCCGCCTGTGACTCACGAGAGGCAACTTCGGTCCAGGACTGGCCAGCAGCCGCTCCGGGTTTTTTGGCGGGCATTTTTACCTCGTCAGCCATGTGCTGCTGTTGGTCATGTAATTGGTGGGGTTGAGAACCTGCTGGACATCGAGGAATGAGAAGCGCCCAACTCCTGTCGGCAATTTGTGCTTGGAGGCAAAGTCCAGCAGCCGCGCCTTGAAAGTGTAACGCGCCCAAAGCACGGCAAATCTCCAGCGGCCCTCATCCAGAGGTTCACCAATGGCCACAGTAAGCGAACTCCCTGCCCCCAGCGTCGGGGCGGCAAAAAAAGGAAGGTGGGGATTCATGCCGGGCGCTTTGTGGTATTGCGACCCCTCGACTTCCACCCAACTGCCGCGCCACACGATGGCAGAGGAGTCCTGATTGCTGATTGAAAAGAGGGCAAAGCGCATGGAATTGTTTGGCAAGTTGGTGTAGCCGGAAAACGACATGATAATGCCGCGCCTGCCTGGCCCGCGCCTGAACGCGAGGCTTGCCACGAGGAGCACGAGCGCGGCGATGAGAACGAAGAAAAGCAGCCAGCGGCATCGCTGAGAGCGAACGGTATGGTGTTGCGTCTCCGGGGTCTGGTTAGGCTGGTTTGTCGTCATGCTCTAATGTTGTGCCCTTTGTTCACGTCCACGAGCACGATGACGTACGCCTCCTTGAGCCGGGCCGCGATGTCCGCGTCGCTTTCAAAGAGCTTGTGCAGTTTGTGGCACCAGCCGCACCAGTTGGCCCCGAACTGCACGAGCACGCGCTTGTTCTCCTTTTTGGCCCGCGCCAAGGCGTCGGCGATTTGCTTCCCGCCATCGGCGCTCTCGTCATAGATGGCCGGGCGGGACGACTTGGCCGGGGCTTCAGCCCCGAGGGCGGGGAGGCCAAGGACGGCGGCCAACAGCGCGGCGGTTCCAATCGTGCAGAGCAAGTCTGTTTTCATTGGAGATTCGATACACCGGGCACGAAGCGCGGTCAACCATCGCCGTCCGCCGCAGCCGCGCCGGAGGGGGATTGCGGTTGTGTTTGGTATGGAGTCGAGGCATAGAATCGCTCGCGGGCAACGATAGGGAGAACGGTCGCACAGCCGGTGCCCGCTGGGACATCGGGCTGTTGGAGCGGATGATTACGTATGGCGCAGATGAAATTACGGACCATGAGCGAACTCAGTTTCAGAGACCGGGTACTGGGCGGTTTGTGGGGCGCGGTGGTCGGCGACGCGCTCGGCGTGCCGGTCGAATTTCAGAGCCGCGCCGAGATGCGGCAGAATCCGGTGACCGACCTGCGTGGGCACGGAACCTACGACCAGCCCAAGGGCACATGGTCGGACGACTCGTCGCTGATGCTCTGCACCCTGGACAGCCTCCTGCGGTGCGGGTTCGACCTGGGGGACATGGGCCGCCGTTTCGTGGAGTGGTCCCAAGGCAAGCTGTGGACGCCCTGGGGGCGCGTGTTCGACATCGGCGGCGTCACTAGCCGGGCGCTGGCACGGATTGAGCAGGGCACACCACCCGAGCAGGCCGGTTTCACCGACGAGCATAGCAACGGCAATGGCTCGCTGATGCGAATCCTGCCTATTGCCCTGTGGTTCAGGCGTGAGCCAGCGGCACGCTTGCTGGAGTTCGCGTGCCGCGCTTCCGCCATCACCCACGGGCACCCCCGCTCCCGGATGGCCTGCGGTTTTTACTGCCTCGTCGCGGCAGGGTTGCTGCGGGGGCAGAGCGCCGAGGTCGCGCACAAGTCGGCGGTCGAGACCATCAGCCCGCTTTTCAAGACGCAGCCCTGGGCCGTGGAAAGGCGGCATTTCGCTGGCGCGTTGTCGCCCAACTTGGCGACACTGACGGAGCGAGACATCGCCTCCGGCGGTCATGTGGTCGAAACGCTGACGGCGAGCCTGTGGTGCCTGCTCACGTCGAAGGATTACTCGGAGACCGTGCTCAAGGCCGTCAATCTCGGCGAGGACACGGACACGACGGGCACCGTGGCGGGCGGTCTTGCGGGGATTCGCTACGGGCTTGCCGCTGTGCCTGCGAAGTGGCGGAGCGCGATGGCACGGACGAAGGACTTGGAAATTCTGTTTGAGCAATTCGCCGTCGCCTGCCAGCCAGGGGGTAGTTTTGTCCGTGTCAATGGAACCGGGCCACAACAGCATGACTGACCAGCGCAAAGCTGCTCTGCACCTGGGTTCGTTCATGGCAGTCTTTTTTGCCGTCTGGACCGTTCGAGCGACTTTTTTCCATGCGATTGACGAGGCAATAGCCTCACCAACTCTCCGGGCCGCTTACTCCAACCTGCTGAAGCTGCTCATCTGGGTTTTGCCAGCGGCGGTTTTTGTGTATCGGCTGAAGGGATTGGGGCCAGCCAAATACTGGGCCGTGTCCCGCTTTCCGACACAGGCCCAGTGGAGTCTGTGCCTTTGCGCGACTGCCGCTTTTCTGCTTGCGGTGGCCGCGCTTGAACTGAGCGTCGGCGGCAAGACGATTTCATTCGCCGCCCTCGCCTCGACGCCCCTGATTCTCGGGTTGCTCTCCTTTGTGGTTTCGCCGCTGCTCGAAGAAATCCTCTTTCGAGGATTCGTGCTGAAAGAACTGTTGAGCCTCTTGCCGCTGGCCTTCGCTAACGCCCTGACCTCCCTGCTCTTTGTCGCCGCGCATGTCCCCTATTGGCTATCGCACGGAGGGTTTACCCGCTCCATGGCGGCAGATTGCGCCGGGGTTTTTTTGTTCAGCCTGCTGGCGGGTTGGTTATTCACGAAAAGTGAGTCTCTCTGGCCGCCCGCCCTCGCGCATATCGCCAACAATATCTTGTCTTCGCTGCTGGCCGCCCGCAGTGTTTAGCAAACGGCCCATTCTATCGGTGCGCCGAGGCATAAAGAGAAAGGACGAAACAGATGAAACCAACCATCAAATGCGGGAAGCACGTCGTTGAGCACGGGAACCTTTGCGGCTCCAGGTTTCACGATGTGAACCTGACCGAAGCCGATTTCGACGATGTAAACCTGAGCGGAGCAAGGTTCCACAATATCAATTTCAGCGACATCCAGGTTTCGGCGGTCCAGATGGGCGGCGCGATTTTCAGGCATGTCGGCCCACCCCGGGACAAGGGCGGCAAGCAGGCACGTCAGAAACCGGTTACTTTTGAAGAAGCCATGCTCTGCGACAGCACCTTCCGCAAGGTGGACCTGTCGCATGCCAAGCTCATCGACTGCAACATCCAGGGAATGACCATCGATGGGGTTTTAGTCACAGATTTGCTGAAACGACATAAGAGAGCAGACGTTTAACGTCGGTTGCTGCCGTGCCCGCTACGGTCTCAGTGCGCTGTACTCTTGGAATCGCCCATGATGACCAGGTTGGCCGTCGGGTCGCCAGACAGGTGCCGCATCGCCCACCGGAGCAGCGCGGAGTCCTGGCCGAGCCACTTGGCCTTGCCGTCCTCGCCCCTCAGCAAGCCGCATCTGCTCGAACCTGACCACGAATGCCTCTGCGAAACAAGCAAAGGAATTGTCGAGAAAAATATTCTCTCGGTTTGTTAGCCCAGCCAGCGCGGGTTGCCGACCTGAACCGCGAGCTGTCCAGGCACCTGGTTGTCCGCCTGACCAACGCGGTTGCCGCCCAGGATGTCTGCGTCGTCCACCTGCACCGTCCGATGGTCGAGCACGACGGCTAGGCCAGGCATGTTGGCCAGAACCAGGCTGCCGTGGGCCATACGGCACCTGCCCCGACCCGCACCAGTGTCCCCAGACGAGGCGCAGGCCAAGGATGGTGCAACGGTCACCCTATGGGCAGTTGATGACCGCCTAACCGCTTTGCCTTCCCCGCAGGATGTCCGTGAAGGGCACCCAGGAGCCGCGCTGGGCGCTGACGGGCGGGTTGAAGCACAGCGAACCTCGCGGAGGTTGCTGTCGGCTCGGCCTCAGAAGCATGGCGCTGACCTGCTGTTCTTGAACACTGCGTCCCGGCGTCAGTTGGGAGCAGCCTTTGCTCTATGGTCCGGCATCATGAAGGCGGCCGGAGAGGGGGTTGGTCCTCTTGATCTTGATTGGAAGCCCTCGAAGGCTGCGTTCGGGCGCATGTGCCTGCTTCGGCACAAGAAAAGGAGTGTCCCTTCGGCAAGCCTGCGGATGGCCCAAAAATCCCAAGATCTTTCCGAGGCGGGGCCGGACGGTCCCGGCCGGCAGCGTGGGCGCCCGGAGATTGGGGACTATAGGGCCAGAGCGGGAGTGGGCTCAGCCGGTGTCGGTGGGCGTGGAGACCAATAAGTAGTTCCATGGGAGCCAGCGCTCCGGGTGCTCTTGAACCTGGCGGCTGTTTCGCTGCAGGGCCGTAAGATAGTCGAAGGGGTCGGCTCCGTTGAGGCGGCAGGTGTGGATGAGGCTCATGAAGAGGTCCCCCACTTCAGCGCCATGCTGGGTTTTGAAGAACAACGAGTTTTTCCGGTGGAGGATGGCCATTTTGAGCGCCCGCTCGCAAGGTTGTTGTCCAGCGGAGCTCCCGGCTGGCGCAAGAACAAGGTCAATGCCTCCCAGTGGTTTTGCACATAGCGGATGGCCCGGCCCAAGCCGGCAGTTCGCCTCGGTCCAGCAATTCCCATTGAACGTGATCTCCGGGGTTCAGGCCGATGGCCGCCGCTAGCCCGCATATTTCATAGTTGATCGCGAAATTTGGCATGAAATCGCCATGGTGGGCCGGATTTACCGGGCCTGGACCACTGGCAGGATGGCGGGTGGGTTACCGACAGGGTGTCGAACGCTCAGCCGACTGCCAAAGCGCGGGGACGAGCGCGCGGCGGCGGGGCGTGCGGGCGCACCAAATATAGTTCGCTTCGGTTCAAAAGCTCCCACTCGACCTGCTCTCCCGGCTCCAGCCCAATGGCGGCGGCCAGGGGGATCGGAAAATACACATAGAGCTTGGGGGTCTGCCCCTTGGAACGGATTGCCTGCACTTTGAGTGAATATTTTACTTGCTTTTTCATATCTAGCCTATAGACTAACTACATGTGCGTTGCCAATCAAGCAATTCTCTTTGATGACTTGGGTCCTCGCCGTGTGCAAGCCGATTTCTCCGGCGGCGCCCTCTCCAGTGATGCCGGCGCGCTGCTGCTGCGCCAGGTTGACACTAACCTCGGGGTGACGGCGGAACTGGCGCAATGTTTTTACGACCTGCGTGACCCCGACTGGGTAGACCATTCGGTGCAGGAACTCCTGCGCCAGCGCATCTTCGGAACGGCCCTGGGCTACGAAGACATTGAGGATCACCAGCGCCTGCGCTTGGACCCGCTGCTGGCTGCCGCCTGCGGCAAGACCGATCCGCTGGGACAAGACAGGGTGCTGCCGCAGCACCGGGGCATCGCGCTGGCGGCGCCCTCCACACTCAACCGGCTGGAATTATCCAATAACAAAGACACGCGCTGCCACAAACTGCCGCACGCCCCAGCCAAGGTGGAAGCCTGCCTGCTGAAAATGGGGGTGCGCTGTCTGCCCAAACGCGCCAAGGAGATCGTGGTGGATTTGGACGCAATGGGCCATCGGTTGCACGGATTTCAGGAGGGGCGGCACTTCAACGCCTACTATGACGACTATTGTTATCTGCCGCTCTATGCCTTTGTCGGGGACTTCCCGCTATGGGCGCAACTGCGCACCGCCGAGCACGAGGCAGCCCACGGAGCGGTGCCCGCGCTGGAGAAGATAGTGGCCGCGATTCGCAAGCGTTGCCCCAAGGCGCGGATTATTGTGCGCGGGGACAGCGGTTTTGGCCGGCAGGAGATTATGGCTTGGTGCGAGAGCCAGCGGGGGATTTACTATTGCCTGGGCTTGGCCAAGAACTCGGTGTTAATTGAGAAGCTGGGGCCGGCCCTGGCTCAAGCCCGGGCCCGTCACTGTCTGACCGGTGCGGCCAGCGTGCGCCAGTTCGCTGAGTTTCAATACCGGACGCTCGACAGTTGGAGTCGGGAGCGCCGGGTGATCGGCAAAGCCGAAGTGATGAACGCAGGGGAAAACCCACGGTTTGTGGTGACCAATCTGCCTGCCGAAGGCTTCAAGAACGATGAGGATGAGGATGAGCAACAGAGCCGCTTCAGTCCGGCCCGGCTTTATGAGGAACTGTACTGCGCCCGGGGCGATATGGAAAACCTGCTCAAGCAGCAAGTGCTGGATTTACACGCCGACCGGATGAGCACGCATTATATGGCCAGCAATCAGTTTCGATTGTGGGAGGCCATGTTTGCTTACCTGTTGATGGAGCGCTTGCGCACGCAGGGCTTGGCGGGAACGGAGTTGGAGCGGGCGACGGCTGGGAGCCTGCGTGTGAAGCTGCTGAAAATCGCGGCCCAGGTGCGCGTGAGCGTGCGCCGGGTCTATGTGCAGATGTGCAGCGCCTATCCCTTGCAAGCGCTGTTTCGGCGGTGCCACCGGCGGCTGATGGCGTTGGCGCCGGCCCCGGGCTAAGTGCAGAAAAATGGGGTCGATGTTTCAAGAGTCACGGGAGGGGTGTTTTCAGCGGCAGCCTTTTTGTTTGACTAAAGACTCCGTTGCGCCCTGATCAGTGCCCAGACGGAAAAAACTGCGCCGCCCAGCCCGATTTGTCTCCAAAAAATCCTCCGAAACGCGAAAAGCCGGGTGGGCTATGAAATATGCGGGCTAGGGCCAGGGGAAAAGTCACGAAGAGCCGGGGCTGCTTGCCTTGCGAACGGATGGCCTGGACCTTCAAAGGATAGGTGGTCTGCATTTTTTTTCGATATTGTTTCAGATTGTGCTTGCATTTCATGGGTTAGATTATAATCTAATCCCATGTCCGATGCTCTTATTATTCCTTTTGAACTGCCCCTGCCGCAAGTCCTGCCCACCATCGAAGGCAATGTTGATTACCGCGATTTCCGCGACCAGTTGCTGCGCATCGATCATCTGCTGCGCGACAGCGGCCTGGAAACCCAACTCATGCGAAAAGACCTCCAGGGGTGGCTGGGCCGGCACCCACACGTCAGCGCCAAAGCCCAGCAGACCCGCCAAAAGCACTGCCGGCGCGCCTTGCGCTGCAATATCGCCCCCACCTTGATCGGGGGAAACTACCGCGGGTTTGCCGCCCGTTCGGCCGACAGCCCCTTGCTCCAATTCTTCTGCGGCCTCAGCGAAGTGGACCGCGTGCAGGTGCCCAGCAAAAGCACCCTCCAGCGCTATGATCTGTGGTGGCCAGAAGCCCAGGTGCACCAAGTCGTTGAGCAACTGCTCAATCAAGGCGCCACAGCCCCGGACCAACTCCATCTGCCCCAGGCCCTGGATCTGGAAAGCGCCTTCCTGGACACCACCTGCCTGGCGGCCAACATCCACTACCCGGTCAATTGGGCGTTGCTGCGCGACGGCACCCGCACGCTCATGAAGGCGGTGCAACTCATCCGTGACCAGGGCCTCAAACATCGCATGGAAGAGCCCCAGACATTTGTCCGGCGCATCAACCACCTGTGCATCCAGATGACTCACTGGGAGTTCTTTCGCGAGAGCGCCCCCGCCGACTCGGCGCTGCTGCGCCGCAGCGTGGGGCGGATGGAAGCTGCCTACGGACCCAAACTCCGGGCGATGGCGGCCGACCGGGGCTTCGACAACCAAACCAACCGGATCGGCTTAGAAGCGCAGGAGATTTACAACGCGGTGTGTCCACGCGATCCGCGGCTGCTCCGGCAGCGGGGCCGTGGCTGGAAGTTCAAGCGGCTGCAACGACGCCGGGCGCAAACAGAGGGGCGGATCGGCATTGTGAAGAACGTGTTTTTGGGCGGGCGGATGCGCAGCAAGGGCTTTGCGCACCTGGAGTTGACGGTGACCTGGACGGTGCTGGTGCATAACCTGTGGGTGCTGGCGCGGTTGCAGCGCGCGGCGGCAGCACAGGCTCGCCGCCAGGCGGCCTGAAGGCCGCCAAGAGGATCTCCTGAAGAGAGCAACGGTGGAACGGGTGTGTACCGAGAGGCCGGTTTTTTAGGAAGATCACGTCCCGGGCTTGCGGAGCCGCGGGCTCACATTATGATTTAAACACTATCGTTTAGAGTTACTGATGATATTTCTAAAAGCCGCCCTTTGGGGACAGGCTCTAGATAGTGCTCAGGCAAACCCGGTAGAGGGGCTTACTCACACAGCCCAGGACCTGTTTGACTTCCTCTCGGCTCAAGACTACGGGCAGTTTCTTTTCCGCGGGCGGGCGCAGGAGCTTCAAGCTGGTCCAGTCTCGGTGCAGGGTGCTCTGGAAGAAGAACTTGATGCCGCACAGGGCGGTGGTGATGGTGGGACGGGCCAGTTTTCGTTGGAGAGTCAGGTGGAGGAAGTACTGGCGCAACTCCTCCTCGGTGAGCTGGTCGGGCGATTTGGCGTAATGCTTGGCCAGGCCGGCCACGACGGCGACGTACCTGTTCTGAGTCTGGGCAGCCAAACCGTGCAGTTGCATATCTTGGAGGAATCGAGTACGCAGAGGCGACATGATTGTCCTTTCTGGAGAGGGTGGTTAATCATCTCCGGCAAGAGATGGATCTTCGTTTGAAGATCAGCCCTTTCCAGAAGGACATCTTGCCATCAGAGGGCCCAGGCAAACAAGCTGATCGCCCCCCCTATCCGCGAAGCGGATTGAGTTCAACCACGGAATACACGGAACACACGGAATCCTGAAGCGGCGCCATTTCCTTTCCGTGTATTCCGTGTATTCGGTGGTTATGGGATTGAGCTTCAGGCGTCCCTTTCGGGACGCGGGTTTTTGGGGCGTCGTACCCGGCGCTGAAGCGCCGGGCTATTCTCGGGATGTCCCTCCGGGACAAAGCTTGACGTCGGCCCCGCGTGAACATTCACGTCAAACCCGGTCCTGCACCTGAACAGTCAGCATGGCCGCCTCGGTTCATTTCGCGAAAACTCTTGTCCGGTTTGCATCCCCGATGGCTTCTTAGTGGTGAAATGAAGTTGGCTGATTTGCTACCTGGCGCGTCAGCCTGGGATCACCTGCCTGCAACGGCCATGGGCTGTTGGTCGCCAGGCCCACCCCGACGCTCAACGCGTAAATCGCGTCATAAGGGCTTCCGAAGCACACATAGAGCGTGCCATTGGTGGTGAGCAGCGGGGGAGCGACGGAGACGTTCAACCCGCTTCCAAAATCCTCGCTCAAGAGCCTCTTGAACTCCCTCCAGTTGCCGAACCTGCGCTTCGATAACGGGCGGTGCGGCTTGAAGACCCACCGCACCGTTCCATCCGGGTTCAGGGCCGTCACCTTCGGGTCGGATGACACCACGAAGAGCGTGCCATCCGAGGCAACGGCGGGAGGCGCAAAACTCCAGTGCGGCCCCAACGGGGACTGCCACTTCTTTTCGCCGTTCTTCGTCACGGCAACAAGAAACCTGTCGCCGGGACCGGCACTGGCCGTGAAGAACAAGGAGCCATCAGGTCCGATGGTCGGGGCCGAGGAGGCGTGGAAGGGGCTAATAAAGCGCCAGCGCACGGCCCCGTCCGGGTTCAGCGCCGTCAAGGTTGCCCCGGTTTCACCAGGATGATACACATTGCCGTCCCAGTCCATCGAGAAGGAAAGGTCCGTCCTGTTGTCGTCGGGCCATGAGCTCACGGTCCGGGGAGTCCCGTCAGACCCTGACCTATCAAACCGACAGAGCTGAGTGTTGGTTCCGGCAGAGGACTCGAAGAGAATCGACCCATCGCTGGAGATTTCCAGCGGCGAAAGATGTGTGTTGGTCGAGTCGAAATGCCATAGTTCCCGCCCATCCTTGCTCACTGCGAACAGGGTCTTGGGGCTGGAAAAACCCGCGGCAACCTTGAAATAGACCGTATCGCGGCGATCCAGCGCGAACGCGATGTCAAACGGGCTGGTCGCGATGCCCTTCATTGGGAACCGCCACTTCACTGACCCGTCCGGACGCAGGGCCAGAAGGCCCGAGTTGGTTCCGCCGATGATGTCGGTGAACCGCGTCGTGGCCTCGCGCACGTAGATGGTGCCGTCTTGTCCGATCACCGGTGCGGAGTCGATCCAGATGCCGTCGGGTGAAGACCAGAGCCGTTTCCCGGCCGCATCGAATGCGCGAAGGACGCCAAAGCCCTTCTGGTAGAGGGTTCCGTCCTGGCCCAGGGCCAGGTCACGGCCCATGCTGGACCGAGCCGGGACCTTCCAAAGGAGGGGAACGGGCGGGCGATTGGCCGATACAATTACAATTGCGAGGGCCACAAGAACCAGGAAGCCCAGCCAACAGCCAATACCCCAATGTATCTTCATCGATCTCACAGGTTTCCTGCCGGGTAACCTGCGGCAGTTTATCCCCCGTGCCCCGGGGTGCAAGCGTCCGTGGCGAGGGAAAACGCTCTTTGCCTGTCCAATTTTGGCGGTTGCGGGTAATCTTCTGAATGAACTCACCTCTTCTGAAGTCGAGCCGGTCTGGGAGCGGATTGCGCCGCACCTGGACCTGGCGCTCGGACAATTGAAGGCGGCCCTCCACGATCTGGAGCAAGAGCTCAAGCGCCTGCTGACCACCAAAGGCGACCCGGCAACGAAATCCGCTCCGAAGCAGTAGGCGCTCTGCGATTACGGGTTTGCCACGCTGGCCTGATTGAGCATACTGCGGCCATGCGGAAACAGCTTCGCATCACGTCGGCGGTATCTCATCTGGCGCGAACCAACGAGAGTTTATGAAGGCAAAGACGACATTCATCATGGGCGCCCTGGCGCTCGCAGCAGCGGCGCAGAGCGAGGAGATCGTGGGAGTGGGGATGGTGCTTCAGGCCGATGGGGGAAGGGGACCAAGCGTCGGCTTGGTCCTGCCTGCGGGACCCGCGGCCAGGGCTGGGATCAGGCAGGGGTTTCTCATCTTGTCAATCGGGTGATCTCCGAGGGCTTCCCCGTCGAGGACGTGGAGCCAAGACTCCAGGATTTGAAGGCAGAAAAGGTCCCGGAAAGCCTGCCCAACGCAGGAGTCGAGGACGTGGAGGCAATCCTCCGGGATTCGAAGGGGTCGCCCTGATCATCAGGCCCTTACCCTTGGACAGTGTTCCCTGGTTTGGACGATTGCATCGTTCACCTGGGTCGTGATCTCCAGATTCAGCAGGAGGGCTTGGAGCCGTTACGGAACGGCCGGTAATCATATTCGTGTGATTTTCGCGTTCGGCGCACATTACTTTTATGAACGAAGATGAATACCGATAACCAATTGCTGGCGGAATACGCCCATAACGGCTCCGAGGGGGCCTTCCGGGAACTGGTTGAACGGCACATCAACCTGGTGCATTCGGCCGCGCTGCGCGAGGCGCGGGGGAACGTGTCCTTCGCGGAAGACATTACCCAGGCAGTTTTTGCCGAACTGGCGGGCCGCGCTCTCAAGCTTGTATCCCACCCGGCCCTCTCGGGATGGCTCTATACCTGCGTGCGCCGGATGACTGCGAACTTGCGCCGGGCCGAGGATCGACGCCAACGTAGAGAACAGGAGGCTTTTACCATGAACGAATTACTGGGGCCGGACCCGGCCGATCAATTGTGGCAAGAAATCAGACCGGTGCTCGATAACGTCATGCACGAACTCGACCAGGAGGATCGCACGGCGGTGGTGATGCGGTTTTTCGAGGGACGCAGTCTCAAGGAGGTGGGGACCGCCCTCGGGCTGACGGAGAATGCGGCAAACATGCGAGTCGAGCGTTCTCTGGAAAAGCTGAACCGGTTGCTCTCGCGACGCGGCATCCACTCGACCAAGGCCACGCTGGCCGCCGTGCTCGTGGCCGCCGCCGTGGTGAGCGCGCCCTCGGCCCTCGCGGCGAGCGTCGCAACCGGCGCCCTGGCGACGGCGGCTGCCAAGGGGTCGGCGGCCTTCATCCTCGCGAAACTCCTGGCGCTGGCCAAAACCAAAACCGCTGTCCTCGGCGGATTGGCCGTCCTCGCGGCCGCCCTCGTCGTCACCTTCCACTCCATTCGCGTGAATTCTTCGCCAACGCCGGCGCCGATCGAACCTGCCGTTTCGCCTGCCGCCGCCTCCGACGCCAACAGCTCAGCGCAGGCGGATTCGGTTGTCCCGGCCGGCTCGCCCACAAATCCCCTTACCCCGCCACAAATGGCCTTGCAGCTTGTGGAAGCCGAGACCGGTGCCCCGCTGCCGGGGGCGAAACTGCACCTCTTTTACTTGCTCGCCGACGGGCGCGGGAAGACCGTGAAGGCCGCCACAGATGCCAGCGGACGGCTGGGAGTGGACATCCCGCAAGCACCTTACTGCGCGCTGAATCTGTTCGTCACGGCGGACGGCCACGTCCCGAAAGTCACCAGTTGGGGCTTCCGGCGCCCGATGCCTTCCGAATACACGATGCAGCTCGAACGCGGCACCACCATCGCCGGACTGGTTCTGGACGAAGCCGGCCAACCTGTCGCCGGCGCGGAGATCCAATTCGAGGGCCCCGGCAACGATATGTCATTGGCAGAAAACATCCAGTTTGGTCCCGACACACCCGCGAAAACGGACGCCAGCGGCCACTGGTCCTGCAACCTGATTCCCGAGAGCTTCGAGCAGATTTCCCTGCTCATAACCCATCAGGACTATGCCGAGACAAATCTCCAAGTCCGGCCGGCCGCCCCAGATGCCGGCAAGCTCGTCATCACCCTGCCGGCCGGCTTCTCCGTCGCGGGCCTCGTCCAGGACTCGAACGCCCAGCCCATTGAAGGCGCGACGGTCCGCCAGGTGCGTCTGAACCAGGAAAATGAGCGTTCCAGGACCACGGATGCTTCAGGAGCGTTCGAATTCAGGAACGCGAAGGCAGGCGAGTTGGTGCTGGCAGTTCAGGCGCAAGGATTTGCGCCGGCAGTGCGGACCCTCCAGATCGCCACCAACGAGTCCGCGCTCCGGTTCCAACTCGGTCCCGGCCAACTCCTGCGCGGCCGTGTGGTGGATGAGGCCGGCGCACCCGTTACCAACGCCTTCGTGGAGACCACCCGGAGGGCCGTCAACAAAATCAGATGGTCCACGAACACCGATGCCGGCGGCCGGTTCGCGTGGGATTCCGCTCCCCCGGAGCCGCTGCTCTACTCTGTCCTGGCCGAAGGCTTTAACCGGGCTTACGCCCTGACGCTCCAGGCCGATGGCTCGGAGCACGAAATCAAGCTGACGCGCTACCAACCGGACAAGGACACGATTAAAATCACCGGAACCGTGGTCAACGCCGAGAACAGCCTGCCGCTGGATGCCTTTAAGGTATTCGTGGCCGAGCTTGAGCCCGAATGGGCCTTCCCGCCGGCCTTTTACACGGCGGGCAAAGACGGGGACTTCGCCCTGTCAATTCCTTCGAAATCGAGCCACCCCGGTTACCAGATCCAGATTGAGAAAGAAGGTTATCTGCCCGCGGCGTCGGCGAGTCTGCTAAGAAGGGACGGCAATCAGGCGTTGCGATTCGAGCTGCGCAAAGGCGCCGGTCCCTCCGGCCTGGTGCTCCTTCCGAGCGGCGAACCCGCCGCTAACGCGACGGTGCTTTTATGCACCTCTTTTGCGGGAGTGACCCTGGGTGGTCCCGCCCATGTTCAAACAGGCCTCAACACGACTACCTACCGGACGCAAACCGACGGCACGGGGAGATTCTCGCTGGCTCCCGCCATCGATCCCCAGGGACTCATTATCGTTCACGACCAGGGCTACGCCGAGGCCAGCCTGGCTCAACTCGCGGCGTCAGGCACGGTGAGGCTGCAACCCTGGGGGCGCCTGGAAGGCAAGCTGATGCTCGAGTCCCGGCCCGGCGCCAACGAGCACGTCGAGGCCTGCAACCAGGTGATGCGCTATTCCGATGCCGGACGCCACTTTAGCTTCCTGAACTGGCGGCTCGAAGCGACCACGGATGCCGAGGGGAAATTCTCCTTCGACAAAGTGCCGCCCGGCCAATGCGAAATCTTCCGTCAACAAAAGGTGTCCCACTCCTTCTTTGTGACGCATGAGACCCGGGCATCAATCACGGCTGGAGAAGTGGCCGAGGTGGTCCTGGGCGGCGCAGGCCGGTCGCTGGCCGGAACAGCCGTCCTGCCCGGGGCAGCGGGCATTGACTGGCGAAGCGTGGCGATCACGCTGAAATCGAAAACCGGCGGCGAACCGGGCCGAGGCCAAGGCTCCAGGACTTTTCATCCGTCCAGGCATATATCGCCGCCGACGAGCGTTTCTTCCAGGCCATCCAGGCGCAGCGGCACTTTGGCACGATCTGTGACGCTGATGGTTCGTTTCGCCTGTCGGACCTGCCCGCCGGGACCTATGAGCTGCGTATCGAGGTGCGTGATTCCAAGGCAAACTCAGTCTCTCCGCACGACATCTCCGATCCCACTCCCGTTCTCGCTTCCCTCGTCCGTGAGGTCGTCGTCCCCGAGGGCCAAAGCGCTGAAGCGCTTGACCTCGGAACCTTGGAATTGGCGCGTCCGCAAAGCAATGCCTCGGCGGAGTGAAAAAGTCAGAGTTTGGAGATTATTGCGCCGGCGACTGAGCCTGTCCATCTGGATCCCATTTATCGTCGTAACCTCGAGCTGAACCCAGCTTCCAATCGTTGCCGACCCTAACCGCCGGCTGAATGATGAACACCGGCCCCCGGCCCCCGGCTAGCGCAGGGTCTATGTCAATTTTTACCCTCAACTCGACCCTGTCCTCCGCCAAGGTCTTCCGGGCGACCACTTGCATTCCTTTCAAAAGGGTGCCCTTTTCGCTCTGGTCGTGCTCGAACCGCTCGCGCGAGCGGGGGTCGTTCAGTTCATGCTCATGCAGCTCGGGGCTGTAACTGGCGACGGCCTGCTCATAGTTGCCGGTTGCCAGCGCCCAGAACTGCGACTCCAGCGCTGCCTCGGGCGTGGCGTAACCCGCGAAGGCAAGTTGGTCTTTGGATATGTATCGGCCTGGATTGGCCGGGGATTGTCCGGAACCAACGGGGGGCGCGGCCGCCTGGTTGGCGCGCTGCTGTGCGGCGTCGCGTTCCCGGCGCAATTGGCCGACCTCGTTGCGCAGACGAAGCAACTCGGCATTGTCCTTCTGCAGGCGGGCCAGGTCCTCCTTCGCGGCTTGGGTGGCCCGCGAAGCCACTCTGAGCTCTGCGGCTGACTGCTGGCGCTGTGCGATGAGGTTCTGGTTGTCGGTCTTCAGGCCCTCGATCTGGCGCTGCTGGACCAGGTAAGTGACTGTCCCGGCCAGGAAGGCTGCGCCGACGGCCGCGATGATCGTTTTTGCGCTGAACATACTCGTGAGGATTGCGTGGGTTGCTGTGGTAGCCGCCGCCGCGGTGCCCGCCAGGGTAGTGGCCATGATGGCCGCGGAGAGCCCGGCTGGGACAGCAGTGGTGGTGCTGGCGGCCAGAGCGGTTGCCAGCAGGACGGAGGTGACAGTAATGCCCTGGGCGGCAAACACGGTCCGCAGCTTCTCCAGGGCGCGGTTGACCCGCATCCGGGCGGCGTCTTCGCTGATGCCCAGTTCCTGGCCGACCTCGCGGAGGCTGCGGTCCTCGAAATAGCGCAGGACCAGGGCATCGCGCTCGACTTCGTCGAGTTCGGTCATCGCCGGCTCCAGGTGCTCGAGGATGCGGCTGGTATCGTCGGTCGTTTGCAGGGGTTGCATGGCAACGGCGGCCTGTTCGCGTTGGCGGCGGCGCTGTTCGCCGCGCACGGCGTGCATCGCCAGGTGACGGGTGGTGTGATAGAGCCAGCCGCCGACAATGGGGGAAGTGCCGAGCGCGCCGGCTTTTTGGACCAGGGTGGCAAACACGTTCTGGGCAACGTCCTCGGCCAGATGCTCATCATGCACCATCCGCCGCGCGGTGGAATAAACCATGGGCAGATGCCGGGCCACCAGTTCGCGGAAGGCCTCCTGCGACTGGCTCTGGACATATTCCTGCAGCAACTGCCGGTCATCCATAACACGTTTACTATTCAGTTCCCGCAGCATGCCAAAAGCGAACAGGAGAGGTACGAAAAAAGTAACTCTTCAGGTGTGGGGCAGACCTCTGGTCTGCCGGTTCATGGAGCCTCCGGCTCCGTTTCCCTCGCAGTCGCGAGGCTGGGGGCCAGAGGCCCCTGCAACCGGCAGACCGGAGGTCTGCCCCACGCGTGCCCACCTGAACATTTGCCGAAAAAAATGTCTTGACCGGCGGGCAGAACTGTCATAGTGTTGTATAACAGTTGAACAGTTATGATCTTTCAAGTCGATTTCCAGGCCGGCAAGCCGGTCTATATCCAACTGGCCGACCAGATCCGATACGCCGCCGCTTCCGGCCGGTTGCGGCCGGGCGAACCGCTCCCGTCCCTGCGCCCCCTGGCGGAGGAGTTGCGCATCAACCGGAACACGATCGCCAAGGCCTATGCCGAGTTGGAAGGCCAGGGCATCATCGAGACCATTCCCGGCAAAGGTTTCTTTCTCAGGAAAAACAACTCGCCGTTCACGGAGGATGTCCGGCAACGCCTGCTGCGGACGGAGATCGACCAGGCGGTCGTGATGGCGCATCACCTGCAGGTGGGCCGGCAGAAATTCCTCGGCTTGGTCGAGGAACGGCTCGACTATTTCGAACGCAAGTCCGGGACCGCCAAGGACGGCAACTGAACCAAGAGAAAACGCTATGCAAACTGAAGCTCCAGTCATCGAGATCACCAATCTAAGCCGCTGCTACGGCAAAGTGGAGGCCGTCAACGGCCTGAGCTTGAAGGTCCGCGCCGGGCGCTGCTACGGGTTCTTCGGACGCAACGGGGCGGGCAAGACGACGACGATCAAGTGCCTGCTCAATCTCCTGCAGCCGGGTTCGGGGAGCGTGCGCGTCTTCGGCCTGGACCCGCGGAAGAGCGAGGTGGCGGTCAAATCGCGGCTCTCTTATGTGCCCGATGCCGTGGCGTTCTATCCCTGGATGACGGTGAACCAGACCTTGGGATTCCTGGCCTCGTTCCGCCGGCGGTGGAATCGAGACCTGGAGGCGGATTTGCTGAAGCGGTTCCAGCTCGATCCGGCGCGCAAGTCCAGCGAGCTCTCCAAAGGGCAGAAGACGCAACTGGCGCTCATCGGCGCCGTGTGCCCGGAGCCGGAACTGCTGGTCCTGGACGAGCCAACGTCCGGGCTGGACCCGATTGTGCGGCGGGAGTTTATCCAGACGGTAATCGGGGCCTACCACGCGGCCGAGCCGGAGCACCGGACCGTCTTTGTTTCGACGCACCTGATCGGCGAGTTCGAGGGATTGATTGATGAGTTTACCATCATCGAGCAGGGCCGCGAGCTGCTGACGCTGCCGGCCGAGGACGCGCGGGAACGGTTCCGGCGAATCCGCGCCGTGTTTCCCCAGGAACCGGCGGGCCTGGACCTGGCCGGGGCGCTGAGCGTGCGGTGGTCGGGCCGCGAGGTGGAGGTCCTGGCCGATGGAAACAGCCGGCAGTTGGTGGAAAGGCTCCAGGCGCGGCGGCCCGACGAGTTGCGCTGCGATTCGCTGACGCTGGAGGAGATTTTTGTGGCGGCGGGGACTCTTTCCAAGGCACGGCTATGAGCGCGCTGGTGAGCAAAGAAGTCCGGTTGGTGTTGCCCGCTTACGCGATGGCGCTGGTGTTGGCGGTGGCGCCCATCTGGTTGTTCCCCAACCCGGAGAGCACGGCCTCGGACGGGGCGGTGGTTTTCTTCTGGTTTGGGGCGGCGATGCTTGCCCTGTCCTCCTTTGGGCGCGAGTTCGGGATGAACACGTTTTCGCTGATCCTGGTCCAGCCGCTGGAGCGCGCCCGGATTTGGCGGGCGAAGGTCGGAGTGCTGGCGGGCGCGATGGCCAGCCTGCTGGCGGCCTGGTGTCTGTCCTGGGCTGCGGCTGTCCCGCTGGGCAGGGGTCGCTCCGGCCTGGGGGAGACGCTGGCGGTCGGCGGGGTGAGCGTGGCGGTCGCCCTCGCGGGAGGGCTATGGACGACGTTGTTGTTCCGCCAGGTGGCGGCGGCGTTCTGGTTTACGCTGCTGGTGCCCGGGGCGATCGTGGTGCTGACAACAAGCGCGCGGACCCCGGTGATGGTGACCTACGCGGCGCTGCTCGCCTATTCAGCGGGCGGTTTCTGGCTGGCGTGGTGGCAATTCCACCGGGCGCAGGAGACCGGCTGGACCGGCGGCCTGGTGGCTCTGACCGGCTGGCGGAGGAGCGCGGCCGCGTCCACCACCGGTGTGCGTGCGCGGCGTTCGCTCAGGGCCCTGCTGTGGAAGGAACTGCAACTGCACCAGGTGGGGTTGGCGGGCATGGCCTTGCTGTTCCTCCTCCACCTCGGGGTGGTGGCCATCCGCAAGGCCGGGGCGCAGGCCCTCGGGGACAACGTCCGCGCGGCCCTCGAGATGTTCGGCGCGATTTGGCTTATTGTGCCCCTGGTCCTGGCCAGCGCGAGCGTGGCCGAGGAGCGCAAGCTGGGCACCATGGACTCGATGATGTGCCAGCCGGTCTCGACCCGCCTCCAATTTGGCATCAAGCTGCTTTTTGCGCTGGTCCTGGGCGGGCTGCTCAGCGCCGCTTTGCTTTGGACGGCGGAGAGCATCGGGGCCTCTTTTGGGGTGGGCACGATAATCGGCGGTCCGAAACCATCCATCGAGAACCTGCCGGTGCTCTTCCCTTTGAGCGGGGTCTTTCTGGCACTCGCCCTCATCGGCTTTTACGCCTCAACGGCCTCGCGCCATATCGTGCAAGCCATGGCAGTGGCTGTGGCGGCCAGCCTCGGGCTTTGGATGGCCATCACAGTGGCTTCCAGGCCGCTCGAGGTCTTCGGGGTCCTGCTGTGGGGGAGCAGCCTGGCGCACTATGTGGGCTTGCCGACGCTGGTGGGTTGTTTCCTTTGGCTGGCATGGCGCAACTTCAAGTCCGTTTCCGGGGGTGGCGGCCTATGGCGTCAGAACCTCCTCGCCCTGGCCGGTTCGCTCGTGTTTATTGCCGGGGCGACCTCGCTGCTATACAACCGTGCCTGGGAGTGGGTGACGCCGTTGGAAGCCGCGCATGGCCCCGCGAAGATAGCCGGACCCAACGCAGTGCACTTTAGCTCCTACGGCGGTTCAGCGCTCTTGGCTGTGATGTCCGACGGGCGGCTCTGGGTGGACCAAGTGGCCTATTACCCAGGCCGGCCAATTATGGTTCTTTACGGGGACGGCGGGATCTGCGTGGGAGGGAAATGGACCAGCCTCAGCGGCAATCATTTTGTCGCGGGCACCAATTGGGTGGACGCGGCGGCGAACTACAAGGAGACGATTGGCATCCGGTCCGACGGCTTGCTGTGGGTCTCCGAAAAGCCGCGGCGCTGGCGCGAAGACGCGCCCTTCGCCGTGGAAGACCCGGCTCCCCTGGTGCGGTTTGGCGCCCAAACAGACTGGCAGGGCGTCGCCCGGGACTACACCGAGGCGGCGACGCTCCTGAAGAAGGACGGGACGCTCTGGAGTTGGGGCACGAACTCCTGGAGTGGCAGAGCGGAATGGCCCGGGTTTCGTTCCTTCCAGCCGCGCCGGTTGGGGACGGAATCGGACTGGGCGAAGATCCTGTCGAATGAGGGTTTGATTTATCTGTGGAAGGCTGACGGGAGCGCCTGGTGGCTCCATCATACAAGCCAACCTCCCCGCACCGGTGCTGCCGAAGGGGAGCCGGGGACAGTGATCGAGCGAATGCGGGGCCTGGATAACCTCCGATGGCAGAGCTTGGCGCGATTCAGGAGTCTTGAGGCGGGTGTCCGGGAGGATGGCACCCTTTGGGGTTGGAAGCTGGGGCCGCCGGCCAAGCCTGGGCCAGACTCGGCTTACTCCCCCAAATTGGCGCAAGTCGGGAAGGACACGGATTGGTGCGCGGTCGGCGGCGGCCATGAGATTATAGTGGCGCTCAAGGCCGATGGCTCGATCTGGACGTGGGAGTTTTCGAGGGTGCTCGACGAATTGTCTCGATTGCTGTCAGGGCCGCCCACGCAGCTTGGCTCGCGCCGTGATTGGGTCGCAGTTGGCAACTACTGGGCAGGGGCTGTTACCCTGGCGGCCGACGGCAGCCTCTGGTTCTGGCATCCCCGAGGCCGCGGGTTTTACGCGCCCTCGGACCAGCCGTTGCTGGCGCCCTCCCGAAGGCCGGCAAAGATCGAGAACATCTTGGAGGGGAGGAATTGAGCCGGGTGATCCTCCTATCGGATCAAATGGTTCAGCGACCCGCCACCTTCAGCCACGCGGCCAGCTTTCCAGACCATTTAACCACCGCAGCCCGGGCGCAGATGTCCGGGTGCGAAATCAAAACTACCGGGTGCTCGCCCCCCTTGTCTGGGAAATTGAAGCGCCAAACGTCGAACTGGTCCTTCATTCCGGTCCCTGGACACAGGCCGACAGGATAGCCAGTTGCTCGGCGTCCCGCTCCGGGGTCATGTATTTGAGCAGGCTCCCGCGGGGAAACATCGCCTTCCGTTCTGCCTTGATGGGCACCAAGGTAATGCTGCCATCCCCGTGATGCGTATAACCAAACACCTGCCTCGGTTCAGCGTCCGGGATGCGAATCCGCTTGCTGTCATCAACCGTCAAGGTCTTCATGGCAGTAATTTCCCGCCTTTTCGGATTCGAGTCAAGCCTCTCGACCGGGACAGCCCTCCTGCCGATGTGTTGGCGCCATGATCAGCCCGAGGGCCTCATCCCGTCTGGCGGTCGGCCGAGGGGCCGATGGACGCAAGCTTGCATCGAGCCGCGCGAAGGAGTACTTTTTTTCCATGACGGACAAACAGGCCGTGGTTGACGCCCTTCAGAGGCTGCCAGAGAACGCCTCTCTCGAGGAGATTACCGAGGAATTACGCATCATGGCAGCGGTCCGGCGCGGACGCGCCGATGTTGCTGCTGGCCGCACCAAGACCCACGAGGAAGCTGAAGACCTGCTTGAGTCTTGGGCAACAGCATGGACTTCAAAGTAATGTTCTGAACAGCCATCATTCGGGTCCCTGCGTGCCGGGGGAAGGCAATCTGGATCCGTTGGTTCTGAGGCCGTACCCGGTAAAGTTTCAGTGTTTCAGCAATTCAGCCACGTCCACGGCCGCGTTGGGGAAAGCTTGGGGCGCGGCCATTTCGCCGGCGCGCAAAATGGTTCTTGATCCGTAGCCCGTGAAGTGCGGTTCGCGATAGACTTCAACGGTTTCCTCGTTGAGGTTCACAATCCACACTTCGACAATTCCCGCACGACCGTAGGCGGGAAGTTTCTCGTCGCGGTCCGTCGTGAGGGACGTGTCAGAGACCTCGATGAGCAGATAAACATCCTCGGGTTGCGGATGGCGTTTCCGGTAGAAATGCGAAGACGGCTTGAGCAACAGCAAATCCGGCTGCGGTTCGGAATGATCACTCAAATGCACCGGGTTCTGAACCGCGGTCACCCACCGGCCCCGGTGCGCAGCCGTGAAAACCTCAATCAGATAATTGACTACGCCTCCATGAAAAGGGCCAATCGGCGACATATCAATGATTTCTCCATCGAGAAGTTCCACGCGCGCGTCCGGCTTCAATACGCCGGTTTCCGCCATGCGGTAATACTCTTTCACACTGAAACGATGTCTGGTCTCAACCGGCATGTTCGGAAAATACCAAATCAGCGGGCTATTTGCAACCCGGCCTTCGCCACCACTTGCGCCAGGCACCACGAAGATGGCCGCAACAACCTTTGGTTGCTCACGAACCGCGTCCAGGAGAACCTGCTCAGGGGCGGAATGCGGGACGCCAGCCGCCTGAACAAGGCCGGGAAGCCCTTTCGGCCCGTGCGGGCCATCCGGAGATTGCGCGCCAACGGGGCGATCAATCCGGGCGCCTGGGATTTGGCCAGACCTACCGCTCGCTGACTTGATCGCACTTGAACCGAGGGCAAAAAATCTCACTGGGAACTCGGCGGGCCGGGCTGTTGGGCTGCTCGTTGCACCCATTCCTTTTCCCATGAGTCAAAATCGCCGTCGCTTGTTACCGCCTCTTGAACCGATGCGCCAACGAAGAGGCAAGCCCGGGACCATTTTCCGTCCGGCAGTTGGCGGGCCTGCTTTTCGCGGGCGAGGATGAAATACGGCCCGGCATGCACCAACTCCCCGGAGGTATTCTTGGCCCCTGTCAGCGGCTTCCCGTAATCAATAGCCTTCCCGAAGCAGATAATAGACCGCGGCCATTATTCCGCCGCAGAGCAGTGACATCAGGAGGGCCGAGCCGATAAAGTAGGAAAAGGCCATCATCAGGACCCCGCCCACCATGGGGAGCCACGAACCCTGCTTCTTGCCATAAATGAAATAGCCCAACCCGACCGATCCCCAGAACAGCGAGGCGAGAAGGAAATTCGCGTCAAACATGCGTCATCACCGAACAAGCGATTCTACAGCAGCAACCGTTCCAGGGAGAATGTCAAAAGCGCGCTCCAGGGCAACCGGAAAAGGCAACCGTTCAGGTGGGGACGCGTGGGGCAGACCTCCGGTCTGCCGGTTGGAGGGGCCTCCGGCCCCGAGCCTCGCAACCGCAAGGGACACGGAGCCGGAGGCTCCGTGAACCGGCAGACCAGAGGTCTGCCCCACACCTGAACAGTTACACGGAAAATCATGCCCGTCGGACTTGAGATCGAGATGAGGGTATGGTATTAGAAAACCATGAAGACACTTCTGCTGTCGGTGATGTTGTTTGCCTTTGCGGTCGCGGCCCAGGCTGGGGACCCCAACGCGTGCAGCATGGGCTGCTGCCAGGGCGCCAAGGGCATGAGCGAACAGGCCTCCTGCTGCTCGAAGGGCAAGGCGGAGCAGACGAAGTCCAAGTCAAAGGCCAACTCGACAAACACTGTCGCCAAGCGGCAGTTGGCCAGTCCCAAGGCCATCTCTCTGGCCTGCAGGTAATCTCGGGTCAGCTTTCCGTGCTGCGGATGGCGTTGGCCAGGCCGGCCAGGTGGTGTTCGAGGGTGAAGTTGCCCAGGAAGATGTCGCGGAGGCCCACGCCGGTGGCGTCGGTGAGCGCGGCCTGGAGGCGCTGGGCGATTTGGCCGGGGGCGCGGATGTTGACGAACCCCGGGTAATCGTGGGGCAGGAGTTCGGGGATCGAGCGCCAGCGGGTGGTGATGACCGGCAGGCCAAAGGCCATGGCCTCGACCAGGACCAGCCCGAAGCTCTCGGCGTAATAATAGGTGGGAAAGCAGAAACAATCGCTTTGGGCCAGGACGCGCTCTTTGGCCGGGCCATAGACGAAACCGGCGTAGCTCACGCACGAGGCCAGTTCCGCAGGATTGGGGATTCCAAAGTGGCGGGTCTGGGGCAGGCGCAGGTTGGGCTGGGCCAGGCGTTTCTGGAATTCCTCGCGTTCGGCCAGGTTCATGAAATCGCCGGCCACAGTCAAGTGGATCAGGATCGGCGAATCGGCCTGGGCCAGCGCGCGGTTGGCCAGGGCGACCGCCTCGATCGTGTCGAAGAGGCCCTTCTCACGCGTGCAATGGGCCAGGTAAAGCACCTCGAACAGATGCGGGTCGCCGCCGCTCGATTCGAGGTCAGCCGGGCAAAGCTGCGCCCCGGACAAGAGCTTCTGCCGGGCCGCCAGCCGGGCCTTGTGGCGCGGCAGCACCTCCGTGGCGAAGCCCGGGCACGGGTCGGGGATGCCGTTGTTGACGACCACGATGCGGCGCGCAAAGAGCTTCTCGGCATCGGCCTGGTTGAATTTCGAGAGCACGATGCTCAGGTCCACCTGTTTCATCAGCCGGTAAGTCATCGAGCGGGAGCGGAGCTGGACGACTGTCTCGAGCCACTTGGCCAGCCCGGCGGCGTGCCAATGGAGGATGATGCGCCGGAAGAACGGCCGGCACAGCAGCATCACCAGCCAGTCCCGATACAGCGCCGAACGTTTGCCCGGCGCGGGGATGTAATAGAGTGTGCTCACCCCGTAGCGAAAGCGGCACCAGATGGCCTGCGCACAGTACCCGAGCAGCAGGAGGAACTTGCCCACGCGGAAATCGCCGATGTCCTCCAATTTCTGGGAGAGGCGCGCGTTGACGTGGTAGCACCGGATGCCCAGCAGCCTCTGGCCGGGGGCGGTCGCGACGTCGCCCTGCTGCGGGCCATCCGGGCGGCGGGTGGAACGCCGCCGCGGCGCCCGACAGTCGCCGCCGAAGCCCGCCAGCATGAGCTGCACCATGTAGCTCTGCCCATGGAGCGGCGGCGGCGTGTGCGCAAATACCAACAGCTTCATTCAAGCAACCCTCGAGCAGGATTGATCCCGCACTCGGTTTTGAACATGATGCTCGTGTCTCAACGGTTTGGCGATGACAAATCGGCCGGGAATTGAGCGTGCCAGGAATGCCTCGCACCGCGTAGCGGTCCTCGAAGGTAGCCGTGGACCTTTAGTCCATGATCTGCCGAGCGACGGTCACCCGCGTCGCGTAGCGACGCCTGAAGCACAATCAGGCGCCGCTGCGCGACGCGCCGCAATCTCATCGCCTGAACACCGTGGACTGGAAGTCCACGGCTACCTTCACAGTGTCGCTACGCGACACGGGCGGAGCACATGATTCCCCGCACCCAGACCTCTGTTACAGCAGTAGGCCCCCCGGCGCGCGTGAACGTTCTGGGTGTGGGTATCAGCGCGATCAACCTGGATTCGGCAGTCGCGGCCATCGGCCAGGCCCTCCAACAGCGGACTCGAGGTTATATCTGCGTCACGGGCGTGCATGGAGTCACCGAGGCGCGGAACGACCCGGCCTTTCGCAGTATCCTCAACGGCGCCTTCCTCAACACCCCGGACGGGATGCCCATGGTCTGGATGGGGCGGCTGCAGGGCTTCCGCGACATCCGGAGGGTTTATGGCCCAGACCTGATGTTGCGGGTCTGTGAATATGCCCGCTCTCTAGGCCTGACTCACTTCCTCTATGGCGGCGCGCCCGGCGTGGCCGAGGACCTCAAGGTCCGCCTGGAAGGGCGGTTCCCGGGGCTCCGGATCATCGGGACCTGCACCCCGCCGTTCCGGCCGCTCACCCAGGTCGAAGAGCAAGACCTCGAACGCCGGGTCAATGCCCTGCGGCCGGACATTTTCTGGGTGGGGCTCAGCACGCCCAAGCAGGAGAAGTTCATGGCCCAGCATTGGCAACGGCTCCAGGCCACTCTGTTCCTGGGCGTGGGCGCGGCCTTCGATTTCCACTCCGGCCGAGCGCGGCAGGCCCCGCGCTGGATGCAGCGGGGCGGCCTGGAGTGGCTCTTCCGCCTCGGCTGCGAGCCCCGCCGGCTCTGGAAACGCTACCTCAAAAACAATCCCTTGTTCCTCGCCCGCGCCTTCCTCCAGCTCACAAGGATGCGCCGGTACACGCTGGATTGAGGGAAATGGAGAGGGCCGAAGGCCCTGAGGAGGCCTGCCAAACCAACCGCAGGCCCTCGAGCGTCAACAGGGGCTCGATTGCGGTGATCTCGGGCAATTTGCCGGCGATGAGTTGGGCGTAGCCGCCGGTGGCGATGACCGGGAGACGGCGGGCCTGGAGTTCGCGTTTCAACTCGTGGATCAACTCGCGAACCAGGCCGCGATAGCCGTGCACGGCGCCGACGAGCATGGCCTGCTCGGTGCTTTTGCCAATGGCGCCGCTGATCTCGCGGATGCGGATTCGCGGCAGGAGGGCCGTCTTCTCGTGCAGGTAATCGGTCATGGCCGCCAGGCCCGGGGCGATGATGCCGCCGACATAATTGCCGGCCCGATCCACCACGTCGAAGGTCACGGCGGTGCCGAAATCCACGACCACCGCCGGTGCGCCGAAGATGTGCCTGGCAGCAACGGCGTTGGCGAGGCGGTCCGCGCCGATGGTCTGCGGCTTGGGATAATCGAGGCCGATGCCGAGCACGGTCCTGGCGGTCAGTTCCAGGCAAGGCACGCGCCAGCGCCGTTCGGCCGCGCGGCGGATGCATGGCGTCACCCCCGGCACGACGCTGCAGAAGGCCGCCGCCTGGAGCCGCGTCCGCCCCGCAAAGGCCGCCACTCGGGCCTCGGCGCTCCCGTCCAGCCACGCGGCCGTCGGGATGTTGGCCTGTCTGACAACGCGCATCGAGTTGGCCAACCCGAGGTGCGTGTTGGTGTTGCCGATGTCAAGAAGCAGAATCATCATTTCTCCAGGGTCACGTCCCCTCCGATGATGCGTTCGAGGTGGCCGTGTTCGGTGCGCAGGAGCAGGGCGCCGTCTTCGCCCAATGCTTCGGCGCGGCCGCGGATCTGCCGCTCGCCCACACGAATGGAGACGTTGCGGCCTATGGTCGTGCAGTGTTTCTCCCATTCGTCCGCGACATCGGAAAAACGCCCGGCAGTGACGCGCGCGTAATCCTCGTCCAGCTCGCGGAGGATGGCCACAGCAAGGTGGGAACGAGCCAGCGGTTTGCCCAGCTCGGCCTTCAGGGAAGTTGCCTGGCCCCGCAGTTCGGCGGGGAAATCCGAGGCGCTCATGTTCACATCCACGCCGATGCCCAGAATGACGTATTTGATGCGGTCCAGCTCGGCGTTCAGTTCGGTCAGGATGCCGGCGGCTTTCCGGCCGTGAACCAGGATGTCGTTGGGCCACTTGATTTCGGGTTCGATGCCGGTCACGGACTGGATGGCGCGCCGCAGGGCCGTGGCTGAGGCCACCGTGAGGCGGGTGGCGTCCAGCGGGCGCAGGTTGGGCCGGAGCAGGACCGAGAGCCAGAGTCCCTTCCGGGCCGGCGAGAGCCACTTGCGTCCCAGGCGCCCCCGGCCCCGGCTCTGCGATTCCGCAAAGACCACCACGCCCTCTTTGACGCCGTCGCGGGCGAGCTTCTCGACCACGTCGTTGGTCGAGGTGGTGGACTGGAAGACGCGGATGTCGCGTCCGATTACGCGCGTCGCGCCCAGGCAGGAGACCAGGTCGTCGGCGTGCAGCAGGTCCGGGGCGCCCAGCAAACGGTAGCCGTGGTGGGGGCTGGCCTCGATGTCGTAGCCCAGGGAACGGAGTTCCTCGATGCGGGCCCAAATCGCGGCGCGGCTCACGCCCAGGTCCTGGGAGAGCGCCGCCCCCGAGATCGAGCCGCTCCCGGCCCCGCGCAGGGCCTTGAGGATCTGCACGTCAAGATTCATGGCTCAGGCAAAAAATCCAGCCCGATGTCCACCGCCCGCGCCGAATGTGTCAGCGCGCCGACCGAGATGAAGTCCACGCCGGCCTCGGCAATGGCGCGAACTGTCTCGAGGTGAATGCCGCCGCTGGCCTCGGTGAGCACGCGTCCGGCGCATTTGCGGACGGCCTGGCCCAACTGGACGGGCTCCATGTTGTCGAGCAGGATGAAGTCGGCGCCCGCCTCCAGCGCCTGGTCCACCTGTTCGAGCGTGTCGGCCTCGACTTCGATCTTGAGTTGAGGGTAGGCCGAGCGGGCGCGCTGCACGGCGGCGGCGATCGGGTTGGGCAGCTCGTGCCGGAGCGCGGCCAGGTGGTTGTCCTTGATGAGGACCATGTCGTAGAGGCCGAGCCGATGGTTGCGCCCGCCGCCGCAGGTGACGGCGTATTTTTCGAGGCGCCGCCAGCCCGGGGTGGTCTTGCGCGTATCCAGGATTTGCGCCCGCGTGCCGCGGACCGCCTCGACGAACCGGGCGGTGAGCGAGGCGATGCCGGAAAGGCGCTGGACGAAATTGAGGGCCACCCGCTCGGCGCCCAGCAAGGCGCGCGCGGGCCCGGCAGCCTCGAGCATAGTCCGGCCGGCGGACACGCTGTATCCGTCCTGCACGGCGCGGGTCAGGCGCACCCGGGCGTCCAGTTCGCAAAAGGCCGCCTCGGCCAGGGCCAACCCGGCGACCACCAGCGATTCGCGCGGCCGCATGGCCGCCCGGGCCGTCGCCTCGGCCGGCACGGTCGCCAGGCTGGTGGCATCCCCGCTGCCGGTGTCCTCGGCCAGCGCCAACTGCACCGCGCGGCGGAGTTCCTCGGCGGTCAACGGTTCCATGAGCGCAAAGATGGCGCAAAAGCAGAAAAAACAAAGGGCAAAATCCAACCGATGGAAGGCAGAAAAATGGGGGCAGAAAAATGAAGGCCAGACACCCCGAAGGCGTCGCGTAGCGACAAAGTGACGGTAGCCGTGGACCTCGGTCCACGGTTTACGGGGCGGGACCGGATGGGCGTCGCGTAGTGACGCCTGACAGGTTGGGGCTGGCAGATGGAGGCTCTTTTTCAGGCGTCGCTACGCGACGCGGGTGAGGTTGGGCCATGGGTCCGTGGACTGGAAGTCCACGGCTACCGTCAGCCACCGCTACGCGGTGACGGAAGGGGCCGGCACGGACAGTCGCGGGATCCAGCTTCTTTGGACGTCCGACCTCGCTGTCGGTGCGAGGATGAAGGCGCTCATTTCTTGCTCCGGGCGCGAGAAGTTCGGCTCATGGCTTTGAGCTCCGCTTCGACCTCATCCCCGGGGGTGCCTTCGCCGCGATCCAATTCGTCGAGGCCCTGCTGGATCTTGGCCCTGACCTCCTTGCCGCGCATCAACTCCTCGACCGCGCCGGCCTCGATCGGGATGTCGGCCATGAGGTCGAGGTTGCCGCCTTCCTGCACGAGGATGTCGTTTTCGAGGCGGACGGCCAGGCCTTCGCCGGGCAGGTAGATCGCGGGTTCGACGGTGAGGACCCAGCCGGGCTGGATCGGCTCGGTGGTCAGGCCGACGTCATGGACGTCGAGGCCGATCGGGTGGCCGACTCCGTGCATGAAGTATTTCTTGAGGGCGGGCTTGTCGGGGTCCTGTTTGCGGACAGCAGAGGGCTTGAGCAGGCCCAGCTCGAGCAACTCCTGCTGCATGAAGGCCTCGGCGTCCTTTTGCCACTGTTTGGGCAGCTTGCCGGGCGTGGCGGCCTTCGAGGCGGCGCGGAAGACGCGCAGGACGGCGTTATAGACCTGGCGCTGGCGGCGGGTGAAGCGTCCGCCAACCGGGATGGTGCGGGTCAAGTCGGAGTTGTAATTGGCATAATTGGCGGCGACGTCCAGCAGGAGCAGGTCGCCTCTGCGGCAGGGTTTGTCGTTGGACAGGTAGTGCAGCACGCAGGCGTTTTTGCCGCTGGCGATGATCGGGGTATAGGCGAATCCGCCGCCGCGCCGGATGAATTCGTGGGCGAATTCGGCCTCGACTTCGGTCTCGCTGACGCCGGGTTTGACGAAGCGGCAGACCCTGAAGAAACCGGCCTTGGTGATCTGGCAGGCTTCTTTGATCAGCTCGAGTTCAAAGTCGGACTTGACGATGCGCAGCCGGTGCATGAGCCGGGCCAGGCGCTGGTAATCGTGCAGGGGGTAACGCGCCTGGGTGTCTCTGACGAACCGGGCGTCGCGGGTCTCGACCTCGACCACCGCCCGCTTGTGCTCGTTGGCATTGAGATAGACGTGCTCGCACTCGCACATCAACCGGTGGAAGAGCGGACGGAACTCGTCCAGCCACTCGACGCGTTTGATGCCGGAGATGGCGGCGGCCTCTTCCTTGGTGAGCTTATGGCCCTCCCAAGTGACAATGAGGTCGTTGGTCTCGCGAACGAACAGGATCTCGCGCATGTTCTCCTCGTGCGCCTCGGGATAGAGGAGCAGGATCGTCTCCTCCTGGTCGATGCCCGTGAGGTAAAACAGGTCCGAGTTCGGGCATAGCCGCAGCGAGCCGTCGGCATTGGTTGGGAGGACATCGTTGGCGTTGAGGACCGCGAGCGAATTGGAGAGCATCAGCTTCCGGAGGTTCGCGCGGTGATTGACGAACATCTGCGGGTCTAGGGGATGATAGCGCATGGTCGGAAGGGGGTTAAATCGAGGCACGCAACATTGGCACAACCTTTGTCGCAGCCTTTGTCGCCTCCTTTGTCGAGAACTGGCGGGTTCGACAAGGGCCGCGACAAAGGCTGCGACGAAGGTCCAAAACCCGCATGGGTGCGCCACTGTCGCTTGTTCCGGTTTGGATCGCAGCCTTCACAGGCTGTTGTGTTCCGTTCGGGTGATGATCTCGTTCTGGAGTTCGGTGGAGAGATCACAGAAATAGTCGCTGTAGCCGGCGACGCGGACGATGAGGTCGCGATGTTGCTCGGGTTTGGCCTGGGCCTGCCTCAAGGTGTCTGCGGTCACGACGTTGAACTGGACATGGTGCCCATCCATGCGGAAGTAACCGCGCACCAGGTGGGCCCACTTGTCGAGTCCGTCCTCACCGGCCACCAGGCCCGGGGTCAATTTCATGTTCAGCAAGGTCCCGCCGGTCTTGACATGATCCATCTTGGCTGCGCTCTTGAAGACGGCGGTGGGGCCGTGGCGGTCGGCGCCCTGGACGGGGCTGATGCCTTCGGAGACGGGCAAGCCGGCCTTTCGGCCGTCGGGCATGGCGCCGACCACGCTCCCGAAATAGATGTGGCAGGTGGTCGGCAGCATCTCGACGCGGTAGCGCCCGCCACGGGCGTCGGGCCGGCCGTCCACCTCCTCGAAACAGGCGTTGAAGACCCGGCGCATGAGGTCGTCGGCGTAGTCATCGTCATTGCCGTACTTGCGGGCGCGGTGGACCAGGCGCTGGCGCAGAACCTCCTGGCCGGCGAAGTCCCCATCCAGCACCGAGACCAACCGGCCGAGCGAGAGCCGTGCCGGGCGCGCATCCGTTTTCGGCGTCTCGCCACGATGGGTTGCCGCTGGCCCCTCACCCCGGCCCTCTCCCCATCGGATGGGGAGAGGGTGCAGCGCTGCCTGGCTAACGGCAGGTCCTGCGCGCTCCGGCTTGTCGATAGACGGCCAACACTCCTCCCTCTCCCCATCCGATGGGGAGAGGGCCGGGGTGAGGGGAAGCCCGGCGTCCAGCGGGCGGCAACTGTCCGAGTACCGAGGCGAGCTCTCCGACTCGACAAAGCAGAACTCCTTGATGGCCGCCAGGCAATCGGTGATGCTGCCCAGGCCGACCATCTGGATGAAGGTGTTGTTGTAGCGCGCCCCGCCGGCGTTGTAATCGCGGCCGTTGGCGATGCAGTCATCGATCAAAACGCTCAGGAACGGCGCAGGCATCTGGCCGACGTACATCCGCTCGATGAGCCGGCTGCCGCGGATCTTGAGGCGGATGAAGTGGCGCAGTTGCGCGCGCCAGGCGGCGAAGATGCCCTCGAAGTCCCGGAACGAATCGGCCGGCCCGGTCTGCGGGCCCAACTGCTTGCCGGTCCGCGGGTCCAACCCGTCGTGCAGGGCCAGTTCCAGGACTTTGACCAGGTTGAAGTAGCCGGTGAGGATATAGGCCTCTTTGCCGAAGGCGCCGACCTCGACGCAGCCGCTGCAACCGCCGGCGCGGGCGTCTTCGAGCGATTTGCCCTGGCGCAGTTGCTCGGCCACGACGGTGTCGGCGTTGAAGATCGAGGGGAAGCCGTAACCGCGGCTCACCACGCGCAAGGCGTGTTTGAGCAATGCCCCGGGGCTCTTGCGCGAGAGTTGGATGTTGCTGCTGGGCTGGAGCAGGTGCATCTCCTCCACGATGTCCAGCAGCAGGTGCGAGAGTGGGTTCGAGCCGTCCGAGCCGTCGCGGAGCAGGCCGCCCAGGTTGATGTTGGCGAAATCGGTGTAGGTGCCGCTCTCGGCGGCGGTGACGCCGACCTTGGGTGGCGCGGGATGGTTGTTGAACTTGATGAAGAAGCACTCGAGCAGCTCGCGGGCGGACTCCAGGGTGAGCGTCCCCTGGGCCAGGCCCCGCTCGAAGAAGGGCAGCAGGTGCTGATCCAGGTGGCCCGGGTTGAAGGAATCCCACCCGTTCAACTCGGTGATGACGGCCAGGTGGCAGAACCAGTAGTATTGGAGGGCCTCGTGAAAATCGCGCGGCGCATGGAGGGGAACCCGGTTGCAGACCTCGGCTATCCTGAGCAGTTCGGCGCGCCGCGGCGGGCGCGTCTCCACGCCGGCCAGTTCGGCGGCCAGGGCGGCGTGGCGCTGGGCGAAGAGGATCAGGGCGTCGCACGAGAGATCGAAGGACTTGAGCGCCTCGCGTTTCTCGTAGGCCCCGGGGTCTTCAAGGAAATCGAGCCGGGCCATGGCTTCGGCTATCGCCTGTTTGAAATCGAGCATGCCCTTGGAATAGATCTTGTCGTCCAGGACCGTGTGGCCCGGGGCGCGCTGCTCCATGAACTCGGTGAAGACCCCGGCCTCGTAGGCCTCCTTCCATTCGGGCGGCAGTTCGGCGAACATGCGGTCGCGCATCGAGCGCCCGCGCCAATAAGGGATGATCGTCTGCTCGTAAAGCTTGAAGGTCTCGGCATCGACCCGGTACGAGGTCTTGGGCCGCGAATCCAGGATGCGGAGGTCCTCCAGGCTATGGCAGGTCAACTCGGGAAACGTGGGCACCGCCTTGGGCCGTGGCCCGCGCTCGCCCACGATCAGTTCGTCTTCGCCGACGTGAATGGTCCTGTGCCGGCAGAGGTGCAGGAAGGCCAGCGCCCGCATGACCGGGGCGGAGTGGCGTCCCTCGTTGGCCTGGTAGAATTCGGTCATGAGCCTGGCCCGTTCGCCCGATATGGCCGGGACCGCATCGAGGCTCTGGCGCCGGAGTCTGGCAGTGCGCTCGTTCATCAGTTCAGTGAGTTCAGTCCATCTTGCGCGTACTGGCCAGTGTAATACAACCGGGCGCGGCGCGGCTACACCAAAAACGAAGACAAAATCATGAACGAAAACCCCCGGGAAAGGCAAAATCATTGCTGGCAGAATCATGGGCGGAATCAGCGGGGCGGGACTCCGTTCCGCACAGAGGCAGTGCCGGCATGCGACCCAGGGCCGAAGGCCCGTCATGCGATAGCCCGGGCTGGAGCGAAGCGGAGGCCCGGGTACGCCAGCACCCCGTGAGAATAGCCCGGCCTGTAAGGCCGGGACATTATGGCTCGTCATTGCCCACATCTTTTCACCGATCCTATCAGTTGCTCTTCTGGGCGGGCGGGAGAAATGCCTGAGGAGCAGCCCAGTTTAGCCTCCAAAGGCGCCCTTCATACCAGCCGGCGGCAACGCCCGGCCAACCCGGAGGGTTGGCAGAAGGTAGCCGGGGGTCGCCATCCGGCGGCGACCCCCGGTTGAGGGCGTTGGTGGCGTTGCACCCCGGCGGGGTGCCAGAAGAACACACGTGCGCGGTGGGCGCCTTCTGGCATCCCTCCGGGATGCAATCCCTTGCCGTCGGGGCGCCGGGGGTCTCGCTACGCTTCGACCCCCGGCTACCTTCTGCCATCCCTCCGGGATGAGAAATGTGCTTTCAGCCCGAGGTTGGGATGCGGCCGGCCTGCCCTCTTGGGAGCCAAAGTTGGTCACGGCAGCCACTGGATCTTCCATTGGCCGTCGATGGATTCCAGGCGGAAGTGCTCGGGGGCCAGGCCAGGCGCTACCACGACCCGGAGCTCAACATGGCCCTCGGACGATTCCTCCTTGCCAACCACAGCCATTCCCAGAACGGCCTCCATCTCCTGGAAGTACTCCTCGATGCTCTGAGAGGAGTCCGTGAGCCGTGTCTGGAACCACTCGGCTGCTTTGGGGGTGAGGGCCTCCAGGAGACGGGCGCTGTCTTTATGGTGCAGCGCCCAGAGGAAGGACTGCATCGTGTCCTCAGGCGTGTTGTACCCGGCCAGTTGCGCGTTGGCCCTTCGCACGTAGCCGGGAGGCAGCGCCCGGCCCGGGACGTTGTTCGTGCCCGCCCCGGCGAGCTCGAGGCGAAGCCGCTCATTTTCCGCGCGGGCCTGCTCCAGCTCCTGCTTCAGGGCCGTCAAACGCCTGACCTCGTTCCGCAGGCGCAACAATTCGGGCGAGACCGACGCCGTGTCAGTCCGGCCGCTCGCAACACTTTGGCCTGCTGCCGGCGTCCCTGAGGCCTCCGGCCCGGCGTACTGCTGCGCCAGCCGCCCCACCTCCGCGCGCAACTCGCCGAGGCGACACCTCTGAACTATCGCTGCTGAGACCGCCGCCAGGCAAACCACGCCCAGGACGCCAATGAGAAATACCCGGCTCATCTTTCGACTTGGCGATTGGTTATTGGCTCGGCGCGGGCGGCGCCTTTCCTTGGGCGGGGGCGTTGGCGGACGAGCTCTTGCGCTTGAAGTAAACCTTGCCATCCTTCGCCGCCAGCAATTCCGGATGCTCTTTGGCGACGCCGACCACAACGCTGCTATCGGCCATAGTTATGCTGCCGTGAATCGGGCAGCGGAACACAACGCGGTCTGGTTCCTCCATGCATTTGCCGGACCCGCCCAGGTATTCATAAGAGCAATTGGCGGAGCTGTACGATGACCAACCGGCCGCCGCCTGGCGTCCCGTATCCGAGGGGCAGATCAGCGTGATTGGGGCGGAAATCTCGTTGCTCATGCTCAGGACGTTCTGGCGGCAGAAGGTCTTCGGAATCCTGCGCCCACACCCTCACCGAGATGCCGAGTTGCCTCAGGTTATTGGCACACCGCTGCCTTGCGTCCCTATCCCGGGCCGCGGCCAGAGCGGCGTCATCCTCGGAAGTGAGCGTGGACGCGCCGGCGAGTTGGCCGCGGAGCTTTTCGTTTTCGGCTCGCAACGGCTGTAGCCGCGCCACTTCGTCTGTCAGCCGGCGCACTAGTTCCTGCAGCCGGGCGATCTCTGCGGCCTCGGAAGCGCCGCCCGTGGCAGGGGACGGCGCCGACCCTTGGGCCGCGGCGGGGGCCAGCCCGGCAGCGGTTTGCGAAAGGCTCTGGACCGTCTGTTTGAGGTCGCGGATCTCCATCTGCTCGACGATGACCACCACGGCGCAGGCCATGGAAACCGCCGCCGGGGCCAATGCCGGCCACCAGCGCCCCAGCCACGAGCCGGAACTCGAGGCCGACGCCCAGAGCGGAGCCTTGGAGCGGACGGCACCGAGTTGAATCTGGGCCACCAATCGGTCTCTGAGACCGGCGGGCGGCTTTGGCGCCGGAGCCCGGCGCAACAGACCTTCAATTTCCTGTTCGGACGCATTCATAGATTTCAGTACACTTGGGCATTCATCTGGCTCCTCAACACGTTCGGACGGCTTCTGCGGCCTGCAGCCGCTTGTGCAGGTGGTCCAGGGCCTGCCGCAGGCGGTATTTCACGGTGCTGACGGCCACCCCCATCGCCCCGGCTGTTTCTTCCAACGTCAGGCCCTGGTAGTAGTGAAGGTGGACGCTCGCGCGCAGGTCCGGTGCGAGCCGCTCGACCGAGTCATAGAGCGTGGCGGCCAGGTCGGCACGGGCGGCCATTTCATCGGGCGAGGCCCCGGCAGCCGGGCGCGCCGACCACCAGTCATTGGAGCGCGACTCGGTCCGGCGGTCCGCCCGCCGCCAGTCCACGTACACATGGTATGCAATGCCATGAATCCAGGAGGCGACCGAAGACCTCCCGGCAAAGGACGGCAGCGCCTGCCAGACCCGGGTGAACGTGCGCTGGGTCAGGTCTGCGGCGTCGGCCTCGTTCGTCGCCAGGCGCCGCAGAAAGGCATACACACGCTCGTAGAAATGTTCGATCAGCCCCACCGCCGCCCTCTCGTCCCCCGCGCGGGCAGCCTCGACCAGTTGATTGACGCTGTTGTCCATCGATTGCCACCTGTTTAGTCGGATCAGGCGGGGAAAGTGGACAAGAAAATCATCGGGTCGCGCTCCAGAGTGTAGGACAAAAATCTTCACAAGATGGATTGTGCTGGGCTTTCGTCACAAAAAGTGTCCAGGAGTCCAGATACGAACTGGCACGGACCCGATGGATGCCGCCGCATCAGGCCGCTTCTTTGTTTCCTTCGTTTCCTTCTGTTCTGTTCCTGTGCCCAGCCGGCGGGACGCAGGAAAACAACAGAAGGAAACAAAGGAAACGAAGGATCGAAGGCCCGGATCATCTCTGAGGTGTGCGATCCGGAGGTCCAAGAAGAACTCTGTGTCACACCCGACAAGCACGAAGGGCGCATCGCGCTCCGATGCGCCCTTCTCAGTTCCGGCGCGATCCGCGCCGCATCTCCGCCGCCGGGTCAATCAACGCTGGACTGTCTGCCATCCCGGCTCGGAGAACGTGGCGCGGTCGAGCGCGGCCGACAGGTCGTTGGTCATGAGCCTGCCGGCCAGACCGATGGCGAGGAGCGCCAGGCACGCCATGGCGAAGAAGATCGTGCGTGCCTTGAGGGGTTTCACATTGCGGAACGTGATTTTCATAATGTTCGATTTCAATTTCGATTGTTCGGTTTTGTGTTCTGGCCGCCCCTTGGTCCATCGAGCCCGGCGCGGCCATTCTCAGAACACCGCAGCATGCGAAAAAGTTTCAGCAGGGTCACTGGTGGCGTATCTCATCATTGTCGAGGCCGGCCGAACCGAGCGATGGGAGCGCGCGTCCGAACTCGCGAAGCGTTTTGGACTGCGGCAGTCCTCTGCCGCTTTTCAGACCCTGGGGACACGAAAGCGCCAGAGGACTGGCGCAGTCCAAAACCTTGCGGGCTTCCCGACGCCGCGCTGCAATTGCCTGGCTTGCCGAGGGCCGACAAAGGTGAGATACACCCGTCACCGGTTGTGCGGGATCTTGATGGTGCTGCCGCCGATGAACTCGCGGAGCAGGGCGTCGCCGGGGATGATGCCACATCGCTCGACCTGTTCGCGGGTGAGCCCTTCGATGGATTGGAGCAACCGCTGAACGCGCTCGTAGCGGATGCGGGCGTCGAGGAAGCCGCGATAGGGCTCGAACTCCTCGGGGCGCGGCAGGCAGCCTCCCGGTCCGCAAAGCAGCGGTTTGAGGGCGGGCAGGTCGAAGGGGAACCCGCCGTTGATGACGTGATCGGCCAGGCCGCTCAGGGGGATGATGCTGAAGAGTTCGCCCGCGCGCACGTAATGCCAATGGAGGAGGGTGAGCAAGGGGCTGTGGTTGCGATGCCGGGCGTCGCGCAGCATGCGCCTGAGCAGCCGCACGTCCATGAACCGGGTCAGGCGCTCGCCGCTGCCGTCGCCCTCGTAAAGGACGTTCTGGGTCTCGATATAGAGCCGGAACTGGGCGGAAGCCTCGATGCCCTCGGTGATGGGCGGGTAAAGCCCGTGCAGGCAGTCCAGCAACAGGACCTGGCCGGGCTTGAGCTGAATGGGTTTGGTGGCCACCCGGCGGCCCTCGTGGAAGCTATAGACCGGCTTGTCGACGCCCTCCCCGGCCAGCAGGGCCTTGAGGTGCGCGTTGAGCAGTTGGATGTCCATGGCCTCGGGCGTCTCGTAGTTGCGGTCGTTGATCCAATCGGTGGGATGCTCGACCAGCGACCAGAAGTAGTCGTCCAGGTTGAGCATGAGGAAGCGCAGGCCGTGGCGCCGGAGCCGCTGGGTGAGTTTGACGGTGGTGGTGGTCTTGCCGGAGGAGCTGGGGCCGGACACCCAAAGCACGCGCAGAGGGTCGCCCTGGCCCAGCCGGGCCATGACCTTGTCGGCGGCCTGGTCCAGCGACTGCTCGTAGGCCGCCAGCGATTGATCCACCAGCGCCTTGATCTTCCCGCGGCGCACGATTTCGTTGAGGCCGGCCACGGTGTCGCACCCGAGTTGACGGTTTCGCTCCAGGACCTTTGCCATCTGCGCGCGCGGCAGGCCGTTGCCCACGAACTGGTCCGGCGTGATCGCCCCTTCGCGCAGCCAGTGGCGACCCCACCGATAGCACGCATAAGCGTCCGCCGTGTTCTGGAAACCATAGCTGCGCAGCACGTGCAGCACGTCGTCTTGAATCATCTCGATCCTCGGCGGGAAATTGGCCGTCAGATGGTGCGCGTCCGAATTGAGGCAGACCACCACGGTGTCCGCCAGAAACCGGGCAATCTCCTCGTCTGCCCCGCCGCAGGTCTCGAAGACGCGCTCGTTGATGCCGGGCAACAGGTCGTGGTGAAAGCCGCCCAGCGATTGTGCCGCGCGCAGGATCGCCCGGTGGATGCGGCTCTCATCGAACCGCGCCAGCGCACGGTTGCGCTTTTGCACTTTGACGATGCGGTTCTGGACTGCCATGGCGGGCCATTATACACCCGGGCCCAAAAATCCGAAATTGGAAATTTGATTTCCTGTTGGGCGCGGGCGCATCTCACCTTGGTCGGCCCTCGGCAAGCCAGGCAATTGGAGCGTGGCGTCGGGAAGCCCGCAAGGTTTTGGACTGCGGCAGTCCTCTGGCGCTTTTCTGGGAGGTGTAAACCCGTCCGGTTACTTGTCAACCGAGGTTAGCGGTTGGCCAGAAGCTTCCACACCCGGAGCGCCTCGGTGGCGCCCCAGGCCTGGGCGTCGCAGCCGCGTTGGGTGTGGGGGGCGTCGCCGTCGAGGACCTCGGGGATGTGGCCCAGGCACCCCTCGGCCATGAGCCGTTCGAGGCTGCCGAGATAGGCGCGGGCGGCGGCCACAGCCGGCGAGGAAAAGTCCCAGGCGCGGGCCAGGGCCTCGCAGAAGACCGGGAAGGTCCAGGTCCAGGCGGTGCCGTTGTGATAGGCAGGCTTCCGCCCGGTATCTTCGTCGCCTTCGTAACGGGCCCAGTAGGGTTCGGCGGGGTTATTGAGGAGGCGTCCGTCCTTGCCATAGATGGGCAGCGGGACGGTGACCGGGAGGGGCGCCAGTGAGCGCAGGCCGCCGGGCACCACCAGGTACCGCCGGGCGGCCTCGACGCAACGTTGGGCTCGCGCGCCCCCGGCCAACCCCAGGCTCGCCAGGAACAGGCAGTTGCTGCGCAAAGCGTCGTCCACCACAGCGTCCGCGGCGGATTGGCCGGGCCTGGCGGCGAGCAGGTCCGCATAATAGCCGCGTTCTTCGAGCCAATAGAATCTCTCCGCCGCGTCGAGGGCCCGCTCGGCCAGTGCTTTCCAGCCCTCGCCCCAGGCGCGGCCGCCCAGCCGGTCCAGTTGGCGGAGCAGGCGAATCCAGAGGGCCTGGATCTCGACCGGGTAACCTTCGCGCGGCGTGCCGGCGGGGTAATTGGTATCCATCCAGGTGAAGTGTTTTGGGCTCCAGATAAGGCCGGAAGCCGGGTCCATGCGAATGCCGTTGGGCGTGCCCTTGGCATAATGGAGTGCGATGTCCCAGAGGACCTCCGCGATGGTTGTGTCGCCGGGACCGGCCTTGATTTGATAGAAATCGCTGCCGGCCAGTTCGGCAATTTCCTCGCACACGACACCGAACCAGAGCGGTGCGTCCGAGGTGTCGCGGTTCGAGGCATCATCGCCGAAGATGGTGTTCGGCAGCGTGCCGTCCTTTTCGAAGCGGGCGAAGGTGAGGGTGATTTGGCGGACCTCATCCACCATGCCGGCGGCCAGCAGCCCGCGGGCGCAGATAAAGGTGTCGCGCCCCCAATCCAAAAACCAGGGGTAGCCGGCGATGATGGTCTTGCCCTGGCCGCGCCGGACGACAAAGTCGCGGGCGGCGCGGAGCAATTGCTGGCCAAAGGCATCGTCGGTGGGAAACGGCGCCTGGGCCAGGGGTGTGCGGACGCGGAACCTCGAACTCTCCAGCTCGTCCTGGTCCGGGTCGGCCGGCTCGGCCGTCACCACGAGCGTGGCCTTGCCGCCTTTGGGCAAGGGGAGATCGAACCAGCCCGGGCTGAAGGCGTCGCCGCTGCCGGTCTGGCCCCGGCTCTGCTCGAGCGGGTGGGGGATGTTCTGGCTCCACTCCGGCTCGGGGTGATAGGCGCCCGCATCGGCGAAGACGCGCAACTGGCGATCGGCGGCCGGTGTGAAGGCAAAGCCCGTCTTGGCGCGGGGGGCCGCGGGCGCGCCGGCCGGTTCATCAAAAACGGGATCGAGGTGTGAGCTCAAGTGGTCTTCAGCGCTGCCGTTGCGCCGAGTCTCCCAGTGAAAGTTGCGGTCCTCGATGTCGAGCCGCACGGTCAAGCGGACCTCGGCTTGGGCCGGGAGTTGCTTTCCGGTGGCTTGGGCGGCCGTGGGGCGGCTGAAGTGGAAGACGGTGGTGTTGCGTTCCTGCAGCATATCGGCGGTCATCTGGATTTCCACCGTGCGTCCGTCGCCGGCGTTGGCGATGAATTGCCAGACGGCGGGCGGACCCGGCTGGAAAGCGGCCAGGCTCCTGAAATCCAGCGGCGAGATGAAGCCGTCGGCATTGACCCAGACGCGGATGCGCTTGGCCAGGACGTGGCGGTCCACCGGCAGGCTCGGGTGCAGGTTGGCGCCCAGGACGCAGTCGTACTTTGAATTGACGCGGCCCAGGTCCAGGCACAGGCGCGCCATGCCGCCGCGGCCGTTGGTGAGCAGGACGAGGTCAGTCGGACGAAGCGGCCGGGGGGCCTCCCGCGTGCTCTGGGTGGACGGGCGGCGGGCGCGGGTCACCGGGTCCAGTTCGCAAACCCGAAGGCCCAGGGCCGAAGCGTCCGGGGCGGACGCCAGGAAACGGACGGCGCCCTCGATGTGCTGCTCGCTCCCCGCGCCAGTGTAGCGTTCGATGAGCAAGGTGGCGTCGGCTGCGTCCTGGCGCGGGGCCAGGCAGGCGATATGGCCATCGCGGACCGGGATGGATTCGACATTGCGCGGGGGAGCGTCGTCATGGCAGTCCAGCGCGGCGCGAAATGGCACGGCATCGCGCAGGAGCAGCCAATGAGCGGGCGGCGCCAGTGTGATGCGGCGGAGGTCCGCTGGCTGCCAGGTCACCACGCGCGGATAGAAGGTCTGTTCGGGCGCAGCGGCGCCCGCAGAGGCGCATTCGGAGACTGGCCCAACCGCCGGGAGCCGGACCGGAGTGCGCCCGTCCCCGGGCGCAACGACGTCCGGATCCAGGGCAGCGGTCAAACACTCCAGCGCGCTTGCCCGCTCCGTCGGTGCTGCGCCCGGGGACGGGCGCACTCCGTGGGCAGCGCCGGAGATCGCCTGCGCAATTTCCTCGGCCTGTGCTCCAATGCCGGCCAGGTGCGAGACGAGTGCCAGAAATCGCTCCGGCGAGCGATCCACGGCCGCGGCCAAGGTGCGCCAATCCAGTTCGCCGACGGTCTCCAGCGGCAGGACCTGGTTCAGGGCGCTCAACCCAAATGCCGCTCGGGCCCGGGCCTGGCGATAGTCGTTGCCGTGCAGGCCACGCGGCAGGGGGGTGGGGGCCAGGCAAAAGGCGGCGCCTGGCGGCAGCGTCAGGACGAGCGCGCCCTGGCCGCCCGGTTTGATTTGCGGCGCGGCCTGGCCGAGGAGATCCAGCCACTGGGGCAAGGGCAGGCAGGGGGTAGGTCTGGCCGGTCTGGCCGGTTCGACTGGTTCGGCAGCTTGCCCAGGCACCGGGTGCGTGAGGGCCGCCTGGGCCAGGGCCAGGCCATGGGCGTGGTCTGGATCGGTATTGACCAGCACGAGCACGCGGTCTTCGGCTTCGGCCGATTGCCGGAGCAAGGCATAGATGGGCGAATCGGTCGCGCTAAGCCGGGTCTGGCTTGCCCCATCGAAGAAGCAGGGGTGCTCGGCCAGGAGCGAGTTGAGCCTGGCCAGTTCGGGCACCAGGTTCACTGGGTTGTCCCAGGCCATGCCGGAGCAGCCGTGGACGCGAATCTTTTCGGCGGCCAGCCATTCCACGCCGCAGGTGAACCCGAAGCCGCCGTTCACGCTGGCCAGGGCGCACAGCCGGTTGCGGAGCAACGACCAGGCGCGGCCCTTGGCGGCGAGCCGCTCGTTATCGTGCGTCTCGCTGTAGTGGACCAGCAGGCCCACGCGCCGGCTCTGGCGGAAGCTGTGGTCGAGGTAGCCCGCCACCTGCTGGCCGGAGTAGTTTTGGAACAACTCCGAGTAGGCCCACTGCATGCCCGGCCTCGGTCAGCAGCGACTCGGTCGCTTCCCAGGTCCCTCCCAATCCCTCGAGGCAGGAAGAGGGTCTCCGGGTACTCCTGCTGGACGCGGGCGATAATGTACTGCCATGCGGCAACCGGCACCTTGTAGCCGGCGTCGCAACGAAACCCGTCCACGCCGCGCCGGCACCAGGTCAACAGCATCTCCGCCAGCAGGTCCCATAGGGCGACGTTGTCGTGTTTGAGTTCGACCAGGTCCTCCCAGGTTACCCCCCAGGCGCCCGGGCTGGCAAACCGCCCGTCGGGCTGGCGCAGGAACCACTCGGGATGGTTCTCCTGCAGGACCGAACCCCAGCCGGTGTGGTTAATGACGATGTCCAGGAGGACGCGTCCGCCGCGAAGATGGACGGCATAGGTGAGCTCGCGGAACTGGTCGATGCCGGTTGTGCGCCGGTCAAAGACCACCAGGGCTGGATCGATGGCCGTGAGGTCCAGCGCGGCATAGGGACTGCCGAACCGGCCAAAGCGGGCGGAGGTGGCGGGGGTCGGATTGACCGGCAACAGGTGCAGGATGCGGCAGCCCAGCGTCCCCATAATGTGCGGCAGGCATGCGATGAGATCGCGCAGCTTGCCCGAGGGCGGGATGACCGTGAAACCGCCCTGATCCAGGACGGCAAGGCGGCGCTCGAGCTCGGGGCCGGCGGTGCTGAGGGCGGCGCGGGTGCTGCCGAACATCCTCGGGAAGGCGCAGTAGATCGTATTGCCGGCGCGATACCTGTCCGGGTGTACCGCAATGCTCACATCCGGCCCCGGCGGCCAGTGTTGCCAGCCACGGGCATCGACCAGGTAGCCCTTGGCCTTGAAACAGCCCGCCTCCGCCAGCGGCACCTCAAGGAACCAGCCCCCATCCTGTTCTCTCATCGGAATGTCGCGCCAGGAAGCCTCGGCCAGCGGCAGGCCCCGCGTGTGGGCCTGGACGATTTCACGGCGCAGCATCTCCGCGCGCCCCAGGTTGGTCCGCAGCAGCGCGCGCCAGCCCCCCTTCACTCCCCGGCCGTCGCCTGCCTTGAGGACGAACCCGACACGGTCGCCGACGAACCGCTGCAGCCGGTCGCCGGGCGCGGGCGTCATGATTGGAACCAGCGGTTGCGCTTTCCAAAATCCAAAGGCCATCTCAATGCTCTCGCTGCACCTAGCATCGGCAACTCCCGCCCGGAATGCAACCCACAGTGCAAAAATGAGACAGGCGTGTCTCAAAGGCTAAAGGCTAAAGGCTAAAGGCTAAAGGACAGAAGCGGAGAGAATGCTCAGGCCCTCGGTTTATGTAATTCAGCCTTTAGCCCTCAGCCTTTAGCCTTCAGCCTTTTCCGGGCTTGGCCAGGATATTGCTGCCTCCGAGGCGTTGCGGGTGTTATTGCGCGGGAGCCGGGAGCTGCGAGCCCGCCACCACCGCCTTATGCCTTTGACCATGGAACACGGTTTGGAAGTCGAAGAGGTCTCCAGGGAGCAAATCCGGGCCTCCGTGCCGGGCGGCATTGGCCCGGGGGGCAAATCCGCCTCGAGCGAAGAGGCCCAGTTGGCGCAAACGATTGTGATGTTCGAGGTCATCACGCAATCGCAACCGCTGGACTATCAGTCGCTGGAGATCCTCAAGGAGGCCTATTCGAAGCTGGGCCGCGAGCAAGAGGTCATCCGGACCTCCAAACGCATCGCCGAGGCCTACGTCCAGATGGGCCAGTTGTCCTCGGCCATCCTCGAGTACGAGGGCATCCTCCAGCGGTATCCCGACGACCCGGACGTGCTGGCCGCCTTGAAGCAGATCGAAAGCAAGGCCAGCACCTTTCCGCTTGCCCCCCCGGCAGCGGAGCCGGCGGCGCCGGCCAAGGCCCTGTCCCTCCCAGCGGCCCCGCCCAAAACCCCCGGCAAGACCCAGCCCGCCGAACTCGACGACGGGCGCCGCGCCCTCTATCGCATCTTCGTCGAAAGCAAGACCATCACCGCCGGCGACTTCGACCTGTGCTGGTCCACTTCGGACCTCTCGGTCCCGCCAGGCCGCGTCATTGAACCCTTCATCCAGGTCTTGTCCAACAAGGGGATTCTGCCCCTGGAAAAGTCCCTCAAGCTCCTCTCGGACAAATCCCGGGCGGCCTACCTGCCGCTGGAGTGCTATGACGTGGACATGGACCTGGCGCGGAGCTTTCCCATGGCGGCCTGCCAGCGGTGGTGCATCCTGCCGTTCGATCGGATGAGCCAATCGGTGTTGGTCGCCACGGCCAACCCGTTCAACCACCAGGCCGCCAAGGACCTGGCCGCGGCCACCACCAGCCGCCTGCTTTGGTACCTGGCCTCGCCAGCCGAGTTGCTCAAACACCTGCACAAGGCCTTCCGGTAAGCCATGCCGCAGATGAAGACATTTGGCGAGCGGATTGCCGACGCGCTGGTCGAAGACGGACTGCTCAGCGCCCAGCAGGTCGAGGAGTTGCTCGCGCAGCAGAGGAAAGAGGGCACCCGCCTCCTCAAGCTCATCCTCGACAAGGCCTGCGTCAGCGAGCAGGACATGGCCGTCTCGATGGGCCGGGTGCTCAACACCCCGCCCGTCAACCTCGCCCGCGCCGGCATTCAAAAGGAGGTCGCCGACCTCCTCCCCCGCGAGTTGTGCCACAACCACAAGGTCGTGCCCGTCTCGCGCCTCCAGAACAAGCTCTTCCTGGCCATGGCCGACCCGCTCAACGTGCTGGCCCTGGACGACGTGCGCCGCATCACCCGGCTGGAGGTCTCCCCGCTCATCGCTTCCGAAAGGGCCATCCTCGACAGGCTCAACAACCTCGATGCCTCCCGCGGCGGCACCATGGAGGACATCATCAAAGACGCCAACAAGAGCGCCGAGGCCGAGGGCGATTCCGAGGACGTCGAGATCTCCGCAGAGAAGGCCGAGGAGGTCAACCTCGACCAGTTGGCCGCCTCGAGCGAAGAGGCCCCGGTCATCAAGCTGGCCAACATCATCCTGGTCCAGGCGGTTAAAGACCACGCCAGCGACGTCCACATCGAGCCCTTCGAAAAGGCCGTGCGTCTGCGCTATCGCATCAATGGCGTGCTCATGGACGCCACGCCGCCCCCCAAGCAGATGCAACTGGCCCTGGCCTCGCGCTTCAAGATCATGAGCAGCCTGGACATCGCCGAGCGCCGCCTCCCCCAGGACGGCCGCATGCGCATCCGCGTCGGCGGCAAGGACTACGACCTGCGCGTCTCCATCATGCCCACCGTCCACGGCGAGAAAATCGTCCTGCGCCTGCTCGACAAGACAAACCTCGCCGCCAGCGTCGATAAGCTCGGCCTGGATGCCGGCACCTTCGAGCAGATCAAGAACGCCATCGACGCCCCCCACGGCCTCATCCTGGTCACCGGCCCAACCGGCTCCGGCAAGACCACCACCCTCTATTCCGCCCTCAACGAACTCAATAGCCCCGCCTTCAACATCGTTACCGTCGAGGACCCCGTCGAGTTCCAGATCCCGGGCATCAACCAAATGCCGGTCAAGAAAGAGATCGGCCTGACCTTCGCCAATGCCTTGCGTTCCATCCTGCGCCAGGACCCCGATATCATCATGATCGGCGAGATCCGCGATACCGAGACGGCCGAAATCGCCGTCGAGGCCGCCCTGACCGGCCACCAGGTCCTGAGCACGATGCACTGCAACGATGCCCCGGGCGCCATTACACGCCTGGACGAGATGGGCATCGCCCCGTTCCTGATCGCCTCCTCGGTCATCCTTACCTGCGCCCAACGCCTCATGCGCCGCATCTGCTCCCACTGCAAAGAGCCGGTCACCTACCCCGCCAAGATGTACCACGACCTGAGCATCGATCCCAGTCTCTTCGACGGCGTTACTCTCTTCTCGGGGCGGGGCTGTGACCGGTGCAAAGGCGCCGGTTACTCCGGCCGGCTTGCCATCATCGAGGCCATGACCATGACGGACGACATCCGCAAGCTCGTCATCGACCGCGCCAACTCCCGCGAGCTCAGCCGCGTCGCCATCGGCCAGGGCATGCGCACCCTCCGCATGGTCGCCCTGGAGCGCGCCCGTGAGGGCATCTCGACCCTCGAACAGGTCCTGCTCTTGACCTCGGCTCATTAAGGGAGGGGTTATCCAGCTTATCTTCCAGGCACGGCCAACCCCGGCACACGGCTTGGCGTTGGGGACGCGCCAGACCGGTCTGACGGCCTGAACCAATCTTGACTGTCCTGTGTTTTCGTGTTTTCGTGTCCTTGTGAAGAATCTAACGGTGACGATTGATGAAGAGACCTATCGACTTGCGCGCATAGCGGCGGCTGAGCAAGGGGTATCGGTCAGCGGGTTAGTGCGTCGCCTCTTGGCTGGGCTCCGTCCAGGAGAGAACCGGGCTGGGGCGGTCCAACGTGCCTTTAGGGCGATGGATGCTGTCAAGAAGTTTTCCGCAGGCAACCGCATGAGCCGCGAGGAGTTGCATGAGCGCTGATGCCTTGCTCGACAGCAACGTCCTGCTCTATGCCGTTTCGAACAATCCGTCCGAGTGGAAAAAGCGAGAGCGGGCGCGTGCGCTGCTAGCTTCGCCCGGCATCGGCTTCTCCACCCAGGTGTTCTCGGAGTTCTACGACAACGCGACTCGGAAGCGATCACCGCGGCTCACGCATCGGGAAGCGGTGGGCATTCTTCGAGCCATTGGGTTTGCTGCCCGTGCAGCCGATCACCAGCGATGTCTTTTGGCATGCCATTCAGCTCGCTGAGCGCTTCCAGCTCCGCTTCTGGGACAGTGCAATCCTGGCTGCCGCTCGCGCCCTCGGTTGCCGCACAGTTTGGAGCGAAGACCTCAATGACGGGCAGCAATACGACGGTGTCCGGGTTCAGGATCCATTCAAAACCGCTTAGCCGGCTCATGCTCACACTGCCGGAAGCGCTGGCGCGGATTTTGGCGGAGGTCCCTCCGCCGGTGGCCGAGGAGATCGCCCTGGGCGAGGCAGCAGGCCGGGTCGTGGCACAGCGGGTGGAGTCGGGGCTGGACCTGCCCCGCTTTGACAATTCCGCGATGGATGGTTATGCGGTGCGCGCCCAGGACGTGGCCGCGGCCAGAACCGGAGCGCCGGCGCGCCTGCGCGTGAGCGGCCGGATTGCGGCCGGAGAGGGCGCGGTGTGCCCGGTGGTTGCCGGGGCCTGTGTGCGGCTGTTCACCGGCTCGCCGCTGCCGCCGGGGGCGGATGCCGTGGTCATGCAGGAGGAGACGCGGCCCGCGCCCGAAGGGCCCGGGGCAGTGCTGGTCCTCGGACCGGTGAGCCCCGGCGAGAACGTCCGGCGGCGCGGTGAGGACATCGCCTGCGGCGCGACGCTGGCCCGGGCGGGTGACCGGCTCACGCCAGGCCGTCTCAGCCTCCTGGCCGCCGCGGGCTGCGCTCGAGTTCGGGTCGGACGCCGCCCGCTGGTCGGCGTGCTGGCGACGGGGTCCGAATTGAGAGAGCCTGGGCAGCCGCTGGCCGCCGGGGAGATCTACGAGAGCAATCGCATCGCCCTGGCCGCGATGATTCAGGGCGCCGGGGCGATTCCCAAGGTCCTTCCGCTGGCGGCGGACACGCCGGCGGCGACGGTCCAGGCGCTCGAACAGGCCTTCGCTCAATGCGATGCCGTGGTTAGCTCGGGAGGCGCCTCGGTAGGGGAGATGGACTTCATCAAGGGGGCGCTGGCGCAGGCCGGGTGCAGCCTCCAGTTCTGGCAGGTGGCGATCAAGCCGGGCCGGCCCTTTGTCTTCGGCCGGCGGCGCGAGAAGCTTCTCTTTGGCCTTCCCGGCAACCCGGTGTCGGCCCTGGTCACCTTCCGGTTGCTGGTGCGGCCAGCCCTGCTCCGCTGGCAAGGCGCAGAGCAAGTCGCCTTGCCCACCCGCAACGGCGTGCTGGCCGAGCCTCTGGCCAATGACGGCAGCCGCCCGCATTTCATGCGAGTCCGGCTCGATGCCCAGGGCAACGTCTATTCTGCCGGGCTGCAGGCCTCGCACGTGCTGAGCGCCCTTGCGGCCGCCAACGGCCTCGTCGAGGTCCCGCCACAAACGACGCTGCCTGCCTCAACCCCGGTCGCGGTCCTGAGCCTGGAGGGGGGCGATTAGCCTCGGTCTCACGGCTTGACCACCTTCACCCGGAACAACGCGGGGGCGGGGCAGTTGGCGATGGAGAAGGTGTTGGTTGTGAGCACGGGCGAGAGGGCGGCAAAGGCCGGCGGCCAGAGCGAGGGGCTCATCTCGACAACAAACCCCTGGGCGGGCCGGGTGGTGCCCTGGACCTGGTCGTAGAGGATGGCCGCCGGGCCGTCCCATTGCAGGGTGAGGCTGGAAGAGGCCGCCGAGTATTGCCACTGCCTGATTCGAGGCAGAGGGTGATAGCGAATGACCCCGCGCACGGGCATGTTGGCCTGCCAGTTCTGGGGGCCCCAAACACTCAGCTTGTCGCCCTCGGCCCAACTGGTGCGGTAGCGCACGTAGGAGACGCCGGCGTTCACATAGTAGCCGTAGGCCAGCATGCTGTGGATTTCCGGGTTGACGTTGGGCACAAGCCCCACGGTTGAGCTTGTCTGATTGTAACTCTGCAAGAAGAGCAATACGGGGTAGCCGGCGTCGATCTCGGCCTGCATGTCCGCGAAGGTGAATCCTTTGCCGGAGGGTGTGTGCGGATTGAAGACCGTCAATTGCGAGATGACGGTGCAATCATAACCCCGGAATCGGGTCCAGGCCCGCAGCCCGGATTGCACGTCGCGGGGCGGCAGGCCGGCCGCGCCGCTGGGCACAAAGTTGGTCCGCGGCTCGCCGCTGGCATCCCAATAATTAAAGCAGAAGCCGTCAATGTTGCCGTTGCACTCGTTGGCCATGTTGGTCCATTTCAACTGGCTGGCGCCGATGAAATCCGCCAGGCAATCCGGGGCGTGCTCGGCGCGGTGTGCGGTCACGTAAGGGTCGGGAGCGGCGCTGTCGTAACCGACATAGTAATCGTCCACGTGTCCCGGCTGGTTCGCCGGGCGTCCGTCCACACCCGCTCGCGAGGCCCACATCGAGACAATGCCATAATGGCTGGTCCCGGGTGGGTCGGACGGGTTCCCATTGTTGTCCAGCGGGGCCACGCCGCCATTGGCCGGGCCGGTATAAAAATCAGGGAAGCCGTGCCGGTCCCAGAAGCCCATCAGGTTGCCCGAGGCAGTCGGCATGCAGCCAAAGTACCAGGCATAGTCCGGGACCTCGGTCAGATAGACCGAGGCATCGGCAGCGCCGGCCGGGGCCGCCCCGAGGGTAGCCGCCGCTCCGAGCATTACCCATTTCATTAGCAATTTCATGGTCCTCCTTTGTTAGGGCGGGAAATAGCCCGGCACGGTGTCCTGGCCGTAAAGGGCCTGGATGCCGAGGTTCTCCAGCCGGATTCGGCCGCAGGCCTCCACGTGGCCGTCCAGGAAGAAGCCGTTGGCGTGGAGGTCGTGGCGGGCGTGTACCTCGTATTGGTGGTCGGCATCGAAGAAATAGTATTGGCGGGCGCCGGCGCCGCCCCTGCCCCGGCTGGTGGTGTCGGCCAGGTGGAGGTATTCGGTTGGCTGCCGCACCTGGGTGGTGTCCAGGATCTCGCCAAAGTCCCCCAGCGCATATTCCGCGGGCGGGTCCTGGCGCACGCCATAGAGGTAGAACCAGTTGGTGAACCGTTGCGGAGGATAGGAGGGACAGACAAACACATCCAGGGCCTTGAGCGGCTGGTTGGTGTTCAGAATGCTGGCCCAGGTCGAGTCCGGGTCCAGCGGTGCATCAATTTGAATTCGCCCTTTGAATTCATCGAGGTAGAGGGCGATGGCAACTCCCAACTGCTTCAAATTGCCGGAGCATTGGGCGCGCCGCGCCCGGCCTTTGGCCCGGGCCAGCGCCGGCAACAGCAGGCTGGCCAGGATGGCTATGATGGCAATCACCACCAGCAGTTCGATCAGCGTAAACGCCCTGAGACGCTCCCGCCCCGCGCTGCGGCCGCTCCCTGCTGCCGGACTGCCCCGCAAACCCCGCTCTGCAACGGACTGTTTCAAGAAAGACTTTGACACAGTATAGTAAAATGAAATCCAATATAAGTCGATGATTATCTGTAGGTAGTATGCTCTTCACCTCGATGGAGTTCCTGCAGTTTTTCGCTGCGTTTCTGCTCCTCTATTTCCTGTGCCGCAACAGCCTGCCGGCGCGCAACCTGCTCGTCGTCGCCGCCAGTTGGCTCTTTTACGGCTGGTGGGATTATCGCTTCCTGGGCCTGCTGATTTTTTCGGGGTGTTTCGACTTCGGCATCGGCCGCTGGCTGGCGGTGGCCGCCGGACCCCGCCGGCGAAAGACCATTGTCGGCCTGAGCATTGCGGTGAACCTGTCCCTGCTCGGCTTCTTCAAGTATTACGATTTCTTCGCGGGCTCGCTGGCCGCGCTCCTGGGGCGCCTGGGCATTCCGGTTCACGTCCGCACCCTTGGCATCATTCTTCCGGTCGGCATCTCGTTCTACACCTTTCAGAGCTTGGGCTACGTCATCAACGTCTATCGCGGGCAATTGCAGCCATCCCGGAACCTGGCGCAGTACCTGGGCTTCGTCTCCTTTTTTCCGCAGTTGGTGGCCGGCCCCATCCAGCGCGGCCATCATCTGCTCCCGCAATTCGAGCGGACGCTCAAGGTGACGCCCGACCTGCTGGCACAGGGGCTTTGGCTCGTCCTCTGGGGCGCGTTCAAGAAGGTGGTTATAGCCGACAATCTGGCGCCCCTGGTCGAGATGGTCTTCGACGCTCCAGCCGCCACCGCCCCGGCGGTGGCCGCCGGCACCCTCGCCTTCGCCTTTCAGATCTACGGCGACTTCTCCGGTTACTCGGACATCGCCTGCGGCTTGGCCAAAATCCTCGGGTTCGACCTCAAGGCCAATTTCAATCTCCCCTATTTTGCCACGGACCTGAGGGATTTCTGGAGGCGCTGGCACATCAGCCTCTCGTCCTGGCTGCGCGACTACCTTTACATCGGGCTGGGCGGAAACCGCCGGGGGCCGGTCCGCGCGGCGTTGAACGTGCTGCTCACCCTGTTGCTGGGCGGTCTGTGGCACGGCGCCGCCTGGAATTTTGTCCTGTGGGGCGCCTGGCACGGAGCTGGATTGCTGCTGGTCCGATGGTGGCAAGGGACAAAAGGGCGGACGCTCCCGTCCTGGGTGGCGGGGCCCGCCACGTTCCTGTTTGTGCTCTACGGCTGGCTTTTGTTTCGCGCCGGGTCTTTCGGACGGATCTGCAGTTTGACCGGGGCCCTGGCGCATTGGGGCGCCCCGGGCTGGCTTCCCCATTATCTGCTGAGCCTGACCTTCCTGGTGTTGCCCGTGCTCCTGGTTCAGACCTGGCAACGCAAGGCAGACAACCTCCTGGCGCCGCTGGCGGCGCCCTGGTGGTTGCGCAGCGGCATCCAGGGCCTTCTGCTCCTGTGCATCGTGCTATTCTGGGAGAAGCGGCCCCTGCCGTTCATCTATTTCCAGTTCTAGCAAAACGTGAAACGTGAAACGTGAAACGTGAAAGGCCATCGATAACGCGTCAGACATGGGACAAGGTTCACGTTTCACGTTTCACGGCCCTAGCATGAGAAGCCACGAATACGATTTGCGAGCGGCCGATTTGATGGGGCTGCTGGCCGGCCTGCTGGTCCCGATGGTCGTCCTTGCCTCCCTGCTTCGCCTGGGCGCCTTGCTCGGTGTCTTTCCCTCTCCCTGGCCGGCACTGGACGTGGACCACACGATTCTGACCCATCAAGCGCAGGCCAGCCGCACGGCCACCGATGCCGATGTCCTGTTACTAGGGGATTCCTCATGCCTGATGGACGTCTCGGGAGCGAGGCTGGAGGAGCTTCTGGCCGGAAGGCGCCATTCGCTCAACCTCGGGACGTTCATGTATGTCGGCTTCAACGGCTATGCGGCGCTGCTTTCGCGGTGTGCCCAGGCCAACCCGGCTCGCTTGCGCACCGTGGTGGTCCTGGTCCACCCCGAGATGCTGCGGGGCGTTGAGCCGGTCTCGCATTACCTGAACTTCCTGTCGGACTACTACTCGGGAGCGGACTACACCGAGCCGGGCTCCGTTCACGGGGAGTTGTGCGGGCTGTTGGGCCTGGACATCTTCCGCGACCGCTTCCTGAGCCGCATCCCGCTCCCGTTGCCCAAGGAGTATGGCCGCTATTACGGGTTCAACCTGGACCTCGATGCCTTCATGGACCGGCAGCGCGGCAGCGCCATTGACCCCCGGCAGTACATCCCATCCCCGGGCCAGGGAAATGCGGAATACCGCCTGGCGCCGGGCCTGGAGCCGGGCTGCCGGGCATTGAAGGCGGCGGTCCCCTCGGGCGCGGTGCTGGCCGTCGGCCTCACGCCCTTGCCCGAGTCGTTCGCCCCGCCCGGCTTTGCCTCCAGACGTCAAGCCATCCTCCAGCATTGGGGTCAGTGGATTGGGGCTGACATCCTCTTGACCAACCTCCCACCCACGCTGCCCGATTCCTGCTTCGCCAGCACGACCCATCTCAACGCCCAGGGCGGGTTGCGCTATGCCGAAATCGTGGCCCGGTGCTTGAAATGACGAATGACGAATGACGAATGACGAATGACGAATGTGAAAGGAATGACGAATGACGAATGACGAATGACGAATGTGAAAGGAATGACGAATGACGAATGACGAATGACGAATGAAAAGGTCCTGCATTCGTCATTCGTCATTCGTCATTCGTCATTCGTCATTCGTCATTCGTCATTCTTGCCTTTGGGCACTCTTCACCTCATGATGCCACCCTATGATTCGGTCACCCTCCATTGAACGCGTTCAGGCGCATTGGTTTGAACTCTGCTCACGCATCGGCGAACGGCGCGCCGGCAGCGCCGGCGAACGGGCGGCGGCGGATTACCTGCTGGAGCAGTTCCGCCGGGCCGGATTGGAGCCGGTCTTCGAGGAGCCGTTTCCATGCGTCTCGGTGGCCGCGGCGGAGGCGGAGTTGGCCATTGGCAGCGGCGAGGCCTTGCAAAGTGTGCCGGCGCGGGTGCTGGCGGGTTCGCCCGGCACGCCCGGCCATGGGCCGGTCGAGGGTGAGCTCGAATGGGTGGAGATGCCGGAGCAGGCGCAGCGGCGCTTTCAGCCCCGATTGAGGGGCAAGGTGGTGGTGCTGTTCGGGCCCATGCCGACCCGCGCGGACCTGCACCAGAAACTGGTGAAGTGCCGCCCGGCGGCGGTCATCCACGTCGATGACCGCTTGCCCTTCGATTGGCTCAAGGACGATGGCGTCTATCCGGCGTGGGTGCGTTCGTATGGGATGCCGCCGACGGTGACCATCGCCTACCGCGCGGCCTGGGAGCTGCGCAAGGGCGGCGCCAACCGCGCCCGGGTCCGCGTGGCCGTGGACCTCAAGCAGGCCGCCTCCCAAAACGTGACCGGAGAGGTCCGCGGGCGGCGGCCTGAGTTGCCGGCCATCCTGGTGGGGGCCCATCACGATACCCAATGCCATAATACCGGCGCCGATGACAATGCCTCCGGGGTGGTGGCGTTGCTCGAACTGGCCGTCCTGCTCGCCAGGACGCGCCCCTTGCGCTCCATTCGGCTGGTCTCTTTCGGCGCCGAGGAGCAACTCTCCGTCGGCTCCGCCGCTTACGTGCAGGCGCACCGGCGCCAGGTGCAATCCATCGGCGTCGTGCTCAACCTGGACAGCGTCTCCTCTCCCCTGGGGCACCATTGGGTTATCCGGGCCGGCACCCGCAGCTTTGGCGCCTGGCTCCTGGAGCGCCTGGGGCGCCAGGGCCTGGATGCAGTCGAAAAATCCGCCCCGTTGCCCTTCGCCGATCACTTTCCATTCTCGGTCTTTGGCGTCCCCTCGGTCAGCTTTCTCCGCCCCAATATGGATAACGGCCTGCGTTGGCAGCACCATAGCGCCCACGACCGGCTGGACAACGTCTCGGCGACCGAGTTGGCGCGCGTCGTGCGCGCCGTGGGCGCCCTGGCCGGCGAGCTGGCCCAAAAGGCCCGCTGGCCCTTCACCCGCGGCCTTGCCCCGGAGCAACGCGCCGAAACCGCCCGCCTGGCCCGCGAACTCTTCGGACTGCGCGCCTGAGAGGGTGCCCGAGTCCCATACCTTTGTCGCGGCCTTTGTCGGACTCAGCCGGATTTCGACGAAGGTTTCGACAAAGGTTTCGACAAAGGTCGCGAAAATCACTCAAAGTCCGCTGCAATGGAGCTTAGCGCACGATATGCCGCGCGCTTACCTTTTATCGAGGATCTGCCTGTCGAGGGCGGCCTGACGTTCGAGCAATGGTTTGCAATCTGGATTCGTGGAGAGCACGAGCAAACCCATGATGATGTAGCCTGAGAACATTTCAGAAGTGGCCCATACCGGCTGTTCCAAGGCAAGATCGCCCTCGAAGATATTAAGCGTTCCGCAGCAATTCCCTCGCACGTTGGCGTGAAGGGTGTTGCCACGCACTTCGATTAGCCCATTGAGTGTTTCGTAGTCCTCCCCGACTGTAACGGCAAATGGTTCCGATAAACGCACCTGAGTCGTCACAATTCGCTTTGGTGGCTGAGTGGAGTTTTCCAGGTAGAGGGTCGGGACGATTAAATGGAGGAATAAAGGTTGGCGCTGGAGGTTTAAGATGGTCTTGACGGGCGGGCCGAGGATTTTGTAATTTCTTAATGCAATCGAGCTGCTTGAAGCCAGCGAGCCTCGGTTCCGGACTTGCTTCCCTTCGCCGGCGGCTCCCTCGCCGCTCAGATGAACCCGGGGTGGTCATTGTCGGGAAGCCTGGGGAGCATGGTTCGGGAGTTTTCCCGGCTTCGCCCGCCTCATGGAGGTCCACACGATGCCGCCTTTGGCCTATCCCGCGCGAAGCTGCTCCCGCGTGGTAACGAGCTGTTGGCCGCCGATTCGCCGGCGGACTGCTTCACCAACGGCGGGGCCAACCTCTCCTCAGCCGCTACCGCGGGCCTCATCGGCCCCTTGGCCGACAACGGCGGCCCGACGCTCACGATGGCCCTGCTGCCCGGCAGCCCCGCCATTGGCGCGGCTGACGACGCCTCCGCGCCGCGCACCGATCAGCGCGGCTTCCCGCGCCCCAGCGGTTCCGCCGACATCGGGGCTTACGAATTCGGCTACCCCCCAATCCTGAGCGCCGCCCAGCCGCCGGAAGGCGGGGTCGACATTTCCGTGAGCGGCCGGGCCGGTCAGACCTGCCGATTGCTCGCCAGCCCCGACCTGGTGAACTGGACGGCCATCGCCACAAACTCCTTCAGCCCGAGCGGCATCTTTCTCTTCCATGACCCAGCCAGCGCCGGCCAAGCGCAGAGGTTTTACCGCGCCGTAATGCCATGAACGAGGATGCACCGCCATGCGGCACGGATCAGATTATGAACTCAACAACTAAACTTGGAATGTTTTGCCAAAGCGCGGGCCGTGACTGGCCAGCTCGACAATATCAGGCTGGCTTCAAAGTGCCGACTACGCCGAGCGGGCTCTGCCTTTGTCCCGAAGGGACATCCGAAAACAGCCCGGCGTTTCGACGCCGGGTAGCCAGCCCAACAGTGGCGCGTCCCGAAGGGACGGCTGAGAGGGGAGCCTCCGTTCAATCGTCCCTTCGGGACGACAATCCCCTGTGCCATTTACCCGGCGTTGAAGCGCCGGGCTATTGCCAGGTGTCCCTCCGGGACACTCCTGCCGCACTCGGCCTGGCTCCGGCGCAAGCTGTCACTGCCGTACCAGGATTCGGCCGCCGGCAGCCAAAACTCGGCTTGGCCGCGGCCCTGGCCATCACGCTGGCCACCGTTGCTTCCGCCCAAACCTATACCGTGCTCAAGAGCTTCACCTACGGCGATGGAGCCGCTCCGTATGGGGACCTAGTCTTGGCGGGCGGCACGCTCTATGGGACGACGGAACAGGGCGGCACTGACGGTTACGGCGTGGTGTTCAGCATCAACACCAACGGCTCCGGCTACACGGTGCTCAAGAGCTTCTTCGGCACCGGCGCCTCCTTCGGCGGCAGTTGGCCCGAGGACGGACTGCTGCTGGCGGGCGGTACGCTCTATGGGACGACGGAACAGGGCGGCACTGACGGTTACGGCGTGGTGTTCAGCATCAACACCAACGGCTCCGGCTACACCGTCCTCAAGAGCTTCACCGGCCCCGACGGATGGCTTCCGTCTGGGGGCCTGGTCCTGGCCGGCAGCACGCTCTATGGGACGATCCGCTACGGTGGGGACTGGGGCAACGGCGTGGTCTTCAAGGTCAACACCGACGGCTCGGGCTACACCGTCCTCAAGAGCTTCACCGGCCCCGACGGAGCCCTTCCGTCTGGGGGCCTGGTCCTGGCCGGCAGCACGCTCTATGGGACGACGGCCGGTGGGGGCAGTTCGAGCAATGGCGTGCTCTTCAAGGTCAACACGGACGGCTCGGGCTACACGGTGCTCAAGAGCTACTCCGGGAGCGACGGGGCGAACCCCTATGGGCGCCTGCTCCTGGCGGACAGCACGCTCTATGGGACGACCGGCGGCGGCGGGAGCTCAAGCAACGGCACGGTCTTCCGGGTGAACACCGACGGCTCAGGCTACACGGTGCTCAAGAGCTTCGCTGGCAGCGACGGGGCGAACCCGCATGGCGACCTGGTCCTGTGGGGCAGCACGCTCTATGGGACGACGGACGACGGCGGCAGCTCGGGCAACGGCACGGTCTTCGCGGTGAACACTGACGGGTCGCGCTACGCGGTGGTCAAGAACTTCACCTTCAGCGACGGCAGCGATCCGCGGGCGGGTCTGGTCCTGGCGGGCGGCACGCTCTATGGGACGACGAGTTGGGGCGGAAGTGGCCGTGGCGTGGTCTTCAGTTTGGGGGGCGCCACCGGGCCGCCGATCATAGTCCTGGGCCCGCAAAGTCAAACCATTGTGGCCGGGGACTCCGTCGCTTTCAGCGTCCAAGTCGCCAATATCGGATGGGTGGTGTACCAGTGGATTTTCAATGGCACCAACATCCTGGAAGCCGCGACTAATTCCGTCGTGCACCTAACCAACCTCCAGTCCGCCCAATCTGGGGCTTATGCCGTTATCGTGACCAATGACTACGGCGCCGTGACCAGTGCGCCGGCCATCCTCGAGCTGATTCCGCTAGGCACGACCCCGGTGGCCAGTTGTACGGAGGCGGCCTTGCGGGCCGCGCTGGCGGGGCCGGGACCGGTGACCTTCGCTTGCGACGGCACGATCACCCTGACCAACACGCTCACCATTTCCAGCAATATCGTGCTGGATGGCAGCGGCCACGCGATCACCATCAGCGGCGGCAATTCCGTCCGGGTCTTCACCGTCAACTCCAACGTCACGTTCACGGTGCTCAACCTGACCGTCGCCAACGGCCTGAGCACAAATGGCGGCGCGATTTACAACGGCGGCGGCACCGTCAACCTCAGCAACTGCACCCTGGTTGGCAACATGGCCTGCGGACCGGGTGCCGGCTTCCCTTCTGGCGCCGGGCGCGACCGCTGCGGCGGTGCGGTTTACAGTAGCGGCAGTCTTAAGGCCTGGCTCTGCGCCTTCGCCGGCAATTCAGCCACCGGGGATGCGGGCGGTCCTGGTTGGCCGGGTGCTGGGTTCCCCGAGCCGGGCGGCGAGGGCGGCGGCGGCCTCGGCGGCGCCATTTACAGCGTTGGCGACATGACGGTCGCTGCCAGTACGTTTGCCAGCAACTCCGTCACGGGCGGCCCAGGCGGCGGCGGCAGCGCTGTGACCCAGTCGCGCAGCGGCGGCGGTTCCGGGGGGCTCGGCGGCCCCGGCAACGGCGCTGCGATCTTCAGTGGCGGAGCGGCCACGGTGTCTGCCAGCACGTTCGCCTGGAACCTGGCCACCGGAGGCGCCGGGGGTGACGGCGGCGAGGGCATTGGCGGAGGCGGAGGGGGCAAGGGCGGCGGCAGTGGCGGTGCGTTCTTTAACGGTGGACTCGCGGGGATTTCCGATTGCACGTTCGCCTCGAACACGGCCGCCGGGGGCGGCGGTGGCACGGGCGGGGAGGGCTTGGATGTTCATGGTGAGCATGCGAGTCCGGGTGGCGGCGGTGGCGACGGCGGTTCCGGGCTTGGAGTCATCTGCAGTACGACCGGCCTGTGCTTCGTGACCAACTGCACCCTGGTTGCCAACGCGGCGATAGCTGGCCCTGGCGGCGCAGGCGGACTGGGCGCCGGCCCCAGTTCGGGCGGCGGCCTTTCGCCCAACGGAACCCCTGGCAGCAACGGCTCGGCCACGAACGGCGGCAGCTCCGGCGCCGCGCTATGGAACACGCTGCTGGTGGCGGACTTGCCGCCTGAGGACACGCCCAGCGGCACGATCGACACCAATTACAATCTCTGGATCAGCACCAATGCCGGCGTGGTGGGCCCGCTGGCCGACAACGGCGGGCCGACTCTGACCATGGCCCTGCTCCCTGGCAGCCCGGCCATCGGCACCGCCGACAGCGCGGCCGCGCCGCCCACCGACCAGCGCGGCTTCCCGCGGCCGAGCGGCGCCGCCGACATCGGGGCTTATGAATTCGGCTACCCGCCGATCCTCGCTGCCGCCCAGCCACCAGGAGGCGGAGTGGACATCTCCGTGAGCGGCCGGGCTGGCCAGGTCTGCTGGCTGCTGGCCAGCCCCGACCTGGTGAACTGGACGGCCGTCGCCACAAATGCCTTCAGCCCGAGCGGCACCTTTCTTTTCCATGACCCCGCCGGTGTCGGCCAAACGCAGATGTTTTACCGCGCCGTGATGCCTTAAAGAGGTGCTTGGCTACGACACTCAACCCTCTGCCCCAACCCAACTATGAAACGCACGACACCCAATCTATTCGCGGGCCTGCTGCTGGGCACCCTGGCCGTGGCGGCCATGAGCCAGGCGGCCGGTCAGGAATACACCTTCACCACGCTGGCCGGCCCGGCCGAAAGTCCGGGCGCCCTCGATGGCCCGGGCAGCGCCGCCCGGTTCTTCTTCCCTGTCGGTCTGGCGGCGGACGCCGCGGGCAACTTGTTTGTCACCGACGACGGCAACCACACCATTCGGAAGGTGACGCCGGTGGGGAGGCGACGACCCTGGCGGGCCTGGCGGGAAGTTATGGCAGCGCCGACGGCACGGGAAGTGAGGCGCGGTTCAACAGCCCCTTTGGCGTGGCGGTGGACCAGGCGGGCAATGTCTATGTAGCGGACGGCCGGAATTACACGATTCGGAAAGTAACGCCGGGTGGCGTGGTGACGACGCTGGCCGGTTCGGCGGGAAGCCAGGGCAGCGCCGACGGCCAGGGGACTGCGGCGCGGTTTCTGCAGCCATGGGCCGTGGCGGTTGACGGTGCCGGCAACGTGTACGTCGGGGACATGGGCAACGGCACGATTCGCAAGGTGACGCCGGACGGAGTGGTGAGCACGTGGGCGGCCGGGTTGAACTGGCCGCAGGGCCTGGCGCTCGACAGCGACGGCAACATCTACGTGGCGGACGCCGGCCACTTCACAATTCTGAAAGTGACGCCGTTGGGAGTGGTGACGACGCTAGCCGGGTTGGCGGACCATCAGGGCAGCGCGGACGGCCAGGGAAGCGCGGCGCAGTTCGGCTCGCCTCGCGGCCTGGCACGAGACAGCGCGGGCAACCTGTATGTGGGGGACTCTCTTAACTCCACGATCCGTAAAGTGACGCCAGCGGGCGTGGTCACCACGCTGGCGGGGCTGGCGGGAACCGAGGGCAGCGCCGACGGCGGGGGAAGCGCGGCGCGCTTTGGTCCCAATGGTCCCTCCGGCATCGTCCTGGACAGCGACGGCAACCTCTATGTCACCGACAGTGGCAACGACAGCATTCGCAAGCTCACACCGGACGGGATGGTAACTACGCTGGCGGGCTTGTCGGCATCCCCGGGCAGCGCCGACGGTGCCGGCGCCAATGCCCGCTTCCATGGCCCCCAGGGCGTGGCGCTCGATAACGCCGGCAACCTGTACGTTGCGGATATGTGGAACCAGACCATCCGGCAAGTGACGCCAGGCGGGATCGTGACGACGCTGGCGGGCCAGCCAGGAATCGAGGGGAGCGCCGATGGGGTGGGGGGCAGCGCCCAGTTCTATTGCCCCTCGGGTGTGGCAGCGGACGGAGCCGGCAATGTGTTTGTAGCGGATGAAGAAAACCAGACCATCCGCCGGGTGGCGCTGGCTGGCGCCGTGACGACCTTCGCCGGTCTGGCAGGAGTTCCGGGCAGTGCCGACGGCACGGGCAGCGTGGCGCGGTTCTTCTTCCCACAGGGCGTAGCGGTGGACAGGGCGGGTAACGTGTATGTGGGCGTTTACAACACGATTCGGAAAGTGACGCCCAGCGGCGCCGTGACGACCTTCGCCGGTCTGGCAGGAGTTCCGGGCAGTGCCGACGGCACGGGTAGCGCGGCGCGGTTCGACGGTCCCTGCGCCATGGCCGCGGACGGCGCCGGCAACCTCTATGTGACCGATGATTTCAACAGCACGATTCGCAAAGTGACTCCCGCCGGGGTGGTGACCACGCTGGCCGGCTTGGCGGGAATTTGGGACAGCGCCGACGGCGTCGGCAGTGCCGCGCGGTTTTGCCGCCCGTGTGGGGTGGCGGTGGACGGCGCGGGCATCCTTTATGTCTGCGATACCGGCAACCGCACGATCCGAAAGGTGACCCCTGACGGGGTAGTGACCACGCTGGCAGGCCTGGCCATAGCCTGGGGCGGTGACGACGGCACCGGCATCGCGGCGCGGTTCAACTATCCGCAGGGCGTGGCGGTCGACCGCGCCGGCATCCTCTATGTGGCCGACGGCGGCAACCACAACCTGCGGGTTGGCACGCCGAACACCTGCCCCGACGCGCCGGTGATCGATCAGGCCTTCGGCCTGGTGGGGCAATTGCGCCAACTGGATACCCGCCCCCAAACCGCCGTCGCCTGGCTTTGGCGCCTGATCCGCGCCCCGGCCGCTTCTTCGGCCGTGCTCTCGGACGCCAATGTCCGCAATCCCACCTTCACGCCTGATGTCCCGGATTTGTATGTTTTCCGCCTTGCGGCCACCAATGCCGCCGGAGCGATCTGTATTCGCACGCTGGCCTTTACCGCCGCGCTGGCGCTGCCGAGCATCGTAGTCCCGCCTTCCTCCCAGACCGTCGAGCTGGGGGGCCATGCGCTCTTCTGGGTGGAGGCCACGAATCTGGCGCTGGGGGTCACCTGCCAATGGTACTCTAACCGCACTGAGGCGATCCCTGGCGCCACCAACTCCAGCTTTGTCCTCGACAACGTTCAACCGGCCCAGGCGGGCCTTTACACGGTGGTCGTGACCGATGCTTACGGCTCAGTGACCAGCGCGCCCGCCGCCCTGAGCGTCATCGCCCCAGTCGCGCACAGCGTCGTTCCCATGCTCCTCCTCGGCGGCGAGCGCGGCAGTTTCCTGCGCTTGGATTTTGCCGACTCGCTCGGTGGCGGCCCAACTTGGCAGATGCTGGGCGCCCTGAGCCTGACCAACCCACCGCAACTTTACTTTGACCTGACGGACCCGGTGCGGCCGTATCGGTTCTACCGCGCCTGGCAGACCAATGCGCCGAGCGTGAACCCGGCGGTGGAGGTTTACATGGCGACCGAGATCCCTCTGGCCGGGGCGATCGGCGGTTCGGTGCGCATTGACTATATCAACCAATTCGGCCCCACCGACGCCTGGGTGCCCCTGGACACCGTGCTGCTGACCAACAGCCCGCAACTGTATTTCGACACCACCGCCTTCCGCCAACCGCCCCGGCTCTATCGCCTGGTGCCCGTCCCATAGAACACGTTATCAAACCACTGCCTCAGCACTCACACCTTTGCCTCAATCCATGAAGGGGTCCCGCATAATCACATCCTCTCACAGGCCGGTGCTCCTGAGGCGGTTCGCAACGGAACCCGCGGCACCCATGCACAATTGCCGGGCGATCCAGCCCCAGGTCATGGTCGTCTCCATCCGCAGGCGTTTGGCAATCTCGACCTTCTGGGCGTCGCCCTTGCGCCGCCGCATTGGTTGCTCGGCATCCCACCCACGCCGCTTGAGCTCCTCGATGAGGGCAGGCGCTTGCTCGGCACAGTTCCGACCGCGACGACCGCGGGCCAAAAACATGCGGTTATGCGGGACTGACCCCGTTCGGTTCCGCCTGGCCCGCGAACTCTTCGGACTGCGCGCCTGAGTGCCAGTTGACGTCTTGCCATCATTCCCGTAGCGTCTGGCAGTTTTCGAAGTCATGATCGGATTCATTTTCAGGAAGATAGTCGGGTCGCGCAACGAGCGCGAGGTCAGGCGGTTGCGGCCGATGGTGGGGAAGATCAACGCCATCGAGGCGGAGCTGCAAAACCAGCCGGAGGAGGTTTTGCGCCAAAAGACCGCCGCGTGGAAGGAGGAGCTGGGCAAGCTCACGGACAAGGCGGCCTTGGCCCAACGGCTCGGCGAACTCATGCCGGATGCCTTCGCGGTGGTCAAAAATGCCTGCCGCCGGCTCATCGGCACCGAGATCGTGGTCCGGGAGCACGCCACGAAATGGGACATGATCCCTTTCGACGTGCAGTTGATCGGCGCCTACTCCCTGCACTCGGGCAAGATCTCCGAGATGGCCACCGGCGAAGGCAAGACGCTGGTCGCCACCCTTCCGGTCTATCTCAACGCCCTGACCGGCCGCGGCGTGCACATCGTCACTGTCAACGATTACCTGGCGGCGCGCGACAGCGAATGGATGGGGGCGGTCTATAGGTTCCTGGGGCTGACGGTGGGCTGCATCCTCCACGACCAGCCCCCGGAGGTGCGCCGGGCGCAGTACAATTGCGACATCACTTACGGCACCAACGCCGAGTTCGGGTTCGACTACTTGCGCGACAACGGCATGGCCAGCCGCAAGGAAGAACAGGTCCAGCGCGGCCACTATTACGCCATCGTGGACGAAGTGGACTCGATTCTCATCGATGAGGCCCGCACCCCGCTCATCATCAGCGGCCCCTCGGTGGTCACCTTCGACGAGCAATACGCCACGTTCAAACCCGCCGTCGAGTCGCTCTACCGCACCCAGGAACGGTTCTGCAACCGCATGCTCTCCGAGGCCGAGGCATTCATTGGCAAGCTCCACCCCCAGGACGGCTCCCAGCCGCAAAGCGGCGACGGCATCGAGCGGGAGCTGGGCCTGCTCCTCTACCGCGTCAAGCTGGGCCAGCCCAAGTCCACCGGCCTGCTCAAGCTCCTGGAAGACCCGGAGAACCTCCGCCTCATGAACCAGGCCGAACTCCAACTCCACGCCGACCAGAAGAAGGTCGAACTCTACGCCCAAAAGGAGGAGTTGTTCTTCGCCATCGATGAAAAGAGCCACGAGGCGGACTTGACGGAGAAGGGCCGCAATTACCTGAGCCCCAAAGACCCGGACGCGTTCATGCTCCCGGATCTGACCGTGGCGTTGCACGAGATTGACAACGGCCCCGAGCCCGACGCCCGCCTGCGCCTGCAGGCCAAGACCAAGCTGCAGCAGGACTACGAAACCAAGGCCCAGCGCATCCACGCCATCTCCCAACTGCTCAAGGCCTACTGCCTCTACGAAAACGACGTCGAATACGTCCTCGAAAACGGCAAGGTGGTCATTGTGGACGAGCACACCGGCCGCCCGATGTACGGCCGGCGGTGGAGCGACGGCCTTCACCAGGCGGTCGAGGCCAAGGAAGGCGTCGCAATCGAGCGCGAGACCCAGACCCTGGCCACCATCACCATCCAGAACTATTTCCGGCTCTATGAGAAACTGGCGGGCATGACCGGCACCGCCGAGACGGAGGCCTCCGAGTTCTTCGACATCTACAAACTGGGCGTGCTGGTCATCCCGACCAACCGGCCCGTCGCCCGCCATGATGCCAACGATTCGGTCTATAAGACCAAGCGCGAGAAATACATCGCCGTGCTCAAGGAGATCAAGGACATCCACGGCCAGGGCCGGCCCATCCTCGTGGGCACCATCTCGGTCGAGGTCAGCGAGCACCTCTCCCGCATGCTCAAGCGCGAGGGCATCGTCCATTCCGTGCTCAACGCCAAATACCACCAGCAGGAGGCCGAAATCGTCGCCCGCGCCGGCCAGCCCGGCGCCGTGACCATCGCCACCAACATGGCCGGGCGCGGCACCGACATCAAGCTGGGGCCCGGCGTGCCCGACCGGGGCGGCCTGCACGTCATCGGCACCGAGCGCCACGAAGCCCGGCGCATCGACCGCCAGTTGCGCGGCCGTTGCGCCCGCCAGGGCGACCCCGGCTCCTCCCACTTTTTCATCTCGCTCGAAGACGACCTGATGCGGCTCTTCGGCTCGGACCGCATCGTCAAGATGATGGAGAAGATGGGCCTGGAAGAGGGCCAGGAACTGGAGCACCCCTTCCTCAACCGCTCCATTCAGCAGGCCCAAAAACGCGTCGAACAGCACAACTTCCAGATCCGCAAACGAACGCTCGAGTACGACGACGTGATGAACAAGCAGCGCGAGATCATCTACGGTTTCCGCAATGAGATCATCCACGCCCCGGAGGTGCGCGACCGCCTCATGGACATTATGGAGGAGGTGGTCGTCCAGAAGACCCAGCAGTTCACCACCGCCGAATTCGACCCCCAGGAATGGAAAATCCGGTCCCTCTCTGATTGGGTCAACCTCAACTTCCCCATCGGCATGCCGGAGGCCCAGATCGCCAAGGCCGCCTCCTCGGGCCACGAGCCCCCGGTGCAGGGCTCGCTCTACGACGGCCTGAGCCCCGCCCAGTACGCCGTCTGCACTTTCATCTCCGAGCGCGTGCGCCAGGCCTACGACCTCAAGGTCAGCTTCGAAAACCCGGACGCCCTCAAGGAAATCGAGCGGTGGAGCATCCTCACCGCCATCGACCGCCTTTGGCAGGAGCACCTCTACGAGATGGACAGCCTCCGCTACAGCATCGGCCTGCGCAGCTACGGCCAGCGCGACCCGCTCATCGAATACAAGGCCGAGGCCTACAAGATCTTCGATGAGTTGATGGTCAACATCAAAACCGAGATCTGCCACAACATCTTCCGCAGCGCCTCCAGCCTCATGGCCTTCGAGAACTTCCTGCGCAGCGTGCCCCAGCAGACCCAACATCAGGCCGCCAGCGCCTTCGGCAGCGCCCCGGGCGCGACCAGCACCGGCACAGCCCCCGCCGCCCCGGGCCAGGGCCGACCCCACAACCCCGCCAGCGACGTTGTCAGCGAGGCCGCCGCCGCCATGGAAAAAGCCAAACCCGTCCGCGCCGGCCCCAAGGTCGGCCGCAACGACCCCTGCCCCTGCGGCAGCGGCAAGAAATACAAACACTGCTGCGGCAAGTGACGCACCTCCCGGGGGCGGGAAAACTGTCTGCTGCAACAAGGCGGTCGGTTTTCATCCCGGAGGGATGCCTGAGAATAGCCCAACGCTTGGCGCTCGAAGCGTCGGCTCGGATCATTTCTCGCAGAGTCCGGGACGGGCCCAGGGCCGAAGGCCCGTCATGTGATAGCCCGGGCTGGAGCGAAGCGGAGGCCCGGGTAAGCGAGTGCCCCTCGAACACGCCCCCGGCCTGCTATGGGGCGGGACTGGAGGGATGACCTGGGCCTGCGCTCGCAGGCTCGCTCCAGCCCTGTCACATTTGGGGCTTTCAGTCCCGGGAAAGGCAAACCCTGGGGGGCTGCCTTTAGCCTTCAGCCTTCAGCCTTTAGCCTTTACCCTTCACCCTTCGCGCTGACGCGCAGCCCGTACTTCTCGGGGGTGTTGGCAAAGGAGAGCATGCCCTGGCTGGTGCTCACGCCCAGGTAAGGGTCGTCGGTGATGAGGATGTTGCCATCCAGATCGAGGTAGTCGCACAGTTCGGCCAGGTGAGCGGCGGCGGTGATCAGAATGCTGGTCTCGATCATGCAACCGAGCATGGTCTTGAGGCCGACGTTGCGGGCGGCCTGGAGGGCCTGGAAACCGCCGCTGACGCCGCCGGTCTTGACGAGCTTGACGTTGACGCCGTGGAAACACTGGGCAGCCTCGGCGGCGTCGCGAGCATGGTGATAGGACTCATCGCCGAAGATGGGCAGGGGGGAACGTTGCTTGAGCCAGACCCAGTCCTTGATGGGCGCCGCGGCCGGGAGGGGTTGCTCGACAAACTCGATGTGGCCGTCCTGGGCGAGCCACTGGATCATTTCGAGGGCCTGCTCCTTGGTTTTCCAGCCTTCGTTGGCATCCACGCGCAGGGTCTTGGCCGGGGCGACCTCCCGCAGGGCCTGCAAGGTCGCTTTGTCATCGGCGACGCCCATCTTGACCTTGAGCAGCGGGTAGGGCGCGGCCTCGAGGACCTTCTGGCGGATGACCTCGGGCTTGTCGATGCCGATGGTCAAGGTGGTGAGGTGCTGGTTCTCGCGGAAGCCCAGGCCGAGCAGGTCGCAAACCGGCTTTTGAGCGCGCTTGCCCGCCCCGTCCAGCAGGGCCAGGTTCAGGGCGCACTTGGCCGACATGTCGTGGCTCGAAACCGTCTGGAGGTACTCCATGCTCCCCTCGACGTCGTTGAACGAGAGGCCGCGCGCGTCCACCTTCTGGAAAAAGGCCTCGACCGTCTCGACTGATTCCCGGTAACGCGAGATCGGCGCCGCCTCGCCCCGCCCGACCGTGCCGTCGGCGCCGGTCAACTCGACGACGACCACTTTGGCGACGTTCGAGCCCGCGCCGCGGGCGATCGTCCAGGTGTGCGCCAAGTGCAAATCCAGCCGCTTGTAGTTGAGTTTCACACCCACAACAAACCAGAAACGGGCCGGGACGCAACTACCTTGTTGCGACGAGCGCCGCGAGTCCGGACCTTTGTCGCAACCTTTGTCGGAACCTTTGTCGGGTTAGCGATGCCTCGACACAGGCGGCGACAAAGGCGGCGACAAAGGTTGCGACAAAGGTCTGGGATCGGAGCGTCCAGGCTAATTTTACCCATCAATGATTCACCTCGGCGTGTTGATATACCGCTCAGCCCAGGTGAGGAACGCCGGCCAGTTCGGGCCGGTGGTGTGCCCGCCCCGATGCTGGCGCCAGGCGAGTTCCCCCTCCACCAGGCTGGTCTCCAAAGGCGGAAGGTCCGTCGTTCCCAGGTCCGTCCGGCCCAGCAGCCGATACACCGGTCCGGCCGCCACCGCCGCCATGAAGCTGCCCCGCTGGTCCACCCACTTGCCTTCGGAGCCGCGCCCCTCCGAGGCCCCGTAACTGATGAACGTGGGCCGCGGCGCGCACAGGGCGATGAGTTCATGGGCATCCACCGGCAGGTCCTTCCACGTCAGCGGACCGCCGTATTTGAGGAAGTTGCCCGCCATCCAGTGGTATTCGCCCGAGCCGGTGAGGTTCTCGACGGTCTCGCCGAAGTTGCGGCGATGCAGCTTGGCGCCGCCTTCGCCCGAGGAACCGATAAAGCCGATGGCGAAACGCTGGTCGTACGCCATGGCGACCAGCGCGGCCTTGCCGTAGCGCGAGAGGCCCTCGATGCCGGCCTGCCTGGCGTCCACCGCCTTGTTGGTCTCGAGGTAGTCCAGGGCGCGGCTCGCGCCCCAGGCCCACGCGCGCAACGCGCCCCAATCCTCGGGCTTGCGGGGCTGGCCCTGGTTGCACAGGCCGATGATGCCTTTGGTGAGGCCGGCCCCGGTGTCGGCCTGGATGCTGTTGGGTGACAGGGTCGCATAGCCCCAACCCTTGGCCAGCACCTGTTGCTGCCAGGTGGGGCCGCTGCCGAACCCTCCCGGCCCGGGACCCATCGGTCCGCCCGGCCGGTTGGTGCCGCCAAATCCCCCTCCAAAGCCGCGGCCCGCGAATTGATTTGTCCCGCCAAAGGCATTGGTGCCGCCAAACCGACCGAATCCGCCCCCGAAGCTGAAGCCGAACTCCATCATCACTGGCACCGGGCGGGCGGCCATGGCGGGCGTCGTCAATGTCAACTGGATGTCCACCTTGATCGACGGATACGATGAGTTGCCGACGTGCCCGACGAGTTGCCTGGTGATGACCGGGACATCGCCGTTGGTCTCCCGGCTCGTGCTGGTCACCTCCCATCTCACCGGAGGAACGTCCTTGGGGACCCGCCCATAAATTTCGCGGTCGAAATCCTCCACGATCTCAGGCCGCCGCTGGTTCCACCACATTTGGGCCGTCGTGACTCTTTGTCCGTTTTTCAACACGAGCGGGTCCGGCAGGTCCGGGTAGGGATTGGCCTTGGCCTCGTCGTAATTGACGGCATTGGGCGCGTTCGTGTTGTTCGGGTCCGCCCCCCTTCTGAGCGAGGTGATGTGCAGCAGGTCCATCATCTTTTGATGATCCTGCTGTGCGGTCAATGAAACGGGCCCCGGCGGATTGGCCCCCGGGCTGGAATTGGAATCCGCCGCCTGCACCGTGAAACGCGAGCCAAACCCGGCAGCGGCGCCAAAGGCGATGAGGAGAACCAGGGTGGAGTTGGACATAGTTCGGCCACAGAATAGATCAGCACAGACCGATGAAAAGCCTGGAATGTTGCTGCGCGTGCGCCGGGGTTTGAGACAGGATTCTTATTGGAGCTCCAGATCGCAGATCTCAGAGATGATGTGGCTCTTCGATCCTTCGTTTCCTTCGTCTCCTTCTGTTCTTTTCCAGCGTCCCACCCGCTGGGCACAGGAACAGAACAGAAGGAAACCAAGGAAACGAAGAGGCGGCCGGATGGGTGGCATCGTTGTGGTCCGTGGCAGTTCGTACCGAGGGGTTGGATAGCGCATTCACAGGAACGGACCGCACGATCGAGGTCGCGTTCAGCGAAATCCGCGCTGTCTTCGAGCGATGGGAAAACGGCGCCGCCGGTCCTGGTCATTGACCGGGGTCCAAATGCCTCTGCCCCGTGACTCACCTGCCCGCTCTGGGCTGTGGACTGTGGACTCTGGACTGTGGACTGGACTCGTGGCTTTCCGGTTTTCGGGGAACGCCCAGGCACAGGAGCAACACAACGCCCACGGCAAGTCCCACGAGGCTGGTGTACAACCCGGTGAGAGGCGCAGTAAAGCGGAACTCGATTTGGTGCTCTCCGGCGGGCACCTGCACGCCGCGCATGACGTAATTGCAGCGCAGGAGGGCCGCCGGTTTTCCGTCCACGCTCACTTTCCAGCCCGGATCGAACTGGTCGTTCAGGAGCAACACGGAAGGTGCAGCAGCCTTGGCGTGCAATACGATTTGCCTGGGGGCGTAGCTGGCAAATTCGACTGTGCCGGCGGATTGGGACGGGCTCGCATTGGTTTGAGCCGGGGCGGGCGCGGGCAGCGTGTCGGCTACAAGGACCGTCTGCGCAGGGTCAAAACCGCGGTTGGCCAGCAGCTTGAGCGTCTGCTCGTCATTGGTGGAGACTTGCCAGTTGGCGTAGAGCCTGGCGCGCGGCAGGGCGGCGGTGTACTCGTAGAGGGCCAGGGGACCGTCGGTGGTGGGAACGGCAGTCAATTGCTCGAAGCCCTCGATCGGGCCGGTCTGGTCCGGCTTGGGCGCTACTTTGAAGTACTTGAGGATCCTAAACGGCTTGCGGATCGGGTCGAGGGCCTGGTTGAGCTGGTCGGGAGGCAGCGCCAGGCCGAGCAAGTAGCGCGTGTTGGTCAGCTCCCAGTGTCGCAGCGGGAGGGGTCTTAGAGCCGTCTCAAACGCCGAGTATTGGATGGGCACACGCGGCAGTTGGACAACGTCGAGCGACTGGACGTTGTAGTAAGGGAAGAGATGCTGTTTCCATTCGCTGTTGTAGAGATCCCTCATCGTAAAGTAATTCTCGACCAACGGCGCCGCTGCCGGCGGGAACTTCCTGATGTCGAAAAACTGCTCCACCGGCAGGACCGAGACGCGGTGCTCGTATGGTTTTTCGCGCATCAAATCGAGGATCGGGTTCGAGGCATAGGTCACCTTCCAGTTATAGACGATAACCCACGGCAGGTCGGCTGCCATCAAATCCGCTGCGATCAAAACCCCGATCAGCACCATCCCCACCCTGGCCCGGCGGCCGCTGAAATAGCCGCTCAACACCACGGCCATGAGGCCAAGCGCCGGGACCAGCAGGAGGATGAACCAGCCGACCTGCCGGAGGCTGAAGCCGGCCAGGACATCCGCCGTGGCGGCGTTGAAATTGACCTCCTGCAGGTAGGCCACCAGGCGCTCGCGCGCGCAGGCATAGACCAGCCAGCCGAGCAGGCTCGCCCCCAGCGCCGCCCAGGAGCCCTTGATCCAATTTTTCTCGAACGCCGTGGCCTTGCTCCACCAGGCCCGCATTTGTGGCCCCAGGCCCGCCGCCCCGGCCCCGGCCTGCCCTTGCAGGTATTGGCGGCGCAGGCCCTCGAGGCCGTAGCCAAACAGGATGACCAGGATCCAGCAGAAGACATGGATGAACTTGGCCGGGTTGCGGATCGTCGAGGTGTAGGGCAGGGCATAGAAGAACCGGTAAAATGGCGCGTGCCGCCCGTAGGCCATCACTATCGCCACCACCGCCGCGCCCAGCCAGAAGTGGATGACACGCCGCTCCGCCGGCGAGAAGGCGCCGTTCATTCTGCGGAGCGACTGCGCCGCTCCAAAGAGGGCGATCACGATCACCAGCACCCCCGTGTAGGAGCCGCCCCCGGTAAACCGTGGATACCCACCGGGCCTTGGCACGTCCTGGCCGGCCTTCCGGGCGGCCAGGTACTCGTCATAGGCCGGGTCCTGCCCCACCGCTCCCCAATACTGGCCCCCCTGGAACCAGTCCCCAAACGCCGCCACGTCCTTGGGCGTTTCCATGCGAAAACCGAAGACCCCCGGAACGAGCACCCCGAGCGTTTCCCACTTGGGCAGGCTCCACTGCGTGGCTTCTTTCCAGCGCATGGCCTTGGTCGCCGGGTCCTGCGCCATGCCGACGATGCCCTTGACCTGGGTGCTGACCAGGCTGCTCAGCGCGCCCGCCGCGAGCACCGCCGCAAAAACCGCCACCAGCGTGAGCCGCGCCAGGCCGGCGGCCAGTCTCTGCCCCACCGCCCCCGCTTGGCCGTTGAAGGCCTCGAAGATGATAAAGGCCCCCACAAACACGCTGAAAATCGCACCGATGTCGTACGATTCGTTTATCCCCATGCCGACGGCCGATCCCGCCAGCACCATCCGGACCCACTGCTTGGGGCTGGACTGGTCCGCTAGGGCCGCCAGGCCCAGGAACATCATGCCGAACCCGATCGGCTGCGCGGCCACCCCCCAGCAGGCCGTCGAGAGGAAGTCCGAGTTCAATGCCGCCGCCAGGCCGCCCACCAGACACACCCCCGCCGAGAATTTGCACTCCCGGAAAAAGACCCACGCCGAGAGCCCGAGCAGGAACAGGGACGTGAAGGCATAGAACTTGGACGTCAGCAGCGGGCCCACCATCGTTGACCATATCGCGGTGATGCTGGGGATTCCACTGGGGTAGGAGTACCCCACCCAGTTAAGGTCGTCCCAAAGGCCGAACATCCATGCCGGGGGCCTCTCCCAGGCGGCTTTGCACAACCCCAGCGGCCCGTCGTTGGAAGCCACAGACATTCCCGGCAGCAGCCCCTTGAAGAAGAGCATTGTCAGGACGCAGAGCAGGAGCAGCGCCATCCATGCGAACTGGCCAAGGGCCGGGCGCCTCGCAGGACCCGGTCGCGGAGGTTGGACATTGGCTGGTGGTGATTTCATATCTTTGCCTTACAACCTAAAAAAACCTAAAAAAGCTGAACAAGAATATCAAGTTGCCAGCCGATCTCAACTGCCTAAATTCGAGGCGCGCGCGGCGCGCGGGGGGGGCGGATCCTGGCTCTGTCCCCTGGCAGTCTGTCGGACCCAGAAGAATATTTTTGCATAAGTCGTTGATAATGAGTCATTAGTAGTGAATATCATATATAAATAAGTTAATATTATATAGGATTTGTCGTTGCCAGGACCGTCACACCTCGATAGTATATATTTCACTGAGCGGAATGTTGCGGAAACGTATTCGGCAGAATTGAACGCGTAAAATGAAAGACAAGAAGCCAGAAATCTGGGTGAACGTTGATGTTGTCGGCGCGTGTCCCCTTCGTTGCATCAGTTGTCCTGCGGGCCGCCGGGAACTGAAGCCCACCTCGGATTTGATGTCGGCGGACATGCTCCAGCGCATACTCACCAAGGTGGCCAGCGAGCTTCATGTCACTCGCATTTGGTTGCTGCAGTGGACTGAGCCGCTCCTGCACCCTCAACTTCCCGACCTCGTCAGGCTGGCCAAGCGGTTCGCCCCCACCGTCATCAGCACGGGTGCGAGTGTCTGCCGTTGCAACCTCAAGGACCTGGTGGCAGCCGAACCCGATGACCTCCTGGTCGCCATGTCCGGGTGGAGCCGGGAAGTCTATCAAACGACTCATGAAGGCGGCGACCCCGAAAACGTCAAGGCCTTCATGGTCAAGCTCCACGAACTCAAGGCCAGGAACGTCAGCTTGCTATGGCACCGCTACGCCAACAACATTGACGAGGAAGACCTGGCCAGGGCGTTCGCCCGCCGCCATGGTTTCATCTTCCGAGGCTGGTGGGCCGTCCATAATCCAGTCCAGGATCTCATTGCCGGCAAGGGCAATCCCTATCTCGTCCTATCTGTGCCCGAACGGCTCCAGATTACGCGCGACCAGGAGAAATACCAGTGCCCGTACCTATCTCTGACAATTGATATTGATGTTCAAGGGGACATCCGCAACTGTTGCGTCTCACATGTCGCGGACCGCGGCAACGTGTTCACTCACTCGGCAGCTGACTTCCTCCGCCGCCGGATGAGCCTCGAAAACCCCCTCTGCAAAGCATGTTACGGTGCCGGCGCCTATAAGATCGCCAGCGGCCTCAACCTGCGGATTGACCGCGAATGCGCCAGGAGGGTGGGAAAACACCAGGCCCGCTATTGGTTTGAAAGGACGAAGAAAGCCGTCTGGATGCCTCTGGCCACCCGCAAAAAGGTGTTGGTGCCCAGCACGGCGCACCTCATGGGTTATTCCGGCACGTAGCGGTCCATCGCCTCAAGGTTTGGAGAACACGAAACACATCCCCTGGCGCAGGCCCGGTGGCGGGTTTGTGAAGGGTCCAACCCAAACCCTGGTGGGCGCGCAAGTTCGCGGAATCGGGCTTCCGGCACTCCGAGGCTCATGGTTTCCCCGTTTTCTCCTTGACGTTCAATGGCGGTTTGGGCAGAATGGCGGAGTGTCCGGCAGAGATAGAAAGTCAATATGTTCCAAAGGGGTATTGCCAGATGATCCGAGAGGTAACTTGAGGTTCGATATGAAGAACTTGCTCAGAGGGGGTGTGGCAGCCGCGGTGCTTCTGGCTGTCCTGTGCATCAACCATCGTGTTTTGGCCCAGACGAACTGTGTGCCTGCGCCTTTGGGCCTGGTCAGTTGGTGGGCCGGGGAGGGCAATGCCCTGGACAGCGCCGGCCTTAACGACGGGACGGCCTTCGGCGGGGTCGCTTACGCTGCCGGCGAGGTCGGCCAGGGCTTCGTCCTGGACGGCGTCACAGGGCATGTCCGTGTCCCGGACAGCCCGTCCCTGCGCATCGCCAATGCGCTCACGCTGGAAGCCTGGGTCCAGCCCAGGCTCTACGCGTCACATTCCATGGGCATCATTGACAAGTGGGACGCGTTTGTCGCGGCGGGCCAGGCAAGCTACACGCTCTATCTGACGTACGACGGCCGGCCCCATTTTGCCCTCAGCGCCTCGGGGTCCGACTTTGACTTCGTGGATGTCTGGAGCAGCAACACCGTGCCCGTGGGCGTCTGGAGCCACGTCGCCGGCACTTACGACGGCACTACGACCAGGCTCTATATCAATGGCAGCCTCCAAGCGGCGGCCAGTTGGGCTCAGGGCATCTATCCCGGGACCAGCAACGTGGCGGTCGGCGGCGCCGTCGGGGGCACAAGCCCGGGGCAAGTGAATTATCCGTTTGCCGGCATGATTGACGAACCGTCGGTTTACGCACGAGCGCTGGCGGCGTCCGAGGTTCAATCCATCTTCGCCGCCGGCAGCTCGGGCAAGTGCGTCGGGCCGGTCGGTCCGTACATTGTCTCAGAGCCGGCGAGCCAAACCATGCTGCTCGGGGCTACGGTGACCTTCAGCGTGGCCGCCATCGGCACACCGCCTTTGACTTACCAGTGGCAGTTGAACAGCAACAACATCCCCGGGGCCACCGGCAGTGCCTTGGTGCTGACCAACGTGCAGTTTGCTGACGCGGGCGCCTATTCGGTCATCGTGTCCAACCTTGCGGGGACCGCGACCAGTTCCAGTGCGGTGTTGACGGTCGTTGCGGTCCCGCCATGCGCCGCGGCGCCCGCCGGCCTGGCCGGCTGGTGGGCCGGGGAGGGCAACGCCAACGACAGCGTTGGCACGAACAACGGTATCCTGGAGGGTGGCCTGACGTTTGCGCCCGGCAAGGTGGGCCGGGCCTTCAGTTTTGATGGAATTACCGCCGATGTGCACGTGCCGGCCTCGGGCAGTGTCGATGTGGGCGCCGGCGACGGGTTCACCGTGGAGGCCTGGATCAACCCGGCCGACGTTGCGGAGCGTCCCTTGGTGGAATGGAACAGTGGCTCCTTTGGCGTCAACTTCTGGCTCTCGGCGCCACTGCCGGCGGGCGGCGGGCCCGGGTCGTTGTGGGCCGACGTGCGGGACGTCAATTTCCAACAACACCCGGTTTTCAGCGCCGGTGGACTGGTGGTTCCCAATGCCTGGCAGCACGTGGCGCTGACCTACAGCAAGGCGAGCGGCGTTGCGGACTTGTACCTCAACGGAAACGCCGTCCAACAGGCAGCCATCGGGCTGGTGAGGCCGATGACGAGGGGTGATCTTTGGTTCGGGCTGCGGCCCTATGACGCCGGGGTGGGGATGCGCTTCGCCGGGAGGATGGATGAGGTGAGCCTGTATAGCCGGGCGCTTTCGGCGGCGGAGATTCAGGCTGTTTACAGCGCGGGCGGTTCGGGGAAATGCCCTCTGGCCCCGATGATTTCAGCGCAGCCGCAGACCCAGTCGGCCATTTTCGGCGACACCGTCCTCTTCAGCGTTGCGGCCACAGGGACAGCACCGTTGAGCTACCAGTGGCAGGTCAACAGCAACGCCATATCAGGCGCGACGGGCAGTTCGCTGGTGCTGACCAACGTGCAGTCCGCTGACGCGGGGGCCTATTCGGTCATCGTGTCCAACCTTGCGGGGACGGCGACCAGTTCCAGTGCGGTGTTGACGGTCCTTGCGGCTGCTCCCTGCGCGACGGCCCCCACCGGCCTGGTCGGTTGGTGGGCCGGGGAGGGCAACGCCGCCGATAGCATCGGGACCGACGATGGTGTAATCGAGGGCGGCCTGACTTTTGTGCCCGGCAAAGTGGGCCAGGCCTTTAATTTCGACGGGGCCACGGCAGAGGTGCGCGTCCCGGCCTCACCCGCTCTGGATGTCGGGACAGGACCCGGCATGACCATCGAGGCCTGGATTCGGCCGGCGAGCGTTTCCGCCGAGCAGGTCGTGGCAGAGTGGAACAACGGCTACTTTGGCACAGGGCTGGAACGTCGCGGTCATTCCCTTGAGCGGGGGCAACGGGGCGGGGTCGTTCACGGCCAACTTCAAAGACGTCTTCAACCAGCACCATCTCATCAATTCCCCGCCTGGGGTGCTCACCACCAACCGCTTCCAACACGTGGCGGCCACCTACGATAAGACCAGCGGGGATGCGGCGCTTTACCTCGATGGCACCCCGGTCGCCCAGGCCAACCTCGGGTTCTTTACGCCCCGGACGATCGGCGACTTGTACTTTGGACTGAGGGCTGACAGTGGCGCCACAGGATCGTGGTTTTCAGGCGCTATCGATGAGCTGAGCGTTTACGGCCGCGCCCTGTCTGGGGCCGAGGTCCAGGCCATTCACTCCGCTGGGAGCTCCGGCAAGTGCCCCTTGGCCCCGGTGATTGCAGTTCAACCTCAAAGCCAGACCGTTGTGGCCGGCGCGACGGTAACCCTAAGCGTCGGGGCCACGGGCACACGGCCGCTGGGCTATCAATGGCTCTTGAACAGCAACAGCATCCCTATGGCGACCGGCAGTTCGTTGGTGCTGACCAACGTGCAGTTCTCAGAGGCGGGCGCTTACTCGGTCATGGTCTCGAATCCGGTCGGGACCCTCACCAGCTCGAATGCCGTCCTGACCGTGACCCGCCCGCCGGCCCTGGTGCAGGCCGCCAACTCGAGCGGTGTCGGCGCGGGCGCGGTGACGGTTCCCATCCTGCTGGTGGCCAATGGCAACGAGAACGGCCTGGCCTTCACGCTCGATTTCGACCCCACGAAGCTGATTTACACCGGCGTCGGCCTCGACAGCGGGGCAACCAATGCTGCGCTGGTGTCCAACGCCAGCCAGGCGACCAACGGGCTGATCGGCATCGCTGTGGCCATGCCGACGGATGGCCTCTTTGCCCCAGGCACGCAGGCCGTGGCCCAGGTGAGCTTCACGGCCGCAATGGTCACCAACGCGGCCTCGACCCCCGTCAGTTTCGGCAGCCAGGTAGTCAAGTCCCTGGTCGTCGATGCCAATGCCAATCCCTTGGCCGCCAACTTCGTCAGCGGGTTGGTGTCCATCGCCCCGACTCCCCTCGAAGGCGATGTCTTCCCGCGGCCCAATGGGGACGAGGCCGTCACGTTGAGTGACTGGGTGCTGGTGGGGCGGTATGCGGCGGGACTGGATTCTCCGACCAACGCCCTCGAGTTCCAAAAGGCGGACTGCGCGCCGCGCGCCAGCCTGGGCGACGGGGCCATCACGGTCATCGATTGGGTGCAGGCCGGGCGCTACATGGCCGGTCTGGATCCGCTCACGCCGGCCGGCGGTCCCACCGGACCGTTTGGCCCCGGGGCACTGCGGGTGCAGAAGGACCCGCCCCCCGGCCCGGCCCCGCAGACCCTCTCGCGCCAGGTCCAGGTGCTGGACACGGTTATCTTGCAGGGCCAGAGCGGGACGGTCTTTGTGAATCTCAAGGCCCTGGGCAACGAGAACGCCCTGGGCTTCACCCTCTCCTTTGACCCGAGCGTGTTGACCTATACCCGGACCGGCACGGGCAGCGATCTCAGCGCGGCCGGCGGTTCGATGATCGTCAATGAGACGCAGAAGGCCTCGGGGCGGGTGAGCCTTATGATGGGGCTGCAACCGGGCGCCAGTTTTGCCGCCGGCGACCAGCAAGTCGCCCAAGTGAGCTTCTCCGCCCGGGCCTCGGTTTCGGGCAAATACCCGGTCACGCTCCTCAGTCAGCCGGTGGCTTGCCAGGTCTCGGACCCCGCTGCCGTGCCGTTGGCGGCCGGCTACGTCAATGGCGCCATCACCATCAGCGGGCCGCCCAGCCTGAGCATCGCGCACTCGGCCCAAGCCATCGTGCTCTCCTGGCCGTTGTGGGCGGCCAATTTCGAGTTGCAGGAGGCCAGTGGACCCTTGTCGCCGGCCATGACGTGGTCGAGCGCGGCCGTGACGCTGACCGCCGCCGCCGGCACCTACACAGCCTCTCTGGCGCCCGGCAGCACGAACAAGTTCTACCGCCTGCGCCAGAAATGAACCGCGTCGCGGAGCGACGCCTGACGGCGTGGCGCTGGCAGATCCAATCCTGGTACCGCACGAGGATTACCTCGTGAATATCCTCGACGGTCAGGTCGAGGCGGTTGCCGTGGCGGCGCAGGCGGGTCGAGCGGTTGAGTCCGGCGGCATGTTTGATCGGCCGATCCAGGGTGATGCTGGCGCGGTAGATCGGGGCGTCCTCGATCAGTGCCGGAAAGACATAGGACCAGTCCGTAGCGGGGGTGTTTTGCGGCGGGGAGGCGTAACTGATCAAGTGTGCCCGCAAGGTGCGCTGGGCCGGGTCGTCGGTGACCACCGCCTCGACGGTTGCCGGCGCGGCAATCTCGACCCGGGGCTTGGGGTCGAGGAAACGCGCGGCATACCGGAGGAGCCTGCGGGTCTCGACGATATGGAGTTCGCTGCCCGTGGCATAGTCGGGTGAGCCGGCGAAGGTGAGCACGATGCCCTGGCCGAAGTGGTTGACGAGGATGGCGGGACCGGCTCGTTCGCCGGCGCTCATGAGCCAGTCGGGGTCTTCCATGCCTGCTTTTTGCTGGAGGAGGGTGCGGCGGGGTTTGAGCAGGTCCCCCAGGGCCGTGGCAGTGACGGGTTGGTAGAGCACAGCAGGACCTTTGACAAGAAAAGGCCAGTCGGGCGGGGTGTCACCCTGAAGCGGGCGCAGATCGGCGTTGGCGCCGGCCGGAAACCTGAACCAGTTGTCCTGGGACTCGAGCCGGCCCTGGAGCCTGGCGCCGATGAGTTCCGCCAGCGAGGACTGCGTCTGTCTCCGGCCGAACCGGTCTAGGGTGCCGGTCAGGCCGGTGACGATAAGCTTGCCGCCGGCCTCGACGTAGCGGCGGAAGAGCGCGGCTTCTCTCTCGGAAACGATGGCCGCGTTGGGCAGGAGCACGATGGGAAACTGCCGCAGGGTGTCGAGCGTCACGTTTTCCTCGTGGATCACCCCCCAGGGGATGTGCTCATAGACCATCGCCTTGTGGGCGCCCAGAAAGGCCAGGTAGTAATCGGCCGGCTTGCCGCGTCCCATCCAGTCGCGGGTCCGGCTGCTGTAATAAATGCCGACCTCCTGCACCGGTTGATGGCCAAAGTGCGGACGCTTGGCCTGGGCCTCGCGGAAGAGGGGCTTGAAGCGGTCGTAGGCCACCGGATCAATCCAACCATCGAGGCCCGTCTTGTCAACCATGATGACGAAAGCGTCGTGCGCCAGCAGAGTCATCAGTTCCCAGCGCATGTCGTTGAGCGGGCGGGTGGTCTGATCGTGATACCCCCGGACCCCGCGCTGCATGGCTACCATGAAGGGGTTGCCTGGCCTGGCGGCGCGGAAGAACTCGGCATTGAGCCCGACAGTCAGCGCGCCGAAACACCATAGCCCGGCCTCGCCGGCCATGAAGTCCCCATTGAGGGCGTGCTGCACCGGCCGCTGGCCACACTCCCAGGAGAACGGCGGGTACCCATGGTAGTTGAAGAACACAGTGGCCTTGGGGTTCAGGCGGTGAACGTGCCGGGTCATTTCCTTTTCGAACCAATCGCTGCTGGCATAGCGCATCTCCAGCACGCGCTCCCAGTCCTCGTCCCAGCTCGGATAGCGGGGCATAGGCCGGCCGCATTGGGCCTCAAACTCCTGCTGGCAGGCCGGGCACCAGCACCCGTAAGGGGGGATGAAGCCTTGGTCCGCCATGTCCAACTCGACCCCGTCGATCCCGTAGGCGAGCTGTTCGGCGACCAACTGCTTTATGTATTCAAGATAACCGGACCGGAAGCAGACCCGCTCGATGGGCTGGCCGTCGGCGGCCACCATCCGCCACTCCGGATGCCGTCGGAGCGTTTCAGAGCAATATTGAAGGCAACTGTAGGCCATGACCGTCAGGCCAAGCTTGTGCCCTTCCTCTACCGCCTCGCGCAGGACGTCGCGGCTCCCAAGTCCGGGCGCCTTGGGCTCGTATTTCGAGTCGTAATAGACGCGCTCGCCATCCCGGATCCAGACCGACAGAAACTCACCGCCGGCCTCTTTGCAGCGCCGCGCTATTTCGCCCCCGTCGAACTTCGCCGCATAAGCCGCGTCGTTCGGGTCGAAGCCGGACTGCGTTCCCGTGGGGTCAATGTGCATGCCCACCCAAGATCGCTTGAACCAAGGCACGTCCTGGGGCGCGGCGCTCCCGGCGCACAACGGCCAGGCCAGCCCCGTCGCGAGGAGAAAAATCCGGAGAAGGCGCTGCTCGAACCGCGGAAGTGGAGTGGGGTTGGGCATATATGTTTTAATGCTAAGTGGTCTCGAGCCCCTCGGCAAGCCGGCATCTGGGTCCCAAATCCTCGCCTGACCATTTTTTAAGAACGGAATACACGGAAAACGGCCTTCTTTCCGTATTCCGCGGTCCGTCTCCGCTCCCGCTCAGAGCAAATCCGCGCCCCCGACAACATCGTCGGGATAGATGGCTGTGGTCTGGTAACCGTAGCGGAAGAGGCGGCGCATTGCGCCGATGAACCTGCAACCCATCGGCAGCTTGTTGATCTGCGCGGCGACAAATCGCGGGAGACTGAACGGGGTCGGACAAATCGCGCCAGCTCCTCGCGGACCGGTTCAGGAAACTCCGCGGCGGCCTGCCGTTGGAGGTGTTCCGCAAAATTTCCCAGGCCCAGCAACCGCGCCAGGATGACCTGCTTGGCGAAGCACCTCCAGGCCTCCTGCCCAAACCGCTCTCGAACGTGTTTGGGCTTCAGAAAGAAAACCGTGTCAGCCCAGGCCGTGTGGCCATCCCGCTGGAGGGGGCGATGGGGAGTCGCATATTTCCAGACCGCCGGCCTTAGGCCAATCAGTTCGAAGCCCAGCCCGGCCAGGTAGCCCAGGACCTCGTGGAAAAGAGGTTCGCCTTGAAAAAAAGGCTGAAACCTCAGTTCGCTCTGCACGCACAGCGCCTGCTCCACCAATTGCGGCGCGCTGGCCAGCACCTCGAAATCCACGCCCTCCAGGTCGGTCTTGAACAAGTCCACTCGCCGGATACCGTGCTGGCCCAGGAGTTCGGTGATCGTCTCGCATTCCAGCTCCACGGCCCCAACCTCCACAAAATAGTCTTGCAAGCCATAGGCCTCGACCAGTTTAGGGATCGGCTCCAGGAACGACGAGCATTGCGGGAACTTGCGCTGCTTGAATGCACGCTTGCCGCGCCTTCCCGCAACCGCTTTTCGGAGACAAATACGGTTCACGTCGGCCGTCTTCGGCGGTGCCTCAGCCAGGAGTGCGTCCACTTCAACCAGGGTGATGGCTTCGGTAAGCCCCGGCACCTCTTTCAACAGGCCCAGCGTGTGCGCCGCGCCCAGGTCCAGAACCACAAAATCCCCTTTGAGCCGGCTAACCGTTTCCTTCATAGAGACCGTCAATCACGGTTGGTCAACGGCGGCGGGACCGGGCTGAGCGGGGTAAGCTCGGGCGAGGCTGCGGGAACCCGCCTGTATCGGCGATTAGTCCAATTCATCGTGGAAATCATACGGCGCGAGCCCTGGCGGTCAAGCCTTTTGGCCCGCGTCTCGATCAGCCCGGGGGAAACCTTGACTGGGGAGACATCTTCTCAGACAATACCCCTCAACTGATATATTGGGAAATTGAGAGATATGCCAACGACGCCGAACCAGACTTCGCAGGAGGTTCCGTTCCGGGTTATCCTCAAGGCCGCACGAGAGGTTGCGTTCGAGTCGCCAGACCATCTCATGCCTTGGGGCACCATGCGGAACAACAGCGTCAACCCGCAATTCAACTATAAGCTCTATAACCTGTATCCCAGGCCCGAACAGCTCAAGATCCTGGACATGGGGTGCTCGGGCGGGGGCTTTGTAAAGGCATGCCTTGACGACGGGTGTTTTGCAGTGGGATTGGAGGGGAGCGATTTCTCGAAACGGTATCGTCGTGCCGAGTGGCGAACCATCCCCGAGCACCTCTTCACCTGCGATGTCACGGGAGATTTCGAGCTTTTCATTGAAACGGAAGGGCAACGGAAACCCCTCCACTTCGATGTGGTGACCTGTTGGGAGATGATCGAGCACATAGCCGAACCCGACATCGCCAGCGTCGCGCGCAACGTGCAGAAACATCTGGCACAGGGCGGGATTTGGGTTATGAGCGTGTCACCCAACGAGGAGATCATCCGTGGGCTCAGGTTGCACCAGACCGTGCAACCCAAGCCCTGGTGGATACGCAAGTTCGCCGAACTGGGGTTTGAGCACTCCGAACCTCATGTTCGCTACTTTCACACGCAGTTTGTGAGGGGACCGAAATATGGCGCGCCCGGCAGCTTTCATTTGGTGCTGACCCGTGATAGGTCCCGGTTGCCGCCCATCCCACATGAAAGTATTCTGCGCCGCACATATGATCTCTGGATCGGTTCGCTCCCACAGCGGGCCCTCTGCGGCACTTACTAGGCTCCAGCATGTCATGCATCCGACTGTCTTGGAGTTCGAAAAGCGTTGACACTTATGTCGCAGACGACCTGGGACAAAATACGTGAAGGGATTGGGTACCGCTTCCTTCGGCTGGGCTATTATTTGCGCCAGGTCCGTGGGGACTTTCCCATCCTCAAGCCGATCAACCCCTTCGGGGTCGAGGTGCTTGGAGACCCGGCTTTTCAGGCCTCGGTAAGGGAAGTCGCCGATCTGACGCTGCTGGACACCGCCCGTCTGGCCAATCTCTGGAGACTGTGCAGGACGACTGACCCCGAGGGCAATATCCTGGAGATTGGCTCCTTTCGGGGCGGCGGCGCTCTCCACCTCTCCAATAGCTGTCCGAGCCGCAAGATCATCGCTTGTGATTCGTTCCGCAGTTTTGAAACGGTGCATCCGACACTCGATAAGAGCTTCCACCAGGAGATGTTCAGGAGCACAAGCAGGGAGCGCGTCGCCGCCTTGTTCATATCACGAAAACGGAACTACGAGGTCATAGACGGATTTTTCCCGGCTTCATGTGCCGGCAAGACCATCGCGCCCGTTTCGTTCGTGCATCTGGATGTGGACGTTTACAAGGCCACGCTCGAATCGCTGAATTACCTCGAACAGGAACGCATCCTGCTGGATCGCAGCTTGATTGTCCTGGACGATTACGACCGGAATGCAGAGGGCGTCAACCAGGCAGTGGCTGAGTTCACCGCCGCCCACAAACACTGGCTGGCGATCCCCCTCTTCCCCGCGCAGTGCCTCATGCTCACGGCCGCCTGGTTCCGCTGAACGCGGCGGCGAGCATTGATTTTCGTCATGAAACGCATCACAGCTAATCTCTTAGCGGGCTTGCGGCTCGCCGCCCTGGCCATGGCGGCGGTGACTCAGACCAAAGCCCAGGAATACACGTTCACCACGCTGGCGGGCCTGGCGGGAAGCTCGGGCAGCGCCGACGGCACGGGCAGCGCGGCGCGGCTCAACCATCCAATCGGCGTGGCGGTGGACACCGCCGGCTGCGTCTTTGTGGCGGATGCCTTCAACCACACGATTCGGAAAGTGACGCCGGCCGGGGTGGTGACGACGCCGGCGGGCCTGGCGGGAAGCTCGGGCAGCGCCGACGGCACGGGCAGCGCGGCGCGGTTCAACAATCCATCCGGCGTGGCGGTGGACACCGCCGGCAACCTGTATGTGGCGGACAGCGGGAACAACACGATTCGCGTCGGCACTGTCGCCTGTCCGGACCAGCCCACGATTGACCTTGCTGCCGGGCCGGCCGGGCAATTGCGGCAACTGGACACCAGGCCGCAAACCGCCGTGGCCTGGCAGTGGAGCCTCATCCAAGGCCCGGCCGCTTCATCGGCCGCACTCTCGGCCTCCAATTCTCGCAATCCCACGTTCACACCCGATGTCACCATGTTTCGCCAGCCCACCCGGCTCTATCGCCTGGATCCGGTCCCATGACGCCCCACCTGCCATCGGGGCGTCTCTCCCCTCGCCCGCAGGATCTGACCCCGGCCCAGGACCAGTGACAAAGTCTCCGAAACGGGCCCCAAGCCCTGACTGTAGGAGACGGCGTAAGGAGTCTCTGATCAACGCCTTCCGAGGGGAGCAGGCTTTCGCTGTACCCCGGATGCCACGGCTGCCTGCCACCAATCGCTGGCGGGGTCGGGTGTGACCCACCACCACGGATCGTTGCCGGGCGGGGAGATGGGGAATCTGAAGGCCTGCACATGGCCATCGCCGTAGTCCCTTCGGGACACAACTGCGTGGGAGCTTGACCGGCAATTCTAACCGCACGCCGCTGGGCGCATCCCGACACTGCCCCCACCGCCGAGGGCCGGATCGGAGTGCGCCCGTCCCCGGGCGTAGCGACGCCCGGAGCCAGGGCAGCGGTCAAACACTCCAGCGCGCCAGCCCGCTCCGTCGCTGCTGCGCCCGGGGACGGGCGCACTCCGGGGACAGAGTCAGGATGCGCCGCCGGGGCCATTGACAAAGTCACTCCAAGGGCTTGGGCGGCAACGGCGCCAGCGTAGCGCAGGTTTCCAAACCTGCTGTATCGCGGGTTTCCAAACCCGCAGGCCGTCCGCAAACCGGGGGCGCTCGACATGCCGCCGTCCTGCCGGTTGGAAATCGGCGATACAGCAGGTTTGGAAACCTGCGCTACAACTTTGTCAACGGCCCTGGATGCGCCGCACGCCGCCTCCTTGCCTTCCTTGACATCGGGCTGGGCGTGACCAAAACTGTTTGTCTTATGGTCGAACCACGCACCAGCGAGTTGATGGAGACAATTGTGTCGCTTTCCAAGCGGCGGGGATTCATTTTCCAGTCCTCGGAGATATACGGGGGGCTGAACGGATTTTGGGATTACGGCCCGCTGGGGGCGGAGCTCAAGCGGAACATCAAGGAGTACCTGGTGGCGCTCGATGACGCAAGCGCGCGATGACGTGGTGGGCCTGGATGCCTCGATCATCATGCACCCGAAGATCTGGGAGGCCAGCGGCCATACCAGCACGTTCAGCGATTTGATGGTCGATTGCCTCCTGACCCGGAAACGCTTCCGCGCGGACCAGATCGAGCCCCAGAGCGGCACGGCCTACTTCTACACGGGTGCCACGGACGCCGTGACCGGCAAGCAGTGCAAGGACCCGTTTTCAGTCCTGCTCGTCACCGGCTGGCACCCGGACTATGCCCGCAAAGTGGCCCGGCAGTTTTACCAGCAGCGCGGCCTCCAGGAGCCGGGCATGGAGGGCGAGCGGTCCGAACCGGTCCGGAACAGCACCCGTTACAATCCCGAAAACGGCTCGCTGCTGACCGAACCGCGCCCCTTCAACCTCATGCTCAAGACCTGCGTCGGCCCCGTCGAGAGCCCCGACAACGTCTCCTATCTCCGTCCCGAGACTGCCCAGGCCATCTTCGTCCAGTTCAGGAACGTGCTCGAGGTCTCGCGCCAGAGGCTCCCCTTCGGCATCTGCCAGATCGGCAAGGCCTTCCGCAACGAGATCAACCCCCGCAACTTCACCTTCCGTTCGCGGGAATTCGAGCAGATGGAGCTGGAGTTCTTCATCAAGCCCGATGAGGCGATCGAGGCGGTTTGCGGGCACGTGGCCGCCCCGGCCGGCCCGGCCACCCCGGCCACCCGCAGCCCGACTGGGGCTGGCAGCTCTGGCACCAATACTGGGTCGAGGAGCGCATCCGCTTTTACGAGAGCATCGGCCTGCCCCGCGCCTCCCTGGTCGAATACTGGCAAAAGCCGGACGAACTGGCCCATTATGCGCGCGCGACGGTCGATGTCCTCTACAAGTTCCCCTTCAGCAAGCGCGACCCAAGCGGGGAGTTGGCCGGCGAGGAACTGGAGGGCATTTCCGCCCGCAGCGATTTCGACCTCTCCCAACACCAGCGCTTTGCCGCCCGGCCCATGACGGTCTTCGACGAGGAACTCAAGAGCGCCTGGCCCAGGCTCGACCCGGCCAAACAAAGCGCGTTGCGCGAGCGCTACGCCCAGGCCCGCCTCAACTATTTGCTCAAGGCGGGCGAGCCTCCCGCACTGGCGGAGAAACAGGCGCGCCAGGATGGCGAGGCCCTGGCCAAGGGCTACTACGTGCCGCACGTCATCGAACCGTCCGCCGGCGTGGACCGCCTGGCCCTGGCGCTCCTCTGCAATGCCTATTCTCAGGACCAGGCCCCGGACGAGAAGGGCAAGCTCGAAACCCGCGTCGTCATGCGCTTCCACCCGCGCATGGCCCCGATCAAGGCCGCCGTCTTCCCCCTGCTCAAGAACAGACCCGAGCTGGTGCAAAAGGCCAGAGAGGTGCGCGACCTGCTCCGTCCCCGGATGGCCGTGTTCTACGATGAAGCCGGCGCTATCGGCCGCCGTTACCGCCGCCAGGACAAGGCCGGCACGCCCTTTGGCGTCACCATTGACTTCGACACCCTGGGCGAAAGCGGCCCTGACCTCAAGGACACCGTTACCCTGCGCGATCGAGACACGATGAAACAGGAGCGGGTCAAGATCGCCGATTTGGTGACGGTGTTGAGTGCCAGGCTCCATTGACCTGGCCTGGGCGCAGGCGACAGACCATGACCGCATATTTGGCACAAGGGGATCGATGAACGAATCTCACCCATTGGCGTTCATTTGCAGGCTCTCTCGTTTCTTGCTGCGATGCCGCGGGGCAAACCGCAGGCCCGGAGGCCGGAGCGGCAGCGACGCCGGCCCGCGGGCGGCCGGCGCTGCCCCGGCGGCAACACCCACCGCCTCGGCCCAGCCGCTCCCCAGGGTCACGGGCACCGAGCCGGTCAAGAGGCGGGCGCCGACGCTCTATGCCATTATCATCATCAAGCTGCTCAAAGGGGCGCTGTTCGTGGGGCTGGCCATCACCGCTTACACCCTCTCGGACAACGATCTCCCAGCCGAATACCAGAACCTGCTGCACGTCCTGAGGCTCAACCCGGAGAGCAGGATCTGGGCGCACCTGGCCAACCAGGTCAGCCAATTGACCGAGACTAAGGTGCTCGTGGCGTCGGCCGGCATGCTGGCCTTCAGCCTCCTTTCGCTCATCGAAGGAATCGGGTTGCTCTTTCGTGTCCCCTGGGCCGGCTGGATGGCCATCGGGGAATCGATATTCTTCATCCCGATCGAGATCGACCACCTCCTCCACCGGCCCTCGGTCATTGCCGCGGCCGTGCTCGGCCTGAACATCCTCATTGTCTGGTACCTGGTCCAGAACCGCAGGCGCCTCTTCCGCCATCACCGTTGACCGGGCCCAACTGACCCTTTCCCCTTTCCCCTCGGCCTCCCATTTTCATCCCGGAGGGATGAGAGAAGGTAAGCCGGGGGTCCAAGCACAGCGAGACCCCCGGTCAAGCGGCGATGTGTGTTTGCATCCCGGAGGGATGCCAGAGGCTCACCCGCACGGACGCTCCTTTCTGGCACCCCATCCGGGGTGCAGGGCCCTCGACGCGGTCAACCGGGGGTCGCGGCGAGGCCACGACCCCCGGCTACCTTCTGGCAACCCTCCGGGTTGCGGATCGCTCGGGGTTGACGACGGGCCTTTTATTGGATTTATTGACATTATGAAAATTGAAAGTCTGAAGGTTTTCTGTGACTTGGCTGAAACTCAGAGCTTTACGAAGGCAGCGCAGATCAACGAAGTCACCCAGTCCGCCGTCAGCCAGCAAATCACCTCCCTGGAGCGCCTGTTCAAGTCGCTGCTGGTCGAGCGGGGCAAACGAAAATTCCGGCTCACGCCGGAAGGCGAGATGCTTTACGAGCACAGCAAGCAAATCCTGGAAACCTATGCCGGCCTGCAGACCCAGCTCAAGGAGACCGGCGAGGTGGTCTCCGGCACCATCCGCATCTCCACCATTTACAGCATCGGTCTGCACGACCTGCCGCCGTATCTGAAACAGTTCCTTAAGAGCTATCCCAACGCCCACGTCCATGTCGAGTATCGCCACGCCCGCCAGGTCTATGAGGATATCCTTGGCAACGCGGCCGACCTGGGCCTGCTGGCCTACCCCACCCATGCGCGCACCCTCGAAATCCTCCCCCTGCGCAAGGACCCGCTCGTCCTGATCTGCCACCCCAGCCATCCCCTGGCCAAACGCAAGACCCTCCGGCTCAAGGCCCTGAGCGGCCAGAAATTCGTGGGCTTCGAACGCGACATCCCCACCCGAAAGGCCCTGGACCGGATCTTCAAGGAACATCACGTGACGGCCGACTATGTGATGGAGTTCGACAATGTCGAGACGGTCAAACGCGCCGTCGAGATCGATTACGGGGTGGCCGTCGTCCCCGAGACCACCATCCGCCAGGAAGTGGCCAGCCAAACCCTGGTTGCGCTTCGTTTCGAGGAAGGCGATTTCGCCCGCCCGCTCGCCATTATCCACACCCGCAGCAAGGTGCTCTCACACGCGATGAAACGGTTCATCAACCTGATCAAGGGACCGCTGGAGGGGTAGTCCGGCCATGAGCGGCGAGCACATCCTGCGATACACGGATCTCCCTTTTGAGCATGTCACGCTTGAGCGCCCGCAAAAGGCTGTTCGTGGCGTGGTCCAACAGTTCCGCCTCGGATTTCGGCCGGCGCTTAGTTGTCACTTTCACAGCCATAACCTGCCGCAATCGCGGGTGGGATTCAATTCACAATTTCACGCCGCCGCCGCGGGTTTGGCTCGGGCGGCGGCCAGGTCTTCTTTGCGCTGGCGCAGGCTCTTGAAGAACTCGTAGCCCTCGCGGCAGCGGCGCACGAGAACCTCTTTGTCCTCGAGCATCGTCTTGATGATGCGCAGGATGGGCCGGGCGCGCAGGTAATAGGCCCGGTAAAACCGCTCCACCGCCTCGAAGATCTCCTCTTTGCTCAGCTCCGGATATTCGAGGGCGCTCTGCTGGAAACCGTCCTCCTCGACCAGGTCGGTTTTGTCTTTCTTGACGAACCAGCCGTTCTGGCGGGCCATCTCGAAGAGTTCGGTGCCGGGATAGGGCGCCGCCAGGGACACCTGGAGGCTGAAGATATCGAGTTCCTTGGCAAAGCGGATGGTGTTCTCGATGCTCTGTTTGGTCTCTACGGGCAGGCCCAGCACGAAGGTGCCGTGGATGACGACGCCGGCCTGGTGGCAGGCCCGGGTGAAGCGGCGCATCTCGTCGAGCGTCACGCCCTTCTTGATGCGCGTGAGGATGTCTTCGTTGCCGCTCTCGTAGCCGACCAGGAACAGGCGCAAGCCGGAGTCTTTGAACGATTTGATGGTGTCGTAGTCCAGGTTGGCGCGGCTGTTGCAACTCCAGGTCAGGCCCAGGCCCGCCAGCTTCCGCGCTATCTCCCGCGCGCGCGGCAGGTTGGCCGTGAAGGTGTCGTCGTCGAAAAAGAACTCTCGCACCTGGGGGAACAACTGCTTGAGGTAAGCCATTTCCTCGGCCACGTTCCGGGCCGAGCGGACGCGGTATTTGTGCCCGCCGATGGTTTGGGGCCACAGACAGAAGGTGCATTGGGCCGGGCAACCGCGGCCGGTGTAGAGGCTCAGGTAGGGGTGGAGCAGGTAGCCGATGAAATACCGCTCGATTTGCAGATCGCGTTTATAGACGTCCGCCACCCAGGGCAGGGCATCCATGTCCTGGATGAGTTCGCGCTCCGGGTTGTGGCGGATGCGGCCCTGGCCGTCGCGATAGCTCAGGCCCGCAATCCGCTCCAGCGGGCGGCCTTCGGCCACTTCCTTGCAGGTGAAATCGAATTCCTTGCGCCCAACCCAATCGATGGCCGTCGAGGCCTTGAGCGTCTCGGCGGGCAGCACCGCCGCGTGCGCCCCCACGAACCCGATCCGCGTCTCGGGCCGGTTCTCCTTGATGGCCTCGGCCACCTTGCAGTCGTTCTTGAGCGACGGCGTCGAGGTGTGGATGATGACGTGCTCGTAGCCCCTGGCCTCCTCCAGACACTGCCGGATGCCGATGTCGTGCGGCGGGCAGTCCAGCAGCCTGCTCTCCGGCACCAGCGCCGCCGGTTGGGCCAGCCACGTGGGATACCAGAAACTGGTCACCTCCCGCCGCGCCTGGTAGCGCGAGCCGGCCCCGCCATCGAAACCGTCGAACGAAGGAGGACTTAGAAAAAGGGTCTTGCTCATATTGGCTCGATCTTACTCACGATTTCCCGCTGGTCTCAGCCGGCTCGGCTGCCAGCAACGCCTTCAAGTGCAGCAGGCGCGGGCTTTGCCGTTCCAGCAATTCCTTGAGCAGGCGCTCGAGGTTCGGCAGCCGGTGGTTGATGTCCGCGTGGAGTTCCCGCGGGTGCTCGCTCAAGCTGAAGTCGTCCATTTTCAAATTGGCGGCCTTTGCTGTTTTGATCACCCAATCTTCCAGCCTCGGGCAGACCACCACCAGGCGATTATTGCGGATCTTGTTAGTTTTCAATCTCAAATCGTGCAGGGTGGACTCCTCGATGAACTCGCTCAAGGTTCTCGGTTCTGCACTGCCGAAATCTTCATCCACTAGCCCCATCGCGCCTGAGTTCCTGCCCAGGGACTTGGAGACGTTGCCTTTGCCAGGACTATGAACGATACCACGCCGCGGCACGCCTGCAACCCGCGCCAGAACCTCGTCCGGCTTGCACTCCAGGAACAACCTCATTCCGCAACCAGCCTGTCAAGGTTAAAGAAGGCGGCGGAATCGAGTTCCAGCAACTCCGGCAGGTTCTTGTCCGGCACTCGCTTGAGCCGGGTCTCGAACTGCTCCATCGTCGTAACGAACACGTTCAGGTCCTTCATGGGCGTCTTCTCGACGATCGAGGAGAGCAGGTATGGGTTGTGTGTCGTAACGAAGTACTGATTGCTCTCATCCAGGGCCATCCGCTCCGCGAAGTACTTCGTATAGAACGGAAAAGTGTTCGACTCGGCTCGTCCAGCAGCAGCGTCGCGTCGCTGTTGGTTTCCAGAACCGCCATCAGGAAAACGGCCCGCTGCAATGTTTCGGAGACACTGGTCCAGGGATAGCTGTAGAGCACTTCCTTCACATCCTTGGCAATGAACAATTCGTTTTCCCCCGGTCTGAGCTGCAGCCGGAACCCCTTTTCTCGGAACACCTCGCCGACTCTCTGCCTGAGGACCTCGTTGGTGTAAAGCACGGCGACGAGATTGTCTCCGAACGGCGGGTTTAACAACCCAGGCTGGCGGTTCGGGAATACCGTCAGCGGCTTGAAGAGATAGTATCGGATGGAACTCGGTGGGCCCGTCTTCGACAGGGCCGTCACTGTACCGGAGTGATCCATATTGAATCCGCCCTCGGCATACTTGAACCCGCCCTCCGCATACCCGGGTCCGCCGCTCTCGCTCGCGCGGTACTCTGCGCCGTCAAACCGCACCACGATGCGCCGATCACCGGCTTCAACCCTAAGTTCGCTTGTTATCGTCTGGTCGAAGAACAGGTCCGCTGTCGTCCTGAAGCGCAGGACCTCTCTCAGTGAGGGCAAGAATGTCCCGGCGGCGTGGAGCGCCAGCGCCTGAAGGATGTTCGACTTCCCCGTGTTAGGCTCGCCGATGAAAACGTTGACGCGCTTGGGCGAGATTTCCAGCTCGCGGATCGATTTGAAGTTCTTGATATTGATCCTGCTCAGCATAGGTCCAGGGCTAGCTGCAAACCGAGTAAGGCAATTCCGCCCTCGGATCAATCCTTTTTCGCATCACGGACCGTGGCGGGGAGCCCGCGGACCCCGCGGGTGTCGCGTAGCGACGCCCTGAAGGTAGCCGTGGACTTCCAGTCCACGGTCCAGGGCGGTTGAAAAGGCCGTGCGTCGCGTAGCAACGCCTGAAGGTTCGGGCTTGGCGGGCCGGGCGGTTCAGGCGTCGCTACGCGACGCTGGAGATGCTGGACCCTTGGTCCGTGGACTGGAAGTCCACGGCTACCATCATGCACCGCTACGCGGTGGGGAAGGCGACACCCATTCACTTCGGCCTCCCGGGCAATTTCTTCGCCCGCGATTGTTCTTCAACCGGGGTTTGGCTCCCGGCCACTGGGCCGCCCTGGTGCTGGAAGGCGGACCTGGCCCCGGCCGGCCCGGAGTTAATGGCCGCCTTGGCCTCGGCGAGGTGGCCCTTGCCGATTGAATAACCGTTGAAGGCCCTGACCTGGCGGCCGGCGTGATAGGGCGCGGGCTTCCGCCCGAAGTTATACCTGATCATCTTCCAGTTGTCGCCGGGCTGGTAGTTGGAGCCCAGGGCGCCGCTGGGGTCGTAGCCGCAGTGGACCATGCAGTTTTCGCAACGGGGGTCGCGCGCCACGCCCTGGACCACGCCATACCGGTTCCAGTCCACCTGGTCGAGCATCTCCTGGTAACGCGCGTAGTGGCCGTCTGTCATCAGGTAGCAGGGGGCCTTCCAGCCGCGCACGTTGCGGGTGGGGATGGCCCAGGCGGTGCAAGTCAGCTCGCGTTTGCCGGCCAGGAACTCCTGATAAACCGTCGTGCCGAAGATGGTGAAGCGCCTGGCCCATTCCTCGATCCGGGCGAATTTCTGCCGCGTCATCGCGCGGGTGAGGAAAAAGTCCTCGGGCCTCTTGCCCAGGCGCCGGGTCATGTCCTTCTTGGCCGCGTCGTAGTCGTAACCGGGTGAAATCGTGTGGCCGTCCACCTCGAGCGAGGAGAAGAACTCGAACATCTGCTCCAGCTCCCGGACATCGGTCTCCTTGTACACCGTCGTGTTCGTCGCGACCTGGAAGCCGAGGATTTTCGCCATCCGAATGGCCTCGACGCATTCCTTGAAGACCCCCTCGCGCTCGACGATGAGGTCGTGCGTGTATTCGAGGCCGTCCACGTGGACGTTCCAATACAGCCATTGGGTCGGGGCAATCACGGGCCGGCCGTCGCTCTTGCCCTTGCGGATCGCCTCGGTGTCCTTATCGGAGATGAGCTTTTCGGCCCCCAGCCGGGTGAGGGTCGGCTCAAGTCCGGGCGAATAGATCGCGGCCAGGTAGTCCTTGAGCTTCTTGCGCATGAACAGGGCATTGGTGCAGATATAGACGATGCGCCCCTGGGCGAGCAACCCGGCCGCCAACTCCTCGATCTTGGGATAGATGAGCGGTTCGCCACCGCAAATCGAGACCATCGGCGCGTCGCATTCCCGGGCCGCCTCCAGGCAATCCTCCAGGCTCATCATGTCCTTGAGGCTGGTCGAGTATTCGCGGATGCGGCCGCAGCCGGTGCAGGTCAGGTTGCAGGTGTGGAGCGGCTCCAACTGCAGCACCAGCGCAAAGCGCGGCGTGCGCAACAGCTTGTGTTTCACGATGTGACGGGCAATCTTGACCGTCAGCGCGAGTGGGAATCGCATAAGATGAAGCTTAAGAGCGTGCCAGCTCCTGGCCCGGCCCGTCCCCGGGCGGGGCCTGGCCTGGTGGCGGTGGCGGCGGCTCGGCCTTCAAGAGTCCTGGCACCAGGAACGAGGCCGGCGAAACGCTCTGCGAGGCGTTCAACCCGCCACACCCTGCAACCAACAGCACCAAAGCCGGGATGAGGGCGAAACGTGCGACTTTCGGATTTATGCTCACTGGAATTAACATTATAGTTAAATCATGCGGCCCGCAACACTTAAGTGCGGAGTGCGGAGTGCAGAATGCGGAATGCGTCAAGCGGTAAACGGGGCCGATACCCACAATCGGGATCAAACGACTGCGGAGTTTGGAATGAGAACTGAAAGCCAAGTCACGCAACCTGCCGGGCAAAGGGCGCCCCCTGCGGAGTGCAGAGTGCGGCGTGCAGAATGCGGAATGCGTCAAGCGGTAAACGGGGCCGATACCCACAATCGGGATCAAACGACTGCGGAGTTTGGAATGAGAACTGAAAGCCAAGTCACGCGACCTGCCGGGCAAAGGGCGCCCCCTGCGGAGTGCAGAGTGCGGAGTGCAGAATGCGGAATGCGTCAAGCGGTAAACGGGGCCGATACCCCAAATCGGGATCAAACGACTGCGGAGTTTGGAATGAGAACTGAAAGCCAAGTCACGCGACCTGCCGGGCAAAGGGCGCCCCCTGCGGAGTGCGGAGTGCAGAGTGCAGAATGCGGAATGCGTCAAGCGGTAAACGGGGCCGATACCCCAAATCGGGATCAAACGACTGTGGAGTGTGGAATGAGAACTAAAAGTCAAGCTATGCGCCCCGAGGATTTCAACGCGGGATGCGCGGCCGAGACCGCCGGTGCAATCCACCCCGAAGGGATGAAAGAAGGTAGCCGGGGGTCGAAGCGCAGCGAGACCCCCGGTTCATCGGCGACGCGGCTCCGCATCCCGGAGGGATGCCAGAGGACAGGTCACACGCGATGCTGCGCCCAACTCCTCATGCTCGCACTATCCTTGGGCCTCCTGCTCGTGCCCATTATAGCCCATGGTCGTCCCCAAGCAGACCCGGCGCCCGAATCGGGTCCGCATTCCGCATTCCGCACTCTGCATTCCGCACTTGCCGAGTCCACCGCTTACTTCCAGGCCCTCCTCCTGCAAGACCAGGCCCGCTATCGCCGGGAACCGGCCAATCCCCAGGCCGCCACCGAGTTTGGCTGCGCCTGTTTCCGGCTGGCCGAGTACGCTACCAACCAGGCCCAGCGAGCCCAACTGGCCGAGCAAGGCATCGCCGCCTGCCGGCAGGCGCTCGCCCTGGGCACCAACTCGGCCCCCGCCCACTACTACCTGGGAGTGAACCTGGGCCAACTGGCCCGAACCAAAGGGTTTGGGGCCTTGAAGCTCGTCAGCCAGATGCGGCAGGAGTTCAACCTCGCCCGCAGCCTCGACGGGCGCGTCGATTTCGCCGGACCCGACCGCAACCTGGGCCAAATCTACCGCGACGCGCCCGCCCTCATCAGCATCGGCAATCGCGCCCTGGCCGAGCAGCACCTCCGGCGCGCGGTGCTCCTGGCGCCGGAGTTCCCCGACAACTACCTGGAATTGATCGAAGGCTGCCTCAAATGGGGCGAGCGCGACCAGGCCCGCCGCCAACTGGCCGCGCTGGAGGCCGCCTGGCCCACCGCCCGCGCCAGGCTCGCCGGGTCCGCCTGGGCCGGCAGTTGGGCCGACTGGACCGACCAGGTGCGAAGGTTCAAGAAGAAGGCCGGCGAACCCCAGCCCGCCCTCGAAGCGCCCAGACAAAGGAAGTAGAGCCGGCCCATGTGCGACCTGTTAGTCATCGGCTACGGCAACACACTCCGCCGCGACGACGGCGTCGGCCCCCGTGTGGCCGAGGCCGTCGCGGCGCTGGCCTGGCCGGGCGTTCAGGCCCTGGCCTGCGCGCTCCTGGTTCCCGAGTTGGCCGAGCCGGTGGCGCGCGCGCGGGTGGTCATCTTCGTCGATGCGGCGCTGGACGCGCTGCGCCAGGTCCAACTGCGCCCGCTGGCCCCCGCTGAGTCTCGCCGCATCCTCGCCCACGCAGCGGACCCGCGCACCGTGCTCGCCCTGGCGCGCGACCTCTTCGGCGGTGCGCCGCAGGCCTGGTGGCTCACGATCCCCGTCGAGGACCTGGCCATCGGCGACCAGTTCTCCCCCCTGGCCCGGCAGGGCTTCGAAATCGCCATCCAGCGGATCAAGGAGTGCGCCGGGGCGGGGCGTTAGAGGGGCTGGCAAAAGTAACCTGGGAGCTCCGATCCCAGACCTTTGTCGCAACCTTTGTCGGGGCATGGCCAACCCGACAAAGGTTGCGACAGAGGTTGCGACAAAGGTCCGGAATCGCGGCGCTCGTGGAAACATGCGCTATGCCCACCGCCTCGTTGCACCAAACAGTCAGGCTTACTGCGGTTTACCACTTCCGGAGAGCGCTTGCGCCGCAGGGGCCTCGGGGCCTGGTCCGGCGGCGGCGGCCCGTCCGGCGCGGTATTGGGTGGGGGACATGCCAACGCGTTTGCGGAACACGGTGTTGAAGTGGGGAACAGACCCGAAGCCGGCCGCGAAGGCCACCTCGCTGACCCGCGCCGAATGGTCCGCCAGCAGGCGCTTGGCCTCCTCGACCCGCACGCGTGAGATGTAGTCCATGAGCGTTATCCCCGTGGCAGCGCGGAAGACGCGGCAGAAATGGTAAGGGCTCAGGTGGACGGCGGCGGCCACCTGCCGCAGGGCCATCGGCTCGGCCACGTGCGATTGGATGAACTGCCTGGCGCGGGTAACCGACTGTGGCTCCTCGGGCCGAATCTCGGCCCACAATCGCTCGGCACACTCGCCAAGGTGGCGGGCAAAAAGAACCAGCAACTCCCGCATCGCCCCCAATTGCTCGGCCGAGACCACCCGGCCTTCGAAAAAGGCCCGCTCGATCTGCGCCAGCGCGCCGTTGAAGCCCCAGAGTGTGAGTTGCCTGGCGAGCTGCTCGAAATCGGCCCGCGTGGGCTGCTCCGAAAACACCCGGCCCGCCAGCCAGGTCGCCACATGCTGGCCCGCTGCCAGGACCGGGACCGCCACCACAGACAGCCCGGCAAAACAACGCACCGTTTGGGCAGCGCCCGTCCGGCCCGCCAGGCACTGCGCCCCCGCCTCCTCCCGGAAACAGACCGCCGCCGCGCTCGCGTGGGCCGCCATCAGGCGGCAGAACCCCCTCTCGCAGGTCCCAAGCGGCAGATCCAGCCCCGCGCCGGCCAACGGCAACAACTGCAGCGTCAGGCCTGTCAGCTTCCGGAACGCCTCCTCGTATTCCTGCACCAAGGGCAATCCCGCCAGCCTCTGAAAGTCCACTTCTCGCGCGCTGTGCATAAGGACCATACCAGCTTATCATAAGCACGGAGCAGAAGCAATCTGAGGCAAGTGCGGGGGTGCGATTAAAACTGCCGGTCAACCCAGGGGGCCTTTTTGCCCCGAAGGGGCTTCCGACAATAGCCCGGCGTTTCAACGCCGGGTGAGCGGACCCAAGGAGCAGGCCCGTCCCGAAGGGACGGCTGAAGGCAAGGAGTGTTCTCAGTCGTCCCTTCGGGACGAGGGTCCCTTTTGCGGCCTGCCCGGCGTTGAAACGCCGGGCTATTGTCAGATGTCCCTCCGGGACAAAACTCTCGGGGGGGATGCCCGACGCTTTTAATCGCACCCCAAGTGTGGTCTGGGCTCAGGGACGATAGCCGCTCATCAAGCCCAGCATCTCCTTGACTGCCGCCGCCAGGCCGATGGTCAGCGCCCGGCTGACGATGCTGTGGCCGATGTTGAGCTCCACCAGGTGCGGCACCCGATACAGGAGACGAAAGTTCTGATAATTGAGTCCGTGGCCGGCATTGACTTTCAGGCCCAGGGCGTGCGCCTGCCGCGCCCCCTCAATCAGCCGCTTGAGTTCCGCCTCCCGCCCGGTCTCCTCGCCAAGGGCCTCGGCAAACGCGCCGGTGTGCAACTCGATGAACTGGCTGCCCGTGCGCGCCGCTGCCTCGATTTGCGCCGGGTCGGGCGCGATGAACAGGCTCACCTCGATGCCCGCGTCATTGAGCCGCTGGCGCGTCTGGCGCAGGGCCGGCAGGTTGGCCGCCACGTCCAGGCCCCCTTCGGTGGTGACCTCCAACCGCCGCTCCGGCACCAGGCAGGTGATGTCCGGCTGGAGCTTGAGCGCTATGCCCACGATCTCAGGCGCGTTGGCCATCTCCAGGTTGAGCCGGGTCCGGATGACCTCGCGCAGTTTCCAGAACGTCGCGGTCCTGGATGTGCCGCCGGTCCTCCCGCAGGTGCGCCGTAATCCCGTGCGCCCCGGCCTCCTCGCACACCAGCGCCGCGGCCACCGGGTCGGGTTCGCCCCGGCCCCGCCCACGGTAACGCGCCTCCCGCAACGTCGCGACATGATCGATATTGACACCCAGCTTCAACATACGGTCAAATTATGATTCATGTGGTTTGTTATCAAGTACTGGTTGCCGGTCCTGGTGTGGATGGGGCTCATCTTCACCGGGTCGGCCGACTCGTCGTCAGGGCCTCATGTCTCGCGCCTGGTGGCGCCGGTCGTGCGCTGGTTTTTCCCTCATATTTCCGACCAGGCGCTGGACAGCGTGGTGGTCTGCGTCCGGAAATGCGGGCACCTCACCGAATACGCCGTGCTGGCGATGCTGCTCTGGCGCGCGCTGGGCAGGCGCCCTGGCATTGACGCCGCTCCCCGCCGCTGGCCGGCCGCTGGGCTGGCCCTGCTCCTGGCTGCGCTTTACGCCGCCAGCGATGAATTCCACCAGACCTTCGTCCCCACCCGCACCGGGTCGGCATTGGACGTCCTGCTGGATACCTTCGGGGCCATGCTGGGCCTGGCCGCTTGTCTCGCATTTGGCGCCCTGCTCGTGCCTCTCCGCGGGCGGCTCAGAAGCCGCCCTTACCGGCAGGGTGGAAGGCCTGCCCCACAGTAGGTCGCCCAACGTGGAGCGCTAATTGGAGCCTGTCCCAAAAGCTCTGATTCCGGACCTTTGTCGCAGCCTTTGTCGGCACCTTTGTCGAGAAATGGCCAATCCGACAAAGGTTTCGACAAAGGCTGCGACAAAGGTCCCCCACTCGCGAGGTTTTGGGACAGGCTCTATTTGGTTGACAATGACGCGGGAACATGGAGATAATCGCGCAACTCAACTCATCTCAACTCCACGATTTATGAGAGCGAACTCAAGGAAGCAAACCGAGCAGATCAACCGGCGCGGGTTTTTGTGCGAGACGGCCGTGGCGACGGCCGGTCTGGTGGCCGGAGTGCCCGCGTTGCGGGCTGCCGAATCCGGGGCCAAACCGCTGAACTACAACCCGGACATGGAATACCGGCGCTTGGGCAAGACCGGCCTGCAGATCTCGGCCGTCTGCCTCGGGGGCCATTGGAAGCGGATCGACACCGTGGCCTCCGGCGAGACCGACAGCCCCGATTTCCAGAAGAACCGCTCCGACGTGGTGAGCCGCTGCATCGAGCGCGGCGTCAACTACATCGATGCCTGCACCGGCATCGAGGTTATGGTCTATAGCCGCGCCCTCAAAGGGCGGCGCCAGCAAATGCACCTGGGCTTCTCCTGGTTCGAGGAGGAGATGCGCAACGCCAATTGCCGCACCGCGGCCAAATTGCTCGAGACCTTCGACAAGGGCATGAAGCAGGCGGGGTTGGATTATGTCAACCTGTGGCGCGTCACCATGCTCGAACAGAGCGGCCAGCACACACCTGCCGAGGTCAATGAAATGATGAAGGCCCTCCAGAAGGCCAAACAACAGGGCAAGGCCCGCTTCACCGGCTTTTCCTCCCACGACCGTCCGCACATCAAGTGGATGATCGAGACCTATCCGCAGGTGGTGGACGTTGTCTGCACACCCTACACGGCCAGGACCAAGGTCCTGCCAACCGACAGCCTCTTCGAGGCCGTGCGCAAGCAGGACGTGGGCGTCTTTGGCATCAAGCCGTTTGCCAGCAACTCCCTCTTCAAGGGAAACAGCGCCCTCCACTCTCCCACCGCCGAGGAAGACAGCCGCATCGCCCGCCTCGCCATCCGCAACATCCTGAGCAACCCCGCCATCACCGCCCCAATCCCCGGCCTTATCAACCTCGACCAGGTCGATAACGCCGCCAAGGCCGTTCGCGAGCGCCGCCAACTGGACGCCAAGGAGCAGGCCGACCTCGAACGCGCCGGCACCCGGATGTGGGCCCGGCTCCCTCACGACTACCAGTGGCTCAAGGACTTCGAATACGTGTGAGCGGCCCATTGAATTGCAAATTGAAAATTGCAGACTGCAAATTGCACATTGGCGGTTGACCCGGAGCGGATACCTGGGTTCTGGGCCAGGCCTGATGGTTTTTCAAACGGCGGATGACCCTTTTGCAGTTTTCAATTTTCAATTTTCAATTTTCAATTTTCAATTCACCTGATTAACGGTCCTCCGCACCCTCTTGCACCTCCCGTTGCGCACTTCCTTTGCCCTGCTCATCACAGGCTCTGCTTGCAGGCGCGCAAAGCACCCCCCCGCGCCCGCCGCCGCTGCCGTCCCCACCGCCTCCCACAGCCCAACTCCCGGCCGCGCCCCCGGCCGCCCCGCCCGGTCCGCTGGCCGATAACAGCCGCTGCTTTGTCTGCCACGCCAATTACGAGGACGAACCCCTCGCCGTTGCCCATGCCAAGGGCAACGTCGGCTGCACCCGCTGTCACGGCGAGTCCTCGCCTCATTCCACGGACGAAGACGGGCTCACCGCTCCCGACCGGATGTTCCGCAAGGGCGTCCTCCGGCTCAATTGCCTGACCTGCCACGATTGGACCCGCCTCATCGCCAGCGATGCCGCCAAACGCGATCGGGCCGATCTCAAGGAAAAACCCGATCACCTCGCGGTCCTCGAAGGCCGTGTCCAGGACAAACGCTTCTGCACCGACTGCCACGGCGAGCACCGCATGTACTATCGCACCCGCGTCTGGGACAAACGCTCCGGGGCGCTCCTGGCCAAGGACGGCACCCCCAGGATGCTCCCGGCGCCGCCCAAGTAGTCGGAGCCACGGACCCTCGGAACGCGAAAGCGGTCCCGATGCACCGGGAGCGCAGTCCGGAGCCTTCGGATCTGGCGACGGTTCCTGGAGAGCCTCGACGATTTTGAAAAACGCGCATTGGGACCATGAACCGGAAGGGCGCCGCCCAACGCGAAGCGTTTTGGACTGCGCCAGTCCTCTGGCGCTTTTTGGACTCTGGGGACACGAAAGCGCCAGAGGACTGGCGCAGTCCAAAACCTTCGGATTTGGCGACGTGCTCAGGACGGGCCTGGCCCTGGCGGCGCCGGGCGGCCAGCACCTGCTCGTCAAATGGCGCCTCACCCACTACGCCGTCGAGTTGAGCCAGGGGCCGATGGTCCACCATCAGCGGCCCGCCGAAGTGATTCGGATTGATCCCGTCTGATTGCTGGCGCACCTTGCGGCCATGCGAATCGTGAAGTCGGTTCAGGCCATGCAGCGGCGGGCCAAAGACTGGCGCCGGCACGGGGCGCGTGTCGGGCTGGTGCCGACAATGGGTTGCCTGCACGCCGGGCATCTGAGCCTTGTCGAGCGCGCCCGCAAATGCGTGGGCCGTGCCGGCAAGGTCGTCGTCAGCATTTACGTCAACCCCACCCAGTTCGGCCCGCAGGAGGATTTTTCGCGTTATCCTCGAGATTTGGCGCGGGACGCGCGGCTGTGCCGCCAGGCCGGGGCCGACGTGGTCTTTGCGCCCGGTGATGAAGAGATGTACGGGCGCGAAGGGGGCGCGGCCTTCAGCACTTATGTGACCAAGGAGGCGCTCTCCAGGGGCATGGAAGGCGCCTCGCGCCCAACGCATTTTCGCGGGGTCGCCACGGTGGTGGCCAAGTTGTTCAACATCGTGCTGCCGGACGTGGCGGTCTTCGGCGCGAAGGACTGCCAGCAGGCGGCCATCATCAAACGAATGGTTCGGGACCTGAACTTTCCGCTGACGGTGGTAGTGGCGCCCACATGCCGGGAGCCGGACGGCCTGGCGCTGAGTTCGCGCAACCGGTATCTGGAGGGCGGCCTGCGCGAGCAGGCGCTGGTCCTGTGGCGCGCCATCCAGGAGGCCCGCTCGGGGGTCGTGCGCTCCGCCCGGCCGCTGGCGGTGGCCGCGCTCAAGGGCCGCCTGGAAAAGCTCATCCGGCAGGTCCCGGCCGCGCGGCTGGACTACGTCGAGTTCTTCGAGCCGGAGACGCTGATCCCGGTGGCCAGAGTGCAGCCCGGCACCCACATCGCACTGGCCGTTTTCATCGGCAAGACTCGGCTGATTGATAATGCCAGGCTCTGAGCGAGGCGGGCTTTTCGGACGGGGGGCCTTGTCCCGAAGGGACATCCGACAATAGCCCAACGTTTCAACGTTGGGTCCGGGGTGGCCGACGCACCCGAGTCCCGAAGGGACGGCTGAGCCTCACTCCCATTCAGCCGTCCCTTCGGGACTCACGCAGCGAAAAAGCCGCTCTTACCCGACGTTGAAACGCTTGTCTTTACCCGCATCGCCGCCCTCGCTCATTGACCAGAGCTTATCGCATCCGTTGCCTTCAGGCCGAAGGCCTGAAAGCGGCCAAAAGTCTGCAGCCGCTCTAATGGTTACTATTTTAACCTGCACACCCGCTCCTGCCCCGCTTGCCTCCGGGCTTGACGTGGCACCGTTTTGCGCTTGGAATCCTTCCGTGAAACATAAATTGTTCCCTCGCCCATCGCCCCTCGTCCCTCACCCCTGCAACCTCCGGTTGCTCATGAACCGAGGTCTCATTCCGGCCCTGATGTTGGCAACTGCGTTCGCCCCGGCCACGCTGGGCTGGTGCCAGGAGACGCCGGCAAGGCCATCCGTCGAGCCGGCGCGGAGGATCAGCTTCGAGGGCCCGGAGGCGCTGGGGGGCTGGGCGGTCACGGGCGACGTGGTGGTGGACAAGGCCAAGGGCCGGCGTGAGGGCGCCAGTTCCTTGCGGGTCGGCCCGGGCGGCAAGGCCGTTCTCAAGCTGCGGGAGCAGGATGCCTCGGGCAAGGCCGAGGTCTGGGTCTATGACGATGTCGCCACGCCTGCGAACCCCAAGGCCTCGCGCGTGGGCCCGCGCTGGGGCCTGGTCCAAGGCGACGGACGCCTGCTGGCCGTGGGCATCCTTTATGCCGGCTATCTTGGCGGCGACGAGGGCTACACCGCCACGGCCTCCGACGGCAAGGATTGGTTCGATCAATTGTTCTGGCTAGGCATCAGGCGCGCCCCGGCCGCGTGGCACAAGTGGACCTTCAACTTCGATGCCGAGAACGGCCTGGAGGTCCTCCACAATGACAAGGAAGTCGAGGCGGTGGACGCGGCCAAAACGGGATTGAAAGGGTTCAACGCCATCGTGTTTTGGGGCGACGCCGGCCAGGGCAACGGGCAGACAATCTGGCTGGCGGACCTCGGGGTGACGCTGGGCGGGCCGGCCAAACCGTTCGTGGCTCCGCCGGAGGCCGACCCCTACTCGGAGAGCGCCTTGGCGGCAGAGGGGCCGAGCCGCCCGGCGGTCGTTTATACTCCGAGCAACGCGCCCCAGACCCCGCAGCTCGAGGACCTGCCACTCGAAGGGCGCGTCTCCCAATACGGGATGACCTGGACTTTCGACAAACCGGCGCGAGTCGGCCGATTCATTAACGGGGATTGGTACGTGGTGGGGCCGGTGACCGTACAGGCCATCGAGCCCAAGCCGCTCTGGGGCGCCGAGATTCCGAAACGCGAACTCGACCACATGGACAAAGAGCGCAAAGAGGAGCAGCGCGTGCGCAACGGTTTCATGGTCAACCCGCCGCCCCAGATGCGCGTCGCCTACGACAGCGGCGTGCGCAACTGGTTCGACCCGGCGCTGATCCAGAAATTGCCCGTGGTCCTGAACCCGGGCGATTCGCTGGTCTCGACCATCAGCATGCCCAAGGGGCTGGTGCTCCATGCCCAGTTGCGAAACAAGATCGAGCGCGGGTCCGAAGACAGCAGCCCTATCCGCACCGCCGCGGTGCTGACGTGCGTGAACGGGCCGCAGCCGGCAGATGCGTTCCGGCCCGCCTTCTGCAACCGGCAGCAGCGGATTTACCTGGCGCGCAACCTCAAGCGCGAGCTGCTGCCTCGAGCGGCGGCCACCCAAAGCATCCCCGGAATCCAGCGGTATGCCCGGTTCACGCAGCGGCCATGGGTCGGCACTTGCTTCTTCGGGTTCGAGGAACCGGTGGAGAACATGCCGCAATACGGGCTGGAGTATGGGCGGGTGGCGGGGATTTGCGCGTTGCTGCTGTGTACGGACCTGGCGCCGGAGCAGAAGGAGCCGTTGCTGGTCAATTACGTCCAGGTGGGCATCGACCTGGGCGGGATGATCCGGGCCGGCCACCCGGGCTGGACCTGCTGGGGCGGGCACGGCAGCGGGCGCAAGCTGCCCATCGTCTTTGCCGGCCTGCTGCTGGGCGACGACCAATTGGCCCACATCAACAAGAGCTTCCCCACTGCCAGCTTCGGCGAAGACGAGCAGACCGCCTATGGCGAGTGCTGGACCGGGGCCAAGGTGGTTTTCGCCGGACACTCGGGCATCGACACCGCCACGGGCGTGGGCCGCGCCCGCGCCCGCGGCCAGCCATGGGGGCCTTACGAGCACCGGCCGCCCTCGGAATGGAAAGAGGGTCAGAACACCAGCGAGAGCTACCGCCGCTGCTGCACCAGCGTCGGCTGGGTCGCCCAGGCCCTGGCCCTGCGCCTGCTCCATGCTGAAGACGCCTGGAACCACTCTGCCTTCTTCGACTACGTCAACCGCTGGATGGGCGAAAATGACGCCCAGTTCGTCAAAGCCATCAAGCAGGCCACAGGCCAGGACCACGACAAGGAGTGGGCGCGGCAAGGACAGGCCTGGGACGCCTTCGTCAACGAAATGTGGGCCCGCCACCGCCCGGCCCTGGCCGCCCCGGCCGATGGCTGGAAGCAGAAACACGACGACACCTACTACCGGGCGGCGATCGAGAAGTCCAGGCAATAGACGAGGCCGGAGTGCGCCCGTCCCCGGGCGCAGCGACGTCCGGAGCCAGGCCAGCGGTCTGCTGTCCCGGACTTTGGATGACTTTGGCGTCTTTGTCGGAGCCTTTGTCGCAACCTTTGTCGGGTTGGCCTGTTTTCGACAAAGGTCTCGACAAAGGCTGCGACAAACCTTCCGAAAAGTCACTCAAAGTCCGGTGCAGTAGGGCAGCGGTCACCCCCCCCGCGCGCCTGCCCGCTCCGTCGCTGCTGCGCCCGGGGACGGGCGCACTCCGGGGGCATTGTCAGGATGCGCCCGTCGCCGAATGCGGCTTGCCAAACGGCCTTGCCGGTGGTACGAGCGCAGGCCATGAGATCCCTCACGGCAGTTGTCGTTGCGATATTGGGGATGCTGGGCGGTCGGGAAGCGGCCGCCGCAGACGGCCCGCAATGGAGGCACCTTTCGAGCGCCACGGGCGACCTGCCCGTGCCCGGTCCATCGACGCAGCAGACCGGGGCGATTGTGGCAGACTTGGACAAGGACGGGACCAACGATTTTGTCCTGAGCTTTCGGCAGACGGCGCCTGCGCTGGTATGGTATCGGCGCACGCCCCAGGGCTGGGATCGGCTGGTGATCGAGACCAATTACCTGACCGTCGAGGCGGGCGGGGCCGTCTATGACATTGATGGAGACGGCAACCCGGACTTGGTCTTTGGCGGGGATTGGCAGAGCGACGAGGTTCTGGTGGTGGGAAAACCCATACCCGAATTTCGACCCCAAGGTCCCCTGGAAGCGCCACACGATCAAGAAGGGCGGGGCGACCCAGCATCACGACCAGGTCTTCGGCGATTTCCTTGGGACCGGGCGGCCGCAACTGGCGTTCTGGAACCAGGGGACCCGGAAGATCTTCCTGGCGGAAATCCCGGCCGACCCGCGCCGGGCCGAGTCGTGGCCGCTCATCGAAATCTTCTCCGGCGAGGCCGGCGAGGGCCGGAACACCGCCTTCAAGTACGCCGAGGGTATGGCCGCCTGTGACGTGGACGGTGATGGGAAGGTGGACCTGCTGGCCGGCAATCTCTGGTTCAAGCACCGTGGCGGCAAGACGTTCACGCCCATTCAGATCGGCTCCATCGGCGGGCGCATCGCCGCCGGCAAGTTCAAACCCGGCAAGTACCCCCAGGTGGTCATCGCCCCCGGCGACGGCGTCGGGCCCTTGCGCTGGTACGAGTGCGTGGGCAACCCGGAGAACTCCAAAGACTGGGTCGGTCACGACCTGCTCGACCGCGACATGGTCCACGGGCACAGCCTCCAGGTGGCGGACATGGACGGCGACGGGCACCTCGACATTTTCGCCGCCGAGATGGCCAAGTGGACTGAGTCGGCCAAGGCGCCCGACAACCCGAACGCCACGGCGTGGATCTTCTACGGGGACGGTCAGGGCCACTTTCGCAAGACCGTCTTCGCCACGGGCATCGGCTTCCATGAGGCGCGAGTGGCCGACCTCAACGGCGACGGCACGATGGATGTCCTGGACAAGCCCTATAACTGGGAAGTCCCGCGTGTGGATGTGTGGCTGCAGGCGCCGCAGAGGTGAGGGGGCGAGGGGCGAGGGGCGATCATCCTGCGCTCCCTCGACCCTCGGCCCTCGACCCTCGACCCTCGGCCCTCGACCCTCGCGTTGTCTCAGCGGTTCTGCCCTGGCATGGCCGGGGCTTGACCGGCTAGGATGATCTGGACTACGTCGCCGGGCTGGAGCGGGACATCTACCCCGTTCAGCAGGCCGGTTACATCCAAGCGGCGGCCCACGCCGCCGCGGACCAGGACGATCTGGGCTGGGTTGGCCGAGGGCAGGTATTCCGCGGCCATGATGGCCTTGAGCAAGGTCAGCCCTTCGGTCCAGGGGACGACGGGGTTTTTGACGGGGCCGTTGATTCTGACAATGGGGCCCTGGACCTGAGCTTGCTGAAGGCGTGTCACGGCCTCCTGCTGGCCGGCCAGGTAGGCGGCGTGGGCCTGGGCCGGCCCGGGACTTGGTCACACAGCCCGCCATCAATGCAGGCACCAGCAACGCAAGACAGGCGAGCGCGGCCCAGACGCTCGAGGCTCGGCGCCCTTGCGTGCCTTTTGGCCCTGGATAGCCAATAGGCAATAGCCAATAGCCAATGGTGCGTTTCATGGCTTTTCTCCGGGGCGTTTGAGGATCTTGCCAAACTCGCTCTCACTCGGCTCGATTTCGATTCTGCCTGGGGTTTTGGGGGCGTGGGCAGGGGGCGTCCTGGCAGGGCCTTGGGATTTGGGGTTGATGGGGAAGGCCGGCGGCGGGAGCTGCGGCGGGGCGGAGGAGGCCTCGGCGGCCTCGGTGTCAGGCGGTTCCGGAGTGCGGCCCGGGATGTACCAGTTCGAGCGGCTGTCCAGCCAGGTGCGGTAGCGCTGGAAGGTCCACATGCCGAACTCGGCGCCGGTCTCGAGGGCGGAGACGATTTTGAAGAAATCGCGGTTGCGGATGAAATTCTTGACGGCGTGCGAGACGGCCAGGATTTCACACTCCGGCAGGCGGATGTTGAGGTCTGGGCGGAAGCGCAAGCGCTGGGAGATGACGGCCAGCAGGCAATCGGCGAGTTGGCCGGCGACGCTGCTCTGGATCTCGGCGGGAAAGGCTGAGACAACGCGCTGGAGGGCCTCGGCGCAAGTGGAGGAATGGACCGTGGCCAAGACGAGGTGGCCGGTCTCGGAGGCGTTCAAGGTCAGGCGCATGGTCTCGGGGTCGCGCATTTCGCCCACCATGAGCACATCGGGGTCCTCGCGCAAGGCATCGAGCAGGGCCTGCTCGAAGCTGGGCGTGTCGCGCCCGACCTCGCGCTGGCGGATGTAGGAGCGGCGCGGGCGGAAGGTGTATTCGATGGGGCTCTCGATAGTGACGATGTGGCGGGTCTCGGTGAGGTTGATCTCCTGGATGAGCGCCGCCAGGGTGGAGGACTTGCCCGAGCCGGTCGGACCGCTGACGAGGATCAGGCCGTGCGTCGGGTTGATCAGCTTCTTGAGGTCGGGGTGCAGGTTGAGCTTTTCGATGGTCGCCTGGAATGTGGCGAGCAGCCGGATGGCAAAGCCCACACCGCGCGAGGTCTGCAGGACGTTGATGCGGCAGCGGGCGCCGTGGATGGTCCTGGAGAAGTCGCACGAGCGCTGTTCCAGGAAATGCGGCCATAACTCTTCGCCGATGGCCTGGCGGGCCATGTCGAGCAGGGCCTTGCCCGTGACCGGCTCCTCCAGGGTGCGCAGCGAGCCGCGAATCCGCAGCGCCGCCGGCAAGCCGGCCTCCAGGTGCAAATCGCTGGCCCCGTTATTCAACGCCAGGCTGACTAGTGATTCCAAATCCATGCCCAATCCTATCTCCGAACAACGGTCATGGCAAAAAGTTCCGTCGGCAGCGGCGTGGCGCCGATGGGGGCGCTTTTTTGTTGTCTGTGCCGGGGCGAAAGACCATCTTACCGTTATGGAAACGACTGTAACACTCTCGTCGAAGGGCCAGTTGGCCCTGCCTAAGGGGCTCCGGCAGGAGGATCACCTCAGGCAGAGCGACGTCTTCCGCCTCGTCCGCCTCAGGCCCGGCACGTACTTGCTCGAGAGACTTGCCCCTCCTAGGCTCCCCCGGGCTGCGCTGGTCAGATCCAAAGATGGCTTCCTGGTGTTCCGCCCGCATCGAGGCGCCCCGGAGATGACCACGGAATTGGTGAAAAAACTGGGGGCGGAAACAATAATTACCTGGTGGCATTGGCTGGGCAACATCGGGGCAACCTTGCCACGCTCGATGCGTCTCTGGCGCGGGCCTTCGCCCGGGATCCAGACCGGGTGACGTTGATTGCCAATAGTCCATTCGGAACAACGGCAGGGGCCAGGCGTTAACTCGTCGGGTCGGGCGATGAGGTGCGACCTTTAGCCTCTGTGCGCTCTCTTCCCGCCTCGAGCACTTCCAGGCAATGGGGGATGGCGGGGGCGACGAAGCCGAGGCACTCGACAGCGCCGCTGGGCTTGCCCGGCAGGCAGATGACCAGGACGCCCTGGAGGGCGACCGCCAGGCTGCGCGAGAGGATGGCATTGGGGGTGAGCTTGAGCGACTCGTTGCGCATGACCTCGCCGAAGCCCGGCAGGTCGCGGCCACCCAGTTCACGCACCGCCTCGGGCGTGATGTCGCGCGGCCCAACGCCGGTGCCGCCGGTCGTGAGGATGAGCCGGCACCCCCCCGCAGCCGCCTGCCGAATCGCGCGTTGGATCTCCAGCCGTTCGTCCGGCACCACCGCTTGGGCGGACACCCCCCAGCCATGGCCTTCCACCGCCCGCTTTAGGGCCGGCCCGGACAGGTCCTGGTAAACCCCGCGCGCCGCCCGGTCGGAAATGGTGATGATAGCTGTGGCGATGTGGGGCATAGGAGGCTATTCACAATAACATGGACACTATCGCGCCGGGATTTTGACCGCTGGCGAGGCGCGAGCGAGGAGCATACCCGAAGCGGTCTGTAACGAGCGAGCAACGACCCGTCCGCCGTAGCTTTAGCGAAGGCGGAAGCCAGAGGTCAAAAGACCAAGCGAGAGTGTTCATGGTATTGTGAATGGCCTCAAAAGCTCACTGCTTGGTCTTGGAGAGCAGTTTGATCCCGCCGATCTGCATGGTCTTGTCGATGGCCTTGCACATGTCGTAAATCGTGAGAGCGGCGATGCTGGCGGCGGTGAGGGCCTCCATCTCGACGCCGGTTTGGGCGGCGACACGGGCGGAGGCGAGGATGACGATGCGGTCGCGGGTCTTGGGGATTTGGAAATTGACTTCGCAATGGGTCAACGGCAGGGGGTGGCAGAGAGGGATGAGTTCACCGGTCTTCTTGGCGGCCATGATCCCGGCCAACCGGGCTGCGGCCAGGACATTGCCTTTGGCGATCGTCTGGGACTCGACCAGGTCCAATGTGGCCTTTTGGAGGCGGACCTCGCCCCGCGCCACCGCCGTCCGCAACATCACCGGCTTGGCCGAGACATCCACCATGCTCGCCTCGCCGCCCGCATCAATATGAGTCAGCCGTTTCATATCACACTCGATACGCTCCAGCCCTTTACGCAGGGTTCAGGGTTCGGGGTTCACGTTTCACGTTTCACGTTTCACGTTTCACGTTTCACGTTTCACGTTCCACGTTCCATTTCAGCCCTTCGCAACCGTTTCCATCCATTGCTTGAAGACCGCGCGCATCTGCTCAGCGGCGTTGAGCTTGGGTTTGACGTGCTTGAGATTGTACCAGGGGAGCATGCCGAGCAAATCCGGGGTCACGAGGATCTGCCCGTCGCAATCCGGCCCGGCGCCGAGGCCGAGGGTCGGGATGGGGACGCGCCGGGTCACCTCTTTGGCCGTGCGCGGCGCCACCAACTCGAGGACCACCGCAAAGGCCCCTGCCCGGACCAGCGCCTCCGCATCGGCCAGCAGGTCCTGGTGTTCGGGCTCGGTCTTGCCCTTGACGCGATAGCCGCCCTCCTCGACCACGTGCTGGGGGAGCATGCCCAGGTGGCCCAAAAAGGGGATGCCGCCGGCCACAATCGCATGGACCTGCCCGGCTATCCCGCGCCCGCCCTCGGCCTTGACCGCCTCCGCCCCCGCCGCCACCAGGCGCCTGGCGTTGGCCACTGCCTCCTCCACCGTCTCGTAGCTGCGATAGGGCAGGTCGGCCGCCAGCAACGCGCGGGGTTTGGCCCGCGCCGCTGCCCGCACATGGTGCTCCATCTCCGCCATCGTGACGTGCGTCGTGTCCGCGTAGCCCAGCACCACCATCCCCAGAGAATCCCCAACCAGGATCAGCGGAATCCCTGCCTCGTCCAGCAGCCGCGTCATCGGAAAATCGTAAGCCGTCAGCGCGGCTATCTTCTCTCCGCGCGACTTCATGGCCCTAATGTCCTGGGGAGTGATTTTGGTCCCTGTCATGGCAACAACATTGCGAGGGGGGTCGAGCTGGACAAGTAAAAAGTGGGCCCTGGTAGTCGGTAGGCGGCCCGTTGACGAAGTCGTAGCGCAGGTTTCCAAACCTGCCGTATCGCCGATTTCCAATCGGCAGGGCGTCCGCATGTCCAGCGCCCCCGGTTTGCGGACGGCCTGCGGGTTTGGAAACCCGCGATACAGCAGGTTTGGAAACCTGCGCTACGCTGGCGCCCCCGGCGCACAGGCGCGCCGAGCGACTTTGTCAATGGCCCAGATGATCCCGCCCAATCGGCCCTGGAATAACCTTGCTGCGTCGGGAGCGAGCCGCTAGCCTGCCGAGAGTCATGCGCTTAACAGGTGCTGTACCGGAATTGGCATGGGGTGTGCAAGATTGGGTGACCGACCGCGTGAAGATTTTTGAAAGAATCTGGTTGACAACAATGGCGCGCTCATGTAAATACAATGTAAAGACATTGCATGGGCGATACATATACAATTGAACGAATATGGAGTTCGATTGGCTTAACCCGCCCTTCAATCTCGAAGGTTCTTTGACGCAGCACGAAATCGAGGAATCGTTTGAAGACCCGTTTGCCATTCGATTGTTGCCTGATTCTCCCCGGTTCGCGGTCCAGGCCCGGTTCTTCAACCTGGGGATGTCCACCAATGGGGTGGGCATCTTCAGCGTCTATCGGACCAATGGCAAACAGATCCGGGTCATTCACGCCCGGGCGTTTGATGCCGAGGAGCGGTTCTTCTATCAGAAGAAGCTGGACCAGATGCTGGCCCGCTAGAGCGGAGGGCGGAGGGCGGAGGGCGGAATGACGAATGACGAATGACGAATGACGAATGACGAAAGCGGAGGGCAGAGGGGGCTGCACGTACGATTTGCTTGATTGTTGCCGGTCGTTTAACGCGTTCAATGGTTCCAGCCAGTGCACTCGATAGCCAGATGGGAAGAGGTGCCGATCTTCGACAGCGAAGAGGCGGAGGCGGATTTTTGGGCGGAGAACAAGCCCGATTTGCGCCTGATGGAGACGGCGGTGGCCGGCAGTGCGGAGACGTTCGAGTCAGTGACCATCACGTTGCGGATGGACCCGCGGATGCTGGGCCGGATCAAGCGGTTGGCCCGTTCGAGGTATCTGAACTACCAGAGCATGATAAAACAATGGCTGAGCGAACGGATGGAAGATGAATTGCGGGAGCGGTGAGGGGCGGGGGAATGACGAATGACGAAAGCGCCATGCGGGAACGCGGAACCTGGAATGAAGATGTCGAGACTTGGATTTATGAACTTGGACAACATGAGAGAGTCAGGCTGGGACTGCGCTAAGCTTTTGGGTCCGCCAGGGCAGGAGGACGCCCCCGGCCAATTCCGAATTCGTCATTCGTCATTCGTCATTCGTCATTTCGCGCCCCGCGCGTTTACGCTCATCGAGATGCTCACCGTGATTGCAGTGATCAGCGTGCTGGCGGCGATGATCTTCCCGGTCACCAAGGCCATCAACCGCACCAAGATCCGGAGCCGGTTGCGAACGGAGATGGAGCAGTTGACCACCGCGATCGACCTCTATAAAGCCAAACTCGGGCATTATCCGCCGGACAATCACTTCCAGAACAGCGTTTTCTTCAATCCCTACCTCAACCAGCTCTACTACGAATTGGCAGGGACAATCCTGACCAATAACCCTCCAAATTCTGCCAACGCCGTTTATGCCACGATGGACGGTCGAAGCCAGCTTCACCAGGCGGCGATGACGAGACCGCCTCTGAACCTCGGTGTCTCCGGGTTTGCGAATTCTTCGACTCCCGCCAGCGCGGAGGAAGGCTCGACGGCGGTGGATTGCCTGAAGGGGACGTTGCGAGCAGACCAGCTCGCCGACGCGTTCCCCGGCGCCGACGCGGGCAATGGCTTCAAAGTCATCGTCGGCTCGATTCCGCTGCCGCCCCGCCTGGCGCCCCCCAATCCTGCCTACCCGGGCGCCTATCTTGGCCCTGCTGGCGGGTATTATTGCGCCTGGCGGTACAATTCCTCCAACCCAACCTATAACCCGAGCGCCTACGACCTCTGGATTAACGTCGTCATCGATGGGAGGACCAATCGCATTTGCAACTGGAGCCGCGACCCGGTGGTCGTCAACGCCCCATAGCACAACCGCCATAGGCGTCCTTATGAAGCCATATAACCCAAACCTGATCCCGATCGCCTGGCGGAACTGCACCTGGTGCCCAATGGTCCGAGTCCTGCCGTGCCCCGAACACTCCCGTCCGTCCTCCCAACCTATGAAAAACAGCCTCTTTTGCTCTTCCTGCCCGATTTCCACCGGGCGACAACTGACGAACGGCGGGTCGCGGAGCGCGCCGCGCACCCCGCGCGCCCAGGGCCGGTCCCGCCGCGGGTTCACGCTGATCGAACTCCTGGTGGTCATTGCCATTATCGGCATCCTGGCGGCGTTTCTCATGCCCGCCCTGGCGAGGGCCAAGGTCTCGGCGCAAAAGCAGAAGGCCAGGATCGAGATGGCCGAGATTGTGCAGGCGGTCAACAGCTACGAATCGGCCTACAGCCGCCTGCCGGTCTCGACCAAAGTCCTCCAGGACAAGGGAGCCGCTACGGAGGACTTCACTTACGGCACCTTTGGCTTGCCGGCGAACCCCAAGAACCAGATTTTCGATATGGCCACCGGCGCCGCCGCCGCCGCCAGCATTACCTCGCTCGGCTATAGCTACCAGACGAACAATTCCGAGGTCATCGCCATTCTCATGGACAAGGAGATGTTCCCCAACGGCACGCCGACCGTCAACGCGGGCCATGTGAAGAACCCGCAGAAGACCTCGTTCCTGAACGCGGCGATGGGCAGCGACCAGGTCACACCGGGCGTCGGCTCGGACCTGGTCTATCGCGACCCGTGGGGGTGCCCATACATCATGTCGTTCGACATAAACAATGACGACAAGACTCGAGATGCCGTCTATCGCAGGGCCCTCGTTTCGTCGCAGAACCAAAGCCCAACGGTTGGTTGGTGGGGGTTGGCCAATTCCCAGGGCAAAGGCGATTTCTTCGAGCTCAGCGGCCATGTGATGGTCTGGTCCGCCGGCCCGGACAGGAAGATCCACAGCGGGCTGCCCGCAAACGTGGGCGTCAATAAAGACAATATCCTGAGCTGGAGGCCGTAGCAACGACAAATGACGAATGACGAATGACGAATGACGAATGACGAATGACGAATGACGAATGACGAATGACGATGCGGTAATGCGGAACCTGAAATGAAGAATTTGAGACTCTGATCTATGAACTTGGACAACATGAAACAGTCAGGCTCGGGCTGCGGCATGCGCTTGGGTCCGCCCTCACGGGAGCACGCGCCGGACGCCCTCCCCATTCGTCATTCGTCATTCGTCATTCGTCATTTGCCATTCCGCATTCGTCATTCGTCATTCGTCATTCGTCATTTGCCATCCCGCATTCGTCATTCGTCATTCGTCATTCGTCATTTGCCCCTCCGCATTCGTCATTTCGCGCTTCGCGCGTTCACTCTCATCGAGATGCTGACGGTGATCGCGATCATCGGCATCCTGGCGGCGATCATTGGCCCCAGCCTCGGGCATTTCAAGCCCGACATCACCGCAGCGGCCACGCAGCAATTGCTGGGGGACATCGGCCGGGCCCGCCAACTGGCGATCAGCCAGCACACGACCGTCTATATGGTCTTCGTGCCGCCGGGCTTTATGCAGGACACGGCCTGCAGCAGCCTGTGGAACTCTCAGGTGACCCGCCCGGAGTGGGCCAAGTGCCTGCCGCTGCTGGACAAGCAGTTGACCGGCTACAATTTCGTCTCGCTCCGCAGCGTGGGCGATCAGCCCGGCCAGCACAACGCCCGCTACTGGTCTTCGTGGAAGACCCTGCCCGAGGGCGTCTTCATCTGCACCAATAAATTCAAATTCGACCCCACCAGCCCCACCAACCAGTTCTTCTTCGCCATCTACACGAACACACCGGGCGCGGTGAACAGCATCGCCCAATACATGACCGTCGCTGCGTTCAACCGCACGATAGCCATCCCCTTTCCCAGCGAGCTGACGCCGGCGCTGGGGCAGCGCTGGGCAAGGCTGCCCTACATCGCCTTCAATTACCTGGGCCAGCTCGTGGATGACTCGGGAAACCTGCGGTCTCTTGACGAGGCCATTCCCCTGGCCAAGGGCAGCGTGGTGTATCCGCACGATGCGGCCACGCGGACGAACAACCCGGCCGGTCTGCCCAGCGCCATCGAGGCGCCCGCCGGCAACAGCACGACCAACAGCTTCAACCTGGTCTGCATCGATAGGCTCACCGGGCGCACGTATGTCAGACGCCAAGACGTGAAGTGAGGGGAATGACGAATGACGAATGACGAATGACGAATGACGAATGACGAATGAGGAAAGCGGAATGCGGTGATGCGGAACCTGGAATGAAGAATTTGAAACTCTGATCTATGAACTTGGACAACATCAGGCAGTCAGGCTCGGACTGCGGCATGCGCTTGGGTCCGCCCTCCTGGGCGCGCGCTCCCGGCAACTTCCGCATTCGTCATTCGTCATTCGTCATTCGTCATTTGCCACCCCGCATTCGTCATTCGTCATTCGTCATTCGTCATTCGCCCCCGCGTGCCTGCCGGGCATTTACCATGATCGAGATCGCCCTGAGCCTGGGGATCATTGCGTTTGCGCTGGTGGCCATCATTGGCATCCTGCCCTACAGCATGGGGGTGCAGCGGGAGAACCGCGAGGGGACCATCATCAACCAGGAGGCCAGCATTCTGGAGAACGCCATCCGCAACGGAGCGCAGGGCATGGACGACCTCACCAACTATGTTGTGGCGATCACCAATACGCAAACGGTGTTTCCCGCCATCGGCAAACCCACCACCACGGTCTTTGGTTACACCCAGACCAGTTCCACCTCCGGCCCGTCGCCGCAATCGCAGCAGCCGATGAGCCCGCCGTTCCTCCTCAACAATGGCTTCCGCATCGTTGGCCTGCTGAGCACGCCCAAATACTGGCCCATCTTCGTGCAGACCAAGCAAGGCCAGCAATTCCTTGGCTCTTACAGCAACCATATCGTGGCAACCGTCCGGTCCATGAGCGGCTCCGCGGGCGACAAGGCGCCCCAGCTCAATGCGTCAGTCCTGGACATGGCCTTTGCCTACCGGGTGATCTGCGAGGTGATCCCCTACGGCGCGCACTTCTGGGCGCCCGACAGTCCCTACGAGAGCAGCGCCTGGGACCTCTCCTGGACCAACTACCTGGATCCCTACCTGCGCGGCGACCATGGCACGCAGGTACGGGGCGATCGCCGCCCTATTCATGAACTTCAGGACGGCCACCAACCTGCAAGCCGACCTCAATGATGTGCGTCTGCTGTTCCGCTGGCCGGCCTTGCCCAACGGCAAACTCGGCAACGGGCGGCTGCTGGTCCGCAGTGCCACCTCGGGACCGCTCCAGCCGTTCGTCGAACCGGGTTTCGCCGCTGTCCCATCGCAGCCCCAGCCTTACACCCTCTATTTCGTCCAACCCAATACCTTTGTGAGGGCGCAGTGAAAACGATCATTCGTCATTCGTCATTCGTCATTCGTCATTCCGCGCAGCGGGCCTTCTCTCTGGTCGAGATCCTGGTCACGGTGGCGCTGCTGTCGTTCATCGTGCTGGGTTTGGTGGCGATGTTCGGGCAGACGCAGCGGGCGTTTCGGCAGAGCTTGACGGACGTGGACACGCTGGAGAACGGGCGGGCGGTGATGGACATGCTGGCCCGCGGCGTGGCGGAGGCCACGCCCGCCAATGTATTCAACGCGGTGAACTTCTACGTCGAGTACCCGGTGCCCGCCGAAGGGATCTACACGCCGCTCCTGGTGCAGGGCCTGCCCGGCGCGATTCCTCCCACGGCGCCCCAGACCCGCACGAGCTACCTCCAGCCGTTCTTCTTCCTGAGCCACCCCGACCAGCGGTGGCCCGACCGGACGTGGGTCGGGACGGGGTATTATGTGGTGCCGGATGTGACCGGCGCGAACGGCGTGGGCGTGGGCACCCTTTACCGCTACACGGCCACCAACCTGGCCCCGTCGGTGACCGCTCCCCCGCTTGGCAACGTCCTGCCGCCGGGTGTTCTGCTCAATTCCTTCGTGACCGCGCTCATGACCCGGCGGACCGATACTTCGCCCGCGTTTCAGGCCGCGCCGATTTCGACGGTGACGCGCGTGGCGGACGGTATCGTGAGTTTGCGCGTTCGGTTGTTCGCCACTAACGGTTTCCCCATTGTGAGCGACCTCGATCCCCAACTCTACGGTTACACCGCGTTCGGGGTCCCCACCAACACCGGGGCTGCCCTGCTGAGGTATGCGCGGCCCATCCTGGAAGCGAGTAATCACCTGAACCTGGCTTTCCCGGAACGCTATGATCGGTGCTGGTTCCTCAGCAATGCCATGCCCGCCAGCGTGGAACTGGAGTTGGGCATTCTCGAGCCCCAGACCTATCAGCGCTACAGGGCCATCGCCTCGGCCAACCCGGCCGCCGCCGGCCTGTTCCTGTCCAACCACGTTGCCCAGGTCCACCTCTTCCGCCAGCGCGTTCCCATCCCCAACGTTGATCCCTCCGCTTACTGATTGATCCGATGAAAAAGGCACAATTTCCAATTGGCGAGGGGCGGAGGTCCCTTCCCTCGACCCTCGACCCTCGGCCCTCCGCCGCGATTTCCAGGCCAGGACGGGCCAGTGAAGTTGCCTGCCTTGGGACTCAGCCCCGCTCTTTCCAGCCATTGGACCACGAATGGCCCGGGTCCGTAGGAAAGAGCGGGGCCGCACTCCCGCTCAGCCTCGGTGACATCTGGTATCTTTGTCGAAACCTTTGTCGAAACCTTTGTCGAAAAGCGGCCCGGTTCGACACAGGTTGCGACAAAGGCTGCGACAAAGGTGGCAACGGCATCCAAAGTTCGCTGGACTCGAGCGGGGCTTTTGGGTCCTCGAGCGGCGTTGCGCTCGTCGTCACACTCATCATGCTGGCCGTCATCACGTTCATGGCGGTCACGTTCCTGGTCCTGAGCCAGCGCCAGCGCAACAGCGTGGCCACCAGCGTCGAGCAGGCCGCCGCCTCCCATGTCACCGACATCGGCACGCGGCGCGCCATGGCCGAAGTCATGGCCGGCATCAAGGCCTCCTCCAATGCCGCCAACTTCGATTTGCGCGTCTCGACCAACTACATCAGCCCATACGGTTTCAGCACCAGCCCCAGCAATTACACACGTCCGGCCAATGTCTCCTATGCTTACCCGAACGGCACCCCCGTCACGGGCAACGACTTCCTCCGCAACCTGGCCAACCTCCTCTACAGCCCCCGCCCGCCAGTCTATGTCAAGGTCTCGGGCACAAACGATTTCCGTTTTTACCTCGATCTGAACCGCAACGGCATCTATGACACCAACGGTTGGCTGGTCGAGCGCATCCAAAGCCCCCCCTACAACAGCCCGCCGGTCCTGCCGCCAGTGTTCAGCTACTGGGTCGGCGACCCCGAATGGATCGGGGTGCTCGAGAGGCCCGATTATCCGCATTCCAGCACCAATTTCTTCATCGGCCGCTACGCCTACATTATCATCCCGGCCAGCAAAACCCTCGACCTGAACTGCATCCATAATTACACCAAGGCAAACCTTCCCGCCAGCAGCCTCCTTACGAGCATGGGCGGCTATGATGGCTTCTCCCGGAACCAGGGCGTCGGTTCCTGGGAAGACAACCTGGCGGCGTTCCTGGTGGATCTCAACACGAACCTGTGGCCGTACCATTCCGGGGACCCCAAACCCTCCGGCACCATGCCCGATGGCCGGAGCCGCTACCCCTACACTTATTTCCCCGTCACCAGCGTTAACTACGTCACGGGCAACCGGGGCGATGCCTTCGACACCGCCCTGGCCCTCATGCGCTACCGCTATGGCCGGCAATACACCGCCGCCGCCAGCTTGCAGCCCGTCGTCGCCATCTTCGGCGCCCGCGGCATCACTGGCTACTTCAACAATGGCGGCTTCGCCAACGATGGCTTCGACGATTTCGGCTGCGGCCCCATCATGACCAACACGGTGTGGCCCCTGGATCCCGATGTCGCGGGCGGCAGGCTGACCGCCAACTCCCCGTACCCCGGCGCGGATAATCCCTACCATTTCCTCACACCCCAGGATTACTTCAACCTCAACAAGAGCAGCCTGGGGGTGGCTCCCAACGCGGCCAACCTCAGCACCAACCTGCTCCTGGCCGGGCGCTTGACCAACAGTTTCTACGACCGCTACACCTTCTACCGCATGCTCCAGCAACTGGGCACCGATTCCGCCCCCGAGCCGCCCACGCGGCTCAACCTCAACTACGTGAACGTGGACCCGTGGGGCCATATTGTCCCCAACATGGCCACCAACTTCATCGCCTGGAGTCTTCCCGGCGGGACGACTCCTGTTCTGCTGGGCAACGGCCAGTCCTACGCCAACGGCGGGCCGGTCCAGTTCTTCACCAACGCCGCCATCCGTATGCTCGCCAACGCCGGCTACACGATCGGGCTCGGCCCCACCAACCTCCTCTACACCAACCTCAGCAACGGCGCGCTCAGCCTCCACATCCAGGTTTGGCCCACCAACTTCTACACGCCCAGCGTTCACCGCCTCCTTCAGGTCGCCGCCAATATCTATGACGCCACGACGGCCAATCCGTTCCCGTCCGTGTTCCGCCCGGTCTTTACGAGATCAAACGACATTGTCAACGGCATCACCAGGACCGACTTCTACATCAGCGGCTACACCAATTCTGACGATGCCAGCCTGGGGGGCCGTGGCCCGGGCCCGACTCCAGCCATGCGCGATCTCAACGATCCGAGGCAACGCGCACTCTTGGGCCAAAACCTCAACGACATGGTCTATGGCATCCCGGTCATCATCGGCGCCAAGAAGGGATTGCCCAACTTCAACGAGTTGGCGATGGAGACGATGATTCAGATGACGCGCAAGCTGGAATTCCGCCGGCCAACCCGGGCGCGAAGGTCAACGAGACCAACCAGATGCTCCTGCTGTGCATCTCGAACGTGTTCGGCATGGAGGCCTGGAATTCCTACCAGAGGCCATACACCAATGATTTGCGGATGATTGCGGTGGTGGACTCCTTCTCCACGGTCACCAACGAGCTGGGCACGGTTCTGATGAGCCGCCTGCTCACCACCAACTCGACCACGGACATCCCGCACAACACCTGGCCCGGCTACATGGCCGCCGGCGCCTTCAAGGTCCCCTTCAACCCGGCAACCAACGGATTCATCTCGCTCAATGGCACTTACATGCCGACGACAGGCACCTTCTTCACTAACGGGCCGGTCTCGTTCGACAGCATGAGGGGCTCGGGATTCCCGGTCCCTCACTGGTGGCTCACCTTGCGAACGCGCGCCCGGTTCATCCTGGTGGACACGAGCGTGAACCGCATCATTGACTATGTGAACCTGGACTCGACCGAGCCGCCGGTGGACATTACGGCCCTGGCGCTGACGAACGGGTTGTGCAACTTGACCTACACGCCCGACGGCAATCCCGGCAGCCTGTGGTGTACGAACCGGCGCGAGGCCTCCGTCTTCAGCCCCCCTTACGGAGTCCTGAACCAGATAGGCATCTCCATGGGCGACGTCACCCCGGACCTTGCCGGCGGCCGTTGGAACGATGCCAACGGGATTAGAAGCGGGACGCCCGACGCGATGAAGTTCTTTCGCGGCCAGTTCATCCCCGACCCGAGTGTGGTCACGAGCAACAGATTCTATGCCCCATTCGAGCCTACGCGGACCATGTTCTATGAGACGTTCCTGGCAGGCCAATGACCCGCTGGTGCACTACACGATTGGCGACCTGATCAGCCCGGCACAGCAAACCAACCGCGTGCAAATGGATATGCGGGGGAACTTCTCCAGCGTCAACAACATCGGCCGCATCAACGGGCGTTACCAGCCCTGGGGCACGCCCCCGGGACAATCCTACTCCGGCAATTCCGAGGACGTTTGCAACCTGGCCCTCAAAGATCCGCAGGTAACGCGCTCCGACAACTGGGATTTCCCAACCAACAAGATGGCGAACCCCGGCTGGCTGGGGCGCGTTCACCGCGGCACGCCCTGGCAGACGATCTACCTCAAATCCGTTCCGGTCGATTATCGCCATTGGTTCCAGTGGTCGGGCGACAACCAGGTCGTGCCGAACCTGGGCCAGGTCTCGACCAACCTGGGGCCCGGTTTGTACAATCCGTACATGCCGGCTCTTGTCCAGGCCAGCGGCCTGGCTTACCCGCCAATGGTGTACAACCCGCTCCTGTCGCCCACCGTCCAGTCCAACGCCTTCGTGTACGATGCGGTGCTCACGCACCCTACCAACGACTACTACCTGGTGGACCTGTTCACCACGGCGCTGAGCGACACCCAGGCCCGGGGCCGGATGTCGGTGAACCAGGCCGGGCTCGCGGCCTGGTCGGCCGTTCTGAGCGGCGTGGACGTGCTGGTGACAAAGAACCAGGACATGATTATTCAGCCCGCAGGCGCGTATCTCCCGGCCGCCCCGCCGGGGATGGTCCAGATCGTCAGCGCCATCAATAACGTGCGCGCCACCAATTTCGTGGGCGGCGCCTTCCCGCGCCTGGGCGACGTGCTCCGGGTCCCCGAGTTGACGGTCAACTCGCCGTTCATCCCTCATGCAGGCCCCCTGACCAACTTCGTGAACGACGCCGTCTATGAGCGCATCCCGCAGCAGGTGCTGGGGCTGCTCAAAGGCGGCGAGCAGCCGCGCCTGGTCATCTATGCCTACGGCCAGGCGCTCAAGCCCGCCAACAATTCGATCTATACGGGCGGCGGCCTTTACCAGGGGATTGTGCACCAATTACCAGATCACCGCCGAAACCGCCACCCGCACCGTGGTCCGCATCGATGGCGCCCCCCAAAACCCCAGGGCCACCATCGAGAGCTTCACCGTCCTCCCGCCCGACTAACCGCCCATAGCGCAACCTTTGAAGGCAGAAAGATGGGGGTGGAGTGATTTTCCAAGAAAGGAACCAATGATAGGATGAGTGATGAAAACGCAGAGACGCGAAGAACGCAGAGATGAGAGAAGGCAAACGAGACGCATCTCTGCGTTCTTCGCGTCTCTGCGTTTTCACAGAACCTCCGGCCGTCCGGGACCTCCTCGCAGCTTACAAGAGAGCCAACCCCAAGATTTCGTCATTCGTCATTCGTCATTCGTCATTTGCGACAGCCCCTCCCTTTTTTGTCGCTTTACTGCCGGTCCCGGTCTTAAATCCTTGACCTTATAGAGAATTTATGCGACGGCGCCCTATCTTCTGGTTCACGATCAGCCTGCTCTGTTTTGTTGGCGCGTATTCTTTTTGGCGGCTTGGGGACCAGTGGGAGGCCAGGAAGGCGGCCGGCCGCGCGGCCGCCACCAACCAACCCCAACCGGCCGCGTCGGCGCCCAAACCGTCCTCGCAGGCGGGGCCCGGGCCGATGCGCCTGCTGGCCCGCGCTTCGGAAGCCGGCGCCTTGTCGCCCACCAACCTGGCCCCCAAGGCCCGCATCGGCTATCGCCTCAGCAACACGACACAGCCGCTCCGCCAACTGTTGCGCAATCCCAAGGCGATTCTGCTGGAAAACGCCCTGCTCGATACCGCCCAGTCCACTGACCTGCCCATCCCCCCCTCGCTGCGCGCCCAAGGCAAGCCGGGCGCCTACCTGGTCCAGGCCCGACAGCCCGTGGATGCGGCCTTTCGTGCCCTGCTCCAGCAGGCCGGCGCCAGCATCGTTTCCTATATTCCCAACAATGCTTACCTGGTGCGCGCCTCGGAGGCGGCGGCCGATGCGCTCAGGGCGGCGCCGCAGACCCAGTCGGTGCTGGCCTACGAACCGTATTACAAGCTCAAGCCGTGGCTGTTGAAAGCGGCGCTGGAGCAGATGCCCTTGCCGGAGGGCAGCACGCTGCGGTTGCTGCTCTTTGGCGGCGCGCGGGCGGCCACGCTGGAGCAGTTGCAGGGCCTGGGGGTGCAGGTGCTGGGGGAGGAGCCCACGCCCTTTGGGCCGCTGGTGCGGGTGCGCCCGCCTGCCGATTGGCGGGCAGGCCCGCCCCCGGCCCAGCCCGGGGCGGGGCAGGTGCTGGTGGCTGCGCTGGCGCAACTGGCCGGGGTGCAGGAGGTGGAATTGGGGCAGCAGCGGGTGAGCGCCAACGATTTGAGCCGGGCGACCCTGGGCGTGGCGGCCAATTCGGTAACGCCGACTAATTACCTGGGTCTGACCGGGACCAACGTGCTTGTGGCGCTGGAGGACAGCGGTGTGGACGCGACGCACCCGGACCTGGTCAACCGTGTGTTTGGGGACTCGACCAACAGCCTGGTGGACAGCGCCGGGCACGGCACGCACGTGGCGGGGATTATCGCGGGTGACGGGACGGAGTTCGCGACGGTGACCAATGCCTCGGGTTCGCTGGTGACGACCAACGGCACGGGCTACCCCTCCCAGTTTCGGGGCAAGGCGCCGGGGGCGAGGCTCTATTCGATGAGCGGCGGAACGGATTTTCACCTGCAGCAGGCGGCGGCGCTGACCAATGCCTTCATCTCGAACAACAGTTGGACCTACGGCAACAACGAGTATGACATTTACGCGGCCAGTTACGATGCAGCCGTCCGCAATGCCCTGCCCGGCACGCCCGGCAGCCACCCGGCCCTTTATGTCTTTGCCACGGGCAACGGCGGCATGGCCAACGAGTATGACGACGGCTCCAACGACAACGGCGTGGGCGGCGCCGCCGACACGATACTTTCCCCGGCGACCGCCAAGAACGTCATCACCGTCGGCGCCATCGAGCAGTTGCGCCAGATCACCAATCAAGTCGCCACATGCACCCCGGACCCCGCTTCGACCAATGGCGTTGACTGCACCACCAATCAGCCCTGGCTGACCTCGACCGATTCGGGCGACATCACCAACGGGTTCCAGGTGGCCTGGTCCTCCGGCCGCGGCCCCGTGGGCATCTTCATCGAGGGCGATACCGGCCGGTTCAAACCGGACGTTGTCGCCCCGGGCACGTTCGTGCTCTCAACCCGTTCGGCGCAGTGGGACCAGGCGGCCTATTACAATCCCACCAGCACCATCCCGAACCTCTTCACCGGAGCGTCCTTGGGCACCAGCAACTTGTGGTACAATGAGGTCTTCGTTCGAGCCGATGCCGTCCAACTCACCGTCACGCTGGTTCCCAACGCCGGCTCGCCCGTGCCGTTCCCCAACCTGCCCATCTTCGTGCGCCAGGTGGATTTCCCCACGAACACCTCGTACGACTTCGTGGCCACCAACCAGTTTTCGATGCCGCCGGACCATCCCTTGAACCCGGTGGATGCGACCTGGTACTACGGGGTGGGCAATACCACCACGCAGAGCTTCACCTTCGATGTTTTGACGGTCGTCACTGTCACCAACGAGCACGGCAACTTCATGCAGGTGCTCAAACAGATGAATGACAGCCTGGGGACCGGGCCGTCCGGGCCGTATTACCGCTATGAGTCGGGTTCGAGCATGGGGGCGGCGGATGTCTCCGGGATGCTGGCGCTGATGCAGGAGTTTTTCGAGCAGCGGGTGGGCCGCACCAACAGCCCGGCCCTGATGAAGGCCCTGTTGATCAACGGGTCGCGCTCGCTGGGCACCCCTTACGATTTCGGTACGACCAACCAGCCGAATTTCCAGGGGTGGGGCATGCCCAATCTGCCCGCCACTCTCCAGACCGACTTGACCAACCGCAATGCCGCCTCCAGCTCGATGTTCCTCTTCGACCAGGACCCGACCAACGCCCTGTTCACCGGCCAGAGCGCCACTCGCTTCATCACCATCTCGACCAACGCCCAGAATCCCAGCACCTCGTTGCACGTGACCCTGGTCTGGACCGACCCTCCCGGCAACCCGGTCGCCGGCATCAAGCTGGTCAATGATTTGGACCTCATCGTCACCAACCTCGATACGGGCGACATCTTCTTCGGCAACGACATCCAGACCGGCAACACTGCCAACCTGCCCTGGGACACTAACTCGGCCCCGAACCTCGACATGGTCAATAACGTCGAGAACGTCTATCTGGGCGCTCCGTTGGGCACCAATTACTCGATCACCGTGGTGGGCCGCCGCGTCAACGTCAACGCCGTCAGCGCCAACACCAACAATGTCGTCCAGGACTACGCCCTGGTCATCTCCTGCGGCAACGGCGATCTGACCGGCACCCTGACGCTCAGCAACGCGCTCCTCACGGTTTCCGCCGGCGTGCCCAACGTGACCCCGGTCGGCAACATGTTCACCAACACCAGCCCCGACCAACCCACACCCGAGTTCTCCGGCGGCATCCTCCTCCACCAGCACGTGGGCGCCAACACCCCGCTCCTGGGCACCAATGCCATCAACTACCCCCTCGAAGGCAACGCCGTCATCACCCTGGGCATGACCAACCAGTGGCATTTCTACATGATCACCAATGACAACGGCTTTACCAACGCCGCCTTCCTGACCTTCATGCCCTGGACCCTCACCCTCCCGCGCATGGGCGTCACCAATGTCTTCAACCCCACCAACGCCACTCGGCCCGAGGCCGACATCGACCTCTACGTTTCGAGAGATTCCGACCTGACTAACCTCAGCACGACGGCCGTTTCCAATGCCTGGAAATCGGTCGGCCCCGGCGGCGACGAGACTATCATCCTGACCAACGCGGCCACAGGCGTCTATTACGCCGGCGTCAAGTCCGAGGACCAGTGGGCCGCCGAATACGGTTTCCTGGGCGTCTTCAGCCTCAATCCCTTGAGCAGCGGCCAAAACGGCAACCAGCTCCTGCGCGGGTTCCCTGTCCCCGCCCCCATCCCCGACGGGAGCACCGAGCACCCGGCCAGCGTCACCATCTTCGCCGTCAGTCCCGCTCCCATCCGGCTGCACCGCGTCATCGTCCTCAATACCCTCTCCCACGAGTTGGTCGGCGACCTGCTCGGGACCTTCACTCATGGCGCCGATTTCGTCGTGCTCAACAACCACGCCACCAATCTCATGGTGGCGAACTGGATCAACATCTACGATGACAGCGATCAGCACGACACACAGAACATAGAGGGCATCTTCGCGCCGATTACGGCCCAATTCCCACCGCCGCTAGGCCCGTCGCCGCCGCCGCCCCGCCATACCGACGGTCCCGGCAGCCTGATGAACTTCGCCGGCAAGTCCGGCTCCGGCCAGTGGCAGCTCACGCAGGTGGACAATGCCGAGGGGCACACGGGCACCAACGGACCGCTCTTCATCTACCTGGAGAAGCAGCAAGACCTCCTGGGCGGCTTCTTTGTCACCCTCGCGCCGGGGGCGTGCGACAACGAATACGTGGACGTGCCCGCCAACGCCACGAATCTCACCGTCACCGCCACGGTGGTCTCCAATACCGGCCCGATCAACGTCTCGATGCAGCTCTGTCCCCTGGGCTCGGCAACCGGTTGCAAGAGCACCGTCATCACCAACCAGTTCCCCACGGCGCTCTCGATCGACCTGTTCGACCAGCCCCCGCTCAAGGCCGGCACCTATTACGTCCGCCTCTGCAACAACGGCGCCGGCAACATCACCCTCTACGTCAAGGCCGCCATCGAGATGAACCGCGGCGCCATCGCCGTCTCCGTCCCCGATTCCGTCGGGCCGGTCCCCATCCAGGATGACGCCGTCACCTATGCCACCCTGAACGTCACCAACCATGCGCTCATCTCGGACCTGGACATCGGCCTGCTCATCAACGACCCGCGCGTTTCCGACCTGGCCATCAGCCTCATCAGCCCAAACGGCACCCGCATCCTCCTCTTCCAGAACCGCAGCGGCACAGCCACCAACGGCCTCGGCACCTTCGACAGCGGCGCCAACCCCTTCGGCCTGCCCTTCTTCGCCTATACGAATATGGCGCCCTTCTGGACCAACAACTTCGACACCGTCCCGATTGGGCCCTACGGCCCAGGCACGACCTTCGACGGCTGGACCGTCCTCTCCAACGAGGTCAACATCGTCCCCGACTACAGCATCCCCTGGCTGCAAAACAATATGCTGGTCCTGGGCGACGGCGTTGTCTCCAACTCACTGCCGACGACCAATTCCTCCACCTATCACTTGAGCTTCCGCGCCACTCACGCCCCCTATATCGTGGGCATGGTCACCTGGTGGCCGTTCGATGGCGACGCCCGCGACATCTTCGGCGGGCTCGACGGCCTGCTCTTTGGCAACGTGGTCTTCTCCAACAACTGCGAGGTCACGCAGGCCTTTTACGATCACAGCCAGGCCTACTTTGGCGATGGCATCGCCACCAAGGTATTGGTCCCGGCCAGCCCCGACCTCAATCTCCAACACAAGCCCAGCTTCACCATCGAGGGGTGGATCAACCCGGCCAGCGTCACCAACCAAGCCCCGCTGACGGAATGGTTCGACCCGACCAATCCGTCCCCGCTCGGGGTCCAGTTCTGGCTCGGCAACCTCTCGACCACCCAGCCCAGACCCGGCGCCCTCAGCGCCGCGTTCTGGGATGCCAATTCGCCGGCGAATTACTACGTCGCCACCAGGCCGCAGGCCATCACCAATGCCGGCTGGCAGCACGTGGCCCTGACCTACAACGCCTCGAATCAACTCGCCGGCCTCTACGTCAACGGCCTGCTCCGCCGCAGCCAGACCCTGCCCGCCGGCGCTGTGCCCCGCACCAAAGGCGATTTCTATCTCGGGTTCGACCCGCCGCCCTCGACCTTCGCCTATCGGGACTTCTCGAGTCCCACAGGACTCGTTCTCCTGGGCGGCGCGACGGTCGTCAGCAACGCGCTCCAACTCACGCCTGCCGCCCCGAATACGAACGGCGCGGCCTGGTATTCCCAAAAGCTGCTGTGTTCAAACGGCTTCAGCACCGCTTTCACCTTCCAGTTCACGGGCCAGGACTCGCAGCCGCAGGAAAGCAACAACGGCCTCTGCTTCGTCTTCCAGAACACCGGGACCAACGCCCTGTCCAGCCCCCCCGTATATGACAGTCTGCAGATGGACTCCAATGCCGTCGCCGTCATCTTCGAAAGTGAAAGCAGCCGTAATCTGGCGGGCCAGAGAAATAGCGTTTCCCACGTCTGGCTCCAGGTCGGCACCGTCCCGAGGATGGGCGGGGACCTCGGACCCTCTTTCCCCGTCACGACCAATTTATGCGACGGCTTGGTCCACTTGGGGCAAGTCGAATACGACGGGCGCACCGTAACCATCCTCCTGGACAATTACCCGGTCCTCAGCGAGCAGCTTCCGCAACAGCAGACCCCTGGCGGCCCCGTCCCCTACGGCATGGACTCCAGCGGCCAGAGCTGGGTCGGTTTCGAGGCCAGCAGCTCGGGGACCTGGCAGGGAACCCATGACATCCTGAGCTGGAGCTTCAATGCTAACGGAGCGAACCCTGGCCTCTCCTTCGCCGGCGGCCTGGACGAGTTCAGCCTCTATTCGCGGGCACTCTTGCCCCAGGAGATCCTGGCCATCTGCAACGCCTCGACCCGGGGCAAGTACGGCACCAACGCCTTGACCACGCCCGTCGGCCTCCAGGTCTCCCTGGCCACCGGCCCGGGCGCGGGCACTGTCTCCACCTACACCTTCACCAACGGTCTGGACTGGGCCGGCGGCCCGAGCTGGGAAACCAACGCTATCGATTTCACCAACGTCCTCCAGTTCGCCTATACCAACGGCCCCGCCACCAATCTCACGCCCATCGTCCTGACCCCGCTCGACCCGAACGTGACCGTGGACGACTTCGTCCTCTCCGCGCTCACCACGAACGTGCTGGACGGGCTGATGCATTTCACCGACAACACGAATCTGGCCGTCACCCCCATCAAGTTCGCACCCTGGCCCTACACGCTGTCGAACAGCCCGCCCGCGTTGGTCTCCTCGAACAGCTTCGTGCTCTCGACGGGCGGGCTCTATACCGCCGGCAGCACCATCGCCGGCGGCACCGCCGGCACGAACATCGGCGTCCGCGACTGGACCGTCACCCAGGGGTCCGTCACCGTGCAGAGCAATGCCATGGTGGATCCGATGCACACGAACTTCCTGGTCCTGGCCACCGGCGCTGTCCAGTCCGCGCTGCCCACCATCCCGGGCCATCGTTACCAGCTCAGCTACACCCTGCGCGGGCCGGGCGCCGTGGGTTGGTGGAACGGCGCGCTCAACCCCATGGATGGCCGCGCCCAGGACCTCATCGGCGGCAACGACGGCGCGCTCATCAACGGCGCACAGGCCCTGGCCGACCCCGCCTCGAGTTTCGTGGGCGGCCAGACCCTGTTCTTCCCGGGCATCATCACCAACGGCGTTGCCGGCAATCCCTGGTTGGCCAGCACGCTCGAACTGGGCGACCCCCAGAACCTCCGCCTGACCAACAGCTTCACCATCGAAGGCTGGGTCAAACCGCTGAGCCAGACCAATGGATTCCTCAATGGGCTGCCCCCCGAGAGCTTCGTCGAGCAGATCTTCTTCCGCGGCGATTCGCGCGATTGCCTGGACCCGTACTACCTGGGCCTCGAGCGCGTTGATAACGCCGGCACCACAACGGAGGACTACGACATCATCTTCCATATCGAGGATGCCCTGCGCGGCGATTGCGGCGTCATCCTCGAGACCGGCGACCAACCCATCAAGGCCGACAATTGGTTCCACATCGCCGCCGTCTTCGAGTGCAATTATCATTGGACCGACAACGCCCCCTGGCCCACCAACATGCTCCGTCTCTACGTCAACGGCCAATACTACACCAACGTCTATCTCGAAGACCCCTCGGGCCAAAACAAGATTTTGACCTCGTTCACCGGCCGGTCCCCCTTCCGCGACCTGGACCCCGCCTACAGCCCCGGGGCGGCCATCGGCAATGCCTCCCGCTCGGATTACTCCCAGCCCTTCCGCGGCTTCATCGATGAACTCTCCGTCTATGGCCGCGCGCTGGCCGACAACGAAGTCAAGGCCATCTTCGACGCCGGCAGCAACGGCAAGGCCGACCCGTTGGCCGCCCCGGCCCAGGGCCTTGCCCAGTTGAGCATCTCCCTGGACGACGTGAAGATGGACACCGCCAACGGCGACAATGCCCAGTGGACCACCCCCAGCTTCCTCTTCGCTGCCTACCACACCAACACGGTGCTGACCGTCCAGGGCCTTCTGCCCGGCACGCTCCTGGACGGCGTCACCCTGACCGAGGTCCCCTCGGAGTTGACTTACCTGCCGGAGGATTCCCTGGACCCGTTGCTCGGCACCGATGCCTTCGGCACGTGGAAACTCGAAATCTGGGACACCCGCGCCGGGCCAAACTCCGCTACGAACCTCGCCCAACTGGTTACGTGGCGGCTCGACTTCACGCTCCTGCCCAGCAATCCGCCCCCGGTCATCGAACTGTCTCACGGCATTCCTTACGCCAACACCCTCGCCGCCTATGGCGCCCAGAGCCTGATCGTCAATGTCCCCGCCTGGGCCACCAACGCCACCAATGTCCTCCTCTCGGCCTTGGATCGCTCCGGCAATGCGCTTCCCATGGGCGTTCTCTATGACACCAATTCTTTCCCGACCACTGCCGCCAACTTCATTTTCTGGCCGCCGGTCAACGCCCCGGCGACCAACGTCCTCTCCACCAACGCGGCCAGCGCCCCGCTCCTGGTGCCGGGCCGCCCCTACTTCCTCACCGTCACCAATCCCAACCCCGTGCCGGTCGAGTATGCCTACGGCGTGTGGTTCGACATCGTGACGCTGACCAACTGCCAGTTGGCGACCAATTGCGTCGTCGGCCCCGCCGGCGTTCCCCGCTACTTCCAATTCGACGTGACCGGCGTCCCGGGCGACCCGCCGCAGAGCGCCCTGTTCTGGCTCAGCGCCGCCAACAGCAACCTGACCGTGGTCCTGAGCGAGCACCTGCCGCTGCCCAACCTGGCCCATTACGACTACATCAGCCAGCGCCCCGGCACCAACCAGCAAATCGTCATGGTCGTGACCGCCCAGGTAACCAACCTGACGGACATCATCGTCACCAACAGCACGCCGTTCCCCGTCCAGATCAGCCGCTGGTACGTCGGTGTGTTCAACACCACCGAGACCAATGTCTCCTTCTCAGCCGAGGCCTGCGCCGATAATGAGACCCCGGGAGAAATCGAGTACCCCGAACTCATCCCGCTCACCAGCGGCGTCGCGTATTCGGCCGGGTTCATCCACAACACCAATCACCTGGCCGCGCCCGGACCGCCCCGCGCCTTCTTCTTCCAGTTCCAAATCACCAATGCCGTCGAGGGCGTCCTCTTCGAACTCTACAACCTCTCGGGCAACGCCAACCTCGTCCTCCAGCGCGACGTGCCGCCCGTTCAGGCCCCGTACTTCGCCGGCAGCTTCCGCCAGGGGACCGACCCCGAGCAGATCGTCGTGCGCACTTCCAACGCCTTGAGCGACCTCAGCGGCAATTGGTACCTCGGCATCTACAACAACGAGTTGACCACTAATGTCGCCTACGCCATCCGGGCCACGCTGCCAGTCGGCGGCGTCCTGCCCAGCGCCCTGCCGCTGGTCGTCACCAACCAGGCCCTCAACTCGAACCTCCTCCTCCTGTCATGGAACTCGATCATCGGCGAATACTACACGGTGAGCCTCACCGACTATTTCTTCATCACCAACACCGTCGGCAATGTCGTCGCCACAACGCCCGTCACCACCTGGCTCGGGCCCATGCCCCCCAGCGGCGACTCCTATATCGTCGTCAATGTTCCTGCGCCGCCCCAGCTCCGCCCCAAACTCACCGTCAAGCTCTGGCACAACCAGGTCCGCATCTCCTGGCCCACCTCCTTTACGGGCTTTACCCTCCAATCCTCAACGGCCCCGCCGGCCTGGGTCAACGTCCCCCTCACCGTCGTCGTCGAAGGCAACGAATTCGTCGTCTATGACACCGTGAGCCCTCGAACCACCAAGTACTATCGGTTGATCAAGTGACCGTTGCGCAGGAGCGAGGAAGCCAGGACCGGATCTCCGGCCCAAAGGGCCGGCAGAGCCCAGCCCAGGGCTGAGGCCGCCAGGCCGATGCCCTGGGAACATGCCCCCGGAAGATTACGTGCGCCCTGAAAGAATTCCCCGAACCATTTCTCGCTTTGCGCCCCGAACCCCAACCGTGCGTCCCCGTCCCGCGCAGCGTTTTGGACTGCGGCAGTCCTCTGCCGCTTTTGTGTCCCCTGGGTCTGGGTCCAAAAAGCGCCAGAGGACTGGCGCAGTCCAAAACCTTCGGGCTCGGCGTTCCGCTCCTGGGGCGGGCGCCGGGGGCGCTCTGGCGCCCCTTCAGGGCGCGCGGTCCACGATTGCGGCGAAACCCCCAGGGCATCGGCCTGACGGCCTCAGCCCTGGGCTAGGCTCTGGCGGCCCTTTGGGCCGCAAGATAGAGCACGCAAGGGAGCCCGTTGAGGCGCAAGATGGAGCACGGAAGGCGGCCCAGCCTCACCTTAATCGTCCCTCGCCCCTCGTCCCTCGCCCCTCGTCCCTCGTCCCTCGTCCCTCGCCCCTCGTCCCTCGTCCCTCGTCCCTCGCCCCTCGTCCCTCGTCCCTCGCGGACCGCGGTCTAATCCAGTTGGATTCTCTTCACCCTCATGTTCCGGTAGGCCACGGGGCCGTGGTCGCCTTGGAGCATGATGGGGCCGGTGGGCTTTTCGTCGTCCCAGTGCGCGGCGCGGGTCGGGCCGGTCAACTCAATCTCCTGGTGAATGACCTGGCCGTTATGGGAGACGCGCACGACTTTGGCGTTGGCGGCCTTGTTGCCGGCAGCGTCAAAGCGCGGTGCGCGGAACACGATGTCGAATGACTGCCACTGGCCGGCGGGCCTGCTGGCGTTGATGCGCGGGGAGTGGCCGCCGACATTTCGTTCGTTGATCCATCGCGGGTAGATGCCCCCGCATTCGATGCCCGGGTAGGCGTCCTTTTCCACGCCGAAACTGTCGTACACCTGGATCTCATAGCGGCCCTCGAGATAGACGCCGGAGTTCGAATGCCTGGGGATGCAAAACTCCACGTGCAACTCGATGTCGCCAAATTCCGCTTCCGTCATCAGGTCAACGGTGCGGCCTTTGGCGCCGTTGACCATCACGCCCTGGCCCGGGGCGATTACAAAGGCCTCCGGGTTCTCGCGGTCGAGGGAAACCGCCTCCGCGGCCAGCCATTCGCCTCGGGGTTGGCGCCAGCCGGTCAGGTCCTCGCCATTGAACAGGCATTCGCTTTGGATGACCGCCTTGATGTAAGCGACCTCCTCAGGCCGGTAGGGCGTGCCATCGCGCCGGAAAATATCGTGGAACCACAGCGAGGGCTCGCCGTCATATTCTTTGGTCCAGGAGTCCCAGGGATAGATGGTCTGGCTCTTGCCCTCGACCAGTCCCCAGTTGTAGGCGGCCACGCCTTGGGATTTGAGGTAGCCCAGGTTGGGATCGAAAAAGCTGCCGTTGCCGCGGGACATGTATTCGGTGCAGAGCAGGGGCCGGCGGTAACGCCTGAGGTTGCGGACGGCCTCCTTGAGGCTGGCGAGGTCGTTGTAGTTATGGAAGCTGATGACGTCGGATTCAGACAATTGGACCTGTTCGGTGGGGCTGAGCTTCTCCGGGTCGGGCCAGGTGCCGATCCAAACGCCGGAGGTCAGGGGCTGGGACGGTTTGGCCTCCCGCGCCCAGGCGAAGGCCAGCTTGAGCAGCGGCAGCACGAGGTCCACCTTGTTCGGGGGTTCCTTTTCGACATAGGCCGGGCGGTTCATGTTGTCAGGCTCGTTCCAAATATCCCACGCGTGTACGCGCCGATCCTGGCGGAAGCGGCCGACGACGCCCAGGACATACCCCTTGAGGGCGGGCTGTTTGGCTGGGTCGAGCAGGACCTCGGCGCCGGGGCATTGCACCCAGCCCGAGTTGTGGACATGCGGTCTGGGAGGGCGTTGAGCGCCGGGCCTGGGAAACGGATCCCAGCAGGAATCGAAGAGCACGAAGACCGCGCCGATGCCGTGCTTGTGCGCCACCTCGAGGAACTGGTCCAAGCGCTTGAGGAAGCCCTGGGAATCCTGTTTCCAGAGCAGGTCCTGCAAATACACGCGGATCGAATTGAAACCGAGGGACTGTGCCCAGCCCAGCTCCCGATCAATGGTTGTCAGGTCGAACGTATCGGCCTGGAACATCTCCAACTGGTTGATCGCTGTGCTCGGCAGGAAATCGCACCCGGCCAGCCAGCCGATCTTCTGGCCCCAGGCCCGGGCCTGGTCCTCGGACCAGCGGGGGGAGGCCTCGGCGCCGGCCCAGACGGTCGTGAAGACGGCCAGCATCAGGCCAGGCGCACAGGGACCTTCTCAATGGGTGAGCGATGCGGTTCATCATGGCGGGCGTTTTCATGAGCATTTTGCTCCAGGGATTCAACCGGAATTCTTCAGGCGCGACAAGGATGATTGATTCTAGAGTCCTTGAATTTGCAAACATGATGCAGACAGGTCAAGTTTGTGGTACGGGCATCCTGCCCGTGGTGGCTTGGGCAAGATGCCCAAGCCACGGTCTGAGGCCCTGCCTCGCTAGGGGTGTTTTTCGGCAAAGCCCTTGGCGAAGTCGTTGAAGAAGGCGACCAGGCGCGGAGAGAACGTGTCCAAGGTCGAGTAGCGGTCCCGGTGCGCTTCGTATTCGTTGGCGAGCAGGCTCGACAGTTCTTCCATCCACAGGAAGCCGCGTTGTTTCTGGGAGGCAATCGCGCGCTGTCCGGCGGCGGGGCCGTCATAGCGGAAGGTGTAGCGGACCTCGCAGGCGCGAACCAGGGACTCACGGAGCATGGTCTGGCCGTCGCCGTAGGCCTGGGAGCGCATTCTGCCGGAGACCTGGCGGAAAAGTGGGTCGGCGGCGGGTTGGAGCTCGGTCTGGTGGCGGTCGATGATCGGGTTGGCGTAAGAGTGCGCGAATTCGTGGACGACGGTCTGGAGCATGTCATGGGTAAACTGCGGGAGTCCGTCCGGGTCGGTTTTCCAGACGCCGAGGATGCAGTAGAGGCTCTCGCTGCCGGAGGATTGGCGGCAGTGCGAGCCATAGCAGCAGCCGCCGTTGAGGAGGGCCGGGGCGAGGGTAAAGGCGGCCTGGGGCCGTTCGCCGAAGTAGTCCTTGAACCACTCGAGGTGCGCCTCTTTTTCCATGAGCGTTCTCATCCGGGACTCGGTGGTTTCATAGAGCGAGCGGTGGCGCTCCAGGAAGTCGAGGAAGGCCGTGTCCTTCACGAACTGCCGGGCGGCTTTGAGGAACCGGGGCACGTCGGCGACGGGCCAACGTTGGTCCAGGCCCTCCGGCCATGGCTGGAGCGGAACCAGAAGCGTCAAGTCCCTGGCGTTGCTCAAGTGGACGGCCATGCTCATGCAGGCGTCGTAGGAGACGCCGCGGCTCTGACGCAACTCCCGGGCGAGCTTCACCGCCTGGTGCTCGCGGAACTGGCCAAACTGCTGCTCCACGTCGGCCGTGTAGGACTCGACTCTGCCCTGGCTGTACCTCGGGGTTGCCCGCGAGCCGGAACAGAATCGAGAACAATTCGACCCGTGGGTCCACGTTGACGCGCAACGAAGGAGGAGTTCGCGGCGCCGCGGAACCGGTTGGCTGCGCGACTGCCGGGCCTGCCGCTGCAAACACAAACACCCCCGCCAACAAAATGCCTAATCTGAGTTTCATAGACAGTGTGTCCTGAGCGATCCGGGCAACGGCCCGCTCTTAGTCAGACAGTCCCAGGGCCGGGAGGTCACGCCCCGGCCGTCGAACGGGTGCGATTAAGAGTGTCGGGCAGCTCATGGCGCTTCTTTGCCCCGAAGGGGCTTCTGAGAATAGCCCGGCGTTTCAACGCCGGGTGAGCGAGGAGAAAGAGTCGGTCCGTCCCGAAGGGACGGCTGAGAGGAAGGAGTTTTCTCAGTCGTCCCTTCGGGACGAGAATCCCTTTTCTCGCCTCCCCGGCGTTGAAACGCCGGGCTATTGTCAATTGTCCCTCCGGGACAAAACTCCCGCGGCGCATGCCCGACGCTTTTAGTCGCACCCCCGTCGAATGGCGATTGCGGCGCGAAAGCAAGATGCCTATGCTGGGTTTATGAACTCAAAGTCAGAAGTCCCCTCGATTCCGTCAGGTAGCCCGATGACCTGGGAGGATTGGCTGCGCGGGCGGCGCGCCCGCCGGCAGACCAGCAGACAGGTCGTGCCAGCTATTGCGCGCCGGAGCGCCAGCTCCAGCGACGGGCGCCTGCGCCGGCTCTTTGGCGGGCAGCGCGGACTGCCGTTTCAACCGACCGACAACGTCTGAGCGGCGCTTATCGGTCGAGCTCGCCTTCAATTTCCCCCAGGCTCAGCGCAATCACCTGCGCAGCGCGTGCGTCGCGGAGCAACGCCCTGAAGGTAGCCGTGGACCTCGGTCCACGGTTTGGGGCGTCGGATTGTTCGCGCGTCGCGCAGCGACGCCTGAGGTCCTCGCGCTGGCAGATCGAGCCAGGTTTCAAGCGTCGCTACGCGACGCGGGTGAGCTTGGGCGATCGGTCCGTGAACTGGAAGTCCACGGCTACCATCAGACACCGCTACGCGGTGTTCCGCCCTTCACGGCTGGAATAAATCCCTCTGGACGCGCGGGTCTTCCTTTGCGGCCGGGTTGATAAGGACTGCGGGCTGGGCCTCCAGGGCCTGGGCCAGGTCCGCAACGTCGTCCTGCGCGTTGCGCCGCCAGAACCAGGTCGAATTGAAACTCCATGATGCCGTGCTCGTCGGCGGCGAAGTTGGTGTACCAGAAATTGTTGAAGAGCATGGCCAGCAGGCGGTGGGGGTCCTTGGGCGGGGTCTGGCTCAAGGCCAGCGTGGGCGAATTGCCGAGCGCGATCAGCGGCGCGTCGCGGCTGACCCAAAGCCAATGGCCCTCCGGGGTCGCATAGTCGGCCCAGCCGTCGATGGCGAAATAGTCGCGGCAAGTGCCCGGCAACTGGTCGGTGAACGGGGTGAACGGCTGGCCGCCGTTGCTCAGCCGGGGCAGGGCCTGCCCGGTCGGCAGCGGAAAGGCGGCATAATAAACCTCCGGCGCCGCCGAGGAGAGCCGGTTGAGCCGCAGCGTGAGGCGGGCTCGAGGCTCGCGCTTCCATAATTCGACCACGCGCGTGGCCCACTGGAGCCGCGGGTGCCGAATGGCCTGGGTGAAGAGGAAGGTGTGGGGCGTCTCCTGGACGGCGGCCTGCTCCTGCGGGGTGGCGCCGGTCTCGTCGAGTTTTTCCCGGCGCAGGCTCTCCCGCTCGTCTCCGTGGCGGGCCCGAATGTCCGCCAGGGCGGCACGCGGCGCGAAACCCCTGACCTGAAGGGCCGTGAAATCGCCAAACCCTTCGAGGAACAGGGACTGCTTCATGCCGGGCCATAGCGCCGAGACCGGCCAACCCTGGGGGTCGGTCTTGATTTCCGGCGTTGTCCTGTTGGGCGGCTGCTCCGTCTCCACCGGCTCCTTGCTCAACTGCAGGCGGCGAACGGTTTCGCCGTCGAGTTTCTCCACCCAGAACCTGGCCACCTGGTTGGGGGCGCGATCCGGGAAGGTGGCGGAGACGTCTTCGCGGCTCAGGTCCTCGGGCTTTTGGGGCCAGCCCCAGGGCTGGAGGCCCGGCTCGAAATAGAGCTTCATGCGGGCGCCGGTTTGCGGGTCCTCCAGGCTCCGGTAGTCGTCGCGCAGGCAGGTGGCGATTAGGGACACCCAACCGCTGAAGGGGGCTTTGGCGGGATTGGCCAGGTAGAATCCTTCGGCCTGGCCGGCGAGCCGCGTGCGAGCGCGCTGAGAGAGCAGCCATTCGGCGCGCGCCATGGGCCGGTAAGCCAGGATGCTCTTCTCGGCAAACTGGGCCTGGGTGTCCAGGCTATATGGCTTGGCCACGCTGAGGCTGGAGCCCCACGTGTGCTCATCGAAAAGGCAAAGGTCGCGATACAGGGCGTCCATGGCCAGGAGCGCAGGGGCGTCCACCGGTCCCCAAAGCGGCGAGCCTGCGGCGGCCAGGAACCGCTTGGCGGCGCGGCTGGCAGCCACTTCGCGCGGTGCGCAGGCCGTGCCGTTGGCCCACCAATCGGTCCACTCGCCGCTGTATTCGGGCGCGGTGGGCCCCATGGTCTTTTCCATGCGCGCCATCACGTCGGACACGGTTGTCAGGCGCAGGCGCGGCTGGAGTTGCAGGCGGTTCCAGGCGGCGACGAACTGGGCCAGCGGCGGGAAGGGCGGGTCGTTGTCGTAACGCCATTGGCTGGTGATGGAAAGGGCGAGCAGGTCATGCTTGTAGCCGGAGCGCTCGAGCTGGCGCAGCCGCTCCAGGCAGAACTTGTGCGCGGCGCGCACCGCGGCCTCGTCGCTCCGCAGGATGTCCCCCGCGCGCGGAGGCCGGTAGGTCATATCCGCAGCGCGCGGGACCGGCCCCCGGCGCCACTCGCCGGGCTCGAAGAACCCAAAACCCGAGCCGTAGCCCAGGCTCAGCCAGACAAAGAGCCGGCGGCCGTCGGGCATTTTCCACCAAAAAACCGAGGGCCGCTGGAACGGCGCGCCGCCGCTGTCTTCATTGATGCCCGAGCAGAGGTGCCGCACACCACGGTCCAGCAACGCCAGCGCGGCGGCCCGGGGCACCCCGTTGACATCGTCCTGGAGGGCCGCCGCGGGGCGGACCTCCCGCCACAACTCCTCCGGCAGCCAGTGGACCATCGTCCGCCATTGGGCGGCGTTCATGAACGGGGTGGCGTTGCAGCCCAGCGCGGTGACTTCCAGTTGACCGGCGCGAACCGCCTTGAGGAATTGCTCGCGCCGGGCGCGCGTGGCGGCCTGCCACCAGTCATTGACCGCGAGCGTGGACTCCGCAGTCCAATAAAAGCGCTGCTCGGCCGGGCCCTTCATCGAGTCCAGGATGGCGTCCACGGCGATGTCCAGGTAGCGCCGGTACAACTCGCGGCAGACGCTCGGGCTATCGGTGAAGCCAACGTCCGTGTGCGAGAAGTGGACGAGATCGATTTCCTTGATGATGGGGTCTTGTCCAGGGGGCGCCTCGGCGGCGGCGGCCGCAAAAGCCGTGAGCGCGAGGAGCGAAACCAGTTTCTTGATGTGCATGGCCAGTTTGGTTTCTTCGAGCGGGGGGAGCATGATGCCGATTGAAGAAACCGTCAACACCCGGAGTGCGCCCGTCCCCGGGCGCAGCAGCGACGAAATGCGCAGGCGTGCCGGAGCGTGTGACCGCGGCCCTGGCTCGGGACGTTGCTGCGCCCGAGGACGGGCGCACTCCCGGGCCATTCGTCATTCGTCATTCGTCGTTGGTCACTCCCGCAGCAACTGCTCGATCAGGCTGGTCATCCGGGCATAGCCCCCGGCGGATGGGTACTCCAACTCGCCCTCCCAGCAGTAGCGGACGCGGCCCTGCTTATCGATGAGATAAATCGCCGGCCAATACCGCTGCTGCCAGCGGTCCCAATTGCGGCGGTCGGGGTCCAGGAGCACCGGGTAGTCAACGCGGAGTTCCTTGAGCTTTTTCGCCACGTTGGCCGGGTCGCGTTCGGAGTCGGTTTCCGGGGTGTGAATGCCGATGACTTCGAGGCCCTTGGGGGCGAAGCGCCGGCGCCAGGCCAGGTAATGGGGGAGGTTGTGTTTGCAGTTGATGCAATCGAAGGTCCAGAAATGGAGGACCGTGACCTTGCCCTTGCGAGCGGCGAGCGAGAGGCTGCCCCCGTTGGTGAGGTTGAGCCAGGCCTTGCCGACCAATTCCGGGGCGGGGACGCTGTTGGCCCCGGCGGGAGCGGTCTGGGCTGGGGCGGCCAGTGCAAGGGCCGGCAGGGCCAGCCAGGGCAGGAACCTCAGGGCGGGGCGCCGCACGCAGAAGAAGAGAAACTGGCCCAAAGGATGAGTCCGGTTCATGGTGACGAACATACTCCGCGCAGCAGGCCCGTCAAGGTCCGGTGAAGGCCGAGGACCGAATCGGGCGCTTGCTGACACCGCCCCCGGAGTGCGCCCGTCCCCGGGCGCAGCAGCGACGGAGCGGGCAGGCGCGCTGGAGTGTTTGATCGCTGCCCCGGCTCCGGACGTCGCTGCGCCCGGGGACGGGCGCACTCCGGTCCGGCCCCCGGCAGTGGGGGCAGTGTCCGAAAGCGCCCGAGCGCATCTCGACCGCACCCTCAACCCGGCAAGTCTTTGCCGCTGGTGGTGACGGTAAGCTTGCCGTGCTTGACGCCTTTGGCGGCGATGAGTTCGTCGGCAATTCGCTTGATGGTGGCGGCCTGGCCGCGCACGGCCAGGACTTCGAGGCAATTGAAATGATCCAGGTGGACGTGGAGGGAGGAGAGGATGACGTCGTGGTGGTCGTGCTGGATATCGGTCAGGGCGGCTTGGACATGCTGTTTGTGGTGGTCGTACACCAGCGTGATGGTGCCGGCGATCTCCTGGTCGCCGAAGTTTTGCCTGTGCTCGACCAATTGGGCGCGGATCATGTCGGCCACGGCCAGGGAACGGTTGTCGTAGCCCTTCTGGCGGGCCATCTGGTCGAGTTGCCTGGCCAGGGCTTTGGGGATGGAGATGCTGAGGCGAACGGCGCCGTCCTGTTGCTTGTTGTTCACGGGGCGGAGGATAGCACAGGGATTGCGCCAATTGAATAAAAACGGGTCATGACGTGTCTGATCCTCAAGTCATGATGAAGACCCAACGCAAGAGTCCATCCCCCGTGCTGACCAAGGGCCAACTTTGGAAGACCGACCAGGCCTATATCCACATCGTTGGGCTTGGCAAGACCCTGCTCCATTACCGGATGACCCGGAGCCTCAAGCAAAAGGGCGTCGTCACCCAGATGAGCGCCATCGGGACCATGGCCAACTACCTCAAGAGCAACGAGGCGCGCCTGATTCGGACCAGCGCGTAGTGTGGTGTCCCCCGAAATAGCTAGAGCCTGTCCCAGAACCTGCGAATTCTGAGACCTTGGTCGGAACCTTTGTCGGAACCTTTGTCGGATTGGCGCTTTCTGGACAAAGGTGCCGACAAAGGCTGCGACAAAGGTCCGGAATCAGAGTTCTTGGGACAGGCTCTCGCTAGTCAAATGCGTGTCCGGCGCAGCACAGGACGTTGCGGACCTTGTGCCGGACCAGTTCCTTGACCTTGGTGCGGGCGGGACCCAGGTATTTGCGCGGGTCGAATTCCTTGGGGGTTTCGGCAAAGACCTTGCGGATGCCGGCCGTCAGGGCCAGGCGCAGGTCGGTATCGATATTGACCTTGGTGCAGCCGGTGCGGCGGGCGACCTCGATGTCGGCCTCGGGCACGCCGGCGGTGTCAGTGCCCAGCTTGCCGCCGTATTTGTTGATTTCCTCGACCAATTCCTTGGGGACGCTGGAGGCGCCGTGCAGGACCAGGGGGTAATCGCCCAGCCCGGCATCCATGAGGGCCTTCTTGATGGCCTTGAGGCGTTCGAGGTCCAGGTGCTGCTCGCCCTTGAATTTATAGGCGCCATGGGAGTTGCCGATGGCCACGGCCAGGGAATCCACGCCGGAACGCCGGACGAAATCCACCGCCTGTTCCGGGTGCGTGTAGTGGCCCTCGACCGAGTAGTGGCCGCCCGCCTCGCCTTCGTCGAACTGGGCGCCGACCAGGTGCCCCAGCTCGCCTTCGACCACGCCATTGTGCTTGTGGGCGTAGTCCACCACGCGCCGGCAGATCTCGATGTTCTTCTCCAGCGGCTCGTGGCTGGCGTCAATCATGACGCTAGTGAATCCTTCATCGATGCACTCCTTGCACAGTTCGAAACTGTCCCCGTGGTCCAGGTGCACGGCGATCGGGATGTTCGAGAGGCTGATGGCCGCCTCAATGAGCTTCTTGAGGTAGATGGGATTGGCGTAGCCTCGCGCCCCTTTGGAAATCTGGAGGATGACGGGGGCCTTTTCGGCCTCGCAGGCCTCCACAATGGCCTGGAGCAATTCCATGTTGTTGACGTTGAAGGCGCCCAAGGCGTACTTGCCCTTAAGGGCCTTGGCAAACAAATCTCTGGTGTGTGTCAGTGGCATAAGTTTCGTTCTCGAGTCAGTCAGTCATTAAACCCATCAGTCAACGGCCACAAACCCTGCAGCCAAGCACCCTACCATAGCGACCGCCGGGGGCAAAGAAAACCACAATGTTGGAGGGGCCGCAAGCGGGAAACGTCCCCGGACTGTAAGGCGTCGTGGAGGCGAGAGCGGAATCGCGGGCTGGCCCCTCACCCCGGCCCTCTCCCCATCGGATGGGGGGAGGGAGAATTGTCCGTAGCGGCTCGAGGAACCAGGGACGCCTGGAAGTTCAAGAGACTGCCGATGCTCCGCCCTCTCCCCATCGGACGGGGAGAGGGTAGGGGTGAGGGGTCCGCCGGGGACTCCGTCTCCGCCTTCACCGGTTAGCCCGCCCTACCGCTTGTTGACAATGGTCGAGATTTGGAAGATGGGCAGGAACATGCAGATGACCATGCTGCCGACCACGATGCCCAGGAAGACGATCAGGATGGGCTCGATGAGGGACATCAGGCCCGCCAGCGTGGTCTCAATCTCTTCGTCCATGAAATCCGAAATCCGCTCCAGCATATTGTCGATCTTGCCGGTCTGCTCCCCGGCGGTGACCATGCGGATGATCATGCTCGGGAAGATCGGGTGCTTGCCCAGGGCGCTGGAGATGCTCTCGCCGCGCTCGATGTCAACCGCCGCGGCCTTGATGGCCTTTTCCATCACCGCGTTGCCCACGGTCTGCGAGACGATCTGCAGGACCTCCAGGATGGGGACGCCGCTGCGAACCAGGGAGGCCAGGGTCCGCGTGAACCGCGCCAAGCAGATTTTGTGGGCGATGACGCCAATGACGGGCAACTTGATGCGGCGCGCGTCCCAAAAGTGGCGGCCCCCGGGCGTCCGGATGAAGTAGAACCAGCCGTAAGCGAGGCCCGTGGCGCACGCCAGGATTAGGACGATGTAATGCCTTACGAACGTGCTCGTGTTAATCAGGTATTGCGTCGGCGCCGGCAGCTTCGAGCCGAAGCTGGAAAAGACCTCCGCAAACACCGGCACCACCCTGACCAGCAGGAAGCCGGTGATCAGGACCGCCACCACGCACACCACCGTGGGATACATCAGGGCCGATTTGACCTTTTTGCGGAGCCGGGCCGCATTCTCCAGGTAGGTGGCCAGGCGCGCCAGGATTTCCGCCAGCAGACCGCCGCGCTCGCCGGCGGCCACCATGCACACGTAAAGCCGGTTGAAGGCCTTGGGATGCTTCTGCAGCGCCTCAGAAAAGCTGTCGCCCCCCTCGACCCTGGAGCAGACGTCGCGGATGACGTCCCGCATGCCCTTGTGGGTGGTCTGCTCGGCCAGGGCCTGCAAGGACTGGACCATCGCCAGGCCCGCATCGATCATCGTGGCCAGTTGGCGGGTGAAGATGACCAGGTCCATCAGCGGCACGCCGCCCCCGCTGGTCTGGCCCTTCTTGGCAACCTTCTCCTGTATCGCCACGACCAGGAGGTTGCGGTTCAACAGCGTGGCGATGGCCGCCTGTTCCGTAACCGCCTCAACCGAATTTCGAATCTCGCGTCCGGATGCCGTATCGCGAGCCACATAGGCAAATGAGGCCATAAAGCGTCTGACCGGTCCCCAACGGAGCAGGGTTCGTTCCAGAAACCAGAGGACCGCCCGTCCCGGCAGGGCAGCCGCAGCTATTTCCAGGGGCAAGAGGCAGAATCGTTGGGCAAACACAAAGACGATCTGGCAGAAAAACAGTTCTTTTGCATTTTTCTGCCAGATCAGATGCGTCTGCCCTTCTTCCGCCGATTTGGGGATCTCCTGTCCCAAGCTGGTACAGGATTGCCCAGAATCGGGCGGAAAACCTGGGCGAGATTCTTGTTGTCAAACAACCAACTTTTCCCTATGTATGGCGCAGGAGCACCGGTTTTGGTGCGAGGGCAGACCGGTTCTGCCCTCTTCAGATGCAGAATTAGGCAGGAAACATAAATAAGTAACAGTACAAGCACAAACATCGGAGGAACCAATGAAGTTTAACAAATGGACAGTAGCGTTGGCCGCCGTCGGGGTGGTCAGCCTGGCGTCCGCCGCCAAAGCCGAGGAGAAGGCGAGCGCTGTTGCGACGGCGCTCTCGTCCACGACAATCGGCGGCTATGTGGACACGTCGGCACAGTGGAACGTCGGCACCGGAAACGCGAATCCGGCGCCCTACAAGTTCAACACCCCGAGCAAGGCCGACGGTTTCAACTTGGACGTCTTCCAGCTCAGAATCGCCAAGCCGCTCGATGAAACTCCCTGGTCGGCCGGGTACCTGGTGGACCTGTGGGCCGGCCCGGATGCCAACGTCCTGGGGACCACCTCGACGATCTTCAAGGGCGGCGCGCCCTCGGACTTCGCCGTCCGGCAGGCCTACGTCTCGTTGAACGTGCCCGTGCTCAATGGGCTTGACTGCAAGGTCGGCGTGTTCGACAGCATTATCGGCTACGAATCGGTGGAATCGCCGAATGACCCCAACTACACCCGTTCTTACGGGCATAGCATGGAACCCCAGACCCACACGGGCGTGCTGGCCACCTATCGTTTCGGCACTGCGCTCAGCGTCAGTGGAGGCGTGGCCGACACGGTGGGCCCGATCATCAACGAACGCCCGTTCGAGGGCCTGAACGCCGCTGGCGCCAACAAGGCCGAGTCCTACAAGACTTACATGGCCTCGATCGAGTTGACCGCCCCGGACAGCATGGGATTCCTGGCCGGCTCCAAGCTCTACGGCGGATTCGTGAACGGCTTCTCTGACCGTGCAGCCGGCATGGCAGGGGTAGGGGCCACTGGCGACCAAACCAGCTATTATGTTGGCACCACCCTCGCCACCCCCATCAAGGAACTGACCCTGGGCGCTTCACTTGACTACCTGGACCTCTACGGCGTCAAAGGCCAGACCTGGTCGGCCGCCGGCTATGCCTCCTACCATGCCACCGAGAAGCTCAGCTTCCATGCCCGTGGTGAATACGTCAAGGACAGCGCCGGGGCCTTAGGCTTCGCCGTCGACCCGATCGCCGGCCGCGCCTCCGACCAGGTCCTGGCCCTCACGGGCACTGTCCAGTACCGACCTCTGGAAAAACGTGATCAGCCGCCTCGAGATCCGTTGGGACCACTCGCTCAGTGGCCTCAACACCTTTGGCGGCACCACGGCGGGCACACCCGACCGCGACAACGCCTGGCTGCTGGCCGCCAACGTCATCTACAGGTTCTAGGCCAACCCCCCCGGGTGGTTCCCACGGGCCCCTTCCCCAATTGCTTGGGAGGGGCCCTTTTTTAGTGCGGAGTGCGGAGTGCGGAGTGCGGAGTGCGGAATGCGGAGTGCGGAGTGCGGAGTGCGGAGTGCGGAATGCGGAGTGCGCAGTGCGGAGTGCGGAGTGCGGAGTGCGGAGTGCGCAGTGCGGAGTGCCGGTCCCAGGCGTCACCGGAAGAGTTCTACTTGTGGCAGGCCAGCCAGGCGGGCCAGTTCGGCCTGGGCGGCATCGCACGTAGCGAGGACCCGGGCGCCGCTGTGCTGCGCCACTGCAACGTGAATGCAATCCCAGGTGCCCGCAGTAGTCCGCGCCGCAAACCGGGCGCTCAATTCGTCTCCCCATTCCTCTGCCGGATGGAACCACGCCACCAGGACGGAGGTGTCGGCGTAAATCCTCATCGGCGGCGGCGGCGGCGCTCTTCCAGGACGGGGTTCGCCACTCGCTCAGACGGCTTGATTCGTTCCTGGGCCTGCCAAACTTCGCCCATCACATCGTCCCAGGGGGGCGGTTGGACCCGGGACACCGGTTCCAGCCGCCCTACCGCGCGGCCACGGCGGGTGATTATCAGGCGCTCGCCCTTTTCCAGTTGGTCCAGGATGCTCCTGGTTTCCATGTGCAGTTGTTTTGCGGTCACTGTGCCCATGCGACATAGGTAACACCTTCTTGGTGTCACCACAACGATCTTTTCAGCCTGGGGACGCATAGGTCGGTTCTTGCCTTTGACTGCCCCACGCTTTCCAAATAGGGGCATCGGCCCGCCGCGGGGGCACCTCCCGGCCTTGCGCGGGCGGCTGAACTCAGGCACCCTCGCCCCATGACCGGAAAGCAGAGCTCCCTCAATCCTGCCGCGCTGGCGGTCGTTGCCACATCGATGCTCTGGCTGGCGCTGCCGGCCCGCGCCGCCGGGGCCCCGGGGCAGGGCCAACCCCTGACCCTCACTCGAGGCGAGGCCCGCCGCGTCGCCGGTGTGGCGGAATTGAAGGCCGCCCTTCAGGCCGCAGACATTGCGAAGGCCCCCACCACGCTCCTGCTGCAGGACGGCACGTATCTGCTGGACATCGGGGCGAGCGAGTTCAGCCCCCAGACCATGCCGGCAGGCAAGCCGCTCCCGCCGGGGCTGAGCATCGTTCCCGGGCCGGTCAACGGCGCCTTCATCGAGCGGAACGGCAAGTTCCTGGCCGTGTATGGGGATCCCTCGGGCGCGCACGTTGCGCCCGACACCGTCCTGCTGGCAGAAGCCCGTCGTGACGTCACCTGGGCCGCCCGCGGTCCGGCCCAGCGCGGGGCCAGGATAATCGCCCCGGAGAAGGAGGCCGGACTTCTGAGCCATCCCGAGAAGTTCTGGGCCGAGTTGCGCGAGAAACGCTTTCATGACTATGCGCAGCAATCGACGAAAGTGCCGGCTGAGGCGCTGCCCGTGAGCCGCACGGTCAAGGAGGGCGATACCGTCACCTGGGAGGACCTTGCCATCCGGGTGGTCGATACCCCTGGCTACACGCCGGGCGCAGTGAGCTATCTGGTCGAGCTCGGAGGCCGGAAGGTCGCGTTCACGGGCAACCTGATCCGCGATGATGGGAAACTCCAGGACCTGTTCAGCCTCCAGGACGCTATCCCCGAGGCGAAGATCGGCGGGTATCATGGCTGGGCCGGGCGCCTGGCCCAATTGGTCGCGTCCCTCGATCGGGTCGCCGCCGAGAAACCGGACCTGTTGGCGCCCCTTCGTGGTCCGGTCATCCCCGATCCCGTGCCTGCGATTCGCCGCCTCCAAGACAGGATTCGCGCCGTCTATGCCAATTATCTCTCCATCAATGCGCTGCGATGGTATTTCAAGGACGAACACATCCGGGTCAAGGCCCGGCGCGTCCTGGGTGCGGACGCCCCGGTGGATTGGATGGAGATGGCGGAGACGCCGCTGCTGCCCGAACAGATCATCCCCATCTCGAATTCGAGGCTCATCCTCTCGGACGACCGCTCGGGGTTCCTGGTTGATTGCGGCAGCAGCGGCATCATCGGCCAGTTGCGCAAGCTGCGCGACGCCGCCAAGCTCACCTCGGTCGAGCACGTGTTTGTGACGCATTACCATGACGATCATACGGACGCCTTGCCGGAGTTGGTCAAGGAGTTTGGCGCGAAGGTCCATGCCTGCGGCAGCCTGGTCAATGTCATCGAGCGGCCGGGCGATTACCGGCTGCCGTGCCTGACCAAAAACCCCACTGCCGTCACGGCGCCGCACCGCGATGGCGACACCTGGAGGTGGAAAGAATACCGGCTCACCATCTTCGATTTCCCCGGCCAGACCCTGCACCACAATGGCTTGCTGGTCCAGAGGGACGGGGCCTGGTCCGCCTTTTTCGCGGGCGACTCCTTCACGCCCTCGGGCATCGATGATTATTGCCTGCAGAACCGGAATTTCCTTCACGAAGGACAGGGCTACTTCCGCTGCCTGGATCAACTGGAGAGGTTGCCCAAGGGATGCCTGGTCCTCAACCAGCACGTCGAGCCTGCCTTCCGGTTTTCTCCGGCGCAAATAGGGCGGATGCGCCAGACCCTCCGGCAGCGGCTGCCCTTGCTGGCCCAGTTGCTGCCCTTCGATGACCCCAATTACGGCCTGGATGAAACCTGGGCGGTCCTGCACCCCTACTGGGTCACCCTGCGCCCCGGCCAGGCCGCGCAGCTCCAGTTGCGCATTACCAACCACTCCCCAAACCAGCGGACCTTCCATGCGGCCCTGCGCGCCCCCGAGGGCCTCCGGGCGGCGGCTCGTGCCGAACCGGCCCGCATCGCGCCAGACACCGAGGGCGCGATCGAGATGAGCGTGGCGGCGCCGGCTGACCGCCCGCCCGGTCTGCACGTGGTGGTTGCCGACGTGGCCTGGGAAGATGGCGAACTGCGAGAATGGGCGGAGGCGGTGATCGAAGTCGTGCCGTAGGTCGGCGTTAAAGGCTTGTGCAAGAATAGAGGCCGGGATTGAGGCAAGATTCTAACATTTTGGAACCCTGATTGGCCTCAGACCCAGGGGATTCATAAGCAACCGGAGGTGGCTTGCTCACGTGCTTTTCATCCCGGAGGGATGCCTGAGAATAGCCCAACGCTTCAGCGTTGGGTGGCGGGGCAAAGGCGGTCAAGTCCCGAAGGGACGGCCGAAATGTCGGGCCGCTCAGCCGTCCCTTCGGGACTGGGCCGTTTTGGGGCACATCAACCCAATGCTAAAGCATTGGGCTATTCTCATGTGTCCCTCCGGGACAGCGACATTGGCCGTGGCCCACGATGAATTCATCGGGGCGCTGGTCCGGGCCTTTCGAGCTTTGGGTCACTGGCTCAGGCAGGAGAATTGCACAGCCAGCTTCGCATCCTGTTCCGGTTCATCGCGAAAGCGCGGGAACATCCCCACGATGACGGCGTCGGTAGGCTTGATGTTCCGGAAGGCGAACTCGAAGGACTTGACCACGTGTTCGGGGCTGTCGCAGTTCCTGCCGGCGCCCAGGATCTTGAAACCGAGGCAGGGGCGCTTGACCTGCCGGATAACCTCGCACATTCGCGGCGGGTCGCTCGGCAGGAACAGCTCCCCGAGCGGCGTCTCTCCTCCAAGCTGGGCCCGATCTCCTCGGTGGAGCGCGAGACACGGTAAAAGCAGGTCATGTAGAGATCCAGGTTCCAGCCCTGCTCCTCGGCATGGCGAATCACGGCGGGGTTGTGGGCGGACAGGCCCGCCATCACCCCCAGGTCGCGGACCCGCTTGGTGAAGTCGTGCGCCTTCTCGATCTGGCCTGCGCGCCAGAGACCGTCGCTGACGCCGCCATGGTGCATGACGGCAATTGGCTTGTTGCGCCGGATAATCTCCTTCAAGGCATTGGCGTCCTCCAGGTGCGGGCTGGAGGCCAGGAAAATCCACTGAATGTCCCCTCCGCGGTTGCGCAGGTTCTCCAGGGCCTGGTCCACCTTCTCGTCGGCCGAGGTCTGCCAGGTGTTGATGCCCGCGGCCAGGCATCGGTCCAGGAGTTTGCCGATGTTCTCCGGCGTGTAGTAGTCCATCATCACGCGGTCCATGAGGCGGCTCACGTGCGAGTAGCCTAGAATCGGATTCGAACCCACGATGAGCCGGCTCGACCTTGTGAGCACCCAGTTGAATCAACGGCATATCGGCGCCGGCCGCTGGCGCCGCGCCCAGCGAGAGCGCCGCGGGCCCCGCCATGGCCAGGCCAACCCCGGCCGCCGTTTGCCTGAGAAACTCCCGCCGGTTGCACTGGTTCTGAACGGGCCTGTCCTGTCGTTCTGTGTTCATACGGTGTTGCACGTGGTTTGCGCCTCCCGATTACCATCCGGTCGCCCCTCGGTCAATGATTTTTTGGCATGCAAAACATCATGTCCTGAATACATAATGTTTCCCGTACATAACCCGGGAAAAAGCGGAGGGCTGGATCTCGAGAACTTGACATTTCTATCAGTGCGCTGCCTGGCGAACGCACCCTCAAGTGCCGCGAGCCTGCTCAATGCTTTTCGGGCCCGAGGAACCCCTGGTGGCCCAGCCAGGCGGCACAAGACCGGGTCCAGGTGGAGCAGGGCTGGTCGCTGGGCCGGACACCGAAGTCGTGAGCGGCCCCGGCATAGACGTGCAGCTCGGCCGGGATGCCGGCCCGACTTAAGGCGAGGTACATCAACACGCTGTGCTCAGGCGGGCTGATGAGGTCTGCCCCGCCGTGCGCCAGGAACACCGGAGGCGTTCCGGCGGGCACCCGCAGGCCCGGAGCCAGTTCATCTCTGTCCTTGGCCTTCAAGTAGCCCGGATAGGCCAGGATGGCGAAGTCGGGCCGGCAACCGGCCTGGTCGATCTCATCAATGGGCTCGTAGGTCCGCTTATCGAACTCGGTTGCGGCGGCAATGGCCAGGTGGCCCCCTGCCGAGAAGCCGACGATGCCGATCCGTTGCGGGTCAACGCCCAATTCCTTGGCTTTGCTCCGGACCAGGCTGATGGCCCGCTGGGCATCCTGGAGGGGGCGGCGGGCCGGCTCGCGTGGCGGCTCGTCCGGGCGGCGCGGGACCCGGTACTTCAGAATGATGCCGGTCACGCCCAGCGAGTTGAGCCAGGCCGCCACCTCTTCACCCTCCAATTGCCAGTAGAGGTTCCAATAACCGCCGCCGGGACAGATGACGACCGCGCACCCGGTGTCCTTATCCTGTGCGGGCCGATAAATCGTGATGGTTGGCTTGCTCACGCCGGTGAGCAGCGTGGTGGATTCGGTGACCTCGACCTGCTTCCGATCCAACTGCGGTGACATCCGGGTTTGTTCCGGGCCGATGGCGCCGGCTTCGTCCGGGACTTTGCCGGGCCAAATCTCGATCACCTCCGGCTTTTCCGCCGCGCCCGCCAGCCAGGCAAGGCACGTCCAGGCGAGCAGGCAGAGGGTTGGTGCAATTCGCATAATGGACAGGGGTTGATTTGTAACTGCGCCGGAAACTCTCACGCCCGCAGGCCCCGGGTCAAGAGGCAATTCTGGCAGGGCGCATCCATCCTGAGCTTGACGTGGCGGATTCCGCCTCTTAGTGTTCTTTCTGCATTGGATTGCGGTGCGCGACTATCCCAAACATTACTGCGGGGTCTTCGGTGTTTTCGGCCATCCGAACGCCGCCGAACTGACTTACTACGGCCTCTATGCCTTGCAGCACCGGGGCCAGGAAAGCGCGGGCATTGTGACCTCGGATGGGCGCCAGTTCTATGCCCACAAAGGCATGGGCCTGGTCTCGCAGGTCTTCAACGGCAATCTCCTGCGCGAGTTGACGGGCCAAATGGCCGTCGGCCACACCCGCTACTCCACCACCGGCTCCTCGCACTTGCGCAACGCCCAGCCGCTGACCGTGGACTGCGCCCGCGGCCAGATCGCCATCGCCCATAACGGCAACTTGACCAATGCCGCCAGGCTCCGCGCCGAGCTGGAATCCCGCGGCTCCATCTTCCAGACCACCGTTGACAGCGAGATCATCCTCCACCTGATGGCCCAGCCCAGCCTCAACGGCCAGCGCGATAGCCTCCTCCAGACCCTCCGCCGCATCGAAGGCGCCTATTCCCTGGTGATGATGACCGAAAAAGAACTCATCGGCGTGCGCGACCCTTACGGCTTCCGCCCGCTTTGCCTGGGCCGGCTCGACCAGGCCTGGGTGCTGGCCAGCGAGACCTGCGCCCTCGACCTCATCCACGCCAAGTTCCTCCGCGATGTCGAGCCGGGCGAAATCGTGGTCCTTAACCAGGACGGCCTCACCAGCTTCCAGGCCTTCCCCGAGCAGGAGCGCCGCGCCTTCTGCATCTTCGAATACGTCTATTTCGCCCGCCCCGACAGCACCATCGCCAATCGCAGCGTCTATAGGGTCCGGGTCGAACTGGGCCGCCAACTCGCCCGCGAGTTCCCCGTCCAGGCCGACGTTGTCGTGCCGGTCCCCGACAGCGGCAACTGCGCCGCCCTGGGCTACTCGCTGGAGTCGCAAATCCCCTACGAAATGGCCTTCGTCCGCAACCATTACATCGGCCGCAGCTTCCTCCAGCCCTCCCAGCTCATTCGCGACTTCGACGTGCGGGTCAAGCTCAACCTCATCGAGGAACTGGTCAAAAACAAGCGCGTGGTCGTGGTCGACGATTCCATCGTGCGCGGCACCACCTGCAAGGCCCGCGTCAACAACCTCAAAGAGGCCGGCGCCAAAGAGGTTCACGTGATGGTCAGTTGCCCCCCCCACGTGCGCCCTTGTGTTTATGGCATCGACTTCCCCGACCCCAGCAAACTGATGGCCGCCAACTATTCGCTGGATCAGATCCGCGCTTACCTCAACGCCGATTCCCTCCATTACCTCTCCCAGGCCGGCATGGTCCAGGCCACCGGCCTGCCCAAAGAGGCCTTCTGCATGGCCTGCTACGACGGCAATTACCCCGTGCCGTTCGACACCGCCGTGGACAAGCTCGTCATCGAGCGGCGCAACGCCCGCCTGCCCAGCCTGGCCGAGGCCCTGGCCAACGAAAGGGCCCAAATCAAGCTGCTCTGATCCACAGTCCACAGTCCACAGTCCACAGTCCACAGCCGGCAGACCGTCCGCCGTCATTCGTCATTCGTCATTCGTCATTCGTCATTCGTCATTCGTCATTCGATTTCCTTGACCCCTGCCCGGAAATGACCGATAATGTCAGTGTTGCTGGGGGCGTACTGGTTTCGACCTGGCAGGTACGTCAGAGGCGGCATGCCGAGGATGGTTCGTTGGCCTCGTTAATCACCGGACCAAAACAATAACTGCTAACCAAGAATTAGCTCTCGCGGCCTAACGTGCCGCGACGTTCGCCGGCTGACGCCTGCTGGGCCGGCAGAACGCCACAGCAGGCTAGGCGGGTTGCGGCGCCTGCGCGCCATCCGCCGAAGCTCTTATCCTGCGGGCTAGGCCTTGCGGCTCGGTGTCAGGCCGCTATCGCAGGGCAGAAAACTCTCTCCTGACTAAGCATGTAGTCGCGGCTGGTGCATTTGCCAGGGACGCGGGTTCAACTCCCGCCGCCTCCACCAACTAAATCAGGCATGAAAAGGAAATGCTTGACATGACGGGGCAGATACGGGACAATCCGCGCATGAAAACGCAGCGAAATAACCCTGAATCTGACAGCTCGAACGGCTCCCCAATCGCGATTTCAGAGGGAAGCAGCTCGGTCAAAATCTACCGCACCGTAAACCGCATCTATCGCGCCAACTCCCAAACGGGCGAACAGGAGCTGAAGAGCGAACATCCCCAGTTCACCCTGGTTTATTACTTAGGGTCGCGCCGGATTAAAGAGAAATTCTCCGACCAAACGAAAGCCGAAGTCAGGGCGCGCCAGGCCGTCACTCTGCTGGCCAATGGCGAGACCGAAGCGTTGAAGTTGACCGGAGCAGACAGCATCGATTACGTGAAGGCAATGGAAAGGCTGAGGGAGCTACAACCCAAGCCTGATTTGAATCTGGCCATTGCCGACTATGTTACTTCGGTCAAACGGCTGCCAGAAGGGGTTACGCTGCGAGAATGTGCGGAGGACTACTTGCGGCGGCATGGCCTGTGCAAAAAGGCCGTACAGGAAATTGTCGATGAGCTTATCGAGTCCAAGCGCCAGGCCGGCAAGAGCGACATCTACCTCAAGGACCTTTCGGGCAGGCTCAATCAGTTTGCCAAGGCATTTCCAGTCCCGCTCTCGACGGTCACGGGGACTAAAATTGAGGATTATATTCGTTCGCTTCGCGCCTACTCCAAGGTCCCCGGTGACGAAAATTTCCGCCCGCTCTCCGGCCGGACTCAGAATAACCACCGCCGGCTTATCGGCACCTTGATTCGGTTTGCCGTCCATCGTCGCTATTTGCCCAGGGACTATGAGGGCGAGCTTGATGCCGTGGAAAAGGCAAACGATGACAACGGCGAGATCGAAATCTTTACGCCCGATGAACTGCGCAGCGTTCTCAATGCCTGCCTTGCGCCCATAAAGGAGCGCGGTGCCCTGCGCACCCGCGCCGCCCTGGTGCCCTATGTCACCATCGGCGCCTTTGCTGGCCTGCGAGCGGCTGAACTGGAACGGCTCGATTGGTCGGAAGTAAACATCCCCCGCCGATTCATTGAAATAAAAGCCTCGAAGTCAAAGACCGCCTCACGTCGGCTGGCGCCAATTACTGAGAATCTGGCCGCCTGGCTTGCGCCTTATGCCCAGGCTTCCGGCCCCGTGGCGCCGTTCGCCAACATGTCCAAGCAACTCACGATGTATCTTGCGCCCGTTGCGGCCGTGACCTGGAAACACAACGGCTTGCGCCACTCCTTTATTTCTTACCGCCTGGCCGACATTAACGACATGGGCAAATTAGCTCTCGAAGCGGGCAATTCTCCACAGATGATTTTCCAGCACTACCGCCAGATCGTGACTGGGGAACATGCGAAAGCCTGGTTTGCCATCATGCCACCGCAACCGGCTGAGAATGTCGTGGCGCTTGTCCAGCCTCAGAAAATATGAGCGAGCCACCTGAACAGCAAAGTGATTCAGGCACGGCCACCGGCGCCCGCCCTGACAGGAGGAAGCCCAAGAAGGATTGGAAGCGCCGGCTGCTGCATGAGAAGCTTTGGGAGTTGCTGCGCCGGAATCCGCGTTTCAAAAGCGATGCCCGAAAGCTGCTCAAGGCGAACTCCCTGGGGCAGGACGGCATTTACGACAGTGCCCCGCCCTATGCCCAAACTGCGTTTGAGTGCATGTTGATATTCTTGCTCGTTGCCCGATGAAATTCCTTCGCTGCTGCGTTACGCGATGGCCTGGGATAAAACGCCCCTGCAATTCCGGGTGAAATTCGAGGATATTCTGACCGACTTGGCCGGCCTGGACCGCAACCAGAGCGTAACCCTGCAGATCGTGAACGCTGCCAATCTAAGGAAACAGGCTCAAAAATTGTATGAACTTCGGAGCGCGGCCCCGGCCAATGACAAGGCGGAATCAGGCGAGGATGTTCACTTAGTGTTCCTGCGTCTGAACTCAGAATTATCCAAGCTGGCCGGGAGAATCGTCTTTGCGCTCCCGAAGACGATGTACTACGGGGCATTTACGAAGCGGATAGTTTCCGAGCTACAAAAACGTCTCAACTACTCCACTGGGAAACGTTCTTCGACAATCTACAAGGGTAGTCTCTTGGGGACTGATTCGCAGTGGCAGCACTATCTCGACTGGGAGACAATCGGCAAGCTTGCTCCACCGGAACCGGAGCAGAAACAACACCCACAATACGCCGCCACTGTTCTCAGGGATGTGAAGAAGATCAAAGCTCTGATTCCCAGGGTCTATCCACGGTTTGACATCCCGCTCGGTGTGTGCCTGCCCTCCAGCATTGAACATGAGTGAACAAAACAGACAGCAGCGTGTCCTCGAGAAATTCTACAGCCCGCGTGAACTCGGCTATTTGCTTGGTTTCAGCGAATCGTTTTGGCGCAAAGCGGCCCAGGCGGGTGAATTCATCCTTGCGGACAGCGCGGGCAACATCATCGCCCAGCCCGTAGAGATTGCGGGCGAAATCAGGATTCCGGCAAGCTCTGTAAACGCCTACCTTGCCCGCCGCCCGTACCGTTATGATGCCGGCGTAAAAGCTCGAAACATTGGAGAGCTACGGCGGAAGCTTGGCAAACACGGCAACCTCGCCGGCAGTCCAACCTGCTCCGTAGATGTTACTGCCAGTCCCCCAGAGGCGCCGTAATGCCGTCCAAACGTCTGGACTCGTCAGGACTCGACACAAGACGGGCGCTGAGACGATGGCCAGGACCTGGCCGCGGCCGGACGCGACGGCTGCCGGCGCGGTCCACCAGTGCTGCGGCGCAAGCTGCCCGGCCAGGCCCGCACTTCCAGCGTGTCCGCCTCGATGCGGCCGGCGCGACGTGCCCGAGGCCGTCCGCTCAATCCTCCAGACCAGAACCGGCGCTGAGAGACGATGGCCAGGACCTGGCCGCGTCCGGACGCAACGGTGCCCGGTCGGTCCGCCAGCGTTGTGGCGCAAGCTGCCTGGCCAGGCCCGCACTTCGAGCGCGACGTGCCCCAGGCCGTCCGCTCCATCGGCCAGGACAGAGCCGGCGCTGAGAGACGATGGCCAGGACCTGGCCGCGCTCGGATGCGGCGGCGCCCGCGCAGTTCACCAGCGTTGTGGCGCAAGCTGCCTGGCCACAGGCCCGCGCTTCGAGCGCGACGTGCCACAGGCCGCCCGCTCCATCGGCCAGGACACAGCCGGCGCTGAGAGACGATGGCCAGGACCTGGCCGCGTCCGGACGCAACGGTGCCCGGTCGGTCCACCAGTGCTGCGGCGCAAGCTCCCTGGCCAGGCCCGCACTTCGAGCGCGACGTGCCCGAGGCCGTCCGCTCCATCGGCCCGGACAGAGCCGGCGCTGAGAGACGATGGCCAGGGCCTGGCCGCGGTTGGACGCGACGGCTGCCGGCGCGGTCCACCAGTGCTGCGGCGCAAGCGGCCCGGCCAGGCCCGCGCTTCGAGCGCGACGTGCCCGAGGCCGTCCGCTCCATCGGCCAGACCAGAGCCGGCGCTGAGAGACGATGGCCAGGACCTGGCCGCGCCCGGACGCAACGGTGTCCGGTCGGTCCACCAGCGTTGTGGCGCAAGCTGCCTGGCCAGGCCCGCAGTTCGAGCGCGACGTGCCCCAGGGCGTTCGCTCCATCGGCCAGGACACAGCCGACGCTGAGAGACGATGGCCAGGACCTGGCCGCGTCCGGACGCAACGGTGCCCGGTCGGTCCACCAGTGCTGCGGCGCAAGCTGCCTGGCCAGGCCCGCACTTCGAGCGCGACGTGCCCGAGGCCGTCCGCCCCATCGGCCCGGACAGAGCCGGCACTGAGAGACGATGGCCAGGGCCTGGCCGCGGTTGGACGCGACGGCTGCCGGCGCGGTCCACCAGTGCTGCGGCGCAAGCGGCCCGGCCAGGCCCGCGCTTCGAGCGCGACGTGCCCGAGGCCGTCCGCTCCATCGGCCAGACCAGAGCCGGCGCTGAGAGACGATGGCCAGGACCTGGCCGCGCCCGGATGCGACGGCGCGCGCGCAGTTCACCAGCGTTGTGGCGCAAGCTGCCTGGCCAGGCCCGCGCTTCGAGCGCGACGTGCCCGAGGCCGTCCGCTCCATCGGCCAGACCAGAGCCGGCGCTCAGAGACGATGGCCAGGACCTGGCCGCGTCCGGACGCAACGGTGCCCGGTCGGTCCACCAGCGTTGTGGCGCAAGCTGCCTGGCCAGGCCCGCAGTTCGAGCGCGACGTGCCCCAGGGCGTTCGCTCCATCGGCCAGGACACAGCCGGCGCTGAGAGACGATGGCCAGGACCTGGCCGCGTCCGGACGCAACGGTGCCCGGTCGGTCCGCCAGCGTTGTGGCGCAAGCTGCCTGGCCAGGCCCGCGCTTCGAGCGTGTCCGCCTCGAGGCAACCGGCGCCGCACTTCGAGCGCAACGTGCCCGAGGCCGTCCGCTCCATCGGCCAGACCAGAGCCGGCGCTGAGAGACGATGGCCAGGGCCTGGCCGCGGTCGGACGCGACGGCTGCCGGCGCGGCCCACCAGTGCTGCGGCGCAAGCTGCCCGGCCAGGCCCGCGGTTCGAGCGCGACGTGCCCGAGGCCGTCCGCTCCATCGGCCAGACCAGAGCCGGCGCTGAGAGACGATGGCCAGGGCCTGGCCGCGGTTGGACGCGACGGCTGCCGGCGCGGTCCACCAGTGCTGCGGCGCAAGCGGCCCGGCCAGGCCCGCGCTTCGAGCGCGACGTGCCCGAGGCCGTCCGCTCCATCGGCCAGACCAGAGCCGGCGCTGAGAGACGATGGCCAGGACCTGGCCGCGCCCGGACGCAACGGTGCCCGGTCGGTCCACCAGCGTTGTGGCGCAAGCTGCCTGGCCAGGCCCGCAGTTCGAGCGCGACGTGCCCCAGGGCGTTCGCTCCATCGGCCAGGACACAGCCGGCGCTGAGAGACGATGGCCAGGACCTGGCCGCGTCCGGACGCAACGGTGCCCGGTCGGTCCACCAGTGCTGCGGCGCAAGCTGCCTGGCCAGGCCCGCACTTCGAGCGCGACGTGCCCGAGGCCGTCCGCCCCATCGGCCCGGACAGAGCCGGCACTGAGAGACGATGGCCAGGGCCTGGCCGCGGTTGGACGCGACGGCTGCCGGCGCGGTCCACCAGTGCTGCGGCGCAAGCTGCCTGGCCAGGCCCGCACTTCGAGCGCGACGTGCCCGAGGCCGTCCGCCCCATCGGCCCGGACAGAGCCGGCACTGAGAGACGATGGCCAGGGCCTGGCCGCGGTTGGACGCGACGGCTGCCGGCGCGGTCCACCAGTGCTGCGGCGCAAGCGGCCCGGCCAGGCCCGCGCTTCGAGCGCGACGTGCCCGAGGCCGTCCGCTCCATCGGCCAGACCAGAGCCGGCGCTGAGAGACGATGGCCAGGACCTGGCCGCGCCCGGACGCAACGGTGCCCGGTCGGTCCACCAGCGTTGTGGCGCAAGCTGCCTGGCCAGGCCCGCAGTTCGAGCGCGACGTGCCCCAGGGCGTTCGCTCCATCGGCCAGGACACAGCCGGCGCTGAGAGACGATGGCCAGGACCTGGCCGCGTCCGGACGCAACGGTGCCCGGTCGGTCCACCAGTGCTGCGGCGCAAGCTGCCTGGCCAGGCCCGCACTTCGAGCGCGACGTGCCCGAGGCCGTCCGCCCCATCGGCCCGGACAGAGCCGGCACTGAGAGACGATGGCCAGGGCCTGGCCGCGGTTGGACGCGACGGCTGCCGGCGCGGTCCACCAGTGCTGCGGCGCAAGCTGCCTGGCCAGGCCCGCACTTCGAGCGCGACGTGCCCGAGGCCGTCCGCCCCATCGGCCCGGACAGAGCCGGCACTGAGAGACGATGGCCAGGGCCTGGCCGCGGTTGGACGCGACGGCTGCCGGCGCGGTCCACCAGTGCTGCGGCGCAAGCGGCCCGGCCAGGCCCGCGCTTCGAGCGCGACGTGCCCGAGGCCGTCCGCTCCATCGGCCAGACCAGAGCCGGCGCTGAGAGACGATGGCCAGGACCTGGCCGCGCCCGGACGCAACGGTGCCCGGTCGGTCCACCAGCGTTGTGGCGCAAGCTGCCTGGCCAGGCCCGCAGTTCGAGCGCAACGTGCCCCAGGGCGTTCGCTCCATCGGCCAGGACACAGCCGACGCTGAGAGACGATGGCCAGGACCTGGCCGCGTCCGGCCGCAACGGTGCCCGGTCGGTCCACCAGTGCTGCGGCGCAAGCTGCCTGGCCAGGCCCGCACTTCGAGCGCGACGTGCCCGAGGCCGTCCGCCCCATCGGCCCGGACAGAGCGGCACTGAGAGACGATGGCCAGGGCCTGGCCGCGGTTGGACGCGACGGCTGCCGGCGCGGTCCACCAGTGCTGCGGCGCAAGCGGCCCGGCCAGGCCCGCGCTTCGAGCGCAACGTGCCCGAGGCCGTCCGCTCCATCGGCCAGACCAGAGCCGGCGCTGAGAGACGATGGCCAGGACCTGGCCGCGCCCGGATGCGACGGCGCGCGCGCAGTTCACCAGCGTTGTGGCGCAAGCTGCCTGGCCAGGCCCGCGCTTCGAGCGCGACGTGCCCGAGGCCGTCCGCTCCATCGGCCAGACCAGAGCCGGCGCTCAGAGACGATGGCCAGGACCTGGCCGCGTCCGGACGCAACGGTGCCCGGTCGGTCCACCAGCGTTGTGGCGCAAGCTGCCTGGCCAGGCCCGCAGTTCGAGCGCAACGTGCCCCAGGGCGTTCGCTCCATCGGCCAGGACACAGCCGGCGCTGAGAGACGATGGCCAGGACCTGGCCGCGTCCGGACGCAACGGTGCCCGGTCGGTCCGCCAGCGTTGTGGCGCAAGCTGCCTGGCCAGGCCCGCGCTTCGAGCGTGTCCGCCTCGAGGCAACCGGCGCCGCACTTCGAGCGCAACGTGCCCGAGGCCGTCCGCTCCATCGGCCAGACCAGAGCCGGCGCTGAGAGACGATGGCCAGGGCCTGGCCGCGGTCGGACGCGACGGCTGCCGGCGCGGCCCACCAGTGCTGCGGCGCAAGCGGCCCGGCCAGGCCCGCGGTTCGAGCGCAACGTGCCCGAGGCCGTCCGCTCCATCGGCCAGACCAGAGCCGGCACTGAGAGACGATGGCCAGGGCCTGGCCGCGGTTGGACGCGACGGCTGCCGGCGCGGTCCACCAGTGCTGCGGCGCAAGCTGCCTGGCCAGGCCCGCACTTCGAGCGCGACGTGCCCGAGGCCGTCCGCCCCATCGGCCCGGACAGAGCCGGCACTGAGAGACGATGGCCAGGGCCTGGCCGCGGTTGGACGCGACGGCTGCCGGCGCGGTCCACCAGTGCTGCGGCGCAAGCGGCCCGGCCAGGCCCGCGCTTCGAGCGCGACGTGCCCGAGGCCGTCCGCTCCATCGGCCAGACCAGAGCCGGCGCTGAGAGACGATGGCCAGGACTTGGCCGCGCCCGGACGCAACGGTGCCCGGTCGATCCACCAGCGTTGTGGCGCAAGCTGCCTGGCCAGGCCCGCAGTTCGAGCGCGACGTGCCCCAGGGCGTTCGCTCCATCGGCCAGGACACAGCCGGCGCTGAGAGACGATGGCCAGGACCTGGCCGCGTCCGGCCGCAACGGTGCCCGGTCGGTCCACCAGTGCTGCGGCGCAAGCTGCCTGGCCAGGCCCGCACTTCGAGCGCAACGTGCCCGAGGCCGTCCGCCCCATCGGCCCGGACAGAGCCGGCACTGAGAGACGATGGCCAGGGCCTGGCCGCGGTTGGACGCGACGGCTGCCGGCGCGGTCCACCAGTGCTGCGGCGCAAGCGGCCCGGCCAGGCCCGCGCTTCGAGCGCGACGTGCCCGAGGCCGTCCGCTCCATCGGCCAGACCAGAGCCGGCGCTGAGAGACGATGGCCAGGACCTGGCCGCGCCCGGATGCGACGGCGCGCGCGCAGTTCACCAGCGTTGTGGCGCAAGCTGCCTGGCCAGGCCCGCGCTTCGAGCGCGACGTGCCCGAGGCCGTCCGCTCCATCGGCCAGACCAGAGCCGGCGCTCAGAGACGATGGCCAGGACCTGGCCGCGTCCGGACGCAACGGTGCCCGGTCGGTCCACCAGCGTTGTGGCGCAAGCTGCCTGGCCAGGCCCGCAGTTCGAGCGCGACGTGCCCCAGGGCGTTCGCTCCATCGGCCAGGACACAGCCGGCGCTGAGAGACGATGGCCAGGACCTGGCCGCGTCCGGACGCAACGGTGCCCGGTCGGTCCGCCAGCGTTGTGGCGCAAGCTGCCTGGCCAGGCCCGCGCTTCGAGCGTGTCCGCCTCGAGGCGACCGGCGCCGCACTTCGAGCGCGACGTGCCCGAGGCCGTCCGCTCCATCGGCCAGACCAGAGCCGGCGCTGAGAGACGATGGCCAGGACCTGGCCGCGCCCGGATGCGACGGCTGCCGGCGCGGCCCACCAGTGCTGCGGCGCAAGCGGCCCGGCCAGGCCCGCGCTTCGAGCGCGACGTGCCCGAGGCCGTCCGCTCCATCGGCCAGACCAGAGCCGGCGCTCAGAGACGATGGCCAGGACCTGGCCGCGCCCGGACGCAACGGTGCCCGGTCGGTCCACCAGCGTTGTGGCGCAAGCTGCCTGGCCAGGCCCGCAGTTCGAGCGCGACGTGCCCGAGGCCGTCCGCTCCATCGGCCAGACCAGAGCCGGCGCTGAGAGACGATGGCCAGGACCTGGCCGCGTCCGGACGCAACGGTGCCCGGTCGGTCCACCAGTGCTGCGGCGCAAGCTGCCTGGCCAGGCCCGCACTTCGAGCGCGACGTGCCCGAGGCCGTCCGCCCCATCGGCCCGGACAGAGCCGGCACTGAGAGACGATGGCCAGGGCCTGGCCGCGGTTGGACGCGACGGCTGCCGGCGCGGTCCACCAGTGCTGCGGCGCAAGCGGCCCGGCCAGGCCCGCGGTTCGAGCGCGACGTGCCCGAGGCCGTCCGCTCCATCGGCCAGACCAGAGCCGGCGCTGAGAGACGATGGCCAGGACCTGGCCGCGCCCGGATGCGACGGCGCCCGCGCAGTTCACCAGCGTTGTGGCGCAAGCTGCCTGGCCAGGCCCGCGCTTCGAGCGCGACGTGCCCGAGGCCGTCCGCTCCATCGGCCAGACCAGAGCCGGCGCTGAGAGACGATGGCCAGGACTTGGCCGCGCTCGGACGCAACGGTGCCCGGTCGGTCCGCCAGCGTTGTGGCGTAAGCTGCCTGGCCAGGCCCGCGCTTTGAGCGCGACGTGCCACAGGCCGCCCGCTCCATCGGCCAGGACAGAGCCGGCGCTGAGAGACGATGGCCAGGACCTGGCCGCGCTCGGAGGCGACGGCTACCGGCGCGGTCCACCAGTGCTGCGGCGCAAGCTGCCCAGCCACGCCCGCACTTCCAGCATGTCCGCCTCGATGCGGCCGGCGCGACGTGCCCGAGGCCGTCCGCTCAATCCTCCAGACCAGAGCCGGCGCTGAGAGCATTGTCCAGGCATGGCATACGTCCAGACATCTGGACGCCTGCGCCCGCCTGGGCCAGTTCGGACATTTCAATTAAGGGAACGGTGTTGCACATCAAACTTTGATCTGCAACACCGTTCCCTTGCCGGTTTCAAGGCGATATGAGTAAGTCTCCCCAACAGCGCAAGAACGCGTGAAGCCCGTTGAGACCTAAGAAAGAACATAGCAATGAAAGCAAGCCAACAAGATGGCGGCAGTCAGGTGCAGGTTGATAGCGGCCCAGGTTTGCCCGCATCTGGCTTGACTACACCGCCGGAATACGAATCGAGGCGAGAACTAGCCCACAGGCTGGGCGTCAGTGAGCGAACGATCGGGAACATGATGAGAGATCATCGTCTCCCGTTCCTTCGTTTGAGCGCGACACTTGTTCGATTCCACAGGGTGGAAGTTGACAAGCATCTTGCCCAAAACTACCACGTCAACAGCCATACCTCGAAAGGAGGAAACAATGGACAGTGACCTATTGCCCCTTGAACGGTTCCCCCAAAAGTACAACCTCAGCCACGTAACCATCTGGAAGTATCGGCGGGCCGGCCTTTCCAACTCTCACAATTGGACGGAAAATCTTCATCCGTGAAAGTGCCTTTGTTGCTTTCGCGGAGAAGAACAACGGAAAAACCATTTCCGCCATGGCCCCGGCCCTTGCCCAATGAAAAAGCACGCCGCCAGTGCAAGGCCCGAGTGTTCGCGACCTCCCTTGGACTGCAATGCCTGGCCGGCCGTCCGTTCACAACCCCCGTATGTTATCTGCGGGACAGGAGGCTATTGAATGAACGCAATCGCCCACTTGTGTTCTTTTGCTGAAAGCGAGACAAACGGTGATAATGCAAAAGGAAGAAGTGATCTGCTCTTTCGGAGAGGGCGATGCTTTCCAAGTATCTGCCACCAGTAACGCCCAGGTCATACTCCGGCAGCAGCCAGAGGTGCAAGGCGGGGCTTTGATTGTCATCCCAATGGGGAACATCCCGGATTTGAGGAAGTCTCTCAGCCGTGCAGCAAAGAAAGCCAGGCAGATGTGGGAGAGTGGGCAACCGAACCCGCCAGAAGAAAGCGCGCAGCGCGTTAAGACCCCCCCGAACAAAAGCCGCTCTTGATGGACATGAACTCTATAAGGATAGCGATGGGGGCAAAGATTGACGTCCGTCTTGATACTGGCGGAAACGTCATCTTAGAACAGCAAGCGGAGTGCGGCGGTCTGAGCGTGATCTTTGTGCCCTTTGCTGACGTGGATTCTCTTTTGAAACGTATCACCCAAGTAGCCGAGATGTGGCGGTTGAAACAACACAACAAGAACAATTGAACTTGGCCCGGCACTCGCCGGACCGATTGAGAAAGGACAACAGTATGCCGTGGGCACCGAGTGAACATGACCAGAGTGGCAGTATCATCATGCAGGGGCTGCAGTTGGGAAACCAGAATGCGCAAGCTCTGGGGAACTGGCTCAGCAACTTCATTGAACACCAACAACAAATCAAAGCGGCCGGGAAAAGCGCGGAGTACTTCGTGAGAGCAAATCCCGATGCACTCGGCGCCATCGGCCTGCATCCCGATGAATTCGGAAACCTCGGGGCGAGAGAGAAGGCGGCGGCCGTCCAGGGCTTCGTGCAAGGGCAAGGGGAGCAACGTGCGGCGCAGGAAGTCCAGGCCCGCGTAGCCTTGCAGAAATCCCAGACCGATTGGTTCAACCAGCGAGCGCAAGAACAGCTTAACGAAGGAGAGGGCGGACCGCTATACGCCGATGAGCTAGACAAGCTGCTGGCCAGTTACGACACCGGAACAAGGTCGGCGAGCGGGCCGAGTCCGGCTTTCCCACCGGGCACGGAGAACATTGGCGCGCTCGGGGCACTGAGGGCCATGGGCATCAATATCCCGCTGGCCGGAGGCACAGCAACGGGAACGGCGGCAGAACCAACGCCGCCGATGCCGAGAATCATGCTGAAGGCACTTAGCAACCTCCAGGCCATGAACCCAAGAGCGGCAACGGGGATGTATCGCCAGATCTTGCCAGCCCTTTTGCAGAATCCGGACGCTGCGGGCCGGGCTCCGACTCCAACATGGACCAAAGGTCCGACAGGCCGTTACGCTGTTACGGTGCCCGGCTCAAAACAGTTCCAACTCGATACCGACCCGAGCGAGTGGGCGCGGGCCATGGCCGCTGGCCAGATCCCCGCCGTTCCGGTGACCGACTCCAGCGGGAATGTCCTGGGCAACGTCTATGCAGACCAGCGCGGCAATTTGCAAAAGGCCCGGGTTGCGGGCGAGCCGCCAGCCCTGCCGGCTGCGTTCAATACTGCCTATCATGGCACCGGCATCATGCCGGGCTTGGAGGGAAGCCTGCAAATAGCGCAACGAACGGCAGGCATGAGCGACAAGGAAATCAAGGCGATCCATGGTTCAGCCGGAGGCACGCCCCAGGAAATCCGAGATCGGGCAGCACAACAGGTGCCCGTGCTTAAGCAACGGCTCCAGGACCTGTTTCGGCAATATCAACTCCAAGGTTATGGCGGCCGCGATCTTTGGGACTTCCTATATCAGAAGCACGGGCTAACCAACCCGGCCAGCGGAGAGCAGCAAGGCGCAGCGCGGCCGACAGGCGCATCGGCGCCGGCCGCGGCAACGGCCGCAGCAGCCACCCGAGATGCGTTCCCTGAGTACAAGACCGCCCAGGATGTGACGGCGGCCTATCGTGCGGGCAAATTCGGGGGATTCGGCGCCGAAGCGAGGGCCAAGGCCCTGGCGATTCTGCGGAACAAGTTTGGGGCAAACTAATAGGAGCCGGCAGAGATTGAACCACCGACAAACTGGCGCGCCCGGACCTTATGCCCCTCCAAACGTCTGGACAGAAAGAAGCCGCGCCGGTTTTTTTGCCTCCCTCCACACCAACCCCCGTCCCCCAAGCTACACCACCACAACCAATCGAGCCTCAAGGCAACCTTCCCGTCCGGTCGCCCATGTTCGTTCATTCCGCTCTAGATGACGCTGGCCTTTCCCCGGCCGAATTTCGCGTCTATGGTCACCTAAGCCGCCGAACTGGGCTCGGCGGCGCCTTCCCCAGTATTAAAAGCATGGCCAGCTTTTGCCGTCTCAAAGACAGGACCATCCGCCAAGCTATCCGCGCCCTGCTGAAGTATGGCATGGTGCGGAGACAGGACCGCCCAGGTCGCACGCCGCTTTACACTTTGACCCCTCTGACTTCCTGGAGGCTACCAGCCCCGGTCAAGGCCCACCCCTCCCCTTTGGGGCCAGGGGTCTCAAAGGACACCCCTGCCGTTCGGGGCCAGGACACCCCTCCCGTTCGGGGCCAGGGCTACCCCTCCCCTTTGGGGCCAGGGGAAGGTAATCCAATTGAAGGAGATCCACAGAAAGGGGCGGTCCCCCTGTCCAGGCCTGGCCAGCCAACCGCCCCACGGGTCTGGCCGAACGAGATTGACAAGGCGCTCAAGGAAGTGCGCCTGCAAAAGCAAAACCTGCTTTTGGGCGGGTACGAAATCGAGCAACTGTCTGACAAGGAGCGCAAGGAGTGGCGCAACCTGAGTGCCCTGGAGAAAACACTAAGCGGCCAACTCATGACCGCTGCGGCGCCCGCTCCCTCGTCACCGCGACATTAGCGCCGGTGGCCTGCGCCCTATAGAGGCCCAGGCCTACTCGGAAGGTCCTGGCTCCTGGCCTGGTCGCAACTCGGCGCTCGGCCAGGCCGCGCCGGCCTCGGCGCAAGAATTCCCGCTTGTCAACCTCCGGCCGATGTGTCAGACTTCCGGCGCTGGTCCGCAAAGACCAGCTCGCCGTTCTGGGCGGCCTACCAAGCCGTGGCGAACAAACAGGACTCCGAACTCCCAGACGATAGAGAACACAGGTGGTGCTGTGGCTCGACAAGGTTTGCGCCTTCGTCTGGGAGTTTGTTGTTGCCTGCGCAAACAGGCAGGAAAGAGCAGAATGAGCAGAAAAGGATTAGACGCATGGATAAAGGTCCGTGTGCCAAAGGAAGTGAAGACAGCCTTAAAGAACCTGGCCGGGGCAAGCCAAGTGACCGTGGCCCAGGTTGTCCGCAACGCATACGAGCAAGAAGTGGAGTACCAGCAAGAGGTGGAAGCAGGCGCCGTGATTAGACCACAAGTGAGGCCGGCCATGGAGAGGCGGAAAGCAAGCGGCGCCGAAATTGCCCGTGCCGCGTGTCGGCCACGGAGGGAGCCGGCTCAATTGACCCGGGCGAGAAGGCAGACAAGGAAGCCCAACCCGGCTCCGCAAGGCCACGAATTCAAGGCGTCGGAATACAAGCTCGTCTGCCTGCGTGACAGGCCGGTGCCAGGTGACTACTGCACCTGTAGCAAGCCAATCGTGGCGCGGGATTACTGGTTCGGCAACATCGCCCCGGCGCCCCATTTCAACGGACTGGTTGAAACACTGGCCGTCATGGTATTGGACGGGCGAAACCGCATCACGGGCCATTGCATCGCGGCCGTGGGAACACTGACCAGCGTGCAAATGCACGTCCGCGAAGTCTTCCGACTGGCAATAGTGGCCGGGGCGGCGAGCATTATCGTTGCCCACAACCATCCCAGCGGAGATCCGAGTCCATCGGCTGAAGACATCGCCATAACTCAGCGGTTGGCTCGAGCTGGCCGCCTGATTGGAATTCCTGTGCTTGACCATGTAATCGTGGGCCGACCGGCAGAGTTGCGCCGCAATGACTTTGTGAGTCTCAAGGCACTGGGCCATTTGAGCACCTGAGCGGCTGTGCATCCCGCCGGGCCGCGCCCCATTTTGGAGCGCGGTTTTTTGTGCCCCTGTTTCCTCACAACCGCGCCGCAACAGTGAGGCCAGCCAGGAGAGCGATGGCGCCGGACACCCCTGGCCCCAAAGGGCAGGGGTCCGGGCGGACACCCCTGGCCCCAAAGGGCAGGGGTCCGGGCGGACACCCCTGGCCCCAAAGGGCGGGGGTCCGGGCGGACACCCCTGGCCCCAAAGGGCAGGGGCGACAGCCACAGGCCGCCCAGGACTGTCCCGGATTGCCGTTTTTCAGGTCCTGCCCGTTTATTTTGGCCAGCCGTGGCACAGAATCAAGCCGCAACGCGCCGGAAGCCCACAAGCCAGCCCGGAGGGGCGTCGGTGCCCCCTGTGAGGCTACAGTGCGCCCGGGAGGGCCATGTCCGCAAACCCGCGCCCAGGCCCTTTTTAGGGCGGCTATTTTTTGAGGCGCCGCCCCCCAGAATCCAGCCACGACACGACGGCAAGGCCCGAGGCGCCGCCCCCAAGCGCCAGAGGCTCGCCCGTGGAGAGCCTTTTAGCTCCCCATAGCAAACCGCTTAACCCCTCGGCCCCTCCGCCCCCCGTCCGGGGCCTGACCCCCTCCCCCCCTACCTCGATGGTAGCTGCACCGTCCGGTTGCCACCGCCGCGCGCCGGGAGTGCCACGCCAGGCCCGGCCAGATTCGCCTCGGAAATGTCCCGTCCCTGTCCCCAGGCCGCCCAGACAATCAGCCACGTAGGACCGCCACTAAAGCAGCCTGACCCAAGCCAGGTCCAAGCCTCTGGGAACGCCTCGGCAACTGGGCTGAGGGTAGCTTGCCGGGCAGCCAAGCGCCTCAAACCCTCCGTTTCCTAGGGATTCCGGCATTTCCCAATTGATTACGAATCAATAGGCCGCCCGAAATGGCCCCTTGGTCTGCTGTCGGGCGCCCCTGTAACGTAGCCCGCCTGGCACTGGGCAGGATGCGGCCAGGCGGCCCGGCCGCGATTGCGGGTTGACAACCCGGCGCCCCGCGTCAAGTGGCCTGGGCCGTCCGGCTCGGCGCCGGCCATGCTTGCGCCTCGCGCCCCTGCGCGACAAGACCCCTTTTGGGCAATCCCGGCCGGTCCTAAATGGGTAGAGTGTGGCCTGGCTGGCGGTCCTTTGTTTACAGTCGTCCAACTTTCCCCCGCCTCAAACGGCCCTGGTCACGCGGCTCCGATCGGCAGTCCTTTGTTTATGGTCGTCCAGATTTCCCAGGCAGGGAACGGCACTGAACAGCCGTCCAATGTCCACCGGACACCCTGCCGCATTCTCGATTTCCCTTGTGCGTCCAAACGTCTGGACAGCTTTACTCCTGGTGTCTGTAGGAATGAATCCTCTTGCTGGTGCTCAAATCAAAAAACTTGCGCGACACTCTCAACTGGCCAAAGCAAAAAAACGGCCGCCAGCGCGGTCCACCAGCGCTGCGGCGCAAGCTGGCCGGCCAGGCCCGCGCTTGAAGCGTGTGTGCGTCTCGATGCGGTCCGGCTCGAAGTGTCCAGGCCCTCCACTCCATCGGCCAGGACAGGACCGGCGCTGAGAGGATGGCCAGGACCTGGCCCGGTCGTGCGCGACGGCCGCCAGCGCGGTCCACCGGGATTGCGGCGCAAGCTGGCCAGCCAGGCGCTCCGCTCAATCGGCCAGGACAGGCCCGGCGCTGAGAGCTGCGAGGATGGCCAGAACCTGGCCCGGTCGTGCGCGACGGCCGCCAGCGCGGTCCACCGGCATTGCGGCGCAAGCTGGCCGGCCAGGCCCGCGCTCGAAGCGTGTGCGGCTCGATGCAGTCCGGCTGCAACTGTCCAGGCCCTCCGTTCAATCGCCCAGGGCAGGACCGGCGCTGAGAGGATGGCCAGGACCTGGCCCGGTCGTGCGCGATGGCCGCCAGCGAGATCCGCCCGCGCTCGAAGCACGTGTGCGCCTCGATGCGCTCCGGCTCGAAGTGGCCAATCCGGTCCACCGGCGTTGCGGCGCAAGCTGGCCGGCCAGGCCCGCGCTCGAAACGTGTGCGGCTCGATGCAGTCCGGCTGCAACTGTCCAGGCCCTCCGTTCAATCGCCCAGGGCAGGACCGGCGCTGAGAGGATGGCCAGGACCCGGCCCGGTCGTGCGCGACGGTCGCCAGCGAGATCCGCCCGCGCTCGAAGCACGTGTGCGCCTCGATGCGCTCCGGCTCGAAGTGGCCAGTCCGGTCCACCGGCCTTGCGGCGCAAGCTGGCCGGCCAGGCCCGCGCTCGAAGCGTGTGCGCCTCGATGCGTTCCGGCTCGAAGCGGCCAGGCCCTCCACTCAATCGCCCAAGGCAGGACCGGCGCTGAGATGGTCCGGGCCTGGTGCACCGCGGATTGCAGCCGGGCAAAACAGCGCGAAATATCCCACCATCTATCCAGGGGCAAGGCAAACGGACGCGTCCTAGGCCAAACCAAGCGGCAAGTTTTGAGGATGAAGCCCTGAAAACCGCAAAACACAAGCCAACCAAGGAAAACGCGCCAAGCATGGTGTTGCCGCGCCTCGATGCGGTCCGGCTCGAAGCGGCCAGGCCCTCCGCTCAGTCGCCCAGGGCAGGACCGGCGCTGAGAGTTGCGAGGATGGCCAGGACCTGGCCCGACCGTGCGCGACGGCGGCCAGCTCCGGCCACCGGTGTTCCGGCGCAAGCTGGCCGGCCAGGCCCGCCCTCGAAGCGTGTGCGCCTCGATGCGTTCCGGCTCGAAGCGGCCAGGCCCTCCGCTCAATCGCCCAGGGCAGGACCGGCCTTGAGAGGATGGCCAGGACCTGGCCCGGTCGTGCGCGACTGCCGCCAGCGAGATCCGCCCGCGCTCGAAGCACGTGTGCGCCTCGATGCGCTCCGGCTCGAAGTGGCCAGTCCGGTCCACCGGCATTGCGGCGCAAGCTGGCCGGCCAGGCCCGCGCTCGAAGCGTGTGCGCCTCGATGCGTTCCGGCTCGAAGCGGCCAGGCCCTCCGTTCAATCGGCCAGGGCAGGACCGGCGCTGAGAGGATGGCCAGGACCCGGCTCGGTCGTGCGCGACGGCCGCCGCGCTCGAAGCACGTGTGCGCCTCGATGCGCTCCGGCTCGAAGTGGCCAGTCCGGTCCACCGGCGTTGCGGCGCAAGCTGGCCGGCCAGGCCCGCGCTCGAAGCGTGTGCGCCTCGAGGCGTTCCGGCTCGAAGCGGCCAGGCCCTCCGTTCAATCGCCCAGGGCAGGACCGGCGCTGAGAGGATGGCCAGGACCTGGCCCGGTCGTGCGCGATGGCCGCCAGCGAGATCCGCCCGCGCTCGAAGCACGTGTGCGCCTCGATGCGCTCCGGCTCGAAGTGGCCAATCCGGTCCACCGGCGTTGCGGCGCAAGCTGGCCGGCCAGGCCCGCGCTCGAAACGTGTGCGGCTCGATGCAGTCCGGCTGCAACTGTCCAGGCCCTCCGTTCAATCGCCCAGGGCAGGACCGGCGCTGAGAGGATGGCCAGGACCCGGCCCGGTCGTGCGCGACGGTCGCCAGCGAGATCCGCCCGCGCTCGAAGCACGTGTGCGCCTCGATGCGCTCCGGCTCGAAGTGGCCAGTCCGGTCCACCGGCCTTGCGGCGCAAGCTGGCCGGCCAGGCCCGCGCTCGAAGCGTGTGCGCCTCGATGCGTTCCGGCTCGAAGCGGCCAGGCCCTCCGTTCAATCGGCCAGGGCAGGACCGGCGCTGAGAGGATGGCCAGGACCCGGCTCGGTCGTGCGCGACGGCCGCCGCGCTCGAAGCACGTGTGCGCCTCGATGCGCTCCGGCTCGAAGTGGCCAGTCCGGTCCACCGGCGTTGCGGCGCAAGCTGGCCGGCCAGGCCCGCGCTCGAAGCGTGTGCGCCTCGATGCAGTCCGGCTGCAACTGTCCAGGCCCTCCGTTCAATCGGCCAGGGCAGGACCGGCGCTGAGAGGATGGCCAGGACCCGGCCCGGTCGTGCGCGACGGCCGCCGCGCTCGAAGCACGTGTGCGCCTCGATGCGCTCCGGCTCGAAGTGGCCAGTCCGGTCCACCGGCGTTGCGGCGCAAGCTGGCCGGCCAGGCCCGCGCTCGAAGCGTGTGCGCCTCGATGCGTTCCGGCTCGAAGCGGCCAGGCCCTCCGTTCAATCGCCCAGGGCAGGACCGGCGCTGAGAGGATGGCCAGGACCTGGCCCGGTCGTGCGCGATGGCCGCCAGCGAGATCCGCCCGCGCTCGAAGCACGTGTGCGCCTCGATGCGCTCCGGCTCGAAGTGGCCAATCCGGTCCACCGGCGTTGCGGCGCAAGCTGGCCGGCCAGACCCGCGCTCGAAACGTGTGCGGCTCGATGCAGTCCGGCTGCAACTGTCCAGGCCCTCCGTTCAATCGCCCAGGGCAGGACCGGCGCTGAGAGGATGGCCAGGACCCGGCCCGGTCGTGCGCGACGGTCGCCAGCGAATCCGCCCGCGCTCGAAGCACGTGTGCGCCTCGATGCGCTCCGGCTCGAAGTGGCCAGTCCGGTCCACCGGCCTTGCGGCGCAAGCTGGCCGGCCAGGCCCGCGCTCGAAGCGTGTGCGCCTCGATGCGTTCCGGCTCGAAGCGGCCAGGCCCTCCACTCAATCGCCCAAGGCAGGACCGGCGCTGAGATGGTCCGGGCCTGGTGCACCGCGGATTGCAGCCGGGCAAAACAGCGCGAAATATCCCACCATCTATCCAGGGGCAAGGCAAACGGACGCGTCCTAGGCCAAACCAAGCGGCAAGTTTTGAGGATGAAGCCCTGAAAACCGCAAAACACAAGCCCACCAAGGAAAACGCGCCAAGCATGGTGTTGCCGCGCCTCGATGCGGTCCGGCTCGAAGCGGCCAGGCCCTCCGCTCAGTCGCCCAGGGCAGGACCGGCGCTGAGAGTTGCGAGGATGGCCAGGACCTGGCCCGACCGTGCGCGACGGCGGCCAGCTCCGGCCACCGGTGTTCCGGCGCAAGCTGGCCGGCCAGGCCCGCGCTCGAAGCGTGTGCGCCTCGATGCGTTCCGGCTCGAAGCGGCCAGGCCCTCCGCTCAATCGCCCAGGGCAGGACCGGCCTTGAGAGGATGGCCAGGACCTGGCCCGGTCGTGCGCGACTGCCGCCAGCGAATCCGCCCGCGCTCGAAGCACGTGTGCGCCTCGATGCGCTCCGGCTCGAAGTGGCCAGTCCGGTCCACCGGCATTGCGGCGCAAGCTGGCCGGCCAGGCCCGCGCTCGAAGCGTGTGCGCCTCGATGCGTTCCGGCTCGAAGCGGCCAGGCCCTCCGTTCAATCGGCCAGGGCAGGACCGGCGCTGAGAGGATGGCCAGGACCCGGCTCGGTCATGCGCGACGGCCGCCGCGCTCGAAGCACGTGTGCGCCTCGATGCGCTCCGGCTCGAAGTGGCCAGTCCGGTCCACCGGCGTTGCGGCGCAAGCTGGCCGGCCAGGCCGGCGCTCGAACCGTGTGCCTCTCGATGCGAACCGGCTGCAACTGTCCAGGCCCTCCGCTCAATCGGCCAGGGCAGGACCGGCGCTGAGAGGATGGCCAGGACCTGGCCCGGTCGTGCGCGACGGCCGCCAGCAAGCGACACCGGCTTTCTGGCGCAACGTGGCCGGCCAGGCCCGCGCTCGAACGGCGAGCGCCTCGATGGCAGTCCGGCTGGACACGTCCAGGCATTGGCACACGTCCAGACGTTTGGACGGGACTGGACGGGACAAACGATTTAGAAGGACTTGGCACGGGCTGTGAGGCTTTTCCAGGGGACTAACGGAGTTTCGTCAACAGGGCACGCATAAAACATGGCAATACCCAACATTTTCTTAGCAAACCCTCACCGCA
>CAVVMW010000031.1:0-8642 GCA_963749495.1 uncultured bacterium
ACATCCCGCTGCTGGTCAATTACTTCCTGGAGAAACTGGCCCGCGGCCAGCAATCCGCGCCCAAGTCCATCGCCCCGGGGGCCGTCAAGGCCCTCGAACAGTACCACTGGCCCGGCAACGTGCGGGAGTTGGAAAACGCCATCCGCCGCGCCTTGGTGGTGGCCAAGGCCGACGCCATCCTGCTCAATGACTTGCCGGGGGAAATCGGCGGGCAGGGGAGCGCCGAGGCGGCCGGGGCCGCCCTGGCGCTGGCGGCCCTCGAGGCGGCGGCAGCCGACACCGCGGCGCTGGCGCGCCAGTTGTTTCAATGGGCGCGGCGCGACCCCAGGCACAAGGTCATCCCCGCCGTCGAACGCGAACTGGTCATCCAGGCCCTCAAGGAAACCCAGGGCAACCAGGTTCACGCCGCCAAGCTGTTGGGCATCACGCGCGCCACCCTGCGCAAACGCATCGAGAAGTTCGGCATCCAGCGCGAACTGAGCATCTCGTAACCGGCGTGCGCAGGAACGCGGCCGCCCCGTCCGCGTGACTGTTGCCGGCACGGTCGCGCGCACGTGGCGTCCAACGTCAATGGCGTTTGAAGCCCAACTCAGACGCCCACCCCGGCCAAGGGCTTGTGGCGGAGGGACACGAAATCCTAACGAGGCTTCGCCTCAGACCATTTTTGCGTTTGTGCAAGCGCAGCCAAACTTGACTTGTTTACAACGTGTTTTGAGAACTTTGTTGACAGATCCGGCCTTTGCGGAGCCTACTTATATTGTGGGCCCGGTGTGGTCAGAGGGGCGGAGCCCGATTCGTGAATTGGTTGTACTGGTTCTCCGAGCGCTGAGGTTACGGAGTTCTCGCCACGCCCACGAGGCTGGGCCAGTTGCGCGAAGGTGCGATGCCAGGCCGCAACCTGGGTTTCGATCGAAAACTGCTGGACGAACGTGCGCCCGTTTGCTCCAAGTTGCTGCGCCAGTTTGCGGTCAAAGTACAGCCGACGGACGGCTTCGATGGCCTGTGGCACGTCGGCGACCATGCGCCAGATACACTGCTTCATCTCCGGTTGCAGGATGCCGCCCACCGGCAGGCCCGCCTGGCCGCGAGTCAGGAACTCGCCGTGCGCCGAATAGTTGGTATAGACGACGGGCAAGGCCGAGCACATCGCCTCCCAAGCCGGCAAGCCGAAACCTTCGCCGCCACTAAGATAGAGCAAGCAATCCCAGATGCGGTAGAGCATGGGCACGTCCTCGGGCGCCAAGGCCGACTTGAGCCCGTGGCCCGGCGTGTAGAACAGGTTGCGGTCCCGGCGCACGCCGAACTGCTCCTCGAGGCATCGCAGCGGCCAGGCCTCTTCCGGCTCCTCGGGCATGTGGAACCAAAGGAATAGGTCGGCCAGCGGCTCCGCCTGCGCTATTTCCGAGGAGCCGCAATGTGCGCAGGCGTCGTAGCGGTAGCCGGGCCGGGATTCCAGAACTTGTCCTGTTCCATTCAAGTGCGCTTGGCGCGCGGGATCCCAATCGAAGACGCTCACCCAACCGCACTTTCTACACACGAGGTATTGGCCCGTGCGCAGGTAGTGCAGGACTTTGTACAGGACCCAGACCTGCTTCCGCCACTGGTTGCGGCCGATCCAGCCGAGCACAAAGGCCTTCTGTGGCACCCAAGGCGGGAACAGGTCCCGCCGCATCTCCGCCCTTACCTCCGGCCGCGCCGGCGCAAACCGATCAAGGTCGGCGGGGCTGTAGCGGTAGCCGAGCTTGTGGCGCGCCCCCTCCGGCAGACAGCCGGCGGCGACCTCCATCGAGAACTCGCTCTTGGTGAAGATCAGGTCGGCCTGATTCAGGATCGCGCCGTATTCGGCCGGCATGGGCAAGCCGTCGAAGTTGATATACAGAACCAATTTGTACCGCCGGTTCTGGGGCGGCAAGCACGCATACAGGACCGTCTGGGGGTCGCCGAAGGCAAACACGATGTCCGGCTGCAATTTGGGGAGCAACCGGGCGAAGGTTCTCTTGCCGTACTTGTCCTCGGGCACGAACTCGAGTTTGCCTTCGCGGTTCTTGAAGGTCATGGTCGGGTACACCGGCCATTGCGGCGTCGTCACGGCGTAGCACTGGAACAGGCCCAGTTGGTGTACCGCATAATGCTCCGGGTATTGGGCCAGCAGGTTGGCGAAAATCAACCGCGTCGTCTCCGCCAGGCCTGAGGGCAGGACCGGGCTGTCGGTGACGATTAGAATCTTTGTCCGGCTGGACGTACGTTCGATCCGTTTAATTCCTCATTGTATCGCCGGCGCGCCTCCGCTGCTTTTGAGCCCGCCCCGCGACTTGCATGTCGCGGATACGTGCCCCCTTCCAGCAAGGGACGCTTCGACTAATTTCATGCTGGTTGGGACGGGCTTTCGGCCCTTCCCCGTTTTTTTCTGTCCTTACGCGGGCGGTTGGCCAAGGCTCGAATGAGGCCGCGCCGTCGGCGCTCGGCGCGGCGCAGCGGGGGGGACCCGTTTCACGTTTTGCGGCTGCCCGCGCCCCGGCGTGGCACTTCAGCACGCCCGGCCCAGCGCTTGGACAAGCTGGCGGCACACGGCAAGGCCGTTGCCCAACAACCGCGCCCACTGCTGGGCCCCCCTCAATCGCCAGAACAGGACCAGGCTTTGCGTCCACCAGAACAGCGCCAGCACTTGCAGAGCCACCTCCGGCAACCCACGCGGCAGCGGCAGCCGGTCCGTCAACCTACCCAGGCAGGGGCAGTTTTGAAACCCCATAAGATAGTTTCCCAGGTGGTAGCAGAGAAAGTTGGCGCTCAGCCACAGCAAAACCAGGGAGCGCCTCACCCCATTACTGCTTCTGAGCAAATACAGTGCGACCCCGATTTCGAGCGCCGCAGCGAACACCATCAATGGCCGGTAGCCCACGTGCAGCAGTTTGTCCGGGAGCGCCAGGATCCTGGCGCTGCCGCCGAGGGCGTAAAGTTTAGCCGCCGCCGTCACCAGCAGTAGCCAGGCGGCGGAACTGTAGAACCAGCGCTCCTCTTTTGAGGTCATCGTGTTCCCGGCTCACTTTCCTGGGCCGTCCGATTCACGGATACGGACGCCACGGATGCGTCAGATGCGCCTGGTCGTCCATGTTCCAGCGCCTCTCGACGGCTCGGTTGCCGAGGTTGAATACGTCCACCGCGCGGAGATTCTCGGCGTGGCCGTCACACAGGCCCACTTGCCACCGCCCGTTGTGGCGCCCCCAGTTTGCCTCCGCCACCGGATCCCCAGGCGGACGGCGCTCCACGAACTGCCCGTACATAGCCGGCACGCCAAAGAAGCCTAAGCCGTCCTGTAAAAATCGCTGCGGCAGGAGCCCGTTCTGCAGGAAGGCGATCGGGGCATCCGCAATCGCCATCATATCGCTTGGGTTCCTTATGTCGCTTTCGCGAGTCCGAAAATAGACTCCGCCGTCACCCGGCTGGTCGTGGAGCACGGCGGCGCCCAGACCCTGATGCTGTGCCGGCAGGGATGAATAGACCACTGGAACATTCTCGGCTTCCATACCCCCGTAAACGTCGTTGTAGCAATAGCTCACGAACGGGCCATCGCCGAGCACATGGCCGTACGGGTCTACGACGCCGTGTACTCTATTAAAGCCCGGACAAACCCACACATTCTGCCTTGGCCCGAGGTAATGAGACGCGTCCGGAGCCTGAACATTGGGCTCCGGGAGCCTTCCGACAAACGGCTGCAGTTCCTCGACGTACAGCCACATGTCGGGGTACGAGGGCTGCTCATGCACATAGGCCGTCATGCCCAGCATGATCTGGTGGATATTGCTGCGGCAGGCGGTGGCCTCCGCCGAGTACCGGGCCCGGTTCAGCGCCGGCAACAGCATCGCCGCCAGGATGGCAATCACCGCGATCACGACCAGCAGTTCAACCAGCGTGAACGCCGTATCGCCGAGGAGGCCCAACGCAAGTCGTCGGCGTCGGCCCTCTGCCAGCCTGCAAGTCAAGCTCCGCATATTCCCAAATGCTTCAAACTGCCTTAACCTACCGCGCCCGGACCACGAATCCCTCTCTTTGTACCAAACCCCAGCGTTTTTGTCAAGGATTCCATTTGGCCTCGGCGTGTGCACGCCGGGTGACCGACAAAGCCGTCCCTTCACAGCCAAAGCCGCGAAATGCGCCGCACCAGGCGCTTCACGAGTTCGGACGCGCCCCCCTGGCTCACGAAGCGCCTTGAGTCCGTCCCGATTCCGAATCGGGACGCTTCGGGGCCAAAGCGCCCGGAGCGCTGCTTCCCCCGGCGGCTCGGCCAAATCACCCTCAATCTGGGCAAGCGAAATGCGATCGTGGCGGATCATGAATTCGATGTCAGCCAAATCTTGGAGATCACGCCGGGCACGGCCGCAAACGGAGTTGGATCCGGCCCGAGCCTGCACTTGGGAAGAAGCGCCAGGAGATCCTTCCAGAAGGAGTTTGGGGCCGAATTGCCTTCCGCACTCGGCAACGCAGCCAACAATAGCTTGGCAGCGCTCCAACTCCGCAAGGCGGGCGATTTCCTCCACAGCATTCCCAGGCGCGCCTTCCCCGCCGCGGCCCAGCGGCCGAAGCAGCCGACGCGCAGCTTCATTGGCACCCTGTCCCGCTAACGGTCCCGTACCAGTTGTTGTAGAAGGGGTGGGAGGACGTGCTGCCGTTCACCCACTCGCCCACATAAATGTAGTTCCCGGCAACGTCGTAAAAGTCCGCGTCCCCAGTGCAGTAGCTGACATAGACATCAACGGTGTGATTGTAATAGCCCCCAGCCCCCGTGCTTTGGTATACTAACGGATTCCCGTTATCAATTGAGGAATCCCACGTGTGGATCCAGTTAGAATGCGCGTACACCGTCTGCGCCGCCGGCTTGGATTTCCCTGTAGGAGTCTGCCAGGTGATCGTGTCCACCGGGTCGTTAGCGAGGGCGCAGACGACCGAATGGGTCGTTGCGTAGTAGCAAGCGCTTGCGTAGCTGGCGGCGAGCAGGCCGGCCACCAGCAGGGCTGTTTGGGGGTTGAATTTGAATCTCATACCTGATAGTCCTTTGACTGAGTTGAGGTTGCTTGTGATTTTGTTTCCTTCGCCCCCAACATGAGGGCGAAAAGCGCGAGGTTGAGGCCGCCCCAGCAGGCGTAAAAGGCCCTGCGCGCCGCTGGCGAGGAGGCGATGGGCGGCTTGCTGGGAGTGGGCAACACATAGGCCAGCCGGAGGGTGCCGTTTGTCGTACGCTCGTAAAAGCCGCCGTTGGTATAGACCAGGGCGGTCCAGCGGTTGGACTGCGCGAATGGCGCGGCGTCGAAGGCCTCGGCTGCCATGGGGGTGGCGGCGGTCTGGAAATCGAGGATGCGCCATTGGTTCAGTTCCATCTCAATTTGGGCACCCTTGGGGTCCCTGGTGATCCAGAAGCTCGTGATGACCGTTGGCGGGATGGCTGGCGGGGCATTGCAGTGGTAGCCGTAACGGATGACATAATGGAGTGCGCTGTGGGGAAACGCGTAGTGGACCGTGAGCGCGCGCGGCGGGCCGTCGGGCTCCGGGAACAGCTCGCCGCTGATTAGGACCCGGTCGCTATGCACCATGCACTCGGTTCCGAACCGGTTGCCGTCCCATCGGACGCTGCCGATTTCGGCGTACATGATGCCCAAGTTGAGGACATCGCGTAGCGGGTCCAATTCGCAGTGGCTGGTGTACAGGAACGAAATTGGGCGGCGAGGCACGGACGGGTCGCGGTCGTCCCAAGTCGTCAACAACGCCGGCGGTCCGACCAGGGCGTGCTGATGGCCGGACCACGAGACCAACTGGCTGGCCACGGTGAAGTTCGTCACATCATCCGGTCCGCTCAGCCGGCGGAACAGGATGGCGTTGGTCTGCCAGCGGGCATGGAAATATTCCCAGTTCCTGGAAAGCGCGAAGGTCCCATCCAGGGGCTTGATCCCGCCGCGCATGGGCACTTTCTGCCGGAACACGAGGTTACTGATGACAGGAGGACAGGAAATGAATTGCTTGAACTGTTCCACGGGCGAGAGCGCGGCCCCGGCGTTCGAGCCCAACAGCCACGCTATGCACAGCAGCCGGAGCCAGACCGTCATGGGGCCAGCCTGCCGCGCAGGCCGGTGGCACCACATCGGCAAGGCAGTGAGACTCCACTTCACACGGGGAGCCTCGTCAGTTCCAAGCCACACGTGATTCGACTGAAGGTCGTATTCCATGTCACACTGCGCCTACCGATCGCCATTTTGAAATCCTCTCTGGCAAAACTCCATTGAATTGACGTATCTGAACCGGTGATCTTTTATCGGAATCGGTGATAACTGCGCCCCTTCTCAAACATTCCAGTCAGGAGGCGCGGCCGGGAAGCTGGAATGGGTCGGCGGGACGCCGTAAAACCGCTTAAACTCACGGGAGAAGTGGGAGGCCTGTTTGTACCCGAGCGCCCAGGAGATTTCTTTCACCGCCACCCCGGTCCCAAAGAGGACAAGCGCCCGAGCCATGCGTCTGCGGGTGATCCATTCGTGAAGTCGGAGGCCGAACGTGAGATGGATGTAATGCCTCAACTCCCATGCACCGATCCCGCAGCCACGCGCGAGGGCCTGGCCCTGCCACCTCGCGTCAGCCAGACGCTCGTCCCAATTCGTTATCCTGTCCAAGCGGCTCTTCATTGTCAGCCCTACAATAAATACGCAGCGCAACATCGCGATCTTTCATAAAACTCCTCCGGGGGAGCATAACCCATTAACAGTCAACGCAATATTTCTGGCTATGTCTGGAACTGTCTTCAAAGATTCGGCCTTCCCGGGGCGAACTTATATTCTGGGCTTAATGCTTGCTGCGACCAGGTGGGTTTCTGGCGACGGGCTGGAGCGCACCAATGAAATTCATCAAGCAAGCACTTGCCGACTGGCGAGCCGTGGGGCGAAACCGCCTGTACTGTTCGGAGGGAGAGGCAGCGGCGTGCCGCTCTCCCAACCCTATCGACCCGACGGCACGGTTGCCCCTGGGCTTACCGCTTGGCTGCCAGGGCGGGTGAGGCCGGCGTCGCAGCGGCGCCCTTGGGCTGGTTCTCCTCCTCCGGAATCCGCATCCCGAAGAACGAGCGGTAGATGAAGACCAGGGCGACCAGGAGCAACACGATGGCGATGGCCAGCTTGAGGCCCGGGTTCTCCTTCTGCATCGCCACCGCTATCTCCGTGGCCAGCAGTCCGAACAGCGTGGTGAACTTGATGATCGGGTTCATCGCCACCGACGAGGTGTCTTTGAAGGGATCGCCGACGGTGTCGCCCACGACGGTGGCGGCATGGAGGTCGGTGCCTTTCTGGCGGAGGTCGACCTCGACGATTTTCTTGGCGTTGTCCCAGGCCCCGCCGGCGTTGGCCATGAAGATCGCCTGGAAGAGGCCGAAGAAGGCGATGCTAATCAAATAGGCGATGAAGAAGTAGGAGTCGAAAAAGGCCAGGGCCAGCGAGAGGCAGAAGATCGCCACGAAGATATTGATCATGCCTTTCTGGGCGTAGATGGTGCAAATCTTCACGACCTCTTTGCTGTCCTCGATCGAGGCGGCCTTGGCGGTGAGGTCCATGTTTTCTTTGATATAGACCACGGCGCGATAGGCGCCGGTGACCACGGCCTGGCAAGAGGCGCCGGTGAACCAGTAGATGACGGCGCCGCCCATCAGGAAGCCCAGGACAATCTGCGGCTGAACCAGGCTCAGCTTCTGAACGATCTGGCCTGCGGCGATGCTGTTGTTGAGCATCAGGATAATGCCGAAGATCATCGTCGTGGCGCCGACAACGGCGGTGCCGATGAGCACGGGTTTGGCGGTGGCCTTGAAGGTGTTGCCGGCCCCGTCGTTCTTCTCCAGGTTGCGCTTGGCCTTCTCGAAGTGGGGTTTGAAACCGAACTTGCTCTCGATCTCCTTTTCCACGTTCGGGACCGACTCGATTTGGCTCAGTTCGTAAACCGATTGCGCGTTGTCGGAGACCGGGCCGAAGCTGTCGACCGCGATGGTGACCGGCCCCATGCCCAGGAAACCGAAGGCGACCAGGCCGAAGGCAAAGATGGGAGCTGCGAACGAGATGTCCACCGGAATGAGGCTCCGGAGGGCCGGATGGCCGGCCAGCAGGGCGGCAACGAGCATCAGAACCAGCATCAGCAGGCCCTCCCAGAAGGCCGAGAAGTTCCCGGTGACCAGGCCCGAGAGAATGTTGAGCGAAGCGCCGCCCTGGCGGGAGGCGGTGACGATCTCGCGGACGTGGCGCGCCTCGGTGCTGGTGAAGAACTTGGTGAACTCGGGGATGAGCGCCCCGGCGGCCGTGCCGCACGAGATGATGATCGAGAGCACCCACCACAGGTCCGGTTGCGGCGCGCCGCTGGGGTCCTTGATGTCGCCCAGCATGAGCCTGCTGACCGCGAAGGTCAGCCCAATCGAAATGGCGGACGTAATCCAGACCAGCCACGTCAACGGCTTCTCGGGGTTGAACTCCTCCGCCTGGCCGTACTTGGCGGAAAAGACCTTGCTGGTGATGAAATAGGAGACCAGCGAAGTCAAAATCATGATAATGCGCATCGCGAAGATCCACGTGAGGAGCTGGGCGCAGAGAACGCCTTTCGGTCCGGCCGCCCCCAGCGAGAGCGCCAGG